>JAFDVQ010000010.1 GCA_018268915.1 Acidobacteriota bacterium
ATGAAGAAGTCTTCCAATTCGGTGCGGATCGGACTGGCCGTCGCGGTCATCCTGGGTACGATCGGCTGGCTGGCGTTCACCTCCTATGGCGCCAACAAGAGCTACTACGTCACGGTCCCCGAACTTGTAAAGATGGGCGACAAGGCCTATACGAGCAATCTGCGGGTCGAGGGCTTCGTGGAACCCGGCTCGATCGAAACCGAAGGGCCACACGTCACCTTCGTCCTGAATGAATTTGAGAGCCACAATGCCAATGCGCCGAAGGGCCGGAAGCTGACCGTCGTTTACAAGGGGCAGGAGCCGCCACCGGACACTTTCAAGGATGACGCGCAGGCGCTGGCCATGGGGACGATCGGACGCGATGGCGTTTTCCACGCGACATCGCTACAGGCGAAGTGCGCCAGCAAGTATGCCCCGGCTCAGCCCGGCCAGAAACCGGGAATGACGCCGCAGAAGCAGGCTGCTCCCGCAAGCAATTCGCAGGCAAGTGGTGCGTCGGCCGACGCTGGCAAGGAGACGGCTGGTATCGCCAGCAACTGACCTCATGACCGACCGGGAGGCTGCCAGTTCGACCATCTGCGCCCGGGTCGAAAATGTTTCCAAATTATTCGGGTCGTTTGCTGCGCTGAGGCAGGTCTCCGTTGATCTCCTGCGCGGCAAGTGCTACGTCCTCATCGGCGAGAACGGCGCAGGTAAGTCAACCCTGTTGCGGGTTCTGGCCGGACTTCTACGTCCCACAAGCGGCAAAGTCACCATCTTCGGCGAAGGCGAGCCGCACGATGTCCGTGACCGCATCGGTTACATGAGCCATGCCCCCATGCTCTACGACGAGTTCACAGGCCAGGAAAATCTGCGCTACTTCGCCAGCCTATACCCAGGACAAAAGTGCCTTGAACCCGCGGATGCGCTCCGCCAGGTCGGCCTCGATCCAAATTTGAGCCGCCCGCTCGGCCAGTACTCGCAGGGAATGCGCCAGCGCACTTCCCTCGCTCGCGTGCTGATGCCGGTTCCAGAACTGCTGCTCCTCGATGAGCCCTTCTCAAACATGGATATCGAGTCGACCAGACAGATGGTCGAGTTGCTGGCAGGTTTCCGCCATTCCAGCCGGACCATCGTAATCACGACCCACCAGCGCGAGCACGCCGCGCCCATCGCCGATTGGGTGCTTCGTCTTAAGGGTGGCCGCGTAGCCGAGTGCGTGCCCGGGAGCCCCTCCCTATGAAGACCAACGGCGCGCGCTTTCTCGAGTCCCTGAAGATTCCCTTCGAGCTGCGGGAGTACGAAGTCGACCCCGAAGACCTGTCGGCTATCACCGTAGCGAAGAAGGTAGGCATGCCGCCCGAGCAGGTGTTCAAAACATTGCTGACCACCGGTGGCCCTGCAACTTTTGTCTTCGCTGTGATCCCCGGCGACGCCGAGCTCGACTTCAAAAAACTCGCGCGTGCCGCTGGTCTGCGCAAGGCGGAGATGGTTTCGCTCAAAGAGGTACAGCCTCTGACCGGATACATTCGCGGCGGCGTCACAGTCTTCGGCGCAAAGAAGGCATATCCCGTCTATGTAGATGAGACGGTGATCCTCTTCGACCAGATCAGCGTCTCGGCAGGAACGCGCGGAACGCAGCTGATCCTCAAGCCCGATGACTACCTGAAGGCAGCCGAGGCGCTCGACGTTCCCGTCGCAACCGCAGACCTCACCAAGAACGGCACGCGACTCACGGGGGACGAGAAGTCATGAACTCCGTCTTCTGGACTCATCTCGTCAAAGACCTGCGTATCGAGTGGCGCTCTCTCGACGCAATTGTCTCCATGCTGTTCTTCGCGGGACTTGTAGTCGTGCTCTTCTCGCTGGCCTTCGATCCCCGCGCGGCGGTGTCTCAGGGAATCGCCGGCGGCGTGCTCTGCGTAGCCACGATGTTTGCCTCAGTCTCAGCGCTGAACCAGGCGTGGTCTCGAGAGATCCGCCACCAGGTCATGGACGCCCAGCGCATGACGCCAAGTTCCGGCGCCCAGCTCTACTTCGCCAAGGTCCTCGTCAACTTCATCTTCGTCACGCTCGTTCAGATCGCGCTCGCTCCCTTCTTCTTCGTCATGTACAACCTGCACATCGCGGGTCCGGCATGGGTGCTGGCACTCATTCTGCCTCTGGGAACATGGGCTCTTGTCTGTAATGGCGTCTTCTTTGCAGCGCTATCGATCCGCAGCAGAAACCGCGAACTCCTGCTGTCCCTGATCCTGTTTCCGATCTTCATCCCTGCGCTCCTCGGAATGGTGCAAGCAACAACAGCGGTGCTCACGGGCGATAACGATCCCTGGCTCTGGATCAAGATGCTGACCGGCTACGACATCATCTTCACGACAGTAAGTCTGCTGCTATTCGATGTGGTGTTCCATGCAGAGTAAAGCAACCTCACAAGCGCTCGTGACCGATATCACGAGGCAAACGGAAATGTACTCACTAGAGTTGGTGCATCTCAGGCAATCGCGTCTGGAGGGTATCTTCAGAAGGTACTGGACGCCGCTTGAGAATCGGTTGCAGGGCTCTGTCAGCTCTGGGAGTTCAACTCTCCTGCCCTCCGCAGTCCTTCGACCGGCTGAATGTCGGCGCTTGTTGAAACCGGTAACGTTGACATCGCATACGAACAGTTCTACGATTTCTTTAGATTCTCAGGCGGCGTGCCAGTCCTTGGCATGTATTGAAGTGTTGAAAGGCTCCGGCATGACTAACCGGAGCCTTTCGACGTTTTGGTTTCCACGCCGCACCCCCTCAAACATCCGGTCGAATCAGTCCACCTACCCCGAGCGTAGACTGAACTTACCCGCACAGGAATCCGTATGAAGAAAGCCGCTTTCACCTTATTCCCTCTTATCACCATCCTGCTGATGGTCTGGGGATACTACCAGGCCATCTATGTTGCGCCCGACGATGCGCTCCAGGGCTATGTATTTCGCATCATCTACTACCACGTTCCCTCAGCATCTGTCGCGTTCTGCTTTTTTGCCGTCAGCCTCCTGGGGTCGATTGGGTATCTCGCATTCCGTCGGAGCGATCCGAACAAAGCGCAGATCGCGGATGCCTGGGCTCTGGCTGGCGCCGAGGTCGGCGTCATCTTCTGCACCGTCGTGCTCACGACCGGGCCCCTGTGGGGACGTCGCGCCTGGGGCATCTGGTGGACATGGGATGCACGCCTCACCACGACCCTGGTGCTGTGGCTGATTTACATGAGCTATCTGCTCCTCCGCAGATTTGCCGCGGGGCCGCAGATGCAGACGCTGGCCGCCGTGCTCGGAATCTTTGGCGCACTCGACGTTCCCATCGTCTACATGTCGAACCGCTGGTGGCGGACCCAGCATCCAGCTCCTGTTTTTGGCGGCGGAGAGGGTTCAGGAATGAAGGACCCCACAATGGTGCACGCACTGCTGTGGAACATGCTGGCGTGGTTCTGCTGGGGAATGCTCGTGCTGCTGCTGCGCTACAAGGTTGAGCGCCGTCATCAGGAGTACGCGGAACTGGAAGCCGAAGAGGCGCTCGCCAGCGCGGACTGACGCACCCCTTATATAGGAGAAGGTTATGGATCAGCGCGATATTCTCGATCATCAATTTGTCACCGCGGCCTACATCGTCACGTGGACGATTCAGCTTGCCTACCTGGCCTGGCTCGGGTGGAAGTGGCGCAGCGAAAAGCGAAACGCTGAGCGCAGATCGCGGGAAACCCAGTAGCCCCGCATCTCTCCCAGAAATGGGTCACCCGGGTAAACTTTCAGTGAGGATCCACCATGCTAGTCGTCATGAAGGCGCAGGCCACGGAAGAGCAGATCAAGGCCGTCTGCGACCATATTGAATTTCTCGGATACCGTCCGCACCCCATGCCGGGCGCGCAGCGTACCGCCATCGGAATCACCGGAAATCAGGGCGAAGCCAACCGCGGCAACCTCGAAGAGATGCCGGGCGTAGCCGAAGTCATCAAGGTTTCAAAGCCCTACAAACTGGCCAGCCGCGACGTCAAGGAAGAAGACACCGTCATCCGTTTCGCAGGCACCGATGCAACCATCGGCGGCGGCAGTCTCGCCGTGGTTGCCGGCCCATGTTCTATCGAAAGCCGCGAGCAGGCTTTCGCCATCGCCGAGCAGGTGGCTGCTGCGGGCGCACAGTTCTTCCGTGGCGGCGCCTACAAGCCGAGAACCTCGCCTTATGCGTTTCAAGGGCTCGGCCTCGACGCACTCAAGATCATGGCGGAGATTCGCGATCGCCTCGGGCTGCGCATCATCACTGAAGCCATCGACAACGAGACGCTCGATCTCGTCGCCGAGTGGGCTGATGTAGTCCAGATCGGCGCGCGCAACATGCAGAACTTCTCGCTGCTCAAACATGCCGGTCGTCTGCGCATGCCCGTGCTGTTGAAGCGCGGCATGAGCGCGACGCTCGATGAATTTCTCATGGCGGCCGAATACATCATGAGCGAGGGCAACTACGAGGTGATCCTCTGCGAGCGCGGCGTGCGCACTTTCGCAGATCACACCCGCAATACGCTCGACCTCAGCATTGTTCCTGCCGTACAGAAGCTCAGCCACCTTCCCATCCTCGTCGATCCCAGCCACGGCACCGGCAAGCGCGACAAGGTGCTGCCCATGGCTCGCGGTGCGGTAGCTGTAGGCGCTGACGGCGTTCTCGTCGAAGTGCATCATCAGCCGGAGAAGGCCCTCTCCGACGGTCCGCAATCCATCTACCCCGAACAGTTCGCGCAGATGGTGAACGAAATCGAGCAGATTGCACCCATCGTGAATCGCAAGCTGCACCGCGGCATCCGGGTGGAGACCGCAGCGAAATAGGATGGCGCGCCGTTTCCTTCCTACGTTCCTCCAGAAAATCGGGTGCCCCACGTCTCCTGCAGTCGGAGACGTGGGATCCGGAAACTTGTCCGTCGCTCTCGCGGCGTTATCCACCACACTTATTTCGCTCTCCGGCTGCCGCGCGCACGACTTCCCCCAATACGACCCCAACTACCGCGAATATGCCTACGTCACCAACTCCGTCAGCGGGACGGTCTCCGTCTACGACGTAGTGAATGTGCGCGTCGATCGCGAGATCCAGGTTGGGCAGAATCCCACAGCCGTCGCGGCCAATCCGACACGCAATGAAGTCTACGTGGTGAATACCGGCGCGCCGAACGGACAGGGCTCTGTCGCCGTCATCAACGCCGAAAACAACTCCGTCGCCGGCTCCATCGCCGTTCACAAGATGCCCGTGGCGATCGCGCTCGACCCGGATGGCAACACGGCCTACGTTGTGAACTCCGGTTCAAACACAGTTTCTGTCCTCGACCTGAAGGCCCATCGAGAAGTGGCCCAGATCGGCGTTGGCGAGGGCCCGGCAGCAGCGCGCGTTGCGCCCGACGGAAAAACCCTCGTAGTTGCGAACCGCGGCGGAAACTCAGTCACGATCGTGGATGCAGGCACCCAGAAAGTTCGAGCGGTCTTTGAAGGATGCCCAGGCGCAACCGATATCGCCATCCTGCCGGACTCTTCAAAAGCTTTTGCTGCGTGCGGTGGCGGCCACCAGGTCATGGCGATGCAGCTTGCCCACGAAGCGCGGACCGATGGAAGACCGGCGACGACGGACAAGCTGGAATCACTTCTCGCTGTAGGGCGCGCGCCGATCCATCTCGCGCTGAAGCCGGACGGCGGCGAGATGTTCGTTTCGAACTCGCTCTCGAATTCGATCTCCGAAGTCGTGACCAGCACAGGCGACGTCGGCGGAGCCTATCTCATGGGTGCGGGACCAGTTCGAGGTCTCGTGTCGGCCGACAATTCCCTCCTCTATGTCGTGAACTCGCACTCGCAGGAGGTCACGGTGTTTGATATCGGCGACGGAAGACGGCTGGGCGGCCCGGGCATTCATGTTGGTGACGGCCCATCTGCATTGGCGTTTTCAAGCGCCGGACATCTCCTCTTCGTTGTCGATGCGCGATCCGGCGATGTAGCCGTGGTTCGCACCCAAAGCAAGAATCCAGCGATGTTCACCATGCTCCCCGCCGGCCGCGGCCCAACTTCGATCGCCGTAAAGTCCTTCAAGGTTTCCTAGGTCGCCTTCTCGTGCTCAGTCCTGAATCTTCCAGGGTGGATACAACAAACCAGCAAGGATGCGGGTGCCCCGTCCTAGCTTTGCTAGGGCGGGAACGAGCTGCCGGGTGCCCCCGGTCCCTCGCACTTGGGGACCGGGGTTCGATTCGCGGGTGCCTCTCATCTCACGATGAGAAGACCGAAGCATGGGTGCCCCACATCTCGCTTCTGAGATGTGGGTTATGTTCTTTCCCCAGCCGGGTGCCCCCGGTCCCTCGCACTTGGGGACCGGGGTTCGATTCGCGAATGCCTCTCATCTCACAATGAGAAGATCGAAACCTGGGCGCCCCACATCTCGCTTCTGAGATGTGGGTTATGTTCTTTTCCCCAGCACTCTGCCGGGTGCTCCCGGTCCCTCGCACTTGGGGACCGGGGTTCAATTCGCGGGTGCCTCTCATCTCACGATGAGAAGACCGAAACATGGGTGCCCCACATCTCGCTTCTGAGATGTGGGTTATGTTCTTTTCCCCAGCACTCTGCAATTCTCCGGCAAGCCTGGTAGCCGTCATAGAACCCATCCTTCTTCCGATGTTCGTCGAGGGGTACTACACGGCCTGTGCCCCGTTCTTCGCGCACGTTGCGATGAGCGGGTAGTCCGTTCGCTGTCCTTCGAACCTGAGCCGGTCGCCTCTTGTCACAGGTCCTCGACCTTCAAAGCGACATCCGCCCCCTGCCACGCACGATCGAACTGCGCCTTGATCCACGAAGCTTCATACGAGCGGTTCTGCCGCGTAAGCGCCTCCGCCAGCCCATAGAGCGATCTCGGATTCCGAGGATTCCGTTCCAGATCGTCGCGAAAAACCTGTTCCGCCCCCTTCACGTCGCCAGTCTGAAGCAACATGCCGCCAAGAGACTCGCGAACGGGATAGTACCAGTCTGCAGGTTCGTTGTAGAGAAGCTGATCCTGGTTGGCCACGGCATCCTGTAGGAGGCGGATCGCACCGGCACGGTCGCCCTTAGCCGCCGTGATGCGCGCCCCAAGAACGTCTCCGGCGAGGTGGTAGATCTGCGCAGTATGGTTCTGCACCGGCGGCATGAAGATGTCGTCTTTCGGGGTCGCAGTTTCGATAGCAGCAAGTTGTTTGCGAGCGATCTCGGCTTCCTCCAATTTCCCGCGTGCAGCGAGAGCGAGACCGCGGCTATAAATCCAGTAAGCCTTGAGAGCGTTAGTCTGGGAGGCCGGCTCAGCCGATGCAATGAGATCGTCCCACCGGGCACAGCGTGCTGCCATGGCGAATTGCATTCCCATGAAGGGCTCCACCATCGCAGCCATACTCTTATCGCTCGCCATCGGTCGTAGATTCTCGGCAAGCCGCTCGGCCTGCGATATAGCCTCCGCACAGTGACCCTGCATGCTCGCAGAGATCGCCCCAAAGTGCAGGTTGTGCGAGTAGTACATCATCATGTAGATCCCCTGCGACCCCGACGCCGCCGCGTAAGCTTCGTCGGCCTTTGCGCCGGCAACGTTCTGCGCGCGTGCTCCGTCAAAGTTCCCCGTGCGTTCGTAGATGTGCGCCGGCATATGGACGAGGTGTCCCGCCGCGGGCGCGAGCGTCGCAATGCGGTCGGCATAGGGCAAAGCACGCTCGGGAGTCGGCGAAGCCTCAACGGTATGAATGTAGAGATGCATCGCGCCGATGTGATTCGGATCGCGGCGCAGAACGCCCTCGAGTGTCGACACGATCTGGTTGGTGCCCTCAGCTGGAGTGCCATCTGCATTCCATAGCTGCCAGGGACGCAGGTTCATCATGCTGTCGGCGTAGAGTGTCGCAGCATCAAGGTCGTCCGGATAGCGCCGGCTGAGTTCAGCCATCGCCTTCGAATAGTGGATGTCGAGCTCGTGATAGTCAGCCTTGGCATCCGCAGAGAACCGCGTGCACATCGCGCCGACGTACGCCTGCTCGATCGCCGATGCCCCGCCGCTGAGCGCGTGCGCCTTTTCACATGCCTCCACCGCAAGCTTTTCGCGCTCAGGATCGACGGGCAGATTGTAGTTGGGCCCAACCGCCAGTGCGACTCCCCACCACGCCATGGCCAGCTTCGGATCAAGCTCGGCAGCGCGATGAAATGACCGCGCCGCTTCCTCATGATTGAACGCGTACACGAGCCGCAATCCCTGGTCAAAGAACTTCTGCGCCTCCGCATTCTCTGTCGACACAGGATGATGCAGGTTGCTGAGGCCATCCATCAGATAGGCGGCTTTTTGTTGTGCGCAGGCGGCAGATGCAATATACAGGGCTGCAATGATGGCGAGGTTCTTCATGCGGACCTCCACAGGGAACGGGGACTTGGTGCGCAGGATAAATCAGCGTCGATGTGGGCGGAAACAGCG
This sequence comes from Acidobacteriota bacterium, assembly GCA_018268915.1. Lineage (GTDB taxonomy): Bacteria > Acidobacteriota > Terriglobia > Terriglobales > Acidobacteriaceae > Telmatobacter. Next base: position 8,449 of record JAFDVQ010000010.1, read on the forward strand.
AATCGAGATATCGATCAGCTGGTCTGCTTCTCAGCCCGCGGCACCGCGCTGAACTGCGCGCCCGCAAACAGGATCAGGCCCGAGATATACGCCCAGAACAAGAGCCCCACCGACACGAAAAACGGCCCATACAGCGCCTTCAGATCCATATGCGGCAGTATCGCTACGTATGCCTCTTTGGCCGCCAGCCAGACAATCCCCGTCACGATCGACGTCCGAACCACCCTTCCCGCTGGAATGCGGCGATTCGGCAGCAGCCAGTAGATCGAAAAGAAAAACAGAATCGACGCCAGCCCCGTGGTGATTGCCAGCCACAGATAGCTGATCCCTTCAAAGACAATGTTCTCGGTGTGGTGAAAGAAGACAAATCCCAGCAGTTGTCGCTGCCATGTGCTCAGGAAGACGCTGCCCATTGCAAGAATCACCATCAGAATCGCAAGCCCGAAAGCGACCGTCTGGTTCAGCAGATAGTTGCGGCTCTTCGTCACTCCCCATGCCTGGTTCAGCGCGACCTCCAGCGGCAGAAAGATCCCTGTGCACGAGATCAGAATCATCACCACCGACAACGCTTGCACACCGTGGCGCGAGCTCAGAGCGGCCGCGTTCTCCAGACGATAGGTCAGGAATCCCTGCGAAGCGGTAGTTGGAAGGAACTGCTCCACCAGCTTGGTCACCACGTTCGCCATCTCCTGCGAGTGAAAGACCGAAAGAGCCATGGTGTAGAGCAGAACGATCAGCGGAATAAACGAGATGATGGCGTTCGCCGCAACGCTGAACGCATAGGTGTGCACTTCTGCATCCAGCAGGTAGTCCACGATCGGCGCGCACCGCTTGCGCCAGCGATACCACTTCGAGGTCAGTGCCGGCTGCGTCTGGTCGAACCCGCGGGCTGTCGGAACCGATTCTGTGGCGACAGCGGTGCCCGAATTGACAGCAGTTTCCAAGAACTAATCTCCGAGGCAATCAGGTTACGCAATCGAATGCGCTATGGCCTGTGCGCCCTCTCACGGGGCTGAATTTCGATACGGTAACAATTTCTGAAACCGCGGGCAGTTCCAGGCCGTCCAATTGCCGCCCGATGGTACTTCCCTTTTTGGGGGATGGAATCTACCGCTATTTTTTCATAAGCTGCGGAAACCAGCTGGTTACCGAAGACAGGGAGGAAATTTTTCCTTGCTTTTGAAGTACATAGCTGGCATAACATGAGCACGGCGCGCAGGAGACGCGCTGTTCCCCAGGTTTTCAGGAAGGCCATTGCAGTGGATGTTTTGGTGTTTGGAAGGCACAACCCCAATTCAGCGATGAATCGAGCTGCCACAGCGCTTTTGATAGGGCGCAACGGCGGCTCGTCGCATTTCTGGGCTGGTTTCACCTCGCGCTAGCGAATCCTGCAAAGCACGAAAAGACAGGAGCGCAAACAAGAGGTTTCCCCACAGTGCTGACCGCAAATAAGAAGGAGAAGGTGAATGAAGGAGCAGGGTGTAGTCAAGTGGTTCAACGGGGCAAAGGGATACGGGTTCATTCAACGGTCGAGCGGTGAAGACGTGTTCGTGCATTTCTCTGCCATCAACGAAAACGGCTACAAGACGCTGAACGAAGGCGAAGCGGTCGAATTTGAGTGCCAGCAGGGGCCAAAGGGACTTAGCGCAGCCAACGTCAGCCGCGTGATCGGGTAGCATTTTTCGGGGCCAGGAAAACGCGGGCCACGTTGTTTTGCTGAATTGCCTTAGGTAGCAGTACTTCCCGGGGTCAACTCAAACATTCTGAGAATTTGCTGACGGCGGATCGGGACCAGCCGTGCGTTCGAAGTGTGCCTTCAGGTAGGCCTCCCTCGAGACCAATCCGAAGTCGTGCCCTTCTGACCGTGCCGCGTTGCGCCCCCATCCGCTCAAGCGTCCTCGCGCGCCTCGGCCGGGAGCGGCCTATCGACTTACATCTGGCTGAAAGACTCTCTTCGGGTCGCTGTTTTGAAGGGGCACGACTTTAGTCGTGCCGCCAAGACGCACAAAAGTTCGTTCGGCTTTAGCCGCTGAGGCAGATTTTTCAACACAATCTGCAACTGCGTAGCTCATGGCAGATGCCCTTGTGGTCCTTTGCTTATCCAAAGCACTACACTGGGTCCCCATGCTGCACTCGATCACTCCCTTCTTTATTGCCGACGATCTCGACGCCACCATCCGCTTCTACCAGACCCTCGGCTTCGAAGTGCGATACAAAGGCGGCGGCGACGCCGAGGTCCGCGACTACTGGGTCTTCCTGGGACGCGACCGCGTCATGATCATGTTCAAAGTGATCACGCCAGACGTGCATCCGCAGCCCAACAGCACGCGCCACGACTGGGCGCGATGGGACGCCTACGTGTATTCCGACGACCCCGACGCCCTCTACACGGAGTTCGCTTCCAAAGGCGTCCAATTCCACCAGGACATCCTCAACAACTCAGATGGCCTCAGAGCCTTCGAGGTGAAAGACAACAACGGCTACGTAATCTGCTTCGGCCGCCCACTCAACGAATAGCGGCGAAGATTCGGCCCGGCTCCAAATAGTCGACTACTCGATCTCAGCTGGATCAGATCGCATCAAGATAGGCCGCCAGCTCAGCAGCCGGAGTCAATTGCCGAGCCATCAGGGCAAGCTGTCGAGGTCGATAGAGAAATGTCCATTCCCCTATCTGTTGGACTTCAACTTCTGGATCGAAGGCCGACGCAGAGATGCTCGACCGCTCAGCTTCGATCGCGATGACCGTACGGCGCCAGCTTCGCCTTCCCTCGCTGAATTTGCAGTCGAATGCGATAACTCGCCTTCCGCTACGTTCGCCATCGATTACATTCCAAACAGATGTGATACCCGAAGGCAGCTCTCCCAAAGATCGTGGCAACGCGTTATCCAGGTAGCGGAATCCCGTTGTCTCGGCAAGCCGGCGAATCTCCCGCGTTCTAACGCGGCTCCGCAAATAGCTCAGGCCAAAAACTGCCGCTAAACCTGCCAGCAATGCAACGTCAAACCCGTTCACAATCAGAGTCTAGCCAAACAGATCGATGCTGTTGGCATGTCACCAGCAACTGACAATTGAACCTGGCTCGATCCTGGCTTGACCCAAAAAACGGTCAAGGGAAGAGCGGCCGACGATAAACTCACGGAGCAAAACCGGACGCGTTCCTTGCCTGGAAAAATGCTCGAGAGTGAGTTACTGTGTTGGCATTCAGCCCGAAGTGGTTCGGGGTGAAAGCTCAGGCGTGAATGGCCTCCGCTCCCGCGAAGGTGAGGGTGAGAACAGTGATGTCGTCTTCCTGGCCGAACTGCTGGGCGGCGCGAGCAATGGCTTCGGCAGATTGGGTGCTGATCTGGCGTGTGCGATCGAATCCAAAAAGCTCCCTTTCATTATTCTGAGCTTCTACAACGCCATCGGAGAGGAAGGTGAGTTGCTCGTCCTGGGCAACGCAGACAGCTGATTCGGTATAGCGAACATCCGGCGTGATGCTGAGGGGCACCCCGCACTCGAGCGGAATCTCTTCGCCGTTCAGATACGGCGGAAGATGTCCGGCATTGGCTACAATGAGGGCTCCCTCGGCAGACAACTCGGCACACAGACAGGTGGCAAATCCGCCGAGGCGCATGTCTGCGAGAACGCTATTGAGATGATCGAGCAACTCTGCAGGGTGATCGTGATCGCGCCGCTGGGCTGCTCCCAGCAGCACTGCCGCGGTCATTGCGGCGGCAGCGCCTTTACCGCTGACATCGCCCAGCAAGATCCGCTGGCGGTTTCCGGGTAGGATACGGCAGCTGTAGAAGTCTCCTCCCACCTCGCGTATAGGATGGAAGGCCACCTCCACCCGCATCCCGGGAACGGTGTTTAGGACGGCTGATGCGAGCATGCCCTGAACCTGCTGAGCGGCTTGCATCTCTCCGGACAGGATCGCGCGCTCGCGGGCGGTCTGCTGCTGCTCGCGAAACAGGAGCAGCAGCAGTGCGCTCACGAGGCAGAGGATCGTTACGTTTTCAATGCTGGCGACAGCATTGCCCCAACGCTGCTGAAGATCAGGAATGCCAGGCAGGTGGGTGCCTGTGATGCGCACAGAAAAGAAGGCCATCATGACAGCGCCCCACATCATGGTCAGCACGGCCAATGGCTTCATGCGGCGTGTCACGCGACTCCAAGGCAGGAAGGCGACAAATGGAGCGAGGTTTTCCAGGGCGCGAAAGACATCTCCAATCGCCTCCAGCTGATTCGAGCGGATGCTATCGAGCGCGAGGGACTGTGCCGCGGGTAGCAGTGGGAGGATTATCGAGGGCAGGTACAGTCCATTTCCCACCGCGATCAGGACCCAGAAAAATAGCGGAACACGCCGATCGGCCAATGCAAAGGGAAACAGCGCGCGGGTTACGTTCACAATCGCCGCGGGCAAAGCCCAGACAAGAAAATAGACCGAAACTGGAAAAGAAAGGAGCGTGGACGCAGCAACGTAATCCAGGTAAATGAAGGGAAGCCCGACACAACTGATAGCGAGTAACAGCAGTTCGCGCCGGGCCGGATCATTGAACCACAGCGGAAGCAGGACAAATCCCAGGATTCCAACCATGCAACAGCAGACCGCAGGGAGTACCCGCGGCACCACCTGGCTAAGAATGAGCGCGCTGCGTTGGTTTTTAAGGAGATCGAAACTGCCCGTATAGATGGCTAGAGGCGGCGCGTGTCCGACAGGTACAGTAGACGCGACGCGGCGCGTGACGCGAAGAGCGAGAACCGCAGGCGAGGCGAGACTTCCAGATACCGGCCATTCACGAACGATGTTCATGGTGAAAGCGCCCGTCCCGAGGTCGCCTGCGGAGCCGATGACTCGGCCGTCGAGATAGAGCTGGTACGCAGCATAGAGTTCGATTTGGACCGCGGGATTTTCTTTCGTCTTGAGCGAGGATAGATCTGCTTTGCAGCGGACCCAAAGATGAGGCTCGCGTGATGCATTCCAATTGGACCAGGGAAGCCAGCCAGTTTCATCCAGAACCGGGGAGGACCACCTTAGGTCGTCGCCCGCACGCCACACGCACTGCTGCGGCAAAATGATTTGGAGCGTCTGGGCCGTCAATGCGACGGGCAGGAGAAACAGCAGCGAAGCAAGCTTACGCATGCAGCACCTAGGCGGGAAATCTCCAGGCAATTTCGGGGAACCTGTGGGAACAGCATATATGAGTACCTCGCACTATCCCCGAATCAATCACCGAGCCGGAAAACTGCATGCCGGACCAGTCTCCGGCGACTGTCGTTTTGAGGTCAAGAAGTTGTTCGTTGGATGGTCCATCGAGGACAACCACTCATGAACGACCGGTGGGCAGACGCAGGTCATTTCAAAGCGTCTACCCATTCCTCTACATCCTTCAGGACTTCGGCCTCATTCGATTTGAAGACATAATGGTTGGCATTCGGGATGCGGATAACCTTTGCAGAAGGCACCATGCGCTCCCACGCTTTTGCCTGCCCCTCGGTAAACACTGCGTCATGGGCCGCTGCGGCTGCCTTTTGCTTTTCGTCCAAGGGTGGGCCGCTCATCTCATGCGGATCGGCGAAAATCGCCAGCACTGGGCTTTTGATGTCTGTGTACTTCTGCTCACCAGCTATAACCGCTTCAGCACTAATTCTGTGACGATCCTTCTTGTCTGGTGCGGGCTGATTCGGAGCGTCAGGCATTCCTTCCAACTCCTTCTCGCGCGCGACCAGGTCCTTTTCGTACTGCGGCAGGTCGGTTTTGAGCATCTCTGCGATGACAGCACGCATTGCAGTTGGACTCTGCGCATCTGAGAGTTCTGCCATCTTCTTCCGCAACGTGATTCCATCGAGCCCGAAGTCTCCCCGAGTGGCGTCGTATAGGGCGTATGGATAACCCGCATCCAAGTACACTAGCCCTGCGACGCGCGTGGGGAAGCGGGTTCCGATCGAACTCAACTCCTCTCCGGCAATCGAGTGCCCTACGAGGACAGGTTTCTCAAGCTTCAGTTTGTCGATCACGGCGACAACATCATCAGCCAGCCTGTCCGCCGAATAGGCATCTCCACTCACCGGTGGTGTGTCTGAAACGCCAAAGCCCCGGCGCGTAATTCCGTACACGTGATATCTGCTTGTCAGCTTCTCGGCGAAGCCATCAAAGACATGTGCGTTATTCCCTAGCCCCGTTAAGAGGACCATTGGGCGTCCAGCACCGCCCCAGTCGAGTACCTCAAGCTTGACGCCGGGCTCCACTGTTACGAACTGAACCGTGTGTTTTGATGGATCGATTGCCCATGCAGTGCCCTTTGAGGCCCGCTCAAGTTTCAGCGGAGTTGGACCACCTTGCGTCCAGGTGCCCTCGATCGTGTTCGTGTCCGCGCTCATCGTGCCGGCGAAACTGCCATTGATGACCGGCAGTGCGAATTTGACTATCTTGCCTTCCTGCGCAATCGAATCAACCGGGATGGGATCGGTTGTCTGATCGATGCTGTAGAACTCAGCCGTCAGCTTTTTGCCTGCATTCCCCGATACCTTGAGGATGACGCGCAGCTGGACCTTCCCAAACACAAGCGTGCCTTGCCAATCGCCGACTAGCTCCTGTGCGCCGAGAACTCCGGGAATCAGCAGTAGAATCGAAAACCAAAGACCTACCATCCTAGCCGTCTGTTTCATCCTTCACCCTGGTCTCCACTAAGATTCGATAGGCCAGTCCCAAATGCCGCTTTGCAGATGAACCTCTGACCCATTCTGTTGTTCGCCATTTGCGCACCTATACCCTATGTAGATTTCTACATCTCTGTCAAGGAAAAGCAGAGCGGATAATCAGTAGCTTTAGAACGGGAAAACTGTCCTTTCCCATCCCATGGCCTCAAAGCGACAATAGCCGACCATCCGCTCACAGGTGCGTAAAGAGAAGGACTCAGGCCGTCAGGGATGCATCGTTAGCAATCGATAACCGGCCGCATCCGCAGGAAGTTGGGCTAGTTCGCGGAGAGAGAGTTTGCGCACTTCTCTTCCGTTACTCATGACTCGAATTTGCCATTGCTGGAGCGGATCGCTATCGCCGCCGACCTCGATCTTGCCGAACAGATAGACGCCGCAAGAACTGCGATGCCAAGGCACGGTGAACGTCACTCTGCCGTCATTAGGCACCGGGACTTCATAAGTCGTATCCGTGTTCACGCGAAGCAAATAGTGTGAAGGCGCGCTGTCCACTATTTGGATCTGGTCTTCAGAGGCTGGGACCGCTGGTGCTAGGCGATAAGCACATCCGCCCAGTAGAAGAGTCACCGCTGTCGATACCAGACCGCAAAATGGCAAACCAAATCTCGTCCGGAGCACGGCCCTGATTGTATCCCGCCGCTGAAGCATTGGTGTTCCGGTCGAATCACCGCTACTCGGAACTGTGAGAATTTGGTGTGTCAATTGGCGACAGCCGACTGCATCTCGTCAAAGTCAGTGAAGCTGGTTTTTGCTACGACGACCACCTGAGACCTCGCCTTTCAACACGTACCAGATTCCCCCCATCAGCAAACAAAACCCGAGAGACAGCGCGTAGACTCTCCATGCCGGATCGGCCGTTAGAAGGGAATAGACGAGGAAGACGATCAAGACCAGGCAGATGATTGAGAGGTTCACAAACGCAAGCGTCAGGGACGCGCTGAATAGTCTCCGAATCATTTTCGAGTTAGTCTAGCGTATCCGCCAGCGGCCCTAAGCGGATTTTTCCCAAATGATACTCGAAGGTGCATTTTGTTCGGCGTTGCCCAATTACCGGCCACTCTTCCCTTTGACGAATTTTCACCCCATGGATTAGGAACCTTCTCGGCGTCGGTTACGCAGAGTCAATCCCTAAGCCCCGTCACCCTTCCCTAAGTTCCACATTCCATTCCGAAAATTCCTTCCTTCCTTTTTGCAGGTTGATTACTCTCCAAAGCGCAAACTTGTCTCGTAGTCAAATCATTATCTAAATCGCACGCAAATCGCCGCCCCACTTGCCAACTCACTTGATCAGCAAGTGAGCCCAGCCAATCCATAACAACTCAACCTGAACACTGACCCCTGATCACTGATCACTGGTCCAAAGGAGCACCCATGGCACCTCGCTGCTACCAATCATTCGCAAACGGCCAGCGCTGCAACGCGCCCGCTATCCACGGCTCGAAGTACTGCCGCCACCACGATGCGCAACAATCCAAACCAGAGATCAAAGCCA
>JAFDVQ010000011.1 GCA_018268915.1 Acidobacteriota bacterium
AAAGCCGCTCCGTTCAGGATGACAGGCCTTTTTTTGCGAAAGCCGCTCTTTACGGAAAAGCGGATCCTTCACTCCGCTGAAGAAAGCCGCTCCGTTCAGGATGACAGGCCTTTTTTGCGAAAGCCGCTCTTTTCGGAAAAGCGGATCCTTCACTCCGCTGAAGGAAGCCGCTCCGTTCAGGATGACAGGCCTTTTTTTGCGAAAGCCGCTCTTTCGGAAAGGCGGATCCTTCACTCCGCTGAAGAAAGCCGCTCCGTTCAGGATGACAGGCCTGTTGACGCGGCAACTTGACCACTTTGATCCCCACCCCGCGCCCCACCCAAATCTCCACAAGCAACCCGTGAAAGCATTGCTGCAATGGCCAAGCGCGTAGGCGTCGACAAATGGATCTTCTTCACCACGCTGCTTCTCGTGGTGGTCGGCCTCGTCATGGTCTTTTCGGCCTCCGCCGTCACGGCTCAGGCCCGCTTCAACTCGCCTTATGCCTTTGTGGGACGCCAGGCAGCATGGGCGCTGGCCGGCATCTGCGCCATGCTCGTCCTATCCCGTGTAGACCATACCCGCTACAACTCGCCGCGCTTCATCTTTCCCGCGCTCACCATCACGACGATGCTGCTGGTGCTGGTTTACTTCTTTCGCGACTCGCACCATACCCATCGCTGGATCCGCTTCGGAGCCTTTTCATTCCAGCCCTCTGAGATCGCCAAGCCCGTCATCATTCTTTTTCTTGCCTGGTTTCTCTCCACGCGCCTCGACCAGATCAACGACTGGCGCAACACGCTGCTCAAAGCCGCGTTGATGCCTGTCGTCTTCATTCTGTTAATCGTGAAGCAGCCCGACCTCGGCACCGCTCTCGTCGTCGCCGGAGTCTCCGCCATGCTGCTGCTTCTCGCCGGCATGGACTGGAAATATCTCGCCCTTGCCGGCGCCGCTGCCGCGCCCGGACTCGCCATCCTTCTTTTCTGGGTTCCATGGCGCCGCGCACGCATGCTCGCCTTCCTGCATCCCGACCTCGACCCTCAGGGCGCCGGATTCCACATCAACCAGTCCCTCATCGCCGTCGGCACCGGAGGCTTCATGGGCCGCGGCTACATGGAGGGCATGCAGAAGCTCTTCTACCTACCCGAAGCGCAAACCGACTTCATCTACGCCAACATCGCGGAAGAGCTAGGCTTCCTCGGCGCCATGGCCATCCTCATCCTCTTCATCGTCCTCGGATACCGCGGCCTCCGCACCGCCTTCCGTTCCACGGATCCGTTTGCGCGCCTCACCGCCTTCGGACTCACGACAGCGATCCTGCTTCAAGCCTTCTTCAACATCAGCGTGGTCCTCTCGCTCCTCCCCACCAAGGGCATCCCACTGCCCTTCATCTCCTCCGGTGGCACCAGCCTCTTCTTCACCCTTTCTGGAATCGGCATCCTGCTCAACATTTCGAAGAAGGTCGACTGAGGCAGGTCGTCATATACAAATGATCCAAATTTGGAGCCCGACTATCTGCTCCCAAATTGAGCTCAATTTGATCAATTGGGCTAATAACGTCAGTGATTTCGGCGTAAAACGGCTTCTCGCGTATTTATATAAAATGTAATATAATCAAAAGAAAGATGAAATCGGGCCAGGAACCGAAGCCGGCGAGGATTGCGTGGGAAGGGAACTCTAAGGAGATCCTGAGCAGCTTTCCTGATGACGTGAAAGCGACGCTCGGTTTCTCATTGAGGCAGATTCAAAACGGGAGGCAACCAGTTTGCAGTCACCGATCCATGGCATCGATTGGTCAGGGTGTCTGGGAACTGAAAGAGAGCGATGAACGCACATGGTACAGAGTCATGTACCTTGCTCGGATCAGCAACGTAGTTCACGTACTCCACTGCTTCGAGAAGGACAGCAGAAAAACAGATCGGCGTGACATTGAAACTGCGAAGGCTCGATTGAGCCATGTGCTGAAAAGGATTCAGGAAATCAAGAGTAGGTAGGCATACTCGAATTAGAGCTAAAGAGAGGTCACAAAATGGGTAAACCAACGCACATGACAAAAGGCGACATTCTCAACGACCTCGGCTTTTCCCGTGCTCAGGCTTCCTCGCTGCGGATGAAGGCCACGATCGTCGAAGCAATCCTCGCCGAGATTGAACGCCGCGGTCTCACTCAGCGCCAACTGGTCGATATTCTTGACGAGTACCAGCCGAACGTCAGCAATCTGTTGAACGGCAGAATCGCAAAACTTAGCATTGAGAAGCTGGTGTACTACGCAGACCGGCTGGCGCTGCGAAGCAGGGTCGAAGTTCGCCCCGCCCCGAAACGCAAAACGCCCAAAGCTGCCTGAAAAGTTCCCCGCGAGACTTGTCCAAGCCGTGAAGCTGAAGCTATCGGCTGGTAACTAGCGTCTCCCACCTCCACATCGTTGAAGTCACCGCGCCGGGCAGCTTGAATCCCAGCTGATTCGCAAGCATGCAAACCTGTCCGCGGTGGTGCGCCTCGTGCGTGATCATGTAGGCCACCATCATTGGTCCGGCGCTCGCGCCCATCCGTCACGCAAAAACTTCGCCTCCTTCACTGGAGACGAACTCAGCTCCGGCGATGCGGTCAGCAATTCCTTGGTCATGAGACTGCAAACATGCTGTTCTGTCCGTGAGCAGACAATCAAAGTACGCACTCTGCCGCGCGCGCAGGACCTTGCTGACAAACTTGCGCAAGATTTGTTTGTTCAGTTCCGAACATTTGGGGTATATTCACCTCACCCAATTCCAGCAAAAGTCGAGGGCCACTTGCATGGGAACGTTAGTTGCTCTGTCTCCAATGGTCTTTCCATCGAATCTAGGCGATCAACTATGGACTTGCATCCGGCCTATCCCCGCGCTTCACGGCATGGATATAAGTGATAAGTGCTCGACGGAGCTCTATCAATTCATCCTCAACGGCGTAGAAAAACTGAAGGAGGAAGATCCACGCTACGTCAAACATGACATTGTGTTCCAAGCTCACGCAGATCTCACACGGCTCATGAATCGTTTGATTGAAACTTCCTTGGATGAAGGAAGGATAGAGATCGAAAGCGATCTGTTCGATCGGCTTAAGGGATGGTTCTGTCCGTGTTATCCGTTCTGTTGAAAAAGGGTCAGTATGATGAACGAACGTCTCAAGAAAGCGGTCGATTTCATCGCCGATCTTACGAAACAGCTAATCACTGTTTCTTCGGGCATTGTTACCGTCACGCTTTTGTTTTCTAAAGACATCTTTGGCCCGAAGCTCATTGCGGTCTGGGCATGGGTCTTCTATCTCGCTTCCACGGTCTTCGGGCTTTGGGCTTTGATGACGCTCACAGGGACTCTAGCGCCAAACGATGGCCAACCCCCAAGGGACGAAGACTTCCTGATCGGTAAAAACGTCAGGCTGCCCTCCGGCCTGCAGATCATCACCTTCGGAGTCGCAGTTGTTCTGACAATCGTCTATGTTCTGAAAGCTTTCTCCGGACCGATTCCGAAATCAGACAGTGCTACTCCGGTGACCGTTCAATGCAACTGCCCGTCCGCGCCCTCCTCATCAATCAATGTCCAATATGCTCCATCTCCAAAGAGTCATAAGGCAAAGTCCGGTTCCAATACTGCCGGCGGTTGCAAGCAACCTGGAAAAACTGAATCTCAATCTCAACAAGCTACGCCCTGAGCACATCGAACTCAACGTTCTGAACTCCGCGTTGCTCGAAGCGATCGACCAGGGAGTTCCCCTACAGGCCCTCCCACCTCCACATCCTTTTCGATCAGCAACTGGTTTATCTCTTCGTTGATTGCGAAGCTCCGCACCACCTCGCCGAGAACATCGCGCTTCGCGAAGACATTCGTTCGAGCCATCGCCCTACCTCACGAAGTCCAAAGATACTCGTCGGCGTGAGTTGCCGGCTGCTTTTCTCCGATGTTGATGTGGAGTGGGCGAGCCGCTATTCCTGCATACGCCTTCCTGCCGTCTCTGGGGCTAAAAACTCTTCTTTGAGCGGTTTAGCGACAGGGTGTGGCTGCAAGTATCTCTCCTGACTGGGTTTCGCTGTAGATGTATCTCAGCAAAGGACTTACGGGTTACCAGCACTGGATGCCCATCTGGACCTGGTGAAGTCCGCACGCCTGATTTTCTGCGCCTGATTCAAGTATGACGAAATTCGCGAATTAATCGGCAAAAAGTGTTCGGTAGACCGCCGGGTGCCCAGAGTCTGCCCTGAGCGAAGCCGACGGGTCTCACCTCCGAGACCTGGGAGAGATGTAGTTTTCGCGATCCACGCATGTGAATCCAGCTTCTCAATCAACAACTGATTGATCTCCTCATTCACCGCAAAACTCCGCACCACTTCGCACGGCACACCGCCACTCGCGAAGACCTACTTTCCAGCCATCGCAATCCCTCAGCTTTCAGAAGATACTTTGAGCTCTTCTGCGCAAATCCTCTCGAACCTGTTCAACCCTCACTGAGCACTGACCACTGAGCACTGACCACTGCCTTTTCCCATCCTGCAACTTACTTTCCGCCGTCTTTGCCGCACCATCAAAATTCACAAACTGTTCAACTCACCCGGTTCCGGGGCCTCGCATCTCTCTCTTGGGAATCGTCGGCAGATCCTGCCATCACTTCCCATTTGGAGACCAGATTATGAAGCTGAAGATTGCCTCTCTCTGCGCAGCGGCTACACTCGCCCTGCTCACCGTCAACGCAAACGCGCAGCATGCAGCCACCGCCTATAGCGGCGCCACAGACGTGACGCTGTCTGGCACCTTGCTCACATCGCTCACCTCGCTCGGAGTCAAGGTCGGATACGATCATCCCGCGATGGTCTCCGGCGCCACCGCCACCTTCCCGGTAGTCAGCGGCGTCATCGACCTCAGCACGAGCGCGGGTAGTCTCCTCCACTCCGGCACTCTCACCTTCGACGCAACCGCCAACGCCACCAAGGTCAGCCTGGAGGCCTTTGTCATCAGCACGGCATCCAAGCCGCCGGTCCTCTCCGGCGTGGTGGTCGTGAACAACGCGGTCTGGGGTCGCTACAACCTTTTCGATCTCACGCTCCCCGCTGGCACCACTCTTCCGCTGAAGCCGACAGGGAACACGCTGATGCTCAAAGGCGTGAAGCTGACACTTGATCCATCGATGTCCGCGATGCTCAACAAGGTCTACGGAGTTTCTCAGTTCACCCCCGGCTTCGACGTCGGCACTGCGAATGTTACCGCCAACGTCGGCGCGAACCAGTAACTTTCTCAGTCATCTCCCACGCGGCACTCCCTACCGGCGAATCCCCATCACCGGTGGGGAGTGTTGTTAGCATCGTCTGCAACTCTCCCTCGATCGGCCCGGTACATCTTTTACCCGCTCTGGGCTCATCCAACTCTCGGGTATTTTCCTAAAAACTCCTCATCATCCGGCTTGTTCCTAATCCAGAGGAGAAACCATGGGCCACAGAATTCTTGCTTGCTTTGCTCTCTTGCTGTGCGCAGAGGCCACGCTTTCCCAATCCGCAACCGCCACAAGCACCACCGCCACCATCAACACCAGCCTTCCCGTTGCCTACGTCTACGTCTCCAGCAAGAACTACATTCACGCGTACAACGCATGGGCCGACGGCAAGATCACCAGCATCACTGGGTCGCCTTTTCCTTTCGCGAACATCGCAAAAATGTCTGTGACCAAGAATTTTCTATTTGGCGTGGACTCCAGCCGGAACATCATTACCTACTCGATTCACTCCAATGGATCGATCAGCAAGCTGTTCTCCCTCAGCACTACAAGCTGGTCAAGCGGATGCATCGGGAACGACGGTGTTGTTACTCAGGTCGATTACAGCCAGGCGACGCTTTACTACCGAGCATGTGCTGACGGGGGTAGCCCAAATCGGTACCTTTCCTTCCACATTCAGTCGAACGGCTCTCTACAGTTTCTTGGAGGCTCAGGTGGCACCTTTCCCAGTGCGCCTCAAGGGGTGCAACCAGATTTAACCAAGATGGGAGGCAATGTATTCGCCTTCGACTCATACTGCGATGACGATACCGACCAGGGCACAATTCAGATTTTCAAACGGCAGAGTAACGGCAATCTGATCTTCTACGGCACCGACCAAAGTATGCCTGCAGCCGCGCCCGGTTCAGCCTTCTGCATGGGCCCGGTGGCCGCTGACACTTCAACCCACCTCGCCGCCGCCGTTTTCCGGATCGATAGCCAGCCCCACGATGCCGGATTCATTTACGGCCCGTCTTACCTTGCCAGCTACACTTCGGATGCTTCTGGCAATCTCTCCACTACAAGCAACGTCGACAATATGCCTTCGCTTCCAGTTGCGGGTGACAACGGCGTAAATGCGATCAGCCTTTCTCCTGACAACAAGTTCGTTGCCGTGGGTGGCAAGGGCAACGGTTTCCAGGTCCTTCACTTCAATGGCGGTAACCCACCAACGAAGTTCACTGGAGCTCTCCTTGCAGGCCACTACATCAATAAATTCGGCTGGGACAAAGCCGGCCACCTCTATGTACTTTCCGCCGTATACGGCAACGGTACCTACACAACCTACTTCAGCGTTTTCCATGTCAGCTCCAGTGGTGTGCAGAAGGTTTCCGGATACCCCAAATACATCGCGAACCTGACCAATCTCATCGTCCGCACGCTGCAGTAGAGATACAAATCAAGCAACTGGCACCGCCGCAGGATGCACTCTCACCCGCGAATCAGTTTTGGTTTCGGGTGGGAGATGCGCATCTAAGGAGATTGACCGTATCCGACTAGACCGGTCTGTAGAATTGAAGCCATCCTCCCGCTGAGGAAATAGAACGAAAGTAGAGCCGGTCAATGCGCCGCGTCGCGCTCATCTATAATCCAGCCTCCGGCCAGCACTCATCGCGGCGCGCGTCGAGCATTGAGAACGTCAAGACCGTCTTGCGCGAAGCTGGAATTGAAGCCGACTCGCTTGAAACTCACGCTCCCGGCAGCGGAAAAGCTCTCGCTGTCGCAGCCGTACGCCAGGGCCACGACGCCGTCCTTGCCTGCGGGGGCGACGGCACAGTGCATGAAGTTCTCCAGGGCCTGGTTGGAACGGACGTTGCCCTGGGGGTAGTTCCCCTTGGCACAGCCAACGCACTAGCGCAGAATCTTGGTCTTGGTCGCAATCCTGTCAAGGCTGTTCAGGCCCTCCTCAATGCAAAACCTCAGCAGGTTCCGGTCGGCCGCATCTTCTTTCAGGAAGCGAATGGCCTCGAAGGCTGGCGGTACTTCACGGTCGCTGCCGGCATCGGCGCCGATGCGCTCCTGATGTCGAGCATGGACCCCGAACTCAAGCGCCGCTATGGTTACCTGCTCTATATCCTTGAAGCTGCGAAAATCTGGGCCACCAACCCTTTCCCCCTTTTCGACGTCCGCTTCTCAGGAAACGGCAACGGTGTGGCCCGCGTCGAGCAAGTCTCACAGCTTCTGGCGGTTCGAATCCGATCGTTTGGTGGTGCTCTTGGAGTACTCGCTCCCGGCGCGACTCTGCACAAGAACAATCTGAGCCTCGTCGCCTTCAAAACGCGGAGCCGCATTGCCTACATGCGATTCCTTCTTGCCACGATGGTGGGCCGGCAGACTTTCTCACGCACTATAGAACTGATCGACGCCGACAATGTGGACTGCCAGCCCATCAACGGATCCAAATCCAAGGTCTTTGTCGAAGCCGATGGCGAAGTGCTCGGCAATCTCCCGGCGCGTATGGAACTCGCCCGCGAGAAACTCACGCTCCTCGTTCCCCCCGGGGCTCAGCCATAGATTCAGATTTGCCGGGCGATTTGCTCGAACGCCGCGCCTCCTGCAATCATCGGTTCGATCAAACTTCCAGTCGAGGCCGACCGCATGAAAACCTCAACACTCGTACTCTGCACAGCATTCTTTGCCGGCAGTTTTAGCGCCATCGCGCAACAGGCCGCGTGGCAGCCGGCTCCGGGGCACGTTACATTGCCTCTCTGGCCCAATGCTGCTCCCGGCGCACCGGCCAATGCTCCCGCCGAAGCCGACATGACCAAGCCGACGGATAATCTCATCGCCGGCCGTCCTCTTGTGCGCCTTGGCAACGTCTCTGTTCCAACTATTACGTACTATGCGCCGAAGTCTTCGTCGACCAGCCCCGCACCTGCTGTTGTTGTCTTCCCGGGTGGCGGATACCAGATCCTTGCCATCGATCTGGAGGGAACCGAAGTATGCGACTGGCTGAATGAGATCGGCGTCGCTTGTCTGCTGGTGAAGTATCGGGTTCCCAATACCGGTCCGTATCCCAAGTCACCCGCCGCGCTGCAGGACGCTCAGCGCTCTCTCGGTCTCGCTCGCCAGCATGCAAAAGAGTGGAATATTGATCCAGGCAAGATCGGCGTGCTGGGCTTTTCTGCCGGAGCGCACCTCTCCGCGGCGCTCAGCACTCACTTCGACAAGAGACTCTACGACAAGATCGATGCCGCTGATGATCTAAACTGCCGTCCCGACTTTGCCTTCATCATCTATCCGGGCTATCTCGCGAATGCAGAACAGAACATGGCCAACAACACGGAAATCAAACCCACCTCTCAGACCCCGCCTTCGTTCATAGTCCAGGCAGAAGACGATCCGGTTCACGTCGAGAATGCAACCAACTACTTCCTGCAACTGAAGGCGGCAAAAGTTTCGGCCGAGTTGCACATCTACGCAGAAGGTGGCCATGGATACGGTCTTCGCAAGACGAAGCCGGAACTGCCAGTCACTTATTGGCCCGGCTTGGCTCAAGCCTGGCTCGACAACATCAAAGTGCTACCGCAGATTCCCGAGTAAGCAAACCGAATTCCGTTTTTCCGCAGAAATGGAACTGATATCCATGCTTCTTTGTGTCCTTACTGTCTCCGATCGCTGCTCTCAGGGGCTGATGACCGACACCGCAGGCCCAGCCGTGGCCGATCTTCTTCGCCAGCACTGGCCCGATGCGAGAGTTGCCAAAGCGCTGGTTCCGGACAAAGAAGACGAGATTATCGCCCGTCTGCTCGAATGGTCCAGCATGCATGCTTCGCTTATCCTCACTGTCGGCGGAACCGGGCTGAGCCCGCGCGACCGCACCCCCGAAGCCACTATCCGCGTTCTAGATCGTCTTGTTCCGGGAATTGCCGAAGCGATGCGGTCTCTGGGCTCGGAGAAGAACAAGTTTGCCTGGCTGTCGCGTGGCATTGCAGGGCTGCGAGGCAGCACCCTGATCGTCAACCTGCCGGGCAGCAAACGCGGAGCCGAGGAAAGCCTCGCCTCCATCCTGCCTCTGTTGAACCACGCAATCGAGGTGGCCGGGGGCGGCCAGAATCACCCGTAGATCCGGCTTCGGCAAGCGGAAACGTTTGCCCGCCGAGCCCCAGCAAAGCTTCGACTGGGCTGCCTGCGCGGTCAACAATATGTCCCTAAACCTATAGCACCCTTTCCCTTCGCCGGTCCGGCCGCGAGCAACGATCCTCGTGAAACACGAGAAAATGACGTAGAATCGTTGCGATGGGCGGCCCAAGGAAAAATACGAATCGTCTTCGAGCCCCCAGCGCCAGCATCCGCGATGTCGCTCAGCGCGCCGGTGTCTCCATTGCCACAGTCTCCCGCACGGTCAACGGCATCTCAACCGTCGCTCCTGAACTAGCTGAGCGTGTCTGGAGCGCCATCCGTGAAGTCGGCTATGTACCGAATACGCAGGCCCGCGCTCTCGTCTCCGGACGCAGTCGCCTTCTGGGTCTTGTCGTCTCTGAAATTACGAACCCCTTCTTTCCTGAGCTGGTCCAGGAATTCGAAAACCTCGCCGTCGAGCAGGGCTATGAAGTCTTCATCGGGTCAACGAACTACGATCCGGTTCGCACTGAGTTGCTCGTGCGCCGCATGCTCCAGCGCAGCGTGGACGGCGTCGCCATCATGACCTTCGGCATCGAGCAGGAACTCATACAGAAGCTTGTCGATCGCGCTTTTCCCATGGTGTTCGTCGACTCAGGTCCTGATATGCCGAACATCCGCGTGCTCAAAGTCGACTACAGCGGTGGAATCCGCGAAGCCGTCCAGCACCTCGCGGCACTGGGCCACCGCAACATCGCTTTTATCAGCGGCCCCTTGCAGATGCGATCTGCGATCGCACGCCGCGACGCGTTCCTGAAGTCGATGTCCGAGCTTGGCTTGAGCGTACCTCGCGAACACATCGTCGAGGGCACTCACACGATGGAAGGCGGCATCAAGGCGACTGAGAATCTGCTTCATCTTGGCGAAATGCCAACGGCTATCGTCTGCTCCAACGACATGACCGCAATCGGAGTTCTTCACGGTCTGCACCGCACAACTCATGAAGTGCCGGACGACATCTCCGTAATCGGCTTCGACGACATCCATCTCGCCCAATTCGTGCTTCCGCCGCTGACTACCGTCCAGATGTCGTGCAAGCTTCTTGCTTCTGCTGCCATTCAGGCACTTCGTGCCGGGATCGAGCCCGGGCTCTCCCAAGCACATCAGACCGAATGGTCGATCCCTACGCACCTTGTTGTTCGCCAGTCCACGTCATTTCCGCGCGGCAGTCTTCCCGCGCTGGCTAAAACGCGTCCTACTCCCCGCAGGGCCGCGACGAAGAGCTAGATTACTTGTTTTCTTCCTATCGAACTGGTTTCAGGCGGGTTGTAACTTGTGCCAGTCCTCGGGTGTCTAATAAGTGCTGTAGAGGTCCCCAGCGAGGTCATCCATGCTTATCCGCAAGCCCTCCGATATTCCCTCATCGGAGATCACATCTGAGTCGAGCTACAACGATTTCCTGAGCCGCCGCCGCTTTCTGCGCACCGCAGTATCCGGTGCTGCCGTCGCTGGAGGAGCTATCGTTGGAGCAGATCGCATTGCAGATCTGCTCTCGCCCGGCACATCGGTCCTGGCGGACGCAGAGAAGCTTCAGACCGTGAAGAGTCCGCTCTCCACCACTGGCGAGCAACTTACCAGCCTCGAAGACATCACTCACTACAACAACTACTACGAGTTTGGTGTGCAGAAGACGGACCCGGCCAAAAACGCTGGAGTGCTCCCCACCCGCCCCTGGACCGTCAAGGTCGAGGGCCAGGTCAAGCAGCCCAAGACATTCGATATTGAAGCTCTGCTCAAACTTCGCCCGCTTGAAGACCGCGTCTACCGCCACCGCTGCGTCGAAGCCTGGAGCATGGTCGTTCCCTGGATCGGCTACTCGCTTTCCGAGTTCATCAAGCAGTGCGATCCGCTGCCCAGCGCGAAGTACGTTCAGTTCCTCTCTTACTACGACAAGAAGGTTGAGAAGTGGACGAACGAGTCCAGCATCTTCTGGCCATACAGCGAAGGTCTGCGCATGGATGAAGCCATGCACCCGCTGACGCTCCTCACCTTCGGACTCTACGGACAGGTACTTCCCAACCAGGATGGCGCACCGATCCGTATCGTCGTGCCATGGAAGTATGGCTTCAAGTCCGCCAAGTCGATTGTCACCGTTCGCTTTGTCGAGAAGATGCCCGAGACCACCTGGTATCAGCAGAATCCTCGCGAATACGGCTTCTACTCGAACGTCAATCCCAATCACGATCATCCGCGATGGAGCCAGAAGACGGAACGCCGCATCGGACTTCCGTTCTATGCCCAACGCCGCACAACATTGATGTTCAACGGCTATGCCGACCAGGTTGCATCGCTCTACAACGGAATGAATCTCGACAAGAACTACTGAAGCGGAGTTCGCGGTGTTAGCCGCGCTTCGCGCGAGTTAGCGGAGTTCGTGAGGGATTAATAACTCCGATGAACTTGCGCGAATAGGGCGAACTACGCTAGCCCCGCTAACAGGTGCGAAGCACCGCTAACCCCGCTACAGGCGCGGAGCGCCGCTCAATCAATGAATCGCAAGACCCTCATCACGCTCAAGACGCTCACCTGGATCGCATGCCTTGGTCCCTTCGCGATGCTCGTCTACGAGGCCGTCACGAACACTCTCGGCCCCGATCCGACTTCCACCATCGCGCTCACGACCGGCTACAACGCGCTCCTGATGTTGATCCTCTCGCTGGCAGTCACGCCGCTGCGTCTGCTTTCACCGCGGCTTTCCTGGCTTATCAAGTTCCGCCGCCTGCTAGGCCTCTTCGCCTTCTTCTACGCGAGTATTCATCTCGCGACTTACCTGGTGCTCTATCTCAACTTTGATATGAGCGTCTTCAAGACGGACATTACCAAGCGGCGCTTCATCATCGCCGGATTCGCGGCATACCTGCTTCTGGTTCCGCTTGCGCTTACATCCACAACCTGGGCAATCCGCAAACTCGGCGGCAAGCAGTGGAACCGTCTACACAAGCTCGTCTACCTTGCTGCAATTGGTGGAATCATTCACTACTGGTGGCAGGTCAAACCCGGTGTCCTCAGCCCCATGAACCTGACCATATCGCTCGCTGTTCTGCTTCTCGCACGGCCAATCCTGACTTACATTCAGAAACGAAAAGCACGCCAGGCCGTCGCGGCATAACCGTCCGTCAACTGGATTACGGAGCGTGAACTGGAACGCGCGTGAGCATAACGTTCACGTCGTTCAGATCGCTATGCACGTGCAACGACATCTCTTTGTCCGAGTAGAGGCTTTCCTTTCCCTCATCCTCGGAGCCATCTTTGGCACCACTCACTCGCAGGATGTAACTATCCTCAGGAACATACTCGAATCGAAAGCTCCCTTCATTATCAATGGATACTTTTCTCGACTGTTCATGATCGTCTGCGAATAGCAGCGTCACCGTCGCATGCTCAAGTGCGTGTCCATCTTCAACAGCTTCCACGCGACCGCCGACCGTGCGCAGTCCAGAGATGGGAATCACAATATCTGCGCCGCGCGCGACCTCGCCCTCACTCACCTTGATCGTGCTCGCTGCCTTCCTGCGAAGCACATTCCCCAGGCACACCCGCGGAGCAACATCTTCCGAGTCAATCGGCATCATCGCGCAAACAACGTACTCTCCCGACGCGAGATTCTCGACGGCGTAGTGCCCATGACTGTCGCTGGTTGAGGTGATCGCCCAGTTGTTGAACAAGGGAAGTCCTACCGAACCCCACTGCTTCTTCGGATTCTTTCTGAAGAGTTGAAAGTGCATACCGATTGCGGGACTGCCATCATCGAAGCTGACGTTCCCGTTGATTTCCGCAGCACGCCGCAGTTCGATCGTGATCTCTGAAACACGTCTCACCGCGACCTTCACCGAGACCAGATTTTCTTTCCACTGTTTTACTGCTGACAATTCCTGTTCAATCGTCGAGCCTTTCTCGCTGATCTCTCCGAAGTCGATTCCTCGCATCGGATCGAGATATCCGCCGAGCGTTCCAAACGCGTAGTACTCCCCGGGCGGCACGGCCTCCATCCGAAATCGCCCATCCAGGCCCGTTTGTATCGTCGCTACCGGCGCGAGAGGTGGATCGTCATTTGGCTCTGAATGCGGGTTGGGAATCGGAGTCAGGTTCACAGTTGCGAAGCGTGCAGGTTTTGCAGTGTCGGCACAAATGACAATTCCGCTGACCACACCCTTGGTTGGATCAGGCTTGTTCGAGCGCTTCTCGCAACCCACCACGAGCAACAGTGCTGCACCGGTCCACATTAGCCGCAGACGTGCCATCTTCCAGCCTCCGTGCCAGCTTTTCATTTTATTGAGGGAATCTTACGCTCGAAGCGCGAGCGGCATCGGTGATCCAGCGAGTCTAGTCGACCGCGATCTCCAGAGTCTCGCTGAACTCGAGCATCGTCTGCATTACAGGGCTCCAGTTTCTGCGGTGCAGAGGAGTGGGCCCCAGTCGATCAAGCGCCGCACGATGTTCGCGAGAGCAGTACCCCTTGTGTTTCGCCAGTCCGTACCCGGGATAAACCGCATCCAGCTCAACCAGCATACGGTCGCGATACACCTTCGCCAGTATGCTTGCGGCTGCAATCGAATAGCTGGTTCCATCACCGTGAATCACCGACTCCTGCGGGCAGGGCCAGTCGATGGTGTCGCATCCATCGATGAGCAGATAATCCGGTTCGACCCCAAGCTGCTGAACGGCAGTGCGCATGGCGAGAAGGGAAGCGTTGCGGATGTTGATCCGGTCGATCGTCTCCACATCAATCGCGGCAATGGCAAACGCTAACGCCCTTGCGCGAATGATCACGTCGAGCTCGTTCCGTTTCGCTTCAGAGAGTTGCTTCGAATCGTTCAGACCCGGAATCCGGCACCCAAGCGGCAAAATGGCGGCAGCGGCAACCACAGGCCCGAACATTGGCCCGCGTCCCACCTCATCGCACCCGGCAATCCGCAGAAAGCCGCACTTAGTCGCAGCCTTCTCCAGCTTCCAACCACATACCGGAGCCTTTGCCATGCACTCAGTATATGAACGAATTGCATGCGCGAAACGGTGGATGCCTGCGGAAAACCCGTCCGGTGAAACGAAGTGGTTACATCGCCATCGCCGGCTCAGCTTTCAGGTCGATAACCTTGCCACTCTTCCTGCTGTGCCTGAACTGCGCCGGCGGCGCGTTGTAAGCGCGTTTGAACGCCCGGTTGAATGCTGCTTCGGAGTTGTACCCCACATCCAACGCCACTTCAACTACGCTCTTGTCGGTTTTCTCCAAGGCTTCCGCTGCCATTCTCATCCGCCAATCGGTGAGATAGGCAATGGGCGACATCCCCAGAAAATGGCGGAATCTTTCCGCCAGCCGCGTGCGCGACAAACCCACATCCTTCGCCAAGCCCTCGACTGTCCATTCACGCGCCGGCTCACGATGCATCAGCGCCAAAGCCTTCGCAAGGTTCGGATCTCGCAGTCCAGCCAACCAGCCTCTCTGCTCGTCAGGCAGCATGCTGATATAGGAGCGAAGCGTCTCAACAAAAAGGACTTCCGAAAGTTTCTCGACCACGAGGGAACTGCCCGCATTCGATCCCGTAGACGCATCGACAGAAAACCGAATTGAATTCTCAATCCATTTACCCGATGGCCCCGAGGCGACCGGAACTCTTAAGATTCGCGGCAGCCCCGACAGAAACACTTCGCACAGCCGTGGATCGCAAGCCATGTACCCGCAGACGAACTTCGTCTTCTCGCCGCCGCCGCCAAACTGCACGGCTTTCAGCCCGTCTGCCAGGCTTCCCGCAAACTCACGGAATGAGTCAACAGGCTCCCCTCGACGGGGGCCGTTGCCCAGGTAGTGCGAATCTCCACCTGCCAGGACGACGATGTCCCCGGCGCTAAGCTCCACGCGCTCATCGTCGAGCATCGCGTAAGCGCGACCTTCCGTCAGGAAGTGAAACATGATGAGATGAGCGTTCTTGAAGGGCAGGTGCGGCTCGATACCCACCGCGCCCGAAGACATGATGCACCACGGAGCACTGAACTCCGCGTTAAAGAACAGCGCTCCATTCAACCGAACTGCGCTCAAAACCTCTGACAGCACGTCCATTGCACGAACACTCTTTCAAAAAAATGGGCGTTTGAGCTAACCATGCGGGCGGTTCAGTCAAGTAGGGAAGTCCCGTTCCCCGCATAGTAGAGCTAGATCTTACTTGATCTAATCCCCGCAGAGGAAGATTCAAAATGAGCACTGGAGCCGCGGTTTCCCCCGCCCTTACGAATTCCCTGAGCGACGTCAACCAGCTGAAGACCCGCCTCAAGGCGACCTGGATGACTGGAGACTATGACGTCTTCTCCCGCTACCTCGAGCCCGATGCCCACCTCTTCTTTCGCCGCATCGGAGTCGAGCCGGGGCAGAAGCTTCTGGACGTAGGCTGCGGCACAGGCCAGCTCGCTCTGATCGCCGCACGCGCCGGAGCTGAAGTCACAGGCTGCGATATCGCCACCAACTCCATTGAGCGCGCCCGGGTCCGTGCCTCACAGGAGCAGCTAAACGCCACATTCGACGAAGGCGACGCTGAAGAACTGCCCTACGCCGACGCCCAGTTCGACATTGTCACCAGCCTCGTTGGTGCCATGTTCGCGCCACGTCCGGGCCTCGTTGCATCCGAGCTGATCCGCGTTTGCAAGCCCGGCGGCAAGATTGCGATGGCCAACTGGACTCCACAGGGCTTCGTCGGCCAGATGTTCAAAATCATCGCGCGCTACATCGCGCCAAACGGAATGCCATCCCCGGTTCTGTGGGGCGACCAGGCAACGGTTCACGAGCGCTTCCGCGAAGGCGTTCTCGACCTCCGCTGCACCTATCGCCACTACCAGTTTGAGTATCCGTTCCCGCCCGATGTCGTCGTCGACTTCTTCCGCGAGCACTACGGCCCGATGTCGCGCGCTTTCGGAGCGCTCGATGCCGAAGGTCAGGCGCAGCTCAAGGCGGATCTCGTCGCTCTCTGGTCTGCTAATAACCGCGGCGTCGGCAACGCGACCCTTGTCGACTCGGAGTATCTCGAGGTCATCGCCATTCGCGGTGACCGCGACCCCGATCTTCCGTTCATCCATTCCATTCCTATGAAAGACAAGAAAACCAATCGTCGTGCAGAACTCCTTGCCGATCGCATCGAAGAAGGCGCTGCCCGCCTCGCTGACTTCGCTGGCCGCCTAACCGATGCGGAGTGGTCGACGCCCACAACAGAAGGCGGCAAGCAGGGCCGTCCTGCCGGGGTTATCGTTCATCACGTAGCCAGCATGTATCCGATTGAAACGAGCGTTGCGCAGGCGGCTGCTTCCGGCAAAACCATCACCGATGTCACATGGGAAGTCGTAGCCGCAATCAACGCCAAGCACGCCGCTGACAGCGCCAGAGTCGGTCGCGATGAAACTATTCAGCTTTTATTGAAAAATAGCAGGGAAGCTGCCGACGCTGTCCGCACCCTTTCCGACGAAGAACTTGATCGGGCTTCTCCGTTTTCTCTGAGCTTCGGCGCTCCCATGACCGCCCAATTCGTTCTTGAAGATCACGCTGTCCGCCATAGCTGGCACCACCTCGCGCGACTTCGAAAGGAACTCGGCCACCACACCGTGAATCCGTCTTCACAACTCCGCTGAAAACCATCCGCGGAATCGTGAACCTGACCCGGGCGGAATTCCCCCACCGTCCGGGCTCTGTCAGGCCAATCTCTCCTGCCGCGACTCATGCTCATTGCATCCAAGCAGTCAGGAGGAGCAATGACCACGAACGCGAAGCCTACTCACGAACAGCCAGGCGGACTTCAGGATCCCAACGTCGAGCCCGACGATGGCGTCGTAAACGACTCACTCGGATCAGTGGACATCGCGGACTCCACGGGCCTCGATGAAAGCAAGGAGACCGGGGATGCGAAGCGGCTCAACAAGAACACCCGGGAAGACTGAATCGAAGCAGCTTCAGGACACCCAATCTTACCCAAACGAAAACCCCGGCCTGAGCCGGGGTTTTTGATCTCCTAATTCGCGACGACTACGCCTTGGCGGTTGCGCGCTCGCGCTCCACTTCCTTCAGGCGAGCAGCCTTGCCGCGCAGTCCGCGGATGTAGAACAGCTTCGAGCGGCGAACCTTGTAGCTGCGAACCTTCTCAACCTTATCCACAACCTTCGAATTGAAGGGGAAGATGCGCTCGACGCCCTGGCCGAAGCTCATTTTCCGCACAGTAAACGTGCCCTGGGGGCCCCGGTTTATCGAAATCACAAGGCCTTCAAACGCCTGCAGACGTTCCTTATCGCCTTCTTTAATCTTCACTTGCACGCGAACCTGGTCGCCGGGCACGAAATCGGGGAGATCAGTGCGCTTCAGCTTATCTGCCAGGCGCTGCATTACTGGATGGATGGACATAGCTTCTTCCTGCTGATGGACTCAGAACCTTGATTCTAACAGAGAAGCGGTCCAAAAGCCTAGTCCGGCAGCGCTGACACGAACCGTGCCGCCCGAGAGGTCCTTCTTCCGCAAGCTGGAAGGAGCAGAAGCCTTCAGGCTATTGAGAACAGTCAGGTTGACTTGTCCGCCTTAAGACCCGACTGCCCCTGTGTTTCTCCCATTTTTCAATCCGATTCGCGAACCTCGGAGTGTTGAATTTTCTAGAACTCAAACCGGGCCGCGAACTGGGCCTTGCGCTGGTCCGTCAAGAGCACCGTCGCGTTGCCGAAATTCGTCGCATTATCCAATGTCGAGTTGATGGAGTGCGAATCAAAACGCACGCTGTTGGTTACGTTGAATGTCTCCCACCGAACCTGAAGCCGCGTGTGCTCTGTTATCGAAAACGACTTGTTCAACCCCGCGTCCCAGTCGTAGTAGCCATCGCCCCGCAGCGGGTTCCGGGTACCCGAATCGCCCGGCAGGGTGTAATCGAAAGCAGCGAACACGGCCTGGGGATCCGCGAATCGCTGCCCTAGCTTTCCGTGCTTCGTCGCACTCGACGGAATCTTCGCGATCTGCGTTGCCCATCCTTCGATATCCCAGTTGGTGGGCCAGTTGCCGCCTTCATTTACGGCGAAGGGAAGTCCGCTTGTCCAGCGAACGATTCCAGTTGTCTGCCAACCTCCGAGGAGCCCATCGATCAGCCGATTCGCGGTTCTCATATAGCGCCTTCCATGACCCACGGGAAGGTCCCACACATAGTTCGCGTTCAGCTGGTGGGTCGCATCGTAATCCGATACGCCATAAAGCTGGTTCGGCGCCCAGGTATTGATGATCTGCGCATTGTTGTTCGAACCCGATGTGCTCAGCCTCTCCGACTGCGAGGCAATATCCATCGACTTCGAATACGTGTAGTTCAGGTCCGCGAACATCCCCGAGCCGATCTGCTGGCGGTAGACCACCTGCAACGCGTGATAGTTCGAGTAAGCAATCGAGCGCCATGCATACAGCGCCGAATACTGGTCGTGGTAGAAGCGATACGACGGATACGCGCCGGTGGGATTGATCCCCGCGCCCGTCTGCGACTCCGGCAGATCGAGTGAGAACAGTGCATACGTCTCGTTGTATAGATTCTGCTGGAAGACCTGGTAGACATTCTGCGTTGCCGATGCCGGCCCGGCTCCATAACCGAGGTCAACGTTGTCGAGCGCACCGAAGAGCTGTTCCCAGTAGGGATCTGGAGCTACTGAACTCACATCCGTGCCGGCCCTCACCAGCTTCGACATCTGTGCTGCCTCGGCAAAATACGACGACCCGCCCGCCTTCAGGTTGATCGGCATCGCCACGTCTTCCTGAGCGAGCAGGCGGTGAGCCAGTCGGCCGACGTACGCAACTTCGAGCGAAGAGCCATTGTGCAGTTGCCGCGCGATCGAGAAATCAAGCAGATGCGAATACGGAGTCTTGATCTTCGAATCCAACCCCCAGCTGATAGCAAACAGCGATGTATCCGGGACCGCCGGGAATCCACCCGGAGGCGCGGCCGGAATCACCTCGGCGGGAATCGTCGTCAGATCAGTGAAGCGAGGTGCCGTGCCCACTTCCACCGATCCGGGCACATTCGAAATCTGCGAAGACAGCCCGAAGGAACCGGTCGTATCAAACGTATTCACCGTCGCGGCGCCGAAGTGATCGAACACCATCGAATAGCCGGCGCGAATGCTACTCTTTCCATCGCCGAAGAGCTTGTTCATGAGACCATCTCTCGCATTTGGTGAATACGCAAACGCGATTCGTGGTCCGATGTCTTTCTTTTCCATCTTCCAGAAGTCAGATTTGCCGTTCGATCGTCCGTTCAAGTCAAACCCGATCTCACCGACCGCGTTTGCCGCGCCACCCTGTGCTGCCTGGGCCGCGCTTCCCAGGAAATAGTCCGTCAATGCATAGGGCGAGCAAGTGCCTCCGGAGACTATGCATGTCCCCACCTGTGTTCCAGTGGTCTCCACCGGCGGCTGCAGCAGGGAATAGCGTACTCCGTACGTGATCGTCAGATTCTTCAACGCCTTCCACGAATCCTGCGCGTAGAACTCATACTCATTCCATTTGTAATCACGTTTCAGTGGGGTGCCGAGCGGAAGTGCCGTTCCTTCTTTTGTGTAGTTGTAAACAGCGTCCCCCTCGGTCACAATGCCCACATCGCTGAGCAGCGCACCGTTGTAGCGGTTTTTGAAGTTCTTCGATACCGCCGGGTATCCGTATGCCGCCGGATCAAAGGCACCGCCGTTTCCTGCAACGGTTGATCCGTTCGCCAGCCACCCCGCATTCATCTGTCCATCGGGAAATGAATTCGCATTGCTCCTGCGCTGGTCGTCGATGAATCGGAGATTCGTGCCGAACTGGAAACTGTGGTCATGCTTCGTCCACGAAAGATCGTCCACAACATTGTGAAGGGGGATAATCACGCCCGTGCTGCGCGTGAATGCCTGCGGAGATGTGATCCCGTTGAAGCTGACTTCCGGCTCGTTCGACAACCCCGAGTTGTCCACACCCTGGCGAGTGAACCCATACCGTACCGCGTTCACGAGGTTCGGCGTGATGATCGCCGTGTATCCAACGGCGAAGCCCTTGTTATTCGTCAGAACCCTGGTGGATGGCGGCTGGCCTGGAAATGCGGGTGTCGTTGGTTCATCGTCATTCTGCAGATTGCCGCGCCAGAAGATACTCTGCTTTCCCGTGATGTTCCAGTCGAGCCGTCCCGTGTAGGTGTTGTATGTGCGATGCAGGTTGTAGGGAAATCTATACCCCTGCGTGTTCAGCGAGTCGCCCTGGCTTGGATCGTTGGGCTCCGGGTAGTTGGCGAAGATGGCCAGCACATTCTGATTAACGCCAATCCCCTGAGGGTCCATTCCCTTGATCTGCGCGGGAGTCAGAGTCGTGATGGTTCCCGATGCATTTTCGTATTGAATGTTCCCTGCGCGGAGGCTGTCGGTGGGTACAGTCCCTGCATATACGCTTTCGCCTTCCGCATCACGCCGCCCCTCATAGTTCCCGAAGTAGAAGAGATGGTCGCGCAGGATCGGCCCACCAGCCGATGCGCCGAACACGTTGCGGATAAGCTTTGGCGGACGGTTGGCCTCGCCCGCATCGAGTTGCTGCTGCTTATTGAAGAATGAGTTCGCTTCGAAAAGGCTGGAGCGGTTGTACTCGTACGCCGAACCATGAATGTGGTTCGTCCCGCTCTTTGTGATGAGCCCAACCTGTGCGCCAGACGACCGCCCCTCCGCGGCATCCGGGTTGCTCGTCGTTACCCGGAACTCCGAGATTGAGTCCTGTGTTACTCGAAGCACGCTTGTGAAAGCGTAGCCATTGTTGATGTCGTTTACGTCTACGCCGTCGAGCGTGATGTTCGACTGGTCACTGTGTCCGCCATTCACGGCGCCGCTCCGTGAGTCGCTTGAACTGTTGCCGACGGAATTAGTTCCGTTGTTCGAGTCGGTTCGTCCCAAAAACGTAACTCCGGGCTGGAGGCTGAGCAGATCGGGAACATTTCTGCCTTCAATCGGCAACGACTCGATATGCTCCTGCGAGAATGCATTTCCCAGCGTGGCGTCGGTAGTGTTCAGCATCGGCTGCACATTTACTTCCACCTCGACATCCTGAGTGACGTTCGCGACCGACAGAGCCACATCCACGGTAGCCGGCTGCCCCACCAGGAGATTCATCCCCCGCTTCTCTACCGACGCAAAGCCTTGTTCGCTCACCTTGAGCGAATACTCTCCTGGAGGAAGCTGAACAAACTGGTACTCTCCCGTGCTGTCGGTAGTCCCTTGCCTTACCGCTCCGGTCGCAGTAAGAGTAAGCTCGCAACGAGCGCCTGAAATTGCCGCGCCGCTCGAGTCCGTTACGTGACCGCGAAGGGAAGTCGTGGCTTGCCCGAAAACTGTAAGACCACAACCGAATATGCAGATAAGCAGGAAAACGACAGAACGCGCGTGCCGCATCTGGACTCCTCCAAAACATCGATTGAGCTTTAACGACCCAAGAATAGGGAATGGCCTGGCTGGGATCCGCTTCCGTTAAGGGGAAATTGTTCTGGAGCGGCTTCCGCGCTAAGTTGTTCCTTTGTACACCAGTCCCCATAAAGTTCGACACTGGATTTTCACTTCAGGGTGCGAAGCGGTCTGCAGGACCATACTTTATGGCATTACGGGCATCTCAACGGCGTCGACTTGCTATCCGCTCCATCGAGGGGGCTCCATATGGTGTTGAAGAACAAAGTCTCTGGCGTGGACCGCCGTCAGTTCAGCGCGTTGCTCGCGGCAGCGGGAATCGCATCCTCCCGGTCACTACTCGGTGGCGATCCTGGCGACCCGGAGACGCTGCACCTCTCCCGAAACGGTTGGGTTCCGAACAATGACCGATTGCCCGTCCTTCTGTATCACGGTGCACTGGACCTGAGCGGGACAGATCCGGCTTCCGGATTTGAGCGGATTTTTCAGCAGAACAGCTGGCCTCCCCAGTGGCGGAACGGTATCTACGATTTCCACCACTACCATTCAACCGCACACGAAGTTCTCGGCATCGCCGCGGGCAACGCGCGTGTCGTTCTCGGCGGCCCTGGCGGCCATGAGCTCACTCTTTCGGGCGGGGATGTTGTAGTGCTTCCGACCGGGACAGGACATTGCCGTCTCCAGGCGTCGCCCGATTTCCTCGTCGTCGGCGCGTATCCACCGCAGCAGTCGTGGGACATCTGCCGCAAAGCTCCTTCGCAAATCGAACGAGATCGCATGCACTCGCTTCCGTTTCCCGCATCCGATCCAGTGCGCGGCTCCGGTGGGCCGCTCACCCGCCTGTGGCAGATTCCGCAGCCAAAGTCAGGCGGATAGATGAAAACGAGATTTCTGATCCTATTTTGACGCGCCGGTCTTGGACGTGCCTGCCGTCTCGTTGCTCCGCGGCAGAGAGAGTTCAGGTTGATCGTTCGGGTTCAAAGACTTTGCAAGATATTCGGCAGCCTCTTTGCTGTCGAGAACCTTATTGGCCCGCCACGATCCCCGCGCACGAACAGCGTACTTCCCCTCTTCCTTCTCTTCGATGAGGTAGTGCTTTTCTGTGCTCATTCTCCCTCCCGAAACTGAGATGCGAGTTGCAGTAAACGGGAAGGCAACGCGTCGAGTTTCTCGAAATTTTCTTGATCGATTCGAGCTAATGACAGCCGCCGGGTAGATGGCTATGCTGATCAGCATGCGGGAGCACAACACTGCGTTCCCAGAGGCTACGATGAGCGGCCGGATCGGAAGCCACGGCAACTTCATCAACTGGCTATTCGATTCAAGTTGCGGAGCGCCCGGGCGCCTTCTGCCTCGCTGGATATTTCTCCGCGCTCTCGCTGCCATCTACTTCTCAGCCTTCTTCTCGCTGATCTTTCAGATCAAAGGTCTCATCGGTCCGCACGGAATCCTTCCAGCCCACGACTATCTACAGGCTGTCTCACGCGCCTATCCCCTCGCGAAGTTCTGGTTTGCGCCAACTCTTTTCTGGATCTCTTCAACTTCGCATGCGCTGATGATCGTCACCGTTATCGGCCTCATCGCCTCCATCGCCGCATTTCTCAATCTCTGGCCGCGGCTCAGCTTCTTTATCTGCTTTCTTGGCTTCCTCTCTTTCGTCTCCGCAGCGCAGGATTTCTCCAGCTATCAGTCTGACGGGATGCTCCTCGAAGCGGGATTCATCGCTCTCTTCTTCACTCCCCGCGGCATTCGTCCCAGCCTAGGAGCCTCTACGCCGCCATCCCGCGCGAGCCTCTTTCTGCTTCAGTGGGAGTGGTTCCGCATCTACTTCGAGTCCGGTCTTGTAAAGCTCATCAGCGGCGACCGCCAATGGCGCACTCTCACGGCAATGGACCACTACTACGAGACAGGCCCACTGCCAACGTGGATCGGGTGGTACACGCAGCACCTGCCGCACTGGTTCCACGTCACCAGCGCTGCCGGAACGCTCGTCCTGGAACTGGGCCTTGTCTGGATGCTCTTCCTGCCGCGTCGAGTTCGCATCGTCTGCTTCCTCATCGTCACGCCCTGGGAGATAGGAGTCATCCTCACCGCCAACTACACCTTCCTCAACTACCTTGTTCTCTCGCTCGGATTCCTTCTCCTGGACGATTGCTTCCTGTTGCAATTCGTTCCTGGCCGCTACAGGTCAAACCTTGGCTTTGAGCCCCACTCGCAATCCGAAAGAGAATCTGACGACGAAGAGCCGGAAGCACTCGATGCAAGCTCGAAGCGCATTCGTCTCCATAGGCACCTTTGTGCTCTCCGACTCGCCATCTCCGCCGTCATGCTCGCCTGGATTTTCTACAACACCACTGCCGAGATGCTGCTCATCCAGTTTCGATCTCTCCCTCTGCCAAGCAAGCCCATCGTTCTGCTCGAGCCATTCCGCATTGCCAACCAGTACGGCCTTTTTGCTGTCATGACCAACGGCCGGTACGACATCGAGTTCCAGGGTTCCAACGATGGCCAGAAGTGGACGCCATACCTTTTCCGCAACAAGCCTCAGGCGCTCAATGAAGCTCCTCGCATCTACGCGCCCTACCAACCGCGCTTCGACTGGAACCTGTGGTTTGCCTCGCTCGGCGATTGGCATCAGAACGAGATTGTTCCTCTCACGGAAGAGCGCCTTCTCGAAAACGACAGCGATGTACTTAATCTTTTTCGAAGCAACCCTTTCCCGGATGCTCCACCTCGATACATTCGCGCGATGCTCTGGCAGTATTGGTTCACATCTCGCGAAGAGAAGCGGGCAACAGGGAATTGGTGGCGGCGCGAGCTGCTTGGCATGTACGCACCTGAACTGACAAAGAGTCTCGAAGGGCGATCCGCAGTCGTCCAATGGCCAGAAGAACTTCCCGTTCACGATTGAATCAACACCACGATTCGACTGACCGCACGAACGGAATTCTGGGAGAATGAACTCATGAAGCGCGCCCGCATCATCGGCTCCGGCCCCAATGGACTTTCCGCCGCCATCGCGCTCGCACAGGCGGGCGTACCCGTTGAAGTCTTTGAAGCTGAGAACATCCCCGGAGGAGGAGCGCGTACGCTTCCACTCACGCTTCCTGGCTTCCTGCATGACTTCGGCTCCGCAGTACATCCGATGGCCGCAGGCTCTCCTTTCTTTGCGACACTCCCACTCGCTGATCACGGTCTGCAGTGGATCCACGGAGACATTCCGCTCGCGCATCCGCTCGACGACGGTTCGGCTGTTCTTCTTCATCGCGATCTCGCTGACCAGGACAGGGAACTGGGCCCCGACGCCAAGGCCTGGCGAAGCCTCATCCAGCCCCTCGTCGATAACTGGGCAAAATTCGCAGAGGAAGCACTCGGCCCCGCCGTTCGCATCCCGCGTCATCCCTGGCTGATGGCGCGCTTCGGAGTCGCCGCGTTCCAGCCGGCCCGCCGCATTGCAAACCGGCATTTCAAAAGCGCACGGACTCGCGCTCTCTTCGCCGGACTCGCCGCGCACTCCTTCCTCAGCCTTGACGATGTCCTCACATCCGCCATCGCACTGGTTTTTGCAGCTATCACACCCAAGGTGGGATGGCCCATTCCGCGCGGCGGCTCGCAATCCATCACCCAGGCACTTCTCAGCACCTTTGAAAACCTGGGTGGCAAGCTCCACACTGGCGTTCGCATCGACTCCGCTGCTTTCCGCGCGTGGAACGCCCCCGACGTGGTCACCCTCTTCGACACTTCGCCGCGCCAGCTCGTCGACATCGCGGGCGACTGCCTTACGCCCGGATTTCGCGAACTCATGACACGTTTCAAGCGTGGTCCCGGCGCATTCAAGATCGACTACGCCCTCTCACGCCCCGTGCCGTGGCGTGCCCGCGATTGCCGCCGCGCTATCAGCCTTCACCTGGGCGGCACACTCGAAGAAATTGCCGAATCTGAGCGCCTGGTCAACGATGGCAAGCATTGCGACCGTCCCTTCGTCCTTGTCGCTCAACCCTCCATCTTCGATCCCACTCGCGCGCCTGACAGCAAGCACACACTATGGGCGTACTGCCATGTGCCGAACGGCTCCACCGAGGATATGACCGATCGCATTGAAGCGCAGATCGAGCGCTTCGCTCCCGGCTTTCGCGATTGCATCATGACGCGCTACGTCTCCACGCCGGCCATCCTCGAACGCATGGATGCCAACCTCATCGGGGGCGACATCAGCGGTGGCGCGATGACCATGAAGCAGTTTCTGCTCCGTCCCAGCGCTCTGACATACGAGACCAGCGCTCCCAACCTCTTCCTCTGCTCGTCATCCACTCCGCCCGGAGGCGGTGTCCACGGAATGTGCGGATACCGCGCAGCGAAGGTTGCACTTAGCCGGAGCAAATCGCGATAGTTCCCGATTTCTTCAAAATACCGATATTCAAAAAGCAGTTGACAACCACCTAAACTCGATCTACATTAAACTAATCGGTTAAATAGCCGAACGGTAAAATACAAATGCAGGATCACCTCAGCAACACCTTCGCCGCACTCGCCGATCCCACCCGTCGTGCCATCCTCGCGCGGCTGGCGCTCGGCGAAACCAGCGTCTCCGAGCTCGCCGAGCCCTTTGAGATGTCGATGCCCGCTGTCTCCAAACACCTCAAGGTACTCGAGCGCGCCGGCCTTATCGCTCGTGGCCGCGAAGCGCAGTGGCGACCGTGCCGGCTCAACGCTTCGCCTCTCAAAGACGCAGCAGGCTGGATCGAAGAGTACCGCCGGTTCTGGACCCCGTACATCGACGCGCTCGAACGCCATCTCGACCGGATGAAGATCGCCGAATCAGCAAAGAAAACCTCCAGCGCACCACGGCTGGGCAACATGCAAAAAACTCGCGCCTCAAGGTCGCGCACCGCGAAATCCCCAAAAGGAACATCCCGATGAAAATCAAGCTCACCAGTGTCTACGTCGATGATCAGGAGAAGGCCCTCCGTTTTTACACCGATGTTCTCGGCTTCGTGAAGAAGACTGATTTCAGCAATGGCCCATATCGCTGGCTCACCGTCGCCTCTGCCGAAGACCCGGATGGCACCGAACTTCAGCTAGCCCTCAACAACAACCCTGCGGCAAAAACCTATCAGCAAGCCACCTTTCAGCAGAACCAGCCGGCCGCAAACTTCCTCACCGACTCGATCGATGCCGACTACGAACGCATCAAGTCCGCCGGAGGAACATTCACTATGCCGCCAACTGACGTGACCGCCTCTAAAATTGCGATGGTCAACGACACCTGCGGCAATCTCATTCAGATCACAGAACTCAAGAAGTGGTAGTTTCGCGAAACTCATTCATCTCCACGTAGAGGAACCGATCATGGCAGTGCACTACATTCCCGGTCCCGTACTCGGCGCGCAGGTGCAAAAAGACGGAGACAACTGGACACTGATTCTCGTTCGCGAACTGAATCACCCGCGCGAACGCGTCTGGGAGGCTCTCACCGATCCAAAGCATCTACGCGAGTGGGCGCCGTTTGATGTTGACGGCAACCTTGGCAGCGCGGGGTCGACGGTGAAACTATCGGTCGCCAACGCGCCGAAGCCGATGGTCTCCGAGACTACCGTGACTCGTGCGGACCGTCCGCGAGTGCTTGAATACAACTGGGGCGACAAGAATCTTCGCTGGGAACTGGAGTCTCTCGGCGATGGCACTCGCCTCACGCTCTGGCATAACATCGATCGCGGCTTCATCGCCTGGGGAGCTGCCGGCTGGCAAATCTGCTTCGATGTTCTCGACCGCTTCCTCTCCGGCACCCCCATCGGCCGCATCGTCGGACCCGACGCGCTGAAATACGAGTGGCAGCGCCTGGTCGACGAGTACGCAAAACAATTCGGAGTCACTGCCCCCAGGTTCCCCGTCAAGTAGTAACCCCAATCAAAGAGGTCAAACACAATGGAATCCGCTCTGCACAACCCGACACTCGTCGCCGCCAACACCAGCAGCAAGGGCAGAACAATCCTTTACTGGATCATGACCGTGCTCGTCGCATTTCCGATCGGCAGCGGAGGCATAGCGCAGCTGATGCAGTACTTCGCCAGCCCGCACGGTGTGGTCCCGGTCCTCGGATACCCGATGTACTTCTTCGCCATTCTCGGTTTCTGGAAGTTTTTCGGAGCACTCACCATTCTGGTGCCCGGCTTCCCGCGCTTGAAAGAGTGGGCCTACGCCGGAATCTTCTTCGACTTCACCGGAGCAGCTGCATCCTGCGCGATGAGTGGCGGCTACGGCGCATATGGCTTTCACGTGATCGCTCCGCTGATCATCACTGGATTCATGGTCGCCTCATGGGCGCTGCGTCCCCCGAGCCGCACCTTTGGCGTTCTCTCCCCGGCGAAGAACGCAGCGTGAACAGGAGTCAAACATGAAGAACGCTATCACTTCGAAAACATCAGCGGTCCTGGATGCCAGGATCAACGAACTCAATGAGCGCGGCGATTGGCGCGGGAAGATGCTTGCCCGCGTACGCTCTCTCATTCACGAAGCCGATGCCGACATCGTTGAAGAACAGAAGTGGGCCAAGGCCTCGAACCCGGATGGAGTTCCTGTCTTTTCTCACAGCGGGATCGTACTCACACTCGAGACCTACAAGAACGCGATCAAGCTGACCTTTGCCAAAGGCGCTTCGCTGAAAGATCCTGCCGGGCTATTCAACTCCAGCCTCGATGGCAACACCCGGCGGGCCATCGATATTCACGAAGCAGACAAGCTCAACGAAAAAGCATTGAAAGACCTGATCCGCTCCGCCGTCTCCCTCAACCTCCAAAGCAATTCCAAAGCCAAGGGAGCGCGATAGAGCCCTCAAACTGAAAACTGGCAACTGTTCTAAGCAATCTTCCGGAAGGTCAGGTTATACCGGTATGGCCCCGTGATCGGATGATGTCCCGGCTTCACGGGCAGCACTCCGTGGAAGCGCATCCGGGAAGGTCCTCCCCACACAATCACGTCTCCGTGTTCGAGCAGAATCCGACGTGTGGGATCTGTCCGTTGAAAGCCGCCGAGCAGAAAGATGCATTCAAGCCCAAGCGACACCGACACGATCGGCGCAAAGAGGTCGAACTCCGACCTGTCCTGGTGAATTCCCAGCTTTGTACCCGCTTGGTACCGATTGATATGGCAGGCATCGGGCCGAAACTGCGGAAAGCCAGCCCTCACCGCGCACCGCACCGCGAAATCCGCCAGCACCCGCGGCATCGGCGGCCAAATCCGCTTATCCGCGGGCGCTTGTGGCGCTGGGGGAGAACTCGTATGCGGGTTCGGAAACTCCTCGCCCTTCGTATAGATCTGCTGGCGAGCATTCCACCGGCGCCGAAACGCTTCGGGAGTGCCGCAGTCCGAGACCATTACCTGCATGGGCAGGCCGCTCGGGGTTGTGGCGTGACGCAATGGCGCCGCCGCCGTTATTCGCTCTACCGCCGCAAAGAACTCGGCATCTTGCTCCAGTGCCAGTCCTCTCATAAGGACCGCGCCAGGGTAGATCTCCTCATGCGTCGGCTCCGCCGCAAGCTGGGAAAAGAGATTCATCGCACCCATGAGTGCATACTATCCTAAAAGCGAATAAAAGGCGAAGATTTGTTGCTGGGCCGAGGATTGATTCCGAGCCTATCAATAAGAAAATCGTGACAAGAGGCTCAAGGTTCCCCGGCAAGATTTGGTAACGTGAGAAATCATCATGGACAGCGAAGCGAAGCAAGATTCTCCGGAGTCCAGGAAAGCGGTCTTTCGGAGACTGGTGGATCTA
Source organism: Acidobacteriota bacterium (assembly GCA_018268915.1). Classification (GTDB taxonomy): domain Bacteria; phylum Acidobacteriota; class Terriglobia; order Terriglobales; family Acidobacteriaceae; genus Telmatobacter. The sequence continues at coordinate 29,546 of JAFDVQ010000011.1, forward strand.
TATGCCGCCGGAGATGTTTCGGCACTGGATCAAGTGGTTGCGCCTAACTATGTCGGGCACCCGTCAGCGGGTGACCGGGATCTGCAGGGGCTCCGTGAAAGCATCCTTTACTTCCACAGTCTCTTTGTCTATACCAAGGACTCCTTTCAGATTGAGGATCAGTTGGTTGATGGCGAGAAGGTCGTCACTCGGATGACCGCCAACGTCCGGGTACGAGAGACCGGCGAACCCCTTACACTGCTCGGTATCAATATCGCTCGTATTGTGGACGGCAAACTGGTGGAAGAATGGAACACCTGGGAACAGACGAAGGCAACCGAAAGACTGAAACCATCCGTGCTGAGTGCCTAGCGCGACTCTGAAGCACCCTCAGTTCTCGTCTGGCAAAGAATCAGCAGCCCAGTTCGTAGTCGCTAACACGGGCATCCCCGGTCGTCTTGTGAAGAATTGGCGAGAAAGCTCATCCAGGTTGAAGGCGATCTGTCGTAAAGGCGAATCCATTCAAAACTGTCCGATTGCGGGTATCGCCTGGGTTTGGGTCCGAGGGTCATCAACAATCTCACAATAAATGCTCATCTCCCGCGCAAGTGTTCGCGCTGAGCAACCCGCGAACCTCGTCATCCGGCGTTGGCTCGAAATCCTGATAGAACTGGCTCACAGCTTCCAGGGGATCTGGAGTCAGCGCACAGACCACCTCGTCTGCCAACGTCTTCAGTTCCTCGCAGGTGCTCTTTGCGCCAACGGGCACCGCGACAACGACCCTGCGCGCTGCGTCCTTCACAGCCCGGATCGCCACGCGCATGCTGGCGCCGGTTGCCAGGCCATCGTCGACCAGGATCACGGCTCGACCGCTGACTGACAACGCGGGGCGCCCCTGGCGGTAGAGCATCTCACGCCGATGGAGTTCTACGCGCTCGCGGTTCGTCACCTGCTCAAGCTGCGCACCAGTTATTCGGCTTGACCGCAGCACATCTTCATTGAGTACGATCGCCCCGCCGCTCGCGATCGCACCCATCGCCAGCTCCGGCTGCCATGGCACTCCGAGCTTGCGGACTACGAGGATGTCCAAGGGGAGCGAGCAAGCATTCGCCACTTCGAATGCCACCGGCACGCCTCCCCGCACCAGTCCCAGCACCACGCCGTCGGCTAGGTCCGGCAGCTTTGCGACCGATGCCCCGAGGATGCGTCCAGCTTCGTGCCGGTTTGCGAATACCTGAATCTCTCGTGCTCTCACGCGCAGGATTGTAAGCCCGCCTCCCACGTCTACAAAAGCGGGAGACATTGGGCACCCGCATCTCTTATCCGGCGGATACGAGCACTCGTCTACAATGTGCAGCAAGCTTCACCGAGGTCATCTGCATGCGGCCATCCTTCTCCCTGGGCATCGAAGAGGAGTACCAGACCATCGATCCGGTTACGCGCGATTTGCGCTCCCACATCCAGACGGAGATGCTCGCACAGGGCAAGATGCGCCTTCAGGAACGCGTCAAGGCCGAGATGCATACATCGGTGGTCGAGGTAGGCACCCGAATATGCCGCAATATCGACGAGGCTCGCGAAGATGTCTACGAACTGCGACGCGAGATGATCAAGCTGGCGCGCGAGCATGATCTGGAACTAGTGGCGGGGGCGACGCATCCATTTGCGGACTGGCGCACGCAGGAGATCTATCCCGATCCGCGCTACCACCAGGTGGTCAAGGATCTGCAGCTCGTCGCGCGCGCGAATCTGATTTTTGGCCTGCACGTGCACGTCGGCATCGAGGATCGTGAAGAGGCCATCCGTGTGATGAACGCGATGCGATACTTTCTGCCACACATCATGGCGCTGGCGACAAACTCGCCCTTCTGGCTCGGTCTCAACACGGGTTACAAGGGGTATCGCGCAAAGGTATTTGAGAATTTTCCGCGAACGGGAATCCCGGATGCGTTCTCCAGCTATTCCGAGTTTGAGAACTATGTCAGCCTACTGGTGCGCACCAATTGCATCGACAACGCGAAGAAAATCTGGTGGGATATCCGTCCGCACCCGTTCTTTAATACTGTCGAAGTACGCGCCTGTGACATTCCGCTTCGCGCGGAAGAGACCATAGCCATCGCCGCGCTCATTCAGGCTACGGCCGCATATCTTTGCAGGCTTCACGAGGCCAACCAGGATTTCCGCCACTATGCGCGGCCCTTACTGATGGAGAACAAATTCCGCGCAGTTCGCTATGGACTGGACGGCAGCCTGATCGACTTCGGTAAGCAACAGGAGGTCCCTGAGCGAGACCTGATCGAGGAGTACCTTGCCATGATCGATCCTGTTGTCGACGAGCTCGGTAGCAGGGAAGCGATCGAGGGAATTCGTAAGATCATGAAGACCGGGACGGGCGCGGATCGACAGCTGAAGGTGTTCGAGGAGTCTAAGGGCGATTTGAAGGCGGTCGTCGACTATATGGCGGAAGAGACGCGGGCGGGGCTGTGAACTGAGGTAGAGCCATCAGGTGCTAACCTGAACCTTCGTCTTCCATGTTTGTAACCTCACAGCACGCGCACTTCATCGGTATCGGCGGCATCGGCATGAGCGGCATCGCCGAGATCCTGCTGAACATGGGCTTCAAGGTCTCGGGCTCGGACATGCGCCGCGGCTCCGTCACCGACCGTCTTGCCCAACTGGGCGCCACCATATATGAGGGGCATAAGGCTGAGAACGTCACCGGCTCCACCGTCGTGGTGACGAGTTCGGCAGTCTCGCCAAATAATCCTGAAGTCGTGGAAGCGCGGGCACACAAGATCCCCGTAATTCAGCGGGCCGAGATGCTGGCTGAATTGATGCGTCTCAAGTACGGCATCGCCATCGCCGGCATGCACGGCAAGACGACTACGACGTCCATGGTGGCGACTGTTCTTGCGGCTGGAGGGCTCGATCCCACTGTCGTCGTCGGCGGTCGTGTCGACGCACTTGGGTCCAACGCAAAGCTCGGCACAACGCAGTACCTCGTCGCTGAAGCCGACGAGAGCGATCGCTCGTTCCTCAAGCTGCCGCCAATTCTCGCTGTCGTCACCAACCTCGATCGCGAGCATATGGACACCTACCGCGACATGGCCGACGTCGAGAACGCGTATCTCGCCTTCATGGACAAGGTGCCTTTCTACGGCGCTGTCACTGCGTGCGCTGACAACCCGGCACTGGCAGCGATATTGCCGCGCGCGCAACGACGCGTCTTCCGCTACGGGACCAATTCAGAAGCCGAGTATCGGCTCCAATTCATGTCGCCGCGTCCGGGCTGCTTCTCCTGCTTTCAGGTGCATGTCCCTGGCGCAGTCCTAGGACCCTTTGAACTTCACGTGCCAGGCCGGCACAACGCCTTGAACGCAACAGCGGCAGTGGCGATCGCACACCAGCTTGAAGTTGAGTCCAGCCAGATAGCCGCCGGCATCGCGAGCTTCCGCGGAGTCGATCGCCGCTTCCAGATTCGCGGAAGGGTCCACGGCATCACTGTCGTCGACGACTATGGACATCATCCCACCGAGATTCGCGCCACACTTGCCGCTGCGCGTGAGTACTGTCAAGACGGACGGATCCATGTGATCTTCCAGCCCCACCGGTATACTCGGACCCGCGATCTGCTCGATGAATTTGGCGGAGCCTTCGGAGACGCAAACCGCGTCTTCGTGTTGCCCATTTACGCGGCAAGTGAAGAACCCCTCCCGGGAATCACGGCGGAACTGCTCACGTCGAAGATCACGCAGCCTCAGGCGGACTTTGTGCCCGACTTTCCATCAGCGATCTCCGCTGTTACCGCTGCCGCGCGCGAGGGAGACCTCATTATGACCCTAGGCGCAGGCAGCGTAAGCCAGCTTGGGCCCCAGATACTCGCTGAACTCGAGACCAGGCAGTAGCCGCTCAATCGGTTTACCGCTCCCTCTGCCCCTGCTATCATTCCGCCGACTGATCTCCAGCCATCATCAGGAGCACGAAATGAAAGCACGCTCACGCCGAAATTTTCTGAAGACTGCCTCGGTCTCCGCTGCCGCGATAGCTCTCTCACGCACTACTCAAATCGCTCACGCCTTCCAGAGCAACGGCGAAGTAAAAGTGTGGGGCAGCTTCCGAGATAAGCGCCACGCTCCGCTCGCATCTCTCGCCTGGAAGAAACCTACAGACGTCGCCGCCGACGCCATTCAACTCGATACCGCTGCCCAGCGTCAGGAAATCCTCGGCTTCGGAGCCGCGATCACTGAGGCTTCTGCTTACGTGCTCAGCCGACTCAGCGATGCAGAGCGCGCTCCCGTCATGCACGATCTCTTTGCGCCCGATGCGATGAACCTCAATGTCTGCCGCACCTGTATCGGGGCTAGCGACTACGCCACCAAGCTCTACAGTTACGACGAGAGCCCCGAGCCTGATCCCGATCTGAAGAAGTTCACTCTCGATTACGACAAGCAGTACTACCTGCCCATGCTTCGCGAGGCGCGCAAGGCGAATCCCGAGCTCTTTCTGTTCTCATCGCCGTGGAGCCCGCCGGGCTGGATGAAGCCGAACAACTCGATGCTTGGCGGAGCAATTCGCAGGCAGAGCTTCGATCCCTATGCGCGCTACTTCGTAAAATTCCTCGAGGGCTATAAGGCCGAAGGCGTCGAGGTTAACGCGGTCACTGTTCAGAACGAAACCGACGCCGAGCAGGAAGGCCGCATGCCAGCATGCCTCTGGGCACAGGAACAGGAGATGGAATTTGCTGCCAAGTTCCTCTCTCCAGCGATTCAGAAGGCCGGCCTGAACGCGAAGATCTGGATTCTCGACCACAACTACAGCTTGTGGGGCCGCGCGATCGACGAGCTCAGCGATCCCGATGTCTACAACGCTGTCGATGGCGTCGCATGGCACGGCTATGTTGGAGGCGCATCGGCCATGACACGCGTGCACGACGCCTTTCCGAACAAGAATGCTTACTGGACCGAAGGCGGCCCCGACATCACGCAGCCCAACTATCAGACCGACTTCACCAACTGGTCCGACCAGTTCAATGGAATTCTCAATAACTGGGCGCGGTCTATCACTGCCTGGAACGTCGCACTGGACGAAAAAGGTAAACCGAATATTGGGCCGTTCCCGTGCGGCGGTGTCATCACTATCGACAATGCGTCGCACAAGATCACTCGCAGCGGCCAATATTGGGCCTTTGCGCATTACTCGCAGCACATCAAGCGGGGCGCTCGGGTCTTCGCGACGAATGCCCTCGGCGACACCGGAACTGGCTCAGCGATCTCGCACTCAGGTTTCCGCAACCCCGACGGAAGTTATGTCGTCGTTCTAGCTAACAAAGGCTCCGAGCGTCAGGTACAACTGCTTCTGTCCGATCAGGCACTCACCGTGGACCTGCCCGCGGACTCTGTGCAGACATTGCATTGGTCGTAGATCAAAGCGGGGGAGTCGGGGGCCCTTTGGCCCCTGACAAACCTGGCAAAATCAGCCCCGGTGATCAAGTCTTAGTAGACTTCATTCGCCGTCTGCGACGAGCGGATCTTCCCATTCTCTACGGTCAGCTTGTAGCTGATCGCATCGCCAGCCCACGACTTGATGTAGAAGTCTGCTCCCGGCGCCACCTTCTGCACGACGAACGGGCCATACGTCAGAGACTTGCCCTTCTGCACTACTCCCGACGCCCGGTCCGCCTCGATGAAGTAGGCAGGCCCATTTCCGACGACGTGTGCCTTGCCATCCGGTTCGAGCAGAACGGCTGCGCGTTCCTGAACTCCGATCCCGTGAATTCTTAACCCGGGCGGAGGAAGAGGTTTTCCATCCGGCTCATTCAGACGCGCCAGAAACACCAGCAGCCGGCCCATGCGATCCCGGCGCGCGAAATGCGTGTCGGTAATGATGCCCTTCAAGATTGGGATGTCCAAGAATCCCCTCACAAGACTGACGCGCGATCCGAAAGGGTCTGCAATTGCTGTTTTCCCGTCTAAATTCGGATCGTCCGGCTTGTCTCCCTGCGCCGAGTAAGCGTACTCGCCCATCACGGCCAAGCCTGCGCTAGTTCCGCCGATTGGGACTCCGCGTTTGACCGCCTCATTTAGCGCGCTCTGTACCGGAGAGTGCATCCAGAAGTTGATGTAGTTCGCCTGATCGCCTCCGGCTATGAAAATTGCGGCCGCATGGCTGATGGTTTCGGCAACAAAGGGATTCTCCGCGGCTTTCCGGCTCGGGACGATCAAGGTGGAGACAGAGTTCAGGTGGCAGATCCCGCGAAGATACGCGTTGTAGTCGTCGTCGCCCCGAGCGCGGAGCACAACCATGTCGCCGCCATCCGCCCGGTCGCACAAAAACTTGAAAGCTTCATCCAGGTCTTTCCCGCCACCCATCAAGGCGAAACCCGCGCGGGGCTTCGCCGCCACGTTTGCGGGCTCGCCGGAACGGATATAGGAGTAACGGGTGTTCTGTCCCGATGCAGAACAAGCGCCCGCCAAAAGCAGAGCGAAAAGAGGGAAGGGCCAGACGCGCTTCATCTGCTTATTCTAAGACACTTATCAAGGCCGTAACGGTGCGGGTTCCCCTCGCTCTCCGTGCGGAAAAAAGCTGGTCTTTCGCGGTCTATAGTTGACGTTGGCGACTCTCACGATCTTCGACTTACGGCGTGGCTCAACGCGAAAATAAATCCCGGCCCATGGTGTGGGAGGACGAATTGCCCGCGGAACCGCGCTTCCGGCGAGCCCAAGCAGGTGTCCCCATCGCCAACCGCGGACTGCCCGGCATGCCCCCCAGCATGGACCTCGATGACGACGACGATGATCGTGGTCCTGTCCGCTCCCGTCCCCGCCGATTCAGCGAAGAGATCAAGCGCCCATGGTGGCGTCCCGCCACAAGATTTGGCCGCATTCTTCTCGCTTCTGCTGCAATAGGTGTCGTCTTCGTTTGCTCCATCTGTGCTTACGCTGTCTCCAATTTCCTTGAGCACGACGCGCGTTTCCGCATCGCCGGAACCACGAACATCCAGGCCGCTGGCCTCTCCCAGGTCAGCCGTGCTGACTTGCTGCCCGTCTTTGGTGAAGACATCGGACGCAATATCTTCTTTGTCCCGATCAAGGATCGACGCAAGCAGCTTGAGCAGATCCCCTGGATCGAACATGCGTCTGTAATGCGTTTCCTGCCTGACCAGATACGCATCTCTGTGGTCGAGCGCAAACCTATCGCCTTTGTGCGCCAAGGCGCGCAGGTTGAACTCATCGATGCCAATGGAGTCCTTCTCGCTGAGCCAGCCGCGATGATGTCGCAGCATCACTACTCGTTCCCGGTGGTCACCGGCATCGATCCACGCGATCCCATCACTGGCCGCCGCGCGCGCATGGAGGTCTATCAACGCCTCGTGGCCGAACTCGATTCGAGCAACCAGCATCTCTCCGATCAGGTTTCCGAGATCGATCTTCACGATCCAGAAGACGCTCGCGTCTTGATGCCCGAGCAAGGGATTGACATCGTTGCGCACTTCGGCGAGGACCATTTCCTCGAGCGCTTTCAGCGCTACAAGGCGCACATCGCCGAGTGGCGTCAGCAGTATCCCAAGCTCGCAGAGGTCGATCTCCGCTACGACCAGCAAGTCGTGCTGCAAATGACCGACGGCGTGCACTCCACGCCTGGCCAAACGGCGAAACTGCAGGAGCCGTCCACTGCACTCGAGTCGCCCAAGCCAAGTCCTGCCAAAACTGAATTCAAGTCTGAGTCTCCCCGTCCCGTGATATCAAGGCCGGTTCCGGTGAAACATGTCCAGACGCCTAAGCCCGCCAAGACTCAAGCTGCCAAGTCCCATCCCGCTACAAAGACGGTCGCCAAATCGTCGAAGTCCAAAAACACAAAGAGCAAGCTTGCTGCGAAGAAGCAAGCGAAGCACACCACGACAAAGAAGCCAGCTGCCAAGCCGCACCGTACCGCCACTGCAGGTTGACCGGATGAATGAAACACAGGACAACCTGATCGTAGTGCTCGATGTGGGCAGTGCCTGGACGCGTGTTCTAGCTGCCGACGTCAATGAGGGAGCGCTCCGTTATCGTGGCCATGGACTGGTCGAGTCTGCCGGCATGCGCAAAGGGCTGATATCCGATCTCAGTCCAGCCGCAAAAGCTGTGAAGGCGGCCAACGAACAAGCCGAGTGGGCCGCGCGCGCCAACATCGATCAGATCGTCGTAGGCATTGGGGGACCGCACGTCAGGGGCCTCAACACTAACGGCGGACTCGATCTGGGCAGCCGCATGCGCGAGATCACCCGCGAAGATGTCCGCGCCGCCGTGGAGCGCGCTCGCGCGGTCGAGCGTCCGCCCGATCGCGAGATCCTCCACCTGCTTCCCCGTCAGTTCATCCTCGATGACCAGCCTGGCATCTTCGACCCCGTCGGAATGGTTGGCGCTCGACTCGAAGTCGATCTCCACATCGCCACCTGTTCCGGGAGTGCCTTGCAGAGCATCGTCACCTGCGCCAATCGTGCCGGGCTTGAAGTATCCGAAGCTGTTCTGGAATCCATCGCCGCTGCTGAGGCGACGCTCTCCGCAGACGAGCGCGAACTGGGAGTCTGCCTCCTCGACATCGGCGCACACTCCAGCGATCTCGTGGTCTTTTTCGAAGGAGCTGTGGCGCACACTGCATCCGTTCCAGTCGGTGGCAACCACTTCACCAATGACCTCGCTGTCGGGTTGCAGATGCCCACTGCGCAGGCTGAAGAGCTAAAGCGCCAGTACGGCCATGCCGTCGTGACCGCTGTTCCGCTCGAAGCTGAAATCGAAATCAATAATCCTGAGCCGCAGCGTCTCGCATTGCGCACGCTAGCGGAAATCCTCGAACCTCGGGCTCGCGAGCTTTTGTATTTTGTAAAAGAGAGTCTCCGCAGCGGAGGTGTGCTTGAAGCGCTTGGCGCAGGCTGCGTTCTCACCGGTGGTGGAGCCATGCTGCCCGGCCTCCTCGACGTCACCGAAAGCCAACTTCGCGTTCCCGCACGCACCGGTAATCCAGTGCGGCTTTCGAACATGCCCGGGGAGCTAATTACGCCCAGCTTTTCCACTGCCATCGGAATGCTACTGTATGCACATCGCACTCGTGTAACCCGTGCGTCAGAAAACAACAGTCTGCGCGCGAAACTGCGCGCCATTTTCGCAGCAAGCTTTTAGTGAAGTTCGTCACGATTTTTGAGTACGAAAATCGAATTTGAGAAATAGATCGGCACCGCAGAGCAGCGCGTGACGAACCTGGGGGAGAGGCAAACGATCATGTCAATCACAGAGGGAGACGCCATGGATCACCAGAACATCGAGTCCGCGGAGATGCGCATCCAGTTTCACGACGAAGATCCCCGTGGAGCCAAGATCAAGGTCATCGGCGTCGGTGGCGGCGGCGGCAACGCCGTGAACCGCATGATCCAGGCGGGACTCGAAGGCGTTGAGTTCATCGCTGCAAACACTGACGTACAGGCCCTCAAACTCTCTCTGGCTCCAGTCAAACTCCAACTTGGCGTGCGTCTCACCGCCGGCCTCGGTGCCGGAGCAAACCCCGACGTCGGCCGTCGTGCCGCTCTTGAAGATTCAGAAAAGATCATCGAAGCCCTCGAAGGCGCGGACATGGTCTTCGTTACCGCCGGTCTTGGCGGAGGCACCGGTACCGGCGCTGCTCCCGTGATCGCGTCGCTAGCCAGCGAAATGGGCATCCTTACGGTCGCCGTCATCACCCGGCCGTTTGCATTTGAAGGCAAGCGCCGTCTGCAACAGGCTGAGCGCGGACTCCGCGAGCTTCTTGACTCGGTCGATACGATGATCGTCATACCCAACGAGAAGCTCCTCGCCGTTGCGAAAGACGCCGGATTTTTTGAGAGTTTCCGCATCGCCGACGACGTTCTCCGCCAGGGTGTCCAGGGCATCTCCGACATCATCATCATTCCTGGCATCATCAATCGCGACTTCGCCGACGTGAAGACCACGATGGCAGGAATGGGCCACGCCGTCATGGGAACCGCCGTCCGTTCTGGCGCGAACCGCGCTATCGAAGCCGCTCAGGCCGCCATGGCCTCGCCGCTTCTCGACGCCGGCGCGATCGATGGCGCGCGCGGAATCCTCATCAACATCACTGGCTCCAGCAATCTGAAGCTCTCCGAGGTTAACGAGGCCTCCACTCTGATTCAAAGTTCAGCCCACGAGGACGCCAACATCATCTTCGGAGCCGTCCTCGATGAGCGTATGGGCGATGAAGTTAAGATCACTGTTATCGCCACGGGCTTCCGCGACCAGATGCCCGAGCGACGCGCACGCATGCTGGATGTCGAAGAGATGCCTGTCCTTTCCGTGCCTGTCATGCCGTCTGACGGCTGGATGCGCGAAAAGACTCCCGCCGCACCTGCCGTTCCTCCTGCGCCGCGCTTCATGAGCGAAGACGACCGTGACAGCGAGCGCGAGCCCGAACTCGTCGGCGCTGCCACACGATCGAGCCGCTCAGAAATCGCAGAGGAGCCAGTGTTTACGCCGCTTCCCAGAGACTACGCTTCAGACTTTGGTAACAGCGTTCGCACGTCCGCCGTTACCGAGGATCATGCTCCGCAGCAGACCGTAAGTCCTTTGTCTGCGCCAGTGCAGGAGGAAGAGCGTGATCTCGACGTCCCAACCTTCATGCGCCGCATGAAGTTCTAGCCTCACCCGCTACAAACGGGGGCTTGCCTTCAGAACTGGGAGCTGTATAGTTCAAACAAGCTCCCGGTTTTCTATTAGTTGAAATAAGAAGATGTTGCACATCCCCCAGATTCGATCGTGGGCAGTCAACATTTCAGTTCAGTAGGTGACTCTGCTCACTGTCTGCGGCTAACGCGTGTGCCATAAGTAAGTTGAATATTTTAAAAATGCGTCGCCTCATGGCAGACGCATCGCACGCATTCCATCGCTGAGGGGATCTGTAGGGAATGAGATTGTCTTGCGTATTCGCCTTGGGTTTGGCAGCAACCACCCTTGCTTTGGTGGTTGACTCCGCCGCAGCTCTGAATGTGCAGCGTCACGCTGTGCACCATTCCAGTCGACGCATCCATGCTGCTGTGCGCACATCAACCTCAGGGCGCCGGATTCGATCCGCAACACCCAGATTTCGCCACGCGACCCTCACGCATCGCCGCCATCGTTTCTACGAGCGCTTTACCGCCAGCTCGTTCGCAAAGGGTGACATCTTCGGCGCTGACATCACCGCCGGGGAAGACCCCATCGTTCGCCAAGCCGCCATTGATGCGCTAGGCGATATGAACGGCACTGCGGTGGTCATCGATCCTTCCAACGGGCGCATTCTGGCTATGGTCAATCAGACCCTGGCCCTATCGCCGGGTGCCGAACCCTGCTCCACCATCAAACTCTCCGTCGCCCTCGCTGCATTGCATGAAGGCCTGGTCACACGCGACACGGCGGTCCGTCTCGGCGGCTTCCGCATGAACATGACCACTGCACTGGCAAAGAGCAACAACCTCTATTTCGAGGAACTCGGTCGCGAACTTGGCTTCGAGCGCGTCCATCACTACGCAACGGAGTTCGGTCTCGGCGAGCTTGCCGGCTGGAACATTCAGGGCGAGCAGCTTGGCGTATATCCCAGCGAGCCGATTCCGCAGTCAGAAGGCGGCGTTGCTCGCATGTGCAGCTTCGGCCAGGGAGTCTCGATGACTCCATTGCAACTGGGCGCATTTGTTGCAGCCATCGCCAACGGCGGCACTCTCTACTACCTGCAGCATCCGACGTCGCCAGAGGAAGTTCTCGCCTTCCAGCCGAAGGTGAAGCGAACGCTCGACATCGCCTCAGACGTTCCCAACCTGCAGAACGGGATGGCTGGAGCCGTTCAGTACGGTACTGCCCGCCGTCTCCGCGCAAACTTCCAGGAGCTGCCTGTCTTCGGCAAAACCGGCACCTGCTCTGACAAGGGGACCCGCTTCGGCTGGTTCGTTTCCTACTCAGCTACGCCGATGGGCAATCTAGTCACGGTGTTCTTCCTCGAAGGCGGACGGCCGACGTTTGGGCCGCGCGCGGCGGAGCTGACCGGCGCCTTCTACCGCAATCTGTGGGATCGGAACTACTTCGCTGACAAGGGCCTTCAAACCAGCGCAGACATAGAAACTCCGAGCAGTCCCCTGGCTCACTGATTTCAAGCGAAGTGAACAACAAAAGCGGCCCCACGAGCGGCTTTCTACTTTTTTGGGTTCATCCTGGATGAACTACTGCGTACTGGCACCTGCACGGCTCGCCTCAGCCAACTCGCTTGCGTGCCTCAACTTCTCCTGTTTTTTCTTTGCGGCCAGCCGCTGCACAGCGCGGTCTCTTCCGATCGAAATCATCATCTCGGGATCCATGTCGATCACCCGCCCGACAGGAGCGGACCGTTTGATCTCTTCGGGACTTGGAATGAAATGGTTGAGCTCGACCCCCGCCACTGAGATCGCGAATAAGAATTCCTCTCGCTTGAGCGCATTTTCGAAACAGAAGGCCAGCATGATCGAATCCTCGTCCCTGGCTGCACTTGTTATGCTGCCGTGCAGAAAACCATGCTTCAGCAGCGGCTCAAGGACGGCGCGTTCCGGCATGAGAGGGAGTCGGTAAGCCGCCCAATCGAACTTCTGCAACGCCATGCTGGCGATAAGTTGACCGAGGTCGGGTCTTCCCAGATTGCCGCCGCGGGTAGTCGATCGGTGGGAGGAAGCCATGCGCGGATTATAGAGGCCCGTAAGTACACCCCGAAAGTCGAAAAGTTCGGTTCTTGCTACTCGTTCCAAACACCGTGGTCAGCCCGTCCCTCCAAAACTTCGCGTCGTCGGCTAAGTTGCTTCGTGACCTTGGTTTTGCGAGTTTCGCTCTTTGATCATCAGCCGAACTCGACTCGTTGCACACTTGGAGCGGTCACCCACTCCTCAGCCTGAACTTTGGGGCAAGTGGTGCTGAACGAATGGGGGCGTCCGTGTTTCTCAATTTGTATCAGCTGTTGTCGAAAGATTTCTCTGGAACTGGACTGCTGGCCGTCGCGTTCACCAGCGTTCTAGGCATGCTTCTAATCTGGGATGCACGCGGAGGTCGCGAGTCGGTGAACGAACCCACGCCCACCACCCAACGAGCGAATAGATCGCGCTAGGGCCTCATCTAACCCGACAGAAACCATGTCATCCCTGCGTCTGGACCTAACGGGCCTTTCACCGTAGATCTAGTTGGCTGCCTCTTCAACCTCCATCGCGTTCGGCTTCTATCCTTTCGATGTACCTTCGCGTCAACAGAATCCCGCAACCGATCCAGCTTTGCGACATCGGATAAACTGATTGTCTCCGGAAGGTCTCCCACTTGCCTTCCGGTTAAGATCCCCGCAAACTGGAATTCGACGATGCCTCTGCCCGAACACATCCTCCTTACTTATGGCTATCTGTTGCTCTTCGGATGGGTTCTGGTGGAGCAGTTCGGCATACCGCTGCCGGCGACGCCGGTCCTGCTCACGGCGGGCGGGCTTTCCGCCGACCATCAGCTAAGCTTCACAGGGGCACTCGTGGCCGGCCTCGCAGCGTGCATCGTGGCCGACAGCACCTGGTTTCTGATCGGCCGGCGCTACGGCCATCATGTTTTGCGCATCCTCTGCAAGCTGTCGATGGAGCCCACCATCTGCGTTCGCCGAACACAGGACTCCTTCTCGCGCAACCGCAGCCTGATGCTGGTCTTTGCGAAGTTCGTTCCAGGCCTAGCCACCCTCGCGGCGCCCGTCGCTGGTGAGAACGGCATGAGCCTGCCCGCTTTTCTCTTTTTCGACGGGATCGGCGCGACGCTCTGGCTCTGTGCGCTCCTGGGCGCTGGACGCCTTTTCGGAGACGCTCTGAAGCGCGACCCCAGCCTGCTCGATTGGGCTGGGCGTTTCTCCGGCGCGCTCTTCTTGCTTGCCATCGCGGGGTGGTTCACCTGGCGCCTGTATCGTCGCCGGATAGTTCTCAGAAATCTTGTGAAGTCCCGGCTGGAGCCGCAGGATCTGAAGGCCCAGCTCGACGCGGGAGAGCTTGTCTATATTGTCGATCTACGCCATCCGCTCGAACTCCTTGCGGAGCCCTTCACGCTGCCGAGCGCGATGCACTTTTCACCTGACGCTCTTGCCGCACGCCACACCGAGATCCCACGCGATCGGGACGTGGTCCTCTTCTGCACCTGTCCCAGCGAAGCTACAGCCGCCAAGACTGCCATGGCCCTGCACAAGCTCGGCATTGAGCGCGTCCGTCCCCTGCGCGGAGGCTACGACGAGTGGAAGCGCCTCGGCTTCCCGTTGGATGAGGTGCCTCCTGTCCAGAATGTAGTGCCGGTCTCCCGCGTCAGCTAGTCGAGCTGATCACAGACTCCGCTAATTCCCGCTTTCCCGTCCATTTGCCCCTTCGTCCGCTCGCTAGCCGGGTTTCCGCATCTCACATGTTGGAGCAGTTGCGCCAACCGGGAGCCCCGCATGAATGGTTCACCAACCGCACGCCTTCTGACGCAACTCTGGTTCGTCACCATCGCCGTACTTGCCGTCGCCGTCCTTTACCTTGCCAAAGTTCTGCTTCTTCCCCTTGGCATAGCTATACTCTTTGCATTTCTGCTTGCTCCCGTAGTGGCTCTGCTTGAACAGCGCCTTCGTCTTCCGCGGCCCGCCGCTGCATTGATTGTCATCTTCGGGTTTTCGGCGATTCTCCTCGCCGCCACATGGACACTATTTACCCAGCTTGTCTCCGTCGCAGACGATTTGCCCACATACCGCGACAACATCACCGCCAAATTCGAAGCACTGCACCGCCCCAGCAACTCCGCCATCGGACGAGTTCAGGCGGAGCTCGAAAAAGTCAGCGACGAACTCGGTATCGTCAATGCCACCGCAACGGCCGCGCTACAGTCGCCAAAAAAGGTTCAGCAAAAGCCAATCGGGACCACGCCTGAACATCCGCTGCAGGTCCGGGAAGTCGGACGTCCCACCGGTCGTCTTGATCAGCTCGGCGGAATCGTTGCTCCGCTCACCACCGCGTTTCTCACGATCGTCTTCACCTTCTTCGTACTCCTTCAGCGCGAAGACCTCCGCAATCGCCTCATCCGTCTTTCCGGCGACCGCAACCTCACACTCATGACGCAGGCCATGCGCGACGCCTCGCAGCGGATCTCCCGCTACTTTCTTCTTCAGGTCGCCGTCAATACCGTCTTCGGAATCATTGTCGCCACGGTGCTCTACTTTGTCGGGCTTCCACACCCTGTCCTCTTCGGGGCACTCGCCGCGCTCTGCCGCTTCGTGCCCTATGTGGGAGTGCCGGTCGCCGCCGCAACTCCGCTGCTGCTCTCTATTGCTGTCTTCCACGGCTGGGAGCATACAGTTTTGATCGCAGGCGTTTTCACCCTCCTGGAGCTTGTCACTGGCAACTACCTGGAGCCGCACATCTACGGCCGACACACAGGACTCTCCTCGCTTGCTGTTCTCATCGCCGCGGCGTTCTGGACACTGATCTGGGGACCGGTTGGCCTCATCCTCTCAGTGCCGCTAACCGTGTGTCTTGTTGTCATGGGGAGTCATGTTCCATCCCTTGAATTCCTCGCCGTTCTTCTCGGCGACCAACCCGCCATCCCAACCTTCACCTGCTTCTACCAGAGACTCATCGCTCACGACGAGCGTGAGGCCACCGACCTCCTCATGAAATGCCTCAGCTCCGAATCGCTCGTCTCGGTCTACGACTCCGTCCTCATTCCAGCTCTCACCCTCGTTGAGAAAGACCGCCAGCAGGGCGAGCTCGACGACTCCACCCTTGCCTTCATCCGCAATACCACGGGCGAAATCGTGGAAGAGCTTGGTTACCGCGCATTGGAGGAGCAATCTCTCTCCGGCACAGAACCTCAAGTTCCCAACCAAGCCCGCACAGCCAATTCTGCTATCTCCGCCAGCTTGCCTTCCTTCCCTAGCTCCGCTAACGTCACGAGCAAAGCGAGCGACGCCAACTCCGCCAGCCCCGCTTCAGTCCCTAAGTCGCTGGTGCCTGCTCCCTCGATCCCCGGCACGAAGGCTGTTGTTGTCCCCGTCCGCGACGGCGCCGACGCTCTTGTCTCCAACATGCTCACCCAGGTCCTCACACTCGCTGGCATCAACGCCGTTTCGCTTCCAGTTCGAGCCATTCACGAAACCGTCGAAGCCATCGACAGGCAAAAGCCATCGATCGTCTTCTTCTCTGGAATGCCGCCTGTAGCCATGGCGCGCGCCAACCGCCTCTACCGCAGCCTCCGCGCCGATATCCGCGAAGGCGCAAGCGATGCATTCTCTCGCACCGCTGCGGGAAGGGAAGCGGTGCATGGCAATTTCAGAATTGTGGTTGGAATCTGGAACTACACCGACGACCTTGGCCGCGCTGCACAAATGATCACTCGCAGCGAAGACCTGCACATCTCCACTTCACTCGCAGATGCAGTAGCCCAGGCCGCGTCACTCACCGCAAACCAGCCCGCCGTCCCCGAGCCCCTGGACGCGAGCCCCGAGTTGGTTGCTGCGCCGAATGGCACGGCGGCTTAGAGCAAACGAAGTCTGAGCTGTCTTGTATGCTCGATCAATTTTGAGCAACGAACTATCGGATTTAAGGAACATATAATCCTTCAGGAGAAAGCTCAATCCTGCAATCGAGACTGTTGCTGAAACAGACCATTAGTGAAGGTAAGCCGAATTGCCCTCTACTTTGGCAAAAAGTCGACCGCTAAGGATCTTCGCAGGGAAGTGCGACTCAGCGCGAGCCGCTCACTTCCAGATCTCCTAATGTGAAGCCTCCACGGGGTTACACCATAGCAGTGACATACATAGGCAGATGTCAAAGGCCTGCTACTTTCCTAATCTCTATTCCCCGATTCCTGACTCGGTACGCGGCTCGAGCCTGCATACACTACGACAACCTTCCGCTCCGCGCCTTCGAGATCGGCGAGTTCGTTTTTAATTACTTCGTGGGTAAGGGGATCCCTGATGGCTTCCAGGTTTGCAAAATAAATAGTCGAGATTGTAAGCATATACGGACCTCTTTCATTTAACTCGCGCGGCCCACTGCGAACTACCAACTGTCCTCTGCAACATTGGACATCTTGTGAACCGAAGAAGATGCACGTGTTACTAAATTTTCCTATCTCCGCAGCAACAACTTTTTGCAGGTTGCGCGATTTCTCATCCCCGTCTCTCACGCGCTAACTCTCGCTAAAGAGAAGAGAAGGGCCGCAGCGATCAAACGCCGCGGCCCTCAAGAGTTTTGACGATGTTTCAGTCCCTGGTCTCTACTCCCCGCTTCCCGTCTGCGTCATCCCCTGATAGATACCAAGGAACTCACGGTCCTCCATGGGAACCTTTGCTTCGGCGTTCTCCTCTCCGGGCTCCTGTGCGGAGAGTTTTTTCGCAGTCTCTAATTCCATCGAGTAAATAGTTGTAACGATCAACATACATCTAACCCTCTTTCTGTGTTCCCTGACGTCTTCTCTTACGCCCTTAAAACCCTTCTGCTGATTCGAACACTGGCGATATGCGAAAGATGCAGCCGACCACAAAAATAAATACCCGAATCCAAGTACCGCGCACCCGCATCCACTCGCGATCGCGCGCAAGCCTCATCCTGCGCTGAAGCTTCAACAGGTTTTCAGCAAATTCCGTCGAAGAGCAACAGATCGACGTGCACCAACTTCAGCCCGGAACTGAAAGCTCAGTACCGACAGCTGAAGTTGGTAGCTGACGGCTGAAAGCTCAAAGCTACCGCTGTCAGCTACTCCATCGGCTCCACGCGATTCTTTCCCTCGTACATGCTGATCAGCTCGCGGCCTGACTCTTCCAGAACATTCCCCTGTTGCTCCAGGGAAAGCTCCTCATAAGGCATCTTTCGATTCCGCAATGCGGCTGGCTCGATCTCAGCTACAAAGATGGACGTGATAACAACCATTGCTACCTCAACAACTCAACATTGGAGTCTAACCAAGTGCAAAAAGTGGCCAGTCTCCGTGAAATCTCCAGGAGCGGCGTTCCGATTCGAATCTCAACCGCCAAGAATCCCACAACGAAACGCCTGTCTACCACTTCAAACTCACTACTCTGACGCAGCCTGGTCCATAGTCTCGATTCTCTAATCCCTGCCATTACCCCCTCGGCGGATATCGCAGGGCTCCTTCTTCCTGCCGGATTCGTAACTCCAGGTGCCGGCGTATGACTTCCACCGACTCTGAATCGCCGAAATCTGGGTTGGACTGAAAGTGCTCGAGACTGGCTCGCAGGGAAGCCAGCTGATCAGATGGGGAAGGGAAAGAAGAGCGTTTCATGTGACGAAGTAGATACTCCCATGCCTTTCGCGTTGGTAAAGTGATTTATGTCACACGCGATTGCCGATGCCGCTGGATCCGGGGCCCATGCATCTACTCCCAGATGCTAATCCGCAAGGCACTTTCCAGCCGAACCCGTTCCAAATCTTCGAATGTCAGAAGTTCAAAAGACCGAACTGCCACCGCACGGCGAGCCCAGCCAAAACGGCGACAGCCCGAGAAAGATCCCGAGGGCGGCCTCACCGCGGAGGGTCGCAAAGCCTTCGCCCGTAAGGAGGGCTCGCATCTCCGTCCCGGTGTTACGGGGCCGGCCAACACGCCCGAAAAGATGCGCCGCAAAGGTTCCTTCCTTCGCCGCCACTTCGCCCATCCTCGCGGACCCATGCAGCGCGATGGTAAACCCACCCGTCTAGCCCTTTCGGCCCACGCTTGGGGAGAACCCGTCCCCAAGACCCTCTCCGACGCTCGTAAACTAGCCGCCAAAGGCAAGAAGCTCCTAGAGAAATATCGGGGGACGAAAGAGGAGTCCTGACGCAATCCTTGGCATGCAAGAGTCATGTCTTTGTGAAACTGCAGGTTGAATGTTTCCATCCAAGTGAGTGCCATGACAACTACAACTCCTGCCACCAAGCCTGATCTACGTCGACTCGGCAACTCCGACCTCAACCTTACCCCTATCGGCTTCGGAGCCTGGGCCATAGGGGGAGGGAATTGGGAGTTCGCCTGGGGTCCGCAGGACGACAACGACTCTGTCAACGCCATCCGCCGTGCCCTTGATCTAGGAATCAACTGGATTGACACCGCCGCCATATATGGCCTCGGCCACTCCGAAGAGGTGGTTGCGAAGGCCCTCGAAGGCATCAGCCCGAAGCCTTACGTCTTCACCAAGTGCTCCATGCGCTGGCACGAAGACCGCACCATCTACCGCTCACTAAAGGTGAAGTCCCTAGAAGAGGAACTCAACGCCTCTCTCCGTCGCCTCAACGTCGACACAATCGATCTCTACCAGATCCACTGGCCGAATCCCGACGACGAGATCGAGGAGGGGTGGTCCGCCCTGGCTCGGTTCAAAAAAGAAGGGAAAATCCGGCACATCGGCGTCTCCAACTTCAACGTCGACCAGATGAAGCGCGCGCAGAAGATTGCGCCGATTACCAGCCTTCAGCCGCCTTACTCCATGCTCCGCCGTGCCATAGAGCAGGAGATACTGCCATTCGCTCAGGCCAACAACATCGGGGTCATCAACTACTCTCCGATGCTCTCAGGCATGCTCACAGGCAAGATGACGCGCGAGCGGGTGGCTGCGATGCCGCAGGACGACTGGCGTCGCCGGGCACCCGAGTTCAACGAGCCACGGTTATCCCGCAATCTTCGGCTTGTCGAACTGCTCGGTGAGATCGGCAGTGCACACAACGTTGAGCCAGGTGTCGTAGCGGTCGCGTGGACTCTGCATCACGCTGCGGTCACGGCAGCCATCGTCGGCGGCCGCACCGATCAGCAGGTTGAAGGCATTGCTCCAGCGTTGCGTTTCCGCATCTCCCAAGACGACTACAACCGCATCAACGATTTCTTAACGGCTAACCCTGCCTAACGAGCGGGGGGACAAAAGCAAAACCCCAGCCAATCGGCTGGGGTTTCGTCACTCTTAGAAGCTGCGATTACATTGCAGCGACGAAGTCGGGAACCATCACGGCTGCACTCTCCTGCAGTAGCTGGGTCATTCTTGCTGCCATGCCGGTGTACATCGAAGCCGCGCGGAACGCATTTACGCGAACGCCTTCGCTTGCCTGTGTGAATGCATACTGTGCCAGCGCCATCAGCACGCAGAGCCTGATCTGCATTGCGTCGCTGCGCAAAGTCGCCAGTAGCACGCGGTCGACATTTTCGCAGTTACGATCTGCATAGTCAGCCATATCGAGCATGGTCTTAGCGTTCTGATACATGACCCAGAGACCATGAGGGCCTTGCATCCGCGTCCATGTATCCTCAGGTGTTGAAGTCAATCCCTCTTTCCAGAGGAACTGATCGCTCAGTTCACGGGCGCTCCAGTCAGGCCTGAGCCTGGCCATGAGCGACTCCCAGGTCTGAGCATTTCGGCGACGAGCACTGAGCCGCCAATACCCAAGATACGCAGCAACCAAGACAACAATACCGACTTCAAGCATCGGGAAAATCATAAGTAGCCCCTGGTCCGGTCATTGGTAATCGCCATGTAATTCCGTCTGCGACCGGACGAACCTTTGCTGGTGTTTCCACTTCTATCAGAAAAATCACGATCTGTGGGCACTTTTCTGTGAATAACTGCGTTCTCATCCCATCCGGGGTAATGCGCTGCTAGGGTCACATCAGTAACTTAAAGTAACAATGATTCTGAGTAAATGACACTTTCGGGTCTTCGGCGAGAGGATTCTATTCACGCTAAGCTTATTAAATTGTTTAATTTGGCACGAGCCGTTTTGGAGAGAGACTGCGCCAGGCCAGGAATGACACCGATGTGGGAAGCCGAGGAGGAAATTCAGAAGCGATTTTTCTTCTCTTCCTTCTTTTTTCTCTTATCAGCGTCCGATCTCTCAACCGATACCCTGGCGGCATAGGCCATATTGATGATCATCTTTTCCATCTTCGGCGTGAAGTCGCGTCGATCTGGAACATCCTGGGCAAAGCAGACTACCCAGTAGATCATTGCTGCGACATAGCCGCCAACTTGTACCCGGTCCAATTGGTGATAGGTCGTAACAGCCTCAAGCGTGGCTGTGCCAACATGCATCTTCCAGAGGGTAGCTGAGAGGCTGACCAGAGCATAGAACCCGAGCCCCGTGCCTATCTGAAGTTCCCGGTCGCGCCAGCTGAGTGAGAGTAATTGGCTGAATGCTGCCAAAGCCAAGAAGAAGACAATACGCAATGCAGAGGTGGCCACATCGACATGGACCTGTATCTGGCTCAGGTCATTTAACGCTGCGAACCCGGGAGTCTTCGCAAACGGCCAGATGATCCCCAGTGCTGCTGCTAGGATTCCAGCGACGCCGAACACGGTCCAGGATGGCAGTTTCGAGCGGATCGGGCTGAGAATCGACATCGACAGTTCTACCAGGACGCAGAACAGGAACAACGCGTCGACGATCTCTCCAATAACGAAGATCCTTTGCTGGATTGGAAGAGGATACCTGCTCTGGATGGGAAAGCTCGCGGCCGTGAGAACGACCAGAAAGATATTGTAGGAAAAGAAGAGGGGAAGCTTTTGATAAATCTTTCTGAAGATCAACAGACCAATAACAATCGCCTGAGCGACTTCAGAGAATAGCGCGAGATTTGTGTCCAGGGTCATCGTCTGCCTTTTATCGATACTTCATCGACAGAGGATCTGGATCAGAGTAACAGCCCCTGGTGCTGTAATCATTACGAAACTAAACGTTAGTCACCAGTTTCAAACGGGCCCCTTGAAACCGCGACGAATTTCGATCCTAAGCAGTCAGTCTTAGAACCGGAGTGGGCGACACTATCGTTGGAATACCTCTCAGGACCGGAGTAGGCGACACGATCGTCGGAATGCCCCTTAGAACCGGAGTAGGCGAAACAATAGTAGGTATGCCAGCCATTCTCAGGACTGGGGTGGGCGACACGATGGTCGGGATTCCCCTCAGAACTGGAGTCGGCGAGACAATCGTCGGGATGCCCCTTAGGACCGGAGTAGGCGAAACGATAGTAGGAATGCCTGCCATTCTCAGGACTGGGGTGGGCGACACGATGGTCGGGATTCCCCTCAGGACTGGAGTCGGCGAGACAATCGTCGGAATGCCCCTTAGGACCGGAGTCGGCGAAACAATAGTCGGAATCCCAGCCAGCCTCAGAACGGGCGTCGGCGAGACGATGGTAGGAATACCAGCTAACCTCAGGACCGGAGTAGGCGAGACGATGGTAGGAATGCCGGCCAATTTCAGGACGGGAGTAGGCGAAACAATGGTCGGGATCGCTGATTTTGCAACAGGATGCGTGGAAGGCGCCGCTACCGCGTTAACTGCGGACAGAGCAAGAGCCGAACCAAGAGCCACGCATGAAACTTTCACCCATGAGCGCATTTGGATATTCCTCAACTGGAAGAACGGAAACCTGCTCGAAGACTAACTGAAAGATGGATGTTCGGTACAACAAAAGTACTGAAGTTACTTCAAAAAAAGTTAAGATATCGTTTTCTTGTACTGCAATGTGGTAAATGGCATGAAACGCTGCCAATAACGTCACGTTACCCTCTTGACGTCAAGGCCCCTCTTGTTGGGTACAATTCTCACCAATCAGAGACGTTTGGCAGTCACCACCCGAGGTTCCCACCCTTGATTCCCGAGTTCCGCAGGCAATTCAATGCGAGTTTTACGTCCGATGGCTACCGCCGGCTCATTGCGCTTCTGGAAGAGCGATGTGCAGGTCCGGTTAGGTTTCGGGTAGCCGAGACGCCAATCTTTGTCCACCGCCGAGTTCTCGACGAGATGGCTGACCTAGGTGCAGCCATGGCTCAGAACCTGATCGATGATCAGAATTACCTTGATGGCGCGCGCCGAGCCATTCCGACTGGATTTGACGTGGCTGGCCAGACTGCACGGCCTCACTTCCTCACCGCAGATTTCGCGCTCATCCGCGCTGCATCGGGAGAACTGGTCCCGCGGCTGGTTGAATTACAGGCCTTTCCGTCTGTTTTCGCCTATCAGGTAGAGCTTTGTCGCGCCTACCGCGACGTTTTTGACTTGCCCCCGTCGCTGGGTGTCTTTCTTGGCGGCCTTGACGAGGCATCCTATTGGGATCTGTTGAGGAAAACGATCGTCGGCTACCACGATCCCGAGAACGTTGTGCTCACGGAGGTGGATCCGCTCAATCAAAAGACTTTCCCAGATTTTGAACTGACTCGACGGCGCCTCGGCATCGCGGTTGTCGACATCGCAGAGCTCGAGCCAGAGGGAAACAACCTGTACTACCGCGACGTTGCGGGTCGGCGCATCCCCGTCCGTTGCATCTATAACCGTGCGATTGCAGATGAGTTGATTTCGCGAAATGTCCGGTTACCCTTCGATCTGTCGCTACCGTGGAATGTGGAGTGGGCAGGGCACCCGAATTGGTATTTCCTGATTAGTAAATATTCGGTGCCGTATTTAGCCCGCTCCGGAATGTTTCCGGAGGTTCCAACAGCCTGTTTTGTGGATGAGTTTCTGGAGGGGGGTGGAAGTGAGTTTCTGGCATCGCGCGGGGTCGATCTGCCGGATCCTTCCAGTCCCGCCCCCACCTATCAGAATCTGCTGTTGAAGCCCTTGTTTTCATTTGCTGGGAAGGGCATCGAATTTTCACCCTCCAGGGCCCGTTTGGAAGCTCTAGGGCTGGAAGACCGAAGGAGGCACATCCTGCAGCAGAGGATGCACTTCGAGCCGACTATCGACACTCCATTCGGGCTGACTCAGGCTGAGATACGCATCTTGTATCTGTGGCCAGATGGAGGGAGCCTTACTCCCACGATCTCGCTCGTTAGACTTGGGCGTGGAAAGATGATGGGAGTTGATCACAATAAAAACCAGGAATGGGTGGGTGGCTCGGGGGCTTTTTATGTATGATTGCCAGACGCAGTCCAGTGGTTTTCTCTGCTCGCCTTCTGATGCCTCCTCCCCTCGACAGAGTTACCTATCCGATTACCACTTTTAAACTTTCGTGCTCTAGGTTCTGCTGTCAAAGATGTATACATTCAGCAGTGGTAGATAAAGCGGAAAAGGAAATCGCATGATGGAGATATCCAAGACGACGCCTCCCGAGGAACAGGAAGCAGCAGGCCGCGGAACTTTTCTGAAAGAAGTTCGTTGCGCAGTTCGCTTTCCGCTTTCCCTCCCGGTTGAACTCACCGAGGACAAAGCTCACGAAACTCCCGCTGTCACGCGCAACGTTTCAGCCAACGGAGTGCTGCTGGAACTCAGCGGTCCGATTGATGTGGGAGAAGAACTTGACTTCCATTTGAGGATGCCCGGAAGTGTGCTGGGCACTCCCCAGGATGTGTTAGTTCACTGTCGTGGACGTGTGGTACGCTGCTCCTTAAGCCAAAGTCATTATCAGGCTGCTGCCACGATAGATGAGTATCAGTTCGTGGAGCAGTAAGGCTTGATAAGACGGCTGTGTAGCGGCCATCTATGGAAATTCTTGACGAAACAAACGACGGCGAAGTTCTGGACGCACCAGTAAAGCCAGGGACAGTCCGCATCATCCTTGCGGACTCCCAAGCTATCTACCGGGTCGGAATCCGCAAGATTTTTGCGCTTGAAGACGATGTACGTGTAGTGGCTCAGGCGGACTCTCTGGATAACCTGCGTTCAGCTCTCGAGCGCCATCCTGCCGATGTAGTTCTTCTTGAGGGCGGGCTCCTAACCGGACAGCCAAATGCCATACCCGACCTTCTTCGTGTTGCCCCGGACGTGAAGCTGATCGTACAAGCTCTCGGAAGCGACGAAGCGCAAACTGTTGAACTTTACCGCCGTGGTGTTCGCGGCATCATATCGCGCTCGATTTCTCCCGACTTGCTGGTGCGTTGCGTTCGTCGCATCGCCACCGGTGAAACCTGGATCGATAACCAGGCGGTGAACTGGGTCATTGAAGCCTATCGCGCACAGGCGGCCGCATTGGTCAGCCCCCGCACGCAGCCCCGGCTCTCGCCAAAAGAGACCGCGATCATCACCTGCATTACGCAGGGCAAGCGCAACAAGGAAATCGCGTTTCAGCTTGGTACAACCGAGCAGGTTATCAAAAACTACCTTCGCAAGATTTACGATAAGCTCGGAGTGTCTGATCGGCTTGAGCTTGCGCTCTACTGCCTCCACAACA
The DNA here is from genome assembly GCA_018268915.1 of Acidobacteriota bacterium. Taxonomy (GTDB): domain Bacteria; phylum Acidobacteriota; class Terriglobia; order Terriglobales; family Acidobacteriaceae; genus Telmatobacter. Next base: position 54,667 of record JAFDVQ010000011.1, read on the forward strand.
AGATCATCAAGTCCGACGCGGACGAAGTTGTCGTGGCGCAGAAGATCGTCAGCCGCTGATCGAACCTGGTCCAAAAAATCGGCGCTGCCTAACGGCGGCGCCGAAGCTTTTTTGGGAAGACCCGGTTCACTTAACTTCGCAGAGTTCTCCATCGCAGCCCACTCGGGGCTGCGTGTCCACGCAGTTCTTGCGCGCCAACTCCAGCAGGCGGATGAACTCATTCAGCTGCCTGCGGTCGAGGTGCCCCAGAAGCTCGACTGGAATCTGCGTGATTTCTGGATCAACCTTACTTAGTAGTTCCAGACCTGAGGGGCTGATCTGTGTCCAGACCACGCGGCGGTCCTTTTTGTCTCGCTGCTGGCGAATGAGCTTCTGCGCCTTCATTCGCGCCAGAAGACGCGTTATGTCCGGCACCGCTGTAATCATGCGTTCGCCCACTTCGGAGCAGGTAAGCCCCTGAGGCTGCGCGCCTCGCAGAATACGCAGAACGTTGTACTGAGTCGGCGTGATGCCCCAGTGCCGCGTTCTGCGTACAAATGCACGCTGCAGACAGTCTGAAGTTCTCAACACATTCAGCAGCGCTTCCTCCTCCACGCTTGCAAAGGGCCGCTGCTGTGCGATCTCCTGCTTCAAACCCGCCATTCATTAGCTCCCTGTGAGCCCAGACGATGCCGGCCCGAGCTGAATGCGCAGGCCGCCACTACTACTGTTTCACAACATCCAGCTCGATGCTCAACTGCACATCGTCACCCACGACGGCCGACGGCATCTTCGCTCCGATACCAAATGCTGTGCGGCTGATTGTGGTGGTAGCCGAGAATCCCGCGTGCGTCTTGCCGCCCATGCCGGGCGCCGGGCCCATTGGACCCTCAACCTGAAGCGTCACTGGTTTTGTCACTCCGTGCAGTGTCAGGTTTCCCTGGACGGTCAGACCCTTGTCGGCTTTGGCTACGCTGGTGCTCGTGAAGGTTGCGGTAGGGAACTGCGCTGTATCGAAAAGGTTGGGGCTCTTCAGATCGTTGTCGCGCGGGGCGACGCCCGTATCTACCGATGCCACGTCTATGGTCATCTTCACGCTGGACTTCGTGATGTCCGCTTCATTCCAGGCAATCGAGCCGTCGGAGATCCCGAACCGCCCGTGCACCTTCGAAATACTCATGTGGAGGATTGTGAAATCCACTTCGCTATGCGCTTTGTCCGGTGCCCAGGTGGAGGTCTGGGCGGTCATCGGAACCGTCATCGCCAGAACGCCGAGTGCCAATATCAATCGCCTCATTCGTCGTATCCTTTCGAAGCCGAGCGACAAAGCGCCGGCAGATGCATATTGCCGTTGTTGCATCTTCGTCAGCAGAGAGTCATATCGAAGATGGGCGCCGCGAAGAACTCCAGCGCCGGGAAGCCGCAGGTTTGTGTTTCTAATGGACGCGCCACGTGCATTATTCGTTTCAACAAATATATTCTGTACCGCTCCGAAGCTCTGTCAATCCCGATGTGACTGTCTGTTATGCTCCGGCTCATGGCCTTTGTCCACGATTTCCGGCGTCTTAGCCCCTCTCAGCGGCACACCTTCATCGCCGCCTTTCTGGGCTGGACCCTCGACAGTCTTGACTTCTTCCTCCTGATATTTTGCGTCAAGGCCATTTCTTCTGATTTCCATGCGAAACCGTCCGATGTTCTCAGTGCCGTTTTTCTCACACAAGCTTTCCGTCCCGTGGGAGCCCTGCTCTTTGGCGTTCTGGCTGATCGTTATGGCCGCCGCCCCATACTGATGTTCAATATCCTCAGCTTCTCCGTGATCGAGCTTGCATGCGCTTTCGCACCCTCGCTTAGCATGCTCCTCATCCTTCGCGCTCTTTTCGGAATCGCTATGGGGGGCGAGTGGGGCGTCGGCGCCGCGCTCGCTTTCGAGACGTTACCAACCGAGGGACGCGGCACCTTCTCCGGGATCCTGCAGGAGGGCTACGCATTCGGATCTATCCTCGCCTCAGCCGCTTTCGCGCTTTTCTTCCATTCCATCGGATGGCGTGGCCTGTTCATTCTCGGAGCATCGCCTGCATTGCTTGTTTTCTACGTCCAGGCGCGCGTTAAAGAGTCGCCTGTCTGGCTCGCCTCCGAACACAAGCGGCGGGCGAATCCTCAGCGCGAATCTTTCTATGGCAGGGTCAGTATGCTTAAGTCCTTCCTGCCGACCTTCTTCTTTCTAGTACTCCTCATGACCGCATTCATGTCCTTCTCGCATGGCACACAGGACGTCTATCCCACCTTCCTCGAAGTCCAGATGAAGCTTTCACCACGACTCGTCGGCACCATTGGTGTCATTTATGGATTTGCACAGATTGCTGGCGGATTTGTATTCGGCACGCTCTCAGAACGATGGGGACGTAAGCGCGCCATCATTGCTGCGGCGCTACTCTCGCTTCTCGCGATCCCGGCATGGGCCTACGGACGCTCAACCCTCACTCTCGCGATCGGAGCCGTGGTGATGCAGTTTATGGTGCAGGGGGCATGGGGTGTCGTTCCCGCATATCTTGCCGAACTGACTCCCGCACCGGTCCGAGCTACAGCGCCCGGGCTGGCCTACCAGCTCGGGGGACTGGTCACCTCGTGGAACGCAAAGGCGCAGGCTCTCGCTGCAGAGAGGTGGGGAAGCTACAATCACGTTCTCGCGATCACGGTGATCATTGTTGCGCTATCGCTTGCGCTGCTCGCTTCGCTGGGGCATGAGGTCAGAGGCAAAGACATGACGGCAGACTGACAAACCTTCCTGCTCTCTGACACGCCGCTAATGTTTTTCTGCGGGTGCATCGTGGACAAACAGAAGAGCCGAAATACAACTGCGGGTGTTTCGAATGTGCTTCGCTCCGCTCAACATGACAGTCTCTCTTGCGAGTCAAAGGCTTATGTTTCGGAGTTGCTAACGTCCATACTGCGCGGTTAGTTCGCCCTTCGCCAGAACGTGTCCCTTCATCGCTGCTTCCAGGTGATCGCGTGGGGCGCCTGCCTGTAAGTCAGCTTCCGTGTCCAGTGCATAGAGGGTGAAGACGTAGTGGTGAGGCTTTCCCGCGGGAGGGCACGGACCGCCATAACCAACCTTGTCGAAATCAGTTTTGCCCTGGCGGCCGCCGTGCGCAAGCTGCCCCTGTTTGGGAACACCTTCCGGCAATCCGTTGCTGTTGGGGGGCAGGTTGAATAGAACCCAGTGCGTGAACGTTCCGCCCGGGGCATCGGGATCGGTCACGATCAGCGCCAGGCTCTTCGCATCAGCAGGTGGATGAGTCCACGTTAGTGCCGGAGACTTATCCTCTCCGTCGCACGTGAACTGCTTCGAAATCATGCCGTCCTTCAGGCTCTCGCTCGACAACGTCAGCATTGCTTCCGAAGCTGCGGCGATAGCCTGCTCGTGATGGCGGCAGCTCGCGAGAAACGGAACGGCGAGCAACAGAGCCAGCAGCAGAAGAATGCGCCATAAAAATCCCGCGGAAATATGAATGTGCTTGAAGGGGAGAATCGGTTCGTAGAGATGCATATGAGCCAACCCTCCTTTCGCTTTCTTGCGGCGAATCGCCGGACTCGGCACAAGTATAGCGCCCTTGCCACAGCCTTGGGTGCAAGCTACTTCGGCCGTATCAGCTCAATCCGATCGCGCGTCCTCACCCACGTATTTCCCGCCATGCGGCCCACTGCATCCAGCCCCGACGGGTCGATTCGGAAGTCTTTAAATAAAGTCTCGCGCACGTGGAACCGGACGATCTCGCCAAGTACAATCACACCGCTCGCAGGCCTGTCTCCTGTATAGATCACCTGCATCAACTTACACTCCATGTGTGCCGGAGACTCGGCAACTCTGAGCGGCTTTACCACTTCGCTCGCTACTGGAGTCAGCCCGGAAAGCGTGAACTCATCCACCTCTGGCCCGACCTCGGCCGCAGTCGCGTTTGCCTGAGCGGAAATCTTCTCCGGCACTACGTTGATTACAAATTCGCGTGTGGCTTCCACATTGCGCAGGGTGTCCTTTCGTCCGACTGGCTCGGTGCCGCCAGCCCGCAGAACAGGGCAAAAGAGCACAGTCGGCGGAGCCGAGCCCACTCCTGCAAAAAAGCTGAAGGGCGCCAAATTGGCATTGCCCTCTGCATCCACAGTAGACACAAGCGCGATGGGTCGAGGCACGATGATGCCGGTCATCAGCTTGTAGATTTCGTGCTGCTGGCGCTGGGTGGGGTCGATCGAGAGCATGCCTGAAACCTGTGAGTGTTCCATATTGGATAGCCTAAGGCACGGTCGGAACGGGTTTCGGGCCCGGGTGGTCGGAATCCGTGGGGTGCAAACCATGCCGAATGAGATGCCTTCCGCGAAATTCGTCGTCCCGTAACACAGGTTGGTGCACAATCAAAGGAAGGGAAGGGACCGTTTTGCCTCGTATTCACTTTCAGCAGCAGCTCGCCGAACTGAAGGACCAGCTCCTGGCCATGGCCGCCCTGGCCCAGCAGGGTGTCGAGTCCGCTGTTGACGCCTATATCCAGCGCGACCAGACGCTCTGTCTCTATGTGAAGCAGAATGAGACTGCCATCAATACTGCGCAGCGCGAACTCGATGAGATGGCCTACGAACTCCTCGCCAAAGAGCAGCCTATGGCGATCGACCTGCGCTTCATCCTGGCCGTCATCAAAATCAATGGCGACCTCGAGCGCATTGGCGACCAGTCCCTCGGAATCGCTCGCCGAACCCGCGACATCATGAAGACAGAGGAAGTCGAGTTGCCGGTTGATTATGCGGCAATGCGGGAATGCGCAGGCCGCATGATCCGAACTGCAATTCTTTCTCTCCTGGAAGGCGACGCCCGCATTGCCGACTCAGTTCGCGAGATGGATGACGAGATCGATCGGATGAACCGTACCGCGCAAGCTGATCTACTCAAGCTGATCCAAGACAAGCCGCAATATACGCAGCAGGCCATGAACGGCATGATGGTTTCCCGCAGCCTCGAGCGCATCGCCGACCACGCGGCGAATATCGCCACCGACGTCATCTTCTGGGTCCGGGGCGCAGACGTCCGGCACCAGCTGAGCCTCTCAATGGACTGAAAGTCGGGCGCGGCAATACAGGCAATATCTGGAATGAGTAATAGAATCAGGCACTTGAATCGCCAAGCGGATCAAAGCTATCCCTCTGGAGGGAATAGATCCACCCGAGGGTAGGGGATTGTCCTGGAAACGTTACCACGAAGTTGTATGGTCCGAGACTTGGTTTGCTGGCATGATGAATTTGCTTACCCCCTAACTTAGCTACTCAAGGACAGTCCCTGTATGGGTTACCACTATCGTCCGCTTCTCGAAGTCTTCAGAGACGCTCTCAGAACATTGCAGAACGAACCCGGACCCATGATTCCAGCCAAGGTTGAGTTGATGGAGTACTTACGCAATCGCATTGCCGAACATGAAGGCTTAAACCGCGCAACCGCGATCAGCTAAACCAAACAACACCTCACACTCCCATATGCCGCCGGAGATCTTCCGGGTGGTTACAGTTGGCGAGAGCCGTTTCTGCAGTAATCCTTCCAAGTCGAACCAGATCCGCCAGAGACTGCTCAATCGTCAACATCCCTTCAGAGCGGCCAGTCTCAATCACAGCGCGTAGTTGATGGTCATCGCCTCTCCGGATCAGATTTCGGATTCCACTCGTGGCGATCAGAATCTCGACCGCTGGGTATCGATCCACGCCATTGGCGGCGGGCAGCAGCCGCTGATGAATCACTGCGAGGAGAGCCAGCGAAAGCTGACGCCGCACCTGGGCCTGAAAATTAGACGGGAATATGTCGAGAATGCGCCCGATGCTCTGCGCCGCATCGTTGGTGTGCATTGACGTCAGGACGAGATGGCCGGTTTCAGCAGCGGTCATAGCGGCGGCCATGGTCTCGCCGTCGCGTACTTCGCCGATGAGGATCACGTCGGGGTCTTGGTGAAGCACAGAACGGACCGCTTCTGCGAAGCTGTTCGTGTCCATTCCGAGTTCGATCTGCTCGACAAGAGACTGGCGGTTGGGGTGTTCGAACTCAACCGGGTCTTCAATAGTGATGATGTGATCTTGGCGGCTGGAGTTGATTTGATTCACTAATGCGGCCATCGTCGATGATTTGCCGCACCCGGTTGCACCTGTAAGAAGGATGAGCCCTTGACGCCGCTCTGCGAGAGTTGCGATCTGTTCGGGAAGATTGAGTGACTTGAAGGTTGGGACCTCTGCAGGAAGGAGCCGAATGGCCGCAGCCAGAGTCCCACGCTGATAGTGAAGGTTGGCGCGAATCCGCCCAACACCTTCGTTCACCAAACAAAGATCGAGGCACTTGAAAGCCTTAAGTTGCTGCGTCTGCGGCGGTGATAACAGAGGCAGCATAATGTTCTGAATGTCGACGCCCGTCAGCACTGGACCTTGATCAGCACGGAGCGCGCCAAGTACGCGAAACGTAGCGGGAGCACCCGCGACCAGGATGATGTCTGACGCATTAGACTCCATGGCCACGGAGAGGAGTGCATCGAGAGAGTGCTGGAAGGAGAGTTCAGTCATGGGGGAGATCTAGCGCTTGGAGGAATCTTAATACGAGTACCTGACGTCCAACTCACCCTTCCCGTTCTGAGACACCCGGCCTCGGGTTATAGAGGACCCAAGGTACAGTGCATCCCAGGTCAGGCGTTCGCTCGTTCGCAATCAATAAGGACGAACCGCAGGTCGGGCGTACTCATGAGTCAACCGAGCTTGCAGTCGGGCTACATAGAACGAGTGCGCGCCAGCTCGACGATCTTGTCGATCATGTCCGTATAGGAATAGCCGGCTTTCTTTGACGCCATCGCGAATTCAGCCTGGCTGGAGAGCCAGGGATTCGGATTCGCCTCGATCACGTAGACCTGCCCTTTTTTGTTTAGCCGCATGTCGATGCGGCCGTAGTCGCGCAGCTTGAGAGCCCGGTACGCGGCAAGTGCAGTGTCCTGCAGCTTCTTCGTGATCTCCTCGTCGAGGTCTTCGACAGGGGCGGATTTCGTGACCTTATAGGCTTCGGTCTCGTGATCGAACTTCACATCCTGCCCGGCGATTCGCGGGGTGCCCTTTGGGAGTTTGGAGAGATCGAGTTCAATAAGCGGAAGAACCTCGGGGTTGTCATTTCCAAGAATCGACGCGTAGATCTCGCGACCCTCGATGTACTCCTCGATGAGCGCGGGGCTGTCGAACTCCTCATGGATATAGTGAATGCGCTCCATCAGCTCTTTTACGCTCTCGACGACAGATCCATTGTCGATTCCGATCGAACCGTCTTCGGAAACAGGCTTCACGATAAGAGGGAATTCGATGTCGTGAGAGTGATCGGTGCGGCCCTTATACGAAGTGGCGAAGTCGGGGGTTTTGATCTTGTGGAAGTCAAAAATCTTCTTCGCGATGGACTTGTCCTGAGCGAGGAAGAGGGCCTGTGGGCCACCGCCGGTGTAAGGAATGTGAATCAGTTCGAGATACGCGGCGATATTTTTGTCCATCTTGTCGTCGCCGGCATAGGACTCCGTGAGATTGACGATGAGGTCGGCGCCGCACCTGGCGAGCGCAACGAGCGATTGGTTTTTGCCGTCGAGGACGTAGTAGGAGGGCTCGTGGCCAAGCTTGGTGAGCGCTTCGAAGATTTCTTCCCGATCGTGCATCGGGTCTTTTTTCTTCTTCAAGCGCTTGCCGTTTTTGCCGCGCGGCGCTTTGACCGGCTCTGGCTCCGGCTCAGGCGGGCCTTCTTCCCATACATCGTGCAGGATCGTGACTTTCAGGTTTGCCATGTTGCCTCAACATCTTTCTCGTTCATCGTTAGCCGTCAATCAAGGCTGGATGAATTTGCCTCGAGTGATGTAGTTCATCGCGAGCGCAGTTGCGTACGCCGTGATTTCGGTCAAGTATTCTCTCTCACATTTTATGTCGGCGCGCAGGTTGAGTTCACTCACTTTTGTTTCGATGGTTTCAACCAGTTTTTTCACAAGCGGGCGCTGCACACCTGTCCAGTAGTTCACTTTGTCGATCAGAGTCTTGCGATTTTCGCGAAGCAGATCGACCGCGGGACGAACATTCTTTCTGCGGCGCCGCGAAACATTGAAGATGTCGCGCAGATCTGTGTCGAGCGGAAGGTCGCCGGGACTGAGTTGCTGATCGAGTGCACGCTCGTAGAATTCCCCGACGGTGACGGACATTTCATCGACAGTGATGTCAGTGTCACCGTGCGCGACGATTGGATCAGTATCCCTCAGCTTGCGGCCGATGCGGTCCATGTAAAGCAGCTTCTTCATCGCGCCCCAGCCCTTGTAGCGCTGACGCCAGTTCGAACGCGGAGTGAGCCACACGGCGAAGGTTTCGGCGAAGTCTTCGTCAGGATGTTTTTGTGCGTACCAGCCTTCCATGTGGCGCACAAATTGGCGCGAGAAGGGAACCGGTTTGTAGTTGTCGCGGTAGGGACGGCGAAATGGTCCGAAGCAGCTACGCCATTCTTCGGACTTGAAAAGCGCGTAGGCGTAGTTGAATGCGTGGCCTGCTTCGTGGCGGAGATACATCATGATCTGGCGCGCGTCTTCGATGTCGTTCATGGCCGATTCAAGACGCTGGAGTTTGGGGTCCGCGAGGTAGAACGGGATGCCGATTACGGGCTCCATATTAGGGCAGCCCCACTCGTCGGTGAGGTAGCACTTGGGGCGGAACTTCTTCAGGCCCTTGGTCTCAAGCTCCTGATAGAGCTGCTGGACGAAGCGCTCAAGCGGGGATCCCTCCAGCTTTAAGCCCAGCTGTTGGATGGGCTTAGAGAGGATTTCTTGAACCTCTACGGGTGCTTTTTCGAAGTTAGCCACAGATGGTGAAGGGTAGCACAGCGACCTTAGCTGCCAGCTACAAGCTACCAGCAGTTAGCAAGACCGGTAGTAACGGAGGAGGCAGGCTCGTGTCGCAGGCTCTGCCAAGTGCAGAGGGGGGTCAGCCGAGGCGAGCCATGGAGAGGTCGAAGGAACTGGACTTTGGAGCGTCGGCCGGAGCCTCGGTGGGAAGGAACACAGTGCAGACGGTGCCGGGGCTTCGATGGGTAGAGCCTTCGCGGCTCTGGAAACGGATGCTCCCGCCGTGCTTCTCGACGATCCCGCGGCAAATCCAGAGACCGAGCCCGGTTCCAGTGATCCCCTTGGTCGAGTAGAAAGGCTCGAAGAGACGGTTCTGGGTCTCAGGATTCATGCCGATTCCGGTGTCGGCAATCGTGAGCCTGACGCCTTCCTGTCCAGATTCAGGATCGATGGCATGACGAGTGCGAATGATAAGACGTCCCCCGCGAGGCATGGCGTCGAGTGAGTTGGCGATGATGTTGGTGATCAGATGACGCACTTCGCCGTCGTGAATGACGAGCCGGGGAATGTCCCCAAGGTGCTTCTCCACCACGACGTTATGTTTTGTGAAACGAGAAGAGAGCACGGCAAACACGGTGTCAAGCAGTTCATGGAGATCGGTGGATCGCGCGTGGGTTGAAGAGCGATGGAAGCGCAGGGTCTGAACGGTGATCTGCGAAATACGCGAGAGCTCGGACTGAGCAGTCTCGAGGAATCGGCGTGCATCAGGCGGCAGCTCGCAGTGATCAATCAGGTAGAGACAGTTGGTGATGGCTTCCAGCGGGTTGTTGACTTCGTGAGCAATCACTGCGGCAAGGCGACCCGCGACCGCCAGCTTCTCGCTTCTGCGCAACATCTCCTCGCTCTTCTTTCGCATGCTGATGTCGGCGATGAAGACAGCGAGGCGGCGATCTTCTAGCGGGTTCTCGGGGTTGAGAACGGTTACCGCTACGAGGACGTCTAGGGACTTGCCATCTGCGAGACGGCAGGTGGATTCAAAGAGAGACTCCTGCGGATCGGAGGGCCGGGCCTGCAGCGCGGAGACAATTCGCGAAGAGTCAGGGAAGAGCGTTGTGAGCGAACAATCTCCTGCGCGCACCGATCCCGGAACATAGTGGAGCATGGATTCGATGGCGCTATTGGCGTAGACCACGCGCTGGTCTGCATCGGAGATCAACAACCCCAGCGGCATTGCGGCGACCAGACGATCGAATCGGCTTTCTGATGCCAGCAGGGCTTGCTGCGCGGCCTGCTCGCGGCGGCGACTGATGGCTTCAGTGAGTTCGCGTTCGATCGCGGGCACGAGGCGAACCAGGTTCTGCTTGCTGATGTAGTCGGCCGCACCGGCGCGCATGGAGGAGACCGCGGTCTCTTCTGTTACTGCGCCGGAGAGCATGATGAAGGGTATGTCGAGACGACTGCTTTTGAGAAGCGCGAGTGCTGCCGGCCCACTGAAATTGGGAAGGTTGTAGTCGGCCAGGATGACGTCGGGTGAAGCGTCAGCATCCAGAAGCGCGCGCATTTCCGTTGCCGTCTCGACGCGGTCGATGGACGGCTGAAATCCATGTCGGCGCAAGTACCTTTCGATCAGGAACGCGTCTTCAGGATTGTCCTCGATGAGCAGGACGTGTAGGGGCTTCGTGCTCAATTCGCCGGGGGACATTCGTTCAGCACCAGCCAATACATGCCAAGTTGCCGGGTGGCCTCGGCGAAATCAGTGAAGTTGACCGGCTTGCGTATATAGCTGTTGACGCCGAGTTGATAGGAGCGGATGACATCGCGCTCTTCGTCAGAGGAGGTGAGGACGACGACGGGAAGCATACGGGTAGCATCGCTCTCGCGGATACGGCGAAGAACTTCGAGGCCGTCGAGCTTGGGAAGTTTGAGATCGAGCAGGATGACCTGGGGCTTCAGCGGTTCTGCGCCGAAGAGTGTCTCGATGGCTTCGCTGCCATCTCGGGCAACGTGGATGTCGTTCGCGATGTTTGCTTTCTTGAGGGCCCGGATCGTGAGGACCTCGTGATCTGGATCGTCCTCAACGAGAAGAATGGTACGGCTGGTCGTCGACATGGCGGTTATTCTAACGAAAAGAAAAAGGTTGCGCCATTATTGACCTCGCTGGTGGCCCAGATCTTGCCATGATGGCGATGCACGATGCGGGACACGGTTGCGAGCCCAATTCCAGAGCCTTTGAAATCCTTGTCTCCATGCAGGCGGTGGAATGCGGAGAAGAGGCGGTCGGCATACGCCATGTCGAACCCCGCACCATTGTCGCGTACGAAGTATGCGTTCTGCTCCAGATCCCGGCCGAATTCGATGACTGCAGACGGGATTCGCGATGTGAACTTGACGGAGTTGCCGAAGAGATTTTCGAGCGCGACGCGGATGAGCCTTTGATCGCCGATGGCATTCAAACCCGGCTCGATGCGGAACTCGATGGAGCGATCTGGATTTTCCTGGACAAGGGTCGATGCCACTGAATCGGCGAGGCCTGAGAGGTCGAACTCTGAACTTTCGACTTCCCCGCGGGTGATGCGGGAGAGTTGCAGTAGTGCGTCAATGAGCTGGCCCATCCGCTGCACCCCGGCGCGAATGCGTCGGATATAGTCCTTCCCGTTCTCATCTACGGCTTCTGCATAGTCTTCTTCGAGCGCGAGGCTGAAACCGTCTACAGTGCGGAGCGGAGCACGGAGATCGTGCGATACGGAATAGGAGAATGCCTCAAGCTCGCGGTTGGTCGCTTCGAGCTCGGAGGTTCGCTGATTGACCCGTCGCTCGAGTGTTTCGTTTAATTCGCGGATCTCGGCGGTGGAGGCGATGATATGCTCGTTGGCTTCGCGAAGCTCCACGGCTTGAAGTTCGGTCTTCCGACGGAGCTCGCGCTCGCGATAGAGGTATCGCGACATGACCACGATGAGGATGATGTCGAGGATGGTAGCGAGGGTAACGGTGATGCGGGTACGAATATCGGCCGTGCGTGCCTCGGCAAGCCGAACTTCAAGTAGCCGTGTTTCCTCCGCCTGCATGTCTTTGCCGATCTGGCGGAGAGCGTCCATCTCGATCTTGCCCCGCTCGGTGACGGCGAGTGCAGCCTGGGCCATGGAGGTACCGCCCTGGCGGAGGTCGATGGCGTGTTCGAGTAGCTGATTCCGAACAGTGATGCGGTTTCGCATGTCGGCAAGGCGCGACTGTTGCGACGCGTTGTCGGCCGTGAGCCGCTGGAACAAATCGAGCTCGCGGGGGAGTTCTCGCTCGGCAGTGCTGAATGGCTCGAGGAAACGGGGATCGCCGGTGATTAGGAATCCGCGTTCGCCGGTTTCCGCGTCTTTCTCAGACCCCATGATGATCTCAACCTGCGCGATTACCTGGTAAGTGTGCTGAACCCAGGATTGAGAGTGTTCGAGGACCGCGACGGAGCGGTACGCCACAATCGCATTGGCGCTGACGAGCAGAACCGCAACAAGGGTGAGGAGGCCAATCGAGGATTTGCGGCGAAATATGTCCATGCGCAGAGTAATTGTATGTGACTTGGATGCACCTAAAAGGACGGAGGCGGGGGGATCTGGTGCTGGAGGAAGGCGCACGGTGCGGAAAGCACAATGTTCGAACGCTCAACCACGAAGGCGAAACGAGCGTGGAAATCCGCTCTGGACGCGGCCAGCGCAAGAATGCGCAAATTCAGCGCAGATCGCGCACCAAGACACCTGGTGCGCGATCCGGAAATCTGAATTTGAAATTACTCTGTGCGCAAGCCGCTGAACTGCGAGGAGCGGATGAAGGCATGAACCTGGCTGTTCGTGTCGAAGAAAACTCCGGTGATTTCTCCGGTGGCGTCCATTGCGAGGGGAATTGTGAAATCCGAACCCGGAGCTTCAAAGACGGTGAACTTTCCGTTGAGTTCGCGCATGAAGCCGTGCATTTCAAAGGTTGAGCCATCAAAGGTGTATCCGGCGACTCGACCGAGGAAATCGATGCCAAGCGGGACGGTGTACTCCATTCCAGGGACGTCGATCTTCACAAATTTGCCGTTAACCTGTCGCAGGAAGCCGTGCGGATCGGTTGTGCAGGATCCCGCTGGAAATGGGCACTGAAAAGCATAGGACCCGACGATCTGGCCCCAGCCGTTGATGGCGAAGGGAGTTGTGTCGGTCGGGAAAGGGCCGGGAACATCGACGTTCTTGGCTTTCCCGTTCCCGCGACGGAGGAAGCCGTGGCCTTCAGTTCCGCTGTTGTTCGTCCAGTGGCCGACAACCCACCCAACAGCATTCGTTGCTGTTGGCAACAAGGCAAAGGCATTGTCGATATCGAACAAGGTAATGTGCCCGTCTGCTTTGCGAACGAAGCCTTGAAAAGCATTAGGATTCGGCGCCGAGAGATTGGTCTGCATCCATCCGACGATCTGACCCTTGGCGTCGATTGTGGTGGCCTCCGTGTCCCAGGCATCGGGAGCGTCGAAGGTGACGATCTGACCATTTGGCTGACGCAGGAATCCATGGAAGGGCGCCACTCCATCGGGGTTTGCAGTGTAGATGCCCGTGATCTGGCCCCAGATGTTGATGGCTGCCGGATAGGTATTCATACCGGAGACGCTGAATGTGATGATCTTCCCCGACCGTTCGCGTAGAAATCCGCGGACCAGGGTTGAATTCGAAACCGAATAGTTGCCTGTGACCTCTCCCGCAGATGAGATCGCAGTCGGCTGGGTGCTGGCACTACCCGGTACGTCGAACGGAGTGATGGTTTGTGACTGGGAGACAGAAGATGAGAGGACTACACCAAGGCAGAGGGGAACCAAGAACTTCACGATGGGCCTATTCCTTTTTGTTATGAATCGGAGAGCTTGAGTGGCCCTCGAGGTCGAACTTTATTGCACCCCAAAGGCAGATTCTGGCAGATATTCTGCATGACTCTGAGGGAGAAAGATAGAAGAATCTCTCTGAAAAGCGAATAGTTGCGAGATGAGGTTCGCAGAGTGAGATGACGCCAAAAAACATGGCGAGAAGGTACCTATGCCATGGGTACCGGGGCGTTACCCATCCCGAACGATCGGTGCAACTACAGGAAGACGGTTTGGTGTTAAGCGGCTAAACGAAGTGCATACCGGATTTCCGGATTCTTGTCTTTTCACGTTCCCGCTTGAACAACACAACGGCGATGACTGCGAGCGCCGCTGCGACCCCCGCCGAATAGAGCACCGAGACTTTCAACAACAGCCAGCATGATGGCTTCGCCAATACCCGAGCCAATCGCAAGGACTGTCTCTGGTCCCGGGATACCGCCGTAGTCGCAAGCGAACAGGTAAGTTCCGTTTTGTTCGATTTTGAATTCGAGCACTGATCGTCCAGATCTGCTGCCGAACGAATACGTAGTACTTGTACGGGCTTGCTGCACAGGTATCACTGCGCCACTTGAAGCGGAGGAAACATGGCAGTCCAGGCTGGCGATCGATTCCCTGGTGGAGTAAATCTTGCCGTTGACGACGGATTCTTCTTCGAGGAAGACGGTATAGGTCCTGCCTTGCAGCAAGGACAATCGTGCGCTGCCGGGAACGACAATCTGGGTGAGATTGTCCGTCATGTGGCTGAGATTGTGAAAGAGAGCGTAGATGAAAAGTCCCATTCCCAGGCAGAGGAAAGGGACTGACCAGAGACAGTGGTAGATGCTTGGGCGTATCTGTATCGGCGGGTTCACGATTTTCGAATCAGCCGAGAGCCTGCTTTGCGATGGAGGCTCTCGGGCTGAAGAGCTTTAGAGAGCCTGCATGGGAGCCGGGCCTGCGGAGGCGGGCGCCTGGTCCAGAACCTGCGAGAAGCCAGCGATCTTGACCCAGTAGATGATCCAGAGGACGAGGTAAACGAGGCCGGTGATCATATTGACGAGCGGTATGATCGAGCACGCTCCGCAGATGGCCATCGCGAGACCGATCGTCTTTCCCGGCTCGGCTTCAGTGCTGGGAATGTTGCGCAAGCGGAACTCGTTGCCGAGAGACTTCGCCATCGCGTTAACGACCAAGAAGTTCCAGACGAGGTTGAACAACGGGATCAGAAGGAGCCAGACCATTCCTGGTTCCATTGTCCTGGAGGAAGGGTGACACTTCTTCAGGGCCCGGGAGAGGGTGAGGATGTAGAAGATCGCGACGGCGATGCCGATGGCGAGGAAAGAGAGGAATACTGCACCTGAGAAAAGGCGAACGATGGTTGAGCTGTCCACGCAGAGCCCCCAGAGATGACGTTGTAAATTCGTCCGACATCGTAGCACGTAGCAAGGGGATGTGGAATTGAAAAGGGCGCTGTATCGAGGCAGACGCCCTATTTGCTAGCCGATTCAGTTCAAGTCAATCCGACAGCAATCCGACGATTCCTCACTCTGCCCGCAATGCATTCACGGGATTGACCTGCGAGGCGCGGCGCGACGGCAGATAGCAGGCAAGCAGGGCTATCCCCAGGACCGCGATCGTCGAGAGCGAATAGGTGAGCGGGTCCATGGGGCTGACCTTGAAGAGAATCGAGCTCATGAAGCGCATGGTCCCGAACGCAGCTCCAACTCCGAAGGCTGCGCCGATGCCTGCAAGAAGGAGGCCCTGGCGAACGAACATGCTGGTGAGGTGGTCGCGCTGCGCTCCGAGGGCCATGCGGATACCGATTTCCCGGGTGCGCTGAGAGACGGCGTAGGAGATGACTCCGTAGATTCCGACGATGCCGAGGAGAAGAGCCATGCCTCCGGCGACGCAGAGCATGATAAGCGTGAAGGAAGTGCGGGCCATGGACTTGGTATAGAGTTCGCCTACGGTTCCGGTTTCGGCGAGGGGCATTTCTCCGTTGATGGACCAGACTGCCTGCTGCACTTGGGTGAGGAACGCGGCGGAGCCGGCGCGCGGTGATCGAACGACATAGGTGAGGCCGCGGCGGATGTCTTCTTTCTGGCCTTCGAAACGATCGCGCCAGATAGGCCAGTAAACCGTACTAGGCGCCTTCTTGCTGACGCCGTCGTAATAAACGTCGCGCGAGACGCCGACGATTTGCCGCCAGTCGTCGTTGGTGCCAACTCGAATTTTCTTCCCGATGGCGTTTTCCGCGGAGCCCCAGTATTCGCGGGCGAGGTTTTCAGATATGAGGGCTATAGGGCGTTTCTGATAACTCTCGGCCCAGGTGAGGTCGCGGCCTGCAACGAGCGAAATCCCGACAGTGGAGAAGTAGCCGGGCGAGACGAAAATGAAGCGGCGAATGGGAGGGAGTTCACCCTCCCGATAGGTGCGGTCCTGCGCGAAGATGGGATCGTTGGAGTCGTGTCCGTCCATCGGGATCTCGGTGGAGAAGGCGACGGAGGAGACGTTGGGAATAGCGGCCAGTTTGTCGGCGATGGCTTGCTCGGCGCGAAGGACGTGTTCCTTGTCGGATTCGGGAATGGTGGTTTCGGGGATGTAGATGCGGAATTTTTCGAGCGAGGCAGGCTCCGTAAACCCTGGAGAGACGTTGGCGAGCGCTCGGAAGGTTCGGATCATCAAGCCAGAGCAGATAAGAAGGACCAGGGCGAGGGAAACCTGTATGACAACGAGAGCTTTCCGCGCGCGTTGACGTTCACGACTCTGGGTGCCGGAGCGTCCCCCTTCTCGAAGGCCGGTGTACATGCTGATACCGGAGTACTTCAAAACCGGAAGCAATCCAATCACTATGCTGACAAAAAGTGTGGCGCCGAGCGTGAAAAGCAGAACGGGAGGCGTGATGCCGATCTCGTGAATGCGTGGAAGTCCGGTTGGCGCCATTGAGACCAGCAGGCGCAAGGCACCGAAGGCCAGAGCGAGGCCGATGACGCCGCCTGTGACGCCAAGTGTAAGGCTTTCGATAAGCAGGCCGGCGGTTATGCTGGCGCGGCCCGCCCCGAGCGCAGAACGGACTGCCAGTTCCTGGCGACGTCCTTCAACGCGAACGAGGAGCAGGTTTGCGACGTTGGCGCAGGCGACGAGGAGGACGACGAGGATCGATCCCATAAGAACCCAGAGAACGTTGCCGATGTCCCCGATGACGTCGTGCTTAAGGGTGTGGAGATTGGCTCGCACCTTGGCTGACTCGAAGATGCCGGCGGGGAAGCCCTCTGGCGCCGGGAAGCTTCGAATGCCGATGGGCAGGAGGCGATCAATGTCAGCGTTCGCCTCCTTAAGGGTGACACCTGGCTTCATGCGGGCGATGCCGCGAAAGCTGAAGTTGCCGAGCTTTGTCGTGGCGCGATCGATCTGCATGGGCAGAAAAATGGCCGCGTCGTAGTCGTCGAGGAAGGTAAAGTCTCGAGGAAGAACTCCGATGATTTCGCGGGCGGTGCCATCGACAGTCAGGGAACGGCCAATCACGGATTTGTCGCCGCCGAATTTGCGCTGCCAGTAGGCGTGAGAGATAAGAATGGTCTTCGGTGCGTTGGGCGAATCGTCCTGGCGGGTGAAAATTCTACCTAGCTCGGGCTTGACGCCGAGCATGGGAAAGACGCCATCGGTCACGTCGAGGCCGTTGATGTGTTCGGGCTGGCCGACTCCGGTGATCGAAAGCGAGTCGCCGTTGTACATACCGACATCTTGAAGAGTCTTGCTCTGCTCGCGGTCGGTGAAGTAGAGGAAGGGCGCCATGTTGAGCTCGTCGAAGCCTATTCCAGTAGCGCTATGCCAGATTCCTATGAGTTGGTCGGCCTGTGGATAGCTGAGCGGCTTGAGCAGGACGGCGTCAACAACTCCGAAGACCACGGCGTTGGCGCCGATACCGATGGTCAGCGTGATCAGGATGATCGACGTAAAGAGTGGGGCGCGAAGGAGGCGGCGAACTACCTGCTTAAGCTGATCTCTCAAAAAGGTCATGGAATCCTGATCCTTGGGTCGGCGCTAGGCCGGATTATGACGGACTCGGCCTTGGATAGGTTTACGCAGAGGCCGGGCAGCCAGTTCGCAAAAAGTGACGAATGGTGAAGACGAATTTTCAGGCATTTAAGTGACAGGTGAGGTTTATCGATTTTGTGGGTCTGTACTGGGACAAATTGCGGGGCAGAAGGATTGTGAAATGTCCGTGATTTGCTGGATTCCCAACCCATTGGCCTATTGACATTGCGGGCCGGAGAAACCAAGATGGACAGTCGGCAAATGGTAACGTTCCCAGCCAGCTCTATTGCCGCGCTCGTCCCGCAATTCCCAAACAAGTAAGACAGAAATCCGCGAGGAGAAAAGGATATGCAGATCCTACGCAGGCTGCTGTTCGTTTTTTTGGTAGGCCTAACGCTACAAGCCTCTCTGGCCAGCGCCCAATCCGACAATTCATCCATCACTGGAACCATCACCGATTCATCAGGAGCGGTAGTCCCGAATGCAACCGTAACCATCACCAATGAAGCCACAGGGCAAGTTCGGTCGGTGACATCGAACGATTCTGGCTTTTATGCATCGACCAACCTGCCTCCCGGAAACTACACCGTTACTGCGACATCGCAGGGTTTCCAGACCTTCACGCAGACACACAATCATCTGCAGCCGAGCATTCCGATGCAGGTCAATGCGTCACTGAGTGTCGGGGCGTCCGCAACAACTGTGAATGTCGTAGCCGATGCAAACGTAATCCAGACGCAAACTGCAGCCGTCGGTCAGCTTGTCACCCAGGAGCAGGTCAAGAACATTCAACTCAACGGTCGAAATCCCATGTACCTCGCTCAGTTGGAGCCGGGTGTTCGCAGAGGCTCGTCCATCTCCAACTTCAACTTTGGCCTCGACAACGGCATCAACATCAACGGATCAAGCAACCGTGAGAACGGAATGACGTTCGATGGTGCTCCCATGGTGCGCAGCCGCGGCAATGGCACCAGCATCGGAGTTGCCGACACGGATTCAACATCAGAGATGCAGGTGCTGACGGCGGCGTATCCAGCCGAATACGGCCGAGCCTCCGGCGGAATCATCCGTATTGTTCCTAAGAGCGGCGGCAGCAACTTCCATGGATCGGCGTTCGAATATCTGCGGAATTCGTTTTTCAACGCGAACACGTGGGCTCGCAAATCGACGACAGATCCTCTCATCTATGGACATCCGCCGGCGTTCCGCTTCAACCAGTTCGGCTGGAATTTCAATGGGCCTGTCTGGATTCCAGGCCTGGGATTCAACAGCGAGCGCAAGAAGCTTTTCTTCCTGGCTGGGCAGGAGTTTATTCGATACCGCCACGTCGACACGGCGCAGAAGAAGGTGCCTTCCGCGTTGATGCGGACGGGCGACTTCAGCGAACTGCTCGATCCGACAAGTATCTACAACTATTACGGAAAAGCGGTTCAGATCTCGAGCCCCACGACCGGTCTGCCTTACGCAGGAAACATCATTCCTGCCGGCGAGCTGAGCGCGAACGGGCTTGGGCTGCTGGATGCGTACCCAGCTCCGAATGCTGCCAATCCGACCTATGACTGGGTTGACGCAGCAATCTACCCGGAGAATCAGAGGAAAGACACGCTGGTGGTGGATTACGTTCCGGGAGACAATCACCACTTGCGTTTCTCGCTGCTCAATTACAACTACGACAGCGTCTCGCCGCACTATGGAAACTTCAACCGCACGCCGCAGGTATGGCATCGTCCGAACCAGGTGGGAGTAGTCCACTACACCTGGACGGTAAGCCCGACGCTGGTCAACGAGGCTTATGTTTCAGCCAGTGCCGATCACGTGACGATTGGTATCAACACCGCCAGCGGCTTGTTCGATCGCACGAAGTACGGCATCAACTATCCCTTCCTTTTCGCTCAGAGCGACAAGGAGATCCCGAACAAGATCCCGACCATTCAGATCGCGAACTTTGACACGCTCGACGGCGGCCCGTATCCCTCGCACTCGGGCGGCGTGGTGTGGGACTTCGCAGACAGCATCACGAAGATCCTGGGCAAGCACACGCTAAAGGCCGGTGTTCTGTATGAGCGTGAGAGCCAGAACGACTTCGACCAGATCAACGTGAGCTCGACGACTCCGGGAGCAACAAACAATCAGAACGGCTTCTTCACGTTCACAGACACGCGCGGTGGAAATGCTACTTCGAAGGCGGCAGTCGCCAACACAGCCCTGGGCTTGTTCGACACCTATGGCGAAATCGGCGTCCGCTCCTACACGATCTTCCTGAGCAACATGTATGAGTACTTCCTACAAGACACGTGGCATGTGAGGCCGAACCTGGTGGTCGAGTACGGAATCCGGCACAGCATCATGGAACCGTACTACGCGCGGTGGGGAAATCTTTCGGTCTTCTCGCCGGCGACGTACGATCCCCTGACCGCACCGACTGTCGATCCGACAACCGGATTCGTGAGCGGAAGCAATCTATACGACGGCATCGTGATACCAGGCACGCACTTCCCGAGCAGCGCGAGTGGGCACGTTCCAGACAATATCCTGAACGGGCAGTACAGCGGCCTGTTCCACGGTTTCGATAAAGGATATAACCCGACGGTGTGGACCAACATTCAGCCACGCCTCGGCGTTACGCTTGCTCTTGATTCAAAGACGGTGGTTCGCGCTGGCGCTGGACGGTACTTCGATCGGCTAGGTGTCAGCGACAGCGTTCACCTTGGTGGCAATCCGCCGTTCCAGCCTTCAGCAACGGTCAGCTATGGCGGCGTTGACACTCCCGGCGGCTCGGGAGCAAACAACTACCCCATTAACATGACGTCGTATGCCTACAACTTCCCCTCGCCGGAAGCATGGTCCTGGACGCTAACCACGGAGCACGAGTTCTCGAAGGTTGGCGTTGCAACGCTCGGCTATGTCGGACGTCGCGGGCTTCACCTGCAACACCTGGAGAACATCAACCAGTTGCAGCCGGGAACGCGCCAGGCAAATCCAACGGTGGCGAAGCCGGATGCTCTGAGGCCATTCCAGGGATTCTCTGTGATTCAGCAAGAGACAACCGATGCACGTTCGACCTATCACGGTTTGCAGGCGAACCTGAAGCACCGCGTAAGCCGCGGTCTGACGTTCGGCATTGCTTACACATGGTCGAAGAGCATGGATACGGCGTCAGATGCGGGAACGAACATTCCAAACTACTTTGATCCTCACGAGTTCTACGGACCAAGCGACTATGACACCAAGCACATGCTGGTGATCAACTACGTCTGGGACATGGGATTCGCAGACCATTGGTCGAACTGGGCAGCGCGCAACGTGATCGGCAGGTGGCAACTGTCGGGAACTTCGCAATTCCAGAGCGGCTATCCGCTGAACGTCTCTACTGGCGACGATTTTGCAGGGGTTGGTCCGGGATCGGGCAACCAGTTGTGGAACCGAACTGGGCCAGTGAACCTGTTGAAGCACAGCTCGCCAAACAATACCAAGAACGCATACTGGTTCGACACGAGCGTATACCAAAAGCCGGCAGCGGGGACGTTTGCTCCGGAGGGAATGCGCAACCAGGTGTATGGTCCGGGATTCCAAAGCTGGAATATCGCCATGCAGAAGGCGTTTCCCATCGTGCGAGAATCGAGCCGCCTGCTCTTCAAGGCAGAGGCCTTCAACTTCATCAACCATCCGAACCTGGATAACCCGCAAACGAACCCGACAAGCAGCACGTTCGGCAAGGTAACGGGCAAAGGCGCAACCTACGCATCGGATCGGCAGATGCAGTTCAGCCTTCGTTACGAGTTCTAACTGTCTTAACTTCGCCCCCAGCGATCGCCTGTAAGGCGGCTGCTGGGGGCGATTCTTATTGTGACGAACAGCTAGCGAGTCTCCTGGTGTGCATCAAAGTCTGTTGTTGGAGGTGCCATGCCAAATTCGCAAGCGCTTGTCTCGGCCGAACAACTGGCAGCGACAAATACTGCTCGTTATCCGAATGAGACCGCGGAGTATCGTACTGCTCGAAATGCACTCCTGGTTGAAGAGCTTGAGTTGCGCAGACATATTGAGCGTGTAGCAGCACAGAGGCGGGCTCTGCCTGCGGGTGGGGAGATTCTCAAGGACTTTGAGTTTGTATCTGAGGACGGAGCGACGAGGCTGTCAGACCTGTTTGCCGGCAAAAACACTTTGATGGTCTACAGCATGATGTTCGGTCCGCAGCGTAAGGCGCCCTGCCCGATGTGTACTTCGTTTCTTGCGTCGTGGAATGGAACCGCGACAAATCTGCGCGAGCGGCTCGCGATTGCCGTGACGGCGCGTTCTCCGATCGAACGCCTCGTTGAGTACAAGCGGCAGCGCGGTTTTGACAAGCTTCCTTTTGTCTCCGACTTGAGCGGTGAATACACCCGGACCTACGTGAATGCGGACGATGCGGACGTTCCAGGCTTCAGCGTGTTCACAAAGCGTGATGGAAGGGTACGTCACTTCTACAGCGGAGAAATGAGCGGCGCGATGGCGGATCTGGGGCAGGATCCTCGCGGCGCACCAGATCTGGATCCTTTGTGGCTGATGCTGGACATCACACCGGAAGGCAGGGGAACCGACTGGTATCCGAAGCTGGAATACAAATAGGAGATTACCTGACGCTGATTACTCGCTGTTTCTTGTCTTTGTCTGTCAGAGTGATCGTTGTGTCGCCGCCATCCGCATTCAGAACTAAATAGGTTGGGTCGACTCCTCCGCTGAGATCGATCCCTGACCCCTGCTCAGACGTTGCGATCTTGACCGACGGCCGTCCGTCAGGGCGAATAAGACGAAAGACGACCGACTCGGGGTATATCTTGCCGGATTGATCTGACAGGGAACCGTCTGACCGGCGCGCAGGGCCCGCAGGGATGACTGTGATCGACGCCCGAAGCTTGCCGGTAGGATCGACGATCTCGAGGCCGCGGCCTTTCAAGACAGGGGGCGTGCTATCTGCCGAAACCGGGGCAGTTCTTTGCGACATGGTGACGGCCAATATTCCGAGATTCAGAACTGTGAGCAGAAGAGATACACGCTGCATGGAAGATCCTCCTTGTGAAGCCGTAGGATTCCTTGTCGCTGGGTATCGCTTGAAGAAGCTGTGGATGATCAATGCTCGCGACCGGCCACAGCCACTGCAATCCAGCATTTGTTACTTGATGCCGATCACCATGGAGTCCGGGCCGACAAGGTGCTCGACGCGAGTTTCGCGGAAGCCGGCTTCTTTCATCCACCCGATGCAGTCGGCTCCCGTGTAGTCGAAGCCGCCGGGTGTTTCGATCAGCATGTTGAGACTCATGAGAAGGCCGAAGGCATTCTTGCGTCGTTCGTCGTCGATGATGCTGTCATAGGCAATGAATGCGCCGCCTTCGGGAAGAGCTTCATAGGCTTTGCGCACAAGCATCTTCTTCTCTTCCAGATTCCAGTCGTGGAGGATGTGGCCCATCAGGATGACATCGACTTTGGGGAGTGGATCGGTGAAGAAGCTGCCCGGCTGAAAGCGGAGACGCGATGATAGACCGTTCTGCTCGGCGTATTCCTCGAAGATGGGCGCTACTTCGGGCAAATCAAAGCCAATGCCGTTGATGTGCGCATTCTTGAGCGCGACCTGAACTATGAGATCACCCTGCGCCGTGCCGCAATCGGCAGCTGCCTTGTACTTGTCCCATGGAAACTTCGCAGCGATGGCCATGTTGGCGCCGCGGCTGACCCCGGTCATTGCGCGGAGAAAACCCTTGAGCCGGGTGGGGTCGGCGTATAGCGCGGAAAAGGTGTCGGCCTCGTGAGCGGCCTCGTTCTGGTTTTCGCCCGTGCGTAGCGCAAGGGTGAGATGACGCCAATGGTGATAAAGACGCTTATTCGCCATCTCAAGGATGCCACCTATATAGGATGGCTTGTGCTTGTCGAGGAAGACGTCGCTGGAGGGCGTGTTTCGGTACTGGCCATTCTCGCGCTCGAGGAAACTGAGGGATACAAGTGCGTCGAGGAAGTCGCGCGAGGAGCGGGGATGAAGTCCCAGACGTCCGGTTAGCGCGTCCAGGCTCTCGGGGCCGCGAGCAAGTTCAGTGAAGACCTCCATCTCGACAGCGCTGAGAAGTGTTTTGGACGCCCAGAAGGCGAGGCCGGTTTGAAGAATGTGATCGGGCGAGATTGAAGGCACAGCCTTCTCGGGTGATACTGCAGGCGCGGTCATGTTGTTCCTCTGATTCGGAATTTTGGGGCCCGTTGACCAGCCGACGAGGAAGTGCGAAGAGATTGCGGACGGCGGCGGGAAAGTGATTCAGGGCTATGGAGCGATTTGAGTGTATACGAGGTGAAGTTCAGGTGAGAACGGCTAAAAGCTAGTAGGGCTGCATACCTGCACGGCCACCGGTAAAGCTGGTATGCTGCCTGCGCAGAGAAAAGCGATTTACAAGAGGGGTGCACGACGATGTGGTTCCTTGGAATGGATGTGGGTACGGGCGGCACACGCGCAGTGGTTGTTGATGCCAGTGGAAAGCTGATCAGCGGCGCGGCAAGCGAGCATGCGCCCTTCCGCACACCCCATCCCGGCTGGGCTGAGCAGGATCCTGAAGACTGGTGGAGAGCCGCGCAGGAATCGATCAAGCTGGCGCTCGCTGCTGCTCCGGAGCCGCACGAGCCGATTGCGGGAATCGGACTGACAGGGCAGATGCATGGCGCAGTGATGCTGGATGAGAACGGCGCGGTGCTGCGGCCAGCGCTGATCTGGTGCGACGTGCGCACTCAGCCTGAGTGCGACTGGCTGACGGAGAAGATCGGTTACGAGAAGTTGATCGACTTGACGTGTAATCCGGCGCTGCCGAATTTCACGCTGACAAAGCTACTGTGGGTGAAGACGCACGAGCCTGAGACGTTCGCGAAAATCCGGCACATCATGTGCCCCAAGGATTATGTGCGCTACAAGCTGACGGGTGAGTTTGCGATCGACGTGCAGGAGGCGAGCGGCACGCTGCTGCTGGATGTGACTCATCGGCGATGGTCGAAGGAAATAGCGGAGGCAGCAGGAATCAACGAGAGCTGGCTGCCAAAGGTGTATGAGTCGCCCGAGGTGTGCGCACGCATCAGCGAGCAGGCAGCCGGGTTGACCGGTTTGAAGTCGGGAACTCCGGTCGTCGCGGGCGCCGGCGATCAGGGAGCAGGTGCTGTCGGGATGGGGATTCTGCAGCCTGGGTCTGTTTCGGCGACGATCGGAACTTCTGGGGTTGTGTTTGCAGCAACGGCGCAGCCCACGAAAGATCCAAAGGGACGAATGCATACGTTCTGTCACGCGGTCCCGGGCGTGTGGCACGTGATGGGTGTGACGCAGGGTGCGGGGCTGAGCCTGAACTGGCTGAAGAACACGTTCTTCGCCGGGCAGAATTACGATGCGATGACCTCAACTGCGGAGAAGGTGCCAGCAGGAAGCGAAGGATTGATGTGGGCTCCGTATTTAATGGGTGAGCGCACTCCGCACCTCGATCCTTACGTTCGAGCGGCCTTCGCGGGAATTTCGACGATCCACACGGCCGCGCACTTCACGAGGGCAGTGCTGGAGGGAGTGGCGTATTCCCTGAAAGACTCGTTCACGCTGTTTACGGAACTCGGGATTCCTTTAAGCGATGTGCGCCTCGGCGGGGGAGGCGCGCGTGGCCCGTTGTGGCGGAAGATTCAAGCTGGCGTTTATGGAATGACGGTGGAGGTGCTAAGGGCCGAAGAAGGAGGCGCGTTTGGTTGCGCCCTGATGGCAGGCGTGGGCACGGGACACTGGGCGAATCTGGATGAGGCTTGCGGAGAGGCGATTCAGGTGGCTCAGCGAATCGAACCGGATGCGGGAGACAAGGCCAAGTATGAGGCAGGGTATGCGCAATGGAGGAAGTTGTATCCTGCGCTGCGAAGCTTGCGATAAACTGCGGCGACAGGCGGATGCGAGCCCGAACAACCGTATCCTTCGCCATTGGAGATGATGATGTCCGCTGCTACTACACAGGCGATTGCGCCGGAAGAGGCCGTTGCACGGGTGAAGGAAGCAAGCACCGTATCCGCGCCGCCACCTCGCAACATTGCTGTGGATGCATATCGCGGTCTCGTCATGGTGCTGATGATGGGCGAGGTGATGCGCTGGGAGGCTACGGCCAGGGCATTTCCCAACAGCACGTTCTGGAGCATCCTCGGCTACAACCAATCGCACGTTCAGTGGGCAGGGATGAGCCTGCACGACACGATCCAGCCGGGATTCACGTTTCTGGCCGGCGTGGCGCTGCCGTACTCGATCCGCAGCAGGCAGCGAAAGGGCGAGAGCTTCCCTCACATGTTGTTCCACACCATGTGGCGGAGCCTACTGCTGGTTGCGCTTGGAGTTTTTCTGAGGTCGACCGACTCACCGATCACCTACTACACATTTGAAGACACGCTGAGTCAGATCGGGCTGGGGTATACTTTCGCGTTCCTCATCGCGTTCTTAAAGCCACGATGGCAGTGGATGTGGCTGGGCATCATCCTCTTCGGTTACTGGCTGGCGTGGGCATTATACCCAGCCCCAGGAGCAAACTACGACTGGGCTGCGGTAGGCGTCTCTCCTGAGTTCGTGCAGAAGTATCTCTATCACGGGTTTGCCGCGCACTGGAACAAGAACAGCAATCTTGGCAATGCGTTCGACATCTGGTTCCTGAATCTGTTTCCGCGGACGAGCAGGTTTGCGTTCAACGAGGGTGGGTACCTGACGTTGAGTTTCATTCCCACCCTTGGGACCATGTTGCTGGGCCTCATTGCCGGACGGTGGTTCCACGAGAACGCGCCGAAAATTCCGCTGAAGAAGTTTGCGATCGCTGCCGTGGCGTTGATGGCGGCGGGGCTGCTGCTGCACTTCACGGGGATCAACCCGATTGTGAAGCGAATCTGGACACCGGCGTGGACACTTTGGAGCGGAGGCGTATGCTTTGCGTTCCTGGCGGCGTTCTCATGGGTGATTGACGTAAAGGGATACCGGAAGATCGCGTTTCCGTTGGTTGTAGTCGGTATGAACTCGATCGCGGCGTATTTGATGGCGCATCTCTGGGAGGAGTTCATCCTCAGCAGTTTCAAGATTCATCTGGGAATGAGATTCCTGAATATATTCGGAACAGGTCTGGAGCCTTTTTTCCTGGGCGTGCTGACAATGCTTGCGTACTGGGTGATGCTGCACTGGATGTACAAGAAGAAGCTATTCATAAGGATTTGATGGCGCCGCTCCCAGGGCCTATCTATCGCGCAGACGGCGTGCGATGAATGGGGACAACGCATTTGTAAGGCGGACTGCCTAGCGAACACTGATTCTCGTGATTGAAATAGCCCCGGATTTCACCCGGGGCTATTTCATGCCTATCTTCGCGCGTCATATTCAAAACCTTGTGTAGATGAGAGTCAGGATTTAGTCTGGCTGCGCTGGATTCAAACGTTTTTATCGGGGGTTTCTGATGCGTTTCGGCGTGATGGCTGGTTCTTGTGTTTTGGCTTTTGCAGTGGTGGGCATTTCGGCGCAGAGCACGCCGGGTTGCTCGGATTTAAAGCTGGTGCCGGCGCCGCGTGAGTGCAAGGCAGTGAAGTCTGTTGAGCTGGGAGGGGGCGGTGTGCGGGTCGTCGCCGGCAGCAACAGCGAGGATCAGTTCGCGGCGAAGGATCTGGAGCAATCGCTCAAGGATCGCGGCTTCGCTGCAGGTAAGGCTGGCGGGGCAGTTGTACGGTTCGAGAGAGTTAGTGGCGAGCGGGCAAAACAGATCTCCGATTCTCTTGAGGAGGCTTACGAGATCGCGCCGGTGGGTGGGCGCGAACTTGTGGTTAGAGCAGGAACGTCGGCGGGAATTTTTTACGGTGCGCAGACCGTGAAGCAGCTGGTTCGCGGGACCGGGAAAGATGCGGTTCTGCTCGTGCCGACGATCCGGGATTGGCCGGCGATGGCGCACCGGGGACTGAGCGATGATTGGTCGCGCGGACCGATACCCAACATGGACTTTATGAAGCGCGAGATCCGGACGCTGGCGGCTTACAAGTACAACATCTTCTCGCCCTATTTCGAGCACACCTTTGCCTATGCAAGCACCCCCGTTGCTGCGTTTCCGGGAGGCTCGATGACTCCGGCAGAGGGCAAGGAACTCGTCGAGTACGCAGCAAAGTATCACATCACGATCATCCCGGAGCAGGAGGCATTCGGACATCTTCATCACGTGCTGAAATTCGAGGAGTACGCGAAGCTCAGCGAGACGCCGCACGGGGAGGTGCTTGCACCCGGAGATCCCGGAAGTCTGCCGCAGATCGGAGAGTGGTTCAGTGAACTAGCGAAGGTGTTTCCCGGACCCTATGCGCATATCGGAGCGGATGAGACGCAGCAACTTGGACTGGGTAGAACACACGATGAAGTAGCGCAGCAGGGGCTGGGAAAGGTGTATCTGGCGTTTTTGGGTAAGATCCATGAGCAACTCGCGCCTCTGCACAAGCAGTTGCTGTTCTGGGGCGACATCGCAGAGAATTCGCCGGAACTGGTGGGCACGCTGCCGAAGGACATGATTGCGGTTTCGTGGCACTACGACAACAGGCCCGATTTCACGAAGAATCTGGAGCCGTTCCTGAAGTCAGGCCTGGAGACGTGGGTAGCGCCGGGAGTGAACAATTGGAATCGCGTGTATCCCGATAACAACGAGGCGCTGGGAAACATCAAGAACTTCGTGCGCGACGGGCAGAAGCTCGGCGCGAAGGGAATGCTGAACACCGACTGGAATGACGACGGGGAAGGCATTTACGACGCGAACTGGTTTGGATTGCTCTTTGGCGGAGCGGCGGCGTGGCAGCAGGGAGAGAGCTCGGCTGAGAATTTCACTGCCGCCTACGGGCAGGCATTCCACGGCGACCCGACGGGAAAAGTCAGCGAGGCTCAGCAGGAGCTGATGGCCGCGCACTCTGTGTTGCGCAAGGTCGATCTGGAAGATGCGGAGGACCGCTACTTCTGGGCCGATCCCTATTCGCCGGACGGCAGGGAGATCGCAGCGAAACTGATGCCGGTCGTCTCAGACTACCGGCTGCACGTAGAGAAAGCGATCACCTTGCTGGCACAGGCGCGCGCAGCCGGCAAATTGGAGAATCAGGAAGCGTTGGATGCCATGGAACTCGGCGCGCGACGGATGGACTTCATTGGCTCGAAGTTTCAGTTCGCTCAGGAGTGCGCCGATCTCTACGCAAAGGCTCAGGCCATTGCTGCCTCCGGTGATAAGAATCGCTGGGAAGAAGTAGGCGAGACGATGTACATCATTGGGTCGAATAATGGAAAGTTCGAGGACATCCGCGACGGCTACGCGCAGCTTGGTCAGCTCTATAAAGAAGCGTGGTTGAGAGACAACCGGCCTTACTGGCTGAGTGTCAATATGGCACGGTACGATCGCGCCGCCCAGCTGTGGGTTGACCGCAGCATGAAGTGGCAGTCGGTGATTCACCACTGGCATGAGACACACTCGTTGCCTTCAGCGGATCAGGTAGGTCTGGTGGGTGGTTCGGCGAAGTAGCCGCGCTTTTCACCCGCAGATGAAATGGAAGACGCCAAGATACTGGCGCACACCTTGTTCCCCCTCAGAAGCCAGCGCCAGGCGGAGCCGCGTCTTATGGTTTTCGTCAAATACTCCTATAGGGAAACAGATTAGCCTGTAAGTTTCGCATTCTGTTGTATTTGTGACCACAGTCACAGGGCGGGGTGAATGTGGTCACTGCCCCGGGCGTAATGCAAGAGGAGACTCAGTAACCATCGGGACCAGTATTTCATCGGGCAAGTTGATACCTGCCTGAACGGGAAACGCATGGAAGCGCTGCTCCGCGCTCGACAACCGCTTGGCGAAAGAGAAGACGTATGAGCTTCGCAAACGGGTTGAAAACAATCGTAGTTGCAACAGGGCTGGACGGCCGCTCGGATGGAGCGTTGGAATACGCCCGCAAGCTGGCAACGGCCTACAACGCTCGCTTGGTTCTGGCTCACGGTTCAGATCCCGTCGATTACGCTCTGGCTTCAAAAGTGCCCGGCAAAGTCTTGAGTGGCTTGACCGAAGAGGCACGCACTGCGCTCGATGCGATGGCGGCAGATCTGATCAGGGAGGGTATTCACAGCCATTCCGAGATCCGGCAGGGTGAAGTGACGCAGATGCTGGTCGATATCGCAGAGCAATATGAAGCCGGACTGATCGTGATCGGAACCGAAGGGCGTCAGGGTGCGGGGCCAGTGCTTGTCGGCTCAATCGCAGAGCAAGTGGTCCGGATTGCAAAGTGCGCAGTGCTGGCAGTAGCGGCGGACTACAACGCGGGGTCATTTCGGCCGGTGCCTGGCGGACCTGTGATGCTAGCGATGGAGCGGAATGAGACTGCATCAGAAGCTATAGCGACCGCATGCTCTCTTGCAGCCACGTTTCACAGGACATTGATCGTAGTTCATGCGCGCCGACCCGAGGAGACGGTGGCATTTCTCAATCCTGCCGCCAACACGCTTGAGCAATTCGGCATCGCCGATGAGAAGCGTTTTCCTGTGCGCTTCGTTGTCAAAGACGGAAAGCCGGGTGATGCCATCGTAGAAGCGATCGCGCAACACCACCCAAGTATTTTGGTGGTTGGCGTAAAGCGCACCAGTGAAACCTTGGGGCTGCATGGAACTGCGTTTTCGATCCTTGCGCGGTCGCGCGTACCGGTGCTTTGCGTGCCACCGCAGCAAGCGCTCTCAACGCTGGAAACCGAAAACTCGGCCCATGTGTCTGCCCTCTGAACATGGACGAAGAAAGTTTGCCACGCACCAGGAGTGCTTGAGAAGAGTTCGCTGGCAACTCAACTTCAGGTATCGAAGTTGCGAAGGCAGCTGATCAGAGACTGAACACATCGAGGGTTTTGGCGTGGACGCCGCGAAATATCGAAGACGCAGCTAGAACGTGAGTCGAAACGAGACAAGAGGAGTCGGTACCATGCAATCAAGCTGGCAAGCAACTTTCTCAGAACGGCGCGATGCTATCGCGGCGCGGCCGATCGCGGAACTGTTGGCGTGTCCGCCGGCGATCGGCAACTTGTTAAATGCGTCGGCGGAATGCATCGAGTTTGTAGTTGGGGACGTTATCTTTCATCAGAACGATATCTGCCAGGGCTTGTACGTCGTGGTTTCCGGTCAACTGCTGCGAAAGACCGCCCGCATCGATTCGCGGCTGACGCTTGGAACAGTTCGCGCGGGCGAACTTGTTGAACTCGCCGCAATGTTGGGTGATGTACGTCACACCTATACGCTCGCTGCACAGACAAATGGAACGGTCATGCGTTTACCGAAGCCTTCGCTGCTTCGCGCATTTCAGTCATACCCTCCAATGCGAATGCAGCTTCTCGAGGAGTTAGCGCGTGAAGTATCAAGGGCATACGCACAATGCTGCGCTGCGCGTCAGGCGGGAGTCAGACGTAGGAACATGAATTCCGCGATTGTGTGAGAGCTCATCAATCCGGCTTTTGCAGTGTCGCAGATCACTCTGTTTCCGCTGGAGAAAGCCCATTTGAGCTGATTTCGCGATTGTGAGTTGCGCTATACTCTGTACAAACCTTCGGGACAAGTATGGCTGGCTTGCACTCACATCACCCTCCGGAAGATTGTCTTAATTGTGAACACCGCCATCTGCGGATGTTTTGCAATCTCACACCGGAAGCCCTTCAGGATTTCGACAAAATTGGAATTATGATGAGCCACGCACGTGGCGCAAAGCTCTTCACAGAAGGCGATGCGGCGCGAAACGTATTCATCATTTGTTTTGGGCAGGTAAAGATCTCATCGACCTCCCGCGACGGCAAGACGATGATCTTGAAGATCGCTGCTCCTGGCGACGTGATGGGTCTGAGTGCAGTGATTGCCAACGTTCCACACGAAGTGACAGCTGAAGCGATTGAGCCCTGCCAGGTGAAAACGATTCGCAAACAGGAGTTCATCGATTTTCTTGGTCGCCACGGGATCGCAAGCATGCATGCAGCTCAGTCGCTGTCGGGCGAATACCTAACGGTCTTTCACGACGCGAAGCGGCTCGCATTGTCCGGATCGGCGGCCGGGCGGCTGGCGCGTTTGCTGCTTGACTGGGGACGCGCGGCTTCCAATGGAAAGCCGGAAATACGCTTCACAATGGCGCTGACACACGAGGAGATCGCCAACATGGCCGGCACTTCTCGCGAGACGGTAACGCGTCTTTTGAATCAGTTCAGACGAGACCAGTGGATTGTGATCAAAGGTGCAAGCATGACGATTGCAAAGCCTGAACAGTTGGAGAGACTCACTGCGTGAGTTCAAGGTGAACGTGTAAAGGGCTGCAGCGTTGAGTTGCAGCCCTTTTGTTTTGTGAAGCCGCTTCGCATTTACAACCACGCGGCATGCATTCGTAGATAAGGACGCAGGAACTACTCCATTGTAGAAGCGGGGTTGGTGAGTCGGCGCGCTTTGATGTCGCGCATCGGCGGCCGACCAAAGAAACGGCTGTACTCTCGACTAAACTGGCTGGCGCTTTCGTAACCGACTTCGAAGGCGGCGCTGGCGGCGTCCAGACCCTGGTTGAGCATGCGTTCGCGTGCGACGTGCAGGCGGAGCTGCTTCTGGTATTGCAGGGGGCTCATGGCGGTCAATGAGCGGAACTGGTGATGCAGCGTAGAGACGCCCATACGCGCCATTGTTGCGAGATCTTCTACGCGAAGGGGCTTGGCGTAGTTCATGCGCAGCCATTCAACAGCTTTAGCCGTGCGGTGGGTTTGCTCACCGAGGGTTGCGATGGCCCGAAGGTGCTTGCCTTGAGGACTGCGAAGAAGGCGGAAGATAATCTCGCGCTGAACTAGAGGTGCGAGGAAGGGAATGTCCTGCGGACGGTCGAGAAGATTGATGAGCCGAATGCAGGCGTCCAGCAGCTCGGCTGAGGACTTGCCCACCGCCATCGCACGCGCGTTGCTGTCTTGATCGAGATGGAACTCGTGTTGGGAGAGAATCTCTCGCACCATTGGCATCTCAAGGTTGAGAATGAGTCCGAGGATAGGCTCTTCCCGAGTGGCGCGAACGACCTGGCTGACGACAGGGAGATCTACTGAAGTCAGCAGGAAGTTCGAACCATCGCAAAGATGGATGGTCTTGCCGACGTTGATGCGTTTTTGCCCCTGGGCAAAAACGACGAGGCTGGGCTGATATGCGGCCGAGACGCAGGGGCTTGGTTCGGAGCGACGATACAGGCGCAGACCCGGTATTTCCGTATCCTTGTCACCTTCGGCCTTTGTCCGGTCAGCAATGGTGCGGGCAAGCCTCGAGCGCATCTCGCCGAGTAGGGGGTCTGTGCGGACTTGTTGCTGTCTGGTAGGCGTCATTTTCTTCTCTCATCTACCGTAGCTCCGACAGACGACGGCGTGTGCACAAAAATGCAGGCAGCGACAGAAATAGGCAAGAGAAAGGAAGGATCGGGATACCGGTCGAAAAGGGTGATCGCCTAGTCTCCACTATGGGTGGCTCAGTGAAATGGCAGGGCACTAGGCCTGCTCGAACAAGTTGGAATCTGACGAACGTCGTTCACACAGAACTCCTACTTGATCGCTTATGTTCGATAGAAGCTTGGAACTGAAGGAGAGAGGTTGAATGTACAAAGCAAAAGCATATGCGGCCGTTGGCGCGACGTCGCCACTGACGGCACACACAATCGAAAGGCGCGACCCAAAAGAGACCGACGTACAGATTGAGATTCTGTTTTGCGGAATCTGCCACTCGGATGTGCACCAGGCACGGAACGAGTGGAGCGGTGTGATGCCGACGGTTTATCCATGCGTGCCGGGCCATGAGATCGTTGGTCGGGTGACGAAGGTCGGGTCGGCCGTGACGAAGTTCAAGGTGGGCGACCTCGCCGCGGTTGGATGTATGGTGGATTCGGACCGCACCTGCCCGGAATGCAAAGCTGGGCTCGAGCAGTTCTGCGCGAATCCAACCTTCACGTACAACTTCCCTGACGAGCATACAGGCAAAGTGACGTACGGCGGCTATTCAGACAGCATCGTCGTCGACGAGTACTTTGTGCTGCGGGTTCCGGAGAATCTGAATCTCGCCGGAGCGGCGCCCCTGCTTTGCGCGGGCATCACTACCTATTCGCCGATGAAGCACTGGGGCGTTACCAAGGGCAAGAAAGTAGGAGTTGTCGGACTTGGCGGGCTTGGGCATATGGGAGTCAAGTTTGCTCATGCTCTTGGCGCGCACACCGTGGTATTCACAACGTCAGAGAGCAAGAAGCAGGATGCGCTGCGTCTTGGTGCCGATGAAGTTGTGATCTCGAAGAACGCCAACGAGATGAGCAAACATGCCGGGAGCTTCGACTTCATTCTTGATGCGGTGGCGGCAGAGCATGATCTGAACGCGTATATCAACTTGCTCGCACGAGACGGCAATCTCACGATGGTGGGAGCTCCTGAGACGCCTCTGCCGGTTGCAGTATTCGGGCTGCTGTTCCGACGCCGGAGTTTCTCCGGTTCACTGATTGGAGGAATCGCCGAGACGCAGGAGATGCTGGATTTCTGCGGCAAGAACAACATTACGTCTGATGTTGAAGTGATCCCGATTCAAAAGGTGAATGAAGCATACGAGCGCGTTGTGAAGTCGGATGTGAAGTATCGGTTCTCGATCGACATGGCATCACTGAAGTCGGAGTAATTAATGGAGCCGATGCATCTTGCCATCGCGTGAGAGCATCGGTTCTTTTTTGCAGGAGAGGAAAACAGATCAAAATGCAAAAGCGGAAGTTGGGGAAGAGTGGTTTAGAGGTGTCGGCTCTGGGCCTTGGTTGCATGGGGCTGAGCTACGGCTACGGGCCGGCAACAGAAAAGGAACAGGCGATCAAGCTGATTCGTTCGGCCTTTGAGCGGGGTGTGACGTTCTTCGATACCGCGGAGGCGTATGGGCCTTACAAGAATGAAGAGCTGGTTGGCGAGGCACTCGCGCCGTTCCGCGATCAGGTTGTGATTGCGACGAAGTTTGGCTTCAGCTTTGATGAGAAGGGCGTCATCAATGGCACCAACAGCAAGCCAGAGCATGTTCGCGAGGTGGCAGAGGCTGCGTTGAAGCGGCTGAAGACGGACGTGATCGATCTGTTGTACCAACATCGAGTGGATCCTGAGGTTCCTATCGAAGAGACTGCCGGCGCGGTGAAGGAGCTGATTGCAGAAGGCAAGGTCAGGCATTTCGGAATGTCGGAAGCGGGTGCGCAGACTATCCGGCGGGCACATGCTGTTCAGCCGGTTGCCGCGTTACAGAGTGAGTACTCGCTGTGGTGGCGCGAGCCGGAGGCGGAGATACTGCCGACGCTAGAGGAGCTTGGAATCGGGTTCGTTCCGTTCAGTCCGTTGGGAAAGGGATTTCTCACGGGCGCGATCGATGCGAACACGCAGTTCGACAGCAAAGACTTTCGCAATGTCGTTCCGCGATTCAACGAGGAGAATCGAAAGGCGAATCAGTCTCTGGTGGATGTGCTGAGACAGTTTGCCGAACGGAGGAATGTAACCCGGGCACAAATCGCACTGGCCTGGCTGCTGGCACAGAAGCCGTGGATCGTGCCGATTCCCGGCACGACGAAGCTGCATCGGCTGGAAGAGAATCTGGGAGCGGCTTCCGTGGAGTTGTCGAAAGACGATCTGGCGGAAATTGAGAACGCGGTCTCAGGCATCGAGGTACAGGGAGCGCGTTATCCTGCTCATCTGCAGAAGATGGTCGGACGCTGAGAGGGAGAAGCGATGGAGATCAAGCGGGCGGGATCGCAGGCGTCGGGGAAAGGGCCGGCGGATTGGTTCACGGGAACAGTTCGGATTGATCCGCTGTTTATGGCACCCGATCCAGCGCTGGTGGCGGGAGCGCTGGTGACGTTTGAGCCTGGAGCGCGAACTGCGTGGCACACGCATCCGCTGGGGCAGACGTTGATTGTGACTTCAGGGTTTGGTCGCGCGCAGAAGTGGGGCGGGCCGGTCGAGGAGATTCGTCCGGGAGACGTTGTGTGGTTTGCGCCGGGAGAGAAGCATTGGCACGGTGCAGGCCCGACGACGGCGGTGAGCCACATTGCGATTCAGGAGAGGGTTGATGGGAAGACCGTCGACTGGCTGGAGCATGTGACGGAAGAACAGTATGGAAGCAATGAGTAGCTAGAAGTGAATAGTTGCTTTACGCGTCCCAGGTCTCAGAATCGAGACCTGGGGCACCCCTGCGCTAGAGATGGATGGCGTCGTGCTCGGAGGGGAGCGGGACTGAATCTTCCTCGGAATCGCGGAGGGTCATCACGGGGCAGCGGGCGTGAGCGAGCACTCGATAGACGGTGCGGTCGTGCGTGAGGCTGTGTACTGCTGAGCGCGAGGTTGAGCCGAGAACGATGAGGCTCGCTTTGAGATCGACGGAAGCGGCGAGGATCTCGATGGCCGGGTGACCGTGAGCGATTCGTGTTTCAACCGTGGTGCAGCAGAGCTCGTTTGCTCCGGTTTCGGCGGCGAGGATTTGCAGTTCTCGCAGAGCGGTCGAGTCGAGGCCGGTAGGCAGGTGGTCGCGACGCATTTCGTCGAGGGGCGGGAGCACGTGCATAAGCACGAGGCGAGCCTGGTGTGCGGCAGCGATTTCACAGGCAAGCGCTGCGCTCGGGCATGAGGTCTCTCTTAGCGTGGTGGCGTGCAGTACGACTCTTTGGGAGCCGGTGCCGCTGGCCGCCTCGAGATGAGCCTCTGGACCCACGGTAATGACCGGGAGGTTTACCGAGCGCAGCACTTGTTCTGCTACAGAGCCGAGGAGCAGCTTGCTTACCTTGCTCCGGCTCCGAGTCCCGAGAAGGATGCGGTCCGCTTTGAATTGACGGGCTCCTGCGATGATCTGTTGTGCGGGATGCCCTTCGCGCACTACGGCATCACAGTGTATGTCCTGAGAGCGTGCCATTGACCGCCAGGGTTCGAGTGTCTTGATGGCGAAGTCGATTGCGGCGGCCGGATCGTAGTAGGGCATTCCAACCGGATCAGCGGAGATTCCGGCACCTGCGCCGAGTACATGTAGAAGAATGACTCTCGCACCAGACTGGTGCGCCTGATGAAGCGCAAATGGCATTAGCCGGTCCAGGTCGCCGAGGTCGGTCGCGACGAGGATGACGGAGGGACGGGCCCATCGGCTTGGTCCCCGATCCGGCATGATTGCCACCTCTACGCGAAGAGGGTCGCACTTGCGGGCGCAGTGTGATGTGCCATGGCGCACGGGGATTTGTGAGATGGATCACGAGAAACAGGGGACGAGGGAACGGTGATGCAGGGAACGAGGGAACAAGGGAACGAGAGGCCGCGGTGTTTCTGGGCAGGGATCGGGGCTGGGATGTGGTGATTGATGTTTGTTCGGCGATGGATTGTTGGTTTTTAGCCCTGGACTGGTTGGTGAATGTTGAATTTGATGTCCCGTCTTGTGCCCTCGATTTTTTCCTTCGTTTTCTTTTTCCCCTGTTTTTTGTAGTTAATACATGCTGCGGGAGTTACGCAGCGGGATCTGGGGCGTTTTGACTGCGGACTACTGGCCGTTGGCCTTTTGGCTCTGCTGAAGCTCGTGGCTCTGGGCGAGCAGTTCGCGCAGGAGACGGGCCGTCTCCGGGTCTTCGTCGAGGGATGCAGGGTTTGAATGGGCGGGGTTGAAGACGCTTGATTGGCTCGAGTGGTGGTGCTGATTGCTGGAGGCGGCGAGAGCCACGGGGGTGGGCTCGAGGTTGTCGATTGTCAGGAGATGGGAGAGGCCGGCTTCGGCGATTTCGGTGATGAGGCGGTTGGCCAGTCTTATGGCGGACATGAGCGTCTCGGCGACGGAGCGCTTGATGCGGCCCTCGGCCAGGGCGTGGACGACGACGTTGATGGCAGCGAGGATCGACGGCTTGTCGATGAGGGGCGGGAGCGCTAGCGGTTCCATCTCGGCGGACTTTTCTTTTGCGGGTTTGGAGGTGCGTTGCTGGTGGTGATGGCGGCAGAAGCGAGAGCCGTGGATTGCGGGTGAGTTGCAGCGTTGTCCGTTATCGAGGGATTGGTAGCATCGAGGCGCCATGGGTTTCTCCTTGTGTTCAGTGATCAGTGGTCAGGGATCAGTGATCAGGGATCAGTGGTCAGTGGTCAGGGCACGACTGAGTTCGTTGATTGGTGAAACGGGCGAGCGTGTGCTATCGCGCACGTTTGCGGCGTTAGTTTCTGGTGCGTTTGCGGTGATTTTGATTCAGATTTGACTGCAATTCCATTGTGCGCAGAAAAGGGGAAATAACTTGCAAAATGGGCGCAGGGAATTTTGTGAATGGAATCAGAGGCTTGCAGGGAGTGAAGGAAGAGCAGGAATTGACTTTGACGACGCAGGCGGGTTGTGGAGTGAGAAAGGCGTCTACTCGATGCTGTCAGCGGGTTCTGCGGCCAAGGGGAGAGAGACTATTCTGACGCGATTGATGCAGGTCTCCCATTCGACGAGGGTGCATTGTTCTCTTCTGCACCCGAATTCGCAGTGGGCGATCTCATCGGGAACGACGTCGACCAGGTAACGCTTGAGCCAGCGTCCAAGGCGGATGAATGCACTTTGAGGCTCAAACATCCGGCCTGCTCCGTTCAAAGCGTTGTGCTGAATGCAGGGTGGCTCAGCGCGGCGTGAGATGGAAGTGATGGCCGACACGCTTGTGACGGACATGACCAAGCTGTTGTCGTTAGAGAACGCAGCCTGAGCCTATAATTGCTGGCCGTCA
Organism: Acidobacteriota bacterium; assembly: GCA_018268915.1. Lineage (GTDB taxonomy): Bacteria > Acidobacteriota > Terriglobia > Terriglobales > Acidobacteriaceae > Telmatobacter. Next base: position 93,144 of record JAFDVQ010000011.1, read on the forward strand.
AGATAAACAGCTGCAAGTTGCCTCTCTCCGACAGCTGCGAGTGGAGGATTGCCATGAACCGATCGATGCTGCATTCTTCGATTCTAGTTTTTATGCTCTGCAACTTCTCGACGGATTGCGTGCGCGCACAGCAGGGTGTCAGTGCAAGTCCGGGGAACACGGCAGACCAGGCAGCGCGAGCGAAGGAGATCTACAGGCGGGATTGCCTTGTCTGTCACGGAGCGAACGGAGATGGCAAGACCGACATTCTGAGAGACCGCGAGCTGAACCTGCCGGACTGGACGGATCGGCGAGTGCTGATAGGGCGCGTGGATCAACAGTTGTTCAACGTGATCCGGTTTGGACGTGGGAAGATGCCGGCGGAGAGCGCTGGGCGCGCGGACGATGGCGAGGTGCGCGGATTGATTCGCTATATTCGGACGTTGTCGCGGGATGAAGCGCGGGCAACGCCTGAGCCGGGAAGAGCGGCCTCAAAGAAGTGAGTGTGACCGCATTGATGTATCCCGCCCAAGCAGAGCTTGGACGGGGCACCCTCAATTTCTGCGGGACTTGACTCTCATTACGTAAATCGGAGATACACTTCCGGAATCATTGACCACTAAAATCTCGCGTGTCGTTTGTTGAAGAGATTGACATAAAACGATTTCCTCTTCTCGGCATACCCGCCCAACGCGTAGACAATAAGAGCTGGTATGCCCAGCTCTCCTCTTCCGCAACCCCTGGCCAAACTCGCCGACAATCCGCGCATTCTGATCCGCCGCGATGGCCCGCCTCGCCCTGAGGGGAAATGTGTCGTCTACTGGATGCAAAGGGCAATGCGCATCCACGAGAACCCCGCGCTCGATGTCGCTATCGATATTGCGAACACGCTCAACCTTCCGGTGGTGGTGTACTTCTCCGTCATTCCCAACTATCCCAATGCCAACCTGCGCCACTATCACTTCATGCAGCAGGCGCTGCGTGATGTTGAAGCCGATGCCGCGGAGAAGGGAGTCGGCTTTATTCTGCGCCGGCATCCTGACAACTCTCTGGAGAAGTTCCTCGAGGAGGTGCAGGCCTCCATTCTTATTGGAGATGAGAACCCGTGCCGCGAACCGGAACGCTGGCGGCAGGCACTTTCGCGCAAGCTCAAGCTGCCCTACTGGACCGTGGATGCCGATGTAGTTGTTCCGTCCGCGGTGTTCGGACGCGACTGGTTTCTGCTGCAGCACATGCGACCGCATCTGAAGGCAGCGCTGCCGAAGTTCCTGGTTGCGACGACGAGCCCAAAGCCGCAGCATCCCTGGCGCAGACCGAAGTCGCTTGCCAGCTGTTCGCTCCACGACGACATTACTGCCGGCTACAAAGCACTCGACCGCTCCATCGGCCCCGTTGACAGCTTTACCGGCGGAACCCATGCGGCCCTGAAGCACCTTCGCGACTTCATCGCGCACGGCCTGAAGGACTACGACGAGAAGCGCAACCACCCGGAGGTTCACGGAACCAGCCGCCTCTCGCCTTATCTTCACTTCGGCAACATCGGGCCGCTTACCATTGCACTCGCCGTCGAACAGGCGTGCGCGAAGGGCAAAGCGCCGCGCGCCGTGTGCGATCGCTTTCTCGAGCAGGTGATCGCATGGCGCGAGTTGTCTGTGCTGTTCGTGAAGTACAACCCAAACTATGACAACTGGGAGTGCGCCGAGCCCTGGGCGCGCCAGACTCTGGTAGAGCATGCCGCCGACAAGCGACCTTATCGCTACACCTTCGACCAATTGGAACGCGCCGAGACTCACGATGATTTATGGAACGCGTCGCAGCGCCAGATGGTGACGCAGGGGTGGATGCACAACTACATGCGCATGTACTGGGCCAAGATGATTCTCGAGTGGGCGCCGGATCCAGCGCGTGCGTACGAGTGGGCTGTCATCCTCAACGACCGCTACGAACTCGATGGCCGCGATCCGAACGGATATGCCGGAGTTGCGTGGGCGGTCGTGGGCAAGCACGACCGCCCCTGGTTCAACCGCCCGATATTCGGCCTGGTGCGGCCAATGTCCGGCGCTTCAACGGCGAAGAAGTTCGACTCGAAAACATACATCGCTCAGAATGCCGGCGGCAAAAGCAGCTTGATCTGAAGCAAGTCCGTTTCACAGCGCTATGTAGCCGTCATCACATCTCTCGAATGCACGCAGCGCCCTAGAATGGGACGCAACATCAATCCCTGAGAGCTGCATAATCCGCGCTAGCCGATCGCATTGAGATCGGCATAGATTCCCCCGGACGATCAGTGTGGGAGCCTGTGAGCGCGTGACGATCTCGGCAGTTGGGCGAAACTTCAAACGTCTCATCCGCGCTTTCACAGGTGTCTCACGGAACCTGGGCACGTTCGTGCTGGCATTGATTCTGCTGCCTGTCAGCGTCGCTAGATCACAATCTACCGCGGCACCCGAAGTACCTCCCCGCGTCGTACAGGCTCACCGCTTTCTGCAGAATCGGGGATGGCCACGGCGGAGTGTCGCGCATTCTTCAGCCATCCGTTCGAACGCGCCGGTGAATGCTCTCTCCGAGCCGGCCTCTACGGCGGTCTGGCAGCCGCTTGGCCCTGCTGCCGTGATGACGCCCAACTACGGTCTGGTAACAGGGCGGGTGTCTTCCATAGCAATCGATCCCGCCGACGCAACTGGCAACCATGTGTTTGTCGGCACGACGGGCGGAGGCGTCTGGGCGTCGCAGAATGCTGCTTCCTCCGGCAATGTCATCTTTCGTCCACTGACGGACGCGTCATCGCCTTTCGATGGGCTTCGATTTGGATCGAACAGTATCGGCGCTCTCACTGTTCAGCCCGGAGGAACAGGGGTGGTGCTTGCCGGCACGGGCGACCCGAACGATGCGCTGGATTCGTATTACGGCGCAGGCATCTTGCGTTCGACCGATGGTGGTTCTACATGGAGCGTCATCGCGCAGTCGACGGATCAGATTTACTCGTTCATGGGCGAGGGATTCGCGGGCTTTGCGTGGAGTACCGTCAATCCGCAATTGGTCGTTGCTGCCGTTGCGCAGTCGTATGAAGGCACGCTCGTCAACGCGCCGTATAAGACTGCAAGCTATGCGGGGCTTTACTACTCGCTCGATGCGGGGGCTACGTGGTGGTTAGCTCGCATCATGGACGGCAATGGCAAGGATGTGCAGGGGCCCAGCGCAAGCTTCGCCAGTCCCAATGGCAACTCTGCAACATCCGTAGTGTGGAATCCGGTTCGACGGCTGTTCATCGCGGCGGTGCGTTTTCACGGTTACTATCAGTCGGCAGACGGCATTACGTGGACGCGCATGATCGCACAGCCGGGCGTGAACCTGACGACGCAGATGTGTCCGAGCAATCCGGGAGCGGTTGGATCTATCGCGTGTCCGATATTTCGCGGAGCACTCGCGGTCAATCCGCAATCCGGCGATACCTTCGCGTGGACGGTGAATGTCTACAACCAGGATCAGGGACTGTGGCAAGACAGCTGCAACGTAACGGCAGGCGAGTGCAACAATTTGACCGTCACTTTCAGTCAGCAGCTGAGTACGACTTCGCTTCGAACCAACACACTGCAGGGGGCCGCGACGATCGCGAACGGCGACTACAATCTGGCGCTCGCGGCAGTTCCGTCCGGGCAGGACACAATTCTGCTGGCCGGCGCCAACGATCTGTGGCGATGCTCGCTTGCGATGGGGTGCACCTGGCGCAACACGACGAATGCCAACAGTTGTATGAGTTCGCATGTCGCGCCCTACCAACATGCTTTGACATGGAACACGGCGAATCCTCCGCAGATACTGATCGGAAATGACAGCGGCCTGTGGCGGTCGATGGATGCGATCGGGGAAACCGGTTCCGTCTGCTCGACAGAGGATGCAGCGCACTTTCAGAACCTCAACGCAGGCCTGGGCTCGCTGTCTGAAGTCAACAGCATCTCGTCAGTTGTGGAAACGCCGTACACCATGATTGCCGGACTTGGCGTGAATGGTACGGCGGGCGTCAAGAGCGCCTCCGGTCCGACGACCACGTGGCCCCAGATCATTGCAGGTGAAGGTGGTGCGGTCGTCATCGATGGCAAAGCTCCTGCGAACTGGTATGTCAACAGCGGCGCGGGCGTCTCGATCCATCGCTGTTCGACTTCTGCCGACTGCACGCCGGAGGATTTTGGTACTCAACCGATCGTCGATAACGCCGATGTTGCAGACGATGGCTATTCCATGATCTCGCCAGCACCTTTCATCCTCGATCCGCTCGACTCGTCCCAGGTTCTTGTGGGGACCTGCCGCCTTTGGCGCGGGCCGGCCGACGGGACCAGGTGGACTCAAGCAAACGCTGTGACACCTTTCCTGGATGGCATGTCTGGCCAGACTTATTGCAGTGGAGATCCGCTGATCCGCTCGATTGCTGCGCGGCCGTTGTCGGGTGGAGGGGAGGTTGTGTACGTCGGGCTGTTCGGCTCTTTGGATGGAGGCGCCATTCTCGGAGGACACCTACTGAAGGCGACGATCACGCCGGGCAGTTCTTCTCCATCTGAGTGGGATGATCTTACTTTCAATCCAGTAGTTAACAGCTTTGGATATTTCAACCCGTATGCATCAGACGTCTCAAGCATCTACATTGACCCGAACGACGCTTCCGGCAAGACGGCTTACGTGACCGTTGCGGGCATTGCAGACATCTATAAGTCGATCAGCACGGTCTATCGAACAACTGATGGAGGGTTGCACTGGTACGACATCTCTTCCAACATTCGCAATTCGCCGGCTAACAGCATTGTGGTCGACCCTCAGGATTCGAATACGGTGTATGTCGCCACCGACGCGGGCGTTTTCTCAACGCGGCAGGTCAGCACATGTGCCACCAATACCGGCAACTGCTGGTCGGTTTTCGGCACCGGCCTTCCTTATGCCCCGGTGACTGAGTTGAGCGCGACGCCTGCATCCGGCTCTCCCAGTGTTCTGGTCGCAGCTACTTACGGGCGGGGGATATGGCAAGTCCCTCTGCTGACCGCCGGCATGCAGACGACCACCGCATCGACGGATTTAACCTCGCTCACGTTTGTAACTCAGGCGGTTGGAACTGAGAGCCCAGGCCAGACCGTCACACTGACGAACAATGGAGCAATCGCACTCGCAATTGCTTCGATCGCTGCGGGTTCGCCCTTCCGTGAAAGTGACAACTGCGCCGGCAAGGTAGTGAACGAGGGCGCGAGCTGCGCGATTCAGGTGACGTTCGCTCCCAATCAAGCCGGTGCAGTGACGGGAGAGCTGAGAATTCTGGCGAACGTCTCTGGAGGACAGATCAGGGTTGCGCTGGCGGGTACCGGCTCGCAAGCTGGGCCGGTCAATGTCTCTCCAGGTACGATCGACTTCGGCCAGGTGGCAATCGGCAAGACGTCTTCGTTGCAGACTGTGGCCATCGAGAATACGACAGGGAACGCAATCCCGATCACGAGCATTACCGCACCGGCTCCGTTCAGCATTGCGACAAACCCGTGCGGAACATCTCTGCAGCCCAACAGCGCCTGCGCGGTTTCGGTTGTGTTTACGCCGACGCAAGCTGGCTCGATATCAAGGATACTGAGCGTGGTGGATGGGGCGGGAACACAGACGATCTACCTGAAGGGCTCCGGGGCAGCAGCTGCAACAGATACGCTTTCGGCTTCATCGCTGACGTTTGCGCCGACTGCTGTGGGTCAGGAGTCGAGCCCGCAGGTCGTGACTTTGTCGAACGATGGGGATCTGCTGCTCGACGAAATCAGCGTGGCTACCAGCGCTGGTTTTCGTAGTTCTGATACCTGTGGTGTTTCACTGGGCGCGCATGCAGTCTGCAGCATCAGCGTTGTCTTTGCGCCAACTGCGGTTGGAACTGCTGATGGCAGCGTGACGGTGACCGACTCGATCCGCACCCAGACGATCAGGTTAGCCGGTACGGCGAGCGCCGCCGCCGCACTCAAAGCAAGCTCGACTCAAATTGCTTTCGGCGCAGTCTCTCTCGGAAATACCAGCGCTCCAGTGGCTCTGACCATCACCAACTCAGGCGGCGCTGCGGTTTCGGATATTGGTTTTCAGATGATTGGACCGGCGGCGAAGAGCTTTTCCTGGAACTCGAGCAGCTGCGCGGCGACTCTACAGAGCAACAGCAGTTGTGCTGTTCAGCTCATCTTCGCGCCCACGCAAGCTGGCCAGCTCGTTGCCACATTTGTCATCTCTTCCTCAACGGCTGGCGTCTCTCCCATCCAGGTCGGGCTTTCCGGCGTGGGACAGGGAGCTTCGGGAATTCTGATCAGCCCACCTCAGCTGACCTTTGTGCAGCCAGTGATTGGAGCATCGAGCGCTCCGCAATTTGCAACGTTGACGAACACAAGCGATCTGACCGCTTCGGAGTTGAGGGTGAATCTTCCCGCTCCATTCAGTGCGACGCAGAGTACTTGCGGTTCAAGTCTCGGGCCGGGAGCGAGCTGTTCCATCGGAGTGATCTTCACTCCTGTTGCAAACGGCTCGGTGCAGGGGGTTCTGTCGGTGACTTCCAGGACTTTCGCGGATCCCGCAACTGCTGCTCTGGAGGGCTTCGGAGGAGCAGCTGGTTCGTTGCAGGTTCAACCTGTATCGATCACTTTTCCCAGCACTGGCGTGGGAACCACAAGCGCTTCTCAGCAATTGACCCTGACAAATAGCGGGCCGGTTGCGCTTTCCGGCTTTTCGATATCCGCGCCGGTTGGGTTTGAGATTTCGTCCTCGACCTGCGCGACTACGTTGGGCATCTCCGCTTCGTGCTCTGTTCAAGTCTCCTTCCTACCGAAGAGCGCTGGACAGCAAACAGGGGATCTGAATATCAAGAGCAGTTCGCTTGCAGCGCCGGCTCAGGTTGCGTTGTCGGGAATGGGCTTTGATTTTCTCTTCGGGATTACGGGTACATCGAGCAAGACGGTTTCCAGCGGGCAGACGGCTGCATACACTCTTTCTCTGACCCCGTTGAATGGTTCCGCGGGAAACTTCACCTTTGCATGCAGTTCGCTTCCGGCGAATGCGGTATGCAGCTTCAACCCGGCGAATGCGTCGGTGCCTGCCAACGCAACCTGGACGGTCACGCTGAACATCTCTACCGGCCACGGCGGTTCAATCGCGGACGCGACGCCCTCGAGCAGGTCGAAATCTTATCTTTCTGTGGTCACCTGCCTGTTCGCAATTCCGTTTGTCTTTCGAATTCGCAAAAGGAGATGGTGGGTAGTGTTGCTCGCGATCAGTCTGATCGGGATTGCCAGCTGCGCGGGAGCCGGGGGCGGAGGGGGGACGGCGCTCTCCACGAATCAAAGCACCGCCGCGGGTACGTATCCCATCGTTGTTACCGCAAAGTCGAACGGGATTTCGCACAGTGCGACGGTTTCGCTCACGGTGGATTGATCACCGGCGCGCACGAAAGGGAAGGAGCAGGCGGAAGGAACGAGTCGATATACTTAGAAGTAGATGCGGGCTTCCTGCACGAAGTGCCTGAGAGAGCCGATTCCACACAAGTATCAAGGCCTAGACGATGACTCAGAATGTGAAAGCGGCGGACGTCGAGCGGGTAGCGGAACTGGCCCACTTGAAATTGACGCCGGATGAAGCAGGAAGCATGCTGCATGACCTGAATGCAATGCTCGATTATGTGGCTCAACTCAATGAGCTTGATACGAGCTCTGTTGCTCCTCTATCGCAGATGAGCGAACTGGAAGGCGCAAGCGGCAGGCCTGCTCTTCGCGAGGATGCGGTCAAGCCGTCACTCGATCGCGCTGAAGTGATGTCGCAGGCGCCGGAAACCGATCGAGCGTTTTTCAAAGTCCCTAAAGTCATCGAGCGATAGAAGTCTCCAAGATCAAGGAAGGCACGTTTGCCCAGCGAAACAAGCAAGCCAACAACCTTTGTTCAAAAGCCGAAGACCTTCTCTGAGCTTCAGGAAGGCATACGTTCCCGTCGCGTGAAGGCGGCCGATATTGCTCGCACCTACTACGAGCGGATAGAGCGGACGAACGAGCAGCTGAATATCTATTTGAGCCTGACGAAGGATCGAGCTCTGGAACAGGCTGCTCGGATCGATGATGCGGCTTCAAAGGGCGATCCGCTCGGGCCGCTCAGCGGCATTCCTGTCGGAGTGAAAGACGTGCTTGTCGTGCGGGGAGCGCCTTCCACTGCGGGTTCAAAGATTCTGAAAGGCTATCAGCCGCCATATGATGCAACTGCCGTTGCACGGCTTGAGGCGGCAGGGGCCGTGTTGCTGGGCAAGTTGAACTGCGACGAGTTTGCGATGGGTTCTTCGAATGAGAATTCAGCCTACGGGCCGGTGCGGAATCCTGTTGATCCAGAGCGAGTGCCGGGGGGATCGAGCGGTGGTTCAGCTGCTGCTGTGGCGGCGGATCTTGCGGTGGCGACGCTTGGAACTGATACAGGCGGATCGATTCGGCAGCCGGCGAGTTTCTGCGGCGTGGTGGGCGTGCTTCCGACATATGGGCGTGTGTCACGTTATGGCCTCATTGCCTTTGCATCCTCTCTCGATAGAGTCGGACCTTTCGCGGCGAATGTGCGCGATGCTGCGACGGTGCTTAGCGTAATCGCCGGTCCGGATGCGAGCGATGCCACGAGCTCTTCCGCGTCGGTCGCGGATTATGCTGCTGAAAGCGACAAGGGAGCGGAAGGACTTCGCATTGGAGTTCCTGAAGAGTATTTCGCAGAGGGACTTGATCCTGAGGTGCGGGAGCAGATCGAGAAGGGCATTGCGGCACTGGAAAATACTGGTTGCACCGTCAAGCGGGTCTCGCTACCGAATACGCGGTATGCGGTTCCGACGTACTACCTGGTGGCGACTGCGGAGGCGAGCGCCAACCTTGCTCGCTTTGATGGTGTGCGGTACGGGCATCGATCGCCATCTTCGGCGACGCTGTCTGATATGTACAGCCATTCGAGGGACGAGGGGTTTGGGGCTGAGGTTAAGCGGCGCATCATGCTGGGGACGTACGCGCTGTCGGCCGGCTACTACGATGCGTACTATCTGAAGGCGCAGAAGGTTCGGCGACTGCTCGCCGACGAGTTTCTGCGGGCGTTCGCGGATGTGGATGCGATCGTAACTCCGACAGCGCCGACACCGGCGTTCAAACTTGGCGAGAAGACGGGCGATCCCCTCGCAATGTATCTGGCAGATATTTACACGGTCACTGCGAGCCTGGCCGGAATCTGTGGCGTCACCGTTCCCTGCGGCGCTACGAAGACAGGATTGCCGGTCGGGATGCAGGTTCTGGCATCGCACATGAATGAGAGCACAGCGTTCCGCGTGGCTCGCGCGGTGGAGGCGGCAAAGGTTTAGGAAGCAGGGTTCGTCATGCAAGGAAAGACGATCGCAGCATGGTTGGCAGTTCTTGTGGTTTCGGTTTCATTGAGCGCAACGCCTCGCAAGGTTCATGTGGTTGGGCTGGGGGCGTTCAAGCGGGTTCCATATACGAGAAGTGGGGATCCTGCCGGAGCATCAGCAGGCGACAGCAATCTGAAGATAAGGCCTCTTGTCGTTGACGGCCTGGTGAAAGAGTGGACGACGGGCGAAGCGCACGATGTGACCGATCGAAGCTTCGTAGTGCGTCGCGTTCTTCGCATCAATGACGAACTTCCAGGCGAGAAAGCTGCTGCGAATCGCTGGGTATGGCAGAGAGGGCCGTGGCTGCTGGTGGATCGCGTGAGCGGACATGTGTCGGCGCTGAAGCTGCCGGACTACGACCCGGGAGTGAGCCAGGTGAGCTGGTTTCGAGACTACGCAGCGTATTGCGGACTTACTTCGAGCGGGAAGAGCTTATACGCCGTGGTGACACAGCTTGCAGTGCGCAAGCCGGTGCTGGCGAAGAAGCTTTCGGCATTCGACGTGGAGGGCCGAGGCGATCCGGTGTGTGCGCCTGTCGCATGGGAGAGGAATCCGTTTCGCGTCACATTCAGCCCGGCGGGTATGGCCGCGGTGAGTTTCGAGATTGTGCCGGGATCGGCGGTGCTGGTGGAAGACTCGGATGATGCGCCCGAGGCGGCGACGCCGGCAAAAGCGAACTAGCTCCAGTAGCGGAGATCCGGGTGCGCGCAGGAGATGCACAGCTTGTCGCCGTCGATCTCTTCGAAGCGATTGAAGTTGATGCCTTCTCCGCAGCGAGCGCAGACGATGCGATCGCCCCGGTGGCCGGGTAGCTCGGCTGGATCGACGTGAACACGAACTCGTTGAACAAGGAACAACTGATCGTCCCCGAGTTCGCGGTAGGCGAGCATCTGCTGCCGGCTTTTGTTGTCGATTTCAGGATGTAGCTGGCGGGCAAGATCGCGGGAGGTTTCCAGCGCTACGATGCGGACGCCGGCATCCTGCGAGAGATCGACGAAGGTGGCGGCCATCTTTCCCCAGTCGCGGAATTTCAGGGTGCGCTTGCCGAGGCGGCATCCGGTGACCATGCCGATGGCGTCGGTTGCGCAGCGGTCTATTTCAACGAAGGTGACGAGCCGTTTGCGGTCTGCACCGAGGGGGTCTTCGATGCCGAGATTCTTCAGCCCGAGCAGGGCCATGCGGACACCGAGGATCTGGCCGGGGCACATATGACCGTGGGCGGCTTCGGCGCGTTCGAGAAGAGTGTCGAAAGAGTCAACCATTTCAACAGCTTCGCCCAGATCGCCGCGGTCCGCAAGCCGATAGGGCGGGCTGCCGCATCCAATAGCTGTGGGATGTCCGGGATGGAGAGGAACTCTGTGAACACAATTGCACGAACCGATGCCGCTACAGAACTTCGCTATGCGCTTGATGTCATGGAGGAATATTCCCACCTGGGTCTGGACGATGAGTTCGCAGGAAAGCTTCGTGACATCCTCGTGAAGCGCATCGAAGAGGCGGAAGGCGCTCTCTCTGAGGAACCGGCGCATCCGGTGCGATTTCAGGTGCCTGTCGGAATGCAGGATTGAGTTTCGGACCCCAAGGATTGCCCTGGCCTCCTTTTATGATGAGAACAACCGACCCGGTTGATGCTCATCATTCCCTGTTCGTCACATCCTGCAATGTTTTCGCATCACCTCAGGTCTAGAATCGGCTTATCCAAGAGGTCCTCGCCCTATGAGGTTGATATTGCTGCTTGCATCCGTAACGTTGTCGAGCCACACGCTGGGCATCGAAAAGCCGCACATCCCCAGTCAGCAGACGCACCGGCAGCCGCCAAATTCCCATAAGCCTTGCCAAAAGCCTGCCAATCCTTCCTGACTTCCCGGCGACGCCAGGTCCTGAACAGTATCCGGGGATTTCCTGGCGCTCACTGGTTTGAAGGTTTCGCTTTGAGTCGATCAGCAGGGAATTGGAATTCAGGAAGCAAGTCGCTTACGCAACACCCAGGTGGTCATGCAGCGGCTGTTTTGCACGATGGTGGTTTTGAGGGGGTCGACAAGCTCAGCTTTGCGGTCGCGGGTGAGTGCGAGGAGCATTGGTTCGTCGACGAGGAACCAATCGGAGTTGCCGACGCGGTAGAGGCCGCCAGGGAGTGGTTCGAAGTCCATGCCGATGCGAGAGCCGAGACGGCAGAAGAGCAGACCGTCGGGCTTAAGAACGCGCCAGAGTTCGTTGACCATTGCGTGGAAGTGGTCCGCGGAACGGGCGAAGTGAAGGACCGCGCTGCAGATGACGACATCGGCGACGGCATCGGGAAAAGGTATCTGCTCGACGGGAGCTACGCGGAAATTTTCATCGGGCGACGGATTGTTGAGCGAGGCGGCGAGACGTCGAGTTTGCTCGACTGCGTGGGGATTGATGTCGCAGGCGAACACGCGGCAGCCTTCTCGCAGCAGATAGACGAGATTGCGTCCGAAGCCGCAGCCGGCGTCAAGGACGGTCATCTCAGGCTTGATGTTGCTGCGAAGGAGTTGATCGAAGAGGTAGATGTCGATCTGGCCGAATTGTTCCTGGAGGGTCATAGGGGCCTGGCTGATGTCAGCTTACTAGCTGTGTCTGACGTTGCCTCGGGGGCTAAAGCCCCTGGCCCTTTTTTTGGCATTTTGCGGCACGACTGAAGTCGTGCCCCTTCAAGACAGCTCATCGGAGATCTATGCAGGGGCTAAAGCCCCTGGCTCTCTTTTTGGCGTTTTGCGGCACGACTGAAGTCGTGCCCCTTCAAAACAGCTCATCGGAGATTTAGGCAGGGGCTAAAGCCCACACACTTGGTGGGGCTGGTAGCGGCCCGGCTAAAGCCGTGCCCTTATTACAAAGCTGCATTTGAATCGCTGTGACTGATTGCGAAGCTGTATTTGAAAACGGCCATTTGGGTTCAATTTGCTGTGAATATCAGAAAGTAGTCCTGGCCGTCGTCTTTGGTGAAGTCGTATTTGCCGGTGCGATGGTAGCCGGCCTCGCTCATTTCGCGCTCGACGAGGTCGGGCATGATGCCGTGGTCTGTGCCGTTGCCGTTGCGGTCGATGATGCCGAGTTTCGCGCCGGGCTTGAGAGATGCCCGCAGGCGCTTCATGAGCGGAATGGGATCGGCGAACTCGTGATAGGTCTTCAGAATCAGAACGGCGTCGACGCTTGAGGGAGGCAGTTTGGTGTCCTCGACGTCGCCGAGGACAGTGTGAATGTTGGCGAGGTTTTCTTTGGCGGCACGGTTCTTGATGTAGTCGATGGCGTCGGAGTTGATGTCTTCCGCGTAGACCTGTCCGGAAGGCGTGACGCGCGCGGCGGCGCGGACGGTGAACCAGCCGGAACCTGCTCCGATGTCGGCGACGGATTTGCCGGGTGCGATCGCGAGGAGATCCATGACGCGATCGATGTGGAGTTTTTTGTCGCGGTCGGAGTACTCGAAGATGGAGAGGTCGCCTTTGTAGGGGGTGCTCGTGGGACGCTGCTGTTGCGCGGTTGCCTGGGCTTGTGCGGGCTTCAAGGCAGGCGCAGCGAAAAGGAGGAAGGACAAGCTGAAAGCGGCGAGCGGTTTAGAGGGGAAGGAGAGCATTGGGAACCTCGGACTAAGGGGGATTGTATCGCTGCGGAGGAGCACTTTACGGGCCCCGCGTCGTTGTTTTGTGCAGAGTGTTTGTTCCCACCCAAGCAGAGCTTGGATGGGGCACCCCGCGCTGTTGCTGTGTGTAGAGTTGTTCGTTCCCACCCAAGCAGAGCTTGGATGGGGCACCCTGCGTTGTTGTTGTGTGTAGTGTTCGTTCCCACCCAAGCAGAGCTTGGATGGTGCGCCCCCTGTCATGGAGGTGACGTGGATGCAGAACCGGATCACGAGGCTTGAATGGATGGGGCGGCCGGAACACGGAGGTGATGTTGACACTGCCTTGCGTTGTCGTGGCAAACTGCGTGAACTACTGTGCCGAAAATCTCAGGTTCTGCGCTCTGACTGCGGGTGATGGATGTTTGAAGGATTGCGCTACTACGTACCAGTGCTGCTCACTACGGGTGGGCTCTTCGCGGTTGGTGGAGTTTTTCTGGCGATCGTGTGGTTGCTCCTTATTTCGCACTGGCTTCGATCGCAGAAGGAGGAGCCTCCCCGCGGATTGATTCCCTTCACGTCGGCTGTGCTCCTTCCGGGCGCCGCGATCGGGTTGTACAAGTTTGCGATGACGGTGGGCATTGCGATGGCGGACTGGCTGGTGATTGCATGCTGGTGGTCAGCCCTGGCCGGGAGCTTCATGATCCTGATCTTCACGCGAAGGCAATTGAAGACGGAGACCGGGCTGATCGCCGATATCACGGCGGGCGGAACCATTGTTGTGCTGTGCCTGATGGCGCTGGGGTTTGTGTTTCAGGTTGTGTTCTTCTTTTTGAAGTAGATCAGTCGGTCTGGAGACTGGAGTTTAACGAACGTCGTTCCCCGGTCCCCAAATGCGAGGGACCGGGGGCACCCTGGGCACCCGGCACCCACATCTCAAAATCGAGATGTGGGGCACCCGGCTCTTGGTCTTACTTATTGCTTTACCGACGCGGTGGGCCAGGTGGTCATGCCGCCATGGTGGTAGGCGAGGTTGCCGATGTGGCCGGCTCTTGCTGCGGCGATTCCGGTTTCGACGGGGGCGTTGGGCTCCTTGCGGGTCTTGATGCACTCGAAGAAGTTGCGCATGTGCGTGTTGGTTCCGTCTTCGAAGCTGGCTTCCTTGAGAGTGGGATTCTTTTCATCCTTGACGCCTTCGCGATGGATGCTCATGCCGGAGCGGTTGAGCTTGAGGGTGGCTTCGTTCCCGCGGAATTCGAGACCTCCGTCGTCGATGGATGAACTCATCATGCCTTCGTAGACGACGTCGAATTCGGGATAGCGGAAGGCGGCCTGGATAGTGTCGGGGCAATCCCACTGCTTGAAGATGCGCTTGTCGCCAAGCATGAAGGCGGTGCTGGGCTGGTCGGATTTCATGGCCCACTGCACAACGTCGATCCAATGTGTGAAGAGGTCGGTCATGGCGCCGCCGCCGAAGTTCCAGAACCAGCGCCAGCGATGGTATTTCTCTGGCGTGAAGGGCTGGTCGGGTGCGCCGCCGAGCCACTGCTTCCAGTCGAGTTGCGCGGCGTCGATTGGTTTCGGCACCCAATTGAGCCCGTAATTCTGCCACCAATAGGTGCGGACTTGCGTGATCTGGCCGAGAGCGCCGCCTTGAATGAGATCGACGGCGTTGCGAAAGTGAGCCCAACTGCGCTGCTGCATTCCGCACTGGAGGATCTGCTTGCTTGAGCGGACGGCTTTGCGGAGAATCTCGCCTTCTTCGAGAGTGTGTGTGACGGGTTTTTCGAGGTAGACGTCTTTGCCCGCGGCGATGGCAGCAGAGGCGATGCGGACGTGCCAATGATCGGGAGTTGCGATGATGACCGCGTCGATGCTCTTGTCGTCGAGCACCTGGTTGAAATCCAAGCAGGTGGTGGTGCTGCTGGTGGCGCTGGAGCGGGATTTCACTTCTTCGCGGTGCGGAGCGTAGACGTCGCTGACGGAGACGATCTCGAATGGGACGCCGGTGGCTTCAGCCGAGCCAAGAAGGCCGCGCATACGGCCGCCAGCGCCGATGATGCCGACACGAAGACGCTCGTTGGCTCCGAAGACTCGGGTGGAGGCGAGGGCGGTGAGCGAACCAGCGATGAGAAAGGTGCGGCGATCGGGCGTGTAGGGCATGGGGCTCCTGAGGATTTTTCGGTCGGGAGGATGGTAACAAACCAGGGACTAGGGAACAGGGAACAGGGGTCAGGGGTCAGGGGTCAGGGAACAGGGAACAGGGAACAGGGATCAGGGGTCAGAGAACAGGGATCAGGGATCAGGGATCAGGGACTTGGGACTAGGACGAGGGAATGGGGAATAGAGGAGTAGGCTGGTTTCACTCAGAGAGACTCGAGCGTATGACACACATCAACAGCAGTGTTGAAGAGGATATTCAGCGACGGTTAACGGAATCGACGCAGATCGAATCTGAAAAAGGCGTGCTCTACCTGCACATCTATTTTTGCCGGTATGTGGAGGGTGAGCAGCATATTACTGGAGATTCGGCCTTTCGCCCTCTCAGTAGGAAATTCTCCGGTTTGCCATGGTTTTTGAGGGAATTGATTCAGCGCCGCGAACTAGTACTGTGCTTTGATTCTCCGGCATGCTGGGACGGTGAAAGCGAACCGATTCCTGAAGGTCGTATGGCGGAGGTCCGTACGCAGATCGAGTCAGCTCTCAAGAAAAAGTACAAGAGATATAGCGTCGAATTTCATAACTCGAAGGATGGTGCAGGTCGTGACTGGTGGGATCCGCCCGAAGCAAACAAGAAAGAATCTCTTTCTTGATTGACGAGATCCAAAGAATTGACATCGTGGTGACTTGGGAATGACAAGTTGTTGTCCAATGGAACCTAGCATCGGGGTGTAAGCGCTCAAGGAAGTCTCTCTGCCGGTGACGGTGCGGAAGACGGTTGCCGGCGATGGTTGTGTCGTGCCTGCCTGCTCGGTCTCGGTTTGAATTCCGGGTGCTTGATTTTTGCAGATAAGGAACGACTGTGAAACTGACCCTCCCCTCATTGCTTCTTTTGATTGCCTTGGTTCCCATCTCTCTGGCCGCAGGGGCGCAGGCCAATAACAACTACACGCAGACCAATCTGGTTTCGAATGTGCCGGGGCTGGCGCTCACGCTGGATACCTCGCTGGACAATCCATGGGGGTTGGCAGGGTCTGCCAATCAGCCTTTTCGCATTGCCCTGAACGGGAAAGGAAAGTTTGAAAGCTACAACGGAAGCGGCGTGCTGCAAGACCCGCGCGGAGTGATTGGAGTTCCGGATGGGGTGACGGCTCCGGCGAATCCGACGGGCGTGGTGTCGAACACCACTGGCGAGTTCACTTCGACGCAGAGCCCTCTTCCGCTACCGTTTATCTTTGCGACGCGGCAAGGAACGATTTCAGGCGAGTACGCCGACAGCCAGGGCGATATCAAGACGACGACGATCCTGACGTTCGATCACAGCGCGCAGGGAGCGGAGTACACAGGGCTGGCCCTTCTGACGCCGGACTGCTGTGCGCCTTATCTCGCGGCTGCGGATTTTCATCGCGGGTATGTCGAGACGATCACGGCACTGTTCGATCCGCTGGGAATTCCGGGGGCGTTCACCGATCCGAATCTTCCGGCTGGGTTTTCGCCGTGGAATCTGCAGGTAGTGGGCAATCACGTGTTTGTTGCTTATGCATTGCAAGACATAGCTCTGCACGATCCTCTGCCGGGGCCCGGGGGCGGATTCGTGGACGTGTACAACCTGGACGGCAGCTTCGTGAAGCGGTTTGCTTCCACCGGGGTGCTGAATGTGCCTACGGCAATTGTGCAGGCGAGCGCGAACTTCGGCGCGTTTTCGAACGACATTCTGATTGGGAACTTCGGGGATGGAGCGATCAACGCGTTCGATCCGAATACAGGACAGTTTGTTGGGACATTGAAGGACGGGAACGGGAATCCAATCACCAATCCGCAACTGCACAGCATGTTTTTCGGAAACGGCACGGTGGGGAGTGCAGACACTCTGTATCTGACGGCGAATCCGGCGGGCGGGACGAGCGGGATCTTCGCGGCGGTGGCGGTGAATACGTCGGGCGCGGGGCCGGATTTTGTTCTGAGTTCTGACCGACAGAGCGTGACGGTGACGCCGGGGCAGATCGGAGATTTCTCAGTGAAAGCCGCACCGGTGGGGAATTATCGCGGAGCGTTTACGTTCACGTGTAATGCTCCGGCGGGGGTGACCTGCAACGTTAGCGCGCCGTCGATGGATCCGGCGACGGGGGCTGCGGTGGTGGCGGTGACGGCGAAGACTTCGGGAGTGGCTGGAGCGAATACAACGGCGGGTTCAAACCCCGGTCCCCAAGTGCAAGGGACCCTTCGACAGACTCAGGGCAGGCTCGGGGGCACGCTCGCATGTTTGTTGCCGGGATTTCTGCTGGCCGGGATCGGGTGGCGGAGACGGAGGCGGTTTCTGGGCTGGATGGTTGTTGCGTTAGGAGTTCTCGGGGTTGCATCCGTGGGATTGAGCGGATGCGGTGGGGGCGGAGCAAAGATGGCTCCTGGGCCGACGGCGCAGACATTCACTATCACCGCGACTTCGGGTTCCGTTTCGCATTCGACGATGCTGACGTTGAACGTTCAGTAGAAGATTGAGTTTCTCAGAGGCCGTCCCGATGGATGTCGGGGCGGCGTTTTTTTCGATTCGAGGCTAAACCCCGGTCCCCGAGTGCGAGGGACCGGGGGCACCCGGCACCTTTGCTTCGCGAAGATTGGGCACCCGCCTCTGGGCAGTTAGATAAAGTGCGAAAATCTCGTCCCAGCAGAGCCGGGAAAGGGCGCCACTCTGGGCATTTGACTCAGTGCGAGAGAACCAGGGCCTGGCACACGATCTGGGGCAATTCTTGACATGGCTGCGGCTGCGCATTTCTTATCTCAAGTAGGCCTTCTCTTTGAGGTGGGGTGGGGTGTGCGCGGAGTTCGGAATGCGCAGATTCTGCCGGATTTCGGGGAGTAGACCTTGTCGAAAAGGAAGCAAAAAGTGAGCCGGATCACTGGTACTGGCGGCGGCAGAGGAATAGATTGATTCTGCCGGTCAAAGCAGTGATTGCTCCGTAGTCTGAGCCGGAAGTTGAGGAGGCCAGGCCGATTCCCGGAGACAAATCTATGGAATGGCGGACGCCTAAGAGGCGGGATTCGCCTGCGGCCTGATCGAATGGGGATTCGGGTCGCGAGTAAAGGATGAGAGTGACGACGAGTTTGGCATTATTGGCGGCAGGGCCCGCCGGGGGCGGAGGCTTGATTGGCATGCTTCCGCTTTTATTGCTGGTTCCGGTGATGTATTTCGTAATGATCCGGCCTCAGCAGAAGCGGCAGAAGCAGTGGCAAGAGATGCTGGGTGGTATCAAGACTGGCGACAGGGTGACGACCGCAGGCGGGATTCGCGGGGTGATCCTGTCGATCAAGGACGATGCGATTATCATTCGCGTGGCGCCGGACAACATCAAGATCGAGGTCGCGAAGAGCGCGATTGCATCTGTGACGACGCAGGATGCGCCGGGGGCGTGAGCCTTTCCCACGTCTCAGAATCGAGACGTGGGGCACCCATAGCCCTCATGTCAAAGGCGAGTTGTGGGGCGCCTAAGCGATAGCGAGTTTCGGAAGTTCTGCAAATAGAGAATTGGACCAATGAAGAAGAATCTGAAGCAAAAAGTTGTCATCATCTTCGGGGTGCTGATCGTTTTCCTTTACGGCGCGTTTTTCGGGTTTGACGTGCCGAACCTGGGCGGAAACGATTCAACTTTAAAGAAGCTTACGCGGCACATTCACCTGGGGCTCGATCTACAGGGCGGAGTGCACCTGATTCTGCAGGTGCAGGTGAAAGAGGCTGTCAACACCGAGACGGATAACACCGCTGCGCGGATCGAACAGGATCTGAAGGCGGCGAAGGTGACGTACTCGCAGGTGATAAAGCCTGATCCGGCGCGGCCTGAACTTATCCGCCTTGAGGGTGTGAGCGGGGCTCAGTCGAGCGCGGCGCGGTCTGTGCTGGATAACAAGTACTCAAACGAATATGACATTGCCGGCGGCGGCGCGGATGGCAGCTTCACGGTGACGATGAAGCCGAACATCGAGAAGGCGCTTGATGACCGGACCGTGCAGAACACGATTGAAGTGATTCGCGATCGCGTGGATACGCTGGGTGTAGCGGAGCCGGTGATTCAGCAGTACGGCCTTGGCGACAACCAGATTCTGGTTGAGCTGCCGGGCATTTCGGATATCGACAGGGTGAGAACGCTCATCACTTCCACGGCACGGCTGGAAATCCATGCAGTTGAGGGTGGTCCGTATCCGGACGAGCAGGCGGCCCTGGCGAGCGTCAGTGGCAACTTGCCACCCGATGAAGAACTGATGCATGGATCGGCGTCGATGGGCAATGGATCGGACTCTGACAGTGTGTACATCCTGAAGAGGGTGGCGATTGTTTCGGGTACCGAGTTCCGTTCGGCGGATCCGGGAACGGATCAGAACACCGGACAGCGCACGGTCCACTTCACGCTGACAAATGAGGCAGGCGACAAGTTCTGGGAGTACACGAGCGCGAACGTAGGGCACAGCATGGCTGTGGTGCTGGGCGGACGCGTGAAAGAAGTTGCCAATATCGAGAGCGCGATACGCGATTCGGGCGAAATTCGCGGCAGCTTCTCGCAGGATGAGGTGGCGATTCTGTCGAAGATGCTGCGGACGGGCGCGCTGCCGGCATCGATCAACTATCTCGAGGACCGGACGGTGGGGGCATCGCTGGGCGCGGACTCAATCAAGCAGGGCATCACGGCGGCGGTAGTAGGCGTGCTGCTGGTGATGATCTTCATGCTGGTGTACTACAAGGGATCGGGAGTCAACGCGGATCTCGCGCTGTTTCTGAACCTGGTGATCCTGCTTGGCTTTATGGGATTTTCGGGAGCGACACTCACGCTGCCGGGTATCGCCGGCGTGATCCTGACGATTGGTATGGGCGTGGATTCGAACGTGCTGATCTTCGAGCGCATTCGTGAAGAAATGCGCGCGGGGAAAGCGCCGTCGGCGGCCGTGGATCAGGGATTTGCGCATGCCTGGACGACCATTCTGGATACGCACGTGACGACGATCGTTTCGGCGGCGATTCTGTTCCTGTTCGGCAGCGGCCCGGTGAAGGGATTTGCCGTGACGCTGACATTCGGTCTTGCGGCGAACCTGTTTACGGCTGTCTACGTGTCGCGTGTGATTTTCGACATGCACGTGAACAACCTGAAGGCGGGCGAGGCGGTCTCGATTTAAGGGCAGGGACCAGGGACCGAGGGACCAGTGACCGAGGGAACAAGGGACCTAGGGAAGCTGGGAACGAGGGAACAAGGTGACAAGGGACCTGGAAGAGCGGGAACCGAAGGAACCTGGGAACAGGGATTAGAAGGAAGGCAGAGAAATACGTGGAATTCTTTCATCAACCAAACGTCGACTGGCTAGGCAAGAAATGGTACTTCCTGGCTTTCTCATTGATTTTCAGTGTTTCGGGGATCATCTCGATGGCCGCACATTGGGCTCACCCGGAAGGTGGACGCCGCAGCCCAGTGCCACTGGGCGTGGATTTCAAGGGCGGCACGCAGATCGAGGTGCAGTTCAAACAGACGCCAGATATCGAGCAGATCCGGCAGGCGACGGCGGCGGCGGGTATCCAGGACGCGAGCATCGTCAACTATGACATTCCCAGTCACAATGAGGTGCTGATCAGCCTTCCGGAGCAACACGTCGAGTCGTCTCTGGATACGGGGCGAGAGCAGATCAAGAGCGCACTGGCAAGCAAGTTCGGCGAGAACTCGTTTGAGATTCGCAACGTGCAGGTTGTAGGGCCAACAGTGGGCAAGCAGCTTGAGAAGCAGGCTCTGATGGCCACGCTCTGGTCTCTGCTTGGAATGCTGGTTTACCTCTGGTTCAGATTTCAGCTCATCTATGGAGTAGCCGCCGTAATTGCATGCTTCCACGACACGCTAATTACGATCGGCGCGTTTGCTCTGTTGGACTCATTCGGCATCAAAGGGATGGAGATCAACCTGACGGTGATCGCCGCGATTTTGACGCTGGTTGGTTACTCGATGAACGACACGATTGTGGTGTTCGATCGCATTCGGGAGAACCTGAGGCTGAGCAGGCGGGAGTCGTTGCCGGACGTAGTGAACAGGAGCATCAATCAGACGCTGAGCAGGACTGTGCTGACGTCGGGTCTGACGTTTCTGACTGTGCTTTCGCTTTTCATTTACGGTGGGCCGGTGTTGAGGGGATTCTCCTTTGCGCTGGTTGTTGGAATTCTGATCGGAACGTATTCGTCGATCGCCATTGCTGCTCCGATGCTGGTGGCTTACCAGGAGTGGAGAGCGGGCAGCGGGAAGGCAGCAGCATTGCCGGCGGCGAAGCGAGCCAAGGTGTAGGGTCGCGAGATTTCGGACAAAGCATTGTTTTTGCAGCAACCTTTGCAGGTGCAGGGTAGTTCTGATATAGGTGGAGCACGCTTTCTGCAAGCGTTGGACGCGACGGGAACATTTGAAGTTTCCGCGGTGTCTAAATAGAGGTAACGATACCCCGATTCGAGGCTGGCTATGTTTGAAGATTCCACATTTGAATCCGGCGGAAAGATCAAGAGCAAGAGCGGTCGTTGGATGATGCTCACGTTCATCATCAACGGCGCGATTCTGATGGCGATGATCCTTTACCCGCTCATTTACCCAGAGGCGTTGCCGAAGGCGATGATGCAGACACTGCTTGTCGCTCCCCCACCTCCGCCGCCGCCACCTCCACCACCGCCTCCGGCTGAAGTAGTGCACGTGGTGCACGTTCAGTCCGAGATGATGAATAACCAGCTGACTGCTCCCACCAAGATTCCGAAGGACATCAAGATGGTGGCGGAGAAGGAAGCTCCTCCGAGTTCGTTTGGTGTGGCAGGCGCTGAAGGTCTGGGCGGAAGTTCGGGCGGTGTAATGGGCAGCGTGTTCGGCAGCGGGTCGGCACCGAAGGTGCAGGCGGCTCCTCCAAAGAAGGTGAACATCTCAGCCGGTGTCGCAACCGGTATGTTGATCCAGAAGACCACGCCGACTTATCCGCCGATCGCAAAGGCTGCTCGCGTTTCGGGCACCGTGGTGATTCAGGCGACGATTTCGAAGTCAGGCACAATCGAAAACCTCAAGGTGATCAGCGGTCCGGCGATGTTGCAGCAGTCGGCGCTGGACGCAGTGAGATCCTGGCGGTATCGCCCCTACCTTCTTAACAATGAGCCCGTTGAGGTGGAGACTACGGTGAACGTGATCTTCACACTGGGCGGCTAGCAAAGTCTTAGGCTCTTTTCCGGAAATCGGAAAAGAGCCTTGTTCTTGACCCGAATGCGAATCCTGAAAGAGCCGCATTCTCAATCGCAAAATCAGGGGACCCTCAAATCCGAAAAGGGTGTTCTTTGCTGACCGGCTCCAACCTTGTGTGTGGGGCTAATCTGCACGGGATGAGTTTTTTGATTTAGAGTTCTGAATTTGCGGCCATCAATCCGGTAAACGGATACATCAGATCACAAACTCCTTAGGAGGAACGAAACAAGTGATTCTCGCTCAGCTCGCACATTTCGCATCGCATACGGTCAACAGCCTGGCCCTCTTTTTCCAGGAGGGAGAGCAGACAGTCAGCTTCAGCCCGCTGGGGTTGTGGCAGCACATGGGATGGTTGGCCCGCGCCGTGGCCATCATTCTGTTCATCGAGTCGATCTGGTCTTTGGCTGTCATGATCGACCGCTATCTGTACTTCTCAGCGGCCCGCAAACAGTCGCGTGAATTTGCGCCCAAGGTTGCCGGCGCTCTGAAGGACAGCAAGCTCGAAGAAGCGATCAAGATTGCCGACCGGAACAAGAAGTCGCACCTTGCAGAGGTTGTGACGGCCGGCCTGCAGGAGTTCCGCGCATCGGGCGGCTCCGCCAACGAAGCGACGATCGAGAGCTCGGGCCGCGCACTGGAGCGCGCCGAGGCTATCGTTCACGCCAAGCTGAAGAGAGGACTCAGCGTTCTCGCGACCATCGGTTCGACGGCTCCGTTCGTCGGACTGTTCGGAACGGTCGTCGGAATTCTGAACGCCTTCCAGCAGATCGCTACGCAGAAGACTTCTGGTATCGGCGCGGTTGCCGGCGGTATCTCAGAAGCTCTGGTGACGACGGCATTCGGATTGCTCGTGGCTATCCCCGCCGTTATGGCGTTCAACTACTTCACCGGCCGCGTTGAGGCGTTCGATGTCGAGATGGATAACTCCTCGAGCGAATTGATCGACTATTTCATCAAGCAGAGCAGACGGTAAGAAGTTAATTCCCGAGCGAGAACTTGCAGGGCAGGAGCGCATATAGCTCTCCTGCCCGGAATTTCCCGTGAGGGGTTGGGCCACTTCGGACAAAGCCGGTAATTTCCGGTAAACGAATTCATTGGCACGGAGCCGAATATGGGTGTTGCGGTTCGAAACGAAGGAAGCAAGGTCAACTCAAACATCAACGTGACGCCGATGGTGGACGTGATGCTGGTGTTGCTGATCATCTTCATGGTGATCACGCCGATGTTGCAGAACAAGGTCGCTGTGGACATGGCGAAGGTGGAGAATCCGACGCCGATGCCTGACGCAGACAAGGAAGACGCAATTGTCGTTGCAATCACGCGCGACGGCGGTGTTTTTCTGGGCCAGAACAAGGTTGCAACTTCGGAACTCGGCGCAAAGGTTCGCGACAGGCTGGCAGATACGCCGGGCAAGCAGATCTTTATTCGCGCCGATGCGCGGGCTCAGTTCCGCGGAGTTGAGGATGCGATTGACGCGGTCCGCACCGCAGGTGTCGACGAGGTTGGTTTGCTGACCAACAAGCGCGATGCAATGGGCGGCGGCGCTGAGTAATTTGCAGGAACGTTAGTTAACTGATTGCAGCAATCGAGGAGTTTGAAGCCATGGCAATGACATCTGGGAGCAGCGGTGGCGGCGCGATGGGTGACATCAATGTCACTCCGATGATCGACATTCTTCTAGTTTTGTTGATCATCTTCATGGTCATCGTGCCGGTTACGCCGAAGGGGCTAGACGCCCTTGTGCCGCAGCCGCCGAAGAATCCCCAGCAGCAGCCTCCACAAAACGATCGGACGATTGTCGTCCAGGTAGGGTATCGTCCCGGAGCTGCGCCAACTTACAAGATCAATGAGACCGAATTCAACAAGGGCGATCTACTGCCACGGTTGACGGAGATCTACGCGAACCGCGCGGAGCGGGTCATGTTCGTGAGAGGCGATGATGATCTTAATTTCGCCTACATTGCGGAGGTGATCGACATCGCCAAGGCGGCAAACGTGGATCATATCGGTCTGATGACCCCGAAGATCATGGCTGGCCAGTAACTAGGGCAGTCGGCAAGGATTCTCCCGCCGGGAAGAAAGGGGAACACCGTATGACTGCAATGACTGGAAACAAAGGCATGACGTCGGAGATCAATGTGACTCCGATGATTGATGTGCTGCTTGTACTCCTGATCATCTTCATGGTCATTGTTCCTACAATCCCGAGGGGAGAAGCCGCGGCGGTTCCAAAACCTGCAATGAACGATGGTGGCGGAGACGCAGTCGTTCTGGAGGTTCTGAAGGACGGCGCAGACGCGGTGAAATTTCGCATAAACGAGCAGGCAGTCGCGCAGGGGGAGTTGCAGGCGCGGCTTTCTGCTATCTACGCCAACCGTGCCCAGCGTGTTTTGTTTCTGAAAGGCGACGACACGCTCAGCTTTACGCAGATGGCTGAGGTAATTGACATTGGCCATGCTGCGGGTATCGATCAAATTGGCTTGATGACACCCGGAGTTCAGTCGGGACGATAGTTCAAGTCGATCAAAGAACACAGTGGGCTTGACGGCAGTAGGAGTACAATTTGGCCATCCTGGATACGGATTCTCCCGCCCGAACCCAGGTGCTTGATTTTGAAGGTGCGCAATCGCGACGCACGATCTGAAGGAGAAGAATAAGGACATGAATGGACCCGCACGTATTACGGCGCTCACGGTTGCGTTGGCCGGCATGGTGCTTTCCATGGGCGGGTGCAACCGCCTGCAAGCCCGTGATCAGTTGAACAAGGGAGTGGAATCGTACAAGTCCGCGCGCTACGAAGAGGCGATCGGACACTTCCAGAAAGCCACCGAACTGGATCCCAGTCTGCCGATGGCAAAGAGCTACCTTGCGACGGCGCTTGCGCAGAACGTGGTTCCGGGTCTCACGACTCCCGACAACCTGAAGAACGCGCAACAGGCGATCAGCATCTTTCAGGAGGTTCTGAATAAGGAACCGAACGATGTAAACAGTCTCAAGCAGATTGCGGCGATCTACTTCAGCGTCAAGCAATTTGACAAAGCGAAGGACTACCAGAAGCGAGTGCTTTCGGCCGATCCGAAGGACCCTGAAGCTGCGTATACGGTGGGCGTGATCGACTGGACCCTCGCACACGAGAACACCCTGAAAGCGCTGGCTACGGTCAACATGAATGACGACGGCGAGGGGAATGCCAAGGCTCCGAAAAAGGTTCTCGAGCAGATCAAGACCGAGAACGAGCCACTCGTCACGGAAGCTCTTCAATATCTCAATCAGGCGCTTGCCAACAGGTCGAACTACGACGAGGCAATGTCGTATCTAAACCTGATCTATCGGCGCAAAGCTGACATTGACTACACCGATCCGAACGCAGTGAAAGCTGATGTGGCCGCCGCTAAGGATTGGAGTTCCAAAGCCATGGGGACGCGCAAACAGAACGAGGCCAAGAAGGATAAAGGCCCCGGCGGCATCACCATGGATTCGAGCGGCAACTTCAAATAGACTCTCGATCACTTCTACTTCAGACAGAACGGCCTCCGCGTGAGCGGAGGCCGTTTTTGTTCTGGGAGGCTTTCCGCGGCGGGTGAACGGCGGCTCAGGCAGGGAGGGCGGGTAATCTGACAAAACGGTTACGCCTGTTGTATTGAGCTTTCGCGCTTCTGCTGGTCTACTTGGTGGGCCCCCATCAGGAACCCAGTCGATGCTCATGAGATCCGTGACCAGGTTGCCAGGCGTGCGTTTCCGCTTTCGCTCTCTCCTTCTTCCCTTGATGTTGTTTACTCTTGGCGCGCACCTGTGGGCGCAGGATGCAGACGAGGATGACGACGACGATTCGCCGAGAACGAACTATGCCAGTCTTTCACTTCGATACGATGCGAGAGGCAATGCAGACTCAACGTTCTTTGCATACGGCGACGTTCAGAACCTTGCGGGAATAGAGGCTCGACTCGAATCTGTACTGCACTGTCAACCAGGAACGCTCGTGCATCCTCCGTTCGATCCGACGCTGCCGAAGTATATCGCCTCACGACCTGCTAAAGAGCAGGAACTCTATCGGCAATACTCAGACCGGAGTCGACAGAGGACTCTGAAGGGCGAGTGCCGGGCGGCGATGACGCGAACAGGTCTTCTGCTCTCGACAGACATTCAGCTCAGAGAGTTGACAGGCGAACTGAAGAGCGACGGTGTCACGCGGCTTTCGGTCATGCTGTCTTATCCGGCGTCGAGTTTCTCCGAGCATACTCCTGGCATCAAGCTCCCCTGGGAGACGCAGGCGTCCGATCGTCCGGGACAATCCGAGCCGATTTCTCGTGCCAACTATTCGATTGATACATCGGCTCCGGCTCTTTCCGCGATCCATCTCGTCTTTGGACTGAGAGGCCGAGACATTGTCCGTCAAGCAGTTCTGCCTGCGATCTTTCTGATCGCACCGATCCTGATCTGTCTCTGGATGGGCCGGGCCGCACTTCGCGATGCAAGGGTAGACGCGACGGCTGCGTGGTTCAGCTACTACCGGGTTCTGGCCTGGTGCGGAAACGGACTGGTCCTGATCTGGATGATGGGACATACCGTACGGCAGGGACTGGAAGTAATCGCTGCCTACTACACTGCGGCCCGCACGGCTGGTGCGGTCGCACTCGAGGTAGGCATCATGATGCTTCCTCCGTGGGCGGCGTTTTTTGTCTGCATCCTGATGTCGTACCGGGTATATCGGCAGGTGCGAGAAGAGACATGGACACGGAAAGAGTTTTTCATTAATCAGTTCCTCGGGATTGCGGGTCAATTCCTGCCGCTCGCCTGTTTTCTCGCAGCGATCGAGATGATCGCCGTCAACGGTCAGGCTTCTGTCGCCTTGTTCGCAGGAGCGTACATCAGCTTTGCCGGTTGCAAGTGGCTGGCGGCAAGGTATTCCGGGTTGCATATCGAGCCACTGACACGAGGCGAGCTGCGTGACAGAGTATTCGAGATCGCAAAGAAAGCAGCAGTCGAAGTGCGGCAGGTCTTCATCGTTCCCGCGGGCAAATCGCAGATGGCGAATGCATTTGCGTCCCGAAACCGCATGGTTATGTTTACGGACTATCTGCTGCGCAGAATGAACAAGCGAGAAGTATCTGCCATTGCAGCGCACGAAATTGCTCATATTCAGAAGAAACATCCTGCGTGGCAGACTGCGGCGTTCGTTGGGCTGATGTTCTCGAGCCAAGTGATGTACGGGATTCTCGTGGCGATTGCGGGGTACCTGAGGCATGCACTGCAAATTCGGAGAGCGGCCGAGGGAGCAAGCGCTGCGAGCGGCCTCGCGGCGATTGTGCAGGTGGGAGATCAGATTCTGCGTTTCCCTGAGCTGATCCTGATTCTGTTCGTTGTGGCCCTGATTCTCTATCATCTAAACTCGCGACATATGGAGTACGTCGCGGATGCGGGTGCGGTCCAATTCACGGAGGATCCCGAGGCGATGATCACGTCGCTCCTTAAACTGAGCCGGCTGAATCTGACGCCCGTTCAGTGGGATCGCGCGACCGGGGCCATGTTGACGCATCCGTCCACGCTTAAACGAGTGCAGCGCATCGCGCGAGTAGGCCAAGTTCCGCCGGAGCGCCTCCAGCAGTTGCTGGTTGAGAGCACAAATCCAAACATTCAGACAGAAGGACAAGAGACCTGGGCGCATGAGGAACAGTTCAACGTGGAGAGCGCAGCGGATGCAGTTGTGACTCTTCGCAGCGCCAGAGGAGAACTGCAACTCAAGAAGTGGGTGCTGAGGTTGGTCGTGATTGGACCAGCTGCTGCGATAGCGTGGGCGAGCGCACATTTCCATCTTCAGCATCGAACCGCGTTGTTCAGTGTGGGCGGGTTGATATGCATCGCGCTGTACATTGCCGTCGGCGAATGGCAGGGGGCATGGTTTCGCGACCGCACCAAGCGAAGATTCATGGAACGTTTGGCCAATGAGGGGGTTTCGGTGACCGGAAATGAGGTGCGGATGGTCGTGCTGAGCCCTCATCCGACGCCGCGGGCCTATGCATACGGATTCTCCTGGGATACGGGAGGGCTTTTTTTAGGCGACGATGAGCTGTGTTTCGTCGGCGACCAGATTCGCTTTGCGCTTAGGCGCGAGCAGGTTATGTCGGTTCGAGTCGGGCAGGGTGTTCCTGACTGGATTGCCGAGCGACGGATCTACATCGAGTGGCAGGGTGTCCCGGGGCAGGCGGTACAGGTCTGGAATTTGCTGCCCAAGGATCCGATTGGGATCTGGCAAAGCAGACAGCAGAGTGCCGAGTTGGCAGCCGCACTCGCGAGATGGAAGTCGCGGTCAGAGCCATTCTCAGAACTACCGACTGGTCTTCTCGGGCTGCCCTGCCCGGAGATCGGCGAGATTACAAATCAGAGGCTAAAGGCGGCGGTTTCGTTCGGCCGCTTTCTAAAGGTTGCGATGCTAAGCGAGTTGCTCGTGCTTGTTGTCTGGATTGTGCTGGGCCTGCCGTCTGCCTGGTTTGCCTGTGTCCTGGAACTGCTCGTGTGCGTCTACTCGTTTTCTCCGTTCTGGTTCTATCAGGAGAAAGATGATTCGGGAGTGATTAGGGGTGAAGTATTCAATGCGCAGCCGGGAGATTAACTTTACGCGGCTCGGGCGGCATAGCCGAATTGTTGGGCCCGATTTGAAAAAGGTAGGGCTTTCCGAGGCAGGTTGAAAGGCCCCGTCAATATGCGTCCAGGAGTCGGATCTGGATTGGACTGGTTCCGAGCTACTTTGCGCCTTGTTTGAGGATTTGTTCGGCGAAGTAGTTGCGGATTTTGGCATCGTCGCGAAGCTTTTCGTAGTAGGCCTGACGAAGAAGTTGCGCGTGGCTTTCACGAAGGCCCTGCCGAATGGCTTGCTGGACGCTGGGATTATTTAATTCGCGCTGGCCAGCCGGCTCGCGGCCGATGAGCTTGTAGATGGCGTACCCGATTACATGCTGAGCAGGGCCGGCGCCGCCGTAGACCGGTAGAACATCTGTGGCCTGACCGGGCTTGAGCTTGCTGACTGCGGCAAAGACCCCTGGGTCGGTCTGAAGGCTCGATTCTGCGACGAAGCCGACGTCGCCTCCGGTCGAACTCGCGTTTTGATCTTCAGAAAAGTTCATCGCCAAAGAACTGAAATCTTCTCCGCTTGAGAGCCGATTTCGAACCGCCTGGATTTTTTTCTTGGCTTCGACATCGGAAACAGTCCTTGTGCCTGGAAGATTGCCGGTCTGCGGTGGAGGGACCGCGGACACAACGATGCGAGAGAGCCGGTACTGCGGTTCCAGGACGTTGTATTCGGACTTGTGCGAGTTGTAGTAGCCGCTTATGTCGGCATCGGTGATGGCGATCTTGGAATTGATCTCCTTGTTGATCAGCTTTTCAGAGGTGAGATTGTGACGAATCTGCTGTTTGAGATCGTCCAGCGTCATGCTCTGCTGTTTGAGCTTTTTGTCGAACTCTTCCTGGGTATAGGCTGCTTTGAGTTCAGTGAGCTTGGCGTTGACATCTTCTTCGGATGCGGCCATGTTGAGCTTTTCAGCGCGTTGCTGAATGATCTCATCGTCGATCAGTGTGCCCAGGAGTTTCAGGCGCAATATGTTGGCTTGTTCGGCGCTGGGCTCCTGCGGCGCTTCTCCCTGGCTTGCCTTATAGCCGTTGTAGGCCTTGTCGAGTTCGGAGCGGGAGATGTCCTTCCCGTTCACGGTGGCCATAACGTCGGGAGACGTGGCGTGATTGCAGCCTGAGAAAGCAACCAAGAGAGCTGTGCATGAAAGTGCCAGCGCAAGCGGCTTGCGGCGCCTGGAAAAGAACCCTTCGACTTGCAACCTTGAATCTCCTCGAGAGCCTGCCGTCTCTCCGGTATTACAGGATAAATCCCGAATCCGGCTTTGATCGCGACAGATCTCATTGGGGGCTGCTGTTTCCGCTCTGGCCTAGAGCAAGACAGCATTCAAAACGAAACAGCCCCAGGTTATTTTCCTTTTGCGGCAGGTTGTGCGGGCTGTGCGGGAGGAGGAGGTTCAACTCCAGCAGCGCGCAGGGCCCGGTCAATAACAATCCAAACCTGCTCGGCGGGAAGAGCGCCATTGATGCGCTCGCCGTCAACGAATACCGCGGGCGTTCCTTCGATGCCCAACGATTCTGCTTCTTTTGCCGATGCCTTGACCTGTGAATCATCCTGCTTGGCGAGGCAGGCATCGAGCTTTGTGCTATCCAGCTTTGCCAGGGTAGCTTCCTGGCGAGCAATGCGATCAAGCGTGGCGTAGCTCTTCTGTACGTTGCGATCTTCGCCGCTCACTTCCTGCCCGTGTGCATGGATGTAGTCGACGAAGTTCCAATATGTCTCGGGGTTCTGAGCTGCAATGCAGTTGGCGTCCACCGCGGCGTGCATGGCCCAGGGATGAATTTCGGATAGGGGATCGTCTTTGTAGACGAAGCGGACCTTGTCCTTGTAGCGATCGAGGGTCTGCGGGAAGAGAGACGAGTGCATGCGGGCGCAGTAGGGGCATTGCAGATCGTCGAAGTTGATGACGGTCACCTTGGCGTTTGGATTTCCGCGAATCGGGCGACCGGTCACGTCGATGTTGAAGACGGGGTCCTTGGCGAGGTCGAAGGTCTCAAGGCGAGCCAGCTTTGTGTTGTCGGAGGAGATGAGGAAACCGATTTCCTTCTTTGTTGCGCCGTGGGCGAGGGTGATGGGAAGGGAATCGTAGCCGGTGATCTGGCTGGCTTTGCGCTGGCCGAGGGAGACGGAGACATCGGGCGGAATACCGAACTGAGAGCGAACCAGAACTTCAATGCGGCGGTTCAGAGCGGCATCCGGGGCGGCGGCGGGGGCCGATTGGGCTTTGCAGCCAACAACCAGGCTTAAGGCCAGCAGGCCGGTCAAAAAGTGAATACGTGACAAGTGCGTTCCCTCTCCTCAAGGATATCCCAGCAAGCCCTCCGCAGGACGGGCGAGGGATCGATGCGAGGTTACTGTCTGGTGGACGGATAAGGGAGTGAAAAGGCATCCCTCAGGGGCTAAAGCCTTGTGCTTTCACCGCGAGATCTTCGGCACGACTGAAGTCGTGCCCCTTCAAAGCCAGGGGCTTCGCGGATGTCTAAAACCAGGGATCTGTGCGGATGGAGACATCGGGGGGAGCAGGGCTGAAGCTCCTGCCTTCCATTTTGTAAGGATGTGGCCCGGCTAAAGCCGTGCCGTTATCACAAACTCAATCGGGCCTTAGTAGGCGGGGGGAAGGTTGGTGTCGTGAAAGACAGTGTTAGAGCGGCGAATGTCGCCGACGGAGCCGAAGTTGGCGATCGTAAAGCTATATAAGTATTGAGTTTCGTCGCGGACGGAACCCAGGGCGAAGCGCCGGTAGCCGAGGCTGAGGCCGCAGCAGTTCCAGTTATAGACCGTCTGGACGCCGGCGTACTGGATGTCGCGGTTTACGAAGTCATATCCGGCATTCGCGGCGACGTTGAATCCGGCCTGGTTGGGACGGCCGTACTCGAAGAAGGGCTGAATCTGCTGGCTCTGGATGAGGGAGGCCGTGCTGCCTTTCTCGTCGACGGCGTTGAGCAGGGCATGTCCCACGCCGATGGTGGCGCGACCGCGGCTGTATCCGGCGAAGATGTTGTCGGCATCGAGGCGTCCGGCTCTGGGATCGTAGTCCATATCCCACTCGATGCGCAGGTTGCTGACGGCTTCAAAGCGGAGGCGCGAGATCAGTGGAGACAGATTGCGCGCATTGGTAAGGAAGGCGATGCCGGTGAGGTCGAGAGTAGCGTCAGAGAGGTTACGGCGGCCGGAGATGATGGCGCCGCTGAAGTCTGAGTCGAGGAAATATTTCTGCGCGATCTGCCATGAGGCCCACTCGCGAGGCTGGTTGTGGCACTTGCCATCTGCTTCATCGACTTCGCTGCAGGGCTGCGGGTTCAAGTTACGAGTGTAGAAGCGCTGGGTGAGAGAGTATCCGATCTCGTTGGTGTTTGTGGCGATGTCAGAAGGGTCGATGAGAGGGACGTTGCGGGCTTTCTGGCCGATGCCGCCGACGAAGCGATAGGTTAGTTCGGGTTCGATAACGTGCCTCAAAAGGCGATGACCCATCGTGAAATCGCGCTCAAGCGCGGGTGGACGGATGTCGATGGAAGCCTCGGCATCGCTGCGGCTCAGGGGGTCGTGGCTAACGGTGGGGGTTCCGGCGTTGGCGCCGGTGAGGTCGGGGATCTGGCTGGTCGTGTAGAAGGTATGCCGCAGGGCAATCTCAGGGACGACGCTCCATCCGCCTGCGACGAGGGGAAGGGAGAGATGCGGGTAGAGGTCGAATCGACCCATGTTGCGAACGTGGAAGCTGTATTCGGATCGGCCGAGGTAGCTGAGCGAGGAGCCCATGCGCCAGTAGAACGGGGAAGTGTGCAGAGGCTCATCGACGGCATCGAAGCGGAGGGTCGGCAGGTGGAGGATGCGGACTTCGTCGCCTTCATTGGAGCTTGCGAAGTTCTGCACGCGTTCGAGGTAGGCAGAGGGAACGAGGCCCTTGTGAACATGGGTGAGAGAGATGGTGCTGTGCACCTGAGAGCTGACGGCCTGCTGATAGTTGTCGTTGAAGACGAGCTTGTAGACGTAGCTCGAGAGGTATTCGATATTGGCGGCTGCACGGGTGGCAGGGGTGATGTCGATGCGCCCGTCGGCAAGGATGTCGGCGCCACCCTGATCGACGAGCTCGGTTGACGGGGGAATTCTGATGCCGCGATCTATGAGGGCATTCCACCGCATGGTGAAGTGATCGAGCCCGGGACCTTTGTAGCGAAAATCTCCGTTGGGAGCGAAACCGCGTTTGCTGTAGTACTCGGTGCCGAGGACCATATCCATGCTGCGGTTGAGGACGATGTACACCTGCTCGCCGACGGTGAGGCCCTTGATGGTGGAGTTGCTGATGACGGGAATGAGAAGGCCAGATTGACGACCGGTCTGCTCGACCGGATGACTGAGGTAGGGAAGAAAGAGGATGGGAACGTCGAAGAGCTTGAAGTAGGAGTTGCGGGTCGTTGCCTTGTCGTTGGCGACGGTGATGGAACGAGCGATGACCTGCCAGTCGGGCTTGGGGATGCGGCAGTTGGTCATGGTGCCGTCGATGATCTTGAAGCTGTCCTCGCCGGTTTGCAGGAGGACTCTAGCAGAGAAGAGAAATGGATTCGTCGTGGAGTAGACAACGGTGCGGCCAGAACGTCGGAGGCCGATGGATCCCTTCACGTCGTAGAAGCGGGCCGTGTGCATGTTTAGGCGCATGTCGCCGTGAGACGCGGAGATTGACGCGTCGCTGCGACCGCCAGTGACGTTGAGATTTCCTTCGGCGTGCAATTCGGTGGTGGCTCGGTTGTAGCTGACTCTGTCGGCGCGAATGATGTAGTCGCGGTAGTAGATGACGACACCGCCGGAGAGCATCGCGGTTTCGTTCTGCCATGTTTGCACGGCCGCTTCCCAACTCAATGGAACGCCTGTGGCTGAATTCCGCTCGGGTGTAGCGATGGGAATTGCTTCCTGGCCGGGGTCGTCGGGAAGCGTCGAGACAGGAGCCTGTTGTGTTGTTTTTTGTTCGCCAGAAGATTGTTGTTGGGGAGGTAACGGATTGGTCAACATCTGACTTGCAAGATGCAAGTGACAGAGGGTCATCAGCGTGATAAACACGAAATTACGAGGATGCATCGAGGACCAAGGCCAGCATAGCAAATGCGCGCGCCGGGTTCGGGCCTTCGGCGGGTCAAGCGCCAGTTGGAGGTTATTAGAGAATCAACCAAGCACATGGCCAGGGATGTGCGCGGTTACTGAATAATTGAAGGGATTGTAGAGTTTTGAGCACACTACCCAGCTCGCACGCAGCGCCGCCAAAGTGGAAGCAGGAAGTTAATCGCCGAATTGCTGAGCACAAGACTCGCAAGGGCATTTCCTTCGTCGATGAAGACGAATCTTCGGAGCAACAGGCTTCGGCCAATAGCCGTGCAGCGGCTGCAGCGGCCCGCGTAGCAGCGCGTTATGCGAAAGCGCCTAGTTATAGCGAGCTTCAGGCTGCGGAGGCGCGGGCTGCTCTTCGCGCAGCCGAGGCTGCCACTCGCGCGGCGGTGGAGGCCCAGGTGGCGGCGCAGGCCGTGCTGCATCAGCTGGAGACATCTATTGAGGATCACGCGCCGGAACTGCAGACCTATGAGGCTGAAGAATCGTCATGGCCGACAGAAGTCAATGTGGCGACGGAGCCGGTGAGAAATACGGGCATGGAGATTCGGTGGGAACCGGACATGCCGCAGCGCGCGTCCCAGACCGAGGCTTACTCCGGGGGGCGATCGGATCGGGCAGTGCGAGATTATTTCGACTCGGCGCCCATGTATGAAGAAATCGAAGCGCAGGTGATTCCGGCGAATTTGATTCATTTTCCGCGAGAGATCGTGGCGACGCGCCGGCTTCGTCCCCGGCTTGCCGAGGGCGCGGTTGAGACTGACCCGTCGCAGCTGAGCATTTTTGAAGTTGATCCGAACACGGTTTCCACCGAACCGATGGTGCAGGATGTTGAGGCGGGCGATCCGGTCTGGATCGGATCCAGCTGGCAGCAGATGCATCTGGACGAGGAACCGCGCGACGAGCACCTGCCGAATTACTACGCTCTGGTGCCGGACGAACACAAGCTGTACCAGGCTCCGTTTGGTCGACGGATGATGGCGGCGGTGGTGGATGCTGGATTGATCATGGGGTTGGTGTTCGGGTCGATCTATCTGATCTCGTCTAATGTTGACACCTTGCCGGGCAAACACGCGTTTGAGGCATGCGCGCTTCTGGCAGTGCTGGGGTTCGCGGCGCTGTACGAGTGGTTCTTCCTGACATATGCCAAGGTGACGCCGGGAATGCGCTATGCGCAACTTGCTCTGTGCACGTTCGATGAACAGATTCCGACGCGGGAACAGGTGAACGGCCGGCTGAAAGCAATGCTGATCTCGGTATTGCCGATCGGACTGGGAATGCTGTGGTCGATCTTCGATGAGGATCAGATGAGCTGGCACGACCGGCTGTCGAAGACGTACTTGAGACTGAGCTGAAAAAGGCAGGGATCAGGGAACAGGGAACAGGGACTAGAGACTAGAGACCAGGGAGTGACAAGCCTCTCCCGAGATTCTCGCTTGTCTCTCGAGTCTCTGACACAGCGGGGCCGAAGATTCGTTGGTAGTGATGAGTTAAAAGGGGCGGGCCGAAGCCCGCCGCTTTTGTTTGCTTGCTGGTGTGGTGGAACTAGAAGCGGAACTTGCCGCCCAGCTCCAGAACGCGATTGCTGAACACGGATGTGACTTGCCCGAAATTGGCATCCGTGAAGCTCGTGTTGACGCCGCTGAACTGAGTCTTGTTGAAGGTGTTGAAGGATTCAAAACGCAGTTCGACGTATGGGCTGTTGTCTGACCCGGTGAACCGGATGTTCTTAGTCAGGCTCAGGTTGAAGTTGTTGAGACCAGGCCCGCGGACGTTGTCTTTGCCGGCAGCTCCGAATCCCTGATTTGGTCCGCCGAACCACGGGGCAACCGGGGCTGTGTAGATGCTGTCGGTCTTGCCGTTGAACCAGGCTGCCTGGGTCTTGGCATATTTGACGTTGCCGACAAGATTTGGACGGTTCGAGGTTCCGCCGCCCAAGCCGAGCACGTCAGTGCTGTAGGTTACATTCAACGGAAGTCCGGTCTGGAAGACGGTGATGCCGGAGATTCCCCATCCACCTGCGAGGGTGCGATAGGCCGCGTTTGAGGTGTGCCGGGCGAACGGAAGCCCGTAGACGTAGCTCACGTTGAAGATGTGCCGACGGTCGTACGAACCGGAGCCCTTGCTGTATGCGGGGTTGAATGGATTGTTGAGAGTGGCGAGGTCAACGCCAGGGGCACTATCGAGCAGGTGAGACCATGTGTATGCGACCTGAGAGGTGAGTCCCCACTTGTTCTCAAATCGGATACCGGTTTGCAGCGAGTGATAGTGCGAGTTTGTTTCGTTTTCTTCCTGGTTGATGTTCGCGAAGCCTGGCTGCTGACGCAGCTTGTTGGCTACGATCTGTGAGCTCCTGACGGCATAGCGATCCGAGTAAGTCGGATTCCATGACGAGTACAGCGGATCAGTCGTAGGAGGTGCAAATGCCCATTGAGGAGCGGAATTGACGCTTGACCAGTAATTGGTAGCGTCGTTCGTCAGTGGGAGCGTGTTGATCTGGCGGGTGTTGTTCTGATCCCAACCGGAAGAACCGACATACTGTAGCGCACCGACAACAGAAGGCATTACCTGGCGCTGAATACCGAGACTCCAGTTCATGGTTCCGGGAGGCGGATAGGTGAACTTGATGCTGGTGAGGCCGGAGGGGTAGAGCGAAGTGCCTGTGGCTCCGGTGTTGATGCTCTTCGTGGGTGTCGAGAAGAACACGTTGGTGGGCTGAGGTCTGTAAGCGAAAGGCGGATTCAAAGCGGAGTTGTAGACGTCATTGCCTTGAACGCGCTCGTAGAAGATGCCTACGCCGCCGCGAAGAACGGTCTTTCCGTTGCCGGACATGTCGTAAGCGAAGCCAATGCGAGGCTGCCAGGTGAAGTAACGATTCTCGACATTGCCTTTCGGGAAGCTATCGACGCCGGCTTCGCGAATGCCGTTCAGATAGAACTTCTCAGTGCCCGTTCCGAATGTGGAGAGTTGAGAACTGACAAGCGTGTTATCCGCAGCGATCGGGTTGCCGAGGGTACGGTTGTAGGTCGCGGGCACGAAGTTGGCGAACTTGTTGTAGCGCTCAAATGCGTGCGGCAGGCCGTCGTACCTGAGTCCCAGGTTGAGAGTCAGCCGAGGACCGACATGCCAGTTGTCGATCACGTACGCTGAGTAGTTGTTGTTGACCCAGTTCTTGCCGTAAAGGTACTCGAGCTGATCCCAGGAGTCGGCCATGCCGAGCATCATGTTGACGATCGAGTCCTTGGAGAATGCGCTGTTGCCAAAGGTCGCGGTGCCATTGGTGTTGGCCTGCAGTTCCTGGTTCTTGTAGGTGTGCAACAAGCCGACACCAAACTTGAACTGATGGCGTCCCTTGATCCAGGACAAATCGTCGCGATACTGGAAGCCTTCGTATCCGTTCTTCCATGGGAAGTACTGGGGATTCCATTGCGCGCCGAGCGTGTTGTTGATGACGATGGCGGGCATGATCGGCTTTGTCAGCCCGTGCGTGATGGCCGCCTGATTCGACGATTCGAACAGAGTTTCGCCGGTCCAGCCTTCCGGGTAAGAGAAGGAAGCGCCGGAGGCGGCCAGCGGAGTGAGGCGGATTTTGTTTCCGCTGTAGAAGAATGCGGTTTCGTTCAGCAGCGTTGGCGAGTAGGTCTGAGTCAGCTTTATGGCTGCCGTGTACGAAGGATTCTTCATGGACGTACCGACGGAAGCGAAGCTGGTTCCCCATAACGGCGGGAAGTAGGTGTTCTCCATCGCGTCGTGGAGGTAGTGGCCCATCAACTGGTACTTGCTGTTGATGGCGTGATCGATACGAATCGTATCTTCACGAATGTTTTCGGGCTGCTTGACGGAGACGATGAACTGCTGGCAGACCGATCCCGTGCACGTTGCGTTCGGTTTGGGAAAGGTGCCGGCGTTCAACTCGCGAACGATGTTCTGGTCGATCATGGCCGCGGGAATCTTGAAGGTGTTAGTTGCGGCGTCGTACGGGAAAGGGCTTCCTGGTGTCAGGCCAAGACTGGTTTCGAGCGCAGTGTATGCCGCATTGCTGGGCACGTTGGGAACGATCGGCCAGGTGCTCTTGTCGTTCAGGTTGTTCTTATCAAACTTGGAGTTTTGAGAGGAGTAGGCAAAGTCTGCACCGAGCGTCGGGAAGTTGTTCGTCCAGAGATCGTTCGAAAGCGATGGAGGACTGCCCTTGATGAGCTTGCGCCATTCTTCGTTCCAGAAGAAGAAGGTGCGATTCTTCTGCTCGTTGTAAAGATGCGGGATCCACAGTGGTCCGCCGATGTTTCCGCCCGGAGTATTGAGCTGGAAGATTGGGCGTGACTTTCCCTGCTGCTTCAGGAAGTAGTCGTTGGCATTGTAGGCAGTATTGCGATTGAACTCATACAGGCTTCCGTGAAACTGCTTCTGTCCAGACTTGATGACCATGACGATGGTGCCGCCAGAGCCGATGCCGTAGTCGGCTGAGTAGTTCGAGCCCAGGGTCTGGAATTCGCCGATTGCGTCCTGCGAAGGCAGGTTCATGAAGCAGCCGCCGCAACCGCGATCATTCTGCTCGGCGCCGTCGATGAGGTAGACGTTGTGAGAGGTACGCTGGCCGTTAAAGCTGAGGCCGTTGGATGATGTGAGGGCGTCGATGCCCGCGAATGACGAGATCTGATTGGAAACGCCGAGGCCCAGGGCAGCCAATTGAACGACGTTGCGTCCGTTCGTGGCTAACTGGCGAACCTGTTCGCCGCTGATGAGGGTGCTGACTTCACTGGTCTCTGTCTGCACCTGAAGAGCCTGGGCTTCAACGGTGATGCTCTGCGCTGCGCTGCCGACGGTCAACGTCATGTCGGCTGCCACGGTCTGTGCAACGTTGACGACGATTCCAGTGCGGGTTGATTTCTGGAATCCCTCTGCAGTAGCGGAGAGGTTGTAGGTCCCGACCGCAACGTTTGCGAAGCGGAAGACGCCGGCTTCATTTGATTTGCTCTCGCGAACCTGGCCGGTAGCAGGGTTCTCAAGCAGGAGAGCGGCATTGGGAACCACAGCATTGCTTGCGTCCACTACGGTTCCAGTGATGTTTGCATTGTCTTGCGCGCGCAGAGCGGGAGCAAAGAACAGAAGAGAGGCGATCAGTATGAGCCATAGCCCGGCTGACCGCGTGCGCAACGAAGGATGAGTCATAGACTGCCTCCATGAGCGAAAAGGAGCTGGCCTTTTCGAACCGCCGCTGTTGGGAAGATGATTTTGCCGATTACGAATCTGTGGCACATCATCTTCGCGACTGAAGCAACAAGGAATCCGGCGATGGTGACCGGGTTCCACAGCATCGTGATTGCAGGCTCGTATACGAGGGGCGTGTGCGCCTTGCATTCGACCGCCGAATGCGTTCAACCGATCGAAACGTGAGTGCGATCCTTCGCGAGAGGTGAATCGTTTGCACTCGCCGAGACCGTATCGACTCTCTGGCCCTCGAATCTAGCCCGTGATTGTCCGCGAGCCCTCCTTCACGTGGCCAGAGAACTCGTCAGCAATCGTTTTCCAATTTTGCGAAGATTTTCGTGCCAGCGGCAGGGTTTGTCAAGTGGCATTTGAAGCGATATTTGTTCATGTGATGTGAATCACATTCCATTTAAAAATCGATTTATTTGCTTCGGTAATCCGCGGCGACGGCTTGGAGGTCGGTCAGGGATTTTAGATAAAGAAATCGTTTACTCAAATGAGGAAAATCCACGTGAGACCGTGCTATTTGCTTCGAGCAGCGGCCTGGTGTTGCGGGAGTCACTTGTGAGGTGGCAGTGGGGTGCTATTCTGGCGCGTCGTCGAAATAGCGCAAGGAGGATGACGTGAAGAAGGGGATATTGCTGGCGATTGGGGGGGTGATTTTACTGGCGGGGTGCGATGTCGGAAACAAGCCCGCTGCTACTGTTCCTGCGACTCCGAAATGGAAGGGGCAGCCTTATCGGATCGCGTTCGATAAACCGGCAGCGAAGCCGGACGCGTCGGGCCTTGCGATTCCGGCGGTGAAGTTTACAGCGAATCCGGATGCACTGGAGAGAAGAGCGACGCTGGTGGTGCGGTTCGATAACTCGTCGGCCAAGAATCCGTCGGGAGCGCCGATGGTGAACAAGATGATCATGGGGCCGGTGGATATCAGGGGCGAAGAAGGAATGCTGCCTGCGGACTACATGACAGCAGCGAGCAAGGGGTTGGCAGGGATTCTCGGCGCCTACCACATGAATGGGAAGGTCAAGATCTCAGTGGCGCTGGCGCGGTCGTCGTTGACGAACCAGGCCGGGGATAACGAAGTGGATCAGAAGCGGCTTTCGGATTGGCTGGATGGGGAAGTGGCATTCAAGAACCCGCATCCGAAGGGGTAGGAACAGGGACTAGGGACTACGGACTAGGGATTAGGGATTAGGGACTAGGGATCAGGAATTGGGGACTGAGGGGTAGTGAGCAGTTATCCCGGTTTTAGAACTGAGGGAGCCGCGGCGATGGTGCTGCGGCTCTTTCCTTTTTTGTTCATAGTTTTTCGGCACGACTGAAGTCTTACCCTGTTACAAGAACCTCATGCAGCGCCGGTCTTAACAGGCCGTGGAGTGGCGCCATGACGGCTGGTTGGTCCGATACATGTTTGGACTTCGGTCATTCTTGTTCCCACCCAAGCAGAGCTTGGATGGGGCACCCGAGATTCTTGGTTGATTGTTAAGGCACGACTGAAGTCGTGCCCTGTCACAGGGCTGCTCCGACAGAGTTCATTGTGCCGACGGTTTTAGCTGGCGAGGGCGCGGATGGCGCTGACTCCGGCGCCGAGGAGGGCCGTGGCGTCGTCGTTGGGGAGGATCTCCAGCGAGTAGCTGAGCAGTGGACTCATTTTCACCATCGTCTCGAGGTGGCGGCGAAGCATGGGGAGATCGAGGAAGCCGACGTTGTGGCCGGTGAAGTAGAAGCGGCCGGCTCCGGCGAGGTGAATGAAGGATGCGGTTGCGGCAGCAAGGGAGCGGTGCCACAGGTCCACGAATTCGCGGCAGCGTTCGTCGCCCTTTTTTGCGTTGGCGAAAACTTCTTCGGGCTCGAGATCGAGGAAGCGCATGCGCATGGCGCGATAGCCCATGATGCCCTCAAGGTGGCCGATGCCGCCGCAGCCGCAGAATTTTTCTTTGGGGTCCAGGGTGACGGTGATGTGTCCGCCTTCCCAGATGCCGTCAACGTAGGGCCAGCGGCCGTAGCCGATGCCGTTGCCAATAGTCCAGACACGGGTGAGCTTGTTTAGCTGTCCGCGTGTGGCTGCAACACCGGCTGCGATAGCGTCGGCGTCGTTGGCGATATGGACGGGGGAGTTGACGCCTTTCTCGGAGAGGACGCGAGTGAGTTCGTCGGCGAGACGCATGCCTTTGAGCTGGGTGAGATTGGGTGAGTCCTCGACGACACCGTGGCGAATGATGCCGGGGACGGCGACGCCGATGGCGTCGATCTGTGCATTGTTGACGACGGAGACGATCTCGTTGGCGAGGATATCGACCACGTCTGCGACAGGAAGCGCACTGAGGGCGTCTACTTCTTCGGTGTTCTGGGGGTAGCGGACTGTTTCGCCCGCGAGGCGCATGTCTTCGAGTCTGCCGGCGACGATGTGTTCGGTCATTACGACGCCGATTGCGGTAGTCATTTCGCCCTCCGTGGGCTTGCGGCAGGGGCTGAAGCCCGTTCATGTTTATCGCGGTTGAACGGCACGACTGAAGTCGAGCCCTGACGCTTCTTGAGATTGCGATCGGATCGTTGCGCAGCCCGCAGAATTGGAACCTGACTTGAAGAGCAAAAGCAGATCCTTCGCTTACCACCCCCGAGCTGAAGACTACGCTCGGGGCCCCTTGCGCTCAGGATGACAGCACATGGCGGTTGGAGGGACATTCGCATTGCGATCCTTGAAAGCATTTGTCAATCCACCTGATAGCGGTGCAGGCGGCCGAGGCCGTTGAAGGCGGCGGCTTTGTAGCACTCGGCAAGGGTTGGATAGTTGAAGACGGTGTCGACGAAGTACTCGACCGTGCCGCCGAAGATCATGACGGCCTGTCCGATGTGGATCAACTCGCTGGCGCCTTCGCCGATGATGTGCACGCCGAGAACCTTGCGCGTGTCCTTATGAAAGATGAGCTTGAGGCGGCCCGTGGTGTCGCCGCGAATCTGGCCGCGCGCGGTTTCGCGATAAAAGGCCATGCCGACTTCGTAGGGGACGTCCTCGTCGGTGAGTTGCTCTTCCGTCTTGCCGATGAAGCTGATTTCCGGGATTGTGTAGATGCCGTAGGGATAAAAGCTGGGATTCGATGAAGTATGCGTGTCGTTGAAGGCGCGAGCGGCGGCGATGCGGCCCTGCTCCATGGAGACGGAGGCAAGCGAAGGGAAACCTACGATGTCGCCGACGGCGTAGATATTGGAGACGTTGGTCTGATAGTGCTCGTTGACGGGGATGCGGCCGCGATTGTCGGCCTCGATGCCGGCAGCGGCGAGGTTCAGATCTTCGATCGCGCCCTGGCGTCCTACTGCATAGAGGAGTGCGTCGCCGGAGACTCGCTTTTTGCTTTCGAGGTTGGCGACGACGGTGCCGTCGGGGAGTTCTTCGACGCTGGAGACTTCTTCGCCGAGACGCATGGTAACGCGGCTGTCGCGGAGATGGTAGCTGAGTGACTCGACAATTTCCTGGTCAGCGAACTCGAGAAGCTTGGCGCGCTTTTCAATGAGAGTCGCGCGAACGCCCAGGGTGGAGAACATGCAGGTGTACTCGACCCCGATGACGCCGCCGCCGACAACGATGAGTGACTTGGGCAGGGCGGGTAGTTCGAGAACCTGATCGCTGTTGATGATGGTGCGGCCGTTTATGGGGACTTTGGGAGAGGCGGCGGGTTTGGTACCTACGGCGATGATGATTTTGTCGCCTTCAATGGTGGTGTCGCCTGCAAGGCCCTGGACGCGGACATGGGTCGCGTCGACGAAGCTGGCGATGCCATGGACGATGTCGATGCCGTTGCGGGAGAGCTGAGCTTCCGTGACGTCGACTTCTGTTTTGATGACAGCCTGCACGCGGAAGGCGAGGTCGGCCATGGTGATGCGTTCTTTTACGCGGTAGTTGATTCCGTAGACGTTGCGGTAGTTGTAACCGGAAAGGTGGAGGACGGCCTCGCGCATGGTCTTGGAGGGGATGGTGCCTGTGTTGACACAGACTCCGCCGACGACGGCGCGGGATTCCACCACGGCAACGCGTTTCTTCATTTTGGAGGCGGCGACAGCGGCGCGTTGACCGGAAGGCCCGGATCCGATGACGACGAGGTCGTATTTAGCGGCGCTCATGTACGAGTCTCCAGGGGCGGCCCAGGGAATCCAGGTGCAGGGCTGAAGTATATCAACCGGTCCATCAGGAAGGAGCGGCTTGTGGGGACCTTATATCAGGAACCCACGATGTTGTTTGACGACACGATGAATCCGAGTGCTTGTGCGAGCCTGGGTTTGTGAGAAGCGGCGATGTGGGGGTGCCTGTATCGGCGGGAAGTTGTTTGCGGGCTCCAGGGTAAATCGATATTCTTGGGCCGCGACTTCGAGCGAGGGCGAAATGAATCGAATGCCACGCGTGATTGCTTTTCTCTTTTTGGTGGGTGTGTTGACGTTTGCCAACTTCGCGGGCGCGCAGAGTGGGAATGACAAGAAATCTGACGCGAAAGCGGAGGGGAAACCGGCGCCTGCTCAACCTCGCTTCCCACCCACACCGGAGCAACTCGCT
Organism: Acidobacteriota bacterium; assembly: GCA_018268915.1. Classification (GTDB taxonomy): domain Bacteria; phylum Acidobacteriota; class Terriglobia; order Terriglobales; family Acidobacteriaceae; genus Telmatobacter. The sequence continues at coordinate 136,965 of JAFDVQ010000011.1, forward strand.
ATTCAGGTCAGGTCGGAGCTCGATCACGCGCGAGTGATGAAGGCACTGAGGATCAAGGAACTTCGGTCGCCAGTTGATAACGACATTCACAGCCCGCATCCGGTGAACTATGACGAGTCGAAGGCGAATGTTTATCCCGAAATTCCTGACCCGCTGGTGATGGCGAATGGCGAGCACGTTACGACTCCGGAGATGTGGTGGAAACGGCGACGTCCAGAGATTGCCGAGCTTTTCGATCGCGAGATTTACGGCAGGACTCCCACTGAGTTGCCGAAGGTGAAGTGGGAGGTGGTGAAGGTCGAGCACGAGAAGAACGGCGACGTGGAGGTGATTACGAAGACGCTCGCCGGGCACGTGGATAATTCGGCGGATCCGAAGATCAACGTGAAGCTGGAGCTGACACTAAGCACTCCAGCCGATGCGAAGGGGCCGGTTCCGGTGATCATGGAGCTCGGCTTCAGCAAGGAATTCCTGGCGCAGCTGATGAAGCGGTTCCCGCAATTCGCGCAGCAGAACAACGGGCCGACATGGCAGCAGCAGGCACTGGCTCGTGGATGGGGGTATGCGGAGTATGTTCCGGTGAGCGCGCAACCGGATAACGGCGGGGCTTTGACGGATGGGATTATCGGGCTGGTGAACAAGGGACAGCCGCGCAAACTGGAGGACTGGGGAGTGCTGAAGGCGTGGGCATGGGGTGCGAGCCGATGCCTGGACTATTTCGAGAGTGACAAGGCAGTTGATCCTAAGCAGGTGGGGATCGCGGGGCACTCGCGGTATGGGAAGGCATCGCTGGTGGCGATGGCGAGCGATCCGCGATTTGCGATCGGGTTTATCAGCTCTTCGGGATCGGCTGGGGCGAAGCTGTATCGGCACGTGTTTGGCGAGGAGGTTGAGAACACTGCGGGACGCGATGCTTACCACTGGATGGGCGAGAACTTTCTGAAGTATGCGGGTCCGCTGAATACAGGCGATTTGCCTGTGGATGCGAATGAACTGATCGCGCTGGTTGCGCCGAGGCCGGTGTTCATTGGGGCAGGAGCGATCGATGGCGATGGGTGGGTCGACCCGAAGGGGAGTTTTCTGGCGGCAGTGGGTGCGAGCCCGGTGTATAAGCTGCTGGGAAAGCAGGGGCTGACGGCGGCGGAGTTTCCGGCGGTGGAGACGTCGCTGCTTGCGGGCGATATCGGATTCCGGCAGCACATGGCGGGACATACGCCGGGTCCGAACTGGCCGTACTTCCTGGCGTTCGCGGCGAAGTATCTGCATACGAGTTCAGAGAGTGGGAACGATCGAGCGGCGAAGCTGGATCGCGTGACCGCGGAAGAGGATCGGGAAAGGCTGTTGGGGCTGGCAGGGCTGAAGGAAGAGGAGATGCGTCCTCGGCCTGAGGGGGATGCTCGATCGCCGCATGCGACGAACTACGACCTGGCGAAGGCGAATCAATTTTCGGAGCTGCCAGATCCGCTGGTGTTCAAAGGCGGAAAACCGGTGAAGAGCGCTGCAGACTGGAAGGAGCGAGCGAAGGAGATACGCGCGGATTTCGACAAGGAGATTCTGGGACGTACACCTGCGTCGTTGCCGCCCGTGAAGTGGCATGTGCTGGTGGAGCGGAAGGAGATGTACGGCGGAGTTGATGTCGAGACAAAGCTGCTGTCGGGAGAGGCGGGGCCTTGGGAGGGCTCAGGCTCGCAGATTCATATCGAGCTGCTGCTGACGACTCCTGCGAATGCAAAGGGACCTGTGCCGGTGATGATGGAGCTGGCTTTCGACGGCGATTTCAAAAAGGCGACTAGCGTGCCGCTGGACAGCTACGCTCCGCTGCCGTGGGGAGTGGATGGAAAGCTGGTGGTGCAGCGCGGGTGGGGTTTCGCGATTCTGAATCCGGCGAGCTTTCAGAAGGATGACGGATCGGGACTGACGAGCGGGATCATCGGGCTGGTGAATCGTGTGAAGCCGCGCGGCGTGGACGACTGGGGAGCGCTGAAGGCGTGGGCATGGGGAGCGCATGAGGCGCTGCGGTACTTCGAGACGGACAAGGCTGTCGATGCAAAGCAGGTGGGGCTCGCGGGGCACTCGCGCTTCGGGAAGGCTGTGTTGGTGACGATGGCTTACTATCCGGAGTTTGCGATTGGGTATTCGAGTTCTTCGGGTGAGGGTGGAGCGAAGTTGTACCGGCATATCTATGGAGAGCAGATTCCGAACCTGGCAGGACCATCGCTGTACCACTGGTTCGATGGGGAGTTTCTGCGGTATGGGGGGCCGCTGAATGCGGGCGACCTGCCGGTGGACAATCACGAGTTGATTGCATTGAGTGCGCCACGGCCGCTCTTCATCACGGGTGGTGCGGATGGTGGGGATGGATACGCGAATGCGAATGGCGATGCGTGGGCGGATACACATGGAATGTTTCTGGCGGAGGTTGCGGCGGGGCCGGTGTACCGGTTGATGGGGGCGAAGGATCTGGGGACGACGGAGTTTCCGCCGATTGGAACTGCGGTGAATTCAGGAGAGCTAGGGTTTCGACAACATGATGGCGGACATCTGGCGGAGCCGAACTGGCCTTATTTTCTGGAGTTCGCGAGCAGGTATTTGAATGGGGTGAGATGAGGGGACCCCGGCGGGGCTGATAAAGCAGCATCATCCAGAAGGCCGGCGAGTATGGCTCTCGTTAACCCTCCAGGCTCACGTCCGGTCGTGATCTGGCAAGTTTTTGACCTCTGTGTCCAGTTTGCCGGTGACTAGCCCGCAAAATGAATTGGAGAGCTACTCACCGTAATCAGCCACACGTGACAGGGTGCATCTGCAACGCTAGTGGTGATTCGACGTAGCCTTCCTGCGGCGTTTGAATCCATTCAGAAAGACCTTTCCGCCGACAAAGAGCCACACGATGGAAAGCACGCCAAACAAAATCCAGCCCTTCGTGTACGCGACATCGAGCCAAACAATGCCCACCAGAACGAAGGCGACACCAAATATCCAAGCGGCAATGCGTTGCACTAGCGGCGCATCTCCTGATCCTCTCCAGAGAAATTCATCGACGCCGCGGCTGTTGATCAGTGTGTCCGGCCAGAGGGTATTGCTCTGTTTAGCCCGGACATTTTGGATCGATTCATCATCATCAGCCCGATTTGTGGTGTTTTTCATTGTTAGTATTCTCCACCAAACACTCAGCCGGAACCATACATTTCAGCATTGTTGGCGAGTAGTCGCCTATTTGGACACTGAGGCCAATAAGTTGTACTCGGTGCCGCTACAGGTGGGGGCATGACCTTGTATTCAGGGGGCATTTAATCGTAGCCAGCGCACAGCGGACGTTCTCACTCATTCGACAGAATCGTCGAATGGATGGGGCACCGGCGGTCCGAAGTAAGCCGGCGAGCATTGTCGTTTCCCAGGTCTCAAAAGCGAGACCTTTCGACAAAGCTCAGGGCAGGCTCTGGGGCACCCAACATCCTTGTTTCCACACGTGAGATGGCGACATCCTTGCAACAAATCAGCGTGAAGGTTGGGCTTCGATGGTGTGGAGAAGATTGACGATCTCCGGAGCGGCGATGCTTTTGTAGTCGGGTGAGAGAAGGCCGTAGGTCTCGACGGCATCGTACTTGCGAGTCATGCCGCTGGATTGATTTCCGTTGAGCGGCCAGTAGCTCCACGACAACTGGTCGTTGTGCTGAAGAAGCTGGATGAAGAGGCGGAACCAATCGGAGTTCGCGCCGCAGTCGAGCTTCTGGCAGGTGCCGAATTCACCGATCCAGAGTGGCACGGCTGGCTGCGCGTGCATGAGATAGCCGACGCGGGCTTCGTATCCCTGCTTCATCTCGTCGACAGTTTTGAAGGGATGCTTCTGATCATGGTAGGCATGAGGCGAGTAGACGAGACGATGCGCGATGGGCAAGTGAACGGGGAGCTTGTCGAATCCGCTGAGATTTGTGGAGTATTCGGGGCCTTCGACCATGATGAGCAGACGCGGATTGCCGGAGAGAACGGCTTTGCCTCCGCGTTCGGCGGCTGCGTGCCAGTCGAGTTTTGGATCTGAGCCTCCCCAGGCTGCGCCGCTGCGGAGCTCGTTTCGAAGGTCGGCGCCTACTACCCAGGGCTGATTGCGATAGCGATGCGCGATGGTCTTCCAGTCGGCGAGCCAGTGATCTTCGGGGTAGTCAGCGTTGTACCAGAGGCCATTGCCATCGGTCTCGCTGCAGCACCAGTCAGCGCGGCTGACATGGTTGTCGAGAATCACCATGATGTGAGCGTTGGCTAGAGCGGAGACTACGGCATCCATGATCTCCATGGCATGCATGTTTTTGAATTGCGGATTGGAGCCGATGGCGTAGGCGGGCGGCAGCGGATTGCGTTCGAGGGTCTCGTTGGCCCAGGGAAGGCGGACGGAGTTCACGCCGATTTGCTTGATCTGCTGAATGATTTGAGCGAGAGGAGCGTGATCAAGGCCGCCGGCGATGTATTCCTTTTCGTCGAAGCCGTACCAGTTGACCGAGGTCAGCCGAACGGGATGATTGGCGGAGTCTAGGATGCGATAGCCATCGGTGTGGAGAGGCGGAGAGATCTGTAGTTGCTGCGCGGTGCTGTTCGATGTGGTGAGGAATAGTGCGAAGAGGAACAGCGGAAGGACGCGAACTTTCGTCGATGGCGGCATTTCGGAAAGTATACGAGGTGCTTACAAGGCTTTCTCCATCTTGATGCAGTGGCACTGCTGATTGTCTTTGACCTCGCGCGACATGTGAAATTCTTCGATACCGGTTTCAACAAAGCCGAGGCGGCGGTAGATGGGAAGCAGTTCGGGACGAAGACTGAGGACGGTGATGTCGATGGCCACGCAGCCTCGTGCGCGGAAGTGATCTTCGGATGCGGCGAGCATTTGTTTGCCTAGGCCGGATCGCTGATGTGCGGGATCGACGGCAAGCTGGCCGAGGTATCCGCGATCGCCGTTGGTCTCCGCGTATATACAGGCGATGATCTGACCGGAGGAGTCTTCGGCGAGGAGGATTTCGCCATTCTGCATCATGGCGGCCAGGCGATCGTCGTCGGTGCGGGTGCCTTCGAGGAAGGTTTCGATGGCGAAGGCGGCGTTGATGAGGGGGATTAGACGCGGACGGTCAGCGGGAGTGGCGAGGCGGATGTGGAGGGAGGATTCAGGGGTTTCAATCAACGTTCTGTCTTTCTGCAAGGAAGGTCTTCTCTATCAGATTAGCTGAATCCCACATCTCAAAAGCGAGATGTGGAGCACCCGCGAGTTGACCAGCTGAGGCATCAACCCCGGTCCCCAAATGCGAGGGACCGGGGGCACCCAGCAGGTCAAGGGGGTTAGGTTGTTCGACACCAGATCATTGATCCACCCCGAGGTCCCACGTCTCAGAATCGAGACGTGGGGCACCCACACGTTGTGTTGAGTCGATGATTACGACTGGAGGATCTTGCGATCGCGGAGGATCTGCATGATGTCGTGGTGGGGGAGGTAGAGGAGGATTTTGAAGTCGGCTTCGCTGGTGCCGGGAAGGCCGGTGTCGATGAGGAAGGTGGAGTCCGTGTCGAATTGCTGGGCTGGAGTGTTATCGCGGAGAAAAGAGAAGCGCCAGGTGGTCCGGGCGAGGGTGTAACGGGAGTCGAGTGGCGTTTCCTGAACGGCGGTTAGTTCAGCGGGTCGCGAGCCGAGCTGATCGAAGAGGGCTTTGCGTTTTGGCAGGGCGGCGGCGAAGTCGGTGGAGCGAACGGTTTGGGTGCCGGAAGGGCCGGCGAAGAGAAAGGTGTCGGCGAAGTGGGAGGTCACGGCCGAGAGGTTTTTCTCGGCGGTTTCGCGGGCGTAGAGGGCGAGGAAGCGGGCGACGGGCGTGTCGGCTTTGAGCATGATGATCTCCTTGAGCTATGCGCGTTCAGTGCTGGATCGGTTCCGGTGGGCAGGTTACAGCGAGGTTCCGAGCCGAGAGGCACTTTAGTATTATATCAAACTTAAGCGCATAAGTCAAGCAGATTGAGTGGATTAGGTGGAGCTGCCCTTGGCGCGGAGCCACAGCACGAAGTCCATGGGAGCGGGCGTGCCGCCAAGGGCGCGGAGGCGAGTGGCGCACTGGGAACGATGACCGTGGCTGTGCAGGGCTGCCTGAGTCATTGCTTCGGAGACCGAGATTGTGATGTCCGGCAGGGCGCGAGGCTGGAGGCGGTGTTCGAGTTCCTCTGGAGTTGCGCGGGAGAGCCAATCGAGTTCCAGGCGTTCGGTGTCGGCGAAAGCGGCTGTGAGGGCAGCGTGAGAATCCGGGATTCGTTTTTCGTGCTCATCGACGAAGGGCTGACCGAGCGTGAGGAGGAGCCAGTAGCGATTGGCGACGAGGATGTGGTGAAGAAGTTTGCGGAGTTCAGAATCGTCGGTCGCGGGGGCGCACTCCACTACGGAGCGGAGAAGATTGTGATTGGCCCACCATTTGTGGCGGATGAGTTGTTCTATGAGTGGGAGCATGGGAGGAATGTAGCAGGTCGCTTCCGGGCGTCTGTCAGGGCCGTTGACTGTGTCCCAGCACCAGACTTGCAGCAGAAGCCAGGGTTGCGATGCTCGTCATCTCCTCGGAAGTTGGTGTTCGGCGGTCGCGGAAGTAAGTTCCAAGGGTGCCAAGGACCTTCCCGTCATCGTTTTTGATGGGCATGCTCCATGCTCCTACGAAGCCAAGCGACAGTGGGAGGTGACGCAGTTCAGCCCACTTGTCATCGGCCATAAAGTCGCAGGTCACGACGACGGATCCGGTGGCCGCTGCCGCCGCACAGGTTCCTACGCGAGGATGCGGCTTCAATCTGTCGATTGCTTTGAGGTAATCGGCAGGCAGGTTCGGCGATGCGGCGTTGCGTAGAAGTCCCTCTTTGTCGAGCTCGAGTATCGAGCAGACGCCACCTTTTCCGGCGACGGTTTCTGCTGCAGTGATGAGGACAGAGAGGATCTCCTGGCGTGGCTCTCCGGCTGAGAGCATTTTGCGGGCTTGATCGGCGGCGTGCTTTGCCATTTCGGGCAATGGGAGCGGCGGTCGTGAGTCTTCTGCGTACATCTTGCGCTTCCTTATTTCGAGTATATCGTCGATTGATTTGATGCCGTGCAAGCGTCTCAGGCGATGGCGTATGTTGGTGGTTTGTCACCGGGCAATTGACGCGCCATGGCAGCAGCCTTAGGCTGAACGATATGGAATTCAAGGTAAGCGAACTTGAGAAGGAGCCGATCGAGTTCGATCTCGCGATGCCTGCGGGACACATCAATTTCGGCGAGGAAGCGGAGCAGGAAGGGAACCTGCAGACCTCAGGACTGGCGGAGGTCATTCACGAGCACCGAGGGCCCCGGGACATCGTTGCGGATATCCGGCTGAGGGGGAAGTTTGCCGGGACGTTTCAGGTGCCATGTGCGAGATGTGTTGAGCCTGTTGATGTTCCGCTGAGCGGGGAGTTCGATCTGATCTTCAGGCCGATCGGGGCGGATGCGGGTGCCGCGGAGCGGTCGATAACAGCAGTGGAGACGGAAATCGGTTATTATCAGAAGGACAGTCTTTTGCTTGAGGATGTGCTGCGCGAGCAGGTGCTTTTGTCGCTGCCGGTCAGGACGCTGTGCAAGGATGACTGCAAAGGACTTTGCCCGCGCTGCGGCCAGAATCGCAACAACCAGGATTGCTCCTGCGAGGAGAGCCAGACGGATCCTCGCTGGGAGGCGCTTTCGGGGTTGCGCAGCAGGATAAAGTCCACAAAACATTGATTTTGAGGCGTTTCGCCCTGCCGGGAGGCAGTCTGGATCGAGTGCGGTCTGGATGGGTTGAGAACGCGAAAGGAATAGCATCATGCCGAATCCGAAAAGGCGCCATTCTTCGCGCCGCAGCGCCAATCGCCGTGCCCACGACTTTCTGACTCAGACAGGTGTTTCGGAGTGTCCGAACTGCCACGAGAAGAAGCTGCCCCACCGTGCCTGCCCGAAGTGCGGCGAGTACAAGGGGCGTGCGGTGCTGGATACCAAGGAAGCCGCGAAGTAAACCAGCGAGTCCGCACAGCGTGCTCGAATATGCCATTATGCAAAGTGGTCAACTGCGGGGTCGTCTGGAACGGCCCCGTCTGTATTTCCGGCAGTTCTCCGTTCACATTCTGACGGCTTCGGTGACGCAGCATGCTTTGTGACATCGTTCTGGATGCAGTCGGTTCCGATAAGGCTCCTGAGCCCGAGGTCAAGGGCGCAATCATGGCAGCGCGAGAGCTCCCGGTGCGTGTGCACCTGGTGGGGCCATCATCTGAGCTTCGCGATCTGCTGGATGAACATCTCGAAAATGAAGAGCTGCCGATTGTGATCCACCATGCTTCGGAACGGATCGGCATGGAGGAAAAAGCAGCTCACGCGTATCGCACGAAAAAAGACAGCTCGATGCGAGTTGGCTTGAAGCTGGTTCGAGAGGGAAAAGCGAAGGGCTTTGTGACCGCAGGGAATACCGGCGCGGCGATGGCGACGGCCAAAGGGGTGCTGGGTGCGCTGCCGGGAGTGGATCGCCCGGCGCTGGCGACCCCCATGCCGAGCGCGAGCGGCAATGCGTGCGTGCTGCTGGACGTGGGCGCAAACGTGGATTGCAAGCCTCATAACCTCGAGCAGTTCGCGGTGATGGGAGAGATGTACGCGCGAAGCGTGCTGAAGATTCCGCATCCGCGCGTGGGGCTGCTATCGATCGGCGAAGAAGAGACAAAGGGCAACGATCTGACGCGGGAGGCTTTTCCGCTGCTGAAGGCGCTGCCGATCAAGTTTATTGGGAATGTAGAGGGGCGCGATATCTTCAGTGGGCTGGCGGACGTGATTGTCTGCGACGGGTTTGTTGGAAATGTGGCGCTGAAGACGAGCGAGGGTGTGGGGCGGTTTGTGCGCGATGCGCTGCGCGAGTCGCTGACACGGACGGTGACGGCTAAGGTGGGAGCGTTGCTGTCGCGGCAGGCGTTCAATGATTTCCGTCGGCGGCTGGATTATCGCGAGTACGGCGGAGCGCAGTTGCTGGGTGTGCGAGGGGTTTGCGTGATCGGACACGGGTCGTCGAACGACCGGGCGATTTTCAATGGGATTCGGGTGGCGTATGAGTTTGCGCATGCGGGGACGAATGAGCGGATCGAGCAGGAGTTCCTGAAGCGGCCTGTGAAGCGGAATGGGCACGAGGATGATGCCGGGTCGGACGCGACGATCCATTGAGACTGTGCCAGGTTTTTGGATTTCAGCGATTCAGCGGTCACACGGCGACGTTAGCGAGTCAGCAAGTCAGCGGATGAAAATGAGTGAAGCAGCGAAGACGACGGATATGGGCCAGTGGGCCGAGGATCTGGTGTGTCCTGTTTGCTTCGCGTCGCTGCGGTTTTCCGAAACTGAAGTGATATGTCTTGGATGTGCTCGAAGCTATCCGGTTGTGGATGGTATTCCGGTGTTGATTGCGGAGAGAGCTACCTTAAAGAGTAGAAGTCAATAGTATCTACAACTTTTATCCCCGGTCCCCAAAAGCGAGGGACTCTTCGGCGCGCTCAGGGCAGGCTCGGGGGCACCCATCAAACTTTTCACAACTCGGACGAAATCCATATGTCGCCGGGGAGCATGGCCTGGGTGCGGAATGGTGGGTCTTGATGATTGCGAAGTGCGTCTTCCAGTAGCCGGGCTGGCTCGTCCCATGGCTCATCGGTGAGGGGGAAGGTGCCCCAGTGGACACCGAGGATATGCTGTGCGCCAATGTCCGTTGCGATCTGGAGTGCTTCGGCTGGATCGGTGTGCTGGCTGTCCATGAACCAGCGCGGGGCATAGGCTCCGATCGGGAGCACGGCGATGAGCGGAGAGCCGCAGCGGCTGCGGATTTCGGGGAAGATCTTGCCGTCGCGATAGGCCGTGTCACCGGCACAGTAGACGCGGCCTGAGGGCGTGTCCAGCATAATGCCGCACCAGAGAGTTTGACGACGGTCGGCGAATTTTCTAGCGGACCAGTGATAGGCGGGGACGATGGTTGCGCGAACGCCGGGCGAGAGAGAGAAGGATTGCCACCAGTCGCCGGTCTGAACGGGAATGTGGGGCGCGTCCTTGTGGATGACGGTGTCGTTGCCGAGCGGCGAGATGAAAGCAGGCTTGTGCTGGGCATGGATGGCGGCGATGGTCGCTGTGTCCATGTGGTCGTAGTGATTGTGGGTGACGAGCACAGCGTGGATTTGCGGAAGATCGGCGAGAGCGACAGCAGGTGGATTGCGGCGGAGCGGGCCAAGGGATTTGAACGGACTGGCGCGTTGGGACCAGACGGGGTCGACGAGGATGTTGATTCCAGCGGTTTGGATCAGAAGAGAAGAGTGGCCGATGCAAGTGATGGAGAGGCCGTCGACACTGGATGCGGGTTTAAGGCCTGTGCGAGCGGGAATGACTCTGGGCCACTTCGAATGCTTGCCGAAGATCTGCCAGCGAAGGATGTCGAAGAGGTTCTTGTCCGTCGGGGGAAGACCGGGATGGTAGAACCGCTTGCCGTCGAAGTGGTCAGTGATGGGGCCGGTGTAGTAGCTCATTAAAAGGGATCAGGGGTCAGAGAGATGCGGATCACATGGTGAGTGCTTCGGTTTCTTTGCTCATTTTGGCGGTGCGTTCCAGCTTGTCCCAGTTGAAGGGCTTACCGTCGATGGCGCGCTTCAGCGTCTTGGCGAGGACGATGGAGAAGACCTGGCGGTAGGCGAAGCGCTGAAGCCAGATGTGGAAGAGGAGCCATCCGTCGCCTTTATTGGCGGGGTGGCGGCGCTCGAGGCTGAACGCGATCACGGACGTCACGAAGTCGATGAGCAGGAAGGCTCCGAAATAGGCGAGTAGTTTTTCGAGACTAGCAGCGGAGGCGGCTTCAGGGTGGTAGTGACGGTCGACAAAATAGTGGACGAGTCCTGCGATGAACATCACGTCGATAAAGGGCGAGACGAGCGGCAGGAACATCTGGAAGATGAGAATGTTTGGCAGCGCGAAGAGGCCCATCGCTTTGTTCCGTACGAAAGCCATTTTGTGTTTGAAGACGGCTTGAAGGATTCCGAATGACCAGCGGAAGCGCTGACGCATCAGGCCGCTGGCATCGATAGGAGCTTCGGTGAAGGCGAGAGCTCGATCCTCGTAGACGACTTTGTACTGCTGCTCGAGGATGTTCATGGTAAGGTCAGCGTCTTCGGCAACGGTGTTGATGGGGTAGCCGCCCGCGGTCTTCACAACGGAAGTCCGCCAGGCGCCGATCGCGCCCGGCACGACGGTGACGACGTTGAAGAGATCGAGGGCGCGGCGCTCGAAGTTCTGGCTGGTGATGTATTCGAGCGCCTGCCAGCGAGTCCACAGGTTCACGCGATTGCCGACTTTGGCGTTGCCGGCGACTGCGCCAATTTTCGGATCTTCGAAGTGAGGGATGAGCTTCGAGATGGCGTCCATGGCGATGACAGTGTCGGCGTCGATTCCGACGTAGAACTCTTCGTCGAAGCGCGCGAGTGCGTAGTTGAGTGCTTCTGCTTTACCTGCGTTCGGTTTGGTGAGCACCTCGACTCGTCCTTCCGCGATGTCTTTTGCATAGGCATCGCGGGCGACTTCAAAGGTGCGATCGCTGGAGCCGTCGTCGATCACGATCACGCGCAGGTTGGCATAGTCGGAGTTGAGCACCGAGCGAACGGTGCGAACGATGACTTTTTCTTCGTTGTATGCGGGGACAAGTACTGCGACACGGGGGTTGAATCCTGGAGAGGCTTCACGGTGCGGGCGGCGAAGGCGGTCGATGATGGCGAAAATTCCGACGAGGATGAGACGCGCACTCATCAGCACGTCTCCGAGGAAGAAGACGAGAACGATGAAACGCCCGATGACTGACAGGGCGGAAAAGGCGATGGAGTCGGGAATGGCGCGGAAGTACTGACGCCGGGTGAGAGGCGGCATGACCTGGGCGGTAGTCTTCCCCATCAGGGATGAAACAGGAACAAAGGTGTAGCCGCGAGCACGAAGAGTATCGATCAGGAATGGGAGCGCAGCCACTGTCGCAGCGCGATCGCCGCCGCCATCGTGCATGAGGATGATGGAACCGCGAAATTGCGGCTTTGTCTTCATGCGCTCAAGCTGATCGAGCACGGACTGGGTTATTTCTTCCGGGGTTTTATGAACGCGCTCGTCCCAATCGTTGGTGTCGATCTTGTTGCCGATCACGATGTAGCCCTGGTTTTGAAGGCGTACGACGGGAGCAGCCTGGTCGTCTGTTTCGGGCTCTTCATCCACGTCGTATGGAGGGCGTACGTAGAGGGGCTGAACGCCGAGCTTGCTGGCGAAGAGCCGCTCGGTGAGTTTGACTTCGAGGTCGAGGCGCTGCGGAGAGACTTCGCTGATATCGGGATGGGTGTAGGTGTGGTTCCCGATCTCGTGTCCTTCACGGAATTCGCGTTTCAGGATGCCGATGCTTTCGAGTGCTTCTTCGCCAATGACGACAAAGGTGCCCTTCACATTCTTCCTGTCGAGAATGTCGAGGATGCGGGGAGTCCATTTGGGATCGGGCCCGTCATCAAATGAGAGCGCAACCTGGTTCGGGTGATATCCGTAGTACTGGACCGTATAGGTGCGTGGATAGATCTCCATGTGCTCATCGATGATGAGCTTCTTGCGCGGATCGGGCTCGTCGGAATCAAGCTGGACGGCACGCTTTCCCTGCTGCGGGAGGCCGGTGACACGCATGATGTCGCCTTCTCCCTCGGCGTCCACATCCTGGCCGGGAGCAACGACGGAGAGCAGATCAAGGGATTGCGGATTGTTCGGCTTATCCCAGATGTTCCACATCGACCGATCTTCAGAACCTAGACGCCAAAGTGCGAAGGTCTGCAGGCCCAACGCGCGCGCAGCCCGCATCTCATTCAGGACTGTGACGCCATCGAGAAACCACACGACATGGCGCGTGTGAGTGTCTTCATCGATGTATTCGAAATGGGGATTGAGAGTGCTGTAATCCAGATCGAGATCGGCATCAGCATCACTGGCCACCTGCCAGACATCAGAGACGTGGTCCTTGGTCTCAGTGTTGATGATGTGGGAACGTCTATCTTTCGGATCCCGCGCTTTTGGATCCGGGATGGATAGTTCCCAGTCATAGCCATAATTTCCAATTGCGCAGATCAGTTTGTTCAAGGGAACAAACTTGCGGGCACGGACTAGATTTGCAATGAACCAATCCTGGCTGGCGATGGGGCCGGGCTCACTCTGGACTTCGTGTTCGTCATAGTTCATGAGCACAAGGCCATCGCAGTTGTCGGCTATCGCCTTAAGGATGGCGCCGTCCGTTGCAGCTGCGCTCGTGACGAACAGGCGCAGATTGCGAGGATGCATCTCTGCGTAGAGCTCGTGAATGAAGGTTGTGTAGCCAGCAGAGTCGCCAGGAGGCAGATTTTCGAAGTCGAGCGAAAGGCCTCGATAGACGGGAAAGGCAGCGAGGAACTGAAGGATCTGCTGGCGGAGCATCGCCCGGCTTTGCGGATCGTTGAGGAGATGTCCTACGCGTCCGTCCCAGACCTGCGTCGCCGAGTTGTAGTTGTTGAGATGCGGGAAGATCTCTGTATCTACTTTTGCCAGCCGGATGGTTCGCTTAATGCGGTTCAGATCGTCAGGGTCGTGAACTGAATTTTTGTCAATGACGGGATAAGAGCGATGGCTCTCGGTATCGAGAGTCAGCAGCTGCGGACTGGATGACTCGACATGAAGCCACTCAGGGAAGAGCAGATCGATCTGTTGAACGTGCTGCTTGAATGAAGCGTAACTCGCCTCGTCGTAAGGCACATAGTAGGCTGCACGGAGGCCTTCGCCAGTGTTCAATGGAATTTCAGAAGGCTTCCGATCGGTTTTACGCCTTGGCTTGGCGCCGCGGGGGACGGCCGAATGCTTTTGGAGTGCTCGGTAGTTGTGCTTCTGGTTTGGGAGGAGCAGTTCAGGCAGATGTTGACCGCGCAAGACATTGAAGATGAAGCCTGCGAGCACCAGCGTGGAGATGACAGCGGTTACGTCAAGAATGCGGCGAAGGCGCTTCCATCTGGTTCGCTGGGGGTCAAAGAATATCTGTCTATCAGGCATTAGCGTCTAGGCTATACATTACGAATCGTATGGAAGCCGACCCCTTGAGTCAATCGATGCAGACGGTTACAGCAGGGAGCAGAATGCGGGTCGCATTGTCGATCTTGCCGGCGCTGCTGGTGGGAGCGCTGCTTCGTATTTGGATGCTGAAGCACTTCTTTGAGGTGACTGGGGACGCGCTGATCTATGGGGGTATCGCGAAGAACCTGCTGCAGAGCGGGCGATTTGCACTGACGATAGGCAGCATTGGTGAGACGTATCCAACGCTGATTCGATTGCCGGGGTATCCGCTGTTCCTGGCCGGGTGCTTCAAGGCCTTCGGGATGGAGAACTATGCGTCGGCCGCGTGGGTGCAGATTGTGCTGGATCTCGCGGCGTGCCTGCTGCTGGCAGACCTGGTGCGATGGATTGCGCCGGAGAAACTGAAAAGATGGGCGGCTTATTGCACATTGTGGCTTGCAGCGCTGTGTCCGTTTACAGCGGTTTATGTTGCAAATCCGCTGACGGAGGGACCGACGATCTTCACGATCGCGCTGGCGATGTGGTGCGCTGCGCGGTTTGACGATAAGCCGGGATGGAAACCGGCTCTAGGGTTCACGTTTGCGATCACCTATGCAGCCCTGCTGCGGCCCGATGGAGCGCTGGTGGCGTTGGCGTTCGCGCCTGTGTTGTTGGCGAGGCTGTTGAGGGCTGGAGGAGTCGAGCGCAAGGCTCTGATGAAAGTGGCAGCGGTTTGCGTGCTGCTGACGTCGATGCCGTTTGCGGCGTGGACGTGGAGGAACTGGAAGACGTTTCACGTGTTCGAGCCGCTCGCGCCGCGGTACGCGACCGATCCGGGAGAGCCATCGGGGACAGGGTGGGTGAGCTGGGTGAAGACGTGGTGCCTGGATTTCGCGTCGACGTACCAGGTGTACTGGAGCGTTCCGGGAGACACGCTGGATATTTCGAAGCTTCCAGCGAGAGCATACGACAACTCGCAGCAGTATGCGGAGACGGCGGCGATTGCGAATGACTACAACAACGGCGGAAATGCGCTGACTGCGGAGATCGATGCGCGATTTGCCAAGCTGGCGCGGGAGCGGTATGAGGCGCATCCTGTCGCACGGCATCTGCTTTTGCCGGCAGGACGGATGCTGGATATGTGGGTGCGGCCGCGCGTGGAGAATCTGCCGATCGACGTGGACTGGTGGGTCTATTCGCACCACAACGCGGAGACCCGGTTCAGCTGGTTCTATGCGGGATTGAACGCGGTGTATCTGCTGCTGGGGTTGGTGGGACTGTGGCTGAGGCCGAAGCTGTGGCCGTGGATGCTGGCGTACATGGTGATGCGGAGTCTGCTGCTGATGACGGTGGAAGCACCCGAGGCGCGCTATACGCTCGAGTGCTTTCCGATGCTGTTTGTGCTGGGAGGAGTGGCGCTCTACCGGTTCATGTACTGGGTTTTGGCATCCGTCTTGAAGGTGAACGCGTCCGCAGGCAGGGGCTGATTAAATTTGAAATTGGTGTAAACCGAGTTGCGCGACTGACCTTCACCCTGATCGAAGATCTGCTTGAGGCTCACGGCGTGAGGCGTGTCCATCCAGACTGTGACCTTGGGTAGATTCTTTCGAGCGGCCGGGTCTTTCGGAACAAGTTCGAGCTTGTCGGTATTTACCCCGTTGATTCTTTCCTGACCGGCGTAAGTGATGTTCCAAACTTTCTGAAGCTCTTTGCCGCTGGCGCCGAAGCCGAGCAGAAGGTATTCGCTGAGCTTATCGTTTTTGTATGTTGTGACTTGGTTGGGAAGCTTCTCGTAGAGGCGGAATACGCCTTTTGCGTATGTGTAAACCTTCGGCACCGGTTTGCCGTTCTCTTCGTCGATGTGGGCTGCAATCTGGAAGTCAGTGCCGCGGCGGGAGTAATAGACCGTACCTTTCTGGACAGTCTTGTCTGGTACGGGATCGGTGACGATCGAATCGACTTGAGAATCGGCTGACACAGTGTGGAAGTTGGCGGCAGCGGCGTCAAGCTTCGAGAGGACGGATTTGAGGTCCTGGGCGGCGAGGTGCGGAGACGGCAGCGCGAAGAGAAAACCGGCAAACGCAAGCAGCGATGTCTTTAATTTAGAGTAGTTTGTCGTTCTCGGGTTCATAGGCTCCCTTTTTCCTTTTGGAGAATAGATGCGTCGGGCGTGGGGTTCGAATCGGGTATTTGAGTGGTGTTATGGGCTCATGTGCCGGCGTCTTCGAACGGAAACATCCCTCAGGGGCTAAAGCCCGTTGTTTCTGTTGGCCTGATGCGGCACGACTGAAGTCGTGTCCCTTAAAACCAGCGGCTATCGACATTGACCCGGATGGCCCAAGTAAAGTCGTGCACCCCTTTTGAACCATTGTCTCTTCGAACGGGAACGTCGCTGAGGGGCTGAAGCCCGCTGTTTTTATTGGCCTGCGGCACAACTAAAAGTCGTGCTCCGATTCTCATTCGTTTTCCGGGCCTGAAGGCCCATCTCAAAGTGATTTCCTCGCTTCATGGGCCTGAAGGCCCATGCTCCCTCCGTGAAACCTTCAAGGGATTGCATCCCCAGTGCTCCGTCAGCGGCGGGCCCAGATCTTCCAAACCTTATTGCCCTGGAGGTCGGTTGCGGTTTCCCAGCGCATGACGGTGACGGCGTCTCCGGTGACGGGCTCGATGGCTTTGCGGAGGACGCGGCGCATTTCGTTGACGGAGGCGTCGGCCGGAGCTTTTACATCGATATCGGAGATGGTGACGAGCAGGGAGCGTGGGCCGTCGCTGGCAATCTGGATGGGATGCGTTGGGCCAGGTGCGCGCGAGGGCTTGTCGCCGAAATCCCAAAACTGCGGCGTGACGAAGATGAAGAGCAGGATGATGGTGACCATCACGTCGTAGTGGATGTTGCCGCGCGGGTAGGTCCAGTAGATGTAACTCTTGAGGAGCTTGTTCATGGCTGCTCCTTTTTGACGATGCGATCGAGTCCGCCCATGTAGGGCACCAGGGCTTCGGGAATCAGCACGGAACCGTCGGCCTGCTGGTAGTTCTCCAGGACGGCTAGCCAGGTTCGGCCAACGGCGAGACCGCTGCCATTGAGGGTGTGAACAAATTCGGATTTGGCTTTGCCGCCGGAGGGCTTGAAGCGGATGTTGGCGCGGCGTGCCTGAAAGCTCTCGAAGTTGGAGCAGGAAGAGATTTCGCGATAGAGCTGCTGGCCGGGGAGCCAGACTTCGAGGTCGAAGGTCTTGGCGGAGGAGAAACCGGTGTCGGCGGTACAGAGCAGCATGCGTCGATAAGGAAGCTTGAGAGCTTCGAGGATTTCTTCGGCGTTGCGGGTGAGCTTCTCGTGCTCGGCGTCGGATTCTTCGGGGCGCGTGAACTTTACGAGTTCGACTTTCTGGAACTGGTGCTGGCGGATGATGCCGCGCGTGTCTTTTCCCGCAGCTCCGGCTTCTGCGCGGAAACAGGGCGTGTAGGCGGTGAGATTAATAGGCAGCCTGGCTTCGTCGAGGATTTCGTCGCGATAGAGATTGGTGACGGGGACCTCGGCGGTGGGGATCAACCAGTGATCGTTGTCGCGGAACGTGCCGTTGGAGACGGACTCGAGGTCGGCATCGGAGCAACGGAATAGATCGTCGGCGAACTTGGGAAGCTGGCCGGTTCCGAAGAGGCTCTTGGAATTCACCATGAAGGGAGGAAGCACTTCGGTGTAGCCGTGCTTCTGGGTGTGCATGTCGAGCATGAAGCCGATGAGGGCGCGCTCGAGGCGGGCTCCGGCGCCCATGTATACGGCGAAGCGGGCACCGCTGAGCTTGGCTGCGCGCTCGAGGTCGAGAATGCCTAGCTGCTCGCCGATTTCCCAGTGGGGTTTCGGCGTGAAGTCGAGCTTCGGCTTGTCGCCCCAGGTCTTGACGATGACATTGTCTTCTTCGGACTTGCCGGTGGGGACTTCGTCACGGGTGAGGTTAGGAATGCCAGCGAGAGAGAGACGGAGCTCTTCGTCAAGAGATGTTGCGGACTTATCGAGGTCGTCGAGTTTGTCTTTGAGCGCGCGGGTTTCGTCCATCAGCCCGGTGGCGTCTTTGCCTTCGCGCTTGAGCTGGCCGACCTGATGCGAGAGCTCATTGCGGCGGGCTTTGAGCTGCTCGGAGGCGGTGATAGCTTCGCGGCGTTTCTGATCGAGTTGGCGAAAATTGCCGAGGAGTGCGGCGGGATCAGCACCGCGAGCACGGAGTTTTGCTTCCACAACTTCCAGGTTGCCCCGGACAAATCCCAGATCGAGCATGACTCTTATCAGTTTAGCCGATGGGACAGCTATCAGCCGTCAGCTTTCAGCTCCCAGTTAAGTGTTGCTGACAGCTGAAGGCTGAGGGCTTAAAGTCATCTCGCCTGCGCGGTAGCGTGAGTGTCCGCTTCGACCGTGGCACCGGATGTGGCACCGGAATTCAGGTGGTCTTGCCAGCCGGGGAGGCGCTGGTCGCCGGTGATGAGACGGGCACTTCGCGTGAATGTGAAGTACTGCCAGATCCACTGTGAAAGAACTGCCAGTCTGTTGCGGAAGCCGATCAGGAAGAAGATGTGGACGACGATCCAGGTGACCCACGCGGGGAATCCGCTGAGATGACCGTGGAAGGGCCATTCGACTTTAGCAACAGCAGCCAGTCGTCCGATGGTGGCCATGTCCCCTTTGTCGAAGTAGCGGAAGGCTGGACGGGTCTTGCGATCGAGGTCAGCGGAGATCATCTTGCCGATGTGGTCGCCCATCTGCATGGCTGGCTGCGCGACGCCGGGAACCTGCTTGCCGTCCTGCTCGAAGTGAGCGAGGTCGCCAATGACGAAGATCTCTGGCAGTCCGGGCGGGTTGAGGTTGCCGTCTACGATGACGCAGCCGCGCTTGTCGACGGGTGCGCCGAGCATCTTGCCAAGAGGCGAGGCTTGAACTCCGGCTGCCCACAAGACGACTGCTGCATCGAGGCGGCTGCCGTTCGCTTCGACCCATCCCGGTCCGACATTGTCGACGTGCGTGCCGGTGTGGACTTCAACGCCAAGGTTGTGGAGTTGCTCCGCGGCTTTAGCGGATAGGTCTTCGGGGTAGGCGGCGAGAACACGAGGGCCGTTGTCGAGGATCATGACCCGAGCCTTGGTGGGGTCGATGTGCCGAAAATCGTGACGCATGTAGAGCTTTGCGATATCGCTGATCGCTCCGGCAAGTTCTACGCCGGTGGGACCGCCGCCGATGACTACGAAGTTGAGCGGAGGATGCCAGCCTTGCTCCTGCATCTGGCGCTCGGCGAGCTCGAAGGCGAGAAGGACGCGGCGGCGGATTTCAGTGGCGTCTTCGATGGTCTTGAGGCCGGGAGCGAAAGGCGCCCACTCATTCTTGCCGAAGTAGGAGTGCGTTGAGCCGGTGCCGACAACGAGATAGTCGTAAGAAAGCTGAGTGCCGGAGCCGAGCCCGATGCGGCGGGACTGGACGTCAATGGACGTGACCTCGTCCATGAGGACTTCTGTGTTGGGCTGGTGTCGGAGGATAGTGCGAATGGGCTGTGCGATGTCGGCCGGAGAAAGCACGGCGAGAGCCACCTGGTAAAGGAGTGGCTGAAAGGTGTGGTGATTCTTGCGGTCTACTACGGTTACGTCAACCGGAAGATGGTGCAGGGCCCGTGCTGCGTGAAGGCCTCCGAATCCTGCGCCGACGATGACGACGCGCGGGCGAGTGTTCTGTCCGGTCTGCTGGAAAGGCTTCGTGAGTTCGCTCATTCGACCTCGCTCTCAACTGTATGGATGCCTGAGATGGGGTCGTGGTGGCAATTTCGACGTGGCAGCGACTCACATGCTGAACCTTGAATTGGAGCTCGGTTGGCACTTAGCAGGCGTCGAAGCGAACGCTGAAAGCGCGTGCGATTTGATTTGGAGCACGCGACTATCGCACCCGTTTTAGTTTCGGGATCCAGGCCTCGAACGCCAACACTCTCGTAACTCCACTTATCGAGTAATCCATTACCTTAGTTCACCTTGAAGTTACTTTCCTAGCTACAATGAGCTCTGCAAACAAGCTGAGCAATTGAAGGAACTTAGGCGGTTTTCGGGGAGATCCTTCGGGGTTCCGAAGGGGAGGGCACCATTAGCACGCAACTGAGATTGGGAGATTTGCTCATCCGGGCCAAGCTCGTGACCGAGCAGGATGTGCAAAAGGCGCTACAGAGGCTATCGCTGTGCGGAGGCCGGCTTGGGGAGAACCTTGTTGCGATCGGCGCGCTGACCAAGGATCAGCTGGAGAAGTTTCTCCACCGTACCCCGCGGGAGCCTGAGAATATCGCGGCGACGGGTCTGGATGAAGTGGACCTGCTTTCGCTGCTGATGAAGCTGATGTATGTGAACCGGCTGCAGACGGTGCGGCAGTTCGCGGATGCGATCAAGCTGCCGTACAACATCGTGCTGGAATTGACCCGGATGGCGGTGGACAGACTGTACCTGCAGAATCTGGGTGCGCGGCAGGGCGACAGCCTGATCGACATGGTCTACCAGTTCACCGACGAGGGACGGCGCCATGTGATCGATGCCATGAATCGCCTTCACTATGTCGGGCCGGCTCCGGTCACGCTGGAGGAATTCAACCAGCAGGTCAACATGCAGAAGCTGACCAACGAGCTGGTGACGCCGGAAAAAATAAAGTCGGCGACCAAGGGCCTGTCGTTTGATGACCGGATTATCGAGCAGGCGGGGCCGGCGCTGAACTCAGGCCGGGCGATGCTGCTGTACGGACCGCCGGGAAATGGCAAGACGACCGTAGCGCAGCGTTTTGCTTCGGTCTTCAGCGACGTAATTTATGTGCCGTATGCGGTGATGGTGGAAGGGCAAATTATCCGGGTTCACGATCCGAGTATTCACCTTCCACTGGAAGGCGCGGACATCGAGGATGAGAATGCGTTCACCGTGGTGAGAGCGCAGACTTACGATGCGCGCTGGGTTCCATGCCAGAGGCCGTTTGTGATTACGGGCGGCGAACTGACGCTGGAGATGCTGGATCTGCGCTACGATCCGACGGGCCACTACTACGAAGCTCCGCTGCATATGAAGGCGCTGGGCGGGACGTTTCTGATCGACGACTTCGGACGGCAGATTGTGAGTCCGACGAACCTGCTGAACCGGTGGATTGTGCCGCTGGAAGGCAAGGTTGACTACCTGAAGCTGCATACAGGCAAGACGTTTTCGATTCCGTTCGAGGAGCTGGTGATCTTCTCGACGAACCTCGAGCCGGAGGACCTGATGGATCCTGCGTTCTTGCGGCGACTGCCATACAAGATCGAGGTAGGGCCGCCTTCTGTTCTGCATTACGCGCGGATTTTCGAGGGCGAGTGCCAGAAGCAGAAGATTGAAATGACCGAGGAGATCTTCGACATCATTGTGAAGAAGATTACGGAGGAAAAGCAGCTCGAACTGGCTGCTTATCACCCGCGGTTTATCGTAGACCAGGTGATATCCACGTGCAGATTCATGCGCGAGCCTCCCCACTTCGAGCCGCGATTCATCGACTATGCGGTCGATAATCTGCGCGTAAAGCAGAGCACGTCGAAGAAGATGACGCAAGCAAGAGTCTAAAGGCAGGGAACAGGGAACAGGGAACAGGGAACAGGGAACAGGGAACAGGGAACAGGGAACAGGGAACAGGGAACAGATAGAAACAGACTTCGTTGAGTTCATCGGCCGCAGGGTCTACTTCGATCCTGCGGCCGAGTCTTTTAGAGCTCCGGGTAAATGTCGAAGAAGGCGTCGAGGCTCTGCTGGAGCTGGGCTTCGATCTGTTTGCGTGAGCCTTCGAGCACGTGCATGGTGACGTGTGCCTCGTTGCCATTGGCGAGCTTGAGGGTGGCGTCATTGATTTCCTTTACCTCGCCTTCGGGGAGGAGGCGCATTCCGTAGACAAGAGTCAGATTTGCCATGAAGAACATCTTAAAAGCAGGGAGTAGGGAATAGGGAACAGGGATCGGGCGGAGAAACGGGCTAGTTTTGCTCTTACGTTGCTTCGTTTGTTCGAGTTCAGTCTTCTACAATCGACTGGGAAACCTCATGGTAGAGACACGTGACACAGTAATACTCGGTTCCGGCTGCGCCGGATTGACGGCGGCCATCTACAGCGCGCGAGCAAACCTCAAGCCCCTGGTTCTGGAAGGACATGAGCCGGGCGGCCAGCTGAGCATTACTTCGCTGGTGGAGAACTTTCCAGGTTGGCCCGACGGCATACAAGGCCCGGAATTGATCGACAACATGAAGCGGCAGGCGGCGCGGTTTGGAGCTGAGTTCCAGCTGGCGCACCTGGAGAAGGTGGAACTGGGAGCGCATCCCTTCCGGCTGCACACTTCGGCTGGAGAGATTACGACGCGTACGTTGATCATCGCGTCGGGTGCGAGCGCGCGGTGGCTGGGATTGCCGAGCGAGCAGGCGTTGATTGGGCATGGCGTGTCGAGCTGCGCGACCTGCGATGGGTTCTTTTTCCGTGGGAAGGAAATTGCAGTGGTGGGCGGGGGCGACTCGGCGATGGAGGAGGCGCTTTTCCTCACGCGGTTTGCGAGCAAGGTGACTCTGCTGCACCGGAGGCCGCAATTCCGCGCGTCCAAGATCATGCTGGAACGGGCAATGGCGCATCCGAACATCGAGTTCCGCACGAACACGATTGTGGATGAGGTGCTGGGCGTTGAAGAGAAGGAAGTGAAAGGCCTGAAGCTGCGCGATGTGGTGACCGGGATGACGGAGACACTTCGACTCGACGGTCTGTTTCTCGGGATTGGGCACGAGCCGAACGCCAAGATGTTTGCGGGGCAGATCGATCTGGACGATGAGGGCTACGTCCTGACACAGGGGAACATTCTTACGACGCGAAAGGGTGTGATTGTGCCGGGTGTGTTTGCCTGTGGCGATGTGCAGGACCGGAAGTACCGGCAGGCGATTACGGCGGCTGGTACGGGATGCATGGCGGCGCTGGAGGCTGAGAAGTATCTCGAGGAACACGGGCACTGAGGCATGGAGTACGGCTGGGTTGAGCGGCTCCGCGGAATCGACACCTGGCCTGTAGCGTCGGCTAGCGTGACCTTTGTTTGGCAGCTTAGCGAAGGCGGCCGCGGAGGAGCGTGGCGGAAGGTCGAGTTCACTTATCGCGCCGGCCTTGAGATTTATAGCGGCACTTTGAAAGTCAGCAGTTACTCGTCCGTATACGAACTCAATGTGGGCGACGACTTCGAGATCCAATACGATCCGCGCAAGCCGTCTCGCTACTTCTGTGAAGAAGCGCGCTCTCTTTTCTCTACAGTCCGCACGGTGGTACTTTTGTTCCTCGTCGCTTTTGTTGCGATCATCATCGTTATTAATATCTTTCATCTTTGAGTATTTCGCCCATGTTTCAGCTGTCTGAAAATCTGGATCGAGTGGAGAAGGCTGTCGCAGACGCTTGCAGTGCTGCCGGAAGACGCCGCGAAGATGTTGAACTGATGGCGGTGTCGAAGACCTATCCGGCGGAGACGATCGCGGAGGCTGCTGAGCTTGGGCTGGCGCTGTTTGGCGAGAACCGGGTGCAGGAGTTTGCGGGGAAGGCTGCAGCGTTAGAGGCTCTGCGATCGCGGGCTGAGAGGCCAATTCAAATACATCTGATTGGGCATTTGCAGTCGAACAAGGCGGCGAAGGCGGTGGAGATCTTCGATGCTGTGGATTCGCTGGATTCACTGCGGCTGGCGCGGCGTCTGGATGAGGCGGCGGGCAAGCTGAAGAAGAAGCTTCCGGTGCTCGTTGAGGTGAAGCTTAGTCCGGAGGAGACGAAGGAAGGGCTTGAGACGGAGTCGCATGACGCTGCGGAGTTATTCGAGACGTTGCCCGATCTGACGAACCTGGAGATGCGCGGATTGATGACGATTGCCCCGTGGGGCGCGGAGGAGGCGGTGACGCGGGCGTGCTTCCGCAGTTTGCGGGAGTGGCGGGACCGGTGGGCGGCGCAGTATCCGCGACTGAACTTTGATGTGCTGTCCATGGGGATGAGTGGAGATTTTCCGCTGGCGATTGCGGAGGGCGCGACGAGGATTCGTGTGGGGACGGCGATCTTCGGGAAAAGACAACCCTACACGGGGCCGGCCTAGTGCTGCGAGAAGTGCACGGAGGAGTGACGCTGGCGGTGCGAGCGCAGCCGGGGGCGAAAAAAACTGCGATTGCGGGTGTGTACGGTGAGGGAGATGCCGCGCAGTTGAAGATTGCGGTGCAGGCTCCTCCGATTGAGGGCCGGGCGAACGAGGCGCTGATTGCGTTTCTGGCGGAGACGTTTGGGATTCCGAAGAGATCGGTTGAGCTGGTGAGCGGAGAATTGTCGCGGAGCAAGGTGTTTTTGCTCAAGGGTGTTTTAAGTAAGGATGCCAGGTCAATGTTGCAGGAGCTGGCTTAGTCACCGAAAGTACTCTCTGCCTGGGTTGCAGTTTCGACCTATAATTGGGCAGTTTTCCAAACTCAATTCAGGCCAACCCATGCGCATCGGACATTGCTCCCAAGTTGCGAGTCGATTCGTTCTGCTCCCATCGCTTCTAGCCGCATTCTTCCTGCTGGGATCGCCACAATCGGCCGCGCAGGATTCGGAAATCATCACGATCGAACTTGCTCGCGGTTACATCACTGCGACGAATCTGCCGGATAGTTTCGATGTCGATGATCAGCACATCATCCTTCAGCGTCTGACCGGATTTCGGCTTAAAGGCGCGAAACCCGAGACTTCGGATGAATCGCTGCGCAGCAGGTTGCAGACAGGTGCGTATGTGTCGGTTCTTGGGAAGACGAGCCACAAAAAACGGATTGCCGATGTTGTGGTGTTTCGCCCGGACTGGAACGAAGAGATCAGCGGTCTAGGGCCGGTGAACTCCGTGGTCGAGGCGGGCGCTGAACGTGTGTTTCGCGCTGACGGTTTCACAATTCGGGTGCCGTCATCGGCGGAAACGAGCTTTCGAGGCGAAGTTCATTCGCTGGATGATGTAGGAGCGGGAACATGGCTGCACTACAAAGGGAAGCTTGACTCCCATGGCGTGCTGATCGCAGCTTCCGCTGATTTCATGAGCATGAAGCCGGGTAAGCCAGTAGAGGTGGTGAATGGGAAAGATGACTACAAGATCTCATTCTTCCCTCCTGATTTCGCTGGGCACGTAGACGGGCGTGTCAAACCGGGCCGCATGACATCTTGGCATGTTGTTCCCGCGGATCGGGCCCTGTATGACAGGTTGCAGCGGATAGGGTCGAGACTGATTCCGCCGTTTCAGCGTGAGCTTGCAGATGACGATCCGCGCAAGATTAGGCTGCAAATCTATGCGGTCGACGGGAATGATATGCGCAGCTTTATGTGCGCGCCGCGTGGGGGACTGATCTTCTTTCCAAAACATCTCATCGACCGCATGCAGAGAGATGATCAACTTGCCGCAGCGCTTGCGATGCCGATTGCCTTTCTCCTGCAGCGTCAGGGAATCGGAAAGGAGATGAGAGAGTGGCCTGCCGTTCGCGATCAACTGACCACGGCGGCGTTCTATGCAGCTATACCGTTTTCAGGTGCTTTGGCACTGGATATGATGGGTGCACTTCCCGATCACAATATTGCTGTTCGCGCCCAGCAGCAGGTTGGCCGCATTGCGATTTCGCTTACGGCGGACGCTGGGTACGACCCGTGGCAGGCGCCCGAGGCTTTCCGATTGCTGGCGGCGAAACGATCGGAGAAAGGCGCGATTGTGGTGAAGTGGACGGACCTCAGCGAATATGCACTTGGCATCCTGAATCTGCAGTATCGCGGGCAAGCGGCGGCAGAGAGTGTCGAGGCTTCACGCGCGGCAGCACACTAGACCCAGCACAATTGAGTCGTCGTTCCCCACCCACTCGATGATGAGCGTCGAATGGGTGGGTCGATCTGCTAAGCGAGCCAGCGAAACAGGCGAGGACGCGCTTCTGACTCGCCTCTGGCTTCTGCAAGCAGATCGCTAGCGAGCGTGTGAAGCTCGATGCACCAGTCTTCAAGCTCTTCGACTTTGACGACGCGACGCGGAATCCAGGCGATGATCCAATCGCCGGCGGCTTCGAACTCGTAACATCCAACGGCGTCGATGGGCGTCTCTGGAATTGCGCTTGAGCCTTGGCGCGGAAACGCGACGATGGTCTGTGAGACTGAGCCTTTACCTTTCCGATGAGCAAGGTCGAAAACAGCAAGTGGAATTCCGCGCAAACTACCCTGCAGGCAGTTGTTAGTACTGCAGTGCCGATTACTGAAGGAAGTGAAGTAGAGGATCAGGCCATTCGGGAGCAGTCCGCCGAGATAGGTGAAGGAGTGAGTAGTTGCGAACTTTTTGATTGTTCGCGCTCTGATTTTGCCAGAGATTAGGGACGTAACTCCGATGCTGAGGATGAGGGTGCTCCACGTTGCGAAGAGCCAGTGTCCTTGTGCGGCTTCTATTGAGATCATGTATACGAAGAATCCGCACCAGAGTACGAAGAAGAGATTATCCGAAACGCCGTTGAGCTTTTTCAATTTGCATAAAACCTCCGTGCCAGCGTTCTATATAAGCGCAAATTGGCTGGAGATGCAACCGGAAAGTTGCCGGACTTTTGGGAGGGTCAGCGAGGCGGGATCTTGCAGGCGGCAAGGGCTTCTTCGGGTTCGGGGCGGACGCGGAAGTCGGCGTGGGCTTCTGCGTGGAGGACCTTGCCGTCTTTCCCGATTACGTAAGTAGCGGGGAGGGGAAGACGCCAGCTCTTGTCGCCGTTGATGAAGGGAAGATTGACGAAGATCGACAGGTAGTAGTCGCGCTGAAATTCGGGGATGGTGTAGACGAGGCCGAACTTTTCAGCAACGGTGTTGCCCGGATCGGAAAGGATCGGGAAGGGAAGGCCGTGCTGGCCAACCATGAAATCGCTCTGGCGCTCGGTCTGCGGGGTAATGGCGACAAGAAGCGCGCCGCCTTCGCGGAGCTTGCCATAGAGATCGCGCCAGGTTTCAAGCTCTGTGACGCAGTAGGGGCACCAGCGGCCGCGAAAAAACTTGATGACCAAGGGCCCGAGGGCGAGGAGATCGCGGGAGCGGACTAGTTTGCCGGTGGAGTCTTTGAGCGCGAATTCCGGCGCCTGCGATCCGACGGGGAGGATGCGGTCTTCGATGCCCGTTGCGAAAAGCTCTTCGACGGCACGTTCGCTGATGGCGAGGCGCTCGGGCTGGACGAGGTTGCGTGTGTTCGAGGTGATCTCGTCGAGTTGGTCCTGGAGAGGGGTCATTGCGGATGAAATGGGTTAGTTGCTGTGGCGCTCCGAAAAAGCAGATCCTTCGCTTACCACCCCCAAGCTGAAGACTACGCTTGGGGCCGTGCGCTGAGGATGACACGCTCACAGAGAGCGAGCGTGTCATCTTCCGAATTTTTGTTTGCCCATGAGGCCGGACATTCCGCCGCGGAGCATTTGTTTGGCGAGGCCGCCTTTGCCCATCTGCTTGAACATTTTGCTCATCTGGGCGTACTGGCGGAGGAGGGAGTTGACCTCCTGCACGGAGGTGCCGGAGCCGGCAGCGATGCGCTTGCGGCGCGAGCCGGAGATGACTTCGTGGTTGCGGCGCTCGTAGGGCGTCATGGAACTGATCATGGCTTCGAGGCGCACGAATTGTTTTTCGTCGACCTGGCCCGCGGCCTGCTGAAGTCCTGCGAAAGGGCCGACGGAGGGCATCATTTTGAGGATCGATTCGATGGAGCCGAGTTTTTTGATCTGCTTCAACTGATCGCGGAAGTCTTCGAGGGTGAAGCCATCGCCGAGGAGGGCTTTCTTGGCGAACTCTTCGGACTTCTTTTTGTCGAGGGCGGACTCGGCTTTTTCGATGAGCGACATCATGTCGCCCATGCCGAGGATGCGGCCTACGATGCGGTCGGGATGGAAGGGCTCGAAGGCGTCGGGTTTTTCGCCGGTGCCGATGAACTTGATGGGCTGGCCGGTGACGTGGCGGATGGAGAGCGCTGCGCCGCCGCGGGAGTCGCCGTCCATCTTAGTGAGGACGACGCCGGTTAGGCCGAGGCGCTTGTGAAAGTCCTGTGCGGAGTTGACGGCGTCCTGGCCGGTCATGGCGTCGGCGACGAAGAGGATTTCGGATGGTGAGAGGAGCTTCTTGAGCTGCTCCATCTCGGACATGAGCTCTTCATCGACGTGGAGGCGGCCGGCGGTGTCGACGATGAGGGTGTCGCAGGCGAGGATGCGTGCTTCGCGGCGGGCTTCTGTCGCGAGTCGCTCGACGAGCTTCGAATCGGCTGCCTGGCCGTCGGTCTTGCCTTCGTAGAGGCGGGCTTCGATGGACTTGGCGACGACCTTGAGCTGCTCGCGTGCGGCCGGGCGGTACACGTCGACGGAGACGAGCATAGGGCGGTGTCCGCCCTTCTTGAGCCACTGGGCAAGCTTGCCGGAGGTGGTGGTCTTACCGGAACCCTGCAGGCCAGCCATGAGGATCACGGTCGGTGGCTGGGAGGAGAACTTGAAGCGCGCGGTGTCGCGGCCGAGGAGCTCGATGAGCTCGTCGCGAACAATCTTGATGACCTGTTCAGAGGGCGAGAGCGCGGTGAGGACTTCGGTGCCGACGGCTTTGGCGCGGATGTGCTCGATCAGTTCCTTGACGACGTTGAGGTTGACGTCTGCTTCGAGCATGGCAACGCGGATCTCTTTGAGAGCCTCGTCCATGTTTTCTTCGGTAAGGGTTCCCTGGCCTCGAAGAGTTTTGAAGGCCCGCTGCAGCTTTTCTGTGAGGTTCTCAAACATGCTGAATCCAGTTTACAGGGGGCGGAGAGCAGGAGCAGCGGCGCTGGCGCGCCTGTTAGCGGTGTTGGCGGAGCTAGTGATTGCCTTTGTGCTATGAACGGGTTTGGAGAAGCCAATTGATGATGGGGCGCCAGTATTCGGGTTGGGGATTGTAAAAGGGCGAGTTGTGGGAGCGGGCGGGGAGGGTCAGGAGATCGGCGCGATTGTTGGTGCAGGCGTGGAGCTCCTGGGCCATGTGAGCTTGGAAGAGGCGGTCGTGGTCGCCCTGGACGATGAGCGTCGGGAGTTTGCAATTGCATAGGGCTTCTCTGGCGGACCAGATGGGCGGAACGAGGGGATTGAGGAAGGGCGGAATCCAGGCGGCTCGGGCGGCGTCGCGGAAGGATGTGTAGCCGGCACAGAGGATGAGGCGGTCTGCGGCGACGCGGTTGAGGATAGCTGGCGCGATTCCGGTACCAAGCGAGAAGCCGAGGAGATTGACGGATAAGCCGGGGGCGAGTTGCTGGAGGATTTGGAAAGCAGAGATGGCATCCTGCTCGAACTGGAGGAAGTCGGGATGGCCGGTGCTGCGGCCGTAGCCGGAGTAGTCGAAGACGAGAGAGGCGATTCCGGCATCTGCAAAGATGCGCTGAATAGGAAACCACTGGGGCACGATTTCGCCGATGCCGTGGCAGATGAGAAGTGCTGTTCGCGGCGGGGTATTTGCGGGTTCGACATACGCCGCGTCTAGCAGGTTCTTGCCGCTTCTGATGGTGTGTTGGGTTGCGCGCAGGTTCGGGCAATCGGGACGTGAGTGGGGGACGCGGCCGAGGAGGCGGTCTCTCAGTTGAACCACGCGGCTGGCGATGAGGAGGGAGGTTGTGAAGGCGATTCTCTGCGCGAGACTCACGTTGGTTCTTGTTCCTACTCTTCAGGGTGAGAACTCCCCGGTCCCCAAGTGCGAGGGACCGGGGGCACCCGCGCTTTTGAGACATCAACTAGTCGGCGGGGCCGACGAGGTATTGCTCGAGTTTTCCGTCGGGGTAGGTGTAGGTGCTGATGCTGAGACGGCGAGTGGGGTAGACGACGCGGTATCCGCGGAAGGTCATGCCGCCGCGAAGCATCTCTCCGGTCTGGCGGAAGGTGAGCGGCTCGCCGAGAGGGCCGAGGCTGTCTTTGAAGTCGGAGAGGGCCTGCTGAGAGAAGTAGTCGCTGAGATTGGGAGCGAGCAGAGCGCGGTCGATCTGGCCGTTCTGCAATCCGCGATAGATGGTGAGAGCCTGCTCTTCGGAAGGTGAGCGCTTTTCGCCGAGGACGGTGTCGGCTGCGAGATCGCCAATCTGTCCGGCTCCGCTTTCCATGTGATTGGTGAGAACGGCGACCGCTACTCCGTCATCAACGTAAACGATGTTCTCGGAGACGAAGCCGGTGACTTCGCCGCTGTGTTCGATCTCGCGATGGCCGTTGCGATCGATGACTTCTACGCCCAGGCCGTAGTGCGTTCCCTGTCCGTTCTTCAACTTCACTTCAGTGAACATCTGCTTGTAGCTTTCGGGCTTGAGGACCGATTGCGCCATAAGGCTAATGTCCCAGAGTGCGAGGTCATGTGCGGTCATGGCGAGTTCACCGGCTGCGAACATCCAGCCTTCGCCTTCTTTCGGAGCGAGACGAAGGGGGCCGAGCGCGTAACGGATGTAGGGAACGGCGTCGGTCTGCGTGAGTTTCTTCTCGTCGGAGTTCCAGACGCTCTTCATGCCGAGCGGGTGAAAGACGTGCTCGCCGAGGAAGTCCATGACTTTCTGGCCGCTGACTTTCTCGACGATGAGTCCGGCGATGACGTAGTTGGTATTGGAGTATTGCCATTGGGTGCCGGGCTCGAAGTCGAGTGGCTTTTTGGCCCAGGTGTCGATGATGAATTGCGGAGTGGCAGGCTTCATCATCGGGGTCATCAGGTAGTCCTCGGGCCAATAGTCTTGGTAGCCCGAGGTGTGAGAGAGGACCTGACGGATGGTGACTTCGTTGCCGCGCGTGAGGTCAGGGACGTATTTGCCGACACGGTCATCGAGGGTGAGCTTGCCCTGCTCCTGAAGCAGAAGTATGGCCGCGGCGGTGAACTGTTTCGAGACAGAGCCAATGGAGTAGCGCATGTCGGGCGTGGCGGGCTTATCGGGGCTGATGTGCGCGAGGCCGTAGGCATGCGTGTAGACGAGCTTGCCGCCTTTGACGACGGCGACGGAGGCGGAGGGCACTCCGCGCTGCTTCATGACTCCAGCGGCGATCTGATCGATGCGGGACTTTAAAGCTGGATCGATGGTGTCGACGGTTTGAGCATGCAGGCAAGACGAGAAGGCGAGAATCGCGGCGCAGAGAGCAGCTGATTTGATCACTGGCAGATAGGCTCCTGTTGATCTGAGCAAAAGCGTAACAGAAGGGATGCGATAGGCTGGTTCTGGCGCATGAGAAGGTTCGCGCGAGGTCGATATGCAGAGATTGATTGAAGGGCACAGGAAATTCCTGGCCGAGGTTTTCCCGCGGAAAAAGGATCAGTATCACCTGCTGGCGGAGTCGCAAGCGCCGGAGTGGCTGTTCATTACTTGTTCGGACTCGAGGATTGTGCCGGACCTGATTCTGGGGACGGGGCCAGGAGATCTATTCATCAGCCGGAGCATTGGAAACGTGGTGCCGGTGTCTATGAACGATGTGGATGGCGTGACGGCAACGATCGAGTACGCGGTAGATGTGCTGAAGGTGCCTTACGTGATTTTGTGCGGGCACTCGGATTGCGGCGCGATCAAAGCGGCGATCAACAGGACGGGACTGGACAAACTACCGAAAGCGAATCGATGGCTGCAGCATGTAGAGGCTGCGTTCTCGCATCGGCAGCCTTTGAAGGAAGAGGACGGTCCGCACGCAGAGTTGTGTTCTGTGATTCGCGGCAATGTTGTGGCGCAGCTGGGCAATCTGAAGGCGCAGCCGGCGGTGTCGCGCGCGATGAACGAGGGAAGGCTAAAGGTGTTTGGGTGGTACTACGATATCTTGTCGGGGCGGATTGAGCAGTTCGATGAGGAAGCGCGAAGATTTATCCCGCTGGTGTGAGTTTGTAGTTCCCACCCTAACCGCGAAAACCGCGCGTTTAGGATGGGGCACCCGATGTTTTGCGACATCGAAGGTTCTTTCCCAGGTCTCAAAATCGAGACCTGGGGCACCCAAGATTGTCGTGATGCTACTTTTTGGTGTCGCGGGCGGATTTGATGAAGTCGCGAGACTGCTCGATGTGAGCGGACTGCGTGGTGAGAACCTGACGGACCGGCAGCGGCATATAAGAGTCAATTGTCCTGCTGTAGGTCTCGATGGTTTGGTCTTCGGCTTCTTCGGCCGTTGCGAGCAGACTTGAGTCGCCTCCGCCCAGCGTGGCTTTAATGTCGCCCCATGCGCGGAGAACGGTCCCGACCGCGGTTCCACTTTCCTTTACGTCGTGAACGCCTTCCTGGTGAAGGATAGATTCGAGTACACCGCGGAACTGCGCGCGCGTGAGCGACTCGGCGAGGAAGTATTCTTTCAAGGCTTCATCCTTTAGCTGCTCGCCAATTTTCTTGAAGCCTTCCTGACCATCGATCAAAGTCTGGATAACGGAACGTAGTGCGGATTCAACTTCTTTGAGGTCTTTTGAAGGGGAAGACATGATGATTTCTCCGTGGGGAATTAGAAAAGGGCAGAGTCTGGCGGCTGACATGCGATTCTCCTTCGCCGCCAGTTGGGTGGGAGAAATCGCGAAAACCCCACCGCCCCTGCCCCAGTAGCGGATCAAACCCGCACCCGCAGAGGCTGGGCTGATCCAGTAAGTAGGATGCCGAAATTCGATTGCATGAGCGGAAATTGTCTGTGTGAATGTGCAATCAGACGCTTGCATTTCTGCTGGCGCAAAAAATTGGATGCTGAAATTAAAGGTTTTTGAAGACGAAATGCAATCAATGCGCGCCGGGTGGCGGAGCTGCATTCCGAGGCAGCTTGCGAAAGAGCCAGACTGCCAGGGCGCAGAAGAAGGCGAGGAGCGCCGTCCAGCGGAAGACATCGACGTAGGCGAGGAGCGCGGATTGCTGCAGAAGCCTTCCGTAGAGCAGGCCGGCGGCGCCGGGACGCGATGAGCCGGCCCCGATCTGGTGACTGAGGTAGATGCTGATCTGACGCGAGCTCTGCTGGAAGATCGGATTGGCTGGGGAGATATTCGCTCCGATTTCGGTTTGATGAAGTGCGGCGCGGCGAATGATGGCGGTGGTGGCCATGGCGATGCCGATGGAGCCGCCGATGTTGCGGAGCATGTTGAAGAGTCCGGTAGCGTTGCCCATCTCTTCGCGCGGGATGGTCGAAGTTGTCATCGTGGCGAGCGGGACGAAGACGAAGGCGAGAGCGAATCCGGTGAGGGTGATGGGCAGAAGCAATGTGTATGGGCCGATGTCGAGGTTCACTCTGCCGAAGAAAAGGGCGCAGATGCCGAATCCGACAAAGCCTGCGCAGAGCAGTTTGCGATTGTCGATGCGCGAGCCGAGGATGCCGATGACAGGGGAGCCTATGAACGAGCCGATGCCGCGAGGGCCGACGACGAGTCCGGCGTTGAAGGCGGTGTAGCCGAGGATCTCCTGGTAGTAGAGGGGCAGGATTGTGATGGTGATGTAAATACAGGCACCGAGAAGGGTGATGAGATAGCAGCCGGTGCGGAAGTTGCGATTCTTGAGGACATGGAGATCGACGAGCCCGCGCGGGTTCGTCCATGAGCGCCAGATCCATGCGATCAGCGAGACGACGAGCGCTGCAACTGCCCAGCGTACCCAGATGGCTCCGAACCAGTCGTCTTCCTGACCCTTGTCGAGAACGACCTGAAGGCAGCCGGTCCACACACACAGAAGGCCGAAGCCGATGTTGTCGAATGGTGCTACTTTGGCGTTTTTGATGTACGGCGGATCGTGCACGAAGCGCGACACCATGATGACGGCGAGGATGCCGACGGGGATATTGATGTAGAAGGCGTAACGCCAACTGAAGGTGTCGGTGAGCCATCCGCCGAGGGTGGGGCCAAGAACCGGGGCGACGACGATGCCGAGTCCGTAGGCTGCCATGGCCATGGATCGTTTTGCGGGCGGGAAGCTCTCCAGCAGGATGGACTGGGCGAGCGGCTGTAGTGCACCGCCCCCTGCGCCCTGCATGACTCTCGCTAGGAGTATCACGGCGAGGGACGGGGCGGCTCCGCAGAAGAACGACGCGATGGTGAAGATGACGATGCAAATGAGGAGGAAGCGCTTGCGTCCGAAGCGGCGGGCGAACCAGTTGGAGGCGGGAAGGATGACGGCATTGGCGACGAGGTAGCTGGTGAGGACCCAGGTGGCTTCAGAGTTGGTGGAGGAGAGGCTGCCGGCGATGTAGGGAAGGGCAACCGAGGCTATGGCGGTGTCGAGCACCTCCATAAATGTGGGCAGCATGACCGAGCAGGTGACCAGCCATGGGTTGACGCCCTGGGTGAGTGGATATCTGGCTTGAGCCTCGGCTGTGGTCATCGAATGCGGAACAGTCGAGGGTACATGATTCGGATGTAAGTGGGTGTGACGGGGGTCCGTTCAAGGTGATTCGATGGCGGACCCACTCATTCCGCGGTGAGACTGCGGAATGAATGGGGCACAGCTCTGGTCCTCACGTGCGAGGGACCCCCACCCCACGAACGAAGACCTGTTCGTGGGGACGACCCAGGACCGGTGGCACCCATCTTTTATTGCTGGATGGAGCGGAGGTAGGCTACGAGCTGCCAGCGCTGCGCTTCAGGAAGCCGGGACCATGAGGGCATTCCATGGGCGATATCTCCCTGGCGAAGGAACCATTCGAGGTCGCCGTCGGAGGCGGACTTGATTCGATCCGTGCGAAGGCCTGGCTTCTTGTGGCCATCCCCCATGGCGTCGTCTCTGTGGCACTGCGCGCAGTTGTCTTTGTAGATCAGGGCGCCGGCGGGGATGGATTCGGGGCGGGAAGTCAGCGGACTGGTGCGCGCGTGGTCCTTCGCTGAGATTTTGGCCCAGGGGGAGGAGGAAGCGGCTCCGAGGAGAAAACCGGCGCTGACGAAGAGACAGGCCAGTCCGAGCGAGCGGCGGAGACTGATCCGCGTGGTCGTGTTCATCGGGAACCTCCGTTACGACGGAACCAGGTGCCGACCTGGGGGAGTTCACTGGCCCAGCCGATGCGGTAGACGCGATCGAGGCTGTTGCTGTTGAGACCGAAACCAGTAGAGAAGCTAAGGCGGCCCACGGGAAGCTGCCAGCCAACGATAGGGGCGACGTAGTGCGAAGTGTCGCCAAGGGTGAGGGAAGCGACGTCGCCGAGACCGCCGTACATTTCGGCTCCGGCGGTGAACTTCTCGAGGCAGAAGATGCAGGGCTTGCCGCTGCCAAGGGTCCGCAGGGGGCGGGCCGCGCCAAGGGCGTAGCCGAACTCCCATGGCTCGTGACCGAGATTCTTTTCGGCGATGAAGTTTTCAGAGATGTTCCAGGCCTTGAGGTTGGAGGAGAGGATCAGCTTCAGTTCAGCTTCATGCTCGTGCTCCTGCCGGGTGTCGTCATTGGGCTCGGAGAGATCGCCCTGGCCGTCGTGGCCGACAACCTCTAGCATGTTTTTGTCGGCTCCTGTGATGTTCTCGAACTCGACATACAGGACCGGGTTGATCCAGTGTTCCCGCATCAGGGGGCGGAATCGATTTTCGAGCCGAAAGCCGGTGAAGAGGGTCGATTCCTGTCCGGTGGTTTGGCCGTCGAGGTAGAGCTCGGAGGTCCACCAGCCGGTGACGCCGTATTCGAGTTCGCTGGCGAGGGCCCCATAGCGGTGGCTCTCTGCCGGATGACCAAGGGCGGTCTTGGATTCAATCTCGAGGTTGCCGGGCTCCTCGAGGTCATGGGAGTAGGTGACGAAGTAGGGCTTCTCCTGGGATTGCAGTTTGGCGCCAGGGAGGGCTGAGATTAAGGCGGTGAAGAGAAGAATGGAAAACAGGCGGTGAGTGTGGATGAGACCGCGGAAAAGGGAGGATCGGACCACTTGCAACCTCGCTATCGAACTACGACCGTTTAAGTCGTATATTGAATATAAATTCAGACTAAATTGGTCCGCAATAGGTCTCTGTGTTCTGTGTCACACATGGCGAGATGTCAGGCCTGGAAGTTCAAGGCTTAAGCGGCCAGATTTATAGGAATAATGTCAATGAAAGTTGACACTAATTGACTCATAGTGCATCTTATCTAGTGACTATCGAAATTTTTTGTATTTAAGGCGGAAAAACACACATGGCAAAAATCATTGGAATTGACCTGGGCACGACCAACTCTTGCGTGGCCGTACTCGAGGGGGGTGAGCCCAAAGTCATCCCGAATGAAGAAGGTGCGCGGACTACCCCTTCGGTGGTGGGCTTCTCGAAGAGCGGGGAGCGGCTGGTAGGTCAGGTGGCCAAGCGCCAGGCCATTACGAACCCCGAGAACACCATTTACTCCATCAAGCGCTTCATGGGACGTCGCTACAACGAAGTCAACGACGAGATGAAGATGGTGCCCTACAAGGTTGTCCAGAAGGGCGACCACCTGGACGTAGTGGCTCAGGGGAAGGAATACACCCCGCCTGAAGTGTCGGCGATGATCCTGCAGAAGCTGAAGAAGAGCGCCG
Organism: Acidobacteriota bacterium; assembly: GCA_018268915.1. GTDB lineage: Bacteria > Acidobacteriota > Terriglobia > Terriglobales > Acidobacteriaceae > Telmatobacter. Next base: position 173,485 of record JAFDVQ010000011.1, read on the forward strand.
AGGCTTACCTGGGCGAGAGCGTAACGCAGGCCGTGATCACGGTTCCGGCTTACTTTAACGACGCGCAGCGCCAGGCGACGAAAGATGCGGGCAAGATTGCCGGCCTCGACGTAAAGCGCATCGTGAACGAACCGACGGCGGCTGCGCTGGCATACGGGCTGGATAAGAAGAAGGACGAGACGATCGCCGTGTACGACTTCGGCGGCGGCACGTTCGATATTTCGATCCTGGAAGTGGGCGAAGGCGTCATCGAGGTGAAGTCGACCAACGGCGACACGCACCTAGGCGGCGATAACCTCGACCAGCGGATCGTGGACTGGCTCATTGCTGAGTTCAAACAGGAAGAAGGGCTTGACCTGAGTTCCAAGGGCAATGAGATGGCCCTGCAGCGCCTGAAGGACGCGGCGGAAAAAGCCAAGATCGAGTTGTCAACGACGGTGGAGACTGAGATCAATCTGCCGTTCATCACGGCCGATGCGACCGGGCCGAAGCACCTTGTGCGGAAGCTGACGCGCGCAAAGCTGGAGCAGATGGTCTCGGATCTGCTGGATCGTTCGCTCGAGCCTTGCAAGAAGGCGATGGCAGATGCTGGCGTGAAAGCGTCGGATATCGACGAGGTTGTGCTCGTCGGCGGCCAGACGCGTATGCCGAAGATCCAGGAGATTGTGAAGCAGTTGTTCGGCAAGGAACCGCATCGCGGCGTAAACCCCGATGAGGTGGTTGCTGTGGGTGCGGCAGTTCAGGCAGGCGTGCTGGCGGGTGAAGTGAAGGACCTGCTGCTGCTCGATGTGACTCCGTTGACGCTGGCGATTGAGACGCTGGGCGGCGTGGCGACTCCGATGATTCCGAGGAACACTACGATTCCGACGAAGAAGACGGAGACGTTCTCTACGGCGGCGGACAGCCAGACGGAAGTTGAAGTTCACGTACTGCAAGGCGAGCGGCCCATGGCGGGACAGAATCGCACGCTGGGCAAGTTCAAGCTGGGCGGCATTCCGCCGGCGCCGCGAGGGATTCCGCAGATCGAGGTCACATTCGACATCGACGCAAACGGAATTCTGAACGTGACGGCGAAGGATAACGCCACGGGCAAGGACACGCGCATCACGATCACGTCGAGCTCGGGCCTCAGCAAGGAAGAGGTTGAGCGGATGGCGAAAGATGCCGAGTCGCACGCAGCCGAGGACAAGGAGAAGCGCGAAGAGATTGAAGCGCGCAACTCGCTGGACGGGCTGGTCTACAACATCGACAAGATGTTGAAGGAGAGCGGCGACAAGGTGCAGGCTTCCGACAAGACCGAGGTCGAATCGGCCCTGGCGGATGCTCGGAAGGCTCTCGATGGCAGCAATGCGGCGGATATGCGCGCGGCGCACGAGACGCTGACCAAGGCAAGCCACAAGCTGGCGGAGGCGATGTACAAGGCCAACGCCGCGTCGGGCGCGCAGGGACAAGGTGCTCCGACGGCGCAGGCCGATGGAACTCCGGGCGGCGAACAGAAGAAGGACGAAGGCGTGATTGATGCTGAATACGTCGACGTCGATGAAAAGAAATAAATGGCTAGCGGAGTTAGCCTCGCTTCGCGAGTGTTAGCGGTGTTAAAGAGCGGGGTGGGCTTATCGCCCACCCCGACTTGCATAAGGCTGAGTTGGCTTGGGTTTTTAGGGTAGCTTGAGAAAAGAAGACTATGGCGACACCGGCAAACAAGGATTACTACGGGACTTTAGGCGTCAAGAAGACGGCTTCGCAGGAAGAGATCCGGAAAGCTTTCAGGAAAGCTGCGCGCAAGTACCATCCGGACGTTAATCCCGGGGATAAGAAGGCTGAGGAGAAGTTCAAGGAGATCTCGGAAGCCAATGATGTGCTGAGCGACGAGAAGAAGCGCAAGGTCTATGACCAGCTTGGTTTCTACTCTGACCAGATCGATCCGGCACAGGCGGAGGCATATGCTCGCCAGCAGCAGGGCGGCGGAGTTCCGGTGGACTTTGGGGGATTTGATTTTTCCGGATTTCAGGGCGGAGGGGCGAACGCGGGACCGAACTCATCCGGGTGGGGCAGTTTCAAGGACATTTTTTCCGGCATATTCTCAGGCCAGCAGCAACAACATCAGCCGCGCGGACCGCAACCGGGGACGGATCTCGAGTATCAGGCGACAATCGATTTCTGGTCGGCGATTCGCGGAGGGAATGCACGAATTCAGATTCACCGGCAGGAGGTCTGTCCGACGTGTCATGGGCAGGCGCATACGGGCGGCCCGATGACTTGTCCCGAGTGCAACGGCACGGGTCAGGTGACGCAGATGGGCGGACGGATGAAGTTCAATATTCCGTGCCCGAGGTGCGGCGGATCGGGGCGCGTAACCAGCGACTGTGCGACATGCCACGGTCAAGGGACCGTGAGCCGGACGGAGACGGTGGAGTTTCGCGTAAAGGCAGGGACTCGGGACGGACAGCGAATCAGGCTGGCAGGGAAGGGCAACGCCGGCGTGAATGGAGGGGCCGCGGGAGACCTTTACGTGATTGTGCGGACAGGGACGAATCCTGTGTTTACCCGCGTGGGGGACGATATCCAGGTCACCGTTCCGGTGACAGTGCCGGAGGCATCTCTGGGAGCCAAGGTTGATGTGCCTACAATTGATGGGCGCGCGCAGTTGAAGATTCCGCCGGGGACGCAGAACGGACAGAAGCTGCGGTTGCGCGAACGCGGCGTTGAGAGTGCGTCGCATCCGGGACAGCGGGGGGACCAGATTGTCACCGTGCAAGTAGCAATTCCGACCTTGAATGATGAGCGCAGCCGAGAGATTATGCGGGAGCTGGGGAAATTGAATCCGCAGGATCCGCGGACGTCTTTATTTGAGAAAGTTTGAGGACACATCTGTTGGTGAAGAATGGAAGATCACCATGGGGACAGTGAACGAGAAGACGGTGTGAATCTCGAATTCGAGTGGCATTCGTCTAAGGCGACCATGAATTTGCGAAAACACGGCGTTTCGTTCGAGGAGGCCTGCACCGTTTTCGGAGACGTCATGTACCTTGAAGTGCCTGACCAAGATCATAGCGATGAGGAATCACGTTATCTTGCGATAGGCATGTCAAGCCAAGGGCGTCTAGTAACTGTTATTTTCACGGAACGTGGGAAAAAGCTGAGGTTGATTAGCGCGCGAGTATCGGAACCGTGGGAGAGGAGCGAGTATGAAGCCTGAGTCAAATAATAGCGAGCGGGAATTGCGCTCCAAATTCGACTTCTCGAAAGCAGTTCGCGGGAGACGCACTCGAGAATATCTGGCAGGGCACTCGATCACCCACCTTGAAGGTGAGCCGGAAGCAGGAGAAGCCGTTTCTTCGAGGAAGAGGGCTGCTAGCGGCGGAAAATTCATTCTGAAGAAGTCTTCTGACGGTCAATTTCGCTTTGTTCTCAAGGCTGGCAATGGAGAAACAATTCTACAGAGTGAGCTATACAAAGCCAGAAGTTCGGCGTTAAACGGAATCGAGTCTGTGAAAAGGAATGCGCAACTAGACGAAAGGTATGAGAGAAAAATCGATAAATCAGGGCACCCTCGATTCAATCTGAAAGCGGGCAACCACGAAATCATTGGCACAAGTGAGAGCTATAACAGCGAAGTCGCATGCGAGCACGGCATTGCTTCAGTGAAGGCGAATGCCCCAGTTGCGCCGGTTGTGGAGGAGAGGGGTTAAGCTATGACGGCGAGACGCAAATCGAAGGGTGCTTACATGATTTCGGCGGTGGCCGAGATGTACGAGATCCATCCGCAGACTCTTCGGCTCTATGAGCGCGAGGGGTTGCTGAAGCCGTCGCGCACGGAAGGCAATACGCGGCTTTATACGGACGAGGACCTGGAGCGGCTGGAGTTCATCTTGAACATGGCGCGCGATCTCGGCGTGAATATCGCGGGGATGGCCATCATTCTGCAGATGCGGGAGCGCATGGAAGAGATGAACCGGCAGATGCAGAGCTTCGTGGAATATGTGCGAAGCGAGATGCTGACGCGATTCCAGCAGGCGGCGCCGGGAACGACAGGTGCGATTGTGCCGTTGCGGAAGCCGGCGGTGGTTCCGAAACCGAACGGTAACAAGCGAGAGACATAGGCGGAGCTTTCCGATTCACGCGACCATCATCTTCATTCTTCTCATCGTGTTTGTTGCGACGGTGATTCGTTCCGCCTTTGGCTTTGGCGAAGCACTGATCGCTGTTCCTCTGCTTGCGTTCTTTCTTCCGATGCGGATTGCGGCACCGCTGGCGGTGCTCGTTTCGATCACGATCGCGGCGGTCGTCGTGGTGCAGGACTGGCGGCACATTCATTTGCGCAGCGCAGGATGGCTGGTGTTCTCAACAATCTTCGGAATTCCAGTCGGCTTGTTGCTGCTGACACATGCGCCGGAACGTGCGATCAGAGCAGGACTGGGCGTTCTGATTCTTCTCTTTGCACTTTTCACACTGCGAGGCGGAGTTGGAGCGAAGCTGCACAAAGACAGCAAAGTCTGGATGGCGGTTTGTGGATTCATCGCAGGCGTGCTGGGCGGCGCCTATGGAATGAATGGGCCTCCGCTGGTAATTTATGGTTCACTGCGCGGCTGGACTGCGCAGCAGTTTCGCGCGACTTTGCAGGCCTACTTTCTTCCTGCGAGCATTCTGGGAATGGCCGGGTATGTGAGCGCTGGAATGTGGACGCGTGACGTGACACGCGATTTTCTGTTCTGTCTCCCTGTGCTGCTGCCGGCTATTCTTCTGGGGCGAGCGATCAATCATCGCTTGTCTGCGAGTGCGTTCTCGCGATACATCTATGGCGGGCTAGCCTTGATCGGGCTGGCTCTGATTATTCAGTCGATCGTCCATTTCAGTTGATCATTCTGGTTTGAAGCTGCGGGATTGAGAAGCAGCGCTTCGATACAATAACTCCTAGTCTCAGTAGAAGGATCGCGCCAGTGGAGTACATACGATATGCATTGCTCGGAATTGCTCTGCTGGGCACGCTGACCTCGACAATCTTTCTAGGGCTGGTTGTGGTTGCGGCGATTCGATTCAAGCGGCGTGCGCCGCTGAAACATGACTCGCAGTTTCTTCCGCCCGTGACGCTTCTGAAGCCGCTGCATGGTGCGGAGCCGGGGCTTCGCGAGTATCTGGAGAGCTTCTTCGCTCTCGACTATCCCGAGTTTGAAATTCTGTTCTGCGCGCGCAAGGATTCGGATGCGGGGATCAAGATCGCGCGCGAGGTAGCGGCGGAACATCCAAATGTGCCCGTGCGTTTTTTGTTTTCGGGCGATCCGCCGTGGCCGAATGCGCGCTGCTATTCCCTATCAGTGATGGCGCCGCAGGCGAAGCACGATTTGCTGGTGATTACCGACAGCGATGTGAGGGTGCGGCCGGAGTTTCTTCGCGAGGTGGTTGCGCCGTACGCGGACGAAAAGATGGGCGCTTCGACCTGCATGTATCGCGGCGATGCGACGGAGCTGGGCTTCTGGGGACTGATGGAAGGCATGGGGATGAGCGTGGAAATGACGGCAGGAGTGGTGACTGCCGACATGCTGGAAGGAATGAAATTCACGCTTGGACCTTGCATGAGCGTGCGCAGAGAGGCCCTTGAGAGCATTGGCGGATTTGAACAGCTCGGCTACTACTACGCCGACGACTTCATGTTGGGGAACATGGTGGATGCGAAGGGCTGGAAGGTGTGGCTTTCTTCGCACACGATCGATCACTGCATTGTGAATGATGGTTTCTGGCGGAACTTCTCGCACCAGTGGAGCTGGATGAAGTCGACGCGCTTCAGCCGGCCGGCTGGGCATCTTGGGACTGGACTGACATTTGCTGTCCCGTTTGGGATTATCGGGCTGATTGCGGGGCTCTGGATGGGATATCCGCTGCTGGGCTGGTCGTTGTTTGCGTGGTCGTGGCTGTCGCGATCGCTGTTGAGTGTAGTTGCGGGCGGATGGGTGGTGAAGGATCCAGCGTCAATTCGGCTGTGCTGGTTGTATCCGGTGCGCGATCTGATGGGCGGGATACTGTGGGCGTTGAGCTATACGAGCCGCGAAGTTGGCTGGCGGGACGACCGGTTTGTGCTGGAAAAGCAGGGATTCATGCGGAGAATCAATCCGTCGCACTGAGTGCCGGGTTTGATTCAATCCCATGCGTCATCGGGAAGATTCACAACGATAGGTTCTGATGAACTGCGAACGACGATCCATCGAAAAGGTATTTGTTTTGAAGGGTTGATTTCGCGGTGGATGAGACCCGGAGGCACGTGAAGGAAGTCTCCAGTGCGCACCGTTACTGAGTGTTCCCCTTTGTCGCCCCATTGCACGATGGATTCCCCTTCAAGTACGTAGACGATTGTTTCCTGGGAGCCATGATGGTGAATCCCGGTCTGTGCTCCAGGTTTGACAAGGAATGTGCCGCCCCACATGCTTGACGAAACGCCCGTCTGCTTACTGATGGCGGCTTGCCGCTGCGAGCCGGATGTCTGCGATGTGCCCGCGCTGACTTGATCGGGGCGGATGACGCTGACGCCATTAGAGTAGTTCTGATTCATACGAACGGATAGTAGCAAGACCGATAGGCCGAGGGTGGTCCCAAACTGTTTCTACTTTAGCGGCCGGTCGGTCCAGAGTTCTTTATCGGCGATGGAGCGGACGGGATAGAGACGACCTGCAAGTAGCTTTTCGGCCTTGTCCTGATACTGGTCTTGAGCGAAGAGCCATTTGCGTTCGCCTGTCCCCCATGACTTTGAGAGCTGGTCTTCGCTGAGAAAGATGTTGGGCGCGTCGGGATAACAGGAGCCCCAGACAAGCGATGATCCGATGCCCTGCGGCGAGCAGCGAGGCATGACGACGAGTGCCGGCTTCTGGAACAGATTGTGCGTATAGAAGATGACAGAGGATGCGTCGGACTGGTCGTGGTAGACGATCAGCGAGTCTGACGGAGAGCCTTTGGCGAGGATGGCGTCGGCTAATTGCTTTGAGCCGAGCATGGGATCGAACCGGGCGAAGGCGATGTGCGCGGCAACGAGGAAAGCCGAGAGGGTGAGCGCGATGCTGACGGTGGCAGCGATGTGCTTTCCGCGAGCGCGAAGAACCCAGCCTAATGCGGGACCGATGAGGAGTGCAATGGCAGCGATCATCGCGGGAAGGCGCAGCGCCGCGAACGATGGTCCGGTGAGGTCGAAGAAGTGCGAAGTGGAGAGGGTGTATCCGCCGACATCGCGATGAGCGAGGAGGGTGCCGATGTCGGAGACGAAGGGAAGATTGCGCGACTCCCACAGGCAGTAGCCGAGAAGGCTGGCGATGACGACGCCGGCGACGGTGAAAAATGCCTGCGCTCCGCTGAGCCATTTGAGAGAGAGGAGAGGCTTCTGATCCTCTGTGCCCCGGCGTTCCTCTATGCCCGCAAGAGTGATGGCGAGGAGCATGAGAAGCGGAACCCATGCGGGGAAGGTGTAGTACTCCTGGTTGGTCGAGATGGAAAAGAAGAGCAGGGTGAATCCGGCAAAAAACGATAGCAGCCAGGTGGAACGGACACGGAACTTGAGGCGCTGGACGTAGCTGGCGACGTCTTCGCGGACGGCGTGCTCGAGATAGAAGTCGACGGTCTGGCCGGAATCGCGGCGAAGATGCTGAAGCCATGTGTGTCGCGTACGCCAGGCGCCAATGAGAAGCGCGGGTGCGAAGAGACTCCAGGGAAATAGCCAGACAAGATGCGCAAGCCAGTACACCAGGAACGGCATTTTATTGTAGTCGTTCGGGAAGCGGCCTCCGATGAAGCGATCGAGGTGTTCGTTGATGAAGTAGAAGTACCAGAAGCCGTGAACATTGCCGATCGTGGGGTGGTTGCCGATAGGATGGCCCTGGTCTGGATTGCGCAGACCGCAAAGGATGTGCCAGGGCGCGGCGATCGCGAGATAGAGCAGGATGCCGGTGAACGGCTTGAGCTCTCGCCAGCGACGCCAGTGCCCCGTGAGCATCAGGTAGGGAACTGCGGCAGCCACGAAGAAAACGGGAGCGATTAGTCCTTTGGTGAGCGTGGCGAGTGCGAGCGATGCCCACATCAGATAGAAGCGGCCCGGCCTCCGACTTTCGATGCCTGTGAGCAAGGACCACAACGCAAGAAGCAGGAGGAAACTCAGCAGCGCTTCAGGGATGGCGAAACGTGTGAAGAGAAATGGGCCGACGGAGGTGAGAACGGCGAGTCCGGCATAGAGACCGGCGCGAGGTCCCCACCCGCGCGAGGTCCAGAGCCAGGCGAGCCACGCCAGTCCCAGGATCGCGATAGTGTTGGGCAGGTGGGTTGCGAAAGCGTTCTGCCCAAAGATGTCGTAGAGCCCTGCGACGAGCCAGTAAGGAAGTGGCGGCTTTTCAAGATAGCGTATGCCATTCACCTTCATGGTGACCCAGTCGCCGGATTCAGTCATGTGCTGCGAGACCTGGGCATGCGAAGCATCGACGTCGTCGAGAAGGGGAGGCGTGAAGAGGGAAGCAAACTGGACAGCGAGAAAGACAGCAACGAGCAAGGCCCAGGTCGCAATGGTGGACGGGGTGCGCTGGACCTTTTCAGTGCCAATCCGGGGAGTCGCTGTCATCTAAGCCTCTGATAATCAAGGATAACAGCGCATTTATTGAGCAATCTCACGCATCGAAATGAGAGCCTGGCAAGGCCAGCAAGCATGCACAGTTAGAATGAGTGCTTGGTCAAGGCTTGATGAATCGGACGGGTGGTTCAGAAGAACTCGAATCGCAGTCACTGAGCGAAAGGCTTTCAGAGTGGCGCAGACTGCTGGAGCGATGCGGGCGCAAGCCGGGACGGAAGCGGGTGCACGCTTTGCGCGTGGTAACGCTGCGCATTCAGGCTGAGGTAGAGGGTGAGCTCAGGGACCTGCCGTGTGCGAGCCACGAAGCGCAGGCAATTCTCGACTTTGGCAGGCGGGCGGAGAAGCTGCGCGACTCCCTCGGGGCGGTGCGCGAACTGGATGTGTGGATCGGAAAGCTGAAGGATCTTCGCGAGTCGCTGAGCGAGTCGACAGAATATGTGCCTCGGTCCACGCGAGAGACAGCACAACAGATCGAGCGACTGGAATACCGACTGGCGAAGAAACGCGATAAGGCAGCTGAGAAACTCGTCACGGCAATTGAAAGACGTCAGGATGATTTGCTGTCTACCGCATCGGATGTCGAGAAGGCTATCGGCGACGGAGAGGCTGAAGTTGACGAGGGGCGAGCGTCGAAGCTGCTGAAGGAGTTCGCAGGAATCGTGGCGGAGTTTCCGAATCTGGATGAAGGCAACCTGCATGACTTCCGCAAGAGAATTAAGAAGATTCGATACATGGCGGAGATTCATGCTGCTGACCCCGTATGTGATCGAATCGCAGTGCAGGTGAAGAAGGCGCAGGATGCGATTGGGGAATGGCACGACTGGCAAGTGCTGGCACGGACGGCCGGATCAGAGAAGCGCGCAAAGAATTCTCACGCCGTGGAATTGCTTAGCAGCCTGACGTCAGAGGCGTACGAAACGGCTCTCGGAACGTGCGACAGCGTTGGGCGGCGTATGGCTGACCTAGCGCATGGGACCGACACTCCCTCGAAAACTTCGCGGAAGCCACCTGCTCGTACGGCGCCCACGATGCGCGAATCGGCGAGTAAACTCGCCTGAAGTCGAGGACTGGGAACACACCGGCCATATCGCACGTAGAAGATCATGTGAAGCTTCGCCGCTCAATTTTCATCGTTGCAATCTCAGCTAACGCAGTGTGGCTCATTTGCTGCGCGATGATTGGGGTCTTCGCTGTTGAAGGCGCGCTGCATCTGCCGCACCATGAGCTCATCTCTGTAGACCGTCATCGCGCTATCACAATTGCAAAACAAGACAATGCGGATTTTGCGGCTGCGCACATTACGGCTTCTGATGGTGTAGTGCTGTCGGCGTGGAGTTTCAGAGAGCGTAGCGGGAATGGAAGCGCCGTCATCTTGTTGCACGGCCAGGGAGATAATCGCGCGGGAATGCTTGGGCCCGCAGAGATGCTCCTTCGCCATGGATACTCAGTGCTGGTACCGGATGCGCGCGGACACGGTTTGAGCGGCGGACAGATCACCACCTATGGCGTGCTCGAGGCAGATGACGTTCGCAGATGGTTTGAATGGCTTCAAAAAGAAGAATCGCCGAATTGCATCGATGGCTTAGGGGATTCGATGGGCGGTGCGGAACTACTCCGCTCGCTCGATGCGGAGCATGGATTTTGCGCGGTGATCGCCGAGAGCCCATTTGCAACATTTCGCGAAGCTGCCTATGACCGCCTGGGGCAGGGTTTTGGAGAAGGTGTGGGACTCGGACGAACGCTTCTTCGGCCTGCATATTTTGCTGGATTGATCTATGCTCGGGCCCATTACGGAGTCGATTTTGATATGGCAGATCCCGCGCAAGCCGTTGCCGATTCGGCAGTGCCAGTGTTGCTGATTCACGGACGAGCCGACAGGAATCTTCCAGTACGGCATTCAATCATGATCAGGGCGAAAAACCCTGGTACTGTGCTGTGGGAGCCCGAAAGAGCCGATCATTGCGGCGCTTCAACCGCTGAGCCTGCGGAATATGAGCGCCAGGTAGTCGGATGGTTCGAGCAACACGCCGCGCATCATTCCGCTTATTGAGAGATTTCATTCGTTCACAGTGCGGCGCGGTGCGGTCGTGTATCTTGTCGGCAGAACCTGATTCCCATACCAGTGGAGTGAGCTTCGTCTCTGATGCCAACGTTTGCCGCCGTCGATATCGGTTCCAATTCCTGCCGACTCAAGATTGCGAAAGTCGTCTCTCATCAACTGCGCATATTGCATGAAGACCGTGAAGTAACGCGGCTTGGCGCCAGCGTGTTCGCATCCGGCCTCGTTTCACCGGAAGCAATGGCAGCCACTCTTCGCGCATTGAAGCGATTTCAGCGAGCGGTACAGCAGCATGGAGCCGACCAGATACGCGTGGTGGCGACGTCCGCGATGCGAGACGCGCGCAATGCGACAGCATTCCATGCGTGGGTGAATGCCGAAACCGGCTGGAACATGGAGACGATCTCAGGACTGGAAGAAGGCAGGCTTATACATCACGGGCTGATGAGCGAGCCGGGCACCGGCGGCAAGTTGCTGCTGATCGATCTGGGAGGCGGAAGCTGCGAGATCACGCTCTCGGAATACAAACGGATCAAGGAAACGATAAGTCTGCCCCTGGGAGCAGTGCGGTTGACGGAGCAGTTCCTGCAAGCCGATCCAGTTTCGCCGGAGGATCTGGCGAGCATGAGACGGCTGATTGCGCGGGAACTGCGCAGGGCGCATCGAAAAATCCAGCCCGGCAAAGTGCAGTTGGTGATCGCGACATCGGGTACCGCAGCTGCGCTGGTGGAGGCATCCGCTGCGGTTCTGGCAAAACCAGGCAAGGGGAAGTCGATTCGGAAGTCAGCGCGAAACGCGGGCACAGAGTACGCGCCCGCGGCCCTGGTGCGAAAACTTGCAGCGAAGCTGTCGCGAATGACTCTGCCGGAGCGCGAGGCGGTGCCGGGTATCGGGCCTCGACGCGCGGAGATCATCACAGCAGGCGCACAAGTCTTCGCGGAGCTGCTGGAAAGCTACAACCTACCGGGGTTCCGGTATTCATCTTTGGGCTTACGCGATGGAATCCTTGCGCAGATGCTGGCGGCGCAGGATCAGCGCGCTGCCGTGCATCGGCAATTCGAACAGGAGCGCTGGGAATCAGTGCTGACTACGGCTCGACGGTACGGAGTTGATATGCGGCAGGCTGAGCCTGTACGCGGTCATGCTGTGCAGCTCTATCGCGACCTGGTTTCGCTGCACAAGTTGCCGGAGGACTACGAAACGTACTTGTCTGCTTCAGCGGTCTTACGGGATACCGGAAAATTCATCAATCATCAGGGGCATCACAGGCACACGCAGTACATCGTGTCCAGTTCAGAGATGTACGGCTACACGCAGGTGCAGAGGACGATCGTCTCCGCGATCACTCGATACCTGGGAAAAAGCCGCCCGCAGCCGAACGATCGGGCGCTACGGAATATTCCTGCGGAGGAGCACAAGAACGTGCAGCGGGCTGTGGTGCTGCTGCGGCTCGCGGTGGCGCTGAACCAGGATAGGGCGAGTGATGTGCTGAAGGTTGCAGCGAAGGTATATCCGAAGAGGGTCTACCTTGAGGTTGAGCCGGGACGGACAGGAGCTGAGCTCGAGCTGTGGTCGCTACGCAAAGAAGCGGATTACTTTCGCGAAGTCTTTGACCGCGAGCTCTTCGCGACGCTGGCATAGATCCAGCGTGCCATGCGCGGATCGACAAGCCATTGAAGCAGAGGCGGGTGCTTGTCCATGTCAATGCGAGCGACGGAAGCTTTGCGCATCCGGACCCCCGCTCCACCGTTCCCGGTGATCAGCCGTCCAAGGAATTGAAAGAGATTGGGATTGTGACCGACGAACATCACATCCTGGCGGTCGGCGTACTTGTTAATCAGCTTCTGGAAGTCGGCGTAAGTTGCGCTTAGATCGAGAGCGGTGCTGATTTCGACCTTGCCTTCATACCCCAGTTCATTGCCGACAAATTGCGCGGTCTGCTGCGCCCGCTTCAGAGGGCTCGATACGATGATGTCGGGCTGGACCTTGAGCGCTCCGAGAAGGCGCCCCATAAGCATGCACTGTTCTTTGCCTTCAGCGATAAGGCCACGTTTGGCATCCAGTTTTGCACTTTCACGAGGAACGCCGGCATTCGCGTGACGCATCAGGTAGAGGTTCATAGCAGGGGATGGGCTGTTAGCGGGCAGGCGAGGTCTTTGATCGCAGAGAGAAGCCCGGTTTGGTCGCCACTTCCTTTTTGTGATTTTAACATAGCTTTAACAATTAGGATGCGCAGTACTGGGCGATGGATCTGGCTTAAAAAGCTAGCTTTACAGGCTATGTGGAGCGGAATGTCACGGCTGATTAGTTGTGCAAATATTCGCCTTTTATTCGCCTATACTTTTGCGCATGGGTGGCGAGAGAGCTTCGACGTCGCGACTGAGACTGGCGGGGAAAATCTGTGCGAATTGTGGTATCTCGATCCCGGATCCGCCGCGGATGCGTGGAGAACGGCTCTGCGCGAAGTGTACCCCGCCGAGCACGCATCGGATCTACATGTACTACATGCTGAGGGCGGGCTGGGTGTGCCAGTTTCTGGAAGAAGACCTGAAGACTCCTCTGGCACATCGTCTGCACTTCAAAGATGCGGAAAAGATTCGAGCGATTGTGGACAAGGTTGGAAGCTTCGCCAATCTTCAGGACCGTCAAGCATTGGATTACGGGCTGAACCTGGGCCGCGGCGGAGTCTGGCTTCGACTGACAGAGGAACAGTACCAGCGGCTGAAGTCGGGTGCCAATCTGGCATGCGTCAAGCCACGGAATCCTCCTATGGACACGAAATGATTCTCGAGTCAGGAACCGGGATGGATTGCCACAGTTCGCTGATCAGCAGGCCGCCGATGCTCTTCTGGTGCTGCATCAACGCCCAGCCAGATTGCTCAAGAGCAGCATGATGATCTGGCAGGCTGCGAATCTTGAGACCTGTGAGAAGCCTGAAGGCGAAGTACAAAGCTGAGATGAGTGGACGCGCGAAGAGCCGAGCGCAGAGGCCAGGTGGGATTGTGAATTCAGAAACAACCCAAATGGCGCCGGGACTTGTGTAGCTCCAAAGGCGCGAGGCCAACTCTTCTACTTCGCGGGTGGTGAGGCAGTCGAGAAAGAAATGCGTAGCCACAAGGTCGTAGTCACGACGGACCGGAGTATACGTTCGAGCATCGGCAATATGCGTGCGAACCCGGCCGATTTGCGATCGTTTCGATAGCTGATGGAGCATTGCCGGGCTGACATCGATTGCATCGACTTCGATCGCGGTGTTTGCCTCGAGAAGACGCGCCGTGAAGCGGCCGTCGCCATCTCCTATGACGAGAGCCTGGCGGCTCTGAGCGAGGGCGTAGATAAAGGCGAAACGGCAATGCTGCAAGGATGGCCCGAAGGTGAGCCATTCCATCCAACGATAGATTCGTGCCAGTTTGTCGAAGTCCGGGGCGGCAAATGGCGAGGGGCGCCGGTCAAGGTTCAGCGGCAGTGTTGTGGTTCTCATCTCGGTAGCGCTCCTGGCAGGAGAAGGATTCCGGGTACCAGCAATACAAGATCGGCGAGGGCGCGAAGCGTCACGGGATTCAAATGGCCGCGCAGGTGGTGCAGTGCGGCAATCAATGCAGCGCAGATCGCCACGCAGCCCAGCATCGCTGGCATTTGAGGGTGGAAGGTAGCGAGCGTCGCCGCAGCCAAGGATGCGACGAGGGCAAGCCGGAATGCGGCGGACGAAACGTCACGAGGAGATTGATGCGACTCCCAACTTGATATCGCCGCGCAATTAAGCCATGCAAGTGCAGCCAGAAAAACGAGCGTAAGAACCGCGGGCCATGCCGGTGCGGACCGGAGACGGGTCAGGGTCGGTGCGGCGCATCCAGTTGCGAAGAGAATGCCGACGAGCATTTCCTTGGAAACCAGGCGTCGGAGCCAGTGTGGGAATTGAGGCCTTATGTGCACCCCCGAGAAATACGCGAGCGCAGCGACGGCAAGAACGGAGTTGTTTCCGCGGGCGGCCAACGGCATCAAGTTGACGATGATTGCCAGCGCGGCGAGCGCCGTGCAAATCGCAAATGGGATGAAGATGCGGCGATACCGCCAGTGAAAGAGATGTCGCTCCCGGAGTAACTCAGGAGTGTTTCCTGCGATGGCGCGTCGTGCATCGAGCAGGCGGTCGAAAACGTAGACGGTCCACGTGCCGGTAGCAAGTAGAAATGCAATCCAGGATTCCAGATGAATATGGGCAGTTCGCGCAATAGCGCACGCCCATACGACTGCGACGGTCGGCGCATCGCAGCTGGTGAGATGCCACCATGCGATTGCGCGAGTTCCAATGCTGCGAAGTCGCCCGTGTTGGAAGCTATCGGTTGTGCAGGCTAACTGTGAGCCAAGAAGGGAAGATGCCACACCCACAATTCTAGAGCCACGCCAAGAGGACAGCGAAGATGAGAGGGAAATATGACTAGTTGCACGGTCTACAAGGAGCGAGGGATCAAGACGAGACTAGTCGTCGAGGTCACCATCGTCTTCATAGAGCCCGCGATTTTCGAGCGTTGCAATGTGCTGACGCAGCGCGTTCTTGAACTCCAGCGCGCCCGGGGACTGCTGATCGAGTCCGTCCGTTTCTTCCACGCACTCGATGTTGGCGCGAAGAGTTTCGGCCAGATAGATTGTGGTGAACACCTGCATGATCTTTCTCACAATGGTCCCACAATTCTGGCCGGTCTGAACGATCCAGTTGGTGACATTCGTCACCGGGGTTGCGTTGATGACAAAAGTTTCCTCGTTGCTGTGAGAGCTGCAAGTGGAGAAACAAAGGACAAGACGGTGCAGCGCTAGCCTGACGGTCAGCTTTTCTTAATCAGCAGATGAGGATTCTTATCAGACTTCGCCGGGAGCCTGCGCGCCCTCGGCCGCAAGGGAACTGATGGCGCCATTGATGCACTTTTTCAAGTCCGTGACAGTCTTACCATCTTTTCCCGGATAGATTGTGTGCTCTAGGAGGTACAACGTGCTTTTAAGAATTTCTATAACGTTCAACGGAATTTCGTATGGCATAGCCTTTCACCATTTTTGGAATTTCGAGGAAGAGCAGCTATTAAAAGTAGATGCATTAAAACCGTCGAGTGGTTTGCTGTCTAGACATAGGAAAATTGGACGATCGGGTCAGGATTTTCCCGAGCTTTGCATGCGTTTTCTGAGTGCCTCAGTTGCTTTCCTGTGACAACGCAGACAGAGGGTACGAATGTTGGAAAGGTCGCACTCGCCACCTCCCTCGATTACAGGAACAATGTGGTCGGCATCCCAAAGAGATTTGCGAGAACGTGTGCGAAGGCCCCAGTGCACCAGAAGCATTGAGCGGCTGCTTGCGCGAGAGAATCGCAGCTTCCGAGCGGCGGAGACTGTATCAACTCGGCAATCGGCGCAGACGCCTCGGTCGCGCTCAAAGACTTTCTCTCTCAGGTATGCCGGCTGCGTGCGCAGCTTCCACTCGTGGACACAAAAGTCAGAACAGAAAGTGAAGCGCCTGCGCGGGACCTCGAGCGAGCACCACCGACAGAGCCCGCGGCCGTTAGGTCCACGGGGGACTGACTTGCGGTCGACCCAACCGCCCTTCATGATGCGAGTCGTGCTCACAGAGTCGTTTCTAATTGAACGAGCTGTCCTTTACCGGGCGCAAGCAGGGAAGGGTACACAGATTGATACTTTCCATTTGCGGATGAGCGGATGGCAGCGTAGTGAGGAGTGCTCGCATCGGAGCCGGAGCATGCGGCTGGCAGAGGGTTGAGATTGTCGATGGCTTCGCGGGGGCGGAGAATGCAAACAGATACTGCATCTCAAGTGCCGGCTTGGTATGTGAGGCGGTTCGTTGAGGGCGATTGGGAAGGCGAGGCGGGAAGAGACGGCAGCTTAGGCTCGCCGTCTCTTTGAGAAGTTCAGACCTACTTCGAACCGCGTCCTGACTGAGGCTTGTCGTCGCCTCTGACGACGTTAGTGTCTTTTGAAGTTTGAGCGGCATCTTCGTTCTCGCCGGTGGCAGGCTTTTCCGGCGCGTGCTGCTTATTCGGATCGGGCTCAGGTGGAATCTTCATTTCGTAGTGCAAAGGGTCGGGAGGCTGTTCCGGCATGGCAGTTCTCCTCAGCTAATTTCTGGATGCGCAGATCTGATCTCTACTTCGTGGAAGACTTGGCTTTCTCAAGATCCTTTGCGCCGCTGAGGTGCTTCTCCAAAACAGGGAGAGCTGCTTGGGCATAGGATTTCAAGGCGTCGTTCTGACCATCGGCAGCTTCCTTTTTGTACATCTCAATGGCCTTGGTATGCCCCATGACCATCTCTTGCGCGTATCTGTGGTCAAAGGCAGAACCTTTGAGCTTCTGAAAGGGAGCCAGCATTTTGTTGTGCTCGGTGTCGATCGCGTTGGGCACATTCAGGCCCGTCTGCTTGGCGGCAGTTGATAGCTGTCCGTAGTCAGTTGTGTGTTCCGTAACCAAGGTTGAAGCATAGTCTTTCACCTGCTGGGAAGAAGCAGCGTTCGCGGCGAGTTGACCGAGATTGGCTTCCATCATGTCAGTTTGCGCCGCGAAGTCGACGAACTGCTGATCGCTCAGAGCTTTTGCGGAAGCGGTTTTTTGGGAGAGTGAAGGAAGAGAGCTGAGGGCGATGCAACAGACTGCAGCGAGTATTCGCTTCATGATTTTCTCCAGTTTGAGATATGGGCGGTCGCAGTCGCTGGCAGAGCGCCAAGAAGGAACGACGCCGGCGACAACCCACGTCGGCTAGTGGGATGCAGGTTCTGCAAGAAGGGTGCGTTAGTCGGAGTTCGAGGCAGTGATCAGGCTAGTCGGCGGCGTGAGCGGGCTCTGCGGACTTTTTCTTGACTCGCGGCCGAGGCTGGGCAGGCATGAGTTCTCTGGATTTGGGAATCGCGTTGGCGTCAGACTTACCTTCGGCGAGCTTCATCAGGAAGTCCTGTGCGCTGAAACCTGGAGAATCCTTGGATGCGGCACGCCGGTAGGTACCATCGGGCTGTTGCAGCCGGGCTTTCACGGTGTCGGATAGATAGGCGGGCAGAATCTCATCATGAATACGGGATTTTACGGCGGGGTCCCTGACAGGGAAGGCCACTTCGCAACGTTCGAAGAGATTGCGAGGCATCCAGTCGGCTGAGCCGAGATAGGTCTCGTCTTCGCCGCCATTGGCGAAATGGAAGATGCGGGAGTGTTCGAGAAAACGTCCGACGACTGAGCGAACGCGGATCCGGGTGGAGAGCCCGGGAACACCGGGGCGAAGGATGGAGAGACCGCGGACAATCAGGTCGATCTCGACTCCAGCTTCTGAGGCGTCGTACAGAGCTTCGATTACGCTTGGCTCGAGCAGCGCGTTCATCTTGGCGACGATATGAGCGGGCCGCCCGGCGCGTGCGTGCTCTGTTTCGCGTCGGATCAGGCGCAAGAAACTTTCGGCCATTGTGAGCGGCGCGACCAGCAGGGGACTGTAGTCGTCGATTTCAGCATGCGCCGTGAGGTAGTTGAAGACCATGTGCACGCGCTCGGTGATCTGCGGATCGCAGGTAAGCAGGCTGAGGTCGGTATAAAAGCGTGCGGTGATCGGGTTGTAGTTGCCGGTGCCGAGATGGCAATAGCGACGCGTGACCCCGTCCTCATCACGTCGGACAAGCAGGGCCAGCTTGCAATGCGTCTTGAGACCGACGACACCGTGAAAGACCTGGACGCCGGCATCTTCCATGCTGCGAGCCCAGCGGATGTTGGAGGCTTCGTCGAAGCGAGCCATGAGTTCAACGACGAGCGTGGCCTCCTTGGTAGCGGCCGCTTCGATCAGGGCTGAGAAGACGGGCGAGTCCTGGCTGGTTCGGTAGAGCGTCTGCTTCATGCTGACGACGGCGGTATCTTCAGCGCCCTGCTGGATGAAGTCGACTACGGCTTCATAGGAGTCGTAGGGGTGGTGAAGCAGGATATCGTGCTGGCGCAGCTCATCGAAGATGTTTGCCGACTTGCGGCTGAGGTGAAGTGCATGCGGTACGAACGGAGGGTATTTGAGGTCGGGGCGATTGATGTCACTGTAGAAGAACATCACGCGCGAAAGGTTTACCGGGCCGTCGCCACGGAAGACCTGATCTTCATCCAGCTCGAAGTTGACGCGGAGGCGTTCGACTATTTCGGAGTCGGCTCCGGCTTCGATTTCGAGGCGAACGGAATCGCCTTTTCGGCGATTGGTGAGTTCGACGCGGACGGTCTCGAGTAGCGAGCGAGCCTCTTCCTCTTCGATATAGAGGTTCGAGTTTCGCGTGACGCGGAAGGCGACGCGCGACTGAACTTCGTAGCCGCGGTACATGCCGCCGAGGTTTTGAGCGATTAGATCCTGAAGGAGCAGGTAGTCGAACTTGCCGTCTTCGGCAGGGAGTCGTACGAATCGCGGAAGGGCGCGAGGTACGGTGACCACTCCCAGAACCAACGGGCCGGAGGTTTTGCGCTTGCGGCGGAGAAGCAAGGCTAGGCAGAGAGCCTTATTCAAGACTCGCGGGAAGGGGTGGGCAGGATCAATGGCGATCGGTGTAAGCAGGGGATCGACATCGCGCTGGAAATAGCTCTGGGCGTAGGTGCGCTGGTCGTCGTCGAGTTCGTTCCACTCAAGAAGACGGATGCCCTGCTTGCGAAGTTCGGGAAGGAGAAGGTCGTTCCAGCAACGGTATTGGGCTTCCACGAAGGTGTGAATCTCGGCAGTCAGAGCGGCGAGGGACTCATCGGGGCGGAGGCCGTCGTAGCCGGGCTCACGATACCCATCCTCGATGCGCTGCATAAGGCTGGCCTGGCGGATCTCGACGTACTCATCGAGGTTTGAACCGGTGATAGCCAGGAACTTGACGCGCTCGAGCAGCGGGTTCGTCGGATCTTCGGCTTCTTCGAGGACGCGGCGATTGAATTGCATCCATGAGTGGTCGCGTCCGGTGAAGAGCTTTTGTTTCTGCTTAGTTCGAGCCATGAGAATCGATACAAACCGTGTTGGAAAGTCTACAGGGTTTTCCCAGCGGTGAGGAATCCGAAGCTGAGATTGTAACTTCTCGCCATGCTTACAGATGGTGGGGGAAAGCATGTTAAGGGAATGCAAAAAGCTGGCGGAATTCGACCTGAGGGATGATTGACCCGGGACGGGGCCCGGGTGGAGGATAAAGACTCGGTATAGTCTGCGCTCTCCCCCTGACGAGGTGTTCTTTCTATGTCTCATGATTTGGACGCGAAGGAAGTTTTGATCCCCAAACAGCCAGTTCCTGCGGGCGCTGAGGAACTCAGCGAGAAATTGCATGGATTGCTGGATGGCCAGCCAAAGGATGAGGCAACGGTTTCGAAGGCTCTGGGCGGGATGGACGCACTTCTCGATGTGATTGCCGCCGGGCTATACAGCATGGCCTCCATGCTGGTGGGCGAGGGCGAAGACAGCATCCAGCTTGTGGAGTCGGCGATCGCGCAGACTGATCTTTCAGCGTGCAGCAGCGCCGAAGAGGCGAGGAAGAGCAGCCGTCGTGCGCTTTGTAATTCGGCGATCGAGTTGATTTCTGAACGCAAGCCAGGCAGCCTGGCCGCACCGGAGTGGCTGGAACATGCGGCGACGTGTATCGAAGATGACGATCTGGAGTCGGCCGGCATTTCGAGAGCAGAGCTCGAAAGCATGCTGGCTGGACCGAATCGGGAGAGCATCAAGAAGTGGATTGAAGGCCTGGCGACGGAGACCAGGGTCATCTTTGTGCTTCGCGCAGTAGCTGGTTTTTCCGCTGCAGAGACCGCGGAGATGCTCGCGCATCATGGCGGGAAGGGTTCCGAGGGGTGGAACTCCGACGCCGTGCGAGAGATATTCCGCCAGGGATTGTGCTCGTTGGCATCGCAGTTGATCCATGCAGTGAAGTAGGGCAGGGGCCGAGGGAATAAGGTAACGAAAAGGCCCTCGGCTAACTTTGCGTCGAGATGGTGATCTGAATCACTCCAGGCAATCTGGAAGGGGCGCGTCTGGGTTTTCCAAGTCGGTGATTTTTAGTTCGATACACTATAGATAAAGAACCTGCGGGCCCGGGGCGGGCATCTACAAAAGTGCAAACAAATCTCCGGCGGATTTTTGACGGCCAGGATTTCAAGGATCGATGTCCTCAGACTGTAGGAAGTACCCTAAACAACTTTTCTTGTGCATAGCGCTGATGCTGACGGCTGGAGCCATGGCGTCCGCGACGCTGATTGCACAGCAGTTACCCTCGTCGATTCCGGGACCATCCGCAGGGCCGACGGCCGGCAGTTTTCAGGGAAGCGTGACGACGGGGCAGGCGACGGCAGAAACTCTGGAACTTTCGCTGGACGATGCGATCCAGCGTGGCATCAAGAGCAATCTGGGAGCGGTACTAAGCGGGACGCAGACGGCTTCCGCAAAGGCGCAGCGGCTCAGTCAATTGCAGCCTCTATTACCGGACGTGGAGTTTAATGCCCGCGAGGCCGAACAGCAGGTTGATCTTGCTGCACAGGGATTGAGAATCCCGGGCATCCCGACGATTATTGGCCCATTCGGCTATACGGATCTGCGTGCATCTTTGAGCTGGTCTCTTCTAGATTTGAAAGCTCTGCGGTCATATATGGCAGCAAAGCACCAATTCAGGGCGGCTCAACTGAGTGAGCAAGACGCGCGGGACATGGTGGTTCTGACCGTGGGGAACGCATACATGCTGGTTCTCGCGGATCAGGGGCGCGTGGAGAGCTATCAGGCACAGGTTGCGACTTCGAAGGTTTCGCTCGACCAGGCGAATGCGAATCATGATGCGGGGACCGCTCCCAAGCTGGATGTTCTGCGGGCCCAGGTGGATTATCAATCACTCCAGCAGCAGCTGATTGTGGCGCAGAACAATTTAGAGAAGGACAAGCTGTCTCTGGCGCGAGTGATCGGCCTGCCTCTCGATCAGAAATTCAATCTCGCAGATAAAGCGCCGTATGCGGTTTTCGATCATCTCGATGTTGATGCGACCATCAAACAGGCGCACGCAAACCGTAAGGATCTGGCAGCAATGGTTGAACAGACCAAGGCTGCCGAAGAACAGCGGAAAGGCGCTACGGCGGGTCGCTATCCAACGATTAAAGTGGACGCGGACTACGGCGATATCGGTGTAAATGTTAGAAGCTCGCACGGAACCGGCGATGCGCAGGGGACTTTGAGTGTCCCGGTCTTCAAGGAGTTCGGACTTCGCGGAGATGCGCAGGTTGCGCAGTCGCAGCTCGACACGCAGAAGGCACAACTGAGCGATATGAACGCGCAAGTTGATGCCGATATTCGAGACGCGCTGTTGGATATCGAGGCCGCACAAAAGCAAGTGGAAGTGGCGCGTTCGAGCGTGGAACTGGCGAAAGAAGCTTTGAGCGAATCGCAGCAGCGCTATGTGAACGGCGTGAGCGACAACCTCGCGGTGAGCCAGGCTGAACAATCGGTAGCGCAGGCAAACGATCAATATGTATCCGCCCTGTATCGCGATAACGTGGCCAAGCTCAGTCTGGCGCGTGCGCTCGGAGCCGGGCAGGATTACAAGAAATATCTTGGAGGGAAGTAGACGTGGCGGAAACATCCACAACGACATTGCAGGCGCCGCGCGATGAGAGCACAGAGGTGGCGCAGCCCCCTTCTCGCCGCAGATGGATCATTATTGCGGTTGTATTGATTCTGGTGCTGGTCGCGATTGGATTCTGGTGGCATTCCACCTATTACGAAGACACCGATGACGCGCAGATCAATGGGCACTTGATCCAGATCAGCTCGCGCATTAACGGCCAGGTAATCAAGGTTAACGTAGTCGAGAACCAGCAGGTGAACAAGGGCGACCTTATCGCCGAGCTCGACCCTCGCGACTACGACGTTGCGATTGAGAATGCGAAGGCGGCTCTGGCAAGCGCCGAAGCTGCAGCGATGGCAGCGAAAGTGGCAGTTCCAATCACGAGCATCAACACCGGCAGCAACCTCGCGTCGGCTGGGTCGGACGTCTCTGCTGCAACAGCGGGCATCTCGCAGGCTCAATCGCAATTAGCAGCGGCTCACGCGAAGGTGGTTCAGGCCGAGGCCAACAATGCGAAGGCGCAATCGGACCTGCAACGCTACAAGCCGCTGGTTGAGAAGGACGTGATCAGCAAGCAGCAATACGACGCCGCTGTTGCTTCAGCTGACGCTGCGAAGGCTTCAGTAGACGACGCTCATGCCAATGAGAAAGCGGCAGGTGATGCGGTTCGAGTTGCAAGCGAGAAGGCTTCGCAGGCGCAGGCCCAGCTGAAATATGCGCAGACCGGTCCGCAGCAGGTTGCGGCCCAGAACGCGCGTTACAAACAGGCCGAAGCCGAAGTGCAGAAGGCGCAGGCACAGCTCGATCAGGCGAATCTAAACCGGGAATACACAAGGATTGTCGCGCCGGCAGCCGGGATCATTACGCGCAAGAGCGTCGAGATCAACCAGAACGTATCGACTGGTCAGAATATGCTGACGCTGGTTTCGCTTGAAGATCTATGGGTGACGGCGAACTTCAAGGAAACGCAGTTGAAGCATATGGGGCCGAATCAGGCGGTCACAATCAAGGTGGACGCAACCGGAAAAGAGTACGACGGGTACGTCAAGCAGATTGGCGGAGCCACCGGTTCGGTTCTTTCGCTTTTCCCGCCGGAGAACGCGACAGGCAACTACGTGAAAGTGGTGCAGCGGGTTCCGGTGCGCATCGATTTCAAGGATCTGAACGGAGAAGATCCGAACCACGCGCTCAGGCCGGGATTATCGGTTGAGCCGAAGGTTTCTGTGAAGTAGGGTCGCCGACGAATCTGTTTTATAGCCAGCTCTTCGAAAGATCGGAGAGCTGGTTTTGTTTTTGGCGGACTTAGAGATGCGTATTGCCGTCCTATGAACAGGAAAGCAGTAAAGTGGATTGGGACGGCGATGAAAGACGCGATACAGGTATCGAAAGAGAACTATCTCAAGGCCATCCTCGAAGGTGAGGCTGAGGGCCACCAGGTCATTCCCGCGATGCTCGCGCACTGGCTGGAGGTGTCGGCTCCGGCGGTGACGATGGCGCTGAAGCGGCTGCGGCGCGACGGGTACGTAGAGGTCAGCGAGGACGGTATTGTCCGGCTGACGCAAGTCGGACGCGAGACGGCATATCGCACGGCTCTTCGACATCACCTGATCGAGAGGATGCTGAAAGAGATTTTCGGCATGGAGTGGTACGAGATCCACGACGAGGCTGAGCGGCTGGAGCATGCGGTATCGCCAGCGTTCGAGGCGAAGCTGAAGGAGAAGCTGGGCGAGGGTGGCGCCTGTCCCCATGGAAATGCTGTTCTTCCAGAGCGCCCGGAAGAGCGGAAGAAGCGAGGAGAGGTGCCGCTTTCAGAGGCCAAGGCGGGAGAGAGATACCGAGTGACCAGCCTGCAGGAGCGTGACTCCCAGCTGCTTCTTTTTCTTCACGGTGCTGGGATTGGGCCGCACCAGAGCCTGAAGGTTCTAAGCCAAAATTACGATCAAACCGTTTCGATTGAACTGCCTGCGGGAAACTCTATCCTGGGAAGACCTGCTGCAGAAGCAGTCTGGCTGCGCCTCGAGACTACTTAAGTAATCAGCAGTAAATTTTTCTATTAACCTAGGTTAACTTGTGGCATACTAGGGCTAGCTGAGGCTAGTTTCTTTTCCCCATGGCCACTGAGATCACAAATGTCGCCGGGCTGAATCAGCCCTCCCTACCTGAAGTGCATGCGAGCGTTCGGATCTCGCAGTCACGGGTGTACTGGAAGCGGCTGCTCGGGTTCATCGGCCCTGGCTTTCTGATTTCCGTGGGGTACATGGACCCCGGCAACTGGGCGACGGACATTGCGGGCGGATCGCGGTTTGGTTACACCCTGCTGTTCGTGATCATGCTGTCGAACCTGATGGCAATTCTGCTTCAAAGTCTTGCGCTAAAGCTGGGAGTGGCTACGGAGCGCGACCTGGCGCAGATGTGTCACGAGAGCTTCGGGAAGCGGGCCAGTCTTTTCCTATGGGTCGGGGCTGAGATTGCGATTGCAGCTTGCGATCTTGCGGAGGTGATTGGATCGGCAATTGCGTTACAGCTGCTGTTTCATATTCCGTTGTTCTACGGCGTACTGATTACGGGTGTGGATGTCCTGGTGATTCTGCTGCTGCAACGCTGGGGATTCCGTTACGTTGAGGCGCTGGTAATTGCACTGATCGGGACTATCCTGGCGATGTTTACCGTACAGGTATTCTTGTCCCGCCCGGACCACCTGATAGCTTTCAGAAGCCTGATCATTCCGTCTTCGCAGATCATTACGAATCCAGCGATGTTGTATATAGCAATCGGCATTCTTGGCGCGACGGTGATGCCGCACAACCTCTATCTGCATTCCTCGATTGTGCAGAGCAGAAAATACAGCCGCACCCCGGAAGGCAAGCGCGAGGCCATCCACATGGCGAATGTGGACTCGGCGTTTGCGCTGACGCTGGCTTTGTTTGTGAATGCCGGAATTTTGATTGTTGCGGCTGCCGTGTTTCACAGGTCCGGCCATTTCGAAGTCGCGGCGATCGAGGATGCGTACAAACTGCTGAGCCCGCTGGTCGGTGCGGGGTTTGCAAGCACGCTATTCGCTATCGCGTTGCTGGCATCGGGTCAGAATTCTTCGATCACGGGAACACTGGCTGGGCAGATTGTGATGGAGGGATTCATTCACCTGAAGGTCTCGCCCTGGCTGCGAAGGCTGATCACGCGCGGGCTGGCGATTGTGCCTACGATCATCGTGGTTTGGTTCAACGGCGCGCGTGGGACGGAGAAGCTGCTCATCCTGAGCCAGGTGATTCTCTCGCTGCAATTAAGCTTTGCAGTGATTCCGCTGGTGATGTTCACGGGAGACCGCGCGAAGATGGGCGAGTTTGTGAACGCGCACTGGCTGAAAGCTCTGGCATGGAGTACGGCGGTGTTGATTGCCGTTGCGAACGTGTGGCTGCTGGTGCAGACGGCTATCGCTTAGAAGCTGACAGGATAGATCTCGGCCGAGCCGACGGTCAGGAACACAACACATGACTGCTTTCCATGTAGTTGAGAGGCTCAGCAACGGCACACAGTATCACTATCGACACAGCAACAGATTCAAATGACTGAGGCGGGCTCTGCCCGCTCCGCGTTGTCCGGGGTCTCGACCGCGGCTGAGAGCCCAGTGAGGATTTCGCGCGGAAGCATAAGAAAGGCGGCAACGAAATCGGGGTCAAATTGAACACCTGCATTTTCGACGAGGATTGAGAGCGCTTTCTCATGCGTCATGCCGCGGCGGTAGGAACGGTCGGTCGTCATGGCGTCATAGGCGTCGGCTACGTGAATGATCCGAGCGTCGATCGGAGTTTCAGTTTCGCGCTGGCCGTGCGGATAGCCAGTGCCGTTCCAGTTTTCGTGGTGCAACTCGACTGCTGGCAGATACTCCGCGAAGCCGTGTACGCCTTCGAGGATTCTGCGGCCGATGACGGGGTGCTGCTTCACCTGGTCGAACTCTTCGTCGGTAAGACGGCCGGGTTTCTGGAGGACGCTATCGGAGACTCCGATCTTCCCGATGTCGTGCAGGAGAGCTCCAATGCGGATGCGCTCGACGTCTTCCGCAGGTAGCCGGAGAGCGACGGCGAGGGCGCAGGAGAGCTCACTCACTCGGCGGCTGTGTCCAGCCGTATATTGGTCCCGGGCGTCAAGAGCATTTGCAAGCGAGCCGACGAACTGGAGGTAGGCAGAGGAAAGCCGTTCTCCGGCAGCGTGGACTGAGATGGCTGCCTGGTTATAGATCTGCGCGAGCTCCTGAATCTCAACGATGGGAGATGGCTGAGGATCGATCTCGCCGAGTTTCCCAGTGCGGACCGCATTCCGAAGATGGGAAACTACCGTCGCAATGGGGTTGACGATGGATGCTGAGGAACCGAAGCTGCAAAGCAACGCGATCAGCACGCTGGCGAAGGCGAGCTCGAGGAAGAGCGTGTGCAGTTTCTCCTGAATGGGACGCGTTGCCTGGTCTACATTGCCGAGGCTCTGGAGCTGGAAGCGGCTGCCGTAGGACTCCACCGGCGAAGAAATTGAGTCGGCACGGGTCAGATGTAGATCGCACTCAGGATGCGTGCCGCAGGCGGCGAGAGCAGCCTGAAGATCGTGCCGCGAAACAGTCTGGCTATCTCGAAGAGACGTGAGCAATCCTTCGCGAACCGTTGTCTGGACAAAACGCTGCATCATCCAGAAGCTTGTTGTCAGCAGAATGGCGAAGGGCAGAAAGCAAAGGACAAAAGCGCGGGTGCGCAGGTGGGATTTCATCGCGACCCCGCACCGGGCAGAAACAGTTGGGGCTGTCGAGTTCGCTGCTTCTGATCAACGTCTGACAGGGGGAGTTTTCCCTGAATCGCGCTTGCGCCGATGATCGGCGGTGCGGATAGATGGGCAGCAATTGCGAAGATGCAACAGTGCAGCAGCGGGCTTCTCAGTCGCATATGCCGATGACCTCGAAAGGTGCAGGAGCATCTGCCTGGCCCACGAGGTTCCGGGGAGCGGGCCCGGCAAACATTTTGTAGTCTAGGGTGCGGAAAATCTCTGCCGGAATACCACTTACCGCATTGGTAATGACGCGAATGTGGTGGGACAGCGATAGACTGGCATACATTGAGGCTTGGCATGCGCAAGACGATGGAAGCGCTAGCGCTGATTGTGCTGGGGTATCTGGCCTGGATAACTTACTGGGCTCTCAACGGACCGAACCGTCTGCCGGATAGGGTTCCAACACATTTCGACATTTCGGGTCGGCCAAATGCGTGGGGCTCGCCGGGAATTCTCTGGATTCTTCCGATTGTCGGGGTGGGCCTCTATGTACTGTTCACCGTACTGGCGGGCATTCGATTTCGAAGGTACAACCTGCCGGTTCGGGTGACCGACGCGAATCTGCCCTTCATTCAACAGAAGACGAGCGAGATGGTGGCCTGGATCAAACTTGAGATTCTGAGCCTTTTTGTCTACATCCAGAGCACGATCATTCACAGTGCACGAGCGGGAGAGTTTCGGCTGTCCCCGATGATCGTTCCTGCTTTCATGGCGGCGGCGTTTGTAACGGCGGGGGTCTATCTGGTTGCGATCATTCGGGGCGCAAAGACTCGTGCGGATTCTCTGGAAGCGGCTACCTACTCTCGTAGTGACTGAGAGCGGCGCGATCGGCGCCGGAGGGGCGTGCTTATGGCGTGACTAGAAGATCCAGACGCTTGCCACGAGCGTGACCATCGCTACAATTGTAACGACCTGGTAGACCAGGTCCTCCTTGAGAGACGGCCTTACGGCAACTGCAGTGGGGGAGGAAGTCATGCCTGATGCCTTTCCTGTAACTCGCGGCAATTTGCCGCTGGGCCCTTGAGCACGTTATCGACTATTAAGATCCACTTCTTTCGCGTTGTGAATCAACCGAAAGTGCTAAGGGTCAAGTTACTCGAGTACTACGTCAGGCATGCGACTGTTGTTCCAGCGATGTCATGTGCGGGAGCCTGGGGGAACCCACGCATTGGGCGATGTCAGGCTTCAGAGGTTGTCGGGTCAATGATGGAATTCACTTTGGCGACTGAGTTGGCGGGGAAGCCTCCTTGCCTGGCGTGCTCGCGAATGATCTCCTCATTCGGAGCGTTATAGATGCAGTAGATTTTGTCGCCGGTCACATAACTTTGAACCCACTGGATCTCAGGGCCGAGTTTGCGGAGGACTCCGCAGGAAGTTTGAGAGATTGCCTGGAGCTCGGCGGGAGAGAGTTTCCCGGCACCTGGAATTTCTCGTTCGATGACATATTTGGGCATGTGATCTCCAATCGTGTGATCGTGAAGCCGCCGGAGTAATTTCTCTAGCGAGAAACAATCCGGCGGTCAGTGTATCGCGCCGAACCTCTACGCGGTATCTGCTCGTTCATGAAGCTTGCCTCCGTAAGGTGTAGAATCCGCTCGTGAGTACAGGACCTCAACTTGTTCCGCCTACCGAGGCGCGAGAGCGCAACTGGCTACCGCTGGCGATTGCCGCGGGTGTCATTGTGGTTGTAGCTGCCGTTGTGGTCTTCATGATGGAACGTGGGAAGGGCGCGGCAAACGTTACGCCGATCTCGGCCCAGGCCGATCCGTACGCTGCCAGTCTTCCGCTGACCGAGGTAAAGATGAGTGAGAGCAGCAATCTTGCCGGGGGGAAGGTCACGTACATCGACGGACACATCACAAACAGCGGGAGTAAGACCGTATCTGGAATCTCGATGCAGGTACTTTTCAGGAACGCTGCAAACGAGGTGGCTCAGAACGAAACACAGGCGGTGAAGTGGATCAGGACGCGAGATCCATACGTCGATCTCGAACCGGTTTCAGCAGCCCCGCTCAAGCCTGGCGAGGGGCGCGATTTTCGCCTGATTTTCGACGCGGTAACAGAGGGATGGAACGGTGTTTATCCCGAGATGCGAATCGTGCATGTGGACGCTAAGTAGTTTAAAACCGCCCTATTTACAAGGTAAGACTTACCGCTATCTGTAAAAATTACTTTGCAATAGATTGCCATGTGGATTGGGATTTCCGGGAGTGTCTCCGGAAGGATCCGCTTAATCCGTTCAGAACATGCAGGTTGATTGTTTTGTCCACAGCGGCGGGGCTCTTTGGCATGCTCCATGCACTAAGGTATGCGAGCGGCACAGCCTGCTCACCGCAATCGAACGCGGCATTCGCAACATCAGGGGTTAAACAAAAATGAAGAACGACATTAAAGCAAGAATTATGGTTCCAAGCCAGGTAGCCGTTCTCGCACTGGCATCAGCTTTCGCGATCCCCGCGATGGCTCAGCAGACGCAGCAGCCAGACAGTAACTCCCAGAATGCTCCGGCGGCCGCGCAGCAGACACCTACCTCGACTCCTCCTGCAACAGCAACCCAGCCGATCCAGGAGCAGAAAGAGGGATTCTGGGGCCGCGTCAATCCGATGGCGCGTAAGAAGTGGGTGAAGAAAAGGCTCGATCCGATCAATGATCGCCTGACAGAACTCGACCAAGTAAATGCAAAGAACGCAGGCGATATCAAGGACGTAGACGCTCGCGCCACGGCAGGTATCAAGAAGGCTCAGGACTCGGCAGACGCAGCGAACCAGGCAGCAACGGCAGCTGGCGATCAGGCGAAGAAGGCTAATGACACCGCGACCACAGCATCAGGCCACGTTGACACTCTGAACACCACCGTCAGCGGTCTTGATACTTATAAGCCGATCAGCGACGTTGAGGTTCCATTCCGCAACGGCAGCCCGGTGCTGTCGAAAGATGCAAAGTCGAAGCTGGATGACATGGCGAAGAGCCTGGAAGGTCATCAGGGCTTCATCATCGAAATCGAAGCGCGTTCGCCTGCAGCAGGGGCATCAGGCATCGCGTCCTCGCAACGTGAGGCAGAGGCTGTGAAGCGCTACCTCGTAACCGAGCATGAGATTCCCGTCTACCGTATGCACGCAGTAGCACTCGGCAACGCCCACATTGAAGACACGACCCAGATGGCGAGCAATGCTTCGGCAGATCAGACTGCAGCGAAGCCGGCAAGCCACAAGCGTGAGCGTATTCCGAGCGTTGTGCATATCAAGTTGATGGAAAACAGTTTGGCGGCCCAGGGCACCACATCCCCCCATGGTATGGCGTCCTCGACCGGCACGGAGCAGCACCAATAAAGGTGCTGCGTAGCCACCCCCCTGAGGCTCCCTTCCGCGCCGACGGCTACCCCGCCGTAGGCCGCCAATAGAGCTCTCGCAACACGAGAGAACCAAGGCAACTTGGCCCCCGCTAATAACGGGGGCCGTTTTTTGTCTGGGGCTGCTTTTCCTGTATTCGGCATGAGCTTATTACCAAATAGGGCTCCGCAAAGCGACCCTGTACCCCGAAAGCGGAATACCTCGGTATCGCAACTGATATAGTATCCTTCGCACACCGATGAGTTCTGAGGATAAGGCCGGCACCGCCGCACTGCGGCAAGAGACGCTCGAAGTGTACCGTGATCACTCCGGTGCGCTTACGTCCTATGCGCGCCGTCTGACGTCGGATGTGGGGCTGGCGCAGGATGCGGTCCAGGAGACTTTCCTGCGGTACTTTCTTGTGCGGATGCAAGGCGATACGATCCGCAATCCCTCTGCGTGGCTACATCGCGTGGTGCACAACTTCATCGTCGAGACGGTTCGATCCTCGGCAGTTCAGGCATGCGTTGCGCTTGACGAGGGGGTACTTGAGAAAGCCCAAGTGCAGCCGGAGACGGGACGAGTCGAGTGGGAAGATGCTTTCAAGGCTATGTTGGCACCCCGAGAGTTCGAATGCCTCAAGTTGCGGACCGAAGGACTTGACTATGTTGAGATTGCGGATGCAATGTCTATTCGTCCGGGGACTGTAGGCGCACTTCTTCATCGAGTTGGCCAGAAGATGCGGGTTGCGCTTCGCCCGAAGAGGAGCCGGTGATGGCGGATAGGAAAGCATTGCCGGTAAGCGAAGAGGATAATTCGCCACGAGGTGATGTCGCGACGGCGCAGCTCGAGGATGCCGGGCTCGACGAATTGTCAAAGAAGCTGCTCTCCTGGAGCGAGCTATGGTTCGGTGTTTCTGAGAGCGGGGAGCCCACCGCAGAAGACTATCGGATCCGTCAGCATCTTTTGCATTGGCTGAGTCGATGCATCGGCCAGGAAGCGAGCGCGGTCTTGACCGACCGCGTTGAGAATGTCTCCCTTGCGACGTCTGCGCCATTGCTCACAGCGTTTCTTGGACGCCGAGCGATGCTGGAGCTGTCGCGACGCGTACTGAACGACACCTAGGCTTGCCGGATGCCGCGTTTCGTACGATGGATATGGCGGGTCTGCGCTCTTCACTACGCGATTGGGGCGGCCACCTACGTTCATTTTCTGATTACAGGCAGCTATCGCTACATCATCTGGTATTTTGACGTACTCGGCACGTTGTTTTTTCTGTTAGCAACGGCCGCCGAGTTCTATCTGGCATTCGAATGCAGGTCTGGCTTCGATCCGGATGAGCCAATGCGAACGGCGTGGACATTTATCGGTCTAGCCTCGCTCTCGCGATTTGTCGCAGCCGGCCTAGTTTCCCTGGATCATTGGCGACTCGAATCGAGTTCCGGAAACGCTTTTTCGGCTCTTGCCATTGTCTTGCCTAGAAGTCTTGGGCATGTGGGTACGGTCATTGGCGGGCCATTGTCGATGGTTTTTCTTGCATTCGCCCTGACCCGCGTCCTAAAAGTTCAACACAAGTTCGGGGTCCTCCGTGGTTTTACGCGAATGGACTACGTTCTCGTAGTGCTGATTGTCATTCTGATGTGCGGCGAAGCAGCAAAAATAGTGCGGTATTTATCGCCGCCCTATCCGCCTCCGACTATTACGGAGGCAATCCTGTGGCTGAGCGACCCTCTTCTGGGTCTGCTGCTCGTACAGGCAGTTTTGATTCGACGGTCTTCGATTCGTGTGGGATTGGGCCTCATCTCACAATGCTGGAGCATGTACGTGCTCGCGATCGTGACTACGCTGGCGGGAGATGCCTCCATCTGGGCGGTGGGGGAGGGCATGCTCTCTGAGTCATTGATTGCGTTGACCTGGTACATCTGGTTTTTTGCGGCTGCGGCGTTCGCTAGCGCCCCGGCCTACCAACTTGCGGCGATGCAGTTGCCTCTTGCGAAGCACCCCCGAACTAAAACAAGCTAGCCCCGCATTTTTGGGAATTTCTATGTAAAGAAAAAGACGCACTGTCTCGTCTTAGGAATGGATTGATTTTGTATTTTTCTGGTTTAACGCAGGCATACGTGAAGTCACTGTCTCCGGTTGACTGTTCCCCACGGCACTTTTGAATCGGGTCATATCTTGTACATTCAACGATCTACCAAAACGGCTCACGGATTGTTCATGTGTCTTGTGGGCTTTCTATGTCTGGCGTGCTCTTGTGCATCAGGTTGGGGGCAGGCTACGTCGGGTTCCATTTTGGTAGCTGTCAGAGATCCGAATGGTTCTCCGGTTTCAGCGGCCGCCGTCGTGGTGAAGTTCTTGGACGCGGGCTTTGAAGATCGCACGGAAACTGATTCCACGGGCACTGCGAAGATTTCCGATTTGCGACCGGGCCATTACTCGGTCGAAGTCCATCAGACGGGCTTCCGTCCAGCCTTGTCGGGGCCGTTCGAGTTGCGGATAGACGACAAGTTGCGGGTCGATATCAGTCTGAAGGTCGGCCAAGTAAATGAGACGGTTGTCGCGAGCGATGCAGTTCCCCTTCTTCAGACACAAAGCGCCGCCATCGGGCAGGTCATCGGCGCGTCCGATATCGCAAACATGCCGCTGCTCGGTCGAGACTTCACAGATCTGATGTTGCTAGTGCCCGGAGTCCTTCATGGCGATGGAGGCAACAATGTAAATCTCTCAGTGAACGGCCAGCGCGAATTTGGAAACTCAATCCAGCTGAATGGGTCTGAAGTAACCGGGAATCGCAATAACGATACCAACCTTCGGCCAAGCGTTGATGCAATGCGCGAGTTCAAGGTGGTCACTGCGGACTACGCGGCTGAGTTTGGGCGGGCGTCCGGAGGGGTAATCCTTCTTGAGACCAAGGCGGGAAGCAATCAGCTGCATGGGGCGGTTTATGAGTTCTTCAGACCGAGCAGCACGGCGGCCAACAGCTATGCCTTTAGCCGTTCCGATGTAAGCCACGCCTCGCAGTTGAAGCAGCATAATTTTGGCGCGACAGTCGGCGGGCCGATGCGTAAAGGCAAGGACTTCTTCTTCTTGAGTTACGAAGGAAGCCAGCTAAGAGATGCGCTGATCTACGAAACCACTGTGCCCACGCTAGATCAGGTAAGTTTTCTGGGAGATGGAAGCGCCGACCTCTCGCGATTGACCGATCCATTCACGGGAAATCAGATTCCGATCTTCGATCCTTACTTCTTCGAGGCGAATTATTACGCGCAGCAGTATCCGGGCAATATCATTCCTGCCAGCGTGATCAGCCCTGGCGGCAAAAAAATTCTTACCCAGATGTTTCCGCGCCCCAATAACTCAAATACGTTTTTCAACAACTACACGGTCACGCAGCGGGTACAGAGCCACGGCAATACTGGGGACTTTCGATTTGACGAGAACCCCTCCAGCAAGGATCGCCTTACGATCACCTACGATATCGCGCAGTACGAAAACCGAACTGGAGACCCCTATGCGGGATCCGGGACGCTGGAGGGTGCGGGCGGAGCGGATTCGGGTGATCACTACTGGCTTGAGAATCAGTCAATCGGCGCCTCGTGGTCACGCGTATTCAGCGCAAATCTGCTGAACGACTTACGTGCTTCTTATCTCATCACTCCGCTGGAAGAGCATAGCCTCGTGGATGGATCTCGACTCGCGGATCAATTTGGGATTGGCAACTCCAACCTCGACGGCTTCCCGGAGACGTGGGGCTTTCCTCAGATTCAATTTGAGACGGGCGCAATCACTGGCGGGTCCACCTGGAAGCCGCTATCGTTTCGAGACAAAAATCTGGAAATCGATGACGCTACATCCTGGACACGCAATCGTCACTCACTTAAGTTTGGCTATGGATATCGCCGCCTGAACTCTCATCCGGATTTCTCCCTGTTCCCGACGCCGTATGAGTACATCGGGGGTGCGTACGCCGCGATGACCAGCGATCCGAATTACACCTACTTTGATCCTGCTGCTTATTACGGCAATGGCGGCAGCGAAATTGCTGACTTGTTGCTTGGACTTCCGTATGTCGTGATGCAGGGCTTGCAATTGACTAAGCCGCACACCATGAGCAACGAGCAAAGCTTCTACTTGCAGGATTCGTGGCAGACGACCAATCGGCTCAATTTGAACTACGGCGTTCGCTATGAATACCGTCAACCATATGTTGAGGCGAACAATAACGCCTCGAATTTCGATCGAAGCTCTTTGGACGTTCTGGTTTCAAATCGGGGCTCGAATAGTCGTTCCCTTGTCGATTCAAACAGAGCCAATCTGATGCCTCGTCTCGGCGCAGCGTACCTGATCGACAAAGCAACGGTCGTGCGTGCTGGATTCGGCATATTCTATTCCGCTGAAAACGACGCCCGGGAAGACATCCTCACCAAGAACTACCCATTTTTTACGCAGGGTGAATTCGTCAACTCACCATATTTCTTTGTCTACAATCTTGATTCGGGAAGCGCGCGTTCGACGAGCGTGAACTTGCCGCCTGGAATTTCCAGCATTGATCTCACCACTGTTTCGGGATCTGGAAGCGAGACTGTGTACTCTGAACCGAAGAGCTTTCCCGACGGCTATTCCGAGATGTACAACCTGACCGTCCAGCGAATGCTCGACTCGAACACATCCTTTGAGCTGGGCTACGTTGGCGCTCAATCGCACAAGCTTTCCTATTCGGTGGGGAACTACAACGTGAACGATCATCTATCCGACAAGATCGGCAAGGTGCAGACGTTGCTGCCAGTGGGATCGAACAACTACAACTCTCTCCAGGCAAAACTGATTCGGCACTATGCTAACGGCTGGAGCGTTTTGGCTGCCTATACCTACTCGCATAGCATCGACAATGGGCCAGCGCCATTCGATTTGAAAAGCAATAACGCGCCTCAAAGCCCATTCGATCTTGATGCTGAGTATGCAACCTCGGACGCTGACGTGAAACACAATTTCACGATGAGCAATCAACTGGAGCTGCCTTTCGGACGCGGCAGGCGCTATCTAAACTCCGCGGGAACGCTGGTGGGCTTTCTCACCGGTGGCTGGCATCTGAATTCGATTACCTCTCTTCACACAGGCACACCGGTCAACGTTGTTTCAAACGCAGGATACGCTGACTATCCGGGGCTAAGACCAAACCTTGTGCCTGGACAGAGTGCTAACTTGACGCGCGACAAACGCACTGTCGGTCGGTGGTTCAACACCGATGCGTTTGCGGATACGCCGGGACAGAGCAACAATGATCCGATTGCCGGGAATGCGGGACGAAACCTCGTTCGAGGCCCTGGCTACGCAAATGTTGATTTCTCCCTCTTCAAGACGTTTGCATGCACGGAGAGTAAGAATCTGCAGTTTCGCGTGGAGAGTTTCAATCTTCTCAATACACCGCACTTCCAGAATCCAAATGGCAGCCGCAGTTCCGGCTCATTCGGAGCCATAAGCTCGGCAAGCGGATCGCGCATCATGCAGTTCGCCATTAAATTCCTATACTGATTCCGCACCGACGTCCAGCATTGCAACTGACTTAAGTTACCGCTTCCGCCGATGGCGCGCAGAGGGTCTGTAAATAACCGGCACGCCTTTCCCCTCATATAGAAAACTGCCCCGAAGTGTGCAAAGAGCAGGGATGAAATGCCTCTTCCCCAGAAGAAGCTGCTGGCTGAGCTGTGCCGTCCGACTATGTGACGAGCGCCTCTCGTGCAGCGGCTGATTGGTTTGAAAAACGCAGAGCACAATGCTCTGACGGCGAGGAGCAGGCATTTATATGTTCGACATATGCAGGAAGATCTCGCTTAGAGAGCGACGCGCAGTCCATCTGGTTAGGCGCTTCTTCATCTCCCATTCTGACGGCGGCGCCCTGGTTGAGACCGCCCTGGTTGTGCCACTGATGTTGACGCTGATCACGGGCATGGCATCTTTTGGGATAGCACTGAATAACTATCTTCTGCTGTCGCACGCCGCCGCTGTGGGCGCGCGCTACCTTGCCATCAATCAAGGGAACTTTTCGAACGGGACAACGACCAATCCATGTGCGATGGCCGCGACGCAGATCCAGGCTGCCGCGGTTGGGATAGCGGCCTCTCAGCTTTCCTACTCAATCACCCTTACGCCCACGGCATCGGGCACTGCGACAACCTACACATCGAGCAACGGAACGACCGGCTTTGGCTCCGGCTCAGCTTGCGCCACCGGTGGAACCGCGGCAATGGGCACGGGCGGCGGGATCGTTTCGGTTTCAGTAAGCCATTCCGTTACTCCGTTCGTAGTGTTCTGGAGCAACCGGTCTCTCAGCCTGACAGGAACGACTACGGAAGTAATTCAATGACAGACGCAGGGAATCGGCAGATGCGAGGAGCGTATTCAATGAAGTCGTGCACGAATTTGAAGCGCATAGTTGCGCGCCAGGAAGGTCAGATTCTGCCCTGGTTCGCACTGCTATTGATCCTGTTTTCCGGCTTTACGGCGTTCGTTGTCGACGCGGGCCGCGGGGTCATTGCCTATCACATGCTGCAGGAGTCATGTGACGCCGCTGCGATGGCGGGCGTGCAGTTGATGTCCGATACATCCCAATCGTCTTCGGCTGTCATCAGCCAGGCGACTCTCTACAGTTCGGTTCCAGGGAACCGCAATGCGAACTCCTCGTTCCTTCCGAACGCGGCAATGCTGAGTGGGTATCCCAAGGTTTATTGCTCGAATACAGGCACATCGAACGGAGTGCCTTGCGTTGCAGCCGGTGGCGGCTCGAATGCGATCACCGTGGCTCAAACCACGACACTCCCAACTATTTTTGGTGGGATCATCGGTATCCCACGTCTCAGTCTGTCGGCTGCATCCAGCGCTCTGATGGCAGGCGCGGCGGCGCAGAAGTACAACATCGCGATCGTTCTTGATACGACGCAATCGATGACCAGCTCTGATCCTGGCGGTTGCACAGGCAGCGGCAAATCGACACCGACAAAAATTCAATGCGCTTTGCTGGGCGTCCAGACACTGCTCAAAGGACTGCAGCCGTGCACAGCTACCAGTTCGGGCGCGACTTGCACTGCGTTTGACGGCGTGAGCATTTTCACGTATCCGGAGGTGCCGGCGAATAAAGCGAGTCAGTTCACCACCTGCAATGGCAGTGCTCCGACTCCCGTGCCGTATACAGCACCGGCGGTTGGGGCAGCATGGACAAATCCGACCTGGACCAGCTCAACGCCGACCTTCCAGGTGACAAGTGGTGGAACAAATGGATATTCGAGCGACTGGAGCTCGAACAATCAGACGATCGGTTCCAACGGCTCTTACAATTCCAGTTCCGGCCTGGCAATCGCTGCGGGCGCGGTCACGGGGTGCGCGGGCATGCAGGCCAAGGGTGGCGAAGGTACGTACCTTGCAAGTGCGATCTACGCAGCGGGGGCCTCACTGAAAGCTCAGGCGCATGCAATTCCGAACACGAAGAATGCCATGATCATCCTGAGTGACGGTGATGCTACAGCGAAGGCCTCGCAGTTCGATTCATCCGTTCACCTTACCAGCACCGGTGTGTATCCATCCGCGACTGACGAGTGCCATCAGTCGATCACCGCTGCAAAGTGGGTTTCCAGTAACGTCCCTGATACCACGGTGTTCACAGTCGCCTACAACGCGCAGACGAGCGGAACTTGCTCGACGGACAGTCCTGCTATTACTGCGTGCTCAGAGTTACAACAGATGGCGACGTCAACGTCCGATTTCTATGCCGATACGTCGTCCAGCTGCCCGGGAACGAAACTGAGTCTCCCTGCGATATTTGGATCGATTCAGAGCCGGCTGACAAACGCGCGACTCCTGCCTGTGGGTTCGTAGGTTTGCCTGTCGCAGCAGGTAAGGTTCGTCGTACCGGTTAGTTGTTTTCGATACGGGCTTTTATGTCGGCCCAGGCAGCCGCGATGAGGTCGCTTATCGCCGCTTCGTCAATCGAATGCGCTGGCTTGAGCTTGATGTGGCGCATGCGCTTGCCAGAACCGAGGAGGAGCCGCGCTGGATCGCGCAGGGATGCGCCGTGGAAGAATCCAATGTTGACGTGCGAGGTGAAGACGGCAACATAGGCAAAGGGCGCGTCACCCAGGCAGGCGGTGGGGCAGCCGTCGTGCATGAGTTCGCGGACCTCGTCGCCACAGTTGCGCATGAGCTGGAACCACTGCTGGGCAATGGAGCCTAAAGGCCCGCTACGCTGTTGGAACCAGTGGTCTATGGCAGGTTCGTGAGGGACGACGCCGTTGAAGCGGAGGATCTCTTCATTCATCTCTATCTACTTATCCCATATCTGTTCCCGCTAGAAGGCAAACTTTGTGCTCGTTATTGCGCGGCGGCGCCACGGCGCATGAGGAGTATCGCCACGAAGGCTCCGGCGAAGACGTCGAAGGACATGCAGAAGCTCGGCCACCAGGCGGGGACGCCGGGGTTTTGGATAAGCTTGTGGTGGAAGAAATCGAAGATGCCGTGTCCAGCGAGAGCAGCGGCTACAATCCAGAAGCTTGTTTTGAATCCAATGACAGCGAGGACGATGAATATGGTAGCTGCGGCACACTCCTCGAAGAGGACGGATTTCGTTGCGCCCATGGTTGCAAAGAGGATGTAGTAGTGGGCGACGATGATGACTACCGTTGAATAAAAAACGCGGCCGCGATCAAAGCCGGTGAGCATGGCGAATATGCAGACGGCCAGTGCGAGGACGATGCCGATCAGGTATTCCATCGAGCGCCTCCAGGTTTGAGTGAAAACACAACCCACCTCTCAGAAGCGAGACGCGGGGCACCCACATTCAGGTTGTTGCAGGAAGCGGCTTCGACGACACGAGGCGCGCGATTAGATTGAAGAGGATGGGTCGGAGCAGGTAGAGGATGATGATAAAGAACATCACTTGGAGACTCTCTCCGAATGCCCACATGCCGGAAGAGGCGTTCTGGGTGGCGATGATTTGAGCGGTTGAGACGCCGGTGGTGATGGATTCGTAGCGGATTGTCAGGTTGCGCTTGAGAATCATGATCTGCCAACTGAGCTCCCAGACGAGGTAGAGGCAGAGAAGTTCGTAGCTGATGCGGAGGTACCATTTCATGCTGCAAAGGAAGCGCGAGTAGCGGTCGGATTCTGAGGGGGCACGGTCGTTGAGCACGGAGAGAATGGCGAATCCAAGAGGCCCTAGTGCCGCCAAAAGCAGCCATAGACTTGATTGGCTTTTGGAACGGATTACGAGAAAGCTGCCCAAGAGATAAAGCGCGAGGACCGTCGCGAACATTCCGAACATGATCAGGCCCTTGAGCTGGCTGAGCAGGTGCCAGTTGCGGGTGTAATTCGGGTGGCCGGCTGCGATTTCAGGGTTGATGAGACTGAACAGGAGTCCACCAGCCAGCATCACTGCGGGGATCAGCAGGAGCAGGAGAAGCGCGAGGAGCAATTGCTTCTTGATCATGCGTGGCTTTCTTACAGAGGAGTTGATCTACTTTACATCGTAAAGTGAAAGATTTCCAGAAATATCTGCTGGGTCAGTGGTCGTAAGAGGAAGCCGCGCGGGGTTGCTTTGCCGGGCTGGAACCAATAGGTTGGTGACATCCCGAGTTCAGGAGAATCCTGTGAATCTGCTTCCTTTCCGGTTGGCTGCTGTTGGTTGTGGCGTGACGCTGATGTTGAGTCTGGCTGGGTCGCGATTCATAGCGGCGCAAGAGGCGAATGGTGGTGACAAGGTTGATCTGGGCGCGTTGACCGAGATCAAGAATGAGGCGTTCAACCGTTCGCAGGTGATGGAGAACCTGTTCTACATCTCCGAGGTGTACGGGCCGCGAGTGAATAACAGCCGGAATCATCGGGCGGCGGCTGAATGGGCGATGAAGCAGTTGAAGGATTGGGGTTTGCAGAATGTTCATCTCGAGAAGTGGGGGCCGTTTGGCGACGGGTGGCAGATCAAGAAGTATTACGGCGCGCTGGAGTCGCCGGCATATGCGTCGCTGATCGGGTTTCCCCTGGCGTGGACGCCGGGGACGAACGGGCCAGTGACAGCGGAGGCGGTGCTGGCGCCGTTGCACTCGCAGGAGGATTTCGCGAAGTACAAAGGCAAGCTGAAGGGGAAGATCGTGCTGATCTTCGATCCGCGGGAGCTGGCGCTGCACACGGAGGCGGAGGCGAAGAGGCTGACAGATGAAGAAGTGGCGGCTCGGACGAAGACGCCAGATCCATCGCGGATGGGCTTCTTTCCCAGGCGGCCGGGAGCTGCCGCTCCGAGGCCGGGCGAGTACACACCTTCGACTTTGTCGACTGCGGCGCCAACCGGACGGGTGCTGCGCAACCAGGTGAATGCGTTTTTGAAAGAAGAGGGCGTGGCAGTGGCGCTGACGCCGGGATACAACGGCGACGGCGGGACCATCTTTGCGTCGTATGGCGGATCGCAGGATCCGAAAGACCCGACCGGGCCGCCGATGGCGGCGATTACGCCGGAGCAGTACAACCGGATCTGCAGGCTGCTGCAGCATGGCATTACGCCGAAGCTGACGTTCGATATCGAAACCGAATACCAGAAGGAAGACCAGATGGGCTTCAACGTGATCGGAGAAATCCCGGGTACGAGCAAGGCTGATGAGATCGTGATGGTTGGTGGGCACTTCGACAGCTGGCAGGGCGGAACAGGCGCGACGGACAACGGCACGGGTTCTTCGGTGGCGATGGAGGCGGTGCGAATTCTGGCGACGCTGAAGAAGCCGATGGCGCGGACGGTTCGCGTGGCGTTGTGGGGCGGCGAAGAAGAAGGGCTGTACGGATCACTGGCATATGTGCAGCAGCACTTCGCTCCGCGCGACACGATGAAGAAGACTTCGGAGTACGACAAGCTGGATGTGTATTTCAACGACGACTCGGGGTCGGGGAAGTTCCGTGCGGTGTCGGCGCTGGGGAATGCGCAGTTGGCTTCGATTTTCGAGTCGTGGATTTCGCCGATCAAGGACCTGGGAATAGATTCTGTTGTCGGTCTGACGGCGGGGCCGCAGAAGGAGCCGGGCGGGACGGATTCGACGAGCTTCTCGTGGATCGGACTCGATGGTGTGGGGTTCATGCAGGATCCGCTGGAGTACGGAACCCGGACGCATCACTCCAACATGGATCTATACGACCGCGTGCAGAAGGGCGATGTGATGCAGGGAGCGATGATTGAGGCGTGGTTTGCGTATAACGCGGCGACGCGAGCGGAGATGCTGCCGCGGATCGAAACACCTCAGCCTGCAGCAGGAAAAAAGGAGTGAGCGGATCGCAGCAAGACCAGGAGTGGCGGGGATGACCACGCCTTCGAGTAGGTCAAAAAATTCAGAATTCCTTGGACAGTTCACAGCATGTATCAGAGAATACCGACACGCAAGCTATTGCAATCCCATCTTCCCCGACGACTTAAAAGGAGACCAGAGTGATTTCGAACCCCGGGAGATTTGCGCTTACACTGCTCACATTGCTGCAAACGGCAGTCTTCGCTGGCAGCGCCCAAAATGTCTTGACGCATCACGTGCGCCAGGCGACTCGAGATGGTAGCGCGCCGACGGTAGGCCACATGGCTGCGACGCAATCCATGCGGCTGGTCGTTACGCTTCCGCTCAGGAATGAAAATGAGTTGGATCGCGCGCTGGAAGATATCTACAACCCGAACAGTCCGAACTTCCGCCACTTCCTCACCGTCGAGCAGTTCACGGAACAATTCGGTCCAACCAAGGAAGACTACGATGCGGCGCTGGATTTTGCACGATCCAATGGCTTGAAAGTAGTGGGCACTTCGCGGAATCGACTGAACATTGACATGGTAGGAAACGTCAGCCAGATTGAGAATGCATTTCACGTCAAGTTGAACGAGTACAAGCATCCCAGCGAAGGGCGCAACTTTCATGCTCCAGACCGAGAGCCAACAGTGAATCTTCCATTCTCGCTCTGGCATGTTTCTGGTCTCGACAACTTCTCAATTCCGAAGCCAGCGGGATTGAATAAGCGGAGCACCCCCAAAAACTCTGCCACGGTAGGTTCCGGTCCTTCCGCTTCTTTTTTGGGTAGTGACATGAGAGCTGCTTACTATGGCGGCACCCTTACTGGAGCTGGCCAGTCTGTGGCTTTGTTTGAGTTTGAGGGAGCCAACCTGGCAGATTTGAGCACCTACTACACGAACGTGCACCAGACTAACAGCGTTCCCGTTACGTTGAAGTCGACCGATGGGACCAGCACGAGTTGCTCGGCTTCTGCAGGTTGCGACGACACCGAACAGATTCTGGACATGACGCAGGCTCTTGGCATGGCGCCGGGACTCGCGCATCTGATGGTGTACGTCGGGTCCACGGACGCATCGATTCTGAATGCGATGGCTACCGACTCGATTCGAAGCGCACAGATCGGATGTTCATGGGCGTGGAGACCGGCGGATCCCAGTACCGACGATCCTTACTTCAAGGAGTTTGCGGCGCAGGGTCAGAATTTCTTCGTTGCAGCCGGAGACTCGGGAAAATGGCCGACGCGGAAGAGCCCGTACTACTTTCCGGCGGATGACGCGTACACGACCTCGGTGGGGGGGACCGATCTGGTGACCAGCTCCGCGGGTGGACCGTGGGCGTCAGAGACTGCATGGGCTGATGGCGGAGGCGGCATTACACCGGACAGCATCGCGATTCCGTCGTGGCAGATTGCGACGGCGAACAGCTGTTCAAACTGCTCAAAGACATTGCGCAATGCGCCGGATGTTTCGGCGAATGCGAACTACACCTTCTACGTTTGCGCCGACCAGAAGGCTTGCACCGCAAATCTGTATGGCGGAACCAGCTTTGCCGCGCCGATGTGGGCGGGGTACCTGGCGCTGGTGAACCAGCAGGCAGTGAGCTCGACGGGGAAGGCAGTCGGCTTCATCAATCCCACGCTGTATTCGACAGGAAACAGTTCTGCATACGATACGAATTTCCATGACATCACGAGCGGCAGCAATGGCTACTCGGCGGTGACCGGGTACGATCTGGCGACGGGTTGGGGCAGCCCTAACGGCAGCGCGCTAATCACGACGCTGATCGGGGGCGGCTCAGGTGGAGGCGGCACAGCCGACTTCTCCATCGCCGCGGCTCCATCGTCGCTGACGATCAGCCGAGGAGGTTCGGGGACGTCGACGATCACGGTGAGCGACACCGGAGGCAACAGCACGGTGGCGTTGTCGGCATCGGGCCAGGGCAAGGGAGCGACAGTGAGCTTCAGCCCGTCTTCGCTGGGAACCAGCGGGACATCCACGATGACGATCAAGACTGCCCACAATGCAACGACGGGCACATTCACGATCACTGTCACGGGAAAGAGCGGGTCGGCCACGCACACCAGCTCGGTGACACTGACGGTGAGATAACAACAAGCAGCTTGTTTCAGAACAACGCCCGGAGCAACCGATCCGGGCGTTGCTGTCTGAATTGAGCGAGTCAGCCTTCTTCAGTTTGTGTGATCAGGTAGCGCTCGTACCCGATCTCGCGGATCTGGTGGACTTGTGCTTCAAGCCAGTCGACGTGGCCTTCTTCATCTTTCAGCAGCCTGACGAACAAGTCTCGCGAACCGTTGTCGCCGTTTTCAACGCAGACACGGATGGACTCGTTGTAGGAAGCCACGGCTCCGTGCTCCAGGCTGAGATCCGACTCGATCATGTCTTTGACTGATTTGCCAATGGTCAGAGACATGGGTTCCATGCTCGGCGTTCCGTCGAGAAAGAGGATCCGCTCCATGAGCATTTCAGCGTGTTTCATTTCATCGATGGATTGTTTTTTGATGTACTTCGAATACTTCTTGTAGCCCCAGTTCTCCGACATCTCGGCGTGCAGGAAGTACTGGTTGATGGCGGTCAGTTCGTCGCGCAACGCGCTGTTGAGATGTTCGAGGACCTTTGGATTTCCTTTCATGTGGGCCCATCCTTGCAAGGGGGTTAAAGCTCAATTGAGCTGGTTTGCCCTAGCCTACCACTGCCAGGCGTCCGTGGATTTTGATCCCGATGCAATGAAGACGCGGAGTTCGTAGATCTTTTCCCGCTAGCTGCGTTGGTGCGACGTTGCTCCTATCCCCCTCCCCCTATTTTCTGTAACCAAGAACTCTACTTTCTTGAGGTTAGCGAGCGGGGTGCTCTGCAAGAACTTCCTGTCATTGGACTTAGCTGTAGGTATCTCCAAAGGAAGCTACTTACGGGAACGACAACCTGACAACTGACGCCTCGTTTTCACCCGAT
Source organism: Acidobacteriota bacterium (assembly GCA_018268915.1). Classification (GTDB taxonomy): domain Bacteria; phylum Acidobacteriota; class Terriglobia; order Terriglobales; family Acidobacteriaceae; genus Telmatobacter. The sequence goes on from JAFDVQ010000011.1 coordinate 218,111, forward strand.
CGAAGATTCGCCCGCTTGTCTTTTATCCACTCGTCGCGGGTACTGAGCTGAACTTGAATTACCGCGAAGGCGTGGCTCAGCCACTGGATGATATCGGCGATGAGCCTGTGTTTGAATCCTGTCTGATTCAAGTATGACGAAAATGGGGAAATGATCTGCAAATCTGGTCGGGAATTTTCGGCCGATTTCACCCAGTCGGTTGAAATCCGAGTTACGAACTTCGCAGTGATGAGTTCTTCGTCTCCGATGTCTCCAAAATCGGGAGACATGGGGCACCCGGCTCCCAAGAAGGAGTAGTTTTGATCCCACATCTCAGAAGCGAGATGTGGGTCAGGCGCGAGAGAACGAGTAGATCGAGTTTTCAGACATGTGGGTCATTCCCCGGTCCCCAAGTGCGAGGGACCGGGGGCACCCGGACTTATGGATGAAGTGAATCGAAGTAGGGAGGGTTGGCTAGTGGCCCATGGGGGCGGAGCCGGCTAGCTTCTTGGGGCGGTTCATGAGGAAGGGGAGAGGGACAAGCACTGCGGTTACGAAGACCATGACCCATATGACGTCGACGTAGGCGAGGAGGCGGGCCTGGAGCTGGGCCATGCCGTAGATCTGGGCTCCGGCGTGATAAGTGGCGTCGGGCATGGAAGAGCCGAGGTGACGCCACGCTCCGGCGAGTCCGTTGCGCATGTCTTCATAGGCTGGATTGCCGGGCGCGGTGTTGTGCATCAACAAGGCGAGATGTCGCTGGCTCTGTCGCGCGAGAAGAGTGGTGATGAAGCTGATTCCGACGGAGCCGCCGAGATTGCGCATGAGCGCGGTGAGTCCGCTGACCTCGTTGTATTTCTCCTGCGGGATGCCGGAGTAGCAGAGCGTGTTGATGGGGATAAAGAGGAAGGGGAGTCCGAGAACAATGTAGACGCGCCAGCTTACGGCGTGGCCGAAGCTAATGTTCTGGTTGATGGTGGTCATGCGCCAGAGGCCGAAGGTGGTGATGACAAATCCGATGGAGACGAGCTTGCGCGCATCGAATTTTGGCGCGAGCGCTCCGGCGACGGGAAAGAGGAACATGAGGACGAGTCCGCCGGATGAAACGGCCATGCCGGCGAGTCGGGCGGAGTAGCCCATGACCTCCTGCAGGAATTGCGGGATGAGGACAGTGGAGGAGTAGAGAGCCACGCCGACCATGAACATGACGAGTTGCGTCATGCCGACGTTGCGTTGAGCGAAGAGGCGCAGGTCGAGAACGGGGTGTTCGATGGTGAGTTCGCGCCAGAAGAAGAGCACGAGTCCGATGATGGCGACTATGAAGAGCGTTGTAATGAAACGCGAGCCGAACCAGTCGTCTTCCTGGCCCTTGTCGAGCATTACCTGCACTGCTCCGATGGAGATGATGAGGAGGCCCAGGCCCCAGTAGTCGATGCCTTCTTTGCGCTTGCGGATTTCGGCGAGGTAGGGCGGATCTTCGACGAGCCGGTTAGAGAGGATGAGCGAGATGATGCCGACCGGGATGTTCAGGAAGAAGATCCAGCGCCAAGAGTAGTTGTCGACGATCCAACCACCGACGGTTGGGCCGAGGACGGGCGCGGTGACGACGGCGACTCCATACATGGCGAAGGCCATGCTGCGTTTTTCTGGCGGGAAGGTGTCGGCGAGGATGGATTGCTCGCTGGGCTGGAGGCCTCCACCGGCTGCGCCTTGAAGGACGCGGAAGAAGACGAGCATGGGGAGCGAGAGGGCCATCCCGCAGAGCAAAGATGTAAGCGTGAAGAGAAAGACGCACGACATGTAGAAACGCTTGCGTCCGATGCGATTGGCGATCCAGCCGGAGATGGGCAGGACCATGGCATTGGCGACGAGATAGCTGGTGAGGACCCAGGTGGCTTCTTCGACGCTGGCGGAGAGATTGCCGCCGATGTGAGGCATGGCGACGTTGGCGATGGAGGTGTCGAGCGACTCCATGAAGGTGGCCAGCGTAACGGTGATGGCGATGGCCCAGGGGTTGGCTTTGGGGCGCCAGGTCTTGTGGAAGTCGGCGGATGCTGCGGTTGCGGCGGCGGCGGCCACAGGGGTCGTCCTTTCAGATTTTCTGCCGCCGTGGGGAGCGGATTGGTTCTGGGAGTGCTGGGATTAGATTACCGGAAAAGCAGTGGTCAGGGATCAGGGGTCAGTGATCAAACGAGTAGATCAGGCTGGGGAACTGGTATCAGGGGCTGTGTAATGCTGGGAGGGAGATGACCGGGGATCAAACAGTTGCGGGAAACAAGGCTGGCGAAGGGATGCTAGTGCTGGGGGTGGATACGTGCGGGCCGTCGGGCACGGTGGCGCTGGCGCGGGTTGAAGCTTCGGTCCCACCCAAGCAGAGCTTGGATGGGGCACCCGAGGAAGTGCCGGGATACGCGATAGACGTGCTGGGACAGACGGAGCTGGCGGGGAAGACGTACTCGGCAACGCTGATCTCGGCAGTGGAGGGGTTGCTGACGAGGCAGGGTGTCGGGCTACGTGATGTTGTGGCGATCGTGGTGGTGAACGGGCCGGGAAGTTTTACGGGTGTGCGGGTTGGGTTGAGTGCGGTGAAGGGGCTGGCGGAGCCGGGGCAGATTCCTGTGGTGGCGGTGTCGCGGCTGGCGGTGCTGGCGGCGAAGGCTGGAGTAGGGTCGGCGGCGCTGGATGCGCATCGGCATGAGGTGTTCTTGCGGATCGCTTCGGCGGATGGGAGTTCACGACAGTTGTTGGCGGGGGCGGAGGAGATATCCCAGGTCTCAAAATCGAGATCCTTCGACAGGCTCAGGACAGGCTCTGGGGCACCCAATGTTATTGCGGTTTGTGATGATGCGGCGGCTGCATTGATCGAATCAGCCTGGAGCAGGGTTGAATTGGTTCGAGTCGAGGCACCAACCGCGTTTGACGCTATACGGCTCTGCGTGCCCGCGATTCTCGCTGGGGAGTTTTCAGACTTGGCGGCACTGGATGGGCACTATTTGCGGCGGTCGGACGCGGAGATTTTTGGGGAGGCGGCGAAGGCGAGGAGCAAAAACGGCGGTGAAATTCGGGTGAGGCGGATGGGGGATACGGATGTCGATGCCGTGATGGAGATTGCGGCGAAGACGGATCATGCGCCTCGATGGGGCCGGCCGGCGTATGTTGCGGCGATTGATCCGGGGAATCAGCCGAGGCGCGTGGCGCTGGTGGCGGAGGGGGATGGCGAGGTGCTGGTGGGGTTTGTGGTTGCGGCAGTGTTGCCGGGTGGGGAGGCGGAGCTGGAGAGCATTGTGACGGCTGTTCCGCATCAGAGGCGCGGGGTTGCGCGGGAGCTGTTTGCTGCGCTGAAGCATGAGTTGCGGAGGCAGGGAGTTCGGGAAGTGGTGCTTGAGGTTCGCGGGGGAAATCATTCAGCGCAGGGGTTCTACCGGTTTCTTGGATTCAGGGAAGATGGGCGGAGGGCGGGGTACTATGCGGGGCCGGTGGAGGACGCGGTGTTGATGCGACTTGGGCTCCGCTGATGCTGCGCCTGGGGTCAGAGATCAGTGATCAGGGGTCATCAAAGGCCCGACATTTTGGTTCCAACCCTCGTCACGATAATGCTGTGACCAGAATGGGCACCCGCTTTCTTCGGCAACGAATTGTGTTCTGGATCACGTGTGTTGAGTCAAGGTTAGGAAATCCACAATAACCTGGAAAATTCTGTTGAGTTGGCGCTTGCGAAGGGAGCAGGCAGAGGACTATATGTATTTTCTAAGAAACTCCAGGAGGTGCTGGATGGATGAGATAAATGCCGCCACGCTGAGCGAAGAAGTCGGACGCCTTCACGCCGAACATCGTCGCTACGCTCAGCGGTTGGAAGAATTGCTTCAGAAGCCTTATCTCTCTACAGATGAGCAGCTCGAAGAAGTTCGCCTGAAGAAGCTGAAACTGCATGCCAAGGACCTGATTGTCGCTCTCGAGCACCGGGTTCCTGTGACTGCCTAGTTCTCAGGCTTTTGGCCAGTGGGACGATGATTTGAATAGCCTTACGGCGGGTGTGCACCTGACGAGGCGGTTCTCAGTGAGGCACTCTGCCGCAACTACCCTGGTGTCGAATCAACCGTATAATCGTTAGGGACAATGGTTCGTGACGGTTACATCTACGGTTTGAGTCTGCTGGGGGTGGCGGCGGTCCTGGCATGGGCCACAGGCACCTGGTACTGGAGCATTGCGCCGGTTCTGCTGGCTGCCTTTTTTCTCTGGTTCTTCCGCGATCCACAACGCGATATTCCGAGGGGCGAGGGACAAATCGTTTCGCCTGCCGATGGGGTTGTGACGGAAACGGTCCGGATCGACACGCAGGATGGGCCCCGGCAGCGAATCAGCATTTTTTTGAATGTGTTTGATGTGCATGTGAACCGTACGCCGATTGCGGGCGTGATTACGTCTGTGCGCTATCAGACTGGAAAATTTCTGAATGCGATGAACCAGGAGTGCGCGGAACGCAACGAACAAAATATTGTGACGGTGCGCGGCGAGGGGATTGAGATCGTATTCAAGCAGATCGCGGGACTGATCGCGCGGCGAATTGTCTTCAACTATCGCGAGGGCGACAAGGTCGAGCGCGGACAGCGCGTTGGGCTGATCAAGTTTGGCTCGAGGACCGATGTGATTCTGCCGGCTGAAGCGGATATCCGGGTGAAGACGGGGCAGCGCGTGAAAGGCGGTGCGTCGATCATTGCGGAGATGCCGCGTGCCAAGAGCGGGGCGACTTCGTGAATCAATCGGATGCGGCGCTGGCTCAGGCCAGGAATCGCGCGCGCATCCGGCGCGGGATGTTTATCCTTCCGTCGTTCTTTACAGCCCTGAACATCGGTGCGGGCTACTTTGCGATCACGCAGACGCTGGACGCGATTTCGAACAATTTGAACGCAATCGGTTCGCTGACGCATCTGGATGTGGCGGCGATTGCGATTCTCTTGGCGATTCCGTTTGATTCCCTGGATGGTCGTATCGCGCGCATGACAAATACGGCTAGCGATTTCGGGCGCGAACTGGATTCGCTGGCGGATGTGATTACGTTCGGCGTGGCTCCGAGTTTGCTGGCATGGGTGTGGGGATTCCGTTCGCTGCCGGAAGAGATGAATCCGGATGTGCGGCACCACATCATCCAGGCCGGAGCGTTTCTCTGCTTTCTGTTTGTAATCGGCGGGGCATCGAGACTGGCGCGATTTAACATCAGCCACGATCCAAAGCCGCGCAATCCGGGAAGGGCGGACAGGAAGTATTTTGTCGGGATGCCGATTCCTGCGGCGGCTGCTCTGCTGGCATCGACGGTGCATTTCTTCGGCGGGTATCCGGTGACGGAGTGGTGGGTTGCGATTCCGTGGATGATGCTGGTGGGGCTGGCTGCGTTTCTGATGGTGAGCACGTGGCGGTTCTGGTCGGGCAAGGAGATCGACCTGAGCAAGGCGCATCCGTTCCGTTTGTTGCCGGTGATGGCGATTGTGCTGTACGTCATGGTCCGGTACTCACAGGGAGTGCTGTTTCCGATTGCGCTGATCTATACGTTTTCGGGTATCTGGGCGCGCGCGGCTTATGGATGGTCGCGCAGGCGGCGCAGAGGATTGCGAGGTGGCGGCATGGAGCAATTGCAGGATAACGCCAATCCCGATCCGGACCCGCTGCATCATACGTGAGTTTTGAGTTGCCAGTCGCCAGTTTCCAGCTACAGCGATTGACGCAAAGAGATATTCGGTATTGACGAAGCTGGCGTTCAACCACGAAAAGGAACTCTGTGTACAAGATTGCAATTGTTGGGGCATCGACGCTGCTGGGTAAAGAGCTGAAGGATGCGATTTCAGAATCGTCGCTGGCGGCTGCAGACCTTTCACTGCTGGATGAAGACGAGGGGCTGGGGCAACTCGATCAGGTAGGCGACGAGATCACGTTTGTGCAGGCGATCAGTCCGGATGCATTTGAGCACATGGACTTCACGTTTTTCTGTGGAACGGAGAAGCTGACGCAGAAGTACTGGCGAGAGGCGCTTCGAGCGGGCTCGACGGTATTGGATTTGTCGGGAGCATTGGATTCAGAGACAGGAGTGCTGGTTAGGTCGCCGTGGGTTGAGGCGCAGGAGGTGACGGCGGACCTGTTCACACCCGCAGTGGTGCCGGCAAATCCGGCAACGCTGGCTCTGGCGTTGCTGATGGAGCGCGTGCAGCAGGCTGCTCCTGTGCGGCAAGCGGCGGCGACGGTCATGCTGCCGGCGAGCGAGTTTGGACGTCTGGCAATGGATGAGCTGCATCAGCAGACGGTAAACCTGCTGAGTTTTCAATCGCTGCCGAAAGCGACATTCGACGCACAGACTGCCTATAACTTGCTGAGCGGGTTTGGAGAGAGCGCGAAGGCGAGCCTGGGTCAGATGGACGCGCGAATTCGGCGGCAGTACAACGCGCTGGCGGGAAGAAGGCTGCCGTCGCTGGCGGTGCAGACGATCAGTGCGCCGGTGTTTCATGGGCATGCGTTCTCAATCTTTGTCGAGTTGGAGAGGCCCGTTGATGTGGCAGCTCTGGAAGAGGCGCTGGGCGGCGAGCATGTAGACCTGGTGCTGGAAGAGACGGACTCGCCTTCGAACCTTGCGGCGACGGGACAGAACGATGTGCTGGTGCGGTTGCGTCTTGAGGCTGGCGCGCGAAATGCGAATGAGTCGACGCGGCTTTGGCTGTGGGCGGCGTCGGACAATCTGAGATTGCATGCGCAGAATGCGGTGGAGTGCGCGTTGGATCTGAGGCGGCTGAGGCCGCAGGGAACGGTGCAGTGAGCAGTGGTCAGGGGTCAGGGATCAGGGATCAGTGGTCAGTGGTCAGGGATCAGGGGATGAGGGAACGAGAAGAGAAGGGACTAGGGACTAGGTAGGGACTAGGGACTAGGGACTAGGGACTGAAGAACACTCCCCGCGAGCATTGCCTGCGGGGAGTGTTCTTTTTGACCTGAGGTTGTCCTTGTTCCTGAAGCTATTCCTTGTTGCTGACGAGGGAGAACATGGCGCCCTGGGGGTCCTGGGCGTTGATGATCCAGCCGCCGCCGGGGACCTGCATGGGACCGTTGAGGACTTTACCACCGCCTGCTGTGACGCGTTCTACGGCTGCCTTGATGGAGTCGACGTTGAAGTAGAAGTTCCAGCAGGAGACGGGGATGTGGGGCGCTTTGGTCATCATGCCGCCATCGCCCATTTCCTTGTGGTCGCCTTCATCGAAGAGCCGGTAGATGCCCATGGAGCCCATGTCCATATCCGTGATTTTGGTCCAGCCGAAGAACTTGTTGTAGAAGCTATACCCGGCTTCGACGTCGGTGGTGTACAGCTCGTGCCAGCCGATGGTGCCGGGCGTAGGCGACTCGGGGCGCTTGGGGCTGGGCATGGCGGGGTCGGGAGTGAAGACGATGATGGCTGCGCCCTGAGGGTCGGACATGACAGCGAAACGGAGCATCTTGGGAATGTCTGTGGCGGGCTTCCAGAGCTTGCCCCCGGCTTCGACGATCTTCTCGATGTGCGCGTCGACGTCATCGACAGCGATGTAGCCGATCCAGGCGGTGTGGCCAGGGATGGTGAGCATTCCCGCGATACCTACGTCACCGATGTTGAAGGTGGTGTACGTCGAGCCGTCGGGGCTGGGCATTTCCTTTGCGGTCCAGCCGACGACGTCGGAATAGAATTTGCCAGCGGCTTTAGGGTCGCTGGTCATGAGTTCGTACCAGCCGAACTTGCCTTTGGGGGTAAACATGGGGGTCTCTCCTGTGCTTGTTTTATGCGCTCGTGTTTTCGTCGATCTCGAAGCAGATTCGTTGATATCAACGTAAGGCGGACGGTGTCAACCGCTGGTCCATGAATTGTGGTGAAGCGGATTTTTAGGCATGAGTACGGGCGGGGCCTCTTTGTTTCCCATGTCTGCAACGAAGGGAGACCGTTCGGTAAGCTCAGGGGCACCCGAGCTTTGATCCTAGGAACCGGTTATTCAGGGCTGGGCTACATGACGCAGCCAGAGTTGTTCGATATAGCTGTCGGTCATGCCGGCAATGTAGTCGGCGACAGTGCGAGCGAGGCCTTCTGTGGGGATCTGGATCTGGTGATCGGCAGGCAGCAGACCGGGGTCTGACATGAGGGTCGAAAAGATTCCCTTTACGACGCGGGCGGCGCGGTCGTGTTCTTCTTCCATGCCGGGAGAGTTGTAGAAGTTGGCGTAGAGGTAGCGCTTTGCGGTTGCACGCTCGGCTTCCATTGCAGGGCTGAGGACGGCGATGCGATGTGGTGTGCGACGGATGTCGGGGAGCGTGGTTGCGCCGAGAGCGGCGATGCGGCGATGAACTTCTTCGATCAGATCTGTGACAAGCGCATTGAGGATGCGGTTCAGGGACTCGTAGACGGCCTGCTTGGCTGGAGCTTTGACGTGTTCGCCCGTGACTTCGTTGTGGAACTGGCGGAAGAGCGGTACGTGATCGCAGACATCGCCGATATCAAGAATGCCGGAGTCGAGGCCGTCGTCGAAGTCGGCGGTCAGATAGGCGATTTCATCGGCAATGTCGATAAGCTGAGCTTCGAGTGGAGGGCGAAGGTCGAGGAAGTAAGCGGAGAGCTCGGGATGCGTGGCGGTCGTGTAATCGCGTGAATGCTTGATGATGCCTTCGCGCATTGCGAGAGTGAGATTGAGGCCGCGGAATACGGGATATCGCTCTTCGAACCAGGTGACGATGCGCAGGGCGTGGATGTTGTGGTCGAAGCCAAGGCCGTGTTCATGGAGGGCTTCGTCGAGGGCTTTCTCACCGGCGTGGCCGAAGGGAGGATGGCCAATGTCATGGGCGAGGGCGAGGGCTTCGGCGAGCTCGGAGTTAAGGCCGAGAGCATTGGCGATGGTGCGGGAGATCTGGGCGACCTCGAGCGTGTGCGTGAGACGGCTGCGAAAGTGATCGCCTTGGAAGCCGCCGGCGAGACGGGAGAAGACCTGGGTTTTTCCAGCGAGACGCCGGAAGGAGCGTGCATGGAGGATGCGGGCGCGATCTCGCGCGAAGGAAGAGCGGTAGGGATGGTGCGGTTCGGAATACTGACGTGAAGTGAGCTCTCCTTCGCCCTTCACTGCTATGTCGGGCGGAAGAAGCAAGCTCGAGGAGGGCGGTTCGCTCATCGTGAGGCGATTGATCACTCAGGTTCGGTTATAACGCATGGAATGCTTGAGTGCACACGAAGGACTCGTGCAGGGTTTATTCAAATTGGTCGCGTGAGCGTGCTGGGAATCACGAAAGTGCCTAGTGCGAGGTGCTATAAATTCTTGGTGCGACAGAATGGACAATTGCCCGCATGCGGGAGTACCATCCTGCCGTTTTTGACAGGTGCGCGGGCACGGGGTTTAATTGGGCGCGCAATCCGAGAGACCTTTTCACGTTCGGACCGGAGGCAAGAATGAAAACGATGAAATCAGTTGGGCTGGCATTGTTACTCATCGGAGTTGCATTCACTACAGGCTGCGAGAGGCATTCGAAGAAAGAGGTGTTTTACCTCGTCGGAGTCAACATGTCATTGCCGTACTGGCAGACGGTGGCAAAGGGATTCAACCAGGCTGCCGCGCAGTATATGGTGACGGCGAAGGTCGCGGGACCGGAGAACTACGACCCGCAGGCTGAGCTAGCAGAGATGCAGAAGGCAGTGGCCGCGAAGCCGGCTGGGATTCTGATTTCGGTTGCAGACGTCTCCGTGCTCGGGTCAGCGATCGATTCGGCGATCGCAGCGGGAGTTCCGGTGATCACGATTGATTCGGATGCACCGGGGACAAAGAGGCTATTTTTCATCGGAACGAACAACCTTGAAGCAGGCCGGATGGGTGGTCACCGGGTTGTGGAGCAACTGGGCGGTTCGGGCAATGTGGTGTTCTTCTCGCTTTCGGGGCAGCCGAATATGGAAGATCGCCTGAAGGGATTCAAGGACGTGTTGGACAGCCGGCCGAACATTCACATCGCGGATGTAATCGACATCAAGAGCGATGCGCGGGCGGCATTCGACAAGACGCAAGAGCTGTTGGCGCTTACCGGACCGAAGAAAGTGAGTGCGTTTGTCTGCCTTGAGTCGGCGTCGGGCAAGATGGTGTCGGATGCGGTGAAGCGTGCGAATGGAACCGATCGCATGGTAGTCGCGTGGGACGTAAACCAGGACACGCTCGACGGGATCAAGGGCGGGTCAATCAACGCGACGGTGGCACAGAAGCCGTTCACGATGGGGTATGTCGGACTGAAGCAACTGGATGGAATCTTCCACAATCCGCCGTCCTCGCTATCGAAGGACAACAGCCAGGATGCGTTCTCGCCATTCCCGGTGTTCATCGATACAGGCACGTCGCTGGTCGATAAGCGGAACGTGGATGCATTTATCGAGTCGGCGCAGGCGCATCAGTAGCGATCTGACTCCCACCCATTTCGCGAACCAGATGAAGTACGCGGCGACTTGAGGCTGGGCAGTTGGTTAGATCCGTTAAGAACAATTGCGGCAGCTTCGGAGAAATGGAAGCTGCCGCATTCTTTTTTGGGCAGCAGAGTCTTGCGGGGCTGTATTGTCGTTCCCACCCATGTCACAGATGCGGGAAATGGTCGGGCACCCCGGGCACATTTTTCTTAGATCGTCGTAGATGCGTTTGATAAATCGATTCAAGGGCATTTCTCAACGATTTGTTGTCAGACTGCCACTTGACGCTGTGCAAAAACGGGTACAAGATATGCTCCATCAGGGCTGTGAAGGCCTGCGAGTGATTGTGCTGACGATGTAGACGACACGATCTGGATTCAACGCGACGAGCTGAATACTTCAAAGGATTCGGTGCGGGCGATGGTAGTGAAGACGCAGCTCAAAGGTGGCGAGGTCACCGGACTGCATATCGGTGCGAGGAATGTGCGCCGTTATTTTCCCAAGGGGATTCGCGAGATTGAACTGCAACTAGATCATCTGCAGATTCAATGCGGCTTGACTTCGGAGTTCTGGAACGGACGGCCGGAGATTCACGATCCACGACTTTGCGAGTGGCTAGGTTTCAAAGTGATTCACCGGATGGGTGAACACAAAGAAGTGAAACTGGCGATGACACCGGCCGGTAAAAGTACGTTTCGATTGAGGTCCGAGGCTCCGAAGCAAGACCCATTCGCCGGTACGGGAGCCATCACCGCGGCTTGATGGCGAATCCCGAGTGCGGGATCGCTGGTGTGTTGCGAGAGTCGGCGGAATTTTATTCTTTGGCGGTGAAGACCGCTTTTCAGTTGCCTAAACATTGCGCTCCTGGTTGCGCTTCAAGGATGGGCGGAAGCCATGCATAGACATATGGAGACCGAGGCGATTGATGCACTTCGAGAGACGCTGCGGCAGATTTCGGTGATCAAGGTTAAAGAAATCTGCGTGAGCCGGCATGGGCATCATAGCGAGAAGACGATACTAGGTCACATTGAAATCTACGGCCACGCTCACCTGCTGGCATGCAAATTCGTGAGCGCATGCGATCCGATGCATTTACGGAGAGCGGTGCATGATCTGAAGAAGGTGCAGAAGGAGCGCGGAGTGGTGGTGATGCCGATCCTGATCGCAACCACGATTTCTGAGGAAGCGCAGTCAATCTGCCGCAACAACGATATTGGTTTTCTTGATCTCGATGGGAACGCCCGGCTTTATCTTGACGAAGTCTTTATTGTGAAGCGGTCGCTGCATCACAAAACGATCCCGCCACCGGCTGAAACATTGCCCACCAGCGAAACGGCCCACTTTGCTCAAGTAGCATAGCGCGTGCCGGGCTTCCTCAGCCCAAGGCGGTCAAAACATCAAGGGCGGCCATTGCATCGGGCCGCCCTTGATGTGTCTGCATGGTTTTGTTTATTCAGGTTTGGTTGCGCCGGTGGCGGAATCCTGCTTGGCAAGGCGGACGCGGGCAGTGTCGAGCTTCTTCTGCACCTTGGCTACTTCGGCAGGCTCGATGTCCGCAGAAGCAGACTTCGCGTACTCGTTCACCGAGATTTCCCATTGCGCCGCGGCGAGGCGGATACGTCCTGTCTTCTCGTACAGGTCACCGAGGTGGTCGTGAACGGTGGGGTCGGTCTGGCTGCGCTCAACTGCCTGGCGGAGGTTGGTTTCGGCTAGCTCGTACTGGCCCATCTTGTAGTAGGCCCAGCCTAACGAGTCAAGGTACGCCCCGTTCATGGGCTCGATCTCGACTGCTTTTCGGATCATCTTCAAAGCTTCGGTTACGCGCGTTCCCTTGTCGGCGAGCATGTAGCCGAGGTAGTTGAGGACCATCGAGTTGTTGGGATCGATCTGAAGCGCCTGGCGGAAGAACTGCTCCGCGGGCTCGAAGTGCTTCTGACGCTCGGCAAGGCCGCCTTTCAGGAAGAGGAGATACAGGTTGTCTTCTTTTTTGGACGTGAGCGACGTGGCTTTGCCGAGCGCCTCGTCTGCTTCCTTCCAACGATGAAGGCGTGTGTAGATCTGACCAAGGGCGATATAGACTTCACGATCCTTGTCGGAGTTCGTGAGCATGCCTTTCGCCATCGTGATGCCTTCTTCGTCTTTGCCTTCATCGACGAGTTCGCCGGCAAGCATCAACTTGAGGTCGCGATTCTTGGGATCGGCTTCGACGGCTTTGCGTGATACTGCAATGGCTTTGTCGTACTGGCGGGCATCGCGATAGACATCGACTTGATTCTGGTATCCGCGAAGAGCGCTGTCTCCGCCCAGATCAATGAGCTTCTGGTAAGTGGCGATGGCTTCGTCGACTTTGTTCTGCTCGTGATAGACGGAGCCGAGGCGCTCGAGAAAGATTGCGCGATTGTTCTTTTCGTCGGAGGTGTATGCGCCGTTGGCGTGCGAAGTCAGGTCGACCATGTGCTCGTAGATCTGTGCGGACTCGTCGTAGCGTCCGAGAACATCGAGCAGGAGACCTTCGTTGTAACCGGCTTCCATTGAATCTGGATCTTTTTTCACGGCCTTCTTGACGGTAGTGAGAGCTTCCTCGTACTTGCCCTGACGGCGAAGGATTTCGCTGATGTGGACGAGGGTGCCGGCGTCCTCAGGATCGGCGGCTGCGATCTGCTTGTAGATCTTCAGTGCCTCGTCAAGCTGGCCGTCGTTGAGAAGAGCCTGGGCGAGTGCGCCAAGCGTGCGCGCATCTTCAGGATCCATGTCGGCTGCGCGCTTGTATGCGGCCACAGCATCCTTGGGACGCTTGAGCTGATCGTAGACGGCGCCGAGAGCTGTCTCCATCTTGGGAGTGCGTTCGGACTCGGGGACGTTTTCGATGACTTTGGCGGCGTGAGCCATGTCGCCATTTTCGCCGTAGAGGCGAGAGAGATTGAGTACGACTTCTTCTGAGTCGGGATCGATTTCCTGCGCGGCTTTGAACTGCTCTTCGGCTTTTTCGGTCTGGTGCTTCACCGTGAAGAGCTGGCCGAGAACCATGCGGTCTTCAACGCTCTTGGGGTCGAGGGTGACGATCTTCTGAAATTCAGCGATCGCCTGATCGAGGGTATTTCCGCTGGGCGACGAAGAAGAGACGGCATTCTGAGCTTCGCTTAGCTGGCGGAGGTAGAGACGACCGAGAAGGCGATGCGCATCGATGTCGTTGGGTGATGTCTTAAGGAGGCCGCGCGCAGTGGCTTCCGCTTCTTTAACCTGGCCTGTGCGGAAGTAGAGGTCTGCGAGCTCATCATTCAGCTGTGCCGAAGTGGGGTCGGCGCTCAGGGCGGTCTTGTATTCCTCGACGGCGTGGCGCATGAACTCAGGACGCCCCGTGGCGATTGCCTGCTCTTCGTAGATCTCGGCGAGAGCAGCGTGGTAGTAGGACTGGGCGCGCGCGGGGTCAGGACTGGCCTGATTAGGTGCTGGGGCGGCAGGTTTAGGAGCGGCGGTACCAGAGGGACTCGCCTGCGGAGCAGCCGCGGGTGTGGCCGGGGTGCTTTGGGATAGTGCGTACGGGGCGGGCGCCGCAAGAAGCGAGGCGGCAATGGACAACCACAGCGGTGATGCTAATGTCTTTATTCTCATGATCCTCGGGGATCCATTGACTTTCGTCTTCGGCGGACGCGGATGCTCCTCGCCAGCCCGGTTGAAAGCTTTGATGCGGACGGTGCGCGGGCGCACCCTGCCTAATCTTAGAGACGATTTTACCCGGGTTTAGTCGCAAAGAGGCAGGGGTGTCAAGGGATTTGAGCCGGTGGAGGTAACGGGGTGCTTCAAGGCATCAATGGCGGAAATGTCTGATGCCGGTGAAGACCATGGCGAGGCCGAGACGGTCGGCGGCGGCAATGACGTCGTCATCCTTTACGGAACCTCCAGGCTGGATCACGGCTGTAGCACCGGCAGCAGCCACAGCTTCGAGTCCATCGGGGAAAGGGAAGAAGGCATCGGAGGCGGCGACGGTGCCTTTGAGAGAGAGGACGGCTTTCTGGGCTCCGAATTTCGCGGCGTCAACGCGGCTCATCTGTCCGGCACCGATGCCGACGGTCTGGCCGTCGCGTGCATAGACGATTGCGTTGGATTTGACGTGCTTGCAAACGCGCCAGGCAAAGATGAGAGCGCGAAGTTCTTCTGGAGATGGCGGACGCCAGGTGACAACCTTGAGTTCGTCTTCGGTGACGCGACCGGTGTCGGCATCCTGCAGCAGGAGGCCGCCGGAGACATTCTTGACCACTGGCCGCTGCGGTGCAGGCCGTACCTCGACGAGACGAAGGTTCTTCTTTGCGGCGAAACGTTCGCGTGCTTCGGGCGTGAAGGACGGCGCGGCGATGGCTTCGACGAAGAGCTTGGCAATTTCAGCTGCGGCTTCGGCATCGACCGGACGATTGATGCCGATGACCCCGCCGAAGGCTGAGACGGGATCGCAGGCAAGAGCTTTCTGATAGGCCTCGAGGACAGAGCTGCCAGTAGCGCCGCCGCAGGGGTTGGTGTGCTTGACGATGATGACTGCGGGCGAGTCGAACTCCTGCGCGAGCTCCCAGCAGGCATCGAGGTCAACAAGGTTGTTGTAGCTGAGTTCCTTGCCCTGAAGCTGGGTAGCGCCGGCGATTCCGAGGCCTGAGCCGTCGGAGTAAAGGGCAGCACGCTGGTGGGGGTTTTCGCCGTAACGAAGCGATTGCGAGAGAGACATGTTGATACGGAGACTGGCGGGAAAGGCGTTGCTCTCGGGCGATGCAGGCTGGGACGGCTCAGGGGCAGCCGAGATCTGATCGAGCGTGTTGGCGATGGCTGTGTCGTACGCGGAGGTGGTGGCGAAGGCTTGTTTGGCCAGACGCCAGCGAGTTTCGCGGCCTAACGCACCGTTGTTGGATTTGAGTTCTTCGCTGAGAGCCGGGTAGTCGGAGGCGCGGGTGACGATGGCCACGTCTTCAAAGTTCTTGGCGGCGGAGCGGACCATGGAGGGACCGCCTATGTCGATGTTTTCGATGAGGTGTCCGAAGGCGACGCCGGGCTGGGCGGCTGTCTTCTCAAAGGCATAGAGATTGACGACGACCATGTCGATGGGCTGAATGTGGTGAGCGGCGACTGCGGCTTCGTGTTCTGCATTGCCACGGATGTAGAGAAGACCGCCGTGTACGAAAGGGTGCAGCGTTTTGACACGGCCGTCGAGCATTTCAGGGAAGCCGGTGAGGTCGCTGACGTCCTTGACGGTGAGGCCGGCGTCTCGGAGAGCGCGAGCGGTTCCGCCGGTGGAGATGAGTTCGACACCGTGGGAGGAGAGCACCTTGGCGAAGTCGACAAGGCCGGTCTTGTCGGTGACGCTGAGCAGCGCGCGGCGGATGGGCTTGATTCCTGCTACTTGTGCTGCACTCACGGGACTTCTCCTTTTAGGACGCGACTATGGTGGCTGAGTTCGTCGTTCCCACCCTTGCTGAGCAAGGATGGGGCACCCGAGTTGTCATCTCCCCGGTCCCCAAAAGCGAGGGACCGTGGGCACCCGACATTCTTGTTTCAATGTCTCCAATAACGGGAGACACGGGGCACCCAAGCTGATTGAGAACTGGGCGCTAAACAATAGGCTACATTGCCGGATGGCTGGAATTGTGCGGTGATTTGCACCGTCGCGATGCAAGGGGCGAGCGACGCAAGTGAAGAGTGCAAATGAATTAAAGTTGGAGTATGAGCAGCGTTCTACCACCGTCTGGGCCAGATGGATCCGGGCCGGAGCCTGAGATTCTCTGGGCGGATCCAGACGCTGTTCCGGCGCCGCAGCCGGTGGTGAGAAGGAAGAGATCGTTCTGGTCGACTGCTCCGGCGACCTACGTGCTGGTCGGGATCAATGTTGCGGTATTTTTGCTCATGCTGCTCAGGCATGTGAGCGGGGTGAGCCCATCTCCGGAACAGCTGATGCACTGGGGCGCGAACAACGCAGGGTCAGTGCTGGTGCAGGGTGAGTGGTGGCGGATCGTTACGGCGATGTTTGTGCACGTCGGGATCATCCATCTCGCGACCAACATGTGGTGCTTGTGGAACCTGGGGCTGCTGGCAGAACCGCTGATGGGATCGTTCGGAGTGATTGCGGTCTATGTGCTGACAGGGGCGGCGGGGAATCTGCTTTCGGTCCTTTGGAATGGAGTTGTGTACAACGTCACTAAGGTGCCGCACCTGGGGTTTGATCCATTGGTTTACTTTCCGCCAGGAGCTGGAGCTTCCGGTGCGGTATTTGGCATTGCGGGAGCGCTGATCGTCTTGCTCAAGTCGCCCAGGCTTCCGGTGCCGCCGGATGAGTTGAAGAGGCTGAGAAAGTCTGTAATCTACTTTGCAGCGATCAATTTGGTGATTGGACTGACGATCAGCCTTCCCTACGTTTCGTCGAAGACCGGGATCAGCGTCGATAATTCGGCGCACCTGGGGGGAGTGCTCTGCGGGCTGCTCTTTGCCGCGCCGATGGTGCCGCGAATCGGGAACGCGAAGGCGGTGTTTCTGACCCGGTTGCAGGTCGCGGTGGGGATGATCGTGGGAATCCTGGTGTTGTTCGGGTTTTATATCTCGCGAGTGCTGGGGTAGGACAGCTTCCGGAGCAGAGGACGTGGATCAGGGACTGAAGCCCTTTTCTTTTGCAGGCTCACGCGGCACGACTGAAGTCGTGCCCTGACGCTTTTTGCGAGAGCAGGCGTGATGAGGTGTCGATTCCTACCGCCCGAGCAGATCATCCTGGCCGGAATTTTCTGAACCTTGGCATTTTCGTTTCCCACCCAAGCAGAGCTTGGATGGGGCACCCGAGGTTCGTTGTTGATTCTTCACACTGTGGCGCGATAATTGAGGGGAACGCGGAACGTCATTTTCCTCTCTAAGGAGTTGACATGGAGCGTCGTGAATTTATCAGACAGGCTGCGGTAACTGCGGCAGCGGTGGCGGCTTCGAGCCAGGTTCAAGCGAAGACACCGAGCAATCCAATTCCCAAGCGGACTCTGGGCCGAACGGGAGAGCAGCTTTCGATCATCGCATTCGGCGGAATTGTGGTGATGGACGAGAGCGCGGGCGCGTCCAAAAACATTGTGGCCGAGGCGGTGGATCGAGGCGTCAACTATTTTGATGTGGCGCCCAGTTACGGGAATGCGCAGGAGATGCTGGGTCCGGCGCTGGCGCCTTACCGCAAGAATTGTTTTCTTGCATGCAAGACTGAAGGCCGGATGAAGGATGACTCGCGCAAGCAGCTTGAGGAGTCGCTGAAGCTGTTGAAGACGGATCACGTGGATCTCTACCAGTTCCATGCGCTGACGAAGATGTCGGATCTGGACAAGGTGCTGGGGCCGGGCGGCGCCATAGAGACAATGGAGGCGGCAAAGAAGGAAGGAAAGATCCGCTACATCGGGTTCTCGGTGCATTCGGCTGAGACTGCAGTGGCGGCGATGGACCGGTACCACTTCGACACGATTCTGTTTCCGCTGAATTTTGTACTGTACACGCAGGCGGGGTTCGGGCCGCAGATTCTGAAGAAGGCGCAAGAAAAGAAGATGGGCATTCTGGCGCTGAAGGGAATGGCGAAGACGGTGTGGCCGGCGGACCAGAAGAAGGAACATCCTGAGCCGAAGTGCTGGTACAAGCCGGCGGGCTTTCCGGATGAGGCGTCGATGGGCTTGCGGTGGACGCTGAATCATCCGATCACGGCGGCGATTCCACCGGGAGATGAGCGGTATTTCAGGCTGGCGATGGATGTGGCGCAGAACTACAAGCCGCTGGAGTCGCACGAGGAACAGGCGCTATTGGCGGGAGCCCAAGGTGCGGAGCCGATTTTTCATCTGGGGAATGATGTGTAGGGTCGGCTAAAGCCCGGACTGGGCATTCTCGTTTCCCACCCAAGCAGAGCTTGGATGGGGCACCCGGCGCAAGGTGCGGAGCCGATTTTTCATTTGGGGAATGGTTTGTAGGGCCGGCTAAAGCTTGGACTGGGCATTCTCGTTTCCCACCCAAGCAGAGCTTGGATGGGGCACCCGATTCACGCGCAAGTGCATTTGATCTTGCTGAGTTGCTCTTGAGGGGGAATTTTTGTCACTGGCCTCCAATGACTAAGCCCCCGCTCAGGCCTGAAGTGAATCTCTACCGCGCTACTGCTGTGGATGCGAACTTCTTGACCATAGCGAGCAGCAACTTGCGATCGCTGTCGTTGAGGTTGGTGGAGTAGCGGCGGATCTGGGTGAGGAACCGAAGTTCTTCATCGCTGAGGTGGTGGCCGTTCATGTTGCCGTTGAGGGTGTCTTCGGCAAAGAACTGGGCGATGGGAAGGTCGAGCGCAAGAGCGATTTTGGAGAGTGTGTCGAGCGAGGGAACGGTGTGTCCGTTCTCAACGCGCGACAGGTAACAGCGCAGCAGGCCGGTCTTCTTTTCAATGTCGCCTTGCGAGAGTCCTTTTTGCAGGCGGTGCGCACGGATGGTGGTGCCGATCTTCATCAAGGTAGTGACCTTTCCGCTCCCCGTGCTTAGACAGGCCCCACGGTAGCTACCACTGAGGTATTGGCGTAAGAGTAAACATGGTGTGATTCGAGGCGCAAGCGGAAAACCGGGCACGCGGCATCGGGAGTAACCAGCGTGTAAACCAATTAGTAAACAGAGCAGGTCTGCTGTGGATTACCGATGCGAGCGCGTAAACCTTGATACGCTCGTGTCCGTCTGTTTGAGTACTGGCTCGACTCGGGAGCATGGATGATAGCGAAGGCAATCCGCGGAGCCGTTCTTGCGGCGTGGGTGATGGGGTGTGCAAGCGGCTGGTCGCAGGCGTCAGCGCCTGCTGGAACGGAGCCCGCGGCGCAAGCGCCTACTGCAACTCCGGCGGATGGCCGACCAGTTGTCTCAGGTGGAACGCTTCGCGGACATGTGAAGAGCGGGACGGTTGCGCTGCCGGGCGTTACGGTTACGGCGCAGAACACGCTTACCGGTAAGCGCTACTCCACGACAACAGATGTGACTGGCGCATGGACGCTGACGATTCCGTTGAACGGACGATATGTGGTGCGGACGCAGTTTGCGGCGTTCGCGCCCGGAGCGCAGGAGGCGGTGCTGAATGCGTCGAGCCATGAGCAGGCGGTGGAGTTCCAACTGGTGCTGGCATCGCGCGCGGCGCAACAGCAGCAGAAAGAAGATGCGCAGGCGGGGCAGGCAGCACAGGTTGTGCGGCAGATGGTTGCGAATGGTGCGCAGAGTCTGAACTTGATCAATGCGTTGACAGGAGACGCGGAAGCACAGGGAGGTGCGGGAGGACAGGCTGGAGCGGCGCTGCCTTCCATTGCGGGGAATTCGGATTTCAGCGAGCAGTCGGTTGCGATCAGCGGGCAGTCGGGATCGGTGAGCCCACTGGCGGGCGTGGACATGGACCGGTTGCGGGATGCGATGGAGACCTTTCGCGCGCAAGGTGGTTTTGGTGGAGGCGATGGTCCGGGTGGCGGACTATTCGGTGGAGGGGGTTTTGGAGGCGGACCGGGTGGGCCTGGTAGAGGAGGGTTTGGAGGCGGCGGTTTTGGGGGAGGAGGTCGCGGCGGTTTTGGTGGAGGCATGAGGAATTTCCGTGGCTTCAAGCCTGGACAGCCGCATGGAGCCATTTTCTGGATGGGGAGTAATTCGGCGCTGAACGCTCAGCCATTCAGCCTGCAGGGGCAGCCTCAGGATCAGCCTGCGTCGGGGACGAACCGGTTTGGGCTGACATTTATCAGTGCGCCGTACATTCCGGGGCTGACGAAGCCGAGCGGGAAGGATACGGTTTTTCTGACGCTGTCGGGGTCGAGGAATTCTATTCCGCTGGATGAATATGCGACGGTGCCGACAGATGCGCAACGGGCAGGGGATTTTTCGGCAGCGGGACTGGCGCCGATTTTCGATCCGGCGACAAAGCAGCAGTTCGCGGCGAATGTGATTCCCGCGAATCGTATTGCGTCGCAGTCGAAGGCGCTGCTCGCGTATTTTCCTGAGCCGAATATTCAGGGGGCAATTCAGAACTACCATCTGCTGTCGACGGAGCAGTCGAATGCGACTCAGGCTGGAGCTCGATATATGCGGAGCTTCGGCGCGAATGGATCTCCGTTTGGAATGGGTGGACGAGGGGGTGGGGGCGGAGGCGGCGGGCGAAGGGGCGCGCTGGCGAGCCAGACGAATCGGGGCCTGCGGCAGAGCATGAATGCCAACTGGAACTGGAGCCACTCGGCGAGCGACAACGTCAATCTGTTTCCGCAACTGGGAGGTAAGACGGCGTCGGATTCGCAGTCGCTGCAGGCGGGGTACACGGTGGGGTATCACCGATTGACGAGCATCTTCAACGCGAACTGGAACCGGTCGAACAATCACACGACGAATAATTTTACGAACGGGCCGGACATCGAGACGCAGCTTGGAATTCTGGGGCCGGATGGATCGGCGCTGAGCGCGACTCCGCTGAACTATGGATTGCCGAGCGTGCAGCTGAGCGATATCGCGGGGCTGAACGAACAGCAGCCGCGGTTTGCGATTACGCAGACAATTGCGGTCTCGGAGACGCTGAGCTGGATTCACGGGAAGCACAATCTGCGATTCGGCGGGGACTACAAGCGCGTGCACAACGATTTCCTGTCGAGCTCGAATGCTACGGGGAGCTTCGCGTTTACGGGACTGTTCACGCAGAATGCCGGCGATCAGAACACGGGATCGAGCTTTGCAGATTTTCTATTGGGGCTGCCGCAGCAGACAGCGTTGAACGCGACGGTGAACAAGAGCTATCTGCGCGACAACGTCTTCGATCTTTTTGCGATGGATGACTGGCGGTGGACTTCGAGCCTGACGGTGAATGCGGGATTGCGATATGAGTTTTTTGCGCCGTACACGGAGAAGAACGGGCGGCTGGGAGAAGTGCTGACGAGCCCGGCGGATGGATTTGCGACTCAGACGCAGGTGCTGGCGGGGCAGGCGGGATTGCCGGAGGCACTGGTGGGGCCGTTTCGGACGGCGTTTGCACCGCGCGTCGGTATTGCGTGGAGAGTGCCGAAGCTGAAGCAGACGGTGGTGCGCGCGGGGTTCGGGATGAACTACACAGTCGGCTCGTATGCGACCTTTGCGACGACACTGGCGCACCAGCCGCCATTTACGAATGAGCAGACGAACCAGGAGATCGATGCGAACGGGGCACCAACTTCGTCGTGTGCGCTTAGCGGAACCTGCCTGACACTGGCGAACGGGTTTCCGGCGCCGGCGACGGTGGGGAACTATGCGGTCGATCCGCACTTCAAGCTGCCGTATGTGCAGACATGGAACCTCGACATCCAGAAGACGCTGCCGTGGGGCATCGTGATGAATATGGGCTACAACGGGTCGAAGGGGAATCACCTGGATATCGTTTCGGCACCGCGGGCGCTGGCGAGGAGCCCGCAGACCAATCCGACGAATTTGATTTTCCGGTACGAGCAGGGAGCGGCGTTTTACAAGTTCAACGCGGGCACGCTGCGATTGAACAAGCGGATGTCGAATGGGATTGCGGTGGGAGCGAATTACCAGTACTCGCATGCGATCGATAATGCGGGAGCCGTAGGTGCGGTGGGTGGTGTGGGGGCGCAGAACTGGTCGGATTTCTCGGATGAGGAAGGGAACTCGAGTCTCGATCAGCGCCACAAGGTTTCAGGGAACTATGTGTACGAGCTGCCGTTCGGGCAGGACAAGCACTGGCTAACCACCGGGACGGCTGCGCATGTGATGGAAGGATTCTCGGTATCGGGGAACTTTACGTTCGCGACTGGACTGCCGCTGACGCCGGTGTTCCTTGGGTCGCAGCTGAGCGTGGCGTGCGGGACGGGTGGAACGTTCCGGCCGAGCTTGACGGGCGCGCCGGTGAGCCAGAGTACGGGACGGCAATGGTTCAGCTCGGTTGCATTCAGCGAGCCCGCGGCTGATCCGCAGTATCCGTGCGGGACGTTCGGAAATGCTCCGAGGAACTTCATCACGGGACCGGGCACGGTGCAGAACAGCATGGCGCTTTCGAAGACAGTAGGGCTGGGAGAGACGCGCAGCCTTGAGATTCGCGCGACGATCAACAACGTGTTCAACACCGTGCAGTACGCGGGCGTTGATACGAACGCGGCGTCGCCGACCTTCGGGCAGGTGACGTCGACGGGCTCGATGCGTTCGTTTCAATTCACTTCGAGGTTCCGATTCTGATGGCGCACGTGCTGCAAAAGATGATTGCTGCGCTGACGGCGCTTGGGATGCTAATTCCGAGTTTGCCAATGTTAGCGGGCCAGGATGCGGCGGGAGCGCAATCGGGTCCACAGGCCGACTATGTCTTCAAAGCAAACGCAGAGCTGGTGCTGACCAACGTTGTGGTGCGTGACTCGAAGACGAGTGAGCTGGTGCGCGGACTGAAGCAGGAAGATTTCACAGTTCTGGAGAACGGGAAGAAGCAACAGATCTCGACGTTTGATTTTCAGAGCGTGGATATGGCGACTCCGCTGAACGAAGCAACGGTGAGCGGGCTGGCGGAGGGTGTGAACGGAGCGGGGGCAAAGGCGGCGGTGGTGGCGCGGCCTGAGGATCTGCGCAATCACCGGCTGATCGTGATGTTCTTCGATCTGACGTCGATGCAGCCAGAGGATCTGGACCGGTGTGTGAAGGCGGCGCGGGATTTTCTGACAAACAAGATGCAGCCGGCGGATCTCGTCGCGCTGGTGTCGCTAGGAGACACGCTGAAGGTGGATCAGGATTTCACGGCGGATAAAGCAGTGCTGGCGAATGAAGTCGGGATTTACAACGGGACGGAAGGACAGGGATTCACGCAGGGGGCAACAGCAAATTCAAACCAGGCGGAGGATACGACGGGGTACACGCCGGATGAGAGCGAGTACAACGACCTGAACACCGACCGGGAGCTGTTTGCGCTAAGAGCGATTTCGAAGTCTCTCGAGAAGATTTCGGTGAAGAAGTCGCTGCTGTACTTTTCGGGTGGGATTTCTCGCGATGGGATTGAGAACCAGGCATCGCTTCGGGCGGCGACCAATGCGGCGGTGCGGGCGAATCTTTCCATTTACAGCGTAGACACACGGGGACTGCAGGCGGTGTCGCCATTGGGGGATGCGTCGGTGGGGAGCACGCGGGGGTCTGGGGCGTTCAACGGTGCGGCGCTGACAAACAACATGAACCAGAACTTCGCGTCGCAGGAGGTAATGGGCACGCTGAGTTCTGATACCGGCGGGAAGGCGTTCTTCGACTCGAATGACTTTGCGCCGGCGTTTGCGCAGGTGCAGAAGGATACGTCGGCTTACTACGCGATCGGCTTCCACTCGTCGAATCCGGCGCGGGACGGGAAGTACCGCAAGCTGGCGATCAAGGTGAACAAGCCGGGAGTGAAGGTCGAGTACCGGCAGGGCTACTATGCTCCTGCGGACTTCAAACATTCGGGACGCGAAGATCGAGAGCGAGAGCTCGAAGAGCAGTTGACGAGCGATCTGCCGGCGACGGATATGGCGGTGTATCTGGACGCGATGTACTTCCGGCTGGATGAGAACCGGTTCTTTGTGCCGGTGTCTTTGATTGTGCCGGGATCGCAGATTCCGTTTGTGAAGGGCGGAGACAAGGACAAGGCGACACTGGACGTGATCGGCGAGGTAATCGACGAGGTGAAGCGTCCGATCGGCAATGCGCGAGAGACGGTAAAGCTGAATCTCGATCCGACGCTGCAGGCGCGGCAGAAGAATATTCAGTACACGACGAGCTTCAATCTGCCACCGGGCAAGTATCACCTGAAGTTTGTGGTGCGCGAGAACCAGACAGGCCGGATGGGATCGTTCGAGGCGGACATCACGCTGCCGGATATGAAGAAGCAGCCGCTCAAGATGAGCTCGATTGTGCTGGCGTCAGCGCGGCAGCCAAGCAAGAAGGAGTCGCCGCTGGTTCGGGGCGGCGAGGAATACGTGCCGAACATCAGCCATGTTTTCCGGCAGGATCAGCACCTGTATCTGCTCTATGAGGTGTATGGGCCGGCGCGGGAGAAACTGGCCGAGAACCAGCCAAAGGGCACCAAGCCGGGCGTGAATGTGCTGAGCAGTCTGGAACTACTGCAGGGGGCGACGAAGGTCTATGAGACGCCAATCGTGCAGGCGAAGAATGTGAATGTGCAGGGGCGGGATGCTGTCGCGGTGGAACTGGATGTTCCGTTGACGGGGCTGAAGCCGGGGCAATATGTGTGCCAGCTGAACGTGATTGATGATGCTGGAGGGAGCTTTGCATTTCCGCGATTTGCGGTGCTGGTGCGGGAACCTGTGAGGGGGCCTGCGGTCGGGAGTTCGGGAAGTGGCGGGCTTCACTGAACGGGCTTGTCCTTGAAAGCAGAGGCTAGGGCCCGCGAAACAACTGGCTGCTTTCGGCACGACGAAAGTCGTGCCCTGACACTTGTGGTGAGATCGGCCTTGATGGCATGCCGTGTTTTCTGCGACTCGGCATTTTCGCTTCCCACCCAAGCAGAGCTTGGATGGGGCACCCGAAGTTCGTTGTTGGTGAAGTGCGGCACGAAAGCCGTGCGCATTCAAAACCGGATCTCGTTTATGCAGCCGGCTCTGGACTCAAAGTGCTCAATTTTGCGCGCCGCTTAATCCGCGTATTCTTAAGCGGGTAGGTTGAAAATGAACGACGGCGAGTCAGCGCGGGTAGCAGTTATCACAGGGGCAACCGGGGGAGTGGGAGCAGCGGTAGCCAAGGTGCTTTCGCGGGCCGGATACTCCCTGGTGCTGACGGCACCCTCCATGGAAAAGCTGAGCGCGCTGGCTGCGCAGTTGAAGGGCCCCTGCACGGTAATCGAGGGAAGCCTGGGGAACGAGGATCTGCCGGAGACGCTACTCTATGCGGCGCTCGACAGATTTGGTCGGTGCGATATCTGCTTCAACAATGGCGCACTCTACGAGGCGGGGATCATTGAGACGGTCGATATCGAGCGGCTGACGAGCATGATTCGCGTGAATGTGGAGGGATCGTTTCGCGTCGCGTATGTCTTCTTGAAGCATTTTGTATCGGAGGGATCGGGACACCTGGTGAATGTATCGAGCACGGTGGGCAGCAGCTCGCGACCTACTCCGTATGCGGCGACGCAGCGGGCGGTTGAGGTGCTGTCGGACGCGCTGGCGGCGGAGTTGGGCGATGGGGATGTTCTAGTGTCGTGCATCCAGCCGGGACTGGTGAAGACGGGGCTGCATCACCGGTGGGAGATTGCGCCGGAGGGTTCGGCAGGGTTCTTGCCGGAGCCGGATGATTTTGCGCGGATGGTGCTGTTCATATTGGAGGAGACTTCGCCCCGGCACAGGAACCGCTTGAGCGAGACGACTGAAGAGACGCAGAGCGCGAGTCAGCAGTCGGAGTCATATGCTCAGCCTGTGGGACTCGAAGACACTTCGGCGGGCGCGATAGAGGCTGCAGAGCAAACGGCAAGCCTGTCATCGCATCTCGAGTCTCCGAATTCGGGTGACCGGTCGATAGTGTCTGAGCAGGCTCCGCAGGACTCGGAGCAACGGGCTTCGGGGCGCTTGTCTATTACAGAGGCGTTTGATGAGCCGGCGAGAGAGAGCGTGGCAAAGCCGGCTGCGACGGGCGGCTGGGAGTTTGCCGGTGACGAGGATTCCTCTGACGGGGGATGAGGCTCGAGGCTCTGGGCTAATCGGATTGCGGCTTGTTCCGGTCGCGATCGGTTCCACGATAGGGGCAGTGGCGACATCCTGAGCCGCAGCAAGTTCCGCGCTTGAGCAGGTAGGCGGCGGTGAAGACCATGTACGGGCCGTCGTAGTAGTAATCTTCGGGATCAAGCGCCGGGGATGGCTGTTGGTTGGATTTGTTATCCACTTTCAAGATTCTCGCAGATGGGTGACGAAGTTATGGGGCTTCGCTGTGCGGCAGAGTGCATCCTGAGGGGCTCATCTGGTGAGGCCAGCCGGCTATGTGTGCCGTGCATTCTGAGCGCCGGCGTATTCATTTCCCACCCAAGCAGAGCTTGGATGGGGCACCCGAGGTTCGTTGTTGATTGTGTCGATAAACGGCGGATCTGGATCGCAATTTAGAATCGAGGCATGAGTCTGACAGCGCAGGATCGTGCTCGCCGTATCAAAATTGTTTTGTTTGACGTTGATGGTGTTCTGACGGATGGGACTATCTGGCTGGTTCCTGCGCCGAATCCTGAAGCGAGCAGCGCTAACACGCAGTCACATCTTTCGAAGCATGAGGGGCAAGTTGGGTTCGGCGTGCACTCTTCGACGATGATGGAGGCGAAGGGTTACAGCGCGCACGACGGAACGGCAATTTCGCTGGCACGGCTGGGCGGGATGAAGTGCGGAGTGATCACGAAACGGATCAGCGAGACGGTGGCGACTCGGTCACGCGATTTGAAGCTCGAGTTTGTCTACATGGGGCAGGCGTTCAAGATGCAGGCCGTGCGCGAGATTATGGCAAAGGAAGGCGTGACGCTCGAGGAGATTTGTTACGTCGGCGATGACGTGATCGATCTTCCGGTGATGCGCGAGTGCGGGTTTGCGGTGGCGGTGGCGAATGCGCGGGCGCAGGTGAAGGCCGAGGCGCACTATGTGACTCCGAATGCCGGCGGTTACGGCGCGGGACGCGATGCGGTGGAGTTCATCCTCGAAGCGAAGGGGATTCTCGAGAAGACCATCGAGGAGTACATCGACGAGCGGAATCCGATCTCTGCAGCGATGGACATCGGCAAGGGGTCGATGTAGCTACTTCGCCGCTGGAAATACCTGATCGATCAAAATGTTTCGGAGCGTCTGGCGGAGATCTGTCTTCGCGTCGGGCTCGGTGTTCGATTTTGGATGCAGCTCGGTAGTGGCGGGCGGAGCTCCGGTGTCGGTGGTGTTGACCACCAGAACGCTGGCGCAGCGATCGACGGGGTCGATGAGCAGTTCGGAGGAGAAGCCGCCCTGGTCGCCGTCGTGGTAGATGTAGCGGTGGCCCTTGCTATTCAGGATGAAGAAGCCGAGGCCCATCATGGGCGGCGTGCCGCTGGCTCCTGCGGTGTAGGCGGTGGGCGTCTGTCCGGGCTCGGTTACGGGAAGGACGCCGGTCCAGGCTTCTTCGAGTGAACTGCGTTTCAAGACGATTTCATAGAGGGCATTGGCGGGGTCGCCGGTGAGGAAGCTCGCGTATTTGGCCATGTCGGTGACGGGAGCCTTGAGGCCGCTGTTGGATGTGGTGATACCGGTGTCGAAGTTGAACGGCTGAGGGGTGAGTTTGGAGCCGGCGCGCAGGTAGCTCGCGGAGACGCGACTTTCGAGAAAATATGGCGCGCGGTCGAAGTAGCTCTCAGACATGCCGAGGGGCTTGAGGATGTTCTTGTCGATGTAGACCTCGAAGTCATCGCCACTGAGGCGCTCGATGATCTGGCCGAGGAAGACATAGCCGAGGTTCGAGTAGCTCCAGCGGCTGCCGGGCGCGAATGCGATGTGGGTGTAGGGGAGCATCGCGGCGACCTGGGTCCAACGGGTGGGCTCGAAGGGCTGCCAGTCGCAGTTGGTGGAGTCGTCGCAGTCCCAGGGCCAGGTGGGGTTACGGAATCCGGCGCTGTGGGTGAGCAGGTGGCGGATGGTGATGGCGTCGGTCGAGCCGTAGGGGTCGTGAACTTCGCGGAGTTCCGGGACGTAGCGGACTGCAGGGTCGTCGAGGGAGAGCTTGCCGCGATCCCGCAGCTGGAGGATTGCAATGGCGGTCAGGGTCTTGGTAATAGACGCCCAGTTGTAGGCGGTTGCCGCGTCGATGGGATGATGGGAGCCCGCGGCCATTTCGCCAAAGGCGAGGGTTTCTGCAGGAGCGCTTCCGTGAGTGAGGGCGAAGCCGCCGCCTACTATGCCGTGCTGTTGAAGGACTGCCTGAAAGTGGGGGCGGAAAGCATTGAGCGGGGCCGAGTACGGTGCGGCCTGAGGTCTCGCCGGGCCAGGGAAAAAGCCGAGACTTAGAGCTGCGAACAGGGCCGCGCAGAGCCATGATTGGCTGGGCATGGGGCCATCATAATATGCGTCTTTTGGGGGATAGTCCGATGCCCTGGTGCGCGTCCAGGTTGGATCGAAAGGGGGTATCGGGCATCCAGCAACAAACATTGTGCATCCGAACTTGCAAGCGGATGTTGCGCCCGGGTTGTTTCACTTCTTCCGACCAAGTCTTCGAAGTGCATATTCCAGGGCCATTTTCATGGGGGCGAGGTCAAGCGAGTGAGCAGCATTCCAGACTCTTCAAGGGCGAAGATCCTGTTTGTGGATGACGATGCAGCGATGCGCGAAGTCATGGCGCTGATCCTGAGCGAAGAAGGCTTCGATGTAGTGACCGCAGGCGATGGGGTGGAAGCGCTGGCGGAACTCCGCAGAGGGTTACCTGATCTGATCATCTCAGACCTGCACATGCCTCGCATGTCGGGCATTGAATTTCTTTCAGTAGTACGACGCAGGTTTCCGTCGCTCCCCGCGATTGCAGTGAGTGGCGCTTATGACCTGAGCCAGAGCTATGCGGCGGGCGTGATGGCCGATGCGTTCTATCCGAAGGGCCAGAGCAATCCAGATGAGCTGATACGGACGATCCGCCAGCTCATGTACAAGCCGTTGAAGCGACCGACGAACTACCATCCATGCCAGCCGCCACGGGTGCAGACTGCCCGAACAGGACTGGACAGCCGTGGAGTTGCGTCTCTCTTGTTGACCTGTACTGACTGTTTGCGTGCCTTCTCGGTTGCGAATGTTTCGGGCAGTGACGAAGGGGAGCTGCATACGCAGTGTCCTTCGTGCAGTGCGCGGGTGCAGTTCATATGCGAGGTGGTGCCAGGCGCACCTTTGACAGAGGTGGTGGCAGCGGCGTCGCCCGGTATGCAGCTGGGGCGAGTGGCTTAGACAGCGCTTTCGTTTCGCCAATTCAATCCAGGAACAAACGAGGCACTTCGCGACTGCGAGGTGCCTTTATCGTTTGTGAGTAGTGATGCTGAATGCCGTGAGCTTACCGCGATGCGACCGCAGTCGATGGAATGAGCGAGATTGGGGCGACGTTCCAGCCATCGATCTGGATGGTTGGTGTGTTGGGGTCTCCGGCTGGGAGTTGAGCTGTGAGAGTTGTGGACTCGCCGGGCTTGAGCTCGATCCAATTGTCTGACCAGATCACTGGAGCGATGAGTCCGCCGGATGCCGTCCGGGCTGCGGCGCGAAGCTGGAAGGCGAGAGCGTTCGACTTGTTCGTGAGGCGGAGGCGGATTTCGTGTCCCTTCGCGGACGTGGACGTTTCAGCCTGCGCGTCGACCTGGGCTGCGGGTAGACGGGTCAATGCGGTGAGGTCTTCGTGGTGAGAGGCAGGCGTGTGCGTGTAGTCGGTGCCCTCCCAGTCGAAGCTGGTGAGAGTGGTGGGAACCCAATAGAAGTTGTGGCTCAGAACTTTGCCCCCTGAGCCGGAGAGGGCGAGATCGACGAAGAGGATGCGCTCAGGACCTGAGTAGAGACCGGCAGGGATCGTGAAGACTCGCTGAGAACTGTCGGAGCGTGCGGTTATGTTTGACGTCGCTTTGTAGACTTCGTTCCAAGCCAAACCGTAGACGTGAACCTCGGCGTGCAGATCTCCAGCTTCAGAGTATGTACTGTTCACGACATCAATCGCATGGTCGTCGTATGCGTACTGAATGTGGAGAGGCTCGCAAGCTTTCTTTGCGCCGAAGTAGCCGCCGCCGGTGTCGAGGAAGTAGTCGTAGAGATGCCAGATCATTGAAGGCCATGCGTTATTGAGCATCCACTGCACGACGCCTGTCGAGGTGTATTTGTTTTTGCTATAGGCCTCGTACATGGCGCGCTCAGAGTCGTACTCCATGGTGTTGGCCATGCGCTCGTAGTCGGCTGCAGACTGGGGTCTGGCGTACACAGCTTCCATGGCAGCATCGAAGACTTTGAGGTTTGCGAATTCGCCGCCGCCGTAGTGGAGGCTCCAGTCGGCGGATGGAGGCCAAGCTTCCGGATCGGACAGGAAAAGCTTGCGGCTGGCGAGCGATGAGATGGCAGGGCCGGGGCTGGTCTCAGTGTTGTAGCCCCTGGCCCCGCCGTAGCGCACGCCGTAGTACCAGTAGCTGGGTGCGACGTAGTCATAAGGCCCTGTCATCTTTACGCCGCTCTCGCCGGTCACGGGGGTGGGGGCCTGGGTAGCGGAAGAGAGAATCGGGTTTGGCCAATGCGTTTCAGACTCGACCTGCAGGTAGGCCTTTTCAACTTCGGGGACGGGTGGATTGTCGCTGCCGTTGAGCCACACGAGCAGACTGGCGTGATGGCGAAGGCGCAGCATCTGCGAGCGGAGAGATGCGGTGGCGATGGCGAGGTCCTGCGGGGCCCAGTCTTTCCAGTGCTCCCAGTGATCGCAGCAGCACCAGCCAAGCATGACGAGGATGCCGCGCTCGTCGGCGAGATGGAAGAACTCTTCGGTTTCGAGTTTGCCTTCGAGACGGATGGTGTTGAGGTTCATGTTTTCGACGAGATCGAATTGGCTGCGCAGGCGATTGTCGTCGGTGCGGAGAAGCATGTCCTGCGACCATCCGGCGCCGCGAATGAGGATGGGTTTGCCGTTGATGCGGAAGAGACGGCTGCCATTGGCGGTGAGCTCTGAAGTGACTTCGCGGATGCCGAAGTTGACGCTCTGTTCGTCGGTGATGTGACCCTGCGTGGAGAAGCTGACGGTTAGGTGCTCAAGGTGCGGGTCGCCCATCTGACGGGGCCACCATAGTTTTGGATTTTGAATGCGGAGAGCCGGGAACTGTTCGGGGCTGAAGGCGACGGACTGATCTTCGTGGGCGGCCAGTTCGACGGGCTTTTCGAATTTCACTCCGGCGACGGTACCGGAGACGATGCCCTTGATCGTGCCTGCCGAGGCGTTGTGGAGTTCGGCATAGACGGTGATGTCGGCGCGATTGAGCGAGGCATCCGGGAAGTGCGTGGTTGCGAGAGGAGACCGAACTGTTACGGGACTTGTCTGTACGAGATCGACTGCGCCCCAGAGACCCATGTCCTTGTCGGGCGGGCAGGGATTCCAATCGACCCAGTTGATGCCGAGGTCTTTCTCCGTGGGGGCAGTGGTCTTGACGGCGATGACGTTAGGTTTGCCGGGAGTGATGGATTCAGTGATGTCGAAGTCGTAGGTGCGATAGGCGCCGGCAATTTGAGTGGCGTCAGCGATCTTCTTGCCGTTAATCCAGAGCTCGCCGCGGTAGTTGATGCCGCCAAAGTGAAGCCAGAGGCGATTGTCTCTGGCTGCGAGCACGGGAGCGTTGAACTGTTTGCGATACCACCATGCGCAGGCGTAGGGGCTATCGGGCGACATGGCGATGTTAGAGAAGTTGTGGCCGATGGGGTAGGTGGTGCCGGGGATCTTGCGGAGGTTGTCGCCGAAGTAGGGATCGGGAAGGAGGCCGGCTTTCACCTGCGCGGCGAGCACTGTGCTGGGGACCGAGGTTTTTATCCAGCCCTGAGCAGCGAAGGAGGAGACGGAGATTGCTGCGCCGTCGGCGGTGTCTTTGCAGGCAGATTGAAGCTGCCAGTCGTCGAGAAGAGGCGAGCGTGTCTGTGCGGCGAGAGAGATTTGGAAGAGGAAGAGTGCCAGTAGGGCCAGGACGTTCCGTTTCATATTCACCTGCGGGGTAAGTCAAGTGCGAATCGGTTGATGATCATCAAGGTCTGATCTTGCGTGGCGCCGAGGGACAACGAGCAGTGGACATGCGCACGATCAATTCGGGCGAGGCGTTGTAAAGCTGAGCAGGCTTATGCGATTGCCCTTCGCGAGCGTTGATGGCCTGGAGGGTCCACTCAGAAGCGAGAAGGCCCATTTCTTTCAGAGGCTGGTGAACGGTGGTGATTCCGGGCGTCGCTACGGCAGCGGGCAGGACATCGTCGAAGCCTACGACTGAACAGTCATCCGGAACTCTTACGCCAGCACCGTTTAGTCCGCGCACGACACCGAGTGCAGTGAGGTCGTCGAATGCAAGGACAGCGGTGAAAGGCCGTTTGGAGGCTAGCATTTCGTTGGCGAAATGGAAACCGCCTTCGAAGCCGGATGTGGAGTTAGTGATGTTGGGAAGTTGATAGACGAGTTTGGGGTCGATTTTGACGGCGGCTTCTGCGGCGGCGCGCTGTACGCCTGCCCAGCGGAGTTCGGTATCGAAAAGCTCCTGAGGGCCTCGAACGATAGCAATGCGGCGGTGGCCGAGTTCGATGAGGTGGCGCATGGCGAGCGCACCCCCAGCCTCGTTGTCGACCAGAAGCGAACTGACGTTTCGGTTGGTGAGGTCGCGGCCGACGATGACGATGGGAACTTGATTCTTTTCGACGTCGTCGAGAAGGTTGGTTTCCTGGAAGATCCAGCTTGCGATAACGATGACACCTTCGGCGCGTCGCTCGAGGATCATGCGCAGATAGCTATCGAATAGCTTGCGCTGGGTCTGAGCATCGACAAGAAGCGGCATGTAGTTGACGGGCTGAAGTCCTGCCTGAATGCCGTGAACGATGGGGATGCAGAAGGGATCAGAGAGATCGTATGCGAGGACGGCGATGGACTGGCTACGACGGCGGCGCAAGGAGCGCGCATAAGCGTCAGGATGATAACCAAGGTCTCGCGCCATTTTACGGATTTGTTCGCGAGTGGTTGCGGCGACGTTTTGCGAGAGCGGCGCTTCGCTGAGGACGATGGAGACAGTGGAAACGGAGTATCCGCAGGCGCGCGCGATGTCGAGCAGCGTGACGTGACCAGACTTGCGTTGCACCTTATCTGCCTCCTTCGCAGTTTGATCTCCGAGGGAACTTCAGCGGACCCGTTCACTCAGAACCGGTTGAGCAAATCCATTTACTGCTGCAACATGGGCAAGCGGAAATGGAGCGGTCACTTTCCGCTTGACAGTCGGAAGGAACAATCTTACATTCACTTGTCAAGAGATTCAAACGTTTGAATAAGGACGTTTGAGCCCCGGGAGTTTGCTATGATCTGCCCGCGCTCGCGATCGAGCCTTGCGCTTTTGATCGCCTTTTTCGTCTTTGTGCTCTGCGCTTTCACTCCATCAGCTTTTGCCCAGGCGGGCAGAGGATCGATCAGCGGACTTGTCAGCGACCAATCGGGAGCAATCGTTCCCGGAGCAAAAGTGGTGGCCGAGAGCCAGGCTACCGGGCTGAAGCTCTCAACGGTCTCGACAGATGCGGGCTTGTATTCGTTTGTGTCGCTGGCACCCGGAGTCTATCGGGTGACGGCCACGGCGCAGGGTTTCGACACGCTGGTGGCGAATAACATCCGAGTTTCGGTTGACCAGGGAACCACTGCGAATCTGACGCTGAAGATCGGCAGTGTGAGCGAAGTTGTGACGGTGAACGATTCGACTTCGCTTGTTGAAGCGACGAATTCGACTGTCGGACAGTTGATTGGAGCGGACACGATCGACCGCGTGCCGCTGCTGACGCGCAATGTTTTTGACCTGGTTCAGTTGAGCGCGGGCGTGACACCAGCGAACGGAACGCCCAACTCTTCGACGTCACAGCAGATCGCAAGTATCACGAGCGGCCGACCGGGCGTGGACGTTTCTTCCTACACGATCAATGGGGCGATCATTGGCTCCGTCTACTACATGGTCGACGGCAGCCCGTTGGGCATAGCAGAGAACAATGCCGGAGCGATTATTCCGGCGCTGGAGATGCCGGAAGACGGAGTGGAGGAGACGCGAGTTGAAACGCAAAACACGCCAGCGTCGTATCAAAGCGGCGGTGCGGGCGTGATCAGCCTGGTGACGAAGTCGGGGACCAATGCGTTTCACGGAGATGCCTTTGGCGTGTTCCGTCCGAACATCCTTGCTGCGAATGAATACTTCAACAAGCGAAGCGGCTTCGCCACGCCGGACTATCACCGGTACCAGGAGGGCGGCGCGATTGGCGGCCCGATCGTGAAGGACAAGCTGTTCTTCTTTGGCGACTATGAGGACACGCAGCAGCAACAGTTTGATGGCTCGAACTGGTTCACGGTGCCAACTTCGGCGGAGCGTGCCGGTGATTTCTCGGCTGACTCGTTCACAATTTATAACCCGATGGTTCCCGAGGTTCAAGACCCGGATGACACTACCAAATGGATAAGGCAGCCGTTCGCGAACAACGTGATCCCGAATCCGAACCCTATCGCGGTGGAAATGCTTTCGCATTTTCCAAAGTGCAACTGGAATCCGGATACGAATGAGGCCAGCGATTCCTGCGACTCTTTGACCGACGGCGCGACGAGAAATCTTTACGTCCCCGGTCTCGATCCGCTGAAGGCACACAAGTTCGACGTGCGCATTGACTGGGTGCAGAGCGAGAAGCAGCGGATCTATGGGCGGTTCTCGTATGACAAGCTGTTCTTCTCGCTGGTGAATGCATTCAACAGCATGTGGGATCCCTACTATGCGCAGAACGCAACCAACGGGCGGAATTTTATCCTTGCCGACGATCTGACGTTGAGTCCGACTACGGTTCTGCAGCTGCGTTACTCGTTCACGCGCCACTACGAGAACCAGGGCGGCGATCCGCGGCAGAACGGATTCGACATCACGACGCTCGGCTTCCCGGCGTCGCTGGCGGCCGAGCAGGTCTACAAGACCCTGCCGTTGGCGGATTTCTGGGATGTGGGCGGAGGTATCGGCGGCACGTCGAACTGGAACACGTTTGTTTACGCAAGCGAGAACAGCGATGCCAATGTTTCTTTGACGAAGACACTGGGCAAGCATGAACTCAGTGCCGGGTTTGAATACATGAAGCGCTTCCTGAATGTCGGGCAACCGCCCGCTTCTTCGGGCTGGTACAGCTTTGACACTTCAGCGACCGATAAGTCGATCGATTCCGGTGAAGACGGGAGCGATTTCGCGTCTTTCCTGTTAGGCATGGGGTCGGTTCCAGGCGCCGAGAGCTACAACTTCACGAAGGACCTGTTTGTCGCCGAAGCGAATCCTTACTACGCAGCTTTTATCGAAGACACCTTCCATCCGATGAAGTCGTTGACACTGACAGCGGGACTGCGGTGGGACATCTTCGGCGGTAAGACGGAAAGGCATAACCGGCTCGAGTATTTCGATCCATCCGCTTCGAACACCGCAGGCGGGGTGCAATACACGGGCGCTGAAGTCTACGTTGGCAAGAACAGCCGTTCACCATTTGACGCAAACCTGAAGGACTTCGGGCCGAGGATTGGATTCGCATGGCAGATGGTGCCCAAGATGGTTGTGCGCGGCGGCGCCGGATTCTATTTCGGACCGAGCCCGCACATGGTGGGTGGCGCCTCTCAGAATAGTGACGGATTCGCGTCGGTTTCGAACTGGGACTCTACCTGCTTTACGGAGGGAGGCAACACTACCTACAACGGAACTTCGCTGTGCGCGGATGCTGCGCCCGGCAGCCCGGCACCGAGCACAACGGGGATCTATTCGCTAAGCAATCCATTTCCGAATGGAGTTGTGGGGCTTATCGACTCGCCCAGCGGATTGGCCAACAACCTGGGCTCGACGTTGTACACGATGCTTCGCACGCAGCGAACGCCGACTACCTACAACTTCAACTTTGGATTCGAATACGAATTTCCGCACCAGGTCATCTTCAGCGCTGCCTATGTTGGCAGCCGCGGGTTGTTCCTGCCACTGGGTTCGCTAGATCTGAACCAGCTTGATCTCAATACGATTGCCAGCAACGGCGCCGCGCTGTGCGTGGACAACTCCAACGCTGAATGCCAGATGGTGCCGAATCAATGGGCGTCGATTCTGCCCACAACGAATTCAAATTACGGTGCAGCCGAGGTGCCGCTCTGGGTATCGCTGCAGAAATATCCGCAGTTCGGCAGCGGCAACTATGGCGGCGGCAATGGAGTGAACATTGCCGGCTATCCCGGCGGCGACTCAGACTACAGCTCGCTGCAGACAAAGGTGCAAAAGAGGCTGACGCACCATTTCACAACGCTGGCGACATTTACCTGGGCGAAGCTGATGACAGACGACGGCAATCCCCCGCTGGCGTTTGTGGGTTCACATGGAGGTGGGCCGCAGAATGCACGCAACCTGAGTCTTGAACATTCGGTGAGCCCGCAGGACGTGAAATATCAGTTCACGGGGCAGGCTTCGTACGATTTGCCGGTCGGCCGTGGACGAGCAGTGGACATGGGCGGTGTGGGCAATGCCGTTCTCGGCGGATGGACGCTGAATGGAATTGTGTACCTGAGCACAGGCGTTCCGATCGCTTCACCAACCTCTGGAGTGGAGCCTTCTTATTTCAATCAGCGTGCCGATCTGACGTGCGATCCGAGCAAGGGAGCTCTGCACACTTCGGATGAATGGTTCAAGATGGACTGCTTCTCGATTCCGTCAAGCCCGTTCATTCCGGGAACCGCTCCAGCGTATCTGGATCATGTACGCACGGCGGGCGCCAGAGATGTTGACCTGTCGCTCTACAAACACTTCACGTTCGGAAGGGAGAAGGATCTGAGATTCGAGATATCCTCTTACAACGTTGGGAACTATGCTCAGCTTGGTATGCCTTATGTTCCGAGCCTGACCATTCCGACTGACTGGGGATTGATCGGCAACACGGTCAATAGTCCAAGGCAGTTCCAGTTTGGAAGCCGGTTCACGTTCTGACCAGGCTGAGAACTGGGAAAGTCATCGAGCCAATCGCCTTCAAGGTGGTTGGCTCGATTTGCTTTGTCAGAGGCCTGTGTAGATCTGCATCGGCGCCCAATAGAATGGCTTGCGGAATTCCTTCTTTGAATGGAGCATCGCGAGCTTTGCCTGGCGAAGAGCCGCGCTGGGCGGGAGGCCGCCATATAGACCGCGATACAGATCGCCCATCATCTGAGGTTCGGATTCGTCGCTGACTTCCCACAGGGCACCAATCACGTTGTGCGCGCCGGCACGCAGGAAGGCCCATGCGAGACCGATTGACCCTTCGCCCGCGAAGATGCGATTGCCGCTTCCGTAGCATGCCGAGATAGTGACCATTTCTGCTCGGATGGGATGCTGGATGATGTCGCGTGCATGGAGCTTGAAGGAATCTTCGGCGGCGGAGGAGCGGGAGAGGATGATGGCAGAGTCGAGTGGATCGATGCTGCTGGCTACTCCGTGAGCGACGAAGTGGATGTAGGAGAATTGCTGGGGAGCAACCCCAAGGTAGGCCGCAGGCGTGGCTTGTTCCCGGGAATATGACGCGGCGTTTTGCGGCCCGACTCGCTGTTGAATCTCTTTCATCTCCGCAGCGGCCATTGGCAAATTGGGATAGTCGGGGCCGGGAGAGATGGCATCTCCGATGAGGAGAAGCTTGCGTTGAGCGGGCACCGAGGCATGAGCAGACGCTAGCATTTGCAGCGAAGGCGCGGAGGAGATCGTGGCGTCTTCGATCCAGTAGTGGGGCTGTGGCGATGGAACGATGAGGGTCTCGAAGTTGAGCTGGCTGAGAGCGCCGTCGGCGAGGACGATGACGTTCGAACGGTTGTCGAGCGATGCTGATGCGGGCGCAACAAGGCGCTGAAACAGGGCCCGTCCGTCGGAATCGGGGAACTCAAGCGGATCTCCGAACCCGCGCAGGCTCCTGCTGTAACGACTGACTAGATCGCTGATCTGTTTCTTGGATGGGAGCACGTGAATCGACGTGGCGTTGGGTGTGATAGCCCACAGGTACGATTGCTTTGCACCGACCCAGTAAAAGAGCAGAGTGGATCCGGTCTTTCGCGCGATCTCGGACGGGTGAGGGATATGGGTGGCGGAGGTTTTGGAGAGGAGCCCAAGCCCCTGAGCCAAAGCCCTCGCACGGCTCTGGTCTGCAAGGATCAAAGCCTCGTCAGACTTTCGGCGCTTGACGAGGAAATCGATGTAGTCATCGTAGATTCCTTCCGCGTTTGCTCCGAAGGGTAGCCTGGAGTCCTCGTTTCTTAGTTGATCGCGCTCCTGTTCGAAGGTCGCAAGGGCGGTTCGATACATCCGGTCGGCGGCTTCAAAATTCTGTTCAGATTCGAAGAGAAGTGCTAAGCCGTGCTCCGCTTCGAGCCGCATCGAAGTCTGGCTCGATGGATCCTCGACGATGGAGCGAAATAGACCTTCAGATTGCCCGGAGTGACCTTTTGCAGCTGCAATTCTTG
The DNA here is from genome assembly GCA_018268915.1 of Acidobacteriota bacterium. GTDB lineage: Bacteria > Acidobacteriota > Terriglobia > Terriglobales > Acidobacteriaceae > Telmatobacter. Next base: position 256,659 of record JAFDVQ010000011.1, read on the forward strand.
CTCGCGCGAGCATTACATCTAAAACGTCGAGATGATTTTTGCTGCTCTGGATTCGGCGCGTTACATCATCCAGATAGGCGTCAGCCTTGTCGAGTTGACCGAGGTCGATCGACACGTATGCCAAGTCTTCGAGCGTGTTGATGATGTCCTGCTTGCTATCGATCTGCTCCGCCAAAGAGAGTGCCTGCTGATAGACCACCGAGGCACGGTCCAGGTCTCCGGCGCTCTGGTGGACGTAGCCAATCGTGCTAGTCCAACCTAGTTCCGCACGAATCGAACCGCGACGCTTTGCGCTTTTTTGAGCTTCGAGAAGCAAGTCGCGCGCGCGTTCGCCATCGCCAAGGTTGTAATAGGCCCAACCGAGATTTCCCGTGGTCTTCTCATCGATTTCTTCGGCTCCCAGCGATTTGGAGTCTTGCTGAGCTGACCGGAGCCAGTCCAACGCATCATCGTAGTGCTCACTCTGAAGGGCACTCCAGCCGATGTTCATCTTTGCAATCGCGCTGCGGAACCGGTTTTTGCGGGCCTCTTCAAACGCGAGGGCATCCAGAAAAGCTTGCCGTGCCAGCTGCAGCTTTCCCTGATTTACTGCGAGAATCCCCCGCGCGTCAAAGACGTTTCCGCATGTGGATACGGGGTTGTTGCGACAGAGGTCTTCGGCTGAAGCAAGCCTCTGCTCTGCTTTAGCAGTCTGCGCCTGACGAGTGAGTGCGACAGCCTCAAGGGCTAGCTTCAGAACCGATCCCTCGGGATAGCCGGGAGATGAACGATAGGCACTCAGAAGGCTGAGTGCAGGATCGTACATGCCACGCCAGACCATGACCTCAGCCGCAAGGAGCTGAAAGCGAGCTGCCCACTCATTCCTGGTAGTCCGGAGCCGCTCATAGCCGCGCTCCGATTCGCGCTGTGAACCCGCGAGATCACCTCGGACATACAGCTGCCATGCCAAGGCGTAGTCTGCTGGAGCATTAGCCGACCGCAAATCTCCCTGAAAGGCGGCGAGAAGCAGCCCCAGAAGTGCAAGGGGAATGAATTGGCCAGCGCGCCTTGTTACGGACCGCTTTGTCCATTTGTCTTGCCGCCGCCCAGACTGATCACTCCGCCACCGATGCATCCCATCTCGCACCGTAACATGACTAGGGAGATCGTTGTCTGTTTGGGGATGCCCTTGTCGTTGTAGTCGGAGTGTTCGACTTTCAAGGTTGCGAGATGAACTTTGCCAAAGTCTGGGATGAAGAGAATGTGCCCACAGGAGCGCCCCGGAAAGGAACCCTCCACCTGGTTGACCAGTGAGCACTCGACGGACCCTCGATTGGAAGCACCTGACGGATTCTGATTGTAACGCCCGGCTAGTTCGGCCGGAAGGTCCTTGCCCTTGCGGATAGTTTCATACTGACCGGAGACTCGCTGAATGAATCCAGAATCGGTAGTGTAACCTGCGTCGTTCGCCGGCTTGTCTCCGAGGATCGCGTGATTGAAGTGAATCTTGAGCGGCTCGCTTCCGGCGATGCGGAGGTTCTCAATGCGGGTTCCAAGAAATGTGACGCGCGGAACATAGCCCTCGAGGGGATGGTCAGTCGAGATTTGCGCGACGACACGATCAGCCGTCACGACTTCCATTACATTAAGACCTTCGATGACGGCGGTGGTTATCGTGTTCCAACCGTGGTCCGGCTTGCTGTCGAGGTTGCCTCCGACGTGAGTGTACGAAGATCGGAAATTGATAACGCCGCCCAGGTGGAAGCGATCAGCGTGCTGCGTCACATAGCCGCCATTTTCATTGAGTTTCGAGGCGGTGTGGGAACAGGTTTTTTGCGCAAAGGGTAAGTGCAACTCGCCTTCAAGCGTGGTCGCCTCTGCGTGAAATTTGTGATGGCGTTTCGGGGCGTTGTCCTTGTCCATGGTCTTGTTGCTTGTCCCCCTGCTTTCTAAGTCTCAGTTTCCGAATTGTACGTCAAGAGTGCGTCTGTCAATTTCGATGCGGTTATTCTCAGGGGTCATCCCGGAGACAGCGAGAGTGTACGAGCCGGGCAGCAACCCAGAACCGGGGACGATGAGCGACACAAGACTCTGATCCCCAGTTCCTCGGCTTACAGTATGTTTCCAGAATTGCTTGCCATTTGGATCGTACATTTCAAAAACATACGATGAATACGTTGTGGACTGAGGGAGCTCAAGTGAAAGAGAAAGGCCATCGTTGCGATCGGCCTGGACAGTTGTATGAGCATCGCCACGGGTTGCGATGTGAATGGGATTGGAGTAGAGGACTTTGGGCTCAGAGGCTGCACGTCGCAGGGAAGGGATCGCAGAGAAATTCTGATAGGCGATGACAGCGAGGAGAATGGCGAAGACTGGCATTGCAAAAGCCGGCTGCCAGAGGAAAGACCAGCCCTTTTTCTTCGACGCGGACCTGGGTGAAGGAGCCGCGGCTGTAAACGGAGCCGGCGAGTCGAATTCCATTTCGTTTAATTGTGACTTGGCCTCATTCATGAATGCTGATCCGGCGCGAAGATCCAGTGCACACTCCTGGCAATCGAACATATGAAGTTCGAATGCATCCCGCTCTTCCGGCGTGAGTTCGTCGAGGAGGTAACGCTCAGCTGCCATCATTTTTAATGCTTCTCCGTGATCCATCGCCTTTTCCTGGCTGATCCCATCGCTGGATGGTGACGCAGCATTCATACTCGTTTCATCGAATTGCTAATAAATCTGGGGTCCCAGTTTCTTAAGGTACTCAGCCTTGAAATCCTGTTTTGCGCGGTGCAGTAGCACCCGGAGGTATTCGCGATCGACACCAAACTGGCGGCAGATCTCATCGCGATCGCGCTCGTCGAAGAAGACTGCTTTGAGGATCGAACGATCCCGGACTGGCAATCCGAGGAGTATCTGGCGAACCTTGATCCGGAGCTGGCCCGCAACTGCAATGGTATGAGCGTCAGCTCCTTTCGAGACAATTTCTTGCGCGCCATCTTCGTCCAGAGACTGACTGCGCGAGGACGCGCGATAGTGCTCGAAGAGAACGTTGTTGCAGACGGTATTGACGAAGGCGCCAAGGCTTCCCGGCTGGCGAAGCGATCCCGGCTTGCGGAGACTGTCGATTACACGCGCGAAGGTTTCCTGACGCACGTCCTCAATCGCCTGGGGGGACTGGAGCCTCGAGCGAAGCTTCAGATGGAGCAATTCGGTGAAGTAGCCAACGAAATGCTCCTGCGTGCGATGATCCCCGGCGCAAAGTCTTTCGATGTAATCTGCATCGAACTCGTGAAACTGCAAGGCGTTCCCCGAAGAGCCTTTAGGACGTAAGTATAACATCCCAAAAGGTTGACGGGGATTACGAGAGTCGCGGTTGCGGCACTTCTCCTGGCGAACGAGCACAGGTCGAGCAGGGGGAGCGGGGGACGGCTTGACCATGGGGGACTGTGACCAGACCTTCCTCTCCAGGCGGCAGGCCGCCTCGGGGAAAGCGGCTGCCACTGGAGAAGCTGGCCGATCTGGCTCCTTGCCAGGACCAGATCGACAAGGTGATAGAGAACCAAGGCGAACAGAGCTAGTGCAAAACAAAAGAGAAACTATGGCTTTGGGCTAGTGCCCACATGCCTGGTAATCCTCTGTCCGGATGTGGGGTGTATAAGTGGGGCCGGCTGAAGGGGATGCGACAACCGGCCCCGAGTCGGACAAATCAGAGGGACGTCCCACTCGTACCTCCGAATCGGTTTCACCTGCTAAATGGACCCAGGACCCTGGTTGCAGGCGATCGGTCCGACAAGCATCTGGTCTTTCGGTTTGAATCTGAGTGTCTAGAACATTGCCCCAGAGGGGAAGCCAATCGGGGGCGTCAGGAGGTGGAGGTGAGTTCCAGGACAGGATCGCTCGGACGATCGGTGGGTGCGTGGCCACTTTCAGCCGTTCGCCGAGTTCGACACGTTTAGTAACAAGGCGGATGTGGAGCCTGGCACCGGGCTCGTCGGAGACATTGAAGGCTGTGAGGCCTTCGTTGTGCCAGGTGACGCCGCGATCGAAGGAAATATAGAAGCGGACGTATTCGCGGGAACTCGCGTTGCGAAGGGCCAGTGAGTAGCCCCAATCGCGCTTGAGCTGGATGGAGGCGTAGAGCTGGTCGAGCAAGGGGATGTAGCTGACGCAGCCAAGGCTTTCGAAGGTCGTGTCGGCGGCCATGTTCAGGACGACTTTGACAGACTTTTCGGGCAGGCAGCCGAAGTGATTGGGGTTGGCGAGAAGGAGTTTGCGCAGGTTCTGGCTAGCTTTGTCGGGGTTGAGTGTTGCCAGGTAAATCAGTTCCAGAGCCGGCTGCAACTTATTCGGAGAGGTCGTGACCTGGGGGGAGGGCATATCCATTCCTCGAGTTGCATGGGAAAGGGACCAAGTGGTGCTTGGCCGTGGCAAGGAGATCCTCAACAGCGCAGTCGAGAACGGAGTAGCCGGTGAGACTACATCCTGGAGGCTTGTGAATCAGCTTTCGAGCGGATAGTGCAGGGGGAGGGAAGAGCGTTTCAGAATAATTTTAAAAATATTTCGGGGCGGACGGAGGAAAGATTTAGGGGATTAGATTATCGGCGTATCGGGGAGAGCGAGTCTGAGATCCCTCCCTCCCCAATTTGCGCTTAGACAGTACAGCTAGGCCGCAGCCGCAGTTTCCCACGGCTTCAAGACGACCTTGGTGCAATCGTCTTGTTTATCTCGGAACGTGCGATAAGCCGCTGGAGCCTGGTCGATTGGCACCACGTGGCTGATCACGAAGGACGGGTCGATGTCACCCTTCTGAATTCGTTCAAGCAATGGCTGCATGTAGCGCATCATGTGGGTCTGGCCTGTCTTCATGGTCAGGCCTTTGTTGACATACGCTCCCATGGGAACCTTATCGATGAAGCTGGCATAGACGCCGGGTACAGATACGGTGCCACCCTTCTTGCAGGCCAGGATTGCCTGGCGAAGCACGATGGGCCGGTCCATCTGGGTATGGAGGAACTGCTTGGCCTTATCCATGGCGAAGACGAGACCGTGACCGGAGGCCTCCATGCCAACTACATCCATGCAGGCGTCGGGCCCTTGGTTGCCGGTCATTTCGCGAAGGGCTTCCAGAATGTCCACTTCTTCAAAGTTAAGGGTTTCAGCGCCTGCTTCGCGAGCCATTTCGAGGCGTTCCGGCACGCGGTCGATGGCGATAACGCGGTCGGCACCGAGCATGAAGCAGCTGCGGATGGCGAACTGTCCGACAGGACCGCAGCCCCAGACGGCAATCGTGTCTCCGGGACGGATGTTGCAGTTCTCCGCGCCCATGTAGCCGGTAGGGAAGATGTCGGATAGGAAGACGGCTTTTTCATCGGAGATGCCGTCGGGGATCTTAAGGGGGCCGATGTCAGCGAAAGGCACTCGGGCGTATTGAGCTTGTCCGCCGGCGTAGCCGCCGAGCATGTGCGTGTAACCGAACAGGCCGGAAGGCGAGTAGCCCATCAGCTTTTCGGCAATCCACGCATTGGGATTTGAGTTGTCGCAAGAGGACCAAAGCTTGTCCTGGCAGGATGTGCAATTTCCGCATGCAATGGTGAAGGGAACTACGACGCGATCGCCGACCTTGAGCTTGTCGCGGCTCACGCCCGGGCCGACCTCGACTACCTCACCCATGAACTCGTGGCCCATGATGTCGCCCTGCTCCATGGTGGGAACAAATCCGTTGTAGAGGTGAAGATCGGAGCCGCAGATGCAAGTGCTGGTGATGCGAATGATGGCGTCGCGTGGGTTGAGAATAGTGGGATCAGGAACATTGTGGACTTGCATGTTTTCCTTGCCCATCCAGCAAACTGCTTTCATGTGAAATCTCCTTTAGGTAAGTCGTTCGTTCAGGCAGTCTTGCTGTATGCATGTGCGGCTTGCGGCGCAGCGAGATTTGTTGTCTCGCGAAAGAGCACCTGCTCGACGGAACCATGGACTCCGCGAGGACCGTGCGGCTGACCGAGTGTGGTGGGAGTTTCGCCGGCTTCGAGCAAAGCCTTAAAACGGCGCAGATCCTCGCGGATCATGAATTGCGGGTGCTTGCCGAGCATCGTGGCAATGGCCTTGGAGAGGGCGCCTCCTGGTGTATATCTGACCGTGGCAGTGACGAAGGTTCCGCGACCAGCCCGGTGAGGCTGAAACTCTACCGAGCCGCTGGTCTGCACCAGAGAATCGGGCTGCGATCTCCAGGAGATACGTTCGTTCTTAACATCGTCGATGATCTCTGCGTACCAGCGGATTTCGCGTTCCATGGGGCCGAGCACAACCCACTCTGAATTTGTTTCATCCAGAACCTGCACGGATTTGACGTGGCGCATGAAACGAGCGAGATTCGAAAAATCGCGCCAGAGCTGGTAGGCCTTCTCGGGCGAGGAGTTGACGAGGAAAGTAGCGCGGGTGTGAGAAGCATTTGACTGCCGGCGGGATCGCGATGCGTTTGCTGCCAGGAGACCACCCGCTGTTGCAAGAGCCAGACTGGTCTTCGACCGGCGAGTGATGCCGAAGGCCATCAGCGCGGCGGCACCAATTAGAAGGCTATTTGAGCTTAGGAAGTCGTTCAGCCCGCGCTCTGATGAAGCTTGCGACGAATTGCGTGAGTTCATGAATCGCTCCTTTGTAGATGGCGCGTTCTGGGTGTAATGGGATTTGGGAGATTTAGTGGGGAGAGGAAGGCACAGGAGCCTGGTTTGAAGATTCTCAACAGCACACACTAAGGATGGTGTCGGCGGAGCTTGAGTTGCCGATGCGGAGGCTAATTCCTGCGAAGAGGAGTTGCTTTCGATTTTTAAGTTAGCGGGATAGTTTGTTCAGGTTTTATAGAAAGAAAAAAAGCGGCGGCCCTGAGCAGGCCGCCGCTTCCTGGACTTTGCGTTGTTAGAAGTTGAAGTTGAGCTGCAAGTCGATGCTTCTGTTGGAGGCTGGGTTGGAAAAGAAGCCTCCTGCGAGCGAGTTCGACTTGCCGAACAAGGGAGACTGAAGCACTCCAACTGGCTGCGCGAGGTTGACGTTGTTGAAGATGTTGCGTGCCATTGCGGCGAAGGTTAACGAATACTTGCGCGATGCGGCTTGATCCATGCGGGGTGGTCCGCCGCTGCCGCTGAGACCGCGAGGCCCGAGGCCGCCTCCCATGCCGCCACCTCCCGGAGGTGGTCCGCCACCGCCAGGGCCGCCGAAGCCGCCGTTCATTCTCGATCCACCTTCAACCTTGGGACCAATCCCGAAAGATTTGCTGATGCGCGCGTTCATGCTGAACTGCCCGGGACCAGTTCCGTAGTTGTAGGGAATGCGAGCGTCATCGGCTGCAGGGTTCAGATCGAAGTTTCCGTAGGCTGTTTGCAGCACATCGGTGCTGGCTGTTGTTGCGAACGCCGGGCGGTCGTTGAACTGATTGTCGCCGTTGAGGTCCTGACCGGTGACGATGTTGAAGGGCAAGCCAGAGTTCGCAACGAGCATTGGGCTAAAGGAGAATCCGTACGGCCCTTGCAGGTTGCCGCCGAGGAGGAAGCGATTGCGGACGTCGAAGTTGGCTCGGCCGTAATCTGCTCCTGGATTGAACTGATTGGATGGGAAGTAATTCGCTCCGGATGTGTCGGCCCTGGCAAGACCGAGCATGTAGAAGCCGAAGAGCGAGACGCGCTTGGCTCGTACCGAGTAGTTCACCATGAGTTGGTTCTGGTTGTAGACCCCGCCGGATTGGAACTGATAGATGTTCTCGTTGACGCCGTTGGGGCGGATGCCGGTTCCAGTTGAGACATCATAGGTGCCTGGAAGGAAGGCGTTCACGTTGTCGGTGTAGAACTGGTGCAGGCCGCGGGAGTTTACGTAGGTAAACGAAGTTGTGGCGATCTTGCCCCACTGGTGCTCGACTCCGATCGCGGTTTGCATGTTGATGCCGGAGCGCAGATTTGGCGCTAGCTGATAGATGGTTGGAGCTACGGTGCTGAGCGATGCGAGATCAGCGGCGGACGGGGCGTTTTGGTAGAAGGTGGGATTCTTGACCACGTATTGCTGCTGGTTGATCCCGTTCTGGCGAACTGCGTCGAGCACGTAGTTGGAAGCGAAGCGATCGAAGAACCAGCCATAGCCAGCGCGAATGACGGTCTTGGCAGGGCCGGAGCCGTGCTTGGGAGCCCATGCAAAGCCGATGCGGGGAGCCCAGTCGTTGTGATCGCCGATCTGGTTCTGTGCTTCGTAGCGGAGGCCGTAGCTCATAGTCAGGTTGGGACGAAGCTTGTAGTCGTCCTGGAAGAAGAGGCCTGCGTCGAAGACGGAAACCGAGGTATTGGCATTGCCGACGGTTACGTCATATTCGGAAGGCGTGTTGGCTGCGTAGTTGGCTAGGGACGAGTAGATGTAGTTGCCATTGAAGCCGGAGGTGGTGGAGTTGGCGTCGCGCGTGAGGCGGAAACGGCCGCCGAATTCGATGGCATGCGGGCCTTTGGCAACGGTGGTGTAGTTTTCCAGTTCGAATCGGTCCTGATTGTCGCGAACAACGCCCTGATTGCTGCCGCCGCCGGTGAACGCGCCTGAAACGGTGATGGTGGGATCGGTGCTGCGCGGAGTCTGATTATCGTGCGCGCGAATGTATTGGAATCGGGTTTCGTTGACGGCGTTGGGGCTGAGAACCTGCGTGTCGCTTATCTGCAGGCTGTTTTCGTAGTTCGAGACATCATAGGCCTGCGACTGGAGCGCGAAGAGCGATGCGCCGCTGTTGGTCTGCTTCTGGCGGTCGAACATGTAGCGGACGGTCAGAGTGTTCTTGTCGCTCAACTGGAAGTCGAAGCGCGGGCTGATGTCGAGGCGCGATTGCGGATTTGCGACTGCGGCCGAGTAGTTGGTGACGTTCGAATTCGCGTCGAGAATTTCGGCGTTGATGATGGAATTCGATGCGTTGTTGCGATTGAAGACGCTGCCGAACCACGAGGCCTTCTTGCCTAGCGCACCGCCGACGCTGCCGTTCATGAATGTGGTGTAGTAAGCGGGCTCGTCGGTAACGAAGGGGTTGAGGGAGTTGAATGCCGAATCGTTGCCCATGATCATGAAGTTGCCGTGCAGCTTGTCAGTGCCGGGCTTGGTAAGAATCTCGATGCGGCCATAGCCGAGCTTGTCGTACTGAGCAGAGAAAGGGTTCTGATTGATGCGGATTTCGCGGATCGATGACTTGGGTGGGAGCTGGCCACCGGTGAAACCGTCGATGTAGATTTGTGCGCCGTTGGGGCCGGCAGCGGGACCGGCGAGGGCGGTGAGTTCGCTTTGCAGTTCATCAGGATCGTCAGAGAGGGCGTCAAGGTCCTTGCCCTTGATGATGGTTGCGCTCGCGTTGTTATCGGCGCTAGTGCTGACGCCGATCGAGTCTTCTTTCACTTCGACTTGCTGCTGCTCGACAGGAAGCTCCATCTTGACCGACTGCTGTACGAGCTTGCCGGCTTCGACGTCGATGCTGTCGAGTGTCGCGGTAGCGAATCCTTTCGCTTCGACCACGAGGGTGTAGGTGCCCGGCTTGACGGCTGCGAAGTGGAACGCGCCATCACGGCCGCTTGCGGCTGTAGTGATTGCGCCGTCACTCGATGCGAGGACGATGTTGGCAGACGAGATGACTGCGCCGGTGGGATCGGTGACGATGCCGCGGATCTCGCCGGTCTGGGATTGTGCCGAGGCTGGGATCGCGATTAAGGCGAAGAGAAGTGTTGCAAGACTAGCGAGGAAGAAGAGGGTTCGCTTGAGCATGATGGTTCACTCCAAGTGGGCTGATAACAGAAAAACTCAAGCGGGAATGGGGCGCCGTCACGATGCGTAAAGCCCTGTAAAGATTTGTAACGAGCGAGTGACGATTTGTTACATTTCTCCTGTGTTTCGCGGCCTGTATCGGCGTAGGCTGTTGATCAGGATAGAGTTCAGTGGAAGAGATTCTCATCATCGATGACGACGTGGAGCTTTGCTCCATGCTTACCGAATACCTGGGCAAGAATGGGTTTCGGGTCAAGACGGTGCATCGCGGGGATCTTGGTTTGAGAGCTGCGCAGCAACGGCAGTGGGCGATGATCCTGCTGGATGTGATGTTGCCGGGCATGGACGGCTTTGAAGTACTGAAGCGAATTCGGGCTGAATCGTCGGTCAATGTGCTGCTGCTTACGGCTCGCGGGGAAGACGTGGATCGCATCGTGGGGTTGGAGATTGGCGCGGATGACTATTTGCCCAAGCCGTTCAATCCCCGCGAACTTCTGGCGCGGATGCGGGCGGTGCTTCGGCGCAACACGTCAACTGCGACGGCGGCGCCGGTGGTGCTTCGAGTGGGAGATCTTGAATTGGATACAGCTGCACGCAGGGTGCTCAAGTCTGGATCGCGAGTCGAGCTGACCGATGTGGAGTTCAGCCTGCTCGAGGCGCTGATGCACTCGCCGGGCAAGGTTGTGAACCGGGAGGATCTTTCGCAATCCGTGCTGGGGCGGGCCTTCGATCCGTTCGATCGCAGCCTGGATATGCATGTGAGCCGGCTTCGCAAAAAGCTCAGCAGCGCTGGAGCGGAAGAGAGCCTCGTGAAGACGATCCGCGGCGTTGGATATCAGCTCGTGCTCGATCGCGATGCGGTGGAGATGGGTGACTGACGGATGCGCAGCCTCTTCTTCAAGATCTTCATCATCTTCTGGATTGCGCAGACGCTGATCTTTGTGATCTCGACGGCGCTGATTCTTGCAAGACGGTTTCCGCGGCCAGCGTCGATGCTGGATCCGGCGTTCTCTAGCTTGCGTGCTGAGGCAGCGGAGGCTCTGCAGTTGTTCGATGCGGGCGGATGTTCGGGGTTCGACTCGTTTGTGCAACAGCATCGGGGGTCGTTCGCGCTGGTTGAGGAGAGCGGGAGGACCGTTTGCGGGGACTCGTCGCTCTCTGTCAGAGACCAGGTACCTTCGACGACCGAAATTTACGGGAGGCAGCTTGGGCAGGACACAGTATGGACGCTTCCTGTGGTGTCCGCTAAAGGGGAGCAGTTTCGCTTTCTCGTTTCGGTGCATCGGGAGCAGCACACGTGGTATGGCGACCTTGCGCACTTCGCGTTTCCGCAACTGCTGGTGGCTGTTGCGGTGGGAGGACTGACGACGTTTGCTCTGGTGATGATCTTTACCCGGCCGGTGATTCACTTGCGCGAGGCTGCGAGGCAGTTGGCGATTGGACGGCTCGATGCTCGTGCGAAGGAGAGCCGCAAACTCTCGGCGTTGCATGCTGATGAGTTTGATGCTCTTGTGCACGACTTCAATCACATGGCGGAGCGGCTTGAATCGCTGGTGAACGCGCAGAAAATGCTGCTGCGCGATGTATCACATGAACTGCGGTCGCCGCTGGCTCGTGCCAGTGTTGCGTTGGAGTTGGCGCGCGACGATGCGGATTCAACGATGACAACGCATCTGGATCGAATCCAGCGCGAGACGGAGCGGCTGAATCAGCTCATTGGACAATTGCTGACGCTGTCGTCGATGGAGGCAAACGAGGAAGAGGTAGGGTTCGAGCGGATTGTGCTGAACAAACTGGTGGAGGAAATTGTTTCCGACGCTAACTATGAAGCGCACCAGCGGAATTGCTCGGTGAAATTCGATCGCGGAGAAGAGCTCGAGATTGTGGGACGCAGGGAGCTGATCTACAGGGCGGTCGAGAACGTAGTTCGCAATGCGATTCGCTTTACTGAAGAGGGAACGGCTGTCGAGATCAGGACTACTGCGGTTGCGGATGGGACGCGGAAGTTGGCGAGTGTTCAGGTCAGCGATCATGGCCCGGGCATTCCTGACAAAGAGATTGAGTCGATCTTCAGGCCGTTCTATAAGGTAGACCAGGCACGGAGTCCGCAGAAGGGCGGCTTTGGCGTGGGGCTGGCGATCGCGGACCGCTCGGTGAAGCTGCACAAGGGAGACTTGAGGGCTTTCAATCGGGCGAGTGGCGGATTGACGATCGAGATGCGCTTTCCGATTGGATGATCTGCGATTGGGTTTCAGGCGGATCTCTTATCCTGATTAGGCGATGGCTCGATGAATTGCGTCAGTGACCGCTGCGCGGAGCGCCGGTTCGTCTTTTGCGGGAACTTCGCCTTGAGCGAGGTCGGGAGACCCTCCGCCGCTAAGACCGAGGCTAGCGAGAGCCTCTTTGAGGATCACACCGCAGTTGAATTTGAGATCGGAGCTGCGTGCGAGGAAGACTCGTGTCGGGTCGGCGTCTTCAGCGCGAAAGAATACGACCGTTGACGAGCCTGCAGCTGCCGCACGAGATGCAAGCAACTTTACGAAATCGCGATCGCGGTCTTTCCAACCGCGTACGATGGTGCGCAGCTCATTTTGGAGCGGTGCTTCTTTCACAATCTCCGCGGCTTGATAGGCGGCAAGTTCTTCGCGGAGTTTTTGACGTTCCTTCGCGGCGGTTTTACTGTCGGCAAGCAGTTGCTTGATAAGAGTGGGCAATTCCGGCGTGCCTGTTGAGAGCAGGGCTGCCGATTCGGTCAGGATCGCGGAGTCAGCTCGTGCAGTGCGAACTGCGCGCAATCCGCAGACAAATTCGACGCGAACCCCGCGGCTGACTTTTTCGAGACGCCGTATCAGCAAGCCGCCGATTTGGCCTGTGGCACGAACATGTGTTCCTCCGCAGGCATTGCGATCGAGATCTGCGATGTCGATGACGCGGATGGTGCCTTCACGATCGGGCAGCTTGCGGAGTTCGCCAGAGGCCAGCATTGCTTCGGCCTCGGCCCGGGATGCGTATGAGATGGTTACAGGGCGGTCTTCTCCGATGATCTCGTTGGCGATGCGCTCGACTCTCTCGATCGAATGATGAGCGATGGCTGGAATGTTCAGGTCGATCGTGGATGTTTCTTGTCCCAGATGAAATGAGACGGTTGGGGCATGGAGCTCTCGCGCGAAGACAGCAGAGAGAAGATGCTGGCCCGTGTGCTGCTGCATGTGATCAAAGCGGCGAGCCCAGTCAATCTGGCCTTCGATCTTGGCTCCGGCTGTTAGCGGCTGCTGAATGGAATGCCAAACAATACCGGCGTCGTCTTCTTCAACTTGCTCTACAGGGATTTCGAGGTGCGATCCCGCAGGTGTGGAGGTTTGGATAGTGCCTGTATCGAAAGGCTGGCCACCGCTTGTTGGGTAGAAGGCGGAACGATCGAGCGAGACCTGCCACAATGATCCCGAGTCTTTGGTTGCGGGCTCACGAACTCCGGTGACGGATGCGGAAAATGCCTTCATGAAAGGATCCGAATAATAGAGACGGTTTGATTCAGGCACGATGAATCTCCAGAGTGGAAGGCATACCTAGCAGGTAGGCCGCCGGTTACAGTTTAGTTCTCCTTCGTGCATGGCGAATAGGGCATGCTAACGTTGCTCATGGCTTCAAACCGGCGCAGCGTGCGCTAGGATACCCGCATGCACTTTGTCCCACGATTTGCGTTGGCTTTTGGCTTGATTCCTGCACTTTTTTGCCCTATTGATTCACAAGGGCAACAATCTTCAATTCCACAGAAGAGCGATGAAAAGCCCAAGCCCCAGGTTCGTCCTAACGATGCGGGTGCCGCGATTCCAACGCGTTTTGACTTGCTGCGCGGAATCTACGGGCCGTTTCGTGCGAACAACGATCTGCTGTATTACCACCTCGATATACGCGTAGACCCTGAGACGAAAACCATTCGCGGCAAGAACACCATCCGGTTCAGAATGCTGCGCGAGGGCAATCGCATTCAGCTCGATCTCGATGAGGCGTTAAGTATTGACAAGATTCTTCTAGGCAGCGAAACGCTCAAGTTTGAACGTGACACGGGAGCTGTGTTTATCGACTTCCCGCGCACGTTGCGCGGCGGACAGGTGTATTCGATCGAGTTCTATTATTCCGGACAGCCGAAGGAGACAGGACGCTTTGGCGGCATCACGTTCAAGAAGGATCCGGCCGGGCGAACATGGATCAACACAGCATGCGAAGAGACCGGCGCGAGCATCTGGTGGCCGAATAAGGATCAGTGGCGCGATGAAGTTGAGAGTATGGACATCAGTGTCGCGGTTCCTAACGGTCTGACGGACGTGTCGAATGGGCACTTTGTTGGCAAGACCGACCTGGACGATGGCTACACGCGATGGGATTGGCACGTGAGCTATCCGATCAATAACTATGATGTTTCGTTGAATATCGGCAAGTACGAGCATTACTCCGACAAACTTGGCGACGTGCCGCTGGACTTCTATGTTCTGCCGGAGGACTTGGAGCGCTCAAAGCCGCAGTTCGCGCAGGCGAAGGGAATGATCGAGGCATACCAGCACTACTTTGGCCCGTACCCGTTTGCGAAGGACGGATACAAGCTGGTGCAAGCTCCTTATTCAGGCATGGAGCACCAGAGCGCGGTGACTTACGGCAACCTTTTTAAGAACGGGTATCTGGGGCGCGACTGGACGGGTGTGGGGATCAGTCCGCGATTCGACTTCATCATTATTCACGAGAGCGGGCATGAGTGGTTTGGCAACGCCGTGAGCGCTGCCGATCATGCGGATATGTGGATTCATGAAGGGTGGACGACATATCTCGAGAGTTTGTATGTGGAGTACCGCTGGGGCAAGGATGATGCGCTGAAGTACTTGAGTGGGTATCGACCGAAGGTGCATAATTTGCGGCCGATTGTTGCGGAGCGAGAAGTGAATGCCGATCTGACGGAGGACCAGTACTTCAAAGGCGCATTGATGCTGAACACGCTGCGGAGCGTCGTGAACGATGATGCGAAGTGGTGGACGCTTCTGCGCGGGTTTTATGGGGAGTTCAAGTATAAGAACATCCTTACCGAAGACGTGATTGCGTATTTCAACCTTCACACGGGGATGAACCTGACGCCGGTCTTCAATCAATACCTTCGGCGCGCGGCTATTCCGCGGCTCGAGCTGCTGTTTGGCGAAGCGCCGGGGACAGTGATGTACAAGTGGGATGCGGACGAACAGAATTTCGCGATGCCGGTAAGAGTAGGGAAGCCAGGGAAGTGGCAGACGATCCAACCGACGACGAAATGGCAGACGATGAAGACGCGGTTACCGAAAGATGAGCTGCAGGTGGATCTGGATCACTTCTACGTGGATGTGAACAGCCGGTAGGCTGCGGATGGGCTGGGCTCTTCTTCCCGCGGAATGCATCGCGCAGAACCCACGGGTGAAGGGCAGCGATTGGGGCTGCTGACGACCCTAATTTGGTGGACGATTTTTGCATCGAGGCTGTGATAGCATTCCGTGCAGTCATCCCCTATCTGCATTCCCCACTCAGGACAAGAAACCAGGAGAATCAAGCCTTGGCACTGACCATCGCGGGTCTTTCAAAGACGTATCCGAATGGGGTGAAAGCCCTGCAGGATATCTCCCTCAGCATTGGTAATCACATGTTCGGGCTTCTTGGTCCGAACGGAGCGGGCAAAAGTACGCTGATGCGGACGATTGCGACACTGCAGGCGCCAGATGCCGGCACGATCAACCTCGATGGGCTCGATGTTTTGGCCAACAAGAGGGAAGTTCGTCAAATCCTCGGCTATTTGCCGCAGGAGTTCGGAGTGTATCCGAAAGTCTCCGCGGTCGACATGCTTCATCATCTGGCAGTGATGAAGGGAATCACCAGCAAGAAAGAGCGCAGCGAAATCGTGGACGCTCTTCTGCAACAGACGAACCTGTGGGATTCGCGCAAGAAGTCTCTTGGAACCTATTCGGGCGGAATGAAGCAGCGTTTTGGAATTGCCCAGGCGCTGCTCGGGAAGCCGAAGCTGATCATCGTCGACGAGCCGACGGCGGGACTCGATCCGGCAGAGCGGAATCGCTTTTTGAATTTGTTGAGCTCGATCGGGCGAGAAGTGATCGTAATACTCTCGACGCACATCGTGGATGATGTTCGGGAATTGTGCCCACGCATGGCGATCATCGCAAAGGGCAAGGTTCTGCTCGAGGGCGCGCCGTCGGAAGCTTTGACCGCGCTGGATGGCAAGATCTGGTCGAAGGTGGTGGCGAGCGATGAGGAGCTGAAGGTGCTTGAAGCACAGATGCAGGTGATTTCAACGCACCTGATTTCGGGCCAGCATGAGGTTCGCATCTACGCAGACTCCAATCCGGGCGATGGATTCAAGCCGGTGGAGTCAGGACTCGAGGATGTCTATTTCCTCAGCCTTGCAAAGAACAGCAGGAACTAGGTTCGGGAGACGACGATGCGATTGTTCTGGGAGTTCTTCCGATTCGAGATCATGTTTCGCCTCAAAAGCATCTCGACGTACGTTTACTTTGCGATCTGGTTCTTCTTCAACTTCTTCTGCATCGCCTCAGAGAATTTTGGACCTATCGCATCGGGCAACGGCAAGGTTTTGTTGAACGGACCTTTCGCCAATGTCTATAACGATACGTTTGCCTGCCTTTTCGGGCTGATCGTCATTGCAGCGATTTTCGGGACTTCGATTCTTCGTGACTTTCAGCGCGACACCACGCAGATCCTGTTCACGAAGCCGATTACAAAATTTGCGTATCTCGGCGGCCGGTGGGCTGGTTCGTTTGTGACGACGGTGTTTGTCTTCTCCGGACTCATTCTTGGTGAAATGGCGGGTACTTTGCGGCCCGCTGATCCGAGCAGGCTGGCTGCGACACACTTGTGGTGGTACCTCCAGCCGTTTCTCTCCATCGTGGTCGTACAGATATTCCTGACAGGATCGTTGTTTTTCTCGGTCGCGGCGCTTACGCGTCGGATCTTCATCGTGTATCTACAGGGCGCTGCTCTGTTCATGATGTATTTGATGGGCATCGCGGTGTTCATCAGCACTCGAGCGGTCCATTTGTTCTGGCCAGGAGTTCTGGATCCTATCGGTGTCATCTTGAACGACTCGATAACGCGATACTGGACTGTCGTCGAGAAGAATTCGCAACTTTATTCATGGTCTGTACAGTCGGCCGGGGGCGTGTTCCTCTACAATCGGCTGCTATGGATCGGCGTGACTTTGCTATGCCTGGGCTTGCTGTGGCGGTTGTTTCCTATGTCACTGGAAGCTCTGACTGCACGGACGAGCCGGCGAAGAGCACGTCAAGCGCGGGAAGAGGAGCTGGAAGATCGAGCAGAGCGCAGCCGGGCGGTCGCAAGAATTCCAGCTGTCCATCAGCTGTTCGGCTCATCGACATCGATCGCGCAGTTTGTCAGCCTCACGCGGCTGCGGATCAACAATGTCGTGCGCGACGTTCCCTTCTGGGTGCTTTCGGTCTTGATGGCGAGCTTCGCCATCGTCGATGGACACTTCGCGGGCAGAGTGGAAGGTATCAATGTCTGGCCCGTCACCTATCTGATGCTGCAGGCGGTAGAAGGGAATGCGACGCTCTTCTTCTTTATCGTGGCCACTTTCTACGCGGGCGAATTGATATGGCGGGAACGGGATACGAGGTTTGAAGGCATCCATGATGCTCTGCCAATGGGAGAAGCGACAGACTGGCTTTCGAAATTGACCGCACTTTGCACGGTTGAGCTGGCGCTGCTGACTATTGCCGGCTTGTGCGGAATCTTGATGCAGACCATCGCCGGCTACTACCGCTACGAACTGCTGCAGTATTTCAAGGAACTCTATCTCATCACTTTCTCGCAGGTGCTGATTTTCATTCTTTTTGCACTATTTGTGCAGACGATCGTCAGTAATAAATTCGTTGGGCATGCGATTGTGATCGGCGCATTTGTGGCGCAGATTATTCTGTACAACGTCGGATTTGAGAATTCACTCTATCTCTTCGGTGCGATTCCGCCTTACACATACTCCGACATGAATGGGTACGGCCACTTCGTGAAACCGCTCATCTGGTCTCTAACGTACTGGCTGAGCATCTCGGCGTTTCTCGGAGTCATTTCGATTGGGCTCGCCCGCCGGGGTGCAGAGACTTCGCTCAAAGCGCGGCTCAGTCAGCTTCGTCAGAATGCGCTGGGCATCGCACCGGCGGCAACGGTCTTCCTTCTTCTGGCCCTTGGCAGCGGCTGGTGGTTCTACTACAACTCACATGTGCTGAATGAGTATCTGACGAACAAACAACGACGCGACATTCAGGCTGACTACGAGAAGAGCTTCAAGCGCTATGAGCACCTGCCGCAGCCGAAGGTGCTGGAGGCCGATTCGCAGATCGACATTCTTCCTGATAGTCGTTCGTTCACGGGCACGGGACACTATCTGCTGCAGAACAAGACGACTGGTCCGATAAATCAGATCCATATCACGAACCAGCAGCAGTCCGTCAGCGATGTTGCGTTCGACCGGTCATTCCACGTGCAGTCGAACAGCGCTCGCAGTCTCTATGCCATTTACGCTCTGGACAAGCCGCTCGACCCCGGCGAGACCATCAACATGACATTCAAGGTGAGCAAGATCAGCCGGGGATTCAATGACGGACACGAGCGCGCAGAGCTTGCCTACAACGGCACTTTTGTTGACTCAGGCTTCTTTCCCACGATCGGGTACGACGCGAATATCGAGCTGGTCGATCCCCGCAGGCGCCGCGAAGAGCATCTGGGCGAATTGGAACTGCTTCCGGTGCGGGGAGACAAAGAAGCAAGCCTGATCAACCTGTTCTCTCCGCAGGCAGACTGGATCCACTATCGGACCACGATTAGTACATCCGCGGACCAGATCGCGCTGTCGCCGGGATATCTAGTCAAGGACTGGAGGGAGAACGGCCGCCACTACTTTACCTACGACATGGGCGAGGTAGAGATGGCCGACTTCTTTGCGTACATCTCCGGCGCTTATGAAGTGACGCGAGATACATACCAGGGCGCTAGCGGACCGGTTGCGATCGAGATATATCATCTGCCGACGCATAAGTTTGATGTGCAGGACATGATCGACGCTTCGAGGGCCGGACTTGCGTACTACGAGAAAGAGTTCAGTCCCTTTCAGTTCCGTCAGTTCCGCGTGATCGAGTTCCCACGTTATCGCGGCTTCGCTCAGTCGTTCCCGAATACGGTTCCTTATTCTGAGGGCATCGGCTTCATTGAACGAATGCAGAAGCCGACTGACATCGACTTCACTTACTTCGTCACTGCTCACGAACTTGCGCACCAGTGGTGGGGACATCAGTTGATTGGCGGGCGTGTGGCCGGGTCAAACATGATGTCTGAGACGCTGGCAGAGTATTCCGCTCTGATGACCATGCGGCACCGGTACGGCGATGACAATATGCACAAGTTTTTGAAATATGAGCTCGATCGCTATTTGCGAGGCCGGGGAACTGAGTCACGCCGGGAAGAGCCGCTGGCGCAAGTGCAGCAGGAAGCCTACGTCTGGTACCAGAAGGGCGGCCAGATCATGTATGCGCTTTCCGACTACATTGGCGAAGACAAGCTCAATAAGGCACTACACGATTTCCTGATGCAGTATCGCTACGCGAATGCAGGTACTTCGCAGTCGACGCCGTATCCTGATACGCGGCAACTGGTCGAGGCGCTGCGCGCTCAGACTCCGGAAAACCTGCATTACTTCATTGACGATTCGTTTGAAAACATTGTGCTCTACGACAATCGTGTTGAATCGGCAAAGGTGACATCCACTGCGGACCACAAGTTCAAGGTGACGCTAGTTGTGGAGTCACACAAGATGAAGTCGGATGGCAGCGGCAACGAGACTCCGATGAAGGTGAATGATTTTATCGACATTGGTGTCTTTACCGGATCTAAAGATGAGGAGAAGCCGCTTTATCTGCAGAAGCACTGGGTGCATGACGGAAAGCAGACCTTTGAGGTGATCGTGGACCAGATGCCGTCGCGAGCGGGGATCGATCCGCTGAACAAGCTGATCGACCGCAATGGGGACGATAACGAGACAGATGTCTCCAAGTAACGAGGCTTCGTGCGAGTAGACGAATATTGTGCTGTTACTGCTTTGACGCGACGGACTTTGCCGGCTGCGGCGGAACGCGACGGATTACGACGTCAACGTTTGAAGCGGCGCTATCGAGTTCGGCTCTGACGGTGGAAGGGGCGGAGACTGCTTCGTACAGTCCGCTGGTGATGAACTCGTCGGGCACAATGCTCAGCGGGAAGGGCCCATGCTTTCCCATACGCACAAGGAAGACGCCTGCGCTGTCGCTGTAGATCACTTCTTTGCCGACGCGCAGGGCTGCCCCTTCCACGGGGTCGCCATGGTCATCTTTCACTGTGCCCTGCACTATGAACTTTGCGATGGAGAAAGTCTCGGAGTGGCCGGCCGACATGCCGTTCATGCGATATAACCAGGTGCTCATTCCGAAGGTGTAGCGCAGATGACCGGTCGGGTCGACGTTTGAGGCAGCAGTGATCTGCAAGGGGCCAACGACTCTGACGGCAGCATTAAAGGCCAGCGCTTGCTGAAACGGATGATCGGGGCGAAACGGCAGGTACATGTTCTGATAGTCGGCTTGAAGGACCAGGCGATTGCTCGTGAAGTTGCCTCCAAAGGCTGCGGTGGTCTGGCCATCGGTGCGGGAGATCAACTGCAGCAA
This sequence comes from Acidobacteriota bacterium, assembly GCA_018268915.1. Classification (GTDB taxonomy): domain Bacteria; phylum Acidobacteriota; class Terriglobia; order Terriglobales; family Acidobacteriaceae; genus Telmatobacter. The sequence continues at coordinate 277,148 of JAFDVQ010000011.1, forward strand.
GCTGAGTCGCGAAGAGAAGTTCTCACGTATTGTTCCCGAGAGGATGGTACTGCTGGGCTGGCCTTCGGACTTGCTCTGAAACCAGTTTTCATTGATCTCAAGTACTCGCCCAAAGCGACGGCCGACGTAGAGGTTGGTTCCTTGTGTCTGCTGCCCGGAGCTGCTGGAGAAGAACTGCCCGCTTCCGAAATAGAATTTCTTGATGTGGAAGTCGGCGGAGAGCTGATTGACCGAGGCGCGCTGCGTTGCGCCACCCAGCGTGAGCGGCTCCAGCAGATTCTGGTGACCGGCGGTAAGGGTGACTGCATCTAGCGGCTTGTAGAGCACCTGCACATTTCCCTTGTCGACTTCCGAACTCAAAGGAGAAGTGAGCGAGATTCGCTGAAATGCGCTCCCAGTTAACACGTAGCTCGACCGAAAGATGAGAGTTTCTGTCTCCGCGTTCAGGCTGGCGGCCAGATACTTCTGATTGGAGCCAATGCCGGCGGCGACTGAAGCTTTCACGGATTTGATCGGTCGATATTCCAATCCCTGCAAGGAAGTTTGTCGCCTGGAGACGATGTTCCGCGAAAAGAATGTGAAGTGGTCGTTGATCTCTCGTTCGTAGAACAGCATCCCTACCGGGTCGTCGCTACTTGCGGCATTGAACAGACCTGTGCCGAGCCATGTCGAGGTCGTACCAGCGAAGGCGTAATACTTTCCGAGGCTGTCTTTGTGAGTTATGCCAAGGCCGCGCACAGAGAAGTAGTGGCTGGCGTCGAAGATATCGGTAGGCAGGACAAAGGGAACAGTCTCGTCGCCGGTGAGCAAGGTGAAGCGTTCAAATTGATAGCGGTTCTCGGCTCCGTAACGAAAATGACCGTCGAAATAGCCGAGGTTGACACTCCCAGCATATTTAGGGGCGCTGAACTCAACCGATCCGCCCTGCGCGTTGAGCATGGTCGAGGTTCCGCCCTGAACGCGAAAGACCTGGGCGCTCGCGCTACCGGCAAGCAGGATCGCCAATAGCAGGAGCGCGCATTGGACTTGCAGGCGCATCTGTCAGCTCTACCGCTTTTCTCCAGCGCTCCCCGTCGACGAGGGTGATGCTGAAGCAAGCTGAAGATCGCTACTGCTCTTAGTCTTGAGCTTCTCTTCGATCTTGAAATTGTCGAACAGGAGACTCAGTTCTGTGGGGAACGAGTCCCGATCAGCCTTGACATCGAGAGGGACTTCGAGGATGCGCCTGCTATGGGGAAAGATGGGGAATCCGGGAGCGTCCTGCTTCTTTCTGCCGTTTGCCAATTGAGTTTGAAGCACGCGTCCGAAGTCATTGCCGGTGTTCTCGACTTCGAGAAGGACTTTGCTGCCGGCGTCATCGAGTTCAGCACGTACCACGTGAACATCCGCCTTCTCAGCCCGTTGTTTGGGCAGTAAGTACACGGTGTGAGGCAACTGCAGTCGGACGTTCATACCCTGTTCAGTGCGGAAAGCGAACCCCGAGAACGACGCATAGATCACGAACCACCTGGGAGCCGGGGCTGCGCTGGCTTCGTAGAAAACGTAGTAGGTCTGTTTGGGCTGGATACGAAAGCTGGTTGCAGAGAGCTTCAGATGGATGTCCGGATCCAGAGGCCGGTAGCTGAGCTCGCCTTTTTCGGAAACTGTGAAGCTTCTGGCTTCGAGAACTACGTTCAGAGGAGTAAGACCGTCATTGACGTACTCCACGCGGCCCTTGGCCGGATTGCCGAGCTCGCTGATTACGGGGCGCACGGTTTGCGCGACTGCAATTGCATTGAGAGCGAGCGCGAGGAAACTACCTGTCAATAGCGTGAGAGCTTTCATGGTCGTACCTTATGAAGCTAGAAGGCCTGAGCTTGTATGGTCAGGGTTCCTGTGTATGTGCCAGCCTGCAGATTCGGCTGCGACGCCAGGTTGATGTTGAAAGTCATTGCGTCGCTTCTGGAGCCCGTTTTGTTGAATCCGAGAATCAGTGCAGACGATACCCATAATCCTGCATTCGCTCCTCCAAACGGCACCGTATTTGTCAGGGGCGTGAATGCACCACCATTGTCCGAAATCTCAAAATTTGCTGACGGAATATTGTGTCCGGCGCCATCGCTAAGCGCGGCTGAAGAGGAACTGAAATATGCGTAGAGTCTCACGAGGTTCACGCTCGGCCTCAACAACCAGGTTGTAGTGGCTGTGATGCCGGTGCTCCCCGGATTGCTGGCCCGGCCAGCGACGAGGTTGAAATTCACGGCGTTCCCGGAGAGCGTCACGGTGACCGAGTCCGCGAGAACAGCATTCAGGGCAATCGGGCTGGCGCCGGAATTCTTTACCTGCGCGCAGGCAGGTACCGCAAACGCGGCTGCCGCGAAGAGTAGTGCCGCGAGTTTTCCGAGGATAGTCCGCATGCTCATCTGCAGTTTTCCTTGAGATAGAGTCAACAAAGAACGAGGATCGTCCAGCATGGGCGAGGAGGCGCCTGAGGGGCTCCCGCCCATGGTGAACTCAACTGGTTGATGGGTCTACGGAGTTGCCTGTGCCTGAATGTTCAGCGTTCCGGTGTAGGTGTTGGCAGGAAGCTGAGGCAGTGTGCCGCCAGTGAGGTTGATGTTGAACGTCATGGCGTCAGTGCGGTTGGCAGAGCGGTTTGCTGCGGTGATGGGAACAGTTGCCAGCTTGAGACCGGCATTTGCACCGCCGAACGCGACGGTGTTCGTCAGCGCCGCGGGAGCGCCCGCGTTGTCTGCGATAGAGAAGGCTGAAGACGGGATGTTGTCGCCCGAGCCATCGGTCAAGGCCGCTGCGGCGCTTGCGAAGTAAGCATAGACGCCAACGGAGTTGCGGCCGGGGGCCAGGGTCCATGCGGTGGTAGCCGTGATTCCGGCAGAGCCGGCATTGGTGGCACTTCCGGCGCTAAGGGCGAAGTTTACGGTGTTGGCCGAAAGCGTTACAGTGAGCGATTCGGTCAGGTTAGCGTTCAGGGCAATTGCTTGAGCGCCAGAATTCAGCTGCGCAGCAGCCATCGAGGCCGAGAGCGTCAACGCGCACGCGATCATCACAGCCCAAGAGATTCTTACGGTCTTCATCTTTCCTCCGAGGGTTAGGTACCACCAACGATTTCTTTCTTCGCCAGCGTGTTCGCGAAGGCCCGGCAGATGCACGCATCTCGTAACCCATGGCGTTTATATGAGAAGCGCAAGCAAGGTCCTACGGCACTTACGTAATGAAGCTTCCTGTTTTGGCCATCTGAGTTCATTTTGGTGTTTCCCGGCGATTCAGAGCCCTGCTGATATTGCGGGCAACATCATTGAAAACAGGAGACTTATGAGAGTGAGGAGGGAATTAGTCTAAATGCAACGAAATAAAGACTTTAGTAACTATGCCGTTCGTAACTCCAGCATTCTGCTACGGTTGCACGAGTTAATCCGTCCCGTTCCAGGTCAAAATATTGACCAGGGAAAGTAGCTCGATGGATAACTTCGATCGCTGCTTTCAACGCAGGAACGGTATATATGCCCAGGTTGATTGGCGGTAAGCTGCGTAGTTTTCTCCGAATCGATCAGCCAACAATCTCTCTTCGGCGCTCACTCTGATTTCAGTGCCGACAATGTAAAAGACGATAGCGGCAATCAGAAGGGGCCACCACGCTTTCACGAGCCCTGTCTGCAACAGCATGCCAAACATGGAGGTGTATATCGGATTGCGGATCCAGTGATATGGACCTGTCGTGATCAGCTCGTGATCCTCGCTCAATGCTGCTTCAAAACGCCACTGCTTATCGAGATGGCGCGTGGCGAGCCAGGCAAGAGCCACGGCTAACGGACCGACGAGGACTGAAGCGATGAGAGAAACTTCGGACTTGTGAAATCCTCGCGGGAATACGAAGGTCCAAACGCACGCGTAGCCGAGCATTACGAGACCGATTCCGACGCGTGATGATGCAGCTCTGACCACTTTCTTTTTGCCGGCAGCTCGCTGACGCGGCCGCACAAAGGCTAGCATCCAGCCGAGCCAGCAGATGCCGAGTACAATCCATGCAGTGATTTCCAGCGGCGTCGAGATCTTCACTTTTCACCTTCTTCTTCGCGGATCGCGATGAGCAGCCGCTGGTCGCCTTCGTTCAGCGATGCAGCTTTCAGAAGGTCCGGACGGTTTCGCAGTGTTTTCCGCAACTGCTGCTCGCGCCGCCACCGTCTAATTTGCTGGTGGTCGCCGTTCAGGAGCACTTCCGGCGCACGAAGTCCTGCGAACTCAGCTGGTCGCGTGTAGTGAGGATAGTCCAGCAGGCCGCCGGAGCCATGCTGCGATCGGGGCACGCCTTCCAGGTCCACATCGATGTCGGCATCGCGGACGCCGAAGCTTTCGAACTCGCCGGAGGCTTCGTTGCCGAGAACTCCGGGCACAAGCCGCATTACGGTATCGACTACGACGGCGGCGGCGAGTTCTCCGCCGCTTAGAACATAGTCTCCGATTGAAAGTTCCATATCGCAGTAGAGCTGGTTGATCCGCTCGTCCACGCCCTCGTAGCGTCCGCAGATCAACACGATGCGCTTCGTCTTCGCGAGTTCGCGCGCGACAGCCTGAGAGAACGGGCGTCCCTGGGCGGAGAGAAGAATGACGCGTGGCCTTGACGAGTCCTGTTCATACTCGCGACCAGCCAGAGGGGAAATGCCGATGGATGAGAGAGCCTCAGCAAGAGGCTCGGGTTTGAGCACCATCCCCTCGCCGCCGCCGAAGGGCCTGTCATCCACTGTGCGATGGCGATCATGCGTAAAGGCGCGCAGGTCGTGGAGGTTAGCGGTGACCAACCCCTCAGCCTGCGCGCGCCGCACGATTCCATGCTCGAAGATTCCCGCAAAAAATCCGGGGAAGATCGTGATGATTTCGAATTGCATACGGTCTCATCACGATCATAAGATGCGACGCGCGGTTTGGGTCGGCAATCGGCGGGGACGTCATCCGACAATCGCAAATGCGAACTTCATCCACCACTCCGGCTTGGTGATCACTACGAAGAGGGCGAGGGCCTGGCCAGCGACGAATACTGGGAGACCGAACTTATAGACCGCGTGGATACGGCGATTGACGATCAGATCACGCGCGATGCCGAGCACCAGGAGGAAATCCACTCCCGCGTAAAAGCCCCCATTTGAAAGCAGGGGGAAGCGGCCCCAGCCGGCGGCAGTCAGCGCACAGGTGGCTAGCAGCATCATGCGGCGATGATGCTCCGGCTTTTTGCGCCAGACGATCGCCAACGCGAAGCACACGGCGAAGCAGGTGATGTCCCAGAAGGGGATGATGAGGAAATTTGCTTCCGTGCGGTGGAACTGGTGAAGGTAGTAGCGAGCCATGGTCAGCGTGGTCGAGATGCCGAGGTAGATCATTGATGCGCCAAGCGCTGCGCCAAACCAGCCGACATTGCGATGCCAGCGGACGCTGCGGGCACGCACCAGAGCGGACTGCATGATGAAGAACAGCAGCCAGCTCGAGAATACGATGCCGTGAACCCAGAGAATCCATGGCCGCTCTACGTCAGGATGGATCAGGTTTTTATTGACAGTGTGGCTGAATCCCCAGAAGACGACCACTGCGACGAGCACAGACATCATGAAGTAGAAGTACTTTTCAAGGGTCTGTACAAGCACGGACTTCTCGGGAATGCTGACCAGGGGAATCGGAGCTGTGATCGCCATTGCAATCTCCTTCAGGCTTGATCCTTGCGTCGGCGCGGAGGGCAATCCGACGCGAGGGAACAACGATAAGCGACTTACATCGGTCGCGCTTCGAGCAGGCATAGTGGTGACTTTGTCGAAATGACCCTCTCCAAAGCGAACCCGGCAGAGTGTAACAGCCTCTGGAACTCGTTCCGCGTGCGCTCTTTTCCGCCCACAAAGGCCATCATCTCGATGTCGAGTAGTTTTCCTGGATGCGGATCAGCGCTGTCGTCGAGTACGGCTTCGGCGAGGACCAGCTTCCCGTTGGGGGAGATCACACTTCGAATGTTCCGCAACAGCTGGAGAGCAGCTCCGTCTGCCCAGTCGTGGACGATGTGCTTCATCACGTAGCAATCGCCGCCAGCCGGAACGGCCTCGAAGAAGTTGCACTCTGCCGCTTCGCAGCGAGTTGCCAGACGGTCCTCTGCGATGGCTCTCTTCGTCTGTGTAAGCACAGCAGGCATCTCGGCTACGACGCCCTGGGCTGTGGGGTTGGCGTGAAGAATCGACCGCAGCAGCGCGCCATGGCCGCCGCCCACGTCGATTATCTTCTTGAAGCCGCTGAAGTCATACGCTTCAAGAAACGCAGGAATACACATTTCGCTGATGCTGGTCATGGCGTTGTTGAAGACTGCAGCTTCACTCTTGTTTTCCGTCTTCGAGAGCCAGTTGAAGAACGGTTCGCCATAGACCTGATCGAAGGTGGTCTTGCCTTCCTGCACACTGCCTTTGAGCTCGCTGTAAAGTTTCAGGTGCAGGGGATCGGCGATCCACTCGATGCAGTCGGCCATCGATCCAGCAATGCCCCGGCGCAACAGCTGCCCTGCATCTGTCAGCTTGTAGCTGCGAGCGGCGGTACGGGTGACGATCTGGCTGACTTCCAGAACTCGAAGGATTCTGTAGAGGTAGTCCGGGTCAGTTCCGGATTCGAGAGCAAGCTTGTCAACATCTTTTGCGCCGGCCCCGATCAGATCAGGAATCCTCAGCTTCACGGCGGTGTTGAGACAGGCGGAGGCGATGTATGCCAGACCTGTCTGGAGAAGTACGGCCTGCGGGGTGCTTGCTGGTGCGGGTCCAGCCGTCATGGCCGGAGCTGGAACTGAATCGAATGTTTGCTGCGCTACGATCGTGGCCATGTGTGCGTCTCCTTCGAAATTGGTGTGCTGGTGCTACCAGCTGGGGAAGGTGGAAGAGATGTGTGTCGGGGTATTGAGGTAGGCGGTGATCAGCTTTCTCACCGCCTCCTTGCTATACGCCTGACCAACCTGCGTGATTTCTGCATGCTGATCGGATGTGTCGCTCCGGTTCGATGCTGAGCCAGCCTCCGTTACGCGGCGCATCAGCATCCATGCTGCGGAGAGCACCGCGTCGTGACCTATGTTTGCCATTTCTAATGCTCCTCGATTGGACGAGGCCGGGGTTCGGGGGAAGATTTCCGGCCTCTGAAGTTCCGTTCACTTGTTAGCGCGCAAGTCAGGGGAAAAGTGGCTCAAGTATGGCGAAATTTTGTTGAGATTCTTTTCGGCTTAGCGGCTTGCTGCAGCGGCTTTAGAACCCGAGTGTCCGAAGAGCCGCGCCACCGTTTCCGATTGCTTCCTGTCACCCTGGATCTGGGCCCAAACCGGCTGGCCGTCGGCTGAAGATCCCAGCGAGACAGAGAGTTTTTTGTCAGGGGTGTAGTAGGCCTTCGCCACTCCCTCGATCGGTATGGGCTCCGTCTTCACGGTCTTCTGGTCTTGCGCGAGGTCATGGACAAACAAGTGCACGTGGACTTCGGGACTTACGTATGCCGCCTGCTTCTCGTCTTCGATTGCGCTGATCTGGGGGAGAACCTTGTCCAGGTGAGCCTTCTGTATCGCCTTCGACGCAGCGTAGGCCTTGTTTGCCTCAGAGCGAAGCCGGTCTGCCTCTGCCTGGTTTTTGTTTTTCAACTCGGCGATCGACTTATATCCCAGGTCGCTGCCCTGGTGGTATAGTGTGTCCGCTTCCTTCTGCTCTTCCGGCGATAGCTTGCGCAGAGCTTCGATGCGCGCATCATATTGCCTGCCGCGTTCATCATTCTGTTTCCGGTCGGCAACCGAGATGTAGGTTGCATCAATTGCGGCCACGGGCTTCGATCCCTTGCACACACTGTTGGGAGCGGAGGGGAAGGTCTTCACCGGCTGAAGTTCCCACCCTTCAAGCGGGTTGGGGATCGCCGCTTTCAGCGCCTGGGTGTTTGCCAGATAGCTCTGTTGTTCCGCCTCGGTCGTGGGGCGAACGCCTTCCGGGCAATCCGCAAACAGAATGCCGGCTCCCGAAATGAGGATGGTATAGACGATGGTCCAGGAAAGTCTCAAAACAAGCTTGGTCACGATTTTCTCCTTGTCGGGCCCGGCAAATATCACGCTGCATTCGGCTCCTGAAGCAGCGTCACTTAGATACGCGCAGGCTGCAGGAAAACTGGCTCAATTTGTTTCGAGATTCTTTTCCGCCTGGACAGGCGAGATCGATTCTGACTCTCTTGCTGACGATTGACATGCCAATCATTCCTGCCTATCCTTTTCGTGACCCTGCTGCTAAGCCCCTGCGCAGGAACGGCTTCCCACCAACCATCGCGAAATTTTCACTGAGGTGCCGTACTCTTGATCACTCCCGGCGACTGGCAGCGTGTCAAAGAGGCATTTCACTCCGCGGTTGAACTGGACCCCGACCAGCGCCAATCCTTCCTGGATGAATTTCGCGGTTCCGAACCGGAGCTCTATCGCGAACTGGAGTCTCTTCTTGCCCACCAACAGCCGACAGTCAAGGTGTTTGACGATAAGGCGCTGCTCATAAACGGGCTTGTTCACGATGAGCAAGTCCCGTGGGAAGGGCGCAGGATCGGCGCCTATCAGGTCGTCGCTAAGATTGGCGAAGGCGGAATGGGGGCGGTTTACCAGGCCATCCGGGTAGATGACCATTACCTGAAGAACGTCGCCATCAAGGTTGTGCGCGCGGCGTGCGCCACGCAGCCATATCTGCAGCGCTTCCGAGGTGAGCGGCAGATCCTGGCGACGCTCGATCATCCGCACATTGCCCACCTACTTGATGGGGGTGCGACCGAGGACGGCTTGCCTTACCTCGTGATGGAGTATGTCAGCGGTCTACCGATCGATGAATACTGCGATCAGCACAAGCTTTCTATCCAGGACCGTCTCAAGCTCTTCCTTAAGGTTTGTTCTGCTGTTGAGTACGCGCATCAGAAGCTCATCATTCATCGCGATCTGAAGCCGGCCAACATTCTTGTGACGCCTGAGGGCCAGCCTAAGCTGCTCGACTTCGGGATCGCGAAGCTCCTCGATCCGGAACTTTACTTTCAGACAGTTGATGCCGATGGCACGAATGCCTGGCCGATGACACCGGAATTTGCGAGCCCAGAGCAGGTCCGCGGCGATCAGATAACGACAGCAAGCGATGTGTACTCGCTCGGTGTTGTTCTTTATCGGCTAATGACCGGCCACGCCCCCTACGCTTTGCCGCGGACGGGGATGGGGCAGTGGGCACGCGTGATTCTGGAGACGGAACCAGAGCGTCCCAGCACCATCGTCGAGAGACCATCTGAAATTGGCGGAACGCAAGGGATTTCCAGACCCATCAAGCCGGATGAGATAGCCCAGGCCCGGGGCACGCGCGTACATGCACTCCGGCGCAGTCTAAGTGGGGACATCGACACTGTGGTGCTGATGGCACTGCGTAAGGACGCCACGCGGCGGTATGCCTCAGTGGAGCAGTTGGCGAACGACATACGCCGCACCCTGGAAGGTCTGCCGATCTCGGCACGGCCTGACACGATTACTTACCGCGTGGGTAAATACGCACGCCGTCATCGTGTGCTTGTCACAGCAGCTATCCTCGTTGTGCTTTCACTTGTGGGCGGAATGTTCACATCGCTGCGCCAGGCGCATATCGCGGAGCAGCAGAAGGCTGTTGCCGAGCAGCGCTTCAACGATATTCGCAACGTTTCCCACGATCTGATCTTCCAGATTCACGACTCGATCCAGTTCCTGCCCGGTGCTACGCCCGCCCGCAAGCTCGTTGTGCAGTCGGCGCTTCGTTATCTGAATACTCTGTCGAAGGATGCCCCCGACAACTTGTCGATTCAGCAGGAGATGGCCTCGGCATATGAGAAGGTAGGCGATGTTCAAGGCGGCATTGGTGCGGCCAACCTGGGCGATACGGCAGGTGCTCTCGACAGCTATAACAAGGCGCTTGAGATCAGGAAGAAGATTCTCGCGGCAATGCCGCACGATTCGGAAACTCGGGATGGACTCGCCCAGACTTATCAGCGCATCGGCAGAATCTATATGGACATGGGTCGTTATGATGACGCGGTTAAGATAGCCCAGAGCCACCTCGAACTCAGTAAGCGGATCGCGACCGACGCGACGGACAGCCGCAGAGCAAGATCGCGGCTCGCAACCTCTTACGACGGAGTCGGCGATACACTTTCTGCACTCGGGCGATGGGATGAGTCTGTTAAGAATTATGAGGCAGCGTCGCAGATTTACAGGTCGCTTGCCGATTCCAGTTCGAAGCCTGAGGTTAACCGGAGCAATTGGGCCCTTGAGCGCAGGAAAATCGGCGGCATCCTCGAAGCTCGCGGCTCAGTGTTGCAAGCTCTCGCGGAATACCGGCAGTCGTTGGATGTGGATCGCGAATTAGCAGAGGCGGATCCCCTCGATGCGTTCAGGGCGCGCGACCTTTCCATCGACTACACCAACCTTGGCGATGCTCTTCTGAAAACGGGGGATGTCAACGGCGCACGGCAGAACTACAATCAGGCGCTTTCGATCGACCGCCGCCTGATGGCTGCAGATCCGTCCGATGCGTCAAGCCGGTATTATATGGTCTCGGACACCTACCGACTCGGCGACGCACTGCTCGAAGCTTCGAAACTGCCTGAGGCTGTATTGCAATACAAGCTCGCAGCGTCTCTGGCTGAAAAGAATGCGCACTCGGATCCCGAGAATGCAATGCTGCGCTCGGAGCTTGCCCGCGTCTACTCCAAACTTGCGAAGGCGCATTTTTCGATTGCTACAACGGGGTCATTGCGCGGAAAGCAGAAACAGACCTCACTTGCAACTGCTCATTCAACATACGAAAAAAGCCTTGCCATCTGGCTCGATCTGCAGAAACGCGGCGCGATCCAGAGCCACGATCAGAAAGAGCCGGAACGCGTTGCCGAGGAGCTAAAAGTCTGTTCACAGCAGATGGAAGACCCTTCCTGAGGAAAGGAACGCTATGCGCTCATTTCGCGGGTGAGCCAGGCCTTCGCCATGGCCCAGTCACGCTTTACGGTCGCAGGCGAGATTCCCAACACTTCTGCTGTTTCTTCAATCGAGAGCCCGGCGAAGAACCGCATTTCCACGATCTTCGCCTGTCCCTCGTCGAGCTTTGCCAGGCGATGTAGCGCGCCATCCAATGCGATCACATCCAAGTCCCTTGCTTCGGCGATGGCCATCTTTTCATCGAGCGTCACTCTGAGTCCCTCTCCGCGTTTTGCGGCACTCCGGGCCCGCGCGTGATCGACCAAAATCCGTCGCATCATCTGCGCTGCGATGCCGAAGAAGTGAGCCCGGCTCTGCCATTCGACGTTCTGGTCGATCAGCCGCAGGTAGGCTTCGTGGACAAGCGCTGTGCTCTGCAAGGTGTGCTCCGCGCGCTCGCGATGCAGGTAGCCTTTCGCAAGCCGCCGCAGCTCGTCATAGACCAGGGGCAGCAGCTGTTCCATGGCCCTGGGATCACCATCTTTCCAACGCAGCAGCAAAACGGTGGCAGAGGAGATAGGGGGATTCGTCATGAATGAATTAGAAACTCGAGCCCGATGCGATTGATTCTGCTGTCGCCATGCCGCTCCCACCATAACAGATGGAGAACCAGCTCCAGGTTTGGCAGGGGCAAATTCTACGACAGTTTCCAAATCTGTTTACTTCTGCTGATTCAGCTTCTGCCATCCCGTGGTACGCGAGGTTCGGACTCACAGTTCTAACGAAGATGTTCGCTGACATTAAGGGGCTGGAATCGCGAGCATGCTCGACCCTGAGAGTGCTCAGGAATTGAGATCTACCAAGCCCTCGGGGAGCGCCATTTCCACGTATTTCGCATCGACGTCGACCCGTCTCAGGTAGGCTTTTGCGAAGGGGACCAGAATCTCCTCCTTTGTGCGCTGACTGGATTTCACAACCAGCATTGCAACCGGCCCGGCGCTTCGATCGACGTCTTCAATCTCGCCGACCGTGAGGGGCTCTTTTCCGGCAACATCCAGCAGCGTGCAGCCGATCAGGTCTCCAATGTAGACATCGCCTTCCTTGAGTTGCGTGCGCTGGGCTCGCGGGATCGCGACGATGAATCCTGTCAATTCTTCGGCGGCCGAGATCGATCCCACTCCGGCAAAGTGCAGAACCACACCGCCCTTGTGCATCCAGTGATGCTTGAGTGTGACTTCGCGCGCGTTGCCAGACACATCTGCGCTGCCGGCTGAGGTGCCTTTCAGCAGCCAGAGCTGTCGTCTGTCTGAGAATTTTTCAGGGAAGTCGGTGAGGACCTCAGCGAAAACTTCACCTTTGCGGCCTTGTGTGCGCTTGATGCGCGCAAGCCACACCCATCTCTCTGGCGTCATCGATTGCGTTCGAAGAGATGCCAAACCCTGAGGGGATGGAACATCCTACTCTTCGTCGTCCTCTTCCAGAATGTCGAGTGTGTAGCGGTGATGCAGCTTCATACTCACAGCACCCAGAATTGTGCGTACTGAGCGGGCTGTTCGCCCCTGCTTCCCAATTACTTTTCCAACATCCCCAGGTGCCACCCTTAGCCGCAGAACGGTGTTTTCGTCCCGCTGGACTTTTTCAACTTCAACAGCGCCGGGTTCGTCTACCAAGGCCCGCGCGATTTCACGGACCAGATCATCTACTGCGACCATGTCAACTTGGGTCATGAACTTGCCTCTGACCTAACTGTCCAAGGAGAAGCGACTTGGATCGGTGCGCCGATAGTATCAGCACACCCTATCTAAAGTCAGCATTTTGTGTGCGCAATGCCAAAAAATCTCGCGTACACTACCGCGTTTCGTGAAAGGAAAAATTTCAGGCGACGGCGGGCTCGGCGGCTGCGGCTGGGTTTTTGTCAACCAGCTTGGCCACAATGGGGGAGAACTGTGCGCCAACGCTACGCCAGTAGGCGATGCGCTCGTGCTTCAGGTCGACTGAAGCCGGGTTGGTACGGGGGTTGTAAGTCCCGACGACCTCGATCGAACGGCCGTTGCGGGCGCGGTCCTTCTCGATGACAACAACACGGTAGTAGGGCTGCTTGGGGGCGCCAACACGCGCCAAACGAATCATCACCACGGCGATACAGGTCCTTTCAGTTTCCGGTGCTCTGTTGCAGTCTTTTCGGGAGTTGTCTGGCCGGGCATTGAAGCGTTCAGCCTGTTTCCACCCGGACTTCACTCGCGGTGCACCGGGGTCCCCGTGGATCGTCCTACCTCGGGGCGCAAGACACAACACCTAAGTATCGCCGATACAGACCGTTTCAGGCAAGCTGGTTCCGGTTTCGGATAGAGGTGCCCAAGGTGCAACAAATTGCTGAAAATAGCTGTCCTCAGCCCTGCGACTTGGGCATACTGATTTCAACCTTCAATACCTCAATCCAGGAGCCGCTGCGGCATGTGGCCATTCTCCACGAAAGAGCCTCTAAGTCCTGACAAACTTCCCCTGCCCGATGCGTGGATTCAGCGCCAGACACACGATGAAATGGGCAGGACCATGTATGTCCGCGCCAATAGCTCTTTTAGTAAGTTCAAGGGAGTTACAGGGTATAGCCAATACGTCTCGCTCGCGGTGCCGATGACCGATACGACCCGTGCGGGGTTTCCGAACCCCGGCGAGGTGGAGGAGCTCAATCGGATTGAAAGCGATATCTGCGAGATCCTGGAGCAGAACCGGGAGTCCATTTTCGTCGCCACCACCACGATTCCTGGTATTCGCGATTTCATTCTCTATACCCGGAATGCCGACTCCCTGCAGAGAAAGTATGACAACGACGTTCTGGCGCGCGTGTTCACCCACCGCATTCACTTGAAGATGCAGCCTGACCCGAACTGGAGCCTTTACCACAAGCTGCTTTAGAGTACGGCCCGGTCTTTCTCAAGACAAAAACAAAATTGCGGCGGTTCTTTCGAACCGCCGCTTTGCATCAGTTACTCCTTCAGCTCAGAGTCGAGCGAAAGGTGGTTTGTCACGCTGAAGACACCCGGCACAAGGTTCGCCCGCGTGTAGGCCAGCTGGCGATCCATGTCGTTCAGCACGACGCCTGCGAGCTCGACGTGACCGTTCTCAACGATGATGCGAATTGGAGCCTGCGGATCCATCGCATACTTTCTGAGGAACGAATCACCGTAGATCGCCCGAGCCAGTTGCACGCGCAGACGATCATCGTTGATGGAGACAGGCGCTACCTCAATCTCGTCGACAACTTCCTTCACGCCTGCAGTTGTAGAGACAATCGCCAGGGCTGAGTCGCGTCCAGCATAGTCGCGCGTATTCCCAGCGATGGTCACCACGCCGTTCTCCACGCCAACGCCGAGGTTGTTGAAGACAATTCCGTACCCCGTGCGATCGTAGCGCAGCTTCGTCGACAGGTTCTCACGCACCTCATCGTCGGCGATGCCAGCCCCGCCTACTTCAACGTGATTGCGGACGCCGTCCACGTTCTTGACCTTGCGCACGCGTTTTTCAGCGTTCACCTTGTCGATGTAGAGCGGCACCTCTCCACTGATGGTGACGATTCCGTCGTTGACTTCCGCCTTGACGGTGCGGAAGATCTCCTTCTTCTCAAGTTGCGCCGTCACAGCCGTCTGAATCTCTTTGTCCTGCTCCGCCTGGCGCGAACTCATCTGGGCTGTGGCCAGAGCGGGAAAACCCGCTCCGGCCACCATCAACACGAGAGAATATAGCTTCCTTTTCATTTTTTTGTTTCCTTTCTCTATTCAGTTATTGCCTCTGCCGCATCTGGCTGCGGCTTTGGCCGTTCACTTACCTCGTTCAAACCAGAGGCTTCGCGCAATGTTTGGCGACAATCCTTAATCGTGCGAGGTGATCGCCAGTCCCGCCTGATGACCCTTCAGCTGCGCGCTGCCGTAGTCTGCTGTTGCATCGGCAACCTGAGCCAGCACCGTCGCCCGTTCATGAATGTTGGCGACGTATTGCTTGTAGTCCTGATCCGCTACTGGAACCAGTCCTGAGCCATCCGGATTGCGATTCTCAATCGCGGCAGTCGTATTCAGGGCCAGGTTCGAAGCCGAGGTCTTCATGTGGTCGATCGCGGTCTGATGCCAGTCCGGAAGCTCCGGCTTGAGTTCGGCGAGCCTATCGAATGCAGGCTGCAGGCTCTCATTGACGTGGTTCTTGATGTGCATCAGCCCATATTTGTGCGTCGCATTTGAGATATGGCCGGTGCGGCTCATCGAGTGCAGACGGTCGGCTTCTTTCTGAATCGCCAGGCTCGTGCGCTCGATATGCTGCGTCAGCTTCACGGCTTCCTTCCGTGCCTTGGATGGCTTGGTTAATTCGGTTGCGCTGAGTGCGCCAGGCAGCAACAGTGCGAGACCGAGTGCCAAAATCGTCGATTGTTTGAGTGTGCGCATTTCCCTATCTCCCTCTCGCCCTGATGTCGGGCTGCCCTAGTATTTGCAGGAGGCATGCCAAACCTAAGCTGTTTAGAATGTGTCTAGTGCGCTTGGCAGAGTGTCTGAAAATTCGAACAGATCGCCGATCTTGTCAAAAATTTTGAACGGGGGGCGGCTGCACGGCGCATACTTGGCTAGGATTTTGCGAACAGGATTCTGCGCGTGCCGAGTCGAAGAAAACGATCGAAGTCACCGGAGCTGCCGGATTTCCTAGCTTATCGGCAGCAGGAGCGAATCTTCGCCAGTCTTAATCTGGTTCTGCTGGTGTTCCTCTGCGTCGCACAGTTTGTCTGGGCCGCTTATCTCGGAACTCCGCATCCGCAGGTGCTCTCGCTTCTCGGCGTCGGCATTGTCGCGAATTTTTCCGAGCTGATCTGGCTCAAGCGACGCAAAGAACTCAGCTCCTCCGCCGTCCTTCGTCTTACATGGACCATGATTGCGATTCATCTGGGAATCGCATTCGGCATCGCGTCCTACTCCTACAAGACAGATGTTCAGTATTTCGCGCTGATGATTCCCGCGATCCTGCAGGCCGCGTTCCGGTTCTCGGGAATCGCAACGGCTCTCACTGTCGCTGCCAGCGACGGGCTCATCTTCTTCTGGGTCTGGCACTACTTCCGCGTTCACCCGCCTGTTGATCCAAATAGCTATATCGAAGCCGGAACCGTGGCGCTGATCTTCGCGATTATGGGTTTCCTTGTGTGGGCGCTCGTCAATCACCTGCGCAGAAAAGAGCGGGAATTGATACGGAGTCTGGATGAGCTCGAAAAGGCCGAAGCAAAACTACTCGAGGAAGAGAAACTCGCGGCAGTCGGACGCTTTTCAAGCGCGATTGCTCACGAGATTCGCAATCCAGTAGCCATGATCTCCAGCGCCCTGGTGACTGCTTCGAACCGAGAACCGGGATCGGAAGAAAACCGAGAGATGTATGACATCGCGACGAAAGAGGCGGCTCGTTTAGAACGACTGACGACGGATTTTCTGGCATATGCGCGGCCGCGATCTCCATCGATGGCGTTGAGCGATGTCTCCGATTCTGTCGGATATATTGCTGAGATCTGCCGGCCCCGCGCCGCCGCGAACAACGTTCAGGTTGTCTGTCAGTGCGAGGCACCTCTTACGGCAGAGATCGATAGCGGCCAATTGCAGCAGGCGCTGCTGAATCTCGCGATGAATGCGGTGGAAGCGTCGGCGCCGGGAGGAACCGTGTTTTTGCGCGGACGCCGCGACGGCGTTCGCATCATGATCGAGATTGAAAACCAGAATGGTCCCATCGCCGCGAAGACAATCCCCTTGCTCTTCGAGCCATTCTTCACCACGAAATCAAGCGGCACGGGACTAGGTATGGGAATTGCACGCAACATTGCGATGGCGCATGGAGGGGATATCGTGCTCGCGCAAAACGACTCGAACGTGATCCGCTTTGTACTTTCACTTCCAGCAAGAGCGGAGAGAAGGGAAGACCTGGCTTGAGCAGAATTCTTATTGTCGATGACGAGATCAACATGCGCCGAATCTTGGCGGCGAATCTGAAATCGGATCGGCATTCGGTTGTTGAAGCGTCTGGTGTCGCCGAGGCTACGGCCCAGCTGGCCACGGATCGCTTCGACGCCGTTATCACGGACCAGAAGATGCCCGACGGGGAGGGCCTCGACTTACTCGCGCGTGCCAAAGAGATCGATCCCGCAGTGGCGGTTGTCCTGCTTACGGCGTTTGCCACTGTCGAATTGGCGGTCGAGAGCATGCGCCAGGGAGCATTCGACTTCATTACCAAGCCGTTTCAGCCGGATGTGGTGCGGGCTACCGCGCGAAGGGCCTGCGAACACACGCAGCTTCTGCGCGAGAATGGGCTGCTGCGGCTGACGGTCGACCGGCTCGAAGGCAGCGGAGAGATTTTTGGTGTGAGTCAGGCAATTCTCGCGGTCCGGCAGATGATCGCCCGCGTTGCACCGACGAATGCCACGGTTCTTATTACTGGAGAAACGGGAACGGGCAAGGAGCTGGTTGCTCGCGCTATACACAAGAGTAGTCCACGCGCATTGAAGCCTTTCGTCGCCGTGAATTGCGCCGCATTTACTGAAACACTGCTTGAAAGCGAGCTCTTCGGTCACGAGAAAGGCGCGTTTACCGGCGCCGACAGGCTGCGACAGGGATTGTTTGAAGCGGCTCATGAAGGGACCTTGTTCCTGGATGAAGCGGGGGAGATGTCGGGTTCAACGCAGGCCAAGCTACTCCGCGTGCTCGCGGAAGGAAAAATTTTGCGGGTTGGCTCAACCAAGCCGCGCGATGTGGATGTGCGGGTGGTGGCAGCTACGCACCGCAACCTGGAGGAGCGCGTGAAGGAGGGGACATTCCGCCAGGATCTCTATTACCGTCTTGCCGTTGTTCCCATCCATCTTGCGCCTCTGCGGGAGAGAGCTGCGGATATTCCCGGCCTTTGCGAATTGTTTTGCCGCCAGGTTTCGCAGGAACTGAAGGTTCCGGTTCGCTCCATCCAGCCGGCAGCAATCGAGAAGCTTCAGCGCTACGAGTTTCCGGGCAACATTCGTGAGCTGAGGAATCTCATCGAGCGCGCGCTGATCCTTTCCTCAGGTGCGGAACTTGCAGCGGTAGATTTTCCGCTTGGGACATCTACGAGCCTGTCGCCCAGTGCAGGCTCAAGCATGGATTGGATTCAGACCTTGCCGGAGTCCGTCTCTCTGCGCAGCCTGCTGGAAGACGTGGAAAAGAGCCTGATCAGCCGGGCACTGCAGTCGTCAGAAGGCGTCCAGGCTGAGGCGGCGCGTCGACTGCAGCTTTCGCGGAGCGACCTCTCCTACAAACTGAGCAAGTTCGGTCTCAAGACACCGGACTAGTTCAGCGTCGTAAGGAAAGGAAACCCCGTGGTCTGGTTCGTTGCCTTGCGAGCGTCGAAGTAGCGCAGTGCGTCTCCCTCGTCTTCGTAAATCTGGTCTTCGAATCCCTTCCACTCGATCTGCTGAGCGGAGGCCGACCACGCAGCGTGAATTTCGCGGACGAGGTAGCGGTGCTCTTCAGTGCCTCCGAGATCTACAAGTCTGAGTTCGACCAGCTCATGATCCCGGAGCGGGGAATGGGGCGAATTGGTGTTCCAGAGGATCTCAGTCATGGCACTATCCTGCGCCGATTTGTCGGGTCTGGATGTGAGCCAGCTCACTTAATCGCGAATAATGAAATGTTGGGGGGGGGCGCCGCAATCAGGCTGGGTTGACTGTGTGCAAGACGAGCGGAGTCAACCTATTAGCCTTGTTTAGGAAATAAGAACTTCAACATCGAAGCGACCCGTGTCGACCAGCTGGCCTCGTCGTGGGTGCCACCCTCGACCTTTTCGAAGTGGAAGTTCTCGCCTGGTTTCCAGCCGTTGGCTTTCAGCCGACGGGCGAGATGCTCGACGTCCCGCAGGGCCTTCTGACCTTCGCGATCGCCGACATCGAGCCAGATTCTCGGTCGCTCCCAAACCTGAGGCGCGTGCTCGTTCAGATATCCGAGGATGCTTTTGTGGTTCCACCAAACGCTCGGCGACATCACGGCCAGCTTGCCAAATATCGCAGGGTATCGCAGACCGAGGTAGAGAGTGACGAGGCCTCCAAGGGATGATCCGCCGAGACCTGTGTGCTCTCGACCGTTGTGGACTCGATAGTGTTGCGCGACCCAGGGCATGAGTTCCTGCGTGATCAACCTGCCGTACGAGTCGGCTTCACCGCCGCCCATCTGCCAGTTGTATTCGTGGGTGTACTCCGCAAGCCTGCGGTCGCCGGTGTTGTAAATTCCGACGATCACAAGCGGCTCTACCTGGCCGCTTTCAATCGCCTCGTCTGCGTGTTCACGGACCTGCCAAGTGCGGTCCGGTACGAAGGACGTGCGGCCATCGAAGAGGTTCTGACCATCATGCAAATAGAGAACCGGGTAGGTTCTTTCGATCTCTTCTTCATATCGCGGCGGTACATAAACAATTACATCGCGATCGCTTGGCAAAAATTGACTTCTAAATGATTTATGAAGATGGACTCGTGGGTGTGGCGGAACGTAGTTGGGCGTCTCCAAAGCGGATTGCTCTGGCATGACTTCTTCATTTGGATCCAGATTCAACGCCGGCGTTTCCCCTGATCTGTGATCTACGTCCTGTTACAGTATCAGCTATCTGCCGCGACCTACATCGACTCTCCAGGAGCCAACTTCCGCATGAATCGCGAGTACCACAAGTGGTATTCCACCCGGCTTGGCCGGGAGATGGAACTGCTAATCTTCGGCCACTCAGGCCTTCCAGTGTTGGTTTTTCCAACTTCCGGCGGACGCTTCTTCGAGTTTGAAGACCGGCAGATGATCAGCGCTGTCGGTGACAGAATTGAACGCGGCGATCTGCAATTCTTCTGTGTGGATTCCGTGGATATGGAGAGCTGGTATAACCGCAACGTCCCTCCGCGCTGGAAAATTGCCCGCCACGTCCAATATGAGGACTACCTCATTCACGAAGTCATTCCTCTGATTCGCAAAAAGAACTGGGACTCGCACCTGGTCGCCCTGGGGTGCAGCTTTGGCGGATATCACGCAACCAACATCGCTCTGCGTCACCCAGACATTTTTTCTGGCCTGCTGACGATGTCGGGTGCGTTCGACCTCAGCAACTTTCTTGGCGGCTACTACGACCAGGATTGCTACTTCAACCTGCCGACTCACTATTTACCGAATCTCGCTGATTCCTGGTTCTTTGACCACTACAGTCGCAACGCTTACATCCTCTGCACCGGCTGGGATGATCAGTGCCTTACGCAGAATCAACACCTGGACCGGATCATGAGTTCCAAGGGCATTCCGCACAAGCTTTATACCTGGGACACCTGGAACTCGCATGATTGGCCTACATGGCAAAAGATGATTCAGGAATACTTGTGAGGCTTTAGCGGAAACGACTAAAGCTCTGGACTGAAGATCACCTTGAGCACGAAGATCCAGCCCTCACGGGCGATGCCGTAGATGCACCCCACGACTGCCAGGACCATGAGGACTATCCGCAGCCACTTGGGTAGCTTATCGAAGGCTGTCGAAATGACTCCCATAGTTGAGCAATGTTCTCATGTGGAGAACTGCACTTCAATCGAAGCCGATTTCTCGACGAGGTTAAATACCTTCGTCGTACCCAATCATTAACTTGCTCAGGGGACCTGCTCCAAGTAGAACTGTACTGACAGCTGGAAACCCACGAGTTGCAGACTGTTCTTCCCCATGAGCGAACTGAATCCTTATGCAAAGTTCCTGGATGGTCGTCCGCTTGAGAGCATCCTTGGCAGTACCTCACACGAGATTGCAAACAAGCTTCAGATGGTCGGTCCCGAACGGACGACCGATTCACCTTCGCCGGGCAAGTGGTCGCCGGCGGAGATCGTCTGTCATCTAGCCGATTGCGAGGTGGCCTTCGCCTTTCGTCTGCGCCAGACACTTGCCGAGGATCATCATGTTCTTCAGCCCTTCGATCAGGACAAGTGGGCTGCACCTTACAGGAGCTTTTCCGCAAAGGATGCTCTGGCTGCATTCACTGGTCTGCGCAACTGGAATCTGCTGCTGATCAAGAGCGCTCTGCCCGCCTCGGCGTCCAAGCCCGTCACGCATCCGGAGCGCGGCCCGATGACGTTTCAGACAATTGTCGAAACCATGGCAGGCCACGACCTCAACCACCTCGCTCAGCTCAAACGGATCGCGACTGGCTGATGGATTCCAGAGGCGAGGCGGAATTGCTCTCTGAAGGTCAACGCCGCCGCGCGATGTCGCAAAGCATGTCGGAGTGGATGTTGAGGCCGATATTCGTCAGGTTGTAGAAGTGCTCACTGGCTACCAGCCAGACAATCTCGCAGATCGCCCGCTCGGAGAAGTGCTTCCGCATGCGTGCGAATGTCTCCGGCGCGACTTTCCTGTCGCGGGTCAGCTCAGTGACGTAGTCCAGAGCGGCACGCTCGGCCTCGCTGAATAATGGGCTAGATCGGTATTCCGGAAGAGCGTCAAATTTCGCTTCGTTCATCTGAGCCTTGACCACAAACATGCGGCCAATATCCATGCAGAACTCGCAGATGTTGATGTGAGCCACCTGCTCGCGGACGAGCATGGCCGTCTCCTGCGACAATTCGAGCTTCTTGTCGAGCTTTGCAATCTTGCCGACGAACATTCCGAATGCAGCCGGCATTCGGGCATAGACGACCTTGATCGGAGTGGGGACCTTACCAAACTGGCGCTTTGCCATTGCGTAGGCTATCCGCATTACGGCTCCGGCCGGATTCTCGATGGGCGATAGAAACGTTGTATCCATGGTGCAACCTCACTGGGCTCGGCGGGGATTTTGCCACGGCCGTCAACAAATTGACGTGCGCCAACCTCCACTTGTGACAAATTTCGAGGTGGAAGCCGAAAAACCGCAATTGGCCTGCAAGGTTTCCGAATCTCCCCGTTCTATGTATAGCTTGGGTCCGGCCAGGAACCTTTTTGGTTGAGCCGGGGTCCAACGCAATAGCGCTTCAAAGATTGCAGTCTCCAACTGTGTCTGCAGTAGAGTCAGAGCCGCATGTGATCGGCTCGGACTGTAGGAGGATCGATGCGTCTCTGGGTCACCGCTTTTTGTCTCACTTTCGGCGCCCTCAATTTCCAGGCTCAACCCACCAAATCTTCGCGGACCACTGGCAAGGAACAGCAGGCTCCACCGAAGACCTCGGTGATGGAGCAACCCACAGCTCAGCGTGGACCGAAGGATCTGCCGGTCCGCAAGGTAGTGCTCTACAAGAACGGAGTCGGCTACTTCGAGCACGCGGGCTCTGTGAGCGGGAATCAGCGCGTCACGATTGACTTCACGTCGCCGCAGCTGAACGACGTGCTGCAAACGCTCACAGTCCTCGATGAGGGCGGCGGCCGAATCGCCGGGGTGAACTACAACTCCACCACGCCGCTGGCCGAACAGCTCAAGACGCTTTCGCTGGGAATGACCGAGGATCCGACATCGACGGAACTTTTCAGTGCGCTTCGAGGACAGCGCGTCGACGTGAACGGGGCACCTGGCGGACCCATCTCCGGCCGCCTGATGTCGATCGAGACACGAGAGGAGAAGGTCGGCTCGGACGACAGTCCACCCTCCGTTCAAAAGTTCTATCTCACGGTCGTAGCCAGCTCAGGCGCGGTTCGCGTGGTCGAACTCACGCCTACGCTCAGCGTTCGGCCTACCGACTCGAATCTTCAAGGCCAGCTTGATCGCTATCTTGAGCTGCTTTCAACCACGCACTCTACGGGGTTGCGGCATCTCACGCTGGACGCGCTTGGTTCAGGGGCGCGAGAGCTTCGCGTCAGCTACATCAGCGAAGTGCCGGTGTGGAAAGCGACTTACCGGATGGTGTTTCCCCGGGCGGCTAATGGAAATGCGACAGTCCAGGGATGGGCCGTTGTCGACAACACGGTTGGGGCTGACTGGGACAACGTACAGCTTTCTCTGGTGGCGGGCACTCCGCAAAGCTTCATCCAACCGCTCTCGCAACCGCTCTACACGCGGCGAGCCGAGATTCCCATTGCGACTGCGGCACAGACAACGCCGCAAACACATCAGGCGGCAGAGAACACTGGCGGTGCCGGATCGATTTCAGGGACAGTGACGGACGTCAGCGGCGCAGTGGTGGCGAATGCGACGGTTACGGCTACGGCTGTCGGGAGCAATGCTTCGGTCAATGGCACGACTTCTGCTGAAGGAGAGTTCACTCTGGGGTCATTGGCAGGGGGGCGCTACACTCTGACTGTCACTGCGCCTGGTTTCCAGCGATATGTTCAGCGCAACATCGCGGTGAATGGCGAGAGATCGGTTGATGTCCAACTCAGTGTTGGGTCTGTCTCTCAAACCGTGGAAGTCTCAGCTGACGAGGCTGCAATCGGTGGGCCTCAAGCCTTCGCGAAAGCCCGCGCTCCTGCACTCATGGCCAACCGGAACATGGCGGCGCTGCACGGCGGTATAGGCATCGGCTCCGGCGGCGCAATCGGCTCGGGCCTGGGCGTCGGTTATGGCGGCGGTGTCTTCCGTGCAACCGATGCGGTTAAGGAGGGCGACATTTCCACGTCCGCCTTCGATGACTTCTTTGAGTACTCGCTTTTGCAGCCAGTGACGATTCACAAGAACGAATCCGCGATGGTTCCGATTTTGCAGCAGGATATGCCCGCTGAGCACGTAACGCTCTGGAGCCGCAGCAACCCTCGTCCGCTGCGCGCGGTGTGGCTGGAGAACAAATCGAAGCTCACGCTGGACTCCGGAAGCTTTTCAATCTTTGAGAGCGGGGAATTTGCGGGCGAAGGGTTGCTGGATCCGATTCATCCGGGCGAACGCCGATTGCTCAGCTACGCCGCCGATCAGGCTGTCCGCGTCAAAATCACGGGTGAGCACTCGCGCCGCACGCTTCATCATCTTCAGATCCGCAAAGGACTGGTGATCGAGAACTACATGGATGTCGCGTCGATGACCTATTCAGCAAACAACACGGGCGACGAAGATCGCGTTGTGCTGGTCGAGCACCCGCGGCACACCAACGGTTGGTCGCTCGAAGACGGTGTGAAGGCCGACGACACGACGCCGGATCTTTACCGCTTCCGCATTCCCGTGAAGCCACACTCGACCGAGAAGCTTGAAGTGAACGAGAAGGGTCCTGAGTATACGACGGTCACGATCGACCCCAGCCAGAACACCAATGCCTATCTGCTCGAGCTCGTGAAGCGAGTGCCGGAAGCTGAAGCACAGCTCAAGCCCGTCCTCGAAGCGCAGGGCAAGCTTGCCGACCTGGATCAGGCCATCGCCGAATCGAGGCAACAGGAGCAAACCGCCGCAGCCGACGAGGCCCGCTGCCGCGACAACCTGACAGCCCTTAAAGGCAATGAGGCCGCGCGCCGCTTCGTCGATGAGCTGAATCACGCAGAAGACTTGCTTCAGTCCACTCGGAAACGCACTGCGGACCTGGAGCAGCAGAAGAATACTGCCGTTGAGCATCTCCGCGAGGCGATCAACGCCTTGAATTACGATTGGGACGCCAAGGTAGTCCAGTAGCCTGAGGCCGAATTCCCAGGTCCCGAAGCCGAGATCTGGGAATTCAGGCTGAGACTACTTTTCCCGTTTTTCCTTTGTCGTTTTTTGTTCCGGCTCCGCCTGATGCCGTTTCCGGTGATGCGCGAGAGCTTTCGCAATCTCTTCCTGCGTCAACTTGCTGTGATCTTCGTTGTGCAGAACGTCTTTAGCGATTTCCGCATCCGAAATGTTCGGTTCCATTCAAGTACCTCCTCGCGATCAGCGGAAGGCTGTCTCAAACTGCTTTCGGCTCGAGGCAAAACTCCGCCGATCCTGTTGCATGTGGATCCGTCCGATTTCCAAGCGTTCTTTCAGAGTCGGAGAATCGGCCAGATCGAGACCGACCGAATTCCGGCGACTTCACCCGTAGCATAGCCCCGATCAAAGGGCGAGCGCCAGCGCGACCGCCGAAAGGCACAAAAAACACAATGGGCTGAAGGCTATAACGCGCTGGCTGATCTTGCCTTCCACATGGCGAACTCGATAACCCGCGCCGTTCTCTCTTCGTCTTCTCCTGAAGAGATCATCAAGTCGTAAAGGTGCGGATTCTTCCAGTCTTTCCCAAACCATCGCTTAAGAAAGAGCGCTCGCTCGCCATCTACATCCTGAATCCGCTGTTCGATGTTCGCGCCCGGTTCGAGACGAGTACGGAGGCGATGTATCCGCACCCGCAGCGGCGCATATACAAACGTATGAAAGACGTCGGCTTTCGCTTGCAGGATGCATTGTGCTCCGCGCCCGACGATGACGCAGTTGCCGGCCTGGTACGCGTGCTGAATGATTTTCCGGGCCAGGTCTGCCATGATGTCCGGATCGAAGCACTTTTCTTCTTCTAGCGCGACACCTGCAGCCATCGCCGCGCCGCGCATGGCCTGGCGGTTAAGCTTTGCCAACCAGCCCTCGACATGTTCATCGAATCGGCTGACTACACCCGCGTCCACCTTGGCTTCGCATGCAATCTGCTCAATCAGCGCGCTGTCCAGAAGCTTCCACCCGAGACGCTTCGCAATGGACTGGGCGATTCGACCACCGCCGCTTCCGAACTCTCGCGAAACCGTCAAAGCCCGATATTCCATCAGACGCCTCCTCGCTCATCAGAACCTCACAACGTACGCCCTCGGATCACGTGTGGCAGTGACACAAGGCACTGCCAAGGGCGGCGGTCTGTTGGCGAAGGGGGATACCGCATGAGTTCAGTGAAAAATGGAATTTCTGCATAGTGCTCCAGGCGAATGAGTTTTCACTTGTTGTCAACGGCCCGTCCTTGTTGCTGCCGTACACTGGTCACAAGTTTTTGTGGAGGTGCGGATGAAAAAGATCGGTGTTCTATTCGGCATGGAGAACAGCTTTCCTGGCGCGCTGGTCGAGCATATCAACGCTCGGAACGTGGACGGAATCCAGGCCGAATTCGTTGAGACTTCAGCGGTGCACCTCGACAAGCCAGCACCTTACGCGGTGATCGTCGACCGGATTTCCCACGACATCCCGTTCTATCGTGCCTATCTGAAACACGCCGCCCTCAACGGGACGTTCATCATCAACAATCCATTCTGGTGGTCGGCTGACGACAAATTCTTCAACTACTCCCTCGCCGCGAAACTCGGTGTGGCCGTTCCACCAACGGTGATCCTGCCGCATAAGAAACACCCGGAAGGGACGACGGACCGTTCGATGCGCAATCTTGAATATCCGCTGAACTGGGACTCAGTCTTTGCATATGTCGGGGAGCACGGATTTATGAAGCCGGTGGACGGTGGAGGCTGGCGTGACGTCTACCACATTCATAACCGCGAAGAGTTTTTCCACGCCTTCGACCAGTCGCACGATCTCTGCATGCTCTATCAGAAGGCGGTCAACTTCAATGAATACTTCCGCTGCTATGTGGTCGGCCAGAATAAAGTCCACATCATGCCGTACGACCCGCGCAAGCCGCACCACGAGCGGTACCTGCAGAACCCGCCCGTATACGATCAAAAGCTTCTAGCCCGCGTCGAAAAGGATGCGCTTACTCTTTGCCGCGCGCTGGGCTACGACCTGAACACAGTGGAGTTTGCGGTGGAAGATGGCATTCCATATGCCATAGACTTCATGAACCCTGCTCCTGACGCCGACCTCCACTCGGTCGGGAAGGCCAACTTTGAATGGATTATCCGCGAGGTGGCAGACCTTGCGATTGCCAAAGCTGCAAACGCTCCGGCCCCACCCGTTGAACTAGGTTGGGCGACATTTCTAGCCGGTGCGGATGCCGCCGGAAAAGCAGCTCCGAAAAAGAACGCAGCGAAGAAAGTTGCGCCCAAGAAGAAATCAACAAAGGCCGCCGAGAAAGAAGCAGCGGGTTAACACTTCTTTTCGTGACTTATCTCGGCTTGAGCGTCTGGAACTTCGCGATCGAATATCCGAGGGAAGCGCCCATCCAGACATCGGAAGCAAAGTGCGCGGACTCAGTGATTCGCGAGATGCTGATCGCCGTGGCCAGGGTGTAGGAGAGGATCGGGATCCAGGGCTTTCCTCGGTGCCGGTATCGTTCCGCGACCACTGTGGCAACCGACCATACGGCGGTCGAGTGACCTGAGGGGAAACTGCTGCCGTGCAGCGGCGACTTGCCGCCATTGAAAAATGTGTTTCCAAAGTCGCCGTTCGGCGGTACGTCGCTCGGCCTCTGACGCCGTGTCGCGGCCTTGATTGCCAGGTTGACGATCACAGTATCGCCATAGGCTTCGGTGGCCAGCAGAGCGGTGTTGACCTCACGATTGTCGTGGCGGATGTATCCAGCTGTGAGCAGACCTGCAGGCAGCGCAACGACCTCCGCCGTCGTGATCATGGGGTCGAAGACGTCGTTTGCTTTATCCCAGTTCTTCTGATGATTCCGGAAGTAGGGTGCCGTGTGGGGATCGGTGTAGATCAAGCCTATCGTGCCCCCGACGACGATCGCTGTTGGGATAACGGCATGGCCCTTGAACAGGCGTACGGGAAACGTCCAGATGTCCTTCTGGTCATGCAGGAAGTCGCCAGGCATGCTGCGCCAAGTCGCTTCTCTCTGGGGAACGCCGGTTGTGTCGTCGACCCCTGGCCGCTCTGTCTGGGCCGGGTTACTGACCCCGAAGCTTCCAAAAGGAGCCGGAGGCGTACTCAAGCGTGCGTTATCTGTAGTGGAAACGGGAGCGGGAGCGTCCGGCAGTTCGGTAACGGTTCCGGCTGGCGCAGTCTGAGCGAAAGCCTGGGCGATCATGCAGCAGCTGGAAAGGAGACAAATAGATACTGTTAGAGATTTCTTGACGTCGTTCATCAAGAAACTTGGATGCAGGATTGTTGCAGACAGTTAAGAGCGTCTCTTCCTTAAGAAACTATGAACGAAAGGTCATGATGCTGTCGTTGACTGACCGCTAAACCACTGGGATGTTTCGGCACAGAAGAGCGCCCAAACAATCATGGCGCAGAACGCAGCATGAACGGCCAATTCGCCGATTGGGTGCAAGAGACTCACGCCGACGTGAAAGAGTATCCAGGCCAGTGCCAGCCAACGCGCCCACTTCTGCCTCAGCAGAAGGCCAACGCCGCAGGTCGCTCCTGTCAACTCGGTCAACTCCATCGCGACCGCATCGGGATGTTCAGCCCAAAGCTCTGGAAAATGCCAGGCAAAGCCAAGAACTCCCACCAGCAGGTAGAGGGAAGCAATCACGATCACCGGCCACGGGGGCTTGCTTTCGATCATTGCTGTTCAGTATGCCGCAACGACGTTGAGAATGCGCAGAAATCGCATCCGGTTTAATTGGATGAGCGTGCCTTCGCAAATGCGAGGAGGCTTGTGGCTACAATAGACCGAGAGGTTCGAATGCCGGCCTACGAGTATCTATGTGAGGAGTGCTCCTGCCATTTTGAGAAGCGGCAGAAGATGAGTGATGCTGCGGTAGAACAGTGTCCGGAGTGCGGTGGGCACGTCAAACGGCTTATCAGCGGAGGAGCGGGCGCCATCACGAAAGGCGCCGGTCAACAAGCCTCTGCGCCACCCTGCGCGTCTGGTCAATGCTGCGGCGGCGGTATGTGCGGCTTCTCCGAGAACTAGCGCCTGCTAGTTTATGAAGCGCTTCTTTACATCGTCCGAAGTCAGCAGGTAGGGAATGATCGCGCCAGCCCAGATCAGGTAGCGCACGATCGTTATGTAGCCAGCCGACAGGTTGGCATCCGGAAACATCGAGTTCATCGCCGATACAATCGCGACCCGGAAAAGAACGGTCAATGCAACGTAGGACACCATCAGCATGGGGAAAATCTTGTGCCTTGTGTAGAAGAGGAAGTTCAAGGCAAGGGCACTGATGACAAGGAATCCGTTCATGCCGATCTCAAAATAGACAAGGTTCTGTAATCCAGGATGGCTCTGCACGTAAGTCTGAAATCGGTCACTGCTTAGCGCTGGAAGTTCCACGTTCACGATGGCCAGCACGCGGATGATGGGCGTCACAATGAGGCTGATGGCAACGGCCCACAGCCATTTTGAGAACGACGCCTGCCCCGGCGCCTTTGCCGCGCTCTGAAATCCAAGGGAGGGGACTACGGTTTCACCCGCCGCAACCGGCACGAGGTTCTTGTTTCCGCACATCATGCATGACGTTACGCCGTCAGCTATGTGCAAACCGCACAGCCTGCACTGAGTGGACATGGGCCCTCATTTTGTACTGGGAATTCTGGACGATCATCTACACGTCCTGCTTTGCTGTCAATTAAACGATGGTTTGCCGGAAGAGGTTACTTCCGCCTCGCGCAGGCAAGCTTGCTGGCCTCTGTTTGAGACCAGATTGAGTATTACCAAACGAAGTTCTGAGACGATCGGCAACGAGTTTTTGCGCAGCACCGGGAAATACCATAGCTGAATGGGAGCACCTTCAATGCCAGAGTCATCGGACAGCATGAATCTAGAACTTCGCGTCCTGATTGCGGGCGGAGGCACCGGCGGACACATCATCCCGGCTCTTGCCGTGGCGCGCGAATTAGTCGCGAAGCACTCAGCTGAGGTGCTTTTTCTCGGCACGTCGCGCGGGATGGAATCGAGACTCGTTCCAGCCGCAGGGTTTCAATTGCGACTCATCGAAGTCGGTCCGCTGAAAAATGTTTCCTTAGCGACCCGCATCAACACGATGCTCGACCTGCCACGCAGCCTGTTCGCATGCCGACGTCTCATCCGGGAGTTTAAGCCCAACGTCGTTCTTGGTGTTGGCGGTTATGCGTCCGGACCAGGCATGGCTGCTGCCATATCCCTCGGCATTCCCACCATGGCATTCGAGCCCAACGCAATGCCGGGACTCGCCAACCGTCTCGTTGGCAAACGCGTCCAGGCGGCCGCTGTAAATTTTCCTGCTGCTGCTGCCTACTTTCGCAACGCCGAGGTCACCGGCATTCCGGTACGTCCTGAATTCTTCATGCTGCCAACTCCCGATTCAGGAGGCGCTCCGCACCTTCTTGTATTCGGTGGATCGCAGGGCGCACGTCTCTTCAATACGACTCTGCCAGCGATTGCCCGCGAATTGTTTGAAGCTGTGCACGGTCTCACCATCCTGCATCAGGCTGGGGCACGGCACGCTGAAACAACCGAGGCCGCATATCGCGAGAGCGGGGCGGACCCAACACGTTGGCATGTGAGTGGATTTCTGGACGACATGCCCGCGCGATTCGCACAGGCAAATCTGGTGATGGCGCGCAGTGGCGCTTCAACGGTTGCAGAACTTGCTGCAGCGGGGAAGCCCGCCCTCCTTGTTCCTTTTGCGGCTGCAGCAGACGACCATCAGACCAGGAACGCAGAAGAGATGGTGAACGCTGGAGCAGCCATCATGCTCAAGGAGCCTGAACTCGCCGACCACAACAAGGTCTTAAATACTCTGGTTCAGCTGCTGAAGGCTCCCGAACGGCTCAACGCCATGTCTTCCGCGGCGCGTACACAGGCTCACCCTCAGGCTGCGGAGACGATCGCCAACCGCCTGGTGTCACTCGCAAGGTAAGAGCAAAATGAAAGCCCGGATGCCGAAGCATCCGGGCTTTCAACTTCAAAATTCAGGAGTAGCCTTACCGGTGACCTCCACCGCCGTGGAATCCGCCTCCTCCGTGGAAACCACCTCCACCGCCGTGGAATCCGCCGCCCCCGTGGAAGCCACCACCACCGTGGAACCCACCGCCTACGTGACCGCCGCCGTATCCGCCACGATATCCGCCGCCTGCACGCGGAGCGTAGCCACCGTGATATCCGCCACGATAGCCGCCACGGTATCCACCGTAGCCACCGCGATATCCATATCCGCCACGGTAGCCATAGCCGCTGTGATAGAAACCGCGTCCGCCGTACCAGCCGTGACCGTACCACCCGTGCCGGTAGCCCCATCCGTACCAGGGGCCCGCCCCGAGAAAGACTCCGCCGACGAACCAGTTAGGACCGTAGTAACCGTAGGGGGCGCAAGTATATGGATAATAAGGGTAATAGCCCCAGTCGCATACTGGCGGGCCGTAGTCGACCGGAGTTTCAACCACCGCTGGACCAACACCAATACCGACAGCGACTTGCGCGTTCGCCTTTACGGCGAATGGCAGCGCCAAAACCAATGCGAACAGGCCTAACTTTAAGCTCTTCATAACTTAGCGTCTCTCCTGTGGTGCCCCGCCCCATGGTTCGGGATCGACTTTCATCAGCACCTGCCGGCTCGTTTTTCGTACTTTATGCCGGCCACTGAACATTTGAACAACATTGAGGGGAATAAGTTGCGGTCAGAGCCTGAAGTTTCCGGACCTACAAGAGGGCTCGCGCTAGTATGGCTTCCATGGTCCGGCTCTCGTTCCACGCAGCCGCAGCATTGTTTGCCAGCGTCGCCTGCTCAGCGGCGCTTGGACAATCCCCTGAGCCGAAGCCTAAATTTGAGGTCGCCTCCATACGTCAAACCGGGGTGAACGTGGCAGGCGGGGAGGGTAGTACTCGCTCTCAAATCCAGACAGCCCCGGATGGCCTTACGCTTCGAAACATCGATGTTGACGAGATGGTCGAGTGGGCCTACTCGCTGACGCACAATCAGATTGCAAATCCAGGCTCTCTCCACAACCACCGTTTTGATGTACGTGCCCGCTCTGCGAATCCCGTTTCTGAGAAGACGCTTCGGATCATGCTTCAGGACCTGATCTCGACTCGATTCAGCCTCAAGCTTCATCGGGAACAGAAATCCACTTCAGTTTACGAACTCGTCGTCTCCAAGAATGGACCGAGGCTGCCTCCCAATAAAGCAGACAAGCTTCCCGCATCCTATCCTCGTGAAACCTTCCCGCGAGTGGTCGACGGCAGCTTCGTCTTCAGCAATGTTTCTATGGCCGATTTTGCGCAACAGCTTACTGAGATTCGCGGCATCGATTTTCCTGTGATCGACCGAACCGGCATCCCCGGGGTCTATGACATCACTCTGACGTCAGCAGCTGCTGCCGTGCGCGATCCGAGTGGACCTTCCATCGTCACTCTTGTCCAGGAGCAGCTTGGGTTGAAGCTGGTGAGCGCAAAAGATCCAATTGAGGTAGTGGTGATCGATCGCGTCGAAGAACCATCCGACAACTGAGCTTGAAAATAAGGTCAGGTGAATTGTCGACTCAAGTGCGCTAGATCAAGCGAACATTGTCGAGACTACCTGTTTTATCTCTCATTTCAATTCTTTGGCTTAGGGACGAAGTGTATGTGTGCTGAACCGCGAGCAACTATTATGCGTACATTGCACTGAAGAGCATCCCTTCCGCCAGCCCATGGCAAAAAACATCGGAGGTCAACCGCATGAGCGTTCTTCTGCAGGATCTGCG
The DNA here is from genome assembly GCA_018268915.1 of Acidobacteriota bacterium. GTDB lineage: Bacteria > Acidobacteriota > Terriglobia > Terriglobales > Acidobacteriaceae > Telmatobacter. Next base: position 309,453 of record JAFDVQ010000011.1, read on the forward strand.
TTTTGCAATTCGCCAGATGGCAAAACGGCCGGGCTTCACCGCAATCATTCTTCTCACCATGGCCCTGGGTATCGGCGCCAATGCTGCAATCTTCAGCGTGCTCGATGCAGTCCTGCTGCGCCCGCTTCCATACGACCAGCCTGAAGGGCTCATCAAGGTCTGGACTCGCTTTACGGGTATCGGTGCGCCGAACGATCAGAACTGGGTGTCTGCACCAGAGTTCCGCGACTTCCAGCAACTCAATCACAGCTTTACCGACCTCGCCGCCATCAGCGGGGGATCATTCAACCTTGGAATCAAAGGCAGTCCGCAGCGCGTCGTTGGCGCGGGAGTCACTCCGAATCTTTTCAGCTTGCTTGGTGTGCAGCCACAATATGGCCGCAGCTTCCTACAGGAAGAAGCGCAGCCCGGGCGCGATCATGAGGTTATTCTGAGCCACGCTATCTGGCGTCGCGTTTTTGCGTCGAATCCAAATATTGTCGGTTCGACGATTCGCATCGATGGCACGCCTTACTCCGTTGTCGGAATTATGCCTGACGGGTTCGCCTATCCCAGTGAAGCGGAAATCTGGGGACCTCTCGCGTTCTCGCCCGACGACCTGAGCGAAAACAGTCGCGGTGGTCACGGCCTCGAGGTCCTAGCGCGGGTCAAGCCCGGTCTGTCGCTGGCACAGGTTCAATCTGACATGGACCGCGTTTCGCGCACCATGATTGAACAGCATGCGTCGTACCCCTACAACAAATTCAACTTCGGGATCATTCTTCATCCACTCCTGGAAGAGACCGTCGGCGACGTTAAGCCTTCGCTCGTGGTGCTGATGGTTGCAGTCGGCCTTGTGCTGCTCATCGCCTGCGCCAACATCGCCAACCTGATGCTCACGCGCTCAACGGAGCGCCAACAGGAGATGGAGACCCGGCTTGCCCTTGGCGCGAGCGGAAAGCGGCTCGCTCGACAACTGATCACAGAAAGCATTGCCCTGGCTCTGGCCGGTGGCCTCATCGGACTTGCGATCACACCTCTGGTCCTTCGCGGTCTGGTTTCGCTCGCAGAGAAAAGTCTGCCACGCGCAGTGCACACGTCGATTGATCTGCGGGCGCTAGGACTCACCGCTGCTGTCTCTATCATGACGGGTGTTCTCTTTGGCCTGGCGCCAGCCTTGCAGGCCAGTCGCAAGCGAAACTTCGACGTTCTCAAGAGCGGTCGCAACACGGAAGGCAAGCGTCCTAAAACAATGCGAAGCGTACTGGTGATATGCGAGACGGCGTTCTCATTGCTTCTGGTAGCGGGAGCCGGATTGCTCATCCGTAGTTTCGAGCAGATCCTCAAAGTCGATCCCGGCTTTCGCGCCGACAACGTGCTCACTATGCGTGTCTCGCTGCCGGACGCCACCTATAACAAGCCCGAACAGATTCGCGCTTTTTATTCTTCGCTTCTGGAACGTGTGCAGCATCTGCCTGGCGTGCAATATGCAGGCGCTATTTCGGGATTGCCTCTGAGCGGGCAGGGTGGGTCGGGCACCACGACAATCGACACACAGTCCGTCGCGCCTGAAAACAGAACACCCGAAGCCGATCGGCGTACTGCTACTCCCGACTACTTCAAAGCGATGAGCATTCCACTGGTCCGAGGCCGGTACTTCGAGCCTCGGGATACAGAGGGAACTCCCGGCGTCGCCATCGTCGACGAGACGCTCGCCAATACGTACTGGCCTAATCAGGATCCAGTCGGCAAGAGGATTCATTTCGGCGGTGGAGGCCAGGCAAATCCTTCATGGCTGACAGTGGTCGGAGTCGTTCGCCATGTTCGCAACCGCACCCTTGAGGCGCGCTCGCGCGTGGAAGTGTATGTTCCGGAAAATCAATTGCCGTTCAATGGCATGACTCTTGCTGTTCGCACATCTACCAACCCGCTGAGCCTGGTGCCGACCATCCAGAAAGAGGTCGCCGCCATCGATCCCGATCTACCGATCTATCGTGTGTTGACTATGAACGAGGTAATGGGAGAGTCCCTACAGCGCCGTCGCCTTGCTCTTACGTTGCTCGCCGGCTTTGCTGGGCTTGCGCTTCTGCTCGCAGCCATCGGCATTTATGGCGTCACTTCGTATGGAGTAGCACAGCGCAAGACGGAGATCGGTGTTCGCATGGCGCTCGGTGCAAATCGTGGTCAGGTCCTCGGTATGATCATGCGGTCCGGCATGGCGACCATAGGGATAGGGCTTGTTGTTGGTGTGATTCTTTCACTGGCTCTCACGCGGTTGATGAGCGGACTGCTTTTCTCCGTCCATGCTTCAGACCCGCTGGCACTGGCTGGGGCCGCCGTCGTACTCATCGTTGCCGCCCTGGTGGCGATTTTTATACCGGCCCGCCGCGCCACAAAGGTGAACCCAATGTCTGCCCTCCGTTACGAGTGAGCGAAACAGCTGTAGCAAGGGGAGCACCTCATGGGGAGGTGCTCCGTCATCGGTCGAGTGGCACAGGGTTGCCGGTGCTCGCTACGGTTTGCAGTCCTGCGTACCTTACTAGCTTCTGTTGGACCTCACGCGCTTCGACATTTCGGCGAGTGGCCACGAGAAATCCTTCATACTGCTGCATCGCCGATACAAAGGTAGGATGAGTCCAGCCCAGTTGGGCTTCCATTCCTGCAGAGCCGCTCTCCATCAACTTCGCAGCGTTGCGGTTATCCCCACGCTTCCAGTAAACGTACCCCTGGAGAAATCGAATGTACGCAACCGGAAAGCTCTTCTCTGAATAGCTCGCTTCAGCGACGGTCATCGCCTGCTTCAGTGGCGTCATTGCGTCTTTGCAATCATGTGCGGCACAGCGCGCCAGCGCAAGGTAGGTAAGGGCCGTCATCTTCTGCTCGCCCGTGGCTCTGCTTTCACCGTTGCGGGGAACGAGCCGCTCAACCGCCAACTCCGCGTACGCCTCGCCACTTGCGTTGTCGTGTTTGCCGAGCGAAAGCATCGCCAGGTGCATCCAGCTGAGCCCAATGCCGAGCGAATCCTTCTGCTCCTGCCGAATCGCTAGGGCTTTTCGCTCGAGTTGCTCGCCTTGATCGAAGCGTCCCATCTGCACGTACATCGTGCCCATGCAGTCTGTGACATTGGCCAGAGCCTCAGGGTCGCCGGCTTTCATCTGTTCCACGGCTCTTTGATAGGCGCTCTCTGCATCTTGAAATTTGCCCTCATCCTGATATCGCAGTGCCAGTTTCCATGAGGCGCCGCCACTGCCCGACTGCGACGCCTGAACAAGCTGTTCGTGGTCAGGAATTCCGCCTGCGTCCTTCGCCTGTCCTCGCACAGCACTGCAAAACGCCGACAACCCTATCACCACCACGCCCAGCAAGGCCTTTGAGTTTCTCATCGCCCGGCGCCTCCTCGCGCCATTCGAGATTACGGAACGCTGGTTGTCCACGCTCCGTCAAAATGTCGAATAGAAATTTGCTGGGTCGAATCGTATATAGCACGGGCCGAATCGTAATACCCATCCAGGGTCGCAACAACGAAACTGATGAATGCAGTTGAAATGTTCTATAAAGAATCAGGACAGACAGTGCAGCCAAGTTCATCCATTACGGTTACCGAACGATGGCTGCTGCGTCCGTTTACGCTGGCCTCCTATCTCCGCGTCCTTCCCGTCTCCTTTGCTGTCTGGACGGTGATAGTTGTTCTCAAGGGCGGTCAGGTTCTCATGAACGACGCGGAGCATCAGTACGTGCTCCCATTGCAGCACTATTTCGTCTGGGCTGGACTGGATCTCTATTCCTGGGCGTTCTTCACGCCGATCATCTTCGCCCTGGCATTTCGATTTCCATTCACTCGCTCGAAATGGATCGAGCGGCTTGTTTTTCCGCATGCCTTCGCGTGCGTCGCCTGCATTGGCGTTCAGGCTTTAGTTCGCGCCACGGGCGGCTCTATTTACGCCCAGCACTTCGAGGTGCCCGAACCATGGCTCAACATGGCAGTGGCCAATGCGGTCGGGTTCGCTCCGCTTTACATACTTGCCTATGGCATCATCGTGATCTTCGCTGCGTTCCTTCATCTGCAGGATGAGATCCGCCAGCGCGAAGTAGCTCAGGCGCAATTGCAGGTCCGACTCGCATCCGCAGAACTGGAAACGCTGCGCATGCAGATCCAGCCTCACTTCCTTTTCAACACACTGCAGGCGGCGATCACGCTAGTGCAAGAGGATCCTCGCGCGGCAGAAGACGTTTTGCTTCGCCTGAGCCAGCTTCTCCGCATTTCTCTCGACCAGATGGGCAAGAATGAGATTCCGCTGGCGCGTGAACTCGAATTCCTAGACCTCTACGTGGGCATACAGAAGCAGCGTTTTGGCGATCGTCTATCCACGCAGGTCCACGCCGATCCCTCAGTCCTCGATCAGCTTGTTCCACCACTGCTTCTACAGCCGCTTGTTGAGAACGCCATTCGCCACGGTATCGGGAAGCACAAAGGGGCAGATCAGATCGAGGTGTTTGCGCGCGTTGCGAATCATGGAATTGAGATTGAAGTATGGAATACGAATAGTTCCATTGACGAGAGCACCGATCAGCTCATGATGCGCGGAGTTGGAATCCGCAACACGAGGGCGCGTCTCGAGCAGCTATACGGCTCGGGAGCGTCACTACTTTTGCGTTCGCTGGGGAACCGCGGCGTTGTAGCTCTCATCTTCATTCCCCTGCTGCATGTGCGCGAGGCCAAGCTGCCTGCCACGGTCGGTGCCGATTCATGACTCTTCGCGCATTGGTTGTCGACGACGAACTGCTGGCCCGCAAAGCGCTGTTACGTCTTCTCAAGAACGAATCTGACATCAACGTCATCGGCCAATGCAGCGATGGCGAAGCTGCAGTCGAAACCATTCGCCGTACGAAGCCGGATCTGGTTTTCCTCGACGTTCAGATGCCCGAGATGGACGGCTTTCGCGTGGTTGAAACCATCGGTGCGGATCAGATGCCCGTGACAATCTTTGTCACTGCCTACGACAAGTACGCGCTTGAAGCGTTCGACGCCAACGCCGTCGACTATCTTCTAAAACCGTTCGCGCCTGATCGTCTCGCTCGGGCCCTTCGCCGGGCCCGCGATCGCTGCCTTGGCCGGCAGGATAAGGATGCTGCGCAACGTCTATTTTCGCTGCTCGATCGCACTCGATCACAGACTGACTATGCGCAGCGTCTCGCCGTCTCCGTGCGCGGACGCATTCTTTTTGTTTCTGTGGTGGAGATTGACTGGATCAGCGCAGAAGGGAACTATGCCACTCTACACGTTGCTCGCAAGACCTACGATGTGCGTGAGACTATGCAGGCATTGATGGACAAACTGGACCCGCGCGACTTTGTCCGCATCCATCGCTCCTCGATTGTTAACGTTCATCGCATTCGCGAGATCCGTCCGTGGTGCCAGGGGAGTCACATCGTCCTTCTGCAGAGCGGGGAAGAATTGCGGATGTCACGCTACCAGCAGGAAGCGGTTGAGCGGCTGCTCGGAAATCGTGCCTGAAGAGTCCGCTGAAATCTAAAAAGAACGGCCTCTCCGCGAAGAGAGGCCGTGAGGCAAGTGGGACAGATGAAGCGACGTGCTTTAGCGACTTATATCTAAGGCAATCTGAAATGAACCAAGCGCTTACCTGTGCCGGCGATCATGGTCGCGGTGATCGTCTCGGTCGAATCGGCGATGGTCATCCCGGTTGTAGAATTTGCGGTCATGGTCGCGGTCGTAGCGGCGATAGTCATCGCGATCGTAGTGGCGATATCCGCCGCCGTAGTAGCTGTAGCTCACCGTGCCTATATAGTTCCAATATCCAGGCACCCAGTAGCCGCCGTCGTAGTAGCCGTTCACCCATGAATATCCTGGACCCGGGCACGGCGGGATGTAGGCTGGATTGCCGACGCCTACAGTAACTCTCCACTGGGCTGCTTCAGCCGTATTGGTTCCAAGCACTAACCCGCCTGCCAAAACCGCCGCTCCAAGAAGCCATTTACCGATGATTCTCATAAATACCTCCGTCCCTCGGGACTTTAAGACCGAACCAGCTGACCAGCCTTGGAAGTTTGGCTCTTGCTGCTTCCTGCTGCGCCGTTCATGGCAATACAAACACGGTCATGGACGAAGGTTGCGGAATTTCGTTCGAAATAAATAGCTGAATCCTTTGTCACTCTCGTGTGTCCAATGGCGCGTTAATCTTCAGTTGCGATTAAGCTTTCTCGAACGCGCGCGGCAGTCCACTAAGCCCGCATTTGTTGAAACTGACAACAAATCGGGAGGCTCATGTACATCTCTCGCAAGGATGATCTGGCTCACGATGGGAAGCTCAGCAGAATCGGTGTTGGATAACGCGGGCGCCGGAGATCGATCTTCTTCGTAGAACTAAAACGGGAATGTCAATGTGATCGTTTTGTGCCTGATACGTCGGTCAAGACGTTCGAAGATGATTGAAACGAAGCTATACTAGTTTCCTAGGGCGGGGAGATGTTCTCTTGGCCCCCAAGAATGTAGGGTCAATTTAGTTCTGCTCTATTTGGTTTTCAAATCTTTAAATGTCCGGGCTCGAACGCGTTATTCGACAACCCGGGTCTCGCAACAGCGGGCTGCTCCGCTTGGTTCCTGGAGATGAGATGACGCTGAAGACATGCATGCTTACATTTGCATTGCTGCTTTGCTTGCCGTGCTGTGCTGAAAATAGAGAGAAGTCGATATGGAGAATCGGGGTGTTCGATGGTTCTTCAGGCGAATTTGCCGACGGACTCCCCACAGGTCCTGTAGAGTTTGTGGTTGGTCGGGATCAGCCGCGAATCGGATGGTATGCAATTGATCCGATCACAGCAACCGGCAAACCTTCCGATCCTCCATCTGCACCGCGTCAGATAGATTTCTCGATCGCCGGCCAACTGAATGGCGCCTATCGCTTGAAGGTTTCAGTGCTGATTGAAGCCTCGAGCGTTCCCGCGTTGCGCATCCGAATCAACGGCCGAGTGGGGACCTTCTATCTTCATCCCAAGCTGGACTACAACATGGGCGACATGGTGGCCGCTTTCTACCCGGCTTATGCGCGTGCCGAAGTGCAGGTTGATCTTCCGGGATCATGGCTTAAGCGCGGAAACAATATCATCTCGCTCCAGCCGATTTCTGCAGGAGAAAAGGTCGTTCCTGACGCAGGTTTTGCCTACGATGGGATCGAACTGCAACAGATTGACTCAGGCCCAGACGGAACCAGCGCACACGTGGAACCGACAATTTTTTATCGCAAACACGGCGCGTCTCTGGATGAACGAGTGGATGTTTTTGTGCGTTATCCTGAGCGTCTCCATTCAGGACGGGTTGAACTTTCGGTTGGAGGGCACAGCTTTAGCGATCATCTTCTAGGCGATCAGGACTTCGGGGAAGAGCGAGTCAGCTTCAGTGTTCCAGAGTTTGCAGCTGAGACCCACGCCAAAGTCACCGTCGATGTAGATGGACGCAGAGCACACTCTGATGAAGTAATTCGACCACAAAAGAAGTGGACGTTGCTGCTGGTTCCACACGTACACCTCGACGTGGGCTACTCCGACTATCAGGCAAAAGTTTCAGCAATTCAGAGCCGAATCCTTGACGAGGCGATCGACCTTGCCGAGAAGCATCCAGGCTTCCGCTTCAGTACCGACGGTGAGTGGAATCTAGATCAGTTCCTACAATCACGAACCCCAACTGAGAAAGAACGCATTCTGCAGGCCATCAAGCAGCAGAAAATCTATATACCTGCACAATCGAGTAACGTTCTCACTGGGTTTCCAACGGCCGAAACTCTTATCCGCTCGCTCTACGCAAGCGCGGACTTCAGCCGCACTCACGGCACGCCGTTCAACTATGCAAATATCACCGATGTGCCATCGTATTCGTGGTCGTACGCATCGATACTTGCCGCGGCGCGGATCCCATATTTCGTGGCTGGCAGCAACAACGACCGTGCTCCAGTGCTTCTTCAAGGACATTTGAACGAGAACACTCCCTTTTGGTGGGAGGGACCAGATGGCGGAAAAGTTCTGATGTGGTACTCGCGGCATTATATGCAAATGCAATTCATATTCGGCTTGCCTCCAGTGACTCAAACAGGTGAAGAGGTTTTGCCGCTTTTTCTTCAGATGTATCAGCATCCCAGTTATCGCGCGAGTTCAGCCATCATGTTCGGCACGCAGGTTGAGAATACCGATCTTTTCCCGCAACAAGCTCAACTGGCGGAAGAGTGGAATGCTCGCTACGTGTATCCCCGCATCGAGTATTCCGGCTTTCACGACGCTCTTGCCAGCGTAGCGGCACAGTTCGGTGACAACATACCTACGGTGCGTGGTGATGGCGGACCGTACTGGGAAGATGGAATTGGCTCAGATGCGAGATATGCAGCGATCGAGCGAGAGAACGAGAGCCGCGCACCATCTGCTGAAAAGCTTGCTACCGTCGGCACTCTGGTAAATCCGCGGCTGGCCGTCAATCGTGAAGAATTGAAATCGATGTGGGCCAACATGGTTTTGATGGATGAGCATACCTGGGCCTCGTGGAATAGCGTCTCTGCTCCTGACAGCGATGAAGCCGAGAAGCAGCTTCGCGTGAAAGACTCTCGCTCGACCAGCGCTGCGGATCAGCGCGAGGACATCCTTCGAAGTGGCATGGCGGCCATTGCCGATTCCATCTCGGCTGGCGTCGATAGTCTAATCGTCTTCAATCCTTTGAACTGGAAGCGGGATGCAAACGTTACAGTTGACCTGGACAAAGGAATGGAGATCTCCGATCGCTCAACAAAGCAGATCATTCCTAACAATATTCTCAGCGACCGTCCGAACTTTAGCAGAGTTGAGTTCCGGGCGAGCGATGTGCCCGGCATGGGGTACAAGGTCTACGACCTGAAAAGGGCTCCTTCTAGTCAGCCGCCTTCACCAACTCCGACGTCGAGCACGATCGAGAGTTCTTTCTATCGCGTCGAGCTTGATCCTTCTTCAGGAAGCATTCGCAGTATTTTAGACAAGCAGTTGAATAAGCAGTTAGTAGATCTCTCCAGCCCATGGCGATTCGGCCAATATCTTTATGTCAGTGGAGGTGACGAGGAACCCAACAGCATCCTGCAGTATCGAGCGGTTTCACCGAAGCCGGTTCTTCATCCGCATCCTGCGCAGGACGGACGGCTCATTTCGGTGGAGCGGACTCCGTGGGGATGGCGAGCACAACTGGAATCATCCACCACGAACACTCCGAAGATTCACAGTGAAATTCGTGTCTTCGAGAACGTAAAGAAAATTGAGCTCATCGAAAACATTGATAAGAAATCTGAGTTGAGGAAGGAAGCGGTATATTTTGCTTTTCCTTTTGCCATGAATCATCCGAAATTCCAGTATGAGATCCAGAATGGCGTCGTCGATCCGGATAAAGACATGTACCCGGGAGCGGGCCACGAGTGGTTCTCTGTCCAGCATTGGGTTGCAGTTCAGCAGGACGGGGTATCGGCAGCGGTTATGCCGATCGATGCCTCGCTAGTCACTCTGGGAGATATTAACCGCGGTGAATGGCCAACGACTTTCGGTCAGCGTCCCGGCAGCATTTTCTCGTACGCGATGAACAACTATTGGCACACGAATTATCGCGCGGAGCAGGGCGGACATTTCCAGTTTCGCTACGTAATCACGAGTGCTGCGGAAACGGACGCCTCAACTCTCAGCCGTATGGGTTGGGAAGAAGCGACGCCGTTCGAAACCGATCAAATCCGGTCCCAGGATAAGGCCCTTGATGTGCCTCGGCCTCTCGACGGTAATCAGGCGAGTTTCATTTCAGTCGATGATCCAGATCTTCTGCTTGATACATGGAAACCGGCAGAAGATGGCAGGGGAACGATCCTGCGCTTCATCGACCTCGGCGGCAAATCGCGCACGGTGAAGATAAACGTGCCTGTCTTGTCGATATCAAAGGCAGAGTTGACGGATGCAGTGGAACGCGATGAGAAAGCAATAGTGACGGACAGTGCGAACAGCTTTTCGATCGATGTAAAGCCGCACCAGATCATCACCGTTCGCCTGTCCGCGATGTGAATGCTTTGCATTCCGCTGGCGGTCGCTATTGGATCGCTGGACAGCGCTTACCTGGCCTGAAGCGCTTCAGATTTGCTAACCAAGACTAACGTCAGAGCCGGGGCAGCTAAACGATTCGTTAACACTCCCCAACGATCGACATGTGGTTAAAAAATCGCGAAATCATTCTTGATCGATTTGGGGGTTTTCGCCGATGGAGCTTATCGCCACTAAACACTGGGCGAGGGACCGCTCTCAAAGCGAAGATGGCCTGTCCCTAGAATCGACGTTTATAGCAGTGAACGTGCTCGATCATTTGCCGGTTCGAACGGACCAGGATATTCGTTCTGTGAACCTCCGAGAACTGCGAAGGCACTTTGTCATCAAGCAGGTCTTTGCTGAGGACAAATCCCCTCGGCTTTAGCAAGGCCAAGAGATTGGCGCGAACCAAGGACTGCGATTCAGGCTCAACGTGGCGCGGGCACTTCAGTGCAGGAACAGCCTAAGAAACGCAGAAATCACTGCTGTGAACACTCCCGCCGATGCCATCGCCCACGAAGAGACCGCAGACTGAATTTCGGAGTCGCGGATGAGGCTTGCGGTTCCAATTCCGTGCGAAGAGGTTCCGATCGCAGCGCCGATTGCCCGATCATCTTTCACGCCCACCAGCATAAGAAGGAGTTTTCCTATGGTTGCTCCGAGAACTCCCGACAAGATGACCATTGCAATGGTGATTTGCGGGATGCCGCCGAGTTGACGGGAAACTTCGATTGCGATCGGAGTAGTGACAGACTTCGGAACGCTCGACAGCACTATGGGAAGAGGCGCTCCGAGCAGCTTCGCGACTCCAGCGGCGGTGAGGATGCCTGTAAGGGAGCCGCCCATGACAGTCACGGCCAACCTGAGCCGGACACCCCGCAGTGTCAATCCGTTTCGATACATCGGCACCGCCAGAGCGACCGTAGCCGGTCCTAGCCACCACGTGAGGTAGCTGCCCCCGCGATTGTAATCCGTGTATGAAACATGCAAGACCCTCAGTACGGTCACAATCGGCAAACATCCAATGACGATTGGTGCAGCCCAGGGAAACCAGCGATGCACTCGCTGAGCAAACGCATAGCTGATCACCGTGAGGGCGACAGCGATCGAGGGATGAGCGAGAACCCGCGAAAGAATCATCAGGCTTTGTCAGCCTCAATGGAGTCGCAAGCAGGGCTCAGCAGCCGATCTCCGAGCAGCCCTGTTACAAGCAATACGGCCAGAAAACTCAGGACGATACTCGTGCAGATGATCCAAGCCTGACGCGAAAGCAACGTTGCCATGTCCATCAGCCCGACTGTAAGGGGTATGAACAGAAGAACCATGTGCCGCAGTAGGAATCCGGCGGCACGCTCTACCCATTTCAGTTTCACCAGCCCGGTTTGCAGACTGACGAACAGGAGTAGCAGCCCGAGCACCCCTCCGGGGACAGGTATGCCCACTCGATGCAACAGCTCGCCGAGGAGAAAAATAGCAACGATAACGGCAGTGCCTGCAGTCACTTCGATCATCTGCGCAACCTCAACGCGTATCAATTATTAACCCTCAATCTTTTCAGCCAGCCCAAAAGGGGCCTTGGGCTTGTTTTAGTAGACGTGAATACAAGCAGTCAGAAAGTTTGTCGGCGTCATTCTACGTCTCGGTATTCACATACAGCTCACACGCCGAGGGAACTACCATACTTGAATGAGCTTGAGTCAGAAGGTGACCTCCTCCATGCGTTCTATATCCAAACGATTTCCCGCTCTCATCCTGAGTTTCATCGTCTTGACAGGTCTGGTAACTGCACAACAACGCAGTAACCTTTCTTCGCAAGTCAACTGGCAAAAGCTCACCGGAAACGGAACACCCGCGTCTCGGGGATTCGTGTGTCCCGGTACCAACAATGTCTATCTTGGTCTTCCATACACAGATACCAGCACGACCCCAAACACTCTCTACATGTGCGGTCTGGATGGTTGGGTGGTCCGGGTTGATGGCATGGACGCTCCGCAGTCCGGCGCGTCCTCCGATGGAGTCGCTGGCCCATCCGACCATAGAAATATTCCAGCAAACGCGAGTGTCACGATGCAGACCCCCGGGGGCATACGGTACGCATCGCAATACGGCAATAGAACCAACAATGGCATTTCGTCTGCTGCTGCCGGTGCAGACAACCAGACCGTTGTTGCTGACGCGTCGTACCCGCCGACCGAAGTACCGACCCCCTACTCGTTCTCTGCGTCGCCATTTCACTACCGGGACATGCGTAACGGTGTTCAGGTCGACTACTTCCACAATCCGACGTTCGGCTCTCCGTTGTTGAATATGAATGTTTACCCGGCCAGCGTTTCAGGAGGGCAACACTACGATTGTCTTTTTGACAAGCCCCCAACGACTTGGACAGGTCATAACATCCTTGGCGGCTGCGCTCACACCACGCAGATTGACAACATGCCCGGATGGTCGATTGGTAACCCTAGCGGCTTTGATAGTGGAGCGGGGAGTGGATGGTCAACCTTCATTCCTACGGAATTGGTGCATTACACGAGAACGTCAGGCATTACTGAGACGCTAGCGATTGTTCAGCAGAAGTATTCGACGGGGGATAATGCACCGCTATACGTCTACACCAACGGTGAAGGGGGCACGGTTTCGGCTTCTGACGAAGGCACGGAGGGCATAGCCAGCAATGTTACCGAAGACAGCTCTGAGTTCACATCAACTTGCTCAAGTGGTTGTACATCTGGATCCATCTCGATCAAGACGCCTGCTTCTAACGGGGCACAGGGCCAAGGTCGATATCTTTACGACTCAACTCAGAGACCCGCAACTGGACACGTGACATCAATTGCGAATGGCTTAGGCTCAGGTTCTGCTCTTACACTAGACTCTGCCGTATCGGTCTCTAATGCTTGGGGAACACTAGCGGCAGCAGTGAACACTCCTGTACAGCCTCAGCCTCCGTTCACCACAACAGAGACATTCAACGTCAACGTTGCCAGGGGCGCCTTCGACACCACTCACTTGGCTTGCTTCGCTGGCAACTTTCATGAACAAGCGATTCCGATCGCAGCAGGCACACCTTCAGGTGGCGTACAGTCAGTCACTTTCTCGCTGCGCCGTCCACACGCTTCAGGCACATACATTTTTCAAGGTGGTGCTTGCGGAAGCGGCATAGAATTCCCGGCCTTCACCCATAACGGGCTGCACTATCTGTTTGATGTAGTGGGTTCGACTGATGCGCACACTCTTCAGACGGTGGCGTTTGCCTACGGTAAGTCCAATGCTCGTTTGAATTACCTTGTTCCTGTTACACAGACGATGACCTTCAGCAACTCAATGTCGTCATCTGGCAGCACGGTCTCGTTCAACTTGACAGCCACTACTCTCCATCGCCCGGACAATCACGCCGGTGAAGCACTTGCAATTTCGGGCGCATCTGATCCTGCACTAAACACTATTTGCACCAATATGCAGTGGACCTCTCAAACTGCGGGTACTTGTACGGTTTCCAGCCTGTCTGGAACTCACAAGACTACGACATCTCCCGCCGCTACGCTTGCAACGAGCACTGAGGCACAGAATACCTACAACCTCTATCCGATCGCGGAGGTGCTTGACGTTCAAAACGAGGCGCTGTCTCCACCTCAGGTGGACGGAACACTTGCGCTTGAGCCGAATCGAATCGCGTTCGCTACAGGCGATGCAGTCAGAGAAACTCACCATTACAGTGGAAACTTCGTCCCCGGCGTCTTCCGCAACGATGTGAAAAACCCCTATTTGACACTGATGAAGGGTTTGAACGTCTCGGTTCAGGGGTACGGTGCTCAAGGTGGTGGAGGGAGTGCTACCACGAACTCGCTTGTGAGTCTGTTCAATTTGAACCCAGACAATTACTACATCAACAGCGGTGGCGCCCTTACACCTCCGAACGCTATCAACGTCTCAGGGGCGTATTCGCTTGGAATCAACTTTGGCCAAGGACCGCGATCGGACGAGCCGCTGATAAATGTGCAGTCGGACAGCCAGCCTGAGAATCCGAATTACAACTACTACCCAATGGCGCTGAACGGAAAGTCGGGACTTGTTTTTCAAATGAACTATCAACCTAACTCAGGCCACTTCGCAATCAACTCTCTGGGAAGTACGGGCACCCTCCAACTGTATGGACAAGCGGGAATCACCTTTGCGGGTGCGCCAATCATCAGCGCGATAGACGCAGGTACGAATGCGATAACAGGCGGGCAGATGAACCTGGCTTCAGGTTCGTTTCATGCACAGGTAAAGGCTCCAGCTCGTATCGCGGCCACATACGCGGAGACGTTGCCTGCGACAGGCAGCTCAGGTCAATTGGTGGACATTGCGAATGGCGCCACAACCGCCGCCGGTCATGTGGCCATGTTCTCCAACACGACTGCGCGCCTTCAGGATTCCGGTAAAGCTCTCCCGCTCGCGGCATCCCTCTCGACCACAGCGGCCACCACGGACAACGTGACTGTCACGGGCATGACCGCGTCCGGTCACTGCTCTCTGACGCCAACCAATGCCACCGCGGCAATGAACCTGAGTAAAACCTACATCAGTGCAAAGTCCACTGACCAGATCATAGTCATGCACCCGGCTATTGCCAGTCTGACTTATGACGTGCTCTGCACTGCCTACTGAGGCTTTCAGAATATGGCGGAGAGGGAGGGATTCGAACCCCCGATAGAGTTACCCCTATGCCTGATTTCGAGTCAGGTGCATTCAACCGGGCTCTGCCACCTCTCCGTTGAGGGAACTCGCAGCGAATCAAGGCGATTCGCGTCAACCCGGCAGATCCCATTGTACCTGAAACGATGGTTCTCGCTCATCAGCGCCGTGCCCCTTCCCTTGAAGCGCCTTCGGACCCCGAGGTGATAACGTGTTCTCTTGTTCGTGAAGTCGCCCGGAGTTCGCAAACTGTGCAGAATCTGGTACGTCGGGCTCGGCAACAAATGCAAGTTTTGCATCAGACGGGGAGACTGGATTTTCTCATGATGGAATTCCACATCTCGCGCAAGGCGCGCGAACGCTACCAGTTCGCGGAGTCGCTATTCTCCTACAACGGCAATGTTGTGTTTGCCAGTCTGGCCGCATGCCGCGAGTTTGCTTACCGGATGAACCAGGTGCGGGAAGCGGACAAGAACCCGGACCAGGCCGTCCACGCAGGGCAACTCTACGCGATGGGTCTGATAGACGAGGCGAGCCACGTCCTGATGGCGCGCTACCGGGAGCAGTTCGATCCCGAGGTGATGATCTCGGCGCTGGACTGGTTTGGCGGTCGCGTCGGTACGGAGAAGTTGGACAAGCTCCTCTTAACGTTCGTGGAACACTTTCCAGGACAGTCTGTAATGCGCGGTGAGGAAACACCGCTCCAGTGGTTAAAGGGAAAGACGGGCACGGTCACGCATCGCGCGGCCGCGCTGGAAGAATTGCTGTTGCTCTGGTCCGCAAATCGCAACCCCGCATTCAAGAAATTTGAAGAACTCTTTGAAGACAAGCCTCTTGCCGAGAAGACAGTCTATTCTCAGGTCACCAAAGAGCTGCCGCAGTATTTCGCCACGCGACCGCTGATTCCGATCGAAGGCGCGACCTCCATTAGCCTCTTCGATCTACTCAGCGCGCCCTTGTCCGGAGCGCCATCGTCGCTCAGCGATCAGCTGGCGCTCATCCGCAAACTCTGGCGGCCACTGCTAGGCGACAGCCTCGACCGGTTGCTCATGACGGGAGGCGAGGTACTCCGGGAAGAAGAGTTGGCGATCTGGATGATGTTCAATCCCGATGCGGCCCGAGCGCGCTCCACAGCTGAGGAAGCTGCACGCCGGCGGCGCGAGCAGGGAACTCAGCAGTGGCCATCGATCGTCAGTGAATCGCAGGTGCCCACCTTTGGAGATCCCGCGAACGAGTACGAAAAGTTCAGTCCTGACACGGCATGGATGCCGAACACCGTCCTCATCGCGAAGAGCACGTTCGTGTGGCTCGCGCAGCTCAGCAAGCAGTACGGACGGCACATCTATCGGCTTGATCAGATTCCCGACGAAGAGCTGCAGACGCTTGCCGATCGCGGAATAAATTCGCTCTGGCTCATCGGCGTGTGGGAGCGAAGCCGCGCCTCTAAGACCATCAAGCAGCTTTGTGGTAACCAGGACGCAGTCGCCTCTGCCTACTCGCTCTTCGACTACAAAATTTCCGAAGACCTTGGCGGCGAACAAGCCTACATCAACCTTCGCGATCGCTGCTATCACAAAGGTCTTCGCCTTGCTAGCGATATGGTTCCTAACCATATGGGCATCGACTCACCCTGGGTAATTGAGCACCCCGAGTGGTTCATCTCGCGATGGGAGTCGCCGTACCCCGCCTACAGCTATAACGGCCCAGACCTCTCGCACGACGAGCGCGTCGAAATCAAGATCGAAGATCATTATTTCGAGCAGACCGATGCCGCCGTCACCTTTCGTCGACGCGACAAGTGGACGGGTGAAACTCGCTACATCTACCACGGCAACGATGGCACAAGCTTTCCCTGGAACGACACTGCGCAGCTCGACTATCTCAATCCCGCCGTTCGCGAGCAAGTGATTCAAACCATCCTTTATGTAGCGCGGCTTTTTCCGGTCATCCGATTTGACGCAGCGATGACGCTGGCGAAGCGCCACTTCCATCGACTATGGTTTCCCGGTCCCGGCTCTAGCGGCGCCATTCCATCTCGCGCCGAGTACAGCATGTCGCAGGCGGAATTCAATCAGCACATGCCGCTCGAGTTCTGGCGAGAAGTCGTCGATCGCGTCGCGCAGGAAGTCCCCGGGACGCTCCTTCTGGCAGAGGCTTTCTGGCTGATGGAGGGCTACTTCGTTCGAACGCTCGGCATGCACCGCGTCTACAACAGCGCCTTCATGAATATGCTGCGCGACGAGAAGAATGCCGAGTACCGGTCAGTCATTAAAAATACCCTCGAATTCGATCCCGATATCATGAAGCGTTACGTAAACTTCATGAGCAATCCTGATGAAAGGACGGCGATTGATCAGTTCGGCAAGGGCGACAAATGCTTTGGCGTGGCGGCGTTGATGTCGACATTGCCAGGGCTGCCGATGTTCGGTCACGGGCAGGTCGAGGGATTCACCGAAAAGTACGGAATGGAGTATTACCGTCCCCGATACGATGAGACCGCCGATCCTTGGCTGGTTGAACGTCATCAGCGTGAGATTGCCCCCCTGCTCAAGCGGCGCTGGGTCTTTGCTGAGAGCCACAATTTTCTTCTCTACGATTTCTTCGAGGGTTCGGGTTCAGTCGACGAGAACGTCTACGCCTATTCCAACCGCGCTGGCAACGAGCGGGCGCTGATCATCTTCAACAATCGCTACGGCGAGACCCATGGAACGCTCCACAATTCGGCCGCCTACGCGGATAAGGGCTCGTCCCAGCTTCGGCAGCGCCGCATTCACGATGGGCTTGGCTTCGACGGAAACTCCGGCGCGATTCTTGCGTGGCGCGATTCGCTCACCGGTCTCGAATATCTTCGTCGGGCAAATGATGTTGCTGAGCGTGGACTGACTTTTAACCTTCATGCTTATCAGTGCCACGTGCTGATGGATTGGCACGAAAAGTGGGCGTCTGCCCGTCAGCCGTGGGACCGGCTCTGCGACCAGCTGAACGGCCGCGGCGTGCCTAGCCTCGAAGACGCCCTCGTGGACCTTGAACTTCAACCCGTTCACGATGCGCTTCGCGCGCTCCTTGATCAGGACACGATTCGTTTGCTGACCGATATGGCGGAGCACCCACGCACGAACGGTTCAAATGGGACAGTGAGCGCGGCGCTCGATCGCAAGGCGAATCGTGCCCGCAGCGAGTTGTTCAACCTAACATGGGCCCGTTGCGAAATCTTCATGCGCATCGCGCAGCCTGCGCTCCATTCTCGTATCAGCCCGCAAAGCGAGATGACCATGACGGGCCTTCTCGGACCTGCTTTCCGTGAGCGCCTGGCCGCGGCGATGCGTATCCCAGTAGTGGAAACACTCTGCTCTTCTCCATGGACTGCGGCCGCACGGCGTGTCTTGCCAAGTCCGAGCCCACAGATGGCGGCTACGGCAATGTGGGCCCCGGTCATCGCCTGGTGCGCACTGGAAACTTTGGCCGAGTCATTAAACGCCGACAGTCCAGAGAGCACTGCACTCGATATCTTCGACCAGCTCCGGCTCCGTAAGCCGCTGGCCGATTCCTTCGCTGGCCTCGGCTTTGAAGGGGAATCAGCATGGCGTGCAGCAGCCCGGATCAGGGTTCTGTTCATGGTCGAGAAAGAAGGATCACCGGGAAAGACCCAGCCTGCGGCGAAGCTTGATGTTGTACTGGCGCCGCTGAAGACCGAGTCAACTCCACAGAAAACAGAGTCGCCCGACAAAGAACTCGGCAGCCGGGCTGGCCTCGCTTCTACTCACGAGCCAGTGTCGGGGCACAAAGCCGCTCCGACTCGCAAACTCGATCCGGCTCCAATCGTCGCCGGCCTGCCGCGCGCGCTCTGGTCCGATCCTGATGTTCGCTGGCTGACGGGTACTCACGAATCTGATGGCTTCAGCTACCTGGTACAGGAACCATTTGAAGAGCTGCTCTGGTGGCTTCAAATGCCGGCCATCCTTCAACTGGCTTCGCAATCGAATCCCGCAAAATCAGAGTCCGATTCTTTTTGCTCCGACATACAAAAAGCACTCGATGAGATTGAGAGAGCCGGATACAGACTAGAGACTCTTCTCGGCGATATCGTGGAAGAGCAGAAGGTCAGTGTTTCGCAGTCAGAGAAAGGCGAACCCTCCGCAGCAGTTGAAGCTGGTAACGAGTCCGCGGAAACTGAACCGGAGACTGCGAAGCGGTCATCATAGGACGAACTGAACTCGCTTCTCGACTTTGGGCCGAAAGATGAAGACTCTTTTTTACCGTGCGGTTTCTCTTCGCCGGCTGGAGATCGCACTGCTTTTGATTTTTGCCTGCTGTTGTGACGGGTCGCCACTCCTCGCAGCAAGCGGCCATCACTCTTCTTCAGAGGTGTTGCTCGTCTATAACGCGGAGAGCCCGACCTCTACAGCCATCGCCAAGCTATACAAGTCGAAGCGCGGTATAACCGGGGTAGTCGCAATCCATTGTGCTGACTCTGCTGTAAGCAATGCGCACGAAACGATCCCGCTGGCCGACTACAAGCGAGAGATTGCCGGCCCGATACAAGCCTTTCTAAAGAAGCATCGCGAGATCAACTTCATCGTTCTCACAAAGGGTGTGCCGATTCGCATCGATGGCGGAGAGACCGGCTCACGAGCTGAACACACGACAGGAAATCTGCATCCCTCAGTCGACAGCTACCTCGCCGCGATGGACTATCCAACCATCAAAGGAGCCGTAAAGATCAGCATTCACGGCTCGGGTGCGGACGGCTTCGGTTGGTTGAACCGCTACTGGAATCAGGACGTGCCTTTCAGTCATGCTGCATTCGGCGGCTATCTCGTGACGCGGCTAGACGGCTACACGCAGGCCGACGCAGAAGCACTAGTAACGCGATCAATGGCCTCCGAGTCAGAAAAGGCCGATGGGGTGCACGGCAAAGTGCTGCTCGATGTGCAGCCTGACTTCAAGTTCTCGAAAGAGGACGTGGCCCGCCAACCGTTGCCGGTGACAGGGCAGATCCTGGATGAGTCGGACTACGGATCCTGGAATGCAGATATGGTCAAGGCAGGAGCCCTGCTTTCATCTCGCAACATTCCTCATGAGTTCGACGAGGATCAGGTCTTTATCGGTGACCGCTCTAACTTGATGGGGTATTTCTCGTGGGGAAGTAATGACGCAAAGTACGACGCGAAGGCCTATGAGTCACTCCGCTTTGCGCCGGGATCGATTGGAGACACGGCTGTCTCCACGAGCGCGCGAACGTTCCTGCCGACAACCGGAGGTCAGTCCTTGATTACGGATCTGATTGCACACGGAATCACTGGCGTCAAAGGTTACACAGACGAGCCTCTCCTTCAGGCGATCGCGTCACCTTCAGTTGCCCTTGAGCGATACTCTTCAGGTTTCACCCTTGCCGAGAGCTTCTATGCCGCTTCGCGCTTCGTCGGCTGGGAAGACATAGTAATCGGCGATCCGCTTTGCAGGGCACCCGCATGGATGCGGATAAGGCCGCGTTAGATTCTGACACAAGCTGATATGTAGGCATCTGCTGCCTATCGGTGTCGCGAATCTGGAACTGTCCGCTCCCGTTTACAAGTCGTCGATGACGTTACGCGAGCACGCCTCCGGGGTGGCGAACGAAGACCTCCGGATCGTAGATGGACGCAAATATCGTTGCTTCTCTGCGGATGCGCGACCAGGTTGCATCGGCTTCCATCATGCTCTCCATTACGCCGAGATATTTTCCGGATTCTATGTTGCCGTATTTGAAGAAGCAATCGGAGATGATGACAGTTCCCTTGGCAGTATCAATCGCGACGGCCATTGAGGAACGATGATGAACGCCTGCCCAGAAGACGCGAAGTCCAGGCAAAATCTCTTCTTCATCCGCGAGTAGCCGCACCTTCTCCCATCCTTCATTCTGGAGGTAGTGGTTGACGTCGGGAGGAATGCGGAGATGTCGCGGAACATGTAGGTGGTAGTAGGGCGCCTGGAAATCTTCTATCCAGCCGCGGCGTGAGATGCCGATAGTTGCGTTCCGGAACAGCGGGATATTTGCAGTGGCATATGCCTGGAGCGGGGTGACCAGCACGAGTGAGATGTCTTCTGGAGCGAGGCCTTGCGAGCGGAGGATGTTCTGCGGAAGCTGAGCTTCAGTCCTGACGATCTGAGCTTCTGGATAGCCGAAGAAATTCAACCATGCCTGATTTATGATCGCCAGATCCTGTGGCGGGCCCGTGTTGATGAGGATGTTGTGGTCGCCGGCGCGAACCAGATAGAGGAGGAGGTTCATCTCCTCGCGTTGGTTCCATGCTTCCATCCAGTAAACCTCCGGGCCCGGGACCCAGAAAGTCCCCGCATTGAATGCCTGCACGGAAAAATTCATTTCGCTCCACCGTTCTGCTTTAGGTGTGCCCGAAACCTGCTGATGCCGTCGAGGAATACGCCGATATCGCTGCCCAGGCTGATCATTCTGTAACCTTGCGCAATCCAATGCGCGGCCGACTCTTGATTGGGCGGAAGAAAACCTGGAGCCACGCCGTATTTCCGGCATATTCGGACGAGGTCATTCATCGCGCCAATAAGTTGCGGATGATCAAATTGCGCGGGGAATCCCATTGAGACAGTCAGATCGTAGTGGCCGATCCAGGCTACGTCGACTCCGGGGACCGAGACTATCTCCTCGAGATTCTCGAATGCCTTTGTTGTCTCCACCTGAATGATTACGACGGTCTCCTGGTTTGCCTTGGCAAAGAATTCCGCGCCTGCCGGGCGATAGAGATCATGAGCGATGCCCAAAGCCACGCCCCTTTTGCCTTCAGGGGCGTATTTGAGCGCGCGCACGATTTCTTCAGTCTGCTTCCTGGTCTCTACACGAGGCACCATGACCCCCTTTGCGCCAATGTCGAGAACGCGCGACAGGGGCGCAAAGGTCAGATCCGGCACTCGAGCCATTGGCACGATACCACTGCCCCGGCATGAGGCAATCAGCATCTCGAGCGCGCCAATATCGCAGCGCCCATGCTCCATGTCGAAGATCACAAAGTCGAGACCGCTTGCATCCAGCATCGTGCCAATGCCGGGCGTAAAGAACTCGAGAAGCAGCTGCCCGAGAAGCAACTCTCCATCGCGAACACGCTGCCGGAAGTTCTTCATCGACTCTCCTGCGACGTTGCAAGGGCTCTTCGGCGCGCAAGCTTCTCGAGGAACTTTGGATGGTCGAGCACCTTCGGATTGACGACATGCTGCGGCGCTTCGCCGCGATACACGGCAAGTGCGCCCTCGCAGTCCATTCGGCCCATATCTCTGAAGAGCTCTTCCGTCCACGCGATGGAATGGGAGGTTAGGATTACGTTGTTCATCGAGGCAAGTGGAGAGTCGGGGCTCAGGGGCTCCTTCTCGAAGACGTCCAGCGCGGCTCCAGCGATCCTTCCCTGCTGTAGTGCATTGATCAGCGCGGATTCGTTCACGATGGGTCCTCGAGCTGTGTTGATGAGAACTGCATCGGGTTTCATCTTCGAGAATTGCTCGGGCCCGATAAGTCCTCGCGTCTCCGGCGTCAGAGGACAGTTCACGAGAACGTAGTCGGACTGCGCGAGCAATTCATCGAGCGTGACAAGCTTTACGCCAAGCTCTGCAGCGCGAGCCTCTGTTGCGAATGGGTCGAAGGCAAGAAAGCTGCGCACATCCAGCGCACGCAGCAGGCGAATCGCTTCACAAGCAATATTGCCGAGACCGACTGTTCCCACCACTCGATCGCGCGGCTCCCGCCCCAGGGGCTGCGTACTCTCCGCCCATCGACCCTGGCGAACGAGTCGATCTTTGTCCATGAGGCGATGAGAGAGAGCAAGGATCAGAAGGAGGATCGATTCCGCGACTGGACGAACAACGGCCGTCGGGGTGATGTAGACCGCGATACCATGTTCGGTGCAGGCATTGAGGTCTACGTTGTCATAGCCAACTCCGCATCGGCCTATTGCACACAGCCGATCTACTCCCACAAGAGATTGTGCCGTAACCCGTGGCTTCAGCGAAATCAGAACATCGCAATTTGCAAGTTGTGCGGGCGGATATTCAGGCAGGTATTCACTGAGAAAGCTGTAGGTGACCGACGGATTTTGATCGAAGAGCGATAGACCAATATCAGGGAACGCCAGGGAGCCATCCGCCTCGCAAAAATCAGCGGACAGACTCACCCGGAAAGAATCTGATGGTTCCGCATTTTGTGTTTCGCCCGATGCTGTCATGCCTTCCTTTCAAGGACGACAACCCAATCCTGAAAGATGGGAACTTCGGCAATCTTCCACGATCCGTCAGCGCCTGGAGTGACCGCTCCGAGGTCTGTTTCTGCGCCGTCAACCGGGTTGAAGAAGAAGGCCCGGTACGATCCTGCCTTGAGATTGTGGAAGGTCGAGCCCGAATACGATGCGGGAATAAACGCGATGATGGCCTCGCCCGGAATCTCCGCAGAGAAGGGCTTCCAGTAGTCCTCCTTGCTCCAGCGGGGATCAATCAGATCCGGCTTCGGCTCCAGCTTCCACCACGAGTAGCGCATGAGCAGCGACTTCGCCAGTCCAAGTTGGCCAGATCCCGGTAGTGCCGCAGCGATATCCCATGCCGGACCACCCCAGGAGTGACCATGAGGCGAAAGGCCGTATGGCTTCTCGCGGGTATTCACCTGCCAGATTCCATTGGCTCCATAAGTATGACCACCACTGCCGCTCAACAGTGACGACCAGAACATGAATCGTTGCACTTCCTGCCGGCTTGCCTCCTGGATTCCTTCGTAGCAGACCTCGCCGATGAGCACCGGCATCTGCGGCGTGGCAGCAAGGGAGCGATTCACTGTTTCGATTGTGTTGGGTACGCTCTGCCGATCACTGTGACCCGTTTGAAGCATGTCGAAGTCCAGAACAGATGGATCGTCGACGCATTCGCGGGCACTACTGGACGGATGAATGGTGATGGGATGCTTGTGTGGGTCGATCGACCGGACATAGCGCGCCAGTTCTGTGAGACCGTGCTTCTGTGCTGCTGCGTCCGCTTCAGGAGTTTTTGAAAGATAGTAGGGCATCGTGCCTTCGCCTGCCAGGCACCACACGACGGGATAGGCACTCCAGCGAGCGACAAGGTAGCGCCAGTGCTTTTTGACCTTGTCCATGCCCATTCGTGGAATGAAGTATCCCCAGAAACCCACGATGCAGGCAGCGAGACCGTGATCCGCCAGATAGCGGATGCGGACATCGGCGGTGTCGAAATAGGCGGGGTTGATTTTGGCAAAATCGCGATCCCAGGGATAGCCAGCCTCATTTAATCCGCGGTCATCGAAGGGCTCCATATCGGGATACAGTCCCGCAACAATCTGTACGATTGTGAAGCCTTTGTGAATGCGGTCCGCGGCCAGCGATTCGAATCCGTCGGGCCACGAGAGGCGTTTGCACAACCCCATCCACCACGTATCGCCGAGCCAGAAGAATGGCGTCCCGTCCGTATGCTGAAAGTGGCGCTTATCCTGTGCGATCTTAAGTGGGCCATGCTGGAAGTGAGGATTCGTGCCTGCGTAGGCTTGAACTTCGAGGGTCGAAGTCTGACCGTGGAGATTCCGATTGCTCGTATCGCTGCAGACCGACCGGACTTTGTACTGACCTGACGCGACCGGTGCATAACGGACGCACCAGGTGGACTCGCCAGCCCAGAACCCCGGGACTCGCTCTTCGGATCCTGAAGGCGTAGAGATCAGCGCGTCGACTTCGACCTGATTGAACGGGTCGGAGTATTGCTTATCGCTCTTGTAGCACCATTCGGTCGCCATGCCTGCAGTAGCAGTCATCGTCTCGGCAAATCCATACTTGCCGGTAGAGGCCAAAGCACCAGCTACAGCGACTGATTTCACGAAGTCGCGTCTCGAAATTCCATCGAACATCATTTTGCCAGGCAACAAGAACCTCCCCCGATAGTTCAGTAACGGAAAACTAGAGCCTCCATTTGGCTCTGTCAAGCTTGAAGCGGAGTCTTGTTGTCTCGCTAACCCTATGCGATGGTGGGGAATCTGCTTGACAGTCCAACTTGGCCAAAATTAAGTTGACCACGCACAGGCAGGACGATCTGGCGATTGGGCACGATCCCTGGCGCCACCAGAATGAGGGAGAGCTGATGAAGGCCTTCGACAATTTCATTAATGGCAAGTTCGTTCGCTCAAGCGGCGATAAACGAATCGAGGTCATCAATCCGGCAACCGGCTCCCTCGTCTGTACGGTCCCGGACAGCACGGAGCAGGACGTCAACGATGCTGTTACGGCGGCCGCTGAAGCGCAGCGATCCTGGGGAGCACTCCCGGCGGCAAAGCGGGCAGGTCATTTGAGGGCACTCGCCGCAAAGATCCGGCAGCATGTTGAGCCGCTCGCGAGGGTCATTACCGAAGAACAGGGTAAAACGCTTGGACTCGCTCGCGTCGAGGTGGAGTTCACCGCAGACTATCTCGATTACATGGCTGAGTGGGGTCGCCGCATAGAAGGCGAAATCATTGAGAGCGATCGGGAAGGAGAGACGATCTTCCTGTTTCGCAGGCCGATCGGCGTGATTGGTGGAATTCTGCCCTGGAACTTTCCTTTCTTCTTGATCGCTCGCAAGGCCGGGCCGGCGCTGATTACAGGCAACACCATCGTCATCAAGCCCAGCGAGGAAACGCCTCATAACGCGGTGAAATTCTGCGAGCTTCTCGCTGAGTTGGATTTTCCTGCCGGACTTATCAATGTAGTGCATGGACGAGGACCCGTCGCGGGACAGGCGCTTGCTTCGTCCCCAAGCGTCGGAATGGTCAGCTTTACCGGCAGCGTCAATGCCGGATCGGCGGTGATGGCAGCGGCAGCCAAAAACATCACGAAGGTCAATCTTGAACTAGGCGGGAAAGCTCCTGCGATTGTGATGGCCGATGCGGATATCGATCTGTCCGTGAAAGTGATCAAGGCATCCCGGGTGATAAACAGCGGTCAGGTTTGCAATTGCGCGGAACGCGTATACGTGCATCGTTCGGTCGCGCAGGAATTTGTCGAGAAGCTGACCACTGCAATGCAGGCCACTCACTTTGGCGATCCGATTAAGGATGAGACCGTGGAGTACGGCCCGTTGATCAACGAAGGGGGATTCAAGAAAGTGGAGCGCCTCGTTGGCAGTGCAGTGGCGGCGGGCGCCGAGGTGCGGACGGGCGGCAAGCGCGCAGATAGATCAACTGGATACTACTACGAGCCCACAGTCCTTTCAGGTTGTACCCAGTCCATGGATGTGATCCGTCAGGAGATCTTCGGCCCGGTGATTCCGGTTGTTGAGTTTGGTGACCTCGATGAGGCTATTTCCTACGCCAATGACTGCGAGTACGGACTGACTTCTTCCATCTACACCAGGGATCTGAACACAGCTCTGCGCGCCTGCCAGGAGATCCGATTCGGCGAGACGTATATCAATCGAGAAAACTTTGAAGCGATGCAGGGATTTCATGCCGGATGGCGCAAGAGCGGAATCGGTGGGGCCGACGGCAAACATGGCCTGTACGAATTTACGCAGAGCCATGTTGTCTATATGCAAAGGTATTGAAGGTCCGGAGAAACCATCCATTTGAAACTAACCGGAAAAGTTGCAATCGTCACTGGTGCGGCGAGTGGGATCGGCCGCGCCAGCGCTGTTGCCTTTGCGCGCGAGGGAGCAAAAGTTGTCGTTGCAGATCTGTCAAACAGTGGGGCTGAAGAGACGGCCCGATTCATCTGCTCCGAAGGAGCAGAAGCTTTGCCCATAGAGGTCGACGTCTCAAGCGAAGCGGACGTTCGCCGGATGGTGGAGGAAACGGCGGCACGTTGGGGACGAATTGACATCCTTTTCAATAATGCTGGCGTTCTGCTGGTAAAGCCTGTGGAGCAAATGACGGAGGCGGAGTGGGACCGCGTGATGGGGGTCAATGTGAAGGGATCGTTCCTCGCCGTCAAGCATGTAGTGCCACATATGCGTCGAGGCGGCGGAGGCACGATTCTCAACACCGGGTCGATTGCGAGCCTTTCTGGCCAAGTCGGGACCCCGGCTTATTCCGCGTCAAAAGGCGCGATTGCATTGCTTACCAAGTCGCTGGCACTTGATCTGGGGAGAGACAAAATTCGCGTGAACTGCATATGCCCTGGGATTACCGACACGCCCATGCTGCGTGAGCATCTAGGCCATGGAGCCGAAGGTGAAGCTCGCATCAAGGCGCGGCTCTCACGAGTGCCTCTGGGAGAAATATTGAGACCAGAGGATGTGGCCAGGGCCGCGCTCTATCTGGTTTCGGACGATTCGGCGGGAATTACCGGCGTGCTGCATGTGGTCGACGCAGGACTAACGGCGGCTGCGGAGTTTGATGAGCCATTGAAGTGAAGTCCGTCTGTTTCGAGTTGGTTGCGAGCAGAGGCGTGCATTAAGAGAGGTGATCGTTGGGCGGAAATCCGCTGTTAGGCGTTTTCTTGCATTGGCTGGGAGGCCTGGCCTCTGCCAGCTTCTATGTCCCGTATCGGCGAGTCCGTGGGTGGTCGTGGGAGACGTATTGGCTTGCGGGCGGCGTAATGAGCTGGATCATCGTGCCGTGGATTCTGGCCCTATCTCTGACCCGCAATCTGTTTCACGTCCTCGGAATGGCGCCGACACCGGCAATCCTCTGGACATACTTCTTTGGAGTGCTTTGGGGACTCGGCGGCCTGACGTTTGGCTTGACGATGCGGTATCTCGGGCTCTCCCTGGGTATGTCTGTCGCTCTCGGCTATACGGCGGTTTTCGGAACTCTCGTACCGCCCATCTTTCACGGACAATTCACGCAGCTACTGGCGCAGCGCTCGGGAATCATCATTCTCGTTGGCGTGGGCATCTGCATTGGCGGAATTGTGCTCGCTGGGGCGGCCGGCATCTCAAAGGAGAATGAGCTTTCGCATGAGGAGAAGCTTGCAAGCATTCAGGAATTCAGCCTGAAGCGCGGGCTCGGAGTTGCGACGTTCTGCGGTGTAATGAGCTCCTGCTTCGCATTTGGACTCGATGCCGGGAATCCGATCAAAGAACTGACCATTGGTCAGGGAACGCCGGTCATGTGGCAGGGATTGCCCGTGCTTGTCGTGCTGCTGGCAGGAGGCTTCACAACCAACTTCATCTGGTGCCTGGTGCTCAGCATCCAGAACAAAAGCTACGGCGAGTATTTGCGCATTCCAAGTTCGTCCGAGACTGAGTCGATGGCACATCCGCCGATCGAGAATGTTACGGATGCCGCATCCACAGAGATGGCCCTTGAATCTTCGCTTCATCCCGGCGCCACTTCGTCACTCGCAGCAAACTACGCCTTCTCGGCTCTGGCCGGAGCGACATGGTACATGCAGTTCTTCTTCTACACCATGGGCGAGACGCAGATGGGGCAGTACAAATTTTCGAGCTGGACCCTGCACATGGCCAGCATCATGATCTTCAGCACCATCTGGGGAATTGCTTTGAAGGAGTGGCGCGGCGTGAGCTTGCGCACCAAGGTTCTCGTTTTTCTTACGCTGCTGACCCTTGTTGGGTCAACAGTTGTCGTGGGCTATGGCAATCTCCAGGCTTTGAAGCCCTAGAGAAATCGGCCGCTTGCTAACCGCGTCCGATAAACGGCATGCTGGACGCCATCACTGTCATGAATTGAACATTTGCGTCGAGCGGCAGGCTGGCCATGTAGAGCACCGCATCGGCCACGTGCTTTACATCCATGGTCGGTTCGGGCTTCGTCTCGCCGTTGGGTTGAAGCGCTCCCTTTTCGATCTTTGCCATCATGTCGGTCTGTGCGTTCCCGATATCGATCTGACCGCAAGCGATGTTGTGGGCCCGGCCATCCAAGGAGATGCTTCGGGTTAGTCCAGTGATGGCGTGCTTCGTGGCCGTGTAGGGCGCTGAATGCGGTCTGGGCGCATGTGCCGAGATCGAACCGTTGTTGATTATGCGGCCCCCTCGCGGCTGTTGCGACTTCATCATTCGTATCGCACTCTGGGCGCAAAGGAAGGCTCCCGTTAGATTGACATTTACGACGTCGTTCCATTGTGCGATAGAGAGGTCTTCCATCGGAATCGCTGGTGCGCTGATTCCGGCATTGTTGAATAAGAGATCCAGTCGTCCGAATGCCTCGCGTGTCTTTGAGAACAGTTGATCAACAGAGGCGGGTTGGGTCACATCTGCCGTCACTGCCAGCAGTGATGCACCCGCACTGCCAGCCATGGCCGCGGTCTCTTCCAGTCGAGCAATGTGCCTTCCCGCCAGGACAACGGAATATCCAGCTGAGTGAAGAGCTATAGCAACAGCGCGGCCGATACCGCTGCCAGCACCCGTGATCATCGCTACCTTGCGTTGATTCTGTCTTGCGTCTAGATCTGCCACTCCTGTCTCCTATCCACCCGATGTTTGCCTCTCAACTGCCTTTCGCTCGTTTTCATCGAGCGGTTTGCCTTGGAGGCATTCTAAAATCAACAGCTGCACTGAAGGGGAATCAATGGGCGTCTTTGAAAGATTGAGCAGGAGAGCACTGCTGAAGTCGGGTTCGCTGACCATCCTGGGTTTGGCAATGCGGGACCGGTTGTGTGCAGCAGGGGCCGATGGCCGTAATGGCGAGTACGCGGCATTCGTGAATCCCCCCGACAGCGCGCGGCCATCGGTCTACTGGTACTTCATGGACGGACACCTTGAAGCGGCCGCCATGCGAGCTGATCTCGAGTCGTTGAAGAGTGCGGGGCTCGGCGGAGGCGTGTACCTCGAGGTGAACATCGGGATCCCTCCCGGGCCAGTCAAGTTCATGAGCGAGCCGTGGCAGCAGATGGTTGCCGATGCGTTTGGATACGCGGACTCCCTAGGCCTGGAGATGGCCCTCGGTGCAGGAGCCGGGTGGTGCGGGGCAGGCGGTCCATGGGTGAAGCCGGAAGAGTCGATGCAGTTTCTGGAAACGAGCGTGACTCGTGTGCATGGCCCTGGGAAGTTTCAGGGACCGCTCCCCAAGCCAAAATCACGCACGCCATTCTTTGGCGAGGAGACGTTGACTCCGGAACTTCGCAAGGTGTGGGAAGAGTTTTACGTCGATGATTATGTGCTGGCGTTTCCGGCAACACAGGGCGAGGAAAAGACACCTGACCTCGAAGAGAAGGCGCTGTATACGCGAGGGTCTTATTCATCGCAGATCCTGGGGCCATTCACAAAGGTTCCCTGGGTCCGGCCAGCGTTACCGTCACATTCGGAATATCCAGGGATCGCGGTGCAGAACTGCGTGGCCGCTGCGAAAGTGCAGGATCTGACCAGGCTTTTGAAAAAGGACGACACGCTCGATTGGGAGATTCCCGAAGGCGAGTGGATTGTCATGAGAGCCGGTCGCAGAATCACTGCGCAAACTACGCGCCCAGCTCCGAACCCTGGTTTGGGATGGGAGACGAACAAGTTTGACCCTGTCGCTGCGCAGCATCACTTCGATGCATATTTCAAGCCGCTATTGGACAGGATCGGCAACCGACGGCATACGACAACTGGATTGACGACGCTGCACTACGACAGCTGGGAGATGAGCTCACAGAACTGGAGCGCGCAGTTTGCTTCGGAGTTCGAGCGGCGCCGCGGATACGCACTGACCAGTTTCCTTCCGGCGTTTGCGGGTTTCGTCGTCAAAGATCGGGCAACGACGGAGCGTTTCCTCTGGGATGTCCGCCAGACCGCGCAGGAACTGACAATTGCAAACCAGGCCGAAGCACTCAAGGGCATGGGGCGGAAGTACGGACTGCAAATGGCGCTAGAGCCGTACGATCTCGATCCGTGCTCGGATCTTGAACTGGGAAGGGTTGCGGATGTTCCGATGGCGGAGTTCTGGTCGCACTATGGCCAGATCAGCACCGACTGGAGCGTAGTCGAATCTACGTCCGTCGGACATACGAACGGCAAAGTCGTGATTGCGGCCGAGGCCTTCACCGCGGAGTTTCCGGAGCGCTGGCTGCAGCATCCTGCATCGATGAAGAGCCAGGGCGATTGGGCTTTCTGCGCGGGAATCAACCGGATCGTCTTTCACCGTTTCCAATCGCAGTCAGGCGCGGATAAGGCACCCGGAATGACCATGGGCCCAGACGGAGGCTACGGAGTTCACTGGGATCGAACCCAGACATGGTGGGATATGTCTGCCGCCTATCACCGTTATGTTACGCGTTGTTCAGCGATGCTGAGGCGCGGCCTGTTTGTCGCAGATGTTCTGTATCTCGCTGCGGAGGGCGCTCCCAATGTGTTCCTTGCGCCACCTTCTGCCTTTCAGCCGGGTGAGTTCAGCGACCGGTGGGGACACAATTTCGACGGGTGCGCGCCCGGAACTTTAATCGCAAGAGCCTCCGTTAAAGACGGCGAGATTGCATTTCCTGACGGCATGAAGTACCGCGTACTCGTACTCCCGCAGGTCGAGACCATGACGCCAGAGTTGCTGAAGAAAGTCGCCGATCTGGTGGAGACAGGCGCGACCGTGGTTGGCATGCCGCCAAAAGCATCGCCTAGTTTGAGCGGTCACCCGGATTGCGATGCTCAGGTCCGCACGATTGCAAAATCATTGTTTGGCGAGAACACAAAAGAGCGGGGGATCCGCAAGGTAGGAGCGGGATCGGTGGTGTTTGATACAAGCGCGTACCACTGGGCGCAGGCAAATCCGCTTGCAGAAGCGCAGTGGATATGGGCGAAGGGTTCGAATGCACCAGAGGCAAACCGAGGCGTGCGATCATTCTCGCGGAAGTTCCAGGTTGAGAATGCGGCGGACCTAGACATCGTGGAGGTGCTGATTACTGCCAGTCCGGGCTATGAGGTCTCAGTGAATGGGTCACGGCTTGGCGGTGGCAACGTGATCGACCAGGTGCGACGGATGGATGCAACCTGGTTGATACACGATGGAGACAACGAAATGCGAGTGACCGTGGACTGCGATAGCCACAGGTCCGCGTCGCCGTTCGGCGTTATCGCCTCGCTCTCTGGGATGGGGCCGTCGGGTAAACGCGTGCAGGTGGTTACAGATAGTTCCTGGACTGTGACTCAAACTTCTAGCGCCTCGGGCGATGCTGCGGTCGAGCTTGGAGCATTTGCTGCTTCGCCATGGAATTTGAGAGCAGCGAGTTTGCAAGCGGCTTCGGTTTATCCTTCGTACCGGATCACGGCGCGACTGCTTGCTGACCTTGGCGTCAGGCCGGACTTCGAAGGCGAAGGGATGCGCGCCATTCATCGGCGCGATGGCGAACAGGATTTGTATTTTGTTTCTAACCGCAAGGACCGGGAGCTTTCCACGTCGTGGGCATTTCGCGTGACAGGAAAACAGCCTGAGTGGTGGGATGCGATAAGCGGCGAGCGTCATGCACTTCAGCAGTTTGAAGAGAAAGAGGGACGGACCCATATTCCAATCCGCTTGGATCCTCATGAAAGCGGCTTTGTGGTGTTCAGCGGTAGCGCTCGACAGAAGTCAGGT
This sequence comes from Acidobacteriota bacterium, assembly GCA_018268915.1. Classification (GTDB taxonomy): domain Bacteria; phylum Acidobacteriota; class Terriglobia; order Terriglobales; family Acidobacteriaceae; genus Telmatobacter. The sequence continues at coordinate 341,653 of JAFDVQ010000011.1, forward strand.
GCTGATAACTTTCCCAGGCTTCGGCAAATGATGAGTCTCGATGGCTCCTGGGAGGTAACGTTTGACCCGAAATGGGGCGGCCCCGGCTCGGTAAGCTTCGATCGTCTCGAGGACTGGGCTAAAAGATCTGAGGATGGAATCCGGCACTACTCAGGGAAGGCTGTCTACAAGATCAGGTTCGACGCGGAGGACATCGGAAATCGAAATCTGGTGCTCTCGCTAGGAGAGGTCCGAAACATTGCTGCGGCGCGATTGAATGGGCAGGAACTGGGTGTGGCGTGGTGCGCGCCCTGGCGGCTCGCTCTGCCAGAGCGAGTGTTGAGAGCGCGTGGCAATGAGCTTGAAATCACGGTTGCGAACCTGTGGTGGAATCGGTTGGTGCGAGACAGTTCGTTGCCTGAAGCAGAACGGCTGACGTGGATTCCAGGAAAGTATCCATTCAATGGAAACGAAAAGCTGCAGCCATCCGGATTGCTCGGTCCAGTGCGGATCGATATGCCGGACGTTTAGCCTCAGTTCCAGTGCTTATCATTGTTTTGCATTAACGACAGGAGACACTGTGCATCGTTTGCCTCGAACGTCAGGGCGTTGTTCGCGAATACTATCCGGTCTGGCCTGCTTGCTGGTCGCTGTCTCTGCCGCTGCCGCCCCTGTGCATCGCCGCTCGGCTGGGAGTCTCGTCGCTTCGAACCTGCGATGCGAGTCGCGTCAGAATCCTTTGGGAATTCAGACAGACTCTCCGATGCTGAGCTGGGTCGCGACCGCGCGGAATGCCAATCTTCGCGGCCTGAACGTAACGAGATATCGAGTGATCGTTGCGTCATCGCCGGCAGAGTTGATTCGCAACGAGGGGGATCTCTGGGACTCGGGCGAGGTGAATGCCAAAAATGTCTTTCAAAGTCACTATGCCGGGAAGCCGCTTCGTGCCGCTGGTACTTATTGGTGGAAGGTGCAGCTCTGGGATCAGAGCGACGCCGCAGGTTCATGGAGCGAGCTCGCAACATTCACGATGGGTCTGCAGCCCGACGACTGGAAGGCACACTGGATTACTGCGGATGCACACGTTCTAGGTACCGACCCTCAGAAGGACGCTGCCGCCGTTCCGATTTTCCGTCACACATTCCAAACATCCGGGGTGATAAAGCGAGCGATTCTTTTCGTTTCTGGACTCGGCCAGTACGAAGCGCTCGTCAATGGGCAGCCTGTGACAGACAGCGTTCTGAATCCGGGCTGGACCAACTACCACAAGACGATCCTCTACAACGAATTCGACGTCACAAACAAATTGAAGATCGGAAGAAACGCGATCTCTGTGCTGCTTGGCAACGGAATGTACAACGTGCCCCACACGCCGAACCGCTATCAAAAACTCCAAGGATCATTTGGACCGCCGAAGCTCATCGCGCAGATGATCCTGACACACGCCGACGGCAGCGAAGAAATAGTTGCCACCGACGGCAGCTGGAAGACCTCGAAGAGTCCAGTCACTTTCTCGTCGACCTACGGCGGAGAGGACTATGACGCCCGCGTCTCGCCGGGGTGGGAGCAGCCCGGCTTCGACGATGCGAAATGGGCTCAGGCGAAAGTCGTGGATGGTCCGGGCGGCCAACTGAAGGCGCAGCAGATTCCTTCCATCAAGCCGATACAGACTTACCGGACTGTTAAGGTGACCACGCCAAAACCCGGCGTCACCGTCTACGATCTTGGGCAGAACTTCTCTGGCTGGCCCGAGATCTCCGTCCGCGGTCCACGCGGAAGCTCGGTGAAGTTGATTCCAGGAGAACTGCTGACGGACGACGGCCTGGTCACGCAGCGAAGCTTTGATGGCCCGGTCTGGTTTACATACACCTTGGCTGGCCAGGGCATCGAGCATTGGCATCCCCGTTTCACGTATTCCGGCTTTCGTTATGTCCAGGTAGAAACAACTCCGGCGTCGGGTTCAACTGCGCTGCCGCAGGTTGCCAGCATGACAGGCGTCTTTGTCCATTCTTCAGCGCGTCCTACGGGCACATTTCAAACGAGCAACTCGCTCTTCAATCGCATTCACAAGCTCATCGATGTAGCCATCGAGAGCAATATGCAAAGCGTGCTCACTGACTGCCCGCATCGCGAAAAGTTGGGTTGGCTCGAGCAGACACATCTCATGGGCCCCGGCATCTTCTACGGGTACGACGTCCACAATCTCTACCAGAAGATGAGTGCTGACATGCAGGATTCGCAGCTTCCATCGGGACTCGTCCCGGAGATTGCGCCCGAATACGCTGTCTTCGAAAACGGCTTTCGTGATTCGCCTGAATGGGGCAGCGCAGTGATTCTTAGTCCGTGGACCGACTACCGCTTTACTCGCGATCTCGACCTGCTCCGGAATCACTACGAACAGATGCAGAAGTATCTCGACTTTCTTCATACCGAAGCGAAGGACGGCATCCTGAGCGAAGGCCTGGGTGACTGGTACGACATGGGGCCAAAGCCGCCGGGCTACGCGCAACTCACCGGCATGAAGGTGACCGCAACCGCAATCTACTATCGCGATCTGTCTTTGATGTCGCAGATCGCATCGCTCCTGGGAAAGACCGACGACGCGGCACGATACAGCTCTCTTGCCAGCGAAGTTGGTAAAAGCTACAACCGCGATCTTCTCCATAGCGACACAAATCAATACGACACTGGCAGTCAGACTGCGAATGCTATCTCTCTAGCGGTAGGTCTAGTGCCCGGAGAGCGGCGGCAAGCAGTGGTGAAGAATCTGGTTGCCGATGTCCGTTCTCATCAGAATCACGTGACAGCCGGTGACATCGGATTCCACTACGTGCTTGAGTCGCTGAATGAAGGCGGCCACAGCGATGTTATCTGTGACATGCTCTCGCGCACTGACCCGCCGAGCTACGGCTATCAGTTGAAGATGGGAGCGACCGCGCTGACCGAGGCCTGGAACTCGGATCCGACGAGTTCCCAGAACCATTTCATGTTGGGTCATGCGGAAGAGTGGTTCTATCGCGGTCTGGCTGGCCTGGACTTTGACCTTTCCCGGCCCGACGGAGAGCAGCTGATGTTCAAGCCAGAAATGGTTTGCGGGATTTCATCGGCAAGTGCGTCGTATGACTCCCTTCTCGGGCGCATTTCCATCGCGTGGCATCGGATTGGAGAACGCACGACGATCGATGCGGTGGTTCCTCCAGGAATGACAGCGGTCGTCCGCATACCGGGGCAGAGGAAAGAGGATCTCCAGGAGTCGGGAGATCCCATTGAAGCTTCAAAAGGCGTGTCGTGGCTGCGGAGCGATGGCGGATATCAGTTCATTCGGGTCGCATCCGGCACATACCATCTCGAGTCGCAATCTGCTCCGGTTCGGGGTGCCGCAGGAGCAGTCAAGGCCCGGGATTGATGCGGTCGGTGCTTCCTGGACCGACTTCTCGCTGTCGATGATCAAGTCGCATGGATTTGAATTTCTGATATGAAATTATTCTCCTTCCGAATTTATGGCTCGGAGTGCTATTGTTTCTGCGCTGCCCCAACTGGTCGGACGGGTTAGCTCAGCAAACCGAACCCCATTTGGCCACAATCGGAGAGAAACATGGTTTTGAGGGCGAGATTGTGTGTTCCTGCGTTTTTCTTGCTTGTCGGCGTTCCGTCGGCCGTTCTGCCTCAGAGCGGTCCAGGGGGTCTCAAATCAGGCTTCGAGAATCCACCTGCGAGTGCCCGGCCCCGCGTTTGGTGGCACTGGATGAACGGCAATATCACAAAAGAAGGCATCAAGCTTGATCTCGACTGGATGCATCGCGTCGGCATCGCCGGCTTCCAGAACTTTGACGCTGCACTCGCAACACCGCAAGTTGTAGACAAACGCCTGCCGTATATGACGCCGGAATGGAAAGACGCATTCAAGTACGCGACCACGCTTGCGGACCAGTATGGGATGGAGATAGCGATTGCAGCCTCTCCCGGATGGAGTGAGACTGGCGGCCCGTGGGTGCCGCCCTCACACGGCATGAAGAAGTATGTTTGGAGCGAAACCGCAGTCGAGGGTGGAAAGCACTTTCATGGGCAACTGAACCACCCGCCTGAGAATACAGGTGCTTTTCAAAACGCCGGCGTCCGTGTTCGACCGGGCAACGAACAGACGGCGACTGCTCCCCCGCAGTTTTATGGAGAAGCAGCAGTCGTCGCTTTTCGTCGTCCATGGACAAGCCTCGAATTGCTACAACCGACGGTGACCTCAAGCAGCGGCACTCCCGACTTCGCCTCGCTGGCAGATGGCAATATCGTGAAAACCACGGAGCTTCCAATTGCAAGCGGCGATCAGCCCGCGTGGATCCAGTGGGAGTATCCAAAAGCCTTAACGATTCGCTCACTCACTATAGCCACCTCACCTGGAGGAGCGGCCACCTGGAGAAGCGGGGTCGGCGTTCCTGACAAAACACTTGAAGCCAGTGATGACGGAAACAGCTTCCGTGAGATAGCGAAGCTCATCGAAGGCAGGGCTCCACAGACCACGATCTCGATTCCCGAAACCACTGCGAAGTTCTTCCGCGTCACGTTCAAAGCCACGCCTCCGCCTCCGCCGCCTGCGTGGGCACAAGGCATCGAGATGCCGGGCGCATCACCTCGCGCAACACCAACAGCATTCAAGATTGCTGAACTGGCGCTTCATCAGGAACCGCATGTGAACCACTTCGAAGAGAAGGCGGCGTTCGCGCTCACGCCGGATCTCTACGGATACGCCACTCTGCCTGCAACGGCCGGACAGTCTATCGAACGTTCAGATGTCATTGACCTGACATCGAAAATGCAGGCTGACGGCATGCTCGACTGGACACCTCCTCCCGGACAGTGGGTGGTCTTGCGCTTCGGCTATTCGCTACTGGGAATCACAAATCATCCTGCAACCCAGGAAGCAACTGGCCTTGAAGTCGACAAGCTCGATCGTCGCTACGTCCGCGACTACTTCGAGAAATATCTGGACAGCTACAAAGAGACGGTCGGGCCCGAGCTCATAGGAAAGCGCGGCATCCAGTATGTGATCAACGACAGCTGGGAGGCCGGGTCTTTGAATTGGACCGATAACATGATCGCCCAATTCACCAAGCTGCGCGGATACAGTCCCGTCCCCTGGATGCCGGTGCTTGCGGGCTACATAGTTGAGAGCTCCGAAGCAAGCGACCGCTTTCTGTGGGATTTGCGCAAGACCATCGCCGATCTAATCACGGTGGAGCACTACGAGCAGATCGAGTCGATTCTTCATGAGTGGCACATGGCCCACTATGGCGAATCGCATGAAGTCAGCCGCGCCATTCCAGCCGATGGAATGGAAGTGAAGAAGATGAATGAAATCCCCATGAGCGCGATGTGGACACAGGTCCCGGGTGGCCCCTATCACGAGCAGTATGGGTATAACGCTGACGACCGCGAGTCGGCATCGGTTGCGCACATCTATGGGCAGAACTTTGTTGCGGCCGAGTCGTTGACAGCCGCCGCCGGACCCTGGGCATGGTCTCCGGCAACGCTCAAGCCGACGGCCGATCAGGAGTTTCTGAACGGCATCAACCGTTTTGTAATCCATGAGTCGGCTCACCAGCCCTTGGTGGGAAAAGCTCCCGGGCTGACCCTCGGGCCCTTCGGTCAATGGTTCAACCGGAACGAAACATGGGCCGATGAAGCCGGAGTGTGGATGGACTATCTGGCCAGAACGAGCTTCATGCTGCAGCAGGGGCGTTTCCGCGCGGATGTTCTCTACTTCTACGGCGAGGACTCTAACCTCACTGCTATCTTCGCGAATAAAGCGCCTGATGTTCCGACCGGTTACGGGTTTGACTACGTCAATGCCGACGCGCTCATTCACGAGTTCAAGGTCAAGGATGGCCAGATCACGACTGCAAGTGGGATGTCCTACCGTTTACTCGCTCTCGACGACCACGCAAAGCACATGTCTCTCCCGGTACTCAAAGCCATTCAGACTTTGGTGGAGCAAGGCGCCACAATTTGCGGCTCCAAGCCTGTGGATGATCCATCGCTGTCTGACGACCAGAAAGAATTTCAGAAGATCGCGACGGAGCTATTCGGTGATGGCATCGGGATGAGAAATGTAGGCAAAGGGAAAGTATATGCGGCGCAAAGGGCCGCGAACGCTTTAAGCGCCATGCAACTCACACCAGATCTGAACTTCTCAAAAACCGACGAGACGACAAGGCTTGAATTCGTGCACCGACAAGTCTCCGGAGCAGATATCTACTTCGTAGACAATCGAAGCGACAAAAGCGTAACGGTTCAAGCCACCTTCCGCGTTTCCGGAAGGGAGCCGGAGTTCTGGCGCGCCGAGACGGGGAAATCGACACCGGCGCCGTTCACGATCGCAAAAGGCACCACGACTGTGCCCTTGAATCTGGAGCCATGGGGCACCGTATTCGTTGTATTCCAAAGGCCGACCAGTCAGGCGTCACGAAAAATGCCGGATGAGAGTCCGTCTACCTTGTTGGCGGTTGATGGGCAGTGGAGCGTCTCTTTTCAGCCGGATCGCGGTGCGCCTGCTTCGATCAGGCTGGATAAGCTGATCTCATGGCCCGAGAGCGAAGACAAGGGGGTCAAGTATTTCTCGGGGACTGCAACCTATACAAAATCTTTCGACGTCAAGCCAGAATGGCTGGGCAAAGGAAAGCATCTCAGGCTGGATCTCGGGGACGTCCGAAACCTGGCTCAAATCGATGTGAATGGAAAACCCCTCGGGGTCGTGTGGCACACTCCGTACAAGGTCGATATATCCGATACGGTCAAGCCAGGTTCGAATCAACTGGTTGTTAAGGTCACCAACTCGTGGGTAAATCGACTGATCGGGGATCAGCAGCCGGATGCGAAGACGAAGTACACCTTTACCGCTGTGAAGCCTTACAAGGCAAATTCGCCGCTGCAGCCATCAGGTCTCATCGGGCCGGTCACGATCAGTTCGGGAGGGCGAGAATAGAGCTAGCCCGGGTAATGGCCGTCACCACTCGACTGTGGTCCAGGCCCGATCGCGCATGGAACGATAACCAGCATCAAGAATGCAATTCACGATGTATCCATCCTCGTACGTTTCGCGGGGCTGGCAGCCATGTCGAACGCATTCCACGAAATGCTTCATCTCAGCCTGGTAGCCGTAGGTGAAGGCTTCCTCCGGAAGAGGCCGGGTCCAGCCCATATCGATATCCGCCTTTTCGACCACATATCCGGCTGACTTCGTCGTGAACGAGGTGATTGGCGTCATACGGGTGACATCCGTGAAAATGCTGCCTTCCGATCCATGGATCTCATTGCGAAGATCAAGCCCGCCTTTCGTGGTCCAGGACATCTCGCAGTGAGCGATCCCCCCGCTGGCAAATCGAAGCACGAGCAGAGCATTGTCTTCACCTGTTGTGCGCTCACCGTGGACCAGGGTTGCGCCCCATGCAAACACTTCAAGGATGCGGTCATCTCTGCTGAAGAAGTACCGTGCTGCCTCGATGCAATGGCAACCAAGATCGAGCATGGCGCCACCGCCGGCGATCTTTGCGTCCCAGAAGTGGGGACTGTGCGGGCCGCTATGAGACTCCCGCGATCGCACCCAGAGGACCTTTCCTATTCCGCCGCCCTCGATTGTCTGTCTCGCCTTCACCACGGCGGGGGCGAATACCTCTGTCTCGGCATACCCGTGAATGGCGCCCGAAGCCACTGCAGCATCACGCAGCTTCCGCGCTTCGTCGCGATTTCGCCCCAACGGTTTGGTGCACACCTGATTCTTTCGCGCCGCGGCGAGTTTCAGTCCAACCGGCAAATGCTCCTCATTGGGCAATGCAATCACGTAGAGGTCAATATCATCGCGAGCGATCAGTTCGTCCAAATCTGCCGACGGATGCTGGATACCCCACCGGTTGGCAAAGGTTTTAGCTCGCTCGATGGAGCGGGAATAGTTTGTGACGACCGTTTGTCCCGGCACGTCAGCCAGCCCCTGCATGTAGAAATCGGCGACAAAACCCGAACCCAGTATGGCAAGTCTTATAGATTTCATTGATCCTCATTGAGAAGTTCTGATGGTTTCGGCAGCACAGACGCCCTGAGCTATGCAGCAGCGGGAACGATCAGGTAGTGTTCCTGAGTGAGCGATTCGAGAAAAGCGAATTATGTCATATTCCTGGGCTGTACAGCTGCCTTAGGCGGTTTGCTGTTCGGATTCGACATAGCCATCATTACTGGCGCAGGTCCTTATCTCACGAAGGAATTTGCTCTCAGCGACCTGGGGCTGGGTTGGGCATTCAGCTCTCTTTTGTTTGGCTGCGCGCTGGGCTGTGTCATCGCCGGAAGGCTGACGGACCGTTGGGGCCGAAAGAACATGCTGCTCTTGATCGCGTTGCTTTTTGCATGCACGTCCATCGAAACGGCCCTGGCGCCAGGCTTCACGGCGTTTGTCACGGCCCGCTTCCTCGCCGGACTGGCGGTAGGCGGCGTTTCACTGCTGTCTCCAATGTACGTTGCAGAGGTTTCCCCAGCGGGCATGCGCGGCCGCCTAGGAACCACCTACCAGATGTCGATCATCGTTGGGATTCTGATTTCCTATGCGCTGAACTATCTTCTGAGGAACACAGGTGGGAATAACTGGCGCTGGATGTTCCTGACTGGTGTTGTGCCATCAGCGGTGTTCTTCCTGTTTGTCTACATCGCTCCCGAAACTCCCCGGTTCCTGGTCATGAGAGGAAGAGAACGGGATGCTCTCGCAGTGCTTCAACGCATTAGCGGCGATGTCAACGCGGATGCCCAGGTTGAGGCAATACGAAGCAGCCTGAAAGTCGAAACGCGAAGCTGGCGGGGACTTCTGCGGCCGGGCGTGAACCGCGCGCTTATCATAAGCGTCATTCTGGCAATCCTGGTTCATTTCTCCGGGATCAATACCGTCATAGACTATGCGCCGGCAATCTTCCAATCGGCAGGATGGAAGATCGATAGCGCGCTGGCTTCCACGTTCATAGTCGGACTGACTGAGTTTCTATTTACTCTTGTGTCCTTCTGGGTGATCGACCGGTATGGACGCAAGCCACTTTATATAGTTGGCTCATTCGGAATGGCCTTGGCGCTTATTGGGCTAATTGCAGCGGTCTTTGCCAACAGCTTCCATGGTCCAGTGGTGCTCGCATTGATCTTGACATACATCGCCTTCTTCGCCTCTTGTATAGGGCCGGTGTTCTGGACGCTCGTTCCAGAGATCTTTCCAAACGACATGCGTGGCCTGGCAATGACATTTCCTGTCCTAACCCAGTGGATCGCCAATGCACTTGTCGTGCTGCTCTTTCCGTATGCGTTTCACGTAATGGGGAAGACCGCAACCTTTGGCTTTCTGGCTGCGATGGCTTTGGCCCAGGGGCTTTTCACCTGGCTTTGTGTGCCTGAGACAGGGAACAAGTCTCTTGAAGAGATGGAGAGCTACTTGGTCGCCGCGGTGTCAGGTGGGATCAAGGGCTCAGACCGATCTGGCGATTGAGCGTTCTTGGCCTTTCTGTGGATGCTCATCTGTTCGACATGTTAGTTTACGGAAGCGCGCCAATGCCGAACGTACAGCATCGCAATCAGGCGGGCTCACGATTTGGTTGGAGGTGATTATGAATTCGAATCGGCTGACCGATGAACAGCTAAGAGCCTATGCTGAGAACGGGTATCTGCTCGTACCGGGCATGCTGGACGGTTCAGAAGTCGACATGCTGGGCAGATGTGCGCGGGAAGACCGCGTGCTTGACCAGCACTCGTTTGGCAGAGCGGATGGGGAGGGTGGCACAGTTCGCTTGTCGCTCTGGAATCACCCTACCGACACGATCTACGGAATGATAGCGCGGAGCAACTCGCTGGTGGGCTGCGCTGAGCAGATCCTGGTCGGCGAGGTTTACCACTATCACTCCAAGATGATCATGAAGGACGCCAAAGTCGGAGGTGCATGGACATGGCACCAGGATTATGGCTATTGGTATCAGAACGGTGTGCTCTTCCCGGACCTGACAAGCGCCTTCATCGCCGTGGATCGAGCTACGAGAGAGAACGGCTGCCTGCAGGTCATTCGTGGTTCGCACAAAATGGGGAGAATCGACCACATACTTACTGGCGATCAGGCGGGGGCGGATATGGAGCGAGTCACACAAGCTCTGGAGCGGCTCGAGCTTGTTTACGTCGAGATGGAGCCAGGAGACGCTCTTTTCTTTCACTCGAATCTGCTGCATCGAAGCGATCAGAATAGATCGGAAAAGCCGCGATGGTCGATGATTTGCTGCTACAACGCCGCTCGCAACGATCCTTACAAGGAATCGCATCATCCTCGATACACCCCACTGAAGAAGGTCGACGATACGGAGGTTCTCAAGGCCGGAAGCAAACGTTTCGCAGACGCGCCTGAAAGCGAAGCTGCGTGGCTGGTCGCCGAAAAGGACACAAGCGCGGCCGGACTGAAGAAGCAAGTCTCCTAGAGCCGGCTGCGAACTCTCAGACGCGCCGGAGCTCCAGCACCTCTGCGGGGGCATCCAGTGGCACGCTCACACCGCGGGTCCACGCTGCCCGGTCAAATGTTCCGATCTCTCTACCCGAGATGATCCCCAGCGCGCGATAGCTTCCTTCCGGGATAAGAGGAAGCTGGATGCTTGCGCTTGTGATGCCCGACTTGTTGCGAAACACCGCAACCACGCCGTCGCCAGAGCGCGCCAATCTTGCAAATCCATCCCACTCGGCCGGAGAGGCTTGCCGCCAGCTCCCCAGGGCAAAGAAGCTTTCGCTCAGCCTGACGCGCCTGCGCAGCTGCTTGAACCAACGAATCTTCTCTCCGTACCACGTACGATCGGCTGCACTGAGCTTACGGAGATCGCCGAGAAGCAGGGGTGCCGAACCGATTGCAGTGGCAAAGCTTTCCTGGATAGTCGGCAGCTCTGCGTGCAGATTGCCGATCAGCATGGACTCAACCGGCATAGAAGCTGCACGTGCGTAGAGAAGCTGTCGTGCCTGCCGCGGACCCGCAGAGTCAGGATGACGGTCGTCCACGTTGCTCATCCAGTCAAGATCTCCGGCCGCCAGCAAGCCAGCGTCGATGATGTGCTTCTGCCCCCAAAGCTCGAAGGTCAGATCCAGCAACACATCTGGATGCTTTGTGTACACCGCAGCCGTTGTCTCGCGGATCCCTTCATAGATGCGGTGCAGTGACTCCGCCCAATCTGCGTGATCGTGTCCTTTAGCCCAGCAACCCGGAGCTTCGCCATAAGCATTGAAGATCGTGGTGAGATCCAACTTCACATAGGCGAGCCTGAACCGCTCGATGGCATCGTTAATGCGCTGCGCCGCTGTCATTCGGAAGGGTGACGCCATGCACATCACTGCCTTCTGGCCAGCCATCGTCGAGGTCGTCTTCAGATTGCCGTCTATGTCTTTGGTAGCCCACTCTGGATGCGACTGATATACGTTGGTCTTTGTGCCGATGGCCGCCAGCGGTATCCACAATCCCAAGCGCATTCCGCGCGACTCGATTGCTTTGAGGATTGGATCCAGGCCATCCGGAAACGCTGACGGGTCCACGGCGTTGTCTCCATACTCTTGCTGCCATCCGTCGTCGATCGTGAAGACATCCATACCCATGGTGCCGGCCGCATCGATCAGCTCCATAGCTATGTTCTGATTTATGCTGCGCTCAAAAGGTTCCCACGTGTTGTAGATCCACGGAGGGCCTGCGTTATCGACACGTCTTTCCAGTACCGCGGAAGTGTATGCCGGTACGCGCCACTGCGGATCATTGAAGCCATCGCCACGCCGAAACAACACAATGGAAACACTCGCAGTCGTAAACTCCTCGGAGGGAGCAAGCCGCCGCTGGAACGGCATCAGATCCGTGTCGTACATTGCGCTGATCCGTGCACTGCCCGGGACGTCCCAACCCGCGATCTCAGTCCGCTTCATATAGCCGGGGGCTTCGTTCAAGATTGCCAGCCCAATGCCGGTGCGACCATTAGCCAACATCAGGCCGCAATCTTCTGAGCGACCAGTGTAGAAGATTTCGCGAGGAATGGCCCCATACTGCGCAAGTAGCGTCAGCTCGTTCTCCGGTCCAAGCGCTGGGGCGAGCGAATCAACGACCAGATGGGAAATCTGCAACGGTTCAGTTCCGGTATTCTTCAAAAGCAGATACTTGCGGCAGGCTGCATGCTCGTCGTACACCGTGTAAACGGCTGCGACCTCGAGTGGCAGTTTGTGATGGCGTAGACGCACGCTGCGTCCGTGGCCGCCGTGAAATGCAGCCTCGGTGCTCTCTATGAGCTCGAAGACACCTCCGTTGCTGCGACATTCATGTCCATCACATACGAACGAGAAATCGGGGAAAGCTTTGAGGGGATCAGGTGTTGATTCAACGAAGTTGCTTCTTGTGCCGAGGTCTTGAAAGAGTCCGCCATAGAGTCCCACTCCTGGAGCGAAGACCACGTCGCGCTGGATCAGGGTGTTCTTGATGCTCCAGGTGGTTTGATTTGGCGATTGCTCGAACATCGGTCGGCCGAATGCAAGCTCCGCACCCAGCATCACACCAGCCTGTAGAACACTCCTCCTGCTGAAACCCTCTTCCATCGTTGTGGCATCTCCTATTCCCTGACTCAAGGTCAGACTGAATCCTACATCCGCGGCAGTCAAAAGTCCGCACAGCAAGACCCGTACATCAGATCATGTTGCAATGTTTCAGAACGGACCTGAAACCACAATGTGATCAAGTAGACTCGAGGCCAGATCCCAGCAGTCAAGATGCCCTGATCAGGGACATGTCCATCGTCCGGCAAAGGCTCACGGCTAGAACCGTTTCTGTTCGAGCTAACCTGGGTGAGGCGTTAAACTCTAAGTGGCGGTCAGTCGGTGATCCCCACGTTGATGCATAGCAAAGAAAGTCCTCCTACGAAAATCTGTTTCTGTGACTTTCAGGAGATCCATGCCGTCGAAACGATTGATCTACAGGATGCTCGCCATGAATCCAGCAACTGACTGCCCGACGTGAACCTTGATTCCTCAATAGATGACAGCCTTGATCAAGCGGCAATTCTGCTGAGGGCAGGACTGCGTCCCTTCGAGCCGCGGCGCGGTATGCGCAATCCACACCTCCAGACCATCATCGGCAACTATCTCCGGCGGCCTCCATTTCGCGGAGAAACTGTGGCCGATACGGTGGAAGTTGATCCCGCTGATGGGAGCCAGGTTATGTGTCACTGCAACTGGCAGGCGGAATCAGTGAGAGCTCAGCGGCTTACCGTGATTCTTGTCCACGGGTTGGAGGGATCGTCTGAGTCGCGGTATATCCGTGGCATCGCCTCACGAGCTTGGGATGCAGGCTGCAATGTGGTGCGGATGAACATGCGCAATTGCGGCGATACCGATCACCTGACGCCCACACTGTATCACTCAGGCCTGTCGGCCGATGTCGGTGCGGTCGTTCGCCATTACGCAGCGAAGTTCAGACTCGAGCGAGTCGGACTTGTCGGGTACTCGATGGGTGGAAATCTGGTTTTGAAGCTGGCAGGAGAGTGGGGAAGCGATCCTCCGCTCTCTGCTGTAGCGACCGTGTGCCCGGCGGTCGATCTGGCTGCGGGCTCCGACGCCCTGCACGAACCGGGAAATCGAATCTACGAGTGGCATTTCCTTCGCGGACTCATGCGTCGCTACCGTCGCAAGGCCGCTCTATATCCGCAGGTGTACGGCAGCGATAAAGTAGGCCCGATCCGATCCCTTCGCCAGTTTGACAATGACATCGTTGCTCGTCATTGCGGATTTCGCGATGCCGATGATTATTACTATCGTGCTGCGAGCGCGCGAGTGGTAGACAAGATAGCGGTACCGACATTAATCCTTCGTGCTGTGGATGATCCTTTCGTAAGGATGACGTCGGAGACAAGGGCGAAGCTGTTGTCGAACCCAAATGTCTTGTTGGTTGAAACTCCGCACGGCGGACATTGCGCCTACCTCTCGCGGGATCGGGGCGAAGATATTCACTGGGCCGAGGCGAGCGTCGTCCGCTACCTCACGCGACATGCTCACGCTCAAGAGCCGACCTGCGGAACCCATGGAAGCTGATTGGGAGTTCGAGGTCGCTGCTGTCGCGCCCCTCATCGAGGCATATTGGAGCGGCTACATAGATCTTCGCTCCCAGCCCGAACGAGTGTCGGAACTTAGCGAATGTAGCGAGCTACCAGCGTTGGCAGATTCACTCTTCAGGTTGAACGGGACAGATTCGCCTGTATGGACGAGTAAAGCCGACGTATTCACGCCCGAGAACATCGATCCTGACGAGTTGGAAGCATCGATTGAGCAATCTTCTCAGGCGACCGCCTGCTACATTGATGTGCTATTGCGGAGTCCTTTCGAATGGTCCGATCAGCCAACTGCGGAGAGAGCGTGCCGGCAAATCTGTAACAATCTGAGGGCCATTGATCTTCGCTGCTGCCGAATTGATCTGATCGTCCGGAGAGCATTGTTGGGAGCGAAAGAGCATCTGGGTGCAACTGTTTACTTCACTGCCTGCGGAGTGACTGCGGCTCAGGCGAAACAAAGGCTCGGCGAATGCCTGTCCGTCTTTGCTGAGACGATGGTTGCTCAAGGTTACGCCTGAGCTGGCCATCGACCTCGCGGCGGTTGCGGCCAGTCGTACAAAGGCTACAATGTTCTAAGCGGGCGAGTAGCTCAATCGGATAGAGCACCGGCCTTCTAAGCCGGGGGTTGTGGGTTCGATTCCCGCCTCGCCCACCAGATATCTTCTGATGCCTTGTGAAATCAAGGAGATCAGAAGATGACGGAACCTCGCGAAACCGTACGGCCCCCGGCCAACTCTGGCCGGTGTTCTAATCCACCCCAAACAGTTACCGAAACGCCCTATGACTGGGCCTACCTCCTCAAGTGTGAAAAGTGTGGGCAGGAGGGCGGCGAAGGCTGGGCGCTTCTGTCTCAGCAATCTCACTGCAATCGCATTCTCAATCCGAATGAGCGCCTCCTTCAGCGGGGCGGATGGTGCTACGTCTACGTCCATAACTGCGGCGCTGCCCAGCAAGGCGACGGCGCGCGGGAGATGCGTCTCAATGACCGGCTGCGCGCTTCGGTTGCGCAGTTCCCAGAGCATCTCCGCCGCCTGGTTGACGATGAGCCGCCGGCGGAGATCTTCGACCCCACGCTGAACCGCGCCGCGGTGGATGTGGCGGATGTGGGCGAGGAGGACGCAGCTCAGCTAAACGAGCGGAAGCGCTCTCAGCTGATCTTCTCCCTGCTTTGTGCGGCCCGTAACCTGGCTCAGGATCGGTTCCGTGCGCGGCACGCGACGGACAGGGGCAGCTTTCTCTATTGCGGTGAGTGCCAGGCCGAGGTGGACTCGGATCCACTCCGTCGGGCTCATGAGCACCATAAAGACTGCAAGACGGGTCTGGTCCTGGTCATCCTTTCCGAGCTGGCGAAGCTTCCCAAGGCCGCGGACAGGATTGGCATGCACTACTGCCACGCGTGTGGACTGACCGACGCTGCGTGGGTCGCCGAAGAAATGGACCAGGCTCGCGCCGAGGCTTATGGCCTCGCCCCGAATCAGCGCTGCGAGATGATCACTTGCTCGCGCAGACGCGTTCACACTCACCTGTGCCCTGATCTGTTGGCGGGAATCGGCGGTGCAGCATGACGGAGATCATTCAGGGCATCGCTCGCATCTTTCACTTTGCTTCGTTCGTTCCCTCGGCCGAAATCGCCGTAGGCTTTGCGCTAGCGGCCATGATCATTGGGCCGAAGCTGCACCTGCTTCGCCGGAAAGGCGGTGTGGCATGAATGCACTCGAATTCAAAAAGCTGCTTCGCAAATTGTATGCATGTGATGAAGCTCGCCAATGGGCATCTGGAAAAGATCTAGCTGACGCGTGGGCGACATGCCCACGCGTCGACTGGATGTTGTGGCTGCTGGCAAAGATGGCTGACCAGCCAGGATGGCCGACTCGACAGCAGATTATTCTTCTCGCCTGTGATTGTGCAGAGACTGCGCTGCAATATGTGAAGCCGGGCGAAGAGCGTCCGAGGATTGCGATCGAAACTGCTCGTCGGTGGGCTCGAGGCGAGGCTACTCTCGATGAGGTTCGTGAGGCGCGCGCCGCCGCCGCCTACGCCGCCGCCGCCTAC
>JAFDVQ010000012.1 GCA_018268915.1 Acidobacteriota bacterium
CCCTCGTTCCCTCGTTCCCTCGTTCCCTCGTTCCCTCGTTCCCTCGTTCCCTCGTTCCCTCGTTCCCTCGTTCCCTCGTTCCCTCGTTCCCTCGTTCCCTGTCTCAAAACTATTTCCTAGAATCATGACATTCTTTGTCATATATGGTGCGTAGTCTTGTTCTGTGCTCAGATTTGGGCGGAGGAATGGAACTATGACGACGGCAGCGGCAGAAGCAGGCATCTTGAATGCGAGCGACGTTCTGAAGCAATGGCAGGGACACCGGCGGCTTACGCGGCGCGTGATCGACGCGTTTCCTGAGGACAAGCTCTTCTCGTTTTCAGTAGGAGGAATGCGGCCCTTCTCGGAACTGGCCTGGGAATTCATCCGCATGGCAGTACCGATTGCAGAGGGAGTGGCGACAGGGAAGTGGCAGGAGTTCGACATGTCGAAGGCGTCAGTAACAACGAAGAGCGATCTGCTGCGCGTGTGGGATGAGCAGACCAAACGGCTGGATGAGGTGTTCGCGCAGATTCCGCCACACCGCTTCACCGAAGTCGACAAGGCATTCGGCCAGTGGGAAGGCCGCGGGATCGACACGATTCAGTACGCGATCGACAACGAGATTCACCATCGCGGACAAGGCTATGTCTACCTGCGGGCTCTGGGTGTTGAGCCGCCCGCCTTCTGGGAGCGGTAATACCTGTCGCGAATGAATCAGAGTGGAGGTGACGAGACCCTCCACTCTGAACGAATAGCCCTCGATGTGACCGAATAGTGATTGCGGCAACTCCGCGTGCTGGCTACACTGCGGTTGTCATGGGGCTCCTATTCGTCCTACTTTTTTGGGCGGGCGCGGGATGTGTGCTTGCAGCTGTGGGCTCGGCCATTCTGGGCCTGACCACATACTTGCTTACACGAAAGCTTCGCTCTGGACGTCGCAGAGCGATTGTCGCAGCTGTGCTGCTGCCTCCCACTTGCCTAGTGTGGGCTGCGGTGATGTTCGTGTTTCAAGCAGTGGTGAACGAAGGTCTGCTGAATCGAGATCTGGGAGCCGGTGACACGTGGCATGCTCCGCTCCCGAACGGCTATCAAGTCTTGATGATCGATGTGACCGACCAAGGCTGGGTCTACAACCCCAAATCGCAAAAGGATTCAATCGTGGTCACTCGAGAAGATTCGGTGTCTGGGGTGCGCGAGCTTGAGGTGGCGGACAGATATATTCTCGGCGGAACTGACAGCAAGGCCTTTGAGCAACTGGGGAAAGGAAAAGGTCAGGTCGATGGCTACTTCATTCTGGACACGGATATAGGCAAGAGGACTGAGTTCCAGAGCTACGACTCTCTGCGCCAGAACGCGCTGCAGATCGGCATCGATCCGCACCTGCAACCGATCAATGATGTCTACTCGAAGTATCGATTCAGCTGGTTCGATGTCTTCGCCGGATTAGTATTCATCCTTCCGCCAATTGCCGCAGTCGTATTGCTCGGCGTCTGGATCGTTCGAATAAGACGAAGGCGAGAGATGACGTCTCTCGCCTCCTAATGACCGGATTCGCGATGCGTGTTCACTTAGCAGGTGGTGGAGGCTGGCCGGCGCTGGTGGGCGGAACGATGCCTTTCAGGCGGAGATAGGTCACCATGTTGCCGTAGTGCTCGTCAGTGTGCGCGGTGTTGAGCGAGAGCAGCGTGAGCTTGGCGAGGTCGAAGCTGCGGAACTTGGTCTTCTCGCTGCCCTTGGCGTCGGTCATATTGTCGTAGACCTTGTTGCAGTAGGCGACCGAGTCTTTGACTGCGGCGACGAGGTCGGCCTTGGAGGTCTTTGTCTTCTCGACGTTCTTGCCGGGATTGGTTTCTCCGGCGGCCTGCGAGCAGAACATGTAGTTGGCGTCGGCGACATGGCCAACGAGCTGACCAAAGCTGCGGACATCGGGCGTCGGCTTGAAGGAGTAGTTCTCTTCGGGCATCTTGGCGGCTGCGCCGACGACAGACCCGGCTATTACAGAGTAGAGACCCTTTTCGCTTTGTGTTATCGGGTTGGATGAGGAAGCGGGCGCCTGGGAATAACAAGCAGGACCCACGGCGATGACAGCTAAACAGAGATACAGTGTCTTCTTCACAAATGCCTCCGAAGCAATGATGTCATATGGGGTGGGTCAGGAATGTCATGGGCGAGGTCGCCGGACCTGAGTGCGAGGGTACGAGTCTTGGCATCTTCGTTCCCTCCCTAAATTGGCCTTTCGACCAATTTAGAATGGGGCACCCAGCTTGCTTGCGAAGCCGAATCTCCCCGGCAGCCGCAGAGATGTTACGGCAGCACCGCGACGATGCGGACGGGGCCGCCGGTGCCGTTCTTGATCTTCATGGGCAGGGCGATGAGGAGCGTGCCAGTTGCGGGAAGCTGCTCGATGTTGGCGACGTTCTCGAGGCCGTAGAGGTCGTGCGAGTAGAGGACGCGATGAGTCTTGAAGTCTTTGGACTGGCCGCGGTCGACGCTGGCGGTGTCGATGCCCACGCCTGCGACCTTGCGCGAGACGAGGAGCGTGGCGGCTTCTTCTGAGATTCCAGGAAAGTGAAGCTTGGCGACTGCCGCTGCGCCGTGTTCATCTGTGCCGAGATAGCGCTTTGCGTCGGGCCAGTATTTGCCCCACCCCGTTTTGATGAGCACGATGCTGGCAGCGGCGATGGGAGCGTGAGCGGCTTCCCACTGCGTGATGTCTTTGGCGGTGAGCAGGTAGTCGGGATCCTTTGCGCACGCGGCGGTGATGTCGATGACTACAGCGGGCGCGATGAGGCTGGTGACAGGAATCTGGTCGGTGCCGGGGTGCCCTTCAGCGAAGTGCAGAGGGCTGTCAAGGTGCGTGCCGCCGTGCTCGCTGGCGCCGTAGCTGGCGGAGGCGTAGAAGTATCCGCCGGCGGAGGGACCCCAGGCGTCCTTCTTCCACTTGAAGCCGTCGGCAGTGGGCCAGTAGAGGGTGTTCTCGTCGAAGGTGTAGGTGAGATCGACGAGGCGCGCGTGTCCGAGATCGATGGGGTGCGCGGGGGATTGCGCGACGGCTGCGGCGCAGACGAAGAGAAGCAGAGTGGCCAGGGGAATGTGGCGGGTCATGGCGAACATTATGCGTTGCCGGGAGGGTGTTCTCCAAGAGAGAAGAGCGCGAAGGGGCGAGGTGTTGCCTGGCGAGAAACGCTGGGGATGCTAGCTGGCTGTCGCGCCCGGCGCGTTGGAGAGATAGAAGTCGGGAAGGGAGCCGCGGTGTCCGTTGCAGAGTGCAAACATTTTGAGGCCGACTGATGTTGCGGTGATGAGGGTCTCGCTGCTGGCGTGGAGCGCCGAAGCGGACGGGGAGCTTTTCTCGATAAGGCGGAGCGACGCGAGCGACTGGAGCTCGCGCTGCAGTTGAGGTCCGCGAGTGCCGACGGTGGAGGCGAGCTCGTCGGTGTTGCAGGTGAGACGCTTGGCTGCGATTTCGCCGTTATGTAGAAGGACCTTTGTGGACTTGGTGCAGATGACGGTGAAGATGCGCACGGGAATGGATGTGAGCTGGCTGAAGAGCTCGACGAATTCGAGATGGCTCTCCTGTTGGTTCTCAGACGCAGAAGCAGTGATGAGGAGCCCGGCCCAGAAATTCTGCAACCACTCTTCGTGCGTCTCAGAGCCGACCTCAAGAATGCGGACTGTGGTTTGAGGATCGATGGAGAGAGACTGCGCAGCGGGATCGTGATCCAAAAGAAGCTTGGCCTTCAGCGCGATCGACACCGCGTTGAGGACTTTGTGGCTGCTGGCTCGGGTGCTGACCCAGTCGCCGATTTGGGCAACTCCATCGGAACAGACCTGGCCGAGGAAAGAGAACGCTTCCACCATCTTGGCGAGGCTCTCCATGTTGGCGGGGCGTGTTTGCGCGATCAGGCTTTCGATAAGCGACTCCCATTGGCGGGAGCGGGGATCTTCTTTTGCCCAGAGGAACGAGAGGCCAACGCCATCGGAGCCGCAACGGATTACTTTTGCCTGCGTGGTGATGCGGCGGGCGGGGTCGGGGTCGAGCGGGCCTTCACGCTGCAGCGTGAGAGCGACGACCGCACCGGGCTGCCAGCGTTCATGGGTGACGAGATATAAGCCGGTGGAACTGATGTCGCGGACCATACCCTGGGTGAGTTCGGAGCCGTTCCAGCGATAGGCTGCGAACTGCTCGACACGACGCCGCTCGGACCGATCCAGGTCTGGCGTGACGAACTTCTCGAGCCAGTTGATGGATGCGGTGAGGGTATCGGAATCAGGCTTTAAGACTTTCCCCAGCCAGCTTACGCGTCCGATCATTCCAGCCCCACAAGAGCCTTAAGAGAGTAGATTGTTTGTAGTTTTACCGATGTAGAAGCCCGGCGGAAGTGCGTAAGCTTCCAGAGGTTACTCCGAAGTACCACGAGACTTAAGTAACAGGATTGCGGGGGCGGGTGTAAAGATTTCGGACAGGGGGCAAGAATGAGTGAAGCGCGTGTGTCGCGGGTGCTGATTCTGGATGATGCAGACGTGCTCGTTGATACTCTCTGTCGGATCCTGAATGAGTGTGGATTCGAGGCGCGAGGAGCGTACGAACACGACACTGCAATGACGGTTGCACGCGAGTTTGAGCCTGACTTCTTCCTCACCGGGTTTTGTAATTCCTGCGACCAGAACGGATGCGAAAGCATCGCGGAGATTCAGACATTTTTGCCTCGGTGCCAGAACGTCCTCTTCTCTGGATCCGCTTCTGCAGCTCTGGTGATAGAAGAGTATTTCCGGCGTGGCTATGAATTCCAGGTTTTCGCCAAGCCGCTGCACCCGCAGGATTTTCTTGACTGGCTGCGGGCACATGGGGCCACGGCAGGAACTGTTGCGAGGCAGCCAGTTCTCGTCCAGCACCCAAGCGCAGTCGTTGAGTCTGATCTGACACCAGCGATACAAAGAAAAAAGTTTAGATTTGGTTTCTTGAGTAGAAGATATAGATAACCAAGCGGCGAGGCGTCATTGAAAAGAAAATTATAAGAATAAGTTGAATTCTATTTTCACTTATGGCAGAGTACTAAGTGCGTAGGAGAAACGCCCGATGTATTGCATCTTATCCAATTCGATGCTTAGACCAGAATGGCTCGGTAAGAGTCTGACCGGTCGCCGGGCGCACTTCGTCGATTTCGACTAAGCCTTTACGGCGTCTCCTTACCTACGCACCTGGGCAGACTTTTTAATGAGCGGTTGATCGCATGAGGGTTTGTGTGTTCGCCCGAGTGGCGAAGAACACGGGTACTTCGTCGACATCGAACTAAACCTGTGTCTGGTTGTTCCCTCGGGTAATGGAATGGTGTAAGTGTGTCCGTGGACTTAGTGTGTTGCGGATGACGGAATAAGTGCGCTTGTAAGTTGTCGCCGGTGGTGAAGAAGAGGGTTACTTCTTTGCTCAGAAGCGGGCCGTTGCGGCCCGTAGCTCTCTTCGTTTGTTTCCCGGTGAGAGATTACTGCACGTGTTGCGCCGGTGGTGAAAGGGAAGAGTTACTTCTTCACTAAAGAAGGACGCGCAGGGTAGAAGGCCCTGCCGGATGTACTTACTCTGCGGGGCGGGGGCGTAGTCCCGATGCATAAGGTTCCGTAAGTCAGAGGCACCGAGTCCGTCTCTTTCCGCGTGTTCCCCGGTGTCTTGTTTTGATTGGGCGCGAGCAGGGGCTGAAGCCCGCCGCTCATTTTTGTAACGCTTATGGCCCGGCTAAAGCCGTGCCGTTCTTACAAAGCTATCCGAACACGTGGCGCGGTTGATTTGTTTGGATCTGTACTTCGGTGGTGATGGTTGCGGCTTAATGAATGCCGTTGCCGGTTGTTCCCCGAGAGACGTTGGGCGTAGTTGAAGTGGCCGCTGTTTTCTGGCCGGTGGTGTAGGTAGCAGTTACTTCTCTGTCAAAGAGGTGGTCGGGGGTTCGAATCCCTCTCGGAGAGCAATCTCCGGTAGCTCAGTGGATAGAGCACCTGGTTGTTTGCTGGGGAGACCGAGCAAACACCGTTTCTGCAACCGCTTGTTCCCCGGCCAGATTTCAAACCGGAGTTGAGGAGCTTCGATATGAGCAAGGTGAATGTGAAGAATGGAACTCCGGTGGGGAGCGAGCACCTGTGCAAGCGGTGCAGCTGGGGCCAGTTTGTGACTGGATATCGCGAGTCGGATCTGCTGGTGATCTGCATGCGACCGGACCTGAGCTTTCGTGTGCCGTTCCCGGTGTATGAATGCAACGAGTTCAGCGACAGGTACAAGCCGACGTGGGAGGAGATGAAAAAGTTCGCAATCGAAGTTGAGCCGCTCAGGGTGTCTGCGAAGACGAAAGGATTCGCGACGGTGACTACGATTGAGCCGGTGCGAGTCGATGGGGATGAAGACGAGGATGAGGCGGCGAGACGAGATGATGCGTAACCCCGGTCCCCAAGTGCGAGGGACCGGGGGCACCCGGATTCCCAGGTCTCAGAATCGAGATCTGGGGCACTCAGTTTGTTGTTGCCAACTTTGATCTGCCGGTGGTGCAGGGTACGGATACTTCGGTGAGCCGAGTGAGGCAATACATCTCCGGCAGGCAGGTTCGAACCCTGCTCGTCGAGCGAGAGCTCGACGAAAACCGTAGCCGATTTTTCCCCGGCAGGGGTTCACGAGGCGCGAGAGATGCTTAACTGGCGTCGCTTTCCCGCTCATCGTGTAACACAGCTGCACGATGGATGAGTCGCCTGAACGCTCGTGGGTGCCGACGAAATGCAACTTCAGGTTCCTCGACTCCCGTTGGTCGCTCGGAATGACACTCTTCTTGGTTGTTTTTTTGAAAGGAGGTGCGGGGTGCGTTTGAATTTCACTAAGTATTCGAAGAAGGCGCGTGTGCATCTGCGCACGCACGAGGGAGCGCTGGCCGTTGCAATCGCGCCGGATCAGGCTCTGCGTCGTTCGGTTCTCTCCTGCATGTTGTGGGAGGGCGAGTTCTACGAGGATGGCGTGCAGATCGCAGGCCGCATCGGCGAGCTTGTGCCACAGGTAGCTGCAGAGAAGGTGGCTGCGCTAGCGGTGGAGGCACGTGAGCGGATGAAGCTGCGTCACGCTCCGTTGCTGCTGGTGCGCGAGATGGCGCGTCATGCAACGCATCGCGGGCAGGTGGCGGAGACGTTGACGCGCGTGATTCAGCGTGCGGATGAACTGGCTGAGTTTGTGGCCATCTACTGGGCGCAGGGGCGTCAGCCTCTGTCAGCGCAGGTGAAGAAGGGACTGGCTGCTGCGTTCTCGAAGTTCGATGAGTACGCGCTGGCCAAGTACGACCGAGCGGGTGCGGTTCGCCTGCGTGACGTGCTGTTCCTGTGCCACGCGAAGCCAGTAGATGCAACGCAGGCTGCGCTGTGGAAGCGGCTGGCCCAGAACGAGCTGGCTACTCCGGACACGTGGGAGGTTGCGTTGTCGGCAACCGGACGTGACGGGGCGAGCAAGCGCGAGGTCTGGGAGCGTCTGCTGGCGGAGCGCAAGCTGGGGGCACTGGCTTTGCTGCGCAACCTGCGCAATATGCGTGAGGCTGACGTGAGCGAGGAGCTGGTGCAGAAGGCGCTGGACGCGATGAAGACGGATCGCGTTCTGCCGTTCCGATTCCTGGCTGCGGCACGTTCGGTTCCCCAGTGGGAGCAGGCGCTGGAGACGGCGATGTTCCGCGCACTGGAGGGCCGTGCGGGTCTGTTGCCTGGACACACGGTTCTGCTGGTGGACGTGTCGGGCTCGATGGAGTCGGCCATCTCGCATCGTTCGGAGATGCGCCGCACGGATGCTGCGTATGGACTGGCGATCCTTCTTCGCGAGATCGCAGAGAAGGTGACGATCTATACCTTCTCGGATCAGGCGAAGCTGGTGCCATCGCGCCGCGGCATGGCGTTGCGCGATGCGCTGGATCAGAGCCAGCCGCATAGCGGAACGTATCTAGGGTCGGCGATCGAGCGCGTCGAAAGGGATTGCCACAAGGGGTACGACCGCCTGGTGGTGATCACCGACGAGCAGTCGCACGACCAAGTTCCTGCACCGCGCGGGCGGGGTTACGTGATCAACGTGGCTTCGAATCGCAACGGTGTCGGATACGGACCGTGGATGCACGTGGATGGCTGGAGCGAGGCGGTGGTGGAATTCATCGCGGAAATGGAGCGAACGGACGGAGCACGTTGACCATTCGTTCAGTTGACTCTTTCCCACGTCTCAGAATCGAGACGTGGGGCACCCAGCTCTAGTCGTCATTCATAGTTTGCCCCCGGTCCCCGAATGCGAGGGACCGGGGGGCACCCTTTGTCTCGGTGGGATGGTTGCCCAGACTAGAGGGCGGGCAGGTTTAGCTGTTGGCCGACTTTGATTAGGTCGGGGTTGGAGATATTGTTGGCTTTGGCGATGTCGGTGTACTTGCTGGCGTTGCCGTAGAAGTGCTTGGCGATCTTAGAGAGGTTGTCGCCGGACTTGACGGTGTAAGGCTGATCGTCGCCGCCGGTGTTTTCGATTTCGTGATGGAGGTCGGCATAGGTTGAGTCGGCCTGCTTGATGGCGTCCCACACGCGATTGAGGACGACTTTCGATGGGACTGAGCCCTTGATGTGGAGCTTGTCTCCATCAAGATCTACCTGATCGACTTTTGCTCCGATGTCGGAGAATTCCTGGATGGTTGAGGTAACTCCGGCATATTTGGATTTGAGCTGTTCGAGATCGGCCATTTGAAAACTCCTTGTGATGTGATGCTGGGGGTTGGATGAGGGAAGGCAGCTGCTGGCTGTCAGCTATCAGCCATCAACTTTAAGCTGTCAGCTTTCAGGCTTGGTTGAGTGGAAAATGAAGTCGGTTTCAAAAGAGCGATCTGGGGCAGGTGTTGATGCCTGGTGCGGAGCGAGTTTGGCAGAGGGCCTCGGGGTGCGTCAAGAGATGAATCTGCGACTACAGACAGGTTTCAAATTCATCAAACGTTTGCAATTTGTTTGCCTGGCTGAAGTAGTCTGTTAACGATTCCGGGTGGCCCGAAGCATCTTCAGACCCGAAGAAATCGACTTGGCCGCCGGAGAAAGGCAATTCGGTTGAGCCAAACCGTATTTCTGCTGGAAGACGAGACAGACATCGCACGGCTGGTACAGCATCATCTTGAAGCCGCTGGATTTACTGTCAGGATGTATCACACCCCAACGAACATCATTTCTGACGCAGAGCGGCATCCGCCGGCGCTGTTCTTGCTGGACATCATGGTCCCGGGAGGCGACGGTCTGGATGTCTGCCGGCGTCTGCGGGCACATGCAGGTCTGTCGACGATCCCGATTATCTTTCTGACTGCTCGAGCCGGCGAGAATGATCGGGTCCTGGGACTGGAACTGGGCGCCGACGACTACATCACCAAGCCTTTTGCGACGCGGGAGATGGTGGCGCGTGTGAAGGCGGTGCTGCGGAGGTTTGAACGGCCGACGACACCTTCGGTGATCAACTTTGAGGAAGTGATCATTGACCAGGGTGCCATGCAGCTGAAGGTGCGTGGAGAATTGACTACGACGACGGCGACGGAGTTCCGGCTGCTCGATTATCTTGCGCGGCACCCGGGGCGAGTGTTCAGCCGCGACCATTTACTCGATTCAGTGTGGGGCGATGCTCGGTTTGTGACGCCGAGGTCAGTGGACGTATACGTCAGGCGTATCCGTGAGAAGATCGAGGTGGATCCGGAGAATCCGCGGTATTTGAAGACGGTGAGAGGCGCGGGGTACCGGTTCGAGATGCCACGGGGCGAGTAAGAGTATCTCCCGCAAATATTGGGTGCAGAGAGCTGGCATTATGGCTTCCCGCCCATTTCGCAAGAAGCGCGAAATGGATGGGGCACCCGGCAAAATTGTGCAACCGCATCTGAGCGGGTTCTGAATTGACGCGCAAAGTCTTTGCAAAATTGATGGCGCTGTTTGTGCTGCTGCTGGTGTTTGAGACGGCGGCAATGGAACTGATATTGCGCCGGATGATGGCGCAGTCATCGGCCGATACGCTGCATGAGGTGGGGCGCGATGCGATCTGGTCTGGCGTGATTGCTTTGCTGATCGCGTTGCCGATTGCGGCCTGGGTAGCGAGCCGGATTACGGCAAGGCTGCAGCGCGTGATGGAGTTTGCGGGGCGAATTGCCGAGGGAGATCTCAAGGCGCGATTGGAGTACGGCGGCGGCGATGAGATTTCTGAGATGGAAAAGGCGCTGAACAAGACGGCTGAGCGACTAGGCAACAGCTTCGCGGAAATTGAGAGCAGCCGGCGCGAACTGGCGACAATGCTGGACTCGATGCAGGAGGCGGTGGTCGCGGTAAGCGCCGACGGCCAGGTGCGCTGGTCGAACGCTGTGATGAAGAAGATGACTGGCACGGAGATTCGCGCGGGTCGTCCGCTGGTGCATTCTGTGCGGGCGCCTGAGCTGCTGGATTGCATTCGAGAGGCGCAGGGACGCGGCGAGGTGCAGTATGGGCGGACGAGCTCGCTGGCGCCGGGACGCATTTTTGAAATCAGCGCTGCGCCGTTGCCTGAAGGCGGAGCGATCGCAGTGCTGCATGATGTGACTCGTGTGGAGGCGGCAGAACAGTCACGTCGGGATTTCATTGCGAATGTGAGTCACGAGCTGCGCACTCCGCTGACGTCGATTCAGGGATATGTAGAGACGCTGGTGGACGCGCCGAATCCCGATCCGGCGATGACGAAGGATTTTCTGAATGTGATTTTGAAGAATGCAACGCGGATGAACCGGCTGACAGAGGATCTGCTGGCTCTGGCAACGATCGAGAGTCCTGACTACAGGCTGGCCACGCAACCGGCAACGGCGAGCGGTATGGTTCGCGATGCGATTGATGCACTAGGCGGGCTGGTGGTGGATTCGGGAATCGATTTGCAATATGCAGGCGCGCCGGACGCGACGGTGATGGTGGATCCCGACGCGATGAACCAGGTGTTCGGCAACCTGATCGAAAACGCCGTGAAATATGGAAAAGCAGGCAAGAAGATCAAGGTCGGAGCGCGCGCGCTGGACAATGAGATCGAGTTTTTTGTGCAAGACTTTGGGCCTGGAATAGCGTCGGAGCATCTCGCGAGGATCTTCGAGCGGTTCTACCGAGTAGACAAAGCGAGATCGCGTGAGGCCGGAGGAACGGGACTGGGGCTCGCGATTGTGAAGCACGTTGTCCAGGCGCACGGTGGGCGTGTTCGTGCCGAGAGTGAACTGGGGTCGGGGACGACTTTTCTGTTTACACTGCCGGCGTCGACGGAGAAGCGGCGCGAGGAAATGCCGGCGGATTCCGCGGCGAGGGCACGCGTCGAAAGTTAAAGGCGTGTTAATTCATATCTCTAAGCCGAATAAACACTGAAGGTGCGCACGGTTTTCAACTCCCCGTAACATTGCCTCACGACAATCAGAGCAGGCAGTGAAACTGCGAAATGGGAGTGAAATTCAGTGAATAACAAGACTCTGCTTGCCGTAGGTTTGTTGGTTGTGGCGATGGGCTCTGCCCAAGCGCAAAAGCTCACCGCAGCCGGCGCAACTTTCCCCTACCCGATTTACTCGAAGTGGTTCAACGAGTACAGCAGCGCGCATCCAGGTGTCGAGGTGAACTATGCCTCGATCGGTTCGGGCGGCGGCATTGCCCAGGTGACAAAGGGACTGGTTGATTTTGGGGCGTCGGATATGCCGATGACCGACGAGATGCTGTCGTCGTCGCAGGTGAAGCTGATACATATCCCGACGGTTCTGGGCGCGGTGGTGCCGGTGTTCAACGTTCCCGGCGTGAAGGAACTGCGGTTCAGCGGCGATACGCTGGCGGATATCTTCCTGGGAAAGATTCAGAACTGGAATGATGCGAAGATCGCAAAGGATAATCCAGATGCGAAACTGCCGGACCAGAAGATCATCGTTGTGCATCGTTCAGATGGATCGGGAACCAGCTTCATCTGGACTGACTATCTGAGCAAGGTGAGCAAGGATTGGCAAGGCGGTCCCGGCAAGGGCACTGCATTGAGCTGGCCGACGGGTGTAGGCGGAAAAGGCAACGAAGGCGTGGCTGGGCTTGTTCGCCAGATGCCGGGCGCGATTGGATATGTTGAACTCATTTATGCTCTGCAGAACAAGATTCCGTTTGGCTCGGTGAAGAATGCAGCAGGCAACTGGATCACGGCTTCGATTCAAGGCGTGACTGAGGCTGCGGCGAGCGTTAAGGCGATGCCGGCGGACTATCGTGTTTCGATTACGAATGCTCCTGGCGCCAATGCATATCCGATTTCGAGCTTCACGTATCTGCTGATTCCGAAGACAGGGACGAAGGCGGAGAATCGCAAAGTGCTGAAGGACCTGCTGAGCTGGCTTCTGAAGTCAGGGCAGGGCGAGGCGTCGAACCTTTCCTATGCTCCTCTGCCGCAGGAACTGGTGGAGAAGGAACTGAAGACGGTGTACGCGTTGCAGTAGGGCAGGGTCTGAATGAGGGCCGCACGAGAGATCGTGCGGCCTTTGTGTTTTCAGCTATCAGCTATTAGCTATCGGCTTCCAGCTGCTATCTTGCCTTCATGCGGAAACTCCTGTTGTTGTTCCTGATCGCTGTTCCTTCGTTTGGTTACGGCGGCTCTCCCCAAGCAATAGCTGAACAGATGGATCGCGATCTGCTGGAGGTGACGGTCGATCGGCTGCACGAGCTCTATCGCGATCATCGCTATACGGTGACGCAGGTCGTGCAGTGGCACCTGGATCGGATCGCGCGCTACAACGGGATCTATCGAGCGGTGCAGACGGTCAATGACAAGGCCGCGCTTGAGGAAGCGGCTCGCGAAGATGCGGAGGCGCGGCAGCCGGCATTCAAGCCGGGGATGCTGTGGGGCGTTCCGATTGTGACCAAGGCGAACACCAGCATCAAAGGACTTGTTACGACGGACGGCTGGCGCGGCTACATGATTCCCGGCCACGAACTGATTGCTCCACGCGACGCAACGATCGTCAGCAAACTCAAAGGCGCGGGCGCGATCATCATTGGCGTAACAAATATGCCGGACTTCGCGGCGAGCGACACGAATCGTTCAACGGCGTTCGGGCGAACGGGGAATGCTTACGACGTTCGGTTCTCGCCGGGAGGGTCGTCGGGCGGAACGGTCACATCTGTTACATCGAACTTTGCCGTTCTCGGGAACGGAACGGACACCGGAAACTCGATCCGCATGCCGGTTGCTACGAGCAATCTGGTTGGAATCTTCCCGACGCGCGGACTTGTGAGCATCGCAGGAATCGCACCGCTCGACTGGAACCTGGACAACACAGGGCCCATCGCGCGAAATGTTGCAGACGCCGCTGTTGCGTTGACCGTGATGGCGGGAGAAGATCCGCTGGACGCGGCAACGACAGGGTCGCAATCGAAGGCGCAGGCGGGGCCTTACACGCAGTACCTGAAAGCGGGATCGCTCAAGGGGAAACGCTTCGGAGTTCCGGCGTTTATTCTCGACGGCGGCAATACGCCGTTTCAGGGGGCGTGTCCGAATGCGACGGCTGAGCAGATTGCTCAGGCGAAGAAAGATGCGTTTCTGCCCCTGAAGCCGGAGACGCGCGCTATGTTCATGAAGGCTGTTGAAGAGATTCGCGCGGCGGGCGCAACGGTCTTGATTCAGCCTGACATTCTTCCGGATTCGTTTGTCGATGCAGCGGCACATATCTGCACGCTGCCCTATATTCGCGAGGGAACGGAGAAGTTTCTCGCCGAGTTTGGTCCGGCAGAATACCACTCGCCTGCCGATTACGAGAAGGCTGTGGGGCATCCACTTCCGGCGGTGATCATCGGTGGAAATCAGACGGGGATGTCGAGCAGCCCGGATATTCAGCAGGCAAATCTTGAGAACGATCCGAGTGCGGAGGGCACGTTTCTTGGCCCGCGGCGCAAGGTGCAGCAGATGTACGATGACGAACTCGATCGCTTACATCTCGATGGCTTCCTGTATCCGGCGATTCAGATGCCGCCTCCTGACGAGACCATGCCGCAGGATGGGCATCTCAGCGATGGTCCGCACTCGGATACGGCATGGGTGAACATGCTGGGGGTGCCGGCGATCAGTATTCCTGCTGGGTTCTACGATTCAGGATTGCCGTTCGGGATCGAGATCAGCACACGGAAGTGGCACGACGGCGATCTGATCGGATGGGCATTCGACTACGAGTCAAAGACCCATCATCGGAAGCCGCCGGTGCTTGTGGAGGGTGGGATGCTGCCGAAGGCGGTGCGGGCGATGGAGTAGTTAATCGAATATTGTGCTTTGTGCCCAGTCTCTCTTCAGGACTAACTGCGGGTGTTTCGACTCCGGTCGCTGCGCTAACCTGCGCTCAACATGACAGTTATTTTTGTTTTATTTGGCTGGGTGCGGGGATCGAATTGCTCTCTAGGAAGGCAGAAATGATTCCCACTCATCGCACGATAAGGCTGTGCGATGAATGGGGCACAGGTTTGATCGCGTGATGAAAGTAGGAAGTCTTCATCCCCGGTCCCCAACCGCGGAGGACCGGGGGCACCCAAGATCTTTGCAGATCTGACCCTGTGAGTCTTGAGTTCTAGAGCTGCTTGTTTTCTTCGATGAGGCGGTCGACCAGCGGAATGAGTTTTTCGCTGGTGCGGGGGAGGACGAAGGCGCTGGCGGCAGCGTCCCAGTCTAGCTTGAAGCTGGTGGAGAGGGCGGAGATCCAGATCTGGCGCACGGGCGTGTTGGGCGTGACTACGAATTTGGCGGGCGGTTCTTCGAAGATCACGTTAAGGACTCCGCCTTGCTCTTC
Organism: Acidobacteriota bacterium; assembly: GCA_018268915.1. GTDB lineage: Bacteria > Acidobacteriota > Terriglobia > Terriglobales > Acidobacteriaceae > Telmatobacter. Next base: position 14,778 of record JAFDVQ010000012.1, read on the forward strand.
GACTTCGAAGCCGGCTTCGTCTTCTTCTTCACGAGCGATGAGGTGCTTCTTGAGTGCGTCGAGGGCGCCTTCGGCGGCGCGTCGGAATTCGAGTTCGTCCAGCATGAGATGAGTTTAACAACCTGGTGTGGATCGAATCCCACTCATCGCACGATGAGACTGTGCGATGAATGGGACGCTGCTGACGAGGGTCGATGGGCGCCGGATTCTAGAGGAGTTCCAGGTGCGGGCTTCTTTCCCAGGTCTCCAAAAGCGAGAGACGTGGGGCACCCGGCTCTGGGGCACCCACTTTTTAGTCTGAGTTACCAGGCGGTTTTGGCGAAGGGCCACGTGGTGCGGGCGTGCGCGAGGCTGACGGCCCACCAGTGAAGGCGGCTGAGCATGTTGTCCATGGAGCGCTCGAAGCGGTCAGGGTTGCGCAGCGCGCCGGTAGAGTCGAACTGCTCCCAGGCGCCGGCGAAGGAGACGCTGTCGCGCACGGTGACGGCGTGAAGTTCCGCGAAGACGAGACGGAGCTGTTCGACAGCGCGCAGACCTCCGGAGATTCCGCCATACGAGATAAAGGCGACGGGCTTGGCGTGCCACTCGGGGCCGTGCGAGTCGATGAGTTCCTTTAGCGGGGCGGGGTAGCCGTGGTTGTACTCGGGAGTGACTACGATGAAGGCGTCGCAGGCGGCGAGGCGCTGTGCGAGGGTCTGTCCCGTTTCGGTGTCTTGGGGCCTGGCTGGATCAATGTGTTCGACGGCGAAGCCTGCGTGGGCGGCGATTCGGGTTGCGGCCCACTGGGCAACGGTGTCGCAGAAGCGGCCGGCGCGGGTTGATCCGTAGACGAGGCCGACCTTGATGGGGAGTTCCATGAGCTTGATCTTTCTCCTTAGGTGAATCTGTCACTGGATTCAGGGTAGAACCTCAAGTAAACTTGAGGTCAAGAGGCAGAGCTGCAATGGCTACGAAGGTGAATTCGGAGATCGAGAAGAAGCTGGCGGAATTTCGCCGGCCGCTAACGGTAGGGGAAGTGGCGGAGCGGGCAGGAGTGGCGGTTTCGACGCTGCATTTTTATGAAGCCGAGGGGCTGATCACGAGCTGGAGAAATAGCGGCAATCAGCGGCGATATGCGCGCGAGGTGCTGCGCCGGGTGTCGGTGATCAAAGTGGCGCAGCGCACGGGTATCCCGCTGAAGGAGATTCAGGAGGCGTTGGCGACCCTGCCGGAAAAGCGGACACCGACGACGGAGGATTGGAAGAAACTGTCGGCCCGATGGCGAGGACAATTGAACGAGAGGATTGAGCGGTTGACGCGATTGCGCGATCAGCTGGATGGGTGTATCGGGTGCGGATGTTTGTCTGTGGACTCTTGCCCACTGCGGAATCCGGGGGATCGGCTGGGGCAAGAAGGAGCAGGGGCGAGGTTGCTGGAGATACCGGGATCAGTGGTCAGGGGTCAGTGATCTGGGTTCCCCGAACATTGTTGAGCCCCACTCATCGCACGATGGGGTTGTGCGATGTATGGGGCAGAGATCGATGTCAAGCAGATACGGTGTTTACTTCCAGCTCCAATTGGGCATGAAGTTCTGCCCGGAGGTGGTGAGCTGTTTCTGCTGCGTGCCATCAGTAAGCATCGACCAGATTTGAGCTTTGCCGCCCACGGTGCGTTCGAAGACGATGTGGCGGTTATCGGGAGACCACGACGGGAAGTCGTTGCTTCCGGATTCGTGCGTGAGTTGCAACCATCGGCGCGTGGAAATGTCCATCACGTAGATATCCTGACCGCCGGGGTCGCCGGGGCCGTATTTGCGGTTCCAGGCGAAGGTCAGGAACTGACCATTGGGTGCCCAAGTAGGAGAGACGGCATAGCCGCCATCGGTTAGGCGTGTGACGCCGGCGCCGTCCTGATCCATTGTGTAGATCTGGGGCAGTCCGGTGCGGCCGCTAACCCAGGCGAGTTGCGCGTTGGTGCGCGGGTTCCAAGTGGGAGCGACATCAGGTCCGCGGAATGCCGTGATCTTGTGTGCGCCGCCGCCGCTGGCATCGGAGATCCAGATTTCGGGGTCGCCGGAACGGGATGACGAGAAGGCGATCTTGGTGCCGTCGGCGGACCATGCCGGGCTGGTGTTACTGCCGCCTACTGTTCCGGCTGGAAACGAGACAAGACGGTTCAGCTCGAGAGAGTACATGCGGATGGACCAGCCGAGTTTGCCGAGTGTGGCAAAGGCGACGCGGGAATTGTCCGGCGAGATGCGCGGAGATAGAGAGATGCTGCCGAGATGCGTAACCGCATGTTGATTCTGACCGTCGTAGTCCATCTCCCAGACTTCTTTGGAGCCGGTCCGGTTGCTGATAAAGAAGATCTTGGTTTCGGCGATGCCGTTGATGCCGCCTCCGAGGCGAAGGATGATTTCGTCGGCGAAGCGATGAGCGACGGTGCGCGCCATGTCTTCGGTTGCGGTTTCGTTGTACTGCTTGCCGAGCACTTGAGGATTGGCGGAGTTGCGGGCATCGTCGAGGAAACCGAAGACGGTGAGTCGGCCATTGGCGGCGGAGAGCGCGCCAAATGCGACCATAGAAGCGTTCGCAGGATTAGCTGACCACTGCGAGAGATTGATCTCCTGTTGAGCGCCGGGCGTGCCCTGGGGATTGAAGCTTTTCGAGACCATATCGAAGACGCCGGCGTTCTGCAGATCGCCAAAGAGAGTGGAATCGAAGGTGGCCTTCAGCGCAGGTGTCTGCGGGTCGGCGCCCACCTGCTTGAAATCTGCGGCAGCGAGGCGGATGCGGGCATTGCCGAGGCCCGAGCCAGTCGCGACCCAATCCTGTGCGAAAGAGGGAATAGAGGCGAGCGCGGCAAGAGCCAGAAGAGGAAGACCAAAACGCGAGGTAAGTTTCATGAGAACGCTAAACCCTTCCTGAAATGAGTGGTGAAATGGGGAACTCTGCGTGTCTCTTATCGGAGTTCATTTTAATTTGGATGGTGTGCGAGGTCCTAGTATTCACAGTAGTAGGAAACGTTTAGGTTACTTCCGCGATATTGCGGAGGCAGAGAGCCGAAGTTATCAGCGCGTTGCGCGGCACGAACGCAGGTGGTATCCCAAGTTGGGCTGCCGCTGGAACGGTCGAGCCGCACCTGGGTTACGGAGCCATCGCGGGCGATGTTGAAAGAGATGTAGGCGCGAGCGCCTTTGGGCGTGTGAGGATCGGCGAGAGAACGGTAGCCGTTCTGTTCCATTTTGGTGTTGATGTTATTGACGTACCAGCCGAAGAGGCTGCCGAAGTTGGCATCGGATACGGTCGCGGGATTGGTTGCAGCACCCTGGGCAGTGGCGCGGGGAAGCTGGCTGCCGGCCTGCTCGCCATATTGAGCGGTGTTCTTTGGGACGTCGGGCTCGTGCTTCGGAGTCTGCTTGACTTCCTGCTGTTGAGGCTTTTTCACCTTGCCCTGAATGGGGATCGCAGTTTCGTCCTCGGCTTGCTTGGCTTTGGGCTCAGGCGGTGCGGGGGCTTCGCTTGGCTTCTCAGTGGCCAGGACATTCTGGTTAGGCGGATGGTCTGTGGGCAGGGGGATGGAACTGGTGATGTTGACCTGGATGGCTCCGCCGGGGCCTGCGCCACCCCACATGTTGTGGCGGAAGAAGCCGCCGATGACGCCGTAGAGAACGATGGTGACGACGATGCCGCAATGAAGCAGCACGGCTCCTGCAGCAGGCTTTGCAAAGGGCTCGGGGGCCAGCTCCTGCTGAAGGTGATCACCGGCTTGAAAGAAGGGGCTGCTCATGGGTTGTTGCAGGGGCTAATGCCCGATTCTCTATGGAAGACTCTTTCGGCAGGATTAAAGTCGTGCCCTGATACTTTTCGTGTGTGCACCAAAGTCTTCATCGTCATTTTGCTTTGCCTTCTACGGGTCGCGTGACGATGGAGATGTTGGTGATGCCGGCTTGCTTCACTGCGTCCATCACGCTGGCGAATGCGCCGAAGGGCACCCGCTCGTCGGCGCGAAGGTAAATGACCTTCTTGGTGTCAGGGCCGCTGGCATCGTGGAGGCGCTGGCCGAGTTCATGCACGTTAATAGGATTGTCTCCGAGAAAAACCTTCTGATCGCGGTCAATGGTCACAACCAGGCGCTGCTCGGTGATTTCCTTGACTGTGCGAGTTTTGGGAATGTTGACTTCAATGCCGGACTGAAGGACGGGCGCGGTGATCATGAAGATCACGAGCAACACCAGCACGACGTCGACAAGCGGAGTGATGTTGATATCCGCGAGGGAGGATTGGGTCCGGCCGTTGTTAGTTGTGAAAGCCACGTCCAACCTCTTGCGGCTCGTCGCGCGGCGCGGAACCACGCGCCGGAATTTCCTCGAGCGAGTTCAGCAACTCACGGCAGAAGTCGTCCGTTGCCGATGCGAATACCTTGATGCGTGCGGCGAACTGGTTGTAAGCAATAACGGCGGGAACGGCGACGAATAGTCCCGCGGCGGTGGTGATGAGGGCTTCGGAGATGCCGGGAGCAACGGCGCGGAGTGTTGCAGCACCGGCTGTTCCGAGTCCGTGGAATGCGTCGACAACGCCCATGACTGTGCCGAATAGGCCAATGAAGGGGCTAGTGGCCGCGATGGTGGCAAGCCAGGTGAGGCGGCGTTCAAGAGCAGTGACGGCTTCGCTCGCCGCAGTCTGCGCGGAGCGCTCCAGCGGCGCAAGGTTTCGCGGCGGGCCGGAGCCTCCAGTCTGGCGCTTATAGGTCTCGTAGACATCGACGTAAACCTGGGCGAGCGGGCTGGACTTGTAGTTGTCGGCGAATGCGGCGACTTCCTGAAGTCGCGTCGCGCGGCGAAAGGCGTTGATGAAGTTGCGGCTTTCGCGTGTGGCCTTGCCGAAGGTGCCCATCTTGCCAAGGATGATGGTCCAGGAATAAAGACTGGCGATGAGCAGCAGGAGGAGGACGCCTAGGGCGATCCCGCCGATGTTGCTGAGCATCTCCATCAGTGCACCGATGCCCGAGGAGACAGGGCTGGCGGGAGTGCCGGAATCCGCCTGGAACGCGAGGAGCAATGTGGCTGTAAAAATCGGTTTTTACCTCAGTATCCACGGTATCAGACGTATGAATGCGCTCCAAGTTATCGTTCTGGTGCACTCGAAGCTGCGCATTCTGAGAGGGTTAGCCTGAGCCTGCGTGGTTCATGCTATGCTGCGCTCGGATTGACCTTTCATGCTCGTTGAACTCCGCGCCGAAAACTACGCTGTCATCGACCACGCCATTGCGGTGTTTGGACCGGGGCTGAACCTTCTCACAGGTGAGACAGGGGCGGGCAAGTCAATTCTTGTGGATGCCCTGGCGCTGCTGATGGGAGGGAAGGCCTCAGCCGAGATCGTGCGACACGGCGCGGAGAAAGCCGTGGTTGCGTGCGTATTCGAGGCGACTCCAGCTGCCGAAGCGGTTCTGGAGGAGAACGGAATTGACGCCGAGAGGAATGAAATCATTTTGAGGCGCGAGATCCTTTCCGGCGGCAAGGGTCGCGTTTTTGTAAACAACCAGCAGGCGACAGTGGCAGTGCTGCGGCAGCTTGCGCCGGAGTTGGCGCTGGTCCATGCGCAGTCAGAAACGCTGGCAAGTTTCGATCAGACGCAGCAACGGATTCTGCTGGACCGTTTTGGAGCAATCTCTACGGATGAGATTGCATCAGCGCATGAGCGATGGCGCACGGCCCAGGCGAAGATGAACGATCTGTTGACGAACGAGCAGGAACGGCTGCGCATGGTGGACCTGTGGAGCTTTCAGGCGAAGGAGATTTCTGCGGCGAGTCTCCTCGCAGGTGAAGACGAAAAGCTCGAGACGGAAAAGCGCGTACTTGCGAACGCCGAGAAGCTGTATGCGTCAGCCATGGGCGCGTTCGATCAGCTCTATGAAGGCGGAGCTTCGGCAGAGGCAGCGCTGCGGGCGGCGGGAAAGAATCTGGATGAGCTGGCGCGCTACGACGAGAAGTTCAACGACGCGGCGCAGCAGATTGCGTCGGCGAGGGCGATTGTCGGCGATGTGAGTTCGACACTGCGAGATTACGCAGAGCGCATCGATGCCTCGCCGGAACGGCTGGCGGAGATCGAGGATCGGCTGGCACTTCTGGACCGGCTGAAGAGGAAGTACGGAAAGACCGTCAATGAAGTGATCGCGCTGGGTGAAGAGGTGCGGCAGAAACTGGCTGAAGTGGAAGATCGCGACGAGACGCTGAAGACGTTGCGAACCGCTTTGGCAAAAGCCGCCGATGCTTACAAGCAGGCAGCCAGTTCCATATCAAATCAACGAAAGGCCGCGGCTTCAAAACTGGCAAAGCTCGCTGAGACGCAGATCAATTCGCTGGCGATGAAGGTGCGTTTTGAAATTTCCGTGGCAAGCGATGAGCAGGAATCAGCCTGGACCGCGGACGGCTGGGATTTAGTCGAATACCGAATCGCGACGAATGCGGGAGAGCCTCTGAAGCCGCTGCATGAAATCGCCTCGGGCGGCGAGATGTCGCGTGTGATGCTGGCACTGAAGGTTGCAGTGGAAGAGGCCTCGGCAAAGACGCGCAAGAAGCTGCCCACGCCGCGAACTCTGGTGTTTGACGAAATTGATATCGGTATTGGCGGGCGTGCTGCCGATGCTGTTGGGCAGAAACTCAAAGCTCTCGGCCGCGCGCAGCAGGTCCTGTGCGTGACTCACCTGCCTCAGATTGCGGCCTTTGCCGATCAGCATTTCGTTGTTGAGAAGAAGGAAGACCACGGGCGGACAAAGATGAACATTCGTCTCCTGGATGATCGGGCCCGTACCCACGAAGTGGCCCGAATGTTGTCAGGCGCGAAGGTGACGGATACGAGTCTGCAGCACGCGGCACAGATGATTGCTACGAGCCGTTAATCGAGACTCGAGTTTGTTGCAGAGAAAAGCCCCGCGAGATACGGGGCTTTTCTGTTGTTCTGAAGTCGCATCAATTAGCCGCGGCCGTGTCCATGGCCGTGGTCATGATCGCCGTGATCGTGCCCATGGCCGTTTCCGTGGTCTTCGTGGCCGTGCCCTTTGCCGTGATCATCGTGATCTTTGTGCTGGCCGTAGTGATGGCCATTGTCGTGGCGAACTTCGTCGCGGTATTCGCGAGCATGGAAGTTTCTCTCCCATCCGCGATGGCGTCCCCAGTCGGCGTGTTCACCACGCACGGGGTACGGTCCGTGATAGCCGAAACGGGGATCATAGTTGCGATCGATGTAGCCGCGAAATCCGACAGGGCCATGGAACCAGGGGCCAGCTCCGACAAAGATTCCGCCAGTGAACCATGTTGGCCCGTAGTAGCCAAACGGTGCGCATCCATAGGGAGCGTAGTTGTAGTAGCCGTAGGGGCAGACCGGCTCTACTCCGATATTGACTGCGATCTGCACCTCAGCCTTTGAGACGGTGGCAGAGAAGCAGAGAAGCGCGAAAAAAGGAAGTGCGAGAAGCCGCAAGGATTTCACTTGTCTCTCCTGGGAAGGTCCTGAGGAGAGTCTAGCGGCCTATGAAGAGGGAACAAGATTGGAGTGAAGTTTTGGCCTCTCGAAAGTCACTTGCCGAGCCGCGGCAGCGATGCAGACCAAGTGCACAAGGTTGGTAGTCAAAATGCCAGCATCTGCTTATGAATCATCGACTTAAAGCTTCTTTGATTGGCAACTAATTGTTCTGGGAGGGCATCCACCTCTATCGGGTGCCTTGCATCGTGCGCGGTGCATCGCGATCTGAAGCTAAAGGAGTTTGCCGTGAGGCTTACATATAAGACCATTTATTCGGGATTGATCATTGCATTGGTTCGGGCCGTGTTATTCAACCCCGCTGCGGCTGCTCAGGAGCCGAATCCAACCTCGAAGCAGGAGGATCAGAATCAGGGCCAGGTGCAGATGCGAAACGGCATCGCCTACTACAAGGTGCAGGTCGTTGATCGGACTCTACCAGCCATCAACTATTTCCATCGTTCGGGCGATACCAAGATTGCGTTCGTGGGAACTCCGCTGCTCGAGAAAGCAAAAGGGGAGGCGAAGGTAAACGCGAGAAACGGGCGGACAACCATTGACGCGGAACTGGAAAACCTTCCTCCTGCCAATGGGTTTGGAGAGGAGTACCTAACATATGTTTTGTGGGCGATCACGCCTGAAGGCCGGCCAGTGAACTTGGGTGAGGTGCTGCCCGGTGGCAACGGCAAGAGCCACATCACAGTTTCAACCGCTCTGCAGAGCTTCGGCCTGATGATCACTGCGGAGCCGTATTTCGCTGTAACGATGCCATCCGATCTGGTAGTTGCTCAGAATGCCATAACCAACAGCACCAGCGGGGTCATCCAACCGGTAAATGCGCATTACACACTTCTGCCTCGTGGTGCGTATGCGGAGACTGCGGGCCGGCATACGGTTTTGCATCCCATTACGCGCAAGGAGAGAACTCCGCTGGAAGTTTACGAGGCAGAGAATGCCGTGATGATTGCTGATGCGGCCGGCGCCAACAAGTACGCGCCGGATTCGATGGCCGCTGCAAAGTCAGCTCTTATGAACGCTGAACAGCTGAACGAGCATAAGCACAACAGTAAAGAGACGATCACATACGCGCGCGAGGCCGTACAGGCTGCAGAAGACGCGCGCATCATGACAATCCGCAAGATCAAGCAAGAGGATGAAGAGGCGCAGCGAGCGGCGCGCGTCCAGGCAGAACAGAATGCCGAGGAGGCTCGCCAGCGAGCAGAGCAATCACGCAAAGACGCGGAGCAGGCTCAGCTCGCGCAGCAGCAGGCTGCGCAGGCTCAGCAGGAAGCAGCACGGCGCGCAGAAGCTGAGGCGGCGCAGCGCGCGCAGGCTGAAGCAGCCACTGCCGCAGCTCAGGCTCAGGCTCAAAAGGCACAGCAGGCTCAGCAGGAAGCGGAACAGAGGGCGCAGCAACTTGCTCTGCAGGAGCAGCAGGCGCGTGAACGGCTCAAGCAGCAGCTGAGCGCGGTTCTGGAGACACGGGAGACTGCGCGCGGTTTGATTATGGAAATGCCTGATGTGCTGTTCGATTTCAACAAGTACACTTTGAAGCCAGCTGCCCGAGAGAAGCTGGCGAAGGTATCGGGCATTCTGCTGGCCCATCCCGATCTGAACGTGCAGGTAGAAGGACACACCGATAGCGTCGGTTCGGAAGAGTACAACCAGAAGCTGTCAGAAGAACGCGCAGGCAGCGTGAAGGAATATCTGGTGAGCCAGAGTGTGCGTGATGAAAACGTGACCGCAGAAGGCTTCGGTAAGAGCAATCCCATTGCGGATAACGCTACTTCTGCTGGCCGTGCGAAGAACCGGCGCGTGGATCTTGTAGTGTCCGGCGCGTCGATCGGAGTGCAGGAGCAGCAGCAGCCTGACGCTGGTGATTCGCAGAATGTCGCACCGCAAACGCCGCCTCCGCCTGCAGAGCGAGTCACTCCGGCTCGACCCGCGGTGCCAGATAGCGTGGTGCCGCAATAATCGAGCAACGAAGCAGGTTGCTTTTCCACAAACAGCGGAGAGGCAACCTGCAATCAGTAGAAGGTGCTCCAACGTGTGTCGCCGTTGTGCGCCTGACGGCTCGAAAGAATATCTAAATTCTCAATAGTTAAAGCAGGAGGAGCCGGGCTATGAATCTGCAGGATCTTACACCTACCCAGATCGCGATCATCGTTGCAGTAGCAGTGCTGCTTATCGGCGTCATTATCGCCTTTGCCCAAAGGCGCCGTACTGAGAAGCTGCGTTCGCGCTTCGGACCTGAATACGAGCGTTCGCTGGCAGAGAGCGGGGATCGGCGTCGTGCTGAAGCGCAGCTTGAAAAGCGTGCGGAGCGCGTACAGAAGTATCACCTTCGCTCCTTGGCAGCGGAGGATCGCTCGAGGTTCACAGAGCAATGGGACCGAGTGCAGGCGCACTTCGTAGACGCTCCGGCAGGTGCGGTTGCCGAAGCCGATCAGCTGTTAGGCGACATTATGGCCACCTGCGGTTATCCAATGGGCGACTTCGAGCAGCGCGCGGCGGATATCTCGGTTGACCACCCTGTAGTTGTGCAGAACTATCGCTCGGCGCATGAAATTGCGCTTCGCCAAGCGAAGGGACAATCGACCACTGAGGACCTGCGCAGAGCGATGATTCACTACCGGACGCTATTCGAAGACTTAGTACACGATCGGAAGGATACGGTGGATCGCAGACCCGCAACCGTAGAAGGCCGTGAATTGGAGCGTGAGGAAATCCACCGCCGGGCTTCGTAGGCCTCAAATGGTTTCGGGATGAGCGAGATCACGCTGGGCGAGATCGCACTCGTCCGAGCGATCGTCGCAACCATGGCATTGGCGAGATTCGCTGGATTGGCAATGCCAATTCGAGTCAGTGCTTGTTTTTCAAATCTTTTGAGACCCACCACAGGACTTCGCCAAAGATCTTCCACTTGGTTGCATTGCTTACATCGAGTGGGAGGTACTTAGGGTTAGCGCTGACAAGGAGGTCTGAGCCAGCGAGCCTCTGGAAGCGAGCGACTTTAAAGCCAAGGTCGCGGTGCGCGGTCACAACGAGTTTCTCGTTGAGCTTCTCCCGTTCTATGGAAGCGGTGTCTACGAAGAGGATGGATCCCGGAGGGATGGTGGGGTACATCGAGTCGCCGGCGACGTGCATGCTGAGCATGTTCTCGGGATGAGGGCACCAAGACAGGGGAGCCAGCAAAACATCTTCGACCTTCGCCTGAGAGAGGCGAACGTTTTCGTGAGGCGGTACAGGATCTCCGAAGGCGGTCACGTTCATCAGAGGGATGGCGACGGCGTTTCCGGCACCGATATGCTGCGACACCTTTTTGCTGGCGATCAGGTTGAAGCTCTCAAGACTGACACGCATGGAAGAGAGCGCTTGCCGCATGTTGGCATCCGGGAGCTCAGAGGTGTCGATTCCGGCGCGCTCCCAGAAATAATCGCCGGAGGGGCGCCCGGCCAGATTGCCAAGGGCGACATAGGTTTCCGCGGTGGGTTCGTTCTTGCCGGCAAGCCAGCGAGAGACAGTGGCTGGGGAAACACCGAGGCGCTCTGCCAGGCCTGCCTGGGTGACCTTGAGATCTTTCAACAGCCGCCGAAGGCGTTCGGACCATTCCCGGGTTGTTTGCTGTTCAGCCATCCAGCCTTCTGATGCTCAGGGCAACTACTCTCGTTGATGCAATTGCCTCAATGAAATCAACGGTTTAACGCCGTTCGAGGTATCCTAACAGGCTTTACCACGCATCGTAAGTCGGTATGGGGCAGAGAGATACGGAAATATTTCCGGGAGATCAACAGGGCAGGGAGATCGCGGAGAAGGTAAGCAGCGAACTTTCGGGTGCGGGACACCAAAGCGAAACCTCGCATGATGATTTTGAACCATTCGTGCCTGAAACGTCCAACCGGGAGCAGGTGACCATAGCATCACAGCAGAGAGACATTGTCAGCATGCCCACACGCAAGAGCAATCGTCGGGTCCTGATTGTCGACGACGAAAGATCAATCGCTGACACGCTATCGCTGATCTTTAAAACACAGCACTACGAAGCGCAGTCGGCGTACTCAGCAGAGCGAGCAATCGAAATACTGGCTGAGTGGAGGCCCGACCTTGCAATCGTCGACGTGATTCTGCCGGAGATGAATGGGATCGATCTCGCAATCGTGATTAAAGCGAATTATCCCAACTGCCACGTATTGCTTTTCTCGGGCCATGCGAACACAGCGATGCTGCTGGAAGAGGCTGGCCGGAAGGGGCACCAGTTTGAGGTGCTTGCGAAACCTGTGCATCCGAGTGTCATGTTGGAGCGAGCATCCACTTTGCTGCAGTCGACGGAAGAGCCGCTATACGATTAGTTGTCTCCCATTCGATTCAGAAGCACAAGTTTCATTTCGTCGGGGTCTGCTCCTGCACATCGGAGAGCATCTGAAGAACCTTGTCTTTCTGCGCATAGTTCGGATTGAACTCGAGCAGCTTCTTCCAGAGGGCGATCGCTCCTGAACTATCGTGCTTGCCTTGCCACATCACGAGTCCGAGATTGAAGAGCGTGTTGGGATTCGTGGGGGCGTTCTCAAGAGCCTTATTGAATTGGGAGATTGCTTCGTCAGTATTGCCCATGTACCAATAAGCCGTTGCCATATCTGTGCGGACCGAGGCGTCAGACGGTCGCAACTGAAGCGAGCGGCTATAGAAATCGACTGCGACTGAGTATTGCTGAGCGTCGTAGTAAAGATTCGCGACATCCGCAAGGGTTGACGGGTTCTTCGGATCGGCATCGAGCTTCGCGAGGAGCGGTGCGGCTTGTGCATCCGCCATCTCCTTCAGCCGCGCGGGATTCGGAGCGGCGGTGGCAGAATTCGATGTTGCCGATAGGTTTGCGGATGTGGACAATGAAGCGCCAGACTGCGCGAGCGCTGGGGACGATGAGCCCTGAATCCCGCGGATGAGCCATCCGCCGACGATGCCTGCTGAGAGGCAAAGTGTAACGAGTATGAGTGCCTGCCTGCTGGACCATTCCCGATGAATGCTAATTGCTTGCATGCGTTGCTCCTGTCCCCGTGGAGGCTTGGGTGGAGATCCGGGCTGAGGCGCGTTGATCGGATGTCATCGACGCTGCGTCAGCGATGGCTTTCATCACGGCCGCTCTGCGATCGGAACTGAGATTGGGATTTGACTTGAGGAGCTGACGCCAGGCTGCGACTGCGCCTTTGCTGTCACCCTTACCCTGCAGCTTGATCATGCCGAGATTGAAAAGGGCATTCGCATCTTTCGAATCGTAAGAGAGGACCTTGTCGAGCTGGGCAATGGCGCCATCGATGTCGCCGCTCCGGTAAAGACTTGCGGCGAGCTTTGTGCGATATGGAACGTTGCCCGGATCGATCTCCACAGCCCGGTTGTAATATCCGGCGGCCTCTTTAAAGCGATGTGTTGTGTGATACAGAGCGGCGACCTGCGTGAGGAGATCCGGGTCGCGCGGATTGCTCTTGAGCTTCTCGAGCAGCGGCGCAGCCTGGCGATCGGAGATCTGCTTGAGTTCTTCAAGCGAATGCGGATGTCCGGGCGGAAGTGCACCGTGCGGCGATGCGGTAGCGCCTGGCTGCGCAGGCGGTACGGCAAGCTGCGAGCTTCGCATCAGGTAGCCGATACCGAGTCCGGCGACAAGACAGATGACGGCCATCGCGTAAACGTGTGACGACTGCAGCGAAGGAGCCTGAAGAGGTGCTGCCGATTCATCAGCCATGCGAAGAACTCCCAATGCGATGCACGTGAGCAGATCTTCCACGGGAAGGAAGATCGCAGGATCGCAACATCAAGCTGCATGCACGTTGATCGCCGAGGCGAAGACGCTGGCGACTGCTGCGCGTTGCAAGACAGAGCGAAGTATCTGGATTGAGTAGAACAACACGAGGCTTGCGGTGAAGTGATGTGAATCACAAGACTGTTGTCCGTTGGTTATCCCGGGTAAAGCTGGATCACTCACTGTGCTGCGCAGAATGCCCGAATTGTGACGGATATCACTAAAAACATGGGGCTTTTCACCAAGCTGGTGTGGGAGAACGCTCACGTTTTTCGACGAAAGAAATTGGCGCTCAGGTGCGCAGCACAGCCCGCTGCAGTTCAACTCCCAATTCGACAACAGATTGCGCGCAACGTTTCGATCTGGGAAACGCAATTCCTACAACGGCACGCAACGTGCACGGGTGGAGGTAACTGAACTGGAAACAAGACGAGTCAGGTCGCGGTGAAAGTTCAGGCGAATAGGGAGTGCGCACTAGGAGGCTCCACATAATGAAGAAACTTTCTCTACTTGCTCTGATACTTGTGGCTGGCGCGGGCTTCGCAGCCGCCCAGATTACAACGCCGACGACTGACGTTCTCGGCGCACACCTCAACTATGGCCGTGGCTGTACGGCCTGTCACGCACCACACAGCGGCGTATACGGAAACGGTAATGCCAAGACGGCGGACGCGACTTCGGGCAATATCGCTCTCTGGGGCGAAGATGTCAGCAGCCTGTATGGCAAGGTCATCACGTCCGGACAAAGCGAACACGGCGTCGTAGTCGAGACACTGCCGGGAGCTATCACTGCTGGAACACCTGACGTAGCCGGCATTCTGATGTGCCTCAGCTGCCACGACGGCAACTATGCAACTGGCGCCATGATGAAGAACAAGGTCTTTGAGACTTTGCCTGCAAGTTATGGCACCTCGAACGACATTCCGACGCTGCTTGGTAGCGACAAGGGCAGCACGGGCAACTACCTCAATGATCACCCGGTGGGATTGACTGCCGACATCGGTTGCGGCGGCACCTACGACTGGGACTGTACGGTTGACGCTTCCGGCAAAGTTTTGATGACGGGCACGGCCTCGAAGCTGTTCGTACAAAACTACGGCTTCTTCGTACGTCCGGCCACGTTCGCCAGCAAGCCGGTTGTAATGTGCACAACTTGCCACAACCAGCACGTGATGAACGTGGTGAATGTGAAGGCTGGCGCAACAAATACCGGTCTCGCGGCGGGCAGCTACGCGACGATGTTCTTCCTCCGTGGTCCTTATAACCCGGCCAGCGGAACAGCGAGCAGCAACCAAACGGCTCAGTTCTGCCGCCAGTGCCACGGCGCAGAAGCCAACGAGATGAACGGCAGCACCGCGGGAACAACCTTCTAAGGTTCTTTATGCATGAGGGGAGGGGGAAGGTTCCCTCCCCGTCTTTTTAGAAAAGCTGGGGGTCAGCAAAATGAGATTCAGATTTACTTTCCTCGTTCTTCTCCTGGGCTTCGTGTCTCAACTTTCAGCACAAGTCACATCTCACAAGCCCACGGTATTCAAGAGCTCTCCGGCAGCAACAATTGGCGCACAGAGTCCGGCACAATCTGCCGTGGCAAGAGTGAACGGCGCGGTTTTGACCAGCGCCGATCTGGTGCGTGAGGAGTATGCCATCTTCCCGTACGCCAAGCAGCATAACGGCGGGATTCCCAAAGAGTTTGAGAAGCAGATCCGCGACGGCGCGCTAAAGATGATCATCTTTGAGGAACTGGTCTACCAGGAGGCTCTCCGCCGGAAGGTCGCGATTGCTCCGGGAAGAATGCAGAAGGCCGAGTCGGATTTCAGAAAGCAGTTCGCGACGCCTCAGGAATTCAGCAAGTTCATTCAGAGCGACTTCAACGGCTCGAGGCAGTTGCTGAATGAGAAGATCCGGCGCTCGCTCCTGATCGAGGCCCTGCTCAAGGTTGAAGTGGAAGACAAGTGCAACTTCACCACCGCGGACGTGAAGGCCTTCTACGACAAGAATCCCGCCAAGTTTCATCACGGCGAGACCTACACATTCCAGACCATCTCGGTACTGCCTCCGCAGAACGCTACGGCAGCTCAGCTGAAAGAAGCGGCAAACAAGGCGCAGAGCTCACTGAAGCAGGCAAAGGCTACGAAGACAGCAGAGGAGTTTGGTCTGCTGGCGGAAAAGATTTCAGACGACGACTTCCGGGTGATGATGGGCCAACACAAACCGATGCCGGCAGATCAGCTGGCGCCGCAGGTGGTGAAGGCCCTGGCCGCGATGCTCCCCAACGACGTCAGCGATCTGATCCAGATCGATCAGGCCTACACAATCGTGAGGATGCAGGTACACGCACCGGCTGGTCAGACAAAGTTTGAAGAGGTGAAGGCTGAGCTCGCGAAGAGCCTGAAAGAAGGCAAGCGGAACAAGCTTCGCATGGCTCTGGATGCAAAGCTTCACCAGAACGCGAGGATCGAAGAGCTCTAGCGAGCACAGACCGGAAGAAGGTAACGAGTGGAGAGGTCAGGCAAAATCGCAAGGTTTGTAGCAGCAGCAATCCTGTTGTCAGGACTGTCTCTGCACGCTCAATTAAGGTGGGGCGAGACATCGACGAAGGGAACGGCGAACCTCTCGTCGGGCTACAGCGCGACCTACGGCAACCTTGCCCAGTCCTCTCATGGATGGACGTTCGGCGGGGCCGGCACATTTTCCGGATCTTTTCATAGCCCCAACTTCCTTTCATACAACTTTTCTCCTTATCTGAATCAATCACGCGCGAATTCCAACTTTCAGTCGATCACCAATTCGAGCGGATTGAATCTGACCACGAATATCTTTGCGGGAAGCAAGTTTCCTGGATCCATCAATTATTCGAAGGCCTACAACAGTGAAGGGAACTATGCGGTTCCAGGCCTCGCGAATTTTGTGACCCACGGCAACAGCGATACGTTCGGGATCAACTGGAGTGAGAATCTCGAAGGCAAGCCCAGTTTCTCCGCTGGATACCAGATGGGGAAGAGCAAGTACAACGTGTACGGATCGAACGACAACGGAAACAATGCGTTCCACTCGCTGAATCTGCATTCGAGCTACCGTTGGCAGGGTTTCAACCTGGGATCGTTCTACACGCATGGGAATGCGCACTCGATGGTGCCGCAGATTGTGGCTGGGCAGGTGCTCAAGTCGAACTCCGGGACGAACGTGGTCGGAGCAAACCTGTCGCATCCGATTCCGCTGCACGGATCTGCATCTGCCAGCGTGAACCGGTCGAACTGGAAGAGCGAGTTCCTTGGGTACACGCCGACAGGAACCATCGATACGTTGAACGCGGTGGCAGGCGTGCATCCGAACGACAAGCTGTCGTTTTCCGTGAGCACGAATTATTCGGACAACCTGACCGGGCAGCTGGAGCAGTCGGTTATCTCTGCAGGAGGAGTGCTGCCTGGGCTGAATACCAGCCAATCCTCTAGTTCCTTCGATCTGACGGCCGTGGGCTCCTACACGCCTATGCCAAATCTGCAGACTGCCGCGTTCCTTGAACGCCGCTCTCAGTCATTCCTTGGCGAGACCTACGGGGTGACCTCCTACGGCGGCGACGCGACCTACACGCATGGCTTGCTCAATGGAACGATCAACGCATCGGCGAGCGTTACGGCGAACTCCGCCGACAAGTCAGGCGAAGACACGATCGGGTTTTCAGTGACGGAAACCTACTCGAACCTGTTGTTCGGTTGGCACCTGAACCAATCGTTCAACTACGCGCAGAATGTGCAGACGCTGCTGGTGACGTACACAAATTCCTACTACAACTACTCGGGAAACATCCGGCGCAACTGGGGACGGTTCAACTTGAGTGCTGGAGCAGGAGGCGCGCGGACTGCGTTGACTCAACAGGAAGGCACCTCAAACAGCAGCGAAACGTACAACGGCAGCGTGGGATTCGGAAGCTACATCGCGGCTACAGGGAGTTATTCAAGAGCAGACGGCCAGGCACTGGCTACCGGAGCAGGGCTGGTGGGAGTGCCCGTCCCTGTGCCCGTATTGCCTTCTGACCTGGTGAACTTGTTCGGGGGGAAGAGCTACTCGGTCGGGTTGTCGAGTGCGCCTGCAAAGAAGTTCATCCTTTCTGCGACGTATGCAAATTCAAACAGCAATACGTGGAGCAGTGGGATCTCGAGTGCAAACCAGAACAATCAGTTCAACACCCTCATCCAATACCAGGTAAGGAAGATGAGCGTGGTGAGTGGTTACTCTCGCCTGGAACAGGGCTTTACCGGCACAGGCGGCAAGCCGGAGATTATTTCGACGTACTATATGGGGCTTACACGGTGGTTCAACATCTTCTAAAAAACGGGCTGGCGAAGTGCGGGCGTGTGGTGACTGCGGCTGCGTTTGCATGCCTGCTTGCGTCGGTTGCCTGGGCCGGCGGCAAGCCGAAGGTAGCGAAGCCGAGCGAGCTATGGCAGCTTTCGCTGGATGGTGGACGAAGCTTGACCTGGGAACACAGCTTTAGCTCAGAGTCGGAGGTCAAACCGAATCGCGGATTCTGGAACAAGCTGGTGGATGTTGTTGCGGGCTCTCCTGACTTCAAATTTCTGGTGCGGCCCTACAGCGTTATCTCTGACTCGAAGGGCCGCATTATCGTGACGGATCCGGGCGCCTCGGGCGTTCATGTCTTCGACTTCGGACAGAAGAAATACAAGTTCATCGAGCGCAGAGAGAAAGTGCGAGACGCGATGCTAGCGCCGCAGTGCGTAGCGGTGGACGGGCAGGACAATATTTATGTCACGGATTCTGAGTCCGGAAAGATATTTGTCTTTGAGCCGAGCGGGAAATATCTGAGGGCCATCGGAAGCTTGAAGGGTGGAGAGGGATATTTCAAGCGGCCAACAGGAATTGCAATCGATGCCTCCGCACAGCGAATGTATGTGACCGACACATTGCGGGACGAGATATTCATTCTTGATCTGCAAGGCAAAGCGATCGACAGGTTTGGAGAGACAGGGCAGGGCGAAGGCGAATTCAACTTGCCTACCGAGTTGCGGCTGAGTGGCGATGATCTGCTGGTTGTGGACTCAATGAATTTCCGTATTCAGGCGTTCAACCGCGAAGGGAAGTTCGAGTTTTCGATCGGCAAGTCAGGCGACACGACAGGAGCGATATTCAGGCCCAAGGCCGTCAGCGTCGATTCAGAGCGCAATGTATACGTTGTGGATGCGCAATGGGGAGCAGTACAGGTCTTCAACCGGCAGGGACAGTTGCTCTATTACTTCGGGGCAAAGGGAACCCATGCTGGAGAGTTTCAGTTGCCGTCAGGGCTTTTTATAGACCATGATGATCGGGTCTATGTAGTGGATTCTTTCAACCGGCGAGTGCAAGTTTTTCAGTATGCTGGAGTGAAGAATCCAACCGGAGGGCAATGAGGTGGGGGCCAGGGCACTGCTTGTTGTGCTTCTCCTTGGGCTATCGGGGGCAGCCACTCAAGCTCAAATCACGGGAGACGCGCTAGGGGCACATAATCTCGGGCCTGGCGGCACTTCTTCTGTTACAGGCACACGGGCGGACGCCTGTGCCTACTGCCATGCTCCGCACTCGGGCATGAACATGGGTCTCTGGAACCAAAAGCTCACAACTCAGAACTACAACACCTACACCAGCAACACTGGAACAAACATCACGACGCAGCCGACACTCGGAGGCGTGAGCAATCAGTGCCTGAGTTGCCATGACGGCACCGTGGCTGTTGGCGCGACTGTGGCGTATGGGCAAGTTACGACGCACGGGGCGATGAAGACAGCCGATGTCTTTGGCAGCAACATGCAGTCGTCGCATCCGTTCAGCCTCGTGACGCCCTTACAAGACAGCATCGATCTGGCTGCATCGCTGGTGGGAAGCGGAAAAACCGCCGATCCCACCGGTGCGGTGACACTGGTCAACGGAAACGTAGAGTGCACTTCGTGCCACAATCCCCACGTGCAGGCGAAAGACCCGGTATCGCTGAATTTTCTGGTGAAAGACAGTTCGAGTGGGCAGCTTTGTCTTGCCTGCCATGATCCGGCGCGCACGATGGGCGGCAAGGTCAATCCGCTGACAGATTGGGCTACGAGCGCACACGCGGTTTCTCAAAGCAAGATTTCGCCGTCGGCCATGGTGGGCAGCTATCCGACCGTGGCGAGTGATGCGTGCAACTCGTGCCACGCGCCGCACAATGCCAGCGGACCGGCACGTCTCCTTCGCGGGCAGAACGAGCAGGATTGCATCGCCTGCCACAACGGGGGTTCGAACATCTCTCCCATGCCGGCGTATGGCAATGTGTTCGCCGAATACGCGACTCCCAAGGTAGGCCATCCCTTCCCCGCTTCCACGAACCCGCACGATGCGGCGGAAGACACGCTGCTGAATAACAATCGCCATGCAACCTGCGTAGATTGCCACAGCGCGCACGGTTCTGAGCAGGTGACGTCTTTCCTCCCGCCTCCCGCGATTCGAATCTCGCAGAAGAATGTTGCAGGCATTAATGCTGCAGACGGAACCAGCGTTCTGACACCGGCGGTGAACCAGTACGAGAGTTGTTTGCGCTGCCATGGAACGAGTACAGGGAAGCAGTCGCTGCCGATCTACGGTTACTTCCCGGCGCGGGCAGTGGTTCCTGGAGATCCGCTGAACCTGATTCCGCAGTTCGCGCAGACCGCAACGTCCAGCCACCCGGTGATGCATACGCGGAGCAGCGCTTTCCCCCAGCCTAGTCTTCTGACGAATATGCTGAACCTCGATGGGTTGACGGCGGGACGATCGATGGGTACGCAACTACTCTGCAGCGACTGCCACAACAGTGATGACAATCGCGAGTTCGGCGGATCGGGTGCAAATGGGCCGCATGGTTCGAGGTGGACGCACATCCTGGAACGGCGTTACGAGATGAGCCAGGCAGCGGTGCCGGGCGCGCTGATCACGAATCCATTTCCGAGTCCCGATCTGAGCGTGAATGGGCCGTACGCGCTATGCGGAAAATGCCATGACATGGCCAACCAGGTCATGAAGGACACAAGCTTTGCAGGGCATGGAAGTCACATCAATGCGGGCATGAGCTGCTCGACTTGCCACACAGCGCATGGAATGGGCGCGACGAGCGGCAATATCAGTGGTGAACGACTGGTGAACTTCGATGTGAACGTGGTGGCACAGAATGCTGGCCTGCCGATCAGCTATAACCGGGCTACCAATTCGTGCACCCTGGTGTGCCACGGAGTCACTCACACTGGCACTGGATCGGGAACGACGACCACGGCGGCATTGAAGATCGGGGCAAGGCTATAGTTCGCGTCTAAAACACGGTGCCGGCTGTGCTTCCATTCATCTCGTTCGATTTGTCGCCGTGGCACTGACGGCAGAACTGCGCTGTCTGATTCGACATGGCATTGGTGCTGGCCGGATTGTATGGCGCGCGCAGGAAGAACATGGTGGCGTAGTTGCCGGGCGGCAGGCCTGAGTTCGACGTCTGCGTGACTTTCACGACGTTCATCACGTGGGGGTCGTGGCAGGTAGTGCAGACGATGACCGCGCGGTTGTTGTAAGCGCCGGGCTTGACGAAGAATCCGTAGCTTGAAACGAAGTGGCTGCTGTTCGCCCCACGCATGGAGATGGCCCCGTTCGCCTCTGCACAGTCCCAGCCGTCGCCGCCGCAACTGATGCGCGCGCTGAGTCCCATTGGGTGTTCGCTGACGAAACTGCCAGCCGCGATGCCGCCGCTGCCAATAAGCGTGGGCACCTGCGAGCGGATGCCATAGGTGGAGGGCAGCGTTTCGTAAACCTTGTTCTTCATCATTGCGGCGGGCGCGAAGTTTCCGTCGTGGCAACTGAGGCAGGTGAGCATGCCTGCTACGTCCGGTGTGTTGGCTGACATGCTTGCGGGAAGCACTTCGACAAACTTGCCGCCGCCCGTCGTTATGGACTTGCCGTAAAGGCTGGTGACGTCTTCGCCCCAGAGGATTGGATTACGCATCGCGGAAGCATCAACGGCACGAGCCTTGCCATTGCCGGAAGGCCCGCTATGCGGAGCATGACAAGCAGTGCAGCCGCGGCCGTAGTTGAGATGAGCACCGAGAACGTCTGTTCCGGGAGTGGTAATTTGTGCGGCCGAGATAATGCCGGAGGCGAGGGTTGTTAGTAGGACGAGGGAAAAACGATTCATGGAATGGAGCCTCAGGGTTCTGTTCCATGTATCGGCGGGATGGTGCGACGGATTAGAGGAGCCGGCTTGTTGGCTCCCACTCATCGCACGATGAGGCTGCGCGATGAATGAGGCACAGTTTCGATGTTGCGAGTGTTATCCCGGTCTTGGCTTGTCAGAGATTTGCGGCCTTGGCTCGAGTAGTGGCAATGAATGCGTCATCGTCTGTCGAAAGCCCCGCCTTCATGGAGCCGAGATTGATCTCCACATTCGACAGCGCACCGGTGATGGCTGCCTGCGCGAGGGCAACAGCGGTGATGAGGTCTGAGGCCATGTTGGGGTTGGTGATCGGCTTTAGTGATTCGGCGATCTTCTTTGCCTCAGCGGAACGTTCAGCCACGCCAAGCGGAACGCTGGTGGCATGGCGCAGGGCCGCATTCACGCCAACGCCGCCGTCATCTGTTTCGCGAGCGGCGCGATAGGCCTTCATGACGACGTTGTAGGATTCGGCGTCCGAATCGATGGCTGCTTTCAGCTCTTCGCGAAGTGGCGCGAGACGGGCGATGGCTTCGCTGAGTTGAGTTTCATATTGCAGGTACGCTTTCTTGCCGCGTGACATGGACGCGACCATGTGGGCCAGCCCCGCCGCCATCGCTCCAGCTGCAGCCGAGGCGCTGCCTCCGCCGGGTGTGGCAGTGGGCGCGGCAAGTTGTTCGACGAAAGGTTCAACTCCGGCACGAAGACCTCCGACGGCCATCTTGCCGCTCATGACGGCGGAGAGGCGGTTCTCGAGAATCAGGGATGAGTCGAAGTTTTCGATTTGCAGGAACCACTCGGCTGCCTGCTCGAGCGCGGCTTTGGGGATGAGGCCAACGATTTCGCTGGAGACGGGCATGACGCCGTAGCGGGCTGCTTCGCGCTTGACGAGTTCGAAGACGCGATGGATCGGCGTCTGCTCGAAGTCGGTGAGGTTCAAGGAGACCTGGGCCATGCCGCGGACGAGGAATCCCGCGCCTTTGACAAAGCGCATGCCGCCGGAAGAGAAGCGGACGGTCTTGGCAATCTTCTTCGCGACATCGACGTCCGTAGTATTGAGGAAGACGTTGTAGGCGACCAGAAATTTGCGTGCGCCGACGACCGTAGCGCCCGCTGTCGGATGGACGCGCGGCTCACCGAAGTCAGGACGCCGCGCAGGGTTGGTCGCGATTTCGGCGCGGATGCCTTCGAACTGGCCGCGTCGAACGTTCTCGAGGTTCTGGCGTTCCGGCAAAACGGCTGCGGCCTCGTAGAGATAGACGGGGATCCCGAACCGTTTCGCGATCTCGGCGCCAACGTGCTTCGCCATCGCGATGCAATCTTCGATAGTGACGCCTTCGATGGGGATGAAAGGAACCACATCGGCCGCGCCCATACGTGGATGGGCTCCCTGGTGCTGCGTGAGGTCAATGAGTTCGGCAGCTTTGCCGACACCGCGGATGGCGGCCTCCTGGATCGCTTCGCGCTCGCCGACGAGCGTGATGACGCAGCGGTTATGATCCGCGTCCATCTCGCGGTCGAGCAGGTACACGCCGGGTATCTTCATGGCCTCGACGATGGCATCCACCTTCGCCTTATCGCGGCCTTCGGAGAAATTGGGAACGCACTCTACCAATGTGTTGGGCACGAGGAGAGGATAAATCAGCAGGCCAATCGCGGAAGACCTCCACGAAAACTAAACCGGCCTGCCCAGGAAGTACCAGGAGATCTCTATAAGGACGTAGGCAGCTAGAGTGATCTGGAATGGACGTGACGGCCGGGCAGAGCGCCTGTCATAGGCGATCAACGCAACGAGAAGTGCATCGATCAGGATCAGGCATATCGTCTGGGAGGTCGATTGCCGGAAGTTCAGCCAGTAGCCCAATGTTCTTGCCAGACCGGCTGGTAGTACCACTAGGACAATGCAGATCATGTATCGCATATGGGCGGAAACATTGCGTGATTTGATCGAAGAAAGTGCTAGGCCATAGAGTGATCCCAAAAGAACAAGTTGCACAGCCGATAGAAACTCATCGTTCCGGGCGGCGGAAATCGAGGCTCCGTCAGCCAGATGCTCGCGGTACTCCTTCCAGAGCATGGCTACCGAGAAAATTAGAATGAAAGGCATCAATGCATTTGTGAGCTTGCCGAGCTTACGGTGGGCCGAGAATGCCTTGAACCGAATCGCGATCGGTTGAATAATCAGCAACGCGAGAAAGCAGAAGAGGAGAATCGCATGCACGTGGACCGCTGCGGTAATCGATGCATCCAATCTCGGAAACTCGGATAGGTAGGGAATCCAGAAACCTGCTATGAAAATGGGAATCAGAGCAAGCAACACATATCCGAGATTGCGATAAGCACGTTCCATCTCTAATGCATTTTGCATGACGTGGCGTCGCCATGATGCGATTCGAATCAGGCCTCCGGTTTTTTCCGTAAAGCCCACAGGATCAGTAGACACATCACCATTACGAGAGTGGAAACCTGAAGCAAGATTTTCACGATGAGCTCCATCCACGGAGTTGCGCCGCCCGGCATGGATGAACCGCTGACGACCATCATCCCCTTTGCGCTCCACAGGCCGGCGAGCTGCGCGCCAATCCAGTTCGCGTAGAGGCCTACGAGTGCGGAAATGCGCGCTGCGGTGACGACGCCGTTTTTGCCAAGAGCGGGCCAGATCGCAGCCAAACCGAAGAGCAGCGCTCCTTGTACGACTCCAATGGAGTGAGCCTCGAGTGCCGTGTGCGGCGATTTGGCGAACATTGTAGTGAAGCCGGAGAGGAGGCCTAGAAAGGTCATGACGGCGCCGTGGGCTGCCAGGGCGCGGTCGATTGCGGGCATAGGGCGTGCATTGTCCATTGATGAAACCTGAACGTGGAGTGGTGGAAGCCCGGAAAGCATACATGCCCAGTGGGTGTCCTGAAAAGAATTTCCGTTTCACGGCTTTACATGTCAGGATGGCTTCTTATGCAGGAGATTTCGCCAGAGCTTAGGGATTTTGCTGAACGCTATACCGCTGCGTGGTGCAGCCAGGATCCAGATAAGGTTGCGGCATTCTTTTCGCCCAACGGCTCGCTAGCGATCAACGGCGGACCGCCATCACTTGGACGGGCGGCGATCAGCCAGGCGGCGAAATCGTTCATGCTCGCTTTTCCGGATCTGTGTGTCGGGATGGATCGCCTCGCTCAGGCCGGCGAACGCATCGAGTATCACTGGACGCTGACAGGGACGAATACAGGCCCGGGCGGTACTGGACGTACGGTTCGGACCATCGGATACGAGAGCTGGAGTATTGGAGCGGACGGGCTGATCGACGAGTCGGTGGGGAGTTTCGACGCGGACGACTATGAACGGCAGATATCGGGCAGAGCATGATAGGAGCCTTGCGTTTTGACGGCACAAATCGGAGATCTATTCGCCCTTTGAAGGGCTCGGTACGTCCGACGTGGCCGGTAGTATTCTCTACTTGGCTGAGCGAGACTCGGCCGCCGAGCAGGAGCCCATCATGTCTACCGCAACTTCTCCCGTCATTCAGGCACCACGCGGCACTCAGCTACGTTGCAAAGGCTGGCAGCAGGAGGCGGCACTGCGCTGCCTGATGAACAATCTCGATCCTGAAGTCGCGGAGCGGCCTTCGGATCTTGTGGTCTATGGCGGAATCGGGCGTGCGGCCCGCAACTGGGAGTGCTACTACGCAATCGTGCGGGAGCTGGAGCGGCTTGGACCCGAGGATACGCTGCTGGTGCAGTCGGGCAAGCCGGTGGCAGTGTTTCCGACGCATGACATGGCTCCGCGCGTAATCATCGCCAACTCCAACCTGGTGGGGAAGTGGGCGACATGGGACCACTTCCATGAGCTCGACCGGAAGGGCCTGATGATGTACGGGCAGATGACTGCGGGTTCTTGGATCTACATCGGCACGCAGGGAATTCTGCAGGGAACTTTTCAGACTTTCGCGGCGCTGGCGGAGCGGCACTTTGGCGGAAGCCTGAAACACAAACTTGTCGTCACCGGCGGCA
Organism: Acidobacteriota bacterium; assembly: GCA_018268915.1. GTDB lineage: Bacteria > Acidobacteriota > Terriglobia > Terriglobales > Acidobacteriaceae > Telmatobacter. The sequence goes on from JAFDVQ010000012.1 coordinate 40,257, forward strand.
TGGGTGGTATGGGCGGAGCGCAGCCGCTTTCAGTGACGATGAACGATGGCGTGGTGCTGGTGATTGAAGTGGACCGGCAGCGGATTAAGCGTCGCATTGAAACGCGCTATTGCGACACCATCAGCGAAGATCTCGATGAAGCCTTGAAGCTGTGCGAAGCTGCGCGGCGAGAAGGTCGCGGCCTTTCCGTCGGACTGGTGGGGAATTGCGCCGACGTGCTGCCGGAGATTGCGCGGCGCGGGGTGCAGGTTGACGTTGTCACCGATCAGACCAGCGCGCACGATCCATTGAATGGATATGTTCCGCAAGGGCTCACGCTGGACCAAGCCGCAGACCTGAGGAGGCGCGATCCTGAGGAATATGTTCGCAGGTCAACTGCGAGCATGGTGACGCACGTGGATGCGATGCTGGCGCTACAGCGTGCGGGAGCCGTGGTGTTTGACTACGGCAACAACATTCGGCGGTTCGCGTTTGATGCGGGGTGCGCCGATGCATTTCTGATTTCGGGATTTGTGCCGGAGTACATTCGTCCACTGTTCTGCACGGGAGCGGGGCCGTTCCGGTGGGTGGCGCTATCGGGCGATCCGAAGGACATCGATGTTACGGACGACTTGGCGCTGGAACTGTTTCCGGACAACGAGATTCTGAATCGGTGGATGAGGCTGGCGCGCGGCAGGTTCGCGTTTCAGGGATTGCCGGCACGAATCTGCTGGCTCGGATATGGCGACCGCGCTCGGATGGGCGAGGCGATCAACGACCTTGTGAAGAAGGGTAAGATCTCGGCGCCGGTTGCAATCGGTCGCGATCATCTGGATACCGGATCGGTCGCGAGTCCCTATCGCGAGACCGAAAAGATGCTGGACGGAACGGATGCAGTCGCAGACTGGCCACTGTTGAACTTCGCGCTGAACACCGCATCGGGTGCCACGTGGGTTAGCTTTCACCATGGCGGCGGAGTAGGAATGGGCTTCTCGCTTCACGCGGGACAAGTGACTGTCGCTGACGGTACTGAGATGGCGTCGAAGAAAATCTCACGCGTGCTGAACAACGACCCCGGAATCGGAGTCGCGCGTCACGCGGATGCGGGATATGAGTTGGCGCAAGAGACAGCGCGAGAGAAGAGGATTCGCATACCGATGGCGGGGAAGTGAACGGTGCTCGTTGATATTCTGGCGATCATCGTTGTAGGCGTTGCGTTGCTCTATCGTTTTGGCAAGCCCTATTTGGCGAGACGGCAAACACGGAACGTCGCGGATTGGCCGGTCACGGAGGCAACGATTCAATCTGGGAAAATGGAGCTTGTAGAGCGCATCGGCCACCTGAGAGGGAGGGTGCCGTTCTTCGAGTTTTCCTATTTGGTTCACGGTGAATATCACTCCGGCAGATTCGGGCTTCGGTTGGAGGAAGACCGAGGAACCAATCTCGTGAGAGAGTTGGTCGGTACGAAGATCAATGTGAGTTACGATCCCAGGCACCCCAACATGTTCTGCGTTCCTGATGAATTGTCTGTCGATGGATTTCGAATCAAGACTGTGAGCGAGACTGAACTAACATCTGAGCACTAGACCGTTGTGGGATTCTAGATGATCTTCGCCGTCGTAAATATCGGGCAACTTGTGACTGTTGGGGGGTCACCTCGGCCGCGTGTTGGGAAAGAACTCGGTGATCTCAAGATCATTGATGATGCTGCACTACTGATCGAAGATGGACGGATCGTCGAGGCGGGAGCTCACAAGCAAATTAAACCGAAGATCCCGGCAAGGGCGGAAGTCATCGATGCCCAGGGCCGATGCGTGACACCCGGCTTTGTCGATGCGCACACGCATCTTGTGTTCGCGGGCAATCGTGCTGCGGAGTTCGAGCAGCGGATTGCCGGAGCGACCTACCAGGAAATCGCCGCAGCAGGCGGAGGCATCCTGAAAACGGTGTCGCTGACGCGCGCGGCCACTGAGGACGAGCTGCTGGTCGCAGCAAGGCGGCACAGGGACTGGATGTTGCGCGGCGGCACCACGACACTCGAAGCCAAGTCGGGCTACGGACTCAATCGCGAGACAGAATTGAAGATGTTGCGCGTGATCAAACGGCTGAATAAGGAAGGGCCAGCACGCATTGTGTCGACGCTGCTGGCCGCGCACACGGTCCCGCCAGAGTACAACGAACGCCGTTCAGACTACGTACGTTTCGTCGAGCAGGAATTGATTCCCGAGGTAGCAGCCGAGGGGCTAGCAGAGTATTGCGATGCGTTCTGCGATGACCACGCCTTCACGGTCGATGAAACGCGAACTGTCCTGAGTGCTGCGAAACAACACGGCCTGAAACTCCGGATTCATGCAGAGCAGTTCAGATCCGGAACGGGCGCGGATCTTGCTGCAGAACTGGGCGCAGCAACAGCAGATCACCTGGAGACCGTAACGGAAGAGACACTTGAACACTTGAGAGCCGCTGGTGTGCAGCCGGTTCTACTGCCGGGGTCAGTTTTCGCGTTGAGCAGGAGACAGTATCCGCCGGCGCGAAAGATGGTGGAGGCAGGGCTCGCGATTGTGTTGGCGACGGACTTCAATCCGGGATCATCGCCGGTTCCTTCGATGCCTTTCATGCTGTCGCTGGCTTGCGTCGAGATGAGGCTGTCCCCAGCGGAGGCACTTACGGCCGCAACGATCAATGCGGCTTACAGCCTTGCATTGGGTGACCAGGTCGGGTCTCTTGAAGCAGGGAAGCGAGCGGATTTTCTGATCCACGAATTTACGGACTACCGCGAGCTTGCTTACTTCATCGCGGCTCCTGCACGGCCAAGGGTCTTTGTTGCCGGGCGAGAAGTTACACTCTGAAATCCAGATCAGCGCTTATGCCGCCACAATAGCCTTCCGTGATCTGCGTCGCTCTGCCGTAAAGATCGCTATTCCCAATCCGAGCTGAACAAGTGTGGCTCCCACAACCTTGAATACCGCGAGAGCCTTGTTGGGTTGATCTGCGCCTGGAAAGAGCGAGAGCGCGATGGTTGCCGACGTAGCAATGAAGCCGATACAGGCGAGAGTTATCGCGACTGGCTTTTTACCGGGAACGCGGCGGATGTTAGAGCCGGCTGGTTCGTTCTGCAGCTTGATCATCGACGCGAAGAGCAGCAGGTAGGGGATGAAATAGCAGACCACAGCCATGCTGACGAGCACGTCGTAGGCGCCGCGAACAGTTGTACCGGCCTGGCCAAGAATCGCGACGAGGATGCTGGCCGCTCCATAAACGGCGATAGCTACCCAGGGTGTACGGTAGCGCGGATGAATGGAGCCGAAGACCGGCGGCAGATAGTGATCGATCCCTGCGACAAACGGCAGCCGCGATGTTGACGACAGGTTTGCAGCAGTGGAGCCGACGGCGTTCAGTCCGACAAGCAGAGCGGTTGGAATAAGAACCCAGCCGAGGCCTAGTCGTTCGCTGAGCGTGTGCAGGCCGTTGACGAAACCTTGGAGTCCGCTGACAGCTCCGCTCGGCAGTGCGACTAGTAGAGCTGCGGTTCCGCCGACGTAGCCTGCAGTCACGACGATTCCGCCGACCAGGATTGCCCAGGGAATTGTCTTGCGGGGGTTTTGAATTTCATCGCCCATTGCGCTCGCGGCTTCGACGCCGCCGAAGGCAAAGAAGACCCCCGACCAGAACACGGCGTTGTCGATGGAGAGATGGGGAGTGAGGCTTGCGGCTGTGATTGGAGTCGCGGAGCCGAACTTGTACCACGAAACGACGGCCATCATGATGAGCAGCGTGAGCGGTACGAGGCTGCCGATTGAGCAAATGTTGTTAAGCCACTTGCCGGAGTCGACTCCGCGCACATTGAGCACAACAGTGACAGTGAGCCAGAATGCGGCGAAAGCCATGAAGTAAAGGGGACTGCTGCCCAGGCGATCAGCGCGGCTGCCGAACGGAATGAGCACAGACGCAGCGCCAAAATAGAGCACGCTCGCAAAGAAGGGCAGATTGCTCATCCAGTACATCCATGCCGCGATGAAGGCAGTGAAGTCGCCGAATGCGCAGCGGGTCCACACGTAGATCCCACCCTCGTCAGGATGACGGGATGAGAGCTCCATCACACTTGCTGACAAGGGAATGAAGAAGCAAAAAAGTGCAGCAAGCCAGATGACGAGGATGCTGGGTCCCGCTGCAGCCGCGGTCGAAGTCCAGCGCACATTCAGAGCGACGACGACGTAGAAGAGCGCGAGGTCGCGGAAGCGGATGCCGCGCTTCAGTGCCGGACTGGCTGCCATGTGCGTCGCAGCATAACAGAGCGGCTGTAGGCGCACAAAAGGAAATCGGAGATGTATTCTTTCCGGGGTGAATAGGGACGATTATGAGACGGCAGGTATTTAGTTTCGTCTTCTTCATTGTTGTATGCGCGTCGTTGGCAAAGGCGAAGACGCCAGTCGTGAGAACGCACTCGGGCGCTGTTTCGGGAGTTGCAACCAGCGACGGCGGGGTTGTCAGCTTCAAGGGCATCCGCTTCGCAGCTCCGCCTACCGGCAAGCTGAGGTGGAGCCCACCGGGATCAGTCGCTCCATGGAAGGAGACGCTCAAGGCGGATCATTTCGGGGCTTCGTGCATACAGGGGCCGAACAACGAATTTCTGCCCTGGACGAAAGAGTTCATGTATGTGACTCCGGTCAGCGAGGACTGCCTGTTCCTCAACGTGTGGACTCCGAAGGTCTCGGCTGCGGCCAGGCTTCCCGTGCTGGTATACATCCATGGCGGAGCGTTTACGAGTGGGTCAGGCGATGTGCCGGTCTACGATGGTGAGGCGCTTGCGCGAACCGGAATGGTTATTGTCACGATCAACTACCGGCTCGGCGCGCTTGGATTCTTCGCGCATCCGTCTCTAACGGCGGAATCTCAGCATCACAGCTCGGGGAATTACGGCCTGCTCGATCAGATTGCTGCGCTGCGGTGGGTCAAGGAAAACATCAGCGGATTTGGCGGCGATGCGGCTCGAGTCACGATTGCGGGACAGTCCGCGGGTGCGATGAGCGTGGCAGACCTGCTGGCGGCGCCGCTCGCGAAGGGGCTGTTTAGTGGAGCAATCGCGGACAGCGGCATCGGCGGCCGCGGAGTGCCCATGCAATCGCTTGCCGAGGCAGAGAAGGCGGGAGAAGCATTTGCGAGCGCAAAGAAAGCAACGTCGATAGCGCAACTTCGAGCGCTGCCCGCAAGCGAGTTTGCCAAGCCTGCCGGAAGGTTTTCACCGATAGTCGACGGATGGGTGGTGCCGGAGAATGCGGTCACAGCGACCGAGAAGAAAGACGGCGGAAATGATGTTCCAGTGATCACGGGTTTTCAGGCAAATGACGCCGCGCTGGGCGGACCTCGCTCCAATTCAGCCGAGGAATTTCGAAACCGGGCTACGAAAGTCTATGGGCCGATGGCTGATGAGTTTCTGAAGCTCTATCCCGCCGGGTCGGATGAAGAGGCGCATAAGTCAGGCGTCGACAGCGGCCGCGATCGTCTCAAGGCAGGGATGTATCTGTGGGCGAGCAAGCATGCGGAGACGCACAAGTCGCCGGTGTACATTTACTACTTCGATCGCGCAGTGCCGTGGCCGGCGCATCCCGAGTTCGGCGCGTTCCATTCAGGCGAACTGCCATATACCTTCGGAAACTTGGCGATCTTCGACCGGCCCTGGGAGCCGGTTGACCGAAAAATCGCGAAGATGATGATGACCTACTGGAAGGACTTCGCGACTTCCGGCGGCCCCAATGACGCACTCGTCCCGACCTGGGACCCGGTCGATCCTTCCAAGCCAATCCTGATGCGGCTTGGAGCCGATAGTGGACCGATCCCGGTTGCAGACCCGTCGAAGCTGGATTTCTGGAGGCGATACTTCGAGTCCCCACAGAGCAAGGATGCTGGGCCGTTTTGAGGGCAGAATCGTGTTGAATGAGGCTTAATGTTCCGTACAGTTTCTGCTTAGGTATATTTCATGGCATCCGGCAGCGAGGTTATTTCGCACCCAGGTCTTTGAGAACCGCCATGGCGGCATTGCGACCGTTGATGCCGATGACGGAGCCGCCGGGGTGAGTGCAGGCGCCGCAAAGGTACATGCCTTTCATCGGAGTGCGGGCGGTGAGGCGCTTGTCCCACATATAGGCAGGGAGGCACTCGCCCTGGAAGATGTGCCCGCCGGTGAGACCGACTTTCTGCTCGATGTCTGGAGGTCCGAGGACCTGTGCGTCGATAACGGCGGTATCTGTGATGCCGTCGCCGATGTTGCTGCAGAAGCGGGCGAGTGACTTCATCGCCAGGGCTCGAACTTCATCGCGACAGGTATCCCATGATCCTTGCTTGAACTTGTAGGGAACGTATTGCGCGAAGACGCTCATGGTGTGCTCGCCTTGGGGGACGACGGAGGAGTCATGGACGCTCTGGAAGTAGAGCTCGCACCAGAGATGTTCGGGAAGCTCGCCGCGGCGGGCGGCAGCATAGCCGGCTTTCCACTCTTCCTTGGTCAGCGGGGTGTTGATCTGTCCGTAGTGGTGGGCCTCGTTTGCTCCGGGGCGCGCAGTGAAGTTTGGGAGCTCACGAAGGTGGACGTTGAGTTTGACAGTGCAGCCTTCGATGGGAATCTCTTCGATGCGCTGCTTCCACGCGGCGTCGGCTGATTTGCCGAGCATTGTAAGGGTGCGGCGCGGATCGGCGTTGGAGATGACAATCGGAGCAGAGATACGGTCGCCGCCGTCGAGGATGACGCCTTCGCCGGGAATGATCTGGGCGACGGGAACACCAGAGACGACAGTGGCGCTGGCTTCGCGCGCGGCATCACAAAAATAGAAGGAGACCATGCCCATGCCGCCTTTGACGTATCCCCACATACCGGGCATGCCGCCGAGGCGGCCCGAGGAGTGGTGAAAGCGGATGGAGGCGGTGCCTGGGTCGAAAGGACTGGCGTTTGTTCCGATGACGCCCTGGCCGAGCATGGCGATCTGGAGGCGCTCGTCGGCGAGGTAGTGCTCGACCATTTCAGCCATCGACCAGTCGAAGAGTACTGAAAGGGCTTCAGCGTCGTGGCCGAGTCGCTCTTCGATCTCCGCCCGGGTTGGTGCTTCGCCGATCCAGAGATCGCCTTTGCCTGCGGGGCGGAGCGCCTCTCGGAGGCGGCGAATGACTGCGCACATAGCGTCCCAGCCTTCGACGTCGTCTGGCGCGAGTTTGCGCACGGCTTCAGAGCAGCGTTCGTCGTCGTCCCAAAGCTGAACGCTGGAACCGTCGAGGAAGGGAACGAAGAGGCCGTTAACGGCAGGTGTCCACTGGAAGCCACGGCGCGGAAGCTCAAGCTCTTCGACGACGAGGGGATGCAGCAGGCCGGCGAGGTAGGCGCAAGGGGACATGCGAACGCCTGGAAAGGGTTCCTCGATGGTACATGCGCCACCGACGCGCGGGCGGCTCTCGATGACGAGAACGCGCTGGCCGGCGCGAGCGAGATAGGCAGCGCAAGCGAGCCCATTGTGGCCGGCGCCAACGATGATGGCGTCCCATGATTTAGACGCGAGTGCCCGGATCGGGATCGGCAGGCCGATTTCGCCGAGAACAGAGGCTGTGGGTGATTCCATGCAAGGACGAGGTTAACACTCTGCTGAACGAGTCGCCTGGATGGCCCAGCAGTGTGATCCCGGCGAGGTCCATCGAGGCTTTTTTCGGTGGTGTCAAATGCGGCTGCCGGCGGTTGTAGAGGAGGGAAGTGGAAGAAAGGCTAGGTGTTAGAACAGACTTTCTGGCTCATCTTTGTATTAAGTCTTTCATTTTGTGTGGTCTGAGGTGCTAAATTGACCAGATGTTTCTGCTGTGAAAACGATTAACTTTTCGCGTTCTAGCTATTGATTTTTATAGGAAATCTACCTAAAATAGAACCATAGAGTCGCCTCAGGGCCGCATGGATCCCCACGAGTGAGTCCGAGGTAGTTGGAAAGCAATCCCACTCCTTTCTGAGGAACAAAAAACAGCATGGCAAAGCGTAGAGGAAATCCGAACTGGGGCAAGCCTGAGCCCATCGGCCCAGTTGTACCCACCGTGACCTCCTTCGAACAGATCGTCAAGGAGTTCAAGTTGACCCCGGATCAGTACATCCGGTCCACCCGTCTTCGTGAGTGGGCCCGCCGGAACAAAAACTCCAAGTACATACCCGAGGCGCTCCTGGAAGCATGGGGCTTTGAGATCGAATCTACGTTGTAGATCTCTGGTTCAACCTCTGTCAACGAAACGCCGCCTTCGGGCGGCGTTTTTGTCGCCCGGAAGTAACGGTCTTTGCCGAGGCGCTTGCAATCGGAGAGAATGAGAGTTGATCCCATGCCAGAGAGCCAGCGAACATTCGAGCCGCCCTTCATTGATGTCCCCGGAGCCATTGCTGAAATTCAAGCTGGCCGCATGGTCGTCGTGGTCGACGACGAGGATCGCGAAAACGAGGGAGACCTGACGCTCGCCGCCGAGCATGTAACGCCGGAGGCCATCAACTTTATGGCCCGATACGGCCGCGGGCTGATCTGCCTTACGCTGACCGAAGAGCGGGCCGACTACCTTCGGCTATTTCCGATGACCCAGCAGAATTCGTCGCGCTTTGGAACGGCGTTCACAGAGACCATTGAAGCACGCGAGGGAGTCACGACTGGAATTTCGGCGGCGGACCGGGCTCACACCATCCGGACGGCTATTGACGCGAAATCGACCGCTGCCGACCTGGCGCGGCCGGGGCACATTTTTCCGCTGCGCGCGCGGCAGGGCGGCGTGCTGGTTCGGGCTGGACAGACGGAGGCTTCCGTCGATCTGGCAAGGTTGGCCGGCCTGAATCCTTCGGGCGTGATTTGCGAGGTGATGCGCGACGACGGCGAGATGGCGCGAGTTCCGGATCTGATTCCGTTCTCAGTTGAACATAAGCTGCGGATCCTCACGGTCGCGGAGCTGATTCGTTACCGTCTTCGTAACGAGCGCTATATCGTACGCTCCGGCGAGACGAGGATTCAGACGAAATACGGCGAGTTCCGCATGATCGCTTACGAGAGCGAAGTGAACGGCGGCGAGAGCCACATTGCGCTGGTGCGCGGCGATCTTTGTCCCAGCTGTCCGGCATGCACGGAGGGTTCCGCGAATGTGCCGGGTGATTCGCGAACCAATCGTTCTCCGTGTTCTCACGCGGTTCTGGTAAGAGTGCACACCCGCTGCACGGCTGGGGATATTTTTGCGGCAGACTGCAGGTGCCGCGAGGTGCTGGACCAGTCGATGCGGATGATTGCTGAAGAGGGTTGCGGCGCAATTCTGTATCTGCACAACACATCGCGGGGATTCGATATCGACAAGCAGCCTGTGGCCGGCTCGGCCTTCGAGATTGCGGGGGCTGTGGCTGTTCCAGAAAATCGGCTTGTTCTTCATCAGGAGCTGCGGACACGCGAAGGTTCGCAGGCGCGGACTGGGCGGATTCTTCGAGCGATCGGGCTGGGTGGGCAGATTCTGTCGGATCTTGGTATTCAGCGGATCCGATTGTTGTCGAATACACCGATGCACATTCCGGCGCTGGAAGGATTCGGGCTGGAGATCGTGGAGCAGGTACCGATTCCGGTGGAAGAGTGCAGCCGGGTTTAAAGAAAAGATGAGCTGGATCGAGATCCTGGGGTTCATAACCGGCGCGGTGTCGGTGATCCTTGCCGTAAGGGAGAACGCCTGGAACTGGATCGTTGGCATTGCGAACAACATTTTCTTTTTTGTGCTTTTCTGGCACACGAAGCTTTACGCTGACGCGTTACTTCAGATCGTCTACGCTGGCATTTCCGTCTACGGCTGGTGGCACTGGGTCAGGGGAGGAAAAGGAAATTCTGCGCTCCCGATCTCGCGAATTCAGTGGCAAACAGCATTGTCCCTTCTTCTCGTTACGGGATTGTCTACAGCACTGATGACATACCTACTCGGAGCGTTCACCGACAGCAAGGTACCATTCTGGGACGGCCTGACCACCGCACTGAGTCTCACCGCCCAGTTCATGTTGAGCCGCAAGCTACTCGAGAACTGGTGGGTATGGATGACTGCAGACGTTGTCTACGTTCTGCTCTACTGGTACAAGGCGCTCTATCTGACAGGAATTCTCTATGCAGGGTTCTTTGCGCTGTGTGTATTGGGCTTTATTGGTTGGCGTAGGACGGTCCGTTCAGCTGTCCTTGAAAGAGCAGTAGTGCAGGGATGAGGGGTCTTGTTATTGGAAAGTTCTACCCACCTCACCGCGGGCACAAGTTTCTCATCGAGACTGCTCTGAAGGCAGTTGATCATCTGGACATTTTGATATGCGTTCGTGCAGACCAGTCTATCTCCGGCGACCTGCGCCAAACATGGCTGAGACAGCTTCACCCTTCGGCAAGTGTCATCCAGGTCGACGATTTCGGGGAAGATGACAATTCGAAAGCCTGGGCAGAATTCACCAGAGATATTCTCGGTTACGCGCCTGACGTTGTGTTTACGTCTGAAAACTACGGCGAGACCTATGCCCGGTATCTCGGTTCGCAGCATGTCCTGGTAGATCTCAGCCGTCAGGAAGTTCCCATATCGGCAACGAAAGTCCGTGCCAACCCGCTCAAGCACTGGGAGTTTCTGGAGCCTTGCGTGCGAGCATACTTTGCAGCTCGGATTTGCATAGTTGGTGCGGAATCCACTGGAACAACCACTCTTGCTCAGGATCTCGCAGAACACTACAGGACCGTCTGGGTTCCTGAATACGGGCGCGAATACTGCAAGGCCCTCTCCGCATCTGGTGTTGATCTGTGGCGGTACCAGTGGAGGAGCGAAGAGTTTCTTCAGATTGCTGGGGCCCAGTGCAGACTTGAGGATGACTTGGCGCGGGAAGCGAACAGAATTCTGATTTGCGACACTGATCCGCTTGCCACAAGCATTTGGCACGAAAGGTACCTGAAGTCCCGTTGCTTAGAGTTGGAAAAGCTTGCGCGGACTCGCCGCTACCAGCTTTACATCCTGACAGACTGCGACATTCCGTTTGTCCAGGATGGGTTGCGTGACGGTGAATTGGTTCGGGAGTGGATGACCACTCGATTCGAACAGAGGCTCTCTGAGCAGAACACTCCTTGGCTCAAAGTGTCGGGCACGAGAAGACAACGAATGAATTCCTCAATCGACGAGATTGATCAGCTTCTCTCTGCCACAAGCATTTAGGATTTCTCGGTGGAGATTCGCAAAGAGTCTTTGCGTTCTCGGCAGCGAAAGCATCGGGAGGGTCAGATGCGCAGAGCGATTGGTTGTGCAGCGATAGTGGCAGGTTTGTTTGGGGCCTCTGCAACTTGCTGGGGGCAGAACGAAGCTCCTCGCAGGCTGAATCCGGGCAGCATGCCGAAGGTAGCTACGGTGGATCCGCGGTTCCTCTCCTACAACATCGAGATGGTGGAAGTGATCGGTGGCAGGTTCTGGGCGCCGTATAAGTCAGCAAACACCGATGCTGCGCAAAAGGCGCCTGATCCGAACCAGCCTGCCGGGCTGGATCCGAACCTGTTTCAACAGAGGAAGCCGATCGACCTTTCCGACGCACGTCTGATCGAGCTTGCCAGGGCGCTAAGCCCGTCTTACGTCCGAGTGAGTGGAACGTGGGCAAATAGCTCGTTCTTTCAAGACAGTGATACACCGGCACCGGAGAAGCCGCCAGAGGGCTTTCGAGGAGTGCTGACACGCGCTCAGTGGAAGGGCGTGATCGATTTCAGCCATGCCGCCGATGCGCAGATCGTGACGTCGGTCGCGATCAGTTCCGGAGTGCGTGATAAAGACGGGACATGGACTCCGGAGCAGGCGAAGGCGCTATTTGATTACACGCGCAAGGCAGGTGGCTTGATCGCTGCTACCGAGTTCATGAACGAGCCAACGATTCCCGGGCCGGGCGCCGCTCCGAAGGGGTACGACGCTGGGGCGTTCGCGCGGGATGCAAAGCTTTTCGGTGCGTTTTTGCGTAAGGAATCGCCGAAGACGATTTATCTGGGGCCGGGTGGGATAGGCGAGGGCGGATCGCTACTCCCAGCCGGAATCAAGCTGGACATAATCAAGTCTGAGGACATTCTGAAAGGCACAGGTCCGATTTTTGATGCGTTCTCGTATCACTTCTATGGGTCGGTGTCGAAACGCTGCGGGGGCAAGGTTACGGTAGAACAGGCATTGACTCCCGAGTGGCTGGATCGTACGGACAAGACCGAGCAGTTCTACGGGCAGCTTCGCGACACCTATGCGCCTGGAAAACCGATGTGGCTGAATGAAACGGCAGAGGCAGCGTGCGGAGGAGATGTTATAGCAGCGCAGTTTGTGGACACATTCCGGTTTCTGAATCAACTGGGAACGCTGGCGCAGAAGGGCGTGAAGGTGGTCATGCATAACACGCTGGCGGCGAGCGATTACGGGCTGCTGGATGAGAGCACGTTTGAGCCACGGCCAGACTATTGGGTTGGTGTGTTGTGGAAGCGAATGATGGGAACGACGGTGCTGAATCCTCAGCATGAGTCGAATTCGTCGGTTCGCGTGTATGCGCAATGTATGCGGGGCGTACCGGGCGGAGTGGCTCTTGTCGCGATGAATACCGACAAGGAGGAGAAACACTCGATTGCGTTATCAGCGCCGGCTGAACGTTACGCGCTGACTTCAACTGCACTGACAAGCAATGGCATTTTTTTAAACGGGTCGCTGCTTAATGCGAATGCAGACGGCTCGTTACCGGAATTGAAAGGCCGGCGGGTTGATGCAGGAACGGTTGAGCTTGATCCGGTGAGCATCGTGTTTCTCGCAGTTCCATCGGCGAAGAATCCAGCGTGCAAGAACAAATGAAGTTTTGATCATTTAGCTTTCTCCGAGGCCATCCGCTCGGCGGGAAGGAGATTCGCAATCGAATGCGCGTTGTGCTGTTCTCCGGATGCTAATGTAGAGTCTCGGAGACGCCATGCTGAAACCCGCCATTCCGCGAGATGAGAACGCCAGGCTTGACGTTTTGCACGCGCTGAATCTCTTGGACACGCCACCTGAAGACCGTTTTGACAGGCTGACAAGGTTGGCCCGGCGGGTATTCAATGTTCCGATCTCAACAGTGACAATGATCGACGCGAATCGACAGTGGTTCAAATCGTGCGGTGGCGTGGATGTGCGCGAGACTCCGCGAGAGATTTCGTTCTGCGCCCACGCAATCCTGTATGACGACATGCTGATCGTCGAGAACGCAACGAAGGACGAGCGGTTCAAGGACAACCCGCTGGTGACCGAGCATCCAAAGATTCGTTTTTATGCGGGCTGTCCACTCGTCGTTAGTGGGTACCGTATCGGAACACTGTGTGTGATCGACATGAAGGCAAGGGCATTCACAGAAGAAGACAGACAGCTTCTCACTGACCTTACCAGGTTGGCCGAGCAAGAGATTACGCTGACCGAGTCGGTCTCAGCAACACGGATTTGAGCCTGGATTGTCACATAGTTTCGCCGGTGCAAGCACAGTCAGACCCTGTTCACTTTCCGCTGATTTCGCTGTGTTAGCGTAGGGACGGGAGTAAGAAACAGCGAAATGCCAGAGATCAGTTCGTTTATTAAGCATCACTATCGTCATTTCAACGCTGCGGCACTTGTAGACGCGGCAGAGGCATACAAGACTCATCTCGCGTCGGGCGGCAAGATGTTCATGACCATCGCCGGTGCGATGAGCACGGCCGAACTTGGGCTGTCGCTTGCGGAGATGATCCGCCAAGACAAAGTGCACGGCATCTGCTGCACAGGAGCCAATCTCGAAGAGGATGTCTTCAATCTCGTTGCGCATGACTTCTATGAGCGCGTGCCCCACTACCGCGATTTGACGCCGGCGGACGAGGCGGCGCTTCTTTCGCGCCATATGAACCGCGTTACCGATACCTGCATCCCGGAGATGGAGGCGATGCGGCGGATCGAGAACGAAGTTCTCGCGGAATGGGTCAAGGCCGATCAGGCGAATGAGCGATATTTTCCGCACCAGTTCATGTACAAGATCTTGCTGTCAGGCGTACTGAAAGGCTCGTACCAGATAGATCCAAAGCACAGCTGGCTGCTAGCTGCCGCGGAGAAGAATCTGCCGATGTTTGTGCCCGGCTGGGAGGATGCGACGCTGGGGAACATGTATGCAGGACACTGCATCTCGGGCGACGTGAAGAAGGTGCACACGGTGCGCACCGGCATCGAGTACATGATGGAGTTGGCCGAGTGGTACACAGAGACCACAAAGACCGCGCCACTGGGGTTCTTCCAGATTGGTGGCGGCATAGCGGGTGATTTTCCAATCTGCGTGGTGCCGATGCTGCATCAGGATCTGCAGCGCGAGCATGTGCCGCTGTGGGCATACTTCTGCCAGATATCAGACTCAACAACAAGCTATGGATCCTACTCAGGAGCTGTGCCCAACGAGAAAATTACATGGGGAAAACTTGGAGAGAAGACGCCAAAGTTCATCGTGGAGTCAGACGCATCCATCGTCGCTCCATTGATGTTTGCTTATGTTCTGGGGTGGTAGCACGCGCTAACAGAGTCTGCGACGCGAGGTTCGAGTGGTTTCTCAGAACCTCGCGCTGAACTGACTTGGCCTGGCAAGGAAGGTTAGGCGCCGCACTCAACTAAACAGTTGTCGTAAGAGTTGAGGCGATTGTCGAGAATGCAGTATTGAGACCGGTTGCCAGGTAACCCATTCCCGTGATCGCACCGAACGCGATCAAAGCAACGACCAGCGCGTATTCCACCAGATCCTGGCCCTCTTCGCGGTCAATGATGTTACGAAAAGCCAGATACAGATTGCCGAACGACTGCATAGTGCCTCCAGAGAGAAGGATTCTCCCGTTTCTGTAGGTCGAATCATGCATGATACAAACGTTCGCCGTCTATGCTGCCTAAGTAACCTAAGTCTCGGGTTTCGGGTACTTGGCTTTGAAGGTGCAACGAGTTGAGCGTGTTCAGTATCTCTCATAACAAAGACGTTATTGAGCCTGAACGTGACATTAGTGACGGGTTACCAGTCATCTGCGCATGCACTTAAGTCAGCTTAAGCACTCCATTTTCGATGTCACCGGTCGCTTTAGAAATTTGTTGCGGACGACCCATGTCGCGCCAGTAGTAGCGGTCGGCGGCGAAAGCGATAATCGCCTCGCCAGCCGCAGCCAGGCGCAGATAGACAGGAATGATGGAGAAGATCCCTCCTTCATGCATCAGGTCAAAGATACGGGGCGAAATGATGTGGATTCC
This sequence comes from Acidobacteriota bacterium, assembly GCA_018268915.1. GTDB lineage: Bacteria > Acidobacteriota > Terriglobia > Terriglobales > Acidobacteriaceae > Telmatobacter. The sequence goes on from JAFDVQ010000012.1 coordinate 55,494, forward strand.
TGAGAAGGCGCGGGCATTCAGCTCTTTTGCCTGGCGAACCTGCTCGATCGGTCCGTCGGTTCCTGCGCGACGGCCGCAAAGACGATCCAATTCATCAAAGAGCAGATAGCGCGAGGTGGAACGATCCTGGACGGCGATTGTTGCGAGCGCATTCCTGTCGCGATGCTGGCTGAGCATCGACTCGAAGTCGATGTTACTGATCACGTCGACATTGTGAAGCAGGAAGGGCTCGCCAGCATCATCGGCGAGAAAGAATTGTGCGGCTTGTTTCAGGCCGCCTCCTGTATCAAGGAGAAGCTCTTCGCGTGAGATTGCAATGTTCATGCCGAAGTTATCGTGTGTAGCGAGGTAGTCGGCTACCTTTTCGGCAAAATGATGCGTGTTGATGATGACGTCGATGATGCCGCAGGACTTCAGGCGAGCGAGAGTGATTTCGAGCAGTGAGCGTCCGGCGACTTCTACTAACGCCTTCGGCCGGTCGTCGGTCAGGGGGCGCAGCCGAGTACCAAGCCCGGCCGCAAGCACCATCGCTTTCAAGACGCTACCTTTTCCGGGAATTTCGATTCCATCTCAATGTGGCGAATGACAACTTCTATGCCTTCACGGCTGCGAAGATGCTGCGCCAACTGCTCGGCAAGGAAGACGGAACGATGCTGGCCTCCTGTGCAGCCAAAGGAAACCATGAGATTGCCGAATCCGCGACTGCGGTAGGCGGTGACGGTTGAGTCGACTAGCGCAGTGACATGTTCGAAGTAGCGATGCACTGAGCCCTGCTGGTTCAGATACTCGATGACCGGCCCATCTTTGCCCGTCAGTTGTTTGAAGTGTTCTTCACGGCCCGGATTAGGAAGGCTGCGCGCATCGAAGACGAAGCCGCCACCATTGCCGGACTCATCGACCGGCATCTGGTGATGGAACGAGAAGCTGAAGATTCGGACGGTGAGTTTGTCGGTTCCCGTGGCGATGTGCATCAGTTTCTCTGACGCGAGCATGCCCTGAAAGCATTCCATCAGCGCAGGCAGGGCAACCGGCAGCTTTACATTGTGCGCGAGCCAGCGAAGATTTTTCATGGCATAAGGCACCGACTGAAGGAAGTGCGCCTTGCGTTCGTAGAAGCCGCGAAACCCGTAGGCGCCCAGCGCCTGCATGATGCGGACGTAGACGTAGGCGTAGTAGTGCTCCATGAAGGCGGCGCGATCGACGGGGATGAATCCGGCGAGGCGATCGAGATAGTGGTCAAGCAACTCCTGCCGAATTGCTGGAGGCAGGTCGGCCTTCCCGTCGTAGAGAAGAGACGCAATGTCGTATTGAAGCGCGCCTTTGCGTCCTCCCTGATAGTCGAGGAAGTAAGGTTGGCCATCGTGGAGCATGATGTTGCGCGACTGAAAATCGCGATAGAGGAAGTAGTCGTGAGGAGCGGCGAGCAGAAGCTTGGTCAGGCGCGTGAAGTCGTTCTCCAGGGCCTGTTCGCTGAAAGAAATACCGGCGAGCCGGAGGAAGTAGTACTTGAAATAGTTCAGATCCCATGCAATTGATTGGCGATCAAAACTAGAGCGCGGGTAGCAGACTTTGTAGTTGAGGTCGCGGCCGGCCTCGATCTGAAAGCGTGGAAGAGTTGCGACGACTTTTCGGTAGGTATCAATAACGGCAGGCGAGATCTCTTCGCCCGACCGGTTATCGCTGAGAAGCTCGTAGAGCGTAGTGTCGCCGAGGTCTTCTTCGAGGTAAGCATTGTTGGTGAGATCCTCGTCGTAGATCTCCGGTACAGGCAATCCGTGGTGCCGGAAGTGGCGGGAGAACTCCAGAAATGCGACGTTTTCCTCGCGGACTGGGTAGAGAATTCCGATCGCGCTTCCGGCTGGACCGGAGAGGCGGATGATCGCTCGCCCCGATCCTCCGAGCTGGCCCTGTAGAGGCTTGACGATATCGGCCGCAGTGCGGAAGTGCTGTTCGTAGAGTCGCTTGAGTACGTCCATGCTTTTTACTATCGCGCCAGGCGCGGGGTGCTTCCTAAAGATAACCCACCAAGTCAGCTCGGCGTTCGGTTGTGAGTACAACGAATCTGGCTCGCGCAGGTTCCAACTCAAGCGTGGCACTTGAGCGAGACACCCTAGGTAAGCCGTCCCCGCTGAACCGCTCAGGGTCATACCGACTCGTCATTAGAGATTGAATATTTAGAGCGACGCGCCGGAACAGAGGAGGATTTCCCCATGCATGCAAAGCGAATTCTGCGCTGGATACTGCCAGCGCTGTTGCTCACACTTGTCTGCTCGTTTGGAGCGGCGAACGCAAGTGCCCAGATCTCAATCACGGTCACAACTGCGCCGCCGGCCTTACCGGTCTATGAGCAGCCACCGTGTCCTGAAGATGGATGGATGTGGGTGCCCGGGTACTGGGCGTGGGGTGACGAGGAAGGCTACTACTGGGTTCCCGGAGAGTGGGTGCCCGCGCCATACACCGGGGCACTGTGGACTCCGCCATGGTGGGGATGGGAGAACAATCGCTACCGATTCCACGAAGGCTACTGGGGGAACGATGTCGGATACTACGGCGGCATTGACTATGGGTATGGATATATGGGCGAGGGATTCGTTGGCGGCGAGTGGCGCGACGGACGATTTGCTTACAACGCGGCCGTGATGCGCGTGAATCGAACTGTTGTCCGTAATGTTTATGTAAATGAAACGATCGTTCGACAGAGAACGATCGTGAACGACCGGCGCATTGCCTACAACGGCGGTCCTGGAGGAATTCGTCACGAGCCGACGCCGATTGAGCGAAGAGGCATGACGGGCCGGCACACAGCTCTGACGCCAGTGCAGCAACAGCAGATCCAGGCGGCGCGCGCGGATCGCGGGTCCTATGCAAGAGCCAATGGCGGGAGGCCTCAGCGAGTGGTAGTGGCAAGACAGGCAAGTGCGGCGAAGAATGCAGGACCAGCTCCAAATGGCCGAAATGAGAATTTCGGACGGCAGCCAGGACAGGGGAATGTTGCACCTGCACCTTCGCGTCCGGAGGCCAGACCGGCACCGACAAGAAATGCTCCGGAGAATAGAGCGGAGCCGAATCGACGACCGGAAACGCGGCCCGCACCGGTGGAACGTCCGCGTACCGAGTCGCGCCCGGCGCAGCAACCTCAAGAAAGCCGTCCCGGACGAGAGCGTCGCAATGAACCTCGTCCAGCCCCGCCGACTGAAAGGCCGAGAATTGAGGCTCGTCCCGCACGGCAAATGGAGAGGCCGGTACCTCAGTCTCACCCCGCGCCTTCCCCGCGCGAACAGAGGCCTGAACCGCGCAGACAGGAATCGAGACCGGCACCGGCTCCGCACCAGTCGAGGCCGGCGCCGACCCCGCATGTGGAACCCCAGCGTCAATCAAGGCCGCCTGAACCACACGCGGCGGCAAACCGTCCTGCTGCGCCACACCAAGAGCATCGTGCGGAGAGCCGCCCGGCGGCTGCACATCCGCATCCTGCAGGCGGAGAGAAGCAGCAAAAGCCCAGGTTTGAGTAGAGGGAACTCAATCGTGGGCCTGATTGCAGCGGGGTGACGCCGACTAGACTTGATGAGGCGGTGTCTCCCGCCGGCAACAGTGCCCAGGGGTGAAATGGATCGGAAAATCCGCAGATGGGGTGTGCTGATTTTCAGCTTTTTGCTGATAACGCTTCTCTCAGTTTTGAGCGAGGCGCAGGGTCGAGTTCATACGAATGCGATGAACCTCGACCCGCAGGTTCGTGAGGCTTATCACTACTTCTATCTGCTGGATTATCCCGCTGCTGTGCAGCGCTTTCAACGTATCCACCAGCAGCACCCGGGTGATCCACACGCCACCACGATGCTGCTTGAGGCGGTCGTATTTCAAGAACTGTACCGGCAGGACCTGCTGGATACGACGTTCTACGCGAATGACGGCTTCCTGACCGGGAAACATGCAACCGATGAAGACCCGAAAAAGCGCGACGAAATATTTGCATTGGCGGACGAGGCAGTCCGTGAAGCGGACTCGCGGATCGATAAAAACTCCAAGGACGTAGACGCGCTTTTTGCGCGAGGATGGGCGCGGAGTCTGCGCTGCACTTACGTGGCGATGGTTCAGCGCGGGTTCGGCGCAGGGTTTCGACTGGCGGGAAAAGCAAAGGACGACTGTGAACGTGTCCTAAAGATCGATCCGGACTACGTCGATGCCAAGCTGGTTGTCGGTGTTTACCAGTACGTGGTTGGCGCGCTCCCGTTACCTTTCAAGATCTTGATCGGCTTTGCCGGGATTACTGGATCGAAGACAAAGGGGATGGAACTGCTACGAGACGACGCAGAGCGCGGTGTGGCAACAAGCGTGGATGCGCGGACGGTGATCGCGCTGTTTCTCCGGCGGGAAGCCAAATACAAAGAAGCGATCGATGAGGTTCTAAAGTTGAAGCGGATGTACCCTCGTGACTTTCTCTTCTGCCTTGAAGAGGGAAATCTGCGCAAGGATGCGGGCGAAGGGATGAAGGCCGTGGATGTTTACCGCACGATCATCACGGATAGCGAAAAGCCAGGCTATTTTGCCGAGGCGAGATGGGAACTGGCTTACTTCGGGCTGGGAGACGCACTGCGAGGGCAGAGGCACTATGCGGAAGCGGCTCAGGCTTACGAGAAGGCCGCAGAGTCAAGGACTGTTGGCACCGAACTGAAGGTGCGAACGCTGGTGTCTGCCGGAGAATGTCACGATCTGCTGGGTGAACGTCAGGTGGCGATCAGGGACTACCAGGAAGCGATCGATGCCGGCCCGAATACCTCACGGGCAGACACAGCTCGCAAACGCCTGAAGTCTCCATATAAAGCAAACTGATCGTTTGGCTTGGGGAAGATAACGGCTGGGTTGCGGAACCGTTTGAGCGTGGTTTGCGTAGTGATATGGTGAAAACGGAGGTTTCGCCAAATGCCCTTTTTCTGTCAACGCTGTGGAACCGGATTGCCGCCGAGCGCGCGGTTTTGCTCGAACTGCGGGAATGTGGTGACTGCTGCTCCGCCTCCGCCAGGACGGCCTCTGGTCAGGCCGATTGCAGGAAGACAGATAGCCGGCGTGTGCATCGGCATGGCGCAGGCAAATGGATGGAACGTGACCACTGTTCGTGTTCTCACCGTGCTCGGCTTTTTCTTTACCAGCGGGCTGGTAGGTGTGGCTTACCTGGCAGGGTGGATTGGCATTCCTGAGGAATTTATGGGGATGCCCGGAGCTTACCCACCGCAAAGTTATCCTCAGCCTCCTTATCCGCCGAACGCACCGGGCGGGTATCCTCCAAGGGTATGAGCAAGACGTACGAATCGCATGGGGCACGGCTGAGCTACGAAGAAACTGGTTCAGGCGTGCCTGTAATCTTTTTGCACCCCACACCGTTGGACCATACCTACTGGCTTCCTTCTCTTGAACGGATCGGCGAATACCGCGCCATTCTTCCTGACTTTCGCGCACATGGTGACTCTGAGCTAGGCGACGACCTGCCTGTGGGCGGATTCTCGCGTGTGCCGGATGCTCCGGTGTTGAGCATGGGGCAGCTCACTTCGGACGTGCTGGCATTGATGGATCACCTGGAGCTTGGGGAAGCGGTGTTTGCAGGCTGCTCGATCGGTGGCTACGTCATGCTGGACCTCTGGCGCAAGGCGCCAATGCGAATGCGTGGTCTGGTGTTTGTCTGCTCGAAGGCACAGCCCGATGCTGAGGCGAATCTTGTGAAGCGTGTCGAGACGATCAACCGGGTGAAACGCGAGGGGACTGCCGGAGTTTTCGACGGCAATGCACAGACGCTGATCGGTGCAAGCACTCGCGCCAAGAGGCCAGAGGTTGTAAGCGAACTGCGAGCGCGAATGACGCTTACTTCGGAGGCTGTTATCGCTGTGCAGGCGGGGCTTGCGACGCGGCCGGATTCTATTCCGGATATTGCGGAGATCGATGCACCGCTCCTGGCAATCTGCGGCGGCGAAGATCCGGGAATCACGGAAGCGGAGATGCGGGCTTTCGAAGGTGCGCCCGGTGGATGCGAATTCCATCTACTGCCGGATGCGGGACACTTCGCAGCATACGAGCAGCCGGAGAAGGTGGCGGCGATCATGAGGCCGTGGCTGTCGCAGTTCGAGTTCTAAAGACCGGATTGCGAGAGCCCGGGCGCAAGGATGCGATAGGCTCGAAGGATCACAGCATTTCCCGGAAGTCTGATTGAATCCTGACTTGAAATATTCATCTCGCCCATTTCGTGCGGCAGGCGCGCGCGGAGTTCTGCATTGCGATGGCGTCTCGCTCGAGGCATTGGCGAAGCAATATGGCACGCCCCTTTATGTCTACTCCGCATATGAAATCGTTGAACGATTCTTGCTTTTCAAGAGTGCTTTCGCTGTGAGAGATCACCTGATTTGCTACGCGGTGAAAGCCAACTCATCGCTGGCGATTCTGAAGCTGCTGGCTGATCAGGGTGCGGGGTTCGATATTGTCTCGGGCGGGGAACTGGCGCGGGTGATGGCCGCCGCGCCTGAGGCTGCGGGGCGGGTTGTGTTTTCCGGGGTTGGAAAGACCGCCGAGGAAATTGACGCTGCGCTGCAGGCGGGAATTCTCGAATTCAATGTAGAGAGCGAGTCCGAGCTGCAGTTGCTGGCAACTCGGGCGAAGAAGCGTGGAGCAAAGGCCAGGTTTGCCCTGCGGGTGAATCCGGATGTATTTGCGGATACGCATCCCTATATTTCGACGGGATTGCGGGAACACAAGTTCGGAATCGATATCCGGCAGGCGCCAGCGATCTATCGCGCGGCGGCGAAAATCAAATGGCTGGAACCGCACGGCATCAGCGTGCATATCGGTTCGCAGATCCGGTCGGCGGAGCCATTTGGCGCTGCGGTCCGGAGGGTGAGCAAGCTGGCGGCTCAGTTGAGGAGCGAAGGGATTGCGCTGAAGTCGATCGATGCGGGAGGCGGCCTGGGAATCGACTACCACTCTGGTGGCGATGGTTCGGATGCAGCGGCGAAGGTGGCGGAGTATGCGGGTGCGATTGAGAAGTCGCTGGACGGATTCGAAGGCAGGTTGCTGATTGAGCCGGGACGGTTCATCGTTGCGCAAGCGGGCGCTCTGGTGACGCGGGTGCTCAACGTGAAGAAGAACGGGAAGAAGACTTTTGTGATCACCGATGCGGCGATGAATGATCTGATTCGACCGGCGCTCTACCAGGCGTATCACGAGATTGTTCCGGTGAAGCCGCGAGCGGGAACAGCGCGTGCCGTCGATGTTGTTGGGCCGGTGTGCGAGACGGGGGACTTCTTTGCCCGTGATCGAAAACTGAAACCGATTCAGCCTGGCGATCTACTGGTCCTGATGGATGCAGGTGCTTATGGCATGGCGCAGAGTTCGAATTACAACTCGCGGATGAAGCCTGCCGAGGTGCTGGTAGAAGGAAAGAAGCACCGCCTGATCCGTCGGCGGGAAGAGATGAAAGATCTGCTGGCTACGGAGATCTACTAAGTCCGTTGACCGCATGGTTCTCGTTCATCCTAGCTCCCCAGGTCTCCAAAAGGGGAGACCTGGGGCACCCGGTTTTCTTGAGGGGCTAAGGGCCATCTATCTCCCCCCAAGCAGAGCTCAGATCGGGCAATCAGTGAAATCGGTTGTTCTCGCGGTTCTCCGCGGTGTGATAGCGAATACACATTGAAACTCCCGTGCGCTGGTATCCGTCCTGATAAGGTATCTCGCGGAGGAATTTTGCATGTTTTTTCGTACGCAGGCATTGTGTGCCTTGGCGGCGGCGGGGGTATTGATGGGGCTCTCTGCCAGCTCGCATGCTGATCCATTGAAGGTGAAGACAGAGCAGGGAAAGGTCGTCGGCAAGACGATCAATAGCGGTAAGGTCCGCGCGTTTCTTGGATTGCCCTACGCAGCGCCGCCTGTGGGCGACTTGCGCTGGAAGGCACCGCAGCCCGCGGCAAAGTGGAAGGGCGATCGCGACGCGACTAAGTTTGGAGCACATTGCGCACAGGGACGCGTCTTCGACGACATGGTGTTCCAGGATGGCACGCCGAGCGAGGACTGCCTTTTTCTGAACGTGTATACGCCTGCGGACGCGAAGAAGAATGCGAAGCTGCCGGTGATGTTCTGGATTCACGGGGGCGGTTATTCGGGCGGAGGCAGTTCTGAGCCGCGGCATAACGGCGACTTCCTTCCGCTGAAGGGCGTTGTGCTGGTGACGATCAATTACCGCCTCGGAGTCTTCGGATTCCTTTGCACCGATGAACTGGCGAAGGAAGGCAACGGGTCTGCCGGAAACTACGGACTGCTGGACATGGTGGCCGCGCTCGAGTGGGTGAAGAAGAATATTGGCAAGTTCAATGGCGATCCTGCGAACGTGACGATCTTCGGAGAGAGCGCCGGATCGTTTGCGGTGAGCACATTGATGGCTTCGCCCATGGCGCAAGGGCTATTCGCGAAGGCGATCGGCGAAAGCGGTGCAGCGTTTCCGAGCGCGATCTCTCTCGGTGGCGAGAGCGTGAAGGAGCGGGCTGAGGTCGACGATAAATGGATGACCGATGCCGGCGCCAAGGACATTGTCGCGCTTCGCGCCATGACGACCGACCAGGTTCTCGAGGCTGCGAAGAAGAAGGGTATGACCGGGTTCGCACCCGTGATCGATGGCAAGTTTCTCACCGAGCCGGTGCCTGACACTTACGCGGCAGGCAAGCAGGCGCATGTGCCGCTGTTGGCGGGATGGAATGCCGATGAGGGAAGCTTCATGGCGATGCGCGGCATGAAGGCTCCACAGTGGAAGGAATTTGCCGCCAAGCAGTTTCCGGATCGCGCAGACGAATTTGTGAAGCTCTACGCGGGCGACACGGATGAACAGGCTCTTCGTTCGGCGGTTGATTTCGGAAGCGATCAGTTCATAGCATTCGGAACCTGGAAGTGGCTTGAGGCACATCGCAAGACTGGTGGAGACGCTCCAGTGTATCGCTATCACTTTGAGTTGGCGGCGCTGCCGAGCAAGTATCATCCAGGGACGTTCGCATTCCATTCAGATGACATTGAGTACGTTTTCGGGACTCTGGATACGCGGCCGGGCGAGACAGTTCGCGATGAAGACCGGCAACTGAGTGAAGCCATGATGACTTACTGGACGAACTTCGCGAAGAACGGCGATCCGAATGGACAGGGAGTGCAGAACTGGCCGAAGTACGATGCGACAGACAATTCAGTTATCCACCTCAACAGTCCAATCACTGCCGGGCCGGATCAGACGCGAGACCGCTACCTGTTCCTGATGAAGGGCATTCCTCAGATGCGGTTCTAAGAAGACAGGGAACGAGGGGCCAAGGGAACGAGTCGGGTCATAAGACGGGGCGGTGAGCCGAGGCTTGCTGCTCCGTTGCTTTTTGGGGGCGGCGAAAGCATTCGTGTGTCTTGGGATTTTGGCAGCCAAGAAAGCGATTGGCCGCTCAGGGTTGATCACAGGCAGATGAAGCGCTGTGAAGATCTGAGCAGCCAAGAGGGAAGTGCGTGAGCTTGAGTTAGTCGGGGATCCCGACGCTGGGCTTGGTACCTTGCTGGGCCATGAGTTCGCACCAGTCTTTGTTGAGCTCGCCTAAGAGCTGCGCGATGGAATTTTGGAGTTTCTTCGCTGCGACGGTGTGCTTCTCGGGGCCGATATTCCGTGCGACCAGCGTGGAAGTATCCTGCAGGGCCTGAACGAGTCGTGCGTGGTCGACCTTTGTCATAAAACTCTTCTCCGGTGATGAGTCCGATGCGGAGGTCAGGTCAAAAAGTTGTCTGTGGATATTTCACTTATGTAATTTCTTGTACGATGGTCCAATAAGAGAGGCCACCCAACCTTGGGTGGCCTTGTCTTAAAGTTGAACTAACGGTTTACGCCCGAAGCGGCTGCAAAACCAGCAGATTGAGAGGCAGGCAGTTCTGCGGCAGGCTTAGGATCAGCGAAGCTTGAACCTGAGGCGTTGATGGCGTTGGAGTAGTCAGGCCCCAAGCCGAGCTTCTTCAAGGCGCGGGAGTCGGGCGTCAAGTGACTTTGCCAGCCTTGATCCCGCTGGAACTTCTGCATGGCTGCGACAGTCGCGCTGTCCCATGCGCCTGTGGGCTCGCCGTTGAGGTAGTGCTCGCGGATGAGCGCCTGCTGGATCTCAGTGGCTCGGGCGGAGTCGATTCCTTGCTGCCCACGCAATTTTGTGCGCCGCGATTTTTTGGAACCTTTGCGAGATTTAGCGCTCGTTTTGGAGCTATGTGCAGACGTCTTGGCAGTACGTGCGTGCGGCGTAGAAGATTTTTTGTGGGTAGGAGTGGCGAAAGCAGGTATCACGGCAACTGCTGCCGCTAATAGAAACGCCAGGCCTGCTCGGGATGAAAGCATGCAAAATACCTCAACATCTTAAGTTCCTGGACGCAGGAGCGAATTCTATCCGAATGTCCACTGAGTGTGCCACAAAAAGCAGATGGCGCCGGTCAGGTCCAGGTAGTGCGGGAAACGAAAGTTCAGGGCAGAAACTAAAGTCCAATACGTTGGATGTACTTCCTGCCGATCAGGCTTGTTGTTGCACCTCTGAATCCGCTGGTCATGGATCGCCTGACCTACTAGCTTCTGCGGCAAGACGATCAGGAATGCAGGGGAGTGCTGGCCTCCCCTGCATTCAAGTTTCGCTTACAGTGTCCCGCCTATGTAATTGATTCCATTTTCTGGATGGCGAGGATCCATGACTTCAAAGACCACGTCGTCGCCGGTTTTGAGGCCTTTCACGACTGCGTCGAACTGGTCCTTGGTCCCAGTGGCTTTCTTGTTGATGCGTACGATCACCAGGCCCGGTTCGAGCTGCTGCAGATCGGCGAAAGAGCCGCTCCGGACCGACTGGATGATCACACCTGAGGTGTGGATCTTCTGGGCGGTCTGGTCAGTGATCTGGCGAACAACGAGGCCGAGCTTCTCCCCAGCGTCGCTGGTGTTATCGGGATTGGACTCCTGCTTCTGGCCAATTGCGTCTCCGAAGACCTTGTCGCGGTCGCCGACGGTGACAGTCGCATCCTGCGGCTTTCCGTCGCGAACGAACCCGAGACGGATACTGGAGCCGGGTCGGCGGCTGGCGATGTCGTTCACGAGGTCGTCGCCATCCTTGATCGAGCGGCCGTCGATGGTGGTGATGATGTCTCCAGCCTTGATGCCACCCTTTTCAGCTGGGCCACCGGGTTGCACCTGCTGGACGAGAACGCCATTCTTGAAGCCGTAGACGCGGTTGACAGCGCCGGAGAGGCCGGAACGGAACGAGATGCCAATAGATCCGCGGGTGACCTTATGGCTGGGGCTGATGAGATCGTTATAGACCGAGACGACGGTGTTGGAGGGCATTGCGAATCCGATGCCCTGATAGCCGGCGGACTGTGTGTAGATGGCGGTGTTGACGCCGATGACTTCGCCGTTCATGTTGAGGAGCGGGCCGCCGGAGTTGCCGGGGTTTATGGCTGCGTCGGTCTGGATAAAGTGCTGGAACTGACCTGCAACGCCCGGCTCAATGGTGCGGTTCTTCGCGGAGATAATGCCGGCGGTTACGGTCTGCGCCAGGGCGAAGGGGCTGCCAATGGCCTCGACGGAGTCGCCTACCTGGACCTGATCGGAGTTTCCAAGCTTGACGGTCGAGAGAGGAGAGCTGCTCTCGATCTTGATGACAGCGAGATCGGTGGCCTTGTCGGTGCCGATTACGCGGGCGGGACGACCGAGATCTTGGGAGTCGGGATCGGTGGAGAGCTTAACGAAGATCTTGTCGGCCTTCTCGATCACGTGGTTGTTGGTGATGATGTATCCCTTGGCATCGACGATAAAGCCGGAGCCGAGGGACTCGCGCACCTGGCCGTCGTCACCGCCATCCTGGTCGGGCATCTGACCGCCAAAGAAGCGATTGAAGAAGTCCTGGAAGTTGTTCTGGCCTTGTCCCTGGCCGGGTCCTTGGCCGCCATCCTGATCATCATCGTCAGGGTTGTCGCCTGGGTTCTGCGGATTGGGCTGGACACGATTGTGCGGGTTAGGAAGGAGGCGGCGGCCGCCCTTGTTGCCGACATTCTTCGGCAAGGTCTGGGTATTGATATTTACCACCGCGGGCCCTACGGCCTTGGCGATTTTGACGAAGGCGTTGGGCTCAATGGGAGAGTTGACCACTTTGAGTGGCGTTGCGTCGCTGCTGTCGCTGGTTCTTTCCTGGCCGCGCACCCCATGTGCCGCATATGAGCCGCCTACGATGGCGACCGACAAAATGGCGAGGAAAAGGAACGTGGATGCGAGACGGTGCGAGCGCAGTCTTGCGTAAAACGAATTCATGGGTTCGAGGACCTCTTAACGGTTCAGCCACCCGGCTGGATATCTAGACAATTCACCAGTCTCAAGTATAAAACCCGGAAGGCGTTCCCGCCGGAGTAGTGTGACGGAGCAAAGCACGTGAAGAGTCGTGCCTTAGGCGTCGGATGCCGGAATCGGCGGTCTAGTTTGCCCCTGATCAGGCGGCGGACTGCTCATACCTGATTAGACGTGGCCGGAGCGAAGAAGTGCGCCGGCCGGCATGCTAACATCCGGCATGATTTCCCCACAAAAGTGTTGCAGATTCATTGCGATTGCGGGTGTGATGGTGTCGGCCGGGACGCCGATGATTCGAGCGCAGTCTGATAAGACGCCTGGCCAGGCGGCCCCGGCTGCTCCGCCCTCGATTCTGGATCGACTGCACGCGATGATCGGCGGCGGAAAAAGTGCTTGGAGCGATGAACAGCTTCGCACGATGGAGCGCCTGCGCGATAAGGCGATGGAGAGCGACTATGCCTACGAGGAGTTGAGGCATCTGACGGACAACATCGGGCCGAGGCTGAGCGGGTCTCCTCAGGCGCAGAAGGCGGTGGACTGGGTAGCAGATGAGATGCGGAAGCTGGGTGCGGAGGTGACGCTTGAGAAGGCGAAGGTTCCGCACTGGGTGCGCGGAGTTGAAACAGCGGAGCTGACAGCATGGCCCGGGCAGGCTGAGGGAACAAAACAGAAGATCGTTCTGACGGCGCTCGGCGGGAGTGTGGGCACTCCGGCGGAGGGAATCACCGCGGAGGTTGTGACTGTAGACAACTGGAAGGAGCTGCGCAGTCTGCCCGCGGGCGCAGTGAAGGGGAAGATTCTGCTGTTCAATCATCCATTCGACAAAGAACTGGCCGCGACGGGACATGGCCTTGATGCCTACGGCGGGAGCGTGGTGTATCGCGGGGCCGGACCGATTGCGGGTGCCAATGCGGGAGCAGTAGCAGTGCTGGTGAGGAGCGCGGGCGGCGGAGACTATCGGTCGCCACACACGGGAGCGACTGCGTATGCGCCGGGGGTGACCAAGATTGCTGCGGCAGCGGTGACGGCGGAAGATGCAGAGTTGCTGAGCACGCTGTCGCACGAGGGCAAGGTGACGATGCACCTGACGTTGACTCCGCAAACGCTTCCGGATGCGGACAGCTACAACGTCATTGCAGACTGGAAGGGAACAGCGCATCCGGAGCAGGTGGTGGTTGTTTCAGGACATCTGGACTCGTGGGACCTGGGAACGGGCGCGATCGATGACGGTGCCGGCGTGACGGTTTCGATGGCGGCGCTGGAGCTGATGAAGGAACTTGGGATTCGTCCGAAGCGGACGGTGCGCATGATTGCGTGGATGAGCGAGGAAGAGGGCTCAGAGGGCGCTGCGCAATACATGAAAGATCATACGACGGATCTGGCGAATCACGCGGGCGCAATCGAGAGCGATCTTGGGGCGGATCATCCGACGGGAATTTACTACGCGGGCAAGCCGGAACTCGGACAGAAACTGAGGCCGGTGGCGCAGGTGCTGGAAAAGATCGGAGCGGGATCGCTGGTGAATGCTCCAGAGACGGGCGAGGATATTTCGGGGCTGACGGACAAGGGCGTGCCGAGCTTTGCGCCGATCCAGGACAGCCGGTTCTATTTCAACTATCACCACACGGCTGCGGATACCTTCGACAAGATCGACAAGAAACAGTTGAACGAGAATGCGGCAATCATGACGGTGCTGGCGTATGCGCTGGCTGATGAGCCGTAGGCGGCAGTGATCTGGGGTCAGTGGTCAGTGATCAGAATTAAGGCCCGGCGACGATGCCGGGCCGTTTGTAGTTTGTGAGAGCAAAAGCGAGTTGCTCTAGCGCTGTGGGGTTGTGGGAGCAGGCGGAGTTGCTGGAGCGGGCGCTGCTGCTGGCTGGTCGGTCTGGGGCTGGCTGGGCTGCACGTCCGTTGGTTGTGCAGGCATGGCTGCGGGAGTGCCGGGCTGCTGGGCAGGGGCTACAGGCTGAACACCGCCGACGGTTGGCGCGGTGCTCACGGTGCCCTTGGCTGCATCGCCGAGGTTTATGCCGTAGTGTTGAAGCGTTGAAGCCAACACCTGGTAAAGGCTGGCCCGTGCGGTTGCGAACGCCGCATTTGCTGCGATCAAGTTGTTTTCAGCAACGGCGAGATTGCGCTCCTGCTGGAGAACATTCGCGGTGGTCGAAGCACCGAGGTGGAGTTTTTTCTGTTCGGCATCGAGGCTCTGCTGTGCGTAGTCTCGTGCAGCGAGCGATGCCTGCACCTGGGCACGGTCATTGGTAAGCGCGAACTGCGCATTGACCACCTGCATGCGGATCTGCGTGTAGAGCTGAGCGAGGCGGAGTTCAGCCTGACGATATTCCATCAGCGCGCGGGCCTGTGTGGCTTGCGCTTCGCGGTTGCGGATTGGGATGGTCATGCTGAAGCCCAGACCTTTGTCCGGAGCTGAACTGTTGAAGAGGTTAGTCAGAACGGTACCGTAACCGTTGGACGGGAAGGATCCCGGAGGGTATGGGTCACCGGTTTTGAAATCAATTGCGCTTGGACTCTGGGATCCACCGAGAGCAGCAGAACCGTAGAACCCGTATACGTCGAGAGCAGGAAGTAACGCATGCTTCGCACCGCGCAGCGTGATCTCGTCGTTGCGCAAGGTTAAAGCAGCCTGTTCGAGCTCGGGGCGGTTCTTGAATGCGTCCTGAACGAGGCCTTCGATCGGCTGCTTTTCTTCATCGATCGGGTCGAGCTTGATGCGGTCTGTCGGAACGATCGGTGCAGTCGCCAGCGCCTGGTCGTTCAGATTGCGCGCGATAGCCTGTTTGATGATCTGCTGCTGGTAGTTCAACTGGTTCTGCGATGCAGTCAACGACTGCTTGTCGGTCTGCACTGTGGAGTCAGCCTGTACAACGTCGAGCGGAGCCATGGTGCCGATCTCGAGTTGCTTGTGCGTGTCCTCTGAGAGTTTGCTGCTCTGCGCGAGAGCGCGCTCTTTTGCCTGGACATCTTCATAGGCGCTTACGAGACCCCAGTAGATTCCTTCAACCTGATTCACGGTGTAGAGAATCTGCTGACGGAACGACGAGTCCGTAATGCGGCGGTCGTTGATGGCCTGGTACATGAAGCGCTTGTTGATCCAGATACCCGCGCCCTGCAGCAGGTGTTGCGTCACCGTAGCTTTGAAGGTGGAGCTGAGTTCGGGGCTGTAGACCGTGAACGGACTGTCGGTGGTAATGCGATTGTTGACGATGCTGGCCTGAAGCGCAGTGCCTGTTACGAACCCCTGGTTGTAGCCGAAGGTGTAGTTGTTGGTGTTTGTTCCGAGCGAGGTTTTGCCGCCGGAGAAGAGGGTGTTGGATTGCGGCGCGCGAGCGCGCTCAAACTGGATAGTCCCGGTGACGTTGGGATCGAGGGGCTCGGGAAGTGGGCCCGCGCCTGCTGTCGTCAACGTCAAGCCGTTTACGCCGGAACCGGCACCGCCAGAGCCGACTGTTGTTCCGCCAGGGCCGCCGCCTGTCTGGAGGATCGAGACAGATCCACCGAGAGTGCCGGTGACGAGTCCCGAGGGCGCGCCGAGAGGTGTGGCCCCGGTGCGGGTACGCAAAATGTCGGTATCGGCGATGTCGAGGTCATAACGCGCGATGGCGATGTCGTAGTTGTTCTCGATGGCCAGCGCGATGGCGTCGGAGAGGCTGAGGTAGATCTTGCCGTCCTTGAGCAGATTGTCGAGGCGAACGGAGTTGGCGAAATTTGCTTTCGGGATGTCCGTGCCCCGATACATGTTGATCGGATTTCCGAGCAGGCGACCGGCGGGCTTGGAGAAATCGCGGCTCGTGGAACGGAGATCAAATGGCTGGGTCAGATTGGGACCGGGGGCCTGGGGCAACTGCGATGCTTCTTTCTGAGGGGCGTTTGTGCCGGCGCCCTTGACGCCGCCCGATTGCTGTTCCTGTGCAAATCCCGAAGGCACTCCTGCTGTCAACGTCAGCATGACTGCGGTGGCCGCGCGCAAGCGGTCTGCAGTGCGGCGCTTTGCGGGGCGAGCAGTTATCTTGTGATGTTCAAACACACGGATACCGAACAATTGCATGTTTCCTCTCCACGAGTCGCTGAGGCATGTGGGGTGCCGTTCTACATGACGTCCGAAACATGATTCCGGACGCAAATTTGTGATTCTACGCGGCGATTTCTTCTTCCCGTGCTTCAAATGACCATTGGGTCACTTAGGATTACGCGCGCCGCGGTAACTTCGTTCCCTCTTGCAGGGCACTTCGCGCCCAATCTCGCACGAAAACACGAGTATATCCCAATGTAAGGTGCTAACCGGATGGGCCTTTTTGGTCAATTAACCTGTTAACAACACAGGTACCCGTGACGGAAAGCACTCAAGCCGCGTTGCAACAAACCCAGAACTGGAAATTGACTCTCTCGTACGACGGAACGGACTTCCACGGATGGCAAGTGCAACCAGAAAAACGGACGGTGCAGGGTGAGTTGCAGGCAGCACTCGGCAGGTTAGTGGGAGAGGCTCCCTTGCCGCAGGGATCGGGACGCACCGATGCAGGCGTGCATGCTCTGGCGCAGGTGGCGAGCTTTCCGCTGCAGGCCAGGATTCCGGCGGCGAACCTGGTGCGCGCACTGAACCGGACATTGCCAGGGTCGATCCGAGTGCTCGAGGCCTGCGTGGTTCCGGATTCGTTTCATGCAAGGCACTCGGCGGAGGCGAAGACTTATGAGTATCGCGTGCTGCCGATCGAGCCCGCTGCTGACCAGATGTGTCCACCGGTTCTTGCGCGGTATGTGTATCCGTACTCGTGGGGATTGAATCTCGGTCTGCTGCAGCGCGCGGCGACGGCGTTTGTCGGAGAACATGATTTCCGCAGTTTTGCAGCAACGGATCCGGATCTCGCAACAAGAGCGGGCGAGACGGATGCAGATGCGACGGTTCAGACTGAGACGCGAACGACGGTGCGAACGATCTTCGCGTCGGAGTGGCAGGAGCAGACGGCGGACGGATTCCATCTGCTGGTCTATCGCGTGCGAGGCAATGGATTTCTGCATCACATGGTGCGCAATCTCGTAGGGACGGCGCTGGATGTGGGACGCGGGTATAGGAACGTCGAAGAGATTCCGAAGATTCTTGCCGCACGCGACAGGGCTGCTGCGGGGCCAACAGCTCCGGCGCGCGGCCTTTTCCTGCACTCTGTTGAATACGACTTCAACTCGTAGTTGATTGGTTGAATCAGTGCGAATATTGACGCCGTTCTGCGCGCCAGACGAAGTCCGCAATTGAGGATGAAATGCGAGAACGCAGGCCGGGGGCGAGATCGTGTCCCATTCCTTCGATGAGGATGAGTTCTGCGTTAGGGATGGCGTCCGCGGTGGCGCATCCGCCGCTGACGTCGCACATCTTGTCGGCAAGGCCGTGAATCACGAGCGTGGGCGCAGAGATGCTGCGAAGTCGTTCCGTGCGATCGCCGGATGCAACCGTTGCGACTGCCTGACGAGCCATCGCGATTGGATTGTGCGATCTGTCATAGGCGAGCGCGGCTCTCGCAGCGATCTCGCTCTCGTCGGCGGGGTATCCGGGCGAGCCGACAGCGCGCACGACTCTGACGCGATGCTGGATCACTTCTTCTCGGGTTGGTCCTGGCGGGTTTCCGAATATCTCGCGAAGCGCTTCCGGCGATGTCTGGCCGACAGACTTGTTTCCGGTTGTGGACATCATCGATACAAGGGAGAGAACGCGATCGGGAAGATCTGTGGCAACGATCTGCGCAATCTGGCCTCCCATGGACGCGCCTACGACATGAGCTTTGGCGAGGCCAAGGGCGTCCATGAGGCCGACGGTGTCCGCTGCCATGTCGGCCAGGTTGTAAGAAGCGCAGCTGAAATTGCCCGTCAAGACTGCGGGGAGATCCGGTGCCGGTGCATCGTTCATGTGGGTTGAAAGACCTGAGTCGCGGTTGTCGAAACGGATGACCTGGAGGCCGGCGTCAACGAGTGCGGCGCAGAAGGTGTCTGGCCAATGAATCATCTGCGCGGCGACTCCCATGATGAGCAGGACACTTGGCGCCTTCCGATTGCCAAGACGCTGGTAGGCGATGTCGATTTTTGAAGGGCCTACACTCGTTGCCATCTCGTGCGGGGCGGACGTGACGGATTCATTCATCCCTTGAGGCATTTGATCTCCTTAGAGGGGCGTTCGTATTCGCAGACGGAAGCTTGAAGTTAGCGCGAGACGGAAGGAAAAAACAGTCTGTTTCGTCGTTTGAGTTCTTGTTATGCTGTAAATGGCAGAGAAGAGTTGAAAGGCAGCGAGCCAGCGAAGATCTGGACAGGATGTTTGGTTTGAGGTCAGCCTTCTCTAGCTAATTCTTTCTGGACAGTTTCCCTCACAGAACAGTTTGCTTTTGTCCTGCTACCCTTAGAGGGCATGGCGATTTTTTCGCGCAGTTCAGCCTTCGCGCGTGTCACCTCGCTGGCAGGTCAGCGGCCGGTGCACGCTGCGTTCACCTGGCTGCACAACAATCCGAAGACGCTAATAGACAGGCAGATGGACCTGGTCGTGATTCCGGGGCCGCCTTTCGGAGAGCACGCGCGTTCGACGTGGGCTGCGGATCGATTCAAAGATATTGGGCTCGAGAAAGTCCGGGTTGACGGCATCGGAAATGTGCTTGGATTCATTCCTGCCACGCACCTGCCGCCTGAGAGCACGGGCCACGTGATTGTTGTGTCGGCGCACATCGACACTGTTTTTCCGGCTGACACACCGTTAATGCCAACTCTGACTCGTGAAGATGATGCAAATCGTCTGGCCGCTCCGGGAGCATGCGACAACGCCGCGGGCGTGATTGGAATGCTGGCCCTTGCGGAGGCATTGATTCAGGCGAAGGTGAAAGTGCCTGTGCCGATACTGATGCTGGCGAATGTCGGCGAAGAGGGCGAAGGAGATCTGCGCGGAGTTCGGCACTTCTACGAGCAACGAGAGCTGGCGGGGCGGGTTGCTGCGCATGTCGTGCTGGATGGCGCGGGAGCTGATTCGGCGGTTTCGCAGGCGCTGGGAAGCAGAAGATACAAGGTCACGATCAAAGGGCCCGGCGGACATAGTTTCACGGATTCGGGGACACCGAATCCTATCGTTGCTCTGTCATGGGCAATTGCAACGCTTGCGCGTACGCCGGTGCCGGAAAGGCCGACGACGACATTGAATGTAGGAATGGTGCAAGGTGGCACGAGCGTGAACTCGATTCCAGAGGCCGCGACTGCTTCAACGGATTTCCGTTCGACGAGTGCTGAAGAATTGTTGCGACTCGAGGTGGCGCTGCATCGCGCGGTGGAAGATGCGGTGGAGCAGGCCAACGCGGCAGCGGCAAATCTGAATCATCGAAATCGAGGAGTACTGACGTTCACGATCGAAAAGATTGGCGATCGCCCTGCAGCTCAGCTTGCAGCAGACTCACCGGTGCTTGAAGCGCTTCGCGCGGTGGACCGGCATCTAGGAATACAGACCGATTTGCGTCTGGGATCGACCGATGCAAACATTCCGATCTCGCTGGGAGTTCCGGCGCTCTCAGTGGGGGCAGGCGGGGATGGCGGCGGCGCGCATACTATGGCGGAGTGGTACTCGGATAAGAATCGCGAGATCGGATTGCGACGAGTCCTTCTGCTGACCCTTGCACTCGCTGAGTGGGCGGCTGAGCAGTAAGTGCTCTGATACACTTCGCGCATGCGCACCATTCCTGCTCTTATCGCTGTGGTGTTCTCTACTTTTGCTCCGGCCTCCGCGCAGACTCCCGCACGACATCCGGCTCCACAACACCAAAAGCGAGCAATCGCTTCGACGCCGACTGCTCCGGATGACTTGTTTTTCAATGGGGTAATTTATACAGGCGAAGGCTTTGCGGAAGACAGGCCGCGCGTTGTCGAGGCGATGGCAGTGGCCAACGGCAAAGTGATCGCAGTGGGAACAACGGCGGAGATCACTCGGCTGGCAGGGCCAAAGACTCACCTGCACGACATGGATACCGCGCACACGCGGATGTTTCTCTTCCCAGGTTTCAACGATGCTCACACGCATCTAGGCGAGGCGGGGCGCGAAAAACTGAACGTGGATCTGCGCGGCGCCCAGTCCCTTGCGGAGATGCTCTCCCGCATTCAGTCAGCTGCGAAGGATGCTCCAGCGGGTCACTGGCTCACAGGTGGTGGATGGGATCACACGCTGTGGAACGAGAAGATTCTGCCGACTCGCCAAGATCTGGATAAAGTGACGGGCGATCATCCTGCGTTCCTGTCGCGCATCGATGGGCATATCGCGATTGCGAATTCCCGTGCGCTAGAGGCTGCAGGGATCACGGCCAAGTCGCAAATGCCGGAAGGCGGCGCAATCGATCTAGACGGAAGCGGCGAGCCGACTGGGATTGTGCGCGAGTCGGCGCAGGAGTTGGTCGAAAAAGCGATTCCTGCTCCGACGAAAGAGGAGCGGCGCAAGGGCGATGAACTGGCGATCGAAGACGCGCTCGCGCATGGCGTAACCACGGCACAGGACAACAGTGACTGGCAGGATTTTCTCGTCTACGAAGAAATGGAGAAGGAAGGAAATCTTCATCTCCGCATTACGGAGTGGCTCCTGTTTGCGTCGCCACTGAACGAATTGAAGGCGCATCGCGCACATCATGATGCGAACGATCCTATGCTCCATACGGGAATGCTGAAGGGGTTCATGGATGGTTCGCTCGGGTCTCGCACGGCTGCGATGAAATCGCCTTATTCAGATGATCCGAAGAATACTGGTCTGCCGCAATACACGCAGGACCGGCTGAATCAGATGACGGTGGAGCGGGCGAAAGCAGGATTCCAGATTGGATTTCATGCGATTGGCGACAGGGCGGTGTCGATGGCACTGGATGCGTTCTCACAGCCGGGCGTGCCTGTGACGGCGCGCAATCGCGTGGAGCATGCGCAGGTGGTAGATTCCTCAGATTTTGTAAAGTTCAAGAAACTTGGGATCATCGCCAGCATGCAGCCGAATCACCTGATGACCGATGTGAACTGGGCAGCGGAACGAATCGGCCCTGAGCGCGCAAAGTGTGCGTATGCGTGGAAGAGGTTCCTGGATGCCGGAGTGCCGCTGGCGTTTGGCACGGACTACCCGGTTGAGCCGATCGCGCCGTTTCGCGGATTGTTTGAAGCTGTGACACGGACAAATGAGTACGCGACGAAATCCTTGTCGGTAGAAAACAAGGTCAACCGTGGGCAGGCGCTGTACGCCTACACGCAGGGCTCCGCTTACGCGGAGTTCGCCGAGAAGAAGAAGGGAAAACTTGCGCCCGGATTTGATGCCGACTTTGTAGTGGTGGATCGCGACATCTACAAGATGAGACCTTCATCGATTCTTGAGACCCAGGTGAGACAAACTTGGGTTGCAGGTGAGCAGGTTTATTCCTCGACTTCGCAGTGATCGGTCGAATTCGCTAGAGAATTGAGTGAGATGAAATTACGTGCATACATCCTGATGACGCTGGTAGTCGCCGTGTGGGGTTCGACGTTCGTCGTCATCAAGGGAGCGCTGGCGGATGCTACGCCGGTGGCGTTCAATTTGATCAGGATGACACTTGCATTCGTGCTGCTCGCGGCTGGTTACCATCGCGCGTGGGGTACGATCCGACGTAGCCACATTGCAGCAGGGGCGCTCGTCGGGCTTTGTCTCGCGGCAGGGTATCAGTTTCAGACAATCGGGCTCGCGAGGACGACACCTTCGAAGTCGGCATTCATCACGGGTCTTGTGGTGGTACTGGTCCCGCTGTTCTCGATGCCACCGGCGTTGAGACCGCCGGGCGCACGGTCCCCTCGCTGGAATGCATTTGCAGGCGCAGCACTTGCATTTGTGGGTATTGTGCTGATCACAGCTCCGCCGGCTTCCGGGACGTCTGGCTCAGTGGCGGCGTTTCTGCCGGATTTCTCGTCGATTAATCTGGGCGATGTGTTGACGCTGGGCTGCGCCATTTCGTTTGCATTTCATTGCATCGCGCTCGGACACACTTCGCCGCGCATTCCGTTCCAACCGCTCGCGATTCTGCAGGTCGGATTCTGTGCGCTGTTCATGGCTGTGAGCCTGCCGGTGATCGAGCACCCGAAGGTTCATGTGACGCGGCAACTGGTGTTCGCGCTGATTGTGGCGGCCGCACTAGCCACAGCGGCGGCGTTTTCGATTCAAAGCTGGGCGCAGTCAATCTTGCCGACGACACCGATGGCGCTGATTCTGGCGTTGGAACCGGTGTTTGCGTGGATAACCTCATTTGTAGTGACGGGCGAGCGGCTGGCAATGGTGCCGGCAATTGGCGCCGTCCTCATCCTGGCGGGGATTGCACTGACCGAGTTGGTGCCGCAGCCGCACGTGCCAACTGCGCATGAGGCTTGAGACCTAGTCGGCTGCTACAGCAAGAGCCTCCAACCCCAGCGCCTTCTCGATGATGTTTGCTGCTTTCTCGAGGCCATCGATACTTCGGATCTCGCGCTGCAGAGTTTGGGCGGCCGTGCGGTACCGCGGGTCATCCAGGACGGCCTGCACAGCGACGCGCAATCGCGCGACGTTTATCTTGCCCCTGGGCACGACAATGCCGGCACCTTTCGCAGCTACTCGTGCTGCAACGCCGGGCTGGTCGTTGCCCAGCGGTATCGCAACGAGGGGTACGCCTTCCGCTAGAGATTCGAGTACGGTATTCAAGCCGGCGTGTGTAATCACGAGGGAAGCGCGCTTCACAAGTTCAAGCTGAGGTGCGTAGCGGACGACGATGGGATCGCCGGGAAGTTGTCCGAGACGCTCGGGATCGAGGCCGCCTCCGAGAGAGATGATGAGCTGTGCGTTCAGGCTGGAGCAGGCATCTGCGATGGTGCGGAAGATGTCTTCTGATCCATTCTGCAGGGTTCCGAGAGAGGCGTAGATGAGCGGCCTCCCGTCTAGGCGGCTCCAATCGAAGTCAATTTGTGGCCTCTGCTGGGCATCGACGAACGGGCCTGTGTGGTGAAGGTTCGGCGGCAGGCCCGCGATGTCGAACTCAAGTGCTGCCGGCAACTGAGCAATCTGAGCGAGCTTAGAGAGAGCGTCTGTCGATCGGCGGTAAGGCGGCAATCCCCAGTTGATGCGCTGCATGTTCACGAGGTCGAAGATCGGAGCGGCGACTCTGGACAGAAGCCGAAAGCCCAGGCGATTGCGCATGCGTGTCCACCAATCATCGCCTGAAGGCCAGCCGAAGCAGAAAGGTGGGATGCGATCATCCTGGATGAGTGGCGGGAAGAATGCAATCGAGACATAGGGAATGCCGAGATGTTCGGCGATGGTGCCGCCCATATCGGCTTCGTCGACAAGCAGTGCGTCGATGTTTTCGGCACGAACTGCAGCCGGGCCGTCACGCAGGATCATACGGGCGGTCTTCTTCACCCGGTCGACGGTAAAACCAAAGGTGGCTAACCCTTTAAGCTCACCGAGTCGGCGATCGAGTTCCGCAATCGTTCCGGCGGGATAATCCAGCTCGCCTATTTTGTGGAACTCAACTCCTGCGGCACGCACTCGAGCTTCAGTGTCCGCAACGCCGAAGATAACAACCTGATGGCCACGCCGTTCAAGACGCCGCGCGAGAGCAGTCATTGGATTGATATGTCCGGTTCCGGGAAAGCAAAATGCACCCAGCCTTGCCATGGGGAACTCCAGTTTCGGGGACGTACCCGCCGTAAAAGGAACGAACGACGACTGATGCTGGATTTGCAGGAAATTTAATAGTTCCGGATCTCGCTTGCCAATGAAGAAATCTGCCAGGTGCACAAAAGTACAGGGCGAATCCGTCCCTTACGTTCTTGGGTACTCCCGGATGAGGATAGGGTTCCCTGGAAGCAAGTTGATGGGCCAGGTATGTCAATCCTGATGCACAATGTAGGCAAGGCCCCAAAGTCAGGCAAGAAAGGCTCGGAACGTGCGAGCACCGTGGCGAGATCTCGGTGGACCATCCAGGTCGCTGGCAGCCAGCGCAACAGTTTTGCTGGTTGCGTCAGCGCTAGCCGGCTTTGAAGCCGTCGTGTTGATGATTCTTGGCGAGGCGCGGGACTTGGTGATCAAGCCGTTCGTGATCCTCGGCTATTTAGAGGCGTGCGCGATTGTATTCTCGGCGATCGGAATTGTAGTTTCGATCATCTGCCTGATTCTGTACCGACCTTATCAAATGCTGAGCGAGAAGATATTTTTCTACCGTGCTCGCAAAACAGCTCAGGTGAGTGATCAATTCACCTATTTCGAGACAGTGCCACGCGCGTATGTGCACAATCCGGATGAAGACGGAACGCCGGATTAGATCAGCGGAGTTTAGCGGCCGCTTCGCGGCTGAGCACAGATTCGAATCTGTTTAGCGTTCGGCTACCAGATCCAGAAGATCGAAGAATTCAGGGAAGCTGATGGCGGCGGATTCAGCGCCCTGGATGAGTGTTTCGCCTTCGGCGCGGAGCGCGGCGACACTGAACGCCATGGCGATGCGGTGATCGCCGCCGGAGTCGATGACGGCGCCGTGAAGCGTCTGGCCACCGGGGACATCGAGGCCGTCTTCGAATTCTTCCACTTCTGCGCCCATCGCGCGCAGGTTGCGAGCGACCAGGTCAATACGGTCAGATTCTTTCACACGCAATTCTTTTGCATCGCGGATGCGGATGCCCCCGCTGGTGTAGGGGGCTATTGCTGCGAGTACGGGAAGCTCGTCGATGAGCTGCGCTGCGAGCGCTCCACTGATGGTGGTGGAACCGAGGCCCTGCGGATCGGTAGTGATCTGAACGGTGCCGACGAGTTCCGAGTGACTCTCCTGAAGCTGAAGGACGGCGATGCGTGCGCCCAAAGCAGTGAGTACGTCGAGAAGCGTGGCGCGAGTGGGGTTCAAGCCGATGCCGTCGAGGATGAGTCCGGAGTTCGGGAAGAGCGCAGCGGCGCAGAGGAAGAATGCGGCAGACGAGATGTCGCCTGGAACAGCAGCTTCTATGGCGCGCAGTGTTTGCGGGCCGGTGATGGTGACGGAGTCGATGGCGCGAGTGAGTTCTGCGCCGAATGCGCGAAGAGCGAGTTCGCTGTGGTCGCGGGTGCGAAGGGCTTCGCGGACGGTAGTGTTGCCGGCGGTTTGCAGGCCTGCGAGCAGGATGCAGCTTTTTACCTGTGCACTGGGAACGGGCGTGGTGTAGTCCATGGCGTGGAGAGTAAAGCCCTGGATCGTGACGGGAGCGTGGCCGTCCGTGAGGTTGATGTTCGCTCCCATCTCGGCGAGGGGCTTGCGGACGCGCTCCATGGGGCGACGGGAGAGGGACTCGTCGCCAACAAGAGTGAAGCTGCCTTGTTGCGGCGCGAGCAGGCCGGAGATCATACGCATCGTCGAGCCGGAGTTGCCGCAGTCGAGCGGATGATCAACAGGAGTGACGCGACCACCAACACCATCGATTTCGATGCGCCCATCTTCGAGTTTGCGAACGCGCGCGCCGAGGGCCTGCATGCAGGAAAGGGTCGAGGCGCAGTCAGCTCCGGTGGAGAAGTTCGAGAAGCGCGATGTGCCGTCAGCGAATGCACCGAGCATGGCGTAACGGTGGCTGATGGACTTGTCGCCGGGGAGGCGGAGGGTGCCAAGGATGTTGCGCGCGGGACGGATGATGCGTTCTTGCGTTGCGGTCGACAATGGGGCTCCGGAAATGTGGGGTCAGAGACAGTTTACTAGGAGCTCTGAAAGAGCCTGTAACTAGGAGCCGGTAGCCAGAAGCTTGTTGAACAATTGCGGAGTTGCCGGCTCACTTCACTCTGAGAACGATGATGGTTTCGTCGTCGAAGCGGTCCTTGGCGCCCTGGAAGCGCGTGACGTCGGCGAGGATGGCGTCGGCGATGTGCTGGGCAGGGAGTTCGCGTGAAGTGCAGAGCAGGCTGGCAAGACGATCTTCGCCGTACATGTCGCCTTTTTCGTTTTCGGCGTCGAGGATACCGTCAGAGACGAAGACGATGGCGTCGCCGGGCTGAGTGGCGACATTGAATTCCTCGTACGTCGCGCTGGGGAACATGCCGAGCGGGAAGCCTTCGGCCTTTACGGTTACGTTTTCGCCGCCGCGACAGAAGATGGGTTGAATGGCACCGGAGTTGGCCACGGTTAGGGTGCGGTTGTCGTCGTTCCAGAGAGCGTAGAGCATGACGACATATTGCGACTCCAGCTTGCGTTCCTGGAGGGCCTCGTTGAGGAGGACGAGCATAGCGGCTGGCGCTGGTTTCTGCTGGACGGCAGAACGCATGATGCCGCTCACAAGAGCCGCAAAGAGGGCAGCGGGAGCCGCCTTGCCGCTGACGTCGCCGAGGACGATGGCGGTCTGGTTATCGGAGTACTCCAGAAAGTCGTAGAGGTCGCCGCCGATGGCGCGTGCAGGGAGGAAGCTGACCGCGAACTCGGCGTGTTCGTGCTTCGGCGGCGCGGTTGGAAGCAGACGAAGCTGGACTTCGCGCGCCATGGCGATGTCGCGTTCAAGTTGCTGTTCCTGGCGACGGACCCGCTGGTAGAGACGCGCATTCTCGATTGCGATGGCGATCTGAGCTGCCATGGTGGTCAGGGTCCGAACGTGGTCTTCGTTGAAGAAGGCGGTTCGCGTGTGCTCAAGATCGAGGACTCCGATGACGCGCTCTTTATAGAAGAGAGGAACGATGAGTTCGGAGCGCGTCTCCGCGTTCATCGGGAGGTAGCGCTGGTCTTTGCGGACATCGGGCACGTTGATGGGACGCCACTCGCGTACAGCCGCGCCGACCAGTCCGGTGGTGACGGATATCCGGCGCATCGGAGCCTGTGCGTAGCCAAATCGCCAGGCATAGCGCGTGATCAGCGTCTCGCCCTTTTCATCGAGAAGCATGATTGAAAACATCTGGTAGTCGATGAGGCGGCGAAGAAGATTGCCGACCTTAGCGAGCAGCGGATCCAGATCGAGGATGGAGATGATCTCGGTGGAGATTTCGTTGAGGACAGAGAGCGTTTCGGCCTGGCGCGAGACGCGAGTGTAGAGGCGAGCGTTTTCGATGGCCTGCGCGATGCGCGAACCTGTCAGCGTGAGCAGGTGCAGGTGTTCGGGCTTGAAGAAGCCGGTCTGCTCGCTTTCGAGGTCGAGAACTCCGATGAGGCGATTTTTCAGGATGAGCGGGATGGCCAGTTCGGAGCAGACATTTGGGTTGACGTCAATATAGCCCTCGACCTGGCTGACGTCGTTCACCAGCATGGGCTGGCGAGTCAAGGCGGCCTGGCCGACGACACCCTTGCCGAGTGGGATGCGCATGCGTTGGGTTTCCGGCGTGTGGCCGATCTGGAAACGCATGCGAAGTTCGTTGGTCCGGTCGTTCAGAAGAAGGATGGAAAAGATTTTGTACGGGATGATGGAGCGAACGAGCTCTGAAGTGCGATTCAGAAGCGTCTGCAGGTCGAGAGTGGTGTTGAGTGTGTCAGCAATCTGCGCAAGGTAGCGGAGATCGGTGGATTCCACGCGGGGATTGGCAACGTCGAGATGCGCGTGCGGGTTCGCGGAGTCAGCAGGGCGATAGTCGCCTTCGTACTCGGGCTCCGGGCGCGTAGTGGGGGAGTTGGATGACATTGGGACGAAGACGATGATACAGGACGAGGAACTCAGCGAACGATAGAACGAGGTGGCAAGGGTACAAGAAGAAGAAGGGGCGAGAGGGTGACTGACAGGACAGAAGACACGCAGAACGGCTCGAATCGTGAGGCGATTGTGATCCTCAGGCCTTGGTCTGGCTGTCTTTTACTCCGCGCCGAGTTCTCGGACGATGTTGACGGATGCAGAGGCACCGATGCGATTGGCGCCGGCGTCCAACATGGTCTTAACGTCGGCTAGTGTGCGGATACCGCCCGAGGCCTTGACGCCACAGCGTCCGCCAGCTACGCCGCGCATAAGCGCTACGTCCGCGGCAGTCGCTCCGCCACCACCAAAGCCAGTGGAGGTCTTGATGAAGTCGGCTCCGGCCTGAATCGCGAGTTCAGCACCGCGAAGCTTCTCTTCGACGTTGAGCATAGAGGTCTCGAGGATCACCTTCAGAATCGCGCCATGGTGATGCGCAACATTGGCGACCGCGTGCACCGTATGTTGGACGGCGTGGTGGTTGCCGCTTTTGAGTTGGCCGATCGGGATGACCATGTCGAGTTCTTTCGCACCGAGACGCGCAAGCGCGGCGGCCTCCTGGCGGAGAGTGGAAACGAGCGATGCGCCGAAAGGAAACCCGATGACTACGCCGACAGGAATCCCAGTGCCGGAGAGTATCTCAACGGCGACAGGAACCCAAACTGGGTTGACCATTGCACAGGCGAAGCGATAGCGGATCGCCTCGTCGCAGAGGCTCTCAATCTGCTCGCGAGAAGCTTCTGGCTTCAGAATGGTGTGGTCGATGACCTGGGCAAGAGTTTGCCAGGAAGCAAGGGCCTGGGTTGTGAAGGCGGCTGAATCGAAAGTTCCGTGATCAAAGTCGAGATCTTCATCTCGGATCGGGGTAATTGCTGCCATTTTCTTGCTCCTCGTTCAGGGCCGCTCTTTTGGTCTTCGGCGGCTTGCCTTGCTTATTCCGGCTGTTGAGTATAGTCCCTGGATAGCTGCCGGGCCATTGGCAACGGAGATTCCGAGATGACGAAAGAAACTAGTCGGCGAATCATGCGTATCAGGCAGTAAACAGCCTGGTCTGAGATATGTCCATGCGGGCGATAAGGCCGTCGCGGAATTGGTACGTATGGTAGACGGTTGCGTCCACAAGGAGGTTGCCTTGCAGGTCGTGGACCACCTGATGCACAGTAACCGTCCAATTGTTGTGCTCGTCAGGGTCGATGGATAGAGGATCGACGCGAGGTTTAAGGGTTGTGAATTGGCGGGTCCAGTAATTGCGCACCGCATCCTTTCCATGGACGTGGCCGCCTTCCATTCCATTGGCCCATTCCACTTCTGGATGCATGCGTGAGACTACGGCTTCGATGTCTCGGGCGTTGAAATCGCGGTAGGCAGCGGTGAGTATTTCGCGTTCAGACATACAGGGACTTCTCGGCTTTGGACTATTCGGGGTGATCGGGCGCCATGAGGCAGATGTCGGGTAGGTTGCGATATCGCTCGGCATAATCCATTCCGTACCCGATGACAAATAAGTTTGGTATGGAGAATCCGACGTAATCGGCTTCGATTTTCTCGATGCGGCGCGATGGCTTGTCGAGGAGAGCGGCGATGCGAAGTGTCTTGGGTTTCTGCTGGAGGAAGACCTTTCGCAGATACGAGAGAGTAAGGCCGGTATCTAGAATGTCCTCAACGATCAAGACGTTTTTGCCTTCGATTGGCTCGTCAAGGTCCTTGATCAGTTTCACGGCTCCGGAAGACCGCTGGCCTTTGCCGTAGCTGGAAACGGCAACGAAGTCGAAGGTAGTGTCGACGTTGATAGAGCGAGCCAGGTCAGCCAGGAAGAGTGCGGCGCCTTTCAGGACTCCTACCATGACCAGTTTTTCGTCGTTCAGGTCTCGAGCAATGCGCGCACCCATCTCAATGACCTTCTCTGCTATCTGTTGACGAGTGTAGAGGACCTCAAGTCCTTGGTAGGTGATGGTGGCCATGAAATTAGTATCGCGCGAGAAGGTGGTGAAAGCAGGGGCTTTCTGTGAAAATCAAGGTGCGCGAACTGGCGGTAGACGCTTGTAACTGTGTCGAACTTCGGGACGTCTATACTGAAGAAGAATGGTTCCCTACATACATATCTGGCATTTCAGCATTCCGACTTTCGGCCTGATGCTGTGGCTTGCGGCTGTCGCCGCGGCAATTGTGATGGACCGCGGTTTCAAGAGAGCGGGTCAAGATGCGGACGCTGTGGGAATGGTCGCGATTGCGGTGCTGGCCGGAATTATCGGAGCGAAGTTGTGGCATGTGATTGACACTCCCAGTGAGTTCCGGGATCTGGGGTGGCGAGTCCTCTGGGACACTGCAGGGTTCGCGTGGTTTGGCGGTATGGTCTTCGGCATTTCGGCTCTACTTTTTCAGGGTTGGTGGGCAAAGATTGGTGCGCTGCGCACCTTGGATCTGGCTGCTCCAGCGGCTGCGATTGGCTACGGCATCGGGCGCATCGGGTGTTTTCTCTCGGGGGACGGATGCTATGGGATTGAAACCAAACTGCCATGGGGCATGGGCTTTCCGAATGGGATCGAGCCCACTCCGCCTGGGGTGCGAGTGCATCCGACTCCTCTCTATGAGTTTGGCGTGGGACTGGTGATTGGCTGGTACCTCTGGTGGCGCGCCGGAAAGCGGCACGGAACCGGCGCAATAGTCGGAGAGTACCTGGTTCTCAGCGGAATAGCACGATTTCTGGTTGAATTTATACGACGTAATCCAAAGATCCTCGCGGGGTTATCGAATGCCCAGATGGCGAGTTTGGGATCTGTATTGGTCGGCGCGGGGCTGATATGGTGGGCGAGTCGAAATCCCCGCTCTGAGCCCGAGGCGGGTGCGGCACCTGTTGAGAAGGCTGCTTGAAGCTGACGTGCTCAGTTTTTTCCATATTGTAGACAACTGCCAAATCGATTTCGTAATCGAAGATCTATGGGCGCATGGGGTGAGTTTTGCGCCTTCTACAAATGCTCGGTCTCTTTCTGAAGCCGTTCCGGTCATCCAACGGGGAAACACGTGAATGCAGAGCGGTCGGATTTCCGATCGAGTTGCGTTGGTGAATCACCGCGCGTAACGAAACGACCCCGGGAGCGCGAATCATCGATGGCAATTTCACACCGTGACGCCCTGGAAATCACACAAGGGCAACCGGGGAACAGCGACACCAGACTGGCTGGATTGCTCGGAAGAGCTCCGATTGCGATCGCCTACCTTGATGGCGAGGATCACCGCTACAAATTTGTGAATGAGCTCTACGTTCGCGCGGCAGGACGAGAGCAGGCTTCAGACCTTGTTGGTCTGCCTATCCGTGAAGCGCTTCCTGAGTTGGAAGGATCGGGTGTCTACGAACTCCTTGATGGAGTTTTTCGTACCGGTACCGCCTACCATGGCAAGGATTTCAAAGTGCCGATCCGTCAGGCTGCGAGCGGCCTGGTCGAGGATCGCTATTTTGATTTCAGCTACGATCCCGTCCTGTCAGACAAGGCCGAGGTCGAGGGAATCTTCGTTCTCGCCGTCGATATGACAGAGCGCGTGGCGAACAGACGGGTTATCGAGGAGAGCGAAGAACGACTGAGGCTTGCTCAGGAGGCAGCGGAAGTAGGTACGTGGGAGTGGGATCCGGTGGAAAATAAGCGGACGCTATCGCCGGAGATGCACCGCATGTACGGAACCGACGCCCGCACGAGCGATGAGGAAATCTACCGGATTTGGTCGTCGCGTGTGTACCCTGCCGATTGGCCGCAGATGCAATATGCAATGGCCGAGTGTCAACGGACAGGCACCCTCGAACTCGAATACCGGTATCAGCATCCTGAGCGAGGACTTCGTTATCACCATTCGAAGGGGCGGCGGATGGTCGGATCGTCGCGATTCTTTGGAGTGGTTGGCGACATCACAAACCGCAAGAGGTCCGAGGAGGCTCTCCATCGCCGCGAAGAGGAGTTTCGGAGCCTGGCAGACGCGATGCCGCAGCTCGTATGGATGGCGGATCCGGATGGGTATGTTTATTGGTTCAATCAGCGCTGGTACGACTACACGGGCACAACAGCAGATCAGAATTGCGGATGGGGATGGCGGTCAGTTCACGATCCCCAAGGCTCGGAGCAGGTTCTGAGCAGATGGAAAGATTCGCTTGAGTCGGGAAATCCTTTCGAGATCGTTTCGCGCCTGAAAGACAAGAGCGGCGAATTCCGACCTTTTCTAACAAGGGCTGTGCCTCTTCGCGATTCTGCGGGAACGATTACGCGGTGGTTTGGAACGAGCACTGACATCAGCGGAGAGTTAAAAATCCGCCGGGAGATCGAGAACAGCCAGGCGAAGCTGGGGGAGGCACTTGTCGCGTCGCAACGGTTGGCGGCAATTGTCGAGTCATCGGATGACGCGATTATCGGGAAAGATCTGAACGGCATCGTAACGAGTTGGAATCCTTGTGCGGAGAGGATGTTCGGATATACGGCTGAAGAGATGATCGGGCAGTCGATCCGGAATACTATTCCGCAGGCTTTGTTCGCTGACGAAGACAGAATTATGTCCGCAGTATCCCGGGGAGAACGAACCGAGCACTTTGAAACCGTGCGGACGCGAAAGGACGGTGAGTGCATCGAGGTCTCTCTGACGCTTTCGCCTGTTTATGACGCAGATGGAAATATCACGGGAGTGGCCAGCATCTCCAGGGATATTTCGCAGCAAAAAAAGGTGGAAAAGGCGCTTCATACCACGGAGAGGCTTGCGACCGTAGGCAGGATGGCGGCGACGATCGCTCACGAAATCAACAATCCTCTGGAAGCGGTGACGAATCTTGTCTATCTTGCGCAAAGCTGTATGACAGACGAGGCTGGCAAGGGTTTCCTGCAGCACGCACAACAGGAGCTCGCCCGTGTAGCGCTACTTACGAAGCAGACACTGGGCTTCTATCGGGAAACGACGGGGGCGCGGCAACTGACGCTTGGAGAACTTGTGGTCCCCCTAGTGTCTGTGTTCTCCGCGCGCGCTCGTAATAAGCAGATCTCGATTGAGACACAAATCAGACAAGATCCAAAGATCATTGGAATTCCCGGTGAGATTCGTCAGCTGTTTGCAAATCTGTTGAACAACAGCATTGACGCTGTACCGAATAACGGCCGCATTGTGATTCGGGTCGAACGGGGACGAGAGCGCAGCGGAGCGATGCGATGTGGCGCACGCCTAACAGTGTGCGACAACGGACCAGGCATTGCCCTCGATATCCGGAAGAAGCTGTTCGAGCCTTTCTTCACGACCAAGACAGAAGTGGGGACCGGGCTCGGTCTGTGGGTGAGCTCCAATGTTGTGCAAAAGCATGAAGGAACGATCAAGGTGAAGAGCAGCGCCCACACAGGAAAGAGCTGGACAGTCTTCTCGGTTTTCTTTCCGTCGACTCCTGTGCCGCAGGCCGCTGCTACTGAGGATCATTGAGGCACTTTATCAGCACTTTAGGATGAACCGGCTTGGCGAGGATCTCGAAGTGGTGGCCGTCTGCCTCGGCGCGTTGAAGAAGATCGGCAGTTGCTGCCTGACCTGAGAATAATATGATGCGGCAGTTGGGAGCGAGCTGAGAGATGCGAATTGCAGCATCGATACCTGTCATACCTTCCATGATGACGTCGCTAATGAGTACATCGGGGGAGAGTTGTGCCGCCGTCGTGATTGCATCCTGGGCCGTGTAGACGGCTTGAGCCTCAAAACCATTGCGGTTAAGGATTAACGCCAGGGTATTGGCGATTATTTGTTCATCATCCAGGATGAGGACACGTCTCGATGTCTGAAGCGCTGCCATTTTGTTCCTTGTTCCGGTTGAGCAAACTCTGGAGTCTGAAACGTCCGGCGAACGGAACAGCAAGATTCAGAGGCCCATGATCCAGTTGCGAAATACAAGTTGTCCCTTTGAGAGAGGTTGAAATCGACTCTCAGAAACCTCAATGCCCAGGCGTTGCGATTTGCATGGGGAATTGAAATGAGTGTTACAAATCCTGCAAATTCTTGTAACTGGGTAAACTCCTAGGTCATTTGAACTTGCGCTCGAGCAATGCGGGGAAATGGGCGAAACCCGGTTCTGCTAGTTGCAGACACGAAAATGCCTGATAAGTCGCTAAGTATTTTTTCTTTCGAGCAAGTTTTCACCGAACCTTATGGATCTGTGAATCACCGCCTCCGGAATGCTTCTAGAGGCGCTTCAGGAAGGCGACGGCCTCGCGCAGTTGGGGGAAACGAGCCTCATCGGCTTTGAACTCGCGGGAGTGCACACAGCGGCGGAGGCCGCGCATTTTTACAGGATGTTTCAAATGGAGCATCTCGTGGTACAGCAGGTACTCAACGGCGTAGCGCGGACTCGAGGGCCGGTCGAAGACGCGGCTCACGACAATAGTATTGTGGGCGGCATCGTAATGCCCGAGAGACCGACGCGCTATGCCTTCGCTCCAGGTGAGATCGGGACGGCCCAGCATCCCGTTGAAGAAGCGATCGTTCAGTGAGTCGAAGACTTCCTCGAGGTTGTAGAAGTGTCCGTTCGGACCGGTGTAACGCTTGCTGCCTCGGGCATGGCGGATAAGCTCGGTCTGGCGGGTAACTGCGGCGCTGGTGGTGAAGCGCTTAAAGCGAACATTGTGCGCAGCATCGACCGGCTTCTTATAGAGCTTAGCGATAAGAATGTGGGCGATGGCGCGAATGACGCTTTCAGGCGCGCCTTCGATGAGGTCAGAGAGGCTTACGAAGATCCTGCCTTCGCGCAGACGGATCGTGGTGTTGAGCGATGTGAAACGACGGAAGCGTACCGATACAGGAGGGATCGGCGCTCGTGGGCGCAATGCACGATATTCCTGTTCAAAGATGGGGATAAGATCTACGTTCACCAAATTTGAAAGTAGCACATTCAGAGGCAGGGAACTGGGGAGCGATGGCTAGGACGGGAGAAGGCATAGACGTCTGCTCGGAAAGTAGGAGGTTCGCTGCCTGGCGATGCCAGGACTAGATGTGGCGCTATTGCGGTTTGGGTTCGGCGCGTTCCTGACCGCGCTCGTCTTTGTGAGCGTCGAAGTAGGTGGTCTGCTCGGTAAACAGTCGCTGTGCCTGGTCGGCGACATCCTGTCCGGCTTCGATGGCCTCCTTGCGCGAGAGGTCGAAGCCGTTTTCGCCGGCGAGGGCGCGGAGGGCGCGAAGCCACTGCTGCGATTGCTCAGCCAGACTCTTCAGTGCTGGCCGCATGTCGGCGTGGCGGTCGGAGTACACGTCTAGGTTGGAGCCGAGTTCATCCATCAGCGTGGCCACGTCTTGCAGTTCCTGATCAAGGCGACTTGCGCGAGCTTCGGATTTGCCGCGATTGGTTAGAGCTCTGACAGCGCTCACGTGTTCGCTGACGTAGGCGGTGTACAGCTTTATGCGCTGATTCGGATCAATTCCGGCTTCGCGGATCTTATCGACCTGAGCTTCAGTGAGCGGGTCGTGGTGCTGTTTCTGTGCGATGCCGCTATTGGCCAGGAGAGAGAGAACGATGGCGGCGGGAAGATGAAGGAAGGAACGCATGACGTGCGCTGTCACCTTGCATTCCATTCAATCACACAGCAAAGGGAGCGGCAACGAGCACACGATCTTGAGCAGAGACCAGCCTCCGGTCAAAAGGAAGCCGCTTTACTTGTGGAAGACTTCGAGCATGGTCTCGCTCTCGGCCTTATTCACCTGCGCGAGGGTAGCTTCAACGACGTCGCGATCATCCGTGCTGCTATTGTGCAGGAACTCGGTGAGGCGGAAAGCGGTGTGGCGGAGAAGGATCTCGGCATTTTTGAGCCGCTTGTTATTGTCGGCCATGCTGAGGTGGAGCTTCTTGGTTACGTTTTGGATCTGCTTGAGAAGATCGGTGGCCTTATCGGTTTCGCCGGCGGCATATTGCTTCATGCTGAACTCGGTCATCTGGTGGATGAGTTCGGCATAGAGGAAGGCCTGTTCGCGAGGCTGCGCCGTGGGGATGCGCGCTTCAAGAGCAGAAATGGTCTGCTGATCGATGATCTTTTCGTCGGGGTGAGATGCGCACGCGGGTACGGCGATGGCTGCGAAGGCGGCGAACGTGATGGTACAAGCTAGGGACCGCATGAGGAACCTCCGCTAGAGCGGGATTTGAGCAGACACTCAGTTCCTTTGCCAGTGTTTAACATCACTTGCCTTTCTCATGGAGAAAGGGCCCCCGGAACTGTCAATCTGCCCGAACTTGAACAGGTGCCAGCATTTGGCCAGGTGGTGATCAGAATATAGGAGCAACCCGGGAAAATGTGCAAGTGAAAAGCGTCTTTTGTTTCAGTACGGTCGAAACGGTCTCTACTAAGGCTGTCCGTAGAACGTTCGGCATGACTATCGCTTCTTCTCGAGCACCAGGAGGCGCTGTTTGGCCTGCCATTCCTGGTCGGGGAACTTGCCGCCGGACGATTCTAAGAAGTGGTGGTAGTACGTGATAGCCGCCACTTTATCGTTCAATGTGTCATACGATGTGGCCCAAAGAAAGTAGGTTGCTGGCACATCCGGAAGAAATTTCGAACGCATCGTCAACGCATGGATCGCCAGCGAAGGCTGGTGGAGTTTCGATGCGCTGAACGCGATTCCGCTCCAGGCATCGGAGTTTGCGGAGTCAAGCTTGGTGACTTTGTCGAAGACGGCCAATGCCTGGCTGTACTGCTGTTGGCGAACCAAGTTCTGGCCGTGGGAGACGAGCAAGGAAATGTCATCCGGACTCTTGGAAAGAAGACCGGTGTAGAGTTTGTCGGATCCGGCAATATCTCCGGCCTCGGCGAGGACGTCCGCCAGCATGCTGGTAATGGCGAGGTTCTCTGGATGTGAGGCATGAAGTTTCTGGAGAAGCGGCAGGGCGTCGGCGTTGTTCTGGGCGGCCAGGACGGTAGCCAGTTGAGCATTCAGGACGGGGTTGTCAGGTTCCTGCTGAAGGGCTGCTCGGACCAGTTTCTCGGCGTCGGGATACTGCTTCTTCTCAATCAGGACGTGGGCGAGGCCGGAGTTGGCGGCGACAGACTTGGGATCGGCGGCGAGAACACGACGGTAGGACCTTTCGGCTGCATCGTGATTGCCTAAGTCCTCGGCAAGGTCGGCGGCGAGGAGAGTATCGTCGGTAGCCTCCGGGCTTATTTTGAGAGCCTCGAGGAGCTCGGTTGAAGGGACGTTGGCATTGCCTTCTCCGTCCGGCCCCGGCTTGTCGAGACGGGCAAGAGCGCGCCAGGCACGGGCTTTCAATTCAGGACCCGATTCGCCCGGATCGAGGGTGGTGGCGGCGATAAGTTCGGAGTGGGCTTCGTCGCGTTTGCCTTGTCGAGCGAGCAGCAGACCGAGGCCGAGGTGGGACTCGAAGGAGTTTGGATTAGCTTCGACGGCGCGGCGGTAGAAGCCAGCGGCGCGGTCGAGCTGGTCTTGATGGTCGGCTACGTACCCGGCATCAAAGAGGGCCCGTGCGTCGGTGGCATGCTTCTGGAGATAAGCATCGAGTCTGGCGGAGGCGGTCTTCCAGTCGGACGAAGCGATGGCGACTTCGGCATCGCTGAGTTCAGGAGCAATACTGGGCGCTTGTTCGATACTTGGCTCGGGTTGAGGCGCAGGGTTTTGCGGCTTCGGCGCTTGGGAGAAAACGAGTGCAGGCGGGCAGAGCAGGGCAGAGATGATGGCGAGAAGACGCACAAATACCTCAGGTAAAAGTTTATCGGTTGAGAGTTAGACGTACCCAGAGGTGATAAGCGAATCGCACATACGTTCCCGTTTCGCCTTGATACCTACACTTCAAACTCTCGAGTTACTGAAACGATTGACTACATAGTTTGGCCAATGTTAGGTTTGCCGCGGTTGGAGGATGTATGGATCGGCGTGCATTTCTTGGAAACACATTGGCAGCAGCGGGCGGAGCTTTGGTGGGCGGTCGCGTCCTTCGTGCAGCGGGTGGGACGCAGAGAGAAAGCGCCGTCAGGGCGCAGGTTCCGGGCGCTATCGGCCAGAGCGAGATCGAGGCAGCGCGATTTCCGGATGGGTTTCTGTGGGGAACGGCGACTGCGGCTTTCCAGGTGGAGGGAGCCTGGCAGGAGGATGGAAAGGGTGAGTCGATCTGGGATCGCTTTACGCATACTCCGGGCAAGGTGAGGGGCGCAACGAACGCAGACGTTGCCTGCGATCAATACCACCTCTACGCGCAGGACATGGCGCTGGCGAAGAAGATCAACCAGAAAAGCTATCGGTTTTCGATTTCGTGGCCGCGAATTCAGCCGACCGGAACGGGTGCGCCAAATATGAAGGGCGTAGACCACTACAGCAAGATTGTGGACGAGATGCTGAAGAACGGATTGCGTCCTTTTTGCACGATCTATCACTGGGACCTGCCGCAGGCGCTGGAAGACAAGGGCGGCTGGCCCAATCGCGATCTGGCTGGCTATTACGCCGACTATGCGGGGATTCTGGCGAAGCATCTTGGGGACAGAATCACGATCTGGGCGCCGTTCAATATGCCGTGGTCGGTGGCATACATGGGCTATGGCGTAGGAGCGCTGGCGCCGGGTCGCGCAGATTTTGACGATTTCCTGAAGGCGCTGCATACGCTGACGCTGGCACAGGGACAGGCCTTGCGTTCCATCAAGGCTACGTCTTCTAAGGCGACGGTCGGAAGCGCGTATGGGATGTGTCCGGCATATCCGAAGACAGATTCCGACGAAGATCATGCAGCAGCCTCAC
The DNA here is from genome assembly GCA_018268915.1 of Acidobacteriota bacterium. GTDB lineage: Bacteria > Acidobacteriota > Terriglobia > Terriglobales > Acidobacteriaceae > Telmatobacter. Next base: position 94,228 of record JAFDVQ010000012.1, read on the forward strand.
GCTATCACGCGATGAACAACGTGTTCCTGCTGGAAGCGGCAATGCACGGACGCTACCCAAAGGCGTTCGTCGGAGATGCTCCGTACGACAAGATGGGAATGAAGCCCGGCGATGAAGAGATCATGCATGCGCCCCTCGATTGGGTAGGCTTCCACTACTACACGCGGCGGCATGTGTCGGATGCGAGCAAGGTGCAGGCGTTCAGCGGTGGCGGTTTCAGCGGGACCGAGATTGAGGCTGATCCCGCGACAGGACGCGATCCGTACACGCGGTTCAGAGCGGAGATGCCGACGGAGGGACCGCTGACTGAATCGGGTCTGGAGGTGTGGCCGCGCGGGATCTATGACCTCGTGATGCAGATTTCAAAGGAGTACAACAATCCAATCATCGAGATCACGGAGAGCGGATGCGGTTATCTTGATGCGCCTTATGAGAAGGAGAATGGGCGAGTACCGGATACGCGAAGGATCGCGTGGTTCCAGCAAGAGCTGGCGGAGCTGGCGCGAGCGATCAAGGATGGCGCGAAGGTGCGTTCGTTCCATGCTTGGAGTTTGATCGACAACTTCGAGTGGGGAAATGGGCACACGGAACGCTACGGGCTGATTTATGTGGACTACCGCGATCAGAAACGGACTATCAAGGATTCTGGTCTTTGGTACGGACGCGTGGCAGCAACGAATCGACTGACCTAGGACGAGGCTCCAACCAACGTACATCCGTGCTGTGCTGGAGCCGCATCGAAGACGGCTGGGAGGAAATGCGAATGGCAGATACAAATCCTCAGAACATGAATGTGCCGGATCGCCCGGAGCCAACTCATACGGATAAGCGCATCAATCCGGTTCCTACGGAACGGGAACGAGTTGAGCGCGAAGCTGACAAGCTGGCTCATAAAGGCGTAGAACGTGAACACGAGTTCGACAACATGCAAAAGCCGTTTACAAAGTAGATTCGAGGCGACCCGGGTCCCAGGGACAAGCTGGTTACCTGGGTCGCGGGTGCCATAAATACTTTCTGTCAAGAAATTGGTTTGTAAGGCTAGCTGATGAGTGAGTTTGGGCCGGGTATTACGACTTTAGTAACGCACTTTGTGAGATGCGTCACAAGCCCTGAAGTAACTCTGGAAACCGGTGAAGTAACCCCTGAATTGCCCCTTTCGTGAGCCCAACCTCACTTAAGTGGAGAGCATCTTCGGCCCTTACTAGGGCATCCTTTCATCAGTACATGCAAGGTTCTTCCCGGCCTTGCAAATTCATCCAGAACACCAGGTGACAAACATGCTTTCCACCGCTTCAAGAAGATCGGGCGATGTTGATTCGTACCTGATGCTCCAACATTTCCCTCTTAGCAGTGCATATCTGTGCCAAGATTGCAACGCGATTGGGAATAACGCCAATCAATGTCCCGCGTGTGCTTCGGAAGTGCTGATGAGTCTGTCGGCCATCCTGAATCGCGAGGACAGCTTGATGGCTGAACCTGAATACTCTTTACCGGTGCTCGCAGCAACGTCGGTTCGTGCGAGTTCGGCTTTGGCTGCCTAGTCTCATTTGGTTCTCTAGTGTGCGCGCCGGCCCGGGACAGGTGAGAGCCGGGAATCCTGAAAAATCAGCGAGTGGCGCGCAACCACTTAAGATTCAGAACCAACCCCAAATCCAAAACGAGACTTTGTCTTCGCAGCCTTCCGTGTGCGCGAAAACGGGGCGATGCTGCCGCTTTATAATGAAGGATGGACGGCTGTGCTCTGAGCCTCTCTGAGTGCTCTGTGATGCTGCGGCGTGGCGCAGAATGCTGCCGTAACCATTCATTATCCCGGTGTCTTCCCTTTGAGTTCATCGAACGACGCGATCGTCATCCGCGGCGCGCGGACCCACAATCTGAAGAATATTTCTTGCGAGATTCCCCATGGCAAGCTGACTGTGGTCAGCGGCGTGTCGGGATCAGGAAAGAGTTCGCTCGCCTTCGATACGATCTACGCCGAGGGACAGCGGCGGTATGTCGAGTCACTGTCGGCGTATGCGCGGCAGTTCCTGGAGCGAATCGAAAAGCCGGACGTAGATGAGATCGACGGGCTGGCTCCTGCTATCGCAATCAAGCAGAAGAATACGACGCGCAATCCGCGTTCGACCGTGGCTACGGCGACGGAGATCTATGACTACCTGCGGCTGCTCTACGCACGCTGCGGCGAGGTGCACTGCATCTATTGCGACGGCCTGGTGAAGCGAGATTCGATTGACGAGGTTGCGGAGTCAGTCCTCGCACTGGGTGAAGGAACGCGGCTGAATGCGCTATTCCCCGTAAAGCATCAGGAACATGAGCCGAAAGACGCTGCCGCGACGAAGCCGGCGAAGCGCGGCAAGGGAACGGCAAAGGCGAGCGCAAAGGCCGCAAGTGCTGCGGCGGTTGCGGAGCCGCTGAGCGAGGGCATGAAGGCTCGGCTGCTGGAATTGCGCGGATCGGGATTCAACCGGCTCTATCAGGACGGAACGATCTACGAATTCTCTACTCCGGAGTCGCTGATTGATGTTGATTTCGCGCAGCCGGTATATGTGCTGCTGGACCGTATCGTTGTCAGCGCGGAGAACCGCGCGCGCATTGTGGATGCGGCTGAAATTGCCTATCGCGAATCGGGTGATGTCATTTTTGAAACGGTGCCGCGCGAAGAGGGCACGGAACGAATTAGGCGCAGGTTTTCGGGAGAGTACGAGTGCACGAATTGCCACCGCCCGGGGAAAGAGCCCGAGCCGCGGCTGTTCAGCTTCAACAATCCGTTTGGTGCTTGCCCGCGCTGCCAGGGATTTGGAAACACCGTCGACTACGACCTGAACCTCGTTATTCCCGACAAGGGGCTCAGCCTGACTGATGGAGCGATCGACCCGTGGAACCGGCCTAAATATCGACCTTGGTTCACGGACATGAAAAAGCAGGCGGCTTCGCTTGGCATTCCAATGGACGTTCCCTGGCGCGAGCTGAGCGAAGCAGCACGGGAGACGGTGCTGCGGGGAAAAGCCGATTTCGCTGGAGTGCACGGATTCTTCGCGGCGATGGAGCGGAAGAAATACAAGCTGCATGTTCGCGTGATGCTCAGTAAATATCGCGGATATGCCGAGTGTCCTGAATGCCGTGGGCAGAGGCTACGAGCTGAGGCAAGAGCTGTACGGATTAACAATCTGAATATCTGTCAGTCAGCGGCGCTGACAATTGCGAAGGCGAAGGATTTCTTCGCCAACGTGAAGTTGACGCCGATGCAGGATGAGATCGCCGGGCCGATTCTAGAAGAGGTGCGGCAGCGGCTCAGCTTCCTGGATGCTGTGGGTTTGGAGTATTTGACGCTTGACCGACTGGCTTCGACATTGTCAGGCGGAGAGGCGCAGCGCATTCAGCTTGCGACCTCGCTGGGTTCACATCTCGTGGGAGCGCTTTATGTGCTGGATGAGCCATCGATCGGGCTGCACACGCGCGATACGGACCGCCTTATCAAGATATTGAAAGAACTCCGCGATCTGGGGAACACGATTGTCGTTGTCGAGCACGATTCGGATGTGCTGCGGGCCGCTGATCATCTACTGGACCTTGGTCCGGGTGCAGGTGAGTTCGGCGGCAAGATTCTCGCCGAGGGCGTGCTGGCTGAGATCGAAGCGAATCCGAATTCTTTGACCGGAAAGTACCTGTCAGGGAAGATCGCGATTCCGGTTCCAACTCGGAGGCGGGAACGAGGCCGGGAGAAGCTGGTGCTGAAAGGAGCCGAGGCCAACAACCTGCACGGGCTGAACGTTGAGATCCCGCTTGGAATGCTGGTTGCCATCACGGGCGTCTCGGGATCAGGAAAGTCTACGCTGGTACACCAGGTGCTCTACCGCGCAGTGGCACGCGCGCTGGGGCAGACGGATGGTGGCGATCCTTCGGGAGTGTTCCGGTCGCTGACGGGTGCAGAGCGTCTGAATGATGTAGTACTGGTCGACCAGACGCCGATCGGCAGAACGCCGCGATCGAATCCGATTACATACATCAAGGGATTCGATCTGATTCGCGAGCTCTTCGCCTCGCAACCAGATGCGAAAAAGCTGAGCCTGACGCCGGGGCACTTCTCGTTCAACGTGCCGGGCGGCCGCTGCAATACCTGCGAGGGTGATGGCACGGTTACGGTGGAGATGCAGTTCCTGGCCGACGTTGAATTGCCGTGCGAAGACTGCAATGGTACTCGTTACCAGGCGCGCATTCTGCAGGTGCAGTACAAAGGCAAGAACATACACGAAGTGCTGCAAATGACGGTGAAAGAGGCGCTGCGATTCTTTGCGGGACAAACTAGGCTGCTGGAAAAGCTTGCGGTGCTGGATGAAGTTGGGCTTGGTTACCTGCGGCTGGGACAGTCGGCGACGACATTATCGGGTGGCGAGGCGCAGCGCGTGAAGCTGGCGGCGCACCTGGCACAGGTGCGATCGGCGAATGCGACGGCCAAGCCTTCTCAGGCGAGCAGGGTGCTGTACATCCTGGATGAACCGACTACCGGATTGCACTTCGACGATGTGTCAAAGCTGCTGACGGCGTTCCGCAAGCTGATCGACGGCGGCGGGTCGCTGATTGTGATCGAGCACAATCTCGATGTGATCAAGTCGGCGGATTGGGTAATCGACCTCGGTCCGGAAGGCGGCGAGGGCGGCGGGAAGATTGTCGCCGAAGGAACACCGGAAGAGATCGCGCAGAGCCTTCACTCGCACACAGGGCACTGGCTGGCGAAGGTAATTTAGAAACAGTTATCAGCTACAGCTGCCAGTTTTCGGTCTTGCTGCAAGAGGGCCAACTTTCTATTCATATCGCAACGCGATAAGCGGATCCACCCTAGAGGCTCTTGTCGCCGGGATCCAAGTTGCTATGAGTGTCATCGCGGCGATCAAAGCGATGGCGAGTGCAATCGTGAGCGGGTCTGTTGCGCTCAGTCCAAAAAGCTGGCTCTGAATGCCGTGTGTTCCAGCGACAGTGAGTGGCAAACCAACGGTCACTCCGACTGCGACGAGCAGAAAAGACTCTCGCACGATCATCCAGCGAACGCCCTCAACTCGTGCGCCGAGAGCAAGGCGGACTCCGATTTCCGGCGTACGCTGGGCGACGTTGTAGCTCATGACTCCGTAGAGCCCGATCGCTGCCAGCAGCAGAGCAAGCGCGGAGAAGACGCTTGTGAGTGTCGAGATCAGCTCGTCGTTCGCAATCAGATTTGATACCTGCTCTCGAATCGTCGTGATTTTCAAGACGGGTAGATTTGGGTCAAGCGACGTGACGGCTGCACGAAGGTCGGCGGAAACCTTCGCGGGGTCGCCGGTGGTTCGCAGCAGAATAATGTTTGCGTAGCGATCCTGGTTTTCTTCACGAGTAGCGACGACCGGGGAACCTGGCGCACCTTTTTCCTGAGGCATGTACGTTTCGATCTGCGCGAGAGGAAGATAGGTCATGCGGATCGGATCTGTTTCCCGCGGATTCTGTGAGCGCGTGTCTCGGGCAATTCCGACTATTACCCAGGGGCCAGCGACGGAATCGATGCCGACTGTCAGCTTGCGGCCGATTGCGTCACCGTTAGGGAAGAACTTCTTTGCGACTGTTTGATTGATAACAGCTACTTTCAAGCTGCTGGCAGAGTCCGCCGGGGTGATTGCACGTCCGGCAACTATTGAAATGCCAGAAGTCTCGAAGTACCGTCCGGATACACGGTTCAGAAGCGACACCATGTCTTCTTTCGGCGCTGGCGTGTAGCCTTCGAGCTTGATGTCGGAGCTCCATGCACCGTTGCTGACTGGAGGAGTCGCTGAAAGCGCAGCCGATTGAACGCCCGGAATTGCGGAGAGGCGTTCGATGAGCTGCTGATGAAGTGCCGGAATCTGGTGCGGCTGATAGCCGGCGAGCTTCTCACCGAAATCTGCAAGAAGCAGATGAGAGCGCTCGAAGCCATAGTCCTGATTCTCAAGATTGCGCAGAGTGCGCAGCAGGAGGCCTGCTCCAACCAGAAGGACGAGGGAGAGGGTGACCTGGGCGGTGACAAGAATCTTCGGCCAGACGCGCGATCTTTTCCCGCCAGCCGCCTGCGCGGTTCTCGAACTGGTGTTGAGGGCACCGCGGTTGCCAATGCGCGATGCTAAAACGGCCGGCGCTAGTCCGAACAGGAAAGCGGTCAGGAGCGAGATTGTCAGCGTGAAAAGCACGACCTGCAGATTGGGAGTCGCGCTCATGTTGAGATTGCCATTGCGCTGGCTTACAAAGGCGATCAAGGCACGCGTCGCTACGAAGGCTACTCCCAAACCGAGAACGCCACCTGCCAGTGACAATAGCAGCGTTTCCGTCAGGCTTTGCCGCACGATTCGAGTCCGGGTCGAGCCCAGAGCCAGCCGTGTCGCAATCTCGTGCTGCCGTGCGGTTGCGCGCGCCAGCAGGAAATTCGCGAGATTGGCGCATGCGATCAGCAATACCAGCCCAACGACGGCCATCAGGATCTTCAGCGAGTCGCCATACTGCGAGCGGAGAAGCGAGACTCCAGTCGCAGCCCGCACCAGTGGCACAGTCAGCCGATTGATCTCGGCTCTGCGCTCCGGCGTTGCTTTACTGCCCTCGTTGGCGAGTGTCGTCAGCCTGACCTGTTGATTGACCCAGTTCTGGGCTGATGCGAAGGCGGCTTTGTCTGTGCCTGCTTCTGGCTTTAGGCGGCCCAGGACATGCAGGAAGTACAAGCCGGAATGCGGCGTAAGCATGGACGGCTGCTGCAGTACGACAGGCTGCATGCTGATCGGCATCCATAGATCAGCCGGTTCAAGCTCTTGCTTGAAACCGTGAAACGCCTCGGGCATGACCCCGACGACTTCAAACGGAGTCGCGTTAATGTTGATCGTTTTGCCGACTATGGCAGGATCAGCTGAGAGAGATTGACGCCAGAATCTGTGACTGAGCACCGCTACCGCTCCCGAGCCTGGAACCGCGTCATCGGTGGGAAGGATTGCGCGTCCGAGGAATGGTTGTGCACCAAGGACATTGAAATAATTTCCCGACACCAGGGTAGCTGGGGCAAGCATGGCAGGCGTGCCGGATGAGCCAGCATCAGCAAGCCGAATGCTCACTTTGTTAGAGAAGCTACCGTAGGATGCGATGCCCTGGAATGGTCCGGGATTGGCCTCCAGCTGTTTCGAAAAATCCCACGGAAAATATCCTCCGAAAGCGCCGAGCTCGATTCCACCTGCGATGCCTCCGTACACCGAGTCTCCGAATGCGACGAGTTGCTGAGGTTCGCGAACCGGAAGATTTCGCAGCAGCACCTGATTGATCAAAGTAAAGATGGCAGTATTGCCTCCGATGCCAAGCGCCAGCGAGAGAAGGGCGATGGCCGTAAAGCCGGGACTTTTCAGCAGCGAACGCATGCCCATGCGCAGATCCTGCAGAATGCTTTCCAGGATTGATTCCCATCGCGAGCTCCAAACCTGGTGCTTGACGGAGTTGCGAGTACCTCCGAGGTCTCCAAGGGCTGCCCGGCGGGCGTCAGCAACGTTCATTCCGTTCTTCAGCTTGTCTGCGTAGGAGTCTTCAACGTAGCTGGATAGCTCTTCGTCAAGATCCCCCTCGATCTTGTTCTTGCGAGACAGGGATGTGAATCCCGTGAGCAGATTTGCGAGCCACCGCATTGCTTGATCCTTTCCATTGCCAGACGTAGCCACCTTCATCGGCTCCTCTAGATAAACTAGTGAATCGTTGCGACATCTAGATTGTCAAGAGGAGAGTGACGAGTCGAGTGCGCTGCAGCGGCATCGAAAGTCGCCAGTTGACTTTGCCGGAGCAAGACGCATCTCACTAGTCGGGCTGAATCTGTTCAGAATGAATAACGAAGATACAGGCTTGCTCAGGTTGATCGCCGTTTTCAAGTTGCTGAAGGTGGCTACGCTGATCGCTTCCGGTTTCATCGCGCTGGGCCTGACTCACGCTGACGTTGGAACGGTGCTCGAACGGTGGGTCCTGAAGATGGGACTTGATCCGGGCAGTAGCCTTCTCAATCACGCGATCCAGAGGATCTGCGAGATTCCGCAGGATCAGGTTTGGGAGCTAGGGGCGGTGAGTTTTATCTATGCAGCTCTTTTTGCAACCGAAGGTATCGGGCTGTGGTTTGCGAAGCGCTGGGCGGAGTGGTTCACGGTCATCATCACGGGCTCTCTTATTCCGTTCGAAGCGTATGAAATGTTCCGGCGTCCGACGTCGCTCAGAGTGATTGTGTTCGCGGTCAATATTGCGGTAGTTGCATACCTTATCTACCGAATCATTCATGAGCCACGGCGCGGTGACCGCCGATCTGCATCAAGTAATGCTTCGGCGTCCGAAGTCAATGCCGCGAGCGATTCTGCCCAGGAATGCATCAGCGGATCACTCCGTCAGCGACGAGGTCTGTGAAGGCGCTCGATACACCGACATCTCCGCTTTGACGTAGTGCAGAATCACAGGTGCGAGGATCATTCCCGGCACCCCCATCAGTCTTTCGCCAATCACGAGACCGATCAGCGTCAGCCACATCGGACTGTCGATGCGGGTTCCAATGATCTTGCTGTTGAGGAAGTATTCCAGCTTGTGGATCGTGACCAGAAAGATCAGAGCGATCAGGCCCATTTTCGGGGACATCGTGAATCCAACACCAACAATCACCGTGTTGCTGGTCAAGTTCCCGACGATGGGGAGCAGGCCACAGAGGAATACGAGACCGAGTAGCAGAGGCGTGTAGGGATACCTGCAGATGATCAGGAATACAGCGGTGAGTATGGTGTTGATGGCGGCAATCACAATCTGCGCGCCCATGACCCGGGCGAAACTCTGATAAAGCGTCTTGAAGCGCAGACCCAGTTCGCTGGTCAACTCCGAGTAGGCGGTGGGGACACCAGGTGCCGTGCGGGCCGCCGTCCAGGAGGGATTGAGAAACACGCTAAGCGCCACAACCATTCCCGCCAACAGCAGGATCGTCTGAAGAGAGGCAATTCGAGCATAACGCCCGATCGTGGCGACTCCCTCTTTCGCTTCTTCGAGGGCAGATACCTTCAGGCTGGCGTAGTCAGTGAAAGGGAGATCAATCCCATTCTTCTCTGCGAATTCGGCCATCGCAGGTATAGCCGCATCGGCGATCTTCGGGAAGGTGCGATATGCAAGGGCCGCAAAGTACGTTAGCCCTGCGACAACGACCACGACGGTAAGCAGGTAGAGAACTACACTCAATGATTTGCTGCCTCGAAGGTTGAATACCTGGAGGGCCAGATAGCCAAAGAGCGCAGTAAGCAGGAATGTGCCCAGGTTCAACGACGCAATCAGCGCCATTAGCAGTGTGAAGAGTACAAATGAGACTTGAGCCGTCCTGTTCATTTCATACCTGATGCCACGTTAGTGGTTCCCTGCGGTATCAGAGTATAGACTCCGCCTCTGTTACGTCAGTCGCGGGTCCCGAGTCAACCCCTGTTGGACGAGCGAACTCAAGTGGAGAATGGCAATCGTGGTTGGCCAATCCAGAATGCGTTGCTGCGACGGGTGAGGATTCCTGGCTGGCGGCCGCGGAGGCGTTCCTGCGCCTCCTGGTAAGGTCCGACGAAGCGCATCGCATGCGGCAGGCGCGAGTACACGCGCGGGAGCCATCGGCGCGCTGATGCTGAGGAAGTCGGGTCGATGGCAAGGCGGAATTCGTCACGAAATCGATGCGGCAGCGATTCCGCCGTAAGCGCCTTGTACCAGCGGGGCACGCGGATCCACGAGCCTGAACCAGACATGATGCGCTGGGCCATGTAGCGCGCACGGTCGCTTGCTCCGAGCGCGTCAGATTCGAACATTTCAGCGCAGTAAGCTTGGAAGCCGCTCCAGTCGTCAGGAAGAGCGCCCGGAGGCAAACCGAATAGACCGGCAAGGATCTTCGATTCTGTGTAGTAGTCTGAGCGTTCGTGGCTGCTCAAGGGCGGCATGACGCTTTCGTAGGCCATCACGGCGCTTTCGATCAGGGTGGCATATACCCATTTCAAAGCGGGGATGTTGAGGGCCTCGTACCGAGACCCTCTCTCGTAGCCAGCGACTCGTTCCGGCAACTCTCCAGTAATCCTGGCATGCATCTGGAACAACGAACGAGCACAGGTGAATGCCTGGTCCGATGTTCCGAAGATCATAGTGAAGACTACACGGAAGGTATTGTGAAAACGAGCGATCGGTTTGGCGAGCAAGGAAGAGTGCTGGTCGAGTGCCGAAGCCACCCAAGGATGCGCCAGCTGCAACAATGCTGCCCGACCCGCCCCAAGGAAGAGAGCCGCTTCGCGATTGATTTTCCAGCTGACAGAGTCGGCGCCGAAAATGCCTTCGATCGGCCGATGTACCTGAGCCGCGACACCTGCGATGTGCCCCTCCAGATCGGCTCTGGTGGGTTGCGCGCCAATACTAACGCTGTGAGGCTGCTCCATGATGCGCTTCCTGGCAAACTCCCTGTTCGCCGACAGATGAGATTCCGGTTCCCGGGTTGCGTTTCTTTCGCGGTCTTTCAGGGTTGATCGTATGCTTCGGCTCCAGTAACTTCAGAAGCGGAGAGCCTGCTTGAAAGTCTATTTGGTCGACGGCACCTATGAGCTATTCCGCCACTATTTCGCCATGCCCAAGGCGCGCGATTCCGAGGGCAGGGAGGTCGGCGCAGTCCGGGGCGTGCTCGCATCCATGCTTGCCATGATGCGCGAGGGCGTAACGCATATCGCCATCGCAACAGACCACGTGATCGAGTCGTTTCGCAATGATCTCTGGGCAGGGTACAAGACTGGCGAGGGCGTCGAGCCAGATTTGCTTTCGCAGTTTCCGATTCTGGAGGAAGTGCTGACGGCCGCTGGCCTGGTTGTGTGGCCGATGGTGGAATATGAGGCCGACGACGCTCTGGCATCCGGCGCGGCACTCGCGGCTGACGATAAGCGAGTTGAGCAAGTCGTTATCTGCACGCCAGACAAAGACCTGGCGCAGTCTGTGAGGGGAAACAGCGTAGTCCAACTAGTGCGCCGGACTAACGTGACTATCGACGAGCCGGGAGTGGTAGCGAAATTCGGCGTTCCACCATCCACTATTCCCGACTACCTTGCTCTGGTCGGCGATTCTGCAGACGGATACCCCGGCCTCCCAGGCTGGGGCGCAAAGTCGTCTGCAACGGTGCTGGCGAAATTCGGGCACATCGAGGCGGTTCCAGCTTCCTGCCGGGACTGGCACTTGAATGTGGCCAATGCTGCGGCTCTCGCTGACACCCTTGAACGCGAACGCAAGCAGGCCCTGCTCTTCCGCACCCTTGCGACTCTCAAGACAGACATTCCTTTGTTCAAGAACGTAGACGAGCTTCAGTGGCGAGGTCCGACGCCCGCTTTCGATGCGGTCGGCAAGCTGCTCGATGAGGCGAAGATGGAGAAGAAGAGCTTGAAGACGCCGTCGTCTCGGCGGTCGGGAGCGAAGTCTACAGAGTCCTGAGCTCCTGTTGAGCTGATTTGACTCGCTCGATTTCGCCGGACGGACGTTTGCTGCCTGATCGACAGGACGTCGTATCTGTCGACAAATGTTTTCACATTATGGTATCGGCGGGTCTGGTTGTGTCTCTCATCACAGCCGCTGACGGCCCCAAAGCGGAGACTCCTCATAGCGGTTTTTCTTCCGCAGATGGCTCCTTTGCGGGATCACTTAAGTGTCTTCACATGATGTGGTTCTGAGCCTTCAACAGCGCTGCGGATTGGCGAGTCTTTCACAATCGCGCGGAATCTGAACTCACCGGTTTCGCCGCACGAGGCATAGCGAATGAGTGACAAGCAAATGATCATCCTGGATGGGAACGAGGCTGCGGCTTCTGTTGCCTATCGTCTCTCCGAAGTTGTCGCAATCTACCCGATCACTCCCTCGTCGCCGATGGCCGAGTGGGCTGATCAGTGGCGCTCGGAAGGGAAGAAGAACATATGGGGCGCTTTACCCATCGTTGAAGAGTTACAGAGCGAAGGCGGCGCTGCTGGCGCACTTCATGGAGCCTTGCAGGCAGGCGCATTCGGAACGACGTTCACGGCTTCGCAGGGCCTGCTGCTGATGATTCCCAACATGTACAAGATTGCAGGCGAGCTCACACCAGCCACGATGCATGTGACAGCTCGCACGCTGGCTACTCATGCTCTGTCGATTTTTGGAGATCACTCCGACGTGATGGCGTGCCGCTCAACAGGCTGGGCAATGCTCGCTTCCAACTCCGTACAGGAAGCTCATGATCTCGCACTAATCGCACAGATTGCCACTCTCGAATCGCGCATTCCGTTCATTCATTTCTTTGATGGCTTCCGTACTTCGCACGAGGTCGACAAGATCTACCCGATCGAAGACGAAACCATTCGCGCGCTGCTCGACGACAAGTACATCATTCAGTTCAGGCAGAACGCGCTCAGCCCGGATCGGCCAGTTCTGCGCGGCTCGGCCCAGAACCCCGACGTGTTCTTCCAGGCGCGAGAAGCATGTACGCCATTCCACGCGGCAGTGCCGGGCATCGTTCAGGCAGTCATGAACCGTTTCGCGGCTGAGACTGGCCGCGCGTACCACCTCTTTGACTACTACGGTGCCGCAGATGCTGAGCGCGTCATCATCGTGATGGGCTCGGGAGCTGAGGCCGCGGAAGAGGCTGTCGAACTGCTGACCAAACAAGGCGAGAAGATCGGGCTGCTAAAGGTTCGCCTTTATCGCCCGTTCGACGCTTCGGCCTTCATCGCTGAGCTACCGGCAACCGTCAAGTCGATTGCCATACTTGATCGCTGCAAGGAGCCTGGTGCTGCGGGCGAGCCGCTCTATCAAGATGTTGTTACTGTTCTCGCAGAGCATTCTGACAAGCTGCCATTTGCGGCGATGCCGGCAGTGATCGGCGGCCGCTACGGCCTCTCCTCGAAGGAATTTACGCCGGCGATGGTCAAGGGCATCTTCGACGCGCTAACGAAGGCTGCGCCCAAGAACCACTTCACCATCGGCATCGAGGATGACATCTCTCACTCAAGCCTGAGCTACGATCCGAATTTTTCGACGGAGGATCCGCGGACTGTTCGGGCACTGTTTTACGGACTCGGGTCTGACGGCACGGTTGGCGCCAACAAGAATTCCATCAAGATCATCGGCGACCAGACAGACAACTATGCTCAGGGCTACTTCGTGTATGACTCCAAGAAGTCGGGATCGATGACCACATCGCACCTGAGATTCGGGCCGAATCCGATTCGGTCCACCTATCTGATCACGCGTGCAAGCTTCATTGCGTGCCACAACTTCAGCTTCCTCGAAAAGATCAACGTACTCGAAGCGGCGATGCCTGGAGCGGTCTTCCTACTCAACTCGCCCTACACGGCTGACGAGGTGTGGGCTAAATTGCCGAAGTCCACGCAGCAGGAGATGATCCGCAAGAAGATCGAGTTCTACGTTATCGACGGCTACCAGGTGGCTCGCGACGCTGGAATGGGTACGCGCATCAACACGATCATGCAGACATGCTTCTTTGCCATCAGCGGAGTCCTTCCACGCGAAGAGGCGATCGAGCATATCAAGAAAGCCATCAAGAAGACTTACGGCAAGCGTGGTGAAGCGGTCGTCAACAAGAACTTTGCCGCGGTCGATGCAGCTCTGGCTCATTTGCACAAAGTCGAACTGCCAGCTGCGCCGTCGTCTGAGTTCGATCTGATCCCATCGATCTCGCCCGCGGCGCCTGACTTCGTTCGCAACGTGCTCGGCGAGATTGCGGCAGGCCGTGGAGACCTGCTCCCCGTCAGCGCGATTCCGGCCGGTGGGACATTCCCAACAGGTACAGCTCAATGGGAGAAGCGCAACATCGCGCAGTTTATCCCCGAGTGGGATAAGGATCTCTGTATCCAGTGCGGCAAATGCGTCATGGTTTGCCCGCATGCCGTTATCCGCGCCAAGGTGTATGCGCCAGAGCTAGGCGACAAGGCTCCAGCCGCCTTCAAGTGGGCGAAGCCGAAGTGGAAGGGGATGGAGAACGACCGCTACACGCTCCAGGTAGCGCCTGAAGATTGCACCGGCTGTGCCGTCTGCGTCGATGTGTGCCCTGTGAAGAGCAAAAGCGATGCCAGCCACAAGGCCATCAACATGGTACCGCAGGCTCCATTGCGCGAAGCAGAACGCGAGAACTGGGAGTACTTCCTGAGCCTGCCCGAAGTCGACCGGACCAAGCTGTCGCACTCGCAGGTGAAGGACCTGCAATTGCTCCAGCCGCTCTTCGAGTTCTCTGGCGCCTGCGCGGGATGCGGCGAGACTCCCTACATCAAGCTGCTGACACAGCTGTTCGGAGACCGCCTCTATGTTGCGAATGCGACGGGCTGCTCGTCGATCTACGGCGGCAATCTGCCGACTACTCCGTACAGTCAGAACTCTTGCGGTCGGGGTCCTACTTGGGCCAACTCCCTCTTCGAAGACAACGCTGAGTTCGGTTTCGGCATGCGTACCGCTCTCGACCAGCAAAAGGTCTTCGCCGAGACACTTGTAACACGTCTGGCGGCTGCGATCGGACCGGAGCTAGCAGCGGAGACCGTTCACGCCAGCCAAAAGACTGAGCCGGAAATTGAAGCTCAGCGCGAGCGCGTCAAGATACTCAAGGCCAAGCTCGCAGGCCTCGATTCGTCCGATGCGCGCAACCTTCTTGCAATCGCCGACACGCTCGTTCGCAAGAGCGTGTGGATTCTGGGTGGGGATGGCTGGGCGTTCGACATCGGCTTCGGCGGTCTTGATCACGTTCTTGGCTCGGGCAAGAACGTGAATGTTCTCGTGCTCGACACGGAAGTCTATTCGAACACGGGCGGCCAGTCTTCGAAAGCAACTCCGCGCGGCGCAGTAGCGAAATTTGCTGCCAGTGGGAAGATGGTGAGCCGGAAAGATCTTGCGATGGAAGCGGTCAGCTATGGATACGTCTATGTAGCGCAGGTGGCACTCGGCGGCAATGACAGCCACGTGATCAAGGCGTTTCAGGAAGCTGAAGCTCACGAGGGGCCGTCGATCATCATCGCCTATTCAAGCTGTATTGCCCATGGCTACGACCTAGTGCACGGCCTAGAGCAGCAGAAGCTGGCTGTTCAGTCCGGCTACTGGCCGCTGATGCGTTATAACCCCGCGCTTCGCAATGAAGGCAAGAATCCATTCCAGCTCGATTCGCGTGCGCCTTCCATTCGGCTGAAGGACTACACCTATCGTGAAGCCCGCTACACCATGCTCGCACGCAGCAATCCCGAGCTGGCTGCTGAGTTATTGAAAGAAGCGCAGGACGATGTTGAGCGCCAGTGGCGCGTATACTCCGCGCGCGCCGGTATGCCCGGGCGCGGCGAGACGCCCCACATCGCGCCCGAAGAGAAGCCTGAAGAGAAACTGGCAGCGCCGCCTGCCGGAGGAACAAAATGATCGACGTATCCACGAAATATCTGGGTCTCAAACTGAACGGACCTATCGTCGTTTCTTCTACTCCGTTGTCGGAGTCGATCGACAATGTTCGCCGGATGGAAGATGCCGGCGCGTCGGCGATCGTCCTGACATCGCTCTTTGAGGAGCAACTCGCTCTGGAGTCGCGTGCGCTGGACGAAGATCTCTCGCGCGGTACGGAGTCATTTGCGGAGTCGCTCGGCTACCTGCCGGATTTGAACGACTACCGGATGTCGCACGAGATCTATCTCGAGCACATCCGGCGGTGCAAAGAGGCGGTCAACATTCCGATTCTCGCCAGCCTCAACGGCGTGACAACAGGGGGCTGGGTGCGCTTCGCTCAGGAGTCGGAACAGGCCGGAGCCGATGCGATTGAGCTGAATACCTTCGCGCTGGCGACCGACCGTAGCCAGACTTCGGGTGAACTGGAATCGCAGCTTCTTGAACTCGTCAGCAGCGTTTGCGACGCTGTCGAAATACCGGTTGCAGTCAAGTTGTCGCAGAACTTTACAAGTTTGCCGCATCTTGCGGCAAAAATAGAAGATGCGGGTGCTTCAGCGGTCGTCCTTTTCAATCGCTTCTACCAGCCTGATTTTGATATCGAAGGCTTGGAAGTTCGTCCCACGCTGCATTTCTCTACACCGTCGGAATTGCTCTCACGGCTTCACTGGGCTGCCATTCTATTCGGACATCTCAACATCGACATTGCAATTACTGGTGGAGTGCATTCGGCGGTGGATGTGATCAAGAGCATCATGGCAGGCGGCAATGTCGCTATGATGTGTTCCGCTCTCCACATTCACGGTATCGATCACATCGGCCGCGTTCTCTCGGACTTGCAGTATTGGCTTGAGAAGCGCGAGTTTACCTCGCTGTCGCAGACTAGAGGCTGTCTGAGCCGCCGCTCCGTTCCGGATGTTTCGCCGTTCGACCGCGGCAACTATATCAAGACTCTCAGCTCTTACAGCCTTCGCCAGACGGTGGCAGCCTTCTAATTGCCGACTTTTCCTGGGGAACCTGCGGCAGCTGCATTGTTCTGCAGTCGCCGTTGGTTTTTGAGGTCTCTATTTCAGACTGTCCGACGGTTTGCTTTCTCATGGAGCCATTGCTTCCAGCTATCCGGCAATGCTTGCAACTTGAGGGCGCGACCTACCAATTCCGTGTCTTCGACGCCATAGTTTTTCGCGATGTACAGCTTTGTAATGGCTGAAACAGGGACGGATTCCGGCTCGCGATCGAGCAGCACAATCTCATCATTCGCGGCAACTTCTCCTTCCCGTGTAACGGCTAGATAAAACCCTGTGCGACCGCTGGCGAGAAAACGCTTGACCATATCATCCATTCCGAATCGAATGCCAAGCTTGTAGCACGGCAGGCGCGGCTGCGTAACGACAACCTCGCAAGTTCCAATCGCAAACCGGTCCCCTACCTGCACAGATTCATCCAGCCCATCGATAGTGAAGTTCTCCCCGAAGATTCCGAGTGGGAGCGAATTGTTTTGAAGCTCCGCTTTCCAATAATCGTAGTGCGAAATAGGGTAACAGTAGACGGCCTTGTGCTCACCACCGTGCACAGTCAGGTCGGACTGCTGATCTCCGTCCAGGTTGAGCTTCCGAAGATTAGTGCGGCCGGCCACCGGCTCTTTATAGATGGACGTTGTCACGAGCTGGCCATGCCAATCGACTTTGCGCGGTAGACCGCAATTGACTGAGAGCAATCTCATCGTGAGTTTCTTCCCCGATCATGAACCATCTGTGTTCTCTGCCTGCTTAGCGATTGTAAGGTTTTCAGCTTTGATCTCGAGGCGCAGCCGGTTGTATCCACTCATGTAGATGTTCGCGACCCACACCAGGGCGAACTCCGAGACCACGAAACCTCGCCACCCGGAGTAGAGCATCTGAAAGTGTGTGAGGAACAGGAAGAGCGCCGTCACATAATGGCTGAAGCAATATTCGCACGTGAAAAGGTAGAAGAATTTTCGCTGGTATAGCTGACGGCAGTTCTGGCTCCTGTCCTTGCAGAACTCGCGCGGCTCTCGAAAAATCTCCTCATGCGTGATGGTCCACGAGACGCAGGCTATGGCGAGGCTCAGCAGCAGGAGGGTGCTGAACTGGTGCGACAGGGGTTGGTCGAG
>JAFDVQ010000013.1 GCA_018268915.1 Acidobacteriota bacterium
AGCCGGAGCGCTTGAGCCGGGCGGTGTTGCCCTGGCGGAGCGAAGTTCGTTCGTAGGCCCACTGTTTGAGCCGCATGATTGCCATGACTTGATCAGACGGGATTGGCGCGATACCAGGCATTGTCTTTTTTCCGGGTCGTACTCGTTGAGTTCGGTTACGGCCTCCTGCATTTGTTCGAGCGGCCAGCCGATGGCCTCAGAGATGGCGCGAAGAATTGCGTCCTGATCGCTGATGGGGGGCGGGGACGGCTGGGGATCTTTAAGCCACGCGAGGGCTTCGGCGGCGGGGGTTTCTTCTCGGGCGGGGGTGCGTTGGGCGGGGTCGGAGTCTTGGAGCGGGTGCACTAGGAAGAATACTACATAGGGAGACCTTGGCTCTAAGCGGGCTTAAGAATCCCGATACTTTCGAGACCCGCTTGCAGATTGCCAATGTCTGAGCTTGGAACTGAAACGTCTGCTATTTCGCTGAGGATCGACTTGCTCGACGGGCTCGCCTCTGTGGAGTCGTAGACCACTCCGACCTGTGTCCTTTCATTGACCTGCCGAATATCGAATGACTTAAAAGCCCACGCCTCCGCGGCCATGCGGCTTGGGTTACTCATGACGGATAGGGCAAGGCCCGGGACTCCATTGGGTGGGAAATAAAAATCGATGACGTGGTTCTCCAGCTTACCTCGCAGGGTGTGCTTGCGCTGATATGGGACTTGCTTCGATTGGAGGAAAGCGCTCACGAGGTTGAAAATTTCGAGACTGCGCTGCGGAGCGGAACGCTGAACGAGATAGGCATCACCTATGCTCTTCGCCGCTTCAATGAAGCGCTGAACCTGGCTGCCAAGGTCAGAGAGCGAAGATTCGGAGACGAGATGTTCATGAACTACCCGGATTCCAGCCGCTTTCGAGATCGTCTCAAGTCGCGAATTAAGCTTACTGGTTGCGGCGTAACCCGCTTTTCGCAACTCCTCCAGCACCTTGGCTCCATCTGAAATCACGAAGCGGTCTGGGGTGAGTCGCGTCACTGTGACTTCGACGCGGTGATAGCCCGAAAAATGGACAGGAAAGGAAAGGACGACATTGTCAGCGTCGATGATCTCAGCCTCGATGTCCTTTTCGTAGAAAGAAAGGAACCGGCTCAGTACCATCTTTTGCAGTTCGCTGCTCATACAAATAACCTCAACGATCCATCGAGCCCTTGGATATTCCAGTGTTCACAGCTCCATTCCAACAGCGCAGCAAGATTGGAATTTTTCGGCTGCTCACGAGGTTCGCGAATTGCGTCGCCTCCATCAGCCTCTGTCCAGTAATGCTCGTGCCAACCTCTAATCACCTCGCCTGTTGGAATGCCATTTCGTATTACCTCATGTTTGATGGTCCAGTCGAGTCCACGGATCCGCCAATTGAACCAAAGGAGTGACACGGATGGACGCTGGGTCGAAGGAACACCATCCAGAGTTCGTTGGGGTACTTTTCCTTCGAAAAGTAAGCTTAAATCCTTACCCGGCGAATCCGCGCGGTGGAGCGCGATCCTCAATGGAAAAGTAACGTCTCGCCGCACCTCTGCCCTACTCACAGTGCGTCCTGCAACCTTTAGCACCTGGACGAGTTCATCTACTTGGTAGGGTGTGAATTTGGGCCTTTGCATCTGGAAACCGCTGATTATAGGTCACTCAGCGTGCAACTGCTATGCCCATCTTGTGGTATGGAGGTGCGGGGAAGTCGCACCGTGATTTAGGAGTTCGGGCAGGCGGTGAGAATGCGGCTGGCTATGGCTCGTGCTTCCTCCCACATCTGGCCTTCGTCCTGCTCGGTAGCTACGTCCCACAAATCCATGGCTGCGAGATGAAGGACAGCGGCGAGTTTGGCGGCCGGCGCGGGCTGGCGCACCAGAGGGCCGGGCACCAGTCGGCGCTGTTCGGCGAGGGCGTGTTGGACTCGGGCGCATACTTCGGCGGCGGAGGGAGGCTGCTGGGTGGGGGTGGGGGTCACTTCTTCTTTCCTTTCGCTTTGAGGGTGCTCATGGCAACTTGCGCGGCGTAGAGGAGTTGCGAGCCGTCGCGCCCGTCGAAGACTTCGAGGGCGATGCCCTGGGCGATGCAGGCAATGGCGGCGCGGATGGCGTTTAGAGACTCCATGCGCGGCATGGCGAGCTTGTACGCAACCGACGCCATGCGGAGCGCTTTGGGCTGGGCGAGGCCTTTCTCCTTCGCGATGTTGTAGGCGTGGTGATATTCGTCCTGGCACTTGGCGACGGCGCGGGCGGCCATCGTCGTGCGATCGCGCGGCGGTTCGGCCTGGGCGTAGAGGATGAGAGGGCGAGCGAGGAGGGCGGTTCTCATGCGGGACGGTCCTTACTCCACACAAGGTGTGGTTTCTTGATGGCTTCTAGGGTCTGGGTGTCCACGGGATAGAGATCGTGGTCGAGGTACCAGATGGTCGATTGCAGAGAGCGATGGCCGAGCAGCGATTGCACGGTGCGGAGGTTGTTGGTGTAGCGAAGCGTGGCGACGGCTGCGGTGCGGCGGAGGTCGTGAGGCGTGATGCGCTTGATGATTCCTGCTTCGATGCGGAGCGCGGTGAATTCCCGAGCGATGATGGCTGCGTGAACTTGCGCGTGTTTCATGTGGCGTCCGCGCGTACCGGCTTCGCACTGGCGAAGCTGAGTCACGAAGGGGAGCGGGTTGGAGAGATCGCAGGCGGCGATGATCTCGCGCACTGCGGCGGTGGTGGCGAGAGTGACTCGCGCATCCTTCTTGGTGACAAAAGAGAGCGTCTGATTTTCTGGGTTGTAGTGCTCGGGCGCGATCTTGGTTACGGTTCCGCTGCGGATGGCGAGGTCAGAGCACAAGGTGATAAAGGCGCGCATGCATGGCGTGGCGTGGGCGAGCATGGCCTCGATTTGCTCGCGGGTGGCGGTGACGTTGCGAGGACGCGCGGGGGTGAGCTTGGGCACGTAGCGATCAAGACGCGGTGCGCCGTGACTGTCCCACAGAAAGCGGAGAAGACGACGCAGCACAATGGTGTGCGAGTTCTTGGTGGTGTGCGCGTATTGAGAGCCGGTTAGGCGTGACGCTACTTCAGTGACGTGCGCCTGGCGGAGCTGGGGCGGCGTGAGACTACCTGCAGCCGCGATGAGGGTTTTGATGGGAGTGATTTCGCTGCGGTTGTGGATGCGACACCCGTCGAGCTTGGCGCGGAGGATCTGGGTGATTGTTGGCCTCGCGCCATCCTTTTTGGGTGGGCGAGTTCCTTCTGGTCGGCTTCAAACTGGAGGGCAGCGGCTTTCGAGGTGAAAGACTTGCGGAGGCGACGACCAGATTTGTCGCGCCAGTCGGCGTAGTACTTGCCAGATTTTTCGTACATTGTGGGTGTCCCCGAATCGAATGTTAGGCCTTGCGCATCCGATTAGGTGGTAACCCGTGGACACTTGGCGTACTCACGGATCATCGCAACTGAAGCGGGTTTGCGCTGTGATGGACACTACGTCAAGTACTTGAGAAAATGTGGATGTGAAAGAAACTGCACAATTTGCCCGCTGGCTGGCGCTGGGGTCGTTGTTCCTTGCACCAGCGGCGAGTATCGTTGCGCAGAATTCCGGCTCGACTCAGAACCCTAGTTCGACCTCCAACCCGTTCTACGGCAGTGTCACTGTTCACACGATCAGCGATGAGCCGCTGAAGCTCTCGCTGGATGATGCGATCCATCGCGGCTTCGAGAACAACCTTGGACTCAAAGAAGCCGAGAGCGGCGAGAAGCTGTTCAAAGGCGAAAAGAACATTGCGCTTCAGCAGTTCCTGCCGACGATCAACCTGAGCGGCGGCACGGGCGTATTTCAGCACAACCTGGCAGCGCAGGGGTTCGGACCAAGCACTCTGGCGCAGTTCGGAGGGCTCTTCCCGGGTGGGCCTCCCGCAGGTCTCTCGCTCATCACGAAAGATGATTTGACCCAGGGACAACTGTCGCTCAGGCAGACGTTGTTCTCCGGCGTTGTGATTGCCGGGTGGAAGGCGGCGGGAGCGGCGGCACGTTCGGCATACTTTGCCAAGATGTCTGCGCGTGGCGAAGTGGTGCAGCAGGTCGCCACTGCCTATCTGCGTTGCATTGCCGACGCGAGCGAGGTAGACAACGCCACGGCCTTGGTGAAGGCCGATCAGGTTCAGTATGACCATGCGCGCGCAGCACATGAAGCTGGTACCGCTGCCAATCTGGACGAGTTGCGACCAAAGGTTCAGTTGCAGTCGCAGCAGCAATCGCTCATTGCCGCACAGAACACGCTTGAGAAGGATCTCATCCTGCTCAAACGCGAGATCGGCATCGATCCTGGACAGAAGATTATCCTCACTGATCCCGCTCCGTACGCTGACCTTGCGGACCAGACACCGGCTGAAGTTCGAGCCGTTGCTTACAAGAGCCGACAGGACTATCAGAATCTGCGTAACCAGATCATCGAGCTTCGTGCTGCACACGCCGCATATCGAGCACAGCGGCTTCCCAGCCTGAGCTTCAGCGGAAATTACGGCATCGACAAGGTGAACGGAAGCCCGAGTCACGATGTATTCTCTGCCGTTGGAACGCTCAGTATTCCCATCTTTCGTGAGGCGAATATCCGCGGCGAGTCCGACGCGGCGGCCGCGCAGCTAGCCGCAGCCAATGCCCAGTACGACGATCTTCGCTCGAAGATCGATCAGCAGGTGCGCTCTGCTCTGCTCGATGCGGACGCTGAGAAAAAGCTTGTAGAAGTATCGAGGTCGAATGTCGATCTGGCAACACAGGCAATGAACGACGAGACCGATCGCGTGAATGCCGGTGTGGATGACACGCTTCCGCTGGTGACAGCCCAGGCATCGCTTGCTACTGCGCAGAGCAGCTACGTCCAGAGCCTATATCGCTACAACCTCGCGAAGCTGGCACTGGCGCGCGCGGCTGGCGTCATCGAGCTGCAGTACCGAGCCTACCTCGGCAAGTAGTTACCGCTTCATCTTGAGACTCCGAGCAAATTCCTCGCCTGCTAATCTTCTCTCGCGGTCAACCGACTAATGTAGAAGGAGCAGAGGACTTCCCCGTATGCCTTCGAAACTTCAGATTGAATACCTTGTTGAGCCGGATTCTTCGGCGCTTGCCCGTCGTGCGGCGGAACAGTTTGTTGCGGTAGCAGAGCAGGCCGCCGCCAAGCGCGGTCGCGCACGAATCGCGATCAGCGGTGGCTCGACGCCCAAGGCAGCATTTCAATTGCTTGCTGATCCGGGCCAGCCCTTTTTTAAGAAGATGCCCTGGGACAAGCTCGACCTCTACTGGGTCGATGAGCGGACGGTTCCGCCGGATAACTCCGAGAGCAACTACCATATGACCCGCGAGGCGATGCTCGATCGCGTCCCGCTAAAGCCAGAGCAGATTCATCGCATGGAGGGTGAGTTGGAACCCGAGGTCGCGGCTTCGCGGTATGAGTCGCAGCTAAGGAATACCTTCAGACTGGAAGGCGCGGAGACGCCTCGCTTCGACCTCGTCCAGCTTGGCATGGGCGATGACGGGCATACGGCATCACTCTTCCCCCACACAGCGGCAATTCATGAGATGGGCCGGCTGGTGACCGCCAATCAGGTTCCTCAAAAGGACACGTGGCGCATCACACTGACGTGGCCGGTCATTAATCAGGCCAGTTCGGTTTTTTTCCTTATTGGCGGCGCTAACAAGGCCGAGCTTGTTAAAGAAGTCTTTACGGGGCAACGCGATCCGGAGCGGCTGCCCAGCCAGCTGATCTGGCCCTCAGGCGGTATACTCACTCTCGTCCTGGATAGGGATGCCGCTGCGCTTTTGCCCGCGACAGACGGGAACGGCCGGGGAGTTGTTGAGAGGGAAAGATGATTTTGGCTGGTGATGTGGGTGGCACGAAGGTCCACCTGGCGCTGTATGACTTTACAGCAGGCAAGCTAAAACATACGCGCGACAAGCAGTTCCCAGCCAAGGAGTATTCCGGACTCGTCGACATCGTCCGCGAGTTTCTGGGCACCGACAAGGTCAGCGCCGCCTGCTTCGGTGTCCCGGGGCCTGTCCGGGATGGCCGGCTCCGCCTGACCAACCTTCCGTGGACGTTGGACAGCCGCGAAATCTCGCTGAACCTTCAGATCGACCACGTCTTCCTTATCAATGACCTCGAAGCAAACGGCTATGGCATTGCCGAACTTTCGTCGGAGCAGATCTATACGCTGAGCGAGGGTGACGCCAGCCAGATTGGCAATCGCGCGCTGATCGCGGCGGGTACTGGCCTCGGCGAGGGCATCCTGGCCTGGAACGGGCGCATTCACGTACCGTACCCCTCCGAGGGCGGCCATACAGACTTCGGGCCGCGAAACGAAACACAGATCGAACTGCTGCGATTTCTTCAGCAGAAATACCACGGGCGCATCAGCTATGAGCGTGTGGTTAGTGGGATGGGGCTGACGAATATCTACGAGTTCCTTCGCGACGGCCAAGGGATGGAAGAACCAAGGTGGCTGGCCGAAAAAATCGCCGAGGCGCACGACCCAAACAGCGTGATCACCGAAAATGCTCTCTCTGTGAAAAGCGAGATCTGCACCAAGGCGCTGGACATGATGGTGTCGATCTACGGAGCTGAAGCCGGCAACCTGGCTCTCAAGGTGCTTTCCGTCGGCGGGCTTTATGTCGGCGGTGGTATTGCTCCCAAGATCCTCGAAAAACTGAAGGACGGAACATTTCTCAGGGCGTTTCAGGACAAGGGCCGCCTCAGCCAGCTGCTGATCAATATGCCCGTGCGCGTGATTCTGGAAAGCCGCGCCGCGCTGATGGGAGCGGCCGCTTATGCGGAAGCGCGTGCGGCGGAACTCAGCGGTGTTTCTCCAAGAGCGGCCTCGGTCGGGCACACAAGCCAATAGTGAATACGACGAGTCACAAGATGAAGCAGCTCATTTGGAAGTGGGCACGACGTGTCGTTGTAACGCTGCTGGTGGCGTTCATCGTTTTATACTTCGGCGATCTGGCGGTTTACAAGATGCGCGGGTCTCCCCAAGACCGTGTTCACGTGAACCAGACGCTCATCGTTCCGCTGAAAGGCAACAAGCAGGAGTACGACTACATCGGCGCGAGCGATGTTCCCTGTTCTGTTTCGATTTTTTCGCAGAACGGCGAAGATGCCTGCTGGCTGCTGCGCCGCAATCAGAACAAAGCCACCACGATGTAGCTGACCGCGAGCAGATTCTACCGCGGATCGACCGGAGAAATGGTGGGCTCTCCATTCGGCGGCGCTGCCTGCGAGCCTCCGATCTTCTTGTAGAGTTCCCGATCGGCCGATCTCGTTATAGAGCTGGCTTTGTCGAGTTCCGCTTTGGATTCGGCCTTCTTCCCAATAGCGCGATACAGGCGGCCAAGCCGCCAGTGCACGTTCACATCATTCGGATTCAGCTTCTCCGACGCGAGAAATTCTCGGAGGGCGTCCTCATTTCGTCCCTCAGTGGCGGCTATGATCCCGAGGTCGAGATGGGCGAGACCGAGAGACGGGTCCAGTTTGACGGCCTGCTGAAGCAACGGCGCAGCTTCCGAATACTGATTCATCTGAACGTGTGAGTCACCGATGTACAGAAGAGACTGCGCGTGGTTGGGGTCCAATGCAAGTTCAGCCTTGAACTCTGGTAACGCTTCGGTGTACTGCTGGCGCGTCCACAGCAGATAGCCGAGACCGAAGTGAGCATTCGGCTGATTCGGCTTCGCCTTCACGGCTTTGCGAAACATTTCGATTGCGCCCGGCGTGTCCCTGGTCTCATCGAGCGCTTCGCCGGCTAGCATGTCGGCTTCAGCCGAGTCGGGATCGAGTGCGAGAATCTCCTTGTAGACCTCGAGAACCTTGGCAAACTGCTTCGACCAGAGAAGGCTGTGTGCCAGAGCTAAACGGATAGACAAATTTTGCGTGTCGGCATCCGCGGCGGTTCTTAAATAGGGCGCTGCCTCTGCAAACTGGCCGACACCGTAGTGCGCCATTCCAAGAAGAATCTTATAGCGCAGTGCTTCAGGCGAGTTCGCCGGAACCGTTTTCAGCAGAATGTTGAATTGCGGGATGGCCCCCTTGAGATCGCCGCCCTTGAACAGGGCCAGAGCAAGGTTCAGCCGTAAACCCGGCATCCACGGATTTAATGCAAGTGCTTTTCTATACAGCGGAATCGCTTCCTTATAGCGTTGCTGCTGTGCCTCCAGAAGTCCCAGGTGAGCGTAAGGTTCGGGATCGGATTGATGAGCTTTGAGGTATGCATGCCATGCCTGCTCTGCCTCGGGGACATTGCCTTGTTGTTCCAGTGCAATCGCCGAGTCGCGAAGCTTACCAGCCTGTGTAGCCGTCTGGCCGAAAAGAGAACACGTCGCGAGAAGCACCGCGGCACCCAACCTCAACCTTGGCTTCCCGATCACCTGCCTGCCTTCCTGTCCGGCCTCGCAACCTGGTTCGTACTCCAGATCTAAAGTTCGCGCTTGATTACCATTCTCTCTTCAGTGAGCATCCGGCGGCAACCTTCGTCGGTCACGCGCGCTTCTTCAGTTCGGGATATTTTGCGAAGATGCGCTGCTGATCTTCTGGCTTCAATTGGGAGAGCCGGACAGGCTTGTCCTGCGGTCGCGTATCCTTCTGATTGATCACGTTCATCAGGCTCCACTCGCGCTGGGGATCGCGCGGCTCTTCCGCCTTAAGGTCGTAGCGCGTGAAGTCGATCACCATGGGTGGATCGTTCTTCTCCCAATTGCGAAGTAGAGCAAGCCGGAACTCCTTGTTCATGAACCACTCGATCTCCAGTTCCTTTTCTGACCCTGGCGCTCCGGTTCCCTTCTCGTCGAAACGGTAGTTCAACTTTGAGTTATCGGGATTGTGCTTCCTCCATTCAAGACCGAACTCCCCTTCGGTGATGACCTTCGTATCCGGCCAGCGTTCGCGTACCGCCTGCAGCCACCACGCGAGGTCTTCGTCGTGCCCGATCGACGTCTCCCATATCGAAGTGACGAACCCGAAGCCGTTTAATGTATGTCCCGTGTCGAAGTGCATCGCCGTGGTGTCCATCATCTCTTTGCGGCCTGCGACGGCTCCGAGATTGCCGACGCTCTCGATGGGGCCAACGCCAAGGCGGCTGTTGAAGCCACCCGTGAATCCTTCCCTCCTTGCCGTGAGAAAGTCACAGGTCCAGCCATCGAGACAGACACAATCGACGAAATCAGCTTTGCCCTGCGCGGGTTTCAGGTAGTGCTCCCGGCTTGGGTAGTAGGGATAGCAGATGCCGCCATCGCCGTCGCCATTGTCGATGGCGTGCTGGCTCCAGATTTGTCCCTGGCAGACGTGAATGCCTTCATCTTCGGCGAGGTGGCGTTGATTCTCGGCGTCCATGAATCCGGCAACGAGAGATTGAGGCCGATAGCCGCCGCCCACCATGTTGGAGACAAGCTTGAGCGCTTCGTGGATCGTCGTCCGGTTGTGCTCGCGCGTGTCGTACATTGGCGCAAAATATCCGCCGGGAATAAAAGTGACTTCGTCGCCGTACCGGTCGTGATATCCGGCAAGCATCCGACGAGCTTCCTGATATTCCTTCCGCGTGTCATGCAATGCCAGCCAGCTAATGGCCCAGGTCATTTTGCCTTCCGGGCATCCACGGGCAAAGGCATCACGACGCGACTTGATCCGCTCGGGCCGGTTGTCGGCGGCTTCGTCTTCGCCTTTGTTCCGGGTGGGAGTGATTTCGATCTGATTGACCCGCACCACGGAAACATGGGTAAGGTATCGCCCGCGCAGGGGCGGGAGCTGCGAAGCTGCCGCGAACGCTCCGGCGGGATTCGAAATCGCGAGTGCCGCGCCGGAAGCTGCTGCGCCGATTAGGAAATCTCGCCTGTTCTTCTTCGTGCTTGCGCTTCGCATATCGCCAACCTCGCCTGAATTTAGATCCCGCCATGACTCTCCTTGAACGGCCGCAGACGGCGCGGTTTGAACCCCGTAGAGTCTGCGATTACAGTAACAGGACGTGTGGTTGTGCTTCAGGGGTCAAGCTGTTGGAGAATGTGAACTACATCCTCGTCCTGCTGATCGGGCTGCTGTTCGCGGTTGCCGCGGTCGCCGGCCTGGCGCGGCGTTTCGCGCTCTCGTATCCGATTGTGCTGGTCATCTTCGGGCTGCTCTGCTCTTTGATCCCGCACGTTCCGCGAATACCGCTGCCGCCCTCGATGGTCTTTCTCGTCTTTCTGCCACCGCTGCTCTATGTCGCCGCGTGGCAAACATCCTGGCGCGAGTTCCGGTACAACCTCGTCTCCATCTCAAGCCTTGCCATCTTCCTGGTCTTCTTTACAGCAATTGGTGTCGCGTTCATGGCGAAGTGGTGGCTCCCTGGGTTTGACTGGAGACTCGGCTTTCTGCTCGGAGCGGTTGTCTCTCCCACGGATGCCGTCGCGGCTACGTCGATCGCGCGCCGCGTCGGGATGCCGCAGAGGATTGTGGACCTTCTGGAAGGGGAAAGCCTGCTCAACGACGCAACCGGACTGCTCGCCTTGCAATTCGGCCTGCAAATGGTGGTGGACGGTACGACTCCGACGCTTGGCCGGGGTCTGCTGGCGTTTGCCTGGCTCACCATTGGCGGCGGGCTGGTCGGCGTGGCCATCGGCTTTCTAGTCTCATCACTGGAGCGCTGGGTGGACGACGGACCGGTAGAGATCGCGCTCTCGCTGGTCGTGCCGTATGCGACTTATCTCGCAGGCGAAGAGGTCAAGGCTTCGGGTGTAATCGCGGTCGTCGCGTGCGGTCTGCTGATGAGCAGGCGAAGCTCCAACTTCTTCTCACCTAGAACTCGACTACAGGCCAATGCAGTCTGGGACGCACTGGAATTTCTTCTGAATGGCTTTGTCTTCGTGCTGATCGGGCTGCAACTCCCGTATGTGCTTGCGGGAATCCGGGGAATGAGCAAAGTCCGGTTGGTTGAGTACGGGCTTGCATTCTCGGTTGTACTCGTGTTGCTCCGCATGTCATGGATGTTCCCGGCTGCGCGGATTGCGTGGTGGATTCGGACGCGGATCGGCCACCAGCCGTATCAGCAACCGGCGGCGAACCAGGTTTTTGTCGTGGGATGGACTGGAATGCGAGGGGTCGTTGCTCTGGCGGCCGCCAGTTCTCTACCTCTCACGCTCAACGATGGAAGCCCGTTCCCGCAAAGAAACCTCATCTTATTCCTGACATTCTCCCTGATCCTCGTGACAGTTGTGGTGCAAGGACTTTCATTGCCGTGGGTCATACGCCTATTGCGTCTGCCGAGACAAAGCACTGGCTACTGCGAGGAAGGACAGGCTCGGCACCTGATTCTGCAGGCAGCCATTGACTTCTTGAGTGAGCGCCGAAACTCCGCAAATGGCGGGCATGAGGTCCATCTATATGACGATCTCTTGCACCAGTTTGAACACAAAATCACATCTGTTGACCTTTGCGGTCCGGGTGGAGATGTGGCTCCTCTGCAGGAGAATGGCCTCACGCTGGAAAGGCTGACGCTCGACACAGTCCGTCGGCAGCGCGACGAGTTGAACTCGCTTCGCGAGAGCGGAAGAATCGGAGACGCAGTTCATCGAAGTCTGGAACGCGAACTCGATCTCAGTGAAAGCCGGCTCGCATAGGGTACGTCGCGAGCACCCTGGCCTCTGTTCTCTGAACCGCCTCGTCTCGTGGAAAGGCCGGGCTGGCACAAAGGGCGTGGCCTGAATCGAGAGATAGTGAACCATGGCTCTGAGGAATCCGAGCCTATGAAATACACCTCTTCCCCAAGTCGTTTTTGGCGGTCGGCCTCAATCATGATCTGCCTTGCGGCCGTTGCTCTGACTAGCCTGCACAGCGATGAAGGTGTGCAGTACCCCGATGGCTTCCGCCGGTGGGTTCACGTTGGCACAGGCGTCATCATGCCCGGCACCAATCCGCAGCTCAAGAGCGAAGAAGGGATGCATCACGTCTTTGCCAACGCAAAAGCCGCCGATGCTTATATGGCAGGTGACTTCCCCGATGGATCAGTCCTGGTCTATGAGCTGCGCGATGCTCAACAAACAAACGGTGTGATTTCCGAGGGCGAGCGGCGAAGAGTCGACGTGATGATCAAGGACTCGAACCTCTACAAAGGCACCGGCGGATGGCGATTCGAGCGCTTCTTCGGCGACCAGCAAACCGAAAACGCAATTCACGACTCGGGAAGCTCCTGCTTTCAATGCCACTCAAAGGCTGACAAGCACGGCTTTGTTTTCAGTCAGCTTCGCTAATTCGCGTTAGCGCTGCATGCGAGCCACATCGCGCAGCTGGCGTGCCGTGATCTCCAGGAAGGTCTCAACGCTCGCACCTGGAGGCGGCTCCAGTCCTGACTTGGCTTGGATCGCCGACGCGATGCGCTGCGCCAATGCCTCGCGCGTTTCGAGAGGCATGTCCAGCCGGCGCGCGAAGAAGCCTTCCAGCACCTGCAGATCGGCGCTCGACAGCTTGGCCACGCCATGATCCGGAAGCGTGAAGGCCGCATGCGGTTCGGGCGCGGCCACGGTTGGGGTGAAGATGTTGGCGGTAAAGGTTCGCGTGTTCTCGCTGTTGACTGGGGCTTCTTCAATGCGATCTCGAACGACCAACGTCCCGGCCGCCAGATCGCCCAGGCGCTGATGATCCTTCGTAACAAAGATCGCGATGGCTCCAACTGCGTAGAAGAACGGAATCTGGTCTACATAGCGAATGAAATTGCGTGCCATTGACTCGAAGAGTCCGATGGGTCTTCCGGATCGTTCGATAACCCGGATCCGTGCCACGCGCTTCCCGGGGGTGCGGCCGTTCCAGAAGGCCTCGAAGATCGTGAAGTAGCCCCAGTTGAAAAGGAAGATCAGGAACAGATAGATAGCAAAGGCCCATTGCTCGGAGAGCTTGTTGAAGGCGCTGAGGCTGGGGAGGAAGTAGGCGAATACCCGGCCGACAATGAGGATTCCAGGGATCCAGATCAGGTAATCAACCAGCAGGGCAATGAAGCGACTTCCGATACCTGCAATGGGCATCTGGATGGCGACGAGTTCAGGCGTTTCAATGCTAAGCTGGTCTGAACTCAGCACACTCGGAGCATCTGGATCAGTCGGGATCATGGCGCCCATTCTATCGAACCAGTGGATCGCAAAGCGTCGGCCTCACTGGGAGCGGCTCGCATTTCTGCTGACCCGCTCTGACCAGAACGGTGTCGCATCCCTTTCCCGTTCTGAATTGCAGGAGATGGCTCTGCTTTACCGGCAGGTAGCCGGGGATCTGTCCGTTCTTCGCCGCGACGAGACGGCGCGCACCTATACCGAGCACGTCAACATGCTGCTGGCGCGAGCGCACCACATCATCTACTCGCGCAAGAAGACCGGGTGGGCCGCACTCTTCCGGTTCCTCAAGGACGAGTACCCCGCAATCTTTCAGAAGCAGAAGTCGTATGTTGTGGCGTCGCTGCTGGTGTCCGTTGCGTGGGGAATTCTCGGGGCTGCGTTGACCAGCGCGAGACCCCAATTCATGCGCCACTACGTGGGCCCGGCGATGATCGCGACAATGGAACAGCACAAGATGTGGACGGAGTCGATTGTGAGCGTGGCGCCGCAGGAAACCAGCCACATCATGACAAATAATCTGTCCGTCAGTTTTCTTACCTTTGCGGGCGGGATAGTCTTCGGGGTAGGAACGTTCTTTCTGCTTCTGAACAACGGCATGATGCTGGGGGTGATTGCCGCGGCGTGCCATCAGTACGGGATGTCGTTGGCGCTGTGGAGTTTTGTGGTGCCGCACGGCTCGCTGGAGTTGCCGGCAATCATCATTGCCGGAGGCGCCGGTTTTCGCATCGGACGCGCCATGCTCTTTCCCGGCGGCTATCGGTGGAAAGACTCGGTCGCCCGCGGCGGGATTGAAGCGTCGCGGCTGGTGTCCGGCGTGATTCCTATGCTCGTGGTCGCAGGATGCCTGGAAGGCTTCTTCTCTCCTTCGCACGCTCCTGTCTGGCTGAAGTTCACCGTGGGCGGGCTACTGTTCACGCTGCTGCTGACGTGGCTCCTGCGGCCGGTCAGGCCTGCACCGGCAGCGCAGATCTAGACGATCAGTTCGGGTGCCGGACCCTCACTTAACGAAAAGCTGGTGGCTTTGGCTGAGGCGAATCGAGGCGGGTTCGTAGTCAAGATATCCAAGCCCTACGCGCATGTTGTGCAGGATCGACGCCGGCACAGTGATCGCAACGCAGATTCCGAATACGGCATGCGCTATCGCCAACGGGTACACGTTGCGCGACCGGAGGAACACCAGACAGGCCGTAAGCCCCCACACGAGCGTAAGCGGCGTGAGGACGGGGTTAGGCAGGTGCGCGAGGGCGAAGACCGACGCGGCCAGCAGCGCGGCAACATTCGGGTTGGGAATCAGACGCAGCGCGCGTGCAAGAAAATAGCCCTGAAGAAGAAGCTGCTGAAACAGTGCCCAGATCGCGTATCCGCCGAAGGTGATCACCCACCGGGAAGGTGCGCCGGGATGATGCAGCGTGTGGAGCGTGGCGGCAACCCAGATTGCCATGGCTGCTAGAAAGAAGGACAGGGCGACGATCCATGAAGAGCGCCAGAACCCGGCGAGGCAACAGCCCAGGGCCTTCCAGCTTTCGAACGACAGCGCGATCGAAGTGATGAACCAGCTCAGCGTAACGAAGTAGAGCCAGTACTGCAGAGGACGAGGCGTCCAGATCGCGGCAAGGATGAGCGCGTATCCGATGAAGAGTTCGATGACATCCCATGTGATATTTCGCGGCTTGGACGACTGCTCTACGCAGCCGCAATGCGCAGAGGGTTCCTCGGACGCACTCAAATCATGACCTCCTGACTGAAAGCCGCGGGGGAAAACGTTGGTGAACCGGGACGGCACGACACGCGGCCTCATTCGACCGGGAAAGTGAGGCCAGGCCGACATTACAGCCTGATGAACAGTCAGACGATCAACAAAGCTCAGGGGTTATCCGGCGGGAGCCGCCGGATTCGAACGTGGTTCGCATTTATTCCGAGGTCAGATCTTGAGGAAAATCTTCTTCCTGTAGAGAATCCAAACCGGGATGAAGCAGAACGCGGCAAAGGAAACCGAGAATGCAAATGCTGCCCAGTGCGGATCGGGGATTTTTGCCACGGTATGCATCGCGACCCAAGTGGTCAGGTCGGTGGGCTTACCATTGGTTCCGGTCATGTGGATGAACGAGAGGATTCCCGGCATCAGTTCGCTGAACATGTAGGCTGCGATGGCGTTCGAGCCAAAAACGAGCCAGGGCCAGGTCCATCCCTTGCGCCAGTTCATCTGCTCCACGGTGAAATGAGCGAAGGTCAGCAGCGCAAGCGAGTATCCACCGGCAACCAGAACAAATGAGCTGGTCCACATGTTCTTGTTCAACGGGAACTCGAGCGACCACAGATATCCGACGATCAGGCTGCTAATACAGGCGATCGCCAGACCCGCGGTCTTGGTTCCTACGGACCTCTTCGATCGCAACCAGAGCCCTGCGAGCATCCCCATCAGCGCCGTTCCGATCGCCGGCAGATCGCTCAGCAGGCCCTCGGGGTCGCGGACGTTGTGATCCGGCGAGTAGAGGTACAGATGGTAGGGAAAAAGGTGCTGGTCGATCCAGGAGACAAGGTTCTTTTCGATGTCCATGAATGGAACATCACGCCCCGGCATGCCGATACCGGGAATGGGAACCCATCGAACGAGAAACCAATAGCCGATGAGACATCCAGCCAGCGCCATCCACTTCGTTGAGGCACGCTGGTCCCACAGATAGAAGAGCCCGACCACCAGGTAGCAGACGCCAATCCTCTGAAGCACGCCGTAGAAGCGCATGTGCGCGAGGTGGAAGAACGGGAAGCTGTTGACGATGATTCCGAGGATGATCAGGATGATCGTGCGGATCACCGTATGTTTGGCAAGTTCCGATCGGAGAGCGCCCTTGGCAAGCCTCGCATCAGTTGCAAACACAACTGAGACACCGACGACGAAGACGAATGTGGGGAACACGAGATCGGTCGGAGTGAGGCCATTCCAGTTGGCGTGGTTCATGAAGTGCCATGATCCGGGACCGCCGTTGTTGTTCACCATGATCATGAAGGCGATGGTGATGCCGCGGACCACATCGAGCGCCAGCAGGCGTTTGAGCGGACTCTTGCCGGCGAGAGCGGGATTGACCGCAGTCGTCTGCTTCTCAGTAAGACTTGTTTGCATTTGTACCCCGAGGACCTTGCCTGCACCCTAAGCTACGCGTTTGAGGCGCCTTGTGCCAAGTGTCTGCATCTGGCGATTGGCGGAATTGCTCGTTCACCACAAATGCTTTGAAATGTCCGCTGCGATTGCTTACCCTTTCATTCCACAAAGGGGGAAGCGCATGCCGGCTTCCGCTGTCTCTGCAATTTCCGCCGATGCCACCAGGGCATCCAGCGCATCAGCCAGAGTCACCTCGCTCGATATCGTACGCGGTGTGGCGATGATCCTGATGGCGATCGACCATGTTCGGGTTTACTCGGGAGTGCCCGCGGGCGGCCCGACCTTTGGAGTCTTCTTTACGCGGTGGATCACCAATTTCGTTGCTCCGGCTTTTGTCTTTCTGGCTGGAACGTCGGCATGGCTCTACGGACGGAAGCTGTCGAATCGCGGATCTCTTTCGAAATTCCTGATCTCGCGCGGACTATGGCTGATCTTTCTGGAACTGACCTTTTTGCGCGTCGCATGGACCTTCAACTTCGACTTCCAGCACTATCTACTTGCCGGCGTCATCTGGATGATCGGCTGGAGCATGATCGCTCTGGCCGGGGCTATCTATCTGCCGAGGCCTGCGATTGCCGCAATCGGCATTGGTCTTATCGCGCTACACAATCTAACCAACCTCTTCCGGCCGCAGCTCGCTCACGCCTTCGGGCCCGACGGGCCGAACTGGTTCCTGCGGATCCTTTATTTCGGCGGCGCAGTCGACATTGGCAAGTCAGGGCCGCCACTCCTGGTTCTCTTTGTACTCGTCCCCTGGGCCGGATTGATGTTTGCCGGATATGCCTTTGGCCCGGTCATCAACCGGCAAGCAGAGTTCCGACGGCGAATCTGTCTTCAACTCGGCCTGACACTGACAGTCCTGTTCCTTGCGCTACGTTTTCTTGGAGTTTATGGAGATCCGCGGCCGTGGGACCGCCATTCACTTTTCAGCTTTCTGAACACCGCGAAATATCCAGCGTCACTCGAATTCCTGTGCATGACGATCGGACCGATGTTTCTGCTGTGGGCTCTCGCGGAAGGATGGTCCGGACGGGCCGCGAAGATCATTGAGACCTTCGGCCGCGTTCCGATGTTTTACTACCTGCTCCACATCCCGCTCATTCACATCGCGGCGTGTGTTGTCTCCCTGGTTCGGGAAGGACACATCGATGGATGGCTCTTCACCAATCATCCTCTCGATCCCGGACCGCAGCCTTCGGGATACATGTGGAGCCTGCCTCTTCTCTACCTCGTTTATGCAGTGTGCCTGTTGCTTCTGTACTTTCCGTGCCGATGGTATGCGAACTTGAAAGCTACGAAGCGCTCGAAGCTTCTCAGCTACATCTAGGCGTTCACCCTGCCTGAGAGATGCGGCTTTTTATAGATTTCTGCGAAAGCTGGATCTCCGGGTTCACCCCCAGCCATGCGAATGCGCCGGCGAAAGCAAAGAGCGCCGCGGCGAAGAATCCCGCAGACCATCCGAAGCGCCCGGCGAGCCACGGCGTTAGAGTCGTCGTCACCGCACCGCCCACTTGCGCACCTGTGTTCATGATGGACGAGACAACGCCGGCGTTCCTGCCACCGATATCTGCTGTCACAGACCAGTAGGCACTCTGCGAGATGTAGAGCGCGCCTACCCCGGCGGCCAGTGTCACCGCAGTCAGGGCGGCGCTCGCTGCGTGCGATCCCGCGATGAGCAGCCCTCCGCAGAGCATGAGTCCAACGAAAGACGGAACGACCCGTCCCGTTCGCAATCCATAACGCCTCGCCACCCCATCGCACAGCACACCGCCTATCAGGCAGAACGTCGTCATCGCCGCGAATGGAATCATCGAGTACAGCGCGCTCGATTTCATGTCCATGTGCCGGGCCTGCGCCATGTAGAGGAAAAACCAACCGAGGAAGATCCAGGCGACGTATCCGAAACAAAAACACGAGAACGTCAGAAGGATCATGGACCGGCTGCGAACGATGGCACCCCATGGGATCGGGGGCTTTGAAGAATCGCCGACAAGGATTCCGGCTTGAATGCTGTCGCGTTCTTTTTGCGAGACCCAGGGGTGCTGTTCCGGACTGTCGCGCGCGATCACGTACCAGCCGACGCCTGCAACGATGCCGATCGCAGCACTGAACCAGAATCCGTAGCGCCAGCCATACGCCAGTATGATGGCCGTCAGGATGGGTGGAGTCAGCATTGAACCTGCCCCGACTCCGGCGAAGATGACACCGTTCACTCGGCCCCGTTCGCTTACCGGGATCCAACGCGCCACGAACTGGTTCGATGTGGGGTAGATGATTGCTTCCCCAACACCCAGCGCCAATCGGATCGCGATCAACAACCAGAGTGCTCCGTGGATGTTGGGCGGAACAGCGGCGGTGGCCAGTGTGAACACGCCCCACCAGAGGACTCCAAATGTCAGAGCTTTTCGCGGACCGAGACGCACGGCGATCCAGCCGGCGAGTACCTGCGAGCCGGCATAGCCTACGAGAAACGCGCTCAGCAGCCAGCCGAGCCGGACGTTGTCGAGGTGGTACTCCCGACTGATCTGAAGTCCGGCAACTGTCAGGTTTGTGCGATCGAGAAATGCGATGGCGCTGAGCAGAAACAGCCAGCAGACCAGCACGGCTCGTATTGGGATTCTGCCCATTCAGGTCTGCTCCGAGGATGAAAACGGCCTTCGCACCAGCCCCCAAGAAATCACGGAGCGCGCTCTAAAGTCTATCGCTCTGCCGTGATGAGAGCGATGTCGCAAGTCTGGGGACATGACGTAAACTCGTCCTTCAGGTTTCATCAGGCTTTTGGTCTGTTTGTTCAAGGGAGGCTCTTGTGGCCGAGTTTCAATCATTCGTTCCGCCCGATCAACATCCACCGGAGTTCACGGTTCGCGCTATTGTTCTCGGCTCGATCTTCGGCATCATCTTCGGCGCGGTTACGGTTTACGTGGGATTGCGTGCCGGACTTACGGTTGCCGCCTCCATTCCGATCTCGGTGCTTTCGATTAGCATTCTTCGGGCGTTCGGGCGGGCATCGATTCTCGAGAACAACATCGTTCAGACCACGGGAAACGCGGGGCAATCGATCGCGTCAGGCGTCATCTTCACTCTTCCGGCGCTTGTTTTCCTTGGATTCGACCTGGAGTACTCGCGCATCTTCATGCTCGCGCTGATTGGAGGCTGGCTGGGAGTTCTGTTTATGATCCCGCTTCGGCGGCAGCTGATCGTTAAGGAACATGGCGTGCTTCCCTACCCGGAAGGTACTGCCTGCGCCGACGTGTTGATTGCGGGAGAAAAAGGCGGATCGCTTGCCAGCCGGGTGTTTCTGGGACTGGGGCTCGGCGGACTGTACACCTTCTTCCAAAATGGAAATCTCTTTCGCGCGTGGCCCGGCTCTCCGGGGTACGAGCCGGATTACGGACCGCAGCACATCCTCAAGGGCTCAGCTGTCAACGCTGATGCAACCTCGGAGTATCTGG
Source organism: Acidobacteriota bacterium (assembly GCA_018268915.1). Lineage (GTDB taxonomy): Bacteria > Acidobacteriota > Terriglobia > Terriglobales > Acidobacteriaceae > Telmatobacter. The sequence goes on from JAFDVQ010000013.1 coordinate 19,720, forward strand.
GCGTGGGTTACATCATCGGCACGCGAGTAGCCGGAGTGATCTTTGCTGGAGGCGTCTTCTCCTGGCTGGTCGTCATGCCGCTGATCTATTTTTTTGGCAAGGCTCTCCCTCAGCCCATATACCCGGGCCAGATTCCGATAGCCCAGATGGGGCCCAGTGACCTGTGGGCCAGCTACATCAAGCCAATGGGTGCCGGTGCGGTCGCTGCCGCGGGACTCATTACGCTGCTCAAGACGCTCCCCACCATCTGGAGCGCGCTCACCGCAGGAATCACATCAATGCGCGGCGGTGCGGGAGCTGAAAAGGCGCAGAAGCCCATTCGCACTGAAAATGATCTTTCGATGAGCGTGGTGATTATCGGTTCGCTCCTGATCGTCGCCTGCATGTTCATCTTCCTTGAGGTCAAACCTGTTCCAGGGGCATTCGTGGGATGGGGAGCAAATCTGGCGGCTTCGCTGCTGGTTGTGGTCTTCGGATTCCTCTTTGTGACTGTCAGTTCGCGCATCGTCGGCTTGGTCGGTTCGTCCGCGAGCCCCGTCTCCGGAATGACGATCGCCACATTGATGGCGACGGCGGCGGTCTTTCTGGTCCGAGGCTGGACTGCACCAGCCTTCGGCGCGCTGGCAATCACCATCGGCGGTGTAGTATGCATCGCGGCTTCTAATTCCGGGGATACATCTCAGGACTTAAAGACTGGCTATATTGTCGGATCGACCCCGCGGCTACAGCAGATCGCACTCATGATAGGCGTTGTTATCTCGACGATCGTCATCGGCTCGACGCTGAACCTGATGAATACCGGTCTGCAGGAGTTTCAGGCCCAGTCAGAACCCTGGGACATCAACGCCGCGCATGCTGGCGTCTCCGTCGAGCAGGACAAGAAGCATCTTCCCGCCGAGATACGCGTTGTCCAGTCCGACAAGTCGGCCCAGACTCACCAGGCTTCGGAATACGTTCTGCTCAATGCGATTGGATCCACGGAGCTTCAGGACGGCAAGTACCTCTATTCGCCGCAGACTGGGAAGATTGAAGTGCATTGGATACAGGGGATCGGCAGCGCCAGCGCTCCTGCTCCACAGGCGCGGCTGATGGCTACGGTGATTAACGGCATTCTCAGCCGAAAGCTTCCGTGGGGGCTCGTTCTGGTGGGCGTCTCGCTTGTGATCGCCATTGAGCTGCTCGGGATTCGTTCCCTTACCTTTGCTGTAGGAGCCTATCTGCCAATCGGCACCACTCTACCCATCTTTGTTGGCGGGGTAGTCCGCTGGCTAGTGGACAGAGCCGCCGCTAAGTCAGGAGATTCCGAGGCCGAAAGCGACATCTCCTCCGGCTCTCTCTTCGCTTCAGGTCTGATCGCCGCGGGAGGAATCGCAGGGCTTATCGGCGTGGCTTTGAAGGCTGTTGAGGCCACCTACATGCAGAACCGCGACATCCTGAACTTCCCCAGAGGAACGATCCTGGATCACACACCTGTGTCGGTCATTGCGTTCGGCTTGCTGGCCTATGCGCTTTTCTACTTCGCACGAAGGCCGCTGAAGAAGTAGCTCCAGCGGCCCTGGCTTGCACTCTGCGGGTGCGAACTTCCTGTCAGTGAATCAGGTGAATAGCGCTCAGGGCATGCCGGAAGTGCCAGAGCGCGTAAACAGCCGCGCCCATGCTGCCTTCCAGAAAGAAAGCTGCGCGGATGGCCCGTGCACATCCCAAGCCGTCCCGGACCGGTTCTGCCGCATCATGCTCGATTACCCGGGAGAAGGCCGGAGAATCGCAGATCGAGACCACCTTGCCAAATGTCTTTGCGGATTTGAGAGAAACGCGGGCCGGTTTCCCGTGGGAGGAGCGCAATTCGAAGACGGGCTGGGTGGGCACTACAATTACTCCCGCCTGGGGGATGGACTTCGTCGACCCCTTCAGGACATTGAATCTGGCTGCTTACTAGCGGCGAAATCATTCTGCCGCTACTTGTTCTGAAATTATGTGATTTATATCACTCGGCGATGTTCATGGGAATGACAATTTTTTGCGGAAAACCGGTACAAAGGTAAGGATTCTCAACTCCGCCTCTTCACCCGCCAGATTCTGGCAAACCTCACTATGAAACTTGCGACATGTCCCACTTCTATCATTGGAAAGAGATGAGACAGGACGAGAGCGGTATTGCACAGCAATTTGCCAGCGATAACTATGCCGGAATCTGCCCGGAAGCATGGGCCGCTATGGACAGCGCCAACTACGGGCATGCGACCGCCTACGGAGAGGACGCGTGGACGACCCGCGCGGCGAACGCATTTCGTGAATTGTTCGAGACAGAGTGCGAAGTTTTCTTCGTATTCAACGGCACGGCGGCCAATTCTCTGGCTTTGGCCTCACTCTGCCAGTCGTATCACGGCGTGATCTGTTGCGATGCGTCTCATGTTGAGACGGATGAGTGCGGCGCGCCCGAGTTCTTCTCGAATGGCTCCAAGCTCCTGGTAGCTCCGGCGGTAGATGGAAAGCTTACCCCGGCGTCGATTCGTGAACTTGCTACCAAGCGTCAGGACATCCACTATCCCAAGCCACGAGTGGTCACCATCACCCAGCCGACCGAGACCGGGCGCGTGTACTCGCTCGATGAACTCGGGGCCGTTTCCGCGGCCTGCAAGGAACACGGGCTTTCACTCCACATGGACGGCGCGCGCTTTGCGAATGCTTGCGCGAGCCTCGGTTGCTCGCCTGCCGATCTGACGTGGAGGAGCGGAGTTGACGTGCTCTGTTTTGGCGGCACAAAGAACGGGATGGCAGTCGGCGAGGCCGTAATCTTCTTCGACCGGAAGCTCGCTGTCGACTTCGACTATCGCTGCAAGCAGGCGGGGCAGCTCGCATCGAAGATGCGCTTCCTCGCGGCGCCCTGGGTGGGAATGCTCGAGAGCGGAGCATGGCTCAAGAACGCAGAACATGCGAATGCGTGTGCTCGATACTTCGCGGAACGGGTGCGGAAGCTCGGCAATGTCGAAGTGGTCTCAGTGGCAGATGCCAATACTGTCTTTCTGAACGCTCCGGAGGAGATCCTGGCGGGTCTGCGCTTGCGAGGATGGAGGTTCTACACCTTCATTGGCGGGGCAGCGCGCATCATGTTCGCCTGGGACTCGGATCTCAAGCGCGTCGACGCTTTACTTGCAGATCTTGAAGAGTGCGCGTGTGCCGCTTCTGCTGCGGCGCCGGTGAATTCAAGGACTTAGGCCTTCAGATCAGACGATCGCTTGCGGAAGACAATCTTCAGCTCGTTGCGCCAGTGCTCAGCGAGCGCAATAAGTTCCCAATCGACTTCCGATGAGAGATAGCGCAAAACGGGCAGGTTGGCTGGGTGGATGCGAAGTGCCGGTGCGGCCAGGATCAGCCGAGGCGGCAGCTCGGAGACTTCTGTATCTGGGAAATATCCTTCGCGTTCAAAGGCCGAAAGGAGGCGCCCACTCATCGGCGTACGCTGCCTATCCGCATTCAGGGCGCGAACCCGGATCCAGTAATCGAGAGCCTGCATTGGAAGGTGAAGGTCTTCGTCGGCCTTGAGCTCAATTACGCACAGCCGTCCATTCCGATCGAGTGCCAATAAATCCAGCATCCCTCGATCTCCGGAAGAGAGTGCCGGCACCTGCGAGTAGATCGTTTCTTCCCTTAACACTGGAAGCAGTTCAGCGATACCTGACCGGAATTCAGATTCGAGCCATCGCTCCGGCTGCATTCGGAACAGCGGATCATTGTGCGTGCCATCCCGATGCCTGCTCGCAAAGAGCCGGCTGCAGAGTTCGCGGCAAAGCTCTTCAGTCTCGGCAGTCAGAGGTGTTTCGTTCGCTCCCGCGCCAAATGTGATCTCGTCCTGCTGCGCAAAAGAATGTGCCGAGGCTCCGTGCCGGATGCGCGCAAACTCCAGACCATGCAGGAGAAGCCCAACCTCGCTTGCCGAGCGCGGTCGAATTTCAACGCGAGACTCTGCGTCCTCCGGCAAGAGGTCCATGACTTTGCTGATCGCGTCTTTGCAACGTTCGATGGCCGCTTCCTGCGAGAATGCCCGGACCAGGCGCGCCGTCTGGTTGCCGCAGTCCCGGAAATCGATCAGTTCCAATTCCTCGGTGAGTTCATCCAGAGCATAAATTTGGAACTCAGCAGCTGAGTGGTTCAGCCAGGCCATACGCTCGGCCGTGGTTCGCCCTGCGCCGGCAGGAACAATGACCTTCAATCCGCCGAAATGCCTCCTTCCGTCGGCCTTTTGCCGGCAGAAGTCGAGCCACAAGATGCCAAGCGTCAGAATTCCATCGATTGTGGCCGAGGATTCCGCCTGGCTGATCCCGATCACGGCGTCGCAGGCCGTACCGCGCAGAAGCCTGCCCCTTACATACGCCGGGCCGAAGCTGTGTTCCAGGTCCATCGCAGTTCGGAACCCGTCGACCTTTGCACCGAGGAACGCGCGGGTCAAAACCCGTTCGAGGAGCCGCTGATAACTGCGCCTGGCCGAATCGCGCGCGGTTGGCGTCCGCCGATCGCTGGTGGGCACAAGCTCCAGTGCCTGATGCTTGGGCGCTCCCATCCGCCGAGTCACTACACGAAGCGAATGCGCTCGTTGCTGGAGCTCCACGACGGTCCGAACGACGTTCCGCTCTTCGCTCCAGAGTTGCAGGAGACATCGTCCATGCGACTCCGTGATCGAGTAGTGTGAAAGCCGCATATCGAACAAGACGCGGCCATCCTCGAGCATGGCGGCGCTGGGATGAGAGGCTAGATAGTCTTCGAGGGTTTGAGCGAGCTTCGCGGCTGATGGTGATTCGGGTCCCGGAGGCACTTCAGCTACCAGCACATCCTTTTGCGCAGATTGGTGATGTGCGCGGTGTGGTGGCGGGAGTGCCACGAATACAACGCAAGGACATTGGTGATTTCCTGCCGTCCAAGCTCGGGATGGTTGTAGCCACGATGAAAGTCCGCCTCGGGCAGCGACTCCAGCAGCGCCACCCACCGCTCATGTAAAGCCGAGATCATCGCAATCGAACCGTCGATCGGCAAGGTGCTGTCGGCCAGCCGGGCCCAGGCAGCTTCGTCGTAGGTCTTTATAGTCGGCCAATCCTCGGTCAAAGCGAGCTTCGTTCGTACGTAGGCGTTGGCGTGACTGTCCGCAATGTGATGGATGAGCTGACGCACCGTCCACCCTCCATCGCGGTATGGGGTGTCGAGTTGGCCGGTGCTAAGTCCGCTCACAGCAGTCTGGATACTGCCCGGCAGCAGCCGCAACACTGAGATTTGGTCGGCGCGCATTGAGGTCTCTGGAGAGACGGGGGGCGCGAAGCGGCCAATGGGGTAGCGTAGATCGTCCTGCTCTGGCATCTGTTGCCTGCGCGGCTATTTAGTGTCCGGTATTGTGCTTGGGCAGCTTATTTTTTGGCGCCTGCTTAAAGTGCTCGTTCTTCGGGTGATAGGCCTTGGGATGATCGACAACCCGTGGATCTTTATGAGGCTTTTTATGCCGAGCGAATGCCGGGGCGGCACACACCGCAAGCATCAACACGGCAACGGCGATTCTCTTCATGGCTGGACTGTAGCACGATAACCGAACCGAGGATAGTATCCGAGGTCACCCGGGCATCCAGGAGGAAACGGTTGAGTTTTGGAGGACTGACTGGCCCACACGCAGATGAGCCAGTCCGTCGAGGGAGAGTAGGGAGCCCCACAACAACCCAATTTGAATCCGATCGGGACGGACCTAGGCTTTGCGGTGATGGTGATGACGATGGTGGCGATGATGCTTTGAGGAGGCAAAGGCCGGAGCAGCAACAACCAAGACCAGAAGCGCAGCAGCAAGTAGCTTTTTCATGGCCTGAATGTAGCATGATGCGAATTGTGGAAACGGGCTCGCTGCCATCCAGAACCAAGTGAGGAAACCATCCATGCGAGCCGCGCGTGATCACTGGGAAGCGTAAACTGGGGACAGTGATGAACCTACCCGAGACCTCTCCGCAGCAGAGCCACAGACGTTACTTTTTCGAAAAGTTTGGAATCACGGAGCGCCTGCTTGAGCGCTGTCTTGGCGAGGCCCTGTCGGCGGGCGGCGACTACGCGGACCTCTACTTCGAATCCGTAACATCAACTTCGCTGGGAGTTGATGAGCAGATCGTCAAGTCCGCAAGCACAGGCACCAGCTCGGGGTGCGGCATCCGCGTTCTCTCTGGCGAGCGAACCGGATACGCTTACACCGACAACCTGAATTCCGACAGGCTTCTGCACGCGGCAAAGACTGCTGCCCTGATTGCATCCGGTCCGGCGAAGCAGCCGATCCAGGGATTCACCGAAACCAGATCCGGTGACCTGTACCCGGTCCCGATGGGCGGGTTCGATCTCGACCTCGCTGCCCGTCTGGAGTTGATTCTCCGTGCAGACAAGGCGGCGCGGGCCTTCGACAACCGCATCGTGCAGGTCCGGGCCGGCTACAGCGAAGAGCTTCGGCGGATTCTGGTTGCCGGATCAGATGGCTCCATCGCCAGCGACACTCAACCGCTCTGCCGGCTGAATGTCTTCGTTATCGCCAAGGACGGCCAGCTGACCACAAAAGGCTCGGCGGGAGGCGGAGGCAGAGCTGGACTCGAGCAGTTCAGCGGAACGAAGAGCCCCGAACACCTGGCTCAGGAGGCCGCACGCGGGGCCATTCTTCAACTCGGAGCGGTCCCAGCGCCTGCGGGTGAAATGCAGGTGGTTCTCGGCCCCGGATGGCCTGGGATCCTGCTGCACGAAGCCGTCGGCCATGGGCTCGAGGCCGACTTCAACCGAAAAGGCACCTCCGCGTTTTCGGGTTTGGTCGGACGGCCGGTCGCAAGCCCCAAGGTCACGGTCGTGGACAACGGCACGATGCAGGGCCGCCGCGGATCTCTGAATGTGGACGACGAAGGCTCGCCGACGCAGGAAACCGTGCTCATTGAGAACGGCGTGCTGAAGGGGTACCTGACCGACAAGCTTTCCTCGCGCCTGATGGGCACAGCGAATACGGGCTCTGGCCGGCGCGAGAGCTACCACTGCATTCCCATGCCGCGCATGACGAACACCTATATGCTGGCAGGCGAGGACGATCCGGAAGACATCCTGCGTTCGGTAAAGCACGGCCTCTATGCGGTGAACTTCGGCGGCGGCTCGGTGGACATCACCAACGGCAAGTTTGTCTTCTCTGCTTCGGAAGCCTATCTGATTGAAGACGGCAAGATCACCGCACCGGTGAAAGACGCGACGCTAATCGGCAACGGCCCGGAAGCGTTGAAGTATGTCTCCATGGTCGGAAACGACCTGAAGCTTGATGAGGGCATCGGCACCTGCGGTAAAGATGGCCAGAGCGTGCCGGTAGGCGTCGGTATGCCGACGATCAAGCTGGATCGCATGACGGTCGGTGGTACTGGCCGCTGATATCAGATCTCATTTCTGATGGCCGCCAAGTCCTTTATCTACACGCTGCCGGGCTGCGTCGAGTTGAGCTGCGCTGAGATGCTGCGCCACCAGATCTCTCGCATGCTCGGCTTCCTCGGCGTGTGAGCCGCTCCATGTCTTCGCAGCGATCCCGAGCCAGAAGTATGCCTCCGGTAAATTCAGCGCAACACCCTGGCCATTGGCGTACATCGTGCCAAGGTTGAACTGAGCGCGCGGCAATCCCTGCTCGGCAGCCTTGCCGTACCATGACGCCGCCCGCGCGAAATCTTTCTCAACGCCAGTACCGTTGTCGTAGAGCAGGCCCAGATTGAATTGCGCCGCGGCATTTCCCTTGTCGGCTGCACGACGGTACAAATCGGCGGCCTGGGTGTAGTCCTTACCCACGCCATCGCCTCTCTCGAACATCGTTCCGAGGTTGTATTGCGCCTCAGGTAAACCCTGCAAAGCAGCTTTGCGGAAAAGGGCAGCTGCCCCTGCAGAGTCCTGCTGGACGCCATTGCCACTGTCGTAGAGAAGTCCCAGATGCAGTTGGGCCGACGCCAGGTTCTGATCTGCAGCCCGGCGATACCACAGAGCAGCTTTTACGCAGTCCTGCTGCACGCCGTTACCGGATTCGTACAAGCTTCCAAGATGATCTTGGGCCTGCGCGAGCCCATGATCTGCCGCCTTGCGCAGCCACGCGGCGGCCTGCACGTAATCTCGCGGGACGACAGTGCCAGCCGCGTAAATCTCGCCGATCGCAAGCTGAGACTGCGGGTCGCCGGCGCTTGCTTTGGCGAGTATGGAGGAATCGATCTTTTTCTTCTGGGCCGGCGCGGTGCTTGAAATAAGTCCAAGCACAGCGACGACGATCCAGGTCAAGTACAAGCGCGTCATGATGCTTTCTCAGCGGAACTACCAAAATATCAGAGCCGTTGATAACCAGATGTGATCTAGTCCTCCGGTCACAATGGCAAACCAAGCGGGATGCACCACAGTCCTGCAGTTTGTTAAGGTTGACCCATGTCCGATGCGGTAATACTCCAGGCTGGTCCGGCCCTCGATCTTCCCTCCCTCGCCGTAGACGTCGTGAACCTGGCCGTGCAGGCGGGCGCAAGTGACGCTGAGGTGGTTGTACGCGAGGGAGACGAGTTCAGCGTGAACGTGCGCATGGGGCAGGTGGAGACGCTCAAGGAGTCTGGATCTCGGGCGCTTGGCCTCAGAGTGTATGCAGGGAAGCGCACGGCGTCGGCGTCCACCAGTGACTTGACCGCAGATGGGATCCGCCAGGTAGTGGAAGGCGCGATGGCGCTTGCTAAAGTCACCGAAGAAGACCCGTTCGTCGGCTTGCCCGAGCGAGACGAGTTCGGATCGATCAAGGACGACCTGCACCTCTACTACGAGGATGTCTATTCCCTTCCCGGACCGGAGCGCATCGATCTTGCACGGCGGACCGAAGCAGCCGCACTTGCAGCCGACAAGCGCATTTCCAACTCCGACGGTGGAAGCTTCGACGCCGCAACCGGGATGAAGGTGCTGGCAAATTCACGAGGATTCGTGGGGAGTTATCGGTCCAGCTATGCGGGAGTTTCGGCCGCTCCGCTCGCCGCAGACGAGAACGGGCACATGCAGCGCGATGGATGGTGGTCGAGCGCGCGGCGCATGGCCAATCTGGAGTCACCGGAGTCTGTCGGCGCAGAGGCTGCACGCCGGACAATCCGGCGGCTGGGTGCGAGGCGCGTTTCCACGCAGCGGGTGCCTATTGTTTTTTCTCCGGAAGCTGCCCGTTCGCTGATCGGATCTGTTTTTGATGCAGCCTCGGGAGATGCGATCTGGCGTCATGCGTCATTTCTGGCTGGCAAGCTCGGTGAGCAGATTGGCGCTCCAACCCTGAACATCATCGACGACAACACGATGCTTCTTCCTACAGGGGTGGGCGGTTTCGGCACCTCGCCTTTTGACGGAGAAGGGCTTCCATCTCGCCGAACCGTTCTGTTGGAAAACGGCGTACTGCGCAACTATATGCTGAATACCTACGCGGCACGCAAACTCGGCATGAAGTCGACTCATAATGCTTCACGGGGGCTTGCCGGAGCACCGGGGATCGGCCCCGGCAATCTCTACCTCGAGGCGGGCGCGCAGACCCCGGAGCAGATCATCGGCGAAGTGAAAGCCGGCCTGTACGTGACCAGCCTCATGGGTTTCGGGACCAATATCGTCACCGGCGATTACTCACGGGGAGCCGCCGGGCTCTGGATCGAGAACGGTGAATTCACGCATGCAGTCGAAGAGATCACCATCGCCGGCAACCTGGGCGAGATGCTCAAGAACATCGTGGCTATCGGGAATGATCTGGTCTTCCGTGGCTCTGTCGCTTCGCCGACAATTCGTATCGATGGAATGACCATTGCGGGTGCGTGAGGCGGTGCATGAAGGAGCCTGAAACTGAGCCGACGGCATGCGAAGATTTCCAGCAGAGACTTACCGTACTCACCCAATCAGGAGAGGGCCTCTACCGAGATTCACACCTTCGAATTTGCCAAGGTTGCTCCGCCCTTGTGGTTGATCTCGAAATGATCTCGGAATCGGCGCGGAATGTATTCGGATCGACGGAGTAGTCATGGAACAGATCCCGTTCGATCCCGCTGACCCGAAGACCTCCATCACGCCATTGCCTCACTCTCCCGCTGTTTTCGCACTTTACGGCGCGGATGCAAAAGACGAACCGTACATTGGCCGCACCCCCAATCTGCGAGGCCGCCTTGAACGGCTTCTGCAACCCTCGCCGAAGCACCCCCGCAGGCTGCAACTTGCGGGTCGCGTTCGGCGCATTGCCTACCACCTGACCGGATCGGACTTCGAATCGCTTCTCATGCAGTTCGGGATGCTGCATGAGGTCTACGGGCCGAAGGCTCTGGAGAGAATGCATCTCCGCGCACCGGCCTTCGTCCGCTTCTTCGGCAGCAATCCCTACCCGCGCGTCACAGTGACGAACAAACCCAGCCAGCGTGAAGCTGACTGGGCATATGGCCCGTTCTCATCACGCGCCGCCGCGGAGCGATTCGCCGACGAGATGCTGAAGCTCTTTCTGCTCCGCCGCTGCACCGACGATCTCAATCCCGATCCCAGTCATCCCGGCTGCGTCTACAGCGAGATGAAGATGTGTCTCGCCCCCTGCTACAAAGGCTGCACTAATGATCGCTATGCGGAGGAGTCCAGCGCCGTGCAGGACTTTCTGGCGTCCCGCGGCGAAAGCAAGCTGGTGGTTTTACGCGGCCAGCGCGATAAGGCCTCGGAGGATCTTGCATTCGAGGATGCGGCTGCTCTGCATGCTCAAGTACAGAAAGTCGAAGCCGTTCGCGCTCTGGCACCTGAACTCGTTCAGCCGATGAGCAAGCTTCGGGTGATCGTTCTGCAGTCATCAGCGAATCCCGACGAGGTTGCGATGTTCCTGTACGAGGGCGGCCTGTTAAGGGGGCCGGTTCCCTTCTCCACTATTGGCATGCGCATCCAGAACGAACAATCAGGATCAAGTTCGCTGTTTGCTCAGCCGATGGCGCTGGAGCCGGTGCCGGAAGAGCAGGGATCAGGGATCAGGGAACAGGGGGCAGAGACCTCCATTGTGCCAAAAGTTCCGCGCACGATGCTCGAAGCCCGTATGGAAGCTGCTCTCGAGCAGCTTTCGAGCCCGACAGTTCCACCCAACCCGACGGTCAGGCAAGGCCACCTGGCTCTTTTGAAACGCTGGTACTACCGTCCCGAAGTGAAGCGGGAAGGCGAAGCTGTCTTCTCCGATGATGAAGGCCACTGGCCGCTCCGCGCTCTTTTGCGCTGCGCCGGACGAATAGCTGGAAAGAAACTGGCCGCAGCAAAGCCGCAGTGAGAGAATGGCCGCGGGTTTATGCAAGCCGCCGAAACCATCCGCCAGATGCTCGAGCCGGGCAGGCGTCTCGACGCAGGACGGGTCTGGGAAGTCATCGAGCTCATCGAAGGCCAGCCGAGCAGGCTCTCCAAGCTTATCGAGTGTCTCTTCGACGAAGATGCCGCTGTCGCCAGCCGGGCGGCCGATGCGCTCGAGCGCGTCACACGCGATAGCCCTCAGCTGGCTCAGCGCTGGAAAGAATCCCTGATCGGCCTGCTCGCTGAGACAACCGAGAAGAAGGTCCGCTGGAACCTTGCGCTCACCATCCCGCGCCTCAAGCTGACCATCCCGGAGTGCCGGCGAGTCGCTGACGTCCTGAATACCTGGCTCGACGACCCAAGCTCGATCGTCAAGACCACGGCTCTTCACGGGATGGCCGACCTCACCCGCCAGAATCCCGACTCTCTTGCCAATGTTCTCGACCTGCTCCGGATCGCTGGCCGCTCCGGAACTCCAGCGATGCGTGCCCGAAGCCGCATCCTGCTCAAGGCTATTGAGCGCGACAGTCAAAAGCAGGTGAAACGGAGCTCCCTGCACATGTTCGACTGATACACTTCTCGGGACACATCCTGCTCGAGAGGATTGCATCAAAGTCGCATGGTTCAGCTCCTTCCATCCATCCTGTCAGCGGATTTCGCAAGGCTGGCGGACGAGGTAGCCGCAGCCGAGCGCGGGGGCGGCACGGTCATCCATGTCGACGTCATGGACGGACATTTCGTCCCGAATATCACCATCGGGCCGCCGGTCGTCAAAAGCCTACGCAAGGCCACGAAGCTGCCGCTCGATTGCCACCTGATGATCGAGAATCCAGACGAGTACATCCCTGCCTTCGCGGAGGCAGGAGCTAACTGGGTGAGCGTTCACTACGAGGCCTGCCGCCATCTGCACCGTACGCTGCAGCTGATCGAGCATCACGGCATGAAGCCGGCGGTCGTTCTCAATCCGGCCACGCGCGTCGAGCTGATCCGCGACATTCTGCCCATGCTTCACCATGTGCTGATCATGAGCGTGAACCCGGGTTTTGGGGGGCAGGAGTTTATTCCTTTTTCGCTCGACAAGATCCGCAGATTGGCGCAGCTCAGGCAGGAAATGGGGCTGGCATTTAAAATTGAAGTCGACGGCGGGGTGGCTCACGACACGATCGCCCAGGTCGTCCAAGCAGGAGCGGAGCTGTTGGTCGCCGGCAATGCCGTTTTCGGCGCCGGACAGGCTGAACGTGATGCCCGTGAACTGCTGAATGCGGCTCGCAAAGCTGCTGGTGAGTAAGCAATCAGAATCTGTAAACCGCGGCAGCACCCCCCTGTCGCAATTTGAGGTGGTATGAACCGGTTGTCGAGAACCATTTCTGCGTTGGCGCTGGCATCGCTGGCACTCTCAGGAGTCACGGCCCAGGCCAAAAAAGACAAGCAGCCCAAGCACAAGAAGAATCAGGACTTGAGCGCCAATCCCTTGGCCAATGTCAAATCGAAGCAGCCCGATAAGGAGCTCTTCGACAAGGCGATGATCGCCATGAAGAAGGGGCGCTATGACGTGGCCCGTCTCGACCTGCAGACCATGCTCAATACTTACCCTGACTCCGAGTTCCGAATGCGCGCCAAGCTGGCCGTTGGCGATAGCTGGTTCAAAGAAGGCGGCACTGCCGCCCTGACCCAGGCTGAGGCCGAGTACAAGGACTTCATCACCTTCTTCCCACAGGCGCCGGAAGCCGCCGAAGCGCAGATGAAGGTGGGCGACATTTACTACCAGCAGATGGAGAAGCCGGACCGCGACTTCAATAATGCAGAAAACGCGGAACGTGAGTACCGGAACATGATTAACATGTTCCCCGATTCCAAGCTAATCCCCCGTGCGAAACAGAAGCTCCGCGACGTTCAGGAGGTCATGGCCGAGCGCGAGGCAACAATCGGCATCTACTACGAGGGCAAGGAAAACTACACGGCTGCAATTGCCCGTCTCCAGACCGTAGTCGATACCTTCCCGCTCTATTCCAAGAGCGATCAGGCGCTGCTGGCGATTGGCGACGCTTACGCCGGTCAGGCGCGTATGGTGCAGATCGCACCGGGCTTGAAGGGCGACGTTCGGGAGCGGCTCCACACCATGTACGAAGATCGGGCCGCTAAAGCTTACGCTAAGGTGATCACACGCTACCCAATGGCTCCGCACGTGGAAGACGCCCGCGACCGCCTCGTAGCGATGAACCGGCCAGTGCCCGAGCCGACCGATGCCGCTGTGGCCGAGAGCGATGCTGAGCAGAAGAGCCAACGCCCGCTTCGCTTTACGGACAATATCCTCGGTGTTATCAAGCACGGCCCCACCGTCGTGCAGTCCGCTCACGTTGGGGAGCCTTCGCTCGACGATCCGAAGCGCACGGTTGCACCGGACATTAACAAGCAAAACATCGATCTCTACAACGAAGCCGCAAACGCCGGCAGGCCTACAGAGCCGGCTGCCGTCACGCCGACCGGTCCCAACGAGCCACCGCGCAGCGACCAGCCCTCCACCGCTCCGCTGCAGATGTCAGCTCCCGCTGGTGGAACGGGCGTGGGTGTTTCAGTTGTAAACGCTCCTAATGGTGACACCACGACAGATGGAAGCGCAGCACCCGCGGCTGGCTCCGGGAATGCCAGCCCGCTCGTGAAGTCCGTAGGGCCGACGGATTCGACACTGCCCGCGGTCGACAAACCTGCGGATGCTCCGGATCAAGTCAACGACATCCGGCCTGGGACCGCGCAGCAGCAGACAGCCGCCACCGAAAAACAGAAGAAGACGAAGGCCGACCTCGACGAGGAGTCTTCGAGCAAGAAGAAAAAGAAGAAGGGCCTGAAAAAGATCAACCCGTTCTAGAAACAGGGGACAAGGGAACTAGTCAGGGCCGCATTCGAACGGATGCGGTCCTTGCTTTTGCTATCGGCTATGAGTTCGGGTGCTCAGAGCCTGATCTGAGTTTGTCGAAGGGTCTCGGGTGCGAGAACCGGGGATTTCTATTGAATCTGTTAGAGTTGAGATAGTCCTCTCGCCTGAAATCCTTGTTCTGATCAGGGTTTCCGGGCATTCTCCCGGGGACAGCCTATAAGTCCAATGCCTCACGATCTGCCCAAAGCGTACGACCCGACCGCCATTGAAGACCACTGGGCCGAGTACTGGGTGCGAGAGAAGCTTTTCTCCCAGCCAACTCCGTCAAACGGCGATCAAGGCGGCGCGCCCTTCGACATCCTCCTCCCTCCACCGAACGTCACTGGCCGCCTGCACATGGGCCACATGCTCAACCAGACGGAGATGGACATCCTCACGCGCTGGCACCGCATGAAGGGGGATCGCGCGCTGTGGCTCCCGGGCACCGACCACGCCGGCATTGCCACCCAGATGATGGTGGAGCGGCAACTCGCCACCGAGGGAAAAAAGCGGCAGGAGATGGGCCGCGAGGCGTTCATCGAGCGCGTGTGGGAGTGGAAGCGCCACTACGGCGGAGCCATCCTCGACCAGATGAAGCGCCTCGGCGCGTCGGTCGACTGGGATCGCGAGTATTTCACCATGGACGAGCGGCTTTCGGTCGCCGTCCGCGAGGCTTTCGTCAAGCTCTACGAACAGGGCCTGATCTATCGCGGCGCATACATCGTGAACTGGTGCCCGCGCTGCCAGACCGCCATCAGCGATTTGGAAGTGGTCTACGACGAGCACAAGGGACACCTCTGGGAGATTCGCTATCCGGTGATCGGCGGGGACGGCAAAGACACGGGCGAATTCTTGACGATTGCGACCACACGGCCCGAGACCATGCTTGGCGACGTTGCGGTTGCCATCCATCCAGAGGACGAACGCTACACGCATCTGCACGGCAAAAAGCTGCGCCTGCCTCTGGTGGATCGCGAAATCCCCATCATCACGGACGACTGGGTGAGCCGCGACTTCGGAACTGGCGCGGTCAAGGTCACGCCTGCGCACGACCCCAACGACTTTGCCCTCGGCCAGCGCCACAATCTGCCATCCATCAACGTGATGGACGATACGGCCCACATCAACGAAGCAGGCGGCAAGTACAAGGGCCTCGATCGTTTTGTCGCACGCAAAGAAATCGTCGCCGATCTCGAAGCACAGGGCCTCCTGGCAGGCATTAAGGACCACGTGAACAATATCGGCCACTGCGACCGCTGCAAGACGATCGTCGAGCCCCGTCTCTCCCTGCAGTGGTTCATCAAAATCCAGCCCCTCGCCGACAAAGCAATCGCGGCGGTCAAAGAAGGCCACATCAAGTTCACGCCGGAGATGTATGCGAAGACCTACCTGAACTGGATGGAAAACATCCATGACTGGTGTATTTCGCGCCAGCTCTGGTGGGGCCACCGAATTCCGGCATGGCATTGCTCCGCGTGCCACAAAACGACCGTGAGCCGCGAGGACGCCTCCAAGTGCAGCCATTGCGGCTCGGACAAGATCGAGCAGTCGACGGATGTTCTCGACACCTGGTTCTCTTCCGGCTTGCTGCCGGTATCCGTCTTCGGCTGGCCGAACATCACGTCCGAGAATCGTCAGGACTTCGACGCGTTCTATCCGACAAGCCTTCTCGTCACCGGCTTCGACATCCTCTTCTTCTGGGTGGCCCGCATGATCATGATGGGCTGCTGGTTCTCGCTTGACGTTCCGATGCCCGATGGGTCGCCGCGTTCGCTGGCGGAATCCGTTCCGTTCCGCGAGGTCTACATCCACGCTCTGGTGCGCGACGCCAACCGCGAGAAGATGTCGAAGACCAAGGGCAACGTCATCGATCCAATCGAGATCGTGAAGCAGTACGGCACGGATGCGGTTCGTTTCACGCTGGCATCGATGGCCTCACCCGGCACCGACATCGCTTTCAACGTCGCCCGGACCGAAGGCTATCGAGCTTTCGCCAACAAAATCTGGAATGCCGCGCGCTTTATGTTCATGAACATCGATCGCGCTGCGGAAGTTGACATCACCATCGATACGGCTGTGCTCGGATCGATGCCAACGGCCGAAGTCAATGCGCCGCTTGAATCCCGCTGGATCGTTGCCGAGTTTCACGCGGCAGCCGACAACGTCAATCAGGCGCTGGCCAGTTACCGCTTCGACGACGCTGCGAATGCAATCTATCAGTTCTTCTGGGGCAGCTTCTGCGACTGGTATCTCGAAATCGTGAAACTGAGTCTCGACTTCAATGAGGGTGCTGACAAGGACCGCACGAAGTCGGCTCTGACGACTCTCGTCAGCGTGTTCGAGGCTTCGCTCAGGCTGCTCTCGCCGTTCATGCCTTTCCTCACGGAGGAGGTCTGGCATGCGGTCTACGATGGCAATCCGCCGGCGAAGTCGATCGCATTGACACGTTTTCCCGTTGCTTCCAGCTCTGCATCGCCATCAACCGCGACCGAGCAGATGAGCCTCCTGCAGGGTCTAATCGTCGAAATCCGCGCCGTGCGAAAAGAGATCGGCGTGGAAGAGAAGGCGGTTGTTCCGATTGAGCTGCGCATCTACGAGAAAATGAAAGCGGTTGTCAGGCAGAACTCCGCAATCGTGGAACGCCTCGCCCGGGTCAGCGAGGTTCGCTTTGTCGATCAGATCTCTGCCGGCCTTGCCAAACACGCGACGCCGCAATTCGATGTTGCCGTTGTATACGAGCGCAAAATCGACGTGGCTGCCGAGTGCGAAAAGCTCAACAAGGAAATCGCCAAGCAGGAGAAGAACGTCGCCAACGCCGATCGCCAGCTTGGCAACCCGACTTACATCGCCAAGGCGCCACCGCATATCGTCGAAGGCTTGAAAAAGCAGCGTGACGAAGCACAACACCTGCTCGACAAGCTGCGCGGCGATCGCGGTTCTCTCGGCTGCTGAGCAGAGTCGGACCATGGCCTGCGTTTGCAGAACCTGCCTCGGACACTTCCCCGTGCTGGGGATCGCCGATCCGCCACGCTCGAAAGCTGCGATTCACAAGGCGTATCGCACGGCGGCTAAGCTCTGGCATCCCGACCGCTACGAGAATAACCAGCGCAAGCGGCTCGAGGCAGAAGAGCAATTCAAGCGTATCCAGGTCGCGTACCGAGAGCTATGCGAGCACTTTGATGAGCCGCAGCGCCGCTTTATGGTAAAGCAGTACCGCAGCCGCGACATCAAAGATGTATACGACGCGGAAAGATTTGCCCGAGCTGCCGCGCCGCCGACGATCTTCTTTGGCGACGCGCATCACTGCTTTTCGATTGCGCACTTCCCGGAAGGAGTGGAGAGAATCATTGTCGCCTCTGCCCTTGGGGGTGCTGAATCGCCGGTCGGCTTCGTCAACCTGTCAGGCGCGATGCATGAGCAAGACCTTCCGGAGCGGTACATCCTGCTCACAAATCATCGCTTCTTTCTCCGCGACTCCAGCGAGTTGGTCAATGTGCTCTGGTATGCCGACCTCGGCCAGATCCGCTATATCGACCGCCACGCTGAGAAGAAGCAGCGCCTGTCGCACCGCCTTTTCGGCTGGCTCCTCGACAAGGAGCGCCGATTTACCCTGAAAATCGACCGGCGTGACGGTACCGAGTTCTATTCCCTGAAAGACACCCCGGATGACAGGGTCAAGAAAGTTATTTATAACTTTCTCCAGCAGATGAGAGCCGAATCATGGCTTTAAGTCATCGAAAGTAGAAAGCATGGATTGGAAGAGCCACCGAATCGAAGCAGTCCTGGCGCAGGCCCTCGTTGAAGATCAGGCCGTGAGCGACGCCACGACCAACGTGACGATCGACCCCAACTTGCGAGCCACTGCCTCGATCCTCGCCAAGCAGGATCTTGTCGTCGCCGGCCTCGGTGCGATTCCACGTTTCATTGAGATCTTTTCTCACCTGGATCCCCGCCCGACGGCGCATACTCGCTACGAGGTCGTCAGCCACGCTGAAATCTTCGATGGCGTCCGCGTCCGCAAGGGACAAGTTCTTGCTGTCATCCGCCACAATGCGCGCGTTCTTCTCAGCTGTGAGCGAGTGATTCTGAATCTGATGCAGCACCTCAGCGGAATTGCCACCTTCACCCGCCAGTACGTTGACGCGATTCAGGGAACCAAGGCTCGAATTCTCGATACTCGCAAGACGATGCCAGGGCTTCGCGCTCTTGAGAAGTACGCGGTTCTGTGCGGCGGCGGGACCAATCACCGACTCGACCTCGCCTCTGGGATCCTGATTAAGAACAATCACATCTCGCTCGGCGGAGGCCTTCGTGCCGCAGTGAAGAATGCCCTGGAGAAACGACAGCCTGGGAATCGTGTGCAGGTCGAGGTCCGCACGCAGCAGGAGCTCGAAGATGCTCTCGAAGTCGGGGCCGAAGCCATTCTGCTCGACAACATGACACCCGAGCAGATCAAGACTGCAGTGGAGCGCATCCGCAAGGAGAGTCGCTGGATTCCCATCGAAGCTTCCGGAGGAATTGCGCTGGAAAACGTCCGTGCCTACGCAGAAGCCGGCCCCGATTTCATCAGTGTTGGCGCGCTCACGCACTCCGCCAAGGCAGCAGATATCTCCATGAGCATCGTCGCGGAGCAGGCGTAGCGTGTACGACGTTGCAGCGCTCGAAGGCGCCTTTGCGCGGAGTATCTATTCGGGCAAATTCCACTACACCGCCGTCACGGGTTCGACGAATACCGACGCTGTCGAAGCTGCCCGTGCCGGAGCTCCGCACGGTTCTGTATTCTTTACCGACGAGCAGACCGCTGGACGCGGACGAGGCGACCACGGCTGGCAATCCGCCGCAGCTCAGGGTCTATATGTTTCGGTGATTCTGCGGCCAAGCATCGACGCTGAACACATGCCGCTGATACCGCTTGCAGCAGGGTTGGCAGCAGCGCAGGCCATCGGCATCACAGCCGGCCGACAGATCGATCTTCGATGGCCCAACGATCTTCTCATCGGCCATCGCAAAGCTGGCGGAATTCTGGTTGAGTCGAAGACCGAGTCGGGAATGCCAAGCTTCGCTGTCGTGGGAATCGGCATCAATGTGCATCAGCGTTCGTTCGATCCAGATCTTACCACGCCTGCAACTTCTCTCGAGCTGGAAGCTGGACGCAAGATCAGCCGCCAGGTGCTGCTCATCTCCCTGCTAGAATCGCTGCAGCACGAGACCTGGGCGCTTCAGGATGCAGGCTTGCGAGCGGCGATCACAGCGCGGGTAGCATTCATGTCGTCGTGGGTGTCAAACCGCCGGGTCGAGGTTCACGGACCTCAGGCATGCATCGGCACGACAGCCGGACTCGATGAGCACGGCTTTCTCCTGGTCCGCACCGAGAGCGGAATTGTAACTGTGCAAACTGGCGGGATCCGCGCAGCCAACGAAGATAAGGAAGACAATGCTGCTGGCAGTTGATG
Organism: Acidobacteriota bacterium; assembly: GCA_018268915.1. Classification (GTDB taxonomy): domain Bacteria; phylum Acidobacteriota; class Terriglobia; order Terriglobales; family Acidobacteriaceae; genus Telmatobacter. The sequence goes on from JAFDVQ010000013.1 coordinate 39,394, forward strand.
TAGGAAACACCAACACAGTCCTCGGTCTTTACCGCCTCGACGAACAGGCCGGACTTCCTCCCAAAGGCAAACCTGTACCGGCGAAGGAAAGATTCGATCTGGCTGCGCATTGGCGCATCACTACTCACCGCACCCAAACAGTCGACGAGTACGGAGTCTTCTTCGTAAAGCTTTTCGAGATGAATGGCCTTTCCCCCAGCCAGGTGACGAACATCATCATCGCCTCTGTCGTTCCGCCGCTCGATTCAACTCTTCGCCAGGTCTGCGAAACCTACTTTCATCTCGAGCCGCTATTTGTCGAACCCGGCATCAAGACCGGAATGCCCGCACTTGTCGATAATCCAACGGAACTCGGCGCCGATCGCATCGCCGACTGCATCGCTGCCATCGAGCGATATGGCGGACCCTGCATCGTCGTTGATTTCGGCACTGCAACGAAGTTCGAGGTGATCTCAGAGAAGGGCGAGTATCTCGGAGGTGCCATTGCTCCCGGCCTCGGCCTCAGTGCGGAAGCGCTTTTCTCTCGCGCCGCGCGCCTCAGCCGCGTCGACATCAAACGGCCTGCAAAAGTGATCGGCACCAACACTGTCGGCCACCTGCAGAGCGGCGTTTACTACGGCTACATCGGCCTCGTCGACGGCATGCTTGAGCGCATCTTCGCCGAACTTGGGCACAAGCCGCGCGTGATTGCCGCTGGTGGCCTCGCCCGCATGGTCGCTGCCGACTCTCGATACATTAGCGAAATCGACGACCTGCTGACACTCGACGGGCTTCGTATCCTTTTCGAGCGGAACCGGAATGCACGTCTTCGCGGACGCGCGCATTGAAACTGCTTTGCAAAATTACTTTAATTACTTTACCGAAATCGAGGAACGCTTTCAGCAGCGGCGCGGATCGATACTTCTGCTCTCAACACTTGACTGGGCATTGATCGAAACCTGGCGTGATGCGGGCATTCCGCTTGAAGCGGTACTGCGCGGAATTGACACCGCCTTCGACAAGTACGAGTCGCGACAGAAGCGCGGCAGAATGCGCCGCGTCAACGGACTCGCATGGTGCGCACAGGCCGTGATGGAAGCATCCGAAGAACTGCGAGAGGCCGGTGCCGGTACGGCACCGGCCTCGGCTGTCGATCAGGCTGACACCGGGTTCGATCATGATCGCGTCGCGTCTCATCTTGAGGCCGCGGCCGAAGCGCTTGAAGCTTCTACCATTGCTCACGATGCCTGCGCCGCAACAGCCAAACGAATTCGCGAGCTTGCCGCGGAAGCGCGTGAGGCGAAATCTTCGATGACTGCAGCAAAGGAGATGGAAGCTTTCGAGCGCATCCTCACCGTGCTTGAAGAAAAGCTGTTTGCGGCCCTCACAGCGGCCGCTCCCGAAGACTTGCTTGTGGCTCTCAAAGAACATGGTGCCCGTGAGCTTGCGCCTTATCGCAGCCGTATGGGCGCTGTGCAACTGCGGCAGGTTGAGCATCAGTTTGTGCAGAAGCAACTCCTGGTTCACTACAGCCTACCCCGGCTCAGCCTCTTCTATATGAGCCAGCAATGAGACAACGTCGACCTCAGTCCGCTCCACCGAAGTCTGCGAAGACCGCCCTGGTGCAGATTGAGAAACCAATCTATGGCGGAGCGTTCCTTGCGCGCAACGATGGGAAAGCCACCTTTGTTCCGATGGTCTTGCCCGGTGAGCAGGCGCGCGTCCGCATCACTCAAGACAAGAAGAGCTACGCCATTGCCGAACCCGAAGAGATCTTGTTGGCGTCGCCGAGCCGAGTGCAAGCTCGCTGCCCTCACTTCGGGATTTGCGGGGGCTGCAGTTATCAGCACGCCGGGTATGAGACGCAACTCTCGCTTAAGGAGCAGATCCTGCGTGAAACTCTGCAACGTGCGGGTGTGAAGCCGCCGGAGCAGATCGAAGTGCTTTCCGGCGATCCCTGGGGCTACCGCAACCGGATTCGACTCGCCTTCGACGCTGCTGGGCGCGCTGGCTACCGCAGTCGCGGGTCTCATGACATCATCTCGATCAAAGAGTGTCCGATAAGCGCGCCTCTGCTTGTGAAAGCTGCCTTCAGCGCATCAGAGATCCTCCGTTCCTCAAAGGTGACGTTCCAGCCATTGGAACTCTCGCTCTTCTGCAATGCAGAGGAGGACTCGCTGATTGCCAGCGTCTTCGTCAATGGAACTTCGACCGCAGGCTTCGATCGTTTTGCGGCTGCATGGAAGGAGAGCGTCCCCGAGCTGGCCGGCGTCGAGTGCGTTCAACAGCCCGTCGCGGATGAAGCTCCGAAACAACTTGCCAAATGGGGAAGGAGTTCAATCAACTACCACGCCACGGGTTTCGATTACCGCGTCGATCACGGTGCCTTCTTTCAAGTCAATCGCCGGCTCATCGATGCCTTCGTTCGACGCGTGATCGCTGATCACCAGGGAAACCTGGCATGGGACCTTTATGCGGGAGTTGGCTTGTTTGCGCGGCAGCTTGCGAAGCACTTCAGCGAAGTTGTCGCGGTTGAGTCTGCGCCGATGGCAAGAGAGGCGTTGTCAGAGAATCTGCAGGGCACCACCGGCCGCAGCGTGACGACCGATACGCTGTCATTCTTGAATGAACAGCGCTCAGGTGCAAAACCTGAGCTGATCGTTCTTGATCCACCACGCGCGGGGCTCGGTTCCGAAATCACGTCTCTTCTCGGAAAGATCGCCGCGCCGTCAGTCGCATACGTCTCATGCGATCCGTCTACGTTGGCTCGCGATCTAAGGGAGGTGATCCCTTCGGGTTACTCCATTGCCTCTGTCGCGCTTGTAGACCTTTTCCCGCAGACCTTCCATCTTGAGACGGTGGTCACATTGCAGAAGTTTTGATCCTGATAGTCTTGCGCCCATAAAGAATCTCTAGATCCTCGGGCCGCATGAAAGCTGATCAGATACACGGCGGGCCACCAGCGCTCCACGCACAAAGAGAGCCAAGAGCGGGAGCACCGCTTTTCCATGCAGCATGGTTGTTTGGCGCCGGCATCATCGTCGCCCATTTCGTGTGGCTTCGACCCGCATGGCTTCTCGTCGCGCTTGCTCCCATTGCGGTTCTCGGCGGCTTTGCAGCAATTCGCTCGCAACGACTGATATGGCTTCCATCTAGATGCTTGTGGTGCATTCTCGGCGTCTGGTGCGCCGAGATGCAGCCCCAGCCGGCGCCGGAGCGGGATCTCGCAGCGCTCTCCGATGGCCTGATGCGCACCGTAGAAGGTACTGTCGTCGATGCTGGCCCTGTACGGCTTGAGTCCGCGGCAGAAACCGGTGATGTTTCGACTGAAGGGCCATCTCAGAAAATCGACCTTCGCATTTCGTCCGTCGAGATAGTTTCCGACGACGAAGATGTTCAGAAAGTCGGCTCGGGCATCGTTCGAATGACCGTTCATTGGCCTCCGGGCACAACATCTCCTCCCGCGCTCAGCTGTGGACAGCGTATTCGAGCCGATGCGCCGCTCATGCTGCCCGATATTTATCGAGACCCTGGCGCCTGGAACTACAGAGACTACCTCCTTGATCAAGGCATCACCTCTAGCGCGTCGATCAAAGCCGACAGGTTGTTGACTATAGACTCTGCTGGCGATAGGGCATTTAAATGCCGCATCACCGAGTGGCAACACGCGGCCAGCTCGCGACTCATTGCACTTCCACTTGCAATGCAAAAGTTACCCGCGGGAATCAGACTCAGCAATGACGACGCCATCATGCTCGCTGCCATGATCACTGGCGATCGTACCTACCTGACTCATTCCTTGCGCGAGGGTTTTGAGCGCACAGGTTCGTTCCACATGCTTGTCGTCTCCGGCCTTCACCTCGGAATCGTTGCAGGCTGCATCTTCTGGGCTTCACGTAAACTCCATCTGCCGCAACTCCCGGCCAGCGTGGTCACTCTCGTTGCATCGCTCGCATACGCACTCTTTACCGGATTTGCGACTCCGGTGCAGCGCTCACTATGGATGGTGTCGCTTTATCTTGTTGGCCGAGTGTTTTACCGTCAGCGCAACGTACTCAACACCATCGGATTCGCCTCGCTCTGCCTGCTTGCGGCGAGTCCGCGCAGCCTCTTCGAATCAAGCCTCCAGATGACGGTACTTGCAGTCGTCTCGATCGGAGGAATAGCCGTTCCTCTACTCGAAAAAACGATCCACCCGTACTTCACTGCGACGCGCGATTTGCGGCAGGTTGCCCTTGATGTGAAGCTGCCTCCAGCACAAGCACAGTTTCGAGTGATTCTTCGCATGTTCGGCTTCGCCTTGAGTCGATCGAGCCACAGGCTTGTCGGATGGAAGACCTTTCCCTGGACAGTCCGCTGGATGATTCGCTGTGTGGAAGCACTTGTAGTCTCCTGCATCGTCGAGTTGGCGATGGCGCTGCCGATGGCCACCTACTTTCACCGGATCACGGTGTTTGCACTGCCGGTGAACCTCATCATCCTGCCGCTGCTCGTCGTTCTGGTTCCCAGCGCATTGATCACGCTTTTGCTGACACTGATCTCGTCGTCTGCTGGAGCTGTTGCAGCCACGATCACGGCAGTACTCCTTCATGTGGGAGTAGGCATCATTCAGCTGTTTGCCTCGGTTCGTACGGGCGACTTCCGGATTCCAGGACCTGTTCCCGTTCAGACAGCTGCGTTTTGCGTTCTCACGGGAGCAGCGTTGGTTCTCGCACGATTCGGAAACAGAGATGACCGAAACTGGCTCAGGCGCGCCGCTAGTCTTGCCATGATCCTTGCAGCAGTAGCAGTGGTCCTGCCGCGTCGAGTTGATCATCCACGCAACGCGCTCCTCGTTGAAGCCATCGACGTGGGTCAGGGCGACTCAATCCTGCTCATTGCCCCGGATGGGAAAACCTTGCTGGTCGACGGAGGTGGATTTGGCGGCGCCCCTCGACAGGCAGCACAGAACTTCGACATTGGCGAAGAGGTCGTCTCACCCGCGCTCTGGGCTCGCGGCATTCGCCATCTCGATGTCGTTGCACTGAGCCATGCTCACTCGGATCACATGGGAGGCCTACCCGCTATTCTGCGCAACTTCAAGCCTAAAGAATTGTGGGTCGGGAACAATCCGCTCTCTGAACCTTATCTCGCCTTCCTTCGCGAAGCTCGAGAGCTCGGTGTCCAGATTCGAACCATGCGCACGGGCGATCGGGCGGTTCTAGGGAAAGTAGAGGTAAACGTGCTGTCGCCATCTCCCAACTACAAGACCGGCTTCGAGCCAGCCAACAATGACTCACTCGTATTGCGCGCACGGCATGGCGCCACCGCCGCTCTTCTTGAGGGAGATGCCGAAGCTTCCATCGAGCGGGAGATGCTCGCCGAACCAGAGATCCAAAGCGCTCTGCTCAAAGTGGGCCATCATGGCAGCAGCACCTCGACACAACCAGACTTCCTCTCGCGCGTGTCGCCGCGCTTCGCGATCATCTCCTGCGGTCTCCATAATCATTACGGCCATCCGCGCACCGAGGTCTTGCAGTCTCTGCAGAAATCTCACGTGCGCACGTTCTCGACGGACGTCAATGGGGCAGTCTGCTTCACGTTAGATGGCAAGAGCGTAAGCAGCCTCGATTTCTGTGGGCTTCAAGGGCGCTAATACTGAGTGCCGCTCCGTCGCAGCGACCGAGCAACTAAAACCGCATTCGCGCACCAAACTGAACTTGCCTCGGGCGATAGAGGTCGGTCGCGTTGGTGTTCAATGGCTTGCCGAACTCGCTTTGCCCGCTCTTCAGCCCGGTAAGGAAGCTGAGCCGAGGCATGGAGCCGTTCAGCGTTCCTGGTTCGATTGAATAGCCCACTGTCTCGATCTGTGTGACGTTTTGATGGTTGAAGAGGTTGAAACTCTCCGCAAGCAACTCAAGCTGCCGCATCTGGCCAAGGTCGAAGCGCTTCGCCATGCGCAGGTCAGCCTTCCATGTGGCGGGATATCGGTACGTATTTCGCCCAACGCCGTAAACGCGGTTGTCGCCGCCGTATCCGTTCATCCCGGTGCTCAATCCAATGATCGCCTGGCCGCTTACGTTGAATTCCTTCACGAGCGAGCCGGTGGTGCGCATGGTGAAGGGGAGACCGCTGCTGAAGTGACCAATTCCGCTTAGCATCCAACCGTTTGCGACAGAACCAAGTCCTCCATGAAGCTTCCACTTCGGCTGCAGGACTGTCGTTGCCATCACCATGTGCCGGACATCCAGGTCGCTCGCACCGTATTCCTGACAGAAGTCGTTCGGATCAAGAACACTGGGGCCGTCAATCTGCAAGGACTCGTCCGGATTCCAGTCAGATGCATGACCAAACGTATACCGCCCGCGAAAAGCCAAACCGCGGGCATTGCGGGAGAGCCGGACTATCAAGGCTTCGTAGGTCGAGTTCGCTCGGCTGAAGATTTCAGAGACTTGCTGATAATTCGCATTCATCCGCCCGCCAGCGATAGATTCTGCCGACGGCCAGGATGCAAAGAAAGGCACTGTGAGCAGCGGAGCCTTTATCGGGCCTGAGCCACTGGAATCCACCACTGCGTAAGTGATCGTCCTGGGGTTCACGGCAGAATCGATATTCGCGTCCTCTGTCACTGGCAGTCTTCGGCCAAGACTAACGACTCCAGTGGCCTCAAGGTGAATGCGTCCCGGCAGCGTTTCCGCTAGCGATAGCTCTGCCTGGTGCACTTCAGCATTGTGGAACGACTCCGCAAACTCCACCGCCGCTGGTTTCACAGCTTTGCCGGGTGCGCCCATCAGTACGTAAGGAAACGGCGGGGCCCCGCCTTCATTCAGGTTGTCGGTAGGACGCAGCAAGAACTTCAGATCGCCGTTCGCTGAGCCTGTTTGTGTGACCGCCGACAGAATCGCGGCATTCGGCGTGCGAGCGAAATACATCCCGTAGCCTAGCCGCAGCACAGGCCAACGGCTCTCTCCCAGCCCCCAGGCAAAACCCGCATGCGGTCCCCACTCCGCGCCGAGGGACGGTAGGATCTGCGTCAGCGGCAGGTCCGGGTTGTCGAGCTTGCCGATTGGCGCGGGGAGTTGCTCGAGTTCCCAACGCATCCCCAACGTGAACACAGCGTCCTTCCGGGGCTGCCATTGCGAGGTCGCATATCCTTGCCAGTCATTGGTCGAAAGCGACCAGTCAGACGGCCCGATAGCTTGCGAGTAGTACGAGTAGCACGGCAGATAGCCGAGCCCGTGTAGCACTCCTGCTGCGTCACGCCACGGCTTTCCACGCTGATCGCAATTGTGCTGGTCCAACGGATTTAGTTCCCCATTCAGGCCGAAAGCACTGAATGCCAGCGCATCGGAGGCGAAGTCTTCGATGCTGGAGTAGTAGTAGGTGCCCGTCTGGTTTCGCAGGCGAGTCGTTCGATCAATTTCGTGACTCAACTCGCCGCCGAGATTCAACAGCACATTGCCGTGCGCCCACTTCACTTGCTGCAACAGACTGTAAATGCCTTCGTCTGGATATTTGCCTCGTCCTAACCGAGCGGGATTGCCGATCGTAAATCCATCGCGGGAATCCACCACGATTTGCGGCAAAACACCCCACGCGCTGGCGTTCAGAGACTGCTCGAAAGCCGACGGAGTTTCTGGCTCGGAGCTTCGAACATGACGGCCGAACGATAGCTGAGTCGACATCAGCATCTTCGAAGTCGCGAATGTGTCCCAACGGCCCAGCAACCAGTCGTTTGCTGCATGGATTGACCCGAGACTGTGCGCGCCGTATGTCTGCCAAGTCCGAGCAAACCCACCGCCGGGCGAATTGGTCCGCTGGATGTTTCCCTGCATCGTGAACCGGTGCCGTTCGCCTGCGTTCCAGTCAAGACGTCCGAAGCCACTCAGCTGATGGGAGGAACGCGCAGCCGGTCCAAGCAGCCCAGCCAGCGACTCGAGCAGCTTTGTATAGGCGTTCATTGCCTGTGATGCCTGGTCAACTCCGCTCAGGCCCAGTTGCGCACTCAGCAGCTGCATCTGGTCATTCGCAGGCTGCGCGAAAAAACGGTCTGGATGGCGGACCGTAGATACGGCAGCGCCGTTCCGCTCGGATCCATCAACAGCGCCAAACCAGAACAGATGAGAACGGCGAAGTTCTCCCCCGAGACCGGCACCCCATCGCATCTGAATATCCGAGGGCGTAAATGGTTCACCCGTAAATGTTGGAACAGTTAATGCGGAGCCCGACGCAGATTCATGCACCCACTGCGTAGAGGAATTCTGGGCCGCTAGCAGCCTCTGGCGACTAAATAGGGATACCTGGCCGTGCAGATGTTCGGTGCCACGCCGCGTTTCGATGCTGACGTCAGCACCATTCCAATTTCGAGTGCCCTCGTTTACCTCTCGCTCCAGGGCTTTGATCGCACTCGGGCCAGCCAGGAATTCGCTCGAATGATTTCGCATTGCTCCGCTGAATGGCGAATGCATGTGCAGATTGCCGAAGGCCAATCGCCGATCAGCCCTGATCCCTTCGTCTTTTTCGTCTGCAGCGACATTCGTTCTCCGATCGTCGATCATGAACGAGGCTGAGTCTGCCGCCGCCGGTAACGATTCAAGCTCCAAAGCATCCAGCCTCTCAGGGTCGTGCTGCAGAGTGTCGAGCCGAATCGAATCAGCCGCAATCTCTGGAGGCAGACGTGAAAGCAATGCTGAATCCTGCAGAGCAGCCAGACTGACCGGTTCAAGCGCTGCAAAGACGTGCGAAGGAGAAATCGGGACCAAAGCAAGCCCTGAGAGATTCAATACGGAGCGAGAGAGGCTTCGCTCTGACCCGGCCAGTGGCACCATTGTGAGTGAATCAAACGGAATCGATGCCTCCAACTCCACTCGTCCGGGGCTGATGGGTATTTGCCGACTCGCGGTTGCCAACACACCGATTCCACGGGGTGCAGGTACAGAATCTTTTATCGAAGCAAGTTCTAAGACCGCGTCCGAAGTTTGCGTCCTTGAAAGTTCGATCGCCGCCTGAACGTGCGATTCGTGACCGGTTGAGACGACGATCCCACCGACTTCTCCGCTGCCCTGAGGTCCCGTTGCAGCGAGAATATATTCGCCTCCTGCCAGGCCGTGAAAACTGTATCTTCCTCCGCGGGAGGTCTTGTCTTCGATTACAGACCCAGTGAGCAGATTTCGCAGAGTGATGCTCACATTTTCCAGCGGAGCAGAATGAGTATCGGTCAGCACGCCTGTCAGCGAGCCGGTCATCTGTTGTGCTGCGACGCGAGAAGAAAGCGTGGCCGCAAAAATTAACAGCCCAGTCAACGTGAACGGCTTCCTTCCGAATTGCACTCCCATGCGGACCCAACTTGCGGTCGAACTTTCGACCCGAGCTTTGAGTGATCTCCCGAGGCGGGAATGCCGCGCGAGATCCCACCAGATCGGTCAAACGTTCTGTATCAGCCGCATTTTCCTTGCAATGAATTTGGCAGCCATTGTAAGCACCTCAAAGAAAACACGATGGTGACTGCGCGCACAGGCAGCGCTGCCAATACGGGACGCCAACCCATAAGATCCTCGGGGACTGAGTTGATAGACTAAGAGAACGATTTAGGCGAACGAGAAACCACCCTTCGTCTCCGTCTGCGGTCGCTTAACTCGCTGATCCGGCTCAAATTATGTTCATTGATGAAGCTAAAATCCGGGTCAAGGCCGGCGACGGCGGGAATGGCTGTATGGCATTTCGCCGCGAGAAGTTTGTCCCCCGTGGCGGCCCATCTGGCGGCGATGGCGGCCGGGGCGGCGACGTGATCATGGAATCTTCGCAGCGCCATAACACGCTGATTCATTTCCGCTACAACCCCGAGCACAAGGGGCAGCGTGGCGAGCACGGGATGGGTTCCAACTGCACGGGCCTCGACGGCAAATCGGTTGTGCTGCAGGTCCCTGTCGGGACTGCTCTCTACGACATGGAAACTGGCGAGCTTGTTCACGACTTTTCCGAGCCCGACGAACGGATCGTCGTCGCCAAGGGAGGACGCGGAGGTCGCGGCAATCAGCACTTCGCCACCAGCACTCACCAGGCGCCCCGCGAACACGAGATGGGACGCCCGGGCGAGGAGCGCGCCTACCGTCTCGAGCTCAAGCTGCTGGCAGATGTCGGGCTCGTCGGATACCCCAACGCCGGCAAGTCCACCTTGATCTCGCGCATCTCCGCAGCCAAACCCAAAATTGCTGACTACCCATTCACTACCCTCGAGCCAAATCTCGGCGTCGTGACCGTTGGCGAAGAGCCACACCAGCAATCGTTCGTCGTCGCCGACGTGCCGGGACTTATTGAAGGTGCGCATGAGGGCTCGGGGCTGGGTACACAATTCCTTCGCCACATCGAGCGGACCCGGGTGCTCGCACATCTGGTCGACGTCTCCGATGCGTCCGGCCGCCCCGATCCCGTTGAGGACTTCAAGGTGATTAACAACGAGCTTGCGAGCTTCGGAAACGGCTTGCTTGAGAAGCCAATGATCGTGGTGGCAACGAAAATTGATGCCGCGAATCCCGACAAGCTTAAGAAGCTGACGACTTACGCTAAACGCCGCAAATTGGAGTTTCATGCCATCTCAGCCGTTACAGGTCAGGGTATCAACGAACTGAAGTGGGCACTCGCAAAGCGTGTCCAGCCGATCGTAGAAGCGGAGTAAGTCCACGGGCACGCGCGTCCGGCTGATCTCCCGGCGTTACACTCAGGAAATGCTGAAGAAGACTCTGTTTTTACCTATCCTGGCCTGCGCGCTCGCCTTCCCCGCCGCCGCGCAAGACGTTAAAAGCTTCCTTGGTCGTTGGGACATGACCGTTACTGATAAGAATGGCGAAACCTACCCCCAATGGTTGGAGCTGACCGACAACGGCGGCAAGATCGAGGGCCGCATTCAACCGCGGGGCGGCGCATGGCACCCCATCGAAGGCGCGAGCGTTGAATCAGGCAAGCTGGTCGTAAAAGTCGGTTCGACAACCACGTGGGAGCTCGCATCCTCCAGTGGCAAGCTCACTGGCACCGAAAAGCACGGCTCTGAAAGCGGCCCCGCGCTCGCTGGCGTTAAGGCGCCTACCCTGGATCGTCCCATGCCGAAGAGCTGGACTAAGCCGCGGCCTATCTTCGACGGCAAGGATCTGAAGGGCTGGGAGCCGATCGGCAACGTCGAGAACAACAAATGGGTCGCGCGCAATGGAGAGTTGGTGAATGACAACCCTGAGGTTCCCGGCCAGCGGACTCATGGTGCCGCCAACATTAAAACTACTGAAAAGTTCCAGGATTTCAAACTTCATATCGAAGTGAACTGCCCGAAAGGCGGCAATAGCGGGATCTATATGCGGGGGCGTTACGAGCTGCAGATCGGCACCGAAGGCGGCAAGCTTCCGACGCATGAGATGGGAGCGATCTACAGCTGGTATCCTCCGCCGCAGGGATCTGAACTCGGCTTGGGAAAATGGACGACCTACGATGTGACCTTGGTCGGCAGGCACATTACTGTGTTGCGCGATGGCAAGATGTATCACGACAATGTCGAGTTGCCCGGTCCCACTGGAGGCGCGTTGGACAGCAATGAAGCGGAGCCGGGGCCGTTTTATCTGCAGGGCGACCACCATGGCGTCATCGCCTATCGCAACATCACCATCTCTGTGCCGAAGAAGTAGGGCTACCGATTAGTTGAACCAGGGCTCAGCGACTTATAGACACGCGCTGGGCCCGCTCATCCGCATCACACAAGCCCCACCGCGTGCCTCAACTGTCGGGCCAAGTCAATCGCTTCATCGTGCAGAAGCATATCTCCGATCCTTTGGTGCTTTCCAGACACAGTGAGCTCCACACGATTACTCAGTCCGTGCCACGGCGTAACAGCCTCGACACGTGTGACGCTCTGGGTTGGGAATTCAAGTTTACGAACCCAGAACAGCGCCTTGCGAGTCCAGAGCAGTCTTCCGGATTGAACGAGAAGTTCCTCAATCCCGTATGAACGCCAGAGAGACACTCGTAATGCAGTCAGATACCACAGCACGATGAATGCAGCGAAAGCCAGCATATACCATGAGTCTTTCGAAAAGTGGCTTCGCACCAGCCCCGCGAGCATCAATGAAACGATCCACACAAAGATTATGGTAGAGAGAATAAATAAGAGTATGTACGTTCTCTTGTCGTTGTTCCGGAAGATCCTCACGGAGAGCGCCCCATGCTTACCGTGCGTTATCGATAGCCGTCTCCGATGAGCGTTGAGCGAAAGCATCCGTTGTGCCTTCTTTCTTCGATAGGATCTAGTGTGGGCAACCCTGAGAGCCGGGGCAGTTCGCCTACACCATCGCCCGTTCTTTCACCATCAGGTATTGATTCAGTACCGATGACGTGACCGCCTCCGGGTTCAGATCGAGCGTAAGAGCGCCTTGCTCGTGAAGGCGTGCGATGAGCAGTTCGCGTCGCCCGGCCATCTCCTGAGCTGCTGCGCTGCGGAACATCTGCTCGACGGTCTTTGGCCGCTCTTGCGCGATCGCATCCACCTCAGGCTGCGCCATGGCGACGAACAGCAGCACATGCCGCCGCAGCAATTGCATCGCGCCGTCGATTACCTCGGGGCGCATTGCTGTCTCCGCAAGATCCGTAATCCACAAGATCAGGGAACGTCGCGGCTGCAGCCGTCCCATCAGCGCCGTCACACGCAGATGATCGGCTTCACTCGACTCGGCCCTGAGTTGAGCCAGGAGTTCGATCATTTGACGAAGGTGCGCTGCGCCACGGCCCGGCAATAATCTCTGCTGCACCGTCTGCCCGTATGCCAGAAGACCCACGCGATCCCCCGAGAACAGGGCCAGCTGCGCCAAGGCCACAGCGGTCGAACATGCATGGTCGAGCTTCGAATGCGCGCGCAAACTTCCCGACGCGAGAGGCATTGCTGCATTGGCCTGAGGCGGCGCCACCACGCGTGAGCGCATCAGGCGGCCGCAATCCAACACGATCCAAACCGGCTGGCTCCGCTCCGTCTGATATTGTCGCGTGATCAGGCTTCCGCGGCGGGCGCTTGCAGTCCAGCAGATATCACGCAGGTCATCGCCCTCGCGGTACTCGCGCAGGCTTTCGAAATCCCGGCCCAGCCCCCGCTGCCGCGTTTGCCGTAATTGCAAATCGATCTGCCGGCTCCGCGCCAGGAAGATCTGCTGCTCTTCGCTGGTGCGCAGCATCGGATACACGCGAACCGTCTGTTTCAGGGGCGCCTTCGCCCATTTCTCAGCAAGTCCAAGGGGCGATCGGTACTGAATATAGAGCAGTCCGGTCGTGCAATCTCCGCGCTCCTGGGGCTCGATCTTGTAGCGAACCGAGGCAGGCACGCGGGGAAATGACGTCACGCGAATTGGCTCTGGGTGCGCCGTCGCGTCCATCAGGGCCGGCGACAGATCATCCGTAAGCCGGCAATCGAGAATGACTGCGCCGTGGTTTTCGATCGTCAATTCAATTTCGGTCTGGCTATCGAGCGCAGGAGCATTCGACCACCGTCGCCTCGCCGTGAGACCTGAAGCTTTGGGCAGACGAAAACCATCCAGAGCTGCAGCGAGCAACACCAGCGCATCCCATGCCAGCATCGCGTAGCTTAGGCGCGCATCCCACAGGCCGAAGACAAGGAAGACAAATCCCGCAAGCAAAAGAGCAATGGATCGCGGAGTCAGCCCGAAGCTCATCTTGCCGCGAGGCTCGCATTGGCCGCGGACCTCACCGGGATGGAATTGTGGTGCGATCATTGGCGGGGAACCGGAACCGCCGCAATCACGTCTGCCAGCACACGGTCTGCGTCGAAACCTTCGAGCTCTGCCTCGGGCTTGAGCATCACGCGATGCCGCAACACCGGAGGAATGGCACGCTTCACATCATCGGGCACCAGATAGTCCCGGCCATCGAAGGCCGCAGACGCCTGCGCTACGCGCATCAGGCTCAGCGCCGCCCGCGGACTGGCTCCCAACAGCAATGTGGGCCACTCGCGTGTGCGCCTCGTCAGACTGAGAATGTAGTTGTAGAGTTCCGGCTCGATTCGGATCGCGCGGACCTCCGCGCGTGCTGCCTCCAGCATTCCCTCTGGAATCGCCAAGATCGCCACGTCCTCCAACAATCCTGCTCCGCGACCTGCATGGTGTCGTTCCAGAATCTGCAACTCCTCCGCTTCCGTGGGATAGGAGACTCGAATCTTCATCAGGAAGCGATCGAGCTGTGCCTCCGGCAACGGATACGTGCCTTCAAAGTCCACGGGGTTTTGCGTCGCAAAGACTGTGAACCATGTGGGCAGCGGACGCCGCGTTCCATCGCTCGTTACCTGCCGCTCTTCCATGCACTCGAGCAACGCGGCTTGAGTCCGGGGAGGCATGCGGTTGATCTCGTCGACAAGCAGCAGATCGGTAAATACGGGCCCAGCGTGAAACGTGAAGGTATCTGTGCCGGGCCGAAGGATTGAGGTGCCGAGAATGTCAGCCGGCATCAGATCCGGCGTTGCCTGTACGCGCTGAAAACCCAGTCCCAGCAAGCGGCCCAGTGTCTTCACCATCAATGTCTTCGCGATTCCAGGCACGCCTTCGAGTAACGCGTGTCCCTGGCAGAGCACCGCGATCAGGACCTCTTCCACTGCATGCGTCTGGCCTGAGATTACGCGGCCCAGCTCGGTGCGGGCATGCGCAATGAGGTTAGTCGTGGCACGAAGGGCTTGTGGTTCAACACTGGCGTTCTCTCTCAATTCCTCGCTCATGAGGGCCTTTCCTGTTTGGTCTCTTTGCTCGTAACGAACCCGCTACCCGGTCTCGAAGCATCGACTAGAAGCTGCCTATGTTGATGAAGTGTCTGGATGACCTTGAGCGCCTCGCGCGGTTCAATCTTCTCATTTCGAGTTGCTTCTTCGCAGGCGCGAAGATCTTCTTTGAGGGCGGGGTCGGCATTTGGAAAGCGCCGTCGAACAGCTGCCGCCAGTTCCTCCGCGCTGGCTCGAGATTGCCGAAGACCGCACATGCGCAGCGCATTCCGACGGAAACGCTCCCATGCAATCGAGACTGCGGTCGAGTTTGCGCCGGCGCTTTTGTAGAGGGATCCCAGCGCATCGAGAAACTCTATCGGCGTTGCGCGCGGAGGAGGCGGCAGTTCGCGCAACGGGCCGCTGCGCCGGCTGAAGCTGAAGATTATCAAGATCGAAGTGAGGATGAGGCCTATCCACAACAGACGCACAGTAGGACCGCCGATGAAACTCCACGTCGAGCGAATCTCGCCATGCAGCGACTCGTCCCAGTAGATCTGATGACCGTCACGCGGACCTATCGAGTTGAGGAGCAGATCGAAGTCCGCCCCGCGCGCCAAGGATGCATTCTCCAGCGGAGTTGAATTGGCCCACCAGACTACGTGACCCTTCCCGTAGTCGTATTCGACAACCGCAGGCTGTCCCGCGCAGTCGTACTGCGTCCGCTGAGTTGGATTGCCCAGGCTCCAGCTCGCCTCAGGCACCATCCACACCTCGCCTGTGTTGGCCAGCGAATCAAATCCTTCTGCATCGAGTTGGCAGGCTGCGAACGTGAAGTTCTTGGCCTCGGTTACCTGCCCGTCGGGCAGGAGGTAGCCGCCATACAAACCCGTGGCCAGCACACGTGCTCCGCGAGAAACAATCTGATCCACCGCTTTGTAGTCTTCTGTCTCACGGCTGAAAGGCTGCGCAAAGATGACAACCGTATTCGGGCCCGCAGAAGCTGCCAATTCCGATAGTGGACGTTCCCATCGCTCGATGTTGTAGCCGGATCGCAGCAGCGATTCATATGCGGCGCGCGCTCCGTGCTTGCCCGCAAGATACGTAGACGGGAGTGTGTTCTGATCGTTGTCCTCGCCTGGCATTACGAGTGCGATTGTGACCGCCAGTCCTATCGCGATGCTTACGCTCCACAACAGCAGCTTCCTGTCCTTTGCGTCGAGCGATGACATGAATTTCATCGCGCACCGCTTTCCGAACCGATCGCGCTTGAGCTGCCGTTGATGAGTGCGCTCGCAACAGTCTCGGCAGATTTGTAATCACTCTCTGCTGCCGGCCGGCCGCCATACCAGAACCGTTCGAAGGCGTTCGTGAGCTCGGACAGTCCTGATCTGCGCGAATCCTCCTGCGCAACCAGTGCCAAATACTCTCGCGGCGTGCGCGCCCGATCCGCGGGCCATAGTCGTTTTGATTCGAGCCGTGAGATAGATGCCCAGTAGAGGAAGTGAATGGCCTCGCGCCACTCGCGGTTCGCAGCCGCACGCCGCGCATCGTCGAGCCACAGTTGCCAGTCCCGCGCCGATGCAGCGCCGGGCGCGGGCAGATCGTCTTCGAGAGCGAGCCTGACCCGCCAACGTCTCTCGAGTCGTATCAGCGAATACACCAGTACGACACATACGCCCAGGATGAATCCCCAGACCAGCAAGCGGCCGATCCATGCTGCACGCATCTTCAGGAAGCCAGCGCGGGCGAACAGATGATTCAGCCATCTGGCGAACTTCTCCAGCACTGAATCCTGAACTGTCTGTTCCTGCAGATTTCGGAACTCTTTTCCCGCCAGCACTTCGCGCATCACAGCGCGTTCCTTTGCGTGATCTATCGCAGCCGCAAGCGGTGCGCGGGACTTAGCAACTTCGCCGTCGAGCCTCGCCTTCGCATCGTTCAAAAGCTGCGTTGTCGATGGCTCCGCCTGAGTGCTCGATCCAGGCTTGGCATTGTCTTTCCCGTTTTTGCCAGTTTCTTCTTTCGTTGCGGCTTTCTGGAACAGCATTCGCAGCCAGCCATATCGAACCACGTGCTTTTCCGAGCCATTCGCCGCGGGAATTGACACGCGATCATCATTGCCGATGAGTGCAGGATCGCAACTCTTCGCGTCTTGCCCCTGCGAGCAGGTCTCCAAAGCTGCTTGAAGGTTGGCAAGATGCTGCTGGTAGCCCTCCAGCGACACATCATCAGCATGGACCGCTGTCTGCGTTGGCGTGGGAAGCTTCTGCGCACAAATCACTTCGTCAAGAGCGCACAAGCCCAAAATGACGAATGCGGCCAGTCGCATGAAGCTCATCCCTGCGCTCCGGTCGCACCTGGATTCGCCGGTATCTCGTCGATGACGCGACGCTGGTCGTTGTAGAGCACTGCCAGAGCAGTATTGAAACCAGCACCGCCGCATGCCATGAAAAACGCCATCATGCATACTACGCCAATCAGCGTCAGAATTCCGACAGGTAGGGCAAGAGAGGTAGGAACATGCCCCCTCATCGACAGTGATACGACAGACAGGAAAGCAATCCAGATCGCTGCGAGTACGATCCCCACCAGATAGCCCGCATAGCACGCAGCATAAACAACCAGCAAAACGAGGAAAATTCTTCCTTTTGCTCCGCGCGTCAGGAGACTACTGCGCCTAACTGCTGCCATCGGAGCCAAAGACTCCGTTACACACGCAGGGAAGGCTAACGAGAATCGCAGCATCAAATAAATGGATAGAACATAGACTACGAGGAATCCGGCCATGCCGATGGGAATAAGAGCCAAGAAGGCCGGCCCAACATCCCCTGAATGGTGTCGCAAAGAAATTGCCGGAATGGATGCCAGCAGTTCAAAGACGAGTACTGGAGCCATTGCAAAGAAGACCATCATCAGAAACAAGACAAAATAGTTCCCGTAACGCTTTAAGGCGAATGCGTAAGACTCCTTGAATGTCACATGTCTGCCGAGATCAGCATGGACTGCGGCGTAACACCCGGCAGCCAACGAAGGGGCAAAGAAAGTAGACCAGGTCAACATCACAAGCGACATGGATGCGAAGAACAACAACCCCATCTGGGAATTATGAGTTTCAGAAACAGTCCTCGGCAACCGGACGGAGAACGGAATCATTACAGAGCCCAATGCGATTCCAAGCACCACAAAGAAAGCAGCAGGAGGGACGATTGAAATACCGATGAAAGTCCTACGTCCATCGCGGAATAAAAAGAAGATTCGCTCGAGAACCTGGCCGAAGCTCATTCGCTGATATGGTGGGGCAGGGGTTTCTTCGCTCACGCCTTACTCTCTTCCGGAATATCGGCGAGCGAACTAGACTGCACATCTACGGTTTGCATCACCTCGATTGCAGGCACACCCGCAGACTCATTCGTAATCGAACCGTCGGCAGCATGCGAGATCGCAGCCGGGAGATCCACGGCCTGAGTTGCTGTGTTCTCGATCGGCGGGATCACCATTCCAGCCTGTTGCATCATCCACTCAATATCGAATCCTTCTTTACGGATTCTCTGGTCGAAGTAAAAGAGCGTCAGCCCGATTCCGTACACCGGCTTGGTCAATGCCCGTACTGCAAACACGGCTCCGTAGAGGCAGAAGGTCATCACGACGCCCAAGGTACGTGCATGAGCCGGCCCCTGAAGGCCAGGAATGAGCGCGATCAAGATCATGGCCGGTAAGACGACGACCCATGCAAGTATCTGGTTGAGGAGAACACCGAGAATGTACAGGACCAGGATGCGGCGTCTCGTGCCATCGCTTAGCCGCGTCGCGCGTTTCAAGGCATTCCATGCGCCGGCTTGTTCCACCACTGAGGCCGGAAATGCGAGGCATAGCCGCAGGAGCATCCATATGCCAAAAGCGCCAAACACGACGAACATCAAGAAAACGAGGCCGCCAAACACGGGACTTGGATCGTTGTCGGCAACGCCGCGCACCTTTGCTGCAATCAGTACGCCGATCACCATGCCTAAAACAAACATGGGCCCTACAAAGATGGCGAGGCCCTGCAGGAGCAGCATTCCAATGTACCGCCATCCACGATGCCACGCGGTCCTATAGGAGTTGCGAATCGTAACAGGATGTCCCAGAAATGATCGCGCTGCCGCATCTGACATCGCGGCTTCGCCCAGAGCTGTAGATGCCACCATTGTCGGGACTATAAGCAGTCCTAGTGATATGACAAGCGTCCATGCGATAGCATTCGCTGCAGTTGGCCCTTCGCTAACCTTTGGACCCATCCAGCGAATTGACCCGATGATCCCTGCGAAAAAAACGAACATCGTCCCAGCAGGAACCGTGGCTACTCCGAGAAAAACAAGAAACCGCGATCGATAAATCTGGGCGGTCCGGTCGAGGATCTCGCCGAGTCTCAGCGGATGCAGCGGCTCATTCATTTCCACTCCCGGGTTCCACCAGTGGCGCATCAAATCCTGATTGACGCTCAGGTGCAGGAGAGGGCGTCATACCTGCCGCGTGCATCATATGCTCGATGTCGAAGCCCTCTTTGCGTATGCGCTGATCGAAGTAGAACAGGGTAAACCCGGTCGCATAGATGGGTCCGACAAATGTGTTAGTCAGAAACGCCAGCAGTTGCTGCAGCACGGCCATCCACAACGGGAGCATGCCCCTGCTCTTGATTCCAGCCAGAATGAAAAAAACCTGGGTCAGCCCTACCAGGCCGAACTGGATGATGATCGTCAGCAGCCCCAGCATGAAGATCCGTCCCCGCGATCCCTTGCTTAGGGAAACGCTGCGCTTGATCGCCGCGCGCGCTTTCAGGTTCTCCACTGTGCATGCCGGAACAGCCAGAGAATAGCGCAGGGTCATGAGAATGCCGTAGACACCGAAGACCACCAGCAGTACGAAGAAGAGGACTGACGCACCAAGCAGCATCAGCGCGGTCTTCTGGTCGATAGCCGGAGCCGCATGTGCGTTCAGCATGCCGGTCGTCCGCACATAGTGCAGCATCAGAACGGCGTATCCCGCGTAGATCAATACACACGGGAACCACGCAAGAAAGTAAATGATGGTCAAAAGCCAAACATAACGCCCGGCCTGCGGCATAACGGCCCGATAGGCAGCGCTGATGCTTGCCGGTTCCCCCAGAATCAGCCAACCGACGGCACGCGTATTCGCGGCGACAGCAACGCCTCCGCAAACCAGGCTCACAAGAAAGATGAGCACAATCCCGATCACTGCCGCGACGATCAGACCGGTGTTCATGTGCATCGCTGAAAACCAGCGCTGAGCCCCAACCTGCAATAACCCGAGGACCAGCAGGACTCCTGCATATACGGACGATATGCCCGCAAGTAGAAGAAAATTTGCCCGGTAAAGCTCGGCAGTGCGGTCGAGAATCTCTCCCAAGGTGAGCGGCCGCAGGGTGGTCTGCATCGGAAGGTCCTTGAAATGTACGGGAGTTACTTGCCGGGATGCTAGCACAATTCAGGCCCAGACTGCCTTACCCCATGCGGGTCAGATAAGGAATGGAGAATCGTCCGGCAGTTTTTTCCGGTCTGGAACTTATTACCCGTCTGATTCAGCTCTATTCAGCTTGCAAATCATTCGATTCAAAGCAAACTTCATTTGGCACATCCATTGCTAACTCTAGCTGCCGTAAGACGAGGCCGTTTCCCCAGATCGATGCCACGTCTATAGCAAGATCCGACGGTACGACAGGGCAAACGTCCAAGACCCACCGGAGGTTAAATATGAAAACTAGAATGTTAATTCTCGGACTCTCATCCTGCGCTCTGATGATTGCCACCAGTCAGGCCCAGGGCTTAGTAGCAATGAATTCTGCAACCCCAATGCCGGTCATACAGGAACCGCAGGCTCCTCCGGCACAGACACCTCCTGCTCAGACATCGCCTGACCAAGCCACGATGACCACCCCTCAGGATCAGGCCAAGACGACCACGTTCACGGGCACCATCGTCAAGGATGGCGAGAACTACGTTCTGCGCGATTCTTCAGGCGGCATCTACAAACTTGATGACTCCTCCCGCGCGCAGACCTTCGAAGGCAAGACTGTGAAGGTCACCGGCAAGCTCGACGCTGATTCCAAGATGATCAAGGTCGATAGCATCCAGGCACTTGCCTCCTAAACGCGTCGAATCAGCCAGCAATCTGACTTGCATGATGATCAATCCGGATGCGGGTACCTGGCCCGCCTCCGGATTTGTTTTTGGTTTCCCTCTAGAATGAAGTAATCAGGGAGGCGAACCGCGTCATGTCCACTGATCCAGCATGCGATCTGTTCCTCGACTTCTCTCGCAACAAACTGCTCAACCAGTACTGGCCGCGGCTTCGCAAGGCCGTAGAACCGCTGAGCCAGGACCAGGTCTGGTGGCGTCCCAACGAAGCCAGCAACAGTATCGGCAACCTGATACTTCATCTGAACGGCAACGTCTGGCAGTGGTTGGTCGCCTCTTTCAACCGCCTCAGTGATGAGCGCGATCGGCCCGCAGAATTCAGCGCCACAGGCGACATATCGGCCACCGACCTCCTCGCTCGCCTCGGTCAGACCATGGAAGAGGCTTCGAAGGTGCTTTCGCGACTTAAGGATGAAGAGCTAACCGCCAACTGGCAAATCCAGGGGTACACGGTCAGCGGGCTGGCGGCTGTCTACCAGGTGGTAGAGCACTTCGGTCTGCACTACGGCCAGATCGTCTACATCACCAAGATGCAGCAGGGCCGCGATCTGGGCTTTTACAGCGAACTCAGCAGGACTGGGCGCGCGAGTGGCGGCCCAGTGTAGAGATTTTATTCGAGGTGCTGAACCTGCGTGCCATCGGGAATCTTTACGGTGAACTCATCGGCTGGTAGCTTCACGTCCGTGTTCACCTTGTCCACGGTCAGCGTGACTTGAATCCCCTCGAGCGGCCGCTTGATGACGACCTTCGACGGAAATTGCTTTCCGTTGAAATCCCGATACCCCGAGTAGCTTACCTGGCTCTCGAGATTTCCCTGTGCATCGTAAAGGTCCTGATTCGACGGCTGCAGATCATCGCGGTGAAATGTAATCACGCGAACAGGCTTATCGCGCCTGCTGCCATTCGTGTCGTGTTTCGTGATGCTTAGAACGTACTCTGGCATCAGAGTCAGGTGCTTCTTTTCTGCGTCCTCGATAGTTTCAGTGTCTGAAATCTCCGCGTAGAAATCCTCGGCGTCGAGCCCGCGGACCATCATCGCGTCAAAGAAAAACCCTGGCCGCAGATTCTCCATCTGTTTTTCCGACTTCTTTGTCAGCGTATTCGGGCCCTCGATGGCTTTGCTCTTCGGCGGGATTAGAATGGTGAAGCGCTTGCCGTCGCTGGCCATATCGAACACCTTCACGGTCCCGAGCAGTTGGCCAACGACACGCATCTGGTTGGGCTTCTGCATCACGATCCAACCGTGAACAGACGGATAGTCGGTCGCCAGTCCCTCCTGAGGCTTCAGCAGCGTAGCGCGCATCTCTACGGTGGCAGTTAGATTCTGGAAACCGTTCCAATGCTTGCCGAGTTGCTCGACAAGTTCCTCTGGTGTGGCAGTTTGCACGCGCGCCGGCGGCTTGGGCACGGGCAGATGCCGCTTCATCGGCACGATGCCGCATCCGGTCAACAGGAGCGGCAATGCCAGAGCAGCCCTAAATGTCAGCCTCATCGCCGCCCTGCCTTCTTCATAGCGCGACGATAGCCAGAGACATTCTTTGTATGCTCTTCAAGCGATGTTGAGAACAGCGATTTTCCCTGTGGGTTCGCGCCCGCCGCAACGAAGTAAAGGTAGTCTGTCGGCGGCGGATTCATCGCCGCCTTGAGCGAGGGCACCCCCGGATTCGCGATCGGACCCGGCGGCAAGCCCGCGTGTAGGTAGGTGTTGTACGGCGTGTCGCGACCCAGATCGCTCTTGTAAATAGCGCCTCGCCACTGGTCGCGCACCTCGAGTCCGTAGATCACGGATGGGTCGGTCATCAGCGGCATGTGTTTTGCAAGCCTATTCTCAAACACGCTGGCAACCAAGGGTCTCTCCGGCTCCAACGCGGTCTCTCGTTCCACGAGAGAAGCCAGCGTCACCACTTTATGTACGTTCTCCTTCAATCCAAGTTCCGTTGAGACCGTCCTGAACCGGCGCACCATCGCGGCCGCAATCTGGGTGGCAGTCGTCCGGCGCGGAAACTTGTATGTATCCGGAAACAGATATCCCTCCAGCGTCTTCGCCTGCGGATCGATGTCGGCCACCAGCTCCGCAAGGCGCGGCTGCTGGCCCAGGAAGTCCTCCCTCGATGAGATACCTGCCTGCTCCAGGCGGTTGGCAACTTCGAACACAGTTGCTCCCTCGGGAACCGTAACCGCAACCGTGAAGACCTCTCCCCGAGCGATTTGCTCGTACACCTGGGTCAGCGGCATCGGATGGTCGAACCGATATTCGCCCGCCTTCAGCTTTCCCCGTCGGATCCACCGCCACAGATCGAATGCAAACTGGTTCCGGATGACACCCGAAGCCTGCAATTGCCGCGCAATATGGGTTGTCGAAGACCCTGAGGGGATATCGACGAATGTCTCAGTGGAGGGCCCGAAGGGCGTGAAGATGGCCCAGCCAGCCACCCCCGCGGCAGCTACAGCGACAAGGAACAGCACCAGGAGAAATCCTGCCGCGCCGAGCCCTTTTTTCCGTTTCCCTCGACCGCGGCCTGATGCCATCTATGCCAGAACATCCTTCCTGCAATAAGACGCGGTGCTAACCCTATTGGATTCTCAACCTTTCCCTATTTTAAAGGTCCGACCGAAGATCGTAGAAACAGATGCCCGATTTAAGCTTGACGGAAGGAATAACCATGCCGGATCTGCATCGCCACCCTCGGTTCTTAGCGCTCGACGTAGGCTCAAAGCGCATCGGCGTGGCGGTTTCCGATGAACTGGGCATCACGGCTCAACCCGTGCTCACGCTTGAGCGCCGCCGCAATCCGCGCGAGGATCTTCGCTCTCTTGCCCGTCTCTGTCGCCGATACGAAGTGGCCGGGATCGTCGTCGGGAATCCCTTGAGCTCGGACGGCCTGATCACCCCTCAGGCCGAAAAGATCCAGGCCTTCGCCGCTGAGTTGGGTGACCTTGCGAAGCTTGCCATTTACCTATGGGACGAGCGCCTCACATCGCACCAGGCGCATCAGATCCTCTACGAAGCGGGCCGTACTCGGCAGACTCACAGCCGCGTGGTGGATCAGGTCGCAGCCACACTCATTTTGCAGTCGTTTCTGGATGAAAGGCGCAATCGCCCCGATCCGCAATGACGCTAGCTGTTCTATTCGCCAGTTTGCGGAGCAGCTCCCGCCAGCAGAATCGGTGCAGTTGGAGTCTTTGATCCGGCAGCATCCTCCAGCGTCACTCCGAACGCCTTCGCTTTTACGCCCTGCGGAATCTGCGGCAAGACCACCGATCCATTGCCGGCCGTATCTGGCCTGAATAGTCCCGCAGGAATTGGCGCCGTACCATCGGCGGGAATGACCCACAGCTCATAAGTCTTGCCAGCAGGTATGGGAGCCAGGTTGCTGGCCTGCAGGATCAGTCCTCCCCGGGAAGCAAGATAGACAACGCGCCCGCTCGGAGCCGGCGGCGTCTTGGGCGCGGTCAGCACGACCTTCTGAGCCGATGGGGCGGTGAGCAGCTCAGCCACCTGCTTCGCCTGCGACTCGCTCGTCTCGAGAGTCGCAATTCTGCTGTCGCTTGCCTGCAACCGCGACCGAAGCGAGTTCACCTCGAAGCCCAGCCAGGCCGCTACGATCAGAGCCGCAGCTGCCGCAACCCAGCCGATCCATGCCGCGCTTCTTGATCCATGCGCCCGCTCAATGGAGATCGGCTCGGCGCGCCGAGTTCCATCTGCGCCCTGCCGGACATCCCCACCAATCCTCTGCAGAAAGCGCTCCCGCGCGCCGGAAGGCAGAGTCTGTTGATCCACGCTCAACGCGACCATCGCCAGGTCGCCCTGCAGGCTGGCTACTTCGGCCCTGCAGACATCGCACACCGACAGATGCTCGCGCACCGCTGCGCTCTCCTCCGAGGAGAGAGCCTGCAGCGCGTAAAGCGCGAGATCGTCTTGCGAGATGTGTTGCGCGTCCATCATGGTTCGAGCCTTTTCCTCAAACTGCTCAGTGCTGACCGGATGCGAGTCTTCACTGTGCCCAGAGGCTGCCCTGTCCTCTCTGCTATCTCCGAATGAGACAGCCCATCAAAAAATGACATCTGCAGCGATTGCTGCTGTTCTTGTGGCAGGTCTCCGAGGATTCCTCGAACACGCTGCATCATGATGCTTCGCTCCGCCTCGCTCTGCAGATTTGAGGTGGAGGCGACTTTGAGATCGTCTACTGGCTCTGCCGGCCTGCGCTGCCGCAATTGATCGATCGCGCGGTTCCGGGCCACCACCAGCAACCAGGTTCCCAGAGTGCCTCTCGAAAATGAAAAGCTCTCCGGGTTTCGCCAGAGCTGGAAGAAGATCTCCTGGGTCACATCCTCTGCCTGACCGGAATCCTTCAGCACCCGCAACGCGACGGAGTACACCAGCCCTGCATATCGATCGAAAACCGCCGCCATGGCCTGCTGTCCGCCTGAAGACACCTGTTGCATCAGCGATTGATCGCTGCCCCCCTCGGCCGGTCCGATTGCGCGCGAGTTCACAGTCTCACTGGGAGTACGTCCCTCAGACGGAAACGGATTGTTTGGCTCTCGGGACATCAGGAGGGGAAATTGCTAACCAGTGGCATTCTATCTGCTCAACGTGGCAATGGAGAAAACAGCCGGGTCGGCAGTTCCCAGGTCCGCTTTGCGCGGCCAGATTCTCAGGATCCGTTTACACCCTGCAATGCCTGCGCGAGACGATGAATTGCCCCCTGCTCTGCATCGCCGATCACGTAGAATCGCAGCCCGTTTTTCTCCCACGTCTCCACGTTGAAGGAATCACGAACCGCCACTCCTCCAAAGAACGGCAGACCTGACCCCAGCCCGGAGCCTTGCTGCGCAATCAGCACTGAAATCTTGTGCCGCCCTGCACCGACCATAAGCTGCGCCGCGGGCTGCTGATGCAGATATACAAGCCGTCCGCCCAGCAGCGTGAACTCCGATCCGGCGAATTCCGGCACGTTGAACGCGAATGGAATCTTACCCTGAAACCACGGCTTGACCGTGTGCCTGTCGGAAGAAACCACATCATATGGATTGGCACTTGCCAGATCCGATATGTGCAGATCTGCCACCTCGCGAAACGCCTGGCTGCTCAACGTGCTCTGTCGGGTCCAGACTACCGCCAGCAGCATCACCGCAAGCGTCGCTACCGCGGCCGGCCACAACCATCGCAATCCCACGCTCCGCTTCGGCGCAATCTGCGCCTGTAACTTGCGGC
Source organism: Acidobacteriota bacterium (assembly GCA_018268915.1). Lineage (GTDB taxonomy): Bacteria > Acidobacteriota > Terriglobia > Terriglobales > Acidobacteriaceae > Telmatobacter. Next base: position 65,495 of record JAFDVQ010000013.1, read on the forward strand.
GAAAGTCCGCGCTCGGCGCGAATCGTGTTGCAGCAAGCTTCATTGCGCGCCGCAGGCTCACTTGGGCGGCAATCTCTGCCGCGCATTCCGGACAACCGCGCAGATGCTCCTGTAGCGACTTCTCCTGAGCCGCAGGAAGTTCGCCATCGAGATACGCCGCCAGCACATTGCGGTCCTGACTGCACGCCGTCATCTCACCGCCTCCTTTGCGCCGAGAGATGCACGCAGATTGGTTCTCGCGCGTGCCAACCGCGACATCACCGTACCAGCCGGGATATCCAGCACCTGCGCAATCTCCCGGTACGACATCTCATCAACATCGCATAGCAGGATGATCTCGCGGTGCGCCACCGGCAGTCGTTCCAGCGCGCTGAAAATTGCTTCCTGACTCTCGCATGCAAGGAACAATGCTTCCGGAGTCACCTCGTGTGAAACCGCCTGGTCCGCGCCCGTTTCTTCATCCTCCAGGTAATCCGTTTTCTGCTTCAGCCCGCTTCGAGAATTGAGAAATGCATTGCGCAGAATCCGGAACATCCATGCGCGCAGGTTGGTCCCTTCTGCGAACGATCCGAAACCCTTCAACGATTTGGCGTAGGTCTCCTGCACCAGGTCTTCGGCATCGGCACGATCCCCAGTGAGCCAGCATGCGTGATTGTAGAGCTGATCGAACAGCGGCATCGCCAGCTGTTCGAAGAACGCTCGATCCATTCCGTTCCTTCCGGGTTGCCATCGAAACCCGGATCCTATTTGCCCGAGGATACCACCCTAAGAAATTCGATTATGTCCGCTCTCTCTTTCGAATCCGACACATGAAAGGCCATGTCGTTATCCCGCACCACTTCGTCCGGATTCGTGAGCCATCTGTCCAGCATCGGACCATCCCAGGTGATCTTTGACGTCTTCAATTCATTTGAATAACTGAAATCTGCAACCGACCCCGCCTTCCTTCCATATACGCCCGCGAGTCTTGGGCCTTCCTTGTTCTTATCCAGCGAGTGACATCCCGTGCATCGCTTCTCAAACAGCACTTTGCCATTCGCAGCATTCGCACTCGGCCCGACTTCCGTGACAGCCTGCTTGGGAAAAAGCAGAATCGCCAGCGTGCATGCGGTCCACGACCACGCAACCACCAGCCAGAAACGTCTCACATCCTTGACACTCATTGCCCGTTGATCTCCTTCTGTGATTCCGAAGCCGCTCTAATACGCCGCCGCTCTACGCGCGCCCACGCCGCGACTTTCTGCTTCTCCTCGTCGCTGATGTGTCGTCCCGGATGCATCATCGTGTACGCCGTCGGCGGCATCTCTTCGCTGCGCACTTCCGCAGCAATTCGCGATAAGGCATCGATCTGCTCGTCGGCGCGCATCTCGTGCCAGCGTGAAAAATTCAACGCCGTGCGGCCTTCGCTGACGTCGTGTTCCATCAGCCACGTTCCGGGAGCAAGTCTGCTATAGACGGGCCAATACGTGCGATTCGAGTGACAATCCGCGCACTTGCGATCGAGCACCTGTCTCACCTCAAGCGGTACTTCGCTGCCGAGGAATAGTTCGCTATGCCTGTCGACGTTCCGCAGATCGCCCCACGGATGCACGAACGAAAGCCCTACCGCGGCCGCGAGCAGAAGGCCGCCGTAGGTCGCAACGATTCGGCTCACCATCACGACCCCGACTCGTTCGCGTTTGCAGTTGCCGAACCTAGCGTCGCATCCACCACAGCAAGTTCACGCCGTTGCGCAACAAAGTTCACATCCGTAATTCCCAGCACGCTCTGCAGCTTCTCAGCCGCCACCTTCATCGGCCCCGGCGAAGGCGCAGCACCCGGCGCGGGCTGAGGGAATGCCGTCGACATCGCCGTATGGAACTTCACGTTGCCTTCCACCTTCTGCATCACCTGGTGAATGTGCCCGTTCAGAACCGTCACGGAGCCGAACCGCTTCAGAGCCGCAAATGCCTGCTCGCTGTCGGACGTTCCCCATCCCCAATCCGGATACACAGCCCAAAGCGGAATATGCGCGAACACAACGATCGGGGTGCTGCTCTTCACCGCGTGCAGATCGTCCTTGAGCCAGTCGATCTGGGGCTGCCCGAGCTTTCCCATCCCTTCGAGTTGCACCACATTATTGAGTCCGACAAAGTGCACTCCCTTGTGATCGAAGCTGTACCAGCCGTTCCCTTTGGTCCCCTTTCCGTAGCGCTCGAGGTACACCTTCCCGTCGTCAACGGAGGTGTCGTGTTCGCCCGGCACGTAGAAAACCTGTTTCCGCGATTTGAGAAGTTGATCGAGCGTGTCGAACTCGCCCGGCTTCGACGAGTGCGTCAGGTCTCCGGTGTGAATCAGGAAGTCCGGCATTTGTGGAGCGGCATCGATCTTTGCCAGCGCCTTCTGCAACGTTCCGGTCACATCCGTATTCGCCGGTTTGTTGAATCCGATGTGGCTGTCGCTGATCTGCACGAAGGAGAAGTCCGACTGGCCGCCGCCGCGCGCTCCCTCTCCGAATGCCCGCGACGTCGGCACGCCGCCCGCAAAAGTCCATACCAGTCCGGTGCCGGCCCACGCCATGCACTTCAAAAATCCGCGCCGGTCGATTCCGTCCGCGCTCACGCCCATCTCTGGTGCGCCCTCGATCTGCTCATCCCGCAAGTCGCTCATTGCTTCTCTCCTGAACTCGGTTCGCTCTGTTTCCTTCACAGTCGATAACCAGCGACCTGCCGTTTTATTCCCTCCTGCCCGCTGAATTTCGTAACTCCCACGGCACGAGGCAGAAACGCATGGCCGCGCATTCGGCGCATGCTCCGCAGGGCTGCCTGCCTCACCCTTCGCGGCGCGTATAATGGAGGTTCTAGGACGTTTCATCTCTCGCGGTTGCGTAATCCCCGCCGGCCGCCACGGATCACCGAATGCCCGACCACATCAGAAAGCAGCTCCTGAAAGATATCGCTGCTCTCGAGCATGAACTCGCTCACGAATTGCCCGCTGAAATCAAAAAGGCGGCCTCCCTCGGCGACCTCTCAGAGAACGCCGAGTACCACATGGCCAAGCAGCGGCAGGAGTTCGTAAATGCCCGGCTCGGCCAGCTCAAGCGCCGCATGGCAGAGCTTTCGCTCGTCAATCTGGCCAACATCCCGCATGACAAGGTCGGCTTCGGCTCAACCGTTGTGGTCTTTGATAGCACCAAGGACGAAGAGATCGTCTATCGCCTCGTCACCAGCGAAGAGTCAGACGTGGCCAAGGGCCTCATCTCCACCACCTCGCCCATCGGACGCGGCCTGGTCGGCAAGCAGGTAGGCGACATTGCTACCATCGTTACGCCCAACGGCAAACGCGAACTCGAAATCCTCAAGCTAACCACTGTCCACGACGAAGCGGACGAAGACGACGAAGAAGAGGCCGGCACCGGCACGGATAAGTAAGGGAAGTACGATGACTTGGACCAGCGCTTTCGGCCGCGCCTGCGGCTGGCTACTAGATCGAATCGTTCACGGTCTTGCCCTTACCAAAATCTCTCCGAACGTTCTCACCTTCATCGGCCTGGTCATCAACATCGTCGCGGCATTCTTTTTCGGCAAGGCTAATGCCACCAACGCCGGAATCATGTTCTTCTATGCCGGCTGCGTCATCTTCGGCGCCGGCCTCTTTGACATGGTCGACGGTCGCGTCGCCCGCAAGACCAACCAGGTAACGGTCTTCGGCTCATTCTTTGACTCCGTAATCGACCGCTACTCGGACGTGGTCCTGTTCTTCGGCCTGCTGGTCTACTACGGCCGCATCAACCGTTTTCGCTACGTCGTCCTCGTTGCGTTCGTCATGGTCACATCGCTGATGGTCAGCTACACGCGGGCCCGCGCCGAAGCCCTTATCGGATCATGCAAAGTCGGCTTCATGGAGCGCCCCGAGCGCATCGTTCTCATCCTTCTCGGAGCCCTCTTCCAGCAGTGGGGCGTAATGGCCCCCGTCCTCTGGGTGCTGGCGGTGCTCTCAACCATCACCGTCATTCACCGCATCCAGTACACCTACCAGTTCACCAAGAGCATGGCACCAGTAAGCGAATAGTCGGCTTTAAAGAAATACCTACCGCCCAGCTTTGCCGGCAACGACGACTGTCATCCCGAGGAACCCGCAGTTGTTTTTGCAGGCTGGCGGAAAGGTCCCATCCAAAGTCTTCTAAGAAATCACTTCCCCGCATCAGACCGGTGATGAGTCTGGAACACCCTCTTGTCGCCTCTCCGCTTTATTCGTACCGCAAAGAGACGCTGGGATCTGTCCGCGAAGCACGAAGCGCTGGAAGATAGCTGGCGCACAAAGCAACACCCGCCAGAAGTGCAGGCACCGACAAAAACGTCACGCCATCGATCGCATCCACACCGAAGAGCAGCGACTGCATCAACCTGCTCGCCACCACCGCTCCGCCGATGCCGATGCACACGCCCCACAACGCCAGCATCATCCCGCCACGAACGATCAGCATCACGATATTTGCCGGTGAAGCTCCAAGCGCCAGCCTGATTCCAGCTTCGCGGCCGCCTTGCTCCGTCAGGTATGCCATCAGCCCATAGATGCCGACCACCGCAAGTCCAAGCGAAATCGCGGCAAACGCACCCAGCACCAGCATCGTGAACCGACGCCGTGCCAGCGAAAGGTTGAATCGTTCCTGCATCGTGCTCACGTTGTAGAGCGGAAGCTCCGCATTGACCTCGTGAACCTGCTGCTTCACAGCGCTCGCCAGGGCAGCGGAATCACTGCTGCTTCGCATCACCACATTCATGGCCCGCGTCACATACTGGGTCTGCGGAAGATAGAAAGCGATGCGCGAATCCGCATCCAGCGTGTACTGCTTCACGCGCCCAGCCACGCCTACAACCGTGATCCATGGAGAGTCCTTGTCGCTGATCGTTCCCAGCCTGAACCGCTTTCCAATCGCATCCTGGTTCGGCCAGAGTTCTTGAGCCATGGCGTCGTCCACAATTGCCGCGCGAGGTTTGTCGCCGCCATCGTCTTCGCTGAAGAGCCTCCCTTCGCGAAGCACGATCTTCATCGCTTCAAAATAGTGCCCGCTCACCATCCGGATATCGGCGTTGATGAACTTCTCGCCGGGCGGCGGCACTCGTCCCTCCACCGTGATCGGTCCCCACGCAAACATCTGGCTCAACGGAAGCGATGTGACCGCGCCTGCGTAGGTGACGCCCGGCAAGCGTTCCAGCCGCTGCCACAGCAGACGATAGTCCCCGAGCACAGCCTCTTTGCTTTTGTAGCGATCACCGGTCATCGTCAGCTCGAGAGTGAGTACGTTGTGCGGATCAAATCCTGGATTCACATCGCGAACGCGAGCAAAGCTGCGAATCAGCAGACCGGCTCCCGTCAACAGCATCACGCACAACGCAATCTCCGCGATGACCAGCGATCGGCGGAGATAATTCCCGCGCCCCCAGATGGCGCTCACGCCGGCTGAGGTACGGCCGCTGCCTTGCAGAACTGTCTGGACATCGACGCGTGCTACCCGTAGAGCCGGCACCAGCCCGAACAGAATTGACGCCGCAATGCAAACTGCGAGCGTAAATGCAAGAGCAGGCAAACCGATTTCAATACTGTCGATTCTTGGCACGCTCTGCGGACCAAGAAGCCGCACGCAGCGCAGAGAAAGGAATGCCACGGCAATTCCTGCCGCGCCGCCGCAAAAAGCGAGCAGTATGCTTTCCGTCAACAATTGGCGCACGATCCGCATCCGGCTCGCACCCAGCGCCGCGCACACCGCGATCTCCTTCTGTCTGGCCATGGCCCGCGACAGCTGAAGATTCGCCAGATTGACACACGCAATCAATAAAACAAGACCAACCGCACCCAGCAACACGTACAGCGTGCGCCTCACGTTGCCTACGACCTGTTCGAGAAGCGGCACAATCCCGAACGTCAACCCTCCGTTCGGCGGATAGACTTCGGGAAATTGCTGCCGCAGCCGCGCCGTAATGGTATCCATCTCGGCCTGTGCCTGAGGCACTGAAACTCCAGGCTTCAGCTTGCCGACGATGTTGTAGTCTTCGTGGTCGCGATTCTGCGCGGCGTTGGGCGGAAGAGGCAGCGGCAGCAGAATCTCGGCCTGTTCCGCGCCGTCCAGGGTCGGCATCACTTCACGAGGCAGCGAGAACGAACGCGGCATCACGCCGACGACGTCATACGTCGCACCATTCAGGATGATCTTCTTCCCAACGGCCGCAGGATCAGAACCGAAGCGTCGCGCCCATGTTCCATAGCTGAGGATCGCCGTCGCCGTCTTGCCGGGCTCATCTTCCGCAGGAACAAAGAGCCGTCCGAGAGCAGCCTTCTGCCCTAGCATGGGCAGCAGACTCGACGACACCCTGATCGTTCCCACACGCTCCGGCTCGCCCGATCCCGTCAGGTTGTAGTTCCCTCCGATCGCAATCGCAACCTGTTCGAATCCGTGATGGCCGTTCCTGATGTCGAAATACTGCGCTGTCGAAAACCAGTCCTCCGTTATATTCAGCCCCGGAGAACGGTTCCAGAGAATCACCAGCCGCTCCGCATCCGCGTACGGCAGCGGTCGAAGCAACAGACCATCGACGATGCTGAACACCGCAGTGTTGGCCCCGATTCCGATCGCCAGCGAAAGGATCGCCGCCACGGCGAAAGTCGGTGCAGCCACCAGCGCGCGAAAAGCGCGTCGAAAATCCTGGGCGAGAATATCCACTCGAGAGCGTCACCTCTGACGATCAATCTATCCCAATAAAACCTCGATGAGCACCCTGCGGCGACGCAAAACCAGCCATCCGAAGTCAACTGGAAGTCTGCCCATCCCCCTCATTCGCCGGTTAGTCACGCCCCGTCGGTTTGTCATCCCTGCCCTCGCTGATGTACAAATCCCGCCGAGGGCCGCGCGCGCCCAACCCACTCCCCGGACAATGCCATGACCACCGCTTCGACCATCCAGGACTTCTCTGAACTCCACGCCCCCACCGGCGCTCTCGGCCAGCCTCCCGCCACTAGCCAGGACTGGCAGCAATACCGCCTCACCGACGATCAGATCCAGTCCTTCCATCGCGACGGATTTCTCGCCGGCGTCCAGGTCCTCAATGACGATCAGGTGGAAGCCCTCCGCTCAGAGCTCACCGGACTCATGGAGCCATCGCATCCTTCCCATCAGCTCTTTCACGAGTACCACTCGAACGAATCCAGCAACCGCGACACCATCCTCTTCCATGCCCTCGGAGCATGGCGCACAGGCCCGGCTTTCCACGATGTTCTCTGGAGCCCGGCATTCCTCGTCGCCGCCTCACAGCTCCTCGACGGCGGAGTCCGCTTCTGGCATGACCAGCTTTTCTGCAAACCCGCGCATCACGGCGGCGTAGTCGCCTGGCACCAGGACTACTCTTACTGGACCCGTACGCAGCCCATGCAGCACCTAACCTGCTGGATCGCCCTCGACGACAGCACCGTTGACAACGGCTGCCTCTACTACGTCCCCGGCAGCCACAACTGGCAGCTGCTCCCCATCACCGGCCTAGCCGGTGACATGAACGAAATCATGACTGTGCTGAATGACGAGCAGAAGCAGGCCTTCCGCCCAGTTCCCATCGAGATCAAGCGCGGCCAGTGCTCATTCCACCACCCGCTCACCGTGCACGGTTCTTACGAAAACCGTTCTGACCGTCCACGCCGGGCGACGCTGATCAACGCCTTCCGCGAAGGTGTCCGTTCCGCCAGCGATGAGCCGCTCCTCAAAGGCGTACCTGCAATCCTCAAAGGGCAGAAAATGGAGGGCCAATTTTTCCCGCTCCTCTTCGACCCGATGGCGACGACAACAGTTTCCTGAAGCATCTCCGCTGCGGATGCCGGCTTCGCCACAGGACCTTTTGCAGCTCGGAGAAATTGTGGAATTACGCGTCTGCTTCGGCTGGCGCCTTCTCAAATTCGGCGGCAAGCTCATCCCAGGCGTCTACGAGTTCCGCCCTGGTCGGGCCGGCCTCGTAGCCCTGCGGGTCTCCACCCTGGTTAACAAACATCTCTGCTTTCGAAATCGCAGACTTTAGACGTTCAATCTTTTCATGAAAAGTAGCCACGCGGATCCCCCTGATTCGCTGCAATATTGGAGCCTGCGATCTCTCAACAAAGCATCCGCAGAAACCACAATCGCTTGGATGCTTACGTGACGATCACAATATGAGAAAATCGGCGAGTCCTTCGCATTCGTGTCAAACTGCTCACACCAGGGTTCAATCCCTCTACTGTCAAACTCGACCCCGCACTTCCAGGGGACTGTCATCCTTAAGGTCTAGAGGGTCTAGCGTCGCCAGCTTACTTAATCGATTCACCTCCCCAATCACTTATTTTCAAGGCTCTCCGCATGCGAAATCGCTTGCATTGAAACGCGATTTCGGCTTTACTATCGCCTCATACCCCGTTGTAAAAACACACCTTTTGGTGAGGGCACGATGTCTCGCAAAATCCTGACTTTTGGCTATGACGCTTGCCATCGATGGGCCGTCTTGCGCCTGGCGGGATTCACCGTGCATGCGTGCGAATCGATCGGCGAACTGCGCGATCGGCTGATGAGGCGGTCTCAGGTAGACGCCGTCATCATGGTCGAGGACATCGTCAGTGTCCCGCAGGAAGCGATTACGGCCGCGAAGTCCTACTTCCACGGTCCACTGGTTCTGTTCCAGGCTCGGACGCGGTCGGCTCACAAGGAGGCTTTCGACCTCTGTGTGCCTATCCTCAGCGGCCCATCAGTGTGGCTGCCGAAACTCGAAACGCTACTCGATTCGAGTCGTGTGAATTCGGAAGCCGAGATTCCTGCGCAAAGAATCGCGAAGATGCCGGTTCGGTAACCGCCTTCCTTCAAAACCGACAGGAATTGACGCTAGCACGTCACCATGGTCACGCTGCAGCCCGGCCGCGTCGGCTTCCATTGCACCAGAAAGCTCGTCACCGAGTTGGCCTGCATCCGCCGCATCGCCTCAAACTCACCACTCTTCTGGCTGTAGAGCAGCTTGCCTTTGTCGCTCAACACAGCAAGAGCAGGCACGCCCCTCTCCAACGGAATCCCGTATTGCTGTGCGATATCAACGTTCTCGTCCATGTGCCCGATGTTGATATGAACGAGCACATAGTTCGCATCTAGAATCGGCCGGTTCTCGGGATTGTGGAAGTAGATGTCGAGTACATGGCAGTCGCCGCACCAGTTGCCGCCAAAGTCGATCAGAACCCGTTTGTGCGTTGCCGCAGCCTGCTTGAGCGCCGCCGCAAGGTCCGATTTGGCCTGTGCGGGATCGGGATAGATATCGCGAGTTGCGGAGTACCCCGTCCCCACAACCAGCATCAGGGCAGCAACTAGAATCAGCAGCTTCGGCATCTTCATGTGACGGCGATCCTCCGACCCGCTCAGCGAGTCCTGTCTTAAGGATGCACCGGTTTGGCGTTCCGTTACAATTCGCCGCGACGCAACCTTCCGCGGAAGATTTAGTCTTTATGGGATATGAACAAGCTCCGTCAGAAGCTCGAAGCACAGGCGTTCCCCACTCTGGGAGCCATGATGGAAGGGTATGCGGAGGCCGCCGTCGAGACGGCAAAGAAGGAGTACCGCCAGACGCTGGACTATTCCGCTGAGTCAATTAACACGCTCGACGAGATCATTGTGCTCCTGAGTGAAAGCCTCGACATCGACCTCGATTTCGAGTCTCGCCTCTGGGGGAGCTACCTTGGTGAGGTCATCCGGACCCGCTATGCCGGGATGTGGGAGATGACCCAGTATCCAGGCGGACAGGTCGCCGTTCCAGCAGTCGAAGTCCGTGGTTCGCGGCTCTTCCCCCTGATGAAGGTATACCGACGACTAACTAACGGGGAGGAGGAAGACCTCCGCACCTTCTACAACATGGTCACCGAGCGCCTCGGAAATCCTGCCCAGGTGAACTGAGCTCCCTAGAGCCGGGAATGGCTTGGTGCGATCAATCACACCGGCTTTCCGGCTTTGTGCGACAATGGAGTTTAGCGAGCGCGCTGTACAGCTGCGCGCAGAAGGATTCAAAATGGGCGATTTACTACAGCCAACTCACCTGATCATTCTCGCGGTCGTTGCTTTCCTGCTCTTCGGCGCCCGGCGGCTACCGGAGCTCGGCAAGGGCTTAGGTGAAGGATTGAGAGGCTTTAGAGAAGGCATCAAGGGCGTGACCGACCCGCCTCCGACCTCTACCCAGCAAAATACACAGGCTCAGCCCCCGGCGGCACCCCCGGCCAGCACCACAGAACCGCCGCGCCAGTCCTGAACGCGGGACGTCATCCGCAAAGACCTGCTCAGTAAGAAGGCCTGTGCCAGCCGCACAGGCCTTCTTGTTTCTTCTCCAGCCATCCAACTAGCCTGATCTAAAAGCATTTCCCTTGTCGGTTGTCGTCGCCTGGTCTCTCGTCACCTAGTTCTCTTGTTCCTTCGTCCCTTGCCCTCCCAGCACCAGGCTCGGCTCCGCTGACAGGTTCGCCCCCGCAAAGTTACCTGCTACAAACCGTGGCCACGCCGCCGCCGCGATCATGGCCGCATTGTCGGTAGAGAGGGCCAGCGTCGGAAAAGCCACCCGAAGACCTCTTCTGGCCGCCTCGGCCGCAAATCTATCCCGTAACTCGCGGTTGGCTGCCACCCCTCCCGTAACCAGGATCCGTTCAGCATCGACCGCCTCGGCCGCGGCAAATGTCTTCTTCAGCAGGTCCCCAACAACGGCATGCTGAAAGCTGGCAATCAGGTCCAGGGTTCCCTGGGGACAGAGTTCCAGCCCTTCCTCCTTCGTCTTTGGTGGTTTCCCTACGGCGAGCATTCGTGGCACCCGGGAAGCCGCTTCCTCGCGCAACCCGTGCAACTCCACATACCGCAAGACCGCCGTCTTGATTCCTGAGAACGAGAACAGGAAGTGCGGGTCGAGTTCCGCAATCGGAGCCGTCTTGGCCCCCTTAGTCCGCGGAGCCTTCCCGCCCAGATGGGCCTTCGTTTTGATCTGGGCAAACGTGAAGGGCACTGCCCTGGGATCTCCAAACCGAGCTAAAGCGTCGATCCACGGCCCACCCGGATACCCTAGTCCCAGTAACTTGGCTACCTTGTCGTAGGCCTCACCTGCAGCGTCGTCCAGCGTCCGCCCTATCAATGAGTACCGCCATGTTCCATCCAGTGGCTGAGCCAGGTACAGGTGCGTATGGCCCCCGGACACCACCAATGCCAGCGCCCTTTCCGACTCTTCACGATCGGGTGCCCCACGTCTCGATTCTGAGACGTGGGATTCCCTCTCTTGCAGCAGCACCGCGTGGATATGGCCTTCCAGGTGATTCACGGCAACCAGGGGCAAGCCCTGCGCAAATGCCAGAGCCTTGGCATACGTGATCCCCACCAGGAGCGCTCCGGCAAGCCCGGGGCCTGACGTCACCGCAATCGCGTCCAGGTCCCCTAGACCCACGCCGGCTTCGGCCAGCGCCGCCCGGACGACCGGCACGATTGCACGCAGATGCTCCCGGCTCGCCAGCTCAGGCACAACTCCGCCATAGCGAAGATGGGTCGCAATCTGCGAGGCCACTACCGACGACAGCGACCTGGCCCCGCGCTCAACTACAGCGGCAGCCGTCTCATCGCACGACGATTCGATCCCGAGAATGAGTCCGCGCCCCACAGCTTAAGTCTACCGGGCTCCAGTATGTGCATCCGATCGCAGCGGACTATCCTCGAACTAGCACTGCGAAGAGAGATGCCTACGTCACCCCAATTCGAAGCCGCGATTGACATCATCCGAACTCTGCGTTCGGGAGGCCATGATGCCTATCTCGCTGGGGGTTGTGTCCGCGACCTGCTTCTCGGACGCGAGCCGCAGGACTATGACGTGGCGACCTCTGCAACCCCCGACATAGTTCTCAACATGTTTCCTCGCACCTTCGCAGTCGGTGCCCATTTCGGTGTCGTCCTTGTCGCTTCCGAAAGTGGGAGCGATTGTGAAGCCGGCTCCGTCGCCGAGCGCTGCGTGATTGAAGTTGCAACCTTCCGCAACGACGGCGTCTATTCCGATGGCCGCCATCCGGATGAAGTCCGCTATACAAAGACCGCTGCCGAGGATGTCCAGCGCCGCGACTTCACCATCAATGGTCTTCTGCTCGATCCCACCCATCTCGTCGATGCCGAACCCCATCAAAAAGCACCCGCCATCCGCGCAGGGCTCCTGGACTACGTCGGCGGCGTGACAGATCTCGACGCCGGACTCATTCGCGCCATTGGCCAGCCTGAAAAGCGCTTCGAAGAAGACCAGCTTCGTCTGCTCCGCGCTGTTCGTTTTGCGGCGCGCTTCGAATTCGACATCGAGCCCGTTACGCTGGCAGCGATGCGTAAGCTTGCCGCCCGCATTCACGCCGTCAGCCGCGAACGCATCCGCGAAGAGTTGACCAAAATGCTGACCGAAGGCCACGCGCGTCGCGCCTTCGATCTGCTCGATGAGACCGACCTTCTCGTCCAAGTGCTGCCGGAGATTTCCAGAATGAAAGGCGTTCAGCAGCCCCCGCAGTTCCACCCGGAAGGCGACGTGTGGATCCACACCCTGATGCTGCTTGAACAACTGGAGCCCGGCTGCCCCATGACCCTCGCATGGGGCGCTCTGCTCCACGACGTCGGCAAACCGCCTACGTATCGCGAAGGGCCCGACCGCATCCGCTTTGACGGCCACGTTGAAGTCGGCGTCGCCATCGCGGCAGATATCTGCCGTCGTTTTCGCTTCTCCAACGACGAGACACATCAGATTCTCGCTCTCGTTGACAATCACATGCGGTTCGCCGACGCACCTCGCATGAAAGCATCAACTCTAAAGCGATTCTTCCGGCTGGACAACTTCCCTGAGCATCTCGCACTCCATCGCATGGACTGCATGGCCGCGCATCGCAACCTTGACATCTACGGCTTCGTTCGCAAGCGCTACGAGTCACTCCCTGAGGAGGAAGTCCATCCCACGCCTTTGCTGACTGGCCGCGAGCTGATCGCTGCCGGCTATCAGCCTGGCCCTGCCTTTAAGGAGATGCTGCAGGTAGTTGAAGACGCTCAACTCGAAGGTGTGATTACGACGCCGGATCAGGCCATGTCCCTCGTCCGGGAGAAATTCAGTCCGGCCTGAGCGGCGGCGAGCGTACGGCCAGCATAGTTTGGCTGAAGTCCGGCTTGCCCATTGAGGAGCCAAGCCTCCGGCTCAGGTAAATCGAGAAGGTCGACGTCGGCGCTCTCGAGAAAGGATTCGAAGAGCACGCGATAGAGCCCGGTTCGTCCCGACAGCCGTTTTTGCCGCGCGCGCAGAAAACCAAACCGGAACGGCGACTGCATTTCCACTTCGGCCAGGAAGCCCCGCGTGAAGTGTCGATCCGATCGCGCGACCGCCATCAGGATCAGCGATCGCCAGCTCATTCGCAAAAGCCTCTTCAAGACAGGCTGGCCATGCGGCAATGCATCGAGTTGATCCGCAACCACCGTGCTGAAGGTGAGAAGTTGTCGGACCAGACCGTCCAACGGTTTGCCGGCTCTCACGGCCTGCGTGAACAACGTCTTTGAGCCGTGCTTCAGATCTTCCTGAACATCCTGCAGGTCATCGCCCAGCTGCAGCAGCACACCCCAATTGAAGGCGAATCGCGCCTCATCATCCGTCAGAAATCCATGACAGAGACAAGCATCCGCCAGCACCGACGTGCCGCCTTTCGCGCAGCTCAAGCGCAGAACATCGGTGCACGACAAAGCTCCGTTTCGCCTCGACTGAGCAATGCTGTCCTCCTGCGCCTGATGGATGGCGAGCAAGCACTCATACACTCGCGGAAACTGAATTCGCGGATATTGCCACTCGATCAGCCGCACCATGGCCCATACCGCATCTTCGTGCGGATCCCGCGGCGAAACCGGCAATCCACAAAGCCTGTCGCGAAATCGCGCGCTGAATTGAATCTTTTGTTTACACGTGATCCTGGCGTCATCGAGATAGTTGTCGCTGTAGGGATAGAGCAGGCTGTATCCGATGATCGCCGGCGTCATCTCCATGCGGTTCCCAACAAGCGGCTGGATCCCGCATACCGTCCACGCATTTCTGCAAGCCTGCACCACATCTGCGGTCGGTAACGCTGGATCGAAGCGCCGAGCCCACTGCGCGAACTGGGTTCCAAGAGGAATGAAACCGTCGGTCAGCATGCGAACCGCATCATCATCCAGCCCCAGCGCTACGGTCGCGAACCGCGGAAACACTCCAACAACTCGTCGCTGCGCCTCCGCTCGCTGCTCTCCGCCTCGCCGCGCAACTTTCGCTTCCTGTTCCACCTTCTGAAGAGCCTCGTCGTAGGCGTCTTCTCTTCTCTGCTGCTCATGCGGTGTGAATCGCGCGCCCGCATCAGCGGTTGATTCGGCGCACCCGTTCCACTCCGCGGCTGCTCCCGAGATTCGGGATTCGACCCAGGACCAGTTGTAAGAACGTTCCATGCGCTCAGAAGTACGCAAAGCGCTCCGCACAAGTTCCAGTGACGAACGGCATCCAGCCAGACTCAAACAGTTGCGCGGTTCAGCCGCGTTTTATGCCATATTGCCTTCATGCACGTCACGCGCAAGACGAACCAGGAGATGGTGGTTCTCGATAGCAGCATCTGGATCTCGATCTTCCTTTTGTGCGCCTCATTATTTGCCGCCTACCGTCTGAGCATCCAGCACAATACAAGAGGATTTCTGTCGCTCGGATTCATGCTGCTCTTCATCCTGCTTTTTTGGCGAAAGGAAGTCGTTGTCTTCGACGCCGCTCGCCAGCAAGCCACCTGGACGCGCCGCCGAATCTTCAAGGTTGCGAACGGGACCATTCCCTTCAATGAAATAACCGGAATTAATCTGGAAGCCACATCTTCCAAGAACGATGTCCTTGTCTATCGCCTGGCCATTCTCACTACCCAAGGCTCTGTGCCGATGTCAGACAGCTACGCCGGAAATCTTCAGAAATACGAAAGGCTGAAACAGGAAATCCTGGAATTCGTGAACCCGAAACTTGCACAAGCCGCTGCCGCATCCAACGCCGTACAAACAGGCAGCGTCGACTACGAAGAGTCAATTCGCTCTCTTCTTCAGCAAGGCCGCAAGATCGACGCCATCCATCTTCTTCGAACCACGCAGAAGGTCAGTTTGGTAGAAGCTACCGATCGGATCGCGGAGATCTCCAGACAGATGAACGCCGCAAAGTAACCATTCAGAGCACCAGATCTCTACAGCCTCAGCCATCCCCTCGTCGCTCGGCGACAATCATTAAGTGTCCACTGCACCGACCGAATTCGATCTCATCGTCTTGGGCGCAGGCGCCGCCGGACTCATGTGCGCCGCCGTAGCCGGAGAGCGCAACAAACGTGTCCTACTCCTCGAGCACAATCCCCAGCCCGGCCGCAAGATTCTCATCTCTGGCGGAGGCCGCTGCAATTTCACCAACATTCACTGCACGCCAGAGAACTTCATCTCCAGCAATCCTCACTTCGCCAAGTCAGGGCTAGCCCTCTACCAGCCTCAGCATTTCCTCGAGCTTGTCGAGCACTACGGAATCAAGTGGCACGAAAAGACGCTTGGCCAGTTATTCTGCGATCACTCATCGCGCCAGATCCTGGATCTGCTCCTCGCCGAATGCGAACGCGGCCACGTGGAAATCAAATTAAACGCCCGCAACATCGCAGTTGAGCGCACTGCTGAAAAGTTCCACGTTCAATCGAGCGCAGGGGACTTCAAGTCGTCCGCGCTGGTAGTTGCCACGGGCGGCCTCTCCATCCCGAAGATGGGCGCGACCGGCCTGGCTTACGATATCGCTCGCCAATTCAACCTCAATATCATCGAGCCGCGTGCCGCTCTCGTCCCGCTTCTACTCGGCGGCGCGGAAAAGAGCTGGACTGAACTCACGGGCCTCTCAGCGGACGTAACCGCGCAAGCGGGCCGCGGTCCGGCCTTTCGCGAAAAGCTGCTCTTCACTCACCGCGGCCTCAGCGGCCCAGCCATTCTTCAGGCCTCATCCTATTGGCGTTCGGGAGAGGCAATAGAGATCGACTTCGCGCCAGAATCAATGAACCTACTCGGTCCACTGCGTGAAGATGGAGCCCGGCGCGACACACTCGCCCTTCGTCACGCGTTGCAGTTATTGATGTCGCAGCGCCTTGCCGCTCATCTCGCCGGCGTCGGCGCCCCGCATCGCTGGACGAACGCGGGCCTCGAAGATGCCGAACGAACTCTGCACCGCTGGCCCTTTCATCCCACCGGCACGGAAGGCTTCGAGAAAGCCGAGGTCACTGCGGGGGGAATCGATACAGCCGGCCTCAACTCCCGCACCATGGAAGCTCGAACCGTCCCTGGCCTGTTCTTCATCGGAGAAGGCGTCGACGTGACGGGGCATCTCGGCGGTTTTAATTTCCAGTGGGCCTGGTCCTCCGCCGTCGCCGCCGGACGCTCAATCTGAACCTGTTGCGGTTGCGTTCCTGGCTGCAAAGTCGGCGGCTGAGCTGGCTGATTCGAAGGCTGCACCGGAGGAGGAGCTGGGGCTTTCGCCGGCGGCTTCAATACGAATCCCTTCCGCACAAGAGCGAATCCGTCTTGGGGCAACTCCGCCTGCAGCAGCTGATTTTCTGCGCCGGAGAAGAGATCGGTGCTCAGACCTCCGATGGTTGCAACCAGGTGGTGCACCGAGATCGGACTGCCATTCAGCGTGCCCTGCTCATCAGGCAGCGTTGCCAATTGCACGGCCTGCACCGACCCTGCCTGTTTCGGAATAATTGCCCACAGACCGCGGCCATCGCTTTTGGCAGCCAAGTCAAGGAGCGTTTCCAGCCCTCCAGGATCGAAATCGGCGAGAAACACTCCCTGGGAGTGCGCAGCAAGCTGCGCCGTATTGCTACGACCATTCGCTGAAGTGTTCATCAACAGCTGCGCACCGTCGGGCTTCGCCGTGACGTTCACTGCGGAACCATTCACAATCGCGCTCAGCTGTACATGAACCAGGTTTTTCGTCGAAGAGAGCTCTTCCGTCTTAGACAGCGCATAGTTCAAGCCCTGCATCGTGACTCTCACCGTCGAGGCCGAAGCGAAGCCGTCCTGCTTAGCGACGATATTGAAACTCGCAGTCCCCACAGCCTTCCCATTCTGGCTGACAGTAAAGTCGCCGGACTGCCCCCACGCTCCGCCCGTCACGCTCGCCAGGGCTAAAGCCCAAACGCCAAAAAACCGCACTACCCCAAAACTGCGAATCTGCATGCTCATATCACTGAAGACTTAGACACCAAATCGAGCCGGAAGCTGCGGCTCCGCTACTTTTTCCGCCTCCGCACATCTATAACTCAGGTGACAATGACGCTTCGAATGCCGTTCTGGTTGAGCAAGCTAGGTCAACTTTGGCGTCTCGTCCGCGAAAGTCACGCGCTGCCCCTCGCTGGTGTCGAGTCCAAGCCTCCCCAAATCAGTCCGGCCGAGACTTCCATTACTTTCATCGGTCATTCGTCCTTCCTGGTCCAGACCGCAGGCAAGGCGCTACTCATCGACCCGGTCTTTGCCACGCGACTCATCGTGCTCCGGCGGCAGCGCCGTCCTGGCCTTCGCATCGCTGACCTTCCTCAAATCGATGCCGTCTTACTGACCCACGCACACATGGATCACTTGAATCGACCATCCCTTCGCGCCATCACGCGTGAGATGCGACAACGAGGACTCCCGGTTCCTCTGGCGATCGTGCCGAAAGGTGTCGAAGATCTCGTTCAGGATCTTGGCTTCTCCCGTATCGAGACACTCGAGTGGTGGCAATCCGTCCAACTCCGGGGCGACGCTCGGCCAGCAAATCGCAATTCGCATCTCATCGGAGTCGCAAAGATCGATACCTTGCAACACTCGTCGACGATCACGATCACCTTCACCGCAACTCCCGCTCGCCATTGGGGAGCGCGCATGTTCCGCGACACTCATCGCGGCTACGGTGGATACGTAATCTCATCGACGGCAGGCCCAACGATCTATCACTCCGGCGATACCGCATACTTCGACGGCTTCCCCGAAATCGCGCGCCGTCTGCATCCGGAAATCGCAATGCTTCCCATCGGCGCATACTTTCCCGACAGCTATCGTTCGGTCCACACCAGCCCGGAAGAAGCTCTCCGCGCTTTCCTCGATCTCGGTGCAGAGGTCATGATCCCCATGCATTACGGCACATTTCGTCTCGGCCGCGAACCGATGGATGAACCCCTTCCTCGACTTCTCCAGGCAGCAACTCAGGCAGGTGTAAGCGATCGTGTCGAGGCTCTCGCAGAAGGCCAAAGCTGGATTTCCGCGGAACCTGCAGCGATCGAGCGCGATGGAGCGGCCTGAGCCCTCGGCTCGATTCCGAACCTTTTAGATAGAAACTGCCACCACGTTAATGTTGGAAAACTTCTCCGGAAGCTGCTCGAAGAATGGACGCGACAGGTCCAGATTTGTTTGTCCTGTCTCGCACACAATGAAGCGAAACGGCCGGATTGCCGCCAGTTCTCCCAGAACCGATATTGGGTCGATGCCCGTTCTTGCCGCCACCAGCGGGTGTGCCTCTGTCGCCACAATCACGCGGTGCGCGTTGGCAATCGTCTTCTTCGCGCCGCGAATGACTGCCTTCTCTCCGCCCTCTACATCGATCTTGATCAGAAGATCCTGCTCCGCCAATCCGAGAGAGTCCAGCGTACGCACCTCGAAACTTCCATCGGCAGCGGGCTCAACATACCGAGCCTGGTTGTATGCGTCATACTCCGGACGGCGCAACTCTCCCCGCCCGGTGTAATCACCCACGGCCGCCTGAATCACTTCACTCGCAACAGGTAGGCCGCCGATGTTCTTCCTGAGCAGCGAAATTTCATCCTCACTGGGCTCGAAAGCGATAACGCGTAAAGCGCGCTTGAGGCGCGCCGTCAACAGCATCGACACCAGCCCCAGATCTGCGCCGCAGTCAATGATCGTGAGCGGAGCATCGCTTGCTTCCGCCTCTCGCACCAGCAATTCGATCAGTTCCGGTTCGTAGTGCAGCAGATCGTAGCGGTCCCACCTTCGCTCCGGCCGGTAGATAGGAATATGCGCTGAAATGCCCCGCGCAATCTCGTAGCGGATAACTTTCTTCTCGAAGTAGCCTCGCCTCTTCAGCGACTCAAACAGACGCCACGCACCACGAATGCGATGACGCATCATGAACTTGTCGATTTTGAACAGGAGCGGAGGCCGATCCAGAAAGATCAGATCTTCTGCCAACGTCGCCTCCTGACGAACCTAGCGAATTCTGAACTACGAGTAGGACCCGAATTACTGGCGTAGGTCAACCAATGTTGCGCCCTGTCCACCTTCGTTCTGAGCAGCTTCGGCTATTCCCGCGACGTGCGGATGTGACTTCAGAAAATCACGCACACCGCGCCGCAGGATCCCCGCGCCGTGCCCATGAATCACCCTCACTCGAGGCAATCCCGCCAGAAACGCCCGATCAAGGTACTTCTCCAGTTCCTCAGTCGCTTCGTCTACGGTGCGTCCGATCAGGTTGATTTCCATGCGCATATCTTCCGTGTTCGCGCTGCTTACCGACACGTGGACGCCTCTCTGCTTTCGCGCAGCCGCCAAGGGATCCGGCTTCTCCGCTTGCTGCGCCGCTGACTTCACAACCTCCGCGATGTCGTCACGCTTGACGCGCATCTTGATCGGCCCCAGCGCGACCTCAAACAGGTCTTTCTCCACCTCGCGCACCACAACCGCGATCTTGCCCATGGACTTCAGCCGGACCTGGTCTCCTGCCGCGACATGCCGAACAATATGCGGTTGCGCATTCGCGTCTCCCGCATCCGCGCCTGTGCGGTGAGCGACGACCGTCTGATTGAAGCTCTCCTGAAATTCACGCCGAAGCCGCGTAATCCGCCGCTCGGCTTCCTTCGACAACTTCTGCTGCGCCGCCCGGTCCTCAACAGCCCGAACGTTCTCGCGCATCTGAAATTCAAATTCCTTCATCAGCGAAGCGAGCTTCTGTTCCAGTTCACGGGTGCGGTTGCGCAGCTCTACGTCGCCTTCGCGTTCCAACCTCTTGCGCTCCTGGTTCAGGGCATATTGCTGTTCACGAGCAGCCTTTCGATCCTCCTCAAGCTGTGTCAGCTCCTTGTGCAGCCGGTCGAGGAATCGCGCGATATCTACTTGCTGCGATCCCAATCGCTCGCGCGCGCCGGCAATGATCGTGTGATTCAGCCCTAGCCGTTCGGCTGTCTGGATTCCCGCCGATGCACCCGGCACTCCAAGTCGCAGCTGGTAATTCGGCACCAACGTCGCTTCATCCACACCCGCAGCGGCATTCAGCACGCCTTGAGTGTTTGCGCCATAGACCTTGAGTGAAGTGTGATGCGTGGAGATCAGTGTCCATGCACGGCACTCGAGAAAGAACGCTGCAACAGCGACTGCGAGAGCTGATCCTTCTTCAGGGTCAGTAGCGGAGCCAAGCTCATCCAGCAGCACCATGGCTTCTGCATTGGCCAGCCGGGAGAGCCGATTCAGGTTCACAATGTGCGCAGAAAACGTGGACAGTTCAGCCTCGATCGACTGCGCATCGCCGATGTCCGCAAGAAATGCCGAGAACATTGGGAACACCGCACGGGCAGCAGGGACCGGCAATCCAGCTTGCGCCATCATCGCCAGCAGGGCGGTAGTCTTCAGCGTGACGGTCTTGCCGCCCGTGTTCGGCCCACTGACAATCAGCTGCCTTGCCTCTGAAGTCAGCTCCAGCGTCAGCGGAACGATACTGCCGCCGGTCCCTCGCAGATGACGCTCCAGCAGCGGATGCCGGGCCTCCTCAAGCCGCAACTGGGTCGGTCCAAAAGTGGGAACAACGGAGTTGTAGTCTCGTGCAAACCGCGCCCGGGCCACCATCGTATCCACGACCGCGAGCACGCGAGCACCTTCAACCAACGCCTGAGCGTATCCGCCAACCTGCCGCGTCAGGGCGACGAAGATGCGATGAATCTCCGCCTGCTCCTCTTCAATCAGCCGGACAAGCTCATTATTCTGCTCAATCGTCTCCAGCGGCTCAACGTACACTGTCTGCCCCGACGAGCTTGCTCCGTGCACCACGCCGGATACGCGGCGCTTCAACTCGCTGCGCACCGGAATCACGAAGCGGTCTCCGCGAATTGTGATCAAGTCTTCCTGCGTCGAGCCCTCGCCCGACAGGCGCCGCAATGCGGAGCGCAAAGACTCTTCGATCGCCCGCTGCTGCCGCTCCTGTTCGCGCCGGATGCGATTCAACTCAGGCGACGCATCGTCGGCGAGCGTCCCATCCGGCATAATCTTGCGTTCAATCGACTCTGCAAGCGGCTTCAAAGAAGAGCCAGCAAGCGGCGACGACAGCGCTACAAGCTCGGGCAGTTTATCGCCAAGCCGTGCAGGCGGCTCGCGCAATAGCGCCTGCCACGCACCCACATCGTGGGCAAGCCTGGCAACAGATTGCAGTTCAGTCGCCTCAAGTGCCGCGTCCGGTATCTGAGCCTTCGCCGCCAGTTGTGTAGGGTCGAGCAACCCACCCAGCGGGATCGACACCTGCTCGTGAAGCAGCAACCGAACTTCGCTCCAAAGCTGATGCTGGCGGATCGCCCAACCTTCATCTGCAGACGGCCGTAGACTCAGGATTGCTTCCCGGCCAACTCTCGAATAGGAATATCCGGCGACAAATGCCAGCAGCGGCTCCCATTCGAGAGCCAGCGTGTCAGCATGTTCAACCGGAAGCGGAATGGGCTCGATGAGAGGCATCTACAGCCCTATGTTAATTGGCTGAAGGCTAGCTGTTGTCACCGCTCTTCGGAGTAGGGGCAGGCGCCGGGGCCGGAGTAGACGGCGTAGTAGATGCCGCCGTGCTGCCTGTCGACTCGCTCGGCTTGGCCGCATCCTTGCTCTCGGAGGGCTTGCTCTCACTGGACGAATCCGATGAACTCTCCGAGCTCTTCGGGGCGTAATCATTGATGTACCAGCCGGCGCCTTTGAACTGAAAACGCGGCGCCGTCAGCGGCCGAATCAGCGTTTCGTTGCCGCACTTCGGGCACACCTTCTCCGGCTCGGCTGAAAAGCTCTGAATTTTCTCGAAACGGTGGCCGCACGTCGTGCAGCGGTATGGATACAGGGGCAAGGCTCTTCTACTCTCCGGAAACGATCGACCTCTACTCTATTCTAACGGCAGGGCGGATATACCTCCACCCCGCCGCTCTCAAACCTCGTTTACTTGTGTGCCATCACTGGCAGGGACGCCTCGTGATCTTCCCACGCCAACGAGATCGTTCCCTTGCCACCGTCGCCTTTGATACTCCACTTCAGGTTCTCAACCATCGAAGACGGCTTGCTCATCTGCATTTTCGTTTTGCCCAGGTCTTGAGAGCCGTCATAGGCAAGGCCCCACTCGCCGGTCTTCTTGTTCACAATGAGCGTCCACTGGTCGGGATCGGAGATGTCGACGAAGAGCGTATATTTTCCGGCTGGCACATGCACGTCTCCGATCATCAGGTCTCCAGCGGTTTCAAGCGTGGTTGCCCCGTTCGCGCCGGCTCTCCACACGGGATAGTGCGGGTTGTGGCTGATCAATCCATCCTTGGTAAAAATCTTGCCTTCGCGTCCCTTCACACCGGGTGACGAATATGTGATCGTGACTTCGTGTCCGCCGATCGTCCCGGTAGCTTTATCGGGCGGGCTTGCAGGCGCCTTTTGCTGAGCGATAACGGTGGTTGCAGCAAGAACGAGTCCGGCACAAACGAGAAGTTGCTTCATGTTGTTGTTTCTCCTTATGCAGCGCGATGAAAACTGCAGCCGCAACGGCAACGATTGTCGCACCGCCGGATGGCCTCGGCAAATGCTGCGACCCCTTCCGCTGCAGCTCCAAACTGTTATGATGCCCCCGAAAGAAACAATGGAAGGCTCAGCTATGGCAGCCCAGGCAAATCAGCAATCACCCGGCGCCCGATTCCGCTCCGCTGTCGCCGAAGAAAAGCCTTTGCAGGTCATTGGCGCCATCAACGCCTACACGGCAAAGATGGCTGAAGCCACCGGCTATCGAGCCCTCTATCTCTCCGGCGGCGGCGTAGCAGCCAACTCCCTCGGCATGCCCGATCTCGGCATCAGCACCATGGAGGATGTCCTCACCGACGTTCGCCGCATCACCGACGTGACGTCGCTGCCGCTTCTCGTCGACATCGACACCGGCTGGGGCGGTGCCTTCAACATAGCCCGCACTATTCGCTCCATGATCAAGGCAGGCGCCGCTGCTGTGCACATGGAAGACCAGGTTGGCGCTAAGCGCTGCGGACATCGCCCCGGCAAGGAGCTCGTTCCTGCCGAAGAGATGGTCGACCGCGTCAAGGCCGCCGTTGATGCTCGGACCGATGACCAGTTCGTGATCATGGCCCGCACGGACGCCCTGGCCAACGAAGGACTTCACGCCGCCATCGAGCGCGCACAAGCCTATGTTGCGGCCGGCGCCGACATGATCTTTGCTGAAGCCGTCACCGAGCTCGCCCAGTACACCCAGTTCCGCAAAGCCGTTGGCGTCCCCATCCTCGCCAACATCACCGAGTTCGGCCAGACGCCTTTATGGTCGCGAGATGAACTCGCCTCCGCCGGGGTGGACATCATCCTCTACTGCTGCGCCGCCTATCGCGCAATGAACGCCGCCGCATTGCAAGTATTCGAAGCGATTCGCACCGAAGGCACGCAGAAACATCTCATCCCGATGATGCAGACGCGCGCCGATCTCTACAAATACCTCGATTACCATGCCTACGAGGAAAAACTCGACGCGCTCTTCTCCAGAGACAAGCCCCGCAAGTAGACACCGACTCCTCTGATCCGATAGCTTCAGCTCTGCGAGGGTCGCCCATGAGCAACGAATCCACCTCTACGCCAACTGGGTTCAAGCCCAAAAAGTCTGTCGCGCTCTCCGGCACTCCAGCCGGTTCGACTGCGCTCTGCACCGTCGGCCACACCGGCAACGATCTGCACTATCGCGGATACGACATTCACGATCTTGCGGCGCACTGCGAATTCGAAGAAGTCGCATATCTGCTGATCCATGGCAAGCTGCCCACGGCACCGGAACTTGCCGCTTACAAGGCGAGCTTGCGACCTCTGCGCAGCCTACCGGCCGCAGTCAAACAAGCGCTCGAGCTGCTTCCGCCCTCAACGCACCCTATGGATGTATTGCGTACTGGCGTTTCCGTTCTTGGCTGCGTGCTGCCAGAAGGCGAAGCCCACAAGGAATCCGGCGCGCGCAAAATTGCCGACGCGCTTCTCGCCTCGCTCGGCTCCATGCTCATCTACTGGCATCACTACGCGCGCAACGGCCGTCGCATCGAAGTCGAACGCTTCGAAGATTCCATCGCCGCACACTTCCTGCACCTATTGCACGGAACTGCTCCCAGCCCTGAGTGGGTTCAGGCGATGCAAACCTCGCTCATTCTCTACGCGGAGCACGAATTCAACGCCTCCACCTTCACCGCGCGCGTCATCGCCGGTACCGGCTCTGATATCTATTCCTGCATCGCTGGCGCCATCGGTGCGCTGAAGGGCCCCAAGCACGGCGGCGCCAATGAAGTCGCACTTGAAATCCAGAAGCGCTATCGCCGCCCCGACGAAGCAGAGGCCGACATGCGCTGGCGTGTAGGCGAGCGCGAAGTGATCATCGGCTTCGGACATCCGGTCTACACCATCAGCGATCCTCGCAGCGACATCATCAAAGAAGTAGCGCGCAGGCTGTCCACCATCGCTGTGGACATGCGGCTCTTCACCGTCGCAGAGCGGATTGAAGCCACCATGCACGACGCCAAGCGCATGTTCCCCAACCTCGACTGGTACAGCGCCGTCGCTTACGACCTGATGGGCATTCCCGTCGATCTCTTCACGCCCCTCTTCGTCATCGCCCGAACTGCTGGATGGTGCGCCCATGTTATCGAGCAGCGCCAGGACGGAAAGATCATCCGCCCCTCCGCCAACTACACCGGCCCGGAACCAAAGCCGTTCGTTCCGATCGAACAGCGCAGCTAGACCCGAACAAAACCCCGGAGAGTTTCCGTTGTCATCGCACATCAGCAACGAGCGTCCTGCTCCAGACAAGGTCATCGCCGACATCGCCGATTATGCGCTCGGCTACAAGATCGAAAGCGATCTTGCCTACGAGACTGCTCACTACTGCCTGCTGGATACGCTGGGTTGCGGCCTCGAAGCTCTCGAATATCCCGCTTGCACCAAGCTCCTCGGTCCCATCGTTCCGGGCACGGTCGTCCCTAACGGCGCTCGCGTTCCCGGCACAAGCTTCCAGCTCGATCCGATTCAGGCTGCCTTCAACATCGGAGCCATCATTCGCTGGCTTGACTACAACGACACCTGGCTCGCCGCCGAATGGGGACACCCCTCCGACAATCTCGGCGGAATCCTCGCCGTTGCCGACTGGCTCTGCCGCTCTGGCGCGGCCGAAGGCAAGCCTCCGCTGACCATGCATGACGTCCTCACCGCGATGATCAAGGCCCATGAGATTCAAGGCTGCATCGCCCTCGAGAACTCCTTCAACAAAGTTGGCCTCGATCACGTCGTGCTCGTCAAAGTTGCATCCACAGCCGTCGTCTGCTCTCTCCTCGGTTTCTCCCTCGAACAAACGATCAACGCTATCTCGCTAGCCTGGGTCGATGGCCAGAGCCTGCGCACCTATCGCCATGCTCCTAACACCGGCTCGCGCAAAAGCTGGGCCGCAGGCGACGCCACCAGCCGCGCCGTGCGTCTTGCCCTCATGGCCAAAGCCGGCGAAATGGGCTACCCCTCGGCGCTCACCGCTAAGACATGGGGCTTCTACGACGTCTCTTTCCGCGGTAACGAATTCAAGTTCCAGCGTCCCTACTCCAGCTACGTCATGGAGAACGTGCTCTTCAAGATCAGCTACCCCGCCGAATTCCATTCCCAGACCGCCGTCGAAGCGGCGATGAAGCTTCATGCTGAACTCGCCCGTCGCAATCTCAACGCCTCTGCGATCAAATCCATCACCGTCCGCACTCACGAGGCATGCATACGCATCATCGACAAGAAAGGTCCATTGTCGAACCCCGCGGACCGAGACCACTGCATTCAGTACATGATCGCCGTGCCGCTCATCTTTGGCCGACTCACCGCCGCGGACTACGAAGACGACGTCGCGAGAGAGCCGGTCTGGGGACCTCGCATCGACGCTCTTCGCGACCGAATCAACTGCACCGAAGAGCCTCAGTTCACGCGCGACTACCACGACCCTGAAAAACGCTCTATAGCCAACTCACTTCGCATGGAGTTGGAAGACGGCACCGTACTCGAAGAAACTGTCGAATACCCCATCGGCCACAAGCGTCGCCGCAAAGAGGGCATGCCGCTGCTGATCGACAAGTTCAAACGTAATCTTGCTCGTCGCTTTAACTCTGAACAGCAGCAACGAATCCTTGGCGCATCGATGGATCGCTCCGGCCTCGAGCAGATGCCTGTAAGCGAATACGTCGATCTCTATGTGATCTAGCCTCCTTCGCGGCCTTAACCAACAATCAACATGTAAACGCTTGCAGCGCAACGGGGACGCGTGTTTGACTTGGGTGCTGAGGATTACCATCCGCTCATGGCCTACGTACTCGCACTTGATCAAGGGACGACCAGTTCCCGCGCCATTCTCTTCGATGAAACTGGCGCCATCGCCGCAGTCTCACAGCACGAGTTCCAGCAGTTCTACCCGCAAGCCGGCTGGGTGGAGCACGATCCCCTTGAGATCCTCACGAGCCAGATTTCGTGCGCGGTTGAAGCGCTCGGAAAAGTCGGCGCTCGCCCTCGCGACGTTGCTGCCATCGGCATCACCAATCAGCGCGAAACCGTCATCGTCTGGGAGCGCGCCACGGGCAAGCCCATATATCCAGCCATCGTCTGGCAGGACCGACGCACTGCAGCAATGTGCGCGTCGCTCGAGCAGAGCGGACTTGGCGACACCGTCTCTTCCAAAACCGGCCTCGTGCTCGATCCCTATTTTTCCGCCACCAAGGTCCGCTGGATTCTCGACAACGTTCCGGGCGCTCGCGAAAAAGCACAACGCGGCGAACTCGCCTTCGGCACGGTAGACTGCTGGCTCATCTATCACCTGACCAGCAGCATGCGGCACGTCACGGACGTGACCAACGCATCTCGCACGCTGCTCTACAACATCGTCGAAGGCAAGTGGGATACGGAACTTCTCCGCATCTTCGACATCCCCGAAAGCATGCTGCCCGAAGTTGTTTGGTCCAGTCAGGTTGTCAGCGACGTCACTACAACGCTGGGCCTGAGCGGGATCAGCATCGCCGGAATTGCCGGAGATCAGCAGGCCGCGCTCTTCGGACAACTCTGCTGGAATCCGGGCGAGGCCAAGAATACGTATGGAACCGGATGCTTTCTCCTTCAAAACATCGGTACGAAATTTATTCGCTCCAAGCACAAGCTCATCACTACCGTCGCTGCGAGCGCGGAGAAGCGACTCGAATACGCCCTCGAAGGCAGCATCTTCATAGGCGGAGCGGTCGTTCAATGGCTTCGCGATAATCTCCGCCTCATCGGCTCGTCGGCGGAGGTGGAAGCCCTGGCCGCTGAAGTGCCCGACGCAGGAGGCCTCGTCTTTGTTCCGGCCTTTGTCGGTCTCGGAGCGCCTCACTGGGATCCTCACGCAGGCGGTCTGATCATCGGCCTGCGCCGCGACACAAAGCCGGGTCACATCGCACGTGCGGCACTTGAAAGCATCGCCTTCCAGGTTGCCGATGTACTCGACGCGGTTCACAGCGAAACCAGCACGCCGCTCAATGCGCTGCGCGTCGACGGCGGCGCGGCCGTCAATGACCTGATGATGCAATTTCAGGCAGATCTTCTCGGGGTTCCCGTT
The DNA here is from genome assembly GCA_018268915.1 of Acidobacteriota bacterium. GTDB lineage: Bacteria > Acidobacteriota > Terriglobia > Terriglobales > Acidobacteriaceae > Telmatobacter. The sequence goes on from JAFDVQ010000013.1 coordinate 93,409, forward strand.
GTTCGACCACGCGTAACCGAAACCACAGCGCTCGGAGCTGCGTATCTCGCGGGCCTCGCCACTGGATTCTGGCCTAGCCCGAAAGAACTGCAGGCCAAACGGCAGGGGGACGTGCGCTTCGAGCCGCACATGGACCAAAAGCAGCGCGGAGAGTTGCGCGGCCGCTGGCAGCGCGCCGTCGAGCGCTCTAAGAACTGGGTCGAAAGCTAGGAGACAAAATGCGCAGGGAAGACATGCTGCGCAGGATTCGTGAACGCGCGGAGCGTAACGAGCCCTGGGACATCGCCGTCATCGGCGGTGGAGCTACCGGTATGGGCGTAGCCGTAGACGCGGCAGCCCGAGGCTTCAACGTCGTACTGGTCGAAGCGCACGACTTTGGCAAAGGCACCAGCAGCCGCAGCACCAAGCTCGTGCACGGCGGCGTGCGCTACCTCGAGCAAGGAAATATCCCGCTCGTGATGTCGGCGCTGAAGGAACGCGGCCTTCTCCGGCAGAACGCTCCTCACCTCGTGAAGGACCTCGCCTTTGTTGTTCCCAACTACTCCTGGTGGGAGGCACCCTTCTACGGCATCGGTCTCAAGCTGTACGATCTGCTCGCTGGCAAATACGGCTTCGGCCCGTCAAAACTTCTGAGCAAGGAAGAGACGCTGCAGCGCCTGCCCGGTCTAGAACCCGAAGAACTTCGCGGCGGGGTCGTCTACTACGACGGCCAGTTCGACGATTCCCGTCTGCTGATCCATCTCGCCATGACGGCTGCAGATCAGGGCGCCACGGTGATCAACTATTGTCCTGCAACCGGTTTGTTGCGCGACGAAGAAGGTTACGTCAACGGCCTCATCGCCCGCGATGACGAATCTGGCGAAGCGTTTTCCATCAGTGCAAAGATCGTAATCAATGCTACCGGGGTTTTCACTGACGAGATCCGCCGCATGGCCGATCCAGCCACCGAGCCACTGATGGTCACCAGTCAGGGCATTCACCTCGTCTTCGATCGCTCATTCCTCAAAGGCGACACCGCCCTGATGGTCCCGCGCACCAGCGATGGCCGCGTTCTGTTTGTCATTCCGTGGCACGGCCACGCCGTCGCCGGCACGACTGATACCCCAGTAGACGGCCCGAGCCTCGAACCTAAGCCTCTCGACGAAGAGATTCAGTTCATCCTCGAAACCGCCGGCCGCTACCTCACGCGACCTCCTAGTCGATCCGATGTCCTCGCCGTTTACGTGGGCCTGCGCCCGCTTGTGAAGTCCGGAGGCGCGTCCAGCACCTCTGCTATCTCCCGCGACCACACAATTCACGTCGACACCTCGGGTCTGCTCACCATCACCGGCGGCAAGTGGACTACCTACCGCCACATGGCCGAGGACACCGTAGACCACGCTATTACCCTGGGCCGCCTTCGCGATGAAGACTGCACAACAAAGAACTTGAAAATTCACGGCTACCAAGAACCGCCTGCCGACCGCGACGAAGAAGATTCGCTCGATGTCTATGGCTCTGATGCCGCTGAGATCCGTGCGCTCGCACAGCAAGACCCCGCCCTCGCCAAGCCCATCAATCCGGCTCTGCCCTACATCGGCGCTGAAGTTGTCTGGGCTGCACGGGCGGAAATGGCCCGCACCGTCGAAGACGTACTCGCTCGACATACGCGGGCCCTGTTCCTGAACGCTCATGCTGCCATGCAAATGGCTGACCCCGTCGCGCGATTGCTGGCACGCGAGCTTGGACACGACGACAAGTGGATCGCAGCTCAGCTTGAGGAATTCTCGACGCTGGCGAAACAGTACACTGTCTGAAGTCCTTCCCCGGAGGTCGACTCATGCCGACGCAGTGCACTCACGTCAAAGATCACATTAAGGACGTCAAACCCCATTCCAAAGGCTGCGAAGATTGCCTCAAGACCGGCGATTCCTGGGTGCATCTGCGGATGTGTCTCGAGTGCGGTCACATAGGATGCTGCGATTCCTCCAAGAATCGCCATGCGCGTGCGCACTTCCACGCCACCCAGCACCCACTCGTTCGCTCTGCGGAACGCGGCGAAGACTGGGGCTGGTGCTTCATTGATGAGGTTTACCTCTAGCTGAGAAGCCTCGGCGGCGATCAGGCTACCTGCACCTCGATCGACTTCGACTCCGCATCCAGCTTCGTGATCTTGAAGCTGCGGATCTGTCCGGCCTTCAACGGCTCAGGGCCAGCTGAGGGTGCAGGCGCGCTTCCCTTCCATCGAGCCGATAACATCGAGCTGAGCGATGACAGGTCGGCTTTTCCGCTTTGCATCGCAGCCTCGGCCTGGGGCTGAGCTGTCTTGCTCACGCGGCACACGGCGAAGATGTTCTCGCCCAGTTCCACTGATGCTCCGCCGGTTGACTCCTCAACAACGCGGCCCGACACAACATCGCCCGCCTTGTGCTCCGCGATGTACTCATCGATGGTGGTTGGCACCAGCTGCTTCATGCTCAACTTGATCTGCCGCTTCTCCGGCGCGATTCCCAGCACCTGCGCCTTCACGACCTGCCCGACGCGCAGAACATCTTGCGGATGATGAATGCGCTTCTCCGCGCTGATCTCGCTCACGTGGACAAGCCCTTCGACGCCCTCCGCGATCTGCACGAAAGCGCCGAACGTCATCATCTTCGTCACTGGACCCTCAACCTGCGAACCCACCGGGAACCGCTGTGTCACGTCTGACCACGGATCTGTGAGAGTTTGTTTGAGCCCCAGCGAAATTCGCTTTTCTTCCGGCTTGATCGCCAGAATCACGGCATCAACCCGGTCGCCTTCCTTCACCACATCCGATGGATGCCGAACTTTCTTGCCCCACGACATCTCCGAAATATGGATCAAGCCCTCGACGCCCGGCTCGAGCTCCACAAAAGCACCGAAGTCGGCGAGGCGTGAAACTGCGCCCGTCACCCGCTGTCCGGCCTGATACTTCGAAGGCGCGGTCTCCCACGGCTCCGGCTCAAGCTGCTTCAGCCCCAGCGAGATCTTCTTCGTGTCCGGATCGATTTTAAGAATCCGCACGCGAACCTTCTGCCCGGCCGACAATACATCCTCCGGCTTGCCTACGCGATTCCACGAGATGTCGCTAACATGTAGCAGCCCGTCGAACCCGCCGAGATCGACGAACGCTCCGTACGGCATCAGGCTGCGCACCGTGCCTTCCATCACATCCCCAGCTTGTAGAACGGCGAGTTTTCCTTCCTGCGCCGCGCGTGCCTGCTCCTCAAGGACAACACGTCGGTCCACCACGACGTTCTCGTCCGTGATATCGAGCTTCGTAATCTGACAGGTGATCTCCGTCCCAACGAGTTGCTCAAGCTCCGTAGCATCCCTCGTTCCACTCCGGCTTGCCGGCATAAACGCGCGAACGCCCACATCAACCGTCAGCCCGCCCTTCACCACTCCTGTCACGGTGCCGACCACAGCTGTCTTCTGCTTGAATGCTTCTTCGAGTGCGGTCCAGTCATGCGGCTGCGCAACCTTGAACCGAGTCAGGTCGTAGTAGCCCTCTTCGTTCCGCCCCTTGATGGAAACCTGGACCTTCTCGCCTGCTTTCACGCCCTCCGCATTATTCCGAAATGCCGAACGCGGCAGCACACCCTCGATCTTGTATCCGATATCGACAAACACCTGCTCGGCGGAGACAGATATCACCGTGCCCTCGATCTGCTTCGCCCCGCCTGCAGGCTTGCGAGCGTGCCCGCGCTCAAACTCCATCAGGATATTTGCGAAGTCCTCGAGCGGCTCCGCCGGCTCTTCCACCGGAGGCTTTTCAGCTACGGGCGGAGCAGATGGCTTCGCAGCCTGAGCCGCCGCGGCCGGTGCCGTCGTGAATTCCGCCGCGCCATCACTGACGGGTACTTCGATGGGCCCGTTGTTTGTGGAAGGAGTTTCAGACGTAGGGTTGGACTCTGGAACGCTCTCGTTGCTCATAGGTCTACCCTTCCATTCTCCCACGCAGCGACCCCGGCATCGAGCGCGTCCGCCAACATTCGTCAAAGAGGCTATTGAGGAAACTCCGCGACCCTCGGATCCACGCGATGCGGCGCCAGGTGCGTCGGCCCACCTTTGTCATTGATCACATTCGATATTTCGCCTTTGTCGTCCAGCGCCACCGTAATCATGTGATGAAACCGCACTTCCGGCTGCACTGGCACCTCGATCGCTCGCGTCAGGTTCACATTCCGCTGCCGGAACACGCTATAGATCCCCAGTCCCCATGCCTCATGGCTCGCCACGCCATCCGCCACCTTGTAGGAGGCCCATCCGTTCACGCCATGCGCCGACGTGTAGCTCGGCTGATCCGGCGGGTCGTATGGGATTTCGGACTGGTAGAAATACGTCCGCCCATGCTCGCCCTTCCAAAGCACCTGGAATTGCTGATGATGCTCCACAAAGAGTCCGTAGGCCGTCACGTTGTTCCCGTTTACGGTCAGCCCGTTGTTGCTCAGGTTGCTCGTCCATCCCACGCCCGAGCCGTGATCCGCGCGCCAGATCCAGGTGTGATCGATGACCGTGTCATTCGCATCGATCTGCAGGTTCACTTTCGCACGCCCAACCGCCGCTCCGCCATCCCGGAAAAACACATCGTGCAGACCGATCGGATTGCGCGCATGCGAAGTGCGGCTGCCCTCGCGACCAACTTCCATCAGCACGGGCGAGATCTTTTCTCCTGCATCAATCAGGACTCCGGCCACGTCCACTCCGTCCACATCCGCAACTGTCAGCGCCGCAGTTCCATGCACCGGCCGCAACGTTGCAAACCCCAATCCCATCACCACCGTGTCCGCCCGCGTCACCCGGATCGGTTCATCCAGGTCGTAGATGCCCGGCTCGAGAAGCAGGTTCTTTCCTTTCGCCAGCTCCTCATTGATCTTTGCCGCGCTGTCCCGTCCCGCCTGCGCGATGTAGAAGCTGCTCAACGGAATATCTCTCCCGGGCGTCGAACCGCCGTGCCACGTGATTCCCTGGCTCTCTCGCCGCAGCTCCGGAACCCGCACCGACCAGCTTCCCTTCGCATCAACCTGCAGGAATGGCTTCTCGCGAACCACCGGCGTCTTTGCCACCTTCGTATACGGCGGCTGCGGCCACTCGCCATCCGGCGGCTTGGGAACACCGACGAACACCATGTTCCAGTTCGCACCCGTCCAGCTTCCCCACTCGCTGTTGCGCGAGATCCACTGTTGCTGCGGCCCGGCGCCCACATTGCCATCCACCACCGAGTCCGACATCCATCCGCCGCTCGCCCATCCGCCCTTCTGATGCAGCACAATGTCGCCCTTCACGTGCATCCGCCGGAACGGCGCGGCCTGCGATACGGCCCACTGCATCGTCCCCCCGGTTGGTGTCACGCTGAACCCCTCTACTGCCCGCCAGAAAGTGCACGTCGCATTGTTGTTCGGCAGGCTGGCATCCGAGTGCACGTTACCCACAATGCGCACCGCGTCCGGTGTAGCGCCTAGCCCGATCACCTCCGTGTAGAACCCGATCGGTATATCGACGTGATACTCCCCTGGAAGAAAAACCAGAGCGAAGCGATCCTTACCAAACTCGCTGTGCTCCTGAACCGCGTACACCTTATCGATCTGCTGCTGTATGTCGCTCATCTTCAGCGACGGCGAGAACACCAGCACATTTGGACCGAACTCAGTGAGTGGCTTCTGCTTGCTTCCGGTCGCAGTCTGCGACAAGCAAGCAAGGCACTGGATGACCAAGGTAGAGAGCACAAGAAAACGTGCTCCCGTCACAAGCTTCATTCCAATTGTTCCGACAGTCGACATGGCTGCCCCCTTGAACGTCAGACTCCCAATCTCTCATGCATCCTATTGCATCCTCCAGGCTCCCAGGCCCGTGCCGATGGACACAACCCTGCCACTCAAGCGAGAATTGCCCACGCAAGAGAAAGGTCTTCGTCATGGGTCCTATTTCACGCAGGCAATTCGTCCGCCTCAGCGCAAGCACCGTCGCCGCCGGCGCGGCAGCCAAATCCATTCTGCTCGAGCCCACCGCCTTTGCCGCCCCGACCGATAGGAAAATTCGCTTCGCCTCCATCGGCACAGGCATTCGCGGCTGCGACCTTCTCCGCTCCGCGCGCAAATTGCCCAATGCCCAGCTCGTTGGCACCGCCGATCTCTACGACATGCACCGCAAGGCCGGCATCGAATCCTACGGCACTGAAGTCCCCTCCACGCGCGACTACCGCGAACTCCTCGATCGTAAAGACGTCGAAGCGGTCATCGTCGCCGTCGCCGACTTCCAGCATCGCCGCGTGGTGCTCGACTGCATCGCTGCCGGCAAGGACGTCTATTGCGAAAAGCCCATGTCGCACAACGTCGCCGACGGCTTCGCGATAGTCAAAGCCGTTCAGGAAAACAAGCGCATCTTCCAGGCCGGCAGCCAGCGTGTCAGCAGCGTCGTCTTCAAGAAGGCCGCTGAAATCTTCAAGTCAGGCCGTCTCGGCGAGGTCACCATGATCACCGCCAGCATGGACCGCAACTCTGACTCCGGCGCGTGGGTCTACCCCATCGCTCCCGATGCGAGCCCCGAAACCATCGACTGGAAGACCTGGCTCCGCGATGCACCCGATCGTCCCTTTGACGCAAACCGTTTCTTCCGTTGGCGCTGTTTTGCCGATTACGGCGAAGGACTTGGAGGCGATCTCTTCGTGCATCTCCTCTCCGGCATTCAATGTGTATCCGGCATCAATGCGCCACCCACTCGCGCTTTCTCGACAGGCAGCCTTACGCACTTCAAAGACGGCCGCGACTATCCGGATTTGCTTGTCACCTTGTACGACTACGCCGGCGTTGCCGTGAATGTCCGCTGCAACCAGAACAACGATACCGGCGAAGACACAACCTTCTACGGGAAGGAAGGCACGCTGACCATCAAGGGCGACACCGTGAGCTTCGTTCCGCAGGACACGCGAGCCTGGCCTGAGGGCTACTCCGTCATTGGCTGGACCGAGGAAGCCAGGAAGAAGTACAACGACGATTGGAACGCCGCACACCCTGGGCCTCAACCAAATCTTCCGATGAGCGAGAGCTTTTCCGCACCGCGCGACTACGACGACACCGCCGAACACATCGCTACATTCCTGCGAGCCGTCGAGACCCGCGAGCACGTTGTAGAAGACGAGGTCTTCGGCAACCATGCCGCCATTGCCTGCCACATGGCCAATCACTCTTACATCCACAAAACCGTCGCTACCTGGGACGCAGCTACGAAAACCATCAAGGGATAGCGTCTTTGGGAAACAGGCGACAACAAGCAGGTCGGAGGTCAGCGCGCTTCAACACCGGATCATTGCAAATCCGGTAGGCTTGTTTCATGAACATTTTCGACGAAAAGCGCGCGGAGCTGGAAAAGCACGAGTTCATGATGGGCCTGGAGCGCGGCAGGCTCGCGGTCGCCCTCGATCTCCTCACCGACTCCCTCATCATGGTCGGCCAGCACGGCGTCTACTGCACCTCCAGCCGCAACCCCAATGTACCTGCGCTCGATCTCCAGGCAGTCATCAGCGGCATGGAAGGCACAAAAGCACTCATCCAATCGGTTATGGAAGAACTTAGAACCCGCCGCGAGAAGGAACTAAGCAGCCGGTAAAGCCAGTGAGTTTTGCAGGGAAACCGAGGAGAAAGATGGTGCGCCCGGAGAGATTCGAACTCCCGACCTAATGCTCCGGAGGCATTCGCTCTATCCAGCTGAGCTACGGGCGCACTCTATCAGGATACTCTATTCCCACGTCGATGGACCTTGTCCCCGAATGCCGGAACTCACCGGAGGTCACACCGCCCCGTCTCAATGGCCTAGACTGAATGTTTGGTCCTCCAGGGCCAACCGCTAAGGATTGCATGCACTTTAACTTTCATTTCACAGCTGTCCAGACACTCTGGACGCTGACATTCGCGTCCCTTCTCGTTCTGCTTGTGGTCCTGCTCGGTCGCGATCGCATCCGCCGTTTCCCGTGGTTTACAACCAGCATCGTCCTGGTCACGCTTCGACTGCTGATCAACCGTCTCCTGCACGATCGGCTGCCTGCCCTCACCATGGGCGAAGTTGCCATCACCTTGGCCTTGCTCTCAGCGATAGTCAGTCTCCTTGTCCTGGTCGAGATGGCCCGGCTGGCCTTCCGCCGCGCTTCAGCACGGGCATGGTCAGCCTCGACGCTCGCCCTGCTCATCATCGGCGGTCTTATCGTCTGGAAGTGGGGCCCATGGCCGAACTTCCGCACCATCGCCTTTGACACTTTGATCGCGAAGCTTCAGTTCATGCAATTTGTCAGCGTGAAGCTTGGCCTTCTTGTAGACGTTCTCTCGATCGGACTTGGTGTCCTGATCGTCGCGACGGGCAGTCGTTTTGGAGCCGGCTGGCGCAGCCACGTCCAGCGCATCGTCATTGGCATCTCCACCGCATCGCTTTCGCAAATGACGGCACAGGGAGTCTGGCAGACCATCGCGCGCCACACCACCCCGCACTCGCAGGCCGAATACGAACGCGTCATCGGCATCCAGGAAAAGCTGCTGAACACCAACAGCGCAGTCTATGTACTGGTAATCATCTGGTGGATTATCTGCCTCTGGGTCGACGAACCCGGCACGTCAACTGAACGCACCCTGCCCGAAATCGCGCCCGCTGCCTCCGCGAGAGAAGTCGGAGAAGCGTAGGACCACCTCAATCGCCGGGTGCCCCATCCTTGCGTAGCAAGGGTGGAAACGAAGAGGCTGCAGCCTAAGGTCCTCCTCGAGATCCTTGCAGGGCGAAATCGATGAACCCGCGTTGTGGATCGGTACTCACCAGCTTCACCGTCACCCGGTCACCCACGTCCAGTCCCTTCGCTCCGGGCTTGCCGCCGTTCACCAGCATGCCTTCGACATGCGGCTCCAGCGCGCGAACGAACGTGCCGTACTGATTGACACCGGTGACGATTGCCTTGAACGTCTGGCCGATCCGCGGATGCAGCACCACTGCCGCGATGCGCTTCTGCATCACTCGCTCTACCTTGCGGGCCGCGTCTTCCATCAATGTGCAACGCTGTGCAATCGCATTCAAATCTCCCTCGGAATAAGGCTGCTGTGCCTTTGCCAGGTGCGCCTTCATGATGCGTTGCGTCACGATGTCCGGGAAGCGGCGATTCGGGGCGGTTGAATGCGTATAGTCCTGAACGGCCAGCCCAAAATGCCCGGGCGACTCCTCGTTAGGCTTTACCAGTACATACTCGCCGGGCCCCATCAGCTTCACCACTGCCAGCGACAGATCCGGAAAATGATCGGGGTCTTTCTTTTTCTGCGCCAGAAGAAAATCGTTTAGCGCTTTCGAGTCCGGTTGCTCCGGCAGCTTGGTCCCCAGTCCGTTAGCGAGTTCAATGATTCGATCCCATCGCTTCGGTGTTCGAACAATGCGCCGGATTGATGCCACTCCCGCCTGTTCAAAGATCCGCGCAACCACACCGTTCGCGGCGACCATGAACTCTTCGATCAACGACGTCGCGCGATTCTTCTCCTGGGTTCCGATATCGACAATCTCGTCCGCCTTAACCACAGGATGTGTCTCAATCGTCTCAAGGTCCAGTGCCCCATGCTGAAAGCGGCTCCCGAGCATTCTCTGCGCCGCTTTGTCCTGCAGTTTCACCTGAGCCGCAAGATCTGCATTGGCCGCGACCTTTTCAGGCGCCGGCCCATGCCCCTCCAGCCATGCGCCGACGCTCGGATACGCAAGTTGCGCCTGATTGCGCACCAGCCCGCGATAGACCTTTCCGTCAGACACCGCACCCGATTCATCAACCAAGTACTCGATTACATCGGCGACTCGGTCTTCGTTTTCGTTGAGCGAAGTAATGCCTTCCGACAGCTCCGGCGGCAGCATGGGAAACACCTTGACGCCTGTATACACCGACGTCGTCTCCGACTGCGCATGCTTGTCGAGCAGGCTTCCCTTCGGAACCCGGACGTCCACATCGGCAACTCCAATCAGCACGCGAATGCGCCCATCTTGCAACTGCTCAGCCCACTCGATCTGGTCGAGGTCCTTTGAAGTATCGTTGTCGATCGATGACCACAGCAATTTGCGAAGATCTTGCACATCGTTCGAGGGAGCCAGCGCGGCTTGAGCTTCGATCTTCGCCAGCTCCGTATCCGTTCCCGGCGGAAAGTCCGGCTGAAAACCATGCTCGATCATGTCGGCGTGTGCCGCTGCAATCAAATTGAAGTTGAGATTTTTGGTGGAATGCATCCGACCGGACCCCTCCTGACACGAAAAGCCAGCCTACCACGGTCGCTTGCAGATCAGGCAAACACACCAAGGGGCGGCACGTTGCCGCCCCTTCCCCAACGGTGCACAACGCCTATTGAATTCCCAGATCCGCCAGCACCTTCGGCTTCGCTTCATCCACGGCCAGCAAGTTGTGGCAGACTGCGCAGTCCTGCGTCAGCGACTTGCCGTTCTGCGCCACGTGGTCTCCATCATGGCAGCGGAAGCAGCCTGGATAGCTCATGTGTCCGATGTGGTTCGGATGCGTGCCCCAGGTCACCTTCATATCCGGAAACGCATTCGTCGTAAATACATTGACCAGCCCCGCCCCAGCCGCCTTCACCAAATCAGGATGTTGGGCCAGAACCTCGGGATGCTCATTGCGATAGAACTGTGTCAGGCCTTCAGGAATTCGCTGCCGAGCTTCGTCTTCGGTCTTGTAGTCCGCCTTGAGGAGCGCGAGTCCCTGCTTATGCACCCACGGCAGCTGCGGGCTGATCGCGCCTTCGGCCATTGCCCTGTTCAGCGCATCTTCAGCTGTCTGCATCGTGTGTGCTGCCCGATTGTGGCAATCGATGCAGTCCATCACTCGCCGCTCGCCTTGCGGCGCAGTACCCTTCAAGCTTGACAATCCAAACGCCGTCTTTGATCCATCTGCATACGTCCGCTCTACCCATGGAATCGCCGTCCGCGTCGGGTCGGTCGCAACGTATTCAATGTGTCCAAGATGAACGCCATGAATTCCAGTCAGATGCGACAACGAATCGATGCCGCCCAGGTGCAGAAGCACCACGCTCTGCGATTCGGTGTTCTTCTCGTCGTCTGCAAACGTCGACTTCACCAGCAGCTTCTCGCCTACGAACTTCGCCGGCGTGTGGCAGCCCTCGCAGATCTCGCGCGCCGGCCGCAGATTCATCACCGGCGAAGGAATCGGCTTCGGATACCGGTTGAAACTCACCTCAATCAGCTGCTTCGTGCCGTTCACCTTTGCCTTGAAGTAGGATTCCGCACCGGAACCGATGTGGCACGCAACGCAATCTACATGCGAGTGCGCTGAAACCTTGTACGCCGAATACTCCGGATGCATCACGTGACAAGACGAACCGCAGAACTGGGGCGAATCCATATACGCAGCGCCGCGGTAGCTCGCCATCGAAACCACCAGCAGGTTCACGATCGTAGCAACCAGCACAATATCCAGCCCGTGGCGGAACATGCGATCGTTCAAGTCGATCTTCGGAAACTCGGCCGGAACCTGACCCGCCTGCTGCAGCTTTCTGCGTCGGATGAATACACCTACCGGTATCAGAAGCAGGCCCAGCACAAAAACGGCTGGCAGAATCAGGAAGAAGATTATCCCAAGATAGGGATTGTCGTTTGGCCGGCCAAACAGTTCCATCAGCCAATAACCGATCATGGTTACACCGGCAGCGCTCGTAATCGCTCCGCCAGCAAGGCTGATTGGATTGTTGCCGAAGAACAGTGCCGGCCGCACCCAGTTCTCACGGAATCGTTGCGCCATTGTCGCCCCCCTCAGACAAAGAAAACCCGCTTCACGTACCCGGCTAACTACCCGGGACCCGTTCTGTTCGAACAACGAGGCATGAAGCGGGTCAGTTTATTTGCGACTACTTCAAAGTGCGGAAGTAAGTGACGACGTCCTTGATCTGATCGTCTGTCAGCTTGCCGGCAAACGCCTTCATCTTGCCCTTGCCGTTCTTCACCGAGTCGATCTGCTCTTTCTCGGTCGTCTTGTACTCAGCTGCCGGCTTCACGCCCATCATCTTGGCGATGCCCGCACTCGGTGTGCCTGTGCTGCCGTGGCAGCTCTGGCAATTTGCCTTGTAGATCGCTTCACTTGTTTCCGCGAAGCCCATGGAACCGGCCAGACACACTGTCGCAGCCAGTACCGCCATCGATCGCATCGTCTTCGTCATTGCGAGACTCCTTGAATGCATTTATGGCCAGACCGTTGGGGGCCACGCCCAAACAACATCTACCAACCAAACTGAGAACTTACCTCTAGAAACACCAGCAGCATCCGAAAGTAGCTCTTCTGTGACAATGTGTCGCTACTCGTCTGACTAACCCCGGCGCATACTCGTGGATTGAGTATGCGCCGGGCCTGACTGCCTTCACTTCCAACTACCTTCACTGCACCATTGCACTGCTTTACTGCATTACTTCAGAAACGTCCTGAAATACACAACAACATCCTTGATTTGCGCGTCGGTCAACTTGTCCTTGTACGGCTGCATCTTTCCCATGCCGCTCTTGACCGCTTCCACCATCTCCGTCTCATTCATTTTTTTCACGTCCGGATCGGAGATCGGCTTCACCTTCATCGACTTTCCTGCCGGTGAATCCGCCATGCCTTTCTCGCCATGACACATCTGGCACTTCGACTTGTACAATGCTTCGCTCGATGATTGTGCGAAGCTCATGGAGCCTGCCAGCATCACTGCAACTAATGCCGCTCCTGCATAACGAACCATGTGATTCATCTCTTGCTCTCCCAGAGTTCTCCCCGGCTACGGGGGAAGATCGCTGCGAGGGGACATTGTCTTTAACACCCGCGCTTTGTCCCAACAGCTGCGCGGTTCCTTCGTGCACTTCAATGGAGAAGGCCGGCGTTGCTCTACCGGGCTCCAGCCCTCTCGGATTACTCAGAATGCATACTTCACACCCAGAGTCACAACATCACCATGGAAATTCCGGGCAGCCGGCCCAGGACCGCCTGCCTCCTGATATCCGTGGTGAACCCAGTTACCGTGCCACGCCCATTGCGGCGCTACGTTCACAATCAGATCGCTGAAGGGCGAGACAACTTTGGAATTCAATGCCCCGGCAACCATCAGCGGATTCAAGAACTCGCCGCTGCCGCTGTTGCTGGTCACCCTGGCTCCGCCGTTGAACTGAAAATACTTTGACGGCGAATAGGTGAGAGCTCCCGAAACAAACGTTGCCGGTGCGTTATAAGTCCCATTCCCGAGATAGAGTTGCTGAGCAACGGGCTGTGCCGGCAACGTGCCACCCGGATTGTCTGCCGTCTGCAGGCAGGTGCCCGTCGAGCTTCGCGCACCCGCCGGCACCGGATATTTTGCTGTTCCCACGAAGATGTAGCAAAGATCTGTCTCCGAGAAGATATCGTCATGCGAGTAGTTGAAGTCGAAACTCAACTGCTCGTTTGCAATCACCTGCGTGGCGAAGCTGAAATCTCGATTGTGCTCTTTGTGGTTAACCAGCGGATCGTCGTTCTTACCTTCGAAGTCATTCGCCGTCACAGCAAAGTTCACCCACTTCGCCGGAGTGACCACAGCCCGCGCCCGCACGTGATAAGCCTTGCTCGGAGCCTGGCGAGTGTAGGTGTTAGTGGGCGTCTCCGAATTCGCCGACTTCCACCTCAGTGTCTCAGCGTTCACATTCAACCGAAGAGCGCGAGAGGGAATGATCGAGGTCCCAATCACCGCCCCATTCTGGTGCCACTGGCGGCTTTCATCGGCATCCGTGATCTGTCGATTGTCGAAGCGCCATCCGCCCGAGATCTTCACCTCCGGCGAGATCGTCACGATTCCCAGCACCGTATTGCGCTCGATCTTCTGGTTGATCGAGTCCCCGCCCGGCTCGATCGCCTTTGTGTAGGTCAGGTTTGTGATCGGCGTGTTCACATTGAAACCGGTTGGAACCGGCAATGGGCCATTCGGAGTCGTGGCAGTGTTAGCCCACGTCTCCGCAACGAGAATGTCGCTTCCCACCGTCCGGAAGTAGCGGTAATCGAAAGAATCGGATACCGACAACCAGCTCGTCAGCTCCGCCTCAACACCAAAGTCTCCATTGAGACTGTTCCGCTTGTTGTGCGCAAGACGGCCATCCGCGAAACCGCCTGTATCGATCTCCCGTCGCAATGCGGTGCGTGCGAGCAGGCCATCAAACGCCTCGTTGAAGTGATTCACGTTTGACACGCCGCCGCTGTACGCCACGCGTCCGTTGAACGTCACTTTGTCCCAATAGTGCGAACTGAAGCGCAGTTGCTCTGTCGGGAAGATCGTCCGTGTCGGGGCAACCTGGCTTTGCATCAAGGTCTGGCTGCAAAACGGGTTCGCGATGCCGTTGACGACCTCCAGGTTCTTGGAGTTGGCCGGGCAAGTTGCTGTTGCCAGCGTATTGACACCCAGCGAGGTGGGAGTGCCGTTTGCCAGCGTGAACGTCGTGGGAGCGAGCTCGTACGACGAGTCCCCTTTGTACAGCGCGAACAACTCGTCGTAGCTCAGCGTGGTCCGCTTCGCCAGCTTGTAGTCCACGCCGCCGGTGTAGGTATCAAGCGCGTTACGGAACCACTGGAAGACTACGACATCTCCGCCGCCATGAATCGTCGAGTAAGTCGGCCCCTCGTGCGTGTTGTGGTTGTATCCCACACGGAAGCTAATCCGCGACAAGGGTAAAACCGTAAACAGCGCATCCGTGTTCCGCCGCACCGTGTTGAAGATGTGCAGCGAACTCGGCTCCGCCACCAGCGCTGGAGTTGCCGCAGAGGCTGTCGAGAGCAGCGAATTATCCAGCAGGTTGTAATCGAAATAGTTCCGATCACGCCGGAAGTTTCCTGCGAAGTCGTAAAGCCGTCCCTTTGACACATTCAGGTACGACACATTGTTCGGTTCGCCGCCGTATCCAAAACTTGCCGTCGAGAGCCGGTCGAAAAACGGCGTCTCATGCGGATTGGTTGTGCGCAGCTCGAGCGACTGATTCAGCACGCGCATTCCCGTGCCTTCATTGATCATCGTCGCCCACATCGCGCTGCTGCCGTCTCGCTGCGTCAGCACGCCACCCAACTCAACGCTCGAATGCATCGTGTAGTTGCCGGCCATCTTCTCTTTCACTTCGATTGCCGGCTTCTTTGTGACTTCAGGTTTCGCACTAGTCGGCTGAACTGCCTGGGTCTGCTGTCCCCAGCCGCTGATTGCTCCACCAATCATCAGAATTGCCGCCGCGGTCAGGGCGCTGAACCGGAAATGACAACTTCCGGCCGACGACCCAACCAGACTGTTCGCACTTTCAATCTGTTTCGTCATCGCTCGCCCCTTACTCCGTTGAGTTGAAGAAGATCGGACTGGTGTTCGATCCGTGGATACTGGTGTGGCAGGTTGTGCACGCCTGATACTGCGTCGCCTGGTTGTGAGCCGGACCGCTCGGCTGGGCCGCTGTAAAGTTCGGCGAGGGCGAGTGGCACTGCAGGCAAAGCGTATTCACGCTCGCGCGATTGATCAGCCGCGGATTCGGTCCTCCATGCGGGAAATGGCATGCGGTGCAGCCTTCCGTCTTCACCACAAAGTGCTCGTAGACAAACGGGCCTGCCGTCTCGCTATGGCATTTCGTGCAAACCGCATCCATCTGCGCTGAAGCTCTCAGATTCTTGCGGTTGAACGTCCCGTGCGCGTCGTGGCAGTCCGTGCACTTGATCAGCCCCTCTTCCACCTTGTGATGGAAGGGCATGTTGAACTGCGACTTCGTATCGGAGTGGCACTGGAAGCACAGCTTGGTTTGCTCGGCCTTCAACAGCTGTTCGCTTGTCTGGCTGTGGTGAACGCTGTGGCAGCTGATGCAGCTCACATTGTTTTCGCCGTGCGCGGTGCGTTCGAAGTTGGCATGCTGCCCCTGATGGCAACTCAGGCAGCGTGCGTCAATCTCTTTAGCCGATGCCTTGGCGGGATTGAAGATCTTGGCAACATCGCCTCCGCCGTCCACGTGCGCCTTGCCCGGTCCATGGCAGCCTTCGCATGTGACGCCGGTCTTTCCGTGCATTTCGGCCAGCTTGGTGTGAGGATTCGAAGCGAAACCCTTCGCTACCTCTTCATGACAGGTTGCGCATGTCTCCTGGCCGACATAGTCGCCGGAAGCCGCAGACTGACTCTTCGCAGCTGGATTCGATCCTTTCGGCGAGGATGCGATAGCCGCTCGCGTGTAAATCGACACCGAGAACAACAGCAAAAGGACGAACAGTCCCAGCCTTAGTCCCGGAGTTCCCTGATCTTGCTTGCGTACAGATAGCCGTTCTTTATGCATCAAAGGTCACCCTTGGGAGGCTCCCGGTCAGCCTTCGTATCAGCTCGGCGAATCTTCGGCTTGATGCGTCTCCTTTAGAAGACCTTCCTGAAGTCGAACAATTTTCCTTACCGGTACTGGCTCGGCCTGTGTGGAGCATCACCTTATGGGCGAATCGTAACTTGGCAGGAACTCACCTTACGGTGACCTCCATCACATCCGGAATTTGCCTATCCCGAAGTGAAACAAGCCGCGCACACTGGTTCCATATTCAACGCATGACTGAGAACGGACTTCAGATCGAGGCCCCGATTAATCCGCAGCCTTTTCAGCGAGATAGAAGGTTTCCCTTGCCCGCACGAACGCGAATGTAGTGCGACTTTCTGTCCGCTCCGCACCGGGGCGCTTTTCGCCTCGGCGAATTGAACTTGCATGCCCTTCGTCACACGCAAAGCAGCCTTTAGGTTTTTCACCAAGCCTCCTGCGCCCCGCCGAAACTTTCTTGAGAGGAATATCTAGGTATTCCTCACGCCGACATGGCTTTAACTCCCGATGCGAGCGTGAGCCCCATCACATCCACAAAAACGCGGCACACGCACACTGTAGGGAAGGCAAGAAAATGGCGGACTTGGCAATTTCCACGGCCACACCTCGGAGGCAGAAGACGATCGGTCGGCAGTCTCCGATCGGCTGTGCTGCATGCTCCAATCGGCGGCCGGGCTGGTTCTGCTCTCTCGGTAGCGCGGTCCTGGCAGACCTCGAGCTCGTTACCAGCACCATCAGCCTTCCGCCGCAGGCTGCGCTGTTCAGCCAGGGCGAGGACGCCCGTTGCCTCTACCTGATCTGCGCGGGATATCTCAAGCTCACCGCGGGCCGCGCACAGGACCGCCAGATGATCGTTCGCGTCGCTGGTCCCGGATCGGTGCTCGGCCTGTATGCGGCCCTCTCTCACGGAGTCTATGAAGTCTCCGCTGAATCCCTGACCTCAGCCCAGCTTCGTCCTGTCGAACGGGAGCGCTTTCTTAGCTTCCTTCGCAATCATCGCGAGGCCCAGATGCGGGCCGTTCAGTGTATCTGTCAGGAGTATCGCTTCGCGCTGCAGGACGCATGCCGCATCGCTCTCGCTGAGACAGTTGCCGGCCGCCTCGGCCGGCTCCTCCTCGAGCTCGCTCACCAAATCGGCGAACACGTAAACGGCGGCTATCGCTTCCCCCTGCTTCTCACCCACGAGGAGATGGCCTCGATGGCCTGCACCACACGTGAAACGGTGACGCGCACCCTGGGCCAATTCCGCAAAGAGGGTTCCATCACGATTGAAGACTCGATGATCACCCTCCACCAGCCCGACAGGCTCCAAAGCTTGATCTAGATCCTCAGAGCCGCGGGCTCTCACGATCTCGAAGAGGGCCTTCCTTGTTCTTGGTTCTTCGGCTCTGATTTCCAGTCCCTTGGACCCCCATTTGCGGCTTGGCGTCCCACCTTAACTTTCTCTCGTTCCCTCCTGCCCTGGTTCCCTGGTTCTCTGCTTCTTCCGTCTAAGAGATATCATCGTATCTGGGAGTTTCTGCACGCTCATGACGCGCTTCCTCGCTTGCTTTACTGCTGTATTCCTTCCCTGCATTGCGCTAGCTCAGGCCACGAGTAGCACCCCAGCACCGGCCCAGGCTCCAGTCACATCCACTGCCTCGCCCGATATCGCTCAATTTCAGAAGCTTGAGGACGCCTGGGATCAGGCCGTCAACCGCCGCGACCAGTACGGCCTCGAGAATGTGCTCTCGCCTTTGTTCCTCGATGTGTCAGGTTCCGGAGATATCACAACCCGCAATCAGCAGCTCGCCTTCATCATTGCCATGGAGGACAAGTCATTTCGCCTCGACCAGAAGGTAATCACTGTCCGCATGCTGGGAGACACCGCCGTGGCCAACGGGACCTACGTGCTGCATCATCGCGGCCCATCGGGCGAAGTAGATGAAAAGGGCGTATTCACCCATGTCTTCGAACGAGCACATAGCGGGTGGCTCTGCATCAATTCACAGCGTACAGTTCTGAAAGAAGACGGCGGCAAGACTAAGAAGAAGTCCAATGCCGAATTGCCTTTTCATATTCCGATCTTCGGCTCAGACAACAAATAGATTTTTCAGCGGCCGTATTTCTTTAGAACCTGCTGAAGCTTCTCGTGCGGCAAGGCATCGACTGTGTGTCCATCGATGCCGGTCATCGTCTTTGCGCCGACCATCGCATTCACAATTGCTTCTTCGGTCGCTTCTACAGTGGCTTGGAACAACGGGCTGATCCTCTCCGTTGAAACGGTCTGGACTGAGTTCGGACCGGGTGCGTCATCCGCATGTGGATTCGCTGTCGAGAACGCGATAAAAATATCTCCCGAACCATTTCCCGAAACAGAGCCGGTACGCGCCAGCCCCAGCGATGCGCGGCGCGCAATGCGCTTCAACTGGTGGGGGAGCAGCGGCGCATCAGTTGCTACCACGATGATGATCGACCCTACATCGCCCTTCTGCTCGCTCCCAGGCGTTTGCCGCTCTTCGATGCGTGCATACGGTTCGTCCCCGGTGATCTCCTTCCCAACTGGCGCACCGGCAATCGTAAGCTGCGGCCTTCTCCCGCAGTTGCACTGCACCAGAACGCCGACCGTATAGCCGCCGTTCGCTCTTGAAAGAACCCGCGAAGCCGTTCCCGTTCCTCCCTTGAATCCGTAGCAGACCATACCTGTGCCGCCGCCGCTATTCCCTTCGGTAACCGGGCCGGTCTTCGCCGAATTGAGTGCGCTGAAGACATCCTCCTGCTTTACATGAAAGCCATTGATGTCGTTCAGCCATCCATCCCACGTCTCCGCGACAACGGGCAGAGACCACTCATCCGCTTTCATTAGCTTCTGCTTCACCGCCCACGCGATGATGGAATCGCGCACCATTCCCACGCTGTGCGTGTTCGTAATGCCCACAGGCCCTTTGAGCAGCCCGGCCTCTTCCAGCCAGGTCGTGCCGGTCATCTCGCCATTTCCATTCAGGCTGAACCATCCGGCGTAGACGTTGTCGGTGTTCTGCTTTCCTCTTGGGAAGATCACGGTGACACCTGTTCGCACCGGACCCTCGCCTACCGTTAACGCGCCTTCTCCGCGAATCAGCGTGGTCGCGCCGACCTCAACCCCCGCAACATCCGTGATCGCATTGAGCTGACCTGGCGTGCCATCGAAAGGCACGCCAAGATCGCGCGCTCGCGCGACCTGCTGACTGGATGTTTGAGCTGAAGTCGCCACGGCCGTGAGACACAGAGCGGCAAGAATGACCCGGGCTTGCATGAGCATACCCAAATCTACATCGCCGCAACGCGGCCGCACTCGGCATCTTCGTTGTGAGGAAAGGAGCTTTTGGCTAGCTGGCGACCTTCGCGCGTCCCGCTCCCTGCACGCGAATCGAAACATGCACCAGCGACAACGCCGCCGGTGTGACCCCTGGTATCCGGCTCGCCTGCCCGATCGTTCCAGGCCGCACCCGCTCCAGCTTCTCCCGCATCTCGCGTGAGAGCCCGCTAATAACGCCATAGTTGAGCCACTCGGGAATCGAAACAGACTCCGCTGCCTTCAGCTTCTCGATCGCTCTTTTCTGCTGATCCAGATAGCCGGCAAACTTGATCTCGGTCTCTACCGCGCGCGCCTCGTTGTGGAGCACGGCTCGCCGCATCGCCACATCCTCATGCAAGCGGGCCAACTCCGCCAGCATTGGATCGAGCGCAAGCTCGTCTCGCAGTGCGCCTAGAACAGGCTCGATCGTCACCTCGGGCCGCTTCAGCAGCTGCGCCCATGTCGATCCTGTTACACCACTCAGCTCATCAAGCCCCGCCGCACGGAGAGATTCCTCATTGACCTTCCGCGTTGTCAGCAGTTTCTCCAGCGCAGCCATGCGCGCCTGCTTCTCCTCGTACTCCGCCCACGCCTCGTCGCTGATCAATCCCAGCTTCCGGCCGTATGGCGTGAGCCGCCGGTCGGCGTTGTCGATTCGCAAATGCAGCCGGAATTCAGCTCGCGAAGTAAACATCCGGTAGGGCTCGTTCGTCCCCTTGGAAATTAAATCGTCGATCAGAATTCCTGTGTACCCTTCCGTGCGATCCATCGTGAACGGCGCCTCGCCTTTCACATACAACGCAGCGTTGATTCCGGCCATGATCCCCTGGCACGCCGCTTCTTCATAACCTGACGTCCCGTTGATCTGGCCCGCGAGATACAGACCTTCCATGCACTTCACGCGCAGGCTGCGATCCAGTTCCGTCGCATCCACCGAGTCATACTCGATTGCATATCCGGGCCTGAGCATCTCCGCCTCGTCAAGCCCCGGTATCGAATGTACGATCTGCCACTGGACCTCCATCGGCAGCGAAGTCGACATCCCGTTGACGTATACCTCGTGCGTATTCAGTCCTTCCGGCTCGAGAAAGAACTGGTGCTGCGTCTTGTCGGGAAACTTCACCACCTTGTCTTCGATCGAAGGACAATACCGAGGCCCAATCCCCTCGATTTGCCCCGAGTACATCGCCGAGCGGTGCACGTTCTCGCGAATCAGACGCAGCGTCTCCGGCGTCGTGAACGCGATGTGGCAGCTCACCTGAGGCTGCGCGATCTTCTTTGTCCTGAAGCTGAATGGCGTCGGCTCCGCATCGCCCGGCTGCTCTTCAAACGTCTCCCACTTGATCGTCCGACCATCCAGCCGCGGTGGAGTGCCCGTCTTCAACCGGCAAGTCCGAAGCCCGAGCCTGCGCAGCGCCTCACCCAGAAGAACCGACGCCGGCTCTCCGCTCCGTCCCGCGGGATACCGCTCCTCGCCGCAGTGAATCAGTCCATTGAGAAATGTTCCGGTGGTGATGATGGTGGCTCCTGCCATCAAGCGCCGCCCATCCCGCAGCTTCAACCCCAGCACCCGCCGAAGTGGCCGTACAGGACGGGGCAGCTCACCGGCCTCGTCCTGTTCCCTTATTCCTTCGTTCCCTTGTTCCCTGTCTTCCAGAACGAGATCGACCACCTCCGCCTGCCGTATATGCAGTCCCGGCTGTCCTTCCAGCACCTCGCGCATCTTCACGCGATAGAGTTGCTTGTCGCACTGGGCTCGCGGACTCCACACCGCCGGTCCCCGGGACGTATTCAGCAGTCGGAACTGGATCCCCACCGCATCCGCAACCTCGCCCATGATGCCTCCCAGCGCATCCACCTCGCGCACCAGGTGACCCTTGGCCACGCCGCCAATCGCCGGATTGCAGCTCATCTGCGCAATCAGGTCCAGATTCATGGTGATCAGCGCGGTCTTCAGCCCCATGCGCGCCGCAGCCATCGCCGCCTCGCATCCGGCGTGCCCCGCGCCCACTACGGCAATGTCGTACTGTTCGGTGAAAGCCATCCAATCCTATTCTACGGATTCGGCAACTCAGCAATGGAGCTTACACGCCCCCGCTTCCTTGCGCCGGCGAGCATCCATCAATAACTCGTCCACTCCCCGCAAGATAGACGCTCGCCGCTCGACCTGACCCAAAACAGGCTAGTTACTCGATGAGGACAGAAGTAAGCCCGCTTTTCGGTAACCGAAGTTCAACTCTGCATCGGCCAGCCGCACCGAAAACTGTTGCAGAATGCTACGATTCCAGCAAAACATCTGACTTCGGACCACTCATGGCCTTCGATCCAACCAAAGCAGGAAAATCCCTATGCGCGTGCGGGATGGTCGCCGATACCTTTGGCGGCATGTGCGATCGCTGCGTCTCCCTGCAGACGCTCGGCCTCACCAGGGACGCGACACCGGAAGAGGTCGAGAACGCCTACCGTACTCTGGTCAAAGTCTGGCATCCCGACCGCTTCGCGCATGATCCCAGGCTCCACAAGGACGCAGAAGAGAAGCTTAAAGAGATCAACAGCTCTCACGATTATTTGCTTTCGCATCCCAAACAGACATCATCGCGACTAGCCGAAAAGCCGCCCATTCCTGAGCGTCCCTTTGTTCCTTCCGACTTCGAGTTCGAAGGCGAGGAAACGGAGGAGGTCCGTCGAATCCTGCGCCGCGGCAGGAAGTCGAATATCCCCGGGATTCTCCTCAAAGCCGGGCTTGCGCTCGGTGCTGTTGCTTTCCTTGCAATCCTCTGGCTCGCTGGGGATTCGTTTCTTTCCAATAACCAATTCACAGCCCGGGCGTGGGATCAGCTCAAACTCGAGGTGCAGCATGACTTCGCGAGCCACTTCGGCGGCGGTTCTAGCACACAGCCGTCACGATCCGCACCGATTCCTTCGCAGCCCGATGCGGTAGGAGCAGCCGAGGCAACACCGCCGACACCCATCGGAAAAGCTGTAGCTGCACAGCCGCAGACATCGGCTGCGAAGCCCTACATCACTGCAGGTCTCACGCCCTTCGAAGTCATTTCAGTGCTCGGTAACCCCACATCCTCCACAGGCGAGAAGATGCTCTACCGCAACTCCGAAATCGATTTCAAGAACGGTCAGGTGGCCGGGTGGAAGATCGATCCTGCCTCTCCAATCCGGGTTAAACTCTGGTCCGATTCCCCTTCCGTGCCCGGCCTGAACACGTTCGGGGTTGGCTCCAGCAAGAGTGATGTCATTGCTCTCCAGGGCACCCCAACCCTCTTCTCCGACAACGATTTCGGCTACGGCAGCTCCCACGTGTACTTCCAGAGCAATCACGTCACCAGCTGGAAGAACTCAGGATCCACTCCCCTACGAGTGGCACACTAGAGTCCTCGGCAAACCCTCATCAATCCTGACATACAAAACCGCTGCTACCATGCACTGAAAGCACGACAATTTCATCCAATACCAAGGAGGAATTGCCGCATGGGACTATCCCGAGACCCCTGGGACGTGCCGAGTGACGCCATCCCGGCCTCTCCATCCCAGGCTGAACCAGCACCTCACGAGCATGTCCAATCCCCCGAAGAGCTTCAAGAAGAAAGTCGGAAGATCAGACGACTTCAGATCGTGGTCAACATGGTGACGCAGGTTATCGCGCAGGACTCGTCCCTAACAGTGGAAGAAGCCTCAGAGATGGTCGCCGACACCAGGAAGGCCGCTCTTCTTATGTTCCCGGACAAAGAGCTGGCCTTCAACCTGATCTACTGGCCGCGCCTTCAGCGCCTGATGCGTGAACGCTTCCGCATGCAGTGACGCAGCTACTTGTTCTCGTTCCCGACCAGCCGGAAGGTAATGGTCCCCCAGAATAGCCGCGCGCGCATCTGCACTGGCAGGTGCCGGTCGTCATCCGTGTACCAGATCCAGATATTGCCGCGGTTCTTGACGACGCCCGAATCCGCAGTCGGCTGCACACGAATCGTTTTGAACGTGCCGAGGGTAGTCTTAACCACCTCGCGCGCTTCCACCTTCATCGTCACCGGGACGTTATGCATCGCATCTACCACTGGCATCGCGAAGTTGTGACCAACCTCCAGCGGTTGCGACGAAACGTAGAAGACCCCGGTCAGCAGATCGGTCATGCAGTTTGGAATTGGCGACTCGACGTGTTTTGACTGTCCATTGACTAAATTCTTCTCGTCAAAGATTGACTTACTCTGCGCATAGTCCATCTTCAGCGTGGAGTTGACCTGCCTCCGTCCCTCCACCGTCTGTTTGTCGAACTCGTACGTGCAGCCCTTCGCGCGATCAAAGTTCGACTGAAAGTGATCGCTGGCGTGGAACAGCATATTGATCGCGCCGATCGTATTCGCATCGGCGCTCAGCTTCTCGCGGTCGCCGGCTTCTTCGAATCGGATCACCGCCGTGCCGGCAGAAAATACACGCCAGTCCACCGTGTAGGTGAGCGTCTGTTTTTGGGGAAAGGTGAACCCCGGCCGAGGCGGCGGCAATGGTGGGAGCTGCTGGATCGGAATCGGAGGCTGCTGACTATGAGCCACACCTACGAGAGCTAGCGCGCAAAAAATTGTCTTGGAGATCGTGCGCTTTCTCACCGCTGGGCTCTGCTCCTTAGACTTGGACTGGTTCAGCTCCAAAACCGCGTTCTCGGCTTGCCTGACCCCTAATGCGGCACATGTACAAAAAGGCCCAGTGCCGGCCGGAGGAAGAGCAGGCTGAGATAGAGCAGGGCGGCTCCTATAGCAGCATTGTACTCGCGGTGCCGCAAGTAGAGGTCAAGAGAGAACTTACCGGACGAAACTTCCGTTTGTTCGCTGACCGGCTCAGACGCGGAAAGCCTCGGAAGAAGCCGGGGAACCCTCCGGCAATACGCCTCAAAGTCCGGGAATGTCGACCGCAGGAACCGCTCCTCCGAGGCAATCACGGGCACGTAGATGATCAGGAACATTGCCGCCAGCATCCCCGCCACCGTCCAGCTCAACAGCGCCACCGCAAAACCTGCCGCTATCAGGATCGATCCCAGGTAGAGCGGATTTCGCGTATGAGCATAGGGCCCCGTTTGAGTCAGCTCACGGTTCTTCTTTACATACCCCGACGCGTACCCCCGCAGCCACAGCCCCGGCAGAACCAGCAACAGGCTCCAGGCCATCGCCGCCATGTGCGGCGGTTTCCTCCACAACTCGAACAGGTACAGTGCGGCCGTCACAAACCCTAGTGGCACCCGTATCCGGCGCGCGATCTTCTGCCACCGCTCCATACCTCCGGACCTGTTCGTCTCTGCCTGGTCTGTCATCGTGCCGCCTCAGGATATAGCACACCCTCTGCAGCCTCGAGCACCTCTTCGGGCGAGATCGTCAGCAACCCTGCTTCGGGCTCTTCCCGGCGTGCGTGATCGCGCTTGCTCTCAGGACTCCTGAACACCTTGAAACGCGTTCCGAACGGCCCGTTGCGTCTCGGGTCCGTCGGCCCGTAAATCCCGACGACGGGTCGCCCCAGGGCGCATGCCAGATGGAGCGGGCCCGTATCCCCGGCGATTGCCAGGCTAACCCTGCGTGTGACCGCAATCAGCTGCTCAATCGAACACAGCAGCGAAACTGCGCCCCCCCCGGTCCGTTTCACCAGCTCATCTGCCAGTAGCACCTCGCCGGGTCCCGCATTCACAAAAACGCGGTAGCCTTTGTTCAACAGGCCTCGCGATACCTCCGCATACCGCTCGATTGGCCAGCGCTTCGCGCCCCACCCCGCTCCGGGATTGACTAATACAGCTGGGGCGGCGCCTTCAACTGCCATCAATTGATCAGCCCAGATCTCAGCATCCGGATCGAACGGCAACATCGGATGGATCGGCGTCAGATCGTCTCCTGCGATGGCAGCAGCCACTTCGATATCCTGCTCGATCACATGGACACCGCGAGTAGCGACGCGTTCCGTGAACAACAACTTCGCCGCGGCTTCTCTGGGTTTTGCCTCTCCGAGATATCTTCGACTTTGCGCCATCCGTCCGATCAGCGCAGATCGAACAGCGCCCTGGAAATCCACCACAGCATCGTAGCGCTCCCTTTTCAGAGCCCTGCGAAGAGCAGCAATCTCCGTTCGCGTCTCGCGCGCGAACAGATTGCGCTTCCATTTCCGCGCCGCAGCGAAGTGAACACCGTCCACCAAGGGCTGCTTTGGCTTTTCATCTGACGTATCTCTCGCTACGCCAGATTGCGACGTCAGTAGGGGGCTCCACATCGGCTCGACGACCCAGTCAATCATCCACTCCGGATGCGCATTCCGCAGCGCCGTTACCGCTGGTAAGGCATGCAAAATGTCGCCCATGGCCCCAAGCCGCACCACGAGCAAACGATACTTGGACTGCGTTTGCAAACTAGAATTTTCTCACACGAAGGAGAGGCTCAGAGGTCACCCATCTCACGCATCTCCCGCAGATCAGGATGCGGGCTGGTTCTCCATCGTCTTCCGATGCGCCTGCGCCATGTGCGTCTCTGCCAGCCTGTTTTTGAGCCACGCCGCAACACTTTTTTCGTCGTCGAACTCAACCGTCAGCTCGGCGGTTCGCAGATCATTCCGAAATGCATTTACCAAAGCGCCGAGTCTTACCTGGTCCTTCTCTGTTGTGATAAACGTTCCGGCACCCGCCTTCCGCGCGCTTTCGATCAATCTATCCACGTCGCTCTTCGTATAGCGATGGTGATCCGCGAATGCCTTCTTCCACGCAAGACGCAAACCACGTGCTTCCATCCCAGCGAAAAACTGTTCCGACCGCGCAATCCCGCAGAATGCTGCAACCGGGCCGTCGACTTGTGGAACATTCATTCGGCGGCGCACCCGCCACACCGGCCCGGTCCAACCCCACTCGCGCAGCTTCTCCTCGAATTCGCGATCGTCGGCCGGAATCGCCAGAACGCTTGCCCGCTCTAGAGACTCGAGTGGCTCGCGAAGATTCCCAGCCGGTAAAAGATGGTCGTCCCAATCCTCACGATTCAGCAGCAGCACATCGATGTCGCGAAAAAGCTGTCGATGCTGAAATCCATCATCGAGCAGATGCACCAGAGGAGCCGGGTCGCCAGACAGCTCGCCTCCGCTCTGGATGAAATCATGATCCGCCGACTGTCCCGCCTCGTATCGCTCTGCCGCTACCCAGACCGGCACACCAGCCTTCCGCGCGATCAAGAGCGGCTCGTCTCCAAACTGCTCGGCGCTCCCATCGCTCCTCACACGCGCAGCCTCGCGGCTCTCCCTGCCGTAACCGCGCGACAACACATCGACCCGGAATCCTTCCCTGCCCAGCAGCTGCGCCAGAGCTATCACCAGAGGAGTCTTCCCGGAACCTCCTGTCGAGAGATTGCCCACGCTGATTACCGGATACCAGAGAATCCGTACTTTCTCCCATCCATGCTCCAGCCGCATCTCGCGCAACGCCACCCCGGCCGCATACAGCGGCACGAGCGGCAGGAGGAGGGGACGCTTCACGCTCGTACCGTCCCAGCAAATGATGGCCTCTCCGACGAAGTCTCCAGGATTTCGCGGAGCGCCTCCACTGATCTCCCAGTCGCTCCAGCCTGCTCCTCGAACACCTTCCTCGCCCGCGCTCCCATCGCTCGCGCCTCATCATCGTGCGTCAACAACTCCGATAGAACTTCAGCCAGTTCCTCCCTCCCGGCGATTCGCACGGCATCATGCGCCCGCAGATCCTCAGTGATCGCCCGGAAGTTCACATAGTGCGGCCCCATCACAATTGGCACCCCAAACTGCGCCGGCTCCAGCGGATTGTGCCCGCCGGCCTCCACGATACTGCCTCCCACAAATGCCACCGACGCCAGCGAATAAACAGACGCCAGCTCCCCGATCGAATCGAGCAACACAACCTGCCCCCCATTCAACGGCGCAGGATTCTCCACTTTCTTCCCGTTCCACTCCGACCGCCGTATCCACTCAATCCCCGATCCCGTCAGCAATGCAGCAACCGCACCAAACCTATCAGGATGCCGCGGCGCCAGCACCAGCCTCCTGTTCGACCCCAGCAGCTGACGCCAAGACTCAAGCAGTGCCGTCTCCTCGCCCTCCAGCGTGCTGCCCGCCACCACAAACCGCAGCCCCACACCAACTGACCGCAGCAGCCGCGTCGCCTCAGCCTCTTTAGGCACCCGCACATCGAACTTCAAGTTGCCCGAAACCGACACTCGATCTGCCCTGCATCCCAGTGCCTTAAGTCGCTCCGAATCCAATTCACTCTGCGCCAGCACCCGGCTCAACTTCCCAAGGATCGGCTTCCACAGCGCGCGCAGCATCCTGTAGCGAGGCCAGGATCGATCTGAGATTCGGGCATTCACCACCGCCACCGGTACGCCGCGCCGAAAGCATCCATTCAATAGGTTCGGCCAGAACTCCGTCTCCGCCAGCACCAGCATTGCCGGATGCAGCACATTCAGATAAGCTCGCACTGCCCAGGGCAGATCCAGCGGGCAATAGAAAACCCTCTCCGCTCCGAACCTGTCCCTCGCCAGCATCTGCCCCGTCCGTGTCGTCGTCGAAACCAACAGCCGGTGCCCGGGAAATGCTGCCCCGATCTCTTCTGCCAGGCGGCTCACCGCCAGCACTTCACCCACAGATACGGCATGAAGCCAGATCACCGGCTTGTAGTCTTCTGCCAGCCGCTTGATCCGCTCCGGAACCCACCCCAGCCGTTCCCACAGACCCTCGCGATATTTTTGCGTCGTCGCCACTCGCCACAGCCACCACGGAGCACCCGCCGCGAGTGCCGTAAGCAGCGCCACGTTGTAGAAAAACAAAATCATGCGATACGGATCGTGCCTTCCCCCGGTCTAACCCTCAAATGATACAGTCGAGCTCTAGTCAAGTCTTTTGACGTAGGGTTCTCATTTTGTTGGGGAAGTTTGGTGTCCAGCGGAATTTTGGACACCTTACAGATTTCGAAATCGCCAGTGTTTACGCGGCGATGTCCAAATTGCTTGGACACCCACACGTTACCACAATCTGGTCGTGAGTGCGGTCACGTTGGGTCTGTTCATCCGACACGGCTGTTTCGTGATTCTGAGGATAAGTGGGGCCGCGCGTGAGCGCGGCCCTGCTTTTGCTTTTGCCTCTTATGGAGCCTGCCCCCGGATTGTTGGAGAAGCGCACATGAGTCAAGGCTTCGTTGTGTGAACCCGCAGGGCTCGGCCTTGACGCATGTGCGAGCATCGAGAGCGGCGCGGGCAGGCTCCTATAGGTTCTTGCTTTTGCTTCTGCCCGGGGGCACCGCGCGCGCTGTTGTTCTTGCGCGCGGCGATGCGGGGGCGGCGGGAGCGCGACGGATGGAGCGCAGCGACGAGCAGAGCGAGGAGCGGCCCGCCGGGGCCGCAGCGCCCCGGGCCGGGAGCCGCGCACGACACCCGCCG
>JAFDVQ010000014.1 GCA_018268915.1 Acidobacteriota bacterium
ACAGCTGCAGCTGGGTGGAACAGATGACCTCAATAACATGTTCGAAAAAACCTGTGACCGACAGGACTTTGTTAACTACATCGCGCACCATCCGGCGAGTCACACGGCTCTGATTGTAGCGATGACAGAGGGAAGCTGGCACGATAGAACGCCTGGCTTCAATCTGTTCAAGGCGTCAAACAACGGGCTGCTCGCGCTTGCGGGACTGCCACCATTTCCGGACAGGCCCAGGCGGATCGTAAGAGCGCGACATGCCTCACGTGCCGGAACGACGTTGAAGGCTCACAGCAAGGTGCCGTCGCGGCGCAGACGCAGAGCCTCTACGGCGCAGGCCGTGGGTGGGAACTGAGCGGGGCTAAACAAGGCCCACGTTGAGAATCTCTCGATGTGACGTCCACCACGCAATGGGGACAATTCCAGCATTTATCCTTGTGGTAGATCGATCTACTACGAGGTGTTCTCTTCGTGGCTTCAACGAAACGTCCTCTTGTTCTGACCGTCCTGGATGGATGGGGTTACCGGGCCGAAACGGCCAACAACGCAATCGCGCTGGCACGCAAACCAAACTACGACAAGCTGCTGCGTGAATTTCCGAATTCTCTGATCCAGGCGTCGGATCATTTTGTGGGTCTGCCAGACGGGCAGATGGGCAATAGCGAAGTCGGCCACTTAAATATTGGCGCGGGCCGCATCGTGCAGATGGACATCACGCGCATTGACGCGCTGATCGCCTCCGGCGAGTTTCAGAAAGAGCCGCAGATCGTGCAGGCCATGCAAAAGGCGCGTGATGGCCGCAAGCAACTGCACCTTTTCGGGCTCGTGTCGGACGGCGGCGTTCACTCGCACCAGGAGCATCTGTATGCTCTGCTGCGGACGGCACGCGAAAACGGCTTGCAGCATGTATTTGTGCATGCCTTCATGGATGGGCGCGACACGGCTCCGGACTCGGGTGCGGGCTTTATCGCAAAGCTCGAGCAGAAGATGCGCGAGTATGGCGTAGGAAAGATCGCGTCAATCAACGGCCGCTACTACGCGATGGACCGCGACCGCCGCTGGGAGCGCGAGCGCAAGGCGTTCGACGCGATGGTGAACGGAAAAGCCGAGGGCGGAGCCTATCCGGATCCGGTTGCGCGTTTGAAGGAGAGCTACAACAACGGCGTGACAGATGAGTTTGTTGTTCCGTTTGTGGTGGTGGATGGAGCAGGGAAGCCGGTTGGGCAGATTCGCGACGAGGATGTCTGCATCAACTTCAATTTCCGGGCGGATCGTGCAAGACAGATTACGCGCGTACTGGCTCGCGAGAGCGGATTAAACAAAGAAGGCGGAAAGAATCTTGAAGGTTGGGAGTCGCTTGATGAGACGATTCCGCGGACCGAGATTCCAAAGAACCTGCACTACCTCTGCATGACGCAGTACGACAAGCTCTACGCGCTGCCGATGATCATCCTGCCGGAGTCGATGGACAATATTCTGGCGAATATTCTGACGCAGAATCACCTGCGCAATCTGCGCGTGGCGGAGACGGAGAAGTTCGCTCACGTCACGTACTTCTTCAATGGAGGAATCGAGAAGCCATTCCCGGGTGAGGATCGTACGCTGATTCAATCGCTGAAGGTGGCGACTTACGATCTTGCGCCGGAGATGAAGGCGGAGGCGATTGGGGACACAATCGTGAACGCAGTGAACGATACCGCGTTCGACCTCGTTGTGGCGAACTTCGCTAATGCTGACATGGTCGGCCACTCGGGCAAACTGGAGCCGACGATCAAAGCGATCGAGGCCGTCGATGCGCAGCTTGGCCGCATTTACAAAGCGGTGAAGGAACGCAATGGAAGCTGGCTGATCACTGCGGATCACGGAAATGCGGAGATGATGGTCGATCCGGTGACAGGCGGCCCGCATACTGCTCACACAACGAATCCGGTGCCCCTGTTCTATATTGCCGAAGATGCGAGCCACTACCGTTTGAGGCCAGATGGATCCCTTCGAGACATTTCGCCGACGCTGCTGAATTTGCTGAACATTGGCTTGCCTAAGGAGATGACAGGCGGGGATCTGCGAGTGCCCATCACCAAATAAGCAGGCGCGAAGGATATAACGAGGGCGAGACCGATGAGGTCTCGCCCTTTTTGCATTTGAGTATCAGTCGATGCGGAGAGCGCGGACCGGATCGACGGTTGCCGCGCGGCGTGACGGAATGAGGCCAGCCGTTGCAGCGACGATTGCGATGACCATGATCGCCACAATGTAAACGAGCGGATCTGCAGCGGAAACTCCGAATAGCTGACTGCGAATGGCGCGAGCCGCAAGATAAGCTATCGGAATGCTTACGCCAATGGCCCAGGCAGCAAGCGTCAGGACTTCACGAAGAATGAGGCCTACCACGGTTGCCCGCCTGGCACCGAGGGCCATGCGAATTCCGATCTCGCGCGTGCGCTGAGCGGTGGAGTAGGCAAGGATTCCGTAAAGGCCAATCCCCGCGAGGAGTGTAGCCAGCACGCCAAAGGTTGTGGCGAGCAGCGCAATGGTGCGCTCCGCCATCATGTTGTTATCAATGTCTTCGTTCAAGGTGCTGAGCCCATCGACAATCAGACGGGAATCGATATTGGCGACTGCGGAACGAATCGAGTTTTCTGCAGCATGCGGATTCTGCCACGTGCGGACATAGAAGGTAAGCCCCGTGGGCTTTTCTGCTTGTGTATAAAGCGTGTACGCCGTCGGAATCGCCTGGAAGCGAATCGTCACGTGCTTCACATCCTTGACCACACCCACGATCACAGCATCAGAGGCAGGCCGATGTGGTCGGCTCATGTGATGTCCAAGAGCGGCCTGCGGAGTTCCGAAGAAGTGCTTTGCGAAGCTCTCGTTTACGACTGCGACCTTCTGCGACGTGGCGGTATCAGACGGGCTGAAGAGGCGCCCTGCGACGAGCGGCACGCCCTGAGTCTGAAGATAGCCGTTGCTGATCCACGGCAATTCGACATCAAACTCTTCGGCGAGCTTCGGCGTAAATCCGGGAACAATCACGTCGCCGTTTATGTCGTCATCGACCAGTTCCGGATCGTTTGTGGCGCCTGCAGAGCGGATGCCGGGTATAGTCGCGAGGGCGTCGAGGATGCGCTGTTCAACTGGCGCGACCGCTGTCTGGGCATATCCAGCCATCTGCGGCGCGATGTTGAATGAGAGCAGATTTTCGGTCTCGAATCCCGGATCGATATTGCGCAGGTTCCGGATGGTCTGCACAAACAAGCCGGCGCCGACTATCAGGAGGAGACTGAAGCCTATCTGGAGAGCGACACAGGTCCGCCGGAAGCGGAGCATGCCTCCGACACTGGTGCCTGTTTGCTGTTTCAGGAAATCAGAGAGGCGCGGATTCCAGAACTGTACCGCCGGGGCAAGGCTGAAAAGAAGCGTGGCGAGGAGTGTTGCTGCCATCGTGAACAGCACAACCCGGAAGTCGATGGAAGCCGAGAATACGGGCTGTGATGCGGATGGTCCAGTCATCCAGTGGATGAGGAGCTTCAGAGCCTCCGGAGCGATGGCGAGGCCGATCGCCGCTCCCACTATTCCGAGCAGGAAGCCTTCCGCAAGCAATTGACGGCAGACCTGGGCATTGGTCGCTCCAAGCGCAAAACGCATCGAGAATTCACGTGTCCGGGTGGCGGCCCGCACGAGGAGCAGACTGGAGACGTTAACGACAGCCATAGCGATTACCAGCAAGGCCATGCCCATGATGATCTTCAAGGGCGTTTCAACTTGATCGCGCATCGGTGAAAAGCCTTGCGCGCCTCCGTCAAGGTTGATGTGAGCGTTGTCGACAAAGTCTTTGCGTTCCCGCTCGGAATGATCGCGCAGGTTTGGGAACTCGGCTTTGCGCAGATTGATAAACAGGGCGTTCAACGAAGCAGCGGCGGAGGATGACGAGAGACCGGGTCGCAGCCTGCCGACGAGGTTGAGCCAATAGCTCTGATGATCGTGAAGGAACTCTCTGTCAGGCTCGACCACTCGTTGCATGGTGATGGGAACGAAGACAGCGGGCGTCTGGCCCCAGACAGCACCGCGGAATCCGGGAGCAGAGACGCCGATAATGGTGAACGCAGTGCCGTTAATCAGCAGCTCTCTGCCTACGACGGGCACTTCACCGAGATGTGTTTTCCAGTAGTCGAAACTCAAAACGGCGACCGGGTTTGCACCTTCTACGGTCTCGTCTCCACCCTGCAACAGGCGTCCCGCCGCAGGCCGCACTCCCAGGGTCTCGAAGTAGTTCCCACTGACCACTGCAGCGCCGACGGCCTCGGCGCGATTGTTCCAGACCACGCCCACTGAAACCGGGGCAGCTGCGATGAGCCCGTCAAAGACGGTGTTCTGGTCGCGCAGATCGCGGTACATCGGATACGAAAACTCGTGAGCATGCCCGGGTGTGTTTCCGCCACCGGATTGCGTGTGGCCGGGATGACCGCCGGCAAAACTGACGACGACGAGCTGGTTTGGGTCGTGGACGGGAAGAGCGCGAATAAGCGCCTGGTTGAGCAGGCTGAAGACTGCGGAGTTTGCTCCGATGGCAAGAGCGATCGTGATGAGGGCTACGAAGGTGAAGCCGGGGTTTCGAAGAAGTCCTCGGACTCCGTAACGGAGGTCGCGCAGGGTGGCTTCCATCGGGAAGGAGGGACGCTGCTCGCGACATTGTTCGCGCGTGCGCTGGCGGCCTCCAAACGCGATGGCAGCTTGACGGCGGGCTTCTTCGAGCGGCATGCCGGCGGCGAGGTTCGCTTCGATCTGACGTTCGACGTGGAATTGGATTTCTTCATCCACCTCGTGGCGATTCTTCCCGGTGAAGAAGAAGCGGATCGTGGTGAGCCATTCGGGAAGCATGAAGTCTTCTCCTTCTAGATGCCTTCGAGAACCAGGTTGACGGCGGAGGTGAGCCGCTGCCAATTTTCGAGTTCAGCTTCGAGTTGCTTGCGACCGGCGGCGGTGAGCGAGTAGAAGCGGGCCTTGCGATTGTTCTCGGAAGCTCCCCAGTGAGCGCGGATCCAGCCTTTGTACTCAAGGCGGTGTAGAGCCGGGTAGAGTGAGCCCTGGCCGACTTGAAGCACGTTGCGCGAGACCTGCTGAATTCGCTGCGCGATGGCCCAGCCGTGCTGTGCGTCGCCTGCGATGGCTTTGAGAATGAGCATGTCCAAAGTGCCCTGAAGCAGATCTGTAGATGGCGGCATCTTCCCCTCGACGTTCGACAATAGAATGAATGCTCTTCTTGTCGAATGTCAAGGGGAGAGTGACAGATGTTGAGGGATGACATTCACGGATCGAAGCACCTGAGCTGGATTGCGCTTGATAGTCTGGAATCGATCCCCGATTTGATAGAGGCCGCCTGAGTACAAGTGCAAATTTCGAGTTCGAGGAAGAGCGAGCGGAGTTTCAGCGCACGCCAGAGCCGGGACACTCAGAAGCTGCGGCGATTGGGTTTGCGATTTGCGGTTTCACCTGCTGGGTGCTCACGGATACGGCTGTCAAGATCGTGGGGCGGTCGGCGCTCCCGGCCTACGAGATCATCGGCTTTCTTGGAGTTTTTTTCTGCGGCTTCCTGGCTCTATACGCGAAGGTGCGGCATGAGCTGAAGGTGTTGTGGCCGACTCAACCTAAAAAGCAATTGCTGCGCTCGTGCCTGGACTTGGCGAACAACCTCTGCGTGGTTGTGGCACTTCGGCATGTGAGTCTGACGCTGTTCTACATCCTCGTCTTCCTTTCGCCGATGTGCATAACGGTTCTCGCGGCGGTGTTCCTGCGCGAGAAGATCGGGGTTAGGAAAGGGCTGGCCATCGTCGCAGGATTCACGGGCGTAGTGGTTGCGGTGAATCCGTTTGGAACGTCGCGGCAGGGTGACTGGATCGGTTTCGCAGCGTGCATGGTCTGCGTGAGCTGCTTCTCTGTGAATATGGTGTGGTCGCGCGTGTTGACGCGAACGGAGACGCCGGCAAGCCTGGCGTTTTTCTCAGGTGTAGTGATGACTGCGGCTGGCGGAGCGGCAATGCTGGTTCATGCCGTGCCACCGAACTGGAGGGAATTAGGAGCGATGGCGGCTATGGGCGCATTCTGCTCCGCGGGAACTATCTGTTTTTATGTTGCCGTGAAACATGCGGCCGCATCGACGGTCTCGCAGTATCACTACACGCAGCTGGTGACGGGCGCGCTATTGACCTTTCTTATCTGGCGGGAACTGCCGACGATGTGGATGTTGATGGGCGCGACGTTGATAGTGGGTGCAGGGCTGTATATGGCTGTGCTGACCAAGCGAGCGGCTTGAAACGGAAAAAGGCCTCCAGGAAGGAGGCCTTTGAGCTGAATGTGGGGTCTTTACCTTGAGCGCAGGGACTTAGGGAGGCGCTCAGCAGCACCGGGGAAGCGCTCTTCCAGGAGGCGTGCGCGTTCGGCGGCGATTCCGCCGAGGTACGACGGGACAGGCGTCGCCGTCAGCACGAGGACGAAGGCGATGACTGAGAAGAGAACTCCAGCAACTGCGGCCGAGACCAGCATGTGGTAGGCATCGGCGACGTCCAGACCGAGGACGTTAAATGCGACATGCTCAAGTGGCTTGACGTGACGAAGCGCAGCAAGCGCGAAAAGGGAGAAGAACACCGAGAGCGACGTAAGGACGACGAGTGCTACATCAAGGCCGCGATGGAAGCTCTGACGGGAACTGCAGCGGCTGCAATCGGTGAAGTGCTGCTCATAGTCTCTTCGCATCTCTGGGGAGATCCCTGAGATGTCATACCGCCAGCTTGCAAGAATCGCACCTACAACTCGGTCGGTACAGTTGGTTTTAGCCATACTGAGGACTCACCTTGTGATTGATCTACCTGAACCCGAATGCGTAATAGAACCCCAAAATCACCGGGTTATCGGCTCTGTCCCTTTGGATGCCCCGCTGTTTGCGTGTGATGCAAAATCTCATCCAAGTACATGAAATATCAACACTTCGGCGTCAAAAAGATGCGGGCTGACGCCAATCTGGGCAGGACAATCCTAACTACGATTGTAACCGAGTTTTCTCAAAAGCAAATAGTTGCCAAAGGTTCATGTTGCTGAGCAAGCAACAGTCGGTTGGCGAGGAGGCTGGCTCGGCCATTGAGGGCGCGCTCGGCTGTGATACGCGCCAGCTCGGGCATATTGTTGCTCTCGGAGAGGTGGCCGAGGACGACGTAAGTGGCCTGTCCGTCGTATTCGGTTTCGAGATAGGTGGAGCATGCGTCGTTTGAGAGGTGGCCGACGCGCGAGAGGACTCTCTGCTTTACCGACCAGGGGTATGGGCCGTCGCGGAGCATTTCGAGGTCGTGATTGGACTCGATGTAGAGAAGGTCGACGGACTTCAGTTGCGCCTTGACGTTTGGCGGAATATAGCCAAGGTCGGTAGCAAAGGCCATGCGAACGCCTTCAGCATGAAAGACGAAGCCGACTGGGTCGGCGGCGTCGTGAGGAATCGTAAAAGGGCTGACGGAGATGTCGCCTATCTGGATCGGCTTGCCGGCTTCGAAGTACTGGACAGAAGGGAGGGCGGTAGGGTCCTTCTCGGCAGCGGGCTTGCGTTTTTTGGGTGCAGCATCGGAAGGACCGGGTTCGGAGGCGTTTGCAGCCAGGTCGTCGATGGTTGAGTCGGGCTCCTCGGGATCGCAGTCCTCGACGGTCTGTGCGTCGGCCTCGGCCATGCGGGCAGCTGCCTGCTGGCGGCATTGCTCGATCCACTGTGCGTAGGTCATTTGCCTGCGCGGGGAGATCCAGCGAACCCAGGCGCGATGAGTCGCATGCGTGAAGTAGACGGGAATTCCGAGCTTGCGAGCTGTAACGGCCAGACCTGAGACGTGGTCAGAGTGCTCGTGGGTGATGATGATGGCGTCGAGGGTGGCAGGGTCTTCGTCGGCTGCCTTCATGCGTTTGAAGAGTTCCCGGCAGCTCAGTCCGGCGTCGACGAGGATACGGGTCTTACCTCCGGTGACAACCGTGCTGTTGCCTTTGGAGCCTGAGGCGAGCACTGTGAACCGGACCATCTACTGAGCATACCGCTGGCGGCTGTGTATATCGAGGACGCGGGTTAACGGGAAAGGCACGGGGTCAGACCTTCAGCGGGGAGGGAATTCCATGTCTGTTCTGGGAATCTCGCACATGATGCCGATGGTGTTGGATTCGGTGTCATTGAGGAAGACCATCCACAGGTCGTGGTCGGGCATTTTGGCGATGAGATGTGGCTGGTCGATAAAGCTAACGCCGCGCTCTTTGAGCGTGGTGTAAGTGGCATGGATGTCGCTGACCTGAAAGTAGAGGATGGTGCCGCCGCGGGGCCCTGGTTTGTCGGAGGTAGAGAGCATAAGGCGGATGTCGCCACATTTGAAGAAGGCGAGATTGCCAGCATCGAACAGAAACTTCATGCCGAGGGTGTTCCGGTAGAAGTCGCGAGCGCGGGCGATATCGTCGACAGTGACGGCGATCTGGCCGATTTTCTCGAGACTGATAGCGGGTGCAGCGTCGGGGTGGGGCATTCAGGGACGACCTCGGAGATAACCATAGCAGGAGGAAGAGCCGAGAAAGCCCCGAGCTTGTACCTAATAACTTGTAGCCGACCTCAGCTGTCGGTTCGCAGTCTGGCCGTCAAGCCTTTACAAGATCGATCCTGAAATCGGACGATACGACAGGCGACAATCTCCATTTGGACCTGGTCGATGCGCAAGCAGGTGCTGGTTTTTGGGTTGGTGGGCGGAGTGCTGATCACTCTGCTGCAATGGACCGAGTTCCACTTCCTGGTGCTGGAGCACTCGGTCGCGATCTATGGCGTGCTGATCGCTATTCTCTTTGCGGGGACTGGCATCTGGCTGGGAGCTCGGCTATTTGCTCCGCGGGAGCGGATCGTGGAAGTTGCGGTTCCAGCCGCAAGCAGCCCTGAGCCGGTCGCTGATGAGGCCGCTCGTGAAAGGCTCGGTATCACGCCTCGCGAACTGGAAGTGCTGCGACTGGTGGCGCGCGGGCTGAGCAACCGCGAAATCGGCGAGACGCTGTTTGTCAGCGAGAACACTGTTAAGACGCATTGCAGTCGGGCGTTCGACAAACTGGGCGCACGCCGCCGTACCGAAGCCGTGAAAAGAAGCAAAGAGCTGGGGTTGATTGGGTAAGCCGGTCGTTCTTTCGCATGATTTCTGCTGGTTTCGGCCAAAATCATACGAAAGAATGACGCGACGAGGCAGGGAATTGATGGAGGCTGGGGGCGTCGGCGGGAGATTCAAGTCATCGCCGACGGGGGGAGTGGGGATGAAGAAGGCAGTTTGGAAGTACGGGTTGTTGAGCGGGCTGGTTTTGGGAGTCCTGCTGGCACTAACGGTTCCGTTCGAGCACCACACGAGTGCGCGGTTTGGAATGGTGGTGGGATACACCATCATGGTCCTCAGCTTCCTGATCGTCTTTGTCGGCGTGAAGCACTACCGGGATGTGGAGTGCGGTGGAACGATCGGGTTTGGGCGGGCATTCGGGGTGGGCATGCTGATGATGCTGATCTCGTGTGCCTGCTACGTGGGGATGTGGGAGGTTTTGGTAGCGACAGTCGAGAAGAACTTCGCGCACGACTATACAGAGAACATGGTGAAACGCGCTCAGCACTCAGGCCTGCAGGGCGCGGCGCTCGAGGCGAGGATTGCGGAGATCCGCAAGTTCGAAGTGACATACTCCAACCCGGTTTACAGGATGGGGATGACATTGCTGGAGCCGCTGCCGGTCGGGATCGTGATGGCTCTGGTAACGGCGGGGGTGCTGCGGCGGAAGCCTGACGAGGAAATCGCCGGAGCGGCGAAGACGGAAGTTGTTTAGTTCAACAAGAGCACTTCAAGAGGAGATTGTATGGCGGCCGTGACTGGAATTGGTGGCGTGTTTTTGCGCGCGAATGATTCAAAGGCTTTATATCAGTGGTATGAGAAGCACCTGGGTCTGGTGAAGGGCCAAGGAGCCTATTCGTTTCCTGCTCCGAAGGAGCGCAATGAAGTTCTCTTCTGCCTGTTCAAGCAGGAAGACCAGTACTTCCCTCAGGCGCAGAAGGCGATGCTCAATCTCGTTGTCGATGATCTTGACGCGTTGCTCGATCGGTTAATCAGTGAGGGCGTAACTGTCGACGAGAAGCGCGAGACGTACGACTTCGGCAAATTCGGGTGGGTAACCGATCCAGAGGGAAACCGCATCGAGCTGTGGCAGCCTCTCGGCGATTGATCGGCCTTGAGAGCCCATCCTAGCGACTGAGGCGAATCGCCACCTGCATGACGCGAGGGTCCGTTGTGGTGCTGGTGATGGTGCCGAAGGCGGGGGAGCCGAAGCTGCCATTCGGCTGAGCGAACGCTGGCGTGTTGGTCACGTTGAAAAGCTCGGCGCGAAACTCCATGCCGGTTTCATGAAACAAGGTCGTGTGCTTTACGAGAGCGAAGTCGAGATCGCGATAGGCTGGACCGCGCACAGGGTTGCGCGAGGCGGAGCCAAGGGTAAATTGCGGGGCTGTTGCGAATGCGGCAGTGTTGAAGAAATGCGAAGGGTTGCGATCGTCGGGCGAGAGTGAGGGCTTGCCGGTTAGATTTGGACGCTGAAGCGAGAATCCCGCGAAGGAATTTGAATTTGTCGCCTGTGTCACCGTAACAGGCATGCCGGACTGCAAAGACAGGATGGCGTTGAGTTGCCATCCGCCGAGAAGGATGTCGCCGATTCCGTGAGATGCGAAACGATGCCCATGCCCGGCAGGTAGATCATAGGTGCCGCTGAATGACGTCACATTCGGCATGTCTCCGCTGGACGAATCGCGCTCGAGTTCTGGGCGGTAGGTATCGGCGGCTACAAGGCTACTGGAGTTCGGAGATGACAGGACAGTCGTCGAGAAGACGGACGAGGCGTCGTCGATAAGTTTGGAGTGCGTGTAGGCGAATAGCAGCGAGACGCCGTGCGCGAGCCTCTGCTCGACTTTGGCTTCAAGTGCGTTGTAGTTGGTCTGGCCGCTGTTGTGGCGGTAGGTTGCCACGTTGAGAAAGCGCGGATATGGCTTGAGCAACTGTGCCTGCGAAATGTTCTTACCGCCCAGAGAGCTAGATGACGGGATTTGGCCGTAGTAGGGATTGGGAACGGTCTGCAGAAGAGATGCACCCTGGGCGAGTTGATCGGCAGTGAGCTGGTTCAGGTTTGAATCAGGAATGCCAACGTGAACGATGTGCGATCCGACATACGCAACCTCTGCCGATAGGTTCTTGGTGATGGCGTGCTGGATGGCGAGGTTCCATTGCTGGGAGTACCCAGACCCTGCTTTGCGATCGGCGGTGTAGACACTCTGGCCGAGGCCGGCATC
Source organism: Acidobacteriota bacterium (assembly GCA_018268915.1). Taxonomy (GTDB): domain Bacteria; phylum Acidobacteriota; class Terriglobia; order Terriglobales; family Acidobacteriaceae; genus Telmatobacter. Next base: position 11,354 of record JAFDVQ010000014.1, read on the forward strand.
GGGGGTGAGCGGAATTGGAGCCACTGAAGGGCCCTGGGATAGAACGAAGGCTGGACGAAGATTATCCTGCGTCTTCTGCTGCACGTTCTGGATGAACGGAAATTGCGGAGTGGTGAAGGGCGTGGTGATTCCGGACTGGTCGATGAAGACGATTCCGAAGCCAGAGCGCAGGACCGTCTTCGGGCTCAGCATGTACGCAAGGCCGACGCGTGGTGCGAGATTGTCGTAGTGGAGTTCACGAGCGCTGTGGGAGAAACCGTTTCGGCCCAGGTAGTCAAGCTGCTGCGTTCCGAGATTGAACACGGCACCCTGATCGTTCTTCTCGGTTGAAGGGAAGTGGAGCGTGTAGCGGGCGCCGAGATTGAGTGTGAGGCGTCCGTTGAGTCTCCAGTCGTCCTGCGCGAAGAATTCAAAGATGTGGTCGCGTGGCTTGATCTTGCTTTGCTGCAGGTCGATCTGAAAGGTATCGACCTGACCGAGGAGGAAACTCGCGATGGCGTTGCCGCTGTTGGTTACGCCCTGCTGATCGGTGCCAGTCGTAGTGAAGGCGAAGGAGCCGGTTGGATTCGGAGGCGCGACGGCATTGAGCTGATACCAGCGGAGGTCCGCGCCAAACTTGAGCTGGTACGCGCCGCGCGTATACGCGACGTTATCGACCGTCTGCCAGACTGCTGTCTGGTATTGCGAAAAGGTGCTGGCAGATGGGCCGAGCTGCTGGAAGCCGGAGAAGGTGAAGAGAGGCAGCGCGTTGTTGAACGCGGCATTGGTCGGAATGCCGGGGATTCCGAGCGAAGCAGAGGCTGTATCGGAGAGAGTGGTTCCGTTGATGGTGTTGCCGCGACGAGTGTAGCCTACGCGGAGGTCTGCCAGCAGATGCGGCGAGAAGATGTGGGTTTCGTTCAAGACCGCTTGCTGTCCGAGCACGTTAGAGAGACCGGTTACGCCTCCGGTGCCGATGACCGCTCCAGCGACCGCACCGCTACCTTCAGCCAAGGGAGTGACGGGCTGCTCGACCTCGTTGTAGTACGAGTAGCGGCCGAAGGCGATGTCATGCTTGCCCACCGATCCGTCGACGCGGAAGTCGAGCTGGTTCTGGTGGTCGGCGTCGTTGGCAGTGCGAGTGTAGTTGTTGGCTTTGGCGGTGAGGTTTGTTGGAGTAGGAAAACGAGCGAGCAAAGCCTGGGCTGCGGGATCGAACGGAATATTGATGACGTCGTCTGGGAACTCGGTTCGGACGGTTGCGCCGCCAACGACGGTGGTGGATGTCGGGTCATAGATGTGAGAGACGCCGGTGAAGATGCCCTGGCGCTCAGCCATGGTGGGGATAGTGGAGATTCGAGTGACGCCGATCAGCTGCTTCACGCCCTGATAGGCGCCAAAAAAGAAGAGATGGTTCGGGACTATGGGGCCGCCAATGGTCCCGCCATAGAGGTTGCGGCGGTACTCGGGCTTTGATGCGCCAGCTGGAGCGAAGAAGTTTCTGGCATTAAGGTCTTCGTTGCGGAGGAACTCGAAGAGAGTGCCATGGAGTGCGTTCGATCCGGAGCGAGTGGACACGTTAACGACGCCGCCGTTGAATCTGCCAAACTCGGCGGGAACGTTATTCGCTTCGATGGTGAAGGCCTGAATGTCATCGATGATTGGGAAGTAAGCGACCTGGCCGGGCTCAGGCTGCAGGACGGAAATTCCGTCGAACAGATACTCATTGGTCCGGGGACGTCCGCCGTTGATGCGGGGAAGGACGGTTCCGGGCGGCAACTCGACGCCGGGAGCGAGGGTTGCAAGCTGAACGAAGTTACGGGTGTTTAGCGGCATTGCGATGACGGTGGATCCGGCAATATTGGTCTGTACGTTGCTGGTCGCCGATTGAAGCAGAGCCGCATCCGCGGTGACTTCGATCGTCTGCTGGCGACCGTTCAAGGTCAGAGTGAGATCGACGTTGACGGTCTGGCCGACCACGGCATGGATTCCAGATCTTGTCAGGCGGCCAAATCCAGGTGCGCTGACATCGAGCTGATAAGTGCCGGGAGTCAGATTTGTGAAGGAGTAGTCACCGGAGCTGGAGCTCACCGTTGAGATATGAGTGTTGGTTGAACTCTTTGTCAACTCGACGGCGGCGTTTGGGACTGCCCACCCAGAAGGGTCGAGCACCCTGCCGCGAAGATCCGCTGCGATTTGGGCGTTTGCTGCAATTTGGAAGAACGATGCAAGAAGCAGGCCCGCCAGCAAGCGCCGAATCATGGTCAGTTCTCTCCAGGATGGACAAGATACGGCGGTTTCCCGCCGTATCTTGCGTAGTGTGAATGGCAAAGGGGAGGGCCACTGCCGGAGTTTTCCGGGCACTATCGAATTTATATGTATTGATTCGTGTAGTCAACGAGTGTGCAGGGGGCTAATCTGATTCGTCAGTCAGGCGCTCGATCATCACGTCCGTTGATTTGATAAGGGCAGCGGCTGCATCCCCTTTTCGCAGATTCAGCTCGCGCGCGGCTGCCGCTGTGATGATTGCTGTGACATTGGCGTCGCCGATGGCGAGGATGATCTCTGCCAGCAAACCTTCAATTCTTACGCTGACGACTTTTCCAGCCAACTGATTGCGGCCACTGACACGGCGGAAGCGGGCCCGTGATTCAGTTTCGGGGCGCTTCCCGTCTGCCTCAAGAAAAGGCTTGAGACTTGCGGCGGTAAGGCGGTGGTGACCGCCTGGAGTGCGAATGGTTTTCAGCTTGCCGCTGAGAATCCAATTCTTAATGGCAGGGTAGCTGATGCCGAGCATGCGCGATGCTTCGCGAGGCGTGAGTAGCTGGCGTTGTGCGCTCATGCCTAACGTTGTAGCACCTTTATCCACCAACGGATGGCGGAAGTGCTGGCGGTTCTATGCGACTCGAATCAAACAAGCTAGAATCAGCCCCAGTCGACTGGGCGTACGAGCAAGCTCTCATTCAATGCGAAGTGCCTTAACTGGATCGATGGAAGCAGCGCGCCGCGCGGGGATGATTCCGGCTACGGCCGCCGCAACGATAAGGACTCCGATGGCGATCGACATGACAGGCACATTGACGCTCGTGATCTCGTAGAGCTGCGACTTGACGTAGCGTACGCAGAAAATTGCTATCGGGACACCGATCGCGAGGCCGATGATGGTCTGCAGCATTGCGCCGCGCATTACGGAACCAATGACCCGGCTGCGAGCGGCTCCGAGCGCCATGCGAATTCCGATCTCTGGCGTGCGACGGACGACCGTGTACGCGGTGACACCATATAAGCCAATGGCAGCGAGAAGAAGGGCCAGAAGACCGAACAGGGAAGTCAGCCGAGCGATGAGGCGCTCTTCGATGAAGCGATCATCGATCTGCTGCTGAAAGGTCTGGAATTTCACAATGGTGAGGTTGGGATTGATGCTGGCGAGCGTGTCGCCGACCAGCTTTTCCATCCCGGGCATGGGCCGGCTGGTTTGAATGACCAGAGCTCCGGCAAACATCGAGAGATCTTTGTCGATAGTGTCGTCGGGATCGACACCATTGCCGGCGCGTTGAGTGAGCGGCAGAAAGTACATGGCGTGGTCTTTCCAGTAGACGCTGGTGTACGTGGTGTCTTCAACGACTCCGACGATTTCATGCGCCGCATCGCGGCCGCCGGGTCCAGGGCCTGAGAAGCCAAACCGGTGGCCGATGGGGTTGCGCTTGCCAAAGAACTGCTTGACGAACTCCTGGTTGACTACTGCCACAGGCTGTGAGTTCATCGTGTCCTGACGAGTGAATCCACGACCCGCTACGACGCGGGTGCCCACGGAGTCGAAGTATTCTGCGGTGCCTTTCACCCAGGATGCGCCCTTGTTCAGATCGGGGTCGCCCTGCACTTTCACTCCGGACCCCCAGTTATTCGATTCCATCGGCGTGTAGGTGGAGAGGCCGACTTTGACGACCCCGGGGATAGCGTGGAAGCGATCGATGATGGTCTGATACAAAGGCTCGACTTCAGTGTTCTTGTAGCCAGCTGCCTGCGGGTTGATATGGGCGATATAGCGGTTTGTGGCATCGAGTCTCATATCGACGTTCTGGGCTTTGGTCAGACTCTGCGCGAAGAGCCCCGCGGCTACCAGGAGCACGAGAGAAAGGGAAGCCTGAAGGACGACGAGCGAGCGTTGCAGGATGGATGCGCCCTGAGCGGTGGTACGCGAGTTGGAGCGTAGAGACTCGACCGGTTGAGTACGCGCAGCCATCAGTGCAGGTGCCAGACCGAACAGGACGCCAGTAACGAGCGAGAGAACGAAGGCAAAGCCGATGACAAGCGGCGAAGGCGATGGATTTACCGGCATGTTCTGCTGATTAGGGAACGCGAGTGCGAGCAGGGCATGCGCACCCAAGTAGGAGACTGCTAGGCCACAAACGCCTCCAATGCCTGAGAGGAGGACGCTCTCCGTGAGGAGCTGACGGACAATGCGGGCTCGCTGCGCCCCGAGCGCAGATCGAATCGACAGCTCTGCGCGCCGGCTCATGCCCCGGACGAGCAGCAGATTTGCGATATTTGCGCATGCGACAAGTAAGACCATCGCAGCAATCCATTGCAGAAGCTTCAAATGGTCTTTGTAGCCGTCCTGCATGTTCTGGATTCCGCCGCCACCGGGAGTGAGCACGACGTGGGTGCGAGGAAGATGTTCTTTCGCGCGCTGATCGGTGAATGTCTTCAGCGGAGCGAACTGCTGCTTGAGCAAGGTGCTGGCTTTTGCCTGCAGAGCGGGAACGGAAGTACCAGGTTTGACCCGTCCGATGATGTAGGCCCACTGCGTGTCGGGATCAGTGAAGTAGGGCGCGCCGCTGACGAAGTCCATGGTGTTCATGGGGAGGAAATACTTCGGCGGATTGGTGTCGATGCGATCGCCGTAAAACCCTTTGGGCGCGACGCCAATGATGGTGGCAGGCTTGGTGTTGATGTAGAACGAGCTGCCAATCACGCTTGGATCGCCTGAGAAATCCTGCATCCAGGCGTCGTAGCTCATGACTGCGGTGACCGGCGCGCCCTTTTGATCATCGCTGTCTGTGAGAAGTCGACCGGCTGCAGGCGAGAGTCCGAAGACACGAAAGTAGTTGCCGGAGACGAAAGTCGCCATGACAGACTTCGCGATAGTCTGATTGCCAGCGCGGCGCACTGTCAGAGGACGCCAGGCATAGCCGGACTCCATTGCGGCGAGCTCTTCAAACTCGGGAAGATTCTTTTTGAACATGTAGTACGTATCGGTAGCGAACAGCGAGTAGTCGCCATCGTCGTTCCAGCCGCCGTTGACACAACAGGAGTCGTTGTCGCCAATTCGGATGAGCGTCTTGGGGTCGGTCACGGGCAAGTTGTGGAGCAGGATGGCATTGACCAGGGTGAAGATGGCCGCATTGGCGCCAATGCCGAGGGCCAGGGTTAGCAGCACCGTAGCTGTGAAGCCCGGCGTTTTGCGCAACTGTCGGAATGCATAACCCAGATCCTGTAGCAGAACTCTCATCGGTCGACCTCCACACGTCGGCTTGCTTACCGATGAAGCAATTGAGGGGCCGATGAGCGGCCATCTTATCTGCGCGGAATCAGGGACTTAGCTTTGCGCTTTTGGCGAACCGCGTTCACATCTGCGAACAGGTGTCCGAAGTCGGACGCTGCAGGGTGTCGCCATAGGCCTGCACTGTGCGATTTCGGGCAGTGACAGGCGCGTCGTCAAAACCTGATATCAATCGCCAACGTCTTCGAGCGTGTCGCGGCAGGGAAGATCGATTCGAGGAACTCATCGCTCCAGTATCCGGACATGCCGCCCTTCCCCATACTCAGCGTCACGGTGGCCCGGACTTTGTAGGGATGATCTGTCTGGAATTCAGGAAAGCGCGCTCGAATTTCAGATTGCCTGACGAAGAGATTCAGGCGTGAATTCTGATCGAGGTAATACCCGTTTGAGTGCAAGAGAACGGGCTGATCACGGACGCCAAGGATCTCAAAGGTGAGCGTGTATCCATGGGGATAGCCGGTGGTGAAATCCGGCAGTATGTCGAAGTCCCGGCCATTTCCATTTCTCCTGATCTGAAAGTTGCGCAGCTTCAGTTGACCCGAGTGGTAGCGCCGCTTTTCAGTCTCGATCTCCGCCCGATCGGCCTTCATGCCGTCCGAGACGAGCTCGCGGCAATGCGACGGTGATATTCCCCAACTGGACGAGAGCAGCGACCAGCGTCGTCGAACCCGGTCGCACATTGGGGCATCCCTGAATTGGACGGCTGCGTTCTGAAAGCACTCGGACTGCACGTAAAAAGATCTGTACCCGTCCGGATTGAAGGCCAGACCGCTCTGGTAGTCGCTGGGATTGATGGTCTCGCAATGCCGGCTCGCAGCAGCCCTGCGCTGGACATAGTCGCTTGCGAATCCAGGCTGCGGGACAAGGCCGCAACTCGCGAAGAAACAAGCTAGAAATTTGAAAGCCCTGGCGTTCATAGGCTTGTACTTTGACGTATGTGTATCACATGGATAGGGCCGGGCGAGGGTCAATGTCGCCGGTTCTGCAGAAACGGGGTCGAAAAGTCAGGGAGTGTCGCCTGCAGTTGACGCCCTCCCGGATGCTATTCTCACACCGGGATGCACGGTCTGCCGCTTCTCCAGGTTGTCGCAGTCGGAATGCTGATTCTGGCCAACGCTTTTTTTGTGGCGGCCGAGTTCGCACTGGTGAGCACGCGCGACACGCGCATCGAGCAACTGCTTGCCAACAAAGTTCCTGGCGCCCGGGCGGTTCGGCGCCTGCAGCATGAGATTGACCATTTTCTGCCCGCCGTTCAGCTCGGTGTAACCCTCTGTTCCCTTGCTATAGGGTGGATCGGCGAGCCGATGGCCGCCGACGTTGTGCTGGGATGGATCAATCTTTTACCGCACCCAGTAGCTTACGCACAGGTCTACGCTCACATCACCGCTGCTACGGCGGTGGCTTTGGGCTTCTGCATCATCACCTATTTTCACGTCACCATCGGCGAACTGGTTCCCAAGTCTCTTGCGTTGCGGCGGGCTGAAGCACTCGCGGTGGCAGTGGCGCCGCCGATGCTGATCTTCATGAATATGGCTCGACCGGCGGTACGGGTTTTGAAAGGCTCGGCTGCGATTCTGCTGCGAGGCTTTGATATTCCGATGTCGGAACGTGCGGCGGTGCACTCGCCGGAGGAGCTAAAGCTGATCACCACGGCTGCCCGGCGACTCGGGCTTTTTCCACGTTTCCAGGAGATGCTGATCCATCGGGCGATCGAGCTCGATGATGTGGCGGTGCGGGAGATCATGACGCCGCGCCAACGCATTTTTTCCCTGCCTTCGAACATGCCCGTCGAAGAGGCCAGCGCGCAGGTCATCGAACATATGAACTCGCGGGTGCCGGTGTATGACGAGACTCGTGGTCCCGAGCACATTATCGGAATCATTTATTCGAAAGACCTTTCGCGTCTCATGTTCTTCCGGCGCCGGGGGCAGCAGCGGCCGGTGCAACCCGCTACGTCGCAAGCTTCGCCTAACGAAGTTGCTGCGCAGGTTCAAGAATCTGGACCGCCGAGGCCAGCAAATCCGCAAATTGGCCTTCCCGTAATGGAGCTTCGACTGCGCCAGGTCATGCGCGACGTACTTGTCGTGCCGGAGACCAAATCGGCGCTCGCGGTACTTCGCGAATTTCAGAAGCGACGTCGCCAGATGGCCATTGTTGTCGATGAGTATGGCTCGACTGTAGGACTTGTGACTGCTGAGGACGCAATCGAACAACTCACCGGAGAGCTGGAAGACGAGTTCGACGATCCTGCACGTCCTGTCCTCGCGAATGCGAAAGGCACTCTTGTGCTGGAGGGAAGCGCCAATCTCCGCGACCTCGAGACGCAGATGCAATGGAGCCTTCCGCGAGATGGCGGCGTGGAGACTCTGGCCGGATTTATGCTCACGCGCCTGGGGCATATCCCACGCAGCGGGGAATCCATCGAGTTCGATAACAGGCGTCTGACCGTGGTGGAAATGGAAGGACGGCGGATCGCCAAGATCCAGGTGGAGCCCATCGAACAGCAGAAGGTGATTGCACAGACTTCCAGCAAATGAATTGAGGAAGCAGCAAGGGGGCTTTGTGGCCCGGTTCGGACGCACTGTAGTAAGAACATGAGGGCAGCGGGGAAAACTTGATGTTGCCGTCGATGACAAGCTGGGAACTCGTAAACAGAATTCACTCGGTGCTTGGCGGGCGCCCTAAGGATGCCATGTACGAAGGCATCCTCACGGGTTCTGATGACGACACCGTGACAGGAATTCTGGTAGCCAATGAGCCATCGGTTGAAGCGGTTCGATCTGCCATCGCGACCGGAAAGAACTGCATTCTGTGCAGAGAACACCCCTTCTATCTCTTTGGCGAGTACCTTGCGGTAGGACTGGCAGATGCGCTTGCGGACGATCCGGTTCTCAATGCCAAGCGAAAGCTTATCGAAGACCATCATCTGCTCATCATTCGCCTGGCCAGCCTCTGGGATACGGCTCGGCCGAAATGGTTTTCAAGCGCGCTGGCCAGAGAACTTGGATGGCAGCCGGAAGCCGGATCGCCGGGAGATCAGTCGACCGCGGTCTACTGCAACATTTCAAAAACTACGCTTTCGAAGCTTGCAGACAAGACTTCTGAGCGCTTGAAAGCAAAGATGCTCCGAATGGTTGGTGACCCGGATCAGCCGATAAGCCGAGTTGCCGTGGTCCATGGATTCTCGTATCCCACACTTGTTCTGAGCCACACTCTGAAGGACCCCGCCGTGGAGTGCATCATCACCGGAGGAACACCGGAAGTCGACCACTGCACGACGTACATTCGGGATGCGATCACAGCTGGCCGCAAAATAAGCCTCGTCCAGGTCGGCTACGAAAAGTCAGACCATCCTGGCGTTGTCGAGCTAGCTGAGTGGTTGAAGAGCATCCTGCCAGGAATGCCGATTGACGTTCAACCCGCCCCAAGTGAACTGTGCTGGTTCGCATAGAACGCCATGTGAGAAAGCTGAACTAACCATGTCGATGTCTCGAAGGGAATTTGGACAAGGTGCGGGAGCAGCGTTGTTGCTGAGCGGAGGAGTGAGCCGAGCGCTCGGCACAGCACCGTCCCATCTGTCTGCCGAAGATGTAGTGAAGCGAATCGCCCACAAGATGGCCGCTGACGGCATCCCGTGGGAATCAAAGTTTCCATGGAAGCCCACCGATGGATTCAAGTATGGTGATCCGACGACTCGAGTCACGGGAATCGTCTTTACGTTTCAGGCCACCTTCGAAGTTCTCAAGAAGGCGGTAGAGGCGAAGAAGAACATGGTGATCTCGCACGAGAGGATGTTCTGGGATCATCTCGATGATGTTGGAACGATGAAGCACGACAAGCCTTTTGAGGTTGCGGTTTCGCTTGAAACAGATCCGGTTTTTGTCGCCAAGAGGCGATATTGCGAGGAGAACGGCCTGGTGGTGTGGCGATTTCACGACCATCAGCACATGCTGAATCCTGATCCCATACTGACCGGACTGACGGCAAAACTCGGCTGGCAGAACAATACCGTTCCAGTGCAGGGACAGATGGTCGGCACCGCCTACGTCATACCTGAAACGCCGCTCAAGGATGTTGCGCGTCATGTTGCAAGTTCACTGGGATCACGGAATGTCCGAGTGATCGGAGATCCAGACTTGCCTGTGAAGCGAGTCGGGATTGGCGCGCATAAATTGATTGAGATCCTCAAGCCGCTCCAGACTTGCGATGTTGTCCTGATGAGCGAGCCCCAGGATTGCGATGCGTTTCCCTACTTGCGAGACGGAATCAGCCTGGGATTACCTCATCCAAAGGGGCTCATCGCGATTACCCACGAACGGTTCGAGGAGTTCGGCGAAGAGATTGCGCCGGGCTGGCTGCAGCCCCTGGTTCCGGAGATTCCGGTTGAATTCATTTCGGCCGGCGATCCGTACTGGATTCTTCCTTGGAAGGCTGTCTAACGGACAGCGCTGTGATTCTCCCTCCGAAGGGCGCTCTGAACCCAGGGTTCGGGCCTGCAAATTTCCTAGAGCCGAGAGTATTCTGATCCCGTCCAAGATGTAGGTCTGGAGGCTCTGGATGAAGCTGATAGCGGCTGTCTCTCTGGCACTGGCAGTTACCGCGCCGCTGGCGCTGGCGAAGGACAAAAAGAAGAAAGACGTCCCGGCTGCATTCAACAACGCGCGATATGTCTACGTTCAGGCGGAGGACGGCGACATCATGAACCCGCGGCTCTTCCCTGAAGACCGGGAGGCAATTGCGGACGTGCAGGATGAACTCAGAGATTGGAATCGGTATGTGGTGGCTTTGAATCAGACTGATGCCGACTTGATCATGGTTGTGCGAAAGGGAAGGCTGGTGGGGGCACAGGCGCACGGTGGAGTGGGCGTTGGAAACGGACCCGCACTCGGCGGATCTTTTCCGGCCGGTAGGAATCCATCAGATCCCAACAACCGTGGCGGAGGCGTCTCCACTGAAATGGGTGGACGAGCAGAAGCAGGCCCTCCCGATGACACACTGCGGATCTACTCCGTGAACCCGGACGGCAGCCGCGGAGCACTTCTGTGGGCGCATGACATGACGGACGGACTAAATGCCCCCCAAGTGCTGCTGGTGAAGCAGCTGAAGCAGGAAGTGGAGCGCGCCTATCCGCCGCAAACCGCCAGCCAGCCTGCGCAGAAGCCCTAGTCAATCAGATTGGCGCGAACTGGAACCAGCGCCCAGGATCTGACGCATGCGCTCATTGAATTCTGGATCCGTGGCGATAAATCGCATGCGGATTCCGCCACGCATCGATTCCACGACGCGGGCCTGGGCGCAGTATTCTGCGCGGCCCATCCTGAAGCGAAGCTGAACGTATGTTCCGGGCGGCAGGTTGACCGAGACTCGCAGCGAGATGTAGCAGCCCGTCTCACTGATGTTGCGGATTTCACCGCGAAAAAGCTGGTTAGGATCGATCGACACGCACTCGGCGAATCCCGCGCAACAGATTCTGACTGCCTGACGCCGTTCCGCATCCGCCTGGGCCTTCGCTTTGATATCTGTTGACTCGAGCATCCCGTCCGCAGAGGACTACAACCTCTTTCCGGTAAATCGGCACGGGAGGCACTTTGCTTGAATCCTTTACGACTGGCTGAACCAGGCCTTGGCCAGCCAGCCCTTCATTGTGTCCGCATCCACGAGACCGGCTTGTTGGAACTGCAGATTGCCACCTGCAAAAACGGCAAAGTTAGGGATACTTTGCACGCGATAGCGAGAGGCCAGGTCAGGCTGGGCTTCCGTATTCACCTTCAGTACAACTGCGCGGCCTGCAAGATCACGTGCGGTGTGTGCGACGTGAGGAGCGGCCATTCGGCAAGGTCCACACCAGGCGGCCCAAAAGTCGACGAGAACCGGGACTTTGCTCTCGCGGATGATTTCGTCAAACTCGGCTGTGTTGACTTCCACAGGTTCGGTGATTGCCTTGAGCGGAGACTTGCATGCGCCGCACCGGCCGTCATCGGAGAGGTGCTTCGCCGGAATCCGGTTGGACTTGCCACAGCTCGGACAACTGCGAACGATCGGCATCGTGATCTCCTGGGGAACGTCATTCTATTCTCAACGACCGCGATGCTCGAGTGCCTGGAAAAAGTGAGCCGGGCCTGCAATCCTCGCTCGTAAGGAGCGTCACAGAGAGCCCGCCGGGAAGGGAAGTATGCTCGCTCCGTGCAGGCAGAGAAATTCGTGTATCCGCAGTACGGCGTGCCATTGGTTGAGGCGTACGATCATCGCTTCGAAGCAGTCTTCATCATCCTCCATCCGTTCATCAGCGTGCCCCAACAACTTGCGTGGAAAGTGACCCGGAAATATCCGCCGGATTCTGACATCATTGCCGTAGGAACTGCATCCCCATGGGCAAATGTGGGAAGACAGACTGGATTGAATTCATGCGCCCGCCTCAATCAGGCATTGTTGACTGCCGGCGGATCTCTAACGGCAGAGCTGGCTGATCACGATGGCAAAGAGGCGCTACTGGCTTTGTTGCAGTCGCAGTCGCTGTGGATGCCGGCACAGGGTCGCTTCGAGCCTTTGATTCAGCGCGATCTGCTCCGAGTCTTCTCATCGAGCGGATACGAGCACGTGATCCATGTGCCGGAATTTCCTGACGTGAATCCCGTCGCGAGCATTCGGCTCGCAGAACTTCAGGACGAGCAGGTTCCATTCCCCGTCTCTGGAACGCTACTTGCGCCAGATTCATCGTTCCTGTTCACCGTAGATTGGGACAGCTTCTTCACACTGTTCTACGGGCCCCGAGCGTTCCTCCTGCGCATGGCGAGGGGGCTTCGTCTCGAGGGCTTTTTTGCTACCGCACATACCGATCATGCATGGTTCAACTACTCGATGGGTTGCGCGACTGTGACGCTGTCGCCGGAGCACTGGCAAACCGTCTGAATCTTGCCAAATAGCTTTCCTCTAAATTACATGCGGCCAAAAGTGAAAGCTGTCTGCTCGATCCGAGCGACGGCAGGTGATGCCTCCCAGAACCGGAAGAAACTCTAAAGGGAAATGGCATATGTTACTTGCGTTACAGCAGTAATTCAGACCAGAGTTACTTAGCTCTTGTTTCGTAACACGTACGTGGGACAGAATCACCCAAGGGTTGACTATGAGACAAGAAACTTACCGATTCGCATTGGACGAAGCCACCAAGGAACTTCACGGCATTGTTGAGCAGTTCGAGGCTCTCCGCTCTCGCAAAGAGCATATTGAGAAAGTCGTCGACGCCCTGCGGCCGTTCATCGGGCTGCATTCTGAAACCCCAATCACAACCGCAACCAACGAGGCGAGCGCCCCCATCGCCGAGTTCGTCGCGCCCGTGATCGAAGAACCCTCCCCCGAACCCCAATACACTTTCATGCAGGTTTCTGGCCCTGGCATGGAGATCACGTCAACAGAACCTGCTCCTGTCGAAATCGAGCCAGAGCCGGAGCCGGTTCTCGAAACCGTTGCGGTGCACGCTGACAATGCTACAGAGGAGCAGATCGCCTATTTTCGGCAGCCCTCCGCAGACCCCTTCCAGCGCCGCATTGACGATGCACTCTGGGGATGGCAGCAGAGACCCGAAGGGCTTCTGTCGCCCATCTAGTTTGAGGCGCCGGGATAAACCTCCCCCTGCGCAGGTGTAAAAACTGAAGTCCTTGCCAGTTCCAGTCGAGCGGAAATGGTCAACCCAAATCAGGCGCTGCCGGTGAATCAGCCGGTAGCGCCTGATTGCGTCTAAGTGACTTTTATTGTGATACTTAGGATCACTCAATAGTTGCAGAAGGAATCTGCTTTGCTATACAGAAACCATGCTAAATTCGGCAGGTGGAGATCGATATGAAGCCTAACATCGGAGAAGTCTATCGCGTAGCGTTTGACTCCGCGAACAGCGAGCTGAAGGACATCGTCGGTGCGTTCGAAGAGCTTCGGGCGCGCAAGGAGCGCATTGAAAAGGTGGTAACGGCGCTCAAGCCACTACTGGGTGCAGAGGAAGCCGCCGCTGCGGCAGCCGCAATGCAAACCGCTTCCGAAGCTGCAGATCACGCAAGCCAATCGCTGGAAGAAGTCTCAAGCTATCAGTTCCAGGCAGCCAGCTCTTCCTCCGGCGATCCTTTTGCCAGTCGTTTGAATAGCGCCTTAGGACACGGTGTTAGCCGCAAGTTCTCTCGCTGATTTGATCAAGACAAATGCGTAGGTGAAGTCGGCGCGCGAGTCGCAGGCAGCGCGCTGACAATCTTTTGCAGATCAGTAGGCAATCTCCACGTGAAGCTCGCTCAACACAAGCGGGTTCCCGCCCGCGCGTATTCACGGTAACTCTTACTATTGACTCTCTCTTTTGTTCTCTTTGCGCGTGCTAGACTCGCGGCATGAAATCGCAAGGACATGCTGAGATTTATCGCGTCGCTTTCGACGTGGCACAAGTAGAGTTGGCTGAGATCACTGCCGAGTTCGAAAGATTACGTGTTCGCAAAGAGCATGTCGAGCGGCTCATTCTTGCTCTCAAACCGGTGATTGGTGAGCCCGAGAGCCCAACGCCAGTAGCTTCGAAAGAAGAGCCTGCTGAAGTGAAAACTGAGGAACTGCCTTCGAAGGCTGAACCTTCGGGCGACGAATCCGCTCAGCCTCTGGGAGTCGGCGCTGATCCTTTTCAGAGGCGTGTCGATCACGTGCTGGGCATCGGTGCAGGAATCCGAGACGTGAGACAATACACCCGGCAGTTTTAGCCTCCGAAACCAGCAGTTCGAACAGCATTGATCATTCGCTCGGCGTCACCACCGCTCGCGATGCGATCCGCAACGGGCGGATGGACCGCTATGAGTGCGGGATGTCGAGGTGCACGATCTCGGCAGAGGGAGCCGATCCCTCTGCCACCGTCAGCTTGCCAATCGTTACAGGTAGGCTGAAGCGCCGCGGGCCGCACGATCCGGGATTGAAAAAGAGCACACCTTTGTGTCGGCGGATCTCCGGCTTGTGCGAGTGTCCGGACAGGACGACTGAGAATTTCGCTGCAGCCGGATCAAGGTGAATCGCCTGCACGTCGTGAAGCATGTAGAGGTACTGCCCCTCGAAGAGCACCACTTCGGTCTCAGGCAATTTGGCGCATTTCCCGACTCGATCAACGTTTCCGCGGATCGCAGTGACCGGCGCGACTTTCTCAAGAGCTTTGATGATTGCGAAATCGCCTACATCGCCAGCATGAAGTATGTGCTGTACTCCCTCCAGTGCCGGGATGACTTCAGGCCGAAGAAGACCATGCGTGTCGCTGACGACTCCGATGATCATCTGCCGAAACTGAACAGCAGAGACCATCGTTTTTTGGCCTTCGTGCGTTCAGGCTTGAGGATCGGATCGATGACTTGCAGAACTGAGCCTGGATTCACCGGATCGTTCATCGCGACGCAATAAATCCCGCTCCAGCTGTTTTGCCAGGTCCATCCTCGTGCTCCGAGGGCCTGAGATTCAATGTGCCCAGCTGCGTGAGCGGCAGAAAGCTTCTCACGGCAAGACGGGCATCGGGGTGACGCGCCCTTGCGAAATCTTCCCCCGCACGGACATGGCTCAAGCAACTGCTCCCACGATGATTCAATTTCGCCGAACTTGTCGACTGGAGACGGTAACGAAGCAACGTATTCGTTGGAGTAGTTCAGCAGTGCGAGCATCCCGCAGTCGTCGCAGTACGCGTAAGAGTTGTCGCCGAAACCCGAGTGCCACAACGAGTACCGATAGAAGCAACCGCAGTGTTCGCAGTCGCCTTTTTTCAGCATGACCATTTCGCTTCCTCATTGAGAGGCCGAAGCAGCGGACGCGATTCGTGTAACGTTGACTCTGTTGGCACTTTCGCTTATGGACTGCCGACGCTACTTACAGCTTGCTCTTGCAATCATTTATTAAAAAAGTAGTGCAAGCTGCTGGAACGGAACACTCGAAAACCAAGATGAAGGAAAACTCCGGAACCAACGAAGTACACGCCGGCAAAAAATGGCGCAATGGAATTGCGGCCTATACACAGCCCCGTGTTCTGCAGGTACTTGCATTAGGATTTTCCAGCGGCCTGCCGCTTCTTCTGACTTATTCAACTCTTCAGGCGTGGCTTGCGACGGTGGGGGTGCGGCGCGCGACCCTCGGCGCCATTGCTCTGGTTGGCACCTCCTACTCCTTCAAATTCGTTTGGGCTCCCCTCATCGATCGCGTGCCTCCCCCGATTCCTCTGGGGCGACGGCGGGGCTGGGGCGTCACCATTCAACTTCTTCTGATTGCAGCGATTCTCGCTCTGGGATCGTGCGATCCGAAGCACAACCTGTCGCGTATGGCGATCTTGGCGGTTGTTGTCGCTTTTTTGTCTGCGAGCCAGGATATTGTGATCGATGCCTGGCGAGTTGAGAGCTTGAACAAGGACCAGCAGGCTCCCGGCGCAGCCATGATTCAGTCCGGCTACCGGATCGGCATGCTGGCTGCCGGCGCTGGCGCGCTCTTCATTGCGGCTTCGGCTGGTTGGTTTACTGCCTATGCCACGATGGCAGCTCTGATCGGCGTTGGTCTGCTGGTGTTTCTGTTCGGACCGGAACCCCAGGTCTCGTCGCGGACCTCCGACGATAGAGGATCGGGATGGCACGTGATTGCGCATGCGTTCAACACGGCAGTAATCGGACCCTTTCGCGACTTCATGCACAGACCACTTTGGCCCTTAATCCTGATCGCCATCTTTGGATACAAGATGGGAGAGGCAATGGCAGGCGTGATGTCAACTCCCCTGTACATATCTCTGAAGTTCTCTCTTCCTGAGATCGCGACTGCTTCAAAGATATTTGGATTCTTCTCGATTGTGACAGGTGCCCTGATTGGTGGAGTGGTAACGACCAAATTAGGAATCCGGCGCGCGCTGATTCTCTGCGGAATTCTGCAATCGATTGGAAACCTGTTCTTCGTGTTGCAGGCGATGGGTGGACACCGGATCGGCTATCTCGCTCTGTGTGTCACAGCCGAAAATCTCACGGGCGCCATGGCGGGGACGGCCTTGATTACCTGGCTTTCGAGTCTATGCTCCCCTGCTTTTACTGCGACCCAGTTCGCATTGCTGTCGTCGCTTGCTTCCCTCAGCCGGACCGTGGTGGCCTCTTCAGGAGGGGCCTTGTCAGAGAAAATCGGCTGGGTACCGTTCTTCATTCTCACCAGCGTGATTGGGCTGCCAGCCATTCTGCTAATCGCGTGGATCGGCCCGCGTGACAATATCAGCCAAAAAGGGGTCCAACAGGCTGTCTGAAAGAAGATGCCTGCGCTATTCAGCATTACGATGGTAAGGACAAAGAAACGCAAAAATCGAGTATGGGTATATGTAGTCGTGAATTGTCCTGGCAAATACTTTTCCATTCTCTCAATAGTTTTTCTGTTTCTCGCTGGAAGTTGCAGAGTTGTTGCCGCCCAGAGTGATGAGTACTTGCAGGCCGAGGGACAACAACTTGTTGCTCTGGCTAACCAGGCGAGAGCTCAAGCCGGCGCCCCTGCATTGAAGTGGGATCCCGCCCTGGCGCAAGCCGCCTTAAGACATACTCGCCGGATGGTCAGCGAGGGCGGAGCGATTCAACACGATTACCCCGGCGAGCTGGCACTGTCAGAACGCGCGGGGCTCTCCGGCGCTCACTTTAATCTCATTGAAGAAAACATCGCGGTTGGACCCACCTCCCCAGAAATTCATGATGCATGGATGCATTCAAAACTCCATCGCGAGAACATGCTCAATCCCGACGTCGATCGAATTGGTATCGCGGTGATCGCAAAGCGCGGGGTTCTATATGCGACAGCCGATTTCACTCGCGCGGTGCAATCATACTCGCCCGCACAAGTGGAAGAACAAGTGAGCTCGCTGGTTGCTCGGAGCGGGATCAAGGTCTCTTCCGATCACTCGCTGGCTCGCGAAGCATGTACTGCCAATCGCGGTTTTCCGCATGTAGAGAATGGCGCCCAGCCAGGCTTCGTGATGCGATGGCAGAATTCAGATTTGAGTCATCTGCCCGACAACCTCGTTCAGCAGCTTTCGTCGAAGCGCTTTCGCGAAGCAGCGGTGGGGAGTTGCCCTGCCAGCGGGGAAGCCGGGACATTCACCGCTTATCGGATTGCGGTGCTGCTCTACTGACGCAGTGCCGCTGAAGCCGGATTTGCAGCAACACGTGTATAGATGAAGTCGTATTCGGTGTACCAGCTTTTCCCGCCGTCTTTGGATCCCTGCGAGAATTGGCGTACCTTGTCTGGTCCCAGATTGAAGAACTGAAGGTGGCGCAACAGAGTTCCGCCGTTCGTCTGGGGAACATCATCCGTCCAGTAATCCATGATCTTGTTCTTGAGCTCGCCATGGAAGAACATGACGCCGGCTGACGTGTCGACCCAATACTGTTCCCACCGTTTCAGATTCGGGTTCCAAGTGTTGTAGCTCTTGCCAAAGTATGGGTTTCCGGCCGAGGTCCAATTTTCCCAGACAACGCAACCGCCCATCTCCTTGGAGATATGACTGTCGCCGCGATGCACTCCATCGGCGGCCGAAGCCACATCCCAGTCGCCGAGCCAGAAATCGAACTGCTTGAATTCCGGATCTTCACAGGGAGCGGCGTTGTGCTTCACCAGTTTTGCTAGCGAAATGAACTGATCGTTGGTGCGAAGTGCATTCCAGTCTTGGTCGTCTTGAAGGCGAGCAGGCAACATGAAGCCAGCATTCGCAGAAGATTTCAATGCCTCAAGAGCGTGAGCTGAGTCTCCCATTGCGGCGTAGGTGGTCGCGACCTCGTAATCTGCCATGAATGCGGGAAGTCCCCTCCCCGCGCCGAGTTTTTTGGCCTTCTGCAATGCTTCGAGCGCGCTGTCGTAGTGCTTGACGCCGCGCGCAGACACCCCCAGCCGATACCAATACCGCGCGTTCTCAGGCTCCTGCTTTGTCAGATCAGAATATTGACGCTCTGCTTCGGGCCAAGTCTGCGAGGTGTATGCCTTATCGGCGGACTCTGCGGAGGTAGGACCCTGCGAGTGAGTCGCGATAGGAAGAAGAGCAGCAAGAATTGCTACACCAAAGCCGAGACGCATCACACCCTCCAATTCGTTCTTATGCAGGGTGAATCATCTTGCATTGATCGGCTCAGTGACTTGCTGATTGTGACGAAATGGGGTCGGCGCGTGATAAGCGAGAATCATCCAAAGCCTGGTGCCGTCTTCCAGAATCCCGGCCACCCCTGGCGTGGTGGTCCGCACACGAAAACATCGGGATGGTAGTTGCTCTCTTCGTTCCTGACTCCTAGCGAATTGCTGATGTGTCCGGACAGATTGCAACTGGTGAAATCGCCATCAACATCCTCCCGTGACCAGCCAGGGACGATGAGTGTCGATGGAGGCGTGGTGAGAGTTATGTGCGCAGATAAAACGAGTTCGTAAGGCTGATTGGAGCCAGCAGATGATATGCGTTTCCGAGGTTTTCGATGGCTCCTGCCTTGCCGTAGCTTCCGACGAGTATCCCGTAATTCGATTGTTCATGGGCGGGGAGGGAGTTGCGACCGTAGCAACTGTGCGGACTAGGTCATCCCAGCCGATCTCCTCGCGCGCCACCATTGAGGGTCTTCCGTTGTGAGCAAACGAATGGTGAACCAACACACTAAAGCCCACCACAGAAAAGAGAAGCTGGTGTATTGAAACTCTGTCGCCTCGAAGAGCGGAAGACCTGAGAGCCCTACTGATACGGCGGCTGCGACCTGCGCAAGTCGACCATCCTCATATCGCGCGCCATTAGCCCAGCTGCGAGTATGACGACGGCTTGCGCAATCGCTGATAAGAAAAGCAATCCTGTCAGCGACAATCCAAAAGACTGAATTCGATTCTCTATGAGAGGAGTGAAGGGCGGGTACGCGCCAAACGTTTAGACTCGGATTTTGTTTCGGATCCTCGCTTGATTTCACCGCAGAACAGGTTACTTAGGGCCGCGTTTCTGGGCGACCAGCACAGACTTCATTCCCGCCGCGGTGGCCGCTTGAACGCCGAGGTCCGTGTCTTCGAAGACCAGGCAATGTTCGGGTGCTATTTCGAGTTTCTGCGCGCCCAGAAGAAATCCATCGGGTGCGGGCTTGCCACGCTTGTAATCCTCCGCGCATACAAGCACATCGAACTTGTCGAGCAGGTTGAGTGCAGTCAGGGAACCAATCACTGAGTTGCGACGGCTTCCAGAGACGACGGCAAAAGGGATTAGACCGTGCTGCGCTTCGATATGCTCGATCACTTCTGGGATTCCCTGGAGCTCAGGTAGTTGGGCATGGTACAGGCTCTCTTTGTACTCGGCTACTGAGTCGACGGGCATATTCAGACCGTGAATCTCGTTCAGGTCGGCGATGATTTTTCGCACAGGCTTGCCGCCCCACGCATAGAAGAGGTCTTCTTCGTAGTTGCACCCGTATTCGGCAAGGGCCTTCTTCCATGCTTTATAGTGCAGCGGCATGGAATCGGCGATGGTGCCATCGCAGTCGAACAGGTAAGCGCGAAAGTCGCCGTCAGGCAATTTCAGCATCATGGGAGAGATTCCTTAGTCGTGTTCTCGGAGCATCCAGGTTCGTCCGGGCCAATGTCTGCTGCGCCCAGAAATCAGCCCCAGATAAATTTGGTCGGCGTCTCGATATCGGGATGAATGCTTCTCTTCACCGGACATGTGTGCGCTGCATTCTCGAGCCGCTCTCGATTTTCCGGACTGGTTTCCACGGGGATTCGAATCGATACCGCCAAGCGGGAGATTCTTCTCGGGGGAGTGCTGCTCATTTCCTTTTCTACAATCGCCGTGGCCCCACTGAGGTCGACCTCTAGATTTCTCGCAAGAATGCCCATCGTTGTCAACATGCACGTTCCTAGCGAGGTTGCTGTAAGGTCAGTTGGCGAGAAACTCTCTCCCCGACCCTGGTTGTCGACAGGCGCATCAGTGGTCAATTCGGTTTTCGATGGCGTATGCACAGAGATGCAGTGGAGGTTGCCCTGGTACTCCGTTTGAATGCGAACCATATTGCTTCTATCTTCGCACCAAAGACCACAGAAAAACGAGGCCGGCGATCCAGGTTCCAAGGCACTCAATAGTCTGGCAGTCTCGATTCAGCAAACGTACTCATCTGGTTATAGCGCTGCGCTGCGGACGTGCCGATAGTGGAGGCAGGGAAAAGCTCTCGTTCCCTGACTTCTTCTCCGCGATGAGGAGTGTTCTGTCCATCTTTTGCATCGGGAAGTGCCTGGTTCATTGCCATCATCGCAATCCGCTTGACTTCGGGCGAGAGATTGCCGAGGCGCGCTGCTATAAGGGCTTGAGGCGTGATGGTGATCTCCGCACATCCTGCCGCAACTCCATCTGCGATTTTCTTTGCGGCGTGTCGCGCAGAAGCCGATGCTCCTGGCATGTTCGCCGCCAGGCTGAACCACTGGTACTCGCGCGAGGCATCGCCGGTGAAGACAGCATTTCGGTGCGATCCTGTCCGCATAAGTCCCGGACAAATGGTCGTCACTCGAACGCCCTTGGAGCGCAACTCCATTCCCAGTCCTTCTGAGAACCCCACAGCCGCAAACTTGCTCGCGCAGTAGGGAAGCAGATGAGGCACAGAAATGCGTCCCCCAACCGAACTCACCGTGGCGATCGATCCTTCTCGTCGCTGAAGCATCTGCGGAAGGACAGCCATGGTGCAGTGCAGTCCGGAGTAGAAATTGGACTCCATCACCTCTCGGAATTGCTGCAGGGTCTGGTTCTCTATTGGTCCCACCGTGATGACTCCGGCATTGTTGATCAGAACATCGACCCGTCCAAATCGGCGCGTGGCTTCATCTATCAGCCGCGAGGCATCCTCGGGCTTTCGCAGATCGGCAGCGACAATCAGGACGTCATCGCCGCTTCCCACCGCGCCCCTGTCGATAAGCAAACGTCGTGCTTCCGCGAGTTGAACTTCGTTTCTCGCGCTCAATACCAGTCGGGCGGCGCGCCGGCCGAACTCCTCGGCCATAGCCAGGCCGAGGCCGCGTGAGCCGCCAGTTATCACCACAACTTTGCCTCGAGTCCAGTTCGCCCTGTTCCGCGTGCGGTCGGAGAGGGTGCTGATGATGGTCGATGCGAGCCCGAGTCCAAGGTAAGCGGCATTGCGAAGCAGAGATCCATCCTGCGACTTCATTGTTCCTCCGAAAAACGTTTGGATGTTGAAATCGGAGGATACGCAGCTCATGGCTGTGGCTTCTGCCAACCTACCCAGTGTTTTGACGCGACCCGCTCAGTCTGTTACGTTTATAGAGGACATATCAGCGCCACTCACTCCTCAGTAGCTCAATGGCAGAGCATTCGGCTGTTAACCGAAGGGTTGTAGGTTCGAGTCCTACCTGAGGAGCCAATCAAATCAGAAACTTAGAGCAGATCAGAGCAGCCAAAAATCCGCCAATTTTTCAAATTGTGCCCATTTTTGTGCCCACTCCCCTTCAAAGCGGATGCAATGTCCGTAGCAATTCTGCTCAGTTGTTTCCCTCCTCAGTGAATCGACTCGATCCCCTACAGCTTTTCGGCTGACGCGCCGATTTGCACGAGTTCGCCTCCTGCTCCAATCTCCATTCGCACTGGCCAATTGGTACTAGTGCCAACCGAGAGACAGGAGTGATCGATGTCCATTTTTCCACGCGGCAAAGTCTATTGGTACAAGTTCTACTTCGCCGGACAACTGATCCGGGAGTCGTCCAAATCGACCTCAAAAACGGTCGCCAAAAATGCCGAGAATCAAAGACGGCGTGAACTCGAACAGGGCTTCAACAACGTCCAGACCAGGCGAGAGATTCGCATCCGCCAGTTGCGCGACGTGGCCGAGGACTACCTCGGCGATTACCGACTGCGTTTTCGAGGCGTGACCTTCGCCGAATACGCAATCGGGCACGTCGTGCGCCAACTCGGCGAAAAACTCCTCATCGATATCGATGAGACGACGGTTCTGGCTTACCAAACCGCCCGTCTGAAGGAGCAGGCCTCTCCGAAATCGATCAACGAGGAGGTGCGGTTCCTCCTGACGATGATGGGGGAATCCGGCGACGTCATTCGAATCCGGCTGCGGAAGAAGAAGAAGCTCAAGTTGCCCGCGCGGCGGAAGATCGGGAAAGCATACGAGCCCGAAGAGACGCAGAGGATGGGCGACGTATCCCGGAATTCGCGTTCGCCTCACATTCGGCTTGCTCTCACGCTCGCTTTGAACGCAGGAATGCGCGACGCGGAGATCAAATCGCTAACGTGGGGTCAGATCCATCTGGATAAGGGGTACTTGCAAGTTGGAAAGAGCAAGACTGCTGCCGGCGAGGGGAGGACCATTCCCATCAATTCCGTTCTGCGGCAGGCCATCCTCGAGCATCGGGCGCAGTATGAAAAGAAATTCAAGACCATTGCGGATGAGTGGTATGTCTTTCCGTTCGGCAAACCTCGTCCCAGCGACCCCACCCGGCCTGTCACGACGCTCAAGACCGCCTGGAAGAATGTCCGCAAGAATGCGGAGGTGACCGGCCGCTGGCATGATCACCGTCACACCCTCATTACGCAACTCGCCGAATCGGGAGCCGGAGAGGAAACGATCCGGCAGATTGTCGGTCATGTGTCGAAAGAAGTCCTCCGGGACTATCTTCACGTGCGCATGAAAGCCAAACGCGATGCGCTCGAAGGCATCGTGGTGCAACCAGGCCGGAAGAAGCAGGAAGAATAGTACGTTTGCCAGCCGGTCATCGTCCGATTTGACCGAATTCTGAGATCACATTACGTTCAACGCCTGCATACCCAGGCTTTCGTTTGGTCAGGGCATGCAGGCCCTTTCATCAATACGAGGTGTTTATGGAATCCCTTCTCACGGAAAACGAAGTTTCGGCTCACCTTAAGGTGAGTCTGGCTTGCCTGCGCCGCTGGAGGCTGTGTGGTGAAGGCCCTCAGTACGTCAAGGTCAACAACCTGGTCCGGTACCGCGAAACGGATCTCAACAACTGGATGTCGGAGCTGCCTAGCGCTGGCAACGGAAGAAGGCTCTCTCCGCGAAGCCTGATTCGGACCAAATTGGCTGCAAGTGCGTGAAAGTCGGAGAAACGGTCCGGTTGCCGATAAGAAGACACCCAAGGGGCTACGATGTTTGACTCGATTCGAGACTTTTCCGAAAGACTGCGCAGAACTGGGTATTTCATCGACCCAGTCATGACACAAGTGGTGTTTCTTGCGATCAAACTTCACAAGCCCCTGCTCCTCGAAGGGCCTGCCGGCAGTGGCAAAACCCAGCTCCCATTGTCGATAGCAGAGGCAGCCGGAACACATGTGGAACGCCTGCAATGCTACCGCGGGGTGACAGAAGAAAAGGCGATCGGACGCTTCGACGAAAGTCTCCAGCGGCTCTACATGGATTACGCGAAAGGGCGGCATGAGAACTGGCAGACTCTGCAAGCCGACCTGAAGGGGCGCGATTTCTTCCGTCCTGGCCCGCTTATGCGGGCTCTCGAATACGAGCGCCCCTGCGTGCTGCTTATTGACGAGTTGGACAAGGTTGACGAGGGTTTTGAGGCGATGCTCCTGGAAGCACTGTCAGCTTGGACTCTCTCAATCCCCGAGTTTGGCACCATTACCGCGAAAAGTATTCCGTTCGTAGTGCTGACAAGCAACGAGGAACGTAGGCTGGGTGACCCGATCCGCCGACGCAGCTTGTATGTCCGGGTCGAGCATCCGACGCCCGAACGCGAGGCCGAAATCATTGCCAGTCGCACGCCAGAAGCTGATGAGGGTTTTCACCGCGAGATGGCGGGGATTGCGCTTTCATTCCGGAACTACTCGCTGGAGAAACCGCCATCGGTATCGGAGATGATCGACTTCGCCAATGCCCTGCAATTGCTCGGAACCAAACACGTGACCGAAGAGCATCGCGACGTGCTTCTTCCGTTCTTAGCCAAGACTGAAAAAGACAGACGCCACCTGCTCCTTCGCGAGGGATTCAAGAGCCTGCTCAATGATGGAGCGCGAATCGCGCAGCAGATGGCGAGGCGAGGAGAGTCAGCGGCATGAAGCGCGTTCTGATTGTCACCGCCCTATTAATCGCTGCAAGGCAATCCAGAGCCAGTTGTGTAGATGCATATAGGTGCGTGCAACACTACGCCGCCCACTACCGTGTGTCGCCAGATTTCATTGCGGCCTTGATCGACGTTGAATCGGGCTGGAATCCGCGCGCCGTATCGAACAAAGGAGCAATGGGACTAATGCAACTCATGCCAGCGACAGCTCGCCGGTTTGGGGCCTTTGATCCCTTCAATACCGAGGAGAACATCGCTGCCGGTACGCGGTACGTCACTGCGCTGATGTGGGAGTTTCATGGGGATCTTCGCCTAGTGTCAGCCGCTTATTACGCAGGTGATCGAGGCATAGCACTCAAACAACTCAACTATCGTAACCCCGATGTCGTGGCTTACGTGCAGCAGGTCAGAAGGCGCTACATGCTTCGCAGGCATCCCATCGCAAACCCATCTTGGAGGTCATTCCCATGAGACTTCGCTGGTTTATTCCGATTGCGCTGCTATTACCGCTCAACCTGGAGGGTAAGAGTCCAGTCGTTGGGGCACGTGTGGCCACGATCACGATCAATCCGAGAGAAGTCACTGTACTGCACTTGCGGCCGGAATTTGAGTCGACGATTCACATGCCGGAGGAGGTTACCTCGGTCATTCTTGGTAGTCCGGGCCAATTCAAGGCTGAACACAACGAGGGTGAGCCAGACTACGTCTACGTCAAGCCCATCACCAAAGAAGCGGCGCAATCGAATCTCCTGATCGCGACGAAATCTGGCCAGCATGTGGCTATGGAACTTGTGAGCGACGGAGCTGAAGCCGCGGATGAGACGCCTCCGGTGGATTTTCTGATTGAGTACAGAGCTGCGCGCAGCTTTCTCATTACCGATGATCCGAGTCCGGTGGCTATGGTGAACGCGCCAGCGAAAGTGATTGGACGTGGAGCGAGCGAGGGCGGTGCCGCCCCCAGTTCGCCGCTATCGAACATGGATGAAGCGTTCAGACAGCAAGAGGTCGTGAACGCTCCGACGTGGACGAAATGGGAGGACAAACAGATCGAGACATCGATCGGTGATATACGGCAGCTGGGTAATCGAACGATGATCTCCTATTCGATCCTGAACAGATCCAATCAGGCCATCGAGATCGTGCCGCCGCAAATCCAGATCACGGGCCGCAAAGCCACAAAGAAGAAAAAGCGAGAGGGCAAAGGCATCATCTCGGATCAGCTTGAAATCCGCGACTACAAGTTGAGCGCAACCCGTCTCGAACCAGGAGTCCGCGCCGATGGCGTGGTTGTCTTCGATAGACCCAACTTCAAGGAATCAACCGAAAAGCTCTACCTCCAGATCGCCCAAGCCGACCAGGTAGATCGACCAATCCTGATCCGTCTTCCATTTACTCCGCCCACAGCCGCCGATAGCAAATAGAAGGGAGAGCCGAGTCTATGAATATCAATGGAAATAACCAGAATATTGGCATAGGCGTAACCGCGCCGACACCAGAACCAACTGAACAAGCTGCTTCGCAAGGGCCGGTTCATTTACCTGAATCAATCGATCCGAATCCGAAAGAAGAGCCTGTTGCCACGAGGTCTGCGACGAGAACTGGCAAGACGGCAGATGGAATGAGCAAAGGCAAACTCATTCTCCTTGGAGGTGGGCTTCTCGCAGCGGTGCTCTTTTTCGTCTTCACGGCGACAGTCAGCAAATCTCCAAAGAAGCAGGCAGCCGCTCGGGTCTTCTCTCAAGAAACGAAGCAAGAGCCTCCAAAGGCGTCAAAGGGGAGCGTGACACCGCTCATGGACACGGAACGAACCCAAGCGCCGGACAACACTAGTGGCCAACTCGGGCCTGGTGATATTCGACGAACACGTTCCGATAAAGACGCTTTGAACAAGTCCCCAGCCGGCAAGCCGCCGGCCGCTAGTTCACTGGGCAGTGTGCCCTCTTTTGCGGATACACAGCAGAAATGGGTGGATCCGGCCCCCTATGGAGGCGTTTCTCCTGAACAGGCACCTCCAAACCAACAGAACAGCTTGAAGGAACCGTCGCTGGTGTTTGTTAGGAGCATGGCGCAAAATCCAATTGCCGCTGAAGCGAGGCCCAACATCGATAACGACGGCACGCCACGATTGGAAATGACTCCTGGGACGCGCATTCAGGCGAAACTCGAAACACAGATTTCGAGTGCGGTCTTGGCTCCCGTGGTGGCGGTCGTCGAATACACTTACGCGATTGGTGACAAGATCGTGGTTCCCGCGGGTGCCCGCGTGTATGGTCAGCTGCAGCAGGCCGATCGGAGCGGATTGGTCAGCGTCAAATTCGATGAAATTGAACTTCTCGATGGAGCCCGAGAGAAGATCGACGCCGTTGGCACCAGCTTGGATCTAGGGCCGATAAAAGGCAGCGTGTACGGCAAGAACACAGGGAAGAATTTCCTTGTACGGGCCGCATCAGGGCTCGGATCAGTGCTGGCGGAGGTCGCGGGAAACAACACGAGCTCTGCGTTTTCTGAAGATGACATGCTGCGCGAGCGCCTGGCCGAGAACATTGGCACCGCTGGCGATTCGGAAGTCATGACCCTAAATGCAAGTAGCCGCATCGTGGTCTCCGTGCCGGCTGATACCAAAATCTACGTGGTGTTCACCAAGCATGAAGAGACTCCGGCATCGTTTCACAAGGTGACAGCAAGCGCTCAATAGCTTGGCAACAACGCGGCTTTTTCTTGCCCTGGTCTCCAGTACCAGGGCATTTTTATGACTGGCTGATCTGTATGGGTTTGAAATCACGACTCCCGTTGGGCATCCATCGCGCACCAACCCCTGGCTCGGGAAACTAGCCGTCCCATTTGCCCAATGTGCACATGAGCAATTTATCGTCCCGGTGTCTCAGAAAGAAGAATGAGGCAAGATCCTTCCCGATGACTCAGTTCGACAAATGAGAAATTGATCGTCCCAATTTCCCAATGTGCGATTGAGACATCGGGACGTTCGATTTCCCAGTTTGCAAGTTGAGAAAAGATCCTTCCCAATGACTCAATAAGTAGTTGGGCAGAGTCCCGGCTGATCACACGAGCCCAGATCGGCCCATTCGACCAAAACTGACCGCGGCGCGATATAGGCTCTTCAGGAGAGGATCAGCTGAGAGCTTCCGCATCGTCTGCAAATGTAGGTATGCTCCCAATTCCGGCGGAGATGAGGATAGACTTCGCGGTTATACCGGCTGACTCTGCGGATACTGTTAATCAGCCCTGCGAGGGAACCTATGCAAAGGAAAAGAATTATTAAAGCCAAATTCACCTTATAAACCGAAATTCCGCGGACCTGAAAGACAGCTCCCAGCCCTATAAAAGTCCAAAGAGTGAGAAACATAACCATCGGTCCCCAAACCAAGACAGGACGCCGGTAGCCACGTGGACGCGGTGGCGCAGTCGCCTGAGCGGAAAAGGACTGGGTCGTCCCCGAACCAAACCTAGTGGAGTATGTGTGGGTTCCTTGCTGATAGACCAGTGGGGCGGCCACGACGTTCGTCGCTCCGCATCGGTCGCACTGATAGGGCGTCTGCTGCTCAACTACGGTTCCCATCTCGTTGTCCCTGACCTGGCGACAGCTTACGACACCTGGTTCCTGAACACAGATTCTAGCGTGGTTCTTCAAAACAGGTCGAATTCGTTCCGCAGCAAAAGCGATGTACTAGGACTCCGGGACCGGCAAAGACAAAGAAACGGATGGGGATAGTCTTTTTCCAGATCGGGCCCCACGCCGCCATTTGACCGAGTTTCAGATCAGAACGATTCTCTTGCTCGACACGGATGCCCCGAGCAGCCGCGTCCAGGAGAGAAAACGTATGAGAACCGCTTTAAGCTTCTGGCGGCGCTCGCAGGCGCCTGCCTCATCCCACGCCCGTGTCTTCTATCGTCCGGACGATATCCACTGGATGCACGCCGCGCTAAAGTTAGCGCTCGGTCTGATCCTGATCGGCAACCTCGCCGCGCCATTTGCTGCCCGGGCGCAGAACCTCGGCACACAACCCGCATTCGGACAGGCGGTGCAAGGCCAGCAAGCGACGACTGTCGAAGGCACGGTGCTCAATATCGTCAACTGGGGCTGCAATGTGATCGCTCCGGTCATCGCAATAGGCTGCCTCGGTATCGCAGGATGGCACTTCAAATCCGGACGAGGCTACTTTGGCTGGGGCGTCACTGGCGTTGCCTTGATGGTGATTTCGGGACTGGGGCGAATGGCGGAAGGCTTCATCACTCAGGCGCAAGGCATTCAGTAAACGGGGGCGCACCGTCATGCAGGTTCCGCAGTTCCTTCTCGACCTACTCCAGTTGCTGCTCGATCTCGCGGTGCCGGCGGCGTTCTGCACGCTGGCCGCCGCGGGTGTCAGTCTCCGGCATGAAGGCGGAATCAACTTTCACGTGAACGGGCGCACGGGCAAATGGATTCTCTGGACGGTGGTTCTCTTGACGCTTCCGCAACTCCTGTCATGGATCGCTGCACAGGGCATCAATATTCCTTCGGGCAGCGGATCCGTGGGTACCAGTTGGATGGCCAGCATGGAGACAGTTTTCAAGAACTTCGTAAACCAAATTGTGGTCGCCAGATTGGTACCGGTGCTCGCGGCCTACTTTGTCCTGAAAGCCACGCTGGACGGGGCGTCGGGCGAAAACCCGATCGGCTCTATTGTTGCCGCGCTTTTCCTGATGTCGCTTTCAGCAACAATGCAACTCCTCCAGGGATGGAACTCAGGGGGGCAATATGCGATGACCGACATGCTCTCGTCGCTTTGGAACTACATCGCAGGCCAGATACTACCTGCCGCGGCGGGGTTGGCTTGTGTGGGAGCCGTGATCAATTTCGTCCGGCACAGGCCATGTGCGCGGCTGGTCTTTGTGGCGATCTCCTTCCTGAGCGTGAGCGGTCTTCTGTCGCTCTTCCGGTCAATGGCCGCGTGAGGTAAATACATGAGTCTCGATGGAGCCATTACGAACCTTGCATCCTGGGCGGGCAACACGATGATGCCCACGATGGCGGGCATGTTCTTTGCGGGTGCGGTGTATCGCTACAGCAAAGGCGGCCCATTTGAGAGCTTCCTATACGGCGGCTTTGGCTCCTTGATGTGTTCAGGAATGTTGCGCGCGATCGAAGGATTTGTGCAGCACGCTGGCGCAACGAATGCCGATGCGTTCTGGATGGCGACGATGAGTCTCGTGAACTGGACGGCTAATGTCATCCTCCCCATGTTCGCATTGACGCAGTTGGCAGCAATGGCTTTGCACATGGGCGGTGTGGTCTCAGAAATTTATCCGGGCTCGACATGGATCAGGAAGTTTATTGCGGCACTCGGCGCACTGATGGTTTCGGGCATGGTGCGGTTGGCCGAATCGATGGTCACACAGGCGCACGGAGTTGGAGGGTAGCTCATGAGTCTCGATCTGACGCCGGTTCATCGCAATCTTCATACCAAGGTCACCTTCCTGGGCCTCGAATTCGAGGACCTGATTCTGGTGCTCGCGCTCGCGGCCTTGATGAACCTCCTTGCGCACTTTGTAAGCGGAAACGCGCATGTGTTCGGTATTCCGCTCAACGTCTTTATGGAGTTTGTTGTGCCCGCGCTGGCCGTGCCGTTTTTGATTCTGTTCAAGTACGGCCGACCGCGCGGATATCTCACTGATCTGCTTCGATCGTTCTTCGCTCCGAAAGCATGGTGCGCGCTTGAACGAGATTCAGAGCTGACAGAAGGTTATCTGGTTGAAGGTGAGGAGTAATGCCATGCAGGCGTCGATTACAGCAGAGAAAAACGGGACGGTCATCGCTGTCTTGGATGCGGAGGCGGCGCGCACTACATTTGCGTGCGTGATCTTCGCGGCCCGCATTCATGAGGAGATCGTTCCACTTGCTCGAATTGTCGAGCAGCAATTGCAGATCGAAGGTATCGGGGTTGCTAGGGGAGATATCAGTCATGCCCGTGACGCAAACAGAACACGATAGAAGCCTCAAAGCTCCTGCGGTGTGCGAACTGTTGCCGCTCCGGGACTTGCCAATGGGCGACGACATCATGGTGCGCACGAATGGAGCGTTCGTGGCTGGGTACGAATTGAAAGGACTCGAGAGCTACTTCGCAACAGACGAGGATCGCAACCAGAGCAAGTCCTTGCTCGAGGCTTTGTTTCGAAGCGTTCCTGATGTGAGCATGCGCATCCAGTTCCGCTATGAGATCTCCGAGCGGCTGAATGACCTGCTCGACAGATACATCCGTGAACAACGGACAGAGCAGTCCGAGGTTATGGCTCTCGATTCGCACCGTCTGCGAATGTGGAGGCAAAAGGAGCAGGGTGGCTACTTCTTCGAAAACCGGTTGAACGTGTTCTTCATCTGGGACCCGCGCGTTCATGCGAGGCTCTACCACTCTACCCAGCAAAACCACAGTCTTGGTGGATTCACTCTAAGCCAGACAAAGGCCATCCAACGTGCGCGGAAGGAGCACGAGACCTATCTGGCGGAGTTTGAATCCATCCTCCGGGGCATCGAGGGGTCGATGGAGGCGGCGAGCCTCGGGCCCCGGAGACTCAAGACTCAGGATCTTTTTGTGGAGCTGAAACACGCCCAGCATCCAGTTCGGCGCGATTACCGGCCGTTTGTCCCGGGTGAGGAGATGATCGGGTATCGCAGCGCGCGGGAACAGGCGGCTGATGCAAGCATCCTCAACGAGACGGAAACCTACCTCAACGTTGATGGTTATCTTTACGGGGTCGTCAGCCTCAAGGAACTTCCGGATGCGACCTTCCCGGGAATGCTCAAGGGCTTCTCGACGCTTGGGTTCCCAGTTGTAGTCAGTGCCCAGGTCGTGATCCCCGATCAGGTGAAGGTGCTCAAGAGCTACAAGAAGCGTCTTCAGAAAATGACCGCGGCACAGAAGGACGCAAACGGCAACTTCAAATCCAATCCCGAAGCCGAGGTCGCACAGGCCCAACTCATCCAGGTTCAGCGCGACATCATTTCATCCTCACTAAAGACAGCGAAGCTGAGCCTTTCGGTTGTCGTCCGAACTTCGGAGGCGGCAATCACCCTCAGAGATCTTGAGCGGTCGGAACGAGAACTTGCCAACCGCACGCAGGAGGTACTGAACGCGTTCACGCACATGAATGGCGCGAAAGCTGTGGCGGAAACCATTGCAAAGCGCCGGATCTTCATTGGGACGCTGCCGGGGATGGCGGAATCGGACAAACGGGATCAGGACATGCTGACGTTGAATGTCGCTGACTTGGTTCCAGTCGAGATGCCGTGGAGGGGAACGCAGCGCAGCCCGCTCATTCTGTTCGAGACACCCTATCGCCAACTCATCCCGTTTTCTATGTTCGATCCAGACCTATCAGATGCGAACGGGCTATTGATGGCGAAGAGCGGTGGAGGCAAAACACTTGCCGCTCAACAAATGCTGTTGATGGCCGCTCGTGCAAATCCCCTGATTTCCATTCTCGAGCGCGGGGATTCTTATCAGCCGCTGGTCGAATTGATGGGTGGCGAGATGATCGAAATGTCTCTCGACAGCGATCAGACAATCAACCCGTGGGATTTGCCGGCTGGAGAGGCAACGCCTTCGAACGACCAGATTTCGTTCCTCAAGAATCTCACTCGCCACATGCTTGGAGAAAACACGCCGCCGGATCTCGATATCGATCTACTCGACAGCATTCTGCTTGAGGCCATCGCAGCAACCTATAAGCGCTGCAGCGCCAAGACCTCGAATCCGATTCCGCTGTTCGGGGACTTGGCCGCGGAACTTGCGCACTGGCAGGATCGTGACCGCAATCAGAGGATCAACGCGATCGCGCAGATGGCGGCTACGAAATTGCGCGCATGGGTCGACGAGGGGCCGTATGCACTGCTTTTTGACCGGCCCACAACGGTCCAGTTGAACAACCCCTGGCTCTACTTCAACGTGGAAAAGCTCAAAGACGATCCACGCTTGGAGCGCGCTATGAGTCTCTTGATCGCGCACACGGCCACCTATCGCGCATCAGGCGCCACTAGCCAGCCGAGCATCGTGCTTCTCGATGAGTGCTGGGCCCTGCTCGAATCCCCGATCCTCGCAGGCGTCGTCGTGCAGCTCTTTCGTACTGCGCGAAAGCGCAATGCAAGTGTCTGGGGCATCAGCCAGACTCCTGAAGATTTCGTCGGGACACCTGACCGCCCGAATGAGCACGGAGCCGGGATTGTGAAGAACGCGACTACCAAGATCATCGGCAAGCAACCGGGCGACGTGACGGCGCTCCGGGAGCACGTTCATCTGAATGAGACAGCACTTAACCAGATCAAGACGTTCGCTCAGCCGAAGAAGGGGCACAGCGCCGAGTTCCTGATCGCGATCGGGGAGAAGGCGGAATCGACGCACGCCATTCGGATTGTTCCGAGCCCGGTTGATTACTGGATCACGACTACCTACGCACGGGAGCGGGCCTTTCGTAAGTGGTGGCTGCGCCGGTATCAGCAACTGCCGTTGATTCAAGCGTACGAGGAACTGGCGGCAAAGTATCCGCGCGGATTGGCGGAACTTGGACCATTACCGGTTGAGCTATCCGGAGAGATGCAGGAGGTGATTGGCAAATGACAGAACACAGCAAACCCGAACCGACTCTGCTTCTGAATGGCGAACCGTATAAAAACGAGGCGGGATGCGGTCAACTCCGGCGAGGCGGTTCCCGATGGAACAAGCGCGTGCTGATTGGTGTTCTGGTACTCGAATCATGTTTCGCTCTGCCGAAGCCAGCGCTTGGGCAATTCCTCAGCGTATTTGACGCGATCTTCAGTTCGATACAGAACGACATCGGAACCTCTCTCAAGGCGATCAATCAAGTCGCCCAGCAGATGCAGCAGCTTTATCAAAACACCGTAGCGCCGCTGGCGGCGATCAACCAGGCTCGTGGGTTCGTTGCAAACTCCATCAATACCTACCGTGGCCAGATGAGTCGAGTGTTCAATATGCCCATTACGAGCGCCGTAACACCCGGGCCTCAGCAATTCGAGAGTCTTCTGCACAGCCGTGCTTCGGCTGAAATTCCTGCACTGCAGGCGAGCTTCACCTCAAATCTCGGCGGAATTCCAGTCGTCAACGCCGCCTCGCCCCAGGACAGGGTGATGATGGACATGGACGACGCGCTCGGACAGGAGAATCTCAAGACCACGCTCGTTGCGGATCAGGGTGCAGATGTGGTTATCCAGACTGCCAACCAGATGGAAAACCAGGTAGCACTCAGTACACCCGGTTCCAATCCCTTTCTCACGGCTCAAGCCCAAGTCGCCAATCTTCGCTGCCAAGCCTTTATCCAGAAGATGCTCGCGGCGGAGTTGCGCCAGGAAGCGGGCCGTATAGCCCACGACAATGTGCTTGTGAAGCGCAGAACAGCCGCGACTAGCGGAGTCAACAGTTTGATCACCGGAGCCCTGACGGCGCGGTAGGAAGCACTCGATGACCGATCCAAAAAAAAACCCGAACAAGCAGCGCAGGTCGTTCTTTTGGCGTCGCAATACGATTCCTGTGCCAAACATCGAAAAACCAGCAAGCCAGCCTGAACCGATATTGCGCGATGCGCACAAGTGGTTCCGCCCAACCATACTTAAGGGGGCGGTGGTTGCACTTGGTATCGTCGCAGTCCTGCCGAAGAGTGCCAATGGTCAATTTGGCATTGATACAGCGGCAATTCTCGCTGCGCTCTCGAAAATGCAATCTCTCATGAGCACCTATATTGCTGCGCCCCTGAGGACGATTAATCAGTACGAGCAGAGTACGGCAAAGTACGAGCAAGAGGTGATGTATCCACTTACAGCAATCAATCAGGCAAAGACCTCTGTGGCGCAATCCGAGAACCAATTCAACCAGGTGAGTGGTCTGTTCCGAGTCAACGTGGCGAGCGCCACTCTGCCCCAGTCACAGAGCCTTGAAGCTCTCCTGCTCTCCCACAGCGCCGCGAATGTTCCCAGTGTTTCCGGGCAATTTCAGAACGTCTACGGTGTCGTTATGCCGCAGAACGCTGCGTCCCCGCAGGTGCGATCAATGACCGACATGTCGGATGCAGAGGCGCAGGATGCCATGAAACGGGCAATCGAGATCGACACCCTTGCGGACGCCGAGTTAAATGAGGCCAATCAGATGGGGCAACAGATCTCGCAAGCAGCGCCGGGGAGTGCTCCGATTCTCGAAGCGGAAGCAGATGTGTGGGTGGTTCGCGCCAATGCCTACACGCAAGCTGCACTTGCAGAACTGATGCGGACGCGCGGGATGGATCTCGCCAATCAGAGTGCTCGTGCAAAGCTTGCGACTACTGACAATACGACCAATAACGACCTCATCAATGGAGCACTGACCAACAGGTAAGAGATATGATCCTCGCTTCCCTACATCCCGCCACTATGCTTGCGCTGTTTCAGTCGACGCAGCTGAATCTGTTCGAGCGGTTTCTGACCCAGGCTAGGTCCGGCATCGACTCGACGGGTATTACTGCTGGGATGCAGAACGTGGCGTATGTGGTCCTGCTGGTCGGATTTCTCTGGCAGGTCTATCAATCGGCCTCGCACGGCGGGGATGTTCGCGGATTGGGTACAAGCCTCATCAAGTATGTGGTAACGGCAGTTGTGGTGATGAACTACGGAGCTGTGTTTACAACGATCAATCAGGGCTTTGTGAGCGCTGGAAATTGGGTGAGTAACGCGTCGGGGGGGAACGTCTTTCAGAACTGGGCCAGCGATTTAAAGACACAGTACAGCCAAGCCGGCTTCCAACAAATGTGGGGCTTGATTACCGGTTCGATTGCCGGATTGATTGACGGAATTCTCGTCCTCGTTGCCTAC
The DNA here is from genome assembly GCA_018268915.1 of Acidobacteriota bacterium. Lineage (GTDB taxonomy): Bacteria > Acidobacteriota > Terriglobia > Terriglobales > Acidobacteriaceae > Telmatobacter. Next base: position 46,792 of record JAFDVQ010000014.1, read on the forward strand.
ATACTTTACCCAATTGTTGTGGTGGTATTCGGTTTCTTCTACATGTTCTACGGCAGCATTCTCTATATCTTCGGGCCAATCGTCGTTGCTCTTATGCCTCTCGACGCGACCAACCGCCTAGCGAAATCGTACGTTGAAAACATTTTTGTTTGGAATGCCTGGCCAATTCTCTATGGAGGATTTGGAGCACTTCTCTCAGCGGTGCAAATGGGGCAGGTTGGACAGATGCTCAATCAGAACGATTTTCTGGGTGGGCTCGGCAACCTCGAGGGCGCGTTCTTATTGGGCATCGTCAGCATCGTGTACTCGTTGGCGATCGCGGTGATCCCGTTTGTTGCCAAACGGATCGTAAGCGGCGATGTAGGGAGCACTGCCGCTGCCATGATCGGAGCGGCTGTGACTGCAGTGACCGCGGGTGCTGCTGGCATTGAAGGAGCCGCTGCGGGATTCGCGGCCGTCAGGACGGGGGCTGGCGGTGCAACCGGAGCGGGGATGTCGTCGAGTGCAGCGACCACCGGGGCCGCACGAGCCCTTCCGGCATCGACTGGTGGAAACCTTCCGGCTCCTCCCCAATCCGCGCCGATTGCCGCTTCTTCAGCAACAGGCGGCTTCGGATTTGATGCCGGCGCTCCGACGCTTGAGGGCCACGCGGATCTTATTCGCAACTCCATCAGCAACGCAATGGGTACCAATCAAGCGGATGAAGCGAGCGGCGAGGCTGGCTCTGTTTCGAGCGGCAATTCGAGTCCTTCGCAGGGTGATTCGGGGAGCCCCGCCACGAAAAGAAGCTCCAATGCCGGATCAAGTGGTTCTCAAAGGAGAGGGCCAAGTGTGCACCGGTACAACGTGGGCACATGGGGTGCTTATCACGCCGCACGGCTCGCCGCGAGTGGCGTTGCGAAGGCGACGAGATCTAGGACTGATGAAGATTAGGGAGGTTTCATGAAGACCAGTACCGTCAGTGGCGACCAGGCAGCACTGGCAAGGCCGAAGTATTACGAGATGGATGGAGCGCTGAGGGCGAACGCGAACCGCGCATGGCTTTTGGCCTTCCTGACGATTCCGATTGCGGTCCTTGCCATTGGCTTCGCTGTCTTTGTCCGGATGCAGCCGCCAACGGTGATCCGCATCGCTCCGAACGGGGATGCATCAGTTCTCGGCAAGCCCGCCAGGGGATCTGTTTCCGATCTCGCGACTGGCGGCACGGACCAGTTTCTCGATGAAGCGTTTGTCAAGCGCTTCCTGTCGAGCTATCTGAACTACTCGCCGACAAACGTCGACGATCACTGGGCTGCCAGTCTGAATCTGATGACTCGCAACCTACGCGCCTACACGCTGAAGGCGATGCAGGACGATGATACGCGGGGCAAAATCGACACGGGACAGATCCAATCTGTGTTTCACCTCCGCCAACTCGATCCCGTCACAGGCGAGCCCCTAACGTTCCTCGCTTATGGGGTGAAGGACGTCCACCACCTGACGAATGGGACGGAAACAACAGACCACTTTGTGAACGAATATCGAGTGCGGCTGATCGCCGATAAACGATCGGACGTGAATCCGGACGGCTTGTGGATTGCCGAATACAGTGAACGGCCGATCGACGGCGAACGCCGAGATCAGATTCTGGCCGCGCCGGATCGAAAAGACGGAGGTCAATGATGAGTACAGCAACCGTAACGGCCATACCCGTACAGGCGCCTGCAAGACCGAGCACGCAACCGAAGAGAACGCGGAGATCACGGCAACAGAGCGAAGAAGTCGCCCGATTCTTCCTTGCCAAGGATGGCTCTTCTCCCACAAAGCCGGAACTCGGTGAAGAGGCCTCAAGCGAAGGGGAGGCCCTTATCAAGGCGTTCCAATCAAAATCCGGCATTGTTTACGTTCTACACGCCTACAAGGCGGACGCGGAGATGAATGGAGGATCTCCGATCTTGGTGAAAAAGCCCCTGCAGAAGTAATGGGCTTAAGTCAGCGCGGATTCAAAGAGGAGACATACCTGAAATACGGCTCATGTCGCCTCCTTTGACCCTTATCGCAAACGCGATGAGGAATTCCGCTGACCCGGTTTCGAATCTCGATCCTGGCTCGGCACACAATCCACCCCTAACCCGGGCGGCCAGGCGAAGAGAATCGGGAGACCGGCGTCAGCCAATCTCTTGTCACTTCGTCTTGAAGCGCCAGACAAGTGAGGAGAACATGACAGCGAACAGGACACAGAATTCGGCCATTGATGATCGCCTCATTCTTGAGTTGAGGATTGATGCGTCCGGAGAGGTGACCCGCAAGCCAACGAAGCTCGGACGGAAAGATACCCTCGAGGGAAAGCTACTCGGCCAGATCTATCCAGGAATCCGGGTAGCGCGCGTCAGCGTGCCGTATGAGTTGACGCCGTATGAGCAGTCTGTGGTCGAAAACCGCATGGCGAGCCTTCATTACGGCGGGGTCGAATACAAGCTGGTAGGCGCCAGCAGTTCGGCGAAGGATGGAAAGTTCTACTTCGTCGATAAGGCGCATGCCAGCTCGATTGCTGAGCGCTTTCAGCATTGGCCTGAGGCGGCGATCGTGTACTTTGCGATCTTGGTCTCCGACTGCAAGCTGATGGTCGAGGAGTCTGACCTGCGCATCGCTGTGGTCAAGGACCATGTCCTTGGCACCAACGATTGCCGTGGTTGGGCGCGTGAGTCCCTCTACCGGAAGCTGAAGATCGGCACGAATCGTTTTTGCCAATTTCGATTGGCGTTTGACGCGAGCGATCCGAAGCAAGCAAAGGGCGCATTGAAGGCGATGAGCGATCGTGTGGCCGACAGGCTCACGGTCGACGTGATTCTGCCCGAAAGTGCCTGCAAACCAGCGCTCAAAGGGAGTGTGCGATTTCTTCCTCAATTGGGCACTTCGGGCCGTATGTTCGTCGGTCCGGCGACTCTCGGGATCAAGCAAGTGTCCCGGCAGTCTGAGTTTGGGTCAAGCTACACCTTGATCGAGCATGCTTCGGAAGAGGCGCTGCAGTTCGAACTGAAACTGTGGGCGCTCGAACGAATCAAGGCGATGAGAAGGGCGTGGGATGAAGGCGATTACCAAGCTTTGTTCGATGTGATCGGAAAGTCCGAGGTCACTACGAGCGACGATGGTGTTGCCTTTGATCCCGACGCACTCGAACGAGAGGATGAGCCAGCTTCAGAAGGGTGTGATCCGGCGGAAGCGGTTCTCTTGGCGGATCGTAGCGGAAATGCAATTAAGATTCCCTACGTCTTCAATCAATTGAACCGTAAGCTCGCCCGTTGGGCCTTCCGTGCCTGCACCAGCGCGGATCTGAAGCTGCCATCGTTCGCTCTCGCTGACGACGGGGTCCTGATCGAGCACCGGGGAAAGATTCTCTCGGCGTCTGATTGGATACCAGAGGAAAGCGCAATTACATCCCTTGTGGCGGAGAAAGGACTCTGTGTCCGATACCCGATTCGGATGCAGGAGGATCTTCTTCCTGTCCGCCACCTGACCGAAAGCGAGCTTGTTCCGGCGCTCAAACAGGCGCTCGGGACCGACGACCTTGGCGACGGCGAGATCGCATATCTTTTCGATCGACAGCTTCGGATGGAGGGCACCTACATTCTTCATTCGAAAACTGCGAGCAGGAACGGCGGCGATTTCGACTTCGACACCATTTGCGTGATGCCATCCGATCAGTTTCCGAAGTTCGTAGCGGGGAGGATCGCGTATGGGGAACGATTCCGTCAGGAAAAGACGAAGCACCAGAAGGCCAAGTCTCCCTGGTGGAATGCATGCCCAGTTGCCATGAAGGCGCGAGGAAACCGGATCGGTGCCATTACCGATCTGAAGACCTCGTGTCTCGCGGCGGGACGGCCGGACCTGGCCTACAAGCTCGTCGAGCAGCTGCAGAACGCACTCGATTCTTTGAAACACCGGGTCGAGATCGATGAATCCGTCATCAGCGACATTCGGAAGGAGGTCGCTCCGGCACCCTGGCTCCGCCATAAGCGCGAGCGCAGAGTATCGGACCTGCCTGCCCATCTCGAGGTTGCCGACACGGACAAGGTCGGGCGGCTCTACAACGTCCTTCGCAAGGAGATCGGCTTTCTTCCCGATGAAACCGGCAACGGTTTCGAAGAGAAGATGTCGATCGAAGATTTCCGCGGGCTTTTCACGGGTGAGAGCGTCACCCGGGAAATGTTCGAGGAATGCCAGCTGGTGAACGCGATCTACGGCGACATTGCAAGCCAGATCGTCCAGCGCGAGGATACGGTCAAGCAGCAACTGAAAGACGCTCAGGCGCAGTGGGAAGCGGTGCGCGGGAGCGAAGACAAAGAAAAGAGAAAGTCAGCGGTGCTTGCGCGGAACAAGGCGCAGGCGGCCCTCTGGGAACATGAGCAGGATGCGCGAGATCAATTCAGCTCGTTGCATCTTTTCGTTCACTATTGGGCGCAAGGCAAGCAGGAGAACCGCAAGGCGTGGGCCCAGGCGATGAACGCTGTCGTGACTGCTGGTTCCGGATCCGGTGCGGTCCTCTTCCAGTCGTTTCCGCAGGAGGTGGTCGATGCTTTTGCGGAGATGACAGGCGGCCAGCGGATTCGGGTGCGGTTACCAAAAACCGTAAACGGCTACGTATGGTTTGACGATGAACAGCGAGCATTTCTGGTCGAGCGGATGGCAAATCCGCAAGGCCCGGAATGCGAAAAGAGGGTATTTCTCTTTCAGTACAACGGCAAGCGGTCGCTAGTGTTCGAAAACACGAGTGTTCCAGTTCCAATGGAGCATTCCTAACCACGAAAAAGAGAAGCTTGGGCCTCAGGGCTTGGGCTTCTCTTTTCTTTTTCGCGCAACGATGCCCAGGGAGGCCCGCCGTGAAGGTTCTCGCAATCGCTACCATCGTTCTGGCAACTGTTGCGGCCGGGGCGCAAACAACCACTCAGACTCAGATCCGCCACATCGAAACGTCGCTGAACCATCTGACCGTTCTCGAATTCGGCGAATCGGTCACGACGCTCGCGGTCGCGGATCCAGACAGCTTCCAGATCGAACGCCATGGCGACAAAGTCTTTATCAAGCCGCTCCGCGAAGGTGTATCCACCAATCTGTTTGTGTGGACGGCGACACGCGAACTGAGCTACGAACTTGATCCGGCAGGGCAATTGGCCCAAATGGATGTAATGGTCCGCGCCGAACCTGGTCCGGGCTCACGCGTCAGCACGCAGGCCTCAGCCGAACTCTCGGACGCAGAGATCCACAAAATAGCTTCGCTTGTCCTTACGCAAGCGATGTTGGGTGTCGAGGATATCGTGCATGACCCGGAAAGGCGTGCGACCGGACGCGTTCAGGTGGATCTTGAACAGGTCTATCGCGCCAAGGACAGGATCTACATTCGCTACTCCGTTTCCAATCAAACTCGGGATTCTTTCCGCGTCACGGCTCCGGAGGTGTACGCCGCGGTTCCCTCTGTGCAGCCCATTGCGCTCCTCAGCCTCAAGAACCACCAGATCACATCTCATACCTTCGGCAAATTTAAAACAAAGCAGGCTTCAGATATTAACGTTCAGGCGGAACCAACTGCCCGCGACCTGGCGCCGGGAGAAAAAGCGACAGGCGTAATCAGCATCGGAACCTCGGCTGGCACTCCGCCGCAGATCTATCAGCTCAACTTCGGTTCCGACCGCAGCGGTCCCTTAAAGGTGGAGGCGGTTCTCTAGTCATGGACACTCACGGCCATATTTCGACAGAGGAAGCACGCGAGGCTCTACAGCAGATTTACCGGAACGACTCGGAGTCAAATCTCCGAACCGCCCTTCTTGAATCCTTTTCTGATGAACTCAGACCCATTGATGTAAGGGGCCGGCGCAGACCCAATCCGACGTTGGTGCTTTGCTTTGTGCTTCTCTGCGCTCTGGCTGGAGTCTTCGTCTACTTTTCAGTTGGAGGACATCGATGAGCCCGTACAACGACCACCCAAGGCATCGAGAGTCAGAGGACATCGCGGGCGGCCTGGTTCTCCTGGGTTGCGCGGTAGTTGCGTTCGCCTGGTACATTGCCGTGGCGCGGCTTCATTTGCGCAACTCGCAGTGTCTGGAAATCTTCCTTTACAGCGCTGTCTTGCTCTTTGGTGGAGGCCTTTTGACCGCTCAGTTGGTTGGCCGGCGCAAACGGAGAGAGGAGAACTGGCCTCATCCGGCCCTCTTGATTCGCGGATCGAAGGACGCCGCAGTCGTTCAGGACGCTCACCAAGATTGCGCGACGCTGCTCGGCTACAACGTCCACAGGGAGCCGTGGCTTTGGCCGGATGCCGTTCGCATGAAGCACGGGGTCATCGTCGGAGGCACCGGCGCCGGAAAATCAACGTTCCTTGAGAACATCATCGCCCAGGATGTAATGAGGTGTTTCGGCGCCCGTAAAATGCCCATGATCATCTTCGATGGCAAGGGCGAGCGGGAATTCCTGGATCGTCTGATTCCGCACATTGAGGCGGCAGGGCGCCTCCAGGACCTTCGCGTTATCGATCCAACTCATCCCGCAGAATCCGCTCGGTACAACCCGTTCTACGCGCTCGACGATGCCTACCAGGAACATGTGAACTTCATCTTTCGTTCCTTCGGTCTGCGCGAGGACTTCTTTAAAGGGCACCAAGAAGCGTACCTCTCAGACCTGGTCCGCGTTCTCCAGTACACGGGAAAGCTCTTCAATATATATGACGTGCTCGTGATGGCGCTTGATGAGAAGGTTCTGGAGGAACAGATTGCCGCGGCAAAGGAACGCCTGGCCTCAGCGCCTGGAATCTCCATGCAGAAGCGGCTGAACTTCGAAATGTCGGTCAAGATGCTGCAACGCTCACTCTCAGACCGGGAGCGCGTGGAAAAGATCCAGGGACTCTTGAACGAACTTCTGAGCTTTCTTGAGGATGAATTGTCGATCGTCACCGGTTCCTACCAGGATCTGCTGACACTTGACGAAGTACTCGAAAAGGACCTGATTCTGCTCGTTTCGCTCAATGCCAATCGCAATCAGCGTGCGGTCGAAGCCCTGGGAAAGATCCTGCTCCAGAACATCCAGTTGATGGTGGGCAAGCGCTACGCGCAATCCGCCGGTGTTCAGGGTTCCGATGAGCCCATGCTGTCGGTGATTCTGGACGAGTTCGCGCCCTTCGCTTATCCAGGGTTTACACAGGTGCTCCAGACGTCTCGTGGTGCGCGCGTGTCGTTCCTCTTCTCGTTCCAGAGCCTGCCCCAACTGCAGCGAGTGAGCCAGGCATTTGCCGATGAGGTCTCATCTGCCCCGGGGACAAAGATGATCATGAATGTTTCGGAAGAGAACACGGCGCAATGGTTTTTGAAAGCGTCGTCGCGGATCACGGGTAAACGGCGCAGCCTGTCAGTCCGTCGTACCGGGATCTTCACGACGAAATATACCGAAACAGGAACAGGTAGCGAGAGCGACATCAAGGAAACCCGGGCCCGCGAGGACCACATCAAGAACCTGCCAGTGGGGCAGATGGAACTGCTCATGGTGGACAATCGCGAAGGAACGAGGTACTCCCATCTGCATGTCCGGCGCGCACCGCGGTTTGAACTCGAAGGTATCCGGCCTTCGCTCTACCCAAAGATGCACAGCTACCTAGATCCCAACATCGGCGTGAATCTGCGTTTCAGGGAAGCGGCAAACCGGAAACAGAGGCGCAGAAGAACAGCGGGATTGTTCCTCGGCGACATGGGTGGAGAATGAAGATGCGCAGCTCAACTCTAATTCGATCTCTCGTTCTTGCCGTTGTACTCTGCTCGACGGCGGGGCCCGTTGTCGGCCAGAGGGCAGACGAATCCAGCACACAAGCCGGGCTAACAACCCCAAAGCGACAGGGCTTCTTCGCATACGCCCTGGGCAAGATCAATCCTCAAAACGCGGATTATGGCGCCGCGATGGAGTCGTCGCGGCATTCTCTTGAAGAGCACACGATCGACGATCTCTATTTCTGGTCCAATGTCGCGACCCTTGCACTTCTCAGCGGGATCACGGCAGTCGTCTTCCTTCAATTGCGTGCGATGGACAAGCGTGAACTCATCGCAGCATCCCTGATTGCGCAATTGTGGAACGGCCGCGTCAGCGACCGGATCGAGATCGAGCGACGAACTGAGCAGTTCAATCACCTGGTCGAGACGCACAATGCGGATGTGGAACGGTCTCTTTCGCAAATAGCGAGTTCTCCGGAACGGGAGAACGATAAGCCATCGAATCTTGCACGCAGTGTTCGCGACCTGACGGATGCGACGGTTAGCAGAGGAACACCGTCCGATCCGGCAGGGCCGCAAGCAACTGGAGCGTCGGCGGTGGATCAGCAGAACGTTCTCCTTCTCCAACGGCGCGTGGAAGCGCTGCAAAATAGTGAACGGAATCTCAAGCAGCGCCTCAATCAAACGACCGCGCTTCTCGACGAGGAGCGTCGGCGCAACTCGTCTCTCAAAGGCGCTTAGAAGGCAAGCATGAACATAAAACCCCGCATTGATTTCGGTGATCACGAGCAGTGGCGAGCTTACGTACGCCGCGAAGTCCCGCCTCAGGAGCAAGACTATGTGCTTGCCCTTGGCCGTACGGAGTTGTTCCGGAGATTTTATGAGATGCGCGGTCGGGCATTTCCTGAAGCATTCAGGCAAGAACTCGAGCAGATCGGGAGGCTCAACGATCCTGGACGGACTGAAGCTCTCGTGTCCCTGAATGATCGCATCTTTCGAAGTCTCGCCGGTATGCTCTTCGCGGAGGCGAGGCCAGCATTGGCGCAGACACGTGCGGCGGAGGGTGCATCCGAGGGTGAACGAGTAGAGCATGTTCTCGAAGAACTGTGCGAACGGAACCCATACTTCGCTCTCTGCACCGGGTACAGGCAGGCGTTTGGCGATCGCGTAAACGCCGCGGAGTGGGACCGCTACCTGCGTGAGAAGTTGGGAGCAGATGCAGAAGATGAGATCTGTTTCGCGCGCGCCATGATGGAAATGGACACGCTTCTGCGGTATTTCCGTGATCGGAATCTGCGGCTCCCGCGGCACTTCCGTGACCGCGTCTGGTTCCTTCAATACCTTCGCGAACCAGAGAGAAGTGTTCAGACCCGCGCAATCTTGAGCATGCTCGCGACGGAGATCGAGGCATGCATGTCCGCATAATCAGCCTCGGGACCAACTGGTGGGCGATGCATTCCCACGACCTGGACGATCCCTATTGCTTCCGCAAACGCGCCGCTTGGTTCAACTCAACCGGGTTCAAGTGCGGTCGGCGGCTTCACCTGAACTGGATATTTCCCGGACAGATCCGGTTCAACGGAACCAGCGGTTTTGACCCGGACTTCCGCTCACGCGCAATTGGTAAGACTTTCTGGTGTTCCGGCCCCAACCGATTTCAGGGCAAGAATCACCTTCTCGTCGTCCGGCCTGCGAAATCCGCGTGCCCCGATACGTATCTCGTCACACTCAATGATGCCGAACACGGCCCAATCCAATTCGGAAAACCGGGATGGAAAGCTGCTGGGGTCGAGGTAATTTCGGTCAGTCTGCGTCACGCGAGGTATGAGGCGATGCTGCTGATGACATCTGAAAGTTGGATTGAGAGCAAATGGGGACGGTGGCAGTTGAGCACTGACGGTCGTCGGCTTCAACTCGATGAGCGGATCGAAGGAGGGCTCCAATGAGGTACTACAAGGGATATGTGGCTCTGTCCGACGCTTGCGACGTGCCGATTCTGCTCCACATCCGCAACGCACGGGCTATCTACTTTGAGCAATTGAAAGAGCTCATTCTCCTGGATGGAAACGGACTTGCGAGCGCTTCTTTACGGTGGCGTGTCGCACGGATAGAAAAGGCCGGCTTAATCCAGCGGCTCTCCGATCAGCGGCATCTTGGAAAGCCGGTGTTTGGAATCACACAATCGGGGCTCGCGTTCCTTGAATCCCGTGGTCATTTCCTGCTCTCACTTCCAAGTACCGCAGAGCAGATGCTCCATCCGACACAGGTTCCTCACGCTCTCGAAATGGTCAATATCCGCCTCGCCCTGATGAAGGCTGGTATCCTTCGCAGTTGGAAAACCGATCTCGAGATCGCGTCCCGAAACCTCGTGCTCGAGACTTTGGCCACCAAGGATTTTGACGCCATCGCGGAAATCGACGTTGACGGGATACAACGCTGCTACGCGATTGAATATGAAAGAAGCCCGAAATCCGCCGCCCGTTATCGTGCCATCCGAGAGGTCCTGGATAAGGACATGACGGTTGACGCAGTACTTTATCTCACGGCAAACGACGACATTCTGTATCTCCTCGCTCTCGAAATGCGCGGCGCTCGCAAGCGCATCGGGTTTGCACTCAGCGAATCCTTCCGTCAATCCCTGCTCGATACACGCACGCTGACGAACACACAGAATTCCGAAGTGGTGCCGCTGCGCGACCTGATCGAGGCCTGAGTGAGTGTCCTCATTGCGCTTCCATTGACCTCACAATGCCTCTCCATTAGCTTCCGGTTGACCTTCTTTGCCGATCCTTTGACCAGAATCGGGCGACCCTAACCTGCCCGGCATCAGGCATTTGCTTCTTGACTATCCCCTTGTTGACAGATGTATGGAGTCGGAGTGGTTGGTGAAGGATGTGGGGGAATGGGGAGATTAAGCGCTGCGTCGATTTGTCTTAGGCCAATCGATGCGCCAACGCCCGCCCGCCATTGCCGCCCAGACCAGGCGCTTCTGTGGTGTGCCGCGCGCGTGATGGTAAAGCACGGCCGCACGCTCATAGAACCCGCGCGTGTGCCACGAATCGGCAAACGCGAACTCCTGAAAATCGAGATGATGGCAGAACTCGTGACATAGGGTGCTCAGAAACGTGCCGAAAGATGTGATCTCCTTGCGCACTGCTGTCCGCATCCAGACCCGGATGACTTTGGTATCTGGCGCGTAGTCGCCAAATAACTCTGTTGTCCAATGCTCGCGGACGCGCAACGGTCTCGACGCGAGGACCCGAACCGTGCACTCGGGAACGTCATAGAACTGAGACGCCGCACTGAGAAAGCCGGCACAGGCGGTGCGGACTTTTTGGGTCTGCTGAGCCTTCATCGCCGATTCAATCGCTTTTGCGAACTCGGGCAAAACTGCGTTCTTGGGAATGTCGAGCGTTGTGATCCGGTCACTTTCCCGGAATGCGTCGAGATCCGATTTGCGTGGAGGAGTGTCGGTGACCATCGTTTATGGGGTCCTTCTCTGAACCCGAAAACTGCACCATTTTACGACCGGCCGCTGATGAGCACTTGTGAATCTGTCGCGAGTTCCCTCGGATGCACGTCCGCTCTGTAGCTGCATCCCTGTACGTCTTGTCCTTTACCTCCCTCCCTTAATCCGACCTTCCCGCTGCACTGGCGAAGGTCCGTCCTGAGGCTTCAGGGCGCTGAGCCGCCCCATTCAGCGCTCATCAATTCCATTCCCGAGGAGTTTCCATGGCTCACGTTGAGATCCAACCTGCACCCACCAATCCGGCAAGTACGCCCGCTTTGCTGCGCCGGTTTGTCGCCCGTTTCATCGTCAGTTCGGTTTCGAGTACGGCCGGACTGATCAGCTTCGTCCTGACCGGGCCGGTCATGTGTCGCTTCGCGGCTATTGATTCGGCGCTGGAAGCGTTCTATCTCGCTCTCGTTGTCGGCTGGTTCTGGTCGCTTGCCAGAATGTGGTCGCTCACCCTTGAAGCTCGGAACCGCGACTAAACAACCTGAATTCCCAAACCAAATCCTCAAGAAAGGAGATTTCATCGTGCAACCTAGCCTCGGAAAGATGTCCGCTTACAAGATCCTGGACTGGCAAGATCGAGCCGTCAGTTCTATCGAGCAAACCGTCGCAGCCTTCCTCGAAATCGGCGAAGCGGTCGCCACGCGCTGGATTCAGACCGCAAAAGGAGTCCTGCTTTTGCAGATGGTTCCGGGCGACGACGCGTCCGGCGCAATCTACGTCTTCGATCGGCGGCACGACCAGTGGTACATGCTGTCGTTCGAACAATGCGAAGACCGGTTCAGTCCGGAAATGTTCGACCGTGCTTTTTCCGAGTACGATCTGTTCCGCCTAATCGAGCAGCCTGGTCTCTTGATCTCAGAGCTGCAGCCCGGCAACGCCTAAACCTCTCCCTCCTCTCCCGTTCCCATTGACAACCAATCCAACACCCACGAAGGAGCCGCCATGCGCCTGTCCGCAAGCCGTATCCGTTCGATCAACCGCCGCCTTGCGCAAGCCCAGGGATTTACCTGGCCCGCGCGCGAAATCAACCAACCCACGTGCCCAGCTGTCCTAACGCACACACCCGCGCCAATCACACGGATCGCGGCCATCAAGGTCATCGCCGTTCCGAGAACCGCTGCCGCCTAATCGCGGGCAGAGAAACCAGTCACACCCCCTAGCCGGAAGCGGCATGCGCGATGCTGCTTCCGGAGAAATTTGACCAAGTTTTGGACCCGGGGTACAACCACACCACCTGAAGGAGGCAGCCTCATGTATGCCAAATTCCAAGTGACTCGGGAGACCGCCGGCGATTTTATTCGGTTGTTTGTGAACCGGCGCGCCTACTCAATCCAGTCATCCCGGCCGCTCCCAAACGGTTCCTTTCCTTATTACCTGGCACGAGACTGGCGCACCAAAGAGCCAAAGCCGTTGGACGACGACGCGGTCCGGATGCATTTAAACGGCGACATCACCATCAGTCTCTACGCAATCAACCCGGAAACCCAACGGTCAAAGTGGGTCGCGATCGATGCCGATTTCGATGGAGCAATCGAAGCGTTGTTCCAGTTGCAATGGGAACTGAAGCAGGATGGAGTCCAGGCGGCCCTTGAGCAGTCTCGTCGCGGCGGACACCTTTGGATCTTCGGAGCCGAACCCTTACTCGCGTCTGAATGCCGGATCTACGTGTACAACCTCGCACTCCGGCTCGGAGTTCCGGTCAAAGGTGGTGGACTTAAGCAAGGGATCGAGGTGTTTCCGCGTCAGGATCGCCTCGATGGCGCGGAATATGGGAACGCTATCCGCGCCCCTCTGGGAGTGCATCGCAGGACAGAACGGCGCTACTGGTTCTACGAAGCGGATCTCTCACCGGAAGCTCAGCTCGCGTATCTCGACGGGCTCAAGAAGCTAACCGATGGCGAATTGAAGACCTTCATCCAGGGCATGAGCCTGCCTGAAGCGTACAAACCCGCACCTTCGGTTCCGTACATCCCCAGCGCTTCGGGGACCGACAACCAGGAATTCCGAATCCTCGATTTCGTACGCCCGACCCGCAAGGACAGCCGCAACTGGTGGGCGCGCTGCCCGTCCTGTGCGCAGGCCGGACGAGACCGCTCCGGAGACAATCTCGCAATTCAGATCAAGAACCCGCGTCTTTACAAGTGCTGGGCGGGATGCCGAAAAGAAGAAATTCGTGCCGCGCTGGGCAGGCCCATTCACAAAAGAGCGTCCGCTTAGGGGAGCGTATGGCCAACCTGAATACCACACCTAAGGCCCGCCCTGGCGCAGATCGTTACGCGCCCCACGGACTTTCACTTCCACGTTCTGTGTTGAATGCACTGCATAAGCGCGGCATCCATTGCCAGCCGGCGGTCTCGGTCGAACACCAGCATCTGGCAAACCGGTACGTTCTCCGCGGCGTCGAATCCGGCGGTGCGGTTTCGGACATCGGCCGCGCTTGCGCTTTCGTGGCGCCCGATGGCAGTTCGTTGCCGTGGTTGCAACGGATCGACTCGATTGGCGTGAACGGGCGACACGCGATTTACCTTGCGGAGAATCTGGTGCGGCTCGAAATGTTGCGGGTTGGGCAAACCTGCGAACTGGTCGTCACGTCGCACACCTTGTCATGTACTCCGGGACACACCCGCCCAGGCATCCGGTCCGAAGTGATCTTCCACGGGCGCGATGGTTCACTACCGCGCGATTTATGGAAGCCCCATCACGAGGCGCTTCGCGGGAGTGTTGCGCCTGTGTTCTATTCCCGTGCGGGAGAGGTCGTTCCATTACCGCCGCCGTTTGAATTGGCGATCAGAAAGGTCACAGCCTTTGTCTGCTGCATCGGCTGCAAGCATTCGCACCTTGGAGTGCCGCCTGGTGCGGGTCGGGAGAGAGTATGACTTCGGGCGGACAGAATCCCATCGTTGTCGGCGAGCCGAACTGGTGTCCGCTTGAGAGGGTTCTCACGCCGGGCGATTGCGAAGACTTCATGTACATGGGCCGGACCGGAGAGATCGAGTTGTACAAGCACCGCTGGACACGCCGCTACCTCAATATCAGTGCCGAGGGAGGACGGTTCTATCGGCTGGCAGGTAATGCGTACATCGAGATCTCCAAATGCGAAGCGATCGAGCACGTCTATTCGTGAATTTCAGCTCAAAGGAATGGGAGTACCATCATGCCAAAAAGCGTCAATAGGACTTTCCTGCTCGGAAATGTAGGAAAGGATCCGCAGATCAATTCCACGCCGGGCGGTATCGCTGCGAACTTTTCTCTCGCAACCACCGATCGCGAGAAGGATCAACAGGGCAATTGGAGAGACCGGACCGAGTGGCACAATCTCGTAGCGTACGGTCGCACTGCAGAGATTGTCCGGGACTATGTCAGCAAGGGCAGTCAGCTATTCATCCAAGGAAAGATCCAGACCCGATCGTGGGACGACAAACAATCCCGCCAGAAGCGGTATCGGACGGAGATATTCGTCCATGACCTGACATTGCTCGGCGGCGGTAAAGAAGTGGATGAAACCTACTATCGCGGCCGGCGCAATGACAATGCACCGAGGAGAAAAACTCCTGCGCCGCAATTCGAACAGGAATGCCAGGACCAGGAACTCAGTCCGGACGAAATCCCATTTTGAGGCGGGTCGTTTACTTGTTCGCCTTTTTCATCTTTGCCCACCGTGCCTTTTGGGCGGCAGCGATTCTCGCGCGCGCCTCCGGTGAGAGTTGACGCTTCTTCCGCCGAGACGACGGAATCTCGGTTCCGTGGTGGCCATCTTTGCCAGTCAGAATGGCGCGTACTTGCTCGAGCTTTTGAATTTCTGCATCGATCTCCGCGAGAATGCCTTTCATTTCCATACGAAGAGTCTAGCAGCCGTCAAGAGCCGAATGGTTCTCTCAAACGCCTGCCGTGATCGTTCTGAACAGAATTCGATCAAGACGGAGTGCGCGGCGGGCTTCCGTGCCCCTATCTCAATGCAGGAGTCAAAACGATGGCAACCGAAGAAACCAAAGGTTCTGAACTGAAAAACCCGTTCAACGATCTGGCCGAACCGTTTGATCCATCCGAGATCAAGTGGCGCGTCACTCACACGAGCAGGGACGGCAACCGAGGCGCCGTGATCGCGTTTGCAGATCCGCGTGCCTACACCGACCGACTCAATCTGCTGTTTACGCCAACCGGGTGGACGCGGACCTACGACGTCGCGACATTATCGTCGGTGACTCGGATGAAGAAAGACAAACTCATTCAGACTGGCAAAGTGCTGGTGACGTGCATCCTCACAATCACTGGACTCGGTTGTCATTCCGGCAGCGGAGAGGAATGGGCGGACGAAGAGAACGCGATGACTTCGGCGGAGGCGCAGGCGTTCAAGAGGGCAGCAAGTTGCTTTGGATTGGGCCGCTACCTCTACAACTTCACCGAAGTATGGGTGCCTCTGAACGAACACCGTCAGCCAATGCAGTTTCCGCAGCTTCCGCAATGGGCGCTTCCGAGAACTCACCGGTCGGGCAAAGCGCAGCCAGCATCCGGACCCCGTCCTCCCGCAATCCAAAGAGGCCCTATCGATCAGAAGACGACGGCGAGGATTGAGGGATTCCGGCAGATTCTCGGGGACGCGATCTACGGAGAGATTCTCTGGCGCGCGGGTCACGCGCGTCGAGCCAATGAAATCCCGAACGCACAGTTCCAGGCCAACGTGGCAGAAGCAATGGAACGGGCAGCGCGCGGCGTTCACAAGGCGAACTCTCTGGCAGAGCAGATCGGCGAGGCTTCGTTCATTGCAGTCATGGACAAGCTGCGAATTGAGTCGATGACAACCATTCCAAGGCTCGAACGCCTGAAGACTTTGGTGGCCGAACTTGAAGAGGAAGCTGCGCGGTCCGTCGCTTAATCGACGGCTTACCACCGCTTTCTGAGATTGGAGCAAGTATGCGGAATGTCACTATGATTCGGTCGAAGCCTGAGCTTGTCTCGATTCCAGTGGAAAGAGCGGTGTACTGCCAAGCTTGCGAAACGGTCTCAACATCAGTTCGGCGATGCGGATTGTGCGGGTCAGAGCGGATTATCGAGCTGGCGCCTTTGCTTTCGCATCCATGGGATCCGGGCCCTGTCCCTGCAGTCGCGGTTGCTGCCTGAGAGCCGTTCATTCCTTAGCTTTCCTTCGCGTTAAATGGTTCCGCTACCCGGCAACCGGATCGCTATTGCAAAATGCAGTGGCAATACAGAAATTGCTGGATGGTTCCGATAGGCGTCTCGTGCAGCTGCCGGGAAGAAGAGATCAGGCGAAACTTCGCCCCGAACTCCGCGTGCAGTGACTCAGCGTCGTAACGGACGACGTCGAGTCCGCTGCAACGAGTTGGCCCCTCCGGTCCGAAGGCGCTGACGATAACATGGCCACCGCGCCTCACAGCGCGAACCGCTTGGCGTACGTAGGCGCTTCTGTCAGCTGCAGAAGTCAGGAAATGAAATACGGCGCGATCGTGCCAAACATCGTAGACGGCAGGCTGAAGTTCAGCTTTGGTAATGTCGCCGATCAACCAGCGAACCCGGTCGGCTGCATCGCCCAATCGCTTCTTGGTAGCTGCGATGGCGGCGTGCGAAATATCTAGTACGGTGAGGTTGGAGTAACTTCGAGCGAGCAGGTCGTCAACGAGCGTGGACTCGCCTGCGCCGACGTCGATGATGGAGGTTGATGGTCCGGCGCCAGCCTGTTCGATGAGAGCGAGAGACGCCTCAAGGTGCTGCCTATACCAGCTCACGTGGTCCGGAGCGTTATCTCTATAGATCTTGTCCCAATGAGCCTGCGGGTCCATGAAACCGATTCTGAGCCTCTCATGAGGTATCAGTCAAAATAAGGCGCCGATGTTCATTGCCGGATCTCATCGATAGCCGCGAGCGAGCAGGTATTTAGCGCCTGCTTCGAAGGCGTCGGGACCAGGAACCAGGAATTCAAAGGCGTCGGCCAACCGGCCGATCACATTGAACGAGAAACAGACGGCGAGAGCATCCTCAATCTGTTGGCGCGAAGCACCCGCGGCGAGAACGGATCGCATGTCATCTGCACTCACGGCGTGCTCGCGCGTCAGCTTACGAAGCATGCACAATGTCGCTCGCAACGGCTCTGGGATCTTCGCGGGGTCGAGATCGGACAACGCAGCGGAAACCGATCCTCCGTCCCCGTAGGCCCGTTGGGCGACAGCAGTATGTGCCTTCGTGCAAAACTCGCACTGGTTGGTACTGGCAATGAAGGCGGCCATCAGCTCGCGATCTGCAATAGACCAGGCGGAAGGTCCGCGCATCGCCTCCTGTGTCACCCGCGACATCGGTTTGCCGTAAAAGTCGGACCGATAGCTGACCAGTTTGACCACGTCGAGCACCGGCTGACGCGAGACCATTTGAATGAAGGCGAAGAGTGCTTTCGTACCGAAGCTGTGACCACTGTCGAGGATTCGAAGCCGCATACTCACTCCTTGCCGGTCGCAGTCACGAGCGCCTCAAGTGCCGCTTCGTACTGGCGATTGGCTTGTCCAATCGCGGCCGATACGACAATCTCAAACACTTGATCTTCACTAAGCCCCGACGCCTTTGCTGCGGCGATATCCTCCTCCGTGACTGCAAATGCACGGTTGGCCACCTTGTCAATCAGGGGCCTGAGTGGGCCTCTAAGCCCGTTCAGGGTGAATGCAGCCTGACGGTCTGAGGGTGCCGCCTCGCCTGGGCCTTCAAGGATTCGCTTCAGTAGTGCGTTTCGCGCCTCTTTGATATCCGACATCACGCCTCCTGTTCAGGCTTCCGCAACGCGAGCGAACGCTTCAAGGAGCTTGCCCCAATCGCCTTCGGTGTCGTAGATTCGGCGCATCTCATCGCGACGGTTCCCAAAGCGATCAAGGTGACGATGCTCCAGTTCGACCCGCGTGTGATCGCTTTCTTCGGCAATGAAGCGCAATTCGAGCTCCGTCTTCAGGTTCGGGTCATATTGGAAGTCGGCATTGATATCCCAGGAGAGTACCAGGCGGGAGTGCGGTTCCCACGTGAGAACGCTGCCCCACTGGCAAGTGCTCCCATCGTCGCCGCGTTCGTACCAGCGGCCCCCGACGTGCGGTTCGATTACCGCATCGACTGCATTCGCCTTACCGATTTTGTAGTAGGCGAGCGGCCACCACTTGGCCATTTTCTCCGTGAAAACCTTCCACGCAACTTCCTGTGCCGCCTTTACGTTGACCGACTTACGAATGGTGTTGGGATCAAAATCCAGCTCGGGCATCTCATTTCTCCAATCGATTCTGCTCTTCTTCCGCTGCCGCTTTGAATGCCGCCAACGTCTCGTCCCAGAATCCGTCAAGCCAATTTCGTAGTGCTTCGATGCCGGTCGGATCGACCCCGTAAAGGCGCCGCGCGCCGTCGACGCGCACTCCGATCAATCCCGCTGCTTTCAGCACCTTCAAATGCTGCGAGACCGCCGGTCGACTCACATCCATGCCTTCGGCGATTTCGCGCACCGAACGATTTCCCTTGCGCAGTCGCCTAAATACCGCTCGGCGAGTGGGGTCGCCTAGTGCATCGAAGGCCCTCTCAATTCGTGTCGCTGTTGCCATCTCAAGTGTGGAGTCCTGCGCTGTGGTAAGCGCACTCTTACGGTAAGCTTATACTTACTGCATGATAGAGTTGTCAAGCGGGCGCCGTAAAAACGGGCTAGCTTGACAAATGCTTCTGGTTGTCCGGTGTCAATATCAGAGGCCTTAGCACTCATTGACCAGCCGTTGTGTTGCCGCAATCCATCAAACCCAGGTGAAACCATGCGTAACGCCGCGCGCCTGAAAATGGGCTACTACCCATTGCCCGAGAGCGAGGGAGTGAAACTTCGCTCCCTTCTGACCTACGATCAAACCGCTTCAGTGATCGATCCATGCGTCGGCCAGGGCGTGGCCCTCCATCAACTCACGAGCAACGCACCTGTTCGGCGCTATGGGATCGAACTCGATGCTGAACGTGCCCGCATTGCTGGCGCGAGCGGTATCGAGACGATTCAGGGCAATACGTTCGACGCCATTGCAAAACCAGAATCCTTTTCGCTCCTCTACCTCAATCCGCCCTACGATTCTGAAATCGGCTCGGTTGGGAATCGCCGCATGGAGCCTGTGTTCCTCGAGCACACATTCCGCTGGCTGTTGATTGGCGGCGCCCTTGTCCTCGTGATTCCGTACGAGCGGTTACACGACTGCGCAGGGATTCTGAGTTCGCACTTCACCACGCTGAATGTATTTCGCATGACGGATCCCGAATCGGTCCAATACCGCCAGATCGCAATTCTGGGCGTCCGTCACGACATTCGGGGCGCGGCGCTCGAAAAGAACAAGAGGCAGCTTCATAAGATTGGTCTTTATGGGAGTTTCCAGCAGGTGACGGAGTTGCAGCCTGGTATTTGCCAACCTTATCCGGTGCCCGGGTCGGACGCGGCCTCGCTCACCTACCGAGGCCTCCCGTATGACCTCCTAGAGGATTTGCTCCCTTATTCGCCGGCCTGGAAGCAGGTGGCTCCATTGCTCCTGCCGAACGACGATGTGGCGACAGGGCGGCCGATCACACCGCTGCACGGAGGCCACGTGGGGTTACTCTGTACCGCCGGTTTGCTCAATGGCGTTTTCGGCGAAGGAGAGGACCGGCATATCGCACGCTGGCGATCGGTCAAACACGTCACGACCTTCGTCGAGCAGGAGGGTGATGCCGAGGTGATCCATCATCGCGAACGGTGGACGAACGAACTTCGCCTGGTATACGCCGACGGGAGGACGCTCAAGCTGACAGAAACTCCGGTAAAGAAGGAGGACGAAGCCGATGGAGAATGCGCACTTGCGGCTCGGGCTGCTTGAGTATGTTCGCCTTACGGAGAAGGCCTCGACCCGCATCCGCCTGCGGGTCGATCGCTATGTTGGGGAAGATCGCCAAGCTCATCTTCTGAGCGTCTTCGGAAACGATTCGGATGTAGGTGCGATTACGGCTGCGATCCACGAAAAAGCCACGTTCAGCATTACTTTCCCGAACGGAGCTGAAAAGGAAGTCTCATTCGGAGAGCATGCCTCCTGCTACAAAGGCGCGGCGACCCTGCCCGGGAGAAAGCAGCCAGTGAGGCACCTAATTGCTGTTTCACAGCACCTCCATGCGAACGGCAGTGCGGGACAGACGATCCTGCTCCGTTACGAGCGCGAGGAGGCCTGGGCAACGCTAGCAAAATTCCTCGGACTGCCCGCCGACCCGCGCTGGGCAGAGCATATCCTTCGCATCATCGAGAGCAAGCGCAAGGTCGAAGAGATCGACGGCATCGGGTGCGGACCTGTCCAGATCTCGGCGACGACAGAAGAAGTGCTGGAGTGGGTGAGCGAAGGTCTGCGGACGGGAAGTCTGAGCTTTCCAGAGCAAGCTGGGCCGATCATCTGGCCTCATTACGCATTGAATCGAGTCCTCCAGGCCTGGTGATGGGCCTAGAGGCCAAATCCCGGGTCCCTGAAGGCCTGGTGACTGCGCCGATAACTTGCAGAGCTGCGGCGTAGCTGTTGGTCCCATTTCATTTCGTCCATTCTCACGACAATTTCGCCGCTGCCAGGAGGGTTCTCGATGGAGACGACCTTCGATTATTTGCGCCAGTTTGGCCCGGCATTAGCCGAACGCATTCTGGGAACCTATCCGCCGCTCCAAAGCACGAAAGATCCGGTTGCACCCTGCCTCAACTCGCTGCTTCGCACGCCGCTCCCGGCCCAGGCGCTCGTCATTACAGGGACTGCGAAGTATCTCCGCGATGGTAAAGCGGTTCGCATTGTTGCCGAATGTGGGGCCGGCAAAACCTTTATGGCGCTTGGCACGATTCATGTCCTCGCCGGTGGACGGCCAAGTTCCACGCTCGTGATGTGTCCCTCGCATATCACCCACAAGTGGGCCCGTGAAGCGCTCCTTACGATTCCGCGCGCCCGGGTTTTCCTGATCGAGGACATGCGCAACGGAGGAGACCGCAACCGGCCGCACGGCGTGTGCGAAGTCAAGCTCAACAAGGGAAAAACGGTCTATGAAGGAAAGCGGCTCTCCCTGGCGGATATGAGGAGGATGGGGCGGAAGGAATGGCAAAGGCGCTTTTCAACTCCCACCTTCTTCATTACTGGCAAGGATAAGGGCAAGCTCAGCTACTTCTGGGACCATGTCTATCTCAAGGCAAAGTCGGGCCCCAATCTCGGCGGTATCGTCAATCCGGATTCCGGCATGGCGATCCTCGATTCAGAGATGGAGAAGCTCACGAGTCTCGATTTCGCGGAGAAGGTAAAGGTCGCGGAAATCCTCCTCGGAAGCCGTGGCGGAACAGTGAAGTTCTCACCGCTTTGGCAGGCAGATCGAACTCGCATTCAGCGTATGGCGCCGGTCGAATACATCGGCCGCTACATGAAGGGCTGGTTCGACTTTGCCATCGCCGATGAATTGCATCAGCTCGCCGGCGACACGGCGCAGGGCAACGGCCTTGGCGTTCTTGGCCGTGCTGCCCGGAGACTAATCGGCCTTACCGGAACCTTGATGGGCGGCTACGCCGACGATTTGTTCAACATCTTCTTTCGGATGGAGCCACGCGTGATGGTGGGCCAGGGCTTCGCCTACGGAGGACAAGGAAGGCGGGATTTCCAGGAGCAGTACGGCGTCCTTGAAACCATCGAAAAGATCGAGGATTCCGATAACGCCTGCTCACGGGCAACCAAGAAGACCGTTCGAGTCCTGCGGAAGCCTGGGGCATCGCCATTGCTTTTCGGCAAATTTCTCATGAGTTCGACGGCATTCCTGTCGCTCGAGGACATCTCCGACAATCTGCCGCGGTACGACGAGAGTGTGATCTCCGTCGATATGGATGAAATGCTCCAGAAAGCCTACGAGCAGTTGGAGGAGGAAATTCGCGCAGCGATGAAAGAGCATCGGGGCAACAAGAGCCTGATGAGCATTCTGCTCAATACTCTGTTGCTCTATCCCGACCATCCATACGACTTCGAACAAATCTGGGCGCGTGCCTTCGAACCTCAATCACGGGAATATGTGAGGTTCCTGGTCACCGAACCAGAAAACCTGACCCGTGACGCGCTCTATGCCAAGGAGCGCGCTCTCATCGTCGACATCAAGGATGAATTGCGCCAGGGTCGGCGGTGCCAGGTCTATGCCACTTACACAGGCGAAAAGGACGTTACGCTGCGCTTGCAGACGGTCCTTGAGCGGGAAGGCATACGGACGGCGGTGCTCCGGTCATCGGTCGCGACAGACAAGCGAGAGGACTGGTACGACCGGCAGCTGAAGGCAGGCGTAGAAGTCGTCATCTGTCACCCCAAACTGGTCGAAACCGGGCTCGACCTCTTGGCGTTCCCAACTCTCTATTTTTACGAAACCGGCTATTCGCTGCATACGCTGCGTCAGGCAAGTCGCCGGTCGTGGCGTATCGGTCAGCGCCTCCCGGTGCGCGTGAAGTTCGTCACCTACGCGCGCACCATGCAGGAGACCTGTCTCCGGCTGATGGGCAAAAAGATGCTCGTGGCCCTGATGATGGAGGGCAAGTTCACCGGTGAGGGACTGCAGGCACTCGATACTGATGAAGATCTGATGAGTGCAATGGCCCGCGAACTGGTGGAGAAGGCTGGCGTCGGAGAATCCGCCGATGCAGTCTGGAGAGACCTCGATAAAGAACGCGAGAAGATCCAACCGCCCTCTGTCATTA
This sequence comes from Acidobacteriota bacterium, assembly GCA_018268915.1. GTDB lineage: Bacteria > Acidobacteriota > Terriglobia > Terriglobales > Acidobacteriaceae > Telmatobacter. The sequence goes on from JAFDVQ010000014.1 coordinate 69,752, forward strand.
GCGAACGGGAGTCAGACGAGATTCCATCCATACTTTCGGCTTTCTCGATGACGGATGCTCCGCAATCCGGACCGACACCCCGTGATGGCGGACCGTCGCACGCAGTCCACAACGTAGCCATGGGCAGGAAGGCGGCTTTGTGGCCAACGGCGAAGGAACCCGTTATCCAAATGAGCCTGTTTGAGTGAGGCAGTTCGAAGCGTGACCAAGAGGTGAGAGATCATGAGTGAAGAAAGAGATAAAGTTCGGTGCCGGCAATGCGAACTCGTCCAATGGAATGACGGAGAGCATTGCCGGCGATGCGGCGTGGCATTGCCTCAGCCGGTCATAAAGATCGTCGAGCGCGTGATCGAGAAAGTGGTCGTGCGCTTGGATACCGAGTGCGTCCGGGATCTTGAGCAGGCGCGCCGGATCATCGCAGAGGTCTCGGACCGTTTGGCGCGATCCAGTATGGACAAAGCCACTCCCTTTCTTCTGGCGGGCAACTCAGAATTGGAGGAGTTCCCGACGATGGCCGAGGTAGAACGGGCCATGATCCTCGCCGCTTACCAGAGGTCGAATCGCAAGACTCTCGATGCGGCACGGTTGCTCGGAATCGGCAAGACGACACTCTACCGCAAGCTGCGAGAGTTGCAGCAGGCGGCATAGCCGCGATGTTTCGTCAGCTCGGGGAGCAGTCACTCGAAGGCCTTGCACAAATCGAGAGTGATCGTCGGCGAGATGCTCCTATCCGGAAGTAATCATGAGGATCAGCGTGACCACTTTGCCCAGTTTGCCCTGCGCAGACGATTCTTGGTTCGATCGTTTCGGGCTTCGAGTTCTTGGAGTTCGCCTTCGAGCTTTTCGATGTACTTGAGCGCCCGCTCGGGAAGCGATGCTCGTTCTTCTGGAGAAAGCTCATCCGGTTCTCGCAGCGGCTGGTAGCGTCGCCTGATCTCCGCCCCAACTCCGACCGATTCGAGCAGATCCAACAAAGTGGAGACTTCGGCGTTGACCACCTCGCGAGAGGCTACGCGCAGGCGGAGATCCTCGTAGGTCTTAATGTGGCCCATGTGGAACTCGCGAAGCAAGATTCCAAATTCGTCAGCCCAGGGTTGGAGGTTGATCTGCTGAGCAGGAGATAGGAGGGGAAGCGCATCCCTGACCGTCATCTCTTGCGTGATCTCCTGCATCCGTTCTGCTCCCTTCGCGAATAGTCTATCTCCGGAAAGATGCCACCAGCCCCATCTCGCAATCCGGACGGCTGAATCACAGCTGTTGCGCAGGGCATTGTGCTAGGGCCGGGCGGGTCCAGCCAGGACATTTCTGCAAATTCCCAGGAGGAGAAACCCTATGGCTACTCTTAAAGTCGAAGCGCTAGTACGGGAGTTCCAGTACAACGGAATCCGCATTCCCGATCCCAGCCCTGAACTTTCCGTAGACCAGATCCGCGATCTGCTCACACCCCAATTCCCTGAAATTGCCACAGCATCGGTCTCTGGCCCCGAGGCTACCGGAACGGCCCTCCGCTACACGTTCAGCCGCGCGATCGGCACGAAGGGATGACATGCAGAGAGAAGTCATCACCTCGGCGGATCTCCTGGCATTGTTTGCCGCCAAGGCCGATGCGCCGCCTCCCAAAGAGAACCAACTACTTGTGAGGCATTTCCAATGCAGAGAATCGCTCAAAGCATCCCAATGCCTCACAGAAGCAATGGACCGCTACGTCGCCGAGGCCGATCAGGTGCTGCCGACAGCCGCGGAACTGTTGTTCCCGCCGGCATAGAGATCCTGGCACCAGCTTTCTCCCTAGCGTTGCCAATTCTTGATGGGGCTCCGGCAGTCTACAGCCACGAATTCCGTGCGGAGTTGTTGTACGAATTATGTGCAGCGCTGGTTCGTGAGGAATTGGCCGGACCGGAGCTCTGGCGGAATTGTGAAGGGAACGCGGTGCTCTTTGCACAGCGCTCGATCATGCAGGGCATCGGTGAGACATGCTGGAATCTCCTCCAGCGCAATGTCGAGTACCACCTCAGCATCAGTGACGTTGCCGATCAGGATGGAGAAGAGAAGCTTCTGGGCGATGGCCGGCTCGCAATCACAATCGAGTGCGGCGGCAGTGGGTTTCTCAAGATCGGTCCGGCCATCGAAGCGCTTGAATTGGAGGCGCAAGGGTTGGGCGCCGCATTCTACTGGACCCTGACGTATGCGCTCTACCGCGTGATGCGGGTCTACAACCACGATGACGCATTCCAGTACGAAGAGCGAATGAAGGAATATGCCGAGGATGACCCGGAAAATCAGGAACAATATGAATTTCCCGAGGTTGAGAAAGCGTTGCCCGAATGTGTCCGCCTGACCCTGAAGAGCGATTTCAGCGGTCGCAGCCGAGATGCCCAGAGGCTTCTTTCTGCCCATCGGAGAGGCACGTTTCGAATCTGGATTGAGAGGCTCCGGAACATCGAGCGACTCTCGCGCCTTCATCTCCCTACCGATGCCTACTTTCGAGAAGAAGGCGGTTATGACACGATCCCTCTGCCCTCATTGCTGATTGCCTTCAAAGAGCACGATGCGATCGTTGCCTGTTTCGACGAAGAGAGCCAGTACATGCTGGAAGGAAGCTCCGAGCCGACGCTGGGTGTCGTGTTCTCTCCACGAAAGGTTGATGAAGTGCGAAAGGCGATTCGTACTATCACGCGCTTCATCGCTTTCAACCAAGAGGTCTTCCAGTTGGCGGAGGACCTAGTCGAGTGGGAGAAGGGGAATGCAGATTCATGTCTCCATCGGGGAGAACCATCGATTCGAGCTGCATGACGCGCTCCTGGTCTACGGGGATCGTCAGCGGAGTTTTGTCACGCGTCATCGGGTCACACTCCACAAAGATGCCGCTCCCACACTCGGACCGGCCCAGCCGCTCACCATGGGGTTTCTCGGGTCCCTTGTCCGTTCTCTGTCCGGCGCTTTGAGGGCCGAGGTTTTGCCTGAGAATGTGCTTGCGAAGAGCGATCGAATGATTGCATGGTGGACTCCTCCGTGCCGCCGTCAGATGTTCTATGAGAATGCGGAGGGAAAGGCCGCGAAATTCAATGGCCGGCTGTTTCCGCAGCCGCCGCTCGTCTGGAGAGTCAGCAACCTGGGTTTGAGAATCCGTGCTCTGGCCGTGAGCCGGCGACCAACGGCTGAAACCGCGCTCGCGGTGGCGCCGTACTGGAACCTGTCTGACGATGGCCGCGTCTGCACCGGTTCGATGCGCTGTCCGGAGAATGCCTCGGTTTCTTCTATTCCTGCATGGGAGCGCGCGTTTTACGAAAGCGCCTTCACCCACGCCAACGTGGGACGGCTAACGCGGCACCCGGGAGGATTCGAGGGTCTGTGGGCAGGACTGGCCGACAGGCGGAAGCCGTTTCCGGTGAAGACCCTGATCCAATTGCCGCAGACCCTGGAACAGTTCGTGTGCGGAGAGGGGTAGCAGCATGCGCATCGAGCACACAATACCAGGCGATCTGCTGCGACATCGCGCTCTGCGTGTCCTCGTTGTCGGAGCGGGCGGCACCGGGAGTGCGGTGGCCCTGGGGCTTCCGTATCTCGATCAGGCGATGCGGGTGTGGGGGCACCGTTACGGTCTTGAAGTCGCATTGATGGATGCAGACTCGGTGTCCGAGACCAACTGCGTTCGCCAGCCGTTTTCCGTATCTGACATCGGCCTCAATAAAGCTACCGTCCTCATCAACCGAATCAACCTGTTCTGGGGGATGAGCTGGGCGGCTATAGCCAGCGGGTTTCATGCGAAGTCCTTTGACCGAGACCGGGACCGCTGCCCTGATCTGGTCATCGGCTGCGTGGACACGCGCGCCGCACGAAGGGCGATTCAGGATTCCTTCTCGAATGGCCTGAGTAGAGCGCACTATTGGCTCGATCTCGGAAACAACGCGTCGAGCAGTCAGTACGTTCTTGGTCAGCCGCTCAATGCGCGCAATCGTAGAAAAGCAGAACGATTGCGCACGGTGAGCGAGCTCTATCCAGAGACTCTGGATGAGAGCGTTGGTGAAGATCCGCTTCCGAGTTGTTCAGCATTGGAAGCTCTCGATCGTCAGGAGCCATTCATCAATCAGACGCTGGCCGCGAGCGCACTGGCCATGCTGGCGCAACTGTTTCGCTACGGGAAGCTCACGCATCATGGTGCCTTCTTCAATGCAAAGACAGGACAGATGAGCGCCCTTCCTGTCGATCCCGAGTTGTGGCGAAAGGTGAAGAAGGGCACCAGGAGCGCGCATCGCAGGAAATAGACATCGATGCCGAGTCGATGAATGTAATCCAGGCGTGATATCTACTGGTAGACGATTGGGAGTTCTCCATGAAAATCAGCCTTGATCCGGAACTCGCCACCGAAGCGAAGGCGCTTGTCGCTCTCGCCTTCCGTAACGGACCGATTGAGACTCTGCATGCCGGAAAGCCTTGCCCCGCTTGCAGCGGCAGCGCCGAGATCTCGCACATTACGGACGAGCAGATGAAGCACCTCATGAAGTCGGCAGTCAACGCACTCTATCGTCTTCTCTGGTTGCGGGAACGCGATCCGCGCTCCTATCAAGAGCAACTGGCGCTCGGGCGCCGCTACACCTTGCACTGGGACGATCCGGAACTCAAGAAGCCCAGGAGGGCAGGATCGAACCTCGAGTGAGCCAATTCTCAAGGAGCATCCCCATGTTCAAAGAACTCGCTCCGCTTCTGCGGCAGCGTGCTGTTTTGTTGACCCTTACACATCTCGAAGACGAGCAGATCCGTGTGAACGTGATCCCACAAAAGATCAAGGACAGTGAGAACGCGGCACTGACCACACCACTGAGCGTGACCGGAACTTCCGAGGAACTCGACCGGGATCTGCCGTCGACCCTGGTCAATTTCGTCGGCGCGCATCTCGGTCTTAAAAACACACTCGACCGCGTGAAAGAGGAAATGGATGCGGCAGCCAAGGCAGCGCAGCTGGAAGCGCGGTCCAAGAGCAAGTCAGCGGTGACCAAGGCTGCGCCGAAAACTGAAGTGGCGAAGCGCGCCGAAATCTCGAAGCCTGCGCCTCCTTCACCTCCCGAACCCGCCAGAGGGGCCAGCCTCTTTGACGCGCCCGCGCCGACGACAACTTCGGCGGACGACACCGACGACGAAGAAGAGATTCTCGCGGAGACTGCCGAACAAGACCAATTTATCGAGGAGGATGAAGTGGAGGATGCGGCCTGAGTACCGGCCGTAAAGACGATCCTCGATCCTACCGTAAGCTGCTCTACCTACATCAGATAGCGTGAATCCGGATTGCCTGAACCTAGAAACGGAATGACTCATCCAATAATTATTCAGGAGCGTCGGAATGATTATTGATTATAATGGGGAGGAGGGGAGCAGCTATGGAGGCCGTCATCGAACGTCTGACAACTACGGAAGCGGCGATTGCGGCCGGCGTGTCAGTCCCGCAGATCAATCGAATCATCGATGAGAAGATTCTGCCGGAGGACCTCTACAGCACGTCCCCTACGCGGAGCTTCCGCACCGACGCCGCGCTCCTGATCGCCTTCTACTTTGAGACGGCGGAATGGCTGACCACGAATGCGCGCCTTGAAACCATCCGTAACGCCAGGGCGCATTGCTCGACCTGGGAAGAGTGGAAGGACTGCACGGTAGGGGAGCATTATCTGACGATCCGCTTCTCCGACCTGTGGAAGGCCGTCGATGAACGCCTGCACAGGCTCTCGGACGCGCGGAGGATGGTCGTCGAAGACCCGGAAATCCTGAGTGGAACTCCTGTCATCCGGGGTACACGTATCCCCGTGCATGATGTCGCCGCACAGGTCGAAGCGGGAGTCCCCATCAAGGAAATCCTCGAGACGTATCCCCGGCTCAGCGCGGAGCAGGTGGAACTGGCTTCAGTCTATTCGAAAGCGGTTCCGCAGCGCGGCAGGCCGCGGAGGCTGTCCATTCCTGGTACAAAACCCATCTCGATCACCAAGAAGCGTCTTCGCGGCTCTTTATAGGGGGCGTGAAGAATGCTCAAATTTCTGATTGACGAATGTCTGAGTCCGGAGCTTGCCCATCTGGCGCGAGAGCGGGGTTATCAGGAGAGTTTCCACGTCAGCTGGCTTGGCAAGGCAGGCTGGAAGGATTGGGAACTGAAGAATCTGATTTTCGAGCAGGATTGGACCTTTGTGACCAGGAACAGCGTGGACTTCCGTGGGCCAGCCGAAAAGCCAGGCTCCAAGGGGCAGTACGCCGATGTCCCGATCCACGCTGGACTCGTCTGCATCAATGGTCCGGCACGGGTGAGTGGGAAGATCCAGGTAGAGCTTTTCGCTGCTGTTCTTGACATGATTCAGGGAGCGACTCCACCGCAAGCGGATCTGGTCAACGAAGTGATCGAGGTGGACCTCGCCGAGGAAGGCGGGGAGTTCGAGATCGTTCGCTACCCGATGCCGGTCGCTGACGAATCGAAAGAGTTGCCCTGATCCCCAACCGGACCAAATGATGCGATCACTTAGCGCCTTGTCGTTCTAGACCCTTCTCCTCTCTCATCCTTGGCAATTTCCGTGTAGTCAGCCCTCTGCCGCACGGGAGCTGAGCGATCACGCAACCAGCAAGAATCCCTCTAAGGAAATCCCATGAAACCCTCGAAGCTCTATGAAGCGCTCCGTGCGCTCATTGGCGAACGTGTGCCTCTCCACATCTGGGGCCCATGTGGCACCGGAAAGTCGCAGATCGTCGGCCAGGTAGCCAACGATCTTGAATACGAGTTCCTTGACGTGCGGGCCGTTCAACTCGATCCGGTCGATCTGCGCGGCCTGCCCCGCATCTCCTCTGATCAGACCGAGTGGGTTCCACCCAAGTTTCTACCGGCCTCAGGCAAAGGCATCCTGTTTCTTGATGAGCTGACTTCAGCGCCACAGATGACCCAGGCAGGCTGCTATCAGCTCGTCCTCGACCGCCGTCTCGGCGAATACAGATTGCCCGACGAGTGGGTCGTGATTGCTGCCGGCAATCCGGCATCGGAGCGTGGCGTTCATTTCGCAATGCCGCGGCCGTTGCGAAACCGGTTCGTGCACCTCAATCTTGAGCCGGATCTCGACGACTGGTGTAAGTGGGCCGTCAAGGCTCATGTTCGCCCGGAGATCATCGCATTTCTCCGCTTCAAACCTGAACTGCTGCATGCGGCCGATGTCACTTCGGATGCCAATGCCTGGCCCACTCCCCGTTCCTGGGAGATGGCTTCGCGCGTTTTGGCGGGCGTCGCCCCGCGCACGAACGCTAGGATTCTATCCGGAACGAGCGAGTTTGAAGCGCAATTGCTCGACGGAACCGTGGGACAGGCCGCGGCGTCCGAACTGGTCGCCTTCCTGCGGCTGTTTCGCGAACTGCCATCGATTGATGAAATCCTTCTCAATCCAAGCGGCGCCAGAGTTCCCGCAGAGCCCTCCGCACAGATCGCCATCGCTACCACCCTGGGGCGCGTCTTGACCGACACGTCAGTAGGGCGCGGAATCACTTATCTCGAACGGATGCCGACGGAGATGCGTGTGATGGCGATGCGCGATGCGGCGGCACGCGAGACCGCCATCACGCACACCCCAGAGTTCGTGCGCTTCGGAGTGGAATACCGGGAGGTCATCCAATGATTACCGAAAAAGCGATGCTTGCCGCGGTTCATATCAGCGTCTGGACGGCGGTGAAACATGATCGCAAGGTAAGCCGCGAAGTAGCCGATCAGCACGGAGCCCATCAGGGCGCGGGCCGTTACAACAAACAACTGCTGCACGGAGCGCAAAAGCTGGAAGAGCTACGGACTCTCGCCGGCCAGATTCGGCAGCACTTCTATAAAGTCACGCTTCCGTGGTCTGATGAAGGCTTTCGCCTGCTGCCGGCAAACCTCTACTTCGATCTGATGGCGCGGATGCGCGAGTTCGAAGCGAGCTTCGATGCCGGAGTGGATGCGTTCCTGCGCGTCTATCCGCAATATGTCGAGCAGGTCCGCCCGGAATTGAACGGCCTCTTTCGCGAAGAAGACTATCCCTCTCCGGAAAAGCTCAAGGCCAAGTTCGGCGTGAAGCTCGAGGTCCTGCCGATTCCTACAGGAGCGGACTTCCGTGTGCAGATGTCGGCCGAAGAGCAGGCGCGGATTTCGCGAGAGATCGATTCGAGTGTCCGTGAGTCGCTCATGCGGGGAACGGAAGACCTCTGGAAGCGGATGCGCGAGGTTGTCGCTCATATGGTCGGCCGGCTCAATGAGCCCGAGTCGCGTTTCCACAGTTCGCTGGTCACCAATGTCCTCGATCTGGTCGAAATTCTTCCGCGGCTCAACGTCGGCGGGGACGCGGACCTCAATCGTCTTGCGGAGCAAATCAGGCAACGGCTGTGCAACCACTCCGCTCAGGAACTCAAGAAGCATGATCTCTTGCGCGTGACCACGGCTGCTGATGCCGCCAACATCGTCGCGGAGATGGACGGAGTGCTCCGCGATCGGGAATCGGCGAAAACGGCTGAGCCCGAGAGTGCAGACGAGATCTTCGCTCACATGTCGGCTTATATGGAGGCACCGAGCGCGGCATGAAAATCGAGACAAGAAATTCACTGCGCATCCAGAAGGCGCGAACCGCTCTCCTTCTCGATCATCCTTTCTTTGGCTCTCTTCTGTATCGGTTGAAGGATCGGGAGAGTTGCGTAACCAAAACGATGGCCACCGATGGCGTTTCACTGCTCTGGAATCCGGAATTCGTCGAAACGCTCACTGCGGCCACACTGGCCGGAACGCTGGCGCATGAAGTCATGCATCCGGCCTTGCACCATCACCTGCGGCGCTCTGGGCGCGACCCGAAGCGATGGAACATTGCATGCGACTACGCCATCAATCCGTTGTTGGTGGACGCAGGACTGAAGCTCCCGGAAGGAATTCTCCTCGAGGACCGATTCCGGGGCATGAGCGCGGAGCAGATCTATAACCTGCTCGAATCGGAAGAGGATTCAGGCCCGAATGGCGACAATGATCACCAGTCTGCGGCCTCGGGCGACTCGAATGGAAGCCCGACTGAAAACGAATTAGACGATTCTCTGGCTCCCGAGACGGATGGAGGGATCGGCCAAGTTCTCGATGCGCCTCCGGAGAGCGATGATTCTCCGGCCGTCGAAGAGCAGGCAAGAGAATGGGAGATCGCCGTCAAACAGGCAATGACGGTTGCCCAACAGGCAGGCAAGATGCCGGCGGGACTTGATCGGACGATGGAGGGGGCTGCGGAAGCTACTGTCAATTGGCGCGAGCTTCTGCGCCGCCTGTGGTCGGAAACGACCGCGGCCGATTACAGCTGGATGCGCCCGAACCGGCGCCACCTCTGGAGAGGACTCTATCTTCCCGGAGTAGTAAAGGAAGGCGTGGGAGAAATCGTGATCGCGGTCGATTGCTCCGGTTCGATCAGCGGGCGGCAGTTACGGCTCTTCGAGGCAGAAGCACGATCCATTCTGGAAGGGCAGAGGCCGGAACGCGTCTATGTGCTCTACTTTGACGCTGTGGTTCAGAAGGTAGAGGCCTATGAAGCCGGCCAGCCCATTTCGCTCAATCCAATCGGCGGGGGTGGTACGGAATTCGCGCCATGCTTCGATTGGGTCAAGGAGCGAGGGATCATGCCCCAGACGATGGTCTTCCTGACTGATCTGTACGGATCGTTTCCGTCCTCCGCTCCCACCTATCCTGTTTTGTGGGCTTCGACCGGACGCCGCCAGGCTCCCTTTGGCGAAGTCATTCCCATGCAGAGCGCGTAAGTAGAACCACTACGCCTCCTGAAAATCCGCCATATCAATTCACCACTCGTGAGAATCCACTGCGCTAAAGCGCGGACAAGGAGCGTTTTGTGTGAACCAAACCTATCGTGTGTTTACGGATGGTTCCGCGATTGGCAATCCCGGGCCTGGAGGATGGGGTGTCGTCGTAATGAACGGAACGAGGCGCCGGGAGATGTCTGGCGGGTATGCGAAGACGACAGTGTCGGAGATGGAACTCGTCGCCGCAATCCAGGCTCTCTGTTCGCTGCCGCTCGGAGTGCGGATCGATCTCCACTCAGATTCGCAATACCTGATCTACGGGATGAGCTGCTTTATCTCCAAGTGGGAACGAGATGGCTGGCGCAATCGTCGAGGCTGCCAGATTCAGCACCGGCAACTTTGGGCGGAACTCATTTTACTCAACGCGACGCGTGAGGTTCGGTGGGTATGGCTCAAAGGACACAACGGCCATCGCGATCAGACTCGCGCTGATTCGCTCGCATACCAGGCTGCACGCGCCTTTTGGTTGCGCGAAAGGGCCGCGGCATAGACCGCTCAAGAGAACAACCGATTCGTTGAAGGAGTAGTGACATGGCAACAATTGCCGAAGCAAATTCGCTGTTTGAGATCGATATGGAACTCGACGCGATCCTGGAAGAGATTGAGCTGCAGATTGAGGCAGAAGGTGAGCCGTCAGAGGAATTGACAGCACGCTTCCAGGAATTCTGCGAAGCACGTGGAGAGAAAGTGGATCGCATCGGCCGTTTCGTTCGCATGATGGAAGCCCGCGAACAGTTTTGCCGGACCGAAGCCGCGCGTCTGAGCGATAGGGCACGAGCTGCCGCAAACAGAGTGGAGCGAACCAAGAATATGGCACTCTATTACCTCCTGACTCGTGATCTGAAGAAGATCGAAGGCCAGCAATTCACGCTGCGCGCTCAAAAGAACAGTCAGGAGTCAGTAAGAATCACCGATGAGGCCGCTCTACCTTTGTGCTACTGCCGAATCGAGGCGAGAATTGACGGTACCATTTGGCAGACGGCCCTCTCTCTGCTTCCGGACCAGATAGCAATGGCTCTCATGTCGTCCGTTCAAGAAAAACGGCCGAATACGGAGGCCATAAAGCAAGCGGCGATGCAGGACGGACACGTGCCGGGCGCAGAAATTCGGCGCGGATCGCACTTGCGAGTCGCGTGAGCATAGCGAGCAAGCGTTACAGACTGGTCTTCTCCGGACAAGCAGTGATTGGGTCCATCGAAACTGCCAGCATTAGACCAGGCGAGACGATCGCGCAATTTCGCAGATTGGGCGCAACGGGCACTGGCCCTGACGAGTCGCTCAGTGCAGAAATCGGCGTCAGTCTTTCCGACCTGATCTAGGGCGCAGGGTGACGGCAAAGCGCCGCATCGGTGTGGCCTAAGAGTTCCGCCAGCTCGTCGATCCTAAGAAGTGGTGTCTCGGGCCGGAGCTGCTAGGTGGGGATGTATCCTAGGCGGGAGGTACTGCGGTGTTTGACGATCTAATTGTCGAACTCGATCCTCCGGCAAACAGGCGCGGCAAGTGCGAAGGCAAGGAGCGGCACTTAACTGAAGCAGCGGTGATGCTCGCCTATGGAATGCATTTGCTGCGCACTGTGCCGCAACTCCAGAAGATCGAGCTTCATCCCGATGGCGAACACGCAAAGCGTTTTGAAATTGTACGGTGGCTGTCGGCGCAGGGCTTTGCGCTGAAAGAGTCCCAAGGCACAACTACCTACTGCGGAACATACAGAGATGGCCAGGAGACCATCGTCGTCACGTCAACGCCTGGAAAGGGAGACGTTGTCGCACAGACCGACGATGGAATGATCATCGCGGAGTGTAAGGGCGGAATCATAAACACGAGCCATGCGGGGCAAAAATCGCGGTTGCGGAAAGGGCTCTGCGAAGCCGTTGGACTACTGATGGCACGTGATAAAGGTGGCAGGCAGGTTGCCGTCGTGCCAAAGACAGAAACGACTCTGAAGCTCGCACAAAAGCTGGCTCCCCGTGCTCGCGGCGCCGGAATTGAGATCGCGCTGGTTGATGAGCGGGGAAATGTGTTTGACGTTAAGCCACAATCGGATTGAACTTTATCGAGCTGTTATGCAAGATCATGCGAAAGGCAATGAACTGAAAACAACGCGCTCCATATCCGCCGTCTTCCTCACCGCGCTGAACGAGTCGTTGCAAAGCATCTCTGAGCCGGTGCTCTACGGGGACGAACGGGGGTTCCAGGGCGCTCTGCTTCATGAACTGAATGCGCGCCTGGGTCACAACGTCTTGCCGGACGATCCGGTCATCCAGCAGGAATATCAAAAGCGATTTCGTCATCACGGTATCAAGATCCGGCCGGACATCATCGTGCACATCCCGTTTGAGCGGGGCGGTATGGAAGATCGTGACGAAGGCAACTTCGTGGCAATCGAGCTGAAACGCAGGGCAACACCCAAAGCGGCACGACACGCATTTGCGAGCCTGTCACAGATGAAGAGGATTCTCAAATACCCGCTAACCGTATTTATCAACGTGGACACCGAGGAAACCCGCGCTGCACTGTGCCCGAGGAGCATCGCGGAGCAGACGGTGTGTTTTGCCGTCCGGCTCAACGAAGGAAAGCCTGTCGTGAAGGCAGAGCGGTCAACACGGGCCAGGAAGAAAACAGTTGCCGGTGACAAGCGTGGATCTGACCGCTGACGACATTACCTGGGTGAGGAAATATGCCTCCGAAGTGCGGAAAACGTTCGGGCAGGCCTTCGACGTTGCTTCCGACCGCTTCAAGGCTGGCGAGGTGCTGCTGGATCGCTTCAACGCCGCGATTGAGTCTGTGCTCCACAACGGGCGTGGGCATTTCAGGGCAGTTGACGAGGCCCACAACGAGCTATGCGTTGGAAGCGCGCTGCTTGCCAACACGAAGCTGAAATTCATCCGCCTGGAGTATGAGCCTCCCCTGCCCGGCTGCGCTCGGACGATTGATTTCCGGGCGACCGCGGACAATGGGCAGATTGCCTATGTCGACGTGAAGACGATTAAGCCTGAGGATACCGACCGCTGGGAGCAATTTGAGAAGGCAAAGGCCGAAGGCTGGTTTCCAGACAACATCATTGTTGGTATCGCGCAGGAGTGGCTCGGCGGCGAGATCTGGCACGCATGGTTTGCAGCGCGGGCAAGAATGCTGGAATATTCGCTGGAGCTAGAACAGAAAATCGCAGATGCGGGGCTGGCGGCGGACAATGTGATAACCGTGCTCGCGCTCTGCGGCGACGGATTCCGCTGGCATCAGGATCAGCTTGAGGACTTCGTGGCGTTCTATTCCACTCGCGTTTACCGGGGAGACGATACGTTCTCGCAGGTCGAGCGAAGATACATGACCGAGAAAAAGACTACCCTGCAACGAAATATCTTGCGCTTTGCATATTTTCAGCGCAAGCAGGGGGAACTGCACCCTAACCGCGTGAACTGGAACGTCCGGCCGCCTCGCGATCCATTCTTCTAGGAAATCTCAGTGAAACATTGGAAAGGCTGCGAGTGCGGGCTTCACTAGCGTGTCGAGAACCTGCCTTGCAAACCGAGACCTCTTTTCGTCAGCGGAGCTTACCCACCCGTTTAGAGCGATGTGCAGCCTAGATAGCAGAGGGTAGGAGTTCCTCTCTATCGCTTCGTCCAGCCATTCGCTGGCGAGCTGATCAGCAGCTCCCAAGAACCAAAAAAGGGAGAGCGTAATTGGCTCTACGATTCCGGATTTCTCGCAGACGATTTCCGCCTCAGGAAGATCATGGGTCAATATCCCGCCGCCTATCTCCGGGGGATTCTCAGCCGCACGTAGCACGATGGGACAGGCTCCAACTTCCATGAGGATCGCGGGGTCAAGGCGCGGGCCAATCTCTCCGTTCTCGTCTATCGCGAAGGGGCGGGATGCAAGATGGGACAAGATGAGGTAGCTATGGACATTCCCATAGGAAACCTGCCGCTCATCGCTCGGGTCCAACTGGATTTTGTGGCGCTGTCCATGCGCCTCCAGCAGGATGGAGCCTCCATCTTGAAACGTCGCATCAATCGTGCCAGCTCCCGGAAAGTAGAACGCTGACTTGGTGCCGGGAGCCATGATCTTCTTCTCTGGCGGTGACGTAATCAGTGCATGAATGAGACTAAGGGGAAGGCTTCCATGCCGGTGGGCCGCGTCAATCAAGGCCTGCGCCCCGACAACATCACCCAGCGGAATATTCGCCGCTTTTTGTGCAAGCCACTGCGCCGTAGCCTTTGCGTCATTTTTGGCCCTTGACACGAGCTCGATTGCCAGAAGATCCGCTGCTTCACTGGCAACCAGCTCTGGGACGCGGATAACTAGAACGGCTTCGCCGGAGTTATGCAGTATGGGGCGCAAAAAGCCGCGTTGGATCAGTTTTTCTAGATCGCCGTTAGGAAGGAAATTGAGAAGGGTTTGGCGTCTGGCGGTATAGGTCGCCATGGATTCGAGAACAAGGCTGATGGGGCGCGTTCTGTCATCCGCATCGTGCAGTACAGCCTGGGCTACAGCGCGCGCCATTCTCCTAAGCTCGTGGTCTTGAAAACGGGCGCGTGTGTGTTCGATCAGATCCAACCCGACAATAGGGGGAACTCCAGCCGCGAGATTGCTGTTTTGGTAGCGCTCCTGTGGAATGATCCGCGAAGCGATGTCGCGCAATATCCACGGGAGCCTCAAATCGCGGCTGTACTGGCCTCCGTTCATGATGAGCATGCGATGCTGGCTAAGGATTTGAGCCGCAGCCTCGAACTCATCGTCATCCAACTTATCGACCGCGACGCGCTCAGATCTCCGGCCGATGGCAGACTTCTTCCTTCTTGTCGAGTTCAGGACGAGTTCATCCGCGAGGCTATCGTCCAACGTCATCACGACGCGGACGCGGTTGCCGAAAAGATGGGAGGTGAGATCTTCAATGTCTGCCCTGATGTCGTCACGGCCAGGCCCAATTCCGTCTATGGCGATGACGAGAGACGGGCCGGGAGTCCGGGATAGACGGAGCAGCCAGGCACGCGCCTCATCCCGCGTTATTGGCCATGACAGTTCATTGGAGAGCGTGGTGGCAATCGCCTGCAGGATGCCGGTGCCAGACTCGGCTTCCAGGAAGAGAACCGCTAAGTCATCCGCCGATTCTGTTTGACTCAGGAGTTCTAGCAGCAGGCTGCTCTTACCGCTGAGAGGCGGGCCTTCAACCAGAATGAACTTCTTATTCTGCCTGAGAAGGTAAAGGGTTATTGCTGTGGCCTTGCGCGGAATCAGAAAGCCGGGGGTGAAGGGCAGCAGCTGCTCGTCCCATTGACCGGTCAGATCGGCTACGGCAAGCTGGGAGGCTTGGCGGATAGCCTGCATCCAGACCGTTGGGTTTGAGCCCATCAAAGTGGAGACTGCCTGTTTCAATTCAGTTCCCGCCAGATTCGCGGCCTGCTTGATGAGTTTGGCGAACGCTGCTTCCGATTGATCAGAGGGTTTCCATTCGCCACCGGTGTGGGTTTCGAGCAAAACGAGATCGCTGCCGTTCGTAACCGCTACCAATGGTGGACGTGGATGGAGCATCCGGGCGTAGGAAAGGCCCTGGGCTGTATCGGCATCTTCCAGTGCATGCCCTGGGCGCTTGAGTTCTAAGACGGCTAGGGGCTGTTGGCCCGAGTGGAGCAAAATATCGGCGCGGCCCGTTGCTCGGGACTGTTCCTTCCCGTCAATCTCGATCCGGGCACGGCCAAAATCAAAGGCGAACTTCGTCTGGTGCTGGATCGATGCAGGCGCAAGCCACGGAAAGGCATGCAGCAGCGCGGCATGAAGGTCCGCCTCAAAATCCGCCTCGGTGGGCCAGAGTGTTTCCTGTTTAACGGGCATGTGAGCGGTTCACTTTTCGCTTCCCACAATATCGAGTGGAACGGCGAACGTCTCCTTTAGATAGTTTTCAGTTACGGCTAGCAGTTCGAGCTGTTCGTTGGTTACCTCGGCTACCGACAGGCCTGGCTGGACAGTGAAGACGCGGAGCCGCACCGGCTGAACGTCGGCCTTTTCGCGAATTCGGAGCAAATCCTTTTCGTTGCCAACCTCGTAACGTGTGCCTTCCTTTCCCTGATAGCGGCGCGGCTCGCGGCGTAGCAGGTGCGTGAACAGATCCCTTGGTTTCTCAAGCCAGCGGATGCTGGTCTGGGCTTGCCCGCACAGCTCATAAAGCTCCTTAATGCGTGCGCCAGGCTTGTCGGCCATCGCAAACTTGCAGTGCCAGAATTCCACGGCAATATGGTCATTCTCCTCAGCAATGGCAACAACGTCAGCGGCCTCGCCGTGATCGTCGTCATCGAAGATAATGGAAAATTTCCGTTTCTTAAGTTCAGTGATCACACGATGCTGCACGGATTCGGGATTCCGCTCAATGCCTTGGGACTCCACGCGAATCTTGGTGCCGGTCCAATCCCAATACTGGAGACGTTCTTTGGGAAAGGGCACGGGCCGCGTTCGCAAGGCGACGTGCTCAATCCCGGTGAGGGATGATCCATCGGCGAACCAGAATGTCGGCGGCTCCTGCTCGAAGAAATCCTTGAGGCTCATCGTCTGCCCGCGGTAGCTGATGGAGGCATTCGCGCCGTTGCGGGCCTGTATCGAGAAATCCGGATTCTCTCCCTCCTTCTTGAGAATCAGCTCAAACGTTGCAGTTGCGTACTCCGATGCTACCGAAAATGCAAGCGGGCCATCGTCGGCGGGATCGACAAGTTCAATGTCGGCATCGTGCCGGTAAACCGTCATGCCATCAATCTGGAAGGAAAAAAGCTGTTCGGGCTCTCTGTAGAAGATGGGCGGCCACTCCACTGCGACCGGTATCTTTTTCGGGCGTTCGGACACCAGCACCGGCACCAGTGTCCCCCGAAGGACTTCTTCGGGATCGAGGTTCTCGTCCAGCAGTTTCCCGCCTACGCCGCGACACCAGGTCGTGAGTGTGAGCAGGTTCGCGGTGCGGTACGACCAGATGCGGCCCTTGTAGGAGCAGCCGATAGTGGATCGGTGGCCGTCTTCAAACCCCTGGCCGAACAAATTGGCCTTGATAGCCTTTTGCTTCTGCGCCTCGGACATGGCGGGCTCCACGTCGCTTCCTGCGCGCATCGTGTAGCGGATGAGGCGGCCGAGCTGCTCAAGCAGGCCGACGTTTTGAAGCTTGAGGCGGTTGACCCCTGCCAGGCAGCGGAAAATCTTGGGTCCCCGTATTTGCTCTACGTTGTCGCCGGCAACGGCTTTCGCAAGGTCCTTAAAAAAACCGGCATTGCTGGAATTGTGGATGAAAAGCAATCCATGTGCCTTATCCCAATGCAGCACGTAGAGCTGCCAGTCCCAGTTATGAATCTCGTCGATTTGCGCCCAATCCACGGAGACCCGCCTGGTCGTAACGATGACGAGCGTGTTTTCGTGGGGATTGACCGTGTGATAGACCTTGTCCAGCGAATCGAATGCCGGGATGCCCTCGGAAAAGTTTTCGGGGTTCCATTCGGAGCATTGTGTGCGGTAGACGACGGTGCTCATCGCGGGGCGGACGTTGCGCAGCGTGATTTCCTCAGGAAGATCCTGAAAGCCTCCCAGAAATTCCCAGAGGCTCATTTCGCCTTCGGTCACTCTCTCGTTCATCAGCGGCAGGAGCACGTTCCAATCGCTGTCGTGCTGGTACAGCCGCTTGAGTTCATCTTTAACCTCAAGGTCGGCGATATTGGCGATGATGGTGGCGTTGCCAAGGTTGGGCTTGCTCCGGGTAAAGCGGCCTACGAGCTGCAGCGTGACCGCGAGGGTCTTGCGGATGTCGTGAAACGCCGCGATTTTCAGCTCGGGCAGGTCAAACCCTTCGCCTAGCATGTCCACGCAGACGACAATCCGGGACTCGCCGGACACCAGTTTCCTCCGGATCTCATCGCGCTGCGCTTTCGACTTTATGCCGGTATGAATCTGCACCGCGTTGAACTCGGGATATTTCTCGTAATACTTGAACACCTGCTCGGCGCGCGGGATGTTGCCGACGCGAGCCATCAGAATGTGCCCCAGTGCGGCATCGGCCCGCAACTGCTCGACCGCGGCCTGGGCTATCGCCTCGTCCTTGCGCGCAGGGTCGAATTCCATGACCGGCTTGAATTGGATCTGTTTGAAGTAGTTCTGCTCCTGGGCATGGCGCAATGAGAAGGTAAATATTCGCTTGCCGCCGATGGGCTCATCGTCGTTGCGGAATGGCGTCGCGGTGAACTGGATGATCCGGTTCTTGGCAAATACCTCCTTAAACGCTTTCCAGGTCGGCGCCGCGACGTGATGAGCCTCGTCAATGAACAGGCAAGGGCACAGCCCGGCCATGCGTTGCATGACTTCCGGCTTGCACTGGCTGGCAAGCTGCATCGTGGTGACGATGACGTTGCATTTGCGGAAGAAGGAGTCCACCTCGGCCGTGTCCGCGGGCCTTTTATTCAGCACCCCCACGACCGGATACTGCGCGTCGTCTGAAACGACCTGAAACTGCGGCGTCTTAAGCAAGCCTAGTGTAAGAAACTTCTCTGAAATCTGTGTGCGCAGCGCGTCGGTCGGGACAACCACCAGCAAGCGGGGGCAGCGCTCGGCGACCAGGACGGAGAGCATGGTTTCCGTTTTTCCGACGCCCGTAGGGAGCACGACGGTCGCAGGGTCCACGTTGATAGTCCAGTGGGACTGAACAGCGTAGATGGCACCAATCTGAGGAGGCCGGAGCCCGTCAATATGATTGGCGGTATCCTCACGCTTGTACCGGAAAGTGTCTGTCCATGACGCCAGGGCTTTCTCGGCTTGCGCTTCATATTTCTCAAGCGTGCCCAACGGAGGCGATGCCTGGGGATGCTTTATCCACTTAGCCTCGCTAAAGTCGATGGGAGCTGCAGCAGCCATGTCGATCTCTATCCCGCGCAGACGCAGGACGTGGCTCCATTCGGGGCTTGGCTGAGACGTGTTCGTGAGCAGCAGCACGGCTGGCGCACCATCAGCGGGCGTGACCGTGTAGCCCCGCATCCGGCTTTTGTGAAACTTCTGTATGGCTGCCTTCCCGCTCCACGATGGCGACGTCACTTGCTGAACAGTGTTGGTGTCTTCCGACATGTCGATGCGGAACACCGCGGGCAGCGTGACCGCAACGGTGATGCTGGCAGAAGCAACGGTCTGGTTCAATACGGCAGCAGTGTTTCCCATAACATTGGCAACAGTTCCGTTTCCGTTACACCCTGGTGAGCATGGGAAGTCCGATCCATGCCCTCGCCGCAGCCTCAGTCACAAAAGCCGCGACGAAATTCTCTACGAAGTACCTGGCGCGTTCAGAGAGACGAGCGACCCTTTTCCGCAGGCGCCGAACTGCCAGGGAGCTTGGGACAACGGCCCACTGCTCGGAATAGCGACCGACTTGCTCATCACAAAGCCCCAGAGGATGAGTCCCTGCCCGAACTGGGCGGCGAAGTGGAAGAAGTCCTCAACCTCCTTGTAGCCCCACATATAGCGGAAACGGTCTCCGTAATTCTTAATATTGCGACGCATCCCGACTTCCGTCTCTGGCAAGAGAGAGGTGAAGAGTTGAGTGAGGGCCTCCGTACCCTTGAGCTGAGGTTGATACACGCTCGTACAAAACCTATGCTCCGCTGTCATGATTTTGCCGGTCTCTCGCATATACAGCGCATGCGCGAGCTTCTGACCTGCTACCACAACCGCTTCTTTGAGCGCGGGAGGCGTCTGAATGGAGATAGCTTGTGGAGAGAGCGTCTGGATCAAACCATCGTGATACACCGGGCGCGCTAAGGAAGTATCCGGAAGCGCGTCTGGAAAATTATTCAGGATGCCTCGCCTAAGCTTCTCAATCTTGGCCCTGTCCTCCGGCCGGGTCATTTTCGATTCATCGAAGTCGAGCACTTGCGCATAGAGGCCAAAGATCTGGTCCTCTTTCGTTGCTCCTTCATTGCAATCCTTGCACGCCGGAAACTCGAACTCTTCGGGCATGAATCCGTCCGGGAAACATGCGCGCGGCGGAACGTGGTCCATTGTTGTAGCTTGCCGCCTACCGCCACAGAAGTAGCAGTATGGATTGTCCGCGAGGAATCGCTGAACCCTGGATGCGTTGCGAACTGTCTCTGTCATCGTTCCCTCTAGCTTGGTTCACTGTAGTCGAGTGTGGTGGACCTTCATCGCAAGCGCGGCTGATTTAGCGATATGAGAGCAGCCATCAGCAGGTTCACGCTCCTGCGCTGCGCCGGGCGAAAAACTCCAACTGCTCGGTCAAATTAGGAATCGTTGCTTCCGAGAACGGGATATCCACGTATATCCCAGCGTCCCCGCGGGACTCTATCTCCAATCCGAAGGCTTTGTAGAGTTCGAGCCCGATCTGTTTCAGAGGATCGAAGACCTCGAAACTCTCCCAGCTGCCATAGCTGCTCTCTAATCGGCTCAGATCCGATTCGAGGCGCAACAGGAGCGCCAGGACCTCCGGATCGGACTGGAGCAGTTCTTTGGCCTTCGGCGCTGCCTCTGCAAAGGATTGGTCGAGACCATGCGACTGCCCGAAAAGATAAGAAGCGTAGACAAGGATCTTCTTCACGACATAAGACGTTTCACTGAGAACTCGGGGGACGTCACCGTGCATCCTGTATTGCCGAAGCGCGCTGCGTACCGTCGGGACGCCTTTCTCGAACTGTTCGCATAGCGTGCTTTCATACTGGCCTGTCAATTCGATCGGGCTCATAAAGGCACTGAGACGAGATGCAATGTACTCGCTCCAGCACGCCTCGGCTACTTCGAAGAGTAGTGCGTCGTAACGATTGAGTTTGAGCTTCAGCCAAAACTCGGGGAATGATCGGACCTTTGCGGCAAGGTCATGAACGTGACCGCATTCATGGGCAAGGGTGTAAACCATCTGCCGGTAGTAGGGCTTCAGTTCTTCATTCTCGGACTGTGTGAGCGCCATCATGGGAAGGGCGTTGAGCACGATGACGGACTTCGGTCGCCCATCTACGAGAATCGCTGGGGTCATCGCTATACCTACGCCAATGTCGTCATTGGTCGGCGTGAGTTTGTCTTGTGTATCGAAACCTCTCTCGAGATTAGTGAGTGTGCCCTGGTAGTCATACGTCACCCACACCCGATCAAGGTCTCCGAGGTTCATCACCTTTCCATAGAACGATAGAAAGTCGCGGATTATATCGGCAAGGAGCCGTGCATCTTCCTCTCGTGCGAAATTCGTCATTGAGATCGTGATTTCGGGCAGCGTGGAGGGTCGCGCGGAAACTTCGTCATACCAGGTGTTCCGTTCGCCTTCGGTTTGCTCGCTATTGTTTTGCTCAGCGCTCTCACTCATTCACTTGGCCCTCTCTATCGAAATCAACCCGGCCTAGCCTGCCTACGCGCAGTACACAGGCGTACGAAGCGTCCAGTGTCCGGCGGCTACCTCGACAAACGATGCGTCGCTCGCCAAAACCCGACGCAGGTATCGGCGAAAAGTCTGTGACCTGCTGACATAGCCACCACGTCGGATTCGGCGTTCCAACTCCTGGAGTGATAACGACTCGCCAGCCTCGACACAAACAGCTCGGGCATGTTGCAGTAATGGACGTCGCTCCCTGACAGGGACAGCAGCTTTCAGGTAATCATGGCGGCTTTGAGCCAGCAGCGATGCTTCCTCCGCGAGCAATCCGAGATTCACGATGGCATCGCAAAACTGGAGGAAAGGCTGCGAATTCGCCACGGCGTTCCAACCCTCTCGCAACATTGCCCGACTCTTCGGATGAGTGACAGAGAGTACGCACACCGCGCCAAGTCCAATCTGTGCCGCCGGCGGCAGCCGACAAATGCCGCGCAGGCATTGGACGAGGAGCTTGTAAACGATTTTCAGAAACTCCCAGCCAATGACCATCGAAAATGAAGAGCCTACCTTGACTGCAAGTTGAACGGTGCTCGCGCGAGCGTATTCGCGCAGATGCGTGTCAATCAGCACAGAGACCACCGGAGCGCCCATTGCTGCAAGATGGCGGTCTTTGGTATACACGCCTTGCGAATCCAACTCGCTCCATGTAGCAAGGTACGAGAAGTCATTGATGTCAGCATAGGTTTCGATAAGAGACGGAGAACTCCTCGGAGAGTAGAAGCACAGACATCCTTGAAAGAGGTCCCATTCGCGTTTCGCGTCGGCGACCGTAGCCCCAGTCTCGTCGGCAATCTCTCCGAGGTGCTTTTCGATCTCGTGAATCACATACCGCGGCGCAAAGAGCACCAAAACACCGGCGTCTATCGCTTCGTGGAGAGCGCTGCGTGCCGCCGGATTGCGTCGCCGCTGCAACCGCCAACGGAGCTCGCCCTGAACCCGATCCGCGTCCACGACGAGCCGCAGCTGCAAAACCTGAGGAAAAAATGGCGCAAGAGCCGGGAACATTTCCTTAAGGACGAGAAGTTGAGGGAGAAAATCAGACCGAAGAAACTGGTCGAACCGGCACTCGCTGAGTGAGGTCTTCGTGAACATCACCGCACTCCGTCACTTGAATTGCTATCGGCTTCAAAAGCATAGTGGCCCTTGCCGATCTTTGCCTGCGCCCTCTTGAAATATCGTTCCGGCGGAGGGATGCTGGCCATCCGTGCATCGTCCAGCTTCGACCTCAAGGAGGCGAACTCCTTTTTGAAGTCCTCAACGTCTCCAAGGGCCGTAATATTACCGGCTTGGCGAAATCGATCCTGCAGCGACTTGAAGGTGTTCGCAAAGCGGGTGATGACGGCGAGATCTCGGTCGAGATCGAGCGCCTTGAAGATGGCGGGCAGTACGCCAGCAACAAATGCGGCGATTCCCGTGACCCAGGGCCAGTGCTTCAACAGGGCTGAGGTCGCTACCGCGGCGCAGACTATAGGTAGCGCAATGAACACCGCCCGCCACACACGGAGGTCCTTGACCCACTCGAACAAAGCAGTAGAGGTGTACAGGGAGGACTCTTCCTGTCGTCTGCATTCCCGCTTGAGTGCCTCGGCCGTCAGGTCCACTGCGGCCTCCTCGGTACGTCGGCTCCGAAGATCTTTTGCCACTCCTCGCCGGCCGCGTCGACCAGGTTCGCCTTGTCGAACTCGCAGGCTTTGACAGCGCGATTCCACGCCGTCCACGCGCGGCTTTGCCAATCGTTGCCCAGGAAGATGCGTTCGTCAAGCCCGGGAACGATCATCGATGTGGACGCCTTTCCCCAGAGATGAGCGAAGAAGTCTCGTGCAATCCAATCGAACCAGAAATAGTCGTAGAGCCGCCACGGGCTCTGCAGCAGAAACTCGGCTGCGACGAGTTCCAATTGGAAGGACTTGATGGGAACGGAGCAGAAGCGCTGCCAAGCCTTCAGCATCCGGATCAGCGGCCGGAGGTTGCCATTACAGGCAAGATCAGCAGACTGGATGTATTTGGCTTCCTCGTTCGGATATGCGACCTTGTATCGGCCTGCGCCTTCAGTGTCACAGATCCAGTAGCTTCCATCCGTTAGCAGAAATGCTGGAGCCACCTCGACCGCATAACTGCCGAAGCTGACGAGGACGACGTGGCGATCCGCCTGGATCGTTGTGCTCGGGTACGTCGGCAGCAGGACTCCACGCACCTCCTGCAACAGCGCCGACTGACGATTGCCGATACGATTCTCGAACCGGTAGTAGACCTCCGGCGGCAACACGAAATAAACATCCACGTCCCGGGGCGGCCGAGTTGCCAGGTCCTTTCCCCAGGAGCCGATCAGGACGCCGTTCGCCTCCTCGGAAGAATGGCCATAGTAGTTTTGGTTGAGACAGCTCAACACACCATTGAGCTTCGTTCGACCATCCACTTTCTGGAGCAGCGTCAGATTGACATTCTCGTGGAACTGACGAAAGCGCTGACGAACCGCGACCCACGGAGACGCCAGCGGTACGGAAACAGGCATCTGTGTGGCAAGTCGCGTTTCGGTGACAAGCGGTGCAAGGAGTGCCCCCATCGTTACCTCCAGCGGCGGATCGGCCGGTACGAAGTAGTTTACAATAAATACGAACGTTTTGCTTTTGTAAACCGAGAGGAAGTCCACTATGATCGCTGACCGCATCCTGCTCGCCCGCCGCAAGGCGGGCCTTTCGCTACGGGATCTGGCCGCCAAGATGGATAATCGGGTCACCGCCCAGGCCATCGGCAAGTATGAGCGTGGCGAGGACATCCCCAGCTCCGGCGTCCTGATCGCCCTAGCGAAGGCCCTCGAGGTATCCGTCACTTATCTCATGGACACCCAGGGGCTCGTGCTCTCCGGCGTCGAGTTCCGTACCAAGGCCAGCACCACCGCAGCCGACCGCGCCACTGTGGAAACCGAAGTCCTCGAGTGGATCGAACGCTACCTCCAGATCGAGCACATCCTCGACCTGGACAGTGCGGAGTGGAAGCCGCCCTTCGCCACCCTGAGAAAGCTCCAGAGGATCGAGGACGCGGAAGAGCTGGCCCGCGAGGTCCGCTCGAAATGGATGCTCGGAACCGACCCCATCCCAAACATGACCGAGCTGCTCGAAGAGAAGGGGCTGAAGGTTCTCATGGTCGACCTGCCGGAAAGGGTCTCCGGCTTCACCTGCATTGTGGCGCGGGAAAAGGGCTCCCCAGGGCTGCCGGTCATCGTCGTCAACCGGCAGTTTTCACTCGAACGCCGCCGTCTGACCCTGGCTCACGAGCTCGCCCATCGCGTCATCGATCCGAACAGTCTTCCCGACAAAGAGGAGGAGAAGGCGGCCAACCTCTTCGCAGGGGCCTTTCTGATGCCCCGCGAACACCTGCTGCGCGAGGTAGGCAAGCAGCGCAATGCACTCGGATACAAGGAACTCATCGCCCTGAAACGGCTCTACCGCGTCAGCGGGGCGGCGCTGCTCATGCGCCTCAAACAGATCGGCGTGATCAACGAATCCATTCTGACCTACGCTTTCCAGACCATCGCGCGAGGCTGGCGGACTCAGGAGCCCGAAGAACTCGAAGAAGAGAAGATTCGCGGCCAGCGCGAGCGGCCCCAGCGGTTTGAACGGCTGTGCTACCGCGCCCTGGCGGAAGACTTCGTGTCTCTGAGCAAGGCAGCCGAGCTGCTGAGAATCCCCTTGCCGAAGGTCGAGGCCGGCCTGAAAGGACCGCAGGTCGACCATGCGGATCATCATCAGTGACTCCAACTGCCTCATTGATCTCCGCAAGGCTGCACTGCTCGCAGCCTTTCTCCGCCTGCCCTTTGAGATCCTCATCCCCAACACTTTGTTCGAAGACGGACTTCTGAGCTTCACCACGAAAGAGAAGAGGTCTTTGATTGAGGCTGGGTTAAAGGTCGTCGATCTTCCGGGAGCGCAGGTCTCTCGGGCCCGCGATGTGATTCGGGCCCGGCCGCGCCTCAGCATTCACGATGGATTCGCACTCGCTTTAGCAGAGGCGCACGCCGGTTGCATCCTGCTCACGGGAGACTCGGAACTTCGGTCGCTGGCCGAGAGCAGCCGCATCGAGGTGCAGGGTGTCCTTTGGGTCTGTGACCGGATCTTCGAGAGAGATGTTGCAACAGCTGAGGCGATTTATGCCGGGCTTTCAAAGCTTGCCGCAGACCCTGCCGTCCGGCTGCCGAAGCGCGAACTGGCTGTTCACATTAGGCGTTATCAGGCGCAGAAAGAAGTCGAGGCTCCTTTGACGCCAAGCGCCAAAAGGATGGAAGAACGAGAACAGTGATGACCAATCTCGAACTCAAGTATCTTCGCCCGCTGATGGGAGATTGCTGGGTTGACACCAATGTCTTTGGCGGTGACCCGCAGCACTTGCTCGGCAGCTGGCAGAAGAAAGACCCAGATAATGTCTGGGTGCCTTATGCCGAAGGACTCGTCACGGCGATCCTCACAAGCGACAAGGTCCGTCTCGACACCGCGATCCTACAATGCCCGTCGGAACTGTCCTGAATCTGCGAGTGCGGAGAAAAAGCGGCTGATGCGC
The DNA here is from genome assembly GCA_018268915.1 of Acidobacteriota bacterium. Taxonomy (GTDB): domain Bacteria; phylum Acidobacteriota; class Terriglobia; order Terriglobales; family Acidobacteriaceae; genus Telmatobacter. The sequence goes on from JAFDVQ010000014.1 coordinate 95,514, forward strand.
GTTGCGGCAGCGACGGATTCGAATAGTACTCCGATCTCCACATTTCGTTCCTGAGCCGCTTCCGTGAAATTTGCCGACGAGATGAACACGCGGTGGCCGTCCACAACAATGCACTTCGCGTGCATAGACGCACGTTCTGTCCAATCCAGGTCTAGACCTCTTGAGTCATAAAAGACTTGAGGTGTCCGAGAGTTGTGCGGCCACTCTTCGTATTGGAAGCGTTCAGTGAACCGCCGGACAATCTCGCCTGACATCGAGGTGTCACCAGGCTTCCGAGATATGTCCAGAAACATCCGAACATCGAGCTTTGGAAGTTCATCCATTCGCCTGGCCAGCTCATCAAACAAACGCCTACCTTGGTAAATCGCATAGCCTGCGATCAGCACGTTCTCTTGAGCATTGCGAAAAAGATCACTAACGACCACGGCGGTGTCACGGCGTTCGGATCCGGCTAACTGTGGTCCGCTCATCACCAGCTGTATTGCATCATCCAGCTTCGAAATGTTACCCCTGCAGTCTGCAACAAGATCCAGCGCGTAAGAGATCCCCGCAGATGAATACCCGATTTTAGCCATTTCTTCGATTGCCGCGGCGACCTGATCGGCAACCCGTTCTGATACATAGCGTGTGAGGGCGGGAGCGCTGCAGGGGGAACTGATCCTTCCGGTTCGGAACGCACCTGCCAACGATCTCAGTTCATTTTGCGACAGTTGGAGCAGTGATTCCCTCATTCGTTAGTGCCTCCGAAAACAACTCTGCACCATTTCCCTGAACCGTCCTGACCACAAGTGAGCGGTCGAGAAAGTCATTCTGTTGCTCGCAACTCGTCTCGGAAATTAGGAGACAACCATGGCAAGCAGAACCGTGCAGGAACCGGTGTTCATGTGGACTTGCAGGCTCGTGTTGAGCACAGACGGGGTCATTTGAACAGAGGGTTCCTAATTCTAGTGCGCTCCTTACTACTTCGTGAATTTGCCTGCCGACTTGAACCAGTCCACCCAGCGTTCCCTCAGCATCCGATGAGCCGGTGTATAGCAGCACACCGTAGCCGATTTCCGGGATCGCGTAGATTCTCTCGCGGATCGAGCTCGCAGGGTACCCGCATTTCAATGCGACTGCCGTGAGGAGAAGGTGCGAGAAGGAATGCATCATGTAATATGCCAAACTGATTGCTACGCGCGAGCTGGACGAATGCTCCTTGCGCCATTCTCCAAACCCTCTTTGAAGTTCTTCAGCGCGATTGCTTACGGCATCCCGATTCATCCAATTCTTCAGATAATCGCGGTCGAATTGAAGGAAGACGCCCTCTCCGCGATTCTCAAAGGCTGGTAACCAGCTGATCTCACGGGCTAGTGCCGCCCGTTTCACTCCGATATCGAGTTCGCCTTCCAGGTCAGGTGCGACGGACTCAAATCGTGTAAAGCCAACTTGTGCTACGACCTCGCGAAGACGATGTACCAGAACAACCCGCTTAATCGGCCTCATCCAGGGAACATCCCAGAAGTGCCTGGGAAGATTGCGAGCGAAGAAGACGCCATCAGGTCGATCTTCGCCAATCTCGTCCTTTGCCGTGATCAACGTTTCAAGTTCTGCGACTTTGACAGACTTCTCAGCTTTTGGGGTGCCTAAATGCCGTGAATAAATCTCAGCGAGAACTTCCTCGTCGGAAAGCCCTTCCAGCCCATCCCTTACGGCTGATTTTCGTCTTTCATGCTTGAGATCGTCGAGATTTTGCACGAGCTCCAAGTGGTCCCACATCTTATCGACTGCTCGACGGATTGATTGATCGCGGTCCGGCAGGGAGATCACGCTCATGATCTGCGGGAAATAGGCATTGGACGCCGAACGGATTAGCAGACGATTCGGCTCACCACAAGACTCTTTCGTGTGAAACGCCCCGAGCCACGGTCTTGGTCCATCGCACGCACCGAGAGCTTTGTTCGACAGGACCGCAGCTTGCGCCAGACTGCGTTCAGCCTTGCCGCAGTCGCAGCGAATATAGATTTCCTGCAGATCGCCTGTCGTTCCTCGTTCGTCTATGAAAAGCTGGCGGCCCTGGAGGCGACAGTCGGACGGCCCATTGTGAACAAACTCATACCAGTCGATATCGGCAATGTGGCCTGCCCTGCAAGCGCGCACGAAGCGAATCGGAACAACAGCCTTTCGCTTCTTGTCACGATCGATGTATTTGCCTTTGGTTAGTGCCTTCCGGTGTACCAGGAGTCGGCTCCGATGCTTTTCTCCGTCGGTGGCTTCCGCTCCTTGCACGATGAACCATTCGGGAAATTGGAACCCAGCAATCCCCCTTTGAGGTGCAGTCGGATCGTTGCTTGCCGGCGGCGGTGTACGGAGATCGATGGAAGGCACATTGAGGATTGTCGCCAGCTTCCGACTTAGGCGCGGCTCCGAGATCGCTTCGCCGCCTGCCGTCCAATAGTCGAGGCCGGCGATGAGCACCGAATGATTCGGCAGATCCATCATGGACCCGGGACCAAACGTCGTCACCAACTGGCTCAGCCGAATTTCGCCTTGTGGTTTCGCTGTACCCTTCATGACGCTTCGTCCTCCACGTCGATGTTGTCCAACGTCTTCACCCAGATGTTCACGCTCTCCTCAACATCCCGCAATGAGCGATTCGCTCGAAACTTCATATTGACGTGCGTAGGCTGAAGATTCTTGAGGTCAGGATCGAGAAAATCGTAGAGGAGCTGTTTCGCGCCGCCCGCCTCGTTTTGGTTGTATTGCAGACCGACGCCGGACATCGCAAGGTCCTGCGCTTCTTTCGCCCATGAATCAAGGAGATCGGCGCCCCGATCTCGCATTCGTTGCCGCAGCCGTTCAAGTTCGTCCGGAGGCAAAGTCTTCGAATGCTCTCGCGCTCTATCCGCGAGGGACTCCACTGCCGCGTCGAGATGGTTGCGCTCTTTAAGAATTGCTTTGGCTCCGAGGGGCGGAGTCATCGGGCGGTGTCCCTGCCGGACCAGACCCACCAAAGTGGCAGCTAAACCCTTATCGAGAGATCGCGGTGAGAAGGGCGTTACGCTGGTAGCCTCGACACTGCGATAGAAGCTCTCGTGATAAGCCGTGAATCGTTCGTAATGCGAACGGTCCCTCGGCTTATGCACGTTAAGAATCGTAACCACAAGGCCAGGCCGGTCCGCATCGCGGCCCACGCGGCTAGTGGCCTGGATGTATTCGGCGCTCGACTTTGGCTGACCGAAAGCGACCATCAAGCCGAGCCGGGTTATGTCCAGTCCGACCGAGATCATATTGGTGGCGATCGCCACATCCACGTGCTTTTCGTCTTTGAATGGAAGCGCCAACCTGCGCTTCGCCTCGGAGACTCGAGCCGTATCGATCCGGCTCGTCAACTCGACAGGCTCGTAGTCAATCCGGCGCCGATCGAACAATCCCGACGCCTCACCGACGCGCTTTCGGTCCGCGTATCCTTCCAGCCGATTGCGCACTTCATCTTCAATGAGCCTGCGTGCCCCGCCTAGCTCGCGGAGACTATTGAAATAACCAACGAGCGTCAGATACGGATCGGCGGGGTCGTCAAGTCCGGATGACTTTCTCTTGGTCCGATATTTCTCCGCAGCACCGAGGAGTGCCAGGTACACGCGCAACATGGCCACCTTGGGGCTCCGGCCCTGCGCTGCGATTCCCACGTACAGGCGGGCATGGCGTTCACTGGAGGGCTTCGTTTCCGCGAAGAAGGAATTACGGCGATCCGGGCCTGGCGGCGGAAAGATGTCTACTACTCCGCGATTGAAGAGCGCCCTGATCTGGGTCTCCGCTTGACGCACTGTTGCTGTCGAGGCCACTATCTTCGGCCGAATCGTTTTCCCCTCATTCTGCAGCGCGCAAAGCTCGTCTATCGCGGACTCGTACAGTCCCACCATGGTTCCAAGTGGGCCGGAAATCAGATGAAGCTCATCCTGAATAATCAAATCGGGTGGCTGTAGGCGATCAACCGGCATTTTGTTGCCGAGCATGGGATCGCAAGGGCCATAGAATCCTTGCTTGTCGTAACGCTCCACGCGGCCGAAGAACGCTCCCACATTTCCAGTCCAAGGTAGGGCTGCAAACTTGTCCACGGTGGCGATCATGAAACACGGCAGACGGCGATAAATTGGTTCGTCCACCGTAACAATCGGTAGCGGAATGCCCCGGCCGAACTTGCACTCTCGGTTCACGCAGGAAACGCGGAGGTCGGTGGGATGGTCGCTGTTTGGCTTAAGTTGGAATGAGTTCTTACTGAATTTCTTGCCACACCAGGGACATTCTTCAAGGGGGATTGGCGAGGGGCGGCTATCGTCATCCAAGTAACGGAGGGTACGGGTACGAGCGGAGTTTGGATCATTGTCGCCTCGCTTTCCCACCCGGTTCGGCGTTGCTGCCCGACCTACCCAAAGCCCGATTTCGAACGGCCATTCGCCTAGCTTCTCCACATTATCCTGGCGCTCCAATTCAAGGGCACAGATCAGCGTTGCCGCGCGGCTAAGCTGCTCGAACGTTAGCAAGCGGAGCGTGTAGCGCATCAAGACGCTCAAGCCCGCGGATGCGATCCCCGGATTTCGCAAACGCCGGAGGACAAGCGTGAATGCGGCTAGGCCAAGATAGGCTTCTGTCTTGCCGCCGCCCGTTGGGAAGAACAAAAGATCGACAACATTTCGATCATCGCTGGCGGGGAGCGCAATGGCTTTCAAGTTCATCAACACAAAAGCCAATTGGAACGGACGCCACTTCGGATTTACCTCGCTGACTGGTTTATCCAACATCACGCCCAGTCTGCGGCGAGCTGCTTCGGCCATGCATTTGTTGGCAATGCTGAACGCTTCCAGACACTCTGGGATGCTGAGGAGTTCAATGCCGGCCTCAATGCGGTCCGCGGCAACGTTCGCCCGCACGATGAGTTCTTTGCCGGTGTCGGCTCGCTTCGCCGGCGTTGCCGGAATTTCTTTCGCCTGCTTCTCAATCCAATCGCGGTACTCGGCGACAAGCGGACTCAACTTGGCTTTGGCCTCGTCTCCGTCTTTAACGCTCGCCAGTGCATCCATGCTCAGTTCAACACCGGGAATCTCGGCCGGATCTACCTTTTCCACCTCAGCCATCGGGATCCAGCGGGTCCGGACAACTTTGCAGCAAACCCCATCTTCGCGAATTGCTTCGGTAGCCACGTTGTGGCCAACGGCAAACTCACCGACGTCGCGGTATTGTAGATCGGCGACTGATTCGTCCCAGTCATCGCTCGCGATCCCACGGAGGTTCGGCCGCCGCAGGAACTCTGCTTCACTCTCGAGCTGCAATTGAACCTGGAATACAAATGCTTCATCCCGGCGGTCGTCGGGCATTTCTGTGCGGCGGTTCACCACAAAGATTGAGAGGATGCGTGCGTCTGCGGGAAGCTCGGCTTCTGCGGCGAGCAGTCCAACCGGCCGCGCGAGATAGGCAACGGTTAGTCCGTCGCTGTTCGGGACCGGTTTCTCCTTCGCAATTCCGTTAGCATGAGACAGAGCGATGGATAGTGTCTCTTCTCGTTCTGTGCGCGCCCACTCTTCGGGTGATTCGGAGCGCCGGCGATAATCTCCCCAGCGAACCTTCACCTTTACGTCGATGGTATCGGGGGGCACGATCACGCTGGCGCCGATGGAAGAGGGAAAGAACCGCGGCCGTGCGGCGGCCTTCTCTACTGGGACGTTTTCATCAACTTCGCCTGTCTCTCCTGCTTCGTCCAGGTCATCCTCGGCTGTCTCGTCCTTGCGCTGCTCGGGCTTGGCGCCCAGCGGGACAAGGAATCCGGTCAAATACCAGCGCGAAGGGGCCTGAGGCAGGACTTCTTTCGGATCGCCAAGGCCTCGTCCTGGGCCAACCAAGTCGATTTGAAGCGCTTCCACCAGCTTTTCGCGCACGGCAATTGGCTTCATCTCGTCCGGCATGGGCTACACTTCCTGTTCTTCAGCGTTGAACAATGTAGGCTTCTCTGCAATCGTATCGTTCTTGGCGCCGTTCTTGCTTCGCCCACGCTTCGGTTTGGCTGCCGCACCAGTTGCGCCATCTTCCCAACTCAACCGTTGCAACTCTGCTTCGGGCCGTTCTTCCTCGGCGCGCTGGCGGTTCAGTTCCAGCAGGCGGGCCAGAACCTCGTCGTGAATTGCGTCCGGCCAGCGATAGCGGTAATTCTTTCGTTTGGGCCGCCCATTTTCGTCTTCATCCTCTTCGTCATCGAACTCGGGGAAGAACTCGCAGACCGGCAGAATGTCATCCCAGCCATAGGCGTTGAGGACGGCACGATCCATCACATCGTGAAGCTCGCGAAGACGCCGGAATTCGGACGAGTCCTCGTTGGGATCGTGGAAGCGGTTATAGGTCTTCGTCAGACCCTCATCATTCTGGACCATAAGTTCAGCCCTTAGGCTGAAATAGGCTTTGCCCATCTCTTCTAGTGAGGGCGATGCTTCATATCCGCGGGGAAACGGGAATGTCTCAAAGCAGTCCGATGGCGTGTACCGTAGGTCGTCTTTCATCGACGATGCCATAAATCGTGACCAAATCTCATGTGGGCGGGACTGGAGAACGGCGAACGTGGAATAGGACTCGTCAACCACAACGACTGTAGAGTCGGCTGCGACAGTTTTGGCGTCAATCCGTCCAAACGCATGCCACGGGCTAACTCGAGAGATGCAGAATGCAGTACGAAGCTTCTTCAAAGCTCTGGTGAGCCCGGGGCGCTTGTCTGCATATTGCCACCATCTTTCTCTTAAAGCATCCCTCTTCACCAAATCACGTTCCGGTTTTACTTTTTGTTTCACGATGGACAGTAAATCTGGCCAGTCAGCTGCGACGGGACCGGGATAGTCCGGTGCGACAATTCCTTCACGAATTTGCTGCCTCTGTGTTTCCTCCCTTAGATCGAACCAGCTGTGGCCTGATGTCTTTCGTTCGAGCGGAAAATCTTCGAAGTTAATGACGTACCGGTAATGGGAATGAGTTGGACTGCCATTTAATTCTTCCCCTCCGAGATATGGGAAAATGCGCTCGCCATTCCTGCCATCGCGGGCGATGAGTGCTTCCATATCGGCAATCGACGATGCTGTTCTCTTTGTATCTGTATCGTCGAAGGTGAATCCCATTCCAAGAATGTAGCTCCCTACAAAACTCTTCTCGGCATTTGATTCAAGGATTGCTGGATCCTCATTACCGCCGGCGTGAAACAGATAGGCAGTGATCTTCTCGGTCTCCTTCCCATTCAGCAAGAAAGGTCCAGGTGGAACTCCACGCGACACGTGGACTACGCTGACAATAACAGCAGCCTCACCGGGCCATTTGAGGCGCTTGTTTGCGCGATAAACTGTTCCGCCATTTTGACAAATCCAACGCAGCCCAGTCGACCGCGTATCACCTTGGGCGATCGTGTTTGTTGCGATTAGGCCAAATGTTCCGCCCTGAGCGAGAAGATCGAACGAACGCCGGAAGAAATGCGCGGCAAGGTCCGCGCTGCTGTTTGCGCCACTATGTACAGTTGCCAGCCAATCTCGATAGCCATCTCCGAAAGACGTACTTATCTTTTTCCCACCCTGAAATGGGGGATTACCAATGATGGAGTCAAATCCACCCTGCGGCTCTCCGTTCTCATCGAGGCGAAACACTTCCGGAAATTCCAGCTCCCAGTGGAACGGCCGAATCCCCTTGGACCCTGTATACAGTTTCCGCACCGCCTCCTCGATTTTCGCGTTGCTCACAAGGTCAACCACGCTGCGTACGCTGTTCTCGGTCAGATCGCGCAAGCCCTGCCGCACCGCCTCGCGCGCTTTCGGCTTTTCGGCCGAAAAGAACGCTGCGATAACGGTGTCGCCAATACGCCGCAGCCAGCCGAGGTCCTGATCCACCGCCTCCAGATGCTGCTCCAGTTGCGCATAGGGAATCAGGTCGCGCGCATCCAGAATCCTCTGGCGGTATTGGCCGATTCGCCGGAGCCGTGCGCGGACCGTGTCTTCGAGAAAGCTCTGCTGCGCGTCAGTCTTGTCCCAATGGAACGCGGTGATCTGCTTGCGTGAGAGCCCCACGAGCGAATCGCCTGAGCGGAGCGCGTGATCAAGGAACGTGAACGGATGATCCTTGGCCAGCGTGGCCAGCCAAAGCGAGAGCTTAGCAAGGTCAGCAGCCATCGGATTCTTGTCGACGCCATAGAGGCAGCGCTGCGCGATCTGCCGCTGCGCATGGAGGCTTTCATCCTCGTCGGGCGGCAGGATGGGAGCCTGATTGTGCGCGTGCCAGGCACGAACGAGTGCGTCGCCCAATTGCCGACAGGCTTCCACGAGAAATGCTCCCGAACCCATGGCAGGATCGCAGACCTTGAGCGCCAGAATCTGCTCGGGCGTGGGATTGCCCCCAAGTTGCTCTAGTACCGGCTCAAGCGCGGCCTGCACAATAGGTCCGGTGAGCGAACTGGGCGTGTAGTGGGAACCGGATCGCCGCCGCTCATCTGACGGCTGGAAAATCATTGCGCTCTTGGCGACGATGCCCGGTGTGACCGCCGAAGCGATCTTCCGATCAAGGGCCGTCATTAACCCATTGATGTCAGTTGCAGATTTCAGCGCCTCAGCGGCTTGACCGGTCAACTTCTGGTCGGTCTGGTCGGTAAACCACTTGCCACGCTTTTCTGGTGCCGTGCGAAGAAGCTCTTCCAGATTGATCGTGGTAGGTGCGCCGTGCCGCTTGACCGGCTTGATAGCAATGGAAGGGCCGGAGGCAACGTGAAGCTCGAAGCCCATGATGGCCTCGTAGACGCTGCCAATCTGCTCGACCGCAAGAGTTCGATAACTGATGCGCTCACCATCGAGCAGCATGAGCTTTGAAAGAACTCGGAAAAGGACGCCATCCGGTACGCGCGGAATGCTGATGAGATCGTTGGGTCCGCTGCGGCCTTCAAGAAACAGATAACGATCAGGATCGAAAAGATAACCCTCGCGCGCCGGGATGCGTAGGCCACCGTGGCTACCACCCCGGTAGATCAGCCGGAACAGCGTAAGCAACTGTGCCCATGCGCCGAAGCGCTGATCCATAGTGTCGGGGTATCGGCCGTCGTCGATTCTGAGTCGCTCGTAGAGGCCTGTGATTGAGTAGTACTGGGTAAAAACCTCGTCCGTTGAAAGCAGCCCGCGGTCCTCGGCGTAGAGGATGAAAACTGTCCGTAATAACGTCGTGAGCAAGCCTCGATAGACGCGGTCGGGGTCCACAGAGAGCACATCGCGCAAGAGAAGCCCCTGCGCCTGATCGTCTGCGGCCTGGAATCCACGTAGCAACTCGTAGAGCGCCTCAAGCACCTGGTTGGCAAGCTGCGTGGAGACGACGTTCTGGTACTTGCGGCTGTTTTCGAGGATCGCCGGAAGTCGCTCTTTCTTGCCGACGCTGTAGAGCCGCTCCGAATTCAGCAGCATGTGAAAGGCTGCGAAAATCGGCCGGCCCGCGACAGTTACCATCTCAGACAGCTTGAAGGTCGCGTAGCCGCTGAGTTCCTTTTCGGGTGCGTAAACGAGGCGGATTTCCTCGCCATTGACCAGCAGGCCGATGGGGACTCGAGTCTGGCGAAGCAGACGTTCGAACTTGGCCTGCGGGCTCGCCTGCCAGTGGCGAGCATCTACGTCCTCGGGATCGTCAAAGCGCGTACCCTTCGGGACAGATTTGACGAGGAGAATCCAGCCGGGATCGTCACTGTTGGGATCGAAATCGCGCAGAGCGTAACTGGGCCGCAGCGTCTCGTTGTACTCGGGCAGCGCAACTTCGAATGAGACCGGTACAGGATCGGAATCGGGCGCTCCACAAAGGTCGCTTGGCGCCCAGCCTAGCACCTCCTGAGCGAAGTGCGGGAAATCGTCGATCTCGCCAATCGGATCGCCCTCTGCGTTGGAAGGAAGGGCTTCGAGGAATTTCCGATGGTCCGGGGCAATGTTCTGGTTTACCCGGAGACTCGCCTCCAACATGGCCGGAATCGACACAACAAGGCCGACCGGCTGAACGTAACCCAACCACTCCTGGTGCGCGAGGATCGCGGGATCTTTCGCCATGGCCCTATCTCGATGCCGGCCACAGATAGACAAGGCCGACGGGTTCAACTCTGGTGGCACGGACGTGGTAGAGCGCGCGAATCCGATCCGGTTCGCTGGTTAGTTCGTTCCCGATTGAAATCAGTCGCTGGTTCCAATACCGGCGGTTGGACTCCAGTTGGCGTTTCTCCTCGTCCGGGAAAGCCAGGGTCAACTGTGGAGACCGGTCGTATCGGTCAATCGTGCCCTCGATGTGCTTTTGCTGGAGTTCGAGGATTTCACGCATGGCTTTCGACTCGGCATCGGCACGCTTCTGAAGTTTCGCCGCAGCATCAGCCGCGTACTCCGCAGCTCGTTTTTCCAGGTGCGGCAGGAGCTCTCGAACGTCCGCCGGCGCGGAGGTGAGCAGTTGATGACGCACGATTTCGGAGATTGCACGCTCGTGCTTATCGAGAAGAGCTGCATCAAGGAGGTTCAGCGTCTTGGTTTCGGCTTCACGGCTATAGGGCGCCAGCTCACCTTTGCGAATTGCAGGATCGATCCATCGCGCGGTAACCGGGACCAATTCTTCGTGAAGGCGGGCAGCGCCTGGACCATAGAGTGCGAGCCGGCCAATGAGCAAAACGCGCGGTACGGCGTCGGCAGTGTGCGCTAGGCAAGCTCGCGATAGATCGTGATGGACAAAACCTTGCGCGGTGAATCTGGAGAGGAGGCGTTGGACGACGCGTTGTTCGAGGTGGAGCTGAACAACTTCATCCGTGACTACGCCGGGATCGTCAAAGACAACTGGGCGGATTGGCGAGGTGCGCCGCCACTCCCAGAATTTTTTATCGCGCTTGCGCGGCACGCGGAGGCTGTCCATCGTTTCCGCCCAGGTCGGGTCGGCTCCGTCGCGTTGGTCCATCGCTGGGAAAATGCACGCTTCCTGACTTGAGCCATTAGGCGCCGACTTAAGAGTCTCAGCCCCCAGAATCTGAAGCGCGCAGGAGATGGCCGATCGGAAATGATCCTTTGAGAAGGCAATCGCCTCCTGCGAGTCTTCGAGAATTGTGCTCAGATTTTCGATCTGTTCCAGGAGCTCGGTCTTGCGCTTTCTCGATGCCTCGAGTTCTTCCTCTACCGCAGCGCGTGACTCATGGTCCATGTCGGTAGACTCGATCTCGCTGGCAAGGACATCGACATCGCGACGGCGGATGCCGAACTTCATGAGCACATCGAGTCTGCTGTCGATCACTTGTGAGAGACTGCCCAATTCCTCCCTGATTGTCTTCGTCTTCTGGACGAGTGCAGCAAGGACCTTATCTTCTGGCCGTTGCCTGTAGAAGAAATAGCGGCAGTAGACGGTGGGGTTCGGCTGCAGCTTGCGGTCAATACGGCCGTTTCTCTGTTCCATGCGGCTTGGGTTCCAGGGAACATCGAAGTGGAACAGGTTCCAGCAGTGCGCTTGGAGGTTCAATCCCTCTCGGGCGGCATCGGTGGCAATGAGTATACGGACCGGGTGCTTCGAAGGAGGGGCATTGAAAGCCGCCTTTATTTCGTCGCGTTCTGCCGGGGGTGTCGGGCCATGAAAGATGGAGATTCGCTCGTCGGCACGATCAGACCCGGCGATAGCGGCGCTGAGTTGTTGGTGAAGATACCGCTTTGTATCGTCCCACTCGGTGAAAATGATGATTCGGAGATCGTTCCATTTTGCATTGGGCAGGCCCAGATCAGGACACATATTGTCCTTGAGCCATCCAATGAGCTTACGGATTCTGGCGTCCGGCAGGGCACGACTCGATTCTGCGAGTTCCGTCATCTGTGCAAGCAGGTCTTGCTCTTGGGCGAAGGTCGTCTGCGCCGGGCCCACAGTAAACTGTCCCGCCGTAGCCTCGGTCACAGCGGCGATTTCCGCTTCTTGCTCGACTGACAATTCCTGTTCCGAGAGCAGCGCCAGCTCGTCGTCTGGACCAACCGTCTGGGTCTGGAAGCTAAGGTTTGCCGTCGGCTTCGTCTTTGGGGAATTAGCAGTGGATTGAGCTGCCTCCCATTGATTCAGGATCGTTTTCCGGTGCACCCGCAAGGTCCGACTGAACGCTTCAATAGACGAGAAGAGTCGCACTTGCAATCCGGAGAGGAGCAACCCCGACGCGGCCTGTATCCTTCGAGTCTCGGTACCGAGCCGTGCCTCGCGCTTTTGCCGATATTGGTCAAGAAGTGCGATGAGTTTCAATTCCGGGGCATCGGGCGCCAATCCGTCTATGTCTTCCTGTACGACCTCTCGTTTTGGGAATCCATCGATAATCTCCCGAAGATCATCCTTTAGGCGGCGCACCATCACGTCCTCAAGCATTCGCTTGGAGACCTTTACGCCGCGGCAAAAGCGCTGGGGATCGAGGATTTCAAGCAAAGCCGAGAAGCTGTTGGAATGGCCGTTGTGAGGTGTCGCTGAGAGGAAAAGGCGATGTTCGAATCGCTGGGCCAAATCTCTAGCGGCTCTAGTGATCTGGGAATCGATGGCATAGCGCTGGCCGCTCGAGGGCGCAGCATGGTGTGCCTCATCCAGGATGAGGAGGCTTCCTGGTCGGAAAGACCCGAGCCAATCAGCTAGTGGTCCCGAGTAAGCTGCATCAATCAGCAACCGGTGAGAAATCAGGAACCGTGAATGAGTACTCCACGGGTTGATACCGAAGCCGCGATCCCGTCGAACTTTTTGGATGTAGTCCTTGTCGAGAATTTCGAACTGCAATCCGAATCGGTTCTCCAACTCCTCGCGCCACTGGAGCAGCATAGAGGGGGGACAAGCAACGACGATATCGCGAACCTTTTTTCGAAGCAGGAGTTCTCTGGCAATGAGTCCCGCCTCGATGGTTTTGCCTATGCCCACGTCGTCCGCGATAAAGAGATTAACCCGCGGAAGCAAAAGCGCTTTCCTAAGAGGTTCAAGCTGGTAGGCATCGAGCCGGATTCCTGCTCGGAAAGGTGATTGAAGTAGTTTTGGATCGGTGGAAGTTACGCAGTTCCAGCGCAGTGTGTTCAAGTATGCGGCGAACTGCTGTGCTGGATCAAACCCCCGGGAGGCTATTGTGTCCCAGGCCTCCGCCGAGAGTACCTCTGCATCGATTTCCTGTTGCCACAGGACGGAGAGCGGTTGCCCCTGAGCGTCATCATCAACGCAGGAGAGCTGCACAAGCGTGGAATCGCCGGGGCTCACAGGATCGGTTACCTGTTCGACCAGGTACTGCCGCTGTCGGGCACGGACTATTTGGCCAGCTTGTGGAATCGCGCTTGGAGTCGCCATACCTTTGCCACAAATCGGCGTCACAAGCGGATGTACCGCTCGGAAGTATTCTCGCCACGAGGATTCTCAATTATAGCTCCCGTCATTTGCCGGCCCACTCGAAACGTCGAAGCCACCCGGTCCTGCTCCCCAAAGCCCACGCTTGGAGGGGACCATGAGACTCCGTCGAAATCAACTGTGCCCAATTCATCGTTCATTCGCTTGCTTTGGACGAGAGCCAATCCTTCACGGACTACGACGATTTGGTTCCTTATGCCGATGTCGGCATTCCGTTCCCGATCACATTAGCCCGCGCGGCATGGGAGGGGCGTGGAGGGACGATCATCCCGACAATATCCAGGCCGTCCATTGGTGGTGCAACGGAGAAAAGGGGTCGAGCAGGGTGTAGCTGTACTGTGGACAATCACCTCGATGTCGACCAAAGATCGATATGTTTCACCAGAGCCGGGTGACAGCGGTGATGATAGACGAGCAAGAAGAAAGGCATAAAGGAGGGCCGGTTTAATAAGATTTCCGGCATATTCCCCGAATCCGTCTCGTTTGCCGTCCGCAGCAATTCCCGCCAGGATTCCGGCCGATTGGGGAAGCGGGTGTCGAGAGTGACGGAGTTCGCTTTCCACACCAGCCACTCATGCCTCTCATGGAAGATCAAGGTAGCGAAGTCGATCTCCGTGATTGGAGCCCACATTCGCTTCAGGGTCTGTTTGAGACCGCGCCGCGCAAGCATGTGGATTAGCGATTGCAGCGTGTAGGAGAAGCCGACGAATTCTTCTCGATTGATTAGTTCGAGGCCAAGTGCGAGCCGCAGGCTGCGCTCTATGGTCCAGTATGGATTCGTCATTCCCGGTCGAACAGCGCCCTTGCCGTTGATCGAGCAGATTGTTCGGATCAACTGCACCAGCTTGGCCTCGGCCAACGCATGGTGTCCCCGACGTTCCAGACCCAGCGTCGCCAAAATGAAATACGGCACTGCCGACTCACCCCACAATTGCATTTTGTCTTGCTGAGCGAGAAGAAACTCATCAATGTAACGAATCTGAGATTGTTGACGTTCATCGCCGCCGGTCTCGGTCAGAGACAGCCGCAAACCACTCAGCAGCCCAGCCAGGATGGTCATCCGCACGCGAAAGATGTAACCATCGCTGAAGGGCGAACCCTGAACGAAGTTGAACTCGTGGTTTCGGCATTCATCGCAGAGCATCATGAGAGCGTCTTGCGCTTGTTCAAAGCAGAGCTCGAAGGAATAGGACCAAAAGGATTCCGGAGTGTCGTGCTTTTTTGCAAGCGCGAGGATTGCAGCGCCAGTAATCACCCATCCTTCAAACACGGCCCAGTGGTTCTTCTCGATGGTCTGGTTCTGAAGGGCATAATTGGTGAAGAGGACCGAACTTGCCGCGGCTCTTCGGACGTCCAGCGCACTCGCAGTTTGTTCCTGAACCTTTAGCAGTCGCTCGACGAAACCTGCAAAGGCTTCTTTGTCCAAGGGAGCATCACCACTCGCCGTATACAACTCGAGAAAACTCTTCGCATCAACAGGAAGAATCGGAAAGTAATGTCCGCTGGCGTCGCGGAATCGGGTTACGAGTTCGTGCTTTTGGGTACACATCAACGGGCCGTAACCACGTTTCGCCCAGGTCAAATTCCTTTGCGCGATCGCATTCAGCACCGGATCGCTCAGCGTTCCATTGGTGACGAAGTAAGACTGGTGGCGCGGCGCATTCAGCGGTAGCGCTGGGTTGTTGGGATCAATCTCAACGAGTTGATTGACTTCTCCTTCAAATCCTCGCCAGTCTTGCAGACCGACGTCACCGCGTTTCAGCTGGTAGCATTTCGGGATTCCGTTGGGATCGATGGTAATGACATCTTTGCCGAGCTCAGCGGGTCCGTGCTTCGACACGTAAACTACCGTCTCACCTTCGGCAGCTAGCAGCTGGCAGAATTGGATCTGGTATTGCCGCTCGTTGACGCTAGTCAACCAGTTTTCGATTACTCTCTCGATCACGCCACTGTTCCTTCTTGCGGCTCATAATCTCGTTGTATTGCTTCATGAATGCGCGATCCTTTTCCCATTCCTTCCATTGTTTGCCCAGCGCCTCGGCCATTGTTGGGTGTGCAAGAAAGATGGAGTCCGGGGTCCATTCGACTCGTTCCAGCATTCGGAGAGCAAGTTCCTGAGACATTGGCTTGCCTTCCGCATCGATGGCATTTCCGACCTTGGCCGTCTCTTCCCCCAGTCGTGCGTAGAATTGGGCTGCGGCCTGCTTTGCCATCTCCGTTGCGATGCCGTCGAGTTTGAGATGGAGTCTTTCGCCGATCAGATCGGGAACCTCGGCAAACTTGATTTCAACCCGGGCTTGATGTGCCTCGGGCTTTTGCACAATCGTTCCAAACCCTTCTTGAAGGAAGGAGTGTTCGGCACCCTCGTGTGCTGTAAACCCACGGATCGTGTTCAGAATCGGCCATTTCTCTCGCGTTGCTGCGTCAATTCGCAGGAACGCCACATCATCGAGAATCTTTTTGAGTGTTGGGAAATCTGGCAGCATCTGAACGTTAGTTTATTCGATCCACAAGGCAGGAATTGAGAACGGATCGTCTCCGCTGTTGTCTCTGATCGCCTGTCCGAGATATCCATCGAGCTTGAGTCGTAGACCCAGCCGGGGCCATCGGGAATACCGTTGACCGCGAGACACTCCATAGGCGAGGTGAACGGAATGTCGAGATGGTCGGCTGAGGTCATCCGAACCGAGGCAGCAGAGAACCGGTTTTGTCGTTCTTGAGTGGTTCAATGAGGCTCGGATCGTTGTTCCGCGTATTCCCGACAGCCTTGCCGACCTTCCAGACCTTCATCTCCTCGGCCGGAAAGGGTTTGAGCAGATCGATGGGTGGATGCGCCGGATCGGCGGGCGCCAGCCATCGCTCGTAATCCCGGGGATGGAGAATCACCGGCATGCGATTGTGAATCGGCTCCATCGCCTCGTTCGGGTCCGTTGTGAGAATTGTGTACGTTCGCAGCTTGTGGCCTGTCGCCTTGTCTTTCCAGATCTCCCACAAACCCGCAAACGCGAACATGGCATCATCCTTCTCGGCAATCGCGAAGGGCTGCTTGTTCTTTTCGTCTGTCTTCTGCCACTCGTAAAACCAATCGGCCGGCACCAGGCAACGCCGCTGTTTCCATGCCTCGCGAAATGTCGGGCACGTTGCAACCGTCTCAGATTTTGCGTTGATGGTGCTGAAGGACGCCTTTCCATCCTTCGACCAGAAGGGAACCAATCCCCATCGCATGATGGTCAATTCGCGTTCGCTCGTCTCTCGATTCAGACGGACGACCGGCTGGAAGCTCTGCGGAGCAACGTTGTACGAGGGTGCCAAATAGGTATCATCGATTTCGTCGAACACATTGGTGTTGTGGGTTTGCATCCACTCCGCAATGCGCTGCTTGTCCCCCCGTCTTCCATATCGTCCGCACATAATGTCTCACTCTCTGCTCACCGTACTATCGCATTCAGAATGGACCTTGCCAGTTGAACGCTGTCCATAATCACGGATTGGATTCTGGGAGACGGCCGGCTGATATCGTCGCGCGCCAGCCTGACGGCCGCGATGATGGACGCCGCGATGACAAGGGTCGAAGCGAACCTGTCCTGCTTCCGTCGCTCCTCTTCTTCCCGTGCGATCGCTCTTCGCATTTCTCCCATATCAGCGAAACCTCGCCTCGGATTTGACCGGCTTCCTCGAGAGCAACAGATGGGAGAGGCGTCCTCTGAAGATTTCGGGCGGAAGATAGGATCGACGCTCTCCACACAATGGACACTCCGCAACGATCCAGGAATCCGGCATGGTGCCCACCGGTGCCGGTATATTCTCACCGCACTTCTTGCAGCGGATGGTGAAGTCGCATTGCCGGCTCTCCGGGAGGTTGAACACGAACGCCAGTATAGGAGAACAAAAGGCGAAAATTCAATGACCCGGAAACCTGAGTTCTCCGCGCACTTGGCTGCCAGAAGCTAATCAATGAAAAATCAATCATTTAACAGACTATCGGTTGCATCAATATATAGGTTCTGGCACTATGGGAACCAAGTTGATCGGACCGCTATGCGAATTGCGTCTTCCCCCACCCTTCGCATCGCTGCCGGTTTGTTTCTTGCCGCCCTGCTGAGTATTGTCGGGTATAAAGTCTTCCGGCGGTTGATCTCTCACGGTCCTGAGGCGCTGCTGGAGCGAGCCGACGAGATGTCGTGGCTCAACAGTTGGATCAACGCTGAGCCGCTCTATCACCAAGCCGAACTGCAATTCATTGAAAGGCATCAATCTTCGAAGGCTCTCTACGCCCGTGTGAGCCAGATGCCGGCACACAGCGAATCCTCGATTTCCATTCCAAACCAGATAGCCCTTTTGAGATCGGACCTCGACCTGCCCGAGGGCAAAGATCCTGAGACGCGACTGCGCATCCTGACCATTCTGGGGATGCTCGAGGTCAACTACGACGCCGGCATGGCGCGTCAGACCTGGGCGGATGTCGAGGCACTTGCAGTGCGACAACATCATTACCTTCTTTCGACTCGTGCGCAGGGAGAACAGGGGATCGCCGCGTTCCTCCTGGGCGACATCGCCACCGCGAAGAAGAATGTGGTCAGAGCATGGATGGTGGCGAAAGCCCTTGATCCCGGAGCGCACATCCGCTATGCAAGCCTATATGGCGTCGGCTTGGTCGAGATGCACAAATATCAAGAAGCACTCGGCCCCTTGAACGAGGCGATCAACGTAGCGAACAGAACTTCTGGAGCCGCTTATCCCACCATCGCCATCACAGGAAAGATTGAAGCGCTCAGTGGGATCGGGCAAAACGCGCAGGCGCTGGCGCTTGCGGCAGATGAATTAAAGCGGGTCAGCTCCCACGATCTTGCGGGACATCTGTACGAGATCTATCAGGTGAGGGCGGGCGTCTATCAGCGCATGGGCCAGCAAGATCTCGCCATCGCCGATCTTTCCAAGTCAGCGCAGTATGCTCGAACGCTCAACTACTGGCGAGGGCTCACACAAGTTGACGGGCTTCTCGCAAAGGCATACCTCGAAAAGGGGGCGTTGCAACCTGCGCTCGCGTCAATCAATGCGGCCATTGAGTCGAACCGGAAGATACCTGATGAGATGTATTTCGTACCGCGGGATCTCGGAATTAAGGCCGAGATCCTGGCGCGGCTCGGAAACACAAAGGCGTCAAACGATCTCTACGAAAAGAGCGCGGATCTCTTTGACGCACTGCTCAGTAAAGTTCCAACACCAACCGTAGAACGACAACTCCTGGACGACCTCAGCATGGTGTATGCGGGCTACTTTTCTTCCCTTTGCGACCAGGGAAGAATGGACGACGCATTTCGCGCAATTGAACGGGCACGTGGGCGCGTGGAAGCGCAAGGGTTGACGCATCACGAGATTGTCACGCCGCATCTGCCCGGAGCCGCGGAGAAAGAACTGACCGCTTTGAACGTCAAATTGCTCGATACGGACGACTCGGCATCCCGCGCTCACATCCTCGACTCAATCTACTCGTCAGAACTGCAACTCGGCGACAGTTCGTCACCCGACGCGCCTCCTCAACCCGTCCGTCTCAAGGAACTCCAGCAGCAGTTGCGGCCGTCTGAAGTCCTTGTTGAATACGTTCTGGGGGAACCGCATTCCTACGCGCTTGCCCTGGCGCGCGCGAGCGTTCATCGCTACGTTTTGGCACCGAAAGGACAACTCGAACGAGACTCGGCAGAATACCGTTCCACTCTTCTACATCAAAAAGCCAATTCAGCATTGGGCCAGCACCTTTACGACGAACTTCTCGGCGGAATACGGGAACTGGATGGCAAGACCAAACTCATCGTCGTACCTGATGGCAAGCTCCATTTACTACCTTTCGCGGCGCTCGTTGATGGAGGGCATTACCTTGTTTCGTCCCACGAAGTCTCGGTTGCGCCATCGGGAACGGTGTTGGAAATTTTGAGGCACCGATCTGGCCAGGTCATTCACGACGATCTCTCCTATGTTGGTGTGGCCGCGTGGGTCCCGAAGTCACAACCGACTTCCTTACTAGCCATGATTCAGCGCTCAATGTCCGGACCGGCGCGCCGGGAGCTAGTCGCCTTACCGGAAAGCGAGCATGAGGTTGAGACAATAGCCACGGATCTCCCGAAGCCAAACACCGTTCTGCTCGGTGACCATGCTACCGAATCCAATTTCAAACAGCTCCCTTTGAGCCGCTTCGCGGTGATTCATCTGGCCCTGCACGGCTACGTCGATCCTGAAATTTCAGATCGATCTGCACTCGTCTTCGCGCCTGAAACTCCAGCGACGGACGACGGGCTTCTCCAGGTACGCGAAATCAGAACGCTGCCCATTAATGCCAATCTGGTCACACTTTCTGCTTGCAACACCGGTGTTGGGCCAGTCGGCGAAGAAGGAGTGGAAAACATAGTCAATGCTTTTATAGAAGCCGGAGCAGAGAGCGTCGTGTCCACTCTATGGGAGCTTCAGGACCACTCTACCGCTCAGTTGATGACCAGCTTTTATGCGCATCTTGCGCGAGGTGAGGAGAAGGCTGAAGCTTTGCGAAGAGCGCAGCTAGAAATTCTGAACTCGGGCGCGCCACCGTATTACTGGGCCGGCGTGGAATTGGATGGCGAACCCGATGGCAAGCTGCTCGACAAGGTACGGACAAATACCCAATCCAGGAGTGGCGAATGACCATGAGTTCCGCGGCAGAGGCTATGATGCCGGTTCAGCTCGAAGCAAAGGAACGGCGGGCCGTACTTGAGAACGTTCTGGCGGCTTTGCAGAAGAGGTTCTATTCCCCTGAAAAACTGAACGGAGACTGGCACTCCGCCGTTGAGAAGCACAGAAATTGCATCGAAGCCGCGAGTACGGCAGACGATTTCGAGAAGGCCATGGGCGACTTGTTGGCTGAGTTGCAGACCTCTCATCTCGGCTTCTTTCATGCGGGAGCGCGCAGGGCTTCGAGCAAGGCCGCGCTCAGTGCCACATACCTAGCGGACGAAACTGAGTTCGGGAAGCGCTGGGTATTTCAGGATGTACATCCCGGAGGAGCTGCAGCGAATGCCGGCATTCAGGCGGGAGACATCCTTCTCGGAGTCAACGGGGAGGACTTGATACCGCCGGAGCATCCGACATTCTCAATGGGCGAACAGACCGTGATCGAAGTCGTCGACGGACAGGGACAACGGGTCAGTCGTACGGTAGATGTTGGGCGGCCAAAGGGAAAGAAGCTTCATTTCGTCGAACCGAGACTGGTGGATGCCCGCCCACTTGAAGGCGGAATTGGCTACCTGAGAGTGGCGATGTTTCCGGGCATGGTGGGGGTCGAAGTCGCCAACGAGATATCCAACGCCATTGCGGCGTTGGGCGAAATCAACAGACTGATCATCGACCTGCGCGGCAACACAGGCGGAGGTTTAGGCGCTCTTCGCGTGATGAGCCTTCTCACACCTGGCCAGATTCCGGTTGGTTTCGCGCTCGATCGTCGGCGGGTCACAAAGAATCTTGAAATCAAGAAATCGGGATTCCCGCGATTCGGCCGTATTCCATCATCTCCGAAGAGGTTGTGGTTGTTGGCGCTTCAATTTGGGCCCTCGATGATTGCGAAGAAGCCGATCGTTCTTCAGACCGAAGGGCTTGGTAAACAATCATTCCAGGGACGCGTGATCTTGCTGGTGGACCGGCACACCGCGAGTGCTGCCGAAATGATCGTTGCATTCGCTCGTGAGAATGGACTCGCAACAATCGTCGGCGAACGAACGGCTGGACGCCTGCTTTCGGCAACATCCGTGAAGGTCGGCAATGGCTTCCGTCTTGCTCTTCCTACTGGGGCCTATTACACGTGGAAAGGTTCCGTTCTCGAGGGCACTCCAATCGAGCCGGACCATCAAATCGACTTCGACTGGCGCGAGAGCCGCGCTGGCCGCGACCCTCAATTGGAACGCGCAGTTCAATTGGCAAAAAATGAGTTTCGGTCAAAACCTGCAGGCTAGGACCAGGGCCATCCGGCTCGGCTACTATGCACATTAGTACCGGGTCCAGTCTTCAAGCGGGTGGTAGAGAATCGAATGCGACTCTCTATCGGACAGGAAATCTCTGCATGACTTCCAGGCCATGATTCCGAGAGGTACCAGCATTAGAGCCAACGCGACGATCGCCAGGATTCCCAGCCCTGTCTGGATCCAGGAAGTTTGAGGGCGAGAATCAACATGATGTCCGCAATGCGGGCAGACGGATTGCTGCATTCGCTCGAGCTCAAGCGTCGAAATCGCCATCGTCGTCCTCCTCGCCTTGTTGAGTAGACCCCTCGCCGTTCTGCAATGCTGCGAATGCCTCTCGTTCGCGCTTGTCGCGGCGGACTTCGAGCAACTGTTCGCCAGCAGTGTGTTTTGGCGAAAAGCAGTACTGGAGGTACGCCTCAAACAGCGTGTGGTTTGGAATCCGGCGTTTGAGCAGATCGTGAAGGTGCTGTTTGTAGAAAGCAGCCAGAGCCTCGGGCGTGATGCGGTAGTTCTTACGTCTGCCTTGGTTCGTGACGGTCGCTTGGAGCCATCCCTGCTCGATCCACTGGATCACCTCCGTGGAACGCACGCGCACTGCGTTCGCCAAGGCCTGCACCGAAAAGCAATCGCATCGGATATTGCGGACGCTCAACTGCCTTCTGTGGAGAGCATTCCAGACGGCTCTTGGACTTCGGTTCAACCGCTTGGCAACTTCCTCGACGGAGTATTTAGTGAGCAGTTCACGCGCCTCGTCGAGTTCTTCAGGCTGCCAGCGGCGGTTGTCGGTCTCGGCTTTGATGCCGTACTTGATTACGAATCGCCAGCATTCCTGATCTGAGCGGCCGGTCTGACGTTGCAGCCGGCGCACAAGCTGGGCCAGCTTAGGTCCGGAAAGCACCCTGGCCTGTTCAGCCAGTGCGAGTGCCTCCGATCCCCATTGCGGGGGAAGTCCTGGTAGGGGACGAGCGGTTGCCATATGCACCTCGATGAGGGGGGAGCGTGCAATGGGGCAGAAAAAGCCCTCTACATATAAAGGCTGTGGAAAAGGCCAAAAACGAACATGAGGAGTGGAAAAATCTCACGCTATGTGGAAATCTGGGCTGTTTTCAGGTACATTGGCGGTACTGACTCGACACCTGCGTCCGATCAGGAGTCAATCGGATATTGCTGATTGTTCAGTCATGGCCTCCCCGTCTCCACTAGACCGTTGCTGGGTTTTGAAAGACTCACCCGCCGCGACGCCGCTCATGCCGGCAATGCGCGCGGCTGTAGAACAACACTGGCCCGATGTGCTGCGAACCGCCGGCTCGGTGCTCGGAGATGAAGCACTGGCAGCGGAAATCATGGAACAGGCGATCGAACAAGCCGTCGCCTACCTCACCGATCACCCTCCAGAGAATCACGACCACGTGAACGCGATTCTCGCGCGATTCTGGCGAGAGGAAATTGGCCGCCGGCGGAAGCAGAACGCACATCTTGTCTTCATCGATTTCTCGGCCGCGGCTGAACCCTCTTCTCCCGAGACGCCATTTCCCGCCGCGGATGCGGCCATCGATGCCGAGAGGATCCTCCGCGACGCCCCGCCTAAGGTGCGCGAAGCGATCATGATGCGGTATGGCAGCTCAGATTCCTGGAAGGATGTAGCCGCGAGGACTGCGACAACTCCTGCCTCGATCCGCATGAGCTGCAAGCGATTCATCGATCGCATCCGGCGGGAATTGGGGATTCCGGGTACTACGCAGTAAACTCCGGCAGAGGCACTTCACGCGACCGGAAAGGATTCCGTGGACGGACGTCAATCGTTTTTACAGGATGATGACGATGATTCGTTGCTTTTCGAGAAGCTCCAGGAGCATGTCCTCGAAAGGTATCCGAACCCGGAGCGCAAGGGATGCATCGATCACACGACCTTGGAAACCTGGGTCTACTCTCCGCGAAAGCTAGATCTCTCCGATCCCAAGTACCTCCACGTCCTGAAGTGCGCGGAATGTACCCGTGAGTTGATCGAACTACGGAAACAGCGAGATGCGCGAAGAAAGGCGCAACTCGGGAACCAGGCAGTAAGGGCTCGGAACTGGCGGTGGGCGGGATTAGCCGCAGTTCTGGTGTGCTCGATCGCCCTAGGAGGCGTGGCCTATTGGCGCTCGCATTTTCCGACTTCATCCACTGCTGCGCTCCCGGCAACTCCAGTGGCGCTCACGATTGATTTGAGCCAAGCGGGGACCACGCGCGGCGGCGAGACCTCCGCCGTTCCGCCGGTAGCCCTGCCGAGGCGGGTGGTTGCCGCGCATATTCTCCTTCCATATTTCAGCCCGGGAGGAAAATACGTCGTCTCCGTCACCACCGATCGCAACGGCACATCAGAAAAAGCAATCGGCCGTGCTGTCGCAAACGTGCAGGGAATTCACACGGACCTCACGGTCGCCCTCGATCTCCGCAGCCTGCCGTCGGGCACCTACTTTCTCTCCACGACCCATGAGGGAGACCCTGCCTCGTATTTCTATCCGCTAACAGTTAAATGATTTGGTCATGAGCCGGTCTGCGAGCCGGTTCTTACATTCAACTTCAGATGAGCCGCGGAGAAATGGCCTCCTGAATGCCTTGCCGCGTCCAAGGCTATACTTACGGACACGAAGGTATTGACCGTTCTCCCCTGTAGGATCTCGGTCTTTGGCGAGGGTGAAGGCTGCACGATTGCTGCGGTCACTCCAACTTCAATGCTCGCCGCCACGGGCTTGGACAGGGTTGGATCTCTGGCCGAAGAAGTGGAGCGCGAGGTCCTCGCCATCATCGATGAAGCTGCATAGACATGAAGGATTGCGGGTGCGATGCCGAGGTCATTTCCGCAGTAACCTCAGGCCATTGCCGACCACCAGTAAGCTGGCGCCCATGTCGGCGAATACCGCCATCCACATAGTCGCCTGACCAGCGAAGGTGAGTACAAGAAAAACCGCCTTGATGCCCAATGCCAGCGCGATGTTCTGCATTAAGATGCGGGCCGTTGCTCGGGAGAGCCGGACGAATGTGGGAATTTTACGCAGATCGTCGTCCATCAGCGCCACGTCGGCGGTTTCGATAGCCGTATCGGTGCCCGCGGCTCCCATCGCGAAGCCGATATCGGCTCGCGCCAAGGCGGGTGCATCGTTGATGCCGTCACCGACCATGCCTACGGCCCCCTCCGCGCCAAAAAACTCCACTGCCCGCAACTTATCCTCGGGCAAGAGGTTGCCACGGACCTGGTCGATTCCCACCTGCTCTGCAATTGCTTCAGCGGTGTGCGGATTGTCACCAGTCAACATCGCGGTCTTGATTCCGAGCTGGTGTAGATCAGCGATGGCGTTTCGGCTGCTGTCCTTCACTGTATCGGCCACGGCAAACAAAGCCATGACTTGTTGATCGTCTATTAGCACGACAACTGTTTTTCCCTGTCGTTCCAGCACATCAAGACGGGCTTCCAGTTTCTTGGAGCAAAGGCCCAATTCCTCAACCAGGCGGTGGTTGCCGAGCGAATACGCCTTGCCCTCAATCAATCCACGCACGCCGCGACCGGGCAGCGCTTCGAACTCCTGGACACTCTCTCCGATTAGTCCGTCGATCTCTGCAGCTTTGGCAACAGCTTGTGACACCGGATGGTCGGAACGACCGGCGAGGCTGACGGCCAATCGACGGCTAAGCGCAACGTCCATGCTGCCATATAACTCGAAGTCGGTCTGGATTGGTTTGCCATGAGTAATGGTTCCGGTTTTGTCGAGCGCAAGCCACTTCAACTTACGACCCTCTTCGAGGTAAACACCACCTTTGATCAATATCCCATGCCGCGCAGCTGCAGCCAGACCGCTGACAATGCTCACTGGTGTGGAGATGACCAGGGCGCACGGGCATGCGATAACCAGCAGCACTAGCGCCTTATAGATCCACGCGAGCCACGACGCGCTGAACAGCAGTGGAGGCAGGAACACCACTACGAGCGCCACAACGAACACGATGGGGGTGTACCACCGGGCGAACTGGTCGACAAACCGCTGGGTGGGTGCGCGGCTCCCCTGCGCGGCCTCCACAGCATGAATGATGCGCGCCAGCGTGGAATCGTGCGCAGCTGCCGTGACTAGATACTCGAAGGAGCCGGATTCGTTGATACTGCCTGCGAACACCGGGTCCCCCTCAATCTTCTCGACCGGCAGACTTTCGCCGGTGATCGGCGCCTGATTAATAGTGGAGTGGCCGTGTATCACCTTGCCATCGAGGGCGATGCGTTCACCAGGTTTGACGCGAACTCGGCTGCTGATCGTCACCGCCGTAGCTTCAATGTCGGCCCAACTTCCATCGGTCTGCTGAACTGTGGCCTTTTGCGGGGCCAGATTCAGCAAGCCGCGGATCGCGTTGCGGGCGCGGTCGAGTGATTTAGCTTCGATGACTTCAGCCAACGCAAACAAGACCATCACCATCGCCGCTTCCGGCCAGTGTCCAATCAGCATCGCACCAGTGACCGCAATAGACATGAGTGCGTTCATGTTCAAGTTGCGGTTTCTGAGCGCGATCCATCCCTTCTTGTAGGTGGATAGACCACCGGTGAAGATGGCAACCAGCGCCAGCGCCACTACCGCCCAATTGTTACCGCCATAGAGCCAGTACACTAGTTCCGCCAATGCGGCCGTCACACCGGACACGGCCAACGGCCACCAGTTGGTACGGGATGGCTCCGGTGCGGGATGGCTTGTCAGAGTTGCTGCTTCACGTACCTCGGCATCGAAGCCAAGTGACTTCAATGCCGCGAGCACGCGAGGCAACGCATCTGGAGCATGGCTGACCCTCAGCGTGCGCTGAACCAGGTTGAAATCGAGTGCCGACACACCGGTCATCTCCACAAGTTTGGCGCGGATCAGCCCCTCTTCGGTTGGACAATCCATCTTGGAGATGGCCAGTACCGTGCTCTGGTGGTCCGAATCATGCTGACTCATCGTTGTTTCCTCAGCCTTTGATCATCCTTGTCGCGCCGATTAAAGACCCTGTAGTTCTGATCGACAGATTCGTTCGACCAGGAACGCGACATTCTCATAAAGAACGAGCGGAATGCGCCTGACCACCTTCCCTTGTCGAGCGTTAAGTCGACTCTTGAGGATTTTCGTTCAACATTCCGGCGTGGCATGATGTCAGAGCGTGGGTTCATTCCGCCCTCCTCTCCGCGTTAGCATAAGCACTCAATTTGATTCTCAGCGTCTGATAGCCAGCCAGCAGCAGCGCCTTCACTCGTATCTGGTCGATCTCAAGAGTTTTGCCGATCTGGGCAAGGTCTAGGCCCTGATATTTGTGTAAGAGAACCGCGAATCGCTGCGCACTTGGTAGTTCGCCGATAGCCTGGAAGATAGCTACTTCTTTGCGATCGAATCTCGAAGAAGGACTTGCCGCCAGTGGACGGCTAGCTGCGGCTTGCGTAACCATTCGAATTGCAATCCGGTAGATCGTCGCTACACAGCGCTCACCGTCGCCACAGTCATTGTTCGATTGATATAGCTCTAGGAAGGCTTCTTGAGCCAACTGTTCGGCAAGTGTCTCATCTCGAACCAGGCGAAATAAGAATCCGAACACAGGGTTTTTGAGCCTGTCGGCGAACTGTACAAAATGAGAGACTTTGGCCATGGCCAGGCGTCTATCGCTTTCGGAACACACAGTTTGTTTCGTCACGGCGTGATCTGCATGGACAACCAGCCTTCCGATCAGCCAAGCAAACCTCATGAATGGGATCTGATCATCTCCAGGAGTCCCTAGTCACGAGGCATCATCTTCATGCGCACCAGTTCGGATACGGATCGCATCCTCAACTGGCAACACAAAGATTTTTCCGTCGCCGATATTTCCGGTGTGTGCGTGCTGTTTGATTGACTCCACCACTGCCGAGACCAGCGCATCAGGCACCACAATCTCAAGCTTGGTCTTCTTGAGACAGCGAATGGCTTCGTCCTCGCTGGATTGCACCCTGCCGCGCGTTCGTCCGAAACCATTAACTTCAGAGACAGTGATGCCGGGAAGGCCATTGATCGCTGCAAGGGCATCAATGACCTTTTCGGCCATAAAGGGCTGTATGATCGCCTTTATCTCTTTCATGTAAAGCTCCTTCAAATCTCGACATCTTCCCGCCGTCCTTCGAACCACCGAAACAGAGTGGGAAGAACCAGCAGGGTTAGTAGCGTGGAAGTTAGCAGGCCACCGATCACGACAGTAGCAAGTGGTCTTTGTACCTCCGCCCCTGAGCCGTGCGAGACGGCCATCGGAATAAAGCCGAGGCTGGCGACGAGAGCGGTCATGACGACCGGGCGCAAGCGAGTCGTTGCGCCTCGTGTGACCGCTTCCTCTAGTGGGACACCTTGATTGCGAAGCTCTCGAATATAGGTCAGGAGGACGATCCCATTGAGCACGGCAATTCCGAACAGCGCGATGAAGCCCACACCTGCGGATATGCTGAAGGGCATTCCTCGGATCAGTAAGGCCAAAATGCCCCCTGTGGCAGCCAATGGAATGTTGAGGAAGATCAGCAGAGCCGGCAGACCAGCCTGGAAGTTGAAATAGAGCAGCACGAAGATCAGGATGAGTGCCGCAGGCACCACAATCATGAGGCGCTGGCTTGCGCTTCTGAGCTGCTCAAATTGCCCTCCCCACTCCAATTGATATTCATTGGGGATCTTCACCTTCGCTGCGACAGTTCTCTGCGCATCCGCTACAAAGCCTGCGAGATCTCGTCCGCGCACGTTCACTTCGACGCTGATTCTTCGCTGCCCATTTTCTCGACTGATCTGGGCTGGGCCCTCCTCGTCCTGAATATCGGCTAGCTGGGCAAGCGGGATGAAGTGCCCTTCACTGTCGCCGACACGCAGATTGCTGATCGCGTCTGCGGTTGCACGCTGCTCTAAAGGGAAGCGCACCTGCAGTGCGAACCGACGGTTGCCCTCTACGATCTCTCCCACCGACTTACCGCCGATCGACTCGATTGTGTCCAGAACATCGGAAGCGTCCAGACCGTGACGCGCCAAGGAATCGCGGCGAAGATGGATGCGGAGATATGGCAACCCGGCTACACGTTCGGCACGGACGTCCGCTGCGCCGGGAACCTTACTCACAACGGCTGCGATCTGATCAGCTTTTTGCCGAAGCACCTCCAGGTTATCGCCAAAGAGCTTGATGGCGAGGTCGCTGCGAGAACCGCCTTCCATGAGCTCCTGCATTCGCATCTGGATGGGCTGCGAGAAACTGTATACGGCACCTGGCGCCTCATCTTCGAGTCGCTTCTTCATCGCCGCGATCAAATCGCTCTTACTGCGCTTCGTGGGCCATTGATCAGAGGGCTTCAACATCACATACACATCGCTTTGATCGATGGCCATTGGATCCGTTGCGACCTCGGGACTTCCGGTGCGGCTGAAGACCGTCGATACCTCCGGGAACTCACGCAGGACGGTCTCGATGATCTGATTGCCGTGCAAAGACTCGGTAAGCGAGATTCCGGGCACGCGATACATCTGGACCAGAATAGAACCCTCGTCGAGCGACGGAATGAATTCCGCACCCAAAAAAGGAATTGCGATCAGCGAAAGAGCAAATGTTCCGATGGCAATCGACGAAGTGATCCGAGGATGCCTTAAGGCCTTCTCCAAAGCAGGCGCGTAGAATCTATCAAGCTTCCGCATCAGCCATGTGTGCTCTTTGATCTTCATCCGGCTCAGGAAATAGGAGCTCAAAACCGGCATCAACGTCAGAGCCAGGATCAGCGATCCGGTCAGGGCAAACAGCACCGTCGCGGCCATTGGCTTGAACATTTTTCCTTCAACGCCCCCAAGCGTCAGGATCGGCACATAGACAAGCACAATGATGGCCACGCCAAAGAAGATTGGTTTGGCAACTTCCCGCGCAGCTGAGCGGATTACATCCTGAGGATTTTCATCCGGCGCACGATCGTGCAAACGGCGAAGAATGTTCTCAATAATCACCACGGAGCCGTCGACAATCAGACCAAAATCGATAGCACCAAGACTCATCAGATTGCCGGAGATTTTTGCCTGGACCATGCCGATGAAGGCGACCAGCATGGAGAGGGGGATGGCGAGGGACACGATCAACCCTGCGCTGAAGCTCCCCAACAGGAGAAGAAGGACCGCGATGACCAGAACGCCCCCTTCAATCAGGTTTCGGGTAACCGTGTGAATGGTTCGATTGACGAGATCTGTCCGGTCATAGAGCGGCTCAATGCGCACACCGTTTGGGAGCGTTTCCTGGATTTCGGCGAGACTCTCCTTCACTCGAATGGCAGCGGCGCGGGAGTTCTCGCCAACCAGCATCATCGCTACGCCGATGACAATCTCTCCCCTCGCATCCTGCGTAGCGAATCCGCGGCGTACCATCGGCGCAAAGCGGACGTTACCGACGTTCCGCATGAGAATGGGCGTACCGGTGGGAGAATTTCCGACCACGATGTTCTCGATGTCGGACAAGCTGGCGATCAGCGCTTCTCCCCGGATGAGAGATTGCTGCTCTGATCGCTCAAGGTAGGCTCCTCCGGCATTCGCATTGTTTTTCGTGAGCGCTTCGATAACGCGCCGGAGCGGAATGTGATAGCCGGTCAGCTTTTCGCTGTCGACCTCCACTTCATACGTCTTGAGTTCGCCTCCTTGGCTGTTCACTTCAACGATGCCGGGAACTCCACGCAGCTTCGGCGCTATGTCCCAATCGAGGATGCTTCGCAGTTCCATCGGGCTCTGTCCCGAGCCGGTGACTTTGAACTGATAGATCTCTCCTAACCCGGTCGAGATTGGCCCCATCTCCGGCACACCCACCTCCGGAGGAATCGCTTCTTTCGCTTGCGGAAGACGCTCATTCACGAGAGTTCTGCAGAAATAGGTATCCATGCCGTCCTGGAAGTAAATGGCGACATAGGAAAGGCCGTACTTCGAAGTCGACTGAATACGTGTGATTCCGGGCAGACCGCGCATGGCGGTTTCGACAGGAAAGGAAATGAGCTGTTCTACCTCCAAAGGCGAAAGACTCGGAGCCCGCGTTAACACCAGCACCTGGTTCGGCGTGATATCGGGTTCGGCATCAATCGGTAAATTGCGAAGGGAGACAAATCCGATCGCTGCGACGAACACAGTCGCAAGCAAAACCAGAATGCGGTATCGAAGGGCAACTTCAACAAGGCGCTGCATCGTTAGTCCTCCCCCAATTCGCCGCCGGCCAGGATCGACTTCAGATGGAAAGCTCCTTGCGTGACAACAGGCTCTCCCGAATTCAGGCCGCGAACGATCTCCGTGAGGTTATTGATCGTTACACCCTTCTCTATCTCCCGCTTCTCGAACTGCGTTGCAGAACGGCGAATGAACACTACGTTCTTGCCTTCGACCTCCTGGAGTGCGCTTGAGGGCACGGCGAGCGCTTGTTTGCTGAACTTAGTGGGCAGCTGGATATTGGCAAACATATCCGTCTTCAATAAGAGGTCGTGATTCGGTACTTCACAACGGACACGGGCGGTTCGTGTCTGCGCATCGAGCACATCGCTGATGTAAGCCACTTTGCCTTCGAAAGACTGATTAGGGTAAGTGTCAACCGTGATAAAGGCACTCTGCCCAACACGGATGCGTCCCAGGTCTTTCTCATACACTTCTGCTTGTACCCAGATGCGAGAGAGGTCTGCAACGGTGAACCCGTCCTGGCCCGCTTCGACGATGTTTCCAGGAGAAGCTTGCGCTTTGGTGACCACTCCGGCAAAAGGCGCCCTTAATGCGGTAAGAAAGCTGCTGCGAGCACCGTCTTCGGAAACCCCAAGACGGTGAAGCCGCTGACGTATTCCATCGATTAGGGCCTGTTGCGAACGGATATTCGCCTCAATCCCTTCTTTTTCCGCATTACTTGATTCGTAGTCTTTTTCAGCTCCCGCACCGATGTCGGCAAGGTGTCGGCTGCGTTCCGCTTGCCGAGTTAGCGGAATCAATTGCGCTTTCAGACGTTCGAGATCAGCGCGCGCTGACTGCTGTTGCGCAATCAGTTCTCCCGCTTCGATATTGTCGAAGACGGCAAGAGTTTGTCCCGCTTCCACGCGGTCTCCAACCTTAGCCCGCACTTCCACAATTCGTCCACGCGCCAGGGGACCAACCGTGCCAATGTGGCTATCGATGGGCTGAACTGTCCCCGTGGCGCGAAGGTATTCGCTCAACTGAGTGACCGCAGCGGGAGTGACTACCAGCCCGATATGCTGCTGCGCCGAAATGCTCATTTCGACGAGATTGCCTTTGTTGGCAGACTCTGCCTGCGATTCGCCTTCCTCTTTCGGAGCATTCTTTCGGTTGCAGCCGGCGAACAATAGCGCACTGCAGACAAGCAAAATGATGGAACGTTTCATGGACGATTTCCCCCTGCAGCGCGTTGGACTTCAGCCCAGGTGCGGGCGGCATCTGCCTGCGCATCGATATAAGCCAACTGCGTGTCCACCAGACGGCGCTGCTCATTGAGCACGTCGAGAAGGCGCAACTGACCGAGTTTGTAAGCCTCACGGATAACGGAAAGATTGGCAGTCGAAGGGTTCAGCACTCCGCTCTGGAGCATCTGCAGGGATTCAAAAGCAGTACGCCAGCGTTGGTACGCTGCTTCCAGTTCCAGCGGGATGGTTTTCTCCAGGAACTCCCGCCGAAGGCGTGCGCCAGAGGTACGAGCAGTCGCAGCCTCTACGTTGCCTGCGCCGCTGCGGCTGGTACGCAATGGTATGGAAACGCCGAAGTTGAGGATGTCGTCCCGATCTCGAAGCGGACTGAGAATGCCTCTGGTATTGAAACCGAACAATCCATCGAACTGGCTATCCTGACGGGAGTAACCTGCCGAAAGAGTCACGTCCGGTTTCGCTTCTGCTTTGGCGAGCGTAACTCCGGCCGCTTGCTGCTCTTCTTCAAGGCGCGCAGCTTTGAGGTCAGCACGGTTCTCGATTGCCCTTTGCTTCAAGGCATCGAGTGAGGTCGGCGCCAGCGATGGAATGTCTGTATCGGGAATTGGCGTGGTCTGATCGAGGCCGGCAAGGCGGCGCGCTTCGAACTCTGCCGATGTCAAGCGCCCTTGCGCGCTCACCCTCGAAACTTCCGCCCGGCTGATTTCGACGCGAAGCAAGCTTGCTTCGAGCGGAGCTACGTCACCTTCTTTGACGCGCGCTTCTGTCAGTCTTAAAGTGTCCTGATTCAGGTTGATGAGATCGCTAAGGAGTTTAAGCTTGTGGCGCTCTGCCAACACCTCCGCATAGGTCGTCGTAATCTCAAAGGCGAGTTGCGACGAGCGCTGCTGAAGCTCGGCCTCAGCAATACCAATGGAAAACTCGGCAACTCGGACGCGTTTTCCGCGCTTGCCGAACGTCTCGATGGGTTGTGAGTATTCGGCACCATATGCCTCCTCTCCGATGGTGCCGAGCGGTTTCCCCGTAGCCCCGTTCAATCCGAGCGTAGGGAAAGGCCGCACTCCAGCTTGTCGCGTAAGCCCCTTCGCTTCCGCTATCCGCTCCCGCGCTGCGGCTAAATCCTTGTTATTGGCAATACCTGCGCGCACCAGATCGTCCACCGTTAAAATAGTGGACCCAGTTTGCTGTGCTCCCAGCAACGACGCCGAGAACAGCAGTGCACACAGGGAGAAGATACGTCTCCCTCGCATACATGTCTCCTAAATTTGTTTTCCGAAAATTGACCTAATCGTGTGGTCTAGGAGAGCTGCGGAGGGTGTTCGATGTTCGAGGGAGGAAACGGCGGAGGTTGAAGGGTCAGTTCTGGCGGAGTTGGCGCAATCGTTTCCTGAGGCTCTAGCACCAGGGGGATTGCGGCGATCATGTGCTGGCAGCAACAAAGGCAGGTGTCGCCGGGCCCCTGACCTAGTCCCTTAGCTGGAGCTGACGGAAAATGCGAAGAAATATAGCAGTCGTCCGAAGGCACGAGGTCGCAGGCGAACACTTCCACTACCGCGAATAGCAGCAGGAACATCGCCATGAGACGAAACGCCTTGGGCCAACGAGCCACCTCTTACATGATGCCATATCAGATCGGATGACTGTTGAAGCACTTCGGCATACTGGCTCAACGGGCCAGCGCAGGAGTTCCGGCGCCCCAGATCGCGATACGGTTTAATTGCGACTAAATTGGTCCCATATTTATAATAGGCTCAGAATATGTACTCGGAAACGACCTCCGGCCTGTCGCAGCTAGTGAACAGGAGCTTGCGCGTTCTTCTCGGTTGTGCTGTTCTTTTGTTGTTTATCGTTCTCATTTGGCAAGGGATAGCTTCGTATGGAATGCCGAATCCACTGGCGCATCAATCGGGATCGTTCGCTGGGATCTTGGATATCGGTGTCCTCGTCTTTCGTGAAGGACTCGAATGCATCCTCGTTCTGACCGCCGTCACCGCCAGTATGGTGAAGTCGGGTGATTCGTACCAACGTCCAGTGGCAGCCGGGGTGGTCGTTGGTTTTCTGGCAACGCTCGTTACCTGGTTCATCGCAGTAAACATTGTTGACGACCTGACTCAGAGCATCAATGCTCTTTACGTCCAGGCCGGCACAGGATTGCTCGCGATTATTGTGCTCCTCGTCGTGATGAATTGGTTCTTTCACAAGCTTTACTGGACCGGGTGGATATCCCTTCACAACAACCGAAAGCGAGAACTGCTCAAAGGGGCCGGAGAAGGAGCGCGATCGGAGCGGCACGTATTGCTCGGAATGGCTTTGCTGGGTTTCACTTCGTTTTACCGGGAAGGGGTCGAAGTTGTTCTCTTTCTTCAGAGCTATCGGCTGAAGCTCGGCGCTGAGCCAGTGTTTTGTGGCGTTATGCTGGGACTGCTGTTTACAGTCGTTGTCGCGATTCTCAACTTCATCGCCCATCGCAGGCTGCCGTACCGGAAAATGCTGGTATTGACGGGGGCTATGTTGGGAGGGGTTTTGCTGGTGATGGTGGGTGAGCAGGCTCAAGAGATGCAGTTAGCCCACTGGCTTCCGACAACCGTCATTCCGGCTCTGGCAAACCATATCCCTGCGTGGATGGGCCTCTGGTTCTCCGTTTTCCCCACAGTGGAAACGCTGGTAGCGCAGGCTCTTGCTGCTGCTCTTGTCTTGGGCTCCTACTTCATAGCTCGAAAATGAAATCGTGGCCTAAATGGCGCCGCTATGCCGTCTTTGCCAAACTACGAGCAACCTTCGCTTCGCGCAAGATTTCCCACGCCTCCGTGACCACGTGAGACCCAATTGCCCCACCAACGATTAGATCGACAAACCGAAATCCTGTGAGGAGAATCGTAAGGCCTGAGAGTATGACAGCCACATTCGCAATCACATCGACCCGTGTAAAGATC
Source organism: Acidobacteriota bacterium (assembly GCA_018268915.1). Taxonomy (GTDB): domain Bacteria; phylum Acidobacteriota; class Terriglobia; order Terriglobales; family Acidobacteriaceae; genus Telmatobacter. The sequence continues at coordinate 130,229 of JAFDVQ010000014.1, forward strand.
CAGGTCGCGCGCAGTTGCACCTCTCGGTCACGGTATTTGCCCAGCAGGTAGAGGACCGTCGCGTTCACAAGGAGCGAGATCGCTGCTACAGCCATCATGATGCCACGAGCTGCCAAGCACACCTCGACGAACTGCGTCCAGCAACGCCGCTATGGCGGGAGGCGTGACTACCATTGCAGCACGCAAATACTTGATATCTCGGCCTCGAAATTCAGGTATGCTGGATAAACGAATGAGAGCGCTGCGCAAACTCGGAGTATTGGCCCTGCTGCTGGCGTCATCGCTGACGCCGGCGATGGCCTGTATGGCCCCGGCCGCGCGGATGACCCCCGAAGAGCGCGCCTGCTGCCGCATGATGAATTATCAGTGCGGACAGATGCAGATGTCCAAATCGAGTGGCTGCTGCCAAAAGTCTGCCGTGAACGCTCTCGATAATGCGGTGGCGACAAGGCCATCGGCGTCGCATCCTATTCCAGTTTCCATTGTCTGGCTGACTACTTCCGAACTGCTGAATCAGATCCCCTCTGATGCCGGCCAGCTTGAACGCGCAGACTACCCACCGCCGAAATCTCCGCCCTCCACAATTTCCATCCTAAGAATCTGATCCGCTCCACTCTCGCACTCAACTCTTGCCGAGCGCAGACTCACGTCTGTGCATCGGCCATTGTCTTGAACTGCATTTGAGAATGGAGCCTCCGTATGAACGTGGTCTCTTTTTTGACCGCTACGTTTGTGCTGGCCACGATGCTTTCTGCCTATGGGCAGGAGCCGATGGCGAGTAGTCCTGTGCCTCTGTCCCAGCTTCTGGCTGAGGCTGAGGCAAACAACCCGCAGATCACCGCAGCAGATCATGGTGCGCGGGCCGCAAGACAAATGGCGCCACAGGTGGCCACGCTGCCGGACCCGAAGTTCACCTACCAGCAACTCAGCGTTGGCAGTCCGAAGCCGTTTGCCGGATACACGAACAGCGACTTTTCTTATGTCGGCGTCGGAGCCTCGCAGGAACTGCCCTACCCAGGAAAGCTGCGACTGCGAGGAAAGGTAGCCGAACGCGATGCCGACACAAAGCAGGCGGAAGTTGAACTGACGAAGACGAGCATTGCCGACGCGGTGAAGGCCGACTATCTCCAACTGGCCTATCTGCAGCAAACGCTCGGGATTCTACGGCAAAACGAAGGCGTTCTCGACCAGCTCATTCAAAGTGCAACCGCCCACTACCAGGTGGGACAAGGAACGCAGCAGGATGTTATGCAGGCCCAGGTCGAGCGGACGAAGATCGTGCGCGAAATCACGATGCACCATCAGCAGATGTGGCAAGTCCAGGCACATCTAAAAGGCCTGCTCCATCGCGACCAGGGATCTGCGGACGTCGTTACAGAGGATCTGACCGAAACCCCTTTGAAGCGTACCTCCGCAGAACTTCTTGCGATGGTTCGGCAGGGCAATCCGCAGATCCAGGCGGATGCAACTTCGATCCGTGAGCAGGATGCGCAGCTTGAGTCAGCCAAGCGCGAGGGAAAGCCGGACTTTGAACTCGGCTACATGTATCAGAACACCGACCGCAAGTATCGCGACTACTACATGCTCACTTTCGACGTGCGGTTTCCGCGCAAGAAGCGGATCAATGCAGAGATCGCAGAGGCTGCGGAGAACCGTGCGGAATCGCAGCAGACACTCGATGCACATTTGCAGCAGCAACTCGCGGAAGTCCAGCAGGGGTATGTCAAAGCAACGAGCGATGAAGAGCTCTTGAAGGAATATCGCGAGGGACTCATCCCCCAGTCGGATGCAACATACCGAGCCACTCTGAACGCATACGGATCGAATCGCGAGCAGTTCTTTCATGTCCTTACGTATTTCACGGACGTTCTCAACCTGAAGCTTGAATATGCACAGACGCTTCAAGATCACGAAGCTGCTTTAGCCCATCTCGAATCGCTGACAGGAGGGACACTGCGATGAACAAATACGTCTTGAGAACCTCTCTCGTCTGGATCGGTGTCCTCGCTGTTCTCGCAGGTATTTGGGCATACCGTTCCCGGCGCACCAAGCCGTCGATGACTGCGAAGATGCCGATGTCTGGGGACGTCCAGCCTGCGGCCACTGGGCCCAGTCCGGAAGCGAAGATGTCAGAACCCTCCATGCCACAGCAAAAGGCGGAAACTCCGCTTGCTCCTGTGCAACTCACGCCCGAGCGGATGCAGAGCATCGGCGTAACCACGGGGACCGCCGAATACAAGCAACTGAGCGACGACATCCGCGCCACCGGCACCGTGGATATCAATGAACGCCTTCTTTCGTATGTCCAGGTACGATTTCCCGGCTACATCAGGAAGGTCTTTGCCAATGCCACCTATCAATACATCCGCAAGGGAGAACCGCTCTTCACCGTTTACAGCCCGGATCTTGTTGCAACCCAGCAGGATTATTTGCTGGCACGGCAGAATCAAAAGGCAATGAGCGCCAGCAGCATCGACGGCGTTGCCTCCGGGGCCGATTCCTTATCGGCTGCGGCAGAACGGCGGTTGGAGCAGTGGGACGTTCCTGCCAGCGAGATTCGAAAGCTCAAGGAATCCGGCAAAGCGATTACGGATCTCACAATCAACTCCCCGACCACGGGATACATTACCGAGCGCAATGCGCTACCCAACATGTATGTAGAGCCATCGACGAAGCTCTATACAATTGCCGATCTGTCGAGCGTATGGGTGAATGCCCAGGTCTTCCAGAACGACGTCAGCCGGATAAAGCCGGGGGATACCGCGCAAATTACCGCAGATTCGTATCCAGGACACGCTTTCTCCGGACGAATCGAAGACATACTGCCGCAAGTGGACATGGCAACGCGAACTGTTCGCGTGCGGTTGGCGATTACGAATCCCGGGCTGAAGCTGAAGCCTGGCATGTTCGTGAACGTCGATCTGAAGACTAGTCTTGGACGCCAGTTGGTCGTGCCTGTGTCGGCAGTCTTCCAATCCGGCACACTGCAGCTCGTATTCCTGAACCATGGCAATGGAAGTTTGGAGCCAAAGGAGATCACAGTCGGCCCTCGTATTGGCGATGACTTCGTCGTTCTCAAGGGATTGGAGGCTCATCAATCCATCGTCACTTCGGCCAATTTCCTGATCGACTCAGAGAGCCAGTTACAGTCTGCCGCAGGTTCCTTCGCTCCACCGCCGCCAGGCGCCGGGGCCAACGCTCCGCAGAGCAATGCACCTGCTTCCGCGCAGGCGAACATCGATTTCACAACCGATCCCAATCCGCCGCAAAAGGGCAGCAATGTCTTTCGGGTGAAACTGACAGAGGCAAATGGCTCTCCCACGATAGGAGCTCAAGTCACGGTCACGTTCTATATGGCCGCGATGCCGGCAATGGGCATGGCAGCCATGAATACCATGGTGAAACTCACCGAGAAAGGCAATGGCCACTATGAAGGAAACGGCTCGCTCGGTTCCGGCGGTACCTGGCAGGTAACCATCTCCGCACAGAAAAACGGCCAGGTCATTGCCACTAAACAAATGAGCGTGAACGCGACGGGAGGCATGTAATGCTCTCTCGAATCATTGAAGCCTGCGCGCGCAATCGCTTTCTGGTGTTCACAGCGGTCCTGTTGCTTACACTTGCGGGCATCTGGTCGTTGCAACATGTGCCACTGGACGCATTGCCGGATATCTCCGACGTACAAGTCATTGTCCACACAGCTTGGGCAGGAGAGCCGCCCGATGTCATCGAAGATCAGGTGACGTATCCGATCGTGACCAGCCTACTGGCCGCGCCCCATGTAAAAGCCGTGCGGGCGCAGACGATGTTCGGAGATTCCTATGTCTATGTGGTCTTCCAAGACGGCACCGACCTCTACTGGGCGCGATCGCGTGTCATCGAATACTTGCAACAGATCAGCGGGCGTCTGCCCGAAAACGTGCACCCTTCCATCGGCCCGGACGCGACGGGTGCGGGCTGGGTGTATGAGTATGCGATCGTCGATAAGAGCGGAAAGAGCAGCCTTGCCGACCTGCGCAGCTTGCAGGATTGGCATCTGCGCTATGCGCTGGAAACCGTGCCGGGAGTGGCCGAGGTCGCCAGCATCGGCGGGTTCGTTCGGCAGTATCAAGTGCAACTCGATCCCAACAAGCTGCTTGCCTATGGCATTCCGCTCTCCATGGTGCTCGATAAGGTCAAGGCCAGCACCAATGAGGTAGGTGGGCGGCTCCTCGACCTCAGCGGTGCTGAATACATGATCCGTGGCCTCGGCTATCTGCATTCTCTGGACGATCTCGCAACCGTTGCGGTCGGCAGCAAGAACGGTACGCCTGTGCTTCTACGCGACCTGGGAGCCGTGAGCTTCGGCCCGGATATCCGCGAAGGAGTCGCGGAGTGGAATGGAGAAGGCGAAACGGTGGGCGGAATCATCGTCATGCGCCAGGGCATGAACGCGCTCAACGTCATCAATGGAGTCAAGCAGAAGCTCCACGAGATCGCACCGTCGCTTCCGCCCGGCGTTCAGATCATGCCGGGATACGACCGCTCCGATCTGATCGATGCCTCCATCAAAACCTTGCAGCGGGATCTGCTGGAGGAAGCGATCATTGTCAGCCTGGTGATCATCGTCTTTCTTTTCCACTTCCGATCCGCGCTCATTGCCATCTTGGCTTTGCCCATTGCGGTCCTAGTTTCTTTCATTCCGATGTACTGGCTGGGCGTGACCTCGAACATCATGTCGCTGGGCGGTGTCGCTCTGGCAATCGGAGTGCTCGTCGATGCATCCATTGTGATGGTCGAGAACGGCTACCGCCATTTGTCCGATAGGCAGGAGCACGACTCGAACCCGGTCTTGGAAGCAGAACGCCGGACGATCCTCATCAATGCTGCCAAACAAGTAGGACCGGCATTGTTCTTCTCGCTGTTGATCATCGTCGTATCGTTCCTGCCGGTCTTCCTGCTCGAAGCACAAGAAGGACGGATGTTCCGCCCGTTGGCCTGGACCAAGACTTTGGCAGTCGGCTCGTCTTCCATCCTTGCGATCACACTCGTGCCGGTATTGATGGTGATGTTGATCCGCGGCCGGCTGCGTCCAGAACGTGCGAATCCGATCTCGCGCGTTACACAGGCGATCTACCTTCCGATTCTTAAGTTCTGCCTGCGTTTTCGCTGGCTCACGATCGTCGTCAATCTGATCTTTCTGATTGTGACGTTTCCGCTCGCAACGCGCCTGGGCAGCCAGTTCATGCCGCCTCTCTTTGAAGGTTCTACCTTATACATGCCGACGGCTCTCCCCGGCATTTCCATTGAACAGGCTAAGGTGCTCCTACAGGAGCAGGATCGTATCCTTCGCACCTTCCCCGAAGTTGCAAGTGTTTTTGGTGCTGTTGGCCGCTCCGACAGCGCTACCGACAATGCGCCCCTCGATATGTACGACACGACCGTCATGCTGAAACCTCGCGAGCAATGGCCTGACGGAATGACCTACGAAAAGCTAATTCAACAAATGGACGAAAAGCTGCAGTTCCCGGGCCTCTCGAATACTTGGACAATGCCAGTCGAAAACCGCCTGGACATGGAACTGACTGGAATCAAGACACCACTAGGCATGAAAGTGCAGGGACCGAACGTCGAGGGCATTCAACAATTAGCCTCGCAGATTCAGAATGTTCTTTCTGGACTTCCGGAGATGCGGTCGATCTTCGCTGAGAAGGTCGCTCAAGGTTTCTACGTAAACGTAGAGGTCAATCGACCAGAGGCAGCTCGATATGGCCTTACTGTCGCAGATATTCAAGCGGCAGTGGAGTCCGGAATTGGCGGCCAGAATATTACCCAGAACATCGAGGGGCGTGAACGGTATCCCATCAACGTGCGTTATCAGAGAGACTTTCGAGACAATGTCGATCAGATGCGGGGTGTGCTGATCGGCACGCCATCCGGCGCGCAAATCCCCCTCGGGCAAGTTGCCCGCATCTCGTTTTCGCATGGCCCTTCGATGATCCGTGACGAGGATGGCGCGCTGACGGGTTACATCTATATCGACCTCTCGAACACTGATTATGGAGGCTTCGTTGCCAAAGCAAACAAGTTGCTTCACGAGAAGCTCGCCCTGCCGGCCAACTATACGTTTCAGTGGTCGGGAGAATACGAACTCGAGATGCGCGCCAAGGGGCGGCTGCAACTGATTCTCCCGGTGGTCTTCTTCGTGATCTTCTTGTTGCTCTACTTGGTATTCCACTCGGTTGCGGAAGCCCTGGTATTGATTTTCCCGACCATCTATGCCATGAGCGGAGGGTTGCTCCTGCAGTGGTTGCTCAAATACAACTTCAGCGTCGCAGTGGCAGTGGGGTATATCGCGCTGTTCGGCATTGCTGTGGAGACCGGCGTAGTGATGGTCGTTTATCTCCACGAAGCGCTCGAACGCAAGCTGCAATCCGGCAAGGCACTGACAAATGCCGATGTGGAGGCTGCGGCGATCGAAGGAGCGGTGCAGCGCCTGCGCCCAAAGCTCATGACCGTCTTTGCCGTCCTCGCCAGCCTGGTTCCCATCTTATGGGAGTCGGGTATCGGATCCGATGTAATGAAGCCGATTGCCGCCCCAATCGTTGGCGGCATGATTACCTCAACCGTTCACGTCCTTATCCTTGTGCCCGTCTTCTTCGTCATGATGAAGGAAAGGGCTTTACGCAATGGAACCCTCCAACCCGTCATTCAGACTGATTCCAACGCGTCGTCGGAGACTCAACCTCAACTGCCGTAATCAACCCCTAACGAAAATGCTTATGCGTTTCAACTCTCTGGCTTTCGTTGCGTCTGAACTCATGCTGACTACGTCGCTTGCTGTCGCCCAAGTGACCAAATCCCTAACCGGAACCGCAAGTGATGCCATGTGCGGCGCCCATCACAGGGTCCAGGGCAAGAGCGCTGCAGAGTGTGCCCGCGAGTACATCAAGCAAGGGGCTGACTTTGCCTTTGTCAACGGTGGCAAGTTATATACGATGAAGAGGAACAAAAGCCAGTTCGATAAGTTTGCCGGAGAGAATGTAGCTGTAGAGGGAAGGTATCTGGCACGACAATCTGGGTGGATTCGATTCGTCCGTCTAAGTCCTAGGTGCCAGGGATCAGTGACCGTGGTGAAAACTATGGCTGGTGAGATGCATCGAGACGTGCACCACCACTAAAAACACACCGATGCCGGCGGCGAGGAAGATCTTGAGTCCTCGGGAGAGGCCGCCGCCGGCTGTCTTGTTGTCAGGGTCGAACATTGCGTTCACTTCCACGATTTGTGCCGATCTTGGGGGTTGGAATTGACGCTCCTCCTGCTTACGTTGTCCGTAGCGGGTCAGGCCCCAAGGTTTGTACACCGACAGTATCGTGACCACGAGCAGCACCAGTATGCCGCCAGCGGCATGGACCACGAGCGGGATCCCTGCCGCGCGGAGATCGGCACTAGACAATAGCCTCTCTGTGGCTCGGCGGGCGGCGTAACCGATCAGAGGCATCTTCTTCAGCAAAACAATTGTGGCAAAGGTCGTTAGCAAGAGTTTTGCCAGGACCCAATAGTGTCGGAACAGGCCCCACGGAGTGCCGAGTGACTGGACGAGGCCGCTCAGTAGCGAGGCAAAGGCTAGGGGCACGATAACGAACCGGGCGGTTAGCTCCATCGCTGGATAGGCGGCGCGCATCATCTGTGGATTCTGGCTACTCACCCCGGCGATGGCGAGAACGAGGAAGGCAGCGACCGCGCCGATCCAGCCGACCGAGAATGTGATGTGTGCAGTGAGGACCAACTTGCGGAGGCCGGGTGTCATGGTTGAAGGCTCCGTTCTTCGGTAACGCCAAGCGTGGATGAGAGTGTTTGAGCGCGCAACAGGGTCGAATGGTGATAGACGAGGTCCGTGCTGCGAGTCAGGAACTCAGCGATCGCGGCAAGTTGGTGCTTGTCGAAATGTTCCAGCATCGAAGCGACGTCTTCTCGCAATGGGTTGATCACGTCCTGAATGTGCGCCCGTTTCAGCGCCAGATGGAGAATTTGCTTACGCCCATCGTGCGGGTCCGGTTCACGACGCAGGTATCCGGCCCGTTCCAATCTTGCAACCACACCAGTGATGGCGCCGCTGGTCAGGCCGGTGATCGCGCCCAGTTCGCTGCCGGTCATCGCCCCGCACTCGCGCAGCAGATCGAGGCACTTGTGGTCCGTTGGGCCCAGCCCCAGGCGCTCTGCGACCGCGTGGTGAAATAGCACTACCGCAGTGCTATGCCGCCGCGCCAGCCGCCTAACGATCTCCTCGATCAGTTCGTGCTTAGGATTGCGGACGGTTTTCACCAAATCTCCTTGCAATGTCGCTTAGCATCTAAGCTATCCAGAAAGACACATGTCGTCAAGGAGGACGCAATTCGGAATCGAACCGGTGATCATGAGGATGTTACTTAGTGACGAAGAATCCAGAAGATGACAGGGATGGCTAATGCGTCTCATCTTGAACAACTCGTCTGCAGGCTCAAGAATGCTGTGTTTGGATTGTTCCTCGTTAAGGATGGGAAAGTAGCCGAAGAATCAACTCAAGAAAGCGTTCCTGATTCTATATCGCTCCAAAGAGGGTTGCGGCGAAGACGAATGTAGTCAAATCAGCGCGGAAAAGAGGGCGGATTGAAAGCAAGCTCCCGACATCACGGTACACCAGAACTTTGAACTAGGATTCTCTAGAGTCGACGCAACGCTCGAAACAGTGCAATTCAGGAAGAACTGACGATGGCGATAATGTGCACTGCCATGAGCGAGATTGAAAACTCACCGCCGCCATTTCCCAGTGACCTCAAGAACAGCACAACCCGAAGATCAGGAGACCGAGTCCCAAAAGTACAACGCATTTTATCGGTACCCCTTTGCCATATGGGTCGCATGCTCCCCGAATTTGGTTCTGACCCGCAAGCAAACGGCAGCGTAATTCTGATTCTGTCCGGAGCCTCCAGCATGAGGACTAGAATCGCAATCGAAGGAGTCTTTATGCTCTATAGCAAGCATTCATCACGTACGTCGGAAGAAGTCGAAAGAAGGCTACGCGAAGCGGCTGGCAGGCACAAGTTCGGAATCCTGCATATACACGACCTTAAACAGACGCTCCGCTCAAAAGGAATTGAGCTTGGTTCTGAGTGCAAGGTGTACGACGTGTGTAATCCGCAAGCCGCATTCAATGCTCTGACCGCAGAGATGAAAGTATCCACGGTTCTGCCTTGCCGCATCTCCATCTTCGGTCACGATGGAGGCTGCACTATCGCTACCGTTAAACCCACCGACCTGCTGAAAGCGACCGGCCTCGTGGGAGTCGAGAAAGCGGCCGCGGAGATTGAAGGAGAAGTGCTGGCAATAATCGACGAGGCAGCCTGAGTCGATACTGTCGAGGTCTTCGAACACCTGGCGCGGATCACAAGTGCGCCATGCTAGGTTTTAGCGCGCGAGGAAAGCCGTCCCTGGTGGAAACTATGCGCGCCGAAAATGATAGGCGTGAGAGCAATGCAGACGGGCGGCAATCCGGCTCTTTAGCTCGGGAAACGAAATCCGCGTGCGAGAACGGCAGAGTGCCTCTGGCTTTAAGACGATGGCTTGGATGCACTATAGTGGTTAGTTAACCCAACGAATCTCGATGCACGATATTAAGAATCTGCTTTCATTTTGGCGCGAAGACCCGGGCGGGACCTATCGCACTTGGTTCTTGTGGAAGGACCGTTTGCGAAATTTCGGAGCGATCCGTAGAGGTCTCGCTGAAGTTGTACGCGAAATCGATGCCGGGACCTTTGGTAACTTGTACCGAGGTTCCGCGCTCGAGCCAGTCGTCAAATCGATCGCAGAACAGCGGCAGATCTTTAAGGGTGCCGACCACCCATTTCTTTGGAAGCCGAAGCTGCGCATTCCCGATATCTATGAAGATCCGGATAATCAGCGTGCATTTGGAGCATTCCTTGAAACCTGTTGCGGATGTTCTCAGGAGCAACAGATTCTATCGGCCATTCACCGCCTGGACAACAAGAAGATAAAAGGACTTGGCCCGGCCGCGGCCAATCTCCTGTATTTCATCCATCCGACTGTTGTGCCGCCGTTCAACACGGCGATTGTGAAGGGCTTCAATACACTCACGAGCGCGAAGGTGAAATTGGGAAGTTGGAGCGAATACCTGGCAATGCGTGAGTCAATCCTGCGCTTGAATACGGAGAACCAGACGCTTCTTTCGAACGATCTGGGAGCGATCGCCGGCTTTCTCTTCGATCTCGGAACGGGACGCTACGATTCTATGCTCCAACCGGGATCATCGGCAGATGCGAGTAGATGGCGGGAAGACCTGGACCGATTCCGGGAAATCGCCGAGAAGAACGCAAACCGAGATTCCGCAGAAGAGGTTCGGCTCCAGCAGACTCACACGGAAGTTCAAGGTCAACTCCGCGATCTCGGGAGAGCATTGGGCTATGACGTGTGGATTGCAAGTAACGACAGGTCTCGCCCGTACGCCGGAGGAACTCTGAGTGAGGGTTGTCTGAGCCGCCTGCCTGGGAAGGTGGAGCAGATCGTCGATGGAGAAGCCATTCGCCTCATCGATGTCTTGTGGGCGGATCAGGTGACTGAATCGCCAGTGGCCGCTTTCGAAGTCGAACACTCGACCTCGATCTACTCAGGAATTGTGCGCCTGCTCGATCTCGCTCTCGGATTGAAAGAGGACGGCGAGTCGATCGGACTCTTTCTCGTGGCGCCCGATTCAAGAGCCGATGAGGTAAGAGCGCAGCTACGGAGACCTGCTTTCAGCGGAGCCGGAAACAAGACATTCTTCTTCGTTCCGTACGGCGAACTGCTCAAGAACCTCGAACCGATGAGTCGGTTCGGGCAGGGAATGCGTGCAATCGAAGCGGTTTCCGAACGCCTCCACGGGTAGTCTGGCATGGCTTTGCATCACCGGTCGGTCATTGATGTGACCGCCTGCCTACACGCGAGTGTGCAGGCAGCCAACCCACGGCTAGATCTCCATACCTGAATGCCAAGAGGACTCGACCTCCTGAATGGTGTTTACATCGATTGACATGCTGTTTTACCGCACCCTGCACCTGGATATGCTTGCCGGCGAGAGCAATGACGGCCGGCTTGGCAGTCAACGAGTACGCCCTGCCCCCGAAACACGTAGCCACGCAACAAGAATCAGTGAGAGCTGTGGGGTGGAGGTGATTGCAACCGACCGCACCGGCCAGTCTTACTGAGTTCTGGGGATGTCTGACGAGGTTGTTAGTGCACGCTGAACGGCATTAGAGCTTTCATAGGCTTCACGGATAACTGCCAGAGCATCGTCCGGAACACGGTTCCCGTGCTCCACCAGGAGCACCTGTAGATCCGTGTGCACCAGCGTAGCAGGGGCAGTAACGTTCCTTCGAAACGCGTCAAACGATGCGGACAGCTGTCTGAAGTCACGTTCGCTTCGATTCTTCAGCCATAACAGTATTCCCAAGCCAATGCCGGACACGAGAAACAGGATGCGATACGCCGCCATGACCGCAGTCGGATGAATCAGTTCACTCAAGAAATCGCTACCCCTCATGGTGACGTGCATTGCCACGTCGATTAACGAAGCGCCGACCCCAAACAGTACTCCGAAGATGACCTCCTTGTATTTCGTTCCAAAGCGAAGCATAAACACCCTCTCTGCCCGCAGACTCAGACAACCTCATTTTCGGGAGGCTGATTGTGATTCCCAGATGGCTTGTGGCCATCGATCATGAGGAACACGTCCAGGTAGGCGCTACCTATCCGATCTATCACAAATCCGGCATCCTGAACAGCCGCCAAGGTATTCCGGTTAACATCCGATCCCTGGAACCGCATAGCGAAATTCATCATGTCCTGTTCGAACGCGATCATCGGGTTGCGGCTCCGCACATGCTCAAACATGAGAAGCTTGCCGCCGGGCTTCAACACCCGGCGCAATTCGCCGAGCCCTTGTATCGGATTCGGTACGCTGCAAAACGTTGATGCGGTCGCGACAGTGTCAAAGGACGCGTCTTGAAACGGCAACTTCTGGACGTCCGCTTCCATGAGCCGCAGAGTGCCATCGTAAAGCGAAGCACGGGTGTGTGCGCGCCGCAATGCCTCGCGATCGACATCGATGGCGACGATGTTGCGATGGGGTGGAAAGTTCACGAAGTTCAGTCCCGATCCGGCGGCGACAAACAAGACTGACTCACCCATGTTGGCGAAGAGCGTTCTTTGAGCAAAGGTCCGCCTCTTAGCTCCACCAATTGCCTGCAAGTCGCGAAGCCAGGATGGGGTTCGAAGGGTGAAGCCCGGAGGTCGCACCTGTTGGCTTGATCGATGAAGCGGGAGTTTTTCCATCCGTACGCCGCGTAGCCATGCGTCCTTGATCACGAACGCCATGCTGATAGCCAAACCGGTTCCGGCGCCAAGGACAAACATGATGCCTCGATTAGGTATGGGCAGGTAGGCAATCAGCATCGCGCCCATACCAATGAAGCCACCAGGAATCATCGCCTCCATTGAACCGATCAGGTTGCCTATCAAGAACGATAAGAGGGATTGCAGAATCATCACGATGGCCATGGAGGCCAGGAAGGACCATAGGAGAGGCCAATTGCCGGGAGCAAAGGCCTCATGGAACCAGACAACCAGGAGGCCGAGGAAAGCACCGAAAAAAGCGTCAAGCGACCAAAACTTGATAGAGTTCCGTCGATAGCTCCGACATCGACCGGTTCGGTCGGTTGTGGAGCCGCAGTTGCGGCAATCAGGTTGTATCGCGACACATCCGTTCATTTGTCAATTCCTTCATCATTAAGATCGCCGACTTCGTCGACCCGAGCGTAGCTGCACGTATAGTTCCAATCATTCGTCCCCAGCGCTCGACCAAAATGGGCTTGTCCTCATACTCAGTGTTCCTATTGTGGAACCGCGCAGTTGTCTGTGCGAAATGCGGCAACCGGTGGATGAAATCAGGCAATCAAGGATCTTCGGTGCTTCGCTGGCGTGCTGCCTCGCCCTCGTGTCCAGTAAGCAACACAACGGCCGCAAACCTTTGTCAACACTCCGTCAATCGGCTGGCAAGCAGGTCCTAAAAATGCTGTTAGCAAGTAGGGTTTCAGCAGCGCACAGATTGGCATCCTGCTTGCACATCACGAGGGCGAAGGTAGTCAAATGACCATCATCGCCCCACGGGGCAATGTCATCGCAGTCCAGACGGAGATGGGATTCGATCGCACCCTTGAGTCGGTGCGCGCTGAGTTGCTCAGTCGCGGGTTCAGCATCTTGTTCGAGGTGGACTTTCGCCGCGAACTGGATAGCAAGATTGGAATATCCGCTTCGCCGTGTGTCGTCCTGATTTTGTGGCGCGCATTCGAAGCGTATCAGGCGCTGCTCAGCGATCCCAATGGCGCTTTGATGGTTCCCTTCAGTCTGGCTGTTCACGGGAACGGAAGCGCGACCGTCGTATCCGTTCTTCGTCAGCCCTTTCTCGCCCCGGAAGCATCGCTAGGGATTCACGTGCTTGGTCAGGATTTGAATCGAGAGATGCGCGAGGTCCTGTTGCACCTCGCAACGCACGAGCGGCAAAACAAGCAACGCACATTGAACTGCATTTCGGCGGCGCGGAAATGATGGAAATGGAAAGCAGGAAGCGAGTGTCAACAGTGTGTGCATTGTGGAAGAGCACGCTCCGAATACTGGCGACGCGGCACTCCAATCCAGATCACGAATTTAAAGAAGAAGATTACGGAACCATCTGGGACTTCAGGTCCACGCTCCGCGACGATGAGTTTGGAGTTCCGCCGTGTCGGTTTGGAGATTGGCGATGACTCGCAATTTCGTATTTCGCCCTCAGGTATTTCGAGGGACTTCATGGCTAGGAACGACGGCCGACTTGAAGATTCTGATTTCCGCAGCCGTTCTCCTCATTGCCGCAGCGCCAATGATGGCCCAGCACCAACATGGTGGCGGGGCCCCGGCTGGCGGTGGTGGATACGCTGTCGGCTACAGTCCGGCCGCCAGCGATTTCCAAAAAGCAATTACCCTCCAGGCCACCGAATCGCAGTCAACGCAAATCCGCTCCTGGGTGCAAAACACCTCGGTATTGACTCAGCACCTGGAGGACATCCTCAATCTATCGATAGCGGTCAATGCCCGTGACCTCTCCGCCGAACGCGATGCGTTGGTAGTCACCTTGGCGACCGACAACCTGGATCGCCAGCAATTCCTGGCGAGTCTTTCCAAACCGCAGCGCTCGGGACTCAAAAGAATAGTTGGACGGCTCGACAAAGTCGATCATGCTCTAGCGAAGGCGCTCTCCGATCTCACGAACTCTGGACAAAGTCACAATGCGAAGCTGTTTGTCAAAGAGCTAGAAGAAGCAAAGAGAGCCGTCTCGCTCGAAAAGCATTCGCAACAGGAACTGGCGGATGAGATGGGTGTCACGGTTCAAGGAAATTGACCGAGTTCGTTGTTCAACGTTCACCGCAACGGGGAAGATTATGGGAAAATCGCTAATCTTTACTCTCATTGTCCTAACGGCCGCCTTGATTCCCGCCAGTCAGCAGGTCTTTGCCGCGGCCTTAACCACCGACGGGATCGTCAGCGACACCAAGTGTGGCAGGATACACTTGCCTGGCAAGACGGACGCCCAGTGCATCCAGGAGTGCTTGAAGGATAAAGCCAGCTACGCACTTGTGGTCGGCGCCAATGTCTACACTCTGGCGGGCAAGCAAGAGACCATTGCGCCGTTCGCCTGCAAGCACGTCAAGGTCGTAGGAACTGTCAAGGAGTTGATGCTGACCGTGATCTCGATTCACGAGATGAAGCAATAGGCACTCAGATATACCGAATCAGAAGATGGCAATGATCGTTTGAATCTGCCTCAAATGCGGCAGCATACTGCCGCATTTGAGGCAATCTGCGCTTCGTCTGCGCATCGCCTCTCACATGAAGTCTCGTGTTTTGTCAGGCGAGAGCCATTTGGCACGCTATGTGCCTTAGGAAAGTTAGAAGAAATCCAGAGCCCACCAATCGTTTGTGTAAACGATCGGCAGGTTAATTGGTGGGCGATGAAGCAGGATCTGTAAGCGGTCTGGGCGTTGCCGCAGGAAGGGCGTGATCGATGAAACGGATTCATATCGCAATCGGAATCATAACTTTCGTACTGGCGGCGGCAACTGCTCGAGCCACCGAGCTATATTCACCAGATAAGCCCGAGTACACGAGTTCACAGATTAGGAAGATGGTGCGCGAAGCGCACACCGCAGAGCAGTACACCGAGCTTGCGAATTACTATGCGGTGCAGCAACGCGTCTACAAGCGCAAGGCTGTCGAGCAGATGCACCTGTGGCGGCAGCGAAGCGAGATGCCCAGCCCGCTCAGCGAAAAGTGGCCGCGGCCTGTGGACTCGGCACGGAACCTGCACGACTATTACGAGTACAAGGCCGCACAATCTGCTGCGCTGTTCGCAAAATACGACCGGCTCGCCGACGCTGCAGTGCAAAGTAGGTGAAAAGCCAGGGCGCGATGTATCACGGGATCCCTCGTGCATCCTTGCAGTCTAAGCAATCGCTCTAAGAGGCCATCATCCGAAGAAGAGTGACCGCGGCTGACAGTCAGAAACACACCTCCTCGTTTGCCCTCGCATCGTGGTGGAATGACGAACTGATTTTGCGACGGCGTGCTCCATCCTTGCTGGCCGGGAAGATCAGAGAAGGTCAGATTTGCCAGCGATCAAGAGAAGAGGTCAGACGGACAGACGGGAAGTGTTGTTTGGTGCGGCTGCTCAGGCGTTGGCGGCGGGGTTTCTCACTAAGCGCCATACTCTAGCCTCCTCTGTAACCGCTGATGAGGTGCATCGGAAAGTCAGAGATACTCAATGCGTTCGTCTTTCTGTTGCACATCTTTCTTTTTGATCGGCTATTTGCCGAGCAAGCAGCGTGCTATATCAAATTCTTTGCGAACCTCCCCGGCTCCCTGGCGGTCTCTGAACGCGTCAATGTCGCAGGGGCGCCGTGCCAGTTCTCAACGTAAAGCTGGTTCCATGGGGCCGGCAGCGTCTCTTCCACGCGCGAATTCAAGGAACAATCTGATTGTCGTGACTGAAGCTCCTCTATGGAAGGCTGGAGACAGCGATTGGGTTCCGCCACTTTTCACGTCTGAAAGTTGCTGACAATAGCGTCCTGAGTGGCTCTTCCCTGATGAGATCAGCTCATGATGGCCGGATATGGGGCAGGAGATGCCGCATTTCCGGCAATCGTCGCCAATTCGTTCCTTGCTCGATAGTTCGATTTGCCCTGATATTTAGCTTCTCAAGCAAAAACTACCGCCAAGCAGTTTGGCACGCGTCGTGCTACTCAGATTGCCGGGAAGCGAGACGTCAATGTGTCGATCACAATTTGCCGTCGCCGTTTTCCCGAGGACCACGCGAGAATCGCCAAGTGTTATCGGTCGTCGATCTTCTGCTACAACAAGGCGGCGCAGAGGGCTTTCGCGTCGGCTGATCTGCCCGAAAAGACGGCCGAACAAGCGTAGCAAAAATAGGAATTCAATTCTGGCGAGGAGTTGACCGTGTTTACAGGGAAATCGATACGAATGGCGTTGGGGATCATAGCTTTTGCAATGGCCGCAAGCCGCGCACCGCAGTTATGTGCTCAAGCCGCGGAGGGTGCCACCAACGCACGGAACTCCCAATCCGCGAGCGGCACCTTCCAGTGGCGCACTCCGGCGCAGTTGAAGCGATTATTCCCGCTCCCGAAGGAGCACGGCACACTCATTCTCGACAGTCGGGGCGTTGAGTTTGTTACGGAAAGCGGACGCAGGCAGAAGTGGACCGCTGTGGACCTGCAGACGTTTACGCTCGAGCCGCACAAGCTGGTGCTCCACACTTATTCAAACCGGGGTTTGGGTCGGCTTGGAAAAGATGCGAAGGAGTTCAGTCTGACAGAACCAATGCCCCCCTCGGTAGCGGTGTGGCTGGCAGGCTATTTCGGCCGCCCATCGCGCAACAAAGTCCCGGACGCTGACGCGCTCGTGATCGCGGGCATCCCCGCCGATCACCTAAACGTTTCCGTTCATCATCGCGCTGCATTTGGCGGCTCAAATGGCGTGCTTCGTTTCCGGCAGGGAGGAATCGATTACGTCACAAACACCCCCGGGGATAGAAGGAGCTGGCGGTGGGAAGATATTCAAACTCTGTCCCAACCTAACCCCTACCGTCTGTATGTCTTCGGGTACCAGGACACGTTCACCTTCGACGTGAAGGAGCCGATTGATCGTGCTTTGTTTGACCACGCGACGGCAGCCATCAGCGCCTGTGCAGAGAGGCAGTCTTCGCGCGCGGCTCGGCTTGAATCGCCGAAAATGTGATTTGAATCACAGACGGACCCAGGGATACAGCAGAGGATGAAATTGACTGGTATGATGCGGCGGATAAAACTCGTAGCAAGTGTGCTCATGCTAGCACTTGCAGCCTCTCCGCTTCTTGCCGCAATCCCATGCCAGCAAGCCGCTCAGACCAAGGCGCAGTGCGGGCCCGATTGCCCGATGATGGCGAAGATAGCGAGGGACAACGCCAAGAATGCGCAGGAAACCGGCTCCAACAGCGCGACGCCGACCTGCTGCCAAAGAACTCCTCATCCCACGGCTCCAGTGACCACTCAGGCAGGGCCCGAAAGGCCATTGAGCCTGGCGCTCCTGTCGAGCAGCGCAATAAGCCTGGCCGTGGTCCCGGATCGGAGCGAAGCGTCCGTTCCCGTACTGACGTCATTGTGCGTCGCCACACGATCGCAAGCATCGTTGTGCACCTTTCTGATCTGACCGTCTCTCCGCAGTCAGCGTAGGCGGACCTGTACAGGTCTGGCCCGATATCGATTTCAAACAGATTCGAGGGTATTTCATGAAAGCCATTAGGCATCTCGCGGCGCTATTGTTGCTACCAGCCTCTCTTCATTGGGCAGGTGGAGGCACGGCGCCCGCACAGGAGACAGAGAAAAGCGTCCCGGCGGATTCGCCGTCGAGTCAGCAGACTCTGCGACTTGACGACGTGGTGCGGGAAGCGCTCGAAAAGAATCCGGAAGCGCAAAGCGCGTTGCACACAGTGAATGCGTTGGAGCGCCGCGTGCCCCAGGCGAGGGCGCTTCCTGATCCCGTTGCCTCTGTGGGATGGGCGGGCAACCTGGCGCCATTCAGCATTATGTCGGGCGATGCCTCCAGTTATCGCGGCGTCACTGTTTCCGAACAGTTCCCTTATCCGGGCAAGCTGAAACTGCAAGGAGAAATTGCGAGCAAGGAAGCAGAAGCTGCACGGGCCGATTACGAAGCAGTGCGCCGCAGAGTCACCGCTGACGTCAAGGCCGCATACTACGACTACTTCTACTTCGACAAGGCGATCCAGACAACCAGCCAAAACAAAGAACTTCTGGAGAAACTGTCGCAGATTGCCGAAGCCCAGTACCGTGTGGGCAAGGGAATGCAACAGGATGTGCTTCGGTCGCAGGTGGAGATCTCGCTGCTGGTCGAAAAACTGACGGTGCTTGAGCAACAGAGGGCGACGGCCCAGGCGCGAATCAATACGTTCCTGCTTCGCTCTCCCGAATCTCCTTTGCCACCAGCCGCGGAGGTGATGCCTTCGACAATGCGCTATTCGCTCGCCGAGCTTTATTCATTCGCCGCCGACAACGACACTGCCGTTCTGCGCAACCGGAGGATGGTGGAGCGTGGCCGTCTGAGCATGGCGTTAGCCGAGAAGCAATACAAGCCTGATTTCGGCGTGGGGTACATGTACCAGCAGCGCGCGGCGCAGCCGGACATGAACGGCGTCACATTCAGCGTAAACATTCCTATCTTCTACAGGAGCAAGCAGCGCCAGGGCGTGGCAGAGGCAGCGGAAGGTCTGCTGAGCGCGGAGAAGATGCGCGACAACCGTTTGAACGAGGTCCGGTTCGAGCTGAAACAGCAATATCTGGCGTCACAGGCGTCCGAGAAGCTGGTGAGCCTCTATTCGAAGGGGGTCGTCCCGCAGTCGTCGCTTGCTTTGGAGTCCGCGATGTCCTCCTACCAGGTCGGCAAAGTCGATTTTCTGTCGCTTATCGCGAACTTCACGACGCTGCTCGCTTACGAGACGGACTATTATCGTCAACTCGCCGATTATCAAACGGCGCTTGCCCGGATCGAAAGCCTGACCGGCATTGCTGTTGGTGAAGATACGAATTCGAATCCGGGTACTCCTGTTCCTCAACCAGCAACGGAGGAGCAGAGATGACCTCTCAGACATTCACAGGAATGGAACAGGGCGAACAGAAGTTTACGCGTTCGAAGTTGGTATTTGCGGCTCTTGCTCATGTTCCGAACCGTTATCAGCTTTGCCAGATGACCGCAAAAGGCGCACGCAAATTGCACAAATCAAGTGATCGAATGCAGGATACGGTGAACGAAGTCCTGACGGTTCTAGACAGAGCATCCACTGTTAACGCAGTTCCGCGAGTGCCGCGGCAGATTCGATTAACATTGCGGACCTGGCTCCAATCAGGTTACATCTCCGACGCGACACACTTTGTCGCGAACAAAACCGTATTCATGCCGGAAGAGAGGGATTTCAGCCATGTTTAGGTCTCCAAAGAAAATCGTCGCACTTGTTCTGCTCATCGCGGCGCTGGTGGTTGTCTATATGGGAGCCACTCATCACTGGTTCGGTTCCGCATCCACCCAAAATGCCGGCGGACGGAAAGTCCTCTACTGGTATGACGCGATGAATCCGCAGCACCATTACGACAAACCGGGCAAAGCCCCCGATGGCATGGACCTTCTGCCGCAATACGCGGAGCAGACGGCGTCACCCGCGGAACCCTCGTCGGCCTTGCCTCCTACGGATATGGCCAACATGCCGGGCATGTCGACGAAGGGCGGTGAGCGGAAGATCCTCTATTGGTACGACCCGATGCATCCTGCATACAAATCTGATAAGCCGGGGACTGCGCCCGACTGCGGGATGACACTGGTTCCGAAGTACGCCGACGACGAAAGCATGGCCAAAATGCCCATGGGGACTGTGACGGTATCACCCGAAAAGCAGGTGATGGCGGGCGTACGCACCGCGATTGTCGATCGCAAGCCGCTGATTAGGGACATTCGCACTACGGCACAAATCGTTGCGGACGAGACAAGAATCGCCCACGTGCACGTGAAAGTATCGGGCTACGTCGAGAAGGTCTATGTCAACTACGTCGGGCAGCTGGTGAAGAAAGGCGAGCCTCTCTTCAGCCTTTATAGCCCCGACCTGGTTTCAACCGAAGAGGAATATCTAATCGCCAAGCGAGGGAACGCTACACTCGGAAACGCTCCTTTCGAGGAGGTCAGTCAGGGCGCAAAATCTCTGCTTGCATCCACGTTGCAACGCTTGAGCCTATGGGACATTTCAGACGAACAGATCCGTCAGATCGATCTTTCGGGGAAGGTCAGCCGAGATCTCACCTTCTATTCCCCGGTGACCGGTTTTGTAACGGACCGTAAGGCGTTTCCTCAGGCCTCCGTAACTCCCGACACCGAACTCTACACGATTTCGGACCTGTCTACGGTTTGGGCGACCGCGGACATCTACGAATACGAAGTTCCCTACGTGCGTCTTGGCCAACGGGTTTCCTTCTCTTTGAGTTACTACCCTGGGAAGATCTATACGGGGAATATTTCGTACATCTATCCGACGGTCGATTCACAGTCTCGGACCATTAAAGTTCGCATCGAAATTCCCAATCCCGCCTTCGATCTAAAACCGCAGATGTTCGCCGACGCTCAACTCCGAATCGATTACGGCACTAAGGTCCTGATTCCGCAGGAGGCAGTACTCGACTCGGGCACGGAACAGCAGGTCTTTGTGGTGCACCCAGGTGGCATGTTTGAACCTCGAAAGGTCACCCTCGGACCGGTCGTTGATGGAAGTGTCGCGGTGTTGACCGGGCTGAAGGCGGGCGAGACGGTCGTTGTGTCCGGAAACTTCCTTATCGACTCCGAGAGCAAGCTCAAGAACGCGATGAGCGGAATGCAGCATTGAGGAGAATGATTATGAACGCTCGACGTATCGTCATAATGGGCATTCTGATCCTTGTAGCCGGCGCCGCGGGCCTCGGTTGGTTCAGGTTTGTTGTTCACCCGAAACAAGTCGCATGCGGCTATTGCCTGCGCCCGCTTCATGCCAACTTGGTGGTGACAGCGGAGATCGACGGCAAGAGAGCGCAGGTTTGTTGCCCTAGCTGCGCGATCACGGAAGCCAACCAGAAGCGGAAGTCTCTCCGATTGATCACGGTGCACGACTATCGCACCGGCAAGGCCGTCTCCCCAGAAACTGCCTGGTTCGTAGAAGGCAGCCGAGCTATGGCGTGCGATCACGATGCGATGCGCATGAATGAAATGAAAGGAACTGAGGAGCTTGCATTTGATCGGTGCTCACCGGGGATCTTCACGTTCGCTGACAAGCAAGAAGCGGT
Organism: Acidobacteriota bacterium; assembly: GCA_018268915.1. Classification (GTDB taxonomy): domain Bacteria; phylum Acidobacteriota; class Terriglobia; order Terriglobales; family Acidobacteriaceae; genus Telmatobacter. The sequence continues at coordinate 151,697 of JAFDVQ010000014.1, forward strand.
TGCATTCACTCAAACGAATGGTGGAGCCGTTATTTCCTTCGGGCAGTTGATGAGTGAGGCTAAATTCCAATGATGAACAAGATTATCGACTTCAGCGACAAGAACAGGTTCCTTATTTTCCTATTCGTTGCGGTGGCCATCGTGCTGGGATGGACCGCGATGAGGAATACGAAGCTCGACGCAATTCCCGACCTCTCGGATACCCAGGTGATCGTCTATGCGAAGTGGGACCGCAGCCCCGACATCATGGAGGATCAGGTTTCCTATCCGATCGCCTCCGCATTGCTCGGATTGCCAAAGGTCAAGGATATTCGCGCCTTCTCCGACTTCGGCTACTCGTATATCTACATCATCTTCGACGAAGGCACGGACATTTACTGGGCACGGTCCCGGACGCTCGAATACCTGAACTCCGTCACTCCGCGGTTGCCCAAAGGCGTCAATGTTGAATTGGCGAAGGACGTGACGTCCGTCGGTTGGGTCTTTCAATACGCCCTTGTCGATACAACCGGACAACATAGTATCGACCAACTGCGGTCGTACCAGGATTGGTACTTGCGCTACGCATTGCAGACCGTGCCCGGCGTCGCCGAAGTTGCGCCAATTGGCGGCTTCGTGCGCCAGTACCAGGTAAATGTCGATCCGAACAAGCTTCTCGCCTATAAGGTACCGATCAACGCGGTCAGCGACGCCGTACAGAAGTCCAACAACGACGTCGGCGGGCGATTGGTTGAATTCACGGGCCGCGAGTACATGGTCCGTGGGCGCGGATATATCCGTTCCCTCGACGATATCGGCAAGACAGTGATTATGTATAACGCACAGACCGGAACTCCGGTTCTGGTCCGCGATGTGGCAACCGTAACCTTTGGCCCGGAAATACGGAGAGGCGCAGGTGAGCTGGACGGTAAGGGAGAAGCTGTCGGCGGTGTCGTCATCATGCGCTATGGAGAAAATGCGCAGAAGGTGATCGAACGCACCAAGGAGAAGCTGAACGACTTGAAGTCCACGCTGCCCCCAGGTGTCAAATTAGTTACGACTTACGACCGGTCTGAGTTGATCGATCGCGCTGTCGAAAACCTCCGTCACACATTGATCGAAGAACTGGTCATCGTCAGCATCGTGATCATGATCTTCCTGTGGGACTTTCGGAGCGCCCTTGTTCCGATCGTGACGATCCCCGTCACCGTGATTCTGGCCTTTATCCCGATGCAATTAATGGGCATGACCGCAAACATCATGTCGCTCGGCGGTATCGCCGTCGCCATTGGCGCACTGGTTGATGCATCCGTTGTCATGGTCGAACAGACCCACAAGAAGCTCGAGCATTGGGAGGCCGCGGGCCGGCCCGGTCCGTCGCATGCAGTCGTAATCGCCGCCGTGAAGGAGGTGGGGGGGCCCAGTTTCTTTGCCCTGCTGGTTATCGCAGTAGGTTTCCTTCCGGTCTTTACCCTGGAAGGCCAGGAAGGCCGCCTGTTCAAACCACTGGCGTTCACCAAAAACTTTTCGATGGCGATTGCAGCATTGCTCGCGGTCACGTTGGCGCCGGCGGCAATGCGCTTTATTTTCTCGCGGATGGACGGGTTCAACTTCCGTCCCAAATGGCTTGCAAATATTGTCAATGCGCTCTTTGTTGGAAAGATTCACAGCGAGGAAAACCATCCGATCAGCAAGCCGATGATGAAGATCTACCATCCGGTGGTCGAGTTTGTCCTCGATCACAAATGGCTGACCATCGGATTGGCTCTTCTCGTAATGGCGCTTAGCGTACCCGTTTACTTCAAACTCGGATCGGAGTTCATGCCGCCGCTCGACGAAGGCACTCTTCTTTACATGCCATCCACCTTGCCTGGTATCTCCGTGACGGAAGCAACACGCGTGCTCGAAATGCAGGACAAAATGATCAGCGCTTTTCCGGAAGTTGATCGCGTATGGGGGAAGGCGGGACGTGCGGAGAGTTCAACCGATCCAGCTCCGTATTCGATGATGGAGACCACGGTCGTTCTGAAGCCACAGGACCAATGGCCGAAAATAGACCGCTGGTACTCGAAGTCAATGCCACAATGGTCTCAGTCGGTTCTCAGAAGATTCTGGCCTGATCACATAACCACGCAGGAACTGATCTATGGTCCCGGAGGGTTGAATGAGGCTCTCCAGTTGCCGGGGATCTCCAATGCCTGGACCATGCCCATCAAGGCCCGCACAGACATGCTGACCACGGGCATTCGTACTCCGCTCGGCATCAAGGTTCTGGGCGCGAACCTGGACGAAATTCAGAAGGTCGGCGAGCAGATTGAAACAGCCTTGAAAGACGTTCCCGGAACCACGAGCGTCTTTGCGGAAAGAACGAGCGGTGGCTACTTCCTCGACTTCGACCTGAAGCGGGATGAACTGGCTCGTTATGGGTTGACCATCGACGACGCGGAAAACGTCCTGATGTCGGCGGTGGGCGGTGAGCCTGTCTCTACGACCGTCGAGGGCCGCGAACGGTACCCGGTCAACGTGCGTTATTTGCGCGACTACCGCAGCGATGTCGATGCGCTTCAACGCGTGCTGGTGGCAACGCCCTCCGGTGCGCAGATCCCTCTCGGCCAGATTGCGGATATACGCATGAAGACCGGTCCGGGCATGATCCGCGACGAAAACGGCCGACTCAGTGGCTATGTATATGTGGACGTCTCCGGACGCGACATCGGCGGCTATGTGCGCGACGCAAAGAAAGCGGTTGCGGATAAGGTAAAAGTGCCTGCCGGTTACGAGCTTGTTTGGAGCGGCCAGTATGAATTTATGGAGCGCGTTGCGCAGCGTTTAAAATTTGTCGTTCCGATTACACTCTTCATCGTCTTCCTATTGCTCTATTTCAACACGGGCTCGGCAATCAAAACCATGATCATTCTGCTGGCGGTACCTTTCTCCGCCATCGGCGCGATCTGGTTCCTCTACCTGTTGCACTACAACATGAGCATCGCCGTGTGGGTCGGCCTCATCGCGCTGCTCGGAGTCGATGCCGAGACTGCCGTCTTTATGCTTCTCTATCTGGATCTTGCTTACCACGAAGCGCTAAAGACGGGAGGCATTCACTCGTGGGATGATTTGCGCGAAGCGATCGTTCACGGAGCAGTCAAGCGACTTCGTCCCAAGGTGATGACCGTTTCCTGCATGCTCTTTGGCCTGCTGCCGATCATGTGGTCGGCCGGAACCGGAGCCGATGTGATGAAGCGTATCGCAGCCCCAATGCTTGGCGGCATTATCACTTCGTTCTTCATGGAACTGGTCGTTTATCCTCCGATCTTTGGGATCTGGAAGTGGAACTGGGAAGTTAAGCCCGCCCTGAAGCGTGAAGCAGCTCAACTTGCGGAGGCGTCCCATGCGTAGCTCGAATCAGCATGGGAGGCTCATCTGGCAGATGAGTCTCATCGCAATGGCGGCGTGGATGCTTCCCGGGCTATCGCCTGGTCAGACAACGCCCGCAGTTCACCAGCAATTCGCAGGGATCGACGAGACGTTGATGCAGAAGGCAGATGTTCTTCTTGCAGATCGGGCAGTCGAGGGAAAGGCCGGGATGAACACGCCGGCGCAAGAGGGGAAACCCCTGGGCGTAAGCACTGCCAATGCTGCAAATCATCACCAGGTCAATGGCCACAAGGGGAATAGTACACATACGAGGCTGGAAGAATGGCGACCGCTCGTCGCACCGATTCTCGAGGAAGAAGGAGTGCCCGCTGAACTCGCCGCAGTGATCCTCGTCGAGAGTGGTGGCGATCTGGCCGCGCTTTCCCCGAAGGGCGCGCGTGGTCTATGGCAGCTGATGCCCGACACCGCCCGGAGGTACGGGCTGACCGTCGACAGCCGGGTAGACGAGCGGCTGAACGTGGAAAAGTCGACGCATGCCGCCGCACGCTTCTTGAGCGATCTCTATGTCCAGTTCGGATCATGGCCGTTAGCGCTTGCCGCCTATAACACCGGCGAACAAAACCTCCAGCGGGCCATCAATAGAAGCCGCAGCAACGAGTTCTCGGTTTTGAGCGTCCTCGGCCTGCTGCCGCTTGAAACCAGAAACTATGTTCCGGCGGTCTTGACCGCCATGCAATTAACCCAGCGGCGCTTCGTCTTCAACGGAAACCGCCCACCGGCAACAAATATAGTTTTTGCTCTCGATAGCAATTGAGGAGACTTATGGGGCATGCCCGAATCAAACCGAAACATGCCGTGACCCGGCAACACCATTGGTACTCCCACTGGCCCCTATGGGTATTGTTTGGAGTCTTCGCCGCATTAATAAGTATCAGCTTCATACAGATGTATCGGAGTGAAGGTCCACAGAAGAGCGATATCCAGGCGGTTGTTCTCGCTGCGGGGCAGGATCTTCACATCGATCCTGCGGAGTTGAAGCCTACGGAACTGCATCTGTTCGAAGGAAGCGCTTCGGGCCAAAAGGTGAAGTTCATCGTCCGGAGGACCCAGGACAATGTTGTACACGTTTCTCTCGCCACTTGCCGCGCCTGCTATCGGTCGAAGAATCCTCATTACGTTCAGAAGAACGAGATGATGTGCGGCGAATGCAATATGCCAATGAGATCGGAATCTGAGAAGGGGGCGCCTGGTGACACTCGCTGCACCCTCCCCGAGATTCCGCACACGGAAACTGCTCATGACATCACGGTGTTGATCCGCGATGTCTTGGCGCAGACCGCAAAAGTCTCCCGCAAAGGATGAACGACGTTGATGTGTCGGGAACGTTTCAGGAGACTCTCAATTGATGTCGAGGAGGATATCTCCATGGTGGTCGAAGCACAAAGCAAAGGCCCTGGCATCAGTGGACTGTATGTAGGCGCAGCGAACGTGCGACGGCATTTCCCTCGGAGCGTGTCGGCGATCGAACTGCAGCTAGATCACCTCCGAATCGAATGCGGTCTCGGACCTGATTTCTGGCAGGGCAGGCCTGAGATTTACGACTCCCGTCTCTGCGCCTGGCTCGAAACCAGGCACATGAACAAGGACCGTCATCGGACCAATGTTCGGTTGGCCATGATTCCCGAAGGGGGAAACTCCTTCCGCCTTGAAAGGATTTCGATCGAGCGACGCGATCACGGTCGAAACAAGCATGGCTCTTCCGAGCGCGATCTGGTTCGATGCGATAGCGACGACAACGAGCAGCCGACTACGGGCATTGTCGACGGACTTCTGAAACTTTCTACTCAACGTGAATAAGGGAGACTAATTCATGAAAAACAATCTAACGCGCCGCAGCATCTTGACAGGTTTGGCCGCCTTTACGGCCACTGCGGTCAGTTATGCGCAATGGTCTAACCCGCAGGATGACGTGGCCGCCTACCATCCCAATGCGCCGTTAAAGATAAGCACATTGCCGCCCATCAAATCGGGCAAAGACCTGACCGGGCCGAACTTCCGCTATCCGTGGCAGGTCCATGTCTACCAGCAGGCGGCCAAAGTCGGGAATGTGCTCTACCAGCTTCCATGCAATTGCCGCTGCGACCGTTCTGTCGGCCATACCAGCCTGCGCAGTTGTTTCGAGACTTTGCACGGAACGGCGTGCGACATCTGTGCGAAGTCGGCGTTTTTCGCGTATCAGCAGACCAGGTTGGGGAAGACTCCGGTGCAAATTCGTGCATCAATCGCCCGCCACGAGTATGAGAGCATCGATCTCGAGAAACAGTAGGTCCACTATGAAACCGACTGAGTTCATCGTCCGCATCGTCGCTGCAAGCGTCTTGCTCTCGGGCTCGTTTCGCACTTACCCAAGAAGGGATCGCCAAGTGCATCAGCGCCTCCCGTGAGACAGTAACCCCCGTGCTAAGCGACTTCCGCCGCCGGCGAATCGTAGACGTGCGCGGCGCAATCCTGACTGTCATCGACCGTGGAGCGCCGGAAAGCTGTTCCGATGTTTATCACGATAGTTGATTTGAGTAGCCGGGATTTGCTCGATGGCTGCAATGAAATCTCGCCCCAAATGCGGCATGAGGTGGCGGATTTGAGGCAGTTCGAACCCTTCGCCGGTGGATAAATAGCCGGTTTCTGTGTTGATTGAAGGACTTTTCGGCCCGGCGCTTGTGACAGCCGTTTGGCATGCGACGTGCCAATAGGACGGGCAGGAGTCGAAACCGGGCGGCGGCATTCTTTCTGCGAGCACTTCGGAAGCGTGAGATTTGCCATTGTATCGGACGAGATTGAGATCGCGTCTGGTACCGCCCCGGTCTGCTTCTGACAAATTGATCCGATGTCCATTTCAACATCAACGGAGAATACTGTGAGAAGAACGCCCATCTTCGTCCTCGCCCTCACCGCCGTCATGATTCCGGCCATCCAGCAGGTTCATGCCGCCTCCCACCCCCTGGAAGGAGTCATCAGCGACACCATGTGCGGCAAGAAGCACATGCTGCCGGGCAAGACCGATGCCGAATGCATTCAGGAGTGCATCAAGGGAAAGTCGAGCTATGCGCTCGTGGTCGGCGACAAAGTCTATACGTTGGCTGGCAAGGCCGAAACCATCGCCCCCTTTGCCGGTAAGCACGTGAAGGTTGAAGGAAGCGTCAAGGGGAGCACAATCACGGTGACCGCAGTGCATGAGGCCAAAGCTGGCATGCCAGACATGCCTGGCATGCCCATGTAGTCACATTCGGCTTGGTTCGCCGTCCGCGGTGTCGGCGAACACGCCAGTACATAGGCTTGCGTAGAAATGGATCGAGCGCCGATGAGAACGCAAAACGGAGACTATACTCGCGGAATGATCGAGCCCTTCAAGGACAATTTGAGCGAATTGTTTGACGGAGAGCTGATCAGATCGTGGACGGATCCACCGCGCTTCCGCGGGAGGCGCAGGCGTGGCGAATATCTGATACCGGCTTCTATAGCTCCCGCATTTCGGTCTGCGGCCATCGCTCTGGTCAGAGCGGCGGGGCGATGGCTGGTTAGATTCGTCCGTGCGATCTCAGAGAGGCTGAAAGAGATGTGGCTCGCGCGATCCCGCAAAAAATGCGCTAGCGTGCATCCTTACGGGAAGACCGATGACCTTCAGTTGGTTCGCCGTAACGCCAGCAGGAATGGAGATATCTGATGGCGAACAACTGGGGTCTCCGCACCAGCTCGCATGACCTATCGTGAACCGACCGCCTGACACTTGCGCCAGGTCCAGAGGTTGTAGGAATAAAGCGCTACGCAAAAAACGTTTGCCGGAATCAACCCAAACTGTGCGGTTCGTCGATTCCCTGAAAAACCTATCGCCGGTATCATGGAAGCGACGTGGTGGGATCGATCAGAGGGCAAGCAGTATTTGAAGGTGGGCCGATCACCGGTTTTGCCGCAAGAGATGCCGAGCCCCTTGAGACTCTGATTAAGCCTCACACCGATCTTCGGCGCACGTTACTTCAATTGAAAACGCGAGAAACGCTGGTCTTTGGAGGCGTTGGAATGAGCAGAACAAACGACCGCGCCAGGCCGGATTCGGCAAAGGTCCAACTCGACCAGATATTGGCCCATCGAAGCGAGTTTCTGCGCTTCCTTGGGGCACGTGTCGAAGACGCCGCAACAGCCGAAGACATACTTCATTCCGCTTATCAGAAGGCCTTAGAACATGGATCGGAGATTCGAGACACTGAGAGTACGTTGGCGTGGTTCTATCGCATTCTTCGCAATGCGGTGATCGACCATTACCGAAGGACCGCCGCGCGCTCCAAAGCGCACACAGAATTCGCAAATGAATCGCCTGCGAGCTATGAGCCGGAACTGGCCGGGACGGTCTGTGCCTGTGTTAGCGACGTGATTCATGACCTCAAGACTGAATACCGAACGGCCATTGAACAAGTGGACCTTGGCGGCAACTCCGTTGAGGAATTCGCCCGGCTGGAACGGATCTCGGCGAACAACGCCGCGGTGCGCTTGCATCGGGCCAGAAGAACGGTCGCCCGCCAGTTGACCAGCATCTGTGGCGCCTGCGCCGAGCATCAATGCCTCGACTGCACCTGTCGCCGCAAATAACTGTAAGATCGCGGCGGCTCATGCGTCAGCAGCAGTGTAAGGACAAGGAGGTTCTGATGGGCTGCTGTGACAAAGCAACCGAAACCGTCATCGATCCCGTCTGCGGAATGACGGTCGATCCGGGCAAAGCCGCGGGGAAGAGTGAGTATCGCGGTAAGACTTACTATTTCTGCTCAACCGGCTGCAAGGCGAAGTTCGACAAAGCTCCCGAGCAGTATTTTGGTTCGGGATCCTACGTGATGAATGATGAACGACAGGCTTCTGTTGTCGACCCTGTGTGCGTTATGGAAGTCGATCCTGCAAGAGCCGCAGCCCACATGGAATATCGGGGGAAGACGTACTATTTCTGCAGCCAAAGCTGCGCAGCTAAATTCCGCGCCGATCCCGAGAAATATCTTCAGCCGGGGAACGCATCCGCAGCTCCCGGCTCGCAATCCGTCGCTGCAAAGCAGGAAGCCGAGTATGTTTGCCCAATGCACCCGGAGGTCCGGCAAATGGGGCCAGGAGCCTGCCCGAAGTGCGGTATGGCGCTCGAGCCGGCAAGTGTTCCGCCGCCAACAGTTCGTACTGAGTACACGTGCCCGATGCATCCGGAGGTGGTGCGCTCGCAACCTGGCAGCTGCCCCAAGTGCGGCATGGCTCTTGAGCCACGCGAGGTGACTGCCGAGGACGAGAATCCCGAATTAGCCGACATGACAAGAAGGTTCTGGATCAGCATTGTGCTTGCTGCGCCACTGCTCGCTTTGATGGTGTCAGAACTTCTTCCGTCGATGCCGCTCGAACACCTCTTGTCCGAAAGAGCGTGGGGGTGGATTGAATTCCTGCTGGCGACTCCCGCCGTTCTATGGTGCGGCGGTCCATTCTTCGTGCGCGGATGGGAATCGGTCCTCAATCGCAGCCTGAATATGTTCACTTTGATCGCGCTGGGAACGGGCGCCGCATATCTTTACAGCGTCTTCGCGGTATTCATTCCGCAGATTTTTCCCTCATCTTTTCGCGGGGAAGGCGGACAGGTCGATCTCTATTTCGAGCCCGCCGTCGTGATCACCGCGCTTGTCCTTCTCGGCCAGGTCATGGAACTCCGCGCACGCAGCCAGACCAGCAGCGCGATTCGCGCACTCCTCGGCCTGACACCGAAAACCACGCGGCGAATCGATCAGCATGGGAATGAGGCGGACGCTCCTCTCGAACTGGTGCAGGTCGGCGATAGGCTCCGAGTTCGTCCTGGGGAGAAGGTTCCCGTGGATGGCGTTGTCCTCGAAGGTCACAGTTCAGTCGACGAATCGATGATTACGGGAGAGTCCATTCCCATCGAGAAAGATGCCGATGCGACCGTATCGGCCGGGACCGTGAATGCAACGGGCTCGTTTGTGATGCGGGCTGAGCGTATTGGCGCAGACACGCTGCTGTCGCAGATTGTCAAGATGGTGAGTGAAGCGCAGCGCTCGCGTGCTCCGATTCAGCGCCTTGCCGATCGTGTGTCGGCGTATTTTGTGCCGTCGGTTATCGCTTCAGCAATTGTCACTTTTGCAGTCTGGTATTTTGTAGGCCCGCAACCGCGATTCGCACATGCGCTGGTAAACGCAGTTGCCGTCCTGATCGTCGCCTGCCCCTGTGCCTTGGGGCTCGCGACACCAATGGCCATTATGGTCGGCACGGGACGGGGTGCCCGCGCCGGCATCCTGATTCGCAACGGGGAGGCGCTGGAGTCATTTGAAAGAGTCGACACTCTCATCGTCGACAAAACCGGAACGCTCACCGAAGGCAAACCAATGCTGCAGTCGGTCCTTCCGCTATCCGGGATAAGCGAGTCTCAGCTGCTGCGTCTGGTTGCCACTGTCGAAAAGGCAAGCGAACATCCTTTGGCTGCTGCTATTGTGAGAGGCGCCGAGGCGGCCCATCAGTCGCTATCCGACGTAGAGAACTTCGACTCGATGACCGGAAAAGGCGTGATCGGGACCGTCGAAGGCAGGCAGATTGCAGTTGGTAACACTGAACTCCTCCGTGCCCTGTCGATCGACGCTTCTCCACTGCTCGATCGCGCCGAGAGCCTTCGCAGAGAAGGCCAAACCGTGATGCTTGTTGCTGTCGACAGCAAGCCGGCAGGCCTGGTGTCGGTCTCCGATCCATTGAAGGAATCAACGCCCGAAGCAATCCGCGAATTGAAGGCAGCCGGTCTGAACGTCATCATGCTGACCGGGGACAATGCAACTACGGCTATGGCGGTTGCGGACAAACTTGGGATTGCTTTCGAAGCCGATGTGTTGCCGGGGGAAAAAGCGGAGATTGTCAAGGCGCATCAGAAGCTGGGAGCGGTTGTTGCCATGGCGGGAGATGGCGTGAACGATGCTCCGGCGCTTGCGCAGGCCAATATCGGTATAGCGATGGGCACTGGTACCGATGTTGCAATGGAAGCCGGCGGGATCACTCTGCTCAGAGGCGACCTGCGTGGGATCCTCCGCGCTCGTCATCTAAGTCTCGCGACCATGCGGAACATCCGGCAAAACCTCTTCTTTGCCTTCATCTATAACGTCATCGGAGTCCCGGTAGCGGCAGGAGTGCTTTTCCCAACATTCGGTCTTCTTCTTAATCCGATGATTGCAGCAGCCGCTATGAGCTTCAGCTCGGTTTCAGTGATCGCGAATGCGCTGCGATTACGCAGTATAAAGCTCTAGCGCGGATGCCTGCGCCCTGGAGAGCGGAGGCATCCACAGCAGTATGGAGCCGCCGATAATAAGGCGTCCGCGCTTCTCACATTGCTCCAGCGTCCTTGGCCATCTGCTCGTGCATATCGGCGAGTTCCTGCATCTTGGTGGCCATGTCCTTAAAGGAGTGCGCAAAATACTCGCAATGATTCACCGTGCCCGTAGCGAACTTCGATGAACCGGTCATGGGGTTCTTCTTGTATGCTTCAGCCATCTCCGCGTGCTCCTTGGCCTGAGCCGAATATTCCAGGGCCGTCTCATGGTAGTACTCAGCGACACGCCGGTGTTCCGCCGGCGTCTTCGCGGAGGCGATCAGAGAGAGAAGCTGCTGTTTGCTGAGCTTTTCCGGTTTGTGCTGTTGAGCATTCGAAATCTGCCAAACAACGGAGAGCATCAATACGAAAACCACTGCAAAAATTCCCAACGAGCGTTTCATCTAGTCCTCCACTGGTTGCTGAAATTGAAGTTCTTAAGTAATGTCTGTGGCTGGGTTCTGGATCGACGTGGGCAGGAAAGCTATCTGGAGAATAAGAAGGAGTCATCAGCCGCAAGGGTCGCGACCATGCTTCCTCCGAGTCAGTCGTCGTAAGTTCTATTCCCAGTTTTCTCACAGTCGCCGTAAAGACTCCGTGAAGATTCTGCAGGATTTCTACTTCACTGTTCGTAAGCCGGCAAATTCTCCACATGCATCTCGCTGATCGAGCGAAAATCCTGTTCTTAGTTGCTGGTGCAGGTGGATATAGAATGAGAGCGCGGTCCCGAAGAAATCAGAATTGCATCTGCATCTTTTCGAGAGGTAATTCGATATCCAGGGTCCGTCCCTGCCGATAGACGCTGAATCGCAACTCCTGGCCGGGTCGTGAGCGCAGAAGGGTCTGGGCGAGTTGTACGGCGGACGTGAACGGTTCTCCATTCACAGCAACGATGATGTCGCCACCCAACACATGCGGTTTGTCAGTGATTGTCACCATTCGCGAACCTGCTCTGAGGCCAGCCGCCTGTGCAGGCGAACCGGGCAGTACCTCCTCGACAAGAAATCCATGCTTCACCGGCAACCCGAACAACGCCGCGATGGTGGAAGTAACCTCGCTCCCGGTGAAGCCGAGCATCGGCCTGTAGGGATGGCCCATCTCGATCAGGTCGGGAAGAACGCTTTTTGCGAGATCGATAGGGATCGCGAAACCCATATTCTGCGTATTCTTGAGAATGGCATCGTTGATTCCAATGACCTGGCCGGCGGAATTGAGAAGCGGTCCGCCACTATTCCCTGGATTGATGGCGGCGTCCGTTTGGATGAAGGATTCCTGCAATTCCATCGCCGCATCCTCGAGGCTGCGCTTGACTGCGCTGACCACGCCCACTGTGAGGCTGTTGTCCAACCCTGCCGCGTTTCCAATGGCCATGACTTTCTGACCTACCGCAAGATCCTGCGAGGATCCGAGGGGCAGGGGGAAGAGCTCGTCTCTCGGCACATCGATCTGAAGCAACGCAATATCGAGCTGCGGGGCAGTTCCGACAAGCCGTGCAACCACCTGCTTTGTGCCGGAAGTGACGGTGATTTCGTCCCGATTTTCGATGATGTGATAAGCGGTGAGAACTCGTCCTTCCTGATCGATGACGAATCCGGTTCCAGCGCTCGTTTCGATAGTGCCATTCGTGTGTTGATCAAAGGGAGATCTCATGGTCGCCCGGGCGGCGATGTACACCACACCGCGGCGTGCCTCGCGGAAGATGGCCATGGTGTTCTGCTCATCCGCCGTCAACTTCCCACTTTGGGCGTGACCCAAAGACGTGGCAGTCAATGCGATAAGTCCAAATTGTATCCAACCTGAGATCCGCATCATCCCTTATTCTCCTGACCCGTCAGGCAATTAAGCGCGACGTTCTTTCCATCGCATCGCTGGTCGCCTCTACATAACTATTTCGTCCGTACCGTGCAGCCGGAAAAGAAGTTTTGCAGTCCACGGACTCTCCATGAGCAAGGTTCCGACATCCCATGTTCGTGAGATCCGCACGAATGCGCTGCATGAAGATCCATGCCCAACCGTTCGTAAAGGCTCCTTTCGGGGATCGGAGTATCATTTCAACCCCAAGAGTCACCTCGTGTCCTGGCCCCGAAACCGAAGCATAGTGGGCGCGTGTTTCGCACGCTCCTCCGGCCCGCTCAGGAGTCTCGCACTCAATCGTATTAAGCCTGCCTACAACATCAAGCAGGCCCAGCAGCACTCGAATACATGCATCACACGATGTTCCGCCGCATTGAAATTGACTGTCGTGCTGCCCGCTCAACTGCAGGTGACAAGTGACCTGTGCGATCATTGCTGAGCCGTCCGCTGCTTCGCCGGGTTGAATGCGGAAACCAACGCGATACTTGGAAACCAACTCATCCAGTGTGCTGAGATTCTTCTCTGGCGACTTCATGAGATCCTCCAATGTTGCCCGTAAATCTTCTTCTCTGCCGTTCCGTCATTTTGGGATATTCATCTCCTTTGCGATCTTCCAATGCTCGGACCGCCATTTGTGGATCGTCCTTCTGATCGAGTTGACATCCCAAGAGACGTTCGGGGAAGCCGGCCCTGGCTTTGCGGCCATCAGGTCATGGCCGAGTTGCGATGCGTCGGAATTCATCTTGGCTTGCAAGCGGTCCAGTTTGCTCAGATGTTGCTCCAATTCCCGCTGCTGGACGTCGGTCAGCGTTTTCCTAAACTCTTGATGAGCCGTCGTCAGATCGATACGAGCCAACTCGAACTGTTCTCTGAGATCCGAAAGAGCACTCAGGTCGCGGGAGGAATAGCTGACTCGGCCGCGGCTCCAGGGACTGCCAATACGGGGCATCTGGTCGATTGTCCCCCGAAGCCGTTCTGTCTCTTTCATACACTTCGCGAAAGCCATTCGCTGATCAGGCATAGTCATGATGCGCAGGGTTTGACCGTAAGCCTCGGGTGATTCATGAGGACCGATGCGCACAGCTCCTCCTCCACTCTCTGCAAATGCCGAGGACGTCGAAGCAAGCAGGAAGACTGAGAAGATTGCTTTCATCGTCGTTTTCATTTGGAAGCTCCACGTCACGTCGTGCCTGCCGATCACCAGGGTTCAGTCAACTCGCAGTCGCCGTCATTCGCCGTCAACGTCATCAGCGGGATTGGGCTTTCAAGCGGGCCTCCTCCTGCGGTGACGGACGGCCGTACTTGTCCCGATACCAGTTCTCAAACCAACTGTTGGCCGGAACTGCTGCCTGACGGGGCGCTACTTCGAGATAGGCTGTATTCGCCTTTTCGGCGGCCAGGCGGGCCTCTTCAGAAGGAGCTGGACGCCCGTACTTCGCCCGATACCAGTTCTCAAACCGGATGTCGGCTGGCGCCGCGACCTGAATGGGCGCTGCCTCACGATGAGCTGTAGTCGCCTGTTCCGACCTAATCCTTGCTTCTTCGGTTGGAGAAGGGCGGCCGAATTTTGCGCGATACCATCCCTCAAACCACGGGTTGCTGTTCTGGGCAACCAAGACGGTGTTGGCGCTCATCGCCAGGAGGCCGGTAAGAAGAATGCTTTTAAGAGTGAATTTCATGATTGGTCTCCGCACTTCAAAATTGACTTCGTCTTTCTTCAATGCACTCATCGTGCCAAGTTGTAGTCGCGTCCCGGCGTGAGGCGTGAGTTCGCAACTGGCTCATTTCAAATTGCATACATCGAACGGAAAGGACGTGAAAAAAATGAGCAACATCACCTCATTGCCTCATATCGGGCAGGGATGTCTTGAAAGGGCCAAAGAGGTGGAGAGAGAACTGCGACTGTAGGGGCGTCAGCATTGCTCGATCATGGCTGGAAGGGCTGTCTTCCGCCAGTCTCGGGGAAGGCAAAAGCCAACTCCGGATTACCTGGGAACAGTAGATTGGATGGGGATTAGGTTCATCCGACCGGCGTGGCCGGGAAGCTCCAGATCGAGCGAAATAAGCCGCCAGCTTCGGTCCAGCCGGACAGCGTCAGCATAGATTCTTCCTTTGCCACGGGGTCCGTAGACCGTGAGGGACACACTGGCCTCGCCCTTGGAACCGTGGGTTTCAAGATCACCGAAGACAAGATGGCCGCGGCGGAGTGGTTCACCAAGGCTGCGAATCACGATCGGGCTGGTCTGGGCCTGAATGAAGGCCAGCTTTGCTGGATCGGAGTTGGCGGTCCGAAGAAATGCCAAACCGATTCCGGCAACGCACGCGGCAAGCCAGAGAAGAATGACGGGCATGCGATTTCGGCGAAGCAATGCAAGTTGAGCGCGGTGAAACTTCAGAGCAGCAGGGAACAGTGCCATGGCGAGATCCTAGATTTCTCTACCTTCCTGTCCACCACAGGACGGCGCCTACTATCAGAAGCAACCAAAACACTGTGCACACAAGGAGGCCCGATAGATCGTCCGGAGGATCCCGAAACTCTTCGCGGTTGTCAGCGCCTTCGTGACTGCTCGGTATTACGTCGGCAATGTCTCCGTAATAATGACGATCGGAACGATCATAGCCCCAATCTTCGCCCCAGGCGGGCTTGTATCCGGCGAGTATTCCCATGACGTCCTCCTTTCCGTTGCGAGACCACTCAGTCTCGCCGAGTCTCACGTCTGCCTGTGGCCCGCCCGGGCAAGCGTGCTACCTCTTCTCAGGGAACTGCTTCTCAGGGAGCTGTAACAGACTCAAATCGGACAGCGGCAACATCGGAATCGATTCGGCGCCGTTGGCCGTCATCTGAGAGATTGCGCCGTCATGATCCTTGATCACATCGGCGAATTTGTTCAGAGCTACGCGATGCGCATTGAGCGCATCCTGAATCTTGTTCGGCGAGCCCTCGATAGTGTGGTCGTCTACTGTGACATAGGTGTTGAATGTGTCGGAGAGGTCCGACAGGATCGCCTTCATGCGCTGCTGGTGGTCGGTCATTTCGTTCTGCTTCACGTCCGGGCCGCACCAGTGCGCGTAGTCAGTGGTGAATGATTGGCCGCACCAGCGCTCATAATCGGCTGCGAGTTGTTTATGCTGTCTGGCAACAACACTCAATGCCTCGAGATCCCCTTTGTAGGTCTTGACCGCGGCCATATTGTGGACATAGCCGTTATCGTCTTTCGACTTGATCACGTCCTGGAAGTCCATCTGCAGTCTCCAGAGGATAATGTCCATCGCCCGCTGATGGGTCATCATCTCCGTATCGATGCGGCTCTGTTCCTGATTTGGCTGTCCAGCTCCCGGTTGCGCCCCCTGGGCTCGACCCAACAAAGGCACAAGAATAAGCGCCAGAGACATAGTTACTGCCGTTGAAACCAATGATTTATGGTTCATTTCGAACTCCTCGCTCGGTTCAGCAATTCCACGCTGTGTCGATTCGGCGTCGCATCGTGGCTATGGTTTGTGTTCTGGGTGAACGTCGTTGCGAATGGATCGAGACGCAGGAGTTCGCACTTCTCTTCTGCCGTTCCGAGTTGCCGGGAATTTCAACGGGACCTGGTATTCGGTTGACGCGATGGGCGCAATCGTCGCTGAGACCCCGGTCGTCCTCCTTTCTCCAGATCCCGAACTTTGATGGGACAATCGGGGCGGCTCGTTCAACGAGCCCTGCCTGCTCCGTAGGTCATTCGGTGGAGCAGATTGCCTCAAGTTCCCACTGCGGGCTCTCATGGCCGCAAATCGATAGCGAGAACACTCGATTTTGGCCTGTACCCGCTGTGCCGTGATGCGTCTGTCGTTCACAGCCAGAGCTAGCGTGGTGCCCGTCATCGGATCGTTGAACAGAACCAAATCAGGATTCCCGGCTCGAGGAACCCCATGCTGAACGCCCACAAACTCCCCGCCCGCCTCGCGTATGGCCGTTTTGGCCAACTGCATGATCGGCATTGTCGGTTTCCGGTAGCTATCCAGATTCGTCATCGGTCCTTTTTCCTGCTAGTACCTACTGCAGGTTCCGTGCCAATCGATTGCAAGGGGGTCGGAGCCTGATAACGCCTGATAATCCAGGAGACGCTCTTTCTTGAGCGTTGCTGGAACCGTCGATGTTGCCGCAAATCGGGCAGGCTTCTGGCGCATTTGGAGCAGGGCAACTGCAGGCGCTGCAAAGAGGCCAGCTATTGCGAATGGCTCCAGAATCTTTGGCGATTGGCTGCTCGATCGCGATCGCCGTCCTCAAAACGTCAGGCTTGCGATGCTAAAATCGCGCTCGTGAGAGTGTTGACGAGAGACTGGCAGCGCGCGGCAGTTCTGACGGCGGCAATCGCTACCGTGGCTCTGCTTCATTACGACATGCCGATTAGCTATGTATGGGTCCATCCGTTGTTGCAGCGGGCCTATTACATTCCGATTTTGCTTGCGGCCTTATGGTTCGGCTGGAAAGGAGGCCTGGCCGCGGCAACTCTGGCCGGAGCGTCCTATGTTCCGCACATCGTTATGGCCTGGAATTTCGAGCCTCAATACAAAGCCGCCCAATACATTGAGATCGGAATGTTCTTTGCGATCGCGGCTCTGACAGGCGTGCTCGCCGATCACGAGCGCGCTCAACGGCATAAGGTGGAAGAGGCAGCTCGCAGGCTGAGCGAAGTCAATGCGCAGCTGCAGAAGTCATTTGAACAACTCCGTCGAGCAGACAGGCTGTCAGCTCTGGGAGAGCTTTCGGCAGGACTTGCTCACGAAGTTCGGAACCCGCTTGGTTCCATCGAGGGCTCAGTACAAATCCTGGGACGCCGCGATCTGGAGGAGGGCACGCGCCAGGAATTTGCGGAGATGGCCTTGCGCGAAGTAGCTCGGCTCAAGGGATTGCTTACCCACTTCCTCGAATTCGCACGGCCACAACAGCCGCGCGTCGTCGCCTCCGATATCGAGTTGCTGCTTCAGTCAGTCGCAAAGCTGGCAACCGAAACCGCAAAGATGGCGCAGGTCGATATCCTGGTGGAGACGGCGGCATCCTTGCCGCTGCTGTCGATCGATCCAGAACAAATCAGGCAAGTCCTTCTGAACCTCGTCATCAATGCGGTACAAGCTATGCCGAATCGGGGGCAGATTCGTCTGCGCGCGATCCATGACGGAGAATATGCTCGTATTGAGGTTGAGGATGAAGGCATAGGCATACCCGAGGACGACCTGGAACGGATGTTCGATCCGTTCTTCACGACCCGCAGCAACGGAACCGGACTTGGCCTTTCGATTGCTTATCAGATTGTCAATCAACACGGGGGACATATCGCCGCGAAAAGGAACCCGGAGCGCGGCATGACGTTCGCGGTTACGCTGCCGTTGGCAGCTGGCACTACTGAACCGGTCCTCACGAGGAGCTAAATTGCCGAGCGATCTCATTCTTGTGGTCGACGATGACGCCAGCCAGCGGCGGCTAGTCGAGTTTTGGCTGAAGGAAGAAGGATACTCGGTTGTGACCGCGTCGGATGGCCAGGCCGGTCTCCAGACGTTTACAGAGAAGTCGCCTGCGCTGGTGATTGCTGATATCCGCATGCCCGGTCTCAGTGGCCTCGATCTGTTGGGGCGGATCAAAGCACTGAATGCGGATACGCCTGTCATCCTGATTACGGCCTTCGGAACCGTCGGTGACGCCGTGGACGCGATGAAGCTGGGTGCGGCCGACTACGTCCTCAAGCCCCTCAATACGGAGGAACTCAAGGTCAACGTTCAGCGCGCATTGGAACACCGGCAGCTGTTGGACGAAAACCGATATCTACGCGATTTCAGCGACACGGCATTCCGGTTTGAAAACCTGGTAGCCGGCTCACGAAGGATGCGTGACGTCTTCAATCTCGCAGGACAGGTGGCGCGTCGCGATTCGACCGTTCTAGTTACTGGGGAATCCGGAACAGGCAAGGAGTTGATCGCGAAGGCGATTCACCAAAACAGCCTTCGTGCTTCGAAGCCATTCATCACCGTAAACTGCGGGGCCATTCCGGAGAACCTGATTGAGTCGGAACTCTTCGGGCACCGCAAGGGATCATTCACTGGCGCTGTTGCCGATCGCGTGGGCAAATTCGAAGCCGCAAATGAAGGCACAGTTTTTCTCGATGAAATAGGGGAGCTTCCTATTAACCTCCAGGTCCGGCTGTTGCGCGTGATACAGGAGCGCGAGATTGATAAGATCGGATTTCCGAAACCGATTGCCGTAAATGTGCGCCTCATTGCTGCGACGAACCGGGACTTGCGCACGCTCATTGAGGACGGCCAGTTTCGGGAGGATCTCTTTTATCGATTGAGCGTGGTCACCGTCGAACTCCCACCATTGCGGGAGCGCCGCGACGACATTCCCCTTTTGCTGACACATTTTTTGAAGAAACACTGCGGGCGATACCAACTCGCTGTTCCATCCATCAGCGACGGCGCACTTGAAATCCTAAACCGTTATGACTGGCCCGGAAATGTCAGAGAGTTGGAGAATGTTGTCGAGCATGCGGTTGTGCTTGGCGCTTCGGAAACGATTCGAACTGAAGATTTGCCAGCTCACATGCGGCAAGTCACATCCCGGATCAGTTCCATCAGTCTCAAGTTGCCCGACGAAGGGATCGACCTCGAGGGAGTGGAGAAGGAGATCCTGTTGCAGGCCCTTGAGAAACACCAGTGGAATCAAACCCGAACTGCGCGATATCTGAACATCAGCCGGAAGACTCTTATCTATAGGATGGAGAAGTTCTCGCTTGCCCCGCCGGCATCCTCTCGGCCAGCGGTTGGAGAAGAGAGCCAGGAAGTGTCCTGAAAGATACTGAAAGATCGTTGCCACATCTGGCGCGCCTCACATCTTCGTATACCCCTGAACGATGACGCTATTGTTATGCGGTTCCAGCGGACGCGGGACGTTTCACACCAATCTCCTATCGGCCACAGAAGCGGTCTGTTTAGCTGAAAGGAAATCTGCCACACTTGGCCGATATCGCACAGCGAGCGCCCTAAATCGGGCATTCGAGCGTTGGGTAGGTTCGTCTCCTATGCGGAAATGAAGGGCTTCCACGACTCTCGCCGGGTGGCACGACGCGTGCATACGCTAAAGGTGGGATACGGCAGGCATTTGAAACGAAGCTTGCCCACGCGCGCCGCAATGGCAGCGAGAAAGAAGAGGGAGTAATGAAGAAGAATCGTTTGTATCTACCTGTTTGCGCCGCAGTCTTGAGCCTCTTTATAGCGGGTGGAATTAGATACGCTGCAGCCCAATCAAATGGCCATAAAGGCATGCAGATGGGCCAGCAGCTTAAGATCGGTAAGGGCGTCGAATTTGACTTTTCACAGCCGCAAAAAATAGGCGATGTGCTGCTTCCCGAGGGATCGTATCGCCTTGTGCATCGAACCACCGGACAGGAGCACATTGTCGAGTTCATGAAGCTCGATAGCGGTCGTGTTCTTGCACGAATCAACTGCCAAATCGAACCGCTCGCCGCGAAAGTATCGCGCACCGAAATCTCTGCGATCGACGATGCAGGAACGCCTCGAATCGTACGTATAGAGATCGCCGGCGAGAATGTAGCGCACGTCATATAGCGGCTAGTTACGGACTTCGCGCAGGATGGTGACTTCTCATAACATTCAGGCAACTGATTGTCCGTCGCTCTCGTTGCAGTTCCTCCTGACGCGCATGGTGAATAGCAAATGATCACATCGCCAATCCCTGCATACCATTGTCTTTTCATCCGCTGAGATACCGTCAGAAATCCGCAACCAAAAACGCCTCCCGATCTCTGTCCCTTCCGCGTCTCGATCGACTGGATGTTTTGGAGCAGTGGCGCCGCAAATCAGGCAGGTACTCAGTTCGTGAGATGCCGCCAGGGCTTCCGCCTTGAAGGCGAGCAAGCAATCTTCCGGGTAATGGCCAGTGAGAGGATCAGAAGTTGAATCGGGCCAGCGTCAGTCGAGTCATCTCCCGTGCATCGCAGCACCGTTCCGGCGAGAAAACCGCCTGAATCAGAGTGGCATTATGAATGCACATCAGAAAGTGAGAGATGTCCGCAGCGTGAGATCCCGCAGGAGGCGTTTATGGGTACACTCGAGGATCTGCAATCGGAGCTTCCGCCCGCGGCGTTATGTGGGGTCTTTTGTTCTCCGCCGTCTTCTGGCTTCTGGTTGGCGGGATTGTAGCTCTTTGGTGGCGGAGATAGAAGACACCGGTTCCTGCGAGCGTCGCAACCAACGGGAATCTCCGCTGCCGCTCGCAGTTGGGCGCGGGTGCTGAAAGTGCCGCGGCGCCTATGGCGTTTCCAGGGGCGGTATAACCCGGAGCCGCGCAGACCAAGTCGATGCGCCCGTGATGAAGCCCGGAGGATACAGGTTCCCTGGAAACGCCGAAGGAAGCAGGCGATGCCATGCGCTCCGCCCTGACCGTGACCGGCTTTATGCTCCTATCCGGATCGCTGGTTTTCGCTGCGACGGAGAAGGCGCCCAATACGCGCGAGCTTGCAAGGCTGGAGGCCAGAGCTGCTCAGGCCAGCACCAAGGACCAGATTTTCGTTTATGCCGAATTGATAGATGTCGCGACCGACTTGGCGGTCGTCCAGATCCAAGCAGGCGCAGAAGAACAGGCATCAACGTCGCTGGAAACCGTGTGGAGCTACGCCTCGAGCGTTGATTTGAAGGCCGCGAAAGGCGCGAAGAAGCTGAAGAACGCGGAGATCCTCCTCAGCCGGGCTGAATTCCGGCTCCGTCAAATACTCAAGAGCGCGCCACTTGAAGATCGCTCTTTCCTGGAAAAAGTGCTGAAGCGGGTGAGCGACCTTCAGTCCGCGTTGCTGCTTCGGGTCTTCGAACGTTAACCAGAAGTCCTCAAGCGTAATCTCGCAGCAGTTGGCGGTATACCGCAACGCAACCCTGAAGGCTTGTGACGCCTGACTCCGAGTTCCGAGGGCTGCATTCTCCTGTTGTCATTGCATCTTTCCCTAATCAGTGTCTGGGAACGCAATTCTCAACTCACCTCTGACCAAGATGAGCGGGTTCCTAGGAGAGCTCTGGACTGCGAATGGATGCTTTCGACCAGCAACTGCCGCAAATAAGGCACAGAGACCGGAAGTTCTAAACATGAGGTGCGTGGAACTGCTGCGAAATGAATCAAGTAGCTTCAGGAACACGCAGCCGTGCGAATGGCACGCCGACTGCATAAAGCAAGAGCGAGGTAGTGCTGAGAACGGCCATGACACCAATCGTGAACGGCTTCTCCATTTCGGCTCAGAGAGCAGTCGGTTATCAAGAGGCTTTTCCATACCTGTGTGACGAACTGAGACGACATGGTTTTGAAATACTCAGCGAATTGCGAGTGGGGCCAGCTCTGGAACACGAATTGGGATTGAGTTGGGCGCATCTCGGATTGCCGTGGCAGAACTACACCGTCCTCGTGGTGTGGAGTCCGCCGGACGCTTGCCAGGCCGTGTTGAGCGATCGCGACGGTGGGTTGCTGGCGCCTTTCAATATCTGTGTTGTAGGCAACAGCCAGTGTACCGTCGCAGCTGTCATCAACTACTACAGCGCTCTCATCTCGCGGGATGGTCCAATCGGCATCCGACTTGTAATTCGAAATCTGACCCGCAGAATTTATGAAGTCTTGCAGGAGTTCGCAAATGAGGACCGGGCTTTCATACGTAACGAAGTGGAAGTGGACGAAGTTCACATGGCCTGAATGAACAAACGGAGGCAGATCCTCCGGGGGACGTTTTTTGTCGCGACTCTGCGGGAACCCGGCGTTTGCGGTGGCTGGCACCAACCACGGCCAGACCATTCGTGGAAGGCGCAGACGCCGGGAACTGCGGGAAAGGCAAGTTCTGGACGCACTGGTTTGCAGTTTGGCTAGGAACCTGTTGCGGCAAGTGCGGTCCTGTTATCCACCCGGCAAATGAGTTTGGCTTTGGCGCGTCGGAGTTGTGCAGCGCGATCTGTTCCTACAGGAGACGAAAGGAACTGGCTGAATGTTCGAAAGCAGCCGCAATGGATTTCATCGGAAAGGAATTGTCATGGCAAAGAATACGAAGTTGGAAGTGGAAGTTTCAGAAGCATCACTCGCCAGCGATCCGGCGGATGAGCAACGGGCGCAGATCAGGCAGCGCGCTTATGACTTGTACGTCGCTCGTGGACAGGAAGACGGTCACGACCTGGAGGACTGGGTACAGGCAGAAGCGGAAATCAGCGCGGACAAGGCGCCCGCAACGAAGGCATAAATCAAGGGGTGAACTTGTGTGACAGCGGCGCGCGAGCTGATCGCATGCCAGGAAGGAATTGTGCTTCGTGTCTTCAGACCCCGGGGCAGCGCTGAGGACCAGATTCGGCCAACTGAGATCGTTATGAGCGCGATAAAACGAATTGCTGTTTTGACCTCCGGCGGGGATGCCCCTGGAATGAACGCGGCCATCCGCGCGGTTGCACGCTGCGCTCTGGCGCAAGGCTGGGATGTTCTCGGTGTGCGGCATGGCTATGCAGGGCTGATCGCAGACGAAGTGGAGTCCCTCACCGGCCGCTCAGTCAGTAACATTGTGCAGCGCGGCGGCACCATGCTCGGCAGCGCGCGATGTCCGGAGTTCGAGGCGGAGGTTACCCGTCGCCAGGCGCTCCGAGGCCTCGAACAAAATCATGTGGACGGGCTGGTTGTGATTGGCGGCAACGGATCGCAGACCGGTGCGTTGGCCCTGGCCGAGATGGGCCTGCCGGTAGTAGGAGTGGCTTCGACCATTGACAACGATCTCGCCGGCAGCGAGATCACAATCGGTGTCGATACGGCGCTGAACATTGCGCTCGAAGCGATCGACCGCCTCAAGACTACGGCGTCCTCACATCAGCGCGCATTTCTGGTGGAGGTGATGGGCCGCAAGTGCGGCTATCTGGCATTAATGGCGGGGCTTGCCGGAGGCGCAGAGATCGTCGTGATTCCGGAAAGAGAGACGTCGCCGGTGGAAGTGGCCACGCAACTGCGCGCGGCATACGAGCGGGGGAAGAGGCATGCGCTGGCTGTGGTCGCGGAAGGTGCGCTTTACAATGCCGGAAAACTCGATACATGGTTCCGCGAACATTCCGAGGATATCGGCTTCGACCTGCGCACCACCACGCTGGGACATGTGCAGCGGGGAGGCACGCCAACCGCCTTCGACCGGTTGCTGGCTACTCGCCTCGGGGCAGGAGCTGTGGCGGCCTTGACGCGTGGGGAACAAGGGGTTCTTGTGGGGCTCAATGAAGGGAAGGTTACTACAACGCCGTTGGCCGAGGTGGTTGGCGTCCCGAAGGCCATCGATCCGGAGTTGTTCCGGCTGGCTTCTGTTCTGGAACGGTGATTGGCAGGTTCATTTAGGTAAGAGAGGTTCGGTATGAGCAGCATTCAAAAAGATCCTGTTTGCGGCATGGTGGTATCGCCCGACACAAGTCTGACCGTCACTTACGAGGGGCAAACGATTGGCTTCTGCTCCGAATATTGCCAAGATCGGTTTCAGCAGAACCCGAAACGTTATTTCGCCACTTCCAATTACAAAGACGATGACGCGAAGGAAGGCCGGCGGATCGCCTATTTCACAATGGAAGTGGCCCTCGATCGTGACATTCCAACCTACTCTGGCGGGCTCGGCGTCTTGGCAGGGGACATGCTCCGGGCCTGCGCGGATCTCCATGTACCGGCGGTCGGAGTCAGCATGTTGTGGCGCAAAGGATATTTCGAACAGGTCCTGGATTCGGACGGGCGGCAACGGGAGCTACCCGTCAACTTCGAACCGAGGCTGCCGCTGCGACCTCTGGCCCCGCATGTGGAGGTGTCGATTGAAGACCGCACAGTGAATGTTCGTGCCTGGCAGTACGATCTTGGAGATGCAGACTTCAAGCTTCCTGTCATTCTGCTGGACACCGATGTAGAGCCGAACAGCGAATATGACCGCAGCCTTACGGATCACCTCTACGGCGGCGACCCGCATTACCGGCTGGCGCAGGAAACGATCCTTGGCATCGGAGGCGTGAGGATGCTTCAGGCGCTGGGCTATTGCGGAATCCAGCGCTTCCACATGAACGAAGGTCACGCCAGCCTGCTGGTTCTGGAACTTCTGAATTGGCAGGGAGGAGCAGAGCCGGCCGATTGGGACTTCGAAGCTGTGCGGCAACGTTGCATCTTCACGACCCACACTCCTGTACCCGCCGGCCATGATCAGTTTGACTGGAAGTCTGTGGAAAGCATTGCCGGACTTCCGGTATCGGCGGACGTGCTCCGAATGTTGGGAGGGAAGGAGAAGCTCAATATGACACTGCTCGGGCTGAACCTGAGCCGGTATGTGAATGGCGTCGCCCAGCGGCACGAGGAGGTGTCGCGCGAAATGTTTCCCGGCTATCCCATCCACCACATCACCAACGGTGTGCATTCCGCCACCTGGACCTGCGAGAGCTTCCAGCGACTCTACGACGAATACATACCTGACTGGCGTAGAGATCCGGCCATGCTCAGAAAGGCGCTGAACATTCCAAACCAGGAAATCGCAGCCGCGCACTCGGATGCAAAGGCCAGAATGTTTGCTCTCGTGAAGGAGAAAACGGGCCTCGCCCTCTCCGACAATGCGCTGACAATTGGATTCGCTCGCAGAGCGACGGCATACAAGCGTGCAGGCCTGGTGTTCTCCGATCCGGCGCGTCTCGTTCAAATCGCAAAGACCGCCGGACCGTTGCAGTTTGTTTTTGCTGGAAAGGCACATCCGCAGGACGAGGGAGGCAAGCGGGAAATCGAATACATCATCGCGATCGCGCGCGAGATCGGACAGGACGTTCCGGTTGTGTACCTCGAGAACTACGACATGGCGATGGCAAAGCTGCTGGTATCCGGCTCAGATCTGTGGCTCAATACTCCGCAACGGCCCATGGAGGCTTCGGGGACTTCGGGCATGAAAGCCGCGCACAACGGAGTGCCCAGTTTCAGTACTCTGGACGGCTGGTGGATAGAAGGCCACATTGAAGGCGTGACCGGCTGGTCGATCGGCTCCTCCACATCATCGGAACCTGAGGGAGATGCCAAAGATCTGCTGAACAAACTCGAGGCGGTCATTCTGCCGGCGTTTCACCACAACCGTGACCACTGGATGGATGTCATGCGCCATTCAATCGCACTGAACGCTTCATACTTCAATACGCACCGCATGGTGCAGCAATACGTCACCAACGCCTATCTCGGATGAGCAATCCCGGATCGCATCGAAATGACGAAGGGAGCGAAATTATGAACCATCGAATCGGAAAATTAGCATTTCTGTGCTATCCGCCGCCCTTGCGACGCCTGTTTTTGCATAGAGTGGCGCGGACACCCACAAGGCCAAGTGCGCCACATGTCACGGCGTGGACGGCCTTGCGGCCACTACGGTGGGGAAAAGCCATGAAAGTGCCATCCATCAAGGCGTCGTAAATCGTGAAGGCACCGGACGCCGAGCTCATCGCTGCCACAAAAAACGGCAAGGGTAAGATGCCCGCATACGACGGTAAGCTGACCGACGCTCAAATCAAGGAAACGATCGCATATATCCGCACGCTTCAGAAGAAATAGTGCGACTCGCAAGAACGTTCCGTCAGCGTCCGGTCAAGCACGTTGAAAACAACTCTGGCTTCGGGCATGTCCCGGCCAAGCGGCTATTTGATCCTTTGCCCCGACGGCCATTGAAAGGTATCCATGCACGATTGGTTCGCGTCTGAAGGATCTCCATTGCCTCTGGGTGTAACGTGGATCGAAGATGAGGCCGCATACAACTTCGCGTTGTATTCAAAACACGCGACTGCGGTCACACTGCTCCTCTACTCTGAGATTGACATGTCGGCGCCAACCTACGAACACCGACTCGATCCTCTCATTAACAAGTCGGGCCGCATCTGGCACTGCAGGCTTCGAAGAAGCGCGATCCCCGACGCCCGGTACTACGCCTATCAGGTTGCCGGCCCCAAGGCACTAGAGGAGGGGCATCGCTTTGACCCGCGTAAGATCCTGCTCGATCCCTACGCGCGCTGTGTGTGCTTCCCGAGCCGGTTCAGCCGTGCAACAGCATCCGTGCCCGGCTCCAATGCGGGCAGGGCCCCGCTTGGGCTCATCGCGAGCAGGCCACGCAGCGAATGGACAGAGGACCGAACCCACGCGCACACCTCCGACCTCGTTATCTACGAGCTGCATGTGCGCGGTTTCACCAAAAGGGAAAACTCGGGGGTCACGCCCCCTCACCGCGGCACCTTCCTTGGAGTAGTCGAAAAAATTCCTTACCTGAAGGAACTGGGCATCACGGCAGTGGAACTGCTTCCGGTTATGCAGCAGGATCCACAGGAAGGAAGCTACTGGGGCTACATGCCCTTGAACTTCTTTTCCCCACACCATCAATATGCCAGCGCCGGCAAGCCGTTCGACGCGCTGAGCGAATTCCGCATGATGGTGGGCGCCCTGCATGAGGCCGGAATTGAAGTCTTGCTTGATGTGGTGTACAACCACACCGCTGAAGGGAATGCGGACGGACCAACATACAGCTATCGGGGAATCGACAACACAACATACTACCTCCTCGAACCGGATCGCCGCCGCTATCGCAACGACAGCGGCACGGGCAATACGCTTAACTGCGCTAACCCGTACGTGCGCAAGATGATTGTCGACAGCATGCGATTCTGGCGGGAAGAAATGAGTGTGGATGGATTTCGTTTCGATCTGGCCTCCATCTTTACGCGAAACGAGGATGGGGCGATCAACCTTTCAGACCCGCCGGTCATCGCGGAAATTGGAGCAAGCCGGGAACTTGAGAATCTTAGGTTAATTGCCGAAGCGTGGGACCCTGCTACTTACCAGCTTGGACGCAGTTTCCCGGGAATTTCGTGGCAGCAATGGAACGGTCAATTCCGCGACGACGTGCGCGCGTTTATCCGGGGGGACGCTGGAATGGTCCCAAAGCTGATGTCTCGCCTCTACGGAAGCTGCGATCTCTTTCCAGACGACTTGACAAATGCCTACCGCCCGTACCAGAGCGTGAATTTCGTTACCTGTCATGATGGTTTTAGCCTCTATGATCTCGTTTCCTACGATCGGAAGCACAATGCGGCCAACGGTCACGGCAACACTGACGGAACCGATCGCAACTTGAGCTGGAACTGCGGCTGGGAAGGCGATGAGGGGGTCCCGGACTCTGTGCTCGATCTGCGCAAACAGCAGGTGAAGAACTTTTTTACGCTGCTCCTTTTGTCGAATGGTACGCCAATGTTCTGCGCTGGGGACGAATTCATGAATACCCAGAAGGGCAACAACAATCCCTACAATCAGGACAACGCGGTCACATGGCTGAATTGGGATCTCCTGAAGCAAAATCAGGGCGTGTTTCGATTTGTTAGAGATATGATCGCCTTCCGCAAGGCACACCCTTCCATCTCACGCAGCCGATATTGGCGCGATGACGTCCGCTGGTATGGAACGACAGGAAAACCCGATCTTTCGCGCGATTCACGCTGTGTGGCATTTTTTCTGGCGGGTGCAGCTCTCAACGACTCTGACATCTATGTGATGATCAATGGATCTTCGAGATCAGTCGAGTTTGTCGTTCAGGACAGCGGGCGCGCCGAATGGCGCCGCGTGATTGACACCAGCCTGGCGACTCCGGACGATTTTTGTGATCCCGGCTCCGAGGCTAATTCAATCAACGCCAATTACGTTCTGAATCCTCGTTCGACCGTCGTTCTGCTTCGTAAATAATGGTAAGCCATTCTCAACCTGAGGCGACTCGCCGGCTCCGATCGATTATGCGCCCGCGCTTGTTGCATTTCAGGCCGACATGCTATACACGTAACAGGCCGAGTCGGCACTTCCCCAAGAGCGCATCCGAGCTGCCGTGGCCTTTACGCGAAAATGTTTAAGAAATCCATGCTCGTCGCGGCCTTGTTCGCCATGGTGACTGTACAGGCGCTCGGCGTCAACTGCGACTTGCGCTGCGCTTTGATGGGTGATGCATCGGGGGCGCACAACTGCAGCCAACGAGGACAGATTACAGCTGGACCTCACCATTCCGCCCACTGCCACGGAATGCCCACTCATGGTGGCGATGAACCGAGCGCCACTATGAGCGGGCACCAATGCGGAAACTCCATCTGCAAGTCCGGGCCGGTCGTGATCAACGAGAATTCGGCTCAGGGTGAAACCCTCTCGAAGGCCGCATCGGAAACACTGGCGGCAATATCGATACTTCCAGTCACAGCGACAGGTTGGACGCAATCCTCCGCTCATCGACACCGATGTGAACAAAGTGTGAATACCCCGCTCGACCTGCGTCCAGGTTCCTCTCTCCGTATCTAGTCTCCTCCCCTCGCGAATGCATCGCATGTGCAGCGCATCGCTGCCCTCGCTCCGTGCACTTTTCTCCGATTTGCAGCCGAGGAGTCCTATGAGCACACGTCGCACTTTCATTCAGAAGGTGTTCGGTTTTGGCGCCGGCACCCTAGCCGTTTCTAAATTATCCGCACAACCGCCAGCCCGGCCCTCGGAGTCGAAGACCGGTTCGGCAAAACACCTAACCGGGCAGGGTTCGGTGAGTTTCAATATGCCGGTTGTCACCACGGACATCGGCGATCTGCCGTTCACATTGGATGGCAAGACCAAGGTCTTTCATCTCATTGCAGAGGTTATCAAGCAAAAGATCAACCCCTTGAAGACTATCGATGTCTGGGGTTTCAATGGCAGCGCGCCCGGACCAACCATTCAGGTGAATCAAGGAGACCATGTTCGCGTGGTCTTCGAGAACCGGTTGCCCGAACCGACCTCTGTGCACTGGCACGGTTTTGAAGACACCATTCGAAACGATGGAATGCCTGGCATTAGCCAGCCACCGGTTAAGCCAGGCGGCCGCTTCGTTTACGAATTCGACATCCACCAGGAAGGGACCTATTTCTATCACTCGCACATGGCCATGCAGGAAATGGCGGGCATGCTCGGCGGCTTCATCATGCATCCGAGAGAACCATACCGTCCGCATTGCAACAAGGATTTTCTGATCCATCTTCAGGAATATGCGGTCCTGCCGAACAACACGGTTCCGAACACCATGAATATGGAGTTCAATTGGCTGCTATTCAACGGCAAAGCTGGTCCGGCAACAACTCCACTCATCGTCCGGCTCGGTGATCGGGTCCGCATTCGTTTTGTGAACCTTGGCATGGATCACCATCCAATGCACCTGCACGGACACACGTTCTACGTGACAGGCACGGAAGGAGGGCGCATTCCGGAATCCGCCTGGTGGCCGGGCAACACGGTTTTGGTCGGCGTGGCACAAGCCCGCAATGTGGAGTTTGTCGCTAACAATCCCGGCGACTGGATGATCCACTGCCATCTACCGCACCACATGATGAACCAAATGTCCTCGAACGCCGGGAAGATGACCCGCACCGCGGGGATGCCGGCGGGTGGAGACATGAACACCGGCATGGGCATGCTGCAAGGTACCCCTGGCGTTCCCATGGGCGACGACTACGGCCCAACCCTAGGCCGAGGACTAGGCGGTGTGGGGAATGCTTCAGATACTGCAACCGCAAACGGCCCACTGTCAGAGGAGAAGGCCATGAACGCAATGCCAGGCATGCAGCATGACATGGGCAACATGCAGATGGAAGATATGCAGAGCGACATAGCCAGGAATGCGAATGACGTTCCCAACTTCCCACAAGACGTCTACATGGAGGGCCCAATGATGGCGATGGACGAGGCAGTTGATCGGCCAGAAAATTACGGCCTGAACCAGGGATGGAGCGGCTTCATGCAGGGCATGATGACGTTCATTCGCGTACTGCCACCTGAGAAATACGACGAGGTTATCGCCCGAATGAAACAGGCAAACCGGGTGAACGATCCTTATGCCGCCATCCTGGAGCGTGCCTAATGCGAACAGAGAAGAAACAGGGAATTACGGCGCTCGTACTTGCTGTGACGAGTATCTTCAGCATGGCGGCGTTGGCACAGACGCCGGATTCACCCCCGACACAGACCAACTGCATGGAGGGTATGGTCATGCCGGGCTGCCCCCAGCCCCAAAAGCCTGCGGACAAAAAGCAGCAACCAGACTCCAAGCAAAAAATGCCCGGAATGGATATGAGCCATGGTCAGCAGCATGACATGGGCAATATGCAGATGGACACAACTCCGCAATCTCAAGGTCCTGATACGCATGCGACTATGACACTCCAGGAACCCGAGAATCCCGAACATCAGACAGGATCGAATCTGCCTGCGCCGGTGTTGTTGAAAGACGTTGCGGCACGTGCTCCGATGGCGCTCGTCGACTTTGAGGCGCTTGCCGACGCGAATAATCCAACCTTGAAGCAGGCAGTTGCGCTTGTTCGCAGGTCGCAGGAACAGGCACGCCAGGCTGGACTTTATCCCAACCCGACCGTGGGGTACCAAGGCGAGGAAATTCGCGGCGGCTCCTTTGGTGGCGGGGAGCAGGGCGGTTTCATCCAGCAGTCGATCGTCCTCGGTGGCAAACTTGGGCTTCGGCGCAACATCTACGAGCAACAGAAGAATGCCGACCAAATCGGAGCAACCGAGCAGACCTATCGTGTACACAGCGATGTGCAACAGACGTTCTATGATGCGCTGACTGCGCAGGCAACGGTTCAACTACGCCAGCGACTGCTCGGTGTAGCGCTCGATGCTGTCGAGACCGTCCACCAGCTCGCCAACGTGGGCCAAGCGGATGCGCCTGACATTCTGCAAACAGAAGTCGAAGCCGAACAGGCAAAGGTAGACTATGTCACGGCACAGCGCCAATACTTGCAGGCCTTCCGCACACTGGCAGTGCTCGTAGGCAAGGAAGACATACCGCCTAGCCCCTTGCAGGGTGACCTTGAGAAAACACCCGACATAAATGCCGAGCAGATGATCGATTCCATTGCTCAAGACAGCCCGACCGTGAAGCGAGCCCTGCAAGAAGCCGAAGTCGCACGTGCGCGTTTGAGGGATGCCAAACGTGAGCTTGTTCCCGACCTGCAATTGCGCGCTGGCGAAGATTATAGTTTTGAACAACTCGAGAATTCTCACAACGCTGTCGGGCCGCAAAGCTTTGCAACTGCCGGAATCAATATTCCGCTATGGAACCGCAACCAAGGGAATGTTGAGGCGGCAAAAGCCGAAATTGAGCGTGCCAGTCAAGGTGTCCTGCGCGAACAACTCTCTCTCCGCCGGCAGGCAGCGCCTCTGGCGCAATCCTACGAGACCGCAAAGTTCGAAGCAGAACGATACAAGACGCAGCTCATCCCTCGTGCAGCGAGAGCTTATCAGTTGTATCTGAAGAAATACCAGAATATGGCACAAGCCTATCCGCAGGTACTGGTGTCTCAGCGCACACTCTTCCAATTGCAGATCAGTTATCTCATGGCTCTGCACGATGTCTGGCGGAGCGCCATTGCCTTGCAGAACTACACACTGAGCGGCGGACTTGATGCCCCAATGTCAATCGGTTCCACGACGACCACCATCAACTTGCCAAATACAGGCGGAGCGCCGGAGTAGTCACGATGAAAACGAGGATAGTTATCAGTCTACTTCTGCTAGTCGTCGTGGCATTGGGCGTGGGTGCCTACATGATGCACAACATGATGCAGCGCGGTTTCAGTACACGCACCGAGCCCATGCAAATGGAGAAAGTCCTGGCTACCACGATTCGCGCACGCGCCACTCCATCGCGCTACAAGACCATGAAGAACCCCGTTGCCGCCACTCCTGAGGTGATCCACGAAGGAATGGAGCACTGGGCGGACCACTGTGCGAGCTGCCATGCCAATGACGGCAGCGGTGACACCATGTACGGCAAGACGATGTATCCGCGCCCGCCTAACATGCGCCAGAAAGAGACGCAGGAGTTATCCGACGGCGAACTCTACTACACCATCAAGAACGGCATCCGCTTGAGCGGCATGCCTGCCTTTGGTGACCCGGGCGACGACGATCTCGACAGCTGGAAGCTCGTTGCGTTCATCCGTCATCTTCCCCAACTCTCTGATCAGGAGCAAATGGAGATGGAACACCTCAACCCGAAGGGGCCTGACGAGATGCAGGAAGAAATGGAAGAGGAGCAATTCCTTAACGGCGGCAAGGCGCCGACGGCGCCGAAGATGTCAAACATGCACCACTAACCCAAAGGAGATGCGAACAATGAAGCGCTTATTCACACTGGTGATGACCCTCGGATTGTTAACGACTATTGCTTATGCACATAACGGCATGGAGCACGTGATGGGCACCGTAACCAGCGTTACAGATACTGCAATCACCGTGAACACGACAAATGGAAAATCACAGGCCGTTGTTCTGACTTCTGATACGAAATATACCAAGATGGACAAGGCTATCACGCTAAAGGACATCAAAGCTGGTGACCATGTTGTCATTCATGCCAAGAAAAAGGATAGTCAACTCGTTGCCGTGACCATCAAGGTCGGAATGGAAATGAAAGGTATGGGAGGAATGAAGATGAACGGCAGCGGAGGCCAGAAAGCTCCGCAGAAGTAGAGGTGACACGGAAGGCCAAGGGGCAGTGACCATGACTCCAGGCTCCCTATGAGATACCTAACTGAGCCGACTGGGTATGTACGCTCATGGCGTGCCGATTTGCTCGGATACTTCCAGATAGGCAATCGGAGGGACAGGATCGCAGGATCGGATCAATATCAGGCAGTGCCGGAGTATTTCTGAATCTCCTACAATCCGGCCAGTTTTCTGGCTCCGATCAGGTATCCCGAGGGGTTCAATCCCATTTGACGTTGGAAGTTCCTGGCCATGGTTTGGCATCCATCAAGATCTGGCTCATCGTCAAAGTGCGGAATTCACTTTAGCCTGCAAAATGGCCGAGTTCGCTAAGCTGCCGGTCCAAGCCGCTCTTTTGTGTGTCGTTCAGCTCTTCTCAGATCCCTGGTACGCGATCATGGTGCTGAGCGCCGACTCGAATTGCTCTTCTCGCCCCGGAAACTTGTGAAGGTCTTGCTGATTGTAGCTCGCGCGGCCGCGACTCCACGAACTCCCGGTATCCGCCATTGGGTCGATTGCTGTGCTAAGTCGCTCCGTGGCATCCATCCACTTAGAGAATGTGGTGCGTTGTTTGTCCGTGGCCACCATGAGGAACGTTCGTGCGGAGTCGTCGGTTGAATCAATCGGGGCCGAGTGGCTCATCCCGGACATCCCTTCATGTACTGCGAGCACCAGCTGGGCCGGAGCGGTTAGTAAATCAGTTTCAGCGAGAACTGAATCTGCCGCGATGTTCCGGCCGTCTGGCTGATCTTCCCAAAGCCGGAGCCATTGAGGATGTTCGACGGCAGGCCCATGTTGACGATGTTAAACAGGTTAAAGAATTCGGCGCGGATCTGCATGTCCATACGTTCCGCTCCGCGCGGCTGACGCCCGAACGGCGTGTCCTTGATGAGCGCGAAATCATAATCGTAATATGCCGGTCCGCGGAAAGTGTTCCGGCCCAGCGTGCCGAAACGTCCCTGGTTAGGTCCGGTGCCGTTGGGCACGCGAATGGGAATGAAAAAGAAATCGGCGGCGTTGTTGGCGCCCTCTCCGAAGTAGTCCTCCCGCACCTTTCGTGCCGTGGACAGATGCGGTTTGGCGATCTGGTCGGGACGGTCCACCCCCTCGGAGCCGTAGCCGGTCTGTTGAATCCCGGAGAACACCGTAAACGGTGCACCCGAACGCATGCTGGAGATGCTCAGCAGTTCCCACCCATAGGTGACCGTGCGGCTAAGCGGTTGCAGCCACCGCGCGCTCTCCATGTGCAGGTCCTGGGCCACGCTCAGACTGAAGTTGTGCGTTGCGTCAAAGTTCGACGGGCCCTTTTCTGGATGGGTATCGAACGGGTTTTGCGAGAGGCCGGAAGCGACTGCGCCGGTTGAACCGGTTCCGCCGACCACCATGCTCGTATCGTCGATTGATTTACTCCAGGTGTGGCTTGCCTGGATTTCGGGACCGCCATGTCGTATCGGCCCGGAAATTGAAGTTTGCAGCGCGTGGTACGTGGAGTGAGCGTCGGAAGTAATCACGTTCTCCACGCCGAAGCCGCCGATGACATTGCCCGCGCTGTCGAATCGAGTGTACGGCGCGAAGCCAGGCGATGCTCCCGGATAGGCATTAGGAAAACTGGAGCGGGGCAGCTTCTCCGCCGTTGTACCTACGTATGCGGCATGGCCGACCAGACTGCCGAACTTTCGCTCGAGGCCCAGCGTCCAGGTATACAGAGTAGCGTTGTCAAAGCCCGAGTCGATTCCGCTCAGGTTGAGCGCGCTGACCACGTGTCCCGGCGTGAGGGCCGCCACGTCTTGTTCGTAGCGATCCACATCCATCACCGTGCTCGCCGGGACTTCTTTGGGAGCCCATGTCGCAAAGATATTCTGCCCAGCCGTGGTGTATGTTTGCGGTAACTGCGAGGGCGTGATCTGGAATCCGTACGGAATCGGAGCAGCCGCAGTGGCCACTGCGCGCGGATAGACCACGAAAGGCGTTGAGCCGGTCAGGAGGTTGTCCTGCCAGATGTTGGGCGGAATGGTCATCATACCTCCACCCACATTCGCCGTGAGGTTTGGCGTCACCTGCCAGGTCGCCTGTAAGCGCGGCTCGAATGCAAGATAGTTGGTCTGGTATGCGGGCTGTGGATTAATCACGAATTGTTGTGTTCCATTGACAGTCCAGATGCTCGAAGTGCGATGTGCACGCTCGCTGATGGGGGTGTAGAGATCCCAGCGCACGCCGTAATTCAGCGTCAGGCGATCGGTGAGTTTCCATGTGTCCTGCACGTAGGCGGCGAAGCTGGTGCGGTTGATGGCTGCCGGCCCAATGTGCTGCCCGCTGGAGAAATAAACCGGCGCAACGGCGATGGTGTAGTCAAACCCGCTGCCGGAGAGGAACGCCGAAACGGTATCCGGCAGCGGATCGCCGGGGCGAATATCGTGCCTGCCGCTCTGGGAAGGAATGGCCTCCGTGGCGTATGCCGTACCGCCGCCGAAGTCAAAGTGGCCGCTGGGGCAGCTGCCCAAGTAGGTGGTGTCGCGGTTGAGCCGGATGTCCACACCGGCTTTCCAGGCATGCCGGCCTGTTGTGACGATGACGTTCTCGCGCCCCTGAAAGAGGTTGCCGTAGGCCCGCATGACAGATCCGCCCGCGGAGTTGAACGCCTCGTACGTTCCGTCATTGAAATTTACCGCCGGATCCGTCGTGTCTGAAGTCGGAAATCCGGGCGTGGAGCGAGTAATGTTCATCGAGGATTCAAAGCTGAGCCGAGGCGAGGCAGCGCGCGTCCAGGTGCCCACCACGTTGCGCTGGCGGTCGAGGAACTGGTGGCCGAAGGTTGGATCGATCGCGGTCTGATCGGGATTGGTTGTCGGCCCGGTCAGGTTATCCATGGTGAAGCGCGCGAAGAATTGGTCCTTGTCTGTGATCTTCTGGTCGATCCGCAGCGAAAACTGGTCCGCATTCGTTGCCACCACCGAGGGTGTCGCATAGGTACGCGCTCCGTAAGGCCCGCTGGGATCGTTGGGTATCGGATACCGCGCAAGGATGGTCGCAATTTGCGGATTGATCGGCACCTTCAACGTGTCGGCAGATCCATCGGGGTAGGTCACAACGTCTGTCCCCGCGCGCTCATCCACGCTGGGCACTGGAAACACCTGGGTGGTGCCCAGCGCCTGCCGGAAGCCCTGGTACTCGATAAAGTAGAAGGTTCGCTTGCGCCCATCGTAGACACGCGGGAGAACCACCGGCCCACCATTGGTGAATCCAAATTCATTGCGCCGGAAAGGCGGAATCCTTCCGGGGTACACGGGAGTAGGGTGGTCAAAGTAATTGCGGGCGTCGAATGCCGAATTACGCACAAACTCGAAGAACGAGCCGTGAAAGCCGCGCGCGCCCGACCGAGTGACAATGTTAGTGAATCCTGAAGCGCCTCGCCCGATCTCCGCCGGCATCAAGCCTGAACTTGAATGTATTTCCTGAATCGCGTCCACGTTGAAGTTCTTGAACGTGCTTCCACCCATCTCCGGGTCGCTGATGTCGGCGCCGTCCATGGCGAAGGTGGCCTCCACGCCCCGCTGCCCGTTGATGGCGAACTGCTGGGTGAAGTTCGTGGCCCCATTCACGTCTGTCATGGTTCCGGCTGCCAGCAGGAGCAAGGTGCTGAAGTCGCGCCCATTCAGAGGCAGGGAACTTACTGCCTGGCCCGAAAGGTCTTCACCGCCGGTGGCACCGGCCTGATCGTTCAGAATCGCCAGGGTGATCTCCCCGCGGTCGGAAACCTCAATGTCCACCGGCTTGGCGCCCGTCTGCATGTCAATGAATTGCGCGTAATCGGTCTTGCGCCCGCCTGACTCGATGGTCAGCCGGTAATGCCCCGCCGCTAGCGAACCGATGCGAAACGCCCCATCCCCACTGGCCGAGGCTTGCGCGCTTCTTCCTTCACCCCTCAGCCTGATTTGCGCTCCAGCGAGAGGCACGCCGGCGGTGTTGTGAATCCTCCCTTCCCACGTGACCGCCGTTGCAGGCCGCGCAGACACCCACGCCGCGTTCGGCAGCAGTATCAGCAGCAGCGCAAAATGCCGCGCGCATACGCGCGCAACTGAGGGTTGTGTTTTGAGGATTGTTCTTTCTGGTGGACAACTGGCTCTGGCTTTCATGGTCGGTAAGAGTTCCCGGATTCGGTTTCTGTTAGAAGGCGTTGTGAATATCCGCCCCAGTGGGCGGAAGAGGTTGGCGAGCACGACGGATGCGAAGGCTCGGAAATGAAATGCGGCCAGCGTCTTTGCCACCCGTGCGTAGTCTCTGACCGGCCAGTGCAAGCGCGCGGTCCAGGCGACGCTGCGCTCGATGATTCAGCGGAGCGGCGGCAAGACGAAACCGCGTTTGGCCTGGAATTGCTTAACGATCTCCGTTTGGAAACCGTGCTGTTCGGTTGCTGCTGTGGCATTCAAACCGCCTGGTGAAGGTCATTCGCACAGTCCATATCCTTGCGGCTTCACCCGATCGTTGAGGCAGCAAATGATGCGAATCAGGGCCGCCCTCTTTAAGTTAGCGATTCTTCAGCGTCAGCAGATAAGCCACCAGATTCTCGAGATCTTTGTCAGGAACACTCATCGGCGGCATCGTGCTTCCCGAAGGCGGCGAGACAATGAGCCGTTTCAATTCTTCCGCCGTCCTCTTACTCCCAATCCCGTCGAGCGCAGAGCTTGTATTGCCGACGCCGGCGACAGAGTGGCATGATGAACAGCCGTAAGACTCGAACATCTGCCTCCCAGCGACTTCAGGAGCATTGCCTGTATTGGCGCTGATTGCTTCGCGCGAAGCCGCCTTGCGATGCGACTCGTCGTACGCGAGGAATTTGAGGATCTCGCCCGCCTCGCTATCGTTAATGTGGGAACTCGCCATCGCTTGCATTCGGCGTACTTCCGCTGTCCAGCCCTCCGGCGAACGGGACTGCTTTAAGCTAGAGGCTAACCCGTGGCACTCAGAGCACTTGTTCGCAAATACCTTGTAATTGCTTTGGATGTTCGCCGGATAGGAGCTGACGTTGATCTTCTCCTCTGCGGAATGTTTGCCAAACTGCGCAACGGCGGATGTGCCGAGCGCCAATAGCGCGGTCAAGGAGGCCGCCAATGCCAAACGCCGTAAAACAATCTGTCTCATAATCCTTCTCCTCGCTTGTGCCGCTAGAAACTGAACTGGATATCCGCTTCAAAGGTTCTGGTCGCACTGCCGGTGAATGCGATGGGATCGACGCCGTGAGAGTTCCCGGCCGCAATCCGTCCCACAATATTGCCAGTAGGTGTGAGCGCCCTTTCGGCTCCTACCTGCCACTGTTCGAGTGTGGTCGGGCGCAAAGCGCCGGTCAGATCCTGTTTGAGCCGGTCGTAGCGTCCGGCAAGTGCAAGACCGCGCCAGACGTAATAATTGACCTCTCCAAATCCCCCATTCGTCTGATAGGTACCAGGAGTCTGGGTGGCAGGATCCTGCCAGTCGTCGTTTCCATGCAGATATCCGCCTAGCAAGTCGACTTTGTCTCGGCCGATCATGTAGTTGGCGAATACACCTTCGCGCCGGATGCGTGCGTTATAAGTGAACTCATTGGAGAGTCCGGAGTTCTGGGTCTGATTCTTCTTCCCTTGATAGGTAACGAAACTAATGCCGCTCTCCGGCGCATACCACCAATCGGCGTCGACCCAAATATCCTTGCTGTTTTTGTTAGAGGCGCCGAGAATCTCGCTTCCATCCGCGTTGTCACCGTTGGTCAGCTTGGCGTTGATTCCAAAAATGTTCTTATATTTCGACGAGGCCCATGTATATCCGCCCGCGATTCCCACCGGCGACTGATCGAAGACGAAATTTGTCGGTCCCGTGTTTTCAAAGACCAGAGGTGCGCTGGGCAAAAGGCTGTAAACCTGTGCAGCGCGCGTTCCTTGCGCAATCTGAAGATGTTCCCGTCCCACCGTGCCGTACCAACTGCTCTTGGCCGTTCCGCCGACGTATCCGATGTGGGCGTTGGGTAGGTCGACGTTCGTTTCTCCGCCTGCCACAATGTCCATCTCGGCAAAGTAAAAGAAGTTTGTATCGGGGACCCAGCCGCCAAAGTATGCATTCCAGGAACCGACCTGAATTGCCGAGGTGGAAGTGGAGCCTTGGCCCTCTTGGGTGGATCGCTGCGCGGAATAATTGAAGTCTGCCACCGCAAACGACGCATTGTTGGCTACCGTCCATTCGCGTTCTTTACGGACAAGGTCAAGAATGCGTTGAACGGGTTTCGATACCTCAAGGGCGGGCGGCAAATGATGCCCGAGCCTCTGGAACATGTACCCTTGCTGATTCAGCACAGGGGGAATCGTGTGGCAGGCGTAGCAGGTAATGCCGTACCTCCTCGCATATTGAGGAACTGCCGACGCCTGGCGCGGACCGAGAATCACCAGGAGTGATGCGACTGCGCAGGCTAGAAAGACAAAACGGTTTCGTGAAATCACAATGGGCTCCTTGTTCGCACTTCAGCGGTACTGTCGAGTTGTCATCGGCGGGGCATAAGGTATCGCCACATGTCTTGCCGAATTCAAGCGGCGAAATGGCTGGTTATCTGCACCTGACGAGCGTCAAGCGTCAACAGCCGGCTCACGAATGTGATCAGAGATTGTCCGCGCGTTTCCAGGCGCCAATGTGCAGATGCAAGATCGCGAATGTCCGGGTGTCGATTGAGGACGCGAAGAAGGAGTCTAGATCAGGAAGATACAGAGCGAGGATCGCGGGCGTTGCAGGGTGTGTTCAATTCTCGATGGTGCGCGAGAATGCCGGGCTGATGTGAGTCGAGGCTGCGGATCTACGACAGCGGTGGGCTGTGCTTCAGGGTTTGCTAATTTCGCGGTCGCCTCACGGATCACGAAAGACGTTGGCAAAGGGGTGGACACTTTGCAGCGGTTCGGCGCAACGGCTTGAGCACGACCGGCTACTCCGACCTTCACGGCATGGGGCATAGCCATCATTGGGCAGTCCGGTTTGCAGCAACTGTCCAAGAGCGCAGCATGGGGGCATGGCGCCGCGGCGAACAATGGGATCACCCCGATGCAAAGCACCATCACAGTAGCGACGAGTTTGGTGACATACCTCATACCCAACCTGTCATGATCCCAAAGCTCGGCGGCCTCGGTATGTGACTTAGATCACGAGACTCCCAGCTGTCGTAGCGAAGCGTAACCTACTCGAGTGAGCATTATCACTCACGACGAGCGAAAGCAGCCTTTTGGTCGAATGATCGTCGCAAGCGATCAGGGACCGCGGATGAATCTTTTGAGAACTTCACTGCACGCAGCGTGCCGATTCAGCGGAGCGGCCCCGGGACGATAAAACAAGCGCATTCAACGAGGGACAGAGTATCGATACGGTGTACAGGCTCGCGCAATAGCCCCAAATGGGGCAGCGGGTGCCGCATCTCGGCCAAGGCCACGCCATATGTCAGCCGGGCAATTCTGGTTTTCGATTGAAGACATAAAGGTTGTCGACGCAAATCTCCCAATGTGGCAATTCAACTTGCAGGTCGAGTGTCCAATAGTTTCGAAGCACGGCAAAGAACTGGCTCTTGATCGTGACGCCTTTACGAACCGGTTTGCCGGGGCGATCCAGAAACATTTGCCCATCCTCATCCACGGGTAGTTCACCGATATAGATAAAGTGCTCTCCCCTGTACCGGGAAAGCGCCCGAGCAAGCATGTCGTCATTCGGCGGCGGCCAACATAAAAGCAGCGTGTAATTTGGGTGTAGATCGATTGCCGAAGTCGTCTCCGCTGAGCACTTCGGTCCAGCATTTAGCGTTTTCGTGAAAGTGATTCGCAAAGTCGGGATGCCCCGGTGGATTTTTGTCGTAGCAAAGAATGTCGACGCCGCCCAGTCTCATAAGCGAGGCCCAGTATCCGGTGCCAGCGCCAATTTCGACGATGGGTGCAAACCGTGCAATAGCCGTCAAAGCAGAACGCGTCGGAATGGCGTGAGCGTACTTCCGGATATAAGATTCCGAAACGACAGTAGTTCAGCAACCCGCTCAAAGTCGTGCGCGTGATCTGCGTGGAGCAGTTGATCCTCGCGCTCGCGTTGCACATCGGTCTGTTTAAGCCATTCTTCGAAATACGGATTCTCGTTGATTGAGCCGGCGGCGAATGCTGTCATGGATCGAACCTCTACCACATGCGTCAGTTCGACCCAATTCGGGAAGCCACCATCTTCCACTGTCCGGCGTCGAAGAACAGCAGTCCGAAGGCGTGAACGGAGGTTCCGCTTGCGATCGGCGAGGTGCTTGAGACGACTGTTTTCGGTTGCTGAAAGACAGTCACGCTGGTAGCGCCGGTCAGCGTCGTGAAGGCACTATCCGAAGGAAGCGCCATGGTGAAGCTTGTGGTCGCGCCGCTTGCGATCGCCGCCGAGGCCGTCCCGGTGATCCCTTGCGATTCGAGTTCGACGGTTGACGCCGTGATGGTGCCTGCCATAGAGCTGCCGCCCATCATTCCGCCGGAGCCGCCGTTCATCATCCCGCTCGAACTGATGGGCATCACGCTCTGTCCGGGATAAATGTGATTGTCGTCAAAGGTGGGAGTGAAGGGCAGTCCCGCCATGTCCGCGCCGTCTTCATCGATCTGATACGTGGTGCTTCCGCTCAGGTCAATTGTGACGCCGGCGGCAAAGGCCGACGACATCATGCCGTTGCCGGCTCCGTTCTGCATGACGATAGTAAGCGAGGTTGGCGGATGTCCGGTCACCGCAGTGATGACGCCTCTGCCCATCACACCGCCCGAGTTCATCATGGACTGGACCCTTGTCGCCATCAGCGTGCCATCCGCCTGTAGGCTCGCATCCACCATGAGGAGCATGCCGCTCGCCAACCCGCTCATGCTGGTGCCGTCAAAGACCGTTGACGAATTGGTCGCGAAAGTGAAGGACTGGGCGGCCTGCATCGATGTCATGGAAAAGGACGTGCCCGAAACGCTGGAGACCGACCCCATCATCCCCTGAATTCCCCCATTGGAGGGGTCCATCGGATTGCGAGAGCCCTGCGTGCCCGACGTGACATGAAAGACCGGACTCATAGTCAGGTTGCCACTGGAGTCAATCGTGACGGACTTTGAGAGATCAAGATCGAATCCCACCGTCATTGGCGTCGATCCCACCGTCATGGGAGTTCCGAAGGCTACGGTCGTTGAGATGGGGCCCGAGATCGTCTTTTGAACGGCAACCTTGGTGTTCGGGTCCATATACATGACGGTGACCGAACCAATGGTGATCGATGCGCCGGTATAGGTCCCTTGAGGCGCGCTGACCATATTCAGAGGTTGCATGGTGCCCATCAGATGCATCATCTCAATCGGAACTGAGGAGGAAACGACTGTTGCCGATCCGTTGCTTCCCGTCAGTGACATGGAATTGATGTTCATGGAAAAGGCAAGCATCCAATCTGAGGGAGAATCGCCGATGTTGACTTGCACTGCTGTCTTTTGGGCTGTTGTTACTGGAGGCGATGTTGTGGAGGTGCCATTAGAGCCGCCACATGCAGCAAGCGCAAACGTCAAAACCGTGGCCAAAGTGGCGGCTGCGACGGTCCTTAGATTTGAAAGCTCAAAAAAATGAAGGCTTCTAGTACGCATGGAGTCCTCTCCTCGGGGAAGCAAGAGCTACATGGACACCACTGGTTTGTGCAAGCGACCCCGAAGGATCTGCCACGTCAGCCTGCTCACTGTTGAGGATCATCTTGCTGACAAAGGCTAGTCGGTGATGTGGGTCACAGTGAGCTGCTGGTCAACATCCAAATGGGCGAGGCGGTTTCGTGATGTGTCGCACATAGACTCTACAACGGCAGAAGAAATTGCAGTATCGCCGGAGACAAACTGTCTACATTCAAAGCTGTGCACCGCGCAGCCTCAACGCATTAGCAATCACTGACACAGAGCTAAAGCTCATTGCCGCAGCGGCAATCATCGGATTCAAAAGCAGTCCAAAGGATGGGAAGAGCACTCCCGCTGCCAGCGGGACGCCAATCGCGTTGTAGATAAATGCAAAGAACAGGTTCTGACGGATGTTTCGCATGGTTGCCAGGCTGAGATGACGTGCACGGAGAATGCCGCGCAAGTCACCCTTGAGCAGCGTGATGCCACCGGCTTCCATCGCAACATCGGTTCCAGTTCCCATGGCGATGCCAATATCGGCCTGTGCGAGAGCGGGCGCATCGTTTACGCCGTCCCCGGCCATGGCGACAATCGCACCCTGTTGCTGATGGGCTTTGACCACCTCTGCCTTTTTATCAGGAAGAACACCTGCCTCGAACTCAATCCCGAGACTATGCGCGACAGCCCGGGCTGTAGTGACGTTGTCACCCGTGACCATGATGATCTTGAGACCCGCTGCCTTGAGTTCGCGGATCACCTCAGGCGTCGAATCCTTGATCGGGTCGGAGACGGATACAAGCCCCGCGGCCTTGCCACCAACTGCGACAAGCATTACCGTTTGGCCTTCTGTTCGGAGAGACTCGCCTCTTTCCCGCAGTGGCGAAGTGTCGATGGACAATTGACGAAATAATTCGTCATTCCCGATTGCGACCCGTTTGCCGGAGACTGTTCCAGTCACGCCTTTTCCGGTGATGGACGTGAAGTCATCTACGCCTATTAAGGAGAGGTTGCGCTCCTCCGCTGCTTTCACAGTCGCGGCGGCCAGGGGATGTTCGCTGGAACGCTCAAGGCTCGCGACCAACTGGAGCAAATCACCCTCGGTAATGCCGGACAGAGGAACAACCGAACTCAGTTTCGGTTTGCCCTCTGTGAGAGTTCCAGTTTTATCGATGATGAGTATATTGACCTTCCCAAAGCGTTCCAGCGCTTCCGCATTTCGGATCAG
This sequence comes from Acidobacteriota bacterium, assembly GCA_018268915.1. Taxonomy (GTDB): domain Bacteria; phylum Acidobacteriota; class Terriglobia; order Terriglobales; family Acidobacteriaceae; genus Telmatobacter. The sequence continues at coordinate 195,727 of JAFDVQ010000014.1, forward strand.
GATGCCGGCGCGAGCCCCTCGGCCTGTGCCAACCATGATGGCCATAGGCGTGGCCAACCCCAGAGCGCACGGGCAAGCAACGATCAGAACCGCAACAGCATTCACCAGGGCATGTGCAAAGCGCGGCTGCGGGCCAACGAGATACCAGACAACCCACGTAATAACCGAAGAGGCAATGACCGCAGGCACGAAATACGAGGAAACCTGGTCAGCCAAACGCTGAATTGGCGCACGAGACCGCTGCGCTTCACTGACCATCCTTACGATCTGCGACAAGAGGGTGTCTGCGCCGACGCGCTCTGAGCGCATCACAAACCCGCCGGTTCCGTTGACGGTGCCTGCCGTTACCTTTGCGCCTTTGTCCTTCTCAACGGGGATTGATTCTCCCGTAATCATCGATTCGTCGACAGAGCTATGTCCTTCCAGTACGACGCCATCGACAGGAACCTTTTCGCCCGGACGGACGCGAAGCCTGTCTCCCACCTGAACCTGATCGAGCGGTAAATCTGCCTCGTTACCTTGTTCGTCAATCCTTCTTGCCACCTTCGGGGCCAAGCCAAGAAGCGCGCGGATTGCACTACTGGTCTGGCTGCGCGCGCGGAGTTCCATCACCTGGCCCAAGAGCACTAGTGCGATGATGACCGCCGCTGGCTCGAAGTAGAGTCCGACCTCGCCGCTTTGAGCTCGAAAGGACGCTGGAAAGACCTGAGGAAACAGCGTTGCGATCACACTGTAGAGATACGCAGTTCCCGTTCCCAAAGCGATCAGGGTGAACATGTTGAGACTGCGGTGAATGAACGATTGCCAGCCGCGGATGAAGAATGGCAACCCGCACCAGAGCACCACAGGGGTTGCAAGCGCAAATTCAATCCATGCCCATGTCCCTCCGGAAAACAGATGCTGAAGAGGCGCGGAGGGAAACAGCCCGGAAACCATCAGGGCGAGCATCGGCGCCGAGAGAGCGATGCTGATCCAGAGCCGCCGCGACATATCGGCCAATTCCGGATTGACTTCTTCACCGGTGATTTGGCGCGGTTCGAGTGCCATTCCGCAGATAGGGCAACTCCCCGGTTCGGAACGGACAATCTCCGGATGCATCGGGCAGGTGTATTCTGTCCGGGCGGTTGGCGTTGCAATCGTCGCAGCTTCAAGAGCCATGCCACACTTGGGGCAGCTGCCCGGTCCCTTTCGCTTGATCTCAGGGTGCATGGGACAGGTGTATTCGGTTTCCTTATCTGACTTTGAATGATCGGAAGAAGCGGCTTCAGCTCTCGTCTTCAGATACCTCTCCGGTGTGGCGCGAAACCTGGCAGCGCAACCCTCGCTGCAGAAGTAGTAGATCTCGCCTGAATACGAAACGGATAATGCTGCGGTTGAAGGATTCACCTCCATACCGCAGACAGGATCTTTCTCGAATGACGGGCGCACGAAGCGATCTGGTGTGGCATCGAACTTTCGTTTGCAACCCACTGAGCAAAAATAATATGTGGCTCCGGAGTATGCGGAACTTCCCGCCGCCTTGGCGGGATCCACGGACATTCCGCAGACCGGGTCCTTCACACCGATCGTCGTGAGAGTTGTGTGGTTATTATCGCAGCAGCACATTGTTTGCCTCCCGGCGTTTCCGTAGCTGCTGACGCACGAGACCGGACGATCTTACACCTGACTCCGCCGGCAGGTGCAATCAAGACATTTGTGCTCTGCGCAGGCGCCACATACAGTCATGAGATGCTTTGCAACGGCCTTTCGAGCGCGATGCAGCCGAACAGAGGCGTTGTTGGGCGAAATGCTTTGTGATTTTGCGAAGGCCTCTACCGAGGTTTCTCCCAAATCGACCCGTTCGATCGCATCACGGTATTCCGGCTTTAGTTCGCCGACCACGTCTCCGATGCAAGCACATGCCACGGCTCTAAGTTCTGGTTCGTATGCCTCCGACATTCCGGCAGTGAAGGCTTCGCGAGCTCTGGCCTGCGCCGCTCGTCGGCGGTAATGATCCGTCACCGCATTGCGAAGGACACGGTAGAACCAGGCGACTGCGCTCTCGTCCTCTCGGATCTCGGAGTCTCTTTCAACTGCCTTGACGTAAGCAGCCTGAAGAATGTCTTCGGCCATGGCAGGATCCTCCACCCGTGAGGCGAGGAAACGCAGGAACGCGTGGCGATGCGCGATCACCGGTTTCAGCTTCTCACTGTTGCTGCTGGTTGCGTGAAAGTCCTTTTCCATCCTAGATCAGTTTAGACGTGACCTTTTCTCAGGAACAAATGACGACGAATTGAGACCGGTGGGAATTTGAACGATGCACTTATCTGCTCCATCGACTTTTGAAACAGCCAGGACTTTTCTGGACCGAGTTTTGGGCCGAACCTCCTGTACCGATTCCCGAACTCCTTCCACACATCCCGAGCAAGCATTTCGCGCGGCACGCCATCCCGATTCCAATAAGTTACGACCCTACAGTTCGCTGTCACGGCAGAGGTCGGGTTCCATGCTTGCATCCTGAGTTACCCCACCGGGCGGCCGTGCCCATTTTGCGACCCGCCTCAAAATCGGTCATGCACGCTCCAGATGCTTGCCTCAGTCATCAGCCAAAAGATGAATAATCGGACACGGTGCACCAACCGATGACGCGTCGCAGGCGCGCACGAGGCGAAGAAGTGCTTTCTTCATCTTCGAGAGGTCTGCGATCTTTTCGTCGATCAACTCAAGCTTGTGAGCCGCGATCCCGCGTGTTTCTGAGCAGGCTTCTCTTTCATCGAGTGCGAGCAGACCTGTGATTTCTTCCAGCGTGAATCCAAGAGCCTGGGCTCGCTTGATGAAGCGGACCCGCTTCACCGTGTCGGATGCGTATTGCCGGAATCCGTTCCGCGGTTTTGCCGGTTCTCGTAATAAGCCGCGCCTCTGGTAATAGCGGATAGTCTCGACATTCACACCGGCTTGTCTTGCCAGTTTGCCGATGGTCAGATTCTCGCTCACGAATCCCCCCACTTGACTCCGTACCATAGTACGGAGTTTAGACTGAAGCTAGGAAGATTCGTCAATGATGCGCTCTGTACTCAACACGAAAACAACCCTTATTGGCAGCGTGCTTGCTGGCATCGGGGCATCTGCCTGTTGTATAGGGCCGCTCTTGCTTCTGAGCATGGGCATCGGCGGGGCTTGGATCGCGCATTTGACCGCACTCGAACCATATCGGCCAGTCTTTATTGTTCTGACGGTTCTGTTTCTTGGGTGGACATTTTGGAAACTCTACCTTGCGCCGCAAAGCTGCGCCGTGGGTGATAACTGCATTGCTGATCGTACCCGGAGGGTGCAGCGAATTCTGTTTTGGGTACTGCTTCCGGTCGTCTTCCTGCTCGTAATCAGTCCTCAGATTTTGTTTTTCTTCTATCGCTGAAAGGAACCTGTGATGCGTAAATTGTTCGCTGCTCTTCTCATCGGATTGCCGGTATCGACATTTGCCGCAGTTCCGCAAACGACTGTTCTCGACGTTCGGAATATGACCTGCTCCATGTGCTCTGTCACTATCCGTAAGGCGCTGGAGAAGGTACCTGGCGTTATCGATGCAAAGGTGGACTACGATCACAAGACCGCGACGGTGAAATATGACGGAGACAAGACAAATCCGCCGGCACTGGTAAAAGCCACTACAAATGCCGGTTTCCCTTCGACTGTGCATGGCGGAGCGCAAAAGCCATGACAAGGACGGCAGTCATTCTCGAATCGACGCTGACGTGTCCGCAATGCGGTCATGCCACGTTGGAAGGTATGCCAATCGATTCCTGCCGCTTTTTTCATGAGTGTATTCATTGCCACGCGGTGTTAAGACCCAAAGCGGGGGACTGCTGTGTCTTCTGCTCCTACGGCTCCGTAAAGTGTCCCCCGGTGCAACTGCAAGGCCCTTGCTGCATTTGAGATCGCACTGCTTGCCTCGTCGCTGGAGCAACCGAAATGAGCGTTCCCGATCGTTAAGAGCGAAAAGATGCGCATCCGTGATACTTGTTTTCTGCAAGCTACGACCTTCCTTTTCGATGTCACGGCAACCTTCCGGCATTTTCGGGAAGCGCAGGACCCTGTAAGGCAGGCTTGGCAAGGTTAGGGAATGATTAAATGCGGGGGCGTAGTTCAGCTAGTTAGAACGCCGGCCTGTCACGCAGAGGCCGCGGGTTCGAGTCTCGTCGCTTCCGCCAGAGTTTCAATGAGTTTGCGACGAATGACTCTCGGCAATAGTGGCTCATAGAGGTTCAAAGAGTGTCATTCCTCAGCCTCTCGGGGAAATTGTAGAGGGATGGGCTGCACTGCAATAGACTGCTCTCTGTCTCATTCCACTTCGCGCTTATTTACCAAGGACGAGTTCGCATAAGGTAAACACTGTCAGATCTTTGATGGAATAGATTATGTTGCTTCCCGAGCGCCTGCGGCTTACGATGCCGGCCTGATACAGAATTTGCAAATGTCTAGAGATGTTTGGCTGGTTACCATCAAGCGAGTGCACCAGTTCTCCCACTGTCATCGCTCCTTGTCGTAGCGTCTGAAGAATGCGGAGCCGGTAAGGTTCTCCCAACGTGCGAAATCGAGACGCAACGAGGAGTCGCGTTTCATCGCTCATTCTCAGTCTGCATGACCCTTGAGACGCGACCATGTCACCTTACCTAAATCGAAAAGGTTTCAATTCTTGCGGCGCTTCCATGAGGCGCAGGTATTCCTTCGTCATTAGCGCGCGCATGCGTTCAGCAACATACGGATCGCACTCGATCTCAAAAGAACGGCAACGATCAACGGCTGCACGCAGATCCTTGAGAAATGCGACACAAGCTGGGCACTTTTCGATATGCGCTTTCATCTGCGCGCATGTACGGGGCTCAACACGCGCATCTAGATATTCGGATAAGTTCGCGAAGAGTTCACGGCACTCAGCTGGGCGTTCTGTGGGCGTTCTCTTTTCTGGGGTCGTTTGCTCTGGTATTCCCTTGAGAAGCTGCGACATCTCCTTCCTCACTGCCAGCCTCGCCCGGTGAAGCCGAACGCGAACAGTCCCGAGTTGGAGGTCGAGTATTTTCGCGATCTGCTCCGAAGTCAACTGCTCCATATCGTGTAGGACCAGGACCATCCGGAGTGGCGTGGGGATACGTAAAACTGCCTGGTGCAGGATATGACGCTCTTCGCCATGGATCACAGCGGCCTCGGGGCCACTTTCCGATTCGAGAAGATTTCTCAGTTCCTCATCGTCTGGAATCAACTCCTCAAGGGAAAGCCTCTTACCGTTCGCCTCGAAAGGTCCGCGCCTCATACGGTGACAGCGGTTTCGGGTGACGGTGTAGAGCCAGGCCGCCAAAGCGTTCGGGCCATCCAATTTGCTGAGATGTTTCAGTGATCGAAAGAGGACTTCCTGCATCGTGTCTTCTGCATCTTGTCGATGCCCACACATCTTCATGCTGAAGGAGAAGACAGTGCCCTGCAGCAGCCCAATTGCTTCCTCAGCCGCTTCGGGAGTGTTCTTCTGCAAGAGTTCTGATGCCCGGATTAGTTCAGTGCGCATTTGAACAAGAAAACGTCACTTTCAGTATAGTCAGCACTCGAGTGGCGCACATTTCATGGAGTCCCACTCGTTCTCGGTGTTGGGCTTGAACCACATGTGGAGCCTCCAAGAGAAGTCTCGATCATGCGCAGCCCAAGTGGGCACACAGTCCTTAGCCATTCTCCAAACTCCCCCTGATCACTGAAATCTCCTGACTGGACGACCGCTTGGAGCAGCGCCAGTGCAAGCCCCATTTCTGCGCCAGGTCGATTCACTTCCAGCAGCAACATCTCTCGGTAAACCTCGTCCTTTAGACGATTCATCTTCCGGGTCTGAGAATTTCTTCTGGCGGGTGCCGGGTCTTTGCCACCCACTTTGCCAAAATCAGACATACGCACCTTCCACACCTCCGAAAACTGCTTGGTCCGGATCCTCAGCGCCTGACTTCGTGCGCAGGAGAAATACTGCAACTCGTCTCCTTCAACCCGATCGCGCGAAGGATGGTCATCGCCGGGCACCAGTTCGTGAAGGCTGACTGCAGCAGATTGAGGCCGATGAACACCGTAAGCCACATCCAGTAAGGCGAAACGTAGTAGGTGAGGGCAACAGACAGGAGCACCATCACTCCTGCCATGAGGCGTAGTCCGCGTTCAACTGTCATTGAAGTACTCCTTCACGTTCTTTGGTTTCAGGTGCACAAGTAGCCGGAACATCAGATTTCCGATGCACCAAGTAATAAAGAATGGGAATCGTCGGCCACGACAAAAAGGTCGAGGCCACTGCTCCGGCAATCAGCGAAACAGCGAGGCCCTGGAAGATGGGATCAGTCAGAATGACGCTCGCGCCGACAACGACAGCGGCAGCGGTCAACAGCATCGGGCGAAATCGAATTGCTCCCGCGTCAATGACAGCTTGACTCAGCGCCGCGCCTTGCCGTCGGCGCAGTTCGATGAAGTCGACGAGAATGATGGAATTGCGCACAATGATGCCAGCGCCGGCGATGAAGCCGATCATCGACGTGGCGGTGAAGAATGCGCCCATCAGCGCGTGCGCCGGAAGAATGCCAACGAGCGTGAGTGGAATGGGCGCCATGATGATCAACGGCACCACAAACGAGCGGAACCATCCAACGACAAGCACATAGATCAGAACGAGGACCGCTGCGAATGCCAGGCCGAGGTCGCGAAAGACTTCGATAGTGATATGCCATTCGCCGTCCCACTTCATAGAGTAGTGATCCGTTGACTCCGGCATTGCGGCGTTATAGCGGGTGAGGGTGTAGCCTGCGGGCAACTTGAGCCCGTCAAGCTCCTTGTTCATCTTCAGGATTGCGTAGATCGGGCTCTCTTCAGAGCCGGCCACATCGCCCGTGACGTACACCACCCGCTGAAGATTCTTGTGATAGATGCTCTGCTGGATTGAGCCTCGGTCTATCGTTACGAGTTCTCGCAGTGGAACCATCGCGCCGTTGGCGCCTGGCAAATGGATGTTCTCGAGCGCCTTCTCGGACGAACGGCTTTCCCTTGTGAACTGCACCACGGCCGGAATCGGTTCACGCGCCCGATCATCGTGAAGAAGTCCGACCTGTGTTCCGGAGGTGGCCAGCGCGATTGCATTCGCAACATCAATAACCGCGATGCCGTTCTGTGCTGCCTTGACTGAGTCCACGTGAATTCGAAGCTGGGGCTGCGGATCCTCTACATACCAATCGGTATCAACGACTCCAGATGTGTGCTGAAAGATAGATTTGATCTGCTGTGCCACTCTGGTCTGGCCGTCGAGGTCGGGCCCATACACTTCGGCGACCAGAGTCTGGATCACCGGTGGGCCAGGCGGTACCTCGCTTACCTGAATGCGTGCGCCGAACTGATTGCCCACGTCGACGAGAATAGGACGAAGCCGCTTGGCGATCGCGTGACTCTGGTCCCGACGATCCTTTGCGGAAACGAGATTGACCTGAATGTCGGCTTGGTTCGGCATGCGACGCATGTAATAGTGACGAACGAGTCCGTTGAAGTTGTAGGGGCCGGACGTCCCGGCGTAGAGCTGGTAATTGAGCACGTCCGGCTGCCGCGCGAGTTGATTCCCTAGCGCCTGTGTTACGGCTAATGTCTGTTCGAGCGGCGTGCCATCCGGCATGTTGACGACAACCTGCAGTTCGCTTTTGTTATCGAAGGGCAGCATCTTTACTCTGACGAGGCCCAACGGAACAAGAGCGACCGAAATCAGCAGTAATCCAAAGACCGCGGCGAAAAACAAGAGTCGATTCCTTCCGGAAGCGATCAAAGGTGACATCACTCTCGTGTAGAGGCGTGTTCGCCAGTTCTCGTGCTCTGGCTCCAGAAGATGCGCTCCTCCCAGGTGTTTGCCAAGCAGTCGCATAGCCGCCCAGGGTGAGACCACAAACGCCACCATTAGGGAAAACAGCATCGCTGCAGATGCGCCCACCGGGATGGGTCGCATGTACGGTCCCATCAATCCACGGACAAAGGCCATCGGCAATACCGCAGCAATTACGGCGAATGTTGCCAAAATGGTCGGATTACCCACTTCGGCGACTGCTTCAATCGTGACCGTGCTGCAAGGTCGATTCTGGTTCTCTGGTAACCGGAAGTGACGCACGATGTTCTCGACAACAACGATGGCGTCATCGACCAGGATGCCTATGCTGAAAATCAGGGCGAATAAGGTGACGCGATTGATTGTGTATCCGAGAAAGTAAAAGATCGACATCGTAAGCGCGAGCGTGACGGGGATCGCCAGCAGCACCACGCCCGACTCGCGCCAGCCGAGAAACAGAGCAACCAGAAACGTCACCGAAATGGTCGCCAGCAGCAAATGCTCCAGCAGCTCATCCGACTTGGCCTTCGCGGTATCGCCGTAATTGCGCGTCGTGGTAACGTGCACCTCGCTCGGAATCTGCACGCCCTTCATCTCTTCGACCCGTTTCAGGACCGCATTGGCAATGTCCGTCGCATTTGTCCCTTTCCGTTTGGCCACAGTGACCGTGACGCCGGGATACTGTTGTGGCCCATGGCCGGGACCCGCACTTGTGTTGGTCGTTCCGAAGAGAACATAGTTCGCCGGCTCAGACGGACCATCAACGATCTGATCGGCTACGTCACGCAGGTACACTGGGCGTCCATGGTCGACCGCAATGACCACTGACTCGAGATCCTTCCGATCAGAGAAAAGGCTCCCGGCTTCGACCCGGATCTCACGATTGTTTTGAGCGAAACTGCCCGCCTGCAGACTTGCGTTTGCTGCCTGAAGATGGCCGACGATCGCAGATGGTGAGAGACCGTAAGCGTTGAGCCTGGCACCGCTAAGCATTACGCGCATCGTTCGAGGCAGACCTCCGATGACCGTGCTCTCGGACACGTCCGAAATCTGCTCAATGTTGTGGTGCACCTCGTCGGCAATCGCGCGAAGTTGATATCCGTCGTACCGTTCTCCCCAAAGAGTCAGGGAAAGAATCGGAACATCATCAATGGATCGAGCCTTGATGATCGGCTGCGTAACGCCCGGAGGGATCTGGTCGAAGTTCGAGTAGAGCTTGCTGTACACCTTGATCAGGGCATCTTCCTGCGGCGTCCCGACTAGGAATCGGACGATGACAAGGCTCTGTCCCGGACTTGAAGTCGAATACACATACTCCACCCCGGAAATCTGGTGGACCAGCTTCTCAATTGGTAACGTGACTCGCTCTTCAACTTCAGCCGGAGATGCACCCGGCATAGCCGTAGCGATGTCCAGCATGGGAACTAGAATTTGGGGATCTTCCTCACGTGGAATGATCGCGACCGCGAAGACTCCTAATGCCAGAGACGCCACGATGAAGAGCGGAGTCAGCTTCGAGTTTAGGAACGACTGCGCGAGTCGGCCTGCCAGGCCAAGTCCATGGGGACCGTCATTCGTTGTCATCGCTGGACCTCGATCCGCCTACCTGCCAAATCTCGGTCGGCGGGGTTGTCGACGAGTCTCTCGTCTCGAGCAATTCCAGAAAGAATCTCAACCATATCTTCATGCGATGTTCCGAGCGTCACGTATCGAAGTTGGGCAACGTTGTTGCTGTCAAGCACGTATGCGCAAGAGAGCGAACCACGAATCACAATCGCGGATCGCGGCGCGAGAATCGCCTGTTTTGAACCGGTTGGTATTTCCGCAGTCGCATACATGCCTGCGCGGAGATGTTTTGCTGGGGCCAGATCAATCTTGATCAAAAAAGTGTGGCTCGACATATCTGCCGTAGGGAGAATTTCCGACACGGTCCCAGAGGTGTCCGCGCCTGGGGAGGCGATCGAAACGCCGACCCTCATTCCCTTGTGCACAAATCCAATCGCCGACTCCGCCACTGTGGCTTGCAGTTGCAGTGGCCCGGCACTATCAATCTGAATGAGTGGAATACCCGGCGATGCGAGCGCACCTGGGTCTATCATGCGTCCTGTTATTACGCCTGCAAATGGCGCTGCGACTCTTGAGTAGTTGAACATTGCCTGGGAACCACTCAGTTGGGCTTTGGCCGCATTGGCCTGCGCGCGCAGTGCGTCCGCCTGCGCAGTTGCGGCTTCTGCCCGACGCGTCACTTCATCCATTTCCTGTGGGCTTACGCTCTTCTGAGTTTGCAACTGCTTGTAGCGAACCAGCGTGCTCGCCGCAAGATCGGCATTCGTCTGTGCTGCGATTTGCTGGCTCTCCGCAGCCTTTACAGCCGCTTGCGCCTGCACAGTTGCCGACCTCAATGTAGCATCGTCCAGGACTACCAGCGTTTGACCCGCTTTTACGGAGTCACCTTCGCGCACCAACACTTGTTGTACGCGGCCCATGACTTGTGCGGAGAGAGTAGCCGTCTCCCGCGCGCGGAGCGCCCCCGTAGCTTGGACCGTCGCAGTAGCTTGCACTTCTTTGCTTTCCACAATGCGCGCCTGTGCAGTCTCGACGGCGGCAGGATTTCCAGACTCACTCGACTTGCAGCCAACAACGGCAAGAGAAATCAGGGCGAGCCAGGTAACGTATCCAGGGTGTTTCACTGCAGATCCTCCGCCGCATCGAGTGTCAGGGTCCCCGTTGCGAATAGCTGTTGAGCGTATGCCATCGTGTTGCTGTAGACCGCGTGCCAGTAGTTCGTCTGGGCTTCGCGTTCCGCGTCCTCGGCACGAAGCAGATCGGTGATCGTGGCAAGGCCCGCTTCATACCGGTTTTTAAGAATCCGTAGGCTCTCAGCTGCCTGATCGATCGCCGCCCGTGCGGTCTCAAGGGACAAATCAGCCGTCTGACGCTGGATGTAAGCCTGATTCACTTGCAATCTGACTTGCTGCTGATAGGCTCTCAGTTGGGCATCCACCCGTGCTTTAATTGCTTTCTCCTTTGCAAGTTGAGCGCGTTTGCTGAACGGTAGGATATCGACGCCAATCTGCACGCCAGCGACCCAGTTGTTCCCGCCTTGCCCGCCCGGGGTCTGACGGTCGTCCTGCCATGTGCCGTAGGCATTGACCCGTGGTCCGAAGCTCAGGCGAGCGGCACTTTCCGCTGCGGCTTGAGCGGATTGCGCATCGTTGAGTGCCACAAGATCATGACGGTTTTTGATTGCGGTTTCGAGTTCCTGTTCGAGATCGCTTCTTGGGAAACTCTTTTGCTCGATCGGCCGAAGCGTCGAAACCTTTAGATCGGGCGTTCCCATCGCGACTCGTAACTGCGCCCACGCGAGATCCAGCCCGCCTTCAGCCTCAATTGCCGCTTGTTTGCGCCCAGCAACGCTCACCTGGGCCGACATGCGATCTGACTCCACGGCAAGTCCGGCCTTCACGTGATCATCCACTGAACTCAGCAACGCTTCGGCGGTATCGAGTTCATGCTGCGCAATCGCGAGTTGCCGTTCGGTGTACAGGACTTCCTGATAAGCCTGCACGACGTCGAATACGACCTTCTGATCCACAGCTTCCGCCGACGAGGCGGAGCTCTTGCGCATCAGATCTGCGGCGTGGACCGACTTTTGAGTCCGGAAAGAATCAAACAAGAGCCAGCCACCCGAGATTCGCGTGGCGAAGTTTCCAATGGGCTCAGGTTTGTTCAACGCGTCCAGCGCAAAGTCTGCCTGCGTAAAGCTCTCCTGTCGCAGACGTGTTCCGAACACGTAGACCGGATCGTCGCCTCTCGACATATCCTCGGTGAAATTGACTTGTGGGAGGTACTGGGTCCGAGCGAGCGACGCGTTGGCCTTCGCCTCATCAATTCCCGCTCTTGCTGCGTCCACGTCCGGACTCTGCTTCAGCGCGATCTGGATCGCCTGCCGAAGCGTCAGCGGTTCCTGGGCTCGAATCCCGGCAGGAATCATGCAACTTATTAGGGCGAGCCATCGGCCTATCCCGGAAATGTGTCTCATCCGTCCACTTTCCTTTTTCGTGGCGTTCACTAGAGGAAAGTCACAAGTCGACAAATGCGTTACAGGTTTCCGTATTATTTTTGGAAGTTGTCAGCAGGCCTTATCAAGTCGAAGAGGTGCTTTCAGCGTGCATTGGGAAATGACCAGGTGGAATCGAAAATGATCGTGCGCTGAACCTGTTGTTTCGCTGCATTGGCTGGGCACGCAGCTGGAATGAAGCAAAAAGAGCGCTGTGCGGCATGCGTCTAGCGGATTGTCCATTGCCTACAGGGGCCTAGTCGCTCTTCCTTGCCGAAAGGGGGCTCGGCAGAGGTTTAGAGGGCAGAGGTCGTGGGTTTGATACGGGTTCGATAACGGTTCCCGATCCCTACCTAAGTGCGCCAAAAAGAGCCATCCGTGACGCTTGTTTCCTGTAAGTTACGACTTTCCTTTTCGCTGTCACGACAGAGGTCGCGGGTTCAAATCCGAAGTCGCCTTAGTTGAAGGGTTTCTCCCCAAACGACTGTGCCCATTTTTGTGCCCACCGTACCTCAAAATCGGTCATAATTTGGGGTGTACAGATAGCAAAATGGAAAGAGGAGGGAAGAGGTAAACCGAACAAACGATAGGAGCTTATAGCAACCGGTAGCAGCAGGGGTGAGGACGACGCGCACGGCTGTTAACCGAAGGGTTGTAGGTTCGAGTCCTACCTGAGGAGCCAAATTTGTTCAAAAGTGGAAGCTGACCTTTCTCTTGACCCGCAGACTCCCCAAAAATGCTTTCCCACTGAGCTTTTGCGACGAGTGACCACAGTTGCCTTACTTCAATCGAACGCCACCTTGTAAGAGAGCCCCCCCTGGACATGTAACGCGTTGCCCCCGTCGAACGAGACTGGCTTGCCAGACGAGACTGAAACCGTAGCGATGGATTGACCGGGTGGAGGGATCAGACGGATAGATGTGCTGTGTGTCGCGCGCAGTTCCAGGGACACGACTTTGCCGCCGCTCCAGCGCATGTTCAGCGAAGCACCGCCGCGGACATGAAGTCCTTCAACGGCCCCCTCAGCCCATTGCTGTGGGAGGGCCGGAAGGACCTCGATCTCGGCAGCTTCGGGTGTCCAACGCGATTCCACGAGAGCTTCCAGCATTCCATTTGCGGCGCCAAGATTGCCGTCAATTTGAAACAGCCCAGGTGGATGGGTGTCCATCAGGTTGGGAAACGTTGACTGCCGGATCATGACCTGAAGGCTGTCATATGCCTGTCGGCCGTCGTGCAGGTGATCCCAGTAGTTCACAACCCAGGCCCGGGACCAACCCGTTTGCCCGCCGCCGAACGAAAGTCTTCGCTCCAGCGAAGTGCGCGCAGCTTTGGCGAGGTCGGGCGTGTCTTCGGTCGTGATCTGGCTTCCGGGATAGAGCGCCCATAGGTGGGAGATGTGGCGATGCCCGGGTTCTGCTTCGTCGTAGTCGTGCTGCCACTCCTGCAGCTGCCCATTTTTGCCAATGGCGAACGGCGGAAGCTTGTCCATGGCGCTCTTGATCTGCCTCAGAAACTCAGGATCTTCGCCAAGGATTTTGCCCGCGTCGAGAGTCCGCATGAAAAGCTCACGAACGATTTCGATGTCCATCGTCGGGCCCATTACGAGAGAGTGATCGCTTCCGTCGGCGAGACGGTAGCGGTTCTCTGGAGAGATCGAGGGGCCCGTTACGAGATGTCCAGATCCGTCGTCGACGAGGTAATCGAGGAAGAACAAAGATGCCTCATGCAGAACAGGCCACGCTCGTTTCCGCAGGAAACCGTTGTCGAGGGTAAACGCGTAGTGATCCCAGGCATGCAACGAGAGCCAAGCCCCACCCATTGGCCAGATTCCCCATTGATAGCCGTCGATGGGGTCAGCGTCTCCCCATAGATCTGTGTTGTGGTGAATGACGAAGCCGCGCGCTGCGTAGTAGGTGCGAGCGACCTGCGTGCCCGTGCCGGACGTGGGAGTGCGCACCATGTCAATCAGGTTGATGAGCGGCAACGTCGTGTCGCTCAATCCGGCGGGCTCAGCCAGCCAATAATTCATCTCCGTGTTGATGTTGATGGTGTATTTCGAACCCCATGGGTTGTCGATTCCGGCAGCCCATAGCCCTTGTAACGTTGCTGGCAGTCCATCAGGCCTTGAAGAACAAATCAGGAGATAGCGCGCGAATTGGAAGTACAGTTCCTGAAGGCCAAGATCATCAGCACCGGAGCTGACTCGCTTAATGCGCTCGTCAGTGGGAAGGTCCTCACCAGAGGATGTTGCAGGTCCTAGATGGAGAGCCATTCTGAGAAAAACAGGCTGATATCTAGCTACCTGTCTCTGGAGAATCTCTTCGACGGTGCTCTTACGAGCTGCAGCAAGCCAACGATCGCATTGTGCTTCAGGATCGCCGCCCGAAAAAGGGCCGCCTTTGAAGTCGGTGGCGGCGGTGATGAGAACCGTGACGGAGTCTGCGCCTGAAACGACAATCTCGGAGCGCTCGGCTCTTGCTGTCCCGCCCGCTGCGATGACTTGGGCTTTCCCGGTGAATCGAATCTGATCCTTGTGATCCTTACCTTCGCGAAGAATCAGGGTGTCGTTCCCTTGGGTGGTCACATTGAAGTCTTCCGGGCGATCCATGCTAGCACGAAAGGAGATCGAGCCTTTTCGATCAGCGGTTAAGTGCACCACAATCACTTCGTCTGGAACCGACGCAAAGACTTCTCGCGTGTAGTGGACCCCGTCCATCACATAGGTGACACGCACGATGCCTGTTTCAAGATCGAGCTGGCGGCGATAGTCGCTGATTGCGCCGCCTTTCGGAGCGCGAAGATATAAGTCGCCCAGCGTGCTGTACCCAGGCATTCCTGGCGGGACGCCAATCAGGTCCTCTTGAGCCATCTTTTCGGCGGCAGAGATCTTTGCGCCATCCTGGCCTTTCGAATCGAGCAGGAGTTTTCGAATCTGCGGGAACGCCTCATGAGCACGCGGATTGAGGCGGTTCGTGCGGCTACCGCTCCAAAGCGAGGATTCGTTCAGTTGCAGATGTTCGTCTGCGCCTGAGGTCCGGGAGCCATTCAATAAGTCTGCATTCTTCGGCGAGGCCTGCAGGTCGCCGTTGTTTTCTCCGGTGTTCGCACCTCCGAAGACCATCGCGCCGAGCCGTCCATTGCCGATTGGCAGAGCATTGTCCCACACGGGGGCCGGCACCCGATACCACAGCACTTCGTGGGGTTTGCTCTGCGCGGGCGCGAGGGATACTGCGCCGAAGAGCATCAGCGACAAGAATGATCGCATCGTCAGTCCTCAATTGAAGTCGAACTCTGAGAGCAAGCCGAACTCTCGATTCAAGAACATTCGTCAATCAGAGCCAGTCGGCATCGTAATTTACTCGTCAGCGAAGAACAAATCTGCTCATTGAAAAAGATCGGCGACGTATATTGGAAGGCATCGCTGAAGATATTGTCTTGCAACGGCTCTCCGCAGGGTTCTCGCCGCACTGACGAGTCCTCACGGTTTTGTTAGACTTTGCGTCGCCAGTCAAAAAGGAAAATTGATGAATCGGAAGACTGTTCTGATCCTGCTGATGACAGCATCGTGTAGTGCATCGGCTTTGCTTGGTCAATCGCCGGACGCTTGCTCCAGCCTGACTGCCGTTAAGCTCGAAGGTACAGAAATCACAAAAGCTGAGCTGATTGCAGCAGGTGTCACTATTCCACCACCGTATCCCGGCGCTCCATCCATCGGACCGCTGCCGGCGCACTGCAGGGTGGATGGCGTCATCAACCGCCGTAAGGGAATTGATGGACAAGATTTTGGCATCGGCTTCGCTCTGGCGCTTCCAGAGCCTTCAGTTTGGAATCACGATTTGATAATGCAGGGGGGCGGAGGTGGCAACGGTACTGTCGCATATCCCGCTGGCGCTAACTACTCTGGGGACAAGCCGGCGCTCGCCAGGGGATTTGCAGTCGCCAGTACGGATACTGGGCACAAGGCCAAAACAGGCGCATTTGACTTCTCGTTCATGCGAGATCAGCAGGCCTATCTCGACTTTGCATTCCTGGCGAATGCTGAAGTGGCGGGAGTAGCGAAACAAATCATTGCCCGCTACTACGCGAAACCGGCCACGTACTCCTATTTTGTCGGGTGTTCAACCGGCGGCCGGGAGGGCATGATTCTCTCGCAGCGCTATCCCACCGTATTCAACGGAATCGTCTCAGGCGATCCAGCCATGCGGACAGGTCTCTCAAACCTTGCAATCGCGCAGTGGATTCCTGTTGCCTACAATCAGGCTTCGCCTAAAGACGCGTCCGGCAAACCGCAAATCGATAAATTCTTGAGCCCCGGAGAGCGCAAAACCTTGATGGATGCGCTGATGAATCGCTGCGATGCCAAAGATGGAGTTGCCGACGGGATGATCTCGGATCCCATTGGCTGTGATTTCGACCCCTCCACAATTGCATGCAAGGCCGGGCAGAACGTGGGGTGCATTGCACCGGAGAAAACGTCAGCCATCAAGAAGGCCTTTGCTGGACCTAAGAATGCATACGGCTCCCAGGTCTACCCGGGCTTCCTCTACGACACCGGACTTACTGCCGAGGGCTTTGCACCGGGACTGCTTTCCCTGGGAAAGAATGGCTTGTTTGGCCCTTACACCACTGCGACTGAACTCGACGTAGACAAGGCGGCGCTTCATGCTTCGGATCCGTTAGTTGAGCCTGCTTCGACAAATCTTTCGACGTTTTCAGGATCCGGCGGCAAGCTTATTTTCTTTCACGGCGACAGTGATCCGTGGTTTTCACCGCTCGACACGCTCGGCTATTACAAGTCTCTTGCCGAAACAAACGGCGGCGCAGAAAAGGTTGACGAATGGAGCCAGATATTCCTGGTTCCCGGAATGGCTCATTGCGGGGGCGGCCCATCACTCGACCACTTCGACATGCTGAGTGCTGTGGTGAACTGGGTTGAGAAAGGCACTGCGCCTGAATCTGTGATTGCTACAGGCAAAGCTTTTCCAGGTCGCAGTCGGCCGCTATGTGCTTATCCAAAGCATGCTCACTACATCGGATCTGGCAACACAGAAGAGGCAAGCAACTTCCAGTGCCGATAGGCGCCAGCACGCTCGATTGAAAAGGTTCGATATGCGATTGATTACGAAGCTCATTTGCGTTTCCGGAATACTCTACCTCTCGTTGCAGGCCCAGTCACAGGAGAAGATCCAACAACCTCCCGCACAGACTCCACCTCCTGCTTTTCAGATGCCCGCACCCACGCCGAACGACACCCTCAAGTCCATCGAGGTGCAGCCTGACCATCGTGTGCGCTTCCGGATCTGGGCGCCCGCCGCGACGGAAGTGAAACTGAGTGCCGAAGGACCGGAGGCAACGCCGAATATCACTCCGGCGGAAGCTTACAAGAATGTTGGCGGCGTGCCGATGACTAAGGGCGAACAGGGCATCTGGGAGGCGATGATCGGCCCCATTGAACCCGGAATCTATCGGTACACATTCAGTGTTGACGGCGTGAGCACAACTGATCCTCGGAACGGACTCACTTCGCAATCTCTGACTCATGCATCGAGTCTGTATGAAGTTCCTGGCGCCGACTTCATGGAGTACAAGTCCGATGTGCCTCACGGCGCAATCGCCACGATCTATTACGAGTCGAAGGCAATACCTGGCGGCCGCCGCATGCATGTATACACGCCGCCGGGTTACGAGACGGGAACTGCACGGCTTCCCGTGCTTTACCTGCTTCACGGTGGCGGAGACTCAGACGATTCCTGGGGCACGGTAGGACGTGCGGGTGCGATTCTCGACAACCTCATAGCGTCGGGTAAGGCGGCTCCGATGATCGTCGTTATGCCGGCCGGACACACATCGACAGAATTTCGCCTGACACCGAACGTTCGCATGGGACACGATGCATTCAATGACGATCTGATCAAGGTGGTGCTGCCGTGCGTCGATTCACACTACCGCACGCTTGCTGATCGCGATCATCGTGCGCTCGCGGGCCTCTCAATGGGAGGATTGCAGACGCTGAACATCTCCCTCGCGGATGCAAAAGATTTTGCTTACGTGGGAGTGTTCAGTTCGGGATGGTTTCCGAACAGCATCAAGGAAGAACAGGATGGAGAGGTCGCGCAGTATCGCGCTTCAGGGATGCAGTTCCGCTTGTTCTGGGTAAATGCCGGCAAATATGACATCGCGTTGCAGAACAGCCACGCTACAGTGGCCGTGCTCAAGAAGGCCGGCATCAACGTTGAGGACCATGAAAGCGGCGGATTTCATGCATGGAACAACTGGAGGGACTACCTCCATCAATTCGCACCCTTGCTGTTCAAGGTGAGCGAGTCGCACCAGGTCGAGTGATCAAAAAAGAAAGGCCGACTCCGAACGGAATCGGCCCTCATTAGTTCTGGAAACGCTGGTGATTTCAGGATGCGAACTGATCCACGCTGAAGCCCAGCGGCCAGTCTTCCTTCTGGGCGAGCATCGCGTCCCATGTCACTTCGTGCTTCTGGTAACCAGCCATCCGGCCCAGCATGCAACTCAGAGCCGTTTCCACGCCATCTGCAATCTGATTGTGGGCTGGACCAGAGACGATGCTATCGATAAACGTTCTCTCCTTCTCGCGATCGGCAAACTTCAAATTGTCGTTGAAGGCGCCGTTGGCAGCAAATTGACCCGAGCCCGCTGTGGTTCCCTCCGACTCTTTCCATGACCAGGCATTAGGCCCGCTGAATCCGACAGGGCCGGAGTAAGGGCAGGTCGCCGTGCCACTCACGCCGAAGAGCTTGAGACCCGCATCGAAGACTCCGTCGCTGCCAAACTGAGTCGACTCGAAGGAGAAGTGAATGTCGTTCGGATAAGTGTAGGTGACCTGGTAGTTGTCCCAGATATCGCCCCAGTGGTTCAGCACGTTTCGCCCGCCAGTGGCTGTCGCCTTGATCGGATGCGCGCCGACCATCCAGTTTGCGAGATCGATGATGTGAATGTTCTGCTCGACGAGGATGTCGCCAGAAAGCACACGATCCCAGAGCCAGTTGCGAAGGCGGTATTCATCTTTCCCGGTACCCACAGGCTTTTTCTCTGTTGATGCTGGTGCGTTGTAGTTGCCTAGCATGGTGACGATCTTTCCCATACCGCCGGCCTTGATCTTCTCCTGCAGCGCTGCGATCGGAGGAGCCATGCGGCATTGAAAGCCGACATCCACGCTCTGATTGGGCTTAACGTGCTTGGCGATCTCCAGCGCGTGCTTTGCCTGTGCAATGTCGATGCCGACGGGCTTCTCGCAGTAAACGTGCTTGCCGGAGGCAACAGCTGCTTCGAGGTGCTGGACGTGGAAAAAGGGCGGCGTCGAAATCTGGATCAGATCCACATCTTTGGAGTTGGCCAGTTGCTCATACGCGTGCGGACCCTTGAAGAGCAGCTTGCTGTCAATTTCCGGTTGATTAAGGCTAGCCAGGATCTTGTTGAAGTGATCATGTCCGGCGTCGAGCTTGTCCCCGAAGATGTCGGCGAGAGCGACGATCCGTGCGGAGGTGTTCCGAGCGAAGGACTCAGCGACCGAACTGCCGCGATTTCCGCAACCAAGCAGCGCATGACGCACTGCCGAGTTGGCCTGGTAGCCGAACGCCAAACGCGAATTGATCAACAACATGCCGGAAACAGCCGCAGATCCGGTCTGCAGGAACTCTCGACGATTCATCCCATCACCTCGCGCAGAACTCGTTCAAGATACATCTTCTCGTTTTTGACGTCCTCAACCTGCTGCGGCCCTGAAGTTTCGCGTTCGATCGTGATTGCGCCTGTGTAGCCCAGCTTGTGCAGCTTCGTGAAAACTGTTTTGAAATCGACTAGGCCCTTGCCGATCATTACTTCTTCGCCAAGTTTACTTGGGTCCGTTGGCCACTTGCCATCCTTGGCATGGACGCTCCGCACATGCGGTCCGAGGATATCGACAGCATCGACGGGATTTGCCTTGCCATACAGAATCACGTTTGCTGTATCGAGCCCGACACCAAGATTCGGCATATTCACGTCACGAAGAGCACGCGACATGGCAGTGGGTGTCTCCTGGCCGGTCTCCATCAGGAAATGCTGACCATTGCCCTGGCAATGCTGAGCCACAGTGCGGATCGCATCGACCGCTGGATGGTAGAGCGCATCCGCTGGATCTTCCGGAATAAATCCGCAATGCGTCTGTACATGGCCTATGCCAAGTTGCTTTGCGAAATCGGATACCTGCTTCAGCGCATCGATGCGGGCAGCGCGATATTTCGGTGGAACCAGGCCGATCGTCGCCGGTCCCTGCTGGAAATCCCACACTAGCGGCGACGGACCAACAACTTCGACGGTTGTCGCGACTACGTCGTACTTCGCCAGCAGATCGCCGATCTGCTTCACGGCATCGGACGTGAACTTGCCGATGTAGCCATCGAGCGAAAGGAAGCAGTTGGAGAAACCCATGTCGTGGACACGCTTGATGGTGGCCTCGGGTGCATCGTGCGGGCTGACCAGCAGGCCAACGGCCATCGGCTTTAGTTTTGTCGGCTTAGTCTCGGCGAATGAGGGAAGGGAAGGAAGGCTGGCTGCCATTGCTGTGGCGGTAGCAGCACCCAGAAACATACGGCGGTCCATTGGAGTTCCTTTCGTCTTCAATTGAAGAGCGCGGGGGAAATCCCCTCTGTTGTAACGATTGAAATCTAGAAGCTTTGACTGCCTCTCCGCAAGTGTAGCGGAGTAGGCCACAGTAGGCAGGCGGTAGGTAAACCTTGTCTTGTATTGAAATCGATCTGGCTTGGCGCGGGTCTATGGAACAAATAATTGCGGGTCGACGGCGCTTCAGGCTGCCACCGTCAACTCCGCCGCAATCTGTCGAGCGGCCTCATCTCTTGCAGATGCACATGCTGGACTCAGATCCATTGAAATTGGCTGCTTCGGATCGATAGAAATCGCGTAAAGAACTACTTCACGTTCCCCGCTGTGCATGTAGAAGGCGTCGAGCAGATCCTTGACTCCGATATCGTGCGCGGTGAGGGTGGGAGGGTAGTCCTTCGAGAAGCGGGGCGTGGTCCGCGTGACGGTGCCAGGAGGGCAGCCATCGTCGGTGGCATCGATCAGGATGATCTGTTCGGCAGCCTGGAGAGGTTCCAGCAAGACGAATCCGCCGGTGCCGCCATCGAGGCATTCGACATTCGCAGGAAGCGGGAGCTTCTCGACTGCCCGGACCACATGCACGCCGACGCCTTCGTCGCCCATGATCACATTTCCCAGCCCCAGAACCAACGTTTTCCTTGCGTTGTTACTCACCAGAACCTCGATTTACTAAGCATCAAGCGCACTCTCCCGTAGGGCAACAACTCCGGTGCGCCGTTCTTGCTTCTCATGCTTTCGTTCCCTTGGACCCTCGTTCCTTCGTCCCCTGTGCTTCCGGCATCTTGTCGAACTTCCATCCCCCTACGATCGACGAGATGGTGCCACGTCCCTCGATGTAGTCGTGATAGAAGGCGAGGTATACGTGCACAACGATAAACACCACAAAGAACCACAGGAAGAGATGGTGCCAGTAACGGACACTCATCTCTCCGCCCATCAGTGGAACTATCCACGTAAACATCCGCGGAATCCACGAATTGCTCATCGATGAGTAGAGAGCGAAGCCGGTGATCGATTGCGCGCAGAACGCAAGGAACGTGAAGAAGTAGATGAACGCCGCCAGCGCATTGTGCCCGGTCGAAATTGCACCGTGCAGCTTAGTCTGGAAGACGTCGGTCTTCAAGACGTCCATGATCTCTTCCCGCTGCGACTTCGTGATCGGGAAGAAATTGTTCCATTTCGCATACCGGTTGCCCACAAATCCCCAATAAAGCCGAGCCAGGAAGTTGAAGACATAGATGTAGGCGCAGAGGAAGTGCAGGAAGCGCACCCAGCCAAACCAGTATTGCTGATACGCTTCGCTGGCATAGAAAGCGCGGATCGGCGTACCGATGAGATACCCCGTGACGCATAAGACCACGAGAACGATCGCGTTGATCCAGTGGTACGCGCGCACCGGCATCTCCCATACATACACTCGCCTGTAATCCGCCGGATGCCCGTTGCCGAATTTCGATTTGCCCACGATTTCAGTCGTACTCATGGCGTCACTCAAAGGAAACCTGGTTGAGGTGCCGTCCCTGCGGGTCGTACAAATGCACGGCGCAGGCAAGACACGGATCGAACGAATGGACTGTGCGGATGATCTCGACCGGCTCTTCGATCTTGGCAACCGGTGTTCCGATCAACGATGCCTCAAACGACGAATGCTGCTTCTTTGCATCGCGCGGAGAACCGTTCCATGTCGTGGGGACGACGAGCTGATAGTTCGCAATCTTGCCGTCCTTGATCTTGATCCAGTGGGCGAGAGCTCCGCGTGGAGCCTCGACGAGTCCAACACCTTCCGCTTCGGCCGGCCATGTTTTCGGTTCCCAGCGCTCGTTGTTGAAGGTGGACGTCTCGCGAGTCTTTACGCGCTCCATTAGCTCTTTGTAGAACTCCTTCAGGTATCCGACTTCCAAAGCGGCTGAAAGTCCACGAGCGGCAGTCCGTCCCAGAGTCGAAAACAGAGCATCGACAGGCACATTCAGCTTCGCCAGAGTCGCACCGACCAGCTGCTTCACGTCTTCATGGCCGGATGCATAGGCAACAAGCAGGCGAGCCAGCGGACCCACCTCCATCGGGTTATCCTTCCACCGCGGAGTTTTGAGGAACGAATACTTCTCATAGCCCGCCAAAGTCTCGAACGGAGGTTGCGGACCCGCGTACTTGATTTGTGTCTCGCCTTCCCACGGATGCAGGCTGACGCCATCGCCGCCCTCGTACGTGTACCACGAAGATGCGATGTACTCCTTGATCTCCTGCGAATCCTTCGGGTTCACGGGATAGACGTGGCTCAGGTCGCGGTCGAGTATGGCACCCCGCGGATATTTGAATGCCTCTGGCTTGTTGTATCCCTGAGTGGGATATTCGCCGTAGCTCAGATAGTTCTTCAGTCCGCCGCCCCACTTCGCCCAATCCTTGTAGAAGGAAGCCACAGCGAGCAGGTCGGGCACGTAGACCTGGTTCACAAATTCATCCGCCTGTGACACTAGCCGGGCTACGAGGTTGAGCCGCTCCGTGTTGATCGCAGCGACCTCATCGAGATTGATTGAGCAGGGAACCCCGCCGACAAGGTAGTTGGGGTGCGGATTCTTGCCACCGAACACCGCATGGATCTTGACGACTTCTTTCTGCCATTCGAGCGCGTCTAGGTAGTGAGCGACAGCGATCAGGTTCACCTCGGGCGGCAGCTTGTACGCCGGGTGGCCCCAATAGCCGTTCGCAAAGATGCCGAGACCGGTCTCAGCAAACTGCTTTACCTTCCTCTGCACCTCAGTGAAGTGGGCCGTGGTGTTCTTGTCGTAGCTCGAGAACGACTGCGCAAGTTCCGCCGCCTTCTTCGGATCCGCTTTGAGCACCGTAACGATGTCCACCCAATCCAGAGCGTGAAGGTGGTAGAAGTGCACCACATGGTCGTGCACGTGCTGTGCCGCGGTCATGATATTGCGAATGAGTTCGGCTGTTGGCGGAAGAGAAATGCCGAGTGCATCTTCCACAGCGCGGCAGCTCGCCATCGCGTGAACGGTTGTGCAAACACCACACACGCGCTCCGTGATAGCCCACGCGTCGCGCGGATCGCGACCGATCAGAATCTTCTCGAGTCCGCGAACCATCGTGCCGGAGCTGAACGCGTCTGTGATGACGCCGTTCTCCACCACTGCCTCAACACGCAGGTGGCCTTCGATTCGAGTTACAGGATCTACAACAATGCGTGTCATGGCGAGCTATTGCTCCTTCTTTTCTTCCGCGTGAACTTCCGCGATTACTTTGTGTTTCCGCACATTGGTGACCACTGCATGTGCCGCGACGCCGGCCAGCGTCGTCGCCGCGACAATGGTGCCGACCGTGTCCGCGGTGCTCTCGATGCCGAAGCCGGGGAAGGTCGCCAGATGCGCATAGATCGGACCCTGATCCCAGAAGCCCTCTTCACTGCAACCGATGCATCCATGACCGGAACGTATCGGCGAGCTCGTGCCTTCGTTCCAGCCAACAACGGAACAGGCGTTGTAGGTGACCGGCCCCTTGCAGCCCATCTTGTAAAGACAAAATCCCTTGCGGGCGTTTTCGTCATCCCACGATTCGACGAAGAGCCCGGCATCGTAGTTCGGACGGCGATAGCAGGTGTCGTGCACACGCCTGCCGTAGAATTCCTTGGGTCGTCCAAGATTATCAAGCGCGGGAATCTGCCCAAGCACCAGAACATGCGTCACGACTGCCATCATCACGTCGGCAATCGGAGGGCACCCGGGCACGTTGATCACCGGCTTGTTTACCAGTTTGTGGATCGGAGTAGCCTGCGTCGGGTTTGGTTTCGCTGCCTGTACGCAGCCGTTCGAGGCGCAACTGCCCCATGCCACGATAGCTGCCGCATCCTTCGATACCTCCTGCAAAATCGACTCGGCGGTCTTGCCACCGATCATGCAGTAGACACCGCCGTCCTTCGTTGGAACGGCGCCTTCAACCAGCACGATGTATTTGCCTTTGTTGTTCTTGATGGTGTCCTGCAGGCTCTTTTCAGCCTGGAAACCGGAAGCCGCCATCAGGGTCTCGCTATAGTTCAGGGAGAGCACATCAAGTAGGGCGTCGGCCACAATCGGATGCGATGCGCGAATAAAAGACTCGCTGCAGCACGTGCACTCCTGAAAATGCATCCACAGGACCGCTGGCTTTTCCTTCTTTTCAAAAGCTGACACCACTTGGGCGACACCGCTCTTCGCAAAACCGGCAGCCGCTGCGGCTGCCGTGCAGAACTGCAGGAATTGTCTGCGGCTGTACCCCTTCTTCTCCATCGATTCCCAGATCGACTGCCCCATGCCCACCTCACGTGCGGCGCATTGCGCGCCATGCAGGCACCGGAGATCGCTTAAGGCCGCTGAAAATCGGCCCATATCACAGTGCGAACCCCGATGAATGATGGGACGGTACTTAGCTTCAATCACGATCGGCTGTGCGCGTGATCACAAGTGTTCTAAATCACGTAGATGGCGCATGAGCCACTACCCAAGGTGAGCTAGATCACGCAGTGCGAGGCAACGTCTAGGGATGTGCAAGGCGAGTTGAAACTAAAAGAGAGATATCCCTGTCAACTCCCCCAGTGCTGCGATCAGATGATCTTGAAATTCCGGATCCGTCGCTTCCCGGGCGGGAGCCTGCTGTTTACGGTGATACCAGTACTTTCCGCTGACCATTGCAGGAGCGTCCTTGCTGACCGCAAGCCACGTCTGGGTGAGGTGACCCATTTCGAGATTGTCGGACGCACCGGCACCGCCCATCTTGGTTGGCACCCATCCCGGATCCACCGCGTTGCTCAGAACATCGGGCCATCGCCGAGCGATTGCGAACGCGAGCGTAGTGACGAAGAGCTTGCTGTCGCAGTACGCCTGCGTTTGATCCCAGCGCCGCTCTACCCAATCGATGTCTGCAAGTGACGGGCTTCCCTGGCGGTGCATTCCGCTGCTGAGGTAGATCAGGCGTTGAGGGCGTTCGATCAAGGTCGAAAGAATATACGGGGCTAGAGTGTTCACCGCGAGAGTCTGTGCGTGACCCTCCGGCGTCGGTCTCCTGTCTGCTACGCGATAAACGCCTGCATTATGGATTACGGCATCCATCCGCCCGATCGCGTTTACCTGTTGCGCAACTTCCTGAGTTTCCGCAGAACTGCTCAGGTCTCCGATGACGAGACCAGCCGCTCGCTCAGCCAGATCGTTAAGCGAATTGGCGCGTTCTCGCGAGCGGGCATGCAGAACGATCTCGTGGCCCTCGGAGATCAGTGTCTTCGCTGCTGCGTGACCCAGACCATCGGTGCTGCCGGTGATGAATACACGAGCCATGATCCTTCGATTCTACGAGAGCTTGCCAGGTGAGGGAGGCAGCCCTGATCTGGGTCCACGGTAGCTTGGAACGCTTGGGCAGCCTGGGCGATAGGCGCTGTAGGTGGGTGCTTTCGCTTTACCAAAGTACCAAAGTCTCAAGTTCCGAAGGTTGCATCTATGCCGTCCGTTACCTAGGTGGGAGTGTTTTCGATTGAAGACCAAAAATACGCGTGATATTTCCTACTTAGTACATCCATAAGACGCGCAGTGCCGGTGTGTTCCCCATCAAGTTGAGCCGAAGAGGAGTGGGTATGAACCAGAGGATCTCTCCCGTTTCTGTCGTACCTTACCCGATTGACCGAGCCCCGAGAGTGAAGAAGATGATTGATGATGATAGCGCTGAGTGGGACGCGAAGTGGCTCCGTCCGAACGTGACCAGAATTCCCGAAAGGCCTGTTGAGGTGTTTCAGAAAAGGGCTGCTGCTCCGCCAATTCCCGTGCGCGCGGAAGAGCCTGAGGACGCTCCGAAGCCCCCGAGACTACTCACCTTCTTGCGCTGGCTGTTCCCCGAGGTCAATCAGCGCCGCGCAAAGCGCTACTCCACGTCAAATCTGGTGGCCTATTACTGGACGGGAGGCGCTCCCTTCTCCTTCCAGGTTGGCGACATCAGCGCGACCGGTGTCTTCCTGTTGACGAAGGAACGCTGGGCCCCGGGGACGCTGATCCAGATGACCCTGCAGCCGCAGAGTGGCAAGGTATCCAACGACAACTCGATCTGCGTGCTGTCAGAGGTGGTGCGCTGGGGCGAGAACGGCTCCGGATTCAACTTCATTCTCAAGGACTACGAGAATGTCCTGAACTATGGGCTGCAACCGAATGAGGCAATCGACCGGAAGACCATGGAGCGGTTCCTGCAGAAGGTTGGGGTCCCGCACTGCTGATTTGTCGAGCGAGTGCTCAAAGAGAAAAGAGCGCCGAGATCGGCGCTCTTTTCTCTTGAAATCTTTATTCGATGGCGCGCCCTGAGAGATTCGAACTCCCGACCTTCTGATTCGTAGTCAGACGCTCTATCCAGCTGAGCTAAGGGCGCAAACCTGCAAGGTTTCAGAATGAAACCTCATTCAGATTAACAGGGAATCGGACGGGGTGCAATCGCCGCTTCAGGCCGCGGGCGCCGGCTCAGGCGGAGGCACCGGGAGCGCAAGCGGAACCTCTTCAACAAGCTGCAACCCGGCCCTGCGAACCAACTGCGCGACCACTGAGGAGTTGAGCCGGGTGGCATCGTACTCGACCGTAACGGTGCACGCATTGCGATCGAAGGTCAACCGTCGAACCCCGTATACCTCGCGCGTATTGGCCAGAGCGAGGCTGACAGCCTCGGTTGGGGGAGTGGCATATCGAAAAACAACGTCGACGGTGGTCATACGCACAGGATAGCAGTTCGAATCTTGCGAGCCCGGTTGTCGCGGTCACACATCAGTAATCGCTTCGTTTCATCGCCAGGCCTAAGCTGCTTTCACTGTCATTGCCCAGTGCACCCTGGTCAGGACCGGTAATCGTGAGATGAAAGTCCATGAGCGGGTCGTGAAGTGTGCTTGGTGGGTGAGCGAGTCGATGGCTGAGTTGGAAATGCAAGGTTTTTCCCACTGCATGCACATTGAGCAGCGGTCCGGGCAAGCCCGGCGTTGATGTGTAAGGTGAGCTCGTATCCGGGCGTTTGTGCAGATAGAAGACGATGGCGCCATGAAGACTGCCGCCTTCATTATCGATAACCAGATCTGCGCCAGGCAGATTGTCAAACTGCCCCCGCCAGACACCAACAAACTTCAATGTGTTCTGGACTGTAGATGAACCATTCTCTTGCGCATATAGAGCGACAGGCGCGAGTGCAACTAGCATGGTGAGAATATATCGACGGATTCGCATTGAATCTCCTTCGTTCTGAGCGCAGGCAGAGCCGGAGCACGAACGTGTGCCAGTGAATTGGGTGGATCGGTCTTTCCCCGGCAGACCGCAAATTGCGGGAAGGACTTATTGGGAACTCGAACTGGATCTAGGTTTGCTTGGCGACAGCGATGGTAGCTAGCGAACCGCCAAGGCCCATCGTCTCCACGGCAGAGGATGGGACGATCACCATCGAGCCGCGTTCCTTGATAGCCTCATAGAGCATATTCATCGCGCGCAGGTGCAGGGCTGTCGGGTTCTGCTCGTAAGCTTGTGCAGCTTTGACAAATTTGTCTGAGATCTCCGTCTCAGCCTGTCCAAGAATGATGCGCGCCTGCCGTTCGCGCTCGGCTTGTGCCTGGCGCGACATGGCGTCCTGAAGCGCTTGTGGAATGCGGACATCGCGAACCTCCACTGACTGCACCGTGATGCCCCATGGATTGGTCTTCTCGTCGAGAATACGCTGGAGCTCGCGGCCTAACGCTTCGCGATCGGTGATCATCTGTGCGAGTTCGTGGCGGCCGATGGATTCGCGAAGGGCCGTCTGCGCGCTCATCGTGATGGCATCCATGTAACTTTCGACCTCGAGAATGGCTTTCTCTGCATTCCACACGAGCCAGAAGATGATGGCGTCAACATCGACAGGAACGGTGTCGCGCGACAGAGTCGATTCAGCGGTGACGCTGGTGACGCGCACTCGCTGATCGACAAAGGGGCTGAGCGTCTCGAGCACGGGGACAATGAAGAAAATTCCGGGCCCACGGAGACCGACATAGTGGCCGAGCCGCAGCAGCGCAACCTTCTCCCACTGGCGAACCACTCTGATGGAGTAGAGAAGATACAGTCCGATGAGGCCGAAGAGGATAATAGGCCACTGTCGCTGAGTTAGCGAAGCGATCCAGACCCCAATGGCGATCGAGATGATGAGGGCTGCGACGGCGACTCCGTTGAACTGGATGTTTCCTCTACGATTCATTGTTTTCTCCCTTCGGATGCAGAGCGCAGCTGATCGATGAGTTCACGAATGGTGAAACCTGCGGCCCCCGCCCGGGCAATGCTGTCAGATGCAATCTGCTCAAGCTGACGCTGGCGTTCGTCGGCGGGGCGATGAAGCTTTTGATCGCTGATGAAGGTGCCGGTGCCCTGATGCGTTTCGAGCAATCCGTCGTACTCAAGTTCGCGATAGGCGCGGACGACGGTGTTGGGATTGATCTCAAGATCTACGGCAAGCTGACGAACGGTGGGCAGCTGGTCGCCCGCGTTGAGGTTGCAGCCCGCCACTGCTCCGCGTACCTGGTCGACGATCTGGCGATATACCGGCACGCCGCTGTGCATGTCGAGGTGGAAGCGGAACGTGGACTTCAGTCGGCTGGCCATGTGTACTATATAGCTAGTACACTAATTCAAGCACACCGTCAAGTCATTTCAGCGACAGATACCGACCTGTTCAGGGATGGAACCTGTTCATCACAATTTCCCGGCAAATCTTGCGTACATGAAATCATCTGTAAGTCGTTAAATTCGCGTCGATCCTAGCTGCTTCGAAAGTTTCTTCAAAAAAGTTTCTTAAGAGATGTCGATTCTGCCTTGGGTCATTCGAAGTATGTATGAAGGCGGGCAGAGTCAACCCGATCTGCGGCGCCGAAATCTGAACTCCACGGAGGTTTTAATCATGAGATTTTTGAGCATCTATATGTGTCCTGAGCGCAACACCCCTCCAACCCCGGAAGAGATGGGAACTATGGGCAAGCTGGTTGAGGACTGGATGAAAAGCGGCAAGTTGCTCGCTACTGAGGGCTGCATGCCGACCTCCAGAGGCGCCCGAGTGCGCGTCGATAGTGGCAAGTTCAACGTCTCAGATGGGCCGTTCACTGAGTCGAAGGAAGTAGTGGGAGGATTCGCCATTCTTGACGCGCCTTCAAAGGAAGTGGCGGTCGAATACGTGAAGGAGTTTCTGAAGGTGGTGGGTACCGGACTGTGTGAAGTGCGTCAGCTGTACGATGCGAACGCTGTGCCCGATGGTGTGCCGGAGCCGTGTGTAGTTCGGGCTGCTTCGTAGGTTGGATCTGCCGGAAGGGTGGAGGTCGCTCGAGGACGAGCCGAAAAGCAGATCCTACATTCACCACCCCCACCCTGATGACTACGCCCGAGGCCCGTTGGCCCAGGAAGGAAGTTTCCAAGTTGGGCAACCTAATCAAGAGCGTGCGGAATCAGTCCTTGCAAATGGTGTGCAAGCAGTTTTCGATCGAAACACTTTATATGTGGAGAATTCGATGAGATTCATGGTGATTGTGAAGGCGACGAAGGAGTCGGAAGCAGGAGTGCTTCCCAGCCCTGAGCTGATGGAAGCAATGGGAAAGTTCAACGAAGAATTGGTCAAGGCTGGCGTTCTTCTTGCCGCGGAGGGCTTGCAGTCGAGCTCCAAGGGAGCGCGTGTAAAGTTCTCCGGGAATTCAAAGACGGTAACAGACGGGCCCTTTGCAGAAACAAAGGAACTGGTCGCGGGCTTCTGGCTGTGGCAGGTGAGTTCGAAGGAAGAAGCAATCGAGTGGGCAAAGCGCTGCCCGCCTCCGCACGAAGGCGATTGCGAGATTGAGATTCGGCAAGTATTCGAGATGGAAGACTTCGGTCCGGCTATGTCAGAGAGATTGCGCAAGAAGGAAGAAGCCCTTCGCGAGCAGATCGGCCAGAAGTAGAGCGTTTGCCGCAATAGGCGATGGCGTGTTGTGATCGGTAGATATGTGTGGGACCGAAGCTCATCGCGCCATCGAGGCCGTATGGAGGATCGAAGCTGCAAAAGTTATTGCAGGGCTAACGCGGATTGTTCGCGATCTCGATCTTGCCGAAGACCTGGCGCAGGAAGCGCTGATAGTGGCGCTGGAAAAGTGGCCATCCGAGGGAATACCTCCAAAACCAGGCGCATGGCTTATGACGACCGCGAAGCATCGCGCGCTCGACCATTTTCGAAAAACTGACCTGAACAGCCGGAAGCACGACGATCTTGCCCGCGAATTGCGTGAGCTTGAACAGACACCGCCTGACATGGTGACGCCCATGGACGAAGTCATCGGTGACGACGTATTGCGGCTGATTTTCATTTCATGTCATCCGGTTCTGTCAATGGAGTCGCGCGCGGCGCTGACCCTCCGCGTAGTCGGCGGCCTCACGACAGATGAGATTGCTCGCGCATTTCTCGCGCCTGAGCCAACGATCGCTCAGAGAATTGTTCGCGCCAAGAAGACGCTGGGACAGAAGAACATCCCATTTGAAGTGCCGCGCGGGCTGGATCTGTCAGCACGCCTGTCGTCGGTGCTCGAAGTCATTTACCTGATCTTCAACGAAGGGTATTCGGCGACTGCGGGCGAGGAGCTGATTCGCACTTCTCTGTGCGATGAGGCTCTGAGAGTGGGCCGAATTCTGGCAGAGCTCGATCCACGCGAGCCGGAGGTGCACGGGCTCGTTGCGCTGATGGAGATTCAGGCATCTCGTTCGCGAGCGCGGGTGAACGCCGACGGAGAAGTGATTGTGCTGATGGAGCAGAACCGTGCGCTGTGGGACCAGTTGCTCATTCGTCGGGGACTATCTGCTCTTGAGCGAGCCAACTCAATGGCGCGCGCGCCCGGGCCGTACCAGTTGCAGGCAGAAATTGCCGCATGCCACGCACGAGCGCGAACAGCAGATGCGACGGATTGGGGACGGATCGTTTCGCTGTACGACGAATTGGCACGGGTCACTCCATCCCCAATCGTGGAGTTGAATCGTGCGGTAGCTGTGAGCCGGCTTCATGGTCCCGAGGAGGCGTTGGTGCTGCTGGAGCCGCTGATGGCTGATCCCGCAATGAAGAGCTATCATCTGCTTCCGAGCGTCCGCGGCGACCTTCTGGAGCGACTGGAGCGACATGAGGAAGCGGCACTTGAATTCGAGCGAGCTGCTTCCATGACGCGCAATGAGGGGGAGCGAACGTTTCTGATTGATCGGGCTCGGAAGAGCGGAGCAAAACAAGGTTAGCCGCTTCGCTCGCCGTGCCCAGGTGCAAGGCAAAGCGAAGACAGCTGCGCTTAGCAGGTGTAGACTGAACGCGGCGCGCAGGGCGCCGCCTGTCCGCGGAGAGGACTGAGTCCACCTGTGAATGCAAACCAAAAATCAAGGTTCTTCGCGAACCTCCTTTTTTCGCCTCGTGTAGCGGACCTGGGGCATGACCACGAAGGAGGTCCGTCATGGCGAAACGCCACTTTCCTGTTCGACCCAATCTTGAACAACTGAAACACCAGGCCAAGGATCTGCTGCGGGCATTTAAAGGTGGCGATACCGCAGCTCTGGAGGATTTCCGCGAGCATCTGGTCGCGCTGCCTGATGCCCAATCTGCGCGGCTTGCAGATGCTCAGTTCGTGCTTGCACGGAGCTACGGACTGCAAAATTGGCCGCGCCTTGTTGTAGCCTGCCGGATGACCGATGCAATCTGGCGTGGCGACATGGAGACGGTGCGCGCGATGGTGCGCAAGGAGCCGAAGCTGATCATCGAGAACGCGCGCGGCGTGGAGCAGAGCAATTGGGGTCCGCCAATGTCGTATGCGGCGAACTTGGGGCAGGACTCGATCATCGAGATGCTGCGTGAATTCGGAGCGGCAGATCTGGAGTCTGCATTCAATCGTGCCTGTCTGCAAGGACAAACTAAGACTGCGCGCATGCTCCACCAGATGATGGGATCTCCACGGCCGTCAGACGGCGCGCTCACCGATCCTGCATATACCCTGAACGTAAATGGGACAACGCTCCTGCTCGAGCTTGGCGCTCGCGTCTATGACGATGCACGCAAGCGGCTGGCTCCTGTGCATATGGTGCTTGAGACGGACAGCCGGAATCCGACAGCGAAGCATCGGATTCTGGAGCTGTATGCGGACTATGGATTCGAGTATCCGGATACGCCTGTTATTGCGCTGCACCGAGGGCGCGTGGACCTGCTTGAGAAGCACATCGAGCGCGATCCCGGAATACTACAGCGGAGGTTCACGTGGGAGGAGATCTTCCCGCCGGAGATGGGGTGCCACGACGAGGTGCTCGCGACACACGGCACTCCGCTAGGCGGTACGACGCTGCTTCATATCTGCGCGGACTACGACGAGATTGAAATTGCTCGATGGCTGCTGGAGCGTGGAGCGGATGTGAATGCGCGCGCCACCGTGGACGCGGATAGATTCGGCGGCCATACTGCGCTGTTTTCGACGGTGGTGTCGCAGCCAAATTTCTGGATCAATCATCACGGGCAACCGCCCACGGCGGCATTTACAAAACTGCTGCTGGATTACGGGGCAGATGTGAATGTGAGGGCGTCCCTGCGGAAAGAACTGCATCCGGGTTACGAGTTTCCAGGCATGTTCGAATATCGCGACGTAACCCCTGTCAGTTGGGGCGAGCGCTTCCACTTCAGGAAGCTGGTGAATGATGCGGCGGTGGAGATGATCCGAGAAGCGGGTGGGGTGGAGTAGTGGATTCGAGCACTTGTCCCCAAGTGCGAGGGACGAGTTGGCCCCGGACTTGCCCTAGGCTCTTTGCCGATAAGGGCAAAGCGACTGCGATCCTTCGACTGCGGTCGCTCGTGTTGCGACCGACTTCCGCTCAGGATGACAGTCGACCTCGAACGTGTCAGAGGCTATTTAGGTAGGTTCGAATCTCGGGATTCGACCAGTCGGGGTCGCCTACGATTTTGCGGCGGATTACACCCTTGCGATCGATGATGTATGTTTCGGGCCAGCCGTCTGTGCCGTAAAGCTTGGCGACCTTCTGGTCGGGATCGCGGACGGTATTGAGGTCGACGTGAAAGCGTGTGAGGAAGCGGCGATAAGACGCGTGGTCTTCGTCGATGCTGACGGCCAGGATGGCCAGGTCCGGACGGTCGTGGTGCAGCTGCATCAGAGCCGGAGTCTCCTGGATGCAGGGTGGGCACTGACTCCACCACAGGTTCAACAGGACGACTTTGCCTCGATAGTTAGCCAGGCGGATGGTGTTTTCACCATCGCTGACTGTGAAGTCCGGTGCCACGCGATCTGCATTTGCAGGCGCCGCTCCCCGGTCGCAGGCCGTCGAGAAGGCGAGCAGCGCCAGAAAGCAGAGCGTGATGAAACGAGGAAACCGCACGTCTCTATAATACGGAGCGGTAGGGATGGGAAGGAAGGCTGGATCAAGTGACGGCTGACACGCCAGATGTTAGCGGCGCCAAAACTTACAAACCGGTGCTCGGGCTCTCGGACGAACCGGGAGAGCCGCTGGCAGTTCCTGTTCGCGCCGGGACGGTTTATGACCAGCCTGAGCCCGAGCAATCGATTGAGCTTACCGTGATCGTCCCGGCACGGAATGAGGAACAGAGCATAGAGGATTGTTTAAGATCGCTGGTGGCGCAGTCGGAGGATGAATTCGAACTGGGCCGGGACTGGGAATTGGTTGTCGTTGACGACCAATCGACTGACCGCACGGCAGAGATTGCGCGGAGCTTTGCAGGTGTGACCGTTATTCCCGCCGAGAAGCTCGAGAAAGGCTGGACAGGGAAGAACAACGCGATCTGGACAGCGGCTCGAAAAGCGCGGGGCAAGTGGATCCTGTTTACCGATGCGGACACGATTCATGAGGCCGGCGATCTGCATCGGGCAATGCATGAGGCGGCGCGGCATAAGGCTGGAATGCTGAGCTACTCGCCGCGGCAGTTGGTATCGGGAGTCTGGCAGCGGGCGCTGATGCCCCTGGTCTTTTCAGAGTTGGCGCTGGCTTATCCGCCGGCGAAGGTGTCAGACCCCAATCAGCGAGTAGCGGCAGCGAATGGGCAGTTCCTGCTCGTAGATCGGGAGGCTTACCGGAAGCTGGGCGGGCACCCGAGCGTAAAGGATCGAGTGCTGGAGGATGTGGAGCTCGCATTTATTGCGAAGCGGCGGCGCGTGGGATTGCGGTTCAGGTATGCGCCAGATGCCTTGAGCACGCGAATGTACCGGACAACAGGAGCCATGATCGAGGGCTGGACGAAGAACCTCGCGCTGCTCTTCGACAACGCTCTAGCCACCGCGTTATGGAAGGCGCTGGACCTCGTACTGCTGGTGGGGCTGCCCTGGCTTGCAATTCATCTCTGGAGATCGCAATTCACCTTCAAGGGATGGGAATGGCTTAGCCCTGGGCTTGTGCTGATGCTGCTGTGGGCGCGGACGCTTTTGCGGTTCTATTCGAGAGTCGCGAAGTCAAACTTCCCGTTTGCAGATTGTGCGATTTCGCCCCTGGGGTTGCCGCTATTCATTGCTCTTCTCTGCAGGAGTTGGTTCAAGCACAAGGTCTTGCGGCAGGTAAGCTGGAAGGGTCGGACGTACCCGGGATGACGGAGCGGGGGAAACGAAGGGACAGCAGACCTATTTAAATACATCCTAACCAATTCAAGATCAATTGAATACGCAAACTAGTTGAAGTGATTATTTGTAGCGACGGGAAGTCACGTGCATCTAAACAAACGAGGGACGGATGATCGAACTTACCAGGCGGGCCACGTTTTCGGCATCGCACTACTACTGGAACGAAGCGTGGTCTCAGGAGAAAAATGAAGCGGTCTTCGGCCGCTGTGCACGACGGAATGGACACGGGCACAACTACACGCTCGAGGTGACGGTAGCGGGCGAGGCCGATCCAGTAACGGGGTTTGTCGTGGATTTGAAGTGGCTTAAGGACGTCATTGAACACGAAGTGCTCGCGGCCTACGATCACAGGCACTTGAATCTTGAGGTGCCCGAGTTTTCGGAGCAGAAGCTGATTCCGACGACGGAGAACATCGCCATCTCGGCATGGAAGCGACTGGAACTTGCGGTTAGCAAAGCTGGCGGAGCTCGGCTAAGCCGGTTGCGGGTATATGAAACGCCGGAGATCTTTGCCGAGTACAGGGGAGAGAAGTAATGGCCACTGCCTACTTCGGTAGACGATACACGCTGAGCGCAAGCCACCGGCTTCACGCAGACTCGCTGTCCAACGAAGAGAACCGTGCGACTTACGGCAAGTGCAACAACCCCCATGGCCACGGCCACAACTATGTAGTTGAGGTGCTTGTGGGCGGAGAGGTCGATGGCGAGACAGGAATGGTGGTGAACATGGCGTCCCTGGATGCGACGGTCCAAACTGCCGTTCTGGATCGCTTTGATCACACCAACTTGAACTTCGATCCCCTGTTTGTGAATCAAGTGCCGACGACGGAGAATCTTACTAAAGCAGTTTTTGATGTTCTGAAAGAAGCGCTGCCGGCTGGAAAGCTGGAGTATGTGCGCGTGGAAGAGACCGAGAACAATTTCTTCCAGTATCAAGGGCAATAGGGTGAGAGTGGAGTGCACCCGATTTCCCAGGGCGAAAGGACGAAAGATAATGGCGCAGCCAGTCGCAATGAACAAACCGGTTCGCGGAGTGCTTGAGATTCAGGAAGGTCTGAGCAAGTTCTCGACCGAGGAGATGTATCGCGAGATCCTGACGCGGCTGGGGGAAGATCCAAAGCGCGATGGCTTGCAGCGGACCCCGGAGCGGGTTGAGAAGTCGATGGCATTTCTCACCAAGGGTTATACCGAGGATCCGGCGAAGATTCTGAGAGGCGCGCTATTCGATGTCGATTACGACGAGATGGTGATCGTCAAGGACATCGAGATGTTCTCGTTGTGCGAGCACCACATGCTGCCGTTCATCGGCAAGGTCCACGTTGCGTATATTCCGAACGGGAAGGTCATCGGGCTGAGCAAGATTCCACGGCTCGTTGAAGTGTTTGCGCGTCGCTTGCAGGTTCAGGAGCGGATGACACGGCAGATTGCGGACACGATCCAGGAGGCGATTCAGCCTCAGGGTGTAGGTGTGGTGATCGAAGCGCGGCACCTTTGCATGATGATGCGCGGGATCGAAAAGCAACATTCCTCGACGGTGACATCGGCTATGGTGGGATGCTTCCAGAACAAGGAGACGCGTTCTGAGTTCCTCTCTCTCGTACGTGGCGCGAACGGTAACGCAGCGTTGTGAACTGCACATTAGGAGGGTGGTCCGTTCGTCTAAAGTAGTTTGAGTGAACGGATTGCTGGTTATCGATAAGCCGGGCGGCATTACCAGCCACGATGTGGTGAGTCGCCTGCGCAGAATCACAGGCGAAAAATCAATCGGACATCTTGGAACGCTGGACCCGATGGCGACGGGCGTTCTGCCGTTGCTGATGGGCAAGTTTACGCGGCTGGCGCAATACTTCTCCGCGGCGGAGAAGAGCTACACAGGAACGATTCACTTCGGCGTAGCTACGGATACCTACGATGCGGACGGCGAGCCTACAGGCGAGGCGACGCATCCATCCTTCACGCTTGAGCGGGTGCGAGCGGCAGCTGCGAGATTTCATGGAGAGATGGAGCAGATGCCGCCGGCGTTTTCCGCGAAGAAAGTTGCGGGGACTCCAGCGTACAAGCTCGCCCGGGCTGGCAAGCCTGTCGAATTGAAGAAGGCCAGGATCACAATCAAGTCATTTGAGATTACCGAGTTGGCGGAAGGAGAAGCTACTTTCTCGATGAGCATCAGCGCTGGCGGATATGTGCGCTCCGTTGCGCACGAGTTGGGGCAGGACCTTGGGTGTGGTGCACACCTGAGCAGCTTGCGAAGGACGAAGTCAGGCGTGTTCCCCCTCGGCGACGCGCGAACGCTGGAAGAATTGCAGCAGATTGCAGGAAACATAAGCGCGTTGGAATCGTGTTGCATTCATCCGCGCAATCTGCTCGTAGAGATGCCCTCGGTTTCAGGAGATGATTTCACTCTTGGGCGGCTGCGGAATGGCGCGCAGGCGAACCTGCCGGAGTTCTCGCAGGCATCGCTGGTGAAGGTCTTCGCTGGACAGCGCGAATTGGTGGGAATCGCAAAACGCGTCGCCGGGACGCTGTTTCAGCCAGTTGTAGTGATGGGATAAAAGCAGGGAACAAATAGGAAAAACGGAACGGATCAGAGATATGGCTTGGATGGAGCGATTCGATCGTGCTGCATCGAGGCTAGCGAATTGATTCTGGTGACGCGTTCCTCAACTGGTCCCGGAGCAATCTCGATCAAGTCAAAGCCATGAGTGCGATACGTCTCCTCGTGGATCTTCTCGAAACGAAGAGTCTCTTCAAAGGAGATGCGCCGGGCTTCGGTGTTGGTAATGAAGCCGAGGTTGCGGATAAGAAAGACTTGCTTTACGAAAACGGCCTCATTTCGAATGCGCTCGAGTTCAGAAGCGAGAGCAGTTGAGATCGAAAAGCCGAGGTAGGTCGCGAGCGCAAGCGTGCATATAGCTGAGCGGTCGTGAAACTGGATGCCGACCTGCTCGTGGGAGGCGCTGAGTTGGCGATCGTGTTGAAGCATCGCGATCTCGTCAATGAACGACTGATCCTTCCAGGGTTCGGCAATGCCGCGCAACTGTGCCGTCGCGATGACATCGGTCGCAGCTTCCTCGACAACGCTGAAGCCTTCGAGTTCGAGTCGTCGGATGATCGCGGTTTTGCCCGAGCCCGGCGCGCCGGTAAGAATGAAGCGCTTCATGCTTATCGAATGCCGACCTGGCCTTTGACGGAGTCGATCAGCTTCTGGGAGTCGTAACCAATGCCAGCCTTGAAGACCGTTTCGACATTCTCGATGTCTTCGATTTTCTTTGACGGATCGCCTTTGACTAGGACGATATCGGCCTGTTTGCCCGCAGCAAGTGTGCCAATGCGGTCCTGGCGACCGAGGTAAATCGCCCCGTTTTCTGTAGCGATGTGGATTGCCTCAAGCGGAGAGAAGCCGGCCTCGACAAGAAGTTCGATCTCGCGCTGGTCGCCGAAACCCGGAAGGACACCGCCGTTGCCTGTTGGGTCGGGACCACCAAGAAGCATGCCGCCCGCTTTGACGAATGCCAGTTCAAAATCCATTTCTTTGCGCATCAGAGCGGCCATCGGAGACTTGGCCGGAATGCTGGCGCGTTCGGTGAGATAGCTCTGCGCGGACGCGGTCGACATCGACTGAATTACGCGCGGCTGCAGCTCTGGGCGAAGTGGAACTGAGGCTTCAAAGACGGGTAGCGTGGAGGTGACCGCCACGTGATGTGAGATGAGTTTGTCGATGAGACCTTTCACCTGCGGGCTGTCTATCGCCAGATTGGCCCAGCTTGCGGAGCCGCGGCTGGGGCACTCATCCGGTTTTTTGCCGGCTACAAATTCAGTGTCGGCGAAGACGGGGCCGTGCTCGAGGTCATCGATGCCGAGATCGATGGCCTCAGGCCACGTGACTGAGCACAGATGTCCGGTCAGCTTCATTTTGTGCGCGTGTGCCTGTCTGATCGCGGCGCCAAGCTCGTCGCGCGTGATGTTCATATAGGCCTTGAAGGACGTCATGCCTTCGCTCGCCCAGTAATCAACGAACCGCTTTGCATCATCGGGACCTTTGAGCTCCTGCATTTGCGCGAACATCGTATGCGGGCCTTCAAGGTATGGCGCGCTTGCATCAAGCGAGGGACCGGGCATGAGACCGGCGTCGATACGATGCTTGATCTTCAGATCGGTATACGGCTCGATACTGCCGGTGGTCCGCATCGTGGTGACGCCGGCGGAGAGGTAGAGGCGTGGACCTGTAAATGGGAGCTCAGCGACGGTGAATCCCGGTTCGTCGATCTTCCCGTTGCTGAATTGAACCGAGGCGGAGTCGGTGTAGTAGAGGTGGTCGTGCATGCCTACGATTCCCGGGATGACGGTATAGCCAGTGCGGTCGAGGACCTGCGCACCTGAGGGAGGTTGGGTCGATGC
This sequence comes from Acidobacteriota bacterium, assembly GCA_018268915.1. GTDB lineage: Bacteria > Acidobacteriota > Terriglobia > Terriglobales > Acidobacteriaceae > Telmatobacter. The sequence continues at coordinate 235,294 of JAFDVQ010000014.1, forward strand.
AGCACCGATGGACTGAATGTTGCCGTTGGAGATTACGATGGCCTGATCGTCTTTCGGCGCCGACCCTGTGCCGTCGATAACGCGGACATGATTTAGCACAATAACGGGCGCATTGACAGAGACGAAAGGTGCAACATCGGGCGAAAGCTGCGCTTGAGAGAAAGCTGCGGCGGGCGTTGCAAGACAACAGAACAAGAATACGGATCGCAAGGCGGGTGACCTCAGGCGGGGAATCGATGTCTTGACATCTTAGCGGTCTGATCGCACGTTGAGATATGCCAGAGTCTTCTGAGGTCTACTTATGCAGCAGAGGTGCGATCTTCGGCAGTATTGCGCGGGCGATAATCTCCGATCCCTTGGCCGTGGGATGTATGCCATCCTGTTGAATAGTGCCTGGGACGTTAATGAGGTCTTTATAGATCATGGGAATGAAAGTGACCCGATGTTTCGCGGCAAGATCCTGGAAGACCTTGTTGAAGGACTGGATGTAGTCGGGACCGTAGTTGGGCGGCAGCGTGATGCCGGCGAGGAGCACCTTGATGTGCGCAGCTTCGAGAGCGGTTAAGACGCTGTCGAGATTCTTGCGGGTTTGATCAGGAGGAAGGCCGCGCAGGCCGTCGTTGCCCCCGAATTCAACGACAACAACTGCCGGATGAGCCTGGACGATGGCGTTGATATTGGCGACCGCGTCCTTTGTGGTTGCGCCACTCGTGCCTCGGTTCTGCACCTTGTATTTGTACCCACCCCGGTCAAGCTGGCGTTGGAGCGCGGCTGGCCACGCTTGTTCCGGCTGCAGGCCGTAACCTGCCGTAATGCTGTCGCCATAGCAGATGATCGTGGGTCGGTCGGCTGCAAGCAGGGGAAGCGCCGCAAATATCAGGCAGATCGAAACGAGAAGGCGACGTTGTACGTCCACATGATCAGTGTAAAGGTTTGTAAAGGCCGGAACACGTCGTTTACCGGATGCGTAAGAATGAATGAGCGGGGCAGGGAGGAATGGCTGGGTGATTGAGGTCCGGAACGTTAAAAGGTGGATCCAGAATGGTTCGCGGCGGGTAGATATCCTGAAGGGCATTTCGCTCAGCATTCCAGCCGGGCAGTTCGTGGCCATTGTAGGAGCCAGCGGCAGCGGTAAAAGCACTCTGCTGGGTCTGCTTGCTGGGCTCGATACGCCAAGCGAGGGTGAAATATGGCTGGATGGCACTCCGATCCACAACCTGGCTGAGACTCAGCTGGCCTCAGTACGCGGACGAAAGATAGGTTTTGTATTTCAGTCGTACCAACTAATCTCGACCCTGACTGCGCTTGAGAATGTGCTGCTGCCCTTTGAGCTGAATGTCGAAGGTCATGGATTGGCAAAGGCTCGCGAGCTTTTGCAGGCTGTGGGTCTCGGCGAGCGGATGGATCATTATCCGATTCAGCTCTCGGGCGGGGAACAGCAGCGTGTCGCCCTGGCGCGTGCGTTCGTTGTGAACCCGCCGATTGTCATGGCAGACGAGCCGACAGGAAATCTCGACAGCGCAAATGGACACCTCGTGCTCGATTTGCTTCTCGAGCGGCATGCGCATGCTGGCGCGACGCTGGTGCTGGTGACTCACGATCCGGAGATTGCAAATCGCGCGGACCGCAAGATCGTGCTGAAAGACGGGATGATCATCGAGGACACCCTGCCATCGCTTGGGCAAGTCGAAGTTGCGGCGCAAAGCGGGCGAACAAATGGCTGAGCGCGCGCTTGGGTGGAGACGGGCATCGGCAATCGCGTGGCGCGATCTGAAGTCTGCGCCGGGCAAATTTGCTTTTGTAGTTCTTTCGGTTGCAGTCGGAGTTGCTGCACTTGTTGGTGTACGCGGTTTCAGCGAAAGCTTTCGGACGACATTGATGACGGAAGCGCGGTCGCTCATGGCCGGCGATCTCAGTGCTCGCATCTTTCACGTACCCAATGCGGATGAATTAAAGAAGTTGGCAAACATCGAGCAGGGAATTCAAGGGAGTCAATCGACGTGGGTCACGGAGATGGTGTCGATGGCGTCGGTTCCTGCGGATCCGGTGCCATTACTGGTGTCCCTCAAGGCGGTTGATCCTTCGGTGTATCCGTTTTACGGCGCAGCGCAGTTGGAGCCGCAGATGGATCTGCAGCAGGCCTTGTCGGGCGATTCGGCGGTAGTTGCAGATGAGTTTCTGATCCGCCTGCAGGCGCATGTTGGGGACACTCTGCGGCTAGGCGGGCGCAATTTCAAGATCACTGCGGTTTTGAGCCAGGAGCCGGACCGCATCAGCGCTGGAGCCGGCATGGGGCCGCGCGTAATGATTTCGAACGAGGCACTCGATCGCACAGGACTGGTTGCGCCTGGTAGCCGCACGTCGCATCGGCTGCTGATGAAACTCCCTGTTCAGGTAGACGATTCAAAAGTTCGCAAACAAGTGGAGCAGGTGCTGCCTGATGCGCAGGTGATGGACTTTAAAGAAGGAAATCCTGCGTTGAGTCAGGGGCTGGATAACGCCACGGCGATCCTTAGCCTGATTTGCCTTGTAGCGATGGTACTGGGAGCGATCGGCGTGGCGATGGCCATGCACGCGCACCTCGAGCAGCGCATGGACATGCTCGCGATTCTCAAAGCCGTTGGCGCGCAGTCGTCTGACTTGCTCAGGATCTTTCTGCTGCAAACGATGGCGCTTGGGCTATTAGGGGTGCTCATCGGCGTTGGATTTGGCGCGCTGGTCATGGAGGCACTGCCGACTGTGTTTGGCAAATTGCTGCCAGTGCATACCGTGTTGCATTTCCCGTGGCGGGCGGTGGGCGCAGGATTTGGGACTGGCTTGCTTACGACGCTTCTGTTCTGCTTGCCGCCCCTGCTGGATGTGCGCGCAGTGCGGCCGATCCTGGTGCTGCGCAGATTGGTAGAGCAGGGCCCAGGCACTGCAAAGGAGTGGTTTGCCCGCTGGTGGGCGCGACGGTTGCAGGTCGGTATTGCGGTCGTCGTGATCGTAGCCCTGGGTGCGATTGCCTGGGCTTTGTCCGATTCAGTGAAGGTCGGCGGCTGGTTCGCACTTCTTTTTTCGATCGCTCTGCTCGTTTTGTTAGCTCTGGCCGCCGTGGCATTACGCACTTTGCGGTTCATATTGAACCGAGTTCGCCTCCATCTGCCGTCTTCCCTGCGACACGGGTTGGCGAATCTGTATAGGCCCGGAAACCAGTCCGCTGCAGTCCTGGCATCCCTTGGAACCGGCGTGATGCTTATCCTGGCGGTGTACCTGATGCAGAGTTCGTTACTGCGTGAGATTCGAGAGACCGCATCGCCGAAGCTGCCGAATGTCTTCTTGATCGATATCACGTCAGATGAAGTCGATGGCGTGAAGGCATTCTTCCAGAAGCAAGCTGGAGTGACGAAGCAGGTCGATCTGCTCCCAGTGGTGTCCGGGCGATTTGTAACTCTCAATGGAAAGACGCTCGATCAGATGCAGGACCAGCATTTTCCCCGCAGGTGGCTTGAGAACGCCGAACTGAGTTGGGCCGACGCTCCTCCCGAAGGCGACAAGATAACTCAGGGCAAGTGGTGGAAGGATGCTGGAGCAACCGAGATCGCTATAGGGCAGGGAACCGCCGAGCGCCTTCATCTGGGAATTGGTAGCGCAGTTCAGTTAGAGGTCGGCGGGCGTACGCGCAACCTCAAGGTTGCTGCTCTCTATCGTCCTGACGGTCAGCATATCGGAGGCCGTGTCTCGTTTGTGCTTCCATCGGGACAACTCAAGGGCGAGCAGGCGACCTGGTATGGAGGAGCTCACATCGAGGCCAAAAGAGTGCCCGAAATGGAGCGCGCTCTTTTCGCCGCGTACCCGACAATCTCCGTCATCAACATCGCTGACGTTCTCAGCCGCATTGAGAGCGTGGTAGATCAAATCACCTTCGTCGTTCGTTTCCTGGCTGGGTTCTCGATACTTGCGGGCTTGATGATTCTGGCATCAAGCATCGCGAGTGCCCGGTTCAGGCGAATGCGTGAGGCGGTCGTGCTTAAGACACTTGGTGCCACGCGGATGAGAATCGTTCGAACTTTCAGCGTTGAATTCAGCGTTCTAGGGCTACTCGCGGGCTCGGTTGGTGTAGTTTTCGCCAATCTGCTTACGCGCGTGTTGCTGAAGAAGCTCGAGATCGGCTTCCACATCGATTGGCTTGCCGCTCTGATTGCGCTGGCGGGGACAGCTGTTCTGGCGACTGGCACAGGATGGATCGCGAGCTATCGAATCCTAGGCCTCCGCCCCCTCGAGGTGCTGCGAGAGGAATAGACGTTGTAACGAGGCGCGTAACCCCTCGGCAGGCGCAACTTTGCTGATTCGCCGATTTGCTCGAAGCTCCCTCCAAACCGATCGGTTTTGGCGTTCCAGTTTTGACCAGTTATGGCCCGATAAGCCGTCATGCAGCCAGGGCAGCGCGCGCCGCTATCTCCTTTCGCATGATTGTCTGGTTTGACCGAACAAATGCTTTTTCCGTATCATGGAATAGTTGGCTTCCAGTGCTGAACAGTCTGTTCCAGCCGAGCCAGCATGGCTGCAAGATGGCCTTTTCGCGCATGTTGCCCCCTCGTTCAACGGCAGGACAGCTGACTCTGGATCAGCATATCGGGGTTCGAATCCCTGGGGGGCAGCCACTGTAAAATCAACAAGCTACGGCCACTTAGCACCCCTCAAACACCAATTGCCGCAGGCGCTGCTAAGTCCATTAAAGGCGCACCTCGGCGCACCCGGTACGGCACACTTTACGGCACACCTTCACGGTTTCTGGTTACACTCGTGCGACCCCCAAATTGGCGACTCGAAACACTCGTCCCAGGGATCTGTATTGCTCGTCGTCCAAGGCGCAGCCAAATGCCGGCCCTGCCGAGTTCCAAGCCCAACTCAAACCCTTCTTGATCCCACTTGTCGGTCACGCAGCTTCCTCGCTCCCCTAGTTCCCGCAATGTGCTCGCAGTTCTGAAAGAGAACTCTCTCGGAAGTTTTCTTCTGGCTTCGGTTCTGAAGCAGCAACGCCAGCCATAGCACCGCCGGAAGTATATAAATAACCAGGCGCTTGTCAGCGCAGAATCCGCATCGCTTCAGACCCGGGGAGAGGGTGCAGGTATGCGGACCACGAAATTGGCAGTCTTCAAACAGTTGATCAGAAAGTCCATGCTTTTCGCTGCCGACAACAAGAGCGGCAGGAAATCGATATGCCAAACGTTTGTAATCCATTAGCCCAGATGGCGAAGAAGCAACCATCGAGATCCCGTTGGATTTCGCCCAGCAACTGAATTCAGCAGAGAGCATCGCACCAGCGTTTGGGAAAAAAGCGATCCCATCGTTGCTCGAATGGCCGCTGGATCGTGTGGATCGCACTTCGGGTTGAGGATGAAGACTCCGTCAACTCCTGCCGCTTCAGCAGTTCTAATAAATCTTGCCAAATTTCCGGGAGATTCGATGGATTCGACCGTGAGCCAAAGTGAATTCCTTGCCACGCGGAGTTCTTCCAATCGGGACCACCTCTTTCTGAGAACCGCCCCTGTTCCCTGGAGTTCGGTAGCGAGCGTCAGATCACGGTAGAGTTCGCGCGAAAGACGAATGCCGGGAATGGCCTGTTGGCGCAGCCGAAGTGCGAGCTTTTGGCCAAACGGGTTTGACAGAACCGAAGCGTCGAGAACGACAGATTTGATCCGAGCGCAACGCTCGCCCGCGCAAGTAAGGTGACGAACGCTTTCGATGATGAAGAGTTTTGTGCGGGAACGACCCTGATGGGTTTGAAGCGAGCGAAGATTTAGAAAGCGGAGATCGCGGGGGGAACTGACGACTGGGTACCCTTTCTCATTCATTCCTCCTTGCGGCTATGATCATGGCGCCGCTGCCATTGGAATATTTAACTCCGTGTTTGATTTTTTCATGGGAGCGGGTGTTTCTGCAGCGCTGCGATGCCACTGTTAGAAAGTGCTCACGGCTGGTCGTGGCCACTAAAACCGGTCTTGCGCGTCTCTCAATTACGTCAACCGTCCTCCCAAACCGGCCTGGCCGAGCAGAATTCGCGATGTGCTAGGATGGGCAACCATGGTCGCACGTCTGGCTTTTCTCGTTTTGATTCTGCAGTTTGCTCTGTGTTCGTTCGCTCAGATTGCGGAAGTCGAACCGGGTCTCCTGGCTAGGAATTCACCAGCCGAGTTACACGTACTTGAGGCTGAAGCCAGAATCACTCTTGAGAAAGACACCATTCGAGTGACGCTGCCCTTGAGCGCAGAGGCCGGCCCTCGATTGAGAGTCATTGTGTGGCTGGCTTCCCCCAAGGACGTGCGAAGTGGAGAGACAGTTTCTATATTGAGCGCAAAACGCAATTCGGTTTCGGCTGCGCTGCCCTGGCCCGAACAGACGCGCAGAGTTCGTGAAGACGAGATTGGATGGTACCGGGTCGGCTATCGGGTCGAACAGAATGAAATACAGCATTCGTCTGGGGTTCTCTCGATCGGCGCGATAACCACGAATCTCATGGAGTTGCGACTTGCGTACCCCAAGATGCTCATTCAGGGCCATGCAATAAGCGCGCGAGTCATTGCTGTCAATCCAGTGACGGGCAAGGCCCTGGATGGTGTGAAGTTGAAGGCCACGCTCTCCGACGATGAGGACAACACTTCAAAAAAGAGCTTCGCCCGCGAGGCGACGACCGGACGCAAGGGCGAGGCAATTCTCACCTTTGACCCTCTGGGCGCGCCGGGAGATTCGCTCACCATCCAAGTTGAAGGAACCCTCGCAGGTTCGGCCGGAGCGCTTGTGCGAGCTTCCGTTAACGGCGATGTGCAAGTAATGGATCGCGGGAGCGTCCATGTAGAGATAGATAAGCCGCTTCACAAACCCGGAGAGACAGTGCGTCTCCGTTCCCTGGCCTTCAAAGACGGAGGTCACGCCGCTGCGGATGAACCGGTGACGCTGACCATCACAGACCCCGACAATAAGATCCTCGTCAAGGCCGCACTGAAGACGAATCGCTTCGGGATCGCGGCATACGACTGGAGAACCTCGGAACAGACTGCAACCGGCGACTACGAAGCAAAGGTTGATTTGGACAACATGACCGGTAGTGGCGGCGAAATTACGCAGGAGGTACGCATTCAACGCTATGAATTGCCGGAGTTCAGCGTGACTGTCACTCCGGATCGGGACTTCTATCTTGCCAGCGAACAGCCGAAGGTCGAGATTCACGCCGGATACCTCTTCGGCAAGCCAGTGGCAGCTGGCAGTGTCCGCCTTGTACGTGCGGACAACGCAGAGTGGAATCCGAAGACTGGGCGTTACGACGAACCGAAAGACATTGAGGCCAATGCACAACTCGACATCAATGGTGACGCAACGCTGGTACTGAAGGTAGACGACGACTTTGAGGAATTGAAGAACTCCACTTGGGAGCGCTATAGCGATCTCAAGTTCCGGGTTATGGTTACGGATCAATCGACCGGCCGAACCGAGCCCCGCAACTTTGCCGTGCGCCTGAGCCATGACGCTGTTCATATTTATCTCAATCAGATTGGAGCCGGCACGCACGAAGGAGAGTATCTGGTTTCGACCAGCTTCGCAGATGGAAAGCCGGCACCCTGCAAAGTAGTACTGGATTGGATGGACGCTCAGTCGAGAGCGTCCAGAGCGATGACAGTAAAGACCGATCGATATGGACTCGCAAAGGTCACGCTCAAGTTCCCGTCCTTCACAACGGGAGAAGAAGAGAACCGCCCAAGGCTGCGCATCACTGCGCGCGATGCTGAGGGAAGAGTTTCGCACTTCGATGATCAGTTGTGGACAAACAGCAGCGACGGCCTTTGGCTCTCAATTACTCATACGTTGCTGCGGCCGGGTGAGTCTATCGAGGGGATTGTTCATTCAAAACCTGGAACAGACGTCGATATCGATGTGCTTTCGGAATCAGGAGTGGTCGGGCACTGGCAGATGCGAGTGTCCGGCACGGAACAACCATTCTCCATTCCGGGAAATCCATCCTTCCGTGGCCTGATTACTCTCAGAGGGTACAACCTTCGCGGCGCAAGACAGGAAACCCGCTGGTACGGCGGCGCAGACGGCAGTACCCGGTCAGTCCTTTATCCCGAAGATCGCTCTCTGATCGCTGACGTCAAGGGGCTTTCGGCTTCCTATTCGCCCGGTGCCAAAGTGAACGCCGAACTATCACTTCGGAACGCTGACAAAGGAGTAACTGCCGGTGTTTTTGGTGTTTCAGTTTTCGACACCGCGGTTGAAGAGCGTGCCGAAACGGAAGCTGAAGCGAACGATCGCTGGTTCGGACGCGGCTGGTGGTGGCTGGAAGGCGCCGCCGTCGGTGATGTGACGCGGGGGAGCCTCAATAAGATCGACACCACTAAGCCAATCAATGAGGATCTAGACCTCGCTGCTGAAGCTGTTCTTCTGAATTTGACTTCAGAACCACTCGCGATTGAATCGAACGATGACAGCTCGGTGCGCAACGAGTATCAGCAGCAGATGCAAGCGAAAGAGAAGCCACTTGGTAACGCGCTTGCGAGAGCAGTTCCGCTGAATCTGCCGGCAACATTCGAGACGCTCAGGCAGTTTGCCGCCAATGCGGGTTTGGACACCGGCCTGCTGGTCGATCCATGGAATGTGCCCTATAAGGTAGAACCGAGCGAAGGCTGGCATACGGATGTCCTGACACTCCACAGTGCTGGGCCCGACAAGCAATTCGGAACTGCGGATGATTTTGAGCTGCCTCTTGTGCAGCGGAATGTCTTCGCCGTTCCAGGCTCGCGCCTGAATGCGATTCTGAATCAAAGCATCCAGGCAGGAAGGCCGCTGCCTCGGAGCGCAGATGAGCTGAAGGCGCTTGCCAAAGAGGCGGGCCTCGATCTCGACTCGGCTGAACAGCACACGCTCGATCGCAAGGGCAAGCGGTACCTCTATGCCATCGATGTGGTTCGCCGATCCTATTTCATCCAGGTTCAGACTGGTAGCGGTGAGACCGTATGGCAGAGCAACGGAATTGATTATTTTGGCGGCACCGAAGCCCGACTACGCGCTGCCCTGGAACAATGGGCCGCAACAGGACACACGTTTCCTGAAACCGAGTCTCAAGCGCGGCAGGCGTTCTCCGCAGCAGGAATTGATTTCAGTGATCTTCGCGATCCCTTTGGACGCCCGTTCGGGCTAAAGACGAAGCGCGAGTTCTCCTATGCCCGTATCGACAGAGTCAAAGCAGGAGACTCAATTCAAGGAGGGACAGATGAGGTCACGCTGCTGGCCGAGGTCATTCAGATCCTGCGAACTGATGAGAAAAAAGTTTCCTACGGTGATATTGATGAGGTGGCGCGATTTGCGCATACTCTTTCGCAGCAGAGCGGGAGTGACCTCAAGCCGGTCTCGGTTGACTCAGGACTTTTCCAGGGAAACACAGGCGCTATCGGAGGAACAGTGACGGATGTGACCGGCGCTGTGATTCCGAACGCAGCGATCCGGGTTGACAGCGTCGACAGCAACACGACTGTGGCTGGAGAGGCCAAAGAAGACGGCACCTATATCGTTTCGGACCTTCCGCCAGGCTTCTACAAAATACGCGTCGATGCGAAAGGATTCCAGAGCTTTTCGCTGATCGATGTTCACGTCTCCTCCTCGGCGCTGACCAGGGTGGATGTAACGCTTCGGGTTGGCGCAGCGACAGAAACAGTTACTGTATCTGCGGACGCAATCACATCTTTGAACACGGCGAGCGCCTCGGTCGCTTCGATTGCTCAAGGAGTTGTTGGAGCAAAGAGATCGCGTGTAACGAGCTCAAACGGGAGCGCCATCGTCAGCGAACAGACGATGACGCCGCGGTTGCGACATGTCTTTGAGGAGACCGCCTATTGGGCTCCCTCGCTCGAAACGACAGCATCAGGACGCACAGGTGTCAGTTTCGCGTTGCCAGATAGTCTGACGACCTGGAAACTGCACGCCGTCGGCTCAACTGTAGATGGGCGCCTCACGGAGATCGATCGAACATTTAAGACATTCCAACCGCTCTTTGTTGACCTCGACGCTCCTCAGGTGTTGACCGTCGGCGATGAGATAACTCTCCCGGTGAACCTGCGCAACTATACGGCGCATGCGATCACGCTTCCAGTCACGGTAACGCCTGGGGATTGGTTCAAACTTTCAACTCCCACGAAAACGCAAGCTACGATCGAGGCAAACGGATCAAGTCCCGTGCTGGTGGGATTGGACGCCAAAGACGCAGTGGATGCCGGACCGCTGCGTATCACTGCTGCGAACTCCCGTGATGGCGATGCTGTCGAGAAGACTGTCAAGGTGCACCCCGATGGGGACCCTCGCACTGTCACAGCATCAGCGCTTCTTCATGGGAACAGCACGAACACAATTCGGTTCGAGTTGCCTCCGAACACCATCGCTGGTTCCGTTCACGCATCGCTGCTTCTCTACCCGAATCTTGGCTCGAACGTGGTCCACGCGATGCGGGCAGTTCTACAGAGACCATACGGATGCGCCGAACAGACCATTTCAGCTGCCTATACGAGCCTGCTCTATCTCGAACTGGCAAAAGCAGCGAGCGTCGATGCAACGGAAAAGGACAAGGCCCAAGCCTTCCTTCAGCTGGGATATGACAGGCTGCTGGACTACATCAATCCCGGCGGCGGCCTGACTTATTGGGGCGGAAATGACACCACGGGAGATGCCGCGCTCACTGCCTACGGCATCGAGTTCCTGACTGAGGCAGAACTCTTTACTTCAGTTGATCGTTCGCGGGTTGTGGCAGCAGTCCAGTGGCTGCTGTCGCAGCAGAGCCCTGATGGTTCGTGGAAACCGCGGTATGGGGTGGCTTCCGCCCGCGATACCCTCTATATAGCGAACGCCCTGCAGAGGGCCGTCCAAGAGAAGGACTTTGCAACTTCAGCGCCCAACGATCTGCCGATGCGCGTGAAACAAGCAATTACCCGGGCTGCCGCCTATTCTGCGACATCCGTGCTCGCTTTGCATGATCCCTATTCCAACGCCTTACAACTGCTCCTCGCATTGCAGATCGGCGATTCCGCCACACAAGCACATGCGCGCGAGGAACTGATCAAGAGTGTGGAGCACGGAAAAGATGGAGCCTTTTGGGAGTTCGATGGATACTCTCCTTTTTACGGATGGGGTTCCGGTGGAAAACTCGAAACCACTGCACTGGCTTTGGCCGCATTGCAGGCTGCAGGAGCAAAGGCTGATGCGTCACTTGAAAATGATGTGCTGCTTTACTTGCTTCAAAGCCGCGATGAATACGGAATTTGGATGAGCGGGCAGGCAACAGTACGCGTTCTCAAAGCCCTTCTGCCCGTGGCGGTTCGCCAGCTTCAGGGCCCAGCGACCGGCAGCTTCGCGCTCTCAGTGAACGGTCAACCGCTCAATCGAGCAGAGGCTGAGGCACTCAAGGCTGATCCGCGGATCCTTGATGCGCCGCGCAGCGTCGATCTTTCAGCCCTCGTCCACGCCGGAACAAACACTCTGGAATTCACTGGAACCTCTGATGCGACAGTTGCGAACGCGCAAATTTCGGCGTGGATCTACGTACCCTGGGCGCAGCCAGTCGCAAAAACCGAAACGACCGCACCTGGAAAGGGCTTCGGACTTGACTTCGGTTATGCGTGCGACGCCGCAAACGCAAGGGTGGGCCAGGCCATCAGCTGCACGGTAACCGCACGTCGCTTCGGTTCGCAAGAATACGGGATGATGCTGGCGGAGGTTGGCTTGCCACCCGGCTCGGATGTCGATCGTGCTTCGCTCGGAAAGTTGCTAGATTCGGGGACCATCAGCCGATATGAGCTGCAGCCAGACCGAATAGTCTTTTATCTGTGGTCATCAAGCGCTGAGGGCGAAAGCTTCAATTTTAAATTTGTTCCGCGCTATTCGATTCGAGCCAAAGCAGCTCCGGCGAAGCTGATCGATTACTACAATCCTGTCCTCAGCGCTGTTCTCGCCCCCCAAAGGTTCTCCGTTGAATCGATACCGCTGCATTCGGCTGGTCTCTCAACGGCAGCCAGATAGATGGTGCTCACAGGCATCGCGAGCGCCCGGCGAAGAGCTCCGGACGTCCCTTAAATGCAGTCTGACTGCGAAAGCGTAGAACGCTTGAGTATGTATCCTGAACCTGTTCTCTGGCAGGCAGAGGCACGGCGCTTTATTCCGCGCTACCATATCTGCGATCTTCTTTTCGTCTCCGGTGAGCCTTCGGCCCAGATCGGCAGTAGCAGCAACAGCGCCAGTGTCTCGCTGGTGGCTGGCGCTGCCCATTCTTTCCGCTGCTTCTGTAGCGTTGGTGCTGATCCCCACGCTCTGGCTCACCCCTGGACATTTTGCAGGGTCCAGAAAGACGGCTGCGGCTGAAAATGCGAGAACCAGAAGCTCGCCGCAAGCTTGGGGTGACCGATTCGAGGATGGTACGCCGGACTTCCTGCGCCTGAACGATCCAGCCGACCAGGCTGCCTTCCGTCGATGGTTCACCCTGATTGCCGAGTACCAAGCCGTTCGTCCGGCTGAAGATGTACCGGCTGAGATTATCGACTGTGCGAGTTTGTTGCGCTATTCCTATCGCGAGGCGTTGAAACGCCACGACGACAGCTGGTTTGTTGATACCCGGATCGAAGTCCAGGCTCCTCCGGGTGAGATTCGCGCATGGACTTACCCTCGTACACCATTGGGCACGGGATTCTTCAGAACGAAGCCAGGTCCCTTCCTGCCATCCGATCTGGCCGACGGCACCTTCGCCGAGTTCGCAGACGCGCGGACCCTGGTAGAACGCAATGCCTATCTGATCAGCCGCGATGTGCGGGCAGCTCTTCCCGGCGATCTGCTCTTCTATCGCCAATTCGGCCAGTCTTCACCGTGGCATTCGATGATTGTGTCGCGGATTGGAACCGATGCGGCCGTCGTTTACGACACGGGACCTGACCACAGGCGGCCCGGCGAACTTCGCCGCGTTCGGATATCAGAACTTCTCGACCACCCCCAGCCGCAGTGGCGGCCGGTACCATCAAACCCCAACTTTCTTGGCGTGTATCGCTGGAACATCCTCCGAGGGACCCCATGAGGCTCCGTAAGCTGCTGATCCTCACTTCGCTTCTGCTCTTTGTCTCCGCTATCCCCGTCGCGGCGAAGGACGCACCGCGCTCCTTTTCGCTTTCCTCATCTCGGACTTTCTCGCCAGGCGAGAGCGTGAAGATACAACTCATTGCTCGCAATGTCCCTGAGCTCGAGTTCCGTGTCTACAAGGTGCGCGATGTCGAGAAGTTCTTTTCCGGGCTCAAAGACGTGCACAGCTTCGGAACCTCCTCAAGTTCACCCAGCGAGAAGATCGACGAGAAGACATTGCTCGAGCGCCTGCACGATTTCAAAGCAGATCTCTGGTGGCGCGTGCGCCACTTCTTTCGGGGCCAATTCACCGATGTAGCACGGGATTCGTTTCGAGAGCGCCAGGCTAAACTCGGCAAACGCAGTCAGATCGTCGGAGCTGCTCAATTCGCACAGGTACCCCTTCTCAATCCAAGCCAGCTTGTAGCGCGCTGGAAGCTCCAGACCCCACCCAACCTGGTAAGCGAAGTTCAGCAACTGCCGATCGACGGACTAGCGGCGGGAGTGTACCTGATCGAGGCGACTGACGGCACCTACAAGGCGTATACCGTCGCAATCATCACCAGCATGGCAGTCGTCGAAAGATCAGACAGAGGACAGGCCAGCCTGTATGTAGCGGATCGCAAGACCGGCGCGCCAGTCGCGAAGGCAGAAGTTTCGCTTTGGGCCGGCCAGAAACTGCAGTCATCTGGACAAACCGGATTCGACGGCATGGCGGCACTCCGGATAAAAGAAGCCGGCGGCGAGCACGGTCCAACGCCGGAGAACATCTGGATCCTGGCAAAATCCGGTGCAGACGCGGCGCTTGTCACACCATGGTCCTACGGCTTCAACGAAGAGAACGCGACGAATTCGAGAGCTTATGTGTACACCGACAGGCCGGTATACCGGCCGGGCCACACCGTACACATCAAGGGAATTCTTCGCAAGGAGAAGGACGATACCCTGGTTCTTCCAGAAGAGAAGACGATCAAGCTCACCGTCACCGGCCCCGACCAGAAAGTGGTACTCGACAAAGATCTAGCGGTATCCGCGCATGGAACCGTTACAGCCGACATTCAACTCGCTGGGGACGCCGCGCTTGGATACTACTACGTCACCTTGAAGGGAATCATGGGTGCCGGCAGCTTCTATGTTGAGGATTACAAGAAGCCCGAATATCAGGTAACGGTAAAGCCCACAGTCTCCCGAATCCTTCAAGGCAATCAGATTCAGGCGACAATAGAGGCTCGCTACTTCTTCGGCGAGCCGGTCGCGAACGCAAAGGTTAAGTATGTCGTCCACACGTCGCAGCATTACTGGTGGGATCAGGATGAATCAGACGATACGAGCGGGAGCGATTCAGGAGTAGACAACACCGAAGATGCGGAAGGCGGCTGGGGCCAGACCGAACAGCAGGAGCATGAAGGCGTGCTCGATGCTAATGGCCGGCTCGCCATCACACTTCCCGTCGCGATCGACAGCAAGCATGACGATCAGGATTATCGGATAGAAGCTCGGGTGACCGATGCTGCGAATCGCGAGGTCGCCGGGCACGCCACCGTGCTTGCGACCTACGGATCCTTCCGAGTCAGCGTTCAACCGACGAGCTACGTGTTCGAGAGCGGCAAACCGGTTCGAGTCAAGGTGACGGCACAGGACTACGACAATAAGCCAGTTCAGACGGCGGTACATCTCAAAGCAGTTCTGAAGCGTTGGGATTCCGGGGCACGCCAGTGGTCAGAAAGCCAGGTCCAGACTGCAGACTCTTCGACGGGGCCCGATGGAACCGCGCTCGTTGAGTTGTCGGTCTCCGGCAACGGCAGCTTCGAAGTGACCGCGAGCGCTCAAACTCCGGAAAACCGCACCGTGGAGGGACACACCTGGGTATGGATCTGGAACGGATCGGGCGAGTTCTACGCGCCGAACGCGCAAGCTCAGATCGTGGCCGACAAGAAGAGCTACGCAGTGGGAGAAACTGCACACCTGATCCTGGTAACGGGGCTCGCTGAATCATGGGCTGTCGTAACGGTAGAAGGTGATAGCGTTCGATCCCGGCAGCTGATGCACGCGACCAGCGCCAGCATGGCATTCGACGTGCCGATCACTCAGAAATCTCAGCCCAACCTTGTCGTCGATGCAGTGCTCGTTCATGACAACCAGGTGATCACGGCGCAGAAGAGCCTCAGGGTCCCGCTGGTCGAGCGAACTCTAACGATCACCGTTACGCCCGACAAGGACAAATACCTGCCCGAACAAAGAGGCACCTTCGACGTATTTGCAGTGGATTCGTATGGTAAGCCCGTCGAAGCCGACCTGAGCTTCGGTACGGTGGACGAGGCACTCTATTCTGTTCGCCCCGATTCGAGTGGCGATTTGTTGTCTGCCTTCTATCCGAACCGCAACGTCTTCCTGAATCCGCAGACATCGTTCGAGTTCTACTTCTCAGGGGAAACCGGTACGAAGAGTCCGCTCCTGGCAAGCCTGGCCATCGGAGCGGGTATTTACCATCCACGATTGGCACAGGTGAAGCCGGGATCAGATCTTGTCGTTCCGAAGATTCGCAAGGCCTTTCCGGATACGGCATATTGGAATCCCAACGTACACACTGGACCCGACGGGCACGCGCGCGTCCAGTTCGATTTTCCTGACGCCCTCACAACGTGGCGCACCACGGTTCGGGCCATTACAGATGACAGCAAGGCAGGAGGTAGTGTCACCCGTGTGCTCGTTCGCAAGAACCTGATTGTCCGTCTTGCTGCGCCGCGCTTCTTCCGCCAGGGCGACGAAACCGTCCTGCGCATCATTGCTCACAACTACCTCGAAACCGCAAAAGATGTGACATTCGCACTCGATGTCAGTGGAGTGGAGGTGATTGGCGGCCAGTCGCAGAAAATAACCATCCAGCCCAAAGCCGAGAGTTTTGTCGATTGGCGAGTGAAGGCAGGTACCATTGGCAACGCCGTCCTGACCGCGAAGGCGCTGACCAATGAGGAGTCCGATGCCCTCGAGCAGACACTTCCTATTCTGCCGTATGGCGTAAAGCAGCGCTCGGCCTCTGCGGGCGTTGTGTTCTCCGGCACGGGTCAGAACCAGTGGTCCTATCGCTATCCCGATGGGACTGACCCCTCCGCGCATCAGCTGATGATCACGGTGTCTCCGTCGGTCGCCGGCACAGTCTTCGGTGCCCTCGATTATCTGACCAGCTATCCCTGGGGCTGCACCGAACAGACCATGTCAAGCTTCCTTCCTGACCTGATTGTGGCCCGGGCAATTGACCAGCTTCACCTGAAGTCGCCCATCGACCGCAAACAACTGAACAAGATGGTCAATGCAGGGATCGAGAGGCTGAACAACTTCCAGCACGATGATGGGGGCTGGGGATGGTGGCCGGACGATCCTAGCCGGTTGTTCATGACCGCGTATGTCGTGAGCGGCCTCGGAGAAGCAAAGGCTGCTGGCTATAGCATCGAAGGCCAACGGCTCGAAGACGGTCGCAAGTGGCTCGTATCCACACTCGCTGCACATCCCAATATGACGCCAGACCTGCGCGCCTATGCAGTGTATGCATTGGCAACCACCGGCGGGGCACCTGCCGAAGGCCTCGATAAGGCCTGGTCAAGTCGCGAGAAGTTGAGCGACGAAGGCCTCGCATTAATCGGCCTCGCACTCGATGCGGCGCACGACGGTCGCGCCCACGAAGCGGCGCTGCTGCTTGAAAAGAAGGCCAAACTTAGCGACATCGACGCGCATTGGGAAGGGAACTACGACGGTCTGCTTGAGTACTCGGACGATACTGCTCCCGAAACCACAGCCTTTGCGCTGAAGCTTCTAATTCGCCAGGATCGCAGCAGCGGATTGATGCCCAAAGCCGCGCAGTGGCTGGCGTCACACCGGAACGGCGATTACTGGTACTCGACCAAGCAGACCGCCATGGTGATCGAAGGCCTGACGGATTACATTGCGCTCAGCGGTGAGCTGAATAACAACTCCGACTTCGAAATTCTTGTGAATGGAACGAGCGTCGGCAAGCGACACTTTGGCGCCGGGGATGGTTTTGCACCGCCCTGGCGGATTTCTGTGCCATCTGCTACGGCTGCGAACGCCGGCCAAATCACAATCCGCAAGAGCGGCAACGGGCTCACGTACTGGTCCGCAGACACCGCATGGTATTCGCAGGACAAACGCCTCTATCAGCAAGGGAAACTCGCTCTGAACGTTACGCGCGATTACTACGTGCTCAGCAAGAAACAAGACAAGCCGACTGATCCGATCACGTACGATCTCGTCCCGCTCAACGGCCCTGTTCATGTCGGCGATATTCTGGCTGTTCGACTAGCCCTCGATGGCACAGACTGGAAATACCTACTGGCTGAAGATCCGATACCAGCAGGTACGGAATTCCTGCCCGAGACCGGTCTCTACAAGTTGAATAACAAACCCGATTGGTGGGGAGATTGGTTCACTCGCAAAGAGTTTCATGACGATCGTGCTGCGTTCTTCAACACCGAGTTCAGCCGCCGGCACGAATACGTATATCTCTTGAAGGTCGTCAACCCAGGAAAGTTCGCCGTCAGTCCCGCGCAGGCAGGGCCCATGTATCAGTCAAACGTGCTCTCAACCACGGATCCCGCAACGCTCGAGGTGCAGCCGTGAAGAACATCCGTAGCGCCATCCTTCG
This sequence comes from Acidobacteriota bacterium, assembly GCA_018268915.1. Taxonomy (GTDB): domain Bacteria; phylum Acidobacteriota; class Terriglobia; order Terriglobales; family Acidobacteriaceae; genus Telmatobacter. The sequence continues at coordinate 253,076 of JAFDVQ010000014.1, forward strand.
ACTCGGCCACGCGTGGCCCTGGATCATTGTTCAATTCGCCGGAATCCTGGTCTTTATTCTCATTGGCCTCGCATGGACCCGGGTACCCGATAAGTCGGCGTGGGATGTTTTCCTGACACTCACGTTACCCATCCTGCTGCTCATCACGCTTCTACTTATCGAAACAGCCACGATGCGCCGACTGATGGATAATGAGGCCGACCGCGCCCGACTCGTCTGGGCAACGGGCTTACTCGCATTCTGGGTAGCACTTGGCATGGCAGCGTGGTTGCTGCTCGACTGGTGCGACACCCGAATACCCAACTGGGCAAGCTACCTCAACTCGCGCTTCTCATCATCGAATCGCGCTACAGTGTTCACCTACGATCATCTGCAACATTGGCTCACCCTGGTGGAGTGGGTTCTCCGGTGGATCATCGTTCCCGGCAAACTGATTCTCTGCGCCACGGCAACATCTCATTGGGGCTGGCGCGTACCCTTCCGAAGAGTTCTCCGTGTGATGTTGAGCTGGCGATGGTGGCTTGCCGTCATCCTCTGCTCACTCGTCGCAATCGCCTGGACTTCGACATTCTTTGCGGGCATTCCCCACGGTTCGGTTTCGCATCAGGTCTGGGCCGTCGCGCTCAAGCTCACCGGCGTCTACATACTTGCAATAGCGGCCTGGTTGGCACTGCTGGCCTGGGCAGCGGCTCTGCTCTCATGGGCAAACCCATCGTCTGATCCGGGTGAATTTGCACCGGTGCCCGCGCTGGTTTCGCCCTCCGACGACAGCAAAAGAGCCTCAGTTCGTTTACCTTTGCCCGAGGGAAGCAGTGACGGTGTCGGGGATGCCTGATCGTAGCCACGCGACCAACTGTTGCCTGCCGTAACGGCTCAGCAACATCGCACAGTAACGTGCAGCTGCGCGATGTGCCGCTTCGGATTCCGATGCCCTTCTCGCGTGGGAGAGCAGATTCTCAACTGAATCAATCGGCATGGAAGGCGAACCACTGCTCTTGCTGCCTTCGCTCCACAACTCCACTAGTCCTTCACGTAGCCACAACGGCGCCTTCGGTCCGGTCTCGTTCTCAACCAGTGCATGAAGGAACTCATGCAGCATCGTTGGCTCGAGCAATCGTCGGGCAGCGAGCGTCGCGAGTGGCTGTGTGCCTATCCATTCGCTCTCAGTGAAAGCGCTCACCCAACCTGGCGCAAGCGTGGCATTACGAAATGAATTCATCGAGCCGAAAGCTCGAACCCGAATTCGCCCCGACATATGAAACCCTGAGCGCACCTGAGCTTCTCGAAGAGCCTTTGAGAAGACAGGCAGAAATCTTCGATCGTCATCGACGAGCGTTTCAAGGGTGAACCCCTCACCGTCCAGAGCAATCCAGGTCCGACCAGTCTCCTCGTCTGCGGGGGCTGTTCCCCGGAAATACTGCTCGAGCATCTCGGCCACACTCTTTCCCTCTGCGCCCATCTCCGCAGCGCCCTTCTGGCAGAGGCCTACGCCATTACCCCATCCACGGCCATGAAAGAGAAACCGGTCAGACTGCTCACCTACCTCAAACCAGGTGCTGGGAAGTTTGTTCCAGCCGAGGGCCTGGCCCACTGCGAGGCGGAATCCTTCCGCAGAGATCTCACTAGTATCGATTTTGACCGTTATCGCTCTTCCACTCTGCCCTCGACGCCCCACAGTGAGATGTTTCCATCCGGGCCGCATCAATCCCGCCCTCGCAAGCGCCTGAGTCAACTCGGAGCGCTCCAACGCAGTGGCCCACGTGTTGCCACCCCGGCGCGTGCAATAACTATCCGTGCGAGAGAGCAGATACGGCGTCACCGATCGCGCTCTCGGCCAGATTTCGCTTGGAGACGCGGTCTGGCCACCGCAGTCTTTCCCGAAATATCCCTGGGCTCGGTGGCCATGGAACCACAGGCTCTCGCCTGCTGTCGTGAGGACGGCACGGTGCGCCGCGTTCTGCCGAGGCAGATTCCGTCCCCAATGCAGGAGTTGGCAATGTGTCGAATCGCAGAGGTCAAATCCTGTATGCCCATGCCTCTGGTGCAGCGCAAACGTCCGCACGACAACCGCCAGAGCCCTCAAAGACTCTTCGCTGTCATTCGATCCGCTTTCGCTTGCAACCACGCGCTCAACGTAACGCTCTACAGGCAAGTCGATGGCAATCACGAGGACGCCGTCACTCGCGGAGATTGTTGCTGGGTAACTCAGGACCTGAGACTCGTTGTGGGCTGATAATCTTGCGCCACCTGCTACCTGCACCCGGTTCGCATGTACGGATCTGCCCTGAATATGGATTTCCACGTTTGAACCAGTTGCGTGAAGGCTCAGCTCTTCTCTGACTCTGCGACTCGAGCAAGGAGAACAGCTCTCGACTAATATTCCATCCGAGGTGGCAGGGCTCAGTGTGAGACTGTGATCGTGCCACAATGTCCACATTCCCACTCGCAAGATTGCACGACCATTGTGAACAGGCTGAGAATGCGCCAGCGCTTTCGTCGGAAGCCAGCAAACGATTGACACAGCGAGATGCGTCATAAGGGCTGACCGGCTCACCCAGCCTCGCCAAGTCTTCATCGGCGCGCGGACCTCACTTTGGAGAGGATCTCGCCGGCTACATCGGCTGCATCAGCACCGCGGCCATTCGGCACGAAGACCACGATCACCACTTGCGGATCCTCCGCCGGTGCAAGCCCGGCGAACCAACCGTGAGTTCGACTCGATTGCGTGCCCTCGGCGGTGCCGGTTTTGCCTGCAACGGAAGCTCCGCCTAGACCTGCGCCGCTCGCGATACCGAACTCTGTGGAATCTCTCAGGCCCGCGGCAATTGTCTGCGCAGCGGCAGATTCAGAGTGCTTTGCCATCTCATTCGCAAGCCAGCGGTAAGCTACTGCGAGTTCGAGTGGCGTAATCCGAATATTACTCACGCCGAGTACGGCAAGCTGCTGCTCCTCGAGTGATGATGGCTCGCGAAAGTCTGCAATAGCCTCTCTGGGCGCCAACCCCGTAGGGCTAAGCACGCCGGTTGGCTCTAGCAGATTTCTTAACTGCGTGGGCCGGAACGCGCGTGCCATAGCAGCGAAGTAGCTGTTGCAAGACCATGCGAGCGCCTCGCGGGAATCGAAGGGCAAGGCTTCTGGATGCGAGCACGCGAGTTCATGCCGACCGACTATCAAATTGCGGTTGCATGCAACACGATTCGAAGCAGCCCATTGTCCGGTTTGAATTGATCGGTACAGGAGCAGAGGTTTCAACACAGAACCAGGCGCAGCCAACGTATGCGAGGCCGCCTTTAGTTGATGGGAGGCAATGATCGAACCGTCTTTCCGTTCAACGATCACGATTCGAACGTCGGGCGACGACAGCGTACGCTGATTCACAGCGCGTTGCCAGTCCGGCCCGGGAGATGCGGCGTGAGAATTTAAAGCCAGCATCGTTAATGCAATTGCCCAAGCGAAAAGGTCGCGCATAGAGGTCAGGCCAATGATACAGCCTCGCCTTTTTTTGAGTTTATGGCCCGCGAGGGTGATCGTCCGCGATTACGCGTTGTTCTCCTGCGCACTTTTCTTCTGATAATGGCTCGTTCTCAGATGTGTAGATGAGCGGGCGAATTGATCGAATGGAGCGGCGGTGGGATTCGAACCCACGCAGTGTCAGGTTGGAAGCCTGGTGCCTTTCCGGTTGGCGACGCCTGCACGAAATGTGGTCCAGGGAGTGGGAGTTAAACCCACGACCTCGCGATTATCGATCACGCGCTCTGCCAACTGAGCTATCCCTGGATCGGAAAAGCTGGTGCCGGGTGCAGGAGTCGAACCCGCGTAGCTTGCTTGTAAGACAAGCGTTCTACCGTTGAACTAACCCGGCCCTTCCGTCGATAAGCTGGAGCGCGTGATGGGACTCGAACCCACATCCTTCGGCTTCGGACGCCGATGCTCATTCCGTTGAGCTTCACGCGCAGACAAACAGAATTGGAACCGTCCGCGGGACTTCAACCCGCATCCTCATCGTTAGGACCGATGTGCTCTCTGCATTGAGCTAGGACGGCAAACTGGAGGCCCCGGCGAGATTCGAACTCGCGACCCGCTCTTTAGAAGAGAGCCGCTCTCAATCCAACTGAGCTACGGGGCCAGCTGTGCCTTGATCCATCGAATCTCCTTCCGATTCGCACTCTTCACGCGGCGAACGACCACTTCAGTGCGGTGCGGCCGGAAACTGCGGATCTCGACGGTGATCAGACAGCGAAACCACAACCCATCAATTCTCCTGTAGACTTGCGGCTCGTTTCCGGGCACGAGAATCTCGGGCTTCGGCTTTTTCATCCACCGCCGGAATCGCCTTGGCTCCTTATAAAGGAGCAAGCCGGTGAGTGGATGGACATAGAATCCGTTCACCTTCGATGCGCGTCCACCGAATGGCGGAGTTGGAGGAAATGCACACACCTCGCCGTCCACGCCGACAAAAGTGTTCGTCTCAACCTCCCACATCAAATGAGTCCAGATGTGGTAGCCGCTGAGTCCGCGCCGGTCAAGTGCCTGGCAGAACTCGCCGAACACATCATCCCAGTGCCGTCCGATGCTTTTGCGGATCGCTCCACGCAGCGGAGAAAGAAAGTCAGAGAAACCTTTTGTGTGGGCTTGCCTCTTACGCGAAGAAGAACGGAACCCGCCGTATTCCTCCGGATAGTCATGCTCCCGATCGGGATTGACTCTTACTCGGCCGCCATATTTTTTGGTGATCGCCCAACTGCGGCCATGCCGCGGTCGTTCGGTCGTGCACTTCGCCAGATCTTGTCTCACAATTCGCCTCTCTAGTGATTCGTCATCGGTTGACCTCCTCTCCGGTACATGAAGATCTCCTCTCGTTCTTGGTGGAGCCGGTGGGACTTGAACCCACATGGGGATTTCTCCCTCTGATTAAAAGTCAGGTCTCTGCATCCATTCGAGTACGACTCCAAAGTTGGTGGGTCACCGGGAAGTCGAATCCCGTCCGAGCGGTTAAGAGCCGCCTATGCTGCCGTCAACACCTGTGACCCGCGATGGTGGACGTGGTGAGAGTCGAACTCACGGACTGGCGCTTATAAGGCGCCGGCTACATACCAACCCAGCAGCTACACGTCCATACAAACTTGGTGGCTGCGGCCGGAGTCGAACCAGCTCTCTTGGGCTTATGAGACCCACGCTCATCCGTTGAGCTGCGCAGCCTTGGCGAGGGTGGGAGGACTCGACCCTCCGGGTCCGGTTTTCTGCCCCACGGACGAATGTCCGTGGGGACCCCGATCCCGCCCGGCAGTGTCCGAATTCACTTCGCTTACACCCTCGTTTTCAAAAAGCAAATGAAACTTGTGGAGCGCCCGGCAGGACTCGAACCTGCGTACACTTCGTTCGTAGCGAAGGCCATCCATCCGCTCTGGCACGGACGCTCAAAACTTTGGTCGGGGAACTGAGAATTGAACTCAGACCACGTGCTCCCAAGGCACGGATGCAACGCATTACACTATTCCCCGATGGCGCCAGCCCAGCGAGTTGAACGCTGCTCTCTCCGTTTTCAGCGGAGCGTATCGACCGCGCATACGCGGCTGGCGAAACCTGGTGGACCTAGTCGGCTCTGCCCCGACCACCTCCGCATTGCAAGTGCGGCGCTCTGCCTGAATGAGCTATAGGCCCGAAACTCTGCCGGGGAATTTTCACCCCGGCGAATGGGGTGGCCGGTGGGAGTTGAACCCACAAGAGACATGAGTCACAGTCATGCCCGACATTCCGATAGTCGGCACGGCCACAGTTGGAGCACCCGGGGTTAATCGAAAACCCGCGCTGCCGATCACAGATCAGCCGGGCCAATCTATAAGTGCAAAACCTTTGCACTTGAGCTACAGGTGCAATCTTTTATTTGGAGCCGGCAGCAGGACTTTAACCCGCATCCTTCGCCATACCGAGGCGACACTCTGGCATTGTGCTATACCGGCCCTCAGCAAAACCAGAGTTGCTTTCTTCCGAAGCCACAAACCCTAAGTCGGCGCGACCAACAGAGAGCGACGCCATGGCTAGGAGCCCAAGAGGGACACTTACTCTGGTTTTGCTGTTCCTTCAGTAGTACAGATACTTCCTCCACTTCTCCTCGCCGATTCCCGTCTGGCGCATGAATGCGCGAGAGGTAAGAATCGTCACCCGGCGCGGCTGGCGAAACAGCTTCATGCCAGCTTCTGCCGGTGTTCGATCAGCTTTCCGTGCATTGCAATCGCGGCAAGCGGCAACCAGGTTTTCCCAGGTGCTCAGTCCGCCCCGGGCCCGAGGAACCACATGCTCAAGTTCCAATTGGCCGCTCAGCAATTTCACACCGCAGTACTGGCACATGTAGCCATCGCGGATTAGGATGTTCTTCCTCGACAGCGTCTGAATCCGCATCGGCAAACGCCGATACTGCCGAAGCCGAATGACACATGGCAGCTGAAGTCCGACGTGAACATAGCGATCGTGCGCTTCTTCGACTACAGCAACACCCTTGACGAGCATCACAACAGCCCGGCGAGCGCGTGTGATGTTGACGGGCTCGTAGCTCGCGTTCAGCACTAATACCGGCATTGTCATTGCACTCGTCATAAAACCTTCCTGGAGCTGGCGGCCGGAATCGAACCGGCATCGTCCTCGTTACGGGTGAGGTGCATTGCCTCTTCTGCCACACCAGCTTCAAATGCATCGCCCTTCAATTTCTCTGGAGCGGCCGGAGTTGAACCGGCGATCTCCGCGCTGGCAACGCAGCGTTTTACCACTCGACTACAGCCGCTCATCCTCTGGCTCCGGGAGGGGGATTCGAACCCAAACCATCCGTGGTTCCAAAGACCACTGTCCTGCCATTAGACGATCCCGGAACAAACTCTCCGTTCTCAACTTAGACACACGTCACTTATCCATGTCAGATATCCAATTGACATAGTCACTAACTGGCTGGCGAGCAAGGCTTCGAACCTTGACTTCCGCGGTCAGAGCGCGGCGTGTTCCCAGTTACACCACTCGCCATCGATGTTGGCTGCGCAGGTGAGAGTCGAACTCACATAGCCCTGATTAACAGTCAGGTTCTCTGCCGTTGAGATACCGCGCAGTACTGCTTAGAAACTAAAAGCCCCCGGACCTTGAAGGCCGGGGGCTCGAGTCTCCTGAAAATGGAGTTGATCTCGCTAGTCCGGCCAGAACACGGTAATACCCCACCGCTTGGGCTGCATCGCCGCGGGTATAAATCCGTTATTAACTCGGTGCGTCATAACTTTTGTACTTTACCCCGACTCATTTTTAAAAGTCAACTACCTACGCTGCAATCCTTAGTCACCTACATGTCAGAGTACTTATCTTACATCAGACATGAACGCATCTAACTCGCAACCTAATTTCAAGCGTGGTCACGCCGACCAGAGATGACTGGCATTCGCGCCATGAAGGGGCGCTGGTCTACCGTTAGCCGGCGGCGTGACCAATTGTTGGCGCGATCGACCGGACTTGAACCGGCATCTGCTCGATCGACAATCGAGAGCTTTCACCACTTAAGCTACAGTCGCGCATCCGTTGCTGCAGCAGCTCGCATAACATTTGTGCAAGCGAATTGCGAGCCTTACTGCAGCCAATGCTGGCGGAGACGATCCGATTCGAACGGATGCTGCCTCTTCAAAGGGCACTCCGCGTTAGACCACTCGGCCACGTCTCCCTGAGATCTTTGGTGGGGATGGAGAGACTTGAACTCTCACGCGCGAAGGCACTGGTTTCTAAGACCAGTGTGTCTCCCATTTCCACCACATCCCCACAGCTCGAACCCAGAAAAAAGACACAGCTTATGTGACCGCCGCGCATGCCTGTTCCGCCAAGAACCCACAAAGCAAAAGCCCCTCGATTTCTCGAGGGGCTTGGCGGTCATTCAGAACTTAACCTAAATTCAGCCGCACCCCTCCTTGCCCAGCAAATCGCTGAGGCTTTCGGACCGATACGACTTGAATAGGTTCATCACGAAAACGAGAGTATCTGAGTTCTAAGTTAAGCGCAACCAACTTTCTGGTAATTACCCAAAGTAAGTAGCGCAAGTATCGCAATTGATGTTGCTTCTTTTCGTGAACTGGGGCATGATGACAATCGTGCTGAATCGAGTCCCATCGACGAGACATCACCAGGCGAAAGGCCTCCGGCCGTATTCGCAAGGTGAAATTCTGTCCGTGCCAGGGCTCGATTGGACAAGCGCATAGTGCGTTTTTCCCAAGCAGACTTTCGAGCCCCTGGCCTGATGGTCAGGGGCTTTTTCGTGACGTTTAAAAACTGTTGTCGCTGTGCGACTGTATTCGCGACACAGGTAAGTGAGGACCACATTCATGATTCGTATGGAGATTTTCGATAACCAGATTCCGGTGTTCGGTCATGCTGATGATCGTACGCTGAACCAGATTCGCGTCTGTGCGCGTACAGCCGACAAGGTTGCGCTAATGCCCGACAATCACGTCGGCTACGGCGTGCCGATCGGCGGGGTCGTGGCGTACAGGAATGCGATCAGCCCTACCGGTGTTGGCTATGACATCGGCTGCGGCAACAAAGCAGTTCGCATCGATATGCCTGGCTCGGAATTGCGTGCACGTGTTGCGAAGATTATGGACGATGTCTGGTCGGTGATCAGCTTCGGTGTTGGCCGCAAGAACAATGAGCGCGTCGATCATGCTCTGTTCGATGATCAGGCGTGGAAGCTGAAGGCGATATCGCCTTTGAAGGAGATGGCGCGCAACCAGCTCGGCACCATCGGAAGCGGCAACCACTATGTTGATCTTTTCACAGACGAAGAGGATCGCGTCTGGATTGGCGTACACTTCGGTTCACGCGGACTTGGTCACAAGACGGCAACGCACTTCCTGAAGGCAGCTGGTGCTTCGGATGGGATGGACGTAGAGCCTTGCATTCTCGCAACCGACAGCGACCTTGGCGCGGATTATCTCGAGGCGATGCGTCTTGCCGGTGACTACGCCTATGCAGGTCGTGACTGGGTCTGCGCCCGTGTGGCGGAGATCCTGGGAGCGCCGATTGTCGAGGAAGTTCACAACCACCACAACTTTGCATGGCACGAAGAGCACAACGGTGAACAGATGTGGGTTGTTCGCAAGGGCGCGACACCTGCCTTTCCGGGCCAGCGTGGATTCGTCGGCGGAACAATGGGAGAGCAGTCGGTCATTCTCGAAGGAGTCGAGAGTGAGCATGCGCGTTATTCACTCTACTCCACAGTGCACGGAGCGGGTCGCGCACTTGGCCGCCGCGAGGCAACTGGCGTAGTCGACCGCAAGACCGGTGAGGTCAAGCGTGCCGGCAAGGTTACTCCGGAGATGATGCGAGCTTGGGTAGATCGCGCCGGCATCGAATTGCGCGGCGCCGGACTCGATGAATCTCCCGATTGCTACAAGCGTCTCGATGAGGTGCTTGAGTCTGTCGAGGACACGGTACGCATCCTTCACCGTCTCACGCCTGTTGGTGTGGCGATGGCAGGAGCGAATGAGTTTGATCCGTATAAGGACTGAACCCATAAACCAACTTGGCTGCGTAGAGGGGAAGTACGCTCTGCGCAGCCGGTTCTACAGAACGCGGATGAGCAGGCAAACTGTGCACGCCTGAATCGGAGGCACCATGAAGCTTGCAGAAGCACCGGCAGAGCGCAGCGATTGCCAGAACAGAATCGAAGAGGTCAAAAAGCGGCTGAGTCGTTCCGCTCGTGTGCAGGAAGGCGAGCAGCCAGTTGAAGACACGACTGAGCTACTGGCCGAGACCGAGCGCGTCTTTGCGCGGCTGCTTGGACTCGTCAGCGCAATCAACCGCACCAACTCGAAAACCGCATTCGATGACGGACGTTCAATCTCGGATGCGATTGCAGAACGGGATGTGGTTGGCAAGCGTCGCGATTTCCTGGCTGGAAATTCAAGCCGGACACTCCACTTATTCGATAGTGATTACGACTCTTTGATATCTGGTGAGTGCGGGTGTGCCATTGTCAGTTCCTTCCAATATCAGGTGAATGGTGTCGCCCGGTCTGGCATCCGCTGGTATCCCGATAGAGGTCTTAAGGGAGTTCGGATTTGAGATGTGGATGTTTCCAGGGTAAGTTCCGGCATCGTTATATTGCCACCACGTCACAGTCACGGCATTGTGATCAGGATCGGAGACGGTGCCTTCCAGAGTCAGTGTGTTGCCTGGCTTTGCGGTGACTTCGAGTGGTCCTTTGATGCTTACGTGAGGCTCGTGATTCGCATCTTTATAGTTGGGAGTGACTGACCATTTCAAGCGAGCGGCAAAGTCGTTTTGCGCTGCGGCGAAAAAACTATTGTTGATGGCAAGGGTACGCGCCGGAATCGGCGGGCGGCGACCGAAGTCCGGAGGATGGTTCGCAGGCGGAGGCGGGTGCGGGTTTGGGATGTTCGGATTTCTCTTGCCGGCGGGAGCGAGATAAGGAGGAATTCCAGGATCATCGATGGAAAGCGGGGTAGCTGGCGCGAGTTCATAGAACGCTGTTGGCATCTGGGTTAAGCCGTCTTTGCGGATGCCGCCCCATCCGCCCCAATATCCGTGCTGTGCGCGTAGGCCGTTGTTGAGGAGATTCAGGTAGGTCGGCGTATCACCCTCGCTGATGAAGGCGTCCTTCTCCTCGATGTTGGTGATACCGAGTCTGCGTAGCTTTTCCTCGCCAAAGCCAAAAGTGTCGGTGGGGTCCATCTCTATGCCATCCTGCCAGACGCGATAAAGCGCACCGAGTGATCCTCGGTCAAGAATGTTGGCTCGGGTCCACGCCCCACTCACGTAGACCTTGTTCGTGGCGGAGAGAGTGCTGCGGATTCCGTAGCCGTACTCAACCATGGCGAGTGCCCATTCGTCGACGCCCGGCCAGTTCGGCTTGATGTATTTTGCGTAAAGCCCATCCTGGTCCCCCCAGGGAATGATGATCAGTTTGTGGGAGACTTTGTCGCGGACGGAAGCCCAATCTGTCGTATCGTGATAGTCCTGGTATATGGATCGCAGGGCGCGAGCAATCGTACTTTGTCCGCCCTGCGCGGTGACATAGACCGGGGCGGGCTGATCGTCGAGCAGAAGGGATTTGATCAGGTTGGAGCCGTCGGTATCCTTAGAGAAGTCACCAGGGAAATCGACATTACCCCATTTGATCTTGGATTTCACCAAAGAGGGTTCGGGATAGTTCGGGTTATGTACTTTGAGATTGGCGTAAGAACTGGCATAAGCGTCGACGATATGGTCGATGAAGGCTTCGTGATCCGGAGAGGGCCAACGCCAGTTCGCGCACCCTGTTGGACATGAGTTCAGTCGACTGCTGCCCCAGGAAGGGACGTATTGGGTTGTTCCTTTGCCGTCGCCTTTCCAGTGGAAGGTGGACTCTTGATAGACGAGGCCCTGCAGATCGAAGTCAGTCAAATAGAGCATCGCGCGAATGAGTGTATCGTTGTCGTCAAGCTCCGGGTCAGCAGTAATGACGATCCTGGGCTTTGGTGGTTTAAGGCCAGCCTGCTGTGCTGACAGATACATAGCACCAGAAACTGCGAGAACTACCAAAGCGGATGAGAGTCGATACATTAGAGGTTTCGACGCCTTTCTGATACTAGAAACACATCTTCGAGAGAAAGAACGAAGTCACCCAAAAATTAGGATGAGCTTCTGTATGTGTCAATGGAAATCTGCGCATCTGCATAAATATGCTCCCGCCTTTTGTCGGTCAGGACGGGAAGTAAAGTGTGCATAAATATGCAATCAGAAGAAAAGATGTATCTAGATCGCTCCCCGTGCTGTATTTTCATGGTGAGATGGGAAGATGTGCGGAGTTCAAATGAGTCTTGGAGAGGGATCCGGAAGGCCTTCCATCGCAGATGACAAAGCGCAGTGGTTGTCCGAGAAGGCGAACTGGATCCGACTGAGCGCGATGTCCATGACAAATCATGCGAAGCTCGGTCATACCGGCGGAGATTTGTCGTCGGCTGATATCCTCGCGACTCTGTATCTCGGACAGATTCTGAATGTGGATCCAAACAAACCCCTCCTGCAAGAAAGAGACCGGTTCGTTATGTCAAAGGGGCATTGTTCGGGTGCGTTCTATTCAACTCTTGCGGCGCGCGGATTCTTTCCGATCGAGCAATTGAAGACCTTCATGGAGCCGCTCTCGATGCTAAACGGGCATCCAGACAGGAACAAGTTGCCTGGCGTGGAAGCGAATACTGGCCCCCTGGGACACGGACTGCCAATCGCTGTGGGAATGGCGCTGGCGGCACGCATGCGCAACGAGGCCTGGCGCGTATTTGTGCTCGTCGGCGATGGAGAGCTCCAGGAGGGTTCGAACTGGGAAGCGGCCATGTGTGCTCAGCAGTACAGTCTCGACAACCTTATCGTCATCGTTGATCGGAACCGGATTCAGCAGGGGGACTTCACGGAGAGCACGATCCGGATGGAGCCGCTGATGGACCGCTGGACAGCATTCGGGTTTGCGGTGCAGCAATTGGACGGGCACGATCATCTGGCGCTCCATCAAGCGTTCTCTTCTGTACCGCTGGAGAAGGGCAAGCCGTCGTGCTTTATCGCAACGACGATCAAGGGCAAAGGCGTGTCATTCGCTGAGAACAAACCTGCATGGCATCATGGAGTGCCTACCGAGGAACAACTGGAGATCGCTCAAAGGGAACTGGGCGTGGAGGCAACATGGTAGGCCCGGTGGAGGCAGAGAAGGGCGAATTACAGAAGCCGCAAATGTCCGATTGTCGCGACGCGTATGCCAGCATGCTGGAAAATCTCGCTGAGCAGGATGCCCGCGTGTGCGTAGTAATCAACGATTCACTTTCCTCAGCGAAAATGAAGGATTTCAAGACTAAGTACCCATTGCGTTTCATTAATGTTGGGATTGCCGAGCAAAACATGGTTGGCGTTGGCAACGGTCTTGCAAATGGCGGCATGGTTCCTTACCTGTGCGGCGCGTCCTGTTTTCTGACAGCCCGGGCTATGGAACAGGTGAAGGTCGATCTTGCATATTCGAAGGCCAATGTACGAATCTGCGGCATGTCTTCGGGAATGGCGTATGGCCAATTGGGCCCGACGCATCATTCCATTGAAGACATCGCCTGGACTCGCATTCTGCCGAATCTAACCGTCATCGTTCCCGCAGACGATGTGGAGACTGCAGCAGTAATGCGCTATTCGCTTCATCATGAAGGACCGATGTTCATCCGCATCAGCCGCATTCCGGTGCCCAGAGTTCATCGCGATGAATACGAATTCAGGCTCGGAAAAGCAGTGAAGCTTCGCGATGGGTCGGATGTAACGATCATTACGAATGGAGTTCTGGTTTCTCGTGCGCTCGACGCGGCCAGCTTGCTGGAGCAGGAGGGCAAATCAGCCCGGGTATTGAATATGAGCACAATCAAGCCTCTCGACGAAGAAGCGATCGTCGATGCGGCGCGATCCACTAGGGGAATTGTGACCGCCGAAGAAGGGCTTGCTGCCGGCGGCCTCGGAGGCGCGGTGGCCGAGGTTCTTGCTCTTCGGCACCCAACGCCGATGCGGATTCTCGGATTGCAGGACGTATTTGCTCCTACCGGATCGGCTGAATTCTTGCTGCAGCACTTCAATCTCACAGCAACCGGCATGAGAGATGCTGCTCTGAATTTGATTGCTGAGAGGACATAGATGTCTGCCGGGCTGATTCTCGCGATCGATCAGGGCACGACAAACACGAAGGGATTGCTCGTCGATCGGTCCGGCTCGCCTGTTTTTCGCACCTCTTCACCTCTGGCGATTGTTTCTACAGTAGAAGGGTTTGTTGAACAAGATCCGAACGATCTATGGGAGTCGGTTCAGACAGTGATTGGAGTAGCGGTTCAACATGCATCGCTAGCAAGCGAACGCATTGAGGCCCTTGCCATTTCCAACCAGCGTGAAACTGCGATTGCTTGGAGCGCCTCGACCGGCGAGCCACTCGCGAATGCGGTGAGTTGGCAGTGCGGCCGTTCAACTGCGATCTGCCGCCGACTTGCCTTTAGCGCTGATCTTTTCCGTCGCAGAACAGGTCTTCCACTCGCCTCTCTTGTTTCGGCGGGAAAATGGGCATGGCTCCTTGAGAACTGCCCGGCAGTTCAAAGAGCACGAGAACAATCGGACCTGCATCTCGGCACCGTTGACTCGTGGTTGATCAGTCGCCTTACTGGTAACGGAAAGCACTTGACTGACCTCACCAACGCGTCCAGAACAGGGCTACTGAATCTGGACAAGCTGGAGTGGGATAGGGATATTCAGCCCATGTTCTCCCTTCCAAAGGAGGCAATGCCGGCATTGAAGCCCTCGGCGAGCAACTTCGGCACCTGCGAGACCGTGCCAGGTCTAAGGGGCGTACCTATACTGGCAGCCATTGGCGACTCTCACGCGGCAATGTTCGGGCACGCTCATTTTTCACCTGGCTCAGTGAAGGCTACTTATGGCACTGGCTCGTCCCTGATGGCGCTCACTTCTGCCCTCGAAGCAGATACGACGTCACTGGCACGAACAATCGCGTGGTCAGCAGAAGAAACCACACAGTTCGCACTTGAAGGCAACATACCCATGACGGGCTCGGCTGTTCAGTGGCTTGGGGAGTTTCTGAAACTAAGTGACCAATCTCAAGGGGTTGCACAGCTTTCATCGAGCGTGGGTGATGCGGCCGGGGTCTATTTTGTGCCGGCGATGCTCGGCCTTGGCGCTCCGCACTGGGATGCGGACGCCAGAGGAACGATCAGCGGCCTCTGTCGACATCACACTTCGGCGCACCTGGCACGCGCGGCTCTGGATGCCGTCGCCTATCAAATTGCTGATGCATTCTTCGCGATGCAATCGGCGGCAGGCATGAAGTTTTCCGAATTGCTTGCCGATGGCGGGGCGACGCGAAATTCGGGCCTGATGCAGTTTCAGGCCGACATTCTCGGCTGCCCCGTCCTTCGCTCAAGCAATGAAGAGCTGTCTGCGATTGGCGCAGCCTGGCTCGCCGGACTTGAACTGGGTTGGTGGAAGTCGCTTCAGGATCTCGAGTCTATCGGTCAGAATGCCGATCGGTTTGAGCCAAGGATGAGCGAGGGCGAAAGTCAGGCTCTCTACGATGGATGGAAACAGGCGATTGCCAATGTGCTCTGCGAAAAGACGATATGACCTCAGGCGGAATCATCTACGAAGCTCGCGCAATTACCCGGCGGTATCCGGGAACGATCGCGCTCGATCGAGTCAATTTCCGCGTCTATCGCGACCAGGTGAATGTACTCATCGGGGAAAACGGAGCAGGGAAGTCTACGCTGATGCGGATCCTTGCCGGAGTTGAGCAGCAAGACGAAGGTCAGCTCACACTCGAAAACGCGGAAATCACTTTACGTTCTCCAAGAGAAGCGGCCCATCACGGCATTGCCATCGTGCATCAGGAGCTTTCAGTACTGACGAATCTCGATCTGGCCGACAACATTTTCGCTGGACGCGAGCTGACGCGGGCTGGAGCTCTGGTCAACCGAGCTCTCGAGGAGGAACGTGCGTCTCAAGCCTTGCGGCGCCTTGGCAGCTCGATGGACGTCCGCACACCGGCAGGAAGTCTGTCGCTCGGATCCCGTCAGATCGTCGAACTAGCACGCGCACTCGAGCGGAAAGCGAAGATTCTCATTCTTGACGAGCCTACTTCCGCGCTCTCGAACACGGAGGCGGAGTCTCTCTTCGAGGTGATCGGCGAGCTCAAGCGCGCTGGCGTGACGATCATCTACATATCGCACCGCCTGAATGAGCTTCTTCATCTGGGCGACCGCTTCACTGTGCTGCGATCTGGTCGTGTCGTGGGCGAAGCCCCACGCACCGAGGTTGATCGCCGATGGATCGTGGAGCGGATGTCGGGGCGCGATATTTCGAGAAGTGGGATCGTGCAGACTAGCCTGGCTCAGGGTCCTGCAGTATTGAGCGTGTCGGACCTGACGGTTGCGCCTGAATCAAATTCCGCTGCACAAAGCGTGCCGGTGCGAGATGTGCGTTTCTCTCTGAATAAGGGCGAGGTTCTTGGGATCTATGGACTGCTCGGGGCCGGTCGCACCGAGTTGCTCGAAGCGATCGCGGGAGCTCGTGAAATCCGGAGTGGGAAGATTCGACTCGAGAATGAGGAACTTTCCGTTAGATCAGTCGCCGATGCAGTCAGGGCTGGTATCCATCTGGTCCCCGAGGATCGCCAACGTGACGCTCTAGTGCCGGATCTTTCTGTTCGTGAGAACATTGCGCTGGCCGGATCCGGCGGGATCCTTCTGGACAAGAAGAAGGAGACGGCAAAAGCATTGCAGCTTGTAGAGGATTTGAACATACGGGTTTCCGATCTAGAACTAGCGGTCACGGCTCTATCCGGAGGCAATCAGCAGAAGGTCATCATCGCTCGCTGCCTGATGTGTTCCCCAAAACTGCTGCTGCTCGACGAGCCTACGCGCGGGGTCGATGTGGGAGCAAAAGCGGAGATCTACGCGATCCTCAGACGCCTCGCTTCTGAGGGAATTGGCATCATCTTTACCTCTTCCGAGATTGAAGAGATCCAGGCGCTCGCCGACCGAGCGCTTGTTCTGTGCCAAGGTCGCATCACTGCGACGCTTGAATGCAAAGAACTGACCGATGAAGCGCTCTTTGTTGCAGCGAGCCCGGTGGTTGCCACTATCTCAACAGCGCGATCAGGAAGTGTTTCCTTATGACAGCTACGATCGCAACCGCGCGCCCATTGTCCTCAATAACCGTTTCAGGTGTTCGAGCCCTGCTTCTGATCTTCAAGGCACGTGCAGTTGTGGTGTTGGTTGCGCTGCTGATCTATTTCTCATGGCTGGCGCCCGCTTTCCTGACTGCGAATAACTTTCAGATCCTCACCAAACACGTGGCCATCGCCGCCATCCTTGCGATTGGAATGACATTCGTCGTACTGACGGGTGGGATCGATCTGTCAGTCGGGTCAGTTGCCGGGTTGGCTGGTATGCTGATGGGCTATTTGCTCACGCAGGGCATCGAGCTCGGTGGGTCGCGCCACTTCCTTCCCGTCGCCGCTTGCGTCTTGATTGCCATTGCAATTTCTCTCACAGTGGGAATATTGAATGGCTGGCTCGTTTCAAAAGCTGGCGTCGCTCCATTCATCGCCACCTTGGGAACGCTCTATGTAGCTCGGGGTGCCGCACTCCTGATTTCGAATGGCAAGACTTTTCCGAATCTTGCGGGCGAGTTGGCCCGAGGGAACACGGGATTTCCTGCTCTGGGGCAGACCTTCTTCTTCGGCTTGCCGACGCCAGTCTGGATCATGCTGGTGCTTTTCGCAGTCGCTGTGTTCATCGCCCGCAAAACTCCGCTCGGCCGTCATATCTATGCTGTCGGCGGTAATGAGCGCGCGGCCCGGCTGGCCGGAATCCGTGTACCGTGGGTCAAACTCTTCACGTATGTCTTCGCTGCCGTCTGTGCCGCGCTGGTCGGGCTGATCATTGCCTCGCAATTGGAAGCGGCTCATCCGGCCACTGGCGACAGCTTTGAACTGAATGCGATCGCGGCCGTCGTTCTGGGCGGGACGTCACTGATGGGAGGTCGAGGATCGATCACTGGGTCTCTCCTTGGAGCATGCGTAATCGGCGTTCTCTCCGATGGCTTGGTGATGCTCGGAGTATCTCAGTTCTGGCAAATGGTCATCAAAGGAGCAGTCATCATTCTTGCGGTCGCGATCGATCAATTACAGACAAATATTCAGGCCCGGTTTCTCCCGCTTCTGCTGCGAGCCAATGAGGGAGCGGTCGAGTGATCCGTACAGTCCGGATTCTATGCGCGGGCGCGGCGTTCCTCACCGTGCTTTTATTCTCCGGGTGTCACCGGTCGGATGCCTCTAAAAAGCTGATCGTGATCATTGTGCCTTCCCAGGACAATCCCTTCTTCAAGGCGGAAGGCGATGCAGCTGCCGCTCGAGCCCTCTCTCTCGGCTATCGAGTTCGCGTCGACGCGCACGACGATGACGCCTATCGCCAGGACAATCTGATTGACGCAGCGATCGCTTCGAACGCCTCAGCGATCATTCTCGATAACGCAGGTGCCGATTCTTCCGTAGCCGCAGTGCGGCGTGCTACAAAAGCCGGTATCCCGTGTTTTCTGATTGACCGCGCCATCAATGCGAATGGTATTGCGAAAGCTCAGATCATTGCCGACAATCATCAGGGCTCAGTTATAGTGGCTGAAGATTTTGTCGACGCACTGGGATCTTCCGGCGGACCGTACGTAGAGTTGCTCGGCCGGGAGTCCGACACAAATGCACAGGTCCGTACCTCAGGATTCCATTTAGTTCTCGATCGCCACCCCGATCTTGTGCGTGTGGCAGCGCAATCCGCCAATTGGTCCCAGGCCGAAGCGTTTCAGAGGACGGAGACGATTCTTCAGGCCCATCAGGACATGAAGGGCATCATTTCGGGCAACGATACGATGGCTCTGGGCGCTCTGGCCGCTGTCAAATCTTCAGGACGTACCGGGATTGTCATTTCAGGCTTTGATGGAAGCCCTGACGCGGTTGCGTCCATCCGTGCAGGAGAATTGCGAGCAACTGCGCTTCAGCCTGCGGTTCTCATTTCACGTCTTGCTGTAGACGAAGCGGACGACTATCTCAGGACTGGTTCAACACATAAGCCGGAACAGCAGATCATTCCATGCGATCTGGTTACACGAAAGAACGCGAATGATTTCCACGATTTCGAAAAAGTGAGGTGAAGTGTCATGGCAACTCTAGGCGTCATCTTAGGCAATCGCGACTTCTTTCCTGACGTTCTGATCGGAGAAGCCCGCCGGGATTTGAAAAAGCTCTTCGGTGAACTGTCGATCGAGCCTGTTTGGCTTTCGGAGAAAGACACAAAGCTCGGCGCCGTCGAGACGTGGTCCGACGCGCGGAAATGCGGAGACCTGCTTCGCGTAAATCGCGATCGCTTGGACGGTGTGCTTGTTTGCCTCCCGAATTTCGGCGATGAAAAGGGCATTGCTGACTCGGTTCGTATGGGAGATGTTCGTGTACCGATCCTGGTACAGGCGTGCCCGGACGATCTCGATCAGTTCGGTCTCAACCGGCGTCGCGATGCCTTTTGCGGAAAGATTTCGGCGTGCAACAATCTTCGCCAGTACGGATTCAAGTTCTCCCTCACCCGCGATCATACCGTTTCGATCCTGAACCCGCGCTTCCGCGAAGATCTGGAGCAATTTCTGGCTGTCTGCCGCGTTGTGCGCGGCCTCTCGCAAGTTCGGATTGGAGCCGTCGGTGCGCGACCGAACGCCTTCAATACAACTCGCTATAGCGAGAAACTCCTGGAAGCCTCGGGAATCTCCGTGAGCACCATCGATCTGTCCGAAGTCTTCGGGAATGCCGGCAAGATTCCCGACAGCGATGCTCGCGTCAAGCAGAGGATCGATCAGATTCGAGGATACGCAGACGCCTCCAAAGTCCCGGATGAGGCGATTCTTAAAATGGGGAAATTCGCCCTGGTCGTCGACGACTGGATGCAGTCCCTCGGCATATCGGCGACAGCAATCCAGTGCTGGAGTTCGCTGCAGAAGAACTATGGTGTGAACGTCTGCACCATCATGTCGATGATGAGTGAGCAGATGTTGCCTTCGGCATGTGAAGTTGATATCGCGGGCGTAGTGAGCATGTATTCCCTGCAGCTTGCGAGCGGTCGCCCCAGCGCACTAGTTGACTGGAATAACAATTACGGTGACGATCCGGAAAAATGCGTGCTGTTCCATTGCGGAAACTGGGCCAAAGATTTCCTTCCAGATGTACGGATCGCAACGGCACCAATCCTTGGAACGACTCTCGGCGAAGAGAATACATTCGGAGCGATGGAGGGTCGAACTGGCAAAGGGCCGCTGACCTTCGGCCGAATCAGCACAGATGATGCGAGTGGCAAAATCAGGGTCTACGTCGGCGAAGGAGAATTCACCGACGATCCGCTTGATACCTTTGGTACTCGAGCTGTGGTCCGCGTTCCGGCGCTCCCATCGTTGATGCATATCATTTGTCAGAATGGTTTCGAGCATCACGCGGCCATGAACCGCAGTCATTCGGCTGCCATTGTGTCCGAAGCGCTCGGCCGCTACATGGGATGGCAGGTATACCACCACCAGCGGCCGACAGGTCTGCCGCCAATTCATCGAATGGGCAGTGAGTGGTGATGAACTGAAGACTGTGCGTATAAATGCGGATGGGAAGCTATGGGTCGCGTTGACGAACTTCGATTGATTGCCAAGGTTGCGCGGATGTATTACATCCAGGAACTCAACCAGCAGGAAATCACTGACAAGCTTCAGCTTCATCAATCGACGATATCGCGGATGTTGAAGAAGGCAAGAGCGCTGAATCTGGTTCGGTTCAACATCGCCACGCCGCCTGGCACATTCGCCGATCTCGAAGATCAGCTGACCTCTCGCTTCGAGTTGAAAGATGCCGTTGTCGTCGATTGTCCGGCGGAGGGCGAAGCAATGTTCCGCGATCTGGGCATAGCTCTTGCGTATTTCCTTGAAACGACTTTGAAGCCTGGCAAAGTGATTGGGATATCTTCCTGGAGCCGTTCATTGTTTGCCATGGTGGATGCGCTCCATCCTGGTGGCTACTGTGCGGATGGAAAGGTCGTGCAGATTCTTGGCGGCGTGGGGAATACTGCGAGCGACTTCCATGCAATCCATCTGGCTCAACGCCTGGCCGGAAGCATCGGCGCGAAGCCCGTGCTGTTGCAATCGCCTGCTGTTGTAGGCACGTCGGAAGCGCAGCGGGTACTGTCGCGAGATCCCGTGGTGCAAGAGGCTTCTGCCCTTTTCGACAAGTTGGATTTGGCCTTGGTGGGAATCGGCTCGATGGAGCCATCGAAGATGCTGGCGGTGAGCGGGAACATCTTCTCGCGAGAAGAACGGGCTAAGCTTCAACGCCTCGGGGCAGTGGGTGATATCTGTTTTCGCTTCTATAATGCGGATGGACAGCCGATCAAATCATCGTTGATGAAGCGGGTGATTGGCATCGATTTGGATAAATTGAGCAATTGCAAGCGGGTTGTCGGCGTGGCAGGCGGAACGCAGAAGATGCAGGCCATTTTGGGCGCTTTGCGAGGAGGCTTGATCGACGTTCTTATCACCGATCAGCGTACAGCCGAAGTGCTCTCGAAGGCTAAGAACTAAATGATTCGAGGCGGATGGTGAAGGTCTTCCGAATTCGGGACCATATTCGATCTCTGAACGAACGACTTTGGTGTTCGGCCCTCAACAAAACGCGCCATGAATTCGATCGTGCGTCTGGGAGATGAGGATCCTCGATGTTGGTCTAGAATGATGCACCTCCGGATGGCGAAGTCGATCACAGCCAGATTTGGTAAAGGAAAGAGCAATGTTGACTTTAGTACGTGCCAGGGTGAACAGCTTCATTTTGTTGTGCGCAGTCGTATTTCCATGTAGTTCTTCCAACGCACAGGCAACCGTTGCCTCTCGTCTCAAGGATTGCCGGGTCCCGACCCAGGAAGAACCATGGAGAGATCAGACCCAGAGCCCTGTGTGCCGGACCCTGGAACTCATCCACGCGATGGCACTCGAGGATAAGATCAACCAACTCGCACCTTCCTTCGGGAAGCCGACGGAGAATCGCTTCGGAATCCCGGCCTTGAACGCGAATGACGGACCGAACGGGTGGGCTAAGGGACCATTCCCGGGACCTCCACAGCCTAGAACTCTCGGAGCGACGGCGTTTCCAAACGAGATTGCGCTGGCCGCGACCTGGGATAGACAACGGGCTAGTGACTTTGGAACGGCTTTAGCGGAGGAATGGCGCGGCAAAGGAAGCTCTGAGATCATCGCTCCGACGCTGAACATCATGCGCACGTGGCACTGGGGCCGCAGTGCGGAGACCTTCGGTGAAGATCCGTTTCTGAATGGACAAATGGCGTCGGCGGAAGTTGCCTCTGGTGCAGCGCGGAAACGTGATCGCGAT
This sequence comes from Acidobacteriota bacterium, assembly GCA_018268915.1. GTDB lineage: Bacteria > Acidobacteriota > Terriglobia > Terriglobales > Acidobacteriaceae > Telmatobacter. The sequence continues at coordinate 275,070 of JAFDVQ010000014.1, forward strand.
GATTAAGCACTTCGCCGGCAATAACCAGGATTGGGAGCGTGTTGGGCATTTCCCGGATTTCACCGGCGTTAACGAGATCATCCCGGAACGCGCGCTGCACGAGATTTACTATCCCGGATTCAGGGAAGCGATCGAGACTGGTGGTGCAGCCGGCGTGATGTGCGCCTACAACCAAATTAACGGTACGTTCGCCTGTAATCACGCGAAGGTACTGGGCGAGCTTCATAAGTGGGGATTTTCAGGAGCAATCACCCCGGATGCGGTATTCGCACTGCACGATCCATTGCTCGCCGCAAAGGCAGGAGTCACCTACATCGGTTCCGCTCAGACGTTGCATGACATGCTGGCAAAAGGCCAGCTTACCGAGGCGGATGTGGATCAGATGCTCTACGCGGCGCTCTTTCCCATCTTCAAGCTTGGCATCTATGACTCGCCGGCTCCTGGCAATTCAGCGGCCCGCGTGACAACGAGCGAGCATGTTGCACTTGCACGCGCCATCGTTGAAGAAGGTTCAGTGCTGCTCAAGAACGAGAAGCAAGTACTCCCGATTTCTCCAGGCAAAGTGAAGTCGATTGCGGTGATTGGCATGGTAGCCGGTCCTCAGGCCGTGTTCGGTGAGGAAGGTCCGACAGTTCACGTTGAGAAGCTTAGCGTTCCTGCCGAGGCCATTGAGCAGCGTGCCGGGTCTTCAATAAAAGTGAGCTATCACGAGGTCGGGATTGGCATCCGCCCGTTGCCCCTTCTCAAGGGCGAACTGCTGACGCCAACAGAGGGCTCCGGGCACGGCTTCACCGCTGCCTATTACCGCAGCAGCGACCTGAGCGGCAAGCCTGTGGTGACCCGTGTCGATGCAGGAGTAGATGTAAATGGCCTCCCCGCAGCAGAACTGGGACCCGAAGTTCGCTCGTTCGGACCGCCTAAACTCTCGTGGTCGGCGCGATGGAGTGCGACCCTGACTCCATCCGTCTCTGGCGAATATGGCTTTTCGCTAGACGGAGCCGGAAGCTCACGCCTCCTTGTTGATGGCAAAGTTATAGCCCAATTGCAGAAGGTGAACTTCAAGTCGACTTCGTTCGGCCTCATCCACCTCAAGGCAGGTACTTCGGTCAGTATTGTTGTTGAGCACTCAAATGACGATTCTGTGCTGGGCAGCTTCCTTCACGTCGGCTTTGATCCTCCGCACGAAGATAAGTGGAATGCCGCTCTTGAGGCCGCCCGCTCGGCAGACGTCGCTGTCGTCTTTGCCGGCGAGCAACTCGGCGAAGGCATGGACAAAACGTCGCTGAACCTGCCCGGCAATCAAAATGAACTGATCGACGCGGTGGCAGCGGTGAATTCACGCACGGTGGTTGTCCTGAATACATCCACTCCGGTGGCCATGCCGTGGCTCAACAAAGTAGCCTCTGTGCTCGAGTCGTGGTATCCGGGGCAAGAGAGTGGGGAGGGTATTGCGTCTGTGCTCTTTGGAGATGCCGACCCGGGCGGTCGGCTGCCAGTCACGTTCCCAGCCTCTCCCGATCAGGGGCCTGCTACGAAATCGCAAAATTATCCCGGTGTCGATGGCGTTGCACGTTACGACGAGGGCATTTTCGTGGGTTACCGATGGTACGATCAGCACCAGCAGCAGCCGCTTTTTCCATTTGGCTACGGCCTGTCCTACACGACCTTCGAATACAGCGATCTGCATGTAAGTCGTGAGAGGAACAATGTTTCACTATCAGTCGCTGTTACGAACACCGGAGCTCGCAAAGGCTCCGAAGTAGTGCAGGTTTACGTTACAGAGCCGGAAAATGCTTCAGAACCTCCTCTACAACTGAAAGGATTTGAAAAACTGTCACTCAGCCCCGGGCAACGAAAGACGGTCAGTGTGCAAATTCCGCTGAATCGTTTATCCGTGTGGAGCGATAAGGAGCATGCCTGGAAGTTGTGGAGCGGCGCTTACAACTTCAAGGTGGGCACAAGCTCACGAAGACTCCTGCTCGAATCATCTCTCCAAATAACCCCTTGAGGTTTACCTCCGAGGCTGATTTCACTCCGATAGGCCGAGGAAAAGGAGTGGATTGCGGACTGCTGACCCAAAGAGATGGGAACGAATATGGATCGTCGAGACTTCCTTCTTCTGAGTGCGGCGGCCGCCGCAGGATCGCAAATTCAAAGCGTCACTGCTGAGAGGGTTCCTGAAAAGTGGAGTGCGCAATGGATCTGGTATCCAGGGCAACTTGCTGCTTACCGACACGCGCGCCGCATCCATCTCGCTGTGCAGCGCTGCACGAATGTCGGCTATCCGGCCAATTTCCGGCAGCCTCTTGCGGAAGCATGGTTTAGAAAGCGGGGTAGCGTACGCGAAGATATCAGTTTGCGGTGGGCAGTGCCCGTGAGCCGCGTGAGGACAGTCGTGGGGGGACGGGGCTCCGATATCACGGTTCGACGCGGGGTTCTGCGCAAAGGCGACTCAGAGATTGAAGTGCAGATTGATTTCGCGGAATCTCTGCCTTGCCTGCTGCTCGAAGGCGGCGAGTTCTCTTCGGGTGGCGGCTGGGAAGCGAGCCTGGACGGTACACATTGGGTTCCGGCAGAGACCGGTGAGGGTAGCGATCCGGGCGTGCTTCCAGATGCTCCAAGGGAGATAGTCGTGAGCTTGCCTGTCTCCCGTGTGGTCGACCCCAAGGGTCCACCGCAAACTGCATACGCTTTGACTGCTGGACGCGATCTGCTGCTTGACTTCCAGGAGATAGAACTCGGGGCACTGCGCTTCGACGTTCGCGGCAAAGGCGAACTCAATGTGCAGGTCGGGGAGTCCATAGCAGAAGTTCGGGATCCCGATCCCCGCTACTTCGAGCAGTACCCGCTCAAGCCGATTCGGTTGAGTGGAGACGTGCAGCAGGTTTCTCTTCCTGAACGCGCGCTGCGATTTGCGCGTCTGATCGCCTCAGACGAAGCGCAGATCCAGAGGGTGAGCTTCGATGCAAGCCTCTGGCCTGCGGAAGAGAAGGGAACATTCGAATCTAACGACAGTGATCTAAATGCCATCTGGAAGGTTGCAACCGCCACGCTGCGCTCGAATATGCATGATTTCTACCTTGATGGGATCCGGCGCGACGGCCTCTTATGGCATGACGGTCCGCTCACGCTTGAGGCTTACGAGCGAGTGTTTTTCGATGCCGGACTATCCCGGCAGACGCTGATTGGGGAGACGCTTCCGGTGAAACCGACGGTTCGAGACGTAGGTATCATCGATTCGCCCATGTACGACGTGATCGGCTTCGAGCGCGAATACATGATGCGCGGAGATGCGAGCTTCTCGCGAATGTTTCACGATCGCATCGAGGACATTGTTAGGTTCTTCGAATCGTTGCAGGACGATCAAGGATTCGTGAATGCCGCGCGGGTCCAGCCTTATGGTTTCTTTCCGGACTGGTCGGCGACCGAACAAAGCGGACCGGATGGACATGGAACTCCGGCATATGGTCAGGTTCTGCTATTCGGGGCTTTCACCGCGGTGGGACGCCTGGCAGCCGCCTGGGGCGATGCAGCTTTGGAGACGCGCTGCAATCGTGCAGCGGTTCGTATGAGGGCCTCAACCAGAAGATCATTTTGGAGGCCAGAGGCTGGGCTGTTTGCGAACGGTCTCTATCGGAACGGTAAGCCGGATGAGCGCTTCACATCTTTCGCTCAGGCCTACGCCGTCGCTTTTGGAATCGCGAAGTCTGAAGAGTACGACTCGTTATTTCGATTTCTTGAGGACACGACCAAACGACCGTCTCACTTCAGCCTTAGCCAGGTAGTTGAATTAACAGCTTTCGCCAAAGCTCGGCGCACCGAAAAAGCCTTGGCAAGGCTGAAGACCGCATGGCTGCCGATGATCCAGCAAGGGAACCGAAGGTTCTTCGAAGATATCAATCCGGCTGAGACAGAAAACGAACAACTCGCGATGTACGGCAGAAAATACGCGACAAGCCTTTGCCATGCATGGGCGGGAGCGGCCCCGGTGATGGCGATTTCACTTGGCGTGCTGGGCATCGAACCGATTGAGCCGGGATATCGTGTCTGCCGTGTTGCTCCTCAGCGTTGCGGGCTTGAGTGGGTTAAAGGGGCGGTTCCAACTCCGCTCGGCCTGATTGAGATTGAGTGGCGAGGTGTGGAAGGCGAGGTTCATGTTCCTGCTGGCGTGGCGATCCGAACTCTTGATGGGAGGCTCTTGACTGGTTCGGGTCGTTACAACCTGAGGAGCGATGACGGCAAGAATTTCAAAATCTGATCTGCGGTCTTCCCAACCCGCACTCACCTTATTCGAGGACTTTGTGCGATGTAGAAGAGATAGATACTGGAAAACGGCATGTCGCCAACGATCCGCATTGACGGAAAGTCGCCGACGCGCCCTTGTGCCGAAGCCGCCTGCCGATCTGAACCTGATAGAGCGCCACCCGATATCCGGCCAAGTGAACTGGATTCGTAGAGCCTAGCCGACTTTCCAATACTTATCTAAGGATTCGGCAAGAATTAGCCTTAAGTTCCGGTTAGCCGGTGACTTCGGCCAGAAGCGATCTTATGTCCTCTGGTACCTGACCTCAACTGACTTCAATAAGAAGTCTGCGATCACGCGCGAAGCAGATGCGATAACGACTTTGCTCATCGCATTGATGGCGTAAAGCTAACGGTGGAAGAGCGATGAACTCTGAATTTAAAGAAGAAACCGCAGATGTGCCCTCTCCCCATGGTTCAGCGTTTCGCCTGGCCATCTAACCTAGTCCCTGGCCACTGATCCCTGCCCTTTGACCACTGCTTTTGCATGTTATTTCCCCTTTTCTGCGCACAATAGAAGTGCAGTCCCAAACAATCTGAAATCGCCCATAAACCGCCCGCTCACCCGATCCACAAGTGAGCCAGGCAAAACCTCGTCAACTCGCCAACCCCCGCGCGGTAGCAATGCAGCGATCGTTTCTCGGGTTTTCGGGCTAACGTCGCGAAGCGACGCTAACTCCGCTAACCCCGCTAGCTCCGCTCCCATCCACAACCACACAGAACAGAACGGAGAACAATCATGCCTCAATGCCAGCAGTCCCAGCGCAACGGCCAACGTTGCACTTCACCCGCAATCCCGAACTCCATATTCTGCCGCCAGCACGACCAGATGCGGCAAGTCGAAGAAGCCCAGGAGAAAGAAACTCAGAACATGCGGGCCATGACTTTCCCGCGGCTGGTGGACCGGCGATCCGCCCTCGACGCTATCAACTTTGTCCTCGCCGCCCTCGCAGACGACCACATCAAGCGCACCGTAGCCGATACCTTCCTCAACGGCATCAGGATGGCCAGCCGCACCATGAGAGAAATGGAAGAAGCAGGCGAAGCCGTCACTCCGTCCATCAACTACCGTCAGCCGAAGCCCGTAGCCCTCGCGGCCCCCATTGTCAGACCCCGCGCTGCGGAGCCCTTCAATCCAGCCCGCATCCATCGCGAACCGGTCGCGCCAAATCCATCCCCGATCGATCCCGCAACCTCCGTCATGATTAAGGAGCTCGTAGCTCAAAGTCACGAGATGGCAGCGAGGCAGGCAGCGAAAATCTAGAATCCCGCTGCGTAACTCCTGATCTTTCTATTAACTGGAAAAATCAGGGAAAAATGAATTCAACAAAGGAACGAATAAAACCAGACTCAAACCGGACTAAAGGCAAGCACAACCCGCGCAAGCGAGCCTGACCCCATCCGGCAATCACCCCAACCCGACGACAAAATTCCCCTCATCACCACTCCCCACACCCAATCCCTGCCCAAATACTCTTTGTCGTTCCCTCGTTCCCTCGTTCCCTCGTTCCCTCGTTCCCTCGTTCCCTCGTTCCCTCGTTCCCTCGTTCCCTCGTTCCCTCGTTCCCTCGTTCCCTCTTTCCCTCGTTCCTTCGTTCCTTTTTTCC
>JAFDVQ010000015.1 GCA_018268915.1 Acidobacteriota bacterium
GCGGGTGCCCCACGTCTCGATTCTGAGACGTGGGTCTGATCGCCGTCCTGCTGGAGACCAGCCGCCTCATCCAATGCGGGTGCCCCACGTCTCGATTTTGAGACGTGGGACTGAGCGTTTGTGGGAACCAAAATCTCGTTTTGTATAGTGAGCTGAGCCTATGTTCCTCGGACACTTCGCCGTCGGACTCGCCTCAAAGCGCATCGCGCCCCGCACATCAGCGGCAATTCTCATCGCGGCCGCCCTCTTCGCCGACATACTCTGGCCGATCTTCCTTCTCTTTGGATGGGAGCATGTTCGCATCGACCCTTCCGCAACGCGCTTCACTCCCCTCGATTTCTATGACTATCCCTGGTCACACAGCTTGCTGGCCCTGCTCACCTGGGCAACAGCCTTTGCCTTGCTCTACTGGAGATTCAGTCGCTATGCAATTGGAGCGCTGATGATCTGGGTCGCGGTCCTCAGCCACTGGCTACTCGACTGGATAACGCACAGGCCCGACATGCCCCTCTACCCGGGCAGTGCGCTCTTCGGTCTTCAACTCTGGAGTTCAATCAAGTGGACGATGATTGTGGAGTTCTCAATGTTTGTCGCCGGGGTCTGCGTTTACCTCCGCTCCACCCGTGCGCGCGACAAAATCGGCTCCTACGGGGCAGCTGCGTACTTCATCTTCCTCACCTTGGTCTATGTAGCTAATTCCTCCGGACCTCCACCCCCTTCTGTCTCTTCAATCCTGTGGGTTGGGTTGATTGGAGGCGTGATTCTTCTCCTCTGGGCGTGGTGGATTGATTCCCATCGGGAGCCGGCAACAGCCTCAAGGACAACCGGATAACTCTCCTTCCGCATCCCACTCCGATGTTCACGGAGGTGATGCATCGTGTCTCATTCCGCTCTGCGCTCTGCTTTGCTTCTTTGCTCCAGCACAATTCTCGTCGGAACGCTTTCCCTGACCGCCTGCCACAGCAACCAGCATCCCGACTACCGCGTGGCTGTCCACAACGCCCTCGATCAAAACAATCTGCGCAGCCTCACCGTAGCGCAGGATCGTAGTTCGGGGACCATCACCCTCAGCGGCATCGTCGGCAGCATGGATCGGCGTCAGCAGGCAGAAACGATAGCCAGACAGGCCGCGCCCGGCTATCAGATCGCCGATCGAATTCAGATTCAGAGCTCCGGCCTGCAGGACGACATCAAGGACGCAGCGCAGAAGGCACAACTCGACAGCGCCATCGAAGATGAATTCAGATCCAGAGTCGCCTCCGAACCTTCGCTGAAATCAGAAAAGATCCAGTACACCGCATTCAACGGAACGCTGACTCTCAAGGGAACAGTCCGAACAGGGAAAGAAAGACAGCAGGCCGAAGACCTGGCGAGAAAAGTCCATCAGGTGCAGCGAGTCGTGAACGAACTTCAGATTCACCCCGGAAAGCCCTCTCCCGCAACTTCCTAACCCAGATCCCAGGCAGAAAACTTACCTGCGAACTAAACAAGTTCCCTACTCCTGACGACAAACTCTGTAGCCGCCGGCGTCCAACTCGCTCGCCGGCTGGCTTCAGATATGAGTACCCATTGTCGCCATTGGCGGACTTCGAAGGCTCATCTGCTTCTTCTAGCGCTCGCTCTCCCACCGGCAATCCAGGCCTCCCCATTTGCAGAAGATCAAGAAAAACTCGGACTCCCAAACGCGCCGTCTTCCGAGCCCAGCACCTCCCTCGCGATCTCCAGCAGCCGCAAAATCCCCGCCGCATCGCAGCACCACTCCCCACTAACTCTGAACCGCGTCTCACTCTCGATCCTCGTTGCAGGAGAAGCTCTCGACTCCTGGACCACTTACAAGAACCTGTCTCATCACAAATGGATTTGCGGCTACAGTCCGGCCCTCGGGAATGCTGTCACCTATATTTCCGACGACGGCAAGCGATACGACCCGCCCACCATTCAGCACCAGCTATGCGGGCCCAGCCCTTCGGGTCAGTTAGCCAACTACGCATACGACGTCACTCGCACAGGCGCCTTCACTGAAACCGGCTGGGTCACATCCATGCGACTCACCAGCAATCGAAACATCGCTGGAGTGCTCGCATGGAACCTGGCCGACGACGCCAGCCAGATGCTCATCGCGCACTACCTCGCCCGGCGCCGCGGCCTCATCGGCAGATTCGCACCCGGCATCAACCTCGCCAGGGGCCTCGTTCACATTGATTGCGGAATCGAAAATCTTCTCTTCGCCCGGACACACAACAATGCAACCACATGGCAGTTTCATCTGCCCAACGAGTCCACCCTGTATCCGGGCCCCCGCTGGTGGGGAAGACAGTAGCTCTGCCCTTCAGGCTCTTACGATCGCACCGGAGCCGCTGAGTGATCCTCAATAGCAAACTTCTGGGTGCACACCGGGCACTCGTGCTCCTTTTGATCCGCGATGCTGATCATCCGCGTGCCGCACGATGGACACTTGCCTCGATGCTCCCGCATCCCCACAAGCGGTCCAAAAAGAGGCGCCAGAATTCCCAGCAGTATGAATGGAACTCCAAAGAAGATCCCCCATCCCGTCAGACACAGCATCACTCCGGAGATGATCAGAATCGGAGCCGCCACCAGCCCGATATACATACCGCTGAAAGCGCCCTTCGACGGCACCGGAATATGCAACTGGGGCGCATGCGCCTCGTGCTCGATCGACGTCCCGCACTGAGGACAGAAACTCCACTCATGCAATAGAACCAATCCACACTTCTGGCAATGAGCGTCCATCGCGAACCGCTCCTTTTTCGGCGATGCAGACAGGCCCGCGACTCAATCCGGACCTTCCGCAGCCCGAAACGTTACGCCCTTCTCTATACGCCTTCCCGTGACCCTCATCACGCCCCGTCAGAGCCATCTCCTCGACCACCCCGCAAACAGCCCCACTGCAGGTGGTAACCTCACATCACCGCATGACACAGGCCCCGCCCGCACCCCACACACCATCACCCGATCTCCCCCGCGTACTCGGTGCGCCGCAGGCTACTGCCATCGTCGTCGGAACCATCATCGGCAGCGGCATCTTCCTTGTACCCACGGAGATGATGCGCGACACCGGCTCCTCCGCGCTGGTCTACCTCGCATGGATCACCGGCGGCCTGCTGTCGCTCTTCGGAGCCATGACCTACGCCGAACTAGGCTCGATGCTCCCCTACGCCGGAGGCGAATACGTCTTTCTCCGCGGAGCCTATGGAGACACTCCCGCCTTCCTCTACATGTGGACCTGGTTCGCGGTCGCCAAGCCGGCATCCATCGCCGCCGTCACCAGCGGTCTCGCCCGAACACTCGGCGTCTTTTCGACATTCCACTTCCTCACCAAACACATCGCCGGCACACCGATCCTCTGGTCGCAGGTATTCGCAATCTGCGTCACCTGGCTCATCACAGGACTGAACTATCTGGGAATCAAAAAAGCCGGAGACTTCCAGCTCATCTTCACCGTACTGAAGGCCGTTCTCATCCTTATCGTCGCTGCCCTCTGCTTCGCATCGGCTTCCGGATCCTTCGCCAACTTCTCGACCTCGCTCCCCGGTGCGCGCGGCGGCTTTGGCGGATTCATGCTCGCCTTGATTGCCACCCTGTGGGCCTACGATGGCTGGAACGATCTCACCATGGTCGCCGGCGAGGTTCGGCGCCCCGAGCGTTCCCTTCCCATCGCGCTCATCGGCGGCCTCTTCATCGTTGGCATTCTATTCATGGCCACCAACGCAGCCATCCAATACATACTTCCCGCCGCGCAGATCGCCGCAACCGAACGCCCTGCCGTCGCAGCGTTCTCCGTCGTCGCAGGCCCACGAGGCGCGGGATTCGTCGCCGCCGCCATGGCTCTCAGCATCTTCGTCACGCTCAACGGAACCATCATGTCCGGAGCGCGCATTCCCTTCGCTGCCGCACGCGACCGGCTTTTCTTCCCCCAGTTCGCGCACATCCATCCGCGCTTTCAATCGCCCTCAACATCGCTGGTGATCCAGGCGCTCCTGTCTACGGTGTTGCTGCTTTTCCTCTCTCAGTTTCAGCAACACTTCGAGCTCGCCGTCTTCGCGGAGTGGCTCTTCTACATGCTCACCGCCACCACAATATTTATCTATCGCCGGCGTCAGCCAGGTCTTCCCCGTCCTTACCGCGTTTGGGGATACCCAATCCTTCCCGCGATCTTCGTCGTCTGCGCCGCGGCCGTACTCATCTGGAGCTACGCCGGAAATCTAAAAGGCTCGCTGCTCGGAACCGTGCTCATTCTTCTCGGCCTGCCCATCCTCCACCTCATCCGCAAACGCTACGCCAATGCCCCCGATGCATCCTCACGCGGGTAGAACAACCCAGATCTGAACCTGCGAAGTCCGGGACGCAGACCGGCGGCTATCATCCTGATGGCACACAAGAACCCGCTACTTCACGACGACAAATGGTCGCATCATGTCATTGTCTTCGTGTTCCAGCATGTGACAGTGGAAAACGAATTTACCCTCATATCCTTCAAACCGCGCAATGATGGTCAGCATTTCATTCGGTAGGACGACAGCCGTATCTTTCCATCCAGCCTCGCCATCGTCGGGTGGCCGAGGCGTCCCTATAGGCTTCAATGAGCCGCCTCGCATCGCGATGTGGTCGAAACCCTGGCGGTGCAGAATCTGAAATTGCACCAGGTGGATATGCATAGGGTGCGCGTCAGCCGTCGTGTTGATAAAGCGCCATGTTTCGACGCTCCCCAGTTTCACAATTTCGGTGACCGGATCGTCGTAGCCTTTCTCATTAATCCGCACGCCGAGCGACTTCCCGTCCTTATCCATATGCTCGGTCAGGACAAAGTCCCTTGACCGCACTGCATCGCTCTCCTTGAACCGGATAAAGGAGGAGGTATCGATCTTCAATCCCTTCATGCCGGCGGCATCTTTGCGCGGCAGCACTACGCGGAACTGCATCAGCTCATCAAGTCGGGGCACATCTGGTCTGGGGATCACTTCAATAGGACTCCCCTCTTCTACTCCTTCCATATCTCCCATCCCCCAGTCCGGGAAGGGCGCTTCCGCGTCATTGGTAACGGTCACGGTCTTTCCTTCCGCCTTGGTGAAATCAACCAGCAGGTCGACACGTTCGGCAGGTCCGACGAGAACTTGGTTCAGCAGAACCGGCTTCGGTAGCAGCCCGCCATCGGAACCGATCTGCTGCATATTGATCAGGTCTGGAATATCGGTAGCCCGTTGCGAAAGATTGAACTGCAGCCGGAAAAAACGGCTGTTGGATGCATTCAGAATTCTCAAACGATAGGTGCGCGGTTCAACGTTCGCAAAAGGACAGATCGTTCCATTTACCACCGGCAGCTTTCCCAGGAACTCCGGACCCCATATGCCGGGCGCAAGAGCGACCCCGTCATCGAATGCGGGATCGTAGACAAGCTGGCCGTGCTCATCCAGCGTGCGGTCTTGAAGGATCAAGGGGATCTCATATTCGCCTGAAGGAAGTCCGATCTTCTTCTCTTCTTCATCGCGGAGAAAATACAGGCCCGAAAGCCCGGCGTAGACGTTCAGCCTCGTGATGCCCACTGCGTGATCGTGGTACCAGAGCATGGCAGCCCGCTGCTCGTTTTTGTAGGTGTAGCGAACCTTCTTCCCAGGTACGAACCATTCCTCCGGCAGACCGTCACTCTTTGAAGTTGTGCGCATGCCGTGCAGGTGAGGAACAGTTCTGACCTCTGGCGTTGGCGCCATCGCTCCATGAATGTGCCGGTCTATCTTGAATATGTGCGTAGTCGGAAGGAGATTTTCCCAGACAATTTCGACGCGTTCTCCCTGCGCGGCCTCGATGGAGGGCCCGGGATACATTCCTTCGTATCCCCAGACTCTGGTCGCGGGCAGCGACGAGTGCATCGAGTGCATTCCCTCTTGCATTCGCAAGTGATAAACGGTGCCATGTTTATCTCTGCGGGAAGGCGACAGAGTCTTCGGGATCTTCAGTTCGTTCACAAAACCGAAACGCAAGAAGGCTTCAGTATCGGAAGGCTTCTTGTTCTGTGAAAAGACTCGTCCCGGCAATGCCATCGCGAATCCAGCGGATGCTGTTTTTCTCAGGAACTGGCGTCTGCTGATAGAGAACATGCCACCTCAAGCCCATCGGTCGATCAGTCTGAAAAAAGATTGCAAATAGTAGATTAACGTGCGTTCATCGCACGCTCGCGTACTTGCCCTCCAAAGCGTCCCGATTCGTTGGCCTACGGCTCAGGTCAATCCGTCGACTCTCGCACCCTCACCTAAACATCTCATTCCATTCACAAAATTCCCTGCGCCCATTTTGCAAGTTATTTCCCCTTTTCTGCGCACAATGGAATTGCAGTCAAAACCGAAACAAAAGCACCGTAAACGCACCAGCAACGAACGCCGCTAACGTGCGCGATAGCACACGCTCGCCCGTTTCACCAATCAACGAACTCAGTCGTGCCCTGACCACTGATCCCTGACCACTGATCACTGAACACAAGGAGAAACCCATGGCGCCTCGCTGTTACCAATCTCTCGACAACGGCCAACGCTGCAACTCACCCGCGATCCACGGCTCCAGATTCTGCCGTCATCACGACCAGCAACGCACCTCCAAACCCGCAAAAGAAAACGCCGCCGAGATGGAACCCCTCGCTCTGCCTCCCCTCATCGACAAGCCGTCGATCCTGGCCGCCATCAACGTCGTCGTCCACGCCCTGGCCGAGGGCCGCATCAAGCGCTCTGTCGCCGAAACGCTCATGTCCGCCATAAGGCTCGCCAATCGCCTCATCACCGAAATCGCCGAAGCAGGCCTCTCCCATCTCCTGACCATCGACAATCTCGAGCCCACCCCCGTGGCTCTCGCCGCCTCCAGCAATCAGCACCACCACCCGAACGGAGCCGGCGCCTTCAACCCCGCTCATTCAAACCCTGCAGCGCTCGACGAAGACCCGGAGACGGCCCAACTCCTGCGCGAACTGCTCGCCCAGAGCCACGAGCTTCAGCAGAGCCAAAAGGCTAACGGCCAGTAGTCCGCAGTCAAAACGCCCCAGATCCCGCTGCGTAACTCCAGCAGCATGTATTAACTACAAAAAACAGGGAAAATCAGAAAGCGGGCAATACCGGCATCCCGAGCCACAAGACAAGACGATCCGATCCAGTGGAAACAGCTCTCTGGCGCAAGAACGCAAACAATCCATCGCCGCACAAACATCAATCACCACATCCCAGCCCCGATCCCTGCCCAGATTGAAGGTTGTAGGTCGGTAGACCGGTGGCCAGACTGCTGCGATTCAGGAGCTGGGAGCACGGGATGACGATGAAGGGAGAGATCGGCAGGACGGTCGCATGAGAAAATAGCTCAGTCATGTCGCCTTCAAAGCGCTTATTCTTACCCCTCACCTTGGGCCTGCTCCTTCCCACCGCACCACTTGCCTTCTCCGCCACCCCGAAGCCCGAAGACCACGCTAAAGCCGGCGCTGCTCTCTTCAGCGATAAGGGCTGCACGTACTGCCATGGCGCAGTTGGTCAGGGAGCCAAAAAGGGTCCCCCCGTCACCGATCTCTGGAAAGACAAAACCTGGACTGACGAGAAGATCACCAACCAGATCCTGAATGGCGGCCAGAAGATGCCCCCCTTTCAGGATTCGGTCAGCGACGATGAAGTGAAAGACCTGATCGCTTGGCTCCGTGCCAAAAATAAGCCTCTACCGCCTCCTGCGCCTCCGCAGGACTCATCTGCGCCGGCTCAGTAAAGCTCGCTGCTCTTGGCGTTCGATTCGTTCATCGCGGCGCGGACGCCCGGGCGTTCTGGGTCAGACTCTCGATGATTTTCCGCATCTGCGGCGTGAATTCTTGCCGTTCAGGTACGTCCTGCGCAAAGTACACAAGCCAATAGATCATTGATGCGATATAGGACAACGCCACCACGCGATCCAGAACGTGATAAAGATCGTTAAGATGAGCTTCCCCCACGCCCTGGTTCATATGCAGAAATGTGACGCCGAGACTGACAAGCGAGAAGAATCCAAGTCCGGTCGAGATCTGCACCACGCGATCGCGAAGACCAAGCGAAAGCAGCTGGCTCATCGCCGCAAGTGAAACAAAGAACAGGATGCGAAGTACCGAAGTAGTCAAATCGAGATGGATGATGTATTGCGATGTCATCGATAACTTCATCATCCCTGGCGGACTGGCGATTTGCCATACTGCGAATGCAACCGCTCCGATGAGGCCCGTCACCGCGAATGCGGTCCATCGCGGCAGCATCGATTTCACTGGCTTGAGCACCGACATCGACATCTCTATCAGAATCGAAAGCATGAATGCCGCGTCGAAAGCAGACGAGAGCAGATACAGACGCATATAGACTTCCGATTGCAGCCTCGAGACCGCGATGCCTGCCGCAAGTGCCGCAGAGGACACCCACACCAGGTATGCGGAAAACAGCGGAAAGTCTTTGTAGATTCTCTTCCGAACAAGCAGAACGACGACCAGCGCCTGGACAACTGCAGATGTGATTGTTAGATATCTGTCCAACCTGCTGCCACCTCGATAGAAATAGCTATCTCAAGTCACGCCACGTAAACGCATGTGCGCCGGACCCGGGTAAGGCTCACGCCGAAAAGCAGGCACGTCTTTATGGAGATATATGTCTCACTGTAACGTTATCGGCGAGCGGGGCCAAGTCTTCAACCGATCTTTCGATTACCGACGGACTGCGGCTATAGCCATGTGTCCAGATTCGTCAGTTCGGAACGGCATCACCAGCCATCTCAAGAGCCGCAGGCCACTTCGCTCCAGTCAGCTGAGTAGCAAGATCCCACACCCTTTTCCCCATCAGCGGATCAAGTACGCGCATGTCCACCGCCTCCGGAGCGGGCGGCCCGATGAGCTCTGCTAGACCCTTCGCCGGTGGCTCTGGTACAGCCTTCGCCAGCAAAGCCTCGACTGCTCCCCCGTTTCGTCCTGCGGCTTGACTCGGCAACAGCCCCAGAGCTCGTCGATACCAGCCCATGGATGGCGTCACCTCGCTTGCATTTGCCAGCATTGCAGCGTGCGACCCAATCGGCTGAGCAGAAGTCCCGGTCACGCCCCACCCATGCTGATCGCTCTTTCGCTGTAGCTCGACGGCAAAGATCATCATCGCCAGCTTCGACTGGCTGTATGCCTTCAGCGGCGTGTACTCAACCTGCAATTGCAGATTCAGCACATGAATCTCGCCATGGTGCCTCCCGGTGCTGGTGAGTTGCACCACCTTGGCTTGCTTACTTGCACGCAAGAGCGGCAGCAGGCGCGACGTCAGCGCAAAATGCCCCAGAAAGTTCGTCGCAAGGTGTAGTTCGAATCCGTCACTTGTCTGCTGCCGACCTTGCAGAACCAAGGTATTCGCATTGTTGATAAGCAGATCGACCGGTCTGCCCGCTTCGAGCAGCCGACTCGCAAAATCGCCCACTGAATTCATGCTCGCGATGTCGAGTTTCTCGAAGCGGACCAGAGCATTCGGCGCCATCGGACGGATCTTGGCAAGAGCTTCATGTCCTTCAGCGGGTTGCCGCCCTGTGAGCACAACATCCGCTCCCGCGCGCGCGAGCGCCAATGCGATATCGAAACCAATCCCATTGGTAGAGCAGGTTATCACTGCGAGTTTTCCAGTTTCCGGAGGGAAGTTAGCCGCAGCATGTCCCTGCGACCCGTTATTTCCTTGCACGTCGTTCAAAACTCCTACATCTTGCAGATCATGAATGGACACCCATCCACGTAAACAACCAACCTCTTATTGACCCACCAAGGCTCTCCAAACCAGCTTGAATCCAATTTCCCTGCTCTTCGCTTTCATCTCGCGGTGTGCCGCGATGAATTCTGCCGTTGCCTCTGCTTGAGCCCTGAACATCAACACCAGGTACTCGGGCGAAACACCACCTAGCCCGCCTAGTTCCGCGCCCTCTTTGGATGCCCTCAACAGTTCCTTGATCACCATATTTGGCGCTTCCGCGTCCTTCAGAAGCCTTCCAGATGACCTCAAATGCTGTTGCACCTTCAATCGCTTCGGGTGCTTCTCCGCCATATCCAGAAATCGGTCCCAAACGAAACGAAGACGCGCGTGAACATCCCCGGTGAACGGGAAGTCGGCCATTTCCTGGTCGATCTCCTTCCGCATCTCGCGGTACAACTCGTTCAGCAACTCGTCTTTTGTTTTGAAATAGGTGAAAAGCGTTCCCTCAGCAACTCTCGCGGCAGACGAAATGGCGGAAGTCGGTGCGTGAGCGATGCCCCGGTCTGCGAAAAGCTCTACGGATGCATCGAGGATCGCCTGGCGCTTCGCGTCGCTTCTCGGTCTTGCCAAACTTTCTCCTATAAGCGACTGCTCACTCATTTATTGTACGGAGAGGGTTGAGGTCTCAGCAATAGATTTCTTTACGAATTCGTCACAATGGCAGCTGAGTAAAAAAGGCCAGCCTCTTTGGGCTGGCCTTTCTCTGACCACACAAGACCGTCTTGTAGGTCCGGATCCACAACCCCGCAGGTCCACTGCGGTTTCGTCTCTGTGGCTGGCGCAGCAGCCGGTGCCGCAGCCGGAGCTTCCGCGCCCGCTGCCGGGGTTGCTGTCGGCCGCTTCGCCTCGAAGGTCCCGTTGTACTCAGAGAACGTCCAGTCGCCGCCCAGTGCGCCGGCGTCATCCAGCTTGCCATCAAGATTCATATCTGCCGTCGTGCCCGCCTCTTCTGACGTGAACTGAAACTTGAGAGCCATCTTGCCTTCCTTGTAGGTACCCGCAACATCTGCCGGACCCCACTTCCCTGTCACATTTCCATCGTTGTCAACAGTGAAATCGGCATCCACTTCCCGATCCCCACCCGGGGTGGTTAAGACAAAGTGCCATTTCCCATTGATTCCATTGCTTCCTGCTGCGTCCTGCGCATGTACATACGAGTTGCCCATCATCAGGCATACAACTGCCGCGGCCAACGCCAGAAACTTTCTCAAGGTTCGTTCTCCTTTGAAGCGATTCATCTAGCCTCGTCTGGAAATCACAACTTCGTCAACCCCTGCGCTGAAAATTGTGATCGCTGGCTTAGACCGTCACCGGAACATTCGCGACCCCCGTCGTGCCGAACACTCTTCGGTATCGCTCAATCTCCGCCGCTGGTCCCATCGCTTTCTGATAGTTGTCAGAGAGCTTTACTGCCGGATGCCCATCGACTTCGCTCAGCTTGCAAACCAGGCTTACAGGGTTAAAGCTGTCGTTCCCCTGCGGATTGCAGTCGCGGAAATCATTTGTCAGGTAAGTCCCCCAGCCCGAGCTGAACCGGATTCGATTCTCCGGCAGCCACCTCTTGGGATCGGCAAAATCTGAAGCCCCGCGAAACTCTGTTGGATCCACGCCGTTCTGAATGCTGCCTCCAAAATAAGCATGCAGCGAAATGATCGAATCAACATCCAGTCCATCCGACGCAATCAGCCGCTTCGTCCTGGGATCGCGCCCCCGCTTCTTCAGCCACGCGATGTATTCATCCCCCGCCAAGTAAGGGTCTTTGCTATCGATGCGCTGCCCTGTCCAATTCGCCACCCAGTCCGGAGCACCTTCCAGAAATTGCGTCGTCCCAAACGTGTCCGGCAGCATGATCAGCAGTTCTCCCTGGTAAGTCTGCTGCCACATCTCGAGCATCTTGTACTGCGACTGCTTCAGTTCTTCATCGCTTTCCGCAAGGGCTGCCATCGCCATCGGCAACTCGTGGGCATTCGTGCCAATTGCCTCCAGATCATGCGTATATGCCAGGTAAGTATTAGAGCTGCCGACAAACGTCTTTCCCAGCACATCCCGCATCGCCGTGACCACGTAGTCCTGCCACAAAAAGCTGTGACGTCGCCGCGTCCCGAAGTCGCTCACCGTGAGTCCCGGCACCCCGTACAGCCGCTCCATCTTCTCCCACAATCGCGACTTGGCCCGCGCATACATGATGTCGAGCTCAAGCTCTGAAAGTCTTTTCAGATTCGCCCGCGTTTTCAGCTCATCTATCGCTGACAGCGCGTAGATCTCCCACATCGTCGTCTCGGTCCACAACCCCTCGAACTGCAGAGAAATCTGACCATCCTTCACCGACAATTCGAAATCCGACAGTCGGAAGTCGTTCTCCAGCCAGTGGAGAAACGCAGGCTCAAAGATTCCCCGCTTTCCGTAGAATGTGTTTCCTGCCAGCCAGATCATCTCCGACTTATGCATCCGCAATTTGCGCGTTGACTCCAGCTGCTCGCGCAACTCATCCACATTCACCACTTCGCCCAGCCGCACATCGTGCGTGCGGTTGATCAGTGTGAACGTCGCCCGTGTCCGCGAAAAATGCTTCCAGATAAACTGCAGCATCAGCAGCTTGTAAAAGTCTGTATCCAGCAGCGATCGCGTAATCGGATCGAGCTCCCAGTTGTGGTCGTGCGCGCGCCTGGCAAGGTTGATAATCACGTTCCCGCCATTCTATTAAACCAATCTCATACCGAACGTCGATCAACCAATTAACCAGACCTTCAGCCCATTCACAGTGAACCTCACATCCAACATCACGACGCGGCTCCTAAAGCATCACGGCACCGCGTCTTAAGCACCCTGCACGACTTTTGAAGTATCAGGGCACGACTTCAGTCGTGCCGCAAAAACCCGCCAACGTTCTCCAGGGCTCTAGCCCCTGATCAACTGGCACAGTTCGTCAGAACTAACCAGCACTACGCCCAGGAACCCTTGTTCGCTCTCCTATTGACATTCTGTACGAGCGGTTCTAATGTTCTATAGACATCCGATAGGACCCGCCCCCATGACTCAATCGCAAACAAACCTGTTGCAGGGAACGCTCGACCTGCTCATCCTCAAAGCCGTTGGCGATGTCGAAATGCATGGCCTCGGCATCTCGCGCAGAATCGAACACATCACAGAGGGAACATTTCAAGTGAAGCCTGGCTCGCTGTTCCCGGCGCTTCATCGCATGGAGGAAGCCGGCTGGTTGACCTCATTCTGGGGCGAGTCGGAAAACAACAGGCGCGCCAAATACTACCGCCGCACCAAGGCAGGCGAGCGCCAGGTGCACGTCGAAACCAAGCAGTGGAACACCATCGCCGGAGCGATGGCCAGCGCGCTGAAGGCGTAAGGAGGCGACAATGAGGTCTTTCGCGCGAGTGATCGCTGCTCTCCGAAATCTCCTGCACACTCGAAAGGTCGAAACCGATCTTGATGCCGAGATTCGCGCTTATGTGGATGCAGTCGCCGCCGAGCGCATCGCTGCTGGCATGACGCCGGAGATGGCACGCAGGACAGCCCTCGCGGATCTCGGCGGAGTCGAGCCGGTCAAGCAGGCCGTGCGCGATACCCGCGCCGGCACAGGCATTGCAACCATCTGGCAGGACATGCGCTTCGCCCTGCGCATCCTCCGCAAATCGCCCGGTTTTACAGCCGTCGTCGTTCTCACATTGGCACTCGGAATCGGCGCCAACACTGCAATTTTCACTCTGGTCAATGCGGTTTTGCTGCAGACGATCCCGGTCAACCACCCTGAAGACCTGGTCGTTCTCCGCTGGTCAGCGCACAAAGAACCTGACAGCACCGGCATGAGCGGCTTCGGCGATTGCACCATGCGCAGAAAACCCGGCGATGAAAGCGGCTGCTCGATGCCCTACCCGGTATATCGCGCATTGGCAGAACGTCGCGACCTGTTTGCAGATGTAACGGCATTCGCAGGAACCGCGGACCTGAACCTTGCGGGCAACGGCCAGGCAAGCATTGCTCGCGGAGAGCTTGTTTCCGGAACGTACTTCGGCACGCTCGGCGTTACAGCAGCTCTGGGACGCCCCCTCGGTAGCGCGGACGAACAGAAGGGCGCTGCTGCCGTAGCCGTGTTGGACTATGGCTACTGGCAGCGAATGTTCGGTGGCGCGCCTGGCGCGTTGGGCCGCACGATCCGTCTGAACAACGTCGCCTTCACCATCGTCGGTGTCGCCAACCGTGAGTTCACGCGGCTGACCCCTGGAAAATCCGCAGATGTCTACGTGCCGATAAGCCAGGCGAAGACTCTCGGCTTCCGATGGGGAGCAATCGACGATCCGCAGGCATGGTGGGTCACCGTCGTTGCCCGGCTCAAAAGCGGAATCAAAAGACCTGAAGCGGAAGCCGCTGCGAATCTCGCCTTTCGCAATGCAACGATGCACGGCGCAAAGCCCGCATGGAAAGATACCGATGATGCCCGCCTGACTCTGGCTCCAGCACAGGATGGACTGTCCGGATTCCGCCGCGCTCTGGGCGAGCCATTGCGGCTGCTGATGGCCGCCGTGGGAATCGTCCTGCTGATTGCGTGCGCCAACGTCGCAGGGCTTCTTCTTGCGCGATCGACATCGCGCGAACGGGAATTGGCCGTGCGTTTCGCCCTTGGTGCAAGCCGTCGGCGCGTAATGCAGCAGATGCTGACTGAGAGCATCCTGTTGTCGTTGGCTGGCGCTGCCCTTGGGATTGTCCTTGCGTATGCGGGCGCAAGTGCTCTGGCAGCGTTCGCCTCCACAAACGGCGATCAGGCGTTTCCGATTGACGTGACGCCGGATCTGCGAATCCTGCTGTTCACAATGGGTGTAGCGCTGGCGAGCGGCGTTGGATTCGGACTGGCTCCCGCCATTCGCGGATCACGCACTCGTTCGGCTGCGGAGATGAGCCGCGGCGCTACGGAATCAGCACCAGCGACCTTGTCTGCCAGTCGTCGCCGCCCCGGACTCGGAAGCGCACTGGTCGTGCTGCAGGTTGCGCTCTCGATCGTGATGCTGACAGGTGCAGGACTCTTGCTGCGCACGCTGGCCAAGCTGCACAGCGTCGATGCCGGCTTCGACACCCGCAACGTTCTTCTCGTATGGGTAAATCCGGAACTTGCAGGCTACGACAAAACCCATGTGCTTGGTCTCTATGAGAACCTGCAACAGCGGCTGTCGTCCCTGCCGGGCGTAATGTCAGTAAGCTATTCTTCCGGCGCGGTGCTTGACGGCGGCCTCTGGACCTCCAGCGTGAAGATTGAGGGCCAGACCAGCAAGCAGAGCGTGGAGACGCAGATGATGCGCGTTGGCCCGCGCTACTTCGAGACGATGCGGCTGCCGCTGCTGCGTGGTCGCCCACTTGGCCTTACTGATATTCGAAACGGCCCTCCAGCCGCTGTCGTCAATCAGGCCTTCGTGCGAAAGTTTCTCGAAGGCCGGGATCCAGTCGGTTTGCATTTCGGGCCGGATGACAAGGACGCTCCGAAGTGGACAATCGTGGGCATAGCGCAGGACTCAAAGTACGCCTCCCTGGATGATGAGAATGCGCCTACCGCGTATGTGCCGCTTGCAACCGGCGGAGCCACATTTGCGCTTCGCACTTCCACAGCCCCTGCGGCATCCATTCCCGCCGTACGGAAAACCGTGCAGGACGTCGACGACAATGTCCCGGTGATGCAAATGCGTACACAGTCTGAATCCATCGATCGCCAGCTCTTCAACCAGCGCTTGATGGCGCGCCTGCTCGGAGGATTTGCCGCGCTCGGTCTCGGGCTCGCCTGCATCGGCTTGTACGGACTACTCTCTTACGAGGTCGCGCGTCGCACGCGCGAGATCGGTGTTCGCACCGCTCTGGGAGCGAAGCGCAGTGATGTGCTGGGACTTTTTCTCCGTCGTGGCTTGATCGTGGTGCTCCTCGGATCCGCAGCGGGTATCGGTGTTGCTGTCGGGGTGACGCGACTGCTGGCGAGCCTGCTGTACGGTGTCAAAGCCCTGGACCCTCTCACGTTCTTTGGAGCCGCTGCACTCTTCGCACTCGTTGGACTGGTCGCATGTCTGCTGCCCGCGTCCCGCGCAATGCGAGTCGATCCAGCCGAGGCTCTTCGCTGCGAGTAGAACAGCCAGCATCATTCGGATCTGGAAAAGATGCCGCAGCAGGAGCACGCATCATCCGTGCTCAAGGTCGCGGTCTTCCTGGTTCGCTATCGCCTTCGAGTGCGCCCCGCACGACCCTCTCACTACGAGTCGCACAGGCACCAGCACATCCCGAATTGGCATCTTCGGCTGCTCCAGGCGCTGCAACATAGTAGCCATCGCCACCACCCCTATTCCCGCGCAATCCTGATGGACGGTCGTCAGCGGAACCGGCAGCAGGCTCGCGTACCGCACATCATCCATCCCCACAATCCGAACCTCTGCGGGAATTTGTATTCCCATCCCGATCAGAATCTGCATCAGCCGCGCCGCTGTCAGATCGTTGGCGCAGACGATCCCCTCCGGCCGAACCGCATCAATCATTCTCCGCACGAACTTCTCATCAGCCGCGCTTCCCCGCCACGCTGGCTCCCAATCGGATCGCACTCCACGCTCCCGCAAAGCCTCAAGAAAGCCGGTGATCCGCGCATCCACTGTATTCGCCGCGCGCTCCTCGCCCACAAAGACAAGCCGTCTCGCGCCATGCTCCAGTAAATGCGCCGCAGCGATAAATCCTGCCCGCCGGTTATCCACGCCCACCAGGTCGTGTGCCGATCGCTGCGGATAAGGCATGTAGCACCGGTCAAGCAGGACGAATGGAATCTGCGCTCGGTCCAGCATTCGTGCTATCCGCCTGTTCGCCGAGTCCTTCTCGCTTGTCAGTTCCAACGGCGCAAAAAACACCCCCGCCACCGTCTTCTCGATGAAGGACTCGACCATCTGTTCCGCCGCCTTCGCGCTGTCCTCCACAGAGGCCGCAGAATTACCCCACAGCAGCGCATCCGGCTTTGCAAATTGCGCGCGCATCATGCCATTGCAGATCGGCTCGAAAATCTCTGTCAGACCGAGTTCCGGAATCAGGAGCCCAAACGTCCGCCCGATCGGCTTTTGCTCGCCTAAGACATGAGTCCCCGCGCCCGGCCGCCGTGTTACGAGCCCCATCCTCTGCAAATCGTGTACAGCCTTCGCAACCGTGATCCGCGAAGCCTCGAACATTTTGCCCAGTTCTGCTTCGCTTGGCAGCCTATCGCCGGGCCGCATCTCACCCGACTGAATGCTGGCCAGCAGGTGCTCGTATACCCGGCGATACTTCGAAGTTCGTATCGCGTCTTCGCTCTCTGCCGGTGCTGCTAACTTGCCCGCCGGTTTACGTGGTCGTGCCATTTCGTCTCTTTCAGGACTGAACTTTTCCCCGCTCCCTGTCGAAACACTAGAGGAATGCCATCCCCTTTGTCATCTAAATGTCTATACATATCGATTCGGGGTCTGTTCAGCGACCAAACGAGTCAATGCATCGCCACTCGCGCAACAATGCCGACTGACATTCTGAGCGGAGCAGGTCCGCGAGGACCGCAGTCGAAGAACCCGCAGTTCGTGCCATGGGTTCCGTCTGCCAATCCTCACCCGAGCCACAAGCCCGCCAGCAGACGTTCTCCAGCTACAATCACCACCATGCCCACCGCCAGACCTTTCCTTCCGCTCGTAGCCGCCGTCCTCACCGCAACCTTAAGCCTCACCGCCTTCGCCCAGTCCACCGAAGAGCAAGCAGTACTGGCCCCCATCCACGCCATGTTCGACGGCATGTCGAAGCGAGATGCCTCGGCGATCAAAGCTCCAACACTTCCAGGCGGAACCATGGTGCTGATGCGCGACGGCAAGCCCGCCCAGATGACCTTTGAGGCCTTCGCAGAACGCGTCGGCAAACCTGGCAAAAACCAGATCGAAGAGCGCATTCACGATCCGCTCGTTCGCATCGACAACGATCTTGCCGTCGTGTGGGCCTCCTTCGACTTCCTCGTCGACGGCAAAGTCGACCACTGCGGCACCGACCTCTTCAACCTGGTCCGCGTAGACGGAAAATGGCTCGTCGCCAGCATCGCCGACACTGGCTCAAAAACCTGTCCGGCCAAATAAGGAAGCCCAGTTTATAGATCGCTCGTTCAGAACGCTTTAGGATCTTCAGGGGGCAGAATGCCTGCCTCTCAGGATCCCGATCAACGGGACCGAAGTAACCCGTAGCTCCCTGAAAACAGATGCCTGCGGACTTCAGAGTTGAGATCATCTCTCAGCCACCTCTGAGGTTCACACATGCTTTCGGTATCAACTTCCCTGCGTCCGCGCTGGGTATCCAATACGGACCGCAACCGCGTCATCAAAATCAATAGCGTGAATTACGAGTTGCATATAACCAATGCAACCAAAGCCCGTCTGCTGAGCCACAAACTCGTCGCTGGAACTCCCCAGCTGGTTAACACGATTGAGATCTCCTTGAACAAACCAGAACTCGAGAGAATGTTCGATGCCAAAACCGCCGCCAGCATTCTGCGGATGGCCCGGGATCTGCGAGCTTAACAACTCTCGAATTTTGGCGTAACTCCCCACTGAGCGACAGATGTCGCCGCGTCAGCTAACCGCCAAGGTCTGGTTCCGACAGGCAGCCTCACTAAAAACACCGACCCTTTGTCCATTTTGCTGCGGCCCGCGTCCCGTCTTCACGTCTGCGGACTATGTCGCTGCCGACGTTTCGGCGTTGCGGCTCAAGTAGATCAGATTGAAAACAGCTTCCGGGGAATTGTTGATCTTGTGCGAAACAGATTTTCCACGATCGGCGTCTCGAGACTGCGTCACGCCCTCTGTGCGATGGCCGCCTCAATCCCATTTTGTACATCCAGGGGAAGAGGTGGCATCGCCCCGCTCTGGGAAGCCACCCAACTCCCCCAGCGATTCCCGGCCTCATTCAAGACCGAAAGTTCTGCTCCTCGTAGCAGGTAGTGTGTCATCGCCGCCGTAAACGCATCGCCGGCCCCAATCGTGTCCGCCACCTTAGCTGGAAACCCAGGATGCTCATGCCACTCCTCCCGCTTCACCAGCAAGCTTCCATGCGCACCACGAGTGATCGCTACCATCACCAGCGTCGGAAACTCCGCCAAAAGCCGTTCCGCCCCAATTCGCAAATCGGTAAGCTGCCCTCCGTTCTCCACCGGCATTCCCAGCAGAGCAAGTACTAGCGGCACCTCGCTGTCACTCATCTTCATCACAGTCGCCAGTTCGAGCGACTCTTGGATGACCTCGCTCGAGTAGTATGGTCGCCGCAGGTTTACATCGAAGACTCGCACGCATCGTGAAGGAGTCTGCGCCGCCAGCGTCTGGATCGTCTGTCGTGCCTCCAAGCTTCGTTGCGCCAGCGAGCCGAAGCAGATTGCGTCCGCTCTCTCCGCCAGCTTCACCCAGGCATCCGACAACTCCAGCGAATCCCACGCTGCAGGCTTATGAATCGTGTACTCCGGCTGCCCATCCTCAAATGAAACCGTCACGCGCCCCGTCGCGTGCATCGTGTCAACCTGCAGGTACGCCGTGTCCGCGGGCAGTGGATCCAGCTGACCGACCGCTTCTCTACCCAGATCATCACGCCCTATCCGGCTCAGTATGACTGCGTGGCTCCCAAGACGTCCTGACATCACGCTGAAGTTCGCCGGCGCGCCACCCAGCCGTTTCCCGCTCGGCAGCATGTCCCACAACAATTCCCCTATCCCTAACACAAGATGCGGCTCTCTCAATTTCGTACTCCCACTCCGAGGCAGAGATCCGGATCCGTCTCTCGCGGCAATCAGCTCTGCTTGCTCCGCCTTCCGAAACAGCTTTCCCTAACGCCTCTCCCCCCGTCAACAAAATCCGCCCGGCAATCAAAACCATCCAGAACTTCTTTATGCACCACAACATTGCCTGTCATTCTGAAATCCCCTTCCCCACTGAACAATGACTGTCATTCCGAGCGAAGCCGTTCCCCGAGGACCGGCGCAGTCGAAGAACCCGCAGTTCGTGCTCCCTTTCGCAACACTAAACTCCGCTCATCCCTCCCACCGCCAGATCGAGCACTCCTCGCTGTTGCTCGCCTCATATTCGCCGTCCGGTTGATTCGCCATGATCCGGTGATCGGCAATTGCATCTGTCCGGGTCCGCTTCACCTCACCTAGAAAGAGCCGCACAAATCCGCTCTGCCCTTCGAACACATGCTCTTGCTCGCGATTCACATACAAAAGATCGAGTTCGCCGTGTCTCTCTCGAAATTCATCCGCAAGCCGCACCAGCAGCCTACGCATCACCGACGCCCCAAATGGATTGAACAAGAACACCAGGCAAGGCCCTTTCGGAAAACTGAACTCCAAAGCATCTCCGCACGTCACGCGCATCGGCGAATGTGCCCGTCCAGCCGTCCTCCACTTAGCAGCATTCCTCCGCGCAATCCCCGCCAGCACTGGATTCAGCTCGATCCCTTCGATCTTCGTGAACGGCAACTCCGACGCCAGCAGCATCGCCCGACCCATCCCTGCACCCATATCTACAAACGTGAAATCCTTTATCGGCGCACAAGGCTTGCTCTTCCGCCATCTTCTCAACAATCCACGAAAAACCGACGGCGCCACCCCAAAGTACGCGGTCGAATGCCGGTCGTGCCTGTGCCCTGACTTCAAAAAACGGCCCGGAATGATCCCGCTGGTTCGCACCCCGTTCTCCAAATCAAACGGATGAACGGTGTACCCCTCCGACTTCGTCAACCTCGGCAGCCTTCTTCGATTCAAAACTGATCCCGTCTCCTGCTGCGACTCTCTCACATCTCAACCGCCCCTCCATCCACCCGGGCCTGTTACTCACTACTCACTATCCCTGATCCCTCGTCCCTCGCACTTCCGTGACATCCTCCCCTCAATCGCGCTACCCTTTGGATACTCGCTCATTTGCTGAGACAAGGAGCTCGCCGAATCCCCATGCCTATCTCCAAGACCGCCAACATCTGGCATAACGGAAATCTGATCCCCTGGGAGAACGCCACCATCCACGTGATGAGCCACGTCGTCCACTATGGCTCCAGCGTCTTCGAGGGCATCCGCTGCTACGCACAGCCTCAGGGCTCCGCCATTTTTCGGCTACCCGAGCACATGCAGCGTCTCGTCGATTCCGCAAAGATCTACCGCATGGAGCTCCCCTTCTCCCTCGACGAGCTCTGCGCAGCCGCCGTCGACCTCGTCGAAGCCAACAACATCGCTCCCTGCTATATCCGCCCCATTGTTATTCGTGGCTACGGCGAAATCGGCGTGAACCCCAAGGGTTCTCCGATCGAGGTCTACATGGCCAACTTCCCCTGGGGCAAATACGTCGCCGGTACTGGCGGCGCGGACGTCTGCATCTCCAGCTGGAACCGCCTCGCCCCCAACACCATGCCCGCGCTCGCCAAGGCAGGCGCCAACTACATGAACTCCCAGCTCATCCGCATGGAAGCCGACACCAACGGCTACGTCGAAGGCATCGCCCTGGACGTCAACGGCCTCGTCAGCGAGGGCTCAGGCGAGAACGTCTTCCTCGTTCGCAACGGCGTCATCTACACCCCGCCGCTCGCCAACTCTGCCCTCTCAGGCATCACCCGCGACAGCGTCCTCACCATCGCGCGCCACCTTGGCCTCCCCATCGTTGAGCAGGCCGTCCCGCGCGAAATGCTCTACATTGCCGACGAAGTCTTCTTCACCGGCACCGCCGCCGAGGTCACGCCCATCCGCTCGATCGACCGCATCCTCGTCGCCGACGGCAAAACCGGCGAAATCACCAAGAAGATCGCAGACGAGTTCTTCGCCATCGCCAATGGCCTCAAGCCCGATCGCTTCGGCTGGCTCACCCCAACCAAAGTCAACTCCACCGAACCCGTCACCGCCTAGCCAGAATTCACCCACATTCGGGTGCCCCAGGTCTCGACTCTGAGACCTGGGTTTTTCATTTCGTCTTGCGGGTGCATTGTCTTGCGGGTTGCCCCACGTCTCGATTCTGAGACGTGGGAGAGAGAGATGTCTCTCAGACCAATGATCAATGTGCCTCATGGGTACCCCAAGTCGCTCGCTCTTGGGGACCGCCATAACACTCTCCTGGATTGGCCGTCAGGACCATTTAGGGTGGGATGTTGAAGGCGCGTTCGAGAGGGACTTCGGAGATACCATGTACCGTGCCGTGACAGAGTTCGTTTCCACACTGCCGGGAGACTCGGTTGAGTTCATCGAAAAGGCGCGGGCCATCACAGTTGGCGTTGCTCGCGATGATGAGCCTGCGCGCCTCTACGTCATCCGAATTGACAACTAGTTTGGACCCAAATGGATGCACTTCGCGGGCAAGTTCAACGCTGGAAGAGGCGCTGCCATAGGCGTGCACAAGTCGCGGTTGCAAGTGCCGCCTTTTGTTCCTAGTCGAGTAATTGGGCAACGCGTCTTCTCGGGACCGGACTGTGAAAAGACCGTGGTCGCACCGCCGCTGCACATCGAGTGTCCAAGCAAACAGCACTCTCTCGACGCATCGAGGATGTCGACAAAGACGCAGCGTTCGTTTGGATCAGTGGAGAGTCCGAGGCGCAGAAAAGGGGTGCGGTAATGGTCTATCGGCCAACTGCGTTCGATCCCACAGCGCCTCGTAGAGGAAAGCTAGGCCGCAATGGAGCGTTCTACGTGGGGCTTTCCCAGGGTAGTGCGACTTGGGAACCAGCAATGCTGCGAGGAGTCTCTCGGACTGAGATTGACTACCTTACTGACGGCGGTGGTCACGTCCACGTCGATCCGTAAGTTGGCTTCTATTTATCAATAAATATTTATTGACAAACGATAAATTGCGGATCACTATAAGACCTGTCATGAAACGAAGCTCCACCATCTTCCTTCAGGTCGTAATCGTCCTCATCGGCGTCCTGGCCGCCACCCTCCTGCTCCTCGAGCCCACCAAAGAGGGCGTGAACGCGCACCGCACCCTTTTCCAGATCTATTTCACTGACCCCTTCATCGCTTACATTTACCTGGGCTCCATCGCCTTTTTCATAGCCCTCTACAAGGCGATCAGGCTACTCGGCTACGTAAGAAGGAGCGAAGTGTTTTCCCCGCAATCCGTCAGAGCCCTGCGAACCATCAGGCATTGCGCGATCACTCTGATCGCATTTCTCCTCGGTGCGGAAGCCTTCATCTTCATCGTTCAGCGCAGCAAGTCTGACGACATTGCTGGCGGAGTCATGATGGGTCTCATCCTCATCTTTTTCTCCGTGGTCGTAGCCACCGCGGCCGCTGTCTTCGAAAAGACCCTCCAGAGTGCCGTCGACCTCAAATCCGAAAACGACCTCACGGTATAACCAGCATGGCAATCATCATCAACATCGACGTAATGCTGGCGAAGCGAAAGATGAGCGTCACCGAGCTCGCCGAAAAAGTCGGCATCACCATCGCCAATATTTCCATCCTGAAAAACGGCAAGGCGAAAGCGATCAGGCTATCCACGCTGGAAGCGATCTGTAAAGCTCTCAGTTGCCAGCCTGGGGAGATTCTGGAGTATACAGATTGAAATGAAGTTTGCGGGAAGCCACTCGCGTCGATATTTGATCAAGCGCGATCGTCCCTTCGTCTTCTCGCTGTAAAAGATATCAATCACCTTGCTTTCATAAGGCCACATGACTTTTCAAGCCGACCTTCGCCATGCGCTCCGGCAACTGAAACTTGCTCCGGTTTTCACCGCCACTGTCGTTCTCACACTGGCTCTCGGCATCGGCGCGTGCACCGGGATCTTCTCGCTCATCGATGCAGTAATGCTCAAGTCATTGCCTGTCGCTGACCCGTCTCGCCTGTATCAGATCGGAACCGGCAAGTTCTGCTGTCTCACCAACGGCCTTGAAGGAGATTGGGATCTCTACTCCTTCAAGCTCTACAAGGAAATCGCCGCCGCCGCGCAGCCCGAGTTCGAACAGGTGGCGGCCTTTCAGGCACAGCCCGGCGTGCTCAGCGTCCGCTACGGCACGGGAACGGACCGCGCACAGGCTCGTGCTCTGATGGGCGAATACGTGAGCGGCAATTACTTCGAGACTCTCGGCGTACAAGCTGCTGCCGGCCGCATGCTCACTCCGCAGGACGATCATCGCGGTGCTGCACCGGTCGCCGTGATGAGCTATCGCACCTGGCAGCAAAAATACGGAGGCGACCCGAATGTTGTCGGCGCAACATTCCAAATCGAAACCTTCGCCTTCACCATCGTCGGCATTGCGCCTCCCGGCTTCTTTGGTGAAACCCTTACCAGCAATCCCATGGACCTCTGGGTTCCCCTCTCGGTCGACTACCTTACGGACGCGGAAGCTCCCTACTGCGATGTTCCCTCCATGTCCTGGTTGCGCATCATCGGAAGACTCAAGCCTGGCGCAACCACCGCTGGTGTCCCTGAGAGATTGACAACCCTGCTCAGACACTGGCTTCCCAGCGAAGCCGCGCTTGCCCCGCAATATCAGTCGCAGCTCAAGGACGATCTCTCACGTCAAGTCATCCGCCTGGGACCGGCCGGTCGAGGTGTTGGCGAGATGCGTGACGCCTACGGCAGCAGCCTGAAAGTCTTGCTCGCCATTTGCGCTGCGGTTCTGTTGATCGGTTGCGCGAACGTAGCCAACCTGCTTCTGGCTCGAGGCATGTCGCGGCGTCCACAGACAGCGTTGCAGCGTGCCCTCGGAGCTTCGACAAGTCGGATCCTGCGTCAATCGCTAACCGAGAGCCTCGTCCTCTCCTTCATCGGAGGTCTGCTGGGCGTCATCATCGCCTGGGCTGGAGCAGGCCTCATCGTGCGCGTCGCCTTCCGGCACGCCGTCGTCGTGCCCGTGCACGTGTCGCCATCTCTGCCGGTGCTTGGGTTCTGCCTTCTGCTCTCGCTGCTTACGGGCTTAATTGCAGGCCTCGTGCCTGCGTGGTTCGCCTCGCGCACTGACCCCATGGTCTCCATGCGCGGCTCAACGCGGACCATGGCCGGGGGTGCCGGCTTCTCGCAGAAAGCCATCGTCGTTCTACAGACGGCAGTTTCCCTTCTTCTCGTGGCCATGGCGGGCATGCTCACCCACAGCATCTATAACCTCCGCAATCAGGATTTCGGCTTCGACACGCGCAATCGCGAAATCGTGACCATCGAGCCTCCTCTCGCCAAGTACACCGTGGCCGATCTCGATCGAATTTACCGCGATCTGAAAATCAAGCTCGAGTCTCTCCCCGGCGTTCGCAGCGCCAGCATGGCCCTCGACAGTCCTATGGCCGATCACTGGGTCAACTACGTCATCAAGCCCGGCGAAGGAATTCCTCCCGGAGATGATGCGCATCGCGTCGACTACGACCGCGTCGGCCCGGGATACTTCGAGACCATCGGCCAGCCTATCCTCAAGGGTCGTGGCATTCTGCTCTCGGACCGTGAAGACACGCGGCATGTCGCCGTCGTCAATCAAGCCTTCGTCCACACCTTCTTCCCCGCAGAAGACCCCATCGGGCGCGCCTTCGGTTTCAACCAGCCCGCCTACAGCAGCAGCTTTGAGATCGTCGGAGTCGTCCGCGACGCCAAGTACGCCGATCCCGCTCTCCCTGCCGAACCAATGGTCTTCGGCGCTCTCTCGCAGAGCATCAACTACTCCGACGCCGCCATGAAAGAGAACGAGAAGTGGTCTCACTACATCAACGGAGCGCAGCTCTGGATGACCGGGGACATGGGCCATATGGAGCCACAGATCCGAAAGGTCTTTGCAGACGTAGATCCCAATCTCGCCATCCTCAACATGCATCCCCTGCAGGAGCAGATCGACGTCCACTACGACCAGCAGAAAACCGTCGCCGAACTGAGCACGCTCTTCGGCGGTCTCGCGATCCTGCTCGCATCCATCGGCCTCTACGGAGTCATGTCTTACGCCGTTGCGGGGCGCACTGGCGAGATCGGCGTCCGGATGGCTGTCGGAGCTACGCGCGCCAATGTCATACTCCTCATTCTTCGCGCAGCCATGATGCAGGTCGCTATCGGCATCGCAATCGGGATTGCATCCTGCTTCGCTGCCGGCCGCCTGCTTCATTCAAGTCTGTATCAGGTCGGCAACTTCGATCTGGCTTCGCTTGGCACAGCAACTCTTATCCTTCTGCTCAGTGCACTCATCGCCAGTTCCATTCCAGCCCGACGCGCAGCCAGCGTCCAACCCGTGATCGCCCTGCATGCGGACTAGCCACTTTTTCAGCTTTCGAAGTCCACTTATAAAAAAACTCTTGCCGCTGTAGAAATCGCTAAACCTCGCTCGTCGTCATAGTGAAGGCGGGCAGAAGCCCGACCAGGACCAACCCAGGAGACGACATGCCGCAATACCTGATCTCGACCTACCTCCCCGACAACTTCGACCCATCCACCATGACGGAAGACACCGTGGCCGGCATTCACGCCTTCAACCGCGAACTCGACGCTGCCGGCGTAACGAAGTATGCCTGCGGCCTCGGCCCCTCCCACACGCTCAAGGCGCATGCCAACGGCGAACTCCTCCTCACCGACGGCCCATACCTCGAAGCCAAGGAACACGTCGGCGGATTGATGATCCTCGAGTGCGCCAATCTCGAAGAGGTCCTCGATTGGGCACGCCGCGGAGCCAAGCTCTTCGGTACTCCCATGCCGACGGAAGTGCGGGAGATCTTCTTCGTCCCTGCTCCCGAACAAGCCTGACCACTGGATGCCCCCGAGCCTGCACTGAGCAAGGTCGAAGTGTCCCTCGCATTTGGGGACCGGGGAACGTTCGCCTGACCTCTAAGATGTAGTCAGGCGAACATGAGCGATGTCCATCGCACAATTGAAGCTGTATGGAAGATCGAGTCCACGCGGCTCGTCGCCGCCATCGCTCGCGTCACTAGTGACATCGGCATCGCCGAAGAACTCGCTCAGGATGCCCTCGTCACGGCGATCGAGCGATGGCCCGTAGATGGCGTGCCCGACAACCCCGCATCATGGCTCATGACCGCGGCCAAGCGCCGTGCCATCGACAATCTGCGCCATGGACAGATGCTTCAGCAGAAGCATGAAGAGATTGCCCGCGAACTGCATGAGCAGCAGCAGCGCCTCGGAGAGGCCATGGACCACGCGCTGGATCAAGTCATCGACGACGACGTGCTGCGCCTCATCTTCACGGCCTGTCATCCGGCGCTCCCGATGGAAGGGCGCGTCGCCCTCACATTGCGTCTCGTCGGCGGCCTCACCACCGAAGAAATCGCCCGCGCCTTTCTCGTGTCTGAGAAGACAATGGGCCAGCGCATCTTCCGCGCCAAGAAAACTCTATCGGATGCAAAAGTCCCTTTCGAAACTCCGCGCGGCGAAGAATTGCAACGCCGCGTCAACTCAGTCCTTTCGGTTGTTTACCTCATCTTCAACGAGGGCTACACTGCCACCTCAGGCGACGAGTGGATGCGTGCTGCGCTGTGCGATGAAGCCCTCCGCCTCGGGCGCATGCTCGTACAGCTCCTCCCCGCAGAGTCCGAAGTCCATGCCCTTCTCGCGCTGATGGAGCTCAATGCGTCTCGTACCGCGGCTCGTCGTGGAACAGACGGAGAAGCAATTCTGCTCCCCGATCAGAACCGCTCTCTCTGGAATCGAATGCAGCTTCAACGCGGCCTCTCCGCACTCGATCGCGCACAACAACTCGGCGGCCAATCCCGTCCGTACGCGCTCCAGGCCGCTATAGCCGCCTGTCACATGAGGTCCCGAACCGCCGGAGAGACTGACTGGCAAAGTATCGTTAACCTCTACGACACTCTGCTGCAAAACGCACCTTCTCCCATCGTCGCTCTCAACCGGGCTGTCGCAGTAGGCATGGCGCGAGGTCCTGCCGCAGGACTCGCAGCGCTCGACTCCATCCCTCAATCCGCGCTGGCAGGCAACCACCTGCTGCACAGCGTCCGCGCCGACCTGCTGATAAAAATGAATAGCTACCCTGACGCGCGGCAGGAACTCCAGCGTGCCATTGCGCTAACCCAGAACCTTCGCGAGAAGCAATTGCTGGATCAGCGCCTTAAGCAAATCGACCCATCCGTTTGAAAGCACCCAGAGTCCGGATCATTCTTCGCTCGGTCATAAAACGCGGACACCTCTGCTTGGCCCGCGCATCCAAGACATCTGCGAGCAAATCACACCCCTCGGGAGATGATCATGGATTCAAAAAAGGTAAGGCAATCCGCTTCCAAAGCTCTTCAGAACGCGCCTCTTCCTTCCATCGTCGAACGCAGCGACTTTGAATCGCAGCTCAGGGATCTGCGTCTCCGCGAGAAAGAGCACACACATCAGGGCGATGCCATCGCCGCACAAAGGCGCCGCCTCCCCATGGTCGAGGTGTCCTCCACCACGCGCCTGATCGGGCCCAACGGCTCAGTCACTCTGCTCGATGCCTTCGAAGATCGTCGCCAGCTGATCGCCTACTACTTCATGTGGAACACCGGCCGCCTCGCAAAGGACCAATGCCAGGGATGCACGTGGGTCACAACGCACATGGGCGAGCTCTCATACTTCCATGCCCGCGATGTCACCTTCGCCGTCTTCGCACAGGGCCCATATGAAGAGAGCCGGCGCTATCGGGAATTCATGGGATGGCAGATGCCCTGGTACTCCGCGCTTGGCTCGCTCGAAACTCTTCTGCAAGGCCGCCACATCGGCAGAATGCATATCGTCTGCTATCTGCGTCAGGGCTCACAAGTCTTCGAAACTTACTGGACGACCTCTCGCGGAGTCGAAGTCATGGACAACAGCTACCACCTCCTCGATCTCACCGCCTACGGTCGCCAGGAGACGCACGAAGATTCGCCCGAAGGCTGGCCACAGCCCTATACTCCTGGCGGGCTGACCATCGATAACCGTCCTCTCTCGCAATGGCCCCGAATCGAATCCGGCCGCTCAGACGACCTAACCAAATGAAGGTTTTGGGTGAATCTACAAAACCTCATGCCCTCCTATACTGTCTCTATCAGCCGAGGCCTTTGGATTGCTGCATCTGCTTAAGAGACATGGGGTAGCGATAAAAGCACAATTGCAGGCATCTCTTGTGATTGCCTACGCGATGCCCGAGGAGGTCCTTACGCCACTGCTCCCGCCCGGTCTGGTCCTCGATACCTACGGCGGCTGGGGATTTCTGGCCATCGCAATGGTCGAAGCTCATGAACTGCGGCCGGCATTTCTTTCTGCTCGTTTTGGCTTGAACTTCTTTCTGGCTGGGTACCGGATCTTTACTCGATATCGAACCCGAGGCGGTAGAACTTTGCGCGGTTTGCGTATTTTGCGCAGTGACACCGATCGTCAATCCATGCAGATCTTCGGCAATCTGCTCACTCACTATGGCTACGAACTGTCGCAATGCCAGCTCAGGCGAGCAGACGGTAAATATTCCGTCGAGATCTGCTCCCCACATGGTGACGCAGATCTGCAGGTGGAGGCGGATCTTGTGACCAAGCCCGAAGCGCCGCCGCCCGGCTCTCCCTTTCCCGACCTTCGCGATGCCCGCAGATTCGCAGGACCGCTGCCGTTTACCTTCGACTATGAGCCGCAGACTCACTCCATCATTCGTGTGGAGGGGGTTCGCAGAGAATGGAATCCACGTCCCGTCTCAGTAAAGGTGCACCGCAATACATTCCTGGAACGCGAACGTTTCGATCCGCCGGTGCAACGCTTGCCAACGCCTTCTTTCTCGAGAATGTCCCCTATTCATGGAAACCGGGGATTCGGGAGAAGCTGTCAGCATGATTGATGACCACGCGCAAAACCGTTTCGCTGGTGTTATCAAGATCGTGCGTTTCAACTTGCGCTTCTATCTCCTCAGTGCTGCGGCAATCTCGGTTGCAATTCTGCTTATCGCTTCACGGGAGCTGACGGCCCCTTTCGAGGCCACGGTGTTGATCGTTGCAGCGCCTGTCGCATTCTGGACCAACAGTTCTTTATTTGTCTCCTGGTATGTTTACGACTACAAGAGAGTGACCCAGTGGCGATGGCTGCCAAGCCGACTCCCTTTCAAACCGCAACGCTGGGTGAACATCCATGCTGGTCTCGACGAGTCGACTTCGGCACTGCGTCATCTGTTGCCTGGCACGCAGGGCTCAGTCGTAGACATTTACGACTCGAAAGAAATGACTGAGCCTTCAATTGCGCGAGCAAGGCTACTGCATCCGGCCGACGAACCATTCGAGCAAGGAGCGTATAACAACTTGCCGCTACTTGTGAACTCCAGCGACACTGTCTTCCTTCTATTCTCCGCACACGAGGTGCGGGATGCGATACACAGGATGTATCTGTTGCGAGAAGCCGCGCGAGTCCTGCGAGATAAGGGATGCGTTGTACTGGTGGAGCATCTCCGCGACTGGAAGAACTTCGTTGCCTTCGGCCCCGGATTCTTCCATTTCTTCTCGAGACAAGACTGGCTTCGTACCATTCATGATGCAGGACTCTTGGTGGTGCAGGAGGAAGCAGCAACTCCCTTCGTCAGATGCTTTGTACTTCGCAGGAAAGACCTATGAAGTTGAACTTTGCCGAGCAATTACTCGTGAACAACCCGTTCCGCGCAGCGATTCAGATGTACTACGAAGGTCCATTGCTCCGCAGGCTCGGTGGATCGGTTCCGGGCGGCTCAGTGTTGGAAGTCGGCTGTGGACAAGGTGCAGGCGTCGACGTAATCTTTCGTCACTTCGAGGTCGCCCACGTTTGCGGCGTAGACTTGGACCCTCTTCAGATCGAACGTGCGAACAGGCGGCTCCAGCACAAGTACTCTGGACGCGTGACGCTGATCCCGGCAGATGCAGAAAACCTACCCTTCGCGAATTCGAGTTTCGACGCAGTGTTCGACTTCGGCGCTCTTCATCACGTGCCAGACTGGCAAAAGAGCATCGCCGAAATTCAACGTGTCCTCAAACCTGGCGGCAGGTTCTTCTTTGAAGAGGTCACGCGAGCCGCACTTCAACGCAGAGTCTACCGCAGTCTATTCGAACATCCAACCGAGAACCGCTTTAGCGAATCCGAGTTTATGGCAGAGCTTGAAAGGTGCGTACTAAAGCCTGCAGGCCCCTTGCATCGTATCTTGTTCGACGACATCTTCATCGGCGCTGCCCGCACATCGTAGCGGAAAACAATTCCTAAGCCTTGCTTGACCCCTGCTATGATCCCTGCTCAAGTTTCCCACCATCCTCGCCGGACTCCTTGTCTTGGCAAGCACCGCACCTCACGAAAAGCCTGACGAGTTCGACGACTTCATTCGCCCCTATGTTGCCAGTGACAATTTCTCAGGCAATGTGCTGATCGAGCACCACGGGAAGATAGTCTTCCAGCGTTCTTACGGATATGCTCAGCGCGAGCAAAAGCAATTCAACAACGGCAACACCCCGCTTTCACATCGCGTCTATGTCCGTGCAGTACACCTCTGCGGCAATTCTTTCCCCTCATCGGCCACAAGAAGCTCGACATGGAAACAACGGTGGAAGATTTGCTCCCTCGCACTCCTGGCGCTGACAAGATAACCGTGCGCGATCTTCTGCTTCAGCAGTACAGCATCGACGACATCACCTCAGTTGCGCGACCAGTTGCTCGACGTCAACCCGCGAGCAGGCTTCGGATGGTTCCGATCTGAAAGCAAAGGATTCAAAACAGTGGCGTATTACATGAACGGCCGCGCCCCGGGCTTCACATCTTGCGCGCTGTTAATTCCGAAGGACGACCTGATCGTTATCGTATTCAGCAACATCAACGCTTCGGCTTCGTCAGACATCGGCGACGGACTCGCGCGCGCTCTCGGTCTGCCCCACGAAACGTTTCATCTCCTTGCAAACGCTCCGGCACCACTCACGCAATCCATGCGCTTCCGCTTCCCCGCCGATTTCTACCAACCCAATGCAGAGTTAACAGTCTTTCCTCGCGATGGCGGAACGTTTCTGCGCTGGCCAGGTAGAGACCTTTCTCCACTCATCCCTATCGGTACCGACAAGTTCCTTGATAGGTCCTACTGGGTGCCGGTGGAACTCGACAGAAAGAACTCCGCACCCTCGTTGCTTGACGACCGCTTCAAAGGCGAACAGATCAGATAAGTCGGATTGCTGCACAACGTCCCACTCCAAATGCCCCAGGCTCGCCGCCCTTCGAGGACGGCATCGGCCTCAGACATTGGTAAAACAATCCTCGCTAATCAACTGCAGCCAAAGAACATATGCTGCCAGCCTGCGGTAAGCCTGAAACGAGTACCGTTGCGCACTCACCATACATTGGTAAGTACCAACTCAGACCCCTTTAATGCTATCGTCAGATTTCGGCAACTACTCGAACCTCTCCCGGAATCGAGGCACTCGGAACTCACTTTTTTGGATCACGGACCTTCCCGGATGATTGCGACACAAATGGAAGCGACGTTTTGCCGTGCGTACAACACCTCAAAGGCTCGACACCTGAGCCTGAGGATCACGCTCGCCGATTGCGCTCGTGATCCCTTCAAGCTCATGAAGGTTGTACTGGACGGCCTCGCGCACAATCCTGAAGCGGCTTTCTGGCTGACACATCTCCAACATACTCCGCAGATCGTCCGCATTTTTCCCCTCGACTTTGCCTATCTCGACTCCGATCTTAAGATTCTCCAGGCCGTCGAGTTACCGCCAGGTGTTCCTCTTCCTTTCTTTCATCCCAACGCCACCAGCGCACTTATCCTGCCTCTCGGGTATTTGGCTGCCAATAACACGGTGGACGGCGACCAGCTCATCATCGCGCCGGAAGAGGAGATCGACCTGCGATCTGCAAAGACCCCTCACATAGAAGCAGTGAGCAGTTCATCTCCCGACCTCGCATCGCCGCAAACTTCCGCTTCGACGGAGCCGCAATCAGAACAGACGCCCTTCTTCGCACAGCAATCCACGATTCCTACCCAGACTCCTTCTATAGGTTCCGGAAGCGGTTTTACCCTTGCTCTTGCCAGCACCTGGCAGGTAGCAGCTGCAACATCCGCCGCGCAAGCCTCGGAGACCAACGAAGCTCCGCCAGCAGCAACTACTTCCGTTTCCGAGGAACCAGCAAATCTAGAACTGCCTGCTCAGGATGCTCCGTCGGTCTCGGCGGACTCGCTGGCACCGGTCAAGGCTGGGAAGCAGCAACCAGCCACCATCAACCTGACGCAGATTGCCGCACAGGAACGCGCTGCCGCTGAAGCTGAATCCCAGACGCCCAGCGTCCCCGGCGATTCGTTCGCATCCGGCCCCGGCTCCGAATCTACTTCTGAATCTCAGAAGCCAGTCCTGACTGCCACAGAGGAGCTCATCGCCCGCAGCAAAGAGGCCGCGGAAAAAACATATGTGAAGGTCCACATACCGCTGCCCTCGGAGTCCGACAAAGCAAAGAGAAAACACACAGACAGAAGAAAAAAGAAAGAACACATC
Organism: Acidobacteriota bacterium; assembly: GCA_018268915.1. Classification (GTDB taxonomy): domain Bacteria; phylum Acidobacteriota; class Terriglobia; order Terriglobales; family Acidobacteriaceae; genus Telmatobacter. The sequence continues at coordinate 33,181 of JAFDVQ010000015.1, forward strand.
GGGAACAAGGTTGTCCGCTGGCTGGCGCTCGACGAGCGTCTTCCGGAGCGCCGTAAGATCATCCGCCTCGTCCTGCAGGGTCTTCACGCTTACGAAGCCGACAGCAATTCAGCCGTGCGCTACAACGTACGCGACATTTGTCCTCCCGGTCTCTTCATCCAGACCGACCACGGCTGGCAGGAAGGCGATGTCCTTTCGCTCGTCCTCGTCAAAGAAGGCGCCACGGACAGCGATCACGAACATCGGGTCAGCATCCAGGCCCGTGTCATTCGCCGTGACAGCGAAGGCGTTGGAGTAGCCTTCGTCTTCCCCGAAGGAACCGAATTCCAGCCGTGGCAGCGCGCCAAAACCAAGCGCTCTGACGAAACCGAAGCCGAGTTCATCTTGCGCGAAATCCGCCTCGCGCGCGCCCTCGGCTTTCTCCGTCGCCTCTGCCCGTGGGCCGCGGATGAGGTCCAACACGCGCTGCTCGACCGCTTCAGCAACAAGCGAGTTGCCGCGGCTGTCGAAATAACCCTCAAGGCTGAAAATACCCTTCTTCGACACGGTCACATAGCTCAGCCCTTCGTTTCTTCCGAAATACTCATCCGAATTCTCGAAGGCGGCTCCTGGATCGAAGAAGACTGGATCCGCAGAATGTGGGCCGGCCTTCTCGTCTCCTCATTTAGTGCCGACGGCCAGGATCGTTCGAACCTCCAGTTCATCGACCTCCTTGCCCGCCTAACTCCTATCCACCTGCGCATTCTCTCTTTCGTCTGCCATCGCGGAGTCGAAGCCTTGGCGGCTGGCGAATCCGAAGCCACTCTCGATCTCTACTCGACCGCAGCCGAACTTATGGAAGCTGCAGATTCACACAGCTTCCCCCGCATTCAACAGACCATTGGCCAGCTGGCATCTGTTGGCCTGCTCGCCGAAACAGCCCGCGCCTCCTACATCGAAATAAGCGATCGCAGCAGAACGCGCACCACTCCCACCAGCCTCGGCCTGAAAATGTTCGCCCGCTGCAACGGCAATCAGGCCTAGCGTCCCTCGTTCGCACCCCATTCACGCGCGCTGTTTAAAATGGCAGCATGTTCTTGCGCTCCGGTTTCCTCCATCGAATTTCTGCCGTCTGCCTGGTCACTCTTCTCTCAATTCCCGCTTCGATCTCAGCCAGCGCCCAGGCTTACGTCGCAAAGCCCAAACTCGTCGTCATCATCGTCATCGACCAGTTCCGCGGCGACTACCTCAATCGCCACCGCTCAGATTTCAAAAACCGCGGCTTCAACCTCTTCATGAAAGAGGGCGCCTGGTTCACGGACTGCTACTACGACTACGCCAACACCAAGACAGCCCCCGGCCACGCCACCATCGGCACCGGCGCATATTCTGACGGACACGGCATCGAATCGAATGAGTGGTGGGACTCCTCTCGATCCGACGAAAAGAAAGTCACCTCCGTGGAAGACGAGCGCTACCAGCTCGTCGACATCCCCGCATCCTCCATTCCCGCGAACGCGCCGGGCGCGCCAGCAGACGCCGCCAAATTCCTCGTAGGCGCATCGCCCCTCAACCTCCGCGCTTCCACGCTCGGTGACGAACTCCGCCTGGGCACCTCCGGCAAGGCCAAAGTCTTCGGAGTTTCGCTGAAAGACCGCGCCGCCATTCTCCCTCCCGGACACGCAGCAAACGGCGCGTTCTGGATCGACCCCGCAAGCGGCCAGTTCACCACCTCCACTTACTACATGGAGCACCTGCCCGAGTGGGCAACGCAATTCAATTCCAGCGGCCGCATCGCCGAAGCCGAGCGCGAGGCCAACGTAGAAAAGACCACTCAATTCTTCGAGCTCGTCGGCCGGACTCCCGCCGCCAACTCCTACGAATTCGATTTCGCAAAGGCCCTCATCAAAGGTGAAAACCTCGGTCAGCGCGGAGTCACTGACCTCCTCACCATCTCTCTTTCTGCGAACGATATCCAGGGCCACCAGATGGGTCCCGATTCTGATTCCGAGAATCAGATGATCCTTGCACTCGACGGCCAGTTCGACAAGTTCTTCACCTGGCTCGATCAGAACATCGGGCTCCAAAATGTCTGGCTTGCGCTTTCGGCCGATCATGGCATCGCACCCATCTCCGGCGAAGCTGCCAAACTCGGCATGAACTCCGCCATGCTCACCATGGCCAAAGTCTACCCGCGCCTCGAAGAGGAGTTGAACAAGCGCCACTCACCCGGCGCACACCTGCAATACCTCATGCCCGGTCCCGAACTCCCCTACATCAACCTAAACAAGCACGCATTTGAAAAAGTGCACGTCTCCGAGCAGGCCGCCGAGGAAGAAGTCGTCTCTCTTTTACCTGAAATCGTCGAGGCTCAGAACCCGGCCCCGCTTCCAATGCTCAAGGCCGCGCGGCCCGAGCAGACCCAGCCCTCGCAGCACCGACTCCCACCCGCCCCGCAGTTCGCCGGCGCCTACACCCGCCTTCAGATGGCCTACGGACAACTTCCGCAAACCGAACTCGGCCGCGAACTCGCACACAGTTACTCCTACCACGGCAACTGGTTTGTGATGCTCCTCCTCGGCGGATATCAGATGGAAGACATCCGAGCCTGGGGCGGCACAACCCACTTCAGTCCCTGGTCCTACGACCGCCATGTGCCCCTCGCCTTCTACGGCACGCCTTTTGTCCCCGGCGAGTATCATGAACGTGTGGCTCCCGTTGATCTGGCAACCACCTTCGCCGCGGAACTGGGCATCAATTTCCCCTCCGCCGCCGTCGGACGTGTGCTTACCGTTGCCCTTCAACCCGAGCAAACCAAGAACGCAGCTCACAGGCCCTGAGGACAGATACCCCGCGTGAAACCCGACATGAAAGTGCAGTTCGCTGGCATCGAGTTGAACAGCCCGGTCATCGCTGCCAGCGGCACTTTTGGATACGGCATCGAATTTGAAGAGATCATCTCTCTCGATCGCATCGGCGCCTTCGTCACCAAGGGCATCTCGCTCGAGCCCATCCAGGGGCACGCCGCTCCCCGCATCATTCAAACCGCCGCCGGCATGCTCAACGCCATCGGACTCCAGAACATCGGCGTCGCCGAATTCATCGACAAGAAGCTCCCCGCCCTCCGCAACTACCCCTCCTGCAAGTGCATCGTCAACGTCTTCGGCTACACCGTCGGCGAATACAAGGGAGTAGTCGAGCGGCTCAACGACGCCGAAGGGATCGCGGCCTTCGAGCTCAACGTCTCCTGCCCCAACGTCCATGCCGGCGGCATGGCGTTCGGCTCCGACTGCGGCTCGCTCGAATATCTCGTCCGCGAAGTCAAAGCCGTCGCCAAACGCCCCATCATCGTCAAGCTCTCGCCCAACGTCACTTCCATCGCGCAGATGGCCCGCACCTGTGCGCAATCCGGCGCCGACGCCATCAGCCTCGTCAATACCTTCCTCGCGATGTCCATCGACGTCGAGACGCGCAAGCCGCGACTCACCAACGTTACCGGGGGCCTCTCCGGGCCTGCGATCAAGCCCATCGCCGTTCGCATGGTCTACGAAGCGTCCAGGGTCGTCTCAATCCCCATCATCGGCCTCGGCGGAATCATCACTCCAGAAGATGCCGTAGAGTTCATGCTCGCCGGAGCAACAGCCGTTCAAGTCGGCACCGCCAGCTACGCCGACCCCCGCGCCACTGAACGCCTCGCCAAGGGCCTCGCCTCCTGGTGCCGCAGCCACCACGTCGAACGCGTAGCGTCTCTCACGGGGTCCCTCGAACTCCCTCCGAAATAGATATCGATTGGATTCTAGAAAGTGGGTGCCCCCGGTCCCTCGCCTTTGGGGACCGGATCTACCAACATTATTTGTTTTCAATCTCTCCCGCTTTCCTCATCACCGAGGTCTCACACAAGATCAGATTTCGTAATCCCCTCATTACCAGAGATACCTCCGATCACTTCACAGGCCGGTGTAGTGTTAAGTCCACCCCACAAGGGAGGCATCGGATGATTGTCGCAACGAGATCCGCACCGAACATTCTCCTGTTTCTGTGCAGCACGACAGCAATATTGATGACGCTCTCCGGCCTCGCATTTCTTTTCGGAACGCACGTCTTCACCACGTTCAGCCGCGGCCCTCGCATCCTCGGTGAGACCGACGCTATTTCAGTCGCCCTGATCTTCGGAGGCATCGCCGTCGCACTCAAGACAATTGAAATCGGCCTTCGTGCAGAAAAGGAATCTCCTCTGGAGTAGAGCGACCGGCGAATGCACCCTGCACAACAACACTGACTGTCATTCTGAGCGAAGCCAGCCCGCCAGGACTGGCGCAGCCGAAGAACCCGCAGTTCCTCCTGCACCTCTCAAAACCGCTCATCGTAACCCCCGCTCCGCCCTTAGCTAAAAGACCCGAGAAGCCTCCTGCTGTAAGCTCATCTCCGAGATGAAAAACACTCGTCTGGCTCTGTTTCTTTCTGCGCTCTTTGTCATCGCTCCCTGCACGCAATCTCAGACGACCGCCCGCCCTCCCATGAGCGAGCTCGAAGCCGCAGGTGATCAGCCCGACGACCCCGGCCCACTCGCAACGGGCCTCTCCCCAAAACTCAAGCGCCGCGACATCCAGAAGGCCATGAAGCTCGTCGCCGGCTGGCAGATCAAGCACTCCGACGACCGTTACAACATCGACTGGACATACGCCGCGCTCTACGACGGCCTCCTCGCCGCCTCACGCACTACCGGCGATCCCCGCTACCACGACTGGGTGCTCAAAGTTGCGCGCGACTACAAGTGGCAGCTCGCCCCGCGCTTCTCCCACGCCGACGACGAAGCCATCGGACTCACCTACCTCGCCTTCTACAACGAGAGCCACAGCCCCGAGCAGTTCGCCCCCACGCGCGAAGGCATGGACAAGCTCATCGCCCGTCCTGACGATCCCGCCAAGAATCTCTGGTGGTGGTGCGACGCCCTCTACATGGCCCCTAAGGTCCTCGCGCAACTTTCCCTCACCACTAGCGACCATCGCTACATCGACTTCATGGATCACGAGTGGTGGATCACATCAAAGGCCCTCTACGATCCCGCCGAGCACCTCTACTACCGCGACGACCGCTTCCTCACCCAGCGCGAAGCCAACGGCCAGAAAATCTTCTGGTCCCGTGGCAACGGGTGGGTTCTCGCCGGTCTCGCCATGGTCCTCGACCGCATGCCTGCGGACTATCCCTCGCGCTCGAAGTACATTGAGCAATACAAGCAGATGGCCGAGCGCATCGGTGCGCTTCAGCCCGCTGACGGCGTCTGGCGCGCCAGCCTTCTCGATCCCGGCTCCTACCCCAACCCTGAAATGTCCGGAACCGCCTTTTTCACCTATGGCCTCGCATGGGGAATCCACCACGGCCTGCTCGACCGCAAAAAATATCTCCCTATCGTCATGAAAAGCTGGCAGGGGCTTCTCGCCCACGTCTACGCCGATGGCCGCCTCGGCTCCATCCAGCCCATCGGCGGAGAGCCCGGAAAATTCAAGCCATCCTCCAGCTACGTCTACGGAGTAGGCGCCTTCCTCCTCGCCGGCTCCGAACTCAACCAGATCGCAAAGTGATTGCCGGTTCGCGATCAATTTCGATTTTCGAACTAGGTGACCGCTCAACGACAGCCATCATTGTGCAACGATCCGTAAGACAAGATGGCTGTCACCCTGAGCGAGCACAGCGAGTCGAAGGACCCGCAGTCGGCTTTTCCCAACTCAGACGACTAGAAGATGACGGGCTATTCACCAAAGGCAGTACCCGCGCTCAACGAACTTCGAACTGAAATCCAACCAGGATCTGATCGCCGGTCCGATTCCACTTCACCGCCGCATGATCCAGTGGAGCACCGTCGCGATACACCGTCACGTTCGCGCCATTCTCTGGACAAGTGCTGGCAGCACCTCGCCCTGCGGCATCCACCTGCACGATTTCTGCCGGCAGACCGGCATGCGCCTTGCAGTCGACGAGCACCGATCCGCTGAAGCCATGTGGCACCTGAACCTTGATGCTCTTGCTGCCGCGGCACATCGGCAGGCACAGAAAGAGCGCAGACAGCAGAAGGAAATAGGGATATCGTTTCACGTTGAATGAAGAGTACGCGGAAGTGTTTCCACCGTCAACGAGCCCAAGGCTGATCTCAGTCTTCAGATGAGAGATCAGGTCCCTCGTCACCTTGTTCCCTGGTCCCCTGTTTTATTCCGCTCTCAACGCCTCGACTGCATTCACATTCGCGGCACGCGTCGCCGGCACCGCTGCAGCAATTACAGCCGCCGCCAGAATCGCAAATGCCGAAGCAGCAAACGCCAGGACACCCGGCTTGCCCAGTGCCGTCAGATACGAAGCTGCGGCCTGATCCAGCCCGAAGCCAAGCAGGGCCCCGACACCAACGCCAATCAGCGCCATCGCCAGACCATCCACCAGTACGTCTTTCAGAATGTCGCGTCGTTGAGCGCCCAACGCCATCCTGATACCGAACTCTCGCGTCCTACTGCTCACCGAGAAGGCCAGCACGCCGGCCACACCCACAACCGAGATCAACAATGCCACAGCCGCGAACCCGCCAAATACCACCGCATTCAGTTTGTCCGGCGTCAGCACCTCCGCGCGCACATCGCCCAGCGTGCTCGCCTTCTCGACAGGCTGATCGTTCGACATCTCGTGAATCGTCCTGCTGATCGCGGGCACCAGGGCATACGGATCCTGATGTGCCCGGATGAACAACCTTCCACCCCATCCTTCTTGTTCGACCGGCTGATAGATCGTCTTCGCCGGGGTAGGAATGATGTTCTCGTCATCGAAGTCCGGCACCACGGCGATAATGCGCCGCGCCTCCGTGCTGATTCCGATGAACTTCATCACTCCGTCGGTCCACTGCAGTTTCCGGTTCACCGCATTCTGCCCCGGATACAGCTCGTTCGCCAGGCTCTGGCTGATGATCACCACGCGCTCAGAACCTTCTTTGTCGCCCTCGTTGAAATCGCGACCGGCTGCGATCGGCACGCCGAACGTCGCAAAGAAGCCAGGCGACACCGACCGGAAGCTAGCCCGGAAATCCTGCCCATCCGCGCGCCTCGCGCCCTGGGCTGCAAACGCAAAGCTGATATTCAGCCCGCGATCATCTCTCCAAGGCGCGCTGAATCCCGACGATACGTGCTCCACACCCGGCAAAGCGCCAATACGCCGCGAAACCTCGCGGTAGAACTGCCTCACCTGCTCGTCGGTCTTGCCATACGACATCACCGGCAGATTGATCGCCATCACCTTTGCTGCATCAAATGGCGGCCGCGTCTGTTCCAGCGTGAACAACGTCTTCATCAGCACGCATGCCCCCGCCAACAGCAGGAACGAAGCCGTGATCTGCGTGACGGCAAACACACGCAGCCGCTTGCTGCTCCCGCCGCTACCCGACCGAACTCCGCGCGCCGCCAACCCGCCCTGCGTATTGTTTGGCGAAGGCAGCCGGGGAATGTACGCCAGAAACACCGCCGCCACCAGCGCGAGCGCGACACCAAACCACACAAGATTGAAGTCCAGCGACAGGTCTTTCGCTCGCACAGAGAATCGCGCCGCGTACCGTCCCAGTTCGTACACCATCGGAATTGCCAGCAGAATCGCCGCGATCGCTCCACTTCCGCAGAGCACCACGCCCTCAGCGAGAAGCGAACGCCGAATAGCCGCCACGCTCGCTCCCAGCGCCATTCTCACCGCAAGCTCTGACTCCCTCCTCACTGTCCGCGCCAGCACAAGGTTCGCGACATTCGAGCTGGCAATCACAAATAGCAGCCCCGCAGCCGCAAACAGAATCCACAGAATCGCGTTCGCCCGCGCATTGATCTGATCGTGCATCCGCGTCACATCGATCGCATAGTGATCTCCCGGCTTGTAGACCTCTGGATGTGCGGAGATCATCCCGCCGTACACGGTTCTCAGCTCTGTCCGTGCCTGATCCACTGTTGCGCCCGGAGCGAGCCGTCCGAAGACCTCTGTCATCCGATGTTCACGTCCCTGCACCATCGTTGCCGACAAGTGATGCGGGCTCGTCACTACATTTGAGATGATCTCCGTCGCTACCGGATACGGCACCGCCGGCTCCAGCACGCCCACCACAGTCGCCGACCGCGCTCCCTGCAGTCCCTCGAGTCGCACCTGTTTGCCCAGCACGCTCGGATCCGAGTGCATCTGCGATTTCCAGAAGCTGTTCGTTAACACCACCGCTCCCGCCGCATTCTGCCCATCGTCTCCCGGCCCAAGCAGACGGCCTAAAACCGGCTTGAGCCCCATGACCTCGAAGTAATGTCCGTCGACCACGCCCGCCGGAATCTCCCGCGGCGTTCCCAGTCCGATCACCGTGAAGTCAGTCTCCGAGAAAGTGCCAAGCTCGGTGATCGACTTCAGATTGCCATCCAGATCGTGAATCTCCGGTACGGAAAACGTCGCATTCGTTACTCCCAGGCCCTGCGCGCTCTGCCGCAGATAAAGCAGCCGATCCTCATCCCGGTTCGCCAGGGGCCGCAGCAGCACCGCGCGCACCACGCTGAAGATCGCCGCATTCGCACCAATACCCAGCGCCAGGGTAAGCGCCACCGTAAACCACAACGCGCGTACACGCGACAGAGAGCGTATAGCGATCTTCAGATCATGAAGAAACGACATCAGGCGACCTCCGAGGGGAATCGGGAATACTGACTCCGGCATTCATGACTAAACACCGGTTTCCGTTTAATTGTTCATCTTATCGTCGAATGAGCCAGCATGAAATCGACATCCGAAATGGCTTTTTTTCGATGAACTCTACAACCAGAATTGACAGATACGTTGATATCAACTATTCTTGGCTTGTGTCAAGTGCAAATACGCTGCCATTCGTCACAACGTTGATGGTCAAAGATCGTTGTCTTTGCCTTCACGTGCAGCGTGCAGCACGAGCTCTCGGACGTCGCTTCGACGAAGAACTCCGCCCTTTCGATCTGACCAACGGACAGTTCTCGCTCCTCATGTCTCTCAACCGCCCCGAGCCCCCTCCGATGGGCCCCGTCGCTGCCCTGCTCGCCATGGACCGCACAACCCTGACAGCCGCGTTGAAGCCGCTCGAACGCCGCGGTCTTCTCAAAATCAAAAGCGACCCGAAAGACGGCCGCAGCCGCATCCTCATCCTCACGGACAAAGGACGCGAACTGGTTGCTCGCGCTCTCCCCGTCTGGCTGAAGACTCACGAGGATATCGAAAACAAGTCTCCGTCGATCGACTGGAATCTTCTCCGCGAAAATCTGCGCGCCATTTCTTGATTGCACGCTGCGAGACCCACTCGTCGAAATAATCGAGATTGGCGGAAGCGCGTGCGAGTCGAACACACCGTTGCCCATCAGGACGACCGCCGGTTTTGAAGACCGGGAGGATCACCGGATCCCAAGCGCTTCCATACTGTGAACTGAGTTGGCCGCCGCAACTCTCACTGCATGTTGAGAACAGACGCCACTTCCCATCATACGTTCCGGTCGCGGTGAACTCATCCATCGTCCACGAACTCAGAACTGAAGACTGGCGGCTGGCAACTGGAAATCAGAAATACGTCTTAACGACATCCACCACGTTGTAGTTCCCGTCCAGAATGGACAGAACCCGCCATTTGTCGAAGGTCAGGCACGGGTGCGAAATATTAAAGCCAACCATGTCGCCGACCCGAACGTCATCGCCTGGCGCGATCTTCAAATACCCGTGCTGATCCATCAGCTTCGTGGTCTCCCAGTGTGAGGGAGCCGCGTGAGGCTCTTTGCTGCCGGGCCGGAAGTGCAATGCCGGACTGGGAAGGCCTGAATCGAAAGCGGCGTCTCGTCTTCCCATCGCCACCACTGCCAGCTCGGGTTCCGGGATCGACTGCACATAAGTCCAGACATGCAGTGCCGGCACCAAACCAGACCGCATCTCCCGCGCAATCGGATTCGAATCCAGAATTCGATGCTGTTGCGTCGCGTAGTTCCCCACATCGTGCGTCAAATAGCATCCCGGCCGCAGCACGATCTCAACTGCGTCTCCAAATCCGGCGGCTGCAAATTCCTCCGCGACTACGTCGTACCAGGCTGAACCCGCGCCCGATATCAAAGCCGGATGGCGGCCGATACGCTTCTCGCTAAGAATGCGCTTCAAGACCCCGCTGCCGCGCCTCAGATAGCTCCGGATACTCTCTTCGTCCTTGAGTACGCCTTCATACATTTCGATGCCGCAGAGTTCGACGACTCCCTGCGCCCGCTCTAGCGCATCGAGAACCTGCTGCAGTTGCGCGTCGTCCCTTACACCGCACCTTCCGCCTGCAACTCCAAGTTCGACCAGAACCTGGAGCCGAGACTCTCGCCCACGGAAATACTCGCTCAGCTGATCAACATTCGCCGCCGAATCCACGAGGCAGTAGAACTCGAACTGCGAATCCGCGAGGAGCTTTTCGATTATTTCCATGTTCCGCTTGCCGACGAGCTGGTTGGCCATCAGAACCTTGCGCACACCGTGCGCGTACGCAACCTGGACTTGATGTGCCGTGGCCAGCGTGATACCCCATGCGCCTCCCTTCAGTTGCTTCTCGAAGAGACTGGGCGCCATTGTGGTTTTGCCGTGCGGAGCGAGCTTCACGCCGTAAGCGTCAATGAACTGCTGCATCCATCTCAGGTTGTGCTCAATCTTGTCTTGATACAGCACCGCTGTCGGAAGGCTCAGGTCTTCGCGCAGCAGATTCCATCCAAGCCGCACAACCTCTTCCGCAGTCGCAACCTCCGGAAGAATGCCGATTCCTTTATTCAGCGGCTCGATCGACACCGCCTCCTGCACGTGCTTCGACTCCACTCGCATACCTGCACCTCGTCGCGCGAATCCATAGTCTATAGTCTGAATCAGCCCGCATGAATTGCGACACCCTCATCCGCAATGCAAACGTGCTTGACGGTTCAGGCGCCGAGGCTCAGCTCGTCGACCTCGCCATATCTGACGGCAGAATTGTCGCCATCGGTGCTTCTCTCCGCCATGCCGCGGCAAACGCCGTCGAGGCGGACGGACTCTCTCTCGCACCCGGCTTCATCGACGTCCACACCCACGACGACACCAGCGTGATCGACACACCTGAGATGCTGCCCAAAATCTCGCAGGGCGTCACCACCGTCATCGTTGGCAACTGCGGCATCAGCGCCTCCCCGGTTCGGCTCAGAGGCGATGTGCCTGATCCGATGAATCTCCTCGGCACGCGCGAGCGCTTTCGCTACCCCGCTTTTTCCGACTACGTGAAAGCGCTCGAAGAGGCGCATCCTTCGATCAACGTCGCCGCACTGATCGGGCACACTTCGCTTCGCAACAACCACCTCGATCGCTTGGACCGTACCGCGTCAGCAGCGGAAGTCGACGCCATGCGCGCCGAGCTTGCCAACGCACTTTCCGCCGGAGCGCTCGGCCTCAGCACCGGTCTGGCCTATGCGAATGCAAACTCCGCCACTACTGAAGAAGTCCTTTCCCTCGCGGAAGCGCTCATCGGAGCGAATGCCGTCTACACCACCCATATGCGCACCGAGACAGACGCAATCCTCGATGCCATGGATGAAGCCTTCCGCATCGGACGTTATGCGCAATCGCCCGTGGTCATCTCGCATCTCAAATGCGCGGGAATCGCGAACTGGGGTCGCAGCACCGAGGTCCTCTCCACACTCGAAAATGCCCGCGCCTCGCAGCAGATCGGCTGCGATTGCTACCCCTACTCCGCCGGATCCAGCACACTCGATCTCAAGCAAGTCGATCCGCGCGTCCGTATCGACATCACATGGAGTACTCCTCACCCGGAGGCCACTGGACGCACACTTGCCGATGTCGCTGCCGATTGGGGACTATCGCACCTCCATGCTGCTCGCCGTCTCCAGCCGGCGGGCGCGATCTACCACAGCATCGACGAACAAGACATGCGCCGGATCCTCGCACATCCCGCCACAATGATCGGCTCCGATGGTCTTCCGTGGGATAAGCACCCGCATCCCCGTCTCTGGGGTACTTATCCCCGCGTGCTGGGCCGCTACTCCCGGGACGAGAAGCTCTTCTCCCTTCCAGAAGCCATCCGCAAAATGACTTCGATGCCAGCAAAACGTTTTGGCCTCGCTCATCGCGGTCAAATCGCAGAAGGTTATGCAGCGGATCTTGTGCTCTTTGATCCCGACACAATTCGCGACACCGCTACCTTCGCAGATCCGGTTCGCGCCGCTGTTGGAATTCACTCTGTCTGGGTCAACGGGACGCTGTCGTACACTTCTCAGGGACTCACAGGGCATCGCGCGGGACGCTTTCTTCCACGCGCACGAACCGAGTGGGTTCAATAGCACCAGCATTCATTCACATCCTATCCACGAGCCTGCCACTGATGATTGATCCGCATAGCGTCTTTCTCCTCCTGAGTGCACTCGGCGCTGTCATCGGAATCATCCTGCTTGTCACCTGGCTCAAACTTAATCCGTTCCTGAGCCTCCTTCTCGCCTCGCTCGCCCTTGCAATCATCTCCGGAATGCCGATGGCGGATTCCGTTCACTCTTTCGAAGTCGGCGTCGGAAACGTGCTCGGTCATATCGCGGTGGTGGTAGCCCTTGGAACGATGCTCGGCAAAATGATGGCCGAGTCCGGAGGAGCCGACACCATTGCGCTCACGCTCATCCGCGTCTTCGGCGAGAAGCGCCTTCCCTGGGCCATGATGTGCATCGGCCTCATCGTCGGCCTTCCTGCGTTCTTTGAAGTCGGCTTCGTCCTGCTCATTCCCATTGCGTTCACGGTCGCGCGCCGGACTGGGGCTTCTCTCATCAGTGTTGCTCTCCCACTCGTCGCTGCTCTCTCTGTCGATCACGGGCTCGTCCCGCCTCATCCTGCTGCGCTTCTCGCGGTGAACACCTACCACGCCGATGTGGGTCGGACGATCTTCTACGCTCTGCTCATCGGTATCCCTACTGCAACTCTTTCTGGGCCACTCTTCGCGAAGGTCATTACACCGTGGATCAAAGTTCCCGCCGAGAATCCCATGGCCGACGACTTCGAGGATCACAACCCGGAGCGCACTCTTCCCGGCTTTTGGTTAACCATAGGCAGCATCCTGCTCCCCGTTGTGCTGATGCTGGTCGGCAGCTGGGCAGATACCTTTGCGCCGCGCGGAACCTTGGCCAATGAATCCATCCGTTTCCTCGGCAATGACGACATTGCATTGCTGATCGGAGTGCTGATCAGCTTCGTCACACTCGGCACCATGCGCGGAGTCTCCCGCGACACCATCCTCCGCTTCACGAACGAGTGCCTCGCACCCACCGCCACCATCACCCTCCTCGTCGGCGCAGGCGGGGGCTTCGGCCGCGTCCTGATGGACAGTGGCGTGTCGAACGCCATGATCAAGATCGCCATGCAGCACCATCTACCGCTGCTGGTTCTTGCCTGGCTTCTCGCTGCCCTGATGCGGCTGGCAACCGGCTCTGCTACGGTCGCCATGACCACCGCAGCCGGCATCGTCGCGCCTATCGCACTGCAGTCACCCGGCACCTCTCCTGAACTCCTCGCCATCGCGACCGGTTCAGGCTCACTGATCTTTTCTCACGTGAACGATGGTGGCTTCTGGCTCGTAAAGGAGTACCTGAACCTCAGCGTCACCGAGACCATGAAATCCTGGTCCATCTGCGAGACCATCATCTCGTTTGCGGGCTTAGGGTTTGCGCTACTGGCGTCTCTGGCCATCTGAGCATTCGACTCAACCTATTGCTCTGCAATTCGCCAGGAACACAGCTGGTTCAGCGTACTGCTTGATCTCTATACTGCAGGTGAAATCAGGCTCTGTTAGTCCCCAACAGCGAGGCTCTGATTCACCTGCTGTTGGCTTCTCTTGTTCGCCAAATCTCCGATGCGAGGACTCTTTTTAGTGCGATTCACCCTTCGGAGCTCGGACGTAGGCCCGTGAGCCGCAAAAGTCAGGCAAAATCGTAATAAACGGCTGGCGTGTAAACATCAGGGCCGCGCTTGAGGTGCTCTGCTTTTCATCAGGACCCCAAGGGCCGCTAGTAAAACGAGGCAGAGCGATTGACGGAACAAATTGGCCATCCTGACCTCCAACTGGACGAGCCCGCACCTGCTCTCGACAGCCTCCTGTTCGCTGAACAGTTTCGCCTCACACGTGATGGCCTGGTGAACACGACGGCATACGTCATCTCCAGTATCGCCGGAATGGTCCTCATCCCGGTGCTCTTTTCCGGGCTCACACATGAGATCTACGGCATATGGATCGCTGCCCTCGCCGTTCAATATTCGTCAGCCTTTCTCAGCAGTGGCTTGGGCCGCGGCATCGCACGCGAAGTCGCGATGAATAGCGGACAATCAAGCCGCGATTTCGTCGTCCTCGCCAGTTTCGGGTATTTCTTTTGCGCCGTCCTCGGAGCAATAGTCATCGCCTGCGTGGGTTTTCCGCTCTCCTCAGGACTGCACGTCTCTCCCAAGAACGCCTCCACGGCGCATACGATCTTTCTTTTCGTTGCAATCGGATTTGCCGGAGATCAATTCCAGTCCCTTGGCTTGGAGATCCTCACTGGGCTTCGCCGCTTCGTCACGATCAATGCAATTAACACGACGTTTGTCATCATTCGAACCTGTGCCATCGTTGCCGGGGTCAAGCTCGGTGGAAAGGTAGAGACAATCGCAGGCGTTCACGGGGGCCTTTGTGCTGTTTGTGGCGCGGTCTGCTATCTCACATCGATCCGCCTCTCCCCACGATATCGTCCTCGAGGAATACATTTCCGATGGAGCACGATGCGGGAGCAGTTCGGGTTCAGCTTTGCAAGCCAGTTAACCGCTGGAGCGACAAGCGTCCTCTGGCGATCCGCACCCTTTCTTCTCGGCTTCCTCAAAGGGCCAATTGCGATTGTTCCCTACGAACTTGGTGGCAAATTCCCCATGTCCGTCTCATCTATCTCCTGGCAGGCTGCTGACGTTCTCTTCCCAGCCGCAAGTGAATACCACGGCGACCACGATAAACAGAAGCTACAACAACTTCTTTGGGTCGGAACTCGAGGAGTTCTTGTCTTCGCCCTTCCCCTCTGTCTGGCGCTACTGGTATTGGCTCCGATAGTTCTTGCTGTCTGGATCCCTTCAGCAACATCAGAAGCGGCCTGGGTTCTCCGTCTGACAACGCTTGCAGTCCTTGTCGACAGCGCGGCAATCACGAGCATTCAAGCCGTCTGGGGCTGCGGTCGGGTACGAAGCGCATCCCGGATCACCTTGCTCTCCGCCCTAATCGGCGTGACAGCCGCTTTCGCACTGGTTCCGCTCTTTGGTGCTCCGGGTGCAGCGGGAGGGCTCGCGCTCGGCGTGGCCGTCTCATCCATTTTGTTCGTTGCCTCAGCGGCTCACGCAGCCCAAATCGCTTTCGGCCGAATACTCGCCCCCGCGGTCAGGGACCTCAGCATACCTGCCGTCCTCGAGGTCGGCTGCCTGCTTGTATGCGTTGCTTTGCACTTGGTCGCTAGTTTGTTGTCCCTTGTCATTGCCGTATCGATCGGTTTAATCGTCTTCTCTGCATCCTTTTACGCTTGGAGTACAAGCCCCACAGAGAGGAAAATTGTAGCTGGAGTACTCGTGAGCCTTTCCAAAACCCCCTATCGTCTTTATAAGAAAGCCCGTCGCATTCTCGAACGCATTCCCATTATCCGTACTGCGATCAACTATACCGTCGAAATCAAAAACACCCTTGTAGACAGCAGTGCTCGCGACCGAGCCGCGGTCGCGAAGCTCTATTCCGAACGTGACCCATTTGGTTTCGAACGCAATCTCGAACAGTTCCGATTCGAACGAGCCATCCACTATGTTCAGCTCGCAGCTCACGGAGGCCGCTTTTCTAAAGTGCTGGAAGTCGGATGCGCCGAGGGAATGTTCACACGCATGCTCGCTCCATACTGTGAATCGTTGGACGCGGTTGATCTCTCGCCCATCGCGATCGACAGAGCCCGCCTGCTCTGCAAAGATTCAGACAAAGTGAACTTTCGCGAGTGGGACGTGAGACGCGATCCCCTCGAGAGCACATACGACCTCATTGTTGCCACCGGAGTCCTTGAGTACATCCTTCGTCCATCAACTCTGCGTGACGCCAAAGAGCGCATCACCGCGGCACTGAAACCTGGAGCTTATCTGCTGCTCGGGAACACCGAAACAGGTCATCACATCGAGAAGACCTGGATAGGTCGCAAACTCATCCGTGGCACCATCGTCAACGACCTTTTTGCAAACGACCCTCGCTATGAGGTGATCGGTTCATCACTCGATCAATGCGTATGCCCCTTTGCTCATGTTCTGCTCAGAAGAACTAACGCCGCATGAAGCTATCTGTCATCATCGCGACCTTTAACCGCCGCGATCTACTGGCACAGACTTTGCCGCGCCTGCTTAAGCAGAATTATCCTTCTGACCAATACGAAATTCTGATGGTCGTCGATGGCTCAACTGACGGCTCCGCGCAATTTCTCAAATCTATAGCGCATCCCGGAAACCTCCGCGTTATAGAGCAGCCAAATCGCGGCCAGGCGGCAGCCATAAATGAAGGTCTTCGGCAGAGCACTGGCGAAATAGTCCTTTTTCTCGATGACGACATCCTGTGCGAGCCAAATCTTGTGGCAGAACACGCAAATGCGGAGCGCACTGAACGCGCCTGTCTCGCTTTCGGGCCCGTGCTCGTGTCACCTGGAGGCCGCGACCTGCTAGCCACCCGTTGGGCGCAGACGTTCTGCGACGATTTCTTCGCCACCAAAGTCCACGAAGCTCCCGAAACTGGCTGGTATGGCTGCATGGCCTCCGCCAATTCTTCTATGCCGCGCTGTGTCGCGCTCTCCATTGGCGGTCTCAACGATACCTTCACGCGCGGCAATGACGTTGAATTCGGGTTCCGCTTGCTCCGCGATGGCTACTCCTTCCACTATCTACCCAACGCTCTCACCCACCAGGTATTCACCAAGACTCGCACCGATATCATCGACGATGCAGAAGGTGAAGGGCGCGCGGAGATTCGACTGGGGCGCTTATTCCCTGCCCTCCGCTCCACTTCGCGTTTCGCCCTGCTCTCCGTCAAGCCATGGTGGAAGCGCCTGATCGCGCGCGCAATCGCCACCGCCCCTCTCTCTTTCCTCCCGCTGCTCTCGCTATTTACAGCGTTATTTCACACCATTGGCCTCGGCTCGCTTGCTCTCCGCCTTCTTCTCGTGCAGCAAAACATCGCTGCTTATCGCAGCGCGGTTCGTGAAGCAGGATCATGGAGCGCCCTCCAGCGCGAATACGGCGCTCGTCTTCCGATCCTCATGTATCACAACATCGGTCCCTTGCGCGAAGGCTTCGACGAGTTCCTCAACATCCACACAGAGATGTTCGAGCAACATCTCCGCTGGCTGTCTCGCAATCACTACACCCCAATCCACCTTTCCGAGTGGATCGCATGGATGCGGGAAGGTACACCGCTTCCGCCGAAGCCAGTGCTTCTCACCTTTGATGACGCCTACCGTGACACCGCTAATTTCGGATTCCCGCTTCTGAAGAAGTTTGGATTCAAGGGCACTCTGTTTGTTGTTACAAACCACATCGGCGGCACAAACAAGTGGGATCTGCATCTCAATGTCTCGGAACAGCCCTTGATGTCAGCCGAGGAAATCCGCACCTGGTCTGTCCGCGGTATCGAAATTGGCTCGCACTCCCTCTCTCATCCCGACCTTCGCACATGTTCGGACGATGAAATTCAATTCGAGATGGATGAGAGCCGCCAGTCCCTTGAGAAGGTCGCATGCAAGCCAGTGCTCTGCTTTGCCTACCCCTACGGCTACTTCGACCACCGCGCCCCCGCCATTGCCAGGTCGACCTACGATGCCGCCCTGACCTGCGACCTGGGAATAAACTGCCTGGCTACCGACCCCATGCGCCTGAAGCGCATCATCGTTATTCCCCGCTATACCCTCGGACAAATGTTTTGGGCGACCAAGTACGGCTTCAATCCCTGGCTGACCTTGCGAATCCAAGCCGGGATTAGGCTCAAACCCCTGATTTTGCGAGTCTTTCCCTTTCTTAGGAGAAATAATACGACCCCACGCTGAGACTTGAGTCTTTTTCACTCACATTTAATTTCCACCCCTTGACAAGCCTGTCTATCCGACCTATCTTTAGCAATTGGAAGCGCCGAGTGCTAGCACCTGGGTATCTGGAGTGCTCACTGGCGGATTTGGCTCTTGCAGGGCCTTACTCCGAAGTTCCTATTCAACTCAAACAGACTCGCGGCCGCAACCCGGCCGCGCGTGAAGGAGAAGCGAAGCAATGGCAGCAACCTCTGTGACCACCACCTTCACGCCGCTCCACGATCGTATCCTCGTCCGTCGTCTGGAAGAGGGCGAAACGAT
The DNA here is from genome assembly GCA_018268915.1 of Acidobacteriota bacterium. Lineage (GTDB taxonomy): Bacteria > Acidobacteriota > Terriglobia > Terriglobales > Acidobacteriaceae > Telmatobacter. The sequence goes on from JAFDVQ010000015.1 coordinate 51,576, forward strand.
CCGTGGCGGCATCATCATCCCCGACAGCGCAAAAGAGAAGCCGCAGGAAGGCGAAGTCGTCTCCGTTGGCAAGGGCAAGTCGAACGACGAGGGCAAGGTGTTCCCTCTCGACGTGAAGGCTGGCGACAAGATTCTCTTCGGCAAGTACTCCGGCACCGAAATCAAGATCGACGGTGAAGAGTTCCTGATCATGCGCGAGGAAGAAGTCCTCGGCATCATCAAGAAGTAGCTTCGCCAGTGGTCAGTGATCAGGGGCCAGTGCTCAGCAGAGCTACGGGCCTAAATCTCTCGGCCATTCGGATCGACCAGGTTTTGCAAACGGAAATCTCAAATTCTGATCACTGAACACTGTTCACTGATCACTGGAGAAAAAAATGGCAAAGCAGATTCTGCACGGTGAAGATTCCCGTCAGGCGGTACTGCGCGGCGTGAACGTGCTCGCAGACGCCGTGAAGGCGACGCTGGGTCCCAAGGGACGCAACGTTGTAATCGAGAAGAAGTTTGGCTCGCCCACCATCACCAAGGACGGCGTGACCGTAGCCAAGGAAATCGAGCTCAAGGACGCGCTTGAGAACGTCGGCGCGCAGCTCGTCAAGGAAGTCGCCTCCAAGACCTCCGATGTTGCCGGCGACGGCACCACCACCGCAACCGTTCTGGCCCAGGCCATCTTCCGCGAAGGCGTGAAGACTGTAGCCGCCGGAGCCAACCCGACCGCTCTCAAGCGCGGTATCGACAAGGCTGTCACTGCCGTGATCGGCTCGCGCGACAAGGACGGCAAGTTCACTGAGACCGGTGCGCTTGGCAAGCTGTCGAAGCCGGTTGACGAGGGCTCTGTTGCCCAGGTCGGCACTATCTCCGCCAACGGCGACGCCGAGATCGGCGAGATTATCGCCCACGCGGTCAAGGTTGTCGGCAAGGACGGCGTCATCACCATCGAAGAGTCCAAGACTATGCACACTGGTCTCGAGACCGTCGACGGCATGCAGTTTGACCGCGGCTACCTCAGCCCCTACTTCGTCACCGACGCCGAGCGCCTCGAGGCAGTCCTGGACGATCCGTACATCCTGATCTATGAGAAGAAGATCAGCGCGATGAAGGACCTCCTACCCTTGCTCGAGCAGGTCGCCCGTGGCGGCAAGCCACTCCTGATCATCGCGGAAGACGTCGAGGGCGAGGCTCTTGCCACCCTGGTCGTCAACAAGCTCCGTGGCACTCTCAATGTCGCTGCCGTCAAGGCTCCTGGCTTCGGCGATCGCCGCAAGGCCATCCTCGGCGACATCGCGATCCTCACCGGTGGCAAGGCCATCACTGAGGATCTCGGCATCAAGCTCGAGGGCGTCAAGCTCGAAGACCTCGGCCGTGCAAAGCGCATCACCATCGACAAGGACAACACCACCATCGTTGACGGTGCCGGCAAGTCCACCGACATCGAAGGCCGCGTGAAGGAGATCCGTTCGCAGATCGAGAAGACCACCTCCGACTACGACAAGGAGAAACTCCAGGAGCGTCTCGCCAAGCTGGTTGGCGGCGTTGCCATCATCAAGGTTGGTGCAGCCACCGAGACCGAGCTCAAGGAGAAGAAGGCTCGCGTTGAGGATGCTCTCCACGCAACCCGCGCAGCAGTTGAGGAAGGCATCGTCCCAGGCGGCGGCGTCGCCCTCGTTCGTACCGCAGCGGCCGTAAAGGAGCTGATCGGCAACCTCCAGGGTGATGAGAAGATCGGCGCACAGATCGTGCTCCGCGCTCTTGAAGAGCCCCTTCGTCAGATCGTTGCCAACGCCGGCGAAGAGGGTGCGGTCGTCGTCGCCAAGGTGCTCGAGTCAAAGGATCAGCACTTTGGATACAACGCCGCCACTGGCGGTTTCGAGAACCTGGTCAAGGCTGGCGTCATCGACCCGACCAAGGTCACCCGCACCGCCCTGCAGAATGCGGCCTCGATCGCTGGTCTGCTTCTTACCACCGAAGCCCTCGTCGTCGAAATTCCGGAGCCCAAGGCGGCCCCGGCCGGCGGCGGCCACGGCGGCGGCATGGACGGCATGTACTAGACTCCGACCGGGTGCCCCTGGTCCCTCGCATTTGGGGACCAGGGATTCTCGCTCATTAACTCACCAACATTTGTGAGCAGAAACAAAGGCCTCCAGCTCTGGCTGGGGGCCTTTTCACATCCCTGAAAACCAGAAGGCCCCCAACTCTCGCTGAAGGCCTTCTGGTTCAACACTCTGCACTGGCGGCTAGGTTTCAACAGCCGTCTTCAACCCGCTCTGGGAACTAGGCGATGTGGCGCCGGACTTCAGTTATCAGCGTGGGCGCGCTCACCGAAACAGGAGCCTTTTTCTGCCCCTGCATCCAGCCGGCAGAGAGCCACTTCTCGGGAATCACAAACTCCGCGTTGCCGCAGTCGAGGCAAATCTGGACGTCAGGCTGAGGGGAAAAGGGCGGATGGCTCATCGTCCGGGTAGCATTGCGATAAAGCCGGATTTCGGCAGGGACCGTCGAGAGGGCTCCCGACTTGCACTTGGGGCAGACCATATGACTCTCCAGAAACTATTTGCCTTGTGGAAAAGTCAACAATAATCCCGACCTCATTCCGACCGCAACAAAATTTGTGCACATACCCTTACTTTCGGACTGCACCATCCCCGACTTTCCGCGTGATGCAGCTGGCTGTACCCCATTCGTGGGACGCTTACCTGCCCCATCAATAAATGAGCCCGCCGAAATGGCGGGCCCATCAAGCCGGCTTGGCAAAGAACAACCGTTCTTGCAGACGGCTCCAAGCTTCGAAGCCGCTCAGGGTGGAACTACAACGTGCACTTGCTTGCCTGAAAGGTTAGTCTTTCGCCGAATAAACCCAATACATCCTTCGGCCATTCTCCGTGCACCCTTCGGGGAACCGCATGCTCCCAAAGTCACTCTTTTGAGTCTTAGTCACGGACACGCTGCCGCCACTGACAGGGACTTACTCATCCTTGCCTTCCGGGAGTATCTCCAAACCAGTCAATGTGGCATGTCCGTCGACCGGAACAAAGTTGAAATCCAGCTTTCCCTGGGCATTGGGTTCCAAGCCGCTGAATCGCTTGATCACAACGTCCTTCTTGCCCGCTTCAGCTGCCAGCTGGAAGTTCTCAAGAAGCGCCCGTCCATTGCAGAACACGTTGAACGTATTAGCCACGTGGTCCGCGCCCTGGCCGACCGGCTCACCTGGCTTGCTACGGCGAGCCGCAAAATGGAGCGTCACCGAATAGCGCCCCGGCGTCACGGGAACTGAGTAGGAGAAGTTTCCCCAGCGCTCTGTCTCATACAGCTCTGGATCGTCAGTTCCTGTCACTTCCTGCGCATATGACGCCAGTTGTCCGCCCTCAAAGTAGTTGTCCGGGCTCCACCAGTGGCTGTCATTCGAGTAGTACGGCGACTGCCGCGCAAGTACTCGCACAGGGCGAATGTGCCCCTTCACCCCCGGCAGGATCTCGATCCCGGAAACCATGGCCGGCTTTCCTTCTTCTCCCGAAAACTCCAGGTGAAGCACACCGTCCTTTGCCGGCCGCAGTCCGGCGAATACCTTTACGTCCGCCGTGCCGCTGGCGCCGGCATCTCCCACGACATCAAAATGGCTGACGAGAGTCTGCCCGTTTGCTCTCACCGTCATCAATCGGCTGCCTTCGCCGCCTGCACCTGTTGTGTCCGGACTGTATACGGTCTCCGCAAAATGCAGCCGCATCTCATAAATTCCGCTTTTGAGTGGAATGTCGTAGCGGAACTCTCCTTGTCTGCTCGTTCGATAGAACGCAGGCTCCAGCGTTCTGCCAACATGCTGGGCCGCGCTTCTCACAGACGTTCCTCCACGGAATCCCTGATCAGCGCTCCACAGCTTCCCTGCATGATCCACCAGGCTGCGTGTTGCCCCCGCAAGGATCCGGATCTCGTCGCCCGCAGGAGGTCCGAATTGACCGCCGGCAATCTCACTTTGAACGCGCGCCTCGTCCGGCTGTACGACAGACTGAGGGCTCGCGCGATGCTTTGCAACCCCATAGGTGATCCAGATCGTCGCGATTAGAAGTACTGCCGTCCCGCCGCCGAGTGCGATGATCCGCGGGCCAGTCCACCATCTCTTTTCGCGAGCGAGTTCTGGACGAGTCGCCGGCATCTTTTCTTTCTCGCCCGTATCTTTTAACCGGACCTCGAATCGCGGCACGTACTGGCCCACCGGAATCGTGATCTGTATCGCGTGGGTAGCTCCCTCGCCCGCGTAATACTCAGCGAGCCGCTTCCTCAGGCGGTTCGCCTCGACTCGCACAATGGAATCCGAATCCTGGTCGAAGGAAGCACCGCGGTTGAAGACCTCCAGAGCTATCGAGTATTCCTTGATCTGGTTTGTCTCTCCAGCGAACGTCTTCTCGCACAGGTAGGAAAGCAGGTGAGCAAGCCTGGGCGCGCGCACGAACTCCTGCGAACTGAGAACAGAATCGAGCTCAGCCCGATGTGACGCCATCTCGACCGTTTCTGCACGTGCCGCGGCCATCTCGTCTTTGCCTTCCACCGTGGGGTTCCTGCTCTACATATTCGCGGTCGCACCCATATTAGTTCCACTTTTCGGTTGTCAGGCGGTATTAACCGTGTAGCGAGCGGGCCACATCGCCCATGTAACGGGATTTAACCCCCGCGTTCGAACACCACACGCCTTGGCCTCGACTGCAGTCAGTCGAAGCAAGCTACATGAAAACAGCGGGATGCAGACCGCCATCAACGTATGTAACGTCGAGAAACCGCCAGGTAGCGGGTATAGCGTTGTTCTCTTCTACCCACTGCCCTTTACTAGAGATCGACATTGAGCAGTTCGTGAACTCGATTCGGCAGGCTCGAACGAAGTGCTTCGTGGAAGGGGGTAAGACGATGCGTACTCTGTTCGCTTTGATTGCTGTAACCAGCCTTGCATTCCTGGCGGCCCCGGCCCTCCGAGCCGAATCCGCCTTTGACCTGCCGAAGCCTGATGCGCTGCAAATCGCAAAATCCGCCGAGATGAAGGGCGACCTCGAACGCGTTCACAACAACTACCTGCTGGCGATCAATTATTACCAGCAAGCCCTTCGCGCCGATCCGCGGAATCCAACCGTGCTGAACAAGATGGGAATCGCCGAGCTGAAAGTCGGCGACCGCGGCCCGGCACGCAAGCATTTCAACCAGGCTCTCAAGTACGATCCCCGCAACATTTCGGCGCTGAACAATCTTGGGGCAGTCGCCTACCTCGACAAGAAATACAAAAACTCCGTCAAGTATCTGAAGCAGGCTCTGGAGCTAGATGAATCCAGCGCGCCCGCTCACCTCAACCTCGCGGAGGCCTGGATGGGCATGGGCCAGATTGATCGCGCCATGACCGAGTATGCCCGCGCTCTGGAGCTCGATGCCGACATCCTTACCGAGAGCACGAACGGCGTATCGGCCCGCGTCAGCACACCCGAACAGCGCGCGCGCGTGAACTTCCTGATTGCCAAAGCCTATGCAAAACGCGGAAACATCGATGGCGCCCTCGAGTACCTGAAACGCGCTCGCGACGGCCGATTCGGAGAGATGAACCGCGTATACAAGGACCAGGAGTTCGCTCTTCTCTGGACCGATCCTCGCCTGGAAAAGATTGTGAAGCGGTAACTAAACCTGCCCCGCTACACAATCACGCCCTGCTGCGATTCGTCGCCGCGGGGCGTGTTTCTTTGAACGTCGGAGATTGAAGAGGTGAGCGATCCAAAATGCCCTGCGCGGTCCCGCCCAAGGAATCGACCCGCATGACCACCTCGTATACTGGCCCGAAATGATATCTACGGGCTCGCATCCAGTCTGGCACCCAATTTTGGAAACCCTGGCCTATGCTGCCGGGTACGCCACGTTTCGGCGCCTCCGCGGCAAGCAGGGCGATATCATTCCCGAGCCACAGCGATGGACCGTGATTGCAGGAGCAGCAGTTGGAGCTCTTCTTGGCAGCCGCGTTTTGGGGATTGCCGAGCAGTGGCCTACGGCGCTTAGCGCTCTTCAGTCGGGGCACATCTTTGCCCTTCTGTTCACACCGGGTGGCAAGACCATCGTTGGCGGCCTGCTGGGTGGCTGGATCGGGGTCGAGATCGTGAAGCGGGTGAGCGGAATCCGTTCCCGGACGGGCGATCTGTTTGTGCTTCCGCTCTGCGTGGGGATCGCCGTCGGCCGAGTCGGTTGTTTCGTGGCAGGGCTATCGGATGACACTTTCGGAAAACCAACCTCGCTGCCGTGGGCGATTGATTTTGGTGACGGCATCGGACGCCATCCCACGCAGCTTTATGAGATTGTGTTTCTGGCCGCGCTGACGTTCGGACTGAGCCGCCTGACCTTTCTTCCCAACGGACAGCGCTTCCGGATCTTTCTGGCTGCGTACCTCGGGTGGCGCATCGTGATCGATTTCTTCAAGACTCAGCCGCTGGTTGGTGGTATGAACATGATCCAATGGGCATGCGCGAGCGGCCTGGCTGCGCTTGCCCTCTTTTTCATAAACGATCTGCGAACTTCACGCGGAAGGGCCTCGAACGATGCGGCAATTGCTTAGTCGAATCAATTTCCCCAAGGTGTTCATCGTGCTCGCGGTCACGCTTACCGTGTCGATCGGAGCGTGTGGACTGACTGTTTTCGTCCTTGCTAACAAGCCAGGAAGCGATAGTATGCTCCCACTCGCAATCATCGAGTCCGTACTGATGGTGCTCTCCGCGGCTGGCCTGTTCATCACATTCATTCTCTGGGTGATCGCTTCCATCATGGGCGTACGCTGATAGGACGAAAATGCCCCGGAAAGAGGGATGCTGTGAGCTTTCATCGCTGGTGGCAGCAGAAGAGCAAGCGTGCAAAGGCGATCACGATTATCGCGACTGCGCTGATTCTGCAAATCGGCTTGTGCTTTGGAACGCCTGCGACGGTCTCCTGGTCGGATCAGGCGCTGGGCACGCACCTCAACCATGAATATGACGCGCTGGGGTACATGATGGTCGAGGCTCTTCTGGCGTGCGTCGTATTCCTGGTTCTCATCGGGTTTCTGATTTTTTACCGTCCTGCCGACGACGTCATCAGAACGATGGGCACTGCGCCTCTGCAGAATCCGAAGAACGAGAAAGGTCAAGACGACAGTTAGAGTTTCGAGTAAGGTCCCACGCTTCGAACTACTACAACCAGATCTTCAACTGCCATTGAGACGCCATGACTGACAAGCTGCGCCCCTACCTCTTCTACGATGTCGCGATCTCCATCTGCTCCACATGCTATCGGCGCGTCGATGCCAAAATCGTCTTTGAAGACAGCAAGGTCTGGATGCTCAAACGCTGTCCCGAACACGGGCACCAACGAGTTCTCGTCGCCGACGATGTCGACTACTATCGCCGCTCCCGGGAAGTCTTCATCAAGACGCCCGAGCAGCCGATGGTCTACAACACACCCGTCAAATACGGGTGCCCGTACGACTGCGGTCTCTGCCCCGACCATGAGCAGCACAGCTGCCTCACGCTCGTAGAGATCTGTGACGCCTGCAATCTCACCTGCCCTATCTGCTACGCAGGAAGCGGCCAGCATCGAACGGAATTTCGTTCTCTCGAGCAGATCGCAGCCATGCTCGACTGCGTCGTGCGTAACGAAAAGGAGCCCGACGTTGTCCAGATCTCCGGTGGCGAGCCTACCCTGCATCCCGATTTCTTCCGCGTTCTGGAGATGTGCAAGGAGCGTCCCATCCGGCATCTGATGGTCAATACAAACGGCATAAGAATCGCGCAGGACGCCGACTTTGCGAAACGACTGGCAGACTTCATGCCGCAGTTCGAGGTTTACTTGCAATTCGACTCTTTGCGGCGCGAGCCCCTGATGCAGTTGCGCGGAGCCAATCTGCGAAGCATCCGCGAGAAGGCCTTGGAACGCCTGAACGATCTGGGAATCTCCACCACTCTGGTAGTCACAGTTGAACGAGGCGTAAACGACGACGAGCTTGGCTCGATTATCGACTTCTCACTCAAGCAGCCTGCCGTCCGGGGCGTCACCATTCAACCAGTGCAACAAGCCGGACGCGTGCAGGGATTTCAGTCAGCTGCTCATCGACTCACTCTTACGGAAGTTCGACGTCGCATTCTCGAGCAGACCAACGTCTTCCGAACGGAAGACCTCATCCCGGTCCCCTGTCATCCCGATGCACTCGCCATGGCATACGCTCTGAAGCTCGACTCCAAGGTGGTGCCTCTGACCGGCATGATTCCCCCAGACATTCTGATCGATGGCGCACGCAATACGATCGTCTATGAGCAGGAAGCGGGACTGCGCGATCATCTCTTCAAGCTTTTCGCGACGAATCATTCGCCTGTCTCGCAGGCCTCGACACTGCGTGAGTTGCTCTGCTGTCTGCCAAAGGTTTTGTTGCCGAAAAATCTTGGATACAAAAATCTCTTCCGCATTCTTATCGTGCAGTTCATCGACGCCGAAGCCTTCGATGTCCGCAGCGTCAAGAAGAGCTGCATCCACATCGCTCACCCCGACGGCAAGCGCCTCATCCCCTTCGACACGTTCAACATGTTCTACCGCGGAGAACTCGAACACACGCGCCTGGCCGGTCTGCGGCGCATTGAAGCCGGCGTTGTCTGACGGACCGCGCTTACTTCCGGAAGTGCGAGATCAGGTAGAGGACTACCGAGAGCACGACACTCAACAGAATCGAAGTGCCCAGTGGAAAGAACACCGATACATTCTTTCCGCGATAAGAGATGTCGCCAGGCAGCCGCCCGAGCGGCACTCCGAAGCGCGCCGCCAGCAACAGCCCCGCTCCCGCAATCGCAAGCAGAATGCCGAGACCAAGAAGCGCTTTACCAAGCTCCGCCATACACCAACCTGCACTTCATCGGCATAGGATACAGTGATCTCACGAAGGGTGGTTTGCAGGCCCGCTGCCCCGGAGAGATCGATTGCGAACCCTGACTACCGTCACCGGCATCCTCTGCATTGTCATAGTTCTGCTCGATGCCTTCCAGACGGTCATTCTGCCGCGCCGCGCCGCGGGACGCCTTCGCCTCACGCGTATCTTCTACATCGCCACCTGGATGCCCTGGCGCGCTGTCGCCATGCACATTCACCATCCGCGCAAGCGCGAAACTCTCCTCAGCTTCTATGGCCCTCTCTCGCTGATCTTTCTTCTAATCGTGTGGGCGTGCGGCATGGTCTTCGGTTTTTCGCTGATCTACTTCTCGCTTGGCAGTCCGTTCAATGACTCTTCGCGACAGCTCAGCTACTTCTCAGATCTTTACGTAAGCGGAACGAACTTCTTCACACTCGGGCTGGGGGACGTCACGCCGCACGGCCAAATCGCGCGGGTTCTATCCACACTCGAAGCAGGAACCGGCTTCGGCTTTCTCGCCGTTGTCATGGGATACTTCCCCGTCCTCTATGGCGCATTCTCCCGTCGCGAAGTCAGCATCTCACTTCTCGACGCGCGCGCCGGCTCGCCACCGACCGCCGCCGAACTGATGCGACGCCACTCCTTTGAAGGAGCCGAAGACGAGCTCTCCACACTGCTCACGGAATGGGAACGCTGGTCTGCGGAACTGCTCGAAAGCCACATCTCCTACACGCTCCTCTGCTACTACCGCTCGCAGCACACCAACCAGAGCTGGGTGGGCGCGCTCACTACCATGCTCGACACCTCCGCCCTGCTCATCGCCGGAGTCAAAGGGCACGAAGCGCGGCAGGCCCAGCTCACCTTCGCCATGGCTCGCCACGCACTGGTCGATCTCGCACAGGTGTTCTCACTCCCCCCAGCAAAGAACGTGCCGGATCGGCTCTCTCCCGAGCGCTATGAACAGCTGTACGGTCTTCTCTGCCAGAGCGGCGTAAGCGTCTGCCGAGATGGCCAGTCCTACGAGCGCCTTCGCAACCTCCGCCTCCTCTACGAGGGCTACGCAACCTCACTCAGCGACTACCTCTGCATGCCCCTTCCCCCCTGGATCTCCGAGCAGCCGCGCAAAGACAACTGGCTCGCAGTCGCCAAGGTTCGCAGCCAGGCTGAATCTGCGGGCATACCCGTCGAACCCCACAATCTGGCAGAGGTCATCGACCAGCACCACGAGTTCTAAACCCTGCACGTCGGGCTGTACCCGTCATCACACCCCTGCATCCAACCCGCAATGTACGATAGCCCAGACCCTTCCATCATTCATGGCTGATTCGATAGCCTGTAAACCATAGGCGGGAGCACGACTATCCATATGAAGCACTCTGTCCTGAATCACGAGGCCACCTCTACCCAGACGCCCCCGACGACCAATAAACACCTGATTCGATGGGTGGAAAAGATGGCCGAGCTATGCCGGCCCGACTCCATCCACTGGGTCGACGGCTCCAAAGCTGAGTACGACTTCCTCTGCGACCGCCTCGTTTCCTCAGGCACCTTTACCCGCCTCGACCAGAAGAAATGGCCGGGCTGTTTCTACGCCCGCTCTGCTCCCAACGACGTAGCCCGCGTCGAAGACCGCACCTTCATCTGTTCCCTCTCAAAGGACGCCGCTGGACCGACCAACAACTGGGAGGACCCCTACGTCATGCGCCGCCGCCTCAAGCAGCTCTTCAAAGGCTGCATGCAGGGGCGCACCATGTACGTTCTCCCCTTCAGCATGGGCCCGGTCGGCTCGCCCATGTCCGGCATAGGCGTGCAGCTGACGGACTCGCCGTATGTCGTCGTCAATATGCGCATCATGGCGCGCATCGGCGCTCCCGTCTTCGCCGAAATCGACAAAGACGAGAAGCGCGTCGTTCCCTGCATGCACACGGTCGGTGTTCCGTTAAAGCCCGGCCAGCAGGACGTCCCCTGGCCCTGCAACGACACCAAGTACATCGTTCATTTCCCTGAGACTCGTGAGATCTGGTCCTACGGCTCCGGATATGGCGGCAACGCACTCCTCAGCAAAAAGTGTTTCGCTCTCCGCATCGCATCGAACATCGCTCGCGACGAAGGCTGGATGGCTGAGCACATGCTCATCCTCGGCGTCGAGAGCCCCGAAGGCGAAAAGACCTACATCGCTGCCGCGTTTCCCTCCGCCTGCGGGAAGACCAACCTGGCCATGCTGATTCCGCCCAAGTCCATGCCGGGCTGGAAAGTCTCGACCGTCGGCGATGACATCGCCTGGCTCAAGCCGGACGCAAAAGGCCAGCTCCGCGGAATCAACCCAGAAGCCGGCTTCTTCGGGGTCGCTCCGGGAACCAGCGCCAAGACCAATCCCGCAGCAATGGCCTCGCTTTCTCGCAACTCCATCTTTACCAACGTCGCGCTCACTCCCGATGGCGGGGTCTGGTGGGAAGGCATGACGGAAAAGCCCCCCGCCGAATGTCTCGACTGGCGCGGCGACAAATGGACACCAGCCATTGGCAAGAAGAATGGCACAACCGCCGCACATCCAAACGGCCGCTTCACCGCCCCTGCCTCCCAATGCCCCACCATCGACCCTGACTGGGAAAACCCTGAGGGAGTCCCCATCAGCGCCATCATCTTCGGCGGTCGTCGCACCCACACACTTCCGCTCATCTATCAGGCATTCAACTGGTCCAGCGGCGTCTACATTGGCGCAACCATGGGCTCTGAGACCACTGCGGCCGCCGCAGGCGCCGTGGGTAAGGTCCGCCGCGATCCCATGGCCATGCTGCCCTTCTGCGGCTACCACATGGGCGACTACTTCCGGCACTGGATCAAGATGCAGCGCGGCCTCGACGCCACGCCTCGCATCTTCCAGGTCAACTGGTTCCGCAAAGACGAGAACGGCAAATTCTTGTGGCCGGGCTTCAGTGAGAACATGCGCATCCTCCGCTGGATCGTCGAACGCGTTCATGGCCACGGACGCGGTCGCGAAACCCCAGTCGGATGGGTTCCCCGCTACGGAGACCTCGACTGGAATGGCCTCGACTTCTCTCGCGAAGACTTCGAAGAGCTGATGAAAGTTGACCGCGCAGCGTGGCGCAAGGAAGTGATTGCGCACGAGGAACTCTTCATCGAGCTTCACGACCACCTGCCACCGGAGATGATCTACGAGCGCGAACTGCTGATTTGCAAGCTATGATCTGTTTATCGCCGCTTTCTGCGGAAAACGTGCGCGGCAATGTGAAAAACATGGCCCAAATTCACTAATCCTGCAATTCGAGATTTAGGCGAGCGAAATTCAGCTATCATTAAAAGTTCAGCACCAACCCCGTGTGCAAAGGCCTGCCACGACAGGCCACCTGGACTTAAATGGCTGCTCCCACTTGGTGACGCCTCGCTGATTGTGTCTTTGCCGTATCACCACAACTGAAATTGCAGAACGACCTTATTCCATAAGAGAAGGTACCAATGCAGACATCGGATCATCGCCTTCGTATCCCCGATCCTCAAGGTCTCTATCACCCGCGCAATGAACACGATGCGTGCGGAATGGGCCTTGTCGCCAGCATTCGCGGCGAGAAAAGTCACGACATTATCCGCAAGGGTCTTGAGGTTCTCATCAATCTCACCCATCGCGGAGCAGCGGGGTGCGATCCCGAGACGGGCGACGGCGCCGGAATTCTCATCCAGATCCCTCATGTCTTCTTCGCGCGCGAATGCGGCGAGCTTGGCATTCAGCTTCCCGGCCCCGGTGAGTACGGCGTCGCCATGGTCTTCCTCCCGGTCGACAAGCACAGCCGTCTGCAGTGCGAGGGCGTATTCGAGCGCATGGCCGCAGCGGAAGGCCTGAAGGTCCTCGGCTGGCGCGACACACCGGTCAACGGTGACGCCATCGGCCGCGAAGCCCGCGCCTCCCAGCCGTACATCGAACAGTTCTTCGTCGGCCGCCCCGACGGCATGAGCGAAGATGACTTCGAACGGTGTCTTTATCTCGTTCGCCGCCGCACCGAAAACGAGATCGCCGACTCCGACATCGAGGAGAAGGAGTTTTTCTACGTCCCTTCATTCTCCTGTCGAACCATCATCTACAAGGGCCTGATGCTCGCCCCGCAGATCGAGAAATTCTATTTCGAGCTCGCCAACCCCCTCGTCACCAGCGCCCTGTGTCTGGTTCACCAGCGCTTCTCAACCAACACCTTCCCAAGCTGGAAGCTCGCTCATCCTTATCGCTACGTCGCCCATAACGGCGAGATCAACACCATTCGCGGCAACGTGAGCTGGATGAATGCGCGCCAGTCGGTCTGCGAGACCGAGCACTTCGGCGACAAAATCAACGACCTCTATCCCATCATCACGCCCGAGGGAAGCGACTCCGCTGGCCTCGACAACGCAGTCGAGTTCCTCTATCAGTCCGGCCGATCGCTCCCTCACGTCATGGCCATGCTCATCCCGGAAGCCTGGGCCGGCAATCCTGACATGGATGAGGACAAGCGCGCCTTCTACGAGTACCACGCATCACTGATGGAGCCGTGGGATGGTCCTGCGGCAATCGCCTTCACCGACGGTCGTGTCGTCGGCGCAACTCTCGATCGCAACGGCCTGCGCCCCGGTCGCTACATCGTCACCAAAGACGATCTCGTAGTCCTCGCGTCTGAAGCCGGCGTGCTCGACGTCCCCGCCGAAGACATCCGAAAGAAGGGCCGTCTGCAGCCCGGCCGCATGTTCCTGGTCGATACCGTCGAGAAGCGCATCATCTCCGACAGCGAAATCAAGAAGACCCTCGCCGCACGCCAACCCTACGCCGACTGGCTCAAAGAGCAGCAAGTCTCAGTCGACGCGTTGCCTGAGCCCTCTCGAGTCATCGCCTCCAATCCAGAAACATTGCTCCGCCGTCAGCGCGCCTACGGTTACAGCGAAGAGGATCTCCGCATCCTTCTCGGTCCGATGGGCTCGCGCGGAGAGGAGCCCGTTGGTTCGATGGGCACCGACACGCCTCTCGCCTGTCTCTCGGATCGCCCGCAGCCACTCTTCAATTACTTCAAGCAGCTCTTCGCGCAGGTCACGAATCCGCCCATCGACCCCATCCGCGAAGAACTCGTCATGTCGCTCATCAGCTACATCGGAACCGAGCGCAACATCCTCGACGAGAATCCAGAGAACTGCCATACGCTGCGGCTTCCTCACCCGATCCTCTCGAATCGCGATCTTGAGAAACTCCGCCGCGTCTCCTCAGGCGACCTGCTTGCCACCACGCTACCCGCTCTCTTCCGCGCAGCCGATGGCGAGGCCGGCCTCCGCTCCGCTCTCGACGAGCTCAGCGCTCGCGCCGCCCACGCCGTGGCCTCGGGATACACGCTGCTCATCATCTCCGATCGCGGCGTCGACTCCACTTACGCACCCATTCCCAGTCTCCTCGCCATGGCCGCGGTCCACAACCGCCTCGTCAAGGAGAAGACCCGCACACAGGTCGCGCTCATCATCGAGAGCGGCGAGCCTCGAGAAGTGATGCACTTCGCCCTGCTCATCGGATACGGCGCAAGCGCGATCAATCCTTATCTCGCCATCGAGACCCTGCACGACCTGAAACGCCGCGGGCTTCTGCCTCACAGCGTCTCCGGAAATCACGCGGAGAAAAACTTCATCAAGGGCATCAACAAGGGCCTCCTCAAGACTTTCTCCAAGATGGGTATCAGCACACTGCAGAGCTATCGCGGCGCGCAGGTGTTCGAAGCCGTCGGTCTGAACCAGCAACTTGTTGAGACCTACTTCCTGGGAACCGCGTCCCGCATCGAAGGCGTTGGCCTCGACGTGCTCGCTCGCGAAGCGCAGATGAAGCACTCTTTCGCGTTCCAGCCTCTTACGGATTCTGAAACTGAGCTTGTGGTCGGCGGCCATTATCAGTATCGCGAGGGCGGCGAGTATCACCTTCTCAATCCCGCAACCATCAGCAAGCTGCAGCACTCGGTCCGCGCCAACAACGCGACCACCTTTCAGGAGTACACGGATCTTCTCGACGAGCAGAACCGAAATCTCTGCACGCTCCGCGGGCTGCTGAAGCTCAAGTACAACGACACAGCTATTCCGATCGAAGAAGTCGAGCCCGCGAAGGAGATCGTCAAGCGCTTCACCACTGGCGCGATGAGCTACGGATCGATCAGCAAGGAAGCACACGAGACACTCGCCATCGCCATGAATCGGCTGGGTGGAATGTCCAACACCGGCGAAGGCGGCGAAGACGAAGAGCGCTTCAAACGCGACGCGAATGGCGACAGCCGCCGCAGTGCGGTGAAGCAGATCGCCAGCGGCCGCTTCGGCGTCACCACTAACTACCTCGTCAATGCCGATGAGCTTCAGATCAAGATGGCGCAGGGCGCAAAGCCCGGGGAAGGCGGACAGCTTCCCGGTCACAAGGTCGACGATGTTATCGCCAAGACACGCCACTCCATCCCCGGCGTCGGCCTCATCTCACCCCCGCCGCACCACGACATCTACTCCATCGAAGACCTCGCGCAGCTGATCTATGACCTCAAGAACGTCAACCCGCAAGCGCGCATCGCCGTCAAGCTCGTCTCCGAGGTCGGAGTCGGCACTGTAGCTGCCGGCGTCTCGAAGGCACACGCAGACGTCGTCCTCATCTCCGGCGACACTGGTGGAACCGGCGCTTCCCCGCTCAGCTCCATCAAGCATGCTGGCCTGCCGTGGGAACTCGGCCTCGCTGAGACGCAGCAGGTCCTTCTGCTCAACGACCTCCGCGGACGCATCAAGGTCCAGACCGACGGCAAACTCCAGACTGGCCGCGACGTCGTCATCGCTGCACTTCTCGGCGCGGAAGAGTTTGGCTTCGCCACCACGCCGCTTATCGCGATGGGTTGCATCATGTTGCGCAAATGCCACCTGAACACCTGCTCGGTCGGCATCGCAACGCAGGATCCGGTTCTTCGTGCACGTTTCACCGGACAGCCCGAGCACGTAATCAACTTCTTCTTCTTCATCGCCGAACAGATTCGTCAGCACATGGCAAAGCTCGGCTTCCGCAAGTTCGACGACATGGTTGGCCGGGTCGACAAGATTGACGCATCCATCGCCGACGCGCACTGGAAGGCGAAGGGTATCGATCTCTCCTCGATCCTCTACGCGCCAACAGTCCCCTCTCGCGTAGCCCGCCGCAAGGTGCAGGCACAGGATCACGGCCTCGATCAGGCTCTCGATCATCAGTTGATTGCAAAAGCCAAGCCTGCTCTCGAATCGAAGACGCCCGTCACCGGCAGCTTCGCCATTCGCAACGTGCACCGCACTGTCGGCGCAATGCTCGGCGGCCAGATTGCGATGCGGCACGGCTCGGCTGGCCTGCCAGACAACACCATCCACTTCAAGTTCGAAGGCTCCGCCGGCCAGAGCTTCGGCGCATTCGTTCCCACCGGCGTTACCCTCGAGCTCGAAGGCGACAGCAACGACTACCTCGGCAAAGGCCTCTCCGGCGGACGCATCATCGCTTACCCGCCCAAGACATCCTTCTTCCTGCCGGAGGAAAGCATCCTCGTTGGCAACGTCGTTCTCTACGGAGCAACCAGCGGCGAGGTCTTCCTCAACGGAATCGCCGGCGAGCGTTTCGCCGTTCGCAACTCCGGCGCAACAGCGGTTGTCGAAGGAGTCGGCGATCACGGCTGCGAATACATGACCAACGGCACCGTCATCGTCCTTGGCACAACGGGCCGCAACTTTGCTGCAGGCATGAGCGGCGGTCGCGCCTTTGTCTTCGACGATCAGGGCGACTTCTCTTCGCGTCGCTGCAACAAAGCCAGCGTCGACCTCGAACCTCTGATCACCGATGCCGACGTTGCGGAAGTCCGCGCTCTCCTCGAGCGTCACCGCGACTTCACCGGAAGCCCGCGCGCCGCTTGGGTTCTCGAGCACTGGGCCGAAGCGCAACCGAAATTCATCAAGGTCTTCCCCCACGAGTACAAGCGCGTCCTTGGCGTCGAGCGCGTCGAAACCGTCTACACACCCCCAATCACTACCGCGCCTCAGGTCGAGGCAGCAGCCGAGGTGCAGCATGGGTAAGGTTACAGGATTTCTGGAAATCGATCGCGAGCAGCCCACACGCCGCGATGCAACGGAGCGCGTCAAGGACTGGTTTGAGATCTACCAGACCTTTCCGGAAGAAAAGCAGCGGGAACAAAGCGCGCGCTGCATGGATTGCGGCGTCCCCTTCTGCCATACAGGCTGCCCGGTTAACAATCTCATCCCCGACTGGAACGACCTCGCCTACAACGGCCGTTGGCAGAGCGCCATCCGCCGCCTGCACGCGACCAACAACTTTCCTGAGTTCACCGGCCGCATCTGCCCTGCTCCCTGCGAAGCCGCCTGTGTCCTCGGCATCAACGCTCCTGCGGTCTCCATCAAGCTCATCGAGCGCAGCATCGTCGAGCGCGCATGGGACGAGGGTTGGATCAATCCTGAGCCGCCCGAGCACAATACCGGCAAGCGCGTCGCCGTCATCGGCAGCGGTCCTGCAGGTCTTGCAGCCGCGCAGCAACTCCGACGCGCGGGACACTCCGTCACCGTCTACGAAAAGAACGACCGCATCGGCGGACTTCTCCGCTACGGCATCCCGAACTTCAAGCTTGAAAAGAACGTGCTCGATCGCCGTCTGAACCAGATGCGCGCGGAAGGCGTTACCTTCCTCACCAACGCGCACGTCGGCGGCAATGTGCCGGTGGATACCCTTACCGATCACTACGACGCCATCCTTCTCACCGGTGGCGCCGAGCAGCCTCGCGACCTCAAGATTCCTGGCCGCGAACTCAAAGGCATCCACTACGCCATGGAGTTCCTGCCCCAGCAGAACCGCCGTAACGAAGGCGACGTCGTCGATCAGTCGACCGCAATCCTTGCTACCGGCAAGCGTGTTCTCATCATCGGCGGCGGCGACACCGGCGCTGATTGCCTCGGCACCAGCCATCGTCAGGGCGCGAAGAGCGTTCACCAGATCGAGATCATGCCCAAGCCTCCCGAGACCCGCGCCGGATCGACGCCGTGGCCTCTCTGGCCTCTGCAACTCCGCACGGAGAGCGCACACGAAGAGGGCGGCATCCGAGATTGGGCCATCAACAGCCTCAAATTCACTGGCGATGAGAACGGCAACGTCAAGCAGGTGCACGCCTGCCGCGTAGGACCCCCGCCCAAATTTGAAGCCATCTGTGACACCGAGTTCACGCTTGACGTGGATCTGGTTCTGCTCGCGATGGGTTTTCTCGGGCCGGTAAAGAACGGCATGATCGAGCAGCTCGGAGTTGCACTCGATCCGCGCGGCAATGTCTCGACCAACGCCGACTACATGACTTCCGTCGATGGCATCTTTGCTGCCGGCGACATGCGCCGTGGACAGTCGCTCGTGGTGTGGGCCATCTCGGAAGGCCGTAGAGCCGCAGCCGCAGTCGATCGCTACCTTGTCGAGAAGGAGCCAGCTACAGCGGGTTCATTCCGACACGTTCACGCATAGATAGTATGTCTTTCCTCGGGCCGCCGGATTTTCTGGCGGCCTTAACTTTTTGCGCGCTTTTTGCTTGAGCCGGTCTCCTTCCGGTATTTCCAGAACCCGTAAGCAGAGGCAAGCACGAGCAGTGCGATATACACGCTCAGAATCGGCGTCGTCCATCCCTTCAGATCTTTCTCCCACCAGACCACCACACGCCGGCCATACTTATACCCCAGCCATGCGATCAACCCATATCTGGCCGCACGCCCCGTGGAGTACGCAACCATGAAGCGTGGCAGGGAAAGCCCCAACGCCCCAGCCGCGAGCGTAAACGGCATCAGCGGTATGGGAGGAGGATGAACCGCGGCAAGCCATACTGACAGAATTCCATTTCGCTTCACCCATCCCTGGACACGTTTCACGAATCGGCCTTTGCCGAGCTTTTCCAGTGCAGCCTCTCCGCCCTTCTTTCCTGCAGCCCATGCCAGATAGCCGCCGATCAGGGACCCAGCAAACGCGCACGACCCGAAAACAAATGGCGATTTCAGAGATGTGGATCGAAATGCCGTCAGCAGCAGGAGAACGAGATCAGTACTGCCGGGCAGCGGAATCGGAACCATGGACGAATCGACAATGGCAAGCGCAAACAGCCCCACTCCGCCCAGGTGCATGAGCCATCCCAGGAAGCTCGATGAGCTCTTTCTCGCAAGGGCTGATGCGTTCAACGACGCCTCCTGCAGCGCATTCCCAAATGCCAGCCCGCACTCGCCAAGGTTGTTCTCATCAGGCTCAACGGTGACTATGACGCCGCGCACGCTCTCGCACACCCACGCCGTCCTCCAGATCAAACACTGCATTCACAAGCGCAATATGCGAGAACGCCTGCGGAAAATTGCCGACCATGCGCTTCGCCTTTGGGTCGTATTCCTCGGATAGAAGACCCATTTCGTTCGGAAGTTCCAGAAGCTGCTTGAAGAGCTCTCGAGCCTCGTCCTCTCGTCCCACAGCCTTCAGGCTGCTTACCATCCAGAAGCTGCAAGCGAGAAAGACGCCTTCACCCGGCGGCAAGCCATCCTGCACGCGCGAAGTGTTGTAGCGCAGCACCAGCCCATCCTGCATCAGCTCCCGCTTAATGGCATCGACAGTGCCTTTGATCCGCTCGTCAGTGCCCGGCAAGAATCCAACCAGCGGCATCAGCAGCAGGGACGCATCCAGTTGCTCTCCGCCGTAGACCTGTACAAAGCTGTTCTTCTTCTCATTGAAGCCCTGCTCGCAAATCTGCTGATGAGCGATTTCTCGGAGCTCTTTCCAGCGCTCAACAGGAGCCTCGTACTTCAGCTGCTCCGCAATCAACACCGCGCGATCGAACGCCACCCACGCCATCAGCTTCGAATAGGTAAACTGCTGCGGGCGGCCGCGCGTCTCCCAAATCCCCTGGTCCGGCTGCTCCCAGATCTCCTCAAGATGCTTCAGAAGCAGAACAAGAATTCGAAAGTCCTGCTCCGTATGCCTGCCCATCTTGTGCTGCGCGTGATAGAACGAGTCCAGTATTTCGCCATAAATGTCCAGCTGCACTTGCATCGCCGCGGCGTTGCCGATTCTCACCGGCTTCGAATTTTCATAACCAGCAAGCCAATCAACGGTCCACTCCTGCAGCTGCCGCTCCCCGCTTAAGCCGTACATGATCTGCACCTGGTCCGGACTTCCGCCAAGAGCTCGCAGCAGCCAGTCCTGCCATGCAGCCGCTTCGTCGGCATACCCACCGTTTGCCAGCGCAAGCAGGGTAAACGTCGTGTCCCGCAGCCAGCAGTACCGGTAGTCCCAGTTGCGAACGCCGCCCAGCGATTCCGGCAGCGAAGTCGTAACAGCCGCGACCACTCCTCCCGTCGGCAGGTAGGTCATCGCTTTCAGAGTGATCAGCGAGCGCTCCACAATCTCGCGGTGTTCTCCCTCAAACTGCAGCTGGCCTGCCCAATCCTCCCAGAAGGAGACCGTATCCTTGAACGCTTCGTCGACATCAATCTCCGCCGGATCCTTCTCGTGGGAGAGGCCGTAAGTGAGCGTGAACCAGACTCGCTTACCTTCCGACACCGCAAACTCAGCGATCGTCTTCAGGTTCTCGCCATGCGTGGGAACCGATGCCCGCAGCACGCAGAGATTTGGCCCCGCAATCGCCCGGATACCTCCCTCGATTCGATTTACCCAAGGTATTGACCGGCCGTAGTCGAATCGCAGAGACAATTCCATGCACATTCGGGTCTCGCCTCGAATTCCTTCTACAAACCTGACGACATCGGAGTTTTTGCCACGCACCGGCATGAAATCAGTGAGCCGCACTGCCCAGTCTTTCGTCTCGAACACAGTCTCAACAATCAACGTGTGCTCGCGATACTTCCGCGACGTCGTCCACTCACCATCACTTGGAGCGATGCGCCAGAACCCGTTGTCATCTGTGCCGAGTAACTTTGCAAAGCAAGCCTCCGACGAAAATGCCGGCCAGCATAGCCAGTCGATCGATCCATTTTTGTCGACGAGCGCTGCGGTCTCGCAGTCTCCGATCAGTGCATAGTCCTCGATCCGTGCTGACATGGGCCCTCGTTTATTGCTCTTTGTAGTTCCGCATCAGTCCGCCATCGATCACGAACGTCGACCCGGTCACGTAGGCCGCGTCGTCCGACGCGAGATACGCAACCATCCCGGCTACATCCTCTGGTGTTCCCATTCGGCCCAGGGGAATATTTTTGAGCAGAGCGTTGAGCTTCGGCTTGTCTTCGAGCAGAGATTTGTTGATTGGAGTGGCAATCGCGCCTGGGGCGACGTTGTTGATCGTGATCCCAAGCGGTCCCAGTTCCACAGCAAGATCCCGCATCAACATTCTCAGTCCGCCCTTGCTGCAGCAATAGGAGGCGAAGCCGGGAAACACCATGTCTTCGTGTACCGAGCTGATATTGACAATCCGGCCCGGCCTTTTCGCATCACGCAGCCGCCGCACAAATGCCTGCGTGAGAAAGAACGGCCCTCGCAAATTCACCGACATCACCAGGTCATAGTCGGCTTCTGTCGTCTCCCAGAATTCCGACTTCTTCTCGACGCCTGCATTATTGACCAGAATGTCCGCCGATCCGAACTGCTGCCATGCGGTATCCACCAGGCACTCGACATCGTTAATCCGAGTCACGTCGGCCTGAACGATCTTCCCTTCTCCACCAGCCTTCTCGATCGCCTCTTCTGTTTGCTTCGCTCCTTCGGGGCTGCCCACGTAGTCGACAATGACTTTTGCTCCTTCGCAGCCCAGGCGTTCTGCAATGCCTTGCCCAATGCCTGAGCCGGCACCAGTAACGATGGCGACCTTCCCCTGAAAACGGCGCATAACTCTCCTTCACGCGCCACGAATGCGCGTATCTACAACCCTTTGGATGCGTGGGAAGCGGATCAGCGCGTTCCAAATTGAAGCGAAAGGAAGTCTGAAATGAGTAGTTTTGAGCGCCTGAACAGTCAGCGGGTGGATGGGGACTCCGGCCCAACCTCACTGCGGCCGCAGAAACCCGTAAAGCAGCACCGCCAGCACGACGGAACTAATTACGACGAAGAGCTTGTCCTTCTCCAACAGAAACGCGACCAACGCGAAGACCACCCGCGCCACCGGCGTCGCGATCAGAAGCAGAACGGCTAGCTGGATAATCGCCGCAGGATCGCCGGCCTTGATGCCCTGTGCCACTCCGCCAAAATGCCGCAGCCTTACCGGCTCGCTTGAAAACACGCGATAGTTCGGCATCTCTCCGTGATGTGCTCGCATGTATAAAACGCCGCCAATCAACATCACAAAAGATGCCAGGAGCACTCCAACCTGTAGAAGCCGCCCCATCACCGTTTCCATCTGGCGGTCATCGAAGTGGCCGTGTTCGCGTTCAGGTGCCACGTCGCCTTCTAAAACCATTTGGTCACCCCATCCACGATCATCTCCACTCCGAGTGCCAGAACAACAACCGTGAAGACTTTCCGCAGTACGGCCGTTCGAGCCCGCACGAGATAGCGCGCTCCCATTAGCGACCCGGTGAGTACGCCCAGCATCACCGGAAACGCCAACCCCGGAGCGACCAGCCCTCTGTGCAGGTAGATTCCCGCGCTCGCAGCCGCCGTCACGCCGATCATGAAGTTACTCGTCGTCGTCGAGACCTTGAACGGAACCTTCATGATCCGGTCCATCGCCAGTACCTTCACAGCCCCCGAACCGATCCCGAGCAGTCCAGACAATGTTCCCGCAACAAACATCAGCCCGAAGCCCCCGGAAATGTTCTCGACCTCATACTTGACCAGTTTTCCGTCGCGTCCCGGATAGCTACCCGAAAGCTCCAGCTTGTCTGACCACCGGCTATGGCCTCTCAGCTCAGGAACCGTGTCTTTCTTCTGCTGCCACGACACCACCGCGGAATAGATCAGCACCAGTCCAAAAATGATTGCCAGTGCCTGCGTGTGAACCACCGTAGCGAGAAATGCGCCAAGAATCGCCCCTAGTGTCGTAGCGACTTCCAGGAACATCCCGATGCGCACGCTCGAAAACCCTTCGCGCACATAGGCAGCCGCTGCACCGGAAGAAGTTGCTATCACGGAAATCAGCGAAACCCCAATTGCGTAGCGAATGTCTACGTGGAAGAACACTGTGAGCAGAGGCACCAGCACCACTCCGCCACCCAGTCCCGTAAGCGCTCCCAAAAGCCCCGCGGTGAGTGATCCAAAGAAAAGAAGTGCTGTGAATAAAGACAGAGTCATCAAGCGATGAGACCTTCAGCACCCAGAATATCTCGTCAGCGAGACATTCTGGTTAAACAGATAGGTTCAGGTATCACCGCCAATCAAAGCAGCGCCCGCACCAATCGCCGTACAGTTTCTGTGGCAGCTCCATAAACAAGGTGTGCGGCAAAGGGTGTAGTGAGCGCAGAAATCGGCTCATCGCCGGGTGCCCCTGAAAGGTCGAGCGCGGGTACCGCAACCAGATCTGCCCCTGCAAAAAGCGCAGCACCGAATGCCGTTCCGAAACCAAACCTCGCCTGCGGCATTCCCTCCGCAATTGCCCCGTAGGTCGCGCCCATCAGGGCACCGAACGCATAATGCACAATCGGCCCGCCCTTTTCTCTGCCTTCGTGCGACAGGTGTCTTCCTCCAGTCACGGTCGACACCACAGCATCCGCTGTCTTCATCGTCGCGTCGTCGGGCTTATCTCCGCTCTGATCCTGTTGCTGACCAGCGTCTTCTCCCTGCACTACTTTTTGCAAGGATGGCCCAACATTCTGCATGAACTCATTCATGATCCACGATGCAAAAAGTCCGCCTGCAATTCCCGCGACAATTCCGCTCGCCAGATGTACGTCTCTACGCTCAGCCATCTCACTCCTCCGAGTTGCGATTAGGGTGCCAGGCACACTAAGGTCGGTTGCTCTTGCACCCGAGTGATTGCGCCAACCATTCAGCTCAGCGTCAGTGCTTTTTGAAGTACTGCACTTCCTGTTCGTGCTTTTTGGCTTTTTCCAAGGACGCGAACGTGCCAAGGTTGCGCCGCTTTCCTGTTGATGGATCCTTCTTGCGCGAATACAAGCGAAACTCTCCGGATTTGAGCTTGCGAATCATACCGCTATCGGATGCGGATCACGGTGCGCGAGTGCACTCAGTTCAGTAGAGACAACTTGCTCCAGCACTGCCACATCGAACGACTTGGGCGTGACGCGAGAAGCAAGCTTCACCAGTCGCCGCCCCAGGAGACAGGAAATGGCTGGTCGGCCCTATTGGTCGGGACAACTTCGAATCTCGCTCGTTGCATTCGGCATTCAACTCTATCCCGCTACAAGCTCGACATCCGAGGTTTCTTTTCACCAGATCGACCGCAAGTCAAACCAGCGCATCCATCACCTCAATGTCGTGAATGGCGACAAGCCCGTCGACAACGATGACATCGTCAAAGGCTACGAGTACAGCAAGGGCAAGTACATCATCGTTGAGCCGACCGAGATCAAGAACCTCCGCCTCGAAACGCAGAAGGTCATCAGCGTCGCCCAGTTCATCGACTCCAGGGACCTTCCGCCGTACCTCTTCGAGAAACCGTACTTCGTCGTTCCCGACCAGAAGGGTTCAGCCGATGCCTTCGCCGTGATCCGGGAGGCCATGATCCAGTCAGACAAAGTCGCAATCGGTGAAGCTGCCTTCGCCGGCCGCGAACACCTCATCGCCATCGCACCCCACCCCGACAAAAAAGTTCGAGGCCTGATGGCTTACACCCTGCGTTATGCCGAAGAGCTACGCAAGGCAAAGGACTACTTCGGAAGTATTCACGAGCACAGCATCGACAAGAAGCAACTGGAACTTGCGAACCAGCTTATCAAGAGTCAGTCGGCGCCATTTCGACTTGACGACTACAAGGACGACTACGAAGCCGCACTCCGCGAGCTCATCAATGCAAAGCGAAAAAATAAGGCTCTTCCTGTTTTGGAAGAAAAACCGGAGCCTAAGGTCTTAAGCCTTATGGACGCTCTCCGACAGAGCGTCGGCGGGTCGAAATCCAAGTCCTCTTCAAGTCGCGCTTCCGCGAAGGGTCCGAGGCTGGTAAAAACAGGAAAGCGCTCCCGTAGAGCCGCATAACTATGGCAAGATCCTCGACTCGACGCAATGACCCAGCGAAGACCTTCGAAGACCAGCTCACAAAATACCGCGAGATGCGTGACTTCAACGTCACGGCCGAACCGCGCGGCACCACAACCGCGATCAATAAAGTTACCAGCACAAGCGAACTGCCGTTCGTTGTCCAGAAGCACGCCGCGACACATCTGCATTATGATTTCCGCCTTGCGTGGAATGGCGTGCTGAAAAGCTGGGCGGTGGCAAAAGGGCCCAGTGACCTGCCCGCCGACAAACGCCTCGCTGTTCAGGTAGAAGATCACCCTATCGAATACGGCAATTTCGAGGGCACCATCCCCAAGGGTCAATACGGCGGCGGTTCCGTGATGGTTTGGGATTTCGGCACGTGGGAACCCCTGGAAGATGCCGACAAGGGCCTGGCTGAAGGCCACCTCAAGTTCAATCTCAACGGGCAGAAGCTTCACGGAAGATGGGCGCTTGTCCGCATGCACACGCGCGACGCCAAGCCCGGCAAGCCCAACTGGCTCCTCATTAAAGATCGCGATGAGTACGCCCGCACAGAAGACGAAGCCGCGATCACAGAGCGCCTTCCCGATAGTGCCGTGACCAGCCGAACCATCGAGCAAATCGGCGAAGACAAAGATCGCGTCTGGCACAGCAACCGGGGAGCGGATGAACAGGAAGAAGCGGAGCCATCAAAGACCAGGCATAGCGGCACAAAATCTCGCAAACCAAAGCCATCTTTTGCCACAGCCTTGAAGCCTGTTCCCGAAGAAAAGTTCCCCAGCTTCATCTCTCCTCAGCTCGCCAAATCGTGTACGAACCCGCCCACCGGCGACGACTGGATCCATGAACTCAAGCTTGACGGCTACCGCATCCAGATGCAGATTCGCCCCGCCGCCGGACAAAACAAGAAGCGCGTTACCCTGCTCACGCGCAAAGGTCTCGACTGGACGCATCGGATGCCCGACCTCGCGCGCGCCGCCGAACAGCTCCCGGTAGATAGTGCTGTCCTCGACGGCGAAGTGGTCGTTATCGACGCGAAGGGCGGCACCAGCTTCTCCGACCTGCAAGCCGCCTTCCAGGAAGGCGCAAAGGTCGACCTCACCTACTTCGCCTTCGACCTTCTCCATCTCGATGGTCACAATCCGCGCAATCTTCCACTTGTGAAGCGCAAAGACTTTCTCGCTAAAGTCATCTCTGGTCTTCCCGGCAATTCGCCAATTCACCTCAGCGAGCACTTCGAAGGCGACGGGCCTCAAATCTTCAACAAAGCCTGCGGGCTCGGAGCCGAGGGCATCATCTCCAAATCTGCCTCCGCCCCCTATTCCTCCACCCGTGGCAACACCTGGCTCAAGTCGAAGTGCTTTCTAGAGCAGGAATTTGTTATTGGCGGCTTCACTGATCCATCCAATGGAAGCTACGGTATTGGCGCTCTCATTGTCGGCTACTACGAGAAAGGCAAACTCCGTTACGCTGGGCGCTCGGGGACCGGTTTCACCCAGAAGTCTCAGCAGACCATCCGCAAGCAGCTCGACAAGCTAATACAAAATGCCACTCCGTTCTCGGATGTACCAAAGGGTGTTTCACGCGGGGTGCACTGGGTCAAACCTGAACTTGTCGCTCAGCTATCCTTCGCCGCGTGGACGCGCGACAACCTCGTGCGCCAGGCATCCTTCAAAGGCCTTCGCGAAGACAAACCCGCGAAAGAGGTCGTGCGCGAAAAAGCGGAACCCTCTGAGCCATCAACAAGCACCGTCAAACACGGGCACACCGCCATGTCATCTTCGAAGAGCTCAAAACCGTCTACCAAATCCGCCGCCGGTCAGACTGACCTGCCAATCACTCACCCGGAAAAAGTGCTCGATCCAGAATCCGGCATGACCAAACGCGATCTCGCCAACTACCTGATCGCAGTTTCCGAGCGAATGCTTCCCCATGTCGCTGATCGTCCCTTGAGCGTCGTTCGCTGCCCGGAGGGAATTGGGAAGCCATGCTTCTTCCAGAAACACATCGGCATGGGAGTGCCGAAAGGCATCAGCAACGTTCCCGTCCCCAACAAAAAGAACAGCTCTTCCGAACAGTACCTCACCTTTAACTCGCTCGAGGGCCTCATAGGCATGGCACAGATGGGCGTGCTTGAGATCCACCCGTGGGGTTCGAAGAACGAAACTCTGGAAAAACCGGACCGGATCATCTTCGACATGGATCCAGACGAAGCCATCGATTGGAAGACGCTCGCTGAGACAGCCAAAGAGTTCCGCGCCCGACTCGAAGGCCTCGGCCTGCAGAGCTTCCTCAAAACGACCGGCGGCAAGGGTCTGCACGTCGTCGCGCCCATTAAGCCCGAATACGAATGGCCCGAGGTAAAAGAATTTACGCATAATGTGGTTCTGGGGATGGAGCGTAAGAACCCGAATCTCTACGTCACCAAGATGACGAAGGCGATTCGCAAGAATCGCATCTACCTCGATTACCTCCGCAACGATCGCGGTTCTACAGCAATTGCGCCCTACTCAACCCGGGCACGTGCTGGAGCCCCCGTTTCACTTCCGCTCGAGTGGAAGGAGCTGAACGCTAAAACCCGGCCAGCTTTTCACGTCATGGATCTCGACAAGTGGAAAAAGCGCCTCGCCACAGATCCCTGGGAGGAGATGCTTGCGCTGAAGCAGCGTCTCACCGCGAAGGCGATCAAGGATGCTCAATCTTGACAATGCGGTGTTAGGCGGAGTCTGTCCGGCGTTGATTGCCTCGCTCAATCATTCTCAGAAGCTTTGTCCATCCGCACGCCGTGCACCTGCGCCATCTGCTCGGCGATCTGCAGATGTTCGCCGATAACCTGCGCTCCCTGGCTTGCTGCATGCCGAAGGCTCGTCTCATTTCCAGACCCGGCTTCTTTCTGGAACTCCGATAGGTCTTTCCGATGATCTCTCACCATCGCCTGAATGAATGCCCTGTCAAACGCGTCACCGGAAAGGCTTCTGAGCTTCTCTTCGAGAGCCTTGTCCTTCCGCGTAATCTCTGCGGGTACCTCGATGTTCTCTTGTTGAGCGATCATCTTCATCTCACCGCCTAGCCTTGTGTGATCGTCGACGATCTTCTGCCCAAACTGCTTGACGTCGTCGCTGCTTCCCTTCTCTGCAGCGAGCTGACCAAACTTCACCTCAGCATTCCAGCCCTGCAGCGCCAGGTGAATAAACCTTCTATCAGACGAACTCGCGTCCGTCGTGTCTTGAGTAAACCCGGCGCGGATATAAATTGACAGCGCTATGCAGAACGCAAACGCCGAGAGTGTATACCGATTTCCCTTCATGAATCGCAGCCTCTACTAATTTCTCGCGTGTGCGTGTTGATGCCGTCTGAAGAAATGCAAGTTGTCTCGCGGGCCGCACACGTACCCAATATGCAACCCGTCAAATTGCTTGAACATCACAGGGATATCTGTGCATATCTCGCAATTGGAGATTCGCAAATGCTGTGGACCATTTTTGTAATCTTGCTGGTGCTCTGGCTGCTTGGCTGGATCGGCTTCCACGCTCTAGGAGCCTTCATTCACATCGTGCTGGTTCTTGCCTTGATTGTGCTCTGCATCCAGCTTTTCTCAGGCCGCCGAAATGTATGAGCGCCGGCAAATTGCCTGGCGCTGCGGTTCGGGTTAATCATCCCTGCCCTTTTGTGAGTCTCCGTAATACCCAGTTTTGTGCCGTATGTTGAATTCATCCGGCGCAGCGCGCGGAACCGTGACCTCGATCCTGTGAAACTCCCGCCCGGGCTCCTGGTTCCGTGGGTAGTATCCGATCAAATACTGTGTCCGAAGGTCTTCGCTCACCCTCTCGAACGCTTTATCGAGCCCGCCTTCGAAGGCGTAGAAGCTCTTGCCTCCCGTGTCCTGCGAGAGAGTGATCATTGCGTGCTCCCCGCCCAGATCGCGGCCCGCGCTGGCCTCGATCGGCACATCAATGATGGAGTAAATCATCACTTCATTACGCAACGCCTGCTCGAGCGCCTCCTCATACGTAGAGCCTTTTACCGTATCGCCTCCGTCCGACACCAGCACCAGGACCTTCCGGCCCTCTCGCTTCCCTAGCGCCCGGGAGCCGACATAAATCGCGTCGTAGAGCGCAGTCCCGCCTGCCCCGCGCATGTGATCGATACCGCGGTCTAGCTGCGCGACATTGTTTGTGAAGCCCCACAATTCGTCGACATAGGTGTTGAACTGGATCACGCTCATTCGGTCCTGCGACCGCATCAGAGCATGAACAAACTTTTTTGCCGATGACTGCTCGATTCCGCGATCTTTGAAGGTGCTCGAACTGGTATCGACCGCTAGTGTCAGATTCAACGGCATCTCCGACTGCCGTTCGAAATGCGAGATCTTCTGGGGCCGGCCATCCTCAAAAATCTTGAAACTATCCTGCCCCAGTCCGCCGACGATAGATCCGGACTTGTCCGTGACGTTCACGAAAATGTTGACAAGTTTTACGTCGAGTCGAAGAGGCTTGTCGTCCTGAGAGAAGAGCCTCGGACTCCATACGGAAAGCGCCACCGTCGCAACAGTCGCGAATCTACGCAGCCGGCCCATTGGCGCCCTCCACGGCGGCATAGCCCGGAGGAAAGGGTTCGCCATCGGCCCAAACCGCGCCATCTACAAATGTCTCCTTCTTCCAGATCGGCACCGTCTTCTTCAGGGTGTCGATCAGCCAGCGGCTGGCCTCGTATGCCTGCGCCCGGTGAGCCGACGAAACGATAATCAGCACACTCGTCTCTCCAACTTGCAGCCGGCCCAGGCGATGAATGATGCTCACGTACCGAACGCCGAATTTCTTCACTGCTTCGCCGGCCAATTCGCCCATCTGCTTCATCGCCATCTCTTCGTAGGCTTCGTAGTCGAGGTAGAGCGTCTGCCGCCCCCGTGAGTTGTTGCGAACGATACCATCGAACACAACGACAGCCCCGTCCTCACCCTGTTTCGCGGCCCGAACAAGACTGTCAGCGTCGATAACCTCTCGGGTCAGGCGTATTCGCTTCAGGCTCGGGAGTTCTAGCGGCCCGGCACCGCCCGATACCGGCGGTAGCAACCCCACTTCGTCGTTGTCGCTCAATGTCCGATTTCGCTCGGCATACTCTGCATTCACGCTAACGGCAATCCCCAGCGATTCCACGATTGGCGAATGGACACCGAGCCGTGCTAGAAGGTCAGCCACCGTCGACCCGCCAGGCAGGTCGAGACCAAACGGCTCTGAGCCGAGAGATTCCTTGAGAATGCCGAAAGGAAGAATACGTACGTGCATCTTGAACAAAGAATACTGCCTCGGGAGTTAGACGCAGCAACCATCCCGGAGGTGTCGAATCGAGGCCGTCTCGGACCACACGCAAAAAGAAAAGGCCGGCTTGTTGCGCCGGCCTCATCTTGAGCTGATCTACACTATGCGGCTGCTGAAGCCCCAGTCCCCGTTGCCAGCGGAGAAACCTCGGGCTTGGCATTCAACAGGGGTAAAGCCACTGCCAGAACATCCTCGATCCGGCTGGCGTAGTGAATCGAGACTCCTTCGATCATGTCGGAAGTCAGGTCCTCTTCCACGTCCTGTCTGTTCTCGGCCGGCAGAATGATGGTTTGCACTCCCGCCCGCCTCGCAGCCAGAAACTTCTCCTTGATCCCGCCTACCGGCAGCACATTCCCGCTCAGCGTGATCTCGCCCGTCATCGCCGTTAATGGGCGAACCGGAATATCCGTCAGCAGAGACGCCAGCACCGTGGCCATCGTCACGCCTGCCGAAGGACCATCCTTCGGGATAGCTCCAGCCGGAATATGGATGTGGAGATCCAGTTCCTTGTTGAAGTCCTCCGACAGATTCAGCAGCGCCGAGTTCGACCGCACCCACGTGAGCGCCGCCTGCATCGACTCCTGCATCACCTCGCCGATCTGGCCGGTCATCGTGAAGCCGCCCTTCCCCTTCATCTTGTTCGCTTCGATAAAGAGAATGTCGCCTCCCGCCGGTGTCCATGCCAGACCTACCGCCACGCCGGGGCGCTTTACGCGCTCGGCGATTTCGGTATCAACCCGCACCTGGATGTTGCCCAGGAACTCCTTGAGCAGGTCCTTGTCGACGGTGATCTTCTCGTTCTTGCCTTCGACCACACGACGCGCTTCCTTGCGGCACACCGTCCCGATCACCTGCTCCAGTTTGCGGACGCCAGCCTCCCGCGTGTAATGCCGAATCAAGTGCCTAACCGATGGCTCCGGAAACTCGATCTGTTCTTCGGTGATTCCGTTTTCCTTAATCTGCCTCGGAACGAGGTACCGGTTCGCAATGTGGAGCTTCTCCTCCTCGCTGTAGCCCTGCAGAGGAATGATCTCCATACGGTCGAGCAGCGGCGGCGGAATCGGATCGAGCATGTTCGCCGTGCAGATAAAGAGCACCTTTGACAAATCGAACGGCACATCCAGGTAGTTGTCCCGGAATGCATTGTTTTGCGCAGGATCCAGCGTCTCAAGCAGCGCGGACGCAGGATCTCCGCGGAAATCGCGCCCAAGTTTGTCCACCTCATCCAGCATGATCACAGGGTCGTTGGTTTCCGCCCTGCGGATGCTCTGGATGATCTGTCCAGGCAATGCCCCGATGTACGTGCGCCGATGTCCGCGAATCTCGGCCTCGTCGTGCATTCCGCCCAGCGAAACTCTCTGGAACTTGCGCCCGAGAGCGCGCGCGATGGACTTGCCGAGGCTGGTTTTGCCCACGCCCGGAGGTCCAACAAAGCACAAAATCGGCCCTTTCATATCGGGCTTGAGTTCCAGCACCGACAGATAGTCGAGAATCCGGTCTTTCACCTTCTTTAGCCCGTAGTGATCCTCATCGAGAATCTCGCGTGCCTTCCCGATATCTACCTTGGAGCCCGAGCTCTTGGCCCAGGGAAGAACGGCGAGCCACTCGATGTAATTCCGCGTGAGGGAGTAGTCCGCAGCCATGGGAGACATGCGTCCGAGGCGCGACAGTTCCTTCATCGCCTCCTTCTTCACGTCCTCTGGCATGCCGGCTTCTTCGATCTTTTTTCTCAGCTCTTCAACTTCGCGCTGGCCTTCATCCTGCTCGCCCAGTTCTTTCTGGATGGCCTTCATCTGCTCGCGCAGATAGTAGTCGCGCTGCGATTGCTGAACCTGGTCCTGGACCTCGCTCTGGATCTTCGTCCGAAGCTGCTGAACCTCGATCTCCTTGGCAAGGTGCTTCGTGAGCAATTCAAGCCGCTCCGGAACGCTCGGATTATCGAGCAGGGCCTGCTTATCGTCGGTGGTGAGGAATGGAAGTGAGGAGGCGACAAAATCCACGAGCCGGCTGGGGTCTTCAATATTCCCGGCAATCGTCCTGAGTTCGTCCGAAAGCGTAGCCGACTCCGAAACAATCTGCTGGAACTGGCCAACCACGTTCCGAACCAGTGCCTCGATCGAAGCCGTCGTCTGGCCCTCGACGTCGAGTACCGTCTCTACTTCGGCGATCATGAATGGTTCCGTCTGGACATAGCGCACCAACCGGACCCGCTCGACACCCTCTGTGAAGACAAAGCGGCTCTGATTCGGCATCCTGACAACCTTATGCACTGTGGCCAGGGTGCCAACGGCATGCAGATCAGTCGGCTTCGGGGAATCCAGTCGAGGATCCAGCTGAGCCGCCACCACGATCGAGCGCTCATCCCCCAGCGACTCGATGAGCTGGATGGAACTTTCCCGCCCAACCGTAAGTGGCAGAACAGCATGCGGGAATAAAACTGTATCCCTGACCGGCAAAACCGGAATCCGCCTCGGTCCTGAGAGGCGTTTCTGCGGATTTTCTGGCGGTAGGATGGAAGGCTGACTTGGCATTGAGTGTCCTCTTATCAACTTTCCTTATTAGACAACACGGAGCTTCGAAAGTTTCAAGAATCTCCGGGCCCCTTGTTCGGTTTACGTTCTCAGCCACACTCGAGTTCCGGCGGCCCAAAAAGCTTGAGCCGCGCTTCGAGCAAGTCGCGGCTCAACTGATTTATCGGCTTCTGGTTGGAAAGGCTGAGACCAGCATGTCGGAACATTTCCTTCGATTGCCAAGTCTACAGCGGGGTTTGATTTACTACTCGCCTAACCGTCACCTTTTTTAATGGCCGACTCGATGCGCGCCCAGAGATTGTCTTCCGGCTGTTCATCCGGGAAGAGCTGCTTGGCTGCCTGCGCGATGGTCTGCAGATCGCTATACAGCTGACGGCAGTTGTTTTTGCAATCTCTTATGTGGGGGTGATTCAGTACGTCAGCCCCGGAACCCACCAGTTCGGCAAGCTGGCTCTGGAATTGTTCACAGCTCATCGAGTTTGTATCGACGGTCATCGCTTGCCCCCTTTGCGGAGCGACTGACGAAGAGCATCGCGCAGTTTCAGCCGGGCCTTGTGAAGCTGAGATTTACTGTTACCAACTGAACAGTCGAGCATGGCAGCAATCTCATTATGCTCAAAGCCCTCAACATCGTGAAGAACAAAGATCAACCGGTAACCTGCCGGCAACGCGGCAACTGCCCGTTCCAGTGCAAGCCTGTCGATTGATCCGGTAAGCGAAAGATCCGGAGCTCCGAAGCTGCGGCCTGGACCGTCGTCATAAGACGGCTCCATGGCTTCATCCAGGGACATTAGCGGAAGACCCTTCTTGCGCAGATGCATCAGGACAACGTTGATCGATAACCGGTGCAGCCAGGTCGAAAATGCCGAATCTCCCCGGAAGGTCGCAATCTTCCGATGAAGCTGAAGGAACGCCTCCTGCGTCAGGTCCTCGGCCTCGGCCACATTGCCCACCATACGCAGGCATAGAGAATAAATCCTTCGCTTGTGAAGGGAATAAAGATGAGCAAACGCGTGGTGATCGCCGGCCTGAGCTCGTGCCAGCATCTCCGCGTCAGGAGTCAGAGGAGCTTGTGGCTTGGCGGCCTCGGGTGCAGAATCCTGCGGATCGGCCGCGTTGTCCTCCTGGACAGTTGGCGCGGCGGACCCTTCAGTGGTCTGCTTTGAAAACCTGGTACGTGGCATGCGCTTCCTTTGGGGAAAATTGTCAGTGGTGGCGGTGAGAATCGTCTGGTGCTGCGCCAAGCTTCTTTCCTCGTTAGTATAAGGTGCAGCGGTTGAAAAACTTTGAGCTGCGGCGAGAAGAAACCGATTAGGCTCTCAAGTTGTTTTATTAGATGCAACCAAATGCCTTGGTGCGGGTCTATACGGCTAAAATTCTGGGAGATAGAGTGCGTAAGACTATGCCGGCATGGCAGCTCGGCTCAAGGCTAAAGCAGGAGATGCTGTTCTTATCCTTTTTCCTGCTCGCCACTTTTCTTCCAGACACTTCTCTCGCTATTCAAACGCCTTCA
Source organism: Acidobacteriota bacterium (assembly GCA_018268915.1). Taxonomy (GTDB): domain Bacteria; phylum Acidobacteriota; class Terriglobia; order Terriglobales; family Acidobacteriaceae; genus Telmatobacter. Next base: position 85,933 of record JAFDVQ010000015.1, read on the forward strand.
ACACCTCCCCCTCGGGCATCCCTTTTACGCAACATCGCTAAGGCGCCGAGTTTCGCCTCTTCACATTTCGAAGCCGATCGCTATGCCGGATGGCTCGGCCGTCCCGTTCGCGAGATCCAATTCAAGGGTGTTGCGCCCGAACGCCTCCAGCAACTGCAGGAACACCTTCCTCAGGAGGTCGGAGCGCCACTCGACCGCGAGAAGATTGCACAATCTCTGCGACAGCTTTACGCCTCGGGGCTTTTCGAGACGATCCAGGCCGATGTCTCTCAGGAAGGCGACGGTGTCAAGCTTGTGTTCAAAGCCTCCACTCGCGAATTCATTGGCGTGGTCACCGTGACTGGAGCCAAAGGCGCAACGATGAACGCGCAGCTCGTCGCCGCAAGCCGTCTCAATCCCGGAACCCGCTTCTCTGAGACGCGGCTTGGCGCGGCGCAGGGTCGCATGCGCCAGGCCCTCGCCGACAACGGCTTCAACGAACCCAAAATCACCTACACCTTGAAGCGGCACCAGGAGGAGCAACTCGTCGACATCGCCTTCGAAGTTGTCTCCGGGATTCAGGCTCGCGTGGGATCGGTAGCTGTCGAAGGCGATTCCGGCATGACACTCGAGCAGTTCCGGCACTCGGCACGCCTGCACGCCGGAACCAAAATCAATCACGACACGAATAATCGGGCACTCACAGGTGTCCTGAAGCACTACCAGAAAGAGAATCGGCTCGAAGCAGACGTAAAGCTTCAGTCCCAGAACTACTCAGCCGACGCGAAGAGAACCAACTACAGCTTCGCCGCTACCCGAGGACCTGTCGTTCACGTTGGAATTGAAGGAGCCAAACTAAGCTCGGAACGTCTCAAACGCCTGGTGCCCGTATTCGAAGAGGGCACCGTAGACGAAGATCTGCTCAATGAAGGCAACCGCCGTCTTCGAGACTACTTCCAGCGGCTCGGGTACTTCGACGTAAAGGTCGATCACATCGTGCGCAGCCCGGAAGGCGCCGCTACCGTGAACATCACCTACACCGTCTCACTTGGTTCACGACGAAGGGTTGAGAGTGTCACAGTTGCTGGCAATCACTATTTCGATTCCGACACCCTCAAACAGCTGCTAAGCGTCCGGGCTGCCGACTATCTCGATCGACACGGCACCTACAGCCAGGCCCTTGTCGCCACTGACATCGCCGCCCTGGAGACCGTCTACAACAACAACGGTTTCTCCAAGGTGAAGATTTCCTCCGAAGCACTCAGCGGACAGAACACGTCCTCTCCCAGCGCCAAAGGCTCTCTTCGGAACCCCACCGAACCTCTCTCCGTCGTCTACCACATCGAGGAAGGGCAGCAGCAGCGAGTCGCCGTGCTGAAATTGGATGGAGTCATCAAAGGAGACACAAATAAACTCCAGGGGTTGATGAACACGTCGCCCGGGCAGTTGTTCTCCCCACAGAATCTTGCCGGTGACCGCGATGCTCTCCTCACTGACTATCTGGGCAAGGGGTTCGACCAGGTGCAGATTGATGTTGAAAACCAGACCGAAGACGCTGACCCCACCAAGGTAGACGTCACCTTTCACATCCACGAAGGCCAGCAGATCTTTGTCCGCAAGGTACTGATCTCAGGGCTCCACTACACCCGCCCCGACACCGTCGCGAAAGCCATCACGTTGCACCCTGGTGATCCACTGAGCCAGACCGCGCTCGGTGAGATTCAGCGGAACATGTACGAGTTCGCTCTCTTCAACGAAGTCAATACAGCCATTCAGAATCCCAACGGCGACGAACCATACAAAACCGTCCTCGTTCAAACCACCGAGGCCCGCCGCTGGACCCTCACCTATGGTCTCGGCTTCGAAGCCCAGACGGGCACTCCGCAAAATAACTGCGCAGGCCTGCAGAGACGTGGCGAAACCTGCTCGCCCAACGGACGTCCGGGCCTCAGCCCGCGAGTGCTCCTCGACATCACTCGCAATAATCTCTTCGGGCGCGATCAGTCGGCATCCATTCGCGGCACCTACGGTCTCCTCGAGCAGAACGTGAACCTGCTGTTTCAGAATCCCCATTTTCGCGGCAATCGAGACTTCGGCTTCACCTTCTCCGGTGGCTACGCCAGCAGCCAGGACGTCTCGACCTATGTCGCCTCCAAGCTCGAAGCCGGTTTCCGCTGGACGGAGCACTTCACGCAGCCCAACCCCTTGCTGTCTCGCGCCAACACCTTCGTCTACGCGTACGATTTCCGCCGCGTGAAAGTCTCCGAAGACAGCCTTCAGGTGTTCCCTGCCGAAATACCGGCGCTCGCAGCTGCGGTTCGCGTCGCAGGTCCCGGCATCACCTGGATCCGCGATACCCGCGACTCTGCACTCGATTCGCGTCGCGGCACCTACACGACATTCCAGGACTTCCTCTCGAACCAGAGACTCGGATCACAGGCAGAATTCAATCGCCTTGATCTGTCCAACTCGAGCTACTACGGAATCGACAAGAATCGCTTTGTAATTGCCCGCAACACGCGATACGGTCAGGAGCGCTCTTACGGTCCGCCTTCAGCTCAACTGCTCCCTTTGCCCGAACGCCTCTACGCCGGTGGCCCCACGTCGCATCGCGGATTCGGCATCAACGGGGCAGGCCCCCGTGATCCCGAAACAGGTTTCCCCATCGGCGGTGCCGGCGCCCTCGTGAACAGCACCGAACTTCGTCTGCCCCCGCCCATCCTCCCCTTTTTCGGCGACGCGCTCAGCTTCGTGCTCTTCCACGACATGGGCAATGTCTTCACGAACGCGGGAGACGCGTGGGAAAGCATCCTCCGCGTCGAGCAGCCCAATCGGGACTCCTGCAAAGTCCTGACCCCGGGAAGCGCGCAGAATCCTCCCGTGCCAACTGGATCAGACACGTCCACCGGTCCCCAGGGACAGTGCAGCTTTAACTACTTCTCGCACGCCGCTGGGCTCGGCATGCGCTATCACACGCCGGTCGGTCCCATTCGCCTCGACTTCAGCTACAACATGAACCCGCCGATCTATCCCGTCAACGTCGACTACGCCCTGCCCGACCCGTATTCGAATCCGCATGTTGGTGAGGCGCAGCGCTTCAACTTCTTCTTCAGCCTGGGACAAACATTTTGACGTCACGAGTGCTCAAAATGCGGATCGCCATCATCACGCTTCAAAGCGCGGCGATTGCTGTCCTGTTTGCCTGCGCAATCTCTACGCCAGCTCAAAATCCGGAGTCCGCATCCCCAGCTGAAGCGGCCCCGACTGGAACAGCAAACAGCATCACTCTCGATCGCGTGGTTGCCGTCGTCAATCGCCAGGTGATTCTTCAGAGCGATCTCGAAGACGAGATGCAGCTCTCGGTACTCGATCCCAGTACGAACGGCAACGCCAAAGATACCCGGCAGCAAGCCCTCGATCGCCTCATCAGCCGCACGCTGATCCAGCTTCAGATTCAGCAGGAGAACATCCCTGCCGCTGAACCGACACCCGCACAGATAGCCGCGCGCCTCAGAGACATTCGCGCCGACCTGCCGGCGTGTGTGCGAGCAGACTGCGCCACGGATGCCGGTTGGAACTCGTTCCTGGCAAGCCACGAGCTGTCCTTCGCGCGCGTGGACAAGTACCTGCGCAATCGTCTGCAGATTCTCAGCTTCATCGAACTGCGATTCCGTCAGGGCATCCGCATCACGCCGGAAGAAATCGAAACGTACTATCGCGAAACTCTGCTCCCGCAATATCCCTCGGGCCAGACACCCCCTCCATTGCAGCAGGTGTCAGCGCGCATTGAGGAGATTCTCCTTCAGCAACGTGTCAACGCACTCTTCGACACCTGGCTCTCCAACCTGCGAAGTCAGGGACAGATTCAGATCCTCGACTCGTCACTCGAAAGAGCATCAGCCGACGACGGAGCGTCGAAGGAATGAGCCTCTCAGGCCAGATGCCACCCACGAAACAAATTCCGGAGAACGGCGAGCTGCCCGCGCCTCGATCGCGCCGCCGCTACCTTCGCCGCCTTTTTTGGGGCGGATCGGGCCTGACTGTTCTGCTCATTATCATTCTCGTTTGTCTTTACTTTTGGGCCAGCTCGTCCAGCTTTGAAAACCTCGTTCGCAAACGCATCATAGCTCGGTTCGAAACCGCAACTGGCGGCCGTGCCGAAATCGGCTCTTTCCGCTGGAGTCTGCCTAAGCTCGAAGCGGACGTCGACGGCCTCGTCCTCCATGGCCGCGAGGCGCAGAGCGACGCTCCTTACGCAAGAGTTGCCTCACTCCACGTGGCGATCAGCATCCTCGATTTCTGGAGTCCTCGCATTCTTCTGCGCGACCTCGAAATCGTTAAGCCGGAAATTCACATCATCCGCTACGCTGACGGAACTACAAACCAGCCTCAGCCTGGAGTCAAATCCTCTTCGCACCCAGTCGACACGCTTTTCGATCTGCAGGCTGGCCACATTGAAGTGCAACACGGGTTGCTCGACTTCGACGATCGCTCCGACGAAGTAGACGACTTTCAGGATCGGCACATCCCACTGGACTTCGGCGCTAACGATGTCTCGCTCGTGATGCAGTATTTCTCAGGCAGCGGTGCCAACCCGGAAAAATATCATCTCGACGCGAATGTGCACGACCTGCATCTCTCGCGCGGCCAATCAAGCCACCCTGAGGCTCCGCCGGTAGAAGGGCAGATTCAGGCATCGGTGGACATCCTTCGGAATGCCGTCTACCTCCGCTCCATGCAGGTCACCGCGCACAGCAAAGGCTCCAAAGATCGGCAACTCAATATCGCCGGCGAGCTGCTCGATTTCACACGTCCACATTGGAAAGCTACAGCGCAAGGTGAGCTCGACCTGAAGTTGATGGAGCCCGCCACCGGCTATCCAAACACACCGGAAGGTATTGCCCACTTAAACCTCATCGCCCAGGGACACCAAGGTGAGTTCCGTATCGACGGCGCCATCCACGCTGATAACGCCTCCTATATCGGCACCGGCGTTTTCTCCCGCGGAGTGACTCTCGATGCCCGCGTACATGCCGACCCTCTTCACCTTCAGATCACAAACGTCACAACGCGTCTGAAGACAGGAGGCCAGTTGGAAGGGGACGTACTTCTCGACCACTGGATCGCTCCGTTGTCGAGCACCCCCGTGATGGAAGCTGCCGCTCCGCTAAAGCGCGAAAAGAAGGGCCGTTCGCACGAACGCGCGGCAGCTCCGGTCGTCCGGCCTAAACCCGACAATCTTCTCCACACCAATGGCAAGGTCCACGCATTTTTCCGTAACGTGCCCCTCGACACCGTTCTGGATCTCGTAAGCTTGCCTCCATTCAAACGCCTCGGCATCGGCTCACTCATCAATGGTCCCTCCACCGCCGAGTGGAACAATGGCGACGTCGACACTCTCACTATCTCCACAAATTTCAAGCTGGCTGCTCCGACCAATCCCGTGCAGGGCGAAACCCCGGCCAGCGGTGCCATTGACGCAACCTACTTGCAACGAACGGGCGCAGTCGATCTGCGAACCTTGGATGTTGTCCTTCCGTCGAGTCATCTGACCGCGCACGGCAGACTGGGCGCGTACCCGATGACCAGCCCAACCGGCATCAATGTAGACTTCCAGTCGCATGACTTGGGTGAATTCGACACCATCTTCCGCGATCTTGGACTGACGCGCAACGGCAACGCCGGGACGGCCGCCTTGCCGCTTTCACTCGGCGGCGAAGCCGATTTTCACGGTACCTGGGCTGGCTCGCTGGTCGATCCTCTTCTTACCGGCAAGTTCGAAGCAACAAACTTCTCGCTTGAGATTCCTGCCACTTCGAACAGCGCCCAGGCCCGATCCGTCCATCTGGATTCGCTGGATCTGACCGGCAGCTATTCCGCCGAGAAAATAGCCATCGACCACGGCCAGCTTCATCACGGCGACGCAGCCATCACACTGGATGGAACTCTGACCGCAGTCCTGCCTGCCGGAAAGAAATCCGGCCGCCCGCACTTCGATTCCAATTCGCTTCTGCACGCCAACATTCACGCTGACAAGGTAAACGCAGATGAAGTCGCCTCCCTGCTCGGCAAGGACGTTCCTCTTACGGGAACCATGTCCGCCAGGCTCTTCGTCGATGGCCCCTACTCAGCCATGAACGGGAATGGCTGGATACAGCTCGAAAACGGCACCCTCTACGGAGAGCCGCTCTCCCGCGCACGTGTCGATGGCAATATTGCAGGAAAGGTTGTTCAACTTTCCTCCGCGACGTTGACCGCTCCATCCGGCACCATCAATGCGTCCGGAACCTACGATCTGGCCACAGAGCATTTCACTGTGAACGCGCGCACCAGCAACCTCGACATCGCGCAGCTCGACCACATCCGGCAACACACCACCAGCATCGAAGGCAATCTCGGCTTCACGCTTACTGGTTCCGGCACCCTCGACGATCCCCGCCTCGAAGCTCGCGCCACCCTTTCCAACCTCAACGTCAGTGGGGAAAAGTTCGGAGCCATTGAACTGACGGCGCACACCGCCAATCATTCCTCCACGTACGACCTCACATCGCAGCTTGATGGGGCGGAACTGACCGCTCACGGCCAGACTGCGTTGAGCGGCGACTACGAAACCAAAGCATCGTTGAGCTTTTCCCGGTTTGATATTGGACACTTGCTCGCGGCCGCTCACGTCAGCGGTCTCAACGGACAATCCAACCTTGAAGGCGATGTCCATCTCGAAGGTCCACTCGCGCATTTCGATCAGATGCGTGGCGAAGCCCGCATCAAGGACCTCGCTCTCACTGTCTCGAGCGTTCACCTCCGCAGCGACGGCGGGATGCACGCCACCATGGGCAATTCCCAGATCAAACTTGATCCGCTGCACATCACCGGCGAGCAAACCGACGTTCGCGTTCAAGCCTCATTGAACCTCGCGGAGAAGCGGCGTCTCGATCTCGCAGCAAATGGCTCCATCAATCTCAAGCTCGCCGAGACCATCGATCCCGATCTCACCGCAAGCGGCACCACGACCTTCCGCGTTGAAGCCCACGGCCCGCTGAGCGATCCGAACCTCACGGGCCGCATTGATTTCGAAAACGCATCGCTCGCTCTCGAAGACCTGCCGAATAGCCTCAGCCAGCTTCACGGCACGCTCGAATTCAATCAGAACCGCCTCGAGGTCAAATCCCTCACTGCGATGAGCGGTGGCGGCCAGCTCAGCGTCACTGGCTACCTCTCATACCAGCATGGCCTCTATGCAGATCTCGCTTTGAAGGGAAAATCAATCAGGATCCGTTATCCGCAGGGTGTCAGTTCCGCTGCCGACATCAACCTCCAGCTTCAGGGTCCGCAGAACAACCTGCTGCTCAGCGGCAATGTAATGATTACGCGCTTCACAGTGAGCCCCGAGCTCGATTTCATCGCTCTCGCCTCGCAAAGCGCGAAATCCCAGCCGATCGCACCTGCTAACGCTCCCTCAAATCACATCCGGCTCGACGTGCGCATTCAGTCCTCGCCTCAGCTCAACTTCCAGAACGCATACGCAAAGCTTGCAGGCGATGTGGACCTTCGTCTTCGCGGCACCCTCGCATCTCCTTCTCTCCTCGGTCGTATCTCCATTACCGAAGGAAGCGCCACCATCGCCGGCACTCGCTATGAGCTGCAGCGCGGCGAGATCAACTTCACCAATCCGGTTCGCATTCAGCCCAACATCGATCTCAACGCCACCGCGCGCGTGGAAGACTACGACATCACTCTCGGCCTTCATGGGTCGGTCGATCAGATGTCCGTCACCTACCGGAGCGATCCTCCGCTGCCTGAAGCCGACGTCGTAGCCCTGCTGGCTCTGGGACGTACCCAGGATCAGCAGCGGCTGTATACCCGCCAGCAGGAACAGCTGGCCGCCAACCCCGCCACCGACGCGCTCCTCGGCGGCGCCCTCAATGCAACGGTCAGCAGCCGCGTTCAAAAACTATTCGGAGCAGGCTCGGTCAAGGTCGACCCCAACTACCTCGGCGTGCTCGGAAACTCTACGACCCGCATCACCGTCGAAGAGCAACTCGGCAAGAATCTCACTCTGACGTACGCCACCGATGTAGACACGACCGCACAGCAGCTGTTGCAGGCCGAGATCGCAATCAACCGCCATGTGTCGCTGCTCGTGGCCCGCGACGAATCCGGTGTCTTTTCAATGGTGGTGAAAGCAACGCGCAGGTTCCGCTAGGCCCCGCTGTGTTCAGTGCGCTTTCGCAGGCGCCCTCTCCGAGTGGGCATTCGGCATAAAGATACACATCGCGGTTCCTGCTCTTTCCCCCTGCTGGCTGCGAAACTTCAGCACTCCCTCTTGTTGCTCGATCAGCGCCTTGGTAGCCCACAATCCAATCCCGGTCCCGACCTCAGCTTTGGTCGTGAAGAACGGGATGAATATCTTCTTCTGCACCTCGCGCGACATACCGCTTCCATTATCGGCCAGCGTAATCCGTACACCCGGATCGTCCGCTTTATTCCACCGTCGCGACAACCGGGCTCTAAGCCAGATCTTGCCGCCCATCTTCGACGCGTCGATAGCATTCGTCACCAGGTTCGACAATGCTTGTCTGAGCTCTCCCTGCCTCCCGTAAAGCTTTAGGTCAGGCGCAACCGAGACGAGAGTTTCGATGTGCTTGTAGGCAAGCTTCCTTTCATACACGATGAACACATCGCGCACCAGGTCGGCCACTGAAATCCAGCGGTCTTTGGAGGAGCCGCGGTAGAAGCCCAGCGTCTGCTGGGCAATTTGGGAAACGCGCGCAAGCTCGCGGTCTGCAATCTCCAGATGTCGGCAAACTTCCTCGGGCAGCCCCTTCGCCGTCATTGCGAGATAAATAAAATTCGTCACCGCTTCGAGTGGGTTGTTGATCTCATGAGCAATCGTCGCTGCGAGCCGACCCGTCGCAGCCAGCTTCTCTGATTGAATCGCGAGTTGCTGTGCGCTCTTCAATTCAGTCATATCTCTAGACACCGCTACAAGGCGCTCGATCTTCCCCTGTCGATCCAATGCGGGAGTAATCCGCACATCCCAGCTCTTCTTCATTCCGCCCATCGTTAACGAATCACCCTGAAAGCACCCCACACGCCCGTTACGCGCTGCCGACAACGTTTCTTCCGCACGGGCCCGGTCCTCTTCGCGCCACAACTCCGACCACTTTTTGTTCAGAAATTGGCTTGAATCCGTGATCTCCAGCGTGCGCTGTCCAGCCGGGCTCATGTACTGGATGCGTCCATCAAGGTCTAGAACTTTCACGCAGTCGGAACTGCTTTCAATGATGTTGCGCGTGAACTCTTCAGTTCGGCGCAACTTTTCCTCCACAACCTTGCGATGCGCGACTTCCTTCTCGCGCTCCTCTACGGCGTCATCAACCGCGGACGCCTTCTGCTGCAATGTGCTGACCAGCCTATCCCGTTCGTCCAAATCTCCCAGGGCGGTATAACTCTCCGACGGAATGACTGCAGAATGCTGAGAACAAATCTCGTCGAACATCTCCGAGTATGCTTGACGCCCGAAGTTCCCAATCGGGTAGGCACAGAGAAATTGCAGCTTGTAGCGATGCGCCAGTTCGTCCCACAGGTGCTCCAGTTCGATAGCCGCCTGATGTTTCCCGTCAGCCCACAGGATCGCGACCATCTCTCCAAATGCCGAAACCGACTTGGCGCCTGGCTTGAGCTTTGTCTGCGCCCGTTCGATCACTGGCCCCATTTCGTCCCAGAAGCGCTGCTTGTCCGGTCGCCCATCCACCATGAACCGATCCAGGGTTCGGCGGGCATCCACATGAATGTACCTTCCCTCCTCGAGGGTCCGAGCCGTGTGGATGCTGTTGCGATTCAGATTTTTTACGAGTTCCAGTTGATGGTCATGAGTGGAGATGACGACGCATGCCCCTCCCGATCCCAGCGCAGCTCCCACGAACTCACTCAGGCTCTCGATGAAGGCTGCATCGTTCTCATAGAACTGCACTGCATGCGCCGACGCGCCAGGACCCATAGCATCAGGGTTATATGGCCGTTCAGTACCTTGCCCGTAGCTGGAACGACTTAACACAAGATGCCTCCACGCTCGGCTCCAGTGGCATCTTTCTGCTGGTGCACCAAACCTTTAAGCTGTGATGCCACGCTGGAAAACGCAGTTGTACGTTTACACGCCCTTGACGATCCCCAAGGACGTCCCTCCGTCTGTACTTTCCCAGCCCACCCCAGCCATAAGTAAAGAAACCGGTTGCCTATTCATCTACCCTGACAACCCCAAAACCTTTCCTGCGAATCTGTGTCTATGTGGCTATGTGGCTTCCGCGCATCCAGCAGGCTGGATCGAACGGAGTTGATTTCGAGAATTGGGAGGGTAACTGGCCCACTAGAAGCACCCTCAATCGAGAATTTGCGTTAAGAAAGGACTATTTATGGCAACAGCAAAGTACATTTCCCCAGTTGCATTGGCGGCGGCGCTTGTCGCTGGCTCAATCGCTTTCACTCCCGCATCCTTCGCGGGTACTACCATTGGAATCGCCCAGCAGGACAACAGCAGTGAACTTCAGGGCAAACTAAGCAAGTCGCAGTTCAAAGACGTAAAAGTATCTCTAGATAAAGATGGCATCGCAACTCTGACAGGAACGGTAAACCTGTACGAATACAAGAAAGATGCTCAGAACCGAATTCGCAAAGCAAAGGGCGTCAATGGCGTTCGCAACCAGATTCAGGTCTCCGGCCAGAACGCTTCTGACGAGGATCTGAAGAAGAAGCTTGGTGAAAAGCTGACCTACGACCGCGTTGGTTACGGCAACGCATTCAATGCCATCACGCTGAATGTCGAGAATGGCGTTGTCACGCTCGGCGGGCATGCCCGCACGGACGTCGACAAGGACTCAGCCGTCGCTCTCGTCTCCACCTACCCTGGAGTCAAGGACGTCGTCGATGACATCGAGGTCGACCCAACTTCCATCATGGATGACCAGACCCGTCTCGCCGTCGCGCGATCGGTCTATGGCTATCCGTCGCTGAATAAGTACGCGATCGATCCCGCCAAGCCGATCCGCATTTCCGTGCAGAGCGGCCATGTTGAACTCTACGGCGTAGTCGATTCCAAGGCTGACAAGGACGCGGCCTATCTCCGCGCCAACAGTGTGCCCGGAGTGTTCAGCGTCAAAAACTACCTTCAGGTAGCAGGCCAGACTAGCGAGTCTGACAGCAAGTAAGCAATCAAACACCAGCCGTGAGTCGGGTTCGACCAAACCTGACTCACGGCCGGAGTTCCATCTCCCCTCCTACACAACTCCCGCCTCTATCTGCTTCTGAATTGGTTGGACGCCCATCTCCCCGATGTGCGACATTTACAGAACTGTAATCATCCAGCCTTTCCCATTCCATACACTTGAGTTCGCTATGCTGAACGATGGTCCCTTGACGATTGATCGCGCCGATGGCAAGAACGCGGGCACCCGAATTTTTCGCCTGAACGGTCCCTTGACTCTTCGCAACCTTTTTGAACTGCAGAGTGAATTGCGAACTGCGGCATTGCCTCCGCTCACTGTTATCGATCTCAGTCAGGTCCCCTACATGGACTCCGCCGGAATGGGCCTCGTAATGAATCACTATGTGCGTTGCCAGACCAATGGCACAAAGTTGGTGGTATCCGGCGCAAACAGCCGCGTGATGGACCTTTTCAAAGTCACGAAGGTCGACACCGTGCTTCCACTCGCTCCTAGCATCGAAGCCGCCGAAGACTGAACATCATATCTACTCCGCCTTCGTATCTATCCACTACTAGTCCTTTACACTGGTTGATGGAACTGAGCGATGGGCGTTTTCGGCAAAACCCGCACAACACTGGAGATGATCAGGTGGGAGCACTCGATCTTCGCCCTTCCCTTCGCTCTCACCGCGGTGCTTCTTGCAAGTCACGGAACTCCCGGCTGGCGAACACTCGGTTGGATTCTCGTCGCGATGGTCACTGCCCGCTCCTGTGCCATGGCCTTCAATCGCTGGGCCGACGCCGATCTGGACGCCGCCAATCCAAGAACCAGCAATCGAGCCATCCCTGCCGGCCTTCTATCCAGGGAGTTTGTCCTCGGCTTCACGATCCTTATGGGCCTTGGTTTCGTCGTAGCTGCCTCTCAGCTCAACCGCCTCACCCTCTATCTTGCCCCGCTCGTCCTCATAATTCTCCTCGGCTATAGCTACATGAAGCGTCTGACCCGGTGGTCTCACCTGGTGCTCGGTCTGGCTCTTGGCCTTGCACCCTCAGCCGCATGGATCGCCGTTCGCGGCAGTCTTGACCCGCGCATCGTCGTCCTCACTATCGCCGTAATGCTGTGGGTCGGCGGCTTCGACGTGCTGTACGCGTGCCAGGACTTCGAACACGACCGCAGTGTTGGTCTTCACAGCATTCCGCAGTCTCTGGGAATTCCCAACGCCTTTCGAGTGGCGCGTATCATGCACCTGACGATGTTCTGCCTGCTCGTTTCCTTCGGATACCTCTTTCACTTCGGCATTGCCGGATGGCTCGGCGTCGCCGCTACCGGACTGCTCCTCGCATACGAACACGCCATCGTCTCACCCAAAGACATGAAGCGTCTCAACGCAGCCTTTTTCACCATGAACGGCGTTATCGCCACGGTCTTTCTGTGTTTCGTTGCTGCCGACATCTGGCTCAGAAAATAGATATTCTGCCCGCGAGTCCGCGGAGAAAGTTCTGCCTATGAGAATCGCTATCCAGGGAGAGCCGGGTTCCTTCAGCCACGAAGCGGCGCTCGGTCTCGTGGCGGACGGTGTCATCGTACCCTGCGCCCTTTCCGCCGACGTCTTCAAAGAACTCGTCGGAAAATCCGTCGATGCCGCCGTCATCCCGATCGAGAATAGCCTCGCCGGCTCGGTGCTTGAGCACTTCGACCTTCTTCTTCAGCACGACGTAAAGGTCGTCGGCGAATCGCTCCTCCGCATCCGCCACAATCTCATCGCCATCTCCGGCGCCACTATCGGCGACATCGACCGCGTCTTCTCTCACCCGGTGGCGCTCGCCCAATGCCGCCGATTCCTTGCCGAACATCCGAAGATGGAGTCCTACGCTTTCTACGACACTGCCGGAAGCGTCAAACAGCTTGTCGAATTGCGCGACAAGCACGCCGGAGCAATTGCCAGCGAGGCCGCCGCTCACTACTACGGCGCGGAAATCCTCCGCTCCAACATCGAAGATAATCCCGAAAACTACACGAGATTCTTTCTCGTGCGGCGCACCCCCGATGCCGTCACCAATGCCGACTCCAACAAGATCAGCATCGCCTTCTCCGTCGAGAATCGCCCCGGCTCGCTGGTCGCGGCCCTGAATGAACTCTCCGCGATCCCTACGAACCTGACGAAAATCGAATCAAGGCCAGTTCATGGCAAGCCCTGGGAGTACGTCTTCTACGTCGATTGCCAGCTCCACTCGATCGACGAAGGCGCCAAAGCCATCCAGGCTCTCCAACCCCACTGCGCAATGGTCAAGGAGTTGGGCACCTACCGGGAAGCCACCAAGCCCATATCCATTGACTAGCCTCTACTCTGCAACACGGAAGCGGCCTTGATCTGAGTACAAACAAAACGGGGGATGGCTCAAAGCCATCCCCGTTTTATTGTTCCCTCGTTCGCTTGTTCCCTGCCTCTAGAAGTGGTACGCCACGCCGATCGCCGGGTAGTAGATGTTGTACCACTTGTTCGTCGAGAGATTGATCTGGTTCGTCCCCGACCCCTGGCCGAAGTTCGGAACCTTCGTAACAAACCCGCGGAACTCTGCGCGAATGTCGAAGCTGGGGCTGAGCTCATACGCAATGCCCGCGCCATACAGGCCGCCAACCGACGTCTGCTGTTTCACATCCAGCGACGTGGTTCCGGAGTTGCGGATTGGAAGGAAAATCAGTGCGCCCGGTCCGCCTTCCACAAACGGATTGAATTTCTTGAACGTAAAGCTCCGAACATAGGCTCCGGAGATCTCCTGCGTCCGAACCAGCACCTTCACCGTGTTCGTATTGCCGGAGATGAACCGCATTGAGTTCTGGTAAGTGATACCGTAGTTCGCTTCCAGAGCGCTGTTCGGGGTAAGCATGAACCGGTAGCTCAATAATCCGCCAAATGCTGTATTCGAGTGCACCTGCACGTCTGTGGATGAAGCAACGAAGGGCTCAACAAGGGCTGTCCCACTCACACTGATGTCCTGCCGGCTCTCCTGAGCGCGGCCCGCTGCCACACACACTGCCAGCAGAAAGGCAATTACGGCGATCTTCTTCATTCGGTCTTGAACCTCTTGACTGCTCAACCGTCCGGCTGGCAACCAGGTTGTTGATTCCGGTGCTCCGGTCGTCGCCAGGCACCGCTCTATGCATTGTAAATGGCCAGAACGGCTTAGCCTCGGTTCCGGGTGTCGCTGAATGATCTGAATCAATAGACGCAACAACCCTGAAATGGGCACCTCCGACAGAACCCTTTCGCCGCTAACCCGTCCGCTCGACGTGATAGTAGTACGGCGGCCCGTGCTTCTCTGCCATTCCTCGCACCGTCCGCAGGAACGCCCGCGCCGCATGCGACATCGTCGACTGCCTGCGATGAACCAGCCGAAGCACTCGTTTGAATTCCAGCTCGTCCACCGCCACACGAACCAGCTCCCCAGCCGCCAGTTCATGAGCAATTGTCAGATGCGGAACCAGAGCCACCCCGTTTCCCATTGCTACAAACCGCTTGATCGCCTCGATCGTCGGCAGATCGATCCCCATGTTCAATTGCGTCCGGTGCCTCTGAAACGCCTCGATTACCTTCCTTCGCAGCGGCGATGCCACATTGTGCGCGATAAAGTTCTCTTTCCCCAGGTCTGCAATCGATACCCGCGAGGCTCGAGCCAGCCGATGCTTCGGGCTCACGATAAAGGCCAGACTGTCGTTGTAGACAGCAACCGTCTTGAACCGCTCCGGATCCAGCCGGAACGACGTCACGCCAATCTCAAAAGTCCTGAGACTCAGTTCCTCCGCTATCCGGCTCGCCAGCATGCGATGCACAGAGACGCCAATCTCTGGATGCTCACGCCGGAACTCACCCACCACCTCCAGCAGGTACATGCAGGTGTACTCATTCGCCGCCAGTTGTAACCTGCCCCTCTCCAGGCTCTTCAATTCATCCAGTGCGCTCGAAGCCTCGCGCCTCAAAGCCAGCAACCGCTGCGCATAGTCCCGCAACAGTTCTCCGGACGCAGTCAATGACCCGTCCCGCGCCGCCCTGTCAAAGAGCGGTTCGCCTATCGACGCCTCCAGCTTCCGAATCACCTGGCTGATCGCCGGCTGCGTCCTGTGCAGCCTCACAGCCGCCTTGGAGAAGCTCCGCTCCTCCGCAACCGCCAGAAACGTTTCCAGTTGTGAAAGTTCCATCGCGCCTCCAGCACTCGGGCAATCAGTGGCGAGTAATCAGTGATCAAGCCACTCCGGTTCGCAAGCTCTGCGTCGGGTGGCAATACATCACCCTTGATCACTGACCCTGACCCCTAACCCCTGACCACTGATCCCTGATCCCTGACCACTGACCACTGACCACTGACCACTGAGGTTATAAGCAATTGTAATCGCTTACCCAAAAAGAATAACTTTGCCTTATACCGCATCGATCGGCGAAACTAAAGATGCTGGCAACGTCTTCCCCTGGCAGGCGTGACATATGACAAACAATCCCAATCACGTTGCATTCTTCGACACCACTCTGCGCGACGGCGAGCAGTCCCCCGGCTGCAGCATGACCACGCAGGAAAAGCTGACCATGGCGCACGCCCTTGAAGACCTGGGCGTCGACATCATCGAAGCCGGGTTCGCCATGGCCTCCGAAGGCGACTTCGCCGCCATCGCCACCATTACCCAGGCCGTGCGAAGGCCCAGGATCGCTTCCCTTGCCCGCGCCAAGACCGAAGACATCGAGATCGCTGCCCGCGCCCTTCAATTCGCGCAGCGCCCCCGCATCCATATCTTTCTCGCTTCGAGCGATCTTCATCTCGAGTACAAGCTCAAGATGAGTCGTCAGCAGGCTCTGGACCAGGCCGCCGAGTCTCTTCGTCTCGCCCGCACCTTCGTCGACGACGTGGAGTTCTCGCCCGAAGACGCAACCCGCTCCGATCGCGAATTCCTGATTGACATCGTGCGCACCGCCATCGAGGCTGGCGCCACCACCATCAACATGCCCGACACCGTCGGCTACTCGACGCCCGAAGAGTACGGCCAGATGTTCCGCGAAGTTCGCGAGCGCATCCCCGCCATCGATGCCGAAGGCATCATCCTCTCCTCGCACTGTCACGACGACCTCGGCCTTGCGGCCGCAAATTCTCTCGCCGCAATTCAGGCTGGAGCCCGTCAAGTGGAGTGCACCATTAACGGCATCGGCGAACGCGCCGGCAACGCAGCTCTCGAAGAGATCGCCGCCGCTCTTCACGTGCGCTCAGAACGCTACGGCGTCACGACCGACATCAAGCTCGATCAGCTTTACCCGGCAAGCCAGGTGCTCGGCCAGATCATCACCTTCCGCCCGTCACCCAATAAGGCGATCGTCGGAGCAAACGCCTTTGCGCACGAGTCCGGCATTCACCAGCATGGCATGCTGGCCAATCCGCTCTGCTACGAGATCATGACGCCTACGCTTGTCGGCGTTTCGCGCACGAATCTTGTTCTCGGCAAGCACTCCGGCCGCGCCGCGCTTCGTCATCGCCTCGAGCAGCTCGGCTATACGCTCTCGCGCGAAGAGCTGCAGCAGACCTACTACCGCTTCGTCGCTCTCGCCGATCGCAAGAAGAATATCTACGACCAGGATCTGATCGGAATTCTGCCCGATCCCATCCGCGATCGCCGCAGCGAACCAGCCGTAGCTGAACTGGATTGATTAGTACCCCTACCGGTTTTGGCGATTCGACGCACCGGCTCGCTTTCTGATCACTGATCACTGAACACTGACCACTTTCATCGGGAGATTAATGAACCTCAAGATCCTAGTCACCGCCGGCGACGGCATCGGCCCCGAAGTCACCAATGAAGCAGTCTCCGTTCTGCGCGATGTCGCAGAACTCGGCGGCCACACCATCCAGATCGATGAAAAGCGAATCGGCGGCGTCGCCATCGTCAAAGACGGCACGCCTCTTCCTCAAGAGACCCTTGACGCAGCCCTCGCCAGCGACGCAGTTCTCCTCGGTGCAGTTGGCGGAAACGAATTCAATTCGCTTGCGCCCGACAAGCGTCCCGAAGCCGGCCTTCTTCAGATTCGCGCAGCGCTCGGCGGATTTGCGAACCTCCGCCCCGCGTTCGCCTTCAAGGAGCTCGCCGTCAACAGCCCGCTCCGTCCTGAAATCGTCGACGGTGCCGACATCCTCTTCGTTCGCGAACTTCTCGGCGGCCTCTACTTCGGTCAGCCCCGCGAGTGGAACCGTCAGAGCGGCGAAGCGCTGAACACCATGCGTTACACCCGCAGCGAAGTAGCCCGCGTTGCCCACATCGCCTTCCAACTCGCGCAGAAGCGCCGCAAGAAACTTACCAGTGTCGACAAGGCCAACGTCCTCGAAGTCTCGCAGCTCTGGCGCGACACTGTGAACCAGGTTGCCGCCGGGTTCCCCGACGTCACCGTCGAGCATCAATATGTCGACGCGATGGCCATGCACCTCATGAACCAGCCGCGCAACTACGACGTCGTCCTCACCGAGAATCTCTTCGGCGATATTCTCAGCGACGAATCCGCGGTCATCACCGGCTCGCTCGGAATGCTGCCTTCGGCCACCATCGGCGGCAAAGTCAATCTCTACGAACCGGTCCACGGCTCCGCGCCCGACATCGCCGGCAAAGGACTCGCCAATCCGCTCGGCGCAATCCTCACCGGCGCCCTGATTCTGCGCCACTCTGCCGGCCTCGAAGCCGAAGCTGCTGCAATCGAATCGTCGGTGCGCAAGGTCCTTGAACAGGGCTTCCGCACACCCGACCTCGCCCGTTCCAACCCGCAGGGCTTCACCGTCCTGTCGACAAAGGACATGGGCGCCAAGGTCCGCGAAACAGTCAAGACGCTTCTGGTCAGTGCATAGCAACTTCACGCAGCTTCGCAAAGCAGAAAGCGCACTCGCAATCAATACGCAACTGAGAACTGACAACTGTTAACTGAGAACTGATTTCTTATGAGCACACCAAAAACACTCTTTCAAAAGGTCTGGGAGCAGCACGTCGTCGTCGAACCCAAAGGCGAGCCGACGCTGCTCTACATCGATCTGCAGCTGGTCCACGAAGTCACTTCCCCGCAGGCATTTGAAGGTCTCCGCCTCGCAGGCCGCAAAGTGCGCCGTCCCGATCGCACCATCGCCACGGTGGACCACAACGTCCCCACTACGATTGAGGGCCGCCTCAACATCGTCGACCAAATCGCCGCGAAGCAGATCTCTACGTTGCGCCAGAACTGCGCCGACTTCGGCGTCGAGCTCTACGATGTCAACTCACGCGAGCAAGGCATCGTTCACGTCATCGGACCCGAACTCGGAATCACCAAGCCGGGAATGACGATCGTCTGCGGCGACTCGCACACCTCGACGCATGGCGCATTCGGCGCGCTTGCATTCGGCATCGGCACCAGCGAAGTCGAACACGTACTCGCCACGCAGACGCTTCCGCAGTCGAATCCGCAAACCTTCCGCATCTCCGTCGAAGGTAAGCTGCCGCAGGGCGTCACCGCGAAGGACATCATCCTCGCTATCATCGGCAAAATCGGAACCGACGGCGCCACCGGCTGCGTCATCGAGTATGCAGGCTCAGCCATCCGCTCGCTCTCGATGGAAGGCCGCATGACCATCTGCAACATGAGCATCGAAGCTGGAGCTCGCGCCGGCATGATCGCTCCCGACGAGACGACCTTCGGCTACCTCAAGGGCCGCCGGTTCTCGCCGCAAGGCGCAGCATGGGATAAGGCCGTCGAGGAATGGTCGAAGCTGCCCACCGAAGCAGGCGCGAAGTTCGATCGCGAACTCGTCATCGACGCCGCTACCTTGGTTCCATATGTCAGCTGGGGAACCAGCCCCGGCATGGTCGCGCCCGTTACTTCATCTGTGCCCGATCCCGCAGCGGCCGCGAACGATCTCGATCGCAAATCCTTCGAGCGCGCCCTCGAGTACATGGCCCTGCAGCCCGGCACTCCGCTCGACAAGATCGCCGTCGATCGCGTCTTCATCGGCTCCTGCACCAACGGCCGCATTGAAGACCTGCGCGCCGCCGCAAAAATCGCCGCAGGCCACAAGGTTTCCACTCATGTCAGCGCAATGGTAGTTCCCGGTTCGCAACAAGTGAAAGCTCAGGCCGAGAAGGAAGGTCTTGACCAGATCTTCAAAGAAGCAGGATTCGATTGGCGCGAGCCCGGCTGTTCCATGTGTCTCGGTATGAACCCCGACATCCTTTCGCCCGGCGAGCGCTGCGCCTCCACCAGCAACCGCAACTTCGAAGGCCGCCAGGGCCGCGGCGGTCGCACCCACCTCGTCTCTCCTGAAATGGCCGCAGCTGCCGCCATCGCGGGCCACTTCGTCGACATCAGGAACTGGGAAGTACGCGAGGAGGTAAAAGCATAATGGAAGCCTTCAAGACTTTGACATCCACCGTCGCTCCCCTCGACCGCACCAACGTCGACACCGACCAGATCATTCCCAAGCAGTTCCTCAAGCGAATTGAGCGCACCGGCTATGGCGACTTCCTCTTCTTCGACTGGCGTCAGACGCCGGAAGGAAAGCCACTGCCTGAGTTCGTCCTCAACGACCCGCGTTACAAGGACGCGAAGATCCTCATCGCCGGCAAGAACTTCGGTTGCGGTTCCAGCCGCGAGCACGCCGCATGGGCGCTCAGCGACTTCGGCTTCCGCGTCGTCATCGCGCCAACCTTTGCTGACATCTTCTTCTCCAACGCCGGCAAAAATGGAATCGTCCTCGTTCGCCTGAGCGAAAGCGAGGTCGAAACGCTCCTCCGCAACTCGCAGACCATCCCCGGCTATAAGCTCACCGTTTCCCTTCAAGACCAAACCGTAATCGACGACCGCGGCTTCAAGGCGACATTCGAAGTCGATCCGTTCCGCAAATACTGTCTCCTCGAAGGTCTCGACGACATCGGCCTCACCCTGCGCCACGCCGCAGAACTCGACAAATACGAAACCGAACACAACAAAGCCACCTGGCTCCAAGCCAAGTAGAAGCGCAACTCTTCAATAGCTCCGCTTGAACGGACTCAACCAAGGATTGAGATGACAGAAGGCAAACGCCAAAGCATTCCACTGACTGAGGGCCCGAGCCGCGCAGCTGCGCGCTCCTATTTACGCGGGTCCGGATTCTCCAAAGACGATCTCCACAAGCCCATCATCGGCATCGCCAACACCTGGACCGAGATCGGCACGTGCAATGTCCACCTCCGCGAAATCGCCGAGGCCGTTAAAGAAGGCATCCGTGAAGCCGGCGGCACGCCGATGGAGTTCAACACCATCACCATCTCCGACGGAATAACGATGGGCACGCAGGGCATGAAGGCCTCGCTGGTCTCCCGCGAAGTCATCGCTGACTCCATCGAGCTCGTTGCTCGCGGCAATCTCTTCGACGGCCTCATCGGAATCGGAGGCTGCGACAAGAACATGCCCGGCATCATCATGGCGCTCTGCCGCCTCGACATCCCCGGCATGATGCTCTACGGCGGCTCCATCGCCCCCGGCAAAGTCACCGGACCCGATGGCAACAAGATTGACATCACGATTCAGGCCGTCTTTGAAGGCATCGGCGCTCACGCTGCCGGCAAGATTGACGACGCCGGTCTCGAAGCGCTCGAAGCCAATGCCTGTCCCGGCGCCGGCGCCTGCGGCGGCCAGTTCACCGCCAACACCATGGCCATGAGCGGCGAAATGCTCGGCATCTCTCCCCTTCATCTCTCCGGCGTTCCTGCAACAGACAAGGACAAGCTTGCAAGCAGCCGAGAAGCAGGCCGCATGGTCATGGATGCCGTCCGCGCCAACCGCCGTCCTTCCCAGATCATCACCCGCAAGTCGCTCGAAAACACAATCGCCAGCGTCGCAGCCAGCGGCGGCTCCACCAATGCCGTCCTTCACCTCATCGCCATCGCGCGCGAGATCGGCGTCGATCTCTCCGTCGACGACTTTGACGCAATCTCGAAGAAGACACCTTTCATCTGCGACCTCGTTCCTGCCGGAAAATACATGGCCTCGCACTTCCAGGCCGCCGGAGGATCGCGCCTTCTCGCCAAGCGTCTCATCGACGCAGGCCATGCCGACGGCTCCACGCTCACCATCAGCGGACGCACCCTCGCCGAAGAAGCAGCCCTCGCTGTTGAAACGCCCAACCAGGTCGTCATCAAAACCTTCGAGAGCCCGATCAAGTCGACCGGCGGCCTCGTCATCCTAAAGGGCAATCTCGCCCCTGAAGGTTGCGTAATGAAGATCGCCGCCGCTGATCGGTACGAACACCGCGGCCCCGCCCGCGTCTTCGACTGCGAAGAAGACTGCTTCGCCGCCGTGCAGAGCAACAAGATCAAGCCCGGCGACGTTCTCGTCATCCGCTATGAAGGTCCAAAGGGCGGCCCCGGCATGCGCGAAATGCTTCAGGTCACCGCCGCTGTCAGCGGACACCCTGACCTCACTCACACCGTCGCGCTGCTAACCGATGGCCGCTTTAGCGGCGCAACTCGCGGCTTCACCGCCGGACACGTCGCTCCCGAAGCATTCGTCGGTGGTCCCATCGCAGCCGTTCGCGAAGGCGACATCATCGCCTTCGACATCAAGAACCGCACCCTCAATGTGGAGATCAGCGCAGAAGAAATGTCCGCGCGTCTCAAGAACTTCAAGCCGCCCGCGCTTCGCTGGCCGCAAGGCGTATTCCGCAAGTACGTCGACCGCGTCACCAGCGCCTCGCACGGCGCAACAACATAGAGAGCAGCTGTCAGCTCTCATTTTCAAGCCGCCCGCTTCTATACAGAAAGGCAGAATCAATGGCGCTCTTCGACAAGATGTTCGGTAAGAGTAAGAGCGCGTCCAGGAACGAGGAGGCTGTTTTAATCTACCTCGATGGATCGAGTCTGCCGGACGAAGTATATGCAAGCTGCGATCTTTCAACATTGGAAGATCAACTTGTCGAAGCCATCAAAACTCATCGAGCCGGAGAGTTCGATGGCAACGAAATCGGGGACAAGGAGACTGTCCTCTATACCTACGGGCCCGATGCCAGGAGGCTGTTCGAAGTCATGGAACCGACTCTCAGAACTTACCCGCTTTGCAAAAATGCGCGTGTGGTGATCCGGCAAGGTAAACCCGGTTCACCACAAACCGAAACAAGAATTCAATAGCGACAAACATCGATCAAACGCAGATTTAGCTAGCAGCTGGAAGCTAACAGCTAAGGAGAACACAATGGGAACCAAGCAGAACACGCAATCCGCAGAGAGCCACCTCACCACGCCCACACGCCTGACAGGCGCTGAGATCGTATGGGCAACGCTGGTCGGTGAGGGCGTGTCCACCGTCTTCGGATATCCGGGCGGAGCGATTCTCCCGGTCTACGATGCACTGCGCAAATTTCCCATTCATCACGTCCTCGTCCGGCACGAGCAGGGCGCCGCACACATGGCCGACGGCTTCGCGCGCGCATCCGGCAAGGTCGGTGTCTGCATGGCCACCAGCGGCCCCGGCGCGACGAACCTCGTCACCGGCATTGCCACCGCTATGCTCGACTCCATCCCCGTCGTCTGCATCACCGGCAACGTGTCGAGCAAGCTGCTCGGCAGCGATGCCTTCCAGGAAGTCGACATCACCGGCATCACTCTGCCGATCACCAAGCACAATTTCCTCATCAGCAAGACAGAGGACATCGCCCACGCCATCCGCTATGCATTCCAGATCGCGCAAAGCGGCCGCCCCGGCCCCGTGCTCGTCGATATCACCAAGGACGCGCAGCAGGGCACAGCCATCTTCGACTTCGAAGCCGCCAAGCCGCGCCCCTATCGTCCGCACCCCATGCTGAAGGTCGAAGACTCGGGCCTCGCCAAGGCTGCCGAACTCATCCGCAATGCGAAGAAGCCCGTCATCCTCTCCGGCCATGGCGTGATGGAATCCGGTGCGATGGAGCAGGTCCGCACGCTCGCTGAGCGCGCGCAAATTCCCGTAGCGCTCACGCTTCTCGGTCTCGGCGGCTTCCCTGCCTCGCATCCCCTCAACCTCGGCATGATGGGAATGCACGGCGAGTCATGGGTCAACCACGCCATTCAGGATGCCGACCTGCTCATCGCCTGTGGCATGCGCTTCGACGATCGCGTCACCGGATCGCTCTCGACATACGCATTGAAGGCGAAGAAGATTCACATCGAGATCGATCCCGCCGAGATCAACAAGAACGTCAAGGTCGATGTAGCTCTCGTTGGCGATCTCCGCGCAGTTCTCGAAGAATTGCTCCCTCGCATCTCCGGCCGCGACGGCTCCGCCTGGATCAAGACCATCGAAGCCAGCAAGGGCGACGTCTCCGTGCACGACATTAAGAACATTCCCGACTCCGGACATCTCTACGCCGCGCACGTGATGCACGATCTCTGGCGCATCACAGGCGGAGAAGCCATCGTTGCCACCGACGTGGGCCAGCACCAGATGTGGGAGGCGCAATACTTCCATCACGAGAAGCCACGCTCGCTCGTCACCTCAGGCGGCCTGGGCACAATGGGCTTCGCTCTCCCCTCGGCGATCGGGGCCAAAATGGCTTGCCCCGATAAAGAAGTATGGGTTGTCGCGGGCGATGGCGGATTCCAGATGACCGCCGCCGAACTCTCCACCATCGTCCAGGAAAAGCTCAAGATCAACATCGCCATCATCAACAACGGCTACCTCGGCATGGTTCGCCAGTGGCAGCAGTTCTTCTACGACAGCAACTACGAAGCCACACCGCTCGTCAGCCCCGACTTCGTGAAGCTCGCCGACGCGCACGGAATCCGCGGCCGCGCCGTGACCACGCGCTCCGAACTCGCCGAGGCTGTCAAAGAAGCGCGCACAACCGACGGCCCATTCCTTCTCAACTTCATGGTTGAAAAGGAAGACTCCGTCTACCCCATGATTCCCGCAGGCAGTGCCCTGCACGAAATGATCCGCCGTCCCGGCAAGAATCCAATCGTCGAGTCGCCGGACGACAAGTAAGGCAACGGATCAGTGGTCAGTGATCAGGGGTCAGTCGATCGATCACTCGAGCCCACGTGATCCTCAGCCGGTGAGAGGGCCTGATCCCTGACCACTGAACCCTGACCCCTTGGAAGGCTCCTATGACGCACACTTTCGTCGCTTACGTTGAAGACATTCCCGGCGTGCTCACGCGCGTGGCATCGCTGTTCCGCCGTCTGAACATCAATATCAGCTCGCTCACTGTCGGCCGCAGCGAGCGAGCCGGCCTCTCGCGCCTCACGCTGGTCTGCGAAGCCTCATCAGAAGCTGGCGACCGCATTCGCGCCAGCCTCTACAAGCTTGAGAATATCGTCGACGTCGACGACATCGCCAAGGCCCCCAACGTCACGCGCGAACTCGCGCTCATCAAGGTAGCCGCCAATCCTCGCAATCGTGCTCAGATCTTCGATCTCGTTGAAGTCTTCCGCGCCCGCATCGTCGATCTCACCTCTGAATCGCTGATGATCGAGATGACCGGCGTCGAAAGCAAAATCGAGGGTCTCATCGAGATCCTTCGTGAAGACGAAGGCCGCATCCTCGAAGTCTGCCGCAGCGGCAAAATGACCATGCGCCGCGGCCACCACACCTCCAGCGTTCTGCGAGCGATGGGAAAAGGGCCCGATGAAAAGCCCCTCCCCGAAGACGAACCCGAAGAAGCATCCAACGCAACCGTAGACATCGAACCCGCATAGCTCAACAAACTAGGGTATGGGTGCCCCGGGTCCCTCGCATTTGGGACCCGGGATAGAAGCTCCCCCACAATGCAGCCTTGTTCTTGAACCACTTGCGATATCCTGACGCGGAAAGGAGCGCTTCATGGACGAAGATACAAAACCGTGCCCCGTCTGCGGCGAAACCATCAAAGCCGTAGCGCTCAAGTGCCGCTTCTGCAACACCGACCTCGCCGCCTACGCTGCTACCAAAGAGCTTGAAACCGAGAAGACCCTTTACAACGGCCATCCCGCGCTGATCTACAGCATCGGCCAGTTCGTGCCCTTCCTGGCTGTCATCATTGCCGCTGCCGCTGCGGTCTTCGTGCTTCAATGGCAGAACCAGCCCGCCTACTCGGCATACGTCATCCTGGGCGCCGTTCTCATCCTCGCGCTGATGTTCCTTCGCTTGTGGATGGGAAGCCGAGGCACCCACTACATCATCACCACGCAGAGGATCAAATACGAACGCGGCATCCTGTCGAAGGTGCAGGAGTCATTGGAGCTCTTCCGCATTGATCACTTCGAGCTGCGTCAGCCCTTCGGCGCTCGCCTGCTCGGTCACTCCTCGCTGCACCTCTTCTCCTCCGACGCTGAACTCGGAAACTTCGCCATCTACGGAATCCCCAATCTTCCGGCTCTTGCTGACCAGCTCCGCGAGTGCCAGCTTCGCGAGCGCACTCGCCGAAGCCTCACCACTTTCGTGAAGGCATAATCTCACCGTGTCTTCCTGACTCACCAACGAACGCAAAGGAAAAAGAAAAGACATCATGGCAAAGACTTATTACGATCACGACGCCGACCTTTCCCTGATCCAGGCAAAGAAAGTCGCCATCATCGGCTACGGCTCGCAGGGTCATGCGCACTCGCTCAACCTCAAGGACTCCGGCGTCCAGGTCAAGGTCGGCCTCGCCGCCAACTCCAAGTCCATCGCCAAGGCTCAGAAAGCCGGCCTCGAAGTCGATACCGTTCCCAACGTCGTCAAGTGGGCCGACGTCGTCATGGTCCTCGTCCCCGATCAGACGGCAGCAAAGCTCTACGCCGATGAGATCGCGCCCAACATCAAGCCCGGCACGCTGCTTCTTTTTGCACACGGCTTCAATATCCACTTCAAGACCATCGCTCCCGTTGCCGGCATCGACGTAGGCATGGCCGCACCCAAGGCCCCGGGCCATCGCGTGCGCGAAGTCTTCACCGAAGGCGGCGGCGTCCCCGGCCTCATCGCCATCCATCAGGACTCAACCGGCAAAGCGCACGCGCTCAATCTCAGCTACCTCAAGGGCATCGGCTGCACTCGTGCAGGCGTTCTCGAAACCACCTTCAAGGAAGAGACCGAGACCGACCTCTTCGGTGAGCAGGCAGTTCTCTGCGGCGGCGTCAGCGCTCTCATCAAGGCTGGATACGAAACCCTTGTCGATGCCGGCTACCAGCCGGAGAGCGCCTACTTCGAGGTCCTCCACGAGCTCAAGCTCATCGTCGATCTCATCTACCGCGGCGGCCTCGCCTACATGCGCTACTCCATCTCCGACACCGCCGAGTGGGGCGACTACGTCAGCGGCCCGCGCGTCATCAACGAGTCCAGCAAGCAAGCGATGAAAGACATCCTCAAGGACATTCAGGACGGCAGCTTCGCCAAGCGCTTCCTTGCCGATCAGAACTCCGGTCGAAAAGAGTTCCTCGCCTTCCGCGAAGCCGAAGCCAAGCACCCCATAGAAATCGTCGGCAAACAGCTCCGCTCCAGCATGCCCTTCCTCGACCCCGTCTCCGTCGAAGAAGTGGCCAAGAACCGCTAACGGACGCCTCTAAGAAGCCTCGTCACCGTGGGACAAATATCAGGGCCCGACTTCAGTCGAGCCCTGATCGCGGGTTTTGAAGGGGCACGGCTTTAGCCGTGCCGCTAACCTGCATCCAGAAGGTGCGCGCTTTAGCCCCTGCGGGAAGTCGTTCTATAGAAGCTCTGCGGAATCAACTCCGCGAGGCTTCTCTATCTCAATCCACCAACTGCTCCGCAATCAACCGCACCCACGTCTGCAACTCCATCGGCCGCCCGCTCAAATCCAGTTCGGCAAGCTTCACCCCGAACATCTCCCAGGCAATTCGCTTCTGGCACCCGATCACCATCGCCTTCAATCCTGGAAACTCCTTCAGTCTCGGATCCCAGTTCAACTCACCCGCCCGCCGCACAACCCACTCCGCAAGTGCGATCAGATCTTCATCCGCAACGGCCGGCTTCAGACGCAGCGCAAACCACAACAGCACTACCCCATATTCGCGAATTGAATCGTTCTCTCCTTCCGGATCCGATTTCAAAATCAGCCACGCGAAATTCCGCATCGCCTCACGGTTCAAATCAATCGGCAGCACCTCCAGACTCAATATCAGCTGAATCGTCGTTGAACAAGTACTCCCGTCGTTATAGTGATAGTTCCACGGCTCATGCTCCGCCCTTAGAATCGCCGCACATGAGAACGCCCGAATCCAATGCCCGAATTCGCCCGTCCTTCCCGGCTTCCACTCAGGATTCTCCGGCTCCGACCATCGAATCAGTTCGAGCACTTCCATCGGAACCCACCCGGGACTGTCCGGCAACACACCCGTATCCCGAAGCTGTTCCAGAGCGGCCATGTGAGCATCCACATCGCACCCATAGTCAGCCGTCGAGATGCACTCCAGCATCTCGTCCGTCACGTGCGCAGAGATAGCCCGCAACAGCACATCCCCATCCGGCTCGAACCGATTTAGAAGATCTAAGATCATTCGTGATTAGCCACAAGTCTACTCGTCTCCGCCCCCGAACGCAGATCAACAGGCCTCATCTTCCGCTGTCACCAACCCCGTGGCATTCCTTAGTATCGAACCACCTGTGCTGACTGAAACCCTGCGCGAAGTCCTTCACCCCGAATGGAGCAAGTTCCATCCGCGCGCCGCGCTGCGCTGCATGCCCGCCATCGCGCTCGCCATCCTCGTTGGCTCATTCACCGGTCACGCTGAGTGGGGCATCATGGCCGCCAGTGGAGCGGTCAGCGTCGGCTTCGGCTCCTATCAGGAGCTTGGCGGCTCTCGCACCGCGCCCATGCTCTTCGCCACACTCGGCATGTGCGTCTCGAGCTGGATCGGCACTCTTGCCGGTCAATCTCTCACCGCCACAACAGTCGCCACCGCGCTATGGGGCTTTCTCTACGTCGCCATCTCCGCACTCGGTCCCGGCCAGCAGTGGATAGCGCTCCAATCCGTCATCTGGATGATCATCTCCACCGCCTACCCAGCCCCGGGCCTGCATGCACTCACCCGCGGCGCGTTCGTCCTCGTTGGCGGACTGCTCCAGTTCGCTTGCGTCCGCTTCTTCTGGTGGGCTGAACGTCGCCAGACGCCCGTGATGGCCAGCGCTCAGCCAACCGGCGCGTGCGCCGAAAACCACATCTCTGACGTTCTCAAGCCGCGTTCCTGTTTGTTTCTCTATGCCCTTCGCGCAGCAATCACTCTGGGCCTCGCGGCCGCTCTCTATCGCACGCTCAAAATCCCCAACGGCTACTGGATTCCGATGACCGCAGCCATCGTTCTCCGCGCCGACATGCGCCAGTCCATCACCCGCGGCTTTGCCCGCATGACCGGCACCATCCTCGGCACAGTCCTCGCCACAATCGCTGCCAGCCTTCTGCGCCCCGGTCCGTTCGCTCTCTCTATGCTCGTCCTGGTTTTCGTCTGGTGTGCTTACGCCCTTCTGTGGGTCAACTACGCAATCTTCGTCGTCCCGCTCACCGCATACGTTGTCTCTCTTCTCGCCCTCGCCGGACTCCCTGAACCCTTTGTGATTCATCACCGCCTTCTCAATACGCTGCTCGGCGGCCTCATCTCCCTCGCAATCCATCTCGTCTTCTTCGGTTGGGAACGATCCCGCGTACCTCACCAGCAACTGGCGCCTGAGCCTCATGACTCGTAGCTCACTATCCCAGCTCTCATCACAATTCCCTTCTCCGGCTTCGATCTCGCAGAATAAGCTTGTTCCGTTCCAGCATTCTCCGAGGTCACGTCATGAGAAAGATCTTCGTACTCACAGCTTTCCTATGTCTCATCAATCTGCCCAGGCTCTGCGCTCAGGATCCTCTCGATGGGCTCTGGCAGGGCTACGACGGCGAGTGGCGTCACGTCTCCAATCAGCTCATTGCTCTCGCTGAAGCCACTCCCGCAGACAAGTTCGCATGGCGACCCGCACCCGGCGTCCGCTCCACGAGCGAGGTCTTCATGCACATCGCCATTGCCAATTTCTGGCTCCTCAGCGTCACCGGCCCCAAGATGCCTGCCGATCTGAAAGAAGACGCTGAAAAGACCGTGACATCCAAGCCCGAAGTCATCGCCTGGCTCAAGCGCTCCCTCGAAGCCGTCAAGCAGGCGCACCTCTCTGCCGACCCCAAAGACATGTCCCGCAAACTCAAGGTCGAGGGCCGCGATGCAACCGTGGACGGCATGTACCTCCGCATCATCGTTCACGACAACGAGCACATGGGCCAGCTCATCGCCTACGCCCGCATGAACGGCATCGCACCGCCGTGGTCGAAGTGAGATCCTCAAATCAGGTGACAACACGATGACCTTGTGCCGAGCCGTGATCCTTGCAGCAGTTGCCTTTTCTCTTTCTCCGTTTGGAATGACATTTGCGCAAACTCCGCCCGCACCAGTGGCGCAGCAGCCGCAGGCCCGCCCCACGCCACCAACCCGCGATCCGCACACACCCGGATACGTTCAGGCAAAAGAACTGCCCGACGGCACCATCCCATCACCAACAGCAGATGGCAACTTCATCATCGGTCCCACGCACCCGGCAGCACCCGAAATGACTTCGCCAAACCTGAGCCACGGCGAGGTCATCGAGTTCACAATGGAGTCTGCCGACAGCAAGTACTATCCCGGCATTGCGCGCGACAAAGGGACTTTCGGCACACCCGATCCCGCCGATCCAGCAAAGCTCCTCATCACCACCAGCCACCCCGCGCCCTACTCGCGCAAAGTCGCCGTCTACGTCCCGAAGCAATACACTCCCGGGACAGAAGCGCCCTTCATCGTCGGAGCCGATGGCCCTGATCGCATGCTCTTCACTGCGCTCGACAGCATGATTCCCGACCGCAAGCTTCCTGCCATGATCGCCATCTCCATCGCCAACGGCACCGGCGACGCCCAGGGCAGTGAGCGCGGTCTCGAGTACGACACCATGTCGGGCAAGTATGCGGAGTGGGTCGAGAACGAAGTGCTCCCGCTCGTCGAATCGAAAGCCCACGTCAAGCTCACCCAGGATCCCGACGGCCGCGCTGCAACGGGCGGAAGCTCCGGCGCAGCATGCGCGCTCATCATGGCCTGGTATCACCCCGAGCTCTACCATCGCGTCCTCGCCTATTCCGGCACGTGGGTCAACCAGCAATGGCCGCACGACCCCAAAACTCCGCATGGCGCGTGGGAATTCCACGAGCACCTCATCCCACAGAGTCCGCGCAAGCCCATCCGCATCTGGATGGAGGTCGGCGACAAGGATCTCTACAACCCCAACATCATGCGCGACAACATGCACGACTGGGTCGAAGCCAACGAGCGCATGGCCCGTGTCCTCGCCGCAAAAAAATACCACTACCAGTTCGTCTTCGCCAAAAACGCCTTCCACGTCGACCGCGCCGTCAGAATGCAAACCCTATCCGAAGCCCTCGAATACGTCTGGCAAGGCTACAAACCAAAACCGCGGAAATAATGCGGCTGCCCCCATGTCCCGATTCTCTGACTCGGGAAGCTGGGTGCCCCAGGTCTCGATCTTGAGACCTGGGAACTGCTGGCAGTCACCATCTAATCCGTTCGAATAGCGCTCTCAGTTTCGCGCCCCGCTTTGCATTCACCATCTCCACAAACGAGACCCGCCCCGCAAGGTGCTCGCGGAAATTCACATGCCCCTCGCGATTCTGCGACTCCCACCCGTGCCGCACGCAGTTTGTCAGCGTGGCCTTCAGAGCATCGTAGTCACGCCGAATTACGTTCACATGCTCATTAACTACAATCCCCGCCAGATACTGCCGAACACCCTGCCGCATGATCCGCGTCTTGCGGTGATGCACAGCGAATCCCTCCTCAAGAAGAATCGCCGCAGCGCGAATCGCGAATCGCTCCGCACAACGCTCGAAGTCCATGCCGCCCGAGAACGCCAGATCATCCGCGTATCGCGTGTACACCGCGCCGCTCGCCTCAGCAAGGCATGTCAACCTGCAGTCCACCCGATACGCGCAGATATTCGCAAGCGCAGGAGAAGACGGAGCACCCTGCGGCAGATGCGGCCATGCATAGTGCTGCCGCGCCTCCGCCATCCGCAGCGGATCAATCCCCGATCCCTTCTTCGTCCAAAGTGTGCGCGGCGTTGCATTCGAACAAATCCCGCCCAGTAAATCCGCGACCCGCTCCGGGTATCCAGCCGTTCGAAACAGCGCTTGCACTCGCGGAGCCGATATCGATGGAAAGAAATCCCTCAAATCCATCCTGATCACAACCCGCTGACCAACGTGCGGAGCCGCAAAAGTTTTGATCGAACGTCCTCGCCGGAACCCATGCACTGCAGGATGCACCGGAATCTTCTCCAGAACATCTGCAAGAATCTGCCGTTGCATTTTCTTCAGCCGCTCTTTCGGCGCCTCGATCAGCCGGACGTCGCCGCCAGGCTTCGCAAGAATCCGGTAGTGATAGTGGCTCAACGGCCCCTCGAACCCATCCTCACGCCGCGAGATCATCCTTTTCAGATCCGCGAACCACTCCAGCTCACTCGGCGTGACCTGCAGCCACTCTGCCAATGCTCCAACGGTCTCGATGGCCGGAACCGGCCAGTTCTTCGCAGCTCGATGCGGCTGCATGTCACCCGCAGGCGCAACCCAGTTAGCGATGCGAATATCCTTGCGATGCAGTCGCAGGGCTCTCGAAAGGCCTTCGTCAGTTATTAAGAATTGGGCGATCGTCCTTCGTCGAGGACGCATCGCGCCACCGAACCGCGCCACGTACCGCCGCGCCAGCGGACGAATCCAGCGCCACCGGTGCCCGAGCGTCTGAGCGAGCCGCGCGGCAATCGCATCTTCCGTCGCTTCTCCCGCCACCATCGAGTTCGCAAGTGCCGCGTAGAAGCCCGGTCCGCCCATAGATAAATTGTGGCAAAGCACGCCAACGAGTCTGGCCTTGCGTGATCAGCCCCACGCAGCGCGTGGTTGAGATCACCCGATGAATCTCCAGTTATTCACTTTTCCCTGGGGTAGCCCCGGAGAGGACCGCACCGGAACGCGAGTCCCGATGCAAGCCCGGCTTGGCGTGCTCCGCCGCACCAGCATCATACCAGCGTCTATTTGCATTGGGTGCCCCCGGTCCCTCGCCTTTGGGGACCGGGGATAGAACCACATGAACTACTTCCGATCCAGCCTGTACGCCGCCGCCTGAAAATCCCCTCGGAAGTCCTCGCCCGTCACCAGCCCATGATTCATCCACCACGCGCCGCTTGCCGTCGTCGGGCTTCCCTTCAGCACCGCGCCTTCAATCGGCGTCAGCGTGTAGTCCGCCTTAGGATCGAGCCCCTTCAACTTCAGAATTGGGAACCCTCTTCCCTCCTGCGTCGAATGAATATACGCAAACACCACTGACTGGCTCTTATCTTTGTTCACCGTCTGTGTCGCCGAGAACTCGCTGCCATTGCGCGGCGAAATCAACCGGTACAAATCCCCCTGCACGATTGTCTTCTGCACCTGGTGATACGAGGCGATCAGCCTCTTCGCCGTCGCCATCTCCTGGTCACTGAACTTTGTGATGTTGGCGCCGATCCCGAGCGATCCCTCCATCGAGCTCAGCATCCGATATTGCAGCGAAGTCGAACGCTTGTTCCCCCAGTGCGGCGAGTCCGTCACCCACGCCATCATCACCTGCGGCGTGTATGCATACGTGAAGCCATCCTGTTGCGTGATGCGATCGAACGGATCAGTATTGTCTGAAGGCCACACCTCGTCCGTCAGTTCCAGAATCCCAAGATCCACTCGCCCGCCGCCGCCCGAGCACGACTCGATCTCCACCTTCGGATGCTTCTTCTTCAGCTCGCCGAGCACCCAGTAGAGATTGCGAACGAACGCAACGTACACTTCCTTCTGCTCCGCCGGTGGCAGCTGATCCCATCCCGGCTCGCTCCAGTTGCGGTTGTAGTCCCACTTCAGAAACGCAATATCATTCTCGTTCAGCAGCTTGTCCAGGAACCCCAGCACGTAGTCCCGAACATCCTGTCGCGCCAGGTTCAGCACTAGCTGATTTCGCGCCTCCGTTCGTAGTCTGCCCGGAAAATTCAGCACCCAGTCGGGATGCGCGCGATACAGATCCGAATCCGGATTCACCATCTCCGGCTCAACCCACAGTCCGAAATCCATCTTCAGCGCATGCACCTTGTCGATCAGCGGTTTCAGTCCGTGCGGAAACTTCTGCGGATTCACGTACCAGTCGCCCAGGCCTGCGTGATCCGTCTTGCGCTGTCCAAACCACCCATCATCCATCACGAAGCGATCCACACCCAGAGCCGCCGCCTTCTCCGCAAGCGCGATCTGACCGTCCTCGCTCACGTTCATCTCGGTCGCTTCCCACGAGTTGTAGATCACCGGCCGCGGCTTCGGCGCAGCATCTTCTCCATCGCCAATCCGGCGAGGCAAAATATGCGCAATCTCGTAGTGATGCAGAAGCCGCGACGCTCCGCCCAGTCCGTGCGCCGTATATCCGCCGTAGAACACCGGCGTCTCAAGCTTCTCTCCTGGCTTCAGCACGTATCCAAAATCAAACGGATTGAATCCGCCTGTCACTCGCACGGCGTCCAGCTGATCCTGCTCAATCGTGAACCGCCATGACCCGCTCCATGCGAGCGCGCCAAACCAGACCTCGCCCGCATTCTCATCCGGCACATCGCCCGCTTGAAGGGCAAACCAGGGATTGGCCTGGTGGCTCGTCGATCCGCGGCGGCTCTCAATCACCCGCTCGCCCGGCTTCATCGTCTCCTGCGTCAGCGTCCACTCGGCGCCCCATCGCCCCGTCAGATAGTCCAGCGTGTAATGCCCTGCTGGAACCGACCATGCCGCCGCTGCCGCCTGCTCAATCGTGATCGGCTGCTCTTCCTTGTTCTCGATCGTCGCCGACCGCGACAGAATGCCTGAGCCAGAATCAATCGCATAATGCAGGGTGACGATAACCTGTCTTTTGATGTCTTTAAGGACGACATTGAAACCATCCGTTGCGCTCTCGTGATGGTCGTAGTGCAGCACCAGGTCGCGATTCCCATCTGCAAAACTTACCTTCAATGCCGGCTCGACATAAAGCCCCTGGCCCCATCCCGCATACTCCTGCGGAGTCGTTGTATACGACGAATCGAACGACGCCGCCTCGCGCTTTGGCACCGCCCCTGGAATCTTGTCTGTTGCTGCCAGCCGGCCGCCCCAATACAACTGCTGTAACTCCCCACGCGAGTTCACCCCAAACGCATACGTGACGTTCCCGCCATCCAGCCGGAACACCTTCGCCGTTCCGTCAAAGCTTCCGCCCGAACTTTGCGCCACGGCTCCGCCAGCCGCCATCAACACGCACAGGATGATCAACATCGCTCGTTGCATCAGTCGCTTCCCCCTACTTGTCTTTCAAAGCGCCCATCATAGCATCGGCTCTCCCGCACCTGTCACAATCGGCTGCGCGTTCCTGGCAGTTCAGCCGCAAATACAGCCGCTTCACAACACTTCTTAACAGCTTCCAGAGGGGGCATCGTCTATCCTTAAGCTGACTCGAGCCGTTCAAGAAACCTAGTGAGTGCGGAGCCTTTCTGCTCTGTTGCCGCGACCAACAGGAAGCGACAACCCTGAAACTCATCGGTAACGCCGTCTAGTTTCTGAATCGAATCGAGTGGAGGCTTTGGATGTTCTCCCCTACGTTATCCACGCCTGCCTGTCCAACGCCCGCTGAGAACATCGCGGCAGCGCTCGAGCGCATCACGCCGCTCCAGGGGCTCCCCTTCGAAGATCGGCTCTGGCTTGCGCAGCATGGCGAGGAAGTTGTCGCGCAGCCCGGCGACATCCTCTTCGAAGAAGGTCAGCCGGCCGACCGAATGATCCTCATCCTCAAAGGAGAGATCCACGTCCGCCGTCAGCGTGGCGGTCCTATGGAGCTCTTCATCGGCCGCACTGGCCAGATGACCGGGCTGCTTCCGTTCTCTCGCATGAAGGCCTCCGGCGGCCAGGGTTTCGCGATCAGCCCGGTCTGGGCTCTGCTCGTCCACAAGGATCAGTTCCCCGCCATGCTCGCCGCCATCCCGTCGATGGCGCAGCGTGTCGTCTCCACCCTCCTCGATCGCGTTCGCGAGGTCACCCGCATCGAGCAGCAGGCTGAAAAGCTCAGCGCCCTTGGCAAGCTCGCCGGAAACCTCGCACACGAATTGAATAATCCAGCCTCCGCCGCACAGCGCGCCGCCGCCAGCCTGGTCATGGAGCTCCGCGCCAACCGCGAGAACCGTTTCCGCCTCGTGAACCTCTGCCTGTCGGAAGAGCAGATTCGCGGCGTCGAGGCCTGGGAACAGAAGATCCTGGGCCGCTCCAGTCGACATGATGCCCGCGATGCCGTCGAGCAGATTCAGCTTGAAGAAGACCTGCGCAACTGGCTCGTCAAGCTCCCTTGCGAAACCGCCTGGGAAGTCGCCGCACAGCTCGCCGAGCAACGCACTACCGTTGCCGATCTTGAAGAGTTGCGCGGCCTCATGGGGCCAAGCGAAGCAGGCATTTCGCTCCAATTCTTCGCGCGTTACTTGAGGTCTACCCGCTCCGTCGATACGCTCCTCAACTCAACCGCGCGCATCTTCGACCTCATCAGCGCCGTCAAAGCCTACTCCTACATGGATCGCGCCCCGATCCTCGAAGTCGACGTTCCCGCCGGGCTCGACGCCACCATCCAGATGCTGCAGTCTCGGATGAAGAACGTCGAGATCGAGCGCCACTACGATCCCGACTTGCCTCGCATCTCCGCATACGGCAGCGAACTCAACCAGGTCTGGACGGCACTCATCGAGAACGCGCTAGACGCACTCGGCGAAACCACGCAGGGCGGCAAGCTGAGGCTTACCTGCCGCCTCGAAGGCGAAATGATGCTGGTCGAAATCTGGGACACCGGCCCCGGCATCCCGCCCGAACTTCAGGACCGCATCTTCGAGCCCTTCTTCACGACGAAGGCGCCAGGACAGGGCCTCGGCCTCGGACTCGACAATGCCATGCGCATCGTGCGCAAGCACCGTGGCCACCTGAGCGTCCGCTCCGACCCAGGCTCCACCTGCTTCCGCGTCCGCCTGCCCCTCGATCAACTGCAAGCCTACTGATCCAGGCGGAGTTTCGATAGTTCGGAATCTCAAGACAGCGGGTGCCCCATCCAAGCTCTGCTTGGGTGGGAAACAAAGCAGCCAGACGAATCAGGAAAGTGGGTGCCCCATAGCCTGCCCTGAGCCTGTCGAAGGGTCTTCCGCTTTTAGAGACATGGGAGATCAGACAATTCGAGTACCCCATCCTAAACGCGACTGTTGCATTTAAGGTGTAAACAAAGAAGCCCAGACCAGCCCGATCCTAACGGAGACTTGTATGGCATCATCCGAATCCAAAATCGAACCGACCCTTACCACTCTCCTCAACGTCCGCCGCGGAGCAGAAGCCATCGACTTTTACACCCGCGCCTTCGGAGCCACCACGCTCTCCCGCATCGACGCTCCCGACGGAAGCGTTGTTGCACAGCTCTCAACGGGCGGCGGTATTTTCTGGGTCGCCGACGAATCTCCTGCTCACCAGAACTTCAGCCCCGAACATCTCGGCGGCTCCACAATGCGCATGATCCTCATCACCGACGACCCACACGCCGCATTCGATCGCGCCATCGCCGCCGGTGCATCCTCCATCAGCCCCGTCAAAGACGAGTCCTACGGCTGGCGCATTGGCCGCGTCGTCGATCCCTTCGGCCACCACTGGGAGATCGGCAAACCGCTTGCGGGTCACTGAGCCGATGCCATCGCTCACCAACCTCAAGCCGCTGCTCACTCAGTGGGAAACCGACAGCACTCTGCTCGAACCAGCAAACGTTTCGCGGCGCATGGAGATTCTGGATCAGCTGGATCGTTACTCATCACAATCTGAACTCCTTGAAGACAATCCATGCAAAGAACTTCTCGTCCGGTCTCAGGCACTCTCATCAAAACTTGAATCTATCAACAGCCTGCTGTTCCAGTTCATCCGCGAACAGATCCAGTGCGGCGTCTGCCCTTCCGAATTCCAGACCATCCTCGAGCAACAAGCGTCGACCCATCCCCACGGCTTCTCGTATGACTACCTCGACGACCTCCTCGCCGGCGTATTCCAATTCGACCCACCACACTCTGAACCGCAGGACCTCGGCCCCGACTCAGTCTTCTATCAACCCACTCCCGCCCGTCACATCTTCCAGATGATCTCTGCAGCCGCCATCACCGAGACGGACACCCTCATCGATCTCGGCTCCGGACTGGGCCACGTCCCTCTTCTCGCTTCCATCTGCACCGGCGCAACGTCCATCGGCATCGAACTCGATTCCGCATGGGTAGCGAGCGCTGAAATGTGCGCCAGCAAACTCAATCTCCGCAAAGTCTCCTTCAACGCACAAGATGTTCGCGAAGCCGACCTCTCCAGCGGAACTGTCTTCTACCTTTACACTCCCTTCACTGGCGCTACACTCTCCTCCGTACTCGACTCCCTTCGCGCTCACGCCGCAATGCACCCCATCCGCATCTGCGCCTTCGGCCCGGTCACTCTGTCGCTCTCGATGGAAACCTGGATGAGGCCAGTGACGCCCCCTGCTACAGATCGGATCACCGTCTTCCTGCCAAACTCGAACTGACGTCTTATCGTCATTGCGACGAAATGCAGTCACGTCACCTTCGTCACTGGCAAATCGAAACAACGTCATCCTCTGCGCATAACTTCCGCTAACCTGACTCCCAGCAGTCAACTGCGCAAGCAAATCGTCGCAAACGGAATTTGGCAGGTGCCTTGCACTGCAAGGTGCATCCCCCGGAAATCATCGGGGCCAATCTTCCCGCCGGAGTAAGCATCATGCACCTCGCCATCTCATTCTCGTGCTACCTTCTCTTCCTCCTCGCCAAGGCTCTGATGCCCACTCAGCCCGCAGCCTGGCGTCTCGCCGAGCAGCGCAATCGCATCCGCTCTATTCGTTAGATAAATGAAGTGGGTGCCCCATGTCTCCTGCCGTTGGAGACATGGGATACGAAGATCTCAATCGACGGACAGATCGCTCACTCCACCGGTTTGTGCCCCATTCATCCCGCGTCTTTATGCGGGATGAGTGGGATTCCTGCCCGCAGTTTGGGTGCCCTATCCTAAACCGCAGCTTCATCGCGATGAGGATGGGGCACGAGAATGCAGGACGCTTCACCTGAGGAGTCTCAGAAAGCCCCACCACCCTCCGACTCTGCTACAAATTTCTTTGTAGCCCTCCCGGAGGTCCACCGTGCTGCGTTTCTGCAAACTCGCGCTGATTACCTCTCTCCTCACCTGTGCTTCCGTGGCGCAGGAGGCCCACCACCACGGCGTCCCAGAGAAACTCGGCAAGGTCTCATTTCCCATCTCCTGCTCGCCCTCAGTCCAGTCCGACTTCAATCGCGGCATCGCGCTCCTCCACTCCTTCGCCTACGCCCCCGCAAAGGCCGCCTTCCAGCAAATCGCGACCCAGGATCCAAAATGCGCCATCGCTCACTGGGCAATCGCCATGACCCTCTTCCACCAGCTCTGGGATCTTCTTCCCGCGGCCTCCGCGTCCATAGCCGGGACTGAAATCGCAACCGCGCAACGCATTGGCACAAACGATCCCCGCGAGCAGGCATACATTCACGCCTACTCGCTCCTGCTCGACAACCCAGGCCCCGCCTTCACCGTTCGCAATCAGCAGTACGAGCAGGCCATGCGCGATCTTGCTCACCAGAATCCGTCAGACACCGAAGCTCAGGTCTTCTACGCTCTCGCCCTGCTCTCGAACGCATCGCCCACTGACAAAACTCACGCCCGCCAGAAGAAGGCACTCGCCATCCTCGAACCTCTCGATCGCGCTTACCCCGATCATCCCGGCATCACGCACTACATCATCCACGCTTCTGACAGCACCGAACTCGCACCGGGCGGTCTCGCCGCGGCACGCAAGTATGCCAAGGTCGCTCCGTCCGCGCCTCATGCCCTGCACATGCCCTCGCACATCTTCACGCGCCTCGGCCTGTGGCAGGATTCCATTTCATCGAACCTTGCCGCAGAGCAGGCCGCCCGCGATCAGCATGACGTTGGCGAACAGCTTCACGCAATGGACTATCTCGTTTACGCCTATCTTCAGCTCGGACGCCACGACGATGCACACCGCATCCTCGACCAGCTAAGTGAGATGCATAACCTCGGCATGTCCGACTTCAAAGTCGGCTACGCGGCAACGGCAATGCCTGTCCGCTATGCCGTCGAGCGCCACCGCTGGGACGAAGCGGCAAAAGCAGTCCCCGGCGAAAAATCCCAACCCCAGGTGGCGGCAATCACGGCGTGGGCGCGCGCACTGAGCAAGTCTCGCGGCCCTCATGTCTCCGAGGTAAGCGCGGAGCTATCCGAGCTTCGACTGTACGAAAGCCAGGCGATCTTCAACGGCAGTAAGGATTACTGGGCCCCGCAGATCCAAATCCTTCGCGAGGAAGCACTCGCCTGGTCTTCACAGGCCGCCGGCAAACCAAGCGAAGCCGAGTCACAAATGCGCGCCGCCGCAGATCAGGAAGACGCCATGGAGAAGCTCCCAGTCACTCCCGGCCCCATCGTTCCCGCCCGCGAGCAACTCGGCGAGCTTCTTCTTGAGCAGCATCACCCCGCCGAAGCCGCTGCAGAATTCAAAACATCTCTCGTGAATTCCCCCAACCGCAAGAACGCAGTCGACGCCCTCACAACAATTAATCATCGATCGAGATAACCTAGGCCCAGCATTGTGATTCAATTGGTGATATGTCTTCCCCCGTTTCGATCCATTTCTATGGGCACCCACTCTTTGATGTGAAGACCGCTGAAGAGTCTCTAAAGGTCGGATTCAGCAACTTATCCCAACTCGAAGGTGAATTCGCGGTTGTTAGGCAATCGAATGCAGAATCTTCGCTCTTCTGCTCCGGAAACGGAGTGACACAGCTTTTTTATGCAATTCACAATGGCCGTTTGTTCTACGGCGATACAGTGAGTGGCGTTCTGGAATCAGCTTCGCTAGGTTGGCATTGGAACTATGAGGCCCTTGCTAATCTGGCGATTTTCGGACATCTGCTCGGCAGCGAGACACTTCACCCCGCTGTTAGAAGAGTCGGTAAGAATGAATTGGTCTTTTGGAACGGATCATCTCTGGAGTCCACGCTCTGTAACGTAGATACACCTGAACTTGGCGATCCTGCAGACGAGGCAATCGAATCTGTACTTGAAAGTGTTCGTCAACTAAGTGCACCAACAGACGTGATCTCATTCTCTGCAGGGTTTGATTCCCGAGTAATTCTTGCTGCTTTTCTTGCCCTTGGTCTCAAGCCGAATCTGGTTGTAATGGGAAATGAATCTTGCACTGATGTTTCGATTGCGTTTCAGATCGCGAGGGACTTGAATCTTTCAATTGAAAGAATCCCTTTAACAGGCAACAAAGCAATCGCCGACCGATCCCTTATCTCTAGAATTACATCTGGTACAAAGACAATCGAGAACTGGCACACGTATGAATACGCTGCATCAGCATCTGCGCTCCCAGGCTCAGGCGTGTGGATTGGATCTAACGGCGAATACGCAAGAACCTTCTTCGTCGATCGCGGTCTTGCATTCTATGGCGCCAATGCACTGGGAAAATTCGGAGTATCCAAGTTTTGGCATACGAAGATCAGCAGGAATTCACTGCCACCTGAATTGCATTACGCCCTGAATCAGGAACTCGTGGAGTCCATCGAACCTCACACAGTGCTTGAACGACTGAACGCCTATTTCCCTCATAGCTCGCTCGCCGCAGTCAACGACGAACTTTATCTCGAGCGCGTGCGGCAATTCATTGCAAACGGCCTTCGTCTCGTTTCGACAAAATATTTGCCAAAGACACCCTTTCTTAATCCCAGGTGGATTAGTGCAGTGAAACGGATGCCCCGGCACTGGAAGATGGGAAATAAATGGCATCGCTACGCAATTTCGCGTCTCTGTCCCCGATTGCTTTCCTTTCCATACGACGCTGGTGGCGTTCCCATGCTAAATTCTCCGGGACTTGGGTACTGGCTCGGTCTATCTCCACATTCGAAGAACGTTCCATACTTCGACTATCCGGTTTTTCTTAAGTCCGATACATTTGTGACCGCTTATACCAGTTCGCTCAAGACTCTTAAAGGCATCTTTCGTCAGGATGACCTGGATGCGCTCTCGCATAATTGGCCCATGAGGACCACTACTTACTTCGCGGCGCTCTCGTTTTACACCGAGATGCTTCAGCAGCGAGCCTCGGAAGGATAAAGACTGAGATGTGACTTGAGTCGTGATCGTTCTGAGAAGTGTCCCAGCTCTTAAAACGACAAATCCACCGGCCCAGTCACCCGCAACACGGATTGATCTCCCGTCATCTGTTTCCACGCCAACCGAATCGCTTCCACCTTCGCCCGGTTCTCCGCCGTGTCTGGGTAGTCGATGATCACGCACTTGCTTCGGAGTCGTTCGGGCGCTGCCTGCCCCTTCCCCTGCCACTGCCCGTAGATGTCAGCGACGCTCAATCCGTTTGGAAATCGCGGTGTGATCTCTCGGTCCAGGAATGCTCGCCACTCCGCATCGCTCACACCTCTGTCTGGCTGTTCGGCAGGGCCGAGCCCGAAGTAGAGCTTCGTATCCACCCAGCCCTTCGTCGCGCCGGGGTGCGTGTGATCGCCGTGAAGTATGGGAGCGGTTCGCGCCACCGAACTGCCGGCATGATGCGTGCAGCCTGCGACAGAGAGAGTCAGTGCAAAGAGGGCCAGCGACGATCGGACGTGCAATTTGTGCTCCCAAGGCATGGGCTTGCGGAATCTACTTTTCTACTTCAACTCCACGCCAGAAAGCCACAAATCCTTTGATCTTACGGGCAGCAGGCTTCGGGT
The DNA here is from genome assembly GCA_018268915.1 of Acidobacteriota bacterium. Lineage (GTDB taxonomy): Bacteria > Acidobacteriota > Terriglobia > Terriglobales > Acidobacteriaceae > Telmatobacter. The sequence goes on from JAFDVQ010000015.1 coordinate 128,014, forward strand.
CGGGATAGTACCAGGCCGCATCCGGATTGTCCTGCCCATCGATGTACAAGCTCAGGTATTTCGCCTGCCCCTTCCACGGACAGGTTGAGGTCGTGCTGCTCGACCGGAAATACTCCCGCTTCAGGCTGCCTTCCGGGAAATACACGTTTCCTTCAACAACCTCTGTTGTGTCGCTTTCCGCTATGATCTTGCCGTTCCAAATCGCTTTTGCCATTTTCTTTCACACCGCGCTTTTTCGCCTGATCACCGGCGAACCGAAGTCTTTAGAACAGTAACAGACATTGGACGCACAATCGAGTCGGATGGATTCCATCCAGCAATCGAGCGGTTCAGCACTCTCAATCCGCATCGGCTTACAACTCGATCATTTCATATCAAGTTGCTGGCAGCCCCCAAACGCGAGAAAACCCGGCCGCTTCGGCCGGGCTCCTCTGGAAAACGCGTCCGTTACTTTGCCGCTTCGATCGAGTCAATGTGTACTGACTTCTTGCTGGCGTCCGCCGTAGCCTTCACCGCCACGTGATCGCCGTAGAACTTCTTCACCGCATCAGGATTGTCGATCGTCCATACCTGTTTCTTGCCCTCATCCACGAACACCGGCGTCATGCCGCCCTCCATGCACTTCTTCACGCACTCCGAGCCGCTGCCCGCGTGTTTCGCGCCGCACATCGAGTCTGAGATCCAGCCGTTCATTGCCTTCGAGTCGGCCGCACTCGCCGCCACGCCTGAAAACGCCACAACTGCAAGAGTCACTGCTGCAATACGCTTCACTGGTAAACCTCCGGGGAAGTCATTTTCTAGAACGCCCTCCATCATGCTACTTCGGCCCAGCGTTCGACAAGTCCTGCCTCGTCCCCGCTTTCAGCGCATCAACTTACTTAACCTTCCAATCTTCAGTCTGCTGGGAAGCCTGCCGCCTCGCCGCCACATTTTTCAGTGTCAGTTCGTAGCGCGCAGCAGCCGCGGGAAAGCGGTTTACAAGCTCTGAAGTCTTATTCATAAAATTCGGCATCTTCTCCCGGATGCCTTCCAGGATGTGAGCAAATTTCGCGAGCAGGAAGAATCCCTCTGCGTTGCAATCGACGAACAGCTCCACCGAAACCGCACCATGCAGCACCATTGCCGCCGCCATCTCCCAGTAAGTCAGCACCTGACGAAAATACGCGTTGTGCGGATCCTTAGGATTGTGCGCCACTGCGAAGAACTCCTCCGCTGTGTTCGGCCAGAACTCTCCCGTCATCCAAGCACGTGCCTGCCGAAGCACCGCCTCCGTGCGCAATTCATATAACTTCAAAATGATTTCAGCATCTGCCGGCGTAGCAAGCATCCGTTCCATTGAGCAAGTCTCCGATTGCCCATACTAACGGATCAGCCTTTGAGCTTGCTGAGGCTCCAACAAATAGAAAAGCGGGACCAACAGGCCCCGCTTCTCTATTTTTCATTTGTGATCGCCTTACGCCGGCTGCAATTCCTTCTTCTCAATCACCGGCCCATGCGTCTCTGCCGTCGGAGGTGGCGGAGCATCGCCAATCCGCTTCGAGTAGGTGCAGACAATCTCCGCACCCGGCTCAGGCTGAGCAGCCTTCTTGCCCTTCTTCTTCGGCTTCTCTTCCTCCGCGCCCTTCTTCTTGTTCGGGCACTCGAGGTAGATGCCGCTCTTGAGAGTCTTCTCTACAAGATACGGACTGCCGCACTCCGGGCACTTCTGCGGGACCGGCTTGTTGTTAGACGTGAAATCGCACTTCGGATAATTTGTGCAGCCCCAGAAGACATTCCCGCGTCGCGCCTTGCGTTCTGCAATATCGCCAACGCCGCACTTCGGACACTTCATGCCTTCGATCAGGTTCTGCTTGATGTACTTGCACTTCGGATATCCCGAGCACGAAACGAACTCGCCGTACGCCCCTTGCCGCAACACAAGCGGCTTGCCGCATTCCGGACATGCCTCGCCGGTCGGCTCAGGTGGTTTCTGCTGCTGCTTCTGGCTCAGCTTGCGGATCGTCTTGCACGGCGGATCTTCGCTGTAGCCCGGGCAGCTCATGAACGGTCCGAACGGTCCGCGCCGCAGCACCATCACTCGTCCGCAATTTTCGCAGTACTCATCCGTATCGCCTGCCTCCTGCGCTTCCGGAGTATTCATGTCCGGCTTGGCAGCAATGTTCTCCTTAGTAAACGTGCAGCTCGTCGGATCCTTCTTGTTGTATGCCGAGCATGCATAAAAGCTGCCGAACTTACCCCACTTCAAAATCAGCGGCGATCCGCACACTTCGCACTTCTCATCCGTCATGTGCTCCATGCGTTTGATATTGCGCATGGTCTTGTCCGCATCCTTCAGCTCGTCTTCAAAGTGGTCGTAGAACCCGTTCAGCAGATCCGTCCACCTCTCCTTGCCTTCTTCGATGTCGTCCAGCTCTTCTTCCAGCTTCGCGGTGTACTTCGTATCGAAGATGTACGGGAAGCTCTCCACCAGCAGGTCGCAGACCACCATCCCGATTTCGGTCGGGTAAAAACGCCCGCGCGATCCGCCATGCTTCACGACGTACTCGCGATCTTGGATGGTACTGATAATCGACGCATAAGTCGACGGTCTGCCGATGCCTCGCTCTTCCAGTTCCTTCACCAATGAGGCTTCGTTGTATCGTGGCGGAGGCTCGGTGAAGTGATCTTCGGGAAAAAGCTGTTCCAGGTCCAGCACCATCTTGTCTTCGAGGTGCGGCAGCCTGTTCGCGAGAGAGTTCTCGTCGTCATCCGCCTTCTTCTCTTCCGACATCTCGTAGACCTTGAGGAAGCCATCGAAGCGAAGCACTGACCCCGTCACGCGGAAGTCATAGGTCTTCTTATCGATCGCGGACTTTGCTTCAATCCTCGCCGTCGTGATGTCATAGACCGCCGGCACCATCTGCGAGGCGATGAATCGCTTCCAGATCAGTGTGTAGAGCTTCAGCTGCTCATCGCTCAGATACTTTGCAATCGACTCTGGAGTCCGCGCTGCGTCGGAAGGCCTGATCGCCTCGTGCGCATCTTGAGCATCCTTCTTGCCCTTGAATGTATTCGGCGAAGCAGGCAGATATTGTTTGCCCAGTTCCTTCCCGATCCACGCACGCGCACCTTCTACCGCCTCAGGCGAAACACGCGGAGAATCGGTACGCATATAGGTAATCAGACCGGTCGTGCCCTCGGAGCCGAGATCGATTCCCTCGTAGAGCCTCTGCGCCACGCCCATCGTGCGTCGCACATTGAAGCCCAGCTTGCTCGATGCATCCCGCTGCAATTGGCTGGTAATAAAAGGAGCCAACGGCCGGCGCTGCTGCTCGCGCTGCTTTACTTCCGCGACTGTCCAAGTCGCCTTCTCCAACGCCTTCAGCACCGCGTCCATCTGCGCCTTGTCCGGCAGAGCATTTGAGATGAACTGGTCCTTGCCGTCCTTATCCTGCCCGTTCGCAACCTTCGCAGCTTCGCCTTCGATGCCGACAAACTTCGCCTTGAAGTTATCGCCGGCTTTCTTTTCAGGATGGAGCTGTGCCTCGAGCGTCCAATATTCCACGGGCTTGAACGCCGCGATCTCTCGCTCACGTTCGACAATCAGACGCACTGCTACCGTCTGCACACGCCCGGCCGACAGTCCACGCCGCACCTTGTCCCAAAGCAGTGGAGAGATCTGATACCCCACAAGCCTGTCGAGAACGCGGCGCGTCTGCTGCGCGTTGACAAGATTCTCATCAATATCGCGCGCATGCTGAAAGGCGTCCTGAACCGCCTTCTTCGTGATCTCATTAAAGGTCACCCGGCGAATCTTCTTCCGCTCCTTGGCATTCGTTCCAAGCTGAATCGCCAGGTGCGCGGCAATCGCCTCGCCTTCGCGGTCCGGGTCAGGCGCCAGGAAGATCTCGTCCGCTTTTTGTCCAGCTTTCTTCAACTGCTCGACAACTTTTTCTTTCCCCGGCGACACAATCAGCTCGGGTACAAATGTGCGCTTCTTCAGCTCCACGCCAATGTCGTTCTTGGGCAGATCCATAATGTGCCCAATCGACGCGCGGACCTCGAAGCCCTTGCCTAAATATTTCTCGATCGTCTTCGCCTTCGCCGGCGACTCAACGATCACAAGTGATCTACTCATTGCCATCCTTGATTCCGTATTACTCTACCCTATCGCGCCCAACCACTCGTCACATTCGATACACGAGGTTGGCCATTTGACTCAGGCGGAGAACCTTCTGTTGCCTTCTGCCGTTGTCTCTTTCAATACATTCGGTGCGGAACGTTCAACCTGCCGGAAGCACTCACCCGGGTTCCGTTCCATATAAATGGTTGCAAGATTTGCAAGCTACCATGGAACCCGCCTCCGTTTCCACTCCCTTCGACTCTCTTGCCTACTGAATCGCAACCCGCCCTGCGACACAAACTCTATTAAATGTGCGACTCATCCCTCCAACGGCGCTCTCCGAAAATTATGTGACTTGAAATGGGTATTCTCACAGTGTGCGGACATAATTCTTCCCCGGCAGGCACCGCACCCGGCCGCTCATCTCCAGCTCGAACAAGGCCGTAAAAACCTCAGATGATGTCAGTTGCGTCTCCAGCTTCTCCAGCAATTCATCGATCTGCAGCGACTCATCTGTCCTCAGTGTCTTCAGCACAATCGACTCTTCTGCTCGCAGCACTGGGTCCGGCAGAAGAGATGCGGTGGATTCCTGTTTGGATTCAAGGCCCGCTAGCTGCTCCAGCTCAAGTCGTACTTGCGATGGGAGATCCTCCCACACGTCCTCCCAGCTCGCAACCAGCTTCGCTCCCTGCTTGATCAGCGTGTTCGGCGTCCACGAGTTCTTCGCCGTCACATTCCCTGGCACCGCATAAAGGTCCCGATCCTGCTCCGCCGCACACCGTGCCGTAACTCGCGTACCCGAGTTCTCGCTCGCCTCAACCACCAGCACGCCGATGCTCAGTCCGCTGATGATCCGGTTTCGTCGCGGAAAGTTCTGCGGAGCCGGAAACGTCCCCATTGGCACCTCGCTCACAATCGCTCCGCCAACCGAAAGAATCTCCTCCGCAATCTTCCTGTTCTCCTTGGGATAGACAACGTCGATCCCAGTTCCCCACACCGCGACGTTCGGCATCCTGGCGGCAAGCGCCCCTCTATGCGCACATGTATCGATACCGCGAGCCATCCCGCTCACAATCAACAAACGCCGCGCCGACAGATCCCGCGCAAGCATCTCCGCAACTTGCATTCCATAAGGAGATGGATGCCTTGTGCCGACAATCGCGATCGATGGCCGCGACAGCAGGCTCACATCACCTCGCACCCAGAGCACCGGCGGCGGATCATAGATCTCCTTCAGACGCTCTGGATACTCCGGCGACGCCAGCGTAAGCAGCTGCACACCCTTCTTCGAGAATTGCTCAGCTTCTTCTTCCGCCGCCCGCCTCGCCTTTCCGTCAAAGATGAACTGCGCCGCATCCGCCGGAAATCTCAGTCCCTCTAGCTCCGTCAGCGTCAGCGCAAATAGCTGCGCCGGACACTGCAGCTCTCGCACGGCATCGGCAATCCGCTTCGGGCCGAGATTCGGAGTCAACGCCAGTGCCAGCAGTGCCAGCCTGTCTTCATCCAGTTCGCGATTGCAGTTGGTTACAGCAGACTCTCTACCTTCTATTGCCATCTCTTGCATGCGCCTGCGTGCTCGCGCACGTCCTGCGCGTCCTTCAAACTAGAAAAAAGATTAGTATTGAGGCCCACATTAAGCTGACTCAGTTTCACAAGTCAAGAAAACCACTGTGACCGCCGGCACTGCTGAACAAAGCAATCCGTCGACCGCGATTGGTAGTCTAAAGAGTAGAGTGAGTTCAACTTCGCACCCGCTGCTCCGCATCGCCGCCATTCGATTCCTCAACCCCGCGCCGCTCATGTGGGACTTCGAACATCCGCCTCTCGCCGCCGAACTTGCGCAGCGTTACAAGCTCAACTGGATGCTTCCCTCGCAATGCGCCGACCAGCTTGCATCCGGCGATGCCGACATCGGCCTCGTTCCCATCGCGTCTCTCGCCGTCATCCCCGGTCTCCGCATTCTGCCCGGCTGCACCATCGCATCAAAGCACAGCGTCCGCTCGCTCCTGCTTGTGCATCACGCTTCGCAGCCAATCGCGAAAATCCGCAGCGTCGCAGCCGACACCGCCAGCCGCACCACCATCGCCTATACCCGCATCCTTTTTCACAAGTGGAGGAATGCGAATGTGCCATTCATACCTATGGCGGCCGATCTGGACTCCATGCTCGAACGTGCCGACGCCGCCATCCTCATCGGAGACCCTGCTCTCATGGCCCTCGAAGAGCGTGCCAACCGCTTCGAGCGCACCGGCGAACAACTCGTCTACCTGGACCTTGCCCAGGAATGGCGCAATCTCACCGGCCTACCCTTTGTCTCCGCCGTCTGGGGCGCCACCGCGTGGGGCAGCCCTTTGGACGAGACCGTGGCACAGGATATGATTCGCTCCCGCGATCACGGCCTCCAGAACATCGATGCCCTCGTGAAGCACTGGTCCCGCCAGCTTCCGCTTTCCGAGCAGACCATCCGCTCCTACCTGACCAACAACATCCACTACATCCTCGACGAGGAATGCATCGAAGGCATGCGCGGATTCTTCCGCATGGCCGCCGAAGCCCGCGTACTTCCCCCTTACGAGCTTTCCGCGTCCGATCTCGTAGCCAAATAAAAAACGCCCGGCAATCACCGGGCGCCTCTTCTTTTCCTGATCACTGATCCCTGCCTTTCAGATCTCCCACCTCAGCAGCGCCGCACCCACCGTGAATCCCGCCCCCACGGCCGCCAGCAAAACCAGGTCGCCTTTCTTGAGCTTCCCTTCTTCAACTGCCGTCTCCATCGCCAGGGGTATGGTGCCGCCGGAAGTATTTCCATACTTCTCGATGTTGATGATCACCCGATCGGCAGGCATTCCAAGTCTGTCCGCAGTCGAGGTGATGATCCGCTTGTTTGCCTGGTGAGGAATGAAGCATCCCAGATCGGAACCCGTCAGACCGTTGCGCTCCAGAATCTTTGTCGTCGACTCCGCCATCTTCCGCACTGCGAACTTGTACACCGCCTGCCCATCCTGGTGGATGTAATGCATCTTCTTGTCGACAGTTTCGTGCGTCGACGGATTCAGGCTTCCACCCGCAGGCATATTCAGCGAAACTCCGCCCGAACCGTCGACCTCGTGGACAAAGTCGATCATCCCGATCTCGCCCTCTTCCGCCGGCTCAATCAGAACGGCCCCACCACCATCGCCAAAAAGGACACACGTCGTGCGATCCGAGTAGTCCGTCATGCGCGTGTTCGCATCCGCGCCGCACACCAGCACCTTCTTATGCGCCCCGCTCTCCACCAGCTTCACGCCGGCCTGAAGCGCATAGACAAACCCGCAGCAACCGCCCGACACGTCGAATCCCCAGGCGCCCTTCGCACCAAGCTTGTTTTGCACCAGGCATGCCGTCGAAGGAAACATCATGTCCGGCGTCACTGTGCCGATCACAATCGCTTCAATTTCGCTCGCTTCAATCCCGCGCGCAGCCAGGCATTTCTTCGCTGCCTCAACGCAGATGTCGCTCACGCCCTTGCCCTGCTCCAGCACGTGCCGCTCACGGATACCCGTCCGATCCATGATCCACTGGTCGGTCGTTTCCACCATCTTTTCGAGATCTTTGTTTGTCAGGACTTTCGGAGGGACGTAAGTTCCAAGGGCGCTGATCTTGGCGCGCCTGCCCACCACGGGACGAACCGTCAAACTCAATTCCAATCTCCTTGCAATCGGTGCGGGTCTCTCGGCGCCTGAGTCTTGTTCCCCCGGTCCTATTCCCTGCTCCTGCAAAAAAGTACCGGGTGACCTACTGCGCCCGTACTAGCCCGTTACCGTTGCTTCCTTCCGGACCTGGCGGGTTTGGCGGGATTACGTCGCGTAGGACCCGGCACTAATCGATTCTAACACTCTGAATCGCTTGAGCTCGCGGGCACCTCCCCATGTTGCGAGATGCCCGCGAGTGTCACTTGTTCAGGATGTCTAGGGCATACACATCCGCGCGTCCACTCTGATCTGTGAACCGCGTCAACGTCTCTACAAACAGCGCTCCTTTGTACATCGCTCCTGTCACGAGCACCTGCGCAAAGTCGAACCTGTATTCCGCCGTGAACGCCACCGCGTGCATCGTCGCCACCGTGTCCGAATAAATCCTGCCATCAACTACACCCCAATCACACGGATTCGGATGGCAGGCGCCAAAGCCATGAACAGTGATCTCGTTGCCTTTCTGCTTGATCTCCAGGCGAACCAAATCCCTCGTCAGCGGATCGACATTTACCCACGTCCCGACCAGCAGATCGGGCTGCAGCAGAATCGGAAGCTTCGGTTTCGGAATCGCCAGCCGCTCCAGTTCTTTCTCCAGCATGTGAGCCGGTGCACGGAACTCTTCCTTCGTAATTGGAGGCATAGATTTCTCCTTCCCGGTTCGCGCATCTCAGCGCGAGCCGCTTGCTAAAACAGCATCTCGTCAGCTTTCTTCAACACACGAAAGCTCACAACAGCCGATTGACATCTCGAATTGTGTGGCCGAAATCGTTGGGAATCGCCGCCAGAGAATCTGCGATTCACGCGTAGATCGCAGTGACTCGCTCAGGGAAGCCCGATGCGCAGCATCAGCGCACCCTCACTGCGCCGCTCATTGAAATCGCAGCTTCAAAAAAATGCAGTGACTCAAGACACCATCGCGTGTGAGATTGTGAGCGGCCAGATACATCGTGCTCTTGAAGCGTGGCAGTCCAACCGAAAAAAGAAGCACTACACACCGAGGCCGGTCGACAAAGTATCATCGTGCGTCATATGACAGCGGGCTTCCTTGAGGCAATTGGTCGCGGGTCGGTAATTGTCGTCGTCATCGCTGCAATGGCAGGCTTCCGTAAGTTCGTCACCGCGCGAAGCTCCGGCAGCAACGACGAACGACTAGATTCCGAAGACCTCGAAGAGCGATTCATGCCGTTGCGCGGCCGCGTTATTGGCGGAATGATCGCCGTGGGAGGTTTGTTCGCAATCGCTTCCTGGTGCACTCTCTCGAAAACAAACATTTGGCTGTCGCGGTTGGACGGTCCCGCAGATTTCGTCTTTTTGCCACAGACGGCCATCTGGTGGTTCTTCCCGGCATTTGGCGCACTTTCGTTGAGCTGGGAATTAACGCTACAGGCTTGGGCGCTTTTCGGGGATCGAAAGACCGTGAACCTGTTCAGCGACTGGACGAATCAATCTCCAACTTTCTGGGGCGCGAGCTACGGTATGGACTCTCGCAGAGTATTGCGCTGGATGTCCCTTGTCGTACTCTTGCCGATCTTCGTTTTCACCGCCTTGGCACTCAATATGCACGCAACAATCACGAGACAACGAATTCAGGATTGCGGATACGCCTTCAAACCGTGCAGCGTCTATCGAATGGCCGATCTGAGGCGAGTCACTCAGATCGATGGCTTTCAGACAAGAGACGGGAAAATTACGCACCGAGCCGGACTCGTATTTGATTTCGCTGACGGCCGGCGGTGGTCTACTGCCGATTGGGGCAACTTCAAAAAGTCAGTGGACCCCGCATTCCTCAATTACATCAACGAGATAACACATCTGCCGATCGGGAAAGTTTCCACCGATCAGGACATTCCAGCACTGGAGTCTGGCGCTGATCGATAAAACTGGTTTCCGATACAATAACTATGTGAGCAAATCTTCCCAACCCACGGCTCCCACCGTGGGCTTTGTTTCGTTAGGCTGCCCCAAAAACCTGGTCGACTCCGAGGTCATGATGGGCCTTCTCGACCGCGGTGGCGCGCGCCTGACCTCCCGGCCCGAAGAGGCCGAAATCCTCGTCGTCAACACCTGTTCTTTCATCGACACCGCCAAGCAGGAATCCGTCGACACCATCCTCGAGATGGCTCGCTTCAAAACCGAGGGCCAAGCCAAAAAGCTCATCGTTGCCGGCTGCCTCGTCGAGCGCTACCGCGACGAGATCCGCAAGAGCATCCCCGAAGTCGACGCCGTCGTCGGCACCGGCGAACTCGAGTCCATTCTCGAAGCCGCAGGCATCGCTCGCCCCACCGCGGCCGCTCCCTCTCCCTTCAACATCCTCTCCGGCAACACCGAAATCCGCTCCGGCCAGGAATCCCTCTCCGGCACCCACAAAGCATCTCTGAAGGGTACGGGCTTCAGCCCGTACGACAAGCCCTCCGCAAATCAACAAGGGGCTTTAGCCCCGGAGGTATCCTTCCGCCCCGAAGGCGACCTCCGCGAACAACAGGGCCGCTTCAGCCGCGAAGACTGGGACGGCGCAACGCACGCTCTCCCCACCTACCTCTACACCGAAGACACGCCGCGCCTCATCTCCACTGGCCGCACCTCCGCCTACATCAAAATCGCCGAAGGCTGCGATCATCCCTGCACCTTCTGCGTCATCCCGAACCTCCGTGGCAAATTCCGCTCTCGCCGCTTCGAGTCCGTCGTCGCCGAAGCCCAGCGCCTCGTCTCTTCCGGCGTGCAGGAGATCACGCTCATCGGCCAGGACACCACCTGCTACGGCGAAGACCTCGGCCTCAAAGACGGCCTTGCTGCTCTCCTCGATGCCATCGCCTGCATTGAAGGCCTTCGCTGGCTCCGCTTCCTCTACGCCTATCCAAATCGAATCACAGGCAAGCTCCTCGAGACGATTGCGAAGCACGACAACATCTGCAAGTACCTCGACGTTCCCCTTCAGCACGCCTCGCCCGACGTCCTCAAGCGCATGAAGCGCGGTGCCGGAGCCGACATCTTCCTCAAGACAGTCGAGAAGGTTCGTGCTGCTGTTCCCGGCATCGCCCTCCGCACCTCCTTCATAGTCGGCTTTCCGGGAGAATCGCAGACCGACTTCGAAACGCTCGAGCAGTTCATCTCCGCCGCCAGGTTCGACTGGCTCGGCGTCTTCAACTACTCCGACGAGGAAGGCTCCAAAGCTTTCGCGCTCGACTCCAAGCTCAACAAGCGCACCATCGAGGCTCGCAAGCGCCGCCTCATGAAGCTTCAGCAGAAAATCTCCAGGCAGGCCAAGCAGCAGTGGGTTGGCCGCGAACTCGTCATCCTCGCCGAAGGCGAGAGTTCGGAAACCGAACTTCTCTGGGAAGGCCGCACCGAGTTCCACGCGCCCGAAATCGACGGCAAAGTCTACATCAACGACTTCGGCGATCTCTCCAACCTCGAAGCCGGAAAGTTCTACCGCGCCGAAATCACCGAGGCCCACGACTACGACCTCGTCGCCCGCGTCACCTCCGGCCCACTCTGATCACACATGAACGAATCCATCCTGATCAAACCTCCCATTGCCATCGAGCAAATCGAAGCTCGCAGTAAAGATCTCGACTTCGGAATGGCCTCCGATCCGCGCACGGGTGCTCTGCTGGCAACGCTCGCCTCTTCCAAGCCAGGCGGCCGCTTCCTGGAACTTGGAACCGGAACTGGCATCGCCACCGCGTGGCTCCTCGCCGGCATGGACGCCGCATCGAGTCTCGTCAGCGTTGACGTCCGCCCCGAATTTCAGGCCGTTGCGAAAGAGATCCTGGGCCGCGATCCCCGTCTGACCCTCGTGATTGAAGATGGCATTCAGTTCCTCCACAAGCAGGAGCCGCAATCCTTCGATCTCGTCTTCGCCGACGCCATGCCCGGCAAATACGAGTCGCTCGACGAAGCCCTCGTCGTCGTCAAGCCGGGCGGCTTCTACATCATCGACGACATGCTGCCGCAGCCCAACTGGCCCGAAGGCCACGACGCCAAAGCTACAGCCCTCATCGACCGCCTCTCCCGTGAAACCGCATTCCAGGTCGCGCCCCTCCACTGGTCCAGCGGTGTCATACTCCTCGTCCGCCGCCCTGAACACGCCTGACAACACCCAGATCTCCATTGGCATCTGACGACAGCGTTACGATATTCATAGAAAGAAAAAGTCTGACTTCAACACCGTCGGGTGCCCATCCATCCGGCGGTTTTGCCGGATGGGTGGGAACGAAAATATCCATGGCCCCAAAGAAAAAATCCGCCAAGATTCTCAAGTGTCCTACCTGCGGCATGATCGTCACCGCCAAAGACGAAGACTTTCCCTTCTGCAGCGACCGCTGCCGCAAAATCGACCTCGGCAAATGGGCCATGGGCGTCTACAAAATCAGCTCGCCCGCACTCGATCCCGAGGTGCTCGAAGACCTCAGCGAAATCGGCCGTAGAGGCGGCAATCGTGACGACGAATAGTTCGGCTACAGTCCCAGCCCCACGGGCAAAAACCCGCACTCTCTGGGCGTGGGCCGTCGCCACCTTCTTCGGAGCAGGCCTTGGCAAGCCCGGCCCCGGCACCTATGGCTCTGTCGCCGCGACCCTTCTCTGGGCGCTGGCCGCCATCGGACTGCATGCATCCCCTCAACTCTTGCTGATTCTACTTTTTGCCGGGATCCTGTTTTCCGTTGCTCTCGGCGTTCCTGCAGCTACCATCGCCGCCCGCGAGAGCGGCCGCCACGACCCCGGCTTTGTCGTCATTGACGAAGTAGCAGGCCAGTGGATCACGCTTCTCTTCAGCCCCGCCGACTGGCGTCACGGCCTCATCGCCCTCATCCTCTTTCGTCTCTTCGACATCACCAAGCCCTTTCCCGTCCGACGCCTCGAGCGCCTTCCCGAAGGCTGGGGCATCGTCTTCGACGACGTAGCAGCAGGGCTGTATGCTTTGGGTGTAGCATCGCTGCTGCGCATCTGGATTCACTGAGACTGGACATGCCGCGGACCCGCACTCAATCCGACCAGGAACAAACGACTCCCCGCATCGACGAAGTTGTCCCTGCGGCGGCTCTGCCCAAAGGCGAAGTCGAACTCCACGGAGAGAACTTGGGCCCCACTCCCAACGGACCGCCCGTCGTAGTCCTCGGCACACATCACGCCATGGTGCTCATGAGCCGTCCCGGCCGGATTGCCTTCCGCGTTCCCGACTCAGCTACCACCGGCCTGGTCGAAGTGCGCACGCCATCCGGCGTCAGCAACGGAACTCAGCTCAAGATCGCCCGCGAACTGACCAGCGGACTGCACCCCGTCACAAGCCCCGCTGTCAGCCGCTCCGGAATGATCTACGCCACCATCTCAGGCCAGCGCGGAAAGCAGACTCCTGTATCCGTAGTCCGCGTAAGCCCCGACGGCCGCGGCACTCCCTTCGTAACCGGCATCCTCAATGCCACAGGCCTCGCCTTCAGCCCTGAGGGCGACCTCTTCGTCACCTCGCGTGCGGAGGGCAATGTCTACCGCATCGACGGAGCCGGCGAGTCCACGCTCTACTCAGAAGGCATGGGCGTCGCCACCGGCGCAGTCTTCGACACACACGGCAATCTCTTCGTCGGCGATCGCAGCGGAACCATCTTCAAGATCGACAAAGATCGCAAGATCTTCGTCTACGCCACGCTCGAGCCAAGCGTCTCCGCTTACCACCTTGCCGTCGACATCGAAGGCACCCTCTACGTCACCGGCCCCACGCTCTCATCGAACGACGCCATCTGGGCCATCAATACTCATGGCGAAGCCCGCCAGTGGTATCGCGGCCTCGGCCGCCCGCAGGGTCTTGCTCTCGCCTCGACCGGCGACATCTATGTCACTGCCAGCCTGCACGGCCAGCGCGGTCTCTTGCGCGTTTCGCCGTCGGGTGAGGCCACGCTGGTCGTTGCCGCGCCCAACCTTGTTGGCGTAGCGTTTTCTCCCCTTGGTTCCACAATCCTCGCCGATAGCGACGCAGTTTATGATGTGGAATTGGGAGTAGAAGGCATGACCACCTTTTAGCGTCACCTTCTGTCGCCCCGTTTTGCAACAAGTGAAAACCCGCGAGACCGCGTAGCTGTAGGAGCCAAATATCAGCAGGCCACTGATCCCTGATCACTGACCCCTGATCCCTGTCCTTATGAAATCCGAAATCATAGCTGTCGGCTCCGAGATGCTGACGCCCTTCCGCCAGGACACGAATTCCCTGTACCTCACCGAAAAGCTCAATGAGCTCGGCGTCACCGTTGCGTTCAAGACCATCGTCGGCGACCGCAGAAAAGATCTCGTCGGCGTCATCAAGACCGCCCTCAGCCGCACCGACATCCTCGTGCTGATGGGCGGCCTCGGACCCACGGAAGACGACCTCACTCGCGAGGCCGTCGGCGAAGCGCTCTCCCTCCGCCTCAAGCGAGACGCGCAACAGGTAGCCGCACTTCACACTCGCGCGGCAGCGTGGCGTATCTCCATGCCTGAAAACAATCTCAAGCAGGCTGACCTCATCGAAGGCGCAGCATTCCTCACCAACCCGAACGGCAGCGCTCCCGGCCAGTGGCTCGAGACCACCTACTCCGGCTTTCGCAAGATCATCATGCTCGTGCCCGGCCCCCCGCATGAGTGCAAGCCCATCTTCGAGACCGAGTGCATTCCTCGTCTGCGCGAGATCCTGCCCGCGCGGCACATGGCCAAGCGCACGCTGAAAGCCGCCATGATCCCGGAATCGCAGGCTGACAAGCTCCTCTCGCCCATCTACACCACCTACACCGACGTCGAGACCACCATCCTCGCCCACGCCGGCGACATCCAGCTCACCCTCATCTGCACGCATCGCAACAAGGAACTCGCAGAAAAGCGCGTCGAAGAACTTGCCACCAAGCTCGAAGAAGCGCTCGACGACTGGATGTACTCCGCAGAAGGTGAATCCCTCGAGCAGATCGTCCTCTACTACCTCGGACTCCGCCAGGCCACGCTCGCCGTCGCTGAAAGCTGCACCGGCGGCATGATCGCGCAGCGCGTCACTTCCGTTCCCGGCAGCTCGCGTTCTTTCCTCGGCAGCGTCATCGTCTACTCCAATGAGCTCAAAACGCAGTTTGCCGACGTTCCCGCCGAACTGATCGAAACGCACGGCGCCGTCTCCTCTGAAGTCGCTCAGGCCCTCGCCGAAGGCATTCGCAAAAAGACCGGAGCCACCATCGGTCTCGGCATCACCGGCCTCGCCGGCCCCGGCGGCGGAACAGAAACCAAGCCCGTCGGCCGCGTCTACATCGCCATCAGCGACGCAACCACCAACGAATACTTCGAGCGCAATTTCCGCGGCGACCGCAACCGCATCCGCGAGTGGGCCAGCCAGCAAGCCCTCGACATCGTCCGCCGCAAGCTCATGTAGTCAGGCCTGGTCTGCACGGAATCTAAAGCTTTGGACCGATAAACATGTAAACATGGCGGCGGCTACTGCGCTCGTGGCGAGATCGGACGATTTCATGAATTCTCTTCGGGACGAGCGGAGGCTTCTAGTTCGCCTATGCGCTCTCGGAGAATGCGCTTGAGCTCAGCGCGTTTCGGTGTCTCGGGAGTCACGTCGGCTTCGAGAGTGTTCAGAACGAAGCGAAGAGCATCAAGCAACGGCTTGTCCGGCTGGACGTTCATATCGTTCTGGCATTTCGTCTGAAAACACCACCTGGGATGCGAACGGAAAACCAGCAGGCTTTGCCCACATGGTCCAACGATGTTCGCACAATGAAAAAATGCAGATTGTGAGGCAGATCACAGCAGGTCAGTCTGCTTTGATGCCGCACCAACTGACCGTCTATTCCTCATCTTCGTCATCGTCATCGTCTTCGAGATCGGGAAGATCATCGTCGTCTTCTATGTCGTCAACAGGGGCCGCATCATCATCCGCCTGCAGCTTCAATTCGTAGCCAAATATATCGTCGTCCCAACGGTCGTCCAGATTAACCATAGCTATAAACCTCTATTGCAAAATGGGATGCCTGCCGGTAGGAGCTTGGTTTCCTGAAGAATCAACGCTCTCACACACGGCCGGACGACCACTGCAGCGAATAATCGCATTGCGATTCGCAGTTCGGATCCTGACGCGGGTTGAGTGGAAGGACGTTATTTTGTCGGCGGTGCCCCAGGCTTTTCAGCACCAGTTCGCGGGGCGGGAACGAACTCAGCACAGGAGCAGCCTCGGTTAGAACAGGGGTGCTGCGGATTCACAACCTCATGTTCGGAGTTGCGATGACCGCACTGGCAGAGGAGCCGCGGATTTGCTATCAGACCAATAAGAAAGGGCATGGCACTTCTCCCAAAGAGGCTTAGTGATCGTGCGCAAACCCGAGCTCAGTTCAGTCGTCGCACCAACCCAAGACTTCGTTAAAACTCCCATTATGAATCACGAATCCTACGATTACGAGCGGTTTGAGAGGCAGGAGCCGAACACGAAGCCACCGTCGGATTGCGAGTCTCGGCACACCCAAACGGCGCCAGGACCAACACGTCTCCATCA
This sequence comes from Acidobacteriota bacterium, assembly GCA_018268915.1. GTDB lineage: Bacteria > Acidobacteriota > Terriglobia > Terriglobales > Acidobacteriaceae > Telmatobacter. The sequence goes on from JAFDVQ010000015.1 coordinate 144,347, forward strand.
AGTCCCACCTTCAAACTCCTCCCCATACAACCCGATTTTCACCAATCTCTTCCGCCCCGCCATTTATCTTCACTACTACGGCCCGCTACTCACGCGGCCGACTACGAACGGAGACTTCCCCAATGCCTCTGCCCAATGACGATCGCATAGTTGCTCTCGCCAACGACCTCCTCGCTCAATTCCATAAAATCTTCGGCCCTCATCCAGGCTTCCGCCCTGCCCACGCCAAGGGCCTCATGCTCAGCGGAACCTTCAAGCCTGCATCTGGCGCCACTTCTCTCACGAAAGCCCCGCACATCCAGCGCGAATCCACCCCCGTCACCGCGCGTTTCTCCAACTCCACCGGCCTTCCTGAAATCCCTGATAGCAAACCAGAATCGAATCCGCGCGGCTTGGCGATCCGTTTCAATCTCGCCGACCACGTTCACACCGATATCGTCAGCCACTCCACCGATGGATTCCCCGCGCGCGATGGTTACGAGTTCCTCGAATTCCTCCGCGCCGCCGCAGCCAGCGGCCCCGAAGTCCCCTCGCCCAAGCCGATCGAAAAATTCCTCGGCACGCATCCCGCCGCTCTCCGTTTCGTGCAGACACCCAAACCATTTCCGTCGAGCCTCGCGCGCGACACCTACTTCGGCGTTACCGCATTCAAGTTCACCAACGCATCAGGCGAAACGCGCTATGGCCGCTATCGCATCGTCCCCGAAGCCGGCAACGATTACCTCGCCGACGATAAGATCCGCGACAACCATCACTACGAAGAGCTCGAGCACCGGATCAAGCAGTCACCCATTCGCTTCAAGATCTACGTCCAGATCGCCGCACCCGATGATGTCACCGACGACGCCACCATCCACTGGCCCGAAGATCGCGAACTTGTCGAACTCGGCACCCTCGAACTCAACAGCATTCTTCCCGACAGCCTCGTCCAGCAGAAGCACGTCATCTTCGATCCCATCCCGCGAGTCGACGGCATCGAACCCTCCGCCGACCCCCTCCTCGAACTCCGCGCCGCCATCTACCTTCTCAGCGGAAGAGAACGCCGCTCCGCCAAGGCCTGATTGGTAAAGCTCACCTCACGAACTATGGTCTGTGCCCCATTCATCCCGCGGCTTCATCGCGGGATGAGTGGGAACCAGAGCACTTCACCGGCATCGCGGCGGGTGCCCCATTCTAAATTGGTCGTCAGACCAATTTAGGGTGGGAACGACAATTCGAATCCCACAACTTTGACGTCTTAACCTGAGCTTTGAAAAACTCCCCTCATGCGATACAGCGGCAGAATTGAATATGCGGACGCCCGCAAAATGCGCACCCGCAACAAGGGCTACTACCGCGTTCTCCACTGGCCCATCTGGATCTGGGTTTTCTTTCTCGCGCCCGGTCCGCTCGTCTTCAGCCTCTTCGCCCACGGATTCAGCAAGGCCAACGGCGCATGGCTCGCGCTCGTGCTCATCGGCACCGGCATCGCCGGCCTCAAGGGCCAGCTTCCCGGCTGCGAGCCCGCACCCTACATCCTCCGCTTCGACGAAGACCGCCCCAACCCGCTCTACCGCAAGGTCTGCTACACCTTCGCGTGGAATGCGGTTATCAATTTCGCGTTTCTGAATCTCCTCGGACTCGTCATCGCCGTCATCACCGGCGTCTGGACCATGAAGCAGCTCTACCAGTACGTCTACTTCCCTCTCGCCATCCTGATTTTGCTGCTCGGCGCATTCGGCAAACTCCCCCGCGTCGGCAAATCCACCAAAGGCGAAGGCATCGAACGCCGCTACTTCTACGGCTCCGTCTGGGCCGTCACCATATCGCAAACCGTACTGATGGTCCTCTGGAAGACGCTCCCTCTCACGCGCACCGGCAGCCTCATCAAGCTAGTCATCTACGCCGGTATGCTCTTCCTCATGGGCTCCTTCGCCTACAACGGCGCACTTCCGAGAACCCGCCCCATCCTCCCCGGCGAACTCATGGTCGATTAGAACTGGTTTCACAAATCGTTTTGAAGCGGCACGACTTCAGTCGTGCCAAAGATGCGCCAATATCAAGCGCGGGCTTTAGCCCCTGAGGGATATCTCACTCAACCTTCAGGGATTCACCCAACCAACCCAACAGAGTTCCCGTAGGGAACGCCGGAGAATAGCCCAGGATGAAGCGCAGCGAAATCCTGGGTAGAAGATCAACAACGATCCGAGTCCCGTAGGGACGTCAGAGATCCCCGGCATAGTAGTCAGGGTCAAGTGATGAAAGCATCGAGCAACGATCATCCAATTTTGCGAGTTGTCGTGAGCCCCGAAGGCTCATCGGACGCCTTACATTTGGAAGCAGCGCTCGGTCAAATCGCCAGCCAGAAATCTGACATCAACGTAAAAACGCAAGAGAGCTCCTACAGTCTTGAAGGAAGAACTGAATCGGAACTGGATTCAATTTGCGACCGCCTTCGGAATGAGTTCCATCTCGCGATCACGGTGAGCGCACCAACTGTAATCTTGCTTGAGACAATTTGTAAGGCTGCTGAGGCTGAAGGTAAATACATCCGCCAGACCGGCGGTTCGGGAAACTACGGGCATTGCAAATTGCGCGTCGAGCCGAATGAGCCCGGCAAGGGGTACGAGTTCGTCAACGACATCAAGGGCGGCGTGGTTCCGAAGGAATACATCATGCCGATCGACCAGGGAGTTCAGAGTGCAATGGAGCTTGGTATTCTCGCAGGCTTCCAGATGGTCGATATCAAAGTGACGTTGTTTGACGGTAGCTGTCACGATGTCGATTCAAACGAAATGGCATTTAGGTTCGCCAGTTCGATTGCCTTTAAGGAAGCGGCACGCAAAGCAAGCCCAGTGTTAATGGAGCCGGTGATGGCTGTCGATCTCGAAGTACCTGAAGAACTGGCGCCTGCGACACGAGATGAAATCTATCTTCATCGTGGGCAGATAAAGAGCGATGTCGCTACGTACGGCTGGTGTGAGATCAAAGCTGAGGTGCCTCTATCAGAACTCTTAGCCTCATCTTCAGGAATCGCGACAGCCCCAATGAACTTCGCTGGATACCGCTCATTTCGAAAAGACGACTTCTCAGACGAAAGGGGATCAGGGGTTACAGCGAACACACCGGGCAGCCCAAAACCGAACATTCGATCTGAAGTAACCCAACCTGAGAAGCAAGACGAAGATTGAATAATTTCATGCAGGTTAAATGGATTTGGAATGCACTGGCCGGCGAAGCCCTTGCTCCGCCGGTCCACAAAACCTCAACCTACTTCCCCACCGGCTTATACCCCAATCCACCCGCCTTCTTCATCGCCGCCTGCCCCTCTTCCACCGACATCAGCGGAGTAGTCTTCACCGTCTTGCACGAACCACCCGCGCTGATCGCCATCGCAAACGCCGCCGCGCTCACGTTGTCCGGCAGATCCACTACCACCACCGTGTCGTAGTCGCCGAAGCACAACCACGCACCCTTCAGCGAGCCTCCGAGTTTCTCCACCACCTTGCCAACCTCCGCTGTCCGATCCTGCGGCTTCTTCGCCAGCGCCGCAACCGCCTCTGAGTTGTACGAAACCTGCACGAGATAACTAGGCATGGGAATACCGTCCTTTCCATTGAGATCTGTTCCAGGCATCGGGGGAGCGCCCTAACTATACAACTCCCTCACCCACAGGTCGCAACAAATCTCATCACGCTTCCAGCAGCACTTCGGCTACTGCCTTCGTCTCGCGCGACACCCACTCTTTCATCGCTTGCGGCTCCAGCACCCTGACTGCCGAGCCCATCCCCAGCACAAAAAAGCGCGCCATTCCCTCATCGTCGAAATCCACTTCCAGCGCCACTCGCCCGGCCCCAGCTTTCCTCGCCCATTCGCCTTTGGCTGCTCGCGTCGCGCACCACGCCTCAAGACGCCGAACCATGTCTTCCCTGACCGACAGCACCGTCTTGAACCCCGCCCTCTTTCGATCCAGTTCCGCTGTCGCAGCCTTCCAGTGTTCCGCCAAATCAAATCGCGACGGCCGTTCGAACTGCACTGCCAGCACCGCCACCTTTCTCATCCGCGAAACGCGAAACGTCCGCATTCCCTTTGCCGTACGCGCCACCAGGTACCAGCTCAGTCCTTTCGACACCAGCCCAAATGGATCGACTGTCCTGCTCGATTCCTCTCCATCCGCCTTTGTGTATTCAAACGTCAGCTTTCGATCCCGTGCCACCGCCTCCTGCACCAGCGTCAGCATCGAGACATCCTCGCCTGTCCCTCTCCATCCCGTCGGGTCTACGTGCAGACGCTGCTGCATGTGCGCCGCCTGAGCCTTCAGTGGCTCGGGCATTGCCGCCATCAGCTTGTTCATAGCGCTCTGTGCGGCCGCCGCCATTCTAGGATTTCCCAGTGTCCGCGGCTGCGCCATCAACAATGCCCGCAGTTCCGCCTCGTCAAGACTTGGCACATGAGTACGCCAGCCTTTCTCCAGTTGCCAGCCGCCCTGAGCTCCGCGCATTGCCGACACCGGAATCCGTGCCGCGCTCAGCGCTTCCAGGTCGCGGTGAATCGTCCGCTGCGAAACCTCCAGCTGCTCCGCGAGTTCACGCTCGGTCACCTGCCCTCGCGCCTGCAGTAGCAGAAGCACCGACATCAACCGATCCGCCTTCATGCTTCGTAGAACCTTTTCGTCACAAATTCACTTTCTCAGATTAAATATGACACTGATTGTCATATTTGCCGAGCGAAACTTGCTTTGTCAGTCGGAGGTTAATTAGAAATGTCCTCTCGCAACGTCTTTCTCTTCGTCTTTGACACTATGGCCGACTGGGAGACCTCTTTCGCCGTCGCCGGCATCCACAATCCCCGCTATCAGCAGCACCCCGGCCGATACCGCATCGTCACTGTCGGCGCGACACGCAAGCACATCACCACCATGGGCGGCTTGCGCGTCATCCCCGACACCACTCTCAGCGAAATCGATTCCAACGACGCCGCAATGCTCATCCTTCCCGGCGGTGAGACGTGGGAGTCTCACAGCAACATGGCGGCTATCGATATCGCCCGCGTCTTCTTCATCGAAGGCGTTCCCGTCGCCGCCATCTGTGGAGCGACCTTTGCCCTGGCTCGCGCCGGCATGCTCGACGATTTTCACCACACCAGTAATTGCAGCGACTATCTGCTCGCCTCCGGGTATCGCGGCGAGAAGTTCTACTGCGATGTCCCCGCCGTCACCGATGAAGGAGTGATCACCGCGTCCGGTCTCGCTCCCCTCGAGTTTGCCCGGGAGATCTTCAAGACCCTCGATCTCTACACACCCTCAGCTCTCGAGGCCTGGTACTCCCTGTACAAATTCGGCAACGCGACCCGCTACCAGGAACTCGCCAACTGCGCCGCCTGAGCGCTCAATTAAGACACAAGGAGACACTCATGATCCTCAAGGACTACTTCCTAGCCCAGCTCGACCGCGAAGCCGCCTCTACTCGCAAAACAATCGAGCGCATACCGGACGGCCACAACGATTTCAAGCCGCATCCCCGCTCCATGGAGTTCGGCTACCTCGCCGCACTCGTCGCCACCATGCTCGGCTGGATCGACCTTATGATCAATCGGGACGAACTGAACCTTGACGCTCCGGACGGCGCCGAGTTCCACACAAAGCCCGTTGGCAGCAAAGCCGACCTCCTCGCCAGCCTCGACACAGCCGTTGGCAAGGCACGCCTCGCTCTCGAGTCAACTACCGACGAACATCTCGCCAGGCCGTGGGCCTTCAAGATGGGGGGTGCCGTGGTATCCCAGAACCCGCGTAGCATCATGATCGCCGACGCCGTATTCAGCCATCTCGCCCACCACCGCGGACAGCTCACCGTCTATCTCCGCCTTCTCGAAGCTAAGGTTCCCGCTATCTTCGGCCCCTCCGCCGACGAGCGCTTCTGAGGCACGCTTTGAAGGGGCACGGCTTCAGCCGTGCCGCAGTGCCTCCACACACAAGCGGGCTTTAGCCCCTGGGGAATACTAGCGGCCTTTTTTTCATCGCAAATGGCAGGTACTGTCGCGCTAACTCCGTCAACACGCGCATAGCGCGGCTAACCCCGCTAACTCCGCTTCTCCCCGTCTCATTTCTCTTACCCTGTTTCCTGCTAAACTCTGTTTGACCATGCTCCTGGAAATCAGTCTGCTCGTCCTGGCTTCGTATCTGCTCGGGTCAATCCCGGTCGGATATCTGCTGGTCAGACTTTTTCGCAATCAGGACATCCGCTCCGTCGGCAGCGGAAATATCGGCGCAACCAACGTCATGCGTTCCGGCGGAAAAGGCCTTGGCGCTGCGACATTTGCCCTCGACGTAATCAAAGGAGCAGCCGCTGTTGCCCTGGCCGGCTTTTTGGCACCGCACCTCACCTGGGCGCCGCGTAACATCCAGGCTCTTGCCGCCGTTGTCGCAGTTCTCGGACATATGTTCCCCGTCTGGCTCCATTTCCGCGGTGGTAAAGGTGTCGCCACAGGATTCGGCGTTTTTCTCGTTGCTGCACCGTGGGCTGCGCTCGCTTCCATCGCCGTATTCATCATCGTGCTCATGCTTAGCCGTTTTGTCTCACTCGCTTCTATCCTCGGCGCCGCCGCATTTCCCGTCTTTGCGTATTTTCTTGTCCATGGAGACAAGCCGCCTTTTTTCGTAGCCGCGCAATTCATAGTGGCCACGCTCATCATTCTCAAGCACCACGCCAACATCCGCCGCCTGCTCACCGGAACAGAAAACCGCTTCGGCTCGCGTACTCAGGAGAGAAAGCCTGCATGAGCCGTATCGCCGTTCTTGGGGCCGGAGCCTGGGGCACCGCAATCGCTCTTTCCCTCTGCCGCCGCGGCGGCCACAAAGTCTCACTCTGGGCCCACAGCGAGAGTGAAGCCCGTACCATCGACTCCGCGCGGGAGAACACTCTTTTTCTTCCAGGGTTTTCTCTGCCGCCCGATCTCCCCGTTACCTCCAACACCGATGTCATCGCCTCCGCGGAGATCATCGTCTCGGTCATCCCGTCTGAATTCCTGCGCTCCACATTGACCCGGATCAGGAGCCAGTTCCACAACGGCCAATTCATCGTCAGCGCAACCAAGGGCGTTGAAAAAGGAACGCACGCTCGGATGACTCAGGTCATCTCGAATGTGCTTGAGCCAGCTGGAACCCTTGTCTCCATCGGCGCCTTTTCCGGCCCCAGCTTCGCTGTCGAAGTTGCGCAAGGCCAGCCCACGGCTGTCACCGTGGCTTTCAGTGACTTCCAGGTCGCCCATTTCATCCAGCAGGAATTCGGTTCCGAGACGCTTCGTCTCTACACCTCCAGCGATGTCATCGGAGTTGAACTCGGCGGAGCGCTAAAAAACGTAATCGCCATCGCCGCCGGCATCGCAGTCGGAGTCGGCCTGGGCCACAACTCCACCGCCGCGCTCATCACCCGCGGCATCGCAGAGATGACCCGCCTCGCCGTCGCCTGTGGAGGCAATCCTCAAACGCTCGCCGGTCTCAGCGGAGTCGGCGACCTCGTCCTCACCTGCACCGGTTCGCTCTCCCGCAACCGCACAGTCGGTCAGGCGCTCGGTCAGGGTCGCAAGCTACCCGAAATTCTCGAGAGCCTCGGCGGAAAAGTTGCCGAAGGCGTACTCACCACCCGCGCCGCGCTCGAACTCGCCCGCGAGCGAAATGTCGAGATGCCCATCACCGCGCAAATGGAGCTCATCCTGGAACATGGCAAGGACCCCAAAGAAGCAATCCGCGAATTGATGCTCCGCCCCGGCAAAGTCGAACACTGATCCCGAATCCCTGTTCCCTGATCCCTAGTCACATCCGCCCGCAATCGCCCCAATAATCAGGAAAGGTTCCTTCCCAGACGCCACCGCTTCCGGCAACTCCTCATCCGGCGACTGATGCGACAGATCCTCCTCGCAGGCAAAGAACCGCAGAAATGCGCGCCGCTTCAGCGTGTCATGCTCGCGAATCGTCCCGCACAGCATCGGATAACGCTGCTCCAGCGCATCCAGTACGGAGCGGATCGTCACCGGCCCCTCAACCGAAAGCGCAAACTCCCCCTCCACCCGCGCCAGGTTTCGCAAGTGATAAGGAATCTGCACGCGAACGTTATGAACTGAATCTGTCATAGATTAATTGGATAAAAGTGGGTGCCCCAGGTCTCGATTTTTGAGACCTGGGATTGATGAAGATGTCTACGGTATCGTCTACACCTCAACCGAAGGCTCGGGTGCCCATCCATTCGGCCGCTTTTGCCGAATGGGTGGGAAATGAAGCTGTTCGATCTAGGGTATCGTCTGTACCTCAACCGACAGCACCGCCGGCAGGTCATGCACAATCGCCTTCCAGTTGTCCCCGCCATTCGGCGACACATACACCTGTCCGCCAGTCGTGCCAAAGTACACGCCGCAGGTGTCCAGTTTGTCCACGGCCATCGCGTCCCGCAGCACGTTCACATAGCAATCCTTCTCTGGCAGACCCTTCGCAAGCTCCTCCCACTCGTTCCCCCCGCTCTTGCTGCGATACACGCGCAGCTTTCCGTCCAGAGGGAAATGCTCCGAGTCGCTTTTGATCGGCACCACGTACACCGTCTCCGGCTCGTTCGAATTCACATCGATCACAAATCCAAAATCCGTCGGCAGGTTTCCGCTGATCTCTTTCCAGTTGTCGCCCGCATCGTCCGATCGCATCACGTCCCAGTGCTTCTGCATGAATAGCGTATTCGGCCTCTCCGGATTCATCGCGACGTGATGCACGCAATGTCCAACCTCAGCGTTCGGATCCGGAATGAACTGCGAAACCAATCCTTTATTGATCGGCTTCCACGTCTTCCCGCCATCGTCCGTTCGAAACGCTCCAGCGGCTGAAATCGCAATGAACATCCTGTCCGGATTGCTCGGATCCAGGATGATCGTGTGCAGGCACATTCCGCCCGCACCCGGCTGCCAATTCGGACCCGTTCCGTGCCCGCGCAATCCCGGCATCTCCTTCCAGTTCGCGCCTCCATCCGTCGACTTGAAGATCGCCGCATCTTCCACGCCCGCATACACGGTGCTGGGATCCGTCAGCGAAGGCTCCACGTGCCACACCCGCTTGAACTCCCAGGGCTTCTGAGTCCCGTCGTACCACTGGTGCGTCGTCAGCGGCTTCCCGGTCTCGTCCGATGAGTCATACGCAAACCGGTTGCTCTTCACCGGCGGCCACTGCGGAGCGCCCGCATCCTCCGGCTTTACCCCGGGCTGGTACCAGGTCTTGCCGCCATCATCGGAAGCCTGGAAGAGCTGTCCAAACCACGAGCTTGTCTGCGAGACATACACCCGCTCCGGATTCACCGGTGATCCCTTCATGTGGTAGATCTCCCACCCTGCAAAGAAGGGCCCGCTCACATCCCAGTTCTCCCGCTTTCCATCCGACGACAAAATGAACGCGCCTTTGCGCGTTCCCACCAGCACTCGAACCTTGCTCATCGACGACGACCTCCCCCGCAAATGGACTTGCATGAGACCTCGCGGGCACCCAGAGATTCTTCCCGAAACCCTCCCGCCCCATCAACCCAAACTCTGTGCAAAAGTGACGAACCGGACTATCAGAGGGTGCCCCCGGTCCCTCGCTTTTGGGGACCGGGGAGAGATCTTGTTAAACATCGGTCACACACCCAACGCCAACCCCGCTGGGTGCCCCAGGTCTCGATTCTGAGACCTGGGATTCTACGCCCCACTCACCCTATAAACTAGACATTGGACCTATCTCGCAATGATCACGTTATTTACCGGCTACGACGAAGAAGACAAAAAGAAGGCAGACGCATCCCGCGCTGCAGACGAAGCGGCCGAACGCACAAAAGAATCCGGCTTGCCCGACGACAGTTCGACGCCATCCGGTCGAGGCTTCTTCTCCCGAATGCGCGAAGCCGTCACGCGCTCTCGCGATAACTTCTCCTCCCGCATCAACGACATCGTCGCCCTCACCCGCGAGGTAGACGAGTCTTCCCTCGAAGACCTCGAAACCGCGCTCATCATGAGCGACATCGGTGTCCAGACCACCACCGAAATCATCGACGCCCTCCGCGACCGCGCTCGCAAGCAGGCCATCGCCGGTGGAGAGGAGCTCGGCGATCTTCTCAAGCTCCAGATGGTAGAAATCCTCCGCGCCCCCATCCGTCCCGTCGTCACTCCCGCCACGTCGCCCAAAGTGACTTTCCTCGTAGGCGTAAACGGGACCGGCAAAACCACCACCAGCGGCAAGCTCGCCTCCTGGTATCGCGCCCAGGACAAGTCGGTTCTCCTTTGCGCCGCTGATACCTTTCGCGCCGCCGCCATCGAGCAGTTGGAAGTCTGGGCTGGCCGCAGCGGTGTCGAAATGATCAAAACCCGCCAGGGGGGCGACCCCGCGGCCGTCCTCTACGATGCGGCTTCCGCTGCGAAAGCCCGCAACATCAACGAACTCATCGTCGACACCGCAGGCCGCCTCCATACCAAGTCCGGCCTGATGGACGAGCTCGACAAAATGCGTCGCACCGCCTCCAAGCTCGTTCCCGGCGCGCCCCACGAAGTTCTACTCGTCATGGACGCCACCACCGGCCAGAACGGCCTCCAGCAGGCCCGCCAGTTCACACAATCTGCCGGTGCCACTGGCATCGTCCTTACCAAGCTCGATGGCACCGCCAAAGGCGGCATCGCCGTAGCCATCGCCCGCGAACTAAACCTCCCCGTCCGCTTCGTAGGCGTAGGCGAAAAAATGAGCGACCTGCTCGAGTTCTCCCCCGAAGCCTTCGTCGACGCGCTCCTGGGATGATCAGTTTCTGCGTATCCTCAAGATCGTAACCCGAAACCTGGCTGTCATCCTGAGCGAACGGGGCCCCGGACGTTTTCTTCAGTCCGGGGGTGGTGAGCGAAGGATCTGCTTCTTTGCATTCAGGGGGCTCAATAAGGGACGCAGTTCAGGAACAAGCCCAAGTTTCCGAATAGTCAAGACCACGGGAAGCACGCGTGAGTTCCAGTCACAACTCACCGGAACAATCCCAGATCAATCGAATCTGCCATGATCTGATACCCCGGGTCTTTCGGATGCAGGTGATCTCCCCCATCCGCCTGCGCCGAAAACATCTGCGGATTCGCCGGATCGCGCGTCGCCTTGTCGAAATCGATTGTCCCGTCGAATACGCCCGACGTCAGAATCCACTGATTTAATGCCTGGCGGATCTGCTCGCCATTCTCCGTGAAATAGCCCGCGCCTTTGTACGGCGTCAGCGTGGCTCCAAAGACCTTGATGCCGTGCACGTGTGCCCGGGCCACCAGTTGCATCAAGCCCTGCTCAAGATCCTGCGCAGTCAGTTTGTAGTCCGGCCGGTTTGGATTATGCAGGCTCCCGATATCGTTGATCCCTTCCAGCACGATCAGGTACTTCACTCCCGCCTGCGCCAGAACGTCTCGATCAAAACGCGCCAGGGCATTCTGCCCTACACAGTGAATCAGAATGCAGTTGCCGCCGATACCTTGATCGAGCACCGAAAGATGCGCCGTCGCGCTATTTGCTTTCAGTCGCGCCGCGAGGTAGTCAGGCCAGCGGTGATTCGCATTCTCCGTCGACAAGGCTCCATCCGTGATCGAATCACCAAACGCCACAACTGCCGCCGCCTTTGCATCGCTTGCCTGAACATCAACTCCCTTCAGGAAGTACCAGGAAGGCGTAACCACAAGCTCAGTAAACGACGCATCCCGAACGTGGTTCCCTGTCGCGATGAAGTTGTCCTGCTGCGCGCTCGAGTGCACCGACACATCGCTCACCTGTTGCAGTGGCAGATAGATACTGACCGCCAGGTTCGCCGATGCCGGAACCGGCATCACCACTGGATCGCTTACAGCCTCTGCTCCTGCGGGAATCACCATCGAAGATGCATTTCCAAACGTGAGGTTGTGCAGAGTCGCCGCATCTACGCTGCTCGTCCCCGTGCTTACAGCTACCGTGACCGCCTCCACGCGAAGCGGCTCTTTCCCGAATTCATTCGTCAGGTGAACCCGAACCGCGTTGCCGCCAATCGACGTGTGTACGATCTCCCGCAGCGTGGAATCCACCACCGTCGGAATCTGGTGCCACGGGTCCCCATCAAATGGCGACGCAGCCCATGTTCCCACCCACGCACCGCCATCCGATTTAGTTTGATTGGACTGAGCCACAGCAGCAGAAACACAAACCATCAGCACAAACGCCACACGCAAACGCATTTTCAGCTCGTAACCTCACCATTGAATTCAAGAAAATCCATCATAACTGCATCGCTTGCAATCCTTAGCTCGTAAGCACTCTATATGCAGTCAATTTGTTCTTCAGCACTCCATACGCAAGAATCTGATTCCCGAGCCACGCTTCGCACGACCACAATGACTGTCATTCTGAGCTAAGCCGGCCTCCTGAACCGGCGCAGTCGAAACCCTGCCCTGACCCGCAGTTGCTCTCCTGCGCTTCTCCAATCCGCCGGGCGCCCCATGTCTCCCGGTTTTGGACACATCGAAGCTACGCACCCAAAACGTCGCGCCGCGGCGACGAGAATACAATCCGCTCCGGCGCCACCGCACCACCCGTCAACAGCATGCTCATCGCCTGCTCCATATTCAGGTCCGTCAACGTCACCCGGCTCAACGGCAGCAACTGCAGAAACGCCGACGTAGGATTGATCGCATTCGGCAGCAACACCGCCGCCAGCTCCTCGCCCGTATTCGAATCCACAATCGTCCGCGTCAGAAACCCGATGCTCTTCTGTCCGGCGATCGGAAAATCCACCAGTACCACCCGCTGGTTAGAATCCTTCTTCGCCATCATCGTGTCCAGCAACTGCCGCACCGACGAGTACACCTTCGCCACAACCGGCAGCCGCTCCAGCACCGATTCAAACAGTCCGAACACCTGCCGCCCGATCACCAGCGAAGTCAGCTTGCCCAGTACAAACAACACCAGCAGCGTTAAGGCCACTGCAAGAATCGACTGCATCCACGGCCGCCTCAGCCACGCTTCCGGATACATCGACTGCAGACCGTAGACCAGTGGCTGTCCTGCCCGGACCAGTTTGTCCAGCAAAAAGCTGAACACCAGCCAGGTCACAAACAGCGGCCCAACCGTAATCAGCCCTGCAAGTATGTTGCGCTGCAAACTCCGCATCGGACGGACAAGCACAGATTTCACGCTCTGCTCCTTGAACGTCAGCATACGGAATTGTCCCCGGTTTTTCAGAACTTGGTTCTGTCGAGTATCCCCTATAGTTGTTACTTAAATGGTGGCTGCATGATCGATCCCCTCGGACCAGATCCAACCGATCCCGCGACCAGGCCAGCGAAACCGAGAGACGTCATCTCCGACTTCGAAACGCCGGGCGCAGCAGCTCGTCTCCAGCCAAAGGTCAGGCACGCCAACTACGATAGCCCCGAGGCGCTCATCCGCCCCGGGGGCAATGAAGCACAACAATCAGAGCCACCAGCCAGAACGGCCGCACCACCCACCGTTATTCCCAGATCAGAGAAGATACCCGTGCCCAAAGTCGCTACGAATGCCGCAGCCCTTCCGAAATCCGAGCCGATTCCCGTTCCCAACCCAGCTGGCAACGCTCTCGCACGGCCCGTCCCACCCAAGCCCGGCAAAATGGAACGCGCTGTCGGAATCGCCAAAACCATGCTCCCCATCGTCGGCAATCTTCTCCCGCTTCTTGAAGGCAATGTGGCGGGCGCTGCCGCAAACCTCATCGCAAATCGGGGAGCGCGAGAGGTAGACCTCAAGCCAATGGAGGAGGCGATCGCAAAACTCCAGTCCGACCAGCGCGCCCTCACCTTCCACACCAGCGAGCACAAGCGGACCATCCGTCGCATCGAAGACGAGTTCACCACCCTCCAGGAATCCATCCAGAAGCACGCCGCCGATCAGGCCGAACTCGCCGAGCAGCTTGTAAAGCTCTCCAGGCGAACCTCAACCTTCATGCGCCTCGTCACCATCCTGCTGGTAGTCTCGATCCTCTTCTCTGCACTCCTGGTAGTCCGCATCGCCTACCTCATGCACACCTAGGCCGGGGCCGGATCTGCTCGCTGAACCTCTACAGCCCGTTCGCGATCACGACGGTTCACGAGGCAGCAATCGCATCACCATACCAACTGTCATTTTGAGCGGAGCCGGTCCGCAGGACCGGCGCAGTCGAAATCCTGCCCTGAGCGAAGTCGAAGGGAACCCGCAATCGCTCTCGCTGTTTGTGCAAATAGGCCCGAACAATCACGTACCAGCCGCATCCGCACGTTAGGGCCGACCGAAAACCCACACCGCACCTTTCGCCACACCGGGATTTCCCCCACACGCTCTGCGGGTCCCCGCGCTCGATGCAAGCTCAACATTTTGGGCCTATTTACTTAAAAGGTACTTGACGTGTTCATAAAAGCTACTTGCTAGTCAACAACATTCCACCCTGCTACAAGCCACATTCACGTCACAAAAGTCACTTCCCCTTCCATACCCACCTTTTACGCCCAACGTGATGCAGAACATTGCCAGTCGTTCTGTGTGAGGACTAGTATTCCCGGTAGTTCAATTGGGGATATTTCGCCCTGTGTCGAACCGTTCTAAGTATTGAGTTCACAGAGCTTCACTAACGAGCGGCGGGGCTACCAACTCGTCCGCACACGGAGTGCCTCCATATGGCATGGTATGCCTACTGTATTGGTGAGAAACAAGCCTTCCCAGAACTAGCCCGCCACCGAAAACCAGTTCCGCTTGAGTCAGTACATGGGGTTAGCGGAAATCAGGTTTTCCTTTACCCAGCCAGTGATCTAGCAGTCATCGTCAGCGAACATAACCCGGCAGACGCTCTTAATCAGAAATCCGGGGTCGACCACGCAAGAGTCATCGCAGATTGTTTCAAGCACTCCACCGTTCTACCCTTCCGATTCGGCACAGTCTTCAACGACGACGAAAGCCTCCGCAAGTCCATCCGGTCCAACCAGCGACAGTTCCTCGGCAACATCGAAAAACTCCGCGGCAAAACCGAAATGCACTTGAAGATCCTCGTTGACGATTGCTCCTGCGGCAAAGAACTCTCCTATCTTTCCCCTGAGAAGGTCGGCCGCGAATACCTCACGAACCTTCGCGAGACAGCTACTCGTCAGCGCGAGCGCCAGACCCGGGCACGCGCCGTCAGCTTCCAGATGCATCGCCTCTTCGCGCCTCTGGATGAAGAAGTCAGCTGCCGGCTTACCGAATCCGGAAAAATGGTCCTCGATATCTCCCACCTGATCGAGCGCAAGTGCGTGGAGCGTTATCAGAACAAGTTCCAGACCACCAGCGCCATGATGAAGGATTGCCAGATGCAGCTCTCCGGCCCCTGGCCCCCCTATCACTTCGTCCATCGCCTCACTCGCGGAGCGCACGTCCCCGCGCACTCTACTCCGGCAGAGGTTCCCGCTGCCGCTGCTCCGGCAACGGCGCCAGTCGCCGCCATGGCCTGATCTACTTCGCAGTTCCCTTCCAGCCCGGCTCCGGCCGGGCTTTTCACTGTTCCTCTATCGACGGACCGCCTTTCAGTGGCCGTCTCGAAACGCGCCAATTCACCAAGATTTCCTTAGACACCGATCCCCGTCATGTGTACGATTGCATTCCGTTCCAGTACTTCAGGTCTCAGGTCCCCGGTCAAATCCTCATCCCCCACCGACCAGGTTCAAATAAAGGCTTCCCCACCTTCATCACGTTTGAAAGGAAAATTGCATGACCCGCTCTCGCCTGTTTGCGATCACCGCATCCTGTGCTGTTGTGGCCACCATCGCGATCGCCGTATCGAATACACCTTCGCCTGCCAACGCCGCCGAATCCGGTGATTCGCGCATACAGATCGGCCTCAATGCCGCACCCGTTCCCCTCAACATGAAAGGCAAGAATGTCGCCCTCGTGGGCCTCGGCAGCTACTTCGTCAACGTTGCCGGTGACTGCAACGGCTGCCACTCCGCGGGTCCGCAAACCGAATACGCTCCCGGCGGCAATCCCTTCTTCAATCAGCCGGAGCACACCAATCCAGCCACCTACCTCGGCGGCGGCAGAAGCTTCGGCGCACTGATTCCAGGTTCGGCTCAGATCATCTCCCGCAATCTCACTCCCGACGCGAGCGGAAAGGCGATCGGTGGAGACAGCTTTCAGGAGTTCCTCCACACGATCCGCACCGGCATCGATCCCGACCATCTCCATCCGCCATGCACCGGCGCGCCCAATGCAAACTGCATCCCTGCTCCATTCGACGGAAATCTGCTTCAGATCATGCCCTGGCCGAATCTGCGCCACCTCTCCGACCACGATCTTCGCGCAATCTACGAGTACCTCAGCACCGTTCCATGCGTGCAGGGAAACTACCCCGGCGAGGATCCACATCGCTGCGGCTGAGACTTATGAGTTGTTTCAGAAGTTAAACGTGGGGTGTCGGGTGCCCCCGGTCCCTCGCTTTTGGGGACCGGGGAGAGATCTTGTTAAATCGGTCACATCACCCATCATCAACTCCACCGGGTGCCCCCGGTCCCTCGCTTTTGGGAACCGGGGAGAGATCCTGTTAAACATCGGTCACATCACCCATCACCAACTCCACCGGGTACCCCCGGTCCCTCGCTTTTGGGGACCGGGGAGAGATCCTATTAGACATCGGTCACATCACCCAACAC
>JAFDVQ010000016.1 GCA_018268915.1 Acidobacteriota bacterium
GGCACCCGCATTGGATGAGGCGGCTGGTCTCCAGCAGGACGGCGATCAGACCCACGTCTCAGAATCGAGACGTGGGGCACCCGCCTTTCACGCGCAACGCTCAGATGAGGCACCCACTAGGTTGTGGTCTGGGGTTCGTGAAAGTGGCTCCAGATGGACTCGGCGGTTTTGCGCGGGACTACCGCGGCGAGAGAGTCCGCTGTTGCCTGCTGAATATCTCTGAGGCTGCCGAAGTGGGTGAGGAGGCGTTGGCGGGTGAGGTGGCCGACACCGGGGATGTTGAGCAATTCTGAGTCGCGATCGCGCATTGCACGCCGCTGGCGGTGATATCCGATTGCGAAGCGATGGCTCTCGTCGCGAATCATCTGCACCAGATGCAGAACCGGCGAGCGGCGGTCGAGCACCACGGGCTCATCTTCGTTGCCGTAGAGGTAGATGACTTCTTCTTTTTTCGCAATTGAGGCGAGCGGCTGCGAGGTGAATCCGAGGGCCTCGAGCGCTTCGGCTGCGGCGTGAAGCTGACCGAGTCCGCCGTCGATGAGGATCAGTGAGGGCATTGTTTTGTCCTCGTCCTTGAGGCGGCGGTAGCGGCGCGTGACGACCTCGCGCATAGACGCGAAGTCGTCGACGCCGAGGACCGTCATCACCTTGAATTTGCGGTATTGCGATTTGTTCATCTTTCCGTCTTCCCAGACAACCATGGATGCGACGGTTTCGGCGCCCTGGATATGGGAGATGTCGAAGCACTCGATGCGGCTGGGAAGTTCGGGCAGCATCAGGGAGTCGGCCAATGACTCCTGAATCGCTTTTCGTGATGGCTCGAGAACGCGGAATCGCTGGATGTAGGACTGCTTTGCGTTTTGCCCGGCGAGGTCGACGAGGGAACGCTTTTCTCCGCGCTGGGGAACGGCAATTTCTACGCGGCGGTCGATGCGCTCACTGAGCAGGTCGGAGAGTGACTGGCGGTCGGCGAAATCGACAGGCACGAGAATGGAGCGGGGAACGTATCGCTGATCGATGTAGAGCTGCTTGAGCAGGGCGGAGAAGACAACGCCGGGGTTGAAGGTTGCCTCGTTGCTTTCCGTGCTTTGCGTATCCGCGGATGTGGCATGCGCGAAGCCTTCATCCCAGGTCTCAGAAGCGAGACCCTTCGACAAGCTCAGGGCAGGCTCTGGGGCACCCGAGTTTTCGTCAGGAGGAGGAGTGTCGGCTGCGCCGATGGCTTCCATCAATTCGGGGAGATCTTCCCAGAAGAACTCGCGGCGATCGACGATCTTGCCGCCGCGGATGTGAAATTGATTGACGGCGAGTGCGCCCTCTTCGAAGTGATATCCGAAAACATCCGCATCGTCGCTCTGCTCAGCGGTTGCGATGCGCTGCTTCTCCTGAAGCTGATGGACGGTGGAGAGCTGATCGCGCAGTCGCGCGGCTGCTTCAAACTGCTGCTCTTCGGCTGCCGCCATCATTCGCGCGCTGAGTGAACGTTCCAACTCGGCCTGTCTGCCTTCGAGGAAGAGCTGCGCATCCTTCACCGCTTGCGCATAGATTTCCGGCGTGGTCAGGTCCTGCACGCAAGGTCCGAGACAGCGATGGATGTAGTACTGAAGACAGGCGCGAGGGTGATAGCGAGTCAGGTCGATCTTGCAGCTCGGAAGCAGGAAGCTGCGGTGAATAAGCTCGACAACGCGATAGGCGAGATTTCCGGGAAAGTACGGACCATAGTATGCCGAGCCGTCCTTTCGAAGACGGCGGGTGACGAACACTTTGGGATATCGATCAGACAGCGTCAGCTTGACGTAGGGATAGGTCTTGTCGTCGCGAAGGAGGATATTGAAGCGGGGCTTGCGCTGCTTGATGAGATTGTTTTCGAGCGCGAGAGCCTCATGTTCGTTGGCAACGAGGATGTATTCGACGTCGACTGCCTCGCGCATCAGGGAGCCGGTTTTGGCGTTGGCCTGAGACGCCTCGAGGAGATAGGACCGCACACGGGAACGCAGGTTTTTGGCCTTGCCGACGTAGATGACCACGCCTTCAGCGTTCTTGTAGAGGTACACGCCGGGCTGCGCGGGGAGAGTACGGATTTTCTCGATTAGATCCATGAAGGTACGGAAGGAGGTAGCCCCAACTCATAGGATAGCTGGCGTCAGGAAATGAAGCAGACTGCCAGCTTTGGAGTGCAAACTTACCGCAGGAGGTAAAAACTACACATCTTTACGAGTGTGCAAATAATTCTGGCGGGCATGCTAAATGCCACATAGTCTGTGGTTTGACGCGAGCGCGCGATTTGGCTCGATGCATGCACTATCCAAGGCGACACGAAAATCGCCGCCGGGCCTGGGTGGTTCAAAGAGGGTCAGGCAAATCAGAGGCGGCGAAAAGGAATGGGGAATAAAATGAAAAATTCAAATGGATTGTTGATTGCAGCTGCCGTAGCCCTTGTGGGCGTCACCGGTTGCGCGAGCAAGAACTACGTCAAGTCCCAGACGGCGCCAATCGTTGAGCACACCAACACGCTCGATCAGAAGACTGCCGAGAACAACCGCAACCTGCACGATGTGGATGACCGCGCAACCGCCGGCATCAAGCAGGCGCAGACCGCCGCTGAATCCGCTGCGCAGAATGCACAGAGCGCAGGCAAAGCAGCCGGCGATGCCGAGAATGCAGCCAACGATGCCGTACACCGCGCCGACTCACTCGACTCAGTCGTGAAGGGTCTGGACAACTACAAGTCGATGGCGAATGTCACTGTGACCTTCGGTTTCGATAAGGCGACGCTCACCAAGGACGACAAAGAGCAGCTCGATCAGTTTGCACAGCAGCTGGCGAGCGCGAAGAGCTACATCCTCGAAGTCACGGGCGGAACGGATTCGACCGGCTCTGCCGCTTATAACTATGACCTCAGCAACCGCCGCGCCGATGCAGTGGTTCAGTACCTGGCCTCTAAGTATGGAGTTGCCGCACACCGCTTCTACCTGATCGGTATCGGCAAGGACAAGGAAGTTGCTCCGAATACAACCGCTGAAGGCCGCAAGCAGAATCGCCGCGTTGAGGTTCAGCTGCTGAGCAACATGGGTGGCGGGGCAGCTCCGGCAGCAACTGCGCCGGCGGCTCCGGGTCCCGGCAGCAACTAATAGATCAACCGAACGGTTGAACAACTAAAGGTTCGATATTGCTGTTACTAGATTAGGAAGATTAAAGGCGAAAGCCGAAAAGACCACGTAAAGGCGTAAAGCCTGATTAGAAGTTGTAAAGGTGAGAGCCGATATTTCTAGATTAGATTTACTTAGAATGCATTAAAGCAGTCAGACTAAAGTGACAGCAACGATAGATTGCCAGGCCATTCAGCTTAACGCTCGGATGGCCTGATTTCTTTTGGGATAGAGTATGGGAATCGGCTGTAAGGAGAGCAACTCAAGTCGTTAAGCCTGAATCCTTGCAACTGTTGCTGTGGGTCGTGTCATGGACCAGATAACGCGTGACCGGACGATCAAGGCTCTGAAAGAGCAGCTGGAGCTTTGCCGGATCCAGGCAGCGTCCTTTGATAACGACGCGGCGCGCCGGACTCTGATGATTGAGACCAGTTACGCGATTCAGCTCCTACTGGATTTCATGCAGAGGAAAGAAGGGCTGCAATAGCCTTCCGAAGCTCGCCGGTTTTGACCATGGTTTGAACTAAGCGCTCTTGAGCTGGCTGACGTGCTCGGCTCGTACCTGATTTGCTGTGAAGAGCCGCAAGAAGGGAGCTCCGGCAGCGGCTGCTTCGACTGATGGACGGCCGTGAGCTTCTTCCCGCTCCACAATGCATACAACTGCGGCGACTATCATTCCAGCTTCGTGAGCAGCTTCGATCGCAGCGACTGTGGATGCGCCAGTCGTGCAGACATCGTCAACGATAACGACGCGTGCGCCATCACGGCAGAACCCTTCGATGCGGCGTCCGGTGCCGTGCGCCTTCTCGGCTTTGCGAACGAGAAAGCCGTGGAGCAGGGGACTGCCGGGACGCTGCTGAGCACGCCACGCGCTGGCAGTGGCAACGTTGGAGACGATGGGATCGGCGCCCATGGTGAGGCCTCCGACGGCTTCGGCCTGAATGCCGTGCTGTTCGAGTAGCTCGAGAATGGCATGGCCGGTGAGGCGGCCGCCTTCTGCGTGGAGGGTCGTGGTCCGGCAATCGATGTAGTAGTCGCTGGTGCCGCCGGAAGAGAGCTTGAACTGGCCGAGTTTGAAACTTGTTCGCGCGAGTAGGGAGAGAAGCTGCTGGGCGTAGGTGGGGCTGCTGGGAGTCATCAAGATGATTTTAAGGGACGGAGAGACGGGGAACGAGGGAACAAGGGAACAAGGGAACAAGGGAACAAGTCGGTAGTTAGTAGTGAGCAACGAACGTTACATCTTGTCGAGGTGTTTGAAGCCGCCGGTGCCGAGGAGCATGAAGGAGAAGAGCATGAAGTTGTAGCTGGCGTGGACCAGTGTGCTTGCGGCGAGAGATCGCGTGGAGAGGCGAACCCAGCAGAGGACGAGGCTCACGAAGATGAGCAGTAGAAAAGGGCCCAGGGACCATGCGGTTTGAAATCCGTGCATCAGGGCGAAGGGAAGGCTGGTGACGAGCGATCCGGCAATCATTGCGGAGAGAGACCAGTTTGGATCGCCGTTCTGGTCGAGAGGACGACGAGGCGTTCCGGTGAGATTTTCGACGGTCCAATCCCATGCGGTGCAGAGCGAGGGGAGGAGGAAGCCGCGAAAGGCCATCTCTTCGAAGAATGGAGCAACGGTAACACCGAAGCCGAAGAGTACCCAGGCTGCTCCGGGAGCTTTGAATAGTTTGTCGATAGGTGCGTCGGTGGGGCCCGGCAGCAACATCCCGTTGATCATGGCGACAAAGAAACAGACGACTGCCGCGCTGAGCAAGCGTCCAAAGCGCTGAACGGCGAAGTCACCATTCCAGTGGATTCCATCGAAGAACGGCTTTCGCCAGATGAGAGGGAAGGCGATGAGGCATCCACCAAAGGTGATCAGGTAGAGCGCAGCCTGCGTGATGAGAGCGTAGTGGAAGTCGGTTGTTGCCTGGGCGGCTGTTGCGATTCCCCAGAGCTTCATGTGCAGGGCGACTGCAACGAGAACGTTGACGCCGATTAATCCGCAAAGGACCAGCAGGAACAAAATTCCAAGATGGCCCATGTGAGGGATTCGTTCTTCGCGGACGACCGGAGGCGGTGGCTGCGTATAGGAGGCAAAGAGGGGCTGGTCTTCGGTGATTTGCGGAGAGGAGGCGGGTGCTTCGATTGCGCTGGGGAGAGGCGACGTTGGTTCTGGTTCGCTGGCCCATTCGGCGGGAGGGAGGGGAATGTTCTCTGGTCCGAGGGGATCAGAGGCGGGCGAGTCGTTCGGTTCGCCGGATGGTTCGGCTTCGGGGTTCTGCGGCACCTGTTCGGGGAAGGTGCTCACGAGCGCACCGGCTTTTTGCCGTTTTTGGATGATTTGGATTGCCGACTTTTCGAGCGGCCCTCCGGGGCGCTGGAGTTCTGTGGGGTTGGTTTCCCAGGGCTGCCCCTTCGCTTTGCTCCGGGTTGCCCTGGGCTATTCTCGGAGGCTCCCTCCGGGAGCTGAGAAGAGCCAATGGCTGCTGCGGTCCCGGCTTTCCCCTGGAGCTCAGAGGCTGGAGAATCGGATGAAGAGGAGCTCGTCGATGAAAGCGCTGGGACCTCTTTGAGTTTGCCGTTGTGGGAGGAGTAGTAGCGGGCGAGGAAGTGGCCGGTGTAGGACTCCGGGGTTGCTGCTATTTCTGCGGGCCGGCCTACTCCGACGATGCGGCCACCATCTTCGCCGCCCTCGGGTCCGAGGTCGATGATCCAGTCGGCGTTGCGAATCACATCGAGATTGTGCTCGATGATGATCACGGTGTTGCCGAGGTCGGTGAGGCGGTGAAGCACCTCGAGGAGTTTGCGGACGTCGTCGAAGTGCAGGCCTGTGGTTG
Organism: Acidobacteriota bacterium; assembly: GCA_018268915.1. GTDB lineage: Bacteria > Acidobacteriota > Terriglobia > Terriglobales > Acidobacteriaceae > Telmatobacter. The sequence continues at coordinate 5,972 of JAFDVQ010000016.1, forward strand.
GCTCGTCGAGAAGGTAGAGGGTGCGGCCGGTCTGGCGCTTGGAGAGCTCGCGTGCCAGCTTCATGCGCTGTGCTTCGCCGCCGGAGAGCGTTGTGGCGCTCTGACCGAGATGGACGTAACCGAGGCCGACATCGACCAGGGTCTGCAGCTTCTGACGGACAGTAGGCACGTCCGTGAGGACAGTGAGGGCGTCTTCGATGGTGAGGTCGAGGATGTCGGCGATGGAGTAGCCGTGAAACTTTACGGCGAGTGTTTCCTGGTTATAGCGGCGACCGTTGCACACCTCGCACTGTACGTAGACGTCGGGCATGAAGTTCATTTCGATGCGACGCTGGCCGTCGCCCTGACACGCCTCGCAGCGTCCTCCGGCAACGTTGAAACTGAAGCGGCCTGGCTTGTAGCCGCGCTCGCGGGCTTCCGGGAGCATCGCAAAGAGATCGCGAATTGGCGAGAAGACCTGGGTGTAGGTGGCTGGATTCGAGCGGGGTGTGCGCCCGATCGGATCCTGGTCGATGCGGATGACCTTGTCGATCTGGTCGGTGCCTTCGAGCGTCTCGTGAACGCCGGGCTCTTCGCGGGAGCCGTAGAGGCTTTTCGCGAGTGAGCGGTAGAGAATGTCGTTGATGAGGGTGCTCTTGCCGCTGCCGCTGACACCGGTCACAACGGTCATGATGCCTAGCGGCACTTTGATCGTGACGTCCTGAAGATTGTGCTCTCGTGCGCCGGTCACCGTCAGCCATTTGTTGGTGAGCGGGCGAGGCTCGGGGCGGTGCACGATGCCTTCTGCGCCGGAAAGATATTTGCCGGTAAGCGACTGCGGGCAGGCCATGATGTCGCCCGGAGTGCCTTGTGCGACGACATGTCCGCCGAGGCGGCCGGCGCCGGGGCCAAGATCGACGACGTAGTCCGCATGGCGGATGGTGTCTTCATCGTGCTCGACGACGAGGACGGTGTTGCCGAGATCGCGGAGACGGACCAGGGCTTCAATGAGGCGCGTGTTATCGCGCTGGTGGAGTCCGATGGAGGGCTCGTCGAGGACGTAGAGGACTCCGCGGAGACGGGAACCAATCTGCGTGGCGAGGCGGATGCGCTGGCCTTCGCCGCCAGACAAGGTGGCGGCATTGCGATCGAGCGAAAGATACGTGAGTCCGACAGCGCAGAGGAATTCGAGACGTTCGATGATCTCGCGACGGATGCGATCTGCGATGAGGGCTTCGCGGGCGGTGAAGTGCAATTCGTATGCTGCAGAGAGAGCTTTGTTCAGGGGAAGCGCGGTGAAGTCGGCGATCGACATCGCGTTGATCTTCACAGCCAGCGATTCGGGTCGAAGGCGCTTGCCGCGGCAGACAGGGCATGGAGTCGCCGACATGAAGCTCATCATGTACTCGCGGTAGCCGTCGCTGCGGGCTTCGTCGATGGAGTCGCGGAGGTAGCTCAGAATTCCGTGGAAGCCGGTGCGGGGGGCTTCGCCTTTGGGAGGTCCGTAGACAAGGATGTGCTGCTGCTTCGGAGGGAGATCTTCGAAGGGCTTCTTGAGGTCGATGTTGTACTTCTGGGCAGCGAGGTTGATCAGGCGGAGAAGGTATTGCGAGGCAGATCCGGGTCCGAGGCCGCCATCGAGCAGCGGCTTTGACCAGTCGGTGATGACCTTGGCGGGATCGAGATCGTAGAGGGAACCGAGCCCGTGGCATTCCGGGCATGCGCCGAAGGTCGAGTTGAAGCTGAAGCTTCTGGGCTCGAGCTTGGGGACGTCGAGTCCGCAGTCAGGGCAGGCCATCGAAGACGAGAATGTCTGCTCCTCACCATTCGCAAAACCTACCAGAACCAGTCCGTTTGCGAGTTGAAGCGCTTTGGAGATAGCGGCCTCCAAACGCTTCTCAACAGAGGGCTTGGATCTACCGGTGGGAATGGTAGCCATCTGCCTTACGTCCCCGGTCCCCAATTGCGAGGGACCGGGGGCACCCGACGTATCGGCGGGTTTGAGGAGAATGCGGTCGATGATTCCTTCGATGTTGTGATTCTTCCGCTTATCCAGCGCGGGCGGTTCGGCCAGATCGACCATCTCGCCGTCAACGCGAGCGCGAAAGCCTTGCTGATCAAGCTGATCCAGCAGATCCTTGAACTCTCCTTTGCGGCTTCGAACGATTGGCGCCATGACCGTGACGCGCTCGCCTGAGCCGAGTTGCAGGATGCGCTGCACGATCTGCTCGGCGGTCTGACGGGCGATGGGCCGTCCGCAGTTGGGGCAGTGCGGGGTGCCGACCGATGCGTAGAGCAGGCGGAGATAGTCGTAGATCTCGGTGATTGTTCCGACGGTGGAGCGAGGGCTGCGGCTGGTGGTCTTCTGCTCGATTGAGATAGCAGGAGAGAGGCCTTCAATCGAATCGACGTCGGGGCGTTCAATCTGATCGAGAAACTGGCGCGCGTAGGCAGAGAGGGTCTCGACATAGCGGCGCTGGCCTTCGGCATAGATCGTGTCAAAGGCGAGGGAACTCTTGCCCGAACCGGATAAGCCGGTGACGACCGTCAGCGTGTTACGCGGAATGCGGACGTTGATGTCGCGCAGATTATGCTGGCGCGCGCCCCGCACCGAAATGTGAGTGATAGACATGTTTGAGTGAAGCGAAGACGGTGGGTTGCCGCTAAAGGTCGACCAAAGTCATGCGCACTTGATGAACCTTCGTCACAAGGCGAGTCCGCACAATTACGGATGTACCTAGGGGTATTCTATTTGGCAACAGAAACGAGGGTCAACGCGGCCAAAATTCTGCGACAATCCATCAAGACAAAGCCACGACATAGCATCCAATAGCCGAGGCAGAAGCAGAAATCGAATGAGGAACTTTCCCCAGCAACTTCAACGGGGGTCTTAAAAAAATGGCCGACTTAATTATGTTATTCTGCGCCGCTATCGGTTCCATGGCTTTTGGAGTCCTTACCGCTTATGGGATCTTCCGGATTGGCTTCGCGATGATGCGTCCCCGGCAAGCTAATGTTCCGGTCAAGGTGACCGCGCGACTCGCAGCGGATTAGCTTCCGATCGCTGTTTTCTCTGAGGCTTCCCCTACCCAGCCCAGACATCCAGACCCGGCGGAGGATAGTTTGCCTCTGCTGTATCGAGCACCAGAACCCAGTCGGGTCCGTACGGAGGCGTGCGGAACTCATTCTGATTCTTCTCTAGAGATCCAATCAAAGTGCCAACTCCTGTGCGGGGGTCGAACCACCACGCGCGCAGCTTGCCGGATTTGAACCGGGTGAGATCGAGCCTAGCCGTCATGTCGTTCATCGGGAAATAGACGAAGGCGTAGGTGCCTGCAGAGTCGCGAGTGGCCTGGATGTGATTGCCTCCAATACCAGAATCTGAGGCGATGAGCTTCTGATCGGGTATGCGGCTGAAGTAGGGGCGCGATTCGATGAGCCGGCGAAGATACTGCACCTGGCGGCCTGCGGGGCGCTGAAGAGCATCGATCCAGTCGCGGTCTGCATGATTGATGACGTCATTGCGATGGCCGACGAAGCCCCACATCGCGTGATGTCCATAGGTGACGCCGCAGGCGCCAGCGAAGACGGAGCGGTAGACCTGCTTGCGAACATCGTGATCGCGGAAGTATCCGGTAGCCGGATCCCAGCGCGGCCAGGGATTGTAGGGGTGGTCCTCATAGTTCGGCTCCAGGTCGAGGGTCGGCTTGGCAGGAGAGAGCGCGTAATCTCCGGCCACCCAGTCCCACACAGGCACATCGTGCCCGCTGCCGTGACCGCTTTGCATTCCGTTGATGGAGAGCCAGGGCTCCTGATGCAAAGTCGCTGACGAGCGGGCTCCGCCGTTGGGGTGATACGCGATGACGGGCTGACGGCCCAGACCGTCGGCGAGACCTGCGGCAAGCTCACGCCAGATCGGCGTCCAATCCTGGTCCGGTTTGAAGCCGGTGGATTTCGCGATGTTCTTCCGTTCTTCTTCGCTCATGGTGGAGAGGCTCGGCGGGCGATCTCCGCCGAGAATCCAGATCACGTTATTGCGGTCCTTCAAACGAGAAGCGAGATAGTGCGCATAGAAGCGAGCGTCGGGAAGATTGTCATTGCGGAAGATTCGCGGCCCATCACCCCACGGAGCGGTGAGCTTGTCTCCCCAGGTCGGCAGCAGACCAACGTAGAGATTGCGTGTTGCTGCTTCATCGACGACCTCGACCACACGATCGAAGTATGCGGGGTCGGGTTTGCGCGGGTCGTTGTCGATGAGCGGTCGAAGGCCGAGCGGGCTTTGTTGTTTGACGCCGTTGAACTCGGCAAGCGCAACGGTCTGGATTACGGTGAAGCCCTGCTGGCCTCGAGTCTGGAGATAGTAGCTTGCTTCTTCGCGGGTGGTGCGATGAATCAGTTCCCAGGCTGTGTCGCCAAGCCAGAAGAAAGGGGTGCCGTCTTCGGTTTGCAGGAAGTGGCCGGCGGGATGAACCTGGATGCGCGGAAGGGGATGCTTCTCGTTTTTTCGCGGTTGAGCTGGCTGGGCTCCGTTGAGTGGTTCTGCGGCTATGGCAGCCAGGCTGGTTCCAAGGAAAGCGCGACGATCCATGCGAAGAAATCTCCCGTAGCAGTATCGCAGGGAGATTAGCCGATAAGGGGTGGTGGGTGCAGGTGAGGAAGAGCACAATTGCTAATGCCCGCAAGCCAGATTTTGAGCACAAGGCAAGAGCTCGCGAAAGAACTCAAACCTTTGCGGAACCAATCGAGAAAAAGTCCGCGGCTGAAGCCGCTTCGATATCGAGTTCAGCATTCAGCAGCCTGAAGGCTGCTGCTCCCTCCGCTTCAGTTGAAGAGGATCGAGTTCTCAGACTAGAGCACAACTTGTATGCATGTTTGCGGCACGGCTGAACGAGCTTGCGGCAAGAGTGCTGAGGAAAGACGAGATCTAGGAGGCCTTCCTCAGGGGCTGAAGCCCGCTCTATTTTGGAGATCATGTGGCACGACTGAAGTCGTGCCCTTTCAAAGCGTCGACTTCATCGGAGTTCGGCAGGCAGACAAACCTGTAACTCACATTTCTGAAACCGGCTGAAGTCGTGGCCCTTCAAAACGTCCGTCTTTGTTGGAGGTCTTAAGCAGGCAGAGAAACCCGTAGCCAGCAGCTCTGAAAACCGACTGAAGCGTGGCCCCTTCAAAACATCGCGGTTCTACTCGGGATTTTCCTGCTGGGGAGCGGTGGGATTTGCTTGCTGCTGCTGTTGCTGCTGCATTTGCTGCTGCTGCAAAAGCTGGCGCTGCTGCATCTCCTGCATGATCTCCTGCGGAGTGCGCATTGGCCCGTTGGGGCCGCCCGGCTGGCCTTGCCCACCGGGTGCATTTGGCGGGGGGATGGCAGGGACTGTGGTCTCCTCCTGCTGTTGCTCAGGGGGTTCCTGCTGTTCGACGGCTTCGCCCTCATCCTGATCGGGCTGCGTCTCCGGCTGCTGAGGATTCATTCCGGCTGCTGGGGCATTCGATCCGCCTCCGCGGCGAGGCGTCAAGACGATCTGGCTCGGGGCTCCGTGTCCCAGATCTCCTGCCAGCAAGACGTTGAACCCGGATCCCTGCAGGAGCTGCAAAAGCACGTCGTTGGCCTGACCTGGGCCGTAGCTGCCGAATACACGCTGGTCAGGGAAGTTGCCTATGATCTTTGTTCCAGTGTCAGTGGAGACCTCGTTCAGGATCTGCTGAAGGCTGGAGTTCGTGGCATTGATGCGCAGACCACTGGCATCCCAGACAACTGACGCCGGAGTGGGCGAGTCGTTGACCGGCCAGTGAGGCATCGGTGGCGGCGGAGGGGCTTGCTCAACAGCGGGGGCCGGAGCGGCTTTTCTCGCGGATCGATGGACAGGAGCTTTTGTGACCTGGGCGCTGATGGAACCGCAAGCCAGTGCGCATGCGGCCGAGAGCATCAGATTCTTCGGAACCGAGAGAGAAACGGCTTGCATGTGCGTCTTAATATCCGGATGCATGGCAATCGCCTCGGCGGCCCTGAGTGCGTTCGGCGGGTGACGGGTCAAGACACCCTACTGCATTAGACTATCAGTGGCCGTCGAACGCTCGAAGAGTTTTCCGGAAGAAGTGAGGAATCGCTCGTAATGCGCTTGTGCTGGAGTAGTTTCATCGCGCTGGTCCTACTGGCCCCGGCCTCGGGATTCGCAGTATCGTGCACGACACAGGCCGAACTGAACGCTCAAGATCGGGGCACGCTGGCGTCGATCGGGGAGCAGCTTTCCGATGCGGTCATCCGGCAGGACACGAGCGCTCTTCAGTCAGTGCTGCTGCCCTCGCTGGCGAACCAGTGGGATGGGATTCGGGGGGCCATCGAACAGGCTGGCCCGATGGTGAAGGGCGGAAAGACACAACTACGAAACGTCTACCTGCTCGACGCGAGTTCTCTGACAGCAGCCACTGATACCCAGTTCTTTTGTTCTAATGCCAATGGATCGATGACGGTCACGATCAGCATGCGGGGGCTTCCGCCGGGGAAATATGCGATTGTGCTTTCGGATGCTGCAGGGGCGGCCATGGCTGGACAGATGGGTTTTGTGCTGGCGTGGGACCAGACCGGTGCGCCGGGATGGAAGCTGGGCGGCTTTTCGGGGCGCGAAGGGAAGTTCAACGGCCATGATGGCGTCTGGTACTGGACCCGGGCCCGCGAACTGGCGCGAAGCAATATGCCGTGGGCGGCGTGGTACTGCTACGACACGGCGCACTATCTCGAACTGCCTGTTGATTTCGTTTCATCGCCGAACCTGGACAAGCTGACGCAGGAACAGGGAAAGATCAATGGCGCTCCCAAGGAAGATTCTTTTCCAGTGAGCGTGACCGCAGGCGATCGCACCTGGAAGATCACCTCGGTGCGACTGGACCCGACTTTGCATGAGCCGGATCTTGGGGTCACCTATGAGACGGCGGGTACTGCCGATCCTGCCGTTGCTCGAACAGAGGCGATTGCGGTTTTGGGCGCGCTTTTGAAAGCACAGCCCGGACTGCGGGAAAACTTCCACGGCATGTGGGCGTATGCGTCGAGCGGCGGCAAGGTGACACCGGTGATGGAACTGCCGATGGCGCAAATTCCTTAAGAGCAGGGAACGAGGGAACGAGGGAGGTAGTGAGTAGTGAGTAGTGAGTAAGGGGCATTGGATTCGGCATCAGCGTCGGGGGCTAGGGACCAAGGGACTAGGGACTGAGGGACTGAAGTACAGGATTAGGTGGGATGGAGACAGGCATCATCGATTTGAGGTCGGATACGGTTACGCGGCCCACGGCAGAGATGCGTGCGGCGATGGCTGCGGCTGAAGTTGGCGATGATGTTTATGGCGAGGATCCAACTGTAAATCTGCTGGAGAAGAGAGCGGCGGAGATATTCGGGCGCGAAGCGGGGCTCTTTGTTCCGACCGGGACGATGGGGAATCAGATTGCGATCCGGTTGCTTACCGAGCCTGGTCAGGAAGTGATCTGTGAATCGCGGTCTCACATTCTCGATTGGGAGATGGCGACTGCTGCTGTGTTCTCCGGCTGTCTTGTTCGCGCTGTGCCGACAGAGCGAGGCACGCTGACGTGGGCGGACATCGAACCCGTCATTTTCAAGAAGGGTGCGTTTCGTGCCGCGACGGGACTTATTGAACTCGAGAACACCGCCAATCTCACAGGCGGCCGTTGCACCAGCCTGGCTGTGATGGAAGAGATTTGGGCGAACGCGAAAGATCGAGGGCTTCCACTGCATCTGGATGGGGCGCGGATCTTCAATGCAGCAGCAGCACTCGGTTCCGATGTGAAGACGCTGACGCGCGGTTTTGACACCGTGATGTTCTGCCTGTCGAAAGGGCTCTGTGCGCCGGTCGGTTCCATGCTGGTCGGTTCGGCTGAGTTGATGGATCAGGCACGAATCTATCGGAAGGCGCTCGGCGGAGGAATGCGTCAGGTTGGTGTGCTGGGAGCAGCAGGATTGATTGCTCTCGAGAAGATGCCTGCCCGCCTGCACGAAGATCACGCCAACGCGCGCTTGCTGGCAGAGGCGCTTTCGCAAATCGAGTGTGTCGAGATCGATGTCAATTCGGTTGAGACGAATATCGTGATCTTCCGGCTTGACGGTGAGGTAAGCGCGACGGAGCTTGTGAATCGGCTGAAGACTCGCGGAATTCTGGCGAGCACTTTAGGGCCCAGGATGATTCGCCTGGTCACGCATCACGACGTAGACCGGGACGACTGCGTGAAGGCTGCTGGGGCTCTGGCGGAAGAGCTTGCCGTCTCCGCGACAGCCCGCTAGGCCGCAGTCGACTCAAGGTCACTTCCGTCATTCCGCGGGCAGAATTGCCACAACTTTTCGGGCAGATTGATGTTGAAATGAGCAGAACGCCGGGATGGAGTGCAGCTCCGGCGACACACTCAATTGCTCAAGGAGTTGACACGTGAAGAAGATTGCACTGGCAGCTTTGCTGGCCATTACTACTTTGTTGCCTGCGGCGAGTTATGCGCAGGTTTATGTGCGTGTGGGTCCCCCTGCTCCGATCGTGGAACGCAGGCCTCCGCCGCCCGAGCGCGGATATGTGTGGGTTGGCGGATATCAGCGCTGGGATGGAGCACGCTATGTCTGGGTTCCGGGTCGCTGGGACCGCCCGCCACGCCGTCATGCCAGGTGGGTACCCCATCACTGGGTGCATCGCCGCGGCGGATGGGTGCTGGTGGAAGGCCACTGGCGTTAAGTTCGCGAAAACATAAAAAGCGAGGCCGCGTGCCTCGCTTTTTATGTTGGTCAAGTGACTGCGATTTACTGGCCGGGACAGAATGGATCTGGTCGAGGGATTCCGCTGTGAGGCTTCAGGCACCATCCACCTTCGCTACCTTCGGCGACGGGGAAGGCGGCAAAAGCGTCAGTCCCAGACGGGTGATGATTTCAGGAAGCACTTCATCGTAGTAGAGAACCGCCGAACCCGCGTGAATGCGATTGAAGATCCAAAGGCCGACGACGATCGTCGTTGAACATCCCATCAGAATTGCGTAACTCGACAATCGGTCCAGAGCCTTCAGCTCGTAGATGCCGAACAAAAGCGACAGCATCATGAAGGCAAATGCTGCTCCCCAGAAGATGACCTGGATGTTCGTCTTTCCTGGTACGAAGGAACAGGTGAAGGGCACTTTGTCGAAGTGGAAGAGGCTGACCTCGACCAGGATGCAGCCAAAGAGCGCGAGGAACGCGATGTGCTGATATGCATGCTGCAACGGCCTGAAGTGGTAAGCAAGAGCTGCTGATGCAGCGAGAACTGGCAGGACACCAATCAACTGCAGTGTGCGACGAGTGGCTGCAATGTAGTCTCTGGTGGGCCGCAGCTGGGTGACGCGCAGCATCCAGTTCGCTTTGAGAGATATCGGAAGCGAGAAGAGTCCCCGCAGGCCAAGGACCGCGCAACACATCATCACGATGGTGGGCATGATCAGGTCGAGCGAAACGGGTTCGGGAGTATTTCTTGCGACCTGCCGGAGCATAGAGACGAAAATCGCGAAGACGATCGACCAGCAAAAGGCGAGCGCGATGCGGTGCTGACGGCTGCGGGTGATCGACCGGAAACAGAAAAGAGCGATGGCAGCCTGCAAGGAGCCGCCCAGCCGGGGAAGCAATCTTCCGGAAGACCTCGTGGGATCGAGGTCAGGCTGTTCAACGATCTTCTTCATCACGCGCATGTACGAGAGCAGAAGAGAGATGCCTGCACCGGCGACAACGATGGCGAGCGCTGTCCAGGCGCGCGCGGCAAGCCACGAGAGTTGAGGGGGCAGCGAACCGTTGATCTGATTGAACAGCCCCAGGAACCAGAATTGAGGGGAACAGGCCATCACCTGCTGGTTCTGAGCGGCAAGCAGCTCCGGCAATGTTCCCAAAGCAGGCTCGAAGAAGTACACCGTGAGAAAGACGGCAAAGCACACTAGCTGCAGCATCGCCGAAAGCCGCAGGAAAAGCCTGTACGGCAGCAAGAGCGATGCGACGCCCTGAATCGTCAGCACGGAACAAAAGAGAAACAGAGTTGCCGCTATCATTGTGATCCAGTAAGCGGCGAGCACCTGAAAGAACCCGAATATCGACGCGTGCAACTGGCCAAGCAGCAGAGGCGCCACGAGCCCCGGAGCCGAGTTCAGCGCGAGAATAGCGACTCCAAGGAGGGATGCTGACGCGCAGAGCTTGGCTGCCAGGACGGTCGCCGACCGTAGAGGGAGTGGGCCAAGCACCATGACGTCGCGACGATCGGGAAAGATCGAATCCCAACTGACAACCGTGATCAATCCCGCGACGAGCATCATTGTCGAAATAAGGTAGTGCTCGAGCCGGAAAGGATATTCGAGAACCGCAACATAAACGGCGAAAGCGTGCAGGAAGCTGAACATGATCAGCACGCCGGCAAACTGACCAAGGAAACGCGGTATATCCGCGTCGATCGATAGTGCCTCCAGGTCGATGACGCGCAGCAAGAACTGCGCGTGCAGCACGCGAAAGTCGCGCGGGAGTCGTTGACACGCAAGCTGAAGCAGTTTCCACACGTATCTACGCATAGATCAGATCCGCAAGCTGGCGGGCCAGAGCGCCGCTGTCCTGTTCGACAGCCAGCTGGGAAAAGATTGCTTCAAGAGTGGGCAATTCCATCAGAGAACGAAGACGCTGGATCGAGTCGTCGGCGACGACCTTGCCGCGATGCAGGATCACCACCCGGTCGCTGATTCGTTCGACTGTGTCCAACTCGTGCGAACTGAAGAGCACCACTTTGCCGCGAGTGGCAAGTTCCGTGATCAGGCTGCGCAGAACGAGCGCTGAACCGACATCAAGCCCCGAGAACGGCTCGTCCAGCAAAATCAGATCCGGATTGTGCATGAGCGCTGCAGCAATCAGTACCTTTTGCCGCATGCCCTTGGAGTAGCCTGAGATACCGGCGTGTCGATCATCGTAGAGCGAGAGCAGACGCAACATGCCGTCGATACGCTCGCTGGCGACACGCGGAGAGAGTCCGCGAAGATCGGCAACCATCGTCAGGTATTCGAGGCCAGAAAGATGGTTATAGAGATAGGGCTCCTCGGGAACGTAGCCCATTCCTCGCTTGTAGGAGACGATGTCGTCTTCGATGAGCTTTCCATCAAACAGAATCTGGCCCGCCGTCATCTCCAGCAGGGCCGTGATCATTTTAATCGTGGTCGACTTACCTGATCCGTTTGGACCCAGGTATCCGGTCACCTGGCCCGGGCGGGCGCAAAAGCTGACGTCGTCAACAGCAGCAATGCCGGAAAAGTGTTTGGAGACTCGCCGCAATTCGAGCATGCAAGGAACCCCGGTGCCGAGTGGAAGCTCTCCCCCGGCGATGTACCTATGTAGCATTCGGCATAAACAATGTCAAGCAGCTGACTAAGGGCAGATATCGTTTCGGCCGAAGTTTAGGCGTCTCCGATTGAGCTTCGCGTGATTGCAGTCACGACTCGCAGTTCACGGGCCGCCGCAGTCTGCGCAATTCTGGGCTAACTCCCAAATCAATCGCCAACATCGATTTTGGCGGTGTAAACACGCCTGTTCGTCACAAAGTGAGAGCTTCCTGCAACCGGACGAGGCAATCTTTGCGGATGAGGGTAGTGGGCGGCGTATGCGTCTTTCGCCCATCGCAGGAGGTTGGATGGTGAACTCGCTTCTCGGGGAAATGGGTCAGATTTTACGGAGGCTGGCGCGCTCTCCTCTCTTCACGGTTGTAACTGTCCTGACCCTTGGAGCCGGGGTCGGAGCGAATGTCGCGGTATTCAGCGTGGTGGAGGGCGTTTTGCTGAAGCCTTTGCCCTACCCGCATCCCGAGTCCCTGGTTGGAGTCTGGCACTCCGCGCCAGGTATTAACATCGACGACCTGAACATCGCTCCATCGAACTACTTCATTTATCGGGAGCAAGGCCGTTCGTTCGAAGACGTCGGGATGTACCAGGGCGACTCGGTGAGTGTGAGCGGCCGGGGGAACCCCGAGCAGGTTCCCGCGCTGGATTTGACCGAGGGGGTGCTGCCCATTCTTGGCATCACGCCGATGCTGGGCCGGTGGTTCAACCATGCGGATGCGCAGCCTGGAAGCGCCGAGACCGTGATGCTCAGCTACGCGTATTGGCAGTCGCATTATGGGTCGGACCGCGCCGTTGTGGGGCAATCGATCAAGGTCGATGGGAAGCCGCGCCAGATCATCGGCGTTATGCCCAGAGATTTTCGCTTCCTCGATTGGGAGCAGCCGGACCTCTTCCTGCCTTACCATCTGGATCGCAACAAGACTACGCTCGGGCAGTTCAGCTATACGGGTATCGCCCGGTTACGTCCCGGCGTCACCATCGACGCTGCGAACGCGGACATCGCCCGGCTCCTGCCGATTGTATTCAGCAGTTTTCCTGCTCCGCCCGGGTTCAGCATGGACCTCTTCCATCAGGCGCGCATCACTCCAAAGATCAGGCCGCTTACACAGGATGTGGTCGGCGATATCGGCAAACTGCTATGGGTGCTGATGGGAAGCATCGGAGTAGTGTTGTTGATTGCGTGTGCCAATGTCGCGAACCTTTTGCTGGTTCGTGCTGAAGGGCGTCATCAGGAACTGGCAGTTCGTGCGGCACTGGGAGCGAGCCCGTGGCGAATCGCCAAGCAGTTTCTGCTTGAGAGCGCCATGATCGGCGTCTTCGGTGGAATTGCGGGACTAGTGCTGGCATGGGCAGCCCTGCAACTGCTGGTGAAACTCGCTCCGGCCGGCCTACCGCGGCTCCAGGAAATTGGCGTTGACTGGAAGGTGCTTCTATTCACGTTGGCGGTTTCGCAAGTCTGCGCGCTCTTGTTTGGATCGATTCCCGCTTTGCGATATGGCGGCGCGCGAATCGGCACAGGCATGCGCGAAGGTGGGCGATCACTGAGCCAGGGCCGCGAACGCCATCGCACGCGCAATATTCTCGTGATCATCCAGGTGAGTCTTGCTTTCGTATTGCTCATCTGCTCAGGACTGATGATCCGGACATTCCGAGCGCTGGTGGGTGTAGATCCCGGCTACGATGCCAAAGCGAAGTTCCAGACTTTCAAACTTTCGATCTCGGAAGCGGATGTCCCGAAGCCCGAGGATGTATTGCGGGTCCAGGAGAACATCATGCATAACATCGCAGCAGTTCCGGGGGTTTCCGCAGTGACGTTTGGAGTTGCAGTGCCACTGGATGGATTCCAATGGGGCGATCCTGTGTTCGCGCAGGACCGGACCTATGCGAATGGAGCGATGCCGCCGCTACGCCAATTCAGATTTATAACGCCGGGGTATCTTGCGACTTTGGGAATACCGCTGAAGGCAGGCCGCGATTACACTTGGGACGAGGCGCATGCGAAATTGCCGGTGGCCATGATCTCAGAGAACTTTGCCAAGGAGTACTGGGGCAGTGCGGCAAACGCGATTGGCAAGAAGATCCGCGTCAGCACTAAGGATGATTGGCGGGAAGTGGTTGGGGTTGTAGGAGACGTCCATGAAGATGGCATGAATAAGGATGCTCCGGCACTCATCTATTGGCCAATGCTGATGAACCACTTCGAGAGCGAGGATGTGAATGTGCGGCGTTACATCACATTCGCTGTTCGCACCACCCGGGCTGGATCTGAAAGCCTGATGAAAGACATTCGGCAGGCAATCTGGTCGGTCGATGCGAATCTGCCTCTTTCGGGTGTCAAGACAGAGGAGTACTACTACAGCAAATCGATTGCCCGGACTTCGTTCACCCTGGTGATGCTGGGCATCGCTGCCGCGCTCGCGTTGTTGCTGGGGGTGGTCGGACTGTACGGCGTGATCGCCTATTCTGCATCGCAACGAACGCGTGAGATTGGAATCCGGCTTGCTTTGGGAGCGCAGCGTAATACGATTGTCGGGATGTTTATCAAGCAAGGACTGGTTCTTGCGGCCTGCGGGATTGGGTGCGGGATTCTGCTGGCGTTTGGCGCGACTCGACTTCTGCAGTCACTCCTGTTCCAGGTGAGCTCAACCGATCCACTCACCTATGCAGCGGCTTGCGTAGCACTCTGCGGAGCGGCGGTGATGGCGTGCTATTTTCCATCGCGCCGAACTTCCGGCGTGAATCCTGTGGAGGCTCTGCGGTCAGAGTAGGAGCGGTTAGTTTGTTTCGTGCTGCAACCGCAGGCGGGGGCTGGCGAGGGCTGGGGATGGGTCAACCATCTCCGGCTGCAGTTCGACGCGGTTGCGGCCATAGATTTTTGCGCGGTAGAGTGCTTTGTCCGCTTCTGAGATCATGATTTCCAGGGGCATCTGATTCTCGGCATGCTCAGAAGCCACGCCAATACTGAGGCTGACATGGGTGTCTCTCATGCCAAGCGTTATCTTCGTGAATGCCGTGCGCAGGTCTTCGGCGATCCCAAGAGCCTCGTTTTTGGGGACGCCCGAAAGCAGCAAGGCAAATTCGTCGCCGCCGAAGCGCGCACTGTGACTGCCGGGGATTTCGGCGGAAAGCCGTTCGAGCTCTCTGGCGAGTTTGACCAGAATTTCATCGCCGTGAAGATGGCCGTTAGAATCGTTTGCCTGCTTGAAGTGATCGATGTCCATTAACAGCAGCGAGAAGGCTGCTGGTTCGCTTGAAGAGTGAACTGAGTCGTAGGCGCGAGCGAGAGAGCGGCGGTTCCCAATGCCGGTGAGGGGATCGCGGATGGCAAGGCCTTCGAGCTGTTCATTCCGGCTCTGCAGAGCGGTCTTCTCGTGCATGGCCTGCGCTTGCAGAAGCACAGTGCGGACGACATAACAAATGATCGAGACACAGAGAGCGCCGGCGGCGAATTCGATGGATACGCGCAGCAGGAAGAGTGCGAGCATCAGGTTGAGGACGGCGAGGAACGACGGCATCAGGCTTTGCACGGCGACGCTGGGGGAGCGAAGCGGCGCATCTGCTTTCAGCCGTGTCAGCGAGCTGTCTGTGTAGAGAAGATAGAGTGCAAAGGCTGAGAGAAACACGGTGCCGGGAAGATCCCAGAGACTGCTGTTGATGTAGTGCAGCCATGTGTAAGAAACCTGATTTGAAAAGAAGAATGAGATCAGGCGAAGGCCGAAGAACCAGGAGATCGTGCGCAGAAAGATGAGCTCGGCTCGGGAAGCTGCTCCAAGGCAGCCGACCGTTGCAACGACTAAAAGGCACAATGCCACGAACTGGCCGACTAGCAGGTGGTTCAGCGAAAAGTGGTCGCTGGTGACGGGCGAATAGATCAGCTTGAAGCGGATGACGACGAACAAGATTGCCTGGAGTGTATCGAGAACGACAATGGATCGAGACACGCCAGCGAAGAAGAGAACTACGGCCAGGAGATAGAGTGCCTCGCTCGCGTTGAATGCCGCGGTTTGGAATTGGCGCGCGGGAGGAGTGTTGAAGATAGCCTGGGAGAACGAGGGAAGATAGCCGATGGCCGCAGCGACCGTGGCTGCGGAGATCATCGACCAACGGGCATATAGCGTGCCCGAGGTTGAGCGCGCCCGGGTCCAGAAAGCAGAGGCACATCCAAAGAGCACCAGGCTGAAGGCGAGATAACCAATGCCGGAAGCGCGAATGGTGTTTGCACTGGCCGTGGCCGCATGAGACACACAGATGAGAAGCGCCGCGGAGCTCGCGATCGATAGCAGGGCCCATCTCCGAAGACACTGATTCGGCGCAGCTACCTTCTGCAACACTGCGGAAAAACGCTGGACCGCCCTTGATGCAAAAGAGTCTCTCATCATGTGTCTTCCAATATTGGAGAATCCGACCGAATAAGACGTCCGACAAACCGAATCATGGGTAGCTTGTCGTTATTGAGAATCTAGCGTACTTGGGAGAATTGGCATGTAGCACGAAAGAACCAGAAGAGAAAAGGTTTAGGTGACGCGCGGACAGCCGCAGCGGAGCCTGGAATGGCTATTTCGTGGAAAATGCTCGTTCATACAGACAGACCTGGTTGCGGCCGTTGTGTTTGGCATCGTAGAGGGCAGCATCCGCATGCTGCAGAAGCTCTTCTGCCGATTCGCCATCTCCGGGGAAGAAGGCTATTCCGATCGAGACGCTGAATCCGTCGTAGCTCTGGTGGCCGGCGGTGATTCGGAGATCGGCAATTGCAGACAGAATCGATTCGGCACGGTCGCAAGCGCCCTTGACCGTTGTATCGGGCAGGATGATGGTGAACTCCTCGCCGCCGTATCGGCAGGCGATATCTTCCGAACGAATGTTCGAACGGAAGATGTCGGCGAAAGCCTTGAGCACCGCGTCTCCGGCAGCGTGCCCGTGGGTGTCATTGAATCGCTTGAAGTGATCGGCATCGAGCATGAGCACCGCCATGATCTGCTTGCGACGCCGCGCGCGCGTCATCTCGCGTTCCAGCGAGATCTGCATGAAATGCCGATTGAACAAATTGGTGAGCGGGTCCCGGATCGACTGGTTTTCGAGCTTGGTACGCAGGTTGAGAGTTGCGATGGCCAGCGCGGTGATCTGAATGAGCTGCCGGACGGCATCCATATGGCCGGTGACCCTGGGAACAAGGTCAGCCGTGTCGCACTGCAAATAGAGCAAGCCAATCGTGTTGCCATAGGCGACGATGGGGCGGCAGTGGTAGCGCTCTGGAGCAGCCGCGCTGAAGTGCGAGCAGTGAATCTCCGATACGCCCGGCTGTCGCCAACGTGGCTGGCCTGATCGCAAGGAGCAGCACGCCTCAGGCTGATTGAAGTCCTCGTGGTTGGGCTGACCCCATGATGAGACAACCTCGACGTGATTGCGCGAGTTGTTGATCATGTAAAGACTGCCCGACGTCCCCGGCAACAGGCGGGCGAAGCTCGTGGCCGCGGTTGCATATACCTGTTCCACTTCGACGCAGAGCTGCAGTTCATTTCGGGCAGCCGTCATCAATTCGGATTCGCGGGCGGTTTCTTCCAGAGCGCTGACGCTGCGGGCGAGATCATCGTTCACCCGCTGCGCTACGGCTGTGTTTCCCTGCAGGACGATGGCGTCGCGAAGCAACAAAGCAAAGAGCACGATGAGGCACAGAATCGATATCGGGATAAGGAAAAACTCGGTGCTGATGGAAGTGAGAAGCCGGCTCTTGGAGCTGGCGGTGCGATCCGTAAGCAAAAGCTGCTCGTGATCGGACATCAGGCTGATGGTCTTCTGGCAATCCTGAACCTGCTTTGCCGGGAGTTCCGAATGCTCAGAGAACTGCATCATCGTATCGGACAGGTGAGAAGCACATGCCGAAAGACTCTGTGAGTTTGCAGCCTGATTTGGATTGTCCGCGACAAGGGCGCGGATGTGAGCCGAGGATGTAACCAGATTGTTCGCTGCGCTGCGCGCCAGGTTGAGGTTATCGTCGTCCTTTTCGAGACTGTAGAGACGTGCGCGATAGAGAACGCGCTCGGCCAGCAATGATGCGCGTTGAAGGGAGCTGAGTACGTCCTGCGTATGCTGAACTCGTTCTGCTGCGTTGGTCAGTCTCTGGGTGTTCGAATACAGAAGCGCCCCGGCACCCAGCGTGAAGAGGACGGCACCGAAGAACGCGGCAACGATGATACGGACAGCATTGCCTGATGCCGACAGACCCTTGTGAGTGCGAACGGCAGGATGGATAAACCCGGAGGACATGGGAAGCTGAGATCGATAGTAAGCGGAAGTGTCGCGTTTTCAGCCAGAAGGAGGACGTTCAAAGTGCACTTTAGTTACTCGTGACTGCAGATGCGTGGCACTCAAAATCCGCGTAAATAAACCCATCGCGATCTACGTCGGCTCCGTGTTCCAGGGACAGTGGCGCGGAGAACATTGGCCCATCGTAAACGCACGTGTGAAATTCACCGTTTTCGCCGCACGGGTCGATGGCGGAAGGAAGGTCACTTAGAAACTCGCGATTGAAGTCGCGGCCTGCAAAAGCCGGATCGAGCTGACGAGAATCTACACAGGCCACTTTGGCTCGAAGGCCGCCTGCGATCATTTGTTGCGCGAGATGGGCGGTCGGAATTCCCCAGAGCGGAAAGAGAGGTTCGAGGCCAGTTGGTGCAAGTTGGGTTTCGCGGTAGGTCCGAACCTCCTGCAGGAACAGATCGCCAAAAGCGATCGCACTGACTCCGTCGGACAGGGCACGCCGGCAGGCTTCCGACATGCGTTGTTCGTAGATCTCGTTGGAGCATGGCCAGGGAAGGGGGATTTGAACCATCGGAAGCCCGGCTGTGGCGGCTTGAGCTTCCAGGACAGAACGGCGTGTGCCATGCATGGCTACGCGATCGAATGTTTCATTGATCGTCGTGAGCAGGCCGACTACTTCAATACCGGGCTGTTTGCGGAGCAGGTGAAGAGCCCACGCGCAGTCCTTGCCGCTGCTCCAGGAGAGAAGGACTTGTTTCATCAGGGCCTCAGTATGACTGCGGTGGTATTGTTGCTTTCCCATGTCTCAAAATCGAGACATGGGGCACCCGGTTCCCAGATCGTGATCGGGAAAGCGGAGAGCTAGCTGATTTCGATGACGTCGGATGCTGAGGCCGCAGCGGCATCGGCTCGTTCCATGAGCTTCTGTGCGACATTGAAGAACTCGGTAGCCTGGGGACTCTTCGGCCCGGCGAGCGCAACGGGCAAGCCTTTGTCGCCGCCTTCACGAATGGCAGGGATTAGTTCGATCGAGCCGAGGAAGGGGATCTTGAACTGAGCTGCGGTGCGTTCGGCGCCGCCCTTCGAGAAGATGTCGATCACTTCGTGGCAGTGCGGGCAGGTGAAGTGGCTCATGTTCTCGACGATGCCGAGGACTTCCACGTTGACCTGGGCAAACATCTCGAGTGCCTTCCGCGCATCCTGAAGGCTGACATCGCTCGGAGTCGACACGACGACTGCACCTGTGAGGGGAACGGTCTGCACGAGGGAGATGACCACGTCGCCAGTGCCGGGAGGCAAGTCGACGACAAGATAGTCGAGCTCGCCCCAGTTCACCTGCTGCAGGAATTGTCGGATGATCTGGTGGAGCATCGGACCACGCATGACGAGCGGCTTGTCACCCGGCGAGATGTAGCCGATGGAGATGGTCTTGATGCCGTGAGTCTCGTTTGGTTGAATCTGGTTGTCGTGACCCACAGCTGGAGACTGTGACGATCCCATCATCAGAGGGACGTTGGGACCGTAGATGTCCGCGTCGATGAGGCCGACGCGCTGGCCGAGCTTGGATAGTGCGATGGCCAGGTTTACTGCGACGGTGGTTTTGCCGACTCCGCCCTTACCGGAACCTACTGCGACAATTTTCGAGACGCCGGGCAATGCAACGGGCTGCGGCATGGCATGTGAGTGAGCCATTTTCTTGGTGCTCCTAACTTTCTTTCAGGGGCTAAAGCCCGCTATCTTTCTTTTCGTTTACGGCACGACTCAAGTCATGCCCTGATACTTTCATCTCGACAACGCTATACCCGGGTGAGGCCGGTGGTGCGCCGCTCCTGTTTGCGGCGGGCTGCTTCTGACTCGCGATGTTCGCGTCGAAGCATCGCATCGTTGTACCTTCTTACTTCGTTTGCGGTCTCTGGCTGCACAGCGGGAACCTTCTGCCGCCGGCCATGCTCATCCACCGCGACAAATACGAGATAGGCGCTGGCTACGTGGAGGTGCGATCCGGTCTGCGGGTCTTCAACCCAAACTTTTACACCAACTTCCAGCGAAGTATTGAAGGCGCGGTTCACGCTGGACTTGAGGATCAAGAGGTCGCCAACGTGGACAGGCTGAATGAAGTCGATGTGATCCATGGCGGCGGTGACCACGTGAGTGCGCGAATGCCGATAGGCCGCAATGGCTCCAGTGAGATCGATGAAGTGCATGAGGCGTCCGCCGAGGAGATTCCCGAGCGTGTTGGCATCGTTGGGGAGAATGACCTCAGTCATTTCGGACTGCGTGCTGGCGACTGTGCGGACTGGCGGATTGGCTTCCGTCGTGCTCATTTTCGGCTTACTCCGTGATTCTTGCGATGAACTTCGGCAGGTTGTCCACTTCCAGCTACAATGAGAAAACCAGTGGACCTTTGCACCGAATCATCAGATTCCAGTTTCGGCAATCAGAGGTCATTTACGCAAATCGCCTTGGTGCAAAGATTCCCAGACTATGAGTACAACTGACAAGATTGCAGGACTGAAAGAGATTCTCGCCCTGGACCCCAAGAACAGCTTTGCTCGCTACGGCATAGCAATGGAGTTGGCGAACCGCGGCGAAGTGGATGCCGCGCTGAAAGAATTTGACGTCCTCACGGAGCAGAATCCCGACTACGTGGCTGCCTATTTCATGTCGGCGCAAACTCTTGCCAAAGTCGGCCGGAATCCGGATGCCGCGGAGAAATTGAAAGCGGGAATCGCCTGTGCGGCCCGGACGGGCAACCGTCATGCTCTCAGCGAGATGCAGACAATGCTTGATGAGCTGGATCGCTAATCAGCCGACCTCCTGATTGCATAGCTGTGTTCGCCTGGGATGAGCGGCGAATATAAGCGTCATTCGGAATTTACTCGCGTCTATACTAGTGATATGCCGAAGTATTCGATTGTGGTCCCTTTTCACAATGAAGAGGACAACGTAACGGTCCTGTATGCCCGCCTGAAACAGGTGATGGAGCAGGTCGGCGACAACTTTGAACTGGTCCTCGTCGACGACGGCTCGAGCGATCGTACGTACAAGCTTCTGGAAGAGATTGCAGCTGTAGACAGTCGAGTACTGGTGGTAAAGCTACGTCGCAACTTCGGCCAGACTTCGGCGCTGGCGGCGGGATTCGACAATGCCTCGGGCGAGTACATCCTTGCCATGGACGGCGACCTGCAGCATGACCCGAATGAGATTCCGAACTTTCTCGAGAAGCTCGAAGAGGGCTACGACGTCGTTTCCGGCTGGCGCAAAGAGCGCATCGACAATTTCGTCATGCGGCGGTTTCCATCGCGCTGCGCGAACTGGCTAATGGCAAAGCTCTCGGGCGTCGATATTCACGACTTCGGCACGACCTTCAAGGCATATCGGCATGAAGTGATCCAGAACATTCCGCTCTACGGCGAGATGCACCGGTTCATCCCTGCGCTGGCGAGCTGGTACGGCGCTTCGATCTGCGAAATCCCGATCAAGAATGTGCATCGAGAACGCGGCAAGAGCCACTACGGAATTGGCCGGACTTTCCGGGTGTTCTTCGATCTACTGACGATTCGATTCCTGTTGAAGTACATGAGCAGACCGCTGCACTTCTTCGGGACGTTCGGAGCCCTGGGCATTCTCTTCGGCGGCATCGTCTCGAGTGTGTTGCTGGGGATGAAAATCATGAATCCGCATCAGAACGTGATGGATGCACACGGGCCGCTGTTTGTGATTGCCGGCGTGCTGATCCTGGGCGGCATTCAGTTGCTGGCTATCGGGCTTCTCGGCGAGTTGCAGGTGCGCCACTATTACACGGGTCAGCAGCGCACGCCATATGCGATAGATCGCATTGTGCGGCTGCGGACTCCGGAAGAGCCGAGCATTCTGTCGGATCGGAATGGCTTCAGGGACTAGGCACCTGGGACATAGGGACCAAGAACAGGCCCCGCTCGGAGATGATCCGGGCGGGGTTTTTGCTTGCACGGCAGGGAGCGTGTCGAAAAGATCGAGCGCAGCTGAATGAGAATAGTTCGCTTGCAGTGATGCGGTGTAAGGGTGCATGCTTTCGCATGTATGAACGCGATACAAATTCACAACACTGGCGGACCTGAAGTCTTACAGCTCGCCGAATTGCCGATCCCAGTGCCCGGGCCCGGGCAGGTACTCATTCGCGTCGAAGCCATCGGTGTTAACTTCATCGAGATCTACTTCCGCAAAGGGCAGTACAAGGCGACGATGCCGCTGGTGCCGGGCAGTGAAGCGGCAGGCACTGTCGAAGACCTCGGGTCTGGAGTTACCGGTTTCAAGCCGGGAGATCTGGTGGCGTCGGTCGGCGTGCTGGGCAGCTATGCGGAGTACGCGCTGGTTCCTGCGGCGCAGCTGGTGAAGGTGCCGGATGGTTTGACTCCGGAGCAGGCAGCGGCGGCGATGCTGCAGGGAATGACCGCGCACTATCTCGCGCACTCCACTTATCCGCTCAAAGCAGGAGATACCGCATTGGTCCACGCGGGAGCAGGCGGCGTTGGACTGTTGCTTACGCAGATGGCTGCGAAGATCGGCGCACGCGTGATCACGACCGTGTCGACGAAGGAGAAGGCGGAACTGTCGCGCGAGGCCGGGGCGGCCGAGACGATCTTGTATGGCGAGCAGGACTTCACGGCGGAAGTGAAGCGCATGACCGGCGGCAAGGGCGTGGATGTTGTTTATGACTCGGTAGGGAAGACGACATTTGAGAACAGCCTGAATTGTCTTCGTCCGCGGGGACTGCTGGCGTTGTTCGGCGGATCGAGCGGGCCGGTACCGCCGTTCGACCTGATTCAGTTGAGCAGCAAGGGTTCGCTGTTCATCACTCGCCCGACGCTGTGGCACTACGTGGCGACGCGGCAGGAACTCGAAGGCCGCGCGGGCGACGTGCTGAACGCTGTGAAGAGCGGGGAACTGAAACTGCGTATGGAACATGTTTATCCGCTGTCAGACGCGGGCCGTGCACAGGCCGATATGGAAGGCAGGAAGACGACAGGGAAGATACTGCTGGAACCTTAAAGGCAGGGATCAGGGACTAGGGACCGGGGAGTACTCGTTGGAGAGAATCAGAATCGCGCCCAGTGATCGGGTGTTTGTACTAACGGGGGCGGGAATCAGCGCAGAGAGCGGACTGCCTACGTTTCGCGCTTCGGATGGGCTCTGGGCGGGGCATCGCGTTGAAGATGTGTGTACGCCGGAGGCGCTGGATCAGAATCCTGAGCTGGTGTGGCAGTTCTACTCCGAACGCCGCGAACAGGGAGCTAAAGCAGAACCGAATCCGGCGCATGTGGCGCTTGCAGATCTCGAAGCAAGCCTCGGCGAACGATTTTTTCTCTGCACTCAGAATGTCGACGATCTGCACGAGCGTGCTGGTTCAAAGAGGCTGATACACATGCACGGCGAGCTTGCGAAGTCTCGCTGCGAGCACGAGTGCGGTGAGCCTCCGGTGGAAGATCGTCGAGTGTATAAAAACCTGAGCGAGGTGGGCCGGTGCGCATGCGGAGCACGGCTGAGGCCTCACATCGTTTTCTTCGGCGAGATCCCGCTGGAGATGAATCGCATCCAGAAAGAGATTGATCGCTCCACGCTGATGGTAGTGGTGGGAACCTCCGGGTCCGTCTATCCAGCGGCGAATTTTGTGCACTGGGCGCGACAGAACGGGGCGCGGACGGTTTATGTCGGGCCGGAGGCGCCGCTGAATGCGCATGCTTTCACAAGCGTGGTGCAGGGCAAAGCCGGCGAGGTGATGCCGGGGTTGTTTGAGGTGGAGTAGTGGCGTCTCTCCCCGGTCCCCAAGTGCGAGGGACCGGGGGCACCCTCTACGTGGAGGGGTTCGGTGTGGCTCAGAACTTGAAGCGGTATCGCATTTGGGCTGAGATCATCCGCGGATCGTTGAAGTGAAAGCCTCCGACCGTGATGCTGTTGTCTTGCAGGATGCGGTGGTTGGTGACGTTGACCGCGCTGACTACGAATGACAGGCGCTCGCCGAAGCTGTGGCCCAGCGAAGAATCAAAAGTGGTGTGGGCGGGCAGGTATGGGCCGTCGTAGGGGCCGACGCCAGCGCCTTCGAGGCCATTGGCAAAGCCGCTTCCGTAGTAGACGTTGCTTGCGAACCAGCTTCGCATGGGTAGTTTCGCCGTGAAGCCTGTGTTCAGTGTGTGTCGCTGGTCGTGGTCTACAGGAACATACTCAGGGCCTTCCGTGCAGGCGTCGTCGTCTGGGTTCGTACACGTAAAGCCCCCGGTTACGCTGCCGCGCTGCTCCGCGATCTGGTTGGAGTAGGCCAGATGAAACTGACCGAAGTGCGCAAGCTGCGGGGAACGAATCGCCAGTTCCCATGAACGAATCAGAGCGCCATCGACGGCGATGGGGAAGTAGATGTTGGATTCGCCCACGTTGGCGTGATCGAGGAAGTTGTTTACGCGGTTTCTGGAGTTGTTAACGTCCACCGTCCATCCCCGCCAGGGGATCGTTACTCCGAACTGGTGCTCTTCGTCGCGTTCTGAGGGGATGGGCACGAAAGCGTTTTGTCCGGGCTGGCTGTGAACGTAATCCAGCAGGGCCGATGAGACTGTCTGTACTGGAGCGGGCTGGAAGTAGCGCCCGTAGTATCCGCGGAAAACCCAATGCAGATGCGGGACCTCGACTGTCGCGCCGATGCGCGGATACGCAGCGTTTTCGGTCAGACCCGCATGGTAGCTGGAGATCCGCATTCCGCCATAGAGCGACAGATAGCGGCCCACCTTCAGCTGATCGGAGAAGTGAAATTCGGCGATGCCTGCGCTTTGTGTTGCTGTCGTGTTGGGAACGGAAGAATCGGGGAAGCTCTGATCGTTAATCAAAAGGCCGAAGAGATCGTTCTCATGCTGGTAGAACGAGTAGACTCCGCCGGTAAAGCTGTTCGACCCGATTGTGGCGTGCAGGTCAGCTTGTGCTCCGGCATAGTTCGAGGTCTGATGCCAGGTGGTGGCGACCGGGAAGTCCGTCTCCGGTGAATCGTACTCCGCCTGGTTGAAGTGGTAGAAGGGCGCAACTTCGAATGTGGCCCTTGGCGAGAGAGTCCTTACCCAGTTGAAGATGAGGAAGGAGTCGCGCTCACGTTGATCGTCGCGAAGGCCGAACGAGTTGTAGTAGTCGGACGATTGCTCCCAGTCGTTCGGGTCCGGATCGTAAGGGACCTGAAAGAAGTCATTTCGAAATTGCGCATCAAGGCGCAACTGGTCGCGGGCGGTCTGGTTGCGAAGCAGCGAAGCGAAAATGCTCTCGGAGTTGGTGGAGTCGTGCCGAATTTCGGGCTGCGGAGTTTCGAGGCCGTAGTTGGAACGTGAGCCGGTGCCGCTGACGTACCAGGCGGTTCTGGACGTGTGATCGCCGAGAGAAAGCTGCGCCTCGCCGGAGTACAGATTGCCTCCGGACAAGAGGAGTTCCGCCTCGTGACTGCGCTCGAAACCATTGCGAGGCAGAACGTTGAAGATGCCGTAGGTTCGGTCGCCCACGTCGGCTTGATAGCTTCCGCGCTGCGTCTCGACTTCATCGATGTCTTTTGGGTCGATCTGCGGGCCGACGTTGGAAGAGATCTTTGTGTTCGGAATCGAGACTCCGTCGATGAGCCAGCTTGTCTGATGGCCTCCGCGGATGTGCAGCATGTTGTGATTCATATAAGAGCCGGGTACGAAGTCGGTGATCATCTGCATGCCGAGTGTGCGGCTAGCACCTGGAGTTTCATCGATGTCCGAGCGGGAGATGAGCGTAGTTGGTGATGTGGAGGCAGTTTCGGCAGCCGAACTGCCTGACGCAGAGACGATCACACTTTCTTCTGTTCCTGCTATGGCGAGCGGGATGTGCAGAACGGGATTCGACGCAGAGGTGATCGTCAATGGCTGCACATATTCCGCGAATCCACCGGCTGATATCGAGAGCCGATAGACACCGATGGGGACCTGGGCGATTTCGAACGTGCCGTTTGCTGCGGTGCTGGCTTTGAGCGAGAAGGCAGACTGCGCGGCGCCGAGTGTTACCTGCGCATTGGAAATGGGACGGTGCTGGGCATCGTGAACTACGCCATGAATTGTCGCGAAGACGGTCGCGCGAGCTGATACCGAACACAACAGGAGAACAACGATCGGAAAGAAGCGGAGAAGACGCATGCGGGGATGACCTCACGACAACAGGAGTGCGCGCCTTTGATGAAGCGCGTGGTTTACCTGGGGAAAGCGAAGGATGTGTCGTTAGCTGAGGTGGCTTGCAGGCGGGCCGCGAAGGACAGGCGTCCTGAGATGAATGCTCACAGCGTCAGACTCGGGAAGGAGAATGCACTTGAGCTCTCCAGAAGTCTCAACCGAGGTCTGCCAGGAACCTGAAGGGGCGGGGTATGAAGACGTCCTGGCGTTTGGATGCGAGGGGAATTGCTGGCAGCGAGAGCGAGCCTTCAGCGTTGCCTTGCCTGGCGCATCCTGCGACTGCTGGCTGTCCATTGCGCAGTGGTGAGCGCCAAGACGCCGGCAGCATGCGGGCAGGGAGATGTCGTCGCTCAGATTGAGAGCGAACGAGAGAGGTCCGGCCCCGAAGAGGACCATTAACAGGATGGAAAGGGCGCGCCGCATCCTTGACCTATGCTACATGATTGCGGATGTTACCCCTGATTCGGGGAAGAATGTTGGCTTCAGGTATCATCGATGCATCCTAAATTCTGATTGAAGGATTGAATGCCGTCTCAAGTAAAAAGCCCTGCCTCGGAGAAACCCTCGGCTGCTGAATCGAATGGCCGGCCACCTTTGCGGATCGCACTGTTTGGATTCGGCACGGTGGGGAGTTCCGTGGCTCGCATCCTGCTGGAGTCGAATTCCGAAGGCCTCGAAATCACGCACGTGTACAACCGCAAGGTTGCTCGCAAAAAAGCCGACTGGGTGCCGTCGAGCGTGGTGTGGAGCGAAGACTGGGAAGAGGTTGTCGCTTCGGACGTGGATGTGATCGTTGAACTGGTAGGCGGGCTGGATCCGGCAGGCACATGGGTCAGGCGCGCAATCGAGGCGGGCAAGAGTGTGGTGACGGCGAATAAGAAGCTGATCGCCTATCACGGTGTGGAGCTGGAGCGCCTTGCCGCGCAGAGGGGCGGCCACCTCAAGTACGGGGCCGCGGTCGCCGGGGGTATACCGGTCATTCCCGGGTTGGAGCAGGGACTTGCGGGCGACCATATCCGGCGCATGGAAGGGATTCTCAACGGGACATGCAACTTCATCCTGAGCAAGATGGAGGCTGGAGCCGAGTATGCCGTAGTGCTTGCGGAAGCGCAGGCAAAAGGATATGCAGAGGCCGACCCAACGGAGGACGTGGGCGGGTTCGATGCGCGTTCGAAGCTGGCGATTCTGATGCGACTGGCCATGCGCGTGGTCGTGGATCCCGATGAGATTGTGCCGCAGCCGATCACCAGCCTCTCTGCAGTGGATTTCAGTTACGCCCGCGATTTGAATTGCACCATCCGCCAGGTGTCGAGGGCGGAAGAGGTGGGTGGGGAGGTCGCTGCCACGGTTGGACCGATGCTGGTCGACCGGAACTCGCCGATGGCCTGGTCACGCGGGACCGAAAACATGGTGATTTTGAATGGCCGCTATGGGGGAGACGTGGTCTTCTCGGGCCATGGAGCGGGAGGACACCCGACAGCGGTGGCGGTGGTGAGTGATTTGCTGGCGCTGGCGCACGGATCGCGAAGAGTTCCGATACCGTCAGTGCCGGCGAAAATCGGCGCGGAGTTTGAAGTGCCGCATTACATCCGGTTCCTAGTCACGGACCGGCCCGGTATCGTGGCGGAGATTACGGCAGCTTTGGCCCGCGAGCAAATCAATATTCGTGCCATCGTTCAAAAGGCCGGATACCCAGCGGAGTCATTGCCATTTGTTGTGACGGTGGAACCCTGCAAGTCGTCGGCGCTGCAACGAGCCCTGGCTGAGATTGGGAAGATGAATTGCCTTCTTCAGCCGCCGCTTGATTTGCAGATTCTCGAATAGCATTTGGGCTGGCGAGGGAAGCACGAAACAAAAGCAGGATGGACTTTCGGAGGTTGTAGTGATCGACACAATTTATCGATGTGAGATCTGCGGCGAGGAGAGCGAGAAACCAGTGCGCTGGATCGTGATCCATTGCAGCGACGCTCAGCTTCAGATCTTCAAGTGGACTAAGGAAGCTGCAGACAAGCCTCAGGCGCGACACTACTGCGGCGAAGCGCATGCGCAGGTTTATATCAGCCGGTGGTTCCAGTCGATGTGCGGTCAGATTTAGCGTCTAGGCGATGTGACGGCCATTCGCACGCCCTGTGGACTCGCGGATCACGAACTCCGGCGCCATAACAATCTCGGACGGATAGTCAGTCGTGCGGTTGCCGATGCGATCGAGCAGTATCTGCGCGCCTCTCTGACCCATCTCAAACAACGGTTGCCGTACCGTCGTCAGCGACGGTGTCGAGTAAGCAGCCGACTGGATGTCATCGAATCCTACAACAGAGACATCTTCCGGAACGCGCAGGCCAACGTCTTTCAGTGCGCGAATGGCACCGATCGCAGCGATGTCGTTGAAGCAGAAGACTGCCGTAAAGTCCTTCGTCTTTTCGAGCAGTTCCTGCATGGGCTTGAAGCCGATCTCCGGGGCCATCGGATGTTGTCCCGTTTTGCTTGACCAGCCGGTTTCGTCGATACGAACCACCAGCGCCGGATCGATGCGCAAGCCGATTTCTCCAGCAACAACCTGAATACTCTCCCAGCGATAGTCTGAATCTGGAATTGCCTTAGGGCCGCGCATGAAGGCGATGCGGCGATGCCCCAGATCGAACAGGTGCTTCAGCGCGATCTCAACAGCTTTGTGATGATCGAGGACAATGTTGGTTACGTTCTGCATGGGGCTGTGCGCGGAGATAGCTACTACGGGAACAGGCACGGAAATCTGCTCCGCCGGGGTGTTGAGCAGCAGGAATCCGTCTACGGCGCGTTCGACAAGCATGCGCGGATACTGCTCGATGAGATCTTTGTTCCAGTCGTGGCAGGCAGTGAAATAGAAGTAGTGGGCAGTCGTGAGCTCACGAACCACTCCGCTCATCACACGAGTGAAGTAGCCTTCGCTCAGATCAGGGGCGAGGACGCCAACCGACATCGATCGGCTTTGGCGAAGTGAGCGCGCGAAGTAATTCGGCCTGTAGTTCAGCCGTGTCGCCGCTTCCATCACACGGTTGCGGGTTTCCTGCGGGATGGATTTCGCAGAAGGAGAATTGTTCAGGACCAGTGAGACAGTTGTTTGCGAAAGCTCCAGATGTTCGGCAAGCGTTCTCAGGTTTACGTGTCCGGCGGGCTCTGTGCTCTTGCTTCTTGCCATGTTGGATGTTGTAGCACGTTTCGATGGAAACGCGGAACCTTCCTATTGGGGTTGATACATCGATTTTCTTGAGGAGTAACCACGAGAGTCAGGGATTACTTGGCCTCGATGTGGTTGAGTCCCGGTTTCAGCTCCCAATGCTTGCCGCCGCTCTCAAAACTGCCAGTCAGGATACCGGGCAGCGTCACGGTTGCATCCAGGCCTAAACCGGTGCGGCGATATTGGACTTTGATGTCGCCTTGCGGATGAGGATAAGTCGCGTTCAGGTGGTCGAGCGGACCGAGATGTGGCGAAATGCGGACGCTGGCGAATCCCTCGCTGGCTGGTTTAATCCCGGCAACCAGTGTCAGGAGGTCGAAGATGGGATGTGCCGACCACGCGTGAGAGTCGGAGCGCGTTTCGCCGGGCTGCTCCGGCCAGGTACTGAAATGCATCGGCAGCAACTCGCGCCATGGGTCGAGGGTCTTGAGGTACTCGTCTGCCATGCCGGCATGGTCGAGCGCACGGGCAAGGTAGAAGCGGAAATAGTGCGAAGCCGACATGACGCCGTCGGGAGTTTCTCCGGGCTTGATGTCGATGATGCGCTTGAGCACGTCCTGCTGACGGTCTTTCGGAATGACGTCGTACAAGACGCCGAGGATGTTGGCCTGCTGACTGAAGACTTTCCGGTCGGCGTTCTCCGCGAGTAGCCCGCGTTCGGGGACCCAGCACATGCTGGCGATGCCGGAGCGGACGTGGTTAACCCGAGCTTGATAGCGATCTGCGAGCACAGGATCGCCGAGGTTCTTCTCGAGGTCGGCTGCGTCGATGAGCGCTCCGAGATACTGGAGCGAAGTCATGCAGGACTCGCGATTGGAGTCGTAGGAGGGTATGTCGCCTTTGACTACCCAGTCGATGAAGCTCCACCAGGGCAGTTCGCCGAGGAGGCCGTCAGTGTGCTCGTACTTGGCAAACCAAGTGAGAACGGCGCGCGTGCCGGGAAGGGAATCGCGCACGATCTGGGGGTCGGGGCGATACATCCAGTAGTCGTGAAGCATGCCGACCCAGATGAGGGAGAAGGTTGGAATGTTCTGCGGCAAAGAGCTTGGGTAGCGGCTGCGCGTAATGCCTTCCGGCAGTCGCGACTGGTCGAATGCCCAGAGGGCTTGTCTGCCAAGGCGATCATCGCCTGCGACAGCGTAAGAGATGAGGGCCTGGATTCGCGTATCGCCGATGTACTGCAGCTGCTCGTAGTAAGGCGTGTCCATGTAGGTCTCGTGGGCATCGAGACGCGCGGTGCGCCAGCTGATCTCCCAGATCTTGTCGAGGTCGGGCTGGCCGGAATCGAATTTGGCGCGCTCCTGGAAGGGGTAGGCAGTGAAGTAGGCCTTGATGCTTTCGAGGGTGAGCGGCTCGGAGCCGGTGGTGATGTCGAGGTCGAGATAGCGCCAGGTGCGCCACCAGAGGGGCATGAAGGTGCGGTGCGGGCCGCCGTCGGGGAGGAAGCTGTCGGTGAGGCCGCGAGCTGTGCGGTCGCCTACTTCATCGCGGTCGCCTTTGTGTTCCTGCTTGTCGTAGAGAGCCTCGGAGTAGGTTAGGACGATGTGAGAACCTTTGCCGCCGGAGACGGTGAGTTCGGGATATGAGGTGGTGAGGGTTTTGCGGTCGAGCAGAACGTGCACATGTGAGTTTGCGGGGACTGCGGCTGACTGAGTTCCGAAAGACTTCAGAGCCGGTGAGTCCGCCCGTACGACGGCGCCGGCTGCAGTGGGCGAGTACTCCATCTTCGGCAGCTCGTCGGGGATGAGGCCCCAGGGATTGTCGCCTGTTGTGTCGGCGGAATGAGCCCCGTTCACCGGGAAGATGCTGTCGCGCATCGGGCTGGCGGCGGGAACCCAGTTCTTGCTATCGCCGGCTGAGTTCCAGCTCCAGTCGTATTTGGAGGCGT
Source organism: Acidobacteriota bacterium (assembly GCA_018268915.1). Classification (GTDB taxonomy): domain Bacteria; phylum Acidobacteriota; class Terriglobia; order Terriglobales; family Acidobacteriaceae; genus Telmatobacter. The sequence continues at coordinate 36,876 of JAFDVQ010000016.1, forward strand.
CGAGCTCTTCGCCGGGGCCGGATGCGAAGTAGGTTTGCAGGGTGACCTTGTCTCGGCCGAGGGGCTGAACTCCAAGCTCTTCTTCGACCTGCCAGTCTTTGGGGGTGCTGATATTTGTGGCGCCGGCGGCTTCGCTGTCCAGCAGGAATGCCGTTCGGTCGCTGAACTGCGCAATCGGCGCGTATACCCCGAAATTCCATACGGTGGCTGTGATCAGGTTGCGGCCAGCCTTGAGGTAGTGAGCGAGGTCGAAGCGCTCGTACCGCCAATGAGTCAGGTCGCCCCGGGCGGGACCGTCGCCGACCCGGTTTCCGTTCACATAAAGGATGAAGCGATTGTCGGCGGAGACGCGGACTACGTAGCTTGACGGAACCGAAGCCAGCTCCAGCCCTCGCCGAAAATGCAGCACAAGCGGGTCGCGGAGGGGGGCAGTGGGGTGGGTGACCCACGAGGCATGCCAGTCCCGGTGCACAGGATCGGGTTGGGAAGCTTGATTTCCGGTCGAAGGTTGGGCGAAACCAACTGCGGCGGCAAGGGGCAGAGCAACGAGCAGTGCAATTGAGCGCATAGATTAGCCTTAATGATTTTCAGCACATAAGCTTACCGGATGCCCCCTACAAGGCATACCGCTGCGGCTTTGAGTAATTAAGGTTGCCCACAGGAAGCCCTGTCCATGCATCGAAGCACAGAGCGTGCGACTTGCCGGGGAATGAGCCGAATGTCTTGTATGCGCTGGATTTATCGGCGCTGTAACCTCCTATTCATCTTCCCCAAGTAGCCTTACTATCGGTGACACTCCAAGTGCCAGAGATACGCGTCTCTCAACCGCCAACTCCATTACCCCCCAGGCTTTCGGGTCCACAGCGTGTGGCGGAGATGCCAAAAACGGAGATCTCCGCCGTCCGGCAGTTTCTGAACTCGCGCGGGAACTCGGCGATTGCCGATCGGGTATTCCATTTCCTGATGGTGCTCTGCGCTTTGAGCATCTTCGGAATTGTGATCCTGATCCTGTCGGAACTGATGTTGCGATCGAGTGAGGCGTGGCACCAGTTCGGCTTCAGGTTTTTTTCGCAGACCCCTGCGCACGACCGCTACACCGGCTTGCCAACGTATTGGGATCCGGTCAACGGATCATTCAGCGCGCTCCCGTTCGTCTTTGGGACGCTGGTTTCGTCACTGTTGTCGCTCGTGATATCGGTGCCGCTGGCAGTAGGCCTGGCGATCTTTTTAACTGAGATGTGCCCGCGCTTCCTGCGTGGTCCGCTCGCGTTCATTACCGAACTGCTGGCTGCAATCCCAAGCATCATTTACGGACTGTGGGCTGTGTTCGTGCTCGTTCCGCTGCTGCGGGAACATGTCAATCCAATGCTCGTGAAGTACTTCGGGTGGACGGGATTCTTCAAGCCGGATAATCCGACCGGGCTAGGCTATGTGGCGGCCGCAGTGATCCTGGCGATCATGATTCTGCCGATTATCTCTTCGCTCACTCGAGAAGTGATGACCGCAGTGCCGCATTCGCAGCGGGAGGCCGTGCTGGCGCTGGGGGCGACGCGCTGGGAGATGATTCGGATGGGCGTGCTGCGTAATGCGCGCATCGGCATCGTTGGCGCTGTGATTCTTGGACTGGGCCGCGCACTAGGGGAGACGATGGCCGTGACCATGGTGATCGGCAACACGGCCGAGATCAGCAGGTCGTTGCTTGCGAATGGCAGTTCGATGTCTTCGGTTATCGCGAATGAGTTCGCTGAAGCGGTGAGCGACCTTCATCGCAGTTCGCTGATTGAGATAGGCCTGGCGCTGTTTGTCGTAACGATAATCGTCAACGCGTTTGCACGACTGCTTGTGTGGATGGTCACGCGCGGCGCGCCGGCGAGAGTGCACTAGAAACAGGGGACTAGGGACTAAGGACTAGAGACTAGGGACTAAGGACTAGAGACTAGGGACTAGGGACTAAGGACTAAGGACTAGGGACTAGGGACTAAGGACTAAGGACTAGAGACTAGGGACTAAGGACTAGGGACTACGACTAGCACTAGAGAAGATGATTTAGATGGCGACGAACGCGACCAGTTTTCGATCGAAGTACAGGGCGACGATGGATCACGTCGTTACGGGGCTCGCTGTTCTGGCGACAGCGCTGGTCGTCGTGCCGCTGATTGCGATTTTTGTGTATCTGCTGCTCAAGGGCGCCAGTTCGGTCAACCTGGATTTCTTCCTGAAGAATCCGGTTCCTGAAGGCGAGTCCGGGGGCGGGATGGCGAATGCCATCGTCGGTTCAGGAGTGCTGCTCGGAATTGCGAGTCTTATCGGAATTCCCATCGGGATTGGCGCCGGAATCTACCTCGCTGAATTCGGACGCGGTACAAGGCTTGCGAACGCCGTTCGCTTTACAGCCGACGTGCTGAACGGCGTGCCCTCGATTGTGATGGGCCTGGCAGCGTACTCGCTGATTGTGATTCCGCAGAGGCACTTCTCGGCGCTGTCGGGCGGCGTGGCGCTCGGCATCATGATGATTCCCACGGTGGCGCGAACCTCAGAAGAGATGCTTCTGATGGTTCCGAACATGATCCGCGAGGCTGCACTGGGGCTTGGTCTTTCGAATTGGCGCGCGGTTCTTTCGATCACGGTGAGGACGGCTTCGCCGGGCATCATTACCGGTTGCATGCTGGCTTTTGCGCGTGTTGCAGGCGAGACGGCGCCGCTGATCTTTACGGCTCTCGGCAATGCGTTTTTCAGCACGAATCCGAATCAGCCGATTGAAGCCCTGCCTCTTCAGATCTGGGTATATGCAACGGGGCCGTACGAAGACCAGCATCGCCTCGCATGGGCCGGTGCTCTGGTGCTGATCGTTCTGATTGTGCTCGCGGTATCGCTGGTGCGTTATGTGACCAGTCGCGGAGTCTTGAAAGGGGCAAGCTAGGTGGGAGTTGGAATTGAGGTAACAAACCTGAATGCGTGGTACGGTACGAACCACACGCTGCAGGACATCACTCTGAACATTCCCGCAAATCATGCGACGGCGCTGATCGGGCCATCAGGCTGCGGCAAAAGTACATTTGTACGATGCCTCAATCGCATGCATGAGACCAACCCCATCGCGCGCGTTACCGGCACTGTGCGCATCGGCGACATGGACATCTACAACGACGCCCAGCCTGTTGAGATCAGACGCCGCGTCGGTATGGTCTTCCAGAGGCCGAATCCATTTCCCACAATGTCCATCTATGACAATGTTGCGTCGGGCCTCAAGCTGAATGGCTACAAAAACAAGCGTTCGCTGGACGAGATTGTTGAGCGGTCGTTGAAGAATTCAGCTTTGTGGGACGAGGTGAAGGACGATCTGAAATCGAAGTCGGGAGCGAGCCTTTCCGGCGGACAGCAGCAGCGTCTTTGCATTGCGCGAGCACTTGCCGTGGACCCCGAAGTTTTGCTCATGGATGAGCCGGCATCGGCACTGGACCCGGTATCCACTTCGAAAATAGAAGACCTGATCTTTCAACTGAAATCGCAGTACACTATCGTGATTGTGACCCATAACATGCAGCAGGCAGCCCGCGTTGCCGAGAAGACGGGCTTCTTCCTGAATGGGCGCATGGTGGAGTTCGACTCGACGCACAAGATATTTACGAACCCCAGCGACAAGCGTACAGAGGATTACATTACGGGCAGGTTCGGATGACACGCATTCGCTTTCAACAGAGCCTCGACCAGTTGAAGGAAAATCTGCTGGTGATGGCGGGATTGGCTGAGCAGGCGATTCAGCGCGCGATTGAAGCGTATCGCGTACGCGATCTTTCTATCTGCGATCTCGTGACTCGCAGCGAAGTCGCCATCAACCGGCTCGAGCGCGATATCGATCAGGAGGCGCTCGATCTGCTGGCGATGGAACAGCCTATGGCAATTGATCTGCGCTTCATCCTCAGCGTCATCAAGATCAACGCCGACCTGGAGCGCGTAGGCGATGCAGCCAAGAGCATCAGCGAGCGGGTCCGCAACATGGAGCAGATGCCGGCGGTGTCAGAGCTCCCTGTCGACATTCCGCGTATGGCATCTCTGTCAGCGGAGATGGTGCGGAAGAGCCTGCAGTCCTTCATTGATGCGGATACGGGGCTGGCGCGGGCTGTTCTGACGATGGATGATGCGGTCGACACGATGAATCGGGCAGCGTACCGATCATTAACCAAGCTGATGGAGGAGCAGAGTCATATCGCTCCGCAGGCACTGAACGCGCTGATGATTTGCAGAGCGCTTGAGCGTGTAGCCGATCACGCTACGAATATCGCAGAAGATGTCATCTTCTGGGTTGAGGGATCCGACGTTCGGCACCACAAGAGCGTCCTGGTGCAGAAGCGCGCTGCCGAAGCCACGCGCTGAGCTGGCATTTCCGACTCTTCAAGTTCGCTGCGTTAGTCTTTAGTAGCGGAGTGGATGGATGAGTTCGGGCGATACAGTGCACGGTGCACACGATCCTGAGGAACTGTATAAGCGCCATCTTCAGCAGCTGACAAGCACCCAGACACTTGAAGAAGTGGCTGAGAAACGGCTGGGCTATGCCAAGGTCGCGATTGCTTTCGTGACTGTCGCTGCCGCCGTAACGCTTCTCTACTTTTCGAAAGTCCTGTACCTGCTTCTGATTCCCGCAGCGATTTTCGTCTACCTCGCAATCAAGCACGAGAGGCGACTGCAGCAGATCAGCGAACGGCGAAGGTCGATTAACTTCTACGAGCGGGGTATCGCCCGCATTCAGGATCGGTGGGCGGGAGCAGGGGAGGTAGGGGAACGGTTTCTCGAGCCCGCGCACCCGTATGCACGCGATCTGGACTTGTTTGGGCCCGCATCTCTGTTCGAGCTTTTATGTACCGCGCGAACAAGGGCGGGAGAGGAGACCCTGGCGCGGTGGCTTCTCAATGCGGCGCCGATTCCTGAGATCGAAGCCAGGCATGGCGCCATTAGTGATCTCAAAGAGCGCCTCGATCTGCGCGAGCGCTTGTTCTGCATCGGCGAGACTGTACGGGCCGGAGTTCATCCGGATGCACTGGCGGTATGGGGAGATCGCAAACCGCTTTTGAGTGATCGATCCATTCGGATCACGTGCTCTGTGCTTGCGACGCTGTGGGTTGCAGGCGTGGCGATCTGGGGAGTGTGGGGTTTTGGCACCCTGGCGCTGGCGATCTCGGCGTTGAATCTTGCCTGGGCGCATCGAATCCACGCGCGCTGGGATGAAGCAGCAGACAAGATTGAAGAGGCAACACGCGATCTGGACGTGCTGGCAGGAGTTCTGCGAATCATCGATCACGGCCAGTATTCAGCAGCGAAGTTGACGAGCATCCAGTCGCGATTGAAGCAGGCAGACTTTGTTCCATCGGACGCGATTCGACGGCTGGATCGGATAGTCGGGTATCTGGAATCCCGTCGGAATCCGGCGATGCGTCTTCTCGATGTCCTGACATTCTGGAGCGCGCAGTGCGTATTCAGGGCGGAGAAATGGCAGCAGGAATTCGGCCCACACATCAGAACCTGGCTCGATGCGGTGGGTGAGTTCGAGGCCTTGACCGCTCTGGCGTCATACGCATTCGAGCATCCCGGCGACGTATTGCCGGAGCTGACGGAGTCCGGCCCGGTGTTTGAAGTTTCGGATATGACGCATCCGTTGCTTCCCGCAGGCAAGGCGATTCGCAATGATGTAAAACTCGGCGCGGGGCTGCAGCTGATGGTTCTGAGCGGGCCGAACATGGCGGGGAAGAGCACCTTCATTCGAAGCGTCGGCGTGAATGCGGTGCTCGCACAGTGTGGCGCACCTGTAAGAGCGAAGTCGCTGAGAATGTCGCCGCTCGCTGTGGCGGCCTCGATCTGCGTGCTTGATTCGCTCTCTGGGGGAACGTCTCGGTTCTATGCGGAGATCCAGCGATTGAAGGTAGCTGAGGATCTGGCTGCCGGGGAAACTCCTGTGCTGTTTCTTATGGACGAACTGCTATCCGGAACCAACTCACATGACCGGCTCGAAGGAACGCGCCTGATTGTTCGCAGCCTGATGGATCGGGGAGCGATCGGGATCGTGAGCACTCACGACCTTGCTCTTGCCGAGATTCCAACGACGATGCCGGATCGTGCTGTGAACTGCCACTTCGAGGATCGACTCGAGGACGACAAGCTGGTCTTCGACTACAAGCTCAAGCCGGGTGTTGTGAAGACAAGCAACGCGCTGCAGCTGATGCGTTCGATCGGGCTCGGTGCGGCGAACGATAGCCGCTAGGCCTGCCACCAGTCGAGATGGGTGATGCGGGGATAGTAGAGCCCGGCACGAATCTGAGTGTCCGCTCCATGCAAATTGCGCAGAAGGGCCGCATACAACTCAAGCTGCGGCGCGAAGGTCTCGCGCAAAGCGGCGACTGTGTCTGCATTGCTAGCGGCTGCAGTTTTGTAGTCGATGATCCAGAGGGCGTTTTCGTTGCCGGGCTGGAGGGGCGAGAGGCCAGCGCGGAAGATCCGGTCGACCCGTATCTGGTGGAGGGCGCCAGATACGACGCCGGCCCAACCTGCTTCCGTCGCCGCGTCGGTGTGCGGAGACAGGATCCACTGACCGGTTTGGTCGTGGGAAGCTCGCAGTGCGATCTCGTGTGCTTCGGTGCAGATCGCGTCTGCCTTTGATCCTGTAATGCCGGAACTGCGAATCATCGAGAGTGTGCGCGGGCGAAGCGACTCGAGAGCCGCGCGCGATGAATTCCAATCCAATGTCTTCCGCAGGCGGCTTAGCTCTTCCAGCAGCCGGTGAACTGCGTTGCCAAGAGCGCGAGAAGCTAGGCCGCCCTCGTGACGCGCGTAGCCTTCCGGCTCGCTGAGTCCTGCAATGCTGGCTGAGTGTGTCGGGCTGCTTTCGCCCTCGATCGTCGGACTGAAGTCTGGCGGAAGCCGGCGGATGTAGGTGGGCTTTGCAGGTGATGGCATTATGAGCAGGTTGTCCCGGCCGGCAGCGAGGGATTCGAGAACAAGTTCATTGCTCACGGTGATGGATGGTTGCGGGGAGTTTCTCCGCTGGTCGAAGCGGGATTTGATCTCTTCGCTCAGAGCGGGCCAGGCTGTGGCCAGCAGCGTATTGATGGGCTCGACAAGACGCTCGGCTCCTTCGTTGTCTATCTTGAAGGCCGGTTGTGCGAAGAGGTGCAGCTCCTCGCGAGCACGCGTTGACGCAACATAGAGGATGCGACGCATCTCCTGCGTCTCGCGATCGCGCCGCGCGCGGTCGACCCATCGTTTGGCCGCACCGGGGTCTGTGCCTTTGTATTGCACCGGTGCGATGAGGAACTCAGTGAGTGCGCCTTCTTCGTCGGGCTCGGGCAAACCGCGTTCAAGCCAGGAAAGAAGGTCAGCCGACCCGCGGCCTCCCTGGGCCTGAAGATCGGGAACGATGACTATCTCGAATTCAAGCCCCTTCGACTTGTGAATCGTCATGAGCTGCACGCCGATGTCACTGCTGCTGGCTGGGTCCGGCATCGCGCAGAGATCAGCGAGTGCGGCATCGAGCGATGGGCCGACGAGGTCCTGCTCGCCGTTCGGAAGGCGATCGAGGAGCTTCCATAAGACGGAGAGGTTGGCTCTCGCAGCTTCATCGACGCAGGCGTCGCCGCCGAGTGATTTCCAGATTTGCTGAACGAGCGTGCCCGGCGTGGCTGTCGGCAGAGCCTGGCGGGTTTGACTCATGGATGCGTAGGCTGCGAGAACACGTTCGGCTGCTTTGCGCGATTCATTCTGCAGCAGGTCGATCCGCTCTTGAAGCAAATGCGGAACAGGGCGGGAATTTCGCGAGCCTTCATCGGTGCCGGCAATGCTGTGCAACTCAGCGAGGCTGAGACCGCACCAGGGCGCACGAAGGACACCGAGCCACGCGATGCGATCTTCAGGATTGAAAAGCGCGCGAGTCAGAGCGACTGCGTCGAGAATCTCCGGACGATCGCTCAGGTTTTCAAGTTCGATAGCACGGAAGGGGACGAGGGCTTCGCGCAAGGCCAGCGCGATGGGAGCGAGTGCGGTCCGGGCGCGTCCCAAAATAGCGATTCGGTACTTCTCGCCTTCAGATCGGGCTCGTTCCATGCGAGGAAGGTGACTACGGACCAGGCTGACGATCTCGGCAACCTGGGCTTTGCGGATCAACTCGCGTTGCGCGACATTGTCCTGCTTCTTGCGAACGTCCTCAGGGCTCCAGGAGACTCCACCTTTCAACTGCGGTGTGAAGGCGAGGTGCAGTTCCAGCTTCTTCTTCTGGTTTCCGCTGGAAGGCCGCGCTGCCTCGGCGCGAGCGAATCGGATTCCGCTGCCATCGACGATGTCGAAAATCTGCGTGAAAGCTTTGTTCAATTCAGACACGAGTTCGGGCTCAGTACGAAAATTCGCGGAGAGGGCGACAGAATCGAGTTCGAACGATTCTGCGGCCCCAAGTTCGAAGCCGAGATGTTTGACTCTGCTAAAGAGTTCGGCCTCTGCGTCGCGAAAGAAATAGATCGACTGCATGGGGTCGCCGACCACGAAGACTGTCCGTCCGACGGGATCAGGCCACGCTTCAATCAGAGCCGTCACAAACTCGTGCTGGCGTCGGCTTGTGTCCTGGAACTCATCGATGAGCAGATGGTGGATGTCGTCGGCCACGGCTTGCGCGGCGTCGCTAGGCAGGTTGTCCTCACCGCGCAGGACGCGCTTTGCGATCTGGGCGACTTCAACAAAGTCCACCGCGCCAGCTTCGGCGAAGGCGGTTTTGAGCTCAGCTACAGCGTGCCGCAAGAGTACGAAGCTGGCGCGAATGATCTGCCAGTCTTCTTCGGTGTAACGGGCGGGCGGAAGGCTCTGCACGAGCGTTAGCGCATCTTCGAGCCCCGGGATTTCCCCAAGTCGCTCAAGCAGGCTTTCCATGCGGAGCTTTTCATCGAGGTGCTCCCTGGGAAAGCCGAGTTGCTTGTCGACTCTTCGCCGGACATTTCCTTCTTGCGTAAGCAGCAGTTTTGCCATGCAGAGATAGGCGCCGCGGGCTTCATCGAGCGCCTCGTGGTCACTGTGCGGATCGGTGGGGAACTCGGGCAACTCGGCGAGGCCGCGATATTTGTCGCCGGCTCCGTGCGAGCAGGCGAACTGGGCCAGCTCGTGCGCTTCGACTCGATCTTCTGCCGTGATCAGATTTTCAAGGCGAGTGATGGTGTCACTCACGGCCCTGGCCATCGGGCGTTCCAGACGGCGTCGAAGCTCTTCCCAATCTTGTGCACGCTGTAGAACAAAGTTCTGCATCCAGCGGTCTCGCTGGCTGAGCATCTTGACGAGCAGAGTCTCCAGTTCCTTCCAGCTGTTGTCGCGCCAGAGAAGGAGATCCCGGATTGCATTGCTCAGTTCGGGATAGTGGCTGTCGCCGAGCTTCTCAAGCGTGGCGCGCGCGGCGATGCCATAGAGGTCTGCCGGTCTCTCGTTGATCTGCAGGCTGTTGCCGATTCCGGAGTAGATGGGCTGCTGAATCGCGAGGTCGCGGCAGAAGGAATCGATGGTCGAGATGCGCAGTTGCGAAGAGAGTTCGATCAATCGCCAGTTGAGTTTGCGAGAGTGTTCAAGAGCGCGCGCGGCCAGAGCGTCCATTGACCAGGAAGGTTGAACTTCAGAGATGGCTGTCGTGTTTCGACGATCTGCTTTCTCGAGTTCATCCAGGATGCGATGACGCATCTCAGCGGCTGCGGCCCTTGTAAAAGTGATGGCGACGATCTGCTTTGGATCATTCACTTCGGCTAGAAGGCGAAGGAAGCGACGCGTAAGAAGATCTGTCTTGCCTGAGCCTGCAGGGGCCTGTACCAGCACCGAACGACGCGGATCAAGCGCGATGATTCGCTGACTTTGATCTGGCGGATCGGGAAATCCTGAGCTAGTCTTCGATCGCATCCATCAGCTCCGGTTCTTCCTGTTCAAAGCGCGCCCGGTTTTCAGGTTCCTGAATTCGGCATATTGGCTGCAGTCCGCAGTACTTGCACGTAAATGGATAGTCGCGAGGGTCAACTTCGGCACGACCGTGCAGGAAGTCGTTTGCGAGAGTCTCGATGTATTCCTTCCATGCAGATTCTTCGGTGGCGGTGAGTTTTCTTTTCACCAGCAGGGTGTTCGCGCTGAGGGTTGGGTCCAGGGTTCCTTTTGCGTCGGCAGCGCGTCCTGCGAAGCATGTGTTTCCCGTTCGCACGCGTGCAAAGACCAGGCCGCCGCTTGCAGGTCCGCCGTAACTATCGAAAAGCGATGGCTGAAGCGGCGCGAGACCGAAGAGCTTGTAGAGCGGCAACTGTACGTCGTCGGGGCGGGGAAGATCCCATGCCTTTGGATCGACGCCGCCGGTCTTGTAGTCGACGACAAGCTGCGATCCGTCGTGGAGCCGGTCAACGCGATCGAGGCGCAAATTCATGCTTAGTCCGGCGATGGTTATCGGACTCCTAGCTTCGACTGCTTCAACTGCAAATGGAAGCCGCGTAAGCTCGAACTCCAGCCATTCTGTAATCAGGCGAACAAGCCGGGTCTCTTCAAGCTCGAGGTAGAGTGCCGGCATCTGTTCGCAAACATGCGCGGGGACCTTCGCTTGCATGACGGGCTTTGCATGTTTCCGAACGAAGGCGGCCAGATCTTTCTCGGCAATTGCAACCAGTTCGCGATGTGTGGTGATGCCCGGCTTGTGCCCTGACCAGATGGAGTGCAAAACATCATGCAGGATTTGTCCGCGCTGCCTGGCGCTCAGGCCGTTCTCTGCTGCATCCCAGCTTTGCGCCCCGAGACGCGCGGTAGCGAATGCCTTGAAGGGACACTGCGATTGAGATGAGAGAACGGATGAGCCTCCATGAAGAGTCCCGGCACGAAAGGGAGTCGTGCTGAAGTCCTCCATCGAATACGCGGTGGGTTCATCGTGGAAAGGCGGATTCATTTCATACGGCAGCGGATGGGGTGGGCCGGCAATTTGCGCAATCAATCGGGATGGCCGGGATTCGACGTCGCCTCGATGCGCGGCATAGCTAAAGTGCACTTGCTGTGCCGAAGCGAGGAGGCGTTTGGTGATGGCTTCTGAGAATTCCCAGTCCCTGAGAGGCGACGAGTGCGGCATTCCGAACTCGCGTTGCAGGTGAGGAGGAAGGAACGGATGCATCGATGCGACAGCCGGCCATGCTTCCTCTTCCGCGCCGAGAAACCAGATGGCGTCCGCAGTAAGCCCCGCCGACTCGGCCGGGCCCGCAATTTGAATGGGCGCGTCAAGAGATTGGGGAGAGAACAGGATGCCGTCCGCGGCGTGTTCAAGCTCGCTCAGGAATTCGTTCCACGAAAATCGGCTTCCATCAAACCCCAGCGAGGCAGCCGTATCGATTGCCTGCGACCAGCGACGCTGTATCTGAAAATCAATGCTCGACTGCGGCACTGCGCCCTGCCATCCCGCCGTCGCGAGCAGGTTCGGAATTTTGTCGGCCCAATCGATAGGGCTCTGCGTTGAGGGCTGTTCCTTCAGGCCGCGCTGCGCCGACAGGATGCGGCGGACCCAGTCCCGTGGCAACAGGGATGAGATGGATGCCTGATTGAGGAAGCTTTCCAATTCCCACAGCGGACGCTGCAGGTCCAGCCTGCGTAGGGTTCGCATCGAGCGCTGAAGGGACGCCGATTCGTCCGCTTGGCTGATCAAGCCGCACGCGAAGAGCCAGTCCAACTCCGTCTCGTTCAGAGAAGATTGCAGCCAGCGCAGAAGGAGAAGAGCGGAGCGAACGAGGGGAATCTGCGTAAGTGGAATGCCCAGGGAGAATTCGAAAGCGGGGCTGTCGCTGCCCGAGCTGAAGCGAAGAAATGCGCGTTCGATTTCACCACGGCTTTGCGCCTGATCCTGCGTGATGACGAGAAGGCGGATGTCTGGATTTGCTTCGATCTGACGCCGGCACCAATAAGCGCATGTCCCAAGCTCGGCTTGAGTATCGCGGACAGAATAAAACTCTGTCTGCGCAGCCGAGCCCTGCCGTTCGCAGGCACGCGACTCGCCCCATGCTTCGAAGAGTTCAAGTTGCACCGGAAGAATGCGATCAAAGCCAGCGAGCAGCAGCGCAGGGCGCGGAGTGGCATCGGCGCGGAGTTTCTGTATCAGCTCGAGAGGAATACGGCTCAAACTTATGAAGCCATCGTTGCGACACTGTTCGCTGAACTGGGAGAGCCAATTGCTGAAGGCACCGGCGTCCTGATCCCATCCGGTACGAGCCTCGTCATGAAGAAGGCGCGGCGCATAGGAGCAGATGAGATCGTGCGCATCCATTGCCATTGTTGCAAGCCGTCGAACCGAAGCTGGGAGTGCGGTGGGAAGGTGTCGCTCGCTGCGAATGATCTTTGACCAGACGGCCAGTTCCTGAGCATTGTTCAGCAGCAGCCGGCCGTCGGCATTTCGCTCCTCCCACTCTGAGCGGGCGAATGTCTTCCAGTCGGCAATCTTTGGCGAGCGCCAGGCGGACAGTCCCTCTGCCCGCTGCCGCCGATGGAACTGGGAACGAATGGCGCGGGCTGCGCGATCGCTTGAGGCAACAACAAAGCCGCCCTCGCGCAACCATGCGTCGACATTGGCCCCCGGTTGACTGCCCATACTTGCGTTATACGCCGTTCGAACGAAGCGTTCTCTGTGGGAAACGGGGAGGATGTAAACCTTGCTGATTCAGAGATGTTCCGGCCGCACGGCGGTTGTAAACTGGGGAGTGATACGGAGATATTTAGTTCTCGCAATGATCGCCATGCTTGCGGCGGCAGGGTGCCACCGGCAGTCGGCCGGTACCCAAGATTCGGCTGCGGATAGCGGATACAAGACTTACAAATTGCGCGGGAAGGTTGTTGGGACTAATCCCGCGTCGGGTGAGGTCACGCTCAATCACGAAGCAATTCCGGGCTTCATGGAAGCAATGACCATGCCCTACAAGCTCAAGGATGCGCATATTCTGACTGAACTGCATCCCGGCGACGTCATCACATCAGATGTGATGGTCTCTCAAGGCTCAGACGCAAGCGTCTTCCTCGATCACATCGTGGTCGTCGGGCAGGGTAGGCCTGACTACAAACCAGCGACTGTCTATCATGTTCCTGCGCCCGGCGATGCTGTTCCCGACTTCAGGCTGCGCAACCAGGATGGACGCAGCATTCATCTCAACCAGTTTCGCGGTAAAAACCTTCTGATTACTTTCATCTATACGCGATGCCCGTTGCCGAACTTCTGCCCACTGGTCACTCGCAACTTTGCCAAGGTTGAAAAGCAGCTTGCAGCCGATCCTAAGCTGAAAGGGAAGACTCACCTGCTTTGCGTGAGCTTCGATCCAGAGCACGATACACCGGAACGCCTGAAAGCGTATGGCGAGGAATACATCGGAAGCGACGCAAAAACGGCGTTTGCTAACTGGGATTTCGGGGTACCTGATCATGCGGTCTTGAAGGAGATGGCAAAGTTCTTCAACGTCGGCATCACAAACGAGCAGGACCAGACGATCACGCACACGCTGTCCACCACACTTGTAGGCCGCGATGGGAAAGTGATCAAGTTCTATCCTGGCAATGAGTGGACACCCGATCAGGTTTTTGGAGATGTGAAGCAGTCGCTTGGTGAATGAGCTGATTTGGCAAGGGCATTACACATCGGTACAGATTGCGGCACAAGGAGCGAGTGAGGAATGGCTGAGGGTTTGAAGATTCGCAAAGACGCAGAGACTGATTTTCTTTCACTTGGAGCGCTCGTACACCGGCTCGATCCGGGCATCATTCCCTTCCGGAAGGCAACGGATTGTCACATACACGTGAGCGGTGGCGAGTTCAACGTCGCTGCGAATCTGTCGAATTGCTTCGGGCTGAAGACGTCGATCGTCTCAGCGATGTCGGATTATCCGATCGGCGACCTGATCGCGGAGCGGGTTCTTGCAATGGGAGTGAAACCTGTCTACAAGCACTTCAAGCACGATGGAGTCACCGGCCCGAATATGGCTACGGTTTATAGCGACCGGGGTTTTGGCGTTCGCGGCCCCGTGGTCTTTTACAACAGAGCGAATGAAGCTGCAGCTCAGCTGAAGCCGGGTGACTTTGACTGGAAGGCGATTTTCGCTAACGGCGTGCGGTGGGTACATTGCGGCGGCATCTTCGCGGCGCTTTCAGCGACGACGGCTCAACTGGCTGCGGAGTTGATGCGCGAGGCAAAGGCGGCGGGCGCCGTCACCTCATTCGACCTCAATTTCCGCGAGAAGCTATGGAAGATTCACGGTGGTGACACTCACGCCGTGGAGACGATCAACAAGATTGTCGAAAATGTCGACGTGCTGGTGGGCAACGAAGAGGACTTGCAGAAGGGCCTCGGCATTCACGGGCCCGAGGTCGCGGCGAAGTCGAAGCTGGATCCGAGCGTGTTCTTTGGCATGATGGATAGCGTTGCAAAGAAACTACCCAACGTGAAGGTAGTTGCGACAACGCTGAGGGAAGTTCACTCCACCAGCCGACACAGTTGGAGCGCGGTGGCCTGGATTGAAGGCAAGACCTACACCGCGCCTACGGCTGAGCTCGAAGTGCTCGATCGCGTGGGCGGAGGAGATGGCTTTGCGGCGGGATTCATCTATGGGCTGCTGTCGGGGGAAACGCCTGAGAATGCCTTGAAACTTGGGTGGGCGCACGGTGCTCTGCTGACGACATTTCCCGGCGACACGACCATGGCGACTGTCGACCAGGTTCGGGCATTTGCCAAGGGTGGCTCAGCCCGAATTCAGCGGTAAGGGGAGCCGATTCTCCGAATCGCAGGGCCGCGCCGGCTCATCTATCAGGCTGGTATCCTTTCGTCAGCCTCAAGGAGCGGCTCTGTTTGGCGAAGATTACGGTTGTCTTTGCAGTTCTTCTGATTGCCCTTGGTCTGATCGGATACTTCGGAACCGGAGCGCAGCATGCAACGGCGCTTATTCCTACCTGGTTTGGCACGGCGCTGGGCATGTGCGGACTGCTTGCCATGAGCCCCGACGAGGGACGGCGCAAGCTGTTTATGCACATTAACGTGACGCTCGGCCTGATCGGTTTCATCGCGGTCGGTATCGAGTCGATTCGCGGCTATCTCTCCGCTGCTCATGCCGGTAAACAGCCGGATATGATCGCACTTTCTTCGAAGCTGACGATGACGGGTCTGCTGCTGGTTTACGTCATCCTGTGTGTTCGATCTTTTATTGCTGCGAGGAGATCGGGGCGGGTTTAACCCTATGGGAACAATGCGCGGCCATGGAATGGGTTTGAGCGGTGGAGCAGAGCGATCTCCGCGTGGCGGCGCACGCGCAAAAGCCGATCTCCCCAAGCGCAAGCCTGATCTGAAGAAGTTGTGGCCCGAGATCAAAGCACTGATCGCTCCACGCAAAGGTCTGCTGGCAGGCGGCATGGCCCTGATGGCGGTCAACCGCGTTGCCGGGCTGGTGTTGCCGTACACCTCGAAGACTCTCCTCGACAAGGTGCTTTCGCCAACGAATCCGCATCCGGAGTTGCTGGGCAAAATCATCGCGCTTGTTTTCTCGGCAATGATTGTGCAGGCGATCACCTCTTTCTCGTTGACGCAGTTGCTTTCAAAGGCCGGTCAGAGATTGATCGCCGAGATGCGACGACAGGTGCAGAAGCACGTAGGCCTGTTGTCGGTGGCTTATTACGATGAAAATCGGACCGGCACGCTGGTGGCGCGCATCATGTCTGATGTTGAGGGCGTGCGAAACCTTGTCGGTACCGGGCTGGTGGAGTTTGTCGGCGGCCTGCTTACCGCGGTGCTGGCGTTTGTGTTTCTGCTCCATCGCAGTGTTCTTGTCACGCTGACTGTGTTCGCGGTAGTGGGTGCGTTTGTCTTCGTCCTTCAGTATGCGTTCAAGAAGATCCGCCCAATATTCCGGGAACGGGCCAAGATCAATTCAGAGGTCACCGGAAGGCTGACGGAATCGCTTGGCGGAGTGCGCGTGATCAAGGGCTACCATGCCGAAGAGCGCGAAGCCGGCGTGTTTGGCGTGGGAGTGGAGAGACTGCTAAGCAACGTGATGAAGTCGCTCACCCTGACCAGCGTTCTCGGGTCGGCCTCGACAACGGTGCTGGGCCTGGTTTCAGCGCTCGTGATGTGGCTGGGCGGCCACGCGGTTCTGGCCCACACGTGGACGGTTGGCGACTACTTCAGCTACAACATGTTTCTCGCCATCATGGTCATGCCGATCTTCCAGATCGTGAACATCGGCACGCAGTTGACTGAGGCATTTGCAGGTCTTGATCGGACCCGCGAGATCATGTCGGAACTGGAAGAGAATCAGGATCCGAAGCGCAAACTCAGTATGCCGACTATCGAAGGCAATGTGCGCTTCGAGAATGTGGAGTTCGCATACGAGACAGACAAGCCCGTACTGCACGGCATCAGCTTTGAGGCTGAGCAGGGAACTGTGACGGCTCTTGTGGGTTCGTCGGGTTCGGGAAAGTCGACTGTGATCAGCCTGGTTTGCGCATTCCATACTCCGACAAGCGGACAGGTGCTGGTGGATGGGATCGACCTGGCCAGCGTCAATCTGAATACGTATCGATCGCAGCTGGGTGTCGTACTGCAGGATTCGTTCCTGTTTGACGGAACGATTCGCGAGAACATCCTGTTTTCGCGACCTGACGCAACTGAGGAGCAGTTCCTGTTCGCCTGTCGAACTGCGCGTGTTGACGAGTTTGCCGAGCGCTTTCCGGAGAGCTACGACACCATCGTCGGCGAACGCGGAGTGAAGCTGTCGGGAGGACAGCGCCAGCGGCTTTCGATCGCGCGGGCACTGCTGGCGCAGCCGCGCATCTTGATTCTGGATGAGGCGACCAGTTCTCTTGACTCCGAATCGGAGGCGATGATCCAAGCCGGACTGAATCAGCTCATGGTGGGACGGACAACCTTCGTCATCGCGCATCGTCTGTCGACGATTCGGCGAGCAGATCAGATTCTTGTGGTGGAGCAGGGGAGGATTGTGGAGCGCGGGAACCATGCTGAACTGTTCGCGCTCGGCGGCCGCTACTTCGATCTGTACACCCGCCAGCACGGCCTGGAAGAAAACCTCTTCTTGGCTCCGGGCGAGGGCGACGAAGTTCCAGCGTAAGTAAGTTAGCGATCACTTCAGCGCGCGTAGACCTAAGGCGTTTACGGGCGTAACCATTTCATTTTTAGGTACTTTCGTCCCATTTTATTGACTTCAGTCCCATATCCTGAGAAACTACAGGTGTACTTACTGTCGAAATAAAGGATCATAATGCGAGACTCAGCCCCCCAAGGAACTTACAAAGTTCAGGCACTTGACCGGGCCTTTGCTGTACTTGATCTACTCGGCGAAAGCGAGGTCCCGCTGGGACTGGCGCAGGTAGCATCGTCGCTGCAACTTCATAAAAGTACAGCCCATCGCTTCCTGATGGTGCTGGAACGCCACCGCATGGTTGAGCGCACGCTGAACGGAAAGTTTCGTCTCGGGCTGCGCCTCTTCGACTTCGGAAACCGCGCTATCGAGCAGTACGACCTTCGCGAACGAGCGCAGCCTCACCTTCGCCGCCTTGTCTCAGAGACCGAAGAGACCGCGCACCTTTGCATTCTGGAGCAGGCGCGTGTCATCTATATCGACAAGATCGAGCCGGCGCGCTCGGTCCGCATGATCACCAGAATTGGTTCCAGCAATCCCATTCACTGCACTTCGGTAGGAAAGGCGATGCTGGCTTTTCTTCCCGAAGACCGGATCAACGACATTATCCGCCGTACACGGTTTGAGAAATTCACGCATCGCACTATCTCATCCGCTGAGGCCCTGCGGACCGAGATCGAGAAGACGCGGCGCCGCGGGTATGCCGTCGATGATGAGGAACTGGAAGAGGGTCTTCGCTGCATCGCTGTTCCGCTACTCGATGCTCAGCGGCAGCCGGTTGCGGCCGTTAGTGTCTCTGGGCCGTCGTTCCGTGTGACTGCTCAAAAGCTTCCTTCGATCGCGAATCACCTGCTTCACTGCGTGCGCGGCATCTCGATGGACATGGGCTTTACGGCTGCGCGCAACAGCCGTCCGGCGACCGCATGGACTGCCTAGGGTGATCGGCCAGAGAATCTCCGACGCAAAGTGGTTGTTTTCTGCGTCGGGGGTCTGGCATTTCCAGGTGGATTGCTGAGAGATCTATCTTGAAATCCGTCGTTTATCCATGGTCGCACTTTCTGATACACTCGAAGATGTTGCGCCACGAAGACGCGTTCATCTGCAGTCTTCCTGTTGAGGTCCCAGAGCCTGATCGTCGCAACAGCTTTTCTGGGGACGTAGCTCAGTTGGTTAGAGCGCTGCCCTGTCACGGCAGAGGTCGCGGGTTCGAGCCCCGTCGTCCCCGCCATACATTCCAAAAGAGATGCGGGATGATTTTGGCGAAGAAGAATTGCGAAACTGGGTGCATGTTGCACCCGGTTGCACCCAAAAATCTGAAGCCATCCTTATGTAGAGTGCCTGTGTCTATTGAGCGGAAAAAGCCAACGCCATGACAGCGGCTTGGACACTCTGTGTGGCGGACGTGACCGATGTCCATTAGGCATTGGCTAGCCTAACTTCCGGGTTGCCCTCATGAGCTTACCGGCTACGTTCCGAGCCATTCAGGTGAATCAGAATAGACGTCCTGCTCGGCAGCGGAAAGTCCTCGGAGGAATCTCTTCACTAAGGGCCTGATTAGTGAGCTAAATCACAAATTGCGTGATACTTCCGATGGAGATTTACATTGACCCATCAGCCGATGTACGCGCGGCGTTTGCGGCGTAGTCTTTCCCGTTGATTCCCCGACAAAAAATCTGGAGCACGTATCCGATGCGGCGTTTCTTTGCGACGCGTGCGGATGGGTGGTTGGCATTTGTGCTTCAGCTGAAAGCAATCTCTGCATTGAGGTTGCAACAAGAGGGAAGGAATCCAGATGCGGAAGTCCGCGTTTGTTCTTGTTTTCTTTGTATTCATTTTCGGCCAGGCACTGCAGCAGGTTTTCAGTCAATCCAGTACGTCAGTCGTTGAAGGCATCATTCAGGACGCCACTGGCGCCGTGATCCAAGATTGCAATGTCAGTCTGATGAACGCTGAGACTGGCGGGAACTTGACGACCCACACGAACCTGGAAGGCGTGTACGCTTTTCTATCGGTTCAACCGGGGGTCTATTCGTTGAAGGCCTCTAAGGAGGGATTCAGCTCTTACTCGATTGACAACATTCGCGTCACGATCTCTCAACGCGCAACTCGGAATGTCGTGTTGGGGCTTGGACAGGCTACGGCGACGGTAACTGTCGATGCTTCCGGTTCAGCTTTGTTATCCGAACCAACCTCCAACGAACTCGGCACACTGATCGAATCAGTGAACGTTCGCGAACTCCCTCTGAATGGACGTGACTTTCTGCAACTGGGGCTTCTTTCCGGAGGGACGCAGACGTCCGGCACGACTGTGTCGGACTTCACTACTCTTCAGGTCGGTCATCCTGACAGGACGATCATCATTGCAGGGAACGAGCAGGATTTGACCGGCTTCATGATCAACGGCATCTCCACGGCGGGAAGCCGGCTGGGCCAAGCATCTCTGAATCTCTCCGTCGCGGCCATCGACCAATTCAAAATCCACGAGGGTTTCTTCCTTCCTTCCATGGGGCCGAACGACGCAGGTGTGGTGAGTGTCGCGACGAAGGGAGGGGGCAATCACTTCCACGGCGAGGCGTTTGAGTTTGTCAGGAATACGGTCTTCGATACCAGGCAATATTTCGACCCTCCCGGCGCTAAGGCCAGTCCGTTCCATCGCAACCAGTTTGGCGGCGCGATTGGCGGGCCGGTTCTTCAGAATCGTTTGCTCTTCTTTGGACACTATGAGGGCCGCCGTCAGGTCCTCTCCAATACGGCGAAGGCCACTGTTCCTTCCGCGAAGATGTTCGGAGGCGATTTCTCAGAGCTGAGCAGCACGATCTACGACCCGGACACATACGATGCGACTACCGGCAACAGGCAGCCATTTCCTGGAAACTTCATTCCGGCCGACCGCATCAATGAGATGGCCAAAAAGCTGCTTGCATACTATGTGTCTGCTCCGACGTATGCGAATCAGAACCTTGTTGGAAATCCGGTAACAACGGACAATTACGATCAATACGGCGCGCGACTTGATGTCAACCTTAACTCGAAGCACAACCTGTTTGGTCAGTATGTCAAGGAGAACTCACCGACGGTCAACGCGTCTCTCTTTCCCCTCGCCGGCTACGGTTTCCCATTGAATACGCACTTCTTCAGCAGCCAGCTGACCAGCACGCTCACTCCTCATCTTGTAAACGAGTTCCGTTTGGGTTTTCTGCATACGCTGGTTTTTAATGCAGGCGCGACCCAGACAGATGTTCAGGGCAAGATGGGCTTCACGGGAACGGCCGATCCGAATGGAGTGCCTGGCATCTATCTAAGCGGCTTCAATGTATCGGGTACAACTGCCGCCACGCCATCCTTCGGCCGTGCTCAGGGCCTGATTGGAAATATCGACAACCAATATCAGATGCACGAGGGCGTAAATCTTCTAAAGGCCAGGCACGAGATGAGTCTCGGGGTAGATGTCAACTACGTCAGGACCGTACAGGAGAGTTCCAACTTCTATTCGCGGGGCGGCGTCTACTTCAACCCCATCTACACCGCACAACTGGCTCTCAACAGCGCTGGACAACTCGCCCCGGTTGCAGGTACGGGAAGCTCGTTTGCCGATTTCCTGCTGGGCATGCCGCTGAACGGCAACGTAACGTCAATGCCGCGCACACATTTTCGCTGGACTGCAGTGTCGCCCTATGTTCAGGATACCTGGCGCGTTTTGCCAAACCTCACGCTAAATCTTGGAGTGGGTTGGAACGTGAGTACGCCTCCAAATGCAGTCGGGAATGAGAATTATCCTCACGCGTTTGACTTCGAAACTGGCAAGGTGAAGTTCGCAGCTTTGAAGCAGATCAGCCCGCAGGTCTACGGCATCGATCTAAACAATTTCGCCCCTCGCCTTGGGGTCTCCTGGCAACCGGACTTCCTCCGCGGGACGACGATCAAGGTTGGGGCAGGCACATACTATCCGGCCGAGAACGCCATCTATGAGTTATTCGCGATTACCGCCCCCGGTGTGGCAATCGTTCAATCCATCACCAATCAATCTTCGGTGACTCCGAGCTACGTTCTGGGGCAGAATGTATTTCCGCCAATGAGCCAGGTGAAGATTACTCAAGAGTTCGCGGACAATATTAAAGGAACTCTATTCAGCCTGGATGAAGGGCTCCGCACGACTTACATCAACCAGTGGAGCTTTGCGATTCAGCGCGATCTCACGAAAAGCACCATTGTGGAAATCGACTACATCGGATCGCAATCGCGCAAGCTGCCGATTCGCTGGAATGCCGATGATTGTTCAGTAGCCGGTTCATTCGTCTGCGATCAGTCTGTTCGCCCTTATCAGCAATTCAACTATATCTACGCAGCAGCGAATGAGGGAACGTCCAGCTACAACGCATTCATCGCGAAGATTCAGCGCCAATTCACGCAGGGACTAAGTTTCGTCGCCAACTACACATGGTCAAAGGCCTTGAGCAACACCGAACAGGGCGGAGCGCCGGTCGGCCTCAATCAGAGAAGCGTTTGTCTCAGCTGCGACAAGGGAATGACTGGATACAACGTACCCCAGCGGTTCATTGCAAGCGGCGTGTGGCAATTGCCGTTCGGCAAGGGAAAGAGATACGCACATGAAATCTCCCCTGCGGTCAATCACGTCATTGGAGGATGGACGCTGGACGCGATTGCAACCTTTTCGCAGGGATTCCCGTTCACCGTTCTGGCCGCGAGCAGCACTTCCATGGATCCGATGACTAATTACCGAGCCGACCGGATCTGCGAAGGCCGGTCCACATTGAAGAGCAAAAATGTCCGCAGCAATGGCCACTACTGGTTCGATACTTCCTGCTTCGCCAAGCCCAAGCCAAACTACTTCGGAAACTCAACTCCAAATATCGTCACAGGACCAGGTGTGAACAATTGGGACATCGGAGCCGGAAAACTTATCAGTCTGCGCGAGGAAGTGGCGCTGCAGTTTCGGGCGGACGCGTTCAACGCGTTTAACCATGCGCAGTTCCTGAATCCGGACAGCAATATGTCGGATACCAACTTCGGCAAGATTACGACTGTAGGTCCATCCAGGGAATTTCAGTTGAGCTTGAAACTGCTCTGGTAGGCACTGGTGACGGACACGTGCGGCTTGTAGTTCATCGAACCGCACCGTAACCTGTCCTTGAAGGCGACTTGAAGCTTGGAGACTGCTTGGGGCTGGGCGCAGTCTGTGGCGTCGATCTTCCGATGGATACTCCTATCGTCCTTCTCAAGCTAGACTGCCGCAATGCAAACGGAAGCAATCGGCAGCATTCCCCGCCCGCCCGCTCTCATTGAGGCAATAGCGGAGTTCCAGTGTGGACGCATCAGCGATACGGCTCTGCAAACACAGTTCGAAGCTGCACTGCAGGACACTATCGAGCAGTTCGCCGAGACTGGCTCACCCATCATTACTGATGGCGAGCAGTCGAAGCCCAGCTTCGTGACATATCCGCTTTCGGGTCTGAACAGTCTTGCGCCAGATGGCGTTGTGATTCCTTTTGCGGATGGCCATACGCGCCAGCTTCCTCGACTGACGAAAGGACCGTTCAAGTATTCAGTTCACGCTGGGCAGTTCACGCGTGCAGCACGAGCGTATACCTCCATGCCTATCAAGCAGGCGGTCATCTCGGCTTCGGCGCTTAGCCTTCTCTATCCTGCGACCCCGCTCGCGGATTATTCCCGGGAAGACTTTCTGGCCGATCTAATCCGCGAGGCAGAATCGGATATTCGCGGAGCACTGAAGGAAGGTGCTAAGGTCGTGCAGATCGATTTCACTGAGGCCCGTTTGTCGCTCAAGCTGGATCCTTCCGGCGGGCTACTCCGCAGTTTTATCGATCTCAATAACCAGGTACTGGATCGCTTCACTGCAAAGGAACGAGAGCAGATCGGAGTGCACGTTTGTCCGGGCAGCGACCGCGACTCCCCTCACAGCGCTGACGTTGACTACGTTGGATTGATCCCTGAACTGTTTCAGCTTCAAACGGGCCGGTTCTATCTGCAGATGGCCAGCGAGAAAGACAAACAACGCGCGTTCCACGCCGTGAAGAACGTCTTAAAGGCGAACCAACTTGTCTTCATCGGCGTAATCGATCCGATCGATCCAGTAGTAGAGACCTCCGAGCAGGCCCGCGATCGCATCTTGGAAGCGGCCGCAGTATTACCCATTGACCAACTCGGGACTACCGATGATTGCGGGTTCTCGCCATTTGCTGATGACATATCTACTGCCCGCGAAACTGCATTCAGAAAAATTCGCGCAAGGGTCCAGGGAACGGCACAGGCAGTTCAGCAGCTGGCCTGATTCGAAACAGACCTGAAAAGCAAAAACTGAGAGCAGCGCCTGGGTTTGAGACACATTGACCATTCTCCTGCGGAAACTGCAAATCGCTTGCGAACGCCGCAGCTCTGTCCTGAATTTCTGGGCCAGAACCTCAGGCAACCGATCCTAAGATGCTCGGGCTCTGTTATTTAGATCGGGGACCCGGCTGAGCGCTGTGCTAGGCGAAAGAGAGGATATCCACCGTTTGGTTGATGCCAGGGTGACCTGCCAGCCGTGATCATGCGTCAGCGGCTTTCACTCCCGCTGTGTTTTCCTTGTTTCACTCCAAAGATCATGAGTCTAGCTTCGCCTCTGACGTATGTACCCTCGCTGAAGCCGCAAGGCTTGTCGCGAGCGGCACTCCGCGCCCTGAGGTTCAATCTGATCATTGCCATCCTTATATGGCTAGCGTGGTTGATCTTTGGCGGCGTGAACGCAATCCATCATCTGGTGTCTGACTGGAAGATCGCTTTGACCATGGTGTTTGGCTCGCTCGTTGGCGGCGGAACGAGTGAGGGAGGGGGCGCAGTTGCGTTTCCCGTTTTCACCAAACTGCTGCATATCGCGCCATATGACGCGCGGAATTTTTCGCTGGCTATCCAAAGTGTCGGCATGGGGGCTGCGTCACTCAGCATCCTATGCCTTCGGATCCCGATCGAGCGCCGGTCTCTACTTTATGCGGGGATTCCGTCCATCGTTGGTGTGATCTTTGGTGCGGTCTGGATTGCCCCGCTCATTCCGCCTGTGATTGTGCGAACTTCGTTTACGGTGCTGGTTGTCAGCATCGGGATCGCGCTGCTGATTCTGAATCGTGAAGACGGAGAGCAACGGAATTCGGAGATGCCGTGGTTTGGCGGGCAGGAGCGGGCGATTCTGATTGCAGCGGGATTTCTGGGTGGAATCGTCAGTGCGCTTGTCGGCACCGGCGAAAACTCGGTCGCATTCATGGTCATGGTGCTTCTGTTTCGGATCAACGAGAAGATTGCGACGCCGACGACGGTCGTTCTGATGACAATGGCGACGATTCCCGGGTTTCTCGTCCATGTGTTCTGGTTGAAGGATTTCTCGCCTGCGGTTATGGGTTATTGGCTGGCTGCTATCCCCGTGGTCGCCGTAGGTGGTCCGCTCGGGGCTGTCCTTTGTTCGCGCATGAGCAGGCGTTTGATTGTTAAGTGTCTTCTCTTCCTCATTGCTCTTGAACTCATCAGCACCGTGATTCTCGTACCGATATCGCGTAGCGCCCTGATCGTTTCTGCGGGAACGCTGCTTATCTGCGGCTCGCTGGACTGGTTCATGACTCGCGTGAAGGAATATATTCCGGCTCCGATGGAATCAGCTGCGCAGGACTAATCAATCTAAAAACTCGTGATTGCTCGATCTACTCCCCGATCAGGAGAACCAGGTTTGCCTCGGAAGGGTTCGCTATTCTCAGATGCAATGCACGCGTTCGCCTTCTGGGCTGGGTGCGTGGCCGTGACATTCGGTGTGCTACTGCATGTTCCGATGTTCATCATGGGGCGAGCGGTGCATTACAGGCTAGCCGGCATGGCGATGGACTCGGGCATGCTCATCGGCATGGGGCTGATCATTGGCGGAACTGCAGCATCGGCCTACGGGCTGTTGCCGCCGCCAAGAGCCAAGACGCGAACTTTTGGAGCGATCGCTCCGCCGGAAGATGCACCTCTTACGAGAGCTCACTGGGTCCAGATCATCATTCTCGCGGTGGCGCTGATCATTGACGTGATGAAGCCAGCAACGCTGGGATTCGTTGTTCCTGGCATGCGCGATGAGTATGCGCTGACCTTTGCGGGTGTGGCGGTCTTACCCTTCGCAGCGCTACTGGGAACGACTGTTGGTTCCTTTCTGTGGGGCGTACTCGCAGATCTCTACGGCAGGCGAGCCAGCATTCTGCTGGCCTCGGTCATCTTCATGGGCACTTCAATCTGCGGTTCCATGCCTTCGTTTGCCTGGAATGTCTTTATGTGTTTCATGATGGGTGTCGGCGCGGGAGGTCTGCTGCCAGTGGCGTATGCGCTGCTGGCGGAGATCATGCCGACACGGCACCGAGGATGGTGCCTGGTGCTGGTAGGGGGTATCGGATCTGTGGGCGGCTACTTCGCAACCAGTGCGCTTTCCGCCTGGCTGCAGCCTTTTTTTGGCTGGCGCATCATGTGGCTCATTAATCTTCCACTGGCGCTGATTCTGATAGCAGTTAGTCCCTTGCTTCAGGAGTCTGCACGGTTTCTGGAAAGCATGGGGCGGATCGAGGAGGCACGCGAGACTCTGGCACGGTTTGGGATCTCGGTCGCAACCTCGGCTACTACAGCTCCTCTCCCGCGCAATTCGGGCCTGCAGGTTCCGGCGGAACGCCCCAGGTTGCTTGGCTTGACCTTTGCTCTGACGCTAACCGCACTTTGCGTTGGTTTTGTGAACTTCGGAATTCTCCTTTGGTTGCCGGGAAGCCTGATGCACGAAGGGCGGAGCGTCGGTTCCGCGAGTGCCTTGATTGCGCAGTCCTCGTTGATAGCAGCCCCAACCACGCTTATCGTTGCGTGGCTCTACAGCATGTGGAGCACGAAGCGAACGCTCATGCTCACTGTGGTGGTGACGACACTGGGGTTGATTGCCATCGTGTTGCGTGATCTCAGAGGGCTGCTGATTCTGGCAGATCCGGTGATTGCGGTGGTTTTGCTGATCGTAGGAACCAGCGGCATCATCTCGGTCCTGCTGCCTTATGCGGCGGAGAGTTACCCAATCAAAGTGAGGGGACGAGCGACGGGATGGGTTGCCGGGTTCAGCAAGGCTGGGGGACTATTGGCGCAAGGTCTGGGTACGGTGGCGCTTGTCCCTGCGCTTGGTACAGCGGCAGGAATGGTGGCGCTCCCATGCGTGCTTTCGATCGGGCTGCTAGCCGTACTGGGGCATGAAACGCACGAGCGGGATCTCCGGGAACTCGAAGAGGTGGCGTGAGTTCCTAAGTTTCGACCAGATGGTCAGATCCCGTGGGCTCCACCTTTCGGTGGATGCTCGCTTCCATCTGAGTTCGTTAGAGTTGCGAGTACGTTTGGATCCGCCGCAGGTCTCGGCGCGAAATTCTCCATCTGTTCAATTCCAGTCAAACGGGTGCTCATGGAAGAGTCGCGGCAGGGCAAACCTCAAGTCATCGAGACCGATGCCGTCGTCATTGGAGGCGGGCTATCTGGTACGGCTGCCGCCATTCATCTTGCTCGCGCCGGGTTTCGCGTTGTCTGCATTGAACAGCGGAAAGAAATCTCACGAATCGTGGGCGAATCACTCGATTGGTCGGCACCTGAGCTCTTCGCAAATCTCGGATTTCCGATGAAGGAACTGGTCGATACCGAGGTAGCAACCTGGAAGCGTCATATCACGGTCGCTCAGAACGATGGCAGCAGCAAAGAGTTTTTGCCCGGAGCCTGGCTGGCTGAGCGGCCATGGAACGTGGAGGTCAGGACCCTGCACCTCGACCGGGACCGAACCGATGCTTGTCTCCGTAAAACCGCTCGAAAACTGGGCGTGACCACGCTGCACGAACGCGTGGCTGATTTCGCAGTTTTGGATGAGCATGATAGTCGCGCTCGCCGCATCCTCGGGCTGCGGACTGCTCAGGGAACGTTTGTTCGCGCCTCGTGGTTTGTTGACGCTTCAGGTTCGGATGCGAGTCTGCTGGCGAAGAGGTTCGAGCTGAAATCGGTCGCATTTGGCCCGCGCAAGGTCGCCATCTGGGCTCATCTGCCGACGCCGGAGTGGGTCGAGGGAACTACCCTCTACATGGTTCCATCGCAGGGCGAATACATGGAATGGGTCTGGGAGATTCCGGTTCGGCCTGGCCTGAGCAGCGTTGGATACATTGCGCCGGGTTCCAGTGTGAAGTTTCAGCGAGCAGCCGGAATGGGAACTCAGGACATCCTGGTGCGCCAGTGCGGTCACTTCGCGAGGCTGAAGGAGATCGTGGAGCGGGGAAGTGAAGTCGAAACTGCGACAACTACATTCCTTTGCCGGACTTATGAGGGCGTTTGCGGAACCAACTGGCTGATTGTTGGCGAGGCTGCATCTCAGTCTGATCCGATCACCGGCAACGGTGTGACGGCGGCACTTCGTCACGCTGAGGAGGCGACTGCGTTGATTCGCCGCTATCGTCATCGCGGCACCATTCCTTCATTTGCGCGTTCGCTCTACAACTACCGGGTCTCTACGGTCGGACTTTACTTCAACAGCCTGATCGAGAAGTTCTTTTATCAGCCGACGCTGCGCGATCGGCTCGGGTTCTTCGGTACTGCGCGCATCTACACTGTGCCGGCTTGGCTGATGAATCTTGTGTACACGCGAATGCGGCCGAGAGAGTCAGTGATCCGAACCGTCGCGATCACATCGATCTTAAATGTAATCCGCTTTTCGACCTGGCTCGCATTCCAATTCGGACTGCTGTTGCCTTCCCGTTGTCAAAGTCCGCGAGATCGGAAGTCGTCGCCCAGCAAGGAGCCTGTCTATGCGATGTAACGCGAGGGGCAAGGGCGAAGCGGTTCTCTTCATTCACGGCATGCCGACCAACGGCCGCCTGTGGGATGGGGTGATTCGTGAGCTGTCGCGCAATTTTCGCTGCTTTACGATCGATTTACCGGGAATGGGCGGCACTCCGTTTCAGCCTTACAGCGCTTCCTACTTCGCGCAGGTGGCTGAGCAGATCGAACAGGTGCGAGTCAGGAATCGCGTGCAACGGTGGCATGTCGTGGGGCACGATGGCGGATGTGCTATCGCAGTACACTACGCGCACATATTTCCGAAGCGCGTCGAGTGCATGGCTCTGCTTTCGCCGGCGATTTTCCCTGACCTTGAACCGTTCTTCCTTCTCGATTTGTTGCGCAAGCCAATCATCGGCGAGTGCGTGGCTCCATTCGTGCATGCACTCTTCTGGCAGATTGCGATGAAGCGCGCGATTCCAGGCAGTGAAAATGCTGCGCAGAGATCGAGCTTCTACCGGACGTTTGCGGGTGCCACTGGTCCTTGGAAGCTGATGCGCCTGGTGCGATGGGGCCGGCCCGAGGTCCTGTTTCAGAACGTCCCTGCGATCCTAAGAAAGCTGGAATGTCCGACTCTCGTGATTCACGGTTCGAGAGACATCCTGCCTGAGTCCTTCGCCGCTCGAACGGCGGAAGTCATCGCAGATACTCGACTCGTCCAGTTGGATTCTGGACACTTTATCCCGATCGAGCGCTGGCTCGAAGTCTCTCAAAACCTGCTTGCATATTTCCGGTCGCACGGAATGGAGACAGCCACGAACTGCCGACCTTCCTATCCCAGGGGAGATGCAGCGGCAAGGCCAGATCTGGTTCCGATCCCGGCTACAAATTGAACAATTGCTTTTCCCACTAGAGTACTGATTGAGCCTCTTGATTTTTCAGATGTCCGTGGTACTGCTCGTCAGTATGGCGTGCGGCCGGATTGCGCGCCTGCTGGGACAGGCTCGAGTGATCGGAGAAATCTTCGGAGGCATCCTGATCGGGCCTTCTGTCTTTGGCCGGATTGCACCGCATCCATTCGCAGCCCTCTTTCCCGCGACATCACTCGCACCGTTGGAATCTCTGAGCACGGTTGGCCTCGTTCTCTACCTCTTCGTGATTGGAAGCGAACTCAACCTTGCGCATCTCCGGGACCAAAAGAAGACGGCGCTGATCTCGAGCATCGCGGGCATCGCCCTGCCTTTCGGTCTTGCCCTTGCGGTTGCACCATTGATTCAGTCGCACTTTGGGGGCTACGGTGTCAGCGGGATTTGCTTCGCCCTCTTTCTGGGCGTCTCGCTGAGCATCACCGCGTTTCCGGTGCTCGCGCGGATCTTGGAAGAACGGAAGATGCAGGCAACTGCGCTGGGCTCCACGGCCCTGCTCTGTGCGGCGGTGGATGACGTCGTTGCCTGGGTGCTTCTGGCTGTTGCGATGACCTTCCTTCGCAATGACGGAAGCGACCCGACGCTGCTCATGCGTTTCATCTGGCTTGCTGCCTATCTGGCCGTGATGATGTTCGTGGTCAGGCCGATCGGGCGCTGGCTTGGGACGCGCAACGCAGGCGAGGAACTGTCTTACGAAATGCTGGGCGTGATGCTCGCGGTTGGTCTCGCGTCTGCCGCCGTGACCGATGCGATTGGGGTTCATCCGCTTTTTGGAGCGTTTCTGGCTGGGGTGTGTTTCCCACGCGTGCCGGCATGGCAGCAGGCTCTTCGCGGTCGACTGGAAGCTGTTCTCTCGTTAGTGTTGTTGCCGTTGTTCTTTGCGCTCACTGGGCTGAGAACACGCTTTGATCTTCTGAGCGAAGCGCGGGCATGGCTATGGACGGGCGTGATATTGGTTCTCGCCGTCGCTGGCAAATTGGGTGGTGCGGTCTTCGGGGCTCGGGCGTCCGGACAAAACTGGACATCAGCCATCGCTCTAGGAGCGCTGCTCAACACGCGAGGCCTTGTCGAACTCATCGTGCTGAATATCGCTTACAACGCTCATGTCTTCTCACCGACACTCTTCACGATGCTTGTGGTGATGGCCTTGGTGACTACCAGCATCACGAACCCAATTCTCGGATGGCTCAAGCTTCCTGCTGAGGAAGCTCCTTCGCTGTGATCTCGTACTTGAAACTGTCGGGATCAAAGGGGTCGATGCGCCCCTCTGACGTCTCTGCTTGAGGGTACATGAAGTAGACCAGCGGGTTGCCATGAGAGCCGGGAAGGTCCACGTCATGAGCGTAGTTGTAAGCCATCCAATTCATCTCCCATGAACCGAATAGGCGATCGTGCGCTCTTGAGACAAGCTGGTCACTCAGAGGCCGATTTCCCGGCGGTTCTTCTAGAGCGACCTTTCGGACGTCGGCGGGATCGACCGGTACCCATCCATGTTCGCGCAGGTAGACCTCCACGCGGCAATGCTGGCCTCTGGTCGCCTTTTCAGTGGGAATGCCCAAGCTCTTGTAGCCCAAGTCTGATTTTGCGATTCGCAGACCGTAGACATGACGTGCGGGCAGGCCCACCGAGCGTGCAAGACCCACATAGAGGGCATTCAGGTCGGCGCACTTGCCGCCCATGTCACCCGACTCAAGCATGAAGCGGATGTCGCCGCGTCCGCAACCTCTGACCTTGGGATCTCGGAAAGTATTGTTGACCACCCATTCGTAGATTCTGCGTGCCTTCTGTTCGTCCGTGGTGACCCCGCCGGTGGCCTTGACCGCTGTCTCTTTGACGATGCCGTCTGTCGGGACATAACGGCTGGGCTGGAGGAAGTAGTCGAGCTCAGCCTGAGGGACATGTGCAGTTGACTTCTGAGATGAGAAGTTGACACTGTAGTTTCGGAGAGCGACGCGGCTGGTGAGCGTTAATGCCGGCTTCGCTCCGGCGAGAAAACCAGCGGAGACGATGCCCAGAGCGTTCCGGCTGTCCTTGTGCAGTCTGGCTACTCCAACCTCCGCAACAAAATGATTTGAAATTGTCCTTTGATACGGCGTGTCGATGACGAGTGCTGCCGGGAGCCAGATATGGGTCGTCCCGGACGGCTTCAGCAGTTCGACCCTGCTCACGACTTCAAACATGCGCCATTCGCCATTCGCGACGGCCCGTTCGGCAGCGTGCAGCGTTCTCGATAACGCGGCACCGGCACAGAGCCGGGCGCTGGAAGAGAGGAACGTCCTCCGCTTCATAGCTTCACCTCAATGATCTCAGTTCAAATGCTACGGACGGTGTGTCATTGGGTCATCGATGTGGCTGGGACTTCTTGTACTTGGGGGAGCGCCACACCGATTAAGAGCTTTTCAGACCCGGACGGAGTCCGCCTCCACCTTGGGGATGAGAGCATCCATGTTCATGTGAATTTCATACTCCCATTGGTTGAGTCGCCGTTGCAACTATCGACGGAAGACGTTATTCCTCGTCGCCCGTTACTGTTTGCTCTACGGTCCCGACAGCATATCTCGCCATTATCGAAGGTATGCGCTCGATCGCAGTTGAGTAATCCCCACTTCTGAGGCCGAAATGATGCAAGCTGTTCTCTGCTTGAAGAGGCATATGCCTCTGCCCCCTGGTCGTGTACTCCGTTCATCGGTACTGATCCTGATGCTGTCTGCAGCGTTATGCGTTGCACGCGCGCAGGATGCGACCGGCGCGCTGGAAGGGCGCCTGACCGACAAGAACGGTTCGCCGGTACCAAACGCGACGGTGCAGTTGAAAAATGTTGAGACGAACGCTGTCCGAAGCCAGATGACTGACAGCGACGGGTTCTATCGCCTCGTTCAATTGGGCGTAGGTCATTATTCACTCTCAATCGATGCACCCGGCTTCGCGCACTTCTCGCAGTCTCCTGTCGATATTCTGGTGAGCCAGACCAAGCGAATCGATGTGCCGATGAGTCTTGCGTCGGCGCACGAGTCTATTGAGGTCACAGCTTCTACCGCTTCCATCGACACCTCGACTAATACGCTCGGGAAGGTTGTGGAGAGCAGAGAGGTTCTTGACCTGCCGCTGAACGGGCGCAATTTCGCGCAGCTTGGTCTGCTGCAGGCCGGAGTGGCGCCGCTCTCAGCAGGCCTGGCAACTCAAGGCGGTTCTCTACGCTCAGGCCAGTCGTATGCGGTGAACGGCCAGAGACCGGAAGGTAACAACTTCCTGCTTGACGGCGTACAGAATGTGAACCGTATGGACGGGGGGTTCGCTTTAAAGATCCCGGTCGATGCGATTGCGGAGTTCCGCATTTTGACGAATACGGCTCCCCCTGAGTACGGCGCCAATACGGGATCAACCACCAGCGTTGTGACCCGCGCCGGCGGTAATCAATTTCACGGAACGGCGTATGAATTCTTTCGGAACGACGCGCTCGACACGCGAAATTACTTTTCTTCGGCGGTCGAGCCCCTGAAACAAAACCAGTTTGGCGTCACTACGGGGGGGCCGATCCGTACTGACAAGTTGTTCTTCTTTTCCTACTATGAAGGTTTCAGAAACCGGCAGGGAATTACCACATCCGCCACTGTGCCGACGGACGCTGAGAAGCAGGGCGATTTTTCCGGAATTGGCCATCCACTTATCAACTTCGCCGCTGGTGGAGTGCCCTTCCCGAACAACCAGATCCCGCAGGCCGCATTTGATCCTGTAGCCGTGAACGTTGCGGCGCTCTACCCTCTGGGCAACGTTACTCCGTCTATCTACACGGCGACTGTGGTGGGCACAAATGACGACGATCAGGCGGGTATTCGGCTTGATCTGCATCAATCTGACAAGAGCCAGTATTTCGGACGATATTCGTACTACACCGGCTACAACATTAATCCAGTTTCAGTGCGCGGCTCCGATCTTCCTGGATTTCCTACACGTGACGATTACACCGCGCACTCGGTTGTCGGTTCGAATACGTACCTGCTTTCTCCTTCAAAACTGAATTCGTTCGAGGCTTCATTCTTTCGATATGAATTTCTCTTTGATCAGCGCCTGAACCGCACTCCTCCGCGGGACCTCGGCTTCGACTATGACTCGGCTTCCTCGATCGGACAGGGACCGCCCTTCTTCAACCTCTCTGGATACTCGCCGATCGGCGGGGCGATCACCGGACCGCGAACATCCGTCCAGAATACGTATGAAGTGCATGATGGATTCTCCTGGTTCATGGGAGATCACTCGATCAAGGTCGGCGGCGAATACCGACGCAACCAGCTGAACCTGTTTCAGTCGATCGCGCCGAACGCCTTCTTCATCTTCGCGTCGTCGTTTCCGACGAACGATGCATTCGCTAACCTGCTGCTTGGCGCTCCGGTGGTCTTCTATCAGGGCCGCGGAGACTTTACCCGGTATGTCCGTAACTGGAATCTCGGGACCTACTACCAGGATGAATGGCGGATAACGAGCCGGTTTGCTTTCAATTATGGGATGCGTTACGAGATCATCAATCCCAACACGGAAACGCGGAATCGTCTCAATGCGTTCATTCCCGGTGTTCAATCGAACGTGATGCCGAGTGCGCCTACAGGCGTGCTGTTTCCCGGCGACCCGAGAGTACCGAGGGGAATCGCGTCGAGCTACTACAAGGGCTTCATGCCGAGAATTGGGTTTGTGTGGGACCCGACGGGGGAAGCGAAGTGGTCGATACGCTCGTCGTATGGCATCTTCTATGATCCGTTCGCAAACGGCTCCGGCGTAACCTCACAGGCGCCTATCAGTTCGCTACCGTGGGCTCAATTTGAGCAGATCACGCCGCCGCGGCTGAAGTTCGACTCTCCCTATAGCAATGTGCCCATTCCCGATCCGAATACATTCCTGAGTCCATCCACTCCCTTCGTGATGGATACCAAGGCCCGGCCATCGAACGCACAGGACTGGAATCTTTCGGTGCAGCGAGAGATTTCGAAGAGCTATGTGCTCGAGGTGCGTTATGTAGGCACAAAGGGAACGCATCTGCCTCGGAACATCGATGCGAATCCGGCGGTATACGGACCGGGCGCGACTGCGCAAAATGCGGACCGGCGCAGGGTCTATGCGAATTGCGCCCCTAACAACGGACCATGCCAGTTTGCGACGATTGCCGAACTCACCTATGGACAGAACTCCACATATCATGCGGGCCAGTTGAGCTTCTCCCGCCAATACGCCAGCGGTCTCGGGTTCAATCTGTCGTATTGGTACTCAAAGACGCTGGATTATCTGTCATCGATGAATCTGCAGGGCGCGTCGGCGAAGCCATTGAGCGGAGAGAATGACCTCGCTCAGAATCCATTCGATCTCAAAGCAGAGCACGGCCCGTCGATCTTCGACGCACGCCAGCGATTCACGGCGAGCGCTACATGGGAAGTTCCTTTCGCTCACAAGCTTCGGGGCTTCAGTAAAGCGGTTCTCGACGGATGGCAACTGAATGGGATTGCGAGCGCCAATTCCGCGACGCCCTTCACGGTCTACGACAGCGCGAATGTCTCGCTCCAGGCATCGGCTCCGCCCATCTCTGGATTCTTCGCGAGTCGACCCAACATGATTGGCAATCCGAACAACGGCCCGCACACTGTGAGCCATTGGGTTGACGCGACGCCATTTCAACGACTCAACCCGCAGACCCAGGCTGGGCAGTTCGGAGATGAGGGCCGCAACGCTGTGCGCGGTCCAGCTTTCGCCGACGTTGACCTTTCTGTGATGAAGACAATGACATTGACCGAACGCTTGCATGCCCAATTCCGGGCGGAGTCGTTCAATGTCGCTAATCACGCGAACTTCGGTTTACCGATTGCGGATATCGCATCACAGGATTTTGGTCGTATCCTTCGTGCATCTCCGCCGAGGCTCACGCAATTTGCTCTGAAGCTGCTGTTCTAGGCCCGAATATGGATACGATGCAGTCCGAATCCAGTCTTTCGTATACAGGCTGGAGAGTTGTCCTGGCAGGTTTTTTCGGGGTCATGGCAAGCTTCGCTGCTGTGGTCCCGTATACCTTTGGCGTCTTCGTCAAACCGCTCTCAGTCTCCTTCGGATGGCACCGCGAGGCGATTTCAGCCGGGTTCAGCATCGCTGCACTGACAGTGGCGGCGGCTTCGCCCGGTCTCGGGTTTCTTCTGGATCGTCTCGGGCCGCGCCGCATCGTTCTGCCGTGCATTATTGTTTTCTGCGCAGGCTATGTCTCCCTGTACTGGCTAACGCCAAATATCTTCCACTTCTACATCGCGTTTTTCTTGCTTGGGATGGTAGGCAATGGAACCGCGTACCTGGGATACTCACGTTCCATCTCGACATGGTTCGTCCGTCGGCGAGGGCTCGCGTTGTCTGTCATGCTTGCGGGCGGCAGCTGTGGTGCAATGTTGCTCCCCCTGATTGCGCAGTCTGCTATCACACATTACGGCTGGCGGACTGCCTACGCCACTCTCGGTGTGCTCTCGTTCCTCGTTGGTTTTCCTCTCGCCGCACTATTTCTTAAGGAGCGACCCGTTGCATCGATCGAAGCGAGCGGATCGGCGAAACAGGGTGGAACCGTACGCGAAGCGCTGTGCACCAGGATCTTCTGGATCATCGCCCTGACCGTGTGCCTCTATGCCGCGAGCCTGAATGGATCGCTCGCTCATTTTTCCGCAATATTGACAGATAGAGGAGTGTCAGCTGCAGGAGCCGCGTCTGCCGTTTCGGTCATTGGTGCAGCAGCCCTGGTCGGGCGACTGCTTACTGGCCTGTTTCTCGACCGATTTTTCGGTGCCCGGGTCTCGCAATGGATGCTCTTGATGACCGCGATAGGGATGGTTCTTCTGTCCGTCGCGCACTCCCTCGGAACAGGACTGTTTGCCGCTTCTATGATCGGCTTCAGCATGGGCAGCGAGGGAGATATAACCCCATACCTGCTGAGCCGCTACTTCGGCCTGAGACGGCTCTCAACGCTGTATTCCCTGACGTGGACGACGTACGCGATTGGTGCTGCAACCGGTCCGATACTTGTCGGCAGATTGTTCGACAGTGTTGGTTCCTATCGGCCAGGTACCATTCAGCTACTCGCGCTACCCGCGTTTGTCTCCTGTCTGCTGATGCTACTTTTGCCTCGATATGGAGAGGAAGTTCTCTCGGGCAATGTGGCGTTTGAACCAGAACCGGAGATGCGCACTGAGATGAGGTGAGTCGGATGAAGCATCCTAAGCACGCAGTATGAATTCGATCCGACGTCTCATATAAATTAGCGCAGTGAAAGTGCTTTTCGATGCACGACTCTCTCAGAACAGATTCCCGGCAACCAACTCCGCAGCGGACGAAACCATGGTCTTGAGTGCACTACGCGTGAGAACCGGATCGTCCTTCCGAGAACTGCTAATCCGAATCATGAAGAGCTGATCCCTCACTCGGCCCAAAACCTGTTCGCCGGATTGACCCCGCACATTAGCGGCACATTCCGTTGCCTCGTTGCCGATCGCTTGCAGGGGCAGGGGATCGGAGGTACAGATCTTTCTTGCCGTCCGCAGGTGCTCGGCAGCATCAGGAGTGGTCGTGACCTGAATGACAAGCGTTCGTGTCACCTTGTCGTCTCTCTGCGTGAATGTGCAGGTGGCGGCCCCCCCAGTTTGAGGCGCTGCCTGATAGCTTCCTACGGCTTCTCCGCCAAGAAGGCCTGATGCAGAGGCTTCGTTCATCCAGGGACACGCGTTGTCGGCGCGAGCAGATAGGCTGGACAGACCAAGGAAGACAAGCGTTAAAATCGCTCGACTTGCGAGGCGAAGACAGCCAACAAACCTACTTTCCATTTGCTGGACGGCCTCCAGCTCCGTCGACGTCTGTGTGCATGTGCCACGGAATGCTCTCAGTCGAGATTTCAGGGTGTACCCGCAGGTAATTCAATGAGTATGTCGGCGCGCCCGGATCCACCTTCTTGTCGATGAAGGCCGATTGCTCATGCGCAGCTTTTTCAGGCATTCCCATTCGACGATAAAGAATGGAGAGATTGTAATGCGCCACCAGGTCGTCAGGATCAATCTTCTGCAATGCCTCAAACTGTTCCAACGCCGCATGCTCGTCATGCTGTTGATAGTAGGTGATACCCAACTCGCGACGGGCGTCTCGAGACTCGGGGTACATCTCGACGACTTTGCGGAAGTCGGCGATCTCCTGCGGTGTGTTCCCAGCGCGTCTTTGCAAAAGCCCGTCATAGTAGAGGGCCCTTGCATTGCTCGGCTCAAGTATGAGCGCTTTGCGAATAGCAGTGCGGGCCGATGCGTACTTCTCCCACAAGATTTCCGTCAGCCCGACGTTTGTATATCCATCCACATAGTCATGGCGGAGTTTGATGACTTCAGTGAAGGCTTTTACCGACTCTTCATACTGGAACTGATCAAGCAGCGAGATCCCGAGATTGTTCCAGCGCATCCAGTCCGGATTGTCTGAGGGATCCGGGGATTGCGGCTGATTTTCGCCGATGTTCAGGGTTCGAGTGCGCGATGCCAACTCAACGACTGGATACGCGGGATGGTCTTTTCCGAAGATGTTGTTCAAGTAACTTTGGCGAAGATGGCGATAGTTCACCTTCGCGGTCACAGCGACAGCGCCTGTCGCGTTTGCCGGGAGACGGAATTGATAGCGCACCAACACCGAACGGCCCGCCTGGACTGTGTTGTCGTAGGCGACTGAGTGGATCGTCCACACTTTGTGGTTATCTACAAAATCGCCTTCATTTGTGACGGGGCGGTTGGTGAAGCTGTGCGCGCGAGGATCAAGCATCCCGTCGGGCTTGAGGAAGCCGCTATGGAATATGTCTTTCCCGTTCGAGTCTTTCACGGTGAACTCGACCCACGCTTCGTATAGATCACGGACCTCTGGGATAAGCGAGTGTCCTATGTTCTTGTTTTGGACCACTACGTAAGCTTCGACCATGTCGTTCGGCGCAAGCGAGTAGGAGACGGACCCCAATGGAGCGATCAGCTTATCGTCTTTCTCTTTTCTCAATGCGAAGATGTCAACGTTGAGGTAGTTTCCTGAGCGCAGGAATTCAATCGTCTTCTTCAGTTGATCGTCGAAGCCATAGTAGAAGGGAACTGCGGTATTGCCAGCGAGCCAGCGGTGAGAAGCAAAGGTTCCGTTCTTTGCCCCGTAGTCAGGATGGCTCGTCGCGCTCCGTTTCATATGGCATCCCTGGCAGGTAGTGAAGTCGCCCGAATAGAAGGTGAGCGGATTGCGTTTCGAGAACTTTGATTGTTGCCACTCGTCGAACGCCGTAAATGCGCGAACGAATTTGTAGTCGTTCAAAGTGGCCGGCAAGTTGGCCTTATGGCATGCGGCGCAGAACTCCGGCTTGTGGAGGAAGTCGTGCATCACGGCTTGCGAATGCCGTTCAGGATGCTTGAGGATCTGCGCGAAAGAAACCTGACCAGGAATACGATTCCCGTTTTCGTCAACCATAACGGCGGGAACACCCATTTTCACACTCGAGTTCCCATTGGTGGAATCCAGCGCGACAACGGAGTGGCAGGTGGTGCACGTCAAGCCGTCAGAGTCGAATTGCGTACGGTCGACCTTCGAATCCTCGGTGAGGGCACCGCTAATGACTCCGATGGGGTTATGGCAGCTGTCACAATGACGAGCGAAAGAAATGCCACGTTCTTTGTCACGGATGAGAAGATTTACGCTCGTGCGGTAAAAAGGTGTACGAAAGGCGTTCGAGTGTAACGCTTGGCGCCACTGGCTATACGCCTCCTGGTGACAGGTCCCGCAATACTCTGCAGACGGAAAAGCGCCGGGTTGCAGGAAGCCTTCGCCTTCTGCCGCGATGTTGCCGGGAGTGAACGGATTTTTGGGACCGTAATGGAAGTTGTAGCTAGGCGCAACTTGCGCGTTATGCTGCTTTCGAGCGTCGCTCTGCTTCTGTTCTGCGGCAGCTTTCATGGCAGCTAATGCCTTGAGCTGTTCCGGAGAATCTGCGACCGGCGTCGCACTTTGTGGTAGTCGCGTGTAAGCCTGAGGCGGTGTCAGCTCGCCTGGCTTTTGTTCCTGCGAGTTCGAAAGACTGGCAAGCCCGGTGAATACAAAGACGCCCAAGACGGTCAGAACTGGGTTCTTTCTCATTTCGCTTGACCTCGGGAAAGTTGAGCCGTTGCTCCGTCGTAAACAGAAGGAGTTAGACCTTTGCCTTCCTCAATCTGGAAGAAGCGGTCGACTCCGGGAAGGGTATAGGTCTCTTTTGTGCCGTCTGGCCAGCGAATCTCGACCTTGTCAACTGCAGCGATCTGGCCCAGGCCGAAATGCAACCGGAAATCGTTGGATGATTCGAAGCTGCCGCCGCTCATCACGTCGCCACGCTGTCGAAGTCCGCCGGCCGTAACATACACAGTCGATCCGACGGCATCGCGCGGGCTCTTTGGGCCACCTATTAGAGAGAGGCCGACCCAATGGTTGTGATCATCATTCACATTCTTCATCAACACCGGCGTGTGATCGATGCAGTTGATAACAACGTCGATCTTGCCATCGTTGAAGAGGTCTCCGAAGGCTGCTCCACGCGCAGGCAGCACATCGGCAAGCCCCGTGCCCAATACGGGCGGGATAACTTCGAATTTCTTGCCGTGATTTAGGTTGTGGAAGAGAACTGGGCGCTCTGACCAGGAGGTTCCCCAGTTGTGCTCATCTGCCTGCGGATACACGTGGCCGCTGACAAACATCAGATCTTTCCAACTGTCATTGTCGTAATCAAAAAACTGCGTGCCCCAGCTGAGGAAGGGATAGGTGGGTTCCGCGATTCCCATCTGTGGCGTGATGTCAGTGAAATTCGCGTCCCCATCATTGCGAAACAGCGCCTTGTAGTCGTCCGAGAAGGTAGTCGTGTACAGATCCAGACGGCCGTTGTTTGCATAGTCGCCGACAGCCAGACCCATCGCCGCTGTTTCCCGGGCATCCTGGTTCAATGCAAAGCCAGAGAAGAAGCTTGCATCCTGGAAAGTACCATCCCCTTTGTTCATGTACATGTAGTTCGGGGACGAATCGTCGGTCACGAGAAGATCAACCTTGCCGTCGTCGTTGAGGTCAACAAAGGTCGAAGAAAATCCGTAGTATCTGCTCTTGTCGTTTACGCCTGCTTTTACGCTGACATCCGTGAAGGTTCCGTCGCCATTGTTGTGGAAGAGGTGGTCGGTCTCTCCCAGCAAGCCGCGTGGGCCACACATGGTACGAGTTCCACGGAAGGAACAATTGGCATATCCGACAGCTTTACTGCCCGAGTCGGGCAGGTTGTTCATGTCCCAGTGAATGTAACCGGGCACAAAGATGTCGAGCTTGCCGTCTCCGTCGTAATCTCCGAAACTTGGACCGGTAGACCAGTTGCCGAGCGTGACGCCCGCAGTTTCTGCGACGTCAGTGAACGTGCCGTCGTGGTTGTTGTGAAAAAGGCGATTCTTGCCATAGTTGGCAACGTACAGATCGGGCCATCCATCGTTGTCGTAGTCTCCGACTGCGACTCCGAATCCCCAACGATCGTTTGTGACGCCGGCCTTATCGGCAACGTTTGTGAATGTGCCGTCGTGATTGTTATGGAAAAGCGCCGCATGCGGCGGGTCGGCTTTGCTGTCCAGAGCCTCGTAGGTGGAGCCGCTCACGATGTAAATGTCGAGCCAGCCGTCGTGGTCATAGTCAAGGAGCGCGACGCCTGATCCGATCGTCTCCAGGATGTACCGCTTCTGAGGCGTTCCCATGGTGTGCTTCCAAGCGGTAAGGCCTGCTTTTTCTGAGACGTCCTGAAAGACTACCGGTCCTTCTTTTACGAAGCCACCTGCCGTGATCGGCCGATTCTCGGAATCCAGCACTGGGGCAAACACACCTGCGGTCGCCGATCCGCCCTCTTGTGGGCCTGCAGCGGTTCCTGCATTGCCGCCATACAACGGAGGCTGAGCAGGCTGCTGAGTCTGGGAATAGATTTTGACCGATGTGGCACAGAAACAGGCGATCAGGCATACAAACAGGGACCGCCTTGAGAACACAGGAAGGAAGCGCAATTGGGGAGCCTCAAAGGAAGGGAATTATCTCGTGACGAATTTTGCGTGAGCCGCTATAGGACTGTCTCCGACTGATAGTTCGACTGAACTCTAGAACTTCAGATGGAGGGTGGTGACAATTGGGTGACAATCTGGCATTTGAGCAAAATCGCACCAATGGAGAAGCGTCGTCTGACGGCAATCTGGAAACTGACGATCCAACCTTCGATGGATGCTGCGGAGCAAAGGAAGCAATTAACTTTCCTAGATCGACGCAGCGGGATCAGACCCGAATTTGACAGGTCATTGCTGATTGGAAAGCATGCTCTGCGGGCTGCAACGAAAGGATGGAACGAATGGGAGCTGACACAAATCCTGGACGGCCTCGACAGAAGGGATATACGCCGAAGCCGGAGACTCTAGCCCTATTGAAGGTTTCCGGAAACTCCATCAACGGGCAGGGAGAAACTGCGCCACGCCAGGCGTCGCCATTCTTCTGGCATCCACCCGACAAGCACCCGTATGGAGAACTGCAGAACGTGGCTCGACAGAGTTCCCGCCGCTGCCCCGGTTCGGCGGCGGCGTTTCAGGCTGCTTACAGTTATCCCGAACTAAGCAACGTCGCGCAAAATCGCAGCGAAGCAAGCGCTGAGCAACATACGGCCGAGGTGGAGACGTTCGCGCTCTCGCACGAAGCCGATGCGCTTGGCATCGCCAGGCTCGATCCTCTCTGGGTCTTTGAGGGATACACGATCAAGGAGCCATGGGTGATCGTGCTTGCTCTGGCGCACAACTACGAGAAGCTCCGACAGGTGCCGTCGGACGAGACCAACGGCGAAGGCGTTACGGATGTTGGGGAACAATACGCAAGAGGAACTCGGGCATCGTATGCGTTGGCAAACTGGATTCGATCTCAGGGCTACGAGGCAAATCCCTTTCCGGGGCCCGGAGCTAGCGCGCTTCTTCTGATTCCCCCGGCAATTGCCTCTGGGCTCGGAGAACTCGGCAAACATGGATCTTTGATCAGCAGGCAGTTTGGGGCTGGCGTGCGGCTGGCCGGTGTGACCACAGATATGCCATTGATCCCGACGAGGCCTGATCGCTTTGGTGCCGACGAATTTTGCCAAACCTGCCAGGTGTGCACAAACTCATGCCCTCCTGGCGCCATCGTGGAGCATAAGCAGATGATCCGTGGTGTGGAACGGTGGTACGTAGACTTCGACAAGTGCATTCCCTACTTTGCTGAGAATGCTTCCTGCGGTATCTGTATAGCGACTTGTCCGTGGACGCGGCCAACGGCGCGCCCAAAAATGCTTGAGACGATGGCACGGCGCCTCAAGCTTGAACCCAAAGTTTACTCAGAGGCCTGACCATCAGTCCGAATGGTGGCTCTCGCTAGGGAGCTAAATGTCCGATCGGCGATCTGCAGCCTGGGATAGGGTGACGATGCCATGCAGAAGGGCTGCTGTTGCTGCCTGTGTCCGATCGTTGACACCCAGTTTGCTGAAAAGATTATTGACGTGAACTTTGACTGTAGCTTCTGAAATCTCTAGCTGTAGCGCGATTTGCCTGTTCGATCTTCCGTACACAATTTGTCTGAGTACATCGGTCTCGCGGGAGGTGAGTGTGTCTCTGCTGAGGCGAGCAGCCAACAGCGCTGCGATCTCCGAAGGGAAATAGGATCTGCCTTCGTGGACGTTGCGAATGGCTTCGATGAGTTCGCTAGTCGTGGAGCCTTTCAGCAAATAGCCTCGAGCTCCAGCCTGCACCGCCCGATAAACATCTTCTTCGCCGTCGTGAGCGGAGAGGACGATAAACCGAGGATGTTTTGATTCGCGTCGTATGCTGCTGATTACATCGGACCCGCACGCGCCTGAAAGGCGCAAGTCGGTTAGAACTACATCAGGCAAATGCACTCGGAACTGCTCGATCGCTTCGGCGGGGTGCTCAGCCTGAGCAACAACGTTGATGTCCTTCGCCAAATTCAAGAGGGTAGTCAAACCCTCGCGCACAACGAGATGGTCTTCAACAACCATGACCCTGATCAAGGCTCCAACACTCCCATTTTTAGACGCTCAGCTGCGACGTGGACGACCTTTGTTCAGAAGGGCTACTTATTCGCCGAAAGGTGAGGTCGGCAGAAATTGGGATGGCCACCACTCACATGACGAGTTGAATGCCGACGGACCCGTACGCGCGGATCGGGGAACATTGGGCTATGCGCGAAACGGGAACCTTCCCGAACCCTACCAATTGCCTCGTGACGCGTCATCCCTCCAAGGGTGGACCAAAATTTAACCGATTCGATGGGTTGTTCTCTGTTGGTGCGCAACAGCGGATCGTGCACTCTCGACGAGGGAGTCCAGACTAGTTAGAGAGATATAAGCATTTCGATTGATCACTAGCTAAGTCGTTATGCTTAGAAAATCTAACACCTTGACAATGAAAGAGATATACATGTACGTTGCGTTGCTGAGTCCCAATTTGTCGCGACAATGTAACCGTATACATTTCCCTCGTGTGTGGGCCTGCTCAGAGGCCCTCATCTATGCGGTTCAGTGGACGTTGGACTCGATCGAAGCGGAGTTCTTTTGGAGGCACCATCATGTTCAAGCGCCTACGGTCAATCGTGCATTTTCTCGTATTCACGGTTGTGGCGTCTGCCCCCCTACTATTTGGGCAAGCAGACCAAGGCACCATCACCGGGGTCGTTCAGGATCCCACCGGAGCCGTAATCGGCAACGCAAATGTGACGCTCACAAGCGTCGACACCGGGCTGGTGTTGAAGGCTAAGGCGGACGGGGGAGGAGTCTATGTCTTTTCTCCCGTGAAGATCGGAAACTATTCCGTAACCGCTGCGGCTGCGGGCTTTGAAACGACCACGCAAACGAACCTGCATCTCAGCATCCAGCAGCGCCTGAATGTCGTGGTTACTCTCAAGCCTGGTGCAACCTCAGAGACGGTCACTGTCACCACGGAAGCTCCCCTGATGCAGACCCAGGAGAGCTCAGTGGGCCAGGTGATGGACACGGATACCATCAACAGCGTGCCTCTCAACGGCCGCAACTGGGTTTATATCGCGCAGCTCTCAGCGGGCACTGCAGTTTCCGCTGGTTCACGGGGAGGCGGCAAAGGTGACTTTGAAGCCAACGGTCAACGCGCCGAGGAAAACAACTACATCCTGGACGGAGTAGATAACAACGTCAACGTTGTGGACTTTTACAACGGTGCCAGCTACGTTGCTCAGCCGCCGCCGGACGCACTTGCAGAATTCAAGGTGCAAACCAGCGACTATTCGGCTGAGTTCGGGCACTCAGCCGGTGCTGTCGTAAACGCCAGCTTGAAGTCGGGTACAAATGCGTTCCACGGCAGCTTGTGGGAGTATGTGCGCAATACCGCCTTCGATACGCACGACTGGACAGCAGCCAAGGGCACCCCGGTTCCCGCTTATCACGAGAATCAGTTCGGCGCGACTCTTGGCGGTCCTTTCCTGAAGAACAAGCTGTTCTTCTTCGGTGACGCGCAGGCCAATCGCATCAGCTTTCAAGAGTCCGGCTATTACAGCGTTCCCACTGACAAGATGCGCGTGGGCGATTTCTCTGAATTGCTCAATCCTTCATTGACAGGCAACCCGGCCCAGCAGCTGTATCAACAGACCGGCGCTGGGGCGCCGGTTGCGTTCACGAATAACTGCATCCTGTCCAGCGCCAGCTGTACCAGCAACATTGCCAATGTGACTTACAGCGATGCGGCCCTGAATCTGCTCAATGCATTCCCCGAACCCAATGCGGGCAATGGCGTGATCTATAACAACTACTACTCTCTGCGGCCAATTGTGGATAACACCTTCCAATGGGATGCCCGCATGGACTGGAACATTGGTAGCAAGGACTCCACCTATTCGCGCTATAGCTATTGGAACGAAGTCGGCAAGAACACCCCGCCCCTCGGCAATGTGGTTGATGGCGGCGG
The DNA here is from genome assembly GCA_018268915.1 of Acidobacteriota bacterium. GTDB lineage: Bacteria > Acidobacteriota > Terriglobia > Terriglobales > Acidobacteriaceae > Telmatobacter. Next base: position 81,762 of record JAFDVQ010000016.1, read on the forward strand.
CTTCGGCGACGACGGAAGGCAGAAGAACTACGGCGCCAACTTTATGTGGTCCGAAACCCACGTGTTCACTCCGAGCCTGACCAACGAAGTCCGGTTTGGTTTCAACTATCTGCATACCGGCTTCCAACACCCCAACGCTGATAATGCCGATTTCGCATCGTCGGTTGGTTTCGGCGGGATTCCGCAGGCCAAGTTGAATGGCGGTCTTCCGCGCATCGTGTTCAACGGTAACAACAGCATCGCCCAGGCAGGCAGCCCTGAGTGGTCAACCACAGATGAGCATGAAAACGTCTACCAGATACTCGACAACGTGACGAAGATCGCCGGAAGCCACGCTTTCAAGGCCGGAGTCAATTTTCAGAACATCCGGTTCTCAACCCTCCAGCCGCAGTTCTCGCGCGGCGAGTACGACTACAACGGAAATGGAACCGCGAACCTGACTGCCGGTGGCAGCACAGTTTCGAATACCGGCAACTCGGTTGCGGACTTCCTGCTCGACCGGATGGCCCAGCAGGCAGGACTTTCCAACGAAGTCACCAACGGTGATCAACGCTCGGACAATGCAGTCTACTTCCAGGATGACTGGAGAATCAGGCCGAACCTCACTCTGAACCTTGGCCTGCGGTGGGAATACTTCCAGCCCTACCAGGACGTGGGAGGCTATCAGGCCTCGTTCAACATGACGGGTGCGTTGCACTTTGATCCAGCAACGGGTACCGGCAGCGGCGCTGCGCAGTATCTGATTCCGAAAGAGTCATTCGACACTGCGATGACCGTAATTAACAGCCCGGCTTACAGCCCGAACTACGGTCAGATTCTGGCAGAGGACAACATCAAGATTGTCTCGGTGGATGATCCGCACCTGCTGAAGGCGCAGAAAACCAACTTCGCGCCTCGCATTGGGATCGCCTGGTCGCCGAACAGCAAGACCGTCGTCCGCACCGGCTACGGTATCTTCTACGGCGGTCTGGAGAGCCTTGGCTACTGGCCGAATCTCGGTGAGAATTATCCGTTCCAATTCACAGGCACATTCCCGGCGGCCAGCTGTACTGCCTTCCAGTGCCCAACGAACGGCATCACAGTCGCGAATGGGTTCTCCTCAATCATCGCCGCCGGCTTTGCCTCAAACGTGACCGGACTGACGATGCGCGGGTCTGATCCTAATCCGAAGACGCCTTACACCCAGGACTACAACCTGGCCATTGAGCGCAGCTTCGGCAACAACCTCGTCGCTACAGCTAGCTACGTCGGCAACAATTCGCGTCATATGCCAATCAACGTTGATGCCAATGCGCCACTCGCCCTTGCGGCGCCGGGCGTCAGCAGCCAACCGTTCCGTCCGTTACCCCACGCTGGCGGATCAGCGTACGTCTCCTACTCGGCGATCAGCGCGTATAACAGCCTCCAGACAAAGCTGGAAAAGCGCATGTCGCGCGGGTGGAACCTGCTGGCAACCTACACCTGGTCGCATGCCATGGACGATGGCAACACGCCACTCGGATCCACTGGAGATAACGGCCAGCAGAACTACAACCTGATTCCGATTAAGAACGACTTCTCTCAATCGCCGTTTGATACCCGTCATCGCTTCACCTTCAACGGGCTCTATCAGCTGCCATTCGGGAAGGGCCGAACTTATCTGAACAACAATCGCGTCGCCGACCTCATCGCTGGCGGCTGGTCTGCCAACGCCACATTCACCGCGCAAACCGGCAACTTCCTCACTGTTTACCCGAGCGGCATCAACACTGCATCAGGCGGCAGTGCTCGCGCCGTGAAGGTGGCCGATCCATTCAAGACCGGCGGAACTGCGGCAGTTGGATCCAATGCAACTTGCCCAACGTCAGTGCGCAACCGTAACAACTGGTACAACCCGTGCTCGTTCGACAACCCGTGGGATCCGCAAGGCTCAGCACATCCGCTGACTGGTTATGTCACGGATACGGAAACTGCTCTCGGCTACCTTGGTGGTCATCGCAACGTTGTCGCCGGACCGGGCTACGAGCGTGTGAACATGTCGATCTTCAAGGAATTCAAGACCTATCGTGAGCAGAATCTTGAGTTCCGTTCCGACATCTTCAACCTCTTCAACACTCCATCCTTGGGCCAGCCGAGCAATACCGGAATCGGCAGCAACGGTGGGCAGATCACCGGCACGCGCGGACTGCAGCGGTATGCTCCTGACTCGCGCTTCATCCAGCTCTCTCTGAAGTACGAGTTCTAATCGTCCTTCAAGCGGAAGCATAAAGCTGTCTCTAACCTTCTGAGGAGATCCGCAACCACGGATCTCCTCAGTTTTTGTGCGGCTAGTAAACTTGTTCTTTGAACGAAGCGGAGAACGTCGAGTGAAAGCAAGGTCGGCACATTGGAGCTTTTCTGTGTTAGCTGTCGCCGTTCTGTTTTTCTTGCCGTCGATGCTGCGTTCCCAAACAACTGCGGCTGACTCGATTGAAAGACTCTTTCAGGATGCAATGGCTGCTGAGGATCGCGGAGAACTCACCAAGGCAGAGATGCTGCTGAGGGGAGTGCACGAAAAACATCCTGGCATCTTTGCCGTTGATGAGTCGCTCGGACTCCTGTACGTGCAGCAGGCGAAATTCGAAGCAGCGTTGCCTCTTCTCAAGTCAGGTGTGGATGAACAGCCGAATTCTGATGCAGCTCATGCCAACTATGGAGCAGCGCTCTACCAGTTGCACCGGAATCAGGAGGCACTTGTAGAGTTTCAAGCTGCTGCGCGCCTCAATCCGAAAAATGGCAGCACGCAGGAGAGCCTCGGGCGTCTGCTGATGGAAGAGCACCATCCCATTGAGGCTGCAGAAGCCTTCAGTGCGGCAAGCAAAGCTCTTCCTGAGAAGACGGACCTGGTGCATGATCGCGCACTGGCTCTCATCCAAGCCGGGCGAGCGTCGCAAGCCGTTGCAGAACTGAATGTCCTTCCGGGAAGCGAGCAGTCGGCAGTCGCGCAATCTTTGATTGGAGATGCAGAAGAGAAGCTTGGTTCGTATCAGAGGGCAGCAGAGCACTATGCGCGAGCGGTCGAACTTGAGCCCAGCGAACCGAATGTGTGGGAGCTGGGCTTGGAGTTCCTGCGCCACTGGACTTTTGAGCCGGCGATCAAGGAATTCGAAGCAGGCACGGCGAAGTTCCCTGATAGCACTCGGATGAAACTGGGGCTCGGCTCTGCATATTTCGGAGGCTCACAATACGCGAAGTCAATTCCAGTTTTCGCCGATCTTTTGATTTCAGATCCGAATAGCGCTCTATATGCTGAGCTGCTGGGTATGGCTTGCACTGCAGTTTCAGAGGGTAGCAGGAGCCGCTGTTCAGAACTGGTGCAGTACGCAGAAGCTCATCCGCGAAATGCAAAGACAAGCACATACGCAGCATCCATGCTGCTTGCGGGCGTGGCCGATGATGAGCATAATCGAAAGGCCAGCAAGCTGTTGGCAAGCGCTCTTGCGGTCGATCCGCGCTCCGCTGAGGCGCACTACCAGATGGGATTGTTGAAGCAGAACGAGGGCGATTGGCCGGGAAGTGTGTCCAGTCTCGAAAAGGCGATTGCCTTGAAGCCTGATCTGGCCACGGCCCACTATCGCCTGGCCCTTGCCTACTGGCGCAGCGGACGAAAGGAAGAGGGTCAGGCGCAAATGGAACTGCAGAAGAAATACTCAAGGCAGCAGAAGGCTGACTTGGATCACCGGCTAAAGGAGATCACGACGTTTATTGTGGATGTTCGCAATCAGTAAGCTCGCTGGTCGAGCAGGATAGACCGTGACCAATTGGCCAGCGGCCGGCGACTGACAAGTTGAAAGCAATTCCTTATCAAGTTCCCGGTGGCGCCCATTTGCCCAGGGCCTACTTGCAATTGGGGAAGGCCGAAGCTTTCGTAAGCTCTGGCTTGGTCATCTCAATGGCAACCCCGTCGGGCATCAATGCCTATTAGAGACGGGAGTTCCTTCATTTCATTTGGTGCGGATTGAACGCGGTTGGCCATGGTTGGGCAGAGGTCGTCAGGCAGAGGACGCGGGTGCAATAACGGGGACAATTAAGGGCTACCAAACGTACCTCAAAGCGCCAAAAGAATCCATCCGTGATGCCTGTTTTCGGTTAGTTACGACTTACCTGTACGCTTTCACGGCAGAGGTTGCGGGTTCGAGCCCCGTCGTCCCCGCCAGACATTCCAAAATGCTTACGGAAAGTATGGCCCCACAGTGACAACCAAATCCGGGCACAATAAGAATCCTAACCTGCATTTTGAGCCTGTTTTGCTGAATCGGTTGTGCCCACGCGAGCCACGATGCAACATTATTCACAGACGGCGTGAACAAGCCCAGCCCGAAACTCAGCGCTGAAGTCCCCCAAGAGCTCGGCGCTGGAAGTTCATCCGACGCAAGCCGTCGGCAAGGATATTGCAGCCCTAGGTTGGATTTGCTCCTGAAAAGCAATTCGTGAAACACACAAATGTCTTCTGTACTTGATGAGTTCGGGGACATCAATGGCCGGCGACTGCCTGGATCAGTAGAGAGAAGCAGTCCATCTGTGCTGAAGGTAGTCGGACGGTCTTAAGAATGTCCTTCATTTCAACGGATTTGCAATATCGTCCCAAGGAGGCTCGCCAGAGCACAACAGCATGACACTTATAATCAACTGAGGAGCATTCCAGGAACGCGATGCGCGCTCGGCTCAACGAAGCTCTTGCTCATCTGCACTCTGGCGATTCGGCGCGAGTTGGGAAGGCTCTTGCCATTCTGCAAGGGACTGTCTTTGCGTTCAGCATGAAAGTGTGCGGGCACCGCGAAGATGCCGAAGACACCATGCAGGAAGTGCTTTTTCGATCTTTGCCGCACTTGAGCAAAATCGAGCACCCACGCGCGCTAGCTACGTGGCTCTATACGGTCACGAGAAACCGTTGCTGGCGTTCGAGACGTAGGCCGGCGCACGCTCCGCTGGAGACGCTTTCCCTCGATGAGTTGATGCCGGATCAAGGGGAGATGCAAAAGCTGCTCCAGGACGATTCTGCCGGACCGGAGAAGCGGGCTCGGCAACTCGAAGAGGAACAGATCCTTCACCGGGCAGTTCTGACGCTTCCCGCGCAGTACCGAATTGTCCTAGTGCTGCATGATATGGAAGAGCTCGACACGGACCTCGTGGCTCAGATTCTTGGTTTACGTCCGGGCACCGTACGTGTGCGGCTGCACCGCGCACGTCTGGGAGTGCGCAAGGCAATGGGGCTGCTGCTCGATGGGCGCTCTCCAGATTGGATTGAACCTCGCGCGCCATCGCGCAAGAAGAACCGAGAAGCTAAAAAGCGCGATCCGGAGTGCGAGGCCATCTTCAGCAACCTCTCTGAATTGCTCGACGGACGGCTCGAACGGCCGGTGTGCGCCCAGATTGAAAAGCATGTGCAATCGTGTCCGGCCTGCATCGCATTTCTCAAGGATCTTAGCTTGGCGATTGGCCGTTGCCGCAGCTTCGAGCCTCCCGAAAACGAACAGGTTCAGGCTCGGCTCGGCAGCCTGTTACTCGAAGAATATCTAAGACTTACGGGCGATCAATCAACTAGAAGCGGTTGACTCCAATATTTTTTAGCGCACTTCTGTAACGATTCTGCACTTCCGTGGATTTAATCCGATGAACTCCTTAAGACTTCATCATGCGAATCCTTGGGACCAAAATCTTTCTTTCGCTCGGCTTCCTCGTATTCTGCCGGGCGGGAATCACTCAAGCCAACCCGGTTGCTGAACCATTCACGCTACAGCAGGCTGTCTCCACCGCACTGAAACAATCGCCAGATCATCGCCTTGCGGCTCTTGATGTAGACGCTGCGGTGGCAAACCAATATCTGGCGAAATCAGCGTTGCTTCCTGCACTTTCGTTTTCTGAACTTGCAAACCGGGGCAATGATCCTGTCTTTGTCTTTGGAGAGCGTCTGCGCCAGCAGCGGTTCAGTCAGAGTGACTTTGCCCTGAACGCTCTGAACAAGCCAACACCTCTCGGCAACTTCACCACACGCTTTTCCGGGGATTGGATTGTGTTTGATTCCTGGAAAACCGAATTCTCCATCCGCCGCGCCACGGAAGAAGCCGCTGCCATGCGATCGACTGCAACCCGTGCGGATCAGGAGATCGTGCATCGAGTCGTAGTCAGCTACCAGGGCGTTCTTATCGCGCGCAAGCAACTTGACGTTTCACGTCACCAAATGGAGACCGCTCAAGCCCTGGCTGATTCCAGCAAGAGCCGGGTAGCCTCAGGACTTGCCGTTGACTCCGATCAATTGTCGGCCGAGGCGAACCTGGCTGCTCGGCAACAAGAGGAGATCGCGGCAGAGGGCGATCTTGAAATCGCATGGGCGGAGCTGGAGCGGGCACAGGGCGCACCTATTCCCGAAGAGGCGCGCCGAATTCAAGAGTTGCAGGCTTCTCAGCTTGAGCCCGCTGCCCTGAGAGACAGCGTGCAGGCTGCGATCCTTACCCGACCCGACCGAAAAAGTCTGGAGCAGGCGACACAGGCAAGCCACTCGGCATTGCTCGCCACACGCTCAAGCTTTGCACCAACGCTGCACGCGTTCGGCAACTGGGAACTGGACCGTCGTTCGTTTGCCGGACCCGGTGGCAACAACTGGACCGCTGGAGTCGAGTTGAACGTCGATATCCTGCCCTTCGCCAAGCGGCAGCAACTTGCAGTTGCGCGCATCGCAGAAGAACGCTCTCATGTTGCTGCGCGATCCGCCGACGAGCAGATTCGTCTGGAGGTGACCAGGGCGTGGTACGCGCAGAAGGCAGCCTCCCGCATGGTTCAGGTGGCAGAAGCCGCAAGAATGCAGACCGCTGAGAGCCTGCGGATCCTTCGCAATCGATACAGCGCAGGTCTGGCGACCATGACGGATCAATTGCGTGGCGAAGATGCCGAGCGTCAGAGCGAGGCAAACTACTGGGCTGCTGTCTCCCGCAGCCGCGTTGCGTGGTGCGAATTGCGATTCGCAATGGGCACACTCAACGCCGACAACCTGGGTGATTTCGAATGAGGTAGCAATCCATGAGCATAATCGGAAGACCATCTTTCGCATTCCTTCTTTTGCCGGTCTTCACGTTGCCGGTTCTGGTGGGATGCCATCACGATGTAGCGCAAGTCGACGAAGCACCAGCGACTGTCACCGGCCTGCAATTGGCTGAGGTTCATTCGGCCCAGGTGCCCGAAGCAAGCCCAGTGGTAGGCACCGTGCAGGCGAAGGAATCCGCCAGCCTCTCCGCGCAGGTGGTCGGCAGAGTCAGCGCGGTTCTCGTGCACGAAGGGGACAGCGTTCGCGCAGGTCAGGTTCTGGTCCGCATCGACAATGCGCAGGCACGAGCCGGCGTAGACCAGGCGCAAGGCAGCGTCAGCGCAGCGCAGCATCAGCTTGACGCGGCAAAATCGCAAGCTGCCCTTGCTGCTTCTACTCTGCGGCGTTACGAGATGCTTCGCGATCAAAAGAGTGTGAGCCCGCAGGAATTCGAAGAAGTCTCTCGGCGCTCGGAACAGGCCTCGGCACAGCTCGCATCCGCTCAGGCGACCCTTGGCGCGCTACGAGCTTCGGCAAGCTCAGCCAACGTGATAGCTGGCTACTCCACCATCACGGCTCCATTCACGGGAGTCGTGACCGCGCGTCATGTTGATCCCGGCGCACTTGCTGCTCCAGGCGTTCCGCTGGTCGATATCGATCGCGCCAGTGCGCTGCAACTGGCTGTTACCGTGAATGAGTCTCTGCTTAATCGTGTTCAGCAAGGCTCTGTTCTCAGCGTGAGCATCCCGGCTGCCGGACCTGATTCCATCATGGCTCACATCGCGCAGATTGTTCCATCCGCTGATGCATCAAGCCACAGCTTTCTGGTCAAACTTGACCTGCCGAACTCCTCACACTTGAAGGCAGGCATGTACGGGACTGCGTCGCTGGGCGGAGCGATGCGGAGTGCAATCGTGGCGCCTCAATCGGCCATCGTTGCGCACGGCTCCATTCACAGCGTCTGGGTTGTGGACTCGCAGCATCTCGCTTCGCTGCGCTACGTCTCGCTCGGATTGCCCATCGGCCCCGATTTCGAGGTTCTCACCGGCTTGAGCGCTGGAGAGCAGGTTGTGCTTTCGCCCGGTGATCGTGAGCTCGGCGGCAGCCGCATCGAGACTCGGCCATGAAGCGCTCGCATGGAATCGCAGGTAGGCTCGCGGCTACCTTCATCAACTCGCGACTCACGCCGCTGATCATCGTGGCCTCTCTCGCACTTGGCGTCGGAGCCGTGATTCTGATTCCGCGTGAAGAGGAACCGCAAATTGTCGTACCTATGCTTGATGTAACGACGGCCATGCCCGGCGCATCTCCGCAGGAGATCGAGCAACGCGTCACTGTGCCCGTCGAAAAGCTGCTTCGCGAGATTCCCGGAGTCGAATACGTCTACTCCACTTCGAGTCCGGGCTCGAGTCTCGTCATCGCCCGATTCTTTGTGGGCATTCCTCAGGATCAGGCATTGGTGCGTGTTTACAGCAAGCTCTACTCCAACATGGACAGGCTGCCGCAGGGTGCATCGCAGCCAATGGTCAAAGAGCGTTCCATTGATGATGTGCCGATTCTCGCCCTCACATTGTGGGGCAAAAACTACGACGCCTACCATCTGCGCCTTATCGCGAACGAGCTCGAGTACTCCTTCAAGCAGACGCAGGACGTTTCTGAAACGGAAATCATCGGTGGGCAGGCGCGCAGCGTGCGCGTAATGCTCAGAGCAACAAAGCTGTCGGCTTATGGCCTGACGCCAACTGACATCCTCCGCTCTCTGAAGGCAGCAAATGCTCGCGTGCAGGCCGGAGAATTCGCAGCCGGCAACGGCCAGATTCGTCTGGATGCGGGAAACTTCCTTGTTGGCCGGACAGATCTTGAGAAGGTGGTCGTCGGCGTTCACCATGGCCGGCCTGTACTGCTCAAGGATGCCGCGGATCAAATCGTAGACGGTCCGAGCGAGCCCGCCAGCTACGTCCTATATGGCACGGGAGCCGGATCCTCCCAACCGGGAGCCCGGGCGGGAGCCGATCTCGCTGCAGTCACCATCACACTGGCGAAGCGGAAAGGCGCAAACGCCACCGATGTTGCCAACGCAGTGCTTAGCCGCTTAGCAGAGCTGCGTCGCACCACCATTCCCGCCGACTTGAACGTTACCATCACCCGCAACTACGGCGAGACGGCCAAAGCCAAGTCCGATGAGTTGCTCAAGCACCTGCTGCTGGCAACGCTGTCGGTCACGCTCCTCATCGCGCTTTTCCTTGGCTGGCGCGAGTCCGGCGTCGTGCTCGTTGCAATTCCAGTCACACTCGCTCTCACGCTCGGTGTCTTCTACCTCTACGGATTCACGCTCAATCGAGTAACGCTCTTTGCACTGATCTTCAGCATCGGCATTCTGGTCGATGACGCCATCGTGGTGGTTGAGAACATGGTGCGGCATCTTCGCTTAACTGAGAATCATGGCAGACCGCTCAGCGAAGTCGCCCTCGAATCTGTTGCCGAGGTGGGCAATCCAACGATTCTCGCTACCTTCGGGGTCATCGCCGCCATCCTGCCAATGGCTTTTGTCCGTGGGTTGATGGGCCCTTACATGCGCCCTATCCCCATCGGCGCATCTTCGGCCATGCTGTTCTCGCTCGGCGTTGCCTTCGTGGTGTCGCCGTGGGCCGCCATGCGGTTGCTCTCCCGCACCCATGCTGAAAAGAAAAAGGCCGATCACCCCGAAGGCGGCACAACACGGCTCTATCGTCGCATAATGTCGCCCCTCATCCACTCAAAGCGCTATCGCTTGGGCTTCCTGGTTGCTGTTGTCCTTCTCCTGCTCGCGGCCGCAGCCCTTGTGCCGCTCAAACTCGTTCGCGTCAAGATGCTGCCCTTCGACAACAAGAGCGAATTCCAGGTCATCGTCGACATGCCCGACGGCACTCCGCTGGAACAAACCACGCGCATCTCGCAGGCATTGGGCCGCTATCTCGCACAACAACCCGAGGTCGCAAACTACCAGATCTACGCTGGGACCTCCGGCCCCATCAACTTCAACGGTCTGGTTCGCCACTATTACCTGCGGCAACAGCCGAACCACGCCGACATACAGGTGAACCTCAAGCCTGCCGATGAACGCAGCGCGCAGAGTCATGAGATCGCCAAGCGCATTCGTCCTGCACTCGAAGCACTGGCGCTGCCCTTCGGTGGCCGGATCAAAGTGAGCGAAGTTCCCCCAGGGCCGCCCGTGGTGCAGACCCTGGTGGCTGAAGTCTACGGTCCAGAACTCGCTGGCCAGATCGATGTGGCTCGCAGGGTAAAACAGATCTTTGCGCAAACGCGCGGGGTAGTCGATGTGGACTGGTACGTCGAAGACCCGCAGCAGACGGTTGTGCTCAGCGTCGACCAGGAAAAGGCTGCTCTGCGTGGAATCGCCGTGAGCGACATCGCTACATCCCTGCAAACGCTTGAAGCCGGTGCGCCAGCCGGTCTTCTGCACGATCCTGCAGCACGAGAGCCAATCCCGATAACAATTCGTCTCAACCGTGCAGAACGCTCGTCACTCGATGCTGTTGATGCTGTGCACCTCAAAGGCGCTGACGGAACTCTCGTTTCTCTGCGCGAACTCACGCGCGCAACTCAGTCCACGCTTGAGCCGAGCATCTACCACAAGAACTTGCGCCGGGTAGTCTACGTAACCGGCGACGTTGCCGGCGCTGAAGAGAGTCCGGTCTACGCGATCTTCAAGATGAACCGGGCGCTCGATCGCGTTGATCTGCCGGCAGGCTACACGCTTAAACGCTACAACGCTTCGCAGCCGGACTCTACCGAGCACTATTCGATGAAGTGGGATGGGGAATGGCACATCACCATTGAAGTGTTTCGTGATCTGGGCCTCGCATTTGCCGCAGTGCTGGTACTCATCTACGTGCTTGTCGTCGGATGGTTCCGGTCCTATATCGTCCCGCTCGTCATCATGGCGCCAATTCCGCTCACTCTTGTGGGCATCCTCCCCGCGCATGCACTATCAGGCGCCTTCTTCACCGCTACTTCGATGATCGGCTTCATCGCGGGCGCAGGAATCATCGTCCGCAATTCCATCATCCTGGTTGACTTCATTGAACTGCGCCGCTCGCAGGGAATGCCTCTGGAAGAAGCTGTCATCGATGCCGGAGCAGTTCGCTTTCGTCCTATGCTTCTCACCGCGGCCGCGGTCGTAGTCGGCGCGAGCGTTATACTCTTCGATCCGATCTTTCAGGGCCTCGCGCTTTCGCTGATCGCCGGGGAGGTAGCGTCGACAGTCCTGTCTCGCCTGGCCGTGCCGGTCCTCTATTACATGGTGAAGTCCGATCGCCAGACTGAATCCAAACCTCAACCTGAGCCGAAGTCAGAGGAGACATTCGCATGACAGTTGAACGTGGTTTGCGCGCACTCGCCGGCATCATGACTCTCGTATCGCTCGCATTGGCGCATTGGTTGTCGCCCTGGTGGCTCCTGTTGACAGCCCTTGTTGGACTTAATCTCCTCCAGTCGGCTTTCACCAACTGGTGCCCGGCGATGCCCATCCTGCGATTGGCCGGCTTCCGTGACGGTAAGAGTTGCGGCAACTGAGCGACTACATGGCCCAGGGTCGTTCAGCCGATCTGCTTCGCGATTCGGTGTATCGAGCGATTATCAGCTCGAAGCCGGTAAGTGTATGGGCGCCCAAAGCGCTCTGCGACTCACTGCACCGCGCGTGGTTCCATGAGCTAACGCAGTCAGATTCAGAATTCCTAGCGTGGCTTCATAAGGTCACGCCGGTGTGCCTCGGGCTGATTTCAGCTCCAGGCAATTCGTGTGGCACTCCCTTCGCCAGAATGCAATTCCAGACCACGTCAGCGAAACCGAAGATAGGAGGTTTATGCAGAACAAAAAACCTGACCGAGAAGAAACAGAATCTGCTCTAATTCATCGCCGTTCTCATGACAAAGCTTCGCGCAGGCTCCGGTCTCAACTAGTGATAACAGGGCAACGCGCTCGTTGAGCTAGTCTCGATGAGTGCCTGGCGATGATGCAGGTCAAGAATCATCGCTGGCGGCAAGGCGATTTGTCAGGACATTATTCTCACATCCGCGCCTAAGTGCTGAATGCCGTCTTCAATCTCGATATAATGGACTGGTCCGTACACCGAGCTTAACGCACAAGTTCCTCATTGATGAAGTTTCGCGACTCAATCGTCGGGATTCTAATGTTCTTCGCTTTCCTCACGGTGCCTGCACTAAAGGCACAGGACGGTTTGCAGGGAGCATTTTCAATTGATTCTCCAACGGCACGCCATCTTGCGGGGCGTTCGCCCAAGGTCGCAGCAGCCGACTTCGACAACGATCAAAAACCGGATGGAGCGCTCCTTCTCGAGGCGGGGCTTCTGAATGGCGAGCGGGCATTCCGCGTTGAACTTCATATCACCTCGGGTACGAACAGCGCAATTACCTTCTCTTCCAAGGAACCCGGTCTCGCCATTGCAGCTCTCGACATAAATCGGGATGGTGCGCCGGACATTGTCATCGAGAAGGCTTTCACGCATGAGCGAGTGCAAGTCTTCCTCAATGATGGCCACGGTACTTTCCATCAGACCACAACGGAAGGTTATCCAGTTTTGGATCCTGGCGCGCCGGCCTGGCGTGCGCGGCTGAATCCGCTACCGCCTGTTTTGGGCCTCCCGGTATCGCGCGGCTTTGACATTGACACAATCCATCAGGCTTCAGTAGTCCGCCGAAATTCTTCATCCAGCGTCAAGGTCTGGTGCGAAGGCCTCCTGATTCAATCCGCAGCTCGCGCACCCTCTTCTCCGCGCGCGCCTCCGAGCCTCTCTCTTTAGCCGACTTCATCCTGGCAAAACTTCACGTGCCCGCTGTGTACGTTCCGCGTTGTTGCGGGGGCTTGTCGGAGCGAACGCCCTGCCGTTGAAACGGAACCACATGCTGGAGAGAGATAGAAATGCAATCCAATCGCATCTTCGCAGCCGTCGGCTGCTCAGTACTTACCCTGCCGTTTGGCATCATTTTGACGGCATGTCATCAAGAAACTGCTCCGCCTGCCGACGGCACCCGTGTTGATTCAACGGCAAATCCGGTGCAATTTGTCGCAGTAAGTCGCGAGCTCATCGAGGACCAACTGACGCTCAGCGCAAAAGTTCAGGCTGATCCCGCACGCTCATTCCGAGTCTTTCCGCCTGCCAGCGGACGAGTACAAGGCATCCAGGTGCAGGCGGGAGACCGGGTCACGAAAGGTGAGAGGCTGGGGAAAATCGAAAGTGCGGATGCTGGCTCAGCGCAATCCGATTTTGCCAAGGCCCAGATCGAAGCCGTCCGTGCGCAGCGGGCAGCCGACCGCGAAAAGGTTCTCCTCGATCATGGCGCGGTAGCGGAAAAGGAGTATGTCGACGCCAAAGCAGCGGCAGATTCCGCACAGGCAGAACTGGCGCGTGCAAAGCAGCGACTGGCGGTGCTGGGCATGAACGCGCAGGCAACAGCAGAGGACATTCCCTTGCGTTCGCCAAGTCGCGGTGTCGTTCTGAGCGTAAGTGCCGCCCCCGGCGAGTTCTCTAAATCGCTCGACAATGCCGACCCTCTGATGACCATCGCAGATCTTTCAACGGTTTGGATTGTGGGCGATGTCTTTGAGAAGGACATTGCAAAAGTGCAACCCGGCACCGCGGTGACGATCACTGTGGACGCCTTCCCGGGACAGAAATGGACCGGGCGTATCACTTCCATCTCGGGTGCACTCGACCCCGCTACCCGCACGCTTAAGGCTCGAGTGTCGCTACCGAACCCCGGCGACAAGCTCAAACCCGAAATGTTCGCGGCGATCCATGTAGACATCGGCAAACATGACGCCATCGTCGTGCCATTATCGGCGGTAATCCACCAGGGCCAGAACACGATTGTCTTCATCGATAGCAATGGCAGACCAGGGCAGAAAGAAGTCACCGCCGGCCAGATGGCCGATGGCAAGGTTGAGATCACCTCGGGCCTCGAAAACGGACAGCGCGTTGCGGCGAATGGAGCTGAACTCCTTACAGGAGGAAACAGCCAGCCATGAAATCACTCATCGCAACGATCCTTCGCTATCGCGTGATCGCGCTGATCTCGATGGCTGCATGGCTGGCCGCCGGAATCTGGGCAGTCATGCGCCTCGACATCGAGGCATATCCGGATCCTTCTCCGCCGCTCGTGGACGTGATTACACAGAATCCTGCGTGGTCCGCGGAAGAAATGGAACAGCAGGTCACTGTACCAATCGAAACCGCTCTCAATGGTATCCCTCATCTCGAATATGTTCGCTCGACTAGTCTGTTTGGCCTAAGCGACGTCAAACTTTACTTCGATTTCGATTCCGACTATTACGCCGACCGGCAGGAGGTCCTCAACCGGCTCCAGACGGTAACGCTTCCACAGGGGCTACAGGCACAGCTTTCACCGTGGTCTGCCGTTGGCGAAATCTATCGCTATCAGCTCAAGGGCGCGAGTTATAGCCTCAACGAACTGAAGGCAACGCAGGACTGGTTCGTAGTTCGCGAGTTGAAGCAGGTGCCCGGCATCATCGACGACAGCACATTCGGTGGCACCACCAAGCAATACCAGGCCGAGATCGATCTTAACAAGCTGCTCCAGTACAGCGTCACACTGCCGCAGGTGATCGCCGCCATTAGTTCCAGTAACCAAAATGCCGGCGGCAACTATCTGCAAATTGGCGATCAGAACGTAAATGTTCGTGGCGTGGGGCTGTTGCAGGGCACCAATGAAATGGGTGCGGTGCTCATCGCAGAGCACAACGGCGTACCTGTGTATCTGCGCGACGTTGCCGATGTGCGCGAAGGCTTTCAGCCTCCCCTCGGTCGCGTCGGCAGAGATAACCAGAACAACATCGTGAAGGGCACGGTGCTATTGCAGCGCGGCGAACAATCGCTGCCTGCTTTGAAATCTCTCAAGCAAAAAATCAAAGCACTAAACTCCGGCCTTCTTCCCAAAGGGATGACAATCGACACCATTTACGATCGAACGGCCCTTATCGACACCACCACCGAGACCGTCTGGCATGTCATTCTTACCGGGCTCACGCTTGTCACACTGTTGCTGCTGGTGTTTTTGGGAGAGATCCCACTGGCGCTGGTAACTGCGCTAACCATCCCATTCGCGATTTTGTTCGCATTCGGAATGATGTCGTCAACCGGACGATCGGCCAACCTGATCTCCATCGGCGCGATTGATTTCGGAATTATCGTCGACTCCGCGATCATCGTTCTCGAGAACATCTATCGACGCATGCACGAAGCTGAGAATGAGGAACACCGCACCGCTCTGATCGCCGAGGCGACTGCCGAGGCAGCAAAGCCCGTTATGTTCTCAACCCTGATCATCCTGGTCGCCTTTATCCCCCTATTCACCATGGAAGGCGTCCCCGGGCGCATCTTTCAACCCATGTCGCTCACTTATACCTATGCGCTCACCGGCGCGCTGCTGTTCGCGCTTCTCTTCGCACCGGTGCTTGCCTCGTTCCGGAAATCTGTGCGTAGCGGACACAGCGCGGATCCCCGATTCATTCACTGCCTCAAACGGCATTACGAACGGATCCTCGTTCGCGTAGTGCGGCACCGGCAAGTCGTATTGACCGGTTCGGTCGTCGTGCTGATTGGCTCTCTCGCATGCTTCACTGCGGTGGGCAGTGAGTTCATGCCGTCGCTGGAAGAAGGCAATCTGTGGATTCGCGCCGAGCTCCCCCAGGACGTGTCTCTCGATTACTCTGCTGAGATCGCAAATCAGATGCGGCACATCATTGGTTCATTTCCTGAGGTCTACGAGGTGGTGTCCCAGACGGGGCGACCCGATGACGGCACCGACACAACAACCTTCAACAACATCGAATTCGAGGCCGATCTCAAACCCCAATCCAAGTGGACAACCGTCCACAGCAAAGACGAGTTGATAGATCAGATGAACCGACGCCTCTCCAAGTACCCCGGCATATCGCTGAACTTTTCTCAAAACATCCAGGACAACGTGGAAGAGGCCATGTCCGGCGTCAAGGGCGAGAACTCGCTCAAACTCTTCGGCGACGACATCGAAGTGCTGGCAACTACCGCTAAACGAATCGTGGACGTCATGGACAAGGTCCCCGGCATTACCGATCTTGCCGTATTCAAAGAAACTGGTCAGCCGAACCTGATTATCTCCATTGACCGGGCTGCCGCGGGACGATACGGCCTCATGCCTTCCGATATCAACACCGCAGTTCAGGCAGCAATCGGTGGCAGTGCAGTAACGCAGATTCTGGAAGGCGACCGCCGGTTCGACTTCGTGGTTCGTTATCAGCCGCAATACCGGCAGAACGTGGATGAGATGAAGAACATCCTCTTGCCGACAACCGACGGCGATCGCGTGCCGCTCGGCCAGGTGGCCAGCATTGGATTTCGCGAAGGAGCATTTATGATCTATCGCGAAAATGGCCGGCGCTACATACCCATCAAGTTCAGCGTTCGCGGCCGCGATCTTGCCGGCACCATCGCGGATGTTCAAACCAGACTTGGGCACTCCGTGGTTCTTCCGGAGGGATACCACTACGAATGGGCCGGCGAGTACGACAGCCTGCGCAAAGAACAGCAGAGGCTGGCGATCATCATCCCTATAACCGTTGGAGTGATCCTTGGCCTGCTCTACGTTTCTTTCAACTCATTGCGCGATGCACTTGCCGTGATGTCGGTTCTTCCGTTCGGCATCGCAGGGGGAGTGCTTTCGCTGCTGGTCTCCGGTACGCCCTTCAGCATCTCGGCCGCTGTCGGCTTCGCTTCGGTTATCGGCGTGGCCACACTTGGCGGTTTGGTGTTTGTCGCTGGAATCCGACGCGCTGAGGCACACGAACACGGGGTTCAGCATTCCATTATTCGCGCCAGTGTTGGTGAAATGCGCGCGGTCCTCATGGCCTGCCTCGCTGCCGGGCTCGGTCTGCTTCCCGCTGCTCTCTCTCACGGCATAGGAGTACAGGCACAGCAGCCCCTGGCACGTGTCGTCGTGGGAGGCATGGTCACCACCACGTTCGCAATTCTGATCGTCGTGCCCGTGATTGCCACCTTGGGATTAGTCACGACAGCAGGCCCGGAAGCAGAGGTACAGCCATGAACGGTTTCCTCTCCCGCTTGCTTCATCACAGAACAGGCGCAAAAATCATTGCTTTCTCCGCTGCCGGATTCTTCTCGATTTCTGTTTCGGCACAGCAGCTACCCTCCTACAGCTGGCAGCAGATCCATGATCTGTTCCTCCGCTCCAACCCCACGTTGCGCGCGCAAGAACAGAGCATCATTTCCAATAAGGCCGCCGAGGGGACCGCGGCCGCTCGCCCCAATCCAACCCTTCAAAACGACACCACATCCGCAACAATCGGAATCTACCAGGAATTTGAGATCGGGGGAAAGCGTGCGGCGCGAATCCGATCCGCCCGGCTCGCAACCCAAATCTCGCAGGCAGATTCCGAAGATGCGAGGCGAACGCTGACCTTGAGGCTGCGTCAGGCCTTCGTCTCTGCATTGCAGTCCAAGTCAGACCTGCAGTTCGCCAGGGACAATCTCACCAATTATCAGCGCATCGTTGAACTCAACCGTGAAATGCTGCAGGCTGGTGAAATTGCTCGTGCGGATTTCCTGCGGATTCAACTGCAGACGCTCCAATTTGAAACAGATCTCGATGATGCGTCTCTCGAATTGAAGACAGCCAAAGCAACTTTGCGTGGTCTGCTGGGCTCAGCAAATCTTCCGGAAGACTTCGACGTGAACGGCGACTTGAAGGCTGAACCGTTTGACACCGATCTCGCTGACCTGCGCAAACTCGCACTCCAGAGCCGGCCGGACCTAAAATCCGCCGAAACCGGTCGGCAGAAAGCCGCAGCCGACGTGCGTGTTGCCCGGGCAAATCGATGGCCTGACCCGACCATCGGAACGTCTTTCCTGCGTACCGGTAATGAAATGCCCGGACCGCCTTGGTTTGAGCCCTTCTATCCCAAGGGAAGCACCTCAAATGCCATGGGTGTAGGCCTCGCTTCCATTCAAATCCCCTTGTTCAACCGCAATCAAGGCGAGATCGCTCGCACCAGGTCCGAACAACTCCGTGCCGACTTCCTCGCACAGGCTGCACAAAACCAGGTGATCCAGGATGTGGATTCGGCCTACTCTGAGTTCGTCTCTGCGCGCAACCGGCTCGGACTTTATGAAAAGACTTACTTGGGGGCTGCCAAGGAGTCTCTCGATATCGAGGACTTCTCGTTTCACAAGGGCGCCGCGTCAGTCCTTGATTTCCTCGACGCGGAGCGGACTTATCGAGCCACCCAGCTTGCCTATCATCAACAAGTCGCGGCATACATGAATTCTCTCGCCCAACTAGAGTCCGCAATTGGGCTGGATGTTGGCCCATGATTCTTTGAATGCCCTTCATGAGGTAGTTCCGTTCAGAGCCATCGAGAGGACGTTCCCGCGTCAGGGAATCAATATTGTGAAGCCGGCTTGAATTGACCGATCCGAGTCTCAATTGTCGCCAGCACTCGCGTTTCCGGAACTTCGCGTCCCTCTGAAAATGCGAGTTGGCGATTATGGGTCATTAAAAGGATGACCATTGCTACTCGGTTCGGAGCGCTTTCATGGGATCTAATCGAGACGCACGCCATGCGGGAGCGAGGCAGGCCAGAAGCGCAACTGCGAGCAGCGTCGCAATCACCCCGGTGAGAACCATGGGATCCAGAGGCTTTGTTCCGAAAAGCATGGACTGGAAGATACGAGTTGTCGCGACGCTCCCAATCAGGCCAAGCCCAAGTCCGAACAAGGCGGGCCGCAAGCCGTCGAAAAGTATCAGCTGCAAAAGCTGATCTCGTTGCGCGCCAAGGGCCATGCGGATTCCCAACTCGGTTGTCCTCTGCGTTGTCAGATACGACAGCACTCCGTAGAGTCCCACCGAGGCCAGCAGCAATGACAGAACGGCAAACGCAAGCACGAGCGTGGCGCTCAGACTTGCGTTCACCAAGGATGAGCCGATCACCTGGTCCATAGTGAGAACATCTGAAACTGGAAGCTCAGGATCGAGAGAAGCAATCTGCTTTTGCACTGGAACGGAAAACTGTAGCGGGTCTGACGAAGTGCGGACGGCGAGCATCAAGCCGTTCTGATCGCCTTCGAAGACGGGAAAATAGATGGTTGGCTTGGGCTCCTGGCCGACATGGTAAGCCGTGTCGCCAACTACCCCGACTATCTCGTAGTCGGATTCGCCAGGCGCCTTGGGATGAGGATGCGCTGGAACTTGCAGGTGCTTGCCTACGGGGTTGTCCTCAGCGAAGTATTGCTGGGCGAGTTGACGGCTCACAATCACCTTGTACGACCGAGAGCCACGTTCGTCGCTGGCAAAAAAACGACCGCCTACAAGTGGAATTCCAAGAGCCGTGAAATAGCCGGGATCTGCCCAGCGAGCCAATCCCGATGGCAGGTCTTCGCCCGCCGCGAGTGGAGGGTGCTCCTTCACCGTAAATGAGAAGTCTCCCCAATATCCCGCACCCGGAACGCTGTTTCCCAGTGCAACGCTACGAACCCCAGGAATGGTTCGAACTCGCTCCAGCAAGGCTTCGTTGAATGCGTTCAGCTTCTCAGGAGTGTCAAATCTATTGTCCGGCAGATTGTATTGCAGTGTGAGCACGTTCTTGGTAAGGCAGCCGAGATCGGAGGCGCGCAGACGAAGAAAGCTCTTGAGCAGAAGGCCGGCGGCTACGAGCAGAACCACAGTGATTCCAATCTCCGCCGTCAAGAGCGACTTTCGAAGCGCCGTGCGCGAAACATTGCTCGATGCAGTGCGCGCGGAAGTCTGCAGAGCAGCCATTATCCTCTTGCTGGTTGTGGAAAGAGCCGGAAGTAAACCGGCCACCAAGGTCGCCGCAAAAATCAGCGCGCACGCAAACGCAATCACAGCGCTGTCGAGGTGGATGCCCTGAGCAGTGGGCAGGTCTTTCCATGCGCGGGCTAGGAACCGCGTAGCCGATATCGACAGAAGAATGCCGCCCAGACCTCCAACTCCACAGATCAGCACGCTCTCCATCAACTGTTCTCGGATGAGGACGGCGCGCTGCGCTCCGAGAGCGTTGCGAATCGCGATCTCTTTCTGTCGTGCAGCACCGCGCGCGACCAGTAGATTCGCGATATTCAGGCAGCCAATCAACAGCATGCAGCCAACCGCCCAAAGCATCAATCTCAACGGCTTTTTAACATTCCCGGCGAGATCCTCGTTTAGCGCGCGCGGGGCGACGTCTTCGTAGACAGGATCGTGTGGGTATTGCAGATGAAGCTGGTATTGCAACGCTCCTACCTGGGCAAGAGCGTTTGCAAGGCCCATGTCACGGCGTAGCCTCGCAATCACCTTGCTCTGGTGGTGACTGTGGGCCCGTAGGAACTCCGTCGAGACATCTGATTGGTACGGTACCCACAATTGGATGCGGGCATCCGGATAGGCGAACCATGAGGGCAGCACGCCGACGACAGTGAAAGGCTTGCCGTCGAGGTGAATCTGATGGCCCACAATTCTGGCATCGCCGGCAAAACGTCTCTCAAACACGTTCCAGCTCAGCATGACAATGGTGCTGGCGGGCTGATCTTCAGACTGGGTAAAGCCCCGGCCTAAAGCCGGCTGCACTCCAAGGAGCTGAAACAGATTCCACGAGCCCGTGGCTGCGCGGACCAACTCCGGGAGTTCACCGTGTTCTCCGGTCAGGCTGTATCCGGCATAGCGCATGATGGCCATGTCTTCGAAACCATTGGTTTTCTCGCGCCAATCGTAGAAATCTCCCGGCGCCACCGGCCTGTATCTGGAATCCTGCGTACCAGCCTCAGCCCCTCGATGAAACTCGTACAACATCACTAGTCGGCCTGGATCTCGGAACGGGAGCGGCCTGAGGAGCACCGAGCGCACGATCGTGAATAGAGATGTGGCCGCTCCGATGCAAAGCGCCATGATCAAAACCGCGATGATCGAGAACCCCGGCGTGCGGCTCAGAGTACGAAACGCATATTTCACTTCGCGGTCAATCATGGTGAATGGCTGAGGAGAGTTCTGCACCCAGAGGGACTCGCGTACCTTCTGCTGATTGCCCAGCTTCACCTGCGCCTGCCGCCGAGCCTCCGAAGGTGACATTCCGCGAGCCTCGTTATCCGCGGTCTCTTCCGCCAGAAATGCCTCCATCTCGTCCTGCAACTCGGCATCGGACTGCCTGCGATGAAGAAATCTGAACCAGCTCATTGCGCGCCGCCTTCTTCGCCCATTACAAGGCCAATGGCACGGGTCATTTGCCGCCAGCGGCTGGTTTCGCGGACTAGCTGTTTGCGGCCTTCCGCAGTCAGTCTGTAGAACTTTGCCTTGCGGTTATTTTCGCTGGCCCCCCAATAGGACGAAACCCATTTCCGATCCTGGAGCCGATGCAACGCAGGATAAAGCGAGCCTTGCTCCACTTCCAGAAGATCTTCAGAGGTGCGCTCAATAACCTTGGCAATCGTATGTCCGTGCGCATCACCGCCGACAAGGGTCCGCAGAATCATCATGTCCAGAGTGCCCTTGAGCATTTCATTCTGTGATTGACTGCCTTTGCGCATCAGTTTCTCCACTCGAACTTCTATGTGTGTGAGAGAGCATACATCACTCGAACTTCTATGGGAAGCGCAAAATCGACTGAGACTTCAGCTGAAGCATTCAGGGCATACCACTCATTCAAACTGAAGACTGCGGCGGAAGTTATGCCGTCGCGAATAGGCTATAGGTGAGATGCGACGGGCAGTGAAGATCGATATCGACGGAAGCTACTACTACCGGCTTGGTCACCTGTACGCGAAGGTGGGAGACAGGCCGGCCGCAGCTGAAGCCCTGCACGAGTCTGGCCGGCTGCGCCGGTCGGCCGAAGCTGCTTCCCAGTTCCAGAAGACTCCGTGATGGGAGTCTACTAATAGTTGTGATCTTGAGAACCGGCCGAACAGAGACAGCCACCACTGGCCGACTTCTTGATCCGAAGCCCGGCGAGCGCCTCGTGCGCAATCTCAGACTTGATTTGAACATCTGTCAGCGGGGGCGCAAGATCCTCTCAGCCAAGCCTCTCACAGCCTTATTCATATTTCCGCCAGTCGGGCGACGTCCGGTATGTTCACGCTGAACTCTCGTGCCGTGGTCACCTGCTGTCCGTTGGAAAGCACTCTGAGTTGCACGATCTTGGCGTTCCAGGAAAAGGATGTGCCGAAGATACTTTTGTCCTGCCTGCGATAAAGCTGGAACGTCACGTTTCTTGATTGGCCGGGTTCCAAGACGAAAGATGTGTCTGCTTTGCCGGCCGAGACTACTCCCATTCCAACAGCACTGATGTCTCCAGCGTTGCCGCTAACCGGATAGAAAGCAGTTCCTTCGTTGTCAATGATCGTGCTGCTTTTTGCGGCATATCCCAGAATGATTGGAGCGTTGCTGAGATTGCGAAAGACAACGTTCATGCGAATAGTTCGATATCTTGGCTCCTGAGCCAGAATCAGTTGGTTGACCTGTGCCGTGAAGAGTTGTCCGTTGTAGCAATACTGTTTCGATCCGCATGGATCGGGCTCAGGCGACGTCATAGATGACATCACCGGCTTAGACGTGCTCTCCACTTCCGATTCAGGCTCAGTGCCAGCGGAGCCAGTGGGATGCTGGACACTTCTGATCATGCTGGCCGGAAGGATGCCCCTTCTGCCGTTGTCCAGCACCACGTCGTAGCTCGTCTGTGTTCCAGCCTGCCCAGCGGGAATGACGCGCCGGATCGTTCCATGGACCCAGGCACCCACATACTTTGCCTCGACATGATCGCCTGAAGCGAACTGGGACACAGCTGAGGGGCTTGCGTTCGACGATCCAGCAGCGGCGGGGGAGCCGGTCGCCTTCTTTACGCCGGGGCAGAGAAGCTCCCATTGGCCTGCAACGGCAAGGCCACCACTGGCTTCATCTTGACCAACTGCTGCGCCTTTTGCATCTCGAAAGCGGACTCGGCCCTTTCCGACGTCCGAGGTCCAGACGCCGGCGAGTGTATATTTCTGCTCGTCCGCGGCGGTGATGGTGCCTGCGATGCAGTTGGCGCTTACCCGGTATACAGATTTTGCTTCGGGCGTGGCGAGCTGCTGTCTGGCGCAATCCTTGTCGTCCGGCTGCCAGCTTCCGCACCACATCTGCGCGTCTTTAAGCGTGACTTTTGCCTCGGCAACAGCGTTGGCAGTTCCGATCCCGGACTTCTTGTAGACAGAAGGGCTGAGACACTGGCCGCAAAGCGACAGCCAATCGTTCTGCGCAATGCAGTCCGTGCTGGCGAAAGCCGCCATCAGTAACATTCCTGCGTTCTGCAAAATACGTAGTCGCATTCGAGACCTCCCATTGGTGAAATCTGCGCCGTTTGGAGCACGCCTTAGATTTTCGGTTTGGCAGCCTGCCTGGATGCATCGCTTAGCTCACGCGCTCTGCGCAACTCATCGTTTTTGCGAAGACCCTCTTCAGTGCTTTTCAAGACGGAGTAGCCCCACGAGCCATTCTGGGCGGTTACCGCAAGGCTGCGAGCTAGCCCAGGGTTGTCATTCGAGCTCTGAATCAGCGCGCCGACCGCGGGTCCACACTGTGTCGAAAGGGAAGTGCCGGAATCGGGAGAGGCGTTGATCCGACACGCACTCGAGAGCGCCGACCCCGCGGCGATCTTGCTGCCTGATGGCTCGTATTCCCACCAGATATAGGCGACGGCGCCGCTTCCGTTGGACTGAGTTGGCTCGCCGTATTTCGCAATAAGCGCCTGCTTGAGGCTGTCGACCGCGGGAAGTTTGCCTGTCACAAAGTATTCCTCGCGGGCAACAGACAACACGCGCTCCTGGCCCGGCATGCCCATCGAACTTACGTAATATCGAATTTGACCAGGCTGCAGTGGAGCGACGTAAGCGTTGCCACCGCGTCGAATTGCGTCGTCTTGCATGTCCTGCATAATTTGCGCAGAGGTCTTGACGACGCGGGCTTCAGCAAATTTGGCATCAAAGCCCTGGCGCACATGCTGGCCGTAAGTGTTGATGTTGTATCCTCGGCTGGCATTCTCCTTCACGACGAGGTGAGGGTCATCGCAAAGGATCACATTAGCTGCCTCGTCGAGTGCCATGCCGGGATGTACGCCAACCACGTCGTCGACCGGTTCGCCGGGCAAACGCTCGTTCGACAACTTCGCAGGGCAGGGCACATTGCCGCGCAGCTCTTTGGCCACCTGATCAGCCGTCGCGGGACCGGAGGACGCCACCTTTGAAGTGAGCGGGCTTCCTACGACGGGTCTGCTGTTGCTCTTGCAGCCGGTGAACAAGAGCGAGACTGCCGCAAACGCAAATGCAAATCTTGGAATTCGGTACATGAGTGGCCTCCCACCGACGAACGACTTTTGCCCAGATTTCTCGGGCGGATCAGGATGCTCGCGCCGCAAGGAACCTCTTTGCGGCAACACCGGAGAAGTAGAGGCTTGCAAGAACGGACAGATAGATTCCCAGCCCGATGGAGATGGCTTTCATCATTTCGTCCTGTGCCTGCTGCTGCATCTCTGCAAGCGGACCGGCTGGAGATCCGCCAATCGCGTTGTTGATCGTGCTCCGCACCATCAACCCGACAATGACCATGAAGATGAGCGGAAGCATCCCGCCAAGAATTGCGCGCTTGTCTTTCCAGAAGTGGTGCAGCAGAGGCCCGGCGAGGCATGCGAGACCGATCAGGCCGTAGATACCCGCGCTTGGGTGTCCGTTTCTTTCCAGGATTTCGAGCACATTGTTGGCATTGAGCATTCCGAGCACTTGCCAGAATGTGAACTCTATCTTTCCGCCAAACGGGACTTGCACAGAAACGGCCGTTAGAAAGAACCAGGCGACAACAATCAGCCCCTCAGCAATCAAAGCGGGCATTCCGAACCTGGCAACGAGATTCGAGGCGACTGCGGCCCCTTTCTCTTTCGCCGCGTTAAGGGCAACCTCCGCCTGTTCTTTCGCGATCTGCGATTCCGAAACGGCGAGGATTCCACGGATCTGTCCCTGAGAGTCGATTTCGACATCGACAGCCATTCCGACCTTGGCCGGCACCTCAGACCGCCAGAGTCCATCTAGAACAAATGGGTATTGTTGGCCGTCGACAATCAACAAACCAGGACCGGAGTTCGGCTCGCGCAATATCTTGCCTCGTTTTGACATGATGCTGTCCTTTCCAAAGCCAACCTGATGCCGGCTCACTTCGCTTTGCGCAGTCCGGGTCGAATAACCGTCATCGACCTCGCAAAAAAAAGGTGAGTTGCTTTGATGAAGGGTGGAATGTTGCTGACGAGGGTTTTTCTTGCGCCAGGTTGTGACGAATGGTACGATTTGTTCACTTTCAGGAGGACAGGTTTCAATTCCCATCCTCCAGGCCTCACATACTCCCCGATTTCAGACAAACGAATAGGAACGGCCGGCATGGCGCACGAAGATACCGCCAGGATTTATGAGCTGGAGCCGGACAATATCCATCTGGATCCGGACCGGCTCAAGAACCAACGTGGAGCGCTGGATGTCCTTTTCAGCCTCACGTATGAGGAGCTGCGGCGCCTCGCATCGAGCGTCAAGCGGTTTGATGGCAGCGCAACTCTCAATCCAACAGCGCTGGTCAACGAAGCATGGTTGAAGCTGGCGCGGTGTCCGGAACTTGCATCAGCATCCCGCCTCCACTTCAAACGGATTGCAGCCAGGGCAATGCGACAAATTCTTGTCGAGGCCGCTCGCAAACGCAACTCCGAGAAACGTGGAGGTGAAGATGCCGTGCTGATTACATTCGATGAATCGACCACACCGGTTGCGACATCAAGCATGGATCTGCTCGCGCTCGATTCCGCGCTCGATGAGTTCGCCCGTATTCACCCGCGCCAGGCCATGATGGTGGAGAGCCGATTCTTTGGCGGATTCGAGATCGCGGAGACAGCAGCGCTTCTGGGCGTTTCTGAAGCCACGATTCTGCGCGACTGGCGAGCGGCAAAGGCATGGCTGGGAACTGCAATTCGCGCAGAGGGCGGCCGCCAGCGCCGCTCCAGCTAAAGCAGAGAGCAACAATGGAACGCGCCCGGTGGGAACAAATTCAGGCTCTCTTCCATGAGACTGCGTCTCTTCCCGCCTCGGAATGGAAACAACATCTTGAAATGGCTGCAGCAGGAGATTCGCGCCTCGTCGACGAAGTTCTGGTGCTTCTCAAAGAGGACGCGCAACCTTCGCTGCTGGACAAAGGCATTGCTCAGGTTGCGGGTGAAGTCCTCCACAACACCCAGTCGCCGACCCACGCAGGAGACTTCGGCTCTTACCGCATAATTCGCGTTGTTGGCGAAGGCGGGATGGGAATTGTTTATCTGGCCGAACGAAAGGAGGTGGGAGGCCTCGTAGCAATCAAGGTGCTGCGCGATGCCTGGCTATCGCCATCGCGACGAGAGCGATTCGCCGCCGAGCAACATGTCCTAGCGCAATTGAATCATCCATCAATCGCGCGCCTCTACGACGCAGACACGCTTGCAGATGGAACTCCATGGTTCGTGATGGAGTACGTTGACGGCATTCCAATCACGGATTATTGCCGCCGGTGCTCATGCTCGCTGGACCAGCGGCTGCGGCTATTCCGGTCTGTGTGCGAAGCTGTTCAATACGCTCATGCGCACGCCGTAATTCATCGTGATCTGAAGCCATCGAACATATTCGTAAATGCGGACGGCACCGTACGGCTGCTCGACTTTGGAATCTCCAAACAACTTGAGAGCCTCGATGCGCCCTCGAGTCAGACAATGACAGGTTTGCGTCTGCTCACCCCGGCTTATGCGGCCCCGGAACAGATCCGCGGCGATCAGGTTGGCGTTCACACCGACGTGTATGCGCTCGGAGTCATTTTGTTTGAACTTCTGACGGATCAACTTCCATTCGATCTGTCCAACCTGACGCCGGCGGAAGCGACAAGCATTGTGGTGAGCTTCGATCCAGGGAAGCCATCGAGCCGTAACAAGCGAGATACCAACGCGAGGGCGGCGTCGCCGCCTATCAGCCGCTCGGCGTGGGCGGATGTCGATACATTGTGTCTCACTGCGATGCACAAAGATCCGCAACGAAGGTATCGTTCGGTTGAAGCACTGATTCGCGACATCGATCACTATCTCGAGGCCGAACCGCTCGAAGCTCGACCGGACAGCATTCGATACAAGACAGAGAAGTTCGTTCGTCGCAATTGGCAGGCGGTGTCGGCTTCGGCCGCGGTTGTCGCTCTGCTCTTCGGACTGACCGGATTCTTCACCTGGCGGCTAACCAATGCCCGCAACGCTGCTTTAGCTGAATCCGAGAGAACCCAACGAATTCAACGCTTCATGATCGATGTGTTCCAGGGTGGAGATGCGGTTGCAGGTCCGGCAGCTGAATTGAAGGTGATTGACATGCTCGATCGGGGAGCTCGCGAGGCCAAGGCGCTCGACTCCGATCCGAAGGTGAAAGCAGACTTATTGTTTAACTTCGCTGAGATCTACGAAAAGCAGGGACAGTTTGAGAAGGCTGAACCGCTTTTCCAGTCTGCGCTGGAACAGCGAAAACATATCTACGGAACCGAAAGTACCGAGGTTGCCGAGGCGCTGACCGCATTAGCCCTTATGCGTGCCGATCAATCGCGGCTGGATGAGGCGGAACGGCTAGCACGCGAAGCCATGACGTTGGAATCGGAATCGTTAGATCCGGGTGCCTCAATCTTTGCAAACGCAACGATCACACTGGGGAAAATCCTCGGGCAAAAGGGACAGCATGAAGAAGCGATTCGCCTGTTGAATGCAGAGCTTGAACGGCAGTCGGGGAGTGGTGCTCCCAATACTCAGCTCACGACGCTTCTTTCCGCATTGGCAGACGTAAACTACAACGCTGGTCATTATGAAGTGTGCGTGCCTCTGTATAAGCGACTCATCGAAATGCATCGCCAAATCTACGGACCCAATCATCCTTTAGTGGCGGGAGATTTCAGCAGTCTTGGCGCAACGATGATAGACCTCGGCTACTACGACGAAGCCGAGACGTACAGCAGGCAAGCGCTGGATCTCAATCGGACTTACTACGGAGCCGACAATCCAAAGGTGGCCGCGAATCTCACAACCCTCGGTCGGGCATTCATCTATGAAAAGAAATATGATCAAGCGGCAGACGTGCTTGGCCAGGCATTGTCTGTTCAGATGCGGCTCTTCGGGCCTGTTCATTCATCGATTGCGGAGACTCTGAACGAACTGGGAAATGTGGCATCCATGCGCAACCAACTCGATGATGCCGAGGCGAAGTTCAGACGAGTGGTGGAGATCTATCGCTCGATCTACGGCGACCATCATTCTTTCGTCGCGATTGCGATGTCAAATGTCGCAAGTATTCGCATGGACAAGAAGGACTACGCGGGAGCCGAGCGTATTTACCGCGACGTCGTGCAGCGTTTCTCTGAAGCCTTGTCAGCAGACAATGTGAACACTGGCATTGCGCGTGTCAAGCTTGGCAGGACGCTGCTTCGAGAAAGCCGTTTTGGGGAAGCCGAAGCTGAAACGCTCGCGGGCTACAAGATTCTGCAGAAACAGACCGAGCCATCGACCAGCTTTCTTCGCGCTGCACGAAGGGACCTCGTGACAGAATATGAAGCCTTGAAACGCCCAACCGAATCCGCCAGGTTTAGAGCTGAGTTGGTATCATCCTCAGCACAAACAAGGCCCGCATCAGTTCAAGCCGTTCATTGAAAGGCGGCCGATATCTACCGGGCAACCGCCTTATCGGTACTCACTCATTGGTGACTGAGTGGCCCAATCGCATTCCCAGCGAAGGGGCGACTGAGAGGTGCCGCCATCGAGGAGGATAGAATGTTCTGTGTGATCGATGTCCTCAGTAACATCGTTGACAATTACACGCCTCAACAACCGGTTCATATACGTCGACGGTCGCTCTGATAAGGAACTTCTGCACCGGGACGGTGATTGCCATCTCGGGTTACATCGTGAAATGGACTGAAAGCTATGTTCTCGCGTTCTGGTTCGGATTTGCCCTTACCTCAGTCGCATTGATCGTTTTCTTCGTCTATCGCCATCTCATCCGAAGCGGCGGCGGATAAGAACTCGCCGTCGCTGTAACCGAAGACGAGGTTCACCTTCTGGAGTTCGACGGCTCAGCCGGCGCTGCCGCGAATTGAATGGGCCATCAGATCTGCCAAACGCATCATGAGCCGAGCTCGGCAAAAACCGCGAACTATGTTGCGAAAGCCAATTCGCAATCGAATGGAAGGCCAGCCTCAGTTGCGCATCATCTTTGCAGCGGCGCTTACCGGCAACGGCGCTCCGACACAAACACGCTGTACTCTCCGATTCAATCCGGAACTGAGTTGCATGACTACACAGCATGAATGAAGTGGAAATTGTAGGACTCGATCCTGAAACTGAAGCGCCGATTCGCGTGAAATGCGAAAAGGGCATCATCGTGTCCGTCGAGCCAGCAGATGTTGAATCCGAACTGTATCTTTCGCCCGGCCTCATCGATCTTCAGGTCAATGGTTATGCTGGTGTCGATCTCAATGCTGAGCAAATATCGGCCGAAATCGTTCTCAGTCTCGTTGATCAAATGCTCGCGAATGGCGTCACGTGCTTTGTTCCCACTCTGATCACTGCTCCGGAGGAACGAATATGCCGTGCGCTGAGGGTCATTGCGGATGCACGCAGGCTATATTTCCGCGTGGCAGAATGCGTCCCCTTTATTCATGTCGAAGGCCCGCACATATCGCCAATAGAGGGCTACAGAGGGGCGCATCCCGAGGCGTTCATTCGACCTCCCTCGATTGCGGAATTTGGTCGCTGGCAAAGAGCGGCCGGTGGTGCCGTCGGTAAAGTGACGCTTTCGCCTCACTACCAGGGCTCAGTCGAATACATAGAGGCGCTGAGCAAACAGGGTGTGCACGTCTCCATCGGGCACACGCATGCGTCGCCCGAGCAAATCAGAGATGCCGTTGACGCCGGAGCCAGGCTCTCCACTCATCTCGGCAATGGCCTTGCGGATGTGATCGCGAGGCATCAGAATCCCATTTGGATGCAGCTGGCTGACGACAGACTCTCCACGTCGTTCATTGCGGACGGACATCACCTGCCTGCGTACGTTTTCAAAGCGATGCTGCGAGCTAAGGGAATCGATAGAGCGATCCTTGTGTCGGATTCTGTCGCTCTGGCTGGAATGCCGCCCGGTGTCTACACATCTGCTATAGGAGGACAGGTCGAGCTGCGCCCTGATGGAAGACTGTGCATGAAAGGTTCAGAGTATCTGGCCGGGTCGACTGCATCGTTGTCGTGCTGCGTTGCAAATGCTATACGGTCCGCAGGGATTCCACTCAAGGACGCTCTTCGCATGGCAACGGTGAATCCAGGCACTTTTGTCGGAGGGCGAGGCAGGCTCGCGGTTGGGGCGCGCGCCGACTTTATACGTTTCAGAATGACTGGCACATTGGCCATCGCAGATGTTTGGCTTGCAGGAGAGCGAGTCTACGCTGATTGTGAACGCGGAGATGATGGGAGAGCCGTATGAGCCTTATCGGCGCGATCGACATCGGTGGAACAAAGACTGCCATTGGAGTGGTGGACGAAAACGGAACAGTCAATCATGAGTGCGAACTGTCGACCGACCCGACGCGAGGGTTCATCGATTCCATGCAGCGGATCCGGCGCAAGCTGCACGAAGTGGCAGATGAGGCCGGGTCGATCGATGGGATCGGAATATGCTGCCCAGGACCGCTCGATCCGTTTGCTGGAATCCTCGGCGAAGTTGGCACACTACCTGGTTGGCAGGGAGGCAGTCTTGTCAAGGGATTCGAAGAGGAATTCCGCGTGCGTGTGGCAGTTGAGAACGACGCCGACGCTGCGGCCCTTGCAGAGCACAAGTGGGGCTCAGGAAAGGGAACTGAGAGTTTCATCTACATCACCATCAGTACCGGAATCGGAGGCGGAGTCATACTTGGAGGCCGGCTCTATCGGGGGTCACATGGCGCACACCCTGAGCTCGGCCATCAGATCATCTCTGATTCGGGGCCCCTTTGCTACTGCGGTGCGCGTGGATGCTGGGAGAGTCTTGCCAGCGGAACAGCGATGAGCGAATGGATGCGAGAGACCGAATCTGAACTCGGAGTGCTCACGGCTGCGGAGATCTGCGGCCGAGCCAGGAATGGAGAGGAACGCGCTCTACGTGTCACTGCGCGCGAGAGCTACTTCCTCGGGCTAGGCCTTTCAAACATCGTCACGCTATTCACGCCCGAGGTAATCGCGCTGGGAGGCGGCGTGATGAAAAGCAGCGATCTCATTTTAGGAGATGCACTCGCTGTCGTTAACCGACTGTGCACTCAAGTTCCAGTCGAAGGGACCAGAATTACACTCTCATCCATTAGTTCGAAGGTAGGTCTCCTCGGAGCGCATGAGGCTTGGGCATCGCGATTTTTGTGATTGCATTTGTAAAATCCCCATTCAAGCCAGGCACAGCCTCTGATCGATGCACTGGCTATGAAGCAAGCCGCACTCGCGCATTAACAATCAATTCGCCGGGCGACATCGGCTATACAGTTGAATACCTGCTGCAAAGCTCTCGGATTTGACTTACCAGCTTCGGGACGCCGGTCGCGGCAGGGAAGTGACCGGCTGAGTCCCCTTCATATTCAGCCGACATATAGCCCTGGTGACCAGCCCGCGCAAACATCTGCCAAACACGATTCATATCCACCGGAGTGCCGTCCGGAAAATGGTCCCGGATGTGAGTGTGGGTGGCATATGGAAGGCAAGCCGCAATCTGCGCATATGCGTCTTGCGCCGGCGTGGCGATGAAGTTTGTAATGTCAAGATTGATGCCCGCAAATGGTGAATTGACGCGCTGCATGACCTCAAGACATGCATCCGCACTCTGTGTCACTCCGTCATGGTCTTCCAACCCTAGCGTGATTCCTTTTGCGCCGGAGTAGTCACATGCTGCCTTCATCGTCTCAACTACCCAGTTGATTGCCTCCTTTGCGTCAGCTCCCGCAGGAAGCTTTCCCGCAAAGATCCTCAGGTGAGAGGTTCCGAGGGCGTCGGTCACGTCTATCCACTTCTTTAATTCCGTAAGGCTCTCAGCGCGTTTTGCCGAGTCAGCTTGAACCATACTTACGCCACATGCCGCGCCTGAGAATGAGACACCGTGTCTGTACGCTAACTTACGCAGACCATGGAGGTAGCCTGGCTCTGATGACTTCAGGTAATAAGCAGTGATGTCCACCGCCAAGACACGCAGTTCGACTGCCTTCAAGATGAAATCTTCGAGGGTCATCGCACCGCGACGGAGCTCCTCATTGTAGGAGTAGGCACAACAGCCCGGCATCAGCCTCGCTTCGCTGGATTTTCCCTGGTCGTCTATAGGAGTTACGGCTGCGATACGCTCTCCGGCAGCACCCATCGCGGATGCAGTCAGGGTGCCGGCTGCAGCGTTCTTCACAAACTCTCGGCGGCTGATCATTTTTTCATCTCCTGGGGTTGAGTTTCTGTTTGCGAATCGTTCTGCCTCAAGCCGGTTATGCCTACGCCCTAGAGGTGCGGTGCCCAGCCGTGCTCGTACTCGCGCGACCAATGCGCCATTGCCTTCGGATCATTCTGAACTCTTCCATCCTTCGGATTGAGCCGCAGTTCTCGCTTCAATTCCCACGAGATATTAGAAAGCTGAAGCATGGTCACAACGATATTGCCCTGCGAGATTGGCGCGTGAAGCTTGTCTCCCTTGCGAATGGCGGCGATCAGGTTTGCGAAATGTGCCACGGTTGCCACGTCGCCATCGAACTTGTCGTAAAACTGGGTTGCGTCGTCTTTGAAGACTCCAAGAGTTGCGCCTTTGGGATCATAGACTTCATAGCCGCTTCCGCCGTCGCCGTAAATGAACACGGAACCGTTGGTGCCCGTTACCGCCAAACCGGTGTCGTGACCCAGGTACTTTATGCTGCTGCAGGACCGTCCTTCCCATGAAATCAATTTGTCCCCGTAGTCAAAGTTCGTGACCAACGTGTCGTAAAACTGCCAGTCATCTTTGAACTGGTATCGTCCCCCTGTCGCGATCACGCTGTTTGGATAGTCGACACCCAGTGCCCAGCGGCAAAGATCGATGCTATGCGTGCCGTTGTTGAGAGCTTCGCCAGTGCCCCAATGTTTGAACCAGTGCCAATTGTATGGATGAACATTGTCCATGTATGGCTTGCGCGGCGCGGGTCCCTGCCAGATATCCCAATCAAGTTCCGGAGGGACCGGCACTTCCTTGCCTGTTCCGATGGATTTGCGGGAATTGCTGTACCACCCCTTAGCAAAATAGGGCGTGCCTATCAGGCCATTGTGTATCTTGTCGATTGCTTCGATCGTGCGCACGCAGGAGCGTTGCTGCGTACCTTGTTGTACATGCTTTTGATACTTCTGTTGGGCCTGAACGAGGAGCGCTCCTTCGGCTGGGTTGTGGCTGCAGGGCTTTTCGACGTACACGTGCTTGCCCGCCTGAAGAGCGGCGATGGCCAGCGGTGTGTGCCAGTGGTCGGGAGTGGCAATGGTAACGACGTCCACTTCTTTCTGCTCCAGTACGTGACGAAAGTCTTTCTCGCTGGCGGGAGAATACCCGAGCTCGTGCTCCGCAATGCCGGCGAATTTCGCTCGGATCTTGTCATCCACATCGCAGATATGCGACACACGGGCGGTATCCTTGTTGCCCATGAGCGCCGACAAGTGAGCATAGCCGCGCCAGCGCAGGCCCACGATGGCGAAGTGAAGACGATCGTTCGAGCCAAGTATCTGGCCGTAGCTTTTCGCGGTTGAAGTGATCGCCATTCCTGCGGCACCCGACGCGATCGATTCGAGGAATTCCCGACGTGTGACCATTTTGTCCTTTCAAACGAACCCGAAAAGAGGCTCGCCGATAGATGTATTGGACCTGCTGCTTCTCTTTTTTGAAATGACTTTGACCTTCGTCCGAATTGCGATCCAACACTCAGGATGCTGCATTTTTAAGCAGCATGCCGACTTCCGGGTGAGACTTGCAGGACCTTTACTGTTGCGAATTTCTGGTCGAAGGCACAACGGAGACAATGTATCAGAGTTGCGGTACCTGGCTATTGCCTTCGACGACTGAAGTACACCTATCTTCCGTAACTACCTGCCTGTCGGGGCTGATCGAATCGCGCAAGTATGTTCTACTCGACGGAGTGTGCAGCGCCATTTGACCTAAAGCTGTTTCCGACTGAGAAACCCATTGAGGGAGGGATTGAGATGTTCGGTGATGAGAATAGAGGGATCGACAGGCGGGAATTTGTGAAGCAGGCGGGAGTTGCTGCGCTTGCGGCAGGTTTCTCTGCAAAATCATACGGGCGCATTCTGGGCGCCAATGACCGCATTAGGCTGGGGCAACTTGGCTGTGGAGATCGCAGCCGTGGTCATGTACACATGGCCGAACTGGCTTCAAAACGAATGCCGGTGGAGGTTGTGGCGGTGTGCGACTTGTGGAGCGTCGCGCGCGAGCATCGAGCTGAACAGGTGAAAAAGGCTTTCAACATGGAGCCCCAGAAGTTCAAATATTCCGAGCAAATGCTGGCGCTCAAGGAGATCGATGGCGTGATGATTGCGACCGGAGATTTTCAGCATGCGAAGCTGTGCGCGGAAGTGGTGCAGGCCGGGAAGGACTGCTACGTCGAGAAGCCGTTTGCCAACGTGCTCTCCGAGGCTCGCGAAACGCGCGATCTCGTCAAGAAGTCGAAGCAGATCGTCCAGATGGGGACGCAGCATCGCAGCCAGGCATATCCGCTGGCGGTGAGAGACCTGGTCCGCTCGGGGCGGATTGGCGATGTGATTCACATCGAGCAGGAATGGAATGTGAATGAGGAGCGATGGAGGTTCAAAGAGACCGACACTGGAACCAGCACCGAGATGTTGATGGATATCAACATGGAGTGGAAGCAGTGGCTCTATGAACGAAAGTCTCATTTGCGAGAAGAGGATACGGACTGGAATCGCTGGCTGCTCGGGAAGCCGCACCGGGCCTTCGATCCTCACGTCTACCTGGAGTTCCGTCTTTACAAGGACTTTTCTTCCGGGATCTTCGATCAGTGGCTCAGTCACGGCGCCGATCTCGTGCACTTGTGGACAGGCGAGGCGTATCCCGAGAGCGTTACCTCGAACGGGGGAGTTTATGCCTGGAAAGATGGGCGCGAGAATCCGGATACCTGCGTTACGGCAATCACGTATCCGAAGGGCTTTCTTTACACGTACAAGACCACTTTCGGAAACAGCTATCGAAGCTTCTCGCGCATTCTGGGCCGGGACGGGACGATCGAGAATTATGGCGGCGAGGGGGCGTCTCTCTTTGTAGTCACCAAGGAAGGAGGGCGACAAGAGTTTGATCCGACTGACTCAGGTCCTGTGTATACCGAACCAACGATTGTCAGTCTCGCAAGGGAAAAAGCAGAAGTCGTGAAGGTCCCAGGAGCACCTGCTCCGAACTCTATTGGGCCTGATGACGATGACGTGGACCATCTGATCAACTGGCTGCAGGCAATGCAAACCCGTACGCAGCCTAATGCGACTGTAGACCATGGGTTTTCACACTCGATCGTCTGCATCATGGCCACGCAATCTTATTGGACAGGCAAGCGGCTTTACTGGGACCCGCAAAAAGAAGAAATTGTCGAAGAACCCATTAAGCGTGCGAATGTTCTGGCCTAGAGTCTAACGTTTGGAATGCTTGCTTTTAATTGAGCGTGGGTCGTTCGGTTCAGAGCTTTGCAGGAACGCTCCGGAAGGAAGGACGTAGGCTATCGGCCACTGCTCCTGACCATTCGCGACAATGGCAGGCCAATCGATAGTTTGCGCATCGCCATTGGGTAAAACGGTCGTGCTTTCGTCCAGATGGCTGAAGAGAGTGGCCAACGTCTGGGCGTCATCTTTCGTTTCGATTGTGATGGATGCGTTCGCATGGCCAGGTCTGCTGCGAATGAAGAGCTCGGCAATTTTCAAGTCGTCCATCAGTTGGAAGAGGTAAGGCCGACCTGTCAGCAGCGCGTTGGAGACGTAATCGGCCAGGACGCTCGAAAGAGGATCGGTGTAGGCCTCGTCGAAATTTTCTTTCGCAAGATTGGGATCATCCGGTGACTGGGCGCGGTAGTTCATTCGCAATTCTCCCAGTCCGCGCATGTCGAAGGAATACACATCGTATCTTTCGCCGATCAGTCTCTGAATTTCCGGCCAGTCTGCCGAAGTGAATTTTCCGTTCATGCTCAGCCAGATAAGAGGACGATGGGCATCAACCTTGTCGCCATGGATATGAAGCAGCGGCATTTCCAGCGTTGAGCTGTGGTGGAGCAGATAGCGGTCGATGTGAATCGATCCGGTTGTGCTACTTCCAAGAGACTCCCATCGAAGTTCCCGAGCGGGAACAGAGCCGTTGTACTCGGCGACTTTCCACGAAGAGATCTTAGGGCTCTGAAGGCCGGCGTAAAGTTGTGCGAGGCTCTCGTGAGCTTGATGTGCGCGCTCGGCCGCGAACTCCGCGATGAACTGAGTGAGAGGCTTGGCATCCGCGAAGTCGACCGACGCCTGGCCGCTCTTCGTTGCATTAAGCTCGGCATCACTGAACACATTGACCGGAGACAGCCCGTGCCGAACCGGCATCTGGTTGAAGCGGTCTAGAAAGTCCAGCGCTTTTTCCTGGTTTTTGAGGGAATACTGATGCGTGTTGTAGCTCTCCGCGATGCCGATGCGATCGCCGAATCCAAAACGCTCGTAAAATGTTTGCACTTCGGAGTAGGACTTGTAGGTGCCTTGAATGGGAAAGAAATCCAACGAGGCGGCAGCGAGCATTACTGGTCTTGGATACATCATCAGCAGGAGACCGGCGTGATCGACTCCCCTGGAAATGAATCCGAAGAGGTCTTGTTCGGGATCGCTGTCAGGGTCTACGAAGATGCGATTTGCAACCCGCATTGGAAGAGCAGTGATATAGCAGGACGGGATGACGACCTTGATGCGTTCATCGAGGGCACCGAGCAGAGCAGCCTGAAAGCCGCCGCCACTTGTTCCCGTGATGCTGATCCTGCGAGGGTCGACATCAGAGCGCGTCAGGAGGTAGTCCACGGCGCGCATGCCATCCCATATCTCCCATCGCGCGAGGTTGGCGCCGGCTAGATACGCGAGGTTTCCGAGTACTGCATGCTCCGCGCAGATCAGATTGTATCTGCTCTTGTTTGCTTTGGCATCCCAGAACTGGCTTCTCTCGCCTTGTCCGACTGGATCCCAACTGACGACTACGTAACCGCGTTGCGCAATCCGCTCGCAGAGTTCCTGGTAGTGAATCTTTCCGTTCGGCGAATGTCCTGCCGGCACAAGGACGGCGGGGTGCACTTTTGCTCCGTCTTCAGGCACATAGACAAGAGCTGTCACATACAATCCGGGCAGGCTTTGGAAGATGAGCTTTTCAATTCGGAAGCCCTGACCCTGCACTCTCCCTGTGATCGTGGGATTAAGGCTGGTGCGGGTTTTGGGGAGCCCGCCGATCATCTCGAGCACGGATTGCCTTAGCTCTGCGCGAAGTCGTTGCAAGTCCGCGGGACTTTTTACCTGCGACCAGCGTGCTCGCCTGAGTTCATCCTGATGCCAGGCAAGGCTCGTCTGATACTGCAAGTAGGACGTGACTTCTGGGCCTTCCTTTCCCGGAGAAGCCAATACTCGAAATGCATCGGGAGGAGGCGATGAAGCGGGATCGAGTGCACTGGCAGGGGCGGGTTCACGAAGTTGCCCGGGAGCGGAAGAGGATAGTCCGAGCATCAACGCGAGCAGTCCGTAGCCGGCAAATCGGGTGACAAAAGGCATCTTGGTCTCCGAAAGGGGGTCGAACACCTTTAGTTTACTTTCTTTTTTCGTCTTTTGATTTCGAATAGTTTACAATTTGGGCTTCCGAGCACATGAGGGCCGGACGAGACATGATCATCAGGACTTTCCCATCAAAAACAGAGTTGGCCGAAGCGGCGGCCAACGATGCGGTTTCCGCAATCCGAGGGGCGATCGACGCACGGGGCGAAGCACGGATTATCGCCGCCACCGGTGCATCGCAGTTCGAATTTCTGGATGCACTGACGAGTTCGCGGGAAGTGGACTGGGGCCGAGTTGAGATGTTCCATCTTGATGAGTATGTCGGCGTGTCGGAGAAAGAGCCAGCCAGCTTCTGCAGATACCTCCAGGAAAGGCTGATCGACAAGACCGGAATCAAGAAGTATCACCTGATTGACGGCACGCAGCCACCGGAGAGAGTCGTTCAACGTGTTGGAGCAGAGATCCGTAAGGCCCCGATTGACATTGCATTTGTGGGAGTGGGGGAAAACGGTCATCTCGCGTTCAATGACCCGCCAGCGGATTTCGAGACAGAAGAGCCCTACATCGTTGTCAATCTGGACGATGCCTGTCGCAGACAGCAACTAGGGGAGGGGTGGTTTGCGACGCTCGACGATGTTCCGAGGCAGGCAATCTCGATGAGCATTCAGCAGATCATGAAATCAAGGCAGATTTTGTGCGTCGCGCCGGATTCACGAAAGGCGAAGGCAGTTGCCGAGTGCTTCGGCGGACACGTCAGTCCAAATGCGCCCGCCTCAATTCTGCAGGAGCATCCAAACACAATCGTGTACCTCGATCGCGCATCTGCCGCATTGCTCGAGCAGTTGACTGCGTCTTCGCAGAGATAGTGAGAAAAAGAAAATTGAATTGGGCGGAAGCGAGCGGAAAGCGAGTGGCAATTGCCAGGTGCACTGCGAGGGCCGGACTGCTTCTCTCCTGGGCAGCGAGCGTCCTGGCAATCGTGATTGGGAGCTGCGGAACGTCAGCCGCGCAGGTCAAGGTCTGGCAAGGCACTCTCACCCTGCCGACGTATGAAGAAGGAAGCCCAGATCCCAATCCTCCGTTCGATACCTTCGCGACAAATCAATTCAGCTATCCGTACACGTTGAGAAAAAACCTGAGCGGGCAGAAGAAGGACCATAACTGGCGCGCCATCTTCCTTGAGAACGAATATCTGAAATGCACGATCTTGCCGGACATCGGCGGGCACGTCTACACCTGCATCGACAAGATCAACGGCCAGCCGATGTTCTATGCGAATCCTTCCATCAAGAAGGCCCAGATTGGCTATCGAGGAGCGTGGGCGGCCTTTGGCATCGAATTCAATTTTCCGGTCTCGCATAACTGGGTTTCGATGTCACCCGTTGATTTCGCTTATTCGAATCTGCAAGACGGCGCTGCATCGGTATACGTTGGAAACATCGATCGCGTTTATGGCATGCAGTGGGGAGTGGAGCTGATTCTGCGGCCCGGTTCGACATTGCTCGAAGAACGGGTGACGCTCTACAACCGCAGCGATGTTCGTCATCGCTACTACTGGTGGAACAATGCCGCCGTTCGGGTATGGGACGACTCGCATGTTGAATATCCGATGCGGTACGCGGCATCGCACGGATTCACAGAAGTGCGTCGGTGGCCTGTTGGTCCGGAAGGGACCGATCTGAGCGTGATCAGGAATCAGCAAAGCGGGCCGGTGTCGTATTTCGTACACGGAAGCCGCGAGCCGTTCATGGGCATCTGGAATCCTCAGACGCAAGCCGGAACGGTGCACTTTGCCGATTACAGTGATCTGCCGGCGAAGAAGATATGGTCGTGGGGCGCGGATGCCGAGGGGCTGGGATGGCGAAAGGCGCTTTCCGATGACAACAGTGCATACGTCGAGGTGCAGGCAGGGCTCTTTCGAAATCAGGAGACCTATGCATTTCTCGACCCAGGACAAACGATCAAGTTCGCTGAGTACTGGATGCCTGTGCGCGGCATCGGCAGCATATCGCGAGCAAACAAGATCGGAGTGATCTCTCTCCAAAGCAGAGGAAAGGAAGAATTCGCCGCTCTCAATGTCAATCAGCGTTTGCAGGGAGCTCGGATTCAACTGCTCAACAGGGACAAGGTCCTTTGGAGTGAAACCGTAGATCTCGCACCAGAGAAGAGTTGGTCTCATAAGGTTCCGCTCAGTGACAGCAATGAGAAGGTGACGTTTGAGCTGAAGGATCGAGAGGGGACGTTGCTGTTGCGACATACAGACGGCAGCTACGATTGGGATCCGGAATCGAAGATTGCTGTCGGCCCTCAGCCAGTTGACCGACCTGCACCTGCAGAAAGCAGGATGGAAGATGACTGGCTAAAGCTGGGCAGAGACCAGGAACTGAACGGCAAGGTTACTCTTGCGCTCGAGACTTACACCGCCGGTCTCGAGAAGTATCGAGGCAGTTTCGATTTGCAAGTCGCAGCAGGCCGCCTGGCGGCATCGCAGCAGCACTTTCAGGAAGCTTCGGAGTTGCTGAAGACTGCGCAGCGCCGTGATACCTCCAATGCTGAGATTGCATATTATCTCGGGATCGCCGAAGACGGGCTTGGGAATACGCGAGAAGCTCGGACGGCCTTCGAGGTGGCTTATCGCCAGGCAGCATATCGCGCGCGGGCCGCGGCTCGGATTGCAGAGCTTACCGCGCTTGGAAGAGATCTTCACGAGGCGCGAGAATTTCTCGAAAAGGGCCTGGAAGCCACTCCTTCAGATCTGCTGATACTCGAGCAACTGGAAGCCGCCACGCGTGCCACTGGCGACGGCGCAGGTGCAGACCAGCTCCTTCAAAAAGGACTGTTGTTGGACCCAACCAGCGATTTTCTGAAAGAAGAGATGGGCAAGCCTGATCTCAATCATCTGGCCGCAGATCCATATCGAGTGTTGCGAGTGTCTGATCAGTACATGAGGCTCGGCTTGTACGGGAAGGCGCTACGCGTTCTGACGCGATCTTATCCCGAGATTCCTGCGGACGAGAGGGAGCCGGGTTACGTTCTTCCGCAGAGTAATCCACTGGTTCGCTACTATGCCGCGTATTGCCAGTCCAAGCTCGGAATGGACCCGGGACCAGAGAGGAAGGCTGGGTCAAAGCTCTCGCCCCAACTGGTGTTTGCCTCTTCGACGACCGATCGGGCCGTGCTCACCAGCGCAGTTGCCGCTGATCCGGCGGATGCCAATGCGCGATACCTGCTTGGTACTCTGCTGTTCTCCAAGGGGCGGTATGACGAAGCTATCGCTCACTGGACTGAGGCCAAACACATCGACCCTGGGATTCCTGTGCTCGATGCAGATCTGGGCAAGGCCTTGTTGTATATCAAGCACGATGCAGCAAAGGCAGTCGCATCCTTTCGAGAGGGAACGAAAGGCGATCCCACCAATCCAGACAACTACGCCGGACTGGATACAGCCATGAGCCTTAGCGGCGTCCCAGCGGAGAGACGCGCAGAGGAATTGGGGCGCTACCCACAGGCGGACAACGCAGCTAGCTCCACTATGCCCGCAAACCTGGTGTATCAACTGGCACTCACGCGAGCCGAAGCAGGCCAGTACAGCCAGGCGAGAGCGCTTTTTGAGGGCCGATTTTTCCCGAGCGAAGAAGGCGGGGTTTCAGCGGAACAGGTGTTGTTCGAGATCAAGCTGATGCAAGCGGGCACCGACGCTGGCGGCGGCCGCTGCAAACAGACGCAGGCATTTCTGGACGAGAATCAAGCAATCCTCGTTGCACATGATGTCCCCGCCCGTACTTACGTGAAGATGGCAGAGGCCGCACAGAGGTGCGGAGATGACGCTCGAGCGAAAGGACTTTTCGAAAAGGCTATCGGGGGCGAGGCGGGCGCAGAACTTGGATGGGTCAGCAGGGCGCAACGGGCACTTGGCAAGCCCGTCGATGCGCAGAAGTTACAGGAGTCTCTGAAAGCATCGGAGAGAATGAAAGACGCTGGAGTCTTGAGCGGGCCTGCCTGGTACAACATCGGAACGATCGAGATCGCGTTAGGGCAAGTCGATCGCGCGAGGGATTCATTCCGGCAGACGCTCTTGTTGCCGGACAAATTGATGTCGCACCATTTGGCTCGGGTCGGAGAGGCTGAACTCGCTTCAGAAAAATAGCTCGAAAACCTGAAAACAGGAAAAGCGCAGTCGTGTGATTGAAGCGCAGGAAGCGGGGACCGTGTACTCACAATCGCCGAATCTCCGGCCAAAGTCTCGCTCACTTCGCTGGTGGATCGGCGCCATGCTGTTTGCCTCCACAACGATCAACTACGTGGATCGGCAGACCATGTCGTTGCTCGCTCCGTACCTGAAGGTGTTGTACCACTGGTCCAACACCGACTATGTAAACCTGGTGATTGGTTTTCGAGTCGCGTATTCCATCGGCCAGACTGTCTGCGGCCGCCTGATGGACCGAATCGGAACGCGCACTGGCATAACGTTCACGGTGTTCTTCTACTCGTTTGTTTCAGTCCTGACGCCTTTGGCCAACGGCATCCTGGGGTTCATGGGATTCCGTATCGCTTTGGGATTCGCGGAATCTGCAAATTGGCCGACGGCGACCAAGGTGGTCTCGGAGTGGTTTCCTGCAAGAGAACGCGCCTTGGCTACGGCGTTCTTCGATAGCGGGTCTTCGATCGGAGGGGCGCTCGCTCCTTTTCTCGTGCTGTGGATTTATTTCCACTGGGGCTGGCGAATGGCCTTTGCTGTGCCTGGGTTTCTCGGTTTTTTCTGGCTCTTTGTCTGGCGAAAGTTTTACTACAGGCCTGAGGTTCATCCGCACATCTCTGCGAAGGAACGTGAGATGCTGCGGGTGGAGAAGCAGGCCGAGCAGCTTGCTAATAGCGACGCGAAGCTGAGGTGGCGCGATCTGCTCAAGATTCCTCAGACCTGGGGCGTGATTGCTGCGCGAGCTCTCACAGATCCGGTATGGTTCTTCGTGGCGGATTTTTTCCCAATCTATCTGGTGGGGAAGGGAATCGATCTTCGAAACGGATTAATTGCTATCTGGGTTCCGTTTCTAGCCGCTGATCTGGGCAATTTTGCCGGCGGAGCGGCGTCAGGCTACCTGGTGAGACGCGGGTGGACTCTGGGATGGGCTCGCAAAGCAGTCGTGATTGTGGGCGGGTGCGGAGTAACGCTGTTAATTCCAACCGTGTTCACGCATAACCTGGGGCTGATCACGGCGCTATTCGCGATATCGACCTTCTCGTATGCCGCCTTCAGCACAATCGCGAACGTCCTTCCTTCAGACTTGTATCCCAGCAGTGCTGTCGCTACCGTGAGCGGAGTAAGCGGCACCTTCGCCAGTCTCGGAACAATTGTTGCTATGAAGGCCGTGGGCTACCTGGCGGACGCAAGGGCAGGTATGGGTGGGCACGCATTCGATCCGATCTTGATTGCGAGCGGCATCATTCCTCTCATCGGGATGATTTTGGTTCTGCTCCTGGTCCGCAATTCGCGGGCGACCGACGAAGGCATCGTTCTTCGAATCTGAAGCCTCCTTTGGAAGACTAATGTCCAACTTCCAATTGTGGAGTGACGATGTCTCTGTGCACGGGTCCACTGAGCGAGACATGCCAGACTCCTCCGCCGAAAGTCGTGATGTAAACCATTGCCGGATCTTCCAGGTCCGGCATGACACGATGACCCCACTTGAAGTTATACGAGGAGATTCGTGTCCAGTGCTCTCCCCGGTCGACAGACTGCCACGCGGACGACTCGAACCCTGCTGCATAAAGCCGCCTGGAATTTCGAGGATCAATGGTTACGTCGTAGATATGCTGATCACGATCCAGCACGCTCTTCCAACTTTTCCCGCCATCCTGCGACAGGAAGATGCCTCCGCCAATTCCGTGCGTTGAAGTAGCTCGGGTCCATGCGGCGAGATAGAGTCGGTTTGAATCTTGGGGATCAACGGTGAGCCCGTTGGGCCCATTCACGTTGTCAGGAAGCTTGACGGGTGTCCAGGTCTCGGCGCCGTCAGACGACTTGTAGAGTGCGCCATCTCCGCTCGTCCCGATGCTGCCGTCTTCACTGCGACGGGCAATCACGACGTAGAGCGTCCCGTCCGATGCGCGAGCCAAACGCCACGCGAAGGGTTCATTCTGAGTTATTCCCTTGTTCTTGAGTGTCCATGTGGCTCCGTCGTCTGTGCTCTTGTACACACCACGGCCGAACGCGGCTGCCCATAGAGTGCGCTTTCCAACGGGACTGGTGGGATCGAGCAGGATGTGCGTGGGGGCTGTCTCGGGCATTCCGGCATTGGAGGGCTTCCAAGTCCGCCCTCCGTCGACACTCACAGATATCCCACCTTTGAATTGAGTGACTGGAGTATGTCGCCACATTTTTGGTCGAGGAAGGTCGTGCGTTCCGCTCATTGCGCCCCACATCTTGTTTTTCACAGCGGGGTCGAACACAACCCAATAGGTGGTGTTGTCCCAAGCGGGTGGAACACCTTTGACCGAACGTATCCAGGAGCGACCATTATCTTCACTTCGAAACAGGCCTATGTCTGTGGTGGGGATAAAGCGACGCGTGTGATCGAACGGATCGTAGAGGTATCCATAGTTGGTAGTCACGTCCAAGCCGGTGCTTACCCAGCCCTCACCGGAGGCGCGCCTTGAATATGCGGCATTCCAGTTGGCCCCACCATCCTTCGTGATCATGGTGCGACCGAAGTCGGTGCCAATCGCCAGATCCGCATTTTGATCTGCTACTCCAAGGTCGAGCGGGTTTTCTGCCCAATCCACACTGATGGCGGGGATCCACGCATCGTGAACATTGGCTGCCTGAACTCC
The DNA here is from genome assembly GCA_018268915.1 of Acidobacteriota bacterium. Taxonomy (GTDB): domain Bacteria; phylum Acidobacteriota; class Terriglobia; order Terriglobales; family Acidobacteriaceae; genus Telmatobacter. Next base: position 126,550 of record JAFDVQ010000016.1, read on the forward strand.
TGCTTCCTTCCACTCCAGCGTCCAGGTACGGGCGGCATCCCGTGTGCGAGCAATGCCCATCCATGTCTTTCCATCCGCTTGCAGATGACTGAACGACACGTATGCAGACTCAGGATGATTCAAGCTGGTTGCAATTGCGCGGACTTTCGCATTCTGGCCGGGAAGGGAAGAAGGCACCCAGGTAGCACCACGATCTCTCGAGATGAAGATTCCCTTTTCTGAAGTCGCATACAGCACCGTGCCTTCTTTGCTTGAGAAGCCTGCGCTGACGTCGGTCAGAGTAACTCCAGCCGGAGCTGACCGCTCTTGCCATTGTTGATTGATTCGCACGGTGAAGCCTCTGCTGCCACCGGCATAAATGTCGCGATGAGACGGGTCGGAGAGAGGATCAATCCAAACTCCCTGAGGAGCGCTGGGAAGGTCATGAAGCTTTTCCCACGAGTCGCCTGCGTCTTTCGATGCGAAGAGAGCTGCGTTGTGATCTTTAACGCCGGCCGCCACCATAACACGAGAGTTCTGAGGATCGATAGCGAGCGCGACAATATCTCCCACGGGATTCGCGCCGGAGATGATCGACTCGTCGGAGTGGTCGGAACTCATCTGAACGCCACGAACGCTCGATGCTTTGGGCCAGACCAGGCTCCAACTCGCGCCATCGTCGGTGCTCCGCCATAGCGCTTCGGTGCCAGCATACATGGTATGTGAATTGAGCGGATCGAAAGCGAAGAATCGAACTGCCCCTCGCAGATTGAACATGCGCCAGGAATCCCCACCGTCATGGCTGATATAGGAGCCCGTCATATCGCAAGCGATCAACATCTCTCGCGGATCGTGAGGGCTGATGGTGGGATGAAACATGGCTCCTCCACCGCCTGGCCCTACTACCTGAGATTTGTTAGGGGATTCGGCCAGGGCGGATGCTGTCATGATGGCAGCCAATGTGAGGGCTATTACGAATCGTTTCATTATCTTGTGTTTTAGCATGCGCAAGGGTTCTCCTGCCAGAGCAAAAAATCCGGTCGCGCAATCAGACGCAAAGGAAGTTTGCTTCTCGAGGATCGAAGGGCAATTTGTAAACGTTTTACAGGATTACATTTATATCGAAGCATGTTGCAGACCGTGACTCGCGCGCACGATAGATCCTGCTGCTCATCCCAGAAAAACCTGATCAGTTTGTCATTTTTGTTTGCTTTTCTTTGCTTACGTGTGATATCTCCGTAATTACTTTCTGGAGGTTTAGCAGGCTTTGAAACGCTCAATACGGTCCCCATGGTTGCTGCTCGTCCTGATTCTGGGTAGCGTTGTTCATCTTCCAATGCTGTTGGCGCAAGGAACGGACCTCGGCACGATTGCCGGCACCGTAACGGATTCGAGAGGAGCCATCATCCGATCGGCAAAGGTTGAGATTACCGACCTTGCCACTCACTCGGTAAGATTGGCGACGACCAACGATCGGGGCGAATACACGGCTCCTGCTTTGCCGAGCGGCCAATACAAAGTTGTGATCAAGGCCACCGGTTTTGCTGATTCGGTGGTGACTGGAATTCGGTTGAACGGTTCCGATGCTGCCCGAGCCGACGCAGTGATGCAGGTTGCAACAACCTCGTCCACTGTCGAGGTGACCACAGAGGCTCCAATCATCAATACGCAGGATCAGTCGCTTAGCGAAAGCCTCACTTCGGCGCAAGTCATCGATCTTCCTCGCGACAGCCGTGATGTCTTCTCCTTCCTCTACAACAATCCGAACATTACGCAGAGCGATGAACCGGGAGACTTCAAATTCATCGGATCGCAGAGCTACGGCGCCAGCTTCTCTGTTGATGGTCAGCGTTCCAATGGGGGTATCTTCGGCCAGGCCACCGCGACGGAACCGACTCTCGAGGCGGTCGGAGACCTGAATGTTCTTTCCGAAACGTTCAGCGCTGAGTATGCAGGTATCGCTAACGTTCGCGTGACCACAAAGCGCGGCGGCTCGACCTACAACGGTTCGCTTTTTTACAACAACAAAAATTCAGCCCTTGCCGCGTGGACATTGGCCGACAAGGATACCCTCGCCAACTTCGCACCGACTGTCTTTCAGCCGACGTTCAATAAGCCGTATTTCAACGTTACAGATGCCGGCGGATCGTTTGGTGGTCCAATCCCCAAGGTGAAGAAGACCTGGTTCTTTGGCGCCTATGAACACAACTGGACGGTGGAACCTTCTGAGGCTGCCTCGACAACGATGCCTCACCCCAGTCTGCTTGCTGGAGATTTTTCGCTGCTGAATGATTCGGCGAAGCCCCTGGTTGGCAATGCGAACCTGAGCCCATCCGAGATTGCGACGGATACGGTTTTGGTTGATGGCACGCTGCGCTTCATCAAAATACCGGATCGCCTTCTGAATCCAGTCACCACGAAACTGATCGATCTCTACTATCCAAAGATCGGATTGTCCGCGCCGATCAATCCTGCGAACGGCCGCATTCCTTCTTATTCGACGAGCGTCCCCGGACAAGCGAACCAGGACAAGGCCTCCGTGCGAATCGATCATGATTTCAACGAGGAGAATCATCTTTACGGCGTCTACCATTTCTCCCGGCAGGACACCGCTCTCAATCTCGTCGTAGCCCCCTACACCGGGCTGGGGCTCACTCACACTGACCGAAAGAATCATGCCGTGTCACTTTCGTACTCGCATGTCTTTACACCGAACATCGTGAACGAGGCCCGAGGCGGCTTCAACAAGCAACATCTCTTTACCCATAGCAATACGACTCTGAAAGGGTTTCTTTCCAGCATCGGCTTCTCAGATGCAGACATCGAGGCTTACGGGTCAGTAGTGGGTCCTCAGGAACTGGATACCTTCGGCCATATGGCGGTCAGTTTCGGCAGCGGCTTCCAGGCCTTCAGCAATGGCGGACGCAACACCGATCGCCCTATGGATCAGGACTTGATCACCTTTGGCGACACGCTAACCTGGTCGCTGGGCAGGCACACGATCAAAGCCGGCGCCGATTTCGTTTCGAATAATGCGGTCGATGGATTCGCTGTGAATCGAGGAAGTCCTCGCGGAGCCATCGCATATACCGGAAGTGGTCCCAACGCTCTCGCCAGTTTTCTTCAGGGGCTTGCGCCTGCTACGGCTACTTTCGTTAATCAGCCTCGGCCTGCCATGGATGTTTCCAACTGGGAGACGGGATACTTCGTTCAGGACGATTTTCACGTCACTCGTCGTCTCACGCTCAATCTGGGCATGAGGTATGAATTCTTCACGCCCTTCGTTGACAAGAATGATCTGATGGCCAACTTCGATCCGAATTACAACGATACGGCAGCAGGACATCCTGGCCGGTACATCATTCCGTCCACGAAGACGCTCAAGTATCTGGATCCCAATATCGTCGCTTTCGGATATGCGCTGGCATCTGATGCAGGACTGGGCGTAGGCCGCGGGCTGGTGCGTACCGACAAGACCAGCTTCGGTCCACGCGTTGGCGCAGCGTTCCTGATCACTCCGAAGAGTGTCGTTCGCGGTGGATACGGACTCTACTATCCGACCTCGGCAGCTCAAGGCATCCGCGATCCAATTGCAACGAATCCTTTCAACAACACGCGGACTATGAATGGACCGACGGGCGGGTGGCCAGTCAGCGGTTCGACGACCGGCACCAGCCCTATCAACGGAGGAACGCTCAAGCCATTCGGCAATACGCCAACAGCGAACTACGTTCCAGTAAATCTTCGCAATCCGCGGACACAGCAGTGGAACGTAACGTATGAACAGCAAATCCCCTGGCAGTCTTCGCTTCGATTCTCCTATATAGGAGCGAAGCAGACTGGTCAGATCGTCGGACGGGATTTGGACATGATCGCACCGAGCGACAATCCATTCGGAACAACGATTGGAGATGGCGTGACACCGTGCGATCCGATCAACAACGGCGACTGTGCATACTCCGATGCCGATGCTGCCCGCCTCAGGTTCCCAGCTCTGGGCGACTACATCCTCGGGTACGGAAACCTCGGACATAGCCTTACGGGATCATTCCAGGCCCAGGCGCAGAGGCAGACCAAGTCTCTCTATTTCAGCGTTGCCTACACGTATCTTGACCAGAACTCTTCGGGTCTCGATCTCGGTAACTCCAGCCTGGGTGGTGCGGCTTACAACCCGTTTGAGCCTGACAGCGACTACGGTCCGGAGAGCTTCACGTCCCGTCATCGGGTAGTGGGTAACGGCGTTTTTGACTTGCCAGTCGGACACGGGCACGCGTACCTCAATAACGGTTCAGGATTCGCAGAGGCCATTTTGGGCGGGTGGCAGGCGACAACCAACTTGTTTGTGAAGTCGGGCACGCCATACACGCCTTTCTGGTTCTGTGACGACTGCGATCCGGTCACTCCCGGCAATGTGGGATCTGGCGCTATCGACGCAGTTGGCGATTTCAACGGACCGTCATTCCGACCGGTAATCAGCGGGGACTACAAAAAGGCAGCCTCTGGCTATCAGTGGAATGCGAGCGGCTTCAGCCTGCCATCCATCGGCAGCGACCTTTACACACAAGCCGGAGTCGCAAAGCGCAACGCCCTTATCGGTCCTGGAACTTTCGGCATGAACCTTGGACTGCATAAGTCGTTTCACCTCTACGAGCGTGCATCCATTCAGGTGGGCGCCGACTTTGACAATGTGTTCAACCATCCGATGAAGGCACCCGATATCAGTGACGGCGGTGGAGGCGGAACTTTTGCGATGCTAGGCGACTTCTTCCTGGGAGTAGACCAGAACCCATCTTCCACTCCCGGTCAGCAACCGTCACTGCTCCCGCTCGATCCTAACCCGGACGATGGGCTCGTGAACTATAACCCCGACTTTGGGCGTCTGTACCGCAGCTACTCGCAAGAGGGTGTGGATAGCCGGCGATCCATTCGGCTGAGAGCTCGCATTACGTTCTAAGACAAGCTGGTTCCAAGGCTAAGGGCCGGTGGAGAAATCCACCGGCCTAGCTTTTTTGCAATAGCACTGCTTCCCATGTCTCCAAAACCGGGAGCATGGGGCACCAAGATCGTTGTATGACCTGCCCTGAGACGTTGAACGTTCTCTGATGTTCGGAGGTGAGCGACCGAGCCCAATGCAATCAAGTGGACAGGTAGACGGAAAGGTACAAAGAACTTACTTCTGCTCGACCAGCTTGAGTGTTCCAAATCGTTCTGGAGTATGGAATGTCTCGGTCATTGGGGCTTGCCATGCGATCGATTTTCTTCGTTCGAGCGGACCCTGACTGCGGAAAAGGTTGGCCCGAAATATGTTGCCCGCAGCGGGGTTACGTTCGTCGATCGATCGGAACGGAATTCGCATCACGCCGTACCAGATGCGTTTCTCGTGATCGATTCGCGCGGCTACCCTAAAGCCCGAGTTCCAAATCCAGCCCACCTCGTGATGAGGCAAGGCGAGGTTGATGTCGAGATCGATCCATTCACCCTGCGGCGAGAGCTCAAACTCTTTGTAGCGTTTTATGTCTGAGAAGTCAGATCCGATAAAGAGCTCAGCCACATCCCAATTCCAGAGTTCATTGGTCTCAGTGGTCGTGTCGGGCGACGGCTTGAGATTCAGCTCCTGATACGGACAGATGTAGAGCAGATAGAGATTTTCGGAAGTCCACCGGGAGCGTACCTCAGTTCGATGTCCGGGAACGAGCATGCCATGATTGTCCAACTCAGCATAGGTTGGAATCGCGCCCCGCCAGAACGCGGTCTGCGGATCGGTGCTCAACTCGACATCGTGAAGAGCATGTACGCTTTGAAACAATTCGGACTTAATCGTTTGCCCCGCTGCAGTGCAAGTCGCAGCGATGAGGCAAGCGGCTCCCACGATCTTCATATTGGAGCACCTCAAGATTGCGCGGGTCTACACAGAGACGTGCAACTCGCGAGCTGCGTTCTCATAGTAAACCTTGCGCAGAATGGATTCCGGAAGGCCAATGCCATAGATGCGCCAGCGGCCTTGCGGGGGAACATTCGCAGGCGCATAGTCGAAGTATTCGTCTTCTGTTTCGAGAAAGCGGTAGTAGATCTCGTAGAGCTTGTCGTTGAATACCTGTTGCGGGAATTCGTCTCCGTGAGGAGTGGCGTCCGTTCCAAACAGAATGCGATCCTGGTGCTTGTCGAAGAAGGCCCACGAGGCGCGCGGCTGACGGCCTAGCTCTCCGATGCGGGCAGCGATATCCACCGTGATGTTGCTGAACCGATCGAGATTCTCTGAGACGTTCCCGAGATTCTCTGCGAAATTTCCAACGTGGAGCACGATAAACCTTGTCTTGGGATGCCGAGCGAAGACGCGGTTCCTTGCTTCCAGCAATTCGGCATTCGACGGAAAGTCGCCGCCGTGAAAAGACCAATCGGGATGGTTGCTGAGCTCCTCGTACCGCTCATTGAAGCGATCAGTGGGTGAGAAGAAAGCAATTGGATCCGAGACGTGGATCGCAACCGGCATGTTGAGCTGACCGCATGTGTCCCACATCGGATCGAAGCGCGGGTCGTCAATCTTCACCAAAGTTCCGGACGTGATATTCGATCGTAGATACAGACCAAGCGTCTTCAGAATCTTGAGTCCCCGGGCGCCATCTCTATGCGCCTGTTCAATTGCCTGCGCCTGAAGTTTCGGATAGTTGGGGTCGAGGAATTGGGGGTAGGATGGCTCGGTAAAGGTGTAGAAGCGATCGGGATGAGCGCGATCGTATTTTTTAACGGTCTCGGCCAGGCCATCTCCGAAGCCGCCTGTCAGGTTGACCATGGAACGAATGTTTTTGCGCTCCATCACTGCGAGAAGCTCTTCCGGCGTGCCGAAGTATTGCCGTTCCGACGAGAGCTCGACGCCATTTTTGGATACAGCAGCACCGCTGATATGAGTGTGAACGTCGATCACAGGAAAACGCGATCGTGCGACGTGCGTTTCCTTCACCTGGAGCATGCTTTTTGGTTCGTAGTCTGCCAGTTGCAGCTTCTGGGGAGTTGGGGTAGTGCCTGCCTGCGCAGATACTCGTGCGGCCTGGGCTACGGTTCCGCTAAGCATTCCCAGTCCAGTCGAATACAGCATTTCGCGTCGATTCATGACCAAAACATCTCCGTGTGTGGTGTACTGCCTGAGCCATGGTTAAGCAGCCAGTGCGCACGATCCGTTTTGCGGCACGGATCAGGTACGACGTTGTTCCCCGAGTGGGTTCCGCTTGCGTTGATAATTCATACATCCGAACGGGCGCACAGACTGGCATAGAAGAGCTTCTCTCCCCGTGTACTGCTCAACCCGCCTGAAGGCCACAAGCGCTTGCATAGCGGGCCAGAGACTCTTGAATCCTGTGCCGGATGAGAGCGCGAGGGTTGTTGTCGAGCATGCCTTTTCGTATTGCCTCTGCCTGCCGGGGAAGATATTGCGAGACCACGGGCAGGGGAGGTGGAGACTCAGTGAGATTTTGAATCAGCCGATCGAGCGACGCTGAAACTTCAGCGTCGGGCCAATAGTAGCGTATGCGGTCGCTGAAACTGAATGCCCGCGCAACTTTCAAACGAAGTTCATCTCCGCGGTAATAGGGCTTCCAGTTTTTCGGCTTCTCGGTCATTACGCGATCGATGGTGGTTCGAATATTCGAGCGCTTCGAATCAGGGATACTCTCCTCTTCGATTCTCGCAAGGGCGAAGACAGCTTCCCGCATGGCGAACGTTAACTCTGGGCCAACCTTCAAGATGCCAAAATGATCTTTCACGAGCTGTCGCAGCGACTCGGTCATTTGATAGTCGGTGGAATGAGCCTCGTAGACGATACGCTCCTGCTCGAGAATGTATCTGGACAACTCGGACGCTTTCGCCGGGATGTAGTCAGCTACAGCATCATCACCGAATTCGACGCCCGGTTGAACGACTACGGCAATCACCCGCTCCCAGGCCGACTGGAGATTTCTGCGAGCAAACGCCTCGCGATGCACGTCGAGGGTCTCTTTCAGACTCAGAGTCGTTGTGATCGAGATGTGCATCTCTTCCTGGGCGCCGCCAGGCGTAGGCACTTCGGTTCCGATGACGTATAGCGGCCTTTCAGAGAGCGCTTGAGTAGAAGCCTCCGCCGCCTCACACAGCCGGGCAGCACGCTCCGCGATCTCTGCATTCGAAAGGATGGCTGGGTCGCCGGCACAGGCCATGCTTGCATCAAGATGAATTTTTCCGAATCCTGCCGCAGCGTAGGCAGCCACCATGATGCACGCCTTCTCCATTGCGACCGCTGCAGGTTCAGATCGCCACGGGTTAGGACCCAGATGGTCTCCGCCCAAGATGAGCCGATGCAAAGGGAAGTCAAGATCACGAGCAACAGACTCGACATATTCTCTGAATTGGCAAGGTGTCAGGCCAGTGTACCCGCCGTCTTGATTTACCTGATTGCAGGTTGCTTCAATCAACAGCGGACTATTGTCCTTCCTGGCCTGCGCAAAGGCTGCCTCAAGCACAAGGCGATGAGCAGAACAGACGGAGTAGATACTTTTTCCTTTGCCAGCTCGGTTCTCTGTGAGAATTCGACACAACTCGGTCGCGGATGAGTGGGCCGCCTCCATTGTGTTGGTTCCGATGTGAGTCATTCCACGGTTTCCTTCTCTGACCTGAATAAGACTGTCCCCAGCATGGCTTCAGGGCTGCAGCCGGGAAGCCTGTGCCTCGGGATGCCAATATTGCTCGAAGAAACTTTTGCGATGGGCCGAATCGTTGAAAGCTTCAGTGCCACCAGGACGAGTAACGGAAAGGCCGCCCGCCAGGTTCCCGAATGCCAGACACGTTTCGAGAGGCGCATTGCGAATCCACTGATGCAGAAATCCGGCATTGAACGTATCGCCTGCGCCTACAGAGTCAACGACCTCCAGCTTGAGGGCGGGCATGTCAATCCGGCGCCCGTCGGAGTAGGCGGAAGCACCGCGAGATCCTCGCTTAACGACAAGCACGCTCACTCTTCCCGCAATGTACTCTTCCGCATTCTCTGTCTTAGCGAGCTTTACAATCTCTTCTTCCGTGCAGAAGAACAAATCGACGTGGGGCAACACGTTCTCTAGAATCCCTTCCCATCGATTGCTTGGATCGTCGTTAGTATCCATAGACGTCGTCAGACCACGCTGTTTCATTTCTTTGAACAGGGTATGCAGATCGGGGAACAGCCTTTGCTGGAGAAAAGGGGAGGAAAGGTGAAAGTGCTTTGCCGATGACAGGAAATCCAGGTCCAGGTCTCCGATTCCGAGCTCTGCCATGGTTCCTGGATAAGTGAGAATGCGCCGGGTAGTTGTGAGCGGAAGGATGAGAGTTATTCCAGTCAAAGTACCGTTGGTCGACCGCACGACTCGACTCAGGTCGATACCTGAATCGCGAAGCTTCTCGCAGCACATTTCGCCGAGGATGTCTCCTCCAACCTTTGCGGTGAAGGTGACCTTACTGCCCAGCAATGCAAGATTGTGAGCGAGGATCGCGGAAGAGCTTCCTAACGTGAGAGCGAAGTTGCTGGCCAGGATCTCCCGTTCTTCGGGCAACTCGCGTGGAAGACCATAGAGGATGAGGTCCGAGTTGAGTTCTCCAACGATTGAGAAGTCAGGCTGACCGGGCGACTCTTCGTGTAAACTCCTCTCCATCAACCTCAATCTCCCTGCCGAGGACTCGAAACTTGGCTCTCATCCGTGGGCGCTCTGGCATTTACGATGGGTCGCGCCGTTTTATGAGAGTCTGTGTGCGGCTTTGTTCGGCGCTTCATTGTGTCATGCAGGGACTTGAATTCCTGCCACGAAGTTTGTTGAAGGCCTGTGGTGGCGTATTACTCCGCTGGTTGATAGGATTAACTTATTCTTTCGAAATTTGTCAAGTGAAAGTATTGACTGTTTCGAAATGTGGCTATAATCTTGCGTATGAATTCGCAGAGCTTTGTTTTGATGAAGGTGCAGATTGACCAGAACTCTGCTCTGAGTGGATCAACAACCAACCGGATATCCGACTATGAGTATTGAAGCAGCTTCCGATTCTGAGCCTCGGTTTACCTTTCAGGAGATCATCCGGCAACCCGATCTATGGGTTACCACAGTCGAAAACGTCCGTCTGGCTGCGGAGCGGCTGGGCCTGGGCAAGGAGTTTCGAAACGCGCGAGTCCTGTGGACCGGTGCGGGAACATCCGCCTACGCCGCTAGCGCAGCTGCTTCGGCGTGGCCTGGATCGATCGCAGTACCCACAACGGATCTGCTTCTTGACCCGGAGCGGTATCTGCTCGGCGTCGAATTTGTGATTTCCATTGCGCGTTCGGGAGACAGTCCAGAGAGTGCGGCAGTCGTGGACCGGGTCCGTGCGCTTCGGCCTGCGGTTCTGCAGTACGCCATAGTTTGCAATGAGGATGGGGCGCTCTCGCGCTCGAAGCTTGACGGGCTCATCACGCTCGACCCTCGCACTAATGACAGCAGCCTTGTCATGACCAGCGCCTTTTCCAACCTGGCTCTCGCGGGGATAATGCTTGGCCGGCCAGAAGATACCGAAAGCTTTCTTGCTTTCAGCCAGCGCGGAAGGAAGTTGCTGCCTGAAATTGGAGAAGTATGCCATCGTGCGGTCGAGCGGGTTCGTGACCGGATTGTGATTCTGTCGTCTTCGCCACTCCATGGCTGGGCTCAGGAAGCCGGGTTGAAGATGCTCGAAATGACAGCCGGCCGATTTCCGGTGATCAGTGAGACGTACCTTGGATTGAGGCATGGCCCAATGTCGTTTGTTAAGCCCGACACGTTCGTCTTGTGCCTGGTTTCGAACGATCCCGTACGTCGCCTCTACGAGATGGATTTGATCAGAGAACTTAGATCAAAGGGAATTGGGTATCTTGCCGGAATAACTGAGGCAAGCGGGGGCGAATCGATCTTCGATGAGGTTATTCCAGCAGTCAGCCCTCAGGCTATCGACGATATACGGACACCTTTCGAGATCATGGGAGCACAACTGCTCGGATATCATCTGAGTCTGAGGTGCGGATTGAACCCTGATAATCCGAGTCCCGAGGGGATCATCAATCGCGTCGTCCAAGGCGTGCGAATCCATGAACCAACTGGAGCGTTTCAGCCAGGATTGAATGGCTGAGATCGTGTCTCAATCAGGTCAGCCCCCTGCGTCTTCCAACCCAGGAGCGGGCGGTCCTGTGCGTCTCAATCGCACATTAAAACTTTGGAATCTGATCATCATCGGAATGGTGGTCATCCAGCCTACTGCCCCCATGGGCATCTACGGGGTGATCAACAACAAAGCACATGGCCACGTTGTAACGACAATTCTGATCGCGATGATCGCAATGCTGTTTACTGCGATCAGTTATGGACGCATGGCGCGAGCCTATCCGAGCGCCGGCTCGGCATACACCTATGTGGGGCAGGAGATCCATTCCTTCTTTGGCTATGTCGTAGGGTGGGCCATGGTGATGGACTACTTGCTGAATCCGCTGATCTGCACGGCATTCTGCGCCAAAGCGGCGATGAACATCTTTCCATCGATCTCTTACTATGTTTGGATTTTGATCTTCGCAGGGCTCTTCACCGGGGCTAACCTGCGCGGCATAAAGTCGTCGGCCAGGATGAACGAATATCTCTGCGCAGGCATGGTCATTGTGGTGTTGTTGTTTCTTGGCGCAGTGGTCCGCGCGGTGTGGGGCGCTTACCACGGCCCTGGGTACTTCACAGAACCGTTCTATCAGCCTGCTACTTTCCAAGCATCAAGTTTGTTCGCGGGAACCTCAGTTGCAGTTCTGACCTATATTGGCTTCGATGCCGTATCAACTTTGTCCGAAGAGGTTGAGAACCCGCGACGGAATATCTTGTTGGCCACCGTCGCTGTCTGTCTCATCACCGGCATATTGTCAGGGCTTGAGGTCTATGGTGCTCAGCTGATCTGGGGTTCAAAGCAATTTCCGGCGGATCAGGTTGAGTCCGCGTTTGCGCTTCTTTCTCGCGTTGCCGGTGGGGCAATGCTCTTCCACGTAATCAACTTCACACTGCTGGTCGCTAACGCTGGTTCAGGGATGGGGTCACAACTCGCAGCAGGCCGGCTCCTCTTTGGCATGGGCCGGAGCGGTGCGCTTCCTCCATCGTTTTTCGGCGCCGTAGATGTTCGCAGCCGAGTGCCGCGCAACAACATTCTTCTGGTTGGATGTATCGCATGCGCGGGAGCTGCGGGTCTTCAGTTGGCAGCGGGGAAGCTAGGCGGAGGCGCTTATGAAATTGGCGCAGAAGCACTCAACTTCGGTGCGTTCATCGCCTTCATCGGGGTGAATGCGGCTGCGCTGGGACATCATTTGCGGCGCGAGGCCAGAAGTCTCAGCGGCATTGCCATCCCACTGCTTGGCATACTGATATGTGCCTTTATCTGGATTCACCTGAGCCGCCCAGCTCTCATTCTCGGATCGATCTGGACTGCATTTGGAATCGCCTACGGAGCCATCCGCACTCGGGGCTTCAAGGCTGAGCTGGTCAACTTCCAGACACCGTTGGATGAGGCCTGAAGGCCTCGATCTCGGGTCACACCAGAATCAGATTACAGCCGGAAGAGCGCAGCTTCGCCTGAACATCTTCACTCAGCCCCTTATCACTGATCACTGTATCGATCTCTGAGAAGGGTGCGATGCGCGACATGCTTCGTTTAGAGAACTTGCTGGCATCGGCCACAAGAATGATCTCTCGCGCGATTCGCAGCATGGCGCGATTGACCATCGTTTCTTCCAGGTTGGCTCCGCTCACTCCAAATTCGAGGTCGCATCCGGCACCGCTGAGGAATAACTTGTCAGCTGAGAACTGATCAAACATTTCTTCGGTGAACCGCCCACTGATCGATGCCGACTCGCCTCGCACTGTCCCCCCGACAATGAAGACTTCGCAATCCCTCGCGTCCAGCAATTCTGCGGCGATATTGACGCCGTTCGTGATGATATGCAGACCTCGCTTTTTCTTGATCTGCCGGGCGATCTCGAGTGTGGTCGTGCCCGAGTCGAGAATGATTGTCTCGCCGTCGTTGACCATTGTTGCAGCGGTGGCCCCGATGCGACGCTTCTCTTCTGCATGAGCTTTCAGGCGTTCCTGCAGAGGAGATTCGCGCATGATCGCGTCAGGCAGCATGGCGCCGCCGTGGGAGCGCTGTACGAGTCCGCGCTGCGAAAGGTCATTGAGGTCGTTTCGAATTGTCACCGCGGAAGTGTTGAACTGAGTGGCTAGCTCATTCACTCTTACTCGACCCGCGTTTCGCAGTATCTGAAGAATCTGTGTACGCCGCTCTTCAGCCATCATCCCGTCCAGTTGCAGATCTGTCGCTGATTGACTTGCGGACTTTTCGCTGACTCCAGGTCCTGCGGGTGCTGCGGGCTTTACTGTCCCGTTGCTCATCTGGTCCTCTGACGGAAATATACTAAGGGCGTCTGAAGCGAGTTTAAACCCAAAAAGAAAGTACTTAAAATAAATCGAAAACCGTCGACCTCAACCGTGCAGAACCGACACATAAGCCGAGCATCAGCATGTTGGTAGCCGTCAATTCGCGCCCTGCGAAGCCTACCATTTTCGGAACTATCGCGAAATGAACATTCTTTTCCCTTGTATTGCTTTTGAATGATTGCGTATTATTTGCGATAACTTTAGATTTCTACCGAAGGAGTGTCCATTCTTCCCCATGAAAAAGCGCATACTTCTCCTCTGTGGTCTGCTCAGCGGGACTCTTTGTGCTCAGGTCGACACGGGTGCGATTGTGGGCACTCTGCATGACGCAAGCGGCGCGGTCATCGCGGGAGCCACCGTTACGCTGGTTGAGAACTCAACGAACACCGTTTCTGTAGTGCATTCCGACGGGCAGGGGGACTACGTTGCTCCCGCGCTTCACGTTGGTGTCTACACGGTCTCGGTTGAAGCACCCGGTTTTCGTTCGCAGAGCCGAACGTCTGTGAACCTTCAAGTGCAGGACCGCCGGCGAATCGATTTCACCATGGCGGTCGGTCAGACGACTACGAATGTGACGGTATCGGATCAGGCACCCGCCATTCAGACTGAGACCTCTGCGCTAGGGCAGGTAATCGGGTCGGAGACAATCACTGATATTCCTTTGAATGGACGCGACTACGTCCAACTTGCGTCGCTCAGTCCCGGCGTGGTTTCAACCAAGGCCGGCACGAACGGGAATACCGGTGGAAGCAGTACAGGCGGTCAGAGCGCGTTCGCCGCCAATGGTTCGAGAGGGACCCTTAATAACTTTTTGCTCGATGGTATCGACAACAACTCGAACGACACGGGCGGCTTCATTCTCCGCACAAGCGTGGACGCAATCGAAGAGTTCAAGATTCAGACGAATTCGTTTTCAGCGCAGTTCGGCCGCAGCGGCGGCGCTACTGTGAATGCGACCATCAAATCAGGCAGCAATGCCTATCATGGCGGAGTCTTCGAGTTTCTCCGCAATTCCGCCATGGATGCTCGAGACTACTTCGAAGATCCCACCACGCCAAAGGCATCTTTCAAGCAAAATCAGTTTGGAGCCACGATTGGCGGGCCGATATGGCGAAATAAGCTGTTCTGGTTCGGCGATTACCAGGGGACTACGATCCGTGTCCCAACGACCTGGATCTCTTCCGTTCCCGACGCGGCACAACGAATCGGCGACTTCTCGGGCACTGGCAATGATGTGATCTATGATCCATCCACCTATAACTCCGGAACGAACACGCGCTCGGCATTTGCTGGAAATGTCATCCCCCAGGGAGCGATCGATCCGATAGCGCAGCAGATCCTGAATCTGTATCCTCTGCCTAACCAGCCCGGAAAGCTCAGGAATAACTATGTGATCACTCCAGTTGGGCAGGACTTGATCAACCAGGGTGACTTCCGTGGCGATTACAACAAGTCGGATGCGGACCACGCTTTCTTCCGGTGGTCGATGAGCGGACGAACTGCCTACAATCCGCCGCCATTGCCGGGGTTGGCGGGAGGTGGAGGTAGTTCCACGGGCTACGCGTTCGAAGACACGATGGGTGCGTCCCTGGGTGAGACGCATACATTTTCAGCGCGTACTCTCAATGAGTTCAGAATCGGCTTCAACCATGTTGCGATTCGCCGCGGCGTGCCCGTTGGCGGCAACGTTGTGCCGCCAACCAATTTGCTCGTGCCGGGCGTTCCTCAGGATCCTCAAACGAGCGGAATCACGCTCTTCAAGCCAAACATCTACCGGCGCATCGGTTCGCCGAGCTACGCTCCGACGATTCTGTCGAGCGAAGAACGTCAGATCACAAACGTGCTGAATCTTGTTCGAGGCAAGCATACGATCGCGGTCGGCGGGGAGATTCGCTGGAGCCAGTTCAATATCTTCCAGGTCCCGGCTCCGAACGGTTCTTTCTCCTTCACCGGACAATTTACGCAAAACCCGGACGATGGTGACGGAGGCAGTCCCCTTGCAGACGAACTCCTGGGGCTGCCAGTCTCCTCAACGATTACGACGCTGATGAAGCTGCACAACCGGCAGTACACGCCAAGCCTGTTTGTGCAGGATGATTTCAAGGTAAGCGAGCGCCTAACGCTCAACCTTGGAGCACGCTACGATTACTTCTCGCCGTTCGTGGAGCGGAACGATCATCAGAGCAACTTCGACTATGCAACTGGAACTCTACTCGTTGCCGGACAGGATGGCGCATCCCGCAGCCTCGTCGAGCCAGATCATCTCAACTTTGTTCCAAGAGTTGGCTTTGCATGGAGCGCGCACAAGCAAACGGTGATCAGCAGCGCTTATGGGATTTTCTTCAGTGGCCAGGAAATACGCACGGCAGCGCCGCTGCAACTGGCGTATAACGCGCCGTTCTACTATCAGTCGTTTTTCACCAGCGATGGAATCACGCCGTCCCTGACGGTATCCGGAGGGTTCCCTCCATTCAGCGCGTCGAACGCCATCGATCCTACTGTGACCAGCGTCGATCAAAGGCTCCGCACCCCCTACTATCAGGAGTGGAATTTCGCCATCCAACAAGGCCTTCCATCTTCGATAGCACTGGAGCTTTCTTATGCGGGCTCGAAGGGAACTCATCTGCAATCGCTGACCGACCAGAACCAGGTGCTGGTCCCGGGCCCAGGGGATGTGCAGTCGCGCCGTCCGTATCCCAACTTCGGTCCGTTCTCCTCCATTCAGAACCGGGGAAGCTCGACGTATCACTCACTGCAACTCAAAGCGCAGAAGCAGTACTCGAAGAGCCTCTCGTTTTTGAGTTCGTTCACGTGGGGAAAGGTCCTCAACGATCAACCTGAAATCTGCTGTGCCCAACCATTCCCGCAAAACAGCTACAACGTGGGGGCGGAGAAGGGGCCCGCAGATTTCGACCAGCGGCTCCGGTGGGCCAGCAGCTTTGACTACGCTCTTCCGATTGGGCGAGGGAATCGATATCTGAGTTCCAGCCGGCTTGGCGACCTGATCCTAGGAGGGTGGCATGCCAGCGGCATCTACTCGCTGACCAGCGGATTCTACTTCAGCCCGCAGATTGGGTACGATCCTTCGAACACAGGCACGCAAGGTCTGGTGCGTCCCAACAGGATTGCGAATGGAAACTTGTCTAGCAGAGAGCGGTCTCCTGACCTCTGGTTCGATCCGAATGCATTTACGCTCCCAGATCCCTACACCTTCGGGGACGCGGGGCGCAATATTCTAGTAGGGCCTGGTATCAACACCTTCGATGGCTCGTTGCGCAAGGTCTTCACGATCGCCGAGCACCAGAATCTCGAGTTTCGTGGCGAGTTCTTCAATATGTTCAACCATCCCAACTTCACGCAACCCGATCCCTTCATCGACGACGGACCGGGATCAACCGGAGTGATCACCGCAACCAGCCTTCCGAATCGGCAGGTCCAGATCGGACTAAAATACAAATTCTGATCATCAGCTTGATGCTCGATATTCCTCGTCCGAGTGGCGAGGAATAGGTCTGCATACGGGGATTTGCAAATGGGAAAAAGCGTGTTGGGAAATCTGCTGACAGGGTTGTGCATTCTTAACTTTGCGGTTGGCCTGAATGTGTATGGGCAGCGGGATACCGTGGTCATCCGTCCAAAAGAAATCAAGGACGTCCTCGTCAACCCGGGTATGGGTATTACGACTTTTCAGAGATTCAACGGGCAGTCGTTAAACCCACCGCTGAAATGGTCCGAAGCTGGCCCCGTTTCGAAGCTGCCTCAGGCAGATCCGAAGCCAGACTTCCCGGAGACCACGGTTTCGTATTGCCGGTGGTACTGGGAAGCGATCGAGCCCGAGCGAGGAGTGTTTCGCTGGGACATAGTTGATCTGGCGATCGCAGAGGCGCGGGCGCACGGGCAACGGCTGGCGATTCGCCTTATGCCGTATGACGAAAAGAATCAATACCCGCTTCCGAAGTGGTACAGAGAGTCGGGCGCGAAACGGGCCAATAAGAGCGAGGATAAGGACGGCAAAATCTGGCAGCCAGACTTCAGCGATCCTCTCTACCTCAAGTATTGGGGAGAACTGGTGACCGAGGCAGGGAAGCGATATGACGGCAACCCCGCGCTCGACAGCGTCGACATATCGTCAGTTGGCTATTGGGGAGAGGGCTGGAGTCCTTACATGCCCCCGTTCCCGAATCAGAAGGCGCTTATCGATATCTGGGTCGCTGCCTTTCCTCATACAGAATTGTTGATGAACTTCGATGAACCCGAGGCCCTAGAGTACGGAACGAGTCAAGGCGCCGGGTGGAGGCTCGATTGCCTGGGCGACATGCGCATGGCGTCAGAGAACAAATATTTCGAGCCGGAGATGCTGGATGTTTACCCGCAGCAGATTGTCCGCACCGGCATTCAGAACGTCTGGCAGCATCATCCTGTTTCGCTGGAAACTTGCGGCACTCCATCCAGTTGGAAGAAGGATGGATTTGACGTTGACTACATCCTCAGTCAGGCATTGCGCTGGCACGTCACCACAGTGAACGTGAAATCGTCGCCCATCCCAGCCGAATGGAAATCCAGATTTGAGGAGTTCCAGCGCAAGATGGGATACCGGTTCATTCTGCGCAGGCTGGAATTTCCGAAGACCGTGAAGCCCGGTTCGATGATGCCGATTCACATGTGGTGGCTAAACGACGGTGTAGCGCCAATCTATCGCGATTACCAACTTGCACTGGAATTGAAATCATCAACGGATAGCGCGATCATTCGAGTCCCAGCGAAGTTGAGAGAATGGCTTCCGGGTGATGCGGTCGTAGATGAGCCCTTGTATATTCCGGACGATTTGAAGCCTGGAACTTACAGCGTACGAGTCGCGATGGTGGATCCGAATTCAGGTAAGCCTGCGATTCAGCTCGCCATTGAAGGTCGTCAGCCCGACGGCTGGTATGAGACAGGCGCCATTCAAATCGGTGCGCAATAGTTAGAATTAACTGTCATCGATTTCAAAGGAGCCAGTTCATGTCGCTCGTACGCCGCTGCTTTGCAATTCCCGCATTGCTCTTCATCAGTGCCCTGTGTGCCGCACAGACTAGACCCGCACGCGAGATCAATCGAGATATCGCGGCGAAGATTCCAGAGCGAATGCGGCATTTTGTCGATGAGAAGGCAGTTGCCGGCGTGGTAACACTCGTCGCACGAGACCGCGACGTCATCGAATTCGACGCGCAGGGTATGGCTGATACTGAAGCGAATCACCTAATGCGGAAGGACACGATCTTTCAGATCATGTCGATGACAAAGCCAGTCACGGCCATCGGAATCATGATGCTGGCTGAGGAAGGCAAGCTTTCGCTGCGCGATCCTGTAGATATGTATCTCCCGGAGTTCAAGGATCTCAAAGTCGCAGCCAACAATGGACCCGATGGAGCCCGTCTGCGGCAACCCGATCATGCAATCACTATCCGGGATTTGCTCACGCATACCGCCGGAATGACGGACGCGGCGCCCGCCGCAATTGGCGACTACCAACACGCAATGAACGTTCCACTCGGGGAGGTTGTGAATCACCTTGCAAAGGAGCAGCTGCTGTTCCAGCCAGGAACTGCCTGGAGTTACTCCAGCGCAGGAATTGAGATTCTTGGCCGTATCATCGAGGTCTGCTCCGGACAGAAGTACGAAGACTTCATTGGCGATCGCATCCTGAAGCCGCTGGGCATGAAGGACTCATTCTTCTTCCCGCCAGCTGACAAGGTCGATCGCATCGCGATGGTCTACGTTGGCAAGGACGGGAACCTGGTGCGCGCACCGGGAGACATTCTGGGCGGCGATCCGGCGAAGCACCGCGCGGGATCAGTATTCTCCGCACCGGGATGGGGACTCTATTCCACGGCCGAAGATCTGCTCCATCTGTATCAGATGATGCTCAATGATGGGACTTATGCGAATCACCGATATCTGTCGCCGTTTTCAATTCATCTAATGACCGAGTCGCACACCTCTGACATTCGCCGGAAAGGCTGGATGCGAGGTTCAGACTATGGGTTGGCCTGGGAGGTTGTTACCGATCCGATGGGAGAGCTGGCCGGCCATGGTCTCGGCAGCTACGGGCACGGCGGAGCGTTCGGCACACAGGGATGGATCGATCCGACCAATCGGCTCATTACGATTATGCTGATCCAGCGCGCTGATGGCGGCACAGACACCATGACTCGCGTCTTTCTGAACATGGCTGAATCGAGCCTGGGCAAGTAGAGTCGGTGGCCGGTTGCAGCCTTCCGCTTGCCCTTGCCGCGAAACGGACCATGTCGAAGTTCAAGGCATTGCAGAAAAGACTGGCTTGGGGTGATGCCAGAGCCGTTTCTGCTTCCAGCCCGCCTGCAACTGGCGCTGCTACCTCCTGGCATCGCTCGCTACTGCCCTTTTATGTACAGTCCTGACTTTGGTGCTATTACCAGAGTGTCCTAATACACGGATGTTGTATGTACCCCTGCACGTTACCCCGCCAAACTAGCTACGGTATCAAATCAGGTCAGTGCGCGACGAAGGCCAGCTCAACTGCCCTGATTTCGCAATCGCGTCCCCAGAGCCGACGAGAAGTTGGCCGACCACACGAAAAGCTGATTCATTGATGCCAGAAGCCGCATCAACTTTCCCGATCCGCCGTCACCCGAGCCAAGGCTCAGAGTTGAAGAAATCTGTTGAGGAAGAGGTCAAGTTGTATGAAGAGAATCGGCGCGATCGTTAGCTCGATTTTGATTCTGTGCGTAGCTTTCACGGGTTGCGGTGGCGGTAGCAGCCATAAGAATTCACAGGGAAGCGGCGGGACGACCCGTACGCTCGCCTCGATTACGGTGTATGGAGCGAACGCCGCACGATCAGTCGCACTAAGTGGAACTCTGCAGCTAACCGCGCAAGGGAACTACAGCGATGGAACAACCGCTGATCTCAGCTCCCAGGTCTCGTGGAGTTCCTCCGACTCCAGTGTCGCTGCACTCAACAACACGGGCCTCCTCACTAGCTATAAGACGGGATCGGTTATCGCTACTGCCACTTCAGGTTCGGTGTCGGGAACGCTCGTTGTGACCATCAATGGCGTCTCGACCATTGATGTTGTAGCGCCGAATCCATCGCTGGCATCGGGTTCAACTGAACAGCTGACAGCAACTGCCGTATTTTCCGACCACAGCACGAAGTCGATCACCAGCGATGCAGCGTGGCAGAGCTCTGATAACACTGTTGCCGTTGTGAGCCCCAGCGGCCTGCTTACAGCCCTCAAGTCGGGTAATGTCACCGTCACAGCAACCTGGAATTCTATCTCTGGAAACGCAGCCGTCTCGGTAACTGCCGGGGCATTGTCTTCCATCACCATTATGCCGGCGGCTTTCTCCGTCGCATCGGGCCAGAGCAAGCAGCTCAGCGTTCTCGGGGTCTATGCGGACGGCACGTCGCAGGATGTAACAAGCCAGGCTGCCTGGAACTCCAGCACGGCTGCTGCCTCAGTCGATTCGACAGGCCTTGTGACAGGCTCTTCCGCGGGCACCTCGACCATCACTGCAACAATCGGCTCCAAGAGCGCATCTGCGCTCGCAACTGTATCGGCGGCGCTGCTGCAGACAATCAGCGTCAACCCCTTGACCGCGTCGATCGCCACGGGTCAGACTCAGGCATTTACAGCTTACGGAAATTTCTCTGACGGAAGCCAGACGGATATTTCAAACTCGGCTAGTTGGGCTTCGTCAGCTACAAACTATGCAACTGTAGACCCGACCGGCCTCGCGACGGGTGTCAGCGCCGGTGTGTCGACGATCTCGGCTTCCTCCGGTAGCGCGACTCCTGGAAGCGCAGCGCTGACGGTCTCGCCGGCTGTCCTCACGGAGATCGACATCGCGCCCGACGCGCAGTACATTCCTGTCGGCGGACAACTCCAGCTGAGCCTGACTGGAACCTACAGCGATGGTTCAACTCAGGACATCACGGCAAGCGCAACCTGGTCATCCTCTGATTCAACCCTTGCTTCAGTCGATCCAGGAACCGGCATTGTGTCCGGTGTTGCCAACAGCAACAATAACCCTGTGACGATCACTGCAACTTACGGGAGCATTTCGAACACCGCCACCGTCTACGTTACGGATGCGGTCCCTGTCTCGATCCAACTCACGCCCGCAACGTCTTCGATCGCCAGCGGCACAACGCAGCAGTATTCGGTCAACGTCGTATACAGCGATGGCAGCCTGCAGCCGGTAACAACCGGTCTATCGTGGTTGTCTTCGTCAGCTTCGGTCGCCGGTGTTGATCTCAACGGTTTGGCAACCGCCCTGGCTCCGGGACAAACGACCATCACCGTTTTCTACGATTCCATGTCAGCCACCGCTTCTCTGACGGTCACTCCTGCGGTTCTGACCAATATCGTGGTCACTCCCATCACAACCGTGGTTGGCGTGAACGGCAACGCGCAATTCACTGCAAACGGAGTCTTCTCTGATAACAGCACGCAGGATATCTCTTCGCATGTAGTGTGGACTTCCTCCAACGGCGCGCTCGCAACAATCAACGCTTCCGGTCTCGCAACGGGAGTCAGCACGGGTACACTCATGATCACGGCCACCTCTGGAGCGATCAGCGGCTCGGCAACCCTTAACGTGACGACGTCAACGCTGCAGTCGATCACGATAACGCCGAGTAACCCGATACTCCCCCCGCACTCACGAACGCAGCTTACCGCCATTGGCAACTTCAGCGATGGTTCGCAGCAGGTGCTCTCGGGAGTTTCATGGCACTCCAACTCTCCGTCCGTTGCAATGGTGAACGGCAGCGGTGTCCTTCGTTCCAAGAACTCCAAGAACAAGTCGGTAACCATAACTGCAAAGCTGAACGGCGTCAGTGGCACAACCAGTGTTACGGTCACGTCGATGACGATTCAGACAGTGGCAATTCAACCGGCGAATCCGATCATGGCGACCGGTACTAAATTGCAACTCGCGCTGATCGGAACCTTCAGCGACGGGACCACGCAGATCGACCTGACAGCTTCAGCTCGCTGGCAGACTTCGAACTACGCTGACGCTGTTGTCAACCGGCAAGGCGTCTTGACGGGCGCTGCCGCCGGCAGCCTAACGGTTACTGGAAGCATTAACGGTGTAGCTTCCGCAACTACAAACGTAACGGTGACCAGCGCAACCGTACAAAGTATCACCGTCACTCCCGCGAATCCGACTATCGCTCTGGGATCTTCGCAGCAGTTCGCCGCAAGCGGATCATTCAGCGATGGTTCGACACAGAACATCTCGAATGTCGTGACCTGGTCTTCATCCACGCCCACGGTTGCAATTGTCAACCAGAGCGGCATGGCAGCAAGCGCCTCACACGGAACAACCAACATCAACGCGACTCTTACCGGCATTACAGGATCCACGCAGCTGACGGTCAATTAGCCTCAAAGCTTCAACGATCCCCAGATCGCGTTCCACCTGGAAGGCTCACTCTTTACCGGAGTGGGCCTTCTTCATTTGCTTACCAAGATCGAAAGAGAGCGGGCAATGCTCGCAATCGGGCACTTTTCCGCAATGAGCTTTTCCTACTGCCACCGTCAGCGCGTGGAATTCATTAAGGAGCCCTATTCGGTCTGGAACTGCATCGACGGAGAATGCCTGGTTAGTGAGTTGGACAAGTGCCTCATAGCCTTTCGGGTTCTTTTCTGGCTCCGGGTGGATGAGCTGATGACGCGAGACAATGCGCCTGAGGTATTCATCCGCAACCGGGACAGCATGGCCCAACGCATAAAGCAGGATCGCATCCGCAGTCTCCGGTCCGACCCCGGGTAGCAATAGCAACCTTGCACGGATCTGTTCCGCAGCGCCTGCCGCAAGCCGATTGAGTAATCCACCGAATTCCATATCAAGCATCGTGACGAACGCCTTCAGAGCTAGCGCTTTCCGCGTCTGAAAGCCTGATGGCCTGATGAGACTTTGCAACTCACTTAGCGGAATTCTGCGAAGTCCGCTGATACTCAACACATCTGCGCGACGGAGATTCGAAAGCGAGACTTCAACGGCCTTCCAGGATGTGTTCTGGGTGAGATAGGCTCCGACGATCACTTCGAACTGCGTCTGAGCTGGCCACCAGTACTGCGGTCCGTAAGCCTTGACGAGCCGATCGTGCATCGCTCGAAGCCGCAAGGCTGCGGATACCCTGGACCGTCCCATGATCAGTGCTCGTCCGATGCGGGGCTACGGAGTTGCGCCCTCCATTCAAGCACGCGGGCACGGGCGGCAGCAGCCTCGGCTTCCGGGATGTGTCCAGCCTGTTGCAGCGAAATCGAAAGCGCTGTATGCGCGAGAGGATCTTCTGGCGTAAGCGCTGTCAAAGCCAGGGCAGCGCCAACCGATTGCTCGAGTCGGCCGCTGTCCCGTAAAGCACGAACCAGCCCATGGTGCGCTTCGAAATAATTCGAGTCGGCATCTATCGCCGCCCGATAGCTATCGATGGCACCGGCGGCGTCGCCGTCAGCAAGTTGATCGGTTGCGCGAAGGCATAGTTGTTCGGCAGCTGCTAGTTTCTCTTCATTCACGACATTCTTTAGGATAAAGGCTGATGCTTGCTAAAGAGAGGAGCCCGCAATGCCCAGCGGAGAGATGAAGAGCCATACCGAATACCTGACCTTCGAGACCCGTAAACGGAAAGAGATGGTGCATATCACCGATCAGGTAGAGCAGATTGTAAAGCGCAGCGGGGTGAAGGATGGCCTTTGCTTTGTACGCCCATGCACATCACGGCCGCAATCTACGTGAACGATCATGAGAGCGGCCTGATTGAGGATATAGGCAAATGGCTGGAAGAACTGGCGCCAGAACGTCCTGACTACAAGCACCACCATACCGGCGAAGACAATGGCGATGCGCATCTCAAGTCGTTGCTGCTGCATCATGAGTCGACGCTGCCGGTGACCAATGCGCGGCTCGATCTCGGCACATGGCAGCGGATTTTCTACGCAGAATTTGATGGCCAGCGCAGAAAGCGCGTGATTGTGAAAGTTCTGGGAATTGCCTAGAGAATCTTTTCCTTATTCCTGATTCGGTCCCGTAATCATCAGAGCCTCCACGAAGGTCATCCTTCTTTCTTTTCGGACGTCCCTCGGTTCGATCAAATGGCCAAGTGGAAAGCGGATTGCTTCATTGTTGAAAATCTTCTTAAAGTCGTCTACGGGTGCGCCGATGAAAGCAGTGGGTAATGTGGTTCCTTCCACAAGGTGACCCGGGCTGCTACGACGCAGAAATCCGGTCAGGCACCCGCAGCAGGAACTCACTGGATCAATTCAACCGGAACAAGGAGAAATTGCATGTCACTGGGTGTCCTGAATAACATTTCGGCAATCTACGCGCAAAACAATCTGGCCAATACGCAGGCTTCGCTGTCGAAGACTCTGCAGCAGCTTTCTTCGGGATCGCGCATCAACTCCGGCGCTGACGACGCAGCTGGTCTCTCACTCGCTAACGGCCTCCAGGCTTCCGCAACTGCTCTCTCTCAGTCTGCAAAGAATGCGTCAGAAGGTGTTGATTTTCTACAGGTAGCGGATGGTGCGCTGTCGCAGGTGACGAACCTTCTCAACCGTGCTGTAACTCTGGCGACGGAAGCTTCGAACGGAACGTTGAACAGCAGCCAGCAGTCTGCAGCCAATGCTGAATACCAGAAGATTCTTGGAGAGATTGATTCCATCAACAACAACACCGAATACAACGGCATCGCCAGCTTTTCAGGTTCAGCACTGACGCCCGCACAATCGACGAACTCATTCGCGATTGCGGCCGGAAATACGATCACGATTACGTTCTCTGACGGAAATACCAAAGCCATCACCAGCGCGTCGACTGGTGCAGGCGCTGTTACAAGCCTGAGCACGCTCGCATCCTACCTGAGCGGCAGCAATGCAGCTGGACCGAACGGCGAGCACCTGTCGGCCAGTGTGAGCAACGGCCAACTCATCGTTACAGGAGGTTCGGTATCGGGAACCATCACGGAGACGGCCCAGGCGGCGGGAACGACAGGAAAGACATCGCTCACAGTCTCGAACGCTGCGGACACATTGAAGATTGCCGGCACTGCTGGAACGGATGATGCTACTGTTCACTTCACGACAGGTTCCGGCACCGCTGCTACGGTCACAGTCGCGGCAGCAGGTAGCTACTCTTCTCTTTCCGCACTTGCCTCCTACATCAATACCCAGGCTATTGCGGGCGGAGCGAGTGGAAACATCGCTACGGTATCCGGCAATACGCTTACGTTCACCAACGCCAGCCTGGACACCGGAACGGCGGGCGCGATCAATGAGACGGCCAACTTCACGCTCACCAACAACAAATCTGTTTCTGTCTTCACATCCGACGGAACGATCTCATCGTCGTATAACAATGCGGCGACAGACACGGTCTCTACGAGTACCGGTGCACTCGGAATCTCGGGAACTGCGTTGACGGATGCCACATCCGCGCAGGTTGCAATCAAGGCTATCAACTCCGCAATCAGCGTCGTTGCGAGCAACCGTGGTACGATCGGCGCCAACATCAACACGCTCACAGCAGTCGGCAATGTGATGACCACTCAGTCGACCAACACCCTGGCTGCGATGAACGACGTCACCGCAACCGACTATGGCCAGGCGACGTCTGATATGTCGAAGTACCAGATCCTGAGCCAGACCGGCATTGCGGCTCTCTCACAGGCCAACCAGGCACAGCAACTGATCACCAAACTGCTCCAATAGCTTCGCGGTTTCCTACTTTAGCCCGGGAACATGGCGGGGAAGGCGGCGATCCAGCCTTCTCCGCTGTGCTTTTCACAACTCTGCAGATTCTTAGTTAGCTTTAACTTTCGGGCAGTAACAAGGGACCCTCAATTGAAGGTCAGCACTCCAGGAGACATGCATGGGTGCAGTCGGACTAAATTTTGGATCTCCTACAAGCGGCCAGGGCTTTGATGTAACGAGCACCGTCAATCAAATCGTGACCAACCTGCAGTCAGTCGAGAAGCCGTGGAAAGATCAGCTCACGGCTCTGCAAAGCAAAGACACGGCCCTTTCAAGCCTGGGCACTCTGCTGTCGACGCTTACTTCCGACCTGCAGGCATTGACAGACTTTAACGGCACCATGGCTTATAAGACCGGATCCAGTTCGAACACAGATGTGCTGCATTTGTCTTCGGCCAGTGCCAATGCGGTTGCCGGCACGCACACGGTCATCGTTCAGAACCTTGCCCAGGTCTCAACCGCGGCCACCGACCCTATCAGAGCAACAGATGTTCTTGCAGGTGGCATCACTTTCAAAATCGGCAACGGAGAATGGAAGACCGTCAATGTCGGCGATGCCTCTACCGAGGCCACAATCGCGGGTTTGTCGGCTGCCATCAATAACGCAAACCTCGGGGTGACGGCCAGCGTCCTGACGAATGCCGACGGTACGGCACGTCTCTCGCTCGTCAGCAAGACCGACGGAAGCGCCGGCCAAATCACAATTGCCAACTCCGCTAATAATCCAACCAGTCCAACGAACCTCTCGGACAAGACCACTGCCAGCCAGAGCGCCAATCTGGGACTCGCGGTCATTCAAGGCGGTATCGATGCGACGATGAAGGTCGATGGCGTCACTGTTACAAGCGCTTCCAATACTGTTGCCAATGCGATTCCGGGCGTTACGTTTCAACTGCTGTCAACCGGGATCTCTGACACGAACTCGACTCCACCCAGCATCCAGGTCGTAATTGACAATGACATCTCGAGCATTGAGACTGCCGTTTCAAAATTCGTTTCCGACTACAATGCAGCCATCAAAGCTATCAACACACAGGAAGGTAAAGATTCTTTAGGCAAACCCGAGCCCCTTTTCGGAACAGGTGTAGCGGCGCAGATTCAGGAAGGCCTTCTGACCGCGATAGGAAGGTCCTTCGGCTCAAACACGATCAACTCTCTTATCGCACTTGGAATCAAAGCCAGCGCTGCAGCAGACGGAACGGTCACTCTGGACGCCGACAAACTTACCAGCGCTCTCAACGGCAGCTTCGATCAGGTCGTCTCGCTCTTTCAGGATTCCGATAGTTTTGGATCTGCGTTTATGACCACTCTCGACGGACTTGGGACGAACAGCGCATCTGGAGGGGCAATTGCGCTGGCACTTAAGGAAAACAGCAGCCAGGAGTCGACCCTCAATGCGAACGTCGATCGGCAGGAGGCTGTCATTGCGGCCCAGAAAACGCGGCTCACAAATGAATTAAACCTGGCGAACCAGATTCTTCAGGCAATTCCTCAGCAGATCGAACAGGTGAACGAGATGTACAGCGCGATCACCGGCTATAACCGCAATCAGAACGGATAGGGATCAAGAATGAATGCATATCAGTCAACCGTGCTGGAGGGTGCCAGCCCGGTCGAACTCACAATCGCCCTCTACGATGGGATCGTTCGTTTCATGAACCAGGCGATTGAAGCGGTTGAGCAGAACGATGTTGATAAGCGCAGGGCGTCTGTGAAGCGTGCCATGGACATCGTGATGCACTTGCAGGTCACTCTCGATCGAAAGCAGGGCGGCAAACCGGCCGAGGCGCTCACGGAGTTTTACACCGCTATGTTTGCCTTGATGCTTCAAGGATCACAGGCAAACTCGCGGCAGAAGTTCGAGCAGGTGATTGCAAATGTAAGAAATGTTCGGGAGGCATGGAAACAGGCTTTGGCTGAAGCAGCACACAGCGGTGTTCGCGAGACCAAGCCTATCGGCTTTGACTTGGGAGGCGCCCCGACCCAATTCGCAGGCAACGAGCGCGAAAGCTCATGGACTGCATAACCTAGCTTGCTACTGTCAGTTCTTCTTCGAGTTGCTGCTTCTGATAAAGGCTAGCGTAATAGCCGTCCTTGGCCAGCAGATCCTCGTGCGTACCGACTTCCACGATTCGACCGTGGTCGAGCACTGCAATCTGATCGGCATTGCGTACCGTTGAGACGCGATGCGAGATCAGAATTGTCGTTGCCGTTTCGGTATAGCTGCGAAGGCCGCCGAGGATGCGCTCTTCCGTGTAAGTGTCCACGCTCGCGAGCGCATCATCGAGAATGACGATTGCCGGCCGCCGCAGCAAGGCACGCGCAATTGCAGATCTCTGCTTCTGGCCGCCGGATAACGTCATTCCGCGTTCGCCTACCATCGTTTCGAAGCTTTGCGGAAACTCCTCAAACTCCCGCCGGATGTGTGCAGCTTCGGCCGCCTGCAGCAAATCGTCCTGCGCTGCATCCGGCACCCCGAAGGCAAGATTCTCGCGGATCGTTTCGCTGAAGAGAAACGTCTCCTGGGGCACGATGCCCATATTCCGCCTCAACACCTCCAGGGGGTATTCGCGGATTGGCCGTCCATCGATCAACAATGACCCAACCGGTGCTTCGTAGAGCCGCGAGATCAGGTTCACCATCGTCGTCTTCCCTGATCCGGTCGGTCCCACAATGGCCAGGCTCGATCCTGCGGGAACCTTGAGCGATACATTCCGCAACACAGGAGTTTCGCCGTAGGTGAAATTGAGATCGCGGAATTCAATCTCGCCTTTGAGTTTTGCGTCTGAAGAGACTCTCGGATCGGCATCTCTGTCATCGATTGCAGGTTTGGCATGCAGGAGTTCGTCGATTCTCTTGACGGACGCTGTGCCACGCTGGAACAGGTTGACTACCCAGCCCACGGCGATGATCGGCCAGATGAGCAGGATCATATAAGTGTTGAACGCTACGAATTCGCCGGGTGTAATGCGATGCGCTACTACCTCGTGGCCGCCGACCAGCAGCGTGATGATCATCGCGATGCCGAGGATGAACTCCAGGGTTGGCCACAGCATGCCCATCAGCTGTACCAGGCCCTGAGCACGCGAGATGTATTGCCTGTTCAACTTCTCGAACAGAATCATCTGCGATTGCTCGCGGCCAAATGCCCTGACCAGACGAGCACCAGTGTAATTCTCCTGCGCCTGCGATGAGATCTCTGAAAAGCTCTCCTGGATTTTTTCAAATTTGTCGTGAATCTTACGACCAAAGTACTGCACCAGAATGCTGGCGAGCGGCATGGGGGCCCATGCGACCAGTGTCAGCCACGGACTGATGCGGAGCAGGAAGAAGAGAGCTCCAACCGTGAAGAACACTGTGTTGGCGCTGTACATGAGCGCCGGGCCAAGAAGCATGCGCACCGCATTCAGATCGTTCGTCATCCGGGCCATGATGTCGCCCGTGCGGTACTTCTGATAGAAAGTCGCATCCTGCCGTTCCAGTTGCAGGAACAGGTCATTGCGCAGATCAAACTCGATCTCACGCGAAATCCCGATCAGAATCCAGCGCTGCGCGTAGAGGAACACACCCTTGATCAGGTAGATCCCGACGAAAATGCAGGCGAGAAGGACGATGCGCTCGCGCGAGACTCCGCGCTCCAACTCGTCGATAGCCTTCTTGAGGATCTGCGGGCCCTGAACCGCGGCGATATTCGTGGCAATGCACGCAAGCGTGCCCCAGATATATCCCCAGCGATAGCGGCGCATGTAGCCGAACAAGGGCCTCAG
This sequence comes from Acidobacteriota bacterium, assembly GCA_018268915.1. Classification (GTDB taxonomy): domain Bacteria; phylum Acidobacteriota; class Terriglobia; order Terriglobales; family Acidobacteriaceae; genus Telmatobacter. Next base: position 156,528 of record JAFDVQ010000016.1, read on the forward strand.
GTCGCGAAGCATACCTTCATTGTACGGGCTGTGATGAGATGGGGTCGAACGCCCCCGGTCGGACGCAATTCTAGGTCGGCGTTCGCAAGAGAAGGTATCCGCCGGTCAGCGCAAACAACACATCTGGGGACCAGGCGGCGAGTGCTGCAGGCAGGTAGTTGACGTTGCCCATAGCTCCGAAAAGCCCGTCGACCACCCAGTATGCGAGCGCGACGGAGATCGCCACCGCAATACCGGTCAGGGACCCTCGCCTGCCCATGGACAGTGCAAAAGGGATCGCCAGCATAGCCATGATGACTGCAATCAGGGGATAGGCGAGCTTGTGCCATAGAGCAACGCGAAGCCGCATCGTGTCGAATCCGCTTTGCCGGAGATCGCGGATATAGGCCTTCAGTTGCTGGAAGTTCATTTCCTGCGACTGCAGGTTTTCTTTCTTGAAGTAGCTCGGATCTTCCTGAATTTCGGAGAAGGTAGTAGTTTTGAACTCTTTATAGTCGCGCTTGGTGGCGTCGATGTCGCGCACCCATCCATTCAGAAAGTGCCAGTTTTCTGCCTTTTCATCCCAGACCGCACGAGAGGCGTAAATCCTTCTCGAAAGCGCAAAGGTGGATGGGTCGAATTCAAAAACGGAGATGTTGGCGAACGCGTCGTCATCGCGATCGAAGAACTGGTAGTAAAAGATGCGCGCGGGCTCGCCCTTGCCGGACTGGCCGAAGATCCATTTCTCTTCCGGATGCAAAAAGGTTTGTGGCGGACGGCCCTTGATGGTGCTGCGCAGGAACTCCTGACGGCGATTTGCGGCTGGCAGGTAATAGTCATCGAAGACGAAGAGCCCGACGGCCAGGACCGCTGAAATCGAGACCACCGGGACAACAAGCCGGTAGAGGCTGATTCCTGTGGCTTTCATTGCGACGATTTCGCTGTTGCGATTGAGGACGCCGAATGTCACGAGGACTGCAATCAACACCGCCAAGGGCGTGATGGTGTAGATCATGCTGGGCGCGAGGTTGAACAAGTAGTCGCCTACCATCCCCAAAGGGATGTGGTTGCGAATGATGTCTCCGACCAGCTCAAAGAAGGTGAAGACGAGCATCAGCATCACGAAGCTGCCCAGCACAAGCAGGAACATCCCGAAGAATTCGCGAACCACGTAGGCATCGAGCAGGCGAGGGAAGACGCCGCGCGATCCAATCCGAACCGCGCGAGGTTGCAGCCTCTCCAGCAAGCCAGTCAAGTGGTTGCCGTTGCCCATGACTGGAGACGACGGTCGTCTTGTTCGCGAAAGCAGTCCTGAGATAGCGCCAAGGACGCGGCCTCCACTCGCCATTTGCCAAAGCAGGAAAACACCTGCAATCGCAAAGATGAGGTTGGCCATCCACACACCCACAAATGGGCTGAGCTTGCCTTGCTTGCTTAACGCGATTCCGATGTACGAAAGAACGTAGTAGACGAGGACCAGCAGTATTGTAAAAACGAGGCCGGAGCTTTTCCCTCCGCGCCGCGAGATGATTCCCAGGGGAACGCCAACCAGCATCAACACCAGACAGGCCGCGGGATAAGAGAACCGGGTGTGCAATTCGAGCGCGTACTTTCTCGCATCCGGCCCGCGCGTACGAGCGAGAAGTTCGTGCATGGGCAACGCGTAGATGGCGGTATCCAGCCGGCCCAGGTGTGTCTCGCTCTGCGGGCTCAGTGTGAGCGGCAAATCCGTTTGGGAAAAAGTAGACACGTTGTACTGCTGCGGCTGTCCGCTGATCGTTTCGTGCCGCGAGCCGTTTCGCAGCCTCATCAGCAACTCCTGCGATGAATCGCTGACGACCGTTGCTGACTCCGCGGTCGTGATGATCGGGTTTCCTGGGTCTGAGAGGTCCGCCATGAAGACCTTGTCCCAGTTCGATGCGCCGGTTCCACCTCGCACCTGCTGAACATAAAGCACAGCATTCCGGAAATCTTCGTAGAAGACGTGCGGCTGAATTTCGAAGGATGCCTGAGAGGTCGCTAGCTCCTGCTCCATTTCCAAAATGGAGCGATTGGCGCGAGGGGTAACGAACAGGGAATTCGCGAGGCCGAGAAGTGTTCCTCCGACAGCCACGACAGAAGCGACGCGAACGAAGTACCACACTCCCAATCCGGAAGCGCGCATGGCGATGATTTCGCTGTCGGCAGCCAGACGGCTTAGGCCGAGGAGGATTCCGACCAGCACTGCCATTGGGATTGTTACTTTGAATGTATTCGGCAGGCTGAAGACGAAAATTTCCGCGATGTTTCCAAACGTGGAGCTATTGCGAACCACAGCTTCCAGAATGTGGTTCAGCTCGCGGATGAAAAGAATGAATGTGAATACGGCGCAGCCGATCAGAGTGTACGAGAGAATCTCGCCGAGGATGTATCGGGTCAGGATGCGCACGTCTAGGGCTCTGCCGTTAGTTTATCGTCAACGGCTGGGCTCCCACGCGCGCAAGCGCAGGCTGTTGCTGAGCACGCTGACGGAGCTCAACGCCATTGCAGCCGCAGCGATCCACGGACTCAGCAGGATGTGGAAGGCGGGGTACAGCACGCCCGCTGCCAGAGGAATTCCCAGCAGGTTGTAGCCGGCGGCCCAGAAGAGGTTCTGCCGCATTACTTTCACAGTGGATTCGGCCAGTTCTATAGACCAGACAATCGCACGCGGCTGCGAATTCACGAGCAGAATGTCACCGGCTTCCTGGGCAAGATCTGCTCCGGTTCCCATCGAAATACCGGCATCTGCCTGTGCAAGTGCCGCAGCGTCATTGATTCCGTCGCCTACCATTGCGACGCGTAAGCCTTCCTGTTGAAGGGATCGGATTCGCGCCAGCTTGCCTGCCGGATCGAGACCCGCTTCCACTTCTCCAATGCCGGCCTGGTTAGCGATCGGCGCTGATGCGGCCGGCGAATCTCCTGTCAGCATCAGTACTCTCAGGCCTCTATCGCGCATCGCCGACACGGCGTCTGTAGCCTCCGAACGCAAGGTGTCGCGTGCATCGAAGCAACCAATTGCCTGGTTGTCGAGCGCAATCCACAGGCGTGTGGTGCCAGGCTTTACGGGGGGGATTGAATCTGGAAGACGAATTCCAGTTTCCAGCAGTAGCGCCTCATTGCCGATCAGGCAGTCGTAATCTTCTACGCGTGCACTGAGACCGCGTCCGGGAATCACCTGGACGTCTTGAGCAGGCTGCCATTTAACGGCTTGCGCCCTTGCATAATCCACGACCGCGTGCGCCAAAGGATGATTCGAGCGCTCCTCCGCGGCAGCCGCCAGCCGCAGCAGGTCCTCTTCGAAGTACCCTTTCACCGGGCGAACTGCCTGCAGGACGGGCCGGCCGGCGGTCAGTGTGCCAGTTTTATCGAGGACGATCGCTTTCAAGTTGGTGGCGCGTTCCAAAGCCTCGCCGCCCTTGAACAGCACGCCGATCTGGGCGCCGCGTCCCACTGCCACAGTGAGAGCCGCCGGAACTGCGAGGCCCATCGCGCACGGGCAGGCGATAACCAGGACCGAGACCGTTGCCGCAAGCGCCATGGAAACGGAGTGCGCGGAGAAGTACCACGCTGCGAACGTAATGACGGACAGTAGAAGCACGATGGGTACGAAGATGGCGCTTGCGCGATCCGCGAGCCGCTGCGTTGGGGCTCGCGAAGACTGCGCCTGCTCTACCAAGCGCGTGATCTGCGCGAGCACTGTGTTCTCGCCCAGCGATTCGGCCCGACAAGCAACCGCTCCGTCATAGTTCAGGGATCCAGCCAACACGCGATCTTCTGGTTCTCGCGAAAGCGGAGTCGACTCGCCCGTCAGCATCGATTCGTCTACAGTCGTTCGGCCTTCGACGATACTGGCGTCAACAGGGAAGCGCTCGCCCGGAAGAACCAGGACCTGGTCTCCAACTCGGATCTCTTCGAGCGGAACGAGCGTCTGTACGCCGTCGACAAGCCGTCGTGCTGTTGAAGGGCGAAGCCGTCCCAGGGCATTTACCGCAGCCAGGGCATGCCGTTTTGCCCGAGCCTCAAGCGCTTTGCCGAGAAGGAGAAATCCCAGTATCAATAACACCGCGTCGTAATAAATATCGCGGCCGGGAGCCGGGGCGATTGTGCCGAATGCTGAATACGCGAACGCCACTCCGGTTCCGAGGCTTACAAGCGTATTCATGTTGGTGCCGCCATGCCGCAGAGCCTTGGCTGCCGCGAAATAGATTCCTCTTCCCGCCCACACCATCAGGATCGTTGTGAGAACGAGGAGAGTCCACCGTATTGCGTCGTGAGTGGTTTGCAGATACAGCCCGGGCAGCACGTGCATCAGGAAATGATCTGCGGGTCCCATTTCCGCACCGAGCGGCATCGCGAGCAGCATTGCCACGCCACCGCCGACCAAAGTAGCCACTGCTTTTGCGAGTGCATCGTGCTCTTCCGATCCTGATACTGCAGAGGTCACGCCGCCGCGTGGCAGAGCGGCATCGTAGCCCGCACCGCGAATCGCTTTCAGCAGATCTTCGGTAGATGTCTCTTTCGGATCGAAAACTACAGTGGCCCGATTGGCCATCAGGTCGACGTGGGCTGACTTGACCCCTGCAGTATCTTTGAGCGCGCTCTCAACGTGATGCTGGCAGGCAGCACAGGTCATTCCGATAACCGGCAACGCGAGCGACTCTGTCTCTTGCGAGGGCATTTCCGAGCTTTAATTTTCCAGGTGCGCCGAGTATCCGGCCTTGTTGAGGGCGGCGATCGCAGCATCTACGGTCGGGCGATCGTCTGACTTCAGGCGTGCCGCCCCGATACGGACTTCCTCAACCTGAACGCCTGTTGTCGAATTCAGCGCCTGTGTGACCCGGCGGACACAGGAACCGCAATGCATCCCGTCAATGCGCAGCGTGAATTCTGCCATCCTGTTCTCCCCATTCAATTTGATGATACTCGGGTCCAAGCGATGCAGAAACGCCGCACTTTCGGCCTTGCGGTACGCAAGTGTTATGCGGGCATCTATGCTAAAGCTTGATCGAGATGCCAGAAGCTATCCAGCGTGAGTTTCCACAGGCTCCAATTCTTGGAGTAGGGGCTGTGGTGGTTGATGCCGGGCAGGTTTTGCTCGTCCAGCGCGGACGGGAGCCGCTGAAAGGCAAGTGGTCCCTTCCTGGCGGCATGCTCGAGGTAGGTGAAACCCTGCACCACGGCCTGATCCGCGAGGTGGAAGAGGAGACCGGGCTCCAGGTAGAGCCGATCGAACTCGTCGAGCTTCTGGATCGCATAGTTCGCGAAGACGACTCAAACGATGGGCGCATCCGATATCACTACGTGATTGCCGATTACCTCTGTCGTGTCGTCGGTGGCTCATTGAAGGCGGCGTCCGACGCTGACGCAGCGCGCTGGGTCGAGCGCTCCGAGTGGAACGGTCACAGCGCACTGGCATTGGATCCGGTTACCGTCCGAGTCATCGAAGCAGGATGGCAGCGATCGGCAACGATTAATCGGGAGAGTAGCCGCTGATATGCGTCGCCGTCGATCAATCGCTCTACTGGTCCTGATCGTGCTGGTTGCAACCGGAGTGGTTTTCTGGGCTCGACCCGTAGGTGTCTTTCGCGTTTTCAACGAGGCGCAGATGTACCTGATTGGCGCCCGAAACCACTACACCGTCGTCAATGGTTTCCGGATCAACTACTATGCCCTTGGCCCGGAGGGCGGGCCACCCGTTGTTCTAGTCCACGGCCTGGGAGGCCGCTCAGAAGATTGGGAAAAGCTCGCTCCCTATCTTCGCAAGGCAGGGTATCGGGTTTATCTCCCCGACCTGCCCGGCTTCGGCCAGAGTGAACGGCCCGCGAACTTCTCCTACTCCGTTACCGACCAGTCGAAGATTATCGTGGGCTTCTTCGACGCGCTTGGCATCAAGAAACCAGATCTCGGCGGCTGGTCAATGGGCGGATGGATTGTTCAACTAGTCGCGGCAAACAATCCTGACCGCGTTTCGCGCCTGATGCTTTTCGACAGTGCAGGGCTGTATATGAAGCCCGAGTGGGATACGAAGCTTTTCACTCCCATCTCTCCATCCGAAGTCGAAAAGCTCGATAAGCTTCTCATGCCGCATCCGCCGAGTCTGCCCGATTTTGTTGTCCGAGACATCATGCGAGTTTCGCAGGAGCATGCCTGGGTGATGCATCGCTCTCTCGACACCATGCTGCAAGGCCGCGAGACGACCGATGCTCTGCTGCCGAATCTCAAGATGCGAGTGCTGATTGTCTGGGGCGAGCTCGATCAAATCACTCCGCTCAGCGAAGGTCAGAAGATTCACCAGCTCATTCCGCAATCTCAGATGGATGTCGTCGCGGGATGTGGGCATCTCGCGCCGAACGAGTGTGCGAAGGTGATTGGCCCAGAGGTTGTGCGATTTCTTCGACAGCCCTTGTCTTGAAACAGGAAGGGCGAGATCCGATGGACCCCGCCCCTAACGAAGGAACAGCGTTTAGAAGCTGATACGACCGCTGAGCTGGATTTCCCTGCCGGGCGTTGCTTCTTCGGTGATGCTGCCGAAGCTTGCCGTATTCACAAACCTGTTTGGAGTACCGAGATTGGTATGGTTGAGCGCATTGAAGAACTCCGCGCGAGCTTCGAAACGGGCTTTCTCCGCGATGCTGAATTCCCGCACGATACCTGCGTCGAGTGTCTGCAAGCCGGGCCCGTACACCATATTTCGGCTGGAATTGCCGTATGTATAGGCGGGAGGTGCTGCAAAGGCCTTGGGATTGATCCAGGTGGTTGCGTTGCGAGTTCCGGAGCCGAAGATTTTCTCCCCGGTAAGGTTTGCTCGGATCGGGTTCTCACCCACAACCGTGCCAGCGTTCGCGGTGTCACCGAAGACGGACACCGTGAATGGAAAGCCGGTCTGGATCTGATATTGCACGGATGCGCGCCAATCGCGGCTGAGAGCCTGCATCAAGCGATTTGTCCCCATCGCGTGCGAGGTGTAGACGGCGTTGAGTGAGAAGCGATGACGGATATCGCATCCGGGCCCCTTTTCCGCATTCAAGTCGTCATTGTTCTGGGGTGTTGCTGCCTCAAACATCGGGGAGCGAAAATCGGGCGCGTTCTCGAGCGCCTTGGCGTAGGTGTAGTTTCCGAGGAAGCTCAGGCCATTGGAGTAACGGCGACGAACATTGACATACCCTGCGTCGTACCAGCTCTGCGAGGTGTTTTCCAGCAGGTTCATCGTGCTAACGGGGAAGGTTGAACTGGCGACCGTGACGTTCGAGGGGAAGATTGAATTGTCAACGAAGCTGATTTTGGGATGCGGACGCCGAGGCTGGATGAGCCCGGGTCCAGGTTGGGCGTTGTTGATCAGGTGCGAACGCTGGAGGTGAAATCCGCCTGCTCCGAGATAGCCGAGTTCCACGGTGGTCGAGCCTCCAATCTGCTTCTCGAGAGAGGCGCTCCACTGCTCAATGTACTGTGCCGGGGCATGAAGCTCCAGTCCCGTGAAGCTTACTACCGAAGTGCCGAGGACGGGATCAGGGAAGTTCAGCGTGGGAATGCTTGGAATGAAAGGATCGCTCTGCGATGTCAGCGGGAATACATAGGGAACATTGTGGCGCTGGTTGCACCAGGTGTTCATATCAACCGGCGTGTAGAACACACCATAGGCAGCGTGAGCGACGAGGCCGAATCGCGGCATGCTTTGCGCGATTCCAATGCGGGGCGCGAAGTTGGCGTGATTGGCATACATCAGGCCTCTCGGATATCCGTTCTGGCCGCCGATGAAGACTTGCGGAGTTCCGCTGCTCAGATCGAGGTTGCTGTTCGTGTAGGTGATGTCGACCAGCGGGCTCATGAACTCGTAGCGAACGCCATAGGTGATTGTGGTTGATGGACTGACACGCCATGCGTCCTGTGCGTAACCATCGGCATACCATTGCCGAAGATTCATCTGGGGAATGCCGGCCTGGCCTTGTCTCGCCGCCGGCAACCCGAGTTCGAAGCTGGCCAGTGAGGAGCCGGTGCCGTCGTTGATGGCGCCCATCGTTGTGAAGCCGTTCGTGAACTGGTAGAAACCACGATTCTGGAAGAACCCCCACATCGGCCAGATGAATTTACGATAGGATCCACCGAACTTGGCGCTGTGGCGGCCAATCTGCCAGTTCAGTGTGTCCCGGCCTTCGACGACGGTATCCCATGCGTGCATAGGAGTCGCACTGAATGCGTCGCCGATCGGAGAGAAGCCCTGAACGTTGAAATAAGGGGCTCCCCATGCAGCGGGTCCGCCAAATCCAGTTCCGGTAATTCCCAATTCAGAGACGATGTCGTTTTTGTTGGCGCTCTCCGTAGAATGCGACATCACAAGGCGCGAAATCGCAGCCGATGCGGAATTCACCAGTTGCGACGAGAAGACATGATTCCAGGCGAGGATGCCGTTCTGCGCAAGGTCATCGTGATAGAAGCCAAAGCCTGGAAGACCCATCTGGGGATGGAAACCGTACTCGCCTGAAGCTGAATAGCGGAAGAAGGCCAGATCTCCATTGCCGAAGTTATGGTCGACGCGCACGGTGCCCTGGTCCTGATTCATTCGCATCTTGCGGAGGTCGAGGTAATTGTTTGCATCGTTGCCTGCGCCCACAACTGTCGGCTGGCCCATCATCGTCATGCCGCCCATGTCCATGGCGTTGGGTTGGGGAGTGTACTTGTTCAGCATGATCGAAGGAGCTTGAGCAATTCGGTCCGGCGGGATTACGTTTTTTACCCCGTTGTACTCGAACTGCTGACGAATGTATTGCGGGTTTGCCTTGCTTACAGGCAGAGCTGGATTGAAAGCCGGATTCGGCTGTGTTGTGTTGGGGTCGTAGATATCAATGCCGCTCTGGCTGAAATCGCCTGAGACCTCTTCTGGCGTCGGAACGGTGTCGACCATTGCCATTGTCTCGACGGTTCGCAATCCTTCATAGTTCACGAAGAAGAAGGTCTTGGCGGTATGCCATACAGGACCGCCGATCGAAGCTCCGAAGTTGTTCTGGACGAGGAAATTGTCCATGCCCATGTCGCTGAATGTGTGAGCATCCATGGCGCCGTTGCGAAGGAATTCGTAGGCGGTGCCGTGAAAGTGCGCGGTCCCAGAGCGCGTAACGATATTGATCTGCCCGCCACCGGCACCGCCCATCTCGGCTGAATAGCTTCCGGTCTGGACTTGAAATTCCTGAACCGCGTCAGGGGATGCGCTCAGGTTCTGCGAGCTGAAGGTCGGATCAGTATTTGTGGCGCCATCGAGCAAGAAGTAGTTGGCATTGGGTCTGCTGCCACCAATACTGACTGCTGAGCGTTGCCCGGGCCGCCAGTACAGGGGGTTCATATCTCCAGTTGCTGCGCCGTGGCTTTCGTGAGCGCCGGGAACTGTCAACACGAGGTCAATCAGCATTCGGCCGTTCAGGGGGAGGGAATCGACGGACTTCTGATCCACAACTGCGCCGACGCTCGCATCCTGAGTCTTCAGCAACTCGCCTGAAGCCTCGACATTCACCGTCTGCTTGTCGCTGCTTACGCGCAGTCCAAGGTCGATGGTTGCCTGCTGTCCGACCTCGAGGTCGACGGTTTGCGTGGTTTCCGAGAAACCCTGGCCGTCAACCGTAAGGGTGTACGCACCAGGCTGAAGGCCGGCAATCTCGTACAAGCCAGTTGCGTTGGAAACAACCTCTCGCTGTGCCCCGGTTGCATCTTCCCGGAGATGGATATGGGCCCCTGGGACGGCATGGTGTTGCGGATCAAAAACGGAACCGCGAACTACCGCAAAATTGCTCTGTGCGTGTGCGATGGCAACTGCTGCCACGAGGCAGACCGAGGTGATAAAGGATTTGCGCAGCATGGTTCTCCTGGAAGGCGTGCTTATTGTTTGTGAATCAGCGATCTCAAGTGCGATCGCAAGGATTCGTCGGGGTGATGCGCTCTGGTGCGTTGCCTGACGGCTCGCAAATGTCAGGGGAAGTGGCGCTTAGCTTTATTGAGGATGGGGCTTTACCGATGGTATCGGCATCGGAGCTTCGATGGGTATAGATCTCCAACCTTTGGTGGAGACAGACACGAGAAAAGGCCGCCCGATCGGGGCGGCCTTCTGGTGAAAGATTCGGCCGGGACGGACTTATACTCCGATGACCGCGCAGAGCTCTTTCACTGCCGCCGCGCTCCTTTTCAGAGCCGCGTCTTCCTCTGTTGTGAGCTTGATCTCGATGATCTTCTCCAGACCGCCAGCCCCCAGCTTGCAGGGCACTCCGATGTAGTATCCCTCGATGCCGTATTCGCCCTGCAGATACGCCGCGCAGGGAAGGATCTTCTTCTTGTCCTTCAGAATGGCTTCGACCATCTCTACCGTGGCGGCACTGGGAGCGTAGTAGGCGCTTCCAGTTTTCAGGTACTTCACGATCTCAGCGCCGCCGTCGCGCGTACGCTGAACGAGTTGTTCCAGGCGGCCGGCCTCGATCAGTTCCGTGATGGGGATTCCGGCTACGGTTGAATAGCGAGTCAGGGGAACCATTGTGTCACCGTGGCCGCCAAGGACGAATGCCGTCACATTCTCCACGCTGACATTCAGCTCTTCGGCAATGAATGTGCGGAATCGCGCCGAGTCCAGCACCCCGGCCATGCCAATCACGCGTTCGCGATTGAAGCCTGCCTGGCGGAAAGCGGCCTGTGCCATTGCATCGAGGGGATTGGAGACGATGATCAGAATGCACTCCGGCGACTGCGCGACAACCTTCGAGACCACATCCGACATGATCTTGAAGTTGGTGTGCAGTAGATCGTCGCGGCTCATGCCGGGCTTGCGCGGGATGCCCGCCGTGATGACGACGATGTCTGAGTTCGCCGTGGCGGCATAGTCGTTCGAACCGACAACGTGCACGTCGCGCTTCTCGATGGGCATTGCTTCCAGCAGATCGAGCGCCTTGCCCTGAGGAACGCCCTCCACAACATCAATCAGCACCACGTCGGCAAGTTCCTTCGCCGCAATCCAGTGTGCTGCCGTAGCGCCCACATTGCCGGCGCCTACAATGCTTACCTTTTTACGCATTTCTCTTCTCCTGAGCGGCGTTCGCGGATTTAGCCGCGCTTCGCGCGTGTTAGCGGAGTTAGGTTGCTGAGGAAGACATGTTGGCTTTGCAAACTCCGCTGCAAGGCCAGCACCTCTGTCTTTACATATTGCCGATGATGCGCGTCGCAAACTCGCTGGTGCCTACCTTGGTTGCACCCGCTGTCTGCCGCTCGAAGTCATACGTCACGAATTTCTGCTGGATCGTCTTCTCCATTGCGTCTTCGATCATCTTGGCTGCTTCTTTCCAGCCAATGAAGTCGAGCAACATGACGCCGGAGAGGATCACCGATCCGGGGTTGATGACGTCTTTGTCGGCGTACTTCGGAGCAGTGCCGTGCGTGGCTTCGAAGACTGCATAGCCGTCGCCGATGTTTGCGCCCGGAGCAATGCCAAGGCCGCCGACCTGTGCTGCGGCAGCGTCAGAGATGTAGTCGCCGTTCAGGTTGGACGTGGCCAGAATGCTGTAGTCCGACGGACGGATGATGATCTGCTGGAAGATCGAATCAGCGATGCGATCGTTGACCAAGATCTTCGACTTCCATGCGCCGTTGCCGTGTGTCTTGCCGATGGAATCCAGTACTCCTTTGATTTCGGCGTACAAGGAATCGCGAAATGCCTGGTTGCCGAACTCGAGACCCGGCTCGATCAGCGCCGCATTTTCTTCGACGGTAATGTTCGGGTTGGCGTCGACGTTGGCAAGAATCCAGCTCTCACGTTCCGTCACGGTCTGGTCGCGGAACTCTTCGATCGCGACTTCGTAGCCCCACTCGCGGAAAGCGCCCTCGGTGAACTTCTGAATATTGCCCTTGTGGACCAGGGTCACGGTCTTGCGACCTGTTTCAAGCGCGTAGCGGATCGCATAACGGACCAGCCGTTTGGTGCCGAAGATAGAAATCGGCTTGATGCCGACGCCCGAATCCTGCCGGATCTTCTTCTTGCCACCTTTAAGCAGGTCGTCATTGATATAGCTGATCAGCTTGGCGGCATCGTCGCTGCCTTGCTTGAATTCGATGCCCGAATAAACGTCCTCGGTGTTTTCGCGGAAGATGACGATGTCTACCTTCTCGGGATGCTTCACCGGGCTGGGCACACCCTGGTAGTAGCGGACGGGACGAACACAGGAGTAGAGGTCCAGAATCTGCCGAAGCGCCACGTTCAATGAGCGGATACCGCCTCCGACCGGAGTGGTCAGCGGCCCCTTGATCGAAACGCGCAGGTCGCGCGCCGCATTTACGGAGTCATCGGGCAGCCAATTGTTGAACTGGCGAAATGCCTTCTCGCCGGCAAAGATCTCGAACCAGGCGATCTTCCGTTTGCCGCCGTAGGCCTTCTCAACGGCCGCGTCAAAAACACGCTGCGAAGCCTTCCAGATGTCGCGGCCGGTGCCGTCGCCTTCAATGAACGGGATGATGGGATTGTCGGGAACCTGATATTGGCCGTGGCTGTACTCGATGGGCTTGCCGTTTTGCGGCAAATCCAGCCCGTTGTAAGTCTTTTGCATTTGTCTTCTGGAGTTCCTTCCCGGAATAAGGGTGCAAGGGAAGGCTAACATCCTGAATTTAGAGGTGGCAACGGCTGATGGCTAGAGGGTAGATTGGCATCGCCACACTTCTCAGCTTCAGAATGAGCTCAATCGAAGAAGACATTCAATCTAGCGCAAACTGGATCGCGCATGCTCTGACGAGCTCGGGCTACCATGCAGATTTTTCGCAACAGAGTCTTTGGGAAATTGATCGCTTCTTCGACGAGCACACTCAAGGTGGGGAGGCGACAGCCGGCGGGTTGTTGTCGCGCGATTTGGGCCAGCGCATATTTGCGATTGGTTCGTATATGGGCGAGGTGATTCGACGCGCGTTGGGGGCTGAGTGGGTCGGTGATGATAATGACCCTCAGGAAGAAATAAACATCCAGTTGCAGTTGGTAGGCGGCGCTATCTGTTGGCCCGTTCAACGGGCAATGAAGCGCTTCAAAAATGGACCCGAGGACGGTATTGCAGCTTGGGGTCTCGGTTTGGGCTTGAACCCCGGCCCTAAACCAGAGTCGCCCTCGAAAAGCTGGTTTAGGAGATTTTTCGGCTGAGCTGAAGGGCAAGTTCTCTAGCCGAGGAAGGCATTAGTTTCGATGCGCTTGCTGCCATCTACTGCACAGGTGAGCTCCGAAAGTCGCCCTCATCCAGCTTCGGAATCCCGAAATGCCCTCGCAGGTGGAGCAGGTCAACCGGACTCAGGTTTCCCGCAACAGTGACCAGCGTCAAGCTCCGTGGAGTCTCCGCCAGCACTACCGCTCCGCGAACGTTCATGCCGTCCAGCACAAACCAGACATCGGTCGTTCCGTTCTTGAGAGGCCCGCCGTGATCTGCCGTGGTGACCACATGTTTCCATCCGCGCAGATGGTAGGAAGCGCGGATCGCCTGGACAGCGCCTTCCTCGGGAATGCCCGGTTCATTAAAGCGCATCAGGTGAACGCTGACGCCGTCGAGCTTGTGGATAGCCTGGCGAACCGGAGCATCGGAATCAGGAACCACCCCGGCGGCAACGCCCAGGAGCGTCCGGTCGAGCGTGAAGTTTTCCTTCATCGACGCCATCGTGCTCAGTTCAGCCATCGGTGGAGGAACCCACTCCAGGGGAACCGGGCTGGCATCCGGGGGATACTCACGCGCCGGAGGAGGGCCGGATTGCGCGCCGTACTCCTGAGCCACCGCTGTCGTGCAGCCGAATGCCGCGCTGAACGCACAAATCCCAAGAACGAGAGCGAGCTTCATAAACACTGAAACTCAGCTCTTGGCGAAAAGTTCTGTTCGCAAGTAGAAAATCTTCTGCTTTGCCTTCCACGTCCCAAACTTCAGAGCTGCATGCCTGACTCTTCGGCACCCGAAATGTGAACCCCTGATTAATTCGCAAACCATTCTGTTTTCAGCCGCCAAGATGCGATAAACTCATGCGGGAACGTCCAGAAAATTCCTCATCGCCAACCTCACGGAGGGTACATAGAAATTGGGAAAGAGCATGGTCCCGAAGAAGCTTTTCTTCACCAAGGGTGTAGGTAAACACAAGGAGCGTCTCACCTCCTTCGAACTCGCCCTCAGGGATGCCGGAATCGCTTCGCAGAACCTGGTTCGCGTCAGCTCCATTTTTCCGCCTCGCTGCAAGATCATCTCGCGCAAAGAAGGCCAGAAATATCTGAATCATGGCGAAGTCGTCTTCGCCGTCATTGCTGAGAACTCCACCCGCGAACCGCATCGGCTGGTTGTTTCGAGCATCGGAGTGGCAATTCCCGCTGACAAAGATACCTACGGCTACCTGAGCGAGCACCATAGCTTCGGCGAGACTGAAGATCAGGCCGGTGAATACGCCGAGGAACTCGCAGCTGAGATGCTCGCCACCACCCTCGACGTCGATTTCGATCCGGACAAGAGCTGGGACGAGAAAAAGGAAATCTACCGCATCTCAGGCCAGATCGTCCGCACCAGCAACGTCACGCAATCTGCAGTAGGCGACAAGCGCGGTCTCTGGACTACAACCATCGCTGCAGCTGTTCTTATCCTCGAAGAGTAGGCGCTGCGGGCACTTGATTTCAGGCCAATCCCGCAAATCGGGGTTGGCCTTGTCATGTAAGGAAGATTCGGCATCGTTGCCGCAGGATTTTGTTCGAAATGGAAAACACGCGTAAGTACAAAGTCGGTCTGGTTCAGATGCGCATGGGGGCTGATCCCAACGCAAACCTCGAGTCTGCTGTTGCGCACGTGCGCGATGCGGCGAAACGCGGGGCGAACATCGTCTGTCTCCCTGAGCTTTTCCGCGCCCAGTACTTCTGCCAGCGCGAAGACATCAAACTGTTTGAGCTTGCTGAAGCGATTCCGGGCCCATCGACTGCGCGACTCGGCGAACTTGCGAAAGAGCTGCGCGTCATTATTGTCGCTTCGCTCTTCGAGCGCAGAGCCGCTGGGCTCTACCACAATACGGCTGTAACACTGGGGCAGGATGGCAGCATCATCAGCGTCTACCGCAAGATGCACATCCCGGATGATCCGCTCTACTACGAGAAGTTCTATTTCACTCCGGGCGATCTGGGCTTCAAGGCGGTCGACACTCCGCATGGCCGCGTGGGAACGCTCGTCTGCTGGGATCAGTGGTATCCCGAAGGCGCGCGGCTGACTGCCCTTCAGGGCGCGGAGGTGCTCTTCTATCCGACGGCGATTGGATGGCATCCTGCGGAGAAAGACGAATTTGGCGCGGCGCAGTACGACGCATGGCAGACAATTCAGAGAGCTCATGCCATCGCCAACGGAGTCTATGTTGCCGGCGTGAACCGGGTCGGTCACGAGACCGGAGATATCCGCGGCAATCGGGCGAGTGGGCCTGGGCTCGAGTTCTGGGGAGGCAGTTTCCTCGCCGATCCCTTCGGACGCATCGTAGCCAAAGCCTCGCACACAGACGAAGAAATCCTCATCGGCGAGATCGATACCGCCCTTCTCGAAGACACGCGCCGGAACTGGCCGTTTCTTCGCGATCGCCGCATCGACGCTTATACGCCGATCACGAGCCGCTTCCTCGATCCCGGGTTTGGAGACGGCAAGTAGGCATGATCGACAAGACTCCACGGGAACTCGGCTACCGGATGCCCGCTGAATGGGAGCGCCACGAAGCTACATGGCTGGCGTGGCCGCATAATCCGGAAGACTGGCCTGGCAAGTTTCAGGCCATTCCCTGGCTCTATGCCGAGATTGTGCGTCTGCTGTCGGCGCGAGAGCGAGTCCACGTTCTCGTTCAGGACGAGAAAGAAGAGCGGCGGGCGACCGGAATTCTGGAGCGCGCCCACGCCAATCTCGACAACGTCAATTTTCATCAGTGGCCTACCGACCGGGTCTGGACCCGCGACTCTGGACCGATCTTCGTCCGCGACCAGCAAGGCAAGGTTGCCATCACGAACTGGCGTTTTAACGCCTGGGCGAAATACCCAGACTGGCACCTCGACGACCAGATCCCCGCTCGGGCGGCTGAACTGCTCAGTCTCAAACAGTGGCAACCTACGATCGAGGTTAGCGGGCTGCAGCATCCGCTGGTTCTCGAAGGTGGCTCCATTGACACGAACGGTCAGGGCGTGATGCTCACGACCGAAGAGTGCCTCCTCAGCGAAGTTCAGCAGCGCAATCCCGGCGTGAGCCGCGATCAGTTGGAGCGCGCTTTCAGCGACTATCTCGGCATCGATCAGGTCATCTGGCTGGGGAGGGGAATTGCCGGAGACGACACTCACGGCCACGTCGACGACATCACACGCTTCGTCGGCCCGTCCACCATCCTCACCGCAGTCGAGTCGAACACCAGCGATTCGAACCACGAACCGCTCGCAGAAAATCTGCAGCGCCTCAAACATGCTCGCACCCCTGAAGGCAAGCAATTCACGGTGGTCGAGTTGCCATTGCCGCGCCCGGTTGTTTTTCGCAAGCAGCGCCTGCCCGCGAGTTACGCAAACTTCTACATCGCCAACGGTCTTGTCCTCGTGCCGACATTCCACGATCCGAACGATCGGATCGCGCTCGGCATCATCGCTGACGCCTTCCCCGATCGCGAGGTCATCGGCATCCATGCCGTCGACCTGGTCTGGGGCCTCGGCACGCTACACTGCATGACCCAGCAGCAGCCGGCTTAGCTATAGATCTGTTCGACCTTCGTCACGCCACTCCGTGATTCCGACATCTCAGATTTGCCGTACCATGTTCCCCATGATCTCTGACCTCGAAGCGATGCGTACTGCTCTGGCTGAGGCCCACAAGGCTGCAGAGGCCGGAGAAGTCCCCATCGGCGCCGTAGTCGTCCATGACGGCGCGATCATTGCTCATGGCCAGAACTCCGTGATCCGTACCAGCGATCCCACCGCCCACGCGGAGATCGTGGCCATGCGGCACGCGGCTGCCATTCTGGGCAACTATCGCCTCAATGGCTGCACGCTCCATGTCACGCTCGAGCCCTGCGCGATGTGTGCCGGAGCGATGATTCATGCGCGGATCGATCGCCTTGTCTATGGCACGGCTGATCCGAAAGCCGGCGCCTGCGGATCCGTCCTTTCCGTGCTGAACCATCCGCAGCTCAATCACCAGGTGCAGGTAGAGCAGGGAATTCTCGCCGAGCAGTGCGGAGATCTGTTGAGAGTCTTCTTCCGCGATCGGCGAGTCAAGTCCGAGTGAGCGCTCTAATCCGCTCTTTTTGCGCGGGCCACTTTGCAGCAAGCTCTTCATAGCTCGCCTTGTGATAATCGGCGTAGTCGAAACCCGGCGTCACGGTGCATCCAAGCAAAGCCATCTTGCCGTCGCCGATGAGCCGCGTGCCCTGCCATACCCCTGCAGGAACAAGTACCTGCACCTGTTGATCTGCTTGAAGATCCTGCCCGAGAACCACGACCGCGGAGCGCCCATCTTGAAACAGCTGCAGCATCTCCACCGGATCGCCGAGGTAGAAATGAAATACCTCATCCGACTCAAGCATGTGCATTTCCGAGAACTCTCCCTGCTCGAGCAGGTAGTAGATCGCAGTGCCTTGCGCTCGAGTCCCGCGCGGCAGGTCAAGCGTCCCAGACGCGGCCCATGTCTGCCGGAAGTAGCCGCCCTCGATCGGGTGAGGATCGAGCCCCAATAGCTTCTTTATCTGTTCAGCCGTCACGGAGTCATCGTAACCGACCCGGTAAAATGGCCCTATGAAGGTTCAGGTCTACACCGCCTCATGGTGCAGAGATTGCCGGGCGGCTAAACAATTTCTAGAAACTCATGGGATCGAATACACCGAGATCAATGTAGACGCCGACCCGGCTGCTTCGGCCGAAGTAATCCGTCACGTCGGCAAGCGTGCTATTCCCCAGCTGGTCATCGATGGCGAATGGTTCCAGCCCTATAAACCTGGCCGAGGCCTCCTGTATGACGAGCTGCACAAGCGCTTCGGCATCCCACGCACCTAACTGCGTTAACCTCGTACAATTTGAGTAGACTACGACCAGCTTGTAGCTGATAGCCGGCAGTTAGGCTGCAAGCCATGTCTCAGGAGCCTGCGTTGATCAAGCGCTACACCCGCCCTGTCATGGGCCGAATCTGGACCGAGGACAGCAAGTACCGTTGCTGGCTCCAGGTCGAAGCGGCCGCAAGCGCGGTGCTCGCCGAAGACGGGGTGATCCCGAAATCGGCCGCAGACGCGATCGCGCAAAAGGCCTCAGCATCCGCCGACCGGATTCTGGAAATCGAAGCGGAGGTCAAGCACGACGTCATTGCCTTCACAACCGCGGTGGCCGAAAGCCTCAAAGCCCAGGGGCTGGGCGAGGGGTCCCGCTGGCTGCACTACGGTCTCACCTCCAACGACATTGTTGACACTGCGCAGGCGCTTCAAGTGAAGGAAGCGTCCGCTCTCATCCAGAAGGGGATTGAAGCCTTTCTTGTCGTCCTCAAGCGCCGGGCAATCGAGTTCAAGCACACACCGACGATTGGCCGTACGCACGGCATTCACGCCGAACCCACCACGTTTGGCCTGAAGTTTCTCAACTGGTACGCCGAGATGCAGCGCAATCTCATCCGCTTTGGGGCTGCCGCTGAAGACATGCGTATGGGAAAGCTCTCCGGCGCCGTCGGCACCTTCGGCCATCTCAAGCCCGAACATGAAGAGCGCATCTGTGAGCGCCTCGGCCTCAAGCCCGCACCTGTCGCTACGCAGGTGATTCAGCGGGATCGTCACGCAGCGTATATCGGGACTCTTGCCGTAGTCGCAAGCACTCTCGACAAGATTGCCGTCGAAGTCCGGCACCTGCAGCGCACCGAGGTTCGAGAGGCGCAGGAGTACTTCAGCGAAAAGCAGAAGGGCTCCTCTGCGATGCCGCACAAAAAGAATCCCATCACCAGCGAGCAGATCAGCGGACTGGCTCGAGTCATCCGCGGCAACTCGCAGGCAGCTCTTGAAAACGTAGCTCTGTGGCACGAGCGCGACATTTCTCATTCTTCGGTCGAACGCGTCATCTTCCCGGATTCCACCATCCTCACCGACTATCTGCTGGCCAAAACGACCGACCTTCTCGATCGCCTGCTCGTCTATCCCGAACGAATGAAGAAGAATCTCGAGTCCACCGGCGGCCTCATCTTCTCCGGTCAGTTGCTTCTCGACCTTGCCGAAGCGGGCATGCTGCGCGAGGATGCCTACCGGCTTGTTCAGAGTCACGCAATGCGCGCATGGAAAGAAGACTTGATCTTTCGCGACGAGGTGGCTAAGGACTCCTCCATTACAGGCTTGCTCAGTTCGGAAAAACTGACTCGCACCTTCGACTACACGCGCCAGCTCGGCAATGTGGACGCCATCTTCAAGCGCGTCCTCGGAGAATAGGCGCAATGAATCAGATTCCTGACTACGCCGCCGAAAGAGTACTGGGGACGATTCAGGAAGTCATCAACTCGGCTGATGAAGAACTTGAGCAGGCCCACGAATGGATGAAGGGGCTTGTGGACGAATTCCCCAGCGCATCCATCATCCACAGCTACTACAGCTGGGTCCTTTCGCGACAGGGGCAGCATCGCGAAGCCATCGACCACGGGCGTGTCGCCATCAAGCTGTCACCGGAGTCGGAAATCTCTTCCATCATGTTTTTTCGGGTCTTGTGGAGCGCCGGCGAGAAGAAGCAGGCCTTTGACGAGATGAAACGGCTGGAGAAGTACGGCCCTTCGGCAGAGTACGCTCAAATGATGCAGGAGTGGAACGACAGCAAGCCTGAGGACTTCGAAGAGTGAATCTCACCGTCGCTATCACCGGAGCATCAGGCGCTGTCCTCTGCCAGGAACTTTTGCGCGCGGTTGATTCCGATGATCGTGTCGAGCGCGTTCACTTCGTTGCATCCGAGAATTCTCTTCGCGTTATTGCAGAGGAACTCGGCGTCTCCGGCCGTGCTGGCTTGCTGGAAAAGCTTCTGGGCGCATCGCCGAAGAAGATCACCCAGCACTCCGACTCCGACATCGGGGCGCAGATCGCCAGCGGCAGCTATCCCGGCAATGGCATGATCATCCTGCCGTGCTCTATGGGCACGCTTGCCACGATTGCGAATGGCCTTGCGAACTCGCTCATCACCCGCGCCGCTGACGTCACGCTGAAAGAGCGCCGACCTCTTCTTTTGTGCGTGCGCGAAACGCCATTCAATCGCATCCACCTGCGCAACATGAGTCTTATAGCCGAAGCCGGTGCCGTCATCTTTCCGGTGATGCCTGCTTTTTACAACAAACCCGCAGACTCCACCGAGATGGCACGACAGTTTGCCTATCGCGTGTTGGCGCACATTGGGCTGCCGCAGCCGGGAGCCTACGTCTGGAAAGCCGACGAGTAGCCCTCTTCAGAATTGACAATCCCCTGACATTTCTCGTTTGACACTGGCTGACGCGCTCCGAGATACTTCCTTCAATGCTGGCCTCAGACACGCACCGGATCAAGACAATGCCCATGTGCATGTGTTGCCCATGCGGATCCGTTCGCGTGGATTCTGAGGGGCAAATGCGCTAGGCGCAACCGATCAGAACCAGGCGGCCCGGATCCAACGGATTCGGGCCTTCGCATTTCCGGCTCGAGCACTTCCCGCCGCGCCTCAACCCGCAACAGATTTGAAGGAGACAACAGGATGTCAGACGAGAAGAAGCAGCAACTTGCCACCATCGCCGTCCACGGCGGACAGTCGCCCGACCCTGCCACCGGCTCGCGCGCCGTGCCGATCTACCAGACGACGTCCTATCTCTTTCAGGATGCCGACCACGCCGGCCGTCTCTTCGCTCTTAAGGAATTCGGCAACATCTATACCCGGATCATGAATCCGACTACCGACGTCTTCGAGAAGCGCGTTGCCGCTTTGGAAGGCGGAGTGGCTGCGTTGGCAACAGCCTCCGGCCAGGCCGCCGAAACGCTAGCCATCACCACCCTCGCAGCCGCTGGCGACGAGATCATCTCCAGCAACTCGCTCTACGGCGGCACCTACAATCTCTTCCACTACACGCTGCCTCGCCTCGGCATCAACGTCCGCTTCGTCGATCCCGATGATTTCGACGCAGTGCGCGCTGCCATCAATCCCAAGACGCGCGCCATCTACGCCGAGTCTCTCGGCAATCCGAAACTCGACGTCATCGACCTTGAGAAGCTCGCTGCCATTGCGCATGAGAACGGCCTGCCTCTCGTTATCGATAACACCTGCGCTTCACCCGCTCTGCTGCGGCCGATCGAGTGGGGAGCGGACATCGTGATCAACTCCGCAACCAAGTTCATAGGCGGCCATGGGACTACGATCGGCGGAGTCATGGTCGATGCTGGCCGGTTTGACTGGGCCGCATCGCCGCGCTTCAAGGAGTTCACTGAGCCCGATCCTTCGTATCACGGTCTCTCGTATACGCAGGCTTTTGGTCCGCTTTCGTTCATCCTGAAGGCGCGTATCCAGGGCCTCCGCGATACCGGCGCTGCACTGGCGCCACACAGCGCTTTTCTCCTGCTGCAGGGACTGGAGACTCTGCATCTGCGCATGGAGCGCCATTCGCAAAATGCACTCGCTGTTTCGAAGCATCTGGAGCAGCATCCCGGCGTCGAATGGGTCAACTATCCCGGCCTCGAGTCCAGCAAGTATTCCGCGCGCGCGAAGAAGTACCTGCCCAGCGGCCAGTCTTCGCTGCTGACGTTCGGCATCAAGGGCGGATACGACGCGGGCAAGAAGTTGATCGACTCACTGCAGCTTTTCTCGCTCGTGGCCAACATCGGCGATGCCAAGTCGTTGGTCATTCATCCCGCGTCGACGACTCACCAGCAGCTGTCGGTAGAAGAACAGGCTTCGACGGGCGTCACTCCAGAGCTTGTCCGCCTCTCCATCGGTATCGAAGATATCCGCGACATCCTTGACGATCTCGATCGGGCGATTGAAGCGGCCAACGGCCATTCGTTCGCCGGCGCCCCTGAAACCGCGGGCCGCGCTGCAAAATGAGTGTCTCCTCTCAAGCTGTCACCGGGCCGGACGGAGCGCCGGCCCGGGCGTCCGCGCTTGAGCCAACGTACGAGGGCGACTTCGTGCTGGATAGGCACCTCGTGCTGGAGAGCGGACGCACGCTTGCGCAGCCCACTCTGCATTACGCCGTCTACGGCAAGCTCAACGCATCCCGGGATAATGCAGTTCTTGTGTGCCACGCACTATCGGGTTCTGCAAGGGTAGGGGACTGGTGGCCGGAGGTCTTTGCTCCCGGCGCGCTCCTCTCGCTTGATCACGATTTCGTGATCTGCATCAACCTTCTCGGTTCCTGCTATGGCTCCACAGGGCCCGGGTCCGTTGATGCGGAGACAGGGCTGGTCTACGGGCCAGACTTTCCGCTAGTTTCAATTCGCGACAACGTCCGAGCGCAGGCACAGCTTCTTGACTCGCTCGGCATCCGCAGCCTGCGTCTTGTGCTCGGAGGTTCTATCGGTGGAATGCAAGCTCTCGAATGGGCGATTCACGATCCGAACCGCGTCAGTAAGGCTGGAATCATCGGGGTTGCACCCTTAACCGCGATGGGCCTTGCGCTGAACCATCTCCAGCGCGAGGCGATTCAGAACGACCCAAACTGGGATGGCGGCTACTACCTTCCACAGCGTCCGCCGAGTCACGGCCTGTCGCTCGCCCGGCAGATCGGCATGTTGAGCTACAAATCGCCATCGCTATTCGATGAACGCTTCTCCCGCAATCCCAACCGCAACGGCGAAGATCCCTGGCGTCATGACGATCATGGTGGTGGCCTCATCGGCGGCCGGTTTGATATTGCCGGCTACCTCGATCACCAGGGCGAGCGCTTCAACGAGCGCTTCGACGCGAATTCCTACCTTGCCATCATGCGCACGATGGATACGTGGCATCCATTGAACGGATTCGCGTCGGCCCAGGATGTCTACAGCCGGATCCGCGCCGAGCTGGTCTTCATTGGAATCAGTTCGGACTGGCTATTCCCACCTGAGTCTGTTCGTACCTTCGCCCAGTCCATTCAAGAAGCGGGCGTCCGGGCCGAGTACCGCGAGATGGAGAGTTCTCACGGCCACGATGCCTTCCTCGCCGAGCAACCAGAGCTGGTTCGGCTGTTCCAGTAACACTTTGGCGGTAGTGAAACCAGCCTTTTGAGCTTCAGGAAACACTTTTTCGCAAATCGGTGTCTAACCACTCTAGCGACTGGCTCAGGGGTAAGCCGTCGGTGCCCGCCAGGGAGGAAGAGAGATTTCCAGCCATTATTTGGTTACACGGATGTCGGACGCTGCGTTGGCCCATACATCTTTCTTTGCGCCTCGTGATGCCGGGGTTCGCCGGCCCCTCGAGCGTGTATCCTCATGTCAAATAACCTGTCTTGTCACATTGGGCAGGGCTTTCTATAATCCTCCCAACACCGCATTGGACATCGTGGGAATGTCTAACCCTCGTAGAGTGTCAGATTCACGGTTAGAACAGACCCCGAGCGAGTGCTTGAGAAACCGATACCACTTCCGCATCTCCCAGGAGCACTGAATGAAGAAGTTTGTCTTTGCATCTGTGATGGCGTTGGCGAGCTTGAGCCTCGTTCCCGCACCCACGCTGCGCGCACAAGATCAGGCCGGCACGATCCAGATTAAGGATCCGGCTGAATTCAACGCCTATCAAATGGCCACCACCCAGTCGGACCCCAAGGCCAAGGCCGCGGCTCTGGAAGATTTCCTCACAAAGTATCCGCAAAGCACAGCGAAGAATGCTGTCCTCGATATGCTGCTGGGCACGTACCAGCAGATGGGTGATCCCCAGAAAACCACCGACACAGCGAAGAAGATTCTGCAGGTCGACCCGAATTCGCTCAAGGCTCTCTATATTGCTGCCTTCAACGAGAAGTCGCAATGCGCCAAAACGTCGGATCAGGCAACCTGCGATGATGCAGGTGCGCTGGCACAGAAGGGCCTCACCGCGCCCAAGCCTGCCGGGGTTCCCGACGATCAGTGGAAGCAGCAGACGGATGCAACCTATCCGTTCTTCCACTCGGTTCTCGCCGTCGTTGCCCTCGTCTCCAAAAAGGATCCGAAGACAGCAGTCGACGAGTACACGACTGAGTTGAAGATGTATCCCGTGGACAAGACTTCACAGGGAGCCGCGCTTGGCGACACGCTCCAACTCGCGCTTGCGTACGTGAAGCTTCAGCTGCTCGACGCGCAGGCTGCACGCGAGGCCCAGGACAAGTCAAAGGCCGCCGTCGGAGATGCGGCAGCTGCTCAGGCAGCCAAAGCGGCACTCGACAAGGCCAACGCGGACTATCTGACCGCCGCATGGTTCTTTGCCCGTACCTGGGGATTCGCCCCGGCGAACTTCAAGACCCAGATCGAGCCGCAGCTTGAGTACTACTTCAAGAAGTACCACGGCGACACAACCGGCATCGATCAGCTGAAGACCCAGGCCGCAGCGGCTCTTTTCCCGCCTGCCGACCTGACAACCAAGTTCACCGCGGCGAAGACTCCTGAAGAGCAGATTGACGAGTTGATGGCCAACACACCCGATCCGAACACTCTTGCTCTTGCGGACAAGGAAACTGTTCTGTCGGTCGGCAGAAAGGAAACTGCTGACAAGCTCTGGGCTCTTCTGCAGGGCAAGGACACTCCCGTCCCGGGAACTGTGATCGAAGCCACAGCAAGCCAGGTGAAGGTCGCTGTTACACAGGACGCGAAGGATGCCAAGACCGCAGACTTCATCGTCAACATGAAGGAGCCCATCGCTGAAAAGGACATTCCGGCCGTCGGCAGCGAACTCAAGCTGCTGAAGGACGGTGGTCCTGAGCTGGATGGAACCTACGATACCTACACGCAGGTCCCAGCCTCTGCGACGGCTGCAGCCAGCGCGCAGATCGTGCTGAAGGACGGTCTCCTGCAGACAAAGAAGGCCCCTGCACGGAAGCCCGCCGCTGGCCGTCGTCCGGCTGCTGGCGCTGCAACCCATAAGAAACCGGCGCACTAACCCCAGTTCGTTTCTGGAGAGATGAAGGGCAGCCAAGCAGGCTGCCCTTTCTTTATGATTCATGTTGGCGCGAAGGCGCCTGCTACTCGCCCAGCATGATCCTCTGAATCGAAGTAGCTCGCCCCGTAGCTGCGTCGCACTTGATCAGTGCCGCGCACATCTTGGGGTTCCCCTTCGCCGCTTCAAATTTTCCGGGCATGCCGGTCAGAAAGCGATGCAGAACAAGCTCTCGCTCTACTCCAATCACGCTGTCGTATGGTCCACTCATGCCCACGTCAGTCTGATAGGCCGTGCCTCCCGGCAGCACGCGTTCATCCGCCGTCGGCACATGCGTGTGTGTTCCCAGAACAGCGGTCACGCGTCCATCGAGGTGCCAACCCATCGCGACTTTTTCGCTCGTGGCTTCGCCGTGGAAATCGATGACGATCACCTTCGCCTTGATCCCTTTGAGAATCTCATCCGCGGCAAGGAACGGATTGTTCGTGCCACTCATGAAGACTTTTCCCATGAGATTCACGACCGCATAGGGCACGCCGCTTGTCGTTACACCCTCGAAGACACCGAAGCCAGGAACACCCCGCTCGAAGTTTGCGGGCCGCAGAACGCGCCGCGCGCGATCCTGGCTGTCTGCAGATGCTGAATTCATATATTCAATCAGTTCGCGCTTGTCCCAGACATGATTGCCGGTCGTCAGGACATCCGCGCCCCAGTCAAAAAATTCTTCGGCAATTTGCGGGGTCACTCCGAAGCCGCCGGCGGCATTTTCAGCGTTAATGATCAGCAGTTCGATGTTGTTCGCTTCGCGCACATGATCGATATGCTCGCGCACAATGCGTCGACCTGCGCTGCCAAAAATGTCACCGACGAACAAGATATTCAAGGTGCTACGGGCTCCTTTGAGAGGGACTAGGGACTAGGGACTAAGGACGGTGCCTTGGACTTCAGTGATCTCATCATCGTACTGAGCATTCTGCCAACTTCACTGCACAACGACTCAGTCAGGTCGAGGTTCTGTTTCGCTCCAAAGTTCAAGGCTCTGGAGATCACAAGCTGAGTTTCCACTTCAGAGATTGAACCTCGCGCGTGTCCCAGAAACTGCATGTATTCGCCCTTGGTTGATCGACCGTAGCCTTCGGCGATGTTGCTCGCGACTGATACGGACGCTCGCCGAAGCTGATTTGTGAGTCCGAATCGCTCGGAACTTGGGAAATCGCTGGTTAGTTTGTAAATCTCGATCGTAAGTTGAACAGAGCGCTGCCAAACAGATAGATCTCTAAATGACTGGCCCATGGTCTTGCCTTTCTTGCCCCTAAGTCCCTAGTCCCTGGTCCCTTCTTCCGATCTCATCAGCGGGAACAGAATGACATCCCGTATCGACTTAGACCCTGTCAGCAGCATCACCAGGCGATCGATGCCGATGCCTTCGCCGCCGGTCGGAGGAAGGCCATACGCAAGTGCGCGCACATAGTCTTCATCCATCTCGTGTGCTTCGGCATCGCCTCGCGCCCGCTCTTTGAGCTGGTCTTCGAAGCGCTTCTGTTGCTCCACAGGGTCGTTCAACTCGCTGAAGGCGTTCCCAAGCTCGAATCCGCCTGCGTAAATCTCAAACCGCTCTACCCACTCCGGATCATCGGGCTTCTGTTTCGACAGCGGCGAGATAGCGGTAGGGAACTCGTAGATGATCGTTGGCTGCTGCAGATATCGTTCGGCAACAGCCTCGAAGATGCCTGCGATTGTCCTCCCGGCTGGCTCCGCTGTCTGATAGTCCAGATTCTTGCCGGAGCTTCGAAGACGTTCGACAAGGGACTTGAGCCGGTGGTGATCAGAGCCGTCTCCGATGATGTCGAGGTCCTCAATTGCAGGCTTTGGCCCGGCAGTTTCCTCCGGCCACCACTTCACGATGGCTTCGCGCATCGTCAGCTTCTCAACCTTGCCGAAGTCGAGCTGCACGCCGTTGAATTCCGAGACGGTCGTCCCGTTCACCTCCAGAGCAACGAACTTCAGCAGATCAATCGTGAGCTGAATCATGTCCTCGTAGTTCGCGTATGCCTGGTAGAACTCCAGCATCGTGAACTCGGGATTATGCTGCGTGCTGACGCCCTCGTTGCGGAAGTTCCGGTTGATCTCGTAGACGCGATCGAGGCCGCCCACTACCAGCCGCTTCAGATAAAGTTCCGGCGCGATGCGCAGATAGAGATCCATGTCGAGCGCGTTGTGATGCGTCCGGAACGGCCGCGCAGCCGCACCGCCCGCAATCGGCTGCATCATCGGCGTCTCCACTTCCAGATACCCGCGTTCATCGAAAAACTTCCGCAATGCCCGCAGCACCTTCGCACGCTTTACGAAAACCTCACGCGCATCGAGGTTTGCGAACAGGTCCACATACCGTTGGCGGTAGCGCAGCTCCACATCGGCCAGCCCGTGATACTTCTCGGGAAGCGCCAGCATGGCCTTGGCCAGGAACGTCAGCTTCTCGACGTGGATGCTCAGCTCGCCGGTCTTCGTTCGGAACAGATATCCCGACACGCCTGCGTGGTCGCCCAGATCCAGCAGCTTGTAGAGCGCCCAGCCCTGGTCCCCAACCGCATCCAGCCGGACATAAATCTGCAGCCGCTCACCGCCCTGTTGCAGCGTCGCAAATCCTGCTTTGCCCATCACGCGGATCGCCATGATTCGGCCGGCAATTGTCACGGTGGTGCGCTCGCCGTCCAGCATCTCCGCGGTAGCCTCACCCCACTTCGCCCGTATCTCGGGGATGGTGTGCGAGGCAGGGAACTGGTTGGGATAGGCGGCCTGGCCCAACTTCTCGATTTCGGCGAGTTTCGACCGGCGCAACTCGAAAAGATTGCGCTCAAATTCCGAATCAAACACTTGTATTTCCTTCTGTGTGCAGCGAATAAGGCCTACCCGCCAGTATAGCTGCGCACACGTGTGCTCACCGCGCCGCGGTGCTTCGCACCGTCACATCGCATCGTGTATAACCACGAATGGATGCCCTTCAATCGACCACTGCCGGATTCCGACTCGCGATCGAACCGCTCCACCGGCATCGACGCCATTGTTAAGGCCGAAACCGGCATCCAGATCGCGCTCATCTTGCCCAGTTCGGTCGTAGTCTGCTGGCTTATCGGGGCGTGGGCAGACCGGCATTTTCACCAGACGTGGATATCCATCGTCGGCGTGGTCTTCGGCGCCATCTCCGGCCTCGTCTACATCATTCAGTACGTGATACGCGCTGATCGCCAGGATCGGAACGAAACCGCGGCCCTGAACAAGGGCAAAGACTCAAGCGACTAAGGACAATGAACCAGGAAACGCATCCATTGCTTGAACTGCCCAACGACGCGGCTGAAGTGATGCTTCAGCGGGCTATGGTCAAGACACTGATTCTAGGTGCAGTTGCCTCGATTGTGCTGCTTGTCGCCTCAGGATGGCGGAATGCCGGGATGTTGATGGTCGGGGCTCTGATCTCCGCCGCCAGCATCTTCGAGTGGCGTCGGCTGGCGCAGGTCATTCGTGCCAAACTCGAGGCCGAAAAGACCCCGCGCAGCGCACCCGCCGTCGTGGTCTTCTTTATCCTCCGGCTCGTTCTCTACGCAGGGGCCATCTATGTTAGCCTGAAGTGTTTACAGGGCTCGGCTGTCGCGTTGCTCTGCGGATTGGGACTGGCAGCAATCACAATCCTCTGGCAGGCTCTCCGCATGCTCCTGGACTAAGGAAGTGCGTCCCCGAGCGGGACCAATCTCCTCGTCGCATACCAAGAAGGAAAGATCCAGTCTTCATGCCCGAACAATATGCTTTGACCCGCCTGCTCAATCAACTCTTCGGCGGAATCGTCACCTCGATCATGGAGGCGATGGGCATTCATCCAGCACATCCAGGTGCGCCCATCAGCAACACCTTCACAATCGAACTTCTCGTCGTCCTGGGTCTGATTGCATTTTTCGCGATCGTTCGCGCGTCGCTCTCACCCGACAAGCCGGGAGCGTTCCAGCACGTCGCTGAAATGATCTCGGAATTCACGGGCAACATGGGAGAACAGGTCATCGGTCACGACGCGCCCAAATTCCAGGCTTACGTCACCTGCATCTTCCTCTTCGTTCTTATCAACAATCTGGTCGGCCTCATCCCCGGCGTACCGGCGCCGACGACTTCGCCCGTTGTGCCTCTTGGCCTCGCGTTGCCCACCTTCCTCTACTACAACTGGCAGGGCTTTCGCTCGCACGGTATCGGCTACCTCAAGCACTTTGCCGGACCGATCTGGTGGATGGCGTGGCTTCTGATCCCGATCGAACTCGTCTCGCACTTCGCCCGAATCATGTCGCTCACCATCCGTCTATACGCGAACATGTACGCCAGCGACATGCTTACTCTTGGATTTTTCTCGCTGATTCCGATCGGCGTTCCAGCAGTCTTCCTGGGATTGCACGTCTTCGTCTCGTGCATCCAGGCGTTTATTTTCATGCTGCTCTCGATGATCTATTTGTCGCTGGCAGTTTCGCACGACTCGCACTAGGCGAGCGTCCTTCTTGGCTTGACCGAAAGATCAGTCCAAGACGAACAAAAGAATTCCGCCGGAGAGTTGCTCCCGCTCCGGAACAACGGCAGGCCGCAAGCGTGAGGGGACCAGCTCGGTGAGTCTCAACCACCCACTGGCGGCCAATTTTAAGGGATGCAGGAGAACTATGCGGAAGCTTCAATACGTATTCATGGCACTGGCTGCGCTCTGCTTTGCCGTTCCGGCATTTGCGCAAAGCGGCGGCGCGTCAGCTGCCGTCAACCTGGTGCCGATCGGCGCCGGCATCGGCATGGCCCTCGCGGCTGGTCTTTGCGGCCTCGGTCAGGGCAAGGCCACTGCTTCGGCTTGCGAAGCCCTGGCACGGAACCCCGGCGCTCGCGGCGGCCTGATGATCTTCCTGATCCTAGGCCTCGCCCTCATCGAGTCGCTCACCCTCTTCACCCTGGTCATCATCCTGCTCAAGGTGAAGTAGCCGTAATCTCGTTTCACTTCAGGCGGGTCCGTCCTTTCGGCGGGCCCGTTTTTATTTCGTGGCCAATCCACTTTTGTTGTGCGTGCCGCTTGGTCTGCCATCGCGCAGCATTGCGATCGCCTTCTGATATCGCAACCCTGCCGGAACCGCCACAAACTGGCTTTCATCTTCTGTGGTGTCGAAGACCTTCGTCTTGAAGACGACCCTCGCGCTCATCTTCATGTCGAAGTGCACAAGGCGCCACTGGTGGTCGCCGACATCCGCCTGCACAAGCAGAATCGAGCCGCCCTTGTAGAGCCGCCCAAGAATTCCCCAACCGAAATCGACGTCATCCTGCAGCCGGCCTTCCAACCGCGTCACCCGCGCTTCGTTGCGGTCGATCCAGAGCTCCCCCGCCATCTGCGTAAGGACCTGGGTCTCGAGATCCGGGGGATCGAAATTCGGATTCGGTTTGTACGTGTACTTCTCAACTTTTCCGCCCGAACCCTGCGCCTCTCCAATGTCTTCATACAAGAACGCATTCGGCAGCGACCTCAGCACCTTGAGCGCTCGCGCCGTGTCCTGGTCTTGCGATTGTTTGCGGTGGCGCTGCTTACCCGGATCTGAGAGCAACTGGTCGAGTCGAGCCTGCTCTCGCTGTTCGTCTGCAGAACTGAGAGGAGCGTCATTTACTGAAATCAGTCGTGCTACTGCTCCATCCGCCGTCTCAAAGATCTCTTTGGTTGTCGTCAGCCGAGGGCTCGACTTGCGCAGGTGATAGCGCATCGGATGCTGAGTATCATCTGCGGCCCGCACTTCATTCGCGAGCGCTCGCTGCACGAGCCCGGCATCCTGAGCCTGCGATAAAACGCCGGTCAGAAGAAATACCAGAATGAGAGACTTGGCTTGGGGCACTGGCAATAGTCTATCGTCCTTCGTTTTTCCCTTCTGATTTGGTTACTTATAGCGTTGGACGCCGGGGAAACGCATTGGATTCTTAAACTGTGCGGAACCGCCCCGATGCTATAGTTCGATAAGGGACTTTGGTCATTTTGGAAGCCCGGTCAGGTGCCTGGCCCGCGTGCTTTTGAAAGCGGCTTTTTTCCCGATTCCGTCGGCGCCCCGAAGGGTGCCCAAAGATCTCGAGATTCTGGAAGGAAATTGTCCATGGCAACCGAAAATGGTTCTGCTCGGATTGGCAAATCCGTTGTAATTCGTGGCGAAGTCAAGGGCGGGGAAGACCTGATCGTCGACGGCCGTATCGAGGGGACTGTAACCCTCACTGAGAGCCGTCTCACCATCGGGCCAAACGCCAATATTGCCGCCGATCTGACCGCTCGCGACGTGCTCATCCAGGGAAATGTGCAGGGCAACATCGTCGCTACCGGCCGCGTCGAGCTTCGCGCAGGCAGCGTAGTTGAAGGCGACGTTCGCGCGCTGCGACTCGCCATCGAAGACAATGCCGTCTTCCGCGGCAAGGTCGACCTGACGCAAGGCGCCAGGACTCCGGATGCCGCGCCTGCCGGCGCCAAGGCCTGACAACAACGAGCGACGGGCGCCTTTCGGTGAAAGCTCGCGCCCGCATCACAAGGGGAGACAGTGATTCGCCGTTGGTTCGACAAAGGAAAAGAAAACGAGTCATCCACCAGCCATGTGGCCAGTGGACCGCGCATTCCGCGCCACAGCGGCGCATGGACTGCACTGCGTAAGCGACTGCAGGCGGAGCCCGGACTGCGCATCATCGATTCCGGCGCCACTTCGCCGACGAACATCAACTACCTCACCAGCCTCGGCCAGAGCGTCTTCCTGTGCGATCTGGTCACCGAGGCCTGCACGGGCAGTTGGCAGACCGGCACTGACGCCAACGACAGGCCCATCTACGACACGGAAGGATTCTTGAAGCACACGTTGGATTTCGCAGGGAAGATGTATGACATTGTTCTGCTGTGGACCTCGCTCGACTACCTTCCCGAGCCGTTCGTGCCTGCCGTTGTCGCCCATCTCTACGCATCGATGAATCAGGGCGGCCAGGTGCTGGCCTTCTTCCATACGCGTAAACAGCCAGAAGAGTCGGCATTCTGCCGCTTTCATGTAAGCGAGGGCGACACTGTCGATATGCAGACAGCGCAGCCATTTCCGATTCAGCGAGTCTTCACCAATCGCAGTATTCAGGATCTCTTCAATCAGTGGTCGGGGTTCCGCCAGTTCCTTGCCAAGGACAGCATCTCCGAAGTCCTCATCACGCGTTAGCTAACCGCGACAGCTCCCTCGCATCCAAACATCTGCGCCGTTCAACCGCATTTGATCCCGGATAACTCATTTTTTGGAGCGAAACATGATTTCCTTGAAAGGCACGCGCATCACATGGCTCGGGCATGCCACCGTGCTTGTCCAAACTGCTAAAGGCACGAACATACTCATCGATCCTTTCATCCAGAACAATCCAAAGTATCCGAAGGGCTTCGAGCTGCCTGACAAGATCAACTACGTTCTACTCACACATGGACACGGAGACCACATCTCCGACGCCGTTCCGGTGGCGAAGAAGCACGGTTCGAATGTGGTCGCGATCTATGAGCTCGCCGCGTTTGTCGGCAGCCAGGGCGCGGAGAACGTTACGGGCTTCAATGTCGGGGGTACGGTGCAGCTGGATGACGTTGCCGTCACCATGGTCGATGCCAAGCACTCAGCTGGAGCGGAGGGGAAGAGTGGAACTCAGTACGCCGGTGTCGCGGTTGGCTTCGTTCTCACCATCACTGACGGGCCTGTTCTCTACCACGCCGGCGATACAACGGTCTTCACGGATATGAAGCTGATCAAGGAGCTCTACCATCCGGAGTTGGCGATGCTTCCGATTGGCGGCTTTTATACGATGGGGCCGAGAGAAGCAGCGCTGGCCGCGCAATTCATCGAGCCAAAGGCGATCCTGCCAATTCACTTTGGAACTTTCCCGCCTTTGACTGGGACTCCCGACGAACTAAGCAAACATCTGAACGGATCGATTGAAGTGATCCGAATCGCTCCTGGCGAAACGATTCAATAGAAGAGAAACGGCTGGAGTAAGAGTCTCCAGCCGTTTAAGTTCGAGCTTCTTCAGTCTCCCGAAGAAGCTTTACGCTGTCTCGCCCAGCGGCGTCTCACAGCTTCTGAGATTCGCCTGCGACCTTCGGCAGTGAGATTGCGCTTCTTTCCTGCGTGAGCTCTGGATCCATTTCCGTTCGAGCCATTCGACCCACTCTTAAGCAGTGTCCGTGCCCGTTGTAACTGCGCGATCTCCTTGTCGATCTGTGCAAGTATTTCCGCGACCCCCACGAGGCCTCCCTGTCCCCGATGCAGAGATAAGGAATATGCATCGGGCAATTTCAATAGCGTTTAGGAATGAGTTGCTGATTTGACAAGATACCTAACTGATCAGGCGATGACAAATAAAAAATGCCTCTCCAATGGAGAATAGTCACTAAGTTCCGAAGGCTCTAATCAGAGGTTTATTCACGGCCAGACTATTAACTTAGCTCAGCTATAACATGTCTATAGCTTTAATCAATAAGTCCAGGTTTGGATGATTCGATGTCGAGATAGTATGGCTGTCGTTGTCCTTAGGTAACGTGACCCTCCGCGCTTCATCGTGACTCCCAATGAGTCGCGCAGATATCCTGGTACGCCTTCTTGGTCCAACGTCCGAAGAGAAGCTTGTGTAAAGAGGGGAGTGGAGAAATTAAAGTCCGCGCGGAAGTTTTGCAGCGGGAACGGGCTGGTCCTGGGCGGCTGAAGGGCTAGCCACACCTGTAAGATCCTGCCCACCCATCCGAAGCGTGGGAGCATCCGCAGCGCGGTAATTTCTTAGATCGCGCAGGATCTCCTGCTTCTCGCGCGCATACTGCCCGGCGAGGCGGGTTAGAGCATAGGTGATGATGTCGCTGTGATGCAGGTCCTGCATCATGGGGTCGCGGCGCATATTCAGCCACAGGCGATGGACAAGCTGCACATCGTCCGGACCGAGCGTCGGTGCATGCGGTCCGATATAGAAGACCTTTACGTCGCCGTTCTGGCCTACTACATAGAAGTTGAATTGCCGCTTCGGCTCGGGCAGATTCTCCCATGCCTGTCCCAGGTGGAAGGCCTGATCCTCCGCTGTCATTGAGGTCGACTGTCCGGAGCACACGGAGTCCACTTCCAGCGAGTTGGCACTCTGCACGAGCGCAGCGAAGACATCGCCCGCTGGAACCACCAGCAGGGAGATCTTTTTGCCGAAGCTCTCTGCCACAGAAACTGCCTTGGTGAACAGCATCTGCTCGTGTTCGCTAAAGCTCTGATCTTCGGCGCTCAGGTACTCCGGACCGCCCGCGCCCATCATCCGGACGCTCATGACGACAACGTCGCGGTCCTCGGTCTTGGTCCTTCCCAGCACCCACTTCAGCGCAACAGGATTGGTCGCGTCGCGCATCGTCACCATCACGGCTCCTGGACGCACCGCAACGGATTCCCGATCAATGTTGTCCTGGTGTTCGAGCTGGAAATGGTCCTTCATCTGCCGCGCAGTCAGCGCATGCTTTCGCAGATTGGCCCGCTCCGAGATGGTGAAGATAACGAAAAAGGAAGCCGCAAACATAACGCCTGTCACGGTCGCCACGGACTTCGTGAACAGGTTCACCGTAGCCACGGACAGAAGCACGAGGAAGACGCACATCAGGCCGATGGGGATCTCGGTCTTGCCAATCTTGATGTTTGGCGGAACCTTCCAGCCGCGCTCGCCATGGTACTTCCACCGCAGAACGAGCATTGCGAGACTATTGAATGTGAATGACCAGATAACGCCGAACGCATACGCTTCACCGATCGTGATTACGTTTCCACGGGAAGCAATGATCGTGAACATCTGCAGCGCGAAGACCAGGTTCACGATCCTGTAGCTCGTTCCGAACCTCGGATGCGGCTTGCGGAACCAATCGGTCAGCACTCCGTCTTCGGCCACGCGCATCAGCACGCCGGTAGAGCCGATCATCGAAGTGTTGATCGCGCCCGACAAGATGAGGAATCCGACGAACACGACGAAGACGCGGAAGACCACCCGCCAGAACATCGGCCCGACCATGTACATCGCCAGTCCGGCAATCAGGTTGTTCTGGTAGATCTGCGTCCGCGGTCCATCCGGGATCAGCATCGACGCCAGTAGGGTAGCGCCGCCGGTAAAAACAAGGCTGTAGATCGCGATGACAATCGCGGCGCGCTTCAGGTTCTTGAGCTTCGGATGCTGGATCTCGCGATTGACCTGCGCCAGGCTCTCTTCGCCGCTCATGGCCAGGATGGAATGCCCGAAAGCCATGATGATGCCGAAGAGCCCAAGAATCGGCAGCCCAGAATTCTTCAGAAATCCGAGGGCGTCCGGACTGAACCTCAGATTCACAGGAGTCGGCGGTGGGGGCAGATGTACGCCCTTCACCATTACCGAATAAGCGCCCCAGCCAAAAAGAAAGACCACCATCACCGTGGTGATCTGCATAACCCTGAGGGCCTTGTCGCTCGATTCTTCGATGCCCTTGACGTTCTCCCACCAGTAGTAGATCGTCACCGCCGCCGCGAAAACGGCCGACGTGTAGTTCATGTCGAACTGGAAGGGCTGTCCATGCGCATTGATCAGTGCCGGGGGCAGCCAGTGGCTGTTGTTAGCCACCACCAGGAGTTCGTTCATGAGGCCGGTGATGTACTGCCCGGCCGATACTCCCGAAATCGGGCCCGTCAGGATGTAGTCGAACATCAGGGCCGAGACGCTCAGCTTGGCGAATCCGCCTCCCAGCGCCTCTTTCACCACGCGATAAACACCGCCGCGCGTGAACATCGAACAGCTTTCCACGTACACGGCGCGTACGGCGAAGCTGAAGAGCATGATGCCGAGAATGAACCAGGGAGCGGCCGCTCCGATCGCCTGCTCGGCGATGCCCCCGGCATAGAAGGCCGACGAGCCAAGATCATTGAGGACGATGGCTGCGGCACGCCAGAAGGAGATGAACGTCAGCATCACCGAGGATGCCACGATGAGCCGGACGCGGTCTGACGGAGGGGCTACGATCGTTCGTGTGGATGCCATTACAAATGCGCCGGCATGTTTCTGCCGCTCAAACTACACAGGGCCCACTTTCCCGTGCGCCCTTGGCTGAGTTTAGTGCTGGTTGATACGTCCGTCAACAAATAAACCCAAACCCTTTTAAATGTGATGGAAAAAGGTGACGCGGCCTGGATTATTCACCGCTGTCCCAAAATGCGCTCAAACTGGTGACGGACCTTCTCATTCCGTCTCGAACCATAGCCGACAGGATGCCTGGAAGCACCGAAGCCAACTGACCCTTGAATCCTGAGCGGAGTGTAAGCCTTTACATATAAGGATTTCCTAAGGGATATAAACATGGAGCGAGCGCGCTCGGATTCGCGTCCTTCCTGTGTCACTGCCGATCTCCCGGGCTTGATGCTTTAAACTCCACCCTGTATGCGCTGGCAATCAATGAAGTTGTGGGGAGCGCCCGTTCTCTCGGCGGCGCTGCTCGAGCTGCCCTTCCCAATCGCTGGCCCCATGCCGCCCTGGCGCAGCATCTTCGCCTGGTGGGGCCTCGCGCCTCTTCTTTGGGCGGTTCTGAACCCGGATACGGTCAGCAATAAGCGACCCTTCCGTCGAGCTTTTCTGCTGAGCTACCTATGCGGCGTCCTCTGGTACATGGGCAACTGCTACTGGGTTCGCGACACGATGCTGCACTACGGCGACATGCCGACGGGAGCGCCGACGCTGCTGCTGATTGCGTTCAGCCTTGTGCTCGGGCTTTACTTCGGGTTGTTTGGACTCGGCCTCATGCTTGTGCAGAGGGCGAGCGGGAAGCACCTGACAACGTTGGTCGCTGCACCATTCCTTTGGGTGGCCCTCGACCTCGTAGCCGCTCGCGTCACCAGCGTCCCGTGGGACCAACTCGGTTATTCGCAAGTGGACAACGGGTTGGGGATGGCTTTGGCCCCCTTAACGGGCGTTTACGGTGTCACCTTTGTCCTGGTCGCCGCCAATGCAGCCTTCATAGCGCTGATAACACCCGATGTGCGAAATGACAAAAACAAAAAGCGCCGGTCAATCTTCGGGGCACAACTTGCGTTAGCCTTTGTCGCTTCGATTCTCGCGAGTGAGTTCGGTACCACCCGTTTTCAACGAAGCCATACCTCGCCCACCTCCGCCACAGCCGTCCTCATTCAGCCCAACCTCGACGTTGCCGGCGACAACGACTGGTCCGCTCCGGCCGACTGGCAGCAGCACATGGAATGGCTCCAGAAGCTGGCGTCAGAACAATGCAAAACCTACATCGCCGGAATCCCGCAGACCGGCGCCCCGAGTGCACAGGGCGCCTGTCCCGCCCAATCCACGCATCCCGATCTCGTCGTCTGGCCCGAGGCTCCCGCCCTCTCGTTCATGGAAGCCGACCCTCGCTTTCAAGAGGGAATTGCCACTCTCGCCAGAGCTGAACAAGCGCCGCTGATCGTCGGCGGCTACGGCGTGGACATATCCGAGACCGACAACCAGAGGCAGGACTATAACTCAGCCATGGTCTTCGCGCCCGACGGCCATCGCGTCGGCCGCTACGACAAGATCCACCTCGTTCCGTTCGGTGAGTACATCCCATTCCAGCAATACCTCACTTTCGCCCACAAGCTCACCGGCAAAGTCTCGTCCTTCTCGCGCGGGACACAGCGCTCGACGTTTCGCCTCAACGGTCATCGCTATGGCATCTTCATCTGCTACGAGGCGGTATTCGCGGATGAGGTCCGGCACTTCGCTCAACTCGGCGCCGAGGCCCTAGTCAACATCAGTGACGATGCCTGGTATGGCGACACCAGCGCCCCGTGGCAGCACCTCAACATGGTCAGAATGCGCGCTATCGAGAACCGCCGCTGGCTGATTCGCGCCACCAACAACGGGGTCACCGCCGCCATCGACCCATACGGCCGCGTTCGCCAGAGCATCCCGCGCCATGTTGCGGACTCTCTCCCAGCGCAGTACGGTTTCCGCGACGACGTGACTTTCTACAGCAGCCACGGCGACATCTTCGCCTTGCTCTGCGTGATGGCCTCGGTCGCCACCCTGCTCTGGTCTCTAAAGAAAACAATCCGCAATGTCGTCGGAGACTCCCCTGATACCGAGCGCTCCTAGCTCCGCTAACGCCGCTAACCCTGCTAACTCCGCTGCATTCCGCTATACTTACCCCAGTGCAGCCGATGCCTTTTCCGGTCCGGTTAGCCACCTCACCACCAAGTCAGGTCCTAAGAGCAAAGTGGCATTAAGCGATCTCGAATACGCCTACGCTCCAGTGCGCGATCAAGTCCGCGACCTGCGGGAGTATCTTTGACCCTGCCCGCCTCCGCAGGGAACTAACCGACATCGAAACCAGGCTTGCCGACCCGGCCATGTGGTCCAACCCCGCCGCGTCGCAGCCACTGATGCGCGACCGCAAGCGTCTTGAAGAGCTCATTGCCCGGGACGAAGAACTGGTCCGGCGCACCAGCGATATCGAAGCTTATTTCGAACTCGCGCGCGAGGGCGAGGATGTTCTCGCCGACCTCGAGCGGGACGTGAAGTCGCTGGGAACCTTCACCGAAGAGCTCGAAGCCCGCACCATGCTCTCTGGGGAAGCCGATCCTCTCAACGCAATCGTTACGATTCATCCGGGCGCCGGCGGCACCGAGAGCCAGGACTGGGCAGAGATGCTCGTCCGTATGTATCTGCGCTGGGCTGAGCAGCAGGGCTTCAAGACTGTGATGAACGATGAGCAGCCCGGCGAGGGTGCTGGCATCAAATCCGCAACCTTCACCATCTCCGGCGAATTTGCGTTCGGGCTGCTGGCAGGAGAGAGCGGCGTCCATCGTCTTGTGCGTATCTCTCCGTTTGATTCCGCCAAGCGCCGCCACACCTCCTTCGCTTCCGTCTTCGTCTCGCCTGAGATCGACGACACCATTCAGGTCGACATCAGGCAGGAAGATCTGCGCATCGACACCTACCGTTCCGGCGGCAAGGGCGGTCAGCACGTCAACACTACGGACTCCGCTGTACGCATTACGCACAACCCAACGGGCATCGTCGTGCAGTGCCAGAATGAGCGCTCTCAGATTCAGAATCGCGAGAAGGCGATGAAGATGCTGCGCTCGCGCCTCTACGAACATGAGATGGAAAAGAAGCGCGCCGAGTCTAAGAAGCTGGAAGACTCCAAACTCGACATCAACTTCGGCTCGCAGATCCGCTCGTACGTTCTTCAGCCCTACCGCATGGCCAAAGACCACCGCACCAAGGTTGAAGTAGGCGACGTGGACAAGGTACTCGACGGATACCTCGAGCCCTTCCTTCGCGGTTACCTCCTCGCCAAGCGCCGCGGAACCGCCGTAGCTACTGGCGGCGAAGACGAGTTGGATGTTTGATCTTTGAACTTACTGATCACTGACCCCTGATCACTGAGCACTGACAATGAATGATCCATCCCTCATCGACGAAATGCTTCGCAAGGCTCAGACGATTGCCGTCGTCGGCATGAGCGACAAGCCATGGCGCGCCAGTCACAACATCGGCCGCTACCTCGTTATGCAGGGCTACCGGGTTCTGCCGGTCAATCCCAGGCTGAAAGAGGTGCACGGCCTCAAGGCCTTTCCCGATCTTGAGTCAGCGCAGACAGCGATGAAAGCAGAGGGCTCGCAGATCGACCTCGTCGATGTCTTCCGCGCTTCAGACAAGGTCCCACCTATCGTTGAGGACACTATCAGACTCGGCATTCCCTACCTCTGGCTCCAGGAAGACGTCGTCAATGACAAGGCAATGGCGCAGGCAAGATCGGCCGGGGTGAAAGCCGTTCAGGACGTCTGCATCTTCCGCGAACACGCGCAGAGGGTAGGCTGAAGCTTGAAATGCGTCTTAGACAAGGAGGCTAGGTGCCCGATCCTTGCGAAGCAAGGGTGGGAAGCCAGAATGCCTAACCCAACAGTTTCCGTAACTAACCCCGCTCCTGTGTCGTCCAATAAAGGGGCTTCCATCCAGAACGAATGCGATTCATAAGAACGATCGTCGCTATCACTGTCGCGCTCTCCGCGACGCTCCCGATTTATGCCGCCTCAAGCTCTGCAGATTTGCCGCATGTGCATGTGCAGCTGATCGCTCCTGATGCGCAGTTCCATGCGGGTGCAAACAAGGCAGGCCTGTACTTCAAGCTCGAATCGGGCTGGCACGTGTACTGGAAGAACCCTGGGGATGCGGGTGAACCACCTCGCATCAAGTGGACGAATTCCCCGCAGGTGACTGTTGGACCGGTCAAATATCCGGTCCCCAAGCGTCTTCCACTTGGTCCGCTGATGGACTTTGGGTATGAGGACGAAGTTGTCTTTCCACTGGATGTGAAAGTGGATTTGGGCAAGGCTGGCGTTAGCGTCGGAGCCTACTCACCTCTCACAGCGGAACTGAACGCAAAAGTCAGCTGGCTCGTTTGCCGCGGCAGCTGCATCCCAGAGAAGACGGAGCTCGCAATCGTTCGGCCGCTCGGGCAGGGAACTGATACCGTTCAGCCCGATCAGGAGATATGGGCTCGGCTTGCGAATCGGCTTCCGCAGCCTCCGCCCGCAAATCTGAAGATCGGCTTCGCTCCCACCGCATCTGGCTTCCGCCTCACGGTCATTACGGGCAAAAAGGAAACGGAAGCATCATTCTTCCCGTCGAAGGCCGACATTCTTTCCAACCCCGCTCCGCAGGCCGCGACACCAACCTCCACCGGGCTCACTCTCGATCTCAAAAAAGACGAGACGCTCACCGCCAATCCCAAAGAGCTAACCGGGCTTCTCCTCCTCTCCGGGAATCGGGCTTACGAACTGGTTGTTCCCTCCGGATCGCCAAAGCCCGCCCAAGCGGCTCCAGCAGAAAACTCTTCTCCCGCCGCCAGCACGACTTCCCCGGGCTCGAACCCCACTAGCTCCGCTAACTCCGCGAACGCCGCTAACCCCGCCAGCACTGGCCTCCTTCAAGCTGCCGGCCTTGCCTTCCTCGGCGGACTCATCCTGAACCTGATGCCGTGCGTCTTCCCGGTACTTTTCATCAAGGGTCTGTCCCTTGTGCAATCCGGCGCGGAAGAGAAGCACAAGCTGCGCACGCATGGGCTTGTCTACACGCTGGGAATTCTCGTTTCGTTCTGGGTTCTCGTCGGGGTTCTTCTGGGCCTGCGTTCTGCTGGATCGCACCTTGGCTGGGGATTCCAGTTCCAGTCGCCCGTATTTCTCTCGCTGATGGCCGCACTGCTTTTCTTCCTTGGTCTCTCGCTCGCGGGACAATTTGAAATCGGACTCACATTGACGAGCGCCGGCGGCTCGCTGGCCGCGAAGCAGGGCTACACAGGCAGCTTCTTCACCGGAGTCCTCGCCGTCATCGTTGCCACTCCGTGCACAGCGCCCTTCATGGGAGTCGCGCTGGGCTATGCGCTTTCGCAGACCGCCATCGTGACCCTTGCTGTGTTCACGGCGCTTGCGCTCGGACTTGCCGCGCCCTACCTCGTTCTTACGCTGCAGCCGGCATGGACGCGAATTCTGCCGCGCCCCGGCGCGTGGATGGAAGTGCTGAAGCAAGCCGTTTCTGTTCCAATCTTCGGCACGGTGATCTGGCTTGCGTGGGTCATAGCAAATGCGTACGGCGCTGCAGTCCTTGCGGCATTGCTCGCAAGCTTTTTGCTCCTCGCCATCGCTGGATGGTTTCTTGGCCGCTGGCCGGCTAAGGGCTGGTCAACAGCTATCGCGGCCGCAATTCTTCTGATCGTGGTTGTAACCGCAGTTGTTGCTCCCAAGCAGCTTGCTATTGCAGGTGAAACGATTGCCCAGACCGGAAATTCAACGGGCTGGCAGCCCTGGTCAGCCGAAGCAGTCACACGCGCTCAGTCGCAAGGTCGCCCTGTCTTCATCGATTTCACAGCCAGCTGGTGTCTCTCGTGCCAGGTAAATGAGCGTGTCGCCCTCGGCAAGCCGGAAGTCCAGAAGGCATTCGCCGACGCCAACGTCGTTCTCATGCGCGCCGACTGGACCCGCTACGACGACAACATCACGCGCACGTTAAACAGCTTCGGCCGCAGCGGCGTTCCCACTTACGCTCTCTACGTGCCGGGCGAATCTCAGCCTCGCCTGTTGCCTGAGGTGCTGACACCTGGAATCGTGACCGATGCACTCGCACAACTGCCCCACGGTTCGACGCAGGCAAAAGCATCAAACTGACGCTAGGTCATCGTCATTTCGTTGAGTGGGTCTACCAGGTGAAGTAGTGCCGTCCCATCGCTCTCAGGCTCGGGTGCAGCGGCAGTCCGTCGCGCGATTCGACCTCATACCAGGGCGCGCCGTCAACTTCTTTCGCGTAGACCATGACCTCGCGCGCGGTCGATTTGTCCATCATTCGCAGGTTTGTCATCACGGGAACCGGGCGAGATTTCGGTGCGCGCCGCAGGCTGCTGTCGAACTGCTGTTCGTAGGTATTCTCGTTCCACTCTGGCTTCATGATGACCCTCCACTCTGCGTCGGCTCCCACCACCTGCCGCGCCTGCCATGGAAAATGCAACCCGCGTGCCAAAGCCTGTCCGGCTAGATCAACACGCTATGAGTGATGGAACGAAAACGACTTAACGGAAGTTCCATCCTTTCCATACGATTCGACGGCTCGCGAAGTGACGAAGCTCAGTGACGAAATCTCGTCTCTGCAGACTCTATTTAGTCATCACCTATCGAATAATCACTGATCAGAGATGCGACCGCCGCGCTTACCCACCCGCAGCTTTCGAATCTCCTCCATCCGCTGCGCAAGCTG
The DNA here is from genome assembly GCA_018268915.1 of Acidobacteriota bacterium. Lineage (GTDB taxonomy): Bacteria > Acidobacteriota > Terriglobia > Terriglobales > Acidobacteriaceae > Telmatobacter. The sequence continues at coordinate 199,366 of JAFDVQ010000016.1, forward strand.
TTTTTCTCGCCCTTCCTGCGTTGGGTGATAGTAGCTACGTCCGCGCAGCGAATCGGGGAGGCATTCCATATCGGCAACTCTGTCCTCTTCATCGTGCGCGTAGCGGTAGCCTTTTGCGTAGCCGAGCTCTTTCATCAGCCGCGTCGGCGCATTGCGCAGATGCAGTGGCACCGGCTCCTGCCGAGTCTCTTCCACTTCCTGCTGCACCGCGCCGTAGGCTGTGTAGACTGCATTCGACTTCGGCGCGAGGCAGAGGTAGACCACGGCTTCTGCCAGCGCCAGATCGCCTTCCGGCGATCCCAGGAAATCAATTGCCTCCTTGGCCGACAGACAGAGATTCAGCGCTTCCGGAGCAGCCAGCCCGATGTCCTCAACGGCCATCCTCACCACGCGGCGTGCCAGGTACAGTGGATCCTCGCCCGCAGCAAACATCCGCGCCAGCCAGTACAGCGCCGCATCGGGATCTGAATTCCGCACGCTCTTATGCAGCGCCGAGATAAGGTTGTAGTGCTCCTCGCCTGATTTGTCGTACATCAGCACGCGCTGCTGTATGGCTTCCCTCGCGACCTCTTTGTCGATGTGCTTCGAGCCTTCCGTGGCGACCTGCGCTGCCACCTCCAGCGTGTTGTATGCGCTTCTGCAGTCACCGCTTGAGTAAGAAGCCATCAGTTCGAGCGCGTCATCATCCGCCGTCAACTCCAGCGAGCCAAGTCCGCGTTCCTTGTCGTCCAGCGCGTTCCGCAACAGTCCCGCAATGCGCTCCTCGCTCAGCGGCTGCAGGACATACACGCGGCACCGAGAAAGCAGTGCCGAGATGATCTCGAACGACGGATTCTCAGTCGTAGCTCCAATCAGCCGGATTGTTCCGCGCTCGACGTAGGGGAGGAATGCATCCTGCTGGGCCTTGTTGAAGCGGTGAATTTCATCCACAAACAGGATGGTTCGCGATTGCATTTCAGCAGCCTGCGCCGCGGCGGCCATTACCTGCTTGATCTCTTTGATCCCGCTAAGCACCGCCGAAAACTCAACAAAATTCGCCTTCGTTGTTTCGGCAATGATCTTGGCCAGGGTCGTCTTGCCAACTCCCGGCGGACCCCAGAAGATCATCGATCCCAGGCTTTGCGCGTCCTGTGCATCGCGGTCGATCTGTACTCGAAGCGGTTTCCCTACGGCGAGCAGATGTTCCTGCCCCACGTACTCGTCCAGGGTGCGCGGACGCATTCGCTCGGCTAGCGGCGCGCTTGCCGATACAGGCAGGGTCCCCTTTGCCGAACCGACCGGCGACTCGGGTACGCCGTCAAAAAGACTCACCGCGAACCTCCGTGCGAAAGCTTCGAACCGCGCTGCCGCGAAGCTTCATACAGCAGCACACTGGCAGCCACGGCAGCATTCAAGCTCTCGACCGGACCAGGGCAGGGAATTGTGATTGCTCCATCGGCCTTCGCCGCTACGGCCTCTGAAACGCCATTGCCTTCATTTCCAATCACGAATGCCAAGCGTCCGGTCAGGTCGGTCCTAGTGGCCGCCTCTCCTCCTTGCGCGCTGGTGGTCAAGATGCGTATTCCCATTTCTCTTAGATTCGCGAACATCGACAACACGCCGTGTACGATCGGCAAGCGAAACACACTGCCCGCGGCGGCACGCAGCGTCTTCGGATTCCACTCGCTCACGGTACCCGGCAAGCTCACGATTCCGCTGGCGCCGAAAGCCTCCGCAGAGCGGAGGATCGCTCCAAGATTTCCGGGGTCTTGTATGCCCGCGAGCACAAGGATCAGCTGTGGTCGATCCGAAGCAGGTTCAACCACCTCCTTCCATGTCCAACGCGGAGGCTCAACCAGGGCCGCCAGGGGTTGAGGGTTATCCGTTGTCAGGACGGAGGCAAGCACAGAGCGCGGAATCAGCAGAGTGTCAACGGAGATGGGCAGAGAAAGCGTAGAAAGCAGCTTCTCCGCCTCCTGTGCGGCAAAAACACAGTCGATCTTCAGCCCAGTGCGCAAAGCCTCCGCAATCATGATCGGGCCCTCAACGGCCACCAATATGGTGCCTCCAGGCCCGCGCCCCGGATTTGCCAACGCTCGTCGCAAATCCTTCAACCGCGCGTTCTGCTTACTCTGTACAATGCGTATAGGCATCTGTAGCGACACGACTTCTGCTATCAGCCGATTCTATGCTGTTCCACCCGGAATTCAGCCGAATTGGACGATCGAAGCAGGGTTGCGTCGCAGCCGGTGCTATGGTAGCTTCCGTCATTGTGGCTTCGCTTTGATCCTGTGCGTTCGGGAGCCAGGCGGAAATCACGAGGGCGGCAGGCAACGACCTGAAAACCGGTCCAAGGTTGAAGCGCCCACATTGCCGAGGTAGACCTTCTTGTCCGCGGAAATCTTGCGCGTCCATCCCGACGAGCCCCAAACAGACCGGATTGATTACATCGTCTCGTGCCTGCGCCAGGGCGACGTGGTGGCCATGCCCACCGATACCTTTTACGGCCTTGCCGTCGACCCCGTAAATCTTCACGCTGTCGAGAACATCTACAGGATCAAGAGCCGCCAGAAACAGAAGCCGCTTTCGCTTCTAATCGCTTCGCTCGCCCAGGCTTACGAACTCGCCCGCGACACCGATCCGATGCTCGACAAACTGGCCGACCGCTTCTGGCCGGGCCCGCTCACCATCATTGTCCGCGCCGGAACCAAGCTGCCCCTCCGGTCCACTGCCAACACCGGCAACGTGGCTCTGCGTATCCCCGATTCAGCCATTCCGCGTGCTGTGGTCGAGCGCTTTGGCCTGCCCATCACCGCTACCGCCGCGAATCTCCAGGGCGCGTCGGAATGCACGCACGCCGCATGTGTTCGCGACCAGATTGGCGATCGCATTCCGCTGATTGTCGATGGCGGCCCTACCGGTCGCTCGCTGCCCACTACCATCGTGGACCTCTCGCTAGGCAACGGTCGATGGGAGGTGCTTCGCGAGGGCGCCATCCCGACTCACGAGATCGTCATGGTGCTGCAACGGTAGGGTACTGATGACTCCGCAGCCCACGCCAGCAGCGGTCCAGACCACAAAACGCAAGCCCGTCTTTCGCTGGATTCTGATTGCCGTGGCGCTTGTGGCGATCATCACTGTTATCTGGATTCGCTGGGTCTACGGGCAAATCCAGTGGTATGCCAGCCGCGACATGGCGACGCCCTCCGACGCCATTGCCGTCTTCGGCGCCGCGGAGTACGACGGCCATCCCTCACCGGTCTTCCGAGCCCGTCTCGACCACGCTGAATCGCTCTACAGCAAAGGCATCGCTCCGCTCATCATCACCCTCGGCGGCGACGGTGGCGACCAGTATTCCGAAGGACGCGTCGGCGAAGACTACCTGGTCGGAGCCGGCGTTCCTGACTCCGACATCATCGCCGAAACCGAAAGTACCAGCACCGACGAGTCCGTTCACCGACTGGCCGTGATCGCCCGGACCAATAACCTCCAGCGGATCGTCGTGGTCAGCGACGCTACCCACCTCTTCCGTATTCACCAGATCTGCGCCGCCAACGGTCTCAATGTGTTGACTTCACCCCGACCGCGTGTACCGATCGAAGGCTCGTCGACCGGCCAGCGCGAACGCATCCAGCACGAGATTCTCAGTTACACACTCTGGCGCCTTCATCTCGACTAAGTTGCAGCAGGCCTCGGGCACACGCGCGCGAAGTGGCGTCTGGCTGCTCAGAGGTGTCAAAAGCGCCACGGTTGAGCTAGAATGACCGCAATTTCACTTCAGCTGTGCCACAGGATCTCCATGCGAACTGCGTCGTGGATTCGAACTCTCGTTTGCCTCCTTCCTTCTTCACTGCCCCTCATCGTTCCGGCGCAAAAGTTTCAGGAACCAACCAGAGAGGAACTGCAGATGACCGCAGATCCAAAATGGCCCGGAGCCGCCGCGATTTATCTCAATCGCGAAGAATCAACCGACAACTTCAATCATTTCGCGAGCGAATACGCGCGGATCAAAGTGCTGACGGATGCGGGCAAGGAATGGGCCAACATCGAAGTGCCCTTCGCCGGCGGCGCCACTCCGCCTCGCATCGAAGGACGCACGATTCACGCGGATGGCACTGTGGTTCCACTGTCCGGGGCGCCTGAAGACCTGCTCGTCGTAAAAAGCACGAGCCGCCATGTCAACGCGAGAGTCTTCACACTCCCCAGCGTGGAGGTTGGAAGCATCCTCGAATATCGCTGGACTCTGCCAAATTCAGAGGTTCACACCTACGGCGTGACCAACGACATTCAAGGTTTTTACGACTCGGCTCTCGCGGGTTCGATTCCATACTGGGAGGTACAGACAAGCCTCCCTGTGCGCAAGGAGCGGTTCTACTACAACCCGCTTGGAGACCTCGAAAGGAATGTTCTGGGCAATCAGAGCATCACGCACTACACATCGAGAGGGGAAGTCGCTCACTACCTGCTTTTCTCCGCACGCTTACCTGCCGGTGTGCGCCTCCAGGCGAGTCCGAATCGTGACTACACGCTCGATCTCGCGGATGTGCCACCTGTGCGCCATGAGTCCAACGCACCTCCTGATCAGAGCCGTGTCTATGGCGTTCGCTTCTACTACAGTCCTTTCCTGGCCGGCGATGTCTTCTGGTTAAACGAGGGTAAGATCTGGGCCAGGGAAATCGATCATAGTGCAGAAGCGACAAATGACTTGCGGGCCGCGGCAGCTCAGATCACGGCTGGCGCGACGAACGATGAGGAGAAAGCCAGGAAGATCTACGACGCAGTGCAGGCACTCGAGAATACCGATTTCTCCCGCAAACGTACCGAAGCGGAGCGGGTTCGCAGCGGCCTGAGCCGCGAGGTCCATACTTCTGGGCAGGTGTGGAGCGAAAAGAGCGGCACCCGCAACGAAATCGCAACGCTATATCTCGCTCTGGCGCGAGCAGCAGGTCTTCAGGCCAGAGCGATGAGTATCGCCGATCGCAGGTTTCGGATCTTCGATCCCGGATATCTTTCTCTCGACCAGCTGTCCATGACGGTCATTGTGCTTCACATAAATAATTCAGACGTATTTCTCGATCCAGGCGAGAAGTTTATGCCTTATGGGCAGTTGCACTGGTCGCACGCGCTCTGCGGAGGCCTTCTCGAAGCCGGAGACGGCGTCACCATCTCTGCCGTAACTCCGCCCAATCAGAGCAAGGAAGCAATCATCGCCCATACCGCGGACATATCGGTCGACTCCCAGGGGGCGGCAAAAGGAACTGTGAAGATACTCATGAACGGCCCTGACGCGTTGCGCTGGCGTCAACTCAACTTAACGGCCGACACCATGGAAGTGCGCCGTCAATTGAGCGCCAGTCTGATTGCATCGCTGCCGCAAGGAGTCTCCATAGAAATTGGAGAGATTCAGGGTCTGGCTACTTCGGCAGGATATGTTTCGGTGACGGCTGCAGTTTCGGGTCAGCTTGGCACTGTAACCGGCAAGCGGGTTCTGCTTCCCGCCTTTTTCTTCTCGACCCACGGCAATGAGCAATTCGCTTCGGACGAGAAGCGGGAAGCCCCGATCGACTTGCACTACGCTGAACAGGTGATTGATGACACGGTGTATCACCTGCCTGCCGGATACTCCATCGAGAGCGCACCGCAGCCAGCGCAGCTCCCATGGCCTGAGCACGCGGCCCTCGTAATCAAAACCCAGCCCGGCGCAAATGTCATCGATATCAAGCACATCTTCGCGCGAGCATCTGTATTGCTGGAAGCAAAGGAGTATCAGGCGTTGCGCGACTACTACCAGAAGATGGCAATCGCGAATCAGCAGCAACTCGTGCTGACGCCAACAGCTGCAGCGGGTAACTGATTTTGCAGGGACAAGACGCTCTCAGCGCACAACTGGAAGATCCGCTGGTATCTCGATCGTCACAGACGTGCCGCGGCCCGGGTTGCTGACGACTTTGAACTCAGCCTGAGCGCCATACAAGACTTCAAGCCGTTCCTGGACGTTCTTCATCCCGATCCCGGCTCCATCACGCCGGATGCCGGTGTTCGGCCGATCGCCCATCCCCACGCCATCATCGGCTACTTCGATCAGCACGCGATCTCCCTCCAATTTGCTACGCAGGGTGACAGTGCCCCCGTGGATGCGTGGCTCCAAACCGTGCTTGATTGAGTTCTCTATCAACGGCTGCAGCAGGATGCTGGGTACGAGAACGTCGAGTGTGTCAGGATCGATTTCTTTCTCAACGTGGAGTTTGTCCGCGCCAAAGCGAACTACCTCAATGTCGAGATAGTCGTCGGTAAAACTCAGCTCATTCCGAAGGGGAACGTAAGTATCGTGATCCTTCAACAACGCCCGAAGGATGTTTGCCAGCTTGATCGTCATCTCGCGGGCAAGCTCCGGTCTTGTTCGAACGAGTGCAGATATCGAGTTGAGCGTATTGAAAAGGAAATGCGGATTAATCTGCCTCTGAAGCGCATCCAGCCGTGCTTCGAGGAGCAAATGTTTCTGCTCCTCCAGCTTCAACTCGATTCGCAGCGCATTCCAGACCTTGATGGCGATTCCAACCACGATTGGCGCAGTAATGCAGACAAGCACCTGCACCCATGGAGCTTTAGCGACCAGCGCGAACAGTTTGTGTGGAAAGCGCGCAGTCAGCCAGTCGCGGCAGGCCTCGGCTGCGACGATCAGGAACAGCAGCAGGAACTGACGATCGATGCGGGGCCGACGCAGAATGCGCTTCACCCACCGATAGAGCCCCAGGTCTACGAACGGTGTGAATGACCAGATTTCATCTGGTTCGACGAAACGCCCCAGGATGCCCGCGAGAATAGCGATGGCAACGTTAAAGGGAAGGGCAAGGTACTCAAAGTGCAGGACCGCGGGGATTGCCAATATGACGCTGCCGAGAGTAGCCCATCGTGGGCCAACGAGCAGCCCAAGCAGGATGATGGTCTCGAACGAAATATCGGCGGCAAGAAAATTGGGTACGGAGGTCCGGATCCATACGCCAAGCGTGAGCGGAACAAGAAAGAAGGCGAGGAAAGCAAGCGTCTGCTCAGGGCGACGTTTTTCTGCAAAGAAGAGCCGGCGAAACGTGGCTGCTCGCGCCAATACGCTGGCAACAGATGCCACCACTCCCAGCTTCACCAGCAGGGTGATCAGAATGAGCCGATCAGTCACGACACCAGTGTATTGGGTTGATGCCGCCCGGTCTGCTCGTTATGCCTATCGGTGAGCTGTTGCTTCACATTTCCACGACCCCTGAAAAACTGAAATCCCCGAAAGGGAGGAGGACATCGAACCAGGAGCATGCCGCCTCTTATCCTCACGGTTCGCTTTGATTCTGCCTCGCAGACGCGCTTTGACCGCGACCGCCAGCTTTACTTCCCACCTAATCGCAATCTTAACCTGCTCATCTCACGCTTTTTCATCAGCTGCCGGAGACAGAGGCTACAAAAGTCGCACTTACCGAACTCGCTCGGCAGCAGGACGTCATCTCAGTCGAGGTAACTAGAGTCATTCCCCTTGGCCAAGGCGTTGCATACAACCTCGAGTCGCCTTCGCTGCAACGCCTTCGAGCGCAATTGGCCGATCGCTTCGCGCCCCACCTTATCCCACAAGACCGCCAGCCTTTTCGGCCCCATGTCGTCATTCAAAACAAGGCGACTGCCGAACTAGCGCGCCGAACTCTCGCAGAAATTGCTCAGAGATTCGTTCCGTTTTCCGTCCAGGGACTAGGACTTGACCTCTGGCAATACCTGAACGGCCCCTGGGCATTTCAGAAGACCTTTCTCTTCCGTCTTCCGGCTTCCTCTTGACAATCGACTAGAAGAGAGGATATTCATATCGATGATCGATATGAGAGTCGAGCGCGATAGGGAGAGAAATGCCGGGTAAGGGCGATCTGGTGCAGGGAACACTCGAAATGCTGATCTTGAAGACGCTGGCACTGCAGCCGATGCATGGCTTCGGAATCTCCGTCCGCATCGAGCAGATGAGCAACGGAATCTTCCACGTGATCCCCGGCTCGCTCTTTCCAGCCCTCAATCGCCTCGAGCGCGAAGGCCGGATCAAGGGCGAGTGGCGGCCAACGGAAAACAACAGGCGCGGACGGTATTACATCCTGACGGACCTTGGCCGGAAGGCGCTGAAGGAAGAGATGCGCGCGTGGGGACGTCAGGTGGAAGCGGTTGCAAAGATTCTCGAGGCCTGAGGAGGCGATGATGCTCTGGTGGAATCGGCTGGTTGCAGGCTTCAGCTCACTCTTTTCGAAGCGTCGCAAGCGAGAGGAACTCGACGAAGAACTGCGTGCCTATTTGCAAGTCGCTGTGGAAGAGAGAATTCGCAGCGGCATGACCGAAGCTGACGCCTGGCGAAGTGCTCGCGTCGAAATGGGCAGCATCGAGACCGTAAAAACGAAGGTCAGTGCTATCGGCTGGGACAGCTGGTTCGAATCGGCGGTGTGGGATGTCCGCTACGGAATGCGGCAGCTCTTCCGCAGCCCGGGCTTTACGTCAGTAGCTTTGCTTACGCTCGCGCTGGGCATTGGCGCAAACACTGCGGTGTTTACACTCGTCTACGGAGTTGTTCTAAAACAGCTGCCCATTTCTCATCCAGATCAGCTGTATCGTGTCGGCGAGGGCGAATTCTATTGCTGTGAGTGGGGCGGTCTTCAAGGCTCCTGGGGAACATTCGACTATCAGTTTTACAAGCACGTGCGCGACACGGATGCTTCTTTCACCCAACTCGCCGCGTTTTCCGGCAGCGCGCCTACATTCAACACACGCCGCGCCGAGTCGGCGCAAGCTGCCCAGACGCTGAACGGCGAATATATTTCCGGAAACTTTTTCGCCACGCTTGGCATAAACGCATCCCAAGGCCGGCTTATCTCGACGTACGACGACAACGAGAATGCGCCAGCGGTTGCGGTCATGGGCTATGGAGCCTGGCAGAACCAATACGGCGCTGATCCTTCAATCATTGGATCGAAACTGCTGATCAACGAAATCCCGGTAACGATCGTTGGTATCGCTCCTCAGGCATTCTTCGGCGCACGGCTTTCGCAGAATCCGCCAGAGCTGTGGATGCCATTGAGCCAGCAGCCTGCGTTTGAAGGCAATGGCCGCAAGTCGCTCCTTTACTCCTCTGGCGACGCGTGGCTCTACGTCATTGGCCGCCTTAGTCCCGGACAGAAGCCGGCTGCCGTCCAAAGCAAGCTCACCGGAGAATTGCAACAATGGTTGCGCTCGGAGCGGGAACTCGGTCGAGATGATCTTGCCAGGCTGAACCAGCAGCATATTCAGCTGACTCATGTCGGAAATGGCGTATCACCATTCCGGAGCAATTCGACGCGAGGTCTTCTGCTGTTGTCGTCCGCAGCCGTACTGGTACTACTCATCGCCTGCGCGAACCTGGCGAATCTCTTGCTGGTCAGGTCGGCAACACGAAGGCAGCAAACGGCGCTGTGCATCAGCCTGGGCGCGTCGCGTGTCCGGTTGATGCGGGCTATCTTCACCGAAAGCATCCTGCTCTCGCTGATGGGAGCAGCACTCGGAATCGCAGTCGCCTTCGGAGTTTCAAAAGGGGTGCTGCTGATCGTATTTCGCGGCGCCAACCTGGTCCCTGTAAGCGCTGCCCCGTCGTTGCCGGTTTTAGCCTTCACGTTTTCACTTTCAGTTTTGACCTGCGTCGCGTTTTCCGTTGTTCCGGCGTGGATCGGCACGCAGGCAGATCCCGCCCACGGCTTGCAGGGGGCCAACAGGGCACGAGGCAGCCGAAGTTCGCGATCACAGAAGGTGCTCGTCGCCATTCAGGCAGCGGTTTCGCTGGTACTGCTGGCAATTGCTGGCCTGGTGAGCGAGAGCCTGATGCACCTCGAAAAAGCAGATCTTGGATTCAAGCCGCAGGGTCAACTCGTTGCATCGATCAACTTCAAGGCGTCGGGCTACACTCCTGATCGCCTGCCCGCTCTATATCAGCAAATCCAGAATCGACTGGAGCAGGTTCCTGGAGTCGTGAGCGCAAGCCTTTCTCTCAATGCGCCACAGAAATTTTGCTGCATAAACCTGAACATCTCGATTGCCGGAAACAGTAAGAAGTGGGTCGGAGACGTGGACACGCTTATGGAGCGGGCCGCACCGCACTTCTTCGAAACCATCGGAACTCCGATAGTGAGGGGACGAGCATTCACCACCAGTGATACGCAGAGCTCGCCGCATGTTTCAGTTATCGACGAGTCCTTTGCTCGCCGCTTCTTCGGCGACGAGAATCCCATTGGGAAGCATTTCGGGCTCAGTCTCGAAGGACACAGCTCCGACTACGAAATCGTCGGCGTTGTGAAAGACGCCAAGTATCGCAATCCCGCCAATCCTCAGAACCCGATGTTCTTTCTGCCGTTCTCGCAGACAACGGCCTACACCCCGTCCGGCTATCAGCGTTTGGAATCGGGCACGCTCTATGCGCAGCTGATCGAGGTGCGAGTGAACGGGGCACCTGCGGCCTATCAGGACACGCTACGCAAAGTGCTCTCCGAGGTCGATCCGAAGCTGGCGCTCATCCATGTCGACACGTACACAGATCAGGTCGCTCTTCAATTCAATCAGGAACGGCTGATCGCGCGGCTCACCAGTCTCTTTGGGATGCTCGCCTTGCTGTTGGCGTCAATAGGGCTTTACGGGGTTACAGCCTACAACGTTGCGCGCCGAACTGGAGAGATAGGAATTCGAATGGCACTCGGCGCGGACCGCTCAAACGTGGTCAGCATGGTGCTGAGGAGCGCAATGGCTCAGGCCGGCCTCGGGCTTTTCATAGGCCTGCCCATCGCCATCTTCTGCGGCCGGTTGCTGCAGCATCAGCTCTACGAGGTAAGCCGGTTCGATCCTCTGGTACTCGGCGGCGCAACGCTTCTGCTTGCCACCTTCGCGGGCATTGCCGCCATCATCCCGGCTCGCCGTGCAGCATCGGTCGATCCAAATCAGGCATTGCGCATTGACTAGTGCCGACCCCATCGTGTGACGGGTGCCGCTGGGTCGCGGATTCACGCCAAGTAAAATGAAGGCATGGCGTTTGAAAGCGTAAAGAAGGTAGCCGAGGCAGATTTCCCGACCCGCTGGGGTGCCTTCCGCATCCTTGGTTTCGAAGGAAAGTTGCCGGCCAATGCTGGATCTCCGGCTCAAAACGGCAAGGTCGAGGGCCTCGTTGCACTGGTCATGGGAGACATAAAGTCCTCGCCTCCTCTGGTTCGAATTCACTCGCAATGCCTTACGGGAGATGTCTTTGGTTCGCTGCGCTGCGATTGCCGGCTGCAGCTCGAGCTGGCTCTGACGAAAATCGCCGCAGAGGGCGCTGGAATTCTGCTGTATGAGCAGCAGGAAGGTCGAGGAATCGGCCTCATGGCCAAGCTGAAAGCTTATGAGCTTCAGGACCAGGGACGCGACACCGTTGAAGCGAACGTGGAACTTGGCTTCGAGGCAGACTACCGGGAATACGAGCTTCCCGCGCGCGTGCTGAAAATGCTGGGTGTCAAGAAGGTCAAATTAATGACCAACAACCCTGACAAAGTTTCAGCCCTCGAGTCGGCTGGGATCGAAGTCACTGAGCGTGTGTCTGCAGAGGTTGAGCCGCAGGAGACATTCGCCGCCTACCTGAAGACCAAACAGGAAAAGATGGGACACATCGTCGAGACGCTCCTCGAAGAAGAGTGAGCGGTTTGTCGTTTACGGTAGTAGCTCATCTGCACCACGGTTTCCAGTGATTGTTCTTTTGAAAACACGGCAAGAAAAAGAAGAGTCTGGGAGTTGTTGAATCCGGTAATCTTCCCATGGAGAGATCGGGATGATCTTGCAAGAACTGCTGGATGAACTGGGCGGGCACCTCGCACAGGGTGATGTTGAGTGGATCGTAGATGCGGTGAGTGCGGTTGAGACGGCCAGTGCCTTCGACCTTGCGTTCGCTGAATCCGAGGCGGCCGCGCTCGCAGCGCTCAAGAGCAATGCCGGAACCATTGTTCTGAAGCCGGGCATGGTGAAGGAGTATCCGCACGGCAAATGCGTCGTGGAAACCGATCAGCCCAAGCTCTGGTTTGCCAAAGCCGCGAAGCTGGTAAGGAAGCCGTCGCTCAGCATCGGCATTGCGCCGGGAGCGGTTGTTGCTCCGGATGCAAAGGTCGATCCGGCGGTCTTTGTCGGATCAAACGCCGTTGTCGGATCGCACGCTTGGATTGGCGCAGGAACGCGCATCGGCGCCGGTGCGATCGTCGGCGAATTCGTGAAAATCGGGATGGAGTGCGTCATTTACCCGCGCGCGGTTATCTATCCCCACGTAACTCTGGGTGACCGTGTGATCGTGCACGCAGGCGCAGTGCTCGGGGCCGATGGCTTTGGCTACGTGCGTGACACCGAAACAGGCGCGTACACCCATTTTCCGCAGCAGGGAACGCTGGTGATTGAGAACGATGTCGAGATCGGCGCGAACACTACCATCGATCGCGGTGCGCTGAAGGAAACACGAATCCGGCGCGGCACCAAAATGGACAATCTGGTGCACGTCGGGCATAACTGCGACGTCGGACCTGACGCGATTCTTGTTGCTCTTACGGGCATCTCCGGTTCAAGCACAATCGGGAAGGGTGCGGTGCTGGCCGGCCAGGTGGGCATTGGCGACCACGTTCATGTTGGCGAAGGCGTGATTCTCGGCGGCCAATCAGGTGTCTTCAACGGCAAAACCATCACTAACGAAGGACACAAGCCCGGAACAGTAATGTTCGGCACGCCGGCGCGGCCCTTGAAACAGATGCTTCGCGAGCAGGCCACGTTAAGCAGGCTGGCGAAACGCAGGGACCAGGGGAACAAAGCAACAAGCCAGCAAGAAAGCGGCGATTAGGTCTTCCATTGGCGATCCTGGTTGTCGGCGGCGGCGGGAAAGACGTTGGCAAGACTGCCTTGGTTTGCGCAATCATCAGGGCTCTTCGCGAGTTCGAATGGACGGCTGTGAAAATCACCGGCCACGACTACGAGCCCGCCTCAAGAGAACACAGTCTTTCGGATCGAGAGTTCTTTGAAGAGACCAACGCGGGTGAGGAGACCGATACGGCTCGTTATCTGGCGGCTGGCGCGCGACGGGCCCTCTTGGTTACTCGGACAGGCGCGGAAGTCCCAATCGAAAAGATCAAAAATGCGATCGGCTCAGATCGAAACATCATCTTCGAGTCAAACCGAATTGCGGATGTTCTGAGGCCGGATGTCTGTCTTGCTCTGATCGGCGGTCAGGATAGAAAGTCCAGTTTCGAACGACTCCTGCGTGTGGCGGATGCGGCAGTTGTGACGCACAGAGCAGACACCTCAGAGTTGCCAGGTGACCTTACGAAATTTGAGATCGAATCTGCCGATCAACTTTCCGTTGAGTTGCTGGACTGGCTAAGGCAGAAGCTGGCCACTCTATAGCTTCTAAAACGAGCAACAACTCCTCGGTTTTGCTTACACCCAGGTTCGAAGGCCAATGATTCCCCAATAGGCGAGGTAAATCGTCGCAAGGACGAGTGCGGCCGAAACGATCATTGAATAGATGCGGACGCTGCGTCGCGCTCCGTCTGCGCGGGCTCTCCATGCCGTCCAGGCAGCAATCAATGATGTGAGTGAGAAAAGCAAGGTGGATGCGAAAATTCCGAGCGACCAGAGCGTGACATTGCCAAGTCGGCCAATGATATCGCCTGAGCTCGCGGCAAAGATCGCCACGAAGCCAATCAGGCAGAGCATCGCGAGCAGCGGCCACAAGCGCATCGGCCGTTCGGCCGGCCGGCGGCGCTTCTTGAACAGTCCGCCGAGCAGCCAGACCGGCGCATAAAGCAGGATCGAGATCATTGCCAGGCCAACCAATGTGGTCAGCGCAATTTCGAAGAACGCGAATGGCGTCGACAGGCGCTTCATCGTAACGCCCGCTTGAATAAAACGCCCGTCCTTGTTCGGCGTCAGCAATGCGGCAGAAGCGGCCGGCTCGGGCGGCTCGTCCTTGCCGGCGTATCGAAACAAATGTCCGGAGACTGGGAAAAACATGTTGGTTCCATTCAGGCTTGAGATGAGCATCTTCCCGTCACTGAAGTGAACGCGGGAGATCCCGGCGAGGCGATCCATAAATCGAATCACCTCCTGGCGCGGCGAGTCAGGCTCATAGAAGCCGGCATAGTCGGCGGCGTCTGATGGAAGCGCGGCGGCTGCCGGTACTGGTGGACGCTGCAGATGAAGCGTGATGTACCCTCTGATTGCCTTACCAATCGTTGAGAATGCGTCTCCGTTTCCGGAGTTGATGGAGTAGAAATAGCCAATTCCATACTCAGGCATGTAGGCCAATTCGGTCAGGCCTCCTTCGACTCCGCCATTGTGGCCGTGAAAGATGAAACCATCGTTGAATGACCAGTAGTTGGAGAGTCCGTATCCGGCTGCGAGGCCCTCGCGCGCAGCCCACGTACTGGCAGGGTTCTCCATTCGATCTATTTCACTCGCTGGCACAAGTTGCGTGCCGTTGACTGCGCCGCGGTTTAGATAGAACTGCACATAGGCGGCCATGTCCTGTGCTGATGCATTGATAGAGCCAGCAGGACGATACGTGATGTTCCAGTAGCGATAAGGCGTCTTCCCGTCGCTGTGGTAAAGCGTTGCTGCCTGGCTGGAATCGGGCTTGAAGTAAGTTGCGGTCTTCATGCCGATAGGCTGGAAGAAATTGTGCTCGACATAGTCTTCAAAGCGTTCGCCGCTGACTTTCTCCACGATGTATGCTGCGACGGCCGGGCCCGAATTGCAGTAGGCCATACGCGTACCGGGGCGCCAGCGGGAAGATCGCGAGGACCGGCCGAAGTCGAGCGCCTCGCGCAGGCTCATGTTCGCAGCGTCCTTCGCGTATTCGCGAAGGTGAAGGTCGTCCCAGCCCGTAGTGTGCTCTAACAAGTGGACCACGCGAATAGGGTCCGTCGCCTCCCATTTATTGTCGGAACCGATCTCCGGAATAAGCTTGTGGACTGGCTCGTTAAGTGTGAGTTTGCCTTCGCGCACTAACTTGAGAATCGAGAGAGAGGCAAATGCTTTCGAGGTAGATCCGATGCGAAACAGGGTCCACGCCGTAGCATCTCGATTCGACGCGACGTCGGCCTTGCCGAGCGCCGTCACCCACTCGGGTCCATCGCGATGGACGATTGCGACCGATACGCCGGGAGTGTGGCTATCCGCGAGGATTTTTATAAGCTGTTGCTGGAGCTCGGGAATCGACTGGGCTGCCTTTAGCTTTTCAGGAGGCTTATCTGCGGCGAAGCCAAAGACCGCGAGGAAGGGAAGAATCAGGGCTGAAATAATTTGCTTGCACATGGTCGCCTCGATCTTCTGGCAAAGTCCCAGAGGCTCTCTTCTTGGAACGGATCATGGTACATCTCACAAGGTAGCGTGCCAAGACCAGGGAGTCAGCGCCTGGTCTGCACCGATATAATCATCTTGGTCTCGTACGACAAAACAATAGTTACAAGCCGAACCTCCTCCTGATCGTTCGCAAGCCTGCGATTCAAGAATTGAGACCGAGGGTCACGAAAGATCCTGTCTTACCTGGTAGCTCTCTCTGAAAACAGGTTCATCTCATGCGTCGCGCGTGCTCGCCTTCGTGTCGGCGTGCGATGAGCCACACCTGCTGACCTTCTGGCGGCTGAGAAATCGCGAACGGGTAAGACCCGTCCACTTTCTTCTCCGTGAACTCAGGTTTGCTCGCCGTGTTTGAGGAGGAAGAAATACATGGGTTCGCATTTCGGCGCGGGATGTCGGGGCATGATTCCGGCCAGAACACATCACATCCGATTTGCGCTGGTGCTCATTGCATTCAACTTGCTTCTGAATAGTTTCGTTGCATTCGCTGCGACGAACCAGGAAGCAACGCCCGTGCGGACTGCCGATGCCTCCTGTGCGCGCTGCCATGCCGCAATCTTTAAGAGCTACCTGGAGACGCCGATGGCCAACGCGAGCGGTTCGGCAAATGATAATCTTCGCGACGGCAAATTTGAGCACGCAGCATCGTCAATGGAGTACACGATTGCCGCGCACCAGGATCGGCCAACCCTCTCTTATCGATCCCTCACCGATCCGGATTTAGCCGGTCACTTCCCGTTGGAATACTTTCTCGGCTCCGGCCATCTGGGAACAACCTATCTCTATTTGCAAGGAAATTTTCTCTTTGAGTCCCCGGTGGCGTGGTACGGACCCACCAGGAGCTTCGACATGAAGCCTGGGCTCCAGGAGATGACCAGCATGCCGCCGCCGATCCCCATGGAGAGCGGATGCCTCCGCTGTCATATGAGCTCCGTGCAGGCTGCCGCGCCCGGCACCATCAACCGTTATCAAGGGCTGGCTTTCCTGCATACTGGCATCACCTGTGAGTCCTGCCATGGCGATTCGGATGCGCACGTGCGGAGCGATGGTAAGGCAGGCGTCGTAAACCCGAAAAAACTGACCGCCGAGCAAAGAGATTCAGTTTGTATCAATTGCCACCTTGAGGGCGACGTGCTCGTTCAGCGTGCCGGGCTTTCGCCGCTGGACTACCGGCCCGGCGAGTCGATCTCAAAGTATCTGGCCTTCTACGTCAGGACCAAGGCGAACCTGACACAGCGCGGAGTCAGCGAAGTGGAACAGCTGGCTCAGAGCACCTGCAAGCGGATGAGTGGCGACCGCATGTCGTGCACCAGCTGTCACGATCCGCACTACACTCCAGCTGCGGCGGAAAAGGCGGCGTTTTTCCGCGGTAAATGTCTCGCCTGCCACTCCCAGCCGGAATTTGCGCAGACACATCATCCGGAGAACAAGGACTGTACAAGCTGTCACATGTCGCGGACCGGAGCAGAGAATATTCCCCACGTGGCCTGGACCGACCACCGTATCCTCAAGCTGCCGGAGGCCTCGAACAGCAAGACGGTCCTCGAGAGCAGCAGCGGAGATCTCACGCCCATCTTCTCTCCAACTGCCGATGCGCGCGACCTTGCCATGGCGAACTACAAGGCACTGCTTCTTGGCGACAAGTCTCGAGAGCCAGTAGCGTGGGAACAGCTCAACGCGTTGAGTAAAACAGGAAACGTAGATGCCGCTACTCTTGATGCGCTGGGAACTCTTGCGGCTGAGCGGAAGAACGCTCAGACAGCGGAAGAAGAATTCCGCCGTGCGCTCGCCTTCGCTCCCGACGATTTGACTGCATTGTCAGATCTGGGAGTTCTGCTGGCGCGCGAGGGCAAGCTGAACGAATCCGTTGCGATGCTGCAGAAAGCGTTCGCGAAGAATCAGGATCTGCCGGGACTTTCGATGAACCTCGCGCGCGTCGAGTGCATTGCCGGAGACGCCGAGGGCGCACGCGCAACGCTGAATGCAACCCTTGCCTACGGCAGCAATCTTGAGAGCGTGAGACGCTTGCTGGGCCAGCTGACTAGTTGCAAGTCGCTCGGGACGAGGTAGCCAGCCTGCTTTCTCAGCTCATGCCGGGTTAGATCCGGGTCAGGCATTTGCTAGTGCAGCATCTCGTGCGTCGCGCTTGCCCGCGAGCTTCAGGCCGATCCAGCAGCTGACAGGCCATGTGAGCAGCCACGAAAGCCAGTACCAGTGCGGCCATCCCTTCGACCAGTTGGGAATGATCGCGCCAATTCCCATCACCTCGCCCAGGATGAAAAACCATAGCACGTGCCTGCCGGGACGGTTCGGAGAGAAACGCGCACACACCCACGCGCACAAGATCGAAATCACGACGAAGAAGGCCGTGCTGGCTAGAAGTGCAGCATTCGACGGAATGCGGCCTTTCTCAAAATCGCCGGGAAAGATACGAGTCAAAATTGGGTCGGTGCAGAGTACGAGAACGATGGAGAGCACGTAGCTCCCCAGAACGATTCCGATGGACTTGAGCATAGGGGCTGGCCTCCGACATCACGGCCGGGGTTCGAGAGGGAATTGGCTCGTGAGGTGCTACAAAGCCTATCGCGCAATCGGCGCTTTGGGCCAGCAAAAAGCTAAGAATGCAATCGCTACTCGCCCACGACATAGATATTTGCTTCGAGAACGCCCTGATCGGTCCGGACGAGAGTGACAATGCGGCGGTATTCCGAACCCTCGAATTCATCGAGGCGATGCCAGTGCTCGCGCAACTCGGGCGACTCGAACACGTTCACACTCACTTCCGGACCGGCTGGATCAAGCGTTAGCCCCGGAAATCCCATGGAGCTCCCCCAGCCTGCACTCAGAAGAATGCCGCGGACCGTTCCTTTGAGCCATCGACCTTTCATGCTCGAAAGTTGATCGTGATTGATCTCTCCGGGAGACAGGCTCCCATAAGTGGCAAGCCGCGCTTCCGCGCCGCAATCCTCAGCCACGGATGCTCAACCCTTCTTGTCATTGGGGAACGGCTCGGTTCTGAATGAACCATCGCGCTGCTTGATGAGCACCTGCACCTTGCCTTCAGCCTCGTCGAGTTCCTTCTTGCAGGCGGCTGAGAGCACCGTGCCTTCTTCAAAGAGCTTGATGGAGTCTTCGAGCGACAGGTCGCCCTTCTCGAGCGACTCAACGATAGTTTCGAGTTTCTTCAGCGATTCTTCGAAGGATGCCATGTGTCGTTCTTATTGTATGCGGATGGGCACTCTTCCGGACACGCATGCGGTCGCTCGGCGTTGTCGTTCCCACCCTGAACGCGAAAGACGCGTTTAGATGGGGAACCCGACATTAACTAATCAAGTCACTTCAGGTCGAGGGCGGCTTGCGGCAGCACGCTCGCGATTACTTCCGCTGCGGCAGAATAACGCCCAAAGGGAGCACTGACCTGAACGCCCTGCACCATACCGCGCACCGACTCCAGCATCTCCTGCGCAATGCGAATGCCTTCCTGCCGCGCAGCATCGGGAGTCTCCGCTTGGGCCATGCGCAGCATGATCTCTTCCGGCATCGAGACGCGCAAGTCGTTCTTCATGAACTCGGCATTGCGAAGGCTTGTCAGCGGCCAGATCCCCGCTATCACCGGAATCCGGTAAGACTCGATGCGGTTCAGGAATTCTTCAAGCAGGCTCAGATCGAAGACCGGCTGCGTGATGGCGTATTCCGCCCCGGCCTCAACCTTGAATGCAAACCGGCGCAACTCATGCTCGATATCCGGTACGCCCGGGTTCGCGGCTACTCCGATCGTGAAGTTCGTCGAAGCTCCGATCGAGTTTGCGCCGATATCCAGCCCGTGATTGAGCCGGCGAACGATATTCACGAGGCCGATCGCGTCGACGTCGAAAACTGCCGTCGCATCCGGATAGTTGCCCAGTTTCGGTGGGTCACCCGTAAGGCAAAGAATGTTCTTCAGCCCAATAGAAGAGGCTCCAAGCAGATCCGACTGGATACTGAGTACATTCCGGTCGCGGCACGTGTAATGCAGAATCGTCTCGATGCCGGTGTGCTGCTGGATCTGGATGCAGAGGCTCTGCGCGCTCATTCGAGCCGAGGCCCGGGGCGAATCAGGCACATTGATCGCGTGGACGCCGAGTTGGGCAAGAAGGCGCGCGCCCTCGATCTCCTTCGTGCAGTTGATGCCCTTCGGCGGCACGATCTCCACCAGGGTGACGAACTGGCCTTCCTGGATCAGCGAGCCGATGCGTGAGCGCTCAGCCAGTGGTGCGGGCGGCGTCTCAGTCGAGATTTCAGAGTGTTTTCCACCGTCTGTGACGCGTGCCTGCGCGTCGATTGCCCGCATCGCGGATCGCATGGCGCGTATGTGATTCGGTGTGGTGCCACAGCAGCCGCCAACGAATTGCGCTCCAGCGGCAATGGCTTTGCGCGCGAAGCTGGCCATGTACTCCGGCGAGCACAGATAGATATTGCGCCCCTCGATCGCACGCGGCATTCCTGCGTTGGGCATGGCAGCCAGGGGCAGGTCAGTCGCACTGCGCATGCACTCCAGCGCAGTCAGAACCGTTGATGGCCCCGTGGAGCAGTTGACGCCGATCGCCCCAGCACCCCATTCGGTGAGCAGGGCAGCGGCCTGCTCGGGCTTCGAGCCGTCCAGGCAATTGCTCTCGTCGTCTACCGTGACCATGACGAGTACCGGCAATTCCGGAGCCGTCTCTTCGGCAGCCAACAAAGCTTCGCGAGCCTCATTCAACGCTGGCATAGTTTCGATAATGAGGAGGTCCACTCCAGCTTCAGCAAGAGCACGAATCTGTTCCGCAAAGGCGGCACGCGCTTCATCCAGCCCCGTCTTCCCCAGCGGCTCGAGGCGGACCCCAAGTGGCCCGATGGACCCGGCGACATAAGCCGTCCCAGCCTGCTTTTCCTTCAGGTGGTCGACAGCTTGCCGAGCGATGCGAACTCCGGCGGCATTGATCTCTGCCACCTTCGACGCCAGCCCATGCCGGGTCAGCCGAAATCGATTCGCGCCGAAGGTATTGGTCTCAATGATTTCGGCCCCGGCCTGCAGGTAGTCCTCGTGGACAGACAGGATCAGGTTCGGGTCAGAAAGATTCAGCTCGTCGTAGCAACGATTGATGAAAACGCCGCGGGCGTAAAGGACCGTACCCATGGCTCCATCGGCAAGCACGGGGCGATTAGAAAAGAGATCGGCGAACTGAGGCATCCTGACCTAATGCTACCGCAAGGGCCATGAAAGTCAGGCTCTTGGGCCTTGAACGGGGAAGCTGGGCAGTTGAGTTGCGCCGCCGGCACATTCAGCCGAATAAGCGGGTTGCTTTGTTATGATTGGAGAGTCAAAAAGCTAAGCAGAGCCGGTCAAAACGGTGGCCTGGGAAGGCCTCGATCTTGTCCGGAGTTGCGGCAATCGCCATTCATTTTACGGTCCGCCAGGCGCAGTCAGCATTCCAACTGCGCCGTTATTCGAGGGAAGCGATTTTGAAGAAGAGAAGTCTTTGGCTCTGCGCCGCCGCGGCGGTACTTGTATCCGTGGTGCTGGCAGGATGTGGTTCGACGACGTACTTTGCCGGAAGAGTGCTGCCACCCAGTGGACTGACCAACCGGGTGATGATCGCCATCCAGAACCCAAGCGTAGCGTCGACAGGAGCGTTGACTTTTGTCGACGCTTTCTACGACATCCGTTTCAGCTACAACCAGAAAATCGGCGGCTTCTCGATCTCGGGGTACTCCGGGAATCTTCCCGCTACGATCCAGAACATGCCTGAAGAACAGCTCGGCGCGGTCTATGGCGCAGGCGACGGTTCGCTCCACCTCATCAATTACCAGAAGGAAAGTGACAACGGAGCTCAGAAAGGCGCAAACGGGCTCTCCTCCAGTATCTTCATTAGCCGCAACGGCAGGTTTGTATTTGCGGCCAACCAGCAGGCTACTGTTCTGACAGTTGTCGACGCAGCGGCCGGCGCTGCATATCCCCTCGGTCTTCCCGGCGTTTACCGTGTGAGCGTCAATCCCGGCGGCACCGCGGCGATGGCGTTCGTTCAGAACTCGAATTACGCGTACTACGCCCGTCAGCTCACTTCCAGTGAATCGCTCGCCTACTCCGGCGGAGCCAGCACCTGGCCCAAAGCAGCCATGGATTGCGAGCCTCAGAATGCTCCCGGATGGTGCCTCTTCCAGATGCAGAGCCCCGACGCGACAGACGCGACTGGAAATCCTTACGGCGCACCTCTCGTGTTCGACCGGCCAGTCAAAGCCATCTTCTCCGCCGATGGAAGCACCGCTTACGTGATGAACTGCGGACAGGAGTGCGGAGGTGCGGCCTCATCCGTCTCCGTGATGCCGGTGTCGCCGGTGATCTACACCTCGGGACAACATTCTGGGAAACTGCCCACCAACGCCGCTCTGCATGCTGATTGCGCGTCAACACCGGGCGTAAGCTCCTGCACCCTCGCGATTCCTGGCGGTTCCAGCAACGCGCTTCTGGCGAACTCGACCATGTATGTCATTGGCCAGAAGCTGCTCCCGGATGGTCTGTTCACAGGCAATCTGACAGTGGTGAGCCTCACCGGAACCGGCACAGGCACGCTCTCCGCAGGAAATCCTATCTCGGTCAGCGACGGCGCGCCCGGCGCTCCAAGCCGCATGATCATGGCCGATGACAGCACGCTGTGGATCGGAACAACCAAGTGCACCAACGGTGAGCGGTATGCAACCGCGCAGCCCTACGGATGCCTGACCATGTTCAACACGACCAGCAATACCGTCACGATGCTTGAGCCGTATCATGGCGACCTGACGGGCATTGCTGCCGTAACTGGGCTGCACAAGGTCTACGTGGCGCAGGGCGGACAGGTGTACATCTATCACACCACCGATGGATCGTCGATCAACAATCAATACGTCACTGTGAACGGCACCGCCTCAGACGTTGCCTTTATGGACGGCCACTTCGACGACAACAACACCGTCTACTAAGAAGCTAGCGGAGTCAGCGGAGTTCGGCCAGCACTGCATTTGAGGCTTCCAGCTTGATCGAAGATTCTGAATCTCGCGCTGACGTACTGGCGATTGCCGCACACCGCGACGATGTCGAGCAGACTTGTGGCGGTACCCTGCTTCGCATGGCTGCACGCGGACTGCGCACAGCTATTCTTGATCTGACGCGCGGCGAGGCGGGAACAAGAGGCACTGCGGAAGACCGCGCCCGGGAAGCAGACGAGGCAGGCAAGCTGCTGGGTGTGAGCCGCCGTGAAGCGCTCGATCTTCCTGACGGCGCCATCGAGAACACGTTGGAAAACCGAAAGAAGATCGCCCGTGTGCTGCGCGAGGTGCGGCCGCGTGTCGTTATCTTGCCGTACTGGCAGGCGCGTCATCCGGACCACGCCATCGTCGCTACGCTTGGATACGAAGCGTGCTTTCTCTCCGGTCTCGCAAAAATAGACACCGGCGCGCCACCGCATCGTCCATTCAAGATCGTTTACGCGAGTCTTTACGCGGATATCCGACCGAGCTTCGTCGTCGACATCACGCCCTTCATTGAGCAGCGGCACAGCGCATTGATGGCCTACAAGTCTCAATACTCAAATCAGTCGGCCGGCAGCGCGCTCTTCGTACCCGAAGAGGAGATTCGCGAGCGTACTTTCGCAGAGGCACGCCATTATGGCCTCCTGGCAGGCGTGAAGTACGGAGAGCCATTTGTCCAGAAGGAAATCGGGCTCGTAGATGATCTGACGCTGCTTCCCGTGCAGTCGATCTGACGCAATTCCGGGCAGCGTACCCCGATATAACCATTTGTTATCGCAAAGCAAAATAGAATAACTTTGCCTTATACCATCATTCCGCCGACACTGGACATGGAGGTTTACGATGGCGACGCAGACGTGGGACCCCCTTGCCTACGAACGCAACGGCTCGTTTGTACACGCACTTGCCGGTGGGGTGCTGGAGTGGCTCGATCCCCAGCCGGGCGAGTATGTTCTCGATCTCGGCTGCGGTGACGGCCAGCTGACCCGGCGCATCGCCGAGAGCGGCGCGCATGTGCTGGGTGCCGACGCATCCGCAGAGATGATCGCTTCGGCGCGAGAGCGCGGAGTGGAAGCTGAGCATGCCAGGGCCGAGGCGTTGCCTTTCCGCAACGCCACCTTCGATGCGGTGTTTTCAAATGCTGTCCTTCACTGGGTGCGCGATCAGGACGCAATGCTTGAACAGGTGCACCGGGTGCTGAAGGGGAGCGGCCGGTTCGTGGCGGAGATGGGCGGCCACGGAAATATCGCGGCAATTCACGTGGCTCTGGTGTCGGTACTGGAGAAGCATGGGCTGGCGCAGCGCGAGAAATCAGAGAACTACTTCCCGACCGCTGAGAGCTATTCAGAGCGGCTGGAGCGGCACGGATTCAAAGTGGAACAAATGGCGCTGATTCCGCGTCCCACGAGGCTTCCTGAAAGCGGCATGGAAGGTTGGCTGCGTACTTTCCGCCGCGGAGTGCTGGAAGCACTCCCTTTCAAGGAACGGGAAACTGTGGTCCGAGAGACAGTGGCCCTGCTGGAACCCGCGCTCCGCGATGAGGCAGGGAATTGGACGGCCGATTACGTTCGCCTTCGTTTCATTGCAAAAACCTGAGAAGAGCCTGGAGATCACAGACTATTCGGCGAGCGGCTGTTTCCCAATGCTAGAAGTGCGCCTGTAACACGATTGGCAGCGTGCCGAACCACACTGTCTTCGCTCGCGAAGTCGCCGGCGATGCAACGCACTCCCAGATGCTCTATGCGCTCGATGTCCGCTTCGATCGGCGACGCATTTTCTGCAGCATAACGAGAGAGTGTCTCGGGGGAAAACTTCGCCGTGTTGACAATCGCGTAGTCGAAGATGGGCGCTCGCGTGTGCTCGTAGATGCGTTCGATATGCTCTGAGGCGGTGAGGCCAAGGCTCTCATTGGCTTGTGTCATCAGATTGCAGACAAAGACCCTGACACCCGCTGCCGACGCAAGCGCAGAGGGAATCCCCTGAACCAGCAGGTTCGTGATCAGCGAAGTGTAGAGTGATCCTGGGCCGACAGTGATAAGGTCCGCGCGATGGATCGCCTCCAGTGTCTCCGGCATCGCGGCGACATTCGGCGGGTCGAGCATCAACTCGGCAATGCGCAGCTTGCTGGCCGTTATGTTGGTTTCGCCCCGCACAACAGAGCCATCCTCCATGTGCGCGACAACAGTGGCATAGGACGGCGTGGCCGGATAAATTCGGCCTCGGGTGGCCAGGATCTTCGACGCCAGCTGTACCGCATGTGCAAAGTCGCCGGTGATTTCGCTCAGGGCTGTGATGAACAAGTTTCCGAAGCTGTGTCCATCGAGTCCGGCGCCGCTCTTGAATCGATAGGCGAAGAGCTTCGAGAGCAGATCTTCTTCCGCACTGAGAGCGATCATGCAGTTTCGGATGTCGCCCGGCGGAAGCATGTTGAAGTCCTGCCGAAGACGGCCAGAGGAACCGCCATCATCGGTCACCGTGACAACGGCGGCCAGATCGGAGATGTAGCAAGGTTCGGTTGCGGGCCAGTCTGGAAAAGCCACATGCTTGCGAAGCCCGCGCAGCAGAGTGGAAAGGCCGGTCCCTCCTCCGATGGCGACAACGCGAAGTGGAGTGGAGGATACTCCGGCCGTCTGCTCGCCCGGGTCAGACGCACCGGGCAAGGTTGAGAGAGAACTGCTTTGCGAGCCTGATCGTGAACTCGATGTCACAGTATTCCTGCGGGCCTGACAGGAGCCCTACGGTAGTTCAGGATACAGCAACTCTGTGAAGCGAGGGTCATCGACCATGCTTTGAAAGTCGTTGTCTGAACGAGCCTGCAGGCGGTTTTTCGGGTTGAGCTCGATGGCCTGCGTCAGGCTGTCGAGGCAATCCTGTGACTTACCCATAATTGCATGAAGAAGCGCCAGGCCGTAAAAAGCGAAGTCGGCGCCCGGGTCGTCAGCCAGAATGCCCTTCAGCTGACTCGCGGCTTCTTCGAAGTCGCCCGCATTGATTTGCGAGACGGCGTAGTCGTAGCGTTCTTCCGGAGTGCCGAAGGCGAGCCCTTTGTTATCCAGCTGCTTTTTGCAGGTGCTGATGTACATCCTGCAGCGCTCGCAGATTTCGGGCGGGGCCGTCGACAGCACCTTTTCAAACGCCGCGATAGCTTTGTCGAACTTGCCTTGCTGCACGAACTGAACGGCGGCCTGATACTGCTGTGCGATGGCAGCCGATGCCGTGCTCGATTGGCTGCTGGGCCTGGCAGCCGGCGGGGGAGTTTTTTTGCGGCCTGCGGCCGTGGACTTTGCCTCTTGCGTCATGGGTAAGCTGAGATCCGTTTTCTAGTAACAGATTGAATTGTAAAGGCTCCGTTTCAAGCCTACTTGTTCAAGTTCTTGTACTCAGGCCATCTTTATACCGATAACCTCCCCCAACGTCAAATTGTCGGGTCGGAGATAGCTCAGGAGCGAGGCCCTGACGATGCTTTGCGATAGATGGCTGGGTTAAGGGTCGGATCGTTATACATCTTGAGCTGCCGGTAGAGCTTGAATCGCCTGGTTCCTTTGATTGTTTCAGTCCACAGCGAATCAAGGCAGCGGGCCAGATCGCCACGCTGTTCGTCCAGGATGGCAAGTCGTTCGCGATTGCGTTGAATGTGTTCAGGCGAGGTGTCAGATCGCTCGGCTTCTTCCCGCGTGTGGTAGAGCTTCAACGCCAGAATTGAAAGCCGGTCGACAATCAGTCCCGGCGATTCGGAGTTGAGTGGCGCGCGCTCCAGCGGCAGCTTCTGATGCGCCAGCCAGTCAAGCAGCGTGCGGTCAAGTTGCTCTGCAAGATCATTGCGGACCTGGTTGGTGCGATCGACGCGACGTTTTACGTCGGCCAGCTGCGCGTCGGAGGCACCCGGGGTGCGAGCCTCATCTTCAATGTGCCAGAGCTGGAAGTTGGCTCGATGCTGCCTCGCCACCAGTGCCAGCCAGTTGTCAGGCGGCAACTCCGCCGAGTCTTCGGAGATATGCCAGCTTTTCGTCAGCTGGTCATGAAGGCTTGCGATTGCGTTGGCTGAGAGCATTCTGGCGTTACTGGAGATTATCGCCTTTGGAACCCTCAAGAAGCGAATGTCAGGCAACCGAAGAGACGAGATTACCTTTCCCATCACTAGTCACTTGCGCCTGACCTTTCGTGCTCCAGCAGCGTAAACAGAGGGATTGGCGTCTATGGTAGAACTATCGTCACCCACGCTCCCAAAGCTCGGTAGTGGAGTGACAGCGGAGAGAGAAATGGCGCACGAGGTCGATCGTTTTCTTTGCATTGCCAGCTACGAAAAGGGGCAGGATTTCATGCGGCAGTGCGCCGAGATGGGTGTGAAGCCCAGTCTCCTGACCGTGCAGAAACTGCGCGACGCATCGTGGCCTCGCGAGGTGCTCGAAGACGTCCATCTGATGCCGGATGAATATTCAGTCGCCGACCTGATGAAGACCGTCTGCTGGATGGCCCGCGGTCGCCAGTTCGATCGTGTGATTGCGCTTGACGAGTTCGACCTCGATGCAGCCGCGCAGATCCGGGAACACACCCGAATCCCGGGAATGGGCGTGACGTCCACCGCATACTACCGCGACAAACTTGCCATGCGAACCGGCGCCAGCGAGTCAGGATTCCTGGTCCCACCCTTCTGCCGCGTGCTGAACTACGACGAGCTTCGCGGATACATGAAGCAAATCCACGGTCCGTGGCTACTCAAGCCGCGGGCCGAGGCCTCTGCGCTCGGCATCCGCAAGATCTACGAGCCGGAACAGCTTTGGCGCACCCTCGACGAACTCGGCGACACCCAGACCAACTACCTCCTTGAGCAGTTTGTGCCCGGCGACATCTTCCACGTCGACTCCATCATCAGCGAACACAAGGTGGTGTTTTCCGCCGTGCACCAGTACGGCAAGCCGCCCATGCAGGTTATGCACGAGGGTGGCGTGTTTACTACACGGACAGTAAATCGCCAGAGTCGGGAGTATGCTGAGCTGACAGCCTTGAACAGTCGTCTCGCTCCCGACCTCGGCATGGCGCGCGGCGTTACCCATGCCGAATATATCCGTGCACACGACAACGGCCGCTTCTACTTTCTCGAGATTGCAGCGCGCGTGGGCGGCGCATTCATCTCAGACCTGGTCGAGACCGCAACTGGAATCAACCTCTGGCGTGAATGGGCGCGTCTCGAAGTGTCCCATCTTCGCGGCGAGCCGTACCAGCTGCCGGATTTCACAGAGAAATATGCGGGAAGCGTTCTGTGTCTTGCGACCACAGAAGAACCAGACACTAGCGCCTTCAATGCGCCCGAGATCGTGAAGCGCATGAAGAAGCACCACCACGCCGGACTGATCGTCTGTTCAGAGAGCGCCAGCCGGGTGAGGGAACTGGTCGATCAGTACAGCGCCGAGTTCGCGCAGCGCTTCCTCGCGGCCCTTCCGCCACCAGACAAGCCCACAGCGTAGGCCTTATCCCGGCGGATCAGGTCCCGCACATCATGGTCCCCACAGTTTAAGATTTCCCGAGAATTGCGCCAGCGATTTTGAAGCAACGAAAGGTCAGCAAATGGCAGAGGTCAAATCGCAATCGATGGCCCTTCAGTGGACGGGCCGAATCCTCACGGGGCTAACTATTCTCTTCATGCTTTTTGACGCATTCGGGAAATTCGCGAAGCCGATTCAGGTGACCGATGCCTTCACGCGTCTCGGGTTGCCTCTGAGTACGTCCACCACAATCGGCATTCTTTTGCTCGTGAGCACAATCGTCTACGCGATTCCGCGGACGGCCGTGCTTGGCGCGGTCCTATTGACCGGATTTCTCGGCGGAGCGGTCGCAATCCATTTGCGAGCCGGCAGCACAACCTTCGAACAAGTATTCCCCGTCATCTTTGGAATAGTGGCATGGGCAGGCGTCTACCTGAGGGAATGCGGATTGAGGAGAGTCTTCCCGGTTCGGCGGTAGCTGTCGATACGACGCGTCAGATCGCTATTGCACAGGAGCCCAGTGCGCTTCTTCGCTCGGCCCAAGCGACACAATGGCATGGGCCTCAACCATATCGATCCCGCGCCTGCTCTTCAGACGGTAACGCGTGGATGCCGCGGCAAGCGCGGAAAGGTCCACCTTGAAGCGCCTCGGCTTGTCCGACAAATTCTTCAGGCTGAAGCCGTCTTTGTCGCGGGTGTAGCTGAGCGCATAAGCAGGCATTTCAAGCTGCACGCTACCTGTCCCCTGGATGTGCGGTGCGACGGAGACGTCAGCGTCTGCAGCACTTGTAATCCCAAGATACTTCGCAATCAGGACGGCTGAGAAGACGTTGGGATACTCGTAGTACTTCTCGGCTCCGTGCGCATTCTTGCCGTCGATGTAGTAGACATGGTCCATGTCGTAGCGTTCGCCCATCAGATAGCCGCTCTTTTTTCCCTCAGTGGCGACCGCGGTGAGTTGTCGGAGCAGAAGTGCATTGTCACCCTCCGACGCCCGATATGCGGCATCCCAGTACCAATACCTGCCGGCCGCACTCAGGTCGTATGGGCCGCCGTCGCCGATCTCAGCCTTGTTGTAGTCCGCAATGTGCGAAGAAAGAAAGGTGGGAAAGCGCTCAAACTCCGCATCATTGTCGCGGATCAAACGGCTAACGGCCTCAGCTTGGGCAGCGGTCGCATAGCCAAACAGCACAGGCAGCGCGTTTGCTAGCAGGTGAATGTGGTCGTGAACCTTGCTGTCGCGATCAACCCAGTCGACGAACCTGTGATTTTTCTCGTCCCAGTATCCTCTGGGAAGGGGAGCAACCAGGGCATCAGATAGACGCTTCGATGCAGTCGCATAGTGTGCAGCATTGACCTGCCGACCGAGTAGCTTCTCCATTCGCGAGAGCAGGTCGAAAGTGTAGGCCGCGAAAGCCTGAGCCTCGGTCTCGCGGCCGTCTTTCATCACCTGGTCTTCGTAGTAGACGTCTGACCAGAGCCGCCCGTACTGATCCACTCCTGACAGCGTCCAGCCTGCTGCGTGTTCAAGGTTTTCGATGTTCGCGCGAAGCCATGCAATGTCCTTCGTCGCCTCGTACAGATGCCACGCCTCTTCGATTACCTCGACGTTTCCGGTGTAAGGAAACATGGCGGCATTCTGATGATTGTCCTGGCTGTTTCTGCGGATGTGGTACTCGCGCCTGCCATCAGGCTGCACCGAACAGGGGCTGCGATAGAGACGCTCGGGGTCGTCGTTCATCAGCTTGAATTGAAGCCCGATCATGCGCTTTACGACGTCGAGATCAAGATCTGACGCAACGGCCAGCCGGCCCTTGGTCTGAAACTCATGATCCACCGCTGGGTACGAGCCCGCATACGACTTCACGTTGAGCGTGCTCAGGACGTACCCGCTGTTGTAGGGAAAATGCGAAGCCATGGTCCTCTCCACCACGGATGGAAGCATCGTGCCCCAGTAGAAGCCGGCGAGGGCATCTTCCAACGCAGGGCCTTCGGCGATCTGCAGAGAAAACCTGTGTTGAAATACATCGCTGTGCGGGCGAGCCTCCGCTGCGGAAAGAGTTGCGCGATCGGCCTCGACGACAACCGTCAACCCGGCCCCTGACTTTCTGGCAACGATCTTTCCGTCTCCTGCCTGGATGAACCAGGAATGTTCCTTCGACGAAGCATCCGCAGCCAGCACCCAAAGACCATGGTTCGCCTCGATGCGAGTGTCCACCGGTTCATTCGTTGCATTGATTGGGAGTACCCACCATTGTCCGTTGTCGCGGCTCAGTCCAAATCCCAGGCAAGCCGAAAAAGTGACCGTCACAGGCGCATGTGCGTCCGCTCGCGTCAGGATAGTGGTTTGATTCGGGCCGACGCTGGTCTGAGCATTTTCCACGGATTGCAGAATGCCTTGAGGGATGCTCTGAGAAACTGCCGCCAAAGACACACTGAGGAGAAGTACAGACATGATCGTCTTCATGATTTATCCGAAGAATCTATAGATGAAGTCTATCCCGCGTGAAACAGCTGCACTGTTGAGAAGCCGGGCGCCAGCAGTCATTTCACTTTCCAGCTCGCAAGAGTTCGCAGAAACTGCGCTGGGTCCATTCGATATTTGAATGCCTTCCGTCCATCGATGAAGACGACCGGCACTTCTTCGTTGTACTTCTCCGTCAACGCCGGGTCTGCATCGATATCCACTTCGCGCCAGAGGAAATCGTGGTCACGCTGCAGTACCGCAAGTTGATCCTTGACCACATCGCACAGGTGGCACCCTTTGCGCGAGTAAACCAGCACATCGTGCATTCAGCCATTGTAGATGCAACGACTATGGCAGTCTGCCCGCCGGCAACTTCCTCGATTGCTGAGCGGTGTTTGTACAATTGGCTGCATGGCAGGCAAGTGGCAGTATCCGCATCGGCGGTGGAATCCGCTCCGACAGGCGTGGTTGTTGGTTTCACCGCATCGAACGCAGCGTCCCTGGCAAGGCGAGGTTGCTCAGAAAAGCGCGCCTTCAGCCGTTCAGTATGATCCCGACTGCTATCTCTGCCCGGGCAACAAGCGCGCGGGTGGAGCGGAGAATCCGCAGTACGATTCCATCTTTACCTTCACAAACGACTACGCCGCGCTGCTCCCCGATCTGCCTTCGCAACAGGATGTGCCGTCATCCCCATTGCTCGTCGCCGAAACCGCACGCGGCCTCTGCAAAGTCCTCTGCTTCCACCCCGACCACAGCCTGACGCTCGCGCGCATGACTCAGCCGGAGATCCGCCGCGTCGTAGACGCATGGACAAAAGAGTACGAAGAGCTTGGCGCGATCGACTGGATCAAGTACGTCCAGATATTCGAAAACCGCGGCGCGATGATGGGCGCGAGCAACCCGCACCCGCACGGTCAGATCTGGACAACGGGCTTCGTCCCCGATGAACCAGCTGCTGAAACCGCCGCGCAGCGCGAATATTCATCGAATAACAGCCGCTGCTTGCTTTGCGACTACGTGAAGGAAGAGCTGCGCGCCGCGGAACGTGTCGTTCTGGAGAATGAACACTTCGCCGTAATCGTGCCGTGGTGGGCCATATGGCCGTTCGAGATTCTGTTGGTCAGCAAACAGCATGCGTCCGCGATGCCGGAGTTCTCTGAGTCGCAGCGCGACGCCCTGGCCGATGCGCTCAAGCGGCTCACGACGCGCTACGACAATCTTTTCGAGACGAGCTTCCCATACACCATGGGACTTCACCAGGCTCCGACTGATGATGACGACCATAAGGAGTGGCATTTCCACGCGCACTTCTACCCGCCGCTCTTGCGCTCAGCGACTGTCCGGAAGTTCATGGTCGGTTTCGAAATGCTGGGGATGCCCCAACGCGACATCACGCCTGAAAGCGCAGCCGAACGCCTCCGGGCTTGCTCCGAAGAACACTTCTGGCCGAGATAGCAGCCACACAAACTATCCGTTGAACTGCTGCGTCGAGGCTTAGAAGACGTGCTTGTGTGAAAGCTCTCGTTCCGTGGTCCGAGCCGAGTTGCGCGAACGCTTCATCTGGTACATCGATCGATCAGCAGCTTCAAGCAGCGAGTCGACATCCGTCCCGTCATCGGGATATCGCGCGTGTCCGATGCTGGCGGTCAGATGCAGCGTTCGGCCTTCGAATCGAAACGGCTGATCTGTCTCATTGGCAATACGCTCGACAATCGCGATCAAGTCGCTGCGCGTAGAGATCTCGCTGAGGATGACGCCAAATTCGTCTCCGCCGAGCCGTGCAACTATGTCTGTGCGTCGCGGAATCCGACTGATCCGCAGCGCGATCTCACGCAACGCAGCGTCGCCAGCTCTGTGACCAAAGCTGTCGTTGATCTTCTTGAGCCCGTCAAGATCGATCACCAGTATCCCAAGTGGCTCCGGCTGCCGGCGGCCTGGGTAAGTACGGTGCCTCAGGCGATCGAAAAAGAGGGAACGGTTAGCCAGACCCGTAAGCGCGTCGTGCGTAGCCTGCTGGTAGAGCGCATTAGTCTCGTTGCGCGCCGCGTGGTACATGGCAGCGGCAATCAGCTCGCTCATCAACTCGAGCACTTTTACGTCGCGAACCGTAAAAGCGTATGTGCTGCTGGAAATGATCTTCAGGACGCCGACAATCGAGCCCTCATGCTTCAGCGGGGCCACTACCATTGAGCGGACGCCGATATCGTGAAAGGGGCTCATATCAACTCGGGGATCGACAAGTATGTCGTCCGAGCGAAGAATCTGCCCAAGGCGGACGCAAAGACCCGACAGGCTAGCCTCCCGTTTGATGCGAGTACCGAGAAGTGGCCGTGCAAACCCGCTGGCGCCCCGGTAGGCCATTTCCTCGCCCTCTATGTATTCAACAAGGGCTCCCTCAGCGTTCGTAAACGTGGGAATGCGCTCTACGACGGCTTCCACCACTCCAGAGAGATCGAGACCGTGCTTGGCGATCTCTGTCTGGAGCTTGATGATCTCCATCAGGATGTAAGGATCGGTGCTGGCACTCTGCACGTCAGTCATTGAGCCCTCAACGCTGTGCGGGTGAACACAAGACCGGGCTCGTCATTCCTCTCCAACCTGAGCGCCAAAAGGGCGCGTTCAGGGCAGCGCGACGCTGGCCGAATTCTCGCTTATCAGTTGGATGCGAATTGCATTTACGCGTGAGATGGTAAGTTCACGCTTTAGTAACCAAACAAGGGACTGGCGGGAGGGTTTGCGACCAGATTTCCTCGTAGTGGTGAGCCCGCTGGGACTCGAACCCAGGACCCACGCCTTAAAAGGGCGTTGCTCTACCAACTGAGCTACGGGCTCGCAGTCGATGGAGGCCTCAAAAAACCGCTCCTCGACGCAAAGTACTCATTCAAAACTAACACATTGGCGGGACCGGAATCCGAGCGTCCGTTCCCGGTTCGGCAACAGGAAGCAAGAATCATAAAAATCAATAAAATATGTTGTAAAAATTAAAAAACTCAACCATAATCATTTTCATAATCATCAGAGGCGAGGAAAACTCACGATGTCAAACGAAAAGAAAAGCTCTGGAGATTGGCAGGACGTGCTTCGAGTCGCGCAGGGGACTCCCCTGGTGATCGAGCGGGTTTCGATCCCGGAGAAGGGGATGGCCGTCGAGGGTGCATTTACCCTCCCGGAACTGGCGCGGCTGACCCTGGAAGACCAGGTCTTCGTCACCGCCTTCTTGCGGTCCCATGGCTCCATCAAGGAGATGGAACAGATCTTCGGGGTGAGCTATCCGACCATCAAGGCGCGGCTCAACCGCATCTCCGGGCAGCTGCAATTCATCGAGACCAATCCCGCTCCCGGAAGGGCCGAAGTGCTGGACCGCCTGAAGAACGGGGAAATATCGGCCGAGCAAGCCATCAAGGAACTGGAGGCGCTGAAATGACTCCGAATTTTGCAGTTGTTCACGTGAACTGGCAGTACGGGCCCAATTTCCGCCTCTGGCTTCCGTTATTCCTCTTGTGGGTCCCGGCGATTCTGCTTGCGCCGTTCATCCTGCTGGCCCTGCTGATTGCCTGCCTCATTTCGGGAGTGCGGTTCTGGGATTGCATCGCCTCCGGATGGCAGCTGCTCTGTAGCCTGCCTGGAACCGATGTGCGGGTGGCGACAGAGGGCAACAAAGTTTCGGTTCGAATTCTGTAGAGGTGCGTTATGAACACTGATCGACGGGCGATCCTCGCGCTGATTGCGATGGGACGCATTACGCCAGCCGAGGCAGAAAGGCTGCTGGCGGCGTGGAACGAAAGTCGCGAGACCGCATGGATCCTGGTTGCAAGCCTTGGATTCGCGCTGCTTACACAACTGCACATGCACGAGCTATTGCCAATCTTCAGGCACGTGATTGGCACACAACTTCCGGCCCTCGCCAACATGATGGGCCCGGTTATCGGATGGATGGGAGGATGGCTATGAACGACAACAGAAAGCAGATTCTGGAGATGCTGGCGGCGGGCAAGATCACGGCGGATGAAGCCGAACGGCTCCTTGCGGCGCTGGATCCTGAGCCGGTCGCAGCCGGCGCAGCCTCGGCGTCAAGCAGCAACGGCGGCGCAAAGTCCGCCTCACCGCGATCAATTCCAAAGTATCTTCGCGTGTTGGTGGAGGCTGACGAGTCCATGACAGGGAACAAAGGGCTCACCACGGTCAACGTGCGCGTCCCCATGCAATTGCTGCGCGCCGGTGTCCGGCTTGCCGCGCTGATTCCGCAGCAGGCGCACAACCAGCTCGATCAGGCGCTATCGAGCCATGGAGTTCCTTTGACGCTCTCGCAGATCAAGCCCGAGAACCTTGAGGAACTCATCGACCATCTCGAAGACCTCACCGTCGATGTCGATGGCAAGGAAGGGAATCAGACCAAAGTCCGCGTCTTCTGCGAGTAGATTCGAAAATGACTGGGCATTGGGCTGGAGATTCGATAGGGAAGGATGAATCGGGTGCGAATCCGGTCATCCTTTTCGCAGCGGCTTATGCATCGGCACCACCTGCACGGTGACGTCGCGAACTTCAGCGAGAAAGCGGTTCAGAACCGATCCGCGCAGAAGAATATCCAACCGTGACCGGACTGGTTGGCCAAAGATCACGTGCGAGATGCTCTCCTGCTGGGCAAAGCGGATAAGCGCATCGGCAACGTTCTTCTCATTCAGAGTGACGACCTGCGCTCCCAGATCTTTCGCCATCCGCCGGTACTCTTCGATACGCTGGAACGCCTCAGGATCGCCGTGCCCTTTGTCTTCATCGGGCCGGTTGACGTAGACCGCATACCAGTTCGTTGCCAGCCGTCCGGCCACGCGCGCGCCC
The DNA here is from genome assembly GCA_018268915.1 of Acidobacteriota bacterium. Taxonomy (GTDB): domain Bacteria; phylum Acidobacteriota; class Terriglobia; order Terriglobales; family Acidobacteriaceae; genus Telmatobacter. Next base: position 234,547 of record JAFDVQ010000016.1, read on the forward strand.
ACACGAATCAATCGCTCTGTTCCTGGCCGCGTGCTCAGGCAGACCATCACCTTGTCCGGGATGGGCGCCTGTTCAAGTCCCTGGGTTCGCCGATAGTCGGCTGCGCGATTACTCACCTGCTCCGCAGTGGCGCGTAGCGCAAGCTCCCGCAGCATATTCAGATTGCCCTTGCGGAAGAAGTTGGCAAGCGACTGCTCAACCTTTTCCGGAGCGTAGATCTTGCCTTCACGGAGGCGATTGCGAAGCTCCTCCACGGTAAGGTCGACGTTGACCACTTCATCCGCGCGCTTGAAGAAGCTGTCCGGCACCGTTTCGCGAATCAGCGTGTTTGCTGAGCGGTTAACAGCGTCATTCAGCGTCTCGAGGTGCTGAATATTGACGGCAGTCCACACGTCGATTCCTGCATCCAGCAACTCCAGTACATCTTCGTAGCGCTTGCGATTCTTGCTGCCCGGCACGTTGGTGTGGGCTAGCTCGTCGACAATCACGACCTGCGGATGTCGCGCGAGGATCGCGTCGATGTCCATCTCTTTCAGTTCGACGCCGCGGTAGGGAATCGTGCGTTCCGGGACGATCTCAAGATCGCGAATCTGGTCGATCGTATCCTGGCGTCGATGCGGCTCAACCAGCCCGATCACAATGTCGAGCCCCTGTTTGCGCTTCAGGTGCGCATCGTTGAGCATGTGGTAGGTCTTGCCCACGCCCGGCGCTGCACCCAGGTAGATGCGCAGCTTTGCGGGCTCCTGCTGGCGCTCCAGTTCAAGTTCGGCCATTGACTACCCCACCTCGACGGGGTGTGGAGTAGCCGCTGCAACCGCCACCGGCAAAGTAAAGCGGAATGTCGTGCCATTTCCCAGCCGGCTCTCTACGGCGATCTGTCCGCCCAGTGACTCAACCAGCCTGCGCACCAGCGCCAGACCCATCCCGGTCCCGCGCTCCGAGAATGGATTGAAGCGGTCGAAGATGTTGGTCAGCCGCTCCGCCTCGATGCCCCGGCCGCTGTCCCTGACCGTGAACTGTATATACTCCTTCATCTCTTCAGCGCCGAGCAGGATCTCGCCCTCCTCCTGCGTGTAACGAAGTGCATTGTCGATCAGATTGTCCAGGATGGTCCGCACGGCGCGGCGGTCTGCCAGCACAAACGATAGGTCCGCGAAGGCGCTTACCTCAATGCGAACGCCCTTCGTGCCGGCTTCGTCGATGTGACGATTGCGTGCATCGTCCAACAGTATTCGCGGACGTAGCCGCTCGAGGTTCAGCTCGCGCTTGCCGCTATCGAGCTCCGCCACCTCGATCAGATCCGACATCAGATCTTCCAGCTTTTCCGACTCATTGCCGGCTTCCACCACCAGCTCTGTCTGCAAGGGCGACAGCTCGCCGGCAAAGCCCTGCTGCAGCGCATACAGGCCCCGCCGAACCTGCAGCAGAGGGTCGCGCAGCTTCTTGCTGGCCACTGAAATGAATTGCGACTTGAAGCGATCGGTATCCTTCAGCGTTGTAACGTCTTCGAGTGTCGTTACGGTGCCCAGCAGGCGCCCCTCGGCGTCTCGCATCGGTGTCGTGCGCAGCCGGTAGCTCCTCGACTGGCTCCCGATGCGCATCGGAAGCATCGCTGCATCGCCTTCCACCGCGACCGGCTTCTGCATCGAGATGGCATCCTTGATCGCGCTCAGAATCTTGTCCCCGCCGGGCGTATTGGTCAACCCCATGCGGTCTTTGGCTGCCTCGCCAAGAATTTCAGCCGCGGCCTGGTTGAGCTTGAGGATGTGCCCCTTCGAGTCGGTAACGATGATGGGCTCGAAGATCGACTGCAGCACAGCGTCCGAGAGCTGATACTCCATCTGCCGCCGGCCGGCTTCCGTATCGCGCAGATCGCGAAGGCGAACGGCGATGCGATTCAGCTCCGCGGCGATCACGCCAAAGTCATCGCGGCTGCCCCATTCCACCCGGTGCTCCAGATTGCCGCCCGCGATCTTCTTGAAGTCGTCGGCCAGCACGCGAATGGGCTGCAGCACAAGCATCACCATCACGATCTCGGCCACCACCATCACAACCAGGATGCCGATCGCCAGATTTAGCTCGCCCGCGGCAGCAAGCGCACGATGGGTGGCGGCTACAAGGCCAATGCCGAGAGCGGCAACGAGAAAACAGCCGAGAAACAATCGCTGCGATAGGTTCAGCATCTGCCCGGCTCCAGAGTGAAAAGGAGCCACACTGCCATTCTGAGCTATCGACCCTCAAGCCGCAAAACGGAAGCACCGCAAATAGCCAGGATGGCGCAAATCTTGCTTATTGCTTCGCGTGCTTGTGCTCGGAGATGAAATCAGGGAAAGCTCAGTGCTTGTCATCCAGATGGGGAAGCAGCACTACACTTTCCTGTTCGTTCGGATCGGTGCGGGAGATCAGAGCGACGCAGGATTCGGCTGCACTGGGGTTGTAGGGCAGGTGGGGCATGTCGGCGGGGATGTAGAGGAAATCTCCGGGATTGATCTGCATGTGTTGCTCGAGGTTTTCTCCGTACCACATGCACGAAGTTCCCCTTAGCGCGTAGATCGCGGTTTCATGCGAGGCGTGCTTGTGCGCTTTGGCTTTGCCGCCGGGCGGAATGGTGACGAGCTGCATGTGGAGCGCGCGGGCTCCGACGGATTCTGCGGAGATGGCGGGTGAGTATGTGAGGCCTTGTTTGCCGACAAAGTCCTGGCCGGCGCGGACGAGGCGGCATGTGGAAGGGGAGGTACCGGTCGGCATCGTGGAGGCTCCTGATGAGAATGGGTTCAGAGTAACGCAGAAATCCGCCGTAGTGATTCAGAACTGCGCTCGCGAATGGCCTTCTGGGCACATGGGAAGAAACTTTCGTTTAAGCCGTGATACTCCCGGGACCCAGTTACAGCAACGAAAAGAGCAGTTTGACCGTCGCAATTCTCTCCTGAACCGTGCCGGTATCCTATAAGCACAAGGTATGGAACAATCCGGGCGAGATCCGAAACCTAAATATATTGTGCCTGCCGCTGGGCAACGCGGGATGACGGAATTGCACTATGCAGCATACTGCAACGACCTAGATGACGTTCGCACACAATTATCGATGGGAGTTCCAGTCGACATGCGAGACGACAACGGCTGGACGTCCCTGCACTGGTCTATTGATATGGCACAAGCGTGGGGCGAACCGGAGCAAGTTGTATCTCTGTTGCTTAAGTCTGGCGCATCAGCAAATGCCGTTGACAACTTGGGGTTCTCGGTCCTGATGATGGCATGCGGCAGGAACAACGAAGCGATTTTTGAGCAACTCATTGCTGGTGGCGCAAACATTGCAGCTAGGAGTTCAACGGGCACAACGGCTCTCCATGAGGCTGCGGGATGCAACTTCACGGAAGCAATTAGACGCTTGCTGGAGCTTGGAGCAGATCCACACTTGAACGACGAGGCAGGTCGGACGCCAAAGCAAATAGCCGAGCAGTGCGGCTTTACAGAAAGCGCAGAAGTTCTCAGGGGTGCATTGAGTTGATGCAAGAACTCATTAATCGATCACGAGTAAGTGATCCGTAGACTTGTTTTCACCGTTGTCCGGTCAATTAGTCGAGCTCACCCCAAATCGCCCATCGAACAGGTAGTCACTTCCGGAAATATTGTGGGCGATCCCGGAGCTAAATTGCCGCCTTTTGAGGAAATCTTTCGTCGTGCACGCTTAATTCTTTGAATCTCTAGTGCCCCATCAAATAGAAACGGCGCGATCTAGAAAATCGCGCCGTTGTTTGCCACCGGAGTGAGCTGGGTTTAGAAGAGGTTCCAGAGCGACTGGTTGTAGACCTCGTGGTGGAACTGCACTTCAGGAGCCTTGACGAAGGTGCCGAGGTCGCGAGCGCAGCGGTTTGCAGCAGCCTGCTTGAGGTCGGCGAAACGACCCTGCACATCGGCTCCGAGAATCTCCGCGATCCACTTCGACGACTTGAAGTCGTCGATGGCGGCCTGAATGTGATCCGGCAGGTAGCGCTCGGCCTGGCGAAGGTTGTCGATCTTCGCCGTGGTGCCGTCAACTCCGGTCTTGAAGATGGAGTAGAGAGCAAGGTAGGGGTTGGCGTCGGGACCGACGGAGCGGACTTCGACGCGCATGGAGCGGGAGTTGCCGATGGGCACACGGACCATGGAGCCACGATCGGTTGCGGAGGCCTTGATCTGGTTCGGCGCTTCGAAGTGCGGATCGAGACGGCGGTAGGCATTGACGCTCGAGTTCAGGATGAGGCAGATGTCGAGCGCATGGGTCAGGATGCGATCGATGAACTCCCAGCCAAATCCGGAGAGCTTTTCTTGTCCCTTCTCATCCCAGAACAGATTGGTCTTTTCCTTGGAGATGGAGACGTTGGTGTGCATGCCGCTGCCATTGACGCCGACGACGGGCTTGGGCAGGAAGCTCGCGGTGTAGCCCATATTGTTGGCGATCTGACGAGCAAGAAGCTTGTACAGCTGAATCTGGTCAGCGGCCGCAACGACCTCGCCGTAGCCGTAGTTGATCTCGAACTGGCTGGGCGCGACTTCGGGATGATCCTTCTCGTTCTGGAAGCCCATGGCGCGCTGCACTTCGGCAGCAGTGTCGATGAACTGGCGAAGAGGATCGAGGGGCAGCGAGTGGTAGTAGCCACCGGTGTTGATAAATTCGAATTTGGTGGTCTCGTGGTATTTGCGCTCTGCGTCCTTGCCCGCGAAGAGGAAGCCTTCGATCTCGTTGGCGGCGTTAAGGGTGTAGCCCTTGTCCTTATAGAGCTGGTCAGCGTAGGTCTTGAGGACTCCACGAAGATCGCCGGAGTAGGCGGTGCCGTCCTTGTCGATGACCGTGCCGAAGACGAGGCACTTGCCGTTGCCAAACACGTCAGAAGGCACCCAGTAGAATGCGCTCCAGTCGATACCGAGGCGAAGATCGCTTTCTTTCTGGGCGGTAAAGCCGCGGATGGAGGAGCCGTCGAAGGTGAGGTTCTCGTAAGAGCCGAGGAGAAACTTCTTGTCGTAGTCGAGGAGATGCAGACGACCCTCAAGATCCGTAAAGAGAACCGTGATTGCCTTGATCCGTTTCTCGTCCTTCAAGTACTTCAACCGCTTCTCGCGGATTTCATCAATGGAGACGCGGCTTAGCCGGTCTGCCTTAGCTTGCAGATTCAGTTCCTCAAGCTCTTCGTAAGGGAGCGCGAGAAAATTGCGGTACTCAGTCGACATGGTTCTCCTTCCAGACGGGAAAATGGTTGTGAGGCATTCAGAGCAAGTTTAGAGTTCTCGGCATAAAGAACTCATGAAGATTTGGCCAAGCGAGGGGGTCGTCAAAGCGACGGCGAGCGACCAAAAAGAGACAGCAACAGGATAAAGCACGAATCGCGCAAGTGCTGGATAAACAGCGATCTGACGCGATTTGTTTCCGTTCTCTCCGAAGTTTCGACCCAGTCTTCCACAGGCATCTTCTCGGAGATGCTGCAGTCGTTGTGCAATTCGCAGGATGTGCTTCCCGATTCACCTGGGTTGCGCGCCACGATTTCGGCCTTGAGAGATCGAGTGTTCAGCTGCAAACGTGATGGGCTCGATCGCGGTAGGGGCCCATCTGCTCGACGGAGCGAATCTTGATGACCATCGCCGTGGTGTTGTCATCGCCATCGTGTTCCACCGCGCGCGAAACCAGTTCTCCTGCGATTTCGTCGACCGGCTTGCTCTGCGAAACGATGGAGGCCATGGTCGACTCGGGCAGTTCGCCGTGCACGCCGTCAGAGCAAAGCACCAGCACGTCGCCGGGATGGATGGTGAGCGCAGTGGTGTCTGGCGAGACGAAGGTCTCGAGGCCGAGGGACCGGATCAGGACGTGCCGCGCATTCGACCTTGCAGCTTCCGCAGGAGTGATCACACCCTGCCTGAGTTGTTCGTTGACCCATGTGTGATCGTGGGTAATTTGTTTTGCGTGTCCGTTGCGAACGAGATAGCATCGCGAATCGCCAACATGGGAGACGACCGCCTGGTCATGACGAAGCGCACAGGCGACAACCGTGGTGGCCATCTTCTTTCCGCGGAATTCCGAGGCGAGGGTACGGTCGTGGACGGCGGCATTGGCATGCTGAACGAGGGTGGGAAGCAGGCTGATGAGCATGGCGCCTTCTGGCGATGTTTCGAATTCTCTCGTCAGCACGGTAACGGCCGTAGATGAGGCGATCTCGCCGAGGTCGAGTCCGCCGACGCCATCTGCGACTGTGAAGAGATATCCATGAGAACGGATGCGGTGCGGAGATGCGGGGACAAAGTATCCCGACGCATCCTCATTGTTGGTTCGAACTTTTCCCGGATCGCTTGCCTGACCAAACTCGACATCCAGCATGGGCCTGTGCTCTCTGGTCTCCGGTTCGCAAATATCGAGGGGCTACCGAGTGGCGCTCAAGTGGTGAATGCATCGCGTGGTGAGCGCCACACGGCTTCGTTTCAGATAGCGGCTAGGTCGCGCTCTTTGCTGCGAATGCGGACAGCACCGCCGACGTTGTAGAGGAAGATTTTACCGTCGCCGATTTTGCCGGTGTAAGCAGCGGTAGAGATGGCGTCGATAGCTTTTTCGACGGTGTCGTCGGAGATAACAAGCTCGACTTTGATTTTGGGGAGAAGGTCCACGTCGTATTCGCGTCCACGGAAAACTTCGGTGTGGCCTTTCTGACGGCCGTGTCCGCGAACTTCGGAGACGGTCATTCCTTCCACTCCCAATTCCATGAGCGCGCTTTTGACGGCTTCGAATTTGTTGGGACGAACGATAGCTTCAAGTTTTGTCATGACTTCCTCACTCTCTGGTTATGGCAGCCCCGGCGGTGTTGAACGTCGGGGCTGCGCTATCCAATACCGGCAGTCAATTGCAGAGGATCAATCGCCAGTGGTGGGTGCACTGCGCAATGGCGCCGCGTCACGTGCTACAGAGTGGCCCGTAACTTCCTTTGCCATGCCTGCGGGTGCCGCGAGCGAGGAGATCACGTACTCAGGGTAGGCCGAGATACCGTGCTCGTGGAGGTCGAGGCCGTAGGCTTCGCCTTCTGCCGAAACGCGGAGTGTTCCAGTGAGGTTGACGACATACATGAGAACCAATGCCACGCCAAATGTTGCCGTCGTGACAATGGCGCTGCCGACGAACTGCGCCTTCAGCAGGGTGAATCCGCCGTGGTAAAAGAGGCCGGCGAGCGGAGCGGAATTGTCGGGACCGACTGGGCCGGTGGCGCCGTACTTACCGCAGGCGAAGAGGCCAAGAGAGAGCGTTCCCCAGATGCCGCACATGCCGTGCACCGGAACCGCGCCGATCGGATCATCGATACGGAGCCACTCAAGCAGTTCAACGCCGAGGCAGACGACCACACCGGCGATACCGCCCAGGATGATCGAACCGGTGGGGCTCACCCAGTAGCAGGGGCAAGTGATGGCGACGAGGCCGGCGAGGAAGCCGTTCACGGTAAAGCCGACGTCCCACTTCTTTGTGAGCATGTAGGCATACATCATCGCCGTGAGTCCGGCGGCACAGGCGGCCAGAGTTGTGTTGGCGGATACGCGGCCAATGCCGGCGATGTCCATTGCGGAGAGGGTGGAGCCTGGATTGAATCCATACCAGCCGAACCAGAGGAGCAGACCTCCGGAAGCCGCGATCGTGAGATCGTGCGGGAGCATAGGAGCACCGCCGTCGCGCTTGAACTTGCGACCCAGCCGTGGGCCAAGAATGATGGCGCCAGCGAGTGCAACAAATCCGCCGATGGTGTGAACGACGGTGGATCCTGCGAAGTCGTGGAAGCCGGTTCCGAGATTAGGCAGGAAGTTGCCCGCCGTTCCCATGGTGGCGAGGAAGCCATCCGGTCCCCATGCCCAGTGGCCGATGATCGGATAAATGAACCCGGAAACGCCGAGAGAGTAGAGAAGATCGCCCACGAATCCGGTACGGCCGATCATGGCGCCAGAGGTGATGGTGGAGCAGGTGTCGGCGAAGGCGAACTGGAAGATCCACACCGCGAGGAATGCCACGCCGGTGGACTCGTAAGTCTCAGGCACATCCTGGAGGAAGAACCAGTGGTAGCCGATGAATCCGTTGCCATGGCTGAACATGAAAGCGAAGCCGATGGCGTAGAAGAGGAGGCCGCAAAGACAGGTGTCAACGATGCACTCCATCAGGACGTTGACTGTCTCGCGCGAGCGGCAGAAACCCGCTTCAAGCATGGTGAAGCCAACCTGCATGCCGAAGACAAGGAAGGCAGCGATGAGCGTCCATGCGGTGTTGATGGGATTGACCACATCCGCGGCTTTGAGAGGAGTGTCAGCGGCATAGACCTTCGCGAAGAACACCGCCGTCAATCCAGCCATTACCAGTAGGGTTAATCCAACGCCGGCGAGCTTGCCGACAAGCATGGTGGCGCCGAACTTCTGCCAATTTGGTTGACGAAGACGCTCAGCCAGTCTTGTCAGCTTTTGCGAGAAAGACAGTGTGCCTTCTCTCCGCAGAATGGATTTCATCGTGACGCTCCTTCAATTGGGTTGAATTTTCCGATACCGAACTGATCGAGAGATCCGACGGAACTTCCGCGATCGGCGCCTTGCGGGAGTTCGTGGTTCGCCCAATTGGCGTCCGGGCTAAAGTGTGTTCCGGGTCTAGGGGAATGCTATGAACAGAGCGATGAAGATGAAATGAAGAAACCGGAGATCATGACGTCGACCTATGAAGATGGAATGAGGATTTCAAGTAAGTGTGGGTAACTGAGTGGCCTTTGCAATAGGCAAAAGAAGACGGCCGAATGCTGGTGCATTCGGCCGCGGATCGTTGATGTTAGCGCTCTATCGTTTTGGGGCGAAGATAGCGATCAGTCCGATGGTGAAAGTGTTCTGCGAGTCGACCATGCTGTCCGCATTCTTGTGGAAGTAGGGCTGATCGGACCAGTCGTGGCGATATTCAGCGCGTGCCACAAGACCGATGGGCCAGTGATATTCGCCCGTCGCGGTAACTTCCTTCACGGTCTGGCCGACACCGGTTGAGTAGCCATCGCGATCGTTGAAGACTTCAACACGCGCTGCGCCGGCAAATTTCGAATTGATCTGTTCGTGCGCGGCGAATGCGACGCCCTGCCAGAGGTTGGTTTTGCTGTCGCCGATACCGTTATGGATGGAGTCTTTGTTTGCGCCGATGTCGTAGTTGATATAGGCGTTGAACTTGGCATTCGGGGTGAGCAGGACTGTGGTGTCGAAGAGGTTGCGATAGCCGTGCTGCTCAGTGTAGTTGGATGGGCCGGTGTAGAAGTCGGCGTTCCACGTGTACTTCGGCTTTACATAGGAACTGGTGAAGCCGACGGTAGGTCCGCCCACGTTGTTGATGATGTTGTTCCAGCCGTTCACCAGCTGCACGCCGATGGTTTCGGTTTTGGAAACCGGCATGGATGTGCGGATGCCGAAGTGGTAGTAGGGAATTGCCCAGGCGAAGAGGATGGAGCGGGAGTAGTTCCAGTTGTCCTTGGACTCGATGACTTCAGCACCGGCTGACGTTACCCACTTTCCGAGGTCGAGTTCGAAGCCCTTGGCCTTGGGAGGCTTGATGCTGGCGTATGCCTGCTCTACAAATTCCAACTGGTTGGGTGCGTTGACGAGCTTGTTGATGCGGCCGTAGACCAGGTCGACACGCGCGCCGATGGGTGCTGGATCGTGGCTCAAGGTCAGCTTGGCCCCGTTCAACGCCCACTGATTGGTCTTGTCGTTGAAGTTGTAAAGGTCGTTGATCTTGCCGTTGTTAGCTTCGCTGGGGTCATTGGAGTTGTAGCTGTAGTACCCGTCAAGGAAGCCGCTCACGTCCATGGGGCCGACGCGCCATGGTTTCGGGTCTGGAGCCGGAGCCGGTGCGGCTGCGGGAGCCTGCGCAGCAGGGGCTGCTGCGGGCGCGGCCGGTGCGGCTGAATCCTGAGCTTGTGCGCCTGTGGCGACGGCGGTTGCGAGCACTGCGCCTGCGAACCATTGGAGCTTCTTGCGACTTGACCTCGAAGTGAGTGACACGATTACCTCCTGAACATGAATTGAAAGATGACCCGGATAATGTTGAGCGGAGTTGCGCCGTGTTGCTGAGCCCCCGGCGGTCGTCGTTTGCAAACTGCAGAAGGCAAACGATGCGAGGGCAGAACGGAACATAGGGAAGTCATGCGCTCAGCGCTGCTTCTCTCTGGTTTGTGCATTCGCGGCTGCGGCTAGGATCAGTAACGCAAAGAATGCATAAAGAACAGATGAGGATTGGGAAAAGAATTCCTAAGGTGCGGAGAAGCCTGTGTTTTCAGTGCGATTGCAATCGTTATGAGTTGCGATCGGGACGTGATTGAGGTCGAGAACATAAAGGCGAAATAAGGAACTGTTAGAATCAGGGAACATCTCCCGCGCACGAAACCCACCAGCCATGCGCCCGCGGGAGCACTCTCCGAATCTCAGCCTCAGCCACAGTGGCTGCGGTCAAGGAGAGAAGGCCACTCGATTCAGCCGCTCAGTCCAAGCCAAAACTCTTTCTCCCGATTTTTCGGAGATGATCTCGAGAATCCGAATTGAACGCACCGTCGCAACCAACGGAAAGGCAGGAAAAGCGGTTGGCAGGAACGTCCATCCCGATCCGTCCGGTGTTTGGCGAAACCCGGCTGCGCGGTTCAAGTATGCGGGTTCTCCTCTTCCTGATGGAGTGCGCGCTGGGGGTGGCTTCAGTTCTGCTGGTTGGCTTTCTCTCGCACTGGCTGCAGTGGCTTCTGCCGGTCGTTGTTCTGTTGTATTTGCTGATCATTGTTCCCGTAGCGCTGTGGTGCGGTTTCTGGCAGGCGGCAGTCGTTTCGCTGTCGGCGGTGGGCGTACAGAGCTACTTCACATCGTCGATGGCTAGAACGAATCCGGCGGTGGATCCGGCAAATCCTATCGAGCTGTTCGCGTTCATTTTGACCGCTCTTGTCATCAGCAGACTGTCGGCGCGAGTGACGGAACATGCTCGCTCGTCGGAATCGTGGGGCGGCCAGATGCAGGATCTGTATGAGTTCACGCGCCGCACCCTGCAAATGAATCTTCACGTCGAGCCGGGATCGCAGCTGGCGGAACTTGTGCACGAGATTTTTGCGCTCGAGGCGGTCGTGATCTTCGATGCCGATCTGCATGAGATCTACCAGGCAGGGTATTGGAACGTCGACCCGCAGGAGCTTGCGCAGAACGTGTATTACTTCGAGAGCTCCGATGATGATCCTGAGACTGGGATAGCGCGACGCGTATTGCGCCTGGGCAACGTGCCCATTGGCTCGATCGTGATGCGCGGCGAAACCAGCCCCCTCACGAACAACGCCATCGCATCTCTGGTTGCGGTCACGTTTGACCGCTATCGCGCGTTTGCGAATGAAAGCCGCATCGAGACGGAGCGGCAGACAGAGCAATTGAGATCGACAGTGCTGGATGCTCTTGCGCACGAATACAAGACGCCACTCACGGCGATTCGCGCGGCTTCGACAGGGTTGTCGGAGATGGGTAAGCTCTCGGCTGGGCAGGCGGACCTGGTCTCTCTGATCAGCGAGCAGACGGATCTGCTGAGCGAGCTTACGACAAAGCTGCTCACTACCGCGCGTCTTGATGCCGATGAGGTGACGGTTCATGCAGTGCCGATTGCAGCGGCGTCGTTGATCGATGAGGTTGTTGCGAGCATGAGTGAGCGGCTCGCCCAGATGAAGGTGTCGATTGACGTGCCGGACGACGGATTGATGCTCTGCTGCGATCGCAGGCTCATGACGATGCTGTTGACGCAGTACATCGACAACGCATGCAAGTATGCAATCTACGGAACCACGATTACGATTCGCGCAGTGCAATCGAAGAACGAAGTGATTTTCTCGGTACACAGTTTTGGTCCGGTCATTCCGATGGCTGACCGGGAACGCATTTTCGATCGCTATTATCGATCCTCCAATTCATCGAATCGCGCGCCAGGGACAGGCATCGGCCTTTCGGTTGCCAAGCGCGCAGCCACGATCCACAACGGGTATGTCTGGGTTACAAGCGACCAGGACGAAGGAAACACCTTCTTCGCAGCGATACCGGCCCAGGCACGCAAGAGGGAGTTGCAATGAACCAAGCCGCGATTCGAATCCTTGCAGTCGACGATGAACCAGCCATCCGCCGCGCCCTGCGAGCACCATTGATCGAACTGGGTTTTCAGTTCACGGAGGCTTCGCGCGGAGAAGAGGCATTGCAGCTGCTTCACTCAGGCGCATACGACGTGGTGCTGCTCGACATCAATATGCCCGGTATCGGCGGGATCGAGACGCTGCGGCGCATTCGCTCATTTTCTCCGAGGTTGCCGGTGCTTATGCTGACCGTTCGCGACGGCGAAGAAGAGAAGGTAGAAGCCCTTGAGCTCGGTGCTGATGATTATGTGACCAAGCCGTTCAGCACGCGAGAGCTGATTGCCCGCATTCGAACCGCGGTACGGCGGGTCCACGCGCCTGCACGCGCCGAGGATGCTCCGATTGAGATCGGCGAGATTAAGCTCATTCCTTCAAAACGCAGTGTCACAAAACGCGGGCAGGCGGTGCATCTGACCCGGAAAGAGTTCGACATCCTCTACTGCCTCATGAGCCGGGCCGGGCGAGTGATTTCCTATGCGAAGCTGCTCACAGCAGTCTGGGGCGCGGACTGCCGCGAAGAGGTCGAGTATCTGCGAACGTTTGTGCGCCAGCTCAGGAAGAAGATCGAGGATGACCCGTCGAAGCCGATTTATCTTTTGACGGATGTTTATGTCGGCTATCGCTTCGCCGATGCCCAGATGCTGCTGGATGCTGGCGAGGCCGCTGTTGTCAGCCAAAGCGACGAGCAGCCAGAGAACGTGGGCTGACCTTCTTCATTAGATAACTGCGAATCTCGGAACGAACTACTTCCAGCAGCTCAACCGTTCGGCGCGGGATTGGAAAGTTGATGCGAGGGAGCGCATTCGCGCGCGCAACAGCAGGTTGCGGCCTTCAGGCGAACGCGTGTACACAAGTTGCACCTTCCCCACCTCTCGACTCCACTTCCTGGCGAAGAACTCAGCGTTTTCCTTTTTGCGGGCAACGATCTCCGGCACGGCAAAGTAGTCTTCATTGAAGAAACGCAAGAACCGCTTTGCTAACAGATAACGTGGGTTCGCGATAGGCCTGAGAGCCTCGCGCAAAGTTTCAAGGAAGATTGATTGATCGCGTCCGGTGCCTCCATCGAGCCAGCAGTAGACTGAGCCGTCGGGCATGTGTTCGGCATTGACGCTGAGATCCGGGAGTGGAGTTGTAATTGACCCTTGATAGAACAGCGCATCAAGAACGGTATATCCGATTTGCTCCAGGCTGCGTTCAGGCGTTCCATGGCGCATGAGCCGCCAGAGTCCAATAAAGACCCAAGGCAAGCCGGCGATCGTTGAGGTCGCCAGTATGACGGTCGGCACCAATAGAGGATCGCTGTCGACATGGAAGCGACCAAGAGTTCTCATCATGGATAAGAAGATCGTCGTGAAGAACATGACGCCCTGAACAAGAATGGCAGCGATAGTGTTCCTGAAGACGAACTTGCGGGGCAGAGTCTCGCCGTTGGTCTTGAGACCATGTGTCATCTGCTTCAGCCGACCTGAAGCAAGAGCGTCAATCCAATCTTTGCGAAGTGACTGACGGTCCAGGGCACGACGCGTCGTTTGAGCGTTCAATTGACCAATCTGTTGCGCTTCGTAAGGAGGGTGTGAGAGGCCAAGCCTTTCGATTCCATTTTCAATGGCAAGCGTTGAGGCATTCACACCAACGAATGCTGTACACCTCCGTTCCAAGAGGTCATAGTCGTCGCCAGGACCGAAGGCGCCTGGTTCGACACAAACGAGATGCCAGACATTCGCGGTCTTCTCCGGCGAGTTGGGATCGATGCGGATGGAGCGACCCCGCATCTGGTTCGAGAGCACGAAGGAACCGACAAAGGTGGCGAGTATCAGCGTGTTAATGGTGGGAGCGTCCCATCCTTCACCCAGTAGTGACTTTGTGCCAATCAGAACGGTGACCCCGCCTTGTTCGAAGACGGATGTGATGAGTCGGACTGCATTCTGACGATTCTCGCCGGCGATTTGCAAAATCAGATATTCATCAGTGTGAGGCGCATCTTGAAACACAAGATCGCGTTCGAGACCTTGTTTTATGGCATTGCGTCTCGTAAGTTCCTCTGCCGATTTGGGGATGATTACGAGAGATCCACACAATACCCCCAGGTGTATTTCAGGGATTCTGGCGCGTCTGAGAGTCTCAAATATAGGAACCGCGCCGACATCTTTGAGCTCTGCTGGATCGTCGGGAGTTCTTGGCAGATCAGACTTGCGAATGTAATCGGTCAGAATTGCGCATCGAAGTTTGTCACTCAGTGAGCCGGATTCGGCTCGAACGATTTCCTCGATCGAGCGCAGCTTTGTTCTGGAGGCGGTGAGAAGTTTCGTATGCTCTGAAGGATTGCGAAGGACTACTTTGCGGCGCTCAATGGCGCCAATTTGTGCAAGATCGTGCCTCAGCTGTTTCAGCGGGCCATCGATCTTCTGAAACTTATCCGCGTCTGCGAACAGGCATCGCGTGAGGAGGATTTCGAGCCAAGTAAGGTCAAGCTCGGGGACCGATTCTGAACTTGCTCCGAGAGTGCGAAACACTGGCTTGGGTATCTCAAATCCAGTGGATTTGAGGTAGGCAACCATGCTCGACAGGTACTCGGGATTGTCCAGAATCTCTTCGATATGCCCATCTGGATCCGCAACCCATGGGTGGGCTGCTACGGCCGCAGCGAAGTCCTTGTTTGCTTTGAGCTCCTGGACGAATGTATCCACGGACGCTCGAAAGTCGGTCAGCATTCTAAGTTCGGCCGGGTCCGGGACGGAGAGATAGACATAATCCTGGTGAGGACAAAGATCGCTCTGAAGGACGAGTTCTGGAACAGCTATCTCGGCATCGACCGGTCCGCAGAGCTCCTCATAGCGCTGCCATTCGTAGGGAGATACGTCGTAGGGAGGTGTAGCCGTCAGAGCGATCAGCGTTGGCTTAAGATGTTCCGCGATAAAGGTCAGACTCTTCCACCATTCAGATCGCAAATGATGCGCCTCGTCAATGACCAATGTTTTGAAACCGGAAAGGCATTCAGGCACTTCAATGCGACTTGCGCTCTTGCCGTTTTCATTTATGGAGTCCGGGATATCGCAACTCTCGTCTTCGACATTTCCGTCTTCTGAGGGATCAGGCTTTCCGGCACAGAGTGCGTGAAGTGCTTGATACGTGGCGACTGTGAAAAGTCGAGGGTTGCGGATGTCAGTTGAGGCCCAGTCGGGCTCTTGAGATCCGGGTGGAAGGAACTGCTGGAAGAGCCTCTCGAGCCATTGATTTCGAATGGTAATGGTGGGCGCCAGGATCAGTGTTGGCTGATCCAGCCTGCGGACAACCTCGATTCCGAATATGGTTTTGCCGGAGCCTGGAGCTGCTACGATATGCAACCGGTTGTCTGCCAGGTAAGTGTCAAGGCGCTCGAGCAGGCGAGCCTGATAAGTTCGCCAGCTCTTCTGAAAAGCCATTTCTCCAGGAAAGGTGGTTCTTCCTAATAGGGGAAGTGCAGAACCCATGGCAGATTCGGATTATATCCGGCAAGGTTTCAGAGGACCAGATAACAGGTTGATGCCGGATCGGATACGGGCGTCGCTACAGTCGACATGGGTGACTCAAGTCACTTTAGACTTTGACCTTTGCCAATAGCATTGGCTCAGGCACCGGTGTCAGTGTGCGCGGGAGGATTGGCATGAATCTGGGGTTCATCGAGAGCAAGACGTATGACGAGATCGCGATTGGCGATACGGCGTCGACGGAGCATGTGTTAACGACAGACGACGCGATGGCCTTTGCTTCAATCTCCGGCTTCCATGCTGTCCTCAATTCAGACGAGCAGACGCAGCGGGGTGGAGGCGTTCCGCCTACAGGGCCGAATATGTGGTGCGCGTCGCTGATCTCGGGGTTATTCAGCATGAACACACCGGGCCCGGGGTGCACATTGACCAACGTGTCGCTGTCATTTAAGAATCGCATTCGCGTTGGCGACCGGATTCTCGTCAATGTGAAAGTGGTGGCGAAGGACGAGATGACGAAGAAGATCATCTTCGATTGCGACGCGAAGAACGGCGCGGGTACGCCGATTTTTACAGGAACAGCCGACCTGCTGGCGCCGCCGGAAAAAACGCGCTGGACGACTCTGCCTGTGCCCGAGCTCATTGTGAACAACCAGTACCGGCACTACCTCGGGTTGATCGAGCGCGCCAATCAGAAACCCCCGGTGAGAACAGCGATTGTGTGGCCGTGCGATGAGGTCTCGTTGGGCGGAGCCTATCAGGCGTTCAAGGATAATCTGATTGCTCCTATACTTGTCGGACCGGAGAAGGCGATCCGCGCAGTTGCGGAGAAACTTGAGATCGACCTCGGCAGCATCTGTATCGAGAACGTGGAGCAGAGCCGGGTAGCGGCGATTCGCGCTGTGGAACTCGCGCGCAAGAATGAAGTTCAGATGCTGATGAAGGGCTCGCTGCACACGGATGAGCTGATGGGCGCGGTTGTGTCGCGGGACGGTGGAATGAGAATCGGCCGGCGAATCAGCCATGTTTTCGCGCTGGACGTGCCGTCGTACCACAAAACCCTGTTTGTGACCGACGCGGCAGTAAACATTCAGCCAGACTTTGAGACGAAGGTCGACATTCTGCAGAATGCCATCGACATGATGCACGTGATCGAGATCCCGAATCCGAAGGTGGCGATCTTGTCTGCGGTGGAGTCAGTGAATCCGGCGATTCCGTCGACCCTAGATGCGGCAGCGCTGTGCAAGATGGTCGATCGCGGCCAGATCACTGGCGCGATCGTCGATGGTCCGCTTGCATTTGATAATGCGATATCGAGCGATGCGGCGCGGATCAAGAAGATCAAGTCGGAAGTTGCAGGAGATGCGGATCTGCTGATGGTTCCCAATCTGGAAGCAGGGAACATTCTATTCAAGGAACTGCAGTATCTTGCGGGCGCGCTGGCGGCCGGTGTCGTGGTCGGAGCCAAGGTTCCTGTGGTGCTGACCAGCCGTGCGGATGGGGAACTGGCGCGGATGGCAAGCTGCGCACTTGGAGTCCTGCTGGCGAAGCCGGCACCCGATCGGGCGTGAATCACAAGCCGGTCTAACAACATCGAGAGGATGACGTGTTAGAACGGATGGGTGCCTAACGAAACTGGTTTTACTCGCCGTTCCTTTCTTGGCAGAACTGCTTTAGCAGGTGCCGCGTCTGCAGTTGGCGCGGTACAGGGGAGGTCTGCGCATGCGGCTCCGTCAGCTGCGAACGCTTCCGCGCTCGATGTGCTCCGCGTTCCCGATCGCGTGACTGCATATACGGGGCTCGCTCATCCTTTGTCTCTCAAACCTTCTTCGCATTCCTGGCAGGCGAGCGGGATCGATATAGCATTCGAAGCCAATGCGAGTGGAGTGCCGGTGTTCGTCTCGTGCCCGGGCCATGAGCTGACGCATATTCATCTGCGTTGGAACTTCGATGTTGCGCCGGGGATTCGTCTTCTCGGCGATCACTGGGAGCGGAGCTATGGTGATCTGGAATGGCGCGGAATTGTCCCGGAGCGGGTGATGCCCTGGTACTTCCTCACCTGGGATGGCGCGGTTTGTCACGGATATGGAGTGAAGACGGGCGCTGCATCGCTCAGCTTTTGGCAGGTTGACGCAGAGGGCGTCTCGCTGTGGCTGAATGTCGCCAATGGCGGAGAAGGCGTGCAGCTTGGGACGCGAAGACTGCATGCGGCGACGATTGTGAGCAGGGCGGGAAAGCAGGGTGAGGATGTGATCGAGTCGGCGCGGGCCTTCTGCCGCGTGATGTGTGAGAAGCCGCGATTGCCGGATGGTCCGCTGTACGGCTCGAATGACTGGTACTACGCATATGGAAAGAACTCAGCAGAGCTGACGCTGCGCGATGCGGATCTGATGGCCGAGCTTAGTTCCGGATTGTCGGTGCGGCCGTTCACTGTTGTTGACGATGGATGGCGGGATCTGTCGCGCTTTCCGGATATGCGAGCGGTGTCGGAGGGTATCAGGGAGCGGAAGGTTCGGCCGGGGATCTGGATACGGCCTTTGATCGCGCCAGAAAATACCCGAGGCGAGCTGTTGTTGCCAGGCGCGCGTTTCGGTGCGCAAAAGGGGAGGGCTTCTGATCTGGCGTACGATCCGACGGTGCCGGATGCGCTCGAGCTGATCGCTGCAAAGGCCAGAGAGGTCGTCGAGTTTGGATTTGAGCTGGTGAAGCATGACTACTCGACCTACGACTTGCTGGGGCGCTGGGGATCGGAGATGGGACCCAGCCCAACTGGGCAGGGATGGCATCTGCACGATCGTTCGCGGACCAATGCAGAGGTAATTTCTGACCTGTACGTCGCGCTGCGAAAGGCGGTCGGGGAGAAGACGCTGCTTCTGGGATGCAATACGGTGGGACACCTCGGGGCCGGGATCTTCGAATCGCAACGAACAGGCGACGACACCAGCGGACAACACTGGGAGCGAACCAGAAAGATGGGCGTGAACACGCTGGCATTTCGGCTGGCGCAGGACAAGACATTTTTTTCGCTTGATCCAGACTGCGTGGGGATCACGCCGGACATTCCATGGGAGCAGAACCGGCAGTGGATGGACGTGATCGCGCGAAGCGGAGCGGCGTTGTTTGTCTCTCCCGATGCCGCAGCTACCGGGGCAGAGCAGAAGAAAGCGATCGGCGAGGCGTTCGCGATTACCGCGAAGGGAGGCGACGGGATTCGTCCCGCGGACTGGTTTCAGACCACCTCGCCCGGGCGGTGGATTGGGGCTGGAGGTGAGGTTCGATACCGTTGGAGCGGCGCAGATGGGGCCGACCCATTTGCAACGTAGAACTTTAGCTGGCGATGCGTATCTTGCTCAACGATCATGCTGTACTGCAAGCCTGAGCCTTCTGTTCGTGGGATGTAAATCATAGGAAGGATTTGCAGTACTGCGAGGTCCACCAAGTATTTCTCGTATACCGGCTATCCTTTAAGGTGTATTAGTGTTCTAATACACAGTTGAGCGATGAGGTGGAGCGATGAGAATACTTCGTTCGGTGAGTCGGCGCGGGTTCAACGTAGGGACGGCGGGGTGGTTCACGGTCCTGAAACCGAATACATGGTTTCCTGCTTCGCGGCTTCCGCGTTCGTCCGCAGGGTATGGTTCACAAACGGCACGTTCCTATGATCAAGAGTCGCGAATCGTTGAAACGGAAGCTATCGGCCGTCGCTCGAGACCTGTGCGGTGGCTGGCGATAGACCAGGGTGTTGAGGCGCGCCATCGCATGCGGGCGGCGTCGGCGATCTTTGGTGGGATTGCGATCACAGTTGTGATGCTGTGGTGGATTATGCATCCGTAATTTCGGCTGCGTTTTGCACAGCCAGACTCAGGATTTGAGGTCTGTGTGCGTGCGGCGGGGCTCAGTAAAGCGATCAATCCACTTAAGTAAGTAGTCAGCCGGTTACCGAATGGCGATTGCCCTGTTTATGAGGCCGGGCTATAAGTCTGTTAAGCGATCAACACAGCTGACAAAAACAATGACGAACAACGGAAAATTTTCTCATCGCCTCAATTCGGACGGCACAGTCGATTCGATCTGCCATGAGTGCTTTGTAACTGTTGCCAAGGTACGGCGCGAAAACGATCTGATTCCCAAAGAGCGGCTTCATGCCTGCAATCCGGCCGCTATTGAGTGGTATCGCCGACCCGCACGTCAGTTGAGACTCGCATAAGGTTCGCTGGCGCCAGTGCCCTCAGCACTAGGTGCCGGCCGCTTCGGTTCGCGAAAAATCGCGATCAGAAGCTCAAGCATGGGGTGTCTTGATCGCCGCCCCTGAGAACGCCCGTTTCTGGCCCGTTACGGGTGTTGCCGAACTGTCCGCCATTGAATTCATCAGGGGCAATGGCGGACAGTAACGGATTCCAAGCTGGACATAAGCGTCTGCACGGTCCCTCCTAATTGCTGATTGGAAATGCATCCGACAAGACAGGAGTTCTTTGTTCATTTTCGGACGATCGATACTATTCCGAACACATTTCGCCCCGGCGAGATTCGAGTAAGTCTCTTCTTACCAGTCTTTGAGATTGGCGATTGAGCTGCTCTGTTACGTCTGGTAACAGTCGTTCAGGAAGTGGGTCAGTGTGTCTGCCGGATCGAGGCTCCCACTGTTGCGAGGGAGAGCGAAATAGCTCCGGCCATCTCGAGTGAGTTGATCTCGATCAGGGAGACTGCATGAAAACTCTTGCGCAAAACGTTCGCTTCAGCTTTCGCATGTTGGCACGGAAGCCTGGGCTGACGCTCACTATCTTACTCACGCTGGCGATCGGCATTGGAGCCAATACGGCCATCTTCACGGTCGACTATGCGACTCTGCTAGCTCCGCTTCCTTATCCGCAGCCGGAGCAGCTGGTGATGGTCTGGTCAAAGGTGCAGACGTATCACAATTCAGTTGCCGCAGGAGACTTTCTCGACTGGAAGCAGCAGAACACCGTGTTTCAGGACCTCTGCGCGTGGTCGGGATCCAGCTTCAATCTTGCAACCAAAGACAAGCCGGAATTTGTGAAGGGTGTTCGCCAGACATACAGCATGCCGCAGATGATGGGCGAGCCACTCCTGATGGGGCGTTATTTCTTGCCTGAAGAAGGCGTGGCTGATCGCGACCACGTTGTGATCCTAACCCACAAATTGTGGGTCAAACTCGGCGCGGATCCGAGGATAGTCGGGTCCACGCTTCGGATGGATGGCGAACCCTATACGGTGGTCGGTGTACAGCGGCCCGGTATCTTCGATCGCCAGAATGCAGAGCTCACCGTTCCCCTCGTCTTCAAGCCCGATCAGGTCAATCACGACTTCCATTGGCTGCTTGTCATGGGCCGTCTCAAGCCGGGAGTCACGCTGAAGCAGGCGCAGCAAAACATGGACTCGGTGACCGCGCATATCGCAGAGATGTATCCCAAGAGCGACAAGGGATGGGGCTCGTTTGTTGAGGGGCTGAAGAACGATTTTCTTCCGAAGGAGCGCATCAAGATGCTTTGGTTGCTTCTTGGTGCTGTCGGATTTGTGCTGCTGATCGCTTGCGTGAACGTTGCCAATCTGCTGCTGACTCGCGGCATGGTGCGGCAAAAGGAACTGGCGGTGCGAAGCGCGCTCGGCGCAGGACGCAGCACGATCTTTGCCCAGCTGCTGACGGAAAGCCTGATTCTTGCTCTGGCGGGCGGAGCGCTGGGAATCGGCGTGGGATGCGCGATGCTACAGGGGCTCATCGCAGCAATGCCGCGCGGCACGCTGCCAAGCGAAGCCGACCTTCGTCTCAATATTCCTATACTGCTGTTCACGCTCGCAGCAACGACGTTAGCGGGACTGCTGGCGGGTTGCGCCCCCGCCTGGTATGCATCGCGAACCGATCCGGCTGAGACGCTGAAAGAAGGAGGCCGCGCTGGTACGGGAGCGGGAAAGCATTTCGTGAGGCGCATTCTCGTCATCGGAGAATTTGCCCTCGCGCTGGCACTGCTGGCGGGAGCAGGTCTTACGATTCACAGTTTCTGGAATCTTGCTCACGTGGATCTCGGAATCAAGACCGATCACGTGCTCACGTTCTTTCTGCCGGTTCCGGAGAGCCGCTCGAAGGATCCTCAGGCCATGTCCGCATATTTCCGCGACATCCTTGGGCACATCGCAGCTGTGCCTGGCGTGCAGCACAGCGCCGCGATGACCGGACAGCCCCCCTACGGCGCGGGCTTTGGCATGCCGTTCATGCTGGAGGGAGGACCCACCTACGCGGATCCCTCGCAGCGGCCGGGAACCGGGTTTGGCATGGTGACTCCGGACTACTTCAAGGCCTTTGGCATTCAGCTCATCTCTGGACGCGGATTCACCGATCAGGACACAGCGGCAACCGTGAAAGTCGCTTTGGTGAACCAGGACTTCGTTAACAAATATCTGAAGGGAAAAGACCCACTCCGCCAGCGCGTGCGGGTGGAGGAACTGATTCCGGGCGTGACCAAACTAGGTGACTATCAGTCATGGCAGATCGTTGGAACTTACCACAACGTGCACACTGCCGATCAGCGCGATGAGAATCCTGAGATGCTCATCCCGTTCTATCAAATTCCATGGCCGCAAGCCGGCTTTGCGGTGCGCACGTCTGAGAATCCTGCTTCGATGCTCAACAGCATCTCCGCCGCTGTGCACCAGGTTGACTCGGGAGTCGCGCTTGCCCAGCCCAAGACGATGGATGAGGTAGTCGATGAGTCGATGGCCGACCAGCGATTCACGCTCATTCTGTTTAGCAGTTTCGCGGCTGTCGCTCTGTTTCTTGCCGCGCTTGGTATCTACGGTGTGATGTCATTCTCTGTGGCCCAGCGCTCGCATGAGATTGCGCTGCGCATGGCGCTAGGCGCGACGCGCAATCGCGTTGTGACTCTCATCATTCGCGACGGCGTGCTGCTCGCCACGATCGGCCTCGGTCTGGGTCTGATCGGGACGTACTTTGTTGGACGCGCGATGCAGAGTCTTCTGTTTGGAGTCAAGGCTCTCGACTTCGCGGCGTTCATTTCGGTTGCGATGGTGTTGATGGCAGCCGCGGTGGTGGCATGTTTTCTGCCAGCGAGACGAGCTGCGTCGGTGTCGCCCATGCAGGTGCTTCGGACGGAATAGCTGGGGCCTGCCCTTGGAACTTGTCCGCGATGTGAGCCGTGCGCGCGAGAGGCGTGGTGTTTTCATCGAACGAATTGAAAGACGATCCATTACGAACCGGTAGACTCGAGTCCAGACACCTGCGTGGAAGAGGCTTCTGGATGCGCTCTGGATTCGTGCTTGCTGTATTGATGGCGGCGACTGCGCCGTTGTTGAATTCTCAATCTGTTTCGTCGGCGATCTACACCGATCCGCCTGCGGATGCTGCCCATCCGGCGCGGATGGAAGTGCTGCATATTCCCAGTCACGGGCTATCGATTAATGGGGTGATGTATGCGCCATCGGGTGCGGGACCTCATCCCACGATTGTGATTTGTCACGGACTGCCGGGTAACGAGAAGAATTTGGATCTGGCGCAGGCGGTGAGACGCGCTGGCTGGAATGCGGTCACATTCAACTACCGCGGGTCGTGGGGCAGTCTTGGATCATTTCGGTTTGCGCAGAACCTGGAAGACGCCGAAGCGGTGCTGGCGTTTTTGCGCGAGCCGGCAAACGCAAAGAAGCTGGGAGTCGATACGACGAAGATTGTGCTTGCGGGTCACAGCATGGGTGGGTGGGTTACTGCGCTGACTGCGGCTCGCGATCGTCATCTTGCGGGTGTCATTCTGATCAGCGCGGCCGATATGGGGAAACTGGGTGAGGTACCAAAGGATAAGCGAGTAGCGCTGATGGCGGACGATATGGAAGCGCTTGCAGGTGTGACCGCGGAGTCGATGGCAGAGGAAGTTAGCCGGAATGCGAAGAAGTGGGAGTTCGAGAACGCGGTGGACGGTTTGAAGGAGATGCCGCTCCTAGTGTTGTCGGCGAATGATGGGCTGGCTCCGCAAACGGACGCACTTGTAGCCGCGATTCGCGCCAAGGGTGGGCATGATGTCAAAGCTGTGCACCAGGCGACAGATCACGGATGGTCTGATCGCCGGATTTTTCTGGAGGGCGCAGTGATCGAGTGGATAGGGCAACTGAAGTAAGTTGCAGGTGCTCGTCGGTCCGAAAGGAAGAAGCAGATTCTTCGCTTACCTCCAGCGCTTGGGGCCCCGTGCGCTCAGAAGGACAGCTCTGGGTGGCGTAAGAACTCATGCTCAGGCTTATCGCATCATCAATTTGCCGGAGATGAGGTGGCGTTCTCTACTCGTCGTAGTGGAGAAGGCTGAAGACGTCGTATTCCTTGAAGCGGTCACGGCCCTTCAGAAAGTCGAGCTCCACGGCGAAGGCCAGGCCGGCGATTTTGCCGCCAAGCTGGTTCACAAGCTTTACAGTCGCTTCCATGGTGCCGCCGGTGGCAAGGAGGTCGTCTACAAGGACGACGCGCTGGCCGGGCTCGATCGCATCCGTATGTATCTCGAGTGTGTCCGAGCCGTATTCGAGGTCATAGGTGACGCGGGATACAGCAGAGGGGAGTTTGCGCGGTTTGCGCACGGGCACGAAGCCTGCGTTGAGGCGATAAGCGAGGGCCGGGCCGAAGATAAAACCGCGAGCTTCGATGCCGAGGACAAGATCAACGTGCTGCTCGAGGTAATGAGCGGCGAGGGCGTCGATCATTTTGGCGAAGCCGGTCTTGTCTTTCAGTAGCGTGGTGATGTCGTAGAAGAGGATGCCGGGCTTTGGGAAATCGGGTACGGTGCGCACCAGGGCTTTGAGCTCTTCTACATTGATCGGCTTGGATTTGGGCATGAAGAAATTATAGGGGGCGGGAGTCAGTGATCAGAGTTCAGGATCACCAGGCACCTTCTATGCGGAAGGAACCGAGGTTCTTGCCTTCTTTTTCGTCTAGGTGATGCTCGAGCAGGCGGTCGACACGGCTGCCGCGGGGGCCGCGGCGCAGGCTCTCGCGGAGGTCTGAGAGGTCTTCGGCAGATCCGGCGGCCACGATTTCAACGTCGCCATCCTCGGTGTTGCGTACCCAGCCGCGCAGGTCGAGTTCGCTGGCCTCGCGGTGAACAAACCAGCGGAAGCCAACACCCTGTACCCTGCCTTGAACGAGGAAGTGAAGAACCATTTGACCTCAGGGGCTGAAGCCCGCGCGCCTACCTCATTGTTCAGCGTACGGGCTGAAGCCTGTACCCTTCAAGTTTCAGAGTCCGGACTGGGCTGGCAACTGGTGGCGCGCTACACTGGACCTACTCATGGTTTTTGTTCTCGATAACTACGATTCGTTCACGTACAACCTTGTCCAGTACCTCGGAGAACTGGGCGCCGAGATCGAGGTGCGTCGCAATGATCAGGTGACGGTGGACGAAGTGGAAGCGATGAAGCCCGATAGGATTCTGCTATCTCCGGGCCCGTGTACACCGGGCGAGGCGGGCATTCTCGTGCCGCTCATCAAAAAGATGGCGGGCAAAGTTCCCATCTTCGGTGTTTGCCTTGGACATCAGGCCATTGGAGAGGCGTTCGGCGGCGATGTGGTGCGGGCGCACAGCCTGATGCACGGCAAAACGAGCAAGGTGGACCATGACGGGAAGGGCGTGTTTTCCGGGCTGCCGACTCCGCTGACATGCACGCGATATCACTCGCTGATTGTGGCCGAGGGATCGTTGCCAAAGGAACTGGAGATTACGGCGCGGACTCCCGAAGCGAATGGTGCAGGGAAGAAGGGCGAAACGGTGATTATGGGTGTGCGGCACCGCAGCTTACCCATTGAAGGCGTGCAGTTCCATCCCGAATCGGTGCTGACAGAGGGCGGGCACCAGATGATTCGCAACTTCCTGGAAATGTAGGGCGATGCAAGTTCCCCGGAGCATGGTGAAAAGAGGGTTCGTTCTGCTGGTGAGCGGCGCGGTTGCGTGTTCCGCATTATTGGGACAGGCACCCGTTCAGCCTCCTCAAACGCAGAATCCTTCTGCTCCAACGCAGGCTGCTCCTGCACCGCCGGTCCTGACGAATCCCTCACAGACGCAACAACCGATTCCAGCACCGGCAGCCCCGCAGATGCCGCTGGATTCAACCCAGACCGGACCCAATGCGACAGGGCCGATTGCGATCGTTCCTCTAGACAGCAAGCTGCCAGGGAGCGCGGCTATCGTGACAGGCGCCTTACAGGTTGCGAACGGGCGCGCCATGATCGCGACAAACGGGGCGATCACCGCCGGAGCAAGCACGACCGAAGTGACGCTGCCGCATCGCGGAGTGCTGAGGGTGTGTTCTTCGACGACAGTCAAGCTGGCTTCCGATGCGAGCGTGCCGAAGGGCGAAGTAGCCGGGCTGATGATGGTGATGGATCACGGCGCGATGGAGGCAAGCTTTGCGACGGGACGGAATTCGGATGTGCTGCTGACGCCGGATTTCCGGATTCTGATTGGCGGTCCCGGAGCCGCGGACGTGAAAGTGCGGCTGGCACAGCATGGCGATACCTGCGTCGATAACGCAGGAGTGAATGCGCCCTACGTGTTGGTGACGAGCGTGTTTGATGGCGGAATCTATCGTGTGCAGGCTGGCCAGCGGGTGATGTTCCAGCATGGCAGCGTGTATGCCGTTGTCGATCAGGAAAAAGAGTCCTGCGGCTGTCCAGCGGCGCCGCGGCCAAATAGCAATGATTTCCCCGAGGCGCAGAGTGCGGGGTTCTCGCCCCTGGCGCCCCCATCCCCCGTTGGCGCGATTCCGCAGAACACGCCGACCGAGGCGACAGATACCTTCGTTCATAAGAGTGGGGAGCCTGCGCCGGAGACAGCCACAGTGGTTACGAAGCACAACGCTCCCCTGCCTCCGAACACGCCGGTGGCAAGACAGCCAAAGCCGCACAAGGTGAAGAGCGACAAGGGGCCGGGATTCATGAGGCGGATGGGACACTTCTTCCGCCGGCTTTTTGGCGCGGAGTAATCTCAGTCCTTCCAAGTCGCATTCGCTACTCATCTTTCTGTACAGAGTCGCTGCCGTATATCACTTGTCCATATTCGAGGATCGTGACCAGACACACGCCTCCCATGATGTTGCCGAGGACCGCGGGGCCGAACCACTCAAAGAATGCGAACCACGGTGCGTGATGGCTGAGGATCGTCGTCATGATCTCGCAGGAGCTCGCGATGCAGTGCGCGAAGTCGCCGAGGCCTACAACGTAGGTGAGCATCCAGATGACCATCACGGAGCCAGTGATGGAGTGAGATGCGGAGACCAGCCACGCTGCCAGGGCGATCATCCATCCGGCAATGACCCCGGACCAGAACACAGTTGAATCTGGATGAGAGATGGCCTTCGCACCCAATTCGGACAGGGTGCTGACAAATGAGGGTTCAATGGCAGTTGTATGGGTGGCGAGCAGGGCGAACGCGAATGCGCCGAGGACATTGGAGGGAAGCACAACACTCCATAGGCGCATGGTGTTCCAGAACTGACGCTTCTCTTTGAGGACAAGGGCGACGGGATAAAGGGTGTTCTCAGTGAAGAGCTGGGATCGTCCAATGATGACCACGATGAAGCCAAGAGGATAGAACATCCGCGAGAGGATGCGCGCGTGCGGCGAGTCGCTCACCAGCGAAAAGCCAATGGCCGTTCCGAGAGCGGAAAGCCCCATGAAGGCCCCTGCCCCGAAGCCGGAGAGGGCGAGAGCAAGGCTTGACCGCTCGAGCTCCTGGCGCGCGTTCGTCGCGACCTGTTCGTAGATATCCTCAGCGGAGGGCCGCTGCAGGTCTTTCTGCTTACCCTCGATGGATGATTTTTGTTCTTGACTCTGGGTGATGTTGGCTTCTGGCATTCAATCCGCATCTCCCGACGCGGACCGAGGCCAAAAGCAAGGGTCGCGCGGCGTGTTCAGGGATAGATGCTGTTTTCTGACTTAGCGCCGTAACGGGATTGCATCGGCGAGATTAGTCAGCAGGTACCGTCGCCGCAGCTTCGGCAGACCATACGGGAAGAGAAGTGCTGGGGACAGGGACAGGCGCACGCTTCTTCGCAGGGGCCAGAAGATAGTGGAAGAAAGAAGAGATGGCGATAGTGACCGCTGCACTCGCAAGGCCCAGCGTCAATTGCATGAAGGGTGTGTGCGCGAAATAGAGAAAGGGCACGCGGATGATGCCGTTGAGCAGGAAGATACCCAACGAGTATTTCCCAATCTTCTCCAGCGGCCTGAACTCTCTAAGGATGGGGCGAAGCTTGCCATATACCCAGAGGACCACGATGACGGCTGACAGGGAGCTGAAATGGGCGAAGGTGAAGTATTTTCCGCCGAGGATGAGGAACGCAATTGCCGGCAGAGCCATGTAGGACCTCACATGGAAAGGGTAGCGGGCAGCGATGATTCCGAAGCAGAGCATCCGCATACGGCCGATGGGAGTCATCGAAAGGTTGATAGACAAGTGGGCGAGATGCGGATTCGCGAGATGCGTGATGTAGTAGCACGCGAAGGACAGTACAACGAGCGCAGGCCATCCCAGTCGCCGCGTAACGCCGCGCAGGATCGGAAACAAAGCATAGGCCTGCATGATGAAGGGAATGAACCACCACGGCCCAACGGGCGGAAGGCCGTGGCCGGGAATAATGGTGGAGATTCCAGCGAGCATGAGAAACAGTTCAGGAGCGGCATCGCCCAACACCCACGGAAACCCCACTTGTATGGCCGTGAGAAATACCCAGAAGAACATCGCAAGGATGAACATCGGGTATAGCTTCCTAATCCGCGACCACATGAAGATGTGCCACGGGGAAGTGTCGTCCCAGTGGGTCTTTGCCAGTCCATACGCCGACAAGAAAATGAAAATCTGTACGCCGTAGTGGCCATAAAAGGCAAAGAGGGACTGAACCGTAAGCGAGGGCTGAACTACGCTGCGAAGGAAGAGGCCCCATCTTGCAGGATTGAAGTCGAACTCGTTCTCCCGAACGTTGACTGCGATATGGAAGAAGTTGTGAAAGACAATCGCAAGGATCGCGACGGCTTTGAGGATCGTAGTGTCTTTCACATCGAGTGTGTCGATGCGAAGATGTGATCCAAGGTGCGTCCGGAGAAGGGAACGCGAGCGGTGTAAAAGCGAATTCGAGCTGTCAGCGATCACGAACGTCCCTGAATTTCTACCCGGGAATTAGCCCTTTTCACTACACGACAAAAGAGAGGCTGCGAGCCCTGATGCACTGCGATGGGGTTTTCAAGAGCCCTTTTTGCTGCTCACTTGGCGTTAGTCGACCGGGGGGATCGTTCGCCTTTTGGAGATGCAAATGATGAAGCAATTCATTGGAGCTTACCAATCAAGTTACATGGGGACAAGTGGCGGAGGTAATCAAGGTAATACCCTGTCTAACTAGCATGTAAAGAAAACACTGTAGAGAAATGTCGTTTACAGCTCCCGAGCGCGTTCAATCGCCCGAATAACGGCTTGAGCTTTGTTAAGTGATTCCTGGTGTTCAAGTTCCGGGACGGAGTCCGCTACGATTCCGGCACCGGCCTGGACGTATCCCTTGCCTCCGGTGGTGAGCAGGGATCGAATTGCGATACAGGAATCGAGATTTCCGGAGAAATCGGCATATAGGACCGCACCGCCGTACGTGCCCCGGCGGGAGGGCTCGAGCTCTTCGATGATCTCCATTGCGCGGACTTTGGGGGCTCCGGAGAGGGTTCCAGCCGGGAAACAGGCGCGGAGGGCATCGACAGCGGTGAGATCGGGCCGGAGCCTGCCTTCAATGGTGCTGACGATATGCATGACGTGGCTGTAGCGCTCGACGAACATGAGGCGGTCGACTTTGACGGAGCCGAATTCGCTGACGCGGCCGACATCGTTGCGGCCGAGGTCGACAAGCATGACATGTTCGGCGCGTTCCTTGTTGTCGTGCATCATTTCGTCTTCGAGCCGCTGATCTTCGTCTTCGTTGCAGCCGCGCGGCCGGGTACCGGCGATGGGGCGGTATTCGACCTTGCTGTTGTGTACGCGAACAAGAAGTTCAGGGGATGAACCAGCAAGCTCGAGTGCAGTGGTTGACTTTCCCTTTCGGACCGGCTTCGTGCCTGATCCCAGTGGGCCGTCAGGAGTGAAGCGGAGGAAGTACATGTACGGGCTGGGGTTGACAGTGCGCAGTGATCGGTAAATCTGGAAGGCATCCATGCCGGTAGCCAGGTCGAGGCGCTGAGAAAGCACTGCCTGGAAGATGTCACCGGCAGCGATGTATTGCTTGGTGCGCAGAACGGCGTCGCAATAGGCCTTCTTGCTGGTGCGGCGATTTACCTTGACGGACTTGCCGGGCTTTGCGGCTGGGAGTTTGGGTAGCGGACGCGACAGACGCTTTTCCAGTGCAGCGAGCCGCTTGACGGCATTGTCATAGGCCGCGTCGGGCTTCGTGAGCGTGACGTCGGCGGTGATGATCATCCAGATCTGCTTGCGGACGTGATCGAAGGCGAGGACTTCGTCAAAGAACAGGAGACAGGCGTCCGGAACTCCCAGCTCATCTTTGGCGTGATTGGGAAGGCGTTCGATCTGGCGGACCGCATCATAGGCGAAAAAGCCCACTGCGCCGGCAGTGAAGGGCGGAAGACCTGCGATGCGGGCTGGCTTGTGCCCACTGAGGGCATCGCGGAGGACGTGGAAGATGTCGCCATCCATGCGGGTCGTGCGGCCGGCTTCGGTGATGTCGATCTGGCGACCCCGGGCAACGATGCGCTTGTACGGATTGATCCCTATGAACGTGTAGCGGCCTACCTGTTCGCCGTTTTCCACGGATTCGAGGAGGAAGCACTCCCGCTCCTGCCAGGCCGCACGCAAAAATGCCGAAACCGGGGTTTCCAGGTCGGCGGTGAGGGTGTGACAGACGGGGACAAGGGTGTGCTTCTTCGCCAGCGCGATGAAGTCCTTGCGGCTGGGCTGGATGGAACTGGATGAGGGCTTCACAAGTCCAGTGTAATTTGAGAGGTTGCGAGAAAGACTGTCCCGATGCTCATCCCTGAAACTCGCGGATCATCACAACGGGAGTACCCAGGATTCCGCTGACTGGTACAACTCAGGTTATGGGAACGAATAGGCTGCCCCGTGCGCTTTTCCTGTTTGCGAGCCTTTGCATGCTGAGCCCGTGCTTTTCCGTGGGGATACGAGCCTCGCAAGCGGCTGCACCGCTAGGAAACATTGAACTGCTTACACTGAGTAGCCGGGTATTTTCGAATACGCGCACTATTCGGGTTTGGCTCCCGCCTGGGTACAGCGAGGCTGCTTCTTCGAAGCGCACATACCCTGTGTTCTATTTCACCGATGGAGTCGCGGTGTTTCACGCGCGGCAGCTCGATCGAATTGCAGGGGAGCTGATTGCTGCTCGTCGAATGCCAGCCGTGATCTTTGTTGGGATCGATAATGGAGGTTCCACTCGTGAGTCGAAGTCGCCGGGGACGGACCGCGCGAATGAATACCTGCCATTCCCGGATCAGTATTTGCAGCCACCATTGCCCACTCCGCATGGGAAGGAGTTTCCGGCTTTTTTCGAGAATGAGGTAAGGCCGCTCGTCGAAAGACGCTACCGCACGAACGGAAAGATCGGACTCGCAGGGTCCTCTTACGGGGCGGTGATCGCTCTCTATTCCGCGATGCAACATCCGAAAGGATTTCGATGGCTGCTGCTCGAAAGCCCTTCACTGTACGTCGACAATGACGCATTGTTGAAGACTGCCGCGAACCAAAGGGACTGGCCTGATCGAGTTTATATCGGAGCGGGAACTGAGGAAGGCGAAGGGGATGCAAAACGAGAGATGGTGGACGATGTGAAACGACTGAAGCAGGCGATCGGGCAGGGTAGCCACGTCTGCTCGGTGATCGTGGATGGTGCTCAACACAACGAGGATGCCTGGCGCGCGCGATTGCCGTTTGCGCTACAGTTTTTGCTAGGTGGCAAGTTGTGCCACGAATCCCGACAGCTGCGCGGTTCACCTTAGGAATGGCTGTGATCCCATCAAATAATCTGGCTCTCGTTTAAACCACAAATTAGATTCCAAAAAAAATGTCCAAATCCGCGAAATCCGTTTGCGGGTGAGAGGCGTTCACTTACTGTCGGCGAAGCGCAGTTCATGGCTTTGCCTGATCGGCAAAGGAGGCCTCACACGTGAAAAAGCTCACTAAGCTCTTCACGGAAGATCTTTCGCGGCGCAGGTTTATCGCGGGAGCAGGAATGACGGCTGTTGTGGCAGCGACTGCCGGTTGCGGCGGTAGCGACCACACCATGACAAATCCACCCCCTCCCACGACCCCCACAATAACGGACGCGGACATATTGAATTTTGCGCTGAACCTCGAATACCTTGAGGCCGAGTTCTACTTGCGTGCAGCCACTGGATCGGGTCTGTCGAGCGCTGATACCGGAGCGAGCGCAGGCGACGTGACTGGAGGAATGGCTGTCTCATTCAAGACACCGGCAATCCAGCAGTATGCGCAGGAGATTGCAAACCATGAGCAGGAACACGTTCGTTTCCTGCGCAAGGCGCTGGGTTCGGCTGCAGTGAGCCGCCCGGCGATCGATCTTACCGGCAGCTTTAACGCAGCGGCAATGGCGGCGGGCGTCGGCCCTTCCTTCAATCCGTTTGCAGATGAGAACAGCTTCCTGGTCGGCGCATTCGTGTTTGAAGACGTTGGCGTGACGGCCTACCACGGCGCGGCCGGGCTTCTCACCGACAAAAACAACCTGGCAGCAGCGGCGGGGATTCTCGCCACCGAGGCGTATCACGCTGGGACGATCCGCACACTGATCTCTCAGCTTGGCGATCCGTACCTGGGCTATGCGAACAAGATATCGACGCTTCGGGCAACTGCGGGCGGCGGTGCAGAGACCATGCTGGATGGCTCCCACATAGTCGCGGCGGACTCCAACTCGATCTCCTACGACCGAACCACGGACCAGGTCCTGCACATTGTTTACCTAAGCCCGACCGCAGGAGTCGCCAGCAAAGGCGGATTTTTCCCCAACGGCCTTAACGGCACAATCAAAGCTTCGGCTTCCTAGAAGGAGGAAGATTCATGGAACACTTCGATGAAAAGAACACTGGAATCGAGGAATCCCGGGAAAGTCGATCGCGGCGGTCTGCTCTGCTTTTTGGAGGGGCAGCACTGGCTGGACTCGCCTTGGGATCGAAGGCGTTCGGGCAGTCGTCAGCTGTGACGGACAATGACATCCTCAACTTTGCCCTGAATCTGGAGTTCCTGGAGGCCCAGTTCTACACACTGGCCACAACGGGAATGACTCTCGACCAGGCGGGCATCTCCACAAAGAGCGGCGCGGGCACGGCGGGCGGGATGGTAACGGTGAAATCGAACGCCAAAGTCGCCTTCAGCACTCCTTCGCTACAGCAGTTTGCCTCTGAGGTTGCGCTGGATGAGCAGAACCACGTGAAGTTCCTGCAGTCAGCCCTGGGGTCGAACGCCGTTGCGATGCCTGACATCGATTTGATGAACAGCTTCAATGCCCTGGCAACGGCAGCGGGTCTCGGGACAACGTTCGATCCGTTTGCGAACGAGACGAACTTTCTGCTGGGTGCCTTCATCTTCGAGGATGTGGGCGTCACTGCGTATCAAGGAGCCGCCGGACTGATCACCAGCAAGACATATCTGGACAAGGCTGTCGGCATCCACAATGTCGAGGCCTACCATGCGGCAGGTATCCGCACTCGGATATTCCAGGCAGGGGCGGGCGCCCAGACTGCTTCGCAAGCAATCGCGGCCACTCGTGCCAAACTGGACGGGACGAACACGGACGATGTTGGAGTCAGCGTGAACGGCAATGCCTCGACGCTTGTCGATTGCGACAGCAATGGAATGACATTCGCTCGCGACACGACTCAGGTGTTGAGCATCGTGTACGGCGGCGGAGCTGCAGGGAAGGGCGGAGCGTTCTATCCCGCTGCAATGAACGGGACGATCAAGTAGCTCGGACCGAATGAAAGGGCCTGACTGAGGTTCTATCTCAGCCAGGCCCGTTTTTTCAGTCTGCGAGCTAGAAGTTCTTGCCGAGGATCAGGCGGAGCACCGGAGCCGGCTGCGAGTAGAGGCTTGTCTTCACTTCGAAGAACGTGCCCTTCCTGTTTTCAAATCCCATGAGGATGTTGAAACCAGTCTCGTAGTCGAAGTTACCGAACGAGATGTCGCGCTCCTCGCTCGCCTGCGTCTTGAAACTCTGGTGAATGAAGTTCAGCGCCGGCCCGCCGCCCAGGTACGGCGACCACGAACCTCTGCGCGCGTGCTGGAATCTGTATACAGCTTCAAGATTGAGCGCGACCATGTCGGTGATTTCGCCCCAGGCAAACTCCGCATTAGGCCTGAAGTAGACGTTGCGCGAGAAGACCGGGCCCATCTGGGAATGAACGCCAAACATGACGAGCTCGGGATCGAGCGCTATTCCCGCGCGAGCTCCCAGACGCCAGCGTCGAGCCTCGTGCTTGATGTCGTTCTCCACGTTCCGTACTTGCGGAGGAATAGGAGCGGCATTTCGGTTTGGTGAAGTAGCGGTTCCCGAGGAAGAAGTCCCGGCCTGTTGTGTGACGGTCACATTCGTAGCGTGGCGTGCCCCGGTGTCGTCTCCCTGATCGGAATCAACCTTTACCTGCGATCCGACGGCAAGAGTGCCTGGCTTATTGGTGTCCCGATCAAATGTGAACACATGGAATTGATTGTCGTCGGTTCTCACAACGAAGGATGTACGGCTGGAGGCAACGACTGTGCCCTCAACCGTGCCATTGTCTTGTGACTGGGACGACGAACTCGATCGAGACGAGTCGTCTTGCTGAGCGAATGTCGGCGATGAAAGCGATGTGGCGAGGATTAGAGACGAAGATACAGCGATAACCTTCCGCAGAGACAGCATGGGGGAGTCCTTTGTAGGAGTAGTTTGCGGATGGAGCTCGCGCCCCATTCCATGTCAGAGATGAAACCGATTGCGATCAGTGATGGTGTTCGGCCCCAAGTAAGACCCTGACTCTGATGGGCTCCAGAGGGGTGGGGTTGGTTTGTAAATCAGAAACACTTGGGATGTATGCGCAAATGCGATGAGGTGAAATTGTGAAGTCGAGCGCCTCTTTTGACAAGAAGTGTGACTTCCATCGGCAACTCCACGGGGACTCGATCTTAACAATCCCCCAAGCAACCGGAGAACCGCAAGAGCAGTCCAATGGTAGGCATTTCCCCATGGAGGTCCCGTGTCTCAACTCAAGCTGTCTTTTGCAGCGCTGGCCTTATGTTTGTCCCCATGCGTCGGCTCAGCCCAATCGTTTTCGCCCACTTATTACTCCCTCGATGGAGGGGGCAGGAGTCAGTTGCAAGTCGATCTAAACCGTGACGGCATCCCGGACGTTATCGTGAACGCAACATCGTATGGCACCGAAGCACTACTCTCGAATGCGAGCACGGGGAAATTCGCGATTCACAAGTACACCTTCACCGGCAACTCGACGACTTATGCGCCTATCGCTGCTGGAGATTTCAATGGCGACTCCAAGGCTGACGTTGTTTTCTACGACTACACGGGTGGCAGCCAGCTCTTCTACCTCGCATACGGCGACGGGTCTGGAAACTTCAGCTCCGTAGTTCCGATTCCGAATGTCCCGAATATCTCGACAGGGACTGAGACGACCATTCGGGCTCAGGTTGCGGACTTCAATGGCGATCATCGTCCCGATGTGGCGATCGCATACCTTGCTCCCACAACTACGAGCAGTTATGCGGTGAAGATCGTTCTCTACCTCAACACAGGATCTGGGTTCACGAATGCAGGCACAATTTTTACCTATAACTATCCGAACGGTTCGGCGGGGGTGGAGCTTGATCAGGCCCCAGTGATCGATTTGCTTCTCGGCGACTTCGATGCCGATGGGCATGCCGACGTCGCGGTGCGCAGCCTGCACTCAACTCCCAGCAATCCAGTGAATCCGGATTCAAATCTGTTCGTTCTCTATGGCGACGGCGCCGGGCACTTCATAACGAAGACCGTGTTTACAGGGCGAGCCTCCAATATCGTCTTCACCAGTGCGGATATGAACGAGGACGGACGTACGGACATTGTCGGCGTCGATAACTATGACAACTCGGCGCACATTTTCTTTGGTGCGTCTTCCCGAACCTTCTCAGAAAAGGTCTTGTCGTCCGCAGTGACGCACCGGACAATTCTGTGGTTTTCTCCGGTGGTCGCGGATTTCGACGGCAACGGTTTAAAAGACATTGCGTTTGCTGTGCAGCAGCCCAATACGCAAGATCCCAACTACGGTGTAACCGTGCTGCATCAGACCACGCCTAATGCGTGGGTGATCGGGCAGTACTCTGACGTCGATACGTTCACGACTTATCGAGGCTGGAATCCGTTCTATGGTCTGACGCTTGGTGACTACAACCGCAATGGGAAAGCTGACGTTGCCCTGTTTACGACCACAGACGCAAACAGCCACCCGAACAGCGCGGCTGTGATGCTGAATACAGCGAGCGCGGCTGTGGGCAGGTGCGCGCCTGCGTATGGCATTCACGTGTGTTCTTCCATGACTTCTGCCGCAAGTCCGGTTCGGTTCAGCTTCAGCGCGACGACTACCTTTGCGCTGCGGAAGATGGAATTGTGGATCGACGGCGTGAAGAAAAGCGAAACCTATCACGTGTTTGGGCAACAGGGTTTCTCGGACGTAACGCTGACTCTGAGTTCCGGCGTCCATAAAGTCACGCTGGTTGCGGAAGGGTTCGATGGCGTCACAGAGATCAAGTCGAGCTACAGCCTGACGGTGCAATAGGTCGCAGAAGGTCCGCACGAGCTGCATGCCGGCGCGGACCTCGACTTCCCGAGCTCCCGCGACCCCTGAAGTCAGGCAGACCTGCGCCAAGCGGTTCTCAGGATGTTTTTTAGTTGAGCCGCTGCGCGCGGTAGTTCTCGAGCCACTGAAGCAGTTCAGCAGGGGGCAATGCCCGGCTGAAAAGGTAACCCTGGACGCCATCGCATCCGCGCTCGCGAAGCATCTTGAGCTGCTCTTCGGTCTCGACGCCTTCGGCAGTGACTTCCATTTCGAGCTCGTGGCCCATCTCGATGATCTTTTCCACCATGACGAGATCGGCGTGGTTCACGTGCATGTGCTGCACGAAGGTCTTGTCGATCTTGAGCTCGATTGCAGGAACGTTCTGCAGCTGTTTCAGCATCGAGTAGCCGGTGCCAAAATCATCGATCGACAGCTGGAAGTTGCGCATGCGGAGGCGTGTCAGCACGTCGAGCGCAAGTGAAAACTCCATCAGGCCGGACTCGGTAATTTCGAGAACAATGCGCTCGGCAGGGAAGTCATACTTGCGCGCCAGATTCATGAAGATGTCAGGGAACTTTAGATCGCGCAGGGAACTGACGGAGACATTGATCGCGAGACGAGGAAGGTGCCCGTTGACTACCGAGAACTGCTTGACCTCATCCAGCGCGCGCTCCGCAGTGGCCCAGCAGAAGTTGTCCATCAGGCCGAGCGACTCGATGCGCGAGATGAAGTGGTCGGGGAAGACGAGGCCAAGCTTGGGATGGTTCCAGCGGGAGAGCGCTTCCACTCCCGTGACCACGCCGGTAGCGATATTGATTTGCGGCTGGTAGTAAAGGACGAATTCCTTGCGCTCAAGGGCGCCGTAGAGATCTTCGTCGGGAATCTCAAGCTCTTGCTCTTTTTCAGAGGCGGCAGGTTTGTCAGCTGCGAAGTTGGCCGTAAGCATCTGCTGCAGCTGCGGTATCGGAAAAGGTTTCTGCAAGTGGCCTATGACGGTTAAGCCGTGCGA
Organism: Acidobacteriota bacterium; assembly: GCA_018268915.1. Lineage (GTDB taxonomy): Bacteria > Acidobacteriota > Terriglobia > Terriglobales > Acidobacteriaceae > Telmatobacter. The sequence continues at coordinate 271,993 of JAFDVQ010000016.1, forward strand.
CTGAGCGAGCTTTTTTGCGGTCTCGATGACGCGGATGTTGATGCCGCTCATCAGGATGATATGAGCTTTGCAGTTGCGTTCGCCGAGAAGGCGGAGAATCTCAATGCCATCCATTTCAGGCATGACGAGATCGAGGATGATGACGCTGGTTTCCGGCCCAATGTGGCTGAAGAATTCGTCCGGGGTGCGGGTGACAGAGCACGGCAGGCCCATGGAGTTAGCCAGGCCTGAGACAATTTCGCCGACGACTCGGTCATCGTCGATGAGCACAATACGGTCAGCAGGCGGCATCTTGTCTCCAGTTGCGTGGATGAATACGTCCTCCGATGCAGTGGAAACGGAACAGGCTGGTCTGGCGAATGGCATTGGGCTCAGGTTGAGTGTAGCCCAGGCTTCCAGACAGCATGGTTACTTCCTCCGACTGTTCGGTTACCAACGTGGTAGGCAATAACCATCTTAACGTCAGCGGATTACATGGAAATGTCTGTATGCGGAATAGAAGATTCGCTCGTACCCAGAGAATCACCCAGACTGGGGCGGATGAATGGCAAATCTGGGTTCTTGTTTCCCAAGGTCCACCTGACCAGCTCGATTAATCCGAACCGGAAATGAGGACGGATTCCCATGGCAGTACCTGGGGTTCCCAGAGAGGTTCGCTGCGGCTTGACGACCCCAAGTTGTAGGCCTAGACTCACAAAGGTTTGGGCCAAGGCCGGTATTTCTCAGGCCCGGAAGAGCGCCTCAGGGAACAACCTGCAGCGATAAGAGTGAAGGTCCCGAGTAACCGGGGAAAGCCTGTTGCGTCTATGAAATGGCAGCAGGTACGAATTGGAGATTGTATGGCACCAGCAACACCCACCATGTCTTTAGACCAGGAGATCAATCCCTGGGAGGCGCAAAGCGCGCGGTTTGATTTTGCAGCACGCAAGCTGAATCTGGATGACGGACTCTGGAAGCTGCTGCGGACGCCGACGCGCGAAATTATTGTTCATTTTCCCGTTGCGATGGATGACGGACGCATTGAGATTTTTACTGGCTTCCGGGTACAGCACAACATAGCCCGCGGTCCTGCGAAGGGTGGGATACGCTATGCGCCGGACGTGACGCTCGATGAGGTGCGTGCGCTGGCTGCATGGATGACCTGGAAGTGCGCGGTGGTGAACATTCCGTTCGGCGGCGCCAAGGGCGGAGTGATCTGCGATCCGAAGAAGATGAGCCAGGGAGAGCTCGAGCGGCTGACACGCAGATATACGGCTGAGATTGTCGATTTCATTGGACCGGAAAAGGATGTGCCTGCTCCCGACGTGAACACGAATGAGCAGACGATGGCATGGATCATGGATACCTATTCCATGCACATGGGTCGCACGGTGACGAGCGTTGTGACAGGGAAGCCGCTGAACATCGGCGGATCGCGCGGCCGGACGGAAGCAACGGGCCGCGGCGTGATGATCGTTTGCGACGAGAGCCTTCGCTACCTGAATATGCCGATCGATGGATGCCGCGTGATCATCCAGGGATTCGGCAACGTGGGTTCAAATGCAGCGCGGCTCATGATGGAGCACGGCTACAAGATTGTCGGAATCGCTGAGAAGGATGGCGGGTTGTCGAATCCGAACGGAATCGATATCCACGCGCTCATCGAATACAAGTACCGCAACAACACGCTCCTTGGCTTTCGGGGCGCGGAAGCGATGCCGAGCGAGGAGCTGATCGTGTCCGATTGCGATGTGCTGATTCCCGCTGCGACTGAGAACGTGATCACAAGCCGCAACGCAGAGAAGATCAAGGCGAAGGTCGTCATCGAAGGCGCGAACGGACCGACGACCGCGGTTGCGGATGAGATTCTGGCGGACAAGCGTGTATTTGTCGTGCCGGATATCCTGGCCAACGCGGGCGGCGTGACGGCAAGCTACTTCGAGTGGGTGCAGGACCGGCAGGGCTACTTCTGGAAGGAAGCCATCGTTAACGAGCAGCTGGAGCAGATTCTGCACGACAGCTTCGACGACGTGGTCCGGTATGCCGAGGCCCACAACGTGAATAACCGGATCGCGGCCTACATGCTTGCAATAGATCGCGTGGCGTTCACGATCAAGCAGCGGGGAATTTACGCTTAGTTCATCTCAGGGCTGGTGAGAGCGGGTCGCTTCGGCGGCCCGTTCTCTTTTTTTGATAGCTCGTTCAGCCGACGTAGTCGCAGACGAGGACGGTTAAGTCGTCGTCTTGGGTTTTTGCCCAGCGCTGCACTGTGGCGAGGAGATGATCGACCGCTTCGGATGAAGACAGGTTCCTCGTGTCTGTGAGAGCGGTGGAGAGAGATTGATCGCCGAAGATCTGTCCAGCATCGTTGCGGGCTTCGACAATGCCGTCGGTATAGAGCAGGAGGCGATCGCCGGTCTTGAGCGGCATTGATTTGCTCTCGTAGAGTGCGTTGTCTACCGCGGCGAGCAGCATTCCGTTCTCGGAGACTTCGGTGACTGCACCGTCGCGCAACAGAAGCATCGCCGGATGGCCTGCGGCGGAGTAGTGAAGCGTATTCGTTTCTGTATCGAGATAGACATAAGCGGCGGTGACATACTGGCCCTGTGTGTTGCCGCACAGGGCGGAGTTCATTCCGCGGAGAAGTTCGGCTGGATCTGCTGCGTGGTTGCGCTGCGAGGTTGCGGCCATCTTGACCATGGAGGCGATGAGCGCTGCTGGCACTCCGTGGCCCGAAACATCCGCGAGAGCAGGCCCGCCTGTTTGTCGTTGGCGATGAGAAAGTCGTAGAGATCGCCGGCGACGGAAGTCATGGGAATGTACTTCGCGGCGACACGGAATGACTGCGAAGGCGGAAATGCCGAGGGCAGGATGGAGAGCTGAATGCGGCGTGCGAGGTCGAGCTCCTGCTGCAACTCGGTGTACTCCCGGTCTCGCTGTAAAGTACGGTGCGCTGCCACATAGCCCAGGCAGGCAAGCAGAATTGCGAATCCATACGGCTCGACCCGGGCATAGCGGCTGAGGTTATCGACGAGCGCGAGAAGTATGAAGCTGAGAAGGCCGATACCGATGACCCGGGATTCCCGTTCGTGGATCATGCGCCGCGACCATCGGAACGCCATGATCAGGAGAGAGACGATGACCACGGTGTTGTTGATGTGATGGAATGCGGGCCGCGGACCGAAGATAAGGGATGCGATAGAGAGCCCGATGAAGATGGAGAGAAAGATCCAGAGATTTTTTCTCAGCCGCCCCAGGAATCCGGCGTAGTTGAAGAAGATCCATGCGGGCACAGGCACCAGGTAGTCGATCGCGGCGCGTATCCGGTGCAGAGATTCGCTGGGCGTCTCGGACATATTCAGGAGCTCAGAGTTCATCCACAGACGGATGCCATAGAGGTGAGCAAACCAGGCGAGCGAGAGCAGCAGTCCATCCGGCTTACGGCGTATAACGCAGAGTCCGACGAGAATGATGGTGACGGTGTTAAAGGCGGCTCCAAGAAACAGGAACGCTTCGTCGTGGTGAAAGGCTCGCAGCACTTCCGCGGCGGTGATGGGATCGTCGAGTGCGAGCATTGCACCCCATCTTAAAGCACAAAACATATACTGGCTGCCATGGCGAAACGAAGCGCGGGGCTGCTGATGTATAGGAGAAATGGAGCGGAGCTTGAGGTCTTTCTGGTGCATCCGGGAGGGCCCTTCTGGGCGGCAAAGGATGCGGGCGCCTGGACTGTTCCCAAGGGTGAGTTTCTCGATGGGGAAGAGCCCTTGGATGCGGCAAAGAGGGAGTTCGCCGAGGAGACCGGGTTTGCGGCGAACGGGGACTTTATCGACCTGGGAACGGTCCGGCAGACGAGCGGAAAGATCGTGAATGCCTGGGCATTTGAGGGCAATTGCGACCCTGCAAAGCTGGTCAGCAATTCCTGTGACATCGAATGGCCCCCACGGTCGGGGAAGAGGATTGAGATTCCGGAGGTGGACCGAGGCGGGTGGTTCAATCTGGGGGAGGCACGGAACAAGATACTCGCGAGCCAGGTTGGGTTTCTGAATGTGCTGGCGCAAAAAGTCGGCTAACCGTGTCAAGCTCCTGCGATTCCTGCCCATCGTTCGAAAAACATCGCCATGAACGGTCATTTGGTTATCCGGGCGGTACTGCAGCCCGCGTATTCATCGAGTGTTGGTTTGAGGCGCTATAGCGATGAGGGCTATAGTTATAGAGGGCGCCACTTCCCTGGGCGCCGGGCGCGAACGGGCGGTTACGGCGGTTTAGAAAATGCCGGCATCTCGAGCGCGTCGAAAGATCCGGAAGCCCTAAAGTAAAGACGTGAATCTCCCGAACTCCATCACGTTGAGCAGGATAGCGATGATCCCGCTCTTTCTGTGGATTCTCTCGCCGCACTTCCCGCTGCGAGGAATGCATGGGGAGCAGGAGATTCTGGCCGCGGTCCTGTTTGTGCTGGCATCCATCACGGACGGTCTGGACGGGTATCTGGCGCGAAAGCGTGCGCAGATCACGACCATGGGGATGCTGCTCGATCCCATCGCCGACAAGATTCTTGTCACCGCGGCACTGATCCAGCTCGTTGCGTACGTCCCACACATCATGAAGGTCTGGATCGTGGTTGCGATCATTGCGCGCGAGTTCCTCATCTCAGGGCTCCGGTCGATTGCGTCGGCTGAGGGCTTCACGATTCAGGCGAGCGATCTGGGCAAATTGAAGACCGTGGTGCAGATCGTGTCCGTGGTGTCCGCCATTCTGGCGCACGGCTGGTATCAGTGGCAGTTCGGCCTCGTGGTCATTCCGGTGCAGTGGATTGCCATTGCGGCCATTTACTTCACGGTCCTGGTCTCGTCGATCTCTGCGGTGGACTATTTCGTAGCGTTCTGGAAGCAGATCGATGGCGCCTCGAAGAATCGTCGGCAGGGGTATATCTTGTCGCGGCAGAAGGGCGTCAGCACAACGCGCTAGCGCTTGTGCGGTTCAAGCATTCACTTCCCAGTTTTCAGTTTTAGGCTGGCAGAGTCTAGTCGGCCGATGCGGCCTTTTGGGCCGACGACATAGGGAAGCGAGAGGGCGTTCCAGTTGCGGTCGGCGTCTTCCGGTTCGTGCAGGGAGGCGCTCGGGCGGACGGGGAGCCAGTTGCGGCCATCGTCGGTGGAGATATCGGTGCCATTGGGGCCGACGGTGATCCACGTTTTGTTTTGCTCGTCGTAGGCTACAGATGAGCGGTAGCCGTGTGGCTGGGTCTGAGAATACTGCCACTGATATCCGCCGTCATTTGAGAATGCTGAAGTGCCAGCAGCTTCCTCGGGCTTCTGATAATCGCCTCCGACTGCAACAAAGCGAGGTGGAGCTTTCTCGCAGTGAGAGCACATTGAACCCGAATATCTCATTCCAAGTGAGAAGACGCCGGATGAGTCAGTTCCACTCGCTACGGGAATTTTGGCTCTAGACCACTTCTTCTCGGTGTTCCACGCCTCATAAAGGAATGCTCCTCCCGGACCGCCGGTTGCGAACGCGCGACTGTATCCGGTTGAGGTTTGAGCAAACAGGCTATTGCTTGCAGCGAAGGCCGCAATGGGCTTTCCTTCGAATTTGAGCCCATCACTCTTATCTCGTATCCAGTTCACGCCACCGTCGGATGTTTCGAAAAGGGCGAATCGACTGTCGACTGGATCCCCGAGCAAGATGCCGTGACCGGTTCGATGCAGCCACAAGCAATCCCAGAAGCCGTCTTTGTCTGGATTGGTAAAGAGCAGCTTCCATGTGTGGCAGCCGTCGGTGGTTTTGTAGAGCCGGGACTGATCGCCCGGCCCGGAAGACATGACAATCGCCGTGTTGGCGTCAAACGCCTGCACGCCTCGGAAATCGAGCTTCTCGCCACCGGGTGGGACCGAGCAGGATTGCCAGACATATCCGCCGTCTTCCGTGCGGAGTACAGTTCCATGCGTTCCGCTTGCCCATGCGACTCCATTGCCGACGTTGTGAATTCCGCGCAGGTCGGCGGTGGTATTGGAGGTCTGAATCGTGAATTGAGCGGTGGCTGGCAACGCAATAGCGAACGAGGCGAGAAGAAGCGCGGGGCGCATTCAAAGAGTGTATCGTCCTGGCAGAATCAGGAATAGACACTGAGTCAGTGTTTAGCGAGCAAGATGCTACTGAGATTCGGGTTTATGGCGGAGTTTTCTTATGGCCTGAGGGAAAAATTCGCTGAAGGTGTTGGAGAGAGCACGACCTCCGAAGCCTTCCGCGGTGCGAAGCAGAGCGTGTTGCCAGTCGGATTCGCTCGGAGCGCGCCATGAATTCGAAATGGCATTATTGCCAAAAGTGGCCGCATAACGCGCATAGGCTAGATGGCGTTCTCCGTCGGACCGGTAGGCGCGGAAGGTAAGGTCGACGATGTTCTTGACGCGTGATTTAAACGGACGCTCTACAACAGGAAAGTAGCGCGGGTCTTCTCCCCATGCAGCTCCCAGTCCCGCCTCAATGGCGTTGCCCGTGGAGATGCCGGTGAGGCGCATGCCGTAACGTTTTCCAAATCCGTCCCAGTGCGGACCGTATTCTGAGGGGCTGTCGAGCGCCGTTCCGAGCGCCGAAGAAAAGATTCCACCAACCAGGCTGGTTGTCCCCACGGTGGAGTGCGCGAACCACTTGAAGCGTTCCTCAGAAGTGATGGGGCGGTAGTCGGACGATGCGGTGGGAACGTCGTGGACGGTGCTCGCAGAGGCCGGTTCGGAAGCCGCGAAGTGAGCAGCCTGTGCGAACGCGAGGGTTGAGACCCCTGCGCCTGAAAAGATGCACAGCACTGCTGCACGGGCGAGTTTTTGCGAAGCTCTGATCGATGATTTCAGCATGAGCAGGATAAGAACCTTCTTAGAGTGGGAAGCCGAATTTAGGTTTACCGTCTTTGTCTGAAGAGATCTTGATTGGCACTTCCGTCCCCCAGCCATGCTTGCTGAAGAAAGGATCGAGCGGTTTAAGAAGCACGCTCTTCCATTTCGAAGCAACCATCTGCGAGACCTCTGCCTTGGTGCGCACCTTGCCCTTGAACTCGTACTGCCGTCCATCCATCGTGTACTGGCCGGTGAGGTGCACGTCCCCGCCGGGCAGCCTGTAGTCGAGACGCGAGAACGAGAGAGCGCCATGCTGCATTTTGAAGTCTCCGGTCATTCTTGATGTGACATCAGGAGCACCGGGTTTCAGGTTGCCAGTGCGCCCTTGCGCCCGAAGGCTCATGACATCGACCTTGTCCTCGATTTCCGGGTTGGTGAAGTGAATCTGGCGTAGCGTGAACGCGCCCTGCATACTCATCTTCTGGCTCACGCTTTCGCGGCCCGGAGGGATCTGTAGTTGTGCCTGAAGATTGAGCAAGCCGGTCATGGGCGACGGGTTTTTCCTGACTGCTAGGCCGAGAAAGTCGGCTATCTGTCCGTTGGGTACGTCGGTATCTACGTCGATCTTGTGGCCTTTGCCTTTAACGTCGACGATTGCTCCTTTACAGGTGAAATAAGACGAGCCGAGTTTGGCGTCGATGTGTTCCAGATAGGTATCGCCGCTGGTGCCGTCGACGACCGCCTGGAAGCGCGTGGACAGGGGCATAGGGTGATCCGCTGTGTTGAGAGAGAAGTTTGGAACGTTTGCCTCTCCGCGAACGGCAATCTTGTCCAACTGGCCGTCGAAGTTGCCGCTGGACTTCAGCGTTCCGCCGATTCCATTGATCGTGTTCATGTCGGCGTTTTCAAACAGGTATTTGCCGTTGACCCTGGAGTCGCCGGGAGTATCCGTGTTCCATGGACCAAATGACCCCGACGCGTGAATTTCGCCTCTTGGAATTGGGTTGGTGAGAACCGCGTCGAAGGGCCACGCCGTGTTTGGGCCCAAATCTTGCAAAACGATGTGCTTGAGCTGAAAAATGCGCGGATCTTTATCCGGCTTGTCGGTCCCGATGATCAGCTGTGAATCGTCGCATACGATTCTGTCGACTCGGATTTTGATCTTGTCGCGCGGCTGATAGCTTGATGTCGTGGAGCGTCGGGATGCGGGAGGCATGTTGATGGCAAGGCCGGTCACATTGACCTGACGGACGTGCGTTGGCTTGAAGAACAATCCGACAGGCGAGGCGCGAAACTCAAACTGCTTGATGGCGATAAGAGGTTTGTTGTCGATGTTCGCGTCCTGATTGTTCCGCGGAAAAATGCGTAGGCCGCTACCGGTGACTTCCACCCCGCGGAGAATGCTGACCTGAAGGTTGTCGAGCTGAACTTCGCTGTCAAACCGGGCGCGAAGTGTTTCAATGACGCGACCCTTGAGGATAGGGCCAGCGTGCGAGAGGACGATCTGAACGGTAACGGCCAGGACGATGAGTGCAAGAACGACAGAGGCAATACCCCAGCGCCAGGCTTGTGATCTGCGCGCGGGTGGCCGATTAATGGTTTGCTCGAGTGAGATAGCGAGTCAGCCCCTGAACTGCTTCAGCTATTGGATGCAACCTCGCTCAGCATTCGTTGTCGGCGATTGAAAAGACGCAGCTTAGTGGCCCAAGAACTCATAATCGCACCGCGAGCGGCTTCAGCTCTTGAGCCTTGTTGCGCGCTTGCGGGCTTTGGCGGCGGCAGAGGTGTTCTTTACGAATTGCTTGCCGCGTCGCGAGCCTTTGACCTTTTTGCGGTCGGTGGCTTTGCGCTCGCTGGGAGAGAGCTCCTTCCAGGCTTTGTCGGGAAGATAACGATGCGTCGTTTTGCCGCTGGTCGCTTTCTTGCCGTTCGATGAGTGCCACTTCTCATCGCCCCATGACTTGAGCGACTTCTGCGCTTTGCTGCGACCCTTCTTGAAACCGCCGCCCTTAGCTTTGTACTCGTTGGTTACGAGTTGGGCCTTGCGGGCACTCCACTGTCCGGGGCGGCCGCCCTTGCTGCCTGCGACGATCTTCTTTTTGATCTTCTCGCGGAGCTCGGGCTTGGTGTATTTGACCGAATTGGATTGCTTCTTCGCGGTTTTCTTTGCTGTCTTTTTTGCTGGTTTCTTCGCAGGGGGTTTGCGTGTCGCCAAGGGGAACCTCCGTCCAAGTTAGAGATGCTGCACGGCACAATGCGGCGGCTTCAATGGATTGATGGAATCGAAGTCGCCAGCATTTTGTTTTGCATATTCGAGATGTAGTGGATGCGGAACGGCTGAAGCCCGTTTTGGGGCGAAAGCGGTTTGATCTATCCGGCCGCCGGGTCGCGCCACCATCGCAAAAAGGAGGAACTGACGGGAGGCGAGAAGCGTAGTTGATTTCAGGGCTCAAACCGCGGACGTCAGAATCCGTCGACTGGTCACATCACGACAGCCGAACCGGCCAGGAAGAGTCGAACGACTATGCAGACCTTCAGCGACACGCTCTACGAAGTTTTTCGGGCAATCGTAGCGAACAAGCTGCGGAGCTTCCTGACGATGTTCGGCATCGCCTGGGGCGTCGGGTCGCTGCTGGTGCTGGTGGGTCTGGGGGAAGGGTTTCGATCCGGACAGCACCGCAATCTGGCGCGGCTTGGCAACGATGTCGTCATGGTGTTCAACGGGACCATCCCCGCTGTCGCAAACCAGCACACGGGGATGCGTCCCTACCAGCTGACGGTGGGCGATTTCGAAGAGTTGAAAAAGCTGCCGGAGTTGCGCGGAGTGACGGCGGAGTTGACGCGGAACGACCTGTACGAGGTCAGTCCTTACGCCAATACGTCCAGCCATGTGGTGGGCATCTATCCCAACTATCCCATGGTGCGATTCATTCCCATGGCGCAGGGCAGGTTTATCGATGAAGCCGACGTAAGCGAGCGCCGGCATGTGGCGGTGCTTGGATCGAAGGCTGCAACGCTGCTCTTCAACGGTCGGCCGATGATTGGTGAGACCATTACGATCAACGGGACAGCATTCAAAATTGTCGGATCGGTCGAGAAGATCTCTATGGGGGGCAACAACGACTACGACGACCAGAAGGTCTACATGCCGGTGTCGACCATGATGCAGCTCTATCCGCTAAAGGGTGAAAACATCGCGCAGGATGCGCTGAGCTCGATTCAGTATCAGCCGGCAAAAAAAGGCGACACATCTGAAGCGTCGGCTGCTGTGCACCGTGTGATTGCAAAGCGGCATGGCTTCGATCCTGCAATGAAGGATGCCTTCAACGAGTGGGACACCGTACGCATGCAGAAGATGATCGGCGCCATCTTCACGGCGATGGACATTTTTCTTGGTGGCGTGGGGATCGTGACGCTTGGCCTGGGCGCCGTGGGCATCATCAACATCATGCTTGTATCCGTAACAGAACGGACGAGCGAGATCGGATTGCGCAAGGCTCTGGGCGCCACGAAGAAAAGCATCCTTGGGCAGTTTTTCTGGGAAGGATTGCTGCTGACAGGTGTGAGTGGAGGATTGGGGATTCTCGCCTCGGCCGGATTGATGGCGTTGCTGGATTCATTGCTGACAGGCAAGATGCCGGGATGGGATCCGCCGCGGCTAGTGCCGTGGTCGGCTGCGCTGGCGATGGTGTCTTTGATGTTGAGCGGAATCGCCGCAGGACTGTATCCGGCGAGCAAGGCGGCGGCTCTGGATCCGGTCGAGGCGTTGAGGAAGGATTGATGGCGGAGTTAGCCGCGCTTTGCGCGTGCTGGCGGAATTAGTGGAGCTAGAATTTCGGAGTCAATGAGGTTAACGGAACTGGAAGAAAGGGCAAGTCGCACGATTGCTGGCTTAACGCCGCGAACAGGTGCGGAGCACCGCTAACACGCGCAAAGCGCGCCTAACTCCGCTAGCACCGCTGACACCGCTAACCCCGCTTCACTCGGAGAAAGTCATGCTGAAAGACATTTTCGGCCAGGCCTGGGAGGCAATGTTATTCAACCGACGCCGGACCATGATCACGATGATCGGAATGGCGTGGGGAATCGCCACGGTGGTACTGCTGCTTGCTTACGGCGCAGGATTCACACGGGCCATTCAAGCCATCTTCGCGCAGTGGGGCACGAACATCATCGGCACATTTCCGGGACGGACCAGCGAGCAAGCGGGCGGCGAGAAATCGGGCGTGAAAGTGCGGTTCACCATCGACGACGTGGACCGGCTGAGTGTGGCGGTGCCGGGCATCAATCACATTTCTCCGATTGCGTTCAAAGACGTGACGGTGCAGAACGACCTGCACTCGTACACATGGACCATCAATGGCGTGCGCTCGGTCTTTCAGGACATCTGGAAGCTCGACACAGATGCAGGCCGCTTCTTCAACGGGCAGGAAGAACAGCAGCGCGCGCATGTGTGCGTGATCGGGTCAGAGGCGAAGCTGAAGCTGTTCTCTGGTGGCTGGGCGATCGGAGAAACGATCCGGCTGAATGGAGTGCTGTTCACAATCGTGGGTGTGCTTGCTCCGAAGATGCAGGAGGGCGGCGACGACAACGATCGCAACCGGCAGATTTACATCCCTTTCAGCACCATGAGCGACTTGGCTGACACGAAGTACCTGGGCGGAATCTGGTTCAACTACACAGGAAACTATCAGCTCGCCGAGCAGAATGTTCGCGCGACGCTCGGCGCGGCGCATAAGTTCAGGCCCACGGATCACAACGCCATCTATGTCGCGAACCTTATGACGCAGCTTCATCAGTTCAGCATCCTTTCGCTGGCGCTGCAGGTGCTACTGTCGCTGGTTGGCGCGTTAACGCTGGGGATTGCAGGCATCGGGCTGATGAACATCATGCTCGTCGCGGTACAGCAGCGGACCCGTGAGATCGGCGTGGAGAAAGCGCTCGGCGCGCAGCGGAAGCACATCCTGACTCAGTTTCTCGCTGAAGCGATGGTGATCACGAGTGTCGGCGGAATGAGCGGGATCGGGCTGGCATACCTGATCTCGGTGCTGGTGGGGAGGATTCCGTTCTACAGCGAAATTGCCCTGCATGCCGAAGATGCAGATATTCGTCTGCTCATCTCGCCGTCATCGATAGTGGTTGCGACAGGAATCCTGATCGTGACGGGGCTGGTGAGCGGAATGATTCCCGCAATTCGCGCGGCGAATCTCGATCCAATTGAGGCGCTGCGCTACGAATAGCCTCAATCGTGCTCTCACCAGGAATAGACATCCAGCTTGCGGATTGCTACCCCCGCGCCCTCGAACGAAATATCTGCGGTTCCGTTAGGCAGGATGAGGCCTACTTCGCCATCTTCCGATCCCGTAGTTGGGGGAAGGGCAATAGCCGTCGATAAACCGGATGTGCTCTTCATTCGCACCACGACAGCATGACCTGACGAGTTTGCGAAATGAAGACGAGCGAAGTCCGGACCACGAGTCGCCTGCATTCCAGCAATGCTGCAGCCGTTCGGGCTGTACTCCGCAGGTGCTTTGTCTTCGCCGTCGACAATCAGGAGAGCGAGATCATGTGCTGGGACGGAGATCGCGGCGTCGGCTCCCATGTCTTTCTGGCTGAACACGTCACGCGATGACTTCGGAAGCCCCTTTAGTCCAAGCTTCTCCCAGTTGACTTTGACCTGCGTCGAAGCGTCGGTGCGATTCAGCACAGCGACTGCGCGACGTCCCGCTACGGCCATCGGCTTTATCCAGATCTGGACTCCGGCAGAGGGCTCATCGACCTTGATCGGCTGCAATCCATATGGGTCGTTGTGAATCGTGAGAGCTTCCTTGTTTGTGAGAAGGGAAAGTGTAGCCGGAGAGAGCCGCGTCAAGTCAGAGCCGACCATGAGTGGCGCGCTCGAAATAGCCCAGAGCCCCATGTGGATGCGGTCGAGAGCGTCGGTCATGCCGCGCATGCCCATCACCATCATGTCGAGATCGTTGAAGTAGCCCGTGTGCTGCGCCTCGGGGTGCAGCCCGGCATCGAACGATTCGAGTACGTTCTTCAAAGTGATGATACGTTTATCGTGTTCGGCATCATGCAGGCTCTCTACAACGGGTGGAATGATGTCGCCACCGGTACGCCATATCGTGCTTTCGATTTCACCGACGCCTGGAGCCCAGAACCATGGATTCTGGCTGCCCCATTCGCAAATGGAAAAGTACAGCTTTCGCCCCGTAGTTTTTTCCGCGTTCTGAATGGCTCGCGCGATCTCGGCATACTGAACCGCACCCGACTTTCCCTCTTTGGCTCCGCCGCACCAGTCGACCTTGACGTAGTCGAAACCCCATTTTGAAAATTGCAGGAAGTCCTGATCGTAGTGGCCTTCGCTGCCGGTATTCAACAGCTTTGGGCCCGAGTCTGGGTACATGCTGCATCCGTCCCGGCCTGCATCGGTGTAGATGCCGGCCTTTAGGCCGAGGCTGTGAATGTACGTGGCAATGTTCGCCATGTCGCCATCTTTCTGTCCGGGCTGAATGGCAGGCCACTGTTTCGGATTGACCACGATATTGCCGGCGGCGTCGCGCTCTCCCAGCCACCATCCTTCGTCGATGACCACGTACTCGTAGCCGGCTTCCTTCATGCTGTTCGAGGCCATGGTCTTCGCTTGCTGCTGAACGATCTGGGAATTCACAATGTTGGCGAAACTGTTCCAGGAGTTCCAGCCCATCGGCGCAGCACCGAGGCACGCGGTTGCAGAAAGAAAAAGCAGCCATGAGGAACGCATCCCAACAACATATCAGCACAGTGGGGGCGCAGGCACTTTGCCCGCACTGCGAACAACTCAAAGCTGCCGATGTGTCAGTGGATTGTTTTGGACTTGTGGTTCATGTAGTCCATCAGCAGGTACTCGCCCAGGGTGTCGGGAGTGGTGAAGTAGGCTTTGCCGCGGCACATCTCCGAGACCTTGTGGACGAACTGCATCAGGCCGTAATCCGACGCGAGCATGAAGGTGTTGATCATGATGTTGGATCGTTTGCAGCGCGCGACCTCTTCAAGCGTTTCGCTGACCACGAGAGGATCGAGACCGTAGGCGTTTTTGTAGATGCGGCCGTCGGGAAGCGTTAGCGCTGAAGGCTTGCCGTCGGTGATCATCACGATCTGCTTCATGTCTTTGCGCTGGCGGGCGAGGATTCGCTGAGCGACGCGAAGGCCCTCGCGCGTGTTGGTGTAATACGGGCCTACCTTCACGCGGGCGAGTTGCGAGACGGGCAGCTCTTCAGCGGAGTCGTGGAAGAGAACAAGGGAGAGCGAGTCACCCGGATATTGCGTGCGGATGAGATGTGACAACGCCATCGCTACCTTTTTTGCCGGCGTGAAGCGGTCTTCGCCATAGAGGATCATGGAGTGCGAGCAGTCGAGCATGACGACGGTGGCGCAGGAACTCTGATACTCGCATTGATGGACGTGGAGATCGTCGTACTCAAGATTGAGCGGAAGGCCGATGCCTTCGCGGGCGATCGCTGATTTGAGCGTGGTGACAGTGTCGAGGTTGAGAGTGTCGCCGAATTCGTAGTGCTGCGATGCGCCGTGGGCTTCGACGCCTGTAGCCCAATGGCGTGTCTCATGTCGGCCGAAGTTTGATTTGCCGAGTGAGCCAAGAAGATCGCGCAATGTTTTGTAGCCGAGGAAGTCGAGACTTTTGTCGGTGACCTCGAAGCGGACTTCCCCTTGTACGTCGCCCGCTTTACCCATCGCGTCGGTGATCTGCGACTGATTGGGATTCTGAGTCCAGGAGATGTAATTCTCCTGCTGCATCCTCTGGATGAGCTTGTCGATAAGCTCGTCCATTTTGCCCTCCTGCATCGCCTGCTCGAGCTGCTCGCGGAGGCGGTCGTCAAACATGTCGCCGGATTCGAGCATCTGGCGCAGAGCTTCGCGAAGGTCGTCCAGAGTATGGTCGAGGTCCTGGAAACGGAGATACGGATCGCGGAAACCGGAGTCGAGCAGATAGTCGGAGAGCGCCTTGAGGAGGTCTTCGATGTCCATCTCTGAGGCGAGATCGCCGTTGAATTTGGTGTAGCGAACGCGCTTCATGAGTGAACCTCCCTCATCGGGTGCAGTCTTGCAAGAATCTGGGTGCCCCAGGTCTCGCTTCTGAGACCTGGGTTTGCTTCTAGTTCAACCCACCGCCGCGACCCGAACGGCGCGAGCGCTGCCAATCATCAAATTCGATTTCCACGTCGCGTTCCTGCTTCCGCGATTGCTTTTCCGGTGCAGCGAAGCCGCGTTCCTCGCTGCGGCTGAGTTTGCGATGAGCCACTAAGCCTTCGAGCAGGAACTCGGCCGCCGCCACGGCGCGAGGCGGCTCGTCGGAGACTTTTACCTCCAGCGGAGAGAGCTTCTCGAAGAGGCCCTGGATCTTCTTCAGGTCTGCGAGTGCGGCTGAACTCGGCTGGTTGTCGTCGAGCTTCACGGTGCCGCCGATGTTGAACCACTGTTCGATCTGCTGTGTGTTGGTCTCGTTGAAGTAGCGGTCGTAGATTTTCCCGACGGCGGTCCGGATCAGTTCGCGAACGACGGTGTCCGCTCCGCGCATCTCGCCCTCGTACTCGAGCTCAAGCTTGCCGGTGATTCCTGGGAGAGATGCATAAATGTCGCTGATGCGGGGCACGGCCGGCGACTCGCCATTGATAAGAGCGCGGCGCTCTGCGTTGGAGATGACCAGCTCCATCGTCGATATGGGAAGGCGTTGGCTGACACCACTGCGTTTGTCGACGCGCTTGTCTTCACGCGCGGTGAAGGCAATCTGCTCGACCACGGCGCGGACGTAGGGCGGAATCTCGATCGGCGCCGAGCCTCGTTCTGACCATGCCTCCTGCGCGGTGATGGTGATGCCTTCTTCGAGGCTCTCGGGATAGTGCGTGCGGATCTCGGAGCCGATACGATCTTTCAAAGGCGTGACGATCTTGCCGCGTGCGGTGTAGTCCTCTGGGTTGGCGCTGAAGACGAGGGCGACATCGAGCGCGAGCCTTACGGGGTAGCCCTTAATCTGCACGTCGCCTTCCTGCATGATGTTGAAGAGCGCAACCTGGATCTTGCCGGCGAGATCGGGCAGCTCGTTGATGGCGAAGATGCCGCGGTTGGCGCGAGGCAGAAGGCCGTAATGCATGGTGAGTTCGCTGGAGAGGTCCTGTCCGCCGCGCGCTGCCTTGATGGGGTCGAGGTCGCCAACGAGGTCGGCAACCGTTACATCCGGCGTGGCGAGCTTCTCGACATACCGTGAATCGCGATCGAGCCATGCGATGGGCGTATCGTCGTGACGCTCGGCGATCAGGTCGCGGCAGCGTTTGCAGAGCGGGCGATAGGGATTGTCGCGGATCTCGCAGCCGGCAATGTACGGAAGATGCTCGTCAAGAAGAGCCGTAAGTGCGCGCAGGATGCGGCTCTTCGCCTGACCTCGAAGCCCAAGGAGGATGAAGTTCTGTTTGGAGAGGACAGCGTTGACGATCTGGGGTACGACCGTGTCTTCAAAGCCTACGATGCCGGGGAAGAGCGCTTCTTTCGCGCGGAGGCGGCGGATCAAATTTGAGCGCAGTTCATCTTTGACGCTCCGGGTATTGAGGCAGGCTTCTGCAAACTGTGTGCTTCTGCGCAATTCCCCGAGTGTCTGGGGAAGAGGATGAGCAGCTGGCATCGAATAGGCTCCTGGTTCCGGTCCGACCAAACCGGTGTGTGTATAGTAGACGCGCGATGGGGTGCTTCCGGCGCAGCGAAGAGCAAGCCGTTTTCATCGCCTGAAGCAAATGATTATGAACGAATGGGCGCCGGAATGCGAGCAAAGGAAAGTACATGCAAGTTGAGTTGCTGAATCGGCAGCGAAGTGGCTTGGATGCAGGTCAGTAGCCGTTGGCGACCAGCCAGCTTTCCGTGATCTCAAACTCAGGCTTCTTCTCAGACTGCATCTGCTGCCAGGCGAGCTTGACCAGGACGTCGGCCTCGAGGTTGACCGGAGTGCCAACTGTGAGCGCGTGGAGATTAGTGCGCCAGTACGTCAGGGGAAGGATGGCGATGGAGATTGAATCGCCTTCGACCGCGGCAATGGTCAGGCTGATGCCCTCGATGGCAACGGAGCCCTTGGGGACCATCCAGTGGCGGAGGTTCTCTGGTACTCGGACCTTCAGTGTCCAGTCGGTAGTCTCGCGATTGAAGTCAGGGCTGGCCTGAGGGATCACGGGATCGAGCGCCATGAGGACGCCGGTTCCGTCGACATGACCCTGAACGATGTGCCCTCCAAGCGGACTGCCGGCGGCTGTGGGGAGCTCGAGGTTCACCTTCGCGCCGGGTTTCAGCGAGCCAAGCGAGGTGCGCTCGAGGGTCTCCTGGGCCAGGTCGGCGTGGAAGAGAGTCGGGTTGACATCGAGAGCGGTGAGACAGACGCCGGAGACTCCGAGAGAATCGCCCTCGCGAAGCTGGCTGGCGATCCCGGGAGCTTCCACGGTGATGCGGTGGACCCCTCCGCGATCAGTGAGGGAGACGAGGATGCCAGTCTGCTCGATGATGCCGGTGAACATAGCTCAATTCTAGGGAAAGAGGGACCAAGGGAACAAGGGAACGAGAAAGCACAGGACAAGGGACGAGAACCGCCGTCGAAGAGGGAGTCAGTGATGGGCGAAAATCGGGTGAGAGCCTTGACGCTGGTGATGAAGCGCCAGGCTCTCAGAGTGATCTTGCTGCGTGCTTTTCAGGCGAAGGATGCGAGGGCTTTCTTCTCGTCGTCGTAGACATCGAAGACGGTGTAGAGCTTGGTGATCTGCATGACGTCCTGCACGCGTTTGGTCAGGCTGAGGAGCTTCAACTCGCCTCCGCGATTGCGCACGGATGTGAAGGACCCGGTGAGTTCGCCGAGGCCGGCGCTGTCGATATAGGTGACTTCACCGAGGTTCAGCAGGATCTTTTTGAATCCGTTGTTGACCTGATCGAGGACTTCGGTGCGAAGAGCGGCACTCGAGTCGCCCAGTGTGATTTGTCCACTGAGGTCGACGATGGTGATGCCGTTGACCTGCCGTGTGCCCATTTTCAAGCTCATAAACACTCTCCTACTGAGATCAAACCATATTACGCGCGCTGGCACAGGGGGCGTGGGAGGTGGTGATCACAGGCTTCAGTGATTGAGAGCAAGGAACGAGCACAAGGTGACAAGAGTATGCCGCGATAGACTGGCCACTTGATTCCTGTGGGGTACATGGCGAAGAGCAGCGTCAACAAGCCTCCGGGCTTTGAGTTGGCGTGCGTTGAAGATGTCTACTCGGTGAGCAGCTGCGTCAACGACGACTTTGCAGACTACATTGACTCTTGGAAGCACAACGGATTTTGGCTCTTCGATTCGCCCGAGGTAATTCGAGAGGTTGCGTGCGAGATGTCGGTGTCGCTCGATGAGGCGATGTTGTTCTATTACGAAGCGTACGAGTTGGAGTTTGACGAGAAACATATGAAGTGGTCGGCGTTTGGACCTGAGACCGGCTTCATGACGAATATCGTGGCTCCTCTCAACAAGAGATTGGAAGGGTTCGATCCTGTCACTTTCTACGCAAGGAGTTCGCCAGAGTGCTCGCCGCTGTCTTGCTGCAGCCTGGCAAACGATGTTCCCACGAATGAACATTGCCTGGTACGGACGTTTGAGGAGGCGAAGAAGGCACTAGAGGAAGGAAAATTCAGCGGAGCAGAGCCCGGGCCCTACCGGATATTCGCGGTGTACACAGTGGAGTGGCCCGGATCAACAGGATCTGTGACTCGTTGAAGGCTTAGGAGCGGGATCTGCTCTCTGTAATCGGCGTAGCCTTCTGAGACGACGGCTGATTGAGCTCCAGCGCGGTGATGGGGGCATCGAAGCCGGTCGGTTCCTGGTCTAGGCGGACGCGGACTTCGGGTGTTCCCGCAAAGAAGGCAGCGAACACAAATCCGATCAGAGCCGCCGATGCCGCAACTCCGCGGAACACCCATTGTGTCGTGCTGTTTTCGACCATAAAGCTGAATGCCAGGAAGGCGAAGGCGAACCACAGCCCGAAGAACTCAGCGATGAGCGCGCGTGGGCCGTCCACAGCCGGATCCTTGTCGAGGCGCATAGCGGTCCCGATGATGGTCGCCACGGCGAACAGTCCGGTAAGAAGCCCGATTCCGAGGAAGCTGAGTACATCTTTCGACATGGCCCGAAGAGCCTCCAGATTATTAACAACCGCAGGTCAGTCCCTGAAGACGTACGAGGTCATAACTTTGGTTATAACCTTCATTGGAAATTAATACTACCGTAATTTGACGTTTGTAAAGTGCGCCGGGTTGTAAAGGAATGGACCAAACCTGTGACAAACTGGCGCGTCTCAAACAGGTTCTTCATCCCAATCAGGAACTCTGCCATGGATCCCGCAGCAGGGAACTGAGCGCAAGGTCAGTGCCAACTTGCTCCACCTGCATGTCCCCAAAGGGGATTGGGTGTGGAAGGTCTCCAAATCCAGGGATGGCGTTGGCACCCATGAGCTGATGAGAGACAAAGAATTGCACGCGATCTACGAGACTCTCACCCAGCAGAGCGGAGTTTAACCGCGAGCCTGCTTCGGTCAGGAGGGAGAGGATTCCTTCAGATCCGATGCGATCGAGAACGGCTGGCAGCGAGACCCGGTTTCGATCCGCGGGAAGGACTTCAACCCGGACACCCAGGCTGCGGAGCTCGTCGGCTCGGCGTTCATCGTTCGAGATCGTAAGGATTAGCAGGTCATTTTGCACGGAGCGGACGATCTTTGAGCCGAGAGGGGTTCGGAGAGCAGAGTCGAGAATGACGCGGAGCAGGGGGCGGCGACGGCGTTGGCCGCTCCGGTCGGTCAGGAGGGGGTCGTCGGCCAGAACCGTGCCAACCCCAGTCAGGATGGCGTCGGCCTGATGGCGAAGCTGCTGAACGGCGGCTCGGGATTCCTTGCTGGAAATCCAGAAAGGTTTGCCTGCCGCGTGGGACCCCGGTGCCGGCGCGATGCGGCCGTCTAGAGTCATCGCGACTTTCATCAAGACGAACGGGCGCCTGTGCTGAATCCAATTGGCGAAGCCTTCGTTGTGTCGGCGGGCTTCTGGTGCACACACGCCGATGTCAGTTCGAAGGCCTGCCGCACGCAATGCCTCCATGCCCCGGCCGGCTACGTTGGGATTGGGATCAGAAGCGGCAGCAACTACTCGGGAAATCCCTGATGCGATCAATGCCTGAGTGCAAGGGCCGGTTCGACCGGTGTGATTGCAGGGCTCGAGGGTAACATAGGCGGTCGCACCCCGCAGGCTCTTCTCGTCCTTGTTCTTCCTCGCGTTCTTGAGAGCGGCTACCTCGGCGTGGTCGAGAAGGTCGTATTCGTGCCAGCCTTCGCCGATGACCTCGCCGTTCTGGTCGACGATCACGCACCCTACGGCGGGGTTTGGGGATGCAAGACCGATGCCTCGACGGGCCAGGTCGAGGGCACGGTGCATCCACTGGTTGTCTTGAGTCGCGCTCATGAGACCGGATTCGTACCAACCTCAGTTTACGGTGGTGGGTACGGGTTACTCAGGGTGCAAATACTCAGCCAGCAGTTCCCTCGGCTGCGCTAAATCGATTCGGGATCCGATGCGACCGCAGGTTCGGCAATGTCTTCGGCGACTTCGCTTTCTTGCGTGACTTTGCGGAGGTTGATGTTTTCGAATTGCGCCCAGATCAGGCCGACCGGGATGACGCAGAGAAAGGTGACGATCAGGAGCATCGCCGCGCAGGCCATCGAGGCCTCGGCATCGACTTCGAAGACTTTGGCGAGGACGGCGGCAACGGCGAAGATCTGCGTGAACCAGCCGAGCACGGGAAGCTGAAGAACGCTGGCGCCGCCGCTGATCATCATGAGGACGACTGCTTTTGAAAAGCTGATAGACGCTAGTGCCGAGCTGCCGGTGAAGCCGCGCAGCGTGAAGAAGTAAGCGCAGGCGATCAGGGTCCACATCGCGAAGGACGTTCCGGCGGCGATGGCGAAGTCGGAGAAGCTGCGGATGGTGTCGAGGCCGGCCTGGAAGCTGCGGATCTTTTCCCCAACGACTCTGCCGACGTTCTTGGATACAAGACCGAGCGACTTCTCCATCAGTGTGGCGACCGCCGTGCCGGAGATGCGAACGAGTACGAGGAAGATGACGCCGAAGAGCGTCAGGACGAGTCCCCCAAATTGCGCGACGCGGGGGCCGGCAAATTTTGAGAGGACACCTGAGTGAGTGGACTGAACGATAAGGCTCGAACTCGCGCTCTGGTCCTGGAAGAGGACGATCATGGCGACAGAGAAGAAGACGGCCATGGTTCCGAAGTCGAAGAGGCGTTCGACGATGTATACAGCTAATTGGTTCGCGACAGAGAGGCCGGTCTTCTTGGCGGTGAGGTAGGGGCGGACGGGATCGGCCACACGGCCGATAAGCGCGACGGCAGTAAAGCCGATGACCTGCGAGGCCACAAGTGAAAGAGGACTTACCTTCTTGTGGTGGCGAAGCAGGTACGCCCAGCGCGTGGCGCGGAGAATGTAGGCAAGGTAGATGCCGGAGACACCGATCGCGAAGTAACTCCAGCGCGACTCGGCGAACTGCTGTACGACTTCGTGCCAGTTGATGGGGTGGCGGTGCTGCGCGTAAAAGCCGAGGGCAATGAGAGCGGCAAGCACTACAAGTCCCAGGATCAGTTGTCGTTTGTTCAAGCGAACTCCGATGGGGATGCTGTCTTATTGTATGGTCCCGCGCGCAGGGGATTGCCCGATCGGGCGCGGGTAGTAACTATGCACCTGAATTGGAAGCGTGTCAGCGGGAAGAGGAAGCCTGGAGTCCATTAGCCGCGGACAACTGCCGGGCTTGCTGGAGCTGCCGGGCAGCTTCTTTGTTGCGAACAGCTTCGCGCTGGCGGGCGAGGACGCGGCGATTGAACTCGTGAATCACGCGAGCCACATATACGCGGGTCTCATGGTAGGGCGGGATGCCATGGTACTTGTCGACAGCGGCGGGACCGGCGTTGTAGGCGGCGAGGGCGAAGGCGACGTTGTCGTGATAGCGGCGGAGAAGTTCGTCGAGGTAAGCGGAGCCGCCACGGACATTCTGCTCGGGGGCAAAGCTGTCGTCTACGCCCAGCTCGGCAGCGGTGCCCGGCATGAGCTGCATAAGGCCGCGTGCGCCGGCGTGGCTGACTGCATGGGCGTTGCCGTTGCTCTCGGCCTTGACGATGCTGGCGAGGAGGTCGGCATCCACGTTTTGCTGCTCCCCGGCATTGGTGAGCATGAGGTGGAGATCAGCGGGGGTGAGCTTGGCGTCGGACCGGAGCCCGGCAACAGGGTTCGTTGTGGGAGCTGGCGGAGGATCAGGGACTGTCTCGTAGCCGGTGATCTCTTCGGGCTTTCGTTCTATGAAGCTGGCGTCGCTTTTGCCGGTGTAAAGACGGACCATGGAGCCAACCAGGGCGTGATGATCGCAGCGCATGTCGAAGCCGTTGACCAGAAGCACGCGCTCGGCGGCATTTGCCGCGAGAGGCGCTACGAGGGCAGCGGCCGCGATGACGAGTTGGGAAGCCAGACGCAAGGTTGAAGTCTCTATTTTCTCAGAATGTAGCAGAGGCGTGGCGGGTCAGCGCCCTCTCCAAAGTCACGGCGACGCCATCCTCATCGTTCGGCGGGGCTTGCTTCCAGCCATTCATTTTGGCCATGGCGCGGAGGTCCTGGGCGGCGTTGCCCATCAGGACCGCCTGGCCAGCCCACTCCAGCATGTTGACGTCGTTCCAGTTATCGCCGATGGCCATGGTTTCCTTCCGGTCAACGCCGAGACGGGCCGCGAGGCGCTCGAGGGCCCAGCCTTTCGAGACGCCGGGCGGCAGCAGGTCGACGATCGACAGGTCGCGGGCTGGGTACTCGGTTCGCACCGCGGTGCAAGAGTCCGTCAAGTTGCTGGCATGGAGAGCTTTTTCGGCCTGGCGCATTCTTTCGACTACGCCGGTGACCATGCCCTGTATTGGGTCATTGCCATCTGGGAGGCCCGTTTCGAGGGGCTGGATCTTCTGGATGGCGTCGCGATTGGCCTCGACCCAGAGAGCGATTCGCTGATGGGCCTGTTCGAAGTCTTCAAGAATCAACTCGCCGCGTCCGACCATATCAAAGGTGAAAACCAGCGTTCCGAAGGGCCTCAGAAGGCTGCAAAGCTCGCGAGCCACTGAGGCTTTCAAATGCGAGCGATCCAGCGGATCGCCGCCCAGAGTTCGGGTCACTGCTCCATTGGACGTGATGAGAGGCATATCCGCTCGGAGCCCGAGGCCCTGAAGGAGAGGTGCGGTGTAGGCAGTGCGGCGGCCCGTAGCGATGGCCACAGTGATGCCGGCTCGCTGGGCGGCCCGGAGAGCTTCGGCATTGCGGGTGCTGACGGTCTGGCTGAAGGTCGGCAGCAGGGTGCCGTCGATGTCGATCGCCACCAGGCGAACGGGGGGATGCATGGAAATAGTTTAAGGGAACAGGGATCAGGGACCAGCGCACCAAAGAACCAGGAATCAGCGAATCGTAAGTAGCTCGCGGGTTTGATGGCGAGCACGCCGGGGTGTGCATTGACGGGTGCAGAATTGCTAGCCGTCGGAACTTGTTGAGGGCGGACAGAGAGTCGAGGAGTAGTGCATGAGAACTCAAGTCCTGATTGCATACTGCACGCGCAGCGGCTCGACTGCCGAAGTAGCCGAGGCGATCGGGAAATCCGTGAACGGCGCAGGAATGTCAGCCCAGGTGAAAGCGATTGCTGATGTGGAATCGATCCCGACGGGTACCGAGGTTGTGCTGGGAACTGCGATCTACATTGGACATTTTCCGAAGGAGTTTCATCGGTTCTTGACTCGCTTTGAATCGGAACTGTCCAATGTACGGCCCTGGGTGTTCGTGCTGGGGCCGACGGAGAAGGAGCGCAAGCAGTTCGCGGCGGCGGAGGAGCAGGCGAGAAGGGAACTGGGCAAACACCCAACACTCCGGCCGTCGGACATGCGCGTGCTTGGAGGAAGGTTCGATCCTACCCACCTCAATCTGCCGTTCCCGATGAACTTGATTCAAATGCTTCCAGCAAATCCGATGCGAAAGCTGCCAGCGTCGGATATTCGTGACTGGGATTGGATCCATCGGTGGGCAGAGGCGATTGCCGAGGAGATTGCGACCCGCGTGTGAGCTGCCTGGCATTTCGATAGACTTGGTGCATGGAACGGATTTGCACCAACTGCCACGCGGTGCTGGCGGCGAACCTGAAGGCTGACTGGTGTCCGGCGTGCGGCGGGGCGATGACCGATCGTCCGGAACTTGCTGAGACCCAGACAAAACCAGCGCCAGCGGAAGTGGATCATCGCGGAATCGTACTGCCGCGACGCCACGCGGTGGGCGGGATCATCACACCGCAGTAACTCATAGGGATTGTCATGATAGAGATCAAGCGTGTCACGCCTGAGACTGCTGGTGCGTTCAAGGATGTGCGGTTGCGCGCGCTGAAGGATTCGCCGACGGCGTTCTGCAGCACCCACGCCAAGGAGTCGCAGCTGCCGGATGAGGAATGGCAGCAGCGAGCGGATCGTTGGAGTAAGGCTGAAAACGATGCGATGTTTCTTGCGCTTAACAGTGGGGCAGCATGCGGTATTGTAGGCTCGTATCGGTTGCCAGAGAAACCTGAGCGAGCGCAGGTGATCTCCATGTGGGTGGATCCTGCATATCGGCGCGCCGGTGTGGGAAAGTTGCTGATCGATGCGGTTGTCGAGTGGAATCGAATTCGCGGCGTGCGCGAACTGGTGCTGATGGTGACGAGCGTCAATGTTGGAGCCGCTGCGTTCTACCAGCGGCTGGGATTCGCAAATACCGGCGTCACAGAACCGTATCCGAACGATCCATCGATTCTTGAGTACGAGATGCTGATGGAGATCCCACTCATCGCACCATGAGACTGTGCGATGAATGGGCACAGCTCGAAATTTCTACCCACACCGGCTGCTTTAAGATGTTGCGATGAAACTCCGGTCCCTTCTGACGAGTGCTTGCCTGTTCGCAATCCCTCTTTCATCCCACTGTGCCGTTTCAGCTGTTGTGCAGGAGAGTGCCACCGCACCTGAGCTGCTGCGGCCGGACGCGCGTTTCAAGGCGGATGTGCTGGTGGTGGTGGCGCACGAAGATGATGAGGTGATGATCGCGGGCTACCTGGCGAAGCTGGCTCAGGATGATCACAAGCGGATTGCTGTTGTTTACGTCACGAATGGCGATGGCGGCGGCAATGCCGTTGGGAACGAATCGGGCGCTGCGCTGGGCCAGGAGCGGCAGATGGAGGCGCGTCGGGCGCTGGGATCGATCGGGATTCAGAATGTCTGGTTCCTGAATCAGCACGACACGCCCAACCAGAACGTTCTGTTTTCGCTCGGTCACTGGGACCATGGGCATGTGTTGGGCGCGCTGGTGCGGCTGATGAGGATCACGCGGCCGGATGTGGTGCTGACGTGGTTTCCAGATCCGGTGTCCGGCGAGAACCACGCGGACCATCAGGCATCGAGCGTGGCAGCTATCGAGGCGTTCGATGCAGCGGCAGATGAGACGAAATTTCCCGAGCAGTTGTCGCCCGCAAAAAATCGCACCGGGATGTCTAATCTGACGGATGGATTGTTGCCGTGGCAACCGCAGAAACTTTATTTCTTCACCGATGCCTACGAGGTCTTCACGCCGTACTGGTTTGACGCTAAGAAGCAGTCGTCATTCCGAAAGAATCTGGGCGACGGAACGGGTCCTAGCTTTGCGGTGACCGAGATGTCGCCGAGCCGGCACATGACTTATGCGCAGATTGAGGCAGACGAGCAGACCTACTACCTGACGCAGGAGGGAAAGCTTGGCGTCGATGCTGTGAAGGCGAAAGACTTCAAGGCGTTTGAATTTCCGGTGCGGCTGATTTTTGGGAAGTCGCTGGTGGGCGGGTCGGCGACTGGAGATTTGTTTGAGGGAGTGAAGGCGGAGGGTGTGCCGTTCAGAGCGGTTCATGGACATTCGCCGGAGGAGAAGCACGGGGTCACGCTGGAGATTGGAGATCCCTGGCGTTTCTATTCCCTGTTCTGGAATGCGCATGATCTGGATCGAATGGCTGCGTTGATTCCGGTCCCGGAGATGGAAGCAGATTACGGCGAATGGCTGAGCATCGGGCTGCGAGTGTGCAACTACACGGGCAACGACGCGGTGGTCGATTTGAACGCGACGCTGCCGGCTGGCTGGGTCGATCACCCGGAGTACAAGCGATATCCGGTACGTGCAGGAGAGTGCTATCCGGTGGCAGCGATGGTTTCGGCAAGGAGTTCGGGAGAAGAGAAGTGGGAAGAGCTAAGCTGGAACGCGACGCAGGATGGCCGAAAGGTGGGTAGTGCGACGGTGAGGGTGTTCGTGGGGAAGGTGGGAAGTATGCCGCGGTAGAGGCCGCTGGGACAGGTGTCACGAGGCGAAAGCTCGTCGCTGGGAATTGTGGCCAGTGACTCGACCATAAAGCCACTATGCTCGAACACAGTTCAGCTTATTGCCATCCGATGCATGAGCATGTGCCGGCTCACGAGATACGAAGTGCGTGAATGAGTGCGGCCAAAGCAGCCGGGCATAGGCTGAGAATGCGCGGTTCATACGGTGGCGTTGGCCAGGCTCGGCCGTTTGAACCAGCGGCAAAGGAAGATATGAAACGGTGGCACTATACGACTATGGGGCTCATGGCAGTGACGATTTGGTTGCTGTCCCAAACTCCATGCCTGTCGCAGAGCGAGCTTCCCCCTGCCCCTTCCATCGAAGACCTCAACCTGCGCGGGGCCGACGCGTTCATGCCCCTCTTCGATGACAGCGTTATTGATAGCGCATCAAAGTTCCGTCGCGGCATGGCCGACCACGGGCTCGCAATTCGCATTATCGCGGGAGAGCAATACACGCAGAACACTCTGGCTTCGCCAGTTTCGGCCGGCGCGCAAGTCTATGTGGGCCAGCGCCCCTATGCAGTGACGTCGCTCCAGATACTCTTGACCAGTGACCTGAGGCAACTGCATCTGCACAAGACGCAATTCAATGCCAGCGGAGTCTGGGCCTGGAGTAGCTGGAATCAAGCATCTCCCAGGACAATCCAGATGTCGAGCGCGGGTATATATAAGGAATTCGGTGAAGACCGCGTTGAGATCAAGGCGGGCTACAACGCGAACGACCTCGAATTCCTGGGCATGCAAGTTGGCGGATCAACCGCAACCGCGGCGCAAGGCGTTTACGCCGTGCTTCCCTTTGAAGTCGGCTTAGCCTACTATCCGTTGGTCGCCCCCACCGTCAGCCTTCGTCTTCGAGGCCCTTTAGGCACTTACCTCAAGACAGCCGCGCAGCGCAGTATCGATCCGGCAGGAGGGCTTACTGAAGTTGCCCGCAACCACACTGGATTTCGATTCATTCCTCATGGCGACAGACTCCTCAGCATCAACGAGTTCGGCTTTCGAAGAGAAGCTAGCGCAACCGTCCCTTCCATGTGGTTTCGTGCCGGATACATGCGCAACAGTTCGAAGTATTCCAACCTTGTTGACGGACAAAAGCAGTCCGGCAACTATTCGGCTTACGTCTTAATGGATTACCAGCTGCGAAAGACAGCTTCGCAGAATCCAGGACACGGTCTGTATGTTGGCGGGACTGCAATGACCGCGCCGTCGCAGTTCAATCCGTACGACAGGTACTATGAGGCTCGGCTGTATCAGGAAGCTCCGTTTCGCAAGAGGCCTGACGATGTCGTATCGATAATTGCATCGCACACCGGATATAGCGGTGATGTGACTGCTGCTCTTGTCGCACAAGGGCATAGCGTATGGCGCAGCTCGACAACAATCACCAGCACTTACTCTTTGCATGCTGCGCGTGGCAACTATCTGGGAGTTGGCCTCAGTTTCATTAACGGACCGGCAATTACACCACGTGTGCCAAACGCTCTTAACTTAGGTATCAGCTTGACGACCTTCTTTTAGGCCCTGATGCCCGGCACACCGTTCATGGCAGGCCTGCGTGAGGGACTTCGACTCTCGTGGTGAGGATCGATGAGTTCATCAGCGTCTTGGCTTCGGCTTCGTGGAAGGTGGGGGCGACGCAGATAAAGAGGGTGCGGCCGTCATCGCCGCCGAGCATGCAGGCGAAGGGCGACAAGGGTGTTGAGAACTCCCGAAGTATCCGCCCGCCTACTTGAACACGCAGCAGGCGGTGGTGCATGAGATCGGCGACCCAGACTGCGCCTTCGGCGTCAAGGCAGATTCCGTCGGGGACAACCTCAGAGTGGGCGAGGATATCGCTGACGCTGGTCGAGATGGGTGCGTCGCCGAATGCGGCCCATGTGCGGCGCGGTCCGAGCTTGCCGTTGTGAAGGTCGAACGCGCTGAGGCGATTCATCAGAGTTTCTGCGACGATCAGTGTGCGGCCGTCAGGCGTGATCGCCATGCCGTTGGGAAAGCCGAGATCTTCGGACGCAATACGTGCTGATCCGTCGGGATCGACACAGATCAGCGACGTTGGTCGTGCCGGCGCTCCGCCGTGGAGATCGAAGCCGAAGTTGCCGACCCAGGCACGGCCCGCATGATCAACGAGCATGTCATTGATATCGCCGGGTGCAAGAGCGGACAGATCAGCGTGGAGCGCGAGTGAGCCGTCTTCTTCGAGGCGGAGAATTATGCGGTCGCACATCGAGGCGATGAGCAGCCGGCCGTCGGGAAGGAAGCCGAGTCCGCCGGGGCGATTAGGAATGATTGCGATGTCGTCGGTGAAGCCGTCGGTGGACGACTGATAGACACGATAGCCGTGCTGGTCAGAGAAGTAGAGGTGTCCGTTGTGCCACCGCGGGCACTCCGTGAAGGCGAAGCCGCCAACGAGTTTTGTGAACTCTTGCATCGTGGGCAGATAGAACGCTCCCATTGTAGATGGGCCGAGCATCTCCGGAAGGGAGGTGGGCAGCTTTTCAGCTGCGAGGGATTCTGCGGAATAAGAGCGAGTTCACCGAGAGCGGTCCGGGACCGGCGATGACGAGAGTGGCGAGGCACGCGAGATAGAGCAGATCGCACTCATAGCCAGGTGGTCCGAACTGGGGTCGGCCGGCGGTTACGGAGATCAGCTTGATGGAGCTGAATCCGAATTGCAGGTGCACGCTGAACATCGCGACTAGAAGAACAACAGACATTGGCACGGCAAATAACGGAATCAGGCAGCCAAAGAGCACAGCGAGCCCACCGACGATTTCGGTGAGGATTGTGATCCATGCCATCAGATGAGGTGCAGGAACGGAGAGTCCGTGCAAGGTTGAGGAGAAAGCTTCCGGGCCGCGGGTGAGTTTGGCGAATCCGTGCTGCATGAATCCAAATCCAACGATGAGTCGCAGTGAAAGGGGCGCGAGGCGAGAAAGCCTGTTCTGAAGTGGCTTTGGCGGGAAGATCTGAAGGGTGCGATTCGATGCTTTGACGACATGCATGTTCCGTTGCTCCAAATGCAGAGCTGCCCGGTGAATTCTGCACGGTCGGGCAACGGCGGAACGGTGCGGGCGCAACACTGAGATGGAGTGAACCGCTGAAGGGTTACGGCGGTGCTCGTTGCGCAGTGGCTATTCGTATCGAAGGGCTTCAGCGGGACGGATGCGCGCGGCAGTGGACGAAGGGTAGAGCGTCGCGAGCAGAGAGATGCCGATGGAGACAATGGCGACCACGACTCCGTCGATGACGCGGGGAGCGAAGGGCAGGGTGTCGATCGCGTAGACGTCAGGCGTGAGGCTGATGTGGTAGTGCGAACCAACCCACGAGCCGAGATATCCCAGGATCAAGCCGAGCACAGTTCCGACAACGCTGATGAGAAATCCCTGGAGGAGGAAGATGCGGCGGATCTGATTGGGATCGACGCCGAAGCTCATGAGCACTGCTATGTCGCGCGTCTTTTCCATCACCATCATGGTCAGGGCTATGAGGATGTTGAGTGCGGCTACGATGACGATGAGCGTGATGACGATGAAGGTGACGATCTGTTCGAGGCGAAGGGCGCGGAAGAGTTCCTTGTTCTGTTCCTTCCAGTTAGTTGTCTGGTAGCCGGGGCCGGCGGCGGCTTCAATCTGCTTTGCGATCTCGGGTGCGTGGTTCAGGTCGTCGACACGGAAGCTGATGACGGTGATGATGTCGGGCTCGTCATAGAGTCGCTGCGCATCGTCGAGGCGGATGAATCCCCAGTTCGAGTCGTATTGATAGAAGCCGGTATGGTAGGTGCCGACGACCTGGAAGCTGACGACTTTGGGTATGACGCCCATGGGTGTGAGCTCGCCCTGTGGGCTGATTAGCTTGACGGAATCGCCGACAGTTGCACCGATCGTGTCGGCCAGTTCTTTGCCGATGATGAGCGGGGGCAGCTGATCGGAAGGCTGCGCATTTCCTAAATCGTTCGTCGGCTCCAGTGCCTTCACGGCGGATGCAGGTGCGCTGGTCAGAACTTTGCTGACGGCCTTTTCGTGTTCAGGAATGATTCCTTCGATGAGAGCGTAGCCTTCGCGCGCGCCGTGGGCGACGACGACCTGCTCATCGAGTTCGGGCGAGGCGGCGACAACATGCGGAAGCCTGGAGAGGCGTTCCAGCAGCGGACGCCAGTTGTGAATGCCCTGGTTCTGATCGGTGCGCATGAGCTGCACGTGGGCGCTGGAGTCGATGAGGCGATCCTGCATGTCGCGGCGCATGCCATTGGTGATGGCGAGAGCGATGATGAGCGCGGCGACGCCGGCGGTCACTCCAGCGATGGAGATGCCGGTGACGACACCGACGACGGCCTGACGCCGCTTGGCTTTGAGGTATCGCGCCGCAACAAAAAGTTCAAATCGCATCTTGCACGATTGTATTGCCCGACTCTATTTCGATGAAGCCGAGCCAGTGACGACCGACTTGGCCAGGCCGACGTTTTCGTGCCTGTCGTAGACGCGTACGGTGATCAGGTGCTCGCCGGATTTGCCTTCGAGGGACTTGCCGGGAATCTGGAAGTCGTAGTGCTCGCGTTTGGAGTCGGACAGTTTGCCGACCGGATCGATGTATTGCCAGGTGCCCGCGTCGATGGCGTACTCGGCGTGTGCGATAGGCGAAGCTGCATCCTCGGCGTCGAAGGTGACATGCAGAGGACCGATGCAAGGCGCGCGAACGCACTGGATGGACTGCTCCTCTGCCTTGAGGGCGCTGACGACGGGAGGCGTCGTGTCGATTTCGAATCGGTCGCTCTCCATAAAGTCGGTGAGCGCCTCGCCAGGATTGTGCGAGGGGGCGTCAGAGGCGATCACCTTGATGCGATAACCGCCGTCGGGAACGAGAGCGGCATCGAAGCTATACGCCTTCTCGGTGATGTTGTCTTTCAGCAGATGCCAGTCGCGCTCGCTGTCGCCGCGAAGATAGAGCGAGTAGACAAGATCGTCGCCGTTGTCGTCGTGTGCAGCCCAGCGGACAGTGACGGCAGCCCGGTCCTTCACGCCTTGAATTGGCTGGTTGTTGCTGCTGGTGTCCACGGGAACGACGGCTGGCTGGCTGTTTGAGGGAAAGCTGATGTTTACGTTCTGCTGATTGGGATTGGTAGGCTGCGGGTTCAGTCGCGCGCCGGGAGCGACGACCAGATCGTCCACATTGGGGGCAGCATTCACGGGAAGATAGTTCACGCCTACTTCGCCGAGTTGACCAGCTTCACGGAGCACGGCCTTCCATTGCAGGTAGCGCCCGGGAGGCGACTGAACTGAGCCGTCCTTGATTGGCTGCCAGTCGGACCAGCCCCAGTCGCCGCGCCCGCGAATGGGCTGCTCGACGTTGCCGGTGCGCGTGAGGAGTTCGTAGTTAGTCGAGCCAGGTTCGATTTCGACGCGGCCGAAACGCGCAAAGGCGCCGGCATCGAGAACATCGCTCGCGTATTCGTGCGATTGCGCTTTTCCGAGGGAGTAGAGCTTGCCGGTGTTGCCGGAACCGATAAGGACTGCGCCGCCGGAATTGGTTAAGCTGAGGCCCTGCTGCGCTTCGACGTGTGCGATGTCGGCGTAGTCGCCATTCTTCTGAATGCGGAAGATGTGACCGCGATTTCCGCTGATAGCGAGAATGCCGTCCGGTTGAGCGTCGAGTGCGTAGACGATGTCGTCTTTGCTGGACCAGATCTTGCGCGGAGCCTGATCTTCAGCAAGCGCATAGATGTCTGTGCCGTCCGGCGTCGACGAGCTTGCGTTTGCGGCCTGAAGAGAGCCGGGCTGAACGATGGTGAAGGTGATGGTCCCAACGCCCTGAACGGGAAGAGGCGGGAGGGGATTGTGGCTCTTGTCTCCAACGCTGGAGGCGTAGATGGTGCCGTCTGATCCGACGGTGACTGAGGTGATCTCGCGGCGCGGAGCTTCGAAGAGGACGTAGCCTTTGCCCTGCGGGCTTATGCGATAAACGAGGCCGGAACCATCCGAGCCGGCGATGAGATTGCCTTTTGCATCCCAGGCTAGAGCGCGAATGTGCTGCTCGTCGGTTTTGAAAAACACATCAGGCTTGGCTTCGGGTGTTGCAGGATTGATGCGATAGATCACGCCGGGGCCGCCGACTGCAATGTACAGCTTGCCGGCCGCGTCGAAGGTCATATCCCAGATGTAGTGCGATTTTGACTCGCGGTTTGGTTTGGCGTCGTCATCGCCGGCCGGCGTGGCATCCGCTTTCGACGCATCGAAGATCAGCTTCGCGCTGGACTCGTCCTGCTTTGTGGACGCATTAGGCGGAAGCTTGTAGACCTTTCCACCCGGGACAGTAGCGGCGTAGATCGAGCCATCGGGACCGACGCGCACAACCTGCACGCTGACATCGCGTGTTTCGAAGATCGTGACCGGCTTGCCGTCCTTCTGGGCGCTGCCGCGAAGGACAGTTGCGGGAGAGCCGGTGCCGAGGTACGGCGTGCCACTCTTGTCGACTGCAACAGACCAGATAAACGTGGAAGGCGTGGTGAGCAGGTCGGTCAGACCCGGGCCTTCGTGGAGCGTCCCGTTGCTGTGAATGGCAACGCCCTGCGGAGTGCCCTTCTCAAACTCCTCGATGCGGGACTGGGTCCAGAGATGAGTGCCTTGCGCAGGCAGGGTCCGAGGACCGAGGACGAAAGGTACTGCTGTTGCTGCGATGAACAGGGCGAGAAGCGCGCGGGGGGTCTGGGACATGCTGGAGTTGAGTCTATAAAGACAGGGACCGAGGGAACAAGGGAACGGGGAATAACAGGGACTAGGGAGAGCGCCCACTAGCTGTTTTGTCGGAATTGGATGATGCGGCGGCGATCGCGTTTGGTGGGGCGGCGTTCGGGGAGCGGAGCGTATTGCTGCATCGCTTTCCGTTCGGCGGCTTCGCGCTGGCGGCGTTCCTGGCTCTCAGCGGTTTCCTGATAAAGGGTGTGCGCCACGGCTGCGGGACCGCGGATGTCGGAGATTGCCAGGACTTCAATGTGGAATTCGCCCGCTTCATTTTTGATTCGCAGCATGTCTCCGGTGTGAACGTCTCGGGCGGGCTTTGCTTCGATCTCGTTTGAACGGATGCGGCCAAGGTCGCAGGCCTTGGATGCGAGCGCACGGGTCTTGAAGAAGCGGGCGGCCCAGAGCCACTTGTCGATGCGTACGGAGGGTCTGTGATGTTCGTTGGGCACGGAATCAGGCAGGTGTTTCAGACGACGGTCTGATCGTTTTCCAGATGTAGAGAAATTCGGAGTCGCTCGAGGTTGAGATCTCCAGGCCGAGCTGGCGAGTGGCGCGATTGAGAGCCGAGCGTATATTCTCCTTGCTGTCGGGTAATTCCGCCAGCGGAACCTTTAGGGCATGTTCAGGCTCGAGCAGATCGATGTCGCTGAGGATCTGGGAGACGATTTTCTTATGCTTGCCGTCGCGGCCCTTCGGCACGTCTGCCTGATTGATCGATTCGTATCGCATTGAGTTTGGGTTGGTGGACATCTTCTAACTCGCTGAAGCGTGGTGATATTTCTCCATATTGAAGCGGGAAAGGTGGTCTTAACGTAGGGCTAAGGTAGCCTGCGTATGGCTATCGTACTCGTATTTTGATGATAAAGGTCAAGCGAAATATGCCTAAACCTGATTGAAATTTCATCGAAAGCAAGCGATCGTATAAATCACGTGATTTAAAGCATTTAATACGTAAGCCCAACGAGCCTCCACGTATAGGCGGAAAGCTGTTAGGGTGAACGAAGGAGATCAAACTGTGAGCAAGAGCAAGACGTTCCCCACCGTGCCGCT
Source organism: Acidobacteriota bacterium (assembly GCA_018268915.1). Taxonomy (GTDB): domain Bacteria; phylum Acidobacteriota; class Terriglobia; order Terriglobales; family Acidobacteriaceae; genus Telmatobacter. The sequence goes on from JAFDVQ010000016.1 coordinate 306,084, forward strand.
CAAGGAAGTGCCTGCGCAAGCTGACGGACATAAATCGGACGAGCATCGCCCCGTCGTATTGGTCGTCGACGACGAAAGCGTGATTGCAGACACGCTTTCGGAGATCCTCTCGCGAAGCGGCTATCACGCAGTCCCGGTGTACGACGGAGACAGTGCGCTGGAGACAGCGCTGATCACGCCGCCGGAGATGCTGATCACAGACGTGGTCCTTCCGGGAATGACGGGGATCGAGCTGGCGATCACAGTGCGACGCATTTATCCCGACTGCAAGATCATCCTCTTCTCGGGACAGGCATCGACGGCGGATCTGCTTGCGAGTGCGCGTGCCGAAGGACATCACTTCACCTTGCTCAATAAGCCCCTGCACCCGCAGGACCTGTTGGCGCGAGTATCGGATGGGCTGAAGCCGCGGAAGGCGGCTCCGGTGGCGACAAAGTAGATTTTTGTCGCAGAAATAAGTTGGGCGCCCGAAGCGGGCGCCCAACTTATTTGTAGACGCGATGGCTAATTTGCCAGGACAGCGCGGTAGCGCACCTTGTTCTTTTTGACTTTGTCGATGGCTTCGTTGGCCTTGGACATGTGGAATGCTTCCGTCGTCGCCTTCACGTTGTGCCGCGCAGCCACATCGAGCATCTCGCGAATGCGCTGCGGTGCGCCGATGGGGCTCCCAGTGATGGTGCGTATTCCGGCGATGAGCGGAAATGCCTGCACGGAGACAGGTGACGGCGGCACGCCTACAAAGCAGAGCGTTCCGTTAGGACGCAGCGCCTGGATGTACGTATTCCAGTCCTGGTCGGCGTTGGCGGTGTTGAGGATGAAGTCGAGAGATCCGGCCATGTCCTTCATGGCCTTCGATTCACGCGAATTCACGAAGTGATGAGCTCCGAGGGAGCGAGCTTCCTCTTCTTTAGTTGTCGAGGTCGAGAACGCGACCACTTCCGCGCCGAATACTCGAGCGAACTGGATGGCGATGTGGCCGAGGCCGCCGATGCCGATGACGCCAACCCTAGAGCTGGGGTTCACGCCGTGGTCGCGGAGAGGACTATACACAGTGATTCCGCCACACAGGAGCGGAGCCGCCTGCAGGCTGGGCAATGCATCGGGAATGGGTGAGACGAAGCGCGCGTTGGCCCGAACGCCGCTCGCATAACCGCCGTGGCGATGGACGCAGGTGGCTTCTTGAAATGGGCAAAGATTCTCAAGACCGCGGCTGCACCACTCGCATTGGCCGCAGGAGTTCGACTGCCAGCCGAGACCGACGCGCTGCCCTACCTTGAGAGAGCGTACCTGCGAACCGATTTCAGTGACGGTGCCGATGACTTCGTGACCGGGAATGAATGGGTATTGGCTGATGCCCCAGTCGTTGGAAATGAGATGAAGATCGCTATGACAAATTCCGCAGTGGGTGATGCCGATTTCGACTTCCTGCGCGCCCAGTTCCCCTGGGTCGTAGCGAAAAGGCAAAAGTTCGGCGCCCGCCGCGTGAGCTGCTAAACCTTGGATCTGAGCCATGACGTTACGCAGTCCTCGCTTGGGTCGCTAAAAGGCCAAAAACAACTGAGCCGTAAGAATACGACGAATTCCGGTCTGCAGTGCAGGTTGAGGGTTAGTTTAAACCGCCCCCCGGCTCGATGTGCAGAGAGAGCAGCTGGAATCCGCTGAGCACGCCGCCTGCCGGAGCTTGTCCTGCCACCACTGCGGATTCACCGCTAAGGGTGACGTCCTGCGCAGTGCGAAGAGGCTCGAGCGCATTGGCCATGGAAAGCGGCAATGTCGAGAGCGTCTGGCCGTTGATTCCTGCCTGCGCATCCGGCAGCAGAAGGCTGACAAAGATGCGGTCTGCGGGATGCTGACTCTGCGCCTGGGCGAGAGCCGTTTCGAGATCAACGTTGCGGTTGGTGATGCGTGGCGGATTGAGAGCGCGGTCTAAGGTGCCGGCGTCGGATACGAGAAGCCGGACGTTCCCGGATGAAATGCCATGAGGCAGTCGAATCGGAATGCGAATGTTACGAGCAGGTTGCTGCCACGGGCGCACTGTCGCTTCAATGACGATTGAGTCGCCGGCGTGGACGATGTTGCCGGTGTCGAGGCGTGCATTCTCGAGCTGCACCTGCGCACGGCGAGGAATGGTGTCGACGTCGAGATCGACGGCCTTAACCGCACCCTGGCGTGCTCCGTTGGCGTACAGCAGTGCGAAGCTCTGGTCGGCCTGGAGTGCGGCAGAGAGCTGGGCAGAGCCCTGATCGCCCGCAGGAGCCCATAGGTCGAGCGGCGATGGCGGATAGCCTTCAATATTGACCGCGCCCGTTACGTGATAGCTGGTCTCAGCGCTGCTCTGGTTGTTCTGAAGCAGCGAGTCGTAGAGCGAGACCAGGATCGCCTGCGGCGTGAGAGTTGGCAGGTCGACGACTTCGATGTTGAGTTTGCGATCGGCGCCCTCACCGTGAACGGTGATGTGCACGGGGATCATGTGGGGCTTGACGCCGAGGACTCCGCGAATGGCGGAGTCGCGATCTTCCGTGAATGTTCCGATGGCGTCGCCAGTGTTGACGATCTTGAATGCATTGAGCGGCGAGGCGAGCGTTTCGACAACATCGGCGGTGGTCATCGGCAGCGAGACGGTTCCCGCCTGCATGATGGGGTGACCGCAAGCCAGAAGCTGCTTCGGGTCAACATAGGTCACTGTGCAAGTGGCGGAGACTTCCAGATCGCCGCGTACGAGTTGAGCACTTACGGCGGACCCGGGCACGACGCTGGCAATTGCGGAAGGAGAAATTGCGCCGAAGCGACCGTCGGAGTCGGGCTTTGAAGAACCGCTTCCACCGCCCGCGGCTATCTGGTCAAGGCCGGTACCTGCCATTTGTTTCTGCCAGAGGCGAACTGCCTCCGGATGAAAGCCGCTCATGACGAGAGGAGTTTCCATGGCCTGAAAGTTCATGGGGCTTAAAGGGACAGCTGCCGGTTGATCAGAACTGGCAGACGGAGTTGCCGAGGGCACGCGTGCAGGCGCTGCGGATGCCCATTGCGTCGTAACGGGGAGATTCTTGACCTCGAGCATCTGGGCGATCGGAGTGATCCCCGCGATGGGGTCTTTCGAGAACTGGCCGATGCGGTAGGAGAGCGCGCCGAGAAGCTTGTTGCCGATGTAGACAGGGCTTCCGCTCATGCCGGCGACGACGCCGGTGTACTCCGGCTTGGGGCCTTTGAGTTTGGCGAGGATCATGTCCTGGCCTGGACCGCGGGCTCCGCGAAGCACGCCGAGAATTTCGACCTGCATTGGTTCTGGCTTCGAGCCGGTAAAGACCGTCCATGCGGTGGCGATTTGTCCGCGGTGGACTTCGCTGACGGGGAAGAAGCCTCCATCGGATGGGGGTGGGCCGGCGCTGGTTGAGTCGCTTTGGGCGCGGGCAACAGGGAGCAGCGCCACGGCAACCATGGGCAAGGCGAGCATTCGGGACAGCAGTTGGAATGCCTTAAAGCAGGGTTTCACGTCTATAAGATTAAACCGAGGTTGCATCGCGCCGGGAACTTCATTGCGACGAATTCCGACGCGACGATGCACTAAGGTTTTGACGCCCGAGGCTGCAGGTTGTCTCAGTGTTGTGTTTGATTTGCAGATTTGCCTCGGTTATCCCCTATGCTGTGAATACAGAGGTCGTCATGTCAACGATTCGTCTGAACGGTTGTTTCAGGTTCCGTCTTGAGGTTCTTACCTTTGTTGCTGCTTTAGCCCTGGCTCCGCTCGGGATTGCACAGAGCACTCCGCAGCAGGATCCCCCTCCGGCTCAGCAGCCAGCGCAACAACCTGGGCAGCAGCCGGCGCAGCAACCCGATCAGCCGGATTCGGGTGGTCCTGGCGGGGAGAACGGGCCGATCGCGATTCCCAAGAAGAAGGATAAGCCGGAAGAGGCTCCGCCTCCCGCGCCGGCCCAGCCGAAGTTCAAGAATCCGGAAGGCGCAGGGGACTACTCGCTTCGGGTTGATATCCCAGAGGTGACGGTCGATGTAGGCGTGCTGCTGGAGAAGACCGGCCAGTTTGTCCCGGGGCTCAAGCCGAACAACTTCAAGGTCTATGAGGATGGCGCAGAGCAGAAGGTGATCGGCTTCAAGCGAGTTGAGGCGCCAATTACCGCTCTGATGCTGTGCGAGTTTGCGAACAGCAACTACACCTATCGGTTCATCTATGACATGCGCAATGCGGCCTGGGCTTTCGCGCAGCAGCTAAGACCTCAGGACTACGTCGCGCTCATGACCTTCGACATGAAGACGCAGATCTGGCTGGATTTCACGCAGGACAAGCGTCAGCTGCTGAATGCCATTCAGTCGCTGGTGATTCCCGGATTCAGCGAGCGGAACCTTTTCGATGCTCTGTATGAGGCAGAAGACCGGCTGACTCGGATCGAGGGCCGCAAGTACATCATCCTGATTGCGTCGGGTCGCGATACGTTCTCGAAGCTGACCCTGGACAAGATTTATCAGAAGGTGAAGAGCACGCCGGATATCACGATCTTCGCGATCTCAACCGGAGGCGCGCTGCGCGCCATGACAGAGGGAGGACCCGGATTCAATCAGCAACTGAGAGATATTGACTACCTGCAGGCCGACAACGAAATGAAGACATTCGCGAAGATGACCGGCGGCATGTGGTTCAACCCAAGGTTTGAAGGCGAGATGCCGGAGATTTTCGGCGCGATCAACGCGGCGATCCGTTCAAAGTATGAGTTGGTTTACCACCCTTCGAATCGCAAGCAGGATGGGAGCTACCGGAAACTGCGAGTGGAACTCGTGGATGATGAAGGCAAGCCGCTGAAGATGCAGGACGAGAAGAAGAAGCAATTGAAGTACGACATCATTGCGCGTGATGGATATAGAGCGAAGCAGGAAGTGGAATAGCTGAGATTCGATCAGAGCCTGAATGACAAACGGCAGCCGATTGGCTGCCGTTCGCTTTTTCTGAGGGAGGGCAACTAGATGCTGAAAAGGTTTTTGTACATGTCGATGGCGAAATAGACGATAACGACGAGTGTGGCAGCGCCGGCGATGAGCTCTGACCCCTTGACCAGAGGTTGCACTTTTTCCACTCGGGCTGCGATGGCGGCCTGGGCCGCTTTCTGCTCGTTGAACGAGTCGTCCAGAAAGAGCTGATCTTCTTCGTCGCGGCCAAGGCGGGAGCGATAGAGAAGCATGATTGTCATGAAGACGATTGTCAGAATCCAGACTGACAACATAATCGGAAAGAATGTCATTGCTACACCTCCAGCGAGCTTTCTCCACTCGTCGCAGGTCCAGAATGAGCGCCATTGCTCTGAGTGGTTTACGGGGGAATCATAGCCCCGAGCCAGCCTGCACTTTCGTGACACCAATCACAGGGTTTGCGGTTGGCAACTACGGGATGGGATTTGGCCTTTCAGGGCTGATTGAGATTGAGGCTAATAGGGTTAGGCTGAGATCGCGAGGTGTTACCACCGTGAGATTGTCCGCGACCATTTGTATCCAGGGAACATCCAATGGACTGATACGATCCAGAAGGCCTTGAAGCCGGGGGAGCGTAGAAGTAAAGTAGAGACAAGGGCGTAACCGCCGGCGACACCCTACATCCAGGAGAAGATATGGCAACGACCACAGCAACACCAGCGCAGGAAACCGAAAAGAAGGCCCCTCTCACGCTGACCGACACGGCCATCACTAAGGTGCGCGAGATTATGGCTACCCAGGACCCGCTTCCTGCCGGTCTGCGGATTGGCGTTGTAGGCGGCGGCTGCTCAGGATTCCAGTACTCGATGGCCTTCGAGAATCAGGCCGGAATGATGGACAAGGTCTTCAAGTTTGACGACCTCAAGGTGTTCGTCGACGCCACGTCGCTGATGTATCTGAATGGCTGCATCGTGGATTACGTGGAGACTCTCGAAGCTGCTGGCTTCAAGTTTGAGAATCCCCAGGTGAAGAGCACCTGCGGTTGCGGTTCTTCGTTCAGCGTGTAAGAGGCAGGGACTAGGGAACCAGGGATCAGACAAAAAGCCCGTCCGGATGGACGGGCTTTTTGCGTCTGCCTTTCAGCTGGCAAGAGTTTACTGGGGCGGAGTCTGGGTGGTTCCGGCGCTGCCGCCTGTGCCGTAGTTGTTGCCGCCTGTTGGAGTAGAGCCTGAAGTGCCGTTGGCGCCAGACGCTGGATTGGTCGGAGTGCCGAGGCCGCCTGAAGCCGGCTGGCCGTTGAGGCCTGTGCCGGCCGCCATCTGCTGCTGATCTTGTGCCGGGCTGTAGAGGAACTCCCAGTCGTTGTAGTGATTCTTCTTCTTGTATACGAGGATGGACTGCTTCGGACTCTGAGGAGAGAAGCCAATGATCCCGGCGCCTCCGAAGGACTGGCCCGATCCAATTGGATTACTCGTTCCAATGGTAGAGCCGGGAGCGGTCGGGGTTCCTGTCTGGCTCGGCGCTCCTGGTGTTCCGGGAGTCGCTCCGGTCTGGGTACTCGGATCGGTGCCAGTTGCTGGAGTGGTCGCTGTGCCAGCGGCTCCGGTTGTCGGACTGGAGTTGAAGAGCCCGCCCCCTGTAGTCGAGCCCTGGCCCGTTAGATTGCCGCCGCTCGGGCCAATGCCTCCGGTACAGCCACCCGCTCCGATCGCTGCAAGGGGCTGACCGAAGAAGCCCATGGCACACGGGGTTTTGTTCTGGCCATACATGATGGGTTTCCACTCGTCCTTGCCCGTCGTGGGATCGATGTACTTCTTTCGGAGGAAGCGAATCTCGTTGGTCTTTACCAGCGCGTCCACGTTGGGGGGATAAGCGTGGAATTTGCGGTAGTAGAGCTGAATGGCGCGTGTGTATTGCTTGCCGCGCTGGAACGTTTCCACTTCGCGGTCACGCTGAATGCTCTGGCGCACTTTGGGAATGGCAACCGCAAGCGAGAGAACGAGGATGGCCATCATGAAGATGACGGCGACGAGCATGTAGCCCTCTTCGCCGGGGTTCGGACGACACTTTGGAAATAAGCGATTCATGGGTGGCTAGTTCGCAGTCAGGGGAAGGCTCTGCGTGTTGTTGTAGCCCAGGTCGGTGATCTGAACGGCGCCGGGCATGATGGAGTCGACTTTGTAGCGATGGTCGACGATGTCGCCGGGGCGCGCCATGAAGATGTCTTCGCCGCGAACGAGAAACGCGCGGAGCTGCTTGTCAGAGCTCTGCGAGTAGCCGAAGTATTTCAAATCGATCGCGGGTGGACGTGGCGGCTCTGGAGCCTTTGCGATCTGATCCTGCGGGTTGGGGCGAGCGGGCGCCTGCGGCTGAGGGATCTCTACTGGCGCGGATTCGGCGGAGAAGATGTTGCGGCCGGTTCCGGCGTAGACCACGTCTTCGCTCTGAGCGAGTTTGTCGAGGTGCAGCGCTGGGTCGATGTTATTGGTGGTGATCCGCTGAGCCTGTGGTCCTGCGGCTGAGTTCGCGGCAGTCGTCCCAGTGGCGCGGCGGGCCGGCGTGTTCGCGACTGAGGGCGGTGGCGTCGTTGGCGTGGAGGATGAGCCAAAGCTGTTGTAGAGCTCATATCCGCCGACACCTACGATGACTGCGGCGAGGGCAACGACCGTGTAGACCTGTTTCTTGTTTTCTGTTCCGAGAGCGAGTGCCATGTTATTCGCCCTCCTGCGATGCGGGCAGAGTGGTGGCTTGCGGCTCTGTCGGAGTCGGAGGCAGGCCGCTGGGAACATCGGATGGACGCAGCCATGTTGAGAGGCGCAGGCGAAGATTGACCATTCCGCCTTGCTGGCCGGTGAAGGCCATGGCCCGGATCACAAAAAAGGTGTGGCTGCGTTCGAGGCCATTCACGAAGCGCATAATCTGCTGATACTCGCCGCCGATGCGGGCATCCAGCGATATCTCGGTGAGATTGCCGGCGGTCGCGCCCTGCGTGTACTGCATGCCGGAGATGTGGACGCCGGATCGGACCGCGAGATCCCCAACCTGTACGGCGATAGAAGAGTAATTGGCGGGAATACGCTCAGCGTAGAAGCTCTGAATCTGATTGCGCGAGTCGAGAACGCGCTGGTCGATTCCGCGGAGAGGAGCGGTCTGCACTTCGAGCGTTTTGAGCTCGATCTGGCGGTTGATCAACGCGTCCTTCGATCCGGATGTGGTTGCCGACCAGTCAAGCACGAGGCGGACCGCAAGGAAGAGCACAATCAAGCCGAGTACGCCAACGCCGACGTAGTGCAGCGTGAGCGGTGAGGAGAGTTGCTCGCGAGTCGTGGGGGCCTTTTGCGGCGTCATTGCGCGACTCCTCGATGCGGCTGGGCTGGGGCATGCGGTCTCGCCATGCCGGAATGCGGGGCCCCCGAAGCAGATCCCTCAGCGCCTTCTCCAGCCTTCGATGTTGCGTGTTTCCGCTGATCGGCCGGACCGGGGTTGTAGTCGGCAAGAACGTCGTAGTCGAATCGATTGGAAGCGCTGACGGGCTGCGCCTGCGCATTAGGTCCACCAGAGGATTCCGCGGTTTCTCCGACGATCCTGGGAACGACGAAATGACGGGAGTGCTCGAGGTTCTGAACGAGCTGAACGTCGCGATCACGCGGTCCGATCACCCTGAGATGAACAGTGATCAGGCCGTTCTTGATCGTGGGCTCGAGTGTCGTCACCTGAACGCCGGCAGGGAGAACGGTCTCGAGGTCTTCCATCGCGAGGGTCCAGGAGAAAGCCTTCTCATCGAAGAGCTGGTTCAGGCTTTCGGACTGCTGTAGAGTGCGTGCGTTGTCCGGCTGGCGCATCGTGGCCTGGTAGCGCTGCTGCTCCTGGCGCAACTGCGAGATCTTGCCATCGAACGAGTGCTCACGTTCACGAGCCACCTCGGCTTTCCCATGAACGAAGTAAAGGCCAATCAGCAGTAGAACGGCGACGCCGGCAAGCGCAGCCATCGTATTCCGCAGGTTCTTGAGTGCCGGAGCGATGTCGGCGAACTGCCGGGAGGCAAGATTGATGGTTACGCGCAAGCTATACCGCTCCTGCCAATGCGCCGGTTAACCCGGCGATGCTCATGTTGGACAAGCTTGTGGCCACGCCGGTGGATGGGCGGGGCGCCAGGTCGATAATTCTCAGTTCCGACGTACCAAACCAGCGTTCGAACTCGGAAGCTGTGCCGTTCCCGGCGAAGTAGAGCTCGCGGGGGAGCACAGAAACCTTGTCCTCATAATAAGCTGCGGCAACGGCGACGCTGCGCTGAACTTCAAGCAGCCGCTGCGAAGGGTCTTCCGGAAGGTCCAGGGTTCTGTAAAGCAGCAGGTCATCGCCGCGCGTAATAGACGTGGTGATGGCAACTTTGCTGAGGCAGGCGGCCAGAAGCGGCTCTTCCGACTCGAGAGTAGCCAGGGCCGCAAGCGCGGAAGGCATCACCGAACCGGGCTCATAGCCAGCGCCACGGACGACGGTCTCGTATTCGTCGAGGATGTTGCTGGGAAGCACAGCCACAAGGACGCGCGCTTCTGTCTTGGTCTGCGTGAGGACCTGGTAGCTCAGGCCAGCGTGCTCGACGTCAAAGGGGACCATCTTTCGCAGACGGAAGCGAAGGACCGGAATTGCTTCAGACGCGCGTGAGGGCAGCGTATCGAAATCGAGAACGAAGACGCGCACGGCGGTGTCGGGAATGACGACAGTGACGTAGCGCGTGCTCGGGTTCACCGCGCCGAGAGCATTCCGGATAGCGAGCGAGACGGCTTCGGGCGAGGTCATATTGAGCTCACTGATGCCGGGGACCAGGATTCCGGGACGCAACGCCTCGTAGGCGAAGACGGGATCATCGTGCTTGCCGGCAATGGACGCGGCCATCACTCCCTCTGAGGTCAGCTCGATGGCTGCGGGAGGCCGTTTGCCGTAGGATGCTGCCGGACTGCTCAGGATAGAACTCACTATCGTGACGCCTCAATGAATGTGACTTTATTGATTTCCTTCAGCGTTGTGAGCCCGCGACGAACGCGATCCAATGCGGATTCACGGAGGAACGACATGCCTTCCTTCTGAGCCAGCTTGCGGATCTCGGAGGTCGGCTTCTTATCAAGAATCAGCTCACGGATGGGGTCGGTCAAGTCTAAAAGCTCATGGATCGCGGTACGTCCGCGATACCCCGTGCCGCCGCACTCGATGCATCCGATACCTTCGCGGAAGGCGAATCCGCGCCATTCGGCCGGGTCCATGCCGCTGGCGATGAGGACTTCATCGGGATAGCTGACGTTGCGCACGCAGTGTTCGCAGACGGTACGAACGAGGCGCTGGGCGAGAATGCAGTTCAGCGCAGAGACGAAGTTGTAGGCTTCGACGCCCATATTCAGAAAGCGTCCGAGTACGTCGACCACGTTGTTGGCGTGGACAGTCGTGAATACGAGGTGGCCGGTGAGCGCGGAGTTGATCGCGATCTGGGCAGTTTCCTGGTCACGGATTTCGCCGACCAGGATCTTGTCGGGGTCATGGCGCAGAATGGAGCGCAAACCGCGGGCGAAGGTCAGGCCTTTCTTCTCGTTCACCGGGATCTGCGTGATGCCCCGGATCTGGTATTCGACCGGGTCTTCGATGGTGATGATCTTGTCCTCGTCGCTCTTGATCTCGTTGAGCGCGGCATACAGTGTCGTCGTTTTACCGGAACCGGTGGGGCCGGTGACGAGCACCATGCCGTAGGGCTCGCGAATATAGCGGCGGAAGCGGCGAAGGTCTTCTTCGGCGAAGCCCACCACGTCGAGCGTAAGGTGGCGGAACTTCTCGCTCATCGACTCTTTGTCGAGCACGCGGAGCACGGCGTTCTCACCATGCACCGTAGGCATGATGGAAACGCGGAAGTCGATGAGGCGGCTCTTGTATCGGACGCGGAAGCGGCCGTCCTGCGGGACGCGGCGCTCGGCGATATCGAGCTCGCTCATGATTTTGATACGGCTCAGGATCGTCGTGTGGTGTTCGCGGGCGATGGGCGCCATGGCTTCCTGAAGCACGCCGTCGATGCGGTACTTCACGTGGAGCGAGTCGTCATAAGTCTCGATATGGATGTCGGAGGCGCGGCGCTCAAGGGCGGTGAAGATGGTGGTGTCGACCAGCCGGATGATCGGGCTTATGTCTTCATCGCTGGTGAGCTTCTCAATGGAGATGCTCTCGTCTTCAGCCGCATCTTCTGCACCGACAACGTCGAAGGTGAGTCCTTCGCTGGCCTCATCGAGCACTCGCTGCGACTGCTCCGTCTTTTTGAGCAGGTCGGTGATTTGAGAGAGGGTAGCGACGCGGGCAATGATGCGATGGCCAAGAAGTCCGGCAATCTCATCGAGCACCATCAAGCGAGATGGATCGCTGACGGCGATCACCATGGCATCGGCCACCTGCTCGATGGGCACGAAGTTGTAGCGGAACATCAGTTCCACCGGCACTGTGCGGAGCAGGTCGTGCTGAATCTTGAAATTCTTTAAATCTACAAATTCGGCGCGGTAGCGTGCGGCAAGCGCTTCGGCCTGCGCACGTTCATCGAGCCCATTTACTGATTGCCCGATCGGCACCGAGATGGTGGTATCAGCCATATATAAGGATTAACCCTGTCCTCCGCTGGCAGCCGATCCGAGCGAGAAGATCGGCAGGTAAAGCGAGATAAGAATAAAAACGACAACCACGCCCATCACGATCAGGATGGCGGGTTCGATGAGCGAGAGCGCCGCAGTGAGCGCAGTGGCAACGTCTTCCTCGAAGAATTCGGCGACCGAGTTGAGCATCTGCGGAAGAGCGCCGGTCTGTTCGCCGACGGAGATCATTTCCGTCGAGAGATCCGGAAAAACGCCGGTATTGGTGAGCGAATCTGCCAGGCTCTTGCCTTCGCGGACCGTGCCAATCGCGCTGCCGACAGCCTTCGACACCCTGCGCGAGGAAATCGACCGCGCCGCTGTCTCGAGAGAAGGAACGAGCGGCAGACCGCCAGACAGCAGAGTGGAAAGCGTACGCGAGAAGAGAGCCACCTGGTATTTGAGCCAGATCTTGCCGAAGACGGGCATGCCCACACGAACCGAGTCGACCGTATCGCGGCCCTTGTCGGTAATCGAGAATCGCCACAGCCCGATGACCACGGCGATAAAGGCAAGAAGGATCCACAGGAAGTTATGCTGCGTCCACTTACCAAACGTTAGAAGCCCAACCGTGAGCTCAGGCAGCTTGGAGCCCATCTGATCGTAGAGCTGGGCGAACTGCGGGATCACAACCGTGAACATGAAGACGAGCAGGCCGCTCACGATGGTCAGCAGAAGGCCGGGATAAATGAGCGAAGCCGTGAGCTTTTTGCGGAAGGTGAGCGAGACGCGCTGAAAGTTGATGTAGCGCTCGAGCACTTCCTGAAGGTTGCCCGAACGTTCACCAGCCAGCAGCGTCGTGGTGTACATGACCGGTATGCCGTTCTGGGCTTCGAAAGCGCCTGAGAGCGGTTCGCCGGTCTTAACGCGGTTAGCAACGTCATCAAGCTGCGAGCGGAAGTAAGCGCTTTTCTGAATCTTCGTGAGCATCTGCAGCGAGCCCAGAATCGGCAAGCCGGCGCGAATGAGCGTGAGGAACTGCTGGTTGAAGATCAGGAAGGGCTCGAGCTTGACCTTGCGGCGGCCCATGCCACCGAGGCCTGAGCGAGCCTTTACCGAGAAGACGTGGTAGCCGGCATGGGCAAAACGCGCACGCAGCTCCTCGGCGGTGGACGCAGTCTGCACCTGCTCCTGAACGCGGCCGCGTTCATCAGCTAACTTGATTACGAACTCTGCCATGGGACCGGTTGCCGGTCTTGAATCCGGCCTTCCTGCTCGCTTTCCTGTTCAAGGTTAACAGTTTCGCTCATATCATAGACGCAGTTTCCCCCAGAAGCGTTCATGGTTGATAGCCGCCGAATTGGGGGTGGCATGGCTTCCCGGGTACTTAAGTTATTTTTCGATTTAAATGACCTGTTTTGTCGGGGGTATCCTGAAGGTGGCCAAAGGCCTGACCCGGAAATCCCCCCGATGGACCGCAGTGCGAAATGGATGAAGCCGAGCCGTGAGGGTATCCCTCCCGTCCCGGAAAGCAAGGCTACAGCCTGGCTCGGGCTCAGTCCCCAGGCAGCGGCTCTAGCTGTCATCATTTTGCTCGGTCTGGTAATGACCGGCGCGTATGTCAGCCGGGTCACCGAACATCTGCGAGGGGCCGCCGCTGCGCCCACGCCTTTTCCTCACGAACTTGCCAAGGTGACCTTCGCGATTGCAGGCGACGTCATCCCGCACGAACCGGTCCGAGCATCCGCAGAGGCAGCGGGCGGAGGAGTGCAGGGGTGGGGGTCGCTGCTCTCGGATGTGGACGACCTGTTCAAGAGCACCGATTTTGGATTTGTGAACCTGGAGACGCCGGTGGCCCCGGCGCACTCGAAGGGGTCGAAGCCGTTCATGTTCGACGCCCCGCCGGCACTGCCCGAAGCCCTGAAGGCGCATGGCGTAAAGATCGTCTCGTTTGCGAATAACCATGTCATGGACCAGGGGTGGGCAGGGTTCGCGGAGACTCGCGATCACCTCAAGGAGATCGGCCTGCAGTTCGTCGGATCGGGCGACACGGCAGCGCAGACCTGGCAGCCGCTTTTCGTCGAGGCGAACGGGATCAAAGTTGGCTGGCTGGGCATGACCCGCTGGCTCAACGGGAACCGCAATCCAGACAAGGATGATCAGCCGCATGTCAACTTTTACCCCTACCCGGGGGAAGCCGGCGGCGCGCCGGGGGCGGATGAGGCCAGGGTTCTGGACGCGGTAAAGGCGGCAAAAGGCCAGTGCGATCTGCTGGTGGTGTCGGTTCATTGGGGGACGGAGTACGCGACCGCCCCGCGCCCTGAAGACGTCGAGATAGCCCACAAGATCCTCGATGCCGGAGCGTCGGTGATCGTGGGACATCATCCGCACGTGCTGCAGCCAATCGAAACCTACACGACAGCGGACGGGCGAATGGGAGTGATCTTCTACTCGCTGGGAAATTTCCTGTCGAATCAGTCGCGGAACTATGTGGATGGCCTTATGCCGGACAAGGATGGCGATCCGCGGGATTCGATGATCGGACTGTTTTCAGCAGTGAAAAATGACTACGGGCCGGCGGGCGTGAAGGTAGAGCTCGGGCATGTGGGGATGCTGCCTGCATGGGGAGAGAACAATCGCAACGCGATCGCAGCAGGGAAGACGAGAACGCCGAGCATTCACCCGGTGTTGATCGATCGCGAGATTCCAAAGGTGCAGGCTAGGCTCGACGAGTTGAAAAAGGCCGTAGGCAGTAGCGATATGACAGCGGAACAAAAGCAGCAGTTCATCGAGCTGAACAAAGAACTGAAAGTACTGATGGACCGCAGATCGCAAATCCTGGCGCGAACCGGAGACGAATACCTGATCGATCCACCAAAGGTGACAGCGAAGTCACAATAGCGAGTTCATCGCGTCATCTGGGCCGGCATCCGGCAAACAGCGAACGAGTTTCTCTGGTAAGGGCAATCCAATCCGGATGGCGCATTGCCGTGGATCACTGTCCAAGTCACGTCCGGGTACTCTCTCCGTAGATATTCAAACTGCGCGAGCGAAAAGTGGTTGAGTCCATAGGTGGCGTTGCTCATCTGCTTCCACTCATCGGCGAGCTCGGGGAACAAAGAAACAACTCCACCGTCTTTGTAATAGTCCGCCAATGCAGATCGCTCCGAGATCGATCGAAATCCGTGGACGTCGGATAAGAGTGATAAGTGGCAGGCGATCTAGGTGGCAAGGGCGATCACTCGCCCTTGCCCCTGAGATCATCTATTGTCCAATCGCGGTTGAAAGGTAATGGCTGCTCGAATTCTGACTGAATATGTTGTAGAGCTTGCCATTTGGACCTACGACTAGGGCCGGGGGCCCACCCATCGTCGGCGTAGTCGATGTTCCGTTTGTGAAGTAAACCCCATCCGTCGAGTAGGCGTAGTAAAAGTGAAAGTCACTGCTGTTTTGGCGATATCCCAAGTACAAAACGCCGTTGTTAACAGCCAGAGAGGGCTGAGAGCTGGTGTGATTACCTGTTGCTGCATTGCTGAAGGTCCAAGACACGCCATTGGTACTCTCACCAAGGTAGATATAGTTGCTTCCTGTGGTGTCTTTGTACGCGACGTAGAGCTTGCCGTTATAGGCACCCAAACCTGGAGCTTCTCCTAACGAGAATGACGCTGGATAATAGGCCGATGCAGTGTACGAATGGGTTGGGCTCTCAGTAACGAGACAGATCCCAAGACCCGATTTGGGAGTCCTAAAGCCGATATATAGATTTCCTCCGAAAACAGCCATGCTCGGCGAGTCGAAGGCGCTTTCATATGGATTTCCAGAATTCGTAAACATGTTTGAACAGACACCATGATTTGTGAACGAGATCCCGTCGGTGCTGGTCTCGATGTACAGGAGCCCATTGGGGTCCGTAAAGCTGATATACAGCTTGTTGTTGTACACCGCTAACTGCGGATTGTTGTTAACCACGGCTCCCGGGACTTGGACGGGGGTTGAGTAGTTGAATTGATCAACTCGATACGTAAGCCAAAGATTTCCGTTTGTGCTGTGATCCGAATACACCACGTACAGCTTGCCGTTGTACGTTGCTGCACCCACCCCGCTATGACTGATTTGACCGCTGACGCGGATCGCTGTGTCAACGAGATCCATTTGCCAGTTCAAGGTTTGCGCGTTTGCTGACGTCTTAAACGCTAATAGTTGTGAGAAAACTGCCAAGCACACGAAGACCCTACGCATGAAACAGGACATACGTGATTCTCCCTCTACTGTGTTGGAACGACGTGGAACTGCGACACTCTAGAGTTGAACAGGTCTCTAGGAGCAGGTCCAAGCGAACGATATCCCCGAGTACGTGGCTTGGTATGTCAGCGCAAAACTGACTGTCAAAATGCGGAACAACGATCGCAAGAAGTTGGCGTCACCAAAAGATTACGAAAGGAGCAACTCTTTCGTAATCTACCGGGAAGAGCTAGCTTGAAGATTTGGTATCTGGCAGACTGCAAGCGACCAATTGTGCCACCTGCAATTCAGTCCGTCAGGTTGTGGGTAGTTGACAACCACCCAGTCGACGCCGAAGTCGCGATTGAGCCGCTCAAAGTCGGCCAGCTTGAAATGCTCCCATCCGGCTTGAGCGCCGGTTTGTTTCTCCCAGTCGGGGCCCAGTTCTGGAACCTGCGTTACAACAGCCGGGTCTTTGATCATATCGGCCAACTGGCTGCGCTCTGCGAGTGCACGGAAGCTGTGATAATCCTCTCCGGGCGCGGCGAGGTATCCAGGGTCTAGTGCAAAGTAAGCATTTGAAGGCGTGTTGCCTCGGATCCACTCGAAGGATTGGAGCCACGGGTTAGACGAAGTTGCACCGGGAAGTTCGAGATGCGGAGTCGCGGCAAACAGCGCACGCTGTGACGCGTACATACCGAAGCATGCGATCACGAGAAACGCCGCCCAGCGAGGCGCGCTGGCTTTCAGCAGATACTTTCCGAGCAGGCACCCGCCGATCAGCACCATAAACACATAAACCAAGTGAAGAAACCGCATCGGCTGCATCGGCATGAGACGCACAAAAGCCGGCGAGCCGATCACGACCATCGACGCAACCTGATGCACCACTCCATACGCAAAGACCGCGAGAGCAAATCGCGCAAGCCGCTCTTCGCCGCGCTTGAGCGCGATTCGCCACAGCAGCCAGAACAACGCAATGGGGCCCAGCGCGCCGAGCCACTCATACCAGGTCCATCGATAGAGAAAATAGTAGCTTCGCGTTTCGAGAGCGCGCCGCCAGGCGGCAGTCGGAGACTCAAATATCCACCCGAGAGGAACCGCGGACGCGAGCGCATCGCGAAGCGAGCGCAGCCAGGCATGGACCGGTTCCAGCAAAGCCATGGTGAGGAAGAAGCAGAACGAGATTCCCAGCAGCGCCATGATCGGATGCAGGACGAAGGAAACCAGAAGCAGAGGGACTGCCTGCCACAGCTTGTCGCGAAGAATCCGCGAGACTGCCAGAAGCACCAGAGCACTCGCCATATTGCGCGGATGCAGATGCTGGTCTGCCAGATATATTGCTGTTCCTGAAACGGGCAGTGTCAGCATTGCCGCGACAAGGGCGACCCCGGCCCATTGCACGCGTTCGTCCTCGAACAGCGTTCGCGCGATGGTCCAGCAGGCAGCGAGCATCACCACGATCGACGCGAACTGGAAGATCAGCTCGGTGCCGGCGAGAGGAATGTGCGTCAACCTTACAAAGCCCGCGATCCAGCGATCGAACAGCGTCGCCTGAAGCTGTACGCGAAAGAAATCTGAGTCGTGAGGGTAAAGCGCGGGATTCAGGTCGCTCTTTACGGCCGTCAGGTACACCCCATCATCTTCCGTGCCAGGGTGATAGCCCATGACTACAAATGCCAGTAAAGAAAAGGTCAACAACAGAAGGAACTTGAGCTTTCTGGAACATCTGAACTGCTTCAGGACAAACACTCCTTAATACAGAAAATTCGCCCAGGCGGGAAAGTGGCGCAAAGACTCAACAGTCTCAGAGAGTCGGACACGAGACGTCTTTGACTTGTTGTGGCAGCCGTGGAGGAGTGTGAGACGACTGGCCACCCATAATAACGCATCCTCGTCTGGTTTGACGGTGATGTAAGTGTCTGGATGACCGCGAGATAAAGTATTTACAAATCACGTAAAAGTTAACCGGCCCGCAGTGCAACCGGGTCAAAATTTTGCGTGGTTTCGCCGGCGTTCCCAAAGTACCGCGTAGGCGGTATATCCAACGGGTGAACAAACGTCTATACTCCCGTAGATATCCCCTGTATGGTCACCGCAGTCCTTAACCCGCCTAAGCTAGGCTCCGCGCAAGCCGTGGACCCTGCCATCAAGCCCCTCGCCGTCTACGGGGGGCAAAAGACTGCCCTGATCATCCCCACTCTGCGCGAAGCCGCAAACATCCCGGTCCTGCTCAACCGCATTCGTGCAGTGCTGGATCCGGCCGGAGTCAATTACGAGATTCTGATCGTCGACGACGACAGCCGCGACGGCACCGAAGAGGTCGTAGCCGAAATCAGCAAGAAAGATCCCAGGG
Source organism: Acidobacteriota bacterium (assembly GCA_018268915.1). GTDB lineage: Bacteria > Acidobacteriota > Terriglobia > Terriglobales > Acidobacteriaceae > Telmatobacter. Next base: position 324,171 of record JAFDVQ010000016.1, read on the forward strand.
TTCAGCTGCTCGTCAGGAAAGGGAAGCGTGGCCTGTCCGGCGCCGTCCTTCACGGATGGATGCATACCGATGCCCCCCTCATCGGCGTCATGGATGCCGACCTGCAGCATCCTCCCGAACTGTTGCCGGAACTCATCTCGACTATGCTCGGCGGATGCGACCTCGTCATCGGCAGCCGATATACCGAAGGCGGCGGCCTGGGTTCCTGGAACCCGATTCGCAAGCTCATCTCCGCCGCTGCAGTCTGGGTCACCTGGCCCATTCAGCGCACCGGCCTCAGGGCAAAAGATCCGATGTCAGGCTTCTTCTTCGTGCGCCGGGACTGCCTGAACGGCGTTGACTTCCAGGAGGAAGGCTTCAAGCTCCTTCTTGAAATCCTGGTGCGTGCCCGGCTGACGTCAGTACATGAAGTTCCCTTCGCTTTCGGCCAGCGTTTCCGTGGAGCCAGCAAAGCCAACATGAAAGTCGCCGTCGACTACGGCAAGCTCCTCGCCCGGCTCTACAGTTGCCGCTTCGGCTTTAAACGCCCGGTACCGGTCAGTTCTGTCTGATCATCGTTGCGTTAAATCGCTGGCAGCATCATCCGCAGCGCAAGGAACGCCGCTACCCCAAGGAAGAAAACCAGAGCCATACGAATGCCCGGTTCTCGATTGACCTCGGGCACGAGGTCGCTTGCCCCTACGTACAGCGCAACTCCAGCGGAAATCGGCAGGCCATAGGGCATCCATCTCGGAGCAAGCTCAATCACCAGCACGCCTCCAATCGTCGCTACCGCCAGCGCAACCGCTGCAGAAAAAGCTGCTCTCCGGCTGCGCCCGCTCGCCAGCATCACCGACGCCATCGTGAATCCCTCCGGCGCCTTATGTAGAAACACTGCAAGAAAAATCAGCCATCCGAGCGCGTTGCTTACGACAAATCCCGAGCCGATCGCGACTCCATCGAAAAGCGCATGCACGCTCAGGCCGCCGAGAACGGAGTAGCCAGTCCGCGCGGACACGAACTCATCATGATGCGTCTCTTCGCCGTAATGAAAGTGCGAGATGATCGTGTGCTCGAGCAGGTGGACAATGCAGTATCCAACCATGACCAGCACCGGCCCAAGCGTGGGGTTGAGCCTCAGGCTCTCCGGCGCCATCTCCAGCAGCGCTACTGCCATCAAAAAGCCTGCGCCCAGCGCGACGAAGTAGCGTAGGTATCGCTCGATGCCGCGTGCGCGGACGAGCACGAATCCGCCGGCCACTTCTGCCAGAGCCGCCAGCACACCGAGCGCCACCGAGAGTTTGAGCATCCTTGCTTACCTTATGGTGGTGCCTTAGCCGCTATGACGAATATGCACGACGTCTCCGTCCTGCACGATGTATTCCTTGCCTTCGAGCCGCAGCGTCCCTTGCGCCCGCGCCGCAGCTTCGCTCCCAGCTGAAAGCAGATTGTCCCAGCGAATCGTCTCCGCACGAATAAAGTGATGCTCGAGGTCAGAGTGGATTGCCCCCGCCGCCTGCGGAGCCTTCGAGCCCGCCGGCACGGTCCACGCACGGCACTCGTCTTCGCCCGCGGTAAAGAAGCTGATCAGGCCCAGCAGTTCGTAGCTCTTCCGGATCAGCCGGACAAGTCCGCTCTCGTGCAGCCCGTAGCTCGAGAGAAAGTCAGCAGCCTCCGCCTCGTCCATCTCGGCCAGTTCGGCTTCGACCTTTCCGCAGATCGCCGTGGCTCCCGCGTTCGGCCGATGAGCCACTTCGGTCAGCTTATAGCGCTCAACCGCCGACGCTAGATCGTCACCCAGCGAACCGCTTTCGCCGATATTAACCGCATACAAGACAGGCTTTTGCGAGAGGAACATGAATCCCTTGATGAGCTTCTTCTCCTCCGGCGTCATCTCCAGTTCACGCAGCGGCTGCTCTTTCTCAAGCGCTTCTTTGGAACGGAGAAGTAACGCATGCTCTCGCTCGAGTTCGGCAGACCGCATTTTTTTGAGATCCTTCTCAACGCGTTCCAGCCGCTTCTCCACCTGGGTCAAATCGCTGATCATCAGGTCGAACTCGACGTTCTTCACATCGCGCAGCGGATCGACCGGTCCCACATGCGGAATGGAATCGTCCTCAAATGCGCGAAGCACGTGAATCAGCGCATCAACATTGCGCAGGCTCGTAAGGAACGCAGTCTCCTTGAGCGCCTCCTGGCCGATGGCAGCCACGTCGACATACTCAACGGTGGCGTGAGTCGTTTTCTTGGGGCTGTAGAGCGCCGAAAGCTTGTCGAGCCGTTCGTCCGGAACCTTGGCCACGCCGATGTGCGCTTCCCGCGGATTGGAATAGCCTTTGTCCTCGAGCTTTGCCTTGGTGAGGATCTTGAAGAGCGACGTCTTGCCCACTTGGGGTAGACCGATAATGCCAGTTTTCATGAAGTTCCAGATATGCCCCTGCACGATACTTGCGCGCTGAAGGGCCTCTTCGATGATAACAAGCGACCATCGGTGAGCTTACTGCTCATAAGCCAAGTGGTGCTCTGGTACAACGTCACGTCATTAGATCTTCCTGAAAACTTAATAGGGGGCGGATCTGTAAGTAGCTCGCTTCGCAGCGGTCTCGAAAAACTCCGTTGTTGAGCAGCTTTGTAACAAGGGCACGGCTTCAGCCGGGCCATAAGGCTGCGAAAGGGGAATGGGCTTCAGCCCCTGCAATCTCTAGGCCTGATGTGCCAGAACTTTCGGGAGATCAGGCCTTCTCCCGCGCCGACTCTGCCCACGCCACCAGCACCACGGTTGCGATCCCCAGCAGCAGCGTCACACCCTCAATCCGCTCGCTGCGATTGTGCAGCTTGTTGAAGTGAACGGTTAAGGAATTGGTTGTATCTGAGGTGTCGATTGCCCCGCCTGCTGCCATCCGATCGCGCTCCATCGCGGGAATGATCCCATACTGCGAATAAGCAGTGCACGCGAGCATCACGACGACCAGCACCATGGGAGCGAGCACCGTTCTTGGCTTGTAGATATGCCATGCAGGCGCGAGAGCCAGCAACGCGAGCAGCACGAGCCCGCTGACAATTCCCATGCCGTGAAGAATGCGAAGCAGTTCGCCGACGATGGTGCCCGCCGTGTGCGTTGCCCCCTGCAAAGTACCAAAGGTGATCGCGGCAACAACCGGAAAGAAAATCTCCGCGCCGAGCCACACGATCAGCGCTAGATAAAGCAGCGTACGCAGCAGGGTCTTCATGAATGCAGTTCCCAGTTGTTCGAGATCAGTGATCAGTTTCGAACCGACATCAAATTAACTTCAATCATGCTCTCACAACCAGTCGCAGAGCGTTGACAAGCGACAATTCCGACAACAATCTCACTGACCCCTGACCCCTGACCCCTGACCCCTGACCCCTGACCCCTGACCCCTGACCCCTGTTTTTCAGTTCTTCTTCAGCGCCCGTTTCAACACCACTTCCAGCGCCGCCTTCGTCTCCGCGTACTCCGCCGCAGTCACCACGCCAGTCAGCTTGTCGCTCTCCAGCGCAAACAGCTCGTCTTTGAGCGCTGTCAGCAGAGAACCGTTTCTGCCTGCAGCCGACGCATGATGCGAAGTGGCCGAATGGGCAGCAGCAGTCGGCTTGAGTGGATCAGGTGAAGCCGCGACAGGAGGCGCTGCACTCCCCGCAGGCTTTCTCAGCAGAAATGCTGCCGCGGCAACAAACACCAGCGCCAGTCCGCCCAGAATCCACCACTTGTATTTGCTTAACGGATCGGGTGTGTTGATCGGCTCGCCGATCCCGCCTCCGGGCTGACCACCTGGCTGCGCCCCGGCTTGTGCTCCAGCGCCCGCCCCCTGATCTTCCCGCGGCATCGATCCAGTTCCTGAAACCGTGAATTCAAGGGCCTTGCCCGGCTGCGCATTCCGCGCGACGTAAGTCTGGATATTCGGATCCTGATTGATCGGCGTAAACGCAGATCCAGAGCCCGCCGTGAACTTAATGCTCTTCGGCAGCAGAACTCCGACGTTCTGTGCGGCCAGCGACACTTGCGGATGGAATGTGAAGCTGCCGCTGCTGTAGGGAAGGGAATAGCTGATATTGAACTGCGTATCTTTTTCGCCTTCGTCCGGCTGAATCGGAAAGTTGAAAGCGTAGTGTCCCTTCGGCCCATTTGGCTGCAGCTTCAACGTGGTCGGCAGCGCTCCTGCCTTCGGCCTCTGTCCCTGCGCCAGCTCGATCACCGCCTCTTCCGGCAACACCACTTCAAAGCTTTTCGCGCTCCACTGCGTCCGCGGAGGATTGCTGGTGTTGTGAACGAAATACCGCTCCAGAACGTGCAGCTGGCCGTTCGTCGCCTCAAGCTCCATCACGTCGGCTTCGATGAACACGCCGTCTACCTTGGCAGCGACATCGTAGACCGAAACCTCAGGAACCGTGCCGGTCTGCGGCGCGTCGGCAAAATACTCCGCGCCCTGGTGGATCACCTTGATCAGCGCAGGAGCATTGCTCGGACGATTGATGCTGTACTTGCCGGTCGCGTCAACCGTTGCATGAGCCACTTCTGTCATTCCGGTCATCGGCTCTACCAGAACGACCGCATCCCCACTCGCCGGCTTGCCCGTTGTCTTATTCGTTACGGAACCGGAAAGCTGCGCCGCCTGCGCCATCGCGCCGGCAAAAAGAAAAGTCAAAGAAGAAACCGCAATCAAAACTCGAGTAGATCTCATTTCGTATCCGAACCCAACTTTCACTAACCTACTTCACTGACCCCTGACCCCTGACCCCTGACCCCTGACCCCTGACCCCTGATCACTGTCCTTCCAGCACATCGATCTCCGCCAGCAGTTGCGCCGTCTCGTTCTCAAGCTGCGTGCGCTGCGCAACGAAATCCTCTTCCGGATATTTCCCGGCGCGATATTCAAAATTAAGGTCGCGCAGATTCTCGTAGAGCTGTTCCTTGCGCTCCAGCAGATAATCAAGCCGCGTCTTCTGGCGCTGGCTCGCAAATGCATTCTCCGGCCAGAAGGTGTAGAGGAACAGGCCGATCGCCATCAGGCATCCAAGAGCAAGGCCTAGTGTTTCAGACATCAGTAGCTCCCTTCGCTGCCGGTTTCACGCCGGATGCGTTCGCGCAGTGCGTCCATCTCTGGCGTGTTGGAAGGCTCTCCCAGTTGCTTCCTGCCGACTGACCAGTGCCGCACCAGCAGAATGGTTCCCAGCAGCGCCGCCAGAAACACGGCAAAGGGAGCGATCCACGCGACCAGATTGAACCCCGTCGTCGTCGGCGCAGCCAGAACCGTAGCGCCATACTTCGCGGCAAAGCTGTCCATGATCTCCTTGTCCCCCATGCCGTTGGTCATATCAGCCTTCAGCTCCGCCAGCTGCACTGGAGAAGCCGGGCACCCAACGTGATTGCACTCACCCAGAACCTGTCCGCAACCACAGCTGCACATGAACTGGTGATTGAGCTTTTCGTACCGCGCCGTCGCATCGGTCGCGCCGATCGAGAAACAAACTGCAATAGCAAGAGCCGCAGCTTGCACGCCTTTGATCCACTTGCGATTTCGAATCATGACTTTCATCTCAGTCGCCGCCCTTGAGCACGGGCTCCGCATGAAGGGTTGCTGTCGCCGGCGCCTTCACCGCAGCCGTTGCTGGAGTCAGGCTCGGAACCAGCGCGATGAATGTGCCACCCACGATCAGCACAACACCGGCCCAGATCCAGCTCACCAGCGGATTCAAAAATGCCTTGATAATCGGCTGGCCTGTATCAGGATTGGTGCCTTCAAAAACCGTATACAGATCCCAGCTCAGCACCGAGTGAATCGCCACCATCGTCTGCGGCTGTTGGCTTGCCGTGTAGACGCGCTTCTCCGGCGCCATCTGGAATTGCTTCTTGCCGTTCTGATACACATCGAGCAGCGCGTAGTTGGAGTCGTAGTTGGCATTCGAGTCCTGCGTGAACCCGACACACTCCAGCGTGTAAGGTCCCACGCTCATCGAGTCGTGCAGTGCCAGTTCCTTCTCGGTACTCTTGTTAAACGCCGCGCCGGCGAGCCCGACCACGATGATGACCACGCCGATGTGAATCAGGTAACCGCCATACCGCCGCGTGTTGCGCCGCGTCAGCAGATACATCGCCGCAGCCAGATTCTTCCCCGTCTGCTTGGCAATCACACCCGCGCCCCGCAGAAATTCTGATGCGATGGCCGTGAAGACGCTTGCCGACACCGCGAACGCAACGAGCGCATAAAAATACCCAGCCTCGCTGAACCATGTGCTCAGCGGGCGCGGCCCGAAGATCAGGCACACTGCCACAGTCACCCAGAGCGCAATCGTCGGAACAATGAAGTTGCGTTTCACCGCCTTCAGCGATGTGGAGCGCCACGGAAGCAGTGGGCCGACGCCGGTAAGAAACAGCAGGAACAGCCCGATCGGAATCGCAACCCGGTTATAAAACGGCGCGCCTACCGTGACCTTGCTGCCCTGCACATACTCGCTCAGGATCGGGAACAGCGTGCCCCACAGAATCACAAAGCAGGCCGTCAGCAGCACCAGATTATTGAACAGGAAGCTCGACTCGCGGCTCACCAGAGATTCGAGCTGATGGTCTGCACGCAGATGATCGCGTTGCATGATGTACGTGAAGATGCAAATCGCAAGCGTGACGCCCATCGCGACATAAAACCACGTTGCGATCGACGATTGCGCAAAGGCATGGACAGAGCTGACGAGTCCGCCTCGAGTCAACGTCGTTCCAAGCAGTGTGAGCAGGAAGGTAGAGAAGATGAGCCACACGTTCCAGCTCTTCATCATCCCGCGCTTCTCCTGCATCATCACCGAGTGCATGAAGGCAGTACCGGTCAGCCACGGCATGAAGCTGGCATTCTCAACCGGATCCCATCCCCAGTAGCCGCCCCAGCCGAGCACCGCGTATGCCCAGTGCATTCCGAGAAAAATTCCGAACGTCAGAAAGAGCCACGTCACCAGCGTCCATACCCGCGTGATCTTGATCCACTTCTCTCCGGGATAGCGCATCATCAGCGCGCCCAGTGCGAATGCGAAGGGAACTGAGAACCCCACGTAGCCGAGGTAGAGCATCGGCGGATGGATCACCATCTCCGGATATTGCAGCAGCGGATTGAGCCCGTTGCCGTCTGCCGGAATCGTCCCTCGTAGCAGCGAGAACGGAGGCGCGGCAAAATTGACGACAGCAAGAAAGAACACCTGGATCGCCGCGAAGATAGTGCCCGCGTATGCGTAGAGCTTCACATCAGTCTTGTGTCGCAACCTCAGCACAAATCCGTACGCAGCCAGCAGCCAGCACCACAGCAGCAGCGATCCTTCCTGGCCGCTCCACAATGCTGCGAACTTGTACTTCAAGTCGAGCGCACGGTTCGAGTGCTCCATGATGTAGGTGATGGAGAAGTCGTTCGTCAGCGCTGCGTATACCAGTGCGAATGCCGCCGCGGTTACAGCTATAAAGACCGCGATCCCGGCGCGCCGTGCGGTGTCAGCCAGGCGCTCAGGCGAAATCGCTGCCTGCTGCCCGGTAGCAATAAGCCGCAATGCCACTCCGCCTGCGAACAGGTTGTAGGCCGCCAGCGCCAAACCGATGATCAGTGCAAGACTTCCGAAAGTTGCCATGGAGGTGTTTTCTCCAGCTTCCCTTACTGCCAGAACTTACGTTGAGTTGATGGTCTGCGACCCGAACTTCCCGCGACTTGCGCTCGTCGCCGGGCTGCAGGTCTGCCTCTCTGATTCTCGCACCGAGGACGAATGCCTGAGGGGATCCAGAGCAGCTTTTGACCTTTTGACCACCGCCGCAACGAGTTCATTCTCAATTATTTTAGGCGTGTCCAATGTGATTTGCCTCACACCACAGGTGGAGCAAATCATATGGAAAGACGCCCTGCAGGACATCATTTCTGCCTTGATTCCATTGGACGAATTGTCTTCGAACCCAGGGTCTTGCTGGATTAAAGTCGACTCTATCCGCAATCACAGCAAACCGGGCAGGCATGCGGAAAAGCCCCAAACGACCTCGGTCATTCAGCCCAGTGCGATAGTACGTGACACGGATCACTTTTTCGTCTCGGGATTGTCATTAGAGTTCCTCTTAGAACTCGGACTGATTTGATCGGAATTTGAGTTTCGGACCTGTCGTCGGGCTCAAGTTCTAGTCGAAGGTCCCCGATGACACCTTTATCGATTGACAGGTACGACCATGAAATCCGCAATCATCATTTCGACCCTTCTTCTTGTCTCCTCGGGCGGCATCTCCGCTCAACAATCCAGTTCATCCGCCGTGCAGGACGAGCACCCGATACAGGACAACAGCTTTCTCGCCGAAGAGGCTTACAACCAGGAGCCCGGCGTCGTGCAGCACATCCAGGCCTTCACCCGCCTCTGGAACTCCAGAGCCTGGGCTTATAGCTTCACGCAGGAGTGGCCAGTGCCCAACCACTGGCGGCACCAGCTCAGCTACACACTCCAGGGAGCGAGGACCGACGCAACTCTGGATCGCTCGTTCGGCGATCTGCTTCTCAACTACCGCTATCAGCTCACCGGCAGCGGAGACACCCGCCTTGCCGTATCGCCGCGTGCCACGCTTATCGTCCCAACCGGCTCCGTCAAGAACGGCTCCGGCTACGGCGGCACAGGAGTCCAGGCAGTTGTCCCAGCGAGCTACGTACTCAACCGCCGCTTCGTAACCCACTACGACCTAGGCGGCACCATCATCCCTCGCGCCCGCGACGCCTCCGACGATGTCGCCGCATCCTACGGCTACAACGCAGCCGGAAGTCTTGTCTGGCTGGCTCACTCACGCCTGAACGGTATGTTCGAGACCTCGTGGAGTTCCGCGCACCTCGTCAGCCGCCCCAACGGCACCGACGTGCAGAACACACTGTGGCTGGCTCCCGGCGCGCGCGGAGCATTCAACTTCAAAAGCGGCCTTCAGATCGTCCCCGGAATCGCCTACGTTGCTGGCGTCGGCCCCAGTTCCGGCGACAAAGGCGTCTTTTTCTACCTCAGCTTCGAACACCCGCTTTGGAGGGAAGCTGAACGATAATCATTCAGGTCAGCCAGAGAGGGTAATCGTGAATCGAACACGCTATCCTCTCTTCTGACCCCTGACCCCTGACCCCTGACCCCTGACCCCTGACCCCTGACCCCTGACCCCTGACCCCTGACCCCTGACCCCTGACCCCTGACCCCTGACC
>JAFDVQ010000017.1 GCA_018268915.1 Acidobacteriota bacterium
GACCCCTGACCCCTGACCCCTGACCCCTGACCCCTGACCCCTGACCCCTGACCCCTGACCCCTGACCCCTGACCCCTGACCCCTGACCCCTGACCCCTGACCGTCTCACCCGAACAAAAATTCCCTCTCTCTCAGCTCCTTAATACTGTCCCGAAGCTTCGCAGCCTTTTCGAACTCGAACTTCCTCGCCGCATCGCGCATCTCCGTCTCGAGCTTGCCAAGGAACGCATCCACATCCGCCTGCGAAGTGAACTCCGGTAGCCCGACTGCTTCCTCCACTTCGATCTCGCCGTACTCCGTCTTTAGAATCTGAGCCAGGCCCATGTCGATCTTGCTGATCACCGACTGCGGCGTAATTCCATGCTCCTCGTTGTACGCGGTCTGAACCGTCCGCCGCCGGTCCGTCTCATTGATCGCCGCTTTCATCGACGCCGTCATATTGTCCGCGTAGAGAATCGCCCGACCTTCAAGATGCCGCGCCGCGCGACCGATCGTCTGAATCAGCGATCCCGTCGACCGCAGAAATCCTTCCTTGTCCGCGTCCAGAATCGCAACCAGCGAAACCTCCGGCAGATCGAGTCCCTCGCGAAGAAGGTTGATTCCTATCAGCACATCGAACTCGCCCTTGCGCAGCCCGGCCAGCAGCTTCACGCGCTCCAGCGTCTCAATCTCCGAGTGCATGTACCGGCACTTCACGCCAACCTCGGTGTAGTAGCCCGCAAGATCCTCTGCCATCCGCTTCGTCAGCGTCGTCACCAGCACGCGTTCGCCGCGTTTTGCACGATCACGAATCTCCGCAAGCAGATCGTCGATCTGCCCCTTCACCGGACGAATCTCCACCTGCGGATCCACCAGCCCCGTCGGCCTGATCACCTGTTCGACAACAACGCCCGCCGACCGCGTCAGCTCATACGGCCCCGGCGTCGCCGAAACATAAATCGTCTGGTGAATCCGGTTCTCGAACTCGTCAAATTTCAGCGGCCGGTTGTCCCGCGCCGAAGGCAGCCGGAACCCATAATCCACCAGGTTCTGCTTGCGGCTCTGGTCCCCGTGCCACATCCCGTGCACCTGCGGAATCGTCGCGTGGCTCTCATCCACAAACAAAACAAAATCCCGCGGAAAATAATCCAGCAGTGTTGGCGGAGGCTCGCCCGGCAGCCGCCCGCTGAAGTGCCGAGAGTAGTTCTCGATCCCGTGGCAATATCCCATCGACTTGATCATCTCCAGATCAAATCGCGTCCGCTGGTGAACGCGCTGCGCCTCCACCATGCGGCCCTCAGCCTCAAGCTGCGCCGTCCACTCCGTCAGTTCCGACACAATCGAGTCGATCGCCTGCGCCTTCCGCTCCGGCTGAACTACATAATGCGACTTCGGATAAATCGGCAGCCGCGAATATTTCTGCTTCACCGTTCCAAACAGCGGATCGATCTGCGACAGCGATTCAATCTCATCCCCGAAGAGCTCGATCCGATATGCCGACTCGTCGTAAGTAGGGAAGACCTCGATAATGTCCCCGCGCACCCGAAACGTCCCGCGCCGAAAATCAACATCGTTCCGCTCGTACAGAATCTCCACCAGCCGCCGCGTAATGTCTTTGCGGCTGATGTGCTGCCCCTTCTCCAGCAGCAGCAACATTCCGTAGTAAGCCTCCGGCGAACCCAGGCCGTAGATACAACTGACCGAACTCACAATGATCGCGTCCCGCCGCTCAAAGAGCGAGCGCGTCGCTGACAAACGCAGCTTGTCCAACTCCTCATTGATCGTCGCTTCTTTCTCGATGTAGAGATCGCCCGCCGGAATGTACGCCTCCGGCTGGTAGTAGTCGTAGTAGCTGACGAAGTATTCAACCGCATTGCCGGGAAAGAACTGCTTGAACTCGTGGTAGAGCTGTGCCGCAAGTGTCTTGTTGTGCGCCAGGATCAGAGCCGGCCGGTTCGACTGCTCAATGATCTTGGCCATCGTGAAAGTCTTGCCCGACCCCGTGACCCCCAGCAGCACCTGGTGCTTTTCGCCCGCCGACAGGCCGCCCACCAGGTCCTCAATCGCCTTCGGCTGATCTCCCCGAGGCTTATAGCTGCTCACCAACTGAAAATCCATCCAAGGATTATACCCGAATAGCGAACATTAGGCGAAGATCTGCAGCCTTATCGACAAACTCGACAACCACCCTCGCCTAGCCCTAAGCCGCGGGTTTCATGAACGTGCCTCGGACTCGCCGATACAAATCGTCATCTCGACCGAAGTGGAGAGACCCGCAGTTGCTTTTCATTCACTAGCTGAATTTTGGCTTGAGTCCAAGTTGCGAACCACTAACTCCGCTCTCGAAATTCTCGACCAACGTTATGATGTTTGAGCATGCCTAGTCTTCGCGTTCAAATTATCCGATTTGTGGATGAGGAGCCTCAGCCTGGAATCGTTGAGTCGCAATTTTCGGATGCGGAGGGCGCATCGCATTTGGTGATCGACAAGGTTCCGATGTTCACAACAGCACACCTCTGGTCAGATACTCATTACCCCCAGCCTGGTTTCATCGAATGTCGTTTGTTGGAGCGAATGCATAGTGAAAGCCAAAACCTCGCACGCATTTCCGTCGAGCCTTATCACGTCGAATGGACAAACGAAGCATTAGAGTTCGTCGTGTTCGAATCCGATCTTTGTGAGATGACGCCGTTCGTATACGGCGGATTCTATGACGTACCGCGGTGCCTTACGCTTCGCTACCGGGGACGGCACTTCCTTCTTCTCAGCGGGTTTGATGATGACCTAGACGAATACGAGACTGACTACTTCGTTTATCAATTCCCGGAGCCTACCGATGATTCGCGTCCCGTGTGTTCACCAGACTTTCTAAGCAGTACGCCGATGAATTCCATTGGGCGGATTCCAATTGATCAAATCGCGTTCGATCCAAGCAAGCGTCAGAAGCTGGACGCACGTATCCTCGATCCTTTCATTGGTGGGATCTGAAATAGCCGGTGAAAGCTATGCCGTTTTTCAAATATCAGTTTTGAGTGCGGCGGGTGGCCCAGGTTCCTTGCGGCCAGCCTCACCCACCATCCGGGGTGCCCCATGTCCCGATTCTGGGACATGGGATACAACGACTCTCGCCTCCGCGTTGTATTCTTTCCCGCTTCGCCATCCTTCTTCTGAGTTTCATAATCCAGTGATTCCTCTTCCGCTGAGATACTCACGACGCGTGCCGTGCGCGTATCTGACGGTTGGTCGGCAATTCAACTGTCCTTTGCCTTGAAGCTTGCCCCTCTTCCTAGATAGCCGGGTGTATGATGGGCCCGCGCTTGATGCGATTACAAGCGGGTCATCTCGATCACAATTCCGCCTCTTCCCTACGTGTGGATGGTGAGTTGTGGATCGTCCTGCGAAGGGACCCTGAAGTCGCACTCAAGTGCATAGCCTGAGTCCCGACGGTTTCCCCTCCACCAGCGGGCATCGAGAGACCGGGCTTTGCAAGGAGCAATAAGAGCGATGGAAAGAGCAGCATTTTTGCTGTTGATGGTGGCTACGTGCATGAGTGCGGCGCCGATGAAGATTCACCTTGTGACGGATGTTCCGTCACCGCAACCGGTAGGGACGGTGATCGGGCTGACGGCGCGGGTGGATGGCGGGGAGAAGGGGCCCCTGGCATTCCGCTTCGATACGAGCCAGGATGGTCGGTCTTTTGAGCTGCTCAGCGACTACAGCCATGACGCGACGTTTGCCTGGGCGCCGGAACTTTATGAGCATGAGTCGAAGGTGCGAGTAACGGTGTTGAATCAGGAGACGAAGGAGACAGCCGCGGCGGAACTAGACTTCCGAATGACGCCACGAAGCATGGGAGCGGATGGAACGGTGACGCCGACGGCAAATCCGCTGGTGGCCTTGTTCAGCGCGCCGGCATGCGCCGTTGGCGAGAAGTTTCGGGTGTCGTTTCACGAAGAAGACAGCAGCGCGGTGAGCCACACTCCGCTGATGGCGTGCCGCGGGACGGTGACGAACAATGTGTACGTCGCGGGAATGCACGCGGACTCGGTGTATCAGATGCGCAGTGAAGTCACAGGCTCTGCGGAGGCGAAGACAGGGAAGTGGCTGCCATTCCACACCGGCATGGTCGACGGGAAATTTACTCATGTTGAGACGACGTATCGCGACCCCGGCCACTACAGCGCGGCAGACGGAATTATCATCCGCAGCGTGGATACGGGGAGGACGGTCGCAACGGATCTGGATGGCCGGCTGGTCTGGTTTCTAAACGCGAGCGCCAACTACACGACCAGGAGGCTGAGTGGCGGCCACTCGCTGGTAATAACGCCGGGGACGAATTCGGCGAACGACATTCACCGCGCACAGACGGTGCGGGAGATGGACCTGGTCGGCAATACTCTGCGCGTGACGAATGCGAGCCAGGTGGCGGAGCAACTGGCCAGGTTCGGACTGCATTCCGATTGCAAAGAAGGCGGCAAGGAGTGCCTGTCGGGATTCCATCACGAGGCTACTCGGCTGTCGAACGGGCACACGCTGGTGATTGCGGGCCTGGAGCGAATGGAGCCGGCGGGGACGCAGGGATCTGATGACCCGGTGGATGTGCTGGGAGATGTGGTGATTGATCTGGACCAGAACTTCCAGGTGAGCTGGGTATGGAATTCTTTCGATCAACTGGACATGAAGCGGGCGTCGCTTGGTGGAGCACATTGCATGCAGGGCGAGGGAGTCGGCGGATGCCCGCCGGTGTTTCTGGCGAAACAGGCGAACGGCTGGCTGCACAGCAACGCGATTTCGTACATGCCAAAAGACGGGAACTTCGTGGTTTCAATGCCGGAGCAGGACTGGGTGGTGAAGGTTGACTACGAGAACGGGAAGGGAAGCGGAAAGGTCCTGTGGAGACTGGGAAAAGACGGCGACTTCAAGACGAATTCGACAGACCGCTACCCGTGGTTTTCCTACCAGCATGATCCGGGACCGGAAACTGAATCGGGTCTGCTGCTGATGCTGGATAACGGCAGGCGTCGGCACGAAAAATTCGCAGACGCCAACAATCGCGCGCAGGCTTGGGCGATCGATGAGAAGACACATACGGCGACGCCGGTGCTTAATGTCGATCTCGGTGAGTTTTCGGCGGCAGTGGGATCGGCGCAGAAGCTGGCGAACGGCAATTACTCGTTCGAGTCGGGCTTCATTCTGGGTAACCCGCCGCGAGGACGCGCAGAGGAATCAGAGTGGAGTCAGACGACAGAGATCACGCCAGAGGGAAAGATTACATTCAAGCAGCGAGCGGACGGTTCGTTGACGTATCGAAGTTTTCGCGTCCCGGATATGTACACCGCGCCGACGAAGTAAGATCGATCGAAAAAATTGGAAGGTCAAAGTCCCATGCGTGACTCGGAAACGATCGAATTGTGTGTCCGGAAAGCCTGGCGATGACACCGTCTACCATGAAATGAAATGTCACCCTCGTCCCGTCATTTAGTCGCCACCCTGCACCGCGTGCCGTTATTTGCCGAATTGTCCGACCAGCAGCTTGAGTCAATCGGAGCGCGCATCATCCGAGCACAATTCGAGCGCGACTCCACAATCTTTTCAGAAGGAGATCTTTGCCGAGAATTGCTCATTGTGGAGGAGGGCAGCGTAAAACTTCTGAAAAATGCCGCAAATGGCCGCCAACAACTGATGGGGATTGAACGAACCGGTAGCACACTTGCCGAAGTGCCTGTGTTTGATGGAGGCAGGTACACAGTAACGGCACTGGTCAACGAACCGACTGTACTGCTGCGATTTGCTGCCGAACATTTTCGGAAAGTTTGCTTGCAACAACCCGAAGTTGCTGTGAAAGTCATAAAGGCGCTCGGCCATCGTTTGCGCCACATGGAAAGACTGGTCGAAGAACTGTCGTTCTCGACTGTGCGTGGGCGTCTGATTTCGCATCTCCTGCGTCTTGCAGAAGAACGCGGAACGCGTGATCAAAGCTCCGTCTATTTCGAACTCAATGAAAACAACGAAGAACTCGCCGCCCGCCTTGGAACGGTGCGCGAACTAATTTCGCGCAACTTGGGACGCCTGCACGGAGATGGCCTGATAGAGATGCGACGTCGAATCGTCAGAATCCCCAACGCCCATAAGCTGGAAAGCGAAGCCAGGTGATCGCGATTGAAGCCGCATTGATTTTTCCAACACCGTGACATAAGTCATGGCGTCGTGATGCGGAGTGTTCTTATCCTCAGCCAGAAGATGAGGAGGAATGATGGCCTATGTAATCGCTGCACCGTGTGTCGGGGTGAAAGACACAGCCTGCGTGGATGCTTGTCCCGTGGATTGCATTCATCCACGGAGGGACGAAGTGGCCTTCGCTGAAGCAAAGCAAGTGTACATCGAGCCGGAACGTTGTATTTGCTGCGGTGCGTGCGTTCCGGTTTGTCCGGTGAACGCGATCTTTCTCGCAGAAGACTTACCGCCGCAATGGAAAGACTATGTCCAGACAAATGCAGAGTGGTACACACCGAACGATGAACCTAGACCAAGGGATTAACCGTCCTCTAACTAGATCGCCACTCGGCGCTCTCACCCGACATTCCCAGCTCATCGTGATCAATCAGAGATCGAGACATCCGGGTGCCCCAGGTCTCGCTTCTGAGACCTGGGAGAAGAACCCAATTTTGACAGGTGGCCCACTCAACATCATTCTTTTTCTTATCGAGGATAGGTCTGTGCCCCGTTCATCGAAGTTTCATCGCGATGAGCGGGTCTTCACGTCTTTGCCCAGGCATCTACAATGATCCGTTCACTTCAAAGCTCCTCCGGAGACCCATGTCCGAACTTACCCGCCGTGAAATTCTCGCCATGCTCCTCACCGCTCCCACTGCTACCTCCCTATGGTCACAGGAAACCAGCGCCCCCGCCGACTGGATCCCGCTCTTCGACGGCAAATCCCTCGACGGCTGGAAGCCCAGCGAGCACGAAGGCTCCTTCAAGGTCGTCGATGGCGAAATCCTCGTTCATGGCGAGCGCTCGCATCTTTTCTATACCGGCCCCGTCCACGGCGCTGACTTCCGCAACTTTGAATTTTCCGCCGAAATCAAAACCCTGCCTGGCTCCAACTCCGGAGTCTATTTCCACACAGCCTTTCAAGATTCGGGTTTCCCGTCCGCCGGCTTCGAAGTCCAGGTCGAGAACAACCAGCCCGAGCCAGTTCCGATCACTGGCTACCTCGAACGAAAAAAGACCGGTTCGCTGTACGGAGTTCGCAACGTCAACAAGACCTTTGCCAAAAACAACGAGTGGTTCACGATGTCGATCGAGGTCCGCGGCAAGCGCGTGCAGACCCGCGTCAACAACATGCTCGTCGTCGACTACATCGAGCCCGACCAGCCTTTCCAGGCCGACACCAAATTCGGACGCGTTCTCAATCATGGAACCTTTGCTCTTCAGGGCCACGACCCCGGCAGCACCACGCGATTCCGCAACATCCGCGTCCGCCCGCTTCCCGATAGCGCGGAATTTCCGTCGGCGCCACGTCCTGAAGTCGACGACCTCTACCGCGAAGTCATCCGCCTCTCCACCGACAATATTCCCGTCGTCGACTACCACGTTCACCTCAAAGGCGGCCTCACCATCGAGCAGGCCCTCGAGAACTCCCGCCGCCTCGGCATCAACTACGGCATCGCCATCAACTGCGGCCTCGGCTTTCCCGTGCACAGCGACGAGAGCGTGCAGCAATACCTCGACAGCATGAAAGGCCAGCCCTGCTTCATCGCCCTCCAGGCAGAAGGCCGCGAGTGGCGAACGCTCGTCTCTCCTGCCTCCATTGCGCGCTTCGACTACGTCTTCACCGACGCCATGACCTTCACCGACGACCACGGCAAGCGCATGCGTCTCTGGATCGACGAAGAGGTTGGCAACATCCCTGACGCGCAGGCCTTCATGGACATGCTGGTCGATCGCATTCTCGGAGTACTCCGCGAACCCATCGACATCTATGCCAATCCCACGTTTCTCCCGACTCAGATCGCGAAGGACTACGAAGCCCTCTGGACGCCCGATCGCCGTCGCAAGGTCATCGCCGCAGCCATCGAAAACAACGTCGCCATCGAAATCAACAATCGCTACAAGATTCCCAGCGCATCGTTCATCAAGCAGGCCAAGGCCGCCGGTGCAAAATTCTCCTTCGGCACCAACAACGCCGACGCCAACCTCGGCCGCCTCGAATACCCGCTTGCAATGGTCAAAGAATGCGGCCTCGTCTGGCAGGACATCTTCGTCCCCCGTCCCGACGGCCAGAAGAAAATTCAAATAAAAAGCTGACCCGTTGCTCCGCAAGTGTCAGGGAAATTCAGCTGTGTTTACAAGTGAGAACCTGCATTCTGCGCTCACTTTCACTGAAATTGGGATGAAAAGCAGATTGTTACATCCAGAAGATCGTAGGTAGAGCAACTCGCGTCTTTCACGGCGTATCAAATTTGGCTGGAGCTGACTCATGCTCAGTCGCGCAGTGCCGGCTGATCAGATCGCTTCGCGGAGATGTTCTCTTACGCAGCTAGCGAGAAGTAGGCGTCCGGGCTCCTCTCCTTCAAATCCCTGCTTTGAGGAACTCCCATGTCGTCGCGTCCTCGTTCCGCCGCGCTAATGCTTTCGTGCGCCCTTTCCTGTTCCGTTTCGTTCGCCCAGCTGGCGTTCAACCCCCATCAAGCCGCGCCCCTCCCCAGCGGTTCAGGTATCGTCGCAGTTGGCGACTTCAATGGTGATGGTCGGCAAGACGTTCAGGCCACCGTCTACGATCCACCCACGACTACTTACGTCTGGGAACTCTTTCTCTCCACGGCCGACGGCGCTTACGACGCCCCAAAGAGGCTCCCAGCCTTCATTCAGGAAGTCGGCGACTTCAATCAAGATGGCAAGCTCGACTTTGTCACTACTCAGTACGGAAGCAACCCGATCTCCGTCTTCTTGGGCAATGGCGACGGCACTTTTCAGGCCGCTAAGAGCTTCACGGGGCCCGGAGCTAACATCCAGTCGCTCTTCGCCGCCGATATAAATCACGACAACAAAACGGACCTCGTTGAACTACTGCCCGGTGCTGCGAACGGTAATCTCAATTCCACTCTTCAAGTTTGGATCGGCAATGGGGACGGCACGTTCACCAAGGGCCAATCAATTCTCACGTCCATCGGTCCGGTTGCGAACCAGCAGGCCGGCTATGGATTAGTCGGCGACTTCGACGGAGACGGCAAGCCGGACATGGCTCTCGTCTATGGCAGCGTGAATGACAACTCCCACAGTGTCTCCGTTCCGAGCACGGTTCAGGTCTGGTACGGCGACGGCGCGGGCCACTTCGGGTCCCCCAGCTATCTCGCAGATCCGAACAAGAACTTCGACAGCGTACCTTTTGTAGCCGACCTGAACAACGACGGCCGCAGCGACATCGTCAGCGTGACGACCGCAGAGCCCACTTCAACCATCGAGCTGTACCTCGGAAATGCCAATCGTACCCTGAGCTACAAAAGCCTGACTACGAGCCAATGCATCAGCTTATTTACCGCTGCGGATTACAACGGCGACGGTCTCAATGACCTCGCCTACACAGCCTCGCCTTGCTCAGGCGCCACGCAGCAAACCAGCGTGATCGTCCGGCTCGGAACCGGTTCCGGCAATTTCGGCGCCGAACAGAATGTCTACCAGAACCAATATCAGCTCCACGGGCTCTATACCGCTCGTACTACCACAGCGACCAAGCCAGACATCCTCTTCGCGCAGTTCAATGGCACAACCCAGGACAGCCTCGAAGTGCTGACCAACGACAGCGCAGGCAACTTTCCTGGCTGCTGGCTATCGGGCAAGGCGGAAGGCGTCACCGTGTGTACGCCGTCGACTGTCGCCACTTCTCCGGTAAAGTTCTCCATTGGCGCTGCCGGGCCTACGCCCATGCGAACCGTCGCGGTCTGGTCCGACGGGAAAAAGATCGCCGAGCAGCTTACTCATGCATTCTCAAACTATTCCTTCCTTGATTCTTACGTTGCACTCGCAGCTGGAAAGCATTCCATCACCGTCAATGGCATAGGCTGGGACGGTACGCATCAGACCAGGTCGTTTACCTTGACGGTTTCGAACAGCAACAACTGTGCAGCGCCTTCGTCTACGGGCATCAATGTTTGTTCGCCGACACAAAGCGCGAGCCTATCTTCTCCGGTCGAGGTAAACGCGAAGGCCACGGTGAGCGGTGGGGTCTATCGCTTCGAGTTATGGTCGGGCAGTACAAAGCTGGTGAGCGTCGCCAACAGCGGAACAATGAACCAATCAGTGTCACTCGCGGCAGGAACCTACCACCTCATTTTTGTCGCGCGCAACGCGGCCGGCACCAAGGTGACTGCCGCACGCGACATCACGGTGCAATAGTTTCTGCCCTCCTCCTGGCTGAAACCTGATTACAGTCCGGGTAGCTTCCCTACCCGGACCGGTCCCAGCGAGGACAAGTTTAAAATTGCAGTTTGGCGCCAAACTGAATCTGCCGCGAAGTCGTCGAAGTCGAGGTCACAAGCCCAGCCGTCGGCGAGATCCCCGAAGTAGCCGACGAGTACACCACCTCGTTCGGCGTCGACAGATTCGTGTGGTTCAGTACGTTGAAGAACTCCGCTCTGAATTGAAATCCAAACCGCTCCGTCAGATGCGCATTCCGCGTAGCCGAGAAGTCAAGCTGAGTCAGTCCCGGTCCGGTCAGCGCATCGCGAGAGACATTGCCATAGGTTCCCGTCGCCGGTGGCAGGAACGCAGCCGGATTGAAGTACTGCTGCACGGTCTTCGGATACGGGTCGCCCTTGAAATCCGGATTCCAGTTCGGCCGCACCGGATTGCGCGTATCGCCGTTGCCCGTTGGGTTATACCCAAGCTGCGGCGTAAACGGAAATCCAGTCTGAACATTGAATATCGCGCTAGCCGTCCAGCCGTAGGCAACGAAGCGCACCGGCCTCGAAGCATGCTGCAGAAATGGCTTCTTCGGCCCAAAGGGGAGCTCGTAGCTGCCATTGAACGAAGCCACATGCCGAACGTCTGTCGCTGCCGGACCCCAGTCGAGCTTAGGATTCAGCGGGAACATCACGAACGCCGGAGTATTGCCGCTGACGCTGGTGTTCCACGCGGACCCATCATCCAGGTTCTTCGAGTACGTATAGTTCCCGCGAAATTGAAATCCGCTCGCGAACGACCGCCGCACATCAACCACAAGCGAGTTGTACAGCCCCGTCCCCTGCGACACCCACGAAGTTGTATTCGCCAGAGCGGGATTCGCATTCTTGGAACCCGCAGGATAGAACGGGCTGCCATCCTCAAGATAAGTGGGCACCGGCTCGTTCATGTCTTCCGACAGGATCTGGTGATAGCTGTGCGATCCGATGTAGCCCACTGTCAGCGACGTGTGCGGTAAAACCTGCTGCTCGATGCGCAGGCTCCAGTTCAACACCGCCGGTGTGTTGATGTCCGGCTGCACATTGCTGGGCGAAACCTTGCTGCCCGAAGGAGGCGTGCTGCCAGGCGTAATCTGCAGGCTCGACACCGGAACATTCGATAGCGTCTGCGCGGTGTTGAACGGCGCAGTCTGATCGAGACGATAATCGAGCGTATCCAGCAATCCGTAGTAGAGCCCAAACCCGCCACGCACGGCCGTCTTGCCGTTCCCCCATACATCCCATGCAAAGCCTACGCGCGGCTCCGGCAAGAACTTCGCGCGATTCGTAGTCAGCGCCGACGACCCAATCACCGGATCGGTCTGCAGAACGCCGTCTACAATCGCATAATTCGCAGCGCGTCCTTGCGCCTCGTTCCATCCATTCGTTGATTCCGAACGGAACCCCGCGCGTACCTCAAGTCTCGGAGTCAGCTTGATCGTGTCTTCAACAAACGCCGCTCCCGCCAGCATGCGCCATCCCAACTCAGTCGGGGAGGGGACCACGGTGAAGGTCTTCACCGTTCCCTGAAGGAACGACTGCAGGTTGCTGAACGACGCCTGCCCGTACTGATATTGTGCGAGCAAATCATTCGACTGGATGCGCTGCAACCATCCACCTGCCTCCAACTGGTGCCGACCGCGAGACCAGTACACGTGATCGTCGAAGGTGAATAGGTTGCGAGCAGCCGTGTTGTTCGATCCAACGTTGAGACCTGCCTGCGAAATCTGCGATGCGCCATTCGAGGCGGTGCTTCCGCTGATGATGATCACGCCAATCGGCTTGCCTGCAACCCATCCCGGCAAATCAACAGGCGAGTAGCCCGTGAAGAAGTAGCTTGCCCGCGAATAGCCGAAACGAGCCGTATTCAGCAGAGCAGGGGAGAAGACGTGTTGTTCCTGGATGCTCGCAACTTGCTCGCGAAGGCTCTCGTCAATCAGGCTTAGCGGATTCTGCGTGGGAGTGTTAGCGGTGCTGTCATCAATCGTGTACACGGCGAAGAGGAGATCCTTCGGCCCGACGTTGTAGTCGAAGCGAGCGGTGCCAAAATCTTCGCGGATGTGTTGAGGTGGGTGCGAGAACGACTCCGCAATGCCGCTGCCGAGCTCGGGCCCATTCGCTTCCGGCCATAGAGCCAGCAGCGGGGCAACAGAAGGATCGACTCCGACGAATTTCTCGTTACCGGTTGAGTCAGTCAGATAGCCCTGCCGTGCACGCGCGTCCGGCACAAGCGTTACAGAACTGAGTCCCCAGTTCTGCCGGAAGCCCTCGTAGTTGCCGAAGAGGAAGAGCTTGTTGGTCTTGATTGGGCCCCCGAGTGACGCTCCGAACTGGTTCCTCTGGAAGTTCGGAATCGCGCCCTGGTCGAAGTAGTTGCGCGCATCCAGTGCGCTGTTGCGGACGAATTCAAATGCCGAACCATGCAGCTTGTTCGTGCCGCTCGTAGTCACGATGCTCACCTGCGCGCCTGCGCGTTTGCCATAAGTTGCGCCATAGGTGTCAGTCGAGGTATTGAACTCGCGCACGGCATCGACGCCGAGAAGCTGTCCGCTGGTGCCTCCCGGCGTTACGTTGATCAGCGACGCGCCAGTGTACTCAATTCCGTTCAGCAAGAACAGATTGTCCTGCGGGCGACGCCCACTTACGGAAAACATATTGCCGACCGAAGAATTGGAAGTCCCGACACTTCCAGACCGCTCGCTCGTGTAGTTCACCGTCGCCGGATTGAGCGTGAGCAGTCCGTCGTAACTGCGCCCATTCAGCGGAAGCTCCTTCACCTGTCTCTCGTCGACCAGGCCCGCGGTCTGCTGCGTCGAGGTATTCACCGTCGACCCATCTGCCGTAACCTCGACGGCCTGCTCGACAGTTGCCACGCCAAGCACGAAGTTCACTTGAAGGCTCTGCCCAACGGTGAGTGTTGCGTTCTGCTGAGTCGATGCAAAGCCTTCATGCACAGCCGTAATCGTGTAAGGCCCGATCGGTACGGACGGCGCAAAGAACCTGCCTTCTGCATCGGTGGTGAGCGTGCGGGTCGCCCCCGTTTCAGATTGCTTGACCGTGACCGTAGCAGCGCTAAGCGATGCACCGGAGGAATCATGCACCGTGCCAGTAATGGTGGCGCCTACGACCTGTGCGTGACTGGGTACAACGCCGAGCCCCAATGCCATCAGCAACGCGAAAGGTACCAGCTTATAAATCGATTTCATCTTACGACCTCCGAATAAGGGCAGCAGCACCGACGAGGTGCACGTGTTCTGTGTCGATCCGCGATGCGGATAAAGTCAGACTTCGGTCACGAGCGGATTGGGCCCGAAAGGGTGATCACCGACAAAGATCAGCAAGGGAAGTGCGGTCCAAAATGCGTGCCGTTGCGTCTCGGACGTCAAGAAGAACCCGGAAAAGCGCGCGATGTCTTTGGTCGGTCTTGACTCGATAGCGGAGCGACTCAGCGTCTTCAAATGGGGCTAGCGGTCCGTCAACACTTCGGATCACTTCTCCCAAAAAGATCTGCTCAGGCGGTCGTTTGAGCAGATAGCCGCCTCCAGCTCCGCGAATGCTATTCACAAATCGTGCGCGTTTGAGGTCGCGCAGAATTGCTTCCAGGAACTTCTCGGGAAGGCTTTCCGCACTGGCGATGTCACGAATTTTGACCACATCGTCTGGATAGTGCTCTGCCAGGACGGTCAGAGCTTGCAGTGCGTAAAGGCCTTTTTGAGAGATCCTCATAGCGGTAAGGTACCAACTCGGAATCGGCCCTTTTGGTTCGAGTTCAGGGGAAAATAGCCGATCTGGAAGAAAGTCTACCAAATAAGTAGACTTTATGAACAGCGATGTGGGGTTGAGCCCCTCTGTTGCATTTATTGAAAGCATCAATGTCTCGATTGGTTCAGAAATAAAAAAGCCGCTTCAGCGTTGCTGAGCGGCCGCTTGGGATTGGTCTAAGCCTGTTTTAGCTTACCCACACGACCGGTCGCCCGCGTGACAACACGCGATACAGCAAACCGGCATGTGGAAGATACCCATGGCTGGAATATACCTTTGCCACGGTTTTGAGTCAATGATTTTGCTGCTTTGCCAGCAGCATATCCTTGAGCCACGGTACCGGGAGAGCCCCTTCGTCCAGGGCGCGATCGTGGAATTCAGCGAGCGTAAAGTCTTTGCCTTTAGCTCCTTCGTAGGCCTTGCGCAGGCGCCACCACTCTTCGGTTCCAACGAAATAGGTAGGAAGCTGTGTCGAACTAAGCTTAGCCCGCTGCAGCTTGCCTTCCGCCTCGGCGCGGGTCTGGAAGGCATCGTCCATCATGAAGTGCATGGCCTGCTCGTCCGTCATTCCCATCGTCTGCATGCGGATGTCGAGGATGCTGTTGCCGATCGCACGCAGCCAGACTTTTAGATAGCTGATTCTGTATCGCGGATCGTTGTCGGCAAAGCCCTGCTGCATCATGTTCTGCGCGATGTATTCAGCCCAGCCCTCAACATACGCGCCATTGCCGTAGAGGGCGCGAACGAGGCGACGCGTCACCGGCTGCACGTCATTAGCGTGCTCAGCCTGGACGTAATGGCCGGGCAGCGCCTCATGAATACAAAGCCACTTCAGCACCCAGTTGTTGTACTCCCGCAAGCGCGACTCGGCGCTCGCCTCGGGAGTGCTCGTGCTGATTGGCGTGACCCAGTATTGCGCTTCTGCGTTCGGGTCGAGCGGCGGCGCGGAGTGAAAACCTCCCACCGAATAGATTCCGCGCTCAAATTCCGGCGTGGGGATCACCTTCAGGTTGTCGCGCGCTTTGAGCGAGACGACCTTCTTGTCCACGATGAACCGGCGTATGCCAACAAGATCTTCTCTTGCAGTCTCCAGTAGGGCATTTCGATTGGGGTGATCGTCAGCGATCTTCTGCAATACCTCGCTGATGATCTTGTTCTCCCGCTCCTGCTGGCCGAGCGATGCGTGTTCATCGTGGTCCGGGTAATACTGCTTATGAAGTGGCAGCGCCAGTTGCATCATCTCTGCGCGAGTCTTGTGGAACTCTGATTCAGCGTCGGATAGAAGCTGTTCCGGGGTGATGTCTGTTTCCATCACCAGGCGAAATTTCTGGTCGTAGAATTCTTTGCCAAGACGCCAGGTGCGATCCGTCTTTCGCTTCGCCAGATCGGAATTCAGCCACTCGCTGAAAGATTTGAGCGCAGCGACCGCGTCCGGCGCAACCTTATCGAATCGCGACTTCAGCGCGGGGCTCTTTGCGGCGGCGGATGCGATTGTGTTCTGCATCAGATTGATGTTGCCGTCATTCTCTTCGATCGCGACCTTGATGAAGATGGGGTCGGAATCAGCAAGTACGCTGCGAGCCTGATCTAGAAACCGAGGAGTCGCCGCGACGCGGGAGAGAACGTCGCCCACCCGCACGTCCTCCGATGCGTAGTCGTCAGTCAGAGGCTGGAACAGCGCGGCCCCAAGCAGTTCCACGTAAACCGTCGGATTGTGTCGGTAGTTCTGTATCTTCTCGAGTTCCAGAAGATTCAGCGCGATCTGATCATCAATCAGATACCAGTCCGCCGCATCCTCCGGACCAAGAGAAGCGACAGGAGTCTCCGCGTGAAAGCGTTCACGCCATCTTGCATACAACTCGCGCTGCGCTGCAAAACCGGCAGGGCTTACGTCATCGAGAAGGGAATCGAGCGCGAGATCCTTGCCGCCCTTCAGATCACGATAGTGATGGTATCCCGCCTGGGAGGCACTCGACGGCGATTGGGCCAGAGTCTCATGAATAAACTGCTCAGACAATCCGGCGAACTTCTCGCTGGTTTGCGTTGTAGCTGAGTTTCCCTGAGCAACTGCCAGGCATGAGCAAACTGCGACTGCCGCGAGAAGTCCCTTACGCATTCCAATGCCTCCGAATCCAAGCTGGGTGAGAACCGTCCCTACTCGTCCCCGTCCGGCCCCCCACGAATGACCTTCATCGTCTCGGAATACGCCTTGGTCTGGTACTCGTCAGGTGGAACACCGCCTGCCAGGTACCGCACGAAGTAGTCCCACCGTCGGCGCATCATGTACTGCGAAGCGGCCCCATACCCGTGCGCAGCATTTGGAATCAGGATCAGATCGAAGTCTCTATTCGCTTTGATCAGTGCATCGACAAGCAGCAGCGTATTGTTTGGCGGAACGTTATCGTCCATCGTGCCGTGCGCCAAAAGCAAATGCCCCTTGAGATTCTTCGCGAAGTTCTGATTAGCCTGCGAATCGTAATTACTTGTGCCGTCAGACCTCTTCTCTTCGATCCCCGCCCACTTTTCGGCCCAGTCATCTTCGTAGTCGCGTTGATCGTGATTGCCGCTCTCGGCAATACCCACCTTGAAGAACTCCGGGTAGTGCAGCAGTGCAGCGCCCGTTGCATTTCCTCCGCCCGAGTGTCCCCATATCCCCACATGGTCGAGGTCAATGAAGGGGTACTTCTTGGCGAGATCCTTCATCCCTGCGATCTGATCGGGAATCGTGTTGTCACCGAGATCCGCGTAATAGGCCTCATGAAAAGTCTTCGAACGATATGGCGTGCCCATTCCGTCGATGCAGACCACCACGAAGCCAAGCTCGGCCAGCGACTGCATATCTCCGTGAGAAGCCCGGAACTCCCGCCCGCCGCACGAGCCAATCTGCGGACCCGGATAAACATAATTGATGATGGGATACTTCTTCGCTGCGTCGAAGCGCGTCGGCTTGAACATAAAGCCGTACAGATCCGTCTTCCCGTCGCGTCCCTTCACCGTAATCGGAGTGAGAGGCTGCCAACCTGCGGCGGTAAGCGGAGCGATGTCCTGCTTCGCCACCTCCATCACCGTTTTGCCTTGCGAATCACGCACCACAGTGACCTGCGGCTGTGTCGGAGTCGAATACGTATCCGTGAAGTAGCGCCCATCATGCGACACCTTGATGCGATGCGTCGCATTCTCCGGCGTCAGAAGCTTCAGATCCGACCCATCAAACTTGACGCTGTAGAAGTGCTCAAAATACGGATCGCGATCCTTCTCGCGCCCAACGCCCACAAAGTAAAGAGTGCGCGCCTTGTCGTCGACATAAAGAACCTGCGTAACGTTGCCCGGCCCCCTCGTGATCTGGTTCTTCAGCTTGCCGCTCGTGAGGTCGTAGAGGTAGAGATTGCCCCAGTTATCGCGTTCGCTGAACCAGAGAATCTCGTTGGACTCAGGCAGGTAATGCCAGTTGATCTTGCCATTTCCGCTCTCGTAAAACTTCGGAACCGTCTCGCCCATCACCTCGCGCACTTCGCCCGTCTCGGCGTCAGCCACCCTGAGCCACTCCTGCTTGTGATCGCGCGAGGTTGAAACGAAAGCCAGATGCTTCGTATCCGGGCTCCATTCCGCGTCTGCCAGCGTGTCGCCATCGCAAGCAATGTCATCGCAAAGTGTGGATCGATGCTGGTCAGGCGGCATCTTCAGCCGGACAACTTTGCGCGACTCCAAATCAATAACCACGCGCTCGATCATGGTCACGTCTTTGTCGCCAACCAGCGGATACTTCCATGCCTCCAGCTTCGGATGGGTATTCGAGACCGGCACCAGGTACATCTCGCCGGTCTTCCGCTGATCCTGCTGGAAAGTAGCGATCTTCTTCGAATCAGCCGACCACAGCACAATCGCCGAGTCCGAGTGCTTCCATCCTGCGTTGTCCGTCGCATAGCCGAAGTTCTCAACGCCATCGGTAGTCAGCTGGGTCTCTGCACCCGACTCCAGGTTGCGAACCCACAGGTTCCAGTCGCGGATGAAAGCTCCCAGTTTGCGGTCCGGCGACAACGTGAGTGGCGGATGAGCGGCCTCGTCTTTAGCAGGCGGCCCGCCCGCGATCAGCTTGCACGAGTATGTACTTCCAATCTCGCATTGATAAGTTGCGCCGCGCGAAGTAAAAATGAACGTCCGGCCGCTGTTCGCCAGAGAAATATCTGTAAGCTGCAGGTGCTTCGCATCGGCGCCCGCCTTCGAAACCGGCTTGAGAGCCGCAGCAAGCTTTTCCTGGTCGAACAGCGGCGCGCGCGAGCCCTTCGCCGGATCAACCACGACGTAGCTCATCCCAGTGCTGTCAACCTCGCGGTACCAGAAGCGACCGTCGTCGAGCCACTGGGCATTCACCTGTCCTTTGTAGGCCAGTGGATTGACGTTGTAGGCCATGAACTTTTCAGCACTGGCATAATCGGCGTCGGTGTATTGGCGCGGCTGTTGCGAAAGAAGGCAAACCGGCGCGATGGCGAGCGAAACCAGAACAATTCTCAAACAGGGGGTTGCGTTCATTCTGAAGAGTTCCTTGGCGCGAGTAACCCCGTTT
Organism: Acidobacteriota bacterium; assembly: GCA_018268915.1. Classification (GTDB taxonomy): domain Bacteria; phylum Acidobacteriota; class Terriglobia; order Terriglobales; family Acidobacteriaceae; genus Telmatobacter. The sequence continues at coordinate 18,748 of JAFDVQ010000017.1, forward strand.
CTTCCGGGTTCTGCGCAATGTGCGGGGATTCAGAGATGCTGTACGACGGCAATTCTAAATGGCAGCGGCGCTAAGGCGCACTTGACGCCCGGAGGAACAGCACCCAGCCATCCCTCGCTTTAATGTCACTCCGATGGCTGCCGGATCACGGCATTTCTCGCTTCTATCGTTGGGTTGGCAGCAGTGCCCGACAGTGTGAGTGTGACGGTACGCACCGGTGCGAATACAGCCTTCGGATTGCCGCCAGCCTTCGCTGCCGGCCCGCCCGGATTTGGACCGCCGAGCCTCGCCGTTAGTTTGAAGTCGAGTGCGCCAGTCAGCGCCACAGTTCCTTCGCCGTTTGCGGTCCCGAATCCTGGAACCTCTGCATAAATCTCGCTGATACGGGTTTCCTGCGGCGTCGAGTTCACCTTGGCCTTGAGCACCTTGACGTCGGTGTCACTTCCGCTTTTCACAGTTGAATTCAGTCCCACAATCTTCGAGCTCAGGTCGAATCCAACAAGCTTGCTGTTGTCAATCTCTACCGGCCCGCTCACGGTCGCAGCCGTCGCCGGGCCGTTGATCGTCATGTCTGCCGTAAGGGCGCCGCCCTGGAGGGATGAGCCGCTCGGCAAGCGGACACCTAAGATCGGCAGCAGAGGTTCGATCTCACCCACCGGCACTCCAGGAGCGGAGAGATGCAGATCGATCATTGTCGCCTGTTGTGAAGCTTTGAAGCTTCCTCGTGCGTGAACCACCGTCGACCCGGCATGAATCGCCACATCGGAAACGATGCCGTCGCGCGTAGCCAGGCTCTCGGATACGGAGTAGTCGACGTCTACGGGATTCTGCGACGGCATTCCCTTGGGAGCGAGTTGCAACTGCGATGCCTTGATCTTGCCACTGCTCGTCAGGCTCACGCCGTCGGACCGGACCTCTCCATCGACATCCCCGTTCATTGCGATCCCCTGAGCCTGCTCAATCAACCCTGACAGAACCGGGTTGAACTCGCGGAGCTGGATCGTCCCGTGAAAGGGTGATTTCGACACGTCGCTCTGGGCGATTGGACCGGCCTCTCCGGTCAGGCTGACGGTTCCACTTCCGGGCAGCTTGGCAGACAGTTCAAATGGGAACGTGCCAAAGGACGAAAATTGCTTCAGCGTCAGATTGACTTCACTGTACTCAAATGGCTTGGCCGTCTGAGGAATGGAAGACACCAGGGCGCTCCCATTGACGATCTTCAGTTCTTTAACCCTAAAAGCCGCTGCCGGAGCGGGTGGGTCCGATCCACCCGTTCCTGCATTGGGAAGCGTTAGACCAGAGTAGTTCCATTTGCCGTTCGTGTGCTCGATCAGCTGAATCGATGGACTATCGATCGTGAGTCCGGAGATGTGAACCTCGTGATTCATCAACAGAGGCAGCACATCCACGCTCACATCAAGGCTTTTTGCCTGCAAAAACGGCACATTGCTGAAATCTGGATCATCGGAAATGGCTAGCTCCTCGGCAACGAGACTGCCGTGCACCAGCGAGAACGTTAGCCTCCCCATCGTGACCGTTCGTCCGAACGCGCTCGACAGCTGAGCCTCAACTGTCGGCCTGAACGAGTCTGCATTCAGAAAGAATGGCAAGAGAAAGATGACCGTGAGAGCCGCACCGATCACTAGTGCGGCAATTACGAGCCATACTTTGGCCATCCCGTTCGTTCCTCCATATAAGGTTGGAGTGATTGTATCTCCCCGTCCCCGCTTGCCGGTCTCAAAGAACACCGCCAACCACTCTCAGCCTCATCAGTCCTCTGACTACCAGGGAAGAGCCTTGCCGTTGTGGAAATACCCGCCGGTTGGTCCATCCTCGGGCAGAGTCGCGAGTTGAACGCTGGTCTTGCCGCCTTCGCTGATCTCCATCGGCGCGCTCGAACCGCCCATGTCAGTCTTAACCCAGCCGGGATGGGCGGAGTTGACCTTGATTTTCGTGTTCCTCAGCTCATACGCAAGGTGAACCGTGTACGCGTTCAACGCTGTCTTGGAGGCATCGTAGGCAAACGACTTCGCGTCGTAGATCGGCGACTTGGGATCGGCCTGCAGATTCAAGGATCCAAGAATGCTCGAAAGATTCACGATTCGTCCCGCCGGGCTCTTCCGGATCAGGGGAAGCAGTGTCTTCGTCAGCGCAACCTGCGCGAAGAAGTTCGTCTCAAACACCCTCCGAAGAACGTCGAGCGGCACATCGGCTGCACGGTGCTCCGGTCCTTCGCCCGGGAAGGTGCCGCCAGCGACGCCCGCATTGTTTATCAGTATGTCCAGCCGGCCATACTTCGAGTCGAAGTAGTCATAGGCCGTTTGGTAATCCGCCGCCTTCGTAATGTCAAACTCGAGTACATCCGCATCAACTCCCGCCGCGCGCAGTTTCGCAAGCGCTTCGTCGCCGGCAGATTTTTGCCTTGACCCGATGATGACCTTGACGTCCTCGCCCTTCTTTGTCCCCAGATCAAGGGCGGTCTGAAGTCCAAGTCCGCGATTCCCGCCAGTTATGAATGCAATCTTCTGTGCCATCAGTGAGTTCTCCTTGTCGTGCCTTGGATTCTTCAGCACGCACAGAAGCTTCAGCATTTTGCTCACCTCCGGGTTTGACCCAGCATCGAAGTCCGGAGGAGGTGCGTATGCCCGAGAAAGAAACCATGCAGCGAGCTAAAGAAGATCTTCGCGAAGGCAAATCTCCTTCAACGGCCGCCGGAGAATTCGTCCGGGAGGAGATTGATCACGTGCGGGAAGGGAAGCACGGCGCCAGGTCGCCGGAGCAGGCAATCGCGATCGGACTGAGCAAGGCTCGCCGTGCCGGTATCCCCCTGAAGCCCCCCGCTCGCGGCAAAGCAAGTCATGAAACCAGACAGAGAGCAGAAAGGGACCTCTCGAAAGGTCAGTCGGAACCGCAGTCCGGGCCGGAAGGGAAGAGCGTTAGAGGGCGCTCCCGGTTGAAGGCCATGCAGGAGGAGCCGAAAAGCACAGCATCCCACCATGCATTGTCAGAACATGCAAAGCGCGCCAACGGCCGGAAGAAAACGAACTGATTGTTTGACAGCGGAAGTCAGGGTCAGTGCGGGATAATGGGTGTAACCCTCGTTCGTTTGCAAGATCGAAACCGAAGAAGGTATCTTTGCAGCGAATAAGGTTGGAGCCTGGATGCGCCCTTCTGATTCCCCGGAACAGGACGCGGCGGATGCGGCTGGTGCTGAACGGGCCGAGTTCGCTCAATTCGCGTTGGAGAACCTGTTTGATATATCTCCTGACGCAGTTGTGGTCACGGATGCCAGTGGTAAGATCCGGGCGGCAAATCCGCGTGCAGCCGAGTTGTTCGGTTACACACCAGATGAGTTGACTGGCAAATCCATCGACGATCTGGTTCCTGAGCGATTCCGCAGACACCATCCATCCCACCGCGAAAACTATCACGCGCATCCGCGAGCCCGCCAGATGGGCGCGGCGCTGAACCTGTATGCACTGCGCAAGGACGGATCAGAGTTTCCCGTCGACATCATGCTCAAGCCGCTGCGCACCCCGAATGGGACCGCGGTGCTCAGCATCATTCGCGATGTGACTGAGCAGCGGGAAGCGCAGGACCTCGTTCGTCGAAAAGACCTGCAACTTCGTTCTCTATTGGACGGTGTCAGAGACTATGCCATCTACCTGCTCGACAAAGATGGATACGTCACTACATGGAACCCCGGCGCGGAGCGTATCAAGCAATACACTCCCGATGAAATCATCGGCAAGCACTACTCCCGTTTCTTTACGCAGGAAGATCTTGAGCGCGACCGCCCTGCGGAACTGATGAAACTCGCGGCGCAACGCGGAAGAGTCGAACATGAAGGGTGGCGTGTCCGTAAAGATGGGACGCGTTTCTGGGCCAACATTGTTCTGACTGCTGTGCTCGATCCCGCATCTGGAGAAGTCACCGGATACGCAAAGGTGACGCGGGACTTCACCGACCGCAAGCGCGCCGAAGAGGCGGTGATGTTGCAGCTCAGCCAGGCCCTGCTGGCAAACATGGATGTGCGCAAGCTGCTCGGGGCAATTGCTGCGAGTTTGTCCGAGGTGGTTCCGCTGGATGCGGCAACCCTAGGTCTTTACGACGAGAACTCCGGCAATCTGATGGTGCAATTTCTGGCTGTTGATGTTCAAAACCCCCAGCAGGCAGAAGTGCGCGTCCCACTCGATGACTCTCCTGCAGGCCGGGCGTACCAGACTCGAGAGCCCGTTCTCCTCGATGAGATTCAGGGATCTGATCTGGCGTCGGGCGCCGTGCATCTGACTTCGCTTGGCATGAGGTCCGGCTGCTGGGTCCCGCTCATTCATCGCGAAGTAGTCGTCGGTGTCCTGGCGGTCGCGAGTCGGCGTCCGAGCGCCTTTTCCCAAAGAGAGTTGGAGATGCTGGTTCAAGTCGCTGACCAGGTGGCGATGGCAGTCAGCAATGCTGTGGTCTTCCGCCAGATTGCCGAACTGCGGGACCGGCTGAGGCAGGAGAAGCTTTACCTCGAAGAAGAGATCAACCTCGAGAACCGCTTCGAAGACATCGTGGGCGAGAGCGGCGGCCTGCGTCAGGTTCTCAAGCAGATTGAAACCGTTGCTCCTACAGACGCCACAGTCCTCATTCAGGGTGAAACCGGAACGGGCAAGGAACTGCTGGCACGCGCACTTCACAGGCTGAGCGGGCGCAGCGATCGAACCTTCGTAAAGGTGAACTGCGCCGCAATCCCGGCCGGCTTGCTCGAGAGCGAGCTCTTCGGACACGAGAAAGGCGCATTCACAGGGGCGATTGCGCGCAAGATGGGCCGCGTCGAGCTTGCGCATGAAGGCACGTTGTTTCTCGACGAAGTCGGCGAACTTCCTTTTGACCTCCAGCCCAAGTTGCTGCGGGCCCTTCAGGAGCGGGAGATCGAGCGGCTCGGTGGTAACAGACCTATCCCGGTCAACGTGCGCCTCATTGCAGCCACGAACCGCGATTTAGGTGAGATGGTTGCAGCGAAACAGTTCCGTAGCGATCTCTACTACCGGCTCAAAGTGTTCCCAATCTTCTCGCCGCCGCTCCGTGACAGAGTTGGTGACATTCCAGTGCTGGTCCGGCATTTCGTTTCGAGTCACAGCCGTCGGATGGGCAAGAACATCACCTCCATCCCCGAGCAGACAATGCAGGCCCTTTGCCGCTGGCCATGGCCCGGGAATATCCGGGAACTTGAAAACTTCCTCGAGCGATCCGTGATTCTCACGCGAGGCTCGGATCTGTATGTTCCGCTAGTCGAACTGGAAACCAAAATCGCCGAAGAAGAGGAAGAGCTGGAACGCACTCATCCAACCTTGCAGGCCGCCGAGCGCGAGCACGTTCTCCGCGTGCTGCGGGAGACGAAAGGGCAGATCGGCGGAGCAGATGGTGCAGCCGCACGTCTGGGATTGAAGCGCACCACTCTGAACTCGAAGCTGAAAAAACTCGGCATCGAACGCCCCGACTATATGTGAAAGTTGCGGTTTCAAGCTCGCCCGAAAATCGCTCCTATCCCGTATCAACAAACACAAGTCGATTCGATGGATGCAACATCGGCTCTTCGTTCTCATCCCGACAATGGAGAAGCACGAGCTAGGAAAGGGAAGCTGAATGCAACTCGCGTTTAATCCCGAAGGTGCTTCCGAAAGAAAGCACCCATCTCTTCATTGAACTTCCTGTGAAACGCGACTCTGTCGAAGCCCGGTGGATCCACGCAAACAATCGTGTGATTGGCCGACTTGGCTTCTTCAGAACAAGGGCAATCAAACGACAGATGAGTAGCGCCGGCGACCAGATGAAATTCGGGTTTCTCCGGGAGGTTCGCTGCAACGCCAGACACTTCTTGAGGTCGTACTCCCATACCACCCAGTTCCGAACTCCACAGTTGAATTGGAGCATGAACCTTTTTCAGACTCGACTTGTCGGGGAAAAAATCGACAGGGTCTGCGATGACATAGGCCGATATGCGTGGTTCATATTCCGAAGCTTGGTGAGGAACCTCGTGATCTCGGATCTGAGCACACATGTGTACAACCGGAGGACACTGGATTACCAATGTGTTGAAGTCAGGCGTTCCTCCTGCTAGAACCAGTCCCGTGTAGCCGCCACGAGAAAACCCGAAGAAACCAATGTGACGCAAATCGATATCGACGCCAGCAGGTCGGTGATGTTCAAAGAAATCAATCGTTCGCTTGATTTCAATGGGCCGAATAGAAAATGATGACATGTCGTCCGCGGATTTCCCGCCGATATCGAGTGTGGAATCCAACGAATGGTTGATGGCTACAACGGCAAAGCCGGTATCAGCCAGAAACTCGGCCGTATCGAAGTGGCTATATCTGTCCTCGAACATTCCATGAGAGATCACGATCAGCGGAAGTCTCTTCCGAGTCACCGGACAATTCTCGATCACATGCATCGTTGTTGGAATCCCGCTCCGGTCCACAACGCTCGCCTGTGCTGAAGTCGCACACGGTGTCCAAAGCTCCGCCACAATTCTCGGTCCGCTGCCGTCGGCTGGGATCACAATGTGTCGAATACCCGCTGCCTGAGCGGCCATTGGTAGCAATACGAGCACGAGCAATCGCGAGACTCTAAGCCAGTCGATACACGCTCTCTTGAACGAGTCAGGATCAATGATCATTTGCTCTCCTAAAACAGCAGAACACTCCATTCAGGCTCAACTTCGATCGATTCTAGTGTCTTGACTCTTCAACTTGAGTCGGGTGACGAACCTTCTCGTGACGAGATCTCGTCCGGTGACGATATGTCGTCATCGTCACTTCGTCACTTCCATCGTCGTCACCTGTGATATCCCTCACTCCCAATAAAATCTAATCCCTTCAGAATCAGCCACTAACAACACCGCCTTCGATCGTCACACAAGTTTGGCACGCGGCATGCCTTATACAGGGCAGGCTGATGGAGGCCTGAATACGTTGCGAATCACGATTCAAGATACGGCAGAAGCACTCGAGATGAGATTAGAAGGACGAGTGGCAGGCCCCTGGGCGAGTGAACTTGATCGAGTCTGGGCAGAAACGGCTCCCAGGCTGCAATCGAAGAAGCTCGTCATCGACCTGCACAACGTCACCTATGCAGATGCCAACGGCAAGCAGGTGCTCAGAGGCATCTACGCTCAGACACACGCCGAACTCCTTGCCACGACACCGTGGGCGCAATTTCTAGCCGAAGAAGTTACCGCAAAAAAAACCACTTTTGTGGAAGAGGGAGAATAACGATGCAAACGACACGCGAAATGATCACTGGCTCCAAAGTTCAACGCCCCGGCGAATTCTTCAAAAAGCTCTCGCCCGCGGCTCTTCGCGATCTCGAGTCCATGGAGTTTCCCACCATGTACCAGCCCGGCCAGCTCCTCTTCTCTGAGAAGTCCATCCCCGCCGGCATCTTCATCGTTGTCTCCGGCGAAGTGAAACTGTCGATCAACTCGAGCGACGGCAAGCGTCTGATCCTCTCCATCGCCAAGCCCGGCGAAGTCCTCGGTCTCTCCTCCGTGCTCTCCGGTATGCCGAGCGAGATGACGGCCGAGATCCTCTATCCCTCGCGCATCGCCGTCATCGAGCGCGATCAGTTCCTCCACTTCATGGCGCGCCACCCCGAGGTCTACCAGGTTGTCACGCAGGAGCTCAGCCTCCAGTACAAAGTCGCCTGCGAGCAGCTTCGCACCGTCGCCCTTGCCGGTTCCGCACCCGAAAAACTCGCCCGCCTGCTTCTCGAGTGGAGCGAGAACGGCCAGAAGACCGAGAACGGAATGCGTTTCCGCTTCTCGCTCACCCACGAAGAGATCGGCGAATTCATCGGTGCCTCGCGCGAGACCGTCACCCGCACGCTGTCGACCTTCAAGAGCCGCCGCCTCGTCGCCTTCCACGGCTCCATCCTCGAAATCCCCAGCAAAACCGCCCTGCAAAACGTCGCCGGAATGTAAACGAATCGCCGTCCCGCAGCTCCAGCGAAAAGTCAGAGCAACCTGAATCGCTGTCCCCCAGCTCCTGCAGAGCTATACAAATGAATCGCGGTTCCTCGGCTCCAGTAACGAGCTATACAACACGAACCGCCGTTCCCCGGCTCCCGTAGGGAACCAGAGAAAATAGCCCAGGACAAGCGCAGCGCAGTCCTGGGAAGCCTGCCCAACAAAATCTGCAGGAGCCCCGTAGGGGCGCTGCCCGACGCAATCTACGACGCCACGCGCAATGTATCAGGGCACGACTTTAGTCGTGCCGCACAACACCAACACAATAACGGGGCTTCAGCCCCTGAGGGCTTGAAATTTCATACGCCGCGAGACAGCAGTACGGGCCCGGGTTCGTGGCGACGCCTTTATAGAATTCCCGAGCAAGTGCGCACGGAAGCCTCAAGCTAGAATTGCAATCAACCAGTTGCCATTCCACTCCTGGGAGGCTTCCATGCGCCGGGTTCTTCCACTGCTTCTCTTCATCGCATTCGCTTTCGCATCTTCCGCGCATCTCATTGCACAAGGCGCGCCTCCCCAGGGAGGAGCCGATCAGCCCTACACCGTCGAGTACTACTACAAGGTGCAATGGGGACATCAGCAGGAGTTCCTCGATCTCTTCCTGAAGAATCACTATCCGCTGCTGAAGAAAATGCAATCCACAGGCCGCATGCTCGCCGTCAAAATCGAGACGCCCGCCTATCACACCACCGAAGACGGCCGCTGGGACTACCGCGTCACCATCACCTTCAAGAACTCAACCCTCGCGACCACCGCCAACCCCGATGAAGAAGCAGCGATCAAGCAGCTCTGGCCCGATCAGGATCGCTACAAAAAAGAAGAACAGCGCCGCTTCGAGATTCTCCTCTCGCACTGGGATCTGCCCGTAACCAACATCACCCCAAAGTAGCCGGGTGCCCCATCCTTGCGCAGCAAGGGTGGGAACGAAAATTCCGCCAAGGAGAAATCTCCGACTCTCAACCGGTCGGGTGCCCCATCCAAGCTCTGCTTGGGTGGGATACTCAATCCCGCCACCTCGCCACTGGTTTTGAAGGGGCACGACTTCAGTCGTGCCGTCACTAGCCCCACAAAAACACCGGGGCTTTAGCCCCTGAGGGTCGAACCCTCAACCCCGCCCGCGCCACCGCGCCACCAGATCGTCCGCCGCGTGAGCCCAGTTCGCAAACTCAAACCTGAACCCCGCCTCCACCAGCCGCGCCGGAACCACGCGCCTGCTCTTCAACACCAGCTCCGTCTCCGTCCGTATCAGGAACGCCGCCACTTCCAGAACCGGCCACGGCGCAGGAATCCCATTCGGCATCTCCCACGCATCGCGAAGCGTCGCCATAAAGTCGCGATTGCGCTCCGGGTTCGGCGCCGCGATATTCACCGGCCCTTCCATCTCTTCATGCGCAACCAGAAATTCCACCGCACGGACGAAGTCCTCTTCATGAATCCACGACACCCACTGCCGCCCATTGCCTTGCTTGCCGCCCAGTCCTACGCGAGCCAGATTCGACAGCACTGCAAACGCATTGCCGGGAACCGGGCTGAAGGTGATGGCCGAGCGCATCGCCACTTTGCGCGTCTTCGGCGTCTGAGCGTGAAAGAAGGCGGTCTCCCAGTCTTTGGCCACGCGTATGGAAAAGTTCCACGTGTCCGGCGCGCCCTTCTCGCCGCCGCCTAGCTCGCCGGTGTGCTCGTCCATCGGGCGGTCCAGCGCGTGGCGATAGATCGTCGCGGTCGAAGCATTCAGCCACACGCGCGGCGGGTTTGCCAGCGAGCCGATCACCTCGCCCAGCAGCCGCGTCGAAACGATGCGCGAGTTGTAGATCTCCGCGCGGTTCTCGGCGGTGTAGCGGCAGTTCACGCTGCGCCCGGCCAGGTTGATGCACACATCGGCCCCGTCGAGATACTGCGTCCAGATGCCGGGTGTCTGCGCGTCCCAGTGAACCGTCTGCCACTCCGCCGTATGCGGTCCGCGCGTCAGCACAATCACATGATGTCCGCGCTGCGAGAAGTAGCGGGCAAGCACACGCCCCACCTGGCCGCTGCCTCCGGGAATGACGATGCGCAATGGCCGTTCTGCCAGATCCCTGATCTTCACCTGCTGGAAGTTTAGATCAGTGCCGGAACCCGGCCTCGTTCGCAGGTTACTGCTGCTGAACCGGCCCCTGCGGCTGAGGCTGCGTCTGCGGTTGCGGCGGAGGCATTGGCTGCTGCATGCCCGGATATCCATACGCGGCGTAGTACTGGCGCCGCCGGTGCGAGCGCACTTCGCGGACGATAAGGGAAATGACAAGGCCCAGAACGATCAGCGGCGTCCAGAAGACCCAGATCGGCTGGGCAACACGGCTGCCCGCAATGTTCACCGAGTCGGCTGCGCTCATCCCGCCAAACATCACCACCGCATCGCCGCCCACTGAGGCGTTCTCGCCCAGATGGGTAGTGCCGAAGAAGTTGACCAGGTCGTGGCCGATGGCCGCATCGTCATCCACCCGGACCGAGCCGAAGAAGACCACCACGTCATGCGAGGACTGGTGCGCGATGTGCACGTTGCCGAAGAAGACCACCACGTCATGGTCGATGTCGCCCTTCGCGTTGACGCTGCAGAAGAAGCAGACCGCGTCGTGGATGCTACGGCCTTCGGCCACATTGATGTTGCTGCCAAACTGCACCGCATCCTTGTCGGCGCGGGCGGGCGTGCTCGCTATCAGCAGTGACGAGGCGAGCAGGAAGGCAGAGAACAGACGCTGAGCCATAGAGATCCTCACGCGAAATTGTACGCGGGGACGGGGCGGAAAGTTCCCGGAAACAGGGAACAAGGGACCAAGCGAACAAAAGAATGGAAGAGCAAGGAATGAGGACCGACGAAATCGGGGGACAAGTGACTAGGTAATGCTGGGAAGCAAGGATTGTTGACGCAAACCGTGGCAACTAAACTTTTAGTTGCCATGACAGGGTGAGCTCTACTTTTATGTTGCGCTGTTGCTGGGTCCTACAGGCGAGTATGTGAACTGATACATACCTCTGTCGTCAAATCCGCCGAGATTGATTTCAAAGCAAGCATCGGTTCTTCTGATTTCGGTCGAAGAGACAAGGCAATAGTCGCATCTAGAGAATAGAAAAATTCGGCATTTTTTTGTTCCTGAGTTTTTCAATAGATTCTTGGGGAATCATGATGCTCGCATGTCCGTTGACGCCTGGGAGCAGCGGGGCATGTTTAACGACGTCGGGAGGCGGCAGAGCGTTGTTAGCTTCGGGTATTCGTCCTGAGGCTCCCAGTACAATTTCGTATCGAATCTGCAATAGAGAGTTAATTGCTGGGGTACGCCCGGCATTGACCCAAAATATTTTGAAGATCATTGCCTTTTTGCCGCTCCCGATATCAGTTATGAGACCTTGCTCAAATCGGCTCCATGTCATCCACGCTCGCTCGGTTACTTGGTAAGTCTTAGCCGATTGATCCGCTATATCTGCGCTTCGTCTAGCTTGTTCGACAGAGCCCTTGAGGATTTTGGACTGTTCTCCAGAGCAGCCAGTTGGCGAGCCATGAGTCCTCTTTGCCGCCTCATTTCTCTAACCTGAAAATAGATCGCACCAAAAGTAAAGGCTGATACAGCAACATAAAGTGCCGTCAAAATTACACCGATCCAATCCGGTCTCTCGAACCATGGGTCCGAGTTGCCGTTGGACCGGTTTCGACTTTTGCCGGGATCGCTGTTATCCCTTGGAGCGGCTGGAACTGGAGCACCAGAAGGTTTCACTTCTGGAGAAGAGTGAATTTGCTCGTTGATTGAGGGTTGCTCCTTGGATGGAGTCTGCTTCTGGCTGATCACGCTCGGGCCGCCAGCCAAACATGCAGCGAGCGTCACAGCGATCCACCTCATCTTGCGCATGCGGTGCTGCCCCCATGGTGCATCAAAAGTCTTATAGTCCTTGATCCATCAACTATAAGCATCGACAATGGGTACGATCTGCTTCTCGTTCTTTGCGAATCTCGCGCTTTCTTGCTTCGATGCTCTCGCGGTACCCGCCTTTGCACGGCATACATAGGCCGTTATTATTGTTTGCTGTCGTCAGGAGGATAGGCGCACCACATTTCGTGCAAGGCACTTTCTCAGCTAACCCAATCGTCATCATGTGCAAGCGTACTCTATTTCGTATTCCGGGCCTATCGTCGCCCATTGGGACGCTGAGACTAATTTCTTGTCGCGTTCTTCGAGAAATACTGAAAATGTTTACATGGCGTCAGTCTTCCAAACGGATACCTCGAGCCATGGTTGGCTACGCTACAGCATGCGCCAGCAGTCACTGCACATCCGCCAAGGGCCGCACATTGGCTAGAAGCTTTTCTAAAAACACCCGTGGCTGTAAGAACATAGCGAAATGTCCAGCATTTGGAATCAGTTCCATGTACTTTGCTGGCGCGTGGATCTCGGCAAAGTAGGATTGTGCCTGTGCAGTGAGCGTAACTACATCGTCTTCGCCCTGAAAGATAAAGACGGGCAGGTGAAAACGCGTACTCTGCTTCCAGGCATCATATCTGACGATCTCAGGGAGCAAATCCCTCAGGGAGAAATCCATACCCTTCACGAATGCGTAGATGTCATTGAGTGTCCACCCAGGAGCAAACCAAACCGAGTCTCTAAGCAGTTTGACTGTCTGGCGGAACCCCTTAGGGTCGGACTTCATCGTCCAGTGCATTACCGTCTTGAAATCTCTCGGTGTCCAGACATTCATATCGCCGCCGATCCGTTCAACCAAGTTTGAGCCTTCAATCATGCCCATCGTGCGAAGCCGCTCTAGCAATTGGTGATGATTCTCAACCCTTCCACGCACCATCCCGACGTTTTGATCCGTACCTATATAGGCGTAAAACAAGTCGGGACGGCTTTGTGCAACCTGTACCCCAAAAGTAGATCCAAATGAACTCGCTAGAAGGAATAGACGCTCTTTCTGTAGATAAGTGCGCAGATTCTCCGCAAGCTCAATCGCATCAAGGGTCAGTCGTCGCATGCTAATTTCGCCGCAGCCGCCCGGTCCCATTCGGCTGAAAGTCTTGCCTGCGCCTCGCTGGTCCCACTGCACAATAGTGAAGTGACGCTCCCAGGCTTTCAGATGCGGAGCGAACATGGCATAGGAACTACCCGGCCCGCCATGGATCAAAAAGAGAACGGGATTGAGTCTATCTTCTCCCCGAATCGATATCCATTGCTCAATCCCGCCAATTGAAATGAAGCGCTCCTCTTCGATTCCAAGTGGGCTGATCACCCGGAGTTCTTGAGTCAAGAATGATTGACGAAGCTTTCGATGAATAAGAACCCCTGCAACGGATGTACCGACTATGCAGACCAGAATCAATATCCACCAAAGCATGCGCAGCTCCTTACTGTGTATAGCATACACAGTAGTAGACTGTGACACAAGGAATGTACTAAAACGTCAAAGACAGACAGCCGACACTAACTATGGAAAATAATCACAACACCGTCCGGCCCAACAGTTCCGTAACTATTCGGGGTCCCAAGCCTTCCCTCAGCAAAGCCCAAATTGCGCTCGCCGCAACTTCAATCGCTGATAAGGAGGGACTTTCCGCTGTCACGATGAAGAGAATTGCGCATGAGGTTGGTCTGACGACCATGGCGCTCTATCGATACTTTCCGGGGAAAGCTGAAATCGTTGCAGAGATGATCGATTCTGTCGCTGATTCAGATTGCACTTTCGGGAAGCCGTCATCTCCCTGGAGCATCCGTGTGAAGCAATGGGCACATCAATGCCTGGCCATCTATTTGAAACATCCCTGGTTTCTCGAAGCGACGACGGCACGGCAGATCCCGATGGGTCCGAACGAACTCTTGTGGATGGAAGCAGCGCTGTCTTTTCTTGCGGAATCCGGATTGAAAGCGATGAAGCGACAAGAAGCATTCTTTGCAATCGTCGGGCATGTAAGAGGACACGCAACATTCCAATGGTCAAAGGAATTTCCCCAGGCCAAGGGTGATCTAAAGCGAGAGTTCCACCAAGCACTTAATCTCGACCCGAAGCGATACCCGGCGCTATTTGAGCTCATTCGTTCAGGCACGCTCAACAAAGGCTCTCTGGGCTCATTCGATTTCGGACTCGATTGCATTGTGAATGGCATTCGTGCCGGTGTGAGCGATCGGTAGCGCATGATTTGCCTACATGAATCTATGTCCCGCAATGAAGAACGGAACAAGGCTCGTAGCAGTCCGAAGGCTGGCGCAACCCCGGAGTGGTCCTCTCACACATTGAATGGCCAATTTCCGGTCGCGTCTCGTTTGATATCTGCCGAAGCACGAGCGATCAGTTACGATTGCTCAAATTGATCTTGAGAACCGGAATCATGCGTGGATCTGAGCTCATGGGCTCAATAAGGGTGCGCTCCACTATCCAGCGCCGACCGCTCCGCCAGACAATACTTCCCAATGGAGGTTCTGGAAAGTCACCGTTATCGTCGAACTCTGCATCGACAATGCTCTCGTTGCCGTTGTAGATGTAGATAATCTGTTTCGCGCCCAAACCTGCCATGAATCCCCCGACTAGGTCAGATTGCGAGAAGAGATTGAGGAGTTGCAACCTGCTTGCGAAACATTGAATTGACTCCAGAACCTGACTTGCACGACGCCAAAAACTCCTACGTCTAATCTTGCGACGGAAATTTTCCGCGCGGTTGTAAAAGATCACCGCGGCACACAGTTCCCAGCGGTTCGGGTACGACCGGGAAATTACATATATGCAACTTTTCGCAAAATAAACCATCTTATTGAACGTAGGTGGTTGCCCGATGCCCATTCGCCCGAGAATTCTCATTGTAGGAGATGATGTTAGACAACTTTATACCTGGGAAATGATGCTGGGCATTCAATTCTCGGTCAGTATGTCTGCTCGGCTTTCAGAGGCTTTGAAGGTACTTGGAGAGCAGCGATTCGAGCTCATCATAATCTTCAATGCCTCCGACAACTGGAAGCGACTCGTCGGCTTTTCCTCTCGCCAAATTCCCGCGGCTAAGGTCCTCGTAGTCACTACGGATGAAAATGAGTGGCCCGATTGGGCAGATGAAGTGATGTGTCGTTATCGCACGCCCAATGATCTGATAGAAAAATGCGGAGAAATATTCGGTATGCCCCGCAAATCCAAGGCCCGCGGTTTCACGGCTCGATCATCCGGCAAAGTGGTTCCGATCTCGTGAGACTAGAAGACCGCTACCGTGGACAGGTTGCATCTCGGCAAGTCCGCGCACTGGGGGCTTTCGTTTTTGATGATCTTCTTTCCCGATAGTCGATCCCGCCAGGTTCAAACGGATCGGCCCGCGTGCAGACAAGGCATTGACTTCTTTGCCGTGTTGCGTAGCAACAAGCCGCCCTTGAAGGGCCAGCTGCGCCGCGACCTCGCGGACTGAATGCATAATTGTCTTCCACTGTTCCGGCTCAAGTAGACGCGCCACCTCCGATGGGCAGATAGTTCCGCCTGTCCTACGCTTGTTGAGGAGGGCGAAGATCGTGTTTTCAATCTCTCCGAATGATGGCATCGGTACACTTTGCTAACTTCGCGGCAAGTTCATCACTCTACCTGAGACGTGACACTCGGAACCAAAGTTGCTATCGATCAATCCAACTTTGCTCAGAATCGCATTAGAAGTGCCAGAAGAAGCAGGCGAGGACGACTTATACCCACCGTTCGATGACCCAGCTCTGCGCCTTTGCGTGTGGAAAGTCCAATCACAAAATTAGAGCTCGATGAGTCACACGCGGATCACTTCAATTCCCATCTTCTGAAACGGAGCAATCATCTCTCTCGTGGCGCCTTTATCCGTAATCAATGCCTTCAGCACGTTCGTGGGGCATATCCGAAAATTGGCTACTACTCCAAATTTCGTATGGTCGACAACAGCGATGTGGCGCCGTGAGTGTGCAACCATGGTGCCATTGAGATCAGCCTCGTCCGAGTTGAGACAGGTTAGTCCCCATTGCGCGTCGATGCCGTCTGCCCCGATGAATACTGTGTGAATCATTAGATTTTCGAGGCTCCTGGCGGCCGTCGGTCCGACGAGAGAGAACCAGTCTCCACGAAGGTGGCCACCAGTGACAAAAACATTTACGTCTTTGCGCTTTGACAGCTCCATTGCGATATTCGCAGTGTTCGTGACCACGGTGATTTTGCTGTTAAGAGGGATTCCTCGGATGATCTCCACGGTCGTTGTACCGGGGGTCACAGCAATCGTTTCGCCCTCAACGATCATGTTTGCTGCTGCGAGGCCGATTCTCCTTTTCTCGCTGGCCTGACGTTGCAGCTGAGCCTGGAATGATCGATCTTTCTTGAATGGCTCGTAGAAAAGCGGATCGATGGGAACAGCTCCCCCATGAGTTCGACTGAGCAAGCCCTTCTGCTCCAGCAGGTCAAGATCTCGACGAATCGTAACGACCGTCACGCCAAGGTCTCTACTCAGATCATCGACGGATACTGAGCCGTTCTCTCGCAGGCCGGTGAGGATGGTGGTTGAGCGATGATCTTGCCCAGCTTCGGCGGCTTTGGCAGATCGTTTCGTTCCGATGCTCTTTCTTCGTCGAGTCCGCTTCACAGGCCTATCGTGTCTCCCATTCCTGCTGAATTTGCTCCAAGGTTTTGCCCCGTGTCTCTGGAACCATCTTCAATATAAATAGGAAGCTAATAATGCAGAGGAGTCCGTAAATGAGGAACGTTCCAGACATGCCTGCTGCATGAATCAGAGAAAGGAAGGTAAAGGTCACAATCAGTGTAGTAGTCCACAGTGCAGAGGTTGCGATGGATGCCGCTCGTCCTCGGATCTTGTTCGGAAAGATTTCAGAAATCACCACCCAAGGTAAAGGACCCATAGCGAAGGCGAAGAAAGCGACGTAAGACAGAATGCAAGAAAGAATGAAGATCGGATGGATCCCGGGAACGTTCAGCGCGATAGAAAACACGATGAGAGAGATCGCCATTCCGCCTGAGGCGGTAAGCAACATCGTCCGCCGACCCCAACGATCCACACAACGAAGTGCAACGAGCGTACCCGCTAAGTTGGTCAAACCTATGACGATGTTGGCCGTAAGCGCGCTTCCTGACGTCTGCCCCGCAAAATGCTCGCTGATCAAAATCGACCCGTAGTAAAGGACAGTATTGATCCCGGTAATCTGGCCCGCAATGGCCAAAGCTATCGCGATGAATAGCTGCCGACGCAGACCTGGGGAAAGTAGTTCTCGCCAGCTACCGTCCTCGGTCGCAGACGCCTGCTCCACTATCGACAGCTCTATCTGCGCTCGTTGAGCACCATAAATGCGACTCAGGATCTTCGCACTCTCGTCGCGGTGGCCGTGATTTATAAGCCAGCGGGGGCTCTCGGGAATAAATAGCAGTCCACAAAAGAAGCCAATGGCAGGAATCGCCGCTGCGCCTAGCATCCAGCGCCAGCTGCTCTCTCCAAGTCCGGCCAGTCCCCAACTGGTAACGTAAGCCGCCAGAATCCCAATCACGATGGCCAGCTGATTCATTGAGACTAGCCTTCCGCGATTTCGTGCAGGAGCCACCTCAGCGATGTAGACCGGCGTAAGCACTGAGGCGAGCCCAATCGCCAATCCCCCAATGAGTCGGCCGATTGAGAAAATAAGAATGGAACCAGCCAACGCCGCTCCGAGAGTTGAAAGAGCAAACAGGATGGCACTGAGCAGCAGTGACCTGCGCCTCCCGAATCGATCGCCAATCAGGCTTGCTCCAGCGGCGCCAAGCAGGCATCCCAGAAGCAGAGCGCTTGCTGCCACTTCTGTTTCCACATTACTCAATGAGAATTGTCGCCTGAGGAAGAGCAGCACGCCGTTTATCACTGCTGTGTCGAACCCGAATAGGAACCCTGAAATAGCCGCCGTTACAGCGAGCAGAAAGACATACAGGGTTGAGTGGACGTCTTCCATATTTGGGAGTGCCTGATCCGGTGCTCGTGATGGCATCATAAGGATTCTCTCGTAGAACCTATTGGCAAAAGCCGAAGCGTTTGATCCGTGAGATCAGCGCTGATAAGTGTTTCCAATTGCTGGTGGTCTGCGGCCCGGGTCAGCCAGGCTGACATCTCTAGTTAACGATCTAAACCTGGCGAAAAGAAACAAACTGTAATTCGTTATACTTCAAACCGAACATCATTGCCCATGATGATTCAAAGCCCATGACCGTCTGGAGGGAAATGTGAAGTTCACTTCGCCTATCGCGCCAGCGATATGCCAGTCGAAACTCAACTGGGATGCTGGGCAACTCGACGGCGTCGCGGTTCTGACGAGCAGGAAATTGATCCGAGATCTACAGTCAATTTTTCGCGATGCAGAGGCCTACCGGCTGTTGGATCCCGAACTGGAGGTTTACCGCGTTCAATGGTGCCAACCTGTGGACGTGGGAACTGAAGGTGGGCTCTTTTGGGGAGTGACAACCCTTCAACCTGGAAAAGTTGGGGATGAATACTTCATGACGCATGGTCACTACCACGCGAACCGAACGCGGGCAGAATACTATGCGGCGGTCAGAGGCAAAGGAATCTTGCTGCGCATGGACCAGCAACGAAATACCTGGGGCGAAGAGATGTTCTCTGGCAGCATTCATTACATCAGTGGTCGGCACGCTCATCGAGTTGTGAACGTAGGTGACGATCCGCTCGTTTTCTGGGCTTGTTGGGCCAGTGACGCCGGCTATGACTACGAGACGATTCGTTCACATGGATTCAGTTCGATAGTCGTTGATCAGGGCGGGCAACCCGCGATCGTTCAGAGCACGTGAGGTGGACAACAGTGCTCTTTGATCCAGGTCTGAAAGTCACATTGCATGAGACTGAGCTGACGTTCGATTACGGGTCCGACGTCATTGGACCAGCGCCTGTGCTACGGCGGCTCGATGAAATCAGACCTAGCTTGCTGGATGAGTCATGCGAAGGACCCGATCCTGTGTACGCAATCGCGATGGACGTCTACATGAGTGAAGATCGCGAGGAACTGAAGCGGCGGTATCTTCTCTTCGGCGTCGTTGCCTATGCTGCAGGAAAGCTTGGCGACGAGCCAGTTCGGAGCCAGGGGCACATCCATGCGCGGGCGCCGCATAGCGGATGGTCAACTCCAGAACTGTTCGAGATCTGGGAGGGTCGCGCAATCGTCTACGCTCAGGAGTTTGCTGCGGACGATCCTGGCCGCTGTATCGCGATTGAAGCCAGAGAAGGCGAACAAATCGTCGTTCCTCCTGGGTGGGCCCACTGTGTCATCAACGCAGATGAGAACAGCCGCATGGTGTTTGGAGCTCTCTGCGAGCGACAGTACGGATTTGAGTACGACGGTGTCCGAGCGCACGGGGGACTTGCGTGGTTCCCGGTACTCGGTGATAACGAAATCAGCTGGAGGCCAAACCGTCGATACAAAGAGTCAGCCCTGCAAGCGCGCAGCTGCAGAGCATATCCGGAACTTGGGCTGGACATGAATATCCCGGTTTATCGCCAGTACCAGAACAATCCTGAAGCGCTCCAGTGGATATCCGACCCAGAGCGCTTCTCATCTCTGTGGCCCCTCTTCGAACCGTGAAGTCAAACTCAAGCCAGGCAATTGACGTCCCTCGCATCGCTTCTAACCCGCACCTGCGCGCGAACGGTCCCATATTCATGACCGATATCTGGTCCGCAGGGACGGATGGTGTATGCGCCGACGGCCGCAGGAACGATAAACGTCTCAGCATAGTTGACAACGAACGGCTCAAATGCGCGCGCCGGACTTTCTACAACGATCTGCTTGCCCTCGACAAGGTTGAGAACGTTCACTGTTGCTTGAGTATCGTGAGGCACGGTCCCGGTAAACCAGTGGCGGCGTGTCTCTATAAATTCAAGCTCATGAAGTCCCGTCCGCTCTTCACGCCAGCCGTCACCCGAGTTCACTGGCTCGACACGATTGACCAATGACTCACGCACCCACTTTGTCGTACGGTCCCACTGGATGTTCATGATCCCATGGCGAAGGTGTATTGGCCGCGGACGCCCATCTAAACCGAGCCGACCCCAATCCCACAGTTTGAATGTGAAGATGTACGGAGTGGCGCTGATCTCAAGAACCATGCTGTTTTTTCCAGAACAGTGAATGGTTCCTGCAGGAATCAGGAAATGGTCGTGCTTTCTGGCTGGAAATACGTTGACGTATTGCTCCGCCGGAAAATCGACTTCTCGATCCTGAGCACGTTCTAGGTCCCGAACCATCGCTTCTCTGTCGATCTCTTCTTTCAGCCCGAGATACACACAGGCGTCGCTCTCGGCATCCAGTAGGTAGTAGCTCTCATCCTGCGTGTACTTCATTCCAAACTGTTCGCGGATGTACGACGTGAGCGGGTGAACCTGCAGGGAAAGGTTCCCACCGCCTATCGTGTCCAGAAAATCGAAGCGAATAGGGAATTCGGCGCCGAAGCGCGAAACAATTTCCTCTCCGAGTAGTTGCTCCGGATGGGCGAAAACTACATCAATGGAAGGGATCTCAACCCGACGATCTCCGAAGCCAAGAAGAAGGCTGTTCTCCTCCGGCACTCCATCGAAGCACCACGCGTGATTCGGCTCTCCGTCCGGTGGCAGTTCGCACACTCGCTCCATCCAATGCCCGCCCCAGGGCCCTGGATCAAAAAACGGAACAACCCGAAATGGCTGACTGACCGCACGGTTCAGACCGCGACGAAATGCCTCCCCAGTGATCATCTTGGGCTCGTCCGCGACATTTGTGTCGAGCAGGTAGTCGATCTTTTTGAGCAAACGGCGCTTGAGGCGGTCTGCCGCTCGCCAGTCAACAAAGAACGCCCGCTTGTACTTGAGCGACGCGCGCTCCTGAAAATTGTTCGCGCCCAAATTGCAGATCTGATTTCGCCTCTGACGCTGCTGCAATTCCCAGCGCGCCATATCAGCATAGACAAGTAAATCCGGGGTCGGACAGATCAGGGATGCCCCAACGCCAAGGATGATGAGCGGCTCGTCGCATTTGTTGCAATGCTCTTGAGCCTGCTTGAGCCTGGATGACTCGAAGAAGTTCTCAATTTCTATCGAGTTCATCAGTCCAAAGACAGGATCATCTCCCAGCAGCGGGTTCACCATGCCGTCTATGTCTGTTGGGCTGCGGAACAGATGCTGCGTAAACATTAGAGTGGCGTCCGGCGTTTGTCTTTGAATTGCTGACGTCACCTCCCCGAGCAGCACGCCGGGATAACACTCGATCACTATGACGCCCGAAGTCCCGCGACTCAGGTTCTCTACTATCTTCTGCCACCCCGTGATGCACTCGGAAGCGGTTCCCGTAGGAATATATGGGTGTCTGTCGTACAAGGAAGTAACTCTCCCTGTTAGTTGCGATATGCCAATTTAGAAACGCTGCAGATCTAGGCTGACGATGCTTTTTGCCAGGGTGCGCCCGCTATCGACGAGTGCACGACAAAGCATTGTGGGATACCTGGATCGAAGGCTGGGAATCCCACGCGGGAGAATCTCGAGAGGGATGGCCCTTCATTAACCAGCAGCAATCGAACCGCTGCCGGCGTGGCGGGTTTCACCGGTTTTCTAGTTACACCGAGAAAAGAATAACACGGGCTTTCGTTTGCTACTGAAACGAAAGTCTTGACCCAGAAACACGGCTCACCATGCACTAAGTCCGGCGTAGTTAACCGCAGGTGAACTACGGGCCGATGTTCCCGCACCCGATTATCCCGTCAATCAACATGCCGGGTCGGCGAACGCGAGGCGGGCTCATTGATCAGAAAAAGGCGTTCGCGAATCGGTTCACGTTGCAACGATACCAGTTGCTGACGGAATGAATCGGCATTCCGCGGCCGCTTACGGAATGGAATCGCCTTGAGGTCGGTTCTCAAGTGCGTGGAGAGGCCGACCTCGGCATTCGCCTAGTTTGCCGAATCCTTCCCATTTCCAGCAACCTGAAGATCGTTATCGACGGAGAAGACTCCGGGAGCAGAGTTCGCCTGAATGGCAGCGATATCTGCGTCGGTTTTGCTATCCACCACGCCGGTCAGGATCACATTGCCGTTGTCCACGATAATGTGAATTGCGTGATAGCCGAGTGGAGGGTCTACTGTAATTCCGCCAGCGGCTCTTGCCACCGACGGACCTTCCCCAAATCCCGGAGCTGCGCTCGTGTATTTCCGCAGAGTGGGCTGCGAGTATAAGCGGCGATAAAGGGAGACACGAATCCGATCATCGTTCGGCGAAGGCGGCAGAACCCGGATCTCGTTGTCTACTCCTTCAACCCCTTCAATCCCTTTCACCGCTCTTTCCGCATCCGACTTGAGAGTCGGTCTGGATGCGTAACCCTTGAGCACGATCGTCTTGCCCTTGAACGCGAAGCGCAGCGAATCAAATACTCCATAATCCGGCAGTCCGGTCAGCTTGTCCCGCACTTGCTTAATGATATTCGCGGCCAGCTGTGGCGACCAAGTACTGGTGTTGTCTTGTTCTGCGGCCTCTGTCCTCTGGCCTGTCGTACCGCTGTTCTGCGCAATAGCCAACACCGGAACCAGGATCAGGGTTCCGAATAGTCTTGCCAAAAGTGTCTGTCGCTTCACAGTCTTCCTCCTTACCTGAACTCCACTTCAACTACTCGGATGCACAAATACTTGGAAACGTGAACTAGGTTTCGAACTTGTCCAAGACCTTCCAGCAAACCTTATTCCAATTGTCGCAATCTCAAACGCTGAAGTGTAAGCCATACGTAAATGAAGCATGGAGGAACAATGCCGCAGTCAGACTTGAGAGAACTTTTTGTCGACGAGCTTAAAGACCTTTATAGCGCCGAGAAACAGCTGGTCAAGGCCCTTCCCAAAATGGCGAAGGCAGCAAGTTCAGAAGAACTCAAAGAAGCATTCGCAGAACATCTGGAACAGACCAAGGGACACGTGCAGCGCCTGGAAGAGATCTTTCAGGCCCTCGAAGAAAGCCCTCGCGGCAAGAAGTGCGCCGGGATGGAAGGCTTGATCAAAGAGGGTGAAGAAGCGATCCAGGAGGACTACGAAGGGGCAGTGAAGGATGCCGCGCTCATCGGTGCTGCGCAGCGTGTGGAGCACTATGAGATTGCTGCATACGGAACTGCCAAAGCACTTGCCGAAGTGATTGGTGAATCGGACCACGCCTCCACTCTCGCCGAAACTCTCGAAGAAGAGAAGGAAACAGATGAAAAGCTGACGTCGATATCCGAGCAGGTCAATGAAGAAGCGAACACAGAGCCAGAGGAAGAGGAAGGGGAAGAAGAAAAGCCCAAGTCCCGTTCAAAGGCATCGAGCGGTCGTCGCTAATTAAGGGATTGTCAGGGGTGCGGCTTACAAAACCGCCGCGCTTCTGGCGCCCGGCATTCCCGCGTGAGTGCAAAGACTCATCTTTTGTTCCGACACTCCGGGCTGCGATGGACGCTCAGTACCGTGCTCTGCAGGACTCTTTGCCGGCCGCGCCAGGATCGCGGGAGCACATGAGATAAATGATGGCATCTCGGAAGCACGCGCAAACTCAACCCTCTCCGCGGCCTGTCGCGATCTTGCTGATTGACGTTCTCACAACATTTGCCTATCCAGACGGGGATAAGATTCTTGAATATGCATCGAAAATACGTGATCCGCTAGTGCGACTGAAGGGGCGGACCCGCCGAGCAGGAATCCCAGCCATCTACGTTAACGACAATTTTGGGGATTGGCGCAGCGAGAAAGAGGTCCTGATCGGTCGTTGTCTGGAGGCAAAAGGATCGGCATTCGTCCGTCCCCTAATACCAGACAGCGAAGACTACTTCGTCCTCAAGCCATTGCACTCCGCTTTTTACATGACGCCGTTGGAGGTGCTTTTGCGCCACCTCCAGGTCGAGAGATTGATCTTGACCGGATTGACTTCGACAAGCTGTGTTACAGCCACGGCTCACGATGCGAATATGAGAGGATTCGACATCCGGATACCCCCAGACTGCTCGTGTGCGAGGACTCCCGATGAGCATAGACAGGCTCTCGCGCACCTCGAGGCAGCGGCGGGCGCAAACCTTGCACTCTCGACCAAGCTGAAGTTTTGAGCAGCGCGATCCGTCGCTTCATGTGGAAGTTCGGCGAGGCGTGCCCCGGAGAAGCCCGAAGAACCGACAAGACCCAATTAACTCTGGACACTCGACGTTAGCCCCTCATCGACGCGAGAAGTCTTCTGAGCAGGCCTTGGTTTGGGTGTCATCTCCTCCAGCGCTCCACAAGCGCTGACAACACTCACTTCTCCAGGTCGTCCCTCTTCCGTGTCGTCGTCGTCAGCTGAGCCTCCCATATCAGCCCGGCTTGACAAACTGAACTGAACCGTTCAGTATTGTTTTTCGGAGCTTCATCTTACTGCTGCTCAACTTCAGACCCCGGAGGTCATTTCCGCATGATCAGGGTTCAGAATCTTGTAAAAACCTTTGGCTCGTTCACTGCTGTCAACGATGTTTCATTCCAGGTTGAAGCTGGCGAAATCTTCGCTTTCCTCGGCCCCAACGGAGCAGGGAAGACTACCACCATCAAGATGCTTACCACGCTGCTGCACCCGACCAGCGGCTCA
This sequence comes from Acidobacteriota bacterium, assembly GCA_018268915.1. Taxonomy (GTDB): domain Bacteria; phylum Acidobacteriota; class Terriglobia; order Terriglobales; family Acidobacteriaceae; genus Telmatobacter. The sequence goes on from JAFDVQ010000017.1 coordinate 43,326, forward strand.
ATTCAACTGGACGGGCTCGATCCCCGTACTCACCAGAACCAGGTCCGCCAACGCTTCGGAATTGTCTTTCAGGATCCAAGTCTCGATGGAGACCTTACTGCCTGGGAGAACATGGAAATCCACGGCGTTCTGTATCACGTGCCCCACAAAACGCGCCGTCAGCGCTCCGAAGAACTCCTCAAGCTATTCGAGCTCTGGGACCGCCGCGACGATCAGGTCAAAAAGTTCTCGGGTGGAATGAAGCGCCGGCTCGAGATCGCACGCGGCTTTCTGCATACGCCGAAAATCCTCTTTCTCGACGAACCTACGCTAGGCCTCGATCCGCAAAGCCGCAACCAGCTGTGGAGCCACGTAAAGCGCGTCAATGAAGCGGAGAAAGTCACCGTTATGCTGACGACGCACTACATGGATGAAGCCGATCGAGTAGCCCATCGCGTTGGCATCATCGATCACGGCAAACTGGTCACACAGGGGACACCAGCCGAAATCAAAGAGCAGACCGAGACATCGTCGCTCGAAGACGCATTTCTCAAGCTGACAGGCTCGACAATTCGCGACGAAAGCGCCGGCTCAGCGGACCAGATGCGGCAATTCGCAAAGATGTGGCAACAGCAAAGGAGGTAACGATGAATGCGATATATATTCTCTGGCTGCGTGAGCTCAAGCGGTACACACGCTCGCGCGCGCAGATCATTGCTTCCCTTGGCCAGCCCATGCTCTATCTGCTGGTGCTCGGTTTTGGCCTGAATCCCGTTTTCAAGCGGGCGGGCTACGGCAGCTACTTCCAGTTCATCGCTCCGGGAGTCATCGGGATGTCGGTTCTGTTCTCGTCGATATTCTCAGGGCTCGGGCTGCTCTGGGATCGCCAATTCGGCTTTCTGAAAGAGACATTGGTAGCTCCAGTTCCTCGCATCCAGATCATGATCGGGCGGACGCTGGGCGGGTGCACGGTTGCCGTCATCCAGGGGCTGCTAGTCCTTACCATCTGCCTGATCTCGGGATTCCGTCCAGCGAGTTGGATTGCTATTCCAGTTGCCGTGGGATTTATGGTCCTGATCGCCATGCTTTTCGCGGCGCTTGGAGTCATTTTCGGTTCGAGCCTGCAAGATATGCAGGGCTTTCAACTGATCATGAACTTCCTGGTGCTTCCCATCTACTTCCTCTCGGGAGCCATGTTTCCGCTTACGAATCAGGGCAAGATACTCGGCTTCATCACCGCGCTCGATCCGCTCTCTTATGGGATTGACGGGATGCGGTCTGTCCTGCTCAGCGCAGCCACATTTCGCCCGGCATTCGGAATTGGCATCGATCTCTCAGTACTGATCGGAGTCGGCACCATTCTTCTGATACTCGGGGCATGGCGATTCTCTAAGATTGAAGCGTAGCTGCTGCGAAATGAGTATGGCTCGACCACGAAGTACCCAGGCACACGAAAAGGTCCTCAATGCCGCGCTCGAGCTCTTTGCCGAGCGCGGCATTGAGACGACCAGCATGGACGCGATCGCTCAAGCATCCGGCGTCAGCAAAGCGACGATTTACAACCACTGGACAGACAAGGAAGCTCTGCTCCTTGAAGCGATGTTGATGATCCATGGGCTCGATCGCGAGCCAGAAGACGTCGACACCGGCGACATCCAGCGCGACCTCACAACGGTCCTTACTCGCAAGCCTCCGGACAAGTGCGATGCTGTCCGCAATCGCCTCACGCCGTCTCTCATCGCCTATTCAGCCTTTCATCCCGAGTTCGGCCGCGAGTGGCGTCATCGTGTCACAGAACCCCCGCGCCAGTGCATCAAGAGGATTCTTCGGCGCGGCATCTCGCGCGGCCAGTTCCCCGCGGATCTGGACATCGAATCGGCCGTTGCGTTGCTGCTTGGCCCAATGCTCTACGCGCACATTTTCAACAAAGAAGATCCATCGCGTAAGCCGGATCTCGGTCCGATCAGTGCGGCAAATTTCTGGCGCGCACACAGCCAGAACCGCAAGGATCGCGTAGCAGAGCAGGGAATCAAAAAGCCCACTCCGCGATCGAAAGAGCGCTAGGCCCCTGCGTTTCCAGTCCCATCCGTAAGCTGGATCGTAAGGAATTCTCCCTCTGATTTGATCTGCACTTCGCGGAAGTCCCGGATCATAGGCGCGTGCTGCAGTTGCTCAGGCGGGCACGTCGTAAGCAAAGCAATCACTCGCATTCCCGCGCGGAGCCCAGCATCGATTCCGGGACGGGTATCCTCGAAGACGACGCAGTCTTCAGGCTTCATGCCTAATTGCGCTGCAGCATGCAGAAAGCCTTCGGGGTCCGGCTTGCCGTTCTGGATTTCGTCAATGGGAACGATGACCGCAGGCAGCGGCAAACCGGCAGCCATCACTCGCGTCTCCGCCAGTTTTCTCCATGCAGAGGTGACAAGGGCCCAGGGGTGATTCTGCGACTGCATGATCTTCAGAATTTCGACCGCCCCGGGGACGGCGAGGATACCCTCTGTCACCGTCTCCTCAAACCGGCCGTGCTCTTCAAGATCTCGGGTATGGTCCTGTCCCGGCCGGAAATGCTCGAGCGTCGAGATAGTCGGGCGGCCGTGCGAGAACGCCAGTACCTCGGCCAGAGGCATATTATGCTGTGCAGCCCAGAGTTCCCATGCGCGCTCAACGACCACGGTCGAGTCGACGAGCGTTCCATCCATATCGAAGAGAATTGCCTTGCAGCGGATCTCGCGCATAGTTCTATGGTCGCACTCTCATACAGAATCTCCTCAAAATGTGGACTCCGCTTTCGCACCGCTATGATCGGTAGAACGATAGAAATTGATATCAGTACGCGGCCGAAAATCGGGAGGGGGCGATGCGAAATATGAAATTAATCATGAGTGCTCTGTCAGCAATTGCAGTGGGAATCGCATGTCTGCTCTTCGTGCACCAGTCCCGGGCGGATAGACCCGCAAAAAGCGCGAAGATCAGAATCGTCACGGTGGTTAAGCGCACTGGCATTGCCTGGTTTGAACGAATGGAGCTCGGGATCAGGAAGTTCGGCGTCGAGAACGGCATTGAAGCCACAATGACCGGCGCTGCAGACGCCGATCCCCAGAAGCAGGCGCAGATCATCCGCAAGCTCATCTCAGAAAAGCCCTCGGCGATCACAGTCGTCCCCAACTCGCCGGAGGCCCTCGAAGGGGTTCTGAAGGAAGCGCGCGAAGCTGGGATAAAAGTGGTGACCCACGAAGCCGGCAACCAGGTGAACACCGACGTTGACATCGAAGCGTTCGACAACCTTGCCTATGGCGCGCACCTGATGGACGAACTCGCATCGTGCATGGGCGCCAAGGGCGAATATGTCGCGTTTGTGGGCCACACCACGGCTCGCAGTCACATGCGCTGGGTTGGAGCCGCCTATGAACGTGCTAAGCAGAAATATCCAGAGGTCAACCGCGTGAGCCCGCCGGTTGAGAGCGGCGAGCATCTCGATACCGCCTATCAGCAAGCGAAGAAGCTGCTCGCAAAGTATCCGGAACTGAAAGGCTTCGAAGGAAGCTCGGTAATCGACATTGCCGGCATCGGCAAAGCGGTGCGCGAAGCAGGACGCCAGAACAGCACCTGCGTGATGGGGACAAGTCTGCCGTCAGTCGCTGGCGACTACCTGAGCGACGGTGCGGTCGACAAAATCTTCCTCTGGGACCCGGTGATAGCCGGTCAGGCCCAGGACAAGCTCGCCCTGATGCTCATCAGGGGCGAGAAGATCGGGCCCGGAACAGATCTGGGTCTACCCGGATACAGAAGCCTGAAAAGAATTCCTGACACTCCGCATGCGCTCGCAGGTTCCGGCTGGATCGCGATCGATAAGGGCAACGTGGGGAATTACCAGTTCTGACAGATCCACGAAGTCGAGTTCCCTCGTGGAAACATTTACCAATTTCACCTGCCGTCACATTGACTCAGGCAGATGATCGATGTCTCTGTAAACGACTGCATTAAGACCCCTATGCGGCCGCCTTTTGCTCGACGCGTTCAGCGATTCTGGCGAGTGATTGGCTGGCTGAGTGGATCATCGCTAATCGGAGTGCGGCAGCTTCTTGGCCTCAAAGCGACGATGGCCGGTGACTCGACCGCAATGGCTCTACCTGCTGTTCTGAGCGCACTGCCTCCCTGTAACTATTCGACCACTCGGTAGTTCAGTGCAGGGTAGGACAGGTTTCGCTTCGGCTTTTCTGAGAGATAAAGAGCGCAGACCCTCTCGCCTACTTCCCGGCGACATTCAGACCACCCGCTGCCCTTCGTGATATTCCCATCCTCTGTTCGAAAATCGAAGTTCACCGAGAAACCGCCTCTCTTTGCAGGAGTGCATTTCGTGATCTCGCCCACCGCAGGTAGCCCTTTTACAACCAGACGGCGCTCTGAGTGCAAGGCGATAACCAAAAATAGGACGAGTCCTGTGCATAGGATCGGAACAACGAAAGTATCCGAATCCACAGACCACTCCCAAGCAGCCGGGTGGTTTACTGCGGGATTCGAGGGGAGATATCGAATGGGCAGGGGGTCGGAATCCCCGAGGCTGACCGCTAAATGATGCGGCACTAACTCCTCGCCCACAAAGGGCACTCCGTTGACTGCGAAAGTGTAACTAACTCTGGTTTTCATCGAGCGGCTCGATGACCATACTCGCCTGATTTCTCCGACGGTTGTCCTGCCGTCGCGGCGTAACGCCGCTCTGTGCAGCAGATGCTGTACTCGATCAACTCCGATCCAGAGGGTTAAAGCTGTCCCGAGCGCAAACATGACCACAGCTGCAGTAGCCATCCGGTTCCCGTTTTTCGATAGGCGCACTTTTCGCGGAAATGGGCCAGTGAGCTCGCGTGGTATGGACGCCATCTCAATTGAGAAGAGGTTCGGATTCATTGCACGACAAGTTTACGTCCGCGCGTTTCCGCATGCCCGCGGAAAGCCACTCACCCTTTGTCCATCGGGCGTTGAGCCGTACTCCGAGCGGGTAGTCGGCGACTGGGACACTGAGGTCAAAAAGTTGACCGCACTTTTCTGTCCAGCACTCGCTTGCCCAGCTAGGCCTCTAGGGCCCGTTGATCAAATCTGAGTGGCAGACGAAATCGACCGCTGGCTATCCAATTGGTTTGGTGGTTACAAGCCCGTCTTGGCGGCTGGCTCACGCTGGACGCGATGAACTGACCGAAATGAGCAGCTTACATCGGTTGTTTGGGGACATTGATGGCGGGGGAGGTTGCTCATTGGCACCGCAGGCGGGTACCATCGCATACCGAATCTGCACCGCACCCGCCACTGCACTGTTTGCGACTCGTTGCGGGGAGTGGGCGGACACGCGTCTCATACCTGCACCACGGTGAATGAGCCGCTTTTCGCAGCGTTAAATAAACATCAGAAAAGATGCGCATTCAAATCTCGTATGAGCACCTCTTGCAACGCCGCTCACTCTGGGACCGAATACCCTAATCTCTGCGACCTTCATTGATTCAGATTGTGGGGCGCTGATGCGAAGAAATCTGGCATTGACCGATCGAATACACCCATTTCCCAGCCGCCACCCGGATAGGGGCCGGCAGCCCACATCACCCCACCGCCTTCTGTGCATGTGCCAGCCTGCAGCACGGTGTATCGAAACATCGATGCCGGTGAGAACTCGATCCATCGATTGAAACTGATTTTGTCGCTGTTCCAGGCAGGTTCGGTTTTGCCTTCGGCAGCGGCCGCAAAGAAAAAGCTACCGATAACTATCGAAACCGGTTTGCCCGCCGACTCCCATCGGTCTCCATCCGCAGCGTCAAAGGAGTGGTTGTAGAACACTTCCTCATTTCCAATGTCGAACGAGTAAAGGTTGCCGTAGTCATTCTGCATCATGAGCAGTTGAGGATGACTCGCAGTGATGGTCCGGCGCAGTCTTGGATAATCCAACACCCGGTAGCTGTCCCCCTCTCCGCTGCCCTCGTCGAGGTAGAGCCCGAGAATGTCATTGCCGTAACGATCTACTAACTCGCCGTACAGTTGGTTGATGAAATCATTCCATTTGGCCCTATCCCACCTCGCAAAATCAGGATCGGACCCTTGCCCTGCACCCAGCCGGTTCTCGACTGGTCGGCAACGTTCAGGTCGTGGCCATCGCGGGGATGCGTATAGAACAACACCGATATGCCCTTCGCCTTGCAGGCGCGGATCATGTCCCTGAGCAAGTCGCGTTTTGACGCGTGGCCGGGCAGCCACTCATTCAAGACCTTGCTGGGATAGAGCGCATTCATGTCGGCGTGAAATGGCGTGAATACCACATACTCCACCTTCATTGCCGCAAGGTCATCGGCGAAACGATTCGCGTTGAAGCGGTCGGCAAGGTCGTCAAGGCTGACGGGCTTCGAGCCATCCTTATTGATCGTCGCCAGGTAAGCAGCGCCTCCCCAGACGTAGTGGACAAAAAATCCGTATTTCATCTGTTGGAACTCCGCCATGCCGGAAGGCTGGACCGCGTACATCGTCGGGAGCCGAACCAGGCTCACCAGAAGGATCGCGAAGAGATGTATTTTCTTGCGCGCAGATCGAGGAGGCTTTGGGTATATCCGATGAGCCCAGCGCCGCGTTGACAAGGATAGACAGCAAAGCAACTCAGCTAGCTTCTCCTGCATGTTCCGGCGTTTTCCTTTCCACATTCATGGATCCGACGTCTCGTTGCTTTGCGGACGCCTACTCTAAGGGAACCGCTCCCCGATCCATTAGCAACAAAACTTCAAAACAGAAATTAAATTCTCGCCCATTTCGGTGCAAGCGCACTATACTTCCGCGAGCAGCGCACAAACCCATTTCTTTGCCCACGGGATTTGCCTCCGGCCCGACCGGGTGCCCACGCCCCTGCCCTCGGGAACTGGGACATCCACCGCCCACGAGGCCACGTTGACCCGTTCAGTACGATTTCTGCTGCTAGGAGCCGTCATGGATTCTCTTTCTTCACTGCGCAAAGCTCTTGCCCGAAATCCGGTTCTTCTCGCCGTGATCTTCGGATTGAATCTGATTCATGTCCGAGCGGCTTCCGTCCCGGGCGCTCCCAATTCCTTGCGCTGCGAGTACATGGAAGACCCGCTCGGCGTCGACACCGCACAGCCGCGCTTTGCCTGGATTCTCGCCCATTCCGACCGCGCCGAGAAGCAGACAGCGTATCAGGTGCTGGTTTCTACAACTGCGGAAGCCCTGAAGGAGGGTCGCGGCGATCAATGGGACTCCGGCAAGGTGGCCGGAGAAGACTTCACCCAGGTGGTCTATGCCGGTAAGCCTCTGGAAAGCGGACGAAATTACTGGTGGAAAGTACGCTACTGGGACAAGGAAGGCCGGGCCAGCGACTATAGCCGGCAAGCCCGCTTCGGCACTGCGCTCCTGAAGCCATCGGAGTGGAAAGCGTCGTGGATCGGGGCTGGCGCCCAGGGCGGTGAGTTCCGCAAAGAGTTCACAGTTGGCGGCAAGATCAAGGACGCGCGCGTGTACATCGCGGCCCTCGGGTACTACGAACTGCGTGTCAACGGCCATCGCATCGGTCGCAAGGTGCTCGATCCGGCGTGGACCACATATCCCAAGCGCGTTCTCTACTCCACCTACGACCTCCTGCCCGCGCTGAGAGAAGGAAAGAACGTGATCGCCGTAATGCTGGCCGGAGGCTGGGCTACGCAGGAAGTGGATGGCTCGCAAGTCTATTACAAAGAACCGGCTTTGCTGGTGCAGGCCCATGCCGATGTCGAGGGCGGCTCTGCTGTGAACCTGGCATCTGATGCCACTTGGAAGACGGCTCCCGGTCCTGTGTTTGAGTCCAGCGTATATGGCGGAGAAGTCTACGATGCGCGCAACGAAACGACGGGTTGGGATGCAGCGGGCTTCGACGACAGCAGTTGGACAGCGGCCAGGGAAGTGGAAGGCTCCTCCGGCGCCCGCTCCTCGCAGATGATGCCGGCCATCGAAGGCACCGACCAACTTGTACCTGTGAAGATGACCAATCCGCGACCCGGCGTATACGTCTTCGACATGGGCCAGAACATGAGCGGGTGGGCGCATCTGCGCGTAGAAGGCCCGGCGGGTGCAAAGGTGCTGATGCGCTACTCCGAATTGCTCTACGACAACGGCATGATCAATCGCGAAAACATCCGCGCCGCCAAATCACGCGACATTTACATCCTGCGTGGAGGTGGAGAAGAGAATTATGAGGCGCGCTTCACCTATCATGGGTTCCGATATGTCGAGGTGACCGGTTTCCCGGGAACACCCAGCCTTGACTCTATTCGGGGGCGTTTTGTGCACTCGGCGGTGAAGACCATCGGGAGCTTTTCTGCCTCCACCCCTGTTCTCAACGACATCCAACGCGTAATTCGTTGGTCGCAGTTGACCAACCTCATGGGCGTGCCTACGGACTGTGATCAGCGCGACGAGCGCCAGGGCTGGATGGGCGACGCGCAAGCCACGGCTGAAGAGGCAATGATGAACTTCGACATGGCGGCGTTCTACACCAACTTCATCCGCGACATCGCCGACGCGCAGCGCGACGACGGCGCCGTGCCCGACACGGTTCCGTTGAAGTATGGAGGCTACGAAGCCGACCTTGGGTGGCAAACAGCCTATCCGCTGCTGGTGAAATACATGTGGGAGCAGTACGGCGATCGACGCATCATTGAAGAGAACGAGGCGGGCCTGAAGAAGTACATCGAGTATCTGCGCCGCAACGCGAAAGAAGACGTATTCGCAACGGTGTTGGGCCACGAGGGCGACTGGGTTGAACTGGCGAAGACGCCACACGACTACATCTCCGACTTCTGGTATCTGTACGACGTGGAAGTCATGGCGGACCTCGAGAAGGTCCTGGGCCACACCTCCGATGCAGACATGTACGGGAAGCTCGCAGGCAACATCCGCACTGCATTCAATAAAGCCTATTTCCATCCCGATACAGGCCAGTATGCCAACGGAACACAGGCTGCCAATGCGATGGCGTTGTTCCTCAACCTGCCCCCAAAAGATCGCCGTAACGATGTGATAGATAACCTGACCAACGACGTGCTGTACTTTCACAACACTCACCTGACCACAGGCTTTATCGGGGTGAAGTTTCTGATGCCTGCGCTGACTGCGGCGGGGCGTTCGGACCTCGCGTATGATCTAGCCGCGCAAACTACCTATCCAAGCTGGGGTTACATGATCTCGCGCGGTGCCACAACTCTCTGGGAACTCTGGCAGGAAAAAGCCGGCCCGAGTATGAACTCGCATAACCATATTATGTTCGGCAGTGTGGGCGCTTGGTTCTACCAGGCACTGGCCGGCATCAATCAGGCGCCGGGCGTAGCAGGCTACCGGCATATTCGCATTCAGCCGCAGGCTGCGCATGGACTTCAGTACGCCAGCGGAACCGTAAAGACGATTCGCGGCACTGTAGAGTCGTCATGGGCACACGAGGGTGAAGGAGTCACGCTGCACGTGCGCATTCCAGAGGGAGCCGATGCTCGGGTGATGGTCCCACGCCCCCAGCAGCTTTCCGGCGTCACTGTAGACGAGAACGGCCGCACAGTATGGGACAAGGGCAAATATGTGGGAGGAGATCCGGGCATTACTGGGGCCACCAGCGAAGACGACTACATTGGGTTTGACGTGGGCTCCGGTGACTACACCTTCCATCTGCGCAGCCAGCAAGAAAACTTTCAAATCAACGCACAGTAAGGCCAATCGCCGTTAGCGAAGTTGATCGTGCAGTGCGCAAAACACTGAATGGCCTTCCAACCATCTGGACACCGTCTATGAGTTGGTCACTGTCGCTTTGAGACGAATAAGAAGGAAACGTCAGACTCGTCGGTAGCGTTGGCGTTGGCCAAGTTGAGCAATGCGTTGGGGGCGTCGAACTAGGAAATAGATGAGAGCACCGATCCAATGCGTAAAGATGATGATCACAATCCAGATCAGCTTGTCATTTCCGTAAGAAGGTTCTTTGGTGCGCACTCGATGATCATGAGAACCCAGAAAAAGTTCGTGACTCGCAGTGGCAAGGTTTCGATCTCAAAGTCAGCATCGCCAGAAACTCGCCCGGAATTTGTTTTGGTTCACGATCGGATTTGTTCTTCGGCAAACGAAGCAACGGCGCGATTGCTCTGCCGGGCAGAACTCACCAGTCGCAAAGTGCTGAATAGTGCAGACGCCTTAACGTTCCGAGGGAAAGCTCAGCATTGTCTTCTCTCTGTTCTGCCTGCCTCCCGAAGATTTACAAATGAGCTATGACGAGTTCGAGACGGCGGTTTATTGCGATGGGAACCGTGGGTGCGATCGCGGCTGCGCTGCCGCTTGATGCGGAACAGGCGCCCGGACAGAATCCGGCGCAGAGCCAGCAGACACCGGGCGCTCCTCCGGCGTTTGGCACAGCGCCCCCTGTGGGACCGGAGGTGGGCGCGGCTACATTCGCCGAAGCCGGGAAGCTGATGCAGATCGAGATGAGCGAGGCAGATCGCGCACAGGCAGCGGGGAACTGGCAGCGTGCAATGGCTCCTCTGTACGAGCGCAGGACGGGCCCGCGCAAAATGACCCTGGAGCCGAACATCGCACCGGCGACGATCTGGAATCCGATACTGCCAGGTTCACTGCATCCCACGCCCGAGGCCGGCGGACAGCATTTCATCAGGAGTGCCGATGCGCATGCGCCCCTGCCGCAGAAAGACGAAGACATCGCGTTCGCTCCCGTTGCGCAGTTGTCTCGATGGATTGAATCGAAGCAGATCACGTCAGAGCGGCTGACGCAGATCTATCTTGACCGCCTCCAGAGGTTCGATCCAAAACTCCACTGCGTGATCACGCTGACCAGGGATCATGCTCTCGAACAGGCGCGCCAGGCAGATAAGGAAATCGCAGCAGGGAAGTACCGCGGCTCGCTGCACGGAATTCCGTGGGGCGCGAAAGATCTGCTCGATACCGCGGGGATTCCAACAACCTACGGTGCTGAACCATATCGCGATCGAGTTCCGGAAAAAGACAGTTACGTTGCGCGCCGGCTCAATGAAGCAGGCGCGGTGCTCGTCGCGAAGCTGAGCCTCGGCGCGCTTGCTCTGAACGACATCTGGTTTGGCGGGCAAACGATGAACCCATGGCTGCCGGAAGAGGGTGCATCGGGCTCCAGCGCTGGACCTGGCGCGGCAACCGCAGCAGGGGTGGTCGGTTTCGCGATCGGAAGCGAAACCGGCGGAAGCATTGTCAGCCCTTCGATGCGTTGCGGCGTCACTGGTCTGCGCCCGACCTATGGGCGCGTCGCGCGAACGGGCGCAATGACACTCTGTTGGTCACTCGACAAACTTGGCCCAATGGCTCGTTCTGTCGAGGACACAGTTCTTGTACTGAATGCAATCTCCGGACCTGACCCCGGCGATGTGGCCAGCTTACCGAGCTCACTGAACTTCAACTCGGCCGCGAAAGTATCCGGGCTGAGAGTCGGGTATTTTCCCGCATGGATGAAAGAGGCTCCCGCAACCGATGTCGATCGATCCGCGATGGAGACTGTGCGGACGCTGGGCATGCAACTGGTCGAAGTCTCGCTGCCCGATTGGCCCTACGACTCGCTCAATCTCATACTGTTTGCCGAGAGCGCAGCGGCTTTTGAAGAACTGACGCAGAACCACAAAGCAGTGGAATTGCGTGCACAAGTTCCTGACGCGTGGCCGAACACCTTTCGGCAGTCGCGGTTTTTGTCTGCCGTTGACTTCGTCCAAGCCGACCGGATGCGCCGAAAAGTAGCGCACGAGATGGCGCGCATAATGTCTCAAGTGGACTTGCTGCTGGTGCCGTCCTTGCGAGACGAGATGCTCGTGATAAGCAACAACACAGGTCATCCGTCTCTGACTCTGCGTGCCGGATTCGTAGAAGTGGCGGAGGCCCGCAGTGACTGGGCACCAGACCCTAAGAATCCGCTCCCGAAATTTTCTCCTCCGCGCCGCGTTCCGCACGGCATCACCCTGATCGGCCGTCTGTTCGATGAGGGCATCTTGTGCCAGGCCGGCCAGGCACTGGAGAGGGCATTTGGGGTAGCGGGTGAAAGACCGGCAGGGTTTTGAGAAATGAGTTCAACTCTTGACCTGAGTCCAGTCGGCTCTCCTATTCGCTTGCCGTCAGTAAACGACCGATCCTGCATATTCTCCGGAGTTAATGCTCAAGGGGAAGCGGCACAGCTGTGGGCTCCTCAATCGGCTCAAGATTCGGTCTTCGGATATGATGTGCAGCCCGGGTTTGCCAGATTTCCAAGAAGCCACTCAGAAGGGTTCTTCAATGCAAAGCTGATCTGCTCGAGCGCATCAGCCAGCAGAAGTTTGGATCTGGTCGGGCTGAAAGTTGCTTTCCCCTAGTCGATACCTTCCCCAACGGCGACGTTTTGGTCGCGTCCCCCCGCTGTCACAAATCGAACGATGGCTCTGTTGAGCTGAACGCGTGGGTTTTTGGGCCGGATGGAGAGGTAAAGAAGCAGTTTTGTCTCGGCGATGGAATCGAGCACATCGCGATCGACCCCAAAAGTCATATTTGGGCTGGCTATTCCGACGAAGGCGTCTACGGGAACTACGGGTGGGGGACGACTTCCGAGAATCTGCCCGTCGGCGCGTCTGGACTTGTCTGCTTCGATAATGATGGACAGAGATTATGGGAATACGAGCCACCGGATGGTCTCGACAACATCTCAGATTGCTACGTGCTCAACTGTGCTGAAGATGTCGTCTGGCTGTGCACCTACACGGACTTTCCCATCGTGTGCATCGACGGAGATTTGGCCATAAAGGCGTGGCGATCAGATCTAGCTGGGCCCAAGCAGATTGCTGTCAATGGAAATATGATTCTTGCCTACGGCGGATACGGAGAGAAGGCATGGGACTGCTCACTGTTGCGATTGTCGGAATGTCGCGCTGAAACAATCTCTCAAGTCCGCCTCCTGCTCCCAGGGTCGGCGAATCTGAAGGAAGCCACCGTTATCGGTCGTGGAAAGTTCCTCAATCTAATAAACGATGGCATCTGGTATCGCTTTGAGGTTCCAGAGCAGGCCTTGGGCAGCCATTCAATCAAGTTTGTACCAACTTAGCCGCAACCCGTAGAATCGTAAGAGCAGTAGAGGAGCAGGAGGATCGACATGTTCCTGGAACTGCCAACTTCCGATGACTGAACACGCATCAGGTTCACCCAGCAGCCCGCAGCCGGTATCGCCTGCGTGGCAAAGAATTGAGATGGCGCGCCACCCGCAGCGGCCTTATCCAATGGACTTTATCGAGCGGATCTTTACGGATTTCAGCGAGATTCACGGTGATCGTGCTTTCGGCGACGATGCGGCGGTGGCTTGCGGCATGGCCCGCCTCGGCGGCGACGAAGTCATGGTCATCGGCAACCGCAAGGGCGGCACGACCAAAGAGCGGGTCAAGCGCAACTTCGGCATGCCCAATCCCGAGGGCTACCGGAAAGCTCTTCGCTGCATGAAGATCGCAGAGAAGTTTGGCCGTCCGATTGTCAGCTTCATCGATCTCCCGGGTGCGTATCCGGGCCTCGGCGCTGAAGAGCGCGGTCAAGCCGAAGCCATTGCACGGAATATTCGCGAGATGTCGCGTCTGCGGGTGCCGACCATCTCGATCATTAGCGGCGAAGGCGGTTCAGGTGGTGCACTGGCGCTGGCAGTGAGCGACCGCGTGCTGATTCTGGAGAACGCCCTCTACTTCGTCATCACGCCTGAATCGTGTGCGGCGATTATGTGGAAGAATGCTGCGCACAAGCAGCAAGCCGCAGAAGCAATGCGGATCTCTGCGGATGAGGTTGCCGCGCTCGGATGCGTAGACGAGATCATCGGCGAGCCCGAGGGCGGTGCCCATGCAGATCATCCGGCAGGCGCAGGCATTGTTGGCAGCGTGATCAAGCGGCATCTCGATGAGCTTAAGAAGATGTCTGTAGATGCGATGGTGGCCGCGCGGCAGGAGAAGTTCCGTAAGATCGCGCGTTGTTACACAGAAGACCAGGTATAGCCGACTGGTGGCCGGAGCAGGTCGCGCACCGCAAATGAGCAGCTTTCTCGTATCCATTTTTCGAGGACGGCGATGAGCGCGATCCAGCGCACGGGAAAGCTGCGCGCTTACCTCGAATTCATCGCCGCCGTCCTCTACTACTTCATCGTGCGCGCCTTCGCGCACAATGCGGCAATCGCAATTCAGCGGGATGCGTGGCAACCGCTGATCGAGCAACTGCTGTTTGCAGCGCTGTTGATACTCGGATACGCAGCGTTCGGAGCGCTTTTCGATCGTCAGCCTCGTTCCATTGCCGCGCAGGGCTTGCCTTTGAGATCAGGCTGGGCCCGCGAGTTCGGAACTGGCGCCGCGATCGGATGGGGCGCGGTTGTGGTTTGCGTCCTGCCAATGCTGGTCGTCGGCGGAATCGCGGTTGTCGTCACCTCACAGCGTGCCGCATGGGGATGGCTGGTCGCCGACGCGGCCTACTTCGTCCTGCTGACGCTGGGCGAGGAAGTCGCATTTCGCGGCTACGGCTTCCAGCGTTTCGCCATCGTGGTCGGCTCGTCCGGAGCAGCATTCGGGTACGCGCTATTCTACGCGATCATGCGAGCGATGCAGCCGGGCTCTACAAATGCCAGCATTGCAATCTCCGTCGTATTCAGTTTTCTTCTCACGACAGCCTATCTACGGACCCGCGCCCTGTGGGTGAGCTGGGGACTGAACTTCGCGTGGAAGGCCTCGCAAGCTCTGATTTTCGGTTTGACAGTAGCGGGAGTCAGCAGCCATTCGCCGATCATCGAAGGTAATCCGATGGGCCCATTCTGGCTCACCGGCGGCGGCTTCGGGCTGGACGCCAGCTGGTGGGCCTGCCTCGTGCTTCTTGCGGCCTTCGTGGTTCTCCACCGTGCCACGCGAGAGCTGGACTTCAAACACAATGCGCCGGTATTCGTCGGCGCCGGCATTCCCGTAGATATCGATGCAGCCGCAAAGCGGCAACACGAAGATGCCATGGGACAACCCGCAGAGCCCGCCGCTCCCGGCCTCGTCCAGATTCTCCCCGCCTCCACGCCACCCGCCGCGCCCATGCCGGCATCTGATTCAGTAATTGGCCGGGACGATCTGCCTTGATGTGCCGGCTGAAGGACTCTGCTATCCGGCTGGCATCACAGATTTGACCTTTCTATCTGAATAGCACTACCGTTAGCTCAGTGCCACGTGCAGCATGGGAGGCCGCCCATGGTCAGGCATTCGTTACTTCCCGCAGATCCTTCGTTTGTTGCTCGCGTGTTTTCAATCACATGCAGCGGCGCGCTCATTGCCGTTCTCTGTGCCCCAGCCCCCCACGCGACAGCTCAGGCCATCACAATTGATACCCGCACCGGAAATGTCTCCACTGGCGGCAGTACGGTCGACCGTCGTTACGCGCAGATCACTCCCACCAAGGTCGACCTGCCGAAAACCGGGCTGGATGCAAAGACCAGGCTGGAACTGATCCGCGTTCTGCAATCGGAGCAGGGATTCGCCATGCGTCCGTTTCCGCGGGGACACAAAGGCCTCACACTCCAGGCGAACGGCGATCTCAACCCTGCTGGCGAGAACTACCTCAACATGGTCACGCAGTACGGCCTCTCCGCAAAGCCGGGCGACGCGGTGGTTCTGACAGACATCAAGTTCGACAAAAACAAAATGGTCTTCATGCTCAACGGCGGCCCAGACCTGAAACACCGGTTCCTTCGCCACATTCAGCTGGGCGCCGGCACCCAGATGACGCCGATGGTCCAGGGCGGAGACGAGAGCGAACCCCTCGGCGCCCGGCTCACCCTGGAGTTCAAGGGTGGCGTTCCGAGCATGACGGCCTCGCAGGTAAAAGCTTTGCTGGCGCCGCTCATCTCGTTCGACGTGAAGACACCCATCCAGGCCTTCACCGACACACTTCCGCCTAAGTTGAAGGAAGCGATCCTCAACCACGACGTCTGGGTCGGGATGAGCACCGACATGGTGCTCTTCGCTAAAGGGCAGCCGCAGCGCAAGGTGCGCGAAGTTGAAGGGCAGATGCCGTTCGAGGAGTGGATCTACGGTCAGACTCCTCAGCCGGTGGAGTTCGTCCGAATCAACGGCAACCGCGTAATCCGTGTCGAAGTGGCTAAGGTTGGCGAAGCGCCGCAGATCTTCGATCAGGATGTGGTCGAAGGGCTGATGCGGACTGACGGCACGCCGGCAGTCGCAACCGCGGAACAGCAGAAGACCCGCATCGTGCAGGTGGGCGACTCCGACACCAATCGCGATCCCAACCGGCAGGCTCCGGCACCCCCTCCCTCATTGACGGCTCCCGGAGAACAGCTGCCGGACACCGCCAAAAACGGCGCAGGGCAGATGAAGCCGGTGCAGTTCCCAAAGCAGAAGCCGGACGACTATCCAGATGTAGCCGCGGCACGACGCGCCGACCAGGCAAAAGCTGCAGACTCCGCAAATAAGAGCGATTCGGGAACGGACAAACTGGACGTGACAAAGGACGGAAAGACCGTGCCAGCGCTGGCGCCGTCTTCAAAGGCCCCCGCTCCTCCGGCCGACCCCGACGACCAGTAACTCGAGCTGATGTAAACTAGAATGCAGCGAGTCCAGCTGCCTCCCGACTTACATGTTGTGCTGGGGTAAATGACCGCGCCGTTGAAGCCGCGTGCAGAACTGTCGCGCGTGTGAGCAGAGACAATCCTCGAAGGAGAAGCACCCGATTATGGCCAAGATTGCCAAGACTGGCGACCGCAAGAAAGCGATGGACACCACCAAGTCCACCGATTGCCCCAAGTGCAGCAAACCGACGCGCATCGTGAAGCGCGTGAAGGACCGCGAGCGCGGCGTCCCTGGAGGTATCTATATCTCCTGCTCTGCCTGCGACTTCCACGAAAAGCTTTAAGTAAAAAAGCAAGTCTCAGCTAGTGAGAAAGCCCGGCCCCCGCCGGGCTTTTTTAATTCTGTTAAAGTCCGGCGGAGCCAGGCAAACTTCCGAACATCGATATCTTGCCGCAGCCGATGAAGCTCAGACCGGCCGGCTTTCGATCAAGGCATGGCGGCGCTTCAACCACAGGAAGGGTCTTTCAAGATAAAGATAGGAAGCTTTGGCCACCCCGACAGTCAGCCCAAATGTAATGCAGGCGCACAGAATGGTTCTGGAGTAGTTGGGCACCGTGACAAGCTCAAGGAGCGCCAGAGCGAAATCTCGCGCGAATGCGTGGAACACATATAGGCCGAACGAGATTTTGCCGAGCGATACCGCCCACCCCGGAATCACTCGAGGATTTATTCCGAGGAATGCGACGAGAATGGCGACCGCGCCCACGGAAGCGAATAGATAGCCTGTAACATAAGGCAAATACCCAGAGCCGGAAGCGACTCCGAAGTCCTGATGCATCGGTTTATATGCAGCAAGGATCCAGCAACCAAAACTTCCAAGCAAGAGCAGAGATCTCAACCAGCCTGGTATTCGAGGTACGCGACCTCGGAGAATGAGGCAAAGAAGAATTCCGACAGCGAAGCACTGAAATTGCGCAATCGAATCCGCCCAGATCCGGTCGCCATTCGCGCCCGCGGCGCGCAACAAGTAGATTCGAAGGTTGGAGACGAGAAGAATGAAGATAGAGAGAGCCATAAGACCTCTGCGGCCAATGAATCTTATTGCCCATGGCACGAGAGCATAGAACTGCTCCTCTACCGATACAGTCCACAGTACGAAGATCGGATTATCGATCCATCCATGAATGGCTGCATGCCATGCGCCCATGAAAATCACATACCAGCCAAAGCCCACAATTGCGCTCCGGCTTCCGAGCGGTGAGAGTGCGAAAAACACCCCGAGTCCAAGCGCGAAGTAGTAGAGGGGCCAGATGCGAAGGATTCGCCGGATATAGAACGATTTGACCGAAAGCGTTCCAATCGTGCTTTTCTCCCGAAGAAGAAGCTCGCAGATCAGAAAAGCACTGAGCGTAAAGAAAAGGCTCACTCCGAAGATGCAGGCGTTCGTGCCCGCAAAGAAGATCGGAGCAAAGCCGCGAAGAAGATCATTCAGCCTCGGAGTTGGAGACCTCGGTAAGTTGTGAGAAAGAAAAACGAGAAAGAATGCGAGAAATCGTACGACGTCGAGTTCTGGACGATAGTACCTGTTAGCCGAAAAGGATGTCGAACATTGCTGGCTATCAAGAGAAGTGCAACTACTGAAGGACTCCATCCGCGAGGAAATCTCTTTTCATCACGACCCCTAATCCTCGCCATCGTGAAATGGGGACCTTATACTTCTGCGCAGGCAACGTCCTGCAAGCACAAAAGCAGCAAGCGCGGGCCGGCTAGAGAACCGATAAGTTTGGGTACGTTGCATTGAAGGTAGTCACAATAAGCGACTCAGTACACAACTCTTAGGTAATAGAAAAATTAGATAACTTTAGGCACTCACTGTTTGTTTCAGAGCGGCGGTTAGAAGATCAACGGAATGCAGACGGCTTATGACGCTTTAGCTATATCTCCGAGTATTTCCTTCGCAGCTTCGGCCGGATTGGGTGCCTGCGTGATCGGACGCCCAACGACGAGATAGCTTGCTCCTAGCCGTAGAGCCTCGCCGGGACCAGCAATGCGTTTTTGATCACCCACTGCTGCACCTGCGGGGCGGATCCCGGGTATGACAAGCACTCCCTCAGAACCAGTGAGTGCACGGAGTTGAGCGACCTCCTGGGGTGAGCAGACGAAACCTCGAATGCCTGCTTCCATCCCCATCTTCGCGAGAAGCTCGACCTGCGAGGAAGGAAGACGGCCAACTCCAGTGGCATGAAGCTGTCCCGCGTCCATGCTGGTGAGGACGGTGACCGCGAGCAGCTCAGGCGGATTGCTAAGTCCTGTGATTTCGTTTTTCGCAGCGGAGAGCATGGCTGGCCCGCCGCTGGCGTGAAGCGTCAGCATACGGGCGCCGAGCTTGGCGGCAGATCGAACAGCGCCGGCCACGGTATTGGGGATGTCGTGCAGCTTGAGATCGAGGAAGACATTCTTGCCTGAGCCGGCGATCTTCTCGACGATCGCGGGGCCTGCTGCAACATAAAGCTCAAGCCCAACTTTGAACCAGGTGCATGTGTCGTCGAGCTGTTGGACGAGACGAACAGCTGCCTCTGCATCCGGAACGTCGAGCGCGACGATGAGTCGCTCGCGCGCGAGAGCGAGTGAATCAGTTCCTGCCCCGGGAGAATCAGTCGACTGGATTGCCATAGATTTATCGTACCGCGAGAAGCAAGAATTGACAGGTCAGTGTCGGCATTCGTACCGACCCACGGTCTGTGCCCCATTCATCGCACAGCCTCACCGTGCGATGAGTGGGCGTCCACAAGGCCGGGCGTCCCATCTCACCTTCGTTCCGAGATTTAGGACACACTCAATGAAAGTCATGCGAGCGCATATCGGCGGAAGTGATATCGATGGGGCGGATGCGCCTGGCTTTGACGTGAATAACACCACGGTTCAACTGAAGAGTGCCTTCGATGTCAAGGAAGCGCGTACGAGTGATGACGACTCGATCGCGTTCAAAAAGATCTGGAGTAATGATAATGTTTGCGATGCCGGTTTCATCTTCCATGGAGAGAAAGACGAAGCCCTTCGCCGTTCCAGGGCGCTGTCGCGCGATGACACAACCTGCGATGCGAACCCATGCGTTGTTTTCGCTCTGCGCGAGTTCGCCCGCCGATCGGAATCCCTTCGCGCGAAGCTGCGGTCGGTGATAGGCAATTGGATGAGGCCCGCAGGTGAGGCCGGTGCCGGAGTAGTCGGCGGTGAGGCGCTCATCAGTTGTCATCTTCCGCAATGGGAGTTTGTCAGAAGGCTGCGCAGTTGAGGATGATCGCAACAAAGGGCCAACGGGCCGTCCTGCACTCTCTACTTGCCACAAGGCGTCGCGTCGATGCTGGACCTGGGAAATAGAATTAAGCGCTCCGATCTGTGCGAGCGTGACAAGATCTTTTCGGCTGAGCGCCGGAACACGCGCTACAAGATCGTCAACAGACTGGAATGCTCCGTCAGAGTTGCGGTTTGCTGTAAGCGCTTCGGCAGTAGATTGTCGAAGACCCTTTGCATAATTCAAGCCAATGCGGACTGAGAGCGAGCCGTCAGACTCATGTTCGATAGTGCATGTTGATTCAGAGCGTTGAATGCACATAGGACGAACCTTGAGATCATGTCGCTGAGCGTCATTGATGAGAACGGCAGGCGCATAGAACCCCATTGGCTGATTGTTGAGAAGAGCGCAAAGAAATGCTGCAAGGTAGTAGACCTTCAGATAAGCCGAGGCGTAGGCGATGAGCGCGAAGCTGGCGGCGTGTGACTCCGGGAATCCATACATGGCGAACGAAGAAATCGCCTGAACGATGGTGTCCTGCTCGGCCTGCCCGATGCCATTGATCGTCATGCCGGAACGAAGTCTTCCCTCGAGATTGCGCATTCGCTGCATGGATCTCCGCATGCCCACAGCTCGGCGAAGCTCCTCCGCCTCAGAGCCTGAGAAGTTGGCAACTACCATCGCCATGCGTAGAAGCTGTTCCTGGAAAAGTGGAACGCCAAGCGTACGTTTGAGTACCGGCTCGAGCAGAGGATGAGCATACGAAACTTCTTCCAGCCCCTGCCGCCGCCTCATGTAAGGGTTCATCATCTTGCCGACAATCGGGCCGGGTCGGATGATGGCGACCTGCACGACGATGTCGTAAAAGCGTGTAGGCGCGTTGTGAGGAAGAGACGCCATCTGCGCGCGGCTTTCGACCTGGAACATGCCAACAGTGTCGGCATTACGTAGCGTTTGATAGACGAATGGATCTTCGGGCAGAGCAGCCAGATCGATCTGCTGGTTATAGTGTTTCGGGATCAGTTCGAGCGAGTCTTTCAGAACCGCCATCATTCCGAGCCCGAGAAGATCGACTTTGATGAGTCCGAGATCCGCGCAGTCTTCCTTGTCCCATTGCACGACGGTGCGGCCGGGCATGGAAGCTTGCTCGATCGGAACGATGCGGTTCAGCATTCCGGCGCATATGACCATGCCTCCGGAGTGCTGGCCGAGATGCCGCGGAAGGTCGGAGATTTTCAGGCAAAGCTCAAGGTACTTCGCAATGCGTGGGTTCCGGATATCGAAGCCTGCGTTGCCAAAGTACTTGTCCATGGTGTCATTGGCGCCGCGCCACTCCCAGTGGCCAACAAGGCCGGCGATCTTAGAGAGTTGCTGTTCGTCAAATCCCAGTGCCTTGCCGACTTCGCGCGCTGCGGATCGGCCGCGATAGGTGATGACGTTAGCCGTCATGGCAGCGCCAAGCGCGCCATACTTCTCATAGATGTGCTGAATTACTTTTTCACGGTGATCGCCGGATGGAAGATCGAGATCGATATCGGGCCACTCCCCGCGGCTCTCGCTTAGAAATCGTTCAAAGAGTAGTTCCATGCCGATCGGGTCGACTGCCGTGATCTCGAGCGCGTAGCAGACAACCGAGTTGGCAGCAGAGCCGCGACCCTGCACGAGAAAGCCATTCAGCTGGCAGTAGCGGATGATATCCCAGACGATGAGGAAGTACCCGGCGAACCCAAGCTGGGCGATGAGAGCAAGCTCGTGCCGTGCTTGTTTGCGCGCTCTCTCAAGGAGAGGCTGTTTTAAAGCTGAGCTGAAGCGCTTGCGAATTCCATCGTCGACTCGTTTAGCAAGGAAACTGTCCATCGACTCGCCTTCGGGGACTGGATAGCGAGGAAATTCATAACCCAGATTGTTAAGCGTGAATTCCAGGCGCTCGCTGATGATCCGCGTGTTGGCGATGGCTTCTGGAAGATCACGGAAGAGCGCATGCATCTCTCGCGAAGAGCGTAGATGACGCAGGCAGTTCTTGCTGAGCAGACGTCCTGCCTCGTGGAGCGGTGTGTGATGGCGTATGGATGTGAATACATCGAGGAGTTCACGGTCGCCTGGCTTTGCGCAACGTACGCCATTAGTAGCAACGATAGGAATGCGGGATGCTGAGGCGAGGCTGAGCAGGGCAATATTGCGGGATTCCTGCTGCCGTTCATTGTGGCGCTGAAGCTCGATATACGTATTGTTGGCACCGTAAATAGAGACGATGCGATCAAGATACTGCGCAGCTGCGGCTTCGCCCTGTTGCGAGAGAGCGGAAGCAAGAGGGCCTTCTTCACCGCCGGTGAGACAGATGAGCCCTTCAGAAAACTCTTCTAGATCGTCGAATGTGGCCGCGCCTTCGGCCTTGGTGGCTTCGCGCATTTTGAATCGGGTGATGAGTTGGCAAAGATTCTGATAGCCAGCCTGCGATTTGCACAGCAGTACAATGCGAGGTGGCTCGTCAGGACATTGGTTCGGAAGATGCTGCGGAGGAGTGAGTCGCTTACCGAATGAGGAAACTGAGATTTTAGCGCCGATGTGTGCTTTGACTTCGTTGTTCGTGGCAGAGGTATGGAAGCGAGCGACGCCGTACAGACCGTTGCGGTCTGCAAGGGCCATCGAAGGCATGTTGATTTCGATTGCGCGTTCGATGTAAGACTCGGGCGCCGATGCGGCTTCGAGGAAGCTGAAGGCACTGGCAGCGTGAAGTTCGATGTAGCTGTCTGGCGGATGCGCAGTAGCAATTTCGAATGGGTGACTGGAGCCGTGGTCAGTCATAATACGCATCCAGCAGCCACTTGTTATTGAGGTGATCATGGACCAGCAGGCACGAAATTGATTCGCCAATACTCGTGGTTGCCATGACGTCCCATTCTTCAAGGTCCCAACGATCGACGTCCCACCAGGAGCCGCTGGATTGCCAGGGGCCATAGGCTACGGAGACTTCATAGCGGGACGGTCCGTCGCGAAATACTCTCGGTTTACCGGAGTCGATACGCATTGCGAGAGCGTGTGGCGGGCGGATACGGCGAAGCGACGTGCGTGGCGCGGCAATCTGTTGAGATTGGCGTGGTTGATTGATGACGGAGAAGTCCTGCATTTGAAAACTTCCGGGGCAATGCGAGTCGAGCAGAGCAGGGGAGCCAACGCGATCCGAGCCAACCATGGCCTTGAGTCGCGCGAGCGTAACGTCAAGGCGCGATGGCTCAGGCGTTTGAGGAGCGAAGAGTCCGAGCTGGATTTTCGACTGGCGCCCTGCATCGGCGGTCAGGGTAAGCGAGATGACGGCTGCCTGCGGAGGATGAGCGGCCAGTTCCAGTTGGAGAAGCTTTAGAAGAAACTTGCGATCTTCAGACGGGATTGCCGGCTGTATCAGGCGTTTGTAGATGAGCGATCGCTCAAGCGACATCTCGATATGTATAGAGGCGAGCGACAGCGCGCGGCAGGAGGCTCGAGCGACAAGATTGCCAATCATGTTTGCGCCAATGAACAGCAGAGCATCGATCTGTTCAATGTGCGTTTCAAACTCGATATGCTCTTTAAGCTCAAACTTTTCTTCCAGTGGCTGGAATGTGTGATCGGCATCGCCACGTGCGAGTGCAAGCCATTGATGTGCATGCTGGCCGAAGCGCGGAATCATTTCTCCCTCAGGAAGTGCTGCGAGTTCGCCGAGAGTACCGATGCCCCAGAGCGCAAATGTTTCGTAGTAGTCGACATCTAGATGGAGAGCACTGATTGGGACAGATGCAAGCGCAGCCGATTCCCGATCGATGGGAATTACTGAGATGCCTCGTGAGAATTCGCATTTGATTCGCGCAGTATGAAAGTTGCTGCTGATAGAGATGGATGCTCGGAAGCCAGTGGCAGAGATGGTGTCACGCAGGCGTTGCGCGAATCGCTCGGATGGTCCAAAGAGGCGCTCCGAACCAGCGATGTCGAGTACGAATGAGCAGGCATTGACTGCGAAAGTTTCTTCAATGCGAGGAGAGAATTGAGAGAGAGCTTCGAGGAGAACACTTCGCGCGGCAGCTTCCGTTTCTCTGGCGCGAGCCAGGATGTGGATGTTGCCGAGCTCTTCGATCTCGAGACGCGTCATACCAGCTACAACCCCACGCTTTCTGGCGTGCGTATTGAAAGCGCAAACGGATTCCTGAGGCGACGATCCATCAAGAATGACAACAGGACCGGCTTGCAGATCGGGCCGGAGACGCAAAATGGCCTGGGCAGGGAATTCTGCTACATGCACTGCAGCGTAGAGTGGGGCTGGATTCATGCGCGTTTCTCAGCCTCCCATGCGGTTTGTGCTGTCCATGTGGATGTAGGCGGTTTGCGGTCAATTGACGTAATGGGAGAGAAGCGTTCGCGCTTGCGCTGCACTCGGTAACAGAAATCTCCGATAACTGTGCCGTATACAGAATTGACGGCAGCTGGACTGCACTCAACAACCACAGCTGCGCTGGACTGAGCATATGGAGCTTTCCCCAGCACGACCAGACTGCAGCGGGTGCGATCTGCCGCCTGACGATAACGGAACCAGGTTGCAAGTGGAATGCGACGGCCGTGTTCGATCGCCTCATCCGCGAGGTCGAGAACGATGGCAGAAAAGCCTCCAGACTGCAAAAGGAGATCGGTTGCGCGAAGTGCCTGGTCGAGGCGTGTCCAGCTCTGCGCGATTCTAGTGCCGTTAGGTTGCGATCTATCAGGTTTCGCCCTCTCATTGCAGCGGACCCACAGCAAGTGATTAAGGGCGACTCCGGTAGATGCCGCAGATTCAGGATCGAGAGAATCTCTAGCATCGATCCATGCGCAGACTGAGCCTTCATGAGTGCGCTGTGCGAGTGCGGATAGAGCGATGCTTGTGCGCCCGGATGAGGCGGGACCGGTGAGTTCCGTTATAGCTCCGACTGGTATGCCGCCGTTAAGAAGCTCGTCGATTCGATCGATGCCCGTAGGAAAGACATCGCGAATAGTCTTGGGTGAGGGAGTGAGAGCAGAGGGATAGCGATGCTGAAAAGCAGTCTCGATCTGTTGGCGAAGGGTGGCAGAGGAAGGCATGGCGGGCAGGCGATATTCGCCTTTTGTTCGCCTATAGATTCGTTCAAATCAAGCAAGGTTGTCAATCAAGAATCTGTGGAAAGTACAACTGGACGACAGCGCAAATTATTGCGGTCTAATCACTTTAGATTCATATAAATGTCGATTGATATCTAATCAGAATTCTCAATAAATCAATGTGGTTCTAAATGAGCAGTAAAGTGCCGCAGAAATGGCGCTTCATAGGTCAAGCGCATACCTTTGATGGATTCGCGCTTCCGATAGACCTCAAGAATTACTTCAACCAGATAATCAACGTGGCTCTGCGTATAAACACGCCTCGGCATGGCAAGACGGACCAGGTCCATCTGTGCAGCGCCGGCAAACATGAGTGTCCCGATCTCGACGGAGCGGATGCCACCCTCCAGATAAAGTTCGGCAGCTAGAGCTACGCCAGGGAACTGCTCGGATGGAATGTGCGGGAGGAAAGCGCGCGCGTCAATATATATCGCGTGTCCGCCCGGAGGCTGGACGATGGGAACTCCGCCAGCCGAGATGTGGTTGCCGAGGTAAGCAGTGGAGGCAATTCGGTAGCGGAGATAGTCCTCCTGCAGCGCTTCCTGGATGCCAATGGCGATGGCCTCAAGATCGCGTCCGGCAAGACCACCGTATGTTGGGTAGCCCTCGGTGAGGATCAGGAGATCTTTCTCCTGCTGCGCGAGAATGTCGTTGTTGGTGCATAGAAAGCCGCCGATATTCGCCATGCCGTCTTTCTTCGCTGACATGGTGCAGCCGTCGCCATAGCGGAACATCTCCTGCGCTATCTCTTTCGGAGTTTTGCCTTCATAGCCGGGCTCGCGAAGTTTGATGAACCACGCATTCTCGGCAAAACGGCACGCGTCGAAGTAAAGCGGGATGTTGTGGCGCTTGCAAACTGCGCTGACCGCGCGCACGTTCTCCATCGAGACAGGCTGCCCGCCGCCGGAATTGTTTGTGACGGTGAGCATGACTAGCGGTACGCGCTCGCGTCCGACGCGTGCGATCAGTGCCTCGAGCGCGGCTACATCCATGTTGCCCTTGAATGGATAGCTGAGAGAGGGCTGTCGGCCTTCCGGAATCAGAAGATCGACAGCTTCAGCACCAACGAACTCAACATTGGCGCGTGTGGTGTCGAAGTGGGTGTTGTTGGGGACGACGTCGCCCTTTTTGCAGGCAACGCCGAAGAGAATGCGCTCGGCTGCGCGGCCCTGGTGGGTGGGAATGACGTGCGTGTAGCCGACGATGTCCTGCACCGAGCTGCGGAATCGATCGAAGCTACGGCTGCCCGCGTAGCTCTCATCGCCTTCCATCACAGCGGCCCACTGATGAGTGGACATCGCACCGGTACCGGAGTCAGTGAGCAGGTCGATGAGCACGTCATCGGCGTGGAGAAGGAAGAGGTTGTAGTGCGCAGCTTTGAGCAGCTGTTCGCGCTGGGCGCGGGTCGTCCAGCGGATGGGCTCAACGCTCTTGATGCGGAAGGGCTCGATGATGGTTTTGACGGGCATGCGCTTTCTCTGAAGGGATAAGGGTACATCGTTCGCCTTGCCACCTGCTGTAATCGAGTCTCCGATACCGTAAACACCCTCGAATGACCTCCGCCCAAGGTGACAGTCGATACTGCGAGCAAGGTATAGTTGTGTCGATCGCTGACATCCCCTTTTCCTGGAGATTGACTTCATGCTGCAAGTAGTACCGACTAAAAAGGTTTATGACGTCTGCATCGTTGGGTCGGGTGCGGGCGGAGGGACCGCTGCGAAAGTTCTGACCGAAGGCGGGCTGAATGTAGTGATGCTCGAGGCGGGCCCGCGGCTTGATCCTGACAAGGACTTCAAGGAACATATGTGGCCGTACCAACTGCCGCACCGTGGCGTTGGTGTGGGCGGGCGGCAGCGCGGGATCGGCGACGAGTTCATGGCGAAGAACGGTTTCTGGGAGATCGAGGGAGAGCCGTACACCGTCGCTCCGGGATCGGGCTTTCGCTGGTTCCGTTCGCGCATCGAGGGTGGGCGAACAAATCACTGGGGGCGGATTGCCCTGCGCTTCGGACCGGCGGACTTCAGATCCCACTCCACTGATGGAATGGGCGATGACTGGCCGATTAGCTATGAAGAACTGGCTCCTTACTACGACAAGGTGGAGTCGTACATCGGAGTATTCGGATCGAAGGAAAATGTGCCGAACGCGCCGGATGGAATTTTCCAGCCACCCCCGAAGCCGCGATGCACTGAAACGCTTGTGAAAAAGGCATGCGACCGGCTGCACATTACATGCATTCCATCGCGCATGGCGATTCTGACTAAGCCGCTGAATGGACGCGATGCGTGCCACTATTGCGCGCAGTGCGGACGCGGTTGCAGGACGGCGTCGAACTTCAGCTCGAGCCAGGTCATGATTCCTCCGGCTGCGGCGACGGGCCGGCTGACGATGATTGCCAATGCGATGGCTAGCGAGATCATTGTCGGCGCAAACGGAAAAGCTGAGGCTGTCTCCTATGTCGACAAGACCACAAAGACAGAGCAGCGAGTGTACGCGAAAGCCGTGGTGGTCGCGGCGAGCGCGTGCGAAAGTGCGCGGCTCCTGCTCAATTCGAAATCGCCAAGTTTTCCGAACGGGATCGCCAACGGCTCCGGCGTTGTGGGCCGGTATCTGACCGACTCAGTGGGTAGCGATCTGGTTGGTCACTTTCCGCAACTCGAAAAGATCCCCGCGCACAACCATGACGGCGTGGGCGGAATGCACATGTACATGCCCTGGTGGCGATTCGGCCAGAAGAACGAATTTCTGCGTGGGTATCACATCGAGTTCGGCGGCGGGCGGAATATGCCGGGCGTGGGCGAGTTCGACTATGTCTGCGAAAGCGAAGAGGGTTATGGCGCCTCGCTTAAGCAGAAGTGCCGCAGCGCCTATGGGACGTTCATAGGCTTCAGCGGGCGAGGCGAAATGATTCCGAATGAGAACACCTTCTGCGAATTGGATCCCGAGGTGAAAGACAAGTGGGGGATTCCCGTGTTGCGGTTCCACTGGAAGTGGGGCGAGAACGAGATCAAGATGGCGGACGATATGCAGCAGACGTTCCGCCAGATCATTGAAGCGGCGGGAGGAACGGTCGCTGCCGGCGCGAGGCGGCATTCGAAACCAAGCGGGGACGTCCAGCAGCAGACGAGTTCCATCTCAGTGGGAGGCGCGATCATTCACGAACTCGGAACGGTGCGAATGGGTAACGATACGAAGAAGTCTGTGCTGAACGGCAACTGCCAGGCGCATGAGGTGAAGAATCTGTTCGTGGCGGACGCAGCGCCGTTCGTTTCGAATCCGGATAAAAATCCAACACTGACCATCATGGCTCTGGCATGGAGAACGTCAGAGTATCTCCTGGGTCAAGCGAAGAAGATGGAGCTTTAGATGAGTGCTGATGCCGTAACACGCCGCGCGCTATTGAAATCGCTGACAATTGGAGCCGTAGCGGGGTCTGTAATGCGAGTGATTCCGCTTGAAGCGGCGGAGGCTGCACATCATATCGTCCAGACAGAGAAGACAAGCGCCGGTGCGTACACGCCGAAGTTCTTCGATGCGGGTGATTACAAAACGCTACAAGGGCTGTGCGACACGATCATTCCTGCCGATGCGGATTCGGGCGGAGCTATTGAGGCAGGAGCCCCGGAGTTCATAGATCTCCTTACGAGCGAGAACGAGGAGTATCAGGCAACATTGGGCGGCGGAGTGAAGTGGCTCGACGGGACATGCCATACGCGTTATGAGAAGAGTTACGTGGACTGCTCGGCGGCTCAGCAGAAGGAAATCCTGGATCTCATTGCATTTCGCAAGAACGCTGAATCGGATGAGTCTCTGACAAGCGCCGTGGACTTCTTCACACTGCTGCGGAGCATGACCGCGGATGGTTTCTTCACGAGCAAAATCGGGATCAAATACCTGGGCTACAAAGGAAACACATTTTTGACGCACTTTGATGGCTGTCCGGCGGTGGAAGGGGTCTGAGACTGCGACTTTCAGACAACAGGGTGGAGTTGACGTCCAGCGGAAGGATGTTTTCAGTATCAAAATCGAAAGTAGGGCCTAGATGAATAATCGAGAGCAATCCGGAGCGGAATTGGATCGGCCGCCGAACACTTCGAACCACGCCGAGCCGTGGATTCAAAATGCGATTGATACTGTGTCTCGCTGTGCATATCCCGGCTACGAATTCACCGTGCTGGTCGATGGACGCGGTGAAGTTTACCTGCAAGCGTGGTATCTGGAAGCCGACACCGTTGGCGGCGATGTCGAGAAGCAGTTCACGCGACGGTGGTTCCTCTCGCCGCATATGAACAACTCGGAGATAGTGCAGACCGCTTTCAAATGCATACTCACAAGCATGGAGCACCGGACTCGCGAGTGGTTCACATACAAAGCGCGCGCGATTTTTCAGCCACACTACGACGTGGAGAAGCTTTGGGTGATCTGCGAAGAGCGAGCTATGAGAGAAAGAGCCTGACCGGAAGGGAATCGCGTTCTGGCGGAGAGGGTGGGATTCGAACCCACGTTAGAGTTTCCCCTAAACACGCTTTCCAAGCGTGCGCCTTCAGCCACTCGGCCACCTCTCCAAGGCTGGTTGTACTCCTTGAATCTATCACATTGAGCTGATGTGGATTGGCGCGGAAAAACCACGCCTGCAGCTGCGCTCAAGAGCCCGTGAAGAGTGACTGAAATCGTTTACTTTTGAGAGCTGTGCGGTTTATATTTCCGCTTTGCTCGCGGCTGTCTCAATGAGCGGGCTCTGAAAGAAAGAGGAACGTATGTCCGGTTTTTCGCGGCGAGATCTGATTGTCTCCGGTTTAGGTTTTTCGGCTGCTTCCATGATTGCGCGTTCAGCGTGGGCGCGAACGGCGTCGATGATGTCGGAGTCCGCAGAGGCGCTTGCGGCCGTAGCTCCGCGCGAGCATCTGCTCTTTGATTTCGGATGGAAGTTCAAGTTCGGCGACGGACAGGATCCAGCCAAGGACCTCGACTTCGGCCTGAGCCAGGGCGACTTCGCGAAGACGGGTGATTTCAAGTTTGCGAAGGAGAAGTTCGACGACTCGAAGTGGCGGACGCTGAATCTCCCTCATGACTGGGCTGTGGAACTGCCGTTCGTGCGCGACAAGGAGCTCGAGTCACACGGATTCAAGCCGCTGGGGCGACGTTATCCCGAGACAAGCGTTGGTTGGTATCGTCGCGTGTTCGACATACCGGAGAGCGATCTTGGGCGTCGCATCTGGGTGGAATTTGATGGCGCATTTCGCGACGTAATTGTGTTCGTGAACGGGTGCTTTATCGGGCGCAACAACAATGGGTATGCGCCGTTCCAATTCGATCTGACGGACTTTCTGCGCTACGGGAAAAAGAACTACATCGTGGCGCGAGTTGACGCTAGCTTCGGCGATGGCTGGTTCTATGAGGGTGCCGGGATCTACCGCCATGTGTGGTTAAGCAAGATGGATGCGCTGCACCTGGGCAATTGGGAAAGCTGTGTGCGCTCAGAGGTGACAGGCAGCAATGCAACGCTGGCGCTGTCTACCGTTGTGCAGAACGATGGAGACAAGGCGGAATCCGCAAAAGTGAAGTGGCAGATTGTGGATGCATCGGGAAAGACCGTGGCGACCGCGGAGTCCCCAGCGCAGCAGATTGGCGCAGATGGGAAAGGGACGTTCACAGCCGCTGCAAAGCTGCCGAATGCGGCTATGTGGTCGGTGGAAACACCGAATTTGTACCAGGCCGTTGTCACAGTGGAAGCCGCCGGAAAGAACCGCGACGCAGAGCGCATAAGTTTTGGCGTGCGGACCGCGAAGTTCACGGCGGACAAGGGCTTCCTGCTGAACGGCAAACAGGTGAAGATCATGGGCACCTGCAATCACCAGGATCACGCCGGTATTGGCGCAGCACTCCCCGATGCAATGCAGTGGTTCAGGCTGGCAGTGCTGCGTGAGATGGGCGGAAACGCGGTGCGCACCTCGCACAACATGCCGACGCCGGAGTGGGTGGATGCCTGCGACCGCATGGGCATGATGATGATGTGCGAGACGCGGCAGATGAGCTCAAATCCGGAAGGAATGGCGCAACTCGAAGTGATGATCAAGCGCCACAGGAATTCGCCGTCGATCATTTTGTGGTCGGTGGGGAACGAGGAGTTTCTCCTGCAGTCGCCGATGGCCGAGCAAGGCAAGAAGATTGCCACGGAGATGGTAAGGCGGTGCCATGAGCTGGACCCGACGCGCATGGTGTCTGCCGCGGTGAATGGGGACAATCGGCAGGGCATCTCGGATGCGTTCGACGTACTGGGGTTCAACTACAACCTGAAGAACCCCGAGTCGTATCACAAGGATTTTCCAAGCCGGCCGATCTATGGCTCGGAGACTTCGAGTGCGATTGCGACGCGCGGCATGTACAGCAATGACAAGCTGCGCAACACGATGAATTCGTATGACGGCGTGGTGCCGTGGGGCGAAACGGCAGAGGACTGGTGGAAGTACTACGGCGAGCGCGAGTGGGCGACGGGCGGCTTTGCGTGGACGGGCTTTGACTATCGTGGCGAGCCAACGCCCTATGGCTGGCCGTCGATCAACTCGCAGTTCGGCATCGTGGATATGTGCGGATACCCGAAGGACAACTACTACTACTACAAAGCGTGGTGGGGTAAGGATCCTGTAGTTCACGTTTTTCCCCACTGGAACTGGACGGGACGCGAAGGCGACGAAATCGCGGTGTGGGCATATTCGAACCTCGATGAGGTTGAGCTCTTCGTGAACGGGAAAAGTGCAGGGAGCCAGAGAGTTCCCCACCTCGGCCACGTGCAATGGAAGGTTCGCTACGAGCCGGGGTCGATCGAGGCGCGTGGCAGCAGGGACGGCAAGGTCGTGTCAACTGATAAGCGCGAAACAACCGGTCCGGCCGCGGCAATCAAGTTGACGGCAGATCGGACGGAAATCAACGGGGATGGCGAAGACGTTGCCGTGATCAGGGTGGAGGGCCTTGACAAGGAGGGAAGACTCGTTCCGCTCGCCGACGATCACATAGGATTCAAGGTGACGGGAGCGGGAGTTCTGATCGGCGTAGGGAATGGCGATCCGAATTGCCAGGAAAGCGACAAGGCTCCACAGCGTTCGCTCTTCAATGGATTGGCTCAGGTGATTGTTCAGGCCACGAAGGAAGCGGGCGAGATCAAGATCGAGGCATTCAAGGAAGGATGGGGCGGTGCGGATCTCACGCCGGCGGCCATCACAATTCGGACCAAAAAGGTGGAATTGCGGCCGGTGGTGGCATGAGCCAGCGATGGAGAGAAAAACCCGTTGCGATCGCCAATAGTCTCACGAAGAGCCGTCATGTTCGTGAGACTTTAGTTTCGACTTGCGGCCTTGAATTACCTCAGTAATTCACAGTGTCGCTCACGGACTTTCGCACGCGGAATGCCGGCGCTATGCTGGGTTCAACTAATCGTTTACTGATGTTCGTCGATGAGTGGGAATGAGTCTGGCCCACGCATCACGCAAGACCAGGCTCACGTCTCGCGATCGCGAGGCCCTCGGTACGTCCACCGATTTTGCATTCTTTTCGCACCCTGATCTAGCTCGTAAGTCGGAGCCCGGATGTTGTCTCGTGCGAGAAAGTATGAAAGCGCAAAGAAATCGGCGACCCCAAGCCCGGAATCCTGTGCTTGGCTAGTTGCTGCTGAGTGCAAGGACTCCTGTGCATCTCTCACAGCGGACACCTTACTCATCGTTACAGCCGGCGTTGTCGCTCTGGCAATAACGGGATGCGCAATTCCGTCCGCATCCGACCAGGCAAAGCTGACTTCAGGCATCAGAGTCGCTGCGCCCTTCAATGGAGCCAATCTGACGTCGCCATTCGCCTTGACTGCGAGCGCGACAACATGCGCAGCTCATCCCGCACTCTCCATGAGCTATTCCATTGACGATGGACAGGCGATCGTCGAGCCAACGTCTTTTAATGTAAAAGTGGCAACGCAACCCGGCTCGCACGTGCTGCACGTGATGTGTTCAGGCCAGGGTGTGAGTAGCGAAGTGCTGATGAACATCAATGTCGCCTCGAACCCTGTCACATCGACTGCAACCGCGACCGCCGCGATGCCATCATTTTCAAAGCCGTCTGGTACTTACTCGAGCGCGCAAACCGTGTCGCTATCATCCGCAACGGCTGGATCGACCATCTTCTTCACCACCGATGGGTCAGCGCCTTCAGCATCCTCAAGTCGCTATTCCAGTCCGGTCACAGTTGCAAGTTCCATGACGCTTCAGGCGATCGCAACGGCCCCGGGCTACGTGAACAGCGGATTGGCTCAAGCCAGCTATGTCATCTCCGCAGCGAAGGGCCCGTCGATCCCCTCGTATGCAACAGCCCAGAAAGAGATACAGCTACTGCCTAACTGGCGTATCAAACACGATCCGGGCACGTCCGGCACTTCCACAGGTTCGATGACTCTGGTTAGTGATCCTTCACTGAGTGGCCAGGCAGCGAAAGTTCACACGACTTTTACCAATGCTGGAGGCGAGCTCTACTCCATCTCCTACGGCAATGACACGGACGCAAAGAACTTTCTTTACGACGCGCGAGTCTGGATCTCGTCGGGTAGCACTTTGAGCAATTTGGAAATGGACAACAACCAGGTAATGCGCAACGGCGACACCGTTATCTATGCGTTTCAGTGCTCCGGATACACCAACACGTGGGAGTTCAGTTCGAATGTCGGAACCCCAACTCAGCCGCAGGTGAAATGGGTAAAGTCCACCGCTCCATGCAATGCTTCAAAGTGGACGCGCGATACCTGGCACCACATCCAGATCCTTACCTCACGCGATGATTCCGGCAATGTGACATATCATTCGGTATGGTTCGACGGTGTGGAAGCGCCCATCAACCGGACCGTCAATTCCGAGTTCGATCTAGGTTGGGCACTGGGAGCATTGGTGGCAAACTTCCAGGTCGATGGCATCGGCACGAGCGGATCCTCAACGCTGTATCTCGACCACTTCATCATGTATCGCTGGTAGAGATCGATACCGGATCGGTGGCCCATCGTACTTGAGCACGTTCTTTCTTGTCTTCCATCAGATCTCTGCCTGAAAGACGCGATGCTCCCACACCCTCGCTGATCAGCATTGGTTGAGCGCTTCCTAGAGTCTTGGATCTACTGGTTCGCTTTCCAGTGCGAGAACCCCGAAGACGCACTCGTGAGTGCGGCGCAGGGGCTCTTTGCGAACGAAGCGCTCGAGTGCTTCGATCCCGAGGGCGAATTCGCGGCCCGCAAGAGAGCGTTTGGCGCCCACGCCTCGAGCGCGCAGGCGTTCAAGGTTTTCCGGCAACAAGTATTCAGGTCCATAGATGATCCGAAGATATTCTGGGCCGCGACACTTGATGGCGGGTTGAGTGACACCGCGACGGCCCTTGCTGATGAAGTTGACCGGCTTGACTACCATTCCTTCGTTTCCTGAAGAGGTCATAGTGGTCCACCATTCGACAGCTTTGTCGCAGCTTGCAGGATCGTTGACGTCGACGCTCAACCATGGGGTTGTCAAAAGTATGTGGGCGTCAGCGGCGCAAATGCGAGCGAGCGTATCCATGTGCCATGTGTGCGGCCGATCTGTGTAAACCTTTCCTTCGCCCGCCAGGAGATGAAACGGAGCGAGCCGCAGGTCGTCGATTGAATCGACTGGCCAGCAGTAGCGGCGATAGGCATCGCGATACTGTGTCAGCGCCTGGAGCCTTGCGCGCGCACGGTCCTGCAGGGCGGCGATGCCTTCGATGGAGTTATTGGCGGACCGAAGTGCATCAATTTCGGCAGTAAGAGTGTGGACGCCCGCCGATCCAACCGGGGCGTATTGCAGACGCAGCAGTTCCTGCGCCTTGACAGACCATGGCATCAGTTCGCAGTCAAGGCAGAGCCAGTCGGTGGAGAGTTCATCCCAAAGGCCACTGGCATCGATGGCACCCTGAATGCGTTCAATGAAAGCGCGCTCCAGCGCTGAGTCTGAGAAAAACGGCCGTCCTGTGCGTGTGTATATAACTCCGAGTGCGGGAGTAACAACGCCGAAACGCTTGGTTGAGACAGACTCATCCCGGCACACTACGAGGACCGCTCGCGACCCCATGTGTTTCTGTTCGCAGACGACGTGTGGAACGCCCTCGTTGCGGTAGTAAGCGAGCGCCTCTGCCGGATGCTCAAGCAAGCAGGGGAGCTTTGTTGTCTCCGATGGCGACATCGTGGGGGGAAGGTAGATGAGCCATTTCGGATCGGTGGCGAACCGGCTCATCACTTCGAGCGCAGCCATCGCGTTCTCTTCGCGGATAGTGATGCGAGAGATGAGGCGCGTGTCGATGATGCGCTTGCCGGTTACGTCATCAATGTCGAGAACATCGTCGGCAGTATGCTGCGCGGCACGCGGCGCTGAATCGTCTGCCGGCAGGAACGGGCGGCGCGGTTCGTAGTAGGTTGCATGGGACTTGACGGAAACTGTTTCGCGCTCAGGATAGCGAAGCGCCGTGAGGCTTCCGCCGAATACGCATCCAGTATCGATATTGACAGTATTGTTGAGCCAGAGCGGCTCGGGAACTGGCGTGTGTCCGTAGACAACGAGTGCGCGGCCTCGGTAGTCCGCGGACCAGTTGTAACGGACGGGCAGGCCGAACTCGTCTGTCTCCCCGGTCGTTTCGCCATAGAGGGCGAAGTCGCGGACTTTCATGGAGCCGCGCCCTTGCATGGACTCTTTGAGTCCGGCATGGGCTACGACCAGCTTGCCATCATCAAAAACATAGTGACTGATAAGGCCATCAATGAAACGCGAAACATCGGTGCGAAATTCCTCCGGTCGGGCGTTGAGTTGCTGCATCGATTCCGCGAGGCCGTGAGTCAGCTGAACGTCACGCCCCTTCAGAGCGCGAAGCAGCTTGACATCGTGGTTGCCTGGTACGCAGAAGGCCTGGCCCGTGCGAACGAGGTCCATGACAAAGTGCAGGACGCGGTCTGTGGCAGGACCGCGATCAACAAGGTCTCCGACGAAGACCAGCTTCCGATTCTCCGGTGGAGTGACGGTGATGGCCGCCTCGCTCTGCTCGACGCCGTAACCCAGTTTGGCAAGGAGCTCAAGAAGTTCGTCAAGGCAGCCGTGCACGTCGCCGATGATGTCGAAGGGGCCATGCTGGTCTTTGCGGTTGTTCCAAAGTGGCTGGCGTTCGATGGTGGCTGCATCGACCTGCTCGGGCGATGTGAGTCGGGTTACATAGCGAAAACCCTCGCGCTCGAGGCCGCGAAGCGATCGACGGAGCTGCTGCGATTGATTGCGAATAACGTGCGGGCCAAACTGTCGGTCGGGTCGCGTCGCATTGCGTTCTTGACAGAGCTTCTCAGGCAGATCGAAGACGATGGCGACGGGAAAGACGTGGAATTCGCGTGCCAGCTCGACAAGAGGCTTGCGTGATTCCTGCTGGACGTTGGTAGCGTCGACGACGGTTAGCTTGCCCCGTGCAAGTCGCTTGCGGGCGATAGCATGGAGGATCTCGAAAGCGTCGCCTGTTGCTGCCTGTTCGTTCTCATCATCAGAGACGAGGCCGCGGCAGTAGTCGGATGAGATGACCTCTGTGGACAGGAAATGTTTGCGCGCGAACGAAGACTTGCCGCTGCCTGACGGGCCGATGAGGAGTACAAGGGAGAGCTCAGGGAATTGAATCTTCATGCCTGGGTCTCCCCTCGTGAAAACGTAGCCAACTGTGAGGGCGCACCGTAGGTGGGATCTTCAGGGCCAAGCGGCGCAAGACGGACGGTGTAGCCGAAACGCGAAGCCTGCTGCTCAGACCATGCGGCGAATTGTGCTCGGGTCCACTCGAAGCGGTGGTCGCGGTGGCGGAAGTGACCGGCCGGGAGTGTAGGGAAGAGCACGTTGTATTCGGCGTTCGGCGTAGTGATGACGACATGCCGAGGCTGCGCGAATTCGAAGAGAACGCGTTCAAAAGCGGCGAGCCGGGCGGCGTCGAGGTGCTCAATAACTTCGACGACAGCTGCGGCATCGAAGCCGGCGAGGCGCTTATCGCGATACATGAGAGATCCCTGGACGACCTCGATGCGGGTCTTCTGTCGCTCCGGAAGCTGGTGCAGCTTGAGCTTGTCGCGCGCAATCTCCACCGAGCGGAAGGACACGTCCATTCCGAGGATGCGTTCGAATTGCTGATCGGCGAGAAGATGGCGAAGCAGTTTGCCTTCGCCGCAACCAAGGTCGAGTACAGTTTTCGCGTCGACTCCGCGAAGTACAGAAAGCACCGTACCGATGCGTTGCTCGTGGAGACCGAGTGGGCGTTCAACCTTCTGCTCTTCGTCGTCGGAGGCTGTTGGCGAAGCACCTTCGGCTTCGGGCGAGGCTTCGTCCTCAAGGCGTTCGAGCGCCGTGCGAGTCAATGAACGCTGGCGCTTGAGGTAGCGGGAAACGATCAGCTCTTTTTCAGGGTGGTCGGCGAGCCAGCCCTCTCCGCGCTTGAGCAGCTTCTCGATCTCGTCTTCACCCACCCAGTAATGCTTCTCATTGTCGAGAACAGGGATGAGGACATAAAGGTGCGTCAGAAGAGTTTGTAGCGTGACGGTCGCGCTGAGTTCGAGAGAGACATAGGATGAGCCAACCCAGCCCGGGAAGTCTTCGTCAAGGGGCAACGGTGCAAGAGTGACGGTGTAGCCGAGAGGCTCGAAGAGGCGAGTGACAAGCTCGCCGCCTCCGCGCGCGGCAATGACAGGCAACTTCGCCACCAGCGGAATGGGAGTGTCGGCGAGTTGCTGACGCTCCTTGCTCTTCCCCGTAAGGGCGGTGCGGAATATTGAGCCCAGCGCAACGCTGAGAAACGAGTTGGCGGCATAGGGACGATCGTTGACGTACTGCTGAAGCTGGCCGGCTTCTCCTGCCGGTCCCCTGCGGCCGCGGACGAGTGCGACCGGATCAACATCGACGAGGAGAGAAGCGGTGCAGCGATCAGCGCTGGCTTCAGGGTAGAAGACGTGTGCTTTGCCGAACGTCATCTCTTCTGTCTGCAGACGAACTGGATTCTTGTGCAGCAGGAAACCCAGATCCGTGGCTGGACGGTGAGTCGTGGTCAACGTGAGGAGCATCGAGCACAAGTATAAAAGAGCCCTATTTCATACGGCTACTTCGGCGGAGGCGGCGAGCACTTCGGTGACGACATCATGAACGTCGGACTCAACAGTCCGATGATTCACGATGCAGGCTCGGAGCGCGAAGTGACCGTGGATTGTTGCGTTGGAGAGGTAGACGCGGCCGCGGCGAATCACACGATCGAGAATGCGGCGGTTGAGGTCATCGAGATCACCGGAAGACGCGGTGTAGCGAAAGCAGACCGCGCTGAGCGCCACGGGTGCGAGGCGTTCGAGTTTCGGTTCGGCGTCGATGAAGCTGGCCAGAACCTGTGCGAGATGCAAGTCGTCGCTGATGGATTGCTGGAATGCCTGCAGGCCGAAGTAGCGCAACGACAGCCAAAGCGAGAGTGCGCGGAACGGGCGCGAGAGCTCAATAGATTCCTCGAAGAATGCAAAGCCCTCGATGGGATCGTTAGTTAGGGAGCGCGCGTAGTCGCCGGAATGAGAGAAGGCGCGTCGCGCATCAGCAGGATCGCGGTACAGCAGGCATCCGCATCCGGTGGGCTGATACAGCCACTTGTGCGGATCGAGAGAGACTGAGTCGGCAACATCGATTCCCTCGAATGCCTTGGGAATTGCCAAAGAAGCGAGCGCCCCAAATGCTCCGTCGACGTGCAGCCAGAGATTGTGCTCGCGGCATATCATCGCGATTTCCCGGATGGGGTCGATGCTGCCTGTGGCCGTAGTCCCTGCACTGGCGACGACCGCGATGGGTTTGAGATTAGCGGCCAAGTCTCGCTCGATCGTTTCGCGCAACACATCGGTACGCATGCGGAAAGCATCGTCAACGGGAATGAGGCGGACCGAATCATGCCCAAGGCCGAGGAGCGCTGCTGCCTTGGTGTTCGACATGTGTGCTTCAGTCGAGCAGTAAATAATTCCGCCGCGAACACCCGTCTGGTTTGCAGGCGCCTTGGCTTCGCGCGCCATGCAGACGCCCATGAGGTTTGCAGATGACCCGCCGACGGTCAGGCTGCCGCTGAATCCGTCGCAGCCGATGGCTGAAGACAGCCAGCGGATCACCGTGCGCTCGATCGCATTGGCGGAAGGACCCGAGCGCCAAGCGGTTGCGTTCTGATGAAGAACGACTGAGGCGAACTGGCCGAGCGCGGCGATGGGTTCGCCCGAGCCAAAGACGTATCCGAAAAATCGCGGACAGGCTGGACGGGAGTTCTCAAAGATCTCGGGGAGGAGGTCGAAGGCTGCCCCGCCCATCCCGCTGAGAGGAATCTCACCGCAGAAGAGCTTCTCGACTGCTACGCCTGAAATGTCTTCGGGATAGGACCGGATCGCGGGCAGACGTTCGAGGTAGTCGGCGGTGAAGTCGGAAAGCGAGTGTGCGAGAGCGCGGAAGTCGTCAGAAGAGAGCGTAAGTGGTCGTTGCATTTTGGACTCATCGGAATCTTATCGCCTTATCTGGATCAGAGGACTTATGAGGGAACACACCCGCCGCATATACTGCTGATTCTGGGAAAGAGGGGTACGAACATGCGGTTTGCGAAATGGATGCTGGCTTCGATGTGTGTAACAGCGAGTTTAGTGGCGGGTGGTCAGACTGGGCCAGTGCATCTGCAGGTGGACAATCTCGACAAGCCGCTGGGGATCGACGATCTCACACCCAGGTTCTCATGGCAGTTGAGTGATTCGACTCGGGGTGCGAAACAGACTGCTTATCGCGTAACCGTGGCGACCGCGCCAGAATCGCTTGCGGCAGGCAAAGCGGACGTCTGGGACAGCGGGAAGGTGACGTCGAGCCAGTCGCTCAACGTAAAGTACGCAGGCCCGACGGTGAAGGCCAGCACTCGCTACTTCTGGCGGGTCAGTCTATGGGGTGCAGACGGAAAAGAGTATCAGTCGAACGCAACGAGTTCGTGGGAGACAGGCCTGCTCGATCAGAGCGCGTGGAAGGCTGCATGGATTGGCTGGGAGACGCCAGAGGAATCAGCGGAGCGTAGGGCGCCGGCGAAGTGGATTGCAAATTCAGAGGCAAAGCCGGGCAAGCCGGACAGCGAGCAGAAGTTTGCATATCGCACCTCGGTTGATGTGGACAAACCGGTGAAGCAGGCTGTGCTGTTTGCGACGGCGGAGGATGCCGTATCGGCCTGGGTGAATGGTGAGAAGGCCCTGACGGCAGCGGTGTTCCCGGCATACAAACATCTGCCTTGGAAGAAGTTTGTTCGAGCGGATGTGACCGCTCAGATTGCACAAGGCAAGAACACGCTTGCGATTGAGAGCGTGCACTACATCGACAAATACGGCGAGAAGGACCGCAAAGATGCTCCGCCGATGATTGCGACGATCGTGCTGGTGTATGCGGATGGGACCTCGTCGGCAGTCGTGAGTGACGGCAAGTGGAAGAGCGCAGCGGATGCGCCATCTGGCTGGGAGTCGAAGGCATTTGACGATGCAAGCTGGAAAAATGCGGTGACCTGGGAGCAGGCAAAGGATTCCGATGAGGCGCCGGTTCTCCAGCCCTGGATTCCCGACAGCGTCAAGGAACTGCGGAAGAATTTCGATGCCGGATCTCAGGTGAAATCGGCGCGACTCTACGCGACAGCGCTGGGTGCCTATGAGATCTATCTGAATGGCTCTCCTCTCGACGCTGAACACATGGCGTGGATGGCGCCGGGATGGACGGACTTCCGCTACCGCGTGCTGTACCAGACCTACGACGTGACGAATCAAGTCAAGAGTGGACAGAACCAGCTCAGTGCGCTGCTCGCTCCGGGCTGGTATTCGACATCGCTCGAGTGGCTTCAACAGCCAAACAACTACGGAGACACTCCGCCTGCATTGCGCGCGCAGTTACGCATAGAGCACCAGGACGGCAGCGTCGAGTGGGTCAACTCCGACGCTAGCTGGAAGGCGAGGCCATCGTACATTGTAAGTTCAGAGCTGTATGACGGCGAGACCCAGGATCTGCGGAGACCGACACCCGATCATCGAGACACCGACGCTGACGGTGGGGCGCAGGCGTTCGAAGACGCTCAAATCGTCCAGCCGAAAGACATCAAGATTGAAGCCCAGGACTTCGAGCCCATTCGCGTATCTCAAATCCTCACCGAGCCAAAGATGACGGAGCCAAAGCCAGGCGTCTTCATCTACGACTTCGGGCAGAATCTTGCCGGAGTGCAGCAGTTGAAAGTCTCGGGACCGGCGGGCACGGACGTGCAAGTGCGTGCAGGCGAAGTTCTGAATCCCGATGGAACGCTGTACACGGAAAACTTGCGCACCGCACGAGTGACAGACCACTTCTTCCTGAGCGGAAATGGCGCGGAGACTCTGATCCCGCAATTCACATTTCACGGGTTTCGCTACATCGAGGTGACTGGACTCAAAACGGCACCCGATGCGAAGGACGTAAAGGCACTGGTTCTGCACACAGATTTCCCGTTCACAACCAAGCTGAAAACCGGCAGCCAGATGATCAACAAGCTATATAGCAACATCCTCTGGGGTC
Organism: Acidobacteriota bacterium; assembly: GCA_018268915.1. Taxonomy (GTDB): domain Bacteria; phylum Acidobacteriota; class Terriglobia; order Terriglobales; family Acidobacteriaceae; genus Telmatobacter. The sequence continues at coordinate 84,908 of JAFDVQ010000017.1, forward strand.
AGCGCTCGAATTTTGTCGGCGTTCCGACGGATTGTCCCCAGCGGGATGAGCGCCTCGGATGGTCTGCCGATGCGCAGGTGTTCTGGCGTGCCGCTGCATACAACGCAGACCTCGCGTCGTTCAGCCGCAAGTTCTCTGCGGATCTGCGAGGCACACAGGTCGGCACGCCTTACTACGGCATTTACGCTCCAGGGACATCGAAGCCACACATGGGCACCGGCGCCGCCTGGAGCGATGCGGGCGTGATCATTCCGTGGACATCATGGATCCAGTCGGGCGACACGATGGTGATCGACGAGAACTGGCAGGCAATGCGGAAGTACGTAGACGCCATCGACGAGTCCAACCCCGATGGAATCTGGCACAACAATTCCGGAACACCGTTCGGCGACTGGCTCTCGCTGGAAGGCCGCACAAAGGAAGACATCGTTGCTACGGCATACTGGGCATACGACGTCAACATGATGCGGCAAATGGCCCATGCGACCGGCCGTGCGGAAGAAGAGCAGCACTACTCGAAGCTGGAGGCAAAGATCCGCGCCGCCTTTGAGAAGAAGTTTGTTCAGCAGGGAGGATACGTTCCGGGAGCGGACAATGATACGTCGCCCTTTGGAGACATCAACAATCCTGACGCGAAATCCAAAGCGGGTGATACGCAGACTGGATACGTTCTCGCTCTTCACATGAACCTCGTCCCCGACGCGATGCGAGGAACAGTGGCCGGAAGGCTGGCGAAGAAGATCGAAGCGAATCATGGCCTGCTCAACACGGGCTTTGTAGGCACGCCCTATCTCCTCGAAGAGCTGACCAAGACCGGGCACCGCAAGCTCTCCTACGACGTGCTTCTGAACACCGGCATGCCTTCGTGGGGATACGTCATCGAGCACGGAGGCACGACGACATGGGAGCGCTGGAACGGTGACCAGATGATCGGCGACCCGCAAATGAATTCCTACAACCACTACGCCTACGGCGCAGTTGCCGACTGGATCTACCGCTACGCTGCTGGTATTGATGCGTCGCCTCTCGACGCTGGATTCCACACCGTCGTGCTTCACCCTGTGTTCGACGCAAGGCTGTCGCCGCTCGAGTTCAGCTACGCTTCGTCATTTGGAGATATCAAGTCAAGCTGGACGGTGAAGGGAACTGCGGCTGAGTGGAGCGTAACACTGCCTGCGAATACAACTGGGAGACTGGAACTGAAGCCCGCAGAAGCAGCTCGATGGAAGCTGGAAGGCGTTGCCATCGGCAAAAGCCCACTCGCCAAAAAGATCGAAGGTGGATTTGAGTTGTCGGCAGGAACCTACCGATTCGAACTGCAAGGAATCGGCGAATAGACGGGATAAAAAATGAGGGGAACTTCGCCGAGACTAGTCGGCGAAGCTTCCCTGGATATGCCAGGATCGGTCGCTGGATTCGGCCTGCTCAACCTGTGCCTTGATAAGTTCGAGAAATGCGGACATGGCAGGCGAGACCCACTTGTCCTTGTGCCACAGAACGTGAGTCCCGATGTCGAGCGAGGGGCCATTCCAGTGCAGAGCCTTGAACTGGTTCTGACGCAGTTCGCGCGCCACAACGATGGCCGGAAGTAGCGCCAGCCCCATCCCCGCGCTGACGCATTGTTTGATCGCCTCAACGCTTGAGAATTCTGTGATGTGGCCGGGACGGATGTTCTGCATCGCCAGCACCTTGTCCAGCTTCGCCCGATAGCCGCATCCGCTCTCGGTGAGCAGAAGCTGCTGCCCCGCCAGATCTGATGGCTTGATGGTGCGCCGCTTTGCCAGAGGATGACCCGGCTCCGCCAGCAGGAAAATGCGCTCGGTATGAAACCGCAAAGATTTGTGTGCCGGGTTCGCAGGGGTATCGCACATGTTGATGACGAGGTCGAGCTTTCCGGTTTCGAGTTCGCTCGCGAGCGTGGTCTCGATGTGCGAACGGAAGCTGATCTCGACGTGCGGGAACTTCCGGCGAAAATTGCGAAGCACAACAGGCAGCCGATAGGTAAGGATGCTCTCTGGCGCGCTGATGCGCAGCGGGCCGCTGGGCTCATTGCAGATGGCGCGCTCTCCCTGCTCCATGGCAGAGAGCGCTTGTTCGGCGAATGGCTGGAAGCGGCGTCCGGCATCCGTCAGCGTGACGCGCCGGCCAAGCCGGTCGAAGAGTGGAGCACCGAGCTCTTCTTCGAGGGCTTTGATCTGCGCTGTCACGTTCGATTGAACGGTGTGAACTCGCTCAGCCGTGCGGGTGAAGTTCAGTTCTTGTGTGAGAGCCCGAAATATCTGCAGCTGGCGGACTTCCATCGCTATCTCCAAAACAGATTGAACACATCATATCAATCTATTAGACAGATTTGCTAAACGAATTCAGAATCTGAATATGAGTACGGACTTGCTTATGACCGACAAGAAGCGACTCTGGCGAGTCCACTAGTTCTCACACACCCCTCTCCTCTACTGAACAATCACAATTCAACGCAAGAAACGGATAGCGGCCGCGCTTGATGTGGACGACTATCGACGCAGGTGGACACTATGACTGCTTCCCCTCAGTTGTTGGTCTCTCGTGTTGTCTTTGCTTTCACTCTTCTACTCGCTTTGAACGCAACCTCATTCTGCGCAGGAAGTGCTCTGGCTCTCGCGGAGAGTCCAGTTTCGCACACCTCCCACACAACGATGGTGATTTTCACGGATCATCCGATGGAGGATGATCAGTGGGCCGCCCTTGCACAGGAGTTGAGGCGGGCAGACATTCGCCTTGAGACCGCTGCACGCGAACTTGGCGGAGGCCTCGAGGTGCTGCGCGGACGCGACCTCGTGGCAGGGGTGAGTGTCGATCAGGTTATCAGTGTCACAGTGAATGGCGACTGCACTTTGCTGCCGGGCCCGCGAAAGATGGTCAGGGGTGCTCTCGGATGGGTGAAAAAGGTAGATGGCGAGATTCAGCCCTTCATTCATGTCAGCTGCGAACGGATTGTTGAAATGCTCCAGGGCATGGCTCTCGGGATGAACCGCGAGCGCAGAAATACCGTGATGGCCGAGGCGATGTCGCGTGTCATTGCGCATGAGTGGATACATATCGCCAGACAGGAGGCGAGCCACGAGAGTTCCGGCGTGATGCAATCGCAGTTTCAGGTTTCGGATTTGCTGGCAGACGATGACCCTATCTATCCGGGCCGGCACATTGGACGCGACAAGAGACACGTCTCTGGCTTTTAACGCTGATCTAAGTTAGGCAAAGGCGCGTCCACCGGGAAAGAGAGAGCCGGACGCGCCTTTTCTTGTGGCTGCTAGAGAAGCAACGACATGCCCTGAATGATCGCGTTGAGCAGCGGGCGAATACTGAACAGGGAAGCAAGACTCTGCGCTGATTCCGGATCTCTCAGCAAGACAGCAACAATCAGCAGCACCAGGCCGAACGTTCCGGTTGCTGCGCGAAGCCTGTGCCAGTACCACCAGCGATCGCGAATTGCCGTCCAGTTATCGGGCGGTGCCGAGCTCGACCAGTGAATAACATCCCTGTTGATGGGCATGTTGACCATGTTGGTAATCACACCTGAGATGATGAAGAAGATGGCGGCGACGATAAGAAGGCACATGCGGGGTCTATCGTGGCGCGCAACAAATGCCGCAGCCAGCGTGAAGGCAATTGTGATTGCTCCGAGACGGGGCATCGCAGGGTGTAGCGTGCGGATCCCCTGCTGTTGAAGAATGATGTATCGAGATGCGTCGAGATGTGCAGGGTTCAGGAAAAGCCAGACGCAGAACATTGCACCAACCAGAAGCGCAGAGAGGAAAAGACTGATGAAATCAAAGACAAGAGAAAGCACGTATTGCTCCTTTCGAGCGGAGAGGGAAGCCGGAGACAAATCGTGTGGCGCCACGAGTTAACGACGCGCTGGTTGGCGCATCGGCATTGTGTTAAATTAATCCTAATAATATTCGGATGAAAAGTCCAGCTAAAAGAAGCCCGAAAACCAAAACCGCGAAGCGCCCCTATGACGCCTCGTCGCGGCGAGAATCTGCCCAGGAAACGCGGCGAAGGATTTTGGATGTCGCGCGGGCGATGTTCTGCGAGAAGGGCTACGCCGGAACTTCGATGCAGGCAATTGCACAGGCCGCAGGAATCGCGCTCGACACGGTATACGCGTCAGTAGGGAAGAAGCCCGCCTTGTTTGCCCTGCTGGTGGAATCGGCAATCTCGGGAGCCGATGTCGCGATCCCCGCGGAAGAGCGCGATTACGTACATGCGATCAGATCCGAGCCGGATGCTAAACGTAAGCTTGCGATCTATGCAGCGGCATTGCGAAGCATTCAGGCGCGATTGGCGCCGCTTTTTCGTGTTCTGCAGGAAGCCGCAATTCAGGACGCAGGGTTGAGCGAATTGTGGAACGGCATTGCCGAGAGGCGAGCGCGAAATATGAAGCTGCTGGCCAAGGATCTAGCGGAGACAGGGAAGTTGAGGCGCGATCTCGGGCTCGACACGGTTGCAGACATTCTCTGGACGATGAATTCGCCCGAATACTACCTATTGCTCGTCGAAGGGCGCGGATGGGCTCCGGCGAAGTTTGAAGATTGGCTCCGGGATGCGTGGTGCAGGCTGCTATTGGAGCCATAATCGACCATTTAAGCCCGCGACAAACAAGTGACAATTGCTCTGATCCATCCTGTAACAGGGCCTCGTTTCGCCCCATCAAATGCGAAGCTAGGGTAGAGACATGAGAGAGAACCGCGCCAGGTGGAACAGTGAACTACGAGCGATGATTGCGCTCGCTCTTCCTGTTGTGCTCAGCGAACTGGGCTGGGTGGCGCAGGGCGTGGTCGACAACATCATGGTCGGGCGGCTTGGTCCGGTAGCAATTGGAGCCGTTGCTCTCGGGAACGCGGTGTATTACATACCGTCTCTCTTCGGAATCGGATTGCTGCTCGGCCTCGACACGCTCGTCTCGCAGGCCTACGGACGGAAGGATTATGACGCCTGCCACCGGTGGATGGCGCAGGGAGTCTACCTCGCGCTGATCATCACGCCACCTCTGATGCTGTTGACGGCGATTGCGAGCTGGGACTTCACGCGCTTCGGAGTCATTCCTGAAGTGGCAGTTCTGTCATCGGGCTATCTCGGCATCATGAACTGGGGAACGTTGCCGCTGTTGCTTTATGGAGGAACGAGGCGTTATCTCCAGGGCGTGGGCGAAGTACGGGTCATCACGATCACGTATGTGCTGGCGAACCTGCTCAACTGGGGCGGAAACTGGGTGCTGATCTACGGCAAACTCGGTTTCCCGGCACTCGGTGTCAACGGCTCAGCGATCTCGACCTGCATTTCGCGCGTATGCATGGCAATCGCGATGCTCGCATGTGCATGGCGATACGAACGCCAGCGTGGACATCCATTGTTCGCCCACTGGGCAGGTCCTCACCTCGCCGAGTTGAAGAAGCTTGTCAGGATAGGCGCGCCGGCTGCCGGGCAGATTGTGCTTGAGGTTGGCGCGTGGAACCTCAGCACATTCGCAGCCGGCTATCTCACACCGGTGGCGCTCGCCACTCACACCATCGCCCTCAACTACGCGAGCATCACGTACATGGTCCCTCTGGGAATTGGCGCTGCCGCAGCTGTGAGCGTGGGACACGCGATCGGCGCCGGCGACCCAGCGAAGGCTCGACGAGCCGGTTGGATGGCGCTGTCGCTCGGCGCAGGATTCATGACGTGTGCGGGAATCGTATTTCTGGTTGCCCCGGGCCCGCTGATCAAGCTCTACACGCATGATCCGGGAGTGCTGGCACTTGGACCAAGCCTCATGTGGATCGGTGCGGCCTTCCAGATCTTCGACGGTGTGCAGACAGTGTGCACCGGGGCCCTGCGCGGCTTGGGTGAGACGCGGTGGCCGATGATCGCAAATCTGATCGGGTATTGGGTAATGGGTCTGCCGCTCGGTTTCATCCTGTGCTTCGTGCTGAAGTGGGGAGTCCACGGAATGTGGCTTGGTCTGACCCTCTCGCTGATCATCATCTCCTCCACGCTGCTGGTCCGGTGGCATAAGGACTCAGTTCAAAAGGCTCTGGCTCATTCAAATACTTAGGTTTAGGCACGGCCGAGTCTCCCGCAATCTGGCCCCGATCACAATCAGCTTCACGCCGCTTTTGCGCGAGTGAACATCCGTTGCAGGGAAAGGTACTTATGGTGCAAATAGGGGTGCCTGAGAGCGGTACGGATAACTTGCAGAGTGACTATAATCAACAGTGAGCGAAGTTTGTCGCTTTCCATCGCGTCTTTCCAGAAACCCCGAACTCCGAAGCTACAGTCCGGTGGTGATAGCGACCGCGAGGTTGCAACGATGTCGGACGGTCTTAAATGAATTTCGGACCTATAGAACTGGGTAGCGCGCGGAACCTCATTTGAAGGGAATCCCGCCAAATGGCGACAGGAGACCTGGCTCTGGGTCAAGAACAGGGCGCGATCAGCACGCAAGAACGTGTGGTTAACAATTTCAGCATCAACGTAGCAACGGTGAACGGGTCCGGCTCGCAATCCGCCAATAGCGTGCTGCTGAAGAGCATCTTCGGAATGGGTGTTCCGGTCAGCGGAAAAAACCTCTTTCCCTCGAACATCGCCGGACTTCCCACCTGGTACATCATTCGCGCGAGCAAAGACGGGTACGTGGCCCGCACCCGCGAAATCGAATTCCTGGTGGCGCTGAACCCCGAGACCGCAAAGAGCGATGTGATGGCTCTGCCCGCTGGCGCCGTCGCAATCTACGAGGAGAATGCAAATCTCAAGCAGTTCCGCGACGACATCTTCTGCTATCCGGTTCCATTCGACAAGATCACTGCGGCTGTTTGTCCTGAAGCAAAGCTGCGCAAGCTCGTAAAGAACATGGTCTACGTGGGTGTCGTGGCGCAACTGCTGTCGATCGACCTTGGCGTAGTGGAAGCCAGCGTCAAGAAGCAGTTCGCGAAGAAGCAGAAGGTATTCGACCTCAACTTCGGCGCGGTGAAGGCTGGGTTCGATTTCGCGCAGGAGAAGCTGGTCAAGCAGGATCCGTTTGTCATCGAGAAGATGAACCAGACGGCCGGCAAAATCATCATCGACGGCAACGCTGCATGCGGAATGGGCGCGGTGTTTGCAGGCGTAACTGTGGTGGCCTGGTATCCCATCACGCCCTCCACATCATTGATTGAAGCGACGACTGATCTGCTGAAGAAGTATCGAGTGACTCCGGAAGGCAAAGCGACGTTCGCAGTCGTTCAAGCCGAAGACGAACTGGCGGCGATCGGTATGGTGCTCGGCGCAGGATGGGCCGGTGCGCGCTCGATGACGTCGACTTCAGGCCCTGGCATCTCGCTGATGGGCGAGTTTGCAGGGCTTGGATATTACGCTGAAATTCCCGGCGTGATCTTCGATGTGCAGCGTACCGGACCTTCAACCGGTATGCCGACGCGCACACAGCAGTCTGACCTGCTGTCAACGGCATTTCTCTCGCACGGTGATACAAAGCACGTTCTGCTGCTACCTGGCTCTGTGAAGGAGTGCTTCGAGTTCGGATACGAAGCGTTCAATCTCGCGGAGCGGTTGCAGACTCCCATATTCGTGCTCACGGATCTCGACCTCGGCATGAACAACTGGATGTCGGAGCCGTTCGCATATCCTGAGAAGCCCCTCGATCGCGGCAAGGTGCTGTCGAAAGAAGAACTCGACAAGCTTGGCGGATTCGCTCGCTACAAGGACGTGGATGGCGACGCGATCGGTTATCGCACCCTTCCGGGCACGAAGCATTCCAAGGCGGCTTACTTCACGCGCGGTTCGGGACACAACTCTTCCGCTGGCTATACTGAAAAGCCGGACGAATACCAGGAAGTGATGGAAAGGCTTTCGCGGAAGTTCGATAATGCGCGAAAGTTGGTGCCGGCGCCCGTCGTGATCAAGAACGGCACATCCCGTGTTGGATTCCTGGCATTCGGAACAACGGACTTCGCGCTCGGCGAGAGCCTCGACCAGATCAAGAAGGAATACAACAAAGACGTGGACTACATGCGCATCAGGGCCTATCCCTTCGCGCATGAGATTCACGACTTTGTTGCGTCGCACGAGCGCGTCTATGTCGTGGAGCAAAATCGCGACGCGCAACTGCAGAGCCTGTTGAAGCTCGATCTTCCAGCCGACCAGGTCGTAAAGCTGCGCAGCATTCTCAATTACAACGGCCTGCCTATCGATGCGCGGACCATTACCGAAGAATTTGCAACGAAGGAGGGCCTGTAACCATGGCAACTCAGACACCAAGTCCGGCTCCGGCACCAGGCCCCAAAATCAATCGCATCGGCCTTCCGATCATCGACTATCGTGGCGGCAAATCGACGCTCTGCGCGGGCTGCGGCCATAACGCGATCTCAGAGCGCATTATCGACGCGATGTACGAGATGGGCGTAGAGCCCGAGCGGGTGATGAAGATGAGCGGCATCGGTTGCTCGTCCAAGAGCCCTGCTTACTTCATGAGCCGCTCGCATAGCTTTAATAGCGTGCACGGCCGTATGCCCTCGGTCTCGACGGGAGCCATTCTCGCGAACCACACCAACATGCTGCTGGGTGTTTCCGGCGACGGCGACACGGCTTCGATTGGCGTGGGGCAGTTCGTCCACATGATGCGCCGGAATCTGCCGATGATCTACATCATCGAAGACAACGGCGTTTACGGATTGACCAAGGGCCAGTTCTCGGCGACCGCTGATCTTGGCTCGAAGCTGAAGACAGGCGTCATCAACGACCTTCCGGCGATCGATACCTGCGCACTGGCCATACAGCTGGGCGCCACGTTCGTGGGCCGATCGTTCTCAGGCGACAAGAAGCAGCTGCTCTCGATGTTGAAGGCTGCGATCGCCCACAAGGGCACCGTCATGCTCGACGTGATCAGCCCTTGCGTGACCTTTAATGACCATGAAGGTTCAACGAAGAGCTACAAGTTCATGCAGGACCACGATGAGCCGGTAAACGAGGTTGGGTTTGTGGCGAGCTTCGAAGACATCGAGGTCGACTACGATTCCGGCCAGGTCTACGAAGTGGAGATGCACGACGGATCGAGCCTTCGGCTGCGCAAGCTGCAGGAGGACTACGATCCGACGAATCGCGCCAACGCCGTGAAGACACTGATGGAAGCGGAAGCCAACCATGAGGTCTTGACCGGCGTCTTCTACATCGACACAGAAAAGCCAACCTTCACCGATCAGCTGAATATGGTTGACGAGCCGCTGGCTACGCTGCCGGAATCTCTGACGCGGCCTCCGAAAGAGACGCTGGATCAATTGATGAAAGCGCTTCAATAGAGCAGCGATTGCAAGAACAGAAAGCCCCGCGCAATGCGGGGCTTTTTATCGTCCCAAAGAACGCCTGAAAATCAGGAATTGAAGGCAGCGGCAGCAGCTTCCGCAACAGCGTGATCCTGCTTGCCTGAACCGCCGCTGACCCCGACGCCGCCTACGACCTGGCCATTGACCTTGAGCGGCACGCCGCCGGCGAAGATCATCACTCGACCGTGGTTCGAGGCATGAATGCCGAAGAATTGGTCGCCGCTCTGCGAATTCTCGCCGAGTGCTTTGGTCTCGATATCGAATGCGCGCGAGGTAAACGCCTTGTTGATGGAGATATTGATGCTGCCGATCCACGCGCCTTCCATGCGCTCGAATGCAACGAGATTAGCGCCGGCATCAACAACCGCGATGTTCATGGGTTGTCCGATGGCGGCCGCCTTTTCCTCGCCGGCGCGGATGACTTTACGGGCGGCCTCGAGGGTCACTCCGAGTGCTTTGGACGTTTCTGATTTCTTGGTTGCCATTTCTTCTCCTCATTGATGTCGGATGGATTGCTTCAAGATCGAAAAGTTGGATCGGTTCCACGATCAGCCGTTCTTCGGCTGATGTGAAAATTTGGGAAGTTCAGGTGCGTTCTGAGAGATATCGGATTGACGGAAGGGAAGGCAACCAAAATTTGCGTTAATGCAGAAAACCCGGTTGCTCAGGGCAAACCGGATCGGATACGTCACAAATCAGTGACGGTCAGCGCTGGGAAGCGGTTGAGTGCACTCCCAGTGCAGAAAGCTTCGCCTTAGCCTGGGAGGCCTCGGGGGTCTGTGGATGGCGCTGAATGAGAAGACGTAATTCGTGGATGCCGGCGTCCTTCTTGGCAGAAGAGATCAGGGCGAACCCCTTGTGAAGCTGAGCTGTCACGGCCTTGGGATTTCCGGTGAAATTTTCCAGAACGGCGTTGTAGTTCTTGATCGCCTCGGCGTAATCCTGCTGCCGGTAAGCAATTTCACCGAGATAGAACTGCGAGCTTCCCGCCATGTCGTCCATCGGGTAGTAGTGGATCACGTCCTGAAATTCGCCAGTAGCCACTGGGTATTTCGCGGCGTTGTAGTCGCGCAGTGCCGCCTGAAAGGTTTCCCTTAGAGGCGGCGCCGGAGTCGCGCTCGCCGTCGGGGGAGCAACAGTGCCGGGAGCAGATCCAGCAGGTCCGGTCGCGGGATTACCCTCGGGGGTGGTCCCTACTGGCGTGGTACCAGGCTGCGCTCCGGCAGGGGCAGACTGAACGTTCTGAAGCTGGTTCTGCAGATCCTGAACTGACTTGTCGAGCTTGGCAATGCGAGTCTTCAGCTCGTCAACGGAGTCATTGAGAGACTGGACCTGACCGGAAGCCGTGTCGATCTTGCCGCTGAGAGCATCGTTCTGCTGGTTCAGTTTCTGCTGCAGCGCGTTCACCGTCTGCGTCATCTGGTTGGCGTTGTCGGCGGTCTGCTCGACGAGGTGCTGAAGCACACCAAACTTCTGATCGAGCGTGGACTGCATGCGCTGCACCATGTCGAGAAGCTGCTGAACCTGCGTCTGGAGAGCGATGATCTCCTTGGAGGCAGCTTGCGCCCGAACGGGTGTAAAAGCGACGATAGCCGCGAGTGCAACCGCGGCGACAACGGGACGATGACGGAGAGTGAATGCTTTTGGCATCGAACACCTACGAGATGGGATGCTTGCGATTGCTGAATGCAATGTTGGTTAGACGGGCTGAATTGAGAAGTTCGCTGCCTCGAGCTGCAGGAATCGGCTTCAGGGCAGCAGAAAAAGGCGGCATCGAGGGTTAGTCGATGCCGCCATAGGGTTTACTGGTCGAGCGAAAGGCCGCCGCGGCGGTTCTGCTGCCAGCAGGCTTCGGTCGACTCGGAGCAGAACGGCTTCTCCTTGCCGTAGCTGACGACGCGGACGCGGTCGCCTGCTACACCGGCCTGAACGAGGGCGTTCTTGACGGCGTCGGCACGGTTCTGACCCAGAGCCAGGTTGTATTCGTTGGAACCGCGCTCATCGCAGTAGCCGCCGATCACGACCTTGACGCTCGAGTGGCTGGTCAGATAGGCAGCGTCTTTTGAGAGCGTAGCCTGCTGATCGCCGCGAACGTCGTACGCGTCGTAGTCGAAGAAGATGTCAGAGACGTTTGCCTTGAACTCTTCCTCTGCGGACATGGTATGGGTTGGCTGCTGAACCGGCGGAGGAGCGGTAACGGTAACGCGCGCGGTGTCTTCAGCTGTTCCACCATCACCCTTTGCCACAAGGTGATAGTTGGTGGACGCGGTAGGCGTCACGGTCTTGGTGCCCGACGTCGGAACATCGCCGATACCTTCAATCGAGACACTTGTGGCGTCCGTGGTCTTCCACGTGAGCGTCACCTGATCACCAGCCGAGATGGATTCGGGCTGAGCCGAAATCTTGGCGGTCGGAGCCGGTGCGGCCGGAGGCGGCGCTGCCGGAGGTGGTGGCGGGACCTTCTTCTTACAGCCTGAGATTGCTACCAAAGCGAAAACCAACAAAACAGCAGACAGAATGCGAGCGCAACGTTTCAATTCCTGACTCCTTCCGCGGATAAAGATGCGATCTTAGTGACGTTTCCATTTTAGCCCCGGGTTGTCCCTAAGATGGTGATCTAGTTCACCTGTTGGTGTTATCTGCGTATATTCTCTGCTTGGAATTTAAGCGGCGGGCATGGTAGGCGCCGCTTTCACGGCGAAACTACCAGCTCAAAGGCGCCAGCCAGCCCGGTTCGATGGAAATTCCTGGACCAGAAAACGATAATGGTAACTGACTGTAGAATCTGCAATTGCAAGCAAGAAATCGCTGAGCGGCCATGCCTGGCTCCACATTGCGCATGAGCAACGGTTGAGCTGACGCTTCGTGCTCAGTCATTGAAAAAATTCGTTTGTTCTGCAGCGCTGGAAGTAATGAGTAGCTGGTAGATGCGACGACATCAGTAGAAACGTACCGGTTTTGCACCGGAGAGAAGGGGCAGCAATTGAGCGCGGACACACAGCGACTGAGTTTAGAGAAGGTGTATAGTGCTCGAAGCCCTCGGGAAAAGGACGCGGGGCGCCCGATGCTGACCTCCTGCCAACCGAGAGCGAGTCGCTAAGGTAAGGGGAGGATGGAAGCCATGGTTTCTCCTACACTTCTTGTTCTGGCTGCCGGAATGGGCAGCCGTTACGGCGGGCTGAAGCAGCTCGATCCCGTCGGACCCGATGACGAAACAATCATGGATTACTCGATCTTCGACGCCCGCCGGGCAGGATTCGGGAAGGTTGTCTTCGTAATCCGAAAGGAAACCGAGGATGCCTTCCGGAAGATCATCGGAGCCCGATACGAGAAGCGCGTGCCCGTGGAGTACTGCTTTCAGGAAGTCGGAAAGCTCATTCCGGGTTTCTCAATTCCAGATGGACGGACGAAACCCTGGGGCACGACACACGCAATCCTGATGGCGGCAAACGCGATTCACGAGCCGTTCGCCGTAATCAATGCGGACGATTTCTACGGAGCCGGAAGCTTCAAAGTACTCGCCGAGCAGCTGAAGAGTGGGAGCTCGGACTACGCGATGGTAGGGTTTGTGCTTCGTAATACTCTATCGGAGTTTGGGACCGTGGCGCGCGGTGTGTGTCATGTTTCAGAAGACGGCTACCTGAGGGATATCTCTGAGCTGAAGTCGATCGAGCGCGAGGGCAGCGTGATCACGAATATCGACGCGGAAGGTCAGGAGACTGTATTGAACGGCGGCGAGATGGTGAGCATGAACATGTGGGGCTTTACGCCTCAGATCTTCGGCCAGCTGCATGACCAGTTCCAGCGCTTTCTGAAGCGGTATGGGCTTGATTTGAGCGCCGAGTGCTACATACCGAGTGTCGTAAACACGTTGATCCATGCAGGAACGTCGCGTGTAAAGGTATTGCGCTCGGGCGATGCGTGGTTCGGAGTGACCTATCGCGAAGACCATCCCCGCGTCGTGCAGAGTATTCTGAGACTCGTTGAGGGCGGAACCTATCCCAGAAAGTTGTGGAGATGATTGAAGAGCACGCGGTCGCTGCCGTGGCCAGGGCGTTTCAGATCGATGGGGAATTCGAAAGTGCGGCCCGTTACGGCAGCGGCCATATTCACGATACCTACAGCGTGAGATTCCATGAAGGCGGTCGGGGCGGAGCGCACCTCATCCTGCAGCACATCAACACAAAGATATTCAAGAATCCCGTCGCAGTGATGGAAAACATCCGGCGCGTCACAACGCATGTGCGCGCGAAACTGGATGGGCTACCCGATGCGGACCAGCGCGTCTTGCAATTAGTGCCGACGCGCGAAGGACGTGTGTGGCATGTAGACCAGGAGGGTCAGTACTGGCGAGCATACCGGTTCATTGAAAGCGCCAGGACCTTTGATGAAGTGAGGACGGAGCGCCAGGCCTTTGAGGCGGCGAAGGCATTCGGGCAATTTCAGCGAATGCTGGCGGATCTACCGGGCGAGCGCCTTTCTGAGAGCATTCCGCATTTTCACGACACGCCAAGGCGTTTTGCGGATTTCGAATCCGCGGTGAATGCGGATGCTGCCGGACGGGCGAAGCACGTGCAGGAAGAAATTGCTTTCGCAATGAAGCGCCGTTCTGTCGCGGGAGCGCTGGTCGAAGCCGGACTGCCGGAGCGCGTGACGCACAACGACACCAAGCTGAACAACGTAATGCTGGATGAGCAGACCGGCGAAGGCATCTGCGTCATCGATCTCGATACGGTGATGCCCGGCTTGGCGGGCTATGACTTCGGGGACATGGTGCGAACCATGACGTGTCCAGCAGCGGAGGACGAGCAGGATCTTTCGCAAGTCGAGATGCGCTTTTCCTTCTTTGAGGCAGTGCTGCGCGGATACCTGACCGGGGCTGCCGATTTTCTGACAGCGGCGGAACGCGAGTCCCTGATCTCCGGAGCGAAGGTGATCGTCTTCGAGCAGGGAATTCGCTTTCTGTCAGATCACCTGGCAGGCGACACCTACTACAAGGTGAGCCGGTCAGGACAGAACCTGGATCGATGCCGAACGCAGTTCAAGTTGCTGGAGTCGATAGAACGCCAGGAACTGGAGATGATCAAACTGCTACGATCTATCGGTTGTTAATAGCAACCGACTGTTTCTTCGCTGATGCTTATTGTTTGGTCTCCAGCGGGTGCTTCGCATCTTCAAAGAACTGATTCTGCAGCTTGAGGCTGACGTCATCGGCCTTGATAGCTTTCAGAGCTTCAGCGATCTCTTTCGACCAGCTCTTCTGATCAAACTCACCCAGCTCTTTGTTGGCGGCCGACCCATCGCCTGCATAGTGATTCGGAAAACGCGCGTACCACCAGATCCCGGTATAGACGGAGTCTGGCAGTTTCTGCCGGTGCTGGTCCGCGCCCGATTGCTGGTTGGCACGGTCCTGATGAACGAGGTCCGGCCGGGCAATGAGCATGTTCGATGTCTCGACCTCTCCCCCATGCATGTCGAACGGCGTCTTGAGCGCGGGCCGGCCCGGAACATTCTCATTGGGCAGGCCGAAGACATAAACCACGTAGTCCCGCTGGCTCGCCAGCTGTGACTGCCCGAAGAGTGGCAGCAGCGACTCGTTGCCGCCGTGGCCGTTAACGATGACGATCTTCTTGCAGCCATTGCGAGCCATCTCGCTCACGGTTTCCTGCAGGAGAGTGAGCTGCGTTGGGAGGCTGTAAGCAAGCGTACCCGGCTGCTGGCGGGCTTCGAAGATCTGGCCGAAATAGTACTCCGGGAAGACAACCGCATACTCCTGCTTCACCGCATTCGCCACTGCGAAGCGCACATCGAGGAGATCGGTGCCAAGCGGAAGATGAGGACCATGCTTCTCGATGATGCCGAACGGAAGCACGCAGACGCCTTGCGACTGATGAATCGCCTGGATGAAGTCGGGCGCGGTCAGCTCTTCCCATCTTGGCGACAGAGAACCTTGCGCTTCGGCTCGAAAACAGAACGAGAAGCCGAATAGTGCAATCAGCAACAAGCTATTCGTAGCATCACGAAGAAGCGTGCGGGCAGACCTCATGATTCACCTCGAAAACTTCAAACAAGCGAATGGTACACCCTGCATGTTTTCGGGCCACGGACGCCGGGAATTTCGAAGTGTCATTCAGAGAGCCCGGTAATCGGCAAACCCGGGGCGCATGTAGAAATTTTGCGATTCCTGCCGATAAAGCCGAATAAGGACGGATGGGCGATGGACATCGGGCCTGTTGAGCGAATCGGACCAGTGAATCGGACCGGGTTGAAGGTGGGCCCGAACGACGTGACGCCGGCACTCGGAGTTGAAGGTTCAGCACGGATGGAGGATGACTCGTACCAAGCCTCCAACAGGAATCAAAATCGCGGGATGGAAGAAGACGAAGAGGCTTCCGAGGACGATGTGCAGGAGGAATCCGCTTCGGGTCCGGTGAACAGAAAGAACAAGGGAGTGAACTGCTTCGCTTAGCTCAAAACCCGCGATTGACGCGGAAGATCGGAGAGAAAAACGAGCCAGATCCGCAGCCTCTGGATAGCAAACCGGGCTGCAGCGACCGTCGCCAATCCATCTGACTAGGCCGTGTGAGTCTTCAGTGGGTTCCGCTCGGAGCTTTGAATCCTTCCCGATGATCTCGCAGGAAAAACGCGAACGGAAGAACAATTGCCGCGAATACTGCGATGACCATAAACGCATCGAGATAGGCGAGCAGCCGGGACTGCTGAGTCAGCAGGGCGCTCAGCCACGCTCGAGCGTGTTGCTCAGACGCGGCGCCCAGTCCGCGATCCCGGAAGCTCGTAGTCAGACCATTGAGCCAGTGTTGGAGGTTGCCGTCAGAGGAAGCGATTTGCGATCCAATAACATCCTGATGAAACTGCTCGCGGCGCGCGATGATCGTCGTCATTACAGAGATCCCGATGCTGCCCCCAAGATTGCGTGCAAGGTTGTAGATGGCGGAAGCCTGGTTCACCTTCTCCCGCGCAAGGAAGGAGTAGGCAGCGGTGCTGATGGGGACGAACATAAGTCCAAAGCCGAACGCCTGGAAGACGCGCATCCACGCCGCCCATGCATAGGTTATCTCGAAATCGAACGTATGAGCCATCGTCCAATTGGCGGCGACGGCGATAATCCAGCCCGTGATGATCAGCGTGCGCGCACTGATTCTTTTCAGTAGCCGCGCAGAGAAAATAGTGAGGACTGCGACGGTGGCTCCGCCAGGAGATATAACCAAGCCCGCGTCAGTGGCCGTGTAACCGAGCAGTTCCTGCAGATACTGCGGCACGAGTACCGTACTGGCGAACAATACGAATCCCAATCCGAAAACCAGGAGTGAACTGAGGCCAAAATTGCGGTTTCCCAGGAGCCGAAGATCGAGCACTGGCTGTTTGTGGCGCAGTTCATAGATGACTGCCGAAACCAGGCAGATAACTGCAATCGCGATGCAGACGGTGATAAGAGTCGAACCGAACCAGTCGTCTTCCTGACCTTTGTCGAGCACGATCTGCAGGGAGCTGAGCCCCACAGCTAGGAGCCCGATGCCCACGTAGTCGACGTGGAGGTTCTGGAGCATCTTCCAGCGCTGCGCAACGAGAGCCGGCGGATCGTGGACGAGGCGGGCGCTGAGCAGTAACGACACAATTCCCACCGGAAGATTGATGAAGAAGATCCAGCGCCAGTCGTAGTTATCGGTGATCCACCCGCCAAGGGTGGGGCCTATGGTTGGCGCGAGCACAACGGCGAGCCCATAGATCGAAAAGACCTGCGCGCGCTTGTGAGCGGGAAATGCGTCGGTAAGGATGGCCTGTTCGCTGGGCGCAAGGCCTCCTCCTCCGAGACCCTGCAGAACGCGGAATACGATCAACATTGGGAGAGTCGGCGCAAGACCGCAAAGTACAGAACTAGCCGTGAAGATAGCGACGCAGGCCATATAGAAGCGCTTGCGGCCAATGAGGGTAGACAACCAGCCGCTCAAGGGAAGAACAACTCCGTTAGCGACGAGGTAAGAGGTCAGTACCCATGTAGCTTCGTCCTGCGATGCGCCCAATGAGCCGGCAATGTGAGGTAGTGAAACATTGGCAATGCTGGTGTCGAGCAGTTCCATGAAGGTGGCTATGGATACGGCTACGGCCAGCCACATCGGACTTCCAGGCTCGCGGCGCCGTTGAACTGGCGGTGACGCTTTCAGAGGCTCGAGGACAACCGGATTTGCCGCCAACTAAGACCTCCGCATGTACTGAAAAGAGACCACTCAGTCTCATTAGAGACATATGGGACCAAGTGGTCGCAAAAAGTTGTTACTATAAAGAAAGCGAGGCACGGAATGCGGAAGGGCGAGCGGACCCGGCAGCACGTAATCGAAACGGCAGCGAGAGTTTTGAATCGCCACGGCTACGCCGGCTCAGGCATGTCGGAGCTGATGGAGGCAACAGGCTTGGCAAAGGGCGGAATTTATCGCCATTTCCAGAGCAAGGAGGAACTGGCTGTTGAGGCTTTTCAATACGCTTTCGCCGAGGTTCTCAAGCTGCGGTTTGGTCACCTCGATGCAGTCCCAAACGCGGCAGACAAACTGGTGAAGTATGTTGAAGGTTTCGCCTCAGTGGAGTCGCCAATTCCGGGCGGATGCCCGATTCTCAACACTGGAATCGAGAACGACGACGGGAACGCTGCCCTGCTAAAGTGCTCGCAGGATGCGTTCGACTCGGTTTTGAGAAGACTGACAAAAATAATCCGCGATGGGCAGGAACGGAAGGAGATACGCTCTGAGATTGTCCCGGCCGAATTGGCGCTCTTTCTCTATTCGTCGCTCGAGGGAGGCATCTTCGCAACGCGCCTCCAGGGCTCGCGCCAGCGTCTGAAGACGGTCGCCCGCTTCCTTTGCGAATACCTTGAGGCGGAGGTTCGCGCCAAAAGAAGTTGATTGCGACACTTGAATTCCCACAGACGATCAAGGCCGAGTCGATACGGACTCGGCCTCTATCACTTCCGAGAAAACCAAGGGGAATGGGTCTATTGACCGTCGCAGCTGACCTTGTTGTTCCAGTCGACGAAGGAACCTTGAGGATTGTCGCGCCACGCCCAAACGTGAAGTTCGAAGAATGGCGGCAGGTTGTACCGATTCGGACTGGTGACAAGAAGAAATGTCTGGCCTTCCAGGACTGGGGGAGCCGGATGATTTTTGAGCCATGTGGCTGCATCCACGATGAACTCAACGCCGACTAGCCGTAGTTCGCCATGACGAGGCTCGTAGATCAGGGCCTCGGGATGCGATGCATCGATCTCGCCGTCGCCGACAAGTCCACCATTCACATAGTGGATGCCCATGGCACCGTGGTCAGGTCCGCTGACGCAGCCGAGGAAGGGGCCATAGCCGCTTGCTGTGGCGTTGTTCACATCGATGAATTGCGTCGTGGCCTCCCGCACCGCTTGCACGAGCGCTGGCGGTGAGGCGTGATGGGCGTGCTCACTTTCCTCGGCAGCGAGTGTGGTTGAGAGTCCGGGGATGAGGAAGAGAGCCGCACAGGTCAGCGATAGGCATCCGAGTGCGCGGCGAAGGTGATTGCGGGTCATGGTTACTTCTCCTTGTGAGATTTTTAAAAGCTGGTAAAGGTGAAATCGTCAGGCCTCGGCGGTGGTGGGATCGATCACGTCTCTGACGGCCGAGATGCGGTTGACAGGGAAGCCGCCGAGTTCGGCGTGCTGGCGGATGAGGGCGTCCGTCGGGGAGCGATAGACGCAGTAGATTTTGTCGCCAGTGACATAGCTCTGAATCCACTGAATCTCGTAGCCAAGTTTGGCGAGCACGCGGCAGGAAGTCTGCGAAATGTCGCGGAGCTGGTCGTGAGTCATGTCACCGGCGCCGGGTATATCTCGCTCAATCACGAACTTTGGCATGGAAGTCTCCTGATATTTGCTTCGGACCTAAGGCTGGTTCGAGGCAAAACCGAGGTGATGGTTCCACGGTAGCGGCCGAGGGTCAATGGAGCGCGTCTGGATTGATCCTGTATTCGTTCTGTACCTGGAAGCACCTGAAATGAAGGGAATTGGTGCTTTCTGTGTGAGGAGAGGGTTACAATTCTCAGCACTCGGGTCGGGGGTCGAAATTGGCAGTCACCAGTCTCGTCATTCCGGAGAATCGCATTTGGCTTGGGGAATGTGAGCTGAATGCCGCGGCTTTCGAAGTCCGGCGCGGCCGGAAGACGATCAAGCTGGAGCGGATTCCACTCCAGATACTGCTCATTCTGATCGAGGAGCGGGGCAAGCTGGTCACCCGGGATGCGATCGCCGAACGAGTGTGGGGCAAAGACGTGTTTGTCGACGTCGACAACGGCATCAACACCGCGATTCGGAAAATCCGACAAGTCTTGAACGACGATCCACAACAGCCGCGATTCATTGAGACGATCTCCGGAATGGGCTACCGATTCATTGGCCCCGTTAAGCCGGTAGAGGAAGCACCAGCGAAGCCGATAGAAGCAAAGGAACCGGGTCCCCTCCCTTTGGAAGGACCTGTGAGGGAGACGATTCCGCAATCGGCAGGGAATCACTGGGTGCGGAGTGCGGCAGTCGTTTTAGTTCTGGCATTGCTGGCAGGGGCTGCCATCGCCGGGTGGTCGCGATACTGGAAGCCCGGGTCCCAACCGATCCGGTCGATTGCCGTGTTGCCTTTGCAGAATCTATCGGGTGATTCATCGCAGGAGTTCCTTGCGGACGGTATGACCGAGGAACTGATCACGGAACTGTCGCGGATTGAGCCATTGCGGGTTATCTCGCATACCTCCGTGATGGACTACAAAGGGACGAAGAAACACCTGCCGGAGATTGCGCGTGAACTCAACGTTGATGCGATCCTTGAGGGTTCGGTGATCCGCGAGAATGACAATGTTCGTGTCACCGTGCAGCTGCTCGACGGCCCCGCAGACCGGCACCTCTGGAGCGAGGCGTATGAGCGCCCTCTGAATGGAGTGCTAAATCTCCAGCGAGATGTTGCCAAGGCCGTGGCCAGCGAAATTCGCGTAAAACTCACGCCCGTCCAGCAGGCGCGATTGAAGTCGGTTCAGGATCTGAATCCGCAGGCATACGAGAACTATGTGCGAGGCAGATATCTGCTGTCGACTCAGTTCACGATGCGCGCGCCGCTCATGCAGGCAAAGTCGCAGTTCGAGAACGCAATTCAGGCGGATCCAAAGTTTGCTGAGGCTTATTCCGGTCTGGCTGACGTGCACTTGTATTTGGCTTTAGGCCGGTACGAGGCACCGGAATTGGCTTTTCGATCTGCGCATGAAGCAATCAACAAAGCCACCGAGCTTGACGAGACACTTGGAGAGGTTCATGACACCCTTGGCACCATTCTCTGGCGTCATGACTGGGACTTCGCGGGGGCAGAGAAAGCCTATGATCGTTCGATTGCGCTGGCACCCAGTTACTCATGCGCGCATGAGGATCGGGCTGCATATATGGCCTTCCTGGGGAAAAAGGACGAGGCTCTTGCTGAGCTGACAAAGGTCAACGGATTGGACATCGGCCCCGGAGCACAAATGACTGCTGCGGCCGTGTTTTATCAGCTACGCGATTATCCGAAGCTTATCAAAGTTTCAAAAGAAGGTATCGCGACAAATCCGAATGAGTCTCTGGAGCATTTCGATCTTGGAATCGGCTACGAGGGTATCGGCAGACACGCCGAGGCCATTGCCGAACTGAAGACTGCGGTCGAGCTTTCGAAGGGAGATCCGGATGGCGCTTCTTTCCTCCTCTATTCATTGGCTCGATCCGGTGACCGCCAGGGGGCCACGAAAATCCTGCGGGAGTGGGAGAGGAAAGGTGCTTCCACCAACCCCTATTTGATGTCGACCATGTATGCGAGCCTCGCCATGAACGACAAGGCCTTCGAGTACATGAACAGGGCGCTTGCTGAGCGGTCGCTGGAACTTGCGTGGAATATCAAAGCCGACCCGCGGATCGATAGCCTGCGAAATGACCCAAGATTCGAAGCCATCACGCAAACGATGGGACTGCCTCGTTGACTGATCAAGTCGAACTCACATTAATCGCGCGCAGATTCGATACAACGCGCTGCAGAGAAAACTACCACTTTGCGGGTTTGCCCTCATTGTCCACAACACGGGATGGTGCTTCCTGAAAGACAAGATCTCCCGGTCCAGCGTTCCGAGAATCAAATTCAGTCTCGTAAATGATTGAATATAAGCGACTAAAAGAAAAACTACCAAAGCAGCTTGCAACTTTGCTCGACCTCAGGTTATTTTACTAACCAGTTAGTTAAACTGATTGGTCAAAATGGAAATTGAAGTTCAGAGCGGAGTAGGAAGCGGAACCGACAGGTCGGCGGAGACCCGGACCAGGATTCTGGACGCCGCGGTTCAAGAGTTCAGTGCGAACGGTCTGGCTGGGGCACGGATGGACCGGATCGCGGCAGTCGCCGGGGTAAACAAGGCTCTGCTGTATTACCACTTCGACAGCAAAGACAATTTGTATGGCGCGGCACTGGAGATGATTGCGACCAGGACGCGCGACGCGACGATGGCGACGTTCCTACGCGATGCGTCGCCTGGCGAGCGGGTTCTGCGTTCCGCTTTGGGCCACTTCGACCGCATTCTTGCGCAGACAGAATTTCAGAGCCTCATGCAGCAGGAGATGATGCGGCTCCACAAAGGCGAGAGCGGAGCGATGGAGGTGCTGATCAAGCGCGTCTTCGCACCTACGATCGCGATGTACCAGTCGATGGTGCGAGAGGGAATCACGTCAGGCGAACTGATCGAAGTTGACTGGCTGCAGATACACCTGGCGACCCTGGGAACAAACGTTTTCTACTTCATGAGCTCGCATCTGTGGCGGCAGTTGCTGCCGTACGATCCGTTTGCTGCTGAAGTGCTGGCGGAGCGACGACGCGCAATCGTGAAGTTTCTCGGGCTTGCAATTTTTCGAGACCGTGAGCGCGGCACAGGACTGGCTGAGAAGGTCCTGGCAGATACACCGATGCCGGAGATCAAAGTGGATAAGTCTCCATTTGGGGTGAGCAATGAACGCAAGAAATAGGGTATTTGTCATTCTCGGGCTGCTGACACTGGGATCGCTGATCTGGTACCTCGTGACGGCGCGGTCGTCGGGCGATCTAAAGCTGATCGGGACTGTCGATGCGAACGAGGTGCTGGTGAGTGCGAAGATTCCTGGTCGCATCGAGACGCTGAGCGTGGAAGAAGGCCAGGCAGTAAAGGCCGGCGATCTTATCGCGGTGGTGGAAAGCCAGGATCTGACGGCGGCGGAGAAAGCAGCGCTTGCGAATGTGCAGAGTAATGAGTCAAAGCTGGCAGAGACAGTAGAGACGCAGCGCCAGAATGCCGGAGAAGTTTCAAGCGCCACAGTGAACGCACAAGCGCAGGTGAAGGCTACGCAGGCCGCACTAGCACAGGCTGAAGCGAACCTCGCGCATCAGCAGGCAGACACTACGCGTACTGTAGCGCTGGCCAAGCAGGGAATCGCGAGCGCGCAGGCTCGCGACGAAGCCGAGACAGCCTTGAATGCAGCGGACGCTGCGGTGCAATCAGCACGCGCCAACGTGGCTGCGGCACAGGCTGCGGTACAGCAGGCGAAGGCGCATGAACTCCTCGCCCAGGTCTCGTTGAAGACCGTGGCGTCGACGCGCGGCGTTGTGCAGAACGCCAAAGCGCTCGCAGACCAGGCAAGCGTCCAGCTTGGCTATGCAAAGGTTTTCGCGCCCATTGCAGGCCCCGTGAATGTACTGGCAGCGAGGCAGGGCGAAGTGCTGCAGGCTGGCGGAACCATCGCAACCATCATGGACCTGTCGCAGACGTGGGTATACGCGCCGCTACCCGAGACGCAGGCTGACGCGGTCAAGCTGGGCGACGAACTGAAGGTCGTGATGCCGAGCGGCGGAAACGTTCAGGGCAAGGTGATCGCCAAGGCCGCCGAGGCGGACTTTGCGACGCAACGCGACATCAACGGCGGCCGCAAGCGCGACATCAAGACGATTCGACTGAAGCTTCTGATTCCCAATCCCGACGAGAAGTTTGTGCCCGGCATGACTGCCGAGATCTACATCCCGAAAGACAAGCTGGTGAAGCAATGACTTCGCACGCACGCGCCGTAACGCCGACACACGATCCTCTGCCGACGCAGGCGCCCCCTGCGATCCGCGTGGAGAACATCGTGAAGAAGTACGGCGACTTCGAAGCGGTGAAGGGCGTGAACTTCGAAGTGGCCGAGGGAGAGATCTTTGGTTTGCTCGGGCCGAATGGGGCAGGCAAGAGCACGCTGATCCGCATGATGACAACGCTCATTCCGGTGACCGGCGGGAAGGCGCTCGTCGGAAATCACGACGTGACCAAGGAGCCGAATGCTGTGCGAAGGATGATCGGAGTCATCCCTCAAGCGCTGACCAGCGATCAGGACCTCACGGTCGAGGAAAATCTGATCATCTACGCGAAGCTGTACAGCGTACCGCGAGTGCAGCGTGAGAAAAACATCGCCGAGGTTCTGGAGGCCGTTGATTTGACAAAGTGGCGCGGCGCACAGACCAAGACGCTGTCAGGGGGCATGCGGCGGCGGCTGGAGATTGCGCGAGGGCTCGTGCACAACCCTCGAATCTTCTTCCTCGATGAGCCAACAACCGGACTGGATCCGGTAAGTCGCATCGCGGTGTGGGAGATGTTGAACAACCTGAAGAAGACCCGCAATCTGACGATGCTGTTAACCACTCACTACATGGAAGAAGCCGATCGACTGTGCGACCGGATCGCAATTGTTGATCATGGCAAGCTGGTCGCGCTGGGGACACCCGTCGAGCTGAAACAGAGCGTTCCGGGTTCGAACGTTGTGGAAGTACAGTTCAGCCGCGAAGACGAGGACTGGAAGGCGCGCCTGAAGCAGCTGCCGGACGTGACAGAGGTTGAATCGCAGTCGGCAGGTGTGTATCGCATATTAACTTCGAACGGATCGCAGACAACCGCTCAGTTGGTAGAGATGACGAATGCAATGGGCGAGCAGCTGAGGTCTCTGATGGTGCAGAACACGACGCTGGATGATGTGTTCGTTCATTACACGGGAAGACAGTTGCGCGATGAGACGGTGAAGGCCGTGTTTCAAATGCCGCCGCGGCCGGGAGCACACTGATGAACAGATTCATGGCAATTGTGGAACGCGAGATGCGCAAGTTCTTTCGGTCGCCGGTGCTGATGATCATGTCGATGATGCTGCCGATCGTGCAGCTCATCATTCTGGGTCATGCATATGGCGGTCACATCCAGGGCGCCAAGGTTGCGGTGGTGGACCACGACGGAGGTCCGCAGGCAGTAAAGGTGCGCGAGGCATTCGACTCGGTTGCGGCGAACATTGCGACGTTCAAAACAGTGAACTACGACAACGAAACTCAGGCAAAGGAAGATGTGCGGAACGGCAGGGTAGATGCGGCGGTGATCATTCCTGCGCAATACTCACGACGCGTCTATGCACAGGATGCTCCGCGACTCGGCCTGGTGGTCGACAACTCAGATCAGGTGATGAGCGGCAGCATCGAGGCGGAGATGCAGTCGCTGGTGGACGCGCTGAGCCAGCCGGTGATTGAAGATCGCGTCGTGAAGAAGGTCGCTCTCGACATTGTGGAGCTATACCCCTACGTCGAGTACATGAAGTATCTGCTGTCAGGCTCGGTAGCCCTGGCGATGTACATCTCCGTAATGATCGGCGGCGGCATGTTGTACATCGACGATAAGGCGCGCGGCGTGCATGAAGGCTACCTCGTAACTCCTATCACCAAATTAGAACTTGTGATGGGACTGAACGTGGCCGGAGCCATCAAGGCAGTGCTCGCGGGAATTTCGATTACGGTGATTGGGTCGCTGATGGCGGGGCTTGGCGTGATCTTCAGGCCCGGCGCGGATCTGAATCTCTTGCTGCTCATCCTCGGAACCTCACTTGCGTTCAACGGAATGATGTTCCTGATGATGGTGCGCGTGGACGATCCATTGGTTCCGCGTGCGATGTTCGGAGTTCTGAATACGCTTTTGTTCTTTCCATCGGGTGCGATCTCTCCAGTTTCCGCCTTTCCAAAGTGGCTGCAGGCAATTGCCCTGGTTGATCCTTTCTCCTACTCGGTCCATGGTCTCAAAGCGATTCTCCTGAAGGACGGCGGTTTTGTAGCGATCCGTGGAGATCTGCTGTTCCTTTTTGCGTTTGGAATCGGCACCCTGCTTTTGGCGACGCCGCTTTTCAAGCGCACCCTGTAGTGGCCTGCAGAAGGTAGTTGTAGCTGGTAGCTACCGGCTAATGACTAAAAGCTGCAGGCTCAAACGATTTCCGGCGGGTAGAAAGTTTAGTCCGGAATGCGGTGAGGCGGTCTACTCCTTGTGGGAGGGTGGGCCGCCTTGCTGTTTAGGAATTCGATATTTCTCGCTGCTGGTTCCTTTCGTACAGTGCCGAGTATTTCCCTTATGGGAAACAGGCTTCCCAGATAAGGATTGCGTGACCGAAAAGTACCGTTACCCTCCACTCTTGTGGGAATCAGGCGGATTTATTTTCGGGATAAGATCGCACGAGAGACAACACATGAGCGCTCACACTGCCACGCCACCAGCCACCTCTGCCGATCTCATTGCCAGGCGAATAGCGGAAGTGACCAAGCACGAACCTTCAACGGAGAAGGAGGAGAAAAAGGTTCCTCTGACCTGGGAGGAAGAGGAGCTTGCGTTCTACCAGCCCAAGAGGGACATTGCTGTGGAAGAAAAGCGGAAGGCCGACGCCCGCGCGGCGTTGCTGTTGCGCCAACTTCCGCATCAGTGGAAGGCGTTGCAGGAAGTGATATCGATCCGCTGCGAGAGCATCAATAACAAAGCTGGACGCGCGGTTCTGCGGCCGGCTTCCCCTGAGAACAGTAAATTCGAGGTGCGTCGCGAAGATAACGAAGGCTTCTTCATGACGTTCGATGTGGAGACGAAGAAGGTCACGTTCAGCGGCAAAGCCCTGGGCTTCTCCCGGAACTATGAACTCGTAGTCGTAACGCGAGATGCAGTGGATACCACCGCATGGTTCTCGACGACGACGCTTACCACTGAGCAGACCGACGATCTGGCGAAGGCCATGATTTCGGTTCTGATGCGATATCAGCAATAGAGCGGAGAATGACGCAAGGGGGTGGGAACACGCCGCCTTTTGTCTTGTCGGGTGTACCGCCTACAATGAGGTCTGACCTTAACCACGAGGACCTCTCAATGCCGCTTTCTGGTGAAGCAATCCGGTTAATGAACTATATCGATGATGTCGCGGTGACCCTGCGCCGCATTCTTGCCCTTGTGCCGACGCTGACTGCCGAGGAGCGCGCGCGGATTGCCGAGCATCTTGAGCAGTCCAAACCGAACGCTGGAGACGTCGCCAAGGCTCTGGCCGGAAAATAGATCGAGACAATGCAAGTTGCTATCATCGGAGCCGGTCCGCTGGGCCGTCGGCTTGCGCTTGCCGCGGCACGCGCGGGCTACGATGTGCTGCTGGAAGACGTGATGCCCTCGAACCTGCATCACGCCCAGGAGTATTTGCGCCAGGAGCTTGGTCCGGCGGCCTTGCCCTGCGTGCGCTTCGTTTCGACGATCGAAGAAGCCGTACGCGAAGCCGAACTGGCCATCGATTGCGTGCCGGATGAACTGGAGTCGAAGCTGGAGATATTCTCTCTGCTCGATAGGATGGCTCCGCCAAAGACGGTCTTGGTATCTCCAATGAAGAACACATCGATCGCGGATCTGGCGTCGTGCACCTACCGCGCAGAAAAGTGCGTGGCAGTGGTTGCCGATGCGAAGGAATTGGCGGAGGCATCGCTTCGGGAGGTATTGGTGAGAACTCCGGCGTTGATTGCGGATGAGACTGTGAGAGTGGTGAATGACTTTTGGTGCAAGCTGGGAATTAGCGTGCGATTCGAGCACGACTCATAAGTCTGTAAACAAATCCTCTGAATAAAGCCACTCACTCCGTTAAGGAGTACTGCAAAATCGCAGTCAATCACTGGTTTCCGAGGATTTGCTCGTAATACTTCACATACTTCGGCAGCACGAGCGACGCGCAGAAGCGTTTCTGCGCGTCCTTGCGAGCAGCTTCGCGCATGGCTTCGAGACGGGACCTGTCCTTGAGCAGTGAGAGAGCTCCAGCAGCCATGCCGTCTACGTCTCCAACAGAATAGAGCAGCCCAGTGACACCGTCCTCTATTAGCTCCGGGACACCGCCGACACGTGTAGCGATCGCTGGAACCTTGCAGGCCATGGCCTCGAGAGCGGCAAGGCCAAACGACTCCAGAGAACTCGGCATGATCATCAGGTCGGCCAGCGGCAGCAGTTCGTTCACGCGGTCCTGCTTGCCCAGGAAATGAATCCGATCATTGATTTTCAAATCGTGCGCCAGCCACTCGGCCGCGGAGCGGTCGGGGCCGTCGCCGATGAGGATGAGCTGGGAAGGGAACTCGCGGACCACCTGCGCGAAAACCTTGACGACATCCACGACGCGCTTGACGGGGCGGAAGTTGGAGAGGTGGATGAAAACCGCTTCTTCCGGCTTAGCGAATTTGGATCGTGCTCGATTGCGATGGTCGTCATCCGCGATCGGAGTGTAGACATCGCAGTTCACGAAGTTGGTGATGACTTCAATCGGCCTGGAGATGCCGAAGTCGGCGACCGTCTTGTCTTTAAGGTAGCCGGAGATGCTGGTAACGCCATCGCTCTCTTGAATCGCATAGCGTGTGATGGGCAGGTAGCTTCGATCGAGACCAACCAGCGTGATATCCGTCCCGTGAAGCGTGGTGACGAATGGCAGCTTGCGCCCGCGTGCCGCAAGCATCTGGCGCGCGAGCAATGCACTGACGGAGTGGGGAATCGCATAGTGCACGTGAAGCAGGTCGAGATTGCAGAACTCGGCGACCTCGGCCATGCGAGAAGCAAGGGCAAGATCGTACGGAGGGAACTCAAACAGCGGATAACTGGAAACCGGCACCTCGTGGTAAAAAATGCCGTCATCGCGCCCGCTCAGACGGAAAGGCTGAGAGTAGGAGATGAAGTGAACCTCATGCCGGTTGGCGGCGAGTTCAATGCCGAGCTCGGTGGCGACCACGCCTGAGCCGCCGTAGGTTGGATAACACGTGATGCCAATGCGCATTGCGCCGCCTTACCGGATGCAGTTGTCGGAGATGGCCATAATTTGGCCGAAGGGCCATTTTATGGGGTAATTCCAAAAGTTGTAGATTCTCAGATGCTAGAAAAGATGCGAAAAGAGAGCGAAAACTGATCCTGAACAGCAGTTTCATAGGTGCTGCAGTAGCTGTCAAACCAGCCCGGTCCGCTGTCCGGTTATCTGTAAGCGTTGAAGCGGAGTTGGCGGCATTCACGCAAGGTCCGAATGACGACTTCTTGATCTTGTGTTCTGAGAATGCAATTCTCGCGGCCAGAATACGGTTGACATTAAACAGGTGTTTAGTTCAGTTCAGGTCTCATTTGGTCCTCCGAGGGAGTCATATCGGAGGTCATATTGTTTGTTTCTATAACGTTTAGGACGGCGAGCTTAGGCTCGCCGTTTTGCGCGTTAGGAAGGAAGACGATGAGGCGATGGGACCGACTACTGGACATATATATGGAGAAGTACCGGGCGCGAGGGGTCAGTGAGGCGACGGTGGAGCACACTGAGTCTCGCCTTCTGCGGTGGGGTCGTTGGCTCAAGAAGCGGCGTCCGCGAGTGTCGATCGAATAGATCTGAGTCGATCTGATTGCGAGCTACATCGCCTGCGGCGGCAGCTTTCGATCGAAGTCGACGGTCTATGGAACGCTGAGTACGATGCGGCGCTTTGGGGACTTTCTGGTTCGTCAGGGAATCTGGAAGCTCAGCACACTGCGCTGGATGAAGAGGCCGAAGGTTTCTCCTTATAACTGTCTGCCGAAGCGGATCGATCGTTCGCATATGGAGGCGATGTGGCTGGAAGCGACGCGGGCGTCGCGGGGTTTCCCTGGCCCGGTTTTTGAGCGGGTGTCGCAAGCGTTTCCAATATGCCGACAGTCTTTCCCTTAAAGCGATCAGAATGCGAGTTCCGGTATTTTGACGAAGATGAAGAACAGCCCGAATATGGGTCCCATTCGCCGCGTCGCTCGAAACGGAAAGCTCACCCCTTAACGCACGAACGCGTTCCCTGATTCCTGCCAATCCAAATCCCTGGCCTTGTGATGCTTTCGTATCAAAGCCCACCCCATCGTCAATGACAGCTAACGACACCTTCGATGGGGCATATTCCAGGATGACCTTAAGAGCAGTTGGACTCCCGTGGCGAAGGGCGTTTGCGATCGCCTCTTGTGCGATCCGAAATAGCGTGTCTGTGGTTACGAGCGGCAGATAGGTTGCCGATCCACGGACTACAAATCGCGCGTCGAGTCCACAACCGGCCGTGCTCTGCTCGAGGGCCATCTGTATTGCCACAGGTAGATCGGCGCCGTCCGATAGATGCTGTGGGCGGAGCATCATGATACTGCGGTGCGCCTCGGCATGGCTGTGACGAACCATTTCTAACGCAGTGTCGAGATGTTTCGTGAGTAACTTATCTGATGACCGGATGGTCTTTCTTGCAGCCAGCTCGCGGAAAGTTTCACATGGCATCCCTCGACCTCCATTCGAAGGTGGTACCAAACATTCGACAGAATTGGGCTGGGCATCGGTCTGGTTGAGATTTCGTTCCAGGCGTGATCTGCTACTCCCAAGACAAGAGATTCATCGCGATCCCGTAAGCCTCCGTAAATCCCGCTGTATGAATCGACGCCCGGTTCGGCGTCCGACACCCGTGCGAGAATGCCCGCTTCTCCAGTGCTATTGAGAGCAATATCGCCGTCAAGTGCGTAGTCTGTCCAATACGGCGAGCCAGTAATTAATTTGGCCCCCCGCTCATTCGATTCATTGATCATCACGCCGGAGTGTGCCGTCCAGTTGCCGTCGTATGCGATCCAGTCGGATTTACTCCCGATCTGAAAATTGTCTCGATAAGGGAGGCCGCGAGACGGGAACAAAGAATATGTGCGGCGCCAGTGACTACAGACGCTGCAACCAACGTCGCAGCGACAAACAGTGCGCAATCTCGAATTAGAGGACGCATAGACTTACGATCGGTATTGTTTCCGTTTTTTGATTGAACATTCCAGCGCCTCGAGGCGCACTGTTACTAGCGAACATCCACTTGCCGCAGGTTTTCTCGAGTAAGTAAAAGAGCATTGACCTTTTCTGGCGGCGGTAACGGACGCCCCTCTGCGCCAGAGACTGCTGCACGGAATGCTCCGGGATGACTTGAAGCTCCGGAAGAAGGTTTGCAGTGATCCCAAGTACCCTCACGCGTATCGGATCTCCGATACTTGTCAGGTTCATGTCGTCGCCCATATCGGTGGTACCCGGCAATCGACTCAAAGCCCCTCAAGCTCGATTGCGCGGCAACAAAGTCCGGCGAAACCAAAGGGCCGCCCTTCTCAGCCCGCTGCGGATTTCCATCCAGGATCTCCATCAAGCGGTCTGAATCCGCATAGGGTAGGGACGGATCAAGAGTCCATAGACAGCGGAGAAGATCGCGGTCGTTGCCCCTATTCCAAGCGCCAGAGAGATAATTGCGGCCGACGCAAATGCAGGATTGCGTCGCATTTGGCGCAGGCCGTAGCAGATATCCTGGAAGACGGATTCGACAACAGTGCTTGCGCGCTGATCCCGCACAGCCTGTTTCACCTGTTCGAGGCCGCCTGCTTCTAGCAACGCCTGCCTGTTCGCCTCGATCGGTGAGATTCCGCCTGCAATCTTCTCATCGGTGATTGCGTCAACATAGCTCTGGATTTCAGAGTCCAGTTCCGACTCGACCAGCTGTTTTCGCAACAATGTTTTAAAAGCAGAATTCAGTCGCGAACGCATTCCCATAGCGACTCCTAATTTGCCTTTATCGCGATCGCGATGGCGCGGGAAATCGTTGTCCACTGTTCGGTTTCGAGTCCGAGCTGCCGTTCACCCCTCTTTGGTCTGATTTGTCGACAATCGTATCCGAATCCCGAAATCAATACCGCGTTGTGTACAAGCCTGCCAACTTCAAACGCGATGGCTCCTTCCATGAGATCGAGATTCAACCGCCCGATCGTTTGAAGAGGATCGAGGTTAGAACCGGCTACTACGCAGCGGTTCAGTGATCAGTCATGATCTACGGAGATCGCGAACTGCGCTTGCGAGTCAATTTTGCAATGGATGTGTGTGGTCGATGGACGCCTTTGGCCCGAAACGGTCACTTAGGCACCTAAACCAGACGCTTGGCTTTGGGTCAAACCCGCCCAGATTGGAAGCGAGTGCAGCGCGACCAGCAGGGAAGTGAGGTCAAGTTTGTGACCTCAGTGTCCATCTAGGCTACAACTCAGGAGTACGGAGAGAGTTCACGTAAAATGGCAGCGTATAGATTATCGAATGCGAATGTGTCGCACACATCTAGTGCTGTTTGCATTTACCGGCGGGGCGTTTCTCGGTCTCTCCATCGCCACCATTCTGGCTTCCATTGCTGGAATTCTTAGCGTGGTGATGCATCCGGTTCTTATCGCTCTGTGGCCAACATCAGTAATTGCAATGACAGACCTCGGTGGGCCTCCGGCTATGGTTAAACTTCTCATCGTCGTCGCTCTGTTTAGCAACGCCATTCTCTACGGATTTGTGTTCGCTATTCCCCTTGTGTTGCTGATTGTGTTCCGGCGTTCCTTCGGTGCACCGGAGAAGCCACCTTCAATCGGAAGAACGTAGTGTTATGTCGATCACAGTCACAAAGGTATCTGAAGCTTTCTACCGGGTGTCCACTACACCTCCGCACGTAAATGAGCCTTGGTCTGCGCCGGAGCCTCTTCGCATGCATGAAGTATGCAGAGAGTTGATCGCAAGAGGCGTGCATCAGATCGACGCCGGTGATGCAGTCAACGACGCGGATCGCAAATGGCTGGCTAGAGGGAGGCCGAACAGCGAACGGAATCTGATCGCGACCGGCGAGGCCAACGATGAGAAAGAGGTGTTCGAGTTCACTGTCGAGCGCTTTGTGAGTTGAGGCTTCTTGCTTAGTATTCGATACCATGGCGATTGCTGTCAGAATGTCACTGGTGGTGGAGTGTGGCCGACAGTCGAGAAGGCCAAGCAAATTGCCCAAGAATCCGCGACTAAGCTTCTCCACGGCGCGACAATCTCTTGGAAAGATCACCCGTACGACGCCAGCTCATAGGTCGTTCCTGAGTTAGAGGCAACTCTGACGTTGCGGTCATTTTCTTGCTCTCAGAGTCTCCGTGGGCGACCACACCATAGCTGAACCGGAGTAGACTTGGTCGATACCCAAATGAAACTAAATTGGCTCGAATCTAAAGTCGTTTCCATGCTGTTTGTCTGGTCAGTTGTCGTATGTTTAAGTTGTTTTTGCATAGGCCTCTCATTCGCGGTGCCGCGGGTTCGGAACTTCTTGAACTCCTCATCGGCTAACAATGCCTCTGGGAATATGTTCGCGGCGCTCGTCGTCCTGACGATTCCATGTGCGCTCGTTATTTCTATGGGAATGGCAATCTTCTGCGCGTTTAAGGATCGTGCGACAGTCGGTGCCAAGACGGTTTGGTTTCTACTGTTCTTCCTAACTTGGCCCATCGGATCAATGGTGTATTACTTCGCTACGTATCGAGGCTTTATCAAGCGGCAGAGGGCGGGTGATGCGCGTAGTCAGCGAGTGGTGAGCGCATAACCGGCCATACTCGCTTTGAGTCCATATTCTTGCCAGGTTCCTCATCGGCGACTACTCAACCAGAGAAGCCCTGATTAAGAACTCCCTGCAGATAAACTCGAGAATCGATGGAAAGCTAGCTCACCCACTAGGCATCTCCGGTGTATGCTTGGCTGGCCGGTCATTGCGGGGGGCCTTAATGCGATGGTTGCTGATGCTGTGCATCTTCGCCTGCTTTTCCCTACAAGCGTTTGGAGCGAAGAGACTCACAATCGACCAGCTTCGACAGATGCTCGAAAATGCCGATCGCGCTCATCGCACGGACGCCGACCTCGCGCGGCAGATCAGCGACAGCGAATTATCACAAAGGCTGACAAGTCCCACGCTCGAGAAACTCGGCAAGCGATACGAGGGACATCCCCAGGTGGGGATAGCCCTGCAGCTTCTCGCCGATCAATCCACATTTCTCGACCCGCCAGTGGATGAGTTGCCCAAACTTGCGCCACTAAGTTCGACAGATCAGCAGAGGCAGCTTGAAGCGGCCCACGCCTTCGTGCTCAAGACACTCCCGAACCTTCCGAATCTCCTCGCTACCAAAACAACGTTCAACTTCGACAACAGCCCTCAGGTGCTGCCGAAGGGCGGGTGGGCAGAGAGAGATGGTCTCCATCTAGTGGGTCAATCTAAATCGGAGGTTTCAGTACGGAATGAGAGCGAAAATGCCTCTACACTCACCAAGCCGGCTCAGACGCAGGCGTCAGGCGGCTTGATCAGTTGGGGCGAGTTCGGATCGACACTGTTTATCGTGTTGGGCGATACGGCAAGCGGGACTATCGCCTGGGACCACTGGGAGCAGGGAGCAACCGGTCTAGTCTCTGTATTCCACTACGACGTGCCCAAAAGCGCATCACATTACGAACTCGTGATGCCTACTCGCCGCACCCGGGCAATGACAGGCACCGACAGGTGGATGGGAACGGCTGGAGTACTTCAGAACTCGTCCACCACTGTGATGGTTCACAGCAAACCCGCGTATCACGGATCGCTCTGGGTCGATCCCGGTAGTGGCGCCGTCCTCGGAGTTACGGTCGTTGCCGATTTGAAAGGCGACAACACGCTTCAACGAGGAGCCATTCTCGTAGAGTACGGGTCCGTACAGATCGCCAGCACAACCTTCATCTGCCCAACGCGAAGTCTGGCCTTGTCTGCGGCTGCAGCAAATGTCAAATCCACAATGGAGGGGCAGACCACACTGTGGCTGAACGAGAATCTCTTCAGCGACTATCACCGCTTCGCTTCGACCTCACGAATTCTGAACGAGAGTGCCTCGAACTCCGGGCCACTTCGCACAGAGAGCGGAAGTTCGGAATCGCCCTACAGGGAGCAAACGGCAATACCTGCACAACCTGTTCCAGCCTCATCTCTTGCGAGTGAGGCTGATAAGACACAGACCATCTCTCCTCCACCTCAGGAGCAGACAGCGGCAGAAGCAGGATCAAACATCGATACGAGTGAAGCCGCAAAGATCCCGTCTCCGGCATCTCAAGAATTGAGGCCTCCTGACACAACACCATCTGCGGCTCCGCCGGCATCGACTGCAGTAGTCCCCGAGCCGCTTCGGTTGGACGTTGATGCGGTGCTGGTTCCCGTGATCGTCCGCGGACAAGACGGTCTTTCGGTCGACGGGCTGACAAAGGAGGACTTCGCCATCTTCGATGATGGCAAGCAGAAAGCCCTCACCGGCTTTACCGTGGAAAGACAGTCAGCGAATCAGAACAAGACGATCGGGTTGCCCGATCGCGTCACGGTTTTTCTCTTCGATGATATGCACCTCAGCGTCGCGGAAATCGTGCCGGCGCAGAAGGCTGTGTTGAAGGCGCTAGACGGAGCATTGACAGGCGCAAACGTTGCTGCCGTAGTTTCCTCTTCGGGAAAAGTCAATAGTGGTCTAACCAACGATCGCCAGAAACTTTCACGAGCTGTGATGGCAGTACAGCCCCACGGTATCTATCGACTTGATTCAGGTGAGTGTCCCCGTATCGGCTATTATCAGGCGGACTTGATTCGAAGGCACAGCATGGAGGCTGTAAATGATGCGCTCAAGCAGGTCATGCTCAGATGCAACCCGAATCTCCCCTCCGACATGGCCGAAAACATCGTTGAGCAGTCTGCAAGGCGCGTCCTCGCCGTGAGCGAACAGGATGTGATGACGACGTATGCGTCTACCAGCGAGTTCGTTCGTCGAATGGCCAGGTTGCCAGGGCAGCATCGATTGATTCTGGTGAGTACCGGATTCCTTCCCATTGAGGAGGAAGCTCGTGCCGCAGAGTCCACCCTGATCAATCTCGCCATCCAATCGAATGTTGCTATAAGCGCCCTGGACGCTCGAGGGCTCTACACCTCTGCTCTCACAGCAAGCGACAACATCGCTAACCAGGATCCATCGCAGGTAGGGAGCTATCTGCTTACAGAACTCCGACTGGCCGAGAACGCGATGGCAGAACTCGCCGACGGAACCGGTGGGGACTTCTTTCACGATAACAATGATCTCGATTCAGGGATGAAGATGCTGGTGGCACAGCCCGAAACCATGTATGTTCTGCAATTCAGACCCGATCGCTCGAAAGGCGACGGAGTCTTGCATAAGCTCAGCGTCAAAGTCGATCGCGACGTGAAGGTTCAAGCGCGAAGGAGCTATTTCGAGACTTCAAAGAAAACATCGCATTGACCTTGCTAAGCAGAAACTAGGTGCTTGAGCCATCGTATTGATCGACCAGTGACGAGCCCGCAACGAGCGAGGGTTGCAGAGACCGTTCTGTTGGAGCCGTCGTCACTGAAACGGGGCGTGCAATGACCACTTCGTTTTATCCAATTTCCGGTCTTGGCGCTGTAACCGGCGATGTGGAACTTGAGGGCAAAGATTGCCAGCTCTCCTGGCAAATACTCACCAAAAGGGCTGATTCGAACCTCGCCCGAAAGCCTCGTCATTCGATTTCGGAGAACCCGGGAGAGTTTCAGCCCGTCATTCACTTATGAAGTAATGCACCTCAAGCTCAGATGTTCAAAGCTCTGCTATGCAATAGATCGTCGTCGATTGAATCTCATGCGGCTAATCGCAGTTCTTTCGCTCTTGGTAGTGCCTTTACGAATTGGCTTCGCGCAAGCCATACCCCCTTACCAATCGAGCGAACCTTCCTCGGCGACAGGACAGACACAGAGCATTGAGTGGTGGCAGTTTCCCTTGTCTGAGCAGAGAACAGAAATCATGTCGACAAGTGAGAAGCGTGAGGGCTTGGTCCACCTGGATGTCTCGGCCAAAAATCAGCTTGGCGAGACCGTCGAGGCTCTGAAAGCCGAAGATCTGAAATTACTGCAGGACGAATCAGCGACGAAGATATTGTCGTTCGAGCGGTCCAAGCCAGGTGATCTCAGCGAGGTCACTCTGGTGCTCGATGAAGTCGATCTTTCACCCGAGCAGTTCATTTCGGTCAGGATGGAGGTTCTGGGTTTTCTACGTCGCGACCGCGGAGTATTGGCCCAGCCTGTTTCCATCCTGTGGATCAAACCCGATGGTGTTTATCGATCTCCTTTCCCTTCAACAGATGGCTTCTTTCTCGCTGACGATATTGAGTCGGATAATGTTGTTTCAACCGGTTGGGTCTTCCGCCCCACGCAGAAAGCGGGGACAACACTACGAACAGGCGGAGATCTTCCGCCCGGAGCAGTTCTCCGATCCAGCATCACTATTCGAGATATCGTGTGGAGCGAAGTTCTCCATGTTATCTATGCACAGGCGGCAATGTGGAGAGACAAGCCGGGCCGCAAGGCGTTGATCTGGTTTGGATATGGCTGGTCTGTGCGAGGCGTTCTCGATGCGAATGGCGGAGTCTTTCCAGTCCTTGTGGAACTCGCAACCCGCATGCGTGAGTCGCGCATGGTCCTCTACGAGGTCTCACCGTGGCCTGATCCAGAGTTTAGCGACAGCAGACCGAAGATTGACTATCACCAATTTCTCTCAGGAGTTCGATCACCACTAGATCCTGCATTCAAATGGCCGATTCCTTATCTCTCGCTACCCGTACTAGCGATCCGGAGCGGGGGCCTCGTTCTAGACAAATCGAAGGATCTAGGCGACGAAGCCGCGAGGTGCATCGCAGATGCAGCCGAATTCTACACGGTGTCGTTCGATCCCCCTCACGCTGCGCAGTCTGACGAGTATCGCGATCTGGAGGCTAAATCCGGCAGCCCTGAAGTGTCGTTGCGAACAACCCGCGGTTACTACAACCAGCCGGTTCTCTACGATCAGCCACGTACGCCAGAGAAAAAACTGAAAGTGGCGGAGTTGCAGGAGTTGATTCAAACGAATCGCACTGCCTCCCGCAATCTCGAGAGCCTGCAGCTGTCGGAGAGGCTAAGCACAGCGCAACTTGGGAAACTAACAAAGAGCTTACACGGCAGGAAAGCCCAGACGGCTCTCATTGGGTTGGCAGACGAGAGCGTCTTTCTAGGGCCCTCAAAGGAAGAAAGTCCCGCCTTGGCTTCGCCGGACGATCAGATGAAGGAACAGATCATCGCACGCGCCGAGAAATATCTCGACGAAGTTGCACCGACGCTGCCGGATTTTTCCGCGGACGCCGTAACGGTGAAATTCGAGCAGCAATCGGTTGGAAAGAAAGACACGTGGAAGACAGCGCCCGCAGATCGTGATCTGAGGCAAACCGTAAGCGAGCAGTCAAACCTCTTGTATCGGAATGGACGCGAACAGCGAAGCCTTGAGAAGGTAAATGGAAAGCGCATTGCCGGTCGAAACGAGTTGAATTACTTCGGCATATTTGGACCACTTCTTAAGTTCATCCTCGACGATGTGCGACGCGGCAACAGTAAGCTCACTTGGATAAGGTGGGAGCAGCTGAATCAAGAAGTCGTTGCTGTGTTTCGCTACAGTGTCCGAAGTGAAAACCCTCGTTACGGTGTTACATCATGCTGCCTTGTAGATGGAGCGAGGTTCGAGACATTTCCAGAACACCATGGAGAGCTGGCGATCGTTCCCGCTTCGGGAGCCGTTCTTCGCATCACGGTTGAATCAGACCCGGGATGGATTCGCGAGGCCGATCTGAGTCCTGTTCGGCCTGTGCTTTTCTCGGACCTGATGGTGGAGTACGGGCCAGTGGACATTGGTGGGCGTATCTTCATTTGTCCAAAACGAAGTGTGGCCATCACTAGAACAAGAACGGTGGTGCCTATCAGCTTTTGGGGAATGGACTTCAAAGTGTATGGGCCTTACCAGACCCTCATGAATGACACAACCTACTTGCACTACCACAAGTTCGGATCCGAATTTCGCATTCTGCCTGATTTCACAGTTGTGCCAGACAAGAAGATCCACTAGCAAATGGTTTTGCCGGGACAATTATCCTCCTCTTGGATCCGAGCAAAAGATGCGGGGCCGGCTGAAGAAGTGAAGATGGTTTGTAATTAGGGACGGACTTGGGCTTGAGAAATGGACGCATAAACCTCGCGGCATGCTGCTTGCTTGCAGTGGCTGCTCTCCCATTCTTCACGGGGCGGCTAAGGGCGAGCGGAAATCCCGATAGGGTGAGTGCCCCACAGCCAGTCACGGTCGCACAGCTCGTCGAAATTGTCGAGAACGCGAAAGGCATAAGCGACGAAACCGCAGCGAAAGAGATTGGGCAGCTAGAACTGACGGAGCGGCTGAGCAGCCTGGCGTTGGCCGGATTGATTGAAAAGCTTTCCGGAGCGAAGTCGAAGACTGCGTTGATGGCGGTTGGCGATGCCTCAGTGTTTCTCGAGTGTCCCAAGTCTGAGGTGTTGAGCAACCCTACGCCGGATCCTGTCGAACAGCGACGGATCATGGCGCGAGCTTCGGATTATCTGAATCAGATCGTCCCGAAGCTTCCTGATTTCTATGCGAAGCGCATCACTACTGCATTCAAGGTAGCCTGGGTGCCTAAGGACAAACTTGGCACACACAATGCGGGCCCGTTGGATCTTGCGGGAAGGTCCGAGGCAACGGTTCTGTACCGCAACGGAAAAGAAGTCGTGCAAGCAGAGGGCGCAGCAAAGCAAGGTCTGAGCCTCAACATCGTAGGAACCTTCGGTCCGATTCTCGCGAAAGTCATAAACGACAATTTGCAATCTCCTATGCTGTGGCACGGTTGGGAAAAGGGTCCGAATGGAGCATTGGCGGTTTTCCAATTTCATGTATCGATGCGGAACTCTCACTATTCGGTTTCCCTCCCGATGGCTGGTCTGGGAGCAAGGCGTGTGGGCTACAACGGGGAGATCTGTATTGATCCTGAGACAGGAACGATCCTACGGCTAGCAATAAGGTCCGATCCGGCACTAGCGCTTCATGCCTTCGAGCATGCCGACATCATGCTGGAATATGGACCTGTATCGATTGGCGGCAAATCATATATATGCCCAGTCCGGGGTGTTTCGATCTCAAGAGCCAGCTATCAAGAGGTCGGGATCATGAGGCGTGACCGCGCTTTCGTTCTCCTGAACGATATGGTCTTCACTGATTATCACGTCTTCCGCTCTGACATTCAGATTTTGCCGGAATGATGTACTTATGCCGGTCACGGGCGGTCTCGATACTGAGACTAAAATCTTGCGGAGGCTGTTCGAGTCGGCTAATGCTAGAAGGGGAGCATCCGTTCAGTGCCCAAACAGAGAATGTGAAATGGGCTTGTGGGTACCTTCTCCTTACAGTTAGTTATTAGCCGTCACTGCTGAGTGCTCTTGTGAAAAGGTGCGACTCTGAGGATTCGGGGGGGCCGCGTGCTTCCTGCAGTCTTGCTGAGACCAGAATTCCATGTTCAATCCTATAGGATGCCCATCCAGCTACAATGGCGCTGTTTATCGTGGCCTTGTGTAACCTTTGTCTGCTTTCTTCTCTCCAATCGACAAAGGTTAGGTATCTATGAACGAACCAAAGATAGCAAGTGCGAGTCGGTCTCTCGAGAACATTGGAGCGCATATACTTCGATACTCGCTCGT
Source organism: Acidobacteriota bacterium (assembly GCA_018268915.1). Classification (GTDB taxonomy): domain Bacteria; phylum Acidobacteriota; class Terriglobia; order Terriglobales; family Acidobacteriaceae; genus Telmatobacter. The sequence continues at coordinate 125,001 of JAFDVQ010000017.1, forward strand.
ATTCTTCCTTCTCTTCTTCGGAGCCCTCAAGTGGACGCTTGACGAAGCGCAGGGTGTGAATCCGCTTATCGTCAACAGTCCGTTTCTCTCATGGGCCAATTACCTGCTTGGAATCCAGGGAGCGTCTGAGTTCATTGGCGTGATCGAGATTGCAGTTGCCTTACTCATTGCGACTAGACGATGGAAGCCGTGGTGGTCTGGCTGGGGGAGTCTGTTGGCGGTGGGCATGTTTCTGATCACATTGAGTTTCCTCTTTACCACTCCGAACGTGCAGCAGACCGCGCCATTCCTGTTGAAGGATCTTTCCCTCCTTGGCGCTTCGCTGTGGACTGCAGGAGAGGCGTTTCGGGCATTCGCGCGACAAACAGATCCCGAGCGCCAATCCATTTGACATTGTTTCTTAGAAGGCGGAACTGCCACGACTATCGAATGCCGGAAAAGTTCCAGCCTCTTAACAAGGCTTGGGATCCACCCTTCGCACCTACAGGGCGGCGAGGGTGAAATTCCGTTTGCCGAAGTTGCACTACGGCATAGGCGTTCTTTCGCGAGGCATTTTGGTTATACCCGCGTTGGAAGACTCATGCCTGCACGATGCGGCATTCAGAGCTCAAAACTGCTTGTAACTTTTCGCGGACGAACTCATTCGAATGAAGGCGAACAAGCAGGCGTTGCCTGAGGGGCGATTCTGTCGCCGAGGTGCCGGTTGTGCTGCGTTCGAAATACCGCTTGAAGGAGCAACGTAATGTCTAGATTTATTCGCAGTCTTGTGAGCGCTGTCGTAAGTGCCGGTGCCCTTGTCCCAGTGTCTCTGGCAGGTGCACAGGCCCGGACTGCCCAAACCGTTTTCGTAATGTCCAATAATGCGGACAAAAACGAAGTGATTGAATTTCAGCGCGAACCAAATGGTAGTTACAGACAAAATAATTTCGCGACATTCGGCCGCGGCACCGGAGGCGTCAACGATCCGCTTGAATCTCAAGGATCATTGACTCTCAGTGCTGATCACAAGCTGCTCTTTGCCGCGAACGCAGGCAGCGGCGACATCACTGTGTTTCGAATTGTGCACAACGGACTGGCATTCACGGAAAAAGTGCCTTCCGGCGGCAGCCAGCCGGTTTCGATTGCACAAAGAGGAAATGTACTTTACGTACTCAACTCGGGCGGGGCCGGAAGCGTAGTAGCGTTCAATTTGGATCAAAACGGTCGGCTGCATAGGATCAAGCATTCAACCGCCTTCCTCTCTGCGAACGCAACCGGCGGAGCTTCAATCTCCATCAGTCCTGATGGAAGGTTCGTAGCGGTCGTAGAACGCATTGCAAACAAGATCGATACTTTCCGAATCAAGCCCGATGGAACACTGGCGACTGCGGTGGTGACTTCGAGCCCCGGACCTGGAGCTTTCTCCGCGCAATTCGCGCCAAACGGAAAACTGATTGTCTCAGAGACAGGTCCTTCGAACATTCCGGATGGATCAGCCATCTCTTCCTACATCGTGCAGCAAAACGGGTCACTGGTTGCCGTGAGCCAGAGTGTTGCAACCGATGGCGCAGCGAACTGCTGGAACGTGATAAGCCCGGATGGAGCACGTGTTTATGCTTCGAACGCTGGAACATCGAATCTTGCAGGATTTTCGATTGGGGCCGGCGGGGAGCTGAACCCGCTGAAGGGAACTATCGTTGGATCGAACCCCGATGGCAGTACAAACCTGGACATCGCGATCAGCCAGGACGGTAAGTTTCTTTACTCACTCAACGGCATAGTCGGGTCGATCGGTGTCTTCCAGATTCAACCCGATGGCACATTAAATGCTGTGGAGCAGATCGAAGGCCTGCCGCATGCGGTGGGATTCAATGGTATTGCGGCCCTTTAATACCGCGTTGCGGGTGGCGGCGAAATGCCAAGACCCGCAACAGATTCAGATTGCTTTCGTGACCGGAGTCCAGAGAATATAGCGAATGCCTGAAGACCTCACATATCGATTCGCGACAGAAGACGACTTTGCCGCCGTCCTGGATCTCGCATCACAACTCGCGAAGAAAATCGAGACGGCGCCTCCATGTTTGACGCCCGCTCAGTTCAGCGCCCAGTTCGCAGCAGAAGCCTCGCCAATGCACTTGCTGCTGGCGATCAGTGAAAACCGGGTGTTGGGGATGATCTCCTGGACGGTTACCCATGAGCTTTACAGCGCAGAAACACGGGTATACATCAGCGATCTGTCAGTCGACCACCGATGGCGCGGCAAGGGCATCGGTAGAGCATTGATGTCTCAGGTGAGAGGTTGGGCAGCGGCGCACGGTGCATCGAAGCTCGGCTGGGAAGTGTGGCATCGCAATAACGATGCGAAAGCGTTTTATGAACGAATGGGAGCATCAATCGACAAAGAGGCAGTTCCGTACGTTCTTGCCCTATAGTCAAAGAAAGTGCAGGTGAATGCTGCTGGGCGGAAATATTCAGAACTGCCGTAGCAAATCCAGTACTATCGCCTGCCGATAGGTGCACAGATGTGATTAGCGTCACGATGCCGGGGCTGTGACTATGTAAGAGTGCATCTCGATGGTGTGACCAACGCATTCAGGGCCATCTTTTGGGTACAAGTCTGGGGCTCACCATCCCGGGCCCCTCTTCTCGGCGCCGTCCGCCCTCATATCCCTGCAAGCGCCCGAGTCTCAGGTTGTCCATGTCAATGAAAACTGAACTCGTCTTCTCTTACGACAGCATGATGCGTCCGACGTCTGCAAAATGCCGGTTGTGCGGTCAGATGATGCCGAAACCAGGCACGGAGCTCAATTCCTCCGCAGACATTGTTCTATGGGTGTCTGAGCGCTTTCTCGAGCACAAAAGGCTGGAGCACCCCGGAGAGGGCCCAGCACAGAGCTTCTTTCTGTAGCGCACAGAAGAAAACCCCTCACTCGGTACCCCCTTCGTACGGTATGCACCGAGTCGATTTGTATCTGTTTCGCATTAGGACGGTCTCCGATCGAACTTATCGCCTCATGGCATTGCGCATGAAGACCATTTGCTGCCGAGAAGAAGACACCCTGCGAAAGCAGCAGCGGGGGAGTTGTGTTCACGCTCTACAGTTTGTCCTGCTGCAATCCAAACCATGATGTGACGAAGAATAGATAAGGTGATTCATATCACGCGTCAAACCTTCAGGAATAATCAGCACAAATGACTGAAAGCAGAATCGTGATGCCAGTCAGTGACATCTGTAACCTGTTGCATGGTGAGTGGTATTCAACCGATACATTGTCGGGCTCGCTGCAAGTTATCCGCCAGTACGAGCGCGTTCGAAAAACAGCATGCGGACAACCGGTTGATGTAGCAATGAATGGTGAGCTTAAGTCATGAAGATGTGGATACCATCGGGAATCACCCTGAGAGTCGCCTACCTTGCTTGGACGGTGACTTTGGGAACCCTCGGCATCTTCATGGCATTTATTATCCCGGAGCAAAAGAGGGAACTCAGAGACGGACTTGTATCCAAGGCTCATGGCATCACCGTTGCGTTGCAAGGAGAAGTAGCAAGCGCCGCGATCTCCGAGGACTACTCAGCTGTGGATGAACACGCAATGCAGGTAGTCGCCGGCGATTCGGAGTGCAGTTCCTCGTCATAACCAAGAGCGATGGATACTCTGTCATAATCGAGCGCGAAGGTTGGCAGGTCATACAAAAGATTGATGCTGATCGGTATCAGAGGCCACGGATTCCGAGTTCCGAACTGGGCGCCGCACCTCTCATTGGACGTCGCGAGTTTCACTGTTCATTGGTGCTTCACCGGCATTTGGCCCAGACCCACAACCTAAGTCGGGGATCGTGACACCCATCTTCACGGACGAGCGGCTATGGGGAGTGCTCGTGGTGCAAGATTGCGAATAGAGGTTGGCATCCGCCTGAGCATCGATGACTTCGGGACTGGCTATTCCTCACTCAGCTACTTCATCAGTTTTCCATCGATACTTTGAAGGTAGATAAATCGTTCATCGGCAGGATGGGCAGCGATCACCGCAGTCTCGATATCGTGAGAACGATCATCAGCCTTGCGCACGACTTGTCGATGCAGGTTGTGGCGGAAGGCGTTGAAACCGAAGAGGAGGTCAGCCAATTACAGGATTTTGGGGTGCGATGCTGCGCAGGGATATTTTTTCTCCCCGCCGGTGAGGCCGGAGGCTCTCGTGGAGCTGATCACAAAGCCTCATCCAGTTTTCCAGACTGCGTAACGTCGTCAATCTGGGCGGTGGAGGCGCTCTTCCGCCTGCAGCCAGCGAAGGTCATTTACGGCGTGCCGATATTCAAAATCGAGCTGCTCGCCGCGCCTGTAAATCTGAATCCTGCGTCCCACTTTTGTCCCCCGGGAGGTGAGCTCCCTCATAAGAGATTCATTCTCGGTTTCAAAGTGGCTGATTCGAATTGAAAGCTCATGAATCTTGACGCTGCGGAGAGTGGTCTGCATGGGAGATACTTCGATTCTGTTCAGCGCGAAGTGTTGTGTCAACAGAGTCAACCATGTCAGAAGTTATTAAAGTGACGTACGACATAGGGCTTTACCCGATTGTCCCGGGCGAGCGTTGATACTGCTCTTCATCTCCGCAGAAGGTTTCTCTTCAAGACAAGCAGCAAGACAGCGCTTTAGATTAGCGGCGCGTCGGTTGCACGTTTGACGCTCGCGATCAGAACAGAAAATGTAAATAGACATGAAGCGGATCAACCGATAGGGTGCGCTGTGATGTCGTGCAGATCTGCGAAAGAGATCAGGTTGATGCCGACATAGTCCTTGATGGCAACAAGGGCATTGCGCTCAATTTCGCGAGACTCGAAAAGCCGCGTGTTGACGCGGGCAAGTGTCTCGTCACGATACCCGGGGTGAGAGACAAACTCGAAAACACCCTCAGGCATGGCAGAGATCAGCGCATGCATTACAGAGAGCTCGAGCGTGCCAGTAGTGAGGACACCGACTGATCCATCAGTGGTAACGAAGCCCTCCTGTTCCACGACACGACGGAATCGCGACTCGAGTCGGCGGAGTAGGAGGACCTCGGCGCGACGTGATTCCGGCGCATTCACGGTTGCATTGATGCTCCACAGTGGCTCGAACGGGTTCCGTATGGCCCGAATGCCGGCAGCTTTGGCTGCTCGGAGTACAGGCCGCAGGACCAGCGGAAACATGTGCATGTGCTTGTGAGTATCGACGTGGGTGAGACGAAGCCCGTAGCTCTGCAGCAGCGCGATCTGCGCCGCCGCTTCAGCTTCAATTTCCCTGGACCGGATGCGGCCTGTGTAGAGTCTCTTGAGGAAGTCTCCGATCGATGGGTGCAGGGCTTCCGTGTTGCCGTCGACAAGAGACGAGACTTTCCTCGGATCAGACGCGGGAACTCCATCGACGAGGACAACGTGGCAGCCGACTCCGAGGCTCGGCATGGCCAGCGCCATTTTTACGGCTTCTTCCGTGGCCGCGGCGCGGGCCATGAGTGTCGCGCTGGTGAGAACCTCGGCAGCGTGAAGTTCGAGAATGGCGCGGTTCACTCCGGGAGCCATCCCGAAATCGTCGGCATTGACGATGAGGCGGGGCACGGATACAGCTTATCAATCCCGCGAGAAAAGCGCTTTGCTATCAGATGGATGAGACTCTGAGCAGAGTATGTCCTGCGACTCGAATTGTTGGTATGATGAAAGCAGGCCCGGCGACGGGCTCCCACCCGAGTGGGCGGCTAGCTCAGCTGGTTAGAGCGCCTGCCTTACAAGCAGGAAGTCGGGGGTTCGAGTCCCTCGCTGCCCACCATGAAATCCCGCAGGACGCGATTGTTCTCAGCCATCAGTTACTAGTTCCCAGTCAGGAGTTGCCGGAGTCATAGAGTCTTCTGCTCGAAGTCCCAATCGACTTGCGAGATCACTCCCGTCACGCGAGCACAGAACCTCGCATCAAAGGTGTGCAGGAGATTAGATTATGCGGGCCTCATTTCCAGAAAAATTTAAAGATCGTGTAAAGAAAGTCCTGGCGAATGTCGAGAAAAGATCAGGAGTAGCGCCTGACGACCCTGATTTCGTGGCGCTGAAGAGTTTGCTGAAGCGACGCGTACATGAGGTCGAGAACTCGAAGAGTGAAGAACGGCCGATCTTCCGAGACTGGACAAAAGGACGTTTTCATAGAATGAGGAACGCCTGACCTTTAGGGTCTGCGACGCTTCAGCGTGTTGCTTTCAGTTCGTTCAGCCTCGCGTGGCGCTGACGAGATAGTAAGCAAAGGGGCCGATCGGGAAACTGACAAGTGGAAGCAATACCGGCGCCAGGATATTGTTCCAGCGCGCCCGTGTCATTTTGCGTGGGCCCATGAGGACCTCAGTGATCAGAAATTTGAGGGTCACAAAAGGGACATGAAGAACTGAAGGTGCGACGCGAGCTTGAATCCTCTCGACGACGATCTCACGGAATCCGGTTGACTTCAGTTCCTGCGTGAAGGGAATCATGTCTCCCATTGATTCGATCGCCCAGCAGTCGCTGAGTGTCCGGAAGATCGCTTTCTGAAGTCCACGAAGCTTCCTTCCATCGAGAAAACCATCCGCAACAACGAGCCGACCGCCTGGGCGTAACAGGCGGTATGCTTCGCGAAGGAACTTCGACTTACCGGCCCCGGTTCCGTAACAACTGCTCTCGATAGCGTAGATCGCGTCATGACCGCCGGAGGGGAAGCCGGTGTGCTCAAAGTCTGTAAGCCCGACTCGGATCTTCTCCGCCTGCGAACTGGACCTGTTGAGACAGCGGCCCTGTTCCAGTTGCCAGGGCACGAGAGTGACCCCGTGAAGATCGGCGGAGGGGTGCTCGCGGCGAATCGCACGAAGCGTAGCGCCGAGGCCGCATCCCATGTCGAGGACACGTGGACGCCGCATAGTCGAAATCTGGAGCCGTCGGAGGACTTCGAGATTCATCTGCTCGAGCATCGCTTCGCGGTCGAATGGGTTCATTCCGGCGCGGAAGTATCCGAAGTGCATGTTGAAGTTCGGACTCCAGGAAGCGTAGTCGGGCCCAGCCTCTTCGTAGTAACGCTGGAACTTGTCTTCGGACAGAGTCGAATTGAGTGATTCGGCAGCCAGGGTCTGGGCCATCAGTCAAGCCTTCTTCTGCGAGATTTGGGAAGCATGCGCGTGATTCCACTGCCGATGCTGATGATGGAATGAAGCGTGACAGGCGGCAGTTTCCTGACCTGCGTGTACCAGCCATGCAGTTCCTGAAGGAATGTGTTCATTGCTCCAATGCGCGTGGCGACAACTGGCTGGGCCGGCCGTTCTGCACGGGCTTCGCCTGCGAGACGTTGAAGCATGGCCATGGTAGGCAGAATTTCGCGCTCAACTCGCTGCTCAACCACCGTCAGAAAAAGAGTCCAGACATCGGTCGAAGTGCGGAAAAAGTCGCGCCGGTCCCCAATGCGGCTTTCGGTTTGAACGAGATTCCAGTTCTGCAGTTCTCTAAGGCTGGTGCTCACGTTGGACCGAGCGACGGACAAAGCATCAGAGATTTCTTCGGCGGTGAGAGGCTCAGGTGCGAGATAGAGCAGGGCGTGAACCTGGGCGACGGTCCGGTTCACTCCCCAGCGTGTGCCCATCTCTCCCCAGTGGAGGATGAACTCCTGCATCGAATTGCTTAGTGGTGCCATGAAGTAAGTATATCAGATGTTTCTGTATAAACAGAAATAACAGAAGTGTCAGACTTACAAGTCGAGGACCGCCCCCCCGTCAACCTATTCCGACCGCAATGCGTCCACCGGGTTGACAGAGGCGGCACGGGCAGCAGGTAATGCCACCGCGATGAGCGTAACCGTCAGCAGCGCTCCGATGGCGATTGAGAGGGATGCTGGATCGCTAGTAGTGGTCTGGAAAAGCAGGCTGTTCAGCAGGCGGCTGCTGAAGAGGGCAATGACCAGACCTGCGGCGATTCCAGTTGCTCCCAAAACAGCCGCCCGGCTGAGGATCAGGACGAGAATATGGCAGCGACCTGCTCCGATAGCCATCCGCACGCCGATTTCGCGAGTGCGCTGAGCGACGGAATATGAGAGCACTCCGAAGGTCCCGATTGCTGCGAGTACCAATGTAAGAAGTGCGAAGGAACCCAGTAAAGTGGCGGTCATGCGCTGGCGGGCAACGGAGTCAGAAAGGACCTCGTCGATTGCCTGGACATGGTATACGGGCTGCGCGGGGTCAGCCGTGAACACCGCACCCCGCACCACTTGCGCGAGCGATTGCGGATCGAGTTCAGAACGCACGAGAAGAACGGCGTGCAGTCCGAAGCCGGGAAGATAGATCTCGGGCTCAGGGTTGCTGTCGATACCCAGGTCGCGGGCATTCGCCACCACTCCAACAACAGGGATCTTGGTGGGTGTGAGACTCATGACGCCGATGAGGATGTTGGCTCCGAGAGGATTTCGCTCTGAGAGATAGCGCTGCGCAAAGGCCTGGTTGACGATGAAGAAACCAGTGGTGCTGTAGATGTCGCTCGGCGTGAAAGTTCGTCCTTTGAGTACCGCTATTCCCATCGTGCGGAAGTAGTCGGGGCTGACGAAGCGAATCTGTGCATACGGGAAAGTGCCGGGTGCGAGCGGAGGTGCTCCTTCGATGAGGAAGCGCGTCATGACCTGCGATGGGCGAAGAGGAACCTGGGTTGTTGTGGCAGCGGAGAGTACGCCAGGCGACTGAGAGATTCTCTGAAGGACCTGTTCATAGAAATGATTGGTGAGCGGGCTGGTGTCGCTATAGCGTGGCGTGGGCAAAGTGAGTTCTGCACTGAGAAGATGGTCGGTGCGGAAGCCGGGATCGATGGCCATCAACTTCTGGAAGCTGCGGACGACTAAAGAACTGAGAAAAACCACGATTACCGCCATCGCAATCTCGGCGACGACAAGCGCGGCGTGTCCGCGAAGATGCGCGCTGCTGCCGCGATCGCCTGCGCGCAGAGACTCGACCAGGGCCTGCGGGCTACGGGTAGCGGGAAGAAGTCCGAAGAGAACTGCGGTGACGGTGCAGATGCTAACTGTGAAAAGAAGCACAGGGATGTTGAGATTTATGGACTGAAGGAGGGCGGCATCGACGCCTTCGGTATGAGCAAGCGCCACGCGTATCAAGGGAAGAGCAACGGCAGCGAGAGCCACACCAAGCAATCCTCCGAACAGTGAGAGCAGAAGTGTCTGCGCCAGGAATTGTCTGAGCAACCGAGTACGATCTGCTCCAAGCGCCTGGCGAACAGCGATCTCACGACGGGATTCGGTTGCTCGAACCAGAAGCAGATTGGCGACGTTCACGCACGCGACCAGCAGTACAAGAACGACCGCCCCCATCAGGCAGAGCATGGCCGGTCGAAGCGAGCCGACAAGTTCTGTATGTAGAGGAGTGAGTTCGACACTCTCGGTGCGGTTGGTTGCGGGATAGGAGGCGGCAATTCGCTGCGCTATGGTCTTCATGTCGGCGCGAGCGGCGTTGAGCGTGGTGCCGGAACGCAGTCGCCCCAGCACGCGAACCGAGTGCCACACACGGGATTGTTGCGTAGGTTGGTCGAGCAAAGACAGTGGCAGCCACACTTCTCCATCGGCTGGAAACGCAGCGTTCTGCGGCAACACTCCAATCACGGTGTACGTAACGCCGTTGAGCGAGACGGCGTGCCCGATGGCATTGGGGTCGCGTCCGAAGTAGGTTGCCCATGCTGATGCGCTCAGCACCGCGACGTGATCTTTTCCGGGGCTGTCATCCTTCTGATCGAAGAGGCGTCCGGCGAGAGGGGAAACGCCGAGGAGTGAGAAAAAATTGCCGGAGGCCAGAACACGCCTGAGCTGCTCGGGCCGGCTGTTGACAACCAGCGATACGGTAGTGGGGTTGATGACGGTATAAGCGGCTACCTGGTCGAAGCTCTTCTGTTGTGCGCGCCAGTCGAGATAGTCAGGATACGTGGCTTCAAGTCCGCCCTTCACACCGGAATTGGTTTCGGCGAGCGCGACTATGCTGCCCTCATCGCGAAAGGGAAGCGACTTGAGCAGAAGCCCGTACACGCAACTGAAGATTGCAGTGGTCGCTCCGATGCCAAGTGCGAGGGTAAGCACAACCGTGGCTGCGAATCCGGGAGCTCTGCGGAGTTGGCGTAGGGCGTAGCGAAGGTCGCGGAGAAGGCTTTGCATGTTGTCCTCTTACATAGATGACAGTCATCGGGCGATGTCGGACAACGGAATTGAATAGATTGTGACGGATTGCGGCTGGGAAGGGAGACTCTGTTCGTTCCCACCCTGTATCGGCCGGTAAGCCAGTCAGGGTGGGAACCAGGATCGAACAAGTTCATCCGCCTTCAGGACATGATGACCTTGGGGACGCGGTCTTCAATTGGCGGAAGTTTCGGGAACTCGGCATGAGGCTCGGTCTGATACCAGTAGCCGACGGAGTAAAAGTTGTCGGCTCGGTCGTTGGCGTGGCCGTGTTCAATGGTGACTTTGATGGACTTTTCGAAGGTTATGAAGCTCTCGGTGTGCCAGCGGTAGAGGCAGTAGCGGCCGCCGGTGCGCTCCGCATCGACGATGAACGGCGCACCCTGGCGCTGGTTGGCGAATGCGTTTCCATGAAAATCCCACGCACCGTTGTAGTAGTCCTCGGTACCGGTGCCGTTGATCGCGGGCTGCGTTTCGCCGTCAATAAAGATCATGTCGTCGCCTTCACCGAACCACCCGTCGGCATTCTGAAGCACTCCCTGGGTTACGCCAACAAAGTGTCCGCGGCCGGTGGCCTCAAAGAAGACGTAGTTATCCGTGCCGTTGAGGTTTTTGCCGCTTGTGTCTGCAGATTTCTTGCAAGGCGCGGACTGACGATACTGTGCGTGAAATCGCCCTGTGTTCGGGGGAAGCGCAGCTACGGTCGTGTAGTCGATTGCGAAGTAAAGATTGTTGGTGCGCACCTTGCCTTCGTTCGTAAGAGTGATGCGTGCGGCGGAGTCGAAGGGCATCTGGAAGTAGCTGTTCAACGCCTTCATGGGAGCGACGGCGAGAAGCGCCGATTGATAGGTGAAGTACTCTCCGAGCATCAGGCCGAAGAAGTCGCCGATTGGCGCTTCGATCGACGGAGACGATTCGCCGTCCCACCATGCGCGCAGGACGAGATTCTTCAGGTGCATCTGATCGTCGGAATTGATGGTGAACCAGATGTGCGTGATGACGCCAGGTCCTTTTACGTCGAGTAGTGTCAGGGACGCGCCAGGATCGACAGGACGGAAATCGGCATTGCCGCCCGTGGTGTCCCAACTCGCCGAGCGATGGCACTTATAGTCGCGCAGACGAGCCATCGCGAAAAGGGCGTCGGGCGCCGCAGGCGGAGCAGCGGGAGCGGGAGCTTCAGAGGTCTTTTTCTTGCTCTGCGCATTGGCATCGAGGCCGAGCAGGGCGCCAGCCGCGGCAAGCGTGCCGATCATCTTTCGGCGTGTGGGGGCGGCGTTTGATTCGAGAGCGGAAGAGATCGGTTCTAACGGATCGATGGGAGGCATTGCAGCTCCTTTTTGAGTGATTCAGCGCGGCATTCGCAAAGACGATTCAATATAACAGGCAGATTTCGCTGAAGCGGGCAAAAAGGAAATGCAGGTTGGACGACGCGCGTCGTACGATCCTGATATCAGCCGTTTCTCAAAGAAGCCCGATCAATGCTGGCGTGATACCAGATAGGCGTCGATTGCCTGCTGCCAGTCGTGGGCGGCAGCCCTGTCGTTGACCGTGAGTGCAGTCACATGTTCATTGCCCTCGGGTGTCAGTGCCGTCCGAGCGTAGACAACTCTTACCTTCGTAGTGGTGTCAGCGGGTGTGAAGCGTACATCGATTGTCGTCACCATGATCCCTGGCATGAAGTAGGCATAGATGAAGTGACGCCCTTCGAGATCGAAGAGCGCATTAACCCAGGTCGCGGTCACAGAACCGTGCTGAATCGTGAATACAGATCCCTGTTCGTCGCGCGCTGGCCGCGGATAGAGGAACTTTGGATCCCAGTGCTTGCCGGCCCATGCCCGCTCGCCTTCAGGACCAAAGAGCGGTGCAGCTTCGGCGTAAGGCAGGTTGACCGTTAGATCGAAGGCCGTCTGCGTGCGAAGTAGCTGGGTTGGCGATAGGGTGGATTGACTCGCCGCAGATGCGGTGAGAGTAGCAACGGCGGCTACAGCGATCGCGGACTTCATCGTTTCCGTTCCTTGAGGTGATGGCTATCCGAAGCCTTTAGGGTCATTCCATATAGAGACTTGAACTGCTCGATTTCTTTCAAAGTTTGAGGCGAAAAAGGCGCTTTGCCTTCGAACGCGTGAAGGACTATGCCCTCCAGGAGGTCGCCCAGCGTCATGTCTTTTTGTTCAGCGATCGCTTTGAGCACCTTGAGCATGCGCTTTTCGAGGCGAACGCCGGTCTGGACACGTTCGACCTCTACGAGAGCATTGTCTTGCCTTTCCGTTGTCATGTGTACCAGTGTACCAATGTACCTAAATCATTGCAATAACCTTTGCTTAGAGCTTGAATGTCTCGCAACGTGGGTGGCAAATGAGCGAACGCTGCGCGGTTCTTGCACTTTCTCGATTGCAAAGTAAGATCCTCTTTCGTTCTAGCCCCTGTCGGCATTCGCCAATCCAGGCGTGGCCTGTTATGGTCGATTTGGCAGAAGAAATGAACCCACCATAGGAACCTGATCGAGCGCATGTGGAGACGCTGGCGAAACCGGATACTACTGTTTGCGGCCATTCTTGGCCCCGGATTCATTACAGCCAACGTCGATAACGACTCGGGCGGGATCCTTACCTATTCCCAGGCAGGTGCGCAGTACGGCTACACTCTGCTCTGGACGATGCTTCCCATCACAGTTGCCCTGATCGTAGTGCAGGAGATGTGCGCCCGCATGGGCGTGGTGACCGGCAAAGGCCTCAGCGACCTGATCCGCGAAGAATTCGGCCTTCGTCTTACGTTCGTTCTCATGATCCTGCTGGTAGTGGTGAACTATACCAACGTAGTCACCGAGTTCATCGGAATCACAGGATCTCTTCATCTTTTTCACGTGACCAAGTTCATCAGCGTGCCGCTCTGCGCTGCCCTGGTGTGGTTCCTAGTTGTGAAGGGAAACTACAAGAGCACCGAGAAAATCTTCCTGATCGCATCGGTCGTCTATATCTCCTACATATTCGCGGGCGTTCTCAGCCAGCCAAGCTGGCACGATGCTTTGCTGGCGACGGTGCAGCTTCCTCCCCAGTCGGTATGGAGCAACAGCGACTACATCTATACGGCAATTGCAATCGTCGGTACGACGATCGCGCCCTGGATGCAGTTCTATCTGCAATCGTCAGTAGTGGAGAAGGGAATTCGCGTAAAGGACTACCCCGCCTCGCGGCTCGACGTAATCGTCGGCAGCTTTTTCACGGACATCGTAGCGTGGTTCATCGTCGTGGCTTGCGCCGCCACCTTGTTTGTTCATGGGATGGGCGCGATCACCGTGGCTTCCGACGCAGCAGAAGCCATGCGCCCCCTGGCTGGAGACTACGCCTTCCTCCTCTTCGCATTCGGCCTCTTCAATGCCTCGGTTTTCGCCGCGTCAATTCTCCCCTTGTCGACCGCCTACACCGTCTGTGAGGGCCTCGGGTTCGAGTCGGGGGTTGACAAGAGCTTCAAGGAGGCACCGTTCTTCTACTGGCTGTATACGGGCCTCATCGTTGGCGGCGCGATTACGGTGCTTCTGCTGCCGGATTCCAAGCTAATCAAGTTTGCAATCTACTCGCAGGTTCTGAACGGCGTTCTCCTGCCGGTTGTCATTATCCTGATGCTGTTGCTCATCAATCGAAAAGATCTGATGGGCGAGTACCGGAATTCCACTCTTTGGAACGTCGTTGCGTGGGGAACGAGCATCATCGTCATAGGCATGACGGCGGCGATGCTTCTGATGCCTCACAGCTAGGGATCAAATCTCGGGCCACTCAATTGGAGTTGCATGAATGACTACTGTTCTGGTAACGGGCGGGTCGGGTTTTATCGCGAGCCATACGATTCTGCAGCTGGCTGCAGCGGGCTACAAAGTACGCACAACCGTGCGGAATCTGAGTCGCGAGAATGAAGTGCGTGCGATGCTTCGCCAGGGTGGCGCTGAACCCGGTGATCAGTTGTCATTTGTGGCGGCAGACCTCATGAGCGATGCCGGATGGCCTGCGGCCGTTTCCGGCTGCGAGTACGTTCTGCACATTGCTTCGCCGTTTCCCTCGCAGATCCCTAAAGACGAAAACGAACTAATCGTTCCAGCTCGAGACGGCGCGCTTCGTGCCCTCAAGGCGTCCCGCGATGCCGGCGTGAAGCGTGTCGTCCTTACCTCCTCATTCGCGGCAATCGGCTACGGACATCTCAGCCGGCAACAACCCTTTACCGAGACAGATTGGACGAACACGGCGGGCGACGACGTGATGCCGTACACGAAGTCGAAGACTCTGGCAGAGCGTGCGGCATGGGACTTCATCAACCGCGAGGGCGCAGGCCTTGAGCTTGCAGTGGTTAATCCGGTCGGCGTCTTCGGACCCGTGCTCGGGCCAGACTATGCAACCTCGATCATGCTCGTCGAAAAGATGCTGAACGGCGCGCTGCCCGGAGTGCCGCGCATGTGCTTTGGCGTTGTCGATGTGCGCGATGTTGCAGATTTGCATCTGCGCGCCATGACCAACAACGCAGCGAAGGGAGAGCGTTTCCTCGCTGTAGCGGGTGATTTTCTGTGGCTGGTTGAGATTGCCCGGGCTCTCAAGGAGCGAATGGGCGAACGAGCCCGCCGAGTCTCGACGCGCCAGCTGCCGAACTGGCTGGTGCGCCTGGCCCGCTTCAAAGATCCGGCAGTCAAACAGATCATCCCCGAACTAGGAAAATGGAAGAACGCCACCAGCGAAAAGGCTCAGCGAGTTCTGGGCTGGACGCCCCGCTCACGCGAAGAAAGCGTGGTGGCCACAGCCGAAAGCTTGGTTAAACTGGGGCTCATCAAGAGCTAGCGATTCGCGAGACAAGTCTTTGCCGATGTCAGAGAAGTTTCCCGGCCGCCAGATCCTTGATCAATCCGCGATCGGCGGCGAGGAACTCGTACTGTGGAAGCTCTTCGAGCTTGACCCACTTCAACTGGTGGAAGATCTTGTTTTCAAGTTCGCCTTCGAATGAAGTGATCGCATAAAACTGCAGATCGACCGCGCCGCCGTGCCGGTAGTTGTGGCGGATATGGGTGACGTGCGGTCCGATGGTGGCGTGGATGCCGAGCTCTTCCTGCAGTTCGCGGGTCAGCGCTTGTTCAGGGCTCTCCCCGTGTTCAATTTTTCCGCCGGGGAATTCCCACTGCAGCGCCATCGGCTGGTCCGGGCGACGCTGGCAAATCAGAATCAGCCCGTCGCGCACCAGCAATGCCGCCACAACAAAGCGAAGAGCGGGTCCCGCAGGGCGCGAGTTGGGAGTTGACTGCGGGTCTTCCACGCTCTCTAGTGTAAATGCTCGTTAACCTGCGGGATATGACCTGATGGACAGGTTTCACCGCCTGAATGCAATTCAAGCAATTTGGTTTCTGAAGCGTGGAGAGATTCACTCGCCTGCGACCGGTGCGGGTGCTTCAACGATCTCGCGGGGACGGAAGTAGCCCCAGCCGCGCTTTGCGCATTCCTCCAGCAACCCTAACGACGGATTGACTGGATAGGGATGCGCCGCAATCTCCAGCATTGCCAGATCATGGAGAGAATTCCCGAAGACCGCGTCCGGCCGTGGCAATCCGACGCGGCGAAGCGCAGCGGCCTTGGCTGGACCGGTTGGCACGTCCACGATCTCACTCGTGATAATTTCGTTGGCGACTTTGACTTCAGCGGCGAGCACGCGCTCTTCTGGAATTCCCAGGTCGCGCACGCCCTCTGAGATGAGCCACTTGTTCGTCGAACTGACCGCCCACAATTCGACGCCGGCCTTGCGAAGCGTTGCGACAAGCCCTGCAACTTCCTCGAAAATCCGCGGCCGGACAAATTCATTGAAGTATCGCGCGGCTGCGGAGCGAAGCTCCTGCTCATGAAGGCCCGAATACATCTGCACCATCTCGCCGCAGATCTGGAGTTCGCTCACCCCGCCGGCGACATAGGCGCGATAGCGGGTATCCATCCAGTCTGACGTAGATCGGGAAACGAGGCCTTGGTCGATTGTCCAGACCATGAAGCCGTTGCCGGAGTCGCCGCTCCACAGAGTGCCGTCGCAGTCAAAAATAGCGACCTTGGGAGCTGACTTGAGTACGAATTCTTGGAGTTGTTTGGGAGTCCAGCGGGTAACTTCGAGTTGCGTAGAAGACAAGCGATCCGGTCCTTTGTTGAATGTATCCAACTCTATTGTCGTCCATCACAGGCTATCGGCGCACGTCCCGGTAGAATAGGTGGTTATCTTTGGAGTTATAGGAAGCCATGAGACAGTTGCTGAAGTGCTTTGTTTTCGTGATGTTTGCGGGGTTTGCCGGCGGAATGCAGGCGCAGTTTTCGAATCCGGCCTCAGGGCCTGGCAGCGCGTCAACCGTACCTCAATCTCAACTGATGCAGCCCACGGAGCTCGTGAAGCTGATGAAATCGAGCGGGCCGGGCGGGCCAGTCATCTTCCAGGTCGGTTCCTACGTGATGTTCCAGCAGGCCCACATTCCAAACTCGGGATATGCCGGCCCGACATCACAGGCGAACGGATTGATTCTCCTGAAGAAACTTGTCGCTCCGCTAAAAAAAGATCAGCTCATCGTGATCTATTGCGGATGCTGCCCATGGGGAAAATGTCCAAATATCGGCCCCGCCTACAAGCAACTGCGCGATCTCGGCTTCACGAATGTGAAGGCGCTGTATCTCGCGAAGAACTTCGGCGATGACTGGATGAGCAAAGGCTTTCCGGTAGAGCGAGGGGAATAGGTTCCAGTTCATGCGACGTCTCCTCATCGTGCTGGCTTGCGTCTCACTGTCGATTTCCTGCAAGGGGTTTCCGCAAACTCCTTCCGGCTTCGTTCATAAATCAGCTCCGCAGTTCGTGCGGACTGACCTGAGCGGGCGCAAGATTGATCTCAAAAGCTATCGCGGCAAAGTTGTCTTACTAAATTTCTGGGCGACGTGGTGCGCGTCGTGTCAGGTCGAGTTGCCGCGCTTCGCAGAATGGCAGAAGAAGTACGGTCCTCAAGGCCTCCAGGTGCTGACAGTCTCGATGGATGATGGAGACGCTCCGGTCCGGAAGGCCGTTCGCAGATTGCGTCTGGGACTTCCGGTCGTAATGGGAGACGCAAGGTTAGGCGAGGCTTATGGCGGCGTTCTCGGACTGCCCGTCACGTTTCTGATCGGCCGCGATGGCTTCATCACCGCGGAGGTAGAAGGCGAAACGAATCTCAACGCTCTCGAGTCGCATGTGGCATCTCTACTGGGCAGGTGAAATCTCCGCTGAGTTGCGGATCGGGAAGAGCGATGCTGACCTCCGCAAGCAGGTTGCATCCGCCCTCCGCCTCTCCGGCATTCATTAGGTTCGGAGTCTGGCTCAGCGGCCGCATCTAAGGCGGTGTGAGCATTTCCCGAGGAAGCTCTCACGAAACTTTGCCGCGAACGAAGCTAGGCGGTGATTGCAGGCAGGAATGAGGCGGAGACTTCGCCAGGCAATTTTGCAGTCAGCAATAGCCATCTCTTCGGCCCCGTACATATGCGCGGCGCAGGCGCCAACGGAGGATGTTCTACCAGACGCTCCTTCCGTTTCGGCCGGCGAGGCATCAACACTCCCAGCTGAGAAGAATGAAAAGCGTGCAGTACCCAACCCGCTTCCGGGGGGTATGACTGTGAAGCAGAAGTATGGGCTTGCAACCAGGCGAATCTTTTCTCTCCAGACTCCACTAAAGGCGGTGCTTGTTTCCGGTTGGGAGGTTGGTACTGGGACCGGCCCCGACATCGGCACGAATGGATGGAAGCCGTTCGGGGAGCGCGTGGGCTATAACGCCGCAGGCACGGCAACGACGATCTTCTTCACTACGGCCTTCGTTCCGTCCCTGGCGCACCAGGATCCCCGTTACTTCGCGCTCAAGAAGGGGCCAGTAAAGGATCGAATCAGGTGGGCTGTCAGAAGCGAGTTTGTCGGCGTTGGCGATGATGGTCATCAGATGCCGAATTACGCCAACCTTGTTGGGCTGGCCCTCGCATCGGTTGCAATCGACGCATTCACCCCGAGAGATAGTTCCAGCTACGGCGACACGGCCGAACGATACATCATTAAACTCGGCGTCGGAACAGGATTGAATGTCATCCGCGAATTCAATGTATTCGACCGCGTGAAAGCAATCGCACACCACTCGAAAGAGGCTGAAGAGTAGGTGACGAACTTGATGCCTTGATGAACGAGGTTCAGTCAATCCGCGCCTGGTCTCAGCTGACTTAAGAACGCACAGATAATCGATACTGTGCCCACGGAGAGCAACCTCAATCTACTGAAGGACTACCAAGCGTATCTGCGCGTTGAGAAGGGGTTGCGGCCACTCACTTGCGAGGCCTACGACGGCGACCTCAAGACGTTTGCAGAGTTCCTGGAAGGCCGGCAGGGAGTTCTGGTCACCGCCGCCCAGCAAGATGTCGCTGCTTTCCTTGAACATCTGCGCACACATTCAATCGATTCGCGAAGTGCCGCGCGTAAGCTTAGCTGTCTGCGCGGCTTCTATAAGTGGCTCCTGCTCGATCGCCGCATCCATCACGACCCAACCGTCAATATCGAATCGCCAAAAGCCTGGAAAGTCTTGCCCAAGTCCCTTGCGGAGCCCGAGGTAGCAGAGATGTTGGAGCGAGCGGCGATGATGGCAGAACATCCGCAGGCTCAAGCTACCGCACTCCGCGATCGCGCGATTCTTGAACTGCTCTACGCGGGCGGCCTGCGCGTCTCAGAGATTACCGGCCTGGGTACTGGCGATCTCGCCCTCGATGCGGGGCGTGTGCTTGTTCGCGGCAAGGGCGACAAGGAGCGCATCGTGCCCCTCGGCCGATCGGCAGTGGGTGCGATTGAGGAATATCTGCGCATGGGACGCCCGCACCTTGCTCGAATCAGCACGAAGCGGAAAACAAATTCGGCAATTCAGGATGCAACGCGCCTCTTTCTATCATTACGCGGTATGCCTTTGACGCGGCAGTGGGTCTGGCATCTCGTAAAGATGAGCAACAAAACCGCGAGCCCCCACAAGCTACGTCACAGTTGTGCGACGCACATGGTCGAGCACGGCGCGGACCTGCGCAGCGTTCAGGTGATGCTTGGGCACGCCGACATCTCCACCACACAGGTATACACCCACCTCGCTCTCGGACGGTTGAAGCAGGTGCATCGTGAACACCATCCCCGAGCCAGAACACGTCCCGAAGATGCCGCGGCCTCAGCAAAATCTGCCAACATTCGTGGACTGCAGGTTATTCGTGGCGGCAAAGATCGGCAACCCGATCTGAAAAAGGCCGACGCGTCATTTCCTGAACACGGGGAATCTGCATGATCCGCTCAGAGAACGACACTGCCGAGCAGAGCCATCCAGCTCCGCCGCTCGCGGGATTGGTGGATGAGTATCTCCGCGTTCTTGTCAATGAGCGCGGATCTTCGGCGCACACAATGCGCGCCTACCAGCGTGAGTTGATGAATTTCGCCGTGCACATGGCCCAGCGGTACCCTGCAATCAACAGCGTCGACAAGATTGAACATCTGCAGATTCGCGTGTATCTCGGCGTCCAACTCGAACGGGGACTGTCAAAAGCGTCCACTGCACGAGCTCTAGCGGCAATCCGAAGCTGGTTCAAGTGGCTGGCCCGCACAGGGCGCGTAGAGCAGAACGTGGCATCACTCGTCGCCACCCCGAAACTTCCCAAGCACTTGCCCCGCGTGCCGTCAATCGAGCAGATGAACCGGGTTGTCGACAGCGTGGAGGATGACGCTGCGAGCTGGCCAGCGCGGGACAAAGCGATCCTGGAACTGCTCTACGGATGCGGGATCCGCAATGCCGAACTTACTGGTCTGAACCTTCGCGACATTCACTGGGGCAACGAAGCAATTCTCGTCAGAGGAAAAGGGAAGAAGCAGCGCCTCGTACCTCTGGGCGATGCGGCAGCCCGGGCATTGCGAGCCTACCTGACGGAGCGGTCCGCGCGTTTGGTGGGAAAGTTTGGCTCTAAGGGATCTGACACTCCAGCGTTGTTTCTGAGCCTGCAATTACGCGGCGTCGGCAAGCCTGGCGGCGAAGGACGTCTAACCACGCGAAGCGTGGGGCGGATCGTAAAGCGGGTTGCAATCCTGCGCGGCCTGTCAGCGGACGTACATCCACACACTTTGCGGCACGCTTTCGGAACACACCTGCTTGAAGAGGGCGCTGACCTTCGAGCGATTCAGGAGCTGCTGGGCCACGAGCGCCTCTCGACAACGCAGCGTTACACCCAGCTGACCACTTCGCAGCTTGAAGCCGTATACGACAAGACCCATCCACGCGCGCGATAGGCGTTCAAGTACTGATTCGCGCGGCAAATCCTTCTCTAGAAGCTGACCTTGCGCTGCGGATACCAGGTTAGCTTGATTGTCGTTGTTGTCACGGTCTGCTGACCGGGCAGGTAGATCGGCGCCTTCCAGTGCTCATACGTGAAGTTGCCGTTGATCTCCAGATCGTTGCGAAGCCGCTTCACTGCCTGAAAACTAATGTCGTTCAGGGTCGTTCCGCCGTTCACGTAGAAATTTGTGGCGGGGTCGATCTCGGTGGTCGAACCTGGAATGAAATCCTTCGCGACTTTCTGATGCCGGCCTGAAACCTGGATCGACTCACTGCCTGAGAGATGCCACGTGACCCAGGCCTGCCCGCCTTTGCCCTCGCGGCCGATCCAGTCGCCCATCATCTGTCCATTGTTGGTATAACCGTTTCTCTGCAGACTCTCCCAATACATGAACCTCCCGCCGTTGCTGGTGCGAATCGGCGGGTCAGTCTCTACGCCTTCCACGCGAACGTCGAGTTTCGGTATTCCGGGCACATGGGAAAGATAGAGCCCGGGGCGCCACCCTGCGCGCCTGGGTGCGTCGATGGGAGAAACGTCATCGTGCACTTCACCATCGGCATAGAGAGTAAGCCAGCGGCGAAGGAAGGGAAGCCTGTATGAGAAATCAAATGCCCCGAAGCGGGCGCCCGGATCATTGCGGCCCAGCTTGTCGCCGTTCGTCGGCGACGCGAGGCTGAAAAAGCTCTTCAAGAACGTGTGCAGCGTAATCGGACCGTGTCCCTTGCCGCCCCATATTGCGGAGCGCTCGAAGCCAAATTCCAGATTCTCTGTTGGACGGAAGCTAACTTTTTCAAGATGCATCCACGGGTTTCCGGGCGTGATCACATTTGCCTGCCCGGGTCCGGGGTACTGCGGATTCGGCACCAACGTATGTCCGTGAAGTCCGCCAATGAGGAACTCGTATCGGAATGGCCCCGTGATGTAAGAGAGGCCCGGGACATGGAGTGGTTCCGTTCGATTGATCCGGAACGAGTAGAAATTCTCCGCGTTATTGGAGTAAGCAAATCCGCCCCCCAGTCCAGGCCCGAGCCAGTCGTCTTGCTTTCCCAGCGAGATTTCGTGGTTGAGGACGCGCGTTGAAACATATGCTTCCAGAAAGCGGGCGCGAGTCGTTTTGTCGATCGGCCCGAGAGGAATAGTGGCCTGCGGATACGTCATCCCAGTATTGGGATCCAGGGGGATGCCGTCGACAGCAGAAAGTATGCGGGCAAGGTCGGGCGAATAGCCTGTCGCCGAGGGCGCGCCCTGGAACTCCCCGCGTACGTAGAGCAGAAAACGTCCCGCAGAAGCATACCCGCCGATGCCCGTGTAGTTATTCAGTCCATTTTCGTAAGGGCGGCCGTAGTCGTTGATGATGCTTTGTCCAAGGTGGAAGCTGTCGTTCAATGGCGTGCCACTGATCCCGCGAAACGCGCTATACACCGACTCGATCCGCACATGGCCCTGCAGCACGCCACATGGCCCGCTCATGTCTGGATGGAGGTCGCGATCGATGGCCTCATAGATCTGCTGAGCTTCGGAACTCGTCGGATCAGAAGCATCCTGTGCATCCTCGATCCGCGCGCTTACTTCTTCAAGAATTCGTTCGATGCTGGAGCGCGTCCACGGACGCATGCCGAGATAGACCATGTCGATATAGCCAAGCCCGTAAAGCCGCATTATGGCGGGATAAATCCAGCTGTCCACGGGAATGTACGGCGAGTCGAGCGATGCCGGTTCGCAAACGGGAATGGGGCGGCTGGAATCAGGAACAGTTTGTGCAGTGGCCACGAGCGAATACGGACTTGAGACAAGGATTCCTGCTGAAAACACTGCTGACAGACCAGCAGCAAAAGCTCCGCGACTGCTAACGCTCATGACTCTCACTCTATCATTTGGGTTGGTCGAAAACGCTGGAGGCGCGCGCCCTGCAGACGAACGCGTCGGGATGAACGCCTGCGCTTCTTATCTGACTACTTATCAAGGAATCGGGTAGCCAGATCGAGATCCCGATTGAAAGCCGCAATGATGTCCTGCTTGTCGATCACTGGATTGATGTTCTTGCTCTTCAAATAGCTTTCCATTGCGGCAACCGAATCGAACCCGACCGGATCCCCATCGGCACCCCTTGAAGGCCCAGGTGCATCAATCAGGCATTCGATCAGAGTTGCTCCACGACGCTGGCGGGCACGAACGATCGCTTCGTACGCGACACGGTAGACGGCAACTGGGTCGTGCGCGTCTACTGCGATCGAAGGGACGCCATGCAGCAGAGCCTCCGGTCTCTGGGTAGGGGAAGAATCGACCGCATCGCCCGAACTGGAATAGTGGACAAAAACGACCGGCAGTCTTTTTGTTCCCGCAGTTTCAATTGCCTTTTGCCATTTGTTGAGCGACTCAGATCCCGAAGAAAGGAACGCCGCGGCAACGGCGCTGTTCTTTGCAGCCGATGCCTGCGAAGCCCGATCGAGAAGGGCCTTCTGTGCGTCGCTCTTCGTCGAAGGCAGGATGATGTTCTTGTGCTCCCCTTCTATTTGAACCGAGCCTTCCGAATGCAACGCTGAGCGTGCGAGCTCTCGGAAGACCGCATCGAGAGATATGCCTTTTACAAATGCTGGAAGCCAGTCATTCGGGGCGAGGCAGAGGGTATCCCCCTGCTGAAGATCGATGCACGCAGCGGATGCCGTTGCTTCGAGCCCCGACGACGCATGGAGGTCACTGTCGAGCTTGCCGTGCTGGAACAGCGCCGTTGCTCTTAGCTCGAGCAATCGGCATTTGATCATTGAGCCGTAAATTGCAAGCAGCCTCTCATCCGGAATGAGTGAGAAGGGCTTCTCGACGGTGTCTTCAACTGCAGTCTGAGATTTAGGCATATGCGGGTCATGGAATTTCGACGGATGAGGCTGCCAGGTTAAGCAGCTCACCCGAAGGGTTAGATGCTAGGTAGTGTAATCGGCGTTGATACGGATGTACTCGTGTGTCAGGTCGGTAGTCCAGTACTTGCACGTTCCCGGACCCTGATGAAGGTCGATGCTGATGGAGAACTCCGGCTGCTGAATGTAGGCGTGAGCTGCGGTTTCATCAAACTCTGGTGCGCGTCCACCGTTCCGGCAGATAGGAAGATCCCCAAATGAGATGTCGATACGTTCCGGATCGATCTGCGCGCCGGAATACCCAATCGCTGCCATAAGTCGTCCCCAATTCGGATCGCAACCGGCCCACGCCGTCTTGACCAGTGGTGAGTGCGCAATCGCCTTTGCAACGCGAACGGCTTCGGAATTAGACACCGCCCCATGGATGTGAAGTTCTACGACATGCGAAAGACCCTCGCCGTCTCCCACTACCTGGCGGGCAAGTGAGGTGCACACCTGGTTCAGCGCAGCTGCAAATTCGCGATTGCCCGGACCGATATGCGCCCCGCTCGCGCCCGATGCAAGTAGCAGTACGGTATCGTTTGTTGACGTGTCTCCATCAACTGAAATCCGATTGAAGCTGACTTCGATCGCAGCGCGAAGATAAGTATCGAGCACTTCGGGCTCAATCACAGCATCAGTAAGAAGATAGACGAGCATGGTGGCGTGCGGCACAAGCTGTGGATGGATCATGCCCGATCCCTTGCAAACTCCCGCGATGCGAATTTCCTGAGGGATCTCGGCCGGTCCATCGATCTCCGGCGCAGTAACTTCTACCCGCGCAAAGGCGGTCTTCTCCACCGTGTCCGTCGTGATGATCGCTTCCGCCACTTGCTGAAAGTGGTCCGACTGCGAGCCGACATTCTTCGCCAGCTCCGGCAACACTGCGACAATCTTCTCCGCAGGGAGTGGCACGCCTATGACGCCGGTCGAGGAAGGGAACACCTCTTCGGGCTTGCACCCAAAGGTCGACGCTGCGGCCGCGCACGTTGCACGGGCTGCATCGATTCCCGGCCGGCCGGCCGCACAATTCGCGTTGCCCGCATTAATTGCAACTACACGAACGTGATTGCCAGTCGCGCGAAGGTGTTCTGCATCGATCAGCAGTGGGGCGGCTTTCACGCGATTTGCGGTAAAGGCCGCAGCGGCGGAAGCCGGCGCATCGGCAACGATGATTGCGAAATCAGTACGGCCGCTCTGTTTGAGGCCGGCCTTGGTAGCTCCGAAGCGGAAACCACGGGGAATCACAAATTGGGAAAGATCGCTCATGTGCTCATGAAATCGGGCTGCGTCCGAGTCTCACGCGCGCGCCGAAAAATGGATTCAATCCATTTAATCTAACAAAGGAGGCTCAATTGGCAGAGGACAGCAACATCGACGCGGCGCACAATGACCAACGATTTCTGGAACTCGCCAATGTGAACGTTGCGCGAGGCGATCGCGTGGTGCTGCACGATGTGAACCTCACCATTCGCGCAGGCGAACATGTCGCCATTCTCGGACCGAACGGTTGTGGCAAGTCGACCCTGATTTTCACGATTACCTGCCAGATTTATCCCATCGTTAAGGATGGCATGTGCGTGCGAATCTTCGGGCGCGACCGATGGGATTTGACCCAGCTGCGCAAGCACTTCGGAGTCGTTGGCGCCGGACTGGTCGGCGAACTCCCCGGCGAACGCACCGCCGTCACCACCGGACTCGATGCCGTCGTCGCCGGCTTCTTCTCTGCATCGACGCTGTGGCCAAATCTTCACGTCACCGACGAGATGCGCGAGCGCGGTCGCGAAGCTCTCTCCCGCATGGACGCCTCGTACCTGGCCGAGCAGCTCGTGGGCGAAATGTCAGCAGGAGAAAAGCGCCGTATCATGATCGCGCGTGCGCTGGTGCATAGGCCTGCACAGTTACTGCTCGACGAGCCTTCCAATGCGCTTGACCTGGCCGCGCAGCGAGGCCTGCGCGAGACCCTCCGCCGCCTCGCCCAGGAGGGTACCGGGCTGGTGCTCGTGACACACCACCTCGGCGACATCCTGCCGGAGATAGAGCGTGTCATCCTCATGCGCGACGGCCGGATCGTTGGCGATGGCCCCCGCGAGGAATTGTTGACCGAGACAAGGCTTAGCGAACTCTTCAATGCCCCCGTGAGGATAGGCCGCGACGATGAGTGGCTCCATAGCTGGTGATCTTGGTTGCTTGACCCACAATACTCGTGTGCTGAAACTCTGCGGTTAATTCTCCCTGAGCCGTTCAATCAGCTTCAAAGGGTGAATCGGCTTGGCGAGGAGTTCGAACTGGTAGCCCTGTCGATGGCCGTCTTGGAGAATCTCGGAGATGCCGGCCTGCCCTGAGAAGAGCAGGATCGCGCTGTTTGGAAAATTCTTGCGCATGGCGATCGCTAGTTCCACCCCATTCATTCGTGGCATCAGGACGTCGGTGACCACCCAGTGAGGCTGAAAGCGGGATGCTTTCTCGAGCGCGTCGAATCCGTCATAGGCAGCAACCGCGTCAAACCCCGAATTGCCGAGAATTTCAGCCAGGGTGTCGGCGATGAGCCGCTGATCGTCGACGATCAGGACCTTTGAGCGGGTCACGTCTTCGGTCTGGGAACGGTCGTCGCTCCAGACAAGTTCTGAGGAAGCACGGGCCGGTTCATCCGCGGCAACGAAGCGGCTGAAGCCGACGAAGAGAGAAGGAACAGATTCAGATGCGCTCATTCAGTCTCGCCTTCGGTAGAAGATGGCGGTTGAACAAAAGGAAGAAAGATCGTGACCGTAGTGCCGGACTCTTTGGGCGTGGTACTGCTGGCGATGCTGATTTGCCCGCCGCGGCGCGAGACGAGTTGCTTGGCAACCCATAGACCAATGCCCGTTCCCAGAATGCCTTTCGTAGTAAAGAACGGCTCGAATACGCGGGAAAGGTTGTTCTGCGCGATGCCCGTACCGGTGTCGCGAAAGACGACCTCGATGCCATCATCCGGTGCCGCGTGTACGTCGCGAGTCGTGATGGTCAGCACGCCGCCTTGTTTCATGGAGTCAATGGCGTTGGCCATGACATTCGATAAGACCTGAAGGATCTCCCCTTTGCTGACGCTGATTTTCTGCAGGTCATTGAAGCGCGAGTCGACGGCAATGTCGCACGACATTACTTTGGAGTTGTAAACCGTCAGCACATTCTGGATGAGCTCGTGAACGTAAACACTGGTCGGTGCGCCGGTGTCCTTGTAGTAACCCAGGGTCTGACGTGCAATATGAGACACGCGTTCCAGCTCCTGCTCGGCCGTGAGAAGAAGCTGAGTGACACGACTTTCCGGCGCTGAGTGCTGACGGGCAAGGAAGATGACGTTGATCAGTGACTCGAGCGGATTGTTGATCTCGTGCGCGATTGCAGCTGCCATACGACCGGTGGCTGCCAGCTTCTCTGACTGGATCAGCAATTGCTCAACACGCTTCTTGTCGGAGATGTCTCGCGCGATCTTCGAAGCACCAATGACTTTTCCGGAGTTGTCGATGATGGGAGAGATGGTGACAGAGACCTGGAACAGTTCGCCGTTCTTCTTCTTGCGTGTAGTTTCGTAGTGTTCTATCCGCTCACCGGCACGGAGCTTGCGAAGGATCTCGTCTTCCTCATAGAACAGTCCCTCCGGAAACACGCGCAGGATCGGCTGCCCGATCATCTCTTCTGCCGTATATCCGAACATTCGCTGGGCCGCCTTGTTCCAGCTCGTTACGATTCCATTCAGCGTCTTGCTGATAATGGCGTCATCTGCGGAGTCGACGATGGCAGCTAGGCGCGAGAGACTCTCTTCGGTCTTGCGGCGCTCCGAGATATCGTGCGCAATCTTTGAAGCGGCGACGACGTTGCCTGCTGCATCCCGGATAGGCGAGATCGTCACTGAGATCGGGAAGCGCTCTCCGTTCTGCCGCATACGGACCGTCTCGAAGTGCTCGATGCGTTCTCCTGCTCGGAGCTTGCGAAGGATCTCAGCTTCTTCGTGTTGAAGTTCCGGTGGGATCAGGGTCAGAATTGACTTCCCGATGATCTCCGCCGGCTGGTATCCGAAGACGCGGGTCGCTGCAGCGTTCCAGCTGATGATAGTGCCGTCGAGGCGCTTGCTGATGATGGGTTCGTCCGAGCAGTCGACAAGGGCCGCCAGATGCTGATGCGGATCCGGAGGGGTCGTAGGTGTCGCTGGCTCGGGGATCGCGCTGCGTGAGACAGTCACTTGATCGACGTCACTGGCCATGCCGAGCGCTCCATTTGCCATTTGCTGGCCAGATTGGTTGAGAACTGGTTTCGGGAGGGCGGTGGAGTGGGTCGACAGGGGCCCGAAGAGCGGCAGCACACAGAATCACTAGAAGTTCCAGTCCAGATCCGTAGGTCAAAGTAGCTAAATTACGCCCTGGAACTTTGGATGCTGCATCCAAAACAAGGTTTGTACGGAAAAGCTTTGAGTATTCTTACAACCTTGACGGGTTGAAGTTAGCTGGATCAAAACACAGCTATCGCAACGCTCAAACTTGTGTCCCAGAGCGCCTGGGGAACCTTTCGACGGGTCAGTACGTACAATTGAGTGCGATGGAAGATTTTCACCGCGGCACAAGACTGCTGGGCAGGATAGTTCTGGCGGTACTTGTTTTTCTTCCTTTCCAGGCGCTGTTGGCCGAACAGGTCAGCCAGCTTCCCAAGCCCACCGACTATGTCAATGATTTCGCCCATGTGCTGTCGCCCGACGCGGTGGCCAAGCTCGATCGTATCTGCTCCGAGCTTGACCACTCACAGGCGAACACGCAGATTGCGGTAGTTACGGTTCGCAACTTGGACGGCGAGGACAAAGCAGACTGGGCAAATCAGCTCGAAGATAAGTGGCACATGGGCAAGAAGGGATCGGACCGCGGCCTTCTGGTGCTGCTGGCGGTTGACGATCGCAAATATCAGATCGACGTGGGATATGGGCTTGAGGGCATCCTGAACGACGCTCGGGTCGGTGACATCGGCCGCGCCATGGTCCCAAGTCTCCGGGCGAACGACTATGACGGTGCCATAGTCGGTGCTGTTGGCCAGCTGGCAAAAATCATCTCCGACGACGCCCATGTGACCCTCAGCGACACGCTGCCGAATCCGCCGCCAGTGCGACATAGGCAGCAGCATGGTTCACCAGTGGGAGCGATACTGCTCTTCCTCATTTTGTTCCTGATGTTCGGCGGTTTTGGCTTGTTCCGCGTTCTCTTCTGGCTCGGCCTGTTCAATAGCGCCTTGGGCGGACGCAGGTACACTGGCGGCTCCGGACCCTTCATCGGTGGTGGTGGCTGGGGCGGCGGAGGCGGAGGCGGCGATTCGGGCGGCGGGGGATTTGGAGGTTTTGGAGGCGGCGACTTCGGCGGTGGCGGAGCCGGAGGAAGCTGGTAACGGTAGAGTGGTTTGTCAGAAATCAAGGAGCAACAAGCGAGAGACCTGGAACTTGAGACGTTAGGATCAGGACGGGCACTCTGGAACTTGAAGGAGAAACGAGAGTATGGGCAAGCTGGTTGGTTTAGGTGTTGTGGGTGTCATCATCGTGGCTCTTCTGCTGGTGGGCGGAAGCTACGTCAGCGCGAAGAACCAGATGGTCGCGAAAGATCAGACCGTGAAGTCGTCATGGTCTGAGGTCGATGTGCAACTCGAGCGCCGGGCGGACTTGATTCCGAACCTTGTCGAAACAGTCAAAGGCTTCACCAAGGAAGAGAACTCCGTGTTCTCCGAGATCGCCAACGCCCGCGCCGGCATGATCAACGCGCAGACCCCCCAGTCCAAGATCGCCGCCAATGGCGCCCTGGACAGCGCATTAGGGCGCTTGCTGGTCCTGACAGAAAATTATCCGCAGCTGCGGTCTAGCGAGCAATTCATGCGCCTGCAGGATGAGTTGGCCGGAACAGAGAACCGCATCAGCGTGGCGCGCCGCCACTACAACCAGTCCATTCAGGACTACAACACCTTTATCCAGCAATTCCCGAACAGCATCTGGGCAGGGATGGCGGGATACCACACCAACGATGCGTACTTCAAGGCGAGCGAGAAGGCCCAGCAAGTGCCGAACGTGAAGTTCTAGAGCCGAAGGGTTCCGATTCTGAGACCTGGGAACGAAAACCAGGCTGATGCGTGCAAGAAGCAAAGGGCCATCCGATTTGGATGGCCCTGTTCGTTTTGAAATGTTCCGACTCACCTGGGAGAGGTGCGCTGTCGCTACTTGAAGGAGGCGATGGCGCTGGCTTCGTCGTCGTACACGTCGAAAACAGTGTAGAGCTTGGTGAGCTGCAGAACGTCCTTCACCTTCTTGGTGAGGTTGAGGAGCTTGAGGTTGGCGCCCTGGTTCTTGGCAGTGGTATAGGCGCCGACGAGCTCGCCAAGTCCGGAGCTGTCGATGTAGTTCACGTCGCCGAGGTTGAGCAGGATGCTCTTCGAGCCCTTGCTGATCAGGTCACGAATGGCCTCCCGAAGTTGCACACTCCCCTCGCCGAGGGTGATCCGCCCGCTGAGGTCCAGGACTGTGACTCCGTCCAATTCACGGGAAGCGATTGTTAGTGCCACGGATGTTTCCTCCTTTGTGAGTCATACAAGTTATAGCATCTGATGCCGGTCTGCAAGCCAGCAACACTGTGAATAGGTTCCTCGCCTTCCAGAGGATAGGAGCCGCGCATGCAGTTGACCGCATGCCTCAGGTCTGTTCCGCTGCCGGGGTGAGGTGTTTGATCAGGGTGAGTTCTGTGCCGGGCTCAAGTTGACGAAAATGAACCTCATCCATAAAGGAGCGAATGAGGAAAATGCCGCGACCCGTGCCGCGGAGAAGATTCTCGGGAGCCAGCGGATCGGGAAGTTTCTCCCAGTCCACACCTTTGCCTTGGTCGGCAATGGCAAAAATCAGCGATTTGCCGTTGTTCTCAAAGTTGGCTGTGACCTGCTTCGCAGGATCGTAATCGTTTCCATGAAGAACAGCGTTCACAGCTGCCTCGCGGACGGCCATGGTGATGCGGAAGCGCTCATCCTCGTCGATGCCGGCCTCCGCGGCTAGTTTCTCTGCGGCTGCCTCGATTTCGCTCACACTCTCCATGGTGGAGGGTAGCGAGAAGCTCCGTTTTCCGGGGTTCGGATTTGTCACCGGCTTCGTCTCCGCCTCTACCGGGAATGGCAAAGCCCAACGCCTTACCGCGAGAGGAAGTTATACGTCTTTGGGAATTGTGGAAAAGACGCTATAGACGGCAGTTTCATTGTTGGAACGGATTGTGTCAAGGTCTGCTTTGAATCGAGCAGCGGCGAGGCTAAGTCTGGTGAAGGCAAGGTGACGTTAGAAACTGCGCCAGCAAGAATTTGCGTCAAGGGAAACTGACTCGATCCAAATGCTGAACATGGTGCGATGAGATCGAGCGGTTCTTAGAGTCTGAAGCAAGGAGCAGTAAACTCAACTTATGAACCACCGCACTACAACCCGCGTGAGTCTTACGGCGCTCCTCGGCACGCCCGTAACGGATTCGCAGGGAGCCGTGTGCGGCAAGCTGAAGGACATCGCCGTCGCGACCGGATCCGACGCAGGCAAAG
Organism: Acidobacteriota bacterium; assembly: GCA_018268915.1. Lineage (GTDB taxonomy): Bacteria > Acidobacteriota > Terriglobia > Terriglobales > Acidobacteriaceae > Telmatobacter. The sequence goes on from JAFDVQ010000017.1 coordinate 155,987, forward strand.
TTGCTGGTCTTGTCCTCAAGACGCGCGCGGGATTGGCTCTCGTCCCGTCGCAGGAGGTTCGCGAGACCGCAGCCGGGACGCTTCAGGTTCTGTCGACCAACGCCATCACTCCGCTCAACGGCGAACAGGGCACCTACATCTACCTTCAGCAGGACCTGGTCGACCGCCAGATTATCGACATTCACGGACGCAAAGTTGTGCGCGTCAACGACGTCGACCTCGAGTGGATGGGCGAAGGGCAGGCGCACCTGCTTCGCGTTGCCGAGGTAGAAGTCGGGCTGCGGGGAGCCTTCCGGCGCGTCTTCAAAGGAGTACTGCCGAAGGCAACTCTCGACCAGTTATCGCGGCGCTTTAAGGATCGCGGCATCCCCTGGCAGTTCGTCGATGTCATCGAGGTAGACCCTGCGCGCCGGGTCAAGCTCCGCATCGAATATGAACGCCTTGCCGAGATGCATCCATCCGACCTGGCGGAGATTCTCGAAGATCTGAGCCCGGCAGAGCGCGATGCGGTCTTTACCTCGCTGGACGAGGAAGTAGCCGCGGAAACCCTCGAAGAAGTCGATCCCAAGCTGCAGGTTTCGCTCCTCGAAAAGCTGGACGAGGAAAGAATTGCCGACATCGTCGAAGAGATGGATCCGGGCGCTGCCGCCGACCTTCTCGCCGAGCTCCCCGAAGACAAGTCCGATGCAATTCTCGAAGAGATGGAGCCGGAGGAGCGGCAGGAGGTCGAAGAACTGCTCGAGTTCGACGAGCATTCAGCGGCCGGTGCAATGACCACGGACTTCGTTTATCTCGGGACAGACTCAGTGGTCTCGCAAGTCGGACCAGCTCTCCGTACCTACGATGGCGATGTCGAAGCTGTAACTGAGATCTATCTCCTCGATGAAAAGCGCGTTGTGCGTGGCGCGGTTCCAATGGCTCGTCTCGTCATGGCTCAGCCAGAATCGAAATTAATGGTGCTCGCTGACGCACGGGTACTCTCGTGCCCGGCCGACATGAAGCAGATGGAACTGGCCGAGATGTTCGACAAGTACAACCTGCACGCGCTACCGGTGGTCGACAAGGCAGGACGCATGGTCGGCGTAGTGCAGGCTGATCACGTGATCAGCTTCCTGCGAGAAAAGCTCTAGCGCTGATTTGGAATTTGCCAACGAGTGTCTCCTTCTTCGTTCGACCTCAAAAAGTTGAAGCTCGTCACTCCATATCTCCCGACTGCTCCATTTCTCAAATACAATCTGGCTCAGCCTCAAATTGATATACGTGACAATTTGTTGCACTTGAAAATGCTCCTTCATCGCAATCCTGCAACAGATTTGAGCGCAAGGTAATTGGGAGGGGTCATGCCGCCGAGAGATGGGATCAGAACCTATGTTCCGCAGGAGCAGCAGAAAGGTCCGCGCACGGAGCGAGGAGACTGGGTTGAGCCGAACAAGCTTCCCCTGCTGATCAAGCTCTTCGTGTGGCTGCTCGTATTCCGTTCTGCGGCGAATCTGATCTTTGCCCTCATCGTGGGTCTCGCACCCGACACCACCGTCGCGAACTTCATCGCGACCAACTTCGATGCGTGGCCCCGGCAGATGCCGCCTGAAGGCGTCTTTTACGTGAGCGCATTCCTGTACGCCCTCACCGCTTGGCGTTGGTACAGCCGCGACTGGCGCGCCCGTTGGTTCGTGATGTTCCTTTCTGGAGCGACCGCCGTAAAAATGCTGGGCAATTATGCCGCCGATCGCGCTTCTGGGTTCCCGACACCGATGGCTCCCGCCCAGCAGGTTTCGATGTTTGTCACGATCGCCGTAAACCTGATCATTTGCGGCTATCTGGCCTTTTATCCCGGGATGTCCCAGGCCTTCAAAGAGACGCCCTGGGATTAAGGAGCGAGCAACGACCTTCCGGGCACATTATGGTCGGACGTCACTGACGTTTTGCTCCGGGGTGTGAAAGAATGCCCCGATGCTTCAGATGCCAAAGATCATCCAGGGCGGCATGGGGGTTGGCGTGTCGAACTGGAGGCTCGCTCAGGCCGTGTCGCGGCTGGGGCAGCTTGGCGTTGTCTCTGGCACAGCGCTCGACCAGGTGATGGTGCGGCGCCTTGCCGATGGCGACGAAGGCGGATACATGCGCCGCGGCTTCGACGCCTTTCCATTTCCTGAGATGGCGAAGCGCATCTGGAGCGAGTATTTCCAGGCAGGTGGCAAACCATCCGGCGCCCCTTATCCGACCACGCCGATGCACCAGCGGCGCGACTCGCGAAAGCTGATCGAATTGCTGATGGTCAGCAACTTCGTCGAGGTCTTCCTCGCGCGAGAGGGCCACCTGAACAAAGTAGGCGTGAATTTCCTGGAGAAGGTGCAACTGCCGCATCTGGCCTCCATCTACGGCGCCATGCTCGCAGGAGTGGGCTACGTTCTGATGGGTGCCGGGATTCCGCTGCACATTCCCGGAGTGCTCGACAACTTCGCCACGGGAAAAGCCGCCGAGTACAAACTCGCCGTTACAGGCGCACCCGCCGATGCGGACACCCTGATGCGCTTCGATCCGCAGGAGTATGCGGAAGGACCTCTCCCGCAATTGGAGCGGCCAAAATTCCTTGCTATCGTCTCGTCGAATACTCTGGCTTCCACAATGCTGCGCCGGGCGTCCGGCCGCGTGGATGGCTTGATCATCGAAAGCCCGACTGCTGGAGGCCATAACGCGCCTCCACGAGGAAAAAATGCTCTCGATCCAACCGGCCAACCCGTCTACGGCGAGCGCGATCGAGTGGACGTAGCTGAGCTGCGTCGACTGAATGTTCCGTTCTGGCTTGCAGGCGGTTACGGCAGCACTGAAAAGCTTCGTGAGGCCCTCGCCGAAGGCGCCGCCGGGGTGCAGGTCGGTACCGCCTTCGCATTCAGCGAGGAATCTGGACTTCGCCACGACCTGAAGAAGATGCTGGTGTCGCAGGCCTCGCAGGGAACAGCCCGGGTTTTCACCGACCCCGTCGCCTCCCCGACCGGGTTTCCCTTCAAAGTGGCCCAGCTTGCCGGAACGTACTCGGATGCTGGAGTTGCCGCAACGCGGACGCGGCTGTGCGATCTCGGATATCTCCGCGAGGCTTACTGGACGGATGACGGGAAAATCGCATACCGGTGCCCGGCCGAACCGGCAAGCTCATACCTGACCAAGGGCGGGGCAATCGAAGAAACCATCGGCCGAAAGTGTCTTTGCAATGCATTGCTCGCCAATATTGGCTATCCGCAGACACGCGCCGATGGGGTCGCCGAGCCTCCGCTGGTCACAGTCGGTGACGACGTGAACCGGGTGGCGGCCTTTCTGGCTCCCGGAAGGGATAGCTACGCTGCTGCCGATGTCGTGAACTCGCTTCTTCGAGGAGTCGCCGAAGAGCCAATATCTCAGCCTGACGTGTCGCTCTCAGTTTCGAGCTAATTTATAAGCGCGAGCCAGCCATTCAACAGCTTCCCGGGCGTCGCTTTCTTCGCGCAGAAGAAATATTCGCCATTTGCGGCCTTCACCCTGCTTCTTCTTCCCGCGCTGCTGCATTGTGCCTGCAGCGAAGCAAGCCTCAGCTGCGATTTTCTTGAGCAGAGCCGGAGTCTCCTTCGCGAACTTGATCAGGACAGCATCCTCCTCGAAAAGAGCCCGAGTCCCCGGCAGCGCCCCGAAGACCACGCCGCCCCGATAGATCATCATCATCCCGAAAGCTCGCTTGACCGACACCCCCGGCCATTGCTCGAGTTCTACGCGAAGGGTTTCCCCCCAGCGCTGGGCTCTTTCGCTCGTGGGTTTCATGGCCGACCGCCGATTCTTCGGTTCCATTGCGATCCTTGCTGCTCAATATACTGGACTTGCTGGATTTAGGCCCCGCGCCTTAAGCCTGGACCCGTAGGCGACCCGGGCTACGAGGGTCGAAGCTCGCTTGCCACTCGCCTGCGAAGCTTTCCAGAAGATACAATGCAGGCATGTTTTCCCGTCGTTTTCAACGCTATTTGACGATCACGGTCGCCCTGCTGGTTATGGCCGGGCTGAGCCTCACTGCCCAGGAAAAGACCCGCCGCGGCCGCAAGTACAAACCGCCACCGCCCACCTCCAAGGTCGAGATCACTGTGGTGCGAGCCTCCGACTCAAAGCCGATCGAAAACGCGGCAGTCATCTTCCATGTCGATATGGACGGCGACAAGGGCAACATGGAGCTGAAGACCAACGAGGACGGCAAGTCCGTCATTGATGTTCTGCCTATTGGCTCGATAATGCGCCTTCAGATCATCGCCAAGGGTTTCCAGACCTACGGGCAGGACTACAAAATCGACAAGGCCGAGATGGCCTTCGACGTCAAAATGAGGCGGCCAACAGAGCAGTACTCGATCTACAAGGACCACGACGGCAAGGATGGAAACGCCGAGACCGAACCGGACAAGGACCAGGACTCTGACAAGCAGCCGGACGTCCCGACGGACAAGCCCGCCCCTCCACCTGCGCCCGAGTCCAAACCTCAGCTGAAGTAGCCTGCATCCAACCTCGGCAGAAAGCTTTACTGAGGGACACGGGATGACCAGTGAACCACTTCTCGGAAAGGCCGCGCTGGTCACTGGGGGCGCGCGCCGAATCGGCAAAGAGATAGCGCTTCAACTCGCCGCCGCTGGCGCCGAAGTTACCGTTACCTACCGCAAATCGCGAGCAGAAGCCGAAGAAACCATCGCTGCAATCAAAGACCTCGGACGCCTGGCCATCGCAGTGGAGTGCGATGTCACCTCGGAAGACTCCGTTCGAGATGCAGTCGTCGCATCGGTCAATTTTCATGGCCATCTCGATGTCCTCGTCAACAATGCAGGGTTATTTCAATCGGTCCCTCTCGATGAGCTGACCCTCGAGCAGTGGGATACAGTGTTCGCGACAAATGCCCGCGGCCCGTTTCTCGTGGCTCGTCAGGCCCTCTCGCACCTGCGCAAATCGCAGGGCCGCATCATCAACATCGGTTCACTCGGCGGGCTTCGCGCATGGGCCACTCATGCGCACTATTGCTCGTCAAAGGCCGCGCTGCACATGCTGACCCAGGCAATGGCCAAGGCCTTTGCTCCTGATGTGGCTGTGAATTGTATCGCCCCAGGCTGGATCGATCTCGGCGAAGAAGGCGAGCAAGCGGATGCGCAGCACTTTGCCGCAAAGACTCCGATGAAGCGCAACGGAACAGCGCGTGATGTCGCCGACGCCGTCGTGTTCTTTGCATCGACCAGCAACTTCATCACTGGTCAGACGATTGCGGTAGATGGCGGGCTGGGGCTCTAGCGTTTCTCGACCTGGATCAACGTCCCAGCAGCCGGCTCCAGAAACCGCCATTGGCCCCACTGCGGCTCGCAGCAGGTTTTTCAAACTCAAGCGGCACATCCTGCCATAACCCCACTGGCTCAGGCTGCACAGGCAACTTCGCGCCGTCTACCGCTGCCCGTGGATTCGTCACGTACAGTCTGCGGGCGGTCTCTTCGCCCGCTTTCTCGGCGACGTACCTGTAGCCTTTTTTCATGTGAAGTGGACGCCACTCTGGATGATGAGCGTCGCTGGCCATGAAGTGGATCCAGTTCCGCGCCAGCAGCGCGTCGGCGAAAGATTTCGCCGCTTTGCCGAATCTCCCGTAGATCGAAGCAGACGTGACCTGCACCAGACACCCATCGCGCACAAAGTCCGCCAGGCGATCCGGATGCTGCTGCAGAAAAGGATTACGCTCGGGATGCGTGATGATCAGCATGTAGCCTGCCTTGCGAAGGCGATGCATGGCGTCCACAAGTTGCTGGGGGATCAGCAGGTCAGGGAACTCGATCAGCAGGTAGCCATTTCCATCGATCGAGTAGCGCAGGGGATTCGCAATCGCATCCTCGATGTTCTCAGCGTTCATATGGAAGTCGCAGGCAAGACTGAACCCGATCTGCCCCGCGAACAGGCTTCGCAACTCTTCCAGCCGAACCTTGTTCACATCAGCCTGATAAGGAAACTTGTCACTGGCATGTGGGCTGCAGACGATGTGCGTCACGCCCTCGTCGATCGCCATCTGAGTAAGTTCCATCGCGGTCTTCAGATCGGGAGCACCATCATCAACCCCATAGATGAGGTGCGTATGGATGTCGATCATGAGAACCGGGCCCTCGCTTTCATGGGCCTACCGGATTGCAAGAGCTTCAATCATCGATTCGAAAATCTTCCATCCATCGCTCGAGCCAAGCAGGCTCTCGCTTGAGCGGTCAGGATGCGGCATCATCCCCAACACATTGCGTCCCTCATTCAGGATGCCGGCTATATTCGCTAGTGAGCCGTTGGGGTTTGCGTCGGCTGTGATCTCGCCTGTCGGCGTGGCGTAGCGGAAAGCGATTCTGTCTTCCGACTCGAGCCGCTTCAACTCTTCCGGGGTGCAGAAGTAGTTGCCTTCCATGTGACCGATGGGGATCTGCAGCACCTGACCCTTGGTGAGCCTGTTGGTGAATGGACTGTTCGTCGTTTCGGTCCTCAGGTGCACCTGCTTGCAGATGTACTTGAGCCCAGCATTACGCATCAGCGCGCCGGGCAGTAATCCTGACTCAGCAAGAATCTGAAATCCGTTGCATATTCCCAGCACAAGGCCGCCACCTGCCGCGAACTTCTGAACAGCGCCCATTACCGGAGAAAAGCGCGCAATAGCTCCGGTACGCAGGTAGTCTCCGTACGCGAATCCGCCCGGCACAAGAATGGCATCGACGCCCTGAAGATCGTCAGAGTCGTGCCAGAGAAATGTAACCGGCTGGTGAGCAATTTCCGCGAAGACGTTATAGGTATCGTGATCGCAGTTGGATCCCGGAAAGACGAGGACGCCGAATTTCATACATCTAGGTTATCAGTTTGTTAACTGGGGCTCGTCACAGATCGCGTTGAGGAATCTGCGAGCATACAAGTGATTCCCGGATTATTGTCGGCTTTCAGAAACGGCATCTCGCATCTGCTGATGGGATTCCCGGGCGAATCTATGTTGGAATGAACGAGTAACGGGATAACCAAGGAGTGCAAGCCAGTGCTGAGGTCTTGAAACTGCCTCCAGTTCGTAGTGAACCTCATTCGTGCCCGGGTCAAAGGTCAGCAGAAACCTTTCCTCACCTTCTTCGGCGTGATGCTGAGTAGTTTTGTAAATAAAGCCGAAGACATCAGTTTCTCTGGTTACGCTCACAATCTGGCTCAGGTTCAATGACCTGAGGCCCAGCGCCTGAACTTCGACTGCGACTATCTGGCCCACCCGAATCTCCGCATCGATATTTCCGACCCGTACCCAGCCGAGATCGAATTGCCTCCATTGTTCGAATGCGCGAATCGCTTGTTCGAATGCATTCCGGCCCATTCCGATCTCGGACCGGGACACATCCTGAACAAATCCCGCAGGCAGTTCTGACATCTGCAGGCCCCGGCGAGGATCCAACATCCTTGCACGCAGTTCCAGACTGGAATATCGCTCGACCGCGCGAACGATTTCTGCCGAGGTTGGTTTGGTGACTCTGAACATCCGCTCAGTATGTCAGCTGCAGTTGCACACCCTTGGCATCGTCGCTCACTAGCGCCGTCACCCTATGATGCTCGGCGTCGAAGTTCGTGGTGACCTGGCTGGCTCCCGGATGATCGAGCGCCGTGAGACTTGCGCTGGCGTAGGGCTTCGAAGCTCCATAGACTTCAATCGAAAGCAGATTCCACCATGGCTCAAAGGTCCCTTCGCGAGGAGCGATAGTGACGATCAGCCCCTGAGCGCTGAGCCGGCACGCAAAGTTCACGCGAAGAAAGTCGCCCTTCTTGAAGTCGTAGCTCACCCCGTCATCCAGATACAATGATCCACTGCACTCAGCCCCAAAAGTCGTCGGCGGGTACACTCGCAAGGTCAACGGCCCTTCCGGTTTCTCCTCTGTGCTCTGTATCAGCGGCTGCTCAGGAATAATAGACCCTGCCCGGACGAACACAGGGAGCGTCTCGAGGTTTCGATGAATATGCACCTCGGGCTGGCTAATCGCGGCGTTGTCGATTCCTTTGCGGCCCGATGTCGGATCGATGCGCGAACCGGTCCAATAGTCGTACCAGCTTGCCGGTGGCAAGGCGACCGCATAGTCATCGACCTCGTCTGGGAAAGGGCTCTGCGCAACCAGCAGATCGGGGCCGACCATAAAGGCGTTTCCTGTGCTTAAGTCGATTGGCCCGCCGTCTGCCGCGCCGTGAGGAAACTCCAGGAATAGAGGGCGCATGATCGGCAGCCCAGTTCTGCTCATCTCCTCAGTGGTCGTGTAGAGATAAGGCAACAGGCGGTAGCGCTCTTCAATGTAGCGGCGTCTCAGGCTCAAGTCTTCAGCTGTGCCGTTCTCCCACGGCTCCTGAGGATTCGTTCCGGTAGCCGTGTGGTCGCGATCGATCGGGTGAAATGCCGCTACCTCCAGCCATCGCGTCAGCAGCTCCGGCTGGGGAGATCCTGCAAATCCACCCACATCCGCCCCCGTCATCGCGAAACCGCTCAATCCAAGATTCACAATCTGCGGTGTCGTTTGCCGCAGATGGTCCCAGTTGCTCGAGTTGTCGCCAGTCCAGGTGACGGCATACCGGTGCCCTCCCGCAAAGCTTGCACGAGTCATCACAAATGGCCGCAGGTTTGGCTGCAATTTGAGAAGCCCCTCAAAGGTACCTCGCGAGTTCTCCAGCCCAAAGATGTTGTGAACCTCAAGATGATTCGCGGTGCGGGTCGCGAAGCCTGGCTCTTCAATCCGGTGTTGAGTGTTGTCAGGCATCGTCTTCGAAGGCACCAGAAAGATCGCCGGCTCGTTCATGTCGTTCCAGAAACCTGCGACGCCTTTCTTCAGGAAATCGGCGTAGAGCGTCCCCCACCACTCGCGCGATGCCTTCCGCGTGAAATCAGGGAAGACAGCCTTTCCCGGCCACACAACACCTTCATAGATCGAACCGTCGGGATTCTTGACAAAGTGATCTCCGGCAATGCCTTCCTCATACGGCTTGTAGTGCGCGGTAGGCTGATCCGCGATGTGCAGATCGGTGATGACAACCGTGCGGATGTGCTCCGCGCGAAGGTCTTTGATCATCTGCTCGAAAGTAGGGAAGCGATCGGGATCGACTGTAAAAGGCCAGTTCTTGTACTGGTAGTCGATGTCGAGCCAGATCACGTCGGCTGGAATTCGCTCGCTTCGCAGGCGATCGGCGATACGTTTCACCTCCGCCTGTGGATAGTAGCTGTAGCGCGATTGCTGATAACCCAGCGACCAAATCGGCGGCATGGGGCTGTTTCCGACCAGCCACGCCCACGATTGCAGCACCTGCTTCGGCTCCGGTCCGTACACAACGTAGAGGTCCAGCGGCCCGCCTTCCGAGCCGAACGAATACGCATCGCGATATTCCTTGTTGAAGTCGAAGCTCGATCGGAAAGTATTGTCCAGAAATACTCCGGCGCAAACCCCCTTGCGGAAAGTGATAAACCAGGGAATTGACTTGTAGATCGGGTCAGTCGATTGCTGCCATCCGAAGGCGTCGGTATTCCAGTCGGTGAATGCTTCATTGCGGCGGTCGAGCGGCCCCGGCTTGTCTCCCAGCCCGAAGTAGTGCTCGTCGTCAGGCGACTTCATGTACACCCGAAACGAAGCGCCGTGATATTCAATGGGGCGCGACGGAAGATCCTGCACAATCACGTGACCTGCTTCGTCCGTGATTGCAAGGCCAAAGGGATCCTTGTGCACTGCAACATGCAGTTTGCCCGTCTTGAATCCGACAGCCGCTGCGCTCGACTCAGGCGAAACATTCACGCTGGCTGTGCGAGAGGAGGGAAGCACGGCCCACGACGCATCTTCAGGCAATTGCCCCAGCGGTCCCACGCGCATGCGGATCACGTCTTCTCGAAGAGCGGTGATCTGAATAACCGCACTCCCCGACCGAATCTCAATTCCATTCGGAAGTTGGTGCGACGCGGTTACGCGCTCAAGCCTGACAGACCCACTCCTCTGCTGCGCCTGAGCTATGGTCGGTTGAAGCGTTGCGGCGAAAATCAAAAAAACAAAGACGGCAAAAGAAGAGCTTCTCGCCCTGATCACTCAGCACCTCGTGGGAGCTAGTTTGATAGTCGGTACAAAGGATAACGCTCGCGGCAGCGTCTGAGAACAGCTTCAGAGGAGGCTTTGCATTTCATGAAGTTCAGCAAGGCTCGTTGGCGTTGTCCCGGAAGCCGCAATCCCATACTTCGCATCCAGAAACATCCGAAGACCTTCGGGCAAGAAGGGAACCACCTCCTGCCACGTCAGAACCTTGCATCGGACCCGCATCTCGGCCGTCCGTACAGCGCTCATTACTGAGAACCATGCCTCGCGCAGATCCGATCTGCGTTGATCGTGAATGACGCAGAAGCTTGTTCCGGTTGCGTGCGCCGCAAGCACGTTGCGAATCAGCTGGTAATGCGCGTACCCCGGTTCCCATGGCTGTTCGGCATCTGCTTTCGATTCGAGTTCTGCATGATACGCCCGTGCAATGTCGTCTGCGCCTTCAACCGGCTGCTCCCACTCCTGCGTGAACTGCTCAGCGAATTCAAGGGCGGCCCGCCGCCGTCGCGTCCGCATTTGAACCTTGGGCAGCAATTCGCGATCGAAGACTTCATCGAAATCGTGGTATGCTTCCACGACTTTTGCCTCTCGGCATTGAAAATCCGACTCCGTAAGTTTCGCTTCGATCAGCAGTTCGCCCCACCGCATATCGACCTCAGTCCGGTCGACGCGGCCGTTGCAGAGGGGCACACGAGCCTTCCATCCAAACTCCGGCTCCGCGTCTCCGTTGATTCCAAGCATCAGCCGCAGTTCCTTCGATTGCGCCACTCCGGGTGTGCAGAAGATGTTCATCAGCAGCGCATCGGAACTCATCGACGAGTCCAGTTCCCGCCATTTGCGCGCTGGATCAATCTGCGGCCTGGGAAGCGATCGCCCGTGAGAGTGAATTTTGTCGAAGCGCCGCAACCAGAGCGAATTCGCGAGGATAGCTTCGAACGCTGGCCCGTAGAAATTGCCATGCCGGCCCTCATCCGGTGCGTAAACAATCACCGGATCACTGCCATAGCTCTCGACGTGGGCATGGTCCCGGGCGTGCAGACGATTCCGCTCGGCCAATTCGGCTCTGAGCTGGGCCGCAGACGAGAAGCTGCCAATCACCACTTCAGATTAATTGGGCTCCTCCCCCCGTTACGTCAGGGTCAAGTCAGTGGGCCAAAGGTGACTCCTGGAGACGGGTTCCGGCACAGCAAAACCGTTGCGGCTGAGTGATCTGCGAACTATACTGGCGCAAATGCACGCAGGGGGCTGGGTGCATTGATCACTTCAACAAGACACCGATGGGGGAGGACTGTCTATGTTCAAGACACTTGTCTGCACTATTGCTCTCACGGGATATATGGGACTGGGCGCAGTTCCAACCTCTGCCCAGCAGGTCGTGCACGCGCTAACCGGAACCGTGAGCTCGATCAACATCGCGACGAAAACTATCTCTGTTTTTCAGGACAACGGGACGCAGGGCGAGTTTAGCGATGGGACAAGTTCGAAGCCGCATCTCTCCATCGACAAGAAGGTCGCTCTCGACACCACCGAGGCAGACGTTTTCAAGAAGAACGGCGCCTACGTAGTGGTTCTCTACTACGGCGGAGATCAGAATCGGACCGCCGTTGCGCTCAAGAATCTCGGATCGGGGCCGTTCACCTCCGCGACAGGAACCGTTGTAAAGTTCGACAGCAAACATGCGATCCAGGTAACCGACATTTCTGGAGCTACCCAGAGTTACAAACTCACCCAGGACACAATCGGCGAGGGCTACATGGGAGCGGTCGACGGCTTCAAGTTCCAGGCGCAGAAGGGCGACAAAGTTCGTATCGTTGCGTCGAAGGACGACAGCGGCCTGACCGCGCTCTTTGTTCGCTTGATGTAGCTTCCGGCATTCAAGATCCAGGGAATCAAAACGAAGGCCGCACCGTCTCGAGAGGTGCGGCCTTTGTATTCCTGGCGGTCAGCTACATGCCCGCACCCGGAATGTATTTGTATTCGATCTTCGCCGGAGCCTTGATCGGATCGCCCGTCAGATCGTGCGTATGCCACGTTACGCTCTCGCTCGCCACCTCTGGGTGCTTCCGAAGAAATATCAGCGCGAACGTGCTTGCAGTCGGATCATCCTTCTGGTCGGCAAACTTCGCTGACTCCGCCACCGCCTTCTCTTTCTCGCCGAGGCGGCGATAGAGAATCGCAAGCTGGTAGTGCGCGGCTAGGTCGTCCGGATCGATCGCCTGCAGCTTCTCGTATTGCTCTCTCGCGTGCAGATAGTCGTGCGCCTGGTAATAGCTGAAGCCAAGTTCGCGAAGGCCATCCTTTGCCAGCGGGTACTTCGCCAGCATTGCCTTCAGATCATCGATAGCTTCCTGAATCTGCCCTGCATTCCTCTCTACCAGCGCGCGATAGTAGAGAGCCCGTGGATCGCCCGGCAACAATTCGAGAGCCTTTGCCAGATGCGGCTTCGCATCGTTGTAGCGCTCCCACACCGTCTCCACCACAGCCATATTGGTGTAGGCGTCGGCATAGTCCGGGCGCATAGTTGCTACCTGCTTGAAAGCTTCAACAGATTTTTCGTACTGCAGCGCGTCCAGTAGGGCGATGCCGTAGTTGTTCCAACGCATCCAATCGGGATTCTGACCGGGCGCGGGCCCGACAGGTGGATTATCGCCCACGTTTAGCGTACGCGTTGTGCTGGCAACTTCAAGCACCGGCTCCGGATAGTGCTTGCCGGCAGGCTGATCCATTGCGTAATCGATAAAGTGCTGGTCAAACCGCCTATACTTCACGCTCGCCGTGATTGTCACCGGCCCGGAGACCGCTTTAGGCAAGCGGAACCGGTAGCGGATAAGCTGCGAGCGCCCTGACTGGATCGTGTTGTTGTAGGCCAGCACGCGGTTATGCCAGATCTGGTGCAGGTCGTTCAGTTCGCCCTTCGTATTCACCAGCCGGTTCGTGAACGAATGCGCAGACGGATCGAGTTCGCCGTCAGGTTTGATAAAACCCGATTCTTCGATCGCCTTGCCCGAGGCATCTTTCACCACAAAGTTGACCCATGACTCATAGAAGTCGCGCTGCTCCGGAACATAAGAGTGTCCGATCCCCTTGTTCTGGATCACGACATCCGCGATCAGCGTGTCTTCCGCGGCGAGCGAGAAATCCTTTGAGCCTAGAGGAGCAATCAGCGAGGTCTTCGCAGTTTCGTCATCCTTTGCCGCCGCCGTCTCCTTCTCAAGTGCAAAGATGTCGACGTTCAACACGCCTTTGCCGTCGATTCCATTCTTGAGAAAGTCAGCGAGCTTCTTTGCCTGCTCATCGAACTTGTAATAGGCCGCATTGAGGCTATTGCCGCCGAGCCAGCGATGCGAGACAAGCGTGCCATCCTTAGCTCCCGCATCCTTCGCGCCGTCCGCCATCTGCTCTCGAGCCATGTGGCAAGTCTGACAGTTGGAGACCGCATCCTTGCGGTAGAAGGGAAGTGGCGACTGCTTGGTAAAACTTGCCCCCTGCCACTCGTCATACACAGTGAACGCGCGGAGGAATTTGTAATCGTCAAGTTCACGAGGAATCGTGGCCTTGTGGCATGCGGCGCAAAATTCCGAAGATTTGAGAAGCGGGCGCATCACCGCCTGCTTGTGACGATCGAGATGTCCCAGAATCTCAGAGTCTGAAACTGGCCGCGTCACCGGAGCGCCCTTTTCATCCACCAGCACCGTCGGCGTGCTCATAACGTAGCTGCCGGTTCCAGTCGTGTCTGTGGACTGAATTGAGTGGCATACCGCGCAAGAGATTCCCTCGTCCTCAAACGGCCGCTTCTTCGGCATGCCCTGCGATAGGTCTCCGGAGAAGAGTGCAATCGGGTTGTGGCATCCTTCGCAGTGCCGCGAAAACTGAACGCCCTTCTCATCGATCAGCATGTTCACATTTTTCAGGTACCAAGGCTGCCGGAAGCTATTCGAGTGAACGGACTGCCTCCACTGGTGGTAGGCCTCCTGGTGGCAGTGGCCGCAATACTCAGCCGTGGGAACCGTTCGCGGATTGACGAACTGCCCGTTCGCCGTCATCGCGTTCGAGGGCAGAAAGGGATGCTCCTTGCCGAAGGCGAAGTTATATCGGCTTGTCACCGATTCATGAAACTGAGAGGTCGGCCCGGATACCCGGATGCTGGCCGTGTAGGCAGCGGGAGGCGCGTCAGTCGTCGTCGCTGGCGGAACCGGATCGGAAGATGCGCGGACAACGTAGCTGGCCGTCAGCGGAAGGACCACCAGGCAACTCATGGCAGCCAAACGGCTCGGCGAGAATTTTGACATCTCTAGACGTGCTCCCTGAAACAGCTTTGACTTGCCACTTTGACGCCCGAATTTCCCAGAAGGAAAGACAGCTTGGAGGACATTAAAACGGTATCAAAGGAAACGCTGTATGGTCCCCATCGAAAGGTGGAGACGTTCAGCCAATCAAACGACCAATCTTCCAAAACTGATCACTGACCACTGATCCCTGAACCCTTTACTCAGCAAGCGGTTCATAGAGTGGGATAAACGGCACGAAATCGGGTCTAGACGGTAGCTGCGCTGCGATTCTGCTTTAGCCAAATCTAGGCTCAAACTGTTAACTTTATTAGGAAAGACCTCTCGCTCGCAGATGGCCTCAAGTCCATACTTTTCACTAGCAGTTCTATTCGTTGTGGCGCTCGGGTTCGGGCTCGCTCCTCTGGGGCTGGCCTGGCTGTGGCAGAAGGTGTTTTCGCCCGCCAAGCCCAACGAAATCAAGAACGCTATCTACGAATGCGGTCTTGAGTCCCGAGGCGACGCGTGGGTTCAATTCCGCTCGGCCTACTACCTATACGCAATCATTTTTCTCATCTTTGACGTAGAAGCAATTTTCCTGCTGCCCTTCGCGGTGGCATTCACAGGTTTGGGTGCGGCAGCATGTGTGTCGATGCTCGTTTTTGTGCTGTTGCTGATTGAAGGCCTCGCCTGGGCCTGGGCAAAAGGCGTACTGACGTGGGCATAAGGCCGCCAGCAGCGGTCAAGATGTCAGTTTCCAGTTTCGAGTCATCAGCCTGCGACTGGTCCGTGCGACAACTGGAAGCTGGCAACTGGTAGCTGAAAACTGGAGCAAAGCGACAATGGCAGTTGACGAAAAGCTGAAGATCGAACTCGGCAAGCAGGGCGTCATGGTGACGACCATCCAGGAGCTGTACAACTGGGGCCGCCGCAGCTCGATCTGGCCCATGCAATTCGGCCTTGCTTGTTGCGCTATCGAGATGATCGCCACAACAATGGCGCGCTACGACCTCGCTCGCTTCGGCTCAGAGGTGTTTCGTCCTTCGCCGCGGCAGGCCGACCTGATGATCATCTCCGGAACCGTGACCAAAAAAATGGCGCCTCAGGTTGTTCGCCTCTACAACCAGATGGCCGAACCGCGCTACGTCATCGCGATGGGAGCCTGCGCAATCTCCGGCGGACCGTTCAAGCAGGGATATAACGTCCTCAAGGGAATCGATCGCTACATCCCGGTCGATGTGCACATCCCCGGATGCCCGCCCCGGCCTGAAGCTCTGATCCAGGCCTTCATGACATTGCAGAAGAAAATCGATGAGCAGCACCTCACCGGAGAAGACCGTCCGCGCCATTTGGACGAACAGGCCCCCGGTGAATTTAACGTCCCCGAGTTCGGCGAGCACGATCTAGAACCGCCAAGCAATCCAGGCACGTGGACCGTCCCAAAGATCATTCAATAGTCAGAAGTGAAAAGAAGTCAGCGAGCACCGAACGTCAGCAACTCGAGAAAGCAGAAAGCAAGCAGCTGGTAGCCAGGAGCGGAATTGAAGAGCGTTGAGGAAATCAAGGCGGCGATAGAGGCTGCGGTACCCGGAGCGGTGGTCAAGGTCATCCTGAACCCCGCGCCGAATGCCCAGCACTCGCTGCTCATCGACGCACCGCACGCCGTTGCCGTGGCAGAGTTTCTGCGCGATGACGACGAGCTCGCTCTTGATTTCCTTTCTAACGTCACCGGAGTCGACTTCCTCGACAAAGAGATCGCAGAAAAAGTTAAAGTGACGCGTCAAGTGCCCAAAGAAGTCGACGGTGTGCAGCAGATGGTCGACGAAACCGTCGAAGAGACTCGCAAACGTGTAGAGCCCGGATACCTCGAAGCTGTCTACCACCTCTTCTCAGTTTCGAAGAAGCACGGGCCGGTCATCATCCGAATGCGCACCGCGAACCGCACTGATCTGGTAGAACTTCCATCGCTGACTCCCATCTGGCGCTCCGCCGAGTTTCAGGAGCGCGAAGTTTTCGATCTCTTCGGCATCGTCTTCACCGGCCATCCCGACCTGCGCCGCATTCTGATGTGGGACGAGTTCAAGGATCACCCGATGCGTCGCGACTACGTTGAGCCCGACGACTACGAGTACGAGCCCACAGCACATGACGACGTGCTGAAGCGCGCTCAGGCACATAAGGCAAAAGTCTCCGCCGGAGAGGTGAGTCAATGAGCCCTTCCGGCATCAAGACCGAAAAACTCGCAGGTTGGAATCGTCCGCCGGTCATCGAGTCCGATGGCGAAGGCGAACTCCTCGAAGTCGCGATGGGCCCGCACCACCCCTCGACACACGGCGTCTTCCGCATGGATGTGGTGCTCGACGGCGAACGCGTCATCAAGCTTAAGCCCGTCTTCGGCTACCTGCATCGCAATCACGAGCAGCTCGGCGAGAGGCAGTCGTATCTGGCGTCGATGCCGTATACCGATCGCCTCGACTACTTCTGCTCGCTCACGAACAACTGGGCGTATGCGCTCGCAGTCGAAAAGCTCGTCGGCCAGGAAGTGCCCGAGCGCGCCGAGTATCTGCGCGTCATCCTCGCCGAACTCACGCGCATTCAGAATCACGCTTCAACCATCGGCTTTCTCCTTCAGGAAATGGGCGCCAGCGGAACTCCGCTGATGTACGCCTTCCGCGAGCGCGAGAAGATTCTCGATCTCTTCGAGAGCCTCACCGGTTCGCGCATGATGTGCAACTACATGCGCTTCGGCGGCTGCCGCGTTGACGCTTCGCCTGCATGGCTTGAGGCCACGCGCAAAGTCGTTGCCGGCCTGCCCGCATTCGTCGATGAGTTCGAGCGCTTTCTGATGACGAACGAGATCCTGATGGCGCGCTGCCAGGGCATCGGCGTTCTCAAGCCCGATCTAGCCGTCAATGCCGGAATCAGCGGACCGATGCTTCGCGCGACTGGCGTGAACTACGACATCCGCAAGGTCGACCACTACGGCATCTACGATCGCTTCAAGTTCCGCGTGCCTCTCGGCGACCACGGCGACATCTACGACCGCTACATGGTTCGCATGCTCGAGATGCGCGAGTCGATCTTGATCCTCAATCAAGCCCTCAAAGATTTGCCCGCTGGCCCCGTGATGGACCCCAAGGCGAAGATTCGCAATTTCCGCCCCAAGGCAGGCGAGTCATACGGACGCATTGAAGCGCCGAAAGGCGAACTTGGTTTTTACCTGATCAGCGACGGCGGTCCGAACCCCTATCGTTATCGCGTTCGGCCGCCGAGCTTCATTAACCTCACGGTTCTGGAAGATATGTGCCTCGGCTCAAACGTGGCCGACGTAGTTTTGATTTTTGGAAGTGTAGATATCGTGCTCGGAGAAGTGGATCGATAACAGTGATCAGCGTTCAGCACTTGTTTTCTGACCACTGACCTCTGAGCACTGACCACTGTTTAGGAGCTTTGCATTGCTGGGTGATGGAATTCTGAAGGGACTGGCCGAGACGGCGAAGAATTTCGCCGGAAGCTTCGTCTCGAAAGAACGAATGACGACCGTCGAATATCCGGAAGAGCGCCTGCCTCTGCCGGAAGCCGCGCGAAACTTTCCGTTCCTCGTCTACGACGGCGACGACTGGGAGAAGGGCCTTCGCTGCGTCGCATGTCAGATCTGCGAAAAAGAGTGCCCGCCCAAGTGCATCTACATCGAGAAGAGCAAAGACAAAAAGCCTGACTACGTCGGCAAGCCGCAGATCTATCCCGCAAAGTTCGACATCGATATCTCGGTCTGCATGAGCTGCCAGATCTGCGTCGAGGTCTGTCCCTTCGAAGCAATCAAGATGAACACCGAGTTTGAGCTCGCCACCGACGATCGATTCGGCGGCCTCCTCCTCGATCGCAAAGAGCTCGCTCGATCCAACGAGTACTACCACCAGATTCATCCCACCGAGGCCAGCGAAGTCGACGCGCGCCTCGCCGAAGAAAAAGCCAAAGTCGAAGCCAAAGCCAAGGCCGCCGCTGAGGCCGCTGCCGCCAAAGCAGCAGCACCGCCGGCCGCGGCTGCTCCCGCAACCCCAATTGCCAAACCTGCCGCACCGGTTGAAGCCAGGCCCGCTACAGCGGCAAAAGCTGCCGAAGTCGCAAAGGCTCCAGCCGCGGCAACTGCACCCGTAGCTCCGAAGCCCGTGCCAGGGACAGGAAGCGACGGCGCAGCGTCCATGACCCCCGAAGACAAAAAAGCCGCCGAAACTCCCGCGAAAACGAATGAAGGAGAGCCGAAAGCCCAAGGAGAGCCAAAAGAATGACAGAAAGGCTCGACCAGATCTTTGTCGTACTGAAGCATTGGTTGCTTGGTTATCTCCCCGAGAGCTGGCAGACGCCAGTCGGCGTCGTCATTAGCGTCGTCTGCATCATCGGCCTGTATCCCGCGCTCTTCGCCATCACTACGGTGCTCGAGCGCAAAGGCGTCGGCCGCATGCAGAATCGCCTCGGCCCAAACCGCGTTGGACCTTACGGCATCCTTCAGCCCATGGCCGACGGCATCAAGTCGCTGACCAAGGAAGACATCGTTCCCACCAGCGCTGACGCAGTCGTCCACTTCCTCGCGCCGGTGATCCTCGTAGTCACCGTCTTCATGGGTTTCGCCGTGCTCCCAATGGGCCGCAATATGGTCCTCGTCGACATGGACGCAGGTCTGCTCTTCTACTTCGCCATGGGCGCATCAACCGAGCTGTCCGTCTTCATGGCCGGATGGTCGAGCCGAAACAAGTACTCACTCCTCGGCGCAATGCGCGCGGTCGCGCAGATGATCAGCTACGAGGTCGCGCTGCTCCTCTCCAGCGTTGTCATCGTGATGATGACCGGCTCGCTCTCGCTCGTGAAGATTGTCGAAGCGCAGAATCACTACTCCTACGGCTTCCCCCACTGGTTCATCTTCACGCCCTGGGGACTCGCCGCTTTCATCATGTACGCCATCGCTGGGACCGCCGAGACGAATCGCTCGCCTTTCGATCTTCCCGAAGGCGAGTCCGAACTCGTCGCCGGATATCACACCGAATATTCCGGCTTCAAATTCGCGCTCTTCTTCCTCGGCGAGTACGTCGCCATGTTCTCCATCTCCGGCCTCGGCTCCACGCTCTTCCTCGGCGGATGGATGGCGCCGTTTTCCGGACTGCAGTTCATCCCATCGTGGATCTGGTTCTTCGGCAAGCTCTTCGTTTCAATGTGTGTCTTTATCTGGCTGCGCGGAACGCTGCCTCGCCTGCGTCAGGACCAGCTGATGAATTTCGCATGGAAATTCGTTCTGCCCATGTGCCTGCTCAACCTCTTCGTCGCAGGCCTCTGGCGATTCATGGGAGAAGGCTGGCTGCGCTGGTTGGTCTGCTCAGCGATCCTCATCCTCGCCTACGTCAGCCTCGGCCGCGAAGGCATGCGCCGTCAGAAATTCGGCCCCAGGAGCTACCGCTATGCAGAGTAGGGCCGGTATGTTCGGGGATTGTTTCAACAGCTCAAGAGTGCGGGTGCCCCAGGTTTCGATTCTGAAACCTGGGAAGACCATGAATCAGCAAGAAAGGAGCCGGCCGTGGACTTCGTCTTCTATCTGATCTCCGCCTTCGCCGTCGGCGGCGCCCTCGCGGCGGTTCTGCTCAAGAACCTCGTCCACGCCGCCCTCGCGCTCACCATCGCCTTCTTCGGCCTCGCGCTCCTCTTCCTTCGCCTCGACGCGCAGTTTGCCGGATTCGCGCAGATCCTCGTCTACGTCGGCGCGGTCGCCATCCTCGTCGTCTTTGCGATCCTGTTGACCAAAGGCTCCGAAGTTCCGAAAGAAGGCGTCTTCTCCAAAAGCTGGTTTGCAGGTCTCGCCATCTCCGCCGGAGTCTTCGCAGTGCTCGCATGGGCCGTACTCCAGGCCGCGCCATCATTACCGAACGAAACCGCCGCGCCTGCCGTCACCGTCAACGACATCGGCAATGCGCTGATGAGCCGATACGTGCTTCCGCTAGAAATCATTGCCGTGCTCCTCACCGCCGCACTTCTCGGCGCCGTCATCGTCGCCATGCACGAAAAAGCGGGCCCAAAACAAAGCGCGGGTGCCCCCGGTCCCTCGCTTTTGGGGACCGGGGAACGGAGGAACAGCTGATGACTCCTCTCGCCCCCTATCTCATCGTCGCGGCCCTCATCTTCGCCATCGGCCTCGCCGGCGCGCTCACCCGCCGCAACGCCATCATGGTTCTCATCGGCATCGAGCTCATGCTCAACGCTGCCAATCTCAACCTCATCGCCTTCTGGCGCTACTCGCCGCATCCCGAGCTGCTCAGCGGCATGATGTTCGCCATCTTCTCTATCGCAGTGGCCGCAGCCGAAGCCGCAGTCGGTCTCGGGCTCGTCATCTCCATCTACCGCCACGCCAAAACAACGGACGTTGAAGAAATGAACAGGATGAAAGGGTGAACCGATAATGCAGGAAGCAATCGCGTTCACTCCTCAACTCGACGCGAGTTCCATCGCACGCTGGCTCTGGCTCATTCCGGCATTGCCAATCCTTGCCGCCGGCATCATCTCCGTGCTCAAGCAGCCTCGCCGCAAACTCGCCTCCAACCTCGCCATCGGCTCGATGGGAATTTCGCTGCTCATCGCCATTACCGCCTTCGCGCATGTACTGAGCGGCTGGGCGCACGACCACGCTGTCCGCGAGGTGGTCAACTTCTCCTGGCTTACCGTCGGCACTCAGGCCGTTGAACTCGGCTGGGTCCTCGATCCGCTCTCTGCCGTGATGCTGGTGATGGTGACCTTCGTCGGGCTCCTCATCTTTATCTACTCCACCGGCTACATGGAGCACGACGAGAACTACACGCGCTTCTTCTGCTTTCTCGCGCTCTTTGCCGGAGCCATGCTCGGCGTCGTCATCGCCAACAGCATCCTGCTCCTCTTCATGTGCTGGGAGCTGGTTGGCCTCACCTCGTATCTCCTCATCGGCTTCTGGTACTTCAAGCCATCCGCCGCCGCTGCCGCGCGCAAAGCCTTCATCACTACCCGCGTCGGCGACATCTTCTTCCTTCTCGGAATCGTCTGGCTCTTCGCACAGACCGGCACGCTCCTCTTCTACGACCACGGTTCTGGCGCAATAGAGCCTCTCGCGCTAGGCGGCTTGCTTGTTCATCACTCGCACTGGGGACTCACCGCCGCAGGCGCAATCGGCCTCCTCATCTTTGCTGGAGCAGCGGGGAAGAGCGGCCAGCTTCCGCTGCACGTCTGGCTGCCGGATGCGATGGAAGGCCCTACGCCAGTCTCCGCGCTTATCCACGCCGCCACCATGGTCGCCGCCGGTGTCTACCTCATCGCTCGCGTCTACCCGCTCATGGCTGGCGGATCAATTGCTCCCGGAACCACCACGGCACTCACGGTCGTCACCTGGGTCGGTGCGTCCACCGCGCTTTTCGCCGCCCTGATCGCCGTCGCGCAAAACGACATCAAGCGCATCCTCGCCTACTCCACCGTTTCGCAGCTCGGCTACATGATGGCCGGCCTCGGCGTCGGCGGAGTAGCCGTCGGCATGTTCCACCTCATTACCCACGCCTTTTTCAAGGCGCTCCTCTTCATGGGCTCCGGTTCTGTGATTCACGGCGTTCACGAAGAGCAGGACATCCGCCATATGGGCGGCCTTCGCAAGTACATGCCGATCACCTTTCTGACCTACGTAGTCGGCATGCTCGCCCTCTGCGGTGTCCCCATCTTTTTCTCCGGATTCTGGAGCAAGGACGCGATCCTCGAATCGGCCCATGCCTGGCCCCTCTCTCACGCGCCCTACTACATGCTCGTCTTCGGCGCTATCCTTACGGCGTTCTACATGACCCGCCAGGTCAGCTACGTGTTCTTCGGCGAATACCGCGGTCATGGTCACGCGCACGAAAGTCCGCGTGTAATGACAACGCCGCTCGCGGTACTTGCCGTCTTTGCCGTGGCGCTTGGAATCATCGGCACCCCCGCATGGCCTTGGTTTCGAGCCTTCCTGGAAAATCATGCAGCTTCGGTCGAAATGCATGCCTTCTCCGAACCAGCA
Source organism: Acidobacteriota bacterium (assembly GCA_018268915.1). Taxonomy (GTDB): domain Bacteria; phylum Acidobacteriota; class Terriglobia; order Terriglobales; family Acidobacteriaceae; genus Telmatobacter. The sequence goes on from JAFDVQ010000017.1 coordinate 178,375, forward strand.
TGGTTGATGCTGCTCCTGACGTCCTTCGTTATCGTCATCTTAGGCATCGGTCTCGGTTGGTGGGTCTACGGCAACAAGTCTCCGCGCGCCAACGATCCCGACGCGCTTCAGAAAGCCATTCCGCCCGTGTGGACCGTGCTTGCCAATCGGCTCTATATCGACGAGCTCTACGGCGCAACCGTCATCGCCTTTTACTACTGGTGGGCGAAGGTCGCCGACTGGATTGATCGCGACATCTGGGGAGACATGGTGTCCACCGTCATCTGGCTGACCAACCACTGGGCGCGGCTCAACAAATTTCTCGACGCCACCATGGTCGATGGCGCCTTCGATAAAGGCTGCGAAGAGATCTACAACGGCGGCGGGGTTCTTGCGCGCATCCAAAATGGTCGCGGCCAAGTCTATCTGCGCCTTCTCGCGCTCGCTGTCGTGATTTTGGCAGCGATCCTCATCTGGAGCGGACGCCCATGAACTCTCTTCCGCTCCTGACAATCATCACGGTCGTGCCGGTCATCGGCGCGGTAATAGCGCTATTCACGGGCCGCCACTCTCGCGGCGTCGCCCAGGTCACCGGCATCGTCAGCCTTCTGCTCTCGCTCGTGGTCTGGCAGCAGCTCCCGAAGGACGGCAGCATAGGCCTGAACGAACTGCATCAATGGGTGCCGTCGCTCGGCGTCCAATATCATCTCGGAGTTGACGGGCTCGGCGCGCTGATGCTCATCCTGTCCGCGTTGGTGTCGCTCATGGCCATCGACGCCGCTCACCGCGTCCGCCACGAGCCCGGCTTGTTCTTCGCGCTGGTTCTCCTTCTCGAAGCAGGACTCTTTGGCACATTCACCGCGCTGAATTTCTTCCACTGGTTCATCTTCTGGGAGCTCAGCCTCATCCCCGCATTCTTCCTCATCAAGCTCTGGGGCGGCCCGCGCCGCGGACCAGCCGCGACGCAGTTCTTCGTCTACACCATGGTCGGCAGCGTCGCTCTTCTGCTCAGCTTCCTCGCGGTCTACCACGCCACCAAATCGATGGACTTCATCGAGCTCGCGGCGATGGCTGCAAACGGCACGCTTCAGAATCGCGTTCTCGCCAGTCTCGGCCCCGTCATGATGTGGCTCGCGCTCGGCGTGCTTGCCGGATTCGCCGTCAAAGTCCCCCTCGCTCCGTTCCACACCTGGCTCCCCACCGCTTATAGCGAAGCGCCATCGCCGGTCACAATGCTTCTCACCGGTGGTATGTCGAAGATGGGCGTCTACGGTCTGATCCGCATCGCGCTGCCGCTCTTCGGCGCGCAGATCGCCGCGATTCGCACGCCTCTTCTCGTTCTCGCCGTTCTCACCATCGTCATGGGTGCCTGGGCTGCGGCTGCGCAAAAGGATCTGAAGCGAGTCTTCGCTTACTCCTCCGTCAACCACCTCGGCTACTGCCTGCTAGGGATCTTCGCCATAGCCATTCACACCGGCGGAAATGTCTCTGATTCCGTGAGCCAGGCCGCCGCGCTCAACGGCGTCATCCTCCAGATGTTCAACCATGGCCTCACGGCCGCAGCGATCTTCTGGTTCATCTCGATGATCCAGTTCCGCAGCGCCGGCCTGCGAGGCATCGACAGCTTCGGCGGACTTCGCAAGCCCGCACCCGTATTCGCTGGCCTGATGGGTATCGCGCTCTTCTCGTCGCTCGGGCTCCCCGGCCTCAACGGCTTTGTCGGCGAGTTCCTCATCTTCCGCGGAGTCTTCCCGCTCTCGTGGGTCGCGGCCGCAATCTCAGTGCTGGGCTTGCTCGTTACCGCTGCCGTCATCCTCACTGTGATCCTGAAAGTCTTCACCGGACCTGTATCGGAGCGCTGGGCTGAATTCCCAGACCTGCACGGGGGTGAGCGCCTCGGCATCGCGCCTGTCATCGGATTGATGTTTTTGCTCGGCTTGCTGCCGCAGATCGTCATTGAACGCGTAAACCCAACCGTTCAATACCTGCTGGCGCATTGGAGATTTTAGACAGAATGTTGGCTTGGACGATTTACATCTCGTTTGCCGGCGCGCTGGTGCTGGCGCTGATGCCGAAGGGCAACGCCGCCCTGGCTCGCGTCATCGCGCTCCTCGTCGCCGCTGCGGGATTCGCAATTGCCATCGCCGGATTTGCAGCTGGGGCAGGGCAGGGACGCGTCACCATCGTCGACGTGCCCTGGGTTCCCATGATGGGCATCCACTACACGCTCGCCGCCGACGGCATCAGTCGCGTGCTGGTACTCCTCACCGGACTCGCCGCCGTCGCCGGCGTCCTCTTCAGCTGGAACATCAATCTCCGTACCAATGAATTCTTCGCGTTCTTCCTCGCCCTCATCGGCGGCGTCTACGGAGTCTTCCTCAGCTTCGATCTCTTTCTGCTCTTCGTCTTCTACGAGATCGCCATCGTCCCCAAGTACTTCCTCATCGCCATCTGGGGATCGACCCGCCGCGAATACGCCGCGATGAAACTCGCCCTCTACTCGTTCGTTGGCTCTGCGATGGTCCTCGTCGTTCTCCTCGCGGCCTACGCCACCTCTGGCAGCCACTCCACCGGCCTCGTGAGTCTGGCCAACGCCAATCTCCCTGTCAGCTTTCAGATGTGGGCCTTCCCGGTCACATTCATCGGCTTCGGAATCCTCGCCGGTCTCTGGCCCTTCCACACCTGGGCACCCACCGGCCACGTCGCCGCGCCCACTGCCGCTTCGATGCTTCTCGCCGGAGTCGTTATGAAACTCGGCGCCTACGGATGCCTTCGCGTCGCCATCGGTCTCTTCCCGCACGGCCTCGATCCGTGGAGCTGGTCGTTCTTGGGCATCGGATCGTGGCGCGATGTTTTCGCTCTGCTCGCCGTCATCGGCATCATCTATGGCGCGCTCGTGGCTCTGGCGCAGACCGACTTCAAGTTCGTCATCGGCTATTCCAGCGTCAGCCACATGGGCTTTGTGCTCCTCGGCCTCGTCACTTTGACCCAGGTCGGCGTCGACGGTGCAGTGCTGCAGATGTTCTCACACGGCGTCATCGCTGGACTCCTCTTCGCCATCGTCGGCCGAGTCGTCTACGAGCGCACGCACACCCGCCAGTTCGGCGAGCTTGAAGGCATGTACCTTGGACGCCGCCTGCCTTTCGCTGCCTGGGCATTCGTCATCGCCGGAGTCGCCTCGATGGGCTTGCCCGGCTTCTCCGGCTTCGTTGCCGAACTTCAGGTCCTCATGGGCGCGTGGATCGCCAAACCCTGGTGGACCGCAGCCTCCGGAGTCGGTATTGTCATCGGTGTTGCCTACACGTGGCGTGCCCTGCAGAGAGCTTTCTTCACCGATCGCCTGCCCCGTCCCGACGAGCATCCCAAAGAAGGCTGGCCCAAGTTCGATCCCATCACCTGGCCTGAAATCACCGCCACCTGTCTGCTCTTCGCGGCCACGCTGATCGTCGGCATCTATCCCAGCATTCTGCTCAATTCGATAGAGCCCGCGGTCAAAGCGCTCCTCGCGGGAGGCATGCAATGAACTACGCTGACCTCTTCCGGGTAACGCTGCCAGAAACTGCACTCGACATCGCCGCGCTCCTCGTCCTCATTGTCGACCTCGGATTTCTGCGCAAGGCCGCTCTGCAGACACGCATCATGGCCGCGGTTCTCATCGGAGTCTTCGGCTGCGGCGGCGCATTGCTCGCCATGCCATATCAGGTCGACGGAGGCCTCGCCTATCCCGGCAGCGCCGATCTTCTACTCTCTGCCGGCGGATACACCGCCGTCTCGCAAATCGGCATCCTCGTCCTGACTGTGCTCACGTTGTTCCTGCTCATCGGCTCCGACTTCACCAAGCACGTAGGCGAGTTCGTCGCCGTTGTTCTTATGGCCGCAACCGGCGGCCTGCTCATCTCCGCCGCGCAGGACCTGCTGGTCATCTTCGTCGGCCTCGAGCTCCTCTCGCTCGGACTCTACATCCTCACCGCGTTTGCGAAGAAATCCGGCAAGAGCGCCGAAAGCGCCATGAAGTACTATCTCTTCGGCGGAATGTCCGCAGCCTTTCTGCTCTTCGGCTTCAGCTACCTGTACGGCCTCACCGGCTCGACGAATCTGCACGAAATCATGCTCGGTTTCTACGGACCGACCGTGATCAGTTCCACGCCGCTGGTCTACGTTGCACTGGTCATGATCGCCGCTGGTCTCGGATTCAAGGTCGCAGCCGTTCCTTTCCACCTCTGGGCGCCAGACACTTACGAAGGCGCGCCTGCTCCTGCTGCAGCCTTCATCGCCTCCGTTTCAAAGGTGGCAAGTTTCGCGCTGCTGATCGGCATCGGAACAGCGGCAGCGCATGTCTTCAATCAAATGCACCATGCCGGTTTTGTCACGGCCTCTCGCGGACCCGCACCGACATGGATAGGATTCGAACATCCCTGGTCCCTCATCCTCGCTATCATCGCGGTCGCCTCGATGGTCTTCGGCAATCTCGCCGCGCTCGCCCAGGACAGCGTCCGCCGTCTTCTCGCCTACTCCGCCATCGCCCACGCAGGCTACATCCTCATCGCGCTTGCCTATTACACGGGAACCAACGTAAGCGCGAACGCCATCCTCTACTACATCCTCACCTACGGCCTCACCACTATCGCCGCCTTCGGTGCCGTATCCGTCGTCGAGCGCATCAGCGGCAGCGATCGCATGGACGCCTTCCTCGGCCTTTACAAACGCAATGGCCTGCTTGCCGGAGTGCTCCTCGTCCTCTTCCTCTCCCTCGCCGGCATCCCGCCCCTAGTTGGCTTCTGGGTCAAGTTCAATCTCTTTGCCACCATCCTTCAGGTCAATCACGGCGCAGTGCCGTTAGCTCTGGTAGCCCTAGCCGTCGCCATGAGCGCCGTCTCCCTCTACTACTATCTGCAGGTGCTCAAGCGCGTCTTCGTCATGCCTCCAGCCGATGAGGCACCGGTGAAGGGAAGCCCGCTGACCATCGGCGTACTCGCGCTTATAACCCTGGCAGTCGTGGTACTCGGATGTCTGCCTGGTCTGATGCAGAGCTGGATGGCCGGTTTCTACGCAGGCATGTAACTACAAAATCCTCTCCTGCCTCGATGTATACATCAACAGAGGTTCCGAAAGTGCACGACTTGCCAGCCTGCTGAAAACTCTAGACGTCCACAGTTTTGAAAGAGCAGATCAGAATGGCGCGCTTTGAAAGGGCACGACTTTAGTCGTGCCGCTGAACAACGCAAAGGAAGCGCGGCTTTAGCCGCTGAGGCCCGGTTTCACGCTCTATTTCATCACAACGGTCAACATCTTCAGCAAACCGCTTAGTCGCCCCCGCTTCGTCCAACGAAACGCCTGCGCTCTAGACCGCGGGCACGAGTCCGCTACCAAATCACGCACACATTGTTTCGCTACCCCTCTCGCTCTTCTGTTGTTTCTTGACCGGCTCTGCTCGCGTCTGGTCTACTCAGAGCATCATGATGTACAACGTCAACTCGCGCGCGATGTTCGTTCCTGCGCCGTGTCGCATCATGCCTGTTCCCGCCACGCGAATTAGCATTCACAACACGCACGCGGGAAACAAAGCCTGACTTAAACAGACCCAGCAGTTCAGCAGTACTCAGGCCACCTCCCGCAGCAGCGGTTGGTGGTTTTGCTTTTGCGGCTATTCACTCGAAGGAGATTTGTCTTGGAGCCAGTTTCGCTCATCGGAATTCAATCGGCCCGCGCCCGTATCGAGAGCTCGATCCACGTCTCGCCCTGCCAGTTCTCGCATCATCTCTCCGAACTGACGGGACTGCCGCTTCATCTCAAGCTCGAAAATCTCCAGCGCACCGGATCCTTCAAGGAGCGCGGCGCGCTGAACAAGCTCCTGACGCTGAGTGAAACCGAGCGAAAGCGCGGAGTCATCGCTGCCAGCGCCGGCAACCACGCGCAGGGCGTCGCTTTTCATTCGTCGCAGCGCGGCATCCGTGCGCAGATCGTCATGCCACTCGCCACGCCGCTCGTCAAGGTCGCCGCGACCCGCGCCTATGGAGCCGAGGTCATCCTTCACGGCGCCACCTACGATGAAGCCTGCGAAGAGGCCATGCGCCGTCGCCTCGAAGAAGGTCGTACCTTCATTCATCCCTTCGACGACCCCGAAGTCATCTGCGGGCAGGGAACCATCGGCCTCGAACTTCTGGAGCAGGTCCCCGACATCGAAGCCGTCGTAGTGCCCATTGGCGGCGGAGGTCTCATCAGCGGCATCGCCTGCGCTCTCAAGGAAACGAACCCGAAGATCCGCGTTGTCGGCGTCGAGCCCGAGCGGCTTCCATCCATGCTTCGCGCGCGCGTTGCCGGTGCTCCAGTGACGATTGGTGCAGAGGCCACCATAGCCGACGGCATTGCCGTGCGCCGCGCAGGCGACATCACGCTTCCTCTCGTCACGCGTTACGTCGACGAGATCGTCACCGTTGATGATGAAGAAATCGCCAGCGCCATCCTCCTTCTTCTGGAACAGGAGAAAACCCTCGCCGAAGGTGCGGGCGCTGCTGCCCTCGCCGCCGTTGTGCAATCGAAAACGAATCTCCGCCATCGCCGCACCGTTGTCCTTGTCTGCGGCGGCAACATCGACGTCACGCTCCTCGCCAAAATCATCGAGCGAGGCCTCGTCAAAGACGGCCGCCTTCTTCGCCTGCGCGTCTACCTGCAGGACCGCCCCGGAGCATTGCATCACCTCACCCAGGTCCTTGCCCGTGAGCGCGCCAACATCGTCGAAACCGTCCACAATCGCGCCTACTACGGCGTCAGCCTTGGCGAAACGGTTATCGACATAACCCTTGAAACCCGCGGCGCGACGCACATCACCGCCATCAGCCACGCCCTGCGCGAAGCAGGATTTCGATTCGAGCGGATTCAATGATCAACATCCATCGGGTGCCCCATGTCTCGCTTTTGAGACATGGGAATCCAGCAACTTTCGCTCAGCCGGCTCACGTGATGAACACACGAACTTCTCCGTAATTTCTAGGAGCAAGATGTACACTCCCCGATTCAACCAGGTCGCTGACCGCGCCGTACTCCTGGAAGCGATGCGCGCATATTCATTCGCCATTCTCATTGGCCCGCTCGACGAGACCATCGGCACGTCACAGCATCATGCCACGCACCTTCCTCTTGTGGTCAAAGACGAAGGCCCGCATGGCATCATCGAAGGGCACTTCGCAAAGGAAAATCCTCACTGGCAGTCTCTCGCTAATCGCGAAACGCTAGTCGTGTTTCCCGGCCCCCACAGCTATGTCAGTCCCTCTCTTTATGCTGAGCAGATCTCAGTTCCTACGTGGAACTACATTGCCGTCCACGCCTACGGCACGCTCCAGCTCTTCGAAGAAGAGGCCGCAAAGGAAGGTCTGCTCTTCGACCTCATCGAAGCCAACGAGCCTGCCTACGCCGACAAATGGCGCGCCATGCCCGGAGACTATCGACGCAAGCTGCTTGGCGGAATCGTCGGTTTCCGCATTTCTATCACCCGCATCGAAGGCAAGTTCAAGCTCAGCCAGAACCGCTCCGAAGCCGATCGCAGCGGTGTTTACAACGCGCACGTCTCAGGCAGCGACGATCAACGCGCGTTAGCGGACTGGATGAAGCGCCTCATCGGGTGATAACTTCATCCCGACGCCGCATTCCAGAAAAGGACCTCAGCTCTCATGCGCAAACTCATTTTCGTTTTCATCGCCGCAGTCGTGCTCATCGCTCCGAACGAGGGAAAAGCTCAATCAGACTGGAAAGCACGCGTCGGCCAGACCATGCCACTCATGGGCCATCGCAACTGGATCCTCATCGTTGATTCCGCTTATCCCCTTCAGGCATCTCCCGGCGTTGAGACCATCGAAACCAACGCAGACCAGCTCGACGTTCTGCGCTACGTCCTTGGGTCGATTAACAACTCCATCCACGTGCGGCCCCTCATCTACATGGATAAAGAATTGCCTTTCGTTGGCGATGACGATGCGCCCGGCTCGTCAAAATATCGCGAGCAGGTACAGAAGATGCTCTCCGAGTACACCATCGAGTCGATGCTGCATGAGCGTGTCATCAACCAGATCGACGAAACGAGCAAGGAGTTTCACGTCCTCGTCCTGAAGACCACGATGACCATCCCATACTCCTCCATCTTCATCCGCCTCGACTGCAAATACTGGTCCGCCGACGCCGAAAAGCGCATGCGCCAGCGTATGCACTGAGCGTGCATCTACAGTTTGCCGGCATGTGCCTGACTACTTTTTCTCGTGTGTATCCAGCCGCAGAAACCGCGCCGCATTGTTATACAGAATGTCGCGCTTCTCCTCGGGCGTCAGGTAGTCGGCATTCTGAATCAGGCTGATCGAATACGTCATCAGCTTCGGCCATTCCATCTGGTCGGTGCCAAACATCACGCGATCCTCGAAGCCTGCTTCCACAATCCGTTGAATGTACCGATTCACTTCCTTGATCGGATAGCTCCAGATCAACCCCGCCACGTCGACATACACATGCGAGTTCGCCTGCAGCAACGTGAGCATGTTGTCGATCATCGGATAGCCCGCATGCATCACCTGCACCCGCAGCTTCGGATGCCGCGCCAGCAGTTCTTCCAGCAGCAGGGGATTGCCCATCGATCCGCGGAACTTTGGCGTCGTGATATTCGCGCGGCCCGATCCGCCAGTCCCCATGTGGATCGCGACAGGAATGTCCAGCTCTTCGGCCAGCGCAAAATACTTGTCCACCGATTCATCGCTTGGCGACAGACCCTCATACTGCAGTCCAATCTCACCCATCACCTTGAAGCCGCCCGTCGTAAATTCCTGCCGCAGCTTATCCAGCGAAACACGCGCCCCTGGCGTCATGCCCTCGCTGAACGACGTGCCGGGAATCACGCGCCCGGGCATCGCGTCCTGCCACTTCTTCACGCCGGCCTCGTCGCCAAACACCACAGCCGTCACATTGAGCCGCTCCATCTCAGCCTTCACGTCCTTGATGTACTGGCCCTTTTCTGAGGGATAGAGCTTGGGCGTGCAGTTCTCCACGTCCCAGCCAAAAGTTGCCTCCTTAGTCTTTGGGTCCGAAGCGAGAAACTTCGCCTCGTTAGGGCACATCGGTCCGCCCCCCGGAAACGACTCGTCCATCGCATGCACGTGCACATCGATCACCGGTGCTACATCGGCGGTCGTATTCTGGCCCCGACAAAGCGCGCCCGATATCGCGAATGTTCCCGCAAAGAGGAGCCTCGAAACTAACGTCTGGCACACCCTCATTCCACCCTCCTGTCACCCTCTAGGTTCGAAACGAGAAAAGCTGTAACCTGATGGTCGGCACCATCTTAATCGCCCAGGCACGGAACAGAAGCTGCACCCGGCAAATCCCCGTGACCCCAAGCCATCCCGCCGTGATCTCAGAGCCTTTCCTTTGCTATACTTAATAGGTTCACCGACAAGCGGAGGTGGCGAAATTGGCAGACGCACTAGCTTGAGGTGCTAGCGCCCACAAGGCATAGGGGTTCAAGTCCCCTCCTCCGCACCACTTACCGCTCAGAAAGCAGCTTGAACCAAATGCAGATTCTTTTCTACTTCGTTATGTTCCTCCACGTTGTGGTGTGTATCTTCCTCATCGGCGTGGTTCTCGTCCAGCAGGGACGTTCCGCCGATCTCGCCGGAGCCTTCGGCGGCCAGGGCTCGCAAACCGCCTTCGGCCCTCGCGCTGCGGCAAACGTGCTCACGCGCCTCACCACTTGGGCAGCTGTCATCTTCATGGTCACCTCGCTCACGCTGACCGTGCTCTACGCTCGTGGTAACCAGTCGCGCTCCGTGCTGGGCGATCAGCCCACGCACCAGACCACGCCGGCGAAGAAGTAAGCACAAGTTCTGCGAGTTGTTATCAACGGCAGGCATCATGCCTGCCGTTTCTGTTTTGGTGACCACTAGTCACCGCAGTTGCACTCTGCCCCCGCTGCTTTGCAAGAAGCTGGAATAAGCTAGGAGCGAAGGCCCCTCCTTCAAAGAGCTCCGTCGATGAACCAATTGAGACTTGCGCTCGGTGGCATCCTGCTCACGCTGGGGACCGTTGCGTTCTTTTGCCAGGGACCAATTGCCACCATTTTCATTGGCATTGCGTGGGCGATCAGACTGCGTGGTCGGCCAGATCATTCTGACATCACGTCCCTCAGCCCCGAGTCAAGCGAAGAATCGACAGAACAGCAAGATGAGCCCTCCGCACTTCGGGAAGGGGCCTACTTCGTTGGCCTCGTCGTGGCGTCACTCGCGGTGCTCCTTGACTGGATCTGCCTCATTCAGTTCGTTACGAAAGACGGCTCAACCAGCGCCAAGACTCTGGAGCAGATGAGCAATGCAATTCCAATCGTTGCCGGAATCGCTTTCGTGATCGCGTTGACGGGGCGTGGGGCAGGCAGGATTTACACTGCGCTTACGTCTTCATTGATAGCTATTGGTTCAATCGGTCTGATCGTCTTGGAGGGCTGCCAACACATCTCCTACTAGAAAACAAATTAAGATTTCCCTATGATCCTCGAGACCTTCCCCGTCGGCCCCCTGCAATGCAACTGCACCATCCTTGGCGATGAGGAGACGCGCGAGGCCATCATCGTCGATCCCGGCGATGAGATCACCCGCATCCAGCGCCGCCTTACCGAACTCGGGCTGAAACTCAAGCAGATCCTCATTACCCACGCCCACATCGACCACGTCGGCGGCGCTCTCAAGCTCAAGTCCCTCACCGGCGCACCAATCTACCTCAATGAAGGCGACCTGCCCTTGCTTCAAATGATGTCGACGCAGGCAGCTTGGCTTCGCATCGAAACGCCCGAGACAGCGCCTCCCGACGAAGCTCTCACCGACGGCCGCCAGGTCGGCCTTCAAAACTATCCAGCCCAGGTCATTCACACTCCCGGCCACACCCAGGGCTCCATCTGCCTTCACTTCGCGCCGATGAAGATGGTCCTCGCTGGCGACACACTCTTCGCCGGAAGCATCGGTCGCACCGATCTCCCCGGCGGAAACTTCGACCAGATCATCGACTCCATTCAATCCCGTCTTCTGATTCTTCCAGACGAAACACAGATCATCCCCGGACATGGCCCCGCCACCACAATCGGCGCAGAACGCAAATCAAACCCGTTCTTGAAATAGGATTTTCAAAATTATTGCGGCAGTTCGCCGAGAACTTAAAAGATTTAGGATCAAATATATAAATGTTTAAACTTAAGATTATGGTTCAATGCTTACTAGACAATTGTTATCAGGTTGATGCGTTCTGAAATAGTCAACAATCGCTTTAACTCCTGTTCTGAATTGCTCAACAGGCCCCAGCAAGCTCACAACCAGCCAGCCCTTCTCCTCCATGCCGAAAAAGTATCCCGGATGAACCCATACACCTCGCTCCAGCAGCTCCAGGGCAGTAGTCTCATCGGGCTGCAGCGCCGGAATCCGCAGCACCGCATACCACCCGCCCTCGACTTCGAGCCGCCGCACAATGCTGAGATCAGCAAGCTGCCGATCCAACTCGGCAAGGTTCGCCTCCACCCGCTCTTTGATCTGCTTTTGAATCTTTCCGCGCCCCTCCAGCCACGCAGACATTGCTCCCTGAACCGGAGCATTCATCGAGAGAAAGGTGTCGGCAATCACCTCCAGCCGAGCCATCGCATCCGCCGCGTGAGACCCCGAGGCAACAATCCATGCCGCCTTCATTTGGGGCAGCCCCGCGATCTTGCTCAGCCCGCTCACCGCGTACACATCCACGCCCTCCAGACCTGCGGCGAAACTGGTCGCCCGCTCCGCGCCGAACGCGTAATCCAGAAACACCTCATCAACAATCAGAGCAATCTCCCGTTCGCGACAGAGCTTCGCCAGTTCCTCGGCCTCCCATCGCTTCGTGAAGTGTCCGGTTGGATTGTTGGGATGCACCAGCACAATGGCTCGCGTCTCGTCCGAAATCGCCCGCCCGAAGCTTTCCGGATCGATCTGCCAGCCATGGTCGTATACCAGTGGCGCGCCCTTGATACGCACATCATCGAGAACCGCAAGGAAATCAAACAGCGGATACCCCGGCTGAGGCACAAGAATTTCGCCTCCCGGATCGCAGAGCAGCTTGAAGAGAAAGCTGTATGCCTCGCTGGTGCTTGTCGTAAGCACCACGCGGTCCGGACTCACTGCGAAGCCGTGATCCGCATAGTAGGCGCACACAGCTTCACGCGATCGCAGCAGCCCGAGCGGCTGGGGATCATAATCGAGCGCGCTCTGATTCGTCAGCGGCTCCAGCAACTGCGCATCGTAGGCGAATCCGCACCGCGTCGGATTGGAAGCCGTCAAGTCCGCAACCGGCAGCCGCGCGCGCACACGCTCCCGATGCGCCTTCGCCAACGCACTCTCTTCCGTATTCCAATCAGTCCGCCTCGAAAACTTCATTGCTCACCCGACTCCCAGTCTTACTCGTTACTCCCTAGTCCCGAATCCCTAGTCCCTGATCCCTGATCCCTAGTCCCTAGCTCCTGATCCCTAGTCCCTGTTCCCTACAATAGAAGCTGGCGCCCGCCACAACGCGCCACTTCAAGGAGGAGCTTTTGAGTCTGCGCGCGGTCGTCTTCGATTATGGAATGGTTCTCACAGGTCAGCCCAGTGCCGAAGCGCACGACGCAATGCTACGCATCACCGGCCTCCCGCGCGATGAGTTCGAAGCGGTCTACTGGGCCGACCGTCACGCTTACGACGAAGGCAAGCTAACGGGGCTCCAGTTCTGGCAGAACATCGTTCGCGACGCAAAGCTAGACCTCGACGCCGCCAAGGTTGACGAACTCAACCTATGGGACGCGCGCATGTGGACCACACAAAACCCTGCAATGCTCGCCTGGCAAAAGCAGCTGAAGGCGCACGGTCTGCGCACCGCCATCCTCTCCAACATGGGCGATACAGTGCTGTCCAGCATCGAGCGCGAATTCGACTGGCTCCCGCAATTCGACGTGCTGATCTGGAGTTTTCAGCACAACATGGCCAAGCCCGATCCAGCGATCTACAAGCTCACTCTGGAACGCCTCGGAACCCGCCCTGAAGAGACAGTTTTCATCGACGACAAGCAGCCCAACATTGATGCCGCCCGTGCCCTGGGAATCGTTGGCATTCTCTTCACCAACATCGAACGCCTTCGCGAACAGATCATCGAGCAGGGACTCGACAAGGAACTTCCGCTGCCGGAGTAACAACGGGGGCACTCGCCGTCAAATGCTCGACGACACCGCAACTACCTCTGTAGCCGCAGCGCCCTGCATTCCTTTCCGAGCCACGGATGCAACAACGAGGAAGAGTGCAGCGTAAGCCGGCACCGATAGCTGTAAGTGAACCATCTTCAGCATCGGTCCGAACAACGGCAGACAGAATGCGACGTAGGTCAGAACGCGCGCCGCGTCGCGCTTGTCGGACTCCGGCGCCAGCAGAATGCGATCGCCAATGACCAGAAAAGCCGGCATCAGCATCACCAGGTCGTAGTCCGTCAGGTGCGGATCAACCAGCGCGCTGCCCAGTAGAAAAATCGCGTATCTAAGCTCAACTGGCGTCTCGCTTCTCCAGCACCACACCGTAATCGCGATCACCGTCAGAGCCGTCACCGCGTAGAGCAGGGAAGATACAGCATGCCACGGCAGCAGCAGGCTCCAGAATGCGCGCAAGCTGTGCATCCGTTCGATATGCGGCTCCAGCGCGCTGGCATTCTGATTCATGTGCACCAGTTGTTCGAAGTAGGCGTCGATCGCAGGCTTTCCGTAGTACGCCGCGCCGGCAGCGAGCTGGCCGACCCCGGTGATCAGCGCGCCAAGAATCACGCGCCACTCCAGCGTCAAAACAAAAACCACAGCCGCCATCACGCCGAACTGCGGCTTGTACATCAGCAGCCCTATAGCAAGCCCCGCCGCCAAAGGCGTCCGCGCGCGAAAGCAGAAGAACGCCGCGGTGAACGCAATCAACGCCAGGATGGAATTCTGGCCGCTCGCAATCAGATAGAAAAATCCCGGAAACGCTGCAGCAAGTATGAAGATCGTGCTGCGACAATCCTTGAGTCGAGGGCAGGCCTTCAACAGCAGTCCGCAGCATAGGAAGTACACGAGGGCGCTCGTTATCATCCACGTGGCGGCTGCAACCCCGTAGGGCAATCCTGCGAGAGGCCTGAAAATCAGCGAATACTGCGGCCCGTACACCGGCAGATACGCCTCGCCTGGATCCTGATGAATCAGGCGTACGCCGAGCGCCGCCTGCCGCCCCGCATCGTAGAGCATCGATCCATCATGGATTCGAGCAATATTTCCAAGCACGTACACGTGCAGAAAGTCTGCGCCCTTCAGTTGTCCTTCGCGGTCCTTCAGTCCTGGAGTCGAAATGTTAAAGGCATACGCCCCCCACACCACAAGCCCGAGCAGAATGGCGTGCCCTCGCACTCGCTTTTGAGTGAGGTCCGCCGCGAATCCACGCAGGTTCTGGATAAGAGCCTTCTGCATAGCCAACCTCAGTGTAGTCGGGCATCGAGTATCGGCACGCATTACAAAGGTTTTTCGTGTTCGCTGATGGCGCCATTGCCCCTCGGCCGATTAACCAGCAATCATTTCCGGCGCACCATTCATACCTGGCCTTCAATCATCTCCCGCTCTCGATGCGAGAACGGGCTCTTCACCGCGTTCGGAGCCGGGGGCTTTCAGTTCGCGCGTAGAGTGCACAAGCAGTACGAGTATCAAAGTCCATGGCAATGCAATCGGCATCATGAATCGGAATATCTGTCCCAGCGGCCAGAACTGCGGCTCATCCCAGTACGTGCGAAACACCATCACCGTCGTGTTCGCCAGCGAAATAGTGAGCACCGCGCAGCAGGCCAGAGCTCCAATATCAGCGCGTGCCGTCGCTTTTTTTAGTCCCAGAAACACCCATTCCGCAAAACCCACGACCACCGCAAACATCCAAAGCCTCGGCGGCCAGTCATCTGTCACGAACGAAAGCCCGACCGGCACAGCAGCGGTAACAGCAACGAACATCCAACCATGCATGTGCGCTAGCAGGTCTGTGAGGCCGTCGATCGCCAGCAGGAGAGCGGCTGCTAGAGTAAGCGCACCCCAGATGCTCGTCTCCGGAGGATTGATGCTTCGCAGCATTCCCGCGACAGACTCGACTGCCGCGAGCACGCCAACCGTCAACTTGTACACGCCCCAGAAATTCAAAAGCCCCTCCGGCCCTGCTTCCGTCGGGTTAGTTACAAAACGTCACCGCGCCTGCAGCCATCGTAATTTTCTGAGACGAGCAAAAGCGAGAACTTGTTCGCTCCTCGCATACAATCTCCACGTTAGACTCGTTGCATGCCTGTTTGCCTTTATGTTGCTACCAGCAGCCAGGGAAAGCTGCGCGATTTCCGCACAGCCGCCGAGGCTCACTCAATTTGTATCGAGCCTATTCCTGGACTTGCCGACATCCAGGCCCCCGAAGAGGACGGCGACACATTCGCCGCGAACGCCACCATCAAGGCCGTCTACTACTCCCAGTTCGCACCCGGCGAGCTCGTTCTCGCCGACGACTCGGGCCTCGAGGTCGATGCCCTTGACGGCGCACCCGGGGTCCGTTCCGCTCGCTTTGCAGCCGATGCCGGCCTCGTCGACTCGCCCGACGCCAACGACAACACCGATGTCTGGAACAACATGGTCCTGCTCCAGCGGCTCGGTGACAAGCCGGCGGAGCAGCGTCGTGCCCGCTACCACTGCGTCCTCGTTGCCGCCCGAGATGGCCGAGTCCAGCACACATCCGACGGCTCCGTGGAAGGTGTCATCCTCAACGCCCCCCGCGGTACCGGCGGATTCGGATACGATCCTCTCTTCTACCTCCCAGAACTGGAGAAAACCATGGCCGAAATCGATCTGGAAACAAAGCTCGGCCTCAGTCATCGGGGAAGAGCTCTGGCAGCGATGTTGACGCAGCTACACCGATAACCTCGCCTCGCTTGACGACCCCTATCTGCGTTACGAATAATGCACTTGGATTTGCACGAGATACGACGTCCCTCAATCTGATACACCCACCGCTCCGGACTCTGCAACCGAAGCACTTAGGAGCCACATCTCCATGGCAACTGCCCATAGTCCTGCCACGCCAAAGGTCCATGCAGGCGTGCAGCCGATTCGCGCCGGAAAGGGCACCAGCTTCCTCTGGCGCAAGCTCCACTCGCTCCTCGGCGTCATCCCCATCGGCGCGTTCTTCATCGAGCATCTTCTTTCCAACTTCGAAGCGCTTAAAGGGCCATCCGCTTACGGAGCGCAGGTCAAATTCCTGAATGCTCTCCCCATGGTCCGCGTGCTTGAGTGGACCTTCATCTTTCTCCCCATCGCCTACCACGCCCTCTACGGCCTCTACATCTGGTTCCGCGGCAAATCGAATGTCGTCTACTACCCCTGGGCAGGCAACTGGATGTACGTTGCCCAGCGCTGGACGGGCCTCATCGCAACCGCTTACATCATCCAGCACGTTCTGCGTCAGCGTTTCATGGGCGTCAGCCTTCCCGAGAATCCCGGAGCCGCGTTTCACAAGGTTCAGATGGAACTCGCCAACCCCATCATGCTCGCCGTTTACGTCATTGCCATGATCGCCATCTGCTGGCACTTTGCCTACGGCATCTGGCTCTTCGCTGCCAAGTGGGGCATCACCCCCGGCGACGTGGCCCGCAAGCGGTTCGGCTACATCTGTGCCGCCTTCGGCGTCGTTCTCCTCTTCGTGGGACTGGCAAGCATCTGGGCCTTCATCCGCCCAGAAGCAAAGAACGCCCCCGAAATCGCCCCCGTCGCAATCGTTCAAGTCGAAACCGGAGGGAGCATGGGCCTTTAGGCCCATGACAATCTGGCCACAACAAATCCGGGCTTTAGCCACGGAGAAAAGCACCAGACCTGACATGCCCGAAACCGCAACCACCAACGCCCGCATCGACTACAAGATATTCCAGGGCATCATCCCTGAGATGGCCACCGGAATGGCTGCCATCACCCACGCGCTGCGCAAATCGGGCATCGAACCCGAAATCCTCGAACTCCTGAAAATCCGCGCTTCGCAGATCAACGGCTGTGCGTTCTGCGTTCAATACCACCTCAACGATGCCCGCAAGTTGAACATTCCCACAGCCAAGCTCGACCTCCTCGCAGCCTGGCGGGAAGCCGGCATCTACACCGATCGCGAAGTCGCCGCTCTCGCATGGACAGAGCAAGTCACACTTCTGGCCCAGCACCACATCGACGACGAAGCCTATTCTGGCGTCTCGGCGCATTTCTCGGAACGCGAAGTCGCATTGCTAACCACGGCCATCGGCCAGATCAACTTTTGGAACCGGGTAGCGGCACCGCTTCGTTTCACGCCGCCAATACCCGCTGGTTCCTAGCTTTTTTGCTTTTACTGGCGACTGGTATTTGGTAGCCGGCCGCTGGCTTTGAAAGGACTTCAATGGCAGCACCCAGAATCATCGTGGTTGGCGGAGGTCTAGCCGGGCTCGCGGCAGTCATCAAGATCGCGGAAGCCGGTGGGCACGTCGATCTCTTCTCGATCGTCCCGGTCAAGCGTTCTCACTCGGTCTGTGCGCAGGGCGGCATTAACGCCGCAAAGAACCTTAAGGGCGAAGGCGACACCACCGCGCAGCACTTCGACGACACGATCTACGGCGGCGACTTCCTAGCCAACCAGACTCCTGTGAAGGCAATGTGCGAGGCCGCTCCCGGCATCATCGATCTCCTCGACCGCATGGGCGTTCCTTTCAATCGCACTCCAGAGGGTCTCCTCGATTTCCGCCGCTTCGGCGGCACGCTCTATCACCGCACCGCATTCGCCGGAGCCACCACCGGCCAGCAGCTTCTCTATGCGCTCGACGAACAAGTCCGCCGTTACGAAGTCGACGGCCACGTACACAAGTACGAAGGCTGGGAATTCCTCTCCTCCATTCTCGACTCCAAGGGCGTCTGCCGCGGCATCGTCGCAATGAACCTCCGCACCATGGAAGTTCGCGCATTCCAGGCTGAAGCCGTGATCCTCGCCACCGGCGGCAACGGCGCCATCTTCGGCAAGAGCACCAATTCCGTCGTCTGCACTGGCTCAGCGCAATCTGCGGTCTTCCAGCAGGGCGCTTACTATGCCAACGGCGAATTCATTCAGGTCCATCCGACTTCAATCCCCGGCGAAGACAAACTCCGTCTCATGTCCGAGTCGGCTCGTGGCGAAGGCGGCCGCGTCTGGGTTCCGCGCACTCCGGGCGACAAGCGTCCGTGGAAGCAAATCCCTGAAGCCGAGCGCTTCTACTTTCTCGAAGAGTGGTACCCGAAATACGGGAATCTTGTCCCGCGCGACGTCGCCACCCGCGCCATCCACAAAGTCGTCTACGAGCATGGCCTTGGCATCGACGGCCAGCCGATGGTCTATCTCGACCTCACCCACATCGATCGCGAGACGCTGAACCGCAAGCTCGAAGGCATTCTAGAAATCTACGAAAAATTCGTCGGCGACGACCCGCGCGAAGTGCCCATGAAGATCTTCCCCGGCATGCACTACACCATGGGCGGTCTCTGGGTCGACAACAACCAGATGACGAACATCCCCGGCCTCTTCGCCGCAGGAGAATGCGAATACCAGTACCACGGCGCAAACCGTCTCGGTGCCAACTCTCTTGTGAGCTGCATCTTCGGCGGATTCACCGCTGGCCCCATCGCTCTCAAATACGCGAAAAACGTTGCAGGAGCCGAAGGCGATGGCGGTGCCGCTGCTGAGATCGCCCGTCAGGCCGAGATGAACGCACAGCTGCTCAAGAACGAAGGCAAGGAAAATCCTTTCAGGCTCTGGCGCGAACTCGGCGTCACCATGACCGAGCACGCCACCGTAATCCGCTACAACAAAGGCCTCAAGCAGGCCGACGAAAAAATCGTCGAGCTCCTCGACCGCTTCCAGAACGTCAGCCTCGCCGATCGCACCCAGTGGGCCAACACCAGCTTCGCCTTCACGCGCCAGCTCTACAACATGCTTGAGCTCTCGCGTGTCATCGTTCAGGGCGCGCTTCTCCGCGATGAATCGCGCGGCGCACACTACAAGCCTGACTTTCCGGATCGCAACGACGAGAAGTTTCTAAAGACCACCAAGGCCGCATTCACCGGCGCAACCGAAGGCCCACGTTTCGAATTCGAAGACGTGGACACGCAATTCATCAAACCAAGGCCGCGCCGTTACGACGCCGCTAAATAACCCGATGGGCTAACCTCGCAAAGCGAGGCTAACTCCGCTAACCGCGCAGAGCGCGGCTAACTCCGCGGAAAAGGACCAATGGCAAAGACCGTCAAATTCGAAATCAAGCGTCAGGCCGGACCCGATTCACCGGCCGTCTGGGAAAACTTCGAGCTCGAGTGGCGTCAGGGCATGAACGTCATCTCCGCCATGATGGAGATCGCCGCCAACCCCGTCACCTCCGACGGCAAGCCCACCACGCCCATCACCTACGACTCGAACTGCCTCGAAGAGATCTGCGGCTCCTGCGCCATGCGCATCAATGGCAAAGCCCGCATGGCCTGCTCTGCGTTGGTCGACAATCTCGAGCAGCCCATCAAGGTCGAGCCCCTCTCGAAATTCCCGCTCGTCCGCGATCTCCAGGTCGACCGCTCCGTACTCTTCGAAAACCTCATGCGCGTCAAAGCCTGGGTTCCCGTCGACGGCACCTACGACCTCGGCTCCGGTCCGCGCGTCTTCCCGCAGCAGCAGGAAGCGAACTACCCGCTCTCCAACTGTATCTCCTGCACCTGCTGCATGGAAGTTTGTCCGCAGTTCAACGAGGCCACCGGCTTCGTCGGCGCTGCCACCATCGCCCAAGTCAAGCTCTTCAACAACCACCCCACCGGCAAGGTCTTCAAGGAAGAACGTCTTCGCGCTCTCGCCGGCGACGGCGGAATTCAGGAGTGCGGCTACGCGCAGAACTGCGTAGAAGCCTGCCCCAAGCAGATCCCGCTCACCAACGCCATCTCTGACGTAGGCCGCGACGTAGTCGTCCAGAAGATCAAAGACTTCCTCCGCGGCTGATCACCTGACTTTGTTGTCATCCTGAGCGCACGGGACCCCAAACGCTTTCTTCCCGGGTCCCAACGACAGGTCTTAGTCGTTGGGGTGGAGGTTTGGGGGTGGTAAGCGAAGGATCCGCTGTTGGTCGAAGGCGCTATAGGTGCCCGCGATCTTTCGGGGTTCCTTCTCTCTCCGGCACCTCAATCGCCAGGCTCTCGCGGTCGCTGTCCACGTGAAGAGGTAATTCGACATAGCCGTAGCTCCGAACCGTATTTTTCGACATCCATGTCGAAGGGGTCGAGCCGGGTGGATTCGGAACCTCTTTGAAGGTGACGTCCGCAGCATAATTCACTCTGAGCAGATAGTCGCCGGTGGGCACAAATGAGAATTCAAAGCTTTCGTCCGTATCCCTGACCTCAGCACTCCCGAGCTGACTTCGGTCGTCGGTAAACAGCAACTCGACCGAGCCATCATTCAGGGTGTGACCATCAGTCTTCGAGAGCAGGAAGCCGCGAATCGTGTGAAGCTTCGACAGTGGAAGAGAGATGTCTTCTCCCGATCGCTCTTCACCCATGCTGAGTTGAAATGCCTTCGCGTCGCGCTCGCGAACTGCGTTGCCTGAGTAGAACGAAAACTTGGATGACGATCCGCTGGACCTGCCCCAACCCGCCTTACTGAAAGTAAGAGTTGAATTCTGCAGGCTGAGATCCGCTTCGACGATAGCCTCTTTCAGCGGGGGAAGTCCTGTAATCCTGAAGTTCCCGCGGTCGTCCGTGACGGTGCTTCCAAAGCCCAGACCATCTCCCGCAACATTGTGAACCATGCTCCACTTGCCGTCTTTTCTCTCTTGAATTGCCACTTGAACTCCCGGAGCCGGGCTGCCGTCATCGTAGAGAATCGTCCCGCTCACGGCCGCGGCTCTCTCCAGCGAGATATTGATGGAAGCGGACCCAGCCCCGTCGATGGTGACTGTAGGAATTCCGTCGAGGAGTCTCTTCCTCAATCCTGCGGAAGGCTCAAGCAAATCCTCATCGCCGATTCCGACGGCGGTGAGCGGTGATGTGTAACCGGCAAGCGAAGCCAGCACAAAGTAGGTTCCCGGAGCTATCTTCGGAAAATAGAAGCTTCCGTCGAGTGTCGTCTGAACGCGGCGTGCTTCAACCTCCCTCAGTTCCGAGGTTGACTTGCCGATCGCTGCTGGGACCGGACGAAGCACGACATACGCGAGCCTTGCGGGTGTATTGGTGTCCGCGCATGTGACATGGCCTGTTACCACGCCATTCACTGCGGGCTTCTGCGCACTCATCACAAGACACAAGACGCCAAACGCAAACAAAAACGAGCCCGATTTCTGCATGCCGAAACTATAGCGCGCCATCATGCTGCCTTGAACTAGCGTCGACCCATCGTTTTCGCACCTGACAGCCACGACAAACCACATCAGGAGCGCAATCCCGCATCCAAGCTCCAGGTTTTGCCTCCCAAAGGCATTCCCAAGGAGAAAAGTACATATGGCTGACCTAAAAAAATGCGCTCACCCCGCCTGTTCCTGTATGACCGACAAGAAATACTGCAGCACCCACTGTGAAAACCACAAAGACACCGCCGAGATCGCTTGCGAGTGCGGTCATCCAGGCTGCAAGGGAGAAATAGCCAAGTAAGGTTGAGTTGGAGTCTGTGTGCGCCAGCGCGGATTTCGATCCGGTCGGCGCCGCAGGCCTTCTTTAGGCCTCAGCTTCAGGCCGGAACGGAGCGCCCTGATTCGACTGCGCCTACTTCGCGGACAGCGTCCTTCTGGCGAGCCACCTTATTCAGCGCGAACTGGAAGTAAATCACCGAACCGAGAATCGTCATCAACCAGTTCAGCTCCATGCCGATCGGCTCACGCCGGTTGTAGTGATCCAGCAACTCCTCGCGAAGCTCGAAAATCACCACCACCCCAAGCAGCCACGAGAAGAGAAAACCATAGCCTGTAACGATCGACGCGATCGCCCAGTACAGGGAACTGGCGCGACGGTTTAGCCTGCGGATCCAGAAACAGAGATATGTGGGCCACGCAGCTGCAACCGCATAGATAGCAAAATTGCGATATGGCTCAGGAAACAGATAGCAAACCAGAGCTTCAGCCGAAGCGATCAGCACCAGCAGAACCGCCCAGTGCACGCGCGGAGGCGCGGGAAATACTTGGCCGTTCTTCACAGCATCAGAAGCGGGGGGTTGATGCATACGGTATCTTACCGCGGATTGGGAATACCCCGAACCGGGCAAGCGATCAAAAAAGAACCAATAGTTTCTCAAAAGCGTCCAGTTCGATCAGCTGCTGCCCGCCCGGAGCCGTCGAAAGCTCCGCATGTTCAAGAATCCATGTGTCTTTGTGAAATAGATGCACAGCGTGGAGGCCGGCCGCCAGTGCCGGATTGATATCGCTCTTGGGACTGTTTCCGATCATCCAGCTAGTGTGCGGCTGAAGCTCGTGCCGCCTCACTACTTCCAGGTAGGCCGCTGGATCCTTCTCGCGAACGATCTCCACAGCTGAAAAATACCCCGCAAGCCCCGATCTCCTTACCTTGTCAGCCTGTTCCGCATGATCGCCCTTGGTCATCAAAATCAGCTTATGCCGCATGCCCAGTTCCCGAAGCGTCTCCTCGACTTGAGGCAGCAGCTCGATCTCCTGCTCGGCAATCCATCGCGCAAACCCTGCGACGCGGCCGCGTTTCTCATCATCCATCGGTGCCGGACTGAGACGCTCGAAGCAGGTCACGAGCGAGCGCGTAAAGCTGGGCAGCCCATAGCCGTGAGCGAGTATCGTCTCTCGCTCGACCGCATTCAGAGCCTGTCGCACTTCGGCCGGCGAGTATTCGTGGTGATTCAGGTAGCTGATAAACGCGGCGATCGCGCGCTCGAAGTAGATGTTGTTCTCCCACAGCGTGTCGTCCGCGTCGATTAGCAGCGTCTGGCCGGCGGGGAACTGGGACATGACTTCATGGTATCCGTTCGCCGCTCGCCCTTCGCCCTATCTGGGAGCCGGAAGCGTGTAGTCGAATTTCCAGGAGTGTTTGCCGTTCGCAATCGCAATGGTCATGTTGCCCGCAATGCCGGAGAGATCGCCCGTGCCCGATCCCGGCACTACCTTCACGATCAGGTCGAACTTGTTCTCTTCCATTGTCCCGAAGTGCTGTAGCGCGAACGACCCGTTCCGGCCGTTTAGCTCGCCCGTCACTTGTTCAATGGCGACATATCCAGCTGTTCCCGTAGCCGGGTTGCCGGCTCCCAGCATCTCGCCTTTGCTGGTTGCCTCCAGGTTGCCATAAAACTGTTTGTCCAGCCCGAACCGGCCAATTCCCGTGCCGTTAACGGCTTCATCAGCGGCAAGAGGAGAGTTTTTAACTTCGAACGTTCCTTCAGCATGCAGGGACATCATCGCGTCCTTGGCAGTGGATTTGTCGTTTGTGGCCTTTGCGGGCAGAAAAAGACACGCGCCCAGGCAGAACTGGGAGAGGACAAGGATTCGACGCAAATCAGCCTCCGCGGTTATTGAGAAATTTTAGCGGAGGCCCTGATCGGTACGGACAGCTTTGTTGCCAGCCGAATTATTCGTCCAGTTTGAAGATTTTGATCTGCACCAGCTTCGATATCGTCAGGTCTTTGAGTCCGCGATCCTGCATGTGGTGCACAAATTCCGGAGTGATGTGGAAGATCCGGATCTGGATCAGCTCATCCAGTGTCGGCTTGAACCCGAGGTCCCGAATCTGCTTCACCTCTTCGGCATTTACTCCCTGAACCTTCAAAGCGATCAGTTTGTCCGCATCGGGTTGCTCGTATCCCATCGAAACAAATCCCTGCGCGTATGCCGGATCGATCTTGAAGATCCGCAGCGCAATCAGGTTGTCGGTCGTCACATGCTTGATGTTGGCCTGTTGCAGCGATCGCGCAAAGTCGCTTGTGACGTCGAGCAATGCATACGCCTGCAGCTTCTGCGAGTCGTAGCCCGTGAAGCCAAGCTTACCCATCCGTTCGACGAAGGTCGGGTCGGGAGTAAAGAGCGCCTCTCCAAAAAGATCATGGTCGTGCACCGTGCCCGTGCATGTAAAAGTGCCGGCTTCTGCTTTGAGCGTGGCAGTAAGGTGCCCGCCGTCGTTGGCCAGATCGGGAAGAGAGACCCCCGAGAATCCTCTCATCGAATCCATGCTGAAATTCGAGCCGCAATTACGTCCGTCCTGACAATCGCCATGCTCAAAGATGTGCAGGCTTAGCTTGCTTCCGTCCGTGCTCGGACTGATGTCGCACTTGGCGTGAAGCGGTTCAAACGACTGCGCCGGGAGCGTGACTGCGGCCGCTGCGAGCGCAAAAACAAGCGTGGAAGAGAATAGTCGCATCAGATCACTCCTCAATAGAACTAGTTTCATAAATCGTGTTTTGAAAGGGCACGGCTTCAGCCGTGCCGCAAGAGTCCCGATGAACTTTGGGCTTTAGCCCCTGAGGGATGTTCCTCGTCTGCTTCAGGCCATTAATGAGACCAGTTGTAGTTAAAACGCGAAGCTTTCCTGTGCCGCAGAAAGCGGCCGATTTGACAACTCAGAGAAGGAACACGGCTATCGACTACGGCTTTACAGCCTCATCATCGAGCAGGCCAGAGATGCGCAGCTGAACCAGCTTCTTGAACGGCAGGTTCGTAAATCCGTGTCGGCTGGCCTGAGCGATGAACTCGTCGTTGATGTTGAAGATGCGAGCCTGCACCACATCGTCCGCCGTGACGCCAGGGAACTTCTGCTTCAGCGTCCGCGCAAATTCCGGAGTAGCACCCTGGATTCGCATGTTCAGAAGCTGCTTGGTGGTAAGGCCGTCGAACCCCGCGGCCTTCATGCCCGAAACAAACTCCGGAGTGATGTTGAAGATCTTGAAGGAGACCGCCTCCTTCACGCCGTCAATCTGATACCCCTGCTTCTTCAGTTCGGCAATGTACTCAGGCGTCACGCCCTGAATCTTGCAGTTGATCAGATCGTCCGCGCTGAGCTTGCCAAATCCCGCACCGGCCATCTCCTTCGCGTAATCGGGCGTGATCCCCTGGATCTTCATGTTGATCATTTTGTCGAGATCCACGTCATAACCCGCAGCCTTCATGCGATCGATGTAATCGCTGTGTCCTTGAGTCGATGCCGCCGGCTTTGTCTCCGCCTGAGGTGCGCTCCCGGTTGCAGGATCTGCTTCCGGAATCGGGGAAGACTGAGCCAGAGGATATGGCGACGGCTTTCCTCCATGCAACACCACTGCCGCAGACGCTTTCACATGCACCGCGGGAGTAACAACAGCCGAAACCACAGGCTTCACCGCCGGGCCAGAGGCGGGCTGAGGTGTGGGATTGAGACTGGCCAGGACATGCGGCGCGGGAACCAGCAAAGCTGCGAGTCCGGCACAGGCTGCAACGAGAGAGAAGGGACGAAGACGACGGCTGGGAATGCGGGTCATAGGTTCTCCGAGAATGCGTGCAATGCGCATGAGCAGCGTGGAATGGGAGGCGTGGCCGTCCAGGGCCATAGCCAGGCGTAGATGCCGCGAGCGGTGCTCTTCAAGCCGGTAGAGGGCGCTGGCGTACGTAACGGGGTTGGGGCAAACCTTGAGCGCGATATCGTCGCAGCACAGTTCACGCTCGTGACGAACGCGGCCGCTGATCCACCAGACAGCCGGATGGAAGAAGAAAAGCGTCTCTGCAATAGTCTGCAGAATGTTCCAGAAGAAATCGGCGCGGCGCACATGCGCCAGCTCATGAGCCAGAACCACTTCAAGCTCGTCAGGCCCAAGCGAAGTGAGCGCACTGAGAGGCAGCAGCACGATAGCTCGCAATGTGCCAAGCGTCATCGGGCTGTCAATCGCGGTCGAGATGCGCAACGTAATCGCGCGCTGCAGTCCCAGCGCCGTGCAGATTCGGCTGAAGCTGGCACGCACAGCCTCTGGAGCCTGCGTGATCGCCGAGAGGCGAAGCCGCCGCAGATACCACCATCCACCCAGGCTGCGAATGCTCAGCGCCAGAACCCCCGCAATCCACAAACCATCAATCCATGGCAGCAGATTCGCCAGAGTGATGTGCTCGGCCACAGGCTGCGAAGCGATGAACCCCGGAGCAGCGATCCGCGGAAAATCTCCGCCCAGCGGCGCCGTCATATTTGCCGCAGTGGTAGCGATCGAAGCCGGCGCTGCATCGGCGCGTAGTTCCCATGCCAGCGTTCCTGCTGCCAGCAGCACCATCAGCAGCATCGACGAGAGCGCCGCTGTGTAGCGCGTCTCCGCCGAACGGCGCGCAAGTCCGAACGAAAGAATGCGGTATACGGCAGCCACGGCAGCGGCTTGCCAGCAGAAGTGGATCAGTGTCCAGGCAACGGCTTCGGGGATATGAGTCATGGCCGGTCCTTTTGTGAGGATTTGTTTGCGTTTCCGATTTGCTGTGTCGACAATGCGCTGCTGCGTCGCTCCAGCAGCGCGCGGATCTCGGCGAGTTCGTCATCGCTCGCGGGCGCCATCGAAAGTGCGTGCAGTGCGAGCTGTGCCGCCGAACCCGCGAACAACCGATTGCTCAGATCGGACAGCAGTCGGCTCTGCATCGTGTCCTGCGAGAAAGCCGCGCGATACACATGGGCGCGCGCCGCTTCGTCGCGAACCACCAGGCCCTTCGTCGTCATGATCTGCAGAAGCTTCAGAACGGTCGTATAGCCCGAAACCTTCTCTTCATTCAGAGCGTCGTAGATGTCCCGCACAGTGGCCGGCTCCTTCTGCCAGAGAATCTGCAGAAGCTCGAGTTCGGCTTCGGTGGGGCGGGGGATGGTCGTACCGTTTTCCATGATGAAGTGACGTTATACGAAGTTCTTCGTAAGTGTCAACGAAAATCTTCGTAGTTGTGACGAACGGTGCAGGCGGCCCGCAGGACGTCGGTGTATTTCGCAGCCCGGGAAGGGATGGTCCATCTGGCCGAGTCAGCTTATAAAATCGACAACATGATTGGTCGTCCAACCCCCGAGGAAGCCGATTCCTATTTCTTCACCTATATCCAGAAAGTCACTGGGGATGACCCCCTCCGCGCCATCGAGAACCAGCTCGATCAGTACTCCCCGTGGCTGAGAAGAATCTCTGAAGAAAAATCGACACACCGTTATGCTCCCGGCAAATGGAGCATGAAACAGGTACTCAACCACATCTCCGACACCGAGCGCACCTTCGCCTTTCGCGCTATGTGGTTTGCGCGCGGATTCACCGACCCGCTGCCCGGTATTGACCAGGAGACTGCCGCCGACGGCGCCCAGGCCGACAAAATCCCCTGGAGCGCCCACGTCGAGGAGTTCACCCGCGTCCGTGTCGGAACCATCTCGCTCTACCGCAATCTCCCCAAAGAAGCCTGGATGCGCAAGGGCATCGCCAGCGGATTCCCATTCACCGTGCGTGCGCTCGGTTTCATCATCCCCGGCCACGTCGAACACCACTGCCGAATCCTGAAAGAAAAATACCTCTAGCTTTTCTGAGCGTCTGTATTTCCGGAGGCGCAAACCCGATGAAGCCCGTTTTCTTCATTCTGCTCACATCGGTTTGCGCGGCCGGACAAGCTGCGAACAAAATCACCATCATCGATTTCGACCCCGCCGATCGCGAACACTGCCGGATGGTCACCATCGAAGGCAGACCGCTACGCCAGACAACCGCAGCCGGGACAAGCGTCGCGATCGGTTCACCCTCCAGCACAATCGATGGAGAATTCCGCGTCTTCATCGCCATTCGCCAGACCGGTGAAGGCAAAGCCCGCATCAAGCCCGGCGACTTTTCTGCTTTGTACTCCGACCCTGCGCACACAAGGTTCACCTTCCACGACATCGGCGCCGAAATGGACGCGGTCAAGATGCGCCAGGCAAGAGACGAATCCAGTAGTCTGGCCCTCAACCCGCAAGGTGATCCCAGATCGCAATCTCTCGACGCCGGGAGTAGAGACCGCGTTCCGAATGTGCGCCGCCGCAGCCGGGGCAATCTCAACGGCCCAGCGCGTAGCAAAGCAGACGCCGACGAAAAGATGCCAGGATCGGTCTCGCTCGGAGATCTCTATCTACGCGGCGTCACGCTGAAGGCAGGAGGCTACGCGTCAGGAGTTGTCTATTTCAGAAAGCCGCGCAGATCGCCCGTAAAGCCGGGCCCAGCCGATTCGCTCGTAGAGATCGACATTCCCGTAAACGGCCTCATCTTCAGATTCAAATAGCTCCCAAATCGAAGTCAGGCCCTGCAGACTCGACCAATCCAGTCGAGACTTATCGGAGCGAACCCATCGAACGAATCGTTGTGTCCTCGACCCGGAATCGAGTGATACTCCTTCGGCTCATTGGCCATAGAGAAAAGCTTCTGTCCATGTGATGGCGGTATCAGCTCGTCGTTATCGCCGTTCGCCACCAGCACCGGAACATGCAATTCACCGATCTTCTTCTCATTTTCAAACCGATCGAGAACCAGCAGCCTCGCGGGTAGAAACGGGTAGTGAACTTGTGCCAACGAGGGAATCGATAGATAGGGTGCCAGGACCATGAGACCACCCACCGGAAATTCCCGAGCCATCTCGATTGCCACTCCCGTTCCCAGCGAATGCCCGTACAAAATCATGTGACGCGGCTCAATCCCGCTCGCAATCAGCGCATGGATGCAGGCACGCGCATCGTTATACAAACCGGTCTCGGTTGGCTTGCCCGGCAATCCGCTGAAACCGCGATATTCGACTGCGAGGAAACCGTATCCTGCCTCGATATACGGCTCAGCAACCTGCGCAGACCCGGACAGTGAATCGCCATTGCCGTGAAAAAAGACAATCGTGAAGGGCAGGGATTTTGCCGCCGCATACCAGGCCTTTAGCTTCAGCCCGTCAGACGTTTTGACCTCAATCTCTCGGAAGGCGCTATCAGCGTGTGCCTCGGCTGGCGTGAGATAAACACGCGTCGGAAAGTAAAGCAGACTTCGCTGCGTGAAGTAGAACGCCACGATCAGCAGGGCATAGGAAATGATGGCGAGAACTGCAAATATCTTCAGCACCCTCACGAATCGATCCTGACTCAACTCTCCACAGAACTATCAAAACGACTCGCGCCAATTCTATCCGTGAACGCCAGCCATCCCGGATATAATTCGCCCATTCCAGGCGTCTTCCCAAGGAGCAGGCGATGTGCAAGAAAGTGAATCGGCGCGAATTTCTGGCCACCAGCACCGCATTCTTGAGCGTGGCCGCAGAGGCGGAGATCCTTCAGGGCAAAGCCTTGACTTCCGCAGCCCAGGCGGTCGAAGCCGATCAGGTAGCTCCCGGCGTTTACTTTCACGAGGGCAGCCTCGCCGACAACGCTCCCGCGGTCTGCAACAACGGCTGGATCATCTTCGATGACTACGTGCTCGTGGTCGACGCGAACTATCCGGCCGGCGCTCGCATGATGATCAGCAAAATTCGATCGCTCACCGACAAGCCCATCCGCTTCGCATTCGACACCCACCACCACGGCGATCACGCCTATGGAAACCAGGTGTATGTCGACGCCGGCGCTGTTCCTGTCGCGCACACTGGCGTCATCGAAGAGATGCGCCGAAAAGAGCCGCGGAATTGGAACGAAGATCTGAAATACCGAACCGACATGAAAGATACAAAGCTGAAGGCGCCCACCGTTTTGTTCCCCAAAGAACTCTACTTCGACGACGGCACACACCGTGTCGAATTGATGCACCTCGGCGTCGCGCACACCCATGGAGACGCCGTTGCCTGGCTGCCGAAAGAAAAAATCCTCTTCACCGGAGACGTGTGCGTCAACGGCCCCTTCAACTTCGTCGGCGATGGCGACACCGGCAAGTGGGTCGCAACCCTCGAAGCCGCGAAGAAGCTGGGAGCCACCACCATCTGCACCGCCACGGTCCGCGTTCCGTCGCGTCGGTGCTCGACGATCAGCAGGCGTTCTTCAAAGTCCTCCAGGATCAGGTGCATTCAAGGTTGGTAAACGCATCGCCGCAGGAAGCCAAAGCCCGCATCGAAGAGATTCGCAAAACCATGAAGGCCAACACCCAGGTTGCGCGCTACGTTTCCGCCGGCGGCAAAGATGACGGCTTCCCCGGACAGGTGCAAAAGGTCTACGAAGAACTGACGGGCAACAAGCTCTCCGCCCTCGCCGATCTCGGCCATCTCGCTCGACGCAATCACGCCCACTCGCATGGAGCGACTCACGCCGTCTAATGCTCAGCCATCAGCGAGCAATCCGCGCGGAGCCACCCTTCATCGCGCGTTCAACCTCGGCCAGCGTAGCCATGCTCGTATCGCCGGCCGTGGTCATTGCCAGCGCACCATGAGCCACGCCGCATCGCACAGCCCACTCAATCGGCTTGCCCGCCAGCAACCCGTAGACAAGGCCCGAAGCAAAGCTGTCGCCTCCGCCGACGCGATCAAGAATGTCGATCTCCATCTGCGGCACGTGAACAATCTTGTCCTGATACAAAGCAATCGCTCCCCACGCATTGCGGCTTGCCGTCGTGGCAGTCCGCAGCGTGCTGGCGATTAGCTTCAGGTTCGGATACGCCGCCGCCACCGCGTGCAGCATCTCCTCGTAGGCAGCGACGGGCAGCTCGGCAAAATCCTCCGACACTCCCTTGAGCTCCACGCCCAGCATGGCCGAGAAATCCTCTTCATTCCCCAGCAGCAGATCGACTTTCCGGACGAGCGAGCGATTCACCTCCTGGGCCTTCGTCTTGCCCCCGATGGATCGCCACAGCGAATCTCGATAGTTAAGGTCATACGACACCGGAGTGCCTTGTCCGCGAGCCGCGTCCATCGCTTCCGCCGCAACATCAGCGGTTGAGGCCGAAAGAGCTGCGAAAATCCCACCCGTGTGCAGCCAGCGCGATCCGTTTCCGGTGCCGAAGATCTTCGCCCAGTCGAAGTCTCCGGGCTTCACCTGGCTGACTGCCGTATTTCCGCGGTCGCTGCATCCCGCAGCCGCTCGAAGCCCGAATCCCCGTTCTGTGAAATTCAGGCCGTTCCGAACCGTGCGGCCCACGCCATCATATGCAACCCACCGCAGCAGCGAAGTGTCCACGCCGCCCTGAAGAATGAAATCTTCGACTAGCCGCCCAATGGGATTCTCAGCCAGCGCGGTAGCAATCGCGGTTCGCAGCCCGAAGCAGCGCCGGAGCCCGCGTGCGACGTTGTATTCACCGCCGCCCTCCCACACCGCGAAACTGCGTGTCGTGTGAATGCGGCCTTCGCCGGGATCGAGACGGAGCATGACTTCGCCGAGGCTGATGCAGTCCCAGCGGCGATTTGCGTCGGGAATTGGAAGAGGTTCCATAAAGAAAAGAGATTCACTCAAACTCTATCGCATCGGGTCTGCCATGTTCGCGTCGCCAGGCGGTGCGCTCCCGCTGCCGGGAAGAGAAGCGATGCAGCGTGATAAATTTTGGGGGTCAGCAAAATGGATTTATTTGGGCACGCGAACAGCGAAAGCCTTTGAACTACGCGAGGACTGAGATGGGCTTGTTTGATTTGAGTGGCAGAGTTGCCGTGGTAACAGGTGGCACCACCGGGATTGGGCACGCAATCGCCCTGGGACTTGCCCAGGCCGGAGCAGATGTGGTTGCCAGCTCCCGCCGTGTCGAGCAGGTCGATAAGACCGCGGCTGAGATCGAAGCTCTCAGTCGCAAATCACTCCGCGTCACGAGCGACGTGCTCGACCGCGCCTCCCTCGACAAGCTGCACGAAGCAGTGATGGCTGACTTCGGCAAAATCGACATTCTTGTGAACGCTGCCGGCGTCACATACAAAGCTCCGACACTCGAAACCTCAGAGTCCGACTGGTCGCGCGTCATGGAAACGAACCTCACCGGGACCCTGCGTGCCTGCCAGATCTTCGGCAAGACCATGGTCAAGGCCGGCTACGGCCGCATCATCAACATCGCGTCTCTTACAACGTTCGTAGGCTTCTTTCAGGTTGCGGCCTATTCGGCTTCGAAAGCCGCCGTCGGCTCCCTAACGAAAGTTCTCGCCGTGGAACTCGCAAAAACCGGCGTCAATGTAAACGCGATCGCACCCGGCATGTTCCCAACAGAATTAAACGCCAAGTTGATTACCGGCACGCCCCGCGGCGAGGAGCTGCACACGCGCGTTCCCATGGGCCGCTGGGGAAAAACCAGCGAGCTTGCCGGAGCGGCGATCTTTCTCGCTTCAGAATCCGCCTCGTATGTCACCGGCGAAATCATCGCAGTAGACGGTGGCTTCCTCGCCAGCGGCGTAAACCAGTAACGCGGAACCGTACCGCTCGAGGTTTTGAAGGGGCACGACTTTAGTCGTGCCGTAGGCAAACCCACAAAAATCGGAGGCTTTAGCCCCTGAGGGAACATTTCGCGTGAAGATCACCAGAGCCTACGTCAACATCACCTCGCCAGGGCGCAACTTTATCACCCTGAAGATTGAGACCGACGAAGGAATCTACGGCCTGGGTGACGGCACGCTCAACGGTCGCGAACTGGCCGTCGCCAGCTACCTTACCGAGCACGTGATCCCTTGCATCATCGGGCGCGATCCATTTCAAACCGAGGACATCTGGCAGTACCTCTATCGTGGCGCATACTGGCGTCGTGGCCCGGTCACGATGACTGCAATCGCAGCCGTCGACGTCGCGCTCTGGGATATCAAAGGGAAGGCGCTCAACACTCCTGTGTACAACCTCCTCGGCGGGAAAAGTCGCGAGAGCGTGCTTGTCTATGCTCACGCGAACGGCGAGGACATCGATGCCGCCATCGACGATGTAGCAAAGAACAAGGAGCTCGGCTACAAGGCCATTCGCGTTCAAAGCGGAATCCCCGGCCTGAAAAGCACCTACGGCGTCCCAAAAGGTGCCGGTCGATATGAGCCTGCAGAGCGCGGGCTGCCTCACGAGTACGAGTGGTCAACCGAGCTCTACCTGCGCCACGTCCCCAATCTCTTTGCGCGGGTAAGGGAAGAGTTCGGCGAAGAACTCCACCTCCTCCACGACTGCCATCACCGCCTCACTCCCCTCGAAGCCGGCCGCCTCGGCAAGGAGCTGGAACCCTTTCATCTCTTCTGGATGGAAGACCCTACGCCCGCCGAGTTGCAGGAAAACTTTAAGCTAATCCGCGAGCACACAACTACGCCCCTCGCCGTCGGTGAAGTATTCAATTCGGTCTGGGATGCGCACGATCTGATTCG
Source organism: Acidobacteriota bacterium (assembly GCA_018268915.1). GTDB lineage: Bacteria > Acidobacteriota > Terriglobia > Terriglobales > Acidobacteriaceae > Telmatobacter. The sequence goes on from JAFDVQ010000017.1 coordinate 211,603, forward strand.
CAACCAGTGGATCGACTACCTGCGCATGACAATCGTTCATGGCGGCGGCCTGACCCACCTCAAAAAGACCGCAGACTTCGCTGCGATGTACCAGGTCCGAACCGGATTTCACGGAGCGACCGATCTTTCCCCCGTCACAATGGCGGCAGCATTGCACTTCGATTTGGCAATTCACAACTTCGGGATCCAGGAACACATGCCCCACACCGACGAAACGGATGCAGTGTTCCCGCACACCTACTCATTCCGCGAAGGAACGATGTACCCGGGCGATTCGCCTGGACTCGGTGTGGACCTGGATGAGAACCTTGCGGCGAAGTACGAATACCAGCGGGCATACTTGCCCGTGAACCGGAAGTTGGACGGCACACTCACAGACTGGTAGGGCGAATGGCAAATCCTGTTGACAAGCGCGCAGAAGCAATCGAGAACGTAGATGATCTGCCCGCATTGCAGGGACGGTGGATGATCTGCGCCATGCTCTTCGTGGCCACCACCATCAACTACGTCGACCGCCAGGTGCTCTCCATCCTCAAGCCGATCCTGCACGGTCAGGTGATCAACCTACACCCGCTATTCGCGGGCTGGCCGTCGATCGAGACCACCATCAACGTCACCGATCGCGAATACGGATACATCCTTGCCGCCTTTCAAATCGCCTACGCGCTTGGCGTGGTTTTCGCCGGACGTCTCGTCGATCGCCTCGGTTGCCGTGGAGGTTATCCGTTAGTGACCGGGCTCTGGAGCCTCGCCGCCATGTCCCATGCCCTGGTCCGCTCAGTCTCAGGATTTGGCATCGCGCGCTTCTTTCTTGGCCTCGGCGAGAGCGGAAATTTTCCAGCAGCCATCAAAGCTACTGCCGAATGGTTTCCGCCAAAAGAACGCGCCCTCGCTACCGGAATCTTCAATTCAGGCGCCGGCGTAGGTGCGATCGTCGCTCCCTTGGTCGTGCCCTGGGTGGCGCTTCACTTCGGATGGCGAGCCTCCTTCCTCGTCACCGGAATCTTCTCCATCATCTGGATCGTCTGGTGGTCGATCAGTTATCGCAAGCCCCAGCAGTCAATGGACTGGACACGCGGCTCCGTTGTCGTTGCTCCCGGTGCGCGCGAGTTCGCATGGTATCGGCTCCTCGGCTACCGCCAGGCGTGGGCCTTCATGGTCGGCAAGTTCATGACCGACGCCGTATGGTGGTTCTTCCTCTTCTGGCTGCCTCAATACTTCAATTCGCGTTTCGGACTCGACCTCACCCATATCGGCCCGCCTCTCGTCGCCGTCTACGTCGTTTCGACAATCGGCAGTGTCTGCGGCGGATGGCTCCCCAAGGGCTACACGCGTTTGGGAATGGACCTCAAAAAAGCCCGCCTGGCCGCCATGCTCACCTGCGCCTGCTGTGTCCTGCCCGTAGCGACAGTAGGCAGCCTCAATTCGGTATGGCTTGCGGTAGGTCTGCTTTCTCTCGCTGCCGCCGCGCATCAAGGCTGGTCCGCCAACATCTTCACCACTGCCTCAGATATGTTCCCGTCCGAGCATGTCGGGACCGTCGTAAGCTTCGGTCAGGTCGCTGGCGCACTCGGCGGAGCAATCTTCCAACCCATCGCTGGAAACATCCTGCAGCGCGCAAAGGAACTTCACACGCAATCCGGCTTTGTTCCGCTCTTCATCTACTCGGGCTGCGCCTATCTAATCGCATGGCTCTTACTGCGGGCCCTGGCTCCGGGCCTGAAGCGGGCAGAACTCACGACCCACTGAATCCTGAATCACCGGCAAGCGCATTTGACGCAGCCTCGCCGAGGGGCTGACACTTCTTTGTGACAACGGAAAGAAAGTAGAGGAGCTTCGATGGCAGGTCAGCGCAAATTGCGCATGGGAATGGTAGGCGGTGGACCGGGTGCTTTCATCGGTCCTGTGCATCGCATTGCAGCCGAATTGGACGGCAAGATCGAACTGGTAGCTGGAGCATTTTCACAGTCGCCCGAAAAATCTCGCGCAGCAGGTGAGATGTACAAGCTCGACCCCGCCCGCGCCTATCCCGACTACAAGGCGATGATCGAAGGCGAAAAGAAGCGCGAAGACGCAATCGACTTCGTAGCCATCGTCACCCCTAATCATCTCCACATGCCCGTCGCCGTGGCCGCCCTCGAAGCTGGCATCCCGGTCATGAGCGACAAGCCCGCCACCGCCACCTATGCCGAAGCCGTCGAGCTCGAGAAAGCAGTAAAGAAGAGCGGCCTTCCATACGGCCTCACTCACACCTACGCGGGCTACTCGCTCGTTCGCGAAATGCGCGATATGTGCGCCAGCGGAAAGCTCGGAAAGATTCGCAAAATCGCCGTCGAATATCTTCAAGGCTGGCTCTCCAACCCAATTGAAGATAGCGGACAAAAGCAGGCCACCTGGCGCTCCGACCCCGCGCAGAGCGGCGCTGGAGGCTGCATCGGCGACATCGGCACCCACGCCTTCCACCTCAGCGAATACGTCACGGGGCTCAACGTCACAGCCGTCAACGCTTCGCTCCTGTCCGTCGTTCCCGGCCGCAAGCTCGACGACGATTGCACCGCGTTGCTCCGAATGGACAACGGCGCGCAGAACGTCATGATGACATCGCAGATCGCAGCGGGCGAGGGAAACGACATGCGCCTTCGCGTCTATGGCGAGAAGGGCTCCCTCGAGTGGCATCAGGAAGACCCCAACCTCCTCAGCGTCAAGTGGCTCGACGGCCCGGAAGAAATTCGCCACGCATCCGGCGGATACTTGAGCGAAGCCTCGCGCGCTGTCACCCGCCTTCCCGGCGGCCATCCTGAGGGCTACCTCGAAGCCTTCGCAGTGCTCTACCGCGAATTCGCCGACGCACTGAATTCATCTCAGGACCGTCGCGCCGTCAAACTCCCCGACACTCTTCCCGGAATCGAAGCCGGCGTTCGCGGCATGCGATTCATCGACAGAGCAGTCGAAAGCAGCAAGAAGCAGAGCTGGGTTGATTTCTAGAAGACCTTCATAGGAGCGACATCATGAAAACCATACTCGGGCCCGCGATATTCCTCGCCCAATTTGCCGACGATCAGGCGCCATTCAACTCGCTCGATGGAATCGCCCGCTGGGCCGCGCAACTCGGATTTGTCGGCGTGCAGATTCCGTCGTGGGACGGCCGTTTATTCAACTTGAAACTCGCCGCCGAGAGCCGCGACTACTGCGACGAAGTCCTCGGTACGCTCGACGCCGCAGGCCTCAAGCTAACCGAGCTGTCGACCCACCTGCAGGGCCAGCTTGTCGCCAGCAATCCTGCGTATGACGCGCTGCTCGATGGCTTCACGCCTGCAGAACTTGCCGGCAGGCCACAGGAGCAGCAGGCCTGGGCAGTTCAACAGCTCAAGTGGGCTGCCGAAGCCAGCAGCAATCTTGGCCTCAAGGCGCATGCCACCTTCTCCGGCGCTCTCGCATGGCCCTACTTCTATCCCTGGCCGCAGCGCCCCGCGGGTCTCGTCGAAGAAGCATTTGAAGAACTGGGTCGCCGATGGACGCCGATCCTGAACATGTTCGACGAAGCCGGCGTGGACGTCTGCTACGAACTGCATCCCGGTGAAGACCTCCACGATGGCGTCACCTTCGAGCGCTTCCTTGCCGCGGTCAACAACCACAAGCGTGCGAACATCCTCTACGACCCGAGCCACATGATCCTCCAGCAGCTCGACTACCTGGAGTTCATCGACTTCTACCACGACCGTATTCGCGCCTTCCACGTCAAGGACGCCGAATTCCGCCCCAACGGAAAGGCCGGTGTCTATGGCGGATATCAGGCATGGATCGATCGCCCCGGACGCTTCCGCTCGCTTGGCGATGGCCAGATCGACTTCAAAGCCATCTTCAGCAAGATGGCGCAATACGACTATCCCGGCTGGGCTGTGCTCGAATGGGAGTGCTGCATCAAGCATCCCAAGGTCGGCGCCTCGGAAGGCGCAAACCTCATCAAGCAGTGGATCATCAAGGTCACCGAGAAAGCCTTCGACGACTTCGCCGGCTCCGGCGCCGACGCCGAAAAGAACCGCAAGATCCTCGGCCTCGACACAAAACAAACAGAAACCCCAGCCCGCTAGACCATGATGCGGGTTCCCATCTCGATTTCACCACAATGTTGGGTGCCCCAGGTCTCGATTCTGAGACCTGGGAAACATCCAGGTCCGCTTGCGATATTGGCAAAAGCACTCGGCGTGGAAAGACACTCTACGAGTTAATCCCCGCCGCCTTATAAATCTGCGCAATGTACTGCATATCCTTGAGCCCTTCCTCACCCGGTGACTGCGGCTCAAGATTGTTCTGAACACAATGTGAGAAGTGATCCGCCTCCGCCTGAAAATGCGATGGATCGTGCGCCGTACTCGGCTCGTCAATCTGTTTTCCCGACAAGTTCGCCCGCAGACGCAATCCGTCATAAGAAAACGCGTCGTCAACCTCAATCCAGCCCTTCGATCCGTAGACGCGAAAGTATCCCTGCATGTTCGCGCCGTACGTAGTGCTGCAGCTTGCCACGATCCCTGACGGAAAGTGCATGGTCCACGAAACGTTCTCCTCCACATCGTTGAAGCGCCCATCATGGTCGATCGTGGAGGCGTAAGCGGCGATGTGGTCGGGCTCTTCGCCTGTCAGGTAGCGGCATGCATTCAACGAGTAGATCCCCACATCGTAGAGGGGTCCGCCTCCCGCCATCGCTTTGCTCGTGCGCCACTCCCCCTTCGCGATGTTGAAACCAAAAGCGCTCTGAATCGTCTGCACCTGCCCGATCGCCCCATCGCGAATGAGGTTCACCGCGCGCAGATTCGTCGGCTCATAGTGGCAGCGATACGCGATCATCAGCTTCTTGTTGGCTGCCTTGCACGCTGCAATCATCTTCTCGCTGTCTTCCACGCTGGTCGCCATCGGCTTCTCGCAAAGAACGTGCTTACCTGCCTTGGCCGCGCGAATGGTGTACTCGGCATGCATCGAGTTCGGAAGCGCAACATACACCGCATCCACAGCCGGATTGTGCGCAATCTCGTCAAAGTTCTCGTAGCTGTAGATGGAGCTCTTGGGGATATTGTTCTCAGCGGCGATCTTCTCCGCCTTGTCGCGATGACCGCTCACCAGCGCAGTGATCTGCGAGTTGGTAGTGTTGTGCGCACCTGCCATGAAGTGGCTTGCGATCCGGCCGAGCCCGATGATGGCGTAGCCGGTCTTCTTCTGGTCCGACTGCGCGCGAACCGGTGTGGGAACGAAATGAGCAGCGGCGCCAAGAGCGGCGAGGCGGGAGAAGTCTCTGCGAGTCAGGGTCATATTGGCCTCTTGCGGGAAGTGGTACTCAACTACATACCGATTGTAGGTGCGCCTACAGACGGAGGCCTTTGAAAGCGCGTCTTTTTTGGGCCAACCCCTTACACCGAACTTTGATCCCGTGATTCGTCAAGCCCGCCTTCGGTTCCTTATGCCCTAACTACCTCATTCCATTCCGAAAATTCTCTCCGCCCGTTTTGCAGGTTGATTGCCCCATTCAGCGCAAACTTATCTCGTAGTCAAAATCAGACCGCTCTAGTCCGCGCTAACGGCGAACGTGCGCACCAGCGCACGCTAAACTCCGCTAGCACCGCTAACTCCGCTCTTCACGAACCACAAACTGCACCAGGAGTCCTTATGGCCACTTCATGCACCCACACCCACGAATCCGGAAAAACCTGCCAGTCACCCGCCGTCCGCGGCACCAGTCTCTGTTTTCACCACACTCCACACGAAGAAATCAAACGGCGGTTTCCCGAGGAGAGTGAGCCCTTCGAACTGCCCAAGCTGCATGGGAAATCAGCCCTCATCGTCGCCATCTCCGAGATTCTCGAACGTATGGCGCAGCGCAGCATCAAGTGCTCTGAAGCCAGGGTCTTCATCAACGGCATCGGTCTTTCCGCTCGTATCATGAGCGAAGTCGATCGGGAGATCGCCGAAGACCCCGCCGGGACCAGGGACTCCCGCTCAGTAATTCCCGTTGAAGCGGAGCCCACATTTGAATCCATTCAGCAGATGGTCGATGAAATCGCCGAAGGCCTTGGCATCGAGATGCCCACTTTAGAAGAGATGCAGAAGCTCCAGGCCTCCATGCCTGACGGTACTGCCGAGAAGGCGCTCAACCATTGGATCTCAACTGGGCGTATCCGCCCCATCCGCCCTGAAGGCGCCAGGGTCATAGCAGGAGTGAAAGAGCGTCGTCCCGCGCACCAGTGCCCGCCTGCATCCGCCGCGACCTCCGCGCAGCCGATCCGGAGTTAACTCCAGTTCGCAGAGGATTATGGAAAAAGCTGTAGGAGCGATTCGCTTTCCGCGTGCTGAAAACTCCCGGTCCATGGCCGTTTTGAAAGGGCACGGATTCATCCGTGCCGCTAGGCCGGGCAATATGGACGCGGCTTTAGCCGCCGAGGGATGGTCTCGAGAATAAGGAAACGCTGGTCTTTCAGACTTGGGTCACACATGAAAACAGGAGATCCCTGCCACAACTGGAAACTGATCACAAATCTTCTGCTAATTCGCTGACTTGCCATCGCCGCGCTGCCCACATCACGGTAACGACCATGCTGGGTGCCCCATCCAAGCTCTGCTTGGGTGGGAGCAAGGATGCAAAACCTGACATCTACCCCTAACTCCCATTCCATCAAGATTCTGCAAAATTCAACGTCGTCGACTGCGCTTCTTGCTCACGCTGGTCAGCCTGCCCAGCACGTTCAGCTTGCGGTGCTCCACAGGCGAAGACAGAACGAGGCTGGTGACGGGATTGCCATACGGAAGTAGCGCTTCGATGAGAGCCTCGAGGTCGGCGAGATTGGTGGTGGTCACCTTGAGCAGAAAGTCATCGCCGCCCGTCAGGTGATGGCACTCGCGAACCTCTTCGAGCGTCTGCACGTAGTCAAGGAAGCGATGATAGTTCTGCCCCGGGCAGCTCATGCGGATGAAGGCGAGAACTTCGAGGCCCAGAGTCTCGCGGTCGACGTCGACAGTGTATCCGCGCAGGATGCCGATCTCTTCCATCTGCTTCAGGCGCTCACCGGTGGCGGTGGCAGAGAGTCCGATGCGCCGGGCAAGCTCAGCCAGGCTTTGGCGGGCATCCGTCTGGAGTTCGTGAAGAAGCTTTCGTCCATGTATGTCGAGCAACGCCGTGGAATCCATCGCTATAGCTGAAGATTGTAGCTGATTCATCGGTATAGTGATCGCCCCGCTGGGGAATGCAGCTTCAAATCCGAACGGCTACTGTTTAAGATCGCCTTTATGGAAAAGCTTGTATTGGACGGACAGCCGCTCACCCTGGAACAGATCGATGGAGTTGCCCTTTCCGGATCTCTGGTCGAAGTCGCTCCCGATGCCATGAGGCGCGTGCAGGAGAGCCGCGGCTTGATCGAAAATATCCTGACTGCGGGCGAAACGGTATACGGAGTGAACACCGGCTTCGGAAAGCTTGCCGACGTCCACATCGCCGACGACAAGCTTGCCGAGCTGCAGATCAACTTGGTTCGGAGCCACGCTGGCGGTGTCGGGCAGCCGCTGAGCGAAGCAGAGTCGCGCGCCATGGTCCTGTTGCGCGCGAATGTGCTGGCAAAGGGGTTCAGCGGAGTGCGCCCCGAACTGCTCAATGTGCTGGTAGCGATGGTCAATGCCGGTGTCAATCCAGTGATTCCGGAGAAGGGTTCAGTGGGTGCAAGCGGCGATCTCGCTCCCCTCGCACACTTGGCTCTGGTTGCTGTTGGAGAGGGTGAAGCGTTCCATCGCGGCGAGCGCATCGCAGGAGGGGAGGCGCTGCGCAGAGCCGGTCTGATGCCAGTGCGGTTGACGGCAAAAGAGGGTCTCGCTCTCCTGAACGGAACGCAGGCGATGACCTCGGTAGGTGCTCTTGCGGTTTCTCGCGCAAGACGAGTTGCAGAGCTCTGCGACCTTGCGGGTGCCATGTCACTGGACGCGCTGAAGGGAACTCCGGCGGCATTCGACCCGAGAATTCAGAAGGCCCGACCCCACGCGGGCCAGATCGCAGTGGCAGCGCATTTGGTTCGCTTGCTAGAAGGCTCGCAGATCCGCGAGTCACATCGTGAGCACGACACCCGCGTGCAGGATGCGTATTGCCTGCGCTGCATGCCTCAGGTTCATGGAGCAGCACGCGATGTGCTTCAGCACGTCACAGGAGTCCTGGAGACCGAAGCAGGCTCGGCGACAGACAACCCGCTGGTATTTCCGGGAGACGACGCTGCAGTGATCTCCGGCGGAAACTTTCATGGCGCGCCGCTGTCGTATGCGTTTGACTATGCGGCGATTGCGATAACCGACCTGGCCGGGATAACGGAACGAAGAATCGATCGACTCCTCAATCCGGATATCAACGAAGGACTTCCGGCGTTCCTTGCCATGGATCCGGGATTGTCATCCGGATTCATGATTGCGCAGATCGTAGCCGCCGCGCTGATCAACGAGTGTCAGGTCCTGGCGCATCCTTCCTCAACAGGAAGCATCCCCACCGATGGCGGCAAAGAAGATCACGTCTCGATGGGAATGACGGGCGCTATCAAGCTGCGTCAGATTGTCGAGCACGTAGAGCGCGTGCTCGGCATCGAGCTGATGTGCGCCGCTCAGGCACTCGAGTTCCGCCGCCCCCTGAAGTCGAGCACGCTGATCGAGGAAGCTCACGCAGCTATTCGGCGCGTAGTACCCAAACTGGAGTGTGACCGCGTTCTCGCCGGAGATATCGACGCGATGGCCGCAGCGATACGAAGCGGCCTGTTTGACAAATGGAGGAGATAGGCCGTACCTACTTCAAGTGAACAACCGGGTTGCGGTCCGGGTGTGCTGGATCCTTGATGATGCGCCCGCCTTGCATCACGAACGCAACATGCTCCATGACGGTGATGTCGGCCAATGGATCTCCTTGCACCGCGACAATGTCAGCAAAGCGCCCCGGCTCGATGCTGCCGACGTCCTTGTCCTTTTCGAGCATCGTAGCCGCATTGATCGTCGCAGCCTGAAGCGCCCCCAGCGTGGTCATCCCTCCGCGGACAAGTGCACCGAATTCCTTCGAGACGGATTCGTCGACATCATCGTCATCAACGCCGTACGCGACTCGAATGTGATGCGCAAGCGCAAGCTTGAACGCCGGTCCCTGCGCCGCCATGATCTCTTTGCCCTTGGCGAACGAGTCGGGATCGCGGCCCTTGCTGAGTCCCGTCTGCATGTCGTGCTGGAAACAGTAGAGCGTGGGGACAAGCCACGTGTGGTGCTGCTCCATGAGCTGCGCGCCTTCTTCGTCGAGCATAGTGCCGTGCTCAATGGAGTCAACGCCAGCCCGTACGGCAGCCTTGATCCCGGCGGCGCCTTCCGCGTGCGCCATCACTTTCTTGCCCGCGCGGTGCGCAATCTCAACCGCAGCAGCCATCTGGGCTTCGCTCAACTCCTGCACATGAAAGTCGGAGATCGGATCCATCACGCCGCCAGTGGCCATCAACTTGATCCAGTCGGCGCCGTACTTGATGTCCCGGCGAACAACATGTGCGATGTCGTCCACGGTGTCGGCAACGTTCGCGCGCCGCGGCCCCTCCATATCCGCAGAGAAGGGAGTGCCGTCGCCGTGTCCGCCGGTGAGCGAGACGCAGCTCCCGGCGGCCGTGATTCGCGGTCCAAGAATGATGCCGCGCTTCACCGAGTCTCGAAGCGCGAACTGCGGGTAGTCGGCAGGCCCTTCGCACGCATCGCGAAGGGAAGTGAAGCCGTGATCGAGCCAGAGCCTGAGGTTGTAGACGCCCCACAGCGTGTGTTGCGGGATCGAAGTGCGCAGCCCGACCGCAATGCTCTGCGAAGTTGGATCGGAAAGCGTGTGCGCGTGCGCATCAATTAGACCGGGAACAACCGTATAGGAAGAGAGATCGGTGACCGCTACGCCGCTGGGAGCTGAATCGGCTATAGATTGAATGCGATCGCCGGCAATCAGGATGTAGGCGTGCTGGCGGACATTGCCGGTTCGAACATCAATAAGCTTGCCTGCCAGAACTGCTTCAGAGACTGCTGCCTTCTGTTCTTGCTGAGCCTGTGCGGCAACGGAGAGGAATATAACAACTGCGGCAGTGAGCAGGGAAGTTGAACGTGTCATCTTGGGTCCAAGGTAACATCTGGAACTCGAGAAGACGAGGACTCGGAATAAGGAAGCGATGAAGATCGCGGCTTCCACACTCCTCGACGACAACGCCTCAAGCAGGATGAAACAGGGGACGGGGACTCATGACGGGTTAATGAGCAGAGTTGGTATTGGAGTGCAACTGCGCCTCCAGCCAGGACCGGAGGTTTGGTTCCTGGAGATTGCGCAGTTCGATGCAGCCGTTGATCCGTTCGATGGAGTGCTTGAGCGTCTGGTCGGCGGCGGGAACCTTGTGCGAGGAGAAGAACTGCGAGACGTCGTCGCGAGCTTGCGCTGAACAGAAGGTGCTGGTCGCGGCGACGAGACTCGATCCAAGCTCAGGTGTGAACTCCTTCTTCACCTCATCCCAGTGGTCCTGGATGAACTTCCAGGTGAGATCGCGGTTGTTGTCCGTACTAAGAGAGATGGCGAGCTGAATAGCGGCATCCTGGTTGCGGACCTTGCCGGAGACGGCATACTGCAGCGCTCGCTGTGCTAAATCAGGTTTTTCGAATAGCGCCAGTAAATGCAGCGCACCAGATTGAATCTCAGGATTGGTAGATGTCTCAGAGACCTTCTGTAACTCGTCAAAAAGCTTGGCGTCGCCATTGCGCGCCGTGATCTGCAGTGCGGTCTGGGCGATATTTGGCTCGACCGAATTCTGATCCGCAAGATACTTCTGGCTGATTTCGCGTGCTTGGGTCAGGATCTGCGGGTCTTTGGCGTCGCCAAGAGTTGCGAAGAGAAGTGCGCGCAGCTGTTTCTTGTTCGGAGTGTCTGACGCGGATGGCGGGCCGAGCTTCGTGTATTCCGGCTCAAATGTCTGACGGCACCACGCCTCGAGGGCGTCCTTCTCCTGTGGTGTGGCGGCGACTCGGTCCCGTATTGAACTGAGGCCGTCCAGGGCGGATGAGACTACGTCTGCGTTGGTGTCGCCTTTCACCGCCGACACGAGATTGAGGTAGTCGCCCACCATAGCTCCATTGGCGCGAACCTGCGCCCACTCGTCCCCGATCAGGCTGATGCGCTCTGCAGGTGTGAGTGAGGTTTCGAGGTGCGAGGTGATAGCGGCGTAGTCGCCTTGAGTGTAGGCAGTTCGGTAGTAGCCCTTGCCGCCGGCATTAGCGAAGAAAGGCTGATTTTCGGGAACATCGAGAGATGTGGTCTCAGGCGTCAGAAGCTGGCAGTCCTGTTTACCTGCAGAGGCCTTAAAGCAAACGGGGAGCGTCCACTTCTGCGAGGAATCAGCCTGGATGCTCGGGCTCAAGTAAAAGCGTCGCTGGGATACGGAGACCTTGCCGCCTGAGGGCTGGCCGAAGGTGAGCAGCGGAACGCCGGCCTGTCCGATGAGGCCTTCCATGACTTTGTCCACCGGCTTATGGCTGGTAGCGGTTTGCGCATCCCAGAAGTTCTCAGCCGTCGCGTTTCCGTAAAGGTGTTGTGAGAGATAACTGTGAACGCCCTTGCGGAAGGTTTCGGCGCCCACGTAGTTCTCCACAGTCAGCAGCACGTCGCTGGCTTTGCCATAGGAGATGCCATCGAACATCTGTTCGATCTCTTCCCGCGTCTCTGCACGGGCCCGAATGGCGCGCGTCGTCGGCTGGGCATCGATATTGAGCGTGCTGTCGAGACCGGAGACGACAACCTGATCGATATTCCATTCAGGGCGCATCGCGGCGATAGGCTTGTTCTCCATCCACGTGGCAAAACCTTCGTTGAGCCAAAGATTGTCCCACCACTGCATGGTGACCAGATCGCCGAACCACTGGTGGGCCATCTCGTGTGCAATGACGAGAGCAACTTCACGTTTGGCATTCTCGGACGCGGTTTTGGGATCGATAAGCAGCGCTGTCTCCCGATAGGTGATGGCGCCGAAGTTCTCCATTGCCCCGGCTTCGAAGTCGGGCAGACCGATGAGGTCGAGCTTCTTGAGTGGGTAGGGAATTCCAAAGTAGTTGTTGTAGTAGTGGAGAACGTACTTGGCAACGTCGACGCCATATGGCGTGAGACCGATCTTATCGGGTGTAGAGCATGTGCGGATGGCCACCCCGTCCTGAACGCCGGAGGAGCACTTGAAGTCGCCAACAAGAAATGCGACCAGATACGTGGACATCTTGGGCGTGGTCAGGAACCGGATGGAGTGCTTGCCTGCGGCTGGGCCCGGTTTGTCGCTGACGATCGGGCCGTTGGAGATAGCTGTATCGCCTTTATCGACAACGAGCGTGACATCAAAAGTAGCCTTGAAGGCAGGCTCGTCGAATGACGGAAAGGCGCGGCGGGCGTCGGTGGATTCGAACTGCGTAACGGCGTAGTTACGCTTGGCAGTCTTCGAGAGATAGAAGCCACGGAGTTCGCCGTTAAGGATGCCCGTGTACTCGATGCGGATTGTGACTTTACCGGCGGGGATCTGATCGGGAACAGAGAATGAGGCCTGTTCCTTATCGCTGTTGAGCGACACAGCGGCAGTCTGGTACTTTCCGCCAGCAAATATAGTTACCGACTGGAAGGTAATTTCGCTAGCGTTGAGCGTGATGCTGCTGGCGGGCTCTGCGAGAGTAACGTCGATCGTCTCCGAGCCGGTGAAAGTAGCAGCCTTCAGATCTGGAGTCAGGATGAGGGAGTAGTGCTGGGGAAGAACGGTGCTGGGAAGGCGCTGGGCTTGCGCACGCGAAGCACCTATCGAAAAGCAACAAGCGAACAGGCAACACACAAGGTTACGCGGGAAGCTCCAACCAATCTTCATTCAATCCTCTTGAAATTCGGTGCACGCTAGTCTGATCTCTCCCGTCCTCAGGTGTGAGAGGGTGGGAGACCGGGCCGGCACCTCGGCAAAGGCGTGGCACCCGCTGGGCTATGTCAATTTTAGGGGACTGGACGCACCTCGGGGTTTACCCAGTGTGACCAGTTGAAGAGCCCGAGGGATGAATGGAGGTCGGACCGAATCCGCCTGAAAACAACAGTCTAGGGTTGGTGCACTTCAACGGTCGGGCTCTCTCCATCTTTGCGAGGAAAGAGGGAATCGAGGACGAGCAGGCATGCGCCGATCACGATGCAGCTGTCGGCGACGTTGAAGTCGGGCCAGTGATAGCCGAAGATGTGGACCTCAATGAAGTCCACGACCGAGCCGTAGCGGACACGGTCGTGCAGATTGCCGATGGCGCCCCCAAATACCAGAGCAAGAGCGACCGTGGTGAGGCTGAAGCGGCTACCAAGCCGGACTAACGCAACAAGGACAGCGATCCCCGCAAAGGCAGAAAATGCAATAAGGCCCCAGCGAACGACGTTTGGAGAAGTTGAGTCGGCGAAAAGAGAGAACGCCGCGCCCTCATTGAGCCAGTGGGTAATGCGCAAGAAGCCTGGAATGACGGTGATGGCATCGCCCATCGCGATGCGATTCGAGACAAGGGTCTTGGTGAAGCGATCGGCGAGAATAATGAGCGCCGAGATAAGAAGCAGCCAGGGGAGCTTGCGTGGGGCCGGATGACTCACGCGACCTCCGCAACAGTGGTGAGTGAACACTGGTCAGTGGTCGGTGAAGAACAGGGATTAGGGGATAGGGAGTAGGGATTGTGCGGTGCTTGAATGATCACGCAGCAGCCTCCGGCGGTTCGTGGCCCGCGGGCGGATTGATCCCCATTTCTTTCAGTGCGTTCTTGCAGCGCGTGCAGACATTCTGCCAAATGCCGTAACTGGAGACTTCGGGCATAAAGTTCCAGCAGCGGGCGCATTTGTGGCCGGAGGCTGGAAGTGCGGTCACGTCGAGTGGCACGTCTTGGGCGCTCTCGACGACGCGAACGTTTGAGACGTTGATGATCTCCTTCAGTCCCGCTGCGTGACGGTGCAACAGAACCAGTAAATCGCCCGAAGCCGCAATCTCAATGTCCGCTTCCAAGCCCTTGCCGATACGCTTGGCTTGCCTCGCTTCCTCGAGGACACGCAGTGCTTCATCGCGAACAGCAAAGATCTGTTTCCACTCATCGAGCATCGGGGCTGGATCGGACGAAAAGATTGCTTCCAGCTTGGGGAACAACGTGAGATGAACACTCTCTTCCCGCCCCGCAACTTGTGGCAGGTACTCCCACACTTCATCGGCAGTAAAGCTGAGGATAGGCGCTACAAGGCGGACAAGGGCTTCGGTGATTTGCCAGAGTACGGTCTGCGCGGAGCGGCGCTCCTGGCTCGTAGGCGCGAACGTGTACATGCGGTCTTTCAGTACGTCGAGGTAAAAAGAACTGAGATCCACGATGGCGAACTCGTTGACCGCGTGGTAGACGCGGTGGAATTCAAATGTCTCGTAGAAGCCAAGGATCTTTTCGGTCAACTCACGAGTTCTGGCCAGCATGTATCGATCCAGGGGCAGGAGTCCAGATTCAAGGACTCGATCGCGTGCAGGATCGAACCCCGACAGATTTCCGAGAAGAAAACGGAAGGTATTTCGTAGCTTCCTATAGAGCTCGGCGCAGCGAGCCATGAGGTTTTCGCTGGCGGCCATGTCTTCTCTAAAGTCGATCGAAGCCACCCAGAGCCGCACGATCTCACCGCCCATGCGTTCAGCGATGTCGACAGGATCTACGCCATTGCCAAGAGATTTAGACATCGCGCGGCCCTGCTCGTCGAGAGTCCAGCCGGCAGTGGCCACATGCGAGTACGGAGCGCGTCCGCGCAGCGCGACAGAGGTAAGCAGGGAAGAGTGGAACCAGCCTCGGTGCTGGTCACCACCTTCCAGGTACAAAACCTCCGTAGCCTTTCCCTTTTGGAATGACTGATAGGCCGAGCGCAAATCGGCGTCCGATTCACACACCGCAAACCAGCTCGTGCCCGAATCGAACCACACGTCAAGTATGTCCGTCTCTTTACGGAACGTGGTGCCACCGCATTTGGGACATTTCGTTCCGGCCGGCAGCAGATCTGATATCGCCGCGGTATGCCAAGCTTCGGCTCCTTCCCGCTCAAAGAGACCAACGATCTTTTTATCGAGGGCAGGGTCGATGATTGGATCGTTGCATCCTTCGCACAGGAACACGGCGATGGGGACACCCCAAATCCGCTGGCGGCTGATGCACCAGTCGGGGCGTGTGGCAATCATGTTGGTGATACGTTCTTTGCCCCAGGAGGGATCCCAGACAACTTTGTCGATTTCCTCGATGGTGAGCTGGCGGAAGGTTGTTTCCGAGCTGTCATCGCGCTTCATCGGGGTTTCGAGAGAGATGAACCACTGCTCAGTGGCGCGAAAGATGACGGGATTGTGGCAGCGCCAACAGTGCGGGTAAGAGTGCTCCAGATCGCTGACAGCCAGCAGGGCGCGATACTCCTCAAGCATGGCGACAACGATGGGATTAGCCTGCCAGACCGTCTTGTCTTCGAAAGGCGGCGGCGAAGAGAGCTGCCAGGCTTGCGGATCTGCGTGCAGTCGGCCTGCCGAGTCCACGCGGCAGGTCTGATCGAGCGAATATTTTTGTCCGGTGTAGAAGTCGTCGGCGCCGTGCGAGGGAGCGGTGTGGACCGCGCCCGTGCCTTGATCGGCGGTGACATAGGTTCCGAGCACGCCGAGGATACTTCTCTCCAGGAAGGGATGTTTGTAGGTGCTGTGTTCAAGTTCGCTGCCCTTGATGCGCGCCAGTTCGGTTGTGCTACCGAGTTTGCAGGCTGCAACAACGGTGGCGGCCAGTTCCGCAGCGACGATGTAAACAGAGCCCTCCTCTGTGGCCAGGGCGACATATTCAAAGTCGGGATGGAACGTGACGGCCATGGAAGCGGGAATCGTCCACGGAGTGGTCGTCCAGATGATGGTGTACACTTCCCGCCCGGCCAAGGCTGGGGAAAGCGCCTCCGGCGCCGAAGTCAATTTGTAGCGGACGTATATCGACGGGCTGGTGTGATTCTCATACTCGACCTCAGCCTCAGCCAGGGCGGTGCGGTCGTGGATGCACCAGTAGACCGGCTTCAGTCCTCGGTAAACGAAGCCCTTCTCTAGAAAGCCAAAAAAAGCCTCGAGAGTGCGGGCTTCATAATCTCGGGCCATGGTCATGTAAGGCTTTTGCCAGCGGCCAAAGACTCCGATACGCTCAAATTGCTGCGTTTGCAGGTCGATGTACTTCTGGGCGTAGGCGCGACAGGCTTCCAGGACAGCCGGGGCGGGCATCTCCAGCTTTTTACGGCCGAGTTGTTCGTCGACCTTGATCTCGATGGGCAGGCCGTGGCAGTCGTAACCAGGCACGTATGGAGAATCGAACCCTGCCATGGTTTTCGACTTCACCACAAAGTCTTTCAGTCCCTTGTTGAGGGCATGACCCAGGTGGATCGGCCCATTGGCATAGGGAGGACCGTCGTGAAGAAGATATGCTGGGCGTCCCCCGCAGGTCTCACGCAGCTTCTCGTAGAGGCGCATTTCGGCCCACTTTTTCAGGCGCAGGGGCTCATTCTGAGGCAGATTTGCCTTCATCGGAAAGGCAGTTTGCGGCAGAGACAAAGTCGCCTTTAGTTCAGGCGCAGAAGACATTGGAACTCCCGGAAACGAAAGAGAATCTTGAATGCTTAGTTTAGATCAAATGGCTCAAACGGATGATAGGTCCAGTTACATGTAAAGCGGGAAGGCGCCGGACACTGGGTGATCGTCAGGCCACCAGTGTCGGGTTCGGTTCCTCCCTCTAAACCCTTGAAGTCCATAAGAATTTGCGGTAACCACTGCTCACCCCGACCGTCTATCGTTTATGGGAACTATCATTTCAGAGCGATACGGTTCTCTGGAGAATTCAGCAAGCCATGATGCTGCTCAGGCTCATCTAAAGACAAGCGCAGGCAGTGTCGAGCATAATGGAGTGACGAACCCGGACGTCTGCGACAGCCCTGACGGGCGGGCGCGGCATAGTGGTTCAGCATCGGCATTTATGGCAGACGACGTACTCATAAAGAAAGAACACGGAACAGACGGGTTGCCTTCCGCCGAAGGGCATGAGTTCGACTCTTTCTTCGGTAAAGCCTTCGAAGAGAAGCCGATCTGGAAGGAACTGTACGATCAGGTCCACGACGTCTTCTTCCCACCCAAGCTTCCGCCGCTCGTACTGACGTCAACTCCAATTCCGGTAGTAGACCGGATGGCCGTAAAGACCAATCCGTGGGCTGTAGGAACCTCCGGCATCGTGAACTTAGCGATTCTTGCCGTTGCCATCTGGCTCGGTCTTACGATCATTCATCCGGTGGTCAAGCCCAAGGTCGATCTGACCAACGTCGATGTAAGCGATATTCTGAAGGCGCCGAAGATGACTGCACCCGCAGGCGGCGGAGGCGGCGGCGGTTCACACGACATCGTCGATCCGATGAAGGGCAAGCTGCCTCCTCGGATGAAGGATCCAATTACGCCCCCAATGGTTCCGATTTTGGAAAAGCCAAAGCTGGCATTCACCCCTGCCATCAACGTACAGAAGGACATCACCTTGCCGGACAATCCGCAGATGGTGAACTTCGGTGTTAAGAACTCCTCGAACGTCACCCTGGCTTCCAATGGCTCAGGCGGCGGCGGTGGAATGGGCAGCGGCTACGGCGGTGGTCTCGGATCTGGGAATGGCAATGGTTTCGGACCCGGAACGGGAGGAAACACCGGCGGAGGCGTATACAGAATTGGCGGCGGGGTCTCGGCGCCGGTACCCATCTTCACACCAGAAGCAGAATTCAGCGATGAGGCTCGTCGCGCCAAGTATCAGGGAGTGGTTCTGATATCGCTCATCGTCGATGCACAGGGAAATCCGCAGAACCCCCGGGTGGTTCGTCCGTTGGGCATGGGCCTTGATGAGAAAGCGCTTGAGGCGGTGCGGAAGTACAAGTTCAAGCCGGCAATGAAGGAAGGGAAGCCCGTCCCTGTGATGATGAGCATCGAGGTCAACTTCCGGCTCTACTAGCGAACTCAGGCTGAACAAGAGAGCGAAGCGCCATGCGCTTCGCTCTTCCTTTTGAAGAAATTGGACACGGCTTCTGGAACATCATTCGGGAACAAGATAAAACGCCGTCCCCAGGATCAGGTAAGCCGCAATCAGTTCGGCTCCCTCAAACCAGACCGTCTCGCCGTCATTCACGATCATTTGCAGAGTGATGATCGCCAGCGCGATTCCTGCAATCTCAAGTGGCGAAAAGACCAATTGCATCGGATTCCCGAGCAGGTACGACGCGAAGACAAGCACCGGCGCAACGAACAGCGCAATCTGCACACTGCTTCCGATACAAATCGAGAGGCACAGGTCCATCTTGTTCTTGTAAGCCATGAGAATCGCGGTCGAGTGCTCAGCGGCGTTGCCAACTGTAGCGACCACAACCACGCCTACAAACATCGATGAAAGCCCGAGCGCGTGTTGTGCCGCGCTGATCTGATCCACCAGCATCTCGCTCAATAGCGCGATCAATACGGTTGCCAGGAGCAACGAAAGTGTCGGCAGCCAGGAAGGTTCAGTCGTTGCATCGTCTTCTTCGGTTGCAACAGGAACCTCGCCATTTTTGATCTGGAATAGCAGGCCAAAGGCGTACAGCACAATCAGGATGGCCCCCGTCGTAATGCTGAATCGATCCAGCGCTGGTGAACTCGTTGTCAGGTGGCCGTGGAACGAAAGCGCGTACACCGCCGGCATGACAAGCGCGATGACAGCAATGAACAACATCGTGACGCTGGCCGACACCGTCCTGCGATCAAACGTCTGTTTCTGCCGGCCGGCACCCCCGACCCAGACACTGGTGCCCAGTACCAGAAGCACATTGCCAATGATGCTTCCAGAGAGGGACGCCTTTACCACTGCCTGGTGCCCTTCGCGCAGCGCGAAGAAGGCAATGATCAGTTCCGTCGCATTTCCCATCGTCGCATTGAGCAGTCCACCGAGCTTTTCCCCCAGCTTGCTGGAAAGATCCTCCGTAGCTTTGCCCAGGGACGCTGCCAGGGGAATGATCCCCAGTGCAGAGGCAACAAAAGTAAGCACCGCCGAACTGCTCGTGTGTCCCACAATGAAGGCGACAGGCACGAGGATGAGCCCGAAATCGAGGCCGAGATTTCCAGTCCTGAGAGGAAGGTACCGGAGGAATTTGCTGGAAGGATTTGTCGGGGGCAGGTGCTTCATGCTTGAACTATATCGTCCGAGTCCTCTGGCGCTGTCTCGCTGTGGCGTTATCTGCCATGCCTGAAGATCGATTTCAGTTCTTCAGGTGCGACGACTTCCAGCTGACGGAATGTGCAGGATTGCGGCTCGCGGTCCGCGCGCCATCGCCGGAAATGCGCCATGTGGCGAAAGCGCCCGCTTTGCATATGTTCATAGGCGACTTCGGCGACCAACTCCGGGCGTAGAGGTTCCCACTCGAGGTTTTTACCGCGGCTCCAGCGGCTTTTCCCGCCGGGCATGCGGTGTTCGCCCGCCAATGAAGCTTCGTCCGCGCTCTCCCAGTCTTTCCATGGATGGTTGCGAATTGCATCTTTTCGGTAAGGCGAGAGGAATTCTAGAAGTTCGCGGCGCATCGGGGCTGGGAAACTGGCGCATACACCAACGTGCTGCAGGACATTTTCGTTGTTATACAGCCCAAGCAGTAACGAACCTACTTCCTTCCCTGCGGCATCTTTATACCAGCGAAATCCGGCAACAACGCAATCGCAGTCACGCTCGTGTTTTATTTTGAGCATCACGCGCTTATCAGGCTGATACGGCTGGTCGACGGGTTTGGCGACTACTCCGTCAAGACCTGCGCCTTCAAAGCGTCCAAACCAGTCTGTAGCGACGTCCCGATCCTCGGTGACAGGTGTGATGTGAATGGGCGGTCTGGCTGGTTTCAGTACCGATTCAAGTTCGGCTCGGCGCTTTGCAAAGGGAGAGGTGCGTAGGTCCCGCTTGCCGATACAGAGAATGTCAAAGAACACAAACGACGCGGGGCTTTGCTGAGCAAGCATTTTTATGCGCGATTCTGCGGGGTGAATGCGAAGCTGAAGAGCGTCGAAATCGAGATGTCCTTCATTTGCGATGACAAGTTCGCCGTCGAGCACGCACTTCTCCGGTAGTTGACGACGGATCGGGTCCATCATCTCCGGAAAATAGCGATTCAGTGACTTCTCGTCCCGGCTCTGCAGGAGTACTTCGTCGCCATCGCGAAAGACTAAGACACGGAAGCCGTCCCACTTGGGTTCATAGATCCAGGTGCCTTCGGACGGGATCGCATCCACGCGCTTGGCGAGCATCGGCAAGATAGGCGGATTCACGGCAAGCTTCATAGGGAACGGCCAATCATCCAGTGGATGCACACGAAGTTCTTAGATGTTGTTCGAGTCAGCGAAGGATTAGGGAGTTGTCAGTCTCAGGGTCGCGCGGAGTCAAGCCGGCTGGAACGCTGTTATCAGTCGCACTGAAGGACGAGAAGCCAAAGTCTTTCCAATTATTGTCATGTTCGTCGTAAAATCCGATTCCCGGGCTGCCTGAGACCCAGGGTCCAAATGCTCCGAAGCCGCCTCCCGCCGCGCCGGTGTCCGAAGCTTTAGCGATCTGTTCGCCGTTTTTGAATAGCGTAATGACAACAGGGTTCATCCCTGTGACAGTCGCTTTCAGAACATCCCCATTGCTGACATACGTTTTTGGGGTCTTTGCTTCGATGTTCCAGTAGCTGCCGTTTGGGCCATTCCAGCGTGCTATATGGCAGTAGGGATAGGTGGGCATGACGCTGCAATATGCTTCGTAGCCGGTGATTCTGTGGAGGAATATTGTGGTCCTGAGCCGCAATTCCACTTCGTGACAGCAGGTGCCCGTTGGAAGCCGGTTGATTCTGACGGCAGCCGAAACGGTCTGATCTGGTTGCCAGACGCCTGTCAGGATAGCGGTTGGATCGCCATACTCAGTTGGCTCGTCGACACCATACGCAATTCCCGGATTCGTCTGAACGTCGCCCCAGAGGCGACCAAGCCGCCAAAAGTGTCCTCCCTCCCTGAGGCTTGACCCACCCCTTCTACCGACTACCCAATTTCCATCTTCGTAAATGGGCTTTTCCGACTTGGGAAACTGTGTCGAGTAGTTGTGTCCCCTGGGCACATCCGGCGTTGAAAGGGAGGCAAGTTCTGCTGAGGGATGGCTCTGGTTGTGGCAGCCAGTCATGCAAGCGATGGTCAAAAGTTGCGCGATTCGCGCTGACAACCGCTGCGATATGCGGCTTGCTTTCATGGGCGGCATAAACGATCCAGAACTCATGTGGAATGTGCTTAATGAGACATCCTTGGTGCGGTCTGGCACAATTCCACCCTAGTGGCAAAGATTGCGCCAAAGATGTAGAGAGATACTAATGGGCCGCAGGGAGCAAAGCTGAAACATAACTCCAAGTATTTGCAATCACTTGCAAGGGATGCAATTACTAAAGTTTTGTTGACTGAGTGAAGCTCCTACCCTACTGTGAAGACTCCATGCAGTTCAATTTCTTGCAATCGCGGGGTCTGCAGGCTGCTTGTCACTCCGCGCTCATCTGGTAATTTTCGCCTCATTCGCCGGCTAGTCATTTTGGGCTTTGCTCTCAGGCTGATCCACTTTTGGCGGACATCTCGAGTCGATAAGCGTGCATAGATTCAAAGTGGCACGTCTTTGCAGATTGATCCTTGTTCGAAATCTTTGGGTGCCTTGTGAAATCTGTATTGCTGGTCCTAAGTGTCGTTCGGTCCTCGGAAACGCGTGCCCTCATCAGCAACGTTGCAGACCATGCCGGTCACAAGCTGCTGCAGCCAACAAGTTGCAGACAGGCTGAGATTCTACTCAACAACGGCGTCGAGCCAGACCTTGTAATTTTCGAAGCGTCTGCGTCTGATACCGGATATGATCTTCGCGAATTGGTTCGGCTCGCTGCTCCAGCTTCAATAAGCCTTGTCTGCGGGCAAAGCGAGCTGAGACTGAAGAAGATCGCGGAAGAACTTGGCGTTACTAACATCATCGACACGCCCCTTGTCGAGAGAGAACTCATTGCTCTCTTCGAGTGTGCGCTGCGTCCTAACCCTGAGCGAAACTTTGCTCGCGAGCAGGCTCTTGAAGAGCTACATGAATTGAGGTCTCAGCCACCTGCGGCGATAGAAGAGCTTGGAGACGGAAGATATTTCCTCGCCGCTTCTCCGTCGATGCTGAAGATTCATCGCCAAGTCCACCTTCTGGCCGATGTGGATGCTCCCGTGTTGATTCTGGGTGAAAGTGGCACGGGAAAAGAGGTGATTGCGCACCTAATACATAAGCATTCGCGTCGTGCGGCTCATTCGTTTGTCAATGTGAATTGCGCAGCTTTGCCGGCGGACTTGCTGGAGAGTGAGCTGTTCGGGTACAGGCGAGGTGCGTTCACAGGTGCGATCAAAGACAAGCCGGGCAAGTTTGAATTTGCAAATGGGGGCACCCTGCTCCTGGATGAAATTGGCGAGATGAGTGCGCAAATGCAAGCGAAGCTTTTGCATGTTCTGCAAGACGGCCAGTTCAACAGGCTTGGGGCACGAGAAAGCAGTAAGGTTAATGTTCGCGTTCTGGCTGCTACAAACGTGCAGATTGAAGACGCCCTTGTCGGCAAGACATTCCGTGAGGATCTTTACTACCGTCTGAACGTGTTCACGATCAACGTTCCCCCCTTGCGTGAGCGCCGCGAGGAGATTCCCTACCTGGTGGATGAGATTGTTCGCAGGTCACCGGCAGAGTTGCAGAGCGTTGGCACGACGTGTCTCTCGTCGCGGCTCATGGACGCTATGCTTCAGCACTCATGGAGGGGGAACGTTCGGGAGTTGCGAAACTTCATCACTCGCACTTTGACGATGCGCGATGAAGCGGGTGCCATCCAGGAACTAGAGAAAAGGATCGCCGCAGGACGGATGACGGAGTGGAAGGGGCGATCGGCATTCGCAAGAAGCGAGGAGAATCCAGGGATGCGGTCGGCGATGCGGGAGATAACGGTTCGAGCTGAGGCTCAAATGATTCAAGACGCCCTGGAGGTTAACGGATGGAACCGCCGCCGTGCGGCGCGGTCCCTGAACATTAGCTATCGCGGTTTGCTCTATAAGATTCAGCAGCACCGTCTGGCCCCTAGTCCGTTGATGAAAAGGTTGTGATGCGGGCGAGGCAATGCCCGCGTTGTGTTCTTGAGCTGAGTTCTGACTTCACTTATGGCTGCGGGCGAATTTCGCCTATGCACAGCGCCAGCGAAAAATTGCGCAAAATCCTGCACACCAAGCGTCAATAGTGTGCAGCGTTTTGCATATTAGCGGCATATGCCCGGCATTTCCAATGCCGGTTTAGCTCCAGGATCGGTCGGAATCTGAGCAAAGTCTTCCTTTTTGGCGTTTGGCCACAGTCTTGCTACCTTCTTCAACAGCAACTCTCGCGATCATGATTCTGCAAACAGCCCAAGTTTCTAGGTTCGCCGAACTTCCGGACGCCGACAGCATCTTTGGATGCACTCCCAAAATGCGAGAAGTGCGAATCAAGGTTGAGGCTGCAATCGACGAAGATCGGCTGGTGCTCATCGAGGGAGAGAACGGTACGGGCAAGGAAGTAGTGGCTCGGTACATCCATCTGCACTCCCAGCGGGCGACTGATCCTTTCGTGCGTGTTAATTGTGCAGCGGTTTCAGCCGGTTTTCTTGACCTGGAGCTCTTCGGATTTGGCAGCGGACGTGGCGAACCGCGCCGAAACACGGCAGCAATTAATCCCAGAAGGGGAGGCACTGCTTTTTTTGACGAGATCGGCGAGATGGATCTGGCGGTGCAGCAGGAGTTGGTTGAGTTGATCGATGCACGCCAATCCTGTGACCGGGGTTCACGTTGCCGCATCGTGTGTTCATCCAGCGTAAATCTGGACAGGGCTATGCTTGAGAGAAGAGTCACCGAGTCGTTAGTTAGTCGACTCAATCATCGAGTAAGTCTAGTTCCGCTTCGAGAGAGGAAACAAGATATCCCGATGCTCTGCGAGTATCTGCTTGGGCGAGCGGCGCAGAATTATGGCCGACCGGTTCCACAACTGAGCTCATTGCACCTCGACAGGCTCAGGGAAATGGACTGGCCGGGGAACATACGAGAACTGGAGAACTGGATTGCGCGGGTCGTGATCTTCGGACTGGAAACTGTGAATGAACTCGAGCCTGGCCAGAAGACAGTGCCTGAAGGCAACAGATTAAGAAGGCACCGCGCCTTTTTGGCCCCAGTGGGAGTGCGCAGGCGATCACGCAGACCTGGCTAGAGGGACGATTTACTCCTGGTCGCAGGTGACCAATGACCAAGAAGTAACCGGCTAGTTCGGGAGCTGCCCGGGAATTCCGGAAGAAAGGAGTGAAACGGTATCGGTTTTGGAATCACAATTTTACGTGCCTGAAAATGGTAAGTAGAGGCATGGTTACCTGAAGGGGTTGAAGCAGGTTACTGTAGCGGTAATTGCGGACCCCAAATAGGGCATTGTGGAAGCATTCGAGGTCACCGACTATTGAGCAGGATCGCTCACTCTTAGGTCTAGCGGGTGATGCCCCGGAAGCGAGTGCATCCGGATAATAAAAAAAGCCTGAGCATGTTGCTCACAGGGCGAAGCTACGTACTAGTCCGACCGGTAAGGGGGCCAAGTTGTTGAATCTAAGAGACCCACGGATTGAAGCCAACGCCTGGTGCGCCGTGTACACTCGCCATCAACACGAGAAGGCCGTGAGTGACGTTCTGGAAGCGAAGGGCTTTGAGGTTTTCTTGCCTCTCTACGATTCGACCCGGAAGTGGAAGGACAGGCGCAAAGTGATCTCGCTGCCACTTTTCCCGGGCTACGTCTTTGTGAGAGGTGCGATCGAGCGGCGATTGCCGGTTCTCTCCACTCCGGGCGTGCATATGATCCTGAGTAGTGGTGAGCGCGTAGCCACCTTACCCGAAGAGGAAATTGATGCAATCCGCAGAACCGTACAGGGGCAATTTGCAGTAGAGCCTCATCCGTACCTCCGGTGTGGAGAGCGTGTCAGGGTGGTCCGCGGTTCTCTTGAGGGAGTTGAAGGAGTTCTGACTCGAAAGAAAAACCTTTGCCGTCTAGTACTCTCGGTCGACATGCTGGCACAATCTGTAGCGGTCGAAATCGACGCATTCGACGTCATTCCCGCGGTTCAACAAAACGTATTAGCGCTCGCTGGGTCAGGGATGGGTCATAGACTCCCGGCGTCACTTGCGGGCGATTGAACAAGAAGCCTGTGGCAAGGCCAAATGAGCACAATGGCAGCCAGAGCCGCAGTCCGGCGGTTTCGAAAGCTGATGATTCACAGGAGCACGAATGAAGTTTATTTTCCTGCAGACGTTGTTGTTAGGATCAGCCCTCGCTTTAGCGCCCGTGGCTGGGTTGGCGCAAAGCGCCTCAGACGGAGCGGCGTCAGCTTCACCTGCGCAATCCGATGCAGGATCGGCGAACAAACCACACGATGACAGTTTTGTGATTGGCAATGATGATCTCCTTGCGATCAGCGTGTGGAAAGAGGCTGAACTGACTAAGTCCGTTCCGGTTCGATCTGATGGCAAAATCTCCTTGCCTCTAGTGGGCGAGATCCAAGCATCTGGTCGCACGCCTGCTCAACTCGAAAAAGAGATCACCGACAAGCTCAAGAACTTCATCACCACGCCCGAAGTCACGGTGGTGGTAGAAAAAGTGAACAGCAGAAAGTACAACGTGCTGGGCGAGGTGACCAAGCCTGGCTCTTACTTGTTGACTACCGAAACCACCGTCATGGATGCCATTGCTGCCGCGGGAGGGTTTCGCGATTTCGCAAAGAAGTCGGGAGTCTACGTACTCCGCAAGAGCGCAAATGGACAGGAAGAGCATTTGAAGTTCAACTACAAGGACTTCGTCAAAGGAAAAAACACGGCTCAGAACGTAAAGCTCGAGCCAAATGACACGATCATTGTTCCCTGAGGCTTTTATGTTTAAGTTTGCCTGTTTCCTGCTCGTGGTTGTGGCTGTTGAGCCGACATGGTCCCAGGTCGAACCTGCCGCAACAGGCAGTGGGTCCGATCTGGACAACCTGCACATGATGACCCCGCCGCCGGTCAGCACCGATGCCTATCCGGTTGTAGTGGGCGCTGAGTCGCGAACAAATTTTCTCGACGCTGGGTTGGTTTTCACCGGGTCTTATGTCGATAACCTACTAGAGGGCCCATCTGCAATCAGCGATGAGGTCTATTACTTCTTACCCTCAATCACGCTGGACCGTACCACCCCTAGGCATAGTGAGAGCCTACGCTACAGTCCGGGATTTACGCTCTATCAGAAGACTAGCGAGCTGAACGGCATCAGTCAGGATGCGTCCGGCGAATACCGCTTCCATGTCACTCCGTACACTGTGATTCAGTTCAGCGACAGGTTCTGGCAGAATTACAACACTTACAACCAGTCAAATCCATTTGTCGCTGGCGGTATTACAGGTGCACCCGGGAATACAACGCTCCTTGCACCATTTGCCAACCAAATGAACAATTTGAGCACAATAGCAGTCGACTACCAGTACGCGAGAAATTCGATGATCGGTGGGAGTGGCTCATATTCTTTCCTGCGCTACACAGGAAATGACACGCAACTGACCGGATTAAACGACGGAAATACTACGGAGGCAACTGCTTTCTACAGCCGGAGAACCGGCAGAGCAGAGTATCTCGGAGCGGTATATCAATTCACCAAATTGGTAACACATCCAGTCGATACCCACACCGACACTCATACGCTTTTTGGGTTCTATACACACTACTTTACGCAGAGTTTTTCCTTGTCGGTCCTGGGAGGACCTGAACACTATCTGAGCGATGCTGCTGGGTTTGCGAAAGAACAAGCATGGACTCCTGCTGCCCAAGGCATTCTCGGCTGGCAGACGCTTCGGACGAATCTAGGGTTTAGCTTTGCGCACCTTGTATCGGGGGCCCCTGGGTTAAACGGGGCATTCCACGCTGACATGGCGCGAATGACCGGTGAATGGAGGTTCAAGAGGAGCTGGAGTATGGGTATGGACGGAGAATACTCGTTGCTAAAGAGCATCATCACGAACCAGTATCCAGGCGGGCATACGGTTTCCGGCGGAGCGTATCTGGACCGTCGCATCGGCGAACGTACAGAAGTTGTAGTGGGATATGGACATGTGCATGAGAGTTACAGGCTGATTCCGTCTTCCTTTTTTTCGCCTGACTCAAATCGAGTTTACGCGTCAGTCAAATATGGTTTTCACCGTCCCCTAGGAAGATAAGAATGCCAGAGCTCATCGAAGAACCTGAAGCGCCGCAATTTGATTTCGACAAGTACTTGGATCTGGTACGCCGCCGGCATCTGCACTTCCTTGTGCCGGTCTTTTTGGGCTGGCTAGTTGTCTGGGGACTGAGCTGGGTACTTCCGGCCAGATACAAATCGAGCACCCTGATTCTCGTTGAACAGCCTACGATGCCCGAGTCTATCGTTGCGTCTAATATCAACCAGAACTTGCAGGATCGTCTGCAGAGTATTAGTCAGCAGATTCTCAGTCGTACAAGACTCCTTACCATTATCGACAAACTCAATCTGTACGGTGATGGGAAGAGGCCAATGACGGCGGATGACAAGGTCGACGCGATGCGAAAGGCTATAAGCGTAGATCTGGTGCAGAACCGGAGCAATGAGATATCCGCATTCAAAGTGAGCTTCACATCGAATAGTCCAGTTCTGGCCCAGAGAGTGACGAACGAACTGACGGAGCTCTTTATCAATGAGAATCTGAAAACGCGGGAGGCGCAGTCGGAAGGCACCACCCATTTCATTGAGCAACAGCTCGAAGATGCGCGTGCAGCCCTGGCTGCGCAGGAGGCCAAGGTTCACCAGTTCGAGTCTGCCCATGAGGGCTCACTCCCGAGTCAACAAGCTAGTAATCTGCAGATCTTAGCTGGGCTGCAGGGTCAACTGCAGAACCAGCAGGATTCCCTTGCGACGGCGAAACAGCAGCGCGTCTACTATCAGAGCTTGATCGAGCAGTACAAGAATCTTCATGCGACTGGGCGTAGTGTGGAAGGCGCTCCGTCTGAGGTAACCGCGCTTGATCAAGAATTGTCTAGATTGCGGGCGCAACTCACTGACCTGAGTTCCCGATATACCGACTCATATCCCGATGTGCTGAAGGTGAAAGCACAGATTGCCAAGACCGAAAGGCAGCGCCAGGAGCTGTTATCTGCCCCGAAGAACGGATCGAGAGCAGGTGATTCAGAGAGCGGACCTCTGCTCCAACTTCAAGGGCAGCTCCAGGCCAATCAGGTTGAAATCGCAAATCGTGAGCGCGCGATGGCTGGTCTTGAGACACGAATCAATCAGTACCAAGGGAGGCTGAACTCGCAGCCTGGTATCGAGCAGCAACTTGCTGACCTCAACCGCGGTTATGAGCAGTCGAAAGCCAACTATGACGATCTTTTGAAGAAGAAGAATCAGTCAGCGATGGCTACGAGCATGGAGCGAATGCAGCAAGGGGAGCGATTCACGATGCTGGACCCTGCTAGTGTGCCTACCAGGCCAGACTTCCCGAACCGCCTCAAGTTCTGCGGCATGGGCGTCTTGCTTGGTATCGCTACTGGTGCGCTGGTGGTATTTCTTTTCGAATTCTTCGACGACCGGATGCACGGGGAGAAAGAGCTCAAGGCCCTGCTTGCCATGCAGGTCATGTCGGAGATTCCCCAGATTGAGAACCCTTCAGACCTGCAAAGCGCGAACAAGCGAATGCTGTGGGGCTGGACTGTGACTGCGATCGTCGGTTTGGTGATTGCTGTTGGATCTGCTTACAGTTATCTGCGAGGATAGTAACCACTCACATGTATAAAAGTTTCTACCATCTCACGCGAAACCCGTTTGACCTCACACCGGATCCGACTTGTTTCGTTCCGACTGTGCGGCATAACGAGGCACTCGCGGCCCTGTACTACGGAATCCGCCGGCACAAGGGGGTGGTTGTCGTAACCGGAGAAGTTGGGACCGGAAAGACTCTCATGCTGCGTTGCCTTCTGCAACTCTTCAAAGAGAGCAGCGAAATCTCCTATGCATATCTGTTCAATTGTCGGCTGTCTCCTCATGAGTTTCTGCACTATACTGCAGCTGATTTCGGACTAAAGGTGGAAGAGAACACCGGCAAGAGCGCCTTGTTGCTAGAACTGAGCAGATATGTAACTTCGCGCGGGCTGCAAGGTCTCACTACGGTCCTTGTCATCGATGAGGCGCACAATTTGTCCATGGAGCTTCTCGAAGAGATTCGCCTTCTCTCTAATCTGGAGACAAATGACGACAAGCTCTTGCAGATAGTGCTAGTTGGGCAGCCTGAGCTTGACCTGAAGCTCGACTCATTCGAGCTGCGGCCTTTGAAGCAGAGAATAGCCCTGCGAGCCCATTTGACCCCCTTGGACGAGCAGGACACTGAGCGTTATATCCAGGAGCGCCTAACGATCGCGGGAGATTCGCAGCGGGCGGAGCCTCTCTTTGCACCTGATGCAGTGAAAGCGATTCACCAGTACTCGAGAGGGTTCCCACGACTGATCAACACGATATGTGAAAATGCGTTGATTACTGGCTATGCGCGTCAGTTGTTGACCATTCCACAAGACGTAATCCTTGGAGTGGCTCGAGACTTCCATCTCAATACAAATGGCTCCAAGCTTGCCAGGAATGGCCAGGCCGAGTCAGATCAGGATCTGGAGCGAGCGAAGAATTTCTTTCTGGATCTTTATGCAGCGACTCAGAGGGGAACCGCGCCGTTAAGTCAACCGATTCCGGTCAAAGCAGGGGAACATGAGTCAAATATTTGACGCATTACAACGCTCAGAGTCCGAGCGGAGCGGCGGAGCAGGAGTTGCCAAGGCTCGTGCGACTGAGCTATTGCAGCGGGCTGAACAAGTCCCCTCAGGGCGCGAGCAATGGAACACGCTTATCGTTGAAGATTCGCCAGTCATATCCGAGCAGGAAAGGGCAGCCGGCTCTGTATCGGCAGAGCTGCTGGCAGCGCCAGCTACCCGGGTTGAGCCCGAACGCGTCGAAGGACCGATGCAGTGCGAGGTCATTAGGATTTACCCTTCGACAGAGAGCCATTTGGTTGCGCTACCCGATAACGAAAGCGCGGCAAGCGAAGCGTTCCATCTGCTTGGAGTCCGCCTGAGACATCTTCGGCGGCAACGTCCCCTCAAGAAGGTGCTGGTCACCAGTACGATTCCGCAGGAGGGAAAGAGTACGGTTGCAGCAAATCTCGCCTGCACCCTGGCATTACGGACCCAACAAAAGGTTTTGCTGCTCGAGGGAGATATCCGTCGTCCGACCCAATCCAAGATCTTTGGGCTCCAGCTGAGGACGGGAATCTGTTCGTGGCTCAACGGTGAGAATTCACTGATCGACAGCATGTACAGACTCGACGGCCCGGGCATCTGGATCCTTCCGGCAGGGATGGCAACCGGAAATTCGCTGGAACTGCTGCAATCGGGTCGCGTCATTCCCATGATGGAGCAGCTGACAAACTGGTTCGACTGGGTGGTCATCGATTCGCCTCCAATCCTCCCCTTAGCTGATACCAGCGTCTGGACAAACATGTCTGACGGGATACTGCTGGTAACCAGGCAAGGCACAACTCAGAAAAAGCAGCTCAAGCGGGGCCTGGAGGCACTGTCGAATCAAAAGGTCATTGGGGCGGTTTTGAACAGTGCTAAGTCGGTCGTGCACTCGGATTATTACTATCGCCCCACAAATCGGTTACCAAACGACGATGCGGAAAGTTGATTTGTTTCACTAATCTTGTGGAAGCTTGAATATTCTCATCAACGCACTGCAATTTCTCTGTTGAACTTTGCAAGCTTTTCAGAAGTGCGCTCTGACCGCTCCTTCTCACAGATCGTTCAGATCTGCGGGAAGTAAAGGGATCTGTTGAATTGGAGCATGGGACGTACGCCTTGGGAGGACGAGTGAACACGGGTAGGCAGGGTCGGCCAGTCAGTCTAATTGATCCTCTAAGCGAACCGGCTGTTGAGCGGGTAGCCCTCGACGAGGAAAGTTTCCGACGGGTAATCGCTATTGAGAGGAAACGGACGGAGCGATCGAAGTCTCCTTTCGTGCTCATGCTCGTTGAGATCTCTAACCAGAACAGCGCAAGAACGGCTCCAGCCCTTGAAATCGTGATGACCTCGTTGCTGGCATCAAGCCGCGATACGGATGTGGTGGGCTGGTACAAAGGAAAAAACACAATCGGCGCTCTGTTCACAGGATTGCTTCCGGGGGAAAAAAGCGCAATTCTGATGACCATTCTTACCCGGGCCACAAGCACTCTCCGGGAGGAATTGAGCTTTGAACAGTTCAACCTGATCAGTATTTCTTTGCACTATTATCCCGACGACTGGGATGAAAATGGTCCGGGACGTCCAAGCAATCCGGCGTTGTATCCCGATATCTCCAAGCAGGCCAGCAGCAAGCAGCCTCTATTGATTTTCAAGCGGGCAATCGACATCGTGGGCAGCCTCATACTGCTGGTTGCATTTCTGCCGTTCTGCATTGCCATCGCCCTCGCTATCAAGTTCACCTCTAAGGGCCCGATCCTCTTTCGTCAGAAACGTGTTGGACAACACGGACGGCAGTTTGAATTCCTTAAGTTTCGCTCGATGTATGTCAACAATGACAACAACGTGCATCGCGAGTATGTAACGAAGCTCATCAACAAGGGTGAACCAGCCGAAGCGAACGCTGGGGGCGTTTACAAGCTGAAGGGCGACAAGAGAATCACACCGCTCGGAGCTTTTCTGCGCAAAACGAGCCTCGATGAACTGCCTCAGTTCATTAATGTTTTATGCGGCGAGATGTCCCTGGTCGGACCGCGCCCTCCCATTCCATACGAGCTGGCCGCCTATCAGACCTGGCATCGCCGTCGGCTGCTGGATGTTAAGCCCGGAATCACTGGGTTGTGGCAAGTGACAGGAAGAAGCACGGTTGATTTTGACGCGATGGTCCGCCTTGACCTCAAGTACGCGACCTCGTGGAATCCCTGGCTCGATCTGAAGATCCTTCTACGCACACCTCTCGCCGTAATTCGCGGCTCAGGCGCTTACTAAAACAACTCGAAAATCTCAAACGTATCACTGGCAGAGATCCTCACTGATCCCGGTCTGGAACCCCTCGCACGTCATCCCCCAACCAATCAGCGATTCTGCAGAAAGTCGGCGAATCATGAAGTTTGGCGTCATTGGCTACGGCTACTGGGGCCCGAACATCGTGAGAAACCTCGCGCAACTTGAGGGTTCTCAGGTTCTGGCTATCGCGGAGATCAGCCCGCAGGCCCGCACTCGGGCTCAGAAGGCTCATCCCGGAATTAAAGTGGTTGCCAGCGCAACCGAAGTCCTTACCTCGACGGAGATCGACGCAGTCGCAGTTGTATCTCCCGTGTGGACGCACTTCGAACTGGCCAAGGCGGCTCTGCAAAATGGGAAGCACGTCTTTGTGGAGAAGCCCTTTACCAGCACCTCCGCGCAGGGTGAAGAACTGATCAATCTTGCAGCTCAGAAGAATCTGACTCTAATGGTCGATCACACGTTCTTGTTTACGGGAGCGGTAAAGAAGATCAAGCAGCTTGTTGACGATGGCGCCCTTGGCCCCTTGTACTACTACGATTCAACCCGCGTGAATCTGGGCCTGTTCCAGCATGACTGCAATGTGTTGTGGGATCTGGCTCCCCACGACCTTTCAATCATGGACTATCTCCTCAAGGGCGATCCCCAGGCCGTAGTCGCTACCGGGCAGGGACACTTGAACGGCCACGAGGATGTGGCATACATGACGCTTTACTTCCCGGAGAAGGTGATCGCTCACGTCAATGTGAACTGGCTCTCGCCGGTGAAAGTGAGAACAACCCTTATCGGTGGCGAAAAGCGGATGCTCGTATGGAACGATCTTGAGGCCGACGAGAAGCTGAAGATCTACGACAAGGGTGTCCAGATCGGCAGCAGGGAAGGCGTGTACGAATTGCTCGTAAGCTATCGTTCCGGAGACATGTGGGCTCCGCAACTGGAGCAGAGCGAGGCCCTTCGGCAGGAGATGGCCTATTTCGTCGAATGCGCCACGACCGGCCAGCGGCCCTTCAACGACGGATGTGCCGGCCTTCGCGTAGTCCGCATGCTCGAGACCGCGGATGAGTCCCTGAAGAAGAAAGGCGCGCTGGTTTACCTGTGAACTCCTTCAATAGCATTGCAGACGACGTAAAGCTGGGCGCAAATGTTCGCCTTTCCAGGTTCATCAATCTCTACGGCTGCACCATTGGCGACGATACAAAAATTGGCGCCTTTGTTGAAATCCAAAAGAACGCCACAATTGGAAACCGCTGCAAGATCTCGAGCCACTCGTTCATTTGTGAAGGAGTGACGATCGAAGACAACGTCTTCATCGGTCACGGAGTCATGTTCACAAACGACAGCTATCCTCGTGCAACCACCGCGGATGGCAGTCTGCAGACCGAAGCCGATTGGAAGGTCGAAAAGACCGTAATCAAGCAAGGCGCCTCCCTCGGCACCGGGGCGACGATCCTTCCCAATATCTCCGTAGGAAAGAACGCGATCGTCGGAGCGGGAAGCGTAGTCACCCGCGATGTACCCGACAATGCTGTGGTGGCTGGTAACCCTGCCAAAGTGTTGAGATACCTGGAAACAAAATAAAAGGTCCTTTGCGAGCAGCGCGACAAACACGGCTCGTGCCCGCGCTTCGCTTGATCGATTCCGGCTGAAACGAAACAAACATCCATCAGAACATACTGAGCACAAGTCAGGAGAAAAGATGAACACTGACGTGGCAATTCCATTTTTAGATTTGGTCACTCCTCACGTAGAGCTTGAAGAGGAACTTACTGCCTTGTTCCAACGTGTCCTTCGCACTGCTGGTTTCATTGGCGGTCCGATGGTAGAAAACTTCGAGACCGCTTTCGCAGAGTTCTGCGATACCAAGCATTCGATCGCCGTGAACAGCGGCACGGATGCGCTGCGTTTTGCCATCATGGCCAGCGGAGTACAGCCAGGCGACGTAGTTCTCACGGTTCCAAACACGTTCATCGCCACAACTGAGGCTATCTCTCAAGCCCTGGCTATTCCCGAATTCGTTGACGTCGACGAGCAGACCTATAACATGTCTACCGTCATGCTTCAGCGCTATCTCGAGAAGAAGTGCGTTCGCGATGCCTCCGGAAAGCTCATGAGCTTGCGCAGCGGCCGTCCTGTGACAGCGATTGTGCCGGTGCATCTCTATGGACAGGTCGCTGACATGGATCGGATCCTGGAACTTGCCGCCGAATACGACCTCATCGTCATTGAAGATGCCTGCCAGGCGCACGGAGCGGAGTACTTCTCGAAGAAGCAGAACCGCTGGATGAAGGCCGGGTCAATGGGACGCGCAGCTGCATTCAGCTTCTATCCCGGGAAGAATCTCGGAGCTTGCGGCGAAGCTGGCGCGATCACGACAAACGATGCCAGCATGGCTGAGAAGATGAAGATGCTTCGCGATCACGGACAGAGCCGCAAATACTACCATGCCATCGAGGGCTACAACGGGCGGCTCGATGCGTTGCAAGCCGGCATCCTGCACATCAAGCTTGAACACCTCAAGGCGTGGAATGAATCGCGCCGGGAGAGAGCTGCTGAATACAGCAAGCTGCTCGCGAATTGCGATGCGATCCGCCTTCCATGGGAGCCATCCTGGTCACGCGGCGTATATCACCTCTATGTGATTCGCACCAGCGATCGCGACGGCATGATGCAGCATTTGAAAGAAGCCGGTATCGGATCAGCAATCCATTATCCGGTGCCGCTTCACATGCAGCGCGCCTATGCATCGATGAACTACAGCATCGGCGACTTCCCAGTAACCGAAAGTTGCGCAACCGAGATAGTATCGCTTCCCATGTATCCTCAGCTCTCCCTGAACAATTTGGAAAAGGTTGTGCATGAGGTTGAGGCATTTTGCGCGAAGCGTCATGGTGAAGCGGCCCTCGTGGCTGCAGAGAGATCTGCTTAAGCCACATTGCTCACTTCCCAATGAGAGGCGGGCTGCGGCCTGCAGCCCGCGACTGCATTTATATGTCGCCCGGCGTATCGGGCACACGAGGTCTTGTTTTCATGAATCGGTGCGAGAACGGTGTCAGGATCCGCGGTGGACTTTTGCGGATCGCGCGGATGGAAGGGGAGAAATACACGTTTCCCGAAAATCCAGAAGCGCAGATCAAGAGCCTGAGGGATTGCAAGGATCGCGTAGATATCTTTACTTTCCTTCAGGGGCTTCCCGATGTGACTCCTCGATATCCGTATGAAGTTGAAATGGACAACCTGGCAGTGCTGCCCGTTTCTACCTTCGACAATTGGTGGAACAATCAGATTCGTTCCTACCCGCGCAATCGTGCACGACAAGCGGGTAAGCGCGGAGTTGTGTTGCGCGAAGTTCCATTTGGCGATGAATTGATCCGCGGCATTTGCGGTGTCTATAATGAGACTCCGGTGCGCCAGGGCAAGCGCTTCCCCTACTACGGAATGACCTATGAGAAGGCCCGAGAATATGCGGGCACCTTCCTGGACCGCAGCGTGTTCGTCGGCGCATTTGTCGATGAGACGATGATCGGATTCATCAAGCTCTCGATGGATGAGAGCAGAACTCAGGCATGCCTGGTTCATATTCTGTCGATGGTTCAGCACAAAGAGAAGGCGCCCACAAACGCGCTTATCGCCGAGGCCGTGAGGGCATGCGCTGAGCGAAAAGTTTCGTATCTCATCTATGAGAACTTCAACTACGGTAAGAAAGAAGACAGCCTCTCTCACTTCAAGGAAGTAAACGGCTTCGAACGTGTCGATATTCCCCGATACTACGTTCCGCTGACGTCCCTTGGCCGCATGGCTCTTCGCCTGGGCCTGCATCATCGCATGGCAGACAGAGTGCCTGAATCGGTAGCCGAGAAACTCCGTGACCTGCGGAGGGCCTATTATGAGCGCCGGTTTAAAGCAGCCACGGAATCGTAGTCTCCCCAAACCTCACGCGCCGCAGACCCGAAAGTGATTGCCGCCTGATTAGGAATAAAGCACTGATGCCAAGCTACCCCAGCTACGTGATCATCACTCCGGCTCGCAATGAGGCAGACCTCATCGAGCTTACGTTGAGGTCCGTCGCGAACCAAACCGTTCGTCCCCTGAAGTGGGTCATTGTCAGCGATGGATCTACGGATGGCACAGATGAGATTGTTGCGAGGTATTCGCAGGAATATCCATGGATACAACTGGTAAGAACTCCTGAGCGCAAAGAAAGGAACTTCGCCGGTAAGGTGTTCGCATTCAATACCGGATATGCCGAAGTCAAGAACCTCGACTACAAGGTGATCGTGAGCCTTGATGGCGACATTTCCTTCGAGCCGGATTATTTCGAGTTTTTACTCGCAAAACTCGCTGAGGACTCCAACCTAGGGCTGACGGGCACTCCATTCCAGGAACTCTCCGGCGGAATGTACGACTACCGATTTGTGAGCCGCGAACATGTGTCAGGTGCTTGCCAGGTCTTCCGCAGGGAGTGCTTCGAGGCGATCGGCGGCTATGTCCCGGTAAAAGGCGGATCCATTGACCACATCGCCGTCATCTCATCCAGGATGAAAGGTTGGAAGACCAGAACCTGGACCGAAAAGGTGTGTATTCACCATCGCGAGATCGGAACCGCCCAGCAGAGTGTGGTCAATGCAAGGTTCAAGTACGGAGTGAAAGATTACAGGATCGGCAACCATCCGCTGTGGGAGGCATTTCGAGCCTGCTACCAGATGACGCGGTCTCCCATCTGCATCGGTGGGTTGGCTCTCGGGGCAGGCTACTTTTGGGGTGCACTACGTCGCGTAGAACGCCCAGTCTCCAGGGAACTTGTAGCTTTCCATCAGCGGGAACAGCTACAGCGTCTGAAAAAGCTCTTCCGCCTCGGCAGTCGTTCCACTGCCGATTCCCCTCGACGTGATCGCTCAGATCTGTACGCCGGCTCAAAACCTTAGAGTGGCCATGCGAATCACAACGGAAGGCACAAATGCGCCATCGCTGCGAGCACAGATCACGGCGACCCACTCGCAGCACAGCGCCTCCGGGACGTTGATCATCAACGCAGACGACTGGGGAAGAGATCGGGAGACTACGGATCGGATCTTCGAGTGCTGGGCCATGGGCAGCCTGTCATCCGCCAGCGCCATGGTTTACATGGAAGATTCAGAGCGGTCTGCCGAGATCTCCAGGGAACGCAAGGTTGACTGCGGTCTGCATCTGAACTTCACAACGCCGTTCTCTGATACCAATGCTCCATCACGTTTGCGAGAACACCAGGAACGAATCACACGTTATCTCAGGCGCAACAAATTTGCTCGGACGGTATTCCATCCCGGATTAACATCGTCCTTTGAATACGTTGTTTCGACGCAGGTTGAAGAATTTGTGAAGCTCTTCGGTCAGCTTCCTCGCAGGTACGATGGCCACCACCACATGCATCTCTGTGCCAACGTGCTGTTCAGTAAATTGATTCCAGCTGGAACAATCGTCCGCAGGAATTTCTCTTTCCGGCCGTCCGAGAAAGGCTCTCTCAATCGCCAGTATCGGAAAATGATCGATGGGCTTCTCGCGCGTAGGTTCCGCCTGACCGACTACTTTTTTTCTCTTCCCCCTCTCGAGCCGCCAAGCCGCGTGGATGAAATACTTTCAGTTTCACAGCGCTCAGTCGTTGAACTCGAGACACATCCCGTTAACCCGCAGGAATACCGATATCTGACGAGTGAACTTTTGCGGAAAAGGGAAGTAGCTTCTATCGCTAGAGCGTACATGTGGGACGACAAACAGAGCTTCGCGTGAGCCGGAAGGCCACCACTCGCAGGACAGCCAGACAGGAGTAACCAAAAGCCGTGCCCGGAATCGTTGGTCTGATAACGAAGAAGCCGCGCCATTGGGCGGAGCCGCAACTATTGCGTATGGTTGCTGCGATCAAGCACGAGTCGTTTCATCAATCCGGAACATGGATCGATGAATCTCTTGGCGTTTATGTAGGATGGACGGCGATTGAAGGTTCCTTCGCTGACTGCATGCCGCTTCGCGACCGCGACGGGCGTCGAACGCTCATCTTCTCTGGCGAAGCATATGGTCAGAGGGATGCTGAAGCTGGCGCAGACGAATGTCAGGCTTCCCATCTGCTCCGTATGGCTGCTCAGGATGCCGATTTTATTTCGCATCTCAACGGACTGTTCCATGGCTTGATCGCGGATAGCATCGACGGTTCGGTACAGCTCTTCAATGATCGTTATGGAATGCATCGTCTCTGTTATCACGAGTCGACTGATGCCTTCTATTTCGCAGCTGAGTCCAAAGCAATCCTGGCAGCGCGACCGGATTTGCGGGTGCCATCGATACAGGGCCTGGGAGAGTTTCTCGCCTGCAGTTGCGTCCTTGAGAATCGGACCATCTTTAAGGACATCGCAGTTATCCCTGCAGGATCGCGTTGGACGTTTCAAAGAGGGGCGCTTAAGCAGAAGGGCACCTACTTCGATCCACAAGCGTGGGAGAAGCAGGATACCGTAAGCGCGGATTCCTACTATGAAGGACTGCGCGATGCGCTCAGGAAAAATCTCCCCGACTATTTCGAAGGGCCACTGCAAACCGGCATAGCATTGACGGGCGGGATGGATACGCGAGTCATTCTGTCCCAGTTCCGGCCGGCGCCAGGAATAGTCCCCACCTACACTTTCGGCGGCATGTATCGTGATTGCGGCGACGTAAAGCTAGCGCGCAAAGTAGCTGAAGTCTGCGGGCAGAGCCATCAGGTCATCACTGTTGGCAACGATTTCCTCAGCAACTTTGCTCACTATGCCGAGAAGACAGTAAACATTACCGAGGGATGCGTCGATGTATATCGCGCGTCTGATCTTTATGTCAGTGAAAAAGCTCGGCAGATTGCTCCAGCAAAGGTAGTCGGCACTTACGGTAGTGAGATCGTCCGCCATGCCGTCATGTTCAAGCCGATGCTGCCTGCAGAGGGACTCTTCAAAGGCGACATGATTGCCAGTGTCCGCCAGGCGTACGATACCTATGCCAATGTGCGACGTGTACACCCGGTGACATTTGCTGCCTTCCGACAGTCTCCCTGGTATCACCACGGGGTACTCGCACTGGAACAAACGCATCTCACGGTGCGCTCACCCTTCTTGGACAATGACTTTGTCGCGGGAGTCTATCGCGCCCCCATGAGTGAGCACGACGATGATGTGCGGCTACGCTTGATCATGGGAGGGAATCGAGAGCTGAGCCGAATTCCATCAGATCGGGGTGTCGGTGGAGGACTGAATCCTGTCTCATCCGCATTGTTGAGAGCCTACCTCGAGTTCACGTTCAAAGCTGATTACGCATGTGACTATGGAATGCCGCAATGGGCTTCACGGATAAATTCCTGGCTCTCTCCCATTCCGTTCGAACGGCTGTTCCTCGGCAGGCACAAGTTCCTGCACTATCGCGTGTGGTACCGCGATGCGCTCTCAAAGTACGTACAGGAGATTCTGCTCGATTCCCGTACCTTGTCCCGTCCATTCCTGGACCGCGCAAATGTTGAGGCGGCTGTCACCGGACACGTGAAGGGCCATCGTAATTCGACCACTGCGATTCACAAATTGCTGACGATGGAGCTGCTTTTCCGTCAATTCTTCGATTCGCAGCCGAACGACGCGGTGAATGCGCCGGAAATCGACGCAATGGCAAAGGCCGTCTAGTGCCGACCGAGTTGCAGGCGCAAGCGTGCTCGCCCACAGACGTGCACCCTCGTGCTGGACAAAGCTCACCGCCAATTAGCGTCACGCTGCTGACCGGCGGACAGGATCCGCACTATGCGCTTGGACTTGCCAGATCCCTGATGAGTCAGGATGTTGCTCTTGATGTCATCGGCGGCGACGAATCGGATCAGCCTGTTCTCAAGGAAAGCTCGCGGACGCAGTTTTTCAACTTGCACGGCTCACAGTCTGGCGGCAGCCGCACTGTAAGAATCGGCAGAATCCTCTTGTTCTATACGAGACTTCTCCGATACACCTTGTCGGCAAAGCCCAGAGTGTTCCACATCTTGTGGAATAACAAGCTGCAGTTTGTCGACCGGACTTTGCTGATGACGTTCTATCGGGCACTGGGAAAGAAAGTGGTGCTGACTGCCCATAATGTGAATGCGGGCAAGAGAGATGGGACAGATTCATGGCTCAACCGGGCTACACTGAGGTTCCAATACCGTTTAACCTCTAACATCTTTGTCCACACAAGAAAGATGAAAGAGGAGCTTGTCAATGAATTTGGTGTGGCTGCGGACAAGGTCATCATCATTCCCTATGGGATAAATGATGTTATCCCTTTCACCAGCCTGACGCCGGAGGAAGCAAGACAGCAACTTGGGATCCGACAATCCGAAAAGGTGCTCCTCTATTTTGGCGCGATCAAGTCCTATAAGGGGCTGGAGTATCTGGTAGAAGCCTTTCAGCAGATTGCCGCAGAAGATGACTATAGGCTGATAATCGCCGGCGAGCGCAAGAAGGGTCAGGAAGCGTACTGGGATGCGATTCAGCAAACCATCGAGAGTCACCCCAGTCACGACAAAATTTTGCAAAGCATCAAATTTATCCCGGATGCCGAAGCTGAAGCCTATTTCAAAGCTGCAGATGTGGCTGTGTTGCCATATACAGACATCTTTCAAAGCGGAATACTGTTCGTTGCCTATAACTACGGCACACCGGTAATTGCGACTGACGTGGGATCGTTCGCTGATGACATTGATATCGGCAGGACGGGATTCATCTGCGCGCCGAGAGATTCCGGCAGCCTGGCAGAATCGATCAAGAGATATTTCGACAGCGGACTGTATCGGGAGCTTCCACTGCGACGCAAGGGAATTCGAGAATCTGTTCTTGCCGATCATTCGTGGGAGACGGTGGCAGTCCTGACAACAGGAGTCTATTCCCAGTTAGCCTGAATCTGGCTGGAGGGAAGCTCTGCTTAAGGTCTCTCTGAAATCAAAGACGAGTCGGTCAAGGGTCCTACCCTGGCTGAACGGGAGAAGGTTCTAAATGGCGCTAGTCGCCTTCATATTATGCATAGCCGGGATGGCGATTCTCTTCCATCTGGATCGCGATTCGGTTAAGACTTCGAAGGCGCTTTGGATAGTCATCGTTTGGGTTGCCCTCATAGGATCGCGACCCGTTTCGATGTGGTTCGGACTCAGTTCGGATAGCGGCTATGCCGCCGCCTCGGACCTTGAGGGAAGCCCGTTTGACGCTGCTGTCTTCGGATTGCTTATATTGGTTGGCGTCTCGGTCCTGATCG
The DNA here is from genome assembly GCA_018268915.1 of Acidobacteriota bacterium. Classification (GTDB taxonomy): domain Bacteria; phylum Acidobacteriota; class Terriglobia; order Terriglobales; family Acidobacteriaceae; genus Telmatobacter. The sequence continues at coordinate 253,065 of JAFDVQ010000017.1, forward strand.
CCCGATCCAAGAAGACTGGGCGATATCTGACGGTGATGACGCCCATCATTTTGTACTTCGGGTACTGCTTACTTAGCGTCTTCTGGTCTCCAGTCCCGGTCCCTTCATTAAAGCGCTGGATTAAAGATGTGGGCGACGTCGTCATAGTGCTTGTCGTCCTGACCGACGCTCGACCGGTATTGGCGCTTCGTCGACTTTTTACGAAGGTCGCCATTCTCCTGTTTCCGCTATCGATCTACCTCATTCGATATAGCGACACCGGGCGCGCCTGGGATAACGATGGGAATCTCTATTCAGTAGGCGTGACAACAAACAAGAATTCGCTCGGCTTGATTCTCTTCGTAGTCACAATCGGATTATTGTGGAATTTCAGATGGCTATGGGGCAATCGCGGCGAGGCGAACCGGCGTCGAAAACTGATCGCTCAAGGCATACTGCTTTGCTCTGGCCTGTTGCTGCTGGTCATGGCGCACTCATCAACCTCTGTCGCATGCTTCCTGCTCGGAAGTGCGCTCATGTTGGCTCCGCGCCTGCGGTTCTTCAAAAGACGGCCATCGCGCGCCTACATCCTGGGACCTGCGGTCTTCATCTTTGGTGGACTCGCAATCTTCTTCAATGCAACCGGTAATGTCGCCGGCGCTCTAGGCAGGGACTCTACGTTTACCGGTCGAACGGATATCTGGACGTCCCTATTTCCGGCCGTAACGAGGCCTATCACTGGCACTGGCTTCGATAGCTTCTGGAACAGCCCAAATGTATTGATATTTCAGCAGAATCTAGAACGCTTAGGCTTTTATCGCCCTGAGCGTTTGAATGAAGCACACAACGGATACATCGAAGTCTATTTAAACTTGGGCTGGATCGGCGTAGGCCTGGTTTTCCTTCTTCTGCTCGTTGGCTATTCGATGTCGTGCAAAGCTATTCAGCGGGATCCTGAACTTGGCGGCCTTTTTCTTGCCTATGTAATCACCGGGATGATCTACAGCATCACGGAGGCCGGCTTCAGGACCTTGAGCCCTAATTGGCTTTTTGTTTTGCTTGCCGCAATTGGTGCAAGTGGTGCGCATGCCGGATTCTTCGTCAATCATCCGATTAAGCCTCGTGCATCGCGGAGTGCAGAGTCCTTCTTGGTATCAATACAGCCGAAGCTTGAAGAGGCTGACACAAACTCGATTTATTGAGTTGCGAATCCGTTGCCTTCTGCCATCTCTTTCCCGTAAGAGTAGGCCGATAGAGAAAACCTCACAAACACATTGGAGAATCTAAGTCGATGCTAAAGCAGACCGCCGTCTACCAAAGACTAAAGTCATCATTTGTTCGCGACCTGTACATGCAGACGACAAATCGACATTGGCTTGAACTGCGGCGAGACGAGGTCGAGTTCTATCGCGGAGTTCTTGCCGGAATGCGCTCAGGTGATCTCATCTTTGACATTGGCGCAAACGATGGAACCAAGACTGATGTGTTTCTGAGACTAGGTGCAAAGGTCATCGCAATAGATCCAGACGACCTGAATCAGCAATTGATTCGAAGTAAGTTTCTTCGCTACAGGCTTGCTCCGAAACCCGTCGTCGTCGTCGGTAAGGCCGTGAGTGACACTTGCTCTTCTAAGACGATGTGGATTGACGGCCCAGGTTCGGCATTGAATACCCTCAGTGACAAGTGGGCAGAAACTCTCAAAGAGAAGAAGGAAAGCTTCGAGGGCGGAAATTTTGGGCTCGACTTTGCTCAGAGCAAGACCATCGAGACAACTACGATCGAAGAACTGATTCGGCTGTACGGCATGCCTTATTTCATAAAGATCGACGTTGAAGGCTACGAAATTCATGTGATTCGTGGTCTAAAGCAGCCAGTTCCATTTGTCTCTTACGAGGTGAATCTGCCTGAATTCAGAGAAGAGGGGATTGAGTGCGTTCGGATACTAAACAGTCTTTCACCTGCAGGCAGATTTAACTACGTGGTTGACTGTCAAAAAGGGCTAGCTCTGAGCGACTGGCTCAGTGCTGCCGACTTCGTCCAAGTCTTTGATCGTTGCACCGAAGATTCCGTAGAAGTGTTCTGGAAGTCGGGCAGAGCGAACTGAGCGCGCCGGCTACAGATTTGGAGCCCCATCAAACAGCGGCTTGGTAAGGCTTTGAAATCACATTCCGCGAGTTAACCGTGAATCACTTTCAAGTCCGATTGTGCATTTTGCAAGTGGGGCCTTTTCTCGCGAAAAACTTTGATCCGCAAGCCATTTTTAGTGAAAGCGCCACCAATAAATGATTCCTTTTGACGCCAATGGCGCCTTCCACCCGAAAGCTGGAACAGACAAACTGAGAAGCCTGGCCGTTCGCGGTGCCGCGGTTTCGGTATTTGCTTCGGCGTTGTCTCTGCTGGTTCAAATGGTTAGCACGGTGATGCTCGCCCGGTTGTTAACTCCCAGTGATTTCGGTGTAGTCACCATGGTGACTACCTTCAGCCTCCTCGTTGTGAACTTCGGTTTGAACGGTTTCACCGAGGCGGTGATTCACTTCGAAGAAATAGATCACCGAACTGCCAGCAACCTATTTTGGATAAACACAGGGGCCGGGCTGCTTTTGACTGGTGCATTCGCGGCATCGGGATCTTTACTGGCGCGGCTTTATCACAATCCGCTCGTAACGCAAGTGGCAGTCGGCATTTCGGTAATGATCGTCGTATCCGCGGCGTCAGTGATCCACCTTGCTCTTCTGAAACGAGCGATGTCGTTCGTTGACACCTCAGCAAACGATGTCATAGGCCGCGTCGTAAACACGGTCGTTGCCATTGTCCTCGCATTTCGGGGCTGGGGAATGTGGTCGTTGGTTGCTGGAGTGGTTGCTCAGCAGGTAAGCATTACTCTAGGAGCATGGTGGCTCTGTCCCTGGGTACCAGGTCTTCCCCACCGAACTGGTAGAACCACACCCATGTTGAGATACGCCGTGCAGGTCTACGCCCAGTTTTGCGTTGGCTACTCACAACAGAACATCGACAATCTGCTCGTCGGATGGCGATTTCACGCGGCAATTCTTGGCTTCTACAAGAAAGCCTATGACTTGTTCGCGCTGACCTCAAGCCAGCTCACCGCACCTCTGAACAATGTCGCTCTGGCAGCCTTGAGCCGGACCAAGCAAGATCATGTGCTCTTCCGTCGTTACATTGCCAATTCGCTTGGAATGGTCGCATTCATTGGCATGGCAGCAAGCGCGGATCTCACCCTGGTAGGCCATGACGTCGTGAGGATGGTTCTTGGACCCAAATGGTCGGAATCTGGCCGGATCTTTGAGATATTCGCTCCAGGAATTGGCGCAATGTTGCTTTGTACCACAGTCGGTTGGATTCATCTCTCGATAGGAAAGCCCGGACGTTTCGTGCGATGGAATATCATCGCGTTTGCGGTGACGGTTTCCTTATTTTTGACCGGGCTGCCTTTTGGACCTGAAGGGGTAGCCGCGGCGTGGAGCATCTCCTACTGGACACTGGTGATTCCGGCATTCTGGTATGCAGGGCGACCAATTGGCTTCAAGGCTTCAGCGCTCGTTGGCGCGATCTGGCGGTATAGCGTTGCTGCTTTGGCAGCAGGCCTTATCAGCGCTGCAATACTCCGACAGACAAGCCTTTGGGCAACTCACTCGAGTACTAGCGCAGCCTTTGGGGCAGCCTGCATTGTCTCACTACTATTCTTGAGCCTGTACCTTGTCTTCGTGATACTCCTTCATGGGGGCATATCACCCCTGAAACAGCTTACGGGTCTCTTGCAGGAATTGATTTCGTCACGGAGGAAAAGGAATTCGGTGTTAGAAGAGAACGTGGTAGGCGAGCTGAAGTAGAGCCTGTCAGAACCTCGCCGCACTCAGAAATGGCAGAGGGTGCGAGCCTACCTCGCACCCTCTGCACACGTGGGAATGGACTAATACACGACCGCGGTCAATCCAGTCGGGCTTCCGACTGTTGTTCCGCCGGTCGTTCCGGATGAGCTGTAGCACTTATTAGCATCGAAGCTGAGCGCACCGCCCGATCCGTCTGCCGGCCCGTGCATGACATTCAGATAGCAATCGAGGGCAGGAGTGGAGTTGGCATGACCAGCCCACGCGCTCGATAAGCTCCCACCGGAACACTGACTACCAGTGGTCGCCTCCGAGCCGGAGTAAGAACCACTGCAAATCCCGAGATTACCACCTGAGACATCAGGCCCGATCGGCGGCCAAGGCTTCCCAGAAGGCCACCAAGAGGGGGTAGAAGAGTGAAAAAGGGAACTCGGAAGAGAGTGACCTAGACCGCCAAAGTAGCTAGACGAGAAGTTTGCACTGGCATAGGTCACCGCAGCAGGAGACGCTTCGGTTGAATCCCATCGGACGCCGGAGGTCACCGTGTCGTAGTTTCCCCAGCGCATCAGTGTAGATCGGACGCGCGTGTCGCAGTAAGGGCTTGACTGAGGTGTTCCATTTCCGCAACCGGCTGGGTACGCAGCCCCGAGGGTGTAGATACTGAGATCCTCATTCCCCGTGGTGGCAGAGTTAGAAGTCGCATACGTTTCGTATTGATTGTGGTAGCCTGGCTTGCCCATGACATTACCAACGATGTTGTCGGCTCGAACATAGCTGCGACGAACAAACGGCGTGCTGCCCGTTGTTCCGCCTGTCATCCAACCCTCCAGCATATTGCGGAAGAAGGTCTGCTGCGTACCCGGACCCCATGCTGCATCGCTAATGAATACCGGCCAGGTATTCCCCTCCCACAGGTTGAATGAGTTTCCGGCCGTGTGTGAAGCAAACGGGCCCCACGTTGTGCTCGGGAATGAAATCAATCCAACGCCAAGGTTATAGGCGACCACACCACCGGAACTGCCGTTGAAAATCATTGGCTCAGTGGTCTGCTGCATGATGTTGTTTTCGATCAAGAATCCGGATGCGATCTGTGACTCTATGTTGTAGCTGATCTGCTGATGACCCTGTGCCTGATAGAAGTAACTATCTCTAATAACGTCGAAACCGCTCTGACGCATGAAAATGCTGGAGCGCGCACCGTTCAACAAGGTTACGTTTTTGACCCAGCACTGGTAGCAGTCGTACATGCCAACCGTTGAATTGCTGTCAGAGGATCCATCGACAGTCAGATCTTCAAGCCCGTTAAGTTGAGTTTGCCCACTCCACCAGGCGCCCGGACCCTGGGAAGATCGAATGTTGGTGAAGTAGACACCAGGGGAGATCGTGACGGTGTAAGTTCCTCCGCCGGAAGAGGTCACTCCAGTGACGTAAGTAGCTTGGACTTGGCTGTGGCTAACACCATTGATTTTGCGGCCGAATGCTCCACCAGTTCCGTCATAGTTGCAACTTGAGTTAGTGGTCTCATCACACACATACACACCTCCCGTGTCTGAAGAATCGTTAGCCTGATCGAGGAAGATGAGGTGATTGCTCGGCGGTGCTGACCCGCAGTTGGAGAGTGTGATGGTTGTCGACCCTTTGGCGTAACCAGCCGTCCACGAGCACTGCTGGGAGCCGCCTGAAAGAATCTCCTGATTGCCGTAGTACATCGGGCTCCCATCGATCATGCAGATGCCCGCGTTGTACCCTTCGCACTGATCTTGTCCAGTCGAAATCAGCTTTGTCGACGTGGGTCCGGCTCCTCTGAGGACCTGACGACCATGTGGAGGGTACGTGATGCCAGCCACGTACCAGGTGCCGGCTGGAATTTTTACGACGTTATGAGTGCTATCGCAGGACGCAAGAGCATTCTGGATCGACGAAGCGTTCGCGGACGCGGCGCTGGATCCCGTTAGCAAAGTCGGTTGTGTGACGCAGTTGGTGCTGTAATTGGGAATACTGAAGCCAGCCTTGGTCCAGTCGATTGCTCGGGATGAATCAAGGAATGAGGACCAGCTCTGTGCGGAGGCGCTGCTCAGACCAACGGTAGCCAGAAGGAAGTAGATAAAAATTCGGATTGTGCGCCGCCCGGATACGGAAAGCACGAACATGTTGACAGGAACGCCGTACGCTGCCAGCAAAGAGAATGGGCGATAGTTCATTTATGAGTTCTCCTAACAACGCGATCCCGCGCGTACGATCACACTGCATCAATCGTCATCCGTCTGGGACGCAATTTCAGGGGCTATATGTGGGACGGTTAGAGGAGGTTTGCGCTATGCCTGTTTGGACATTTAAACGGCATATGACATAGCTGCGTCCCTACGGAGCCCTAAATCTGTTCTGGCAACCAAATTAATCGAGAATAACGGATTAGTACATACTTAGTAATACGTGGTCTGGTACTAAAGTGTCAATGCCTGACATGTGCTGTGGAATCAGTGGCATGGAAGAGTTATCAACAGGCCGACTGGACACCGGAAATCGAGACGGCCACATAGTGCAAGTTCTGGGTCAAGAACCGCTTTTTTCAATCCCTCTTTAGGTTCGAAGCGGGGTTACCACGGACGACAGTCGGGTCGTTGTTTTTGAGCTGATTCTCAGACGGAACTGCTATTGAATAGTGAGACCTTCTTTCAGGTTTAAGGGTCGGCAATTTCCGACTCGACGAATCGCATACGACGTCAACGTGAAGCCACTTGTCTCAATTCTCATTCCTGCCTACAACGCGGAAGCGCATCTGGCAGATACACTGCGCTCTGCGATCTCACAGACATGGGATCGCAAGGAGATCATTGTTGTCGATGATGAGTCGACCGATGAGACCCTGTCGGTGGCAAGAGCCTTCGAGTCTCAAGGTGTGAGGGTACTGAAACAGCATCATCAGGGAGCGGCTACAGCCAGAAACAACGCCTTCAACGAATGTAGCGGTGAATACATTCAATGGCTGGATGCGGACGACCTGCTGGCGCCAGACAAAATTGCGCGGCAACTGAAGGCCGTTGCAGATACGGATCAACCTAGAGTTTTATTGTCAGGAGAGTGGGCTCGATTCCTGCATCGACCTGATTCCGCCAAATTCACCCCAGGCGAACTATGGTGCGATCTAGCCGCAGATGAATGGCTGATGCGGAAGATGGAAAACAACACCTTCATGCAGACTGCTACGTGGCTTGTGAGCCGCGAACTGACAGAAGCGGCGGGACCATGGAACCATCGCCTTCTGTCGGACGACGATGGCGAATATTTCTGCCGAGTTCTTATGGCTAGCCGCGGCGTTAGGTTTGTAGCGGGATCAAGAGTCTTTTATCGCTATTCTCGTTCCGGGAATCTTGGGTTTATCGGCACCAGCGACAGCAAGCGAGAAGCGATGTGGCTTTCAATGAAACTACACATTGGCTATCTGCGCTCGTTGGCCGACACTGCTCGTGGCCGGGCCGCATGCATAACGTATTTGCAGAACTGCCTCGGATTGTTCTACCCAGAGCGCACCGACCTGATATCAATGGCCGAGAAACTTGCGATCGAACTTGGAGGCCGTCTCGAAAAGCCAAAGCTGCCGCGAAAATATAGATGGGCTGATGCGATGTTGGGTCCACGTACCGCATGGAAGATGCAGCGAGATTTCTCCGGATTCAAATGGTGGGTGTTAGGTGGTTGGGATTGGTTTCTGAGCGCCTTGTCCAGCTCAAAGCCGGAGTGGGCGCCGCTCGCAACAAGTAGGAATTGTGTCGGCATGAAGCGATCGAATGAAGTTTTGGTGAGGAGTGCACATTGAAGATCAGCATTTTTGGTTTGGGCTATGTAGGAACAGTTTCCGCAGGTTGCCTTGCTGGAGACGGCCATGAAGTTGTGGGAGTCGATCCGGTTCAGACCAAGGTGGACCTGATCAATGCCGGCAAATCCCCGATCGTCGAAGCCGGGTTGGGACAACTCGTAGAGGCCGGCGTGAAGGAAGGGCGATTGCGGGCTACATGCGATCAGAACGAAGCGATTCGCGACACCGACCTTTCCTTTGTCTGCGTGGGCACTCCCAGTCAGCTGAATGGCAATCTCGATTCCTCGTCCGTCAAACGAGTCTGCGAGCTTATCGGCGATGCCCTGCGAGAAAAGCAAACCCGCCATACGGTGGTTATTCGGAGCACCATCCTGCCAGGCACGATGCGGAATGTTGTTATCCCGGCCCTTGAGAAGCATTCCGGCAAGCGTGCCGGCGTTGATTTCGGAATATGCAACAACCCGGAGTTTCTCCGCGAAGGGTCCGCCATCAACGACTATCAGGCTCCTCCCAAGACCGTTATCGGTGAAGTAGATTCACAGAGCGGAGACGTGCTCGCATCCCTGTATGAAAAACTGAGCGCTCCACTCATCAGGACAAGTATCGAGACTGCCGAAATGGTCAAGTACGTTGACAACTGCTGGCATGCTCTCAAGATCGGTTTTGCGAATGAGATTGGGAACTTCTGTGATGCATTTGATGTGAACGCAGAATCTGTCATGGACATCTTCTGCCAGGACAAGAAGTTGAACATCTCGCCCGCCTACCTGAAGCCGGGGTTCGCGTTCGGCGGCTCCTGCCTTCCAAAAGATTTGCGAGCGCTCTCCTATCAAGCCAAAATGTACGATTTGCAGTTGCCGATTCTGAATTCAGTGCTGCCCAGTAATGAAATGCAGATCGCGCGCGGAGTCCGGCTTGTGATCGAAAGCGGTAATCCGCGCGTCGGCATTCTAGGATTCAGCTTCAAGGCAGGAACAGACGATCTTCGCGAGAGTCCGGTCATCGAAGTCATTGAGCGCCTGCTCGGAAAAGGGTACGACCTGCGTATTTACGACAAAAATGTCAATCTGGCGGCTCTTGTCGGCGCCAATCGAGATTTCATCCTCAATCGCATTCCTCACATCTCGCGCCTGATGGTTCCAAGTGTTGAAGACGTACTGACGCACGCGCAAACAGTTGTGATCGGGAATCACGATCCAGAATTCAGCCAGGTACAATCGAAGCTTCGTGAAGACCAGAGGCTCGTAGATTTCGTAAGGATTACTCGAACCGGGAGCCTTCATGCCAATCGCCAACTCTCCTTTGCCTGAGACGTCAACTGCCCCCGCTTCGACAGGAGCAGGAAAGGCTGATGTCTTCCGGTCGATCTCGGGCCTTAGCCAGTGGCTTGAACAAAACGATTATCGGGGTTACGACACCTTCGATGGCTTGAACGCCAGGTTTATTCGGCCTTTCACCTTCAATAGCCCGTTTCTTCGTACCGTGCTGCAGCAGGGGGTGCGCCGCTTTCCTGTAAATCTCCGTCCGGTGCTCGGTGTCAGACGTGAACACTCGAGCAAAGGGATGGGTTTTCTCGCTCGCGGTTTCATTCGCCTCAACAAAGCTACCGGGAATCCGATCTGGAATGAGAAGGCGGTCGCGGCGTTGCAATGGCTTATTGAGCATCAGGCTGCCGGATACAGCGGCGCATGCTGGGGAAATCATTTCGACTACCAATCGCGCACGTTCTTTCTGCCTAAAGGAACGCCGACGATCGTCTGGACCTCTCTCATCGGCCACGCATTTCTTGACGCGTTTCAGCACTTCGGCGAGTCCCGCTATCTTGAAGTCGCAGTCAGCGCGTGTGAGCACATCGTCCGCGACCTGACCGCCTTTCCTGACGGGCCCGGCGTCTGCATCAACTACATTCCCGGCAAGGACAGCCGTGTACACAACGCCAACACCCTCGGTGCGAGTCTGCTTGCCAGGACCTACAGCATCAATTCAGACGAGAGGTTCCGCGAACTCGCAGAGGCTGCTCTACGTTATACGTGCCACCATCAAAGAGAAGATGGATCCTGGTACTACGGAGAAAAAGAGAATCTTCGCTGGGTCGACAATTTTCACACCGGGTACGTCCTCGACTGCGTGAAGCATTTCGAGCGCAGTACAGGCGACATGCAATTCCATCAAGGGATGATGAAGGGCTATCACTACTGGAAAGAAACCTTCTTCCTGCAGGATGGAACGCCCCGTTACTACAATCACAAAACTCTGCCGATCGATATTCAGTGCAGTTCACAGGCGATCGATACGTTGGTCTTCTTCCAGAGTGCCGATTCAGGTAGTCTCAGTTTGGCCCTCAAGGTTGCTGAGTGGACGATTCAGCACATGCAGGACCGAACCGGCTACTTCTACTACAGGCGCTACTCGAACAATGTCGTAAACAAAACACCAACCCTGCATTGGGGACAGGCCACCATGCTCTGCGCTCTGGCCGGCCTCTACCAGTCCATCTAATAAGAGATCAAAAAGTGAAAGACAAGAAGAGGCGAGTCCTCATCATCGTCGAGAACCTGCCGGTTCCGTTCGACAGCAGAGTTTGGAAAGAAGCGCTCGCGCTTCACGCAAACGGGTATCAAGTCACCGTTCTTTGTCCGAAAGGCAAGGGATACCAGAAGAAGTACGAGCTGCTAGAAGGCGTTCACATCTACCGCCATCCGATGCCGCGGGAAGGGAACTCCGCACTTGGATACATCGTGGAGTATGGAAGCGCGCTGCTTTGGGAAGCCCTCTTCTCCTGGTGGATATTCTTCGCCAGAGGATTCGATGTAATTCAGGGCTGCAATCCTCCCGACACGATCTTTCTCGTGGCCTGGATGTTCCGCTTGTTCGGTGTTCGTTACATCTTCGATCACCACGACGCAAACCCCGAGCTCTACCACTCCAAATACGAGCGCAAGGATTTCCTTTACAAAGCTCAGGTCTTCCTCGAGCGGCTTACCTACCGCTCCAGCATCGTTGTGATGGCGACCAACGAGAGCTATCGCAACCTGGCGATCACACGCGGCGGAATGGCCCCGGAAGATGTATTCGTCGTGCGAAATGGCCCGGATCTCGAGACCTTCAAACTGGTGCCCGCCGACTCCTCCCTGAAATACGGTCGAAAGTTCCTCGTGGGGTACGTCGGGACCATGAGCATTCAGGAGGGACTCGACATCCTCGTTGAAGTCGCTGACCACATCCGGTCGATGGGCCGAACAGACGTGCATTTCACGTGCGTTGGCGGTGGACCCGGGCTCGCGGGCCTCCGGCAAATGGTAAAGGATAAGTATCTCGAAGATGTCGTCGACTTCACAGGACGAGTACCGGATGAGCAGCTCCTCCGGGTGCTATCGACCGCAGACGTTTGCGTAAACCCTGACAAGCCATGCGAGATGAACGACATCTCCACCATGATCAAAATCGCGGAGTACATGGCTTTAGGCAAGCCCATCGTCCAATTCGATCTGAAAGAGGGCAGGGTCACCGCAGGAGGCGCTTCCCTGTACAGTGACGGAAAAGACCTTGTCGGAGACTTTGCCGCCAAAATTCTCTGGCTCTTGGATCATCCCGAGGAAAGAGAGCGGATGGGGAAAATCGGCAGAGGGAGAGTCGAAACCCAACTGTCCTGGGACCACTCTGAGGGCCACCTCTTTGCAGCTTACGAACGGGCGTTCGATAAAAAGCGCTAGACCACTCCAGCGTCATGGTTCCTGAGCCAGTTTTTCAGCCTCGCGTGTAAAGAAAACCCGTGTGCGATTGCTGGATCGCGCCCGGATTTCGGACCGAAAGGTCATTTCGAAAAAATGAGTGGACCAAGTGCCCTCATTTTGAAGATATTGTTTAAGGAATCATGAAACGCACGTGCTCTTGGCGACTCTATCAGTCGAGAGAGCACGTGTTCCATTTCTCAATCTGGAGCGCTCACAAAACTCAACCAATGCATTGAGAACATTCCCAGGGGGGAAGCAAGAAGACACCATTTTCTCCGCATAGGAAAATCATGAAAGTCATTGGGATTAGCGGTTTGGAGAATTCAGTACCCTTCAAGAAGGCTACGTGGCCGGGATTGGAGGAGCGCGAGTACCGCATCGCGCAAGGAATGGACGCAGCAGCGGCGCTCGTCATCGACGGAAAGCTGGTTGCTGCCGCTGAGCAGGAACGCTTCAGCAGGAAAAAGCACACCGGCAATTTTCCAATAGACGCGATCCAGTTCTGCCTGCGCGAGGCCGGCATATCGATCGAAGACGTTGATGAAATCGCTCACGGATTCGACTATCGCCCCTACCGCGAACTCTACTCAAAAGATGAAACTTCGGCGGCCCTCTACGAGAAGGTGTTCTCGCATGAGGCGCTCCTGGCGCAGGTGCGAAGAGACCTTCCCGGTTTCGCGGAGCAGAAGATCTTTCCGGTAACGCATCATCTCGCTCATGCAGCCAGTGCGGCATTCACATCCGGCTGGGACGAGTGCCTGGTCATCGTGAACGACGCGATGGGAGAGATGGAAAGCCTGTCGGTCTACGATTTCCATGACGGACAACTCGAAAAGATATTCTCTCTCGGCGCCAACGACTCGATCGGAATCCTCTATTCCTTAGTCACCCTTCACCTTGGCTTCGATTTCAACTCGGACGAATACAAGATCATGGGTCTCGCGCCATACGGCGACCCAAGCCGCTTCCGTAAAGTCTTCGAGGAAGCGGTTGAGCTTCGCGATGACGGCTCTATCCGAATTCCCATTCTCAAGCTGAACCGCACGCGCGAAGAGCGAGAGAATTATCTCGCCAGCCGTGCTTGGCTCGACGAGCACCTCGTCAAGCGCAGGCTTCCCGGTGTACACTCCGTCAATTCAATTCATGAAGATGTCGCAGCCGCTCTGCAGCAGTGCATCGAGCGAGCCATCATGCATGTCTGTGAGCACTTTGGGCAAGCGACAGGCTTGCGCCGTCTCGCGCTTGCCGGTGGCGTAGCGTTGAACTGCACCGCCAATGGCAAGCTCTTCCGCTCCAGGCTGTTTGACGAGGTGTATGTTCAGCCAGTGGCCGGCGACGATGGCACCGCGTTCGGAGCGGCAATCTATCGTTCTTCGCTTCAGCAGCAAGTCCCCAAACAGAGGTTCCCCGCGCCGCTGTTTGGGCCCAAATACTCTCAGAGCGACGTCGAAGCAGCCCTTCGCAAGTTTGATGGGAAGATCCAGTACAAGCGCTTCGACTCTTTTGCGGACACGTGCGCATGCGCAGCCCGGCTCATTGCAGACGGTCGTGTCATCGCCTGGCTGCGAGGGCGCATGGAGTACGGACCACGCGCTCTGGGAAACAGAAGCATCCTCGCAAACCCCGGCCACCCAGAGATGCGCGACCGCATCAACGCCATGGTGAAAAAGCGCGAGGCATTTCGCCCTTTCGCACCAGCGTGTTCCTTCGAAGAAGCCCATCGCTGGTTCGAAATTGAGCCTGGCACTCAACTGCCTTACATGATCAGCGTGGTCTACGTTCGCCCTGAGTCACGCGCCCAGCTTCCCGCTATCACACATGTGAATGGGTCCGCGCGACTGCAAACGGTATCGCAAACCGACAATCCTGACTTTCATACCCTTCTGCAAGCCGTAGGAGAAACAACCGGGCGGCAGATGGTTCTGAACACCAGCTTTAATGTGAAGGGCCAGCCGATAGTCAACACGCCAGAAGAGGCGATTGAGACATTTCTCGGCACGGGAATCGAGTTCTTGTTTCTGGAGGATTTTTATGTCACTCGCTCCGGAGATTGAGAGAGCGCGACCTGAATCTGGAGCTTCGCCCACGATCGCGGGACTTTTTTCGCAGCAGGCAGCGCGGAGTCCCCAAGCAATCGCCTTGATCGCTGGGAACAGGCAAGTGACGTACCTCGAGGTGGATGATCAATCCACTCTTCTCGCTGCGTATCTTCGCAGTCTGGGAGTGCGCCCCGGCACGCTTGTTGGCGTCGCGATGGGGAGAACTGAAAAGCTCCTCATCAGCCTCCTGGCCATTCTCAAAGCCGGCGGAGCGTATGTTCCACTGGATCCCAACTATCCCAAGGAGAGGCTTTCCTTGGTTATCGAGGATGCAAACATATCGGTCCTGCTCACGACTCCAGACGCGAATGCCAGCCTCAACATAAATCGCACCAGCATCAAGGTGATCGACGTTAACGACCCTTCGATCTTCGGCTCTTCGGTAAGCGACTTTTCTTTGCAAGGCTGTGATGAGGACCTCGCGTACGTAATCTACACCTCTGGCTCTACCGGCAAGCCAAAAGGGGTGATGATCGAAAACCGAAATGTGATGAGTTTTTTCCGAGGCATGGACCTGGCCATCGGCTGCGAACCGGGCACCTGGCTTGCCGTTACCAGCATTTCGTTCGATATCTCGGTGCTCGAACTTCTCTGGACGCTCACGCGCGGCTTCAGGGTTGTAATTCATGCCGATGCGGGCTCCGACAAGATGGCTGAGGAGATCGTCCGCCATCAAGTGACTCATCTCCAGATGACGCCTTCGCTGGCGCGCATGCTGATCCTCGATGACCGCAATCTGTCCGCTCTCGGCTCGTTGCGCCAATTGCTTCTGGGAGGCGAGGCGGTACCGGCTTCGCTCATTCATCATCTGCGCCGCGAATTCAAAGGGCAAATCTTCAATATGTATGGGCCGACTGAGACGACGATCTGGTCGACTACCTATCCCGTGGAAGAAGTTGGCGCGAGTGTCCCGATCGGCCGACCGATCGAAGGAACAGAGCTCCACATTCTCGATTCAGAATTTCGACCGGTTTCAAGTGGCGAAGTTGGAGAACTGTTCATTGCTGGAGAAGGTGTAGCGCGGGGCTATTGGGAACGACCTGAGCTCACGGCGGAGCGCTTTCTCTCCCTTCCAGCTATAACACCCTATCGGCTTTACCGTACGGGAGACTTAACGCGCTCGCTTCCGGATGGAAACCTGGAGTATCTGGGTCGCGCCGACTATCAAATTAAGCTTCGCGGCCACCGTATTGAGCCAGGTGAAATCGAAGCCATCCTGGAGCGGCGTGCCGATGTCGCGCAGGCTGTAGTTGTCCTGCGTGAGGACCGGGAAGGTGACAAGCGACTCGTTGCATATTTGGTTGGTAGCCAGTCTGTGGAAGCCGATATTGGTGCGATTCGTAAGTCCGTGGAATCCGAATTGCCCGAATATATGGTCCCGTCCAGCTTTGTCTTTTTACCCTCACTGCCTCTCACAGACAATGGCAAGATAGATCGCAAAGCGTTGCTCAAGCTACCTCCACCTGCCCTGCCTGCTGTAAACACTTCTCGCCCCCAGAGCGAGTCTGGCAACGTCATGGAGAGCCTGGTGGCTCGTGTATGGCAGGAAGCTCTAGGAATACCCGCCGTAGGCCTCGAGGAAAATTTCTTTGATCTCGGCGCCCATTCCCTCACGGTTGCTGAGGTGCAGGCCAAGCTTCAGAGCGAGTTGGGTTGCGAGATTACACTTGTTGACCTCTTTCAGTATTCCACCGTGAAGGCTCTTGCGGCCCACCTCATCGGCAAGCCTTCCCGCAGCCAGCTTTCCGATCGCGCAGCGCGTCGCAGACTGGCTCGATCGAACTGAGACGAACGCTATGAACTCATCCGCGATAGCAGTCGTTGGAATGGCCGGAAGATTTCCCGGAGCGTCCAACATCGCTCAGTTCTGGGAAAATCTGCGGGAAGGCGTAGAGTCTGTCCGCGACCTCTCCGACGCCGAACTGCAAACGGCTGGGGTTTCTCCCGACGAATTAAATAGCCCTGGGTACGTCAAACGGGCCCCGATCCTCGATGGCGTTCCGATGTTCGACGCATCATTTTTTGGCTTCAGTCCGCGTGATGCATCCATCATGGATCCACAGCACCGGCATTTTCTGGAGTGCGCCTGGGAAGCGCTCGAAGATGCGGGCCATCCTCCCAAAACCTTCGACGGATCAGTGGGCGCCTTTGCCGGATCAGGCATGAACTCTTACCTGATCCACAACCTGCTTGCGAACCGCAAGCTTCTCGGATCTGCGGGCTTATTTCAGCTCAAACAAACCGGAAATGACAAGGATGTGCTGGCGACGCGCGTCTCCTATCAGTTTGACCTGCGCGGTCCAAGTATCAACGTCCAGACGGCATGCTCAACGTCGCTCGTGGCGATTCATCTCGCATGCCAGAGTCTGCTGAATCATGAATGCGACATGGCGCTGGCGGGTGGCGTCACAATCGAAATTCCTCACGGTCATGGCTACATGTATCGGGAAGGCGAAATTCTGTCCCGAGATGGCCACTGCCGTGCATTCGATGCTTCTTCGAGTGGCACTGTATTTGGAAGTGGCGTCGGAATAGTGGTATTGCGGCGATTGGAAGATGCATTAGCGGATGACGACAATATCCGGGCTGTGATTTTGGGATCTGCCATCAATAACGATGGCGCACGCAAAGTGGGTTACCTTGCGCCCAGCGTCGAAGGCCAGATGGAAGCCATTGCCGAAGCTCTTGACTTTTCCGGCGTCAGCGCCAATGAAATCTCCTATGTGGAGACGCATGGAACAGGGACTACAGTTGGTGACCCCATCGAAATCCGTGCTCTTACGCAGGCTTATCGCAGATCGACCGCTAGCACGGGCTTTTGCGGGATCGGTTCACTGAAAACAAATATCGGACATCTGGACGCTGCCGCAGGCGTCGCCGGCCTCATCAAAACGATACTGGCCTTGCAGCATGCGCAGATTCCTCCGAGTCTTCATTTCCAGACGCCGAATCCACACCTGGAAATTGAACGCAGCCCGTTCTACATCAATAGTCGGCTGACAAACTGGCCCTCGAAAGGAACACCGAGACGAGCGGGCGTCACATCACTTGGCATTGGAGGTACAAATGCTCATGTGGTCCTGGAGGAGGCGGCGTCACGGACGATAGCGCGAAACAGAAAGCCGTTCGAGCTTTTGGTCGTTTCAGCTAAGACTGAAGCCGCAGCCGATCAGGCCCTTGTGAATCTTGCAACTCACCTTCAGCAGCATCCGGAAGTCGATCGGGCAGACGCCGCTTTTACGTGCCAACTCGGTCGTCAGGAATTCCAGCATCGGCGTTCGCTGGTGGTGGAAGATTCCTGCGATTCATGTGTCTCGCTCAGTGAAAAATCGCGCAAGCAGGCTGCGAAGGGGGTCGCAAACAAACCTGCACCTCCTGTCGCTTTCTTGTTCTCTGGCCAGGGCTCGCAGTACGTCAATATGGGGCGTGAGCTTTACATTCACGAGCCCTTATTTCGCGAAACGCTCGATCACTGCGCCCGTGAGCTCGAGCGGCATATCGGGATTAACTTGACGACGGTTATGTACCCGCCCGATGACGAAAAGGAAGTTGCATCAGCCCGTCTGAACGAGACCTGGCTCACTCAGCCAGCCCTCTTTGCAATTGAGTATTCGCTTGCGCGCTGGTGGATGTCGCTCGGTGTTCAGCCTGCAGCAATGCTCGGCCACAGCATCGGCGAGTACGTGACAGCTTGTCTCGCTGGAGTATTCTCTCTCGAAGATGCGCTAGGGGTCGTAGCCTTTCGTGGGCGCCTGATCTTCGGCCTGCACGCCGGATCGATGCTTGCTGTGCCGCTTCCGGCTGCAAAAGTTCCGCTGACGGGTTCTGTCTCGCTGGCTGCTGTCAACAGCCCGGACCTATGCGTTATTTCAGGAACAACTGAAGAGGTTGCTGCAATCGAAGAACAGCTTGCGAAGGAATCAGTTGCCTGCAAGCGATTATTCACTTCGCATGCATTTCACTCCTCGATGATGGAGCCGATCCTTGGCGAGTTCGATGAGAAGCTTCGATCAGTCACTCTTAACGCTCCTCGAATTCCGTATCTGTCGAACGTGACAGGTACTTGGATACGAGCTGAAGAGGCGACGAGCCCAACTTACTGGACGCAGCATATTCGGCAAACGGTGCTGTTCTCTGACGGAGTCTCAGAATTACTGGGCAATCCAAATCAAGTACTGCTCGAGGTTGGACCGGGGAGCACGCTCACATCGCTGGCCAGGCAGCAGGGCGCGTCGACCAGGGCGTTGCAATCCACGCCACATCCTCGCGAGGACGACTCGGATCTTCGCTGCGCACTTGGTTCGCTGGGGCGCCTTTGGACGTTGGGAATCGAAGTCAAATGGAATGGGCTGCGATTGCCTCACTCCGCCCAACGAATCCCGTTGCCTACGTATCCTTTCGAGCATCAGAAGTTCTGGATTGAGCCAGACAGAATTCAGGAAGGTACTGGGCATGTATCCGAAGCCCCAGCCTCAGCCCCGGACAATCACGATGGCTGGTTTTACCGACGTGGATGGTCGCCGGTTTCGTTGCCTGTCAAACCTGCAGATGAAGTCGACCGTTGGGTCATTTTTTGTGACGCTCTTGGCTTGGGAGATACAGCGGCAGGGCAGCTCTTGCTTGCTCAAAAGAAAGTGATCTTAGTCGATCCCGGATCAAGTTTCCGGGAATCGAAAAAGAATCGCTACACCGTTCGCCCGGATAGTCGCGAGGACTACGCTAGCCTCTTTTCGGCGCTCAGTGGAATGGGATTTGTACCTCAAAGGATCTTGCATTTTTGGTCAGTTGCAACGCGCCGCAATGAAGAATCGTTCGGTGAAACCCTCAAGGAAAGCTTCTACGGACCGCTGTGTCTCGCCCAGACGCTGGGAGGTCTCGACCTTACAGACGTCAAGATTGGGTTTGTCTCCAATTGCCTGCAGCAGATCAATCGCGAACCCATTCAGGATCCGGTCAGGGCTGTGCTAGTGGGACCTGCCATCATTATCCCAGTGGAACTCCCCGGAATTGCGTGCCGCGCGATCGATGTTGATCTTGAAGGTGATCGAGTCGAAGCCTGCGCAGAAAAAGTAATAGCAGAAATGCAAGCTCTCCGAGATTGCTCTGTAGTGGCCTGGCGCGGTAGAGAACGGTTCGAGGAGACTCTCCTCCCCATCAATTTGTCTGTTGCGCCAGAACGAAGACGCCTCAAGACCGGAGGGGCATACCTTATAACGGGCGGCCTGGGAGGTCTTGGACTTTCTGTGGCTGAGCATTTGGCACGCGAATTCAAGGCCCGACTAATCCTTGTTGGCCGTTCGGACTTCGCCGACCAGAAACAGTGGCAAGATTTGCTCAATGATCGGACGCAAACCGACAAAGAGAAACGGCGGATCAGAAAGCTGATTGAGATTGAGTCCATTGCTGGCGGGTTGCTAGTCGCCAATGCCGATGTGACTGACGCCGGTCAGATGTTGGAGGTGATTGCCCGCTCTCGCAAGTCATTCGGGCACATAGACGGCGTATTCCACGCTGCAGGTGTGCTTGACGACGGGCCTCTGATGCTGAAGACAGCACAATCAGCAACTCGAGTTCTCGATCCAAAAATCCGTGGGACGCTGGTTCTGGAGGAAGTACTGCGCGACGAGCCGCTGGACTGCTTTGTATTGTTCTCCTCCATCAGTTCCATAATTCCTTTCGCCGGTCAGGTCGACTACGCTGCTGCAAATGCTTTTCTTGACTCATTTGCGCAAGCTCGCGGACCTGCCGTTACAGTGATCAATTGGTCGGCATGGCGCGAAGTTGGAATGGCGGCTCACGCTAAGTCTCAAGAACCACTTTTGGACGAGCGTCTCGCCAACTCGCCTGAAAAAGTGATCTTTGCCAGTCAGTTCTCGGTTGGCAAACATACCTTGCTCTCAGACCACAGGCTGAAGGGTGGCAAAGCACTCGTAGTCGGGACTGCGTACCTGGAAATGGCAGCCGAAGCATTCGCCGGTGGATCTTTTCATGGGCCGTTGGATTTCAGGGATGTATATTTCCTGGCCCCGTTAGCTTTCGAAGGACGAGAGACAAAGGAGCTTCGAGTTCAGCTCGAAGCCTCTCATGGTGCAGGTCAGGAAAAAGGCGAATTCACCTTTTCGATTCTCGCCCGCGGTGATAGCTGGGTTGAACACTCGACCGGTTTCATCGCTCCTTGTCTGACGCCGCCGGCGGAGCATCTCGACCGGGAGGCCATCCTTGCGCGCTGCGGAAAGACAACTCTCGAATTCGACCGTCAACACAGAACTAGACAGGAACAATACTTCGACTTCGGACCGAGGTGGCTCGCACTCAAGAGTTTGCACATTGGCGAGAACGAAGGGTTGGCTGAACTCGAGCTGGACGAGCAATTTTCGCATGAGATCTCGGCCTATCGCATGCACCCTGCCGTGCTTGACATGGCGACCGGGTGTTCGCTGTATCTGACAAAGGGATACGAGAACTCGGACGACCTCTACCTTCCGTTCTCCTACAGTAGACTCCTCCTCTACCGATCAATTCCTCTGAAGTCGTTCGGCCATATCCGTGCGCGGCAAGAAAACTCGGCAGGCGCCGAAATGGAGAGTTTCGACATCACTCTGTTCGACGGGATGGGCCAAGCGATTGCCGACATTGAGGGTTTTGCCATGCGCAGGATTCCTAATCCGGCGACGGTGTCTGATGAAGGTCCGGCGGCCAATGATTCGAAGCACATCTCTCGTGCGAGACCTATTGAGATCGACGAATCCGAAGGAATTCTGCCCTCCGAGGGAGTGCGTGCCCTTGTTCGCATTCTTTCAGCAGATACGCCCAATCGCATCGTAGTTGCCCCTCATCCGCTTGCGAAGGCGAAAGCGCACAATGCCGTTACTCAGGTGAAGCTTGCTGTTTCAGCCGATCCAAAACACAGCGTAGAAGAGACGATTTCAGGGTGGTTCCAAGATCTGCTGGGAATCGACAATGTTGAACCAGACGATGATTTCTTCACTCTTGGCGGGCACTCTCTGATTGCGGTGCGCCTGTTTGCCAAAATCAAGACTACTTTTCAGGTCGATTTGGAATTGGCCACCCTATTTGAGGCGCGTACAGTTCGTGCGCTGGCCACCTTGGTTCGAACGAAGCTTCAACGAGCCGAGCCGGTCAAGAAGAAATGGAGTTGTCTCGTACCCATTCAACCAAATGGTTCTCGTCTGCCTATGTTTTTTGTTCATGCAATCGGAGGCGAAGTTCTTTTCTACGAGCCGCTGGCCAGGTGTCTTGGATCCGATCAGCCCTTCTACGCGCTGCAATCGTCGCAGACCAACTTTGATGAGTCGCGCGGGACCAGCATCGAAGAGATGGCATCACTCTATCTGGAGGAGATCCGCTCATTTCTTCCGGAAGGGCCCTACATCCTGGGAGGCCATTCTTATGGCGGGCTCATTGCTTTCGAGATGGCACAACAGCTCCAGGCGCAGGGATCCGAGCCCGCTTTATTGATCATGCTCGACGCGGTGGTCCCGGGTAGTAAGCAGCACTTGAAGGCCTCAACCCAGCTCTCGACAATTCGGGAGAGCCTTCGCAGCGAAGGTCTTGGATACTTGGCGCGTAAGGCAGGCTTGAAACGGGTGTATTGGCAGAGGAAAATGCTCATGAAGGTCCGGCACACAAGAGCCTATGGGTATCGACTCGCTGGACTTCAACTTCCTCAGGGTCTCCGATATTCGGAGATGGAAGAAACTCGCGTCCGAGCTTTGGAGCGTTACAGGTTTAAGAGCTATAACGGCAAGATCGTGCTGATTCGAGCCACCGAGCGCGGTTATGGCGGGGTCGAGAGCATCAGCGAGCGAGACGATGCCACTCTGGGATGGGGAGCTCTAGCGCAAGGTGGAGTCGCCGTGCACAACATTTCAGCCGAGCACAGTAATCTCCTTCAGGAGCCTTTCGTCCGCAAAGTCGCTGACGAAATCACGGCAATCGCGTCGACGCAAAAAAGTATCTTTGTTAAACACTCCTAGGTTGCAGAGCATTCAGCCATGCCTTTTGAGTATGCGCTGAAGCGTTAACTTTGGAAGTGTCAAATATGTCCGGGGCCTGAGTAGATCAGCAGAGCTCGGATCTTTGTCGTCCCATTGAAAGTGAATCTGCTGAAACATCCACGCGCTCTTCTCTTTTGTTAGAACTGCCGAAAAGCGGACGGGACGATCCAGAGTCTTGAAATGGACCAGACCTATACTCGTAATCCAGGCGACGTTTCCTGACGAAGAGACAATTGAGTCGTCGACATCAAATCGAAAGTCTCCCCAACCTAGCCAATCTCTTTTTATGAAATCTGCTACGGCGGGATACCCACGGACCCATTCACCTGTGTCAGTTCCGAGGAGCAGGACATCATCGTTCCGGGCAATTGTCCTCTCCGCGAAGGCTTCTATGTTCTTGGGGTCGCGGCGAATATATCCATCCTGAAAAACTCGAAGTGCAGTTAGCACTTCTCGTCGCACTTCGGTTGGAGCGTCACCTGGAACCTGTAGCTTGAGCTTGCGAACGTCGTCGGGAGCAGAGGTCTTCGTATGCAGGCAGGAGATAAATCCCATCCCAAAGCCCAGGATCAGGAGCAAAAACGATACAAAGACATAACTAGTCGCTCTGCGGCCCACGTCCCTTCCCAGTCCCATGACTCACCTCCCGGCTCAGAATTGATGGATGAGCTAATCTTCTCATGCACCAAGAGGGAAGTGCCGCGAACGGGGAATAGTCCGGTTGAGTGCGCCTCTGGTAAGCTCGCCAGGATAGCAGCCTGATCTAAGCAAATCCAGGGTCCAATGGATGCTTCGAAATCTCTCTAATGAGAAAAACGGATCTAAGCTAAAGCGTATATGCGATTCACAAAAACAGAAATTCAAGGTGTTTGGCTTATCGAGCCAGACTTTCACGAAGATGCCAGAGGGCGCTTCTTCCGTGCGTGGTGTCATGCGGAGTTTGCAGAACACGGCATCAGCTTCGACCCCATACAGGCAAATATGGGGCTCAATTTGTTGAAGGGCACGCTTAGAGGAATGCATTATCAGGTTGCGCCAGCCTTGGAGGCAAAACTCGTCAGATGCACACGAGGATCGATGTTCGACGTTGCACTCGACTTACGCTCTGAATCTGCGACTTACAGGAAGTGGTACGGAGCGGAACTTACGGCCGACAACGGACGGATGCTTCTGGTACCCGAGGGGTGTGCCCATGGCTATCAGGCTCTGGAAGACTACACTGAGATGCATTACATGGCGTCTCATGTTTTCGCGCCGAAAGAGGCGAAAGGAGCCAGATTTGACGATCCGGCGTTTGGCATTGCCTGGCCGTTAGTGCCTTCCGTAATCTCCGTTCAGGATTCTAATTGGCCATTGCAAAAAGATTCGTAGAAGATTTGACTAGGAGTTATCTAAGACTTACCGGGCGCTCTGTACGTAGGCAGTTCGGCAGATTCTTCGCGCTCAAAGCCGAAAGGGGCCACGACCGATGACAACAAGCTCCAAAGGAGAGGGAAGTGGTCGCCAGAGGCGGACTCTGATCTTCTCGCAGCGAAACCTTTCCAGCATTCAGCCATTTCGCTGCGCACATTTCGAGTTCGAAGACGTCATCGCTGAAATCGACAACGTGGAGCTTCTCGCTCCTTCCTTTGACCCGAATACTCGCCGGCAGCGGGTTACCAAGCAACTGGCCTATCACACCCCTTTGGCGTTGAACCCGGGCATCGAGAAAATCGAACTCGACGAGCAGTACGAGCTGTTCTTTGCGATTTGCGGCAATCCGACAGACATCCTTCGAATTTCAAGTGCAGTCAATTGGAGAAAAAGCTGTAAGAAGGCGGTTTGTCTGATTGATGAGATGTGGGCAAAGGACATCCCGAATTACCGCAATTACCTCCGTGCCATTGCTCAGTTTGATCTCGTCGTTCTCTACTACAGTCGAAGCGTGGCTCCAGCGAATCAGATCATGGGTCAGGAGAAATGCGTATTTCTTCCTCCAGGTGTTGATGCAGTCCGCTTTTGTCCTTATCCTGACGCTCCCGGCCGTTCCATACATGTCTATAGCGTGGGTAGAAGATCGGCGGTCACTCACAAATCCTTTTTGAGGATGGCGTCGAACGATGGAACTCTTTATCTCCACGACACAACCTCCGCTGATAGAGTGCTCGATCCGATCGAACATCGTATTCTCGTGTCGAATCTCGCAAAGCGAAGCCGCTATTACATCGTGAATCCAGGGCTCATCGATCGCCCGGATGTACGCGGGGATCAGATCGAGATTGGAAACCGCTACTTCGAGGGCGCGGCGGCAGGGAACATCTTGCTCGGTGAGCGTCCGCAGAATGGCGAATTCGAGAAGTTCTTTGATTGGAATGATTCCTTGATCGACCTTCCTTACAACTCACCCGAGGCAGACCAAGTCATTCGAGATCTCGATGCTCAACCTGAGAGGCAGCTAGAAATACAAAGGCGAAATGTGCAACAGTCTCTGCAGCGTCACGATTGGGCGCACCGTTGGGAGTCTATTCTCCGCCTTGCGGGAATGGATTGCATGCCCGGGCTCGCCAATAGGAAGAAGAAGCTGCAAAGCCTCTCCGACCAGGTCATGGGCAACAGGGCCGCAGTCCCAAAGTTGATCCAGACAGGAACTTCGCGCCACTCAAGGTGAGTTGAACAGCAGCCGCTGGATTCCTTGCATTCAGAGATAGACAGAACCAGACATTGGATCCGAAAAGGATTGAGAGTTGACTACGCATCGAGCGAGCTATTGGAAAGTGGCAATCTTCGCGAGCACGGTCCTTATAGGACATTGCGCTGCGATCGGCTGGCTATTGCGGGTGACATTTGGCACTCCGGAATTCTCACTTTCTGTGAAGCTCCTTTCAAGCATTGGCAGCCTGTTTCTATTCTCTACTGGGGCTGCCACAGCTCTTGTTCTCACTGGGGCGCTCGTCGTGCTTCGCCGCGATAACCTTGAGAGGCTCGGAAGACCGTATGCAGGAAGCCCGCGTGAATGGCATGGTGGATTCGTAACCCAGGCTCTTCGCTCGTGTGTTCGCGCTCTGCGCTCTACAGCAGGAGCGCCACTCGAAAGGCTAGATCTGCACGCTGGTGAACTGGTAGAAATCCGACCATGGGAAGAGATCCTCGCTACATTGGACTCCCGGGGAGAGTTGGATTCGTTGCCGTTCATGCCTGAAATGCAGTCATTATGCGGTCGTAAGGCCCGAGTACATCGTCGAGTAGATAAGATATTCGACTGGATCACGATGAGTGGTCTCAGGCGCATGCGCAATACGGTCATCTTGGATGGCCTTCGCTGTGACGGTGGCTACCACGAGACATGCCAGGCAGACTGTCCGATTCTATGGAAGGAAGCATGGTTACGCCGCGCTTCAGCAAAGCTGGACGTCGTCCGCTCGACTGGCAGTTCCGCAACACCACCTCTGGATCTTCGCCAGTTCACCACTCGTATCGACGCTGATACGTCCGAGACTCGTTTTGTCTGCCAACTGAGCAGGCTGCCGCAGGCGACAACACCGACTCCATGGAACAGCCCTCGCAATTTGCTCAGAGAACTATCCAGTGGCAATGTTCGATTCGGGCCGTTTCTCACGTTCATTTCGATTTTTGCCTTCAATGCTGTTCAAAAGCGTTCAGGCGGAGCTTGCTTTCCGATACTAGGGCATTCTCAATCGGCCAGGACGCCTCACGAAGTATTGAACATTCAGCCAGGGGAACTTGTCCGAATCAGGACGAAGCGTGAAATCGAAGAGACCCTGAATGCGCAATTTAAAAACCGTGGCCTTTGGTTCGACAAGGAAATGACTCGATTCTGCGGGGGAATCTACAAGGTGCGCGCTCGCGTCGACCGGCAGATCGATGAGAGAACCGGCAAGATGGTCATTATCAATACGCCCTGCATCACCCTGGAAGGCGTCACAGCCACAGGTGAGTACTTCGAATTTGCTCCCTTGGACGAAAGAATCTACTGGCGCGAAATCTGGCTCGAACGAATTGAAGGCGAAAACGAGGCCGGCCAAGAACACTCTGAAGCATCGTGAGCACAATTACCGACCGTCAGTTTTCGATTACCTCATCGTGCCTTAGTAATCACCTAGCGGCTTACCGTCGGTTAGGGAATCAAACTTTCTGTGCATTTCCCTCGGCGCTATGAAAAGTTATCATTCACTGGTCAATCGACACACAAGCAAGCGTTGGTGACGTCGGGTATAAGTCCCTATCTGCAACGTGCAGAAGCACTTAGCAATAAGATAGTCTCGGAGGAAATACGCATGAAAGTGGTACTGTTTTGCGGCGGACATGGTCTGCGAATCCGAGATTCCGAGAACGTACCCAAGCCCCTAGTCCAAATTGGGTACCGCCCGGTGATCTGGCACGTGATGAAGTACTACGCCCACTTTGGGCATAAGGACTTCATCCTTTGCCTTGGCTATGGAGCCGACCAGATCAAGCGTTACTTTCTCGAATACAGCGAATGTGCTTCGAACGACTTCGTGCTGTCATGTGGCGGCAAGAAAGTTGAGCTGTATAACAGCGATATTCAGGATTGGCGAATAACGTTCGCTGACAGCGGAATCAACTCGAACATCGGGCAGCGACTCAGGAGTGTTGAACGCTATCTTGATGGCGAGGAAGCTTTCCTGGCGAACTACAGCGACGGTCTCACCGATCTCCCGCTTCCTGCCCAGCTTGACGATTTCAAGCGGCAGGATAAAATCGCGAGCTTTCTCTGTGTCTTACCCAACCTTAGCTATCACGTCATCTCGATGGATCCGGAAAGCAGCCTGGTCTCCGGCGTTCACGCAATCAGAAACGGATCAGTTCGGATTAACGGCGGGTATTTCGCATTCAAGAGAGAGATCTTCGACTACATGCGCGAAGGCGAAGAACTCGTCCTCGAGCCCTTCCAGCGTTTGATCCGTGAGAAGGAACTCATCGGTTATTCGTACGATGGATTCTGGGCCGGTATGGACACCTTCAAAGACCGCCAGGAGTTGGAAAGCTTGTGGGGCTCAGGATCGGCACCGTGGCATGTCTGGAAGGACGGAGCGGCGATTTCCAATGGAAATCACCGGCCAGCAGCGCCCGTCCCAGTCGCGGAATTCCTGGATCGGCGGCATGGGGTAGGGAACGGCATCACCAGCCCGCGCAAATTAGCCCCCATTTAACACTGAGTTCGAAAGACATTGGCAGACTGCGCCTTGCAGCAGAAGTGATGATTTTGGAGATCCCCTTGAGCATTGATACAGCTCTTCAAAAGCGAGAAGATTCAAGAAAGCCGATCCGAGTTGGAATGATCGGCGCCGGAGCCACAGGGCGCGCCATTGCGCTGCAACTTGGAACGCCGGTACCTGGGATGCGTCTGGTGGGAATCGCCAATCGTACTCCGGCAAATGCGGAACGGGCATTCCGCGAAGGTGGCTTTCTTCATTGGGCTCAGGCCAGCACCGCGTCGGATGCCGAAAAGTTAATCGCAGAGGAAACGCCAGTCCTGACAACGGATCCCACAGTCCTGACCTCCTGCGATGCAGTCGACATCATCGTAGAGGCGACGGGAAGCATCGAGCCTGCCGCAAAGGTGGCTCTCGATGCCTTCAGGCACGGCAAGCACGTCGTGCTCGTCAATGCCGAACTCGACTCGCTGATTGGCCCTCTTCTCAAGGCAAAAGCCGACGAAGCCGGCGTAGTTGTCACGAATACTGACGGCGACGAGCCAGGTGTCGCGATGACGCTGGTGCGCTATCTCAAGACGCTCGGGCTTCGCGTAGTCGCCGCCGGAAACATCAAGGGTATGGTCGACTATTACCGCAATCCCGATACGCAACGGGCTTTCGCCGAAAAGAACGATCAGGATGTGAAAAAAGTCACTTCTTTTGCAGACTCGACGAAGCTCTCGATGGAGACGACTCTTCTCGCGAATGCCACCGGTTTCCAGGTAGGTCGCAGAGGGATGTACGGCCCAGCCTGTGACTATGTCCGCCAGATTGGCGGCCTGCTTCCGGCTGACGAGATGCTCTCAACCGGGCTCGTTGACTATGCGCTCGGTGCCGCTCCGCATACCGGAGCCTTCGCAGTCATACACGAAGAAAATCCGTTGAAGAAAGCGCAGCTTGGCTATTACAAGCTTGGCGATGGCCCCTTCTACGTCTTCTACACGCCGTTCCACCTGCCTCATCTTCAGATCGCATCTACCATCGGGCGTGCCGTGATTAACCATGACCCAACCGTCGCTCCATTGGGCGGCCCGGTCTGCGAGGTTGTGGCGGTAGCCAAACGCGATTTGAAAGCGGGCGAAACGCTCGACGGCGTCGGTGGCTTCTGCAACTACGGCCTGATTGAAAACAGGTCGGCTGCACGCGAGATGAACGCGCTTCCCATAAGCCTTTCGGAAGGGTGCGTCCTCCGTCGCGACGTCGCCAAGGATCAGGTTGTCTCGGTTGACGACATCCAGCCCGTCAAGGAGACGTTGATCTGGCAACTCTGGCGCGAGCAGAATGAACGCTGGCCTGGCGTGGGCGAAGCTCTTGCAGTGGCCGCAGGCGCGGAGAGTCGATGAGCCTGAGTCGCGATTTTTGGAAGGGCCGGCGAGTTTTTCTTACCGGACATACCGGATTCAAGGGGAGCTGGCTCTCACTCTGGCTTTCGACCCTGGGTGCCGACCTAGTCGGGTACGCGCTTGAGCCGCCCACGACGCCGTCCTTGTACCAGCAGGCCGGAGTCGACGCAGATCTTCACTCCATCATCGGAGACATTCGCGACTTCCCAAAACTGAGCGCTGCCATCGCCGAGTTCAAGCCGGATGTGGTTCTTCATCTTGCTGCCCAGTCAGTCGTACGTACTGGATACGAAGATCCCATAGGTACCTACTCATCCAACGTGATGGGTACGGTGAACCTCCTCGAGGCGGTTCGCCTTCTCAAGCGCAAATGCGTAGTCGTGAATGTCACCAGCGACAAGTGCTACGACAATCGCGAATGGGCCTGGGGTTATCGCGAGATCGATCCCATGGGCGGTCACGACCCCTACTCAAATTCAAAGGGCTGCGCGGAGCTTGTAACGTCCGCATATCGCGACTCCTACTTTCCGCCCGAAGCCTATCAGCATCACGGCGTGGCGCTGGCAAGCGCGAGAGCCGGCAACGCTATCGGCGGCGGCGATTGGACAGCGTTCCAACTCATCCCAGACCTGATGCGCGCGTTTATGGAGGGCCAGCCCTGCCTAATTCGCAACCCTCTTTCGTATCGCCCCTGGCAGTTCGTCCTTGAGCCCCTCCGCGGCTACTTGCTGCTCGCCGAGCGGCTCTCTGAAAACGGTGCCGACTTCGCCTCCGGCTGGAACTTCGGGCCTCTGGACGAAGATGCCCGGCCGGTTTCATGGATTGCGGATACTCTTAAGTCCAAATGGGGCAGGGGAGCGTCCTGGAGGCAGGATTCAGCTGCGGCGGCAAAGGAAGCCCGGGCTCTCAAGCTGGACGTCTCGAAAGCTGCAGACGGCCTCGCATGGCGTCCGGCACTTCGATTGGAACAGACACTTTCCTGGATCGTGGAGTGGTACAAAGCCTTTGAAAAAGGCGACAATCTGCGCTCTACAACGTTGGAACAGATTCAGAGTTACGAAAGGCTACTCCAAGGTTTACCGCAGTCAGAGAGGATAGAAGATCTCAGCTTGCATGCCGGCTAGTTTCGGGCAATTCTTAACCCAATCTTCCTAGTTGAAAGCAGTATCAGATCCCTAGGGCCCTAAGGAGTCCCCCCTCAATGTCGAGTCCTAATTTTGTTGTCATTGGTTCAGGAATGGCTGCTTACGGCGCGGCCTATCGGCTTTATGCCGAAGGCATCGCTCCGCAGATGTTTGATAAGAATACCTTCCACGGCGGACACACGACTTCCATCAAAAACGAAGCCGGTTTCATCTTTGACATGGGTCCCCATATCTCCTACACAAAAGATCCGCGGATCCAGGAAGTCTTCGCCGACAGCGTTGATCAGCGTTTCGAAACAATCCAGATTTATCTGAACAACTACTGGCGTGGCCACTGGCCGCAGCATCCTGTGCAACTGCACATGCACGGACTGCCGCACGATGTCGTCGTCAAGGTGATCAGCGATTTCGTCGAAGAAAAAAACGCTCCGGAACGCAAAGTCAACAACTACGCCGACTGGCTCTATGCGAGCTTCGGGAAGACATTCGCTGAAACCTTCCCCATGCAGTACACCAAGAAGTATCACCTGACTTCGGCTGACAATCTGAGCCTTGACTGGCTTGGACCGCGCATCTATCGACCCAGCCTGGAAGAAGTGCTACTCGGCGCGCTGTCGCCCACCGCTCCTCACGTCCATTACGTCACGCATTTCCGCTATCCCAGTGACGGCGGCTTCATGCGCTACCTCACCAAGTTCGTACCCATGGGCAACCTGAAACTCGGCCACACTCTGACTTCAGTCAATCCCAACTCTCGCGAACTGACATTCTCCAACGGAGTGGTCGCTAAATACGATCAGCTCGTATCGTCCGTGCCGTTGCCGGATCTGATCCCGATGATCAAGGGTGCTCCGGCCAACGTAGTTGACGCGGCCAAGCGCCTCGCCTGCTCGACCTGCGTCCTGGTCAATCTCGGCATCAATCGCGCCGACATCTCCAAGGCGCACATGACCTACTTCTACGACGAAGACATGTGCTTCTCTCGAGTCGGTTTCCCGCACATGCTCTCGTCTGAAAATGCGCCCGAGGGCATGGGCAGCATTCAGGCTGAGGTCTACTTCTCTTCGAAGTACAAGCCGTTCACGGGCAAGCCGGAAGACTGGATCGAACCCGTCATTCGCGACCTGCGCCGCTGCGGATTGCTGCGCGAGGAAGACGAGATCCTCACAAAGCAGGCTATCCTCTTGAAGTATGCCAACATCATCTTCGATCTGGAGCGTGCTGAAGCCGTGAAGACGGTCCATGGCTATCTCGATGAAATCGGGATCTGCTATGCAGGCCGCTACGGCGAGTGGGGCTATCTCTGGACGGATGAGAGCTTCAAGAGCGGTGAGAAGGCTGCGGAACGCGCATTGTCTGGAGCGCTCACCGGACGGTAAGGTTCTCAAACAATGATCGATTTGAAATTGAACCTGAAAGGGGATCGTGGTCCCACGATCCTCTGCCTCGGCGCGCACTCCGATGACATCGAGATCGGATGCGGCGGCACGATCCTCCGCCTCATCCGCGACTATCCCGATTGCAAGATCTCCTGGGTCGTTTTCAGTGCACTCGGAGCTCGAAAAGATGAAGCGCAGCGCGCGGCGGAGCTCTTCGTCGGCAAAGATCATCTAGCCCAACTTCAACTGCTTGAGTTTCGCGACGGCTTCATGCCGTATCGAGGTGAAGAGGTGAAGCAGGTCTTCGAAGGTCTGAAGCAAAGCGTCCAGCCTGATCTGGTCTTCACTCATCAGGGCCACGACGCTCATCAAGACCATCGAATCCTCTCAGAGTTGACCTGGAATACCTTCCGCAACCACCTCATCCTGGAATACGAGATTCCAAAATACGATGGCGACTTCGGCAGGCCGAATGTCTTCGTCTCTCTCGATACTGACATTTGCCACGCCAAGACCAGACACTTGATGGACAGCTTCGCATCGCAGCGGTCGAAGCACTGGTTTGACGAGGAGACGTTCCTGGGGCTTATGCGTCTTCGCGGCATGGAGTGCAATTCAGAAAGCCGCTATGCGGAAGCGTTCTATTGTCGAAAGCTGACGATTTAGACAAGCTCCGTTTTAATAACATGAGAGCACCCGAGGCATTTGTCCTCGGGTGCTCTTCTGCTTGTTTGGGGAGCTTCTTAAGGTATCGATACAGTCGTGATGTTGGAGGGAGCGCTCTCCGTTCCCGATGAGCTCACGCTTTTGACCTCATACTCGTAGCTTTCTCCGCTGGCAACGGTGTCGTCGGCATAGGCTGCTTGCGTGCCCGGCGTCGACCCCAGGAGTTGGAAAGCCGATGCACCCGAGAGAGAGCGGTACACGTTATATCCGGCGAGATCAGTGGTAGATGAGGGCGAATTCCAGCTCAAGTTAACTACGTGCTGAGTGCCGGGTGAGGATGCAGAGGGTGCATTCAACTGGATGGAGTCCGATACAGAAATTCCACTGACCGATGCCGTCAGAGTTGCAGTAACAGATGAACTAACAGCAAGCACCTTTGCTTGAAAGCTGGCTGCCGAAGATCCCGCCGCAACCGTCACCGATGCAGGAACGCTCAAGTAGCTGCTGCTGCTCTTAAGGGTCACCACAACTGGGCTCGAAGCCGCAACGCTCAGATAGACGGAGCACGCCTGAGTCACTGGACCAACGAGAGGCTGTGTGCCGCAAGAGACTTTTGCAAGTGAGGG
Organism: Acidobacteriota bacterium; assembly: GCA_018268915.1. Classification (GTDB taxonomy): domain Bacteria; phylum Acidobacteriota; class Terriglobia; order Terriglobales; family Acidobacteriaceae; genus Telmatobacter. Next base: position 284,935 of record JAFDVQ010000017.1, read on the forward strand.
GCTTGTGAGTATCGGTGGATACAGTGTGATCGCGGTCTTCACGCTTATTCCTTGCGCTGTTCCGCTGATCGTAACCGCTACCGACTTTGTCACGCCGGAAGTTACAGCGTCGAAAACAGCGGATTGTGCGCCAGCGGCAACCGTGACATTTGCGGGAACATGCAAGGCAGCATTGCTGCTCAAGAGTGTTACTTGAATTGGTGTCTTGGTTATTGAGGTCAGATCTACTGAACAGGACTTCGTCTGGGCGCCCACAAGCGATCCCGTTCCGCAGGAGATCTGTGCCAGAGTGGCACCGGAGCTAGATCCTGAAAGCGAGTTGCTGCCTCTGAAGGTCAAGCCGCCACAACCGGCAAGCAGGACCACAAGAAACGAAAAGGCGACCAGAGCATGCCTGCCTCGGCTAAATGCGCGAAAGGGAACGACGAAAATACTCGATCTGCGACTGGGCCGAATCTGAGTGGAGGATCTTTCCGATCGGCATCTTACAACAAGTTTGCGGTCCTCATACGACCGAACTTGGACTTGATACATCTACTTTCCCTCAACAGGCTTTCGGGCCTTTCTGTTTGTCATGGCAAGCCATCAGCGCATTTTGCTTGAAAAGTAAGAGAGTGACGGTGTGGCAGCAATGAGTGCTGCCGATGGTTCTTGTTCTGGCTATCAACTGCTATCTTTGAATCACTTCGGTGTTCACGAGCGCAACCTTCTGCTCCGCATTTCGCAGTGCAGTGGATGCGCGGACGCAAGACTCTCCTAAACGCGCTGAGTCAATCGAATCTGCGCCAATGCGTTTCAGTTTGTGTTTTGATCGCGGAACAGGATTCCAGCAGCGATCCGGCGGTCAACAATCGCCGACGGCAAACAATCGCTCGCCTCTGATCGCTCGGCGTCGTTCAGCAGCATTGCGCTGATAGAACGAAAACACGTGCAAGCCAGCGTCGAGTTCGAAGTCGGTTGAGACTTTGCAATCTGTGGATGCAAGGAGCTGACCAAAGTCTTGCATCGCGGTTACTTTAGTTGCAGCTTAGAAAATTGTAGTACTTAGGATAGTTTCGACCGAGATTTCAACAGAGGCGTGCGACTGGGCGTGGCGGTCGAGAGTGTAAATGTTTCCAGGTTGCGTACTATCTACAAAGTAAACGTGTCACAGCAAATCATCTTCCGGATCGGTCCATCAGAATCCGAATCGGCCTGATTAGGTAGTAGAGAGCATGGAGGCTTCGCGGTAGCGCCACGAAAGCGCGATCCTGATCGTTGGGAGTCATGAATTCTCCAGTGACCACCGGCCTCATGCGATCTCGAAACCCGAGCAGCTGGATGTTGTACGGAACGCGACCGGCGGGAATCGTTCCCGGCTCTGAGATCAAGTGTTCAGCGAAGAACTCCGCCATAGCCCGCATTGACTTGTCTCGTTCCAGCCGTTTGAGAACGGGCTCCGGCACACGGGCATCAGCAAGACGGTTCGCGAGGATCACGCCGAGCGCAAGCGCGCGATGAAGACCTGTGCGTTCAGCCTCCGCGAAAACAGCATTCCAATCCAGGCTAGGTTCGCTCTCAACTGCTTTGGCAACGTCACAAACCCACATCAGTCGCGACCACCGATGCTTGCTGCCGTGCATGCACAGCATTAGCAGATTGCGAACCGGGTCGAAGCACGGTACTTCCCGACCTGCAACGCTCACCTGCCTACGCGAAGGCCAGACCCACTCAAGTCCCAGAATCGCGCCGAAGCGCCTCGTCAGTTCCAGTCTCCAGCGGAGCTCAACGGCCATTCCGTCTGCAATCCGGTCGAAATGGAGTTCGTAGTAGCCCTCCTGCAGAGGCTTGCCGTCTTCACCCACGGGCGTAGTCAGCACATATCCGCGATCCTTCAAAACCAGTGTGGCTCGCTGCAAGTCCGATTCGCCCACCAGCAGATCGAGATCACCTGCATTGCGCCCAGAGATGCCCCCGTAAGCAGAGGCCGCCAGCGTCACGCCTTTAAACGGCATCACCCGGATGCCGCTCTCCTGAAATGCACCTACCACGGCGTGGAGTTCAGCAGTATTCGTAAGACAGTGAAATGCATTGCGCTCATATTCGCCGCGAAGCGTCTGAAGTATTTCCTTGGGAACTCCTTCGCTGTAACGCGACAGGCGCGAGAAGAGAGCCGGCAAAACGCGATGCTGAGATGCGGCGGAGAGAACTTCTTCCCAGTCATCTATCGATGAAACAAACGCCGCTATCTGCTCAGGCTGCGGATCGCCGCAAGGAGCAACGATGCTGCGAAGCAGGGCGGCGGTCTGAGAAGAGAAGAACATTACGACGCGCGTCTTTCAACGATGGAGAACGGCCTGCCACAGGGTACTGATGTTCAGCGCCTGAATTGGAGCTGCCGGCTCCTGAACTGTGTACTTTCAATGATCTTGTATCTACCCGAAAAGTACCATACAACGTATGGTTACCGGCGCTGAAACGCCGTTACGAACGACAACTGGATTCCGTGTGTTCGTGGTATTGCGCGCCTCTGTACTTCAGCTATTCTTTGCTCGTACCAAACAAAGAAGAGTTCCACTGCATGCAAAGGAGATCCCCCGGGATGCAGATTGAACGTGGTGATTCCAGCAATTTTGTTTCAGATTCATTGCCCGACGGTTCTCGCATTATTCGCGATTCAGGTCAGCAACGAATCTACGCACTGAATCCGACAGCAGCGGCTGCATGGGATGCATGTGCTACAGCGTCCACTCTTACGAGCGTCGCAAATGAAATGCGCCGTTCATTCGATTCAAATGTCACCGATGAACTTGCAGAAGCTTCCGTTCTTGAGCTGCAGGAGAAGAAGCTGGTCTCGATATCCGAACCTGGTTTCAAGGCCACTCGTCGTCAGATCCTCGCTGGACTTGGCGCGGTCGCTCTGCCACTCGTAGTGTCTCTCACGGTGGGGGAACAGAAGGCTCATGCTGACAGGGCAAAGTCGTTCGACACGCATGAAGCACATCCAAGCCACCCGAAGGCAAACGTTCCGAAGAACAACAAGCGTCCTTTCTGATTCGCTCTATTGATCACGACTTGGTCGAGGGTAGTTCAACTTTGTAGTCCTTTTCCCAGATCGCGTCGACTTCGTTCCATTCCTGGGGTATGGAGCGGGCTTGATGCAGCGAAAAACAAGAATGGTGGCCGTCGAGGCCGCCATTTTTGCGTGCGTAGATTACGCTTTTACTCATGGGCAGCAGCTTGGTCTTCGAGATGGAAGCGTTCGACTCACTGATACGTGTCGAGTGCGATAACGCCGAGCTTCGCGACACGCTGCTCCGCTATCTTCTTCCTCCGCTTCCACGGCGTGAAGCCTCTTCCGTCGCTCCCGATATCGACATCCAGATCAAACAGAGCGCCGACTCGTTCGTCATTCGTGTCAATGGAGAAGCAGTTTCTTCGGCCGTCAGCCTCAGTGACGCCGCTCTGGAAACGGTAAAAGCTGTCGACGAAGCGCTCGTCCAGCGATTCAAAACTCTGCGCGCCGTACACGCGGGTGCCGTTGTGATTCAGCAGAAGGCCCTGATCATCCCCGGCACAAGCCATGCAGGCAAGACCGCGCTGACTGCGGAGTTCCTCAGACGCGGTGCAACTCACTTGTCCGATGAGTATGCCCTCATCGATGCGCAGGGCAGGGTCCATGCATATCCCCGTCCACTTCTTCTTCGCAATGGCTCTCCAAAGCAGTCACTCGTGCTGCCAGAAGAGTTGAACTCCAGTTTCGTTGCGTCTCCGGTACCCGGAGGCTGGGTCTTCGCGCTCGAATATTCACCGGATGCAAAGTTGGAGATCAGTAAGCGATCCCAGAGCGAGACCGTGATGCTGCTTCTAAGAAACACGCCTCACGAAATGGAGAAGTCGCCACAAATGGTGGACGCATTCCTCCGTCTCGCCGCTGGCGCAGAGTGCTACGAAGGAAAGCGAGGCGAAGCCGGCGAAACCGTAGACCGGGTGCTCAGTCTTATCGGACAAAAGTAGAAGCGCCGCCCTGGTTTGGACGGCGCTTTAGTTTACGCAGAATAATTTATGGAATCGAAACTGAAGTTGTGTTCGAAGGAGTGCTTTCAACTCCCGTCGAGTCCACACTGGTTACGTAGTACTGATACGATGTGCCGCTCTTTACGCTGGTGTCGCTGTATGAGGTCTGAGCGTTCGCTGAACTGAGAGATGTAAACCCGCCACCACTCACTGCGCGATAGACCTTATAGCCCGTGATCGCGGAGCCAGAGGAGCTTGGCGCGCTCCAGGCAAGATTCACCTGGTGCGGGTTGGCCGTTCCGCTTAGGCCAATCGCGATCGAGGAATTGGCGGACGAGTTGCTCGAAACCGTCAGTTGTCCCGTTGCATTACCAACAGCAGACGGGTTGAAGGTCAAGGTCACGTTCAAGGACTGGCCGGGATTGAGAGTCGCAGGCAGGCTCACGGCGGAAGCTGAGAATCCTGTTCCCGTAACTCCGATCGAGTTCACCGTCAGCGCTGCCGTACCCGTCGAACTGATCGTCACCGTCTGAGTCGTGGAGTTATCGACCACAATCGCGCCGAACGAGATACTGCTTGCGTTAATGCTGATCGCCGGCGAGGCCGCGTTCAATTGCAGCACCGTCGACTTCGTCGTGCTTCCCGTCGTCGCGGTCAAAGTCGCCGATTGCGACGTGGTCACTGCTGCAATTTTCGCCGTGAAAGTTGCTTTTGTGCCGGCGGCGGGAACCGTGACCGACGATGGGACTGTGACCGAGCTGCTCGTGCTGCCAAGCGCAACGGTCAAACCGCCAGTCGGAGCAGAGCCGGAAAGGCTCACACTGCAAGAATCGCTGAGCGACCCGGTAATCGAAGTGCTGCCGCAGCTGATCGAGCTTACTGTGGGAGCCACAGATGTTCCATTTCCACTCAGACTCACTACAGCTGCCGACGCGTTGCTGGATATGGAGAGCTGTCCGGTGACGGAACTGGCCGACGTCGGATAGAACTGAACCGAAAGCACCGCTGCCTGGCCCGGATTGAGCGTGAGTGGGAAGGTCCCTCCCGAAACCGAGAAGCCGGAACCTGAGATCGAATCGGAACTGATGGTGACGGCAGACGTTCCGCTGGATGTCAGCGTCACCGACTTGGTCACAGCAGTTCCAACCGAAACATTTCCGAACGACAGCGAAGTAGTACTCAGAGTGAGAGCCGCGACCGAGGCGTTCAAGCTGATGGCGACGCTCTTCGAAGATGCGTTCGCACTGGCGGTAACGGTGGCTGTCTGGGTCGAGCTAACCTTGGCTGCGGTTGCACTGAATGTTGCTGTTGAAGCGCCCGCGGCTACGGACACGCTCGACGGAACCGTAAGTGAGCTCGAATTGCTGGCCAGGGCAACGCTCTGCCCTCCAGAGAGGGCCGCTCCGCTCAGTGAAACCGTGCACGTCGTGCTGCCTGCCCCGGTAAAGGAAGTTTTGGTACAGGCCAAAGCGCTCACCGAAGGAGCTACGCCCGACGAGGAGCCGCTGAGTTTGATCGATGACGTCTTCGTTGTTGATCCCTGTGTCGCAGTGAGAGTCACGGTCTGCGACGCAGTTACAGCCGAAACCGTAGCCGCGAAGGACGCACTGTTTGATCCAGAGGCAACTGTCACTGATGCAGGGACTGCAACAGCGCTGCTGCTGCTGGCAAGATTCACAACTACGCCGGCGCTTGGTGCAGCTGCCGAAAGCTTTACCGTGCAGTTGTCGCTGCCCGCACCGATGTAGGACGACGTCGCGCAACTCAAAGACGAGAGGGAAGCCGTCCCCCCATTCGATCCCTTTCCATGCAACCTGATCGAGCTGAACCTTGTCCGATCGCTTAGAACGCTCGTTGTCGCGAGGCTGAGATCTCCCGTGGAGTCCGTTGCGGACTTCGCGTTGTACTGCACCTTCACCGACAAGCTTTGCCCGGCAGCAAGTGTTGCCGGCAGTTTGGCTGAGCTGACAGCAAAGGAACTGTCTGAACTACTTAGCTCAGTAATCTGCAGCTCGGAGCTTCCCGAGTTTGTAATGGTGACGCTCTTCGATGCTGCGGTACCAACTTTTACGTCTCCGAAGTCGACAGAGGAGGGACTTATGAGAGGTGCGGCGGTTGACGAGAATGCTTTGGAATCTGAACCGCACCCCGCGATGCCCGCAGCCAGCGATGCAAACGCGGCGAGAGCCAGGATTCTGGAAACGCGAGCGCGTGAAGTGATCAGGGTGCTGGAGAGGTCTCTTTCAATAGTCCTGACTTCTCTAACTTCTAAAACTGAATAACGACGGGATTTAATCATTCGGCATCACCTGAGCCAAAGTGGTCAGCCGATGCAGGAATGCCCGCCAAGCGGGAGGATGATCTATGACTGCTTCGGTTTGACTGATTGCAGAATCGACCCTGCGGAGCTTTGGGTACAGGTGACGATGGTCACGATTGTGGTATGTACCAAGTACCTTGGTACCGCAGCCGCAACCTATTGCACTACAGTTAGTTGCATCATCGTGATTCCACGAAGGTTGTAGACAAAACAGGGGTGTTTCGGCCAGGATTGCCGTGCAAGACTGGTTACCGCAAATGCCACATTTGGTTACTTAAAAGGAGCCCAACTGTGGGGCGATTCCGCCCCACAGGTGGGCTCAGCAGTCACGGAATTTTTACGCTCGTCTTGTTAGAAGGCGAACTCTCGGTGCCTGAGGAATTCACGCTCCTAACGATGTAGTCGTAACCCGTCCCGCTCTTGACCGTCCCGTCTGTATAAGCAGAGATGGCATCTAGACTGGAGTTCAGTCGTGAATAGGACGTGCTCCCCGAAAGAGCGCGGTAGACGTTGTACCCGACTACCGGTGTGGTGGGGGCGTTCCAGCTCAACTCAACCTGGTGAGACGCCCCTGTGCCGAACAAAGGAATCGTGCTCGTAGAAGCATTGCTTGCAATCACCAGCTGACCAGTGAACGACCCGGCAGTGAGCGGATTGAACTGCACCTGCAGCGTGAGGGACTGACCCGGATTTAGGGTTGTTGGCAGTTTTGCGGATACGAGAGAGAAGCCTGTGCCACTCACAGTCGCAGAATTCACGGTCAGAGCCGCACCGCCCGTCGACGTTACTGTCACGGATTGCGCGATCGGGGTTTTGATGACATCGCTTCCAAAACCGATTGATGTCGCATTTATCGTCATTGCGGCGCCACTTGTGGTGGGAGGCGCGATCGAAATCTTGAACGACTTTGACACACCATTGAGCTTGGCAGTGATGGTGGCAGTCTGTGCGGTCTTGACGCTGGCCACAGTGGCATAGAAACCCTTGCTGCCAGCGTTGTAGCTCACCATAATGCTGCTGGGTACTGTGACCGCAGGGTTGTTGCTCGACAACGCAATGTAGACATGATCACTGTTAGTTGAGGTCAGAAACGCACGGCAGGTATCAGTGCCAGCGGAAGTATAGGTTTTCGTAACGCAGGAAATGCGGTCGAGACTCTGGGCGAATGCAGCGGAACTTGCAGTTGCCAGGATCAAAGCGATTGCTGACGTGGATGCCGTCCGCAGAGATTTGCGGTCTAAAGAAACGCTCTTGAGATTAATCACTTCTAAATCCCTTCAGATTGCGCGCAGTATTCTCCTGTGTGCTCGGGCGCGTCGCTCGAGCACAAGGAAGGCGCAATGTTGTGTCTGTGTGAACCCTGATCTTGCTCAGGCACACGAAGGGCGGCGACTTCGTCACCACACCAAACAGATTTTTTGGTTAGGAAGGCAGAAAGGAACAGTACTGCATATAAACGCTTCGCCCAGAAGCAGTAATAGATTGGGTAACAATCAATTCGTCAACGCTGATTTCATTTAAACAAACAGAGCAAGAAGTTGCCAACCGCTTTGGAGTAATTTGAAGAAAGATTTTGAATCTTAAGTACTGTAAGTCGAAAAAAACGATGCCAACAGGAAAACTGCGTCTCAAATGATAAGACAGATCACGAGACGCATTCAGTCGCCCGAGGAAAGTCAGATTTTGGCTCTTTTACAGTTCCATCTCGACATGGACGGAAAAACTATCTTAGTCCGATCGCAGTGGTAATCGACGCTGCGGGAGCCTGTCTCGTCGCTTGCTGGAATAGCCATTCGGCATCGCATCCCAGCGCCTCAGCGATTTGCTGCTGCATCTGCTTCCCCGGGACTCGAACTCCGTTGATGATTCTGCTCAGGTAGGCCTCGTCGATACCGACCATTTTGGCGAGCCGGTTCTGGCGCATGCCGGTGGTGTAGACGCGAAGTTTAAGGTTCGGGTATATGAACCGCTCCTTCACGAGTGCTTCGGTTGCATTCTGACCTTCTAACGAATTGATATCCTGCATCGTTTCCCCCTGCTGCCTCAGGCTGAAGCAGAACTCGAAAGTAGGTCTTCTCACAAGAAGTTGCCAAGCCCATTTGGTAATGGACGGTGCTTTTTGTAGTAATGAGATTCTGTTACTGGAAGTGAGGCATGGGCTTGAGTCTTAAGGCTCGATTGTGGTCGGTTTTTCATCAGATTGCGAACCGGATCGCTGCCAAAGGACGGTGCAAACGGCGGTTCCCGGCTTCCACGTAACAGCCTCGAACAACCTTGTAATTGCTATACTGGTACTGTGACTACGACTGCCCTCGATTCCATCCCCAACCGTGCAAGCAACAATAGTGCCTCGGGCGAGAAGCGCGTCCTTCTGTTGAAACCACGTGGCTTCTGCGCCGGGGTTGTTCGTGCCATCGACATTGTCAAAATCGCCCTTGAGACATTTGGCGCACCAATCTACGTTCGCCGTGAAATTGTCCATAACCGCTATGTCGTCAACGAGTTGGCGGAAAAGGGCGCCATTTTTGTGCACGAGATCGATGACGTGCCGGATGGACAGCGTGTCATTTACTCCGCGCACGGGGTATCACCGGCTGTCAGAGAGCGCAGCAAGGGTCGTGGTTTGAAGGTAATCGATGCCACGTGCCCGCTCGTCACCAAGGTCCACATTGAGGCGGTGAAGTTCGCGAAGCAGGGATATTCGCTGGTGCTCATTGGACACCGTGATCACGACGAGATTGAGGGCACACTGGGTGAAGCTCCTGATGTGACCCAGGTGGTTTCCAGCGCCGCCGAAGTAGACACGCTGGAGGTCCCGGATCCCAACCGCGTGGCCTACCTGACGCAAACCACGCTCTCCCTGGACGAGGCGCGCGACATCATTCACGCGCTCAGACAGAAGTTCCCCAATATTGCCGGTCCGCATTCTCAAGACATCTGCTATGCCACCGAGAACCGTCAGGTTGCGGTGCGAAATGTGGCGCACAACGCCGATCTCGTTCTGGTCGTAGGATCGACCAACAGCTCGAACTCAAACCGACTTGTTGAGGTTTCCAGAAACCTGGGAACCATCGGGTATCTCATTGATAACTCCCAGGCCATCGATCCCAAATGGCTCCAGGGAGTCTCGACGGTGGCCGTAACCGCAGGCGCTTCGGCTCCTGAGATCCTGGTGGAAGACGTAGTCAATTATTTGCGTCAAAACGGCTTTTCCAGCGTCGAAGAAGTTGAGGTAATGCCAGAGAATGTGCGGTTTGGCCTTCCTCCGGAAATCGTTCAGGCCATTGGCAGCTCGGGCGGTGCAGAGCAGGTTCCTGTCCGTTGAGCGATTAATCAAGGCCAGCTCACGGAAGGGAATCGAATCAGTTTGAGACCCGACTTGGTTTTAGGAGTGCGGGCTAGTCAACGGCTTCGGGCATTCGAATCCTGGCGGAGACCGGACCGATTCCGGGCATTTTGAATCGAGGACCGAATATCACAATGAGCACTCAGCTGGGTCAGCCAAAGTCTACAGTGCCGAAGTTCGGCCGGTTGGATGCCGCCCTTGCTGATGTGAAGTCAGCGATGCAGCGCTCTTGTAGCTACCTTCTGAGTCGGCAACACGTTGACGGTTACTGGTGCGGCGAACTCGAAGCGGATTCAATGCTCGAGGCCGATTACATTTTCCTCCATACTTTGCTCGAGTCCGGCGACCCTGAAAGATTAAAGCGCGCGCTCACCGAGATGATGCGCTATCAGAAGGACGATGGCAGCTGGAGCCTCTATCCGGGTGGCCCTGGCAACATCTCGCTCACAGTGAAATGCTACTTCTCCGCAAAGCTAATGAATTTGTCGGCAAGCGATGTGCATCTGGTAAAGGCTCGTGAGTGGATCCTTGCCAATGGCGGAGTTGTCGCCTGCAACACATTCACAAAAATGTATCTGTGCGCACTGGGCCAGTACGACTACGATGCAGTGCCCGCGATCCCGCCGGAGATCGTCCTCTTTCCGAACTGGTTCTACTTCAACATCTACGAGATCTCTGCATGGTCACGTTCAATTCTCGTTCCGCTAGCGATCATCTATGCCAAGAAACCCTACAAAAAGATCCCGCCGGAGCATTCTATCGATGAGCTCTTCGTCGGCGGGCGCGCCAACGCGAATCTGCGTCTGCAATGGGATCGCAAGAACAGAATCTCCTGGCGAAATTTCTTCATCGGGATCGATCGCCTCATGCACTGGGCGGAAGCCGTGCATCTCAGGCCGGTTCGCAAAGTCGCTCTGAAGAGGGCAGAGAACTGGATGCTCGAGCGTCTGGAAATGTCCGACGGTCTTGGCGCCATCTACCCCGCCATGATGAACGCCATCATTGCGCTGCGATGCCTCGGCTATTCCGAAGATGATCCGCAGGTGATTCGTGCTCGCGACGAATTCGAAAAGCTCGGCATCGAACAGGAAGCAACTCCGGATTTTCCGCATCCGACGTTCCGGATGCAACCCTGTATGTCTCCCGTGTGGGATACAGGTCAAGCAGTCTACGCGCTTGGCGACGCAGGAGTGCCGCGCAACGATCCGCGCATGCTGAAAGCTGCGGACTGGCTTCTCTCCAAAGAAGTGCGCCATAAAGGCGACTGGGCGGTGAAGGTTCCGAAGACAGAGCCTGGCGGCTGGTACTTCGAATTCAACAACGAGTTCTATCCTGACACTGACGACACCGCGCAGGTCCTGCTCGGCTTGAGCAAGGTAGACAACCCGCGCGAGCGCTATCAGCACCAGGTTGTGCAGCGCGCCATCGAGTGGGAATTTGCGATGCAGTGCCGCAACGGTGGTTGGGGCAGCTTCGACAAAGACAACACCAAGATGATCTTCCAGTACATCCCGTTCGCGGATCACAATGCGATGCTCGATCCTCCGACGGTCGACATCACTGGCCGCATGCTGGAGATGCTCGCTGCACACGGTTACACGCGCGCGGACAAACGTGTTGAGAAGGCTATCCAATTCATCCTGAGCGAGCAGGAGCCTGACGGAAGCTGGTTCGGTCGCTGGGGAGTGAACTACATTTACGGCACGTTTCTTGTGCTTCGCGGACTCGAAGCAATCGGTTTCGACCACAACGAGCCGCAGGTTCAGCAGGCAGCCGAGTGGATCCGCATGGTACAGAACTCCGACGGCGGATGGGGAGAGTCGTGCGGGACCTACGACGACCCGGACACGCGTGGCGTCGGTGTCAGCACGCCTTCCCAGACAGCGTGGGCTCTTCTTGGTCTGCTCGCCGCCGGCGATGATCGGTCGGATTCCGTTGCCAAGGGAGTGCGCTGGTTGCTCGAACAGCAATTGGCTGACGGCAGCTGGGACGAGTCGATGGGCGAAGGTGCAAAACGCGAGGGCATCATCACCGGCACCGGCTTCCCCAAAGTCTTCTACCTTGCGTACACGCTGTACCGGCAGTACTTCCCGCTGATGGCGCTCACCGCATACCAGAGAGCCATGGAGCGCGCAGCATAGTTTTTAATCTCGGGCGACGATCGACTGAGAACTGTAAGCTGAGAATTTTTCGGGGCGACGTCCCGAAGAGGAAAACGATCAAAAATGGCGATTCCCATTTCCCAGGTGTGGACGGTCTTCTCATATGTATGGAAGCAGCGTCTGACAGGCACCAAACGCTACCCGCTTGTGCTTATGCTCGAGCCGCTTTTTCGCTGCAACCTGGCTTGCGCCGGCTGCGGCAAGGTACAGTATCCCCCCCATGTGTTGAAGCGGATGCTGACACCCGACGAGTGCTTTGCGGCGGTTGATGAGTGCGGAGCTCCTATGGTCTCGATCCCAGGCGGCGAGCCTCTGCTGCATCCTCAGATCGTAGAAATCGTCAACGGCCTCATCGCGCGCAAGAAGTACATATACCTCTGCACCAACGCGCTTGAATTGAAGAGGCGGATCCACGAATTCACTCCGTCGAAATACCTTACGTTCTCGGTGCATCTGGATGGCGAGAGGGAGCACCACGACTACTCCGTCTGCCGCGAAGGCGGTTGGGATCTCGCTGTCGAAGGCATCAAGGAGGCCGTGAAGCGCGGTTTCCGCGTTACTCCCAACTCCACCTTCTTCGATGGCACCGATCCCAACAGCGTGCGGCGCTACTTCGATGAAGTGATGGCGCTCGGCGTCGAAGGCATCGTCCTCTCGCCCGGATACAGCTACGACAAAGCTCCGGATCAGCATCGCTTCCTCGGCCGTGCACGCGTGCGCCGGCTTTTCCGCGCAATTCTTTCCAATCGCAAAAAGTCGTGGAAGTTCAATATGTCGCCTTTGTTCCTGGAATTCCTGATGGGCGACCGCAGCTACGAGTGCACTCCGTGGGGAAACCCTGCCTACAACATCTTCGGCTGGCAGAAGCCCTGCTACCTCTTGCAGGACGGCTATGCGGAGACCTTCAAGGAACTGATGGAAACGACGCAGTGGGAAGAGTACGGCGCAGCCAGCGGCAATCCCAAGTGCGCCAACTGCATGGTGAGCTGCGGCTACGAGCCCACCGCGGTGATGGACGGCTTCCTTTCGGTAAAAGGCCTGATGTCGATGGCGAAAGGCTGGTTCAGCTCTTATGACGATGAGCACGCGCTCAAGTTGCTGAGCGAACCTGCACCGCACGGAGCAAGCACGCTGGTTCAGATTGAGAGCCCCGCTCGCAGCCTCGAGGAGACCAACGTATGACCGCGGAAGTCTCTAAGTACACCCTCGAACAAATCGAAGCCCTCGAACTCGCCCCAGGCACCGAGCACGAGCAGCTTGAAGGCTGGGTTCCTGAACTCGCCAGCGAAGACGACCTGCGCAATGCGCTCGAAAAGGCCTTCGACTACCGCGGCGACGTGACGATTACAAATAAGGGCGGCAAGAAAATCGAAGCGTTCATCTTCAATCGCCACACAGGAGCAACGCTGGCCGAGAGCTACGTGCAGTACTTTGAGCCAAACGTGAACGGCAAACAGAAGCTCTGCTACACCGATATAGCTCGTTTGGAGTTTTCAGGCAAAGATCGCGCAGCCGGCAAGCATTGGGAGGACTGGGTGAAGGCCTACAACGAGCGCAAGGCTGCCGGAGAAAAGAACATCGCACTCCATCCTGAGATGGAATAAGAATACGCAGTTGTAATCAAGAAAGGCGGGGCACTTTGCTACGCCTTTCTTCTTTGAAGAAGACTTAGTTCTGAAGCTCCGCGTGAGCTCGATTGATGCGGTGCTGTTGTCTCGCAGCATCATCGAGACAGTGAGCCGGACGTGCAAGCATCTCGCCGACAGCTACTCTGGTTCGCTGTAGTACGAAGTCATCGTGCGAACCTCGAGATTCGGCCTGTCGATCTTGACCTCCAGCGAGTGAAGCTCGCCGAATCCGCTCTGGGCTGGCGGGGCATTGAAAGCGACCGAATAGTACCATTCGGCATCCCGAGCGCATTCCCGGAGACTGGAGGTGAGGTCTGTGCTCGAGTGGAGTGCACGACCTCCGGTCCTTCTCGCGAATTCACTCAGATTAAAGAACAGCAGAGCGTCTGCAGCCGGCATCAACACGTTGCTAGATTCAGCTGTGCCCGAGTTGGTGCCAATGGAGTTGCTATCGCTGCCGAACACAACTGAGTACACCGTAACCTGCGCCGCGCGAAGATCGTGCAGTACCTGCACGAAATGCTTTTCGTGGGAGTCGCGGTCCTGCACTGCGAGCCCTTCAAGCCCGGATTCCGTCGGTAAAGGCCACCCCGACCCCATCCAGACAAGAAGTGTCCTGCCTCCCGTAGCCAGTTGCTGTAGCGCAACGCCATCGAGTGCCGCAACTGAATCTCGGAAGTGCACAGCGCGGCAAGTCTTTGGATCGACACTCGATGCACCTTTTTGTGCAGCGACGCTATGCTCGGCCTCGCAGGCATTCGAGTGCATATTCTTCGTCAATCTAACAAAGGCGCGCCCGATGGCATTGCGATTGGTCGAAGCCGGCGTTATGCTCAGATGCCCATTGAACCAGAGAGCGAATGCAGTCGGAGTTAAAAACGGCTTGCGGCTCTCCGCAAGATACTTGAAGATCGCACTCTTCTGATTTTCGAGCTCCGATGCAGGCGTGTTCACTGCATCCAGCAGGATCAGAACCTCAGTTGCATCACTCAGGGCAGCTCCATCGATAGGGTGGAATGCGACGATTCTGCGCGGCTTGTGATTGTCGTACAGGCTGAACTCTTCGGCCCGCAGATCCGATAACGCATTGCCGGCGGCATCCGTCACCTGCACGTTCATGACGATCCGGTGAGTGGTGCTGAATCGCTCCTCGCGTTCTTCCTTGGAGCGAGTTTTCAGTACAGGGTTCTGAGAGAGCGATACTGAGAAGGCGACTGCGATGATAATTCCGGCGCCGAGACGAGCCGCCGACCGCATACTCAGCGCACAATACTGCATCCACCTACGATAACTCGCTGCCTGAAGTGTTGTCCTGACCCCGACGGCCTCAGCCGAAGAGCGCAGTGATGATGTGATTGACAGCGAATGCACCTATCCAGGCTAGCGCCAGCATGTAGGCGAACTGGATAGCGGGCCACTTCCAGCTGTTGGTCTCACGCCTGACCACCGCCATCGTTGATGTGCATTGCATGGCGAAAGCGAAAAAGATCATCAACGCAACGGCTCCGCCAATTGTCATGTCCGTGTGCAACGCAGTCTGCAGATGCATTGTCTGCGTCTCTGGATCGGCCCCGTAGAGGGTTCCCATTGTAGAGACCATGACCTCGCGTGCCAGGACGCTCGAGATCAGCCCGATTCCAACCTTCCAGTTGAATCCGAGAGGCGCTATGACCGGTTCGATCACGTGACCCATTTTGCCGATCATGCTGTCTGCGAGCTCCGGTGCAGTGTAGTGCCCGCCCGGTCCTGGAACTGGCGGGATATGGGCCAGCAACCAAAGGCCGAGTGTCACCGCGAGGATTACTGTTCCGGCTTGGCGCATGAATACCTTTGCGCGGTCCACGAGTCGCATTGCCAGCGAACGCAGCGTTGGCATTCTGTACTGAGGCAACTCGAGAATGAAGGGCGCCTCGCTCGACTTTAGTATCGAGCTCTTGAGCAGCCAGGCGGTCGTCATCGCAGCTACGAATCCTGCCAGATACAAACCAAGCATCACGATAGTCTGAAGGCCCAGAAACCCGTGCAGGAACGTCTTCGCCGGGATGAACGCTGCGATCAGCAGCATGTACACCGGCAGGCGGGCTGAGCAAGTCATAAATGGCGTGACGAGGATCGTCGCAAACCGGTCTCGCTTGTTCTCGATGGTCCGCGTCGCCATGATTGCCGGAACGGCGCAAGCGTAAGCCGAGAGCAACGGGATGAACGCTTTGCCGTTCAGCCCAGTGGTTCGCATCACGCGATCCGCAATTAGAGCCGCCCGTGCAAGGTAGCCGGAATCTTCCAGAATCCCGATGAACAGGAATAACAGCAAGATCTGCGGCAGAAAAACTAGCACTGACGAGATTCCTTTCCAGATCCCATCAAGGAGAAGGGACTGTAACCAGCCAACAGGAAGGAAAGGCCGAGCGAATTTGGCCGCATTTCCGAGCAAATCACCGAATCCATCGCTCATGGGTTGCCCGAGTGAGAAGACAACTTCGAATACGCCAATCACCACTGCCAGAAAGAGAACCGGTCCCCAGATTCGGTGCAGAAGGATGCTGTCGAGCTTGCGGCTGTTTTCGGCAGACAACGGTGCCTGATAACCCGTACGACGGCTCACCTGCGCCGCCCATCGATGCGTACTGGCCGCGTTGCCCAGCACCGGCAAGGTGAGAAGTTGATCGGCCTTCTTGACGGACGGCGGCAACGCGCATTGGTTCAGAAACAGCGGGATCGCGTCCATGCCTGAACCGCGAAATGCGCTGATCTGCGCAACCGGGGCTCCAAGCTCCTTTGCGAGTTTGAGCGGATCAATCTGCCCACCCCGCGACTCCATCAGGTCGCTCATGTTCAGCAGGATCAGCGTGGGCAGTCCAAGCGCGAGGACTGGCGCAGCCAACATCAGTTGCCGCGTCAGGTGCAGGGAATCGAGAACAAGCAGGACTGCATCCGGCCTCGGTGTGCCGGGCATTTTGCCCTTAAGCACATCCACCGATACACGCGCATCTTCTGAGTACGGAGTCAGTGAATAAACGCCGGGCAGGTCGATCAGCGTCAGATCATCGCGACCCACGCCCGACATCAAACCCATGCGCTGCTCAACGGTCACGCCGGGATAGTTGGCCACCTTCTGACGCAGTCCGGTGAGGCGATTGAAAAGTGTAGATTTACCGGAGTTTGGAGGTCCGATAAGGACGACCGTGCTGAGCCCTCCGGATCCCGGTGCCTGAGGTGCCTCAAACGCCGGAGTCTCGCAGCAGGCATTCATCTGGTGGCCCCTGCAAACTCGTTGATTTCGGCCTGGGCCGCCTGTCCTGAACTCACAGCGATCTTATCCAGCTCGGCGTCGATTTCGCGTCTTGAGGCTTCCAGATTGCTGCGAACTTGTATGGATTTCGCAGTCTCCCGTCGCAACGCGATCTCCATTCCGTCGATGGCATACACGGTTGGGTCGCCCGCAGGTGCTTTGCGAAGTGCAGTCACTTGAGCGTCGGGAACGAAGCCCATGTGCATGAGGTAGTTCTGCACAGAATCAGGAAGGTCAAGGGATATCAGGGTCGCTGTCTCGCCGATGCGCAGATCCGTCAGCACACTCACCCGCCGAACTCCTTGCCGCCGCCGAAAGGGCAGCACTCGAAAACTACGACCAGATTGGTCTGAATTAAGTATACGACTATTTTGGTCGGCATCGCAAATTGCTTGTTTGCTTGGTCCTGATCCACTCAGCATGGTGGTCCTGGCCTCCCCGAAAGAGCCCTTTGTTTTGCTCATCGACCCCTTCGGAACTTGCTTTATTGCGTCTGAAATTGTGTCTATTCTTATGCCTGCCTCAGCAATGCGGATGTGATTTGGGTCACGCAGAATGGGGCATGGAGATGCGGCCTGATGGGAGGCGAATCGAGATGAACGTCAGAGAATTTATTGAATCCGTGAAAGGCGATTCACCGCCGGAGAGTCTTGGCGCTCCCGTAGCGGCCTTGTGGTGGGACGCGAAGGGAGATTGGGCTAAGGCACATGGCTTAGTCGACGAATTGGAGACGAGAGAAGGGATGGCGGTGCATGCGTATCTCCACCGCAAAGAGGGTGCCGTTTCCAATGCTGATTACTGGTATGCGCGCGCGGGTCGAAGCTTTCATCATGCGGCACTTCAGGATGAGTGGAACGCGCTAGTCGCCGGCTTGTTGTGAACTAGGGCGCCGGAGTCTCGGGCTTGCCATCGCGGAGGCGCCGAATGCCGAGTGGGTTGTTGTCCTGGAGTTCGGGCGGCAGGGCGGCTTGGGGAAAGTTCTGAAAGCACACCGGGCGGGCGAACCGATAGATCGCAAGGCTGCCTACTGAGGTGAACCGAGGATCTGAGGTAGCGGGGTACGGGCCACCGTGGACCATAGCGTGAGTGACTTCCACGCCAGTGGGGAATCCATTGAAGATTACGCGGCCGGCCTTCTGTTCCAGGATCTGAATCAGGTCGCGGTTAGCCGCCAGATCCTCATCATCGCCAAGAACCGTAGCTGTGAGATGGCCGCACAGAGACCGCGCTGCCTTCAGATAGTCGTCGGTGTTTCCACAGCGAACGATGACCGTGTCAGGGCCGAAGATCTCGTCGGCGAGTTCAGGCTGCTTGATCAGTTCATCGAGCGTAGTTGTGAAGAGGCGGGACTGCGCGCGGAATGGAGATGAGCCGTTCTCTTGCTCCGATGGCGAAGGCGATTCAACCACGGACACATGGGCGGCGCGCGCAATTGAGGCTCTGTCATACTCGCGCGCGATTCCGCCCGTGAGAAGCGTGAAGGGCTGTGCCTGTTTCACAAGTAATTCCAGCTCCTCGCGAAACTTCAGCGCCTGAGGTGACTCAGCTACAAACACCGCTCCCGGTTTGGTGCAGAACTGGCCAGCGCCGAGGGTAAACGACCCGAACAGACCCTGCGCCAGCGCGGCTGGGCCCTTGCGCAACGCACCGGGAAGTATGAACACCGGATTGCCGCTGGACATTTCTGTGAAGCAGGGAATCGGCTCGGGCCGGTCAGCTGCAGCGTCCATGAGCGCGCGACCTGCGCGGAGTGATCCGGTGAAACCGACAGCACGAATCGCAGGATGCTTCACGAGCGCAGCCCCGATCTCGACTCCCGCTCCAAAGAGCATGGAGAAGGTGCCCGGCGGCAGAGACTCGGCAGCCACAGCGTCTGCAATGATGCGGCCGGCGATTTCGCCGGTACCCGGATGCGCCGCGTGAGCTTTGACGATGACAGGGCAGCCTGCTGCGAGCACGGACGCGGTATCCCCTCCACCAACGGAGAATGCCAGAGGGAAGTTGCTGGCGCCGAAGACGGCGACCGGGCCTAGTGGCCGAAGCATTGCGCGAAGATCGGGGCGAGGAAGAGGCTGGCGATCAGGCAGAGCAGGATCGATGCGCGCTTGAACCCATGAGCCATCCTCCACCACTGATGCAAACAGCCGAAACTGATTGGCCGTGCGAGTCACCTCGCCGGTAAGACGGGGAAGCGGCAATGCGGTCTCGAGATGTGCGCGTTGAGCGAGGTCATCCCGATGCGATTCGAATCCCTCAGCGATGCGGCGCAGGAATGCCGCACGGGCTTTCCCGGTCGTCCGTGAGTAACTGGAGAATGCTTCCGCCGCGAGTTGGGCTGCGCGATCGAGTTCCTGCAAAGTGGCAGCGCGAAATACTGGCTGAATCGGCTCGCCGGTGCTGGGTGCGAAAGCCTGGAAGCTGGTGCCGTTTCGAGAGCCGCGTTCGGCGCCGATGAAGGAGAGTCCTGTGAGTTCCATGACTCTCTAAGTGTAGTGCGGAAGGTTCGGGAGACTCGACTGATTACCGCGTGTCCTTGATTCCAGCGGAAGGCGAACCTCAGATCTCCGCCAGTTCTGGCTCGGCTGCGATCTCCTCGCGATCCGCGTCTGCCGCCAACCAGGCGTACAGCGCCACACCGACGAAGCACAAGACGGGCACGACGTAAGAAACCGCAACGTTGGAGAGATCGGCCACGTGGCCCATCAGCGGAGGGATGGCGGCGCCGCCAACGATTGACATCACGATTACAGCTCCGCCGGTCTTCGTGTGAGTCCCAAGACCCTTCACCCCCAGCGCAAAGATTGTTGGATACATCGTCGACATGAAGAAGCTGGTCGCGACGAGGCAAACCACACCGACCCATCCCGGTCTCAGCACGGCGATTCCGCAGACAACGGCGTTGATCACCGCATACGCGGCCAGTAGTCGTGTGGCCCGCACGTGCCGCAGCAGCCACGTCGAGAAAAACCGTCCAGCCGTGAATGCCGCGAGCGCCAAGGTGAGCAGATAACCTGCCTTCCTCTCTCCCAATCCTGTGTACGTCTGCACGTACGGGATCTGCCAGCTCCACGCTCCGACCTGTGCACCTACATACAGGAACTGCGCGAATACGGCAAACACAAAGTGCTTTCGCTTCCAAAGCGGTTTCGAGACATCATGCTCGAGGGTGTTGCGCGAATGATCCATTCCCGTGTGCGGGAAGGGCGTCCTCGCAATCAGGAGCGCCCACAGCAGAACCAACGCCCCCAGCGCCAGGTATGGAGTAACGACCCGAAGCGTCTCGGATTTGAGATAAGCCTGATAGGTTCCAGCGGCCTGCAGAGCCGCAACCTGCTCCGGCTTCAGCTCGATTCCGGAGAAGATGAAGCGGCTTCCAATCAGCACCGCGGTGATGCTTCCGAGTGGATTGAATGATTGCGAAAAGTTCACTCTCTGGGCAGCGGTCTCCGCATCTCCAATCTGGATAATGAAGGGGCTTGCACCCGTCTCCAGAAACGCGAGGCCGCTTGCAATGACGAACAGCGCCGTCAAAAAGAACCAGTACTGTCCGACATGCGCCGCCGGATAGAAGAGAATGCATCCGGCGCCGTAGAGTACAAGCCCGATGACTATGCCGGCTTTGTAGCCAGCTCTGCGCATGATGACGCCGGCTGGGAAGGCAAGAAAGAAATATCCGAGATAGAACGCAAACTGGACCAGCCCGGCCTGGAGGCGGCTAATCTCGAAGGATTTCATGAACTGGCGGATCAGGATGTCGTTGAAGTTGTTCGGCACCGCCCACAAAAAGAACAGAGCGGTCACGAGCACAAAAGGCAGCATCCGGTCGCGCGGCACCAGCGGCGCATGCGGATTTTTAGAACCTGGCGCGCTAACTGCCGGAGTCGCATGAAAAGGCATCTATCCCCCAGAACCTGCATGGATTGCTGACCGACCAGTTCTATCCAATCACAGGGAGGTGTGGCAAGGGGACGAAGAAGCAGGGAACTAGGGACCTAGGGAACAAGGGACCAAGGGGCCGGTTTCCAGGCAGGGATCAGGTCTGTTGTGTGGTGATGTCAGGTTGGTTGGCGATGAATTGATGTCTTTATCTGGCTGATTGTTGGGCCGGAGCGGCCGTTCCGACAGGCGAGTGCTTTTCTAATTCTTCCCTTTTTTTTGTAGTTAATACGTGGCGAAGAGGTTAAGTGCGGCCTCAGAGAGGCTTCGGGGCTCAGTCATTTCGAAACCGTCCCTCAGCGGCTAAAGCCGCGCTCATTTCAGTTGGTTCTGTGCGGCACGACTAAAGTCGTGCCCCTTCAAGACCGAGCGAACCAAACGGTGCTGAATTTCGTGTTATTTCAAAACCGAGTCGAACCCGTGGCGTGTGATGTCGGCTTCCATTTTCTCGTTGTTTTTTGTAGTTAATACATGGCGAAGAGGTTAAGTGTGAATGTATATAAGCTGTGGAGTGTTGTTGAGGGTTGAGTCGCTAGGAATCGTCCCTCAGCGGCTAAAGCCGCGCTTATTTTGTTGGTTCCGTGCGGCACGACTAAAGTCGTGCCCCTTCAAAACCTAGCTGAATTAAGAGGGTGGCTGAATTCGTGCCCCTTCAAAACCGAGTGAACCAAGACGGGCTTGATTCGTGCCCTTCGAAGATTTGCAGGTCTTCCTAACGTTTCACCGTGGGCTACTCTCGTGTTCCGCCCCCGGGAGATTGGCGGGGCTGAAGCCCAATGTTTTTCGGCGCGTCCAAATTCAGAGGCCTCAAGGCCTCTGCTCCCTCCGGTGTGTGCGATGAAAAGCCGCACTTTATTTTGCGGCACTATTCTGCACGGCTTAGGCGTGACGTTTCAAAACAGACTCTCAGCTTCTGGCTGATTGGCTTGCGGCAATTTCGCGGCTTTGGGCGAGGATTTCTTTCACCATGCGGGCGGTATCCGGATCGAGGTCGGAGCCGGGCTCGGGATATCGGC
>JAFDVQ010000018.1:0-177500 GCA_018268915.1 Acidobacteriota bacterium
GATCACGAGGCGTGGTTCAAGAAGCGGCCGGATGGAACGATTCAGTATGCGGAGAATCCACCGAAGAAGTACCAGGATATCTATCCCTTCGACTTCGAGAGCGAAGACTGGGAGGGGATGTGGAAAGAACTGAAGAGCGTCTTTGAGTACTGGATTGGCGTGGGGGTGACGATCTTCCGTGTGGACAATCCGCACACGAAGGCGTTTCCTTTCTGGGAGTGGGCGATCACGGAGATCAAGCGCGATCATCCGGAGGTGCTGTTTCTGGCGGAGGCGTTTACGCGGCCGAAGATCATGTACCGTCTGGCGAAGCTGGGATTCAGCCAGTCGTACACCTATTTTCCGTGGCGGAATGCGAAGTGGGAGATCCAGCAGTATCTGACGGAGCTGACGCAGACGCCGGTGCGGGAATTCTTCAGGCCGAATCAGTGGCCGAATACGCCGGACATTCTGACTGAGTTCCTGCAGATGGGCGGACGGCCGGCGTTTGTAATCCGTCTGCTGCTGGCGGCGACGCTGGGTGCGAACTACGGAATTTATGGGCCGGCGTTCGAGTTGCAGGAGCATGTGCCGGTGCGGCATGGGAGCGAGGAGTATCTGAACTCAGAGAAGTACGAGGTCAGACACTGGGACCTGAACAGGCCGGACAGCCTGCGGGACTTGATTGCGCGAGTGAATGCGGTCAGGAACGAAAACGCGGCGCTGCAGAATGACTGGTCGCTGAGGTTCCACAACGTGGATAACGATCAGCTGATCTGCTACAGCAAGGAGTCGGATGACCGGTCGAATCTGCTGATCACGGTGGTGAATCTTGATCCGCACTACACGCAATCAGGATTTGTGACACTGCCGCTGGACGAGCTGGAGATTTCGCACGACCGTTCGTATGAAGCGGAAGATCTGATGACGGGCGATCGATACATGTGGCAGGGAGCGCGGAATTATGTGGAGTTGAATCCGGCTTTCCGGTCAGGGCATATTTTGAAGATTCATCGGCGGATGCGGGTGGAAACGGATTTCGAGTATTTTCTATAGTTTCGTGGACGAGATCGCGCGAAGTGTGTGCAGGGGCTGAAGCCCGATTCTTATTTGTGAGGCAGTGGCCCGGCTGAAGCCGTGCCCTTGTTACAAAGCTCGGGATTTCCCGCGGTCCTCTTCTACCCTGGCAAGCTACGGTCAAATCCGGCGGTAAACGGTAATTGGGAACTCGCATCCAAACACCCTGGAGCCCTTTGAGTGAAGAAGATTGCAAGCGCAACTGATCCGCTCTGGTACAAAGACGCGGTCATTTACGAGATTCACGTGCGTGCGTTCGCTGATTCCAACAATGACGGGATTGGCGACTTTCAGGGACTGCTCTCGAAGCTCGACTACCTGCAGGACCTAGGGGTCACGTGCCTCTGGCTACTACCGTTCTTCCCTTCCCCGCTTCGTGATGACGGATATGACATAGCGAATTACGTGGATGTGAATCCGTCCTATGGAACTTTGAGCGACTTCAAGCAGGTTCTAGACGCGGCGCACCAGCGGAACATGCAGGTGATGATCGAGCTGGTCATCAATCACACCAGCGATCAGCATCCGTGGTTCAAGGCGGCGCGCCTGGCGGCGCCGGGGTCGCCGCAGCGCGAGATGTACGTGTGGTCGGATTCGGACCAGGTTTTCAAGGATGCGCGCATCATCTTCACGGATACGGAGAAGTCGAACTGGACTTGGGATGAGAGTGCAAAGGCCTATTACTGGCACAGATTTTTCTCGCATCAACCGGACTTGAACTGGGAAAGTCCGATGGTGATGGAGGAAGTGCTGAAGGCGATGCGCTTCTGGCTGGATATGGGAGCAGACGGAATCCGACTGGATGCGATTCCCTACCTGGTGGAGCGGGACGGCACGAACTGCGAGAACCTGCCGGAGACGCACGCGATCATCAAGCAGTTGCGCGCAGAGATCGACAGGCTGTATGCAAACCGGTTGATTCTGGCAGAGGCGAACCAGTGGCCGGCGGATGTGCGGCCGTATTTTGGCGATGGCGATGAATGCCACATGGCATTTCACTTTCCGCTGATGCCGCGCATCTACATGGCGCTGCGGCAAGAGGACCGGCTGCCAATTACGGACATCATGGCGCAAACACCGCCGATTCCTGACAGCTGCCAGTGGGGATTGTTTCTGCGGAACCATGATGAGCTGACGCTGGAAATGGTGACGGACGATGAGCGCGACTATATGTACTTCGCGTACTCGGCCGATCCGCGGATGAGGATCAACGTTGGGATTCGACGCCGCCTGGCACCGCTGGTGGATAACAACCGGCGACGCATCGAGTTGCTTAATTCACTGCTGTTGAGTTTTCCGGGAACGCCGATCCTTTATTACGGCGATGAGATCGGGATGGGAGACAACATCTATCTCGGCGACCGTAACGGCGTGCGCACTCCAATGCAGTGGACGTCGGACCGGAACGCAGGGTTTTCGCGATGCGATCCGGCAAGGTTGTACTTCCCGGTGATCATGGACCCGA
This sequence comes from Acidobacteriota bacterium, assembly GCA_018268915.1. GTDB lineage: Bacteria > Acidobacteriota > Terriglobia > Terriglobales > Acidobacteriaceae > Telmatobacter. The sequence goes on from JAFDVQ010000018.1 coordinate 2,522, forward strand.
TTTACGGGTACCAGGTGGTGAACGTGGAAGCTCAGCAGGCAGATCAGTCGAGCCTGCTGCAGTGGACGCGGAACATGATCGCCCTGCGAAAGCTTTTCCAGGTGTTTGGACGCGGAACGCTGAGTTTTCTGAATCCGACGAACCGGAAGATTCTGGCGTATCTGCGCGATCTGGAGTTGGAAGATGGCACGCACCAGACGGTGCTGTGCGTTGCGAATCTGAGTCGGTTTGCACAACCGGTATCGCTGGATTTATCGGCATACGAAGGGATGGAGCCGGTGGAGATGCTGGGGTATGTGCCGTTTCCGACGATCGGCGACTCGATGTACCACCTGACGCTGGCTCCGTATTCGTTTATCTGGCTGGAACTGCAGGCGGCAAATACAGAGGCGCGGCCAGTGCCTGAACCTCAGATGGCTGCGGTGGAAGCTGCTCACGGTGCGGAGGCGCCTCTGGTCGATCTGGTGACTGCGGGTTGGTCGGGGCTGCTTGCGGCAAGCGGGCTTCAGCAGATTGAGGCGGCGCTGCCGGCCTGGTTGCCAAGACAGAGGTGGTTTGGAGCAAAGAGCAGGAGAATCCAGGCTGTCCGCGTGCTGAGTTGGGGAAGCCTGTCTCACAACGGGCACAAGGGAAGCAGACTCGAGCCGCATTTGATTCCGCCGGCGGTATTTGTCGTCGAGATCGGATACTTCGAAGGGGCAGCGGACGTTTACCAGATTCCGTTGGCGATCAGCATGGGAAGCCAGGCCGACGAGGTGACGACGAGCCGGCCGGACAGCGTGCTGACTTCACTGGCGTCAGCGACGGGGATTGCGATTCTGCATGATGCTTCGGCGCGCGAGGACTTCAGGCAATGCGAACTGGAGTTGATCGAACTGAGCGAGACTTTGCCACTTAACCAGGTGGTGGCATCTGGGCCCGAACCTGTAGCCCAGGCTGGGATGGAGGAGTTCTCAGAACCAAATGGGTTGCCGGATGGGTTGCCGGAGAAATTACGGGCGAGAGTGGACAGAGGCGATGCGGGTACGGTGACTCCGCCTGCGCCGTTGCCGCTGAGTGTGCAGCCGGGTGAGGCCGCGGCGCCAGCGAGTTCGAGCGCGGGAACTGTTTCGGCCGGTACGCAGACAACGCAGCCGCGGGAATCTCCTGCAGCGGATGCGGCGCGGACGGCGGGAGGAGTCCTGGCCGCGAGGGCTTCGACGGCGCTGAGAGAGATGAAGCTGGAACGAGGGCTGGAGTCGCGAGTGGGCTCGGCGGAGCAGTCGAACACATCCATTCTGTATGGCGATAAGTTGATCCTGAAGTTGTTCCGGCGGCTGCAGGTGGGTGAGAACCCGGATGTGGAGATTGGACGGTTTCTTACGGAGGTTGCGCACTTCAAGCGGATCGCGCCGTTCCTGGGCGAGATGTCGATGACATCGAGTACGGGAGAGAAGACTACGGTCGCGATGTTGCAGGGGCTTGTGGCGAATGAAGGCGACGGGTGGGCCTGGTTTCTGCATGAGCTGAGCGGATTCTATGGCCGTGTCGTCGGTGAACAGGCCGGGGCAGAGATTCCGGCGCCCACACTGGCCCAGGCAAAGCCAGCCTCGAAGGAGTTCAAGAAGCTTGCGGGAAGTGCGATGGATGCTGCTGCATTACTCGGACGCCGCACGGCGGAGATGCATCTGGCGTTGAGCAGCTCGAAGAGCGATCCGGCGTTTGCGCCAGAGAGGTCGTCGCAAGAAGATCTTGAGACTGTAGCGCGGCAGGTAGAGACGCAGATCAAGTCTGCCCTGGATGCGTTGAAGAGCAAATTCGCGACAGTGGATGACGCGACTGCGGACGCGGCGGCGTATTTGTTATCGCAAAGAGCCAAGTTGATGGAGCGAAGCCGGGGGATCACGAGGATCGAAGCAGCGGGAGAGCGGATCAGGATCCATGGCGACTACCATCTGGGGCAGACGCTTCGAGTGAAGGCTTCGTCGGGAGATGGAGATTCGTCGGGAGGAGATTTTGTGCTCCTCGACTTCGAGGGCGAGCCAGCACGAACACTCGCGGAGAGGCGCAGGAAGCAGTCGCCGCTGAAGGATGTGGCGGGAATGCTGCGGTCGTTCTCGTATGCGGCATTTGCAGGATTGAAAAAGCATGCGGAGGAGCATCCGGACTTGACTGCCGATCATGCGCACCGATGGGCGAAGGCATGGCAGAATGCGGCGGCGGGAGAGTTCCTGAACGCGTACCGTGAGACAATTGCGGCAAAGCCGGAGTTGCTGCCCGAGGCTGGCGAGGCGCAGAAGCTGCTGGATGCCTATCTGCTGGAGAAGGCTCTGTACGAGCTTTTGTATGAATTGAACAACCGGCCAACGTGGCTGCACATCCCAATTGCAGGTATCCTCGAGTTATAAGGACCTGCAACTCGTCGTCGTAACTGACGATCGGGCTGAAGAATGTTTTCTGCTTTGATTGAACTCCCCGGATTTAGCTGATGGCAACTGCGAATACAGTTTCGAGTGATCAGGCAACGGCTACGGCTGTGCGCGCCGACCTACTGGTTTTTATTGCGCCGATGCCTCCGGAACAGTTGGAGAGCATCCTTGGACATCTGGCGACGGAGTTCCACGGCGAAGAGCTGGTGGTAGCGACGGCGAATGATCCGACGGGGACGGCGCATCCAGAGATTCGAGTATTGCCGGTTCAGGCGACCAATGCTGTTTGGCCGATCGCCGCGGTTGACTTTGTGAATGCGGTGCATGCGGCGAAGGAGAACGAGGCAAAGGCAGTTCTGTTGCTGGGGCCGGGAGCAGATTCGTTGAGTCCAGCAGCGCTTCGCGGTCTGGTAAAGAGCGTGGTGGAGGCGAAGTCGGACCTGGCGGTGCCTCACTATTCGCTGCCGGTGAATGCCGGGCTGGTGAACTCCGCGATTATCTTTCCGCTGACACGAGCGTTGTTTGCTTCGCGGGTGCGTTATCCACTGTCGATTGACATGGCTCTTTCGCTGCGGATGGCGGAACGGCTGGGCAGTACGGCGCAGAAGTTTGTGAACCAGAATCAGCCCGATGCAATTGTCTGGCCGGTGAGTGAGGCGATGGTAGCGGGGCTGAGCATCGATGAAGTGGATGTCGGGACGCGCGAGTTGCCTCAGCCTGCGGAGCCGAACATCAATGCGATTCTTTCGCTGGTGACGGGATCGCTGTTCGCGGATATCGAGGCGAAGGCGGCGTTCTGGCAGAGGCCGAGGCGGCTACTGCCAGAGCACAGGTCGTTCTCTGCCATGCCAGGAGTTGACGGAGCTGTCGACATCGCGCCGATGGTGGAGGCGTTTCGTCTCGCGTTTACAAACTTGCAGGAGATCTGGGGATTGGTGCTCGCGCCCAATTCCCTGCTGGGATTGAAGCGCCTGTCGGTTGTAGATCCGGCGACGTTTCGAATGCCGGAGACGTTGTGGGCGCGAGTGGTCTTTGATTTTCTGGTGGCGTACCGATTGCGCACGATCAATCGCGGCCACCTGATGGGCGCGTTGATTCCGCTTTACCTGGCGTGGGTTGCGGGTCACTTGAATGTTGTGGGTTCGGGGACCGACGCCGAGGTTCATGTGGAAGCGGTTGCTGCGGCGTTTGAGTCAGAGAAGCAATATATCGTGTCGCGGTGGCGCTGGCCGGACAGGTTCAATTCTTGATGGGGCCCTTGAGCGTTCCTTGTGGTCAATATTTTCGAACGCCGGTGAAGCTGCCGAAGGAGAGAGTGTGATGGAGAGATTAATGGGGATGATGCTGCAGACGGTGCAGAACTACAATCCGCCACCTCCGATTACGAACGACAGCATTCCGCTGTGGACGCACATTTCCGATGCTTTGCGGCAGTCTGTGTACCGGGTGTTGTCGCTGTTCATCGCTGTACTACCGGGGATTCTTGCAGTCTTTGTTGCGCTGACACTGTTCACGCTGATCGGGATGGGGCTGTCGCTGCTGCTACGGCGCGGGCTGTCGTTTGTGAAGTTCGATGAGCGGCTGAATCGCGGGAATCCGGAGTGGAGTCCGTCAAGCTCACCGACGATGCTGATTGCGCGCGGCGCGTTCTGGGGCTGCGTTCTGCTGGGGTTAGTGATTGGAGTATCCGCGTTTGATGCTTCGTATTCAACGGGAACGCCATTGCCGATTTCACTGCTGCCCTACCTGACGAAGATGGTGGGCGCTCTGCTGGTGATGATCGCAGGGACAGTGATTGCTAGATTCCTTGCGCGGTCGGTGCTGATCGGGGCTGTGAACGCGCAACTGCAATACGCGCGGTTTCTGTCGCTGGGAGTGAAGTGGCTGGTGCTGGTACTGACGGCGGCGATGGTGCTGGATCACCTGGAAGTCGGCGGAAAGATTGTTGAGCTGGCGTTCGGGATTCTGTTCGGCGGGATTGTGCTGACACTGGCGCTCGCGGTCGGGCTGGGATCGCGAGATCTCGTGAGCAGATCGCTTGAAGGACGCGCAGAGCCACGGCCGGAGCGAGTTCCTCCACCGCCGGAGGTTGTAACGCCGAAGCCGGTGGAACCGATCCGGCATGAGACGATACGGCATTTCTGAAGGTCAAGAAGAGACTTTCCGGTCAGGCGATTCTTGCTTCCTCGTTCCCACCCAAGCAGAGCTTGGATGGGGCACCCGAGTTTGTATGAGCACCAGAGTCGTTCTCGCAAGCGCTAGTCGGGATCGGGGAGGGAGATGACGGCGACGGATTCGGGTGGGAGTTTGATGGAATTCTCCTGAAGGGAAACGCCATCGCGAGAGGCAAGGAGAAGGTTCATCTGGGGAAAGCCGGGCGTGGACCGATCCTGATCTGAGAAGTTGCAGGCGACTACGATAGAGCCGCGACGCATGCAGAGCCACTTCTCTTCTTCATTGAAGGCGGCAGAGGTGTTACCTGGTTCCCCGTTGTTGAGTGAGGGCGTAGAGCGGCGCAGGCGAATGAGGTCGCGATACCAGTTGAGCATTTCAGCGTGAGTTGAATTGGGAAGCTCGTTCCAGTTCAACTTGGAGCGATCGAAGGTCTCGCGCTTTTCGGGATCGGGGATGACAGCGGGATCCCAGCCGAACGAGGCAAATTCGCGCTTTCTGCCTTCCGAGACGAGCCGGGCTAGTTCCTTGTCTTCGTGATCTGCGAAGTACTGGAAAGGCGTTGACGCAGCCCATTCTTCGCCCATGAAGAGCAATGGGGTGAAGGGGGCGAGGAGTACGAGGGCCGCAGCCATTTTCGCGCGATTGACGCCGACGGTTTCACAGAGCCGGTCGCCTATGGCGCGATTGCCGACCTGATCGTGATTCTGGATAAAGCCAATGAAGCGATGCTGCGAGAGATTGCCGACGGGACGGCCATGATGGCGGTTGCGGTATTTCGAGTACATTCCGTCGTAGACGAATGTTTCCTTGAGAGTCTTGGCGAGGTACTCGAGGGAGTTGAAGTCGTTGTAGTATCCGCCAAGGTTTTCTTTCACGAGCACGGTGAATAGAGCATGATGGAAGTCGTCGTTCCACTGCGCGTCCATGCCGAGGCCGCCGCCGAAACGAGGCATGACGAACTGAGGGTCATTGAGATCGCTTTCAACGATGAGGACTTTGCGCCGCGCGATCATTGCAGCAAGAGTTTCGGTTTCGGCGGACAGCTGCTCAAGAAGATGAACAGCGGAACGATCTACGAAGGCGTGGACAGCGTCGAGACGAAGGCCGTCGATGTGATAATCGCGCATCCACATCAGGGCGTTGTCGCAGAAGAAGCGGCGGACCTGATGCGAGCCGGCCTCTTCGAGATTCACGGCTCCGCCCCATGGCGTCTTGTGAGCCTCTGTAAGATACGGGCCGAATTTGCCGGCGTAGTTACCGACCGGGCCGAAGTGGTTGTAGACAACGTCGAGCAGAACGGCGAGGCCGCGCTGATGTGCGGCGTCGACAAAGCGTTTTAGCGCGTCGGGGCCGCCGTAAGGCTCATGCACAGCGAAGAGCGATACGCCGTCATAGCCCCAGCCATGGTTGCCGGCGAAGGCGTTGACGGGCATGAGTTCAACGTGGGTGATGCCGAGTTCGGCGAGATGATCGAGCCGGGCGATGGCCGAGTCAAGTGTGCCTTCCGGCGTGAAGGTGCCGATGTGGAGTTCGTAGATGATGGCGCTGGCGAGCGGCGCCTGCTGGAACAGGCGATCGTTCCACTGGTACGCGGAGTGGTCGTACACCCGCGAGAGGGCGTGGACTCCGTCTGGCTGCCATTGCGATCGAGGATCGGGGTATGGAGTGGGATCGTCGCCGATGAGATAGCCGTAGTCGCTGCCGGGGCTGGCAGAATCGACTTTGACGCGCCACCAGCCCTGGCTGTCAGGACCGTTCATGGAGATGGCGCTGCCATTGACCTGTACAGACAGGGATTTCGCGAGCGGCGCCCAAACTTCGAAGCGATGCATTGAACTAAGCCTCTAGTTGAAGGAGTGCAACTGGGAATCGCTGCAGCATCGTCTGCATCGGGATGGAACCGCCGTTCAGCAGATCGTCAGTGAGCAGATTCTTCCAGCGTCCGTTAGGGAGATGAATGGAGGTGCCGGACCAGTTGTTTGCGAGTTTCAAATTCCAGCGCGGAATGATTGCAGCGATACGGCCAGCTCGAATAAATGCGACGACGTGATCGGCTCTTCGACCAGCAATAGTGAGCGGAATGTAGTCCGCAGTGGCACTGAAATACTCAGGATGTTCGCGGCGCAACTTTAAAGCTCGATGAAGAACCCAGAGCTTGGGGAGACCGGAGTCCATGCGGCTGAGGATGTGTTCGAGAGGGAGGCCCGATTCGATTTCAGAGAGCAACGCGGATCGCGTGTTGTAGTCGACGGGGCGGCGATTATCGGGGTCAACGAGATGGAGCGCCCAGAGTTCGCTGCCCTGGTAGGTGTCGGGCACGCCAGGGGCAATGCAATTGAGGAGTGTTTGCGAAAGACTGTTGACGCGACCAGGCGTGAGCACTGTGCGAACGAAGTCTTCGAGCGCCGATATGAATTCGGGAGTCTGGTAAAGACGATCGATGAAGGAGTGAAGTGCGTCTTCGAATTCCTTGTTCTGCTGGGTCCACGTGGTGTGCTGTTTGGCTTCGCGAACAGCCTTTTCCATGTAGGCGTGAAAGCGGTCGGGCTCGATGGGCCATGCACCAATGAGGGTCTGGTACAGGAAGTACTCGGTGTTGCGATCGGGAAAGCTGTTGGTTTTGAGCTGCGCATTCTGGCGAGTCCAGCGTCGAAGAAAGCGACGCCAGTCGCCGGGAGCTTCGGTGATGACGGCGAGGCGCGCACGGACGTCATCGGATCGCTTGGTATCGTGCGTGGAGAGCGTGGTCATCGTGGACGGACGCGAGGCCTGCATGATTCGACAGTAGTCGTGAAACTGCGAGGCAGAAATGCCATCGTGGCCGGGAGCGCTGCCGACTTCGTTGAGACCGACCATGCGGTTGTAGCAGTAGAAGGCAGTGTCTTCGACTCCTTTGGCCATCACGGGTGAGGTGAACTGCTGGAAGCGGTAAACAAATTCTGTCTCAAGGGGGCCGCGGGTGCGGAGGAGCAAGACCTCACCGATGAAATCAAAGAGACCGGAATCGATGTCGGTACGGCGCTCGTTAGCGCACTTGACTGCTTCAAGGACTTCGTGGCGATCTTCGTCGGTGATTTCATCGCGTTCGGGAACCACGTAAGAACGGTAGACGTGGAAGCAGGCGGCGGTTTCACGCAGGGCGCGGCGGATTTCGGCGCGTGTGTAGTCGCGGCGGTCGCGATTGTTCTCGCAGATACGCAGAAATAGATCGGCGAGACGGTTCACATCGCTGCCGAGAGCTTCCTGCTCTACGGTGAGCTTCTTGTCGTGGGAGATTGCGTTGAAATTAGTTGGTTCTTTCGTGAAGTCCTGATAGATTTCTGTGAGCTCGCGGAGGCCGTCGGGATGCATGAAGAGGCCGTTGCAGACATTGAGGAAGTCGTAGCCGCTTGTGCCTTCTATGGGCCAGGTGGGGCGAAGGTACTCGCCAGGCTCGAGAATTTTTTCGCCGATGATCCAGGCCTCAGAAGAACGTTCGCGAAGACGTGCGAAGTATTGCAGGGGATCGCGCAGGCCATCGGGGTGATCGACGCGGACGCCATCAAGGACGCCTTTGTCGAGCCAATCTAGGATGCGGCTGTGCGTTGCGTTGAAGACGTGAGGACGTTCAACGCGAACTCCGACGAGGGTGTTGATGTCGAAAAAACGACGGTAGCCCAGTTCCTGATCGGCGGTGCGCCAATAAGCGAGGCGATAGTGCTGCTGGTTGAGAAGTTCGTCGAGGGCGTCGTGATCAGCGTTGAGCTCGACGATTACTTGATCGATGGCAGCGGAGGCTTTGGGATGTTCGTCGCAGAAGCGATGGAGGAGGCCGAAAATGACTTCCTTGTCACGATGGCGAGTGACCATGCCTTCAGGGTCTGTTGAATCGGGCAGAGGGAGACGGGAGAGGCTGTCCGCGAAGAAGCCGAGGGTGGGGCTGCTCACAGCCTTTGACGCGCGCTCGAGGATGACTGGCAGGGAGCGCGGGGCGAGCGGATAGATGTTATCGGCATAGCGGACACGGATGGACTCGTTGTCGCGCTCGATCTGGATCTGGCCGGAGACCAGGACTTTTCCGTACTGATCGCCGAGGACAGGGATGAGGACCTTGTTCTGGAGGCGGACTTCAGAAGAGTGCCAATCGATGTCGAACCACGTGGCGAATCTGCTGGATGGGCCGTTCTCCAGGACGTCCCACCAGTATTTGTTCTGCGGGCCGATGGCCATATGGTTGGGAACGATGTCGAGAACCTGGCCCAGGCCGAGTTCTGCAAGCCGCGCGCAGAAACGCCGATGAGCCTCTTCACCGCCGAGTTCTGCGTTGATGCATTGATGATCGACGACGTCGTAGCCGTGCATGCTGCCGGGAGCGGCCTGAAGGTAAGGCGAGCAGTAGACATGGGAGACGCCAAGGGACTTGAGATAAGGAGCGATACCGATCGCGTCGTCGAATGTGAAACCGGCATGCAGTTGCAGACGGTAAGTGGAGTGGGGGACTCGGGGCATCGTTTCCTGTTTGCACTATTTTTGGTTGAAAGGAATTGGAGACGCAGGACGGCGTAAGTCATTTGGATGCAGGAGGGAGCGAGGAGGATGTTTGACGCGAACGGAAGGTTGGAAGTGCTTTAGATGAGCGCGGCGGCGATAGCAAAGAGGAGCGAAATGGGCATGATGAGCACGCCGATGCGGAAGAATTGCCACCCACTGATGTGAAGACCCTCGCGCCGGATGGCGATGAGCCAGAGGATGGTGGCGAGCGATCCGGTGATAGAGAGATTGGGGCCGAGGTCGATGGCGATGAGGACGATCTTTGCGAAGAGAGGCTGGAATGGAAAAGTGCGAAGCGTCGACCCGGTGAGGAGTCCGAGGGGAAGGTTATTGAAGAGGTCAGTTCCAAACGCCACAGCGGTTCCGACCGAGAAGGCCCCTTGCGCTGGCGAAAGCTGCATCATGCGCTCGAGAGAAGCGCGGAGCATCTGAGTCGCACCGACAGTGTTGACGGCTTCAACGATGACGAAGAGGGCGGCGACGAGCGGAAGGACGCTCCAACTGACTTCGCGGATGAGGCGAACAGGGTTGGAGCGGCTTTGGAGGGTTGCGGTTGTGGCGACGATAAGAGCGGCAAGGCAGGTGGGAAGGCCGAGGTCGAGATGAAAAGCGGAGGCGAGGATTAGGACGATGGCGGTGAGGATGATTCCGATGAGGCAGGTGCGGCCAACGGACGACAGATGGATGTGTTCGGTTGAACTGCTGCAGGCGGGGTCTAGCTCGTGGCGGGAGAGCCAGCGGAGAAGGAAGTACGTAATGAAGATGGATGCGATAGAAGGCAGCGTGAACATCGCAAGCCAGTGCATGAGTGGTGGCATGTTGGAGTGGAAGACGACGAGGTTGGCGGGATTGGAGATGGGGAGCACGAAGCTTGCGGCATTGGCAATGAGAGCGCAGGCGAGCAGATAAGGCATTGGTTTTGCCTTGGCGCGCCTCACCGCTGTGAGTACGGCGGGGGTGAGGACAACAGCTGTGGCGTCGTTGGACATGAAGATGGTGACTAAGGTTCCGACCAGGTAGATGAGCGCAAACAGGCGGCGCGATGACCCGTTGGCATGCGTGACGGCTATGTTGGCGAGCCAGTCGAAGACGCCGTGATCGCGGGCGAGTTCGGAGAGAAGCATCATGCCGGTGAGGAATAGATAGACATCGAGTCCTTCGGCGACTGCCTTCCCGGCGAGGCTGAGAGGGATAAGGCGGAGGGCGCATAGGAGAATGGCTCCGGCGCCGACCCAGTAGACCTCGGCTACGCGGAAGGGGCGCAGAAGCATGAGCGCGACGCTCATCGCGGCGATGGTCCAGATGAGGGCGTGGGAGAGCAGAGGGTGTTGCTCCTATGAGATAGGTGGAGTTTGGAATTGTGGAGAGTTCGTGCGTCTTTTCGAAGTGTAATGCAGGGGCGTGAGTGCCGGTTTGTGGAGCACGAACTCCGGGTCCCCTTCGACTCCGCTCAGGGCAGGCTCTCGGGACCGCTCGGGATGACAGTCGTTGGGCAGGGCGATCCGTCTTGCGGGCAGCAATCGACCATGCCGATTGATCAATCGAAGAGGAGAGGATCGGGGGATTGTGCGGGGTCGCGAAAATTGGAGAGGCCTACGCCGACGAGGCGGTATTTCTGATTGGGATCGAGGGCGACTTTTGCGAGGAGGGACAAAGCGAATTCCGTGAGTTCGTCGCAGGAGGATGGAGTGGCCGCAGGAGTGAGGCTGCGAGTGAGGATGCTGAACTGCGCGGTTTTGAGTTTGAGAACGACGGTGCGCGGAATGCGGATCTCTTTGCGCGATGCGTTCCAGACTCTTTCGGCCAGGCGGCGGATCATAGGTTCGGTTTCGTGGAGGAGAACGTCAGTTTCAAAGGTGTCTTCGGCAGAGATGGACTGTGTGGGTCGGTTGGGCTCGACGGGATTGTTGTCGATGCCGCGAGCGAGTTCATAGAGGCGCATGCCATAGCGGCCGAAGCGTTGCTGAAGGACGGCGAGATCGAGGGCGCGGATGTCGCCGACAGTGCGAACGTTGACTTCAGCGAGGCGACGCGCGGTGACTTTGCCGACGCCGGGAATGCGCTCGACGGGAAGCGGAGTGAGGAAGTCAAGCACCTCGGCAGGCTTGACGACGAAGAGGCCGTCGGGCTTGCGCCAGTCGGATGCAATTTTGGCGAGGAACTTGTTGGGGGCGACTCCGGCGGAGGCGGTGAGGTTTTGCTCTGCGCGGATCTGCTGCCGGATGGTCTGCGCGACTTCGGTTGCGGTAGGCAGATTTGTTTTGTTCTCGGTCACGTCCAAGTAGGCTTCGTCGAGAGAGAGCGGCTCGACGAGATCGGTGTGGCGCAGAAAGATTTCGCGGACGCTGCGGGAGACGGCGCGATAGCGCGTGAAGTCGGGCGGAATGAAGATGGCGTCGGGACAGAGGCGCTCGGCCTGGACTGCGGGCATGGCGGAGCGGACACCAAATTTGCGGGCTTCGTAAGACGCAGCACAGACAACGGAGCGCTTCCCGCGCCAGGCAACGACGACGGGCTTGCCGCGGAGTTGAGGATCATCGCGCTGCTCAACGGAGGCGTAGAAGGCGTCCATGTCGACGTGAATGATTTTGCGAGTGGGCATGGATGATTCTGAATCCGCACGAGACAGGAATATTTTCTCGCAGTTGGCCCTGAGGGTGAGTTCAATGCATGGGCGAGATCTGATGCATTTTTAGCCAACCAGCTGAACGCGCTGAGTGGCGAACCGGTTGAGAGCGGTTGAGGCTAGTCGGCAGCTGTGAAGAGGTTTGTGGGAATGGAGTCGGCCATGGCTTTGAATCCAGCCGGAGAGGGATGGAGGTGGTCGCCGCAGTCGTAGGCGGGGAGGAGTTGGTCGGGGTGCTGCGGGTCGCGGATGACGTTGTCGAAATCGATGACGGCGTCGAAGTTGCCGGGAGTGCGAATCCACTTGTTGACGGACTGGCGGTCGGCTTCGCTCAGCGGGCCTGGGTGGTAGTAGGTGGACCCGACGTAGGGAGTGATGGTGGCCCCGTAGACGCGAAGACCGTGAGCGTGAGCACGAATGATGATCTGCTGATAGGCGGCAATGACACGTTGAACGAAGGCTGCGTGTTCGGCAGGTGAGACTTCGCCGTCGCGGGCGAGGCCGCCGAGGTCATTGACTCCTTCGAAGACGATGAGCCAGCGGACGCCCGAGGGTGCGAGGACGTCGCGATCAAAGCGGGCGAGAGCGCTCGGTCCAAGACCGTCGATCAGGAGATGATTGCCGCCGATGCCCTGGTTGGATACTCCAACGTTCCGCGCAGTGGGAATGGCTTGCAGGCGTGCAGCGAGAACGTCGGTCCAGCGATCGTTGCCATTGGTGGTGGCGCCGTGGCCGTCTGTGATGGAGTCGCCGAGCGCAACGATGGTGGCGGCGGTCGGAGGAGCTTGCACGTCGACTTCGGCTATCTGGTACCAGTGATCGACGTGTTTCGGCTCAGTGAATGTGGGAGCGCTGCCGAGGTCTCCGTGGACGTAATACGAGGTGGCACGAGATCCGGGGTGGCCAGTTTCGCGAGCGGGCGGGGATTGCAGATGAAACGATATAGCGAGGTCGGAGAGCGGCGCGACAGGATAGTCGATGGAGTCGGAGATCAGTTCCGCGCCGGGTGGAATGTCGGCCTGGGGATTGCCAGCGAAAAGAAGCGGGCGATCGCTGGCGGGATCGATGGATGGCGATGAAGTTGAGAGAGGACGCGCGATGTGTGCCGACGTGATGTTGAGGACTTCGGTTCCGAAGGCGTTGGAGAGATGCACGCGGATGGAGGGACCGCCGATGGAGAGATGGACAATCTGACGCAGGGTTGCGTCGGTCAGGTCTTGCGGGGGTAGCGCGTTGTGCGGCTCGGGGATTTGTTGCGATGTTCCCCAGGACGATACCCACGACGACTGCGACGCTTGTGGGTGAGCTTGCGAAAACGCTACGGAGGCGAGGGAGAGCGCAGTGAGGAGGAGAGGTGCGAATTTCGGTGCACGTTGCATAGGGCTGGATTTAAGATGAACCGCCAAGTAAATCGCTTTTCGATTACTTCGTTCAAGCGAAGGAAAGCATATCACTGAGGAGCGTGCCGTGACCTCTTTCTTGCGGATGGTTGTTTTGAGTTGCGCAGTTCTGACTGTTGCCAGCGGTTTCGGATTGGTGAGCGGGCAGAGTTCATCGCAGGCTCCTGTGACTTTCACGGGCGAGCAGGACCATCAGAACATGATGGATCAACTTGGGATCAAAGCTCTGCGCCCGGGGCCGAGCGGGAATGAGAATGCGCCGAACCATGCGAACTACGACGAGTCGAAGGCGAATCCATTCCCGAACGTGCCTGATCCACTGATGACGAACGATGGCCAGAAGGTGGCATCACCGGAGATGTGGCGGGAGAAGCGACGGCCGGAGTTGCTGGAGATGTTTTCGAAGTATGTCTACGGCAGGGTGCCGAAGGACGTGCCCGCGGTGAAGTGGAAGGTGAACACTGTAGATCACGAATTTCTCGGATTCACGCCGGTGACAGCGAAGGATGTTGAGGGCGTGGTGGACAACCCAGCGTATCCAGCGATCAATGTGCACATTCACATGATCGAGGTGCTGCCGGCGCGCGCGAAAGGACCGGTGCCGATGCTGATCATGTTTGGCCCGGCTCGTTTTCCAAGTCCGAACGAACCGCGAGGCGATGAATTGGCGCGTGTGAACGCGGCGTACAAGGCCTTGCTGCTGAAACAGGATCCATCGCTGAAGGAGGTCTTCGAGCAACATCCTGCATGGGAGCCGATCAAGGAGCCGCCGTTCTTTCAGCGACCGGAGCTGAACGAGGATGGAGGGCTGCCGAACACGTGGCAGCTGGTCGCGGCGGGGTGGGGCTTTGTGCTACTGGATCCGACGAGTGTGCAGGCGGATGATGGCGCGGGGATCACACGCGGAATTGTCGGACTGGTGAACAAGGGCCAACCGCGCAAGCCGGAAGACTGGGGCGCGCTGCGGGCGTGGGCATGGGGAGCCGGGCGCGCGTTGGATTATCTAGAGAGTGATTCGGCGGTGGATGCGAAGCATGTGGGGATCGAGGGAGTTTCACGGTATGGCAAAGCGGCGTTGGTGACGATGGCGTTCGACGAGCGGTTTGCGTTGGTGCTGGTGGGGTCGTCTGGGAAAGGTGGAGCGACGCTGCTGCGTAGAAACTTTGGCGAGGCGGTAGAGAGCCTGACCGGAGGCGAGTACTACTGGATGGCAGGAAACTTCATGAAGTACGGCGCGTCGGATGCGACGTTTGGAAGCATGACGCCGGGTGATCTTCCGGTGGACTCGAATGAGCTGATTGCATTGTGCGCGCCGAGGTTGACGTTCATCAGCTACGGGATTCCGGCGAAGGGCGATGCGAAGTGGCTGGACCAGCAAGGCAGCTGGATGGCGACGGTGGATGCGAACCGCGTGTGGAAGCTGCTGGGCGCGAAGGGGCTGGATGTCGATGGCGATTACAAAACAGCAAAGATGCCGCCGATGAACACCGGTCTGCTGGATGGGGAGCTTGCATGGCGGCAACACGATGGCGGTCACACGGATGCACCGAATATGAAGTACTTCCTCGAGTGGGCGGATAGGTTCATCGGGCATGCGCCGCCGCAATGATGGGGCCTTCCGGGGGGAAGGGCGAAGCCTTTCGAAGCAAGCACCGTCCCTACGGGACTGTATGCATACAAACATCCTTTTCCCCACGCTGAAGCGCGGGGCTAATGAACTCTGCGCCTACGGCGCGTAACGCAAGCCACCTCAGCCTGTAACCAGCTTCGACATAGCGATTTCAAAGCCTGAAACTTTGACAGGCGGTGGACGCTATGAAAGATGGTTACAATTCTCGTGATTCAGATCAACGAACTTTCAAGCGAGGGAAAGATGAAGCGGATCGGGACGGTGATTCGGGGAATGGTTGCGCAGATATCGGTTGTGACTGCGTTCATTTGTTCAGCACCCGCGCAGGACACACAATACGAGCCGAAAGAGCAGCAGATTCCTCCACCGAAGTGCCTGATGTACCGCGAGGTGTGGGAAGGGGGCTATGCACCCTGCACTGCGCAGATGCATGCGCAGTGGTTGGCTGACGTCACGCATTGGCGGATGGAACGGCGGATCCGGATCGGATATGACGCTTCACGATATGAGTTGCCGGCGTTCAAGTGGACGCAGTCGGCATTTATGCAGCCGCAAATGATGGTCCACGACCGGTACTTCTACGATCCGGTGGCGAATGCTTACACGGTGGATCGGTATCTGGATGATCTGACGAAGAGGTATGGAGGGATCGATGCAGTCCTGATCTGGGCGACGTATCCGAATATGGGGATCGACGACCGGAATCAATTGGATATGGTGCGGTCGATGCCGGGCGGAATTGAAGGGGTTCGCAAGATGGTGGCGGACTTTCATCGGCGCGGAGTGCGCGTACTTTTTCCGATGATGATGTGGGACCAGGGTACTCGCGATAACGGGGAGCCATGGCCCGAAGCTCTGGCTGCGCTTATGAAGGATCTTGATGCGGACGGCGTGAACGGAGATACGCAGGATGGCGTGCCGCTCGCGTTTTCACTAGCGGCGGAGAAGGTTGGGCATCCGCTGGTGTTCGAGCCCGAGGGTGGTCCACACGATGAGGGTCTCGCCTGGAATGTGCTTACCTGGGGGCAGTACACGTTTGATTTTGTGCCGACGGTTGACCGCTATCGGTGGCTGGAGCCAAGGCACCAGGTGCACATCCAGGGGCGATGGCTACGCGATAAGACCGATGATCTGCAGTTTGCGTTCTTCAACGGCGAAGGGTGGGAGAGCTGGGAGAGCGTGTGGGGGATCTGGAACGGCGTGACTCCGCGAGATGGGGAGGCGACGAGACGGGTGGCGACAATTGAGCGCGCCACCGCTCCGTTCTTTGCGAGCCAGGACTGGGAGCCGTTCTATCCGATGCACCACTACGGTGTGTATGCGAGCCGGTGGCCGATGGGTGAGAAGACGGTGTGGACGATTGTGAATCGGAATGAATACAACGCCAGCGGCCCTCAGATGACCGTGGCACACAAGGAGGGAATGCGGTACTTCGATATTTATCACGGAGTGGAATTGAAACCGACGATGAAGAGCGGAGACGCCGTGCTCGAGTTCGAAACCGAGGCCCACGGGTATGGGGCGATTCTGGCAACGACCGGCGAACCGGATTCACACATTCAAGAGCTGATGACGAAGATGGCTAAGATGACGGCAAAGCCGCTGGCCAGCTACTCGCATGAATGGTCTTCTCTTCCCCAGAAAATGACGGAGATTGCTCCGACCGCGCCGGCCAGATCCGTACCGGAGGGGATGGTCCGCGTCGAGGGCGGAGATTTTGATTTCAAGGTGGAGGGGATCGAGATCGAGGGTACGGATAGCGACGGTGTGGACGTGCAGTACCCGTGGGAGGACAGCGCAAGGCGATTCCACGAACATCCGATGCAGATCAAATCTTTCTACATCGATAAGTATCCGGTGACGAATGCGGAGTTCAAGAAGTTCATCGATGCGACGCATTATCGACCAAAGGATGATGGCAACTTTTTGAAGGACTGGAAGGATGGGAATTTTCCCGAGGGAGCGGCGAAGAGGCCGGTAACGTGGGTGTCGCTTGAGGACGCTCGGGCATATGCGAATTGGGCGGGCAAGCGGCTTCCGCATGAATGGGAATGGCAGTATGCGGCGCAAGGCAGGGACGAGCGGATCTACCCGTGGGGAAATTGCGATTGGCAACGCGCGGGGCGGTTGTCTCTGACTGCAACGACTCAGCCAGCAGCACCGAGTGTTGCGGCGCTGCCGGAACCGGCGAGTGCCAAGAGCGCCGCACCCACTCCGGGGCCACAGGCGACGGTTTGTCGTTGGGGGCCGGAAGCGAAAGACTTTCCTGCACCGCTGATGGATTCAGGACGGGTGATGCCGCCAGCGAGCGATGTGGATGCGCATCCGCTGGGAGCAAGCGCAACTGGCGCGATTGATATGGTGGGGAACGTCTGGCAGTGGACGGATGAGTTTATGGACGATCACACGCGGGCGGCGATTCTGAGAGGTGGGAGTCACTACAGGCCTGTCGGTTCGATTTGGTACTTCCCGCAGGCGTACAAGAACTCACAACATGGGAAGCTGTTGCTAATGGGGCCGAGTTACGACCGATCGGGTGCGGTGGGGTTCCGGTGCGTGAAGGACGCGGAGTAAGAGAGAAACGGCGCAGACCCAAGTGAGCCTGCGCCGCCGGGAACCGGTCTGCAATGGATCCCCTAGAAGTAGATCTTGCCGGAGAGCTGCGTTGCGCGTCCGGGTTGAGGATCGCCTGAAGAGACGCCGAAATTGGCGGGCTGAATGACTCCCTTGATTTTGCCGAAGTCCTGATCGCCATAGTTTCCATCTGGCTCGGCAAAGTTGGTGTGGTTGAAAACGTTGTAGGACTCGAGACGCACCTGAACGTAAACGTGGCCGTCTTTCACCAAGGGGAAGTCTTTATAAAGCTGGAGATTTGTGTAGTTGAATCCAGGGCCGTTGAAGAAGTTGCGTCCGACGTTTCCGAAGGTCCCGTCTGCTTGCGGAGAGAAGTCGGAAGTGTCGAAGTACCCGTTGTCGTTAGCCATGCTTCCGTCCCTCGGATCCAACCTCTTGAGACGGAAGTTGCTGAGGTTCGGGGTGTCGCCGCAGCCGTAGTAGGTGTAACGGTCACACCAGCCGGAGTTGTAGGCACCGGCTTGTGAGATGGTTACGGGGAAGCCGGTCTGGAGCGCCGTTGTGCCGGCAACATGCCATTTGCCGAGAAGCTCATTGAGGATGAAGTTGTCGCGAATCGTCGCAAACACCGGAACTTCGTAGGTGTAGAGGGCGACGAAACGATGACGAGCATCGTAGTCGGAATTCCCATAGTTCAGGTATTCGAAGCCCGGAACGAAGTTGAGGCCACGCCCGTTGAGTGCGCCGCTGCCGTTCGGAGTCCCGTTACCGTAGGAAGACTCATAGCCCGAGGAATTGTCGAGGGCATGAGAGTAGGTGTAGGCGAGCGTGAAGTAGAGGCCGTGAGAAAGCTGCTGCTGCAGGCTGGCCTGAAGCGAGTGGTAGCTCGATGCTCCGGTTGAACCTTGCTGCGCGACACTGAGATACCACGGGAAGCCATTTGATGTGACTGCGGGTTGCGCTGTGTATTCCGGGAAAGCCAGGTGCACATCCGCGAGGTCGCCTGCGCAGTCAGGGTTGGCGAGGCAGGCAGCGTGACCCGCAGGGGTGATTGGATCACCTTCGTAGGTGCGAGCCAGCTTGCGGCCAAGTGAGCCTACATATCCGATCTGGGCAACCATCTTGGTTCCGATGGCACGCTGGATGTTGAGATTGAAGTTGTAGGAATACGAGGGCAAGTAGTTCTGGCCGGGCTGGCTCAGATCGAGTGCGAAGTAGTTGTTATCCCAATCGAGCGTGGCGCCGGGCTGAGGTCTCTGATAGGGGAAAGGATTGGTTCTAGAAGCTCCCGGCCTACCTGCGACATCGGCGAACGGATCAGCAAGAGACGGGCTTCCGCCAACGTCCGCTGCCCCGATCGATTGGAAGAAGAATGGAGGAGCAGAGAGGTTTTGAAGCGCCTCTTCTTCCTGATCACGATTGAAGTACATGCCGAAGCCGCCACGGATCGCGAGTGCGTGGCCACCAGAGTTGCCGATCAGAGAGGTAGGGCCGGCACTCGGAGACCACACGAAGCCGAGCCGCGGGCCGAAGTGATCCCAATGCGTTTTCGCAAGTCCGTAGTTTGTGCAGCCAGGGTCGCCGGGATAGAAGAGTCCCGGAGGGCCGCCGGGAAGAACCTTTGAGGTTGCACTGGAATTCTGCCAGCAGGTGATGGCGATGCCGCCGAACTGGTGATTGGCCCATGGGGTTTCCGTGTCCCAGGAGATGCCGTAGTTCACATTGAAATCAGGAGTCATCTTCCAGCTGTCTTGCGCGAACGCGTAGTACTCGCGAGACGTGGCCGCGATGGCGCTTCCCGATGTCTGCTGGTAGGAGTCGGGGATGCCGAGAACGAAATCGATAGCAGGGTCGCCCGAGGAGAACTCTCCAGTGCCTGTGAGTGTGTAGAGCCCGTCGTTACTAGCGTTGTAAGGGTTGTTGACGCCGAATTGCTCAAAGGTCGCTCCGAACTTCATGCTGTGGCTGCCGTGAACCCACGTAAAGACGTCCTGACCAAGGAAGTTGGAGTCGAGCCGGGGTTGCGGACCCTCGTAGCTGAAGCCGAGGTTGAAGTAGCCCGTCAGTGCAATTACCGGCAAACCAGCTTCTGGAGCCTGAGGCGTGATGTTGAATCCAGCGGAACTGGGCTGCACGATCTGCGCAGGCTCGACCGAAGCATAGTTGAACCGGAAATAGCCGCCGCGCAATTCGTTAATCATGCGCGAATTGAAGATGTGTGTGTAATCGCTATTGAAGATTTTGAAGTGCTCGGCGTTGGTCATCGCAAAGCCGGGCAGAGTGGAACCGCCGAAGGGCAGGTCGCTGGAAAACGGAGTGGACTGGAAGAGTACTGAAGACCAGAAGGCGTCGTTCGGAGTGAGATGGTAGTCAAGGCGGATGATGCCTTGATCGCTCTTTGTACTTCCGCCGGCGGGGAAATTGTAATGAGAGCCAGCATTGGGGGCCGGGACGTACTTATTGAAAAGTCCGGAGGCGACGGAGTTCCAAGATGACGTTGGGATATTTGCAGCGGTGAGACCGGGGCATGCATTCCAGGGTGTTCCTGCGGCACAGCCGTTGAGTGCAAACGGCATGGGATTGCTTGAGAGTCCGCCACTTCCCTGGGCTGCCACGTTTGGGCCATTTGTGGCGTAGTTGTGATCGGCGCTGAAATCGCCATTTCGCTGTGCTGTTGAGAAGACCTGTGTCTGCGTGGTGCTTGCGAGCCCGCTCCTGGCTCCCTGATACGCGGTGAAGAAAAACAGTTTGTTCTTGAAGATGGGACCGCCGAAGGTGCCGCCGTAGACGTTCTGGTGAATCGGCGGCTTGGTACCGACCGGATCGAAGAAGCTTCGCGTGTTGAGGAAGGTATCGCGGTAGAACTCAAACCCATTTCCGTGGAAGGAATTCGTGCCGGTCTTGAGCGCCTGATTGATGATGGCGCCGGAGTTGCGGCTGTACTCGGGATTGATGGTGCTGGTGACAATTGCCAATTCGCCGACGGCATCTGGATTTACGGCGAGGCCTTCAACCTGGATGGCCGAGTCGTTGACGTCTGCGCCGTCGAGCAAGTAGCTGTTCTGCTCGATCTGTGCGCCGTTGGCAGAGAAACCACCGAAACGGTCGGCAGCCTCGACGACTCCCGGAGCAGATTTCTGAAGAGTTGTTGCGTCGCGGCCCAGCAGGGGCATTTGCGTGATGGTGTCGGAGAGGATGTCGGTCTTGAGCTGCGTCTCAGAAGTTTCAACCTGCGCGTTAGCGACAGTGACTTCCACCGTCTGGGCGGCGGAGCCGACGCTTAATTTCGCAGCGACTTCACGATCATCGTTGACGTTCAGCTGAATGCCTTTGGCAGCGAAACTTGCGAATCCCTGCGTCTCGACCGTGATCGTGTAGGGGCCGCCAATCTGCAGTTGGCTGAATTTGAAGTAGCCGCTGTTGTCGGACTTAGTCTTGGTCGAAATACCTGTGCTGGTGTTGAGCACGGTTATCTCTGCATTTGGAATCACGGCTCCAGCAGGATCCGTCACAGTACCATGTATGGCTGCGGTTGTGACCTGAGCGGATGCATTGTTGGAGACGAGTGCGACTGCCACGCAAAGAAACAGCGCGGCCACTATAGCTCTGGCTTTCATCTGGACCTCCTCGAAAGTGCACAGTCGCCGAGAGCGGCGACGTCACGAAAGCTTGCGTACGACACCTGATGCGCGTGCATTCGCTTGCGGGGGTAACATCTGCCGCACCAGGTCCATCCGATTTGAGCACGTATCCAAAGGGCCAGCTTCTCGAATGTGACGAAGAGAGTTTTTTGAGGACGAAGCGCAAGAAACGGGGTTGGAGTGGCGTCCACTTTGAATGGTCAAAGTGGTGCCTATTGGGATGAAAGGACGGGAAATGGTTTTGAGAGGGATGTGGGCAGTTACGAATATCGAAGTCAATAGTTAGTAAGTGAGGGACAGCGGAGTTAACCGCTCCTCTCAACAGGTTATTGAGAAGAGCGGATCATTCGCGCGAATGTCAAGAGAGTTTTGACGCACTAGCTGCGATTGAGCAGGTCGCCAATTCGCGCGCGATAACTGCGGCTCATTGCGAGTTTCTGGCCGTTGACGAGATGGACCATGAAATCGCCGCGGGATTCGCTACGAACTTCCTTGACGTAGCGGAGGTTTACGATCGCGGAGCGGTGAACACGCAGAAAGAGTTTGGGATCGAGCCGCTGCTCGAGCGACGTCATGGTCTCGCGGAGAAGATGTGTTTCGGTGCCAGTGCAGATGCGGACATAGTTCTCTTCCGCACTGATCCAGCGAATGTCGGAGACTGGCAGAAACAGGATGCGGCCGCGGGATTTGAAGACGATACGACCAGTGTATGGACCCGTCTTGGCCGCCTCATCAGAATGGCTGCGATCGGATTGGCGCTCGCCAGCATGAATTTGATCGCGTGCACGTTCCACTGCTGCATGCAGACGCTCGGCCGTAAACGGCTTGAGCAGGTAGTCAGTCGCATTCAGTTCGAAGGCGCGCAAGGCGTAGTGATCATATGCAGTGGTAAGGATGACGCGAGGAAGCTTGATTCCTCCACGCATGGATAACTCGGCAATTACGTCCAGGCCGTCCATACCAGGCATGCGCACATCGAGGAACAGCAACTGGGGAGTCGTCTCCTGGATGAGCTCATGGACCTCGCGGGCAGACGATGCTTCTCCGGCAATCTCAATGTCGGGCTCGCCTCGAAGGAGTTGGCGAAGCTTTTGCCGGGCAAGCAGTTCATCGTCAGCAATCAGGGTCTGGATAGCCATTTGCGCCTCACATGTACTTTCGATAAGAAAGCGTTCGAGATTGGGAAAGCAGATGCTGCTACAGCCTAGCTTTGGCAACTATGATGCCAATGCTTTCGAGCGGTGGACGGTCTGATTTAACAAGACTTAAGCTCATCGGGATATGCAACCTCCAAAGAGGCTTGTTCGGTTTCGCACTCACTTGTCCGAATCCGAACACCAAACGCGCTAAGCGGCTGTCGGCATCCGGATGAAGCAATTCCATGGGGAAACGGCCCGCAACTTCCTGTTGCAATTGATCTATGGCGAGCTAAAAGCTCAGCGACGCTAACTTGACGACGAAGCGCGATTGCTGATGTGTACACAAAGTTCTGAGATTTGTGACGAACCGGCTCCTGAGTGGGACGAACGGAAGGAAGGCTCAGACGGCTTTCCTGTGGTTGCGGCGAAGCCCGGCGACGAGACACGGCTGTGACGGAGTGACGGTTTATTAACGCTAACGTCTGCAAAACGTCATCGAAGCAAGGTTTCCATTCGTTTTTTACAACGCCATTCGAGGATCTAACACCTTCACTGCATTCGACGAAGGCAGATGAATTGCTTTGTCACTGATCAGAGCGGAATGGCGGAATGGTTCGCTGCTGCTGAATCAACGCAAGACTCAGAAAACGAGCTAGCTCCCCACACTTCGAGTAGCAGCGCTATATCCGCAACAGGTGGTGAGTTAGTTCAATGCACAACCGGACCACCGGTGACAATCGCATTGCAGCAGGATGACATTTCGCGCCAAGCCAATTGTTAGGTTAGGCGCAACGAGCATCGATTACCTTCCCCTTTTTGCGCGCTCGGGCTGAACTTGCGTGGCAGCCTGCACATCAACAACGCATCTCGCTCGGATCTACCAGATGGAGGTTAGTATGAAATGCTCTCTTCTTCGTCGTGTTAGTACGCGTGTCCTCGTGTGTGCAATTGGAACAGCGGCTCTTGCGTTCAGTGCTGGGCGGCCTGCGATTGCAGTTGAGCCCGATATCCCGAGGATACAAGCGGGAGCTGAGAGGGGCTTTATCCAGCAGGAGATCGAGCTTGCGGGCGCCTACTTCGCGGGACACGGAGTGACCAGGGATGAGAAGCAGGCAGCCTACTGGTATGAGAAGGCGGCCAACTCCGGCGATCCGGGAGCGCAACTTCAGATCGGGTATTTCTATGAAGCGGGAATAGGGGTGGAACGAGATCCTGCGCGCGCCGCGAGCTGGTTTCAAAGGGCGGCAGCGGGAGGCTCGGTGGCGGCCAGAGTGAATCTCGGCGTTGCCTATACGTGGGGCGTCGGTGTGCGCAAGGATCCTGAGTTCGCGACGAAGCTTTTTCGCGAGGCCGCCGACAAGGGGAGCGGGCCGGGCGCATGTTTCCTGGCGGATGCGTACTATTTCGGGATTGGAGTTTCGAAAGACGTTGACAAAGCGAGGCGCTGGTTTGAAGTAGCGGCAAAGAGGCACGATCCGCAAGGTGAACTTTCTCTTGCTCTTCTGCTGCTTCAGCAACCCGGGCAGGACGATGAGGAGAAGGCAATCAAGCTCTTGCGAGACGCGGCAAATAGCGGTTACGTTGCAGCGAGGCACGAGCTTGCACTGCGGCTAGCGAGAAAGCCGGAATTTATCTCGGCCCCTCAGGAAGCGCTTGAACAGCTGCAGGAGGCATCCTCGGAAGGATTCTGGAAGTCCACTGTTGTGCTCGGTGTTCTCTACCGTGACGGGCGCGGTGTCACTAAGGACGCAGAAGCCGCCTATGTGCAATTTCGCATCGCGGCGTTGCAGGGTGGCGATGCGGCGATGAAGATGGTTCAGAATGATTTTCGAGCATTGGAACCAGCGCTCAGCTCTTCTCGTATTGCAACTTTGAACGAAAAGGCCGCCGACTGGATGGCAAGTCACAATCGGCGTCTCGAATTCGTCAGATATCCAAATGGAGGCAAAGATTTCCCCACCTTTGCACTGGCCTATCCCGAAGACGGACTTCATGCAGGAAGGATGTTTCCGGTGGGCGAGTCAGATGATCTGCCGGGAGAGACCTTTCAACCTTAGTTAACGTAGTGCAACAAGCGCAACGGAGAGTGCGCGTGCGGACAGGCCGACAAAATATACCAGCATTCATGAACCCGGCGATCTTTATTGCCAGCTCGGTTCTTGTAGGGATTCTTTTCGCATTTCAGGAATGGATCAGCCTGCGTCACATGGGCTACCACATGGCTGCACCCATCTTCTTCGAGTCATGGGGATTTCAATTTCTGGTGTGGGGTGCGATGTGCTGGCTCTTATGGCGATTTCTGGGGACCTGGATACAGAGAGCCACAGCAGCCACGATCCTGACGGTGTTTCTCCCCCTGAGCATACTCACGAGCGTTGCTCAGCAGATGCTGTTCGTCTTCATCTTTCGGAATCTGCCACTCAATCATGCGGAGATGAGTTACTGGCAGCGCCTGTCGATGTATGTCTATGCCGAACTGCTGGACAACATGCTGATATTTTGGTGCGCCTTCTTACTATTTCGGGGCATCGGATACTATCAGCGATACCGTGAGCAGGAACAAGCAAAGTCAGAGCTGGAGATTCAACTGGCGAATGCACAGCTAGCTGCTCTGCGTATGCAGCTTAATCCGCATTTTCTTTTCAATACGATGAACAGCATCTCGAGCCTGATGAGAAGTGACGTAGAGGCAGCCGACACGATGCTTGAGCAGTTGAGCTGTCTTCTTCGGCTATCCCTGGAGCGCGGGGAGTCGCAGCTGGTTTCACTTCGCGAGGAACTCGATTTCATCGAGCTTTATCTTGGAATGCAAGGCCAACGTTACGCGGGCCGTGTGATCCAGACAGTATGCTGCGACCCAGAACTGTACGACACGCTGGTTCCGAGCATGTTGCTTCAGCCTATTGTCGAGAATGCCTACGTGCATGGGATTTCAAAGACCGAAGCGGATGGCGTTCTTGCGGTCGAAGCCAGGCGTGACGGCGATCAACTGAGGATCGGCGTGCGGAACAGCGGGATCGGGTTGAAGCCAAGATCGAATGGGCGACGCGGAGTCGGCCTGCGCAACATCGAGTCGCGACTGAAACTACATTATGGTCGAGATGCGACGTTTGAAATTGCGGAGCTTGATCAGACGACTGTCAAAGTGACCATTGTTCTTCCTCTTCAATACTCAACCGAAGTAGAAACGACTCTCACAAGGTTCGGTACACCATGATTCGCGCAGTGCTTGCAGATGATGAGGTTCTGGCACGACAGAAGCTACGGCAATTGTTGAAAGATGTTGATGATGTCGAGATTGTGGGCGAATGCGCGACCGCGGCTGAGACGATAGAACTGGTTCGCCTGACCGATCCGCAACTGCTATTTCTAGACATTCGCATGACGGACATGAATGGGTTCGATGTGCTCGAGTGTCTATCTACGGATGCGGAGCGATCTCTTCCGCATGTGATTTTTGTGACGGCAAACGATCGATACGCGGTTCGAGCGTTTGAAATCCACGCGATTGACTACCTGCTTAAGCCGTTCACGGTAGAGAGGCTTCAGTCAGCGGTGCAGCGCGTTCGAGAACAACTTGCTTCGAGCGAGCCAGAGCGGAGCGGCTCGAGGAAGAAGCAGGAAGAGGAGCGGTACACCACGCGTATGGTCTTCAAATCGCGAGGCAGGATCCTGTTCCTGTCTGTGGACGACATACGGTGGATCGAGGCGCAAGAAAATTATGTGCGGATCTGTACCGGCAAAGACTCCCATCTGCTGCGGGAGACGATTGGAAGCCTCGAGAGCCGGCTGGACCCGAATTCATTTCTGCGAGTTCACCGATCCGCGATTGTAAACCTGCATCACGTGAAGGAAGTAAAGAACGAGTCGGATGGGGATGCGACCGTGGTGCTGAAAAGCGGCGAACAAGTAGCAATGAGCCGGAGCTATCGATCGAAGATTCAAAAGTTACTTAAGTTGCAGTGATCTTTTGATTTTGGGATGTCGACTCTGCGCAGCTGCCCGGCCCCAAGGATCCGAATTTCGGATCGTCATTGATTCGAAGCGGTTCGTAACAATTTCTCCGCCAGTAGTCACTAAGTCCAAAAATCTATAGGCAAGATGCGTCAAATTCATGAAGACGGGTTGATCTGCTACGTACCTATTGAAGGTTCAGCAGAAGGCAAATGCGGTCCAACATTCATGCATTGTTCCTGATCGCTCAGAATCGCGAGTCGTCACACAATCGGGGATACAGGGCACGGTGGCACGAAATATGCACGTAGAAGATCAGAGGTCCAGAGGATGAGTACCAGCAATTTCGTTGCCCGCTATGAACGACTACCCCTTGAGTGGGTGAAGCGCACGAGCTTTGAGGACGCGTCTGAAGTGAGCGTTCAGCGGAGCGTGAACGCAGACCGGAGCCGACTCTTCCAGGCCCTCACGCTACCTGAGTACATCGATGCGTGGTTTGTCGCCCCGGGATCGGTCCCGGGAAGCACAGCAGTGGCCATGGGACCAGATTGCTTTGTAGTCAGCTATCGATTACCGGACGGCGGCGAGCAACGATTCATTGGGTCGTACAAAGTTCTCAGACGGGGTAAGGTGCAGTTTGCCTGGAGGCGAGATTCTTCTTTTCACGATGCGGGGTCATCGCTTGTCAGGATTCGGCTGCAGGGCGATTTCGGACGCACCACTGTGCAGGTGACACACGTTGGGCTTGATGAGCGGGAGCACGCTCACTACCAGATGCTGTGGGAGGCTTCGCTGGAGAGGCTGGCGAGCCTTTTTTAATTTAGCTTGCGGCTGACAAAGGCGCGGCTGGGACGGCGGGCAGAATGTTCTGATCGTATCCACGGTCGTTGTCGAGTCTGTAGCGGATAAGTTGCTCGACCGAGATCATCTTCATGTTGTGAATTTTGCAAAAGTCAACAAGGTCAGGCACTCTGGCCATTGTTCCGTCATAGTTCATGATTTCGCAAATCACTCCGGCGGGAGTAAGACCGGCGAGGCGCGAAAGGTCGACAGCGGCTTCAGTTTGGCCGCGGCGGGTGAGAACTCCTCCGGGTTGAGCTCGCAAGGGGAAGACGTGCCCCGGACGCGCGAGATCGGAGTGACGCGTACGCGGATCGACTGCACAAAGAATTGTGGCAGCGCGATCGTAAGCTGAGATGCCGGTGGTGACGCCGCGTCCGAGAGCATCGATCGACTCAGTGAAGGCTGTACTGAAGAGCGATGTATTGTGGCGGGTCATCTGGGGAAGACGAAGATAGTCGAGACGCTCCGAAGTCATGGCGAGGCAAATAAGGCCGCGCGCAAATTTTGACATGAAGTTTACGGCTTCGGGAGTGATCTTTTCGGCAGCCATGGTGAGGTCGCCTTCGTTCTCGCGATCTTCATCGTCGACCACGACAACCATGCGTCCGGATCGAATGTCATCGATCGCGCTCTCGACTTTAGCAAACGGGTGAACGGGCATCGCCTTCTGACCTCTGCAACTTATTGCGAATGTAAGCTCCACGGCAGACAGAGTTGTCAGGTTTGTGTCACGGGATTGTCAGAAGAAGGGCTATCCACCAAAGGCTGAAAGCGATCAGTAGGGCTGTTTCGGAGTCGGACCGTAGGGCTTGCCAAACTTATTGGAATGGCCGCCCGCAGGGACTTCAGAGAAAGGCAGACTCATGGTTCCGAGATCGGTGTTCTGCGAAGCAACGTGAACTCGGCGGGTTTGATGACTGAGCGTTGACTCAGGGACGCCCTCTACCCAGATGTGGAGTGTGTAATCGCCGAGGGGGACATTGCGGATGACTACCGCATTTTTAGAGTTTGCGATTCCGTACAGGGGGGATGAGAGAGCAACGACCACAGCGCTCATCTCAGGATGAATATTGCAGAAGATGTATGAGACGCCGACGCGAGAGAATGTGACTGATTTGGTAGCCCCAGCTTCATAGAGGCCGAGGTCAAATCTTTTCCCGGCGTAGAGAGAGAAGACATTGTGGAAGTAAGGGTCGGCGTTGGGAAACTGGACTTGAGAGCCCGCCGGAATCACCTGAAGATGAGGGAAGAAAGTGCGGTTCTTCTGAAGCAGCGTGTAGGGTCCCTGAGAAGGAAACGGAACGGGTGGTGTTCCCGACTCGGGCTCAAGCCAGGCTACGGCGGGAACCGGGTGCGGCTTTCCAGACTGGGCAGACGCGATGTGAACCTGCACGGTGGCAGACTGGTTGTCTTCGGCCTGGAGGGACAGCCCCGTAGACCCAATAAGAATGAGGGTTAGCGTGTGTGCTCCGAGTTTGACCAGCTTGTTCAAAACTTGAATCCTGCTCCGAGGCCGACTACGTCACTCGACCAGTCACGGTCGACAGACCAGCTCTTGATACGGCGGTATTCGATGGAAAACAACAGGTACGCACTTGGCTTGAAGATGACATTGCCAGTGGCAGTGCGGTTCCTGGCAAGATTCTGGTAGTAGTTTCCTCCGGGAATCGCGTAGGGGCGGAGTTCGCTGGAGAAGCCGTTATCGAGGCCGAAAGCAGCGTTGAGTTCGAGGCGCTGATTCACTTGATCCTTCAGCTCAGCCCAACCACCGATATCGTCAAGCGGGCGGAAGTAGTAGGTCCCAGTATCGGGCTCGACGTAGTAGAGGAAATCTTTGTATGCGCCAGCACCGAGACCTCCCAATGCAAGCCCACGATAGGCATTTGCGGATAGCGAAAGACGGGCTGGAAGGACGAAATGCGCGTCAGCAGTGCCAGCCCACGACGTGAATCTGCGGCCAGTTGGATCCTGGAGAGGTGCGATATGGCCGCCGATGCCGATGCGGTTCCCGGCTTCACGCAACGTAGATCCCAGTAAGGCAATATGTGCATCGAGCCCTGGCCAGCGGGTTGCTTCGGCACTTGTAGGCAGGGCGCCTGCGGTGCCCGCCAATGGGAGCCGCGGAGTTGCTGGCGACTGGCCGACATCGACGAGTGCAGCTTCAAACTGAAAATCGCGCGACGGGGAGAGCGGGATCGTTTGCTTGATTCCGACCTGGGGATTCCAGGTCCAGAGGTTGCCGGACCATGCGAGCGCGGGAACAGCAACGGCCGTGAGCGAGGTGGGAGTATCAGGATTGAAGATGGGACGATCGAGCGAGAAGAACGCGCCAGTGTGCTTCCACTGAAGCCCAGCATGCGCTGTGCGAAGGCGCAGGAATGTGGCGTTGCTGGAGTATGCGCCGGTATATGACCCAATGCCGGCTTCCTGCTGCGGAACCCCATCGAAATCGATGCGTAGGTCTGCGTAGCTTTCAGCGCCGGCAATGTGTGGTCCACGTGCGTCGAAGCCGAGGATGGTCTGGCGCACTGTGGCCCCCGTATTGCCGGGGCCGAACAAGGACACGGAAGGGGTCGCGGGCAAATCTACAGCGCGGGTATTCGTGAAGGCGTTAAAGAGGAGCAGCCCGGTAATCTTCACGGGATACCGGGATTCGCTTTCTACTTTTGTCTGATCGTGAGTTGCGATCTGCGCGGCTTGCATCGATTGCTGCTCGCGCAACTCGTCCACTGCGCTGGCCAGGCTTTGGGCAGGATGTTCTTCAGTCGCGGGCGGAACTGCGGCAGCGGATGAGGGCTGGTTTACCGCGGATTTGTCGTCTTGAGCAACGCGGAGTTCCAGAGTATTCAGCTGCTGCTGCATCTGCTCCAGTTGCCGCTGCGACTGCTGGAGCTGTGACTGGGTGGTCGCCATTGCAGATTTAAGATCCTGGATCTGCTGGGCGATGGCCTCAGAGTTCTGCGTTTGTGCAATCAGAGCAGGCGGGCCGGGCAGAAGGATAGCGAGAGCCAACTGCGCTGGATAACAACGGCTTAGACGATGCACTTTCTGCTTGCATTCAGAGCTTTTCATCCGGCTCACCTGCTTGTATCGGGCTTTCCAGTGCGGGCGCATCCTCATGGGTATGGATGTCACGCGCGACCTTCATCTGGAAGATTGTCTCTCCGGGGCGACTGCTAAGTAGAGTGACCTCACCGCCGTGTTCAGAGGCGATGCTTCGGGCAAGCGTGAGGCCCAGTCCAGTTCCCTTTTGCTTACCCTCACTGACAAATGGTTCAAAGAGGCTGTCACGAATGTTGTCAGCGACCCCAGGGCCATTGTCGATCACGTTGACGACTACATCCTGTTCTCGCATCTCGATGGTCGCGAGGATGTGCCCAGCGGAACCCAGAGGCTGTACCGCCTGGCAGGCATTGATCAGGAGGTTGAAGAGCGCACGCTCAATCTGGTTGCCATCCACCACGACGCGGGTGTCAGCGGCGTTGCTGCATCTGGTCTCGAGTCTGACCTTCTCGCCATCCGGATGGGTGCGCGCCAAGGTGGCTGCACGTTCGAGGAGAGTAGCCATCAGCTCGGTGTTTCGTCTTACGCTCGAGCCGGTGCGGCTGAATGTCAAAAGCGATTCGATCATGTCCGTGGTGCCAAGCACCGCGTTGCGGATATCTGCAAAGATTTCGGAGCGTTCACGGACGGAAAACTGGTCGCTGGCGAGGAACTCGGAGTTGGCATAGATGGTAGCGAGGTAGTGGCGGAAATCATGGGAGACGGAACTGGCCATGCGCCCGATGGTAGCCAGCCGCTCTGACTCGATGAGTGCTAGATTGGCCTGCTGGATTTCGCTGCGCATTCTGCCGAAGGCGTCGCTCAGCTCCATCATCTCGCGGGTTCCGTGACGAGGGATTCGATAAGTAACGTCGCCCATGCCGAAGGCTCGAACGCCTTTCGAAAGTTCTTCCAGGGGTCGAGTGACCAGACGAGAGAGAGTGATCATGAGGATGGTTCCACAGACCAGGGCAAGAAGGCCGGCGCTGAGGACCATGCGATCCATTTCATCGATGGAGCGCCGCGCGGGCTCCAGTGATTTCAGTACGACAAGCTGAAGAGGCGACGATGCGGAGGTGGACAGATCCTCAGTCGCGGCGAGGAACTGCGTGTTGCCTAGCTGAACTGCCGTGGGGGCTTTGGCCGTGCCCGAGAGAAGAGAGGGGTTTGCTGCTAATCCGGACTGAACAGACGGCGCGAGAGTGGAGGCAACGATCTTCCCTCCACTCAGGAAGGTGGCTTCGACGCCAGTCGGCTTGCTGATCTGACGAACTGTTCGCTCGATTGAGACGCCGATGATGACATAGCCGAGCAGGGTGCCGTTCTGATCGTTTCCGAGATACAACGGACGCAGCGAGACGGCGTAAAGAGATTGGCCATCGATGAGGTATTGAGTGCCGTGAGACGAGAGGATCGCTGACAGGCCATCGCGAAGGCTGGAGTTTTGTTTTGGATTTTTGGAATAGGTGGCGACGACTCTGCCGCTGGAGTTGGCGAGGGCGAAAAGGTCCGTTCCGCTGATGTCCCAGAAGACGACCGCACCGTCCTGGATAGTGAGGTCATCTCCACTGGTCATCAGGGCTTTCAGCGTGGGCAGTTCGGCGAGAAGAGCATTTTCACGCTCGAGCGCGGCGAGGCGCTCATCCTGGAGATCCTGAAAGGCGATAACGGAGTGTTCGAGATCGCGGGAAAGATCAGAGGTTATCTGTTCGCGCCAGCGATAGCGAATTATGAGAGCGCAGAGGCTGGTGACGATTACAGTGACGACGGCCATGCCCAGCAGAAGGAGAGCATAGGTACGAATTCCCTTATGCGAACGCATATGAGCGGCGCCGGGAAACGAGTCTTTACCGTTACGAAGTGCCGGTTCTGAGGTCAAGGGACAAATTTGTAGCCTGCGCCGTAAATGGTCAACAAATGTCGGGGATTGGCCGGATCAGGTTCGAGCTTCTGACGAAGTTTGAGGATCTGGTTATCCACGGTCCGGGTTGTAGGATACGAATTATACCCCCATACCTCGTTGAGAAGAGCGTCCCGCGTGAGGACGCGCTCGGCCTTCTCGGTGAAGAATTTCAAGAGCTTGAACTCATGCGCGGTGAGGACGACTGGTTTACCGCTGCGATGAACGGTCATCTTTTCAAAGTCGATCTCGCAATCGGAAAAGCGATAAACCGTGGGCAAACTAGGCTTACGCTGACGACGAACGGCAGCGTAGACCCTTGCTGTGAGCTCGCGCGGGCTGAAGGGCTTGGTGACGTAGTCATCGGCCCCGAGTTCAAGGAGGAGAACCTTGTCGGCGACTTCAGTGATGGCACTGAGCACTATGACAGGCGTTTCGCTCGACTGAGCCTTGAAGCGCTGACAGAGTTCGCGACCGGAGACGTGGGGGAGGATCAGGTCGAGGACGACGGCGAGAGGCCGTTCGCGGCGGAAGAGCTCCAGCGCGGCGTGACCATCCGGCGCGACGACGGCGGTGTAGCGTTCTTCCGTAAAGATCCGGCGTAGCACACGCTGCATCCGCTGGTCGTCTTCAACGATGAGGATTGTGCCCAGGCTGGGGGAGGGCGCAACTTCGGCTTGTGGTTCGGCTACCAACTCTAGTTCCTGCATAGCATTCAAGACCTTTGTAGACATTTTGATCAATTGGAATCGAATTCGGACGCAAAAAGGGTTCGAAATTACAATCCAATGACATTTGCGGGGCCTGAGGTGCGAACTGCCGGGAAGGCAACAAGAAAATGTCAGACGAAGCCTGGATTGCCATCGACGTCTGGATTTTCTACCCACAGTGGTAGGGCTAACGAGTCGTTAACCAGCTGGTGTGCACTGCGGCCATGTTCGATGAGCTCGCTGACCAGGAGCCCCAGCCACATTGGCAGAGAGAGGTCGAAACGCTCTGTGTCGGCCAGACCTCGAATCAAGAAAAAGAGCAAGAAGGCGTAGAGGAAGACTCGCGCCGGAGCTGATTGCAGCTTCCGGGTCTGCCGGTAGATGCTCCAGTAGTATCCAACGAAGAGGAAGACGCCGATTGCGCCGTAGGCATAGAACTGCTGGATGAGTTCATTGTGGGCGTGAGCGGCTTCGAATTTGTCTGGGCCGAATGGCGGGACAATACCCCAAACGGAGTTGAAGCCGTGTCCCAGCCAGGGTTTCTGAGCTCCTTCGACCAGGAAGTAGGCCCAGATGCCGAGGCGGCCGGAGAGCGTCTCAGACTGGTTGCCGAGGTTCAGGTATATCTCCCAATACGAAATGAGCAAAGCTGAAAACGCCACGAAAGCCAGGGAGGCGGTGAGGACGAGGTAGACCTTTGTTTTGCGCCTCATAGAGCGGTCTGTGACAAGCAGAAGCGTCTCTGCGGCAAGCAGTGCGAGGATGGTGGTCTTGCTGAGGCTTCGAAGGACCGTGAGGCCGAGAAGGGCGGCGTGGACGCTCCACTTACCGAAGCGATTGCGCATGAGGTATTGGGCGAAGAGAAATGCGATCGCGAGAGGGTAGGCGATGTTGTTTGGTCCCAGTAGTTCTTCGTCGCCCAACCGAAGATCGGACTGCGCGGGCAGAAGCCAGGCGACAACGGCGCCGAAGCAGGCGCCCCAGATGAAACCCTTCATCAAACAGAGACCAACCACGGGAGCGGATCTTGCCTTCAGCAGAAGAGCGACGGCGGCGAAATCGGCAGCCATTCCGCACCAGTAAACGATTGCGATGGGAAGAGACGACGTTTCGCTCCAGACAAGAGTTAGGCAAGAGAACGAAAGGAATAACAAGGCCCAGCGGACACTGGCAGTTCTGGACATCTGCCGAAATGAGTACGCGTTCTGGCCGAAGGTACAAAATCTGACGAGGAGAAGAATCAGGCCGCCGATGGCGAGGCTGATCGCGGTTCCAGTCTGAGGATCTGTCCCGAGGATGCGTACGCACAGCACCATGATGAAAGCGCGAAACGCGAAAAAGAACCCGACGACCGATGCCAGAGTGCTGGTCTGGTTGTCGTAGAGTTCGTACCGCTCACTGTCCAGTTGCGCAGACATTGGTGAAGTTCTCAGTGGGAATACATTTCAGGCACGCCTTGACTGCCAGCGGGCGGAAGGTGACGAAGAAACACGACGATGGACCAGAGCTCGTCGTCTGAAAGAACGCCCTTTGAGCCGGGCATCCCTGAAGGTTGGATTCCGTAGTCGAGAATAGCCTTTAACTGGCCGTCGGTGTAGCTCTGGACTTCTGGCGATGCGAGGGATGGGATAGGTGGCGAAATGTGATCGACGAAGGGAACGCCTGTGTTCTGTCCGTCGTTGCCATGACACGCCACGCAATAGTGAGAGAAGGCTTCTTTGCCATCAGCGAGCGTATCGGGATTGCTGGGAAGCGGGTTCTTCTGGTTCTTGTTTCCGATGAAGACGTGGTGTTTGACGAAGGTCATCGTTCCGGTCTCCAGCTTGCCGGGCGACTTCGCCTTGCAGCCAGCCAGGGCGAGGACAAGCAGGGCAAAGGCCGGATAGACAGATTTGCGCACGTCAGTCCACCACATGAAAGCTAAGGACCATCGAACCGTGTCCTTTACCGCAGAAGACATAGCAATGCCCTACGAAGTCACCGGTCTTCTGGGGCGTGAACTGGACCTGTGCCGTTCCGTGTTCATTGACTTTCAGGGCGATGTTCAATTCGCGAACGCGAAGGCCATGCGCAACATCCTGACTCTTGATCACGAGCAGAACGGGCTGGCCTTTCTTCAAGGTGATTTCTCCGGGGGAAAACGAAAACTGGCTTGCAGTGATCTCGACACGCTTTGGAGCCGCCTGCGCGTAAGTCAAAGATGAGAACCCCATGATCGCGACGAGCAGGGCAGCGATGGCGAGTCTCTTGTGCTTCGGTTGCATAGCTTTCCTCTTATTGATCAGTTTTCGGACGCAATGGAAGACATAGCGCGTTTACGGATTCAGGAAATGGAGCAGTGCTCTGAAGTCGGCTTCGCTAAGGTTGGCGCGTACACGCATGTGGCGTGCGACGGCTCCCGCCGCGCTGGGCGCGAAGCTTTCGGGCGCGGAATGACAGCGGGCGCAATTTTGCTGAAAGACGCGCTGGCCGCGGTCGGGGCTCGCTGGATGACTGGAGCGTGAAAGCCTGGAGGAGGGCTGGTTCTGCGATTGGTCGGATTGACCTTGCGGCATGCTTGATGCCGCCGCAATGGCGGAGATAGAAATGGCCAATCCGAGCGTGATGGCTTCAAGAGACTTCATTGATTCTCCTTTGGATCTTGCAAACCAAAGTTGGTGATTTCGGTCTTTAACTCAAACTGCCTGCCACTGAGTTACACACAGGGCCGGATCAGTGCTTGCTCTTCCAGGTGGGAATAAGCAGGCGATACACGAGTGATGTTTCCCAGATATTGACGTTGCCATCGGGCGAGAACTGTCGACCATAGCTGGTGTGCACGCGAATCTCGTGGGGTAGGTGATAGTCGAGGCCAAAGTCGGCTCGTTTGGTGTCGACGAATGGCAGCCCGTCGTTATTATCTGGAGCATCGCGGAACGTCTGTTGCATCCGGAAGACGGGCTCGAGCCGGCCCACCACCGTGTCGGCACCGCCGCCGAGCTGCTGCAGTCTGTAGTCGGTTTCGAACCAGTAGCCCTTTGCATGGGGTGCGTGCGCGAACTCAGAGCGGAACCGGAAACCGGTGTCAATCGGCTGCCACCAGAGGTGCATGCCTTCAAAATTTTCGTGAACTGCACCGAGGGAGCGGCCATAGGATGCGCCAATCTCAACTCCAGATTGAGGCAAGTAGACCTGGGCCTGACCGCCACTGGAGCGCTCGGCCCCGAAGTAGCCACTGGTGCTGTTTCCCGAGTAGTAGGCGGCATAGCTGACAGAGGCGCGGTCATTTGCAAAGACATTGCCGCGCAACATTCCGCCAAGGCCGGAGCCGGTGTTCATCGTACCGGCGCCCCAGATGAGCGGCAGATCCTGAAAGGTCTGGTTCCAGATTTGAGTGAGGCGCTCGTTATAGGTTCCAAACGGGGTGAGGAATTCACCCGCGACGATGGTGGCGTGCGAACCGGCTTTTACATCGGCCTGGAGATAATCCATGGCCTTGAAGGTGAAGTGGTCGTAGCCATCTCCGGTGCGATGAAAGAAGTTCGAGAGGATAGTAGCGCGAGTCTCGATCTGGAGATGATCTCCGAGCGGCAACACGGCGACGGGTCGTGCCTCTGGGATGTAGTTGGTATTTCCGCCGTTGGTGGTGGTGAGGAAACCAATGCCACCGGAGATGATTGCGGGATCCTGTTGAGCGGATGCATTTGTCGATAGACCGCATATCGAGCACAGGATCGCCAATGCAGATATGGCATTCGCGAGGTAATGAGTAGGCGTGAGCTTGTTAGCGCGATCAGTGTTCATGATTGCCACCTTACGTAGCTTTGTGGTGTTTGGTGTCTCGACAACGTCTGATGTTTGTCAAACGATTGTCATGCCGTGCCTGCGAAGCGCTACAACTCCGGGCGAGTGAAAGCTGTCATGCGATCTGAGCGAGAATCCTGCTGTAGCGAGACCGCATGGAGGGTGAAGCGGCCGTATGCGAAAGAGTTTCAATTTCGGCTCGCGAGGGCTGGAAATTCAGCGGGAGTGATTTCCAGTAGTACTTGAGGTTTGGTGAGGTCCAGGTCTTATAGATTTCCTCCCATGACTTTCCCGACTCACCTGCGAAGGCAAGATTGGCGGGATTCACGACGCGGGCGCAATCCTGAAAGCGGCAGTCGAGCGAGATACGCATCCTGTCTGAGAAGTTGGGAGCAGCAGCGTGCACGGTCAGGCTATGGAAGATGAGGACGTCGCCTGCGTTGATGTCGCCTCCAACCCACTCGTCGCCCATTTCAGCGCCGGCCGGGATCTCAGGAACGTGGAGATTCTCATCGATATGGGCTTGAAATCCGAAGTGATGTGAACCTTCGAGAATCTGAAGAGGACCCATTTCCCCTGGGCAATCGTGCAGTGGGATCCAGACGGTGAAGCACTCAGGATCGCCATTCATGAAGCGGTAATCCTGATGCGCATGAACTCTGAGGCGCTCTGAGTTGGGGAAGATGAGCCGACCGATTGGTTTTGGATGCACCAGGACGCGATCGCCAACAATCAGCTTCATCACTGCCTTGAGCTGAGGATGATGAGGCAATGCGTGAAAGCTCTCGAGGTTGAAAACTTCGCGGTAGGTGCTCTTGAATGCCGGATCGGGATCGCCGCAAGCGGCCTTTGCGTTGGCTATTCGTTCGATTGGATCGCGGCCAGATGTGAGCCAACCAGAGCGGGAGAGAATCTGCGAGACTTCGCCGAGGAGTTTGTTGAGCTCGGTGCGAGGCAGAAGATTGCGAATGAGTACATACCCTCTGGAACCAATCTCATGGTGAAGTACGTCGGCAGTGAGGTGCTGCGCCTGCAATTCGCTAAAGGGCTTCATTGATGCTGCTCCCGGGGGCCAATTCGACACTAAAAGGACCGGCTGAATTGGACTCGAACAGCTGATAACGTAGCGAACGCGAGGCGGCTAGCGTGTCTTTGGCCGGTCTTCTGTTTGTCAAACGATTGTCACGTCGGGCTGGAGAGGATCCGTGAGGCCGTGTGAACGACGGATGAACAAAAGAGTGACATTTGGCTTACTCGGATGTGACACCGGCGCCAATTGCAATCGATAGGCTTGCCGGAGCCTGCACGCGGTCTAGAGACCTCAAGCGTGCGGGTGGTAGAGGATTGCCGAGTTGAGCTTGCAGGTTGATGTCGGTCGCATGCCGAACGGGAGCGCCGGGTATTTCGACGACGGAACGCATGCCTGTCCGGTGTGCTCGGCTGATCGATCGAACGGCAGGATCGCTAGACCTGTCTCGCGACAGCTCACCCGGGAACAGCAGATGCGGCTGGCGGTTCTGTTGCTCTTCTGCGATCCCGTACCGGAGCAATGCTCTCACTTGCTGGAGCTTTCCGACAAAGATTGGGAGAGGCTCCTGCGATGGCTGGACCTGAGCGGATTGGCTCTGTATTTTCTTGATCGTATTGTTGCGCTCAAACTCTGCAATCTGCTGCCCACGAGCGTGTTCACCAGACTTCATCTGAACCTGATCGACAACACCGAGCGCACGCGGCGCATGCTGCTGGAGTCGGCCGCGATTCAGCTGAAATTCCAGCAGGCAGGAATTTCGTATGCGGTGCTGAAGGGAATCTCGCTGTGGCCGGCCGCGGTAGCCAAGCCGGAGCTCCGCTCTCAATTCGATATGGACTACCTTGTTGCGGAGACTGATTTGCCGGCAGCTCGCAGAATTCTTGAGACCGACGGGTATCGACTGTATGCGGTGAGCGGCAAGAGTTCGGAGTTCAAGAAGAACGAGCGACCGGGCGTATCGCTGAAAGATATCTATAAGCACTTCGGCTCGTATGGTGTGGAGCTTCACGCTGTAAAGAGCGACGGAAGAGAAGAGTCGGCTCTGAACCGCATACAGAGGCGTGATGTGAACGGCACGTCGATGCCGGTGCTGAATCCGGTCGACTTGTTTCTCGGCCATGGAATGCACACCTTCAAACATTTGTGCGGTGAGTACGCGCGGGCATCGCAATTCCTGGAGTTCCGGAGACACGTGCTGCGGTTTCAAGATGACGAAGAATTCTGGCTCGAGCTTCGCAGGGTGGCTGACGGAAATCTCCGGGTAACGCTTGGACTCGGCGTGGTCCTTCTGCTGACCAGCGAAGTGATGGGGAATTTTGTGCCTTATGGGCTCGCTTCCTGGACTGTCGATCGACTTCCAGATCGCTTGCGTCTGTGGGTGCGCACATACGGCCACCGAGCGATACTCGGTGAGTTTCCCGGAACCAAGCTGTATCTTCTGTTGCAGCAGGAACTGGAAGAGTGCGGCGTAGTGGCGAAGAGGGCGACTCGGAATAGTTTGTTCCCGGCGCAACTGCCGCCTCCGGTGATACGACCCGTAGCGAATGAAGGACTCGACAGGCAGGTGAGGAGGTACGCAATGCATCTGGGGACAATCTTGAGCCGGGCTCAGTTCCACGTGACAGAGGGAGTCCGCTATGCGGTAGAGACGCGGCGATGGCGAAGGATCAAGGAATCAGTTCGATGACCACGGAGATGCGCGCCGCAGCCTCGGCCTTCGACGCAATTGCACCGCGCTTCGACGAACGGTTCGGAGCATGGCTGAGCGTGGCTGCGCAGAGAAAAGCGGTTCGGTCGGCGTTGATTGAAACTTTCCCAAAGGGTGGGAGAGTCCTCGAGATTGGTGGTGGGACAGGCGAGGACGCGGCATTTCTTGCACGGTCCGGCTACGAAGTAATACTTACCGACGCATCTCCGGTGATGGTGGAACATGCGCGAGCAAAGCTTCGTCCCCTTGGAGGCAGGGCGGAAGTCACTCCGGCGGAGGATCTGGAGCATTTTGCAGAGTGTTGGATGTCAGAGGCTGAAGAGCCATTGGATGGAGCATTTTCGAATTTTGCGCCGCTGAACTGCGTTGTTGATCTGGAGCCAGTAGCTCGCGGGCTTGCGCGATTGCTTAGGCAGGGCTCGTCGGCAGTGCTGGTGGTGTTTGGTACGTTCTGTCCAGGGGAGATGATCACCGAGTCGCTTCGGTTGAGATTCAAAGAGGTTCTGCGGCGAACCAGGCGAGGGCCGATCAAGGCGAGAATTGGGCAGCGGGAGTTTGAGATTGTTTATCACCGGCGAGCTGAACTGACGGCGGTGTTTGCGCCGTGGTTCTCGCTGGAGAAGACCATTGGGATTGGTGTTGCTGTGCCGCCGAGTGGAGCGGAACCATGGATCTCTGGTCATCCCGGACTGCTGGCATCGCTGGAGGCTGCAGATCGTGTGCTTGCGCGGCCCCTGTCGATGCTGGGAGACCATGTTCTTTATCACTTTCGCCGGAATGAGGCTCAGAGCCCCAAGACAATTGAATGACCAACTCCAGACATTCGCGGGACATGACGCTCGACACCTGCAGCTAGTCTCGATTGAAGGGACCTCGATTCCGTGGAGATCTCACTTCCCTGCTCATGGTCAACAAGGTCGCTGAAGTCGGATTTCCAACGTATTGGGCTGAGTTCCGCCTAATTGCGTTCGAGGGAATCGACAATCAAAAGCGGTTGCAAAAGCCGGAGACGCTGCTGGCATTAGTTCTCGGCGACGTTCAACGGACGCTGCCGATCGTCCGCATACACTCTCAGTGCACTACTGGCGATGTATTTCATTCGCTTCGCTGCGACTGCCACGATCAACTTCATTTAGCGCTAAAGTCGATTGCGAATCACGGCTCGGGCGTCCTGGTGTACGAACATCAGGAGGGACGAGGCATTGGATTGGTCGAGAAGCTGCGTGCGTACGAACTACAGGATCAGGGGCTCGATACGATCGAGGCCAATCTCGAACTGGGACACCCAGTCGATCTGCGCAATTATGTGTTGCCGGTGGAAGTTTTGAAAGCGTTGGGAATTCATTCCGTCCAGCTACTTACGAACAATCCGGAAAAGATTGCGGCAGTGCAAGCCGGCGGCATCGAGATTGTGAGAAGGTTGAGCGCAGATGTTCCCGACAATCCACACTCAGAGCGATATCTTCTGACTAAGCGGATGAAGCTCGGGCATATTTCAAAAGTTCCGAGCGATCTGAGCGATGGAACTGTGCCGCCAGGCCGCTGCCGAAGCGCAGGGCGATAGATCCCGGCGACGCGCAAAAGGCTTCGCCAAGGTATGACATTGAGCTGACAATTCTGGGACAACTGAGCACTCCCGCATAGCTAGGCTACGAAGCAAGTTAGATGGAGATGTCCGTCTAACCACCCGATTTAATGCCCTGCTTTCGAGGTGCAACGTGGCCCAGGTCCTGCTTACTCACTCCTATCACCTTGCCTTCGATCCGAAGCAAGTTCGCAAGATGCAGCCTTATCTTCCGCTGGGGATGCTTTATGGAGCCACCGCGCTTCGCGACGGCCACATCACTGTCGCAGCATTCGACTCGATGCTGAAAGACCCAGTTGAGGGATTCACGAAGGCTCTGAGCGAGCATTCTCCGAAAATCGTTGTCGTTTACGAAGACGACTTCAACTTTCTATCGAAGATGTGCCTAACACGAATGCGAGAGGTGGCGTGGCTAATTGCAGAGCAGGCACGAGCAGCGGGCGCGATCGCGATAGTGCATGGTTCAGACTCGACCGATAATCCGGAATTGTTCCTGGCGCACGGATTTGGGTACGTGCTGTGCGGAGAGGCAGAAGAAGTTCTGGTCCGCTTGTGCAGGGCTTTACTGGGGGGAGAGCCGGTTCCTGAACTTGCGGGGATGGTGAAGCGCGATGCTTCGGGCAAAGTATCGAGGAGCAAGGATCGCCTGGCCAAGAACCCTGCATGGTCTTCTCTCTCACTGCCTGCGCGAGACCTGATCGACATGGAGCCTTACCGGGCAGCCTGGATTGGAGCTCACGGATATTTCTCGACCAACATGGTTTCGAGCCGTGGATGCCCTTTTCACTGCAACTGGTGTGCGAAGCCGATCTCAGGTAACAAGTTTCATCTGCGCTCTCCGGCTTGCGTTGCCGAGGAGATGAAGCAGCTTAAGAGTGAGGCGGGCGCCGATCATATCTGGTTTGGCGACGACGTATTCGCGCTCGACAGGCACTGGGTTGGACAGTTCGCTGAAGAGGTATCGAGGCGCGACACTGCTCTTCCCTTCAAAATTCAGTCGCGCGCAGACCTGATGAGCGAGGGGACTGTGAAGCACCTCAAACAGGCCGGTTGCGCGGAGGTCTGGATGGGGGTCGAGTCGGGATCGCAGGCGATTCTCAACGCAATGGATAAGGGATTGAAGCTCTCCGCGGTTCGCTCTGCCAGACGCTGGTTGAAAGATGCCGGCATACGCGCCTGTTTCTTTCTGCAGTTCGGGTATCCGGGAGAGACGTGGAGGGAGTTGCAGGAGACGATCGCATTTGTTCGCGAGACAAGGCCGGACGACGTTGGGATTTCGTTTTCATATCCGCTGCCGGGCACAGCGTTCTATGAACGTGTGCAGGAGCAACTAGGCAGCAAACGCAACTGGGTGGACAGCGATGATCTCTGCATCATGTTCAGCGGCGCTTATACGACGGAGTTCTACCGTACGGTTCGGGATGCGCTTCATGCTGAGGTAGATAGCTGGAGTCAGTCGACCTCATTCGCGTCCAAGGAATACATCAAGGGGCTATGGGAATCGGTGACGGCGATGGAGCCTGTGAGTAGAGAGGCGGATGAGCATCAGCTTGTGGCAAGTGAAGTTTCGTTTTCGTCGAGTGCGTTTGTGCCGTTGAAGCAGCTCGCAAGGGCAACGGAGGGGTGAGATGGCGATCGCGCACGAGACGGAGCAAGCGGGAGAGCCAATTGCTGGTCAGGCTAAATGCAGCAAAGCGGGCGACTCGTGCTCGAAGATGGCGGGGTGGGACCTCCGCATTCGCTGCCCCCGGTGTAAAGCAAGCCTTCAGGCCCTGGAGTGTCCTTTTTGCGGACTAGTGATGCGCACGGGGCGTGGGATCGTTTACGCACTGCCACCAGATCGCGCGATGTATTTCGCCAAATTCATTCGAGATTATGAGCGTATTCGGGCGGCTGAAGGGCGAGGCAGCGATTCCGACGAGTTTTATCTGAACCTTCCGTTCAAAGATATCTCGGGAGCGAATCGGGAACACTGGAAGATCAGAGCGCGCACTTTTGCGCATCTGATGAGCAACGTGCTTGTCGATGGCCGCAGCGGTGGACGAATTCTTGATCTGGGCGCGGGAAATGGATGGCTGAGCTACCGGCTGCTTTTGGCTGGATACCGACCGGTCGCAGTGGATTTACTCACAAACGCAAACGATGGGCTGGGTGCTGCAGAGCATTTCGAGAAACAAGTTCCAGGACTGTTCCCGCGTTTTCAGGCGGAACTTGGCTGTCTGCCTTTTCAGGAAGATCAATTCGATGCTGCGATCTTCAATGCGTCTTTTCATTACTCAGAGGACTACCAGCGCAGCCTGGGCGAGGCACTGAGGTGTGTAAAGCCGGGCGGCCTGGTTGTGATCGCGGACTCGCCCTGGTACTCGAGAGATGAGTGTGGACAGGCGATGCTCGCAGAGCGGCGCGAAGTCTTCTTGAACAAATACGGGACTGCATCGGATTCCATCCGATGCCTTGAGTATCTGACGAATCACCGACTTCGAACTTTGTCAGAACAGTTCTCAATCGAGTGGCAGATTCTCTATCCGCACTATGGATGGGGATGGGCTTTGCGACCTGGGATTGCGAAACTGCGCGGTCGAAGAGAGCCATCGCGATTCCGTATTTACCTGGCAAAGAAGCGGTAGAGCGGAGCAAAGATTTGCCTTGGAGATTTTGAGTCGTGTGGAGGCAGGGATTGACGGTGCAATCGGCGCAAGGCTTGCTGCTGCATGGTGCGCAATGGGCTATCAACAACACGGAATCTGTTCCGGCTTCGGTCGAGGTTGCTGGAGACAGGATTGGGCGAATTATTGAGCCAACTCAATCTGGCAGGTCGGGTGCAGAGTTCGGCAGCATCGACCTGGGTGGGTTTCAGGTATTGCCGGGATTCATCAATGCGCACGATCATCTGCAGTATGCACTGTTTCCGCGGCTGGGAGTTCCGCCTTACCGGAACTATGTAGATTGGGGAAGCGATATTCATGAGCGATTCGGAGAGTGCATCGCACAGCACAAAAGAGTTTCGAAACGCGCTCGACTGTGGTGGGGCGGCATCCGGAACCTGCTATGCGGCGTGACGACGGTATGCCATCACGATCCTTTGTGGCCTGAACTGATTGAAGAAGGATTCCCTGTGCGCGTAGTGCGGGATTTCGGGTGGGCTCACTCATTTGCGCTTACCGAGGATTTGACGGCAGCCTACGCTGCCACACCGAAGAATCGGGCGTTCATTATCCATGCCGGCGAAGGGACCGACAAGAGGGCGCATCAAGAGATCGAAGAGCTTGATCGACTCGGATTTTTGAATCGGCAATCGGTGCTGGTGCACGCGCTAGCGGTCGACAGCGAAGGGGCGGCACTGATTCGGAAACGAGGTGGTGCAGTGATTCTTTGCCCCTCGTCAAATAAATTCCTGTTCGGGATCATTCCGGATCTTTCTGTTCTCGGCGGCGTGGGTCGCATCGCACTTGGTAGCGATTCATCTCTCACAGCTCTGGGAGACTTCCTGGACGAGATTCGTTTTGCGATTCGGAACTGCAAGATCGCTCCGCATTCGGCGCTGCGAATGGCGACGACAACGGCAGCGTCGATGCTTCGGCTGGAAGATGGCGCGGGCAGTGTCATAGAAGGCGGACCTGCAGATCTGATCGCGGTCCGGAATACAGGAGAGCCTATTGAGACCAGGCTGCAAAAGCTGACGATGCACGATATCGAGTTCGTGATGATTCAAGGAGAGGTCAAACTGGTCTCCCCAAGATTGCTCGAGCGGCTTCCGTGTGCATTGAAACGCGATCTTGAACCCCTTCAAGTCGATGGGTCGATTCGTTGGCTGCGGGCTCCCGTGCTGGAGCTGCTGACTGCTGCGGAGCAGGTCTTAGGCGAAGACAAAGTGCATCTGGGATATCGAAAGTTGACCATCCCAGCCGGTGTCGAGGCGCCCCATGGGTGTTGACCAGCGCCGTCATTTTGGAGTTCTTCCGTTCACGGGTACAGGACACCTGAGTGCGATGGTGGCGCTTGGGCTTG
Organism: Acidobacteriota bacterium; assembly: GCA_018268915.1. Classification (GTDB taxonomy): domain Bacteria; phylum Acidobacteriota; class Terriglobia; order Terriglobales; family Acidobacteriaceae; genus Telmatobacter. The sequence goes on from JAFDVQ010000018.1 coordinate 47,208, forward strand.
AACTGCAAGGACGAGGACACCGAGTTACGTTTTTTGAAAAACCGAAGATTGAAAGGCGAATACGCGAAGCGGGCCTTGGCTTCCATGCAGTGGGAACGCGGGAGTCGCCTTTCAAAGGAAAAGGGCCGGACATTATCGCAGGCGGGGTTATCTCCGAACTGCGGACCTTGCAATTCAATATTCGGCGAATCAGACAAGATCTGGAGAGGTATTTCGAAGAGACAGAGCCGGCACTGCGCAGGAGCGGCGTGGACGCCCTGATCGTGAATGAGATTGCAATTACTGGGCCGACACTGGCTGAGCTGTTGAAGTTGCCGTATTTCATCATTTCCACTTCCGTACCGCATAACTTCGGATGGAATGCTTACTCTGCGTTCTCGGGATACCGATATCGCCGGTCCTTCTTTTCAGTATTTGCTGCTGCTTGTCTTGATGTGTCGGCTGTAAGGCTGCACGGTCCGATCCGATCGGCAGTAAACCGCTATAGAGTGCAGGGCGGACTTGCACCGGTGAGTGGGATCAATCCGGCATATCCTCCGGTAGCGCAGCTGACACAATTGCCGAAATGTCTTGATTTGCCCCGAAAAAATTTGCCGGCAGACTTTTATTACACGGGGGCCTTTCAACATGATGGAGCGCGGCCAACAATTGATTTCCCGTGGGAACGGCTCGATGGACGGCCGATTATCTATGCGTCCCTTGGGACAACGCGCAATGCTCAAGCGCATGTGTTGCGGATGATCGCAGAAGGCTGTAAGGACATCGATGCCCAACTTGTGATTTCTCTGGGCGGGCGTTTTGATCCGACTCTGTGCGACGCATGGCCAGGCAATCCATTAATAGTGAAGTTCGCACCGCAGCTGGAGGTTCTGAAGCGAGCATCCATGGTGATCACGCATTCCGGGCCTAACACGGTATTTGAGACGCTGCTGAAAGGAAAGCCGATGGTGGCGATCCCGATTGCACATGATCAACCTGCTATTGCGGCGCGAATAGCCAGACTAGGGGTCGCTCAGGTTCTGCCGATCATGAAGCTCTCGGTGGAGAAGATTCGTACTGCTGTGCTGCAAATTCTCATGGATCCCTCATACAGACAGGCAGCGATGAAAATGGAGCTGAAGCTTCGGGCTTTGCACGGGGTGGAAAGAGCTGCGGAGGTCATCGAGGACGGCCTGCGGCTGCGGAGAGCGGAATCAAAGGCTAGTCCGAGCCAGCTCAGTGAGCACGAAGTCTTACTCAAGACGCTGGATTTCTCAGGAAGAACCTAGCAGCAAATCCAGGATCTCGATTGCTTCTTCCGTGCTCTGATACTGCAATTCGAATGTGGGAACGGTCCAGAGCGCCTCCAACTTCTGCTCATGCATCGCACGTATTTCGCCGGCCGAGAAGAGCTCGCTGCAGAAGCGCTTTGACCCTGAGCCCTCAGGAAGCTTGATCAAGCGACCCATTCCAGGTGAAGCCCGGTTGAGATTGACGATGAAGGCGACTTCGACTTCCGGCGTTGTGGATGCGATGGGAAGGTCCGCTATTGGCACTTCGAGAGACGGCTTGCCCTCCATACGAGGCGCAATCTCGAATGAGTTGAGCTCGGGAAAGAGAAGTTTTGCTTGCGGGCGGAAGCGAGCGCGATGGGAATGGCCAATGACACGAGGCGGATGCGAGTCGTTTATGAGGTAGCTTGTGTCGTCGGAGGTGTAGGTCCAGCCGGCGCGGGCAGATGCGTAGGCCAGGGTGGACTTGCCAGCGCCGGAATCGCCACAGAGTAGAACACCACGCCTATTTTTACTAATGCATGCGGCATGCAGATCGGTGACGACCGATGAGCCAAGCAGTAGGTAGACGACCTTCTCTAGGAAGTTATAGCGGAAATAGAGGCGGTTTCTGACTGCCGATTCCGTGACCCAGGTGAAGCTGACGCATCGCTGGAGATCGAGAAGCGCCTGGTTTTCTCCATCTGCGACAAGCGAATAGAGGTGGTTGTACTCGCGCCGGGCTGGCTCAGGAGGGCAGGAGGAGGACGATCCCTGACTGACACCAATTCGAATCGTCAGAGGCTCCCCGGGATGAGCTTCTTTCGCATGACCGAAGGTATCGAAAGCAGCGAGAAGCACATCCAGGCTGTTGGTGAAGATGCGAACCGGATAGCCGAGTGGATAGAAGGTGTCTGTCAGAGGCAGATCGAGGTCGGCAAGCAGAGTGTCCTGCGGACGCCTAGGGATGCGACCGTGAACCGTTGAAGATTCGTGTGTCTCTGGAGATCGTGTACTCATTCCTGACATGCGTGAATGCGGTGATTGGACTCGGTGTTGGGTACAACGTAGCGGCTGGCTTCGGCTGGAATGTCAGGGGAATGTTTATGCTTTGTCACTTTTTGGGCCGGAATTGACTTCAACAAATTAATGACAATCTCCTGACCGAGTCATGACATGCGGCATCTCCCGCTTCTTTACGTTCAAGGTCTACAAACAGTGCCATGTCTCGATTCGACTTTAGTGCCGCCCGTAGAGAAGCGAAATTCGCAGCGAGACTTCGCGCGCGGAGACACGCCTCTCTTTGGAATGCGGCGCGGCTTGCGGTCGGGCTGGTGTTGTTTGGAAGCAGTTTCCTCGCGATCTCATCGGCGTCTGCTCAAGGTCTAGCTGGTGCCGGATCTTCGCAGAGCACGGCGGACTCAACAAGCGGCCGGGACAGTTCTGCCATGGCATTCGGTCAGCGAAGCGGGTCGAGTGCCGATCGTGATGACCTAATTCAAAACCGCAACCTGCAACCTGGTGCGGCCCTGTCTGCGGATCAAATCAGCAGAATTCTGGAACAGAATCCTGAACTTGCAAGCGAGCTAAAGCAGCAGCTGGCAGACAGGCTGCGGCAGCAGGGCGTCGATGGATCTGCCGGAGACATTTCGGACGAAATGCTTTACCGGCAAATCGCGAGCAGTGCCGATCTGCGGTCGAGCATTACGACTGTCTTGCAAGCACGTGGATATGTTTCGAACGAAGACTTGATCTCGTCAGGCCTGGGAGGAAACGCGCAACCGGAACAGAACGCGCAACTTTCCGGTGGCGACCAAAGTGGGGAGCCAAGTTTGGGCGCGAATGTCTTGAGCAAGGGCCCGGCGACTCAAGGCGGCATTCAGAACACTTCGCAGTCAGATGAGGTACGCCGGGACGCAGGACATGCATCGACCGATGAGCCGGTTGTGGTGCATGCAGCTGTGCCGTACGACCTACAGTCGGCGCGTGATCTTTATACGCAGATTCCAGATCAGAGCGACACACTGAAGCGTTTCGGCTCGGACGTATTCGTTCACAGGAAATTATCTGCGATGGGACGAGGAACTAGTTCGAGGGATACCGCTCTGGATGTTCCGCTCGGACCGGACTACGTGCTCGGGCCCGGCGACAAGCTCAGCATCCGGCTGTGGGGCGGGACAACCCAGACCATCGCGCGGACGGTGGATCGGGACGGAACTGTCTTTCTGCCTGAAGCAGGATCACTTCAAATCGCAGGTCTGACGCTCGGTAAGGCGCAGACACTGATTGAAGAGGAGCTGAAGAAGCAGTTTCGCAACGCCCAGGTTTCGGTGGTGGTTTCCGAGTTGCGATCCGTGCGCGTGTACGTCGTGGGAGACGTGCAGCGACCGGGCGGGTACGACCTGAGCGCGCTGGCGACGCCGATCAGCGCTCTGTATGCGGCGGGCGGACCTACAGCCGTGGGTTCATTGCGCATGCTGAAGCACCTTCGCGGAGATAAGACAGTAGAGGACGTCGATCTTTACGATTTCCTGTTGCACGGCATTCGAGCGGCGGTTGCGCGCTTTGAGAGCGGAGACACGCTGCTTGTTCCACCCGCGGGCAGGCTTGTCGCCGTTGGAGGAGCTGTGCGGCGACCCGCGATTTACGAATTGAAAGCGGGCGAAAACACTCTTGCAAAGGTCATTGAAGACGCGGGGGGATTGACTGCAGCTGCGTCGCTGGGGAATGTAGTTGTCGAAAGGATTGATGGAGATCACCAGCGGAAGACGATCTCATTGCGAGAAGCGCATCAGTCAAACACAAGTCTGGAAGACTTGGCGGCCAGCTTTGAGGTGCGAGATGGAGACAAGGTCAAGGTCGATCCGATTCTGCCTTTCAGCAAGCAGGTGGTCTATCTCTCAGGGCATGTAGTGAGGCCGGGACGAGTGGGCTATTCGGAAGGAATGAAGCTCAGCGATGTGCTTCGCAGCTACGAGGAGATTCTGCCGGAGCCCGCGGCCCACGGCGAGATCGTTCGCCTCATGCCTCCAGATCTTCATCCAGAGACGATTGATTTCAGCCTGCCGGATGTTCTGATCGGCAATGGGAACGTCGAGCTCAGGCCGTTCGACACGGTGCGTGTCTTCGGGCGCTACGAGGTAGATGCTCCGACGGTGAGTATTCGTGGAGAGGTACTGCGGCCCGGTAACTATCCAATGACGGATGGAATGAGCGCAGCAAAACTGGTGCGCGCGGCTGGAGGCTTCAAACGCAATGCCCTGCAGGAGAGGGCGGATCTAACGAGCTACGAGATCCAAGACGGCAAGCAGATTTCACAGCATCTCGCGACCGTCCGCATCGGAGCGGCAGTAAGCGGACGCGATCCGCAGGCCGATGTGTCGCTGAAGCCGGGCGACATTCTGACGGTGCATCAAATTTCGAACTGGGACGACATCGGGCAGTCCGTGACGGTGAGGGGCCAGGTGCTTTATCCGGGCAGCTATGGATTTCGCGAGGGCGAGAGACTCAGCTCGGTGTTGCTGCGAGCCGGAGGTCTTCTGCCGACGGCCTACCCCGCTGGCGCAGTTCTGATTCGTGACCAGGTGAAGAATCTGGAACAGACTAGCCGCGACGAACTGGTTCGGCAGATCGAGGCGAATGCGGCGGCGGCGAGGCTCTCTCCCGGAGTATCGAGCGCAAACGGAGCTGGAGTTCTTCAGCTGATCCGGGAACAGCAGACACAGATTGTGAGCGACCTGAAGGGCCATCCTCCCGTGGGAAGAATGGTGATTCACATTAGCGCAGATGTGCAGAGTTGGGCGAACACTCCGGCTGACATCGAACTTCGGCGCGGTGATGTGCTGACGATTCCAAAACAACCGGGATTCGTGCTGGTCAGCGGTCAGGTATATAACGCGACGGCTTTGACGTTCACCCCTGGGAAGAGCGCCGGATGGTATCTGAGCCGGGCCGGCGGGGCCAACTCAACGGCGAATCGCAAGGAGATTTTCATCATCCGCGCAAACGGAACTGTAGTTGGACGTAGATCAGGCGGATGGTTTGAGGGAGATGTGCTTTCCGCGAAGTTGAATCCAGGCGACGTGATCGTAGTTCCGCAAAAGATCATTGGCGGTTCCTTGTTCTGGCGAAATTTGCTCAGCGCCGGGCAACTGGCGGCGTCGGTCGCGATTACGTCGGGAGTGGCATTGGCAGCTTTGTAGGTTGCGGTTGAGAGTTCAGATGGTTTTTGCAGGTCAATTCGAGGCGAGTTGCAGGAGGCCGAAGTGACTCCGCCGACTGCCACGCTTCATCGGCAAGTGAGCATCCGTCACGCGGAGGATTCGGCGTGGGTGCTGCGCACCCTTCTGCTCTGGCGAGAACGGCGGCTGCTCGCCAGGATTACTGGGATTGCGCTGGTTCTCAGTCTCGCAATCGCATTCTCGATACCGAAGCAATACAAGTCGACTACCAGCATCTCGCCACCCGATCAGCAGCACTCGAATGCCATGATGCTGGCCGCGATCGCGGCCAGGTCTGGAAGCCTGGGGGCGCTGGGCAGCATTGCCGGGGGTCTGATTGGCGGACACTCGACGGCGGACTTCCTGATCGATCTTCTGCGCAGCGGAACAGTTAGCGGCCACCTGATTGATCGGTTCGACCTGCAGCACGTGTATCGGAATAAGTATCGGATGGATGCCGCGAAACACCTGGCCCATTGCACCAAGATCACTGAGAACAAGAAGAGCGGAGTTATCACGATCGAGGTAGTGGATACGGACCGCGTGCGCGCGCGAGACATTGCACAAGGCTATCTGGATGAGTTGAACAGGATCGTGTTCCGGACGAATACCTCTTCGGCACACCTGGAGAAGGTGTTCATTGAGAACCGTCTGAAGGGAGTTCAGTCGGATCTGGAGCAGGCGCAACTGCAGTTGAGCGACTTCTCGGCGAAGAATACGGCAGTCGACATTCGGGAGCAGACTCGCGCACTTGTGGATGCGGGTGCGCGGGTGCAGGCTCAGCTTCTTGCGGAACAGGCAAGTTTGCAATCGCTGCGTCAGATCTACGGCGACGCCAATGTGAGAGTGCGCGAGTCAGAGGCGCGCATCGCCAGCCTGCGGGGAGAGCTCGCAAAGATGGCGGGATCGTCGCAAGCACCCGCACCCGAAGATGAGACATTGACAGCTGCAAAGTCAGCGGAGCTCTATCCGCCCTTGCGGCAACTGCCGCGCCTGGGCGTGTCGTATGCGGATCTGTACCGCCGGGTTCGAGTCCAGGAGACTTTGTTCGAGTTACTGACACAGCAATTCGAAATGGCGCGCATCGAGGAGGCGAAGGATCTGCCGGCGATTACGGTGATCGATGCTCCAGGCATTGCGGAGAAGAAGTCCTTCCCGCCGCGTTTGTGGGTGACGCTGGGACTTACGTTCTTCGTGTTTGTTGTGGTGTCCGGCTGGATCCTGATCCGCGAGCACTGGTCGCAGATCGAGCACGATGACCCACGCAGGGAGCTTGCGGCAGAGATTCTTCCGGTGATTGAAAGGCGATTGCGCTGGATTTTGGCGATCAGGCGAGGGCACGCATGAGAAGACATTTGAGCAATGCGGCCTACGGCGTTCTCGATTACGCCTCGTATCCGATGGGGATGTTGCTAGTTGCCCCGGTGGTCCTGCACAGGCTAGGGGCGGCGGAGTACGGGCTTTGGATCACGTCAACCGCGGTAATCAGCGCTGGGGGAATTGTTGCTTCGGGCTTTAGCGACGCGAACATTCAGCGCGTTGCGCAGCATCGCGGTAGGGGAAAGTACAACCTGATTGCAGAGACAGCGGCCAGCTTGCTGGGGATAAACCTGGCGTTGGGTGCGACACTCGCAGTTTGCGCGTGGATTGCTGCTCCCTTTGCTGCCCGGCACCTGTCGGCTTCCCAAGTTACGAACTCAGAAGAATGCTTATTTTGCCTGCGTATGGCAAGCGTTGGAATTCTCTTCCGCGCGATCGAGACAGTTGCAGTCAGCACGCAACGCGCTTTTGAGGACTATAGGGCAACGGTCAGGATCAGCACACTCTGCCGGTTTCTGACACTTGGTCTTGCTGCGGTTCTGGTATGCGCAGGACAGCGTATGCCAGCCGTTCTCCTCATGACGGTCTTGATGCTGGCTTTCGGCGTATATCTGCAGTTCCGCAGCCTGCGTCGCTTCCTTGGCAGCAGGTGGTTGCGACCGGTTTTCGATAATGAGTCACGCGTGCTGTTGGGGCTGGGTGTTTTTCCGTGGGTGCAAGCGGTGGGAGGCATAGTCTTCGGGCAGCTCGATCGCATCTTGCTCGGCCTCTACCTTGGAACTCTTGCCGTAGCTCCCTACGCGCTATGCGTACAGTTCGCACAACCGATCATTGGGGTTGCAGCTTCAGGATTAAGCTTTCTCTTCCCTTATCTGTCAGGACGGGTGAATTCTCTATCACGTGTCGAGTTGAGAAGCACGATCTTCAAAGCTTTCACGTGCAACCTGGTGTTTGTTGGGTGCTGCACGATCGGGCTGCTGGCATATGGAGAACGACTGATGCAGCTATGGGCAGGCGCAGCCGTAGCGCGCAGCGCGAGCGGGCTGCTTCTACCGATCGTATTGGGATCAGCAATTGCAGGGCTGGGGACAACAGCAACCTACTCTATGCAGGCGTTGGGACATTTCCGCACGGTTGCACTCGTGAGCGTGGGCGGACGTGGGGCGATGTTGCTGGTGATGGCGTTCCTGCTGCAGAAATTTGGAATGCAGGGCCTGGCCTATTCCCGCCTCTGGTATGGACTGATACCAATGCTCATCTACATTCCGCTGCTTCGCGACATTCGCGCAAAAAGCAGTGAGAGGAGAGAGGCAGAGAGTCTGGCGATCGCGTGCCGTGAGGGTTCGACACTATGAGAATCCTGATTGCAGCGGCTTCATTCGCGGCGAACATTTCCGGGTTACAGCGCCATGCACTCAACCTGGCGCATTGCATGCTGGATGCCCAGGAGGTTGAGAGCATTCATTTTGTCGTAGCCCCCTGGCAGCAGGACATCGTAAGTGCGTCGGGTTTGCAGCACGATACGAAGTTTGTGCTGCATGTTGCCGAAATGGATCGCAGCTCGATAGCTCGCAATGCGTGGTACTACCGCAAGCTTCCAGCGTTGGCCCGTGCGGTTCGTGCAGATCTTGTGCATCTGTCCTACCCGATGCCGGTGGATACTTCGGCGCTTCCGTGCCCGACGGTGGTGAGTCTGCACGACTTGTATCCGTATGAGATTCCGATGAACTTTGGATTTCCGAAGTTCATTTTCAATCGACTGGCCCTACGGCAATGCCTGGGCGCAGTGGATTCAATAGCGTGCGTCTCTGAAGCGACGAAGCGCAAGTTGCAGAAGTATCTGCCCGGGTTCTCAAAGAAGGCAGTCAGAATCTACAACAATGTTGAGCCGCATGACTCACAGCACGTTTTGCAGCCTGGCGGATGGAACAACGGGCCATTTTTGTTGTGTGTGGCACAACATCGCAAGAACAAGAACCTGATGTTGCTGATTCGCGCGTTCCGGAGACTGATCACGACCGGAGCAATTGCCGCACAAACAAGACTACTGATAGTCGGCATAACAGGACCGGAAACCCGTGCTATCCGTCAGTTGATCTCTCAGTCATCGATTGAGGAGCAGGTGCTGCTGCGCGAAGGGCTCTCGGAAGCCGAGTTGCAGTGGTGCTATCGCAATTGCGAAGCTCTGGTTTCTCCTTCGATTACGGAAGGCTTTGGGCTGCCCGTGGCAGAGGCTCTGCTGGCTGGATCCAGAGTTGTTTGCTCGGAGATCACTGCGCATTGGGAGATTGGGGCAGGACGATGCCGCTTCGTGAATCTGCAGTACGACGGAGAACGGAAACTTGCTGAAGCAATCGTTGCGAGTCTCGACGAGCCTAAGCCGAGGCCAGTCGAGTTGGCGGAACTTTCGGCGCGCAGGATCACGCGGCAATATGCGGATCTTTACCTGAGGCTTCTATCGCCAGTTCTTGAGCCTCCGCTTTCAGAGGCGATACCAGCAACAACATCAGGGAGCAGGTTGCCATGAGCGCGTCTGATTCGGTTACACCCGGGCTCTATTCAGAAGCGCTTGTCAGACAGACGTTGCTTTTGCGCAGCGAGAGAAAGCCTGCGCTGAGACTCGCGCTCGTTGCCTGCGAGAGAATTGCCGACTTCGCGAGCGCTGCGATAGGAATCGCAACAGCATTGCTTCTGAGTTCCACAAAGCCTCATCTGTTGATGGAGATCATAGCGCTCAGCACAACGGGCGGATTCCTGGCGGTGCTTGATCTTGGAGCGAATCACGCTTATGCGGGTGGCGAAGGACTTTTGCAGATTCGCGAGACGGAGCGGGCTATCTCTGCTTCGGTTCGCTGTTCCCTATTTCTGATTCCGATACTGCTGGTGACGTCTGGAATTTCGAAGAGCGCGATCTTACTAGCCCCTATCGCCATCGCAGTCTCTTTGATCCTGCAGAAGCAGTGTTTTCTGCTTGCGCTTCGAGCGATCGATCGAACCGGGAATGGGGGAGACCGCGTTGTCGTTTATGGTGCAAGGACGGCCGAAAGACGGGTTGTATCTACGTTGCTAAACTCCGTTCGCCTGGGTTTGCGGCCAGTAGCTGTTATCGACGATACTCCTGATGCTGTGGACGGCGTGGTACTGGAGCTGGGATATCGTGACAGGTCGGCTGTACCCGTCGTCGCCGCTCCCATTGCTCCAGAACTTCTCGATGCGTACGGATGCACGACGTTGATCGTCGCAACGGATGGATTGAGTGTTGAGGAGATTGAGACCGCGGCGCAGTGTGCGCGAGTGTCGGGAGCAAAGGTTGCATTGGCATCCGCTCGAGAATCGCATCTGGATACGTGCCCAGATACCAGACTCGTTGACGGGCTGGTGTTGAGCATGCACTCGAGACATACCTGGACCGGACTGTATGAAGCAAGCAAGCGAGTCCTCGATGTGGCTCTTTCGTCAATTGCACTTGTCGGGTTGTTGCCAATCTTCGTTCTGATCGCTGTGTTGATCAAGCTTGACTCAGCGGGACCTGTGCTCTTCATCCAGAACCGAGTTGGGTTGAACGGCAGGATCTTCAGCATCTTCAAGTTCCGCTCGATGTATGCGGAGAGTGAAAAATACCAGCCATCGCCAACAAGTTCTCTTGACCCCCGTTTGACAACAATCGGGCGTCTGCTTCGGCGGCTGAGCCTTGATGAGTTGCCTCAGCTGGTGAATGTGATCCGCGGTGAGATGTCGCTGGTGGGACCTCGACCGGAGATGCCGTTTATCGTGCAGAAGTATGATTCTTCCCAGCGTATGAGGCTGTCTGTTCGACCCGGCATCACAGGTTTGTGGCAGCTCAGTGCGGACAGAGCATTTCCAATCCATGAGAACCTCGAATACGACCTCTATTACGTCCGCAATCGAGGCTGGTTCATGGATGTTGCGATCCTATTTCATACCGTACTGTTTGCTATGAGAGGCGGTATCTAGGAGATAAGCATCCGGACGTGCTGGTTCGAAGTTCAGTCGGCCCTCGTACGGATTCGCACGCGACTCGCCCGCGTTCGCCTTTCAAGTGGCGGTCCGTAATCGGCATGGTGCTCTGCCGCACGATGGCACCGTTACCACTCAATTAGAATGACCCCTTGGCAGGCTTTCCCTCGATCTGGTTGTGAAAGGGGAAAGTCGATGCAGGAAGGATGCCACCAGGGGCATGAGCACATCGCGAAGAGACTTTTTGAGGACCACCATGGTTGCGGGAGCGGCTGTGGCGGTGGATGGCGTATCGACGTTTGCGCAATCGCCGCATCCTGGTGCTGCCGGTTCCGTTCCAGCCGGGAACGCTCAGACGGCACCAGCCGAAAAGGCTGTCGGCTACACGGCAGGGATCGGGGTCTATCCCGGAGAGCCAAGTGAGAATTTTGATCCGATCCTGGTTCCGGATACCAGCGGGAATTATAGGAATCTTGCGCTGCTTCGACCTGCGTATCACTCCAGCAGCTATGACTACAATCTGACGGCGCAGCTTGTTACAGATGGGATCAAGTCCACCGGCCTTCCACAGTGGGTAGTTGTATCTGAAGGGACGCGAGGGCCGCTGCCAAAGACGGAACGTGAGACGGTCCTTGACCACTGTCCGATGAACGCGCTGGAAGTGCTGGGCGGTACGGCGCAGATAGATATTCAGGTTGGCGGCGGTGAGTCTGCCCCGGAAGTTGACAAGATTCAGCTCTTCGTAGTGTCGCCGTTGACGGCGTCGCCTAGTTCGCTGAAGTTTACGATTTCGACTTCGGAAGATGGGCGGACATGGCAGGAGGTAGGCAGTGTCGATTCGCCGAAGCCGACTTCGACCGATGGGTATCCGCCAGATTTCTGCGCGCCCAATCACTTCTTTACGCCGACGATTCAGCTGGGCTCTGCTACGCGGAGCCGGTTCTATCGCGTGGTGTGTTCCATGGGACTGCGCGGTGAGATCAGCGCTTTTGGGACGTCGTGGAAGATTGGGCAGGTTGTTTTCTTCAAAGGCGACGATCGGGTCGAGCTTGGTGGGCCGTACAACTTTACGAGCGCCTGGATGAGCGCTGGGCTCGGTGAGGAGTGGGTTTACGTGGATCTCGGTGCGCGATGCGAGTTTGACCACGTGAAGCTGCACTGGATTGCCCGGGCTTCGCAGGGGTCGGTGCAAGTTTCAGACGATGCGGAGTCGTGGCGCGATGTTCAGACCTTGAGCGCATCGGCGGAGCTGGTGGATGACTTCAAGCTGGCGGAGGCGACCTCGGGCCGGTATGTACGCGTGTTGATGGCACGGCCGGCGACTGAGCACGGTTACATACTGAGCGAAATTGAAGTGTTTGGGCGTGGTGGATTTGTTGCAAAGCCGAAGGCGACGCCGCAACAGTCGGCGGAGCGCGGTCTGAGGCTGGCAGGTGGATCATGGCGGCTGCAGCGGACGAACTTCGTGTCGGATGGTGGCGATACAGTTTCGAAGGCGGGATTCAAGGATGACGAATGGCTTGTCGCAACTGTGCCAGGGACTGTGCTGTCTTCGTATCTGAATGTCGGTGCGGTGCCTGATCCGAATTTCGCATCGAATCAACTGCACATCTCAGATTCTTATTTCCATTCAGATTTCTGGTACCGGAATGAATTCATGGCTCCGGCCAAGGCTCCGGAACAGACCGCGTGGCTGAACTTCGATGGAATCAACTGGAAGGCCGATGTCTTCTTAAACGGCGAGAAGCTGGGGCGAATTGAAGGCGGATTTATCCGCGGGCGCTTTGATGTTTCGCAAAAACTGCTGGCAGGCAAAGTTAATGCGATCGCTGTGCGGATTGAGAAGAATGCAAACCCGGGCAGCGTGCACCAGAAGACCTATGAGGTCTGCAGTAAAAACGGCGGAGGTCTTGGATTGGACAATCCGACGTTCCATTCGACGGTTGGATGGGACTGGATTTCGACGATGCGTGGCCGCGATATCGGCATCTGGGGAGACGTGTCAATTGAGATTGCGGATGCGGTGACGATTGAGAATCCGTTCATCTCAACGAAACTGCCCCTGCCGGATGTTTCATCGGCGGAGCTTACAGTGCAGGCCGATGTGATCAATCACTCGGCGCATGCGTGGAAGGGAGTCCTGCACGGGCAGATTGGTGAGATCAGCTTTGAGCAGAAGGTAAAGCTCGCAGCAAATGAGCACAAAACCATCACCCTCGATCCGTCGAACACGCCTGCATTGAAGGTATCGAATCCAAAGCTCTGGTGGCCTACCGGGTACGGCGATCCCTATTTATATGATGTACAGCTTTCGATTCGGGCAGGGTCGAAGGTGCTGGACGCAAAGTCGTTCAAGACCGGCATTCGCCAGATGACCTACAGCGAAGATGGCGGCGATCTGCGGATATGGGTCAATGGGCGACGCTTTGTGGCGCGCGGTGGGAACTGGGGATTTGCAGAATCGATGCTGCGGTATAGAGCGCGCGAGTACGATGCGGCGATTCGCTATCACCGCGAGATGAACTTCACGATGATCCGGAACTGGGTTGGTCAGATTCCCGATGACGCCTTCTATGAGGCGTGCGACCGGCATGGAGTGGTGGTGTGGCAAGACTTCTGGCTTGCGAACCCATGGGATGGTCCAGAACCAAACGACAGCGAGATGTTTCTGAAGAACGCGAAGGACCTGGTACTGAGGATACGCAATCATCCTTCGGTTGGGCTGTATTGCGGGCGGAATGAGGGATTCCCGCCGGAACCGCTCGAGTCGGGTCTGAGAAAAATCCTCGGTGAGCTCCATCCTCTGCATTACATTCCGAGTTCTGCGGACAAGGTCGTGAGCGGACATGGCCCCTACTGGGCGAACCCTGCTCCGTACTATTTCCAGATAGCGGACAAGCAGTTGCATAGCGAAATCGGTGCGCCGAACATCCCGCCACTCGAGAGCGTGCGACTGATGATGCCGGAAAAATCGCTCTGGCCGCAGGCACTGGATTGGGGCATGCACGACTTCTGCCTCAAGGGAGCAATGAACGGAGAAGCCTTTCACTCGATCGTCGAAAACAGCTACGGGGGCGCAAGCAGCGCCGAGGAGTGGATAAAGCTTGCGCAGTATGTGAACTATGACGTTTACCGTGCGATGTTCGAGGCACAGAGCAAGTACCGCATGGGCGTGCTGCTGTGGATGAGCCACTCGTGCTGGCCGTCCTTTGTCTGGCAGACGTACGACTATTTCTTCGAGCCAACTGCGGCGTATTACGGATGCAAAAAGGGGTCAGAGCCGCTGCATATTCAATGGAACAGCCTCGAAGAGACAATCGAGGTGGTGAACTATAGCGCAGGTAAGGTCGACGGCCTGCAAGCTTCCGTGGAAATTTTGAATATGGATGGAAAGCGCGTTGACCAGAAGACGGCAACGCTGGACAGCGCGGAGGATTCGACTTCGTCGATCATGCGCATGAGTTATCCATCGGGGCTGACGCCGGTTCACTTCTTGCGGCTTGCTCTGACACGCGGGTCTGAAACCGTTTCAAGCAACTTTTATCTAAGGGGAGTGAAGCAGAACGATTTCAGAGCGATTCGAGAGCTGCCGACGCCGAAACTGGAAATCAACTCCAGCCAGGAAAGAAAGGGTAATGAATGGCAACTCACGGCGACCATTCAGAACGCTGGTCAATCGCCAGGTTTAATGGTTAGGGTAAAGGCAGTGAGGGAGAAGTCGGGAGACCGGATTCTTCCGGCTGTTTACTCGGACAATTACATTGCCTTGATGCCGGGTGAATCGCGCAACGTAACCGTGCAGCTAAGAGAAGCGGATACGCGTGGAGAGATGCCGAAGCTGGTTCTTGGGTAATTTTTGTACCGGCAGGCTCGACGGTGAGGACTCAAAGGCTAAGCCCGGTTTCCATTGATTTCTCGGTAGCTACACCCCAGGCCATGGCTGGAGTGTTGTGAGCCAGGCCGAATCTGCCGTCGGGTCCGAGAAGTATGATTCCGCCGCGGCCGCCCAAGCGGCTGAAGAGATAGGACATGGCCTCACGGGTTGCGAGGTCAGGCGCGGTACCTGCAGCAACTCGATCGACGGCCCACTTGCCAAGCACGAGCTTCATGATGGGCTCGCCCCAGCCGGTGAGTGAGACGGCGGCAGAGAGATTGTCGGCATAGCAGCCGCAACCAATCAAGGATGAATCGCCAACGCGGCCGGGGGTTTTGTTCAGCGTGCCTCCGGTGGAGGTTCCGGCGGCGAGGTTGCCGTGAATGTCGAGAGCGACAGCACCGACTGTGTCGTGGCTCTGAAATTCTGCGGTTTCCGCGGCGCGAGCAACGGCGGTTTCGGGGCTCTTGTCATCTTCAAGGCCGCTGAACGTGTCGTCGGCAAGACCGGCAGCTTCCCGCTGTTTCGCTTGCTTGAGGCGCTCGCGTTCGCGATCGAGAACGAGTTCGGAGTTTTCAATGAGGGGCATGCCATTGGCGTGGGCGAATTCTTCGGCCCCTGCACCGACGAAGTAGACGTGGGGGCTCTTCTCAAGCACGAGGCGTGCGGCTTGAATTGGGTTGCGAAGACGCTCGACACAGGCAACGCCCCCTGCTTTCATACGGCCGCCATCCATGAGGAGCGCATCGAGTTGAACGCGACCATCCGATGTGAGAAAACTTCCACGACCCGCATCGAAGGTGGGATCGTCCTCCATCACTGTCACTGCGGCTTCGACAGCGTCGATGGATGCGCCACCTCGAGAGAGCACGGCGAAACCAGCCTCCATGGCTTTGCGGACGCCGGATTCGTGCGCTGCGGCGTAGTCATCGGGAATGGCCCATGCTCCGCCATGAACGACCAGGACAGGTTTGGGTGTAGCAGCTCTCACTGGGTAATGGTAGTCGATTGGGTTGACGGTCGAGTTTTAGCGGATCTGATACTCGCGATTTTCTGTTCGATCAGCACACATCCTCGAGATTTGTTTGCAAGCGCCTGAATCGATTGAGGTAGAGGGTCGATGCTGCGTTTGCGTTGAATTTAGCTTCTTTTGAGTAAGCTGAAGACAATTCCAGGATGATCCAGTCGAGTCGGCGCGTGACACTCGGCCGTCTCAATTTCAAACTCGCGGGATGAACTGCGGAAAGTGAACCAATGAGCGCAGCAGCAGACAAGAAACGTGCCGAATTGAAGAAGCGGCGCAACAGAAGTCGTCGGGCAATCTCAACAAAGCTAAAGGCAGCAGCAGAGGTTCTTCTTCGGCGCGAAGGCAGGTCGGTCATCGGTAAATTGGCGAAACAGTCCCGGGAAGGAAACATCGAAAGCGCGAAGCTGCTCTTCGGAGTGGCACAAGGCCAAAGCACCGAGGGCGAGTAACGCACCTTGCTTTTGGTTCGGATAAGAAAGTGAAGCGATTCGGCCGGGTTGAGTTTTGCCCGTATGCCTCAATTGGGACTTCAAGCGGATGTTGCTTTGGAGTTCCATGGAACTTGAGACTTCCGAGACATTGAAAAGGACAGATGGTGATGAGTTTCTTACGGATTGGTTTGGTCCGCGCAGCGATGATTTTGGGAATACTCTGGACGATGTTGTCGCCTGGGGCACTCGCGCAGTTGATCAGCACTACGACTGTGCAGGGGACGGTGTATCTGGCGAACGGGTCTCCAGGCTCGGGGACCTTGCAGGTGAGCTGGCCCGCATTTACCACAGCATCGAACCAGGCAGTCGCCGCAGGCAGGCTGACAACGAACATTGGAGCCGATGGTTTTGTGAGCGTGAACCTAATGCCAAACCTTGGCTCTTCTCCAGCTGGTTTGTTTTACACGGCCATCTACCACATGAAAGATGGCACAACGAGTACGGAGTACTGGGTAGTCCCGGCGGCGGAGCAGGCCAGCATCGGACAAGTGCGATCGCAAGTCATGCCGGCGGCACAAGCGCTGCAGGCTGTGAACAAAGCCTACGTAGACCAGGCAATTCAATCGGTTTCACAAGGGAACCTGACGTCAAGCGGAGGACAGCTTACAGGACCCTTGTATCTGACTGGAGATCCGACACAAGCACTGCAGGCAGCCAGTAAGCATTACGTTGATACGGCGGTTGCACAAGCTGTGCCGTTCACAGGTGGTACTGTGACCGGCCCGCTGACCGCAAAGCAATTGGGAGCTGCCTATCAAGTGGATCAGTTTCCCGGAGTGGACTTCGGAGCGAAACTGCAGGCCTGTATATCGGCCACGAGCGGCGTTTATGGGGGCACATGCGACGCGCGCAACTTTTCCGGAAATGTCTCGATGACATCGGACGTGACGATCTCCACCGCGAACATGACCATCTTGCTGCCGTGTGCGACGATCGCGACAGCAAAGCAGATTGTTGTAACAACCGGAACCAGGAATGCTTCCCTGCGTGGATGTTCGCTGCGGGGAGCAAGCAATACAAGTGGAAGTCTGGGCGGGACCGTGCTGCTCTACTCGGGAGCCAGCGCAGCGTTGCAGATCGGAGATCCGACCTACTCGGCGGATACGCTGGGATTCCATCTTGATAACGTTTTGATCAATGTTACCGCGTCCTCGGCCAGCAGCACGCAGGCAATCGCGGCTTATCGCACTCAGGAGATGGATCTGGAGAGTCTCTATCTGCTCGGCAATGCCAATCAGACCGGGATTACGCTGGATGGTACAGGGAACTATACAGGCGGCACGTTCTACGACAACCACATCAGCGGGTTCCAAACGGCGCTGAACGGCATTGGCCACCAGATCACAAATCCTGCGGTGACAGACTGGCTGAATGCCAGTCTCTTTGTACGGCTGCATATCAATTGCCCCACAAGTAACGGCAATCCGATCACCGGGACATATGGAATCAATCTGCAGCAAGGTGATGGAAACTCCATCACTGGCGGAGATGTGGAAGGGTGCGCAACGGCATTACATCTTGGACCGAATGCGCAAAGCAACACGATCGTTGGATTGCGGAACGAAAACTCAATCAATCAGGTCGTGGCAGATGCCGGCAGCTCGTATAACAGCTGGATTACAGGCGGCACGATGTTCACGGGCAAGCTGAGCGATAGCGGAACGCGCAACAGCTTCCTTGATACTTTTCACCGCAGCTTCAATGGCATGAACGGCGATTGGTATGGAAGCCAGCAGGATGCGACGGTAACGAATCATTTCAGACTGGGGATCGGCAAAGGCAACGAACGCGGTCTGCTCGATCGATATCAGACCGATTACGGTTATCGATGGACGATGGGGTTGAGCGACGCGAGCGGGGGCGAGCAGTATTACCAGGTTTTAGACGAGCTGAATAACGTCTACCGCATTTCAGTAGGTCAGTACAACAATGGCTATGCCAGTACCAATAATCAGACTGTGATCAACGCGGCAGGAACCGGCGCGGTAGTGCTGAATGGCTCGAACAATTCGGGAACCGGGGGCGCTGTTTTTGGCTCCGGCGGTCCGAACGCAACCACCGTAGCGACGGTGAGCAGCGCGGGAAACGCGCAGTTCAATGGGACATTGCTTGTAGGTGGTACGGCGCAGTCAACCGGCACGATGACGGTGCGGAACAGCGCGGACGCGGAGGTCGACTACTATCTCTGGCCGGGTTTGACTACAAGCCAGAAAGGTTCCTTCACCTACAAGGACTACAGCGGAAACAGCCAGTGGTACATGCTGAAAGATGCCAGCAACAATTGGGCGCTGAACTCGGCGACAGGCGGACTCGACAGCTTCAAAGCGTACCAGAGCACGAACAGCGGCGACACTTATGTGAACGCGTCGAACTCTTCGGGTGTTGTGCGGGTGAATTACGAAACCGGATCTGGGGCGACGTTCAATATCTACGGGGGCGGAAGCAGCAGTTTATACGCAAGCTTCTCTGGAGCGACTGCGATCAAGTTTCCGGGACTGGCGGCTACCAGCGGCCGCTACTGCCTGCAAGTGGACTCTTCCGGATACATCTCCAATACCGGTGTGGCCTGCGCGAGCGTTGGCATCACGAGCGTGCAGATCACGACGGGTACAAGCCAGATTGCGGCTAACAGCTGCACTTCGAATACAGCGACGACGATGACTGGGCTGGCGACCACTTCGGCGATCGTGCCGCCGACTCCGACGTCGAGCACGACAGGCATAGCAGGTTGGAGTGCCAACGGACTGGTGTTCAAGTACTACGTGACGACAAACACCTTCAATTGGTCGGTCTGCAATGTGACAGGAGCTGCGATCACACCTGGCGCCTCGATCACCTGGAATGTGGGGGCGCGGTAATCAGGCCCGCTCGAGAATATAAGCACAGATGCAAACCAACACCGCCTAGCTACGACCCTTGCGGGGCGGTGTTTCTCCATTGATCAAAAGAATGCAAAACGATCTGGATGAGAACCTGTGATGTATGACGAAGAACCTGTATTCAGGCTTCAGGAGTTGAACAGCGAGAACCTTCTCACTCTTGGGAAGAAACTCGATGACAGACCGGGCTCGTTACAAGGCTCAAGCATATTGATGGCGCTGGCGGAGAAACTGCTGCGCGTGCGAACAAAGTCGGGCTCGACAGAGCCTCTTCAGCCAAACAGAGTCCAACAGGCATTTGAGTGCACGCGTGGACAGCGAAACATTGTTTTGAAAGCTCGCCAACTGGGCTTGACCACGTGGGCTGCAGCGCGCTTCTTTCTCAAGACGATCACGCAAAGAGGAACCCTGACGCTCCAGGTTGCTCACACGCTGGATTCAGCCGAGGAGATATTCAGAATCGTTCACAGGTTCGTCGACAACCTGCCTGAGCAACTTCGCGGCGGCTTTTTGAAGACCTCACACGCAAATTCGAGACAGATTTGTTTTCCAAAGCTTGACTCCGAGTACCGGGTGGTCTCAGCTGGTGAACGAAATGCCGGGCGCGGATTGACGGTGCAGAATCTGCACTGCTCAGAACTTGCACGGTGGCCGGGAGATCCTGCAGAGACGCTTGCCGGGCTCCGCGCTGCCTTGTCCCCGACGGGAGAGCAGATTCTGGAGTCGACTCCAAACGGGGTCGGCGGATGCTTCTACGATGAGTGGCACAGCGCCGCTGAGAGCGGAACAGTGAAGCACTTTTATCCATGGTGGTTGGAGGAGCAGTATCGATTGGAGGCAGTCGAACCGGATTCACTCAGCGAAGAAGAACGGGCGCTGACGACGGCGCACGGTCTGACCCTGGAACAGATCGGATACCGACGTCAGGTGAGAGCGAATTTTCGTGGGCTTGCGTGCCAGGAGTTTGCCGAGGACGAAGAGACGTGCTTCCGGGCCAGCGGCGACTCAGTCTTTGAGCTGGAATCAGTAGAAAACCGGCTCGAAGTGGTACCGCGACCTGCCGAGACTCGGCGCAATGGGGAACTCGAGATCTGGCTTCCGCCACTGCCGGGTAAGCACTATGTAATCGGTGTCGACCCAGCGGGCGGCGGAAGCGAGGGAGACTACACCGCAGCTGAAGTAATCGAAGCGGAGTCAGGCCTGCAATGCGCGGAATTTGCGAGCCACATGGGCGGGCTGGAAACAGCGAGGTTCCTGAACGAACTGGGGCGCGAATACAACGATGCATGGCTCGCGGTGGAGCGGAATAATCACGGTCACGGCGTGCTGTGGCTGCTTGAAAGCGTCTTCCATTATCCGCATATCTACCAGCAGAACAATCAGTTGGGATGGATAACAAATTCGACCACTCGGCCGACGAGCATTGGGCGCTTAAATGCGGCACTGGTCGACCATCCAAGCCTTTTCATGAGCCGGCGGCTGCTCACCGAATGCCGCAGCTTCGTGCGCCTGCCGGATGGAACCACAGGCGCTCAACCCGGTGCGCATGATGATCTGGTGATGGCGATGGGTATCGGTTTGGCTGTGCGGGACGAGATCCTGGAAAAGAAGAGGATAGGTTGAGCGGTGTCGGCGGAAGGAGCGCCTCGATTCGCAGCGAATCGAATGACGTACGTCACATCCGGGCACTGATAGCCATGCTTAGAATCGAGGTTCGAATTCATGCGCTGCGGAGATCTGAGCTTGGCGATACAGGCGGTGCAGCATATCCGGCGGATGCGGGGCGGCGCACAGGGCCAATTGATGCTGGGTTCGGACGGGCACCCGTATGTGGTGAAGTTTCAGAACAATCCTCAGCACATGCGTGTGCTTGCGAACGAGTATCTTGCGTCGAAACTCGCCCTTGCCGCCGGGCTCACGGTTCCGGATGTAGACATAGTCGAGGTTGGGGAGTGGCTCGTTGAAAATACGCCCGATCTCGAGATGGACCTGGGGCGGTCGCATGAGCGATGCGCTCCGGGCCTGCATTTTGGATCGCGATTTATGGGCGGATTGATGCCGGGCCAGGTCGTAGATTTCCTGCCGGAAGAGTTCCTGCTTTCGATCAAGAACCTTGGTGAATTTGCAGGGATCCTTGCGCTGGACAAGTGGACCGGTAACGCGAACGGACGACAGGCCGTTTATGTCAGAACGTCGAGAGAACGCAAGTATCGTGCGGTGTTCATTGATTTTGGATACTGCTTTCACGCCGGCGACTGGAAGTTTGAAGATGCCCCATTGCGAGGAGTTTTTTACCGGAACGACGTGTATCGCGAGATCACGGGATGGGATGCATTTGAGCCGTGGCTGACTCGAATCGAGACAATGCCGGCTGAGACGGTATGGGAGGCGGCCCGTGACATCCCACCGCAATGGTATGGAGGCAACCAGGACGACCTTGAAGCGTTGGTAGACAAGCTGCTTAAGCGGAGAAGCTGCATTCGGGAAAGGATCGAGGAGTTCGGGAAATCGGATCGAAAGCCATTTCCCAAATGGGACTCGAGAGCGGGGACTGCAGCGAGAGTCCTATGGCAACCGGAACAAAAGGGATCTACCATCGGCAACAGGGTGATGTAGGAGCCGGTCGAGTCGATAGACGGGTTAGCGTGGAAAAATGAGCGGCGAGAATCAGCGGCACCAATGCAAGTATCAGTTGATCGGATACGCTCCTCATTCCCTGCGCGAGGAGTTCATCCAGATCGGCGCTCTCATTTGGCAGGAGAATTCCGATGGACCCGGCAACAAGCAGATGGAACTGCGCTTCACGCGTGACTGGCGCCGTGTCCGCTGCTTTGATCCAGATGCAGATGTGGCACTACTGGAAAGTATCGAAAGTGAACTGCGACACGGATTGAACAATGATCCGGACGGAAAACTTAAGCGAATCATCGACGAGGCATTATCAAACAACCTTCGCATGTCTACACCAAAAGCATACGAGGCCGAGAGCCTTCCAGCGGGCATCGAAGAGTTGATGCGGATGTATGTCGATCCCCCGAAACGCGAAGGGTCATCGCGACTGAGCGGCCGGGCGGCAATCCACAATAAGATGCGAGCGGAGTTTGAACATGTGGGCGTCTGGGATCTGATGCGCAAGCGCATTCCGGTTTCAGACTACACGCGGCCCGGAGATACTCTGCGCATTGATGCAGGATACCGACCGAATGGTGTCATCCGCATGTTTCATGCGGTGAGCCTCGAGCCCGACCTTGATCTTGCCAAGGTTTTGGCATTTTCGGCCGCGGGATTAAGGAGCGGTGTGGAGCGGATGGAACAGGCAAACCTGCAACTGACGGCGATTGTAGAACCCATTTCAAAGATTGCCGGAGAAGACCGGGATGCTGAACGCCTAGCGATGTATCGCTTCGGTGTTGAAACGATGGAAGAGGCCCAGATTCGCGTGCTCACGACTGCAGATCTGAATCGTGTTGCCGAAACGGCGCGACTCGAATTGCGAGTATGAGGGCAGGTCAAGTTCTGACTACGAGCGGGCCATCAATCTCAACTGAAATTTGCATTGAACAATAACGACTTATCGGATACAAAATTCTTTCCCTGAATTTGCAGGTTAATATGCAGTGATTTTGTAAGATAGTTTGTGTTGAGGGCGAGTCCGCAGGATTCGCTGTGAAATTGGTTTTCGGACCGGCCGGCCAAGCCGCGCAGGGTTCCAGGCTACGAGGCATGATCCATCGGATCATGCCTTTTGTTTTTCCAAGGAAGGTAAAGGCGTGAAGGTTCGAGAGCAACTGCGCGATCTATGGCGGCAGGCGACCGGCAGCTCTGATGCTGCCGCCGAAAAAGGCCCGGAGCGTAAGACGCTGGCGCTGCCGGCAATTTTGAGTCCGATTCAGTTCCCTGGGCAGTCCCTGCCAAAGCCGACTCCGGCAAACTTGCGGCGCTTTGCCGAAACGCCGATTGTGCGGCGAGCGATCAACGTCATCAAGGATCGGGTAGCGGCAATGGACTGGCAAGTGCGCGTCAGGAGAGGCTGCGCTACGGCCGATGCAGCACTACTTGCGGATCGCATCATTGCTCTACGCCGTACGCTGGAAGAGCCGAATGAGGTGGATAGCTTTCGAACACTCATCGAGCAGGTAATCGAAGATGCGTTGACCGGCGGTTACGGCTCGATCGAGATGGAAGCCACCGGAGACGCGGAGCGGCCTGCGGTGCTCTGGGCTGTCGATGGCGCTTCGATTCGCATCAATCCGGGTTGGGATGGGCAGCCGGATTCATCTCGATATGCGCAGGTAGCGCCCGGACAGGCAGAGTCGGCCAGCATCGAGCTTCGCGACAATCAGCTTATGTATGTGCGAATGAATCCGCGCAGCTTTACGCCGTTCGGGCTGGGACCGCTCGAAGTTGCGTTCGAGTCGGTGAATCAGTTTCTTTCGGCGCATCGATTCGCCGGAAAGCTGGCAGCAAACTCGGTAGCGCAATATGCACTATGGGTTAACGAAGCGACTCCGACACAGCACGATCGGCTGATTCGCTGGTGGCAGGACGACGTGGAAGGGACCGGGCGCGTCCCTCTGCTTTCTACACAACAGAAGCCAGAGATTCTTCGATTTGCTCAAGGCACTGATGCCGATCTGCGGCTTGCCTGGCAGGAATTTCTAATTCGCATGGTGGCCAATGCTTTTGGTCTGCCGCCTCTTCTACTTGGGGTCGAAGGCGATGTAAACCGGTCGACTGCAACTGAACTTGCAGACGAGGCATTTCGGGGTGCGGTGATGCCACTTGCCCAGTTGCTCGCCGGGCATATAACACGCGATCTCTTTGCAAAATGCATCGGTTGGCGAGAGTTTGAATTTGTATTCAACGATCTGAACGCCAGGGACGAGGCGACGGAGCTCGCGGTGCAGGTGCAGCTGCTGCAGGCCGGAGTTTTAACAATCGATGAAGTCCGTGCGATGCGCGGCCTGGCCCCGCGAGCCGAAATTTTAAAACAGCAAACAACAATCTGCTGAAGTGAGCTAGTGGTAGCAGGGTGACTTGGCCGCATCACGTTGGTGGCGTGATGCGGCCTTTTTTTCGAGACTGGCGGTGATCGAGATGCAATTCGAAGCGATGGCGGTGAGGATTCCACATGTGGAAGGACATCCCAACCGGGTTCCATTTGAGGGAGTGTTGACACTGGTGGACTCGCCAAGCGACAGAGCACCCGCAGGCGCGCGCGGACATCGCGTGATATTGACGCGAGACGCGGCAGAGAATGCACTCGCATCTCTGATGGGCATGGCAGTTGACTATCGGCCGGGATGGGATGGGCATGACGCACGACGGAAGGTCGGTCTGCTTACAGAAGCGAGCCTGATCGGCAATCGGCTGGTGGTCAAGGGTTACATCTACGCGCGCGATTTTCCTGAAGTCGCGAAGACCATCGCGGCGCATTCCCCCGAATCCATGGGGATGAGCTACGAGCTGGCTGATGCGCGCGTGGAAGATATGCGGGCGGAGATATGGAAGCTTACGCGGGTGACGTTTACAGGCGCGGCCATTCTACTGCGCGAGAAGGCTGCTTATCGGGCCACAAGCTTCCGCATGGCGAGCTGAAAAGTGAATGCGGCGTGACCGAGCGTCAAACACCGTCCACGCAAGTGAAGCGATCGTGAGCTTCAGACAGAGAGAACGAGGCTGAGGGGGAAGACGCAGCCCTAAAGCTAAAAGGCTGAAGTACGAAATATGAAAGGAAAGCATGGAAGAGAACAACGAAATGGTGGAACGACTTAATGCCGTTGCGGGCCTTCTTGAGCAGGCACTTACGGCGCTTCAGGAGCGGCAGGGAGAAGTGGAGCGGATTTCTGCGACTGTTGAACAGAGCAAACGCGAGCTTGACCTGGCTGGCAAGTTGGCGGCGGCTGAGCGCGAGATTGCCGAACTGAAGGCGACCGGGAGTCACGAGCCAATGCCGCTGCGTAGAACGGTACCGCCCTCGACATCGGCGATGCTGGCTAAGCATGGCATAGGGGATGGACCTGTGGATGTGCGTGCCCTCGACGCCGCTCTTTCGGGGTTGAGTCTGGAACAGCGAATCGCGGTGAAGACGCAGCTTCTGCGCGCGGGAGCGATTGCGTAGACAGCAGCGGCGAAGGAAAGTTTCCGCTTTCCGCCAGGCAATCGAAACAACCATGTTCATCGATCGCTCGTAATTGAAGCGAATTGGGCGACCTCTCGTGATCAATTCACTAGCGCTAGGAGCTAGAGCAAAGCAAGGCCCCGTGGAGGGGGCATGAACCTATGAATGCATCCTTTGCAGATATTCACGCGGCAGCAGACTTCATCGGACCGGGCGCGGTAGAAGTTCCTCTCTACCAGACCGAGATCTTCGACATCTGTCGCCGCTCCAGCCCGTTCGGTCAACGCATCAAGCAGGTTCCGGCAACGGGGCACCCGTCACGATTCTTCGAGGAGACTGCATTGCCGAGCCCGGGGACTGCCGGATTCGTCAATCCGCGCAGCATCGTGGCGCCGGTCGTCAGCCCCACTCGTGTTGAGCGCAGTGTGCCGCTGAAAGCGATTGTGTCGCAGATCAATTACAACCTTTTCGATGTCGAGCTCGGCCAGCAGCAGCAGCAGTTTGCGTATCTGCAGGCCAAAGACCTAGTCGACACCGTGAGTGGGGTAATGCTCACGCACGATGTTGCGCTATGGAACGGCAACGACACCAGCCTCAGCTCACCGACAACAACGCAGTACATGGGAGCGATCCCACAAATTGTCGCCGGTGGACAGACGATAACGATCGGCACCTCGGCGTCGATTGTCGACGGCATCAAGTCGGCTGTCGCGCAGATGGTGGCTAGCAATGGCTATCATGTGCGGCCTACCGCGATCTACGCCAACCCCGTCCTTCTCGATCTGATCGATCGCGAGATGAAGACCGAATTCAATGTGGTCCTCAACAGCGATCAGATCACGGGTGGATTCCGCGTCAAGATGCTTTCAACTCAGGCCGGCGAACTGCCTCTCATCCCAGACTGGAGCCTGAGCTACACCGGCACTCCCGGTTCAGGATCCGCGGTGCTGCCGGCATACATCGTGACGGAGGACCTGATCGAGTATCACTGGCTTGGCGATCCTGCGCCCCGCATCTTCCAACTCGGCACGCCCGGTTCGCTGGCACAACAGTATGTAGCCGTGAAGTTTGGCGGCCTCGTGGTGAAGGGCGCTAGCTACGCACACTACCAGGTACTTGTAGACCGATAGAGCAGTAAGTGAACAGTGGTCAGTGATCAGGAGCGCAAGGTATCGCTATCTTACATTCGCTGATCACTGATCACCGGGGCACATTGGAGGACATCTATGCCTTATTTAGAGCCAGCGGAGTACTCCAGCTTTGGACTGCCAGACGGCACATCGTCAGACTGGGTCACTACGGCTACGGCGCTGATCAACAGCTTCTGCCGGCGTCCGGATTTGAACATCACACAGTACATCGAGAAGCTGCGCGTGGTCAGCGGATCGCGCACAGTCCGCCTGAGCTATCTTCCTCTGGCCGCACCGAACAACGCGATCTCGCCGATCGTAGCCGCACAAGGTCGCTATGGGAAAGCGCGTAGGGGAGAAGCGGCAGAGCCGAATCTGATGGACGAGGCATTCGCCTTTTCCCTACCAGGACAATGGAACGACCTTGATCCGCAATCCATCGATTTTGACGCGAACACGGGCGAAATTACGCTGCCATGCAATTTCTTTGGCCTGCCATACAACGAGGTCTCCGTGACATACACAGCGGGGTTGTCGTTCATCGGGGACGACATCAAGAGCGCGTGTGCCCAGATCGTTCGAAATGCCCAGGCAACGCCGGCTCTCAACGCGAGCAAAACCAAGATCGACACGATGCAGATGCAGTATTTCTCGAGTTCACTGCTGGACGAGACAGTACAAACCTGGCTTCGTCCTTACGTTGCAAGCAGGTTGGGGTAACAGATGAGCGATACAACATCTCGAGGCTCAATCAGTGCACCTCAACTTCTCGCCGACGCGCTTCTGCGCAGTGTGGGCGGAGGAAGTGCGCGTCTACGCGTCACGGGCAGCAACACGAACTCCACTCAAGCGGAGGTTGGGTTAGTCGCAACCGCGTTCGCGGAGACAGAGCTGAGCCCTGTAGTGATGCGCAAGCTTCGACCGTCGGCAAAAGATGGCGATGCGTCACAGTGGGAGATGCTCGTCTCAGCGACCAGTGTGCAGGCGAGGATCAGAGCGCTCGATTTGCCGTCGGCCAAAGCCCTGTTTGCCATGACACTGGCCGTGACTGTCGCAGGTAATGAATACCTGATTGAGTCCGTCGCGGCGAACGAAGCCTTCGGCAAGGTTTATCTATATCGGCTTACACTTCGCGAAGTGCACGCACAATCTCTGTAAATACCGGATTCTATTCGAGAGACTTTTGGAAGAGTGGAGGAAACAGGCTGATCGAAAAGCTATGTCGCAAGGCTCTATGCCGATCGCCTTTCTCTGATTTATGCAAAATGCAAAAGATTCCTTTTACCTGGCCCTTCGCATGAGGCTTGCGTCACTGAATCCGGAGCGCACTGTGCTGCTGCGTGGAACGCTGCGTCCCGGAATCTTGATTGAAGAGGCCGAGGCGCCATTCGCCCAGCCTCCAGCTGATGTGTTTATGCTTCGCTGGCTTGGGCTTGCGGCGGACGCAGAACTCTCCTCGGCCATGATTGCGATGGAGTGCGAGATTTCGTACAGCACATCGGGATCGCAGGCATTCGGAGGACTGGACCGCGGGAGGTCGCTGACCAGGATGGATCGAGAGCTGCTCGAAATTCTGGAACCTTCCACGACGGCCAAGTTGGACTACTCAGTTCAACCTCCGGCGCCAATGCAAACTCAGGTTTTCTGGGATGAGCCGTCCTTCACAGCTGCTACGACACAACGCGAGCGACTCAGCCGCACAGTTCGCGTGGCTGTCTACAGCTACGAGGAGCAGAGCGAACAATGACGTCTACCTCATTCGCAGCACCCGCGCCAACTACACGAAGAGTACGAGCCTACTTCGCTCCTGTCGAGCGAGCTACGCAGGCGTATGTACGTTTTTATCCAGCACAGATGAACACCTTCGATCTCGATGCGCCGCCAGCGCCATGGATCGACCTTGGATGGATCGAGAACTTCGGGCGGACGGCGACTAGCAAGTCTGCACCCATCCTCACCGGTATTCCCGCCGCCACACTCGAACAGACGCGCAATACACTCGAGGCACATCTCTCTTTCGATTTCCTGAGCTGGACCAAGTTGACGATGGCGCTTGGGACCGGTTCGCAGCACATGAACGTGCTGGCAGGCTCGGATGGCGTTTCTGCAGAACCTGCAGTCAGCGTACAGAACGGGTCGACGGCATCCATGGTTCAACTTGCTGCAGGCGATGCATCAAGATTCGGACCTGGATCGATGATTGCGGTCGATGCGGACTATGCGGGACAGACAGGGTTCGTCGGTTCGCCTGTATCCGGGGCCTTCCTACGGCAGGCACTTACAGACCCCGATTACATCCGACGTATCACTTTCAACGTCGGTCTCGTGCTTGGCGTAAGCTCTGGAAGCCTGATACTCGCCCAACCTCTTCCGGGCGGCGTACCTCGGGCAGACGCAAAGGTACAGTCAATTACGGGCTTTGTTGACCGTGAGGGCGGCAGTTTTCATCAGGAATGGTCAGGTCTGTTTGTGATGGAGGGGAGTCAGGGCGATCGGATCTTCTTGCACTATCCTCGCCTGCAAAGCATGTCTTCCGCAGAGGAATCATCGGTTCCCCTCGACAGCCGGCATAAGGGCGGAATAAGTCGAATCCTGCTGAAAGGCCAGTTCCGAGCGCTTCCTGTCGACGATCCAATCGATGGCGAGCGGGTTCTGTGCTATCGCAGTTTCAAACCCGCAGCTTATGCGCTGATCTAGCAGGCTCACCGCCAGTTGGGCTTCGGCTCTTGAAATCAACTCCGGGAAATCACGATGAAGATCACGATTGACGGGCAGGACTACACCTTCGCTCTTGACGCGGCACATCCATTAACAATCAAAAGAAAGCTCAATGAGCCTTCCGTGTGCAGACTGTGGATTACAACTCCGGCAAGAGAACGGGTTGCTCTCGCGCGTAACCAAGCTTTGCGCATCGCAGGCGAC
The DNA here is from genome assembly GCA_018268915.1 of Acidobacteriota bacterium. Taxonomy (GTDB): domain Bacteria; phylum Acidobacteriota; class Terriglobia; order Terriglobales; family Acidobacteriaceae; genus Telmatobacter. The sequence goes on from JAFDVQ010000018.1 coordinate 76,420, forward strand.
GATGGCAGTTGTTACTTCACTGGCTATGTTGCTGCGACGCCCATGCCGGAGTACGCAGGGCTTGGGGTGGAAGGGCCTCGATACCGAATGTCGGTCGAAGCCGTGAGCGACGAATGCCTTCTCGACCAGGCCGGCGCGGCACCGTGGAAGGCGTCACCCGCCATGGCTGCAGGAACGGCGATCGCTGCGCTGGTTGCAAAGACAGGGATGATTGCTCTTTCAACTAGCGAGCTTTCTCTAGAGGCGCCTGTCTCAGCTGAATCGGCGCAAAACAGCTCAGCGTTTACCGTTGCCGCCGCGTCTATTGCAAGTCAGGCGCGTGCTGCATACCGGGCCATGAATGGAGTAGTAGAACTTACGGCGATGCCGAGTGTGGTGCATTGGTTGAATGAGGCCGACGGAAGCCTTTCTCTTGAGAATCTAACCTTGACCGCGGGGGCACGCCGTGCTTTAGCGAATGACATTACAGTGTGCGGGGAACGCGAACCCACCAGCTACGTGACGGAGTACTTCCTCGGCGACGGGGTCACAACGCAGTTCTACCTTTCAGATCGGGTCTTTGCTCCTACGACAGACAAATCGACTCTTATTCGCGAGCTCTTCAACGAAGGCCACATCGACCAGCGGGTATGGGGCAACTCTGGCCGACCGGGCTATCTGACGCTGGGCGCCGGCGGGCTGACGATGCAGGGCGGGAACGGCAGAGATGGTGAAACGCTCCTGGGATGGCTGGACCCTGTCGAGATGGGTGGAACGCTCCTGCTGGAGGCAACAGGAGTTACGCTTGCGAACGGAAGCAGCGGCGTTCTCGCAGGATTTTTTACGGGCGATAATCTGCAATCCGCTTGCACCGCGGGATTCAAGGTAACGGCGGAGCAGGGCACCGGTGATGTTTCGATTCAGCCCCTGGTGCTTGGAGTCACTGCCGGTGCTTCGTATATGGTAAGCCCGTCGAAGCAGTACGCACTGCGGGCTCGCGTCCACTGCCCGGAGGTCTACCGCAGCACATCCATATACCGGACCATCGATGATTTCGGCGCCGTAGCGACTGGCGGGGAGCTTATTGCGGCTCCAGCGAATCTCCAGCTTGAGATTCAGGAATTTGTGAATGGCGTCGCGGGGATGCCTGTAACTCTCTTCGAGGGCACAATCGCAAATCTGCCCGCCTCATGCACAGTAGTCGCCGCAAGCAGCATCAATCTTGATGGATCGATGCGCGCATTTCATCTCACGAATCTGGGATCGGGATGGGTTTCCGCAACTCCATCAAACGGCAGTCCGGTAACGCGCCGTACAGGCTATTCGACACAGGCAGCCGAGTGCCTTGTGGAGAGCTCCGGCCGCGTGGTGTTCTATCCGGGATTCGCTCCAGCAATGGGAGAGCAAATTGCCGTCAGCTACAGGACCGTGGGCAGGGCAATTGGAAGGAATGTCAACGCCGAAAGCCAGCAGCAGCTCGCCGCGTCCTGTCTGCCGCCGGTTTCAGTTTGGGTCGGGAGCGTTACGAATCCTCCGTCACGCTGTTCGCAGGATTGCAGGAACGCAGCATCTGCGCTTGTGAATGCTGCCGCGAGCGTGACTGCGCTCTGGAGCGGCACTTACAAATGCATGAGCGGAGATCTCAATTCCGACGTGTGGCCTGGAGATGCGCTTGCATTCAACGCGCCGCCGACTGGAGTCACTGCGCAGATGATCGTCCGCAACGTTAAGCTGACCTACCACGCGAGTCTGCCGGATGTCGTATGCTACGAAATCGAGTTTGCAAATGACTGGGCCGAAGATCTCGCAATCAAGACGAGTTCCGAAGTACCGGCAGATGCATGGCTGCCTACGCCTGCGGGCACAACCAACCTGGCGAATCTCAGTGGACTCACTGTTACGAACGTGAGCGGGCAATCGGTCACAATCAATGCCGGCACGACTGCTCCTGCTGGGGGTGGATTCGAGGTTCGACGTCGCGACAACTGCTTCCTGCCGGGATCAGATGCCGACTTGGTAATGCGCACCTCGCAACCTATCATGACTCTTTCGCGCTTCGCAGCAGGGGACCGCTTTTACATCAGGGCTTTCGATGGATCAAATCCACCCAACTACTCGGAATTCTCAGCAGCGCTTATCTTTAACCTTCCGCTTGCTGTGTAACTGGCAGCAGAAAACAAAAATCGATGCGAATGATCAATGAATTCGAAGCACAGGTCTTAAGCGACTTGAATGTCTTGAAGTCGCAGATGAACGCGCTCACCGGCGATGGCAATGGCGGTCGCATTGCAGATCTCGAGCACCGGATGGAGGAGCACGAGCAGAACTGGGAACGAGCCAAGGGATTTCTAGCGGCGTTCAGCATATTGCTCACGGTGGTCGAGGTTGCGGTGCAGGCTTGGCACCGGCATTAGCCAATTTGGCGCGTCGCCAGGTGGGCTCGCGAAAGTCCGGCGAACGCCTCTTATAATCACCCCATGAGCAACAAGCCGATAGTTGGCGTGGTGATGGGCTCGAAGAGCGACTACGAAGTGCTCTCAGCGGCCGTCGAGATTCTGCACGCCCTCGAGATTTCGCATGAAGCGCGGGTAGTCAGCGCGCATCGCACGCCCGACTGGCTCTTCAAATATGCTGAGACCGCGCGGGAGCGCGGATTGCGCGTGATCATCGCCGGCGCTGGGGGTGCGGCCCACCTCCCGGGAATGCTTGCGTCGAAGACTCTCGTGCCGGTGCTCGGCGTTCCAGTTCCAGCAACGTTGCTAAACGGTCTCGATTCCCTGCTCTCCATCGTGCAGATGCCAAAAGGAGTTCCGGTCGGAACCCTCGCGATCGGCAAGCCGGGTGCGGCGAATGCTGCGATTCTGGCCGCTGAGATTCTGGCGACTGATGACGCGGCTCTCTACGAACGGCTGGCTACCTGGCGCAAAGCGCGAACCGACGAAGTAATGACGCAGGAGCTTCCCTAGTGCCGGATAATCCAATCCCTGTCATTGAACCAGGCGGTATGATCGGCATTCTCGGCGGCGGGCAGCTCGGCCGCATGACCGCGATGGCCGCGCGCACCATGGGCTATCGCGTGCGCGTCATGGATCCAGAAGGAAAGTGCCCCGCCAGTTTTGTCGTAGACGAGACCATTGTTGGCGCATGGGATGACGTTGCGGCAGCGCAGAAGCTTGCTCGTGGTGCAGATGCGTTGACCCTGGAGATTGAACAAATCGGTGTCGATGCGTTGAAGCAGGTTGCTCAACTTGCGCCCCTGCGTCCTGGCGTCGAGCCTGTTCGCATCATTCAGGACAAAACGCTGCAAAAGGCGTGGCTCGCTGAAAATGGATTTCCCGTCGGGCCGTTTCGCGTAGTCCGCAGCGAAGCAGAACTGCATGAAGCCGTCGAGTCCCTGGGCGGACGGGTGTTTCTCAAGATCGGGCGGGGCGGCTACGATGGCCGCGGACAGGTACGTCTCGGCATTGAATCGCCGCTCACCGAGCAATCAATTAAAGATGCATGGACGAGCCTTGGTGGCAAACCTGCTGTTGCCGAACAGGCACTCTATCTGGCGCATGAGGTCAGCGTGATGGCCGCACGCACGCCGTCAGGAGAAGTGCGTAGCTTTCCCGCCGCACGCAATCACCACGAGAACCAGATTCTCGCATGGAGCGTTCTGCCCGCAGGCATGAGCCCGGAACTTGAAGCCAAGGCCGAGAAACTCGCAGCCGACATCATCGCTAGACTTGGGATCGAAGGCCTGCTCTGCGTGGAGATGTTCATCACCAAGCAGGGGCGGTTGCTTGTGAATGAAATGGCGCCCCGCCCGCACAACAGTTACCACCAGAGCGAGCGCGGATGCGTGACGAGCCAGTTCGAGCAGCTGGTGCGAACCACGTGCAACCTGCCGCTCGGCGAGACGTCGCTCATCACCCCGTGCGCCATTGTGAATCTGCTTGGTGAAGTCTGGCTGACGTCAACGCCAAATTTTCAAGCAGCACTCAGCATTCCCGGAGTGCGTTTGCATCTCTACGAAAAGCGTGGCGCCAAGAAAGGCCGGAAGATGGGACATCTTTCCTCCGTGGGAGCGACGGCAGAAGAGGCTCTGGAGCGAGTGCTCGAGGCGAAAAAACGGATGCTGGGCGAGAGCTAGGTTTTTGCCCACGTCTCAAGATCGAGACGTGGGGTACCCGAGCATGAACGGTCCAGGCCAGTTATGCGCTGAACTGTTCCGCCTTCTCCCAGCGCTTGGGTCTGCGATTGGCTTGCAGAATCTTCTTTCGCAGCCTAAGCGACTTGGGCGTGATCTCCACGAGTTCATCATCGGCGATAAATTCGATGGCCTGCTCCAGGTTCAGAGTTCTATAGGGCACCAAGCGGAGCGCCTCGTCAGCGCTCGATGCGCGCATGTTGGTCAACTTCTTCTCGCGAACAACATTCACGTCGAGGTCGTTGTCGCGCGAGTGCTCGCCTACAACCATTCCCTCGTAAACATCTACGCCTGCGCCGAGAAACAGGATCCCGCGCTCCTGCAATCCATTCAGAGAATAGGTGGTCGTCAGTCCCTGGCGATCGGCAATCAAAGCGCCTGTGGGCCTCTGCGGAATCTCGCCCTGATACGGAATGTATCCGTCGAAGAGCGAATTCATGACGATGGTTCCACGCGTTTCGGTCAGCATCTCACTGCGCAGTCCGATGAGCCCACGGCTGGGTACGCGGAACTCAAGACGCACGCGGCCTGAGCCGTGGTTGTGCATCTTCGTCATTTCGCCTTTACGTGGTCCAAGCTTTTCGATCACCACTCCGGTGTACTGTTCGGGAATATCGATGGTGAGGTGCTCAACCGGCTCCATACGCGTGCCATCGACTACCTTGGTGACAATCTCAGGCCGTCCAGCCATGAGCTCAAAGCCTTCGCGTCGCATCATCTCGATGAGAATTGCAAGCTGAAGCTCGCCCCGGCCAAGCACTTTGAAAGTATCGGGAGAGCCCGTTTCTTCCACGCGAATCGAGACGTTGGTCAGCAGCTCCTTCTCGAGGCGCTCGCGCAGGTTGCGGCTCGTTACATACTGCCCTTCCCTGCCCGCGAACGGTGAGTTGTTGACGCTGAACTGGATGGCAATTGTAGGTTCGTCGATAACAATCAGCGGGAGAGGATCGGGCGTCTCGATCGAAGTGATAGTCTCGCCGATCGTGATTCCCTCTACGCCGGCGACGGCGACGATGTCACCCATCACCGTCTCAGTCATCTCAATTCTCTTCAGACCAGAGAACGTGAACAGTTTGGTAATCTTCGTCTTCTGCAGGGACCCGTCGCGCTTTGAGATGTTCACTTCATCGCCCGCGTGCAGTGTGCCTTGAAATACGCGGCAGATAGCGATGCGTCCGAAGTACTCGGAGTAGTCGAGATTCGTCACAAGGATCTGCAGCGCAGCCTCAGCATCTCCCGTTGCCGCGGGAATGGTTGACACGATCGTCTCGAACAGCGGCTGAAGGTTCTCACCCGGCTTAGCCAGGTCGAGAGTGGCGGTTCCGGCCTTGGCGACGGCATAGAGCACAGGAAAATCCAGCTGCGATTCCTCCGCGTCGAGATCAATGAAGAGATCGTAGATCTCGTTCAGCACTTCCTGAGGCCGAGCATCCGGACGGTCGATCTTGTTGATTACCACGATGGGCGCGAGCTTTGCTTCCAGCGCCTTGGCCAGCACATAACGCGTCTGCGGCAGCGGGCCTTCGGCTGCATCCACCAGCAGCATGACTCCATCCACCATCTTCAGCGCGCGCTCAACTTCGCCGCCAAAGTCGGCGTGGCCCGGGGTATCAACGATATTGATCTTGCCTCCGCCGTAGTTCACGGCAGTGTTTTTGGCGAGAATAGTGATGCCGCGCTCCCGTTCCAGTTCGTTTGAGTCCATCACGCGCTCGGCAACCTGCTCGTTGGCGCGGAATGTGCCCGATTGCCGCAGCATGGCGTCAACTAGAGTGGTCTTGCCGTGGTCGACATGGGCGATGATGGCGATATTGCGTATCGTCTGGCTCACAGGGGCTAAGTTCCTTTTCTTCTAGGGCAAATCTTGATTTGCACTGGGATGCGGCCGTAATCGGCCAGCGGACCGGCATGAAAATGCGATGAATAGCCGCGTAGTGCGGCAATATCTATTCTAGCAGGAAGAACTTTCCAGCAAAATCTGGGCCCAAAGCTCGTGATTGCATGGACTTCAGCACAAGCCACCCATCGGCATTCTGCACGTTCACCGATCGCCTTTTGCTGGTTCGCGTAAAACCGCTGACCCGGACGGATTGTTCTTACCTGCGAGTCAACGTTTAAACTCAATCGCAAATGAAACGAGCCTGCGCTGGATCTCTTCTCGCTACCTTCCTCCTCTTATTTCAGGCAATCCACACCCCCGCACAGAAATCTCCGCGCAAGGGCAATGATTTAGCGATCTACTCCATTGACGTCGAGGGAGGCCAGGCAACACTTATCGTTTCTCCTTCAGGAGCGTCTCTGCTTGTCGATACTGGATGGCCCGGCAGCAACGGGCGCGACGCTGAGCGCATTCAGGGCGCGATGAAAGACGCAGGAATCTCCAAGATCGACAAGGTGCTCATCACGCATTTTCACACCGATCACGTTGGCGGTGTGCCTGAACTCGTCAAGCGCGTGAAGGTCGGCGAGTTCCTCGATCACGGCTCGAATCGCGAAGATTCCGACATCACCCGTAAAGATTTCGCTGCATACACCGCGGCGATCGGCAATACGCCCCGTCGAGCACTTCATCCGGGCGACGCCATAGACCTTACAGGTCTCAACATCGTCGTCGTCGCAGCCGACGGCGAACACATCTCATCTGTGCCTGGAATCAAGCCTGAACCAAATTCCAACTGCTCAAGCGAGCCCAAGTGGAAGCTTGACGATAGTGAGAACCCGCGATCTGTCGGGGTCCTTGTTCGTTTTGGGCGATTCAGCTTTCTCGATCTCGGAGATCTGACAAAACCGAAAGAGATCGACCTTGTCTGCCCAAATAACCCACTTGGCAAAGTGAGCCTGTTTCTCGTCAGCCATCACGGTCTGGACCAGTCAAACTCGAAATCGCTCATTGCTGCGATTCATCCGCAGGCCGCCATCATGAACAATGGCGCGCATAAGGGCGGAAGTCCTGAGGCGTGGCAAACGGTCAGCGACATTGTCGGCAGCGGGAACCTTTTCATGCTGCACAATGCAGAGGGGTCTGACACTGCTCATAACAGTCCGGAGGGGTTGATCGCCAATCCGAAGGGAGAGGAGAAGGGGAACTCCTTCAAGGTAGTGGCGAACCGTGACGGAAAGTTTACCCTCACGAATTCGCGCACAGACGAAACGAGAGCGTTTCCTGCGAAGTAGGATGAGACACGAAGGCCCTTGCGAGTCGGGGCCGCAAGGGCTTTCATGCTGATTTCCGTATTCGTGACATTCACTATCGCTTACTTCGTGCTCGACATCTCCTTGCCGCCGGACTCGATGTTGTGAGCCTTGGCAATCTGCTGGATGATCTGTAGATGCTGCTCGATGATCTGCGATCCCTTTTCGGCAATCTGTTTCACCGCGGGGCTCTGAGCTGTCTGAGACTCGCTCTGAAACTGCTTCAAGTCCTTCTGGTGATCTTTCACCATCATGGTGATGTACTCTTTGTCGAAGTCCTGCCCTGACAGACTGCTCAGCTTCTCGATTTCCTTCTTATCCTTCTTCGATGGGCTGGAGGGCTCGTTGAGTCCCATCTGCTGGGCTACCGGCTTCAGCCACTTTTCACCCATCTGTCCGTGATCGTTCACCATCTTGGCGGCGAACTGCTTCACATCGGTGCTCTCAGATTTTTGCTGGGCAAGCTGACCGAGCTGCACTTCAGCCATCCCGCCCTGCATCGCTTCCGAAATGAACGCGCGCTCCGAGAAGTCCTGCGACGATGTTGGTGTGCTGGAGCTCGCATTGTTGTCCGGCGACTGAGAGCCCGTGTTCGCGGACGGGGTTTGCGGCATGCTTGGCTGCTGTTGGGGGCTTCCACCCGGAGACTGTGCGAGCGCAAATGTTGCACCGAGCAGTGCGGTTCCTGCGCTCATCGAAACTGTATAAGCTATGCGTTTTACATTCATTTTGATTAAACCTCCACGACGCAGTGCGCGTAGCAGCGCACGCATCCACATTCCGATGCCACCTGCACCTTGTAGGTTTGCCCAAGAGAAATGCGCGTTTCTGTTGATTTGCGAATTATTGTAAAAAAGGGGTTTAGAAGCCCTGAATCAGCATTCCAACGGATTCCTGCGCTCCAAAGCGGGAAGCGTCTTACGATGAAGACCCTCCAAGGCATCGCACGCTGCCTTCACGCCATCTTCCTTTTTCACCGTTTCGGCGACGGTTCGTGCATTCTGCGCGAACGCTGACTCTTCGAGCAGAGCATGCACTTTGCGCGCGACTCGTTCCGGAGTGTACTTGGCTTTCTCGATAACCTTTGCCACGCCAAGCCTTTTCATACGCCGCGCATTATCTGGCTGGTCGTGGGAATAAGGCATGATGAGCATTGGTCTGCCCGCGTTGAGACACTGCGCCGTCGTCCCCACTCCGCCCTGGTGAACCACTACTGACGCGCTCGAAAAGAGCTTGGAGTAAGGCGCGTATTCGGCTACGCAAATCGAATCGGGCAGCTTTTCCTTCAGCTTGTTGCGCGGATCGCTCCCGATCAGCAGCACAGCGCGTTTGCCCAGATCCATTGCAGCCTTCGCCGAAACCTCGTAGAAGTCGCCGGCTGCGAGGACCGCCGCCGAACCTAGCGTAAAGACGATTGGAGGCTCGCCGCTGGCCACAAACTGATCGAGATGCGGCGGCAATTTCACGTTGCCAGAATCAGCGTCATAGAACGCAAAGCCTGTGATGACCGTGTTGGGAGGCCAATCTTTCTGCTCTTCGCCAAGTTCGCGCGAGAAGAGCGCCAGCACCAGATATGGCGAGTGTTTCGCATCGAACAAAGGATTTTCACCCTGAGGCAGGCCCAGTTCTTTGCGAAGTTCATAAATTGGCTCGGGCCATCTGCGGCTTACAAGACGGGCTACCCGCTTGATTACGCGTCCGAATCCCGGCATGCCTTTGTCGACTTTTGCCAGCTTCGGATAAGGCGGGAGCACAGGCGGATCATATGCTGAGAAAAATGACATGGGTGCGAGGACATAACTTGCCCACGGAATCTTCGTCACCTCCGCCACGATTGGGCCTGCGTAGTTCAACTCGCCAACTAGTAGCAAGTCTGCGCGAGTTGGCCTGGTTGCTGCATCGAGCAGGTCTTTATAGGTCTGTCGCAGCGCGGGAAAAAGAAAATTGCGAAGCCCATTCTCGGTGCCGTGCTTGATGTCGTACACCATCTCCACCAGCACATTGTTTTTGGGATCGATATCTGGCCGGACCGCGTGGAACTCCAGCCCCACTGGCGCAATCCTCGATCGATACACTTCAGGCAAAGCCATCACGGGAACATGGCCGCGACGTTTCAATTCAATCGCAAGCGCAATCAGCGGATTGATGTCGCCGTAGGTGCCGATGTTCGAAAGAACAATTCGCAATGCCGAATCCGTTGATGAGAATGGAAATGCTTCGATAAGAGTAATGCATGCCATCTCGCCGCTGCGTTAAAGAACGCGGTAGGACCAACGAAAGCAAAAGCCTGCCAGGCGAGGCAGGCTTCAAAATCGGCTAGCGCTCTTGAATGGGCTACTTCTCTTCGCTCCAGTTTTCGCGATCGCCTTCCCACATTTCGATCATGATCAGTGTCTCGCGTTCCGTGTTCTCGGTGAGGGGATTCACGGGCACGCGCGTGGGGAACATAATTGCAATGGAAGCAAGGTGAGCCAGCTTCGAGGGAAGTTCTGGCATTCCAAATTCACGCTGCTCGGCATAGTCGAAAACCGTACCATCGGACCCGAAGCTGAATGAAAGGGTTGTGTCGGAGCTTAGGGAACGCAAAGTGAACGACTCATCAGCGATGGCAAACACGTGCGCCTTCAGCACCAGACGGCATTCGTTAAATGAGCCGAGACAGAGCAGCGAAGTCTGCTCCTCCATCCATTTGCTCAGCAACAGCCGCACGTCTGATGTCTTCAAGTTCCCTGCATTCCGTATTGTGCTCTGGTCCAGCAACATGGGCAGTGTACGAACACACCTCAAAAGCTGCCTATCCCCATTTGGTAATCATGAACCGGATTCGTTCTGGGCACTTCGCGCTGCGGGGAGCTGCGTTTTCTGTTCATTTGAACTGCAAAATATGTGCCAATCCGGGTAGCGGGAAAAGATTCTCAGCTTCGATGAATCCGGGGCAGCCAACAAACGAGCCGATCACGGCCCAGTCAGCCAAGCTTGAAAGGGATCTAGCGAGGGGGCGGCCTGACAACCTGCTGTGTCACGGCCAAATCCAAGGCCTTGGAAGGACAAATCATCTGAATTTGGCGGCATCAACTATGTCCCCCATCGATGTTGACGGGGCCGATCATCTGAGACTTGGTGGAATTCATTCTCCTTTTCTTCGCTAAAATGTATAAGTTGCGGAATCGGCAAGTCCGCGGCTCGGCCCACTTCCCCTGATGACGGTGCAGCAAAAACTCGCAATCCTTGCCGATGCAGCTAAGTACGACGCATCCTGTGCCTCGAGCGGATCCAAGCGCGCCGGCAACGGCAAAGGTATTGGTCACTCCGACGGCACTGGTATCTGCCACAGCTATACTCCCGACGGCCGCTGCGTCTCCCTTCTGAAGATTCTGCTTACCAACTACTGCACCTACGATTGTGTTTTCTGCGTCAACCGCGTCTCGTCCGATATTCCCCGAGCCCGGTTCACCCCTGCCGAGGTGGTGAACCTCACCCTCGATTTCTATCGCCGCAATTACATCGAAGGGCTGTTCCTCTCCTCCGGCATTATCCAGTCACCCGACTACACGATGGAGCAGGTGATCGAGATTGCCCGGTCGCTTCGCGAAGATCACTCGTTCGGCGGATACATTCACCTGAAAGCGATACCGGGCGCATCGGCCGCGCTGATCGAGCGCGCCGGGACTTTCGCGGACCGTCTGAGCGCCAACATCGAATTGCCTACTCAGCAGGACTTGGTTCAGCTTGCGCCAGAAAAGAAAGTGACCGTGATTGAAGGCACCATGAATCAGATCACGGAGCGCAAAGCTGAGATCGACGAAGACCGCCGCCGGCACAGATCCACTCCGCGCTTTGCACCTGCAGGGCAGAGTACGCAGATGGTCGTCGGCGCAACCGGCACCAGCGACCGGCAGATACTCTCCACGGCCTCGCATCTCTACGACAGCTACAAGCTTCGCCGCATCTACTTCTCGAGCTTCAGCCCGTTTCCGCTTGGCGATGCGCGCCTGCCGCAAGCCGCTCCTCCCCTCGTACGCGAACATCGCCTCTATCAGGCCGATTGGCTCATGCGCTACTACGGATACAACGCAGCGGAGCTGACCACAGATCAGGAACCGAATCTCAGCCTGCAAAAGGATCCAAAGCTCACATGGGCTGAGGCTCATCCTGAATTTTTCCCAGTCGATGTGAATGCCGCATCGCGAGAAGCTATGCTGCGCGTGCCCGGAATCGGCTATCGGAACGTGACCCGCATTTTGCGCATTCGCCGCTACCATCGCCTTTCGATGGACGATCTCCGCAAGCTGAACGTGCGGGTGAAACTTGCGGAAAGATACCTGATCGCCGTCGATCACCTTCCGCACAAACAGCAGCGTTTGATCGGGTCGCCCAAACCGGTTCAGGCGGAACAACTCGACCTGTTCGCGGGTGTTTCGGCATTCTCGGGCCAGCTGTGAACAGCTCAGCCCTACGGCAGACAATCCTCATCGAGCCGACCTTTGAGGCCTGGCGCGAGGCCGTGCGCCCGTTGTTGTCAGCCGGAATTTCGCCTGAATTCATCGACCTTGCTGACACAGAGTCTGGCGCAACAGAGTCGTTGTTCGCGACAGAACCGCCGGCATCCACAGGCTCTGGTTCCCAGGTGCACGTGCCCCGGTCATATATTGAGCGCGCCACGGTCGTCGCGTGTCATCGCGACGCCGCCCGCTGGAACTTGCTGTACCGCCTCTTGTTTCGGCTTCAATCAGATCGCAACCTGCTGAAGCTGGATATCGACGACGATGTCGCGGAGTTCCGGCGCCTTGAGCATCAGGTCAAGCGAGACCTGCATAAGATGCATGCGTTTGTGCGGTTTCGCAAAATCGAGACGGACGCAGGTGAGCACTTTGTTGCCTGGTATGAGCCGGCGCATCGAGTTCTGGAACTGGCCGCGTCGTTCTTCGCGGAACGATTTGCTGTGATGCAGTGGACGATTATGACTCCGGACGCCTCGGTCCATTGGGATCCTTCCGAAAAGCAGCTCGCGTTCGCCTCCGGCGTTGCCCGCGAACACGCACCGAAGACAGATGACTTCGAAGATCTCTGGCGTACGTACTACTCCTCGATCTTCAATCCAGCGCGAACGAACATGAACGCCATGCGATCGGAGATGCCGGTGCGGTACTGGAAGAACCTGCCCGAGCTTCATACATTGCCAAAACTTCTTACCGAGGCGGAAGGCCGGGTCGAAACGATGATTTCTCGCCAGCCGAAGTTGACCGCCGCATCCTTCGTGCCCGGGGACCATTCCCTGCCCGTGCTGCAAGAAGCAATTCACGCATGTCAGGGCTGCGAGCTCTACCGCTGCGCGACTCAGCCAGTCTTCGGCCGCGGTCCCGCGCGAGCTCGACTCATGTTCATCGGCGAACAGCCCGGAGACGAAGAAGATCGTGCGGGCGAGCCCTTCATCGGACCAGCGGGACGGCTGCTGGACACATTGCTATCCGAAGCAGATATCGACCGCTCTTCTACATACGTCACCAACGCGGTCAAGCATTTCAAGTTTACGGAGCGCGGCAAGCGGCGTATTCATGAGAACCCGCGGACATCAGAGATCTTCGCCTGCCGACCATGGCTCGTGGCGGAGATAGAGGCAGTGCAACCGGAGATAGTCGTGTGCCTCGGCGCGACAGCATCGAAGTCGCTCTTTGGTTCGAACTTCGGGCTCATGCGCGAGCGCGGCAAGGTGCTTGCCAGTCCCTACGCCGAACGAGTGATTGCCACGCTACACCCATCGGCAATTCTTCGCGCAACAGACCCCGAACGCGCTGACCAGATGCGCTCGATGCTGCTCTCCGACTTGAACCTGGCTTCCGCGTCACTCAGCTTAAGATCTTAGTTTCTGCTTACGGATCTTCGATCGGCCAGGTCCGAAGGCGTTACCAAGAAGTTCTACTTCAGCTGCGGACCCATGCTGTACCATCGATGTCGAAAAGCAACGCCGCAACTTCAAGCTGCGACGACGCTTAGAGCAACACTCGAACTGTTCGCGTTGAACAAGCATCCATTCAAGCAATGACGGATTCATCCACGCCGCGCCGCAATCCCCTGAGCACTGCGCCGAATCTCCTTACGATCATCCGTCTTTGTCTTGCTCCATTTCTGGTGGCTTGCATTCTTGAGAATCGTTTCGGGGTCGCATTCGCTCTTTTCATTGTTGCCGGTATCACGGATGGTCTGGACGGGCTCCTAGCGCGTGTCTTGAAACAACGCACTACCCTTGGCCAGTACCTCGATCCGATAGCGGACAAGCTTCTCCTGAGCACGCTTTTCATAGTGCTCATGTACAAGAGTCTGATTCCTACCACGGTAACGATCCTGGTCTTTGGGCGCGACCTGGGAATTCTGATCGTGGCGACGATCATGTATGCAGTCGTGGGCCGTCGCGACTTCGGCCCCAGCATCTTCGGGAAAGCCAACACTCTGGCTCAGATTGCGGCGGTAGCTCTCACGCTGTTGCAACAACTCGTCAACGCGAAATGGGTAGTCATCCTGCGGCTCGTCGCATTGGACGCTACCATCGGGCTCACGATTCTCTCGGGACTGCACTATGCCTGGATCGCGGCACACCGCAGCAGCGCACAGGTTAGCGGCTCTCCGGAAAGCTAATCCAAGTGCGCTGTTAAATCATTATTTTGTTTGGTTTACGGCACGGTCGATCGAAGGGATCCCTATTCATCGTCCGAGGCGGGCTTTTCCTTCTCGTCTGACTCTTCGATTGCCATGTCATGAAACTCTTCAGAATCAAAGACATCGCCACATTCAAGGCACTCAACGAATTCTGCGTCTTCGTGGCGGGAAACGATTCGAACCCTGGGGTGTTTGCAGGCAGTAACCATCTTTTGAAAGAAAATGCTCGGATTTAGAAGCTCTTGCCGCAGATTGTAGCGACCTTTTCAACATTTTCAAACGTCATTTTGGTGAATCTTTTCCGTATCTTGCTTTCACCTTATCTCACGCTTTGTCACCACCATCCAACGCACGTTGAACCCGGACTGTAACGGTCGTATACTAAATACGGACCTATCGAGTCGCATATTATGCTTAAGCTCACCAAAAAAGCGGATTACGGATTGATGGCCCTCAAGTACCTGGCTGAGCGTCCTGACACCCCTGCTCTGAGCGCCAAAGATATCGCCGACGCGTATGGCATCCCTGCCCAGCTACTGGCCAAGATTCTGCAGCAGCTCACCAAAAAAGGGCTGCTCAAGTCGCACGCGGGCATGAACGGCGGTTATGCGCTGTCGAAGCCGGCCGCTTCCATTTCCGCATACGAGGTGATCCTGGCTATTGATGGCCCGTTCTTCATCACATCATGCACAAAAGGCGCGCACGGTTGCGACCTGACGCCAAGTTGCACCATCAAAGAGCCGCTGGCACGTGTCAATGAGACCATTGCCGGCGTCCTTAAAAGCATCAGCATTCAGGATCTCGCCGAGCACGAGCATCCGTCGGGTCAGGCACCCGAACCCAAGTTGGTCACGCTCACGATTTAGTCAACACTCCGCACCGCGGAGCACCTTCGCCGAAGCGAAGCGCAGAAAAGGATGGAGAGGTCGGGATGAGCACAGTTACCAGTCAGATCGAAGTACCGGCAGGCGTAACGCTGCCAATATACATGGACAATCACGCTACCAGCCCGCTGGATTCCCGCGTGCTCGAAGCGATGATGCCTTTTCTCACCAATAAATTTGGCAACGCCGCTAGCCGCAACCACTCCTTCGGATGGGAAGCCGAGCAGGCCGTTGAAGCCGCGCGCGAACAGATCGCCAAGCTCATCGGCGCTACCGCGAAGGAAATCATCTTCACCTCCGGCGCAACCGAATCGAACAACCTTGCGATCAAGGGCATCGCCGAGATGTATCGCGAGCGCGGCAACCACATCATCACGCAGGTTACAGAACACAAGGCGGTCCTCGACACCTGCAAGCGCCTCGAGAAGTACGGCTATCGTGTTACTTATCTGCCGGTAAAGGCAGACGGCCTCATCGACATCGAAGACCTGAAGCGAGCCATCGATGACAAGACGATTCTTGTCTCCATCATGTATGCCAACAACGAAATCGGCGTGATCCAGCCTATTCGCGAGATTGGCAAGCTCTGCCACGAGAAAGGCATCCTCTTCCACACTGATGCCGTACAAGCAGTGGGCAAGGTTCCGGTGAACGTGATCGAAGACAACATCGACGTGCTCTCGCTCTCCGGCCACAAGATCTATGGGCCCAAGGGCGTCGGTGCTCTCTACGTTCGTCGCCGCAATCCACGTGTGCAGATCGCCGCGCAGATCGACGGTGGCGGCCACGAGCGCGGCATGCGTTCAGGCACCCTAAACGTTCCCGGCATTGTGGGGCTCGGCGCAGCGTGCGAGATCGCCCGCACTGAGATGGACACGGAAGCTGCCTATCTTCGCGGCCTTCGTGATCGACTCCAGAAGCAGCTCGAGTCGGAGCTGGACTACATCCACATCAACGGATCGATGGAACACCGGTTGCCCGGCAACCTGAACGTAAGCTTCGTCTACGTCGAGGGCGAGTCTCTGCTAATGGGCATCAACGACGTCGCGGTTTCCAGCGGCTCGGCCTGCACCTCGGCGACTCTAGAGCCCTCGTATGTGCTCAAAGCGCTGGGTCTCGGAGATGACGTGGCACACAGCTCCATCCGCTTCGGCCTAGGCCGCTTCAACACCCAGGCTGAAGTGGATTACGTTGCTGCCAAGGTAATCGACATCGTGAAGAAGCTCCGTGAACTTTCACCTCTCTACGAGATGGTGAAAGAAGGTATTGATTTAACAAAGATTGAATGGCAGGCACACTAAAACAAGCATTCGCGGCTAGTTTCAGGGCATAAAGCGTCCCGAGGCTGACCTCAAACATCCAACTACTGACGGACGACTAGGAACTGAAGACTGAGAACTGGTTTTAGCGGCTTCCCGCAGAAGGAGATCGGAAAATGGCATACAGCGACAAGGTAGTCGACCACTACAATAATCCCCGCAACGTAGGCACGCTCGACAAGAGCTCGACCGAGGTAGGCACGGGGCTGGTCGGCGCCCCCGAGTGTGGCGACGTGATGCGTCTGCAGATCCGTGTGAACCCTGAGACCCAGGTCATTGAAGAAGCCAAGTTCAAGACCTTCGGTTGCGGCTCGGCAATCGCCAGCTCTTCGCTTGCGACCGAGTGGATCAAGGGGCGCACTGTGAACGATGCTCTCGAAATCAAGAACACCGACATCGTGAAGGAACTCTCGCTTCCTCCCGTCAAGATCCACTGCTCTGTGCTCGCTGAAGATGCGATCCGTGCAGCCATCGGCGACTGGAAGAAGAAGAATAGCGTTGCCGAAACCTCGGCTGTTGCCGCAGAGGCCAAGTAAGAAGGGCAAAATGTCGAACTTTGTAAGTATCGAATCGAAGCCGGCGGAAGGAGCAAGCGCGATCCCCGCGCAGCCTTCTCCTGCACCGGCTTCGCATGGAAATTCGAGCGGTATCCAGGTTACGGATCGCGCTGTGAAGCGCATCAAGGTCGCCATCGCCAAGGAGGGCATTTCGCCTGCAGAGGGCGGCCTGCGTCTGGGTGTGTTGGGCGGCGGCTGCTCTGGACTTTCCTATTCGATCAAGTTCGACACGCGTCCGCGCGAGCGCGATCGCATTTATGAGTTCGATGGGGTCCGCATCTTTGTCGACCCCAAATCGTTCATCTACCTGCACGGCATGACGCTCGACTACGAAGAGACACTGATGCGGCAGGGCTTTAACTTCATCAATCCGAACTCCTCGCGCTCCTGCGGCTGCGGATCGTCCTTCTCGTCGTAGGGTCTCTTGCCTTTGCCGGAGTTTTCTCATGTTGAAAGTTATCGATTCTGCAGTACCGGTACCATGCTGGTCGTGTGCCGTCGCACATAACGAGTCCATCCTCTTTTGTCCGCATTGCAGCAAGATTCAGCCTCCTCCGGGAGGCGATTATTTTTCCGTCTTCTCGCTCGTCCCGAAGCTCGATCTCGATCTCGGCATGCTCGAGCATCAGTTCCATAAGCTCAGCCGCAAGCTGCATCCTGATCGCTTCGCGCGCGCTTCGGCAAACGAAAAGGACTGGAGCCTTGCCGACACGGCACTTCTCAACGATGCCTACCGCACGCTTCGTGACCCGATTCGCCGCACCGAGTATCTGCTGAAGCTACAAGGCGCGGAGATTGGTGAAGAACACGCGGGGAAAGACCGGAAAGATCCATCGCGTGTACCCGCCGATCTGCTCGAAGAGGCCTTTGATCTGAACATGCAACTTGAAGAAATGCGCATGTCGAAGAAGATGGGCGACACCGATCCGCAACTGCAGTCCGATCTCGAAGGGGCGAAAAAGAAATACAACGACATGCTCGACGGTGTTGACAGTGATCTGCGTGCGCAATGGCAGGTGTGGGACAACGGCGATGAACCCAGCCGCCTCGAAGCTCAGAAGAAGATGGTCTCCCTGCTTGATCGCCGGCGCTACGTTAATAATCTCGTCCGCGATGTGACGGAGACACTCGCTTGATAAACCCGAGAGTATGGGTGCCCCACATCTCGATTTTGAGATGTGGGAGACAAAGAAGCTAGATCTGGGGCAACAACCCCTGAAGGGTATCTAAAGTTCTCATGGCAGCAGAAGGACGCGTAGTTGGAATCGATCTGGGAACAACCAACTCCCTGGTCGCATATATGGAGGGCGACAAGCCCGTAGTGATCCCCGGCGTGGATGGCTCGAATCTTGTGCCGTCCGTCGTGGCACTCGATCCCATGCCGAAAGATGGCCGTCCGACCGTGACTGTCGGCAACAGCGCGCGGCGCACTCTGGTCGAGACTCCGGAACGCGTCATTTACTCCGTCAAGCGACTGATGGGCCGTGGTCTTGAAGAAGTCCAGAGCGAACTGAAGTTCTTCCCTTTCCGTCTCGCCGACGACGTCGAAGCCGGTGAGGTCCCGCGTATTCAGTTGGGAGAGATGCGGTTCACTCCGCCTGAAATTTCCGCGTACATCCTGCGTCAGCTCAAGCGCAATGCGGAGCGCTTCTTTGGATCGCCGGTCACGCAGGCCGTTATCACCGTTCCCGCTTACTTCAACGACGCGCAGCGTCAGGCCACCAAGGATGCCGGACGCATGGCCGGCCTTGAAGTCCTCCGCCTCGTCAACGAGCCCACCGCAGCCGCACTCGCCTACGGGCTCGATCGCAACAAGGAAGGGCTGATCGCCGTTTACGATCTCGGCGGCGGCACCTTCGACATCTCCATTCTCAAGCTTCGCGACGGCATCTTCGAAGTGCAGTCCACGAACGGCGACACGCACCTCGGCGGCGACGACATCGATAACCTGCTCCTCTCGATCGCACTCGATGAGATCCACTCCGAGCACGGCATCGACCTCCGCCAGCATCCCGGTGCGGTGCAGGCACTGCGAAAGTCTGCGATCGACGCCAAGATTCGACTCTCTTCCGAACCAGTCGCACAGTTTGATTTCGAACTCCCCAATGGTGATCGCTATCAGCGCGAGATTCCCCGCGAAGTCTTCGAGCAACTGATCGAGCCCGTGCTCAATCGCACAGCCGGTCCTTGCAAACAAGCTCTCGTCGATGCCGGCATCACTCCGGAGCAGATCGACGAAGTCGTGCTCGTTGGTGGTTCCACGCGCATCCCCGCCGTGCGCAAGCTCGTCGAAGATCTCTTCCATCTGACCGCGCGCGATAAGAAGCCGCATATCGAACTCAATCCGGACGAAGTCGTCGCTCTCGGCGCGGCTGTTCAAGCCGACATTCTCGCCGGGGCTTCCGCAACCACCGAGGAAATGCTCCTGCTCGATGTCACGCCACTGTCTCTCGGTATAGAAGCTTTGGGCGGCACAGTCGCCAAGATCATTCAGCGCAACTCGACGATCCCGGCATCAGCGACCGAACACTTCACCACCGGCGTCGACGGCCAGACCAACGTCGCGATCCATGTCGTTCAGGGTGAGCGTGAGCTCGCCGCAGACTGCCGTTCCCTTGCACGCTTCGACCTCAAAGGAATTCCGCCCATGACCGCCGGACTGCCTCGCATCGAAGTCAAGTTCCTAATCGATGCCGACGGAATCCTCCAGGTCTCCGCGCGTGAACAGCGATCAGGCCAGCAGGCGCAGATCGAAGTCAAGCCGACGTATGGTCTCACCGACGAGCAAGTCGAAACCATGATCCTCGATTCCTTTGACAACGCGGAGGCCGACTTTGCAAAGCGTTTGCTGATCGAAGCCCGCAACGAAGCCGACACAATCCTTACGAAAATCGAGCAGGCGAGAACGAATCCCGCATGGGCCCAGTTGCGTGGCGAAGAAATCTCCACCATCGACGCCGCCCGCAATCACCTTGCCGCTGTAAAGTCCGGCGAGGATGCCAGCGCGATCCGCGAAGCTACCATCGCGCTGGACAAATCAACGCACCGATTGGCCGAACTTATGATGGACGCTGCCGTCACTTCCGCTATTCGAGGAAAGACGATGGAACAGGCCGGAGAGGATTTGGACGAGGATGTATCGGCTCCTCACCCGATGGCTCCAGCAGAATTTAAGACAGATTCTGATGATGATGGCATGGCTCTTTGGACCTAGAAACGGTTACTCAGCGGCTCAGCCGCGAATCAAGGAAGATATATGAGCGAAGCAAACACCACAAACATTCCCCCAGACAAGCTTGTCCGCGTCACCTTCATGCCTGAAGGAAAGACCGTTGAGTTCGAATTCGGCACGATGCCCTATGACCACCACGGCAAGCCGATGTCTTTCCTCGATGTCGCCGAGAACTTCAACATCTTTCTCGATCACGCCTGCGGCGGTTCCTGCGCCTGCACCACCTGCCACATCTGGGTGAAGGACGGCAAAGAAGGCATCAGCGAAGCCGATGACGACGAACTGGACCGGCTCGACATGGCCGCCGACCAGCAGCTCAACTCACGCCTCGGATGCCAAGCTGTCATCACCAAGCCCGGCTCTTACGTAGTCGAAATCCCCAAATGGAATCGCAACTACACGTCTGAAGGCAAACCCCTCGCTTTGGCCGACAATAAATAGCTGGGTGCCCCCGATCCCTCGCATTTGGGGATCGGGGGTAGAAGTCTCTCTTTCAATTTCCTCAAACCAAAACAGGAGAACCAATGCCCCGCGAAATCCTCTGGACTGACTCCGAAGAAATCGGCATTCAACTTCAGGAGAAGTATCCCGACCTCGATCCGCTCACAGTCCGCTTCACTGACCTTCACAAATACGTGACAGAGCTGGAAGGCTTCGCCGACGACCCGGCCAAGTCCAACGAGTCACGGCTCGAAGCAATTCAGATGGCCTGGCACGAAGAATTCGAAGACGCAAAGGGCTAGCGTCGCGCCATCAGTCGCGCCAGCCCTCATCCCATCTGAACGCACCCTCGAAATGCACGAATTCCCGTTCCTGCCCCGGGACCGCGTAGACACTCACGACATCGAATCGTACAGACGGCATCTCGCTTCCAGGCAGCAGGCGCACATATCGTCGCGCCAGCCTGCGCAGCACATTCCGCTTGTGCTCATCGACTGCGGACTCGGCGGGAGTCAAATCGCGAGCAGTGCGCGTCTTCACCTCTATGAAGCAAAGCACCGGCCCTGCCCACGCAATCAGGTCGACATCACCTGGCACGTCGCCTGACGACCAGCGTCGAGCCACAATGACGTATCTCTTTCGAAGCAGGTAGAAGAAGACCGCGTCTTCGCCTTCGATCCCAACCGTCAGATGTGCCGGTCCGGAACTTCTTCCCCGCTTACGCGCGATCCAGTTGAGTCCGGCAAGGGCTCGCTCCATCCACTGAACACGCATCAGACGCAGAGCTTCCATGCGATCCAGTCTGCATCGCACTCTCAGCGCTGCGCCGTGCCCGTGCGCACACCAAACTGACTAAGCTATGCCGTTTCGTCGTCAACAGCGGCCGTCGGAGCATTCGCCTTTACGGAAGCAATTCCGTTATCGCGTGCCGTTTCGCTGTTGTAGCCTTCGCTGCTGCCAATGATCTCGTGATTCCCAGCCTTCAGGTTAAAGCGCGGATGCCCCGCCTTGTCGACCTTCTTCTCATACCGCTCATCGAGCGCGGCATTCTTCTTCACCGACTCCACTCCATTCAACGCGGAAGCTTTCGTCTTATAGAGTTCGCTGGTAAGAATCGTCTCGCCGTTTCCAGCCTTGAGAACAAAACGGAACTGACCGTCAGAAGACTTCTTCAGTACGAATTTGCTTGCCATTTTGGCCCTCCTTGCAGACCCTGAATATCTTTCCTGCTTCGATCTCTGAACAAGGAAAAATTCCCGTCCTTAGCCTCTACAGCAGCTTTCCGAGAATTGACTGAAGCAGAGATCCGCTTTCTGGTGCCGGAGTTCCCGTCACCTGCCCGTCCGTAGTCACATGTCCGTTTGCGGTCAAATGGCTCACGATGAGCGGCAGCACTGTCGCCAGGCTCATCTTCACAGTGTCCGGCGACATTCCCGTCCGCTGCGCGATGCTGTCAATCAAACTGGACCCGCCGATCGCCTGCTCGATCGCGCCTGGATTTGCCGGCTGCGTCTGACCGTTTGCCCACTGCTGGACGAGGCCGCCCGCACCATTCTGATGCATGGACTGGATCAGACTTGCGACCCCGCCTGCTCCTCCGAGATGCTCCAGCAGGCCGCCTGCAACTGCCGCGTGGTCGCCTCCCTCCGAGAGACCTTTCGCCATGTTTGTTACCGAATCAAGAAAGCTCATAGTGCGTATCCTTTCGAAAGCATGGGTTGGCTGGGAACACAGTATAGGCTCCTCCATCCAGCCTGCAATGAAATTTGCTGAGAAAAATCGCTCATCAAAATGAACTGTACGCATCTATCCCGGTGTGCTGTACTATTTGGGCGCTGGAGCCTTCCCCTCCAGCCCACCACAAAGGACGGTGAATATGAAGATTAAATTTCTCCAAGCTGTCGTCGCGGGGTTGATTCTCTCTCCTTGTATTTCGCTCGCTCAGGCACCCGCCGGCGCGCCCGCAGGAACCACTGGAAAATGCAAAGACGGTACGTTCACCTCAGCGCCCAAGAAGCAGGGGGCCTGCCGCGGACACAAGGGAATCGACACGTGGTACGCAGCCGATGCAGCTCCTGCCGCGCCTTCCGCCGCGGCTGCAAGCTCAACACCTGCTCCCGCCGCGAAGTCTTCCAGTTCGCCAGCACCCGCCGCTAGCCCCGCTCCGTCGTCCTCTTCCAGGAAGTCGACCGGGCCAAAGACCCCAAAGACGGCCGCGCCCGGTGGTGCTCCTGGTCTCGTCTGGGTCAACTCGTCGACCAATGTCTACCACTGCTATGGAACCCAGTTCTACGGCACAACCAAGGCAGGCAAATACATGTCCGAAGCTGAGGCCAAGGCTGCGGGCGCTCGTCCCGATCGCAATAAAGCATGTTCGGCCAAGTAGCAGACTGCAACAAAACAAAAGGCCGGAGCACTATCGCTCCGGCCTTTTTCCGTTGAGCTGAAACGTATCAGGCTTTTGCGCCAGCCAGTTCCCTGGATCCCGCGAACTCTTTCTCTACCTGCGTCAGCGCCTCTTCCAGGATGTCCAGCCCGACCATCGCCTCATCCTCGCTCATAATCAGCGGAGGACACAGCCGGATTGAGGTCTCGCCGCACCCGAGAATGACCAGTCCCTTCTCGAATGCCACTGCCTCCACGCGGTTCCGCAAGTCGGTCACAGGCTCCCGCGTGTTCTTGTCTTTCACTAACTCGACGCCAATCATGAAGCCGCGTCCGCGTACATCGCCGACCAGCGGGTGTGTCTTCTTCCATTCATTGAGCCGTTCCATCATCTTCGCGCCGACCGTCGCCGCATTCGCGATTCCCTCGCGCTCAAGAATTTCGACTGTAGCCAGCGCCGCTGCCAGCGAAACCGGATTCCCGCCAAACGTCGAAGCATGCGAGCCCGGCACCCAGTCCATCACCGCGGCCTTGCTCATGCACACGCCCAGAGGCATGCCGCTCGCGATGCCCTTGGCTGAGCAGATAATGTCCGGCTCAACGCCAGAGTGCTGAATCGCCCACCACTTGCCCGTGCGGCCCGCGCCCGACTGAACCTCGTCCGCGACCAGCATGATCCCGTACTTATCGCAGATCGAGCGCAGCTCGCGGAGAAAGTTGTCGGGAGCCACGACATACCCGCCCTCGCCCTGAATCGGCTCAACCACAATTGCAGCCACTTCTTCCGGCGGGAGGATTGTCTTGAAGAGCTTCTCCTCGATATACCTCGCGCATCCCAGGCTGAACGCCTCTTCTTCCTGCGGCCCGCCCGTGCATCCGCGGTACGCATAGGGATAACGCACATGCGTCACGCCCGGCATTAACGGCGCAAATCTCCGCTTCTGCTGCGGCTTTGACGCCGTCAGTGAAAGAGCTCCCATCGTGCGCCCGTGAAAAGCACCGAGGAACGCAATGATGTGCTGCCGGCCCGTGTGATACCGCGCCAGCTTGATCGCACACTCCACCGCCTCTGCGCCCGAGTTGCCGTAGAAGACACGATGCGGTCCGCGCATGGGCGCAATCGCCGATAGCTTCTCGGCAAGCTGGGTCAGCGGTTCGTTATAGAAGTCCGTCCCCGAGATATGAATCAGCTCCGCTGCTTGCTTCTGAATCGCCTCCACTACCTCCGGATGACAATGCCCCGTAGAAGTCACGGCGATTCCTGCTGCGAAATCGAGGAACTCGTTCCCGTCCACATCTTCCACGCGGCAACCACGTCCACGCTTTACCACCAGTGGATAAGACCGCGTGTAGCTAGGAGAAATCAGACGTCCATCGGCCTCGACAGCTGCCTTTGCCTTGGGGCCCGGAACTGGGCCCTTGAGCTTAGGCCCAAACTTTGCATGCATCTCTTGCTTTGTCATCTCGTGTCTCCTCGTCGATCGGTTGCAGGCTGCGAAGAGGACGCAGCTGCGACCCCGCTGATGGGGTTGTTCTGTTTTGCGGACCTGTAATGGTCCAGGCGAGGGATTTCGGCGGGCAGGTGCTAATCGCCGCCGAAGAGACTAGGTCGAGTGCTGGAGGGCAGAACGCGCAGGTGGCGTCGAGGGCAGAGGCAGCGCACGCGAGCACGCGACCAGCGCTTCATGGCTGGAACCGGCTCCACCGCGATGGCGATCCTCTCGTTCACTGACCCTCTCTGGCCGAAGCATAGCACGCAGTTACAATTGCTTTCCAATGCTTTCAAAGACGGCACCACTGGCTCCGGTCATAACCTTGGGCCTGTCAATTCGGAAACTAGCTCCCTCCTCAGGCTCCGCAGCCAGCATCCAACCGAACTTGACAGGACAATGCGAAGGCCTCCGATCTGAATGACAAAGCTAGGCTTAACCGACTGGCTCCTCGCCGACCTCAAGCTCCCGAAAGGAGTGCACAGTGCCCCGGAGCCCGTCCACCCGTGGTGGGCCGTCATGTGTCTCACCGGGGTCGATTACTTCTCCACTCTGGGGTACCAGCCGGGCATCGCTTTCCTGGCTGCGGGGTTTCTCTCCCCCTTCGCCACCCTCGTACTCGTACTCGTGACCTTGTTCGCAGCTCTCCCGCTTTACGCGCGAGTCGCGAAGGCGAGCCCGAATGGCCAGGGAAGCATCGCAATGCTCGAGCGCCTTTTCCCCGAATGGGCCGGCAAGCTGTTTGTCCTCGCGCTCCTAGGCTTCGCCACGACGGACTTCATCATCACCATGACGCTCTCTGCCGCTGACGCCGCAGCGCACTTCATCCACAATCCCTTTGCACCTCACTGGCTTAACAGCCAGATGTTTGTCACCTTGCTGATCCTTTCGATCCTTGGTCTCGTCTTCCTCAAAGGATTTCGCGAGGCCATCAACATTGCGGTTGTACTCGTCGCCGTCTACCTTCTGCTCAACGCGGTGGTCACGGTACGAGCAGCGATCGAAGTGCTGCGCCATCCGCTGCGTATCGACATATGGAAGAACGAAGCTCTTGCGCAGCACCCTCACTGGCTCGGAATCGTTGCTATCTGCCTTCTACTATTCCCACGTCTTGCCCTTGGTCTTTCAGGGTTTGAGACCGGTGTGGCTGTGATGCCGCTCATCCGCGGCGAAAACATTGAAGCGCGCATTCGCAACACACGCAAGCTGCTGATTACGGCTGCCTGCATCATGAGCGTGTTCCTCATCGCCACCAGCTTCATCACGACAGTGCTCATTCCGCCTGCGGCCTTTGAAGAAAACGGAGACGCCAACGGTCGCGCCCTCGCCTATCTCGCGCACCAGTATTTCGGCAACGGATTCGGGACCGTGTACGACATCAGCACGATTCTTATTCTCGGCTTTGCCGGTGCATCCGCCATGGCCGGCCTTCTCAACCTGATCCCGCGCTACCTGCCGCGCTTCGGCATGGCGCCCGAGTGGGCACGCGCATCTCGGCCGCTGGTGCTGGTCTTTGTGGGCGTGGCATTCTTTGTCACTGGGCGATTCCACGCCGACGTGGATGCCCAGGGCGGCGCTTATGCAACTGGAGTACTCGTGCTCATAACGTCCGCCGCATGTGCGGTCACGATATCCGCTTGGAAGACTCGGGCACGCTGGCCGTTCTTGCTGATCGCACTCATCTTCGTCTACACGACTGCGATGAACATCTGGGAGCGTCCTGAAGGTCTGAAGATCTCCTGCATCTTCATCGCCAGCATCCTGTTCACGTCATTCGTCTCACGTGCCACGCGCTCCACAGAACTGCGCATTACCGGCATCGACCTATCCCACAACGCCACGTGCCTCGTCCACGATTCGGGTGCGGAGCCGATCCGCCTCATTGCTCGCCGGCCGAAAGCTGTCACCAGCGTCGAGAACCTTGATCGGATTGAAGCTCTTGTCCGCAATGTCCATGGCCTTCCCGAGCACGCAACAATCCTCTTCCTCGAAGTGGAGCGAACAGACGCTTCAGAGTTCTCTGAGCATTTGAGGGTGGACGGAGACAGATTAGGCAGGCACTGCATCCTGACTGCGCGAAGCCCCATGGTTGCCAACTCCATCGCTGCCCTGCTCATTCATGTTGAGAAAATCACCGGCCAGGTGCCGCACATCTATTTCAAATGGACAGAAGGGAATCCCGTCGCCAACATCTTTCGCTTCCTCTTTCTCGGTGAAGGGGACGTGGCCCCGCTCACTCACGAAGTGTTGCGTAAGGCTGTACCCGACATCGAGAGGCGTCCCGTGGTCCACGTCAGTTAGAGCCGCCACGATCCGGACCACCGGAGTAGAATCTGCCGACGATCCAACTCGCCTTCCGGATAGTAGAATTCCCACGCGACCCATTTCCGACTGCGGAAAGAGCCAAAAATGAAAGCCTTTACATCTTTTCTGCTGCCTCTTTTGCTCCTCGCTTCAACCTGCCTCTACTCGCAAACGCAGAAGACCGACACGCCCGACTGGGAAAACCCCCTCGTCTTCGGAATCAACAAAGAGCCTGCGCGCGCGACCTTCACGCCCTTCCCCGATGAGTCGGCGGCTGTTAAGAACACCTCCGATTCACCGTGGGTGCAGTCGCTGAATGGCAGCTGGAAGTTTCACTGGGTAAAGCAGCCCGATCTGCGTCCAGCCGACTTCTACAAGCCCGACTTTGACGTAAGTTCGTGGAAGGAGATCCCCGTCCCCTCCAACTGGGAGATGCAGGGCTATGGCACGCCGATCTATACGAACATCACTTTCCCCTTCAAGCGTGACGCCCCGCATGTCACCAGCACGCCGGACGATCACACCTGGACAGCCTACGATCAGCGCAATCCGGTTGGCTCATACCGCCGCGAATTTGAAGTGCCTGCTTCGTGGAGCGGACGCCAGACCTACCTCCTCTTCAACGGCGTCAACTCTGCCTACTACGTGTGGATCAACGGCCAGAAGGTGGGCTACAGCGAAGACACGCGCATGGTCGCCGAATACAACATCACCAAGTACCTTCAGCCCGGCAAGAACACCATCGCGGTCGAGGTCTACCGATGGTCCGACGGCAGCTACATGGAGGACCAGGACTTCTGGCGCATGAGCGGCATCTACCGCGACGTAACGCTGGTCTCGCGTGCGTCGCTTCACATCCGCGACTTCCAGATCCTTACCCCGTTCGACAGCGCGTACGACAATGCAACCTTAAAGTTGCACGTCAGTCTCGCCAACACGGGCGACGCGAAGAGCGCGGCAGCAACGGTCGAGGCCAAGCTGATCGACGCCGCAGGAAAGCCGGTCCTGTCGCTGACAAAAAAGCTTAGCGTCCCTTCCGGTAAGGATTCCGACCTGAATCTCCAGCAGGCTGTCTCCAAACCCAACAAGTGGTCCGCCGAGATTCCCTACCTCTATCAGCTGGTGCTTACGCTGAAAGACGCCAAAGGCAACATCGTTGAAGTGGTCCCGTGGAAGATGGGCTTCCGCCAGTCTGAGATTAAGGGCAACCAGATTCTCTTCAACGGCAAAAAGCTCATGATCCGCGGCGTCAATCGCCACGAGTTCGATCCCGATCGCGGCCAGGTCGTCACGCGCGAAATGATGATCCAAGACATCAAGCTGATGAAGCAAAACAACATCAACGCCGTGCGCACCTGCCACTATCCCAACGTGACTGAGTGGTACGCACTCGCCGATGAATACGGCCTGTACATCCTCGACGAGGCTAACGTCGAGTCTCATGGCTACGGATCAGGAGATAAACAGCCCATCTCTGACGGAGCGGACTTCCGCGACGCCACGGTCGACCGTTTCCGCCGCACCATCGAGCGCGATAAAAACCATGCCTCCATCATCGGCTTCTCGTTGGGCAATGAAGCCGGCTGGGGCGCAAACTTCGTCGCCGCCAAAGAGTGGGGTAAGACGAACCATCCTGAGTTCTTCATCACCTACGAGCCCCACGACAGCGTCCACGGCGATGCCCTCTCGCCGATGTATGCGAGACCCCAGAACATCGTCGAATACTACAAAACCTTCGGCAACGGACGCCCCTTCTTCGAGATTGAATACGCGCATGCGATGGGCAACAGCACCGGGAACTTCCAGCAGTATTGGGACCTTTTCGAGAAAGAGCCCTGGGCGCACGGCGGCTTCATCTGGGACTGGGTTGATCAAGGCATCCGTAAGAAGCTGAGCAACGGCAAAGATTTCTGGGCCTACGGCGGCGACTTCGGCGACAAGCCCAACGATGATAATTTCTGCACGAATGGTCTAGTTCTCCCTGACCGCACCGCGCATCCCGGGCTAAGCGAAGTGAAGAAATCCTATGCCGCAATCAAGGTCGAACCTGTCGACCTGGCCACCGGCAAGATCCGAATTCGCAACAAATACAACTTCGCTTCGCTCGGATTTGTTCGCGGCTCGTGGACTCTGGATGAAAACGGCAAGTCAATTCAAAGTGGTGAATTGCCGGTCGAAGACGTGCCTCCAGGAGAAGCAAAGGAAGTCACACTCGATCTGAAGAGGCCTGCTCTCACAGCAGGTGCCGAATACTTCCTCACCGTCACCTTCAAGCTCGCGCAGGATACGCCGTGGGCTCCGGCCGGACATGTCGTCACTTGGGATCAGTTTGCTGTGCCGTTTGCAGTCGGCGAGGCTGCTGAGCCCAAGATTCACATGCCGGCGATCGGAATAGCCGAGATCCCCGACCACTTCGTGATCTCCGGTCCCGCTTTTTCCATCGCCATCGATCGCAACTCGGGCTCCATCTCCTCCTATAACGTCAGCGGCAAGGAACTGCTCACTGCTCCCCTCGAGCCGAACTTCTGGCGCGCCCCGACCGACAACGATCGCGGCAATGCAATGCCACGCCGTCAGGGCATCTGGGAACTGGCAGCCGTGAACCGCAGTCCCGCCACCGTAAAGGCGGAACAGGTCTCCCCGACAACCATCAAGGTAACGGCAACGTCGACGCTCCCGGCAGGTGACTCAACGCAGAGCTACATCTACACCATCCAGGGCGACGGCTCCGTTGAGATTGAAAGTTCGTTCAAACCAGGAAACGGCAGCCTTCCGGATCTGCCCCGTGTTGGCATGCAGATGAGAGTCTCCGGCAGCCTGCGAAACGTAGAGTGGTATGGACGCGGACCACAGGAGAACTACTGGGATCGGAATCTTGGCGCGGCTGTAGGCATATACAAAAGCAAAGTCGATGACATGTGGTTCCCATATGTCGAGCCGCAGGAGACGGGCAACCGCACCGACACCCGATGGATCACGTTCACCGATGACCAGGGTTTCGGTTTCAAAGCAACGGGTATGCCCCTGCTCAGCTTTAGTGCGTGGCCATTTCGCATGTCAGAGCTTGAGCACGAAAAGACTCCTGTAAATATCGGCCACAAGCATTCCGCCGAGATAGTCAACTCTGAGGACATTACCGTCAACCTCGACTACCGGCAGATGGGCGTTGGAGGCGACGATAGCTGGGGCGCGCCGATACACAAGGAGTTCTCGTTGCCGGCTGTCGCCTACGAGTACAAATTCCGTCTGGAGCCCATCTCCGGCTTTCATTAAGTTGGCGACCTAAAGACTGCGGCAAATACAGCTGTATCTGCCGCAGTTGTCACTTTTTTGAGAATCTATGCAGTAGCTGGAGCCACGGCTTGTGGCTTCTTAGGAGTCATCGGAGTGGCAGCAGCAGCCGAGACCTTTGACAAAGCGGCCACGAGCAGATCGAGCTCGCTAACCACTTGGTTGACAGTGGACACGCTCGCGGGATTGCTCACGTGGCCCGCAGCCAGCAACCCTGTCAGATTGTCTTTCACGCCGCCAATGATGCTGCCGGCGCTCGGCGTTGGACCAAAGTCATAGATAGCGCCACTGGCCGCAGTCAACGCCGACTGTGCTTCGCGAACCACCTTGCCAACGATTGCGCCAGCGGGTGCTCCTGCTTCCAGCGTAACGATTGTCTGAAGTGCGGGACCGACGTAAGTTAGGATGGCGTCTGCGACCTGCTCGATTCTAGGTGCGTCTTTGAAGAGCTTGGCTAGTTCTTTCTCTGCCCAGGCGGCAAATGTGTGCTCGACATTTGCGATTCCCTTGAAGATCGACATTACGGATTGCTCCCTTTCGGTTCGGCCTTGTTGGCGTCGGATCCAGGCTCATTGTTTTCTGATGATTCCTGGATACAGAAACTGCAAAATCAACCGCGCGCCTCTCGAGTCCCGGTCCCCGATGCCGATGTGCTCCAAGAACGTGCGCTCTCACAGTGCTTCGACCGAAGTGCGCACGCACACTCTCAAAGCACCTGTTGAGCCTTTGATACGTCCAGGAGTATAGGGGGTCTCTCGTCTGCAGCTTGTCACCGAGTTGTCATCGAATCTTCACCGATGCGCGAACGGTCACGACAAAGCGCGCTTGCGTCGTTGTCGATTCAAACGCCGGGCTTTTTCTCAAAAGCAGCCGCGGGAACCAGTTCTGCGGAGAAGTCTCCATCGAGCGTCACCGCATTCCCTTCGAACTGCTTCAGCGCAGCATCGTCTCCCGCAACTGTCATCCAACAAACGGCCGCGCGCTTTAACAGGCTGCATGCAACCTCTAAGGTGTATGGCATCTCCGGATGACCCTTGGGACTTCCCTTGGCGCGCTCGATCCACATGCTGTGATTCCCCAGCTTGTACGACCCGAATATCGGCTCACCGAAATCGAAGAAAGCCCGCGGCCCCTCAGAAGCGCCTTCTGCAAATCCAGGCAGATCTTTCTCTGTCATGATCTGCCCGAAGCAATCGAAGGGCAGAGCCATCGAAGCCATAAAGGAGGGTGGCGCTCCTTTGCGTGCGCTTACCGGAACCTGGATGCAGGCAATCTCTTTCTTCTCTTCATCCGTCTTGGCGTTCGCTGTCTGCCTGGCCTTCACTTCTGGAAGTGTCGATTGCGCATCGATGGCATCCCACCCGGATGGCACGTGATATTCGAATCCAAAGTCTCCCGGGATTGGAGCCGGCGCAGGCGCTTGCTGCTGCCCCGCTGCACACAACGTCGTAAGGAAAAATGCGGCAATTAGAGAGCGAGCATTCATTGCGCGGTCAGTCTACCACGGTGTCGGGAAGCAACCCGTGTTGAGAGATGCGCTACTTCAAGAACAACACCGATGCTGCCGACGCAACCCCGCCAAGCGCAAACGCGATGCCAAAGTACCAGTAGATCCGGCTTTTCGTCAGCAGAGTCACAGATGTGATGACCAGACCAATCTCGAGGAGCGCCTCAGCAAGATCGAAACGATCCGCGCGCACCTCGGCCTGCTCAACCTTCTCTTCAAGCCCTTTTGCCTTCTCCTGTTCTTCGTTAAGATCCTCGTTCCACTTCTCCTGGTGGCTGGCATAGCCTTTCAATATGTTCTGAGCCTTTGTTTTGTCAGCAACCGTGACCGTATTCAACATGTCATCGGAAAGGCTCGTGTTGTAAGAACGAATCTTCTTGGCCTGGTACTCATTCCATTGATCGGTGGCCTTGTTCTGGAAGAGCACCGCCTGCGTGTGCGTGCGATGTCCCAGCACAGTCGTGATGGCCACCATCACCGCCAGCACGCTCATCGAGAACGCCACCGGCCGCAGGGTCTCCTCATGCGCGCCGTGCTCCGCGTGCTCCTTCAATTCCTGAACTTCATGTGCTTCCATGCCGCAGACCTCACCGGAATATCGAAATCGTGACTACTTCCGCTTCCACCTGACCCCATCCTTGGAGTCTTCGATGAGGATGCCCTTCTCCGTCAGCTCCTTGCGGATCTGATCAGCGCGCCCAAAATCCCGACGGCGCTTCGCCTGGTCCCGCTCGGCAAGCAGAGCATTGATCGCCTCATCCGTCAGCGAAACCTGGGCCAGTAGTTCCGGTGCAATGTCCGCCTCGCGCCCTTCGTTCTTCGCCCACTCAACCGCTTTGCGCATCGGCTCGGTATCGCGATCGTCGATCACCGCAAACACCGCGTCGAAGTCGGCCAGCACGCGTTTCACAACTTCACGATCAGCTTCGAAGAACTTACCCTGATCCATCGCGGTATTCGAAAAGCGCACCAGGTCGAATATCGGAGCGCGCGCTTCAGCTGTATTAAGATCATTCGCGAGCGCCGCAATGTAGTCCTCATGGGCCTTGTTCGCAGTGATCTGCACCTCGGCATTCGATCCCGCTTCGAATTTGCCCTTCATCAGTCTGTCGTTGAAGGTCCGCAGCCGATCGATCGCCGCCGTCGCATCGGTCAGCCCGTCGAATGTGAAGTTCAATTGATGACGATAGGGCACCGAAATCAACGCCAGTCGAATAGCCGATGCCTTGTATCCCTTGATCAGCAGATCGCGGAGCGTATAGAAGTTCCCTTCACTCTTCGACATCTTTTTGCCGTCGACCAGCAGGAAACGCACATGCATCCAGTGCCGCGCCAGCGGCTTATGCGTCACGCTCTCACTCTGTGCAATTTCATTCTCGTGATGGGGAAACATCAGGTCTTCGCCGCCTGCATGCAGATCGAAGCTGTCGCCCAGATACTTCATAGACATCGCCGAGCATTCGATATGCCAACCCGGTCGCCCGCGCCCGATCGCGGTATCCCACGCCGTCTCGCCTGGCTTCGGCGCCTTCCACAATGCAAAGTCGCGCGCCGAGTCCTTCTCGTACTCGTCCACGTCCACGCGCGCTCCGTCTTCCATCCCGCTCAGGTCCTTCTTGCTCAACTTCCCGTACTCCGGAAACGCCTTCAGCTTGAAGTACCACGACCCGTCTTCTGTCTTGTAGGCCGCGCCGGCTTCCTTCAACTTCTCGATCAGCTCGACCATTCGGTCGATGTTCTCAGTTGCGCGTGCGATTGTCTCCGGCCGCTCCACGCCGAGCGCGTCCAGATCTTCGAAGAACGCATCGACATATTTCGACGTGTATTTGTCAATTGAAATTCCGGCAGCCGACGAGTTGCGGATAATCTTGTCATCCACATCGGTGATGTTCATGACGTGCCGAAGCGGCATTCCGATCAGCTTCAGGAACCTCCGCAGCACATCGATCTCGAGAAAAGTCCTGAAATTCCCGATGTGCCCGTAGTCGTACACAGTCGGCCCGCAGGCATACATCCGCAATTCCTTCCCTTCGGAAGGAGTCAGCTCATCTATTTGTCCTGAGAGGGTGTTGAAGAGGCGCAGGGTCGTCGTCGCGAGCAGGGGACTCATATCTCCAGTCAAATCAGGGGGCATTCGATCTACCCGATTGTAGCAAGTGGGGATTACAGGTAGGATTCCACGTTACTTTTGCTCCCCATCATGGTGACCCTGACTCCATCGTATTCTGCTTGCAACGCCTTATGCCCATTCGACCGTGACTAGTGTGATGGAAGATCACGTTCTTTCCCTGCTCTGCGATCCCGACACCCGCTACTCCCTCGAGCGAGCCGGCACGAACCTGCGCAACACTGCCACCGGGCGTATCTATCCCATCCGCGACGGCATTCCGCTCTTCGTCAGCACCCTTACAGGACCCAACCTGAAATATCAGACTCTGTACGATCGAATCGCTCCCGGATACGATCTCGCAGAGAGCCTTTACCACTGGATCAGGCGAAAGCCGAACTACCGCCATGAGTTTCTGAGTGAGTTGGAGATTAAGCCGCAGGCGACCGTTTTAGAGGTTTCCGTCGGAACCGGAGCAAATCTGCGATTTCTGCCCCACGACATAACCTTCTACGGCATCGACATCTCCTGGGGCATGCTGCGCAAATGCGAAAGAAACCTGCTCAAGTGGCGTCGCAAGGCTCACCTTTTTCAGGCCGAAGCGGAGCGTCTTCCTTTCAAAGTCGGCGCATTCGACTGCGTCTTTCACGCGGGCGGCATCAATTATTTCACCGATAAGGCGCGTGCCATCAAGGAGATGGTCTGGGTGGCCAAGCCGGGCACAAAGATTGTCATCGTAGACGAGATCGAGCGCACGGTCCGCGACTCGTCCCAGCGCTCACCGATACTGCGCGAAAGCTTCCCTGTCCGCTCGGACAAAGTGCGCTGCCCCATCGAATTCGTTCCCCCGGAAATGAAAGACGTCTCTGCTCGCGAAATCTGCGGCGGTAAGTTCTATTGCCTTACCTTTCGCAAACCGTGACCATCGTATCGGAATGCAGTTAACCAGCCCCACTCGCAGCCGTCATACAGGTGGGAATGGAGGCGGAATGGATCGAGACCTTGCCTGTTTCGATAGATGGTGGTTTCCGGGTCGCTGGCTCGGAGCTGCGTCGCTGGTCCTCGCCCCTCCCATTCTTCTGACTGGAGTACTGCTTCGAGTTCGATTTCATTTCTTCTTCCCGCAACAGCTCGCTGCGTACCACGATCATCCTCGTCTGATGGCTGCCGCATACAGTTGCTTTCTCGCAGGCAACATTCTGCTGTGGCCGGCTGTGCTCACAGCTGGAAATATGATCGGGAAGCGAAGGCCAGGATGGGCCACATGGGGCACAGCCTTTGTGATGTTCGGGCTATTCGCACGAACCTTCCATGCCGGCGCTGACTTCCTCGCCTTTCAGGTGGCGAAGAACCTGGGAGTTGAAAGTGCAACCAGGGTGATCGCAGCGTCGTACGGAGCCTTTCACATTGTCTCGGCACTCAATGCCACCATTTTGTTGGGATGGATTCTACTCGCAATTGGCGCCTATCTTTCGAAGACGATGGGGCTGGCAAGGTCCGCGGCTCTGGCACTGATGTCGGCGCTTATGATGGGAGTCTTGAAGGGTAGCTCATTCATATCGGTGATTGCTGCGAGCGGGTTATGCGCAGCTTTTGTGCCACTCGGAATTACATTGCTTCGCACGCCACCATCGCCCTCGCTCAAGAAACTGCTTCTCGGATCCGCTGCCGGACTCGTCTTCGTGGCAGCGCTATTCATCTTCGGACGGTTAGGCTGATTCACCTCTTGCTTGATTCTGGATTCAATGCTGAACGGCGAGTAAAAGCGGCTTTTCAAAAAGATCTACGTCGACGACAACGCGAAGTGTTCGGAACGCCACTGCATAATCCTCAACTTCGAGTTTTGGTAAATCCGCTCTGTGGTGTTGATCCTTCGAAAAACGTCGCGGCGCTCCTCGATCTTTAGCCCGAGAATCTTGCGATAGAGATGGTCAGCCCCTGGAGTCGCCACGCCATCTGCATCAAATATCAGGTTCATCGCCTGGGCATGCTCCATGGCAGTAATCATCAGGAGTTTGACGGCGTCAGGATGCGGAGCTCGTTCCAGACCGTTCTCCGATGCCACCCGATACGTCGATAGCCAGTAAAAGCATCGGCGATCATCCCATATGTAGACGATTGCAGCATCGCACAACGCAGAAGAAGAGCTGTCGTCACTTACGTCCTCTGGATTCTGCTTAGCCGCAAGCACCCTTGCACAGCCGCGATCAAGTGCCTGTTGGATGAGCGGCATCAGCATGTTGAGCGGGGCATAGCTTCGTTTTCCCTGCGCCATCAAGTTCTCGCCGAAATACCTTACAAATTCGCGAGGGGTAATGTCCACGCATGCGAGGCGTTTCGCGGCTCGCTTTATATGTCCGCGATGTTTGCGCTTCCGCTCGTTCTGCACGTCGCCTCCCTCCGGAAGACGCACGTATGTAATCTGGCTCGAATGCTCAAATCCTGCTTCGAAGAAGGCGGTTCTGACTAGATCCGCATAACATAGTGTCTGATCGCAGGTGAATGTGAATGACGCCCTTCGAGGCAGTTGCTTCAGGAGATCGCGCAGCACATCCAATTTCTCTCGAACACTCAGATTCTCCTCCACGACCGGACCCCCGAGATGGGTCCAATAGGGATCCTGGCCGAATGCGAGTCCGAGCCTGTTCCTCCGCAAGACGAACGGAAGCCTTCCCACGAGGCGTCCGTTACGCATCGCCTTTACTTCGCGGTAGCCCGGAAATCCTTGTGCTATCTCCTGCCACCAGCTCTGGTGAAATACTGACAGATCCAGCTTGCTCTGCTCGGTAACCTGCGCGAGCAGACTCGACGACATTACGTCGACCCCCATAACCTCTCCTCTTGCCGGTCCGTGCTCAGGTCCGACTGATTAGCCTTGATGCGGTATCCCGCTCATCGGGTCCCGCCTTACTTGTTTGAGGACAGTAAGTGCGGACGATCTGAACACCCGAAACAGAGAAGTTCCTGATTCCGGTTCGATGAGCCCGCCTTCAGGGAAAGGGCTTTCTAACAACGGAGGATTTGGTTGGATAGGAAAAAGAGAGACGAGCCGCTCGCCGAGGACTGGTGCACGTAAGCGAGATCAGTTGTTTCGTACAGTTCCACCTGAACCACGGACGCAGGGAATTGCAGATTCCCTTGTGGCACGTGATGGACAACTCCGTGAATTACCTGAGGAGCCGTGTTCAACTGTAGGGCTGTGTCAGGGGCATCAATCTCAGGCACGATCAGCATGACCGCTATCACGCTCAAAAGCGCAACGAGAAGCCAGGTCGACAGGGGAAGAGATTTCTTTGACACCGAGCACGGATCCTTATCTGGGAGTCTGTGCGGATAGTACCTCTACTTCTCCCACAAGATCAACACTTTCAGTAATGCATCTACTGGAACTTAGGTGCGGATGAATTGATTACTCTGAATCACCTCCCGCATCAGTTCTTTAAAAAGCCAGACAGGATTGAAGCTGACCGCGGTCGAGGAGCGGCTTTCAACGTCGCTCCAAAGCTCAAGCAGCGAACCCGCCATCGATCAGCAAGGAAGCACCAGTAATGTATCCCGCCTCCGGACCCGCAAGGTAGGCAGTCAATGCGGCAATTTCATCTCCCCGCCCGTAGCGCTTCATCGCCAGCAGTCCAAGCATTGTCTCCGCAAACGGGCCGCTCGCCGGATTCGCCTCAGTATCGACTGGCCCCGGCTGGATGTTGTTGACCGTGATCTTACGCTCGCCCAGATCTCGCGCCAGCCCTTTCGTGAAGCTCGCGACAGCACCCTTGGTGAGCGCATAAACCGAACCGCCCACGAATGGCATCCTCTCGCTATTTACGGAGCCGATTGTAATGATGCGGCCCCCGTCCGGCATATGCCTTAGCGACTCCTGGATCGCGGTGAAGACGCTGCGAACATTCACAGAAAGTGCCCGTTCAAAGTCCTCGACTGGATAGTTCGCGATCGGTCCAAGAGCCAGGACTCCGGCGTTGTTCACCAGGATGTCAATTTTTCCGAACGCCTTCGACGCCTGCTCCACTGCCGCGCGAACGGCCGCTTGATCTGCCGCATCCGCTTTGATCGCGAGCGCCTTGCCGCCGTCTTTCACGATCTGATCGGCAACTTGCTGAGCGCGCTCCGGCGACGAGCTGTAAGTAACCGCGACGTCGGCTCCGTCTTTCGCCAGCCTCTTTGCAATAGCCGCACCAATCCCACGCGATCCACCTGTAACCAGTGCGGATTTCCCGCTCAAAGTCGGCATCTACTTCTCCTCCGAAATGATGTTTTGTCTTTAGATCTGCACAGATCGTCCCATGACTATATCGCATTGGATTAAACGGAAATGAAACGGGGAGCGCGGAAATGAGGACAGTGCGTCCCGTCTGCAGCAGCCTCACCAAAGCCAGCCCTGCATGTTAAAGATTCTAGTCAAGCGCTCAGCAGTGCAACAGCCGCGAGCGCGAGTCCCATCCCCGCGAGCTGCCGTTTTGTCGGTCGCTCACGCAGGATGATGCCGGCCAGCAGGATCGTCCCTGCTGGGTACATCGAGCAGATGACCGCCGCTACGTCCAGCCGTCCTGTCTGGGAGGCCATCATGTAGAAGAGATTCCCCACCGTATCCAGGCAGCCCGAGATGATTCCCGCCAACCAAAAGCCCCGCCAGCCGCCCTTCGGTCGCGCAATAGCAACCGTAAGCAGGATGGCCGTTGCTCCAGCGATCCTGCCTGAAGTCAGTGCCCAAAGCACGCCACCTTCTGCACCCATTTTGAACAGGATGAGCTGTGCGCCAAACCCCGTTCCTGCACACGCACCCAGCAGCAGAGCGCGCGCCGGTGTCGCTGAGCCGCTCGATCTCTGAGATTGCGAGATCATCCAGATCGACGCCAAACCCACAGCGAGCCCTGCCACGGTCAACGTTCCGGGCCATCCCGTCCGCAAGAGATTGAAGAGAACCGGGATCAGTGCCGTCAACAAGCCCGTTATGGCCGCCGTCAGTCCCATCGCTCCCATCGCCAGCGCACGATAAAAGATCGCCAGAGCAAACGCACCTTCAAACCCGCCAATCGCAGCGTAGACCAAGTACCTGAAGTCGGGAACGGGCAAGCGCAGTACGAAGCAAATGCAGAGCAGTGCAGCGAGAGAAACGACTTGACCCGAAGCCGTAATCAGAAGACTCGAAGCCCGCCGCGCACCCCACCCGCCTACAAAGTCAGACCCTCCCCACGTAGCCGCAGAGAGCAGGCTTAGCCCTGCTGTAGCCCCTGAAGAAGCCATGGTGTAATTCGCCTTGCTGTTACAGGTTAGTGCTGAACGTTGTCGCGGCTCGAGGCGTAGTAGCCCTTCTTCGCAATGACTTCTACACCCGGCCGGTTCACGCGTACCTCAATTTTGCGATACTTGCTGTCGAACGGAGGCTCGTGGCTCGCGTATACCAGCATGTACTGGTTGCGGGCCTGCTCCGCGAGTTGCGCATAGCTTTTCTCAATCCCGTTCAGATCGCGCTCAGACTGCAGAATTCCACCAGTAGCTTGCACGTACCCATAGAGCCGGTTGTCGTACATGGTGAATGGCAAGTGCAGGCGGCTGATGTAGCCCTCGCCCCACCGCGCCGCATCACCCACCAGAGTGCCATACACGGCAATCTTATTGGTCTGCAAATAGCGGAGCACATCTTTGTAGGCCGCCTTGCTGCCATATTCTTTGCCGTCCGAGATCACGTAGATGATTCGCCGCCGCCCCTGCGGGCGATCCGAAAGTTCCTTAGCTGCCGACAGAATCGCGTCGTTAAGCGTGTGGATTTCCTTCGGAAGGGTAATGAAAGAACTGCTGCCGGTGGCTCCGCCCCGCTGCATCGTAGGGTTGGAGTCGAGACAGCCGCCGTTCTTGGTGATCGAACATGGGCCGAAAGCGCCGCTGTTGATCGGAACAGCTTCTTCGCGCCCGCTCGCCTTGGCCATCGCCATCACCATCGGCACGCGGCTCCCCTGAGCACCCGTGAACGGTGTCAGCTTGCGTGGACCATTGTTATAGGTAAAGACCGAGATCTCGTCGTAAGGCGACAGG
Source organism: Acidobacteriota bacterium (assembly GCA_018268915.1). GTDB lineage: Bacteria > Acidobacteriota > Terriglobia > Terriglobales > Acidobacteriaceae > Telmatobacter. The sequence goes on from JAFDVQ010000018.1 coordinate 116,002, forward strand.
GCACCCTGGATCGCACCCAGCGAGTTGTTCACCTTCTCCATCACGTCCATCGTTACGCTCTGATCGACAACGAAGGCCATCGAGAGCGGCGCCGGATCAACCGAGAAGATCTTCAACGGCTCCCACTTGTCGTTCTCATATACCTTGAAGTCGCGCCAGGTGAGGCCGGCGATGGGATTGCCCTTCTGATCCTTGATGGTGACAGGGACCTCGACGTATGTCGTATACGTGCGAACGATCTGCCCGATGTCTTCGGGAGTCGCGGTATCAGGAGCGGTCGTCTGCACATCAGTCGGGGGCGTTGGAGGAGCCTTGGGAGTTGCCTGCTGCGGCACATCCGAAGTGGTGCTGGAACTCGTAGGTCCTGCCGTCGCTCCTATCCCCGGAGTGATGGGCCCGAGCTCTTTCAGAGGTGAAGAAGGCTGCGGCTTGGGAGCATCCGGCACGGCCTGCTGATCGGTTGACTGCGCAAACGCTGCAACGCTTGCACCCAACCCCAAACTGAGAATTGCCGTAATTGCCAGTGCTTTCAAACCACGGTTCACAGCTGTTCTTCCTCCCCCTTCGCATCGCCAATGCGGGACAAGATCGGCCCGACGCATTGACTCTGCGGTACTGCCCCGCGCCAGCGCGATTCCTGGCCCACAGTTGCGCCCCATACTCTGAGCTGCAACCGTCAGATTATCAGACGCACCAACGCCTCGCAGGTTGCCCTCTTCCGCCTCAAACACCGGGCCTTGCCTCTGTCTTTACAATGAAAATGCTCTCTTTCGCCCGGCTTTTGGCGTCAAACTAGTTAGGATGCGTGTTCCCCGCTATATCGTCTTTCTTCTTGTCGCCCTTCCGCTCTTTACGGCGGCAGCATGGGGACAACTCGTTCCGTCGCCCGACGCTCCGCCGGTAAGCAATGCGCCTCCGCCCCCTCCTGAAGAGGAATCAGTCGGAACTCTCCGCCTGAATGTTAACCTCGTGGACCTTTTCTTCACCGTGAAGAGCAAGTCCGGCGAGCTAGTTCCTCACCTTACAAAAGACGACTGCTCTGTAGCCGAAGACAAGGTCCCGCAGACTCTAAAAAACTTCACGGCAGAGACCCACCTGCCCCTCACCCTGGGCCTCATGCTCGACACGTCAGGCAGCCAGATCGATGTGCTTCCGCTTGAGCAACAGGCCGGTGGACAGTTCCTGGAACGCGTTCTCAAGTCGAAAGATCAGGCCTTCCTCGTTTCCTTCGACGTAAACATCGATCTTCTCCAGGACTTCACCAACAGCGCCCGTATGCTCGAGCGGGCGATGAACAAGGCGCAGATCAACACCGCGGGCGGCAACGGCGGTTCCGGCATCCCCGGCCTCGGCGGCGGCACCATTCCGACGCACGGAGGCCCGAAGGGCACCCTTCTCTATGACTCCATTTATCTCGCCGCCAACGAGAAAATGGCCGACCAGAACGGTCGCAAGGCGCTGATCATTCTCACCGACGGAGACGACGTGGGCAGCGATCACAAAATCCAGGAAGCGATCGCTGCCGCACAAAGAGCCAACACCATTGTGTACGTAATCCTGATCGCTGAGCCAAGCTTCTATGGCGGTTTCGGCTACTCAGGATACTCAGCAGCGAAGAAGATGTCGGAGGAGACCGGCGGACGTCTCATTAACGTGGGCACGAACGGCCGGAAGCTCGAAGCCGCTTTCCAGCAAATCGAGGAAGAGCTTCGCACCGAGTACCTCGCCAGCTACACTCCAACAAACCTCAAGCAAGACGGCACCTTCCGCCATATCTCGGTCCAGTGCAAAGGCGACGATATGAAGGTCCAGGTTCGCCGCGGATACTACGCTCCCAAGGGCGAGCAGAAATAGATCCGTCCCCAGGCTCCAAATGAAAAGGCCGCCACTTGGCGGCCTTTTCATTTCAATAATTGACCCCTCACTTGCCGGACAAGCAGCCCTTTTGTCCCGAGCTGTTCGCATAGCCTGTACCAGCTGTATAAGCGGCATTTGACCACTCGCCCTGGATCTTCCACTGCGTGCCATTCGAGAACGTCACGAGCGGCGCGCCGAAAGTCCATGCGCACTTGTCGCCATTCTCAGCGCCTTGCGAGTCGTACCACGCGCCAGGGCTGGCCGGATCTGTCATCGCTTCTGACAGTTCGTGTCCGCTCACATTCGCGATGGCTGCCAGGCCCTGCGAATGCTGGCCCGACGTATCGTTCGGATTGCAACCCGCGTCTCCATCCAGCTTGAAGAAGTACGCAAACTGCACGCGGATTCCACCGCAGGTACCAAAGCTATGCCACGCGCAATAGCCGGCATTGCCGCGAGGCGTATCGGTATATACCGCGTAATATCCGTTCCCTGTCGGGTCGGGGCTCTTGACCACCTTGCAAACCTCAGAGAGGATCGTCGATGTGTTTCCACCACCCGTGGATGCACTGGTGTCGATCGTGTGGCCACCATAGTTCGACACCGGCCCTACCTGTCCATTCGAGCCGGTATATTCCGTATTCGTCTTTGCGTAGTTGGAGTTGCTGAAGCCTTTGTACCAGGAATCCATTCCGGTGATCTTATCGCCGGAGTAGCTCCCCCAGCTTGTTCCCCAGAAGATAGCCTGGGTGTTTGATGTCGGCATGATCACGCCGCCGTGGTACGTCATGTTGGGGCTTCTGCTGGGCCGGGCTGGTTTGGCTTCTTTCGCTTCCTCGGCGGCACGAGGATTCGGCTCAAAACCACGCGCCCAGTGAATGCCAAGCATCGGTGGGTTCTTTTGCGCATCCAGGTATTCTGTTTGGCTGTTTCCCTGACCCTGCGCTGTAGCAGTGATGGCCAGTGCTCCGCTACACACCAGCAGGGGAAGCATTCCTATTTTCATTCTTGGTTTTCTCCAGGGTGATGCCGCTGCGGAGACCGACCGGCTCCGCAGTCGTTCGCTTGAGACTGCCCGAACTAAGCGATTCATGTCAACAGTACGGCAATTCATCCCTCTTCCACGTCAAACGATCCCAAAGCAGCAATCCATGTCGAATGTAGCGCTTCGGCAATTTGTACCTAGCCAAAATTACACGCAAGGGACGAATCGTCTGCCCTGATCCGCCGCGCCCCAAAGAGTTCAGTACGGTCGTGACCCAGGAAGTAGCTCAGTTTCTTGCACATCGATGATCGAACACACAAAAACTCGCATCTACTCAGATTTGGCAATGCGCATGCCAATCAGTTGACCGAGCAGCGAGTATTCTCCGACCCCGGATGGTGTTCCATGCAGGACCTTTTCATGAAAGCCGCGACTCTTATCGCAGTTGGGCTCGCAACATTTTCGAGCTTTCCCGGTACAGCGCAGCAGCAGGACTTGACTCCGCAGCCTCAACAGCAACCGACGACCCAGCAGGTGCCACCCGTTGCCCCCACCGCGACGCCCCAGGCACCCGGACAACCCGGATCGGACTCAGTCCTGAGCCCCGCAGCGTCTCAGCTTAAGCCAGTGAGCGCCGAGCTCACGGACAAACTCGACTCGAAATCCGCCAAGCAGGGCGACAGTGTCGTAGTTAAAACCGACGAAAACCTCCAGATCAGCGAGGGAACAGAAATCCCCCGGGGTTCGAAGCTGATCGGCCACGTCACCAATGTGCAGTCTCGTGGAGAGGGCCACGAGAATTCCCAGATCGCCATCCAGTTCGATCGCGCCGAACTGAAGGGCGGGCAAACGCTGCCAATTGAGTCCGTCATTCAGTCCGTCTCTCTCGCAGCCGGCACTGAGGGTACGAGCGGGACGAGCAATCCCCCTGCAACTTACGGAGATGCGACGCCGTCCCCGAGCACACCGGCCAGTGCCATGAGCTCCAGCACGGGAGCGACAGCATCCGGAGCAATGGCCTCCGCTCCTGGTACTGGATCTGCAGCTGGCACCATGAACCAGAGCGCAACGAACACGCAGGCAGGTGTCGCGTCTGGTAGTGCTTCTGCGATGCAGTCTGGAGTCCCTGAACAGAGCGCCAGCGCAGCTGCTCCGGGCAGCATCGTGGCCCGCAATGGGAACGTAGCCATTCGCACCACTTCCGTCCCGGGCGTACTGCTCGCAAATGACATACATGGACTGCCGTTCTCGAATGCCTCAGGCATGCTGCTTGGAGCACGCCGCGACGTTCACCTCGATGGCGGAACACGTCTCGTCCTCGCGGTAGCCATGGCTCCGCAGAATAATGGCAGCGGCATGAGCCGGTAACCTGACGCAGGTAAAGCGCAAGGCCGGAGTCACTCTCCGGCCTTGCGCTTTTTCAGGACACCGACGTTACCCGCTTTTATCCACGCAGTCATCTGGTTCTCGAGCTGTTTGTCTACTACCATCACCTTCGTCAGCGAAGTTCACTTATCCCTTGCGGATTCTGATGGAGACTCAGAATGTTCCAAGACAGCATGGAAGAACGCGTAGAGGAGCATTTCGAGATCAGCATCCGGTTTCGCGAACTGATCGAAAGACGCATTGCGCGACTCGAGTCCGACGCAGCGCATGATGAGTCGGTCGCGATAAGCCTCGAAAATGGAGACCACATCCTTCGCCAAATGCGGCTCGTAGCCGTCCAGCGGGGAGAAGCGGATCGCATGAAGCGGTTTCTGAGAAACTCAACCACACGCCTCTCAAGCGTGTGAATGCTATTCAAAGCTGTTAGCCGGCAAACCAGAGATCAGATGCGATCGTCAGCTTGCTTTGCGGCGGGCGACAAGAAGAAGTATCAGTCCGCCGAGGACGGCGACGCCGCCGCGGTAAGCCCATTGAATCTGCCCCGTCATGAAGCTTCCCGGCAGCACATTCACTCCCTGCAGAATCCAGATGGTCCCGAGAACGATCAGGAGAACGGCAGAGATCCGAAGCACATATCGCATTGGTTGTTCCCTCACGACGAAACCATTGGCGGAACTCCACGACGTGGAATGCAGCGATGATAACCGACGCTCGGAACCGCGAGACGGCGACTAGTGAGTTGGAAACCTTATCAGCTGTCAAAAACATTGACCGGCTTCAGTGCACTTTGCCGATAATGAATTATGGCCAACGCGCCGAACTCCGCTACCCAGCTCGAATACCACATCGTTGACGTCTTTACCGATACTGCCCTGATGGGCAACGGCCTTGCCGTCGTATTCGACACTATCGGCCTCTCCACCGAACGCATGCAAGCCATCGCCCGTGAGTTCAATCTTTCTGAAACGACTTTTATCCAGCGTCGTGACATCTCCACGGAGAAGCAGGAAGGTGTCCGCGTGCGCATCTTCACCACGCAGGAAGAGCTCCCCTTCGCCGGGCATCCCACGCTAGGGACCGCCAGCGTGTTGAAGCTTCATGCCCCCGAGGTGCTCGCGGACGACACGATCCGCCTCGCACTAAAAGTGGGCACCGTCCCCGTGCGCTTCCATCCCGACACGCTCTTCGGCCAGATGACTCAGCGCGATCCCGAATTCGGACGGCAGCTCGACACTTTCAGGGTTGCGCAGCTATGTGGCCTTCATGCTGAAGATCTTCACGCTACGGTTTCACCTCAGGTAGTCTCAACCGGAACCGCGTTCGCAATTGTGGCGCTCCGTTACCATGAGCCTCTCGCCCGCCTCCGCGTTGATCAGGAACTCGCAACACAATACCTCCGCGAACATGGCGGCCGCTGGTTCTACGTCATGGGTCCGACAGGGAGCAGCAATCCAAGCTGGCGTGCCCGCATGCAGTTTTACGGCGGCGAAGACCCGGCCACGGGCTCGGCAGCCGGCTGCGCAATCAGCTACCTCGTTGGCCATAGCCTCGTCGCGACGGGGCAACAAATTCATGTTCAGCAAGGGGTCGAAATCGGTCGCACAAGCGATTTATTTCTGGCTGCAGACGCGAGCGAAGGCAAGGTCACAAATGTTCGCGTTGCGGGCAGCACCGTTCCCGTTGCAAAGGGAACCATTTTCCTGCCGTAATACACACGCTTTTCAACAGATTTTAATCAGCCCAAGTTACTCACTATATTCATTCTGCAGTTTTTTCCTTTGTTCTCAGATGAGTTTCATGCAAATTTTCGCTTCCTATTCTCTCTTTTCATGACCCTCCACAATCCTTACTCTTGCCCAAGCATTTGAACGAAACACCCGCCGGATCTCTCCGGTTTTTATAACGGCTTCATACACAATCTGACCGCAAAAGGTTTGCCTTCCACGGATTGATTGCCGCAGAAGATACCTGAAGAGGCAGCACGTCGCTTTAGCGATCCTGTGCTCATCGGGAACTTCTGCGCCTCATTTGCCAGCCAACCTGCGTGCGGCCGACGGCCCCGGATCTTGACGAGCCTGCCCGAAAACAAACGGGCTTCGCTGTTTTGCGCTTGAATCTGGACCGAACAAAACTTCGATGACAGGAGTAGGACCAACGAAATGCGCCCCAAAAAAATCATTCTTTGCGTTGACGATAACGAACAGGATTTGTCCGTTCTCAAATTCATGCTGGTAACGAACGGTTACCGCGTGCTCGCCGCAACCACCGGGCAGGAGGCCATTGCCCTCTTCGCTGAAAACCAGGTCGACCTCGTCTTGACCGATCACGCGATGCCTCAGATGAGCGGAGACCAACTGGTTCTGAAACTCAAGCACATCGCTTCTCACGTCCCGATGGTCATTCTCGGAGATCCGCAGAAAATGAACGGCCAGATACATGGCGCCGATGCTCTGCTGGCCAAGAAGACTTGTTCGCCGCAGGAACTGCTGGAGCGTGTGAAGATCATGAGCGCCCGCAAACGTGGGCCTCGCAAAGGCATCTCTCGCCTGGTCGGCGCGGAGCTGGCCGTTGCTTCCTGACACTCGACACCGCTGGGGCGGGGCCCGAACCAGGTAACCAGCGCACGTCATCTGGTCCGTGCCTAAACAGGTGACCGCCGCCCCCTTGACGATATAAAGGGCCGATGGGCATACTCGCGAACGTGTTAAAACTGGATCATTTCCTGAAGCCAGTGGAAGCAGGGTTCGCATGGATCTCGTCCTTGTTCGTCTTCTTTTTGTTGTCTTGCTCTCCTCAGTCTGCTACTTCCTGAGGCCCTTCGATGCGAAGGGCTGGGAGGCCGCGATCGGCGGTGGATTGGCTGCCACCGCTGTCATCGTCTTCGAACTCCGCGTGCGCGCTCTCACCCTTCGCCGGTTGATCGGCGCAGTTGCAGGCAGCGTGCTCGGCATCTTCGGGGCAGCACTCTTCTGCCTGGTGCTCCGTTCCGCCCCGCTGAGTTCCTCAACCTCTGCAGTGCTTCAGATCTTCGTGTTGCTGCTCATGACGTACGTCGGCCTCCTCGTCGGAGCCAGCAAAGGAGACCTGCTTAACCCTGCAGCGCTGGGCAACTTGTTCGCCGGCGAACGCCCCTCGCGCAAATCAGCCAAGGTTCTCGATACGAGCGTCATCATCGATGGCCGCATCGCCGACATTGCCGAAGCCGGATTCATCGACGGCATGATGGTGGTTCCGGAATTCGTTCTTCGCGAGCTGCAGGTCGTCGCCGACTCGACAGACGGGTCTAAGCGTCAGCGCGGCCGTCGCGGACTAGACATGCTGCAGCGCATGCAATCGAGCTCCAACATCCAGGTTCAGATCGTGCCCGACGATTTCCCGTCTATCCGCGAAGTCGATCTCAAGCTCCTCGAACTCGCCAAGAAATGGGAAGCAAAAGTCGTCACCAACGACTTCAACCTGAACAAGGTGGCCCATCTTCACCGCGTCGAGGTACTGAATATCAACGACCTTGCCAACGCGCTCAAGCCGGTGGTACTGCCCGGCGAGAAGATGCACGTGCTCATCCTGAAAGAAGGTAAGGAATACAACCAGGGGGTCGGCTATCTCGATGACGGCACCATGGTCGTCGTCGACCACGCGCGCAAGATGATTGGCCGCGCCATCGAAATCTCCGTCACCAGCGTTCTGCAAACCGCCAGCGGCAAGATGATCTTCGGCAAGATGGACGAGAACGGAAAGACCACAACACCTGAGCCCATCAAGGCCCCCAGTGCCGTAGAGTTGGCGCGCTAGAGATTTCGCGCAAAACAAAACGCCGGTGCAGAGCCGGCGTTTCTCATTTCAAGCAAAAACTAGATCTCGCGAATCTCGCTGATCTGAATCTGTGGCTCGATGTCAGTGTAGTTTGGGATGTCCCCCTGAAGCTGGCCCATCACCGGCGTGAATGCTGCTGTGAACGCCTCGACCGTCTCGCACGTAAAGCCCACAATCGCAGCATAAGGAGCCGGCGCGCCAGGTTCCTCTCCGGCGATTCCAATCTCAACCGAGATCGCCTTCACCGCAGATCCAAGCAGTCGCTTGGCCATCGGCATGTGCACGCCCACGTAGTAGTCGACGTCAAACCGCTTCCCCGCTCCGTTGGGATATAGCACACTTACCTTAATCATCGTCTGATCTCTCTCCAAGTTTCGGGTGACGGGTGCCCCATCCTTTGGAGACAGGGGAGACATCTCTCTTCAACGGCTCAGTATTTCTGAACCATGAGATCGATTTCTGCTCGGGTGCCCCCGGTCCCTCGCACTTGGGGACCGGGGAGTCCTCGACCAACTGACCTAATACTTCTGCACCTTGGGATCGATCTCGTCGCTCCAGGCCAGAATGCCGCCCGCCAGATTCACCACCTGCGAGTAGCCCGACTGCTTCAGAAACTCCGCAATCTTCTGCGAGCGCGCACCGGATCGGCACTGCACGATGATCTCGCGGTCTTTCGGAATTTCATTCAGCCGCCCCGCCACATCGTTCTGCGGAATCAGCGTGCCGCCGATCTGGGCGATCTGATACTCGTACGGCTCGCGCACATCGAGGAGGAAAACCGTCTCGCCAGCATCGCGCCGTCTCTTCAGCTCCTTCACCGTGATCTGCGGAATACCGTTCTTGACCGCCTTCTCTTCCTTCGACTCCGGCATGATGCCGCAGAACTGCTGATAGTCAATCAGCTCTTTCACCGTGGGATTCTCACCGCATACCGGGCACTCAGGATTCTTCCTGAGCTTCAATTCCCTGAAGCGCATTCCCAGCGCATCGACAAGCAACAACCTGCCAATCAACGGATTGCCCGCACCCAGGATCAGCTTGATCACTTCCGTCGCCTGAATCACTCCGAGCAATCCCGGCAGGATTCCCAGTACACCGCCCTCTGCGCAGCTCGGCACCAGGCCCGGCGGCGGCGGCTCGGGATAGAGGCAGCGGTAGCACGGACCTTCTTCCATCCCGAACACGCTCGCCTGGCCCTCAAACCGGAAAATCGATGCATACGCATTCGGCTTCTTCAGCAGAACGCTCGCGTCGTTCACCAGATATCGCGTCGGGAAATTATCCGTTCCGTCGGCGACGATGTCGTAGTCCTTGATGATGTCGAGAGCGTTGGCGCTCGAGAGCATCGTCTCGTGCTTGATCACGTTCAGCGCCGGATTCAGCGCCGTCAGCTTCTCCGCAGCGGAGTCGAGCTTCTTCCGCCCGATGTCTTTGGTCGAGTGAATGATCTGCCGTTGCAGATTGCTCGCATCCACCACATCGAAGTCCACCAGCCCCAGCGTGCCGATTCCTGCCGCAGCCAGGTAAAACGCAAGGGGAGAACCCAGCCCACCTGTTCCGACACACAGCACCTTTGCGGCCTTCAACTTGCGTTGGCCTTCCATGCCGACCTCAGGCAGGATCAGGTGGCGGGAATAGCGGGAAAGATCATCAGTCGTCAGTTCAGGCAGGAGAATCGGGTCGGTAGCGGTAGCCATTCGTTATTCGGTCTCATTCATTGGAGGATGGGGAGCGCTGTTTCGATTCCGAAAAGCGGCTCGCCTGTTGCGGCCATGCGGAATATGCCGCGTCTCATTAGGTTAACAAAAAGCAGAACGGCCCCGGGAGCCACCGGAGCCGTTGCCACCCTTCATTCATTTTTGTTTCAGCGAGATGCGGGCTTGGTTTGCGCCGATGCAGCGGGCTTGGCGGACGCTGCCACAGCCGACTTCGGGGCCTTCGGCTTCCAGAAGTCGGCATCTGCCTTCATCGTAGCCTCATCCACGTAGCTCTGCCTCGGGTTGATCGTGAACAACTCGCTCCGGACGCTCTCGACAGCTGCGGCAAACATCTGGTCCGCCTTTGCTGCGCCCTCTTCGCCGCCCATCGCCTCCATGATCTTCTTGCTGTCGGCCTGCTCCTTGTCGATCTCCGCTAGGCTCTCGCGATGAGTCAGCATGATGTAGGTGCCCGATTCTCCTCCATATGTAACTGCATACGCTCCCCAATGCAGTCCCGCGCCAGCCTTTTCGCAGGCCTCTTTGTACATCTTGGTCACTTCACGCCATTCCTTTTCGTGACCAAGCCGCACCTTAAATGCTGTCAGCTCGTAGTACCGCGCGTGGCTGAAGTCCGGGCGAGGATGGAAGCTCAAGCCCTCGTTATAGACCAGCACTGCCGAGTCCATTCCCTCGAGCAGTTCGCTGTCCGCGGAGATGTCGCGATCAAGTTCCGCGCCAAGCGATGCGTTCTTTTCGAAGATCTTGTTGTCATTCTCCCAGGCTTCAAACGACGGATATCGCGTCATGTAGAGAGAGCGTGGCTTACCCGACATCGAATTCAGCGCGAGGTAGTGGCCCTTCAATTTGCCCTTATTCATCAGACTGACGAAGGCCGCTTCTGACCTGTCGTGCACGGCTCCGCTCTTACCTGGCTTTAGCCATTCACGATTGATCTGAATCACGGCAGGTGGTTTCATTTCGCTGGAATCCTGCGCGACAGCAATGCCGGCTCCAGCAGCCAATATGGAAAGACAAAGGATTGGTCTGAGCTTCATGCGTAACCTCCTGGACTTTCGCGGAGATCACTTGCGACCCGGGGGGAGGCCCTTGGGACGAAGCGCGGGTGATCTGATACGTGCCGGAAGCATAGACCCGCACCCCGTGCTTGTAAAGAATCAGTTTGGGTCGGTGAAACGCGTCTTCAATGCCCTGAAGTACAGGACTTCAAGACCCGTCGAAGCGTGTAGGTGTGGATCACAAGACTCGAGTCATCAATTACCGTGCTCGGCACCTGCTGCATGTCCTCGATCTCCGTGGCAATCATCACGCCGTTGATCAGCTTCGTCTTCGTAATCACAAAATCCTCGGTGACGTTCCCCGAACCGCCGCCCGGCAATGCAATCACCAGGTTCATGGTGCCCCGGCCGTTCTCGTCTACGGTGTAAGTTCCGGAGATGCCGATTTCGCTGATGCTGCGCGTTGTACTGCTCGGGCCCGGCTGATTGACTGTCGCCGCTCCGCGAATCCTCCCATGACCGTCCATCACCTCATAACCGAGCGCCCGGGCAACATTCGCGCCGTAAGTCGCAATCGCCCCATAGTCGCCGCAGACCGTTGCTGTCGAAAACTGGCCGCGGCTCGAATTGCCGTGCTCCTGCGCTGGCGAAGTGGCACAGAGCAAAACGGAAAGAACTGCCGGGGACATCCACTTCAGGGATTTCAAAACGAGAGAGATCTTCACAATGGAACCTCCGAGACGTGCTTATTTGGGGCGATTAACTGCGGAATTCTGAGCATAGCGATCTCGGGAAATGCTGGCAAATCGCATTCCGCCCGAGCCCACCCAAAGCCGCGGGCAAACGCACGTGGCGCAGAGCAAGCCCGGCGCACCCTTGAGGAGCAGCGGAGTCGTCGCATATCCTTGTGATCAGAGATTCAGCGATGCCAAAGAAGCCAATCCGTCCCACCTTCGATCAGTGCATGGGAACTCTCCGCGAACGCGGATTCGATGTTTCCCCCTTCAAAGGTTCCGCGGGAGGCATGCTCGCTGCAAAATACGGAGCCGCAGCAGTCCTGCTCCCCTCTTCTGGCAACGAAGGCAGTCCTGCCAGCTACTTCGAGCGTCCTGGAGTGCTCGTCCGCGGCGAAATCGCCCGCCTCCTTGACCGCGGCTATCAGAAGTTCATCAAAACCGCGCAGTTCGAACTCCCAGCCACTGCGGCCCAGCTGCAGGCTATCCATCAATTTCAGGAAGAGCTCACCCAGGCCATCGGCGGCATCAGCCTCTACAATCAGTCCCTCGGCACCACCAGCGATCTCTATGAATACGATCGCCTCCGCGGCCGCGAGCAAGAAACCGAGAGCGCAGGAAAAAGGCCCTGGGAGCTAACCCAGGGCCACTGAGATTTGCTCTCTGCTTTTTCTCTTCACTCGCTGGTTCCATGCTTGGACATCTTCTGGTGCTGCGAAGCTTTCACTGAGTCAGGCATAAACCGCCCCAGGACGCCCGTTAACTTTATGCTCGCCGACTCGGCGAAAACCTCCTGCTCGCCCGCCATCAACGCCTCAAATCCCTGCTTCGCCACCTCCGCCGGGTCGTTCGACTCTTTACCTTTCGAGCCGACCTTGGTGTCTTCCATTTCCGCTCGCTTGAAGAACTCCGTGTCGGTTGCACCAGGCTTCAACGCCGTCACGGTCACTCCAGAGTCTTTCAGCTCGTAGCGGAGACTCTGCGCAAACTCCAGATCGAAAGCTTTGCTCGCTCCGTAAACAGCCATCTGAGGCGTCGGCATCGTTCCTGCAATAGAAGCCGTAATCAAGATCCGTCCAGCCCCACGCGCCTTCATCTGGCGTGCAGCCAATTTCGCGAGGTGAACAGTCGACCGGACATTTAGATCGATAATCTTCAGTTCTCTTCGCAAATCGGTCTCATCTGCAAATTCACCCGCAGTCCCTATTCCGGCGTTGATCGCGATCGCATCCACAGGACGTCCAGTCGCTTCCACCTCGCGCCACAGCTTCTCAACCTCAGCCTCCTGGCTCAGATCAACTTGCACCGGGTACACCTTCGCTCCGAGACTCTCAATGTCTCGCGCAGATTCACGCACACGCTCTTCGTCAGCGGCCATTACTACGTCGAATCCGTGCGTTGCAAATTCCTGGGCCAGACAAAACCCGATGCCCGTCGACGCCCCGGTTACAACCGCAAGCTGTCGGCCGTCAGACTGAGTCAAATTTGATTGATTGTTGCTCCCTACCACCGCCATAACACCTCCGCGACATGCCCGTCGCACCGAATCTCAGATGCCGCGGTCAAGGCCGAAGATGTCAGCGGAGAATAGCTCGTCCCGGAAGCTGCAGTCCCAAGGACTAAGAAGCCTTAGCCACCTTTCGGTCCCTGCTTCTCAGTAGTAGTCGGCGCAGCTAAGGTAGTAGCCGCAATGCGTGCACACCAGCTTGCACTTATGGCCGGTCAGTCGATGGGAGCACGTAGGGCATATCTGGCAATGATGATCCACCGGCGCCTCGTCCACCTCGGACGAACAAATCACGGCATCCTGCGCCGAACGCGCAGCAATCTCATCATCGAAAACACTCGGTCTTTGAGGAAGCATGGGTCAGAGATTAACCCATTCTTCACACTCCCGCCATGTCGAGCTAGATTCCTCCTGCTCAGGCGCGTCAGGCGTCCTTTCGCCTCAACAGGCGCTGTTCGGCCCATCCCGGCCTAATGCTTTAGCATGGAGTGGAGCGGCTGTGCCACGCCACGCCGTGGTCGCTGGCAGTTTTCTAACGTATTTGCCGTCGTCGAATCTTCCTGAGACGGCACATCCCCAGAACAAAGATCAATCGATCGAAATCCCCAAAGGAGAATATTTATGGCTAGCAAAGCAAGTGCGGTCTGGACAGGCTCACTGAAGGAAGGCAAAGGCACCATCTCAACCGCTACCGGCGTGCTGAAAGATGCAAACTACTCGTTCGCCACGCGCTTCGAAGGCGCTGCCAGCGGCACCACCCCCGAGGAGCTCATCGCTGCGGCCCACGCGAGCTGCTTCTCCATGGCGTTGGGCGCACAGCTCGGCGAAGCCGGCCTCACCCCCACGAAGATCGAAACCCAGGCGGCTGTCACCCTCGCCAAGACCGATGCTGGTTTTGCCGTGACCAAGATCGCGCTCACCACGACTGCCAGCGTGCCCAACGCCTCCAAGGAAGCCTTCGACAAGGCGGCTGGTAACGCCAAGGCAGGCTGCCCCATCTCCAAGCTCTTCGCCAACAACACCGAGATCACCCTCGACGCGAAGCTGGTCTAATCCCATTCGGGTGCCCCATGTCTCCCGATGTTGGAGACATGGGATACCTACCAAGAGTAGTAACCAACGCAACCCCTCATCGATCTTCCTTTCTCCTTGACACCCGCAGCTACGAGCGCGACAGTGAAGGCGCAATCAGCCGATATCTGTCCTCGCTCTGAATGAACGACTGTCGCGTGTCTGCCGACCTGGGGGGCTATACGTCATGATTCCTTTCCCTGCAATCAACTACCTGGCCGTTCTCTCCTGCGCTATCCTCCTCTGGATCCTCGGCGCTGTTTGGTATTCGCCCGCGCTCTTCGCAAAAAAGTGGATGGAGCTGATCGGCGTTACGCGCGAACCGGGCAAGCGCGACGGACTCCTCCTCGGCATGACGGCCTCCTTCTTCGGCGACCTGGTCATGTCCTTCATCATCGCCAACATCCTCGTCTGGGCGAACATATCGGGCTTCCAGCGGGGTGCGGTGCTTGGCGTTCTTCTGTGGATTGGCTTCATCGCCGCGCCCAATCTGCCCCAGGGCCTTTACGAGAAGCGTCCCTTCAAGCTCTTCGCCATCAACAGTGGCTATTGGCTTGTCGGCCTGCTCATCGTCGGCGGAATCCTTGCCTCCTGGCACGCAACCCGCTAGGCGCACCTCCGCCCATACCCTCTAAAATTGCTCTATGAGCAAAACCGCCGTCTTCACAAACTCCGCTCCAAAGGCAGTGGGACCCTATTCGCAGGGCATTCGCTGCGGAAACCTCGTCTTCACCGCTGGACAGGCCGCCCTAGACCCCAACACCCAGCAACTCATCTCTGGCGGAATCGAAGACCAGACCCGGCGCACCCTTGAAAATCTGAAGGCCGTCCTTGAAGCCGCCGGCACCACCCTCGATCGCGTAGTCAAAGCCAACGTCTATCTGAAAGACATGAATGATTTCGCCGCCATGAACGCTGTCTACGCCGAGTACCTCGCCCCTCAGGGCGTCACCGCACCCGCTCGCACCACCATCGAGGCTGCCCGCCTGCCCAAAGACGCACTCGTCGAAATCGAGCTTATTGCTGAAATCGGCGGCTGAATCCCGCACCTCGCATCAAGCATCTCTCTTCCCCGGAGGTTCTATGAGCAACACACCCAGTCAGCCCGACGCGTCTGCCAAAATCACCCACACCGATTCAGAGTGGCGCGAGAAGCTGTCGCCTGAGCAGTACCGTGTCCTCCGGGAGAAAGGCACGGAGCGCCCCTTCACCGGCGCGCTCACGGAGAATCACGAAACTGGAAACTACCATTGCGCAGGCTGCGGAGCACTCCTGTTCCTGTCCGGAGCCAAGTTCGACTCCGGTTGCGGATGGCCCAGCTTTGTTATTCCCGCCGACTCCCGGGCTATCGACGAGCATGAAGACAACACATTTGGCATGCGCCGCGTCGAGGTCACTTGCGCACGCTGTGGCGGCCACCTGGGGCACGTCTTCCCTGACGGCCCTCGCCCCACCGGACTCCGCTACTGCATCAACTCCGCTTCCCTGACCTTTACCCACGAGAAAGACGCGGAGAAGTGACTTTGTGAGCATCCAAGCTACCTAGGCTGGGGAACCTTCCAGCCAATAGCTTTCCGGAGGGCCCATGAAGCCACCTTTGACCTTTACGTACTACATTGCTGCCCCCATTGAAAAAGTCTGGGACGGATTCGTCTCGAAGGAGGCAAACGCCCAGATATTCATGGGCGCCAACTTCGCGGTGGATCTGAAGCCCGGCGGTTCCATGACCTGGACCGGTCCCGGCAAAGATGGCAAACCAACCACTTATGTAACAGGCAAGGTGATCCGGGCCGATGAGCCGAAACTCCTTGAATATGAGTTTGGGATGGGAACCGGCGAGAAAATGTCCCATGTTCTGGTCGAACTGACGCCTGAGTCGGAGGCCGTTCAGGTCAAAGTGACCAACGACCGCTGGATTGACGACGATCCGGCCTACACGCAGAATGCGGATGGATGGCCCCGAATCCTCTCACGCCTGAAGACGCTCCTTGAGACCGGCAAGACCTTCAAGCCACACTGAGTTGGACTCGGCAGATTGTCCCGATCGCACATAAAAAACCCCGTCTCATAGGACGGGGTTTCTTATGTGCCTGATTTTTCAGCGGCCACGAGCCCGCTGTCGCATTAGCTGGTCTTCTGGATCTTGCCGCCCTTGATGCAGCTGGTGCACACGCGAATCCGCTTCGGAGCGCCATTGACCAGCGCCTTCACGGCCTGCAGATTTACATTCCAGCGACGCTTGGTTACGTTGTGCGCGTGCGAAATGTTGTTCCCGAACTGCGGTCCCTTGCCGCAAACATCACATACCTGTGCCATCTCGATAGCTCCAAACTTGTCTCAGATTTCCGCGCCAGCTCGAGTCGCTTCCCGCAACTCTCATCCGTCCGGCGTTCCTAAACAACACAGACGGGCGATGGGCAAATGAAGGCACACCCACCCTGCAGCTTGCCGAACCCTTAGTATACCCTGAACCCCGCCCCCGGCCAAGTTTCAGCCCTGCCCACCCGATTCCCTCTATTCCCTAATCCCTGGTCCCATAGCCCCCTAGTAAGTCCCCTACTCACTACTTACTACTCACTATTCACTATTCCGCCCGTTCTCTTGTTCCCTGGACACCTGGACCTTCCTCCCTGCCTTAACAAGAATCCCCTTCCGGACCAATCCGAAAGGGGACAAAAGAAATGCAGTCACATGAGACCCAAACCAACTGAGATATTCAGTGCGGCCATCCGCCGCCAGTCTTGCCTTATTGGCCTGAAGCAGTTCCGCCCTGCAGCTGCAGGCTCACGTCGTTCAGCTGGATCGTCTCCAACTCGTCGACGCCACCCTTGCTGTTCACCACGTAACCCTTGTGGCCGTTCTTTTCGGAAACCAGCTTGGCGGGAACCGTTACTGACTTGCCGCTTGCCAACAGAGTCACCTGCACTGCATCTCCAGTCCCGGTCCAACTGACCTTCACGTTGCCGGCCGGGATATCCGTCGTCCCAACCTTGACGTTCTGCCCCAGGCTGATCGTCTGCGAATTCTTGGCCGCCATCGCCGGGGCGATCGCGAGTGTGAGCATAAGGGCGTATCCGAACAAACGCTTCATGATGTTCTCCTCAGATGCCTCGATGAATTTAAGACAGGAAGAAAAGGTGAGGCACTGTGAATAGTGAACAACACGATTGGCAAGTCGCAGCTTAAGAAACCTTAAGCGAGTTCGACGTGATCTAGCTCACTACTGCGAGCGCTCGCGCCAGCGGGATCGAGATCGTGACCCGCAACCCGGGAGTTGCATTTTCCGCAACGATCTTCCCACGGTGCACGCACACCGCCCGCTTCGCAATCGACAGCCCAAGCCCTGAGCCGCCGCCGTTTGTATTCCGCGCTTCTTCCACGCGAAAGAATGGATCGAAAATCCGCTCCATCGCCTGCTCCGGAACACCCGGCCCGTAGTCACGAACCGTGATGCGCGCATCTCTCTCATCTTCGCCGAGCGCAACTTCAACAGCCGTCCTCTCCGGCGAGTACCGAATCGCATTGCGCACCACATTCTCGACAGCGCGCCTCAACAGCTCCGGATTTCCAAGAACCTCTCCGCACACCTGCCCGCCCACTTCGATCGTGCATCCGCGTGCCTGCGCTTCCACCTGGCAATCGTGCGTTACCTCATCGATGATGTCGCGGACACAGATATCCTTTTTCTCCTCCAGCGCCGGATCGTCCTCCACAACATTGATAGCCACGATGTCCGACACCAGCGACGCGATCCGGTTGACATCGCGCTCGATCCTTTCGAGAGCAGCCGCCGGATCATTGCTCGTGCGCGCCAGCTTCATGGCAAACTTCAGGCGCGCCAGCGGCGATCGCAGCTCATGCGAGATGTCGCTAAGCAGCCGGCGTTCGCTGGTGATCAGCCGCTCCATTCGCTCCGCCATGTCGTTGAACGATCGCCCGAGCTGTCCGATCTCGTCCGGCCGGTCGGTCTCCACACGTACACTCAGGTCGCCTTGCCCGAACTGCGCAATGCTGTTCGCGATCCGCCGGATCGGAGAGATAACCCCTGCCGCTGCGATCCAGCACAGAATTCCCGTCGCACCCAGCACCAGGAAGTAGTAAGGAAGAAACGCCCAGATGTTCCATCGCGGTTGCGCGCCTTCCGCCGCGAACCAGAATTTCCCATCCGCTGACCGGTGCGTGATCTCCCAATGTCCATGCCACGCGCCTCGCGACTTCACTGCCGGCGGCTTGGGAAGCATCTCCGAACGATCCGTCCCGGAGACAAGATCCTCACCGCTCCCATCCAGCAGGTAGTGCGATCCGCCAAACAGCCCATCGAGCCTGTGCATGTACTGCGCTACCGACTCCTGACCCCACCGCTGCAGGATCGCCCTCGCGCTCTCCAGTTGCAGTTCATCGAACTGGTCGTAGACGGGATCGATTCTCTCCGCCTGCATCTTCTGCGAGATCGCCCGGAACACAACGAACGACATCGAAAGGATGCTCACCATCGCCAGCAGCACCCACACATAAAGCGAGTGCCGCAGCAGAACCCTAGGCTGCGCCGGTGAAGACATATCCCACCCCGCGAACAGTTCTGATCAAGCCGCGCCCACCCTCGAGCTTCTTGCGCAAATGGCTGATGTGCACATCCAGAAAACGATCGTACGGCGTAGCCTCGCGCTCGAACAGCGCCGCCGTAATCTCGTCCCGCGACACCACGCGCCCTGCCGCCCTCATCAGCATCTCCAGCAAATCGAACTCCGCCGCAGTCAGATCCACCAGCTGATCGTTCAGCCACGCCTCGCGCGTCGTCGGCCGCACCCGGATATTCCCAATTACGATCTCTTCCGCCTCAGCCCGCGCCATCGATTCCGAGCGGCGTAACACCGCCCGAATCCGCGCCAGCAGTTCATCCGGATCGAATGGTTTCGGCAGATAGTCGTCCGCTCCCGCATCCAGCCCGCGAATCCGATCCTGCTGCTGGACCCGCGCCGTCAGCATGATCACCGGCAGATCCTTCCGCCGCCGCAGCCGCTGCAGCACCTCGAACCCATCCACAATCGGGAGCATTACGTCGAGAATCACCAGATCGTAGCTTCCGTTCAGAGCCGCGCTAAGCCCTTCGCGTCCGTTGTAGATGCATTCCAGCCGATGGCCTTCCTGGGCGAAGAATTCCGACATCATGCCGCACAACTCCACATCGTCGTCCACGAGCAACAACGAGAGCTGCCTCTGCCGGTCCAGGACTTCCATCTGCTTCATCTCAACCGCAACGGCCAATCCGGGTACCTCTCCGTCCCAAAAACTTCGACGATGAAGTCTTGCACACCCGTCTGCCTGGATTGGCCTCCCTTAACAATTCTTAACGTAACCCGGGGTGTGGCTCAAAAAGAGGGTCAGGCTGACTTGAACTCTACCCGGCCCCCTGCCCCTCGTCCCCCTCGTTCCCTGCCTCTTCAACTGTTAGTCTTGGAGGAAAGCTTCCCATGAACCCAGGCATTGAAGATATTCGGATCCAGTGGACAAAGGTGGTCCTCCCTCCTGTTTTTCTGGAGGAAGAACGCCCCGTTTCCGACAACGCCATCGCGACCATCTTCAACGCCCGCCTCGCCATCTCGCGCATCCTTGCCCATCGCGATCCGCGCCTTCTCGTCCTCGTCGGCCCCTGCTCCATCCACGACACCAAGGCCGCTGTCGAATATGCCGGACTCCTGAAGGAAGCCCTCAAGGAGTTCTCCGCCGACCTCGAAATCGTCATGCGCGTCTACTTTGAGAAGCCGCGCACCACGGTCGGCTGGAAGGGCCTCATTAACGACCCGCATCTCGACGGCTCCTACAAGATCAACGACGGCTTGCGCCTGGCGCGCAACTTGCTCCTCGACCTCGCCGACATGGGTGTCCCCTCAGGCACAGAATTCCTCGACATGATCTCTCCGCAGTACATCGCTGGTCTCGTCTCATGGGGAGCCATCGGCGCTCGCACCACCGAGAGTCAGGTTCACCGCCAGCTCGTCTCTGGAGTTTCCTGCCCTGTCGGCTTCAAAAACGGAACGTCCGGCGACATCCAGGTCGCCATCGACGCCATCCTCTCCGCCGCCAACTCGCACACTTTTCTCGGACACACCAAACACGGCCAGTCCGCCATCTTCGTCACGCGCGGCAACAACGAGACGCACATCATCCTTCGCGGCGGCCGCAAGATGGTGAACTACACCGCCGAAGCCGTCGCCCAGACCACTGATGCCATGAAAAAGGCCGGCCTGCAGCCTCGCATCATGATTGACTGCAGTCACGCCAACAGCAGCAAGGACCACAACCGCCAACCCCTCGTCTGCCGCGACATCGCCGAGCAGGTTGCCGCCGGCAACTCCGACATCATCGGTGTCATGCTGGAGAGCAATCTCGTCGCCGGCGCGCAGAAGCTCGTCCCCGGCCGGCCCCTCACCTACGGCCAGAGCATCACCGACGCCTGCATCGATTGGAATCAGACCTACCCGCTGCTCAAGGAACTGGCCGCCGCCACCCGCACGAGACGCGAATCCCTCGACCGCACCGCCGTCACAACCGCGCGGTAACTCAGCCCATGGCTCGCATCACGGCTGTTCTGTATATCCCGGCAGGATTCGGTACGTGCTTCCAAAAATGCGGTATTTTTCAAATCGCATTTCACTCATAAGAGTCTGGTAGGGCCCATACACCTTGTAGTGCTCGCCCCATCTCTCAAGATTGATCGTTCGCCTCTGCCGCGAAACAGAGACGCCTCTGAGGGGACAGACAAAGGTTCTCGAATCTCTTTGAATTGATTTGTACTCAACCATCACATCTGACCGGTCGAGTGGTTGCCTCCACCCAAGGTCGGCCTGCGTCGTCAACCGCATGATGGCGCCTGTAGACGGATTGACCGCAATCTCCCCATGAAACTGCGCCGGCTCCTGGAATGCGACATCTTCGAAGTCGATTGCCAGGCAGCAGTACTCTGCCATAAACAATGACGTACTCTCCGGCACTCGATACCGGAACACCGCGAGTCGACCATCGTCGCCCTTTTCCCATCGCGCCCACTCCAGTGTGCTGCCGTGCAGTGAGGCACCCGTCATCACCGTCACCAGGATCGGCCCAAAAGCGCCGATTGTCTGGAGCCGGTCGCGGTTAAAGTTACGATGCCGCCTCCTCTCTAGCTCATCCAGCTCGATGTTCCTTCCAGAGCCGAAAGAGAACAGCGAATCATATTTGACGACATCTTCGTTCTTGACCAGTTCCCTGCCGCCATGGAAACGGATTTGGGCTGCGATGGTCTCTGCCTGGTACAGAGACTCGTTGCCCGATGCAGTCTTCCAGGTTTGATTGGGCTTAGGCGACATCTGATGAAACTGCGTAGTGGTGCGGTTCGCGGAGACATCGGGCAGTTTGGCGACCGTGGTGTTGACGTACGAGACGACGTTCGCGATGATCTGGCGTTGCGCAGCCCTGTCCGGCGGCTGGTCCGTGAGAACCTGCTCTGCCGGCGGCTCAAGAAACACCGACTCGTTTGCAACGACTACCAACGCCTCCCGCGCCTCGCTCGAATGCAGCTTCCCCTGCAGCTTGCTCAGCTCCGCGCTGTCCAGCCGTTCTGTCAGTTGCAGGCCTTCAATCCGGCGAACGAGCTCAGAACCGGAAAGATGTCGCGCGTTGCTGACGAGCGACTCCAATTCTTTGACCGTAGTGGGCTGCCGGACGGGAGGCTGATCATAGAAGACCGGCTCATCGTAATAATCTGCTCGGATGTGTGGCGTCAGTTCTTTGTTACCGACCTCCACCACCAGATGGTGATACTCGTCGATCTCATTGGTCGGGGGCGGATCGAAAGTAATCGAATAATACCGGCTGCTTCGATCGATCTGCTCCTGAATCTTTGCAGCGAGGTTGGTATGCGCATTCAACTCTCCGCCACCGCTGCGTTTCGCGAGTACCGGCAGGGAGAGATACTCGAGGTCTGCAGAATCGCTCCTCGGTCCGCTCAGGTACTTCTTATAGACGAAGGTGCTGACGGGCGATGCGCCTCCGGTCGCCTCATCATATCCGCCTGCTTTGTAAGCCTCTCCGTCTCTGTCATACAAAGACCACTCCGATGCACTCCAGAGACTGATCCGTGCCTCGCGCATCCGCGTGAGCAACTCAACCGAAAAATCGGCAATCGCTGCCGCCTTACGGCTCTCGATGCGCCATCCATTGCCAATCCAGAACACCAGTTTCCGCCCAGGCCTCCGCCGTTCCTCAATCGCGATCGATCCCAAAGCGACGACTGAATGCGTGATTCTGGATAGGACCACGTCTGGAGTGCTTGTCTTGCCGATATCATCCGTAACCTGCCCCAACGACCACACCCGCCGTAACCGCTCCGAATCTTCAACCTCATCGGCAAGTTCATTGCCGTCCGTCGAAGCTTGATGCGTCACAAACAGGCCTTCCTTTGTGAGCCTGAAAACAGTCACCGGATGCGGAAGAACTCCTCCGGAGGCCCGAAGAAAATTCTCGACCTCGCGATTCGCTGCGGAAACCACCTGCTTCCCGCTTTGGTCGTTGACCAGCATGTTGAGTTCATCGACTACCAGCACAACCTCAAGCGCGCTTGCTGGTTGTATGCCTCCATTGAAGGCCTGGAAGGTGACGATCTTCTGCCGTTCGTTGTTGTCCAGAAGAGTAAAGTCTTTCTCGGATAGTCCCACGACCGAGTTGCCGTTCTTGTCGGTTAGCGTCACATCCAGCCGAATGAGCCCCACGTTCGGGTCAGGCATTCTGCTGTCGCGCACAATCGCGGTCGGGAACCCGTATGCAGCATCAGGCACCAGAGAAGATGGACCGTTCTGCCCACGCGACCCGCTTGCGAACGAGAACAACAACGCCACGCTGCAACAGGCTCTCCTGCAGGTCGGCTTCGTCACCTTTGATCTCTTTTCAATCATTCTGCAGCTCGGACGCGGGTCCGCTGTCCGCTCTCTGCTGATGTAGACGGTTCATTCAGAACAAAGGTTCGAGCGCGACTCTAAGCGCAACAACTCCCCTTTGTATCCCCGCGCTACTTGTACTCATCCCTCAGCTTCGTCTGCCTGGTCACCAGCGGCACATCCACGCCCTGAATGAACACCCGCTTCACATCTGTTCTTACATCCAGCGGATCCCCATTCGCGATCACCACATTTGCCATCTTCCCCGCATCCAGCGAGCCCAGCTTGTCGCCAAATCCAAACATCTCGGCAACGTTCAGCGTGATCGCCTTCAGCGCGTCATCGTAAGGAAGCCCGTATGCCGCCGCCATTCCGGCCGCATAGGGAAGGTTGCGCGACGAGTGGCTGCTCACCGGCCCTCCCGCGTCCGCCGACGATATCGCGATCTTCACTCCGCGCTTCGCCAATTCCGCCGGAAGCGAAAACACAGCATCGTAGCGCTCATTCGCCCGTGGCGCATCGTAGATCGACCCGATAATCACCGGAACCTTATACTTCGCAATCTCGTCCAGAACCTCCTGGCTGTGCGTCACGTGATTCAAAATCACCTTCAAGTGAAATTCGTCTGCCAGCTTCATGATCGTCTCGACGTCGTACGACTCATAGACTCCGATCACCACCGGCCGTTCGCCCTTGAGATAAGGAATCAGCGCTTCATACTTCAAATCACGCTTGAATTCAGCATCGGGCTTCTTCGCCGCGGCGTCTCTCTTCGCCACATAGGCCTGCGTGTCGAGAATCGTCTGGCGAAGCTCCGTGATCAGCCCCATACGCGTCGAAGGATACTTGGATTTCCCGCCCTCTCCTCGCCCTCCACGTCGCCGCTGTTCCGCGCCATAGTTCATCGCCAGCGCCACGTCGTTCCCCAGCATCATCTGCTGGCGATTTCCGTAGAGCTGAATAAAGAGGTCCTGCCCCGCAATCGTGTCTCCACTCGCCGGCGCCACCACCGCATTTGTGATCCCATTCAGCCGCGCCACAGGAATGAGGTCCGTCTCCGCATGGAATGCATCCGCAACATGCATGTGCGGCATGATCTCGTCCGAACGTTCCTCCAGATCATTCGTCTCGTCGTCCGCGCTGATCTCGGTAAGACCGAAATTCGTCTCCGGGTCGATCAGCCCCGGATACACCGTCATTCCCTTCGCGTCGATCACCTGTGCGCCTTTCGGCACCTTCACAGATCCCGCCGCACCCACGCCTGCGATCTTGCCGTCCGCAATCACCAGCACGCCGTTTTCAATCGTTCCATGACTCACGGTCAGCAGCTTCCCGCCCGTGATCACAATCGCCTGCGACGATGCTGCCGGACGGTCCTGCGTTGCCGCCACCCAAGGCGCCAGAAAAGCGATAGCGGTTACGGCCAGTTTCAGAAGTTTCACTGTCCATCCTCCTGGTCTTCCGATCCGAAGTCCCCGCCATCGTGCATCACGCCGGTAAAGTGCGTCGTTCCCCATCCTGTCGTGGACGCGTCAAAGAAAAGCTCCCCATCGATGTACACCTTCATAGCACGTGCATAGTTCGACAGCGGATCGTGATTCCACAGCACGATATCCGCGTCCTTTCCCACATCAATCGAACCTACGCGATCCTCGACTCCTATAATCCACGCGGGATTCAGCGTCACCATCTTGATCGCCTCGTCCTCCGTCGCGCCGCCGTAGTGCACCATTTTGCCCGCTTCCGAATTCAGCCTTCGAATGTGATCGTCGGAGTCGCTCTTCAGCGCCACCCGCACGCCTTTCCGCATCGACATCACAGCATTCCACGGAATGGCATCTCGCGCCTCGTCCTTGTATCCCCACCAGTCGGCGAACGTCGCAATCGCCGTGCCGTCAGCTGCAATCTCCGGCGCGACCTTGTACATCTCCAGCGCGTGATGAAACGCCCTTATCTTGTAGCCGTACTCCTTCGCGATCGCCTCTTCCGTCAGAAATTCATCCGCGCGATAGCAATGGATCTGCACATAGAGTTTTCCGCGCAGCACATCGGCGAGAGCCTCCAGCTTCAGGTCCCGCTTCGGCGCAACGACATCCTTTTCGCCCTTCTTTATCTTCGCGTCATAAGCGTCCCACTCGGCCATGTAGTGACGCGCATCTTCAAACGCCATGCGCATTACTTCGAAATTTCCCATACGGGTCGAAGGAAGCTGGTCGCGGCTTCCATACACGCGTTTGGGATTCTCGCCCGACGCAAACTTGATCGAACCTGGCGCGCCTTTGAACAACATCGCATCACGATCCAGCCCGAACTTGTTCTTGATCACCACCGCCTGTCCGCCAATCATGTTCGCGGACCCATGCAACAGCAATTCCGTCGTCACACCCCCAGCAAGCGCACGATATAAATCGGCGCTCCGGTTATCGAACGCATCGATCATGTGCATCGACGGTGTAACGGGGCTGGTCGCCTCGTTCACATCGCCATCCAAAGCCGAGTGCGAATGCGGATCGATGATGCCCGGCGTCAGCCACATCCCGGTTGCTTCCACAACTGTTGCGCCTTGCGGCGCCGGCACCGTTTCCCCTACCCCGGCAATCTTTCCGGCATGGATCCACACTGCTCCGTGCTCGATCGTGCCATGGCTTACCGTCATCACGGTCGCGCCTTTGAACACGATGTCTTCAGAAGCGCCCTGCTGGCCGGATGCAGTCATGGCACAAGGAGCCAGCGGAAGCAATGCAACCGCGAACAAGCGAACAAAGGAGTGAGATGGAAGTTTGCAACTTCCCATAGTGAAGCCTCCAAAGAAAAGGAAACGACCGCCAGAAGAGACAAGGAATCCGCGATCGCCAAATGGCCTGATACTGCTTCGCATCCTACACTAACGCGAGCCGGTCCAACCTGCGCGTCTGTTATTCCCTAATCCCTAATCCCTTTCTGCGCTCTAAGCGCAGCCAAGCACAATCGTATGCGGGCTCATCGGAATCGGCCGTGCCTTCACGTCCTTGAATCCGGCCTCCTCATACATCGCCTTCAGTTCGTTGAACGTGTACGCATCGCCCGCCACAGTTGACGTCAGCATCGTCATCGCGAAACCTGCTGCCATTGGCGGCGAGACCCGGTCCTCATTCGGCACGAACTCCAGCGTCGCTGCGCGTCCTCTTGGCTTCAGCGCCGCTTTCACCTTCTTCAACAATCCCGTGCACGTTGCCTTGTCGAAGTGGTGCAGAAAATTCGTCAGCAGCACCGCATCATAAGGACCGCCAAAGTCGACTTCAAACGCGCTGCCCGGCAGCATGTTGTAGCGATCCTGCACGCCTGCCTTCTCCGCATTCTTCAGCGCCACTCGCAGCACAGGAGCCCAATCCAACCCCGTCACGTGCGCTTGTTTATTCTGCTTCGCTACCTCGATCCCAAACAGCCCATGCCCCGCCGCGATATCCAGCACCTTCATCGGTCCTTCGTGCCCATCCAAAACCACCGCGCCCAGCGGGCCCGCCATCGGAGCCATCATCGGAGCCATCGTCTCCGCGAACTGCACCCAGATCGGATTCTCCGGCTCTACGCTGCCCTCGCCTTCCAGCGAAGTTCTCCCATCGCGCACAACCTGCGCCAGATTCTTTAGCGGCTCCTTCATCGCATCGTTGCCTAAAAACTGTGCTACTGACGCCAGACAAGCCGGGGATGCTGGATCGAGAAATGCCGCGCTGCTGGGCGTGTGCTTATACACATTGCCTTCCTTCGCCAGCACTCCATTGATCACCATGAAGTCGCAAAGGATCCGGATGCCGCGCTCCGACGCATTTGCATGTTTGGCAATGGAAGTCACATCGCCCGGCCCCTGCCCCACCGCGCGAAAGATATCCAGATCGATAGCCGCCTTCAGCGCCGCCGTCTTCTGCACCGCCTGCATCATCTCAAACACAATCCCAGGATTCAGCGGAGCCTCAGCACCCTTCGCCGAACCTGCTTCCGCTGCAACCGCCTGACCTTCTGCCATCGTCCGACCTCCATCTGTACTCACGCGCAAAGACAGAAACTCGAAAACAAATCGTCTCCTTGCTGAGCCAGCCGAGTCTACCAAATCACCGCCATCGCCCGAAAATTCCCGGATCATAGCTATTCGCGAGCTTGCAGCCCTTTTCCGCTCGCATCTCCGCGCACCTCACAGAACCCAGCCACAGCCTGGTACGAATACGCCCACTAATTTTGCTGCTAAGTCCGCCGATGAACTCTACGTCGGTCCTCTATCTCAGGACTGCACGAAAGTCGTCAGCCATGAAGAAGTCTTTGCTGTGCTGCGGGTACCTTATCGTTGGCCTTGGATCAACACTACAAATTTGGTCCGCCGATATTCGAGGCAAAACGGATCAGTCTCCAGCAAGTTACCTGAATTCCGAATTGCCTTCCTGGGTAAAATTCAGCGCTGAAGGCCGCGTTCGCTTCGAAACCCTGCATGGTGTCCAGTTCAATCCCAAAGACAACACCTATCTGCTCCAGCGCTTGCGCCTGAATCTCACCGCCACACCCTCTTCCTCGCTGCGCCTCGTCCTGCAGGCACAGGACGCGCGTGTCTTCTTCACCAACGCCTCTCCCATTCCGGCTTCGCAGAAAGATGCGATCGATCTTCGTATCGGCTATGCAGAGATCGGCAACTACGAGACGAGGGCGCTAACGCTCCGTGCCGGCCGCCAGGGTCTCGACTTCGGCGAGGGAAGGCTCCTGTCCGATGGCGACTGGTCAAATGTCGGGCGCTCCTTTGAAGCTATGCGCCTTACCTTCCGCTACAGCCGATTGCGCCTCGATGCCTTCTCCGGCGTCTCCGACAAAATCTCCATCGACAGCCTCGCAGCTCCCACTCCCGGCGAACATTTCCATGGCATGTATGCGTCTTTAAGCAAGATCATCCCAAAAGCAGCCCTCGAGCCTTACCTGTTCTGGAAGCTGGAGCACAAAGTCAAAGGCGAGATGGGCAAGCTCGGCAATCTCGATGAGAGGACCGTCGGCCTCCGCTGGGTAGGAGACGTCCCGCATGGAATCGACTACGGAATGGAATCAGCCGTTCAGCGCGGCACGTTTGCATCTGAACCAGTCTCCGCCTGGGCCACGCACCTGATCGTGCGTTACTCCTTTCGCGATCCCAGGCACATGCCTAAAATCTGGGCCGAGGTGAATCGCGGTAGCGGCGACCTTGATTCAAAGGACGGCCGTCACGGAGCCTTCGACACCCTCTTCGGCAGCAGCCACGATAAGTTCGGCGTTGCCGATCAATTCTGCTGGACGAACCTCACGCATTCCCGCGTGGGACTACAGTTTCGCGCCTCCAACAAACTCGCCATCAGTACAGCGGAAAACTGGCTCTGGCTCACAGACAGCCACGACGGCATCTACTCGAGCGGCAAGGTCGCCATAATCTCAAACGGATTGAATGGAGCTTTCATTGGCCACGAACCCGATCTTCAAGCAAAGTGGAAAATGCGCCAGCGTACCCAGATCGATTTTTCAGCCGGACACGTTTTTGCCGGACGCTTCCTGCATGCCGCCAATCACACCGGCTTCAACAGCGTCGTAATGAGTGTGACGCAGGGATTTTAGACAAATCAGACACAACCTCGTGGCGTTGATTGACGCGCGATAACCAGGAGTTTGGCAATGTTCGTAAGGATGACCGTTGGCATGAAGTTGGGGTTGAGCGTCGGAACAATGGCATTGCTCTCCACCGTTCTGGGAGTTATCTCCTGGTATTCGGTAGCCAGTCTCAGCGCCGAACTGGACACGGCGGTCAAGAAAACCGCCGTCAAGATCGACCTGACCTCCAACATTGGCAAGCGCGTTAATGAAATCTCTGCCGCCGATCGCGGCATTATGCTCGGCTACACGAACAAAGATGAAGATGCGATACGGCGTAACGTCGACAAGCGAAAGGCCGCGCGAAATCGCATCAAGGAACAGATCGGCCAGATGCGTCCTCTGTTGGTGACCGCCGAAGGAAGGGCGTCTCTCGACAGCCTCGAACAGAACATCACCACGCTCGATACGCTGGATCAGCAATATCTCAATTTAGGCAGGGATGGGCGTTTCTTGGACGCTCAGGCGTTGGCAAACGCCAGCATCCTGCCAATGATCACAAAAATCGAGGAGGAATGTGCTGCCCTCCTGAAGCTGAACCGCGACATTCTCGCCGCTTCGCAGGTCGGAGCCGACTCCCTCTCTTCGCGAACCAGGTGGACCATCGTGCTGGTAATGCTTCTCGGCGGGACGACCTGCGCACTGGTGCTGATAGTCCTGCGAATGGTCAATACGAGTCTGCGCAGAGTTATCGGCGAGCTGAGCGAAGGTGCTGGCCAGCTCGCAAGTGCTGCAAGACAGATATCGGAATCGAGCCAGACCCTGGCCCAGGGATCATCCGAGCAGGCCGCGTCTCTTGAAGAGACCTCGGCATCCAGCGAAGAGATTAATTCAATGGCTCTCAAAAATGCCGAGCATTCTCAGGCAGCTGACATGCTGGTCGCGCAATCCCAGGAACAATTTGCCGAGACCAGCAATTCCCTGGCAGCGATGGTCGTAGCAATGGATGACATCAAATCTTCAAGCGATAAGGTCGCCAAGATCATCAAGGTCATCGATGAGATCGCATTCCAGACCAACATTCTCGCCCTGAATGCCGCGGTCGAGGCTGCGCGCGCGGGAGAAGCCGGAATGGGCTTCGCGGTTGTCGCGGACGAAGTCCGAAACCTCGCTCAACGTTGCGCGCAAGCTGCCCGCGACACCACCAGCCTGATCGAGGCTTCCATTGCAAAATCCAGCGATGGAAAACTTCGCGTAGACCAGGTTGCCGCGGCCATTCGAACGTCTACAGATGAGGCATCCAGGATTAAGACGCTGGTCGATGAGGTCAGTCTCGGCAGCATTGAACAGACCCGTGGAATCGAGCAGATCGCAAAGGCTCTCACAGAGATGGAGCAGGTGACGCAACAATCGGCCGCAAACGCCGAAGAGAGCGCGGCCGCCGCCGAAGAACTCACCGCCCAGGCTTCGACCCTGATGGATGTGGTTCGCGGGCTAAGCGCCATGGTCGGCTATACGCCATCGGACCGGGAGCAAGTTCATACCTCCTGGCAAGCGCTCCAGGCGGCCACACCAGGTCGTCAAAAAGTCTCGATCGCGGCCCCGGTGAAACGCCTTTCCGCACATGCCAGGAGCTTCGCCATCGACACGCAGGCAGAATCACTGATGTGAGCGACTCTATCTGTCAACAGCTCCAATATTCCTCTGTCCTCCGCCGATGTTCTTTGCTATGCTTCCGCGCACGGGGGTCAACATGTCCACAGCCAATCGTGAACTCGTACACCGCTGGTTCGAAGAGGTTTGGAACAAACAGAGAGAAGATGCCATTGACGAAATGTTCGCTGCCGACGGCAAATCCTACGGATTTCCCGAGCGAAATTCCGTCCTCATAGGCCCCGACAAATTCAGGGAAGTCCACCGCTCTTTCCTTAGCGCTTTCCCTGACGTCCATGTCACCGTTCATGAGACTATCTGCGAGAACGATCGTGTCGCGGTCACCTGGGTGGCCACTATGACGCACCTCGGCGACTCTCTCGGGTTCACACCCACTCTCCAGAAGGTCTCGCTCGACGGTTGCTCCGTCCTGAGCGTTCGCAATGGGCATATTCAGGATGGCCGGAACTACATGGAACTGGAAGGTCTGGTTCACCACTTGAAGACCATCGCCACAAGTGCAGAACCCGCCCCAACTGCCGCCTGAAATCTGAGCCGTCACTACCTCAGGCGGTTCCCTGTGAATCCGCCACCAGCCCGTGTCCCATCGTCACCGTGTCCCCTCA
The DNA here is from genome assembly GCA_018268915.1 of Acidobacteriota bacterium. Classification (GTDB taxonomy): domain Bacteria; phylum Acidobacteriota; class Terriglobia; order Terriglobales; family Acidobacteriaceae; genus Telmatobacter. Next base: position 146,833 of record JAFDVQ010000018.1, read on the forward strand.
TTCGCTTATTCCCTGCTCCTCCTCCCCTGCCCTATATCATTGAAGTCAAAGAGCGCGGACCAAGGCTAAAGCACGAATGTCCGATCCCTCCATCTTCATCTCCGCCGGAGAAGCCAGCGGCGAGCACTATGGCGCACTTCTCATCGATGAGTTGCGCAATCAGCTCACAGCGTCCGGCCGCGATGCCACCTTCATCGGCATGGGAGGTTCCCGCATGGTCCAGGCTGGGCTCACCCGAATTGTCAGATCCGAAGACGTCGCTGTCATGGGAATCACCGAAGTCGTCCGCCACCTTCCGCGCATCTACCGGGAATTTCGCCGCCTGAAGGCCGCCATCCGCCGTCACCGCCCTGATGTTGCAATCCTGATCGATTTCCCTGACATCCACTTCAAACTGGCCGAGGAGTTCCATCGTCTTGGTATCCCGGTCATCTTTTTCGTGAGCCCCCAGCTCTGGGCCTGGAAGAAACACCGCATCAAGCTCGTTCAGAAATACGTATCGAAGATGGTCGTCATCTTCCCATTCGAAGAACCGTTCTACCGCGAACATGGCGTTCAGGTCACCTTCGTAGGGCATCCCCTCGCCGATCTCTCCGTTCCTGAAGCTTCCCGCGAGCACTTCGCCCGCGAGGCTGGGCTGAATACTTCTCGCTCCTGGATTGCCCTGCTCCCCGGCAGCCGCCCAAAGGAGATTGGCGACAACCTCCCGCAGATGCTCGCTGCGGCCCGCATCCTCTCCCTTCGCGGACCCCGCGCCGCCGGCTCCCGCAAGGAATTCGAATTCATCATCCCTCTTGCGCCGACTCTCAATGCATCCCAGCGAAAGATGCTCGCCGGCCTAGTCAGACACCACGGAGAAGGCCTGCCCGTCCATCTCGTCGACGACGCCCGAGCCGCCCTCTATCATTCCCGCGCCTCGGTCGTCGCCAGCGGAACCGCCACGGTCGAAGCTGCACTCCTCGGCAATCCTTTCGTTGTCGTCTACCGCGTTTCCAAGCTCACTTATGAAATTGCCCGCCGCGTCGTCAAAGTTCCCTTTGTTGCCATGCCCAACCTCATCGCCGGCAAGATGGTGGTTCCCGAGCTGATTCAAAACGCCTTTACGGCAGGCAACATCGTGCGCCACATCGAGCCCCTGCTACCAGAAGGCTCGGTTCGCGAGTCCATGAAGAGGGAGTTGGCCCGCATCCGCGCCATGCTCACCATCGCCCCAACCGACTTTGGAGATGAAACGGAAACTGCCATCAGCCGAGTGGCTGAAATCACCCTCAGATACCTCAGCGCCTCTGTGCCGGCAAATGTGGAATCATCATGAAGCTGAAAACGCCATCTAACGCTATATCGCAACCGGAATAAACATGCGTCCAATGAATACAATGACGAATCGCAAGACCTACTCCCGCAGGTTGATCGGCCTTTTCGCCGTCCTGCCCGTTTTTGCTGCGGTCTCTTTAGCCGCGCAGACCACTCCGCGACCCGAACGTCCCAGCCTCCGAATCACCGGGTACGTCATTGACGCCGAGATCGATACGGCCACGCACCGACTCGCCGCCAAAGCCACCCTGACCCTCACCGCGCCCGAAAACGCCGAGATGGTCAGCTTCGGATTTCACCCCGCGCTCAAAGTCAACAAAATCACCGATGACAAGGGCAAGGTCCTTACCGGTGAACGTTCTGCCGACGGCACCATTCGCGTCACACCCGCAACTCCGCCCGTCGCCGAACAGCCCATGCACTGGACCTTCGACTATGAAGGGGTCATCACCGGCAGTGAGGACGGCCCCGTCGAAGGCCTTAAGCTCGCAGCCATTCAGGAACCAATCACGTATCTCCTTTACCCCGCCCGTTGGTTCCCAACCACCGGCTACATGACCGATCGCTTCACGGCGGAGATCCACATCAAGGTCCCGCAAGGCATGAAGGTCTTCGGCAGCGGAGCTCAGGGCCAGCCGCACCCCGTTAAACTTGCCGACCTAAAACCCGGCGACCAGTTCGACTTCAACTGGACCAAACCCGGCTTCCCCGGAACCATCATCGCTGGCCGCTTTGTCGGGCCCGTTTCCGCCGGAATGGGCAGTCCCAATGTCTATCTCACGGTCACTCATCAAGCCGCGGGCGGCCAGCTCTCCCAGACCGCCAGCCGCCAGTTCGCCTTCTTTACTGATAAATTCGGCGCTCTCGAAAGCGGCCACATCAATGTCGTTGAACTCCCTGACGACACCCTCCCCGCCGCTTACGCACCGGAACTCGTAGCGATCATGGGCTCCCGTACGGGCGACAAATCCGGCATCCGCCTTCTCGCCAACACCATCGCCCATCTCTGGTGGGGATCGGAAGTAAGCCCCCGCACTCTGAACGACGCCTGGATCACCAACGGCATGTCCCGTTACGGCGAGCTCATGTACGTCGAGGACGAGAATGGCAAGGCAGCCCTCAAGACGGCCCTGCAGGACGTCTCGGCCGGTGCACTAGCATACGACACCATCCCGCTCTCCAGCGTCTCTCGGCTCAACCCGTTTTCGCCTGAATTCCAGTCCATGACCCTCGAGAAGGGCGCCGAGATCTTTCACATGCTCCGCGGCATCATCGGCGACAACGCCTTCCAGTCCGTTCTGAAAGGCGCTCTCAGCCAGTACACCGACAAAGGCATCCGCGCCGCCGACCTCTACAAGGTCGCCGAGGCACAGAGCCAGCAGCAGCTCACTCCATTCTTCTCTCAGTGGATCGACGGAACCGGCGCGCCGACCTTCACGAACAAGTACTCCGTCTACCGTCTCGGAAATAACAAGGGATTCCGTACGATCGGCCAGATCAATCAGGATCTCGACCTCTTCAACATGCCGGTCAACCTCCGAGTCGAGACCGATGGCAAAACCGTAGACCAGAAAGTCGACGTCGTCGGCACAGATTCGCAGTACACCGTCGACACATTTGGTCGTCCTCGCCGCATCGCCATCGATCCCGGCGACTGGGTTCTCAAATCCTCACCCGATCTCCAGGTTCGCATCGCGATTCTCAAGGGCCAGCAACTGGTCGCCCAGAACGATCTCGTCGGTGCGCTCGCCGAGTATCAGAAAGCTTTGCAGGCCAACTCGCAAAGCTCGCTCGCGAGCTATCGCATCGGTGAAGTGCTCTTCACCCAGCGCAACTATCAGGCGGCGGTCAACTCCTACCGTGACGCCCTTCGGGGCGATGGCGAGCCTCGCTGGACTGAAGTCTGGAGCCATATTGCGATCGGCAAAATCTTCGACCTCACAGGCCAGCGCGACCGCGCCGTTCAGGAATATCGTCTCGCAGTGCAGACGAACGACAACACGCAAGGCGCGGTGAACGAGGCCCGCCAGTGGCTTTCCAAACCCTACAAAGTTCCCGACGTCGGCCAATAACTCGATCCAGCCAAACTCCTCAGACGTGAACCCCCATCCAACCCAGGGCGCAAGCCCTGGGTTTCTTGTCGATCGACGCGGGGCATTCGACCCCTTATGAACCCGGTCTGCAACATTTGCCAGGACCAAGCGCGTCTCCGCGCAAACCCCGAATATGCCCTTCCGCATCTTCACTGCCAAGGAAAGATATTCAAGGAGCTCTCTATGCTGCGTACCACCTTTCTTGCCTGCGCAACCATGCTGGCGGCAGGCGTTGTAGTCCCTTCTTCGCCCGCGATCGCGCAAAGTACTCACGTTGCCTACGTCTACGTTTCAGACCTGGTCAGCCCAAACACGAGCAACAAGCACGACCTCTATGCATACGGTGCCCGAGCCGATGGCAGCCTCTACAGGGTTACCGGCACGCCGTTCAACTACGACATCCACTCCCTGTCGGTAAACGGCAACTATCTCTTCGGGGTGAGTGGGAATCTGATCGACAGCTACCTGGTCTCCTCTACCGGCGCACCGCAACTTGTGGGTACCGTCGACGCTGTCTCTCATGCAACAAATCCGTGCGGCGGTATAGGCGCTCTTGCGGTCGATCACTCAGGTCACAATCTCTACGGCCCCATCACGGAAGGTGATTGCATGGGCATAAGCTTCCAGAACTTCGCAATCAGCAGCACCAGTGGCAAGCTGACTTACAAGAATACGTCTGACGAAGCCGGCTACGGCTACAGCGGGCTCAGCTTCCTTGGTAACAACCTTTTCGCCTACACCCCCATCTGCAATGCTTTTGACGGCGAAGCCATAGGCCGAATCGGTGCTTATCAGCGTGCCTCCGATGGCACTCTGAAAAGAGTCGCCGCGAATGTCGGGTCGGTTTCCACTCCGAGCGGCGCTGATAGCTACTGCCCCCTCGCGATCGCGACGGATCCCACCAATCACGTGGCGGTGCTTCAACAGGCAACAATGGGCGACGGAACCTACGTCGGTCCGCCGAACATTGCCACGTACACAGCTACCTCGACCGGCGATCTCACCACTACCAGCACCTACAGCAACTCGCCTCGCACACGTACTGGAGCAAACGTGATGCGCATGGACCCTTCCGGCAAGCTCCTCGCGGTCGGCGGCGCAAACGGCCTCGACGTGTTCCACTATCACGGCGCCAACCCGATCACGTATGCAAAAGCGCTCCTCACATCTACGCCCATCTCGTCTGTCTATTGGGACAAGAGCAACCATCTTTATGCTCTTGGCAACGGCAAGCTCTACGTCTTCACCGTTACTTTGACGGGCGTTTCGCAGGCTCCCGGATCGCCGCACGCAATCCCGCATCCGGATTCTCTGATCGTCCGCGCCACAAATTAGGGACTTTGATCGATCCCGATCCCACCTCGAGGGACCGGGATCGATCAGCCAATCGGATAAGCCAGCTCATCACCGAATTACAGACTAAAATCCGAAGCCCGCTCAACTTATCGCTCCAACCTGAAAACTCGACTCCATTGCGCTCAAGCTTGTTACCAGTAAGTAAGCTCTCGCGCCCACTTGATTACCTTGGAATAGAAGCCGTGACACATCGTAAGTCGAAGGTAACGTCAGCTGACAATACGGCACGATTGCTGCTGATCAATCTTGGCAACTTCTTTCATTACTGGTGTCGAACTGTTTTCTTTTGATGTTATGATCCGTCCTATCAATCTGCCTCTCTAAGAGCACTTCCCCTCCCCTTGTTCCGCTCAGAGTCAGGACCTGTAGCTCAAGAAACACGAGCATGTGTCCGTTCTCACAATGCCCGAGTGCTGCGGTGTGGAATCCAGGATCGGAAAAATTGGGAGGGCATCGTGCCACGTCAGATCTCTTTCAGGCAGTATTTGTTTTTGTTGCTCGCGATCTCAGTTTCTCCCCTCCTCGCTCAAGCCCAATCCGCGCCTCCCGCTGCCGACAGCTATACGCAAAGCTCGAAGTCATCGACTAATTTTGGGACCCAAACCTCCCTGCTCGTGAATTCCAGCACAACGAGTTATCTTCGATTCAATCTAGGCACACTTCCTGCCGGGAGTTCGATCAGCAAAGCGACCCTACGTCTTTACGTAGGTGCGGTGACAACCGGTGGTAGTTTCGATGTCGATCAAGTTCAGGCTTCCTGGAGCGAATCAGGAATTAACTACAAGAACCAGCCTCCCCTCGGAGCATCTGCAACAGGGCTTCACCCAATCTCGATCTCCTCATCAAGCCTGAATCAGTTTGTTCTGATCGACATCACGGCCCTCGTCCAGGATTGGTTCACCAATCCCGCTGCTTTCCCTAACAATGGAATCGCCCTGGTTCTACAAGGAAACAACGGATCCTTCGCGTTTGATAGCAAAGAGAGCACGAATACGAGCCACCAGCCCGAATTGGAAATCGCCATCACCGGTCCAATCGGCCCACAAGGGCCTCAAGGACCTACGGGGCTGACAGGTTCTATCGGACCCGCCGGGCCAGCAGGTCCGACCGGAGCCACAGGTGCACAAGGCCCTCAGGGATCCCAAGGCCCTATCGGCCTTCCGGGTCCAGCGGGACCAATCGGGGCAACGGGACCGCAGGGTCCGCAAGGCCCGCAAGGTCCTGCTGGAGCCAGCGGCACATTTGGGGCAGGCGTGAATTCGCAGACAGGAAACTACACCGCGGCGACTGGAGACAACGGGAAGCTGATCACCATGAACGGTGGTTCGCTCACACTCGCTCTCCCCTCACCGGCTCTCAGCTCGCCCTGGTACATCGGGGTTCAGAACCTCAACGCCTCCAACCTTACGATTTCGAGCGCTGCACAGATCAATGGCGGCGCCAGTGGCAGCATTTCCCTCGCGCCTTATCAGATGGTTCAGGTGTGGTCCGATGGGACGGGCTACTTCTCCAGCCCGGCCTTGCTCGCGGGCGCAAACATCACGCTCACCCCAACCAGCAACGGCCTCACGATCGCCAGCAGTGGATCTGGCGGTGGAGGAACAGGCGGGGGTACAGCGGGCGGCGACCTCACCGGCACCTATCCGAATCCAACACTCATCTCGACTGGTACTCCTGGCACCTATGCCAAAGTGAGCACAGACGCGCAAGGTCGCGTGACATCAGGGACAACACTCTCGGCTTCAGATATCCCCAGCCTGCAACCTCCTACATTCAGAACCAGACAGGCTCTCAGCAACTTGCCAGCTTCAACATCAACGGCGGGGGCACGCTCGGCGGTTCGCTGCAAGTGGCCGGATCTGTAGCCGCGGCTACGTTTGCCAGCACCACGGCGACTGGCACGCCTCCGTTTCTCGTCAACAGTTCAACGCAGGTCCCCAATCTCAACGCGTCACTCGTTGCGGGAAAAGGGATCACTGGTTCCGGAGCAGCAATCACGACTGGGCCTGCCGTCGGCACGACCAACAACATTGTTGTCTTCAGCGGAGCGGGCGGTCAGTTGGCTGACTCCGGAGTGCCACTCACCCTCGCTACCTCGTCGTCAAATGTCATAGTCAGCAGCGGACTCACGCCAGGCCGCGCCTACACAACGAGTTCCACTGGACTCGTCCCAGCACTGATGAATTCTCCACCGACAAATCCCGCAGTATGCTTCGCTACTTCGGCCACGCAATGTCAGCTGAACGGCTATGTCACAACCAGCGGCCTCACCGCGGGCGCAGTGTATTACGTCTCGCCGACCTCTGCGGGTGTTTTAACCTCCGCCAAGCCGACAACCTCCGGCACATGCATCCAGGTCTTCGGCCAGGCTCTCGGCACCACAGTTCTAATCCTTACGCCTTCCCCGGACTACGGATGCATCCAATGAGGACGTTGCTCCTGGTTTTGGCTTTTACCCTTCTGGTTCCGGTTCAGTGTCTTGCTGCGATGCAGGTCGCGCCGAACTGGGCGACATGGGACGGCAAGCCAGTGGGGTCTTCGACGGGCGCCGTCACGTCCGTGAACGGATCTGCCCTAGGCACCGCTGCAGGCAGACTCTCATCATGGAACGGCCTCCTCCTTCCCGCCACATCGCCATCCGGCACGTTCAGCGAAACCTTTTCCACCGGCAGCGTCTCGTGCTGGGCTGGCGGCCCTGCAGCCTGTACGCAGACCTGGGGCAACTACTCAGGCACGCCCACTACCCAGACTCTCGTGACTGCTCCCGGCTCAGGATGGAATCACCCAAAGGTCGTCAAACTCCCCGCCACATCGAGAAACCCGCTCTATCTGTACTCAATAGGAACAATCCCATACGCAACCGCTGGAACGCTGAAAGGAGATGTCACTGTCGAGTTCTCGTACGACGCCTCCAGATTCAACTCACAGGCAATTCTGTTGCTCAACGCCAACACAGATGGATCGGCCACATACTCCTTGAACCTCGATGGCGCAGGAAACTGCCTCATGGGCCGCACGCAGTGGATACCCTGTGCCGTCAATCAGCGCCATCTTTTTCACGTCCACCTCGATGGCAAGTCGAGCTATGACCAGTTGGATGGCGGCACACAATACCCGTTCACCGCAGATGCTACCCAGCCATTCGACGAAGTGGCTCTGAACGGCAGCACAGGTACCGGACTCTACTTTGGCGACATCAACGTCACCTTCGCGGGCTACAATTCCTGCCTCGCATCGCCCCAGTTGATATTTGACGGACTGGGAGGTAGCGGCACAATTACAGGTGCGAACCTGACCGCAGGGACACATGGCGGCAATTTCAATACGGGCTGGGAACTGCAGTCAGCTTCCGGCCTTTCTTTCTCCTACGTTTCCGGCGGATCGCCATTCGCTCATCCCATCTCAGTCTGCGGCACCAGCTATGCAGGCAACACCGGTAAGGCCATGCGAATGACAATGCCTGCGTCCAACGGAAGCGGAGGGTATTGGGAGCTTTGGAATTTCACCACATACGTCGGCTACTCGGTAGGATTTGGCTGGTCCTACACATCCACAGGGTTGAATGACATCGTCGACTTATTCGCCATCGGCGACGTAAATGGGCCCATCACAAATGTTCAGCTGAATATAGTCGGTAGCGCGCAGCGCATCTGCTTTGAGAACGACGTCAACGACACGCTGGGCTCGCCCTGCATTCCCGTCGACGTCGCCCCCTCCACTCCATATTGGATTTCTTTCGGCACCTCGGCCACGGGAGATGATTCTGTCTACCTCTACAGCTACCCAAATATGACGCTGCTCGGCAGTGCGCACATCCTTCCCAACGCTCGACCTGCCCAGGTTGGTGTCGCTGCTCTCAAGATGGGAAAGACCGGAAGCGAGCCAATCTCTCATTCCATGACAATGGATTACTGGAACGTCATCATGGACTTTACCGGAGGCAGGGTTCCGCTACTTCCGCAATAGAAATCTTGCCCACTTTGAGATCTACCCTCGTTGAATCCGCTGCATGAAGCGTTGCAACTGAACCAGGTGCTCTGGGTTGGTCGCACCTAGCATCGGATCCTGATGCACCGGATCATCGTCGTATACAAAGCCAACTCCATCCGGTCCGGTCCGCACCACCTTCGACCGCATTGAAATCATCGCTTCTACTTCTCGACTCGCCGGATTGATGATCTCCAACCCAACCAAGAAGCTTGTCCCCTTCGACCAGCGATCCTCGGTGCGAACGTAAAACCCATCTGTGCTGATATCCCTCACTTGTTGCGCTTGTGGGCTTCCAATCGAAAAGTACGCCACAGAACCCGGAATCACGTGCCGTTTCCCTCTGCGACGCTCCGATCTCCATCGCAGAAGACCTCCAAGAAAGCTCCTCAGCCGCTGCGTCGATGCCTCCATTGCGTCCTGCGATTCCTCGCTGAGTTGTGCGGGCCCATCAACAGCCGTTGCGGCACGTCCCGTCCTCAGAACGCCCGTCGCAGCATCTCGAATTTGCAGCCGGTCTCCAGCCTTGATTCTCGCCTCACCTAATTTCCCGACCGGCAGGACGACCGCGCTACTCGCGTTCACTTCAGGCAAATCCATTGAGGCCTGCCTGTAGCTCGCAACACAATGGATCACTTCGCATCTTTCATCGAGATAGACGATGTCCAACTCCGGCATGAAGCTGACCTTGGGTATTCCACGGTATGGATTCAGCCACATTCCGCAGATCGCGATCTGCTTCAATCTCTGGGCCACCACCGCGAATCGCTCGCGTGCAGTATCGATCTCCACCACGTCCGGCGCGATCTGAATCCCCGCAGCCAAGTTCAGAAATCGAAACCTGCTCTTCACAGACCCCGGCTGACTCGAACTGTGTTCGACATTCAAGACCCAATCATTTCCTTCCGACGGGCTCACCTTAACATGCCGGTTTCGTATTCTCTAGTGCTCACTTCGGATCACCGGTGAATATCTCGTTCTTATTTTCATATGCTTCCCGGGAATCCGAAGACGAGTGGCAATACTTCAATCACCGCAATCCAGCTGTAACCAAGTCAGCCCAAGTCGCCAACTCGACGCTGCCATCGATTACCTTGCTGTACTCCCCGCCGTCGAACCATCAGCCGTACACGGAGGTGCAGATATGAAGCACATTGCCCTTCTGGCCGTTTTCCTTTTGATCAGTACCGTGGCTCACAGCCAGGCTCGCGCACACACGTCCGCAGATTATGACGCGAAAAACGAATTGAAAACTCCCAACTCTAGCCCGCAAGTCTTCACATTCACGGCACAGAACGATCAGCAAGCTCCGCCCTCGCCACGGGCCCAGCGACCACGCGCGAAATCCATCCCTATTCCGACTCAGTGGCCAGATGCCAGACCCGAGCCAATCCCCACCAACTGGCCAAATCTGAAACTGCTCCTCATCGCGCCAGGCACAACAAGCTCAAATTCCGCGAGATAGCTTTATCCAGTTTGAGAATTGCCGATCGCTCGGGATTGCAAACGGCCTTGGATCTCAGCCCGACCAGACACCGTCGATCTCATATCCACACGGATGAGACCCATTGTGACGAACCACCGATTCTTGCTCGCCATCTCCTTTGGGATGGTGGTTTTCTTGCTCTTCCATCAAGCTGCGCCGGTCAAGACGGTCCTGCGCCCTGCTGCGCGCTCGCGGCCTTGAAATCGTAGATGAACAAGGAAGAGTGCGAGCCGCCATTCTGATCCAACCAGAAGGGCCCGCCGGCGAATCCGATGGGTGCGCAGTGAAGGCAGCAAGACTTACCCGGAAACCGTCCTCCTCCGGCTGACTCGTCCCGATGGACAGCCATCGGTGAAGATCGCAACTTCACAAGAAGGCTCCGCCGTCAGCCTGGGCGGTGGCAAGGATCCAACATACATCGTTTTGACAGCCGACGGCGGAGATCCCTCGTTATCGCTCACCAACGGCAGCGGACGTCTTCACACCATCAAGCCCTAAAACCGAAAAAGCGAAAAGCCTACACTCGCTGACCTCGAGCTCGGCGGATCTCCGGCTATCGTCTGTCGTGCGCATATTCCGATGCTGCTATCCGCCTGCCCGCCGACCGCAGCCACAATTCGATAGCAACCGTGTTGATCGAAAAGCCAATCCAGAACGCAATCCCGAAAAATCTGTCTGGAGTCAGATGGCTAATGCGCTGTGTCGCAAAGAACACTCCCTTCACGGGACGCGTCGTCGCGATGCCCAGCAGAATCGCCACCGAGCGGACCATCCACATCCTCTGTCCTGGCACGTCGCCACTTCGCTGTGATGTATACGCCCGTGCCAGTGACAAAAGAAACAAAGTATCGAACACCAACACAGCAGAACGCTCGATCCAGCCGCCCACTGCATAGCGGCTCATCCCGTACGCAGTCGCTCCTGTAATCGTGCCTAAAACGAAAAACACCCTCAGCAACCCGTGCTGCTTCCCATCTCCAACCTGGAAAACGAACGGCAGCAAAAGCACAAACACCAGCGCGGCGCTGATGTGAACCCAGGTCAGTACAGCGTGCGATCTGAACCAGGCATCCAGTTTCCCCATCTCCAGCGGAGCGCTCGACTTCCCCACCGTCGAAAGCGCCACCATCCGCCGAACAACCGCCGCGACCGCAATCACAATGCAGATCCCGAAACCCGCCTTCAACCAACCCGGAAAGCGGACAAGACCGATTTCTGCTCGGCCTGCAGGATCAGTGCTTCCACTGTCCATTTCATCAGCACCCGCGAACTTCTCTGCTGCCGTTTTCATCGCTGCAACCGACAGTATGGTCTGATCTACCCTCTGTCCAACTAATTTACAAATCTTTAAATTTGATCCCGACCCATGTGAACTCGGGTTTCTGGGCCCAGGAAGCAAACCATAAATCTGAGGCAAAGGAAAAGGGCCGACCATCAGGTCGGTCCTCATTCCTGAACCCTGGCGTCCCTAAACTCCTGGATGCCCCAGCGACAGCACCTCAATCGACACTCGGGCTACCCCGGCCTGGGTCATATTCAGCTTTTCAGCAGCGGCGTGCGACAGGTCGATCACCCTGCCTTTCACCAGCTCGGCCCGGTCCGTAATTCGCACCACCACCGACTTGTGGTTCCGGAGATTGACCACCCTCACCTCGCTCCCGAACGGAAGCGAAGGATGACATGCCGTCATTTCTTCCTGGTTGAAAACTTCGCCGCTCGCCGTCTTCTTTCCGTCGAACTGATCCCCATACCAGGAGGCAATTCCCCTCAGCAGTTTCGACTTCGGTTTCTGAGGGGGCGCGCTCATCTGCGGTGTCACACTTGCGACCACCGTCGATGAGGTCGCTGGCACCGGCCTTGCCACTCCGGCATCCGCCTGCACTGTCCGCGCGGGCAGCGTGCACAACATTCCGGCCAACGCCACGCACGAAGAGCTAACGAGAAGCCATAGCGGTATCGGCTTTCGGGCACTCATGTTGGTTGTTTCTGGTCGTTTGAGCATCCTTTAAGTTTACCAGCCGGATCAGCCCAAACCGGGGTTCCCGGCTAGTGCTGCGGCAGCGGTATCCTCCAGTAAAGTCAACGAGATCCAGGCAAGTGAGGCGTGGAGAGATCGAATTACGGTACGTTGGTCCAAGCCCTTCAGTTAGCGCAATTTAGGGTTGCAGCAATCCTGGTGCAGAATCGTTTTTTTGCCTTTGTCCGACCACTCGACAGCGAACGTCAACCGCGCCTTGGCAACCCTGCGGGATTGCGCGGGAATCCCCGTAGCCGCAAAGACTACCACGACAAACTCCTGTTCGGACAGGATCTTTCGTCCATGAGGCATCGTCATCTCTGTGCAGCAAATAGGAAATAATGGTATGTCATTTAGATTCAAGGGACTTGCCTCCCCGCTCTCGCTGTCCAGCTTTCCTGCCGGCTTCAGTTCGCAAAAACGAAAACATGATCGTGGTTGCTCTTGATCATGTGCCTACGAACAAACTGTCATCAACGCAGGGGCAAATAGGGGTGATATTTTCTGAACCTTTGAACGGCAGTTGGGATCACCGCCTGAACATCCACATTCGTTGGACGTCGACTGACTCCATCGGAGTTGCCACATTCCAGCGAACTTGCGCCTGATGAGCCGATTGGAGTATGTCGTTCGATCATTATTTTCAGCAGTTTACAGGCCAATCACTCGACTGGCCGCACCGCCAAAAAAACTGGCGTAAACATTTGCCGACTAATTCGCAGGATCTGCTAGCTTCGAACTATAGGCCGTTCGCCAGTCATTTCCAAATCGGAAATGCGGCGAGCGGCTTCTTTGTTTCAGGAGAAGCTTCATGCACATCAGTGCCGCTGGACTCGAACTGCTCAAAAAATCGGAAGGCTTCCGCGATCGCATCTACTCTGACGTTGCCGGATTCCGCACCATCGGCTATGGCCACCGGCTCACCCCAGCCGAGTCGTACCCGGACGGCATCACTCACTCTCAGGCCGAAACCATTCTCGCCGCCGACATTGCCATAGCTGAAGGCGCTGTCTCCCGCCTCGTCCGGGTAGCCCTCTCTCAGGGTCAGTTCGACGCCCTCGTCGACTTCGTCTTCAACCTCGGAGCTGGCCGCCTCGCCTCTTCCACACTCCTCCGATACCTCAACGCCGGCAGATACAACGACGCTGCATGGCAACTCCTCGCCTGGGATCACGCCGGCTCCCGCGAACTCTCCGCCCTCAAGCTCCGTCGCGAATCCGAATTCAATCTCTGGTCTGCGATATCACCATCCAGCCGAGCCGCCTGATTTTCAGTTCAAAGTGATTCTGAACGGAACGTAAGTTTCGTTAGTGTTGCTTTATGGACCTGCACAGAGCCGCCAAGATAGGTTTGGGTCTGGTTGTAATCGTCGGGCTCCACGTTGCCGTTCGGCGGGTCGTCGCGACAGCTCAACAAGCTTGGCGGAAGTTGAGAAGAAATTGATTCATCGAAGTTGCCGTCGCCAGTCCCTGCGCGTATTCAACGAAACCCGAAGCTCAGGTACACAAACGACGCTTCTTAAGGAATCACGAAGTCACGCTTAATTCGCGCACCAAGATCCTGTCGCCCACTCCGATGTACCCTTTGCGCCGAAACCAGACCTCCATCGCCGGTTGCAACCGATTGAGTGGAACCCGGTTCCCCGCCTCCATCAATCCATCAGCGACCGGAAGCGTGTCATCGAATATCGCGTCGTTCGTGAAATTCCGCATCGCGAAGTTGTCGATCCACTTCAGCAGACAGGGATGCTCCAGCCCCTCCGGATCCACCCTAAGAATTGCGAGCTTCCTCGCGAACATCAGCGCCTCTCCACCCCAATCTTTGTCTCTTTCTCCGGGTGCGCCTCCACCTTGAACCGCTGGTAGTCGTAGCATCGCTCCCGGAAGTGCTGGCGAAAATTCTTCAGGAGCAACACCCGTGCCTGCATCGTTCCTTCCGCTCCTGTAGGCAGCCAGATCTCCCCATTTACCTTCGCCTGGTCGAAGCGAAAATTCGATCCCTTCTGCACCGTCGCCACCAGTCCTCCGACCATCCGGAAGTTCTCGATGAAACTGACCTCCAGATGCGCCACCTGCCGATCGGCCTCATTGATCCAGAGCGTCCCCTGCAGCTTTTTTGAAGCGTCCTCTGCAAATCCATGCGTTTTCGCGTCTTTCCGTCCAACGAAGTCGAACACGATCGTTGGATCGCCGCGATACAGTTCCCGACGTTCGTTCCGCACATCCATGATGTCCAGCAGACGGCTCACGCTTATGCTCGGCCCCTCGAGCGGCTTGTCTCGCGGCGTCTTCTCCGCCTTCTCCACCAGCTTCGTGACCCGCTCCGTCTCTTTCCGCTGCGCGCCTTCATCGAGCGGCTTATCGTTGAATTTCACTTTGCGCTCGATCACGTGCCCGTTGACGAAGAAGTCTTCGTACTCCGTCGACTCCGTCTTCTTCACTTGCCCATTCCCATCCACGTCCTGCACCACCTGGTACGACGTGTACGTGTAGTTCTCGCGAACCTGGTCGAGCTTCTTCTGGTGCTCCTGCACCTCACGCATCAGCTCGTGAATGTCAGGCAGAGGAGCCTGCCCGGTCTGGCCCCAGAGGGCGCTTCGCACCGCAACGACCGCTACAATTCCAACGACGAACTTCGAGAGACGATTACATCTGTGCATGAGGGAGATTGGCCCTTAGTGACAAAAAGCCCCGAACTCACACGTACTAAAGAAGGTACCCGGTTGTTACTTACTAGAATGGTCGCACAAAAACGCGCTCGGGGCATTGCTTAGCACGTTATGATTGCTTACCAATAAGGGTAGAAGACAAGTGCGCCGACCAGCGCACCGGGGAGAGGAACTCAGCATGTTTCGAGCGCTTATCCATTGGATACTGAGTGCCATCGCGCTGATCGTCACCGCCAATTTTGTGCCGGGATTCTACGTCAACGACGTGCGCTCGGCGATGCTCGCGGCCGTTGTCATTGGCCTTTTGAACGCTACGCTCGGCTTCATTATGAAGGTCGTCACCTTCCCCTTCGCCGTCCTCACCTTCGGCATCTTCTTTATAGTCATTAACGCCTCGATGATCCTGCTGGCGTCCAAGATGGTGACTGGACTCACCGTCTACGGATGGGTTCCCGCCTTCTGGGCCGCCGTCGTACTCGCAATTCTGGGCATGCTGATCCGCTCCATCATGAAAGACGAATAGCCGCTCCTGCTTCCAGCTTGTTTCCAGATTCAATCGAAGATTTGCCACCTTCATCGCAAGCTTCACCAGCGATGAGTTGGTATCAAAGACGCTAGCGTTGCGTTGAATCGGTCCTGGCCTTGCCCTTTTTCATTGCCTTCCCTTGTGAAGTCTGAGGAACGGCATCCAGTTTCCGCTTTTCCATCACAGGATTCACGTCAACCGGTCCCTGGACCGTCTGCGGAACACGCATCGCCCCGGCCGAACTGAACCGTCCCGCCGCATTTGGGACAAGCGGCTCAACCAGCGCCGATGGCACCGGCGCGATCTGGATATGCGAATACACTCCCCAGCCTCCGCCTGCAACCGCCAGAACAATCGCTGCCGCAGCGGCAGCACGCATCCCTGCACCGCGCATCCAGCCATCCATCGATACAAATGGCCACGCCAGCACCCTTCCACCCTTTGGCGCAGACTGGAGTCCAGCCTTCACGCGATCTTCCAATCCCGCCGGCGCGGGCAGTGTCGCGATCATCCGCAATGTCTCCTCCGCTGCAAGTGCTCCCGCACTCCGGTCGAATCGATTTTCAGTAAAAGGGCTCATGTTGTACTCCTTTTGTGCTGGAGCAGCTCAGCCATCAGATTCCGCGCGCGGAAAAGACGCGAACGCACGCTCGACTCAGTCACTCCGAGCACCGACGCAATCTCCACGCTCGACAGCTCTTCGAACGCCGACAGCAGCATCACCTCGCGCTCTCGCGCCGGTAGCTGCTCCACGCAACTCAGCACTCGCGCATGATGCTGCAACGCTGCCGCTCGATGTTCGGCACTTAATCCTGTCGCAGGCAGCACCCGCGCCAGGTCAGCAATGTCATCTGTTTCAGGACGTGTCTTCGCTCGCCGTTTACGGTCCAGCACGATGTTCCAGACGATCCGCACCAGCCACACGCGATGGTCGCGAATCTCGCCCAGCGTCTCGCGATGCCGCAGCACGCGCAGAAACGCCTCCTGCACGGCATCTTCCGCATCTTGCTGGTTGCGTAAAACGGAGCACGCTACACGATACAAAGTGCTCGCATACTGGTCGACGAGAGCCGCCAGTGCTGCTTCCTCCGCGTGCTGGCGCGCTTCGTCATGCACAGCGCTCTCGACGATCTCCATCCAACCTGGAACTAGTGTCTGGCTGGCGCTCATACAGACACCAGACGCAGCCGGACAGTGAAATGCTCATGGCCACGCAAAACGGCGGCCCGGCACACCAGACCGCCCTGGGATCACGCTCAGCATTCAACCCAGCCTCATTCAGCTCCGGGCTCTCATTCTGCTTGAGTTACTTGTTCCCCGCCAACTTCTGCGCTGCAATCGATCCGGCCGCCCCATCCTTGTCCGAATCCTTCAGCTTCGCCCACAATGCCTTCGCCTGGGCCTGCTTGCCAGTCGCATCATACAGATCGGCCAGGTCCAGCTGCGCCACTCCGGCCGTCACGGTCTCCGACGGCTTCGAGATGATCTCGTTGTAGAGATCGATCGCCTGCTGGTCGCGCCCCGTCTGGTGATAGATCGAAGCCAGTGCCACCTTTGCCAGGTTCGCAAGGTTGCGGTTCCACGAATCGGCCACCTTCTTCAGATTGTCCTCAGCCGCCTTCGTCTGGCCAAGTTCCTGCTCGGTCACTCCCTGGAAATAACGCGCTTTTGATCCTTCGGTCAGCCAGCCATATTTGTCCGCAACCGCCTTGAACTGCTGATTAGCCGCCTTCGCGCGATCCGCCACCGTCGCGTACGTTCCGGACTCCTTGGGACCTCCGGGCAAAGCCAGCGGAGCCGTGTAGATATCCAATGCCTGCCCAAGAGCCTGCTCTGCTGCACTCTCCTGCATGGTCCAGAAAAGAAGAAATCCGATTCCTACAAGCAGGATCGCCCCTGCGCCGATGGCCCACCGAACCACATTCGTCCGGTGTCCGCTCAGCCAGGTGACGCTGGTCTTTGTGGCCTGGGCAAATTTGTCGCCCTTCAAAGTATTCAAGGCTTGACGTGTCTGTGTATCCACTTGTTTCTTTTGTCCTTCTTTACGATCAACTTGCAGGCGGGTGCGTACGGGCGGGGCACAGCCATTGCAACCCTACTAGTCTACCAGTGGGCTTAGAACGCAGTCCACCAAACGTGACCGGCGTCCTTGCCCCGCGAACCACCCAGAAGATAGGCTAAAGCCATGTACGAAGACTTCCGCGTGACCGACCGCTGGACCGGCGAAGACCTTCACTGCCAGTGGAAGGCGAATGTTGTGGCCATCGCCACCCGTCACGCTGACGCCGTGGACGTCCGCTTCGATGTCAGTGGTCGCCCAATGGCGATCGCCCTGCCCTGCACTGCCTGGGTAGAGCAGAAGAAGCGATCCGGCAAAGTGATCACCGACCGCATCGCCGTCCAGATCGCCGGCCGTCATCTCAAGCAGCTCATCGAGGAAGGCTACGACTCTGCCCGCGAGATGTACACCGTCTCTCTCGACGAAACCCTCGCTCATCTGGACGCCATCGTCGCCGAAGGCAAACAGTTCGGCGGCCTCCCCGTACTTCCCGTAGGCGTCGAAGCCACCGGATAATCTGGATCGGCGCTATTCCCAGTCACCTTGTACCCTCGCCCTCTCGGTCCCTCGTTCCCTCGTTCCGCGTCTCACTCATGCCTCAGCGCCTTCATCGGCTGCACTCCCGCTGCTCTTCTCGCCGGAATCCACGTCGCCGCCAGCGCGACCGTGATGAGTACCACCATCCCTCCGACAATGGTGAGCGGATCATTCGGCCCTACTCCATACAGCATCGACTTCACTAAACGTGTGCAGGCCAACGCGCCGCAAACGCCCACCCCGATTCCTGTCAGCGTCAGCCACGTGCTCTCCCGCAAAACCATCCTGCGCACCTGCGCGGGTTGCGCTCCAAGCGCAAGCCGAATCCCAATCTCATTCATCCTCTGCGCCACCGAGTACGCCATGATCCCGTAGATCCCTACGCACGCCAGCGCAAGTGCCAGCACGCCAAAGCCTGACGTCAGAGCCGCCAGGGCCCGCTCGATCTGCAGAGTCGCGTCGATCTGCTCCTTCTGCGTTCGCAAATCCGTGACTGGCAGATCGCGATCGATGCCTTGAACCGTATTCCTCAACATCGGCGCCAGAGCAGCGGTGCTCAGTGAGGTACGTAGCTGGTAGGTCATCCCATGCACTTCTTTCTGTTGCACATAAGGCAGAAAGAACTGCGCAGGCGGCCCCTCCCGCAGCGTGTAGTAGAAGGTATCCGCACATATTCCGACGATTCTCGTGAGGTCAGGCTTATCGCGATCGGCGCGAAACATCCGGCCAATCGGATTCACGCCTGGAAAACGCTTCTTCGCCAACGCTGCATTGATCACCGCTACCTTAGGAGACGTCGCGGTATCTTGCGGGCCGAATCCACGCCCTGCAACGATCTTGATCTGCAACGTCGAGAAGAAATTGTTCCCCACAGTGTTGAAGTCCTCTGCGGTCCGCTTGCTCTTGTCGAGCTTCTCTCCTTCGGGCAGAAAATCCGAATTGCTCATTGAGCTCGCGATGTAAGCCGTTCCGGATGGAGTCGCATACTGCACCCCCGGTAGAGCCGCAATCCGTCTTTCCAGCTCCTCATGAAGTGCAACGTCCTTTCCTGCGGGATAGCGCGCATTCGGTGGATCAACGTCAAACAAAACGAGATGTTCCGTGTTGAATCCCACATCCTGCGAACTCAACGCAGTCAGCGTTCGCACAAAAAGCCCGGCGCCCACCACCAGCAGCGTCGACAATGCAACCTGCAATCCCACCAGGGCCTTTCCACTTGTGCCTCGCCTTCGGCGAGTTGTTGTCTGCGACGATTCCTTCAGGCTGCTTGAAACCTCCGTCCTCGCAGCAAACCAGGCCGGCGCCAGCCCGAACAGAACCCCTGTTGAAAGAATGATCACGGACGTGCACGCGAAGACAGACCAGTCGAATGAGACCTGGATACTGAAGTTCTCCCACGAGTTGGTCAGCAACGTTGGCAACGCGTTGCGGCACACGTAGCCCAACAGCAGGCCGCCGCAACCTCCAAGCACCGCAAGCAGCAGGCTCTCTGTCAGTAGCTGTCGTGCTACTCGCGCCCGCCCCGCTCCCAGAGCCATCCGTACGCTCATCTCGCGTTGCCGCTGGGCGCCTCGCGCCAGCAGAAGATTTGCAATGTTCGCACATGCAAGAAGCAAGACGAGTCCTGTCATCGCCAGCAGGACGTACATAGGCTTCCGGAATAGTCGATCTCCCCAACGTAGGCCGCGACTTCCCTCTACGAGTTGCAGAAGAGGAATAGTCTCGCCCTCCTTCACTGTGCAAAACGACCGCACAGTCGCCTCCAATTGCACACGCAGACCTTGCTGTGCCTCGCCCTGCGATACTCCTGGCTTTAGGCGACCGACAACGTTCACCCACCAGAAATCAGGATTGGAGAGATCCGACCCATTATCGCGGTGCAAACTCAGTAATGGCTCCAGGCTGATTGGCACAAACAGGTCCGGCGACTGCAGCACGTTCTTCGCACCGGTGAAGCGCGGCGGATTTACCCCGACAATCGTCAGCTTCGCCTGGTTCAGCGTAATAGTCTGTCCAAGTGCGGTCGATGAACGTCCGAACTCACGGCTCCACAGCGCATCGCTGATCACCACCACATTTCCCGCGCCGGGCGCGGCATCATCGGAAGGCTGAATGGCTCGTCCAATTTGCGGACGGACCTCCAATGTCTCGTAGTAGTTCCCTGTCACCTCAGCGACTGCGACTCTGCGCGCTGTTCCACGCACAGTGGCATTCATTCCATCTTCTTTGAAGCCTGCCAGGCTTTGCATCCCTGCCGGATGCAGACTCATCTCGTGGAAAACGGGGAACGGAAAAACGCTACTCGTCTGTCCGGTTGGCGTATTGTCGAAGTCTCCCCACATCGAATGCGCAACAACCTTGTCATCGCCTGTCCATCGCAGCAGCTTCAATTCGTCTGCGCGCGGTACCTGCAGCCTGTCGTAGAGCAACACCTTGGCAAGCGAAAATATCGCCGTATTCGCTCCTATCGCCAGCGCCAGTGACACCGCCGCGATCGCCGTAAACCCCGGACTCTTCCTCAACATCCGCGCTGCATATCGCAGATCCGACACGATCTCATCTACCCAGCGCAGTCCCATCGATGCCCGCATTCCTTCCTTGTGCGTCAAAGCCGTGCCCAGCGCGATCCGAGCATGTCTTGCAGACTCTTGCGGCGAATGCCCCGCGCGAATCAAATCAGCCGTCACCGCCTCGAGGTGGAACTGGAGTTCCGCCTCCATCTCCTGCTCTACTCGTCTTCGCTGCGCCAATCCACGCAACCACGAACGGAGCTCTGCGGCGCTTCGACTCAACCTGCCCTGTCCGCTCATAAGCTCTCCGGCGTCGTGCGAAGAATGCCTGCGATAATTCCCGCCATTCGATTCCACTTCTCCGTCTCAGCTTCGAGCCTCTTGCGCCCCGCCGTTGTCAGCCGATAGTACTTCGCCCGGCGGTTATTCTCGCTGTCTCCCCATTCGCTCGCGATCGCGCCCTGGTGTTCCAGCCGGTAGAGCGCCGGATACAAAGAACCCTGCTGGATCACCAGTTCTTCGCCCGAAATCTGCTGGATCCGCAGCAGAACCCCGTAACCATGCAATGGCCCCAGCGACACGGCTTTCAAGATCAAAAGGTCCAGCGTCCCCTGCAGCAATTCCGCTTGCTTATCATCCGGCTTGGCTACCACGGCCCTCTCCTTGGCAATCTAGGAAAGAGCCTAAATGGCTTCTCCTAGACCGTCAAGGAATGCGTGACTGCCTGCAAATCTTCTCGGCGAAGACCTCTACGCTGGACCGCGATAGCGCATCTTATGGTTTGCTGTACCGATCAGCAAAGAAAACTGTAGTCGTTTGCTGGGTTTGCGGTGTATTCTCCCTTGCTGCAGAAGGGCCCGCGTTAAACCCATCCCCCAAACGTCGTCTTCCCCAATCAGCGTTGCAGTTCCATTTACATAAGGAGGAAAAAATATGGGTCATGGATTAATTGCCTGGATCATCATCGGGGTCATCGCAGGCTGGCTCACTGGAAAGCTCATGAAGGGTTCCGGCTTCGGATTTTTCATGGATATGATCGTCGGCCTCGTCGGCGCACTCGTCGGCGGATTCCTCTCCAGCCGCCTCGGAATGGGCGGCGTCGGCGAACACGGCCTCATCATCAGCATCGTTATCGCCGTGATCGGAGCGGTCATCCTGACCGTCCTCCTCCGCCTGATCACCGGCAATCGTCAGGCGAATCTCTGACAGAACTAAACAGCGTCCCGTTCATCGCGGGGCCTTTTCGCGATGAACGGGATCACCGGCTCTCTTTCGCGTTCTGCTCCTTCAACCACTCATAAAGCGGAGCAAAATAGTCGAGCATCGGCTGCGCATCCAGATGATCCGTCCCCGTCATCTCCTTCAGCGACCCCTGCCACGGCTTTGATTGCCCAGCCTCCAGCATCTTGGCCAACTTCTCGCCCGCCGCCTTCGACCCATAGAAGCTGCATCGGTTCAGCGGCCCCTTATATCCACTCGCATCGCACATCGCCTTGTAGAACTGAAATTGATAGATCCGCGCCAGGAAATATCGCGCATACGGCACATTCGTCGGGACGTGATTCTTTGCGCCTGCATCGAAGTCCGCCTCCGTCCGCTCCACCGGCGGCGCAACACCTTGGTATTTCGCCCGCAGAGCCCACCAGGCTTTGTTGTAGTCTCCCGGCTTCACCTCGCCTGAAAAAACCTGCCACCGCCATTTATCCAGCGCCAGACCAAACGGCAGAAACGCCACCTTATCCAGCGCCGTCCGCAACTGCAGCGGAATATCAGCCTCCGCCGGTGGCTCTGAATCCGCCAGCCCCAGCATTTTCAAGTAAGCCGGCGTGATCGAAAGCGCAATTGCATCGCCGATCGCCTCGTGAAATCCATCGTTCGCCCCATTCCGAAACAGGAACGGCTGCTCGTTATACGCCCTCTGATAGAAGTTATGGCCCAGCTCATGATGGACGGTCGTGAAGTAATCCGCATTCACCTCGATGCACATCTTCACCCGCAGATCATCGACATAGTCCACGTCCCACGCCGACGCATGGCACACCACCTCGCGATCCCGCGGATGAACGAAAAGCGAGCGTTCCCAGAACGTCGCCGGCAGCGGCGCGAATCCCAGCGACTTGAAGAAGTCCTCGCCGTAGTGCACCATATCGCGGCCCGCCGCAAGGCTAGCCGCATACCCTGCATCCGACGTCAGGTCTTCACCATCCTTGAACGCCGGCGCTGCTGCCTGATCCTTCTCCGCGATCTGTTTCTTCAGCGCAGCCTCAAGATCGACAGGCTTGAATTGCGCCAGCTTCGGGTCTGTTGGCGCAACGATGTCGTAGATATTTCCCCACTCCTGCGCCCACATGTTTCCCAGAAGCTGCGCCGGAATCATTCCGTCCGCTCGCTCCGCCGCCTTGCCGTACTTCGCAATCAACCGGCCGCGCACATACTTGTGCAGCTCGCGATACAGCGGCTCGAGCTGCGCCCATGCATGATCCACCTCCGCCGAAAACTCCGCCGGAGTCATGTCGTATCCTGCGCGCCACAGCTCGCCCGTATCGTGATATCCCAGCTCTTTTGCGCCCATATTCTGCAGCTCGATATACCGCGCGTACTTTGCGCGCATCGGCGCGCCCACCGCATGCCAGCCTACCCACAGCCTCGTCAGCTCTTCGGGATCGGTCGAGTGCGACATGATGTTCGAGATCGCATCGATCCCCAGGCACTTCCCGTCTTTCGCGCAATACTTGCCCTTGCCGTACATCCCCGTAAGCTGTGCCGCAAGCTGCGTCTGCTCCTCCAGCAAATCCGATTCCTTCGGCGCCGCCGGAGCATTTAATTGCAGCAGCTTCATCTCCCGCCGAAGCTCCGGCGTCAGTTTCACCTTGTCCCAATTGTGACTTTCCGCCGCCAGCTCCAGCATGCGCGCCGTGTACTGCCCATTGATAAGGGCCGTCGTCGCCTCGGTGTCTTCCGTGATGAAGTTCTTCGCCGTCCATTCGGCGCGCGAGTCCCGCGTCGATAGCTTCAGCAGCTCCGCATTCGCCTTGTCCAGGAATGCCTTCGCTCCGGCCTCCGTCGCCGGTGACTTTCCCGCGGAACCCTCCCCAAAACCCGCCGCACTTGCCGCCGCACAAAACACGATCAGAGACGCAACATATCTACGCATGACCGGCAGTATAAAAGTTCGCCCCTGTCCGACGCAGTGACCAGTTCCCGCTCATCCTCTGTACCCCGCATCTCACCCCAAAAGTCCTCGGTGCGCTTCCTCCCGTGTGAGAAACTTCCCCAAAGGCGCGAATCCACGGCCCCTCACCGCATCCGCCTGTCCGCGAGGTACCCTTGAGCCTGCTTCGAGACCTGCAGTTCTCCATCCGCCAGTTGCGCCGCACCAAAGTCTTCGCCGCCGTCGCCATCCTCACCCTCGCCCTCGGCATCGGATGCAACACCGCCATCTTCAGCGTCTTCTACTCCGTCCTCCTTCGCCCGCTCGCGTTCCGCGACGCCGATCGCATCGTCATGGTCAACGAGCGCGCCAAGCAATTTCCCACGCTCTCCGTCTCCTGGCAGAACCTTCGCGACTGGCAAACGCAGAGCACGTCTTTCGAAGAATTTGGTGCTGCTCGCGTCTTCACCATGGCTCTCACCGGCAACGAAGAACCCGAGCAGGTGCCCAGCGAGATGATCAGCGGGAACCTACTCCATCTTCTCGGCGTCAATGTCGCCGCCGGACGCGGAATCTCACCCTCCGACGACCAGCCTTCCTCATCCGCAGTCGTGCTCCTCGGCTACGGCCTCTGGCAGCGCAAGTACTCAGGCTCACCCGACATCCTCGGCAAATCCATCACCCTCGATCGCCAGTCCTACACCGTCATTGGCATTCTCCCCAAGGGCTACGAACTCCTCAATCAAATACCGGACATCGTCATCGCCATGGGTCCCTGGGCTGCCAAACTTCCCGACGACCGCTCGTGGCACCCCGGCATCTTCGCCATCGCGCGCCTCAAGTCTAACGTCCCTCTCGCCAACGCACGCGCCGAGATGAGTACCATCGCTCGCCGCCTCTACGAAAAGTATCCCAACGACAACATCGCGCTCGATGCTGTGGTCAATCCGATGCACGAGCAGCTCGTCAGCCAGGCGCGCCCAGCACTTCTCACATTGCTCGGAGCCGTCATCTTCGTCCTGCTCATCGCCTGCGGAAACATCGCCAACCTCATGCTGACCCGCGCCACCGCGCGCCGCCGCGAATTATCCATCCGCATCTCTCTCGGCGCGTCCGACTGGCAGATCATCCGCCAACTCATGATCGAAGGCCTTCTGCTTTCGCTCATGGGCGCCGTCGCCGGAGTCGCCCTCGCCTACGCGCTTCTCCCCTCGCTCGTCCGCCTCGCAGGAACATCTCTGCCTGCAAATGCCGATGTCCGCATCGACATCCATGTCCTGCTCTTCACCGCACTTCTTTCTATCTGCGCCGGAGTCTTCTTCGGAGTCGCGCCCGCAGGACACGTCCGCATCTCCGACCTCCGCGCAATCTTGAACGAATCGGAGCGCGCCGGTGTAGGCAAACAAGCCCGAACTCTCCGCAACATTCTCGTTGTTTCAGAGATCTCGCTCGCCCTTCTCCTTCTCATGGGCGCAGGACTCTTCGTGCGCAGCCTAAATCGTCTCTCTGCCGTGAGCCTTGGCTTCTCCGATGACCACATCCTCGTCGCTGATCTTCAGGTCCCGCCGCCATCCGCCGCACCCACCGACGCCCACCGCAACATGGACTTCTACGACAACACCCTTCGTGAACTTCATTCGCTCCCCGGCGTTCGCAGCGTCGCGTCGGCTTCAACCCTTCCCGTCAGCGGGCAAGGCGCCGTCATCCATTTCAACATTCAGGGTCGCCCTCCGCGCAACGGCTCCGAATACATCATGGCCAACTACCGCACCATCAGCTCCGAATACTTCCAGACGTTACGCATCCCTCTGCTTCAGGGCCGCTGGATCGAGAGCACCGATCGTGAAAACACTCCGCCCATCGTCGTCATCAACGAGGCGATGGTCAAAACCTACTTCCCCAACGAAAACCCCATCGGCAAGAAGATGCAGATCGGCGCTACACCCGACAACTCCGTTCCCTGGATGCTCATCGTCGGCGTTGTCGGCAACGTGAAGCAGTCTCTCGTCGCCGACATGCCGACCGAGTTCTACGTGCCCTACCGTCAGGCCAACGAAGTCCTCCCCGTCCGCACCATGTCCGTCGTCCTCCGCACCGAGGTTGACCCGCGCGCGCTCATCCCCGATCTCCGCGCCACCGTGCATCGCGTCAATCCCAATCAGCCCGTCGTCAAAATCCGCACGATGGAAGATAATGTCGCGCAGAACTTCTCCCAGCCTCGCTTCCGCACTCTGCTTCTCGTCGTCTTTGCGGGAATCGCGTTGCTTATCGCCGCCGTTGGCGTCTACGGAGTGATGGCCTACGCCACCGTTCAGCGCGCCGGAGAGATGGCCATCCGCATGGCGCTCGGCTGCAGCGTCGAGAAAGTCTTCATGCTCGTCGTCACCGACGGACTCCGCCTCACGCTCATCGGCATCGTCATCGGTACCGGCTTCGGCTTGGCGCTCAGCCGCTGGCTCAAATCGCTCCTCTTCGGAGTCTCAGCCACCGACGCCCTCACCCTCACCGGCTCCATCTTCGTAGTCTTGGTCGCCGGCCTGGCGGCTACACTCATCCCCGCCCGCCGCGCCTCCAGAATCCAAATCGCCTCCATGATGCGCGAAAACTAGCGGTCAGCGTCTTAACATTCGTACTACCAATGCCTCTCACTCCTCAACAGCGCTGTCATCCTGAGCGCACGGAGCCCCACGCGTAGTCTTCAGCGTGGCGGTGGTAAGCGAAGGATCTGCTTCTCGAATTACGTGAACGATCGAACCTTCAAAGCCAAGGAAGAGACGCCATCGGAAATCACGCCTCATCATGCGCGCTTAGCTATTAAGACGACTTCGTCCAAGAAGACGAAAAGAGTGTCCCGGAGTCTGTCATGAGAAGCTTTTTGGTCTTTGAAATAGCTTGCTTTAAATACGTCAATTGCATCCGATAGCCTAGATGCCATTCTCGATTTCCGAATCTCATCATTAATGAGGATCCTGCTTGCTAACATGCGTTGGAGTTCAATTCCTCTATTTCTGAATTCGTCTCTCACCGCACTTTGGGTGAGATCCTCTTCTTTGCGAACCTCCGTTGGCCCCCAGGCCGCATGGAGAGCAAATCTGAAATCAGTGAGCCCCTCGACGATTTCCCGGCATTCTTGTTTAACGTTGTCTCTCTTCCATTGCCTCAATTGCTGTCGGCTCGTGAGCAAATAGCCGACCATAATGCCGACCATCGGCCCGACCGCTGCCCAGACCTGAAAGAAAACAGTGAGATGCGGATGAGGATCCAGCATGCAAACCACCTGTGAGACTGACAAGAATGTGGATATTTTACGCTCTAATTTGGCATCCTCGGCATAAAGGAAATTGCTGGGAAGTCAATGCGGACTTGCGGTGTTGCTTAACGCAAAGCGCCTCTAACTCGCTAGTAGATGGAAAGGGGTTAGGTCCAGAAGCGCCTATATGCAAATCATCGACTTTGCTACTCCGCCCCCGGCCTAAACCTCACAAACACCGACACTCCCACCGGATCCGATCCATAAACCGCCTGCAGCGGCTTCCCCACTCCGTACACCGTCATCTGCGCTCCCACCGCCGTCGACAATCCATGCCACCGCGAGACCTCGCGATCATAACCCGCCGTATATGCCTGCACATGCGTCAGCGGCTCTTCATGAAACCCCACCGGAATCGGCTGCTCGCCCAGCAGCAACTCATTCGTCCGCCCTGCATTCTCAATCCGCATCCACGCGTAATTACGATCCAGAAACCGTAGAGTCGACTCAAACAAATAGCTGTTCTCTTTCGCATCATCCGCCAGCGATCGCGTCCGCCCCCACAGCAGCGTGCTCGCCCAGTTTCCATGCGCAACCGGACGGTTGTACATCACGGAGGCCGTAGTCCGTGTCTGGTCCTCATCCGCAAACAGCGCCTCCGGGCTCTTGATCCGCGCATACGAAACCTGCCCGCTCCAATTCTTTCCCGGCTGCACCGTCACGCGCGTTGCCCACGAGTCAATCTTTCCCTGATCGATATTCCATCGATGCTCATCCGGCTCGCGCCCGTGGAAACCTCCAGCCTCGACCCGCACAGGTCCCTTCGTGTACCCAACCGTCACAACATCGTTCGCAATGTGCGTCGAATCCTGCTGATGGTGTCCCAGCGTCCCCACCGGGTTCTCCGATGCCGACGCCCGATGCGGAAACGCCGAAGGCCCGACCGCCGGGTCTCCCACCGGCGCAACATAGAAACTCAGCAACTGATCTTTTCCGAGATGCAGATCGTAAAGCGCGGCCAACTCCATGAAGAAATCGTGCGGATGCTGCCCATCCGCAATCGGCACCCCGTACGCCGTCTCACCCTGCTGAAACAGCAGCGGATACTGCTCCGACGTCACCGTCGCCGGCTCCAGGCTGAACATGGCGCGCACCGTCAGCTGCCCCGGCCCCAGTTCCCGTTCCGCCATCGGCATAAACCAGTTCGTCGAGAACAGCTTGTCCCCGCCCCGCGGGCTCGATTGCTGCGTATCCAGCACAAACGCATTTGCGTGGAACATCAGCATCCACGCGCCTTTCATGCTCATCACCATCGGCACCGGCGTCGAATTCGGCTCCGCGCTCGTGCCCGAAGAAGCATGATGCTCGATCTCCTGCACAAACGTCTTCGGATGCATCCCGTCCATGAGCCGCATCATGCCCTGATCCTTGCCGTGGTTCATGCCACTCATCGACTGTGACATTGAGCCCTGTTGGGGATTCTGAGCAAAGGCAAAAGAGCATAGCGATATCAAAGAAACGGAGATTATCTGACGTCTCAAACGGTTATGCATTCTCCCTTTCGATGCAATGGGTGGATACTGGTTTGCTGTTTCATTCGAACACATGGCGGCGTGCCCCGAGTCCTGACTCTTCTCGTGCGTCGTTGCCGCACTGAGATATGACTCAGTCCCACTTCATCTCTTATTAAGACCGGGTTGGAACATCCGGCTTCGCCTTCGGTCTGGCCGTTGGTACGTTCGTCTCAGCTTCTATCGCCGAATCCCCCACAGGAGAAAAAGTTCGACATGCACGCCCTCCCCCATGCATTCCTGCGCCCCGCGAATACCGGACGTAGACGCAAGATCATCTTCAGCACACTGCTTGCAGCAGGATTCGTAACATGGCATGCCAACGCCTCGCCATCTCAACCCATCAATGTTCCGATGTCCGCCGAAAGTTTCTCCCTCTCTGCGCCCAACGGCGGATCCGCCAACGGCCCTCAGTTTCTCGAATACCTCGGCCGCAAAGCGGTCTACCTTCCCTCTGGCCTGATCAGCGTAAAAGACTCGAAACTGCGCGACGGCACCATCGATGTAGACGTTGCAACCAGACAAAACGCGCTTTTCGCCGGAGTCGCTTTTCGCGAAGAATCAGATGCAAATCTCGAAATCATCTACTTCCGGCCAGGAGCCTCTGACACCATCGAAGCCATGCAATACACGCCCCGCCTCAATGGAGACGCCATCTGGCAGCTGCTCAACACTGACCACGAAAAAGCCAGCGCCCACGTCCCCAAAGATCAATGGTTCCACATCAGGCTCGTGGTCGCCGGCCGCACCTGCACCGTCTTCCTGAACAACAGCTCCGATCCCGCGATGACCGTCACCAACCTCCGCCGCGGCGACTCCGAAGGCGCCATCGCTCTCTGGGGCCTCGGCGGTGGCGCCTATTTCAGTAATCTCAGCTACTCCACCGCGCCGGAAAGAGCGCCGCTCGCTGATCTGCCGCCATTCCAGGAGGCCGGCGTAGTCTCGGACTGGGAGCTTTCACCCGCCTTCGACGCCTCCGAGGTGGATGCGGCGACCTATCCAACTTCAATCGAGCAATGGGACAAGGTGCGTGCCGAAGATCCCGGCTTCGTGCTGATCAACCGTTATCGCAACAGCCCCGCGATGTTTCCCATGCCTTCTCGCGACGAAATGCGCAAGGGCCGCGCGAAAGGCGCAAAGGTGGTCTTCGCCCGTGCGCACATCAACTCGCCTGCGGCCGCAGACAAGATCCTGAAGATTGGTTACAGCGACGACATCGTTGTCTATCTCAACGGCAAAGCGATCTTCTCCGGAAAAAATGCGCTCACGTATCGCAGCGACGATGCACTCGGCGTCTTCGGCCTCAACGATCAGGCGCCTATTCACCTGAACGCCGGCGATAACGAGCTGCTCGTCGCCGTCACAGAGTACAACGGCGGCTGGGCCTTCGAATGCAAGCTGTCGCCGAACTGAGAACTCACGGCGTCGTCGTGGCAGAGTCATTCGGTATCAATCGCACCGAAGTCAAATCATAAGCAATCGTCTTGAAAATGCTGCTCAGCGAAGTGATCGTGTTCGTCGGTCCCGAGGCCTGACATCCGGTATCACTTCCGGGCAGGTAGTAATCCGAGAAAAAAGTCGAAGCGCTGCTGGCCATCGCCTGCATCGCCGCGCAGGGACTTATATACGGATGACTCACGTAGGAGTGGCGATCGCTCGAGCAGGCACCCGGGTCGCCAGTCCAGGAGTTGGCGCTCTTCGACGAGGCCAGCGCTCCATATGCAATGGAATAAAACTTCGTCGCATTGCTCGAGTCGCCCGGGTACGTCTTGGCGTAATTGGCAGCATCGACCCCCTGCGAACACTGCCCGTTCCAAGACGGGTATGACCCTGACGACGTCGCCACGGTCGTGCTCTGCGAGCCAGTTACCATGTCGTTGTACCCTGCCTGGAACCCGCTTCCCGGACTGTTTTCCTTTGCAGTGGCATTGCCGTCGCTCAGCAGGATGATCACATTTTGCGAACCCGGCTTCAACCTCTGCTCGGCGACAAGAGCAGCCTGTGCCGCGTAGATCGCGCCGGCGTAGTAGGTGTTCTCGTTCGTGGTGGACATTCCCACGCAGCCGCTTTTCCCGCCCGCAGCCTTCACCAGATTTGAGATTGTCTGCAGCGATGTCGCATCGTTGCTCGCCCGGTAGTCATT
>JAFDVQ010000019.1 GCA_018268915.1 Acidobacteriota bacterium
CCTCGATCTCATGCAACACTTCGATACCTACTTTTCACAGACGCTTCCTAGTCAAGTAGATGGAATGGCGGAGGTTGACTATTCAGGGCCCAGACTGCACACCCTTGCGAACGGCCTACAGTTTGAGCTGTCCAGCCTTCCGGAAGAAACTCCAGCACTGGAATCTTATTTCCGGTGGGCGAAGCCGAAAGCGGGTGAAACAGTCTTTGACATCGGGGCATACTGCGGCGTTTTTACATACATCTTGTCGCAACTGGTCGGTCCGACAGGTCGCGTTGTAGCCTTCGAGCCTGATCCCATCAACCTGAACCTGCTTTTGCGCAATGTTCGCAGGCATGGATTGCAGAACGTGAATGTGGAAGGAGTAGCGCTTTGTGACCGCGAAGGCGAGATGATTTTTAATTCCCAAGGATCGCTCGGCTCTGGCTTCGCGAACTTCGCAGACCGATCGGCTCAAGGGAATTCAGTGACCGTTCGCACTATGACTCTAGATTCCGCTTGTGAACGGTATGGGGTTCCGAGCTTTGTCAAGATCGATGCCGAGGGAGCGGAGATCGAGATCCTCTCTTGTGCGCGGAACCTTCTTAGCGTTCACAGCGCCGCATTCGTATTGGACACCAATCATTTCCGTGATGGAGCGCTCACCGCGGCACGAGTTGAGTCGATTTTCCGCCAGAACGGTTATGAAGCGGAGTCATCTGCTTTGCCGGTTATGACGACTTGGGCGCGAAAGCTATCAAAGTGAGCGGCGAGTCGTGCGCTGTTTTTCGGCACCACGAAGAAGCAGTTGCCTCAAGACGCCTCTTGGCATCAGCAGCCCCGCCCCGAGCCTGCTCAGCGCGCGAAGATCGAGCCCAATAAACGGCAGGCACTCAAAACTCCATTGCAACGCCTTGGCCGCGCTCGCGCCCCGTATCCGCGTCCACACAAATTGGTTCGCTGCTGATCGCGCTACGTGCTGCCTGCAAGCCTTGTCCAGCCTTGTCAGATATTCGGCGCTTGCACCCGCTTTGCGGGCTCCATCCATTACCTCATCCGCCAGCAAATGCGCTTCGCGGGTCCACACAACTGGCGATGTCCCGTGCGAAATGTTGTCATTCTGCGCCCGAAGCAAAATGTAGTGCGATAGCACCTCTGGCACGCACCCCACTGGGCCAAGAAAAGCCATCTTCGTCCAGAAAAACATGTCGCCTACGATCCGGTCGTCCGGCTGTGGTCCAAGTGCCCGTAAATGCCGTAGCCGCGTCACGCACGCACACCAGGAGAGCTCTCGCTTGTCTTCGTAGTGCCCCAGCAGGAAATCCAGCCCCGGCTCCACCTCCGGACCCACCAAGGCTGGAACCTGAATCTCCTCGTAGTGCACCGCGCATCCTGTGTACACGAAGCTCAGCTCCGGATGACGGTCGTACAGCGCCAGCACCTTCGCCGCGAATTCCGGCTCCAGGTAATCATCGTCTGACAACCCAACGAAAAACTCGCCTCGCGCCTCGCGCATCAGGAACGTACCGTTCTGTGACGCCGGGATCGTGTTAGGCTGCCGAAAGATCCGTACGCCACGAGCTGCGTATGGCGCTAAAATCTCGGGCGTTTTATCCGTCGAGGCATTGTCCGAGACAATCACCTCCACCTCGTGTGAGGTCTGCGCCAGCGCACTCTCTATCGCCCGGCCAAGCAGCTCCGCCCGGTTGAGTGTCGGAATCGCGATCGTGAGGCGTGGAGTCATCAGAGATGCGGCAACTCATCGCAGTCTAACCCGGGCACTTAGCTCCCGGCCTGATCCCTGAGTGCCTATCCGGATGCCCGTAACCAACTTGCAAATTGCACATAATTAGGTCACACCAGCGCAAAATAGAAGTGCCCGCCGTCCGCGGTTAGGCACGCAACGTCATCGCTCATAAACTATTTGGTTGCAAGATTTTACGGATAAATCATTTGTTTTGAGGATTTTGCAAAAAACTGAGTAGGAGTGATTGTCGATCATCCCGGCCGTTAAGTGCTTTCAATCGTATTAGTTACTCGTAAGTTCTTATTTTTGTATTAGCTGCAAAAAACAAGGAAAAGGAAAGCGACGGCCCGTAGCACTCGAAAAGGAACGCCGCGCTGTAAGTCGTTTCCCATGTATTAGATGCGCGTAAGCCATTATTTATCTATTAATTGCAAAAAAACAGGGAAGCTCGCTGGACTTGGGAGCTGGATTTCTAAAATCCGCCAGAAAGCTCGGTCCTAAGCCCAATGTTCTGTATTAGGTAGCGCTAAGCCTATATCCCTGTATTAAATACAGAAAACCGGTATCGCCAGGGTACGTACGGCTGACAACTAACTCCGTTCCCCGGAAACTGCCTCAAACCCTGTGCTAGACTGCCCCCAAAGCAGCCATGTCCAAAGAATTGATCACCGGGCAAAACCCACAAACGACAGAGTTAAACGGCGGCACAGCTGCCCCCCCCAGGGTGATCACCATCATGACCCCCTGCTATAACGAGGAGCTCAACGTCCGCGAGGTCCACCGCCGCCTCATGGCAGTCGCCGCCGGCTTCCCCCAGTACCGCTTCGAGCACCTCTTCGTCGATAACGCCTCAACCGACAACACAGTAGCCGTCCTCCGCCAGATGGCCGCAGAAGACCCCTCCGTCAAAGTCATCGTCAATGCCCGCAACGTTGGCGCCGATCGCTCAGGAATGCATGGCCTCCTTCAGGCCCAAGGCGACGCCGTCGGAGTCCTGGTAGCCGACCTACAGGACCCCCCCGAGCTTTTCGTAGACATGATCCACGCCTGGGAACAGGGAGCCCCCATCGTCGCCGGCATCAAGAACTCCAGCGACGAAAGTGCCCTAATGTATCGCCTTCGTACCGCCTACTACCGGCTCGTCGCACGCCTCACCAACGTCCGCATCCTGGCCCACTTCACCGGCTTCGGCCTCTACGACCGTTCCGTGATGGACAAGATTCGCGCCGACTTCCGCGACCCCTACCCCTACTTCCGCGGAATGATCGCCGAGCTCGGCCTTCCCGTCACCCAGGTCCATTACAACCAGAACCGCCGCGCAAGGGGAATCACCAGTCAGAACTTCTACAGCCTCTACGATTTCGCTATGCTGGGTATCACCAATCTCTCCAAGGTGCCCCTCCGGCTCGTCATCTTCATTGGTTTCATCTCGGCCTTCATCAGCTTCCTGATGGGCATGTTCTACCTGGTTTACAAGTTGGTCTTCTGGGCCAATTTCAATGTTGGCATCGCCCCTGTTGTCCTCGGCCTCTTCTTCCTCGGTTCCGTCCAACTGATCGCACTCGGCATCATCGGCGAGTATGTGGGTTCCATCCACACGCTCGTCCTGCGCCGACCCCTGGTGACTGAGAAAGAGCGCATTAACTGCTGATTTGCCGCGACCTCATCTCGGAGCGGCGAAATTCCGGTACCAGTCAGCTGTTCTTCGGATAGATTCCGCGAGCGGGGTCCATGCTTCGAGGCCCAGCTGCTCGCGCGCTCGATCCACGCACGGGACATACCGTGCCGGCTCCACTCCTGGTCTGGGCTTCTGCGCAATCCGGATTTCAGCATTCGATCCCAACGTCCGAGTAACCAACTCCGCCAGTTCGAGAATGCTGACGTCCTGTGCCGACCCCACGTTGAACGGCACCAGATCAGGTGCCCTGAACAGCATGGTCCACAGCCAGACAGCCAGATCCGCTGCATACAAGTACGACCGGCGCGGAGTTCCATCTCCCTTTATCTCAATCGGTCGCCCGGCGAGCACATCCCCGATGAAATTCCCGATCGCGAAGTGCGCATCTAGCGGCAAATGAGGCCCGCAGAATGCCCAGCACCGCGCGATCTTCGCTCCAAGGTCATACCGCTTGCTGTATTGCAAACAAAGCTGTTCCGCAAGCCGCTTTCCCTCCGCATACACGCTCGCGACGTCAAGCGGGTCAGGACCGCCAGGATACGTCTCTCGCATATGCGTGATCTTGTCCGGTTGTTTTCCATATACAGCGCCCGAACTTGTCAGCAGGAAGGCCCTGGTGCCATGAGATACAGCAAACTCGAGCGTTCGTTTCGTGCCATCGACAATCGTTGAAAGCATCTCAAGGGGTGCTTCTGTGGATTGCTTGGCGCTCGCCTCCGTGGCGGCATGAATAACGAATCGGTACTCACTGTCAGGAAAGTTGAAACTTCTCACATCACCTTCGAGCAAGCGAAGGGCGCGATCATCAGCAAGATGTGGGCATTTGTTTGCGAACGCGCCAGGGTTGCGCGTCAGAATCGTCATACGCGCGTCGAGGTTCAGCTTCCGATTTACATGGCAGAAGCTCTCGACAAGCCAGCAGCCGAAAAAGCCCGTTCCTCCGGTTAAAAAGACACTCTGCCCACGCATTTCCTCCCAGAGATATTCGGTTCGTGTCCGAACCATCCCAAGGTCGCATTCGAGTGGGCTGAGCATATGTGAATCCGTTTCGGAAGCCGCTAGGTAAAGGTCTACTTTGGATCGATCCCGCGGTTATAGATCACTTGTCGTAGCGATGGAATCTGAGAGTAAGGACTCTCGATGTCATCGATCCGGATCGCCGCATCCTTCTCTACCGGCTTTAGAAGAACTTCGCCGCGCATCAGTTCCCGGCACGAAAGCTGACCTTTCTGGAGTGGAATAGCGAGATATACATCTTCGTCCGAGAGCAGATGTCCTTCCGGAAGGTCCTCCTTTGCGTAGACACCGCGTACAAGTGCGTCGAGGTATTGGATTTCTTCTTTCGGCGGAATTCTTTTCTGCGTGCCAGGCGCACCGCACATTTCGCGTGCTTTGTGAAAGGACTTAAACCATTCGTCAACCTGGTGTGGCAGGCTGCAGTAGGTCGATACTTTGTTGCCATCGCTTTCGATGTCAATATGGCGCTCAAATGTACGTGCGCCTTTTGCGTAGGCAATCAGCATGGAATTCGACCAATCACAGTACTCATGACTTGAGAAGCCGATCGTGTTATTCGGATAGCGGCTCTTGAGAAAGTCGATCTGGTTCAACTCCAGCTTGGAATCATCTGTTGGGTAAATGGAAACACAGTGATTGATCGCCAGTGGAATAGAACGGTTGGCGAAGAAGGTCACGATATCGTCCAGATCCTTCAAAGACGATCCTCCCGTCGAGATGATCACCGGCTTTTTCGTCTTGGCAATTCTCTCGATCAGGATCCAGTCGTTAAGGTCGGAGCTGGCAATTTTGATCATCTGGATTCCAAGTTCGCAACAGAGATCGACTGACCGCTCGTCGAATGGTGTAGCCGTGGGCATGCAGCCTGACTGTCGAATCGCTTTTACGAGCGCAGCGTATTCCTCGTCTGTAAGTCGAGTGCTCAACGTCTTCTGTATGTAGCGATCCTCGCGGTTGCGGAAATCGCGATGGACGAACTGTTCAACATCGCGGAACTGAAGTTTCATCGTTGCGCGAACATTATTGAAGCGTACTACTTGGGCGAACTCATTGATGATCTTAAGGCCGCGCTCTACACTGCCGAGGTGATTGTTTGCAATCTCGAGCACGAAAAGATCCTCAAAAATGTCCTTATCGATCATGAGCAAACTCCAGTTTTATCCATTCCGAAAGTTCAAATAAATTCGAGGCTCGCAAGCAAATGGGGATAGTAGCTGTTTCGTCGATCGTACCGTATCCGAAAGCCACGTGGGCGAACTTCATGCCGGATTCCGCAGCTGCCCGGCCATCTTCTTCAGTGTCGCCAACGAACAGGCAATCGGGGCCGGTGAGCTTGCAGGAATCCAGCAAATCATGGAGCATCTCGCTCTTATTTACGTAGGGCGGCTGGCGCGAATCACGAGTGATGATGCGTTCGAACAGCTGCCTGATATCTGCGCGCTCCAGAATCTTAAAAGAGATATGTCGAGGTTTGTTGGTCACAACGAAGAGCTTCACACCGGCATTATGCAAGCTCGCTAGAGCCGCCTCCGTCCCCGGATACAGAGTGGTTCGTTTCCAGCCGTGGTCATCATAGTTTCGGCGGAACGTGTCCTCCAGATCGTTTAGCTCTGATTCTGGTAGGTTAACTAATCTTGACAGAATCACCCGGATCGGCGGACCGATGAGACTTTGAAGGTCGATCTCTTTATGTTGAATGCAGCACCGTGCCATCGCCGCGCTGATAGAGAATTCAATCCCCGCGAGCGAGTCTACGAGGGTGCCGTCAAGATCGAACGCGACCGCTTTTGGTTGAACGTTCACTTTTCGTCTCTTGCCTGCATGTTCTCTGACAATTCTTCCTCAGAGAGAAACGGGTACATATCCTCAAGGTTTGGAGTAACGATCTTACCGTCGGGCAGGATTCGGGAGCGTAGGCGGGGCTCGAATTCCTGGGTTGGATCAAGGTGAACATCGAACAAGGTTGGCCCAGGGGAGTCAAGCTCTCGTGTGATAATCGCCAGATCCTCAGCTTTATCTATCCTGAACGAAGGAATTCCGTATGCTGCAGCAATCTTGTTGATTTCTGGGAACGTGATGCCGCTTTCGGGACTTTCTCCGATCTTGCGACCTTTGAAGAAGCCTGTCTGTGTCTGTCGTATTGACAAGTATCCGCCGTTGTTTAAGACGAAGATCTTCACAGGCAGGCTGTAGCCTGCTACTGTCTGGAGCTCCTGAATGTTCATTTGCAGCGAGCCATCACCTGCAATGCAGATCGTCCTTGAACCGCGTGCTACTGCTGCTCCAATTGCCGCTGGTAGGTCGTAACCCATGGATGCGGAACCCGAATTCGATATCAGGCGCTGACCTTTCTTGAGCCTGCCAGCCTGATAAGGCACGATACACGCCGTCGCGTTTCCACATACGACAGCATCGTCATCAGCCAGAAATTCAAAAAGTCTGTCGATGAAGTCGTAGCTGTTCAGTGGTGGCCCACTTACCCTTTGCCCTTGCTGAACAACGGGGTACTTCATCTTCCAATGCCGCGCGCGTTCGAGCCACTCTTCATGTGCGGCCAAATAATCCACGGCGTCCAGTTGGCGAACGGCTTCCGCCAGAAATACCTTCAAGTCGCAGTGGACCGGAATATCAGGTTTTACGAACGGCTTACGCAATTCGGCTGCATCCACATCAATCTGTATCTTCAGTGCATTACGAGCGAAGGATGTCCAGTTGTAGCTCACCTGCCGAATGTTGAGCCGTGAGCCAAGTATCAGGACCAGATCAGCATTCTGTACGGTGAAGTTCCCCGCACGTTCGCCAATAGTTCCTGGACGCCCGCAGAACAACTCGTCGTCACTTGCAACAAGGTCATGCGTCCAAGCGGTTACAACCGGGATTCGAAGCTTCCGAATGACTTTTTCGAATTCCTCAAGCGCACCGCTAATGCGAACTCCGCTTCCAGCGAACACTACGGGACGCTTGGCCCTTCTGATTTGCAGGAGGACGTCTCTTACTTGCGATTCAACCACCGTAGGTTCAAAAACGAGTTCATCTTCGGACGGCTGATAATGTCTAAGACTGTCTGAATTCACCTCTGCAGACTGAACGTCCACTGGAATGTCGAGCCAACACGGTCCCGGCCTGCCGTTTTGCGCTAGATACCATGCGCGCTCCAGATGGTAAGCGATCGATTCTGGATCGCTGACCAGAACGGCATACTTGGTGATTCCCGTAACCATGCGGATGATATCGACTTCTTGGTCTCCTAGCTGGCGAAGATCCGTGAACCCGTAAGTCGACATACACGTCTCGCGCTTTACCTGTCCGGAGATCACAAGCATTGGTACAGAGTCGGTCCAAGCGCCAAAGACACCATTCAAGGCGTTTATGCCGCCCGGTCCCGTGGTCACATTCAAAATGGCTGGTACACGCGAAATTCGTGCGTAGCCCTCAGCAGCCATTGCGGCAGCTTGCTCGTGATGTGTGCAAACGTATTTGAGGCCGCTCGTCCCGACCGAGTCATTCAAGTGCATCGCGCCGCCGCCCGTGATGAGAAATACGTGGCGCGCACCCCAGATTCGCAGCTGACTGAAAACGTAGTCGGAGAGTTTCATTCAGGATCACGCATGATCGGGCTGTAGGACCTTTATGACCTTGTTCTCCGATACGAACTTGTGGATGCTTTCTGCGACATAGTCCAGCATCGCGCTCGTGAGCCCCGGGTAAACACCGATCCAGAACACGTTGTTCATCACGAATTCGGTGTTCTTTAGATCACCGATTGTCCGATACGTGCAGCCCTCGTACGCGGGTTGGCGTATGAGGTTGCCGCCGAAGAGCAGTCTTGTCCCGATCTTCTTTCTGTCCAAAGCCAAGATCAACTCATTCCGTGTGAATGGTGCTGATTCTCGCACTCCGATCAAGAATCCGAACCACGAAGGGTCGCTGCCCGGAGTCGCTTCAGACAGCATAAGGACATCATTCAGAGGCTTCAGAGCTTCGTATAGATGCTTGAAGTTTGCCTTCCGACGCTCGATGAAGTGCGGCAGCTTCTTGATCTGCGATACACCTAGGGCCGCCTGCATATCCGTGGCTTTGAGGTTGTAGCCGATATGCGAGTAGATGTACTTGTGATCGTAGCCGCAGGGAAGAGTTCCGAGTTCCCATTCGAAACGCTTGCCGCATGTGTTGTCTTTGCCGGTGTCGCACCAGCAATCGCGACCCCAATCTCGAAACGAGTCGATCAATACCTGGAGCGCCGGTTTATCCGTGAGCACGGCCCCGCCTTCACCCATGGTCATATGATGTGCTGGGTAGAAGCTGACAGTTGCAATGTCGCCAAACGTGCCGATGTGCTGACCCTTCCACGTTGATCCGAGTGCATCGCAGCAATCTTCAATCAGCCACAGATCATGCTTCTTCGCGAATGCAGTTACAGCATCAAGGTCGAAAACATTGCCCAGAGTATGCGCGACCATGATGGCGCGCGTCTTTTCGCTCCGTGCTGTTTCGAGCTGTGTTACATCGATCTCATAACTCGGCAGAGTTATATCCACGAATACCGGCACCAGTTGGTTCTGGATGATCGGGTTTAGCGTGGTCGGAAATCCGGCGGCCACGGTGATAACCTCGTCACCCGGCTTCAAGCGGCGATCGCCCAGCTTGGGCGAAGTCAAAGCGGATAACGCAACCAAGTTTGCGGATGAACCGGAGTTGACCAGCGATGCGCTGCGCACACCCACGAATCGGGCCAGCCTGCGTTCGAAGTCCTTGGCGAAGCGCCCTGTAGTGAACCAGGCATCCAGGCCCGATTCGACCACTGAGCCAATATCGTCGGCGTCCATGACTTTTCCGGAAACTGGAACAGGTGTGATGCCAGGTTGAAACGTGGGTTCAGGGAAGGCCTCAGCGAAATACTGCGCCGTCAGTTCTAGAATTTGCTGCCGAAGCCGTTCACTGCCGTTGGTCATTGGGGAGTACGAAAGTACACCCCCAGCATACCCAATTCATTCACACGCGTTGTAGTGTATTACTCAAGGAAAGCAACCAAGGTACCCAATTGATTCAAGCTGCCGCTCCCGCGCGTCTTACCGGGCAGCAAGGGGATGAGATGAAAGCAGTTATTTTGGCTGGCGGCCTCGGCACGCGGCTGAGCGAAGAAACCAGCGTCCGGCCGAAACCGATGGTTGAGATCGGTGGACGGCCTATTCTCTGGCACATCCTTAAGATTTATTCCCAGCACCAGATCAATGACTTCATTATCTGCTGCGGGTACAAGGGCTATCTAATCAAGGAATACTTTGCGAACTATTTCCTGCACATGTCGGACGTCACATTTGACATGGCTGAGAACCGTATGCAGGTGCATCAGAGTGTGGCTGAACCATGGCGCGTCACACTTGTTGACACGGGCGATAATGCCGGCACGGGTGGCCGTCTTCGCAACGTCGCCCGCTACCTCGAAGGGGAAGATGCTTTCTGCATGACATATGGGGATGGCGTCAGTGATGTCGATATCTCAGCTGCCATCGAGTTCCACAAGAGCCATGGCAAGTTGGTGACCGTAACTGCAGTCCATCCAGCAGCCCGATTTGGTGGGTTGAGCGTAGAGGGCAGCACGGTGCACGCCTTTCGCGAGAAACCCGAAGGGGAAGGTGGATGGGTAAATGGCGGATTCTTCGTTTTGTCTCCGGAAGCTATTTCCGAGATTCCCGATGAGTCGACTACATTTGAGTTCGGACCTATTCAGCGGCTCACAGCGAAAGATGAGGTGCAAGCGTTCTTTCACAGCGGATTCTGGCAGCCCATGGACACGATACGCGACAAGCAGAAGCTGGAAGAACTCTGGGCCAGCGGAAGGGCTCCGTGGAAGACGTGGTAGGGCCTTGGAGCGGCCGCCGTGTCTACATCACCGGCCATACCGGCTTCAAAGGTGGTTGGCTCGCGCTTTGGCTAGCTTCCAAGGGCGCGAAGATCCGAGGGTATGCTCTAGATCCTGCAACCCAACCCAATCTTTTTACTGACGCTCGCGTTGCCGATGTTCTCGACGACGATCGTGGCGACATTCAGGACTACCCGAAACTGGAAGCTTCTCTCGTCGATTTCGAACCTGAAGTCGTGTTCCATCTCGCAGCGCAACCA
Organism: Acidobacteriota bacterium; assembly: GCA_018268915.1. Lineage (GTDB taxonomy): Bacteria > Acidobacteriota > Terriglobia > Terriglobales > Acidobacteriaceae > Telmatobacter. The sequence goes on from JAFDVQ010000019.1 coordinate 10,545, forward strand.
CTCCTGCGTCGATCCTATGCCGACCCACTTGGTACTTATGGGGCCAATGTCATGGGCACAGCGAACTTGCTGGAAGCAGTCCGCAAGTCGCCGAGCGTACGCGCGGTCGTCTGCGTCACCACCGACAAGTGCTATCAGAACCGCGAATGGGCTTGGCCTTATCGCGAGACGGATCCTCTCGGCGGCCACGACCCATATTCATCGAGTAAGGCAGCTGCTGAAATCGTCGTCGCTGCGTTTCGCGATTCGTACTTTCCAGTGAATCGTCTTTCGGAACATCGCGTTGGGATCGCCTCCGCCCGAGCAGGCAACGTAATCGGGGGCGGAGACTGGTCTGAAGACCGTCTCATACCCGACCTCATCCGCGGATTCGAATCAAGGCATCCTGTTCTGATCCGGCGTCCAAACGCGATCCGTCCTTGGCAGCACGTCCTCGAGCCGCTACAAGGCTATATCACTCTCGCGGAACACTTGTTGGACGGTCGTCCCGAAGCAGCCACCGCATTTAACTTCGGGCCCGCTGACAGCGATGCCTGGTCTGTCGAACGAATTGCGAACAAACTGGTTGAGCTTTGGGGGTCTGGCGCTTCATGGATTCGCGACGATGCTCCCAGCGTTCATGAGGCCCACTACCTCAAACTCGATTCCAGCAAAGCTCGATCGGACCTCGGCTGGCGTCCGCGACTCAGTCTGGAGACTGCGCTTGAGTGGACAATACATTGGTACAGGAGCTCAAAAGCAGGCAATGATATGTCCGCCGGTACCAGATTGCAGACGGCTCAATTCGAGCGTGCGCAACTCGTGTTTAGTTGAGACCGTTGATTCGAGTTCAAGATTTGCCCCCTCTTCAAGTACTATTTCAACTCCTTGGCTGCATCACCCAACGATAGTGAAAAATTCTTCAAGCTCGATTTGCCCTGGCACCGCCGAAGTACGGAAGAGTATTCACTGTTGCTCGAGAGCGCTGAGACCAATCTGCCACGTCCTTTCCAACTGCTCTCCTGTTGCGACCGATGCCGCAGCTTCGAGGGTTAAAAGGTCAGATCTTCAACGTCTTGGCGGTCGGTCCACTAGCAATGGGCTAGATGGGTGAACAAACTTCGTTGTGTGTCTGAGGTCAGCTCGTGCGAGTGCTATACTCACTCGGGTTTTGGGAAAATGCTAAGTTCTGAAACTAACGCACCCGGTCGATCGAACGGATTTTCCGTTCTAGCACGACGCGCAACAATCGTTATCTCGTTGTTAGTCTGCGTCGCGATTGATATCGGCTTGGCATGGCAGGCGCGTCGCCCGATCTCCCTAGGGCAGACTGACTTTATCGGCTTCTACACTGCAGGGCAGCTCGTATCTCAAGGCAAGGGTGTGGAACTGTTCGTTGGTCCTCTTGCGGATGGATCCGCCACATATCCGAATGCGCACCTTATCGGGTTCACGCATGCGCCGTACGAGGCACTCCTCTATGTTCCGTTCGCTTATTTGTCCTATGCGCCCGCCGCGTGGCTCTGGTGCATCCTCAGTATTTTGGTGGCGAATGTCTGCATTTTCCTGCTGCTCCCTGAAATACCGGCGATTGCCGCTCGGCCAGACCTAGCGATCTTGGCGGTTGGATTGTTCATGCCAGTTATGATCGCTGAATTTAACGGACAAGATTCACTACTGACGCTTCTATTGTTTTGCTTGTGCTTCAAAGGCCTTATGCGCAATCAGGTTGTACTGGCAGGATCAGTGCTAGCTTGCGCGACTCTCAAGCTTCCCCTGATGATTCCGATGTTTCTTATGATCGTGGCGACCACCAGCAAGCGATGGAGATTCGTCGGAGGCTTCGCAGCGACAGGAAGCATACTATCTTTGCTGTCGATTGCCGCGGTTAGCTGGGAGGGGGTTTCGGGCTATCCGGCATTCCTTCGCCGATATTCAGAGCACGGCGATCGTTATCACGTTGCAGATATGCCGAACCTGAGAGGTATAGCAGTCAGACTGATGGAGGGCCGGGCCTCAGAATCGGAAACCACGGTTGTGGTCTTTTCCCTCTCCATGTTGGCCGTCGTTTTTGCAATCTGGGTTTGTCGTCGTTCCGGAAATGAGACGATTTCCTTGCAGTTTGCACTTTGCGTGACCACAACAATTCTGGTGGGTTACCACGAATACGCCTATGACCTTGTCCTGCTGATCCTGCCCATTTTCGCAATCTGGAACTGGTTTTTGGCCCAGCCACAAGAGAACAGAAAGTACAAATGGATTCCGACGGCTCTTGCGCTACTGGTACTAGGCTCGCCCGCGGCTTCGCTTAAGCCGTCCCTTTTTTCATGGGAAGTCGTTCTCATTTACCTGTTCTTGTTCCGTCTGTTGTGGACAGCGAAAGCATCGCAAACTGCGGGCGATGTCATTGCTCTAGGTGCTGTTTAGTTTTTTACTCCTCAAAGCGATTGCGAACAAACCATTCTCCTCGAGCTTGGTACCCCAGTGAAGCTCGACGAACGCTGATTCGAGGTCAAATGTTTTTATCGGCAGGTGGTTCGCTGAGCAGCGGCCGGCCCGAGACGCGCAGAGAGTAAATCCAAAGATAGAAAATCATCATCAAAAAAAGTGCAAGAGGCGCTGGATGACCGAGGAAAAGGATCTCGATTTTGCCTGCGAGCCCGACGAAGATTGGCAGACCTTTGGTAACTGAGTTCAAAACCGCGCTGGACACTTCTCCCGTCAAGATGAATGCCAAGCCAGTGACTCCAATCGCGAGCCGTCCGATATTACCTTTTTCGGCGTAAAGATTGGCGCAGGCAGGAATGGCGAGCAGAATTAGCCGTGCATCATAGCCGCGATGATAAGTGACGAGCAGGGTCACTGGAGCGACAGCAGCCAGAGCGAGCCAGCTATTGTCAGTCGAGTAGCCTCGGTAAACGGTAATGAAAATCCAGAGCGAAAGAACTGCACCGCAAACGAGCCAGGCAACAGTGTTATAAATCTGCGGTTCATCTCTGAAGACGCTAATTGCGGACTGGAGATCGACGATCATTTCAGGGGAGCGGAGACGTGCTGTTGGACCACGCGGCCCGGGATCGTTGTTCGCTCCTGCGGTAGCCATCGTGGCCATGTTGGACCGCAATTCTGGCAACCAACCGGACGAGACTTGCGACACCCAGAAAATTCCCGCCAACGTGAGCAGCACCGTCACGCCGAGGCTTTGTAGCGCTCTCTTACGCAATGTTCCACCCGCGAGAAGCAGGTATAGCCAAACGAAACCAGCATCATGGGGTTTGAGAGCGAGGCTGACCGCCAGACAAAAGACTCCGGCCAGAACGCACCTTTGCTTGTAGAAGCACCAGATTGAAATCAGAGTCAAGGCTACGACCAATCCAGCCGGGTTGCCATTTCCCAGAACGATAGCGCTATTGACGAGACTGAGGCCGATGAGCGCTCCAGAGAGTGTTCGGGACTGACACGGTGAGAGATCCCAGATCAGCGCAGCCGAGAGAAGCACCGCGGCAGCGGTGAGCACTGACCAAATCGCAAAAGCCGTCGGGAATGGAAGAATCGCAAGTGGAGCCACCATCACGAAAGTAGCGGGCAGGTTTAAATAGAGCGTCAGAGTGTGGTCCCGGAAGTGCGATGCGAGTGGCTCAGCAAACTCGCTTTGATAATAACGGAACAAGTCGCTCTCGCTGTAAGGATCCTGATGGTGTAGAAGGGCACGGGCACCGTAGATTACCGCTCTGAAGTCTTCCCCGGCATCCCCCGCCGTGAATTGCAATGTCGTACCGAAAAGTAGAAAAATTGCTGCCCCCAAGCCCAGAAGATAAAATCCATCTCTTCCGTTGCTTTTGGCACTATTCGGTAGTTTTGGATCGGACGATTTCATCTCGATAGTCGGCATACAGGGCACGGGCCATTCTAGCTCGGCGGCATGCAACCAACCTCATGATCCGCTCACTCATTTCGAGGTGAAACCTCTTAGAGGATGCAGATCTCGAGGGGCTTCCCGATGAGTAGTGTTTAGGTATTCGGAGATCGTTGGATTGGTAAGCGTAACAAAAGTGCCTATGTTTCTGCTGACAAGTAATCCTCCAAAACTTGGAAGGATTGTTTAGCGTACTCGCCGAGGGCCTAGTTTAATCCCAATTCCGCTCCTGAGCTTTTCCTTTTCGTCGCGGGCACTGCCCATTTCCAGTTCATCCCAGAGCCTGGTCAAGGTAATTTCCAGGTAGTTTGTGAGAGACCTGTGCTCTTTCTCAGCTTCCGTGATCAGCCTTTGCTTGAATTCAGGGGAAACCCGGAAGTTGAGCGTTTCCTTTTTCTTGACAGGTTTCAACGGTGAGCCTCGGAGCGATGCTATCTAAGCCCCAATACCGCGTCAAGCTGATAGGTCGAAGGACTTGACATTAATGTAATGCATATTGCATTATTTATGCATTACATTTTTAGAGTGCTCTCATGCAGCGTGCCAAAGACAAACTGAACAGCCAGAACCGGAGGCTTGCTCGCCAGAAGTGGGGCAAGCAGTTAAGCAATCTGCTCGAGACACTTAATTCATTCTCGAGAGACTTCGGCTTTTCCGTCTCTTCTGGAGGCTTGGTTCTACTGAATGAGCACTGGTACGTGACCCATGTAGGTCTGATCAAGCTCGCCAGACGCAAACGGTGCTCTGGAATTCTGGCGGAGCCTGAACAAGAGTTCTGCAATCCGAATGAAGCGCACTGGGCTTTCCGAGCCACGGTCTACAAGTCGCCGACATGTCGCGGCTTTGTCGGCTTTGGCGACGCTAATCCATCGAACGTTCCTCTCTCGTTCGTGGCGCCGAGATGCGGGTGGCTGAAACCCGGGCAGTCGATCGAGCCCTGCGCAAAGCTTATGGCATCGGGATTTGCTCCGTAGAAGAGATCGGAACCGCGCCCAATTTGCCTGAAAAGCCCGCTCCGCAGCAGTCGAATAGCAATGGCCGCAGTGCTGCACCCAGAGTCCGCGACCTTCTCTGCCAGATCATTCGCCAACACCGCATTTGGTGAATGCCTTCGATGTTCGAATGCAACGTCGTGGAGTTCCCATGCCACCGGACTGCCCGGATTGCCTGGCGATGACACAGAGCACCGTCATGTAGCTGAAAATACGTAGGTAAGCTTAGATCTGAACGTGTCTCCTATTCGGAAGGAAGTTGAGGTTATTGAGGAGTTGAGGTTTTTTTCAAATAGGAGGAGCTAATGACGAACCCAATATACGGCGCTTCAGTGAAGCGGGCGTCGCCCTCACCAAAGCTGGTTTTCCACTCGACTATCCCGTGACCTTTGGTCGCAATCCATTGCGTGAGGAATCATTCGATTCATTGCAATCACTCAATCCATTCCGTGTTGAATCAATTCAGTACGTCCCAGCTTGTGTTTACTTACTCGGTACCTCAGACTCTAGGTGGGTGATCTCGCTGAGTCTTAATATCCTGCGTTCCGCTAGGACGGTCATAGCAGCAGTAGACCTCGAACAGGCCTTGAACCATAACATCGAATGGGTGAACCGCAAGGAATCGTTGCAAAGAGGCATCACGAGACATACAAGAATATTTCAAATCGCGCATGAGGGGCGTGCTATTTCAAGGTCGCCGGCTCGAATGCGGTTACCCAGTTGATGGACTTCTTTGCGGATGTGCATCGCAGCCGATTGGCCGATTTCGCAACGAGGCCGTGTCCGCCACACTCCACCTCACAGATGACCACGGAAACACGGTGTCAACAGACATCGAACTAGGCGTGCATGATTATTCCCGCAACTCGAGCACCTACTCTAGCAGGACAAGTCAGGGTAGCTTGGGCCAATGGCTAGCGTCTCTTGATGAAGTTTCGTCCGATCATAAGCCAGTGAATGACTCATCAAATCCTGTTCCCGGGAAGTCTGCACACGGAGAATCTCGGAGTTTCTAAACCTAGTGCAGCGGACTCTAATCCGGCTTAGCTAACAACCCCAAAAAGGCCAGATCCAACCGAAGCGGGGCTGCAATGCGGCAGCTTACTCCCGCTGATAGACTCGAACCGTGCCATCCACTGCTTCAACATCGGTTCAAAACCAGACAAAGCCTCCAGTCTTCCTGCTCGACGCCATGTCGTTTATCTTTCGCGCCTACCACGCAATGCAGCGCAGCCGGCCTATGTCCACGCGGTCTGGTATGCCGACGGCGGCGATCTATGTTTTTGTCAACATGATTCGCAAGCTGCGCGAGGACTTCTCTCCTAAATACTTCGCAGCAGTTTTTGACCCTAGCGGTGCAGTCTTCCGGGATGAGCGTGCCAAGGACATCGGTACTCTCCGCAAGTGGAGTTCCAAGCTTCAGGCCTTTGAAGAAGTCGCCTACGACGGCTACAAGGCAAAGCGCGAATCGATGCCAGACGATCTTCGCCGTCAAGTCCCTTACATTCGTCGCTCTCTTGATGCTCTCCGTATCCCCATCCTTGAAGCGCAGGGCTTCGAGGCTGACGACGTAATCGGCACGCTGGCTCGCGAAGCTGCTGAGCAGGGGCACGAGGTTTTCATCGTATCGGGCGATAAGGACATGATGCAGCTTGTCTCCGCGCATGTGAAGGTCCTCAATCCGCAGAAGGACAACCTCATTCTCGACGCCGACAAGGTGAAAGAGGTACTGGGTGTTCCGCCGGATAAGGTAGTCGATGTCATGGCTCTTCGCGGAGACTCCATCGACAATATCCCCGGAGCGCCCGGCATCGGCGACAAAGGAAGTGTCGACCTTATTGTCGAATTCGGCAGTCTGGAGGCTGTGCTCGACCGCGCGTCAGAAGTTAAACGGAAGAGTTACCGCGAGTCCCTCGAGCAAAACCGCGATGCCGTATTACTCTCGAAAGAACTCGTCACGATCGATTGTCGCGTTCCTCTTCCCCTCGATCTCACCGCAATGCAGACGCAGGAGCCGGATCTCGAAGCATGCCGTGTGCTCTTCAGCGAACTTGAGTTCACATCGATGCTTCGCGAACTCGCCCCGTCTGCATCCGCTCCACAGCTAGAGCTCCTTGACCAACCAACGCCCGAACAGGCGGCAGCCTTCTATACTTCAGCTCGGAAAAGTGGCTTTTCCTTCGCTCTGGAATCTGAAAAGCCGGCCGAATCGGTGGAAGATTCTGAGGAGCCCGAGCCACCGCAGACGCTTTCGCTTCTAGACGTCGTTGAAGAGGCAGAGAAGAAGACCGAATTTAGCATCGGCGTGAGCGTCGAGGTCGGCAAAGGTCTGTGCCTGCCCCTCACGCCGGATCTGAGAATGCTATTCGAAGATCCTGCAGTGCCCAAGCGCATACACGATCTGAAGCTCGCACTCCATGTTCTTTGCGGTTTAGGCGTTGACATTAAGGGTAGGGTAGATGATTCTCAGTTGCTCTCCTACGCGCTCAATCCAACTCACACTACGCAAGCTCTCGCAGATGTTGCGGCTCGCCATAATCAATCCGCACCGCAGTCATTGCCCGCGGCGGCAGCTATCACCCAGGCACTCACGGCCGATCTTCGAGCTGAAGCTGAACGTGCAAAGGTCGTTAGCGTCTATGAAAGCATCGATCTACCACTTGCGCCGGTCCTGTACCGCATGGAGAGGAATGGCGTGCAAATTGACAAGGATGTTCTCTCACATCTTTCCGATCGTTTCGGCTCAGAAATTAAACGCGTCAGTGAACGAGTCTATGACCTTGCCGGCGAACGCTTCAACATAGGTTCGCCAAAAAAGCTCGGAGAAGTGCTCTTTACCCGGATGGATCTACCTATGCCAGTCAAGTATGGCAAGGGTAAGACAATCTCTACCGCACAGGATGTGCTCGAGCCCCTCGCAGAAAAATACGAAGTCGTTCGTCTCGTCCTCGAATTCCGCCATCTTTCCAAACTCAAATCAACCTACATCGACGTCCTTCCTCGACAAGCTGACGCCGACTCTCGGGTTCACACAACCTTCCAGTCGGCCGCCACCACCACCGGAAGGCTTTCCTCATTCAACCCCAACCTTCAAAATATTCCGATCAAGACCGAACTCGGCCGTGAGATCCGCGCTGCTTTCACCGCAGCGCCGGGAACCGAACTTTTATCGGCTGATTACTCTCAGATCGAGCTTCGCTTACTTGCTCACTTCAGTGCTGACCCGCTCCTTATGCGCGCCTATCAGCAGAATGAGGATATCCATACGCTGACCGCCAGTGAGGTCTTCGGAGTGCCCGCAGAGACAATGGACAAGGAGACTCGCAATCGCGCCAAGGCCGTAAACTTCGGGATCGTGTACGGTATTTCACCCTTCGGTCTTGCAGCACAACTTGGCATTCCGCAAGCTGAAGCTCGGGCCTACATCGACCGTTACTTCGAGCGCTATGAGGGTGTGAAAGCATTCATCAATAAAACTCTGGAAGAGACACGTAGCGAGGGCGCGGTACGAACGATGTTCGGCCGTGTCCGCCCGATCCCGGATATTACAAGCAGAAATTCGAACGCTCGCGGATTCGCTGAGCGTACAGCGGTCAACACTCCGTTGCAGGGCACAGCAGCCGACCTCATCAAGCTCGCCATGATCTCACTGGATCGCAAGCTCGCTGAACGCATGCTCAAGACGCGCATGGTCCTCCAGGTGCATGACGAACTGCTCTTCGAGGTTCCGAACGAGGAAAAGAAGGAAGTGGAGGAACTCGTCCGGACCGAGATGGAGGGCGTCGTTAAGTTGAACGTCCCTCTCGTAGCAGATCTCGGCTTCGGTCCGAACTGGCGCGATCTCTAGTTACGCTCCTAGTTCTGCCCGAATCGCATCTGCTATTGCAGACGCATGGCGCCGCATTGCCTCTTCGCTCTCGGCCTCGATCATTACGCGTGCCAGCGCCTCAGTTCCTGAGTATCGAATGACCACGCGCCCAGAATCGCTGAGATCTTGCTCGGCATCACGTATCCGTTCAGCAACCGATGGAATGTTCTCGAGCGGCTTCTTCTCTCGCACTTTCACATTCACAATTATTTGAGGGAAGACCTTCAGATCCGCGATGAGTTCATCGATGCTTTTCCCACTGCGTGCGACTAGATCTAGCACCACGAGCGCGGTCAACAGCCCATCGCCGGTCGTCGCCAGGTGAGGGAAGAGGATATGTCCGGACTGTTCTCCGCCCAGCGCGGCGTTGTTCTGCTGCATCTCTTCCAGCACGTAGCGGTCGCCCACTGGCGCGCGGAGCATGCGAATTCCAGATTGCTTCAATGCTGCTTCCAGTCCCATATTTGACATCGTTGTCGCAACGACTACATCCCCACTCAGCATCCCACGTGCTTTTAGATCGCGGCTGGCCAAGAGCAGAATCGCATCTCCATTGATCACATTGCCGTGGGCACCCGCGAGCATGCACCGGTCCGCGTCCCCGTCGAATGTTACGCCGATAGACGCACCGCGCTTCTTGACTTCGGCAGCTACCCACTCCGGGTGCAGCGCTCCGCAGCCATCATTGATGTTCTTGCCATCTGGCGAAATGTTGAGAACAGTGCATTCATCAGGATTGTGAGCTCCTAGCTGCGCAAATAGTTCTGGGGCAACCAATGCGGCCGCCCCATTCGCGCAGTCGGCAACGATGCGAAGCCCTTTCAAAGTCAAGTCAGGCACGCAGTGGAGTAGGAATTGAATGTAGTCGGTTTTGAGCGCTGAGTTGTCCTGCAATGCGGGCAAGGACTCCAACTTAGGTACGATCGCACTCTCTGCGTGGCGAACGATCTCATCCTCGATTGCCAGTTCGGTTGCATCTGGCAACTTAAACCCATCCGGACCGAACAGCTTGATGCCGTTATCGCGCCATGGATTGTGCGAGGCCGAGATCACCACTCCTGCATCGAAACCGTGAGTCCGCACCAGAAACGCCACAGCCGGTGTTGGCACCACGCCAGCGCTTTGGACGCAGACGCCGGCTTCGCGCAGAGCAGCTGCAATTGTGGCCGCGATCCAAGGGCTGGAGTCGCGCGTGTCGCGTCCCAGCAAAACTTTTCGCTCTGACTTGTTCCGCATGGAATGTCCTAGAGCCAGGCCTGTTGCGTAGACCGTCTTTGCGTCGAGCGGAGGATCTCCAGCAATGCCCCTGATTCCGTCGGTCCCAAACAGTTTGCGTGTTCCCGCTTTGCTCATACCCTCACTCGGCACTCTTAGTTTTCGTGCGCACATCGTCTACAATGCTGCCAAAATCGCCATCGGTGAGTCTCGTCGTGACACGCTCACCTTTCTGAAGTTGTCCGATGGACCTGATTACCGTTCCATTCTGACCGATCACGAGCGCATATCCGCGTTCCAGTACCGCTAATGGAGAAAGGGATCTCAGGCGCGCGTCCAGTGCTTGAACGCGCGCCGAGGCCCTGCGAACAGTTCTCTCCGCTGACCTCTCGATTCGAGTCTGGCTGACTCCCAGACGATCCCTCATTCGCGCCAGCATCTGCCGCGGCTCATGGTGTAACACATCCGCTGCGAGCTCTCCCACCTCGCGCTGCCGTGCCCGGATGAGCCCGTTCACGCTTTCATTCAATCGAACCTCGAGTTCATCGAGTTTCTGGGTGATCCTGCGCAGAGTACCGGACAGTCTTCGCTCCGCCCGATCTATGGGTACGCGATCAAGCTTCTGGCGGGCATTCAGGAGTTGGAAACGTGAGGCGCGTTCCAGCCTGTTCACCTGATTTTCAACTCGCTCCATTACGCGATGCTGAGCTTCCGTGATTATTTCCGCTGCGGCCGATGGGGTAGGTGCCCGTAGATCTGCGACAAAATCTGCAATGGTGATATCTGTTTCATGTCCCACCGCGGAAACCACCGGCAGCCTTGATGCGATGATCGCCCTCGCTACTCGCTCGCTGTTGAATGCCGCGAGGTCTTCGGCCGAACCGCCTCCGCGCGCCACCACAATGACGTCGACGCGCTCTGATGCATTCAAGTTCGCAAGTGCAACCTCAACCTCGCCAATCGCAGACTCGCCTTGCACAGCTACTGGGCAGACCAGCACATTGAGAGCGGCATGCCGCCGTCCAACAATGTTCAGGAAGTCCTGAATTACAGCGCCAGTCGGCGATGTGACGATCCCTACCGTCCGGGGATAGGCCGGCAAAGGGCGCTTCCGCGCGGAATCGAATAGCCCTTCGGCCTTCAGCTTTTCCTTCAGCTGCTCAAATGCGAGTTGCAGCGATCCTGCACCTACGGGCTCGATAGTTTCTCCAACGAGCTGCAACTGTCCACGCTGAGCGTAGACGCTCACTCGCCCACGAACCAATACGTGCAGTCCGTCGGTGGGCTTGAATCGCAGGAGGAGTGCATGGCGTCTAAAGAGCACCACGGGCAACTGCGCGTCCGAATCTTTCAGCGTGAAATACAGGTGACCCGAAGGAGCCGGTCGGCAGTTCGAAATTTCACCTTCGACCCAGATGTCGCAGTATTCTTGTTCGACCTGCTGGCACACGTGCGAAACCAGCTCACGTACAGGCCAGATCCGGCGCACAAGTTTTGGCTCTTCGAACGTGAAGTCGAGCTGGCGCGTCAATGCCTCAGGGCGGATCACCATCTAACAGTGTAATGGCTGACTTTTGCGGGCGGAGTTGTACCGCCAGTGTTTTAGCTTCGGGTCGCGACGATCGCTCTCAGCCTTTCAGCCAATTGGATCAAGCGCCTGCTCGCATCGGAATCAGTATTTATGTGCCCCTCGAACAGACCTTCCGCCTCGCGCGCCAGGTCTGTCCCTTCATTCAACCCGAAGGTCCCAAGGACGCCAGCCAACTTATGGGCTTCTGCTGCGGCTTTGCTCTGTTCTTCATCGCTGAGGGCAACGCCGCTTCGCAGCCGAGTTGCTGCTGATTGCACTGTTTCCACGCGCTCTTCCATTTGTGGCAGGAATTTTTGCCACAAGCGGTTCATTGCATCAGAAATCTGCGATGCGACAGGGTCCGCCATGTCGATCTCCCCTAGTTCCAGCCAAGGATCTCGGCCACCTGCTGCGATAGCGACATTGGATCGAACGGTTTCACGAGCACTGCCTTCACACCCAGGCCGGCAAACCGTGATCGATCCGTTGCCTGCACCTTCGCCGTCAGTAGCATCACCGGAATATGCGCAGTCGCCGGATTCTTTTGTAACTCTCGAAATGTCGCCGGCCCATCCATACCCGGCATCATCACGTCCAGGAGGATTGCGTCCGGCTGATAAGTAGCTGCGCGGGCAAGTCCCTGTGCTCCTGAACTCGCCACCATCACCTCCCAGCCAGCCACAGTCTCCAGGCTCAACGCTGCTACTTCGCGAATGTCGTCTTCATCATCAATGATAAGAATGCGGTGCATGAACTACTTCTCCAAACTTAGTTGCGAACCCTGACCGGCTGATTCTGGAACCATATCTTCAGTCTCTTGTGGGCTGCGCAGCATAGTCAACACTAGCGCTTCCAGTTGTTCGGGCTCAACGCTTGCTTTTGCCAGGAAGTGATTCAGCCCAAGAACCAGCTGCATACGCTCCGCCTGCGTCAACCCGTGTGCAGAGTAGGCGATAAGCGGCGATTTGCTCAGATCCTCATGCTGCCGCAACCAATCCACTACATTGAACCCATCTCCGTTGGGCATCCCTATGTCCAGAACAACCATGTGTGGCAGGAAGGTGAGGCAATCGTCCAGTGCCGCCTGACGGGACCCTGCGATATGAACGATAGTGTTCTCGCGCCTGAATATCTCGCCGATAACTTGGCCCAATTCCGGGTCATCCTCGACCACTAGAACCCGTGCCTGCTCGCCTGGTACGCAAATAACTCTTACCAACTCTTCCAACAGGACATCATCGCTGGGACGCGGAAAGAGTCTGTCTGACTTCTTTCTGTGATTTGGTTCCGGTGGATGCTGTGGATTCGCGACTCCAAGCAGAACGACCGGCGTGTTTGCTTCGGGCTCTTCCCGCCGTAGAAGTGGCAGGATCTCCCACCCATTGATGCCATCCAGAGTAGTATCCAGGACGATCGCAGAAACGCCATCGTGCGCCACAGCAACTGTCTGGTCTACAGTCGTTGCTTCCACAACGCGATACCCGAATCGCGCCAACTGTTCTGAAATTAGCGGACGTGTAGTGCCGTTAGTGTCGGCGATCAAGACCGCACCGTGCGCAGCAGGGCTTGCCGAATTCTCCTGGTGCTTGGCGGCAGCCGCTGGCTGGTATGGCAGGAAGACCCTGAAAGTAGATCCTCGAACCGGATTCCGCTCCGCCCAGATGCGTCCACTATGCTGGAGGACTATAGCGCGGCAGATCGCCAATCCGAGGCCGCTGCCGCCTTTCTGTCGCGAGTCAGAAGCATCCACCTGCTGGAAACGTCCAAAGATAGCCTCCAGCTTGTCCGCTGGGATGCCGCGTCCCTGGTCGATCACCGAGAGCGTTACTCCGCTGGCACCCGAGCGAAGCATTACAGAGATCGCGGAGTTTGCCGGCGAGAACTTGATCGCATTGGACAGCAGGTTCGTAATCACCTGCAGCAGACGATCCGGGTCAGCCGTGACCTCTGTCTGCGTCTTGTCGTGAATTAGCAGAACGCCAGCTTCATCCGCCATGGGCTGAACACCGTCGATCGCCTGCCGCACGATTTCGCCGAGCTGAATCTGCCGGAATGCCAGGGGTTCGCGCCCGCTCTGGGTGCGCTCCAGATCTAGGATGTCGTTGATCAGTCGTACCAGTCGCTCGGAGTTGTTCAGCGCAATTCGCAACAGGTTCGCAGCCTTTTCGTTGATCACGCCCAACATGCCCGATGAAAGCAGCCCAAGAGCTCCGCGGATCGACGTCAGCGGAGTTCGAAGCTCGTGGCTAACCGTCGAGACAAATTCATCCTTCATTCGGTCCAGGGCATACCGCTGGCTGATATCTCTGAAGCTGAGCACTGACCCTGAAAAGCGTCCTTGATCCAGGATAGGGTTGAGGAAGAATTCCGCGGGGAATCCAGTCCCATTGCTGCGGTAGATCGTGCCTTCGCCCGTAACAGATTTCCGCTGGCCGGTTGCGCGGCGCAGAGGGCAATCGTCGCCGCACTTCTTCTCTGCCGGTGCTGAGCCGTGAACCAGCTGATGCACGGGTTTGCCGATCAGGTTTTGCGGACGCGCTCCCAGCAACCGTGCCGCAGCAGGATTAGCAAAGCGCACAAGGCCATTGCGATCGATGCCGCAGATACCGTCAGCTACGGAGCCCAAGAGAATCTCTTGCTGGCGGCTCAATTCTTCAGCTCGCTCCCGCTCCCGCGTCCGCGCGAGCATCTGTGCCAGAGATCCGGCGACTGTCTCCATTGCAGCGGTCGTTTCCCGATCCTCGCGTATCCGCGAGTGGCAATAAAACTCCAGCACTGCCAGCACATGGTTGCCAACCTGCACTGGAGCTGCCCAGCCGGAAACCATTTTGCTGCGAAGGGCTGTCTGAACCCGCGGTGTCGCGTTGATCACCGAAAGATCGGAAGCCCAGACAAGCCGTCCTTCTTTCCATGCGCGACCGGGCAGGCTGCCTCCTGCTGCCAGCGTCACGCCCATGCTTTCCTGAATCAGGGACTCTGCATCTTTACCCGGTACACCCCACCCGGTACTGAATTCCAGCCGGTTCTCCTCGGGATTTACGTCCCATTTCACCGCGACGTCCCAGCCCTGCGAGATACAGAGGGCTTCCAGCACACGCTTCGTTGCTATTTCAGCCGAAATATTCTCGCCGACTATCTGGCTGACTACCAGTTGAAGCGCCAGCCTGTGCTCGCGCTGCTTTTGCTGCGTGACATCGTGCAGAAGGCACTGGATGGCGACCGGCTTGCCTGCTCGCCGTCGCTGGTGGAGACTCATCTCCAACTGAAGAATGCGACCGTCCCCGGCTTCTGTGCGCACAGGTGCGCGATCAACAGTGATTCCTTCCTGCGCCTTCTTCAGCAGTCCGGCAGCTTCTTCCCGCGCCCCCGGACCAAAAACATCCGCGAACTGCTCGTTTTCGAGAGGAGCGGTCGGGTCTAAACGAAAAATCGTCCTCCATGCAGGATTTGCATACAGGAACTTGCCCTCGAGATCGAGCGTCGCAATCATCTCGCTCGAGTTCTCAAAGAGTTCGCGATACCGGTCCCGAGGTATCTTGAGCGCTTCGCTCGGCACTCCCGATCCTGACTGGTCCAGCGCTACCGCAACAAGACCAGTGGGCACGCCCTCACGATTCCGCAGGGTTGAAATATGCAGACGGACAGGGAAAAGCACTCCATCCTTCCGGCGCAAGTGTGTTTCGAACGTTGGAACCTGGCTTGGAGCCAGCGAATGTACAACCTCCGCATAAGACGAAAGCGAGCCCTCCTGACTTACGGTGCTCGTTTTGGTTATGCCGTACAACCTCCGCAGTTCCGAGACCAGGCGATTCTCTTCGCCTGGCGCCATC
Organism: Acidobacteriota bacterium; assembly: GCA_018268915.1. Taxonomy (GTDB): domain Bacteria; phylum Acidobacteriota; class Terriglobia; order Terriglobales; family Acidobacteriaceae; genus Telmatobacter. The sequence continues at coordinate 25,915 of JAFDVQ010000019.1, forward strand.
AACTTTTCTGTGCTCGCCTGGTTGACGAGTTCTGAAGCGTGATAGCCGAGGAGGCGCTCCGCGGAAGGGTTGACATAGGTCAACTTACCGTCGATCCCGACCGAAAGGACCAGTGTTCCGGCCGAATCAAGGATGTCCCTAAGTGGATCGCCTGCGTACCGGGCGGCGGCTTGCTGTTCAGCTGCATTGTCTGCCAGGACACGCATCAGCACCGCGGCTGTCAGTCCCATGGCGATCATGATCAGCAGCCAGTCGTAACTGGGACCTGCTTCAACCCGAGCAAGAATGGCTCCGGCCGCCATCGCTACAGCCAGGATGGAGAGAGAAGACCAGATCGGCGGAGATTGACTCTCAGCGTCCTGCTTCAACTGCTTGGCTTCGCGTGAGTCCATTCGTTTTCGCCGCGCTCCTGCAACCCTCGCCGGATATTCGCCAACTCCGCGTTCACGGAACCGGGCGCCCATACCGGTGCTACAACTTCGCCGCGCGACAAGCTATGAATCGCACGTGCACTGCGGGGCAGAATTTGTACCGTCCCGCCCTCTTCGCTCGCACTGTTCAGCGAGGATACATGCAATCGACGTCGAATGTCCCTGGCCTAACCTGCTTGCCAGGCAATTGGAACCATGCGAACGCAAATTGGCTTATCTTGCACCCTCCCATAAATCGCACACCGTTTCAAGCGTAAGTTACTGAACCCAAGTACGGTTGTACCCAGAACAGCACAGTTTTCCGCTCGGAATCAACCATGTATTTCCGCGGTTGTCACCCGGAACCAAAATCGCACAGCCTTATACTGGTTGCCATGTCGCAGAACCGCACGCGTAACACGCTCTATCTACCTGTCTTTATTCTCGTTGTAAGCACTTTCGTGCATGCTCCATTTGCTCATGCCTGGGGTAACGAAGGTCATCGGATGATCAATCGCCTGGCGGCTCTGAACCTGCCCCAGGACGCACCTGCGTTTCTACGCTGGGCAGGAGCGATCTCCGAGATCGAGTATCTGGGCCCAGAGCCCGACCGCTGGCGTTCCCTCGCCGAGCCTGAACTGCTCGCGGTACAAGCTCCGGAGCACTTCATCGACCTAGAACTTGCCGATCCTCTAGGACCTCTTGCCCACCGTCGCTTTGATTTCGAGGCTGCTGCCTTCGCCGCTGGACAGCGCCCTGACAAGATCGGCTTACAGCCGTGGCAGGCGACAGAGATCTGGGAGCGGCTCAAGGCGGCCCTCCGCGAATACCGCCGCCTCTCCGACGCCCATCAGGACACACACGACGTCGAGCAAGCGGCCATCTTCTACGCGGGTTGGCTTGGCCACTACGTCGGCGACGCCGCGCAGCCCCTCCATACAACTGTTCAATACAACGGCTGGATCGGCCCGAATCCCAACGGTTACACCACTGATCACAAGATTCACTGGCAATTCGAAGGGCCGTTCGTTGGCGCAAACATTCACGAGGCGGACATACAGCCGCGCTTGTCGTCGCCCCATGTCCTTGAAGGGGACGTGTTCGATGACTATGTGGCGTACTTGCGCGCGACTTCCAAGTTTGTCGAAAAGGTTTATCAGCTTGAGAAAGCGGGCGGCTTCAACGGGAACGGCTCCAAGGAATCGCGGGACTTTACCGCGAATAGGCTGGCGGCAGGCGCAAGTATGCTGCGCGACATGATCTATTCCGCCTGGCTTCGCAGCGCTGACCCTGAACCACAACGGCCCGGTTCAGGCAGTTAACCCTGCCGTGAATGTCCGTGTTGGCCAAGTGAATTTTGGAAAACAAAGAAATGGACCGAAGCTCGCTTAGTCGCCCGCTTCCGACTTCGCCAGTACCGGAACTTTGCGCAGCAACGCGGTGAGCACCAGCGTCATCAGCAGCACCATTGGTATCGCCGTCACAAACCAGGCACCAAAGGCTTGCCCTGCGAGACTTCCCGAAGCCGAAATCAATTTCAGGGGCGAGGTGTGGATCGTCATCGGCTGGTGCATTCCGACGTGGCTGCCCGATGCGAACATCCATCCACCCAGCCGAACGAAGGGAAACATCAGTGCGATCTGGAGGGGCATGGCAGCATAGTTCGCTGCCTGAATCGCTGGAATATTCAGACGCAGACCTAACGCGATCAGAAGACACAGAGCGGTTGGGATGCCTACCATCGGCAGACAACCGATCGCAAACCCGAGCGCGAGCGTCAGAGCAAGACGCTCAGGTGACACGCCCTGGCTGAGCCAGCCCTCGACCTTCATGCGCATCGCTCTCACTGATCTGCTCATCTCTGTTTCCTTACGTTATTGGTACGAATCCCGTTCCCGATCGGATGTTGCGTGAAGTTTCCGTGAACTGAACCAATAGTGCACCGAGTGTACTGGCCGTTTCATGCTCAACCGGTACGTATCTACCAGCGTAGGATGCATTGGAAACAAAAGGACCTCCCACTTTAGCCGCAGAGGTTCCATCCAAAGTGTCAAATTGTGAGATCAGAGCTGAGCCGGAAGCCGAAAGAGGCCGCGTCTTCTCATTTCGGCGATTACCTGCTCCACTTTCCAATCCAGTGCTGCCGTGCCGTCGACAACAAGATCGGCGTGAACTCCCGAAGGCCGCACAAAGCTAATGCTCGATGGCCGCACCGTTGTCTCGTATTGCTGTTGGACCGACTCGGGTGACCTGCCACGCTCCACGGTGTCCCGTCTCAGCCGTCTTTCGAAACAGATGTCATCCGGCGTATCGACATAGATTCGCAAGTGATAAAGCGGCAGAAGATCTCGGTAGTAGAGAGAGAACAGCCCCTCGACAAGCACAAACCTTCCCGCGCGAACTGTTTCGGTGTTACTCAGCACGCGCGTGTGGCTCGAAAAGTCATACATCGGCCTCTCAATCGCTTCACCGCGCGCGAGGGCCGCAACATGTTCGGCCAGCAGGGAACTCTCAATCGACGCAGGATCGTCGAAGTTTTGTTTGATTCGTTCCGAAAAGACGAGATGACTAAGATCGCAATAGTAGTTGTCGATGGGGAAGTAAATGCCTTCCAGATCACGAGCCAGCTCCGCCGCCAGGGTTGTCTTTCCCGAGCCCGACGCACCGGCGATTCCTATGACCACCGGAGGAAACGGCAGTTGCGGTGCTTGTTCTGAACCCGGCCCACTTTCGCTCACGATTCTGCGTCCACGAGAGCGGCCATCCACATTGCCAGACGCTCCAGCAGATCAGCGAGCTTTCGTTCAACCTGCCGTCCTGCCTCAAACACCTCCGCGTGGCTTAACGGAGTTGCGCTCAGTCCAGAAGCGAGGTTGGTCACGCATGAAATACCGAGGACTTCGATTCCCATGTGCCGTGCCACGATCGTCTCTGGCACAGTGGACATACCCACTAAAGTTGCACCCATCGTCCGGTATGCGCGAATCTCCGCAGGCGTCTCGAAGCTCGGACCGCTCACAGCCAGGTACACGCCCTCATCAAGCTTCTCGCCCTCCAGCGCGGCAGCCCTGACTGCCAGCTCACGCAGCCTCTTGGAGTACGCCTCCGACATGTCGAAAAAGCGCAGCCCGCAATCCCTTCGTTGGAAGGCAAAGCGCGGCTCATTCGGTCCCACCAGAGGGTTCCAGCCCATCATGTTGATGTGGTCTGCAATCAGGACCAATTGCCCGATGCGGTATTTCTCTGAGATTCCTCCCGCCGCGTTGGTCAGAATCACAGCCCGGACTCCCAGCGCTCCCATCACGCGCATCGGAAACGTAACTGCATCCGGCTGATGTCCCTCGTAGTAGTGAACGCGGCCCTGCATAACGACTACAGGAGCTCCGCCAAGCGTTCCCGCAACGAGTCGTCCTGAGTGCCCCTCTACTGTAGAACGAGGGAAATTGGGAATGTCTTCGTACGGGATTACGACCGGATTTACGACCGATTCGGCGGCAGCGCCGAGCCCTGATCCAAGTACGATTCCGAGATGCGGCTGTAGTCGTCCAAGCCTTCCGCGGACATACTGCGCGGCCTTCATGACGTCGTCAAAATAGCTCATACTTTGCGAATAAGTTCCGATGCTGCGATTCTACAACTGAACAGGATCGCGCTCGTGTGAGCCGACCCTTACCGCACGGAGGTCCCCATGTGCCGGAACATCAAACCCCTATTCAACTTTGACCCGCCTGTCACGGATGACGAGATTCGAGCCGCCTCACTCCAGTTCGTTCGCAAGATCAGCGGCTTCAACAAGCCGTCGAAGGTCAATGAAGAGGCATTCCTCGCGGCGATTGACGAAGTCGCGGCAGCCTCAGCCCGCCTTCTGGCTTCTCTCGAGACCAATTCGCCAGCCCGGAACCGCGAAGAAGAGGCCGCTAAGGCTCGTCTTCGAAATGAAGAAAGATTCCCCAGGAACGTGACCCAATGAAAGAGATCGTCGCGGTTATCTTCGGCCTTGGCTTGCTCGGAAACGCCTTACTCTTTGTGCCGCAGGTGATCGCCGTCTGGCGCAAGAAGAGCGACGAAGGAATTTCTCTCATTACCTTCGGAGGCTTCAGCGTTCTTCAGATAATCGGAATCATTCATGGGCTCTATCAGCGCGATCCATCGTTGATCTTCGGAATGGCAGCAAGTTTCTTGACCTGCGGATCCGTCACCGGATTGACGATCTTCTACCGCATGCGCAGGCCGAGTCGATCTGGAGCACCTAGGAGCTAAGTTTCGCGTACTTCCAAATGAGCTCAGGAAACCTTCTCGGGGGACCCGCAGCATCTAAGTCATAGTTGTGAGGCCCCCGGAGGTACTCCGTGACCCGCATCCAACTCATTCTGACGTTGGCTCTCCCGCTTACCGCAGCAGTCGCGGCAGCGCAGACACCGCGCGACATGGTCAGACAAGCAGTTCAGGCCGAACTCGCCGCATCGCGAAATGACCATTCTCACTGGCTCTATTTCGAATTTGACAGGAAGCCCGAGAAGACTGTGAAGCAGTGGGTCGCCGAGGCTCATTCCGTCAGCATCGAGCGTGTTGTCGAGAGGGATGGCCAGCCCCTCCCTGATTTTGAGCAGCGTCAGGAGATGAGTGCCTTCATCAATGATCCGGGTGCCCAGAACAAGAAACACAAGAGTAATCAACACGACGACGAGCAAGCTGCGGAGCTTCTCAAGATTCTCCCTGACGCTTTCATCTGGACAGTAGAAGGTGAGGGGGGAAGAGAGACGCTACTTCACTTTAGACCCGATCCTCAGTTCCGCCCGCCTGACCTGGAGGCGCGCGTATTCGCGGCAATGGAAGGCGAGATGGCAATCGATCGCCAGCAGCATCGAATTGCGACTCTAAAAGGCCATCTCATTCACGACGTGAAGATTGGCTTCGGTTTCCTAGGTGAGTTGAAGGCAGGAGGCACCTTTAACGTCGAACGCCGCGAGCTCACGCCTGCTGTCTGGGAGATTGTTGAGACGCACGTGCATATTCAGGGACACTCACTGATATTTAAAACAATCTCTGAAAACGAAGATGACGTGAAGTCTCACTTCAAGCAGATAGATCAAGGAACTTCGTTAGAGCAGGCCAAACAGGAGCTTCTCCAACTCAACCCCGATCCCGCGAAGGGGGCCACGGCGTCTATTGACGGTCACTGATCAATCGCCAGTTTGAGGAGTCGAAGCGGGATGTGATGAAGCTGTCGATTTTGTTGGTACAGTCAGTCGAGGGCGGCCACAAGCTGCCGGGACGTTGCGCATTTGCTTAATGAAAACCTTATTGCCAGGCCAGCCCGGTCTCAGGGTCGACCAATAGCTGCTTACGGACATCAAAGGTTTCCTCTGATCGACAAGCTGATTCTCCAGAATGCTCACACCGCAGAGGAGATTATTGTCCGGCTGCAGGATCGTCTTTCTCGGATCGTGCGGCGGTAAATGTTTATCAGCTCTCCAATCGAAGTCACAACCATACCTGCGTGAATCTTCATACGTCAGCTGTAGAAGCCCCTGAGCGCGAACCATGCGGTGGCTCACGCCATCCACGACAGCAACCTGAGGCTCCGTGTGCTGAACGTCAGCCGTAGCCTGCAAGCCGGCTTCGGCTCCCGCTAATGCTTGAAAGAAGTATGCCCAGAAGGCTCGCCGGTCGGCTTCGCTGATGCTGCTGTACCGTGGGCAGAACTGAGCAACTTTATGCCCGATCTTCGGCGAGACTAGCTCATCCGGCAAAGCCCTTTCGATTGTCGCGTCCCACTCTGGTTGCCACGTATCGTCATCGCCAAGAGCGGCCTTCTCTTCTGCGATAGGAGTGGAAGGTGCCGGTTTGAGCTCTGGTATTGGCGGAGTGGGTGAGGCGACAGGAGCAGGCGCAGGAGGCTCAGGATTACTACGAAATGCCACGAGTCCCGAGGCCAGTCCGGCTGCGAGCAGACAGACAGCAAGCCGAGTTGAGCGCCGCATTGTCACCCGTTCCGAACCTCCCGTCAGGTGTGATGCCGCGCGCTAAGTCAGCGGTTGGTCATTTGAAGAATGTTTGTGGCTAAGAATATTAATATGAGCAAGTTAAGCTAGTGGCAAACGCACTATTTGTTATGTGCAAGATTCTGAGAAACGTGGTAATGGCCGGGCAACCCAGTCACTGCAATCGGTATCACCGCGCCGGCGTTTTTCTTCTTGAAGAACGGCGCGAGCGGCTTCAACAGGAACGATTTGAATCCTGTTGCAGTGTGAGAGATGTCGGTATCCATCTTCAGATTCCCGGTAAGGTGCACCGCATCATCGTGGAATCGGTAGGTGCCGGCGAGCACCGTCTCAGCTCCGGGAGTTCGAAAACGCAAGTGAGATGTGGACGCAACGCCGTTCTCGATCTTTACCGGACCTTGAAGCGATGAGAGCACATCTGCTCCAGGTTGCGGCGCATCCGGATCGGACGCCAGCCCGGTGTTTTTCCGCTTGCCCTGGGCACGCTGACTGAAGGCGGAGAGACTCTTCTCCGTATCGTGATCCGTTATCTTCTCCGCCGGCACGTTCAGATTGCCAGTGACTCTCAGCCTTGCGACAAATCCGTCGCCCGGGGGACCGAGATACGCGTGGCTCTTCAAAGACACTGGGCCGCTTATGGGAACATCGTCGTGAACGAATGGACGCATCACATCCTGCGCTCTTCCGTGATCCACGGTGATGTCGAGATTTGTCTGCTTCGGACTGCCTTCGATCGTACCGACCGCATGAATCTCCGTCTGCCCGATCTTTATCTCGATTTCTTGAACCGCGAGGTCTCCATTTGCCGCTTTCAGCGCGCCCTGCAGTGTACCGTCGACTCGCGTCGGTTTTCCGTCCTGTACAGCAAAGTTCGGAGTTGTCTGGGACGCTTCTACTTGCATCTGCTGGAGGGAGCCTTTGAACTCACCTCGCGAGTCAAGCGTGCCGCTGATTTCTCCAACATCGTGCAGATTCACTCCCGTAAACGCAAACGTACCGCTCAGCGGAGTGGCGTCGAAGTTGTGTTCGGGGATCGGTCCCATGCTGCCTCTGGCGATGATTCTGCCGTGAGGGATCGCATTCTGCATGTCCACCGCATAGGTGAATGCCTCGCCTTTATGTAGGTTCGTTATCTCCACTTGCTTGATAGGAAACTCAAGCGGCGTTCCGCTCTGGCGAAGAACTTCGAGAAGGCTGTCATGCACAGCCAGCCGTTCGATGATCGTGTCCGGTCCCGTGAACTCTTTTGAGCTTCCGGCAGGGAAGCTTAGCCTGCTCTCATCTCCGCCGACCGCCGGGACGACGATGTGAAATCCAGTAATATCCACCTGCTGTACTCGCTGGCGGAGCATGACTAGATCGGACCATGTGCCAACGACCCTCATCGAATCGATCCGTCCTAACGGCGGTGCGCCGGCTGGAGATGTCTTTCTTCGGATGGTGATTCCTGTTGCCTCAAAGCCTGGACGAGGGAAATAAACGCGATGATAGCCCGTGAACTTCACGTCGCTGGTGAGTACATCTTCGAGCATCGCGTGTATTTTGCGATGCCGGTAAGGCCAGTTAGCTGTGACGAACACCGTCGCGGCGGCAAGCAGGGCTCCCCCGGCAACGATCGAGATGTGGACCCACAAAGGGGCCTCGTGCCAGATGCTCCGGACCTTGCCGCCAATCCTCTGCTTCTTTGGCCCCCGCTCAGGCGCATGAGAATTCGGAGGGTCGTCATGTACAGGTTGAACTAGAGAAGAATGAGCCATAGTCTTTCGTGCCGTGCCGCAGGGATATGAATTTCCCGCTAAGGAAAGGAACTCTGCGATGCGTCAGCACAAGGAGGGGGGTCTTGGCTCGCAGAGCCTGCTGTTTTGAAGCGCAATTCGATTTGCTCGTTGCCCTGTGGAATAGACGCGCGCTTCTAGCTGGCTGACTCTATCCCAGAAACATCCCTGCAATCGAGGCTGAGATCAGGTTGGCCATTGTGCCTGCAAGCATGGCGCGGACGCCCAACTGCGCCAGATCGTTTCGACGTTCAGGGACCAGGGCGCCGATGCCCCCAATCTGCATCCCGATCGAACCGAGGTTGGCAAATCCGCATAGCGCGAACGTCCCAATCGTGAAAGATCGAGGCAGAATCATTGCTTTGTGAGCGCCGAGTGAGATGTATGCGATCACCTCGTTCAGAGCCATGCGAGTACCAAGCAGGTTTCCGATCAGGCTGCAGTCCTGCGCTGGCACTCCGATGAGCCATGCCACCGGCCAGAAGATATAGCCGAGGATCTCTCCGAGGCTCCCTGGAACCCAATGAAACCCTGCATGAATGTGAACCCACCCGAGCAGCATGTCCAGCAGGGCAACCAGGGCCAGAAAGCTGATCAGCATAATTGCCACGTTCAGAGCGAGTTTGCCGCCGTCAATTGTGCCGCGGGCGATTGCCCCGATCAGATTCTCTTCCTGATGCTCTTCGCTCTTCGGGATAACAACCTTGCCTTCAGTCGCAGGCACTTCCGTCTCTGGCACCAGCATCTTCGCCATCAGAATCGTTCCAGGCGAAGTCATGATCACAGCGGAAAGCAGATGCCGCGCTTCGATCCCCTGCGAGATATACATTGCCATGATGCCGCCCGAGACGTGCGCCATTCCGCTCGTCATAATGGTCATCAACTCGCTGCGCGTAGCACCGGCTAAGAAAGGCCTTATCGTCAGCGGCGCCTCAGTTTGCCCCATGAAGATCGACGCCGCGACATTCATGCTCTCTGCTCCAGAAATGCGCATCGTCTTCAGCATCACCCAGGCCAGCGCGCGAATTATGATCTGCATCAACCCGATGTGGTACATCACGGCGAAAAAAGCTGAGATGAAGATGATGGTCGGAAGAACCTGAAAAGCAAAGATCGAACCCAGTGATGTATCGGGAGTGCCCAGCTTGCCGAATAGAACGGCGGTCCCGGCGGCTGTCGCACTCAGCATTTTTGTGACAACGCCGCCAGCCCAGAACATCGCGCGCTGCCCAAAATCAAACCTCAGCACAAAGAACGCGAACAGAAGCTGCAGGCTCAGTCCCCAAGCCACTGTGCGCCAGCGGATCTTTGCTCTATCTGTTGAGAACAACCATGCCGCAAGAAGTACAGCCAGGATGCCCAGCACACCTGTGAAACGTTGCAATCAGCGCTCCTTGTAGCAAGCTTTTAGCTTTTCTCGCATCCCGGCCCGCGGTAGACCAGTGACGCCAGATACATCGCATCTACGCTGGACCGAAAGATTCCGGATCAGACTGTTTCCACTACCTTACCGCATCCCTCAAGTAGCTCTCTGCAGTTTCCCTGGTGAAGATGCGGCTGACGAGCGGCACCTTTTTCGGAGCCTCCTCTGAGAATCGCACCGCCCCTTTGATCCGGGCGACCGGCTCTGCGAGCATGGATCCGTTCGTCGCATAGAGAGTGACGAACGGCTCGCCTTTCTCGACTCGGGCTCCGAGACGTGCGTGAAACTCCATCCCTGCATTGGGATCGACCGGTTCGCCGGCTTTTACCCGCCCGGCCCCCAGCCGCTGCACCGCCCAACCTAACTCCATTGTGTCCATCTGAGAGACGTAGCCCGTCTCCCATGATTCGAGCACTATCGTTGCTTTTGGCTTGTGTGCGGCCTTGAGATCATCGAAAACCGAAACGTCGCCGCCCTGCGCGTCGATCATTTCGAGAAAAACCTTAAATCCAGTTCCATCGGCGAGCGCACCCGCCGCGGCCAGGTATCCGAGCTCGGGAGTTGGGGCTTGGCCGCCCAGGTGGATCATCCAGCCTGCAAGAAGCAGCGACAACTCACGTAGATTCTCGTTGTCTCGGGGCACGCCTCCGCGCAGCAACTCGACACACTCCGCGATCTCGATCCAGTTACCGGCCGTACGCCCCAGGGGCTGGCTCATGTCCGTCATTAACGCAACAGTCCGCGTCCCAGCGCTTTCGGCAGTTGCCACCATCAGAGCCGCCAGGAACTCGGCATCTTCGCGCTTACGTAGAAAGGCACCCGACCCCGTCTTCACGTCCAGAACAAGTGCTCGAAGACCCGCTGCCAGTTTCTTGCTGAGAATCGATGCGCAGATCAACCCAGGATCTTCAACCGTGCCCGTCCGGTCACGCAGAGCGTATAAGACTCGATCAGCCGGAACCAGCGTCGGAGTCTGGCTGACGATCGCAACCCCACACTTCCGCACCACCGATTCAAATTCAGCAAGTGACAGTGCAGATCGGAATCCAGGAATCGCGTCGAGTTTGTCGAGGGTTCCGCCTGTGTGGCCCAGGGCGCGTCCGCTGATCATTGGAACAGCTACTCCACAAGCAGCAGCAAGCGGGGCGACCAGAAAGCTTGTCTTGTCGCCCACGCCTCCGGTGGAGTGCTTGTCTACGGCAGGTTTCCCGAGATGCGAGGAATCGAGTTTCTCTCCCGAATCGCGCATGGCAATCGCCAAGGCCCGCGTCTCGTGAATCGAGAGTCCGTTCATCCACGCGGCCATGAGCCACGCTGAGAGCTGTTCGATCGGAATCGACTCTTTCGCCGCCCCATCAACAATGAATCCAATCTCGCCGTCATCAAGCGGGTTGCCATCCCGCATTTTGCGGATCAGATCAACCATCTGCAAGGGAGATCCGGCACCTGCATCTCTCTGTTCAGGCATCTAGCCCAACCTCGATATAGAGAACATTTGAGAGTACAGCACCCTGAAGACGCGTACGGTGATACGGATCCTAGAAGCAGACACCTTCACGGTGTAGATCCAGATTGGTCAGGAGATCCGATCCCTTGGCCACTTCGGCAGAGGGTTCCGTGCCTTTGAATTGAAATTCTGCGGCTACTTTCCAGGGCTGGCAGAACAGATTCCGCGGTTCGTCACCGAGATCGGCTCGATCACAGGCCGGTCCAGGCTTGCAATCTGCCGGAGTGAAGGAAGTGTTCTGCTGGCGAAGGTAGCTCTCAACCTGCTCACGCGTCGATCCGGGTTTTAGCGCTGTCCGATAAGACGCGAGTGTGTTCTGGAACCGTGCTTCAGCTTCTTTTCTCTCTGACCTTTGCACCGCCCCAACAAGCACTACCACCAACACTACTAGAAGTACGAGACCAAGCCATATGCGCATCTTTCTTCTCCCTTGAAGAATCCTGATGGAGTGCTGAACGTCTTTTCTGCTGATAAGTCTACTTCTCTAATTTCATATCAAACTGAAGTGGGAGCAACTCGTCGAATCGCATCGTTCTAATTTCTCTACCTGCAGGGAAGGCAATCAATGCGTCGCGTTCGGCGAACTCTGCAAGTGTCTGTCGGCATGCCCCGCAAGGGGAACTGGCTGCACCGTTAAGATTGGCGACTGCAACAGCCGTGATCCTGATTCTGGGCCCGAATTCACTCACTGCTTTCACTAGCGCGGTCCGCTCTGCGCAAACCGTTAATCCAAAGCTCGCGTTTTCGACATTGGTTCCGGTCACAACCTTCCCATCATCTAGCAACAGGGCCGCTCCCACCCTGAACCCCGAGTACGGGGAGTAGGACTTCTCTGCAACAAGCGCCGCTTGTCTCAACAAGTCGTCGAGGATTGATTCAGAGATGCTCGTTCTCATGATGGCAGTCTAGTTCTAACAGATATGTCCCGGCCGCCCTTCGAGGACAGACTAGAGTCCGTGGGTTGTGCGGTGGATCATCACCAGCCCCGCGATGCAGAACCCCAAAACCACAGAAGAAGCCACAAAGGCCCTTCTGAGCGGGCTGGATGGGTAGAAGCGCCGATGGCTGCGAAATGTGACTACAATGTCCCGCTGCATGTCGGGAGTTTCCCAGCCGTCAAGGCCGCGGCGGATCTCCGCAACCATGGCGACCTCAAGCAGGCAGCAGCAGGCAGCGCTTAACAGACTGAAAGCTGCAAGTATCTCAGTCAGCAGGAGTATCGACACAGCACCTCGCAACAGAATTCGCCGTATGCTCCAACAAACGGTTCAACGGTCGGGGTTGAATGTATTATCCAACGTACCCTATTCCGTCTACGGCTGGAAACTGGCGGGATGTATCGAAAGTAACGTTAACGAATCCCACAAAGGTGGGATAGTCAGGAGTAAGATTGGGAAGCGGGCTGTACTCGAACAAGCATTGCTCTCTGGTCCCGCACACCGACATTCTTCTTTGATTTCCGTGAGTTACGCTGCGCGATCTCTTTGAGGGCTTATGACGATTCCCACTTCTCGCTTCGATGGACAAACAACAGGGCAGGGCAGGCGCGCCGAGAGGCGGAATTCCCCTTCGCTAGCCGCATATCACTGGAAGGGCCCCTATCCACGTCTGAACTCGATTCGAGATATCAGCTCAACAGGAGCATTTCTCCTGACTCAGGAGCGGTGGGAACCCGGTGAAGTCGTTTCTCTCTCCCTGCAGAGAAGTGGCCCTCCCGAGAAGGAGAATGCTTTTTCCTTGCAAGCAAAGGCTGTTCGCTGGGATGACCAGGGCGTGGCAGTCTCCTTCATGCTTCCGGCCGGCGCAGATTTGCGGCTTTGGCAGAGTCCTCTCAAGAGCGCGGACTTGCAGAACGAACCAGAGGATATTCTGCGAGAGTTCCGCGTGGCTCAGACTATCTCCTTTCTCACACGCATTGCTCCCGCGACCAGTATTCCTGCAAGCCGCCTTCTACACGATGAACTAAGCAACTACCGGCTTGAGAATGCCATTGAGATTGCCCGAAAAGCTGAGAGAATGCTCGGCGCTGCCGTTGAAGAAGACCACCTTCGAGCCCTGCCCGAAGTTGTGATGCGTATTATCGAGGCAGGCTCCTGGTCCTCGGACGACAAGTGGATGCTTCAGTTTTGGGCTGGCCTTCTAGCCGCCTCATGCAATTCAACGGGAGATGATGAGTCCACACTGGCGTTCGCTGATCTTCTCGGCCAATTGAAAGCTCTCCACATGCGGATACTGTCTGCTGCTGCCGCGAAATCGACAAAGATCTCTGGCGGTCCCGGAAATATGTATACCCGTCCGCTCAAGTGGAATGCGGCTGATCTTATGAAATACTCCGGATCGGGCGATCTCATCAAGCTCGATCGCGAACTCAACTACCTGGCTGACATCGGGATCATCGCCCCACGCGAAAAGTCCGCCTTCTTCCAACAGATGACCGACACTACGATCGCGCTCACAAATATGGGGCTTCAGCTCTATGCGCGTTGCAATGGCCATCGCGGCACTGCCCAGAACTTCTATGGAGTTCCCTTGACTCCTGCTGCGGCAATTGCATTTGAGAAGTGACTCGGTCTGCAACTTTGATCACGAAATGAACCTCCTCTACGGTGAGAGTCTCTGCTGACCGTCTGCTGCTCGCCGCCTTATCCCAATCTGGTCCTATCTCAACTTCACTTCCCGATCTAGGGTTGTATGCTTCGCATTCACGAACACGCGTGATGCTGAACACAAAGTGCAAAAGTTGACTCTCAATAGAATCTCCCTAGTCAAAACGCTTGCTGCGGTCAAGTAGACCGCGGTGGGAAATGACCGGGTAAGTCTTAGCATTTCGGAGGGATTCTTTGAGTTCTCCCAGATCCTGGTTTCGTCTGCCCTTCGTCTACCGGCCACGTGCCGAGCGTCGCGAATCACCTGCTCTCGTCGCTGTCCACTGGGACGGCCACACTCCGCATCAAAACCCAGTGGCCAACCTGAGCTGCAGCGGTGCCTACCTGCTCACGAATGAAAACTGGAATCCTGGCGAGATCGTTTCTCTCACTCTCCAGAGAAGGGGCGCCCTCGGGGTTTCGACCCGCAATCGGTTTACCGTTCAGGTCGAAACCGCGCGGCGGGATGAAAATGGGGTGGGGGTCAAATACCTTCTACCGAAAGATACCGATTTACGCCTTTGGCAGCCGACGATCAAGACAGAAGTTCCTCAAACTGAACCAGAAGATATCGTTCGTGAATTCCGTATCGCTGCCGCCATCGCTTTCATTCGCCGTATTTCCCCGGATGCCACCGAACACGCAACTTGGCTACTGCGTCGCGGGTTGAGCAGCCATCGGCTCGAAGCTGCACTCGAAGTCGCGTTGCATGCTGAGGAACTGCTAGCCCTCCCTCCACGAAGCGCTGACCTGAGCGCACACCCTCAAGTAGTTCTGCATATCATCGAGCACGGATCATGGCCAGAGGTGGACTGGATCCAACACTACTGGTCCGGCTTACTGGCAAGTTGTTGTACTTCTGACCGCAGTGCCATCGCCGCAGATCTTGAACTTCCCGATTTGTTGAGTCAGCTCACCACGATCCAGACCCGCATCCTCGCTGCGGCTTGCGACAGCGCATCCAAGCACATCGATTCCTACGGAACCACCCGGGCCAACTCTCTCTCGCGGTCTGCCGATGAGCTGACACGAATCTCTGGGGTTCACGACCGGGCTCACATCGAGCGGGACATTCAGCACCTTTCGTGGCTTGGACTTCTGGAACAAACCGTCAAGTGGAAGTTCTTCTCGTTGATCGAGGAGGCCAATATCACTCCAACCCCGCTAGCTCTGAAGCTGTATGCGCGCTGTCATGCGCATCGGGGCGAGCTCGCTGCGTTCTATGGTCTGGAACCCGCAGTCGCGATGTCGTTTCCGGCTGACTGACTCCGTATTCCTCAGCGCGCATTTCATTACTCCGGTCCAGTTTTAGTATGGCCATGCTGCTGCCTAAGTGATTACCTCCCCGTTACGAATAGGTGTTTGTGGGAGTAGCATTCACTCAGCAATAATGCAGTGTTGAACGTAGCCGATGGGCTGGTTGGCCATTGAGCGACTGCCGCGAAGATCAGGAGGGCAGGGGATGTCACTGAGGAGCTGGTTCGAGAAGGCCTTTCCGCAAGAACAGGTCAAGCAGGCACGCGCGGAACGCCGTGAAGTTCCCGGACTTGAGGCAATTCACTGGACTGGTTCTTCTCCTGGGCTCGACATCGTAAGAAACATCAGCTCAACCGGCATGTACCTCGTCACTCGTGAGCGCTGGCGCGAGGGCGAGATCAATCCAATTCGCCTCGTCTATCCCGAACTCACCGACGAGTCCGCGGAAAAGCAAGTCACGATTGAGACCAGAACTGTGCGCTGGGGTGAAGACGGCATGGGCCTATCGTTCGTCCTTCCCGATTGTATGGACCTCTGGCTGTGGAATGCGGAGAGGATAGAGCCCGAAGACATCCTCAGCGAATTTCGCCTTTCCCGCGCGCTCGCTTTCCTTCGCCGGATTTGCCCATCGGCCACTCAAGAACTCAAACTGCTATTCCGCGAGGGTCTCGGAAACATGCGGGTTCCAAACGCGATTGCAATCGCGCACCGGGCTGAGATTATGCTCGCAGCCGAGCCGAGTTTCGAGAATATGCACGCGCCTGCCAGCGTTGTGCTGCGAATAGTGAAGGAGGGCTCGTGGGCCGAAGACAGCGCGACCCAGCATCTCTGGGCCGGCATTCTTGTCACCGCTTGTACCATGACCGGCGACGACGAAGCCAACCTTCCCTATATCGACCTGCTTGCCGAGATGGCAACCGTAGACACACGCCTCTATGTCGAAGCTTGTTCTAAGGCCCCGAAGGTTTTTGCAACAAATGGTGCCGTCTCAGCGAGCCCTCTCATGTGCACCGCGGATGAGATGATCCACCTGACCGGAACCAAAGATCTCTCCAAGATCGACCGCAATATTCTCCAGCTGTCAATCCTGGGCCTTCTTGAGCCACGTGAAAAGGCCAAGTACTTTTCATTCGCTCAGACCGCCAACCTTACACCGACTGCGTTAGGCCTCGAACTCTATGCGAGATGCCAGGGTCATCGCGGCGCTCCGTTTGAGTTCTATGCAACCCAGCAGAGCAATCCTTCCATACCAGAAGAAAAGCCAAAGCCAGAAGACTTGCAACCGAGCTGATCTCACGCTGCGGTTATCAATTGTGCGCCTTCATGAGCGCCTCGACGGCGGAATGCAGGCTTTCGGTGATCTGCGATTCGGTTTCCAGCGGACCGAATCGCAGCGGTTTCCCGACGCGTACTTCAAGCTTTCCTGAGCGAAACCAACCGCGCCCTCTCGCTTTCAACTCGCCCAGGCCGTTCAACGCTACCGGTAGCACAGGAGCGTGCGCCTGTTTGACGAGCAACCCGATTCCTGGGCGGAACCTTGCTAGCTGTCCTGCTGGGGAGCGCGTGCCCTCTGGAAACACCAGCACGTTGTAACCGCGATCCAGAGCCTCTCCGGCATGCGAGAAGCTACGTTGGAAGTCACGCCTGCGGGGCAAAGGGAAGACATTGTAGAGCGCCGTCACCAGCCAATAGGCTGCCGGACCGAAGAGCATGAATCGCCCCGTGTCAGGGTTGCGAAAATGTCGATAGTCGTCCAACATCTCCCCGAGCATCGCCGCTGCGACGCGCCGTCGCATGCGTCCCGGCAACGCATACTCCACAAGAGCACCGTCATATGCCGTCACATGATTGCAGATGATCAGCATTGGTTCGTCGGACGCCAGATGTGCGGGTGCTTCAACGCGCGGATTCCCAAGAAACCAGACAAACGGTTGAGCAATCAGTTCGAGGAAAGCCGAACGGACCCATCGCATCGGCTTGGACCAAGGCCATCGAGGATAGAGGAAGTCAGCCGTTTCCGAAAACAACTTCTGCCGAGAGAAAGGTTCACTCGAAACCGACTCACGTTGAGCCAATACATGGGAATCTGATATCGAACGGCCAGATTCGCTCACCGGCGGACCGATCGAAGAAATACCGCTGGGTTCTCTTGAGGTATGTGGGGATCCAATTGTGTTACGCTCAACCCCTGGCATCGGACGTCCGGACCCAAGCATCTGGCGAAGATCGCCGAGTGTCCGCGCTGTGTCGACCGAACCTTCCTTCAATGCATCAGTCAATCGCTCTTCGAGGGCCGCGGCCAGTTGCACTGTTCCCAGGCTGTCGAGGTGGAAATCTTCGCTGAGCCGCAATTCATCTCCGCCGGCAGGTCGCTCGCCCGCGATCTCCGCAACCAAGGTGTAGAGCCAGTCGCCTTCAGCCGTATTTGGATTCCGGGCAGGCGAAGCATCGATCGCAGCCTGATATCTGGTCGCAACCCAATCCGCTACCATCTTTCGCCGTACCTTGCCGGTCGAAGTCCTGGGAAGATCCGGCTCAGGCCAGATCACCCATCGCCGGATGCGCTGAAAGTCTGCAAGCCGTGCATTGGCCCGATCAACTGCCTCAGCTGCCTCTTTCTCACTTCCTCTAACCGCGAGCACGGCATACGGCTCTGAGCCTGTTGATGTCTCAATAGCTACAACTGCACCTGCCGCAATCTCAGGCTGCGCCTCGAGCGCTGCTTCCAGATCTTCTGGATGAATATTGACACCCGCAGCGGTGACGATCGTTTCGCTCTTACGTCCCATGAAGCGCAACTCTCCGGTTGCCTGTGTTTCGGCGAGATCGCCTGTGGCCAGCCACTCATCTTCCCGCTGGCGAAGCTCTCCACCGCTCCACGTGGATGTCGAAATCATCGGGCCCTTTACAAGCACCTCTCCATCAGGCCCAATCTTCACCTCGCGTCCCGGGAGCGGCTTTCCGATCGTGCCGCTGGCGACGTGAAACGGATGATTCAGGGTGATCAGCGCCGTGGTCTCAGTCATTCCATAGCCCTGCACGACGACTAACCCAAGCCCATTCCAGAATTGCTCTAAAGGTCCTGCCAGCGCTCCGCCGCCTGAGATCAGCGCCCAGAACTTGAAGCCCAGCTTGCGGTGCACGTCGCGGAATACCCACCAGCGCTTCCATGCCTTCATCCCTTTCGAAGCCGCAATGCGCTCTGCCAACCCGGGCGTCAAGCTCTCAAGATGAGTCTTCAGCAGCGCCATTACCCGCGGGACTGCAGCGAGAACTGAGATCCGTTCTCGCTTGATCGTTTCTACCAGGCGTTGAGCTACCAACCGCGTATCGAAGTGGACCTCGGCTGCAAAGATTGGCGGAATCCACAACCCCATCGTCTGCCCAAACACATGACTCAGCGGCAGTGTATGCAGAAAGCGCAACGGATGTACGTACTTTTCATAACGCAGGTACTTTTGCGCTGCTTGTTCAATCGGCCCGATGCTCGCAAGAACGTTTCCATGCGTGTGCACGATTCCCTTCGGGTCGCCCGTTGTGCCCGAAGTGAAAAGAATCTGCAGCGGGGTTTCCCGCGAGAGTCCATCCACGGGAAGGGCTTCGCGCTGGGGCAGGGAAGAAGCCCAGCATTCAAAGGAGAGGGTGGGCAAAAATTTTGGACCCTCGTCTCTGCTCTCTGAAGTCTGGCCGCTTTTCTCTGAGAGCCTGGCCATCAGCACCGCATCGCCAATCGCAAGCTTGGGCTTTACGTCCGCGCAGATTCTGTTCGCAAACTCCGTGCTCCCAAATGCATCCAGCGGCACCACCATCGCGCCTCGCAGCATACACCCGTAGAAGGCAGCAACCCACTCGGCACCGTTCTCAGCCCACAGCAGCACGCGATCGTTCTTCCCGATCCCGCGGTCCTCAAGCAATGCTGCAAATCGTCCTGCGAGCCGCGCCAGTTCTCCGTAGGTCGTCACACGCCTGCGAACGCCCTGATATCGCACGATGGCAATCTCGCTCTCGTGCTTCCTGAAATCATCCAGCAGCGTGGCCAGGTGCTCGCGCAAGTATCCTCACTCCTGATTCGAATCCTAGCAGCGCCTGGCAATGCATCGGTTCATTCGGTGTGATACTTCCTGCAGTGACACAGGGAGATCAAAGGATCCGAATCGATTGCGTGTCACACTGGATGTATGGCTGACACAACAGTTCTTTACAGACCAACGAGCGAAAGGGAGCTGGAATTGATCCGCGATGCGGACTGGCGCGCATTTCCGCCGAGGCTCCCGGAGCAGCCGATCTTCTATCCAGTCCTCGAAGAGAGCTACGCGGTTCAGATCGCACAAGACTGGAATACGCGCGACGGGGGCACTGGTTATGTCCTCCGCTTTGAGGTGGAGACCGATTACATCTCTCGTTACCCCGTTCAGGTGGCCGGCGCGCTCGTTCACCGTGAGTACTGGATTCCAGCAGAAGACCTGGAAGAGTTCAATTCCCACATCGTCGGACAAATTGAAGTTCTAAGCACCTTCCACTCATCGAAAGCCTAGGAAGGAAGTCGAGACGTGAAGTATCCCTGGACCGCCATACATGAAAAGAGCGTTCCTACAGCTCTGAACCCGCTCTTTCAGCACCTGCTCGACACCTACACCAGCGAGTCGAACAAAGTCGCGTCGACGTGGAAGTGCTTCACTGATTCTGACCTGCCCTATAAACCTCATTCGCGTTCGAGCAGCGTTGGGGACATCATCCGCCATCAACTTCTGTCAGAGCGGCGCTTCTTCGGTGAATTTCTGGGAACCCCTGAGCCCTCTGCCGACAAAGTTCTCCCGCAGCCGTTGACGATCGATTCGGCCGTAGGTCGCTTCACAGAACTCGTCTTGCCCCGCCTCAACTTCTTCGCCGCGCAGACCGACAGTTGGTGGCTCAAGGAGGTCTCGTTCTTCGATGTTCAGCGCCAGCGCCTCTGGATTTTCTGGCGCCGAGTGCTTCATACTTCTCATCACCGCACCCAACTCACCGTGTTCTTGAGGATGCTGGACCGGAACGTCCCCGCCACTTATGGACCGACGGCAGATGTGACATGGTCCGGTGCCGACCCAACCAACACCATCGCCGCTGCAGGACGAAAGTAGAACGTCCTTATCTTCGCCTTTTCTTTCCCTTGTATGCGCGGTATGCTCTAAGTGCGTCAAAGCAGAAGATGTATAAGCCGCCACATAATTCGGACCCGGAAACAGATCCATTCGCTTGTTTTCATCCCGTAACAACCGAGTGGTTCAAGGCAGTGTTTGACGGCCCGACAGCCCCTCAACGCCTCGGTTGGCCGGTGATCTCCCGCGGTGAGAGTGCTCTTATCCTTGCTCCTACCGGAACCGGCAAGACGCTCACTGCTTTCCTATGGTGTCTTGACAGGCTGATGCTTCACGACCTCGAGGAACCCACTCAGCAAGAACCCCGAGCTGCCAAGAAGGGAACCAGGATCTCGGCTGCGGCAGAGCGTCAAAGCAAAGGCTGCCGCATCGTCTACGTATCGCCTCTCAAGGCCCTAGCCGTGGACGTTGAGCGCAACCTCCGCTCTCCCCTCGCCGGGATCGCAAACATGGCTCGTCGCAAAGGGGTGCCTTTTCACGACCCGTTAATAAGCGTTCGGACGGGCGACACACCCCAGCAGGAACGCGCCCGATTCCGTCGGGATCCAGCCGAGATTCTGATTACCACCCCAGAGTCCCTCTACCTGCTCTTGACCTCTCAGTCAGCCGATGCTCTTCGTACCGTCGACACCGTCATCATCGACGAGATCCACGCACTGGTTCCCACCAAGCGCGGGGCGCACCTGGCCCTCACGCTAGAGCGACTAGAGGAGCTCACGGGCCGGCGTCTACAGCGCATCGGGCTATCCGCCACTCAGCGGCCGCTTGAAGAGGTTGCGCGCTTTCTTGGAGGAGTAGAAGTACTGGTCTCAAGACCGTTGCTGGTCAAGCATAAGCCATCTCAAATGGAAAGCAACACTTTAACTACGGATTCAACTGAACTCGAGCAGTCTTCAAGATCTCCAACCGATCCTAAAGATTCTCTAACTTCGTCAACTGAAGTCGAGACTTCTCTAGATCCGGTCCGTTCCGAGAACCAATCTGCTGAGTCCGAAGATCCCCTGCGCTACCGTCCGGTCACAGTTATTAATGCATCTGCCGTCAAACAGTTAAAGCTTCGCATTGAAGTGCCGGTTGAAGACATGGCTCGCCTTCAGACGATGGAGGAGATTCCCACCGGCGCAGCGTCTCAAGCTCCGCGTCGGGTGTCGATCTGGAACGCGATCCATCCCCGTTTGCTCGAGATCATTCGAGAACGCAATTCCACCATTCTCTTCGTCAATAGCCGGCAGGTTGCCGAAAGATTAGCGGGGGCTCTCAACGAACTGGCTGGCGAAGAAATCGCGCGCGCCCACCACGGATCTCTTGCCGCCTATCAGCGCTCCATCATCGAGGAGCAACTTAAGGCCGGGCAGATCAAGGCGCTTTGTGCCACCTCAACCCTCGAACTCGGAATTGACATGGGCGCTGTCGATCTCGTCATTCAGATCGAGGCTCCTCCTTCGGTCGCCAGTGGAATGCAGCGCATCGGGCGCGCTGGCCACTCTGTGGATGCTGTCAGCGAGGGCGTCCTGTTCCCGAAATACCGAGCCGATCTCGTCGCGTGTGCCGCGGTGACCAGGGCGATGCACGATGGACACATCGAGTCCACTCGCTTTCCACGAAACCCACTCGACGTTCTATGCCAGCAGATCGTTGCCATTGTGGCCCACCCGCCCGGCTATCGTGTGCCGAACAAAGTGAAACAGATCCGGCGCGCGCAGCGCTCGGGAGTCGGCGGTCCGCGCCGATACTCCCGTTCCAGAGCAGAGATCAAAGAGGTCTCATCTCCCTCCGGCTACGAGGAGGGCCAGGAGCCAAAGCCCGAGGTCCACGCTGATGCTCTGTACGACCTTATTCGCAGGGCGGCCCCGTTCGGAGCACTGACCCGTTCCGCGTTTGATGGCGTCCTCGACCTGCTGAGCGGTCGCTACCCATCCGACGAATTCGCCGAGCTTCGACCTCGGCTCACGTGGGATCGCATTCGCAACGTAGTCACGGCCCGCGAAGGCGCGGGCCGTCTCGCCATCCTGAACGCCGGGACGATCCCTGACCGGGGACTTTATGGAGTTTTTCTCGCCCATTCTGAAGGCAAGTCAGTCCGCGTGGGCGAGCTGGACGAGGAGATGGTCTTCGAGTCTCACCCCAACGAGACCTTCATTCTCGGCGCCTCGACCTGGCGCATCGAAGACATTACCCACGACCGCGTGCTGGTCGTCCCAGCTCCAGGCGAGCCCGGCAAAATGCCCTTCTGGAAAGGCGACGGACCTGGTCGGCCGCTGGAGTTCGGTCGTCGCATCGGCGCACTCATACGGGAGTTGCGCGCCATGCCCAAACCCGCCGCCCTCACGCGCCTGGTTGCCGAACACGACCTCGATCCCGGTGCTGCTGAAAACCTTGTCCAGTTTCTCTCCGATCAGGAAGCAGCAACAGGCCAGGTACCCGACGATCGCACTATCGTCGTCGAACGGACCCGAGACGAGCTTGGCGATTGGCGTGTCTGCGTCCTTACCCCCTTCGGTAGTCGCATTCACATCCCGTGGGCAATGGCCATCAGCTCCCGCATCCGCGCCGCAGGTGGACCTGAAGTCGAAACTCTCTGGGGCGACGACGGCTTCGTCCTACGTTTTCCCGATACCGACGAACCGCCTGATCCCGACTGGATCATGGTCGAATCTGCTGAAGTCATGGAGATGGTCTTGCGTCAGCTCGGCTCGACCGCCCTTTTCGCCGGACGCTTCCGCGAAGCCGCTGGCCGAGCACTCCTGCTGCCTCGTCGTCGCGCCGATCAGCGTTCTCCGTTATGGCAGCTTCGGAAGCGCTCTTACGACCTTCTCAGCGTGGCCTCGCGCTATCCGTCTTTCCCGATGCTGCTCGAGGCGTACCGCGAATGCCTCCGAGACGTCTTCGACATGCCTGCTCTGATTGAGACCCTTCGCGCCATCGAGCAGCGGCAGCTTCGCGTTCACGTTGTTGAAACCCGTAAACCTTCGCCATTCGCCTCGTCGCTACTATTCAGCTATGTCGCCAACTTCGTATACGACGGTGATGCGCCGCTCGCCGAACGCCGAGCGCAGGCTCTCACCATTGACCAGGACCAGCTTCGCGAGCTTCTCGGCGAAGCCGACCTCCGCGAACTTCTTGACGCCGACGCGATCGCGGAAGTGGAAGAAACTGCGCAGTGCCTTGTTGAGTCGCATCGCGCCCACTCAGCCGATGGCATTCACGATCTCCTACTCCGTCTCGGCGACCTGACCCGTGACGAGCTCGCTCGCCGCGTCGTGAGCCCGGCACTTCTCGAGTCCGTAGACCGCCTCCTCCGTGCCAGGCGCATCCTCGAGCTCCGCATTGCCGGCGAACGCCGCCTCATCGCTGTCGAAGATGCCGCGCGCTATCGCGACGCGCTCGGCATCCCGCTTCCTCCCGGACTTCCTGCCTCGCTCCTTGATCCAGTTGCTCAGCCGGTGCTTGAACTTGTTCGCCGCTTCGGCCGTACACATGGCCCATTCACCCAGAAGGAAGTCGCAGACCGTTTCGCTCTCGATCAGGTGGTCGTCGAAAATACTCTTCGGCAACTCGCCCTTGAAGGCAGAATTCTCGAAGGCGGCTTTCGCCCGGGAGGCCTCCACCGCGAGTGGTGTGACACTGAGATTCTGCGCCAGATCCGCCGCAAGTCTCTCGCCAAGCTCCGTCGCGAAGTCGAGCCCGTCGAGCAATACACCCTGGCTCGCCTCTTTACGCACTGGCAGGGGCTGCTCAATCCACGACGCAGCTCTCACTCTCACCTCGATGCCCTGCTGGATGCAATTGAGAGCTTGCAAGGTGCGCCCATCCCCGCATCACTTCTCGAAACAGCAGTCCTCCCAGCGCGAGTCGCAGGATACGATTCCGCAGGACTCGATACGCTGATCGCCGCGGGCGAAGTTACGTGGGCCGGCATCGATCCAATCGGAGAGCGCGATGGCCGTATCGCGCTCTTTCTCGCTGAAAAGCTCTCGCTCCTTGCCCAGCAACGACCATCAACCGAGCCCTTATCCGAACGCGAAGAGAAGATTGTTGCCGTCCTGGAGTCGACCGGCGCGAGCTTCTTCGAACCGCTTCATCAGGCCATCGGCGGCGGCTATCCTGGCGAGTCCATAGATGCTCTCTGGAGTCTCGTCTGGTGCGGTCTCGTCACGAATGATTCGCTTCATGCACTTCGCGCCTATATCACTCGGCCTGATTCCGCCCGACCTCAGCGCCGCACGCACACGGGCATGGTATTTCGCTCGCGCCGAACTACCCCTCCAAACGCGCAAGGTCGCTGGTCGTTGCTGCCCCTTGCATCTCGCCAGTCTTCTGAGGGCGCGCCCACGCGGACAGAGGCCAGCCATGCACTCGCTCTGCAGCTTCTCAATCGCTACGGCGTGCTTACTCGTGAATCAGTCGCCGCCGAAAACATTCCCGGCGGATTCAGTGCCGTCTACGATGTTCTGAAGGCGCTGGAGGAAAGCGGTCGCATCCGTCGTGGCTATTTTGTCGCCGGTCTGGGTGCAACTCAATTCGCCCTGCCGTCAGCCGTCGATCTTCTCCGCCAACTCCGCACCGAACCTCCGCAGGAAAAACCTGAGTTCGTACAACTAGCCGCTCCCGACCCGGCTAACCCCTACGGCTCGGTTCTCCCCTGGCCAGAACTGCCTGTCATGGATGAAGACTCGGAATCAGCGCCGAGAGTGCTGACAAGAGCCGCCTATGCCGAGGTGATCCTTCGCAATGGGCAACTCGTCGCGTGGCTCCGTCGTAACAACCCTAACCTGGTCATCTTCCTCCCGCAGGACGAACCGGAGCGCTCGCAATCGGCTTCGGGGCTCGCCCAATTTCTCTCAACTCGTGGCCAGGATCGGATGAGGATCAGCAGCCACCAGGGAGTGCTCATCACAACCGTCAACGGCCAGCCGGTCGCCGCGCATCCGATGTCGCGCTTTCTCATGGATGCCGGATTTCACCCGGGCCCTCTCGGCCTGCACTTGCGTCGCATCCCAACACCCATCCATCACGATACCCAGCGCGCCGAACCGACCGGCGAGGAACTGCAATAGCCAATGCCCGAAGGGGACACAATCTTCCGAAGCGCACGCGCACTGGGCCGTGCCCTGAGTGGAAAGCCCATCACCGCCTTCCGTTCCAACTACCCTCTGCTCACGCGTTTTCACGAGGACACCCCGCTGACCGGACAGACCGTCGAAAGCGTCGAATCACGCGGCAAATGGCTTCTGGTCCACTTCTCTGGCGGCGCGACGCTAGCGACGCATATGTTAATGAACGGTTCTTGGCACATCTACCCGCGGGGCGATCGATGGCACAGGCCGACGCAAGAGATGCGCATCGTCCTCGAGAACCGCGACTACCAAGCTGTGGCCTTCAGTGTACCGATCGCTCGCATCTATACCGCGGAGCAACTCGCGCGTGAGAAGCGAATTCCCCCTCCGAAAGCAGATGTGCTCAGCGGCGATTTCGATCCGGCAGCTGCGGCGGATCGCATCCGCAGTTGCGCAAATGAAGAGATCGGTAACGCAATTCTTCACCAGTACGTGCTGGCCGGAGTCGGCAACGTCTTCAAATCGGAGCTTTGCTTCGTAGAAAGCATCAATCCCTTCTGTCTGGTGGCCGCACTTACCGACGAGCAAATCCGGGCGCTCGTTCGCAGCGCTCAAAGCCTTGTCTCCGCCAATGTGCTTGAGGACTCTCGCAACACAATCGTCACTTACCGCGGAGTCGGTCGGCGTACTACCCGCAACGCACGTCCCGCAGACAACCTCTGGGTATATAGCCGCTCTGGCCAACCATGTCGCAAATGCGGCGCGACGATTCGCCATCGACTGCAGGGGCAAGATGCCCGCGTGACCTACTGGTGTCCAAAATGTCAGCCGATGCCAGATGGAAAGGACGTTGACGGATACTGATCAACCCCAGCAAGCACTGTTCTTAGTGGTCCGACCAGCAGCGAAGTGCTATTCGCCCGTCTTCCCGCCTACCCCGAAAAGCTTCTGCAGAATATTGCGGTGATCAGTTGGATGATCGCAGGTGTCAGTCGGCGCCGTCCCCGTCAGGAACGCTGCAGAGTAGCTATCGGGACAAGCATCATCGCTCAGGAGATTGGTTGTTCTGTCGAGCTTGACGACATCAACTCCGTCAGGTGCCGTGAAATCATGAGTGTCTGAATACTGCGGAAGCTTTACTGCTCGCTTCATGAAATCTGCCCAGATGGGTGCGGCTGCGTCTGCGCCTTCAATCTTGATGTCGGTGTAGTCGTCATTCCCAACCCAAACCACGCACAGCAGATTTGTGGTGAAACCAGCAAACCATGCGTCATGACTGGTGCCGGTTTTTCCCGCTGCAGGCGACACGAAGCCCATGTTTCGAACGCCGGCGCCAGTTCCGCAGTAAACCTTGCCATCAATTCTGCAGCCTTGCTTTCCATTGCCTTGCAGGACAGCCTGCATCATGGAAGTGGTGAGGAAGGCTACACGCGGATCGAGCACTTGACGCGAAGTGGGCGGGTAGTCGTCGATAACGTCACCGTTTGGCGCGCGCACACTGGCAAGGGTCCACGGATCAATATGGACACCGCCGTTGGAGAAGACTGTATAGGCTCCGGCCATGTCGAGCGGGGTTGCATCATACGAACCGATTGCCATTGAAGGCGTACCCTTCGCGCTTTTGATGCCCGAGTCCCGGGCCAGCGCGGCCACCTGGTCGAAGCCGACCATGCTTGCGAGGCTGATTGTGGCGTTGTTGTCGGACCGCAAGAGTGCGAAACGCGCGGTAATATCGCCGTAGAACGCACCCTCGAAGTTGCGCGGGGTGTACTCGTTCTCCGTACCCTCGTCATAGGTCTGCTGCGAGTCGTTCAGTATCGTCACCGGCGAGAACAGAGTATTTTGCCCAGGCAGCACCGTGCCCTGAACCGCGGTTTGGAAGGCAGCTGCAAAAACAAAGGGCTTGAAGATCGAGCCGGTGGGTCGATGCGCGATGGCGTGGTTGACCTGGCTCGCGCCATAGTTTTTGCCGCCAACCAGAGCCAGGACCTGGCCTGTATGAGGATCGAGCGCGACCAGCGCGACTTGTGGATACGTGTACTGCTTGCCGAGTTTGCGATCGCGGGCATGCTTCCTGTCTACTGCAGCCTCAACGATGTGCTGAGTCTCATCGACGGATGTAGTTGCGAGCCGCTGTAAATCGGGATCGAGAGAAGTGTAGATGCGGAGACCTTCTCGGTTGAAGTCGCGATCGCCGAGCTTCTGGATGAGCTGATCGCGAACGATGTCGACAAAGTATGGAGCCTCGCTGGCGTCAACGCTTCCTGGAACCAGATGCAACGGGTCGGCTTTGGCTCTTTCGGCCTGGCTTTTGCTGATCGAACCCGTTTCCACCATGGAATCGAGCACCAGGTTACGTCTCTCAATTGTGCGCTCGGGGTGCCGAAACGGATTGAAATAGTTCGGCCGCTGAATGATGCCTGCCAGCATCGCACATTCCGCCAAGTCGAGCTGCCGCACATCCTTTCCGAAGTAAACCTGCGCAGCCTCGCCAAATCCCTGGATCGAAAAACTGCCGCGTTGCCCGAGGTTGATCTGGTTCGAGTACGCCTCAAAGATCTGCTTCTTTGTAAAACGGTGCTCCAGGTGGAAAGCCACCAGGATCTGGCTGATCTTGTATTTGATCGTTCCTGTGTCCGCCACGAAAAGGAGCTTAGCCAGCTGCATTGTTACCGTTGAGGCGCCGCCCCGATGCTTGCGGTCACCTATGATGTCGTGCCAGGCCCAACCGGCCATACTGAAGTAGTTAACACCGCCATGCTCAAAAAACCTGCGATCTTCAATTGCAAG
Organism: Acidobacteriota bacterium; assembly: GCA_018268915.1. Lineage (GTDB taxonomy): Bacteria > Acidobacteriota > Terriglobia > Terriglobales > Acidobacteriaceae > Telmatobacter. The sequence continues at coordinate 53,922 of JAFDVQ010000019.1, forward strand.
GACGGCTTGTACGAGGTTCGGAGGAATCTCGTCGTAAGTAACGAGTCGGCGCTTTGTCCGGTTCGCATCCTCGCTCAATCCCGTAATCAGCAGGGGCTCCAACTCGTAGCTCGCCAGCGATTGTCCCTTGTCATCTGTGACGGACTGAACCTCGCCTTTGCTGATCCGAATCGTGGCAGCATCCGGTGCGTGATATGACTGTGGCCCCGGACGTACTATGATCTGATTGCCCTCTTCGGTGAATGTTCCCATCTGCGAAGGATGGCTAAGCCCATCGATCGAATACCCCGCCGCACGCAGTTCCGCCGCGATCACATGCGCCGTTAGTTTCTGGCCCGGCCTCACCTCGCGTGGAGCAGCGAAGATCTTTGCTGTCTCTGCAAATAAGGGCTGCTTCAGGCGTTCGTCCACAACTTTTGCGTACTTGTTGTAGTAGTGCAGAAAGACACTGAAGATGACGATGCCCACCAGTAGTACAAATCCGATGACGCCTCGCACCAGCCACGAAGAAAACGACAGCTTCGGCCAGGATATTTTCAGTTTCGGTTTTTCGAGCCTGACCTTGATTGCCATCGTTGCCTACTCCACTCCCTGCGAAACTTCTTTTGATTTGTGCTCGCTTTATTCGCTCTCGCCGAGCAGTTGTTCTTCCTGGACGCGCTCTCTTACCTGCGCGACGACATCAGCAAGCGCGACATCCACACTGCTCCCCTTGGCGCGCGTCACCAATTCCACCTGTCCGCTTGCTGTCTTCTTACCCACATTGATTCGGTAGGGAATTCCCACCAGGTCTGCGTCTTTGAATTTGACGCCTGCTCGCTCGTCCCGGTCATCAAGCAGCACGTCCACGCCTGCCGCTTCCAGTTCAGCCGCAAGCTTCTCGCCTGCGTCCTTCAACGCTGCATCCGCGACGTTTGTAACGGTCACCACCACGGTGAAAGGTGCGATCGACGACGGCAGCCAGAACCCATTCGCGTCATTCGACTGTTCAACTGACGCCGTCAGGATGCGTTCAATGCCGATCCCGTAGCTGCCCATGATCGGCGTAACTTCCTTGCCATTTGGATCAAGCACCCGCGCACCCATCGACTCGGAGTACTTATATCCCAGCTTGAAAATGTGTCCGATCTCAACAGCTTTACCGACGACCAGCTTGCCGTTGCAACCGTCCTTCGGACATGCCTCGCCCTCATTCACACTGCGAATATCGGCGCTGACTGTCCAGCTGAAGTCATGTCCCGGGGCCACGTTGCGCAAGTGGTAATCCAGCTTGTTCGCTCCGCAGACCAAGTTCTTGCGTCCCTCAAGGGACTTGTCCACGACAACCGTAAGCTCGTCGCCAAGCGGCTTGTCGCCGTGCTTCAGTCCAACTGGTCCCAGATACCCTGCTGGTCCTTTGAAGTATTGTTGCAACTCCTCAGCTTGCATGGTGCGCAGTTCAGCTCCGCCAACCGCACCCAGAAGCTTCGTCTCATTCACCTGGTGATCGCCGCGCAGGAAGGTCGCAACACCATGCCAGCTATCCTTGGAACCCGCGGCACCGCGCTTCAGAATCATGTATGCCACGCACTTGATATCAGACGCTGGCGAGATCTTGAAGAAGGCCGCCACATCCGGAATCGCGGCGCAACCGGGCGTATACACCTCTTCCGGCTTGCCATCACCAGTCGACTCCATCTCCGTTACCGGATCAAGTTTCGATGTCGCCTTCTCCAAGTTCGCTGCATATCCGCACACGGGGCAGCTCGCGATCAGGTCCTCGCCTGCATCCGTGTAGACCATGAACTCCTGCGACTGAGATCCGCCCATCGCCCCCGAATCGGCCTCGACGGAGACGAACTTCAGCCCGCAGCGCTTGAAGATCTTCCGGTACACCGCGTCATGCAGATCGAAGCTCTTGTCCAGCCCTTCCTTGTTCAGGTCGAAGCTATAGCTGTCTTTCATGATGAACTGACGCACCCGCAGCAGGCCGCCCTTGGGGCGCGGCTCGTCGCGGAACTTCGTCTGGATCTGGTACCAGATCTGCGGCAACTGCTTGTAGCTGCGCAGTTCGCCTCGCGCAATTGTCGTCATGATCTCTTCGTGCGTCATGCCGAGACACAAGTCTGCGCCCTTTCGGTCCTTGAGTCGGAACATGTTGTCGCCCATGCCCGTCCAGCGGCCGCTCTCTTCCCATGGCTCTTTGGGCAAAATTCCCGGCAGGTAGAATTCCTGTCCGATCTTGTCCATCTCTTCGCGGACGATTGCGGTGATCTTGTTCAGCGACCGCTGCCCGAGAAAGAGATAGTTGTAGAGTCCCGCGCCAAGCTGACGTATATACCCAGCCCGCAGCAGGAACTTGTGGCTGGCCACCTCGGCGTCCGACGGGGCCTCACGAAGGGTAGGAACAAAGAGCTTCGACCAACGATGCATAGAGTAGGGCTTACATGCTTTCCCGTCCGCTTCATTCCGGTTCAAGACATGCGATTCCGGCCGGGGTTCCTGCGGACGCAAGACGATCAAAACAGGTTCTTTCCATTCTAAATGTTCGCTCTCTTGGGAGTTTGGTGAAGCGAGGGGAGCCGTGCTGCCCAAGGCAATCCAGGTTTCTACGGAACGAACCATCAGCTCATGGCCTCCTCGCCTCTGCCCGTTGGTAGAGCAGGGGGATGGCCAAACAACAAGAACTGAAAACAAAGGAGCTGGCGAGTTCAGCAGCTAATATCTGTGTCACTGGGAACACGCGTACGTAGATCGCCTGACACGACACACCGCAGGTCGCATCAGGAAGTGGGTCGGTCGGCCTTCTACGGTTGATCCAAACCGGATAGCTTCACCATCAGCCGCTCGAAGAGACTCGCCGGCAGCACTCTCCGCACCAGCAAGGCCATTCTTGCGTCCTTGCCAATCACGTACCGCAATTTCGGATTCGGGGTCTCCAGAATGCGAGCGATCAGATCCGCAATCGCCTGCGGATTGGCCCGATTCTTCGCATTCGCCTCTACCTTGTTTTGCCACCTCGTCCGTCGCGCCGCATTCGGCGATGCTGCGTCCGACATTTTTGCTGTGAGCTTCGCATTACGCGTCCAGATGTCCGTCTCGAACGATCCGGGCTCTATGATCGCCACCTTGATGCCCAGCGCCGCCATCTCCAGGCGCAGCGTCTCGGCCCACCCTTCCAGTGCGAACTTCGAGGCCACGTAGCTGCTCACTCCCGGGAACCCGGTCCGCCCCGAGATCGAACTCACCATTACCACATGCCCGAACCCCTGCCGCCGCATCTGCGGCAGAAGCGCCCGAGTCACCGCCGCCGCACCAAAGAAGTTCGTCTCGAACTGACCGCGCAACTCGGCGTCCGTGACTTCCTCCGCGAAGCCCGGCACCGCGAACCCAGCATTGTTCACCAGCGCGTGAAGGTGCTCACCACGGCTTTCTATCAAATCGGCGAGCCGCGCGATCTGCTCAGCATTTGTGACGTCAAGCGCATGGATCTCAATCCGCTCCAGAACGCCGACCGAGCGCGCGGCAGCTTCCAGCTTTTCCCGTCGCCCCAGGTCTCGCATTGTCGCCAGCACGCGCCAACCGCGCTTCGCCAGCGTGACAGATGTCAGCAGTCCAAAGCCGCTCGATGCGCCGGTGATGAATGCAGATTTGTTCATCTATTCAGGTCGGAGCAAACACCCGATCGATCTTCAAGGCAGCGATCGGTAGCTGGAGGCTGGCAGCTGTTTTTAAATCAACTCCACTCCCCACAAATCATGCAGGTGCACCACACCCTCTACCTTGCCCGTTCCATCCGTTACAACCAGCGATGTAATCTTCCGTTCCTCCATGATCGCCAGCGCCCGCGCCGCAAGCTCCCCGGCAGCGATCGTTCGCGGATTCGCATTCATCGCCTTGCCCGCCGTCTTGCTCAGGGCCGCACCGCCCTCGCGTTCCAGCAATCGCCGCAGGTCACCATCGCTGATCACGCCGCGCAACCTGCCGTCTTCTTGTACCGTCGTCATTCCCAGCTTCTTCGAAGACATCTCGAAGATGACATCGGACATCCTGGTCTCGGGCGAGACAGCCGGAATATTCTCGCCGCCATGCATAAGGTCTCGCACCTTTGCGAGCTGTTTGCCCAGTTTCCCGCCCGGGTGCAACTCCGCGAAATCCTCCGCCTTGAAGCCCTTGCGCAGGCTCACCGCTACCGCCAGCGCATCTCCTAGCGCCAGCATGGAAGTAGTACTAGCGGTGGGCGCCAGGTTAAGCCCGCACGCCTCACGCTCCACACTGCAATCGAGCGCCACCTCACTCGCCTGTGCCAGCGTCGATTGCAGATTGCAGCAGAAACTCACCAGCGCGTCGCCCTTGCGCTTCAACGTGGCCAGTAACCGCAGAATCTCTTCCGTCTCTCCGCTTGCTGATAGGGCGACCACCACATCCCCCGGCATCAGAACCCCAAGGTCTCCGTGCACGGCCTCCGCAGGATGCAGGAACAGCGCTGGACTCCCCGTAGAGCTCAGCGTCGCCGCAATTTTCTGCGCGATTACGCCGCTTTTTCCCATTCCCGTGACCACCACTCGACCGTTGCCTTCGCCGCAGCGAACCACCAGGTCCACCGCGCGGTCGAAGTCTGCCAGCATCGGTCCATCCAGCCGCTTCGCCAGCGCCTCCAACGCCGCAGCCTCCGTGCGAACCAGTTCAGCCGGCGTCAGGCAGCTTTGCTCCTTGTCTTGATTCATCGGTTTCTGATGGTAACACCGTAGTGGTCAGTGCTCAGTGGTCAGGGATCAGCGATGAATTCACAAGCCTATAGACAGCTGCTGGCCGGCTACTACTGATAGTTCTGTGACAAGTGCCTCACCTCGTCACTCGTACAATATGAGAGAGGTCGAATCTCCTGTGAAGCGCAACACCATCGTCATCAGCATCACCCTGTTCATCCTTGCCGCGTTTGCATGGGCCGGATGGGCCAACTGGATGTATCGCAAACAGGCCGCTGAGCATGCTCTCGCCTCCGCCTCCCACGCCGAACTCATTCCCGCCTCACCCGGAGACGTTCCCCCCGGCGTCGCGTCGCTCACCGGCAAGCCTGCACCCGACTTCACCCTCGAAGACCTGAGCGGCAACAAAGTCTCGCTCTCCAGCTACAAAGGCAAGCCCCTGCTCATCAACTTTTGGGCGACCTGGTGCGGACCCTGCAAGATCGAGACCCCCTGGCTTGTCGAACTGCAAAACGAGTACGGCCCCAAAGGATTCCAGATCATTGGCATTTCCGCAGAAGGCGATGACCTCAAGCCCGACGACAAAGAGGGATGGGCGCACGACAAGGCCGAGATCTCCAAGTTCGTCAAGCGGGAGCACATGCAATACCCCGTGCTCATCAACGGCGACAGCCTTGCCACTCCATACGGCGGCCTTGAGGCAATGCCTACGTCGGTCTACGTCGATAAAGAAGGCAAAGTCGTAGCCATGCAGCTCGGCATCAGCTCGAAAGACGATATGGAAGCGCACATCCGCAAAGCCATGGGAGAAAGGCAGTGAACTCGCTGATGAAACCAGGCTGGACGCTCTTTGTGTGCGTCTTTATTTCAGCAACTTCTATGGTCGCGATCAGTCAACAAGACTCCCTCACCAGTTCTCCGCGTCAATCCGTCCTAAAGATGCAGGCTGTTGAATATCTCTATCCCGAACAGGTTTCAGTTCCCGCCGGCAAGCTGAGCCCCGTCACGCTGCACTTTCAGATCCGAGAGAACCTGCACATCAACTCACACACTCCCCGCGCAGAGTACCTGATTCCGACTGTCTTCTCGATCCCGGATTCTTCAGGGGTGAAACTTGCCAACGCCACCTACCCAGTCGGCAACGACTTCACGCTGCCTGCCGATCCCGATCAGAAGCTTTCCGTCTACACCGGCGACTTCACCATCCAGGCCAAAATCATCAGCACGCCCGGAAATCATCTCGTCGAAGCGAAGCTCCGCTACCAGGCCTGCGACCAGACCCAGTGCCTTCCGCCAAAGACCATCACTGTGCCGATTGATGTGATTGGGAGGTAGTGGGCGCACGACTCTCCGCTTCTGTGACTGTTGATCAAGGTTATTTCAGTCGCGCATCCTACAGTTTTTTGTGCTGCAGATGAATACGTCCCCACGAGCATATGGTCTCGAGAACTGGAACGAGAGTCCTGCCGTACTCCGAGATGGAGTAGCGGACTTGCTGAGGCGTAGTTTTTTTCTGCACGCGAATGATGATTCCGTCTTCAACAAGCTCGTGCAAATGGCGGATCAGCATACGTTCTGTCATGTCGGGAATGCTCCGACGCAGTTCGCTCGTTCGTAAGGGACCCTCAGAAAGGCGCCAGAGGATCGTCCCCTTCCATCGGCCATCGATCACCGACAACATCGCATCAATCGGGCACGGGGAGACTTCCTTTTTGGATACGGGCATTTTGGACTCTCTGGTACTGACAACTTTGTCAGTGCATTTCGATGAGTCAGTATACGTCGAAGGTGCGTCGAAAGTTCAGGAGTGAAATGCCATGATCCTCGATGTTTTGAGCATCGTCTCCATTGGACTTCTGATCGGAGCAGAATTCTCCGTGTCCGCTTTCATCAACCCAGTACTTTTGAAACTTGAGCCCGTCGCAGAGGCTCGCGCAACGTCGTTGTTCGCGCAGAATCTCGGGCAGATGATGCCTTTCTGGTATGTGGCGAATCTGCTGCTGCTGATCGCTGAAGTCGTGATGCATCGCCACGATGCAGGAATAAGCTGGCTCACCGCAGCGCCGATGCTCTGGGTTGTCACAATTGGATTCACGCTGCTTATTCTGGTACCGATCAACAACCGAATCGCCACCATGAATCCCAATGCATATTCCGACAAACTCAAGCAGGAACACGCCAAATGGGAAATGCTTCATCGCTGGCGCGTGCTGTCGTTGACTATGGCTTTTGTGAGTTTCCTGATTGGGATCCGTGTCTAACCGCGACAAGCAGGCCTGGGCGGCCTGCCAAGTCTCTACTCAGAGACTTGGCAGGCGCAGGTAGCAGGTACTTGCAGTCTCTATAAGCTCTAGCTTCCAGCTTTCTTCTCAATCTTCGCCCATGAGTCCTTCAGCGACAGCGTCCGGTTGAAGACTAGTCTTTCGTCTATAGAATCCGGATCAAGGCAGAAATAGCCAACACGTTCAAATTGATAAGGCTCCCCGGCTTTGGCTTTGGCCAGCGATGGCTCCAGCTTTGCATCTCCAATCAATTCCAGCGATTCAGGATTGATGTTGTCGAGGAAACTGCCGCCTTCTACACAGTCGTTTGGGTCCGGCTTCGTAAAGAGCTTTTCGTAGAGGCGCACATCCGCCGAAACCGCATGTTTTGTCGACACCCAATGGATCGTCGACTTCACCTTCCGTCCATCGGGCGAATTGCCTCCTCTGCTTGCAGGATCGTACGTGCAGTGCACCTCGACAACATTGCCCGCTCCATCCTTCACTACGTTCTGCGCCGTAATGAAGTACGCATTGCGCAGCCTGACTTCCTTTCCCGGAGAAAGCCGGTAGTACTTCGGTGGAGGAACTTCACGAAAATCATCCTGTTCAATATAGATCTCGCGCGAGAACGGCACCTCCCGCGTACCAGCAGTCGGATCTTCAGGATTGTTCGCTACCTCGACGAACTCGCCATCGCCTTCCGGATAGTTATCGATCACAACCTTCAGCGGCCGTAAAACAGCCATGCCGCGTTGCGCCCGCTTATTCAGATCATCACGCTGGAAATGCTCCAGCATCTCGATGTCCACCATGCCGTTGGTGCGCGACACTCCCGCAGCTGTCACGAACGCCCGAATAGCCCCAGGTGTGAACCCGCGACGCCGCAGTCCTGAGAGTGTAGGCATCCGCGGATCGTCCCACCCGCTTACTCTCTTCTCCTGCACCAGTTGCAGCAGCTTCCGCTTGCTCAGAAGGGTATAAGTGATACTCAGTCGATCGAACTCGATCTGCTGCGATGGAAAAATCCCGAGATTCTCGATGAACCATTTATAAAGCGGCTGGTGATCCGCAAACTCCAGGCTGCACATCGAGTGCGTCACGTTCTCTATCGAGTCCGACTGCCCGTGTGCGTAGTCGTACATCGGGTAGATGCACCACTCATCGCCGGTACGATGATGCGAGGCGTGCAGAATTCTGTACATCACCGGATCGCGCATATTCAGATTTGGCGATGCCATCTCGATCTTTGCGCGGAGGACACGGCTCCCGTCCGGGAACTCGCCCTTCTTCATTCGCTCAAACAGGTCCAGATTCTCTTCGACAGAGCGATTTCGATAGGGGCTGTCTCTTCCCGGCTCTGTCAGCGTTCCGCGATACTGCCGGATTTCATCAGCTGTGAGGTCATCGACGTAGGCCTTGCCGTCCTTGATGAGCTTGATAGCCCACACATACAGTTGCCCGAAGTAGTCCGACGCGAAACAAAGCCGCTCCCAGTCGAAGCCGAGCCAGCGAATGTCTTGCTGGATCGAATCGACGTACTCCTGCTCCTCCTTTTCAGGATTCGTATCGTCGAAGCGCAGATTTGTTTTGCCCCCAACCTCATCTGCCAGCCCGAAATTAAGACAAATTGCCTTCGCGTGTCCGATGTGTAGATAGCCATTCGGTTCCGGTGGGAACCGCGTCTGAATCACTGCATCGCCATACTTCTTTGTGCGCACATCCTCAGCGATCCTCTCACTCAAAAAGTTCGAGGGCCGAACATCAAGACTTCCCAGATTCTCGTTACTCATCGTCCCCATTTTGTCTTCCGAAACATCTTCTAGCTAGTAAGGCTGGCGAGTTTCGCCTCAGCCTCTGCAATCCGCTTCAGGCATACATCGCGCCCGAGAACGGTCATCGTTTCAAACAGCGGCGGTGCATTTTTCCTGCCGCAAACCGCCACCCGGATCGGCTGAAACATCGGTCCGGCCTTTACGCTCAGCTCTGCCGCAGCCCCGCGCAGGGCCGCATCCAAAGGATCGTGTGCGAATTCAACACCAGGCAGCACCTCCAGAGCCTTTTTCAAGACCCGTTGTGCCAGAGCCGCATCGCTCTTCTGCGGAATCAGCTCAGCCGCATCGTAGCTGGGCAACTCATCCAAAAAAAAGAAGTCCGCCGCGCCAACGGCTTCGCCCAGCAACTTGATTCGCTCCCGGATCAGCGGTGTCACAGCATCGACCTTCTCGCGCGTCGCTTTGAAGCCCGCCCCCTCGAAGAAGGGAAGCAGTAACGCGCTTAGCTGCTCAAGAGGCAGCGCTCGAATGTGCTCGGAATTCAGCCATACGGCCTTCGGATCGAACGGGTCTTCTTCCTTAAAGTTCACCACCGCGTTCGCGCGGTTTACACCTTCCAGAGAGAACAAGTCGGTCAGCTCTTGAATCGTCAGGTACTCGCGATCGTTTTTCGGCGACCACCCCAGCAGGCAAAGAAAGTTCACAAACGCCTGCGGCAGAAAACCCGCATCCCGGTACGTCGTCACGCTCACCACCGGCCCATGCTTTCGCTTTGAAAGCTTCGTACCATCCGGCGCGACCAGCAGGGGCAGATGAGCAAATTGCGGCGGCTCCGCGCCCAGGCCTTCAAAGATCAGCAGGTGCTTGAACGTATTGGTCAGGTGATCCTGACCACGGATGATATGGCTGATCCGTAGGTCTGCATCATCTACGCACGACGCCAGGTGATAAGTCGGCATTCCATCCGACCGTAGCAGGGCGAAATCCTCTACCTCGTCCGCAGGTCTACTTTGCGGCCCGTACACGCCGTCGACAAACCGAAGCACCCGCTCCTGTCCTCGCGGCACGCGGTAGCGCAGGGCAAACCGCTCGCCTGCAGCAGCGCGACGATCTGATTCTTCGCGCGACAACTCGCGCATTCCAGGATTGAAAAGCCATGCGCCTTGCGCCGACGACTGCGTATCGTCGCCGGCATGGGCCGGAGTGAAATCGCGGTAAGCCAGTCCCTTCTCGAAGATCGTCTGCGCAGCATGCTGATGCAGTGCGAGCCGTTCCGATTGTTTGTACTCTTCGTCCCAGTTCAGGCCAAGCCAGCGCAGGCCTTCAAAGATCGACTGCACACTCGCATCCGTATTGCGCTCGACATCGGTATCGTCGAGCCGCAGCACCATGGTGCCGTGATTGTGTCGCGCAAAAAGCCAGTTGAAGATGAACGTGCGAGCGCTTCCAACATGCAGGAATCCAGTGGGCGAAGGCGCAAATCGAACCCGTAAAGCCCCAGTTTTTGAGGGAACAGAATCAGACATCGCGTAAATATCTTCCAATCACGATGCTAGCATTCGCTCCCTTGCAATCCAGAGCCTGGTCTCACGCCTGCGGCGGATACGGTGGCGGTGGTGGCGGTGGGTAGGGCGGCGGATAAACCCCCGCTTGTGGCGCGGGCATCACCTTCCACTCCGCAAACGCGAGAATGTAGAGCAGCACGAGTGTTCCAAGCGTTGGAACAATGCACAGGAGCGCAAGCCAAGGTGAAAATCCTGCCTTTTTCAAAATGAACCATGAGGGCACCATGAAAATCGCGATGCCAATTACCATTAGAATCGGGATGATCGCCATCATCGCAACAACCATCTTCTGGATCATCTCTGGATTCGGCTGGTTCGAGCTTTCCTGCAGAATCATTGCAAGCAAATGCATAGCTGTACTCCCCAAAAGTCATTTGGGACTCTGAGCCAAACTACGGCGAATACAGGTTTTTCGCAATCATATTTTCAGAGGAAAAGCCGGGGCGGAACTTCCAGAGGGACCGTCTAGGCCACTTCCGACTTAAAGGATGAAGACACAGTCGTCGTGACCTCACCTTCCTTCTCCTCAGACATTCGCGCAATCGAGACCACCGTAATGTCGTCTTCCTGACCGAAGATCTCTGCTGCCTTCACGATGAAAGCGGCCGGCAGGTGGCTGATCGATCGCGCACGATTAAACCCGAACAACTCGTTCTTTGCGTTTTTCGCTTCGATCACGCCGTCCGTGATCACCAGCAGTCGATCCTTGTGCTTCAACTGCATGGTCACCTGGTCGAATGTGACTGAGGGATTCAGTCCCAGCGGCAGATTGCCTGTCATGGTCAGCTCTTTGCCGTTCAGGTAAGGAACGATATGGCCGGCATTGGAGATCGTGGTCTTCCCTTCGGAGTCGATATGCATCGCCACGCAAGTGGCGTACGACTGTCCACGTCCGCAGAGCCTGCGGTTGAGCCCCTCCAGTACCACATGCGGCTCGTAGCTTGATTCAACCAAGGTCCGAACCACGCCCACAATTAGCGCCACCTGCATTCCCGCTTGTAGCCCCTTGCCAGTCACATCGCCCAGCAGGATCAGAACTCCACCTTTTCCATCAGGCAGAATCTGGAAGAAATCGCCGCCCACTTCCTGGGCAGGCCTGTACTCCGTTTCAAGCACGTAACCGGGAATGGTGGGAATCGCCTCGGGAATCAGGAGTTGTTGAACCTGCCTTGCCTGATCGATTTCGGCTTCCCACTGCTGCCGTAGCTTGAGGGAGTCCAGGAATCGACGCATCAGCAGCACGGTGACAATCACCAGGGAGACTACCACGGCAATCTGACTGATGTTCACCGCCATACCGAATGGGAAGAACATCAACTGCAGATGCAAAACCAGCAATTCCTGCTGATACAAAGAAATGGTCACGAGCGCCAATGCGGGCAGCGCCAGCCACGCACCGGCGTGATCCTTCCGCATTCCCTCCCACGCGACCCAAAGCAGCAGACTCCCCAGCAGAAGCTTCAGAAGCACCGCTAGCGGCGCCAGGACGACCAACCACTGTACTGGAACTAGCCTTCCATAAAGTGGCGCTCGCATCATCGCAACCGTCAACATCAAAGCTGCGGTGAATGCCCAGACCATATAGTGCATCCGAACCATGCGCCCCATACGGAACCAGTAGGCCCAGAAAAGAATCCACAGCGAAATCACGAGCGGCGCAAAGATCACGTCGGTCAAAACGAAGTTCAGCCATCCCGGAAGCAGGGTTGTGTAATTGCTGGTCAGCGACACTGTCACCTGCATTGCGATTGCGCAGCAAGTCGCGCCCAACCACCGATAAGACTTCTCTTTCCGGTCGAGCCAAAAGAGGACCGCGCAGACCGTAATCGCCAGAAAGAGGACGGCTAGCTCCAGGAACCGGCTCAGTTGTGAGTGGGTCACCGCGTCCCAGTCCAGCCGCAGCATTCGGTCGATTGGACCAGCCTGGCCCAAGATCGGTGGACCGTGCAATCCACCCGAATCAGGATTCGTCAGCTGTGTGGAAGCATCCATCCACACACGGATGGCTACTGTAATCAGACCGCTGTTAATCTCCTTCGGCAGCGCAAAGGCGCGCGGGAGCGAAAGATAGGTCTTTACGCTTGACTTGGTGAATTTCCCGAATTCGCCGATCTGCTGCCCGTTCACGAACACCTGGTAAGCGTCGTCAACGTCGCTAGGCATCTTGATTTCCAGGCTGCCCGCCGACAATCCGGAGTCGTACTGTACATTCACTTGCAACCGGTACCAGGCGTATCCCCAGTACCCCCGATTGCCGAGCGCAGTCCAGCCTGGCATGAACCCGCTCGTTCCTAAGAAAGGATCATAGGATCCTGGCGGCGGGGTCAAATCGACCGACGCCCACCCGGAATCGTTAAACCCTGGCTGCGCCCACCTTATGTCATCGCCTTTGTGAAACTTCCAGGGGCCGTTCAGTTCCACACTCGACGATCCAAGTACAACCTGCTCAGCCCAATGCGAACCGGCTTGAGTTGCAGCGACTGGATTCTTAGATTCCTTTTTCAGATCGGCAGACGCCGCAGGAAGACGCACAGCAAGACACATCATGCCAACAAGTGTCAGCAGGATCTTCGTCCTGAGTCTTTGCGCCGAAAAACGCATCCGGGAAATGGCCTCGCCCCGCCCAAGGTCTAGTGCTTCGAGCCGTGTGGTTATGCCGCGAGAATACCCGTATGCACAGGACTACGGCAACATATTTTGGGCAGGTCAAAAGATTGTTGAAGAGTTTTTGCCCCAGTTGATGGGCGATTCCGCACTATGTGATGTCTTCAGTGTCATAGACCGGCGGGTCGGTGCGCTTTCGAGGAACCCCATGCACTGAAGCCAGCAGATCGTCCACCACGTCCTCAAGCTGGCGCTGGCTCTCAATTACCGCACTCATGCTCTTGAGTTCGTCCGGGTCAACCGATCGCTCTACCAGTACTACAGCGTGGCATTGTGCCACGTGATCCAGCCCAAGGCCCTCGGGGGTCTTCGCTTTGATGCTCACCTGATCCAGCGCCACCCCAAGCAGATCCGCCACAGATGACCGCATCTCCCCTGCGACAGGGGCAATCTTTGGCGCATTGAGGACTAGCGTTGTATCCACATTCACGATCCGGAAGCCCGCATGCTCGAGTTCCTCCAAAGCCAGCTTCAAGAAGATCGCAGAATTGGCATCTTTCCATCGAGGATCTCCCGGCGGAAAGAAACTCCCGATATCGCCGGCCGCTACCGCACCCAACATCGCATCGGTTATGGCATGCAGCAGGACATCGCCATCGGAGTGGCCGGCCAAGCCCTCAGGGTGATCCAGCGTCATGCCGCCAATGCGCAGAGGAATGCCCGCCTTGAATGCGTGCGAGTCCCAGCCGAATCCGATGCGAGTCTCCATGTCCTGCTTGCCTGCCCCTCCCAACAGTCCTCTGTTGGGCTTTTCAATCAAAGGTCCTGCCGGATCAATGGCTCCGCTGATGCAGATAGAACTCTGCCAACTCAATGTCGCCCGGCTGCGTGATCTTCAGATTAACCTGAGAACCGTGCACTACGGCTACCGGTAATCCTGCGCGTTCCACAACCGACGCTTCGTCTGTTCCCACAAACCCATCTTCCACTGCATCGCTCATCGCCTTCTGCAATAGTCCAAACCGGAACCCTTGTGGCGTTTGCGCCTGAACAATAAATTCGCGAGGAATAGTGGATGTGATCAGCGCGCCGTGCGCAGTGCGCTCAACCTGCTTGATTGTGTCTACTGCGGGCAACGCCACGATGGCCGCCCCGTGTTCGGTTACTGCATCGATGGTGCGCTCAATCGTAGCCTTATCAATCAGGGGCCGAACTGCGTCGTGCACCAGCACGATGTCGTCTGCGTCTGCGGAAATTGCCTCCAGGGCATGCACAACTGAGTCCTGCCGCGTATCGCCGCCTTCGACAACGTGGACGCGTTCCGCAAATCCGTGTTCCGACACCTGCGCCTGGACCCGCTCTATCTCTGGCTTTCGCACCGCAACGTAGATGGCTTTCACCCGCTCTACTGATGCAAAAGCCGTCAACGAATGAATAAGGATCGGAAGTCCGCCCAGCGAGAGGAACTGTTTAGGTTGCGGCCCGGCCATACGTGTTCCCAGCCCAGCCGCAGGGAGAATTGCAAACACCTGCATAACTTGGCGAGTATACAACCTCGCTCGGACTGCCATCAGGTCCCCCAGTGCCTGGCTCGCCGGGAATAGAATGTTCGCGTCGCAATCTTACTGACGGAAGTGCACGATGAAGATTCCTGCCCTGATTGCCCCCGCCACCCTTCTTGTTTGCAGCGTGTTTTTGGCGGCTCAGCCCGATGCCTCACAATCGCAAAAGTGTGAGGCCCTCGCCAAGCTGAACCTGCCAAACGTCACCATAGCGACTGCCAAAGCTCAGGCCGCTGGTGAGTTCGCCGGACCCCGGCATCCATTCACTGGCGGCGACCTTACACCCTTCTACAAGACGCTCCCCGCCTTCTGTCGCGTAGTCGCAAAGGCTCATCCGTCATCCGACTCCGACATCGCAATCGAAATCTGGATGCCGCTCGAGAAATGGAACGGTAAGCTTCAGGGCCTCGCCAACGGCGGTTTCGCTGGAGCTATCAACTACCTTGAACTTGGTGCGTCACTCCAGCATGGGTACGTCGCCACAGGAACCGACACCGGCCACACCGGCTCGCCCATTGACGCGGCGTGGGCTCTTGGCCACCCTGAGAAAATCGTCGACTTCGGGTACCGTGGGATTCACGAAATGACGCGCGCAGCCAAGCTTGTCATCCCGGCTTTCTACGGATCAGCGCCGAAACGCTCCTACTTCGCCGGATGCTCGGACGGCGGCAGAGAGGCGCTGATGGAAGCACAGCGCTACCCCGACGACTACGACGGCATCCTGGCAGGCGCTCCTGCAAATTACTGGACGGGCCTGCTGTCTCTCGCTGTGGTTGACACTCAGGCCGTCACGGCGTCTCCCGCAAGCTTCATCCCTCCAGCCAAAATCGCTACCATTGGCAAAGCCGTAGTCGCCGCCTGCGACAAACTCGACGGGGTCGCCGACGGTGTCCTGAACGATCCGCGCCAGTGCCGCTTCGATCCGGCCACTATCCAATGCAAGAACGACTCAGACTCAAATGATTGCCTTACGGCTCCTCAGATCACGGCGCTGAAAACCATCTATGCGGGCCTCCAGGATGCAAGCGGCAAGGCCATCTTTCCCGGATACCTTCCCGGAGCAGAGGAAGGCCAGGGCGGATGGGGCCTATGGATCACTGGACCTGCTCCGGCGAAAAGCCTGATGGCCTACTTCGGCCTCGGCTTCTACTCCAACATGGTCTACGACCAGAAAGATTGGGATTACAAAACCTTTGCTGTCGAAACCGGCATGAAAGCCGCCACTACCAAGACCGCAGAAGCACTCAACGCTACTAATCCAGACCTCAAAGCCTTTCGGTCCCGGGGAGGCAAGCTCATCCTCTATCACGGCTGGAACGACCCTGCCATCCCGGCGCTCAACACGGTTAACTACTACCAGGAAGTGATCAAGAAGATGGGCAGCTCCGCCACTGATTCCTTCACGCGCCTCTATATGGTTCCGGGGATGCAACACTGCGGCGGCGGTCCCGGCCCGGAGGATTTCGGCGAAGCTCTCGATGCGACCTCCACCGACCCTCAGCACAATATCCGCATAACTCTCGAGAACTGGGTGGAGAAGGGAACTGCGCCGTCATCTTTTGTTGTCTCGAAAGCCGCCTCGGCCAATTCGCCTGAGATCACTCGCCCTCTCTGCCCCTACCCGCAATTCGGAAAGTACAAGGGCACCGGCGATCCAAACAAAGCCGAAAATTTTGCGTGTGCTGGTCCGAAGTAGCGAACTCTCGTCGAGCCCGCTTTAGATATGAGAAGCTGGCTCAACGAACAGCATCTCATTGCTCATTTTGAACCCAAGCCTCTCATACACCGGCTGGCCCTTCTTCGACGCGTGCAGCGCTACCACCCCGATCGCACGTCTCTTTGCTTCCGCCATGCACTCCAGCGTCAGAGCCTTCGCAATTCCGCGCGACCGATACTCGGGCTCGACAAAAACATTCAGGATGTACCCGCGTTGATCGCCCTTCGGATCCAGAAAATGAGGCGCCCAATCCAGGATGAGTAGCCCCGCTGACCCAACTTCCCGCTCGCCATCGCTCGTGATCCAGCCGGCATACTTTTCATCCGCGATCATGCGCCGCACCCACGGCTCGAAGTTCCGCCCCATTTCATCGAGGACTGAATCCTGAGCATCCTGCATATCCGCAAACATCGCCTTGCGATGTCGCGTGATCAGTCCGGAATCTCCAGCGCTAGCCCTTCGCGTCGTGAGCATGGGTCGAGTATAGAGAACTGAACTATCATCCTTTTGTGCGCCGTTCGACGCCAACGCTCCCCCTCGATGCCTCGCTTTTGAAGCCCGGGGTGCGTCTCGCCGTGGGCCTTTCGGGAGGAGCCGACTCCGTCGCGCTGCTCTGTGCCCTCGCTGAGCGAAGCAGGGAACTGGGCTTAGTCCTTCACGCCGCCCATCTCCACCACGGTCTGCGTGGCGGAGAAGCCGATTCAGACCTCGCGTTCGCGCGGGAACTGGCTGGCAAACTCGGTGTCACCTTTCACGAAGCCCGCGTCGACACCGCTGCAGAAGCCCTCCGGACGCCTCAAACTCCGCTCAACTCATCAGTAAGCTCCGGCAATCTCGCCTCTGACTCCATCGAAGCCACAGCGCGCCGTCTCCGCTACGCGTGGTTCCGCCAGATCATACGCGAAGTTCCCCTCGACGCCGTTGCCACAGCCCACACTCTTGACGATCAGGCTGAGACTGTTCTGGCAAAGTTTCTACGAGGCGCCTGGACCGAGGGTCTGTCCGGTATTCATCCAGTGCTCAGCTTCTCGGAAGGTCCCATCATTCGCCCGTTTCTTCAAACCACGCGCCAGGAGATCGAGGTTTTCCTTCACTCCCGTAATCAGCCATGGCGCGAGGACTCCACCAACCGCCACCTCACGTTCACTCGAAACCGCATTCGTCACGAACTGCTGCCTAGTCTCGAGACCTGGAACCCCCGGCTACGGGATCACCTCACCCAGATGGCTGAATTAGCCCGCGACGAAGAAGCCTGGTGGCAATCCGAGATTCCCAGGATTGCGTCGACCATCATCCTTCGCGGCCGCCCCGTTCGCGGCGGTGGACGCGCTTCCACCACAGCGGAGGGCATTGCCCTGGATATTGCTCGCCTGGTGGCCGAGCCGATTGCGTTACAGCGGCGGATTCTCCGCTACGCTGCCTCCCAGCTCGGTGCCAGCCCAGACTACGCCGCCACCGAAACCATCCGCGAACTCACTCTCACAGGAAAAGCCGGCCGGAAGCTCGAACTCTCGCATGGCCTCCGCGCCGAACGCACACACCGCGAACTTCGCCTCTCCTGCAGTCCGTCAATCACCACTAGTCCCGAAACATTGCAGCCCTCACGGTACGAATGTGTAGTTCCCTGCGTACTGGACGCACCTACGTATGGATACCGCATTCGCCTTGACTTTCTTCCAACATCCTCGTCCTCATCGGGCACCGGCACGACTGCGGTTCTACGCTCCTGGAAACCCGGTGATCGCGTCCATCTTCGCTATTCTTCCGGCCCGCGCAGGGTGAAAGAAGTTCTTGAAAGAATGAAAGTTACCGGGCGGGATCGTGTCTTTTGGCCGGTTCTTGAGGTCGGTGGGCACATCCGCTGGATGCGCGGTGTTGAGCTCGAGCCAGACCCCGATCTACGTATCACGATAGACACGATCTCCGCTCAGGACTCCACGGACACCTCCAAACCTTGGCCAGACTCAGCCGATTCGTCCCGTTAACGCGCCGGATTCCCACCTTTTCGTCACGTGCACTTCGTCGAAGTTGGTTTCACTTCGGAGTACAATCTGAGTTACTGCACATCCGGGCGGGAGCGAGAAGTGTACTCCGCCCTAGAGCCCACACTTTGTGTGACTTCAAAGGCTGTCCGGGCGTCTAAAAGGGTGTTGTAGGCGGTGTTTGAAGAGCAAGCGGCTTCTCCCCGCCGGGAAAAGAGGAATCCTGGTGAATTCGACCGTAAAGACGATCATGTTCTGGGTCTTTATCCTGATCTGCCTTGTGCTGCTCTGGGGTGTTGTCCAGAAGGGCGCAGGAATGGGTGCCAAGGACACAGAAATCCCGTACTCCGAGCTGTACGACAAGGTGCAGCAGAATATGGTGCAGGATGCGACCATTCAGGGCACTGACCTTCGCGGCCACATGAAGGCCACGCCGAAGGAGCAGTTCCACACCTCGGTCGGAGAACAACACGAGGAACTCGATAAGGCAATGCTGGCCGCGCACGTCAACTTCGGAAAGAAGGACGCGCAAAGCAATCTCCTCCTGCCCATTCTGTTCAACGTTGGCCCGTTCGTGCTCCTCGGCGCGATCTGGTTCTTCATGCTGCGCCAGATGCAGTCCGGCGGCAACAAGGCTCTGTCCTTTGGCAAGAGCCGCGCTCGCCTGCTCTCTATGCAGCAGAAGAAAGTCACGTTCAAAGACGTTGCTGGTGTCGATGAAGCGAAGGAAGAGCTGAAGGAGATCATTGAGTACCTGCGCGAGCCGCAGAAGTTCCAGAAGCTCGGCGGAAGAATCCCGAAGGGAGTCCTGCTCGTTGGACCTCCGGGAACGGGCAAGACTCTACTTGCTCGCGCTGTTGCGGGCGAAGCCAACGTTCCGTTCTTTTCGATCTCCGGTTCTGACTTCGTCGAAATGTTCGTCGGCGTGGGTGCGAGCCGCGTTCGCGATCTCTTCGAGCAGGGCAAAAAGAATGCCCCCTGCATCATCTTTATCGACGAAATCGACGCAGTCGGTCGTCATCGCGGCGCAGGCCTCGGGGGTGGACACGACGAGCGCGAACAGACGCTGAACCAGCTCCTCGTCGAAATGGACGGCTTTGAATCCAACGATGGCGTCATTCTCGTTGCCGCGACCAATCGCCCCGATGTGCTCGATCCCGCGCTTCTGCGCCCCGGTCGTTTCGACCGCCGCGTTGTAGTCGGGTTGCCGGACGTTCGTGGCCGCGAAGAAGTTCTTCGCGTACACGTTAAGAAAGTTCCCGTCGCCGACGACGTAAATCTCAATGTCCTCGCACGCGGGACACCGGGCTTCAGCGGTGCTGATTTGGCCAACATGGTCAATGAGGCAGCGTTGAACGCAGCACGCGTCAATCGCAAGCAGGTCACGATGTACGACTTCGAGCTTGCTAAAGACAAGGTGCTCATGGGTGCCGAGCGCAAGTCGATGTTGCTCACCGATGAAGAGAAGCGCGTCACGGCCTACCACGAAGCCGGGCACGCTCTGGTCTCCATCATGCAGCCGCATTCCGATCCCATCCACAAGGTGACGATCATTCCGCGCGGCATGGCTCTCGGTGTGACGATCTTCCTTCCCGGCGATCGCCACAACTACACGCGCGAATACCTGGAAGCGAATCTCGCGACCGCATACGGCGGCCGCGTGGCTGAGGAGATCTTCCTCAACCAGATGTCTACCGGCGCGGGAAGCGACATCGAGAACGCTACCGACCTAGCCCGCCGCATGGTCTGCGAGTACGGCATGAGCCGCCTCGGACCGTTGACCTTCGGCAAGAAGGAGGAGCAGATATTCCTCGGTCGCGAGATCGCACAGCACCGCGACTTCTCTGAAGAGACGGCGCGCCAGATCGACCTCGAGGTTCGCCGCCTCATCGACGAAGCGTACCAGGCAGCGCACGGCATTCTAGATGCACACAAGGACGCGATGCATCGTATCGCAGCCGCACTTCTCGAACGTGAAACCATCGACGCGGAAGAAGTGAAGATGCTTCTCGAAGGCAAGGAACTTCCGCCGATGAGATCCTCCCTCGCTTCTCCAAGCGATGGCGGCAGCGGTGGTGGCCAGCAGATCCTCAAGCCTGACACTCGCACCGGTTCGGGCTATCCAGAGGGCTCACCAAGCCCCGCATAGTGTCCGCTCAGATTCAGCAACAAGGGCCGCTCAACAGCGGCCCTTTTCTTTTCGCGTAACGTTACGCTGCATTTACGTTCAGCGCCCGGTTGGCTTAGTGAGCTAATTACACTGCAAATACTACGTAACGTGGAAACATTTACCTCGTCGATCAACCACTGGCCTAACCTGCGATACATTTTTGAACTCGCAAGCCCAACAAAGCACAAGACCGGCTTCGATCACGCACTCGATGGCAATTCTTTGGCATGCTTCGTGCACGTGTCGTTGCAGCTTCAGGGCTCATTCTCTGTATCGGTGATGAAGCTAGATCCTCATCGGTGTATTTCCAAGCTCCGTCCTGGCGGGCTGTCTCGCACGTGTCTGACCTCGCCCAGACTCCACAGCACGTCGGCATATACAAAGCACGACCAAAACTTACCTCACGAACTCCTGTGCTGCAGGACTACAGTTCGCGTGTACTCCGGTCCCTGCACTTGCAGACGGCCTCATTGCTTGTCTTTCTCCTTGGCATATCGCGGGCTTCGCGATTGAACGACACTGCTAGGGAGATGTACGGATGTTCGTGGTCAAGATGCGGCCGGCTCCGGTCCGCCAGATTGTTATAAAGCAGCTCACTTCCTGCCCAAGCCGAGTTTCCGCCGGTCCAGCATTACCCGCTCTCCTCGTTCTTATCCTCTCGTCTTTGAGCCTTTCCGGATGCGGAGGAATAGTCGTTCTCAGTGGATCCAAGTCAACGACTGCGGATGCTCCTACCATTGCGGCTACCCCTTCCTCCGTCGATTTTGGAAGCGTCGGCGTCGGCAGCACAGTGGATAAGAAGATATCCCTGACGAATAAAGGATCGGACTCAGTTCAGATATCTCAGCTGTCGTTGTCTAGCGCTGCGTTCCATGTAGACGGTGAAGGCAAGCTTCCTGTCACCCTAGATGCCGGAAGCAGTCTGAGTCTCAACGTGCATTTCTCGCCCAGTACGGATTCAGATTCGTCTGATCAGCTCAGCGTGATCACGAGCGCTTCGTCCACTGCTGCTGCCGCGATTAAATTGCACGGCAAGGGAACTTCGGGTTCGGCCGACCTGAGTGGCCTCAATTGCGATGCAGCTACTATGTCAGACGCCGGGTCTACGTCCTGCACTGTTTCGACCAGCATGGCCGCACCTTCCGGCGGTCTCCAGGTGAAGCTCTCAAGCAACAGTTCTGCCATCAAAGTGCCTGCCTCCGTCACCGTTCCAGTTGGCGCAGGCAGTGTTAAGTTCTCCGCGACTATATCCAAGGTCAGTTCCGACGAAATGGGAGTCATTACGGCCACTCATGGCAGCACCGCGAAGTCATTCTCCATATCCTTGTCTCCAGCTACTGCTGCAGCTGGCGCACCTGAACTCAAGTCGCTCTCGTGTACTACCACCTCATTCAGCGCCGCCGGGAAGACAACATGCGCTCTCTCGTTGAGTGCAAAATCATCGAAGTCGCTTTCAGTCGCTCTAAGCAGCACCAGCAGCGCTGTTGTTGTACCTGCCAGTGCGACGATCGCCAGCGGTTCGACCACCGCGACGTTTGTCGCAACTGTAGCCGCAACGTCGACCACGCAAACGGCAACTATCGTCGCAACCTCTAACGGGACTTCACGCAATGTCTCGATCCAACTGAAACCGTCAAAAACAGGCGCGTCATCCGCAGCACTCAGCCTCAGCACTGCGTCCATGCAGTTCGGAGACGTTGCAGTTGGCACCGCGGTTACGAAATCCGTGACAGTAACCTCGACCGGAAATGCGCCCGTGAACATCAAATCGGATTCGACGACTGGAAATGGATTCACTGTTTCGGGCGGCAGTTTTCCGTCGTCTCTCAATCCAGGCCAGGCAGTGGTTTTGACAGTTCATTTCAATCCAACAGCTGCCGGATCTGCTTCAGGAATGTTGACCATAGCCAGCAGTGCTGGAAGTCAGACCATCAGTCTGACGGGAAACGGCATGACGGCCACTCCAACTTTGAGCGCACTCACCTGCTCTGGCTCGTCTATCGTTGGGTCATTGGCCGATCCCTGCAAAGTAACCTTATCCGGAGCCGCGCCTAAGGGTGGCGTCACGATTGCACTGGCGAGCAGTAGTACGAACGTAAAGGTGCCCGCATCCCTAGCTATACCGGCGACTGCAACTACAGCGACTTTTACTGCTACCGCTGCAGCCGTGTCCACCGCTCAAACTGTAAAGCTCACCGCAACCGCAGGCAGCGTATCCAAATCGATCTCTCTGCAGCTCAGTCCTGCATCGGCTCAACTGAGCGTGGATGCAACTACCATTTCGTTTGGCTCGGTAATTCTGAATCAAACCACAACCCAGCTCGTGACTTTGAGTTCGGTAGGAAAGGCCGCTGTAACCGTGCAATCTGTCGCAATCAGCGGAACGGGCTTCTCCCTATCTCCTGTGAGCCTTCCGACAACACTTAATCCTGGGCAGGCGCTCGTCCTTACGCTGGTGTATAAGGCATCCATCACTGGATCGCAAAAAGGGCTGTTGACCATCACCAGCAATTCTTCGACAAATCCGAGCCTCACTATCAATCTCGCTGCCAGCACCAGCGGACACAGGGTTGAATTGAGTTGGAATGCACCCGCGTCCTCATCCGTTCCGCTTTCAAGCTACTCTGTATACCGCGCATCAGGTTCGAGCGGTTCCTTCGCCAAGATAGGCTCGAGCGGGCAGCCCAGCTATACAGATTCGGGAGTGCAACCTGGAAGCAGCTACCGATACTACGTGACGAGCGTAGCTTCCACAGGAGAAAGTAAGCCCTCAAACACGTACACGGTCACAATCCCGTAACCGCACTCTGTGGTGATACACGAGCCTAGATCTCAGGGTTGCCAAGCTAGCGCACTGTGTATCACTCCGTAGCTGACAGGATCCTCTCGATGCGACGGTCGGGCACCAGCCACATGAGCGCGACAAGTATGTAGATGGAGTGCGCAACCCAGTGCGCGAAGAACGCGCAGGGGATTGCGATCGCATACATCACCACTGAGATCGCACCTTTGCGATCTTTTCCTACAGCTTTTCTGACGAGCGAATCTTCTCCCTCGCTAGCGATGATCCTTTGAACCAGTATCCAGTAGGCAATTCCTGACATTATGAGGATCATCCCGTACACAGCTGTGGGATCCGGCGCAAAACCACTGGCTCCCATCCAACCGGTAGCAAAGGGAAGGAGCGAGAGCCAGAAAAGCAAGTGCAAATTCGCCCAAAGCACGCTACCGCGAACCTTTCGCGTCGCATGGAGCAAATGATGATGGTTGTTCCAGTAGATTCCGATGTAGACGAAACTCAGAAGATAGGAAAGCAGAGTCGGCAGCGTTGGCCTTAGTGCCTCGATTCCGGCCCCGTGTGGAACGTGCAACTCCAGCACCATAATCGTGATGATGATGGCCAGCACTCCATCGCTAAACGCCTCAAGTCGGCTCTTAGACACTGGCCCGTTCTCCCCTGCGATTCTTGATATCCCTACACTCTCTGACGCAAACCTGACGACATCTTTTCCGGATCAGGAGTTAATCTTCCTCATTGGCTGTAACGAGCGTTCCCTGGTGGTAAATGATCCGCCATTTCCCTCCCACACATTCCCACACGGTTGCGCGCCGGGTTAGGCGTCCCTGCTGATCGAGTGTATAGGTAAGTAGATAGTAATCTGGCCCGAGGCGCCGCAACGCGAATCCTGTTGCTTTCCAGCCCGCAGAATCTGCGTCGATCAGAGCTTCACGCCTGCGCATGTTCAAGATGAACTCGCGGCTGTAACGACGGCCAGAAGCCCCAACTTCCCAGAAGTCTGGCGCAGTACTATCCTCGAACTCCTCAAAGCTCTGGCCAAATCGCTCTGTATGAAAGATAGGTTCGCGTCCGCGAAGCTCCTTCAGGATTTCTTCCAGATCGGGAGCTGTGTGTGAGAACGCAGTCTCATTCGCCATGCACAGATTTTACGGCCCGGCGCTTGTCAGTTTAGCTGCGATCCGCTGGATATGCAGCAGGCAATTAAACTCAGATCCCCGGACAATAAGGGACGCGACGGCATCAAAAGATTCTGTATGCTACGCCTGCGCTGGCTCCATACGGCTTCAGTGTTCCATTGATCCAGTTAGGCCAGAATTGATACTCGAAGTCGAAAGCTCGCACGCTCCAGCGCTTCGACAGATTCAGATCGACGCCCCCGCCGATCGCCAGATCTGTGAATCGCCCGTAAGCCTCTTTGTACTCGAAGTCCATCTTTCCCAGCCCAACAAGCGCCTTCGCGTATGGAGTCGCACCGAGCCTCTTGTACTCATGGATTGGTACGCGCGGCCCGAACAGGTATGTATCCTGCGCGATGCCCACAAACGAGTGCTCGCGTAGCCATCGCATCTCTGCTTCGATCGACACCCATCGAGTCATTCTCAAGTCCGCGTAAGCGCCGAAGCCATAAAGTCGGTAGGGACTTGTTCCGGGAATTCCGCCGCCCGCATAGTCCGGCTGAAATGCCGAGCCAAATCCCCCTGCAGTAAGAGAAATCTTGCCTCGGTAGGCCGAGGGGTCTACCTGACCGTGCCCACGCGCGCTAAACACAGTAATCAGCAAGGTAAAAAGAAGAAACTGAAATCTTTTCATGAAAAGGCGCTCATCCACTCCTGGCGAAAATTGGGGTCTGCAGGTTGAATCTGAGAGCTCTGGAAAGGAACTCGAAAATTGAAGTAAGTATAAAAGCTCGGAGGCGGATAACCCTAGGTTATCCGCCTCCTTGGCCCGAAGCTAATTACTTCTGGGGGCTAGGGGACCCACCCTGTTGTGGGGGAGCCTGTTGCTGTTGCGGCTGAGGGCCTTCGTTCTGCTGAGGCGCCGGCTGATCTGCACCCGCCGGCTGACTTCCGCCCGCTGCTGGCGAAGCACTCTGAGGGTTGCCTGGCGCTGGTTGGGCAGGCGCTGCGTTCTTGGCTGCTGATTGTGCTTCGTCGTAACGTTGCAGCCTGAAGTACACCGGTGTCACTTCCAATGGCATCTTGTCACGCGGATTCAACGGCGCATAAAGCTTTGCATTTAGCTGGTGCACACGGTCATCCCAGGGATCGGTCTTCAACCAGCTGCCTAGGGGCAGTGCCGGGCTTTGCGTCAAATCATCCCAGTTGAGCCGGGGAGCACCCTTCGCCAACGCGGTCATCCAAGGTTGACCATCGGTCTTCAACAGGGAATCACCAAGCTTCGGTGTGTTGAGTGCCTTCAGCACCGAACCACGATCTGCGAGTTGCGACCAGTACAGGCCTGCCTTCGCCAGTTGATCCTTATACATCGAGGCATCCAGGTACTCCTGCGCCTTAGTGGCCGCTTCCTGGTTATCGTGGTCTGTATGATTCATCGCGATGCGACGGAACGAAGCTTCATCGGGGAACATTAGACGGTCGTTGAACGCGTAACGCGTATCGATGTGGTGGCCGAGAGCGATATGCGCCAGTTCAAGCGAAACAACGGAGGCCAGCGTCGCCTCGTCCTTCGGCATTGTGTCGATCAATCCTTTGCTCAGCAGAATCGTATTGCCCACGGTCGTCGTTTCGATCGTGTCAGTCAACATGATCCGGCAGTGGACAGGAAGACTCAATTGCACGTTGTTCGGCACAACAAGGTTGGTAACAATTTGATCCAGAACCGTCTGCTCAAACCCGTTTGGCGTCAGCGGAGCTACAAGCCCAGCCTGCTCGAGACGATCAATCACGTTGTTTTCGGCTTGCGCAACCCACTCGCGCGAAGCTTGCAGCGGGCTTACGTCGCCTGAGTCATCGCTCTTGTCCTCGGCGTCATCTACCTTCATGCTCACGCTCTCGCTGTCGCGAGTAGGAAGCTTAAGGCTATAGCCCCAGAAGTGCGTCTGTGCCTTGAGGCCGATTTGCTTCTCTCCGTCACGGCTGGTCTCTTCCACGTAGATAGCGACCGGCAGCCAGATTCCCGGCTGTACATTCATGCGCCAGCTGTCGAAGTGGAAGTAGTAGCGCGAATCATCCTCGCTCCGCGGGCCGGTGTAGGTGCCGTTGAAGCGGACAACGTTGCCATCCTGATCTTCGATCCAGACGCGGCCATAGAAACGGCCCATCCCGGCGACTTTGGGATGAACGTCATAGACCCAGGTTCTCACCGAGCCAAGAAATTCACGGCGCACATAGTTGAACGCGTAATGCTGTTCATCGAATCCTGTCGGGTCGAGGAACATCATCTGCATGAAGCCCGTCGGATTGTAAGTGAAGTGCTTGTCTAATCCAAGCGCTTTCGTTAGTCCGCTGATTGCCGCGAATGAGCCCTTAAACCAGCCCTTTTTGTCCTTCGCATCGCGTGGCTCATAGCTCTTGTCAAAGAAGCCCTTGCCGAAGTCCACGCGGCTTAGCGTGTACTGGTCCCCGATCGGCACCTGCCAGAGTTTCACATCGGGCTTGGTGTCCTGGATGTAGGTCTCCACCAGCGGTGTGCGCTGCTGAATGGCCTTGATCAGGATCTTCTCCTGCCCGATCGACTTCTGCACGAGCGCGGCCTGGTCTGGTGTCAATGGGTGCGTCTGGTCGTATTTAGGTGTCTTCTTCGCCTCTGCCGCAGACACGCCCAAGAGCAGGGACAGGAGGGTAACAGGGATCTTTCTGTACATCATTTTCTCCTAGGACTTCTTGTCTTTCCATGACAGCGGCTTTTCATTTCTGAACGAGCTACTTCGCCGGTTGTCGTAAACACAGCAAACATTTCGAGCACTATGCGAGTTGGAAGGTGATGGTGATGTTGGTTGTCAAATCGACTGCCTGTCCGTTGCGAGTCGCCGGACGGAAACGAATCTGCGAAGCAACCCGGCGAGCCTCCTCGTCCAGTCCATGCCCAAGGCCGCGTACCACGCTGTTGATAACCACCTGGCCTGTTGCGGTAAATGTCACCCGCAGAACCACATCGCCTTGCACCTTCAGCTGACGTGCTTCGGCGGTGTACTGCACCGGAGGCTTCGAGAGAACTTCAAGGCTCGTCGGAGCTACTTCTTTTCTCTGCTGTGCCGCGGGAGTTGCCGCAACCTGATTCTGAATGCCCGCCGATCCAACCTTGCCCCCAGTTGAATAACCCGTCGAAGCCGTGCCCGTGCCGGCGGGAATTCCAGCCTGTGCAACCTTGCCGACGGTGCCAGCGTTCGATCCAGATTTCAACCCATTGCCGATGCCGGCCGAACCGACGACTCCGTGTGGCGCTACGGCTGGTCCCTGCATTCCGCCATATGGATTTCCGATTGCAGCTACTGTTGCAGGCCGTGTCGCATTCGGATTGGGAGTGACGCCAAATGTCTCGCCGAGGTGCACCGGGGCTGTAGATGCCTTCATAGCATTGTTCTGCGCTGGCATTGCAGCCGTAAGAGCAGCCTTGGGCTGCGGAGCCAGAATGATTGCTGGTTTCGCTGCCTTGATCTCAGGAGTATTGAGCTTCGCTTCCATCTCGATAGGCTTCAACGCCGGTTTGGGCTCCATCTTCGGCATCTTGATTTTTGGCTGTTCCATCTGGACTTCCAGCTTTGGCTTGGGAAGATCAGGAAGTTTCGGCGGAGGCGGTGTCTTGAACTTCGGCTGAGGCGGAGGAGTCGTCGGGAAAATGAGCTCCGTCTGCTCAAAGTGGCGCTGCTGCAAAACGTGCTTCGCAGTCATTCCCACCCAGATCATCAGGCCAAGAATTACCGCATTGACGGTTGCGCTGGTAAGAAACGACGCTGACCGCCCCTCCGGCTCGGGGAGCAAGCCGAAGCTGGTTTGACCAGGATAGCCACTCATCTGCATTTGGTTACCTCGGGGATTGCCATGAAGGCGGCGTCTTGAGTCTGATGGAAGCCCGTCGACACAACGTGAAGGCCGAATGAATCCTGACGATGACTTGCCATTTTGCCCCTAGCCTTTTCCGGGCGTGCATTGTCGCTTTTCAGTGGCCGCAAGTGATCCTCATATGTCGCGGCAACTGGCTGAATCCAAAAAGATAGCGTCTTGCTATGCGGGCACCTGAAGCAGGGGACTTTTGTGCTCCAAAGGGCCGCGTGCTCTGTTTGACCTCGCTCCTCCTGAAACGGAAGGAACGGTACTCTTGAGTCTGCCTTTATGGTATCGGAACAGGTTACCCAAAAGCCAGAGGGGCGGTCGCCAAATTGCCGGTTCTTACCCTGCTCTGTAAACCCCTCTCCTTGATACCGTCCCGCGCGCATCTTGCCTCTCCCAAGTCCCAAAAAGAATCGAATGATCTTTCGCAGAGATCCTCGTGGGAGGTGGGAAAAAGAAACTACTTACTGCGCCGCACATTCCCTCAAACCCGGGCTCTGAACCAGTGTTTCGTTCATTAAGCCGCGAAGTTTGAGCCAGCCGTCTGACGACGGTCTCGTTCAAACAGCGCAAACCCTCTGGTTGCCTTGCTGTAATAGACTCACGGTAACCCAATCCGCTTTGGAAGGACACTACTTTTGTGAGAACTTTGGTTACCGGAGGTGCAGGGTATGTCGGCGGTACAGTTGCCGCTCTGCTCCTCTCGCAAGGTCATCAACCCGTTGTATTTGACAACCTTTGCCATGCTCGCCGCGAGATGGTTCCAACCGGGGTTGAGTTCATTGAAGGCGACATAGCCGACCGCGACCTGCTCAAAAAGATTTTCAAGTCAGCAAAAAACGAAGGCAAGCCCTTTGACTCGATTCTCCACTTCGCTGCCCTCATAGAAGCCGGCGATTCCATGGTTCGCCCCGAAGCCTACTTTCGAAACAACACCGCCTCCACACTGGCGATGCTTGAGGCAGTGATCGCCGAAGGTCCCCGTCGCCTCGTCTTTTCTTCTACAGCGGCCGTCTACGGGGAGCCCGAGTCGGTTCCCATCGTCGAAAACGCCCGCCTCAAACCGACCAACGTGTACGGCGAGTCAAAGCTTGTGGTGGAGACGATGCTCAACTGGTTCCACTCGATCCACGGTCTCCGCTCGGTCGCTCTGCGCTACTTCAACGTTGCCGGTGCCCCGGAAAGCCCCGACGGAATCATCCGAGGCGAAGACCATGAGCCTGAATCACACCTCATCCCGCTGATCCTTGACGTTGCCCTCGGCCGTCGCAAGTCAATCCGCATTTATGGCGACGACTACTCCACTCCCGATGGCACCTGCATCCGCGATTACATCCACGTCTCCGATCTCGCCGACGCACATCTCCGCGCACTCAAAGCCCTGGAAACCGATGCCTCCGCGAAGGCGCGCCTCATCTACAACCTCGGCAATGGTCAGGGCTTCAGCGTTCGCGAAGTCATCGAATCAGCCCGACGCGTGACGGGGCATGCAATTCCGGCGGAACTTCACCCCCGCCGCCCCGGCGATCCCGCGGTCCTGGTCGCAAGTTCTGATAAGGCCATCGCGGAACTCGGCTGGAAGCCGCACTACACACAACTCGACGACATCATTCGCACCGCCTGGACGTGGCACCAGAAACGTTACAGATCCTGAGCTTTCGGAGTACCTGATTGGGTTGGGCCGCGCAATATATCAAGCAACTCCGAGAAGGCAAGCCCGTTTCATTCCGGCCTCGAGGACACTCAATGAAGGGTCGGATCGACTCGGGCCAGCTCTGCACGGTCGTTCCCGTTGATGTCTCCACGATCGAAGTGAATGACATCGTTCTCTGTAAGGTTCACGGAAGCGAGTACCTGCACCTCGTAAAAGCAATCAGCGGATCGCGCTTCCAAATTGGAAACAATCGCGGAGGGATAAACGGCTGGGTTGGTCCGAATGCGATCTTCGGAAAATGCGTGAGCATTCAGAGCTGATCAAAGATCCAAATCGCGCTGACACTGTTGTAAAATCGGGCCGCCATGATGATTCGTATCTCCGCTGTATTTCTGTAAATCCGCACTGTCTTGCCCCATCGCCTGAGCCTTTGCTACGCAAAATTGCCCGAGGCTCAGAGTGGCGAATGCTGGAGTCGCGCCTGCGGCTCCGCTACAGAATCGCGCTTTGCATAAAGCAGGAGATTCGAAACATGCCCATGTATCCAGGTGTGCGCAACCGCGCTAAGGCCAGTAACCATCCCCGCTTGATCACGCAGAACAAGATCAACACTTTCATTCGCGATGGTTATCTGCGCATCGACGATGCCTTCTCTTCCGAAACAGCTGACGCTGCTCGCGAGATCCTCTGGCGCGACTCCGGCTGCGATCCCAACAACACGTCCACTTGGACAAAACCCGTCATCCGTCTGTGGGATTATCCGCAAGCGCCATTCCGCGAGGCAGCAAACACCCCAGCCCTGCAGAACGCATTCGACACGCTCGTAGGCAAAGGTCGATGGATTCCGCGCGAAAGTCTCGGATCGTTCCCGATTCGTTTTCCGCATGCCGACGACCCCGGTGACACTGGCTGGCACGTTGACGCAAGCTATCCACCCGATCCACCCACCAACGAGTATCTCCACTGGCGAGTCAACATCAGCTCGAAGGGCAGGGCATTGCTCATGCTGTTCCTCTTCTCCGACGTTAGCGAATCCGACGCGCCTACCCGCATTCGTGTTGGCTCCCACATGACCGTCGCACGCCTTCTCGCCCCTGCTGGTGAACAAGGAATGTCGATGATCGAAATCTCCACTGCTGCTGCGTCAGCAACACAAAGCGTGGAAGAGGTCCTTGCGACCGGGGACGCCGGGACCGTATACCTTTGCCACCCCTTCCTTCTCCACGCCGCACAGCCCCATCGTGGGAAGACGCCTCGTTTCATGGCCCAGCCGCCTCTATTTCCAAGCGCGCCATTTGAGATGGATCGCACTGACGGCGACCTCTCACCGGTTGAGAAGGCGACAAAAATCGGGATTGGCACAGCGTGAAGCATGCCGATTTAATCTCAGGGGCGCATGTGTGCGCTCCTGAGGAACAGACGAATGCGAGCGGCGTGGACTCTCGCAAACCACGGATCGAGATAAGGCAGGTTCTCAAGCTGAAGTTCGAGAGGAAGGCAAAAGAAATCGCACTTGTGAACACCCAGGCAATTCTCTGAGTTACAGCGGCATTCCCATACATCGCCATCGATTGCGTTCAGCGCATAGTCCATCAATATCTCTTCGCCGGCTGTAATATCGCGTTTGGCGAGCAAGAAACGTTCGCGCTTGACGGAATATACGTAGCAATTCGGGTCACAGGAGTGATTGATAGAGCGCTCCGGCATCTGCATCAACACGACCGTTCCGTCGGGCAGAAAGTCGCGATGATATTCCAATTCTCCGGCTTCGGGCCGGAGAGGATGTTCCGAGTCTACAACCCGGGAATCATCGAGATGCAAAAGCACCCCACCCCGTCGAAAAGCCTGATTTGCGAAGACTCCGTTGCCCTGTATCGGTGAAGGGGAAACGGAAACACCCGAAATGCGTGTCATCTCCCGTCAGCATACCTTCGAAACATTGAATAAGGCGGTTATTGTCCTCGATTTCTCTTGACGACCCCATACGCCCACCCGCACAGTGAACCAGCAGTCCCGCTGTGCCCCTGCTGATGGAAGGGACTTTGTACGAGGTCGAATCAGCAGATGTCTGCCCAGCATTCAATAGCCATCGGCCCCGCCACATCCGCTTCTCTAATCCGTGTCGTCCTTGGCTCTGCTACAGGGACGCTCATCGAGTGGTATGACTTTTACATCTTCGGCGCGCTCACTTCGGTTCTCGCCGTTAAGTTCTATCCGCCCGAAAATCAGACCTTCGCACTGATTGCCTACCTCGCCACATTCGCAGCTGGGTTTCTAGTTCGTCCGTTTGGTGCTCTCTTCTTTGGCTGTATTGGCGACCTCGTTGGCCGTCGCATCGCATTCATCTTCACGCTCTCCATCATGGGTGGATCAACAGCAGCCGTTGGCCTTCTGCCCACATTTCAAACTGCCGGCTGGATCGCGCCCATCGCCCTTATCGTCATCCGGCTGCTGCAGGGCCTGGCTCTCGGCGGAGAATATGGAGGCGCCGCCGTTTACCTGGCCGAACACGTTCCCGACGGCAAGCGCGGCTTCTACACGAGCTTCCTGCAAACTACCGCAGGCCTCGGCATGATCGCGTCGCTTACCGTGATTCTCGCCACCGAGCACTCCATGAACGGCGCTGCGTTCCAGCGCTGGGGATGGCGTTTGCCATTTTTGCTCTCGCTCATCTTCGTTGCCGTCTCGCTCGTCATCCGAATCCGAATGAGCGAGTCGCCCATCTTTGCGCACGTCAAAGCCACCGGCTCGCAATGCTCTCGCCCCCTCAAGGAAGCATTTGGCAACTGGCCGAACCTCAAGCAGGTTCTCGTCTCGCTCTTCGGAGCCGCAGCGGGCCAAGCCGTCGTCTCCTACACTGGCCTCTTCTATGCGCTCTTCTACATGCAGAACATTCTGCGCATCAGCACCCATGACGCGAACGTGATCGCCCTCTGCGGCCTAGTGATCGCCACACCCACCTTCGTCTTCTTCGGAGCGGTTTCCGACCGCATTGGCCGCAAAAGAGTAATGCTTGCTGGAATGCTTCTTTGTCTCGTCTGCATATACCCCATCTACCGAGCTATGCAGGAGGCGGCGGGTAACAAGGTTGTAGCCGTCACATCCACAAAGGATTCCGTGACCGGCGAAACCCATCTCACGCCTCTCACCCGCATCGACGCTACCCAAGCTCTCGCCGCTGCTCCCCAAGCCGACCATGCAAACCTGCCGCTGCTGATTCTGCTCATTTGTCTGCAGAACATCTTTTCCTGCATGGTCTACGGCCCCATCGCCGCCTACCTCGTCGAAGCTTTTCCCGCAAAGATCCGGTACACTTCGGTTTCCTTGCCCTACCACCTCGGCAACGGCATCTTCGGAGGACTTCTGCCGGTCATCGGAGTAGGTCTTTGCGCCGCCACCGGAAACATCTACGCAGGCCTGCTCTTCCCAATCTCCGTAACCGCGTTGTCATTGCTGGTGGGCAGCCTTTTCCTTAAAGAGAGCTCCGGCACCCTGATCTGGTCTGAAATCCAGCTGCCTGCACCTGCTGACGGCGTTGTAGACAGAACGCCACTTCCAGCCACTTCTGACTGAATCTCTGATCACTGGCCGCTCTACTTGCCCCTCACACCCCCGCCCCGATAAAGTTGCAGCGACACCAGTTGCCGCCGGCGCTCCGCACACAACGCGCGTCAGCCGCTCAAGACTTCCACTCCAGCGACTTCCCTGAAGGAATCCATTCATGTCCTCGCCGCACGTTCCCGCTGATCCAAAATCGGTCTCATCCCTCTCCAGTCAGGATCTCGATTCTCTTCTTCGTGAAGCGCGCGTCTTTCCTCCGCCGCCCGAGTTCTCCGCCAAAGCCCATATCAAGAGCCTCGAGCAGTACGAGCAGATGTACAAGCAGTCCATCGAAGACCCCGAAATCTTCTGGGCTGGCGTTGCAAAGGACCTGCACTGGTTCAAGCCGTGGGACAAGGTCCTGGACTGGAATCTGCCCACCGCCAAATGGTTCGTCAATGGCAAGTTGAACCTCAGCTACAACTGCCTTGACCATCAGGTTGCAAACGGCCGTGCCGACAAGACTGCGATCATCTGGGAAGGGGAGCCGGCTGAGATCCGCCGCCTTACATACGCCGAACTCCACATCGAAGTCCAGCGTTTCGCGAACGGCCTCAAGGCCCTCGGCATCAAGAAGGGCGACCGCGTCGCCGTCTACATGGGCATGACGCCCGAGCTTGCCGTCGCCATCCTCGCCTGCGCGCGCATCGGGGCAATTCACTCCGTCATCTTTGGTGGATTCGCGGCCAACGCCATCGCCGACCGCGTTAATGATTGCGGATGCGTCGCCATCATCACGCAGGACACGAGCTATCGTCGCGGCAACGAAGTCCCGCTCAAGCGCACCGTAGACGAAGCCATGCACGCCTGCCCCACAGTTAACCACGTCATTGTCTATCGCCGCACAGGCTCTCCCGTAAACATGGTCGAGAGTCGCGACTGGTGGTGGCACGACATCGTATCCAACGCCCCCACGCAGTGTCCCGCGGAGCCGCTTGACTCCGAAGACCCGCTCTACATCCTCTACACATCCGGAACAACCGGCAAACCGAAAGGGCTCGTACATACGACCGGCGGCTATGCCGTCCAGACCTATCTGACCTCGAAGTACGTCTTCGATCTACAGGACGACGACATCTACTGGTGCACCGCTGACATTGGCTGGGTTACCGGACATTCCTACGTCGTCTACGGTCCCATGCAAAACGGCGCCACAGTCCTCATGTACGAAGGCGCCCCCAATTTCCCTGACTTCTCCCGCTTCTGGAAGATCGTTGACGATCACAAGGTCACCATCTTCTACACCGCGCCGACAGCCATCCGCGCTTTCATCAAGTGGGGCGATCAATACGTCGACAAATATAAGCTCGACTCGCTTCGCCTCCTCGGCACCGTCGGTGAGCCTATTAACCCTGAAGCATGGATGTGGTATCGCGAGAAGATCGGCCACAATCGCTGTCCGATCGTTGACACATGGTGGCAGACCGAAACCGGCTCCATCATGATCTCGCCAATCCCCGGCGCTGTTCCCGCCAAGCCCGGTTCTGCCACGCGACCCTTCTTTGGAATTCAGCCTGAAGTCGTCACGCGTCCCGATGCTGAAGGCAACTTCCACGCCGTCCCTGCTGGCAGCGGCGGCCTGCTCATCGTCCGGAAGCCTTGGCCCTCGATGGCGCGCACCGTGTATGGCGACCCGGAGCGCTTCAAGAAAACCTACTGGTCAGATGTTCCGGGCTGTTACTTCACCGGCGACGGCGCGCGCCAGGACGCAGATGGCTACTTCTGGCTGATGGGCCGGGTCGACGACGTGATCAACGTCAGCGGACACCGCCTCGGCACAATGGAGGTCGAGTCAGCCCTCGTCGCCCATAACAAGGTGGCTGAGGCCGCCGTAGTAGGCCGCCCCGACGACCTCAAAGGCCAGGCTATTGCCGCCTTCGTCACCCTCGAATCTGGCAATCAGCCGTCAGACAAACTGAAAGAAGAGCTTCGCCAGTGGGTTGCGAAAGAAATTGGCGCACTCGCCCGCCCCGACGACATTCGCTTCACAGAAGCGCTTCCCAAGACCCGAAGTGGCAAGATTATGCGTCGTCTGCTCCGAGAACTGGCTACCCATGGCGAAATCAAGGGGGACGTCACCACCCTCGAAGACTTCACCGTTATAGCCAAACTTCGCGAAGCTGAAGAAGGCTAGGTGTTTTTGGGCCAGTTAGCTGCTTCCAGTGGATTTTGAATTCGCTGCCCCGGGCCCTGCTGTTTGGCCCGTGTTAGCTTTCGAATTCCTCTGTCCAGCCATATCGATGTGTTCCGCATCGAACATTAGGTCTCTTTTTTCTTTTATTGCCTTGGGCCTGCAATCAGGATCGGTCTATCCTCGCTTCATTGTCCTCCGTACCTACTCTTCCCCTGAGGACCCATGGAAACCGCAAGCTACTGCGTCTATAACGTGACCCGGAACGCGCTGCTCAGTGAGCGTGTAATCTCCGTGTCCGAACCTCAGACGCCTTCTCAATTGCTCGCGCTGGTCATGAACGGCCCCGGCCGAGATGCGCACTTTTGCATCCGGCTCACCAAGCCATCTGTAGCCTCTGACGTACCTCGCCTTTTCGCCTTCGATGTTGCTTATCTCGACGGAGAGCAGAGAATCCTTCAAGTCGCGGATGTGGGCCCGGGTACTCCGTTCCCAGACATCACCGATCAGGTTGGTACCATCCTCTTTCTCTCCGATCAACTTCTGGCCAAATCGAACACCGAAGCCGGCGACTTTATCCGAATTTGCACCGAAGCAGAACTGGCTGTGCTTTTGCGGGCCACAGCGCAGTTCCAGGCAGTGGAGTCGTCCGGATGGCCGATCGAATCTCGCGGCTCTGCAAGCACCGTCTCGCTCGACCCGTTTGCCGGCTCGCTTGTCTACATGCCCTCATCCGGAACGCCACAGAACACAGAGATATTTCTCTCGAACAGAGTAGCGCAGTCTGCGGCGGCCGACGTCGCCCCGGAACAGATGTCATTTCAGCCCGTTCTGGAAGAATCCGCAGAGCCGCTGGTCGGACTGAACGAAACTGAAGCGCAAGTTTTTGTCGAATCCTCACACTTCGAGGCCGACGAGACTCAGCTGTCTCAAGAGCTCGATTCCTTGCAATCCGAGCAGCCGGATCCGCCGAATGCCGATCTTCTACCGCTCACTCAGATCTTCGAAACGGCTCACCAGCTGGTAGCTCCTTCCGACTCACCGACCGTTGAAGCGCAACAAGAAGGTGTGTCGAAGCGCCGCCAAATCCCATTCAGCTTCAAAGCGGTCATTCAATTCGTAGACGATCAGCTTCGCCGCGAGAAGCTGCAGCAGGAGCCATCTATACCGCCGGACGCTCCCAAAGAAATTAGCGAGCACGAATTCATCCAGCTTGCCGAGCCTTCCGCCCCGCAGGAAATCGAAGAGCCGGTAACTGCGGAACAGATCGATTCACCTGCAGAACCGGAGGAGATCGCCGAGACCAATCCTGACCTATCTATCGACGAGATCCTGGATTTGCCTGACCTCTCTACTGAGGACACTTTGGAACTGCCGGACCTCTCCGCCGAAGACATTCTGGAATTGCAGGAAATCGAAGCGGCGGGAATTGATGAGCCGAAGCCCGAGCAGAGCGAAGCCCCCTCACTGCCGGAAATCACTGCAGACGAAAGCGAAACGCTTCAGCCTCTACCTGAATATCCGGATCTGGACCTGCCTGTTCCACTCGAAGCCTTGCAGGAACCAGAGCCAGTAGCGACGGCAGCCCCCGAAGCTCTGTCTGTGGTAGCCCCCGAACCTCAGACTGTTTTAGGGCCTCCGGGCGAGCCAGAGCAGGAGATTTTGCCGGCAGTTGCGCGAGCGGAAGACCCACCGCCTCAAGTCCGAGTCGCACCTGAGCGTCCAATTCGCTTCGGGGCGAAGGACAAGCTCCCGTTCGCCGCTCGAGTTCAGCGATGGCTCGCCGGCGAATCCGTCTCACTCAGTGGCAATCGCCGACGGGGAGAGCGCATAGAGCTGCCCGGCCTGGTCGCTTTCTACTTCACTGGTGGCGCACCCAAGCCACACGAGATCGTGAACATCAGCACTACCGGCCTTTATCTCCGAAGCAAAGAGCTGTGGTCTCCCAACACCCTCGTCCGCATGACTCTCGAGCGGCAGGATGCCGAGTTCGGAGAGAAGAAGTCCATCAGCGTGCTTGCCCGCGTAGTTCGCATTGACGAAGGTGGCATCGGACACGAGTTTGTCACCAATGAAGTCTTGAAAAACCTGCGCGCGAGAGACTTCCTCCCGCAGCAGGGGACCAATCGCAAGGAACTGGAAAGATTCCTCGCCGATGTCAAATAGGTCCGATCCTCGAAGGGAATCGATACATCATCCTCAGGTGCAACGCGGTCTGTCCGGCTCATGCCTTGACGTAAACTTCTACTACGAACCCGGTCCATCGGAGATTCCCATGCGCGAACTCGTCTACAGCGTTGCTGCCAGCCTCGATGGCTACATCGCCGGGCCGAACGGAGAGTCCGACTGGATCATCAACGACCCCACAATCGATTTCGGCGAGATCTTTCGACAGTTCGATACAGCCATCATGGGTCGTGTCTGCTACGAATACATGCTGCGTCTTGGGCGCTCACCCAAGGAGCTCGGGATGAGAACCTATGTTGCCTCTACTACGCTCATCGCAGCCGAGCACCCTGACGTCAAGATAGTTTCAAGAGCTCTGGCGGCTACGGTCTTTGAACTCAAGCGCAAATCCGGCAAGGAGATCTGGCTCTTTGGCGGCGGAGTGACCTTCCGCAGTCTCCTAGATGCCGGCCTGGTGGATCGTGTCGAAATCTCTGTCGTTCCCGTCCTGCTTGGTATGGGAATTCCGCTCGTGCCTCCGGGTCGCCGCTGGCCTCTCATCTTCCAAGACTCGCGCACCTTCCCGAGCGGCATTGTCTCACTCAACTACCGCGTCGCTGCCCAACCACCGATCTGACGCGCAGCAAAAAGGCGGAGCGCAGTCGCTCCGCCTCAGATCGTCTGTCCGGGACTCAGAAGTGATAGACCAGTCCGATACCAGCTCGCGCATTCCAGCGCAGGTGTGTCGAATACCCCGACTGATAAGGCTGAATCGTAAAGGCCGACCCGATGTCATCTCCAAAGGCGCGGATCGCCCAGCGCGGGCTCCGGTTGTAATCCACGCCGACCCCAAAGCCGCCGGCAAATGAAATGTCCGGCTGAATCGACACGCCCCCCGTGTGAATC
This sequence comes from Acidobacteriota bacterium, assembly GCA_018268915.1. Classification (GTDB taxonomy): domain Bacteria; phylum Acidobacteriota; class Terriglobia; order Terriglobales; family Acidobacteriaceae; genus Telmatobacter. The sequence goes on from JAFDVQ010000019.1 coordinate 92,512, forward strand.
CCGCCGAACAACCCTTCAGCATAACCGCTCCACTTCTCAAAGAGATTTCCACGAATTACGGGTCCAACCAGCACCATGTCGACTTTAGGATTGCCGGGGTTTTTGGCGGTCACATTCCACGCGTAGTAGCCGCCGTCTGCTTTCAACCCGAAATGGTCCCCAAAATACCGGGTCACCGAACCACTCACGCCCTGAAGGCCGCTGCGCGACAGGTTCACCTGGTTCAAGCTCGTATAGCCGTATCCGACATATGCCTCGTACTTGTACACCGGTCCCGTAATATCCTTCGGCGGTTTTTCCGGTGCGATCTGGCCTATGGCAGCCATCGGTACAACGAGGGCCGAGGTCACGGCCAAAATCGAAAGCAGCAACTTGCTCTTCAATGCAGAATCTCCTTCAAATTCCCTGCGCATGGGCGCAGCACAGGAACCCTCAACGGCTCGGCGCGACCTGCGCGTTCCTTGCCATGAACAGATCCCGAGTATCAGTTCGGTACCTACCTAGACTAACTGTTCCACCCCGGTTCCACGAAGCCCGCTCACCGTTGCTGAACCTCGACGGGGCCAGCCAGTTTTGTCACTTTGCTCGCACTGGCTGAGACTGTGACGTTTGTGCCTGCCCGAAGATAGCGACTCATCACTGCCGGGCTCGTCCAATCCAGCTGCCATCCATCTTCAATCGCAATGGCCCTATACTCTCCGGGCGCAACATCGCGAAAAGCAAAGCTTCCATCCGAGTCCGACTGATCCCTTCGGGTCAGGCCCTTCCATTGTGCGAGGTTCTTTGGCAGAAGCACCATCATTGCCCCAGCTACACCTCTTCCGTCCTTAATCGCAAAGCCATCAACCCTCGTCATCGCTCCGCTCAGGGTGAGAACTAAGGCAGGGCCCCCTTCCAGGACTGTGAATACATTGCCTGGTTGCTCCTTCCCTCCGGTTGCAATTGCGACTACTGGCATCCGCTTGTCACCGGCTGTCGCCCACACCTCGTACTGCGCCGGCGGCACGGGCATAAAAGCAAACCGCTTGCCACGCACTTCAGTTGCGAACTGGTTCTGTCCGGCTCCTCCATCCAGTCGGTCGAGACTCAGCGTCATCTCCTCCGGCATCATTCCGGAAATCATTCGCACGCTCCCGCTCAGAGAACTAGCGGTAGCTCCGGCCTCGGCATCGATCTGCTGGTTCGCGCTCAAATCCACATCGACAACATGCTGTGGCTCGCCCATCGTCAGTTCGTAACGGCCCGGTGCCACTCCGCCCAGCTCCAGCGAACGTCCCTGCGCGCTACCGAAGAAGTCTCCCGAGCTCTGGGTGTCGATAACAGATCCAAACGCCAGCCGTTGCAGCTGCGGCACCACCACGCTTCCATCGCCACGGTCAGGAGCCGGGATAGAAATGTGCAGGGACGGCACCGCATGCATGGTGATGTTGATCTCCTGCCGCATTCCGCCACCCACTTCGATCGGCGTTGCGGCGCGCTCATCTGTCGTCGAATCGAAAAACGTCACTGGGTACACAACATCAAGCGCAGTGTTCTTTTTGCCCGCGGCATTTCCATGCAATGCGTACCAAGGTTCAGCTGTCACCGCCAGCAGATACTCGCCCGCGGCAAGGTCGCCGATCTCATACTCTCCTGTATCGTCAGTCTGCGTGCCGTTTGCTCTCTCAACGCGATCGCCCTGATGCTTCGGTCGCTTGAACAACATTACATTTGCGTTCGATATGGGCTCGCCATCATCGCTCGTCACCACGCCGTGCAACACGGCATCCGGCACAAGCTTGTACTCTAGATGCGTCGTATCCTGGTTCGGTCCCGTCACAATCGAAGTCGCGAATTCATCATGCTCATCGAACGAAGCTGTTCGGAAACCCCTCTTCGACGCAGTAAGTTGATACTTCGCCGCTGCAAGATGATCCAGTACAAAGCGCCCATCCGCATCTGTGGTGTTCGCCGACACCGCATGCCCAGTCGCATCCAAAGCCTGCACAACGCCTCTTCGCACGGGTTCTCCCGTAACCGCATTTGAGAGAACGCCACCAATCCTGAATTGCCCGGTGGGACTTTGCGCATCAACGATCTCACCCGCGCACACTGCGATGGCAGTCAGACAAGTAAGCATGCAGATTGATCCGCTGAAGCACCTCATCTCTGCGGCACCTCAAGAGTGAGTTCAACCTCCGCGCCCGGTCCCAGCGAAACAGCCTGGCTCGGCAGTGCGGCCAGCACCGCAGGATTGCGATACTCAAGCGCTACCGGCTTGTCGAATGTAAACACGTGATAAATCCCAGGCGTCAGTCCAGTCAGAATTACTCGCCCACCCGTCGAGGTGCGCAGCGTTTGTGGAACCAGGCTCTGTGTCGAATCAAAATCAGGAATCGCATAAACGGTGTACGCGCGCTCTTCGCCCGCCGTATAGGCGACCGATCCCGGCAGGGAAAGCGTCAAGCGCGCACAATCGTCTCGCAAACTCAATGTCAGTGGAGCGGTGGTCCCTGCAATACCCAGCACCAGCGGCTCTCGCGCCAGGCTCGCTCCTCCTGCGGTAAACGACGATTCGCACATCGTTCGAGGCCCGATCGCAGTACTTACCCAATAAGAGCCCGCGGGTACGCCGGTCGGCTTCAACGGTCCCGATGCCGGACCTTCCGCATAGCTCGTGACCATTCCATCCGACAGCCACCCTCCTGTTTGTGTCAGTGTCACAAACACAGGCGGGTCCGCAACAGATCTGCCAACCGCCGTCCCATCGCCCTGTGTATTTCCAGTTCGAGTGACGCTCACTTGAACCGGACTGTTTCCAACCGCCGCCATCGGCAGGCGAAGATTCGCAATCGGCCGCGTCGCTACCGAGAAGCTCACCTCACCCGCAAACCCCCTCGAACCCTGGCTAGTCATGTTGAACCTGCCCGCATCGCGAGTTGCCGCGATATGGAAAACGCGCGATTTGATTGACGCGCTCAGCGAGTAATTTCCCTCCGGCAGCATCGTCTGCGCAGTATGCGTCGATCCGTCGTATTGGGCGGGATAAGGGAGCAGATTACCCTGCGCATCCATCACCTGAACCGACACGTCGTCGCCTGCACCCGGCGGGCTCACCATCGCCACCACTGGCTGGAATGGCTCCAGATTCAAAGCAATATTTGCCTGCGCTTGCTCGCCTCCGCGCAACTGAATCTTCGCAGCATTTCCCAGATCCCGCGCATCAGGATAGAAGACGCTTGGGTATCCCGATCGCGCCAACTTGCCCTGAACTCCAACCTGAACGAAGTTAACCGCATCGCTCTCCATGGATGGCATCGTATACACGGCATACGACCCATCAGTCAGTTCGCCGAATCGATACATCCCCGAGTTGCTTGTACGAGTTGACCCTGCAACTTGCCATACGGCCCGCCCATCACGGATCGTCCGCCTGAGCAGCATCACCTGAAATCCCTCGGCTGCATCTCCGGTCGAGAGCTGAATCTGTCCTCGAATCGAGTTCACGGGCTCCATTGTGAACGCAACATCACCCATCCCTGCTGCGACGATCACGTCATGGCCGTATCCATGCGCATTCCACGCGATGCTGTCTGCACCCGCCTCTGCTTCATCCAGAAATCCTGGCTTGACGATCGTGAATTCCTGCGGGCCCGCAGGAACATCAGCAATCTCGAATCGCCCCTCACCATCCGTCAGGACGCCAGTCGAAGCATCTCCGCCGATTCGAACCAGGGCGTGCGGCAACGGCTGTCCCGACACACCGACGCGCACAACCCCATGTACCACCGTTGTCTGATTAGAGACCTGTCCCGGTGCTTGCTGACTATTTGCTCTGTCACCTGTCAGAAACAGAAGGAGGATAACAATGAAGGAGCACGCGGCTCGGCGCAAGTAGTCGCCTTCGATCTTGTCACCCCTGAATTGCCTGCGAATGGCCACTCCCCATTCTGACGGCTTGGAGATGGGAAGGGAATCACCGGGAAGAATGCTCCGGCCCAACTTCTTTCGCTCACTCACAGCGCGCAATCGACTCACACATCAAGCTGACGCACTAACCTCTTCGGAGCCATTTGCTCGTAGCTGCCGCGCACCAACTGCCGCACCTCGCTCCAGTCCACCGTCGCGCGATCCAGTCGCAGCGCCACCCATCCACGCGGGCCGATATACGCCGGCATATAAAACTTGCGAGGACTCGCATCGATCAGCTGCTCGTTGTCGCCCGCAAGCACCTTGCAGCAGACACTCACAACGCCATCGCCGTGGTGATCGTTCAGGTAGTAAGCGAATGTCTTCTTCCCCACCTTGAACGCTACATGCCCATGCATCTCTTCTTTCACCGCGGCGGGCATCGCCATGCAAATGTCGGAAAGCTTCTCGACTCTTTCGCAATTTCGCTTCGTATCGAGCATGTCCGACCTCAGCAATAATCACTCGTCGATCATGAATTCGGCAGCTTGCAGCAGTCGCCCGCCGCAGCGGGTTCATTCGCGCCCGCATCCAGCACGACCTTCCAGCTTCCATCTCCTTGCTTCCGCCATATCGTCATGTATCGCCCCGACGTCAGCACCGGATTTCCGTTTGAATCCTTGCTCCGCCCCTCGAAGTGTCCCCATGTATATCCCATGTCCCCGGAAGGACCCATCTGCGCATCTGTCGGCGTCCAAGTCAGCTGGTATGCCTGCGCAGTCCAGTTCGCCGATTTTTCGATCGCTACGCGTCCGATGACCGGTGGCTGTCCGTTCCCCAGCGCTACCCCGTCTTCCGCAAACCAAGAAGCGAATCCCGCTCCGCCTCGATCCTTCGTGTCCTTCGCAAATCGCGCCTCAAGGTCGAATAGCAGCACCTTGCCCGGCTTGGTCAATGGATCCATCAGCGGGTTCGGTGCGTTCTGATCTTGCCCTACTCCCGGAAGCCCGATCTGGCCGTAGCCAGGTCGGACTGCGCCCACGGCCAGCAGGCCTCCCAACACCACTCCAAGCCCCATCCCACACCGGCCAACCAGTCTCTTTCCCATTCCGTTCATTTCCACTCCCTGTCTCACTACAAAATCGTACACAAACCGGCCCGAAAAGCGTAGTTCACCCCTCTCCATATCCCCTAATCAAAGCAATACCTTAGCGCCGCTCTGGCGCCTAAATACCACCTGACGGAATCACGCGATTGATATACTCATCTCTGGCGTATCGATCCGGCGTCTAATTAAGCGCCCGAACTCTGATTGCCTCAATTTCCGGCGCTTCCGGTCGAAAGGATTTTATGGGTTCATTGCTTGAGACCATCCATTCACCGGCCGACCTCAAGCGACTAAACCCCGACGAAACGGCCGCCCTCGCGGCCGAGATCCGCGACTTCCTCATCAAGACTCTTTCGAAGACCGGCGGCCACCTCGGCCCCAACCTTGGTGTCGTCGAACTCACCCTCGCGCTTCACACCGTTTTTGACACTCCGACAGACCGCTTCGTTTTCGACGTCAGCCATCAGGCCTACATCCATAAGATCCTCACCGGTCGCCTAGACCGCTTCGAGACCATTCGCCAGCCTGGCGGACTCAACGGCTTCATGCTCCGCACTGAAAGCGAGCATGACTCGTATGGTGCGGGGCACGCTGGTACCGCCCTCTCCGCCGCACTCGGCATGGCAGTCGCTCGCGATCTCGCCGGAGGCAAAGAGAACGTCATCGCCGTAGCCGGCGACGCTGCATTTACCAACGGCATCTCCTTCGAAGCGCTCAACAACATCGCCGAGCAGACGAAGCGCCTCATCATCGTCCTCAACGACAACGAGTGGTCCATTGACCGAAATGTGGGCGCCATCGCTCGCTACTTCACTCGCATCGTCACCAACGAGCGCTACAACCGCCTCCACGATTCCGCCAAACGCATCGTTGAAAAAATCGGCGGCAAAACCGCCGTCGAGGTTGTCCGCCGCGCCGAAGAAGCTGCGAAGAGCATGCTCTGGCCCTCGATCATGTTTGAGGAATTTGGCCTCACCTACTACGGCCCGATCGACGGACATAATCTCCCGCTCCTCATCGAGACCTTCAAGTTCCTCAAGACTGAAAACCGTCCCGTCCTGCTACATGTCCTCACGCAGAAGGGCAGGGGATTCCAGCCAGCGCTCGATGGTCAGAAAAAATTTCACGGCCTTGGCCCCTACGATCCTGAGACTGGCCTGACCAAGCCTGCCGGTATCCCCACATACGCTGAAGCCTTTGCCACCTCGCTGGCCAAACTCGCAGACAAGGACGAGCGCGTAGTCGCTATTACCGCGGCCATGCCCAACGGCACCGGGCTAGACCTCTTCCGCCCGCATCATCCCAAACGCTACTTCGACGTCGGCATCGCAGAAGAACACGCTGTCATCTTCGCCGCTGGAATGGCGACGCGCGGCTTCCGCCCCTATTGCGCTATTTACTCCACGTTTCTCCAGCGCGCTTTTGATCCCATCGTCCACGACGTCGCGCTTCAGAAGCTTCCGGTCGTCTTCTGCATGGACCGCGCCGGCCTCTCGGGCGATGACGGTCCTACCCACCACGGGCTCTTCGACATCAGCTACCTTCGCGGCGTTCCCGACATGGTATTGATGGCTCCGAAAGACGAAGACGAACTCTCAGACATGATGGCCACTGCGCTCACGATCAGCGGTCCTAGCGCCATCCGCTATCCCCGCGGCGCAGTTGCCGACGTGCAATGCAAGCCCGAGCCGCAGATACTTCCTGTAGGCAGAGCCGAAGTCATTTCCGATGGATCAGACGTCGCAATCCTCGGCCTTGGTCCCATGATCACCTACGCGCGCGAACTCGCTGACCGCCTCCAGCGCGATGGCATTTCATGCGCCGTCATCAATCCGCGCTTTATTAAGCCCATTGATCGTGACATCCTTGCGCAATATGCACGGCGCGTCGCTGCCTTTGTCACCTTCGAAGATCACGTCAAGATGGGCGGCTTCGGCGCTGCGGTGCTGGAAGCCCTGCAGGAGATCGGTTCTGCCGTTCCCGTTGTTCGCATCGGATGGCCCGACCAGTTTATCGAGCATGGCAAGATTGAATCTCTCCGCTCCAAGTACGGCCTTACGGTCGACGAAGCGTATAGTCAGTTGCAACCGTTCCTGCGCTCCCGCAAGCGCCCAACTCTCGTTGCAAGCTGATCCGTGAATGCGCCTTTTTTCTTTAGGTAAGCGAAGCTTCAATGTGTTTCATGCGCTCGAAGCCCGCGCACGTCTTGGCGGCTCATTGTCAGTTCGCATCCTGTTGATACAGATCTTCTCTTTGTCAGTCGTCCATGCTCTGGCGCAAAACCCGCCAGTTCAGCCAGAGAATAAGCCGCCCCTCGTTCTCCTCGGCGGCACGATCGTAGACGTTACCGACTGGGGTCGCTCCGCTCTCGATCAGCAGAACACTATAGTCATTATCGAGAACGGCAAAATCACGCAGGTCGGCTCGCGCTTCCTTATCGAAACTCCGCCCGACGCGCAGATCATCGATTGCACCGGCAAGTTCCTCGTCCCCGGCCTCATCGATGGCTTCACGGGTATGAACAGCCAGGCCCAGGCGAGTGCTGATCTCTACATGGGCGTCACCACCATCGTCGCCAGCAGCGACAATCATCGCGGTCGCATCGACTTCTCCGCGAATCCTAAACCCCACCTCTATCTGCTCGACTCCGTAGGCACCACAGACAACTGGAGCCTTCTAAACGGACACGATGACTGGTCCGCAAAGCTTCGCGAAGGCTCTCACCCAGTCGAACTCAACACCGATGACACCGCACGCCAGATTACCGCTACCGCCAAACTCGGCACTCGTGTTCTCTGGCTCGGATGGGACATCACTGCTGCCAACGCTCAATGGATCATCTCCCGCGCGCATCAGATGGGACTTGCCACCTATGGCGAATTCATATCCACGCCCTACACCGTCGGTATCGACGCCGGAGTCGACGTTCTCCTCCACATGGGCCGCTACGAAATCGGCGTCATCCCCGACGAGCTGCAGCGTCCGCTCGTGAGCGATCCATACGGGGCGGCCGCATCAACCGCATACGATTACGCCGAACACCTGCCACCCACCGACCCGCACTATCGCAATTACGGTCACTTCATCTCCGTGCACCATGCCGCGCTGATGCCCGCCTTCAGCCAGTTCTATCTCAATCTTCCCGGCCATCGAAACCTCTGGAAAGAGCCCGTTGCTTCAATCCTCAATTCGGCCAACATGTACATGCCCTCTGATCCAGCCACTGGCGAGCTGACCTATCCGCTCTCTCCCTGGACGAAGCATTTGCCGAACATGGCTACGCGTTACATGCAGGAAGGGCAGCGCAAGAAAGCCGATCAGGAAGCCCTCCGCCTCTGGCGAATCAATCAGACCATCGCCAGCACATACCCGCATTACCTCGCCGCGTCTGGTGCGGCAGCAATGGGCACGATGCCCGGTATCTCCCTCCACACCGAGCTAGAAATGCTGGTGCGCATCGGACTCTCTCCTCGTGAAGCTCTCGCCGCCGCCACCAACAACTACTCAATCCAATTAGGATGGAGTGAACTTGGCCAGATCGCCGCGGGTCGCCGTGCCGATATCCTCGTACTCGACGCCGACCCCACCGTCAACGTCTGGAATGCCAGACGCATTTCAACATTGCTCCTCGAAGGCAACATCGTCGACCGCGACGCGCTTCTCAAACCTCACAAATAGCGACGCAAGCTCAACGACTACGCACGCACCCAGTTCTTCAGAATTGCCGGCAGCCGCTCCTGTCTAATGCGGAACATCTGCTCCATCTGCCAGCGCACGGCTCCGCCACTGAGCCAGCCAATCAGCCCAAACGGCATTTCAAACTCTACATCGTCCGTGAGCTTGGTACCCATGCGGCCTTCTTGCATCTCCGCATGAACCCCATGCCTGTGCCGGAAAAACGCAAACGGTCCACCAACCTGCTCGTCGCAGAAGTGATCGAACCAAGCGAACTCCGTAATCCGAGCCACCCAACTCACACGCGTCGGCAGATAGGACACCGGCTGAAAACTGAGCTCCATCTCCGTGCCAACCCCAGCCGCGATCTTCGGCTGGGCAAATTCATCAACGCCAATCGACGGAGGCGCCGACGCCTGCGCAAGTTTCAGTGCGTCGATCCGCATCTTGAGCGGTTCCGGCGTGAGAAGCAGCAGGTTGGCCGGATTTGCGAAGAACGGGAACACCTCGTCGATGGGGTAGGGCACCCATTGCCCTGTAACGAATCGTTGTCGCATTCTTCGCTTTCGTCTTAAATCTCGCAACGTGGCAGAACCCGATCGCGCCCACATTGAGAATACGAGGCAATCAAACTTTCGAGTACATGAGCTGCATTCTCCCCTGCAGTGACATCGAAAACTCGGGGTAGGCTTGTCGATACGACCTAACTGAACCCCCTTGGGTGTGACACCCTGTACGCCCAACGAGGCACTTGGGAACCGTAGCAGCGATCAGTTAACCTAGACAGGCGGTGTCGGCGTGCAGCAGGCGCTTATAGGGGATTCCATCACTACGGTTTCCGAAAGAACGGGGGAACGGGCTCGGCACACGCGCGGATTGCTGCTGATTGCCGTCTATAAAGGCCTGCTTGCACTCTTCTTTGTAGCCCTCGGTGTTGCCGCACTCCATCTGCTCAATAAAGACATTGACGACGTCATCAGTCAGCTCGGCGACTTCCTGCGCCTCAATCCCGAGTCCAAGTTCGTCAACTTCCTTTACGACCGCTCCTCGATGATCAGCGATCCGCTTCTCAAGCGGATTGGCATGCTTGCATTTGTATATGCCGCCGTTAGCCTCGCGGAAGGCATAGGGCTTTATCTCGAGAAAGCATGGGCTGAGTACCTGACCCTGGGCATCACAGCGTCGTTTCTTCCCTGGGAGATCTTCGAGGTCTTCCACCGCGCTACATGGGTCCGCGTGGCCCTGCTCGTCGTGAATACAGTGATCTTTGTATACCTGCTCAAGATTGTCGTGGCCCGGCGACGGCCGACTCTCTAGCCCAAACTCCAGACCGTTTTCGCCTTTATTTCGCCTACACCTTTCCGATTCGTCTGAAAAGGGGCATTCCATGTCCCAGAACCAAAGCAATAAACACCACCTATTGTGGTTCTGCCCGGCGTTACTTCTATTAGCGGTTTCTAAAACGGGAATTTCAGCCCCGTTCTGGCGCTAACTCACGAAAGTAACAGGATTTCGACAGAGATTGCCATTGGAGTGGAAAACTGCTTGGGCTAATATCGTGTCTGAAGTGGAGTGAAGTGGAGCAAACGGGAGTAGCAAGCCCGCTTTCACATCAAGAATACCTCCGATTCACTCCATCCAGGGCTCCTTCCGAAAAAGCCGCTCACTGTCGGAATCAGCCTTAATACCCAATACGAGGCGAACGCTAAGCAATGTTTCGTGGCAATCATCCAGCGAAAGTCGATGAAAAGGGACGGCTCAAGCTGCCTTCCGCTTTCAAGCAGCTGGTCGATGCCAATAGCGTGACCCAGTTTTATGTCACATCCACTGATGGCAAGTCAGCCGAAATCTGGCCTCTGCCAGAGTGGGAGAAAAGGGAAGAGCAGCTAGCCGATTCCAGCACCATGGACGACGCGGTTCGCAAATATCTCAATGTGACTAGCTACTACGGGCAGCAGGTGGAGATGGACAACCAGGCACGGTTACTCCTCCCCCAGATCCTCCGCAATGCTGCCCAGCTCGACGGCGAAGTCACAGTTTTCGGAATGAGGACCTACCTGGAAGTTCATAACCGGGAGATCTTCGAACAGAATCTGGCGGCCAATCAATTGACAGAAGATGACCGCAAAGCAATGGCGGATATTCTCCGCAAAAAGTCCTAAGGTACCTACCCCTCAGGGGGAGCACATGTCGAAGAAGAACGAACGTCATGTGCCGGTTCTTTTACAAGATGCGATTGAGTTTCTCAATGTACGCGCAGGAAGCGTCATTGTGGACTGCACACTCGGCCTCGCTGGGCACGCGGAAGAAATCATCCGCCGCTTGGGTCCACACGGACGCCTGATCGGTTTCGATCGTGATCCCGAGGCACTGGAACTCGCCAGAGCCCGCCTCGACCAAGTCGCAGCGGCACTCGGCGATCAGGCGCCGAACATTACTTTGATCGGTGACGCATTCAGTTCTATCAGCCGTCACGTCGAACCAGCTTCTCTCGACGGCATACTCGCCGACTTCGGCGTCAGCAGCCTGCAACTCGACGAAGCGCGCCGAGGTTTCAGTTTTATGGCGGATGGGCCGCTGGACATGCGTCAGGATACGCGGTCAGGGCCTACCGCCGAACAAGTGGTGAATGAGGCGAGCGAGCACGAGCTGGCCGACCTTATTTACGAATACGGAGACGAAAGGAGGTCGCGGAGAATCGCCAGAGCCATTGTGCGCGGGCGGCCAGTTACAACCACCGGGCATTTAGCACGGATCGTTGCATCAGCCGCCCCACCAATGAAGTCCGACAGGATTCACCCGGCAACACGCACCTTCCAGGCGCTTCGGATTTACGTGAATCGAGAGCTGGACGAGATACGAACGTTACTCGAGGCCGCACCTAAGTTGCTTAAGCCCTCAGGAAGACTGGTAGTCATCAGTTTTCACTCGCTGGAAGATCGCATCGCCAAAGATATGTTGCGCGAATACGCGCATAGGGACATATTCGACCTGCTAACTAAGAAACCGCTAACAGCAGGCGAAGAAGAAGTAGATCGCAATCCGCGCTCCAGAAGCGCCAAGTTAAGAGCTGCCCAGAAGCAGGGAACGGGGAACAGGAATTAGAGAACAGGGAATATTGCACGAGACATTCACTATCAAAAGCTCGTTACTCCCTAGTCACTATTCACTACGACTGTTTACTCCGCTGAGTCGAGCAGAAAGATTAAGTAAGATCACCGCTGGCAGTTGAAGGCGAGCGGCTAGAAGCTAGGAGAAACAACATGGCTGCATGCACCGCAACACTTATCGATGCAAGACCCGGCTGGACCGCTCGCGTCTCCGAGCGTAACGCCTCCCTGTTAGCGCAGCAGCCCATGCGACGTCGCGGAATCCGCACGCCGGAAGTCCTCTTTACGCACAGCTTCGACAATTCCCGCCTTGTGAAGGCGGCCGATCCTGTTCGCGCAAAGCAGATGCGTGTCTTTGCAGCCGCCTGCACAGTCCTCTTCTCGCTCATCATGGTGTACGGTCTCCAGCACTTTTATGCCATCGAGACCTCATATCGCATCGAGTCGGAGAAGCAAGTTCGCGATCAGCTTCGAGAAGACAACCGCCAGCTCCGCCTGAGCGAAGCCCAGCTCAGCCGTCCCGGCCGCATCGACGGAATGGCCCGTCAACTCGGTCTCGCCGAGCCGCAGCCCGGCCAGGTCGTGCATGGCGCGCCGCGCGCCGATAGCAGCGCCCCGGTACTCGCTGAAAACAGCAACCCGCAAACAAACGCGACCTACTAAGGGACGAAAGAATTTCTCAGCTGTCATCCCCGATGACTGCACTCCCAAGCAAGAAGGGTCCGGGCACGACTTGAGTCGTGCCGAAAGACGAGCAAAAAAACGCCGGGGTTTAGCCCCTGTACAAAAAACGGCACCAATGTAATTCCCGTGATACCTCCCTGCAAGCCTGACGGGATTCGTGCGCCTAGCCCCGATCTCGATGCTCTAACCTGAAACCGAACGCTGGTCAAAAATGCAGGCAGCACTCCGCGCAACCCGTCTTCGCACTGTCACCACGCGCGCCACGCCCATGAAGCTGGCGCGTTTCTGGCTTATTTCGGGCTTCTTCCTCTTCTGGGCCCTGGCAATCACAGCGCGGCTCTTCTGGCTTCAGATCATCAATCACCGGGACTACGTTGAGCGGGCGCAAAAGCAACAGCAGCGCACCTTCGAAGTCGCTCCCCGTCGCGGCATCCTGTATGACCGCAACATGCGCGAACTCGCTATGACGGTGCAGGCAGATTCCGTCTACGCCGTACCCTCTGAGATCAACGACGCACAGTTGGCCGCACGCACACTCGCCGCTATTGTCCACACTGACGCCGAAGATAAGCTGACCCGCGTCGACCAGATTGCGCGCCGCCTCGAAGATGCCAGGAACTTCGCTTGGGTAGCGCGCCGAGTCTCGCCTGAAGTATCGGAAAAACTGCACGCCCTCAACATGAAGGGCATCTACTTTCAGAAAGAATTTCAGCGCTTTTACCCTAACGCCCAGATCGCGGCCCAGGTTCTCGGTTACGTCGGGCTCGACGACAACGGTCTCGGCGGCATCGAAGGCAAATTCGACAGCAAGCTTCACGGCACCTCAGGACGCATGCTCGCTGCAATGGACGCCCGCCGAAAGGTGATCGGCTCCAACGCGCAGGATCCGCAGCCTGGCCAGAATCTCCAGCTGACGATTGACGAGAACATTCAATACATCGCCGAGCGCGCCCTTGATCGCAACATGGAGAAGACCCGTGCAGACAACGGCACCGTCGTCGTGCAGGACGTCCACACCGGGCAGATCCTGGCCCTCGCCATCCGCCCCACTTTCAATCCCAATCAGTTCCGCCATACCACGCCTGCGCTCCTCAAGAACCACGCCGTCAGCGACGTCTACGAGCCCGGCTCGACATTCAAGCTTGTCACCTATGCCGCCGCGCTTGATCAGCAAGTCACGCGCCCTGACGACTTGATTGACTGCCAGGGTGGCGCGATCACTCTCAATGGCCGCACCATCCACGACGACAAGGCAGACCATTACCACGTTATTTCGGTCCATAAGGCGCTCGAGGTCTCCAGCGACGTTGCCGCTGTGAAGCTCGCCCTCAAAATGGGTCCTGACAACTTCTACAAATACATCCGAGACTTCGGATTCGGCGCGCGCACCGGCACAGAACTCCCTGGTGAAACCCGAGGCCTATTGCGCGCCCCGAAGAGGTGGGGATCAACATCCATCGGCTCTATTGCCATCGGTCAAGAGGTGGGTGTCACACCTATCCAGTTGGTCTCGATGGTTTCGACGATCGCTAACGGTGGCGTATATCTCCCGCCCCACATTCTCATGCCCTCAGCAGCCACGAACGGGACTCTCCAGGCGCAACCCTTCCGGGCTAATGAAGATTTGCCCGAGACATTGCCCCCCGGCTCCCGCCGCGTCATTTCCACCATGACCGCAGCGCAAATGCGGAAGATGATGGAGGGAGTGATCCTGTACGGCACCGGCAAGCCCGCAGGACTCAACGGCTACTCGGCTGGTGGGAAGACTGGCACCGCCCAGAAAGTCGATCCGCAGACGCATCTCTACTCAAAGACGATGCACATAGGCTCCTTCGCCGGCATCGCTCCCGTGAACAATCCTGTCATCGCCGTCGCTGTGATCATGGATAACCCCAAAGTCGGTTCCTATTACGGAACGGCTGTCTCCGCGCCGGTCTTCTCTGAAGTTGCTCAGCAGGTTCTGGAATATCTCAACGTTCCACATGATGTCGAAGTCCAGCAGCCCAAGACCAAGACACCGCTGAAACAGGCCAAGCTCGAGAAGCCGATTCACGAAGATGACGCCGACTCGAATCAGGCGGACGTCAACGCCCTGTTCGCTGCCGTGAACGATCTCCCGGCCGACGATCCGCTTCGTCAGCCGCAGCCGTCAGCAGCAGCGCAACAAGCGACTGCAGTCCAGCCCGCTTCCCCAGCAGTTTCAACCACCGATCAATCTTCATATCCAGATGATCAGCCGGGGAACGCCTCGGCCATTGCGGACTCCGAGCCCGTAGTCGCGCCCAAGCCCACCTACGTCGCCATCAGCGACGGGAAAAAATTCAGCGTGCCCTCCCTCGTCGGCCTGCCCATCCGCGCCGCCATTGAGATGACTGCCGCGCAAGGTCTTCAGGTCCAGGTCTCGGGCAACGGTACTGTTCGCGAGCAAGCTCCCGCCCCCGGCACCAAAGTCCCCAGCGGCACCAAAGTAGTAGTTCGCTGCGGCCGATAAGCTGAAAAGGTGATGCATCGTAGTTTCGAAACAGTCCAAAGCGACTGTGATCCTGAGCGAAATTAATCGCGTCCGCGATCAACGCAGTCGAAGGCCCGCAGTTCTTTCTGGTATCTTGCAAGCTCCAACCTTCACTATCACAACGCTTCTTCATTCCGCCATCTACAATCATCCAAATGCTCTGGCCTGATCTTATCGCCGAACTCACCGCTGTCGGCTCTTCCGGCTCCTCCACGCAGCCCGTCACCGGCGTTGAATACGACTCCCGCCGCGTACGCCCCGGCTCCGTCTTCGTCGCGATGAAAGGCGGCTCAACGGACGGCAATCGCTATATCGACAGAGCCATCGCCTCGGGAGCTCTCGGCATAATTACGGATTCATCGCAAGCCTTCGACCATCTCACCGTCTACAAATCCGAGATTCCCGTTGTCGAAGTAGAGCACGGCCGTCGCGCCCTCGCTGAAGCATCTGCTGCGTTCTTCGGCCATCCCGAGCGCAAACTTGCCGCCACCGGCATCACCGGCACCAACGGCAAAACGACGACGGCCTTTCTGACCGAAGCTCTCCTCAACGCCGCCTCGCGCAAAACCGTCCTTATCGGTACCATCGAATACCACGTCGCCGGAGTAGTACGCCCCTCCCTGCACACCACCCCTGAATCGCGCGACGTCTTCGAGCTTCTCGCTGACGGCACAGCTCAAGGAGCCACCGAACTCGTCACTGAAGTATCTAGTCACGGACTCAACCAGGGCCGCAACTTCGGTATCCCTTTCGATGTCGCAGTCTTCACCAATCTCACCCGCGACCACCTTGACTACCACGTCACGATGGAGAAGTACTTCATTGCCAAGCGCCTCCTATTTGATGGCACCATCTATCCAGCTCCGCGCGTCGCGGTCCTGAATGCTCACGATGAACGCACCCCCGATCTCATCAGGGCTGCCCGCGCCGCTGGCGCCAGTATCTGCACCTACGGCATAGGGATCGGCGACTTTCGCGCCTCCTCGCACAGGCTCACTCCCGGAGGCGCAACCATCCAGCTTGAAGCGCCGGACGGATCCGCCACACTTACCTCGCATCTTGCCGGAGATGTCAACGTAATTAACCTCCTTGCTGCCTTCACTGC
This sequence comes from Acidobacteriota bacterium, assembly GCA_018268915.1. Lineage (GTDB taxonomy): Bacteria > Acidobacteriota > Terriglobia > Terriglobales > Acidobacteriaceae > Telmatobacter. The sequence continues at coordinate 108,594 of JAFDVQ010000019.1, forward strand.
TGCCTACGCCCGCGGCGTGGCCTTCAACGAACTTGTCGCCGCTGTTCCGCATCTCAAGCCCGTACCCGGCCGCTTTCAGCCCGTTGATGCAGGCCAGCCATTCACTGTCATCGTGGATTATGCTCACACTGACGACGCGCTTCGTAATCTCACTGCCCTCGCACGCCAGCTTGTAGCCGCGAACGGGGGCCGCATCATCACGCTCTTCGGCTGCGGCGGAGATCGCGATCGCACAAAGCGTCCGAAGATGGGCTTTGCAGCAGGTGAGGGAAGCGACCTCGTCATCGCCACCAGCGACAATCCCCGCTCTGAAGATCCGCGCTTCATCCTTACTGAGATAGAGCCGGCACTCAAAGCTACGGGTACGAATTACACAATTGAGGACGATCGCGCGGCCGCCATCCATCTTGCGCTCCAATCTGCCCAGCCCAACGACGTGGTTCTGATTGCCGGCAAAGGTCATGAGAAGGAGCAGATTCTTGCCGATCGCACCGTCCACTTCGACGACTCTGAAGTTGCGCTCGCAGCATTGCGCAATTTGGGTTACGGTAAAGAGTCATGAAATTGACACTCGCTGAAGCCGCAATAGGTGCGGGCGCCATGCTTGAAGCGCCCTCGAGTATCTCGTTCGCGGGAGGACGAACCGCGACAGGCTACTCCATCGATTCGCGCACAGTTGCACCCGGCGAGCTCTTCTTCGCCGTCAAAGGCGAGCGCTTCGACGGGCACGATTTCATCCCCTCCGCGATCGAGCGTGGTGCGATCGGCGCCGTGGTCTCTCGCGCAAAGCTATCCATGCTTCCCGATGCCGCGCTGGCCGTCCCGCTTCTCGTCGCGGAAGATTCACTTCTCGCTCTTCAGTCGCTCGCATCGCATGTGCGCCGCCAATGGGGCAAGCGAGTCGTCGCCATCACGGGTTCAGCAGGAAAGACAACAACCAAGGAAGCTATTGCCGCTACGCTGTCAGCGAAGTTCAACGTTCTCAAATCCATCGGTAATCTCAACAACAACTACGGCCTGCCACTGCAATTACTCCGTCTTCAGCCCGAGCACGAATACGCCGTCATCGAAATGGGCATGAACCACCTCGGCGAAATAGCCGCGCTCTGCCGGATCGCCTCACCCGACTGGGGCGTCGTCACCAACGTTGGCACAGCGCATATCGAGAACTTTACCGAGGGCCAGGCCGGAATCGCTCGAGCCAAATACGAGCTCATCGCTTCGCTGCCATCGAGCGGCATCGCCTTCCTCAACTGCTCCGATCCTTACGTCTCACAGTTCGGACGCGACTTCCACGGCAAGGTCGTCTACTTCGGCATCGGACCCTGCGGGGATCCCGCCATCCTCGATGTCAAGGAAGATCTTACCGGCCTGCACGTTCACTATCGCGCCGGTGAACACGATGGCCGCTTCATTCTCCGCCTGCTTGGCAGTCACAATGCGCAGAACGCCATCGCGGGGCTCGCAGTCGCCATAGAGGCTGGCGTTGCCATCGATCACGCCGTGGCTGCTCTTGGGTCCCTCACCGCCGGCAGCAAGCGCGGCGAAGTGATCGAAATCGCCGGAGCGACGATTCTCAACGACAGTTACAACTCGAATCCCGAAGCCCTTCGCTCCATGATCGGCACTCTCGCGTCCCGTCCCGCACAGCGCCGCATCCTTATTGCGGGCGAGATGCTCGAGATGGGAGCGCACGCGGAAGCCGCTCACTCAGCCTGCGGGAGAGCCGCGGCTGAGGCGGGTATCGATCTTGTCGTCGGCGTTCGTGGCAATGCCCAGCATCTGGCAGCCGCGGCATGCTGGGGCGGAACCGCCTCCATCTTCCTGCCCGATGCTCAAGCGGCTGGTGAGTGGCTTGCCAAAAACATTCAGCCCGGAGACGTCATCCTCGTCAAGGGCTCCCGCGGAGTCCAGCTCGAGCGCGCTATCGAAGTGCTTAAGGATCAGATCGCCACAAACTCATCGGAGTCCCAGTGAAGGCTCATCGACTCTCCCACGTCCTTTTGACTCTGACCATTCTTCTGAGCAGCGTCTCCGTCACCGCGCAGAAGAACTCCTTCACCAATTCCAACCCCTCCTGGGTACAACCGTTCCCTCCGTTCAAGATTGCCGGCAATCTCTATTACGTGGGCAGTCAGGACCTCGCTGCATATCTCATCGTTACTCCTCAGGGCAACATACTCATCAACTCCAATCTTGAGTCCTCGCCTCCGCAAATCAAAAAGGCAATCGAGTCCCTCGGCTTCAAATACAGCGACACAAAGATTCTTCTCATCAGTCACGGCCACTTTGACCACTGCGCTGGTAGTGAGCAGATCAAACGTGAAACCGGAGCCAAGTACGAAGTCATGCAGCAGGACGTCCCCGTCGTCGAATCAGGTGGCCGCAACGACTTCCACTACTCCCATGACAAATCGATGTGGTTCCCTCAGACAAAAGTCGACCGCGTCCTGCACGACGGCGACACCGTCTCGCTGGGGGGCGTCACCCTCACCGCTCACTTGACCGCGGGTCACACGAAGGGCACTACTACCTGGACTTTCAAGTACAAGGAGTTTGGACCCTCAGGTGTTGAAGGAGCCGAAGGAACTCACACGCTTAACGTCGTCATCATCGGTAGCCCAAACGTCAACCCCGGCTACAAACTCGTGGGCAACAAGACCTACCCGGCCATCGCCGCCGACTACAAACATCAGTTCGAAGTCCTGAGCAAGCTCCCCTGCGACATCTTCCTGGGCGCCCACGGCGGCTACTTCGATCTGCAGCAGAAATACGAGCGCTTCAAGAACGGCGACAAGAATGCCTTCATCGACCCCGCCGGCTACAAGGCCTACATCGCCGACCGCAGGCAAGCCTTCGAGTTCGAACTGAAAAAGCAGTCAGACGCCAAACGCTAACCGTCTGCAGATGTGCCGTACTCATCGCGATTCGCGATGAGTAGGACAGAGACGTCTGCAATCACATCTCAGGTCAAGGCTAGCAAGTCTCGGAACAACAAGTAACCCGATCAGGCCAGATACTCCTGTTCACTCCGGTGCTAGAATCCTGACAACTTCACAATTCCAGCTACGGGGTCTGCGTCCTCATGAGAACTCCTGCGGTTCTTGATGGTCATACCAACAATCCGTCCAATTTCAGAGCTCTCGCAATCGCAGGGGCTGTACTCGTCGTTTTCGCATTGGCTGCGGCCATGGCTGGGTGCAAATCCATCGCACCCGACGCGGGACACGAAGTTGTTCTTGTCGAGAAGCCAATGTTCGTGGGACACGGCGGCATCGATCCCGAGCCTGTACGAACCGGGCGCGCCTTCGTAGCTGCGACTACCGACGGCATCGACGTCAACATGCAGCCCGTGGCATTTCAGCAAGACCTGCCCGATACCATGACAGCGGATGGCGTCCCGGTCAGCTTCCACGCGATTATGAACATTCGCGTTACCGACTCCGTGAAACTCATCAGCCAGTTCGGTACCAACTGGTACGCGAACAACCTCGACGCGCCTTTCATGAGCCTTGTTCGTCAGCAGGTTCGTCAGCACGGCATGAACGAAGTTGCCATCAGCGCCAGCGCTATCGACTCCATCGACGCAGAGATCACCAAGGGACTTAACGCCTTCATCATCGCCAAAAAGCTTCCTGTCGAACTCATCACTCTAACCATCGGCAGAGCAATTCCGCCTGATGCCGTCAAGAACCAGCGCATCGAGACGGCTACACAGGAGCAGCGCATCCAGACCGAGCAGCAGAAGAAACTTGCCGAAGACGCGCGTTCCCTATCCGAGCAAAGTCGCGCCAAGGCTGACAATGCCTACCGCCAGGCGATGCAGCTTTCACCCGAGCAGTTCATCCAACTTGAGACAGTCAAGATGATGGAGCGTGCCTGCGGCAACGGCAACTGCACGTTCGTTCCACCTGGAACCTCCGTGATGGTCGGCAAGCACTAGGACCGCTCTGTGCCCTATTCATCGCGATGAGTGCTGCCCCCCGTAACTCCAACATATTCGGCTCTCGAGTTCCACGAGATGGACCAATTCTTCCTTCTTCTCATTGCGGCAAGCCTCATTCCTATCTGCATTCCACTGCTTAAGCGTTGGCCGCTTTCGAGCCAATATTGGAGGTCGGCTTGTATTGCCGGCCTCGGTTCAGACTTGCAAGCGGTCTTCGTGGTCGTAGTCGCGAGGGTTAGTCTTTCGCTTAGCTACTCCATCCGCTTCGCCGCGATTGGAGTTTCCTCGTGCGTTCTCGCAATCATTCTGGCAATGAAAGGAGACGACCGCTGGCGCCCTGGCGTCACAATCACCTCGTCGATCGGATTGTGTATCTGGGCAATTCTGGTCAGCCTTCACTGATATCGATGCTTCATCGGTGTGATAGGGGCATCAGGACACAGTAGCGACACGGTCACTCCCGTGATTCGGCGGATCGACTTGCACGTTCCCATCGCAGCCGCCCCTAGTAAAATCAACGCTGACTTCCGCCCTGATCCGGCATTGGAGACCTCTTGCTTTACTGGCTGCTCTACGAAAAGCTCTTTCCGTTCTTCCACCCATTCCGGATCTTCCGCTATCTCACTTTCCGCACTGTCTTCGCTTCGCTCACGGCATTGCTCATCGCCATGTTCATCGGGCCCTATGTCATCCAGAAGCTCCGCGAGTTTCAGATCGGCCAGTACATTCGTGAAGACGGCCCGCAGTCGCACCAGAAGAAATCCGGCACGCCCACCATGGGCGGTGTCCTCATCGTCATCGCCATTCTGCTTCCCACAGTCCTCTGGTCCGACCCCGGCAACCCCTTTGTGTGGATCGCCGTCTGCTCCACGCTCGCCTACGGCGCCATCGGTTTCGCCGACGACTACACCAAGGTTGTCCATCGTCGCAATCTTGGTCTTACCGGACGCGCCAAGCTTTTGTGGCAGGCACTTGCCGGAGCGGGAGTCGGGATCGTCCTCGTTGTCCTCACGCAATTCAAGCTCTTCAACACGCAAGTCAGTGTCCCATTCATCAAGTTCCTTCACCCTAACTTCCAGTGGCATCACTGGCCCGCGACGATCCCGCACCTCGGATTCCTCGTTTTTATCCCGTTCATCGCCTTCGTGATCTTTGTGCTCATGGGCACGTCTAACGCCGTCAACCTCACCGACGGCCTCGACGGACTCGCCATCGGCTGCACCATCATCGCCGCCGGAGCGCTCACGGTCCTTACCTACGTCAGCGGCCATGTCGTCTTCGCCGACTACCTCGAACTCCAACGCATGCCCCTTGTCGCCGAACTCACCGTCTTTTGCGGATCGATGGTCGGTGCCAGCATCGGCTTCCTCTGGTACAACGCCCATCCAGCTGAAGTCTTTATGGGCGACGTCGGATCCCTTGCTCTCGGCGGGGCCATCGGCACCGTAGCTGTCATCATCCGGCAGGAGTTCCTTCTCCCTTTCATCGGCGGAATCTTCGTCCTCGAAGCTGTCTCCGTCATGCTTCAGGTTGGCAGCTACAAGCTCCGCAAGAAGCGCATCTTCAAGATGGCTCCGCTTCATCACCACTTTGAGCAGCTCGGCTGGAGCGAGTCCAAGGTAATCGCCCGCTTCTGGATCCTGGCCCTCGTATTCGCCCTCTTCGCCCTGACGACGCTCAAGCTGCGCTAACCGATAAAAGCAGATCCTTCACTCCGCTGAAGAAAGCCGCTCCGTTCAGGATGACAGTCTTGATTTGGAAAGGAGCCCCGGGGCAGGTGCTCATAGTCGGTCCTGAGCGAAGCCGAAGGATCCCTTACTTTTGGCGACGTGGGAGACGAACGACTTGGCGCCGCACCACCGTTTGCCCCGATGCTTTATCCTTGTCCTGCACCCATGCTCGAGCTCAAAGGCAAAAAAGTTCTCGTCGTCGGACTCGGCAAATCCGGCCTGGCCGCCGCTCTTTTCCTGCGCCGCCAGGGAGCCCACGTCACCGTTTCCGACATCCGCTCCGCCGAAGCCCTGGCTAAGGACATCCCCGCCCTCCTTGATGAGGGCATCAACGTCGAAGCTGGTGGTCACGGCCTGCTCACCTTCCGCCGCCAGGACCTCATTGTCGTAAGCCCCGGTGTCCCGCTCGACACACCCGAACTCGTGCAGGCTCGCAACCTGGGCCGGCCCATTATCGGCGAACTCGAACTCGCCGCTCGCTACCTCAAGGGCCAGATCCTCGCCGTCACCGGCTCCAACGGTAAGACCACTACCACCTCGCTCGTCGGTGAGATTCTTGAGAAGTCCGGTCTTCGCACGCAGGTCGGCGGCAACATTGGCGTCCCCGTCATTGCCCTTATCGACGAATCAGCCGACGACACCTGGAACGTCCTCGAAGTCTCCAGCTTTCAGCTTGAAACCACCGAGCAGTTTCACCCCCGCATCGGCGTCATCCTCAACATCACGCCCGACCACCTCGACCGCCACGGCACCTTCGAGAATTACGCGCTAGCCAAAGAGCGAATCTTCCTCGAGCAGACACACGACGACTACCTCGTTCTCAATGCCGACAACGCTCCTGCCGCCTCCGCCGCTCAGCGCGCCAAATCCAGCGTCTATTGGTTCTCGCTGGCGCACTCCGTCGATCAGGGCGCCTGGGTCGAAAACAACAACATCGTCTTCCGCAGCGCACCCAATGCTGCGACCGAGACCGTAGCGCCTCTCAGCGCGATCCCTCTCAAGGGCGATCACAACATCGAGAACGTCCTCGCTTCAGTCTGCGCCGCGCGCCTCGCCGGAGCGGCCATTGACTCCATCCGCAAAGCCGTCGAAGAATTCAAAGCCGTCGAGCACCGCCTTGAGTATGTCGCAACCGTCAACGGCGTCGATGTTTACAACGACTCCAAGGCCACCAACGTCGATGCCACAGCCAAGGCCATCGCCGCCTTCCCCGGCAACATTCACCTCATCCTCGGCGGCAAAGACAAGAACTCCGACTACACCGAGCTCAACGACCTCATCCGTGCGCGTGTCAAAGCCATCTACACCATTGGCTCCGCGGCCAACAAAATCGAGTCGCACCTTCGGGGCATCGCTCCCATCCACTCCTGCGAGACACTCGACAAGGCCGTCACCGCCATTGCTTCAGCCGCCCATCCAGGAGACATCGTTCTGCTCGCGCCCGCCTGCTCCTCATTTGATCAATTCGAGAACTACGAACAACGCGGCCGCGTCTTCAAGCAGCTAATCAGCGACTGGGAAGCCTCGCGCCACACCCCAACCCTGCTCGAACGCACGCACTAGTGCCAAATTTTTAGCGTTGTCATCCTGAGCGCACGGGGCCTCACGCGTAGTCTTCAGCGTGGGGATGGTAAGCGAAGGATCTGCTTCTTGCCAGGCTTCGTGATCCGAAGCACTTCGCATGCTCCGCAGCCGGATCTATCGTCTCCCCATGCGGGATCACTCTTATTTCACCTACATCGTGGCCAGCAAGAGCCGCACCTTGTACATCGGGGTCACGAGCGACCTTCGTCATCGCGTGTTCCAGCATAAGACAAAAGCTCATGAGGGTTTTACCTCACGCTACAGTTGCGATCGCCTCGTCTGGTTTGAGAGGACGAACGACGTGAGCGCTGCCATTCAACGTGAGAAGGAGCTCAAAGGCTGGCTTCGATCAAGGAAGATCGAGTTGATACAGGCTGCCAACCCGACCTGGGAAGACCTGAGCGCCGACTGGTATCCGCATCTGACCAGGGAGGTTCTCGCTACGTTCACATACGGAAAAGCGGATCCTTCACTCCGCTGAAGAAAGCCGCTCCGTTCAGGATGACAGGCCTTTTTTTGCGAAAGCCGCTCTTTACGGAAAAGCGGATCCTTCACTCCGCTGAAGAAAGCCGCTCCGTTCAGGATGACAGGCCTTTTTTTGCGAAAGCCGCTCTTTACGGAAAAGCGGATCCTTCACTCCGC
>JAFDVQ010000001.1 GCA_018268915.1 Acidobacteriota bacterium
CCCTTGATTACGGAAAAGGGTCTGGGCGTGAAGGAAACCGAAGGCACGCTGGTATTCGACGTTGCTCCTGAAGCTTCGAAGACGGAAGTGAAGCAGGCGGTCGAGGCGCTCTTCAAGGTAAAGGTAGCTGCAGTGCGGACCGCGAATGTGGCGGGCAAAGAACGCCGCCGCGGCAAGTTCGCAGGCTACCGGGCTGACTGGAAGAAGGCTTATGTCCGGCTGAAAGCCGGGGAGAAGCTGCCGGAGTACGTGAGCAACCTGTAAAAAGCAGGGAACAGGGATTAGGGAACAGGGATTAGGGAACAGGGAACAGAAAACCTGATCTTAAGCTCACAGCAAGGGATATCGGACCGAATGCGGTCCGGAGAAACGGGGAGAGCGGCAAGTAGCAGGCCGGCGCTCCAGGACAAAAGACGATGGCTATCAAGACATACAGACCGATAACGCCGACGTTGCGCTTTCAGACATCGCTGGTCAATGACGACCTGACGACGAATAAGCCGCACAAGCCGCTGCTGACGACGCGCAAGCGGACCGGCGGCCGCCGCAACTCCGGTGACCTGACGATGCGGCACCAGGGCGGCGGACATAAGCAGAAGATCCGGTTGATCGACTTCAAGCGCGACAAGTTCGGAGTTCCGGGCAAGGTTGCAACCATTGAGTACGATCCGAACCGCTCCGCGCGCATCGCGCTGGTGCACTACGCCGATGGCGAGAAGCGCTACATCTTGCAGCCGGTGGGATTAAAGGTTGGAGCAACGGTTAGCTCCGGTCCTGACGCCGACATTCTGGTTGGCAATGCGCTGCCTCTCAAGAACATTCCTGCCGGCACCACGGTGCATGCGATCGAGCTTCGTCCGGGCAAGGGCGCGCAGATGGCGCGTTCGGCTGGTGCGCAGGCTCAGCTGGTTGCGAAGGAAGGCGATTACGCACTCCTGAAGCTGCCTTCCGGCGAGACCCGGAAAGTGCTGGTTGAGTGCCTCGCGACGGTTGGCCAGGTAGGCAACACGGATCACGAAAATATTTCAATCGGCAAGGCAGGCCGCAAGCGCTGGATGGGAATCCGTCCGACGAACCGCGGTGTCACGATGAATCCTGTCGATCACCCGCACGGCGGTGGTGAGGGCAAGACCTCGGGCGGACGTCACCCCGTGACTCCGTGGGGCCAGCCGACACGCGGATACAAGACACGCAACAACAAGCGGACCGATGCATTCATCGTCAGCCGCCGGGCGAAGTAGAGGAGCTGAGGGTATATGGCACGTTCGACGAAGAAGGGGCCGTTTGTAGACGCACACCTCACGACGAAGATCGAGGTGCTGAACGCGGCCAACGACAAGAAGGTCGTGAAGACCTGGTCGCGGCGCTCGACGATCTTCCCCGAGTTTGTGGGGCACACGATCGCAGTCCACAACGGCAAGAAGTTCGTTCCGGTCTATGTGACCGAGAACATGGTGGGACACAAGCTGGGTGAATTTGCTCCGACGCGCACGTTCAAGGGGCACACCGGCGGATCGAAAGCGGCAGAGGCTGCGGCCAAGCCGGCGGGCAAGTAGACGGGATAGCTGAGAGCTAGTGGCTGAAAGCTAATAGCTGAGTTTGAGGAAGAGACCAATGGCAGTCGAGACAAAGGAATACCGGGCCGAAGCAAGGTTTCAGCGGGTGTCGCCGCAGAAGGCGCGGCTGGTGCTGGACCTGATCAAGGGCCGGGGAATTCAGGAAGCGCTGGAGACGGCGCAGTTCACCAAGAAGCGGATCGCTCCGGTGATTCACAAATTGCTGACCTCGGCGCTGGACAACGCGAAGTACGTGTCAGGCGAGCAGGGCATTGACCTGGATGTCGATAACCTTTACGTGAAGCAGGCCCTGGCAAACGACGGTCCGCGCATGAAGAGGATTCGCCCCGCTCCGATGGGGCGCGCCTATCGCTATCAGCGCAGGCTGAGCCACATCATCGTGTCGGTGGCTGAGCGCGACGGCGGCAGCTCGCAGCTGGTGACCAGGGCGGAAGAGCCGGCAGCGAAGACGGCAAAGAAAACGGCTGCGAAGAAGACGGCAGCAAAGACAGCGAAGAAGGCTCCGGCTAAGAAGCCGGTGGCCAAGAAAAAGGCCAGCAAGTAGGCCTGGAGTTTGAGGAAAAAAGCATGGGACAGAAAGTCCACCCTTATGGATTCCGGCTGGGAGTAAACAAGCCATGGCGCTCGCGCTGGTTCACGGAGCGCGACTATGACAAGCTCCTGGTTGAAGACGTGAAGCTCAAGCAAGAGCTGCGCGACAAGCTGAAGGCTGCCGGTGTGAGCTCGGTTGAGATCGAGCGTCCGGGCAACAAGCTGCGGTTCCTCATCCGCACTGCGCGTCCCGGCATCGTGATCGGACGCAAGGGCGCGGAGATCGAGAAGCTGAAGACCGAGCTTGGCAAGCGCACCAACCGCGAGGTGTTCATCGACATCATCGAGGTGAACAAGCCTGAGCTTGATTCGCAGCTGGTGGCCGAGAACATCGCGCTGCAGTTGGAAAAGCGCGTGAGCTTCCGCCGTGCGATGCGCAAGAGCGTGGATTCTGCTCTTCGCTTCGGCTGCAAGGGAATCAAGGTGCGTGTTTCGGGCCGTTTGAACGGCAACGAAATCGCACGCTCCGAGTGGTATCTGCAGGGGCGTCTGCCGCTGCACACGCTGCGCGCGGACATCGATTACGGATTCGCGGAAGCGGAGACCACCTATGGCGTGATCGGCGTGAAGACGTGGATCTACCGCGGCGATATCTACGAGCAGAAGCGCAGGCAGCAGCCCGCGGCGACCGGCTCGGGAGTGTTTTAGAGGCAGGGGCCAGAGATCGGGGGTCAGGGATCAGAAAGCCCGGACCTTAGATCTCAGGGACTTGATGAAAGATTGGTTAGTTTCGGGATGTGGGCAGCGCTGGATCGAACATTGATCCCTGATCTCTGAACCCTGATCCCTAGCTTGAGGGTTTCGTTATGTTGATGCCAAAGAAAGTGAAGTATCGCAAGCAGCAGAAGGGCAAGCGCAGGGGCAAGGCGTGGCGCGGATCTTCGCTGTCGTTTGGCGAATACGGTTTGAAGGTCATGGAGTGCGGCTATATCACGGACCGCCAGATTGAGGCGAGCCGTATTGCGATGACCCGCTTCATCAAGCGCGGCGGCAAGATCTGGCTGCGGCTGTTTCCGGACAAGCCGATCACCAAGAAGCCGGCCGAAGTCCGAATGGGTTCGGGCAAGGGCGCGCTTGATCACTGGGTTGCTGTGGTGCGCCCCGGCAAGATCCTGTTCGAGATGGAAGGCGTAACGCCGGAGATCGCGCAGGAGGCCATGCGCCTGGCTTCGCACAAGCTGCCGTTGAAGACGAAGTTCGTGCAGCGTCCAGGAGCCGAGAAGACGGCTGCGGCTTCGACTGCCGAGAGCGCAGAGTAGTAGAGAGTTCAGAGACGCGCCGGTAAATGGAGCGCGGGAGACACGAGATGGAATTGGCAAAGATTCGTAGTTTAAGCGACGACGAACTGCTGACGCAGGAGAAGACCTCCGCCGAGCAGCTGTTTCGGCTTCGCTTCCAGGTCTCGATGGGGCAGGCTGACGGAGTTAAGAAGCTTCGCGAGCTGCGCAAAGAGATCGCACAGATCAAGACGATTGCGCGCGAGCGCGAGCTGGGAGTTCGCGGCGCCAAGCATGAGCTGGTCTCGACGCTTCCCACAGGCGAAGCGAAGAAGACCGCCAAGAAGGCGACCGCAAAGAAGACCAGCGCGAAGAAGAGCGCAAAGAAGGGAGCCGGTGAGTAATGGCGGCAACTGAGAAGCAGGCGCCCGTAAGCCGGCGCAATGAGAAGGTGGGCAATGTGGTTTCGACCAAGATGCAGAAGACCATCGTGGTCGAGGTCGAAATGCGCAAGGCTCATCCGAAGTACAAGAGGATCATCAAGAGCTCGAAGAAGTTCTACGCGCACGACGAGCAGAACTCGGCTCGCCTCGGCGATGTAGTCCGGATCCGCGAGACCCGTCCGTTGAGCAAGCTGAAGCGGTGGTCGCTTGAAGAGATTGTGCGGCGCTCGTCGCTGGCACAGATTGAAGACACGGCTGGAACAGCCGCTGCAGTCGAAACCGCCGAATAAGCGGAGCGGTAAGGAGAAGAATCCATGGCTGTGCAAATGAGAACCATGCTCGCAGTGGCCGACAACTCCGGCGCGCGCAAGCTGCAGGTGATCCTGCCGCTCGGTGGCGGACTGGGAGTGAAGGCCGGTCTCGGCGACATCGTTACCGCCGCGGTGAAGGAAGCTTCGCCCGATGGCACGGTGAAGAAGGGCAAAGTGGTCAAGGCGGTCATCGTCCGCACCCGCAAGGAGTATCGCCGTCGCGACGGAACGTATATCCGGTTCGACGAGAATGCCGCGGTTGTGATTGATGATGCACACGAGCCGGTGGGAACCCGCGTATTCGGTCCCGTGGCCCGTGAACTGCGCGAGAAGAAGTTTTTGAAGATTGTGTCGCTGGCGCCGGAAGTGGTGTAGCAGGAATGGCTGACAGCCAACGGCTGAAAGCTGGAGAGCAAAATGCCGAGTTTGAATATTCGTCGTAACGATGTTGTGAAAGTGCTCACGGGCTCCGATCGCGGAAAGACTGGTCGTGTACTGCGCGTGTTTCCAGATAAGGGGACGGTTCTGGTCGAGCATGTGCGTGTAGTGAAGAAGACTGTTTCGAGCAAGAGCGGACAACGCACCAAAGGCGGAATCGCCGAGCACGAGTCGCCAATCAACGTTTCGAACGTCGCTCTGGTTTGCCCCAATGATGGGGTGGCGAGGGTCGGATACAAGACCGAAGGTACGAGCAAGGTCCGCATCTGCAAGAAGTGCGGATCGGAATTGCCGACGAAGAAGTAGAACCACAGGGATCAGTGATCAAGGGTCAGAGATCAGAAAGACCTCGGATCAGGTTCTGAAAGCCGAAGAGGAATGCGCGTAGCGCGATTGCCTGGACGGACGAGTCCCTTCCGAAACGGTACACGGATCGATGAGATCCACTCCGAGAGCGGAAGAAAGAGAGCAAAGAAATGGCAGCAAGGCTGAGAGAGAAGTACAACAAGGAAATCAAGCAGGCCCTGAAGAAGGAACTCGGCATCGAGAACGCAATGGCGGTTCCGAAGCTGGAGAAGATTGTTCTGAACATGGGTCTGGGCGAAGCGACGCAGAACAACAAGCTGCTCGATCCACTCGTGAATGATCTGGCGCAAATCGCCGGACAGAAGCCGGTGACGACCAAATCGAAGAAGTCGATTGCGGCCTTCAAGGTGCGTGCCGGCATGTCGATCGGAGCGATGGTGACACTGCGCAACGACCGGGCATACGAGTTTCTCGATCGCCTGATTTCGACGGCTCTGCCGCGCGTTCGCGATTTCCGTGGAGTTTCGACAAAGAGTTTTGACGGGCGTGGTAATTACACGCTCGGACTGCGCGACCAGCTGATCTTCCCTGAGATCGACTATTCGAAGGTAGAGAAGCTGAAGGGCATGAACATCACTATCGTGACCACGGCGAAGGACGACAACTCGGCGCGTGCGCTGTTGAAGGCTTTCGGCATGCCGTTCCGGCAGGGCGCGTAGGGGAATAGAGGATTATGGCAACCACTGCAAAGAGAGTGAAGGACGCGCGGAAGCCGAAGTTCAGCTCCCGCAAACACAACCGGTGCAAGCTCTGCGGACGTCCGCGTGCCTATCTGCGGAAGTTCGGTATCTGCCGTCTGTGTTTCCGCGGATTGGCGCTCAAGGGAGAGATCCCCGGCGTCGTGAAGTCGAGCTGGTAGTGAAGTAGGGATCAGAGACCAGGGATCAGGGGTCAGTTCTACAACGGTGCTGACGCTTGAGTGAAATGCAAGAGTTTTTTGCTGAACCCTGAGCCCTGAAACCTGAACCCTGATGTACACATTTCCGCTGGTTCTCCTGATCGAAGGTGAGACCGGGAGCGAACGGGGAATGAAGGAGAAGGAATGAGTCTGAGTGACCCTGTAGCAGATTTTCTGGCGCGGATCCGGAACGCGATCCGGGCGCGTCATCAGAAGCTGGATGTTCCGGCTTCCAAGTTGAAGACCGAGATTGCCCGTATTCTTAAGGAAGAGGGCTACATTTCGAACTACAAGACGCAGGAAGAGGATGGCAAGATGGTTCTCCGCGTGTACCTCAAGTACGGCGGAAGCGAAGCAGCCATTCGTGACCTGGCGAGGATCTCGCGTCCCGGCTGCCGTGTTTACATCGGCCGCGACGAGATCAAGCGCGTCCAGGGCGGACTTGGTATTTCGATCATGACGACGCCGAAGGGCGTGATGACCGGCCGTCAGGCTCGCCGCGAAGGCGTGGGCGGCGAACTGCTCTGCGAAGTCTGGTAGACCTCGCAGTGATCAGTGAACAGTGGTCAGTGTTCATTTTGTCGCGCTGACCTGCTTTGAAGCGAACTTTCGCCGATCACTCAGGATTGGATTACTGCCGGGTGCGACCCGGCAAGCTGCAGTGGAACGAGAAGGATGTTGGAACTGATCTCTGAAAACTGATCACTGACAACTGTTTTTCGGGACTCGCAAGCCAACAAAGGATTGAATTCGATGTCGCGTATTGGAAAAAAGCCGATCCCGCTGCCGGCGGGTGTCAAGTACAAGGTAGACGGCAACACTGTTCTGGTCGAAGGGCCGAAGGGTAAGGTAACGACTCTGGTTGCGGACGGTGTCACGCTCGAGACCAAGGACGGTCATCTGCTCGTGAACCGCTCGGGCGACGACAAGGCAGCCGTTCACGGACTTACCCGCGCGCTGGTCTTCAATGCAGTAACGGGTGTGACGAAGGGCTGGACGAGAGAGCTGGATATCGTCGGCATCGGCTACCGCGCTGAGCTGAAGGGCAAGGGCACCGTGGTGTTCACGCTGGGCTACTCACATCCCATCGAGTTTCCTTTGCCGACCGGAATTGAAGTCGCTATCGATCCGAAGCAGACTCACCTGACGGTGACGGGAATCGATCGCCAGAAGGTTGGACAGGTCGCGGCCGATATGCGCTCGCTGCGCAAGCCCGATCCGTACAAGAACAAGGGCGTCCGCTATTCCGATGAGCGCCTGAAGAAGAAGGCAGGCAAGACGGGCGCGAAGTGATCGCGTTTGCGAGGCGTCTGAGCCTCGCGCGATCATCCTGATCCTGAGCGCAGCGAAGGAGAAGGATCGAACAACAACCGAACGGGGCCGTAAGGCGGTTCCGCTGATAGGAAAGAGACAAAGATGATTACGCAGACCAAGAGAAACGAAATCCGCAAGCGGATCCATACGCGTATCCGCGAGAAGCTTTCGGGCACCTCCGAGCGGCCGCGCCTGAATGTGTTTCGCTCCCTGAATCACATCTACGCGCAAGTGATCGACGACCAGAATGGCCAGACGATCGCCGCAGCATCGAGCCTCCAGCTGAAGTTGAAGAGCGGCGGCAATGTTGCAGCGGCGAAGGAGATCGGCAAGGCAATCGCAGAGAAGGCCAAGGAGAAGGGCGTCAAGAAGGTGGTCTTCGACCGCGGCGGTTTCTTGTATCACGGACGCATCAAGGCACTGGCGGATGCAGCGCGCGAAGCAGGACTTGAGTTCTAAAGGCAGTTGTCAGCGAACAGTGGTCAGTGTTCAGTTTGAACCGGCCAGAACGCAACTGAATTAGGCTTTTTGATCACTGATCCCTGATCACTGATCACTGGAAAAACGAGAGAGCAATGACGAATTTAGCGAAGAAACTCGATGCCAACCAGTACAACCTGAAGGATCAGGTGGTTTCGATCAACCGCGTGACCAAGGTAGTCAAGGGTGGCAAGAACATGTCGTTTGCCGCGCTGGTTGTGGTGGGTGATGCCGCTTCGGGTGTGGTGGGCTACGGATCGGGCAAGGCCAAGGAAGTTCCCCAGGCAATCCGCAAGGGAATCGAATCGGCCAAGAAGAACCTGGTCCGGGTGAACCTCACCGACACCACGATTCCGCACCAGGTCCTCGGCCGTTTTGGTTCTGGACAGGTTCTGCTGAAGCCGGCTCCGGAAGGAACGGGCGTGATCGCCGGCGGCGCTGTGCGCGCGGTGATGACCTCGGCCGGCGTACAGAACGTTCTGACCAAGAGCCTGGGAACCGCAAACCCGCACAACGTCATCAAGGCGACATTCGATGCGCTGGTGCAGCTGCGCGATAAGGGCGATGTAGCCAGCGCGCGCGGCAAGCAGGTTGAGGAGCTTTAATCATGGCTGAACAAAAGAAGAACACCCCGCCGGACACAAATCGTCCGTCGGGGACCCCGTCGAAGATCCGTATTCAGTACTACCGCTCGGCCATCTCCACGCCAGTGAAGCACAAGCTGGTGATCAAGGGGCTGGGATTCACGCGGCTGAACCAGATCGTGGAGCGTGTGGATAACGAGTCGGTGCGTGGCATGGTGAAGGCTGTGCCGCACCTGGTGAGAATTCTAGAAAACTAGGGATCTGGGATCAGTGTTCAGGGATCAGCCGAGCAACATGCTTGCAAGCACGTATTGATCCCTAACCCCTGATCTCTGAACCTGCAATTGAACGCGAGTCGCCCGGCGCACTGCCGGTCGGCGTTATGGAGCGAGGAACATCATGGCAAAGAATCTTTCAAATCTGCGCGCGCCCAAGAATGCAAATACCGGGCGCAAGCGCGTGGGCCGGGGCATGGGATCCGGCATGGGCAAGACCTCAACCCGCGGCCACAAGGGCCAGGGATCGCGTTCGGGCTTCAGCCTTATGCGCGGCTTTGAAGGCGGCCAGATGCCGCTGCACCGCCGGCTTCCGAAGCGCGGCTTCACCAACATCTTCCGCACCGAGTACACGGTCGTGAATCTTGACCGGCTCGCCGAACTCTCCGTGAAGGAGATCGCCCTGGAAGACTACGCCAAGCTCGGCCTGGTTTCGAGTAAGAAGGCACTGGTCAAGGTTCTGGGTTCGGGAGAACTGAAGTCAGCCATTACTGTCCATGCCCACAAGTTTTCCAAGTCAGCCGTCGAGAAGATCGAGAAGGCCGGGGGCAAGGCCGTCGTGGCAGGAGCGCCCGCAGCAGCTTAGTACTTCGATCCCAGGTCGCAGAAACGAGACCTGGGGCACCCGTTGCGTCGAGAAGCTAAAGGTTTTCAAGTCTGTGTCCGGGAACACCGCCAAGCTGGTTACCAGCCTGACAAGATCGAAGTTCAGGGTTCCCGCGCAGATTCGACGACAGGCAGCCTCAATCGCGCATACACTGGATTGGTAAGTCACGCGGGCGGTCTCGCCTGAAGCGGAAAAGCCAAACATGCTTGAGAAGTTCGCAAATATCTTCCGGATCCCTGACCTGCGCAAGCGGGTGTTGTTCACCCTCGCCATTCTTGCCATTTACCGCCTCGGCGCGTTCATCCCGACACCCGGTATCGACACCCATCGCCTCGAGAGCCTGTTCAATACGCAGAATGGCTCGGCGCTAGGGCTGCTGGATCTGTTCGGCGGCGGCAACCTGCGCAGAATGACCATCTTCGCGCTGGGAATCATGCCGTATATCACGGCCTCGATCATCTTCCAGCTGCTGACGGTGGTGTATGAGCCATTGGCGCGCATTCAGAAGGAAGGCGAAATCGGACGCCGGAAGATCACGCAGTGGACCCGCTACATGACGATCATCCTCGCGGCTCTGCAGGCGATCGGAATCGCGGCAGTTTTGACCAAAAGCGGACTAGTCCTGCATCCCGGCATCGGATTCGTGCTGATGACAGTACTGACGCTGACTACAGGGTCGGGCTTCATCATGTGGCTGGGCGAGCAGATTACCGACCGCGGCATCGGCAACGGTATGAGCTTGCTGATCTTTGCCGGAATCATCGCGGGACTTCCACGCGGCATCGTTGAACTGGTGCAGAAGGTGCAGACCAGCGCCTGGGGCTCGCTGACGATTTTTGCCGTTCTATTCATCGTGGTCGGCATGATTGCCGTGGTTGCGTTTATCGTTTTCGTCGAGCGATCCGAGCGCCGCATTCCCATCCAAAGCGCGCGTCGCATTGTCGGCCGGCGCATGATGGGAGGCTCTTCGAGCCACCTCCCGCTCAAGGTCAATTCGGGCGGCGTGATGCCGATTATCTTCGCCAGCTCCATCCTCTCGGCCCCATTGCTCTTTGGCCAGGTGGAGTGGGTGCAGAACAACCGGTTCTTCCAGCCCATCGTCCAGGCTCTTGGGCCGGGCATGCCCTGGTACGTATTCCTGAACGCGCTGGCAATCGTGTTCTTTGCCTATTTTTATGTTTCGATCGTGATGAAGCCGGACGACATCGCCGACAATTTCCGCAAGTCGGGGTCGTTCATCCCTGGTATCCGGCCTGGCAAGCGCACGTCGGACTTCATCAACGACATTCTTACCCGCATTACATTGGTCGGTGCGGTCTACCTGATTCTGATCCAGATGGTGCCTACGTTCATGATTTCGGGCATTCGTTTTGACAGGATCTGGCTAATTGGTGGGCTTTTTGAGAGGATGCCTACCTGGGTTACACACGGTTTGGGGGTCGGATTCTACTTTGGCGGCACCTCGCTGCTCATCGTAGTGGGTGTCGCTATGGACACTGTCAACCAGATCGAATCGCAGCTGATCATGCGCCACTATGACGGCTTTTCCCCGCGTTCCGGTCGTATACGCGGAAGGAAAACCTGGTAAATGCCGTCGTCTGCAAGACTTGAAAGTGAAGCTGGAAGTACGGAAAGTGACATAGAAGGAGAACGAAGGTCGGCAAGGATGATCGCTCCCGGACCGATTCTCCTATTGGGTGCACCGGGCGTAGGGAAGGGCACCCAGGCGAAGGAACTGGTTCAACTCTGGGGGATTCCCCAGGTTTCAACCGGTGATCTGCTTCGCGCAAACGTCGCCCAGGGTACTCCTCTCGGCAAAACGGCCAAGGGGATTATGCAGCGGGGCGAGCTGGTACCCGATTCGCTCGTTAACGAGATGGTGGCGGTAAGGCTTCAGCAGCCGGATACGGCGAAAGGCTACATTCTGGATGGTTTTCCCCGGACCCTGGCTCAGGCCCATTGGCTCGATGGACGTCTTGAAGCGACGGCCTGCTGCGAGCCGGCACAAAGCCTGCCACTGGTTGCTGTGAGTATCCAAGTGGACTATAATCAGTTACTGCGCCGCATCACCGGGCGCAGGAACTGCCCAGTCTGCCAGACCATCTACAACGTTTATTCGAAGCCGCCTCAGCGGGCTGGCTTTTGTGATGTAGAAGGTGCTGCACTGACCCAGCGAGCCGATGACACGGAGAAGGCATTTGCGGAGCGCATGCGCGCATACGCTGCCCAGACTACGCCAGTTATCGAGCATTATCGCGAGCTGGGAAGATTCGCGGAAGTAAGTGGAGATGGGCAAATCGCCGCGGTTGCGGCTGGAATTGTGGCTGCCGTTGAGCGGCTGCGCCAATAGCGCAGAGCGCGAACGGGATTCTGTGCGTTAGAGAGAACTGTTCTTGGCTGTAGTACTTAAGTCGTCGCAAGAGATCGAGAAGATGCGCCGCGCGGGCAAGGTGGTCCGCGAGGTTCTCGAACTCGTGCGCGGTCATGTGAAGCCCGGTGCGACAACAGCTGATCTGGAAAGAGTCGCAGAGGCGCGGATCAGCGAACTCGGCGCCAAGCCGGCTTTCAAGGGATATCACGGCTTCCCCTGCGTGCTCTGCACCTCCATCAATCAGGAGGTAGTGCACGGCATTCCTTCGAAGAAACGGGTCCTCAAGGAAGGGGATATCGTTTCGGTGGATTGCGGGGCAATCGTGGACGGCTACTATGGCGACGCCGCGATCACAGTTCCCGTAGGCGAGAAGATCGCGCCGGATACGGTGAGGCTGCTGGCTGCTACGGAGAAGTCGCTTTACGCGGGAATCGCGGCAGTGAAGCCGGGAGCGACGCTGGGCGATATCGGCGCCGCTGTGCAGGGAGTGGTAGAGGCAGAAGGGTTTTCAGTAGTAAGAGATTTTGTGGGCCATGGCATCGGCAGCCATATGCACGAAGATCCGCAGGTGCCGAACTTCGGTGAAGCGGGATCGGGTATGAGGCTGAAGGCAGGAATGGTGATTGCCATCGAGCCCATGGTCAACGCCGGCAAGCCGGATGTTCGCGTGTTGCGCGATGGCTGGACAGCGGTGACCAACGACGGAAGCATGAGTGCTCACTTTGAGCACACGGTGGCGGTTACCGACACCGGAGCAAAGGTTCTGACTGAGTAGCTGATAAAGGCTTAGTCCAAAGCACACGAGGTGCGGAGCATCTCAGAAGTGGATACAGTTTGTCGAAAGAAGACGCGATTGAGGTCATGGCAACGGTCGTTGAGACGTTGCCCAACGCCATGTTCAAGGTGAAGCTCGAGACGAACCATGAAGTGCTGGCACACGTCTCGGGAAGAATGCGCAAAAACTTCATCCGTATTTTGCCGGGTGATCGCGTTGCCGTTGAACTGAGCCCGTACGACCTGAACCGCGGACGAATTGTGTACCGATACAAATAGGCGTCAGTTGGCTGTTTTCAGTTACCAGTTGTGTGAAGCAAGGCGATGACTGGCGAGTGGTAACTGGAAGCTGAAAACTTGAATTTCCCCCGCGTCGTCATCGGATGCGCGGAGAAGGGCAGTAAAGCAATGAAGGTCCGTGCATCAGTTAAGAAGATTTGCGTGAAGTGCAAGGTCATCAACCGCCGCGGGGTGGTTCGTGTGATCTGCGAGAACGCAAAGCACAAGCAGCGCCAGGGCTAGTAGAGGCTGGCAAGGAGCGGATGTCCGGAAAGGGATCAGGGGTCAGGTTTCAGGGATCGAATGCATAGTGCTTTTCTGAACCCTGAACACTGATATCTGAACCCTGGATCAGGGGCTAGTTAGCTTGAGTCAAGGCTTGCGATGAACCCCGGAGTAAACCGCGATAACTGTGCGAGACGGCGCTAGGCCGGAGGCACACTAACAGAGAGAGCAGATAGAAGAGAGCAGAGATCAGCAAATCGCGCATTGTTGAGCACGAAAACTGATCCCTGATCCCTGACCACTGATCTCTGAGAAGGATTCAGAATGGCACGTATTGCTGGCGTCGATCTGCCCCGCAACAAGCAGGCCCGGATCGCGCTCACATACATCTACGGCATCGGCAATCCTCGCTCGCGCAAGATCCTGGAGAAGGCGAATGTTGACGCCTTCAAGAAGGTTCAGGACTTGACCGAGGAAGAGGTCAACCACATCCGCCAGGTGATCGAAGACGAGGGCGACGTCGAAGGCGATCTTCGCAAAGACGTCCAGATGCACATCAAGCGCCTCATCGATATCCAGAGCTATCGCGGCAGCCGTCATCGCCGCGCATTGCCTGTTCGCGGACAGCGCACTCACACCAATGCTCGCACCCGCAAGGGTCCCCGTAAGGGCACCATTGCCGGCAAGAAGAAAGCGACGGCGAAGACCTAATGGCGAAACCAGAGCAGAAGGCCGCAGCCGGCAAGGCGGGCAAAAACAAGAAGTTCAAGAAGCGCGAGCGCAAGAATGTGCCATTTGGCATCGTGCACATTCAGGCATCGTTCAACAACACCATCGTGACGATCACCGATCAGGTGGGCAACACCATCAGCTGGAAGAGCTCGGGTTCGCTTGGCTTCCGCGGTTCGCGCAAGGGCACACCGTTCGCGGCGCAGCAGGCGGCATCGAACGCGGCACAGATGGCGCGCGATCACGGCCTTCGGGCAGTGGATGTGCGGGTTGCGGGTCCCGGATCGGGCCGCGAGTC
Organism: Acidobacteriota bacterium; assembly: GCA_018268915.1. Lineage (GTDB taxonomy): Bacteria > Acidobacteriota > Terriglobia > Terriglobales > Acidobacteriaceae > Telmatobacter. The sequence goes on from JAFDVQ010000001.1 coordinate 13,778, forward strand.
GGCCATCCGTGCGCTGGCTGCAGCCGGTATCGACGTTCGCTCTATTCGCGACGTCACGCCTGTGCCGCACAACGGTTGCAGACCGCCGAAGAGACGCAGAGTGTAGCGACTCAACAGGGATCAGGTTTCAGGGATCAGGGGGTTAGGGACCTTTACTGATCCCAGACCACTGAACCCTGACAACTTTCAATCGGGCCGGGATGACACATCCTCCGGATGCGTAAACCGGCCGACATCCGAAGTCAGGAGAAGAAATGGCACGTTATACCGGAGCAGTATGCCGCCTTTGCCGTCGCGAAGGCACCAAGCTCTTTCTGAAGGGCACCAAGTGCACATCGGACCGTTGTCCGATCGAGAAGCGCAACTTTCCCCCGGGGCAGCACGGTAAGGACCGCAAGGCCAAGATCGTGGGTTACGGCCTGCAGCTGCATGAGAAGCAGAAGGCCAAGCGTATGTATTTCACGCTCGAAGGCCAGTTCCGCGAGTACTACGAGAAGGCCAGCCGCTCGCAAGGCGTCACCGGCGAGTTGCTGATCCAGCAGCTCGAGCGCCGTCTCGACAACGTTGCGTTCCGCCTCGGCTTTGCAATCTCGCGCCGCCAGGCACGCCAGGTTGTGCGTCACGGCCATGTGTCGGTAAACGGCAAGAAGGTCAACATTCCTTCATTCCAGGTGAACGTGGGCGACGAGATCGCGATCCGCGATGCGGCAAAGAAGATGATCATCATCGAGCAGGGCACGCAGTATGCGGCGCAGAATCCCGTGCCGGTGTGGCTCGAAGCGAATTTTGAAAACATGTCAGGGCGCGTGTTGAGCTTGCCCAAGCGCAAAGACGTTAACCTGCCGATCAACGAACAGCTGATCGTCGAGTTGTACAGCAAGTAACAAACAGGGATCAGAGATCAGGGGTCAGGGATCGCCTCACAAGTCGATCAAACTGATCCCTGAGCCCAGACCCTGAAACCCATAACGAAGGAGAACTTGCACGGCCGCCGCAAAATGCATCGCGACGTACCTGCCGTGCGGGAAAAGAGACGAGAGATATGCTTTGGAGAGGATTTCAAAAACCGAAGCGCCTGGCAGTCGATGCCGAGTCGCTGAGCGAAACATACGGCAAGTTCAGCGCCCAGCCTTTCGAGCGCGGATTTGGCACAACTATCGGCAATGCCCTGCGCCGCACCCTGCTCAGCTCCATCGAGGGAGCTGCAGTCACCGCAGTTCGCATCGAGGGCGTGCTGCACGAGTTCCAGTCGATCGCCGGCGTTGTGGAAGACGCGACCGACATCATCCTGAATCTCAAACAGATTCCGTTCAAGCTTATGGGCGACGGTCCCAAAGCGCTGTACCTGCGCGCTGACCAGCCCGGAGTGGTCACCAGCGGCATGATCGAAGCCGACGGCGACGTGGAGATTCTGGACAAGAACATTTACATCGCGACGGTATCGGAAGGCGGCCGGCTCGAGATGGAGATGCGCCTGAAGCGCGGTCGCGGTTATATCTCGGCCGACAAGAACTTCGACGCCGATCTCGGACTGGGCTTCATCCCGGTGGACTCGGTCCACTCGCCTGTGCGCCGCGTGAACTACCTTGTCGACGCAGCTCGTCTGGGTCAGATCACCGACTACGACAAGCTCACGATGGAAGTCTGGACGAACGGTGCGGTTCTGCCCGCCGATGCAGTGGGTCTGGCAGCCAAGCTGCTCAAAGACCACATGAACATCTTCATCAATTTCGAAGAGGAAATTGAAACCGAGTCGCGCAGCGAAGAAGGCCGCGTGATGCTGCGCAATGACAACCTGAATCGCTCGGTGGAAGAGCTCGAGCTGTCGGTTCGCAGCTACAACTGCCTCAAGAACGCGAACATTCAGTCGATCGGCGAACTGGTCCAGAAGACCGAAGCCGAGATGCTGAAGACCAAGAACTTCGGCCGCAAGAGCCTGAACGAGATCAAGGAAATTCTCGCGCAGATGGGTCTGTCGCTTGGTATGAAGATCGACGAGAGCGGCAATGCCGTTCCCGGACCGACGAGTGTTTCGCCGGCAACGACTCTGGCCACAAGCTACAGCCACTTCGACGACGAGGACGAGCCGCTGGATTCAGTTGATCTCCAGCTGCCGACAGAGACAGAGAACTTCTAAACAGAGTGTGGGGTGCCCCAGGTCTCGACTCTGAGACCTGGGAAGATCCCAAGAAGAATCGATTCGAAAGCGAGTAACACGTCATGCGCCACCGCAATGCAGGATTCAAACTCGGACGCAACACCAGCCATCGCAATGCGCTGCTGCGCAATCTGGTCACGTCCGTCATCGTAGAGGACCGCGTGGAGACCACCGTGGCCAAGGCCAAGGCTGTTCGTCCGCACGTGGAGAAGATGATCACGCTGGGCAAGAAGGGCGACGTGCATGCTCGTCGCCAGGCTCTCAGCTTTCTCCGTACCGACGATGCAGTAGCCCGTCTGTTCGATACCGTGGCCCCGCGCTACGGCGATCGGCAGGGAGGCTATCTGCGCATCGTCCGCACCGGTTTCCAGAAGGGCGACGGCGCCGAGAAGGCGTTCATCGAACTGCTGGGCGCCGAACAGCAGCTCGACGAGAAGCGCCAGAAGCGCGCGGAAGTTCGCGCCGAGAAGCGCAAGAAGCTCGAAGCTGCTCTCGAAGAGCAGAACAAGAAGGCCGAAGAAGAGAAGGGCGGGGAAGAGGCTGCCTAGGCCTTCCGCGCATCGTTTCGTTTTCGTGCAGGTTCAGGGCGTATCCCCAAAGGGGCACGCCCTTCTTCTTTGGTGAAGCGGTCCTGGCATGACAAGATGGTCGGTATGTATTTTCCAAGGACGCTTTCCCGCCTTCTCTGCATAGGTCTGTTCACGCTCCTGAGCCCTGCCGGTGTCACAGCGCTCTGCGCGCAGGCACTCACGGGTCACAAGACGCAAAATGTCATTGTCGTGATGATCGACGGCATGCGGTGGCAGGAGGTGTTTCGTGGAGCTGATCCCAGCCTGCTGGAGACGCTTGGCTCAGAGATGCCAGGTGACGCGAAGCAACGAGCTGAGCTGGCGAGGGAGAAATTCTCGGGTTCCACTCCGGCCGAGCGCCGCCAGACGTTGATGCCGTTCCTGTGGAGTGTGGTCTCGAGCAAGGGCCAGCTCTTTGGCAATCGCGATCTTGGCTCGGACTCCCATGTTATCAACGGGCTCAACTTCTCTTACCCCGGATATTCCGAGACGCTCACCGGCGTTGCAGATCCGCGCGTCAAGTCGAATGACAATGTGCCGAATCCCAACGCGACTGTCTTTGAGTGGCTCAATACGAAGCCGGAATTTGCCGGTAAGATCGCGGCCTTCGGCGCCTGGAATGTTTTCGACGGCATCTTCAGGAGCAAGCAGTCTGGTTTGATCGTGAATGCAGGGTACGATGCGTTTACCGCGATTCCTCCTACTCCGAAGCTCGAACTTTTGAATACCCTGAAGCGCGAGACGGTCCGCATCTGGCCCGACGAAGCATTCGACCCTATCCCATTCCATACGGCGATCGAATATCTCGAGGCGCAAACGCCGCGCGTCCTATTCCTAGGTCTTGGCGAAACGGATGAGTGGGCACATGCAGGTTCGTATGCCGAGTACTTGAACGCAGCGCACCTCGCCGATGACTATCTTCGGCAGATTTGGGAACTGGTTCAATCGATGCCGGAGTACCGGGACAAAACCACGCTCATTGTTCTGCCCGATCATGGGCGGGGCGAAGGAAGCAAGTGGACTGATCATGGCGAGAAGGTCCCGGAGTCGATGCAGACCTGGATGGCTTTCCTGGGACCGGACACTTCTGCATCAGGTGAGCGCAAGCAGGCGGAGCCAGTCACGGCAAGCCAGATCGCCGGAACGGTCGCAGCGCTGCTGGGTGAAGACTATCGCGCTGCCGTGCCGAAAGCCGGCGCGCCCATCACCGATGTTTTCGGGAAATGAAGGTGAAGGAGGTTATCCATGACTGAGAGGATCGTCCCGATGATCCACGTTGCCGATGTAGCGGCCACTGCACACTGGTACGCATCCATCGGCTTCACCATTGTCGACACCTTCAAAGAGCCTGATGGAGGCGAGGTCAACTGGGCGCAGCTAAGGCTGGGCGAGAGCACCATCATGCTGAATGCAGGCGGCCAGCCCAGTGATGCTGCGAGGCGAGAACTGGATCTTTACATTTATGTCGACGATGTCGATTCAGTGCGAAAGCGCCTGGAAGGGAAAGCCGCAATGGTGGAGGATCTGCACGTCACCTTCTACGGCATGCGTGAGTTCATCATTCGCGACTGCAACGGCTTCTGGATTGTGTTTGGACAGCGCAGCCGGAGATAGTCGAGACCACTCCGGAGCTTTCACCCATCCAGTTCGGCGATTCGCTTGCTCATGCTCTGCGCGTCGAAGGGTGCGCGTTGTTTGTTGTCGTCATCGAAATAAACGAAGACGTCGCGTGCGTCCCGCTTTGGACCTGGCTCGGAATGAATTCTCGTTCCGTCCGTCACTTCTTCTCCGCGAGACCATGCGATGATTCTTTGCGACCAGGTGTCGATCGCGGCTTCGGTGTACCCGTCCGGATAGACTTTGTCGCTGCCGTGCAGGCGGCTATAGACGAAGTCCGCGGTAACGTCCATCATCACCGGCCACTTCAAGGAGTCAGCAACAACAAGCGCTACGTCGTACTTGCGAAGAAGGTCGATGTACTCCGGCGTGGCAAAGCTCTTGTGGCGACTCTCCATTGCGTGCCGCATCGGCAGGTCTTCTTCGACCTCCAGCCAGCAACGGCCCGACATCCACTCATCCCGCTGCTTTGCGTATGCGGCAGCCTGCTTGTGAGTATGGGGCAGCAGCTCCAGGAAGGATTCGATCTTCTCCGCGTTGAAGGATGTTTGTGGCGGAAGCTGCCAGAGAATCGGACCTAGTTTTCTTCCGAGGCTGAGCATTCCCTGGGCCAAAAAGTTCGCCAGCGCACCCTCGACGTTTTCCAGCTTGCGGATGTGCGTGATGAATTGCGAACCCTTGATCGCGAAGACGAAATCGTCGGGAGTTTCTTTGTTCCACGACTGAAAGCTCTGCGGCTTCTGCGTTGAATAGAACGTACCGTTCAGCTCGATGGAATTGAGCTTCCGCGATGCATATTCCAGTTCGCGCTTCTGCGTGAGGTCTTCGGGATAGAAGCCGCCCCGCCAGCCATCGAATCGCCATCCTGAGATGCCGACACGAATCTGTCCCTGCGCGCTCATGCGACCTCCCCGAAGTTCGAAACCAGTCTAGCCGATCTCGCTAAGCTCTTCGACCCTATGGCGAAGCGACTGGGCATCGAATGGCGCGCGCACCTTTGCGTCATTGTCGAAGTAGACATAAACATCGCGGGTGGCTCTTTTGGGCCCCCGTTTGGGATGCGCACGCTTTCCGTCTGTCACTTCGCCACCCTGTGACCAGGTCACAACCCTACGCGCCCAAACGTCGATCGCGTTCTTTTTGTAGCCGCTTGCGTAAAGCTGCTCGCTGCCGTGCAGGCGGCAATAGATGAAGTCTGCGGTAACATCCAAGAGCAATGGCCAGTCGACGGTGTCAGCCACGACGAGGCCGATTCGGTTCTTGCGCAGCAGCGCGATGAAGTCGGGGCACTCGCAGCTTACATGGCGAATCTCGATTGCGTGGCGGATGGGCAGGTCGGCTTCAATCTCGAACCATGAGCGCCCCTTTAATCGCTGATCATGCCCGCGAGCAAGAGTGGCTGCCTCGCTATGTGAGCGCGGCAGGAGGTCGAAGAAGGACTGAAGCTTCTCTGGATTGAATGCGAACTGCGGCGGAAACTGCCAGAGGATGGGGCCAAGCTTTTTGCCGAGGCGTAGCACTCCCTGCGCAAAGAAATTGGCCAGCGGTTTCTCGGCGTTGGTCAGCTTCAGCATGTGCGTGAGGTAGCGGGAGCCCTTCACGGCAAAGACGAAGTCATCGGGCGCCTCGTCATGCCATTGCTTGAAGCTTTGAGGCCGTTGCAGTGAATAGAAGGATCCGTTGAGTTCGATGGTGTTAAAGTGCTGCGCGGCAAACTCAAGTTCGCGCCGTTGCGCGAGTTTCTCCGGATAGAACGTTCCCCGCCAGCCCTTGTAGCGCCATCCTGAAATTCCAATTCGAATCCGCCCCGCACGGCTCATGGGGAGTTTTGACGCAGAAAACCAGCTGAATGGCGGTACGGCCGATCATCCTCTATCCAGTTTTCTAGATGGACCGAGATTTCGCAGCAGCAGGTATAGCAACAGGAGAACGACTGCGCCAGAGCAATCGAGCAGTACGTCGGAAGAAAGGCCGGTGCGATTGGGAAGGAGAGACTGGTGAAGCTCGTCAAGGCTCGCGACTGCAGCGGTTCCGGCGAGCGCGAGGACCGCATTCAGGAAGAATGCTGCTCTGGGCAGGCTCATCCACCAGGCGCGAAGCCATAGCAATCCCATCGTTCCGTAACCGAGGAAGTGCCCGGTCTTGCGGATGTGATGATGCAGAACTGCCCAGCGCGCATTGCTGACGTGGCCGAAAAGGTGTTCCCAAGTCCAGCGCAGAGGGCCGTTAGTATGATCCGCACCCAGAATAGATGTGGACTCAACTGCAATGAAGCACACTGCCAGAACGACGGGCAACCACGCACTGATCCAATAGCCGGCCGACTTTCGCCGGGGCTTCTGGCTGGCCTTACTCAACGTGGTAATTGGGAGCCTCGCGCGTGATGATGACGTCATGCACGTGGCTCTCTCGCAGACCGGCGCCAGAGATGCGCACGAACTGCGCCTTCTCCTGGAGCTCGGCAATTGTCGAACAGCCAAGGTAGCCCATGCCCGATCGCAATCCGCCGACAAGCTGATAAACCATTGCCTCAAGAGGCCCGCGATAGGGCACTCGGCCTTCGATGCCTTCCGGTACGAACTTGGCGAGACGGTTCTGATTCGAGCGCTCGCGCTGCACTACGCCTTCGGTGCCCAAATCCACGCCGAGGTCTTCGGAGCTCTGGAAGTAGCGCTCGCCGGAGCCCTGGCTCATCGCACTAAGCGATCCCATGCCGCGATAGGTTTTGAAACTGCGGCCCTGGTACAGGATTGTTTCGCCTGGGCTCTCATCAACGCCGGCAAATAGCGAGCCTATCATGATGGAGCTTGCGCCCGCGGCGATCGCCTTCGTCACTTCGCCGGAGTACTTGATGCCTCCATCAGCGATGACTGGGATGCCGCGCTCGCGTGCTGCGCGAGAGGCTTCTGCGATCGCGGTGATCTGTGGCATTCCTGCGCCGGTGACCATGCGCGTGGTGCAGATCGATCCCGGCCCGATGCCGACCTTCACCGCATCTGCTCCGGCATCGATGAGCGCCATTGCGCCATCGTAGGTTGCGACGTTGCCGGCAAGCAGGCCTACTTCGGGAAACCGCTTCTTCACGTCGCGAACAGCGTCGAGCACGCGCGAGGAATGGCCGTGCGCCGAATCGATTGCCAGCACGTCGACGCGTGCTTTTACGAGTTCGGCAGCGCGCTCCATAAAGTCGCCGGTTGCGCCGATGGCTCCGCCCACGCGAAGACGGCCTTTTTCGTCTTTGCTGGCGTTTGGGTATTTCAGCTTCTTCTGGATGTCCTTAACGGTGATGAGGCCCTTCAACTCGTACTGATCGTTGACGACCAGGAGCTTCTCAACGCGATGCTGGTGCAGGATCTGCTCAGCCTCTTCGAGCGTTGTGCCCACGGGAACGGTGATGAGATTCTCTTTCGTCATCACGTCGCCGACGGGAACATCGGTGCGGGTCTCGAAACGCAGATCCCGATTGGTAAGAATGCCGACGAGCTTTGTATCCCTCGTGACCGGCACGCCCGAAATCTTGTAGCGACGCATCACATCGAGGGCATCGGCGATCAGCTGGTCGGGTCCGATCGTTACTGGATCTACGATCATGCCGCTCTCGGAGCGCTTCACCTTGTCGATCTCTCCGGCCTGCTGCGCAATGGTGAGATTGCGATGCACGATGCCGATGCCGCCCTGCTGCGCCATGGCGATGGCCATGCGCGATTCGGTAACGGTGTCCATTGCGGACGAGAGCAGAGGTGTGTTCAGAGTGATGTTACGGGTCAGCTGAGTCTGCGTGCTTACCTGCGCGGGAACGACTTCGCTGTATGCAGGCACAAGGAGGACGTCATCAAAGGTAAGGGCTTCCGGCAGGTTTTTGGCTAGCATAATGCTCTGATGCGCCTGGCGAGCCTTGGATTCGGGATCCAGGCCGGCAGGCGCTTAGGGATATTGTATCGAACGGGCCATCTGGCCTCGTCCCGTGCTACACGCCCACCGGAAACGGCTTGGGGCTCGACTCGTCGGTGTTGGCGGCCTTGCCGCTGCGCCATTGCTCGAAGCGGCCCTGCAGCAGGCTCATCAGGCCCGTGTACCAGTAGCCGATCACGAAAAGAATGAGGAACGGGGCAGTGAAGTAGTTGTGATTTGTAAATGTATAGGCAATCGCCAGCGCGAAGTAGCAGCCGATGATCAGTTCAATCCATGGCGCGAGTTTCAGACGCTTACGGTACTTTGCAGCCTGCGATTTTTCTCCCTTTGCAGCAACGCGATACTTCGGTGTCCTGACGAACGCGCTCTTGATGCCAAGCAGCGCCTCCATGACAGCCTTCGAATTCGTCACGGTCAGGCCGATGCCGAGCGCCATCAGGAACGGCAAATAGAGAAAGGTCTTCATCCACGACTTCGGGTATAGCTCGCGCTGGCTGGCGAGATAGAACACAGCAATCGAAGCCGACGATGCCGCGAAGAGGGGGAAGTCGATCAGGAGCATCTGGAACCAGCCCTGGTAGAAGCGCACGATCATTGCGGGGATAAGCAGCGCCGTCATCACGATCATGAGCGGATAGCTCAAGTTCGCGGTGAGATGGTAGACCGACTCGATCTTGATCTTGCGAGGCACATCGGAGCGCCAGATGCGAGGCAGCAGCTTGATCGAAGTCTGGATGAGCCCTTTGGCCCAGCGTGCCTGCTGCGTCTTGAACGCTGTCATCTCGATGGGCAATTCGGATGGGCACTCAATTTCCGGCTGGTACTTGAAGCGCCATCCGGCCATCTGCGAGCGATAGCTCAGGTCGGTATCTTCGGTCAGCGTGTCGTGTTGCCAGCCGCCGCCGTCAGAGATGGCCTGACGCCGCCACATGCCGGCGGTGCCGTTGAAGTTGAAGAAGTCGCCGCTGCGGCAGCGCGCGCCGTGCTCGAGAATGAAGTGCCCATCGAGAAGAATCGCTTCGATGCGCGTGAGCAGGCTGTAGTCGCGGTTGAGGTGCGTCCAGCGGGTCTGCACCATGCCCACGTCGGGCTCGGCGAAGTGATGGATGACGCGCATGAGCCAGTCTGGCGGAGGAACGAAGTCGGCGTCGAAGATGGCGATGAACTCGCCTTTGGCTACCTTCATGCCTTCATCCAGGGCACCTGCTTTGAATCCGTGGCGGTTGGTGCGATGGAGATAGACGATCGGATTTCCGAGCGCGGCGTAGCGGTCGACGATACCGGCGGCCACCTCCTGGGTCTCGTCGGTAGAGTCGTCGAGCACCTGGATGTCCAGCTTGTCCTTCGGGTAGTCGAGGCTGCAGACGGCTTCGATCAGTCGATCGATCACAAACTGCTCATTGAAGATCGGCAGCTGAACTGTGACGCGCGGCAAGTCCGCAAAGTGCTTTGGCGGCTCAGCGATGTGGTTTTTCCGATGCTTGAAGTAGAGATAGCAGAGGGTGTAGCGGTGAATGCCATACACGGCAAGCACAAACATGACCGAGAAGTAGGGAATCAGCAGCGCCAGATCGAACCAGTTCCAGTGATAGAGACCCCGGAAGGTCTGATCGGCAAACTGAGCCTTCAGATAGTGCTTGAAGCCGTTCTGATCGCCCGCCAGCAACGCAAATTGGGTGGGCAAGCCGGTCAGCAGGCTGGGGACACTTGGAAAAAGGTTGAACAGACCGAGCCTCCACCGACCGGGAATGCTTTCGGACGCCATCTGTCGTCCTGGGATTCGATACCGGGCTTAAGGAAATTGTAAGCGATAGAGGGTGTTGAGGCTGCGCGCTGGCGATGCCAGAGTGGCGACGCATCGCACTCTCGAGCAGGTCATCGGTTCATGCGTTTCGGTCTCTCTAGTGGTTGCTGTGATTCGTCGAATTAGCGTAACGTTTTCATGTAGTTGGAGTAAGCCATGCCGACCTCATCCAATTTCGTCCTCGCCGCCAAAGGCGGTTCATTCCTGATTGAATTGCGCACCCCGGCGGAAGTGTTTACCCCCGAAGACCTGACCGAAGAACAGCTGCAGATGGCCGCAACGGTGGCCCAGTTTGCGCGGGAAGAGGTGCTCCCCAAGACGGCGGAGATCGAGGCGAAGAAGCCCGGCGTTGTTCCCGGTCTGTTGCGCAAGGCAGCGGAGCTGGGCTTCACTTCCATGGACATCCCAGAAGAGTATGACGGCCTTGGCATGGACAAGACCACGTCCACCTTGATCACGGACCACATGTCGGTTCTGGCGAGCTTTTCAACGGCCTACGGCGCTCATGTCGGGATCGGCACTCTGCCACTGGTCTGGTACGGCACCGAGGAGCAGAAGAAGCGATACCTGCCCAAACTCGCCAGCGCGGAGTGGATCGGCGCTTATGCGCTGTCTGAAGCGACTTCCGGCTCCGATGCCATGAACATTCGGGCGAGAGCCACGCTCTCGGCCGACGGCAGCACCTACACGTTGAATGGCGAGAAGATGTGGATCACCAATGGCGGCACCGCCGGCCTGTACACCGTCTTCGCCAAGATCGATGGCGAGAAGTTTTCAGCCTTTCTGGTGGAGCGCGACACACCGGGACTGACGGTAGGCGCGGAAGAGCACAAGATGGGAATTCGCGGCTCTTCGACGTGCCCGCTGGTGCTGCAGGATTGCAAGGTGCCTGCTGCGAATCTGCTTGGCGAGGTTGGGAAGGGCCACCACATTGCATTCAACGTCCTGAACATGGGCAGGTTGAAACTCGGCGTGGCATGCATCGGAGGCGCGCGGCTGGCGATCGCTCACATGATCCGCTATGCAAAGGAGAGGAAGGCTTTCGGCAAGGCTATCGCGGAGTTCGGGCTGGTGCAGCGCAAGATTGCCGAATCGGCGACTCGCCTGTATGCCACAGAAAGCATGACCTACAGAACCGTCGGCATGATCGACGCGAGTCTTGCGGAACTGGGAGACGAAGGGAATCGATCTCCAAGGGAGGTGCAGAAGCGCATCGAAGAGTACGCGGTCGAGTGCTCCATCCTGAAGGTCTACGGCTCGGAGATGATGACGCTGGTAGCCGATGAGCTGGTTGGGACGATGGGCGGTTATGGCTACGTCGAGGAGTATCCGGCAGAGCGTTATTACCGCGACGCGCGCATCAATCGCATCTTCGAAGGCACAAACGAGATCAACCGCATGATCATCACCGGCTGGCTGATGAAGCGGGCCATGGCCGGGGAGCTTCCGCTGCTCAAAGCGATCAAGGCTCTCATGGACGAAGTGATGCAGCCGCCGTCGTTCGACTCCGCGGAACAGTCAGATGAGACCCTGTCGCGGGAAGCCGGGATCCTTGCGAGCGTCAAGAAGATTGCGCTCTTCGCAGCCGGTGTCGCCAGCCAGCGCTACATGGCAGGATTGCAGGATCAACAGGAGATCATGGCCGACCTGGCCGATATCATCACGCAGGCATTCGCGCTGGAGTCGGCTTTGCTGCGCGCTCGGAAACTCAATGCGTCCGGAAGAAATACCGCCGAAGTCGCCGCAGCGATGACCGGGCTGCTTGCCGACGAAAGCATGGCATTGGCCGAGCAGACCGCGCGCCGGGTTCTCGCCGCCTCTGCCGAGGGAGACGAGCTGCGCACGCAACTGGCGATTCTTCGCCGGCTGGCCCGGTTTGTGCCGGAGGACACGGTGAAGCTGAGCCGCGCGATCGCGCAGCATTGCTTGAGGGCGGAGAAATACCCCTTGGCGCTGGTCTAGGGCTGGTTGAGTTTCGCAGGGGCTAAAGCCCTAAAACTCTTCCCCGGTGATTTTGGCCCGGCTGAAGCCGTGCCCTTGTTACAAACGCGGTGCTGGTACAGTCGTCTACGGACAGGGGTAGGCACCGGCGATGTAGCCCTCAAGCGCCTGGATGGTCTGTTCCTGACCGGAGATGACCCACTTCACCAAGTCGCCGATGGAGACGACGCCCGCGATCGTGTCGTTCTGGACGACGGGCAGATGACGGAAGTCGTGCTGCGTCATCAGTGTCATGCATTCGTCCACGGTGTGCTTCGGGTTCACGGAGATGACCGGGCTGGTCATGAGCTGGCCGACGGTTGTCTCGCGCGAAGTGTGCCCCCCCAGGATTCCTTTGCGCGCGTAGTCCCGCTCCGAGAAGATTCCGACCAGGCGATCGTTCTTGCATACCAGCAGAACCCCTATGTCGTACCTGGCAAGCATCTGCAATGCCTCGTAGACCGACTGTTCGGGTTCAATGGAGAGCACCTTGCGCTCGGGCCGACACCCGAGCAGTACGCCAATCGTGTCGTTGATCTTCATAGGGGCAGTTCCTCCTGGGGTCGTTCGATTGACGGTCAATATAGCCCATTCCGATAACGACGGAAAAGCGGGAATTTGAAGCGTCGGGGGACAGACAGCAATCAATTGCCAGAGATGGACGTCTAAATCCTGCTGCGGTTGGAATCCGAGCTGTAGTGGCTGGTTGCCACCCGCCGCCGTAAAATAGATACAGGAGCGCGGTTTCCTTTGGGTTTAAAGGGTTTCCGGCTGGCTCCTGAAAACGGAGATCACTCAAATGCCTCTCTTCAAGACTTCGAATCCTGCCCTTGGCGATAAGACCTTCCGGGACGCGGCACGGTTCGGCGGCGCCCTGGATGCAACCGATCGGATGAGCCTGAACGGTACGGTCAACCGGACCGGCATCCTGCTGCTCTGTGCTTTGGCGACGGCCAGCTTTACCTGGTACAGCTTTATGGAGAGCCGCGATCCGGCCAGCGTCGGCGGCTGGCTCATGCTGGGTGTCTTCGGCGGGTTCATCACCGCCATGATCACGATCTTCAAGATGAACTGGGCACCCATTACCGCCCCGATCTATGCCTTGTTCGAAGGATTGTTTCTGGGTGGTATCTCGGCGTTCCTCGAGATGCGGTATCCAGGCATAGCAATTCAGGCCGTGGGACTGACCTTCGGGGTGCTGATGACCCTGCTGGTGGTTTACGCGTCGGGAATGATCCGCGTGTCGAACAAGCTGCGCATCGGGATCATCGCAGCGACAGGCGGGATCTGCCTCTTCTACCTGATGGAGATGATTTTGGGTTTCTTCGGGATCAACTTCGTCGCCGTGAATGGCTCTGGCGTCATCGGTATTGGATTCAGCCTCTTTGTCTGCGCGATCGCGGCACTGAACCTCGTGCTCAATTTCGATTACATCGAGCAGGGCGTGAACAATGGCGCGCCGAAGTACATGGAGTGGTACGGCGCATTCGGAATCATGGTCACGCTGGTCTGGCTCTACATTGAGATACTGAGTTTGCTCTCGAAGCTCCGCAGCCGGAACTAAGTGACTGCATCAGAAACAAAAAAGCGGCAATCCCCATCGGGTTTGCCGCTTTTGGTTTTGGCTCCCGTTATTTTGCTGCTCTGTCGGAGGTGGTGCTGACTACCTTCTGAGCGTGAGCCACCTCGGGCAGATTCGCATCTGCCCTGGGCCATGCTTTGAGGAACGCAGCGTATGCCTCACGCGCTCCAGACGCGTCTCCCGCCGACTCCTTCACCATCGCAAGACCGTAGAGCCCGAAACCGGAGTTGGGCCGCTCCGCGAGAGCAGCGTGGTACGCCTCTTCCGCTCCTTTGTAATCCTTCGCCTTGAGAAGCGCTGCTGCTTCGGTCTCCGCGACGGGGCGGATATAGAAGGGCGGCTCGTGATAGCCGAGCTTCTTCTCTTCCTTAGCAGCTTGTTCGAACGTCTTTCTGGCGGCTCGCAGTTTGTGGTGCGCCGCAAGTACTCCGGCTCTCAATTCGATTGACTGAATGTTCAGACACTTCAGGATCGGCTCGGGCAACGCGTCGGGCAGAACAGGCAGCGTCGATGGCTTTGAACTTTCTTTCTTCTCCTTGATGCCCTCAGCTTTCTTCAGAGCGGCCCGCATCTCTTTCATCTGCTTCAAACCTGCATCCATGCTGACGGAGTGCTCCTGCGCCGCAACGGCATCGCCCGCGTCGAGCGCTTTCATCCCCTTCGCATAGTCGGTGAGTTCAGCTGCAAGAAATCGGAGATTCGCAGCTTTGTCACCCTTGGGCAGATTGGCTTCGTTCAACATGGCAAGCACCGCATCCCAGTCTGCAACGCGCAGGGCAACCGGCAGCCGCCTGCTGATTCGCGACATCTGGTCGCGTGCCGACCAGATGTAAAGCGATGCTGAAAGCCGCCCGCGTGCCGCGGCCAGGTGATCTGAGAGCGCATTTGCGTCGTTGAGCCGGCCCTGCTCCATCAGGTTTGCGATCGCGTACATCATGTTGTGCGCGTAATTCCAGTCATCATCGGGTCCGACGTGCTGCTCCTGCATATAGTGCTCATCGGCTGTTGTGGAGGCCGCGAACCAGTGTTCTGCTTCCGCGTAGTTGCCGACCCGATAGTAGATGTGACCCGGCATGTGGACCATGTGGCCCGATGTTGGCGCGAGACTGGCGAGCAATGCGGCGCTCTGGATGGCGCGCTCAGGATGATTGCCCGGCTCGATCGCGTGAATCCAATAGTGATTCGTGGCAGAGTCGTTCGGCGCATCGCGCAAAATGCCTTCGAGCATCTGAATGGCTTCCTGCTCGCCTTTGCGCGGTTCGCCTTTTTTGTCGTACCCCGCTTCCAATGCAAGCGCGAGCGACAGTCGAGCCTGGGTATCCTTTGGCTGTTCGCTTACTAGTCTGCGCAGAATTTCGATCTCCTGCTTTTTGACGCCGCGCTTGCCTTCGCTCTCAGATTCGAGCTGTGCCGCTTCGATGTAGAGCCGCTCCGGTTCGGTGACCTTGTCTCTGAGCTGTGAAGCCTTTTCGAGTGCCTGCTTCGAATAGCTCTTCAACTCTTTGCCGCGCGACTGCTCGGCCTGCGCCAATCCCCACCAGCACATCGCGCAATTGGGATCCACGCGCACTCCCTGCTCAAATGCCTTCATCGATTCGTAGTCCCAGAAGTCATGCAGCAGGTTCAGACCCTGGTCGAACCATCCCTGCGCTTCGGGAGTCGCCGTGATCGCGATGTGCGCGTTACCGATGCCGGTCATGTGGACAGGCGCTGGAAGCTGCTCCGGAGGCACGATCGGCAGAGTCTCGCCCATATCGTGGCCGGGGGGCATCTGCTGAGCAAAAGCCAATAAGGGGAGGAAAACCCATCCGATGAGAGAAATGAACTGCAGGCGGCCTCCGCGCAGGCGGCTATGCAGAACGTATAGATAACGCATTGCCGCAATATACATTGCAGACAAAGCGTTGGGCCACTATTCAGATTGTGAAGAGGTGGTGAGTTATGCAGAGGATGGTGAGGTCAATCTGAGCCCGGGGGATCTGAGCACCCTTACGCTGATTGCGCGGAAGGGTGCTCACGAATCGTGCCTGTTGTCCGTCTAAGCGTGCGCATGTTCCGGTGCGTGGACAAGCGCTTCGATCAAAGCTTTGCTAAATGCAGGAATGTCGTCGGGTTTCCTGCTGAAGATGAACTGTCCATCGGTGACTACAGCCTGATCGACCCAGTTTCCACCCGCATTCTTGATGTCGGTCTTGAGCGAAGGCCATGACGTGACGGTCTTGCCCTTGAGAGCATCCGCTTCCAACAGCGTCCAGGGGCCATGACAGATTGCCGCGACAGGTTTACCTGTTGAGACAAACTGCCGAACGAAATTCACGGCTAACGGATCCATGCGAAGATGATCGGGATTCATCACACCGCCCGGTAACAGCAGTGCGTCATAGTCATCCGGTTTTGCATCAGCGAGTTGCTGGTCTACCTTGACTGACTGTCCCCAATCCTTTTTGTTCCAACCCTTGATCTCGCCATTTTTCGGCGCGATCACCACGGTTGTGGCGCCCACATTGCTCAAAGCCTTGCGTGGTTCCGTGAGCTCAACCTGCTCGAATCCATCTGTAGCTAAAATAGCGATTTTCTTTCCTCGCAGCTCTGAAGACATGCTTCTCCTCCTGCTTGATTAGTCCCGTACGTTCTGAAGTAGGACGCGTGAAGATGAGTTCAGGTTGCGCGAGAAAACGCGTAGGGTTTGCTTTCGAAAATGCCTCCTAATTCATCTCATTCAAAGCAACTGCTCGATTTATGTGGCATCTGATGCCCTGTGCAATCGGAGGGCCTTTGTCGTGGAGAGACGTGAGTTTATCAGTGGCGCTACTGCTGCCGCAGCCTTGATGCAATCAAAACGATTGCAGGCTGAACAGTCTGCTCAGGGCGGGTCGAGTCAGATAAATCCGGCGTTGAATTCGAATCAGTCAGCCGCGCGTATACCTCGTGTCAGCACTCCCGGCACGATGAAAGGCGAAATGCTTTATCGAGAGCTAGGTGCGACGGGCGAACATGTGTCCCTGATCGGACTCGGAGGATCACACCTCGGCAAGCCCAAGGTTGAAGAGGATGAAGCGATTCGCCTGATTCATGAAGGTCTGGATCGGGGCATCAACTTTCTCGACAACTCATGGGACTACAACGAGGGCCGGAGCGAAGAGCGGGTGGGTAAGGCGCTGTCGCAGGGTGGATATCGGCAGAAAGCTTTCGTGATGACGAAACTCGACGGGAGGACGAAAGAAGTTGCGACGAATCAGATCAACGATTCACTGCGACGTCTCAAAGTGGACCATATTGATTTGCTGCAGCACCACGAGGTGATTCGCTTCGACGATCCCGATCGCATCTTCGCCGAGGGTGGGGCGATGGAGGCGGTTGTCGAAGCAAAGCAGGCAGGGAAAGTCCGCTTCATCGGATTCACCGGGCACAAGGATCCGCGCATTCATCTCTACATGCTCGAGGTGGCACAGAAACACGGCTTCCACTTCGATACCGTGCAGATGCCGGTCAACATCATGGATGCGCACTTTCGCAGCTTCTCGCAGATGGTGATGCCCGAGGCAGTGGCGCAGAAGATCGGCGTGCTGGGGATGAAAAGCTTTGGGGATGGAATCATCTTGAAGAGCGGTGCAGTGCAGCCGATGGATTGTCTGCACTACTCGCTGAATCTTCCAATTTCAGTGTTGATCACAGGCATCGATTCGAAGATGCTGCTCGATCAGGCATTCGCGGCAGTCAAATCATTCAAGCCGATGGACGAGGCTGGCGTAGCGTCGCTGATCGGCAAAACTGAGCAAGTTGCGATGAATGGCAAGTATGAGTTGTTCAAGACGACATCGCACTTCGATACGACGGCGCGGCATCCTGACTGGCTTGGATCGAATACTCCGGCGGTGCAAAAGCTAGAGCCGGAGCTGCCGGGCTAACTACTTTCAGGCCTCGCGCGAGCTTGACCAAATGTTTTGCGTTGGAACAGTTATTGGAGGGGTGTAGCCGTCACGAGCACCTGCATGCTGCCTTTTGTGTCGAGGGCGTCTGAAGTGAAGATGACTGTGGATTTGTTCAAGGGAAGCAGGATGGGGGCTTGCCAGCGGTTGTTTCGGATCACAGGAGGATTTGAAGGGATCGATTTGTTCTCGCCTGCAAGACTACTCACGTCTGCGGTAACATACACGGCAAGCTTGCTCGCAATCTCTTGAACATCGCTGACATCAAAATTGATTCCGAGATCGACGTACTGATACGCATTGGATTTTCCTGCTTCCGTGAGAACCGGGAATTTGGACCCTGTCCTCATCGAGACTCCGCGAGCCGAACTTGCAGTCATGGAATACGAACGGCTGTTGATCGGCTTGGCATCCGCTCCCAACTCCTGAACTACAAACTCCAAGTGGAAGTAGTGCGTCGAATTTTCATTTGGCTTGGCTGTGTTCGAGTGGTTAGTTGACTCCTGCGCCAGCAGCGCACTCGTACTGACCAACATCAAAAGAGTCAGGCATGGAAGAATCATGAGCTTACGCATTGTGTCTCCTAGTTCTTGCCCAACTCGGGCATTGTGATTGGCGAAATCTTGATTGACGCAATCTCAAGGGGCGCTCGGCTGGCCTGCCGATCTGTGAGCAGCTTTTGGCGCTCAGCATCCGGTAAGTACTTTGCCAAGTCGATCAATGATTGCTCTTTTTCCGAAAGCGCTTGCGGAGTAGGGAAGACGTCGAGCTTGGGTTGCGCCACGCGCACAGCGACGTCGATGGATTTCGATCTGTGCGCGACGATGTGGCGAACTCTGGTGGTCCCATGCGATGGGGGTACCTGGATTGGAGTCTCCAGGCCCGCGCCTTTTGCACTTGCAACTGGCGATTGGACCGGATTTATCACGTTGCCTATGCTGACTCGTGCGTCGTGATGCGTGAACCGTTGAACCCCTGCAACGAGCAAGATTGCGACGGCGATCATCCCCGGTATCGCCCATCGCTGCCATCCGTGAAAGAGCCAAGATGCACGCGGTGTTTGAGCCGCGACTCGAGCGAGGATTCGCTGCTCCAACCCGGCGCGAGGCTCGCCATAGCGGGCGAGTTCCGAATCAATCAGGCGATCCAGTTCGTCGCGATCAGGCATAGTGCGTCTCCTTCGCCGAAGTCAGCTTTTGTCGAAGAATCTGCCGAGCCCGCTGCAGCCGCGTACGAACCGTGCCTTCCGGTACGCCAAGAATCTCGCCGATCTCGCGAGAATTCAACTCGTCGAATACAGAGAATACGAGCGGAACTCGCAACTCCTCGGCAAGCGAATCGATCAGGACATGGATCATAGCGCGCTGATTCGCTTCGGACAGACTCTGGTCTGGGCCAGGATGAGAGGAGGCCATTGCGTCCAGCGTGGAGGGATCTGCTGATCCAACTTGTGCGGACGAAGCCGATCGCCGCTTGTGATCGATCGCAACGCGCCACGCGACGCGCGCCAGGTATGCGCATTCGTTCTCCGCGTCTTTCCATCCGGAATTGCGATACAGCTTCAAGAATGTCTCCTGCACTGCGTCCTCTGCATCGTAGGAGTTCAGCAGAACGGCGTATGCCACTCTGAAAACAAATCGCGACTGGCGCTGCACGAGCGCCGAGAACTCCGCGTCTGCATCTGTGGCCAAGGTCTGCGAACTCCTCACCGGCAACCCCGAAATCCTAATTCCAGAGTCCAGGTTCGCGTTGTTCATACCCAAAGACGGAGGCCAGATGCGGAGTGTTCGGTTTTCATGCGCAAAAAGATTGGCCCGCCACTCTTGCGAGAAGCGGGCCGGATTGGTGTTGCGTGTGAGGCTATGCCTTGGCTGAAGTCAGTTGCCCGAGGTCGGCGGCCATTTTCTCCGTTGAGAAGGCTTCGAGCAAGTCGCCTTCCTTCAGGTCGCCGAAGCCTGCGATGCCGATACCGCACTCCATGCCGTTGGTCACTTCGCGGGCATCATCCTTGAACCGCTTGAGCGATCCAATCTTGCCCTTGAATACCTGCTCGCCGTCGCGCATTACCTTGATCTCGGAGTCGCGGCGGATGGAGCCGTCCTGCACACGGCAACCGGCGATGGTGCCCACCTTCGGAATCTTGAAGATGTTCAGCACCTGGGCGCGGCCCATGTAGTTTTCCTTGAAGGTAGGCTCGAGAAGGCCGAGCATTGCCAGCCGCATCTCGTCCTGCAGTTCGTAGATGATCGAATGCAGCCTGATCTCCACGTCTTCCTGCTGCGCCAGTTCAGCGGCCTTGCGCTCTGGGCGCACGTTGAAGCCGATGATGATGGCGTTGGAAGCCGTAGCGAGCAGCACGTCGCTCTCGGTGATCGAACCTACACCGGAGTGGATCACCTTGACGCGTACCTTCTCGGTCGACATGCGCACCAGCGAGTCGGCAAGTACTTCCACCGAGCCGGTCACGTCGCCCTTGATGATGAGCGGCAGGTCCTTCACACCGGCCTGGCGAATCTGCTCTGCCAGTCCTTCGAGCGAGACGCGCGAACTCTTAGCCAGTGTGGCCTCGCGTTCCTTCATCTTGCGGTACTGCGCAATGCCCTTGGCCTTGTCGCGGTCCGCAACGGCGAGGAAAGTATCGCCTGATTCCGGCATGGCTTCGAGACCGAGCACTTCGATCGGGGTTGACGGTCCTGCTTCCTCGAGCGCGCGCCCGCGATCGTCGAACATCGCACGAACCTTGCCGTAGGTGTTTCCGACGATGTAGCTGTCGTTCAAGTGCAGGGTTCCATCCTGCACCAGTACGGTAGCTACAGCGCCACGGCCGCGATCGAGCTTGGCTTCGAGTACGGAGCCTACGGCCTTGCGGCCCGGCGTCGCCTTGGGTGCCTTGATGTCGGAGACGAGGCAGATCATTTCGAGCAGGCGATCGAGGTTCTCGCGCTTCTTTGCGGAGACCTTGACGTAAGGAGTATCGCCGCCCCAGTCGTCAGGAGTAAGTCCGCGATCGGCGAGCTGCTTCATTACGCGATCGGGATTCGCTTCCGGCTTGTCGATCTTGTTCACCGCAACGATGATCGGAACATCGGCAGCTTTCGCATGGTCAATGGCTTCAATCGTCTGCGGCATCACTCCGTCATCCGCTGCGACTACGATGACGACGATATCGGTCACCTTCGCGCCGCGTGCACGCATGCGGGTGAACGCCTCATGGCCCGGAGTATCGAGGAAGACGATCTCGCGGCCCGAAGCCGGAGAGCCTTCCTTGGTAAACCGCACCTTGTAGGCACCAATGTGCTGCGTGATTCCGCCAGCTTCGCCGGCCGCAACATCGGTCTCACGGATTGCGTCGAGCAGCGAGGTCTTACCGTGATCGACGTGGCCCATGACGGTGACCACAGGAGCGCGGGAGACTTCGACAAAGTCGACTTTTTCCGTGTCGAGAACTTCTTCGATGGCCTGGTTCTCGAGCTCTTCTTCGTAGCTGATGACGGTTGCAGCAGCGCCGAACTTTGCGGCGACATCCTTGACCATTTCGGCGTCGAGCGACTGGTTCACGGTCACGAACACACCACGCATCAGCAGGATCGCGATCAGGTCCTTGGCGCGAATTTCGAGCTTCTCGGCCAGGTCCTTTACGCTGATGCCTTCCGTCACGGTGATTTCGCGTGTGATCGGGAGAGGCTCGTCGCTGAAGTTGGCTGCGCCACCAAAACGTGGAGGTGGCACAAAGCCCTTCATCGGGCCTTCCTTGGTCTTCGGATACTGCTGGCCACTGCGGCGGCCTCGATTGTTCGAGGCGCGTTGCGGCCGAGGAGCTTCTCCTGCAGGAGGAGCTCCGCCGGGACCTCCCGGACGCGGGCCAAACCCCCCACCGGGGCGCGGTCCGCCAAAACCGGGGCGAGCGCCAAAGCCAGGACGGCCGCCGGGAGCTCCGCCTGGTCCGCCAGGACCTGCAAATCCGGTGCGTGTCGGATGCTTCGGACGCGGTCCGCCGGGGAATTGTCCTGGAGCGCCCGGAGTGCGTGGCTGGAATCCGCCTGGAGCGCCAGCCGGCCTGCGATCAAAGATCGGTCTTCCGCGCTGCAGCCCCCCTCCCTGAGGAGTGGGCGGGGCGGTCGTGGTTGCAGCAACGACTGGTGGCGCTTTGTACACGGGGCGCGGGCCGGTCTGCGGCATGACTACGCGACGCGGTGCGGGAGATGCAGGAGGCGGCTCTGAAGCCTTGACCTCGGGCGTGCTCGGAGCAGATGCCGCGGGGGCGACTGGTTCCGCGGGCGCTTCCTTTACTGGGGCAACTGTTTCCGCGGGCGCCTGAGGAGTCGCAACCGGAGCAGTTGAAGCGGCGATCTCCGGTTGCGCCGGAGCAGCAGGAGCAGCGACGGGAGGCTTTGGAGCTACCACCACAACGGGCTTTGCTGCAGCCGGAGCCTGCTCGGTCGCTGCCGGTTTGGGCTGCGTTGCCGGTGCAGGAGGCACCGCCACCGGCGGCTTCACCACAACGTTCTGCGGAGGAACAACCGTCACGGCAGGACGTGGAGCGACGGCGCCAGCAGGAGCCTTCGCTACAACGGTTCCAGCAGGTGGCTTGGACGCGATGGCCGGAGTTGCTGGAGGAACGATGGCGGGAGCCGGCCGGGGCTGAGGCACAATTTTGCGCGGCTCTGGGCGTGCGGGAGCAGTCGGCGGTGCTGCGGCTGCTGTCGGCGGTGGCGCTGCCGGCTTTGCAGTAGCTTTCGCAACCACAGGTGGAGCTGCCGCCTTGCTTGGCGGAACCAGGCTCTTGCGGGCCTCTGCCTCTTGTTCCTGCTTTTTGGCCAGAATTGCCTTCATCACGTCGCCAGGCTTGGAGACGTGGGAAAGATCGATTTTCGGAGTGATTGCCTGGGCTGCGCGCGAAGATGAAGCACCCTGACCTGCGGGGCGCGATCCATGCTGGAATTGCCCGCGAACCTTGTCAGCTTCATGCTCGTCGATCGAACTCGAGTGCGTCTTGCCTTCACCCAGACCGAGTTCCGCGAGCACGTCAAGAATCTGCCGGCTCTTGACTTCCAACTCGCGCGCGAGATCGTTAATTCGAACCTTGCTCATCCGCCTCTTTTCAGATTGTGCTGCCCAAAGCCCTTAGTCGCTCATAGCTACCCCATGGCATTGGAGGTTTGCGTTACCACCATTATCTCTTGAATGGCGTTGAAGAGTGCGACGCATTTAAGCGCCGCCCTCTTCGTCATCTCTCGTATTCTCTTCTTCCGCTGCAGGAACATTGGCGACGGCAAGCTCTTCCGCGGTTTCTCCGCCGTTTTCCGCCTCTTCCAGCACTTCTTGCGAATTCTCAATCTCGGCTTCCGCCGTACCAGCCGCAGCCTCAGGGGTCTCGATTTCCGACTCTCCGTCGGAGACGTTCTCGGTATCCGCGGCTGCGGTAAGTGCGGCCGGCTCGTCGCTGCCTTCGGCTTCGGGAGCACCCGCAACTCCAATCGCTCCTTCGCCGGCTGGCGCTTCCTCGCCTTCCTCGAAGTGTCCGAAGTAGTGGCGAACCGCAACGCTGATGCGCTCTAGCGTCTTTTCGCCGATACCCGGAATCTCCTCGAGTTGCTCCGGCGTCATGTCCGCCAGGGCCTCAACCGTGGTGATGCCGGCGGCAACCAGCTTCTCAATGATGCCCGCACCGAGTTCCGTGACCTGTTCGATCGGGGTGGAGGGGCCGCCCGTCAGAGCCTGCATCTGCTGCTCCACTTCCTGGCGTTTCTCCTCTTCGCTCTTGATGTCGATCTTCCAGCCCAATAGCTTGGCAGCGAGCCTGACGTTCTGGCCCTTCTTGCCGATGGCCAGTGACAGCTGGGTGTCGTCGACGATGACTTCGAGCTGCTTGTCTGTCAGGTCGGTGATGGAAACGCGGCTGACCTTGGCAGGCTGCAGGGCTTTCTCTGCGAAGGTCGTGATCTCCTCAGAGAACTCGATGATGTCGATCTTTTCGCCGCGGAGTTCGCGGATGATGGACTGCACGCGCATGCCTTTCATTCCGACGCAAGCGCCTACGGGATCGACGTCCTTGTCGCGGCTTTGTACGGCAATTTTGGTGCGCTCTCCGGCTTCGCGCGCTATGGCGCGGATGACAACCGTGTTGTCGTAGATCTCGGGAACTTCCGACTGGAACAGGTTCTGTACCAGCTCCGGCGCTGCCCGCGAAACGATGACCTGGGGACCTTTCGCCGCACGGTCGACCTTCAAAAGAACCACTCGAACGCGCTCGCCAACAGTGAATTGCTCCAGGCGCGACTGCTCGCGCTTCGGGCAACGGGCTTCGGCTTTGCCGAGGTCGAAGATCACATCCTGCCCCTCGACCCGCTTCACGGTGGCGTTCAGGACTTCCTTCTCGCGGTGCGCATACTCCTGGAATACCGTGTCCCGTTCCGCTTCGCGGACCTTCTGAAAGATCACCTGTTTGGCCAGCTGTGCCGCGATGCGGCCCAGCGGCGTAGTGTCTTTGTACATGCGGATCTCGCTGCCAATCTCAACGCCAGGGGCAAGCTCATTCGCCTCTTCCAGCGTGATCTGATTGACGGGATCCTCAAGCTCGTCGTCGTCGGTGACAACGGTCTTGTAGACGTAGGCGGTGATCTCGCCGGTGTCCTTATTCAATTCTCCGCGCATGTTTTCCTGGGTCTTGTAGTACTTGCGGGTGGCGAGGGCAATTGCCTCTTCCACGGCGCCGACCACGATCTCGGGCTCGATGCCCTTCTCGCGACTCAGGAGTTCGATACTTTGATACAAAGCGCTGGCCATACTCTTACTCTCTCGGTTTCCGGCGCCAGCCTCGCGGCCGGTCGCGTTCATAGATTGTTGTTCAGGAGTTCGCTGCGAGCTTGTCGCAAATCTCTGGGCTCGCAACCGCTTAGATCTCCGGGATCAGCTCCGCCTTCTCGACGTTCTCGAGAGGGATCTCCACCTTGTCCACGCCTGCTTTGCGGCTCTTGCTGTTCTGATGCATCGCCGCAAGATCGAGGGTGATGATTTTGCCCGAGCCCGCTTCCAGCCGGCCTCTCCAGTGTCGGTTGTTGCGTATTGGCTCGAACGTCTGCACCTTCACAAGGCACCCCGCAAAACGCTGAAACTCCTCTGCTTTCGTTAACTTCCGATCCAGCCCCGGCGAGCTCGCCTCGAGCGTATATTCACCGCCCGGAACCAAATCTTCGACGTCTAACAGCACTCCAAAATCGCGGCTGAAAGCTTCGCAGTCCTCGTGAGTTACTCCAGAGAGCTGCTCAACCGTCAACCTGCCTTCCACCAGCCGCTCGGGGAGACCTTCTCCTCCGGCTGCAATCTGCGTCTTTAACCGCTTGCGGCCGTCCTCATTCTTTTCGAGGTAAACCCGCAGTACCCGCTCCTTGGCTGGCCCAGACAGATCAACTTCAACGACTTCCAGGCCGTGCGAAGCAGCCACCCGCTCAGCGGCTTTCCGGATTTCGTCGAGATTCGAAGCCATCACTCAAAGCCGCCTTGCTGCTCATTCTGAAGGAGTTCCCGGTTATTGTTCTGGCGGCTTCCGGGCAAAATTCGCACCAAATAAAAAGTGGGCTATAAGCCCACTCATCTCTCCGCCACCCCGGCTCACTCACAGGCAACTCAGGCGGACAAACTCGTTCGCCTGATTAGAATACGGCGTTTCCCTCGGAAATTCAATTGGTCGTGTTCAGCAGCCATGGACTCCGCTCAGAGCGCAAGCCGGGCGAAGGACGCCACTCCGAAGCCGTTCCTTAGGGAACTCCCTGATGAGCTTAAGTTGTAAGGCATTTGCGCATCGTTTAGAGCCCAGGAGAATTGACCAAGGGTAACTCAGATTTAGTCTTTTGAATGAACAACTTGCGGTTCTGGCACCCGAGGGCCACCCGGTTACCACTAATGGGGTGCAGTAATCACTCCCGGTTACCCGAATAATGGGTGATTGCAGGCATGCGGACTCTTCTTCAGCGCATTATTGTCGCCATTATCTCGACGATCGTTCTTGCCACGGCCGGTGCGCTGGGCGGCTATGTCGTCGGACATGCCTACGCGCTCCGACAGGCCGAGTCGCGGCTCGATCAATACGCAGACAAGGTTCTGCTTGCGACCATTGCCTCCACGTCGGAATCACGGGCAATGCTGGAGACGATGAACAGTTCGTCTTACAGGCTCTGCTCTGACGCTGAAATAGAGTATTTCAGGCAGCTCATCTTTCAGTCGCAGTATCTGAAGGCCGCGGGTCGCATGCGCAACGGCCGCATCGAGTGCTCCACTACGTCGGGCCGTACGCCGCTGGCAGCCACGCAGTACTCCCCGGTGATGGCGAGGCAGAACGGCACCAAGATTTACAAGAACCTTCCTCCATTTCGTGTCGATGATCAGAACGTGGTGGCGGTGCAGATTGGCGAGGCATTCGTCGTCTACAACCCCTATAACTTTGTTTCTCTGGCCGCACGTCATATGCACTTCGCGGCGACGGCGATCGATGTTCAGTCGCATCAGGCAGGGCAGCTTATCGGAGATACTCCGAATGTCTCGCAGGCTATCCTGACCCAAGAGGGAACAGCGAAGGTTGGCGAGACGCTCTTTGCAACGCGCTGCTCGAAAGATCATGACGGCTGCCTGACTGCTTACATTTCGACGGCGGATGCGCTTGGAATCAGTCGAGGGTATTCGATCGTATTCATAGCCGTTGGAGCGTTCTTCGGAGCGCTGTCGGGAGTGTTCTTCCCGATGCTGTACAGCCGTAACAAAAGCGTGGAGCAACAGCTCATTCGAGCCATTCGCGCCGACGCTCTGACGGTTGTTTATCAACCGATCGTAGAGCTTTCTACCGGCAAGATCGTCGAAGCTGAGGCACTGGTCCGCTGGACGGATGAGTACAAGAATGCGGTCA
This sequence comes from Acidobacteriota bacterium, assembly GCA_018268915.1. GTDB lineage: Bacteria > Acidobacteriota > Terriglobia > Terriglobales > Acidobacteriaceae > Telmatobacter. Next base: position 40,228 of record JAFDVQ010000001.1, read on the forward strand.
GCCCCGATGTCTTTGTGAAAATTGCGGAAGAGAAGGGATTCGTGGGAGAGATTACAAAACTCGTCCTTCGCCATGCGCTTCGCGATTTTGGTTCGACACTCCGCGCGCGTTCCTTCTTCCGGATCAATATCAACATTGCCGCATCGGACCTTGCCGACAGCAACTTCATTCCGATGCTCGACAAGCAGCTTGGCGACGCAGAGGTTTCTCCTCGCAGCCTTGGAGTCGAGATCACGGAGAGCTACACGGCGCGCCAGCAGATCGCTCGCAATACGATTGTTCGTCTCCGCGAGCGGGGCCACTATGTTGCGATCGATGATTTCGGCACAGGCTACTCCAGCCTCGCGTATCTGCATGATCTGTCTGTGGATGCCATCAAGATCGATAAGGCCTTCACGAAGGCCATCGGGACGGATGCAGTAACGGTGTCGATATTGCCGCAGATTCTCACCATGGCTGAGACACTTGGCTTGCGGGTAGTAGTTGAAGGCATCGAGACAAAAGTCCAGGCCGACTACTTCGCTGCAAGTGAGCAGGATATTCATGCTCAGGGTTGGCTCTTCGGTCGTCCCATCCCGGCACGCGCCTTTCTCCAGATGCTGGATGAAGAAGAAGCCCGTCTTACCAAGCAGGCTGAAGAGGAATACCCCGCCGGCGCAATCGTTGCCACATACTAGAAGCCTCAGTCACATTTCATAGCGAGTGATTGGCGCGTGCTGCCCCAACGCGCAACAATATTCGAATGAGAATCACCCGGGTTCTGGCGGCGGCTCTCTCTATGCTTGCCGCGTTCTCCAGTGCATCAGCTCTTGAAAAACAATCCGCGGCTGAGTACCACGCGCGGCGTGTTGCGCTCGGCAATGCCTTGCACGGCGGAGTCGCAATATTGTTTGCCGCTGAAGAGCCTGTACTGGACTTCGATCCCTATCGACAAGACTCCGACTTCTACTACCTGACGGGCTGGAATGAGCCCGGGGCTGCACTCTTGATTGTGGGCCCGACCTCCGAGACGGAACATGCCGCGCAACCGGCACACAGACGTGAGTACAAGGAGGTTCTCTTTCTCCCCACGCGAAATCTTCGGACGGAGCAGTACACCGGAGCGAAGATGGACGCCACGACCCCCGGCGTTGCGCATGCCACTGGCGTCGATAACGTTGAGCAGATGACGAATCTGGCGGTCGATCTCAACAAGCTGATCGGCGACGACCGTCGCCTGGCAATGAATATCTGGACGCAACCACGCGCTAAGGCTGCCGATTCGGTTCTGGACTTCACCGCCGCCACACTCGGCACGACGGCAACATCCGCGAAAGATGTCACAACGCTGACGATGCCCCTGCGCGAAGTGAAAGACGCAGGCGAGATTGAACTCCTGAAGAAAGCCTCGACCGCTTCCATTGCCGGTCAACGCGCGATGATGAAGGCGGTCAAACCGGGCGAAACTGAGCGAACCGTCGCCGGCATCATGACTGCCGCATGGTACAAGGAGGGTTGCGAACGGCCTTCCTACGCACCGATTGTCGGTACTGGACTTAACTCAACTACGCTTCACTACTCCGAAAACTCGGGGACGATTCGGGATGGCGATGTGGTCGTGGTGGATGCTGCCTGCGAGTACTCGATGTATGCGTCCGACATTACGCGGACGGTTCCGGCGAATGGACACTTCACTGCTCGGCAGCGCGAGATCTACGACATTGTGCTCGGTGCACAGAAGGCGGCGATGGATGCCTTTGTCGTTGGCAAGTCGAAGATCAACGACTTCAGTCATCGCGATCCCGATACTCTCGACGCTGTTGCATTTAACTACATCAACACTCATGGCAAAGATCTGCACGGTCATCCGCTAGGAAAGTACTGGCTGCACGGCCTCGGCCACATGGTCGGAATCGACGTGCACGATCCCGCGCAGTATCCTGCCGTGCTGAAGCCGGGGATGGTCTTCACCATCGAACCCGGCGTCTACATCCCGGAGGAGAAACTGGGTGTCCGCATCGAGTGCGATTTTCTCGTGCTTCCGGATGGCAAGCTCCTCGACCTGAACGCGGACTTGCCTCACACTGCGGACGAAGTCGAAGCGGAGATGAAGAATTAAGACGATGGACTCCTTCGATCAATCGCCGTCAGATCAGCTTGAGATGCTGAGCAAAGTCTTCTCAGACCAGTTGGTGGCGTGTCTCGAAGAGTGCGCGCACGGTCGCAGGGGCCTGTTCTCAGACATTGCTCTTACTGAAGAGGACGAGAACAGTCGCGAGTGGCCTGAGGCTGCTCGCTTGCGCGAACTTGCCCAGGCCCTGCAAAGCGTCTTCGCGCAGCATGAACAGCGACATGCGCTCTCTGAAGAATTTCTCGATCTCTGTTCGATGCACGGCGAGAGCCACCCCGGGGAACCGCGCCTTGCTCGGATGTTCCTGTCGCGAATCGAACGCGGGGAAGTCGGTACCCCAACCGAAGAAGCCAGAAAGCCATGGTAGTCCTGCATGCGTTTCTCGCGCTGGCCTCTGGATTTGCCACGATGGCGATACTGGTCACAATTGTGACCGTGTTGCTGCAACGATTCGCGCCTGACTGGACTGATTCGGCCGCTACGCCGAAGCCCGGTTATACCTTCATCAACATTGGCTGTACTTTCCTCTCGGCTGCGGCCGGTGGCTTCGTCACCGCCTGGATTGCAAACCACAATCCGCTTATCCACGTGCTGGCTCTCGCGATCGCAGTGTTGCTGATGGCTGCGCTCAGCGCGCTTCAGCAGCGAGGGAAATTGCCTGTCTGGTATTTGCTCGCGCTGGTGGCTATTGCTCCGATCGGCGCATTCGTCGGCGGGCTAGTTCGGCTTCGTGCAATGGGTGCATTGCAATAAGAAAGCCGCCCGAAACGAGCGGCTTTCTTGAGATTGAACGATGAGCTACCAGCGCAGACCAACCGTTACTGGAATGATCTTCGTGTCAGCGCCGACGGTCGTGATACCGAGGCCGTTGGGCGTGAGTCCTTCCACCGCAGGCGACGACACATCGAGGTAGCGGGCCTCGGCGAACAGCTTCATCCTGCCATCGCCATTCCAGCCTGCGAAGCGGTGCTCGATTCCACCTCCGACATTCCATCCGCCTTGATTGCTGGAGAAGTGGCCAACGACTACGTCCTGCGTCACTCCGTAGCAGAACCCGAAGTAGTCACAATAGACGCCTTGCTGCGGATCAGTGAAGTTGGTGACCTTGCGGTAGAAACCACCGCCACCCACTCCATAGAACGTGATTGCGCTTTTGGGATTGATCTCGTACATCGGGTCCAGCGTGAACGACCAGAGGGTGTCGTATCCGCCGGTAGCACCTGCCTCTGCGACGATTGGAGCGGGCAGCTTGCTGTGGATGTACTGGTACTCAAGGTTCATGCTGAAGTGCTGATCGAAGCGGTATCCAGCACCCACCGTGAAGTTGTAGCCCCACCCAATATAAGGAGAGGAATCGTCTGTCGGTGCGTTGAAGCCGCCTCCAACTTCGTAAGTGAGATGGCTTCTGAGCCCACTCACTCCTCCACCGGGACGGGACCGGTTGTCATACTGTCCGCCACCGGCTGCAGACGGGGCGGAGGGCAATGCCGCATCAGCTAAATGGGCAACGTCCGCACCGTCGTTTGAACTTGATTCCGTAGAAGGTGCCGCAGTGGAACTCGAAAAGGCTGCTGAATCGTCAGCAGCAGACACAGCCTGGGCGCTCGCAGAGCCGAGTGCAAAGGCGAGGGCGCCACAAACCATGGCCGTGCGCCCCATGAGCGACAGACAGCGAACTGAAGTCATTTCAACCTCGCTAGTGATATGTAGGACGTGGAGGGTACACGAATCATCCCCCGTAAGGACTTAGACTCCGTTTTGTTTTCAAAGTTGCTTCCGGACCCCATATGGCGAAAGGCCGGAGTACCCTCCGGCCTTTGGCTTCGATACGGCAGAATTCCTGCTTAGCCCTGGATATCGAATTGCTCCGGGTGCAGAGTTGGATCGCTTTTGATCAGGATGTTCTTGCTTACAAGGTCTTCGAACTCGGTAATCCAGCTTCCGTTGTTCGATTTGAGAACCTTGACGGTATCCGGATGAACCCGAAGCATTACGTCGGCGGACTCGAGGTGCCGCTTCATCTTGCGCAATTCGATGAAGATCTCGTTGGCCACGGTCGATGGGCTCTTCACCATGCCAGTCGCCTGGCAGGTTGGGCAGGGAACCGACAGCGTCCGTTCCAGGGACTGCTTCACACGCTTGCGCGTGATCGCCACCAGGCCGAAGTCGTTAAACTGCAGAACCTTCGTTGGAGCGCGATCGCTCTTCAAGGCTTCTTCCAGTGCCGCCATCACCTTGAAGCGGTTCTTGCGCTCGTCCATGTCGATGAAGTCGATCACGATGATGCCGCCGAGATCGCGAAGCCTGATCTGCCGAACGATCTCAGGAATTGCGTCGAGGTTCGTCTTCAGGATTGTGTCTTCAAGTCTCGCGGTCTTGCCGACGTATTTTCCGGTGTTGATGTCGATAGCAACCAATGCCTCGGTTTGGTTGATCACAATCGATCCGCCAGACTTCAGCCACACCTTGGAGCGCAGAGCCTTCGAGATTTCGTCCTGAATGCCGAAGTGCTCGAAGAGCGGGGTGTCTTTGGTGTAGAGCTTCACGCGCCGGACCAGCGTCGGTGAGAAGCGATTCAGGAATCGCACGATGCGCTCGTAGTCCGCTTCAGAGTCCACCCAGATCGACGAGAAGTTACTGCTCACCTGATCGCGCAGAATGCGCTCGATCAGGGAGAGATCGTGGTAGATCAGTGCCGGCGACTTCGAACCCTCTGAACGCTGCTTGATCTCGTTCCAGAGATGAATGAGGAAGCGAAGATCGGCACGCAATTCTTCTTCCGATGCGCCTTCCGCAGCGGTACGAACAATGAACCCGCCGGAAGCGTCGCCGCGCTCGTGAATCAGGATTCTCTTCAAACGATGACGCTCTTCATCCGATGCGATCTTGCGGCTTACGCCCACGTGCGAAACGGTCGGCATGAATACAAGAAAGCGGCCGGGAAGAGCGATGTGGCTGGTGATGCGCGCGCCCTTCTTCGCGATGGGCTCCTTAGCAATCTGAACCAGGATTTCCTGACCTGGCTTCAAGAGGTCAGAGATGATCGGCAGGTCAGAGGTCTGAGCGGAACGGCGAGATTGGCCGCGGCGATCGCCGGGACGATGTCCGCGATCTCCGCCGCGGTCTCCACGACCGCGCCGGCCTCGTCCACCGCGTTCACGCCGCTGAGGAGCCTGGCCGTCTCCGGAGGGTTGGCCTTCTGCTGCCGCCGGCTCTTCCTCCTCTTCGGATTCGTCCTCGACCTCTTCGCCGTTCTTGCTGTCCAGATCCAGCTGAATTTTATGGTCGAGGTGAGCCTCCTGCAGCATCTCGCCGAGCTCACCGGAGCGAATCTGCGTGTGAAGCTTCTCTTCTTCCTCGTAGTCATCGAGGTCGTGTTCTTCGCCCTTGTGATGGTGGCGGGAAAGGTCGTACTCCTCGCCTTCAATCATTTCTTCTTCGACCAGGCCGCTACCCGGAGAAAACGCCGAGACAGATGCAATCGATGCAGCCCGGGTCTCCGCGATGGGTTGCGAAACAGGCTCGTGACCCTCGGGTGGTTCTTCCTCTGATTTCTTCTTCTTACCACCAAGGCCAAACAATCGGAATTCCCTTGGGGGTAGAGGATCGACGTTGTGAGATGCGCTGCGGTCGCCCTCAGGCTCGCCGCCTTCCTTCTCGTGTTCGGAGGCCTCCGCAGCGAAGCCAATTTGAGGCTCCGACGGTGTTCCAATTTCTGGTTCAACGGAGTGCCCGAATTCCGAATCAGAGGCAGGTTCTCCGGCAACCGCGTGCGGTTCATTCCCACTCGATCCAACTTCGAAGGACTCTTCAACGATGTCGTCGTCAGGCAAAGCTGCAAAGGTGTGGGAAGCGGGCTCTGCGGTTCCGGATTCGTCTGCATCGGCAGGTGCGGCCTCTTCTGAGACCATCTCCTCAACAAACGCCTGCTCTTCGATCTCGTCTGCAGAACCTTCATTGGAAGCTGCTTCGGCTGGGGCTTCTTCCGTCTTCCCGCGATGCCGCGAAAGCGATTCGCCGGGAAGCAATCCGCTGCCGTCCCAGACGATCGGCGACTCGATCAGCGTTGCCGGCTTATAGGTCGAAGCCGGCCGGGCCGGAGCGGCCTCCTTCGCCGGCCTGGAAGTTTCCGCTGGTGTTCCGCCGTAACGGGAGAGCGATTCGCCCGGCAGGACAAATGCTTCAGCGGTGTGTTCGGGACGTCCGCCACGCGGCGCTGCAGAAGCCTGGATCTCTTCGACCACCGCTGGTTCGGCTACCGTGTCATTTGAGGCGGTGTCGAGAAACTCTTCGGACTCGGTTGCAGGAGCGGCAGCAACGTTGCTGCTGCCGCGACCGCCGCGTCGTCTGCGGCGTCCGCGCCAGCGCTTAGCGCCGGGCTCATCCGATCCGTCTGTCCCTTCGGCCGGCTCAAGGCCTTCTGCCGGAGGGGCGAACTCTGCTTCATTCGATTCAACGCCGCCGTCGACGGGACGGGCCTCGCGTTGTTCACGCCCGCCGCCTCTCTGGCTTCGGTCGCCGTGCCGCACTTCGCGCGGAGGCTGATTGCCGCCACTTGCGGCAGCCTTCTCAAGCTCGTCGGAGTCTTCTGATTCTTCGAGCTCGAGGAAGTCTGTGACGTATAGGAAGGCGTCGCGCTCCAGTCCAATGTCGACGAATGCAGACTGCATGCCGGGGAGCACGCGCGTCACGCGGCCGTTGTAAATGGAACCCGCCAGGGTGTATTCGTTTTCGCGTTCGTAATAAATTTCCGCGAGCTGATCGTCTTCTAGAATTGCAAGCCGCGTCTCATGCGGCGTGCTGGAAATACAAATCTCTTTTGCCATCGTGCCTTTCCGCCCAGCGGACTTCGCCTGCTGGGGCAATCGGCAAGGTGGAGTGGAGATGCGCGCGGACGGGAAGGAGGTTGGGAACGAACCTGAGGGATGACCGATGTGAGACTCGCAAACCAGGTGGAGGACCAGCGCTCAACCTTCCGGGGGGCGCCGATCCCGAGCGATTGCTCGAGGCTGCGAGTGTTTCGTGATCGTGATCCGAAAGCAGAGAGTTTGTGGCCTTCCGATTGGCTTCGCCGCCATGCGATGCTTCATCGCCTGCGACGAACCAGCCCCATGCCAACCAGATGATCGACATGAGCGGGGCCGTTAGACGCCGGAATTCCGCGCGAATCAAAGTGATCGCTGAAATGATCCGGCTTGCCCGTCTCTGCGTGCTCATTGTGAACCCGATTCCTGCCCGGCGCTCAGTCCACCTGGACCTCGCCGGATCTGGCATCCACCTGTGCCGCTCTTTGATTGTCGATCCGCCGTGTCGCGTGACCAGCTGGATAAGGCAATGGCAAAGGCCCTGGCATCGGTGAGATGCAGTAAATACTTACAATCTTTTCTCCTGGGGTCCGGAACCTCCCGGGGATCCTCAAGAGGGTGCTACCCGTGCAAGCTTGCTCTCCGGGCCTTCTCTCCAACGGCAGATTTTTGCCGCCGGTGGACCGGAGCACCCGAATCAGTTTACGAACCGGCGCATGCGGATATTCATTACCACGCCTAGCGCGAGGAAGGTAAACAACACCGAGGATCCGCCGTAACTCATTAACGGTAAAGGGATTCCGGTGACTGGCATAAAGCCAATGACCATGCCTACGTTGACCGCGATCTGGAAGGTCAACACAGCCACGATCCCCATAATAATCAGGGACCCAGGCAGGTCTGCGGCTGTTTGAGCGTTTTGAATCAAACGCATCAATATGAGGAAGTATAGCAGCAGAACAAACACTGCCCCCACAAACCCATGCTCCTCGCTATAGGCGGCAAAGATGAAGTCTGCGTGCGGGATAGGAATGAATGCGCCCTGGGTCTGAGTGCCTTTTTCCGCGCCTTTACCCCATATCCCTCCGGCTCCCACCGCGATCTTTGCCTGCAACACCTGATACCCGGCGCCACGCGGATCGTTGTCCGGATTGATGAAACCCGTCAGCCTTGCTTTCTGGTAGGGTTTGAGCAACTTGCCGCTGCTCCAGCCCCCGACCACAAGGACGATTCCCGCGGCGATGAGAATTGATGCCTGCTTGAGGTTGATTCCCCCGAGGAACATCCCGATGATCAGCACTGGCATGTAGGTCAACGAAGTACCCAAGTCAGGCTGCTTGAGAATCAGCAGCATCGGGACCCCGACCAGCGCGAATCCTTTGCCGATCTCCTTCCAGGTGAGGTTTCGCGCGCCCAGGTTGGCGAAGTACCTAGCCACCGCGAGGATCATCACCAGCTTCATCCACTCCGAAGGCTGAAACAGTCCCAGCGGTCCGAGCTTGATCCAGCGGCGAGCTCCGAGTGCCTTATGGCCGATCCCCGGGATCAGCACCAGCATCAGCGCAAACAGAAAGAACCCGTAGACCCACGGAACGAAGTCGATCAGCTTGTGGTAGTCGATCCTGGAAAGGATGAACATCGCGATCGTTCCGCCAGCGATCCAGTAAATCTGCCTGGTATGAAACCCGACATACTTCGTATGCAGCGTGGCCGAGTAGATCTCCAGCACAGAAACGACGCAAAGACCCGCAACCAGTCCGAACAGAGTCCAGTCAAAGTCGCGGAAGCTCATGAAACGGCGCATCTGGCTCATTGAGATTTCACCTGCGTGGGCTTGCCGGGAAGAGCGGGCTGTGCACCCAGCCGAGCTGATTGCGATTCCTGCTGACCGGGCTTATTGCTCTTGATCTGTGTCGATATCGCCAGAGGGGGCGAGGACTTCGAGCCACTCTGCACGGGGTTTTTCGGCGCGCTGGCTGCCACAGAGACGGTCTTCGACGCGACCGCCGGTTTGCCGGATGGTCCTCCCGCGAGAGCACCATTCGCACCAACATAGAACTTGCCAGCCTGCACCTTCGTCTCCGGCTCCCCGGGAGTGCTCGCCGCTGGGTTCGGGGTTGTCCACACCGCGCCCACTTCCACCGGCTTGGGGTTTGGAGTTTTCACGGGCATCAGGTTGTTCTGCAGGCGGCGCTGCTTCTCGACGTAGGCGGCAACAATCCTGGCTCCGAGCCGGGCCGGATAGTAGCTGAACTCGCCATGCTCCCAGAGCACGGCGATCACCAGCTCAGGATTCCGCCGCGGCACGACGCCCACGAACCAGACGTTCGGCAGAGTGTGATGTCCTTTGTTGGTCTTTCCTAGAGCTTCGTGGCTCATGACCTGCGCTGTGCCGGTCTTTCCGGCCAGGTCGATTCCTTCGAGGTGGGCAGATCCGGCCGTATGGAAGTATCCCGGCTGAGTTACCGCAGCCATTCCGTCCGTGATCGTCTGCCAGTTGTCAGGGTCGATCGGGAGCTGGGCGTCGGCTGTTCCGGGCAGGTTCTCGTAAAGATCTTTGCGGAACTCCGCAGGCAGCTGATCGGGCGCGACCACGTGGGGCCGAACCATTCGCCCTTCCGAGGCGATCCCGCCAATAATGCGTACAAGTTGGAGCGGCGTCGCTGCTACCGCGCCCTGGCCGATCGAAACGTCCAGCGTCTCGTCTGGATACCAGCGGCGATGATAGTTCTTCATCAGCCAGCGCTGGCTGGGCATCAGTCCGGCCTGCTCACCCGGCAAGTCAATCCCCGTCTTCTGCCCGTATCCGAACGCGGTGGCGTACTTTGCAATGCGATCGATGCCCAGCTTGTCGCCGAGCTGGTAGTAGAAGGTGTCGCAGGAGAAGGGAATCGCGTTGTGAATGTCCACCGCGCCATGTTTCTCGTCGCAATGGTGGAAGTATCCATATGGACCCCAGCCGCCCGCGCAGTTCACGTGCATGCTCTGGGCGACGCCTTCCTGCAGTCCGGCGACGGACATGAGGATTTTGAATGTCGAACCCGGAGCCAGCTGCGCCTGGATCGCCTTGTTCATCAGCGGGTGATCGGGATCGGTGATGAGCTTGTTCCACTCGCCGCGGTCGATCTTGACCGCGAACAGATTCGGATCGAAGCTTGGCCGGGACACCATCGCAAGAATCTCGCCGTTGCGCGGGTCCATCGCCACGATCGCGCCGTTGCGGTCCCCCAGCGCCAGTTCCGCAGCCTTCTGCAAGTCGTTATCGATGGTCAGCTTCAGATCCTGACCGGGGACTGCATGCTGGATTCCGAGGAAGCCCACCTCGCGTCCGTGGCTGTCTACAATTACGTCCCGTGAGCCATCCTGTCCGCGCAGGACTTGGTCGTACATCTCCTCTACGCCGCCCTTGCCGACGACATCGCCGGGCTCGTAGGCTGCGTAGCGCGTCTGGTTCAGATCTTCTTCACTGACTTCGCCTACATATCCGATCAGGTGCGAGGCGTAGCCATCGCGCGGATAGAGCCGCCGTTCGCCTTCGATCGTCTCCAACTCCGGAAGCTCATTCCGATGCGCCTCGATAAAGGCCTGTTCGTCTGCAGTGACGTCTTCCTTGATCGGAATGGGCTGATATCCCGGCGATAGCCGGTATTTGTGCAGGGTAGCTTTGAGCTGGTCGAGATTGAGATGCAGACCGTGCGCAATCATGGGCAGGTCTTCGTCGACCTTGCGGTTCTGCTCTCGAACGAGGAAGCAGGAGACGGATGGGTAGTTGTCGACAACAAGACGGTTTTCGCGATCGAAAAGCTTGCCGCGCGGCGCGAGGATGGGAACCTTGCGGATGCGGTTCTGCTCGGCCAGCATCCTGAAGTTCTGCGCGCCAAGAATCTGCAAGCGCCACAGCCCGGCGGAAAGCGCCAGGATGAGTGCAAGAATGGCGTATTGAACCACCGCGAGCTTGAGGGCGGGGAGTTTTTCGCCGCGTGTGACCTTATCGAAAGACATGTGAAGCTGCTTCTAGGATACCCCTATCTTGAATTCTTGATTGACGGGAATGGCCTGCGCCAGCGTTGTTCTTTTCTGCGATGAACCAACGTACTCAATCGCGGATTTTGGTCCGGTCGAGCAGGGGGAAGAGCACCAGCGCAATGACCGAGTTGCCGATCGCCTTGTACAACTCCGACATCCAGTTCGTATCCACCGACATGCCGAGCAGGAAGCGGACAACGAAGAAATAGGTCGCACTGCCGACCAGCGACAGAAGAAATGTCATGATGAGGCGGACCGCGTGATTTTCAACGTTCACCAGGATTCCAACGGTGGCTGCCAGATAGCCGACCAGCGTCTTCGCGATTCCGTTGATGCCGACCGGGTGCCCGCTCAGAGCGTCTTCAAAGATTCCCAGAATTCCGCCAAGGATCGACCCCTGAATCGGATTGCGCCGGCTGAGCGCGAAGAAGACGGTTATGACCAGGGGCAGATCGAACCACGCAAAGCGTCCGAGGAGTCTTGGCAGCCACGCCTGCAGCACCACAGCAAGCACCGGCACCAGCGCATAGATCAGCGCTGGATAGCGGTGAATCTCGAAATCGCGGCGTGCGTCTGCCGATAGCACTGACATGGCTATTGCTTATCTCCCTGCGGCGCTGGAGTATTTGGAGCGGCTGGTTTCGTCGGCTCAGGCTTCTTCGGCTGTGCTTGCCCGCTGCCTTGAGCGGCACCTGCCGATGGCGCTGCATCTGTGGGCGTGAACCGGTCAGGATGCAGCGGCGCCTGCGGCCTCGTTGGAAATCCGGGATTTGATGTATCGTTCAGCGGCTGCTGATCGGCTGGGAGATTTGGATCGATCAATCCCGGCAGCTTCTCGGCCATACCTTCCGAGGTCTTTTGCTTCTCAGCTTCCGCTCCCTTCAGAGCTTCGCTGGTGGCGATGTCCTGTTGCTGCTCTTTGGAGAACTGCGGCTCCGTCACTGTGATCACGAGGACCTCATCGAGCTGATCGAGGTGCGCTGCGGGTTTGAGGATCACATCTACGAAGCCATCGCGCTCCGGATCATTCACCACGAAATCGACAACGCCCACCGGCAATCCGCGCGGAAAGATCTGGTCGCCGCCAGCAGTGAGCACCTTGTCGCCCTGCTTGATGCGCTGGTCGCTGATCACGTCGACGATTTCTGGTCGGCCCTGCGCGTTGCCCCGCAGGATTCCGCGGATCCGGGTCGACTCCATGATCACGCCCGCGCCGCTGGTCTGGTCGTTGATTGCCAGAACCTGCGCGGTGTGCCCGAAGACATCGCGAACCTTACCCACGATGCCTTCTGGAGTGATCACCGCCATATCGCGGTCGATGCCGTCCTTCTTGCCTTTGTTGATAGTGAACACCCGCGACTGCTCGGTGCCGCTCGTCCCGATCACCTCGGCCGGCATCGTCGTGTAGATGTATTTCTGCTGAAAGCCCAGCAGCGCCTGAAGGCGCTGGCCCTGCTTCGCATCTTCAAGGAGAGCCGCCTGCTCCAGACGGAGCCGGTCGACGGTCTTTTGCAGTTCGGCATTCTGCTGCCGAACATGGCGCAGATCGAAGTAGTTATTCCAGATACCGGAGACACCGGAGCCGGTGCTATGCAGAGCTTTTTCCGGCGGGCTGACAATTCCGTTGGCCCACAACCGGATCAACCGGACTTCCTGCCCATCGCCCTGCCCGCTGTTGGCGCGCCGCACCTGCATGGCAAGACCCAGAATCTGCGCCACCAGCAGAGCCAGTAGCACCAGCAGATTTCGATAGCGAACTACAAACGATTCCATGGGAAGTCAGGGTTCAGGTTTCAGTGTTCAGGGTTCAGGAAGACGTTTCTGATTGCAAGATGCCGAAGGCTGATCCCTGACCCCTGATCTCTGATCCCTGCTTTAGTCGATCTTGATTTTTCTCAGCAGTCTGAAGTCCGACAGCATTTTGCCGGTTCCCAGCACCACTGATGCCAGCGGATCGTCGGCTACCGAAACCGGAAGCCCCGTTTCTTCGCGAATCCGCTTGTCGAGATTCTTGATCAGCGCGCCACCGCCCGTGAGAACAATGCCGCGATCAGAAATATCAGCCGACAGTTCGGGAGGCGTCCGCTCCAGCGCCACGCGAATCGCATTCATGATCACCGCAATGCACTCGCCGAGCGACTCACGAATTTCGCTGTCGTCGATGGTGATGGTCTTTGGCACGCCTTCGATCAGGTTGCGTCCTTTGATCTCCATCGTCAGCGGCTTATCCAGCGGATATGCCGATCCGATTTCGATCTTGATTTGTTCCGCCGTGCGCTCGCCGATCAACAGGTTGTACTTGCGCTTGAGGTAATTCGTAATGGACTCGTCCATCTGGTTGCCGGCCATGCGGACCGACCGGGAATAGACGATGCCTGAAAGTGAAATGACTGCGATGTCTGTGGTGCCGCCGCCGATATCGACAACCATGTTGCCGCCCGGCTCCGTAATCGGAAGCCCCGCGCCGATCGCCGCCACCATTGCCTGCTCGACGAGATAGACTTCGCTGGCCTTGGCGCGATATGCCGAATCTTCGACCGCGCGCTTTTCGACCTGCGTGATCTCTGAGGGAACGCCGATCACGATGCGCGGATGCACCAGCATTTTGCGGTTGTGAGCCTTCTGGATGAAGTAGTTCAGCATCTTTTCGGTGACTTTGAAGTCAGCGATGACGCCGTCTTTCATCGGCTTGATGGCCACGATGTTGCCCGGGGTACGGCCCAGCATGTCCTTGGCTTCCTTGCCGACTGCCTCCACCTCACCGGTGTTTTTGTTGATCGCCACAATGGAGGGCTCGTTGACCACGATGCCCTTGCCGGCGGCGTAGACCAGTGTGTTTGCGGTACCTAAATCGATGGCGAGGTCGCTCGAAAACATGCTGAAGAGAGAGCGCAGGCCATGGGTCCGCGAAGTGCGCGAAGGATAACCGTTCTGGGACATTTAAAAGGTACTCTACCTCAAAAACATTGTACGGTGACTCATCCCGCGAATAACAAACACCGCAGGTAATAGGAAGCAGGGGGACAATTGTATATACCCCGTTCTAGCTAATCGCGAGAACGGAAGTGCGAACACCGGTCGAAGCGTTTCAGGGCCCTCAACGTTGATGTTCTGTGACTTGGGGAATCAGACACGCCCAGCCCCGGTAGGCTAAAATCAGGTGGCTTTGGAGAAACAAACTGCCCCGGCCTCGCTCTCATGCACAGGGCCTTGTTACTGATAACTGATAACTGGCGGCTGGTAACTCCAACTCAAAGCTACGAACTCTGATTTACGAACTGAGACCCCCATGACCTACCCCACGTATCACAATCTGATCGGCGGTGAGTGGATGCCCGCTGCGAGCGGCAAAACCACCCTGAACGTCAACCCCGCAGACCACGACGACATCGTCGGTTCCTTTCCTTCGTCCGGCCCCGAAGACGTAGCCAAAGCCGTTGCCGCCGCAAAGAAAGCCTTTGCCACCTGGCGGCTTGTCCCGGCGCCCAAGCGCGCTGAGATCCTGGTTCGCGCCGGCATCCTGCTGCAGGAGCGCAAGGAGCAGTTCGCGCGCGACATGACCCGCGAGATGGGCAAGGTTCTCGCTGAGACCCGGGGCGACGTGCAGGAAGCCATCGATGAAGCGTTTTACGTGGCGGGTGAGGGACGCCGCCTCTTCGGCCAGACGACCCCGTCGGAGCTTCAGAACAAGTTCGCGATGTCCATCCGGATGCCCGTCGGCGTCGTGGGCCTCATCACGCCGTGGAACTTCCCCATGGCTATCCCCAGCTGGAAGCTCTTCCCGGCGCTGGTCGGCGGCAACACCTGCGTCATCAAGCCGGCGACCGATACGCCCCTCTCGACCTACAACCTTGTCCAGACCCTCGTCGATGCCGGCCTGCCCGATGGGGTGGTCAACATCGTCAGCGGCAGCGGCGGTTCAACGGGGAATGCGTTGATCGAGCATCCCGATGTCCGCGCCATCAGTTTCACTGGATCGAGCGAGGTCGGTTCTCATGTAGCTCAGCGCGCGGCCGCCACCTTCAAGCCTGTTTCGCTCGAGATGGGAGGCAAGAATGCGCAGATCGTTCTCGACGATGCCAATCTGGAACTCGCCCTGGATGGAGCTCTGTGGGGAGCTTTCGGCACGACCGGCCAGCGCTGCACCGCCACCAGCCGCATCCTGCTGCAAAAGGGAATTGCTCGCAAGTTTACCGACGAGTTCGTCGCCCGTGCCAAGGCTTTGAAGATCGGCAATGGCCTCGATGAGTCCGTGCAGGTCGGGCCGCAAGTCAACAAGGGCCAGATCGAGACTTCAACGCAGTACGTTGATATCGCGACAAAAGAAGGTGGCAAGCTTCTCTGTGGCGGTCATGCGCTAACGTCAGGCGACCACGCCAAGGGCACTTTCTTTGAGCCGACCATCTTTGGCGGCATCACGCCGACGATGCGGCTCGCGCGCGAGGAGGTCTTCGGACCTGTTGTTGCCGTGCTCGAGTTCGACACCTTCGAGCAGGGCATCGAGATCGCCAACTCCATTGATTACGGTCTCTCCAGCGCCCTCTACACCAGGGACCTGAACCGCGCCTTCGCCGCTATCCGCGATCTCGAAGCGGGAATAACGTACATCAACGCTCCCACCATCGGTGCGGAAGTTCACCTGCCCTTCGGCGGTGTGAAGGCCACGGGCAACGGCCACCGCGAAGGCAACGGCGCGATCGACTTCTTCACGACATGGAAGGCTGTATACGTCGACTACAGCGACAAATTGCAGCGGGCGCAGATCGACAACGCGTAACTCAATCGCGGTTGGCGGGCATGCGGGTGCCCCGGGTCTCGACTTCTGAGACCCGGGATTCAATCGTCGTTGTCCTCGGTGTCATCGTCCCAGTGCTCGAACGAAACATGCCGTGGAATCAACCGGTATTCGTAAGCCTCCCGCTCCAGCCCCTCGCGAAAATCCGGATGCGCCAGATCGATTATTCCCTTCGCCCGCTCCGCGACCGATTTGCCTTTCAGATTCACCATCCCGTATTCGGTCACGAGATACATCACGTCCGAGCGCGGCGTCGTCACGATGTTGCCCGGTGTAAGGCTGAATACGATCCTGCTCTTGCGCTCGCCGCGCTTCTCGTAGGTCGATGAGAGACAGATGAATGACTTCCCGCCCTTTGATGCATAAGCGCCACGAACAAATTGCAACTGCCCGCCGGTGCCGCTGAGATGCCGCTGCCCGTCTGACTCTGAAGCTACCTGTCCCTGCAGATCCACCTGCGTCGTGTTGTTGATCGACACCGCTCTTTCGTTTTGCATGATGACGTGCGGCGAATTCGTGTAGTCCACCTGGTGGCAATACATGTCGGGGTTGCGGTTCATCGTTGCGTAGAGCGCATGCGACCCCAGCGCGAACGTGTAGGTCACCTTACCGGGATCGAGTGTTTTGCGCGATCCCGTGACTCGTCCTGATCTGTAAAGAAGACCGATTCCATCAGTCATCATCTCGGTGTGGATGCCCAGGTCCTTCACGCCGGCTTCGAGCAAGAGGCTGCAGGCAGCATTGGGCATCCCGCCGATTCCGATCTGAAGGCAGCTGCCATCTTCAATCTCGGCGGCAATGCGATGCGCCACCGTGCAGTCAATCTCGTTCGGATCAGGATTGGGCAGTTCCGCGCCGGGCTGATCGTCTCCCTCGATAATGTAATCCACATCGCGCAGATGTACGCCGTTCTCTTTGCCGAAGGCATACGGCATCTCGCGGTTTGTTTCCACGATCACCATCTTCGACCGCTCAACGACGGCGCGCAGCCACATGTTGGTGGGGCCGAAATTGAAGTAGCCACCTTCATCCATCGGGCAGGTCTTGATGATGGCGATGTCCACGGGGTCAAGAAAGCGCTGGTAATAATCCGGCACCTCGCCCAGATTCAGCGGCACGTAGTTACAACGGCCAGCATCGTGCTTCCTCCGGTCGTATCCGGAAAAGTGCCAGCTGAACATATGGAAGTGCCGGCCTTCGCGATCCTCTTCAATCACCGCACGCGGCCTCATGGAGAGGCAGGAACGAATCTTGACGTTTTCCAGCTCCTCTTTTCGCGCGGCCAGTGCCTTGTCGAATACATCCGGCTGGGTTAGCGCCGCGGCATAGTCCAGCCACATTCCTGATTTGACCAGGCTCGCCGCTTGTTCAGGAGAGATCGTTTCCGGCATTGTGGCACCATTCCGCAGGGGATTCGCGTTCGTTGAAAGCCTACAACGAATAGCGTACCCGCATCGCAGGCCGCAATCGGTTTTTTAGCTGCGCACGAAGACTCAAGAATCGATATGCTCGGATAGTCCTGGAGTTGCGATGAAGCCACGCCTTAGACGCCTTGCGATCGTTCTCTTCTTACTCGCGTCGCCCTTGCTCAACGGACAGTCGAGCAATATCGAAACTCAACCAGCTTACAAGGCCAAGATTGCTGCGCTCGAAGAGCGCTGGCTGAAGGCGATCGAAGGGGCGGACATTGTGACACTCGACAAGATTCTTGCCGATGACTTCGTCCGGCCTGTTCCATCAGCCGGGCGCTTCATCTCCAAAGCGCAGCTGCTCGACTACTACAAAGGCCATAAGCCAACCGCGGCATCCCGCCACTTCGAAAACCTGAATGTAACGATCTATGGAGACACCGCGATTGCAAGAGGCAATCTGGTCACTGCCGGTTCAGGTACTCACGCACCCTCGAAGAATCTTTTCACAGACGTATTCGTCCTGCGCGAAGGAAGATGGCAAGCCGTTTCGGCGCAGGAGAACGACGTCGAATCCCGCTAGCAGGCCGAATTCATTTGTCCTTTGCAGCGGGTGTTTGTGCTTCTTTCACCTTCAGAATCTGATCGGCCGCAGGCTTCTCGATTCGCTGCACCGTCCCGCTCGGCCACCGAATCTCGACGAAGTTCATCCTGCTCTCGGCTCCGAGTCCGAAATGCACGCGCCTGTCGCTCGACGACATGAAGCCAACGCTCACGCTTGAATGGTTGAAGAGTTTCCGCCCGGACGCGGTCTCGACCACGATCGCCGCACCGATTCCATCTCGATTGCTCTTTGTTCCCTCAAGATCGAGCATTAGCCAGTGATTCTTTTTGAGCGCATTGTTCATCAGGAAGCGCGGCTTCTCGTTCAGCGACGTGACGACGAGATCCATGAACCCATCGTTGTTCAGGTCAACAAACGCCGAGCCGCGCTGGTATCCCATGCGTGCGAAATCCGGCCCCATCTCCCCCGACGCATCCACCAGGGTCTTCCCGTCCATGTTGCGAAACATCGTGTCGTGCTGTTTGGCATTCATGGTGAGATCGTCCACATCACCATTGGCCGAATACAGATCCTTCCAGCCATCGTTGTCGTAGTCGACAAACCCGATGCTCCACCCTGAGAGTCTCCTGCTCAGCGCTCCCAACTTCGAACTCCAGGTCACGTCGGTAAACGACTTTCCGCCCTCGTTCTTCAGAAGTCCGAAAACCTGTCCCGACAAGTCGTTGTAAACGACATCCACCCAACCGTCGTTGTCAATATCCTTTGCGTCCGAGCCCATTCCCGACACGCTGTCGCCCTGCATGTTGTACGCCACGCCGAGTTCAAGGCCGCGCTCTTTGAACGTGCCGTTCCCCTGATTCATGAACAGAAAATTCGGCTCAGTGTCATTCGCAACAAAGATGTCCATCCATCCATCATGATCGAAGTCCGCAATGGAAATGCCCATGCCCTTACCGAGAGCCTTGCCAATCCCGCTGGCGTCGGTCACATCTTGGAACTTCCCGCCGCCGAGGTTTCGATACAGCCGCGAGGCCACGCTCTTGTAAACCGTAGGCGAGCAATACTCTTCGTGTTCGGGATCGCGCAGGCACCTCTTGTCCGTCTGCGGAGTCCACACCGTGTAATTGGTCACGATCAAGTCGAGCCGGCCGTCGTTGTCGTAGTCGAACCATGCCGCGCCCACGCTCAGCAGGTTCTCTGGTTTCTGGTCCAGTCCCGACCCTGCTGTCACGTCCGTAAACGTTCCGTCGCCATTGTTGTGGTAAAGCGCGTTCCTGCCCGCGTTGCAGATGAAGATGTCGGGGTGCCCGTCGTTGTCGTAGTCGGCAACAGCCGTGCCGAAGCAGAAGCCCAGATCCGCACCGAGCAGTCCGGCCTTCTCTGTCACGTCGGTAAATGTCCCGTCACGATTGTTGCGGAGCAGGCAGTTGTAGTATTCCGGTCCGGTCTTCTTCAACTCGGGCAGCTTCGCGCCGTTCGTAAAGAAGAGGTCCATCCATCCGTCGTTGTCGAAATCGATCGCAGCGACGCCGCCGCACATCGGCTGCGGGAAATACTTTCTGCCAGTGAAGCTGTTGTTGCTGCGATACGAGAAGCTGGACTTGCCTGAGACATCGGTGAACCAGTGCTTCTGCGCCTCGTCTGGAGGATCCCAACCGGACAAATTCGTCAGAGCTTTTGCGAACCGCGACGACGCGGGCAATGTCGCCGCCATCGCAGCCAGCAGGGCTCTTCGACTCAATCGGAGCATCGCCCTTGAATCCTAGCAGGACAACGGAGCCTCGCAACAACCCGCCAGAGGCTCGTCAACTACACATCAAGGCCGATCAGTTCACGTGGGCGTGCAGAACCGCCGAACCACCCGGTGCGGTCAATGCACAATTCGCCTGCTGGTCGCAGCGATAGTGAACCAGCGTGTTGTTATTCGCCCATGCCGTGGCTGTTGCCGCGCCTACCATCCGGTCGATCCGGAAGGTTCTACCCTGTGTCCAGAGTTGTCCGCGCGCCGCGTCGTACTCGGTTGCGCGTTCATCGCCCTGCAGGAAGAATCCGCTCTGTGGCTTGGGCGCTGCTTTCTTTGCATGGGCTCCCGGCTCTGACTCCCTTGCCCTGAGTGCAGCGGCTCGCGGATCGAGCAAGTCAGCCTGTTCATCCAGCGACGGGAAGTTCGTGCTCATATCCCAGTAACTGGCTTTCTGATACTGGTCGGGAGAACAGGGGAGTGAGCCCTGTACGTTGACCGCAGACACAAGTCCGTCGGGCCCGAAGGCGCTCTGGAACACGTCCTTGCCCTGTTCGCGCGCAGCTGCAGTCGCCTGCATCTGCGTGATCGCGCTCTGGCGCGCTGCCTGGTATGCGGCGGTGCGCTCGGCCGCCGTCATCTTCTTACCGTTTGCACCAGCCGCCGACGGCATTGGCACTTGCACCCTGGCGTTTTGCGCGTCGAAGTGGAACGGAACTTCCTTGCCGCAAAGCGCAAACCCGGTTGCATCGAGCAGTCGCATGTTCACAGATAACGGCTGGGGCGGATTCAGCACTGCCTTGGAGAACCCCGCCTCCCAGCGGTCTTCCATTGGTTCGATGTGTAGTTGGTAGACGAGTTTTCCAGTCTTCCGGCTGCCATCCCACCGGGTGGTCAGATGGCCTCGCAGTCCGGCATTCGCGACGATTCCGGGGCCCATGTCACCCGGAGGCGGCGCGTTGTCCTTAGGCTTGGTGGCGGTGTAGACGACGAAGATTGCGAACCCGATCAGCGCAGCGAAACCTCCGATCATCCAGATCGGAATTCCTTTCTTCGGCTGCTTCTCGGGTACCTGTTCCTCCAGAGCGTGCTCGGCGGGGTCAGTGAATTCAGGAATCTCCTGTTGATATCCGTAGTCGTCTTCCTGCTCTTCTTCCTCTTCTTCGATTTCCGGCTCAGCCACCGCAACTGCGGAAGGGGCTGCCTTCACAGCCGACGCCACTTTCGCCTCCGGGGCAATGCTTGCATTCGCGCTCGAAACAGGCGACGGCTGGGACCTGAGCATGGCTCGGAGCTCGTCTGCGGTGCCTTGATCTTGTGAGGCAGCCGGGCGAACCGGCTCGGGAACTGGCTTGGCAAGGGGAGGAGGTGGGCTAACGTGGCCGAGCTCGTCGAACCCTTCGTCAAACTCGTGTTGGTCAGACTCAAACATAACTACGCCTTTCGCCGGGGCCTGGACTGCTGATACTCACACTGGGGCTGAAGCCATCTGGATTGTCCCACGATGGTAACTCGACAGCAAAGTACCGGCGTAACCCCACTCTACAGCGGGATTGCTTTACTTCAAGCCAGTTACAAAGTGACTAGCTAGGTTCGGGCTTATGCGCGACCCCCATCCAGAACATCCCGTAGGGCAAAGCTTGTCTCCAGCCGCGTAACTCCCGGCAGTCGCGAAAGCTCGTTCTGATGGAGCCGGCCGTAGTCGTCGATGCCCGCCACGCGCGCCACCAGCATGTAGTCGTACTGCCCAGCCATGAGGTGGCAGCTCACGATCTCTCTGCAATGGCGCACGGCCGTCTCGAATGCGCTCAGGACTGGTGCCGACTGTCTTTCGAGCGTCACCCGGATATACACCGTCATCCGTTTTCCAAGGACGCGGTCATCGACGATCGCCCGGTACCCGCGGATGGCCCCCGCCGCTTCCAGGGACTGGATTCGCCGCGAAGCGGCCGAAGCAGAGAGCCCAACCGCTTCGCCGACCTCGAAGTTTGTTGCCCGGCCGTTCCTCTGCAGAAACCGCAATATTGCCGAATCCAAGTCGTCCAGATCGATAGCTTCTGCGCTTTTCGGCTTGGATGTCGATGATTCTTGCGCGTGGTCGCCGCCCTGCTCATCTTTCGTGCTCATGACAGCGTTTTAACACGATGTTTGCACACATTGGAACCCTTTTGCGCCGTAGGATGTCTCTCGTCAGGAAACACGATGAGCCGCAGCGCCGGATCAGCCCTCCCTAATATCCTCCGGTCCTGCGGCGAACCCGGTTCCTGCCTCCCCCATTCCATCCGGCATCAGAGAGTTCGAACAAGGAGCCACTCATGATCATCGGCGTTCCCAAAGAGATTAAAGACAATGAAGCGCGCGTCGGTGTCACCCCGGCAGGTGTCCGAGCCCTGACTGAAGCCGGCCACAAGGTGCTGGTCGAAACCCATGCCGGCGAACTCTCCGGCTTTACCGATGACGATTACCAGAACGCCGGAGCCGAAATTGTTGGAGACCGAGGCTATGTCTGGGGCAAGTCCGAGACCGTCGTCAAGGTAAAGGAGCCCATCGAGCAGGAGTATGCCTACTTCCGCGAGGGACTCGTTCTCTTCACCTATCTCCACCTTGCGCCGATTCCCGATCTGACCAACCGTCTTCTTCAGGCCAGGGTCACGGGCATCGCGTACGAGACTGTCCGCGATCGCCAGGGTACCCTGCCTTTGCTCACTCCGATGAGCGAAGTTGCTGGACGCATGTCGGTTCAGGTGGGCGCGGCTTATCTCGAAAAAGAGCACGGCGGACGCGGCATCCTTCTCGGCGGCGTGCCCGGAGTTCCACCAGCGCACGTCACCATCATTGGCGGCGGCATTGTTGGCTCCAACGCGGCGAAGATCGCCCTTGGCTTCGGCGCCAAGGTTACGCTGGTCGATCTCAATCTCAATCGCCTCCGCGAGCTCGACGATCTTTATCAGGGCCGCCTCTACACGCTTGCTTCAAACAGCTACAACCTGTCTAACGCGACGCGCGAAGCCGACCTTGTGATCGGCGCGGTCCTCATTCCCGGCGCAACAGCTCCCAAGCTCGTTACGCGCGCCATGGTCTCGCAGATGAAGAAGGGCGCGGTTATCGTCGACGTCGCCATTGACCAGGGTGGATGCGTTGAAACTGCAAAGCCCACCTCGCATTCGAATCCCAGCTATGTTGTCGACGGAGTGGTCCACTATTGTGTGACTAATATGCCTGGCGCGGTCCCGCATACCTCCACGCTGGCTCTTACCAATTCGACCTTCCCTTACCTGATGCGCATCGCCAACCTCGGCGCGCGCGAAGCTCTCAAGAAGGATCCTGGCTTCGCGGAAGGTCTCAACACCTTCCAGGGCAAAGTCACCTATCGCGGCGTTGCTGAAAGCCAGCAGCGCGAGTGGACCTCAGCCGCAGAACTGCTCGCATAGGCATCTCTTCGAGGCAGCCGGCCGGGGACTTACATGCCCATCCTTCGGCCGGTGTCGTTTGCCGGCCTCCCACTACTCACTAATCCACTACTCTCTCGAACTTTTCTCCCCTAGTTCGCTTGTTCCCTAGTCCCTCGTTCCCTAGGTCCCTGCCCTTACGTCCCCTTCTATAATCCCCCCATGCTCTTTGCAGGCGACTCTCGGCGCAGAACGATGTTTTTTCTTGCTGCCGGAGTGCTGCTGGTGTTCGCTCTGCTGGGTGGCCTGAACGCCTTCAACACCTCCAGTGTCCCGTTTCTGAATCCAGAAACTTCCGGTGAAACGCTGGCCTTTACTGGCCTCACCGTTGTCGTCTTTCTCCTGCTTCTTGTTCTCTTGCTTCTTCTGCTGCGAAATATCCTCAAGATTTATGCGGATCAGAGCAGCACGGCGCTCGGCACCCGGCTGCGCACCCGCATGGTTGTAGGTGCGGCTCTCATCGCGGTCACGCCGGCGGTCTTCATGTTTCTTTTCAGCTTCCAGCTGATGAACCGGTCCATCGACCGCTGGTTTTCGCCCAATACGACGCAGCTTCGCGAAGACTCGACCCGCGTGGTTCTTGAACTGGCGCAGTACGTCACCAGCAATGCACGCGGAGAGGCGGAGTCCATCGCCGCCAGCGGAGCGATTGAGGGCGATCCCGGCGCACTGCAAAAGGTGTTCGCTTCTCATCGCGTCACACTGCAGGGAGGATTCGTACTCGTCTACGATCGGGATCATCGTGTTGAAGCGAGCTATGGCGCGCCGCCGGAGAACAGCTCTGCGAGCCTGATTCCATGGCTCCCGGAAAAGGCCGGGGACACTCGGCTCCAGTCGGTGACTCCGTTGCAAGGGCCTCTTTCCGCCAGCATTCTTTCTTCCGCTCAGCGCAATGACGAGCCTGTTATCCGAATCTCCGGGCAGGATTATGCGCTAGGAAAGGCCACTGCGGAATCTGGCCGAACGGTGATCGCCGCTCTCCCCATGCCTCAGGGACTCAGCCAGACCACTGCCCGTATCCGTGCCGGCGCCACTGAATACTGGAACCTTCTCCGATCGCGCCGCAGCATCCGCAACACCTTCTTCCTGATGCTGCTGCTCATTACGGTCGTTGTCTTCTTCTCCAGCGTCTGGCTCGCCTTGTTTCTTTCGAAGCAGATCACAAGGCCTGTTGAGGCGCTTGCTGATGCTATGGACGAAATCGCCGCGGGCAAATACGAGCACCGGGTGGCGCTCCGTTCCACGGGCGAGATGGCCGAGCTCGTTCGGTCGTTTAATCACATGGCGGAAGATCTCGAAGCGAGCCGCAAGCTTGCCGAGTCCTCTTCCGCTCAACTCACAGCTGCCAACCAGTCGATTGAAGAACGACGCCGCGAACTCGAAATCATTCTTGAAACCATTCCTTCCGGGGTGGTCACTCTCGATTCCTCCGGAACCGTCCTTCAGGCGAATCGCGCCTTCGCTGTTCTGATGAGCCAGGAAGAAAATGCGCGCCTCCGCGGCCAGAAGCTCGATGCTCTTTTGCCTTCGGATGTTCTCGAGGATTTCTCCCGCCTCATCCGTCGCGGGCAACGCATGGGAGCGGCATCCACCGAGCTCGAGCTTCACCTGCGCGGCCGCAACGTACATTTAGCCGTGACCAGCGCGCGTCTCGAACTCGCCCGGAAACGCCCCGGCACCGTGCTTGTGGTCGAAGACACTTCTGAGCTGCTTCGCGCGCAGCGCCAGGTGGCATGGAAAGAAGTGGCCCAGCGCGTCGCGCACGAAATCAAGAACCCGCTCACGCCAATCGCGCTCTCGGCGGAACGCATCGGCCGGCATCTCGATCGCAGCCAGCCGGACTCCCCCTCCGTCATCCGCAAATGCAGTGAAGTCATCCTCACCTGCGTTGGAACGCTCCGTACGCTGGTGGATCAATTCTCCGCGCTCGCGCAGTTTCCCGCGCCTCAGCCGCGGGCATGCGACATGAATCAAATCGCTGACGAAGCGCTGGCCTTGTTCTCCGGTCGCCTTGACGGCATCACGGTCAAACGAAATCTCGAGCCCGGCCTGCCTCCCGTTGTTGCCGATCACGATGCGGTTCGACGCGCTCTTGCCAATCTCATCGACAATGCCGCTGAAGCCATGCAGGGAAGTCTGCTGCGAGTGCTGGGAGTTGAGACTTCGCTCAGCGAAGACGGCTCTGCTGTTGAAGTTGAAGTGTCCGATACAGGCCACGGGCTCACTGCCGAGATTCGCGAGCGCCTCTTCCTGCCGTTCTACTCAACGAAGCAACGCGGCACCGGACTCGGCCTCTCCATCGCCGCAAAGATCGTGCAGGAAGCGGGCGGGACGATCAGAGCCGAGAGCAATACCCCCAAAGGCGCGCGCTTTGTGATGCGTCTGCCCCTGAACGAACACGCTGAATCGGCCAGCCACGAAAACGGGGCTACTCCCGTCAGTGAGGTACGCTCTTGAATCACGTCCTGGTGGTCGACGATGAAGCAGAGATTCGATCCTCCCTTGAAGAGATCCTCTCCGAGGAAGGCTATTCCGTTGCAACTGCCGCATCCGCAGCAGAAGCCAAGGTTCTCATCGAGGACGCACCATATGATGTTGTTCTGCTCGACATCTGGCTTCCCGATCGCGACGGGCTCGATGTTCTCGCAGATGTTCACTCGCTGGAGGCGGAGAAGCGTCCGGAGGTCGTTATCATCTCCGGCCACGGCACGATCGAGACCGCTGTAAAAGCCACTAAGCTTGGCGCGTACGACTTTCTCGAGAAGCCGCTTTCGCTCGACCGCACGCTGATCGTTCTCAAGAACGCGGTTGAAGCGCGCCGCCTGCGCAACGAAAATCTCGAATTCAAACGCCAGTTCAGCGTCAGTGCTGTCCTCACGGGTGAGAGCGTCCCGGTCAAAGCACTGCGTCAGCAGATTCGGCTGATGGCGCCGACCAATGGTCGCGTGCTGATCTACGGCGAGTCAGGAACCGGGAAGGAGCTCATCGCTCGCGCCATTCATGCGGAAAGCCTTCGCCGCGACTGCATTTTTGTGGAGCTCAACTGCGCCGCGATTCCTGAAGATCACATTGAATCAGAACTCTTCGGCTACCGCCACGGCGCTCAGCAAGGAGGGCCGTCGGAGCAGCGGGGAACGCTGGAACGAGCTGACGGCGGTTCGCTCTTCCTCGATGAAGTAGGCGACATGAGCCTCAAGACCCAGGCCAAGATGTTGAGCGCTCTTGACGACCAGATGTTCACGCCGGTTGGCGGCTCGCAGCCGATCCGCGTCGATGTGCGCCTCATCGCCTCCACCAACAAAGACCTCGAAGAAGAGATCGCGAAAGGGAACTTCCGCGAAGACCTCTTTTACCGACTCAACGTCGTTCCGTTCTTCGTGCCGCCTCTGCGCGAGCGCAAGCAGGACATTCCGCTTCTCTCTCGCGAATTTCTTGCCGAATTCGGCCGCCAATACGGTCGCCCGCGCATGGAGATCAGCGACGAAGCTCTCGAAGTGCTGGCGCAATATCACTGGCCTGGGAATGTCCGGGAACTGAAGAATGTGATTGAACGCGTGCTTATTCTGAATCCGCGCACACTTCGCATCGAGCGCAAACAGCTTCCGCCGCTCACGCACAAGACCGCTGCGCGCGCGAAAGAAGACTTCTCGACGCTCCAGCAGGCCCGCGACGCTTATGAGCGCGACTACATCCTCAAGAAGATTGAAGAAGCCCGCAACAATGTCAGTCGTGCCGCCGAACTCCTGGGTCTGGAGCGCAGCCACCTCTACCGCAAGATGAAGGCTCTCGGCATCAGCGTTCGCGAATAATCCATCCAGCTTTCGACGCCGATAGCCATTGGCGTGGGTTTTGCGAATTCTTCTCACGTGCTTCACTGGCGTCACTTGCATTTGGCACAATCAATAGCGTGGATATTTGCTGATTCGGACATCCGCGCTCCAATGGAGGACTGAGGGAATGATCGACGCACCGGTGATCGCAAAAGGGACTGACGAGATATCACTCCTGCCAGGAATGTCAAACCGCCACGGACTTGTCGCGGGGGCGACGGGGACGGGAAAGACCGTGACCCTCCAGGTGATGGCGGAAGCCCTGAGCACGATTGGCGTGCCAGTTTTTGCGGCGGACGTGAAAGGCGATCTGTCCGGCATCAGCCAGGCAGGGAAGAGCTCTCCCAAGCTCGATGAACGGCTGAACCTCCTGGGTCTCGGCGATTGGCAATTCTCCGGCTGCCCGGTTGTCTTCTGGGACGTCTTCGGCAAGCAGGGCCATCCAGTTCGCGCCACCGTGAGCGAAATGGGCCCGCTGCTTCTGAGCCGCATCCTGAATCTCAACGACACCCAGACGGGTGTGCTGACGCTGGTCTTCAAGATCGCCGACGACCAGGGGCTTTTGCTGCTCGACATGAAAGATCTTCAGGCTATGTTGCAGGCGGTCGCCAATAGTGCGAAGGATTACCAGACCGAGTACGGCAATATCTCGGCGGCCAGCATCGGTTCTATTCAACGTGGACTGGTCACACTGCAGCAGCAGGGAGGCGATCAGTTTTTCGGCGAGCCCGCGCTCAACATCGAGGATCTTCTCCAGGTCGACAATCGCGGCCGCGGCGTTGTCAACATCCTCGCCGCCGACCAGTTGCTGCAGTCTCCGCAGCTCTATGCGACGTTCCTTCTCTGGCTGATGAGCGAGCTTTTCGAGAAACTGCCCGAGGTTGGCGATCCCGAGAAGCCGAAGCTGGTGTTCTTCTTCGACGAGGCGCATCTGCTCTTTAATGATCTTCCGGCGGTTCTTCAATCGCGCATCGAGCAGGTGGTGCGCTTGATTCGATCGAAGGGAGTGGGCGTCTTCTTTGTTACGCAGAATCCCATCGATGTTCCTGAGACCGTGCTGGGCCAGCTCGGCAACCGCGTCCAGCATGCCCTGCGCGCGTTCTCGCCTCGCGACCAGAAGGCGGTGAAGTCTGCCGCACAGACATTCCGCGCGAATCCTAAGCTGAATGTCGAAGAGGTGATCACTCAGCTTGGAGTAGGCGAGGCCCT
The DNA here is from genome assembly GCA_018268915.1 of Acidobacteriota bacterium. GTDB lineage: Bacteria > Acidobacteriota > Terriglobia > Terriglobales > Acidobacteriaceae > Telmatobacter. The sequence goes on from JAFDVQ010000001.1 coordinate 68,167, forward strand.
GGTCTCATTTCTCGACGAGAAAGGAATCCCCGGCATTGTCGATCGCGCGATGATTTACCCGCCACATAGCCAGATCGGCCCAATCAACCCCGACCAGCGCGCCGAAATTATTCGCAGCTCCGTGATCGCCGGCGTGTACGAGCAGACGGTTGACCGCGACTCGGCCTACGAAAAGCTCAAAGGCAAGGTTGCTGCATCGACGGCGGTAGCACCTGCTGGTGCGCCCGCGAGTCCCCAGTCTGGACCCGCTCAGGCTGCTCCTGCTGCCAGCCAGGGCGGCGGATGGATGGAGGAGGCGGGATCGGTGCTCACCAATGTGCTGGGAAGCGGCACCGGCCGCCGCGAGACTGTGGCTCAGGCCATGGTGAAGAGCGCGGCGCGCTCCATCGGCAGCACCGTTGGTCGTCAGATTATCCGTGGTGTGCTCGGGTCACTGCTCGGAGGCGGTTCGCGAAGATAGCGGAGAATCCTCTTTGCGAAGGCGAGAACGATGAGTTCTCCACTACGTATGCAGATCTCCGTCGGAGATCCCGATTCTGATGATGTCTACTTCGTCGCGCCCCGGCTTCAGGAACCTCTCGTATCCTTGCATCCCCAGCCAAAGCGTGAGAATTATTGCGCCAACTATCTCGCTTGCAATATGCAGGGCGCGCGGCAGGAGATCCAACAAGAAATCGTCCACCAGCTTGCCAATCAACAATAAGCCGAAGAAGATTGCGGCGCTGGTCCAATGAATGGCTCGAGTTTTCGCCTTCGGTTGCGGAATGTCCATGGCTCGGTTTACTGAATCGTCCCGGTATTCATGATCGCGTAGGCGCGCCTATCGTTTTTGCTTTGACGCCGATCGCCCCGATTCACGCGCCGGTCGACGCCACTCGCACGGCGCTCCACTGCAACCTGCTGAGGATCGGCCACCCTGCGCCGACGGTCGCCACCAGTTTGCCGGCGATCCAGCCACACCGTCTCTGAATTCGGCAGGATGATCGGCTTCTTCGCGCCACCATTCCCATTACCGCCATTGGCATCGGCATTGTGTTTCCGGCCTGCAGCCATCATCGCGCTTCCGTCTGTCAGGAGTTTGTTCAGAATCGGCAGATTTCCGCGCTGCGATTCAATGTAGTCCACGCCTTCGGCGGTTAGCGAGAAGTCCGAGTTGTCCGCCCGCGTCACATAACCTTTCTTGGTCAGATACCAGGTTGTGAAATCCAGGTAGTCGCGGGGGAATCCCATCCGCTTCTCAATATCCGCCAGTGAAACTTCGGGGAAGCGCGGATTGGCCCGCCGCTTGTAGTACAGCACCGCCAGCAGCGCCAGACGCCGATTCTGCTCACCCTCAATGCTGTCGAGGAAGTCGATGGTGTTCGCCATCGGCGGCTCTTCTTTCGCTTCTCTGCGAAATGCCGCGTCGTATTCAGCGCGCCGGGAGGGATGGGAAAGCGTATCGTATGCCGCTTTCAGCATCCGGAACATCTCGGCATCGCCCGAGTTAGGGTTGTCCGGGTGCAGGCGCCCAGCAAGATACCGGTAGACCCGGTGGATCGTCTCGGCGTCGGCATGTGGACTGATCTGAAGAAACTCGTAGTAGTCGATCATGGCTGCGGTAGGTTCGTTGTGCGCCTGCTCCAGTCGTCGATGCCGCTCAGTTTACCCGTGGGATCGATGAATTGTAGCAATGTTGTTTCCCCAGAGGAACACATCCTTTCGTAATCAAAGGTATGGGCATTAGTTCACACCAGACACAGGATTTCCCTTGTTCATTCTCGGACATCAAGTCGCAAAAACGGCCAGAGCGTGCCTGCGCGGAATGATGCTCAGGCAACTCAACTCATGCCGAATCAATGCGCTCTCGCACGAAAACGTGCGAACTTCGTGGCGACGGAATTGCTATTGGAACACCACAATGCAGTGTCTTTGGAGGCTCCTATGGCGTACTTCGAGAGGATTCGTGATGTGGTCTCCGAGCCCTTCAGCTCGGATGTGATCCGGCAGCGCACTTCAGCCGGATGGCAAATGGTATCGATTGAGTGGCGGCGAGAGCTGCCGGACTCGGAATCGCCTTCGGAGGGCGCATTCTCCGAAGATATCCCCTACGGGCTCTGCATTTCTGCGGACTGCAAGCGTCTCGAAGTCGATCCCCACGAGAACAAGGTCCTTCTCCTCATGATGGACCTGCTCGCACAGGATTTCTCCTACTCAGCGATTGTCAGCGACTTGAACGAGAAGGGGTATCGTACGCGGGAAGGGAAGCCCTGGAGCCGCGTCGCGGTCTTCAACATGATGCCGCGCCTCATTGAAGTCGGCCCGCGCATCTTTTCCAGCGAAGAGTGGGAGATGCGCCGCGTCAAGCTTGCCCGCCGCGAAGCGCCATAGATTCCGGGCGGCTTTGCCGCTATTTCAAAATCGGCCCCAGCGACCCGGGGTTGTCCCCCATCCGCGGGTCTACGCGAAAATCCCACACTGACTGGCTGATGTCCGACGGCGACAGGATCTCCACGAGCGCGTATTCACCAACGTTGAGTGTTGCCGCGGGGGTCAGCTTGAGCCAATGCTTGCCCGGCAGGACCTCCACTTTTGTTGGGATCACGTCTTCGTCCTGAGTCACTGTCCCTGTCGGGCTCACATGAATGGCGCCGATGATCCTCACCTCGCGCCGCTCATCCACCTTTACGATCGCGAACCCTGACTCCGGAGAATGGGCCCCATGCTTCCGGTGTGCCACCTCTTGTGCGCCTGCTGTCTTCACAGTCATCGCATGTGAGACCACCTGCTCCACGTCATCGCGGCCTTCCAACGAAACGTAGAACTCCGGATCGTTGACGTGCAGATGCGCTCGTGCGTGTGCACCTGCCAGTTCGATGGAAGCCTTCGAGCCGGCCATTGGATTCAGGGTCGCCAGCCCTTTCCGGGTCTTCTGATTCAGGTCCAGGTCTGACGGCTTCAGCTCCACCAGTTCCGGCGTGCCCTGGTAGGTATCGAGCACAAACACGCCGTTCTCATCGGGCAGCTCAAGCCCTTTTGCCACCTCTGGTCTCCGCGCCTTCTGGTCGTCGCGTTCCGCGGCTTCTTCCTTATCAAGTTCGGCCGCCTCTTTCATCGCATCTGAGAACGAATTGCCAGAGGTGTCGTAAGGCCCGGTGTGATGCGTTTCCCACTTCTTTGTCGCGTCCCAGTCCACCAGAGAATAGGGCAGCTCCTCCCACTCCCCGCTGCGCTCCATCGACATGTAGCGCACGCGATCGCCGACGACCTGATACTTGCGCACAACCTGGTAGCTGCCGTCTTTCAAGATCAGGCGGTGATTGTGAGCCAGTCCCGGCGCATCGGGCGTAATCACCTTCTTGTGTTCCTCATCGCTCGTCCGATCGCGCTCCTGGCCGCTCTCCTGACCGCGCACAATCACCGGCACCGCCCCCGTCACCAGAATCGCCAGCGCCATCACCCAGATCTTTCGCATAAACCCCGAAATCCTTCTTTGCCCAACAGTTTAGACGCTGCCTGACTGCGGTCGTTGGCGTGGATTACATCGGTCGCGGCCAGCTGTGACATCCAAGTGTCTCAAGCATCTAACTATGTGTATCCTTAATGCAGGCCCTTCTATCAAAGGGAGTTTCCACTTTGACCGCACTTCACCCATGGATGTCTCGCAACCGCCGCGTAAGGCCTTCGGCCTACGTAGTTGTGCTGGTGTGCCTGGCCTTGCTGGCCTTGCTCACGTTCATCCAGGTGGCGCACGTTCATTCGGTCAATACTGATGCAGACCACTGCCCCATCTGCGTGGTTCTGCATACGGCGGCTCCATTAGCGGTTGCGGCGGCAATCATTGTTCTGGTCCAGATGCAGGCCTTTGTGACGCAGGTCGAAGTACGGCCCGTTCGATCGCAAGGTCAGCGTCAGCTTTTCATCCGTCCTCCGCCTGCGTTCTAGATCGGCATCGTTCTGATCCGGGTTCAAGCCGTATTTCAACCTCCTTTTATTCATTCATGTAAGGCCTGAACCGCTTCGCATCGATGCCTCGTTGCACTGATGGCTCGTGTTTCCACGCGCCTTTCCACCAATCAGTCAACCATTCGGAGGCTTTTACTTCATGCCATCTTTTTCGGGCACGCTTCTTCGTATTCTTCCCCTGGCCGCTATCCTCGGCGCCACGCTGGCTGCTCCAGCGGCGCAGAGCGGCAACTCCGCAACAATCCGCGGCACGGTGACCGATCCCTCCAGCGCCGTGATCCCAAACGCCACCGTCACCATCTCGAACACTGTCAGCGGCCTCAACCGCACCGTCCAGTCCGACGCCACGGGTCAATTCGAGGTTGGCAATCTGCCTTTCAATACCTATAACGTCACTGCGTCGGCGCCCGGTTTTGCCGCGCTAAAGCAGAATGTGACTGTTCGTTCCGTAGTTGCGCTCAGCCTCAATCTCGTACTGCACGTAGAAGCCGCCGCTTCCACCGTTACAGTGGAAGCCAACAGCTCCGACGCCATTGAGACAGATCCCACCTTCCACACCGACGTGGATCGCGATCTCTTCGCCAAGGTGCCGCTCGAAAGCGCGACTTCCTCGCTCAGCTCTCTCGTCACTGCAACGACTCCCGGTGTCTCCGCCGACTCCAATGGTCAGGCTCATGGCCTCGGGGATCACGCTTCCAATTCGTTCTCCGTTGACGGCCAGTCCATCACCGACCAGCAAAGCAAGACCTTCTCTAACCAACTCCCCTCAAATTCCATTCAGTCGCTTGAAGTCATCGCGGGCGCTCCACCAGCGGAATATGGCGACAAGACGAGTCTCGTGATCGTTGCTACCACCCGTTCGGGCCAAGGCATCACCAAGCCCACAGGCAGCCTCTACAGTTCCTATGGAGCATTCGGAACCGGTACCGCCGGGTTCGATTTCTCTTACGGCGGCAAGAAGTGGGGAAACTTCTTCGAGATCGACGGCCTCAACACCGGCCGCTTCCTCGACCCACCCGAGTTCTCGGTCATCCACGACAAGGGGAACGAAGCGAACGTATTCGATCGTATCGACTACAGCTTCTCCTCCTCCGATTCGATACACCTGGATCTGAACTACAGCCGTTCCTGGTTTCAAAACCCCAACGCCTACGACAACGTGAGCGTCACGAATGTCATTGCCGGCGGCGCCACTGCCACGCCTGCGTTCGGCAATGTGGGCGATACCGACCAGCGCTCGAAGATCGGCACCTATAACATCGCTCCGACATACACGCGCATCATCAACAACGATTCCGTTTTCAACTTCGGCGCTTTCGTTCGCCACGACGACTACAACTACTACCCCAGCAGCAATCCGCTCGCTGATCTTGGGCCGCCGAACCTCCAGACCTCGTCGATTGCGCAGAACCGCACCCTCACCAACGCCGGCCTGCACACGGATGTCTCTTACGCGCATGGCGTCCACACACTAAAAGCCGGACTTCAGTTCTCGCATACTTTTCTGCGCGAGAATGACCAACTGGGCATCGTCGAGGCCACCTACAACTCGCCCTGTGTCGACGCCAGCGGTACTCCACTCCCCGGCTACACCGATTCCTCGCAATGCACGTCAGGCGGAGCTATCGCGAATCCAAGCTACCTGCCGATACTCGCGCCGTATGACTTTACCCGCGGCGGCAGCTACTTCGGCTACAAAGGACGCGCCGACATTAAAGAGACTTCTCTCTATGTCCAAGATCAGATCAAGGCCGGCCAGTGGCAGTGGAACATCGGCCTGCGTGGCGACATCTACAACGGACTCACCAGCGCCACGCAAGTTGAACCTCGTCTCGGCGGCGCATACACCGTCAAACCGACAGGCACCGTGCTTCGCATCTCCTATGCGCGCACGCTCGAAACGCCTTTCAACGAAAACCTCGTGCTATCCAGCGAGGGATGCGCGAACGACGTTCTTGCTCCGCTGCTCTCCTGCACGTCCGGCGTATCCACTGCAGAGGTTCCAGGCTACCGCAACGAGTTCCACGCTGGTCTCGAGCAGGCGCTAGGCAAGCACTTCATCTTCAGCGGCGAATACATCTGGAAGTACACGCACAACGCATTCGATTTCAGCGTGCTTGGCAACACTCCCATCACCTTCCCCATCGACTGGCATAACTCCAAGATTCCCGGCTATGCCATGCACATCAATATGCCGAACTTCCACAATCTGTCGGCCTACACGGTGCTGTCGTCCGTATCCGCGCGGTTCTTCCCGCCGCAGGTTGCAGGAGCCGGAGCCACCGTCGGGCAGACAGGCCTGCCGTTCCGCATCGATCACGACGAGCGTCTGAACCAGACCACGCATGTGCAGTACACCTTCGCTCGCAGCAAGAACCTGAAAGGATTGTGGGGCGGATTCAACTGGCGCTACGACTCAGGCCAGGTTGCAGGTGCAGCACCTTGCTACAACCCACTCTCCAACGATCCCAACAGCGCCTGCGATGAGACGTCTCTTACTTACAACGGGCAGCCCGCAATCGATCTCAGCGGACTCACCGCAGACGAGCAGTTCCAGGCCGGACTCATCTGCAATGGGCAAAAGGCCATACCGGGCCATCCTCTGCCCAGCGTATGCCCGGCATCGCAGTTCAGTTCGTCGCTGATTCACATTCCCGCGCCGGGCACCGGGAACAACGACCTCAACCCGCCGCGCATCGCCCCACGCAACCTCTTCGACATCTCGATCGGCAAGAATAATCTCTTCAATGCCGACCGTTACAAAGTCGATCTTGATCTCACTGCAGTGAATGTCGCGAACGAGTACGCGCTCTACAACTTCCTTTCAACCTTCAGCGGCACGCACTACGTAACGCCGCGAGCCCTCACAGGAAAAGTCACCTTCAACTTCTAAATCGATGAGATGGATTCGCGCGCGATGAGCAATCATCGTCGCGCGCGGATTTCTATTTACTGCTCACAATCAAAAATTTTGCCGTTGCTGGACCGTGTAGTTGTTGTCTCCCCGTAAGCGTTTTCATTGCACGATCACCGCATCTGGCGCGGCTCCGCAAATGTCACCACAATGTAATTGCTTACGAACTAGTGGGACACTCCGTCTTACAGGCTACTTCCGAATACAACGATCCGCGCTTCCGACAGCATCACACTAGGCAGGTGTAGATAATATGCAGCTCTTCAAACTAAAAATCGTTTGCATCGTCAGTGGCAGCAACGCCCACGGAACCGCTCGCACGGAAGCTATCCGAGATGGTTGGGGCACTCCTCGCAACCAGCCGCAGCTCGTCGCCATTCAGGGTGGCCGCCGGTCCGACAACGACGAACCACCTCACGCAGCATGACGCTCTCCCGAGACGATCGGGATCGACGCGCAAAAGCGTTCACGAAAGGGCAGGCCAAACGGCTTGCCCTTTTCGCATTTCAGGCCTGAATTGCCACCATTAGCCGGCTCCATCGGACCGGCTCCCCACGAGGTAACCACTCCGGTCACCTATCGTTTCGCTCCGTGGGTACGGGGGATAGAGGGCTGAATCCACTCTCTTCTTACATCGGACATCGCCGGTGCTTTACAGTCGCATCCATCCCAGATATTCCCCATCCGGGAGGAACGAGATAGACAATGGCCGAACTCAAGATTCTGCGCAGATGTTTCGCTTGCATCGCATTTGTCTTTGCCCTGGTCTTCATCGCCATGCTGCCCGCCATTATCCAGTCGCCTTTTCCGCACGCGACAGCCACATTTCACGCCGATCCTGCCGGCATCCTGCTCATCGTCATGCGCGAGATGATCCTCATCATGCCGCCAGCTATGGCGCTTGTGAACGGTATTGCGTGGTGGATGGTCAGGAAGAGCCGCCCCTCAGCCCGCCGGTGGGCTATGGCCTCCAGCAGCCTGTTCCTCGTGTTCAGCGTGCCCTTCTACGTCGCCGATGTCGTCATCATGCAATACCAGCTGGCAGGAGCTGTTGGCATCATCGGCGTGTTCCTGTCGTCCATGATCTTTTCCGGGCTGGGAATCACTGGCCTAGCCTACTTAACCCGCTGTGAGGCTCTGGCTCCCGCGACCGTCGCCGTACGGCATTTCTAAAGGGATGACGCCCCACTCGTTGGGCCCGGGTGGGCGTGTCTGCACCAACCGCAACTTGCCGGTAGTTCCTGTCAAACGCAGAAATCCTTTTCTATCCTCGCAAATTGCTCAAATAATTGCAGATAGATGCAATAGCTAAGTATTCTCCCTCGTTCCCTGCACTCCCGTGATCTCCTCCCTTGCCATCCCGCAGCCGCCTGCCCGAAGCTGGTAGCTGTTCCATGAAGCCCAGGCCCAAGGCATTTCTCAATGAGTCCGGCCTCTACGACTACGCCGTCAAGGCGCTGGGCCGCCGCATGCGCACCGAGGTCGAGCTTCGCCGCTTGATGCATGGCAGGGTTGAGCCGGGGCCCCGGGGGGAGGGGGTGGTGCAGGCCGTCATTGCCCGCCTCAAGGAACAGCGCTACCTCGACGATCGCTCCTATGCTGAAACCTTCTCCCACCTGCGCCGCGAAAACGACAAATTCGGCCAGCGCCGTGTCCGGCAGGCCCTCGGCCAGAAGGGAGTATCTTCCAAGGTCGTCGACCAGGTCGTCACCGAGAGCTACTCCAAAACCGACGAGGAGACCCTGGCCCGCCAGTTCCTCGAGCGCAAGCGGCTTCGCAAGCCCGCCGATGAAAGGGAAACAGCCCGTGTCATGCGCCGCCTGGTGTCAGCCGGTTTCTCCGCCAGCGTGATCTACCGCATCCTCCGCCAGTGGGATGTCCCCGACGAGTCGCTCGACCAGCTCGAGAACCTATCCGACCACTCCAGCGGGGAAGAGTAGTAGAACCGAATCACGTTGGCTTGCGTATCTCCGAGGTAGCATAGCTTTTACACCCCATCGCCCGGGGCTCAGCCTTGTCCACTGCAGCAGTCGAAACCGCCCGGCCAATCCAGGTGCAAAACCTGGCCAAACGGTTTGGCTCTCTCATTGCCCTGGACGGCGTTTCGCTTGAACTCGCGCCAGGCGAGTGTCTCGGTCTGCTTGGCCCCAATGGGGCCGGCAAAAGCACACTGATTCGTGCCGTCGTAGGCCGCGTCCGTCCTGACTCCGGCAGCATTCGCATTTTCGGCGCTGAAGCCAGCACTCGTGCTGCCCGCCAGGCTCTCGGCTGGGTGCCGCAGGAACTCGCGATCTACCCTCGGCTCACCTGCCGCGAAAACCTATTGGCGTTCGGCAAATATCAGGGGCTCTCCGGCGCTTCTCTCACCGAGCAGGCTGCCTGGTGCCTCAAGTGGGCCGCCCTTGAAGATCGCGCCAACGACCCCGCAGGCAAGCTGTCCGGCGGCATGAAGCGCCGGCTCAATATGGCCGCCGGCATCATTCACCGGCCTCGTCTTGTTCTCATGGACGAGCCCACGGTCGGCGTTGATCCCCAGTCGCGCAACCGCATCTTTGAAATGATCGAAGCGCTTCGCGCCGACGGCATGGCGCTGCTCTACACCACACACCATATGGAAGAAGCCGAGCGCCTCTGCGACCGCATCGCCATCGTCGATCACGGCAAGATCATCGCCGAAGGAACGCGCGACGAACTCGTGAGCAATGCCTTCGGAACCCGCACCGAGGTCGTCGCTCAATTCGCCGGAGATCCTGCCCGGATCGAGGAATGGGTCCGTCAGCGTGGCGGCAAGATTGTGGCTGGCGCCGCGCAGTTCTCCATCGATCGGCCAACCGAAATCACTCCTCTTCTCGCGGCTGCCACCGATCAGGGACTTGAAGTCGATGACGTCTCCCTGCGACGCCCTAACCTCGAATCCGTTTTCCTGCACCTCACGGGAAGGGAGCTGCGAGATTGATCTTCGCAATTGTCAGAACCGCAATCACCGCCATGCGCCGTGACCGTGCTTCGCTGGCCCTTAGCTTCGTGTTGCCAGTCGCTTTCTTCAGCATCTTCGCCATGGTCTTCGGCAAGTCTCACGACGCCATCCCACAGGTCCACGTCATCGTCGTCGATGAGGATCATAGCGCCGCCTCCCGCAAGCTGCTCCGCGGGCTCATGCGCGAGGGCTCGCTCGTCGTCTCAACGCGGCCAGACTCCAAAGACTCCAATCAGCCGGAGTACACGACATCAACTGCAGAAGCCGCGGTCAGGACAGGCAAGGTTCCGGTTGCGCTTGTCATTCCCGCCGGATGGGGAGCTCATCCGATCGCGTTCCAGGGCGATCAGGCCTCCGGTTCCGAGATCGAGCTGCTAAGCGATCAGAGCGATCCGATCGCACCGCAGATTGTCGGTGGCCTGTTGCAGAAGGCCGCCATGACTTCAATGCCGTCTTCCATGGCCAGCGAGGGCGGAAAGTACATGCAGCAGTATCTCGGCGGATTGACCCCGGAGCAGGAGAAGCGCTGGAACTCCAATCTGGCAAACCTCAACGACCGCGAAGCACGGCGTGACGCAGAGCCTCTTATGCCTGCAGATGCAAAACAGAAGTCAAGCTCTGACTCGGGAGCTGGTTTTGGCAATGGCTTCATACAGGTAAAGAGTCGCAGCCTCATTGGAGAGCACCAGAACAAGAATCAGATCTCGTTCTACGCCGCCGGCATGGGCGTGATGTTCCTGCTCTTCACCGCCAGCGGAGCTGCCGGGTCTTTGCTGGACGAGCAGGATTCCGGCACCCTCGACCGTATCCTCAGTTCGCATGTCACTATGACCACGCTGCTCGCCGGCAAGCTCACCTTCAACACTCTTCTGGCGTTCACTCAGCTTGTCGTCATGTTTCTTTGGGGATGGGCTGTCTTCCACCTCGACTTCTTCCAGCACATCCCGGGCTTCATAGTCATGGGACTCTGCACGGCCTTTGCCGTAGCGTCTTTTGGCATGCTGCTCGCGAGTATCTGCCGCACCCGCGCACAGCTCGGAGCACTTTCCACACTGCTGATTATGATCATGTCGTCGGTGGGCGGCAGCATGTTTCCCCGCTTCCTCATGCCGGAAGCGGTCCAGAAGGCCGGTCTTTTCACAATCAACGCCTGGGCCATCGACGGCTTCACCAAAGTCTTCTGGCGCGATATGCCCGTCCGCGCGCTTGGCCCGCAGGTCGGCGTTCTGCTCGCAACGGGCCTGGTCTTATTCCTGGTTGCGCGTCGCATTGCCCGGCGATGGGAGATGGCCTGACGATCGTCGCCAATCAGCCTTGCTATTCTCGCCTGTGCGTTCGATTGGAAATCACTGCACTCTTTCTCCCGTGATCCTCTCGCGAATGGAGGCACGGGGAGCATTCGCCACCAGCATCACCTGATCGCCGTCGAACTTTACACCGAGCTCGGCCCAAAGGGCGCCCAGGTCCACGGTGACCGGCTTGTCCTTCCACTTCGCATACTGCTCTGTCAAGACGTGCGTACCCGTTGCGGCGTCTCCGACGGCAAGCGCCTTCGGCATATCCCATTCATGGTCGATGGTCCCGCCGTGCTCTACGATTGCGCGCAATGCATCCTGGAGTCCCTTGCGATTGTGTGTCTGCTCCCGGATTGCCACGTCAGCAACAAGGCAGAACATCGCTCCGCCCCAGTACGTCCGTCCCCAGCTGTGCGTGTGATCGAGCCCCTCATCGCTTTCGCCCGGTTGGCCCTGGTGCATGTCGCGCATCATGTCGTGCCACACCCGGGCTGCGGTCAGCTCGCCCGACATCACCCGCGCCAGCGGCTCTACGTAGACTGCCAGCCCCTCTTCCATCCAGTGCTGGTCATCGGGCAGCGTTGGGAAACCCATGTGCACCAGCTCATGAGTGGTCGTCCAGTCTTCGCGTAGGTCCGCATCGGTTGTGTGTTCCCCGATCCGCAGGCGCGTCATCCCCGGAAACCCGGCCATATCGCCCCAGGTGGTGCCCTGGACTACTCCACTGCGGCCCGCGACGGGCACCACCAGAATCCGCACGCGCTTTACCGGGAAGCTTCCGTAATAAGCGACGATCGCCGAAGCCGCTGACTGAATCCGCCGGACAACTGCATCAGGCTCATCCAGCTTTCCTTCGGCGAAGTCCACCTGCAGAACCGCGCCGCGAACCTTCACTGCGCGCGAGTCGACAATCTTCAATCCGCGCCCAGGCTGTGCAAACACAGGCAGAGAGAGCAGGAATGCAAACACAAAAACGGCCCACAACGCCGTGCCGCGCCGTTTGCGATCGATCATGTTTTGTTTGACGTTGAATCGAACTCGAAGGACCGTTAGGCCTTCGGAGTCTTCGAAGCCAGAATCTCCAGCTTCTCAATCTGCGGAGCTTTGGCCAGCAGTGCGCCTGCATTCGCCATCAGGGCCTTGGCGATCTCGCCGTTCAGGTGAGCCTCGCGGCCCGCCTCATCGCGGAACGTGTCGAAGATGCCGAATCTGTTTGGTCCGAGCTTCACCGCGTACCAGGTCGTGGTCCCGGGCTCCTGACCCGCCATCGGCTCTGCCGATTTCAAGAACTCTTCCACTTCGGTCTCTTTTCCCGGCTTGGCCTCGAGCAGCGCAAGCAATGCGAACTTATCCATTCATTCCTCCGGTAGCTGACGATGAGATGCATTTTTTGCACGGATGTTACGTCGCGCCCACTAGAAACCTACCGGCTGTCAGGTCGCCCTCGCCGTCGGATGCGATCCCGCGACGCAGCAGAGATTGCATTTCCGCGAAGCCGGAGTTGGGCCCAACTGCGGGTGGCGGCGCTGCCGCAGTTGGCCCCACCGCAGGTGGTTACACTGGTAAGGACATGCAATTCCGTACGGGAAACGAAATTCGCGAGCTATTTCTGCGCTTCTTTGAGACCAAGGGGCACCGTCGCGTGCACTCTTCGTCGCTGGTGCCGGCCAACGACCCGACCCTGCTCTTTACCAACGCGGGAATGAACCAGTTCAAGGACGTCTTTCTTGGGGCAGAGAAGCGGGAGTACTCGCGCGCCACCACATCGCAGAAGTGCGTCCGCGCCGGCGGCAAGCATAACGACCTTGAGAACGTAGGCTTTACCCGCCGCCACCACACCTTCTTCGAGATGCTCGGTAACTTCTCCTTCGGCGACTACTTCAAGAAGGACGCTATCGCCTACGCCTGGGAACTCGTCACCAGCCCGGAGTGGATGGGCATACCCAAGGATCGCCTCTACGTAACTATCTTCGAGGGCGATGCCGAGGTTCCGCGCGACGACGAAGCCGAGCAGTTCTGGATCGAGACCGGCGTCCCGAAAGAACGAATCTTTACCTACGGCCGCAAAGACAATTTCTGGCAGATGGGCGAGACCGGCCCCTGCGGCCCATGCTCCGAACTCTTCTACGACATGGGCATCGAGGCAGCCGAGACTCCTGGCGTCGACAAGCCCTTCGGCCAGGATGACGCCCGCTACGTCGAGATCTGGAATCTGGTCTTTATGCAGTTCGACCGCTCGGCCTCAGGGCCGATGGGCAACGTCACCTACAAGCTGACTCCGCTGCCCAAGCCATCCATCGATACCGGCATGGGTCTGGAGCGTGTGGCTGCTGTTCTACAAGGAAAGCTGAGCAACTTCGAGACGGACTTGTTCACGCCGCTGATTGAGCGCGCTGAAGAGCTCACCGGAAAGCGCGTCACCGAAAAGGAACTCGAAGAGCAGACCCGTACCGCTGACGACAATGCTGCAAGCCTGCGCATCATCGCTGACCACGCACGTGCCGCCACATTTCTCATCAATGACGGTGTCCTTCCCGGTCCTAACGAGCGGGGATCGGTTCTACGCAAGATCATGCGGCGTGCAATTCGCCACGGGAAGCTTCTCGGTCAGGAAAAACCATTCCTGAATCAGATGGTCTACGCTGTCCGAGATCTGATGCAGGGCGCTTATCCCGAGTTGATCGAAGCAGCTCCTCGTATTGCTAGAGTCGTCGAGGCAGAAGAAAAGCAATTCGATCGCGTCCTGCGTATCGGTGCCGGAAAACTCGATCAGGAACTGGTTACCGCTCGACAGAGTGGGAGTGAGCCGATTCTCCAAGGCGACGTTGCGTTTCACCTTTATGAGACCTTCGGCCTGCCGGAAGATTTCATCACGATGGCAAGTCGAGACGCTGGAATTGCGTTCGATAAAGAGGGTTTCGAGACCGCCAAAGAGACCGAGAAAGCTCGCGCTCGCGCCTCATGGAAGGGCGGCAGCCAGAAGACCGCGAGCCCCGTCTTCCGTGACCTCGCTCGCACCGACTTCCTCGGCTACAAGCAGCTCAACGCCACCAACGCTGAAGTCCTCGCCATTGTGAAGAACGGCGCAGGTGTTCCCTCCGCCAAAGCCGGCGACCAGGTCGAAGTCGTGCTTGATCACACAAGCTTCTACGCCGACTCCGGTGGGCAGGTTGGTGACACTGGGCACTTCACCTCTGCAGACGGCAACACTACAGTCGCAGACATCACTGGCTGCGTCATGCCGGTGCAGGGCGTGCGCGCTCACAAGGCCACGCTCAAGCAGGACCTCGCCGTCGGCGATCACGTCAACACCGTCGTCGATGGCGGACGTCGCGACAGCATACGGCGCAACCATACGGGTACTCATCTTCTCCATGCCGCCCTCCGCCAGGTTCTCGGCACGCACGTCAAGCAGGCAGGCTCTGCCGTTGAGCCCACGCGCCTTCGTTTCGACTTCTCGCACTTCGCTCAGGTAGCCGACGAAGAGCTGCAGGAGATCGAAGACATCGTCAACCGCGAGATCCTCGCCAACGCTAAGGTCGAGACCCTCGAAGACGTTCCCATCGACGTGGCCGTGAATGAGTATCACGCCATGGCATTGTTCGGCGAAAAGTACGGCGACAAGGTCCGAGTCGTGAAGCTCTCTGACGGCTTCTCGACCGAACTTTGCGGTGGAACGCACACCTCCGCCACCGGCGAGATCGGCCTGCTCAAGCTCACCAGCGAGAGCGCCGTCTCCTCCGGCGTGCGCCGCGTTGAAGCCATCAGCGGGCTCGGCTCACTTGATAGCTTCCGCCGCGATTTCGAGGTCGCGAAGCTCGCCGGCCAGTACGTCCCATCCGTAGATAATCTTGCCGACGGTCTTCGCGCCAAGTTTGCCGCTCAGGAGGAGGAACTGAAGCGCCTGCGCCGCGAACTCGACGAGTCGCGCATGAAAACCGCAGCCGGCGGACTCGACGATGCAGTACAGCGCGCCGTCGATGTGAAGGGCGTGAAGGTTCTGACGCATCGTGCCGACCAGCTCGAACGCGGGCAGCTTCGGACGCTGGTCGACAACCTCAAGGCCAAGGTAGGCGAAGGCGTTGTCGTGCTCGCATCCGCTCAGCCTGAGGGCAGGGTCGCAATTATCGCTGGAGTGACCTCCGAGCTGTCGAAGCGGGTTCAGGCTGGAAAACTAGTGGGAGCAGTCGCAAAAATTGTTGGCGGCTCGGGCGGCGGCAAGTCCGAAATCGCCGAAGCCGGCGGCAAGGACCAATCGCAGATCGATGCCGCCCTTCAGGCAGCACCGCAGATCGTAGCTGACCTCTTGAGTTAAGGTAGAACCCAATGCATAGCAGCGCCGTCCCCCATCCCCCACCACGGCCTGGCTCGATGCCGGACGAGAGACAGATACTCGGAATCAACTTTTACGTCGGCGACGTGGAAGGCGTCTTCGAGCGGCTTTCGCATGGCGGCCTTCTCGTGGTGCCTGCTGCACCCGCATTGAAGGATGTCGCGAACAACCCTGAGTATCTTGAAGCGCTGGTCAACGCCGATGTGGCTATTGCCGATTCAGCCTTCATGGTTCTTTTGTGGAACTGGATACAGCGCGATTCCATCCCGCGTCTGTCGGGCCTGAAATATTTGCGCGAGCTGCTGCAGAGAGACGATGTTCGCGAACCGGGCAATACTCTTTGGATAATGGCTGGCGCATCGAGCGCCGACAAAAACCTGGCATGGCTCCAGTCTCAGGGCATCGACGTTCCGGCGGAGTGTGCCTACAACGCTCCCATGTACGGCAACAGAATCGAAGACGCGCAGCTGATAGCCGATCTCGAGCGGTTGCGGCCGAAACACATCATCGTTACTGTAGGCGGAGGTACACAGGAGCGGCTAGGGCTTTATCTCAAGCGCAACTTGGGCTATCTTCCGGCTATACATTGCATTGGGGCTGCGATCGCTTTTCTCAGCGGAGACCAGGTCAGAATTCCGGACTGGGCTGACCGGTTGTATCTGGGATGGCTCTTCCGCTGCATCTCGTCGCCGCGCAAGTTTATCCCCAGGTATCTTTCCGCGCCGCGTCTCTTACCTCTCTTGTGGAGATATCGGGCCGAACTCCCGATTCCCCAGGCCGGTGCGACCAGGTAATTTCTAACGATCGTCAGACTGCACGCCGAATTGGAGTCAGCAGAAATGGAAACGAAAGCGAATTCAGCCACGATCGCGGTAGTGGGGTCCGGGTATGTCGGCCTCGTTGCTTCAGCTTGCTTTGCCGAAATTGGTCACCGCGTAGTCTGTGTCGACAATGACGAGGCCAAAGTGCGCATGCTGCGGGAAGGCGGCATACCGATCCATGAGGAGCACCTGCCCGAACTGCTCGCGCGCTATCGCGGCAAGACTCTCGAATTCACCACAGATCTTCGCGCTGCAACGCAGGCAGCGGAGGCCGTCTTCATCGCTGTGGGAACCCCGCAGAGCGAGACCGGCAGTGCCGACCTGTCGTTTGTGGATGCGGTTGCCAGCGAAATCGCTCGCTCCATTGACTCCTACAAGATCATCGTCGAGAAGAGCACCGTCCCGGTTTATACGAACGAGTGGATCCGCCGCGTCGTCGAGCGAAACGGCGTGCCGAAAGATCTCTTCGACGTGACATCCAATCCGGAATTTCTTCGCGAAGGCACCGCAGTTGTGGACTTCCTCCATGCCGACCGCGTTGTAGTCGGTGCTGCATCCGATCGCTCAGCCGATATCCTCAGGAAGATCTATGAGCCGCTGACGAGCGGGACCTACTACAACGTACCGGGTTCGGTGCCGGGGCCCCGAACAGCTCTCGATCCCCCACCAATCCTGCAAACATCGACAAAAGCCGCCGAAATCATCAAGCACGCGTCGAATGCATTGCTGGCAACCAAGATCTCCTTCATCAACGTAGTGGCGAACATTTGCGAGGCAGCCGGAGCAGACGTGGAAGAAGTCGCTCGCGGGATTGGCCTGGACTCGAGAATCGGGCCGAAGTTCCTCCGCGCCGGTGTTGGGTACGGCGGATCCTGTTTTCCCAAAGACGTTGCCGCGTTCCGGCATGTGGCCGAGCAAGTGGGCGTCGACTTCACCCTGCTCCATGAAGTCGAAAGGATCAATGAGGAGCAGAAACAGCGCTTCTTTCAAAAGATTCGCTCAGCCCTGTGGACCTTCCGCGGCAAGAAGATCGGCGTTCTCGGGTTGGCATTCAAAGGGGGAACAGACGACATCCGCGAATCTCCCGCGCTCGACATCGTGCAGAATCTCCTCAGCGAAGGATGCAACGTCTACGCATACGATCCTGCGGCCGGGAAGCGATGCCAGGAGATCATTCCTGAATCGCCAAAAATGCATTACGTCGACTCTGCCTATACTGCCGCGCAAGACGCCGATGCGCTCCTGATTCTGAATGACTGGCAGGAGTTTGCCGAACTCGATCTAGCAAAGCTTCACTACACCTTGCGCTATCCGATTGTCATCGATGGACGCAATCTATACGATGCGGCAACCATGAATAAAGCGGGGTTTACCTACCTGAGCGTAGGCCGTCCCGGTCTTGCTCAGCCTCTCGATCCTGTTGGCGCCTTTTTCCTTCCCAAACGAAGAGAGAGCGGAAAGAGCTAATCTCGACAAAGGACTTCCGATTAAGCGGCGATCTGATTTTTAAGAGGAACATCAGCTTGATCTGCACTTCATAAGGACTACTGGAAAGGAAATCGATTGTCGATGCGCGTGCTGATCACCGGAGCGGCAGGGTTTCTGGGCTCTCATCTGACCGACGCCTTGCTTGCCGACGGGCACGAGGTACTTGGAGTCGACAACTTCTGCACTGGTTCACTTCAGAATCTGGCTCACCTTGAGCACGAGTCTCGGTTCGAATTGATGAACCATGACATCTGCGAGTCCTTCGATCCGAAACATGTTGACTACATCTTCAATTTTGCATCTCCGGCCAGCCCCCCGGATTACATGCGTCTGGGGATTGAAACTCTGATGGTGGGCTCCGCCGGAACGCGCAACATGCTGGAAGTAGCGGCAAAGTACGGCGCGAAGTTTCTCCACGCGTCCACATCGGAGTGCTACGGCGATCCCGATCAGCATCCCCAGACTGAAGAATATTGGGGGCATGTCAATCCGATCGGCCCTCGCTCTGTGTACGACGAGTCCAAGCGTTTCTCTGAGGCGCTCGTCACTGCCTATTGGCGTTATCGAAAGGTTGATGCGAGGCTCGTGAGGATATTCAACACCTATGGTCCGCGCCTGCAGGCCAATGACGGCCGGGTGATTTCGAACTTCATGACTCAGGCGCTGCGTGGCGAGGATCTCACCATTTACGGAGATGGCAGCCAGACAAGAAGCTTCTGCTACGTGTCGGATGAGGTCGATGGGATTTTAAGATTGTCCAGGAGCGATGAGCACGCCCCCGTCAACATCGGCAATCCATCGGAGTGGACCATTCTCGATTGTGCCAATGCTGTTAAACGAGTGATCGGATCGAACAGTCAGATCGTCTTCCATCCGTTGCCGCAGGACGACCCCACGCAACGCCAGCCTGACATCACGAAGGCAAAAGCTCTTCTTGGTTGGGAACCAAAGATCGATCTCGAGACAGGATTGAAACTGAGTCTGGAGTATTTTCGATCTTCGATCAAAGCTGCGGCCTGACGCTCGATCAGAGAGCAAAAGAAAGCGCGCTGTGATAGCGCGCTTTCTTTTCAGGAATTGAAGCAGCTTAGTCCTTCGTCAGGAAGTACGACTCGATCGCCCGCATAACCGTGCGGTGATTGATCTCAGGCTCTCTGCCCTCATACTTGGCAGCCCAGCAGATCTGGTTGACGATATCGCGCGGATAGCACGAGCGCAGTTCCTGCTTCAGCGTGCCGTGCACAAAATCGATGAGTGTGTGCGCGACTGTGTCGTCGGTGTCGATCTTTCGTTCCGCGGCAACTCTGCGGAAGATCTCGCAGAATTCCTCGTCGCTGACTTCGCCAATGAAGATCTTGGTCTGGATTCTGCGCAGGAATGCCGCATCCAGTAGCTGAGCCGGATCGAGGTTCGAGGCGAAAACCACCAGCATCTCAAAGGGCATTTCGATCTTGCGTCCGCCGGCGAGCGTGAGGAAGTCGATCTTTCGATCCAGCGGGACTACCCAGCGATTGAGCAACTCGTCGGGACGCACCCGCTGGCGTCCAAAATCATCGATGATCAGCACGCCATTATTCGCCTTCATCTGCACCGGGCCGGTATAGAACTTCGATCCCGGGTTGTACTGAAGGTCGAGCATATCGATGGTCAGTTCGCCGCCTACCATGACGGACGGCCGCTGGCAGAGCACCCAGCGCTCGTCGTGATTGGGCGGTTCCATGTGAGCCATGCGCTGGTGGAGCGTCGGATCGTATACCGTGATGATCTGGCCGTCGATTTCAATCGAATACGGCACCCAGACGGCATCTTCCGAGAGCGCCTTCGATAGCAGCTCTGCGATTGTCGTTTTGCCGACGCCAGAGGGACCGTAAAGGAAAATTGCCGCGCCTGAATTGAGAGCAGTTCCCAACTGCCAGAGAATCCTGTCATCCAGCACCATGCTGGTGAATACCCGCTGGACATCCGAAGGATGCACTTCAACGTGTGACACACTCTGGAGCTTGACCTGGTTGACATAAGTCGTCAGCGGCACAGGAGCAGGACCGGTGTACTGGCTCTGGGCCAGCAACTCCTGGGCGCGGGTTCTACCCTGGGACGTAATCGCGAGGTTCGGAATCTGACCGCTCAGGCCGGTGACCTGACAGAGCTGTTCGGTGCGAAGGCGCTTCAGCAGCTCGCTCGCCACCTCGAAGCTGACCTTCATATGCTTCGCCATGTCCAGCACGGAAAAAGGGCCCGAGAGATACAGGTGCTTGAGTGCCAGGTCCTCCAGAACGGCCTGGCGGAGTCCGAGCTCCTGGATGGTGACTGGCTTGTGCGTCGGCCCCGCTGAGGGGTCGGTCTTCATGAATTCCTGAAGGTTAAGCAGAGGTTCCATCGCGTTGTCCCACGGCATATTAACTACTATATGTCTCATTCAACACGGGTATTTGAAAACACAAAACTTCCAGTGGTCCCGGCACCGCAGTAATCATCGTGCCGTACACCTCTATGCATTTTCCGGAACTAATGGTTTGCGCCCTCAGAGGGGTGCTTCGCAGGTACGGCTCGCTTTCAATGCGAAAGCAGCGCTTGAGCTCTCAAATCTTGCACTTAGGACACAAACTCACTGTGAGAAGAGTCTGACCGTCCAAATTTTCAGGCTTTCTTTACGTCCTGACGGCACAGATCCACGCCAGCGTACTCGGACGATTTACGACTCGTTGAATTCGCCCAGCGGTAGGGGATGGCTGAACAGGTATCCCTGGAAGGAGTGGCAGCCTAGCTTGGCCAGAAAAGCGCGCTGCTCCTCGGTCTCAACCCCTTCAGCGATCACGGAGAGCCCCATTGCCTTGCCGAACGAGATGATGGCCTGAGCCACGGCGCTGCTGATCGGATCCTTCAGAATCTCCCCGACAAACGTGCGGTCGATCTTGATCTGGTCCAGAGGCAGCCGCTTCAGGTAAGTCATGGAAGAGTAGCCGGTGCCGAAGTCTTCGAGAGAGAAGCTGATCCCATGCGACTTCAGCTTGGTCATCTTGGCGATAACTTCTTCCACGTTCTCGCCAAACATGCTTTCGCTCAGCTCGATCTTTAGATTTTTCGGATTCGCTCCCGTGCGATCCAGCGCAGCCAATACATGATCGACGAATTTGGGCTGGCGGAACTCGCGCGCACTTACGTTCACTGCAATTGAGAGATGCTCGCCTTCTTTGCGCTCCGCCCAGTGGGCCAGCTGCATGCAGGCGGTTTCGAGCACCCAGCTTCCCAGCGGGAAGATGAGTCCGGTTTCCTCAGCCAGCGGTACGAACTCCTGCGGTGCGACAAGTCCCTTCGACGGATGCCGCCAGCGCAACAGCGCTTCGGCGCCGGTCAGCAAGCCGCGATCGAGCTGCGGCTGATAATACAGCGCGAACTGGTTCTCTCGAATAGCGAGGCGAAGATCGCGTTCCAGAGCAACGCGCGCATCCACTGAAGCCTGCAGCGCCGGCGCGAAGAAGAACATCGCATTGCGCCCGGCAGCCTTGGCCTGATACATCGCGATATCGGCCTGCTGCAAGACTTCATTGGTGCTCTCACTCTGGTTGCCGAAGACAGTGATTCCCATGCTGGACGTGGTGTGGCATTCGCGGCCTTCGAGCAGAAAGGGTTGATCGATCGCCCCGAGAATCTTGCCGCCAACCGTCCGCGCCTGCGCTGCGGCGATCTCCGGAATCTGGCTCAGGTCCTCGAGGATGATGACGAACTCATCGCCGCCGAGTCTTGCTACGGTGTCCACTTCGCGAACGCAGTTCTGAATCCGCCGTGCAGTCTCCTGCAAAAGCAGGTCGCCGATGTGGTGCCCGAGTGTGTCGTTCAGCGATTTGAACCCGTCGAGATCGACAAAAAGCAATGCGTGTTTACTGCCGCTGCGGATGCTTGAAATGAGTGCCTGGCGAAGCCGCTCCCAGAGCAGCCGACGATTCGGCAGTCCGGTTAGCGTGTCGTAGAAAGCAAGGCTGCGAATCTTTTCTTCGTCTGCCTTCGCCTCGGACACGTCCCGGATATACGAGATAACGCAAGCCTCGCCATCCACCTCTGCAAACGACGCGGAGAGCTCCGCCCAGAAGACCTCGCCCTTTTTCCGCCGTAAGCGAACTTCAAGATCGCGGCAGCCCTCTTCTTCCTGAAGAGCTTCCGCCACGCTTCTGCTATCTTCGCTATCCGCCCACATGTCGAGTTCGAGCGATGTGCGCCCAATCACATCTTCGAGATTGAAGTGCATGATCGCAAGAAAGGATGGATTCGCATCGACGATTTTTCCATCTTCCGCTCGTGCGATCAGCACGCCATCCGGGCTCGTTTCGAATGCGCTGCGGTAGCGGTTCTCCTTGATCGGCTGGTGAGAGTTCTCTAAAGCATCGGCTTTCTGCGGTTCTGCAACTTTTCCCAGGGCCTCGACGTGGCCAAGAAGGTGAGAAGGCCATCCTTCGCGATCGCGGAGCAACGACACAGTGAACTTGGTCCGTGTCAAAACGCCGTCTTTGCGAATGAGCCGGATCTCCAGGCTCAATGCATCGGTAGCACCCGTCCAGAGTTTTTGAAACGAAGAGATGGCAGCAACACCATCTTCATCAGGAGTGATCTCCTGCAACATCAGCCCGCGAACTTCCTCGCGCGGATATCCGATAATCTCCGCGAATTCCATATTGCAGCGCAGGATGTGACCCTCCGGCGTGGCGTGGACGATCCCCACCGCTGCCTGCTCAAGGAATCCCCGACTTTCTAAAGTAGGCCTATCGGACATTTAAAAATTTGCCAATCTTGCTTCTTTGTGTGCTCGAATTGTATCGTCCACAAGCGTGTTTTCAATGACTTGAGAGTTGTAGACGCGGGGAAATTCGAAGTAAATCGTCACCTCGACGAAACACCACCGTAATCAAAACTTTGCACTCGTAGACAGCGCAAATCGGCAGAAGGCTCGAGGCGCTGCAGGATGACACTTTCGGGTCAAACATGATTTGCGATCGGCCCACGTGCCTCGGGATCGAGGAGTTCCAACGAAAGGCTGGCAATACTAAATCAAGAATGAATCATGCCCAGCCAGCTTGTCAGCTCGCAACCCCTGTGCCAATTCACAAATCCGAGCACTTATTCGCCGCTCCCCACGCTCGATTCGGAAAGAAATTGTCACCGGTTGATCGATCGTTCGGCATGGAGTTCTAAAGCGTACTTTTTACTCTCTGCACTGGATTCACGATGAGCGCCTGAGGAAATCTCTGGGAGAAGTAACTACCAGTGCCGGTACTCCCGATGCGCCTTCTGCGTTTCGTCTTCGGTACCGATTTGCGGCAGGTGATCGAGCGAGGGCGATCACTTCGACGATTGCCGAGAGCCATGACTTCTTGTCATGCGGCGCATGCCAAATGATTCAATGAGTGAAGCCTGAGCCTCAACTTGAAGCTAATTGTGAAGACGGGATGTGGAATGGAACGTCGATCTGTCTAAACTCCCTCGCCGTATCCGCCGATCACCGCCACCTTGGCTCTTTTGCCAAGCCGCACCACCAGCTTCGCGGGAAGGGAATCCAGAGTGATCGTGGCGTTGGTTACAACTTCGCCATCAATCTTTACGGCCTTCTCTGCGAGTTTGCGGCTGGCTTCGGCTCCGCTCGCAGCCAGTCCCATCTGCACCAGCAGCTTCGGAACGCGAATCTGCAACGAGCCTGGAGCATCCGCAGGCCCCACGAGATCGGCGTAGGCGATGTGGATCTCCTCGAGATCCTCGCCCGCTTCTTTCTGCTGGAACATCCGGGCCCAGTTCTCGTCAGCGTGCTGTGCTGCCTCTTCTCCGTGGAATCCCGCCGTGATTGTGCGCGCCAGCCGTTTCTTCACATCCATCGGATGGATTTTTCCAGCGGCAACCTCCGCCTGCAGCGCATCCACCTCAGACTGCTTCAGATCGGTCAGAAAAACCCAGTACTTCCACATCAGGTCGTCGGAGATCGACATCAGCTTGCCGTACATCTCGGCCGGGGGCTCGTTGATTCCGATGGCATTGTTCAGCGACTTCGACATCTTCTGAACGCCGTCGGTGCCTTCGAGAATTTGTGTCATGAGCACGATCTGCGGTTGTTGACCATAGTCGCGCTGAAGTTCGCGGCCCATCAGCAGGTTGAACTTCTGGTCGGTGCCGCCTAGCTCGACGTCGCTCTTCAACGCCACAGAATCGTAGCCTTGCGCCAGCGGATACAGGAGTTCGTGAAGGCTGATATCCTGCTCGGCTCGGAAGCGGGTCAGGAATTCTTTGCGGTCAAGCATCTGCGAGAGCGTCACCTTTGCAGAAAGACCAATCAGTCCGGCGTAGCCTAATTTATCGAGCCATTCGGAGTTGTAGCGCACTTCTGTCAGCTGCTCGTCGAGAATCTTGAACACCTGCTGCTTGTAGGTCTCGGCGTTCTGATCGATTTCTTCACGAGTCAGCGGCTTGCGCGTGACATTGCGGCCGGTGGGGTCGCCAATCAGAGCGGTCGAGTCTCCAATGAGGAAGATGACCTGGTGACCAAGCTGCTGAAAGTGGCGCAGCTTGCGCATCAGCACTGTGTGGCCCAGGTGAAGATCAGGTGCTGTTGGGTCGAAGCCGGCCTTCACGCGCAGCGGACGACCAGTCTTGCGGCTCTCTTCGAGGCGTTCGCGAAGGTCGGAAACTCGAATGATTTCAGCTGCACCCTTTTGCAGCAGGTCCATCTGCTCATCTACAGGAAGAAAAGTACTCATCGAAGATAAGTATAAATTCGTGACAACCGGCTCTCATGGCAGCAGCAGCGCGGCGCCGGCGCTCGCCTTTACCAGCGCGCTCTCTGCCGCATTCTTTGCTCGTTCAAGCCGGTCCACCTGGAAACGCAGTTGCTGATTCGTAGCCAGAAGCTCGCCCACCAGCTTTTCCAGCCGGCTGTTCCGGGCCTCCAGGGAGAAGGAGGCATCCGGCGCCGAGCTCAGGCTCTGCTCTTCTCGCGCCATGGTCCTGTCATCCTCAAACCTGATCAATAGCCCGTGCTGCGGCATCGATCGCTTCGGCAACTTTGTTCACCTGCTCTGCAGTCAGATCGCCGCGCTCTGTGCGTATCTTCAACGCAAATTGCAGGTTCATCATCGCCCGCATGATCTGCGGCGAACGTCCGCGACCGAACATCTTTCTTGCTTCCTGCATGCGGCCGGTGATCGCCTTCAGGACATGGTGGTTCTCTTTCAGGTGCGAACGGCCTGCCTCGGTTGCTGCGTACAGCTTCTTGTTGCCTTCGGTCGACGTCACCTCTGCAAGGCCTTCTTCTTCGAGCAGGGTCAGCGTGGGGTAGATCACTCCGGGACTCGGTGCATATCCACCGGAGAGACGTTCCTCAATGGCCTTGATGATTTCGTAGCCGTAGCTCGGCTTCTCGGCGATCAGCTGCAGAATTACCAGTTTCAGGTGTCCGCCTTCAAAGAAGCGTTCCCGCCCGCCAAATCCTCCGCGTCCTGCCCATCGGTCGCCACGATCGTCCCACCAGCCGCGTCCTCGACGGTGACGGCATTCGCCCTGCCTCTGTGCTTCTTGCCTTTCTCCAAAATGTTCAAACATGTGTAAAACCTCCGATTTATCTCGTACTATCCAAGATATATCTTAAGATATATCGTAATTGATCGTTCGTCAAGCCATATCGTGACTTGCAACCCAGCGGGATTCGACTGATCGCAAATAACACTCAGCTTCGGTGGCGCATCTTAGAATTTGCGAAGAGGGTCGATCCATTTTCATTTCTTCAATTGGGAGTGAGCAGCGGATGCTGCGGCGCGGAGGTGTCGGGCTTGCATTGTTGTTGCTGATCGGGCTGATCTCGATCGCTTTGTCCGCTCAAACTCTTGCCTACACGCGCAAACCGGATGCGAAGAACGGTAAAACCATCTATGAAGGTGGCTGCATCGCCTGCCATGGCGCCGATGGAAAGGGCGCCGACGAGAAACTGACTGAATTCAAGCGTCCCGACACCTGGCCGGACTTCACTCGCTGCGACCAGACCACTCCTGAACCAGACTCCGCGTGGAAAGCCGTGGTTGTGAATGGCGGCCCCTATCTTGGCTTCTCCACGATCATGCCTCGCTTTCGCGATCTGCTCTCGAACGACCAGATCGACGACGTTGTTGCCTACCTTCGGACGTTTTGTTCCAGTTCTCACTGGCCGCACGGTGAGTTGAACCTGCCTCGCGCCATCGTCACTGAGAAGGCATTCCCTGAGAAGGAAGTCGTCTGGTCCACCAGTGTGAATGCGAGCGGTGCGCCGGGTTTCGAGACGCACGTGATTCACGAGCAGTCGTTCGGCAGCAAGGGGCAGCTGGAGGTGGATGTGCCCTGGCAGTTCCAGAACCAGGATCATTCCTGGGACAACCACATCGGAGACATCACGCTCGGCTGGAAACAGGTTCTGTACTCGAACCTGCAAAGAGGATCGATACTTGCCCTGCAGGGCGGGATTCTGCCGCCAACCGGAAGTACAAAGCTCGGCGGAGCTGGCACAACAACCTTCGAGCCGTTCGCTGCTTTCGACCAGCTCTTCCGGAGCAATACTTGGGTGCAATTCCAAATGGGTGCGGACCTGCCGCATGACACAAAGAAGAGCCCGCAAAGCCTCTTCTGGTACACAGCCTTAGGTCAGACCATCGCAGAAGATCATCGCCTCGGCCGACAATGGTCGCCGATGGTAGAGTTCCTTGCTGCTCGCGACCTGGAAGACGGAGCAAAGACAGACTGGGACGTCATGCCTGAAATGCAGGTGACCGCGAGCAGGCGGCAACACATCCGTGTGAACGTCGGCGTGCGAACTCCCATTACCGATACCGCGGGCCGATCGCCGCAGGTTTACTTCTACGTGCTGTGGGACTGGGCCGAAGGCCACTTCTGGAATGGATGGTGACGGATATGCGCCGATCGATTCCAGTGATGATGGGTATTGCCGCTGCAGCGCTCGCGCTTGCGGGATTGCGCAGCGGCCAGGTAAGCGCGGCATCGCAACCGGATCCGCACAAGGACTTCCACACCGCGGATCGCTGCGTCGCCTGCCACAACGGGCTAAAGACCTCCACAGGCGAAGACGTTTCCTTTGGCCTGAAGTGGCGCGCGAGCGTGATGGCAAACTCCTCGCGTGATCCTTACTGGCAGGGCAGCGTTCGCCGCGAGACGATTGATCATCCCGAGTTGAGCGCCGATGTCCAAGATGATTGCTCGAACTGTCACATGGCGGCGCAGCACCTCATCGACAAGGCAGAAGGAAAGAAGACAGAGGTCTTTTCACGTTTGCCCCTTCTGAAGAAGCACGAGAAGGACGCCTTTGCGGAAGATGGCGTGACCTGCTCGGTGTGCCATCAGATCGAACGCAAGGGTCTTGGAACTCCGCAGACCTTTAACGGCAACATCGAAGTGGCAGGTGTGTCGAATCAGAATCAGCGCGAAGAGTACGGTCCCTTCCTGCCCGATGCGGGACACAAAACAATCATGCAGTCTTCGACCAAGGTCTTCATTCCGCAGCAAGCGGTTCATATTCGCGACTCCGCTCTCTGCGGAAGCTGCCACACTCTCATCACCACGGTTCGGGGACCCGGCGGCAAGCCTATGGGAGAGTTTCCCGAGCAGATGCCGTACCAGGAGTGGCAGCACAGCGACTTCAACAAGAAGCAGAGCTGCCAGAACTGCCACATGCCGCAGGTCGCGGAAGAAGTGCCGATCACAGCGCTCTATGGCCCGAAGCGCACCGGGATGCGCCGGCACGTTTTCATCGGCGGCAACTTCCTGCTACCAGCGCTCCTGAACGAACATCGCGAAGAACTCGATACGGCCGCGCAGCCTGAAGAACTAGAGGCCGCCGTCAAGCGCACCTCTGAGTTCCTGCGTACGCAGTCCGCAAAGCTTGAGGTTCTCGACCTGAAGAACACCGGCGACGGTCTTTCGTTCGCGGTCAAGGTGCAGAATCTTACCGGCCACAAGCTGCCGACAGCCTATCCATCGCGCCGCGCGTGGCTGCATGTGATCGTGACCGATGATTCAGGCCGCACGGTCTTCGAGTCAGGCGCGCTCAATCCCGACGGCTCCATAGTGGGCAACGACAACGACGCCGATCCGCAGAAATTCGAACCACATCACAGTGAAATCAGCAGCCCGGACCAGGTCGAAATTTTCGAGCCGATCCTCGGCGACACGAACGGGCGTGTCACCACCGGCCTGCTCAATGCGATGAAGTACCTCAAAGACAATCGCATTCTTCCCAACGGCTTCGACAAGACGACCGCCGAGCCCAACATCGCCGTCGTCGGAGGTGCTCACGACGATCCGGCATTCATCGGCGGGACCGCGCAAATCCGCTACGACATCCACGGCGCTCAAGGCGGCCAGTACCGAGTCAAAGCCGAGCTCTGGTATCAGCCCATCGGATTCCGCTGGGCCCACAACCTCGCACCCTACAAAGCAGCGGAGCCGCAGCGCTTTGTCTCCTACTACGAATCTGAATCGAAGAAGTCAGCGATCGTCTTGGCCGAAGCCGAAGGCAAGATTTAGCACTGCGGCGCTTAAGTTCATCGGCTGTTCACGAAAATTCCTGCAACTTCCACAATCGGTCCCCATCCAAGCCCGAAGGAGAAGCCCCACCTATGCCAACTGTCAAAGGTCGCGCCATGCAGGTACCCGCCGCCGGCGGAGCGTTCCAACTTGTCGAAAAAGAGTTCCCCGAGCCCGGCCCAGGACAGGTCCGCATCCGCGTCCATGCCTGCGGCGTCTGTCACTCCGACTCGCTTACGAAAGAAGGCCACTGGCCCGGCGTCCAGTTTCCCCGCGTGCCCGGCCACGAAATCTCGGGCGCAGTCGACGCTGTTGGCCCGGACGTTCCGCTCTTCAAGCCCGGCCAGCGTGTCGGACTCGGCTGGCATGGAGGCCATTGCAACTACTGCGATCCCTGCCGCCGCGGCGACTTCATCCTCTGCCAGAATCAGCCTGTCAGCGGCATCAACTATGACGGCGGCTATGCCGACTACGTCATCGCCCCGGCCAACGCCCTCGCCTTCATGGCTCCCGAACTCAACGATACAGACGCCGCCCCGCTGCTCTGTGCCGGCATCACGACCTTCAACGCCCTTCGCAACTCCGGCGCGCGCCCCGGCGATACCGTGGTGATTCTCGGCATCGGCGGACTCGGCCACCTCGCCATCCAGTACGCCGCCAAGTCCGGCTATCGCACTGTTGCCGTCGCCCGCGGAGAAGACAAGGGCCCGCTCGCCAGGCAGCTCGGCGCCCACATCTATATCGACTCCACTTCGCAGGATCCAGCGAAAGAACTTCAGAAAATCGGCGGCGCAAACATCATCCTCTCCACAATCACCAGTTCCAAAGCCTTCGACTGGGTGCTGGACGGCCTTGCTCCTGCCGGTAGGTTCATCGTAGTCGGCGCGCCCGAGGATGGTCCCATCACCATCAATCCCTTCCCGCTGCTCCTCGGACGCCGCACCGTCGCCGGCTGGCCGTCGGGCACCGGCATGGACTCTGAAGACACGCTCAAGTTCAGCGCTCTGCAAGGAGTGAAGCCGATGAACGAGGTCTACCCCCTGGAGAAAGCAGAGGAAGCGTATCAGCGCATGATGTCGGGGAAGGCGCGATTCCGCGTAGTGTTGAAGGTCAAGGAATAAGAACCAGCAATCGCAAGCAGGATATTTATCCGCCCGAGGACTTCGGAGTGGCGTCACTCCTGAACGCCCTCGGGTTCCGCTTGCTCTTCTAGGGTTGGAGTACGCCGACACTCGCGAACCGCCTTTAGCCGACGCAGAATTTCCTGAGGGTGGACCGGTTTGGCGAGAATCTCAAACGTGCATTCGCCGATCCGGTTTCCGATGTCCAGGGTGCCGTGGCCAGAGAACAGCATGACGTGGCATTGTGGCGCGATCCGCAGAATCGCCGCGGCTGTCTGAGGCCCAGTTATCCCAGGCATGACGACGTCGCAGATAAGCGCTGAGGGCGGCCACTCAGACGCCTGCATGACGGCGGCTTCGCCGCTGTAGGCGGGCCTTGCAGTAAATCCGCTGTGGTTGAGAATCATCGCCAGCGTGTCGGCGATGATCTGCTCGTCGTCCACAACGAGCACACGAAATTCCCGGTCCTCAATAACGTGCATTGAAACTACCTCGGCCTTGATTCGAGGCAGCGGCGGGGAGCCACGGAATCTCTATGCTCGCCGACCTTTCCGGCAGATGCAATGAAGAAATCACGGGGTTTCATGCGTTATAGCGTTGAGGGCAGCTTTGTTGATCCAATGAAGAAGGCTATAATCCATCCATGCAGCAAATCCCCAACTTCGTCGCAAAAGCCCGCTTCCTCAGCGCGGCAGCGGCGTGCGCTGCGGCGGCCCCGGCCGCCTAGATACCGACCCACCTCATCCCAATTCAGTTTTCAGTGAACAGTGGTCAGGGATCAGACTGATTCTCGAGTCTTCCGATCGTAACGCTGTTCACTTCTGAGCACTGATCCCTGATGACTGATCACTGTATTCTGGAGTCACCTATGGAAGAGTTCAGCCGTATTCAGCGCCTGCCGCCCTATGTCTTCAACATCACCGGCGAGATGAAGGTCGCCGCGCGCCGTCGCGGAGAAGACATCATCGACTTCGGCATGGGCAATCCCGACGGCGCCACCCCCAAACACATCGTCGACAAGATGATTGAGGCCTCGCTGAAGCCGGTCACGCACCGCTACTCGGTCTCGAAGGGCATTCCGCGCCTCCGCAAGGCCATCTCCAACTGGTACCGCTCGCGCTACGCCGTCGACATCGATCCCAATTCCGAAGCGATCGTGACCATTGGATCGAAGGAAGGCATCGCTCACCTGTGCCTCGCCATCCTCGACTCGCGCGACACCGTCCTCGTTCCCAATCCCAGCTACCCCATCCATATCTATGGCCCCGTCATTGCCGGAGCCCACGTGGTCAGCGTTCCCGTTCACGATTGCGATCAATTTTTAGCGGAGTTGGAAGCCATCATCCCGCGCATGACGCCGCGCCCCAAGGCGCTCATCGTCAACTTCCCGTCTAACCCGACCACGCAGACCGTCGAGCTCCCATTTCTT
The DNA here is from genome assembly GCA_018268915.1 of Acidobacteriota bacterium. Classification (GTDB taxonomy): domain Bacteria; phylum Acidobacteriota; class Terriglobia; order Terriglobales; family Acidobacteriaceae; genus Telmatobacter. The sequence continues at coordinate 99,029 of JAFDVQ010000001.1, forward strand.
GCGCGCCTTGTAGCGCTCGCACGCGAGTACGGATTCCATCTCATCCAGGATCTCGCCTACGCGGACCTCGGCTTCGACGGCTACAAACCGCCCTCAGTCCTCCAGGTCCCGGGCGCAAAAGATGTCGCTGTCGAATTCTTCACGCTGTCGAAGAGCTACAACATGCCCGGCTGGCGCGTCGGATTCATGGTCGGCAACCCCGTTCTCGTCGCCGCTCTGGCACGCCTCAAGAGCTATTTCGACTACGGCACCTTCACCCCCATCCAGGTCGCGTCGATTCTCGCGCTCGAGGGGCCGCAGGAGTGCGTCGCCGAAATTCGCGACACCTACCAGCGCCGCCGCGACGTCCTCATCGAAGGACTGAACCGCGCCGGATGGCAGGTCCCTTCGCCGAAGGCCACGATGTTTGTCTGGGCCCAGATCCCTGAGCCCTATCGCAAACTCGGCTCGCTGGAGTTTTCAAAGCTCCTTCTCAACGAAGCCAAAGTCGCGGTTTCTCCGGGGATTGGATTTGGAGACTACGGGGATGGGCACGTGCGATTCTCGCTGATCGAGAACGAAGAGCGGACGAGACAAGCGATTCGCGGGATCAAGGCGATGCTGGCGAAGAATGTGCCGGTTTCTGTCTGATACTTTCCCTTTATGGGAGTTACCGATGAATCTGTTTTAGCTCTCGACAGTTCGAAGCTAAATCTGGCAAACCCGTGTAACACTTGAGGCAGCAAGATCCAAATCGGACGTTTGGAACCGCAAAATGAAAGAAAAAGCTGTTCAAAAGGTGCAGTTTCGAGATCGACTTATCGAATGGGCGCAGCAGAGTCTTGGGACAAAATTCGATAACCTGAACAACACCCAGAGATCTCGCCAAATGATTCGCTATTTTGTTCTCGAGGTACTCGAGAAATTGTTGCCGGGTCTAGTTCCCGACGATGAAGGCGAACTCGATGGCTGCATCGTCGATGGCGCAGGAGATGGGGGTGCGGACCTTTTGTATCGTACAGACGAAGGTCAAGTGCTACTTATCCAAGCCAAGTATCGAGGAAACGATGTTCCCGAGACAGCTGAATCGGTCGGGAGATTCTGTGATTTACTTGAACGCCTCTATCTGGCGTCTCAGGGAAAACAGCAAAGTCTCAACAAAGATATCCTTGAGATCGCCGGCCAGATCGACTGGGAGGCGGATAGCTTCCGCCTCTATTTCATTACGACTGGAAAGACTGGTAAATCGGTGCAGGACCGCGTAGATCAGGGCCTCACCAATATCATCGACATTCCGGACCTTGTCGAGACTAGGAGTGAGTTCAGATATCTGGATTATTCCGGCCTCAATCAGGAACTTCGAGAAGCTCTTTCCTCGGCAGACTTTGCAAACAAACCAATCCGCATTCAGATGATTCCTGACACAAAGAAACGGCCATGGTGTCATTTCGAAGGTGACGATCGAGAGCTTTATGTCGGAGAAGTTAGCGGCGGCGTATTAGCTAATATCTTGCAGGAACATAAAGCCAGCCTCTTCACGATGAATATTCGAGACTATGTAGGCGATACAAAAACCAATCAGCGGATCATCTACACAGCTTTGAATGATCCTGCCAATTTTGAGTATTTCAACAATGGCGTAACGGCTGTAGCGGCGAAGATAACTCCCGATCCGTCGACAAACACACTTGAATGTGAGCGAATGTCCATAATCAACGGTGCTCAGACAGTTCGTTCCCTTTTGGCCGCTACAAAGAAAAAGAGCAATCTCAAATATAAGCCACTGGATGATGTCAAAGTCTTGATGCGTTTGATGTCGTTTTCTTATCCTGCGGAAATCCCATTCGTGGGCGAGGTGACTAGATATAACAACACGCAGAACGCAATAAAGATCGCTGATTTCCGTAGCAATGATGAAGTTCAAAAAGATCTCGCTCGCCGATTCGGAGGGTTGAATCTGAGCGGCAAAACATACGAGTACAAAAACAAACGGAGTACAAAAAAGCGAAATACCATTGCAATCACCCTCGAGGAATTTACCAAAACGGTCTTTGCCTACTCCTTCGGACCGGACGATATGTTTGGAGGTACGAGCAAGCTTTTCGATGTGTCCTTAACGGGACTGTACCGCCGAGTATTCGAATCCCCCGATATTCTCCTCACGGAGCAGCAATTCAACTTATTGTCGGGTACGTATTTCGCTTGCGATTTCGTTAAGCAGATCTGGGAGAACCGACGGAGATCGCTCCGCCTCGAGAAAAAGACAATGCACCCTGCCTTAGAAAGGAAAGGGTTGATTTTCTTCACAATCGGTGAGTTGCAACGTCGCTCCTACACGAAGGAGGGTCTGAATTTAGACCAAGATCTGGCGAAACTATCCAAGCCGAATGGCTGGCTCGCAATACCTGATTCAAAACCCAAGATGGCGCTTGCCAGTGCATTCGAAATCGCCTCAAAAATACTGATTCAACAATACGATGCTAGTCAAAAGAAGGATTCGTCTTTTAAGCACCGGAACTGGTTCAGAGAGCCTAATACACTGGACGATCTACGCTCAGGAACTGACTTGGCATTGGAGTTCGGTGCGCTCGCCAAACTTTGGAGCTAAATCCGCCTACACTCAGTTTTGCATCCAATTAGCCCTTTTCGCTGCACAATGAATATGTGGCGGTAAAGCTCGGTCTTTCGCTGCACAATGAATATGTGGCGGTAAAGCTCGGTCTTCAGCCCGTCAGTTTCGCTGTTTCGATACTGCTTTCCGATCGCTCAGGGAAGTCCCTAAGAACAATCACAAGATACAGTTACAACCAACTCCATTTGAAATCAAATACCTAGCGCCACCCCCCACTCTCCAGGTTGTTGAAAGCAGACTTCTTGCTCACAACCAGTAGGGGGAGGGGGATAGGAGTATCCATGTACAACGAATGTCGTCACATTCTGCTCAGCGGACACAAGTGCCGGGCAGCCGCCCTCAAGGGCAAGGCCTTCTGTTATCACCATCTCTATTCCCGCCGTCTCGCGCGAATGAACCCTGCTCCGGCCGACCCGCTCCTCCTGCCTTCCATCGAGGACATCGCCGGGGTAAATGCCGCTCTCAACCAGGTGATCCGACAGTACGGCAACAATCGAATGGATCGGCAGAAAGCCACTACTCTCTTCTACGGACTCCAGATCGCCGCATCCCTCGTCCACAAATCTCAAGGCGACCAGCCTCCCGGTCAGACTGTCCGCGAGATTTGCGAAGACGAAGACGGGGGGATGATTGCTCCAGAGTCGACATCCTGCGAGCCACCGGAGGATTGCAAGACCTGCGCCAAGCGCAGCAGCTGCAAAACATGGCGGATCTCCGAATCAGATTTCCCCGGAGACTTCTTCTCGCCTCCGCCCACCTACAAAGCGAAGGCCCTCCGTGAGCGCCTGGCCTTGAAGATTCGGAGGGGTGAGCGTATCGACGAAGAGCGTCGGGAGATACAACGTCTCGCCGACAAGTATCGATGAGACTGAATTTCTAGCCAGCTTGCCGGAGCCCACGAAGCCTCCCCTGAGTCTTTCGGAGGCTCCTCGCACTCGAGGGATCGGAGGTCGCCCCCGTCAGAGTGCACGGAAGGAGCGGCCTAAGGCCACTCCAGAGAATAAATTACTCATAGTTTCCCCTCACGCCCCGGAATGGTTCTAGACCGTCTCGGCGAAGGGCACCGACAGCTTGGAGAGGTATGCGAGCCAGTGATTCACGATCTTCTGGCTGGGTTCGCCGGTCTCCACCTGCTGCTGCAGCTGGCGAAGGACACTGCTGTACTCCGCGAGCTGGGCGCCATTCAGGTCCCGCTTCTCGATCTCGGAGGCATACTTGTCGACGAGTTTGTAGAGGGAGTAGACCGACTGCATGGCTACATCTTCGCTCAAAGTCGGTGTGGATTAGTCGGTACCTAATTCATTGGAACAAAGGTAATCACGTTACCTGCATTTGGAGATCGCTGGATTGCCGGCAACCGCCTCATAGCTGGAGACTTAGTTCGAAAAGCAGCTACGGCCGGGATCACTCCCGGCCGTAACCTATTTCCGCCATCCGGCTTTTCAGAAAAATTAGGCTTTCGCGGTGATTGCCTTGAGGCGGGCATTGAGCCGGGCCTTGTAGCGAGAGACCGTGTTCTTGTGAAGGACACCCTTCTGGACGCTCTTGTCGAGTGCAGAGACGGTCTCGCGAAACTGCACGTGAGCAGCCTTGGCGTCGCCCTTGGAGATGGCCTCACGCAGGGCGCGAAGGCTGGTGCGCACGCGGGTGCGGTTGTTGCGGTTGACCGCGGTGCGGGTCTCGGTCTGGCGGGCGCGCTTCAGCGCTGATACATGGTTTGCCATATGCTTCCTTCGTCTAAAGCCCTGAATTGTCAGGGAGAAAGTGGTCGGGCTCGCTGCTTGCCCTGATGCGGATCCGGACGTGGGCCAGAACTCAGGCCTGCGCATCCCTTCGCAGTCTCCTAGTCTACGGGAAACCGCAAGACAGGTCAATGAGATGCGCCCTGGCATCCTGGCGGCGAGAGCAGCTAGGTCCGGCCTGGAGAGGTCAGGGAACGAACTTGTATCCCGCGCCGTGAATTGTGAGGAAGTGAACCGGCCGGGCCGGATCAGGTTCGAGCTTCTGCCGAAGCCGCAGGATCTTGTTGTCGACGGTGCGGGTGGTCGGGTAGCAGTTGTACCCCCAAACCGTTTGCAGAAGCTCGTCGCGCGAGATCACTCGACCAGGGTTTGCGACGAAGAACCGCAGCACGCGGAACTCGAAAGCGGTCATGGCGATCATCTCGCCTGCCCGCCAGATCTCATGCCGCAGGAAGTCGACGTGCACCTCGCCAAAGACGGCGAAGTCCAAGCTCTGGGCGGGTGAAGGTTCAACGGGGAAGGCCCGGTAGCGTCCAGAGCGCAAGTTGATGAACAGAGATTGCGACTCAGGATCGAGTACGGTTGAGACGGTTCGGACTGAAGGGATCAGAACTCGGCGAGACAGACCTTGGATTGGTGTGCAGGTACTCATGATTCAACAGGACCTCTCTTGTTGGTGTGGACTTCCGTTTCTTGGAGACTGGACAGCCCAGGGGAAAGGCGTTCAGTTGTTTTCAGGATTGCTGTTGTTTGTTGCTTCGTGGCGGAGTGATTCCCGTATGGATTTGCGAGCTCGCGCCAGGCGCGACATGACAGTGCCAATGGGGATCGATAAGGCCTCTGCGGCTTCGCGGTAGGACGCTCCTTCCAGGTCACAGAGCACGAGCACGTTGCGATGCACCGTGGCAAGACGTTCGATCGCGGACTGCAGGGCAAGCAGCCGGACACGCTGAAGGTAGATCTCGCAGGGGTCCGGAGAGCGAGCCGGCAGATTCTCGAGGATCTCTTCCAGGCCAATGTGATGGAAGCGCATGAATGGCCTGGTACGCGAGTTCAGGAAAGTGTTCTTCAAAATCCGGAACATCCAGGAACGCAGGTTGCTTCCGGGCTCGAATGTGTCAAAGCCGCGGAGAGCTTTCAGGTAGGTTTCCTGAACAAGGTCTTCCGCGTCGGCGCTGCTGCGAGAAAGGTAGTACGCGAAGTTGTGAATCGAGCTGAAGAGCGGGAGGGCAAGCTCTTCGAAATGGGCGGATGCGCTGAGGCAGCTTGCCGTCGGCAAACTGGGGAAGGATAGGGTGTCTGCGTTCAGGTGCGGCAAGGGTGTTCTCCTTGGTCGGCTTGCGTCTGTTGTAGACAAGTTGGCCCGTACGCGAAGTCAGGTCAATGAGCACCCGCTTTCATTCCTATTCCTAATTTCTTCCCAGCTAAGTGCCTCAGGTGTTTCGGGTTAGTTTGCTGTGCTTCTCGGAACGAAATTGTTGGGGTGCTAGAATGCGGGGGATCATGACGCCCGATAGACAGCCTACGACGATCCGATTTGGAGTCTTCGAGGTCTCTGTGCGTTCGGGCGAACTCCGGCGATCGGGCAGAATCGTCCGGGTTCAGCAGCAACCCCTAAGGCTGCTGCGTGTGCTGCTGGAACATCCGGGCGAGGTTGTTACCCGCGAGGAACTGCGCAACCAGCTCTGGCCGGGCGAGGACTTCGGGGACTTTGACCAGGCCGTGAATGCTGCAGTGGCAAAACTGCGAAGCGCACTGGGGGATTCCGCGGACAATCCTCAGTTCATCGAGACGCTCCCCAAGCTGGGCTACCGATTCGTGCCTGAGGTCAGCTATGAGTACCCGGAGACCGCGGAGGTTCCGGCGCCAGCACCGGAACCGGAAGGCCCTGAGCTTCTGGATTCCCTGGCTGTTCTGGACTCCGGCGAGTCGGCGAAGAAGACAAGAGTATTTGTATGGATCGCAATGGCGGTTTTGCTTGTGGCTGCTGCGGGGTTTTCGATCTGGAAGTTCCGGGCCGGTGCACGCCGAGGCGGCAGAATCGAATCACTTGCCGTGCTTCCCCTGGATAATCTCTCGGGCGACGCGACTCAGGACTACTTTGCCGAGGGGATGACCGACGAGCTGATTACGGATCTGGCGCAGATCAGGGCGCTGCGAGTTATCTCGCGAACGTCGAGCGGCATGTATAAGGGAACCCGCGAACCCCTGCCACAGATTGCTCGCGATTTGCATGTGGACGCCGTGGTGGAGGGAAGCGTAGTCAAGTCGGGCGACCGGGTGCGCATTACAGCCCAGTTGATTCGCGCTGCTACCGACGAACATCTTTGGGCGAAGAGCTACGAAGGCGACGTCCGCGACAGTATTGGATTGCAGAACCAGGTGGCGCGAACCATCGCGGAGCAGATTCGTATCGAGCTCACGCCGCGAGAGCTGCAGGGCCTTGATAAAGCCAGAAGCGTCGATCCCGGAGCCTACGAGAGTTACTTGCGGGGCCGGTTCTTCTGGAACGAACGAACCACAGGCGGACTTCAACATGCCGTGGACTACTTCAGCCAGGCGATTGCAAAGGACCCTGGTTACGCGCAGGCATACAGCGGGCTGGCTGATACCTACGCACTTCTGGGCGACTGGCAGTATGCGGCGATGACCACCAGGGAGGCGTTGCCAAAAGCGAAGGCCGCCGCGACGAAGGCCATTGAACTCGATCAAAGCTTGAGCGAGGCGCACACTTCACTAGCTTTCACGCTCGATGGCTTCGATTGGGATTTGCAAAGGGCTGGGCAGGAGTTCCAGCGCGCAATCGAACTCAATCCCGGCTACGCAACTGCGCATCACTGGTACAGCTGGCATCTTGCTTTGTTCGGAAAGTACGACGATGCCATCGCAGAGATGCGCAAAGCTCAGATGCTCGATCCTCTGTCGCCGATCATCAACGCTGATCTGGCAGAGCTTCTGGTGATCGCTCATCGGGAAGATGAGTCGATACAGCAGAGCCTGAAGACGATTGAGGCAAATCCCGGCTTTGCGATGGCCCACAACCAGTTGGCGCAGGCCTATCTGGCGAAACACTTGCCGGACAAAGCGATTCCGGAACTGGAAAAGGCGATTGAACTTTCCCATGGGAATCCGACATGCACTGCGAACCTTGCGCGGGCATATGCAGCGAGCGGCGAGCGGAGCAAGGCGATGGCGTTGGTCGAGGACCTGAAAAAGCGTTCACGGCCAGGGTTCAGTTTTGCTGCCGAGCTGGCAGCAATTTATGCCGCGCTCGGCAATAAGGACGAGGCGATGCACTGGGTGGAGACCGGGGTCGACGAAAAATTCAATCCCGGAGTGCTCATCCGTCCAGGCTTCGATCCTCTGAGGGGCGACTCCCGTTTCACGGCTATTCTCCGCCGCATCGGGCTTCCGCAGTAGTTGCTCACGGTGCCGGACCTGTTGTCGCTCTCAATGCATGTTTTTCTATCCAAACGAGATTCGCAGAGGTCAGGTTAAAAGGACCGTCGCGTCAGGTGGATTCTTGAGAAAAATGCAGTCAGCCCAGGGTCAAATCCTTACCTTAAATAGTTGATTTTCAGGTGCCGGGTAAGGCGATTTTGGGCCACAATAGGAGGCGGAGGATCGAGCCATGGGAAACTTCATCCAGCTAAATCTCCGCAGCGATAGTGAGAAAGGCGCGGCCGACAATTCTCCCAACACCAGTCAGCGTGATACAGGGCCTTCTCCTCTGGGAAGCAAGCGACTTAACAAGATGCTGAAGAAAGCTGCACACAAGGCATCCGCCGAATACGGGCGAAGCGGCAAGAGCGGCATCTTCTCGAAATAGGGCCTCACAAATCAGATCGAAACGTTAACCGCTGCGCATCGCCGGTGACGAGTTCTGGCCGATTCTCGACGTGCCGGTCAGGCATCGGGGATGTGTGCGGACTCAAATAAGCGCTCTTCGTTCGAAACCTCATTTGATCCTTATGCCGGAGCAGTTCAAATACGGTCATCGTGAGAATCATTTTGAGGTCCGAGGGGCGGGGGGTCAGGATCGCCGTGGTTTTGGCGGTCATGATTGCTGTCCTGACTGTTCTCATTGCGCCATCGATCGACATGCCAGAGACGGTGCTGCGTGAACATCATGTTGCTGCGCACGCGATGGTGAATAGCAACTCGGGCACCTTGACGGTGGTTGGGTATATCTCGCGTGCCGAGACGTTTCACGACGACACAGCGCACGTAATGGAGCACTCACCAAATCTGGAACATGGCCATAGCAAGGCCTCTCTTGTTCTGCGCTGCTAAAGAAACCCTCATCTCTTCCTACTGACCAATTCAGCATTTCTGCGATTTCAGTTCGGACCACTGTGCCTGTATGCGTGAAAGTTGCGCGCTCTGACGCTGTGCGACTACACGACCGTGCCGTGGATGTGCGAGGTGGATTTTCACTCCGTACGTTCTTCGGCGAAGCGGGTGTGCTGCGAACTGCAGATGCTGACTTGGCAATGAGCAACGGAAACCTGCACTCGAAAACTATTTCAGGGAGTTCTCATGAGAAGAAATGGCTCAAGGATTTTTGCTGCTCTTTTGCTGGGGGTTGCCGGTTGTGGAATCGGCTTTGCACAAACTTCCGCACCGGCTCTTACGGTGTCAAACGCAGACAACGCGTGGATGCTGGTGAGCTCCGCGCTGGTTCTGATGATGACGGGCCCGGGGCTTGCACTGTTTTATGGTGGGCTGGTTCGGAAGAAGAATGTTCTGTCGGTGATGATGCAGAGCTTCGCGATGATGGCCCTGGTGACACTGCTGTGGGCGATCTTAAGTTATAGCCTCGCGTTCGATGCAGGAACAAGCTTCATCGGCGGATTGCACCATACGTTCATGCGCGATGTGGCGTTGACTCCCGATGCGGACTACGGATCAACGATTCCCGTCCAGACGTTCATGGTGTACCAGCTGATGTTTGCCATCATCACGCCGGCGCTGATTACGGGCGCATTTGCAGAGCGCATGAAGTTCAGCGCGATGGCCGTCTTCCTGGTGCTTTGGTCGATTATTGTTTATTCGCCGATGGCGCACATGGTGTGGGGGAAGGGCGGGCTGCTGAATGCCGCGCTGGGCGGCGCGATTCCAACCCTCGACTTCGCCGGGGGAACAGTCGTGCACATCACTTCTGGTGTTTCGGCTTTGGTGTGCGCTATCTACCTTGGCAAGCGGCTCGGATATCCGCATGAGCCTGCGCCGCCACATTCGGTGGTGCTTAGCTTTATCGGTGCATGTCTGCTGTGGGTAGGCTGGTTCGGATTTAACGCAGGCAGCGCGTTGTCTTCAGGAGCGCTGGCGACAAGTGCCTTCGTCAACACGCATTTTGCAACTGCCGCGGCGGCAATGGGATGGGCTGTCGTGGAGTGGATTCGAAACAAGAAGCCGAGCGCGCTGGGTGCGATCTCCGGCGCAGTTGCAGGATTGGTAGCGATTACTCCGGCGGCTGGCTTTGTTCAGCCGATGTGGGCCATCGTGATCGGGCTGATTGCAGGCGTTTGCTGCTACTTCATGGTTGCAAAGGTGAAGCAGATGTTCGGCTACGACGATGCGTTGGATGCGTTTGGTGTGCATGGCGTGGGTGGCACACTGGGCGCGATCCTCACAGGCATCTTCGCTTCAAGCGCGATCAATCCGATGTTCAAGGACTCGGCAGGGAAGGTGCTGCCATCCGGGTTGATTGAGGGGAACGGACATCAGTTGCTGAACCAGCTAGGCGGTGTCGCAATTGCGTGGGGAATTTCGATCGTAGGTACGCTCGTTCTCCTGTTCGTGGTGGATAAGACCATCGGGCTGCGCGTGTCTCCGAGCGAGGAGATCGAGGGTCTGGACATCACGCAACACGGCGAAGAGGGCTACGACAGAGTGGCTTGAGCGTTGGCGCGATATTGGCAGGCGTTTTCCCTACAACGAAATTTAGAACCGAGGACGTGGAGGTTTGAGAGATGCAGAAGGTCGAAGCGATTGTTCAGCCGTCGAAGGTTGAGGCAGTAAAGTCCGCGCTGATTGAGGCCGGCATTACGGGGATGACGATTGTGGAAGCTCGTGGGCACGGAAGACAGAAAGGTCACACAGAGTTCTACAGAGGACGGGAGTACTCCGTCGACTTGTTGCCCAAGGCGAAGGTGGATGTTGTGGTTAAGGATGACATGGTCGATACCGCCATACGGGCGATCGTCACCGGCGCAAGAACGGGCAAGATTGGCGATGGGAAGATCTTCGTCTCAAAGATCGAGCAGGTGATCCGCATTCGCAATGATGAGCGGGGGGAGGGCGCTCTTTAGCTCGAGAGATCGCGAAAGGAGCGCCCGGGCCACCGAGGCGCTCCGTGCAAGCCCGATCTGGGAAGAGAAGCCCTACTAACACGAAAGTAACGTCGGTCTACAACGTAAGTGACCATGAACACAGTTAGCTCTCGGTAACCTCGCTAGGATTACCTCGCTGGACCGAAGCTGTCTGTGCTTTTCTCTGCAGGAGAAAAAGCCCCCGGATAGATCTGCCCGCTATTACATTCAGGGGTATGCAAATTGCAATCCATCAGGGCCTTAACTAGTTATTTTTGTTCGTATTGCGTAGTTCTAAACCCACAAAAAGCACGCTGGGCAGCATTCAACCGGTTCATTGTTGTTTTAGTTACCTTGTTGGCCGCGAAAACCGATGGTTTTGCTGCGAGCCGGGCGACTTTTCGGGACGGGTCGGTGCTTGCGGTGAGAGCTGTCACTTCGATGAAATGGCGCAAGCAGGTGCTGGTTTCGTCATTGACGTGCGCCAACCAATCCATAACTGGTGCGGGAACAACGACCTGTACGGTGCATCTGAGCTCTGCAGCTCCGAGCGGTGGGACCGCCGTAACTCTGAGCAGCGGTAATCCGGCGGTCATGGTTCCATCTTTGATCACGGTGCAAGGCGGGGGAACGACAGCAAGCTTCCTGGCGACGGTGGCGTCAGTCAACACCGCTCAGACTGCAAACCTCACGGCAAGCGCAAATGGCTCGTCTGCGAGGTTCGGCATCCAGCTGAATGCATATGTTCCGGCGCTCACGATCAGCAGTGCGACGGTTTCATTTGGCGCGGTGAATGTAGGCCAGACCGCGACGAAGATGGTGACGCTTTCGTCTTCGGGCAGTGCACCTCTGACGCTCTCGTCCATCTCCGTTGCGGGCTCGTTGTTCAAGGCAACTGGAGTCAGTGCGCCTCTGACGCTCAATCCGGGCCAGTCTGTGGGTTTGACTCTGCAGTTCTATTCCGACCACACCAGTTCCTACACGGGAGTCGTGACGATCTCGAGCAACTCTACTCAGGGGTCGGCCACAATCAACATGACCGCGGATGGCGTTCCCTCGGTAAGCGGGCTGACCTGCAACACGCAGGCCTTTACAGGACAGGGAACAGATTCGTGTCTGGTGAGTCTCTATGGCGCCGCACCTTATAACGGCTTCACAGTCTATCTGGCGAGCAACAACTCATCTGTCTCTGTACCCGCCAGCGTGACGGTGGCGCCCGGCGCCATGAGTGCCTCGTTCTCTGCGAGTGTCAATGCAGTCAGTTCAAGCCAGACCGCTACCTTGACTGCAACAGCAAGCGGCACCTCGAAAAGCTTTGTCCTGCAATTAGGGCCGGGTAGCGCAATGCTCGCAGCCAACGCTTCGAGCGTGCCTTTTGGCAATGTGCTGATCAATTCGCCGGCGGAACAATCGATCACGCTGACTTCCTCAGGCAATTCGCCGGTGACGATCAATTCCCTTGCGATTAACGGAAACGGGTTCGCCGTGTCAGGCTTATCGACTCCGGTTGTCTTGAGTCCCGGGCAATCGGCGGTTCTGAATGTGCAGTTCACTCCGTCTGCGGCGGGCAACTTCTCAGGGCAGATCACAATTGGAAGCACATCGAGCGGAGGCACGATCACGATCGGCTTGAGCGGCACCGGGTATGGGCACAACGTTCAGTTGAGCTGGAATGCACCTTCATCAGGTTCGACACCGGTTGTCGGTTACAACATATATCGAGTCACTACTGGGAACACCGGATATCAAAAACTAAACTCTACAGTTGTCTCAACTACAGCTTACATAGATACAAGTGTGCAAAGCGGCTCGCCATATACCTACTACGTGACGAGTGTCGACGGTTCCGGGGCGGAGAGCGCGCCCTCGAATACCGCAGTCGTTACACTCCCTACTCCATAGAAGAAGCTGCGGCATTGGAGCCCTGCTGTCCTCGACAGCAGGGCTCTATCGCTTCAGGTACGCATTTCTTCAACGCATTGCACTGGTCAGGTCTGCTCAGGTGTCGATAGCATAGGGACACTTCCCGGAGGTTCAAGCCTGAGCACGATGCGCCGTCTGCCGCCGTTGTGGGTCATGGGTCTTGCGAACGGCACGCTGGGTTTTGCCAGCGGAGTCATGAACTTTGTAATGCCGCAGCTGATGGCGAGCGTGCATGTTCCCGAGCCCAAGATCGCATTAATCACGGCTATCGCTGTTTCGCCGAATTTCTGGTTCGTGCTCTTCGGGCCGATTCTGGATGTACGCTTCAGCCGTCGCTGGTATGCGACCCTGACGGCGGCCCTTTCGGGCGCAGCGGCGACGGTAGCCGTGCTCAGTCTGCATCACCTGATCGTCTTGCAGTTGGCGATGGTGGTGTGCAATGCAGCGGCTATGCTGTCGAGTTCAGCACTGGGCGGATGGCTCTCGAATATCGTTCCTGATGAGCATAAGAATCCGCTGAGCAAATGGATGAACATCGCTCTCGTGAGCGGGACCGGGCTGATCGTCGGGCTGGGGGGTGAACTGGTGCGCGGACTGGGCGTCGCCACGGCGGCGTTCCTGCTCGGTGGGCTGATTCTTGTTCCTACAGTTGCTTTCCTCTTGGTTCCCGCGCCGGGGCCAGATCGGCGTCTGGCAGGCGAGAGCTTCGCGCAGTTCAATCGCGAAGTGATTGCAATGCTGAAGCGGCGACAGGTGGTTGTTGTGCTGCTGCTGTTTCTCTCGCCCTGCAGCTCCTTTGTGATGCCGAACCTGATGGGAGGACTGGGAGCGGACTTTCATGCTTCCGCGCGGGCGGTGAGCTTCTGGGGCGGAGTTGGCGCATTCATACCAGGGCTGTTGGGATGTTTTGTGTTTCCAGTGATCGCGCAAAAGGTGAGGCTACGGTTCTTCTACCTTGGGAACGGGATTCTGGGTTGTTTGTTCACCATGAGCCTTCTGCTGCTGCCCCACACGACGGGGACCTACGCCACGGCGCTCTTCGGGGAGTACCTGTTCCAGGCTGTAGCTTTCTCCATTCAGATCGGGATCATCTTTGAGGCGATCGGGCCGAATAATCCGCTGGCCGCGACAACGTTTTCATTTCTGACAGCTTCGACGAATGTCCCGGTGACGTACGTGACGCTGATAGATGGCCGCGCTTACGCTCGGGCAGGAATTACAGGGACGCTTTTTGTTGACGGCGCTATCGGAATTGTTACGTGCCTGGTGGCGGGGCTTGTTCTGAAGCGGCTGGATTCAAGGGCCGAGCCGGCTGGCGAGCTTGCTGAGCCTGCTCGCGAAGAGGCCTGAAATCTTCGATGTACATGGCGGAAGAGAGCATTTTCGAGGGGCGTATCGAGATGGTGACTAATTGGCAAGATCTTCATGAGAGGTGGGATTGACGGAATCTGACACCAGAGCTACTCTCTCCCCATACACCGCCACTTTGGTTGCCTGCGCCAATACGAAGTTTGTTGCCAAGGGCTTCAATCGACTGCGCTCTGCGACCCCAGCGACGAAAACCTGCCGCCGGGGGCACTGGGAACTATATTCTCGTCCGACTCTCGTCAAGAAATCCCACCAAATTTCATCCATGCAACATCCAATAGACAGCAGTCTTCTGCCGTTAAGGCGGAAACTTAGGGAGGCACTCTGAAAGCTGATCTGGAGATCACGCCAAATCTTGAGCCCCTTTTCGGGACCCGCGATGAAAACCTCAGACTGATGGAGGATGCACTCGGAGTCAGGATCGATCTGAGGTCAGACTCTGTACACGTGGAAGGGCCAGACGAAGCGGTCGCCAGAGTCCAGCGGATATTTCAGGACTTCGAGTCTCTGCGGCGCCAGGGGATCAATCTTCACAATGGCGAATTGAATGGCATGCTGCGTCTGGTGGTCGCAGACAAGGCGGTGACCCTGCGCTCTCTCGCGGATGCGGGCAAGGCGCGCTCAAACGGAATCAAGCGGACGGTGCAGCCGCGGTCGCTGAATCAGCGCAAGTACATTGAAGCCATCGAGCAGAACGACATGGTGTTCGGCGTGGGGCCCGCGGGCACTGGCAAGACGTACCTCGCCGTTGCCATGGCTGTAGCTGCAATGAACGCGAAGAAGGTGAGCCGAATCGTTCTGGTGCGGCCTGCTGTCGAAGCGGGCGAGCGGCTGGGCTTTCTGCCCGGCACACTGCAGGAGAAGGTAGATCCATATCTCCGTCCGCTGTATGACGCGCTCTATGACCTGCTCGATCCTGAGAAGGTCGACAAGATGCTCGAGAAGAACATCATCGAGGTGGCTCCGCTGGCATTCATGCGCGGGCGCACTCTGAATGATGCGTTCATCATTATGGATGAGGCGCAGAACACGACGGTCGAGCAGATGAAGATGTTCCTCACACGTATGGGGAACAACTCGAAGGCCGTAATCACCGGCGACATAACGCAGATCGATCTACCGAATCCGCGGAAGTCAGGCTTGCTGGATGCGATAAATATTCTCGATGGCGTGGAAGGGATCGCGTTCTGCCACTTCATGGATGGCGACGTAGTGCGACATGCTCTGGTGCAGCGGATTGTGCGCGCCTACGACGCAGCCAAACCGCAGCAGCAGGAACTGCCGCTTTCGATCGGGGAAGGGATGGAGCCACCGGCGCAGAAGCAGGCACCGCAGCAGGCGACAGTGCACCAGGTGAAGCCTCAGTGAAGCGGTAGCTCGAATCAATTTTATGTGAAGGTCCGCTCTGAGGAGCGGACCTTTTTTGCTGGCTGATCCAACTGCGTATGGCGAAAATTTGGCATAGGGAAGAGTAGCCGACTACTCTCCCGCGTCACCAGCTGTACTCGCACACTGATATGCTTTTCTGGCTGGTGCCGCTCGTAATGCTTGTTACAAACAACTACAAGTCCAGCAAGAAAGACGAGAACAAACTAGACGCCTCTCGACGGATCGTTTGAGGCCGAGTCCTTGCCAGATCCACGTAGTCGAATCTGATCAGGGGAGAACCAAGCGATGACAACGCTCCGATGGCTCGCGCTAGCAGTAGCAGTTGTGGCGGTTGTGTGCCGACTTGCCGCTCGACAAATCCCTTTTGACCTTGGTGTTGCAGTAACGCCTCAACTCCACCGCGGCATTCCGATAGGCGTTGTGTTCTTCTGGGCAGGTCTCACGATAGGTGCTGCGCTAGTTGGGATCAGTTTTCTCATTCGGGCGCGGTGACTTGCACTATCACCCACTGGTCAGGGAGTGTGCCTGCGTCGGTGATGTCTTTAGTTGAATCGCGTCTGCGGTCGAATCACCGGCTACTCGGAAGTAAGCAATTGTTGGGTTTGGGTCCGAGTAGCCGACCAACCACCACGAATCTCTTTCAAGGTAGGAACGTGCCTTGCTGAGCGGGCCGAATCCATGTTGACACTTTGCCAAACTGTACTCATCGTCTCCCTATTTCTTTGCTTCGCTCCTACGATCACGGTGTGAAAGCGAGGTGAGGGATGAGGATGATCTCTCTTCAAAAGGTGTTGTGTCTCGCGATGGTTTTTATTCTCGCAGCTCAACAGACCGCAGAGGCCCAAGAGCAAGTTGGCAACGGAACATTTGACCAACCGCTGTTCGCTTACAGAACGTCGTTACGGGGCCGCCTGCAACAAGCCCTGACTGGAGAGTTAGTCTTTCCATTCGATGTGCCGGTGGCCCTAACGCCAGTTGATCCGACTGAGTTCGCGCATGCGACGATAAATTCGAAAGTGGCTTTTCGAGTCACCTACGGCCTTACGGAAAGTCAGGTCGTCTACGCCTCGACGGGAACAGTCGTCGAGGCGGATGTAACTCGGATTCGCAAAGGCCAGCTCAGAATTCGTCACGGACGGATGGAACCTCGCGTGATGGAGATTGCTGTCGGGGGGTTAACGAACCCCGCCCCAGCCCAGAAGAATCTGAGGCTGAGATTGGTAAGCTCTCTCAGGAGTCGCTCCAGGCGCAAAATGACGCAACTCATCACCTCGCCTTTATCGGCCATTCGCATAACCATTGTGCGTCCAGTCGAGTATGTCGCTCTGATTACGATGTGCAGCTTTTACCGAGGCTGCGAAATTTGACGTTTCAGTCAAGACGACTTGGAAGGAGAGAGCCTGTACATTTGCGCTCCAGAGGTCGTATCACCGTCAACTCGGAACCTAACGAGATTTGGATCAAATCATGCTCAGAACCTAGAGAATTTGCGCTGGTGGTGTCCGGCCCTCTGGATCGCGTCGATACTTCCGCAAACCAACCCATCCGAGAAACGCGCCACCGGCGAATCCGACCGCGATCAGTAGTGGCCTGCGCTCCGTGATTGCTTGTGAAAGGGCCATGGTCGGAAGTCCTGCTCCGATTAGAAGGGATGCTGCTAACCGAACACGGCCTTTGGCGCGAGAGATTGGGATCAGAGCTGCAACTAGCACGCAAGAAACGGCACCGACCACAAAGACTAGAGCAAGAGCATTGATCCAAATCACTGCTTGATTCTAGCGGTATAGCCGACCCGTCGAACTCGCATGTTTAACTTTCCTAGTGAGTCACCGGCTACTCGGAACCACCGGATTTTGGCGGGTTTCCGAGTTGGCGGCAATTTAACTACCCGGACAGCGCGAGAGGAGTCTCCTTAAGCGCGAAGCGCCACCAGTTTGTCAATCCACACGAGCGCAACGCCAACAGCACACAATCCGAAGAAGGGACCGTGATATACGAGAGCTGAAGCTTGTCTGAGCGGCTGCTCGATCTCAACATTGCCCTCGGGATCGAGTGAGCTGTCTGAAATCGCTTCCTGCACCCTCTGTGACAGGACAACCGCCCACGTGAAACTCAATAAGACCCCTGCGGCGATCAGGAACAATAGCAGTCCTAAATTGCCAATGCGGTTCCAGTGCGCTGCCGCGATGTACACGATGATTCCCAAATCAACGGCACTCGCTATCGCGCACCACCAGAAACCGGGCAGGCGTGAGCCTCTCTTCATCGGAACACTTCCTCTCAGCACCTTGGCGATATCCAATACTACCGGATCAATCATCGGCTACCTGGAAGCTGGCAAGTTTGCGGCTTGGGTCCGAGTAGGCGACCACTCTCGGAACAACCTGGAACTCCGCGGTGTCTAAGGAAATAAGACGCTGCGATTCAGTGAGTATGCAAGAGGCCGACTACGTGGCCAGAGTGTCTTCCAATCGCGGCGGTAATCATCGCTGTCGCCTAGCCTGCGAAGTTGCTCTAGTAGCTGCAGCAATTCTGTTTGGAAACTCGGTTCGGGGCTCCGGGCAAAGGCCGATTGAAACTACGCTCTGCGCCCTCATTAGGAGTCCGCAACGGTTCCAACGAGTGCTGGTCCAATTTCAAGCTAGGTTTGAAGCTGGGTTCGAGAACTCCATTCTCGGGGATGACGCGCATTGTAATAAGGGAATAGCTCCACGTTTCCCGCAGAGTGTGAACGAAGAAAAGCAACTGCACAATGCGTGTAAAGACAACCCGGGCACGATCGGAAGGGTGAATACCGCGACTTGGGTCGGAGTCTTTCGATACCACCCCAAATCGGTGCCTACATGGACATTGAACGTGCGCAAGATGCAGGTGCTCACATTCACGTGTGAGTGCTGCCCCTCTGGGTTTTTCCCCCTCGAACCAATCCGCCTTCCGCAGCCTGAAGTTCCTACTTGGCCTCCAAGCGAATGATATTTCGCTTCCGGCCCGAATCACCGGCGATGGTGACCTTGAGGGCAAAAGGTTGCTAGCTTTCCCATGCACGACTACTCTCCCGGAACGCAGCTCATAGAGCTAGAATCTGTCATGAAATCCTTGGAATTCGGAGGTTCTGGATGCACAAGTCCAACGACTTCATGCTGAAGGCGGACCGAGATCTGCTGGCTGCGAGATTTGAGAATAGGCGTTTGGAGTGGGAGAAGACTCGGCGACACGGAATGTTATTTTATGTGTCCACGAGATGGACGCTGCTGATAGGCGGATTCAATTGTCTCTGGGGCGTTTTCTTGAAGCACGAGACAGGCAAACCAAGCGGCGATAAGCTCCTTTGGTTACTCGTCTTCGACATTGTGGTTTCGACGCTAATCGGGATATGGGATTGGCACAGTAGGGAAAAACGCTATCGAGAAAAGCAAACACCGCAAGTGTCGGGTTGAGCTGTTCCGATTCTTGTGAGCGAGAAGAAAGTCGCTAGAAGCTTGGGCTTGTGGTCGAGTGACCGGCTACTCTTCCTTTACCGAGTGGTTAAGTAGGGTGTGCCGTCAGATGGTGGGTTCGGACGTCCCTACGGGACTTGGGGCATTTGCGCAGCAAGCCCAGGGTTCCCGCTTCCCTTCGTTGCACTCAGGGGCGCGTCCACCCTGGGCTAACATCCTGCGTTCCCTCCGGGAACTTTCGATCCTGTATACTCGCGGGCAATGAAGCTGCGTGTTGTGCGGAGGAGATGGAATAAAAATGTCCCTTACTCGACGTAAATTGCTGGTTCGTTCTGCTGCGGTGATGGCTGGTGTGCAGGTGGCGGGTGTGAGAGGCCTTTTTGCGGCGGATGAGAAGGAGAAGCCCGGTGTCCAGATGTACATGGTTGCCGCGGACTTCAAGAAGGATCCGGCGGGGACGCTGAAGCAGCTCTCGGCGCTTGGTTATGGATACGTCGAAGCGTTTGCGATGGCGATCAGCAATATTCCGGAGTTCAAAAAGATGCTGGCCGATGCGGGGCTTGGGTGCCCGTCTGGGCACTTCGGGTTTGGCTTCATGCCGACGGAGAAGGTGCTGGGCCAGGCGAGCGAGCTTGGGGTGAAGTACGCGATCAGCTCTGTCCTGCCGCCTGGGAAGTCAGAGGGTGGCGCCAATATGGGCGGGATGATGGCGAAGATGAATCACCTGACGGCGGACGACTTCAAGGGGATGGCGGCGACGGCGAACCAGATGGGCGAAAGCGCGAAGAAGCATGGCGTCCAGTTTGCGTATCACAATCACAATGTGGAGTTCCGTAAGTTCGAGGGCGGGCAGACCGGATTCGACATCCTGCTGAAGGAGACCGATCCGGCACTGGTGAAGCTGGAGATCGACGCGGGCTGGGTTGCAGCAGGCGGAGGGAATCCGGCAGCGCTGATTGCGGCCAATGCCGACCGGGTAAAGCTGATGCACTTCAAGGATTTCAGCACGGTTACTCCGCCAATCAACGAGCTTGGACCGGAGGCCGGTGGACACATTGTGGACCTGGGAACAGGCGTGGCCCCGCTGAAAGCTGCATACGAGGCGGCGAAGAAGGCCGGAGTGGAGTACTTCATCGTGGATCACGATCCGCCGTTCAAAGGAAAGACGGCGCTGGAGGCCGCGAAGCTGGATTATGCGTACGTTGCAGGGCTGATGAAGGCCTGAGGCGGGCTCGCATAAAATGAAGTGACCGGGGCCGTCCCGAGAGGCGGCCTCGCGTACGATGATCATTCTTGACCCAGACCTGGAGTCTGACCATTCCCTTGAAGCGAATCGGAGACGGTCAGCGGCCCCACTCCCAAGGGCCCGATCCCGCGACAATCGAGTTCCGTCTGCACGAACACTGGCGACTTTTCTGCGCGAGGCTCAAAGCGCGGTGAAGCTGCGGGGAGAGGTTTCTGTGCTGCTCACGACGGACAGGGCGATCCGCCGGCTGAACCGGCAGTTCAGAGGGAAAGACAAGGCGACGGATGTGCTGTCATTTCCGGCACTGTCCCCGGTCCCCAAAGGCGAGGGACCGGGGGCACCCGGAATTGCTGGGGATCTGGCGATAAGTATTCCTACCGCTCGAAAGCAGGCGACGATTCTGGGGCACGCGTTATCGATTGAGATCAAAGTGCTGATGCTGCATGGAATGCTGCACCTTGCCGGGTATGATCACGAGACGGATGATGGAGAGATGGCGCGCCGGGAGGAAAAGCTGAGAGCGAAGCTGCGGCTGCCGCATGGGCTGATCGAGCGGAGTGTGAGTGCATGAGGCGCGATCGATTTTCCTTCGGGGCTAAAGCCCACCGACGGCCTGCATTCGATACGGCACGGCTAAAGCCGTGCCCCTTCAAAACTGTTGGCGCGAGTGAGAGGTGGCGCGCATGAGCTGGACGACGATTCTGCTGCTCATTCTTGTGGCGCTCATCGATACGTTCGCGGCGTATATCAGCCGTCTCTACTCGGAGTTTGGAAAGATTCTTCCCCGCGAGGTGCAGGACAATCTGGATGAATGGGAGGAAAAGGTTGAGCCGTTCATCGGGCTGACGAGAGAGCATGCGGCGTTGTGCGCGGCCGTGCTTCAGCAACTGACCCTGGGAACGATAGCGCTTGCGATCGGGGCAGTGCTGTTCGACCGGGAGCCCCATGCGGCGAGGCCGACCTTTGCCGAGATTTCGCAGGCAGTGCTGGTGGTGCTGCTGGTGCTGTTGTTCTGCAATCAGATTCTGCCAAACCTTCTATTCACACAGACCAAGGGAAGGTGGGCGGCGAAGCTGGTGTGGCCGATCCGGCTGATGTTGTGGCTGATGACGCCGATCACCGCGGTGATTCGCTTCTTCTTTTCGCTCGCTGCACTGGCGGAGGCTCCGGCGGCTAAAGATGAGGAGCCCGCGCCGGATGTGGAGTCCCTGCTGGAGGCAGGCGAGGAAGAAGGAATTCTGGAAGAGAGCGATCGCGACCTTGTGCGGTCGGCAGTGGAATTTGGCGACAAGCTGGTGCGCGAGGTGATGACGCCGCGGCCGCAAATCTTCGCCGTGCCACAGTCGATCACGCTCGAGGCATTTCTCGAGAAGCTCAAGGAGCAAAACTACTCGCGCGTACCGGTTTACGACAGGACGCTGGACTCGATTACGGGAATTGCCTTCGCGCATGATCTTCTGCAGATCAGCGATGAAGAGGCTCGCAGCAGGACAGTCGAAAGCATTCAGCAGCCGGCAGTTTTTGTCCCGGAGACGAAGCGCGGGTACGAGTTGCTGCGCGAAATGCAGCGTGAAAAGCAGCACATGCGCGTCGTGATCGACGAGTACGGCGGAGTCGCAGGGCTGGTGACGATCGAGGACCTGCTCGAGGAGATTGTTGGCGATATCCGGGACGAGCACGAAGAGGACGGCCACGTTGGCGATCCGCAGCGCGAGCCGGGCGGCGCGTGGGTGGTGCCGGGAGATTTTCCGGTTGGCGAATTGTCGCGGCTGTTTGGCGATCAGCTTGCGATGAATGAGGACTACGAGGCAACGACGGTAGGTGGGCTGGTGAGTGAGGTCGAGGGGCGTATTCCCTTGCCCGGTGAGGTCGTGCTCCTGGAGCACAGCGGGTTGCGGATACAGGTTGTGGCATCGACTGACAGGCGCGTGGACCGGTTGAGGATCTATCCGCCGGCGAAGGAAGAGGCGACGGCGATGCCGTGAAGACAGAGATCAGTGATCAGGGGTCAGGGATCAGGAACAACTGCTTGATGAACGGGAGTGGATTGCATTGAAGTCTGGATTTGTGGCGATACTGGGGCGGCCGAATGCGGGGAAGAGTACCCTGCTGAATGCGCTGACGGGCGAGAAGGTGGCGATTGTCACGGCCAAGCCGCAGACCACGCGCAATCGCATTGCGGGTGTTGTCGAGGTTGCAGCGAAGAAGAAGGTTCACCCGGCAGCGCAGATCGTCTTCGTCGATACGCCCGGCGTCCACAAGCCTGCTTCCCAACTCGACCGGCGAATGCTGCAGGAGGTTCACGAGGCGCTGGAGACGCGAGATCTGGTTCTGGTGCTGATCGACGCGAGCCGGCGAGTGCAACTGGAGGCAGCGGGCGAACCGGCACAGGCGCATCAGCGTAAGTCTTCGAACTGGGCTAGCGAAGATGAGTTCCTGTTTTCGCTGATCAAAGGGCTGGATTGCCCGGTGTTTCTCGTGTTGACGAAAATCGATCTCGTTGCGAAGGATGTTCTCCTGCCCCTGATCGAGACGCTCACGAAGCAGTACAGCTTTGCCGAAGTGATCCCGGTCAGCGCGCGCAAGAAAGATGGGCTGGAGATACTCGTACGCAAGATCGTGGATGCGCTTCCTGCCGGCGAGCGCTACTACCCGAAGGACCAGTACACCGATCAGCCCATGCGGTTCATGGTGGCGGAGTTGATTCGCGAGCGGATCCTGGTGGAGACGGGCGAAGAGGTTCCGTATGCTTCGGCAGTGGTAATTGAAAGATTTGAGGAACCACCAGCTGACGAGCCGCGCAAGAAAAATGCTAAGCCCCCGCTTACTCGGATTGCGGCTGCGATCTACTGCGAGCGCGATGGGCAGAAGGCCATCCTGATTGGCAAGGGTGGCGCGAAGCTGAAGGAAATCGGAACGGGAGCGCGAAAGCAGATTGAGTCGCTACTGGGGACGCGCGTGTTCCTCGAACTGCACGTCATCGTCGAGCCGAACTGGCGGGAATCGAGGGGATTTGTAGATTCGCTGGATTGGCGGAGACAGCTCGAAGCGATGGCGGAGAGGGAAAACCAGGGGGCTAGGAAGAAGGATTAGGCCTGCAAGGCAACTACGCGCCGCGGACTTTTCCGCGGCCGTTGCTTTTTACGGCGTACATACGGGCATCGGCTGTGCCGATGATGGCGTGGACAGCGTTCTCCGGCGGGCAGGTGGCAAGGCCCACGCTGGCGCTGGCCGTAAGATCGAGGCCGTTGCTCATGCGGAAATTCGTCTTGATAAGTTGATGATGCAGCTCGTTGACCGCGCTCAGCGCTTCGGTTGCCGTGGTTTCGGGCATCATGACGACAAACTCGTCGCCGCCGTATCGAAAGCACATGTCCTTGGGGCGGGCGATCTGCTTGAGGCGTTTGCCCACGCGTCCGAGAAGTTCGCTGCCGATCAGGTGACCGTGAGCGTCATTGACGAGCTTGAAGCGATCAAGATCGATGAATGCCAGGCTCACAGGTTTGCCGTGGCGATGAGAGCGATCGACTTCCTGCTCGAGGACCTTGTAGAGATGGCGGACGTTGTAGAGCCCCGTGGTGTCGTCGGTGATGGTGAGTTGCTGGATGTGCGCGACGTCTTGCGCGTTTTCGATGGCAATGGCGGCGTGGTCGCAGAGAATGTGCAGGAAAGCGATGGTGTAGTCGCTCATCTGGCTGGCGCGAGGGTTGAGGATCTCGATGACCCCCTGAATGCCCTTGCGGCCGCGAAGAGGCATGGCGACAACCGAGCGAACGATCCGCTGTTCGGCATTGAGTGTTTGACTGAGCCGCGGATCGTCTTCCGACTCGGGGACGATGAGCGTCTCGGCATGTTCGGCGACCCAGCCGGCGACACCCTCACCCACTCGAACGCGCAGGTCGCGGAGTGAGCTTTCGCCGTTGCCGGAAGCGATGGCGTAGTAGAGCTCCGTGCGCGAGTCGTCCATCATAAGCAGCGTCCACATGTCGGCGGTGATGAGCCGTTCCATCTGCTCGAGGATGGTGCGAAGAATGGTGTCCAGGTCGAAGCTGGAGTTGAGCGATCGCGCGAGCTGATGGAAGACCATCAAGTCATCGAGGGGGATGCGATTCTCTGTTGATTGAGTCATCTACGCTCGAACGGGGAAGAATTCTCTGCTGAGCAATTTTGGCATATAGAGCCGTGCAAATTACGAATGTGGGATATCTTTTGGTCGGGGTAGGGATGTACTAAAGTCACGAAGGCAGGGAACGAGGGGACAAGGGAACGAGGGACTAGCGTTGAGTGGTCAGTGGTTGGTGAAAAGGAGAGCTCAGCCGCCGATGTGGACCATAGAGCGGGACGGTTTCAGGAAGCCGGGTTCGCCGATGTGATGGCGGGCTTCTTTCGCATAGATCGTCTGGACGATGTAATCGGAAAGTTCTGTGTCAGGCTGACCAGCGCGCATACGCCCATAAAGGTCATGTTCGACCTGAGAGAAGAGACACGTACGTATCTTGCCGTCGGAGGTGAGGCGTACGCGGCTGCATGCTCCGCAGAAAGCCTGGCTGACTGGAGCGATGATGCCGATTTCGCCGATGCCGTCAGAGAAGGTGTAGCGCCGGGCGGTCTCGCTCGGCTCGCGCGGAGCGAGAGGCACGAGCGGCATCTCGCTTGAGATACGCGTCACGATTTCCTTAAGTGGGACGACAATGTCCGGCGACCAGAGGCGGTCTTCTTCGAGGGGCATGAACTCGATAAATCGGACGATGACGTCTTCTTCGCGGGCGAATCGGGCAAAGCCTTCGATCTCGTTGTCGTTGAATCCGCGGAGAAGTACGCAGTTGATTTTCAGAGGCGCAAGCCCGGCGGCCTTGGCAGCTCGGATTCCTGTGAGGACTTTCTTGAAGCTTCCCGGCACGCGGGTGATGCGCTCAAAGGTGGGAGCATCGACGGCATCCATGCTGACGGTGACGCGATTCAGTCCCGCCGCCTTCAGTGGAGCAGCCATCTTGTCGAGCAGGTGGCCGTTGGTGGTGAGCGCGATATCCAGCGGCTCGCCGGAGGAGGTGCGGAGGCCGGCAAGCTCCTGAACGAGCTCAATGAGCCCATTTCGCAGCAGCGGCTCGCCACCCGTGAGTCGGACCTTTTCGATTCCCAGGTTGACGAACAACTTGATCAGTCGAAGGTAGTCACTGATTGCGAGTTCGGGGTACTGCGCGCCGTACTCGCCGGTTCGACAATAGACGCACTTGTAGTTGCAGCGATCGGTGATAGATACGCGTAGATCGTGGATGATGCGGCCGTGGCTGTCGGTCAGACGTCGTGCTGTTCGTGTCTCGGCGGATGTCGTAGAGGAAGCAGCGGCCATCGGGATACTTTCAGGCTATACCGTTTTGTCCTGCTTTGCAGCGGACCGGAAAAGCGAGAGCCGGCTGTGACGCCGGCTCATGATTGATGCGAGATTATCGTTCGGCGAGGCCTTAGTCGATGCGGGGCGTACCAGAACGAAGGATGAGTCCGGTGAGGCCGAGCACCACGACCAGCGTGCAGGCAATGCCGAAGTAAAAGGCCATGGGATGAACCCAGCCCGGGGAGTATTGCAGATCCTGCCCCACCCAGAGAAGCAGTACCGTTGCGATGACTGCGAATTGGCAGGCGATGACCAGCAGAGTATGTCCCCACTCGCGTCGCTTGTCGAGCAATTCGACCTGATCTGGGGTGAGATTGCGCTCCTCGGGGGGCAAAAGGGAATTGGCCATCTGAATCTTTCTCCTGGGGAAGCCACGTTCAGCCGGACCGGGCTGCGGGCTGCTCACTGTTTCGATTCAATCACATGAGGGCTGTCGTATTCCACTTCGGTGCGGGGAAAGGCGGTGATCCGGCAGCGAGTTGCAATGCGGTCAAAAATGAATGAAGCGAAGCGATAGCGCCCTTTCGACCTCCAGCCGGAAAAGCGCTACTCGCTCAGGAAAGCCAGCGATTGCAGGCTTGTGATTTCAAATGGCTTGCGGCAGCGGACATTCAGGCAGGAGAGTTTATCGTCCCGTCGGACCATATAGGACTGCGCCTTGGCGAACTTGGCGCGGTCGCGCTCGTCTGCGTGGCGGGGAAGCTGAGGGCGCTTGCGGCGAACAACCCAGGTGACCTTGTACTCGCCTGCCTGCCCGCACTTGGGACAGGTAAGGTTGTGGGTGCGCGTCTCAGTGGTTTCGTTGAAAAAGTCGCGTTCTTCCATCAGCTGCAAACTCCCTGAGTGAAAAGCTTCGCCGCGAAAAACGGATCGGCAGAATGCTGCGATTTTGAGCCCGGTGCAATCGCATCTGGCCGGACCTATCCATAGTAATCCCGAGATCCGGCGCAAGCAGCCCCATCGCCTGCCGGCAGGAGCCTGCTTACGAATCCCTTACATCCCCTTTAGTTCTTCCTACTTGTTTGAGGGGAATACTGCAGTCATGCACGCGATAGGCAAATTTCTCATCGATGCGATTGTGGTCATGTTCTTTGTGGGAATGGCGGGCTCGGCGGTGGTGATCGTCATTTCGTTTGTCGAAGACTTCCGCGAACTCTTTGGCTCAGACGAAAGCACGCCAGAACATGAAGGTCCGCCCCCGTCGACGCATGAGCGATCTGCGGCATACAGCTATTCCCCAGGCAGGGAGCCTCTGCACCCTTCCATGCCGATGTCTCAATCGACACGGTGGTAAAGCGAGCAGGCCCCAGTCAGCGCCCCAACAGGCGGCATGGCTTCAGTTAAATTAGTACCTACAGGGATGCCTAAAAAGAAGCCAGCAAAGTTCTCGGCTACCAAGGCCGTAAAAGCCAATGCGCGTGAACGCGTTGGGCAGCCCAAGCCTGTCCGTGTCGTGGACGAGAAGCCAAAAACCGGCAGGCAGGCGAAATATAAAGAGAGCATGGAAAAGATCCTGAACCAGGACGAGTAGGAATGTTTCACCTGCTGTGATCGCCGTTCAGAGAAAGCAATCTGCCCCCGCTCTCATTCCCAGGAAATGACAATCTCGCTTGTGTTGTCGACGATCAGCATTTTCTGCGGAAGCATCTTTTCCTTCTCGCGAAGGGATCGGAACTGCTCTTTGTCAAAGTACAAAGGCTCCAGGTCGCCCAGCGGGTCGATCACGCGCGATGTAATCTCTTCAGTCGAAGCAGGTCCGTTGCTCGTCCGGAATCCTGTGTGACCGCCAAAGCCATGGAGCACAACGGCGATCTTCTTGAAATGCGAGGTGTAGGTTCCCTCAGGTTTGCCGAAGGAAATCTTCTTCGATGACGGATCGAAGTCGATCGATCGCTGATAGTAGGTGCCGCGCTGGTAGTCGAGCGTACCGCCGTCATCTTCGTAGTAGACGAATCGATGCGCGGCCGACCCGTAAAAGATGTGTACGTAGAGCGTGTCGGACGGCTGATCTTTTGTCGACTGCACCTCGGTCTGCAGGGGGATGATCGAAGACGCTTTCACGAAAATGGGAATTCGATATGAGGGATAGTCCGAGGCTACCTCACGTTGACCGTGAATGAACTCGTCGGAGAAAAGATCGTACCAATCACCCGACGGAAGATAAGTCTGCTTCGCAGATTCTTTGCTGGTCATGGGATTGACCAGCAGCGCGTCGCCAAACAAAAACTCGTACTGATACTTGTGCTGGTACACCTTCTCGTCGAGCGGGTCATCGATGCAGAGACAGCGGCTGACTGGTATGCCTGTTTCGCTGGTCTCGCGGAACTTGGAATACAGGTAGGGCATCAGTCGATAGCGAAATCCAATGTAGGTCTTTGAGATCGATTCGGCCTCTTCGCCATACGCCCACGGCTCATTGGCCGCAGCATTTTGCTCACGATGGTTTCGAAGATACGGCGAGAACACGCCGACTTCTACCCAGCGTTTGTACAGGTCCTTGTTTCCGTCGCCTATATATCCGCCCAGGTCAGGACCTGTGAATGGAACACCAGCCAGGCCCATCTGGTTATTGAGGAGGGCGCCAAGCAGGATATGTTCGTCTTTTGCCTGGTTGTCGCCGCTCCACACGGCCGCGTAGCGCTGGATGCCAGCGAAGCCTGCGCGACTCAGAACGAAGGGGCGTTTATTGCCGCCGAATTTTTGAAAGGACTCGAAGGAGGACCGCGCCATCAACATGCCGTAATAGTTGTGTGCCTCGGGTGTGGAGCCTTTTCTTCCGTCGAAGTCAAAGGCGACATTTTCCGGCATCGCCTGGCCGTCGACGGCGGGCTCATTCATGTCGTTCCAATAGCCGTTGATGCCGACGTCCTGGTAGACCTTCATGTTGTCGACCCACCATGCGCGGGCTTTGGGATTGGTGAAGTCGGGATAAATGTTGGTGTTTGGATAGATGTCGGCGATGTATGGCTGGCCGTCTGTGTATTTAAGGAAGATTCCTTGCTGCAATGCGCTTTTGTAGGCAGGGTAGCTGTCGTCGATGCGAATGCCGGGATTCACCGATGCCGTGAGCTCCAGATTCATGCCGCGCAGTTTGTCAGACAATCCGCGCATGTCGGGAAAGCGCTTCTGGTCGATGCGGAACGGCTCGTAGTCCTTGAGGTAGTCAGCATCGAGCACGATGCCATCCGCCGGAATTTTCTTTTCGCGAAGAGTTCTGGCGATGAACATTGCCTGATCTTCAGAGGCATAGCTGCAGCGCGACTGCTGATAGCCAAGACTCCATTTCGGCGGCAGCGGCATGCGGCCGGTAAGGGACGTATAGTGCTCGATGACCTTAGCGACGGAGTCGTCGTGAATGAAGAACTCATCGCGATCTCCTCCGTCAAATGTGTAGGAAGAGAAACGCTTGTTGGACGCTCCGAAGTTGAAGGTCGAACGAAAAGAATTGTCGTAGAAGATTCCGTAAATCTGTGTCTGATGCAGGCCAATGAAAAACGGAATCCCGGCGTACATCGGGATGCGAGGATCGTCGTACTTGTAGTTGTCGGTATTCCAGAGGGTGACCACGCTGCCGCGACGATCGAGGTTTCCCAGTTCTTCGCCAAGGCCAAGAAATCGCTCGCCGTTCTGGAGCGTCTTGTACACCGTGAGCTTCTGGCCGTTGAATGCCGTGCCGAGCCCATCGCCGGGCGCGTCTTCATTGAGCACTGTGCCTTTCGAGTCTTTGAAGATTACTCGAAATTGCGGAGACCGTTCGATCTCAGCAGTCAGGCTCGACGTCTCAACTGCAATCTTTTCATTGCTGATCTCCTTGACGGAAAATCCCGTGAACTGAGGAAAAGCATTGTTCACAAGCGAATACGAAAAATTGTCCGGATGGTCCTTTTGCGAGACCTGAATGCGAAGGATGTGATCAGAGTAGACAGTGACTGCAAAAGCCCCCTGCGCTGTCTTGCCTTCGATTCCATGCGCAGTCCTTTGATACGAAACTACCGGCCCGACACTCTGGGCGATGCTCGCCAATTGCAAGCATGCATGCAGGAGCAACGCTGCAAGCAGCGTTCTTGCAAAGCCGGCTACTGCACGCAGAGCTGACTTCATGCTTCCTCTTGCTTCGAGCGTTTATTGTTTGCTCGCGGCCTTGGTTGCTGCGTCCAGGTTCTTGAGCAGGGTAGTGATTTCAGGATTGGACATGAAGCTCTTCCAGACGATGCCGGTGCGGTGATTCTCGATCATCACCACGATCGGTGCCTGATTGAGGCCCATGAAGATGGGGGAAACCCAGTTGTCATTCGGATTGATGGCATCGCGCAGGCCGTAGATACCCCACATGGTGCTGCCATAGTCGCGGTAGAGATGCTTTAGTGCGGCCATCGAAGGTTCAGGCGTATAAGGCATCGAAGCGAGTGAACCCGTTGGAGTGATGTTGCCGATGTCGTCCGGTTCGTCAGGCGCCTGAGCGACGTAACCATGCGGACCATCGCTGGCCGTGAGTCCCCATGCATCGGGACCGTAGCCGGCATAGTGCTTGGGATTTGCGGTGACATAGGCGCGATTGATCAGCGCAATGTTGCGATTGTTGTCGAAGTAAGAGTTGGTAAAGCGATCGTGGAGAGCGTGCGGATCCATGCCCATAAAGGAGTAGTGAGTAAAGAAGAGCGGGCCACCGCGGCCCACGCCGACATCGAGCTTGATGCCGTAGTAAGTGTTCCCATTTGAGTAGTGATTGCCGTCCTTTGTGCCGCCCCAGCCTTCGCGATAGTGCTGCGCGAGTTCAGATTGTGACGACCAGCCGGAGTAGTACATTGACGCGGGAACTCCATGCGTGGGTGAGGCGATAGACAGCAGGTAGGTGATCATCACCTCGTTCCATCCAATGAGCGGATGGTGAATTTGATATGCCCACTGGGACGACCAGTGCCAGTAGAGGAAATCACTGGTCGGAGTCTGGCGGTGCCAGTTCCACTCGACGGATTCCCACAGCGCGGTGATGCGCTTGTTGAGTGCCTGCTCGGCAGGATCGGAGCCGTGGAAATAGCCACGCGCAGCAAGAAGTCCCTGAACGAGGAATGAAGTTTCTACGAGGTCGCCGCCATTGTCGAACATGCCAAACACAGGCATCGTGCGGCCCGTTGCGCCATTCATGTAGTGCGACCAGACACCGTGATAGCGGTCGGCATGTTCAAGGAAGTTGACGATCTTCGTCAGGCGCTCGACGCCTTCACTGCGCGAGATGAAATGGCGATCGACTCCGACGATGAGCGACATGATGCCAAAGCCACTTGCACCAGTGGCCACGATGCGATCGTCCCCTGGGATGTTCTCGCGGGACATGCCTGAGTGCGGATCGGCGCCGTCCCAATAATAGTGAAAACAGGCCTCCTGCATCATGGTGAGCAGTTCGTCGTCGCTGAGGTCGCGGGTAGAGGCGTCGGCTTCGTTGGATTGCGCAGAATCGCGATAGTTCCATCCGGCTGCGGCGACTTTATAACGAGCGTGTACGCCGGATTTGCCGAGGAAATCTTCGTAGCGATGGAAGCCAGGAAGCTGAATCCCGACTGGCTTGAACGGGCCGTTGTCGAGGGAGCGATAGATGACATATCGAGCAAGATTGGCAGGATCGCTTGAGGCCCATTCGAGTTCAACGTGGCGATCGTAGCCAGTTGCCTTGAGGTGCGATGGCGCAGCCAGCGATGCCGCCGAGGACGGAGCGTCGGCTACACGGATTTCATCAATGATCAGCGTGTGGCGTGCGTTGTCTGCGCGGTCCTGGTAAAAGGTGAGGCTCTGCAGATAACCGGGATTGAAGGGATAGATCGAAGCCGTGGTGATATCAGTGAACGGAATGCGGACTTCGATCCACTTGTCTGCGGGAATGTTGCCGGTGTACTTGCCAAGAGAGAGTGGCACGCTGAAGCTGGCAGGAAATTCGGCAACCTGAAGTCCTTCGGGTGAGGTCGACAGGACCAGCTTTGGCAGATCGGCGGCTGCGATCGCCTGCGGTGCGTAGAGCCAAAAGTAGAGATTGTGGCCGTCGAGTCCGGGCCGCCGATTGCGGAAGTTGAGAATCGAGATCTGCGCGTTCCAGCCACTGTCGGGAGCGGACTGCCACGTCAGGCGGATCGCATTTGGCGGTGTGCGGAAGTGTTCTGAATCGATGGGAAGACGGTTCTTCTGCTCTTCAACAAAGCTCTGCCCGTTGGTCTGGGCCTGTGTGTGGTAATAAGTGTCGGGCGTGAGGCTGTTGTCGAAGATCACGTGGCGGTAGTAGTCGCCCTGTGCGCCCGACTGTGCAGGCATGACGACGATTGCGGCCAGGAGAAGGCAGAAGAATCCGTGTGCAACCGGACAGTTGCGGAATGGAATGAGGGAGATATTGATCTTCATTTCTTTACTCTCGATGAGGTTGGCGCGATTGGCGCTGGTTGGAGAAGTTACAAGAGTTGCTATGTCGGCTTGTCGATACAGGATGTCTGGCAGATCGCATGAGCCATGTATCCGGCCGCGGTTGCAAAGGCGCGGCCCGCCTGATCCATTCGGGCGGTAACCGGGTCGACGCCCTCCGTGATGATGCCGCCATCCCAATTGCTGGTGAGGAGAATCTTAAGAGCCTTGTCGTGGCCCGCTTTGAGACGAAGCTCGTCGGCGATGCTCCACGCAGTGGTGAAGGGAACGCGATAGCTCCCGGGTAAACCGTACGGCTGATCACCATAGGAGTACTGGTAGTTTTTCGATTGCAGCCACTCGAATGTGCGCCTGAACGTTGGATCCGATTCCGGAACGAAGCCCAGGAGCGGGAGTTTGAAGAGCGAGCCCGGCGGAATGTCGGTGAAGACGAAGTTCTTTCCATCTGTAGCCGATGCGAAGATGGTTCCGCTTGCGCCAGGAGCGGCTCCTGAAACGCAATGAGCGAGGATGGCTTCGTGCAATGCGGAAGCGCGTTTCGTCATGTCAGCGGCGCTGGATGAGTCGTTCAAGCCGGCATAGAGTTCGGCCAAACCTGTGAGGGCGCGCCAGACGAGAACGTTGTCGTAGGTGATGAAAGGGAGTTTCTGAAACTCATCCTGCGCGTCCTGTAGCGAGGAGTAGAGCCCGGTCGCAGAGTCGAAGCGCACGAGCAAACCATCGCGCAATCGCGTCAGAGCGTCCCGATGCGCAGCTATAAATGCGGTGTCGTTTGTCTGCTTTATGTACTCAGCCAATGCAACGATGGGCGCGGCGCCTTCGTCGAGTTGGAACCCGTCTTCGAGAACGACGCCATCAATGAAGCGAGAGTGTGTGCCGGTGTTGCGCAACTGGATAGTGAGGGCGTACTCGAGAGCGTCGCGTGCGAGAGCGGGATCGCTGTCGAGGAGCGCAGGGAAGCTCCAGAGCATGGCGTCGCGGTCCCAGTAGGCAGCAGAGACGTAGTAGCGCGGGCTTCGCGAGGTGATGCCGACGAACTGTTCCGTGTCGATGGTACGGCCCCATGCGTAGAACTCGGTGAAGAGGAAGTTGCGATTCATCAGCAGGTCGAGATCGGGCTTTCCTGTGGTCCGCGCACGCGACGCGAGGGATGAAGCTGTCTGGTCGATGATGGCTTCGGAGCCGCTTCGTTCGATCTGCTCGCGAAGCGCACGGGCATTGTGCGCAGAGCTGAACTCCTCGATGCCGCCCGCCAGAACGAAGTTTGCTTCGACTGACTCGCCCGGAGCCAGAGTTTTCGATTGACTCGCATCGACGGAGGGAGTCGACGTTGTAGGCGGAGCGTTGATCGCTCCCTTCGATCCGGGATGAAGAAGCGTCCACGAAAAATCGGTGTCTGTTGTGATGTAGCTGAAGGTCTCCGCCGGGTCGACCCACGTAGCAGGTGCGATGGTGCGCTCGCCTCGCAAGGCAACGGGAACATAGGTGACGCGATCGATGGAGCCGAATGCAGCGCGAACGCCCAGGGTCACTTCCGCCGGCGCGGTGCGGCGGTTTGTCAGAGTCATGCGAAGAAATGCGGCGCGGGACTCGGGCGGAGCGCACCAGGTGAGCGTGGCGTCGAGGCCATCTACCGCGAGATGCGCACTGGGGATCCAGTACTGGATGAGCTCCCACGTCGGGTTACGAAACGCGAGCGCCTTGCCGGCGACAGTGAAGTATGGCTGCAGCACGGGCGAGCCCTTGTCGCCGCTGACCTGAAGAAGTCCGCGATGATGCATGGACAGAAAGTTGAATGTGCCCAGTGCGCCGTCGCTGGCCCGGATGTCTGGCAGGGAGATCCACTGATTTCCAGTTGGGAGGACGTCGTCGGCGCTTAGAGAAATCGGCGTTCGGCGGCTTGTGGCAGACAGAAATGGAGAGGCGAAAAGGAACAGGATGAGGGCTTGAACGATGGTCCGCATGGAATGGCGTACTTCTTCTGGCAAGGGACGTGAACCTCCGACGAATTGCCGGGACAAGCATACACGTCCCGGCGGGGCGCGGTGACCAACCGCCGACTTCAGGGGCCAAGAGGTGTTGGAGACAGATATCACTGAAAGCGGGAACCGTGAGTGCAAATTGTGAGCTCAAACGAATAAGTTGCGGCAAAAGCCTTAATGGACGAGGTGAACGGCTTGAAGCCGGGGTCGCCGGGGAAAGATCATTATTGACAACGGGATAGCGGCGGTGGTACCTATTATTCGTTTGCGCAATCGTTTGCGCAATGAGCACAAACGATTGTGCCCCTTCGACAACAACAAGCGTTGGCTGTACCCCTTGTAACCGATTTTTCAGGAGAACGTGATGCAGGAAAACAAAGTACTCAGCTCTCGACAGACAGGCTGGGAACACAGGATTTGTGCGCGTTTACGGCCCAGTTTATGGTCCGTAGCCGCCATATTGCTTGCCCTGTGTGCACTTCCCACCCATGCCCAATACCGAGCCAGCCTACAGGGAACCGTTGCTGATTCCCAGGGTGCGATGATCCCAGGGGCGCAACTGACCCTCACCGATACGGAGACGAACCGCGCGATCAACGCCACGAGCAACGGTGAAGGCAACTTCGTCTTCAATCAGCTTGCGCCGAGCACTTACAAGCTTGAGGTCTCGCGTGACGGATTCAAGAAGAAGCAGCTGGATGGAGTTCACATCATTGCCGAACAGGCGAACTCGCTGAATGTGGTTCTTGATACAGGCGGCGCCAGCGAGACGGTGACGGTCAACGCCGGAGATGCTCCGGTTATCGACACGGCGACGGGCAGCGTCAGCGGAACTATCACGCAGGAGAACCTGGCAAAGATGCCGGACTTCGGTCGCGATCCTTTGCAGCTTGCAAATCTCGCTCCTGGAATGTTCGGCGATGCCGCACAGAATGGCGGCGGCGGATCGGCAGGACTGCCTGGAAACCAGGGCCCCGGAAGCGTGGGATCGAGCAGCGGACCTTACCAGACAGAGAACCGCCCGCAGGTATCGGGCAATGGCGGCAGGTCTGACACCAACGGCATTACCATCGACGGAGTGCAGTCCACCAGCGTGACCTGGGGATCCGCGGCAATCGTTACGCCGAACCCAGACACGATCAAAGAAATGAAGGTGGTCACGAATCCGTATGACGCTGAGCAGGGGCGCTTCAGCGGAGCACAGATTCAACTCATCACGCAAAATGGCACGAATCAGTTCCACGGCACTGGCTTGTTCAAGCTGGACCGCCCGGGCCTGAATGCCAAACAGCGCTTCGAGCCGAATAATAATCCTCAGAAGGACACTGCAAAGTTCAACGAATATGGCGGAACGGTTGGCGGACCCATCATCCGCAACCACCTGTTCTTCTTCTTCGGATATGACACGATCCGCAACAACGGCAAGAATACCGGCGGCGGGTGGTATGAGACGCCAAGCCTAGACGGGCAGTCAACCTCTGGAACGAACGCAAACAAATTCCTTTCGGTAAAGGGAGTCGGCGTTGCGGCAAAGAGCGTTCTTGAAGGAGCAGGCGACCCGCACAAGTGCGCTGACGTAGGACTGGTCCAGGGCGTCAACTGCAACTTCATCGAGGGGCAAGGGCTCGACCTGGGCAAGCCGCTGACAATCGGCGTTGGTCTGCAGGATCCTTCCTATTCCGATCCGACCGTGGTGGGTGGCGTGAAGACGTTCCACCCGGGACTCGGTGGTGACGGAACAGGAAGCTATGCGGCGAACATGGACGGCAACGCCGACATGTTCTATGTGGCAACTGAAGGTCCGAACAACACGGTCAACACACAATACAACGGCCGCGTGGATTATCAGATGACAAGCAAGGACCTGATCGCTGGAAACATCTACTACGTTCCAGTGACGTCAGACAGCTTCTCTGATCGCGCAATGAACTTCTTCCACCACAACGCCAAGAACTATTCCATGGGCCTGCTTGAGAACCATACTTTCAGCGGCACAATGCTGAATGAAGCGCGCGCCGACATGGCGGGTTGGAAGTGGAATGAGCTGAAAGACAATCCGCAAATTCCGGCGGGTCTGCCCTCTGCAAACATGAACCACCAGGATGGCTCGAATTCATTCGCGAACATAAATCCGAATGGAATCGCACCAAGCATCGGCAGCGTCTTTGACCAGTGGACGTTGAACTTCAAGGATGTTCTGACCAAGGTTTACAAGAGCCACAATCTCAAGTTCGGTGGACAGTACACCCGGCTCGCGTATCTCGATTCAGCAACGTGGGCTGCCAGCGAGAACTTCTACTTCAACAACTACTGGGACTTCCTGAACGACGCTCCGCAGACGGAAGCCATCAGCGGCGCCGACCCGAAGACAGGCATTCCGACTGACTCGCGCAAGGATGACCGGCAGGGAATTCCAGCCGTGTTCGTGCAGGACGATTGGAAGATGAAGCCGAATCTGACCGTGAACCTCGGACTGCGCTGGGAGTACTTTGCCGGCATGACCGAGAAGCAAGGCAACAACCCTCGGGTCAATCTGGGTAGCGGCGCCGGCACCTTTAGCGATCTGGCAATTGCACTCAACAAGCCACAGGTCGACGCGCAGAAGTTCAACTTCGGACCGCAGATCGGATTTGCGTGGATGCCCATGAAGCACGAGGGCAGGATGGTTCTCCGCGGCGGATTCGGAATCGCGTACAACCAGCTCGAGCAGGCGATCACGACCAATACGCGTTTCAATCCCCCGTTCCTGACCAACAGCAATACGCTTACGGGCAACAAGATCGTGTACGGGATCAACGATCCTTTCACCTTTGGTTCGTTGCCCGGCAATCCCGCGCTCATTTCGACGTTCAACTCGGCGAACCTTCCATCGAGCGGCGTCACAGTAAACGTCACGGGAATCGATCCGAAACTGAAGACCACCTACGTGTACCGGTACTCACTGGAGACGCAGTACGACCTGGGCAACCAGTGGGTAGCCACCTTGGGCTACTCGGGAAGCTCGGCGCGTCACCTGCCGCTGCAGTACAACCTCTACAACAAGTTCGCGCCGCAGATTCTTTCGGGTGCGATTGCCTTTAACCCGGCAGTGAACTTCCTCGACTGGTACGAGGACTCGGGCACTTCGAGCTATAACGCTCTCAGAGCCGAGCTCCGCCACCAGTTCTCGCATACGTTTGAAGCGGACGTGCAGTATCAATGGGCGCACTCGCTCGATAACGGATCTGGACCGTATACGCAGTCTGACTATCAGTGGCTGCCTGGCCAGAACTGGGGCAACTCAGACTACGATGTTCGCAATACGATCAAGATGTTCGGAATGTGGTCGCCTCGGATCTTCCACAGCAACAACATGGCAGAGAAGATCATAGGTGGCTGGACGTTCAGTCCGGTATTCGTATATCACTCGGGATTCCCGTATAACCCGCACTACGGCGGTCTCGGTTGCAACGCTTTCTACAAGAACAACGGCAACTGCGATTTGAGACCCGCATCGTACGCGGGTGGCGCTTCGAGCAGCCAGTCTACCGATTCGTTCAAGACTGCTGCGGGGCACTTCCCGAACGGCGGCACTTCATACTTCACGCAGCCGTCTGTTGTGGACAATACGAGCCCGGACTGGAACGACATCAACTCGGTCCCAACTCCGTCGGCACTACCGCAAACTCCTGGTATCGGAAGAAATGCATTCTACGGACCGCGTTACTCGGATCTGGACTTTGCGGCGACCAAGGCTTTCGGTCTGCCGTCGATGAAGGTGCTGGGTGAAAATGCCCGGCTCGAAATTCGCGCGAACGCATTCAACCTCTTCAACAAAGTGAATCTCTCCAACATCGATACCAACATCACGGACTCGAACTTTGGGCGCGCAAATAATGCTCTCGGCTCGAGAACGATCGAAGGTGAGTTCCACTTCAAGTTCTAACCTGGCCTGCCTTTTCTCCCTGCTCTTCGGGGCAGGGAGACTTCACAAATTGAGCCGTCGGCGATGCGCCGCTGTGAAGACGCTCGGCGACGGCTTTTCTTTTCGTTGAAAGAAGTTTCTGAAGTGATCTTGCTGCGAGGCTCGATGCGGAGTGGGATTTCAGCTTGTGCCGGGCTGACGATGGCCGCTGTGATGGCAATCGGTTTCGGATCAGCACTTGTTCCGGCTTCCGGTCAATCGCAAACTGCAAAAAAGCGAACGGCATTGTCGGCATCGCAACTATCGGCAATGCAAAAGAGAGCAGACGAAGCCCGCGAGGGTGGGCGTCTTGATGAAGCTGCGGATCTTTATCATCGCGCGCTCATTGCAGATCCGAAATGGACCGAGGGATGGTGGTCGCTGGGAACCTTGAAATATGACAGCGATCGCTATGCCGAAGCCGAGATAGCCTTCGAGAAAGTTCTGGCGTTGAATCCAAAGCACGGTACAGCGCGGGCGATGCTCGGCCTGTGCGAGTTCGAATTGGGACAGCCCGACCGCGCACTGAAGAACATACAGGAGAGCGAGAAGGTTGGCGTGCTGGAGGATCAGCAACTGCGGGATGTCGTCCTCTATCACGAGGGAGTTTTGCTTCAGAGGGCAGGGAAGTTTGAGGCTGCGAAGAATGTGCTTTCATCCCTGTGCCTCGGCGGCCTGCGAAGCGGCGAACTAGCCGGCACATTCGGAATGGTCGCGCTGAGGATGCGCGATATTTCTGCGCCTGCGCCGAATACTCCGGAAGGGCGCGTAGTGCAACATGTCGGTCGAGCAGCATGCCTGAGCGGCGCCAAGGAGTACGACGCTGCGAAGACGGAGTTCGAGCGCGTGATCGCCGGCGCGCCAGGTTTTCCGCTGGTGCACTACGCGTATGGCCGCACATTGCAGGATGCGCGCGATCACGATGGAGCTATCAAGGAGTTTGAAGCAGAAATCGCACAACAGCCGAAGAG
This sequence comes from Acidobacteriota bacterium, assembly GCA_018268915.1. GTDB lineage: Bacteria > Acidobacteriota > Terriglobia > Terriglobales > Acidobacteriaceae > Telmatobacter. The sequence continues at coordinate 137,752 of JAFDVQ010000001.1, forward strand.
CGTGCTGCCTCGACTGCGGATTGCCGCGGCTGAATACAAATGGAATCCGCAGGATGGGCTCAAGTTCGCCGAGGAAGCGGTGAAGTTGCAGCCAGACTTGCCATTGGGGCATTACCTGCTTGGGCTGCTGCTGCTGGAAACGGGTGAGTATCAGCGCGCCATTCCTGAACTGGAGACGGCCCGTAAGGCGTTTCCGCAAGAGACCAAGATCGAAATCTCTCTCGCCAACGCCTACACGCAAGTTGGAAGAGCGCAGGACGCGGCGCGAGCCCGAGCCGAGTTTGCGCGGAAAAAGCAGGCAGAGCATGCGACCAGCGAAGAAGCAGTCGAGATCACAGACGCGATGGACGCGAGATTGAAGCAGTAGATGCCAGGGCAAACGAACGATCGCCTGCAGGCCGGAGCTTTTGCGTCAGGCCTTTGGTTCTTCGATGGTGAGTATCTGATCCGCGGAGATATTCGTGAGCGTCTGCACAATGCGGCTCGGCCAGGTTACACGAATCTCTTTGACGGTGGCGTTCGAGCCAAGGCCAAAGTGAACACGAGGATCGCTGGAGCAGGCGTAGCCGACGGCGGTAGTCGCTTCGTTCCATTGCGATCGGCCGTCGGGCGTGGTGATGCGAATCTGCGCGCCAAGTCCCATGCGATTGCTGCGAGTTCCGACAAGCCGAATGAGAAGCCAATGCTGGCCTGCGGCACCGACGTTGCGAAACAACTTGATCGGCTCGTTGAGGCTGGTAACGACGGCGTCGATTCGACCGGAGTTGAAGATGTCGCCGAAGGCAGCGCCGCGGTGAGCGCCGGGAATCTGAAACGATGCACCGGCACTGGAACTGACATCCTGAAACTTGCCGTTCCCAAGATTTCGGAAGACGGAATTCGGCTCAGGGTAAGCCTGGGCAGGAATGGCCTGCTGAATGTTGTCCATCACATTAGCGCGCGCGACGAAGAGATCCTTCCACCCGTCGTTGTCGAAGTCGTAGACGCCGTTGCTCCATCCCGTCATGCGGTTGGTGAGCTGGCCCAGGCCGCTGGTGACGGTGGCATCGGCAAACACGTTGTCCTGGCTGATGTAGAGAGGGAAATCTTCGTGTTCGACAGCGGTATGCCAGAGATCGGCATGGCCGTCGTTATTGACGTCGCGGAAGTCGGCTCCCATGCCGGAGAGCGCGTTGCCGTCCAGAGAATATGCGACACCCGCGGAGACCGCAATCTCTTCGAACTTCTTCCCGCCAATATTGCGAAAGAGAAAGTTCGGCATAGTGTCGTTGGTTACAAAGGCGTCAAGAAAGCCATCGCCGTCAACGTCAGCAAACGTCACCGCCATGCCCTTGCCGAGGAAAGCGTCGATACCGGTCTCGTGCGAGACATCGGTGAACGTGCCGTCTCCATTGTTGCGGTAGAGCGTGTTGTGAAGAGGTGCGTATTGATTGGGGTGGCAGTAGCCGCGCAGGCCTTCCTTCAGCGCGCAATAGGGATCCTTGTTGACCTCCCAATGGCAGTAGTTCACGACGAAGAGATCGAGCAGGCCATCGTTGTTGTAGTCAAACCATCCCGCCCCAACGGACCACATCTTCTTGCCATGAGACTGGGCGCCGGCCACTCCCGCTTTGGCGGTGACATCAGTAAAGGTGCCATCGCCGTTGTTGTGAAAGAGCTGATTGCCGGTGACATTGGCGACGAAGATGTCGGCGCGCCCGTCGTTGTTGTAGTCGCCAATGGCGACGCCCATGCCGTAGCCCGCGCCTGCGACCCCCGCCTTTTCTGTGACGTCTGTGAAGGTGCCATCGTGATTGTTGTGATACAGGCGGTTCCAGTAGTCGGGCGAGGTCTTTGTCAACGAAGGTATCTCGGCACCATTGATGCAGTAGATATCGAGGAAGCCATCGTTGTCGTAGTCGAAAAGCGCCACGCCGGCAACCATGGTTTCAGGCTGATTTTTGTTCGGGGTCGGGCAATTGCGTGTAACGAAGTTGAGGCCGGCCTTCTGAGCGATCTCTTCGAAGCGGATCGCAGGGATCGGCGAGGCATCGCTCGGCCGCAACAAAGACCACAGATTTCGCGAGGAGATTGCCGATCCGGAGACTGCCGCAATGGCCTTGAGAAGGCGTCTGCGCTGGGTGCTCGAGATGTGGTTGCTTGCCATACCCACCTGCAGAGCGATCTTGCAACGAACTTGACGAGTTCCCGAAGGCGCTCCCTACGAAATGCAACGAGCGTGCGTTCCCGTTCAGAGTTCTTGAGTACTGTTATAGACCTTCAAGTGAGGGAAAGGCTCGCGAAATGAAGAGACGAAATCTCGCGCTTTTGATTGCCCTGAACATTGCAGCGGCTGTCCTCAATTCTCAGGCGCCAGTGCACGAGATTTCAATCGATGCCCACGCGCGTGGACATGCCTTCCCGCACTTCTGGGAGAAGACGTTCGGGTCAGGACGGGCGATCCTGGCGCTGCGCGATAACTACCGGCAAGATCTGAAGGACGTTCATGACAGCGTGGGTATGCGGTACGTCCGATTTCACGCGATATTACACGATGAAGTCGGCGTTTACGACGAGGACGAAGCTGGCAAAGCGGTCTACAACTTCACCTACGTGGATCAAATCTACGATGGGCTGCTCGATCGAGGCGTGAGGCCTTTTGTTGAGATCAGCTTCATGCCCTACAAGCTGGCATCTGATCCGAAGGCAATCCACCCATTCTGGTACAAGCAGAATGTCTCTCCGCCAAAGGACTACGCCAAGTGGGATGCGCTGATGAGTGCATTTGCGCAGCATCTCGTCGATCGCTATGGCATCGACGAAGTCGCGCAATGGTACTTCGAGGTGTGGAACGAGCCGAATATCGACTTCTGGGCTGGCGAGCCGAAACAGTCCACGTACTTCGAGCTCTACGATCACACAGCGCGCGCATTGAAGGCGGTGAATCCACGCCTTCGCATGGGCGGACCATCATCCTCTTCGGCGCATTGGGTGCCTGAGTTCCTGAAGCATGTGAACGAGCAGCATGTTCCGGTGGACTTTGTCTCCTCGCACGGGTACGCGGATGACACTGTGGAAGATTTGTTTGGATCGTCTGATCCCGTTCCGATGAAAGACAGGCTGTGCAAGGCAATCGGCAAGGTGCATGCACAAATTGCCTCGTCTGCAAGCCCGGCACTCCCACTCATGTGGACAGAGTGGAACGTCCCGTCGTACGGCGATCTGGGTGCGCGAGACAACTGGTATGTAGGGCCGGCGCTGGCTCGGGATATCAGTCAGTGCGACGGGCTCGTGAACATGATGTCGTTCTGGACCTTCGACGATGTCTTCGAAGAGGGCGGCGTGAAGCAGAAGCCGTTTGATAACGGCTTCGGTCTGATTGCGCCGGGAATGATCAAGAAGCCGAGTTTCTACGACTTTGCGCTCCTCCACAAATTGGGCGAGGAACGGATCGCCAATCCTGCAGAAGATGTTCTTGTGACGCGGCGCAATGACGGCACGCTGGTAGTCGCGGCATGGAATCTTGTCGATGTCGATAAGGTGGCCGAAGGAAAGCCCATTAACGTGCGATTGAAGTTTGCGGGTGTGGCGGCGGATGCGAAGGTGGCGATCGAGCGGGTGGATGAAACGCACGGAAACCCGCTGCGTGCCTACGCCTCGATGGGAAGCCCGACATATCCGACACAGAAGCAGGTAGCTGAGATGAATTCAGCGTCGGCGTTGCCGGCTCCGGAAAGAACAACGCTGAAGAATGGACAACTGGAGTTGACTCTGCCAGTGAATGGGCTCGCAGTGATCGAAATTCAAGGTAATTCGAAGTGAAACAGATTCAGCGCTTGTCGCATAGCTGAACGCGAAACAAGAACTAAGGAGATTGGCGCCAATGAAGTCATCATGGAGTTTTCCCGGTAGGCACTTGAAGGTTCGCGGTCATTATTTTCTGATCCTGCTTTGGATGTTTCTGCTCAGTACATCGATAGCGCCCTGCGTTCTCGCGCAGGAGTCCCACAAGGTTGCGGCGCCGTCGAACAAGCAGCTTGCCTCGCCGGAGATCGAGCGAAAAGTGAATGCTCTGCTGAAGAAGATGACCCTCGACGAGAAGCTGGGCCAGCTAGTTCAGTACAGCGACAGCGGATATAGCGGCCAGGCGCAGACGGCGGACGAGGTAGCAAATCCCGGGAAGAATCCTACGGCGCCTCATCCAGTCGACGCGATGGAACTGGTCTCTGCCGGAAAGCTGGGCTCGCTGCTGAACCTTGTTGGGCAGGAGCGAACCAATCAGCTGCAGCACGCAGCGGTCGAAAAGAGCCGTCTGCACATTCCGTTGATGTTTGGTGCGGACATCATTCACGGATACAAGACGATTTATCCGATGCCGCTGGCGCTGGCGGCAACATTCGATCCGGAGTTGGTCAGTTCGCTCGCGCACATCTCGGCGAGCGAAGCAAGAACCGGCGGCGTGGACTGGTTCTATTCGCCCATGGTCGACATCTCGCGTGATCCGCGCTGGGGGCGGACGCAGGAGGGTGCGGGAGAAGACGCGTATCTCGGTGCTGCGATGGCAAGAGCCTACATTCGCGGTTATCAGCAGGGCGACTTGTCGCAGCCGACGAGCGTTGCCGCCTCTGTGAAGCACTACGCCGCTTACGGCGCCGCGGAAGCCGGGCGGGAATACAACACCACAGACATGTCGATGAGCAGGCTCCACCAGGATTACCTGCCTCCGTACAAAGCCGCAGTGGAAGAGGGTGCGGCGACCATGATGAGCGCGTTCAATTCGCTCAACGGTGTGCCGGCAACTGCGAATACATATCTGCTGCAGACGGTTTTGCGTGACGCATGGGGCTTCAACGGATTTGTAGTGAGTGACTATACCGCGGTTATGGAACTGCGCAACCACGGAATCGCGCTCGATGCCGCGACGGCAGCAAAGAAGGCTCTGACAGCAGGCGTAGACATAGACATGATGTCGCACTACTACGATGCGGAACTGCCTGGACTGATCAAGTCGGGACAGGTCCCGATGAGCGTAGTGGACGAGGCGGTTCGACGCGTGCTGCGCGTGAAGTTCGCGCTTGGCCTCTTCGAACATCCGTATGCCGAGGGCAAAGAAGTAACCGCTGCAGTCCCGGAGCATAGAGCGCTCGTGCGCAAGGCCGCGGAAGAGGCGGTCGTGCTGCTTCAGAACAAGGATGTGAACGGCACGCCTGTTCTGCCTTTGCAGAAAGATGTGAAGAAGATTGCGCTGATCGGGCCGCTGTCAGACGATACCGGCGAGATGATGGGCGCTTGGGGAATGACGAAGAGAGATCCCGACGTCGTCACCGTGAAAGACGCGCTTGAGCAGCGGCTGAAGCAAGCCGGAGGCTCGCTTCTCTACACAAAAGGAACTGAGATCAGTGGCGATTCGGAAGCGGATTTTGCCGAGGCTGTTGAGAAGGCGAAGCAGGCGGACCTTGTTGTCATGGCTCTTGGTGAGACGGCCGAGATGAGCGGAGAAGCTGGATCCCGTGCCTACCTGGACCTGCCCGGAAATCAGGAGAAGCTGCTGGAGCAGGTAGCCGCAGCAGGAAAGCCAATCGTGTTGCTTGTCTTCTCAGGACGGCCTCTGGTACTGGACCGGGCAGCGAAGTATGTACCGGCAATCATGGAGGCATGGTTTCCGGGAACAGAAGCGGGAAACGCGATCGCAAACCTGATGTACGGAGACGTTGTACCCAGCGCAAAATTGCCGATGAGTTTTCCTCGCGCCGTAGGCCAGGAGCCGCTTTATTACAACCAGTTCCCTACGGGAAGACCTCCCGTCGGTCTCGATTTGACGCAGACGCCAAATGGAGATTCGCGGTTCTTCTCGCGCTATGTTGATGTGCAGAACGATGCGCTGTTTCCGTTCGGCTTCGGCCTCAGCTACACAAAGTTCTCCTATGACACCGTGGCAGTCTCCAGGCATGAGGTTCCGCTGAAAGACGCGGGCTCTCAAAATGCAAAGGACCTCATCACGGTAACTGCAAATGTGAAGAACACCGGCGGCCGCGAGGGAACGGAGATCGTGCAGTGTTATGTCCGCAACCTGGGAACGAGCCTGGAACAACCCGTGCGCAGCCTGAAGGGCTTTGAAAGAGTCACGCTGAAGCCGGGCGAGTCGAAGCAGATTACTTTCAAGCTGGGTTTCCCGGAACTGTCGTTCTATAACAACGAGGGGCGTCCGGTGGTGGAGGCGACAGACTATACGGTTTGGGTGGGCGGAAGTTCGACGGCCGATCAGCACGATGAGTTCAAGATTGTGCATTGAGGCCTGAGCCGCCAAAATCCAGGGCGTTGAACATTCATCAACTCAGAATTCACATAGAGCGGCGATACTGGTTGCAATGAACTGGTATCGCCGTTTTGTTTGTCTGGCTCTGATGTGTGCTTCTGCGGGGTATTTATTCGCGCAGACGCCGGTGAACGCTACGCTGCCCAATGGCAGGCAGATCGAGCCCGCGGGCAAGTGGATTCCGATGGCGCCCTATCCCTTCGCGCTCGCGCTACGCCCTGATGGTGCGCAGGTTGCAGTGCCGTCGATCGGTTTTCCATTTGCGATGAACGTTATCGATGATCCAACGTCGGACAATCCGAGGACTCAACGTTTTCCAAAGACGAGGGAAAACGATCCGGCTGTTGAGGTTGACGCTGGCGTTGCGTATTCAGCGGATGGCAAGCGACTTTACGTTTCCACGGGCGACTCGGGAAAGGTACGCGTCTATGACACGGCAACGTGGGATGCTATCAAGGCAGCCTCGCTGGACGGTGCGATCGGAGACCGCAACTTCGATAAAAGTTTTGCCGGGGCTCTGGCGATTTCAAAGGATAGCAAGCTTCTGTTTGTTGTCGACGAGGGCAACTGGCGCATCGTTGTCTTGAACGCCGAGACGCTGGAGAAAATTGGCTGTGCCTCGACCGGCCGATATCCCTTTGGGCTTGCGCTGTCGCCGGACGGATCGAAGCTCTACGTCACGAACACAGGGCTCTTCGAGTATCAGACGATACCTGGCCTTGGAACCGGAGAGCATCCACCGGGAGGCCTGCGCTTCCCGCCATTCGGATATCCGTCAGCAAACGCGCGAGAAGGAGCGGTAGTCGAAGGGAAGCAAGTGCCAGGTTTAGGCGATGAGAACTCGGATGAGGGCAGCTCGCTTTGGACGATTGACATAGGCCATCCAGAGAAACTGTCGGTGATCTCAAAGCTGCGTCTTGGAGATGCAATTGTCGAGTCTGGCGGAGGGGCCGTTGGTGGAGCTGCGCCTACGGGGGTGGCTGCGGCACAGGATGCCGTCTATGTTGCTCTCTCGCACAAAGACTCGGTGGTGAAAATCAGTGCCGATGGCACGCGCGTTCTGGTAGAAGCGCCCCTCTCGCCATTCTCAGGCGAGGAATTTGAAGATGCGCGGCATAGGCCACTGCGCGGAGTAATGCCGAGCGGCGTGGCTGTGCATGGTGATCGAGTCTACGTAGCTGAATCGGGGATCAATGCAGTGGCAATTCTCGACTCAGAGACGATGCGTGTTATCGAACACATTCCGGTCGGATGGAATCCGTCTGCGGTTGCCGTAGATAAGCACGGTAGAAATCTCTTTGTTGTGAACACCAAAGGAAAGGGCGCAGGGCCAAACGGAGGAAATGCGCACGATCCGCATGCGCCAACCTATATTGGATCGCTGGAGTTGGGAAGTTTGAGCGCGATTCCTCTAGCGGGATTGCGCGACGCAGACAGCTTGACGAAGCAGGTCGTCGCTCTGAACACGGCGAACACTGCGCACCAGACAAAGCTGCCGAGGCTGAAGCATTGTTTTCTGGTCATTCGCGAGAACCGGACATTCGATGAAGTTCTTGGAGATTTACCAGGAGTAAACGGGGACGCATCGCTGGCCCGCTATGGGATGGAGGGGTGGGCAGCGCTGGACGATGACGCCGGTCATAAACGAGTGACTTCGTCTGAAGTGAAGCACCTGAAGGTGACGCCGAATCTGCATGCACTGGCGCAGCAGTTTGCTGTCAGCGACAACTTCTACGTGGACTCAGATGTCTCAGCGGACGGTCATCGCTGGGTGATGGGAATCAATCCCACGCCATTCTTTAACACTGCGTGGACATCGAATTATGGCGGTCGTCGGCATGAGAATGCGCGGGCGAAGCAGCCGGGCAGGCGAGCACTGTTCGGCGGCGCCGATGCCCCGATGCCGGAGGATGAACCGCAGTTCGGCTCGCTGTGGGAGCATATTGCCGCCGGTGGGAAGAGCGGGCCGGGCATACTCAACTACGGAGAAGGGCTCGAAGTGGAAGGAAGTGACGAGCACGCAGGAGTAGAGCCGGAGGGCCAGCGGCTGCTGCTCAATGCGCCAGTTCCCCGGCCGGTCTTCGAATCAAGCGATCGACATTTTCCTACGTTCAATCTCGGAATCCCCGACCAGATGAGGTTCAGAGAGTTCGAACGGGATTTTGGTCGTAGGCTGGCAGCAGGAAAGGTGCCGGGCCTGATTGTGATTCGGCTGCCAAACGATCACACTGCGGAGCCAAGGCCGAACGACGGATATCCTTACCGTGCTTCCTACGTCGCAGATAACGACCTCGCCGTGGGGCGCATAGTCTCCTATTTGTCGAAAACATCAATCTGGAAGGATTCCGCCCTGTTTGTGACAGAAGATGACGCGCAGGGTGGCGTGGATCATGTGGATGCTCATCGGAGCATTCTGATGGTAGCGAGCCCGTGGGTGAGGCCGGGCATAGTCGCGCACGGTCACAGCAGCATGGGATCCATCATCAAGACGATTGACGAACTGCTTGGACTGGGGCCGTTGAATCTTGAAGACGCGCTTGCGGGAGACCTATCAGAGATGTTCGATACGCAGCCGCGCATGGAGCCTTTCAAGTATGTACAGGCGGATCCGCGTGTCTTTGTGCCTGCGAAGGCCAGAGTGGCGCGGCCAAAGACCAAAAAAGAAGCAGCAGAGCTGCGCGACATGGATGACGCGGAAGAGATCCGCCACGAGATGGAGAAGTCGGCTGGATCGCTTCGCCGTCCCGACTAGAAAGGGGTGCACGCGACAAGATGCAGGTCAGCACAGGACGATTCTTCTGTACGCCCTGGCAGAGCGCCGGATGATGCGTGTCAGATGCATTAGCTTGAGGCTGGGAACGTTTACAGGGGGCCCGGGGCAGTGGATCTGCATGATTTTTAACGTCGAGTTGAAGGTAGACTGCAAGCCGTTTTGGCCTGCTTGAAACATCTCACTTGCGAAACATAAGCCGGACACCGCAAGATGTGTCAGCGCCATCGAACGAGATGGATTAGGTGGTCGAAGTCAGTATTGCGGGTTCAGGAAGCACTGGGACACCCGGGAAGGGTCAGAAGTAAGCGGTATCGGTAGAGATCGACAGCCGGAAGGAAAGCGCCCCATGGCGTCAATTGCAGGGACCGACATAGACCGACAAGACCGGGATCCAGATTCCAGCGCGAACCCGAAAGACGCCGCATTACTGCTTCAGGAAGCTACCGCCGCATTCAGAAAACGTGGGAGCGGGACAGACGCGATGGATGAAACTCCTCCCGAGACCCTGGCTTCGAGTATCGAGGCAAAGTACCGGGCGTTGCTGGAGCAGATACCAGCCGTAGTGTTCATGGCCTACATGGACCGCGGTACCAGTGAGGCTTACGTCAGCCCGGAAATCGAAGCCACTTTGGGCTACTCGAGAGATGAGTGGCTGAACGATCCCATGCGGTGGTACGACCGCATTCATCCCGATGACAAACAGCGTTGGAGCGTGGAAACAGCGGAGATGTTCCTCTCTGGTAAACCTCTGCGGTCCTCCTACCGCGTCCTTTCGCAAAGCGGTCGAACCGTATGGTTTCGTTGCGACGCCCGCATGGAGCGCAGGCCTGACGGGAAGCCGTGGTTCATCCATGGAGTCGCTTTCGATATCTCCGACTTGAAGGAGACGGAAAGAGCACTTCAGCAGGAGAGGAACTTCATCTCAGGAATTCTTGAGACGGTGGGAGCGCTGATAACGGTCCTGGACGAAGACGGGCGCATCCTGCGTTTCAACAGGACATGTGAAGTGACCACCGGCTACAAGTTCGAAGAGGTGCGAGGAAGATACATCACGGAGTTTCTCGCGTTGCCGGAGGAGGTTGCGCGTGCACATTCGGTGATCGAGCAATTACGCGAGGGCTCCTTGTCAATCGATTGCAAGAGCCACTGGGTTACGCGGGATGGAGCGACGCGGCTGATTGCGTGGTCGAGCATGTCTTTGGCTGAGAGCGATGGACAGCCCCGATGCATCATTGCGACAGGCATCGATATCACAGAGCGAGAGCATCTTGAGCGGGCTCTCCTCGACGTGAGCGCGCGAGAGCAGAGGCGGATCGGGCAGGATCTGCATGATGGATTGGGGCAGCATCTGACCGGCATCGCCTTCATGGCCAAGGTTCACGAGAAGAAACTCTCCGAGACCGATCCGGTTGCTGCGGCGGAAACCGGGAAGCTGGTTCGGCTGGTGAATGAGGCGGTTCACAAGACACGGGAACTGGCGCGCGGACTTCTGCCGGTCATGTCCGATACGCAGGGACTGATGTCGGCGCTGCAGATGTGGGCTGACGAAGTAGAAGACATCTACGGAGTCTCTTGCGACTTCGAGTGCACGTCGCCGGTTTTGATTCGCGACATTACAACTTCCACGCATCTGTATCACATCGCGCAGGAAGCAGTGAACAATGCCATCAAACATGGATCCGCGAAGAATATCCTGATTCGGCTCTCAATCGAAGGCGATCTGGGAAGGCTGCAGATTGTGGATGATGGTAAAGGGATACCGGAAAAGCAGCAGAACTCAAGGGGTATGGGGCTGCACATCATGACATACCGCTCGGCGATGATAGGCGGGCGGGTCGACATTTCAAGGAACGCGGAGCGCGGCACGACCGTCGCCTGTATGTTTCCAATTAAGCAGCAGTAGGGGATGCGGGTGCAAAGGAAATGCAAATGACGAACGCTATCGTTTCTGAGCAGGTTGCGCCTCTTGTCAAAAAGTCTGTGCTAGTCATCGATGATCATCCCCTGCTGCGGCAGGGGATCGCGATGCTGATCAACCAGCAAACAGATCTGCGTGTCTGTGGTGAAGCTGAGGACATGCGTGTTGCCTTGCAGTGCATCGTCCAGCTCAATCCCGACATCATCGTTTTGGACATTTCACTGAAGGGTCCGGACGGCCTCGAAGTGCTGAAGACGATCCGCGCCACCAATGCGGATATTCCAGTCCTTGTTCTCTCCATGCATGACGAATCCATTTACGCGGAGCGTGCCTTGCGGGCGCGCGCCAATGGCTACATCATGAAGCAGGAGGCGACGGAGAAGGTTCTAGTAGCCATACGTCGCATTCTGGAAGGCGAAGTCTATCTCAGCGAAGCAATGTCGAAGAAGCTTCTTCAGCAGTTTATTGACGGAGCATCTTCGCCCCTGGAGTCGCGCGTGGCTGCGCTTTCGGATCGCGAACTGGAAGTGTTCCGGCTGATCGGCGAAGGCAGAGCGACTCGCGAAATCGCGGAAGAGCTACACCTGAGCGTGAAGACGGTCGAGACCTACCAGGCGCACATCAAAGAAAAGCTGGGACTGAAAAGCGGTCGTGAGCTGATTCAGCACGCCATCCAGTGGAAGATCAGTGGCAGGGTTGATACGGCCGGACCGTCGGCCTGAGTTTTTTCGTGCTCTAACCGAGTTGAGCTAAAAGTAATATCCTTCGTCACGCCCCTTGGAGGACGTGAAGCGTGGGTCTCCTGGATTGGTGCTCGGCCGGCGCGTATCCCTTCGGGACATACGCGCAGCAGGGCTCTTCCCCGAGAGGATTGCCCGTGAGGGCGTAAGCCCGTGCGCGGGAGCCTCCACAAATCTGCTTGAACTCGCAGGCCCCGCATTTGCCTTCGAGTTTCGATGTGTCGCGCAGATCGCGGAACAGGGGCGCTTCAAGGTAGATGCTCTCGAGGCTGTGCTCGCGAATGCTGCCGGCTGAGACTGGCAAGAAGCCGCTGGGAAAGACTTCGCCCTTATGTGAGATAAAGACGAAGCCTTTGCCGTCATTCAGACCACGCGGTGCACGGCCGATGTCGTCCGCTGAGACTTGCGCGTTGACTTGAGTTGCTCCTGCACGCTTTTCAGCAACCTTCTGTTGCAGGATGTAGCGACGGTAGTGCTGAGCTTCTGTTGTCTTGATATCGAAGGTGGCCGACTTCGACAGCTGATGAAGTTTATCGAAAATGCCTTCGAACTCATCGGCGCTGAGCAGATCATTCAGCTTGCCGCGACCGGTAGGCACGAGAAAAAAGACGCTCCAGAGAGTGATGCGAAGTTGTTCCATGAGCGCGACGATCTCATCGATCTCGGCGATGTTTCTGCGGCTGAAGGTCGTGTTGATCTGGACAGGCAGACCAACTTCGTTGGCCCAGCGCACCGCATCGAGCGTCCGCGCAAACGATCCGGACAGTCCGCGAAACGCGTCGTGTGTCGCGGCAGAGGCGCCATCCATGCTGACGGCCAGGCGAGCCAGGCCTGCTTCTTTCAGGCGCACAATCACATCGCGAGTGAGGAGAGGTGTTGCGCTGGGTGTGAGAGAAACCCGGACGCCGACGGAACGCGAGTAGCTGATCAGTTCAAACAGGTCAGGCCGCTTGATTGGGTCGCCGCCGGTGAGCACGAAGACGGGGACCTTCCACGCCGCAATCTGATCGATAAGCCTTTTTCCTTCAAGCGTAGTGAGTTCTTGCGGGTGCCGCTCAGGCTGCGCTGATGCGCGGCAGTGGACGCAGGCAAGATCGCATGCCTGGGTGACCTCCCAGATGGCAATGAAGGGGCGCTCATTGAAGTCGACAGTCTGGATTTGCGGGTTCATAAGCGTATAGAACCAGCAGATTGCGGGCAATGCAGTGACGAAAGTCGCTCGATTTCGGGCCTGCGGGATTTTTCGCATCGAGTGACAAAAATCACTGTGAGGCAATCAAAGCGGCTCTACGTTGAGATTGAGGTCAGCCCCATGAGTGTCCCCATTCCAAACAGCGAATCGCTGGTTCGCGAGCGCAACAAGAGCTGGATGCTGCGTGCCTGGATACTGAGCGGGATATTCTTCATGGCGCTTCCAGGCACCCTTCTTGGCTTTTCGAATCTGATGGCAATCAGCGCTCATCACGGACTGGGCTCGATGTCCCCGGCCTGGATGGAAGGTCACGGGCACGCGCAAATGTATGGATGGATTGGCAGCTTCATTCTCGGCATCGGCTTCTACTCGCAGCCGGCGAGGCGGTCAGGACTTCGCATTCCCATTGCGTGCTTCGCTTTCTGGACGACCGGCGTTCTGCTGCGCTGGATTGGCAACATCTACGAGTGGCACTGGCGTTCGCTGCTTTTGGTTTCTTCGGCAGCTGAGCTAATCGCGGTACTGCTCTTCCTGTCAGCGGCTTCGCATCACAAGCTGCCTGAAGCAGAAAAGGGCAAGAAGAAGAGCATGGAAATCTGGATGGTCGCGGTCCTGCTGAGCACCGCCGGGCTGACCGCAGCAGTGATTTTCAACTTTGTGGAGTGCCTGCGGCTCGCTCTGTATGGCGCAACTCCGTCGTTTCCGCATCTGCTCGATCAGAAGTACCTGGTGTTGCTCGGCTGGGGATTTCTGGCGCCGGTAGTATGGGGATTCTCCGCGCGGTGGCTGCCATCCTTCCTTGCCATCGATGAGCCCCGCTCTTCTGCATTGAAAGCAGCTCTTGTCGCAGACATCGTGGGAGTGCTGACAGGAGTTTCTGGACTGTTGCCCGTAGCAACATCGCTCTTCTTTGTTTCAGCTGTCTCAATCGTATTCGCGCTGCATCTGATTGATCGTCCGCACGGGCAGGCCAAGACACAGGGGATTCATCCAAGCTTCCCATACTTCATCCGACTCGCATATGTCTGGCTGGTGATTGCGGCCAGCATGAGCGTCTGGGCCGCTCTTGCCGATCAACACGGAGGAATCTGGGGAGCTTCCCGCCATGCGCTGACCGTCGGCTTTGCAGCGACGATGGTGTTCTCAATCGGCCCTCGGATTCTGCCGCACTTCTGCGGGATCGCGCGCCTTTTCAGCACGCGGTTGATGTTCGCGAGCCTGCTGCTGTTGCAGGTCGGATGCACCTTGCGCGTGAGCTCAGAGCCGCTTGCGTATGAGGGCTTCTCGTCCTTTGCGTGGCGTGTGCTGCCCGTGTCGGGAATGCTCGAGCTCGCAGCGGTATTGATATTCGCTGCAAATATTGCCGCAACCATCATCTTCGGCCGCTCAGCTTTTACAAACGCGCAGACGGGCGAGGTGGCTGCCGCGTGAAGAAACTTTTCCCCTTGTGACTTTAGTCCCTGAAAGCTATCTGGATTCTCAGTAACTTCAACTCAGTTAATTCGAACTGCACTCATCGTGCGAATTGAGGCAAGCAATGAACTATAAGCGTTATTGGCTGGCACTAACGGTGGTCATCCTTGGATCGTTTGCGGTCCTGGGAACGGTCGGCCGGAAGATGATCAGCCAGGCTCCCCCTATACCGGATGTATACACCGCCGATGGGCAGCTTCTTTTTACCGGTTCCACAATCACCGATGGGCAAGGCGTATGGCAGTCCATCGGCGGCCAGGAGATCGGCACGATCTGGGGACACGGAGCATACGTTGCACCCGATTGGAGCGCGGACTGGCTGCACCGCGAGTCGAGTATCCTGCTCGACACATGGGCACAGCGCGAGGGTGCAGCGAATTTCGCCGCGGTCAACGCGGAACAGCAGGCGGTATTGAAGGCGCGCCTCGTCGCGACGATCCGCACGAATACCTATGAGGCTGACGCAAACCGCGTGACGTTATCGGCAGATCGCGTCGCAGCATATCGGCAGCTGGCCGCCTACTATGCTGACGTATTTGCCGCAGGACGCAAGGAATACGCAATTCCGCAAGGCGCGCTGACCAACACCGCGAAGCAGCAGCAGCTGGCTGCCTTCTTCTGGTGGAGCGCATGGGCGACGAGCACGAATCGGCCCGGCGCTACTGTCAGCTACACAAACAACTGGCCCCACGAGCCGCTGGTCGGCAACGAGCCGACATCGGGCGCGGTATTGTGGAGCATCGTCAGCGTAGTCTGCCTCATCGCCGGAATCGGCGGACTGGTGTGGTGGAACTCGGCGCGCGAGAAGGAAGTTGTGCATGGTCCCTACCCCGCGCGCGATCCATTCCTCGGACTTCAGCCGACACCCTCGCAACGCGCGACAATCAAATATTTCCTCGTGGTTGTGATCCTGTGGGGCGTGCAGATTCTCATGGGTGCCATCACTGCTCACTATGGAGTGGAAGGGCAGGGGTTCTACGGCATTCCCCTCGACAAGATCCTGCCTTACGCAATTACACGGACATGGCACCTGCAGATCGCGATCTTCTGGATCGCCACCTCATGGCTGGCAACGGGACTGTACGTCGGCCCGGCAGTCAGCGGGCATGAACCGAAGTATCAGCGGCTCGGCGTGAACGTTCTGTTCGTCGCGCTGGTGCTGGTCGTCGGCGGATCGCTTGCCGGCGAGTGGTTCGGGATTCAGCAAAAGCTCGGCAACCTCTGGTTCTGGTTCGGCGCGCAAGGCTTCGAGTACGTCGACCTCGGTCGGTTCTGGCAGATTCTTCTCTTTGTCGGATTGGTGCTCTGGCTGTTCCTGATGGTCCGCTCTCTGAAGCCGGCATTCAAGAAGAACATCGAAGACAAGTCGCTGCTGGCATTGTTCCTCGTATCCAGCGTTGCAATCCCGACGTTCTATGCAGCGGGCCTGATGTACGGGCAGCGCAGCCACCTGGTCACCGCCGAGTACTGGCGCTGGTGGGTAGTTCACCTCTGGGTCGAAGGCTTCTTCGAAGTGTTCGCTACTGTCGTGATCGCATTCCTCTTCACTCGCCTGAAGCTCCTGGAGATTCGCAGTGCAACACGAGCAACGCTATTCTCTACGACGATCTTTCTGTCAGGCGGAATCATCGGAACGTTCCATCATCTCTATTTCACCGGCTCTGGTCCGGCGGTGATCGCACTCGGCTCAGTGTTCAGCGCTCTTGAAGTTGTGCCGCTGACGCTGATCGGATACGAAGCATGGGAGAACCTTCGCCTCGCACGTCCTACCGAGAAGGCTCCATGGATCGCGAGCTACAAGTGGCCCATCTACTTCTTCGTCGCGGTCGCATTCTGGAATCTGGTGGGCGCGGGAGTATTCGGCTTCCTAATCAACCCGCCGGTCGCGCTCTACTACATGCAAGGCCTCAACCTGACGCCGGTCCACGGACACACCGCGCTGTTCGGTGTATACGGCATGCTCGGCCTGGGACTGACGCTGTTCTGCCTGCGCGCCCTGCAACCTGCAAGGCGCTGGAAAGAAGGGATGCTGAAGGGTGCGTTCTGGTGCATCAACTTCGGGCTGATCTTCATGGTCGTTCTGAGTATGTTCCCGATCGGCCTGATGCAAGCCTCGGCATCCATCGAGCACGGTACCTGGTACGCGCGCTCGGCGGAGTTTCTGCAAACGCCCACCATGCAATTCCTGCGCTGGATGCGCGTTCCCGGCGACGTGCTGTTCGCGGCCGGAGCAGCGATGCTTGGATGGTTCGTTCTTGGCTTGCTGACCGGGCACTCGTTCGAGAAGGATTCGACGCGCGGCGCCAAGATGGTGGAAGTCGAAGAAAGAGAGCTCGTAGCGCAGTAGAGAAACGCAGCAACTCACACGCGGGAAGCAGCTTGTACAGTGCTTCCCGTTTTTTTTTCTCATTGCAGATTTTGAGAGTAGACGAGTGACCAAAGTCGCTGAGGCGAAATTCCAGAATATCTATTCTGAAAACTCAAGGAGGTCGTAATGACCGTAACGACACAAACTGTTCGCGAAATCGCACTGGAGAATCCTGCATCGATTCGCGTCTTTGAAGCATTTGGAATCGACTATTGCTGCGGGGGACGGAAGCCGCTGGCAGAAGCCTGCGAGGCAAAGAATATTTCCCTCGAGACAGTGTTAGCCGCACTCGAGAACAAATCGGCAAACGCCACCCCAGCCGCCGAAGATTGGAGCACAAAGCCGCTCAGCTCACTTGCCGCACATATCGTCAACACGCATCACGTCTATGTGCGCCGCGAACTGCCGCGTCTGGTGGAGCTGGCGAGCAAGGTTGTCAATCGGCATGGCGACACCAAGCCGGAACTGCCGCAGATCCAGGCAAAGGTTGCGCAGCTCAGTGAAGAGCTTACCGAGCATCTTGCCAAGGAAGAAGTGGTTCTCTTTCCCTACGTGACCAGGTTTGAGCGTTCGCAAGCAGAGGGGACGGCGAAACCCCATGCATGTTTCGGAACCGTTGCAAGTCCGATCGCAATGATGACGCAGGAGCACGATGCTGCCGGAGCGCTGATGGCAGAGATTCGTCAGCTGTCGAGGGACTACACGCCACCGGTTGGCGCGTGTCCGACGTTCCATGCGTTCTACAACGGCCTGAAGGAGTTCGAGCAGGATCTGCATCAGCACATTCATCTCGAGAACAACATTCTGTTCCCGCGTGCTCTTGCTATGGAAGAAGTCACCGTTTAACTGCACATGAGCGTAGACGATCCGTCTGCGGGGCGGGACTAACTGTGCGGCGAAGCAGGCGATACGGAATGCTGCTTTGCCGCAGTCTGAACGGGCGCAAGTTGCCGCATGTCTCGATCACTCGCGAACGCATCGTGGCATGCCATGCCCGCGAGACGAAGCTTTTGGAATCGAGCATCGGATCTCATTTTGTCGAAGAACGGATCCTTGTCCACGGTCGGAAAAGAGCAGTAGTGGCGGTCGATAGCAATCTTCAGCATTCGAAGAGCTGCTTCGTTCTGGCCGCAGTAAGCAAGGTGCCCGGCGAAGAGGTAGTCCATTTCGGGATCGTCGTCGATCTCAACTTTTGAAGCAAGCGACTGAATCTCGGCTTGTGGCGCGCCGCCGGCACAGGCCAGCAGCATCTTGTAGCTGTCCCAGTGCGGAATCTGCGGCGCGGGAACGCGTAGAGCATCCGCTGTTCTGCCCTCGCGCAGCAGCACTTCGATTGCAGCCGACTTTGACCATTCAGAGCTCAGATCCTTCCGCACAAAAAACCTGGCACGTTCGTAGTTG
Source organism: Acidobacteriota bacterium (assembly GCA_018268915.1). Lineage (GTDB taxonomy): Bacteria > Acidobacteriota > Terriglobia > Terriglobales > Acidobacteriaceae > Telmatobacter. The sequence goes on from JAFDVQ010000001.1 coordinate 155,912, forward strand.
CCGAGTTCCCTGAACGTTGTCGAACACGACCCCCAAACAACCTTGGTGGCAAGCAGGACTGCAATTTCGCATTGCCGGCCTGCTTCGTCCAGCGAGCCCCCATAGCGAAGCACATAGTTCAGCACATGATGAAGGTTGGGGTCGTCGGGTTTGCGCCGGACCAGCTCAAGCGCGATCTGGTGAGCCTTGACCAGATCTCCGCGCTCAGTGCGGTGGATGGTCATTTCGGCGATGGGGTCGAGGGAGTCCGGATTCAGTGCGAGTTCCTTGTCCAATGCCGCGTCAGAAAGCGCCAGCATCTCAGGGCCGCCGCCACCGAAGCGGGCGTAAGAGTAATAGCGATGCGAGAGCATATCCCAGGCCGGAGCATAGTTCGCATCGAGAATGACCGCTCGGCGCAGGAGATCGATAGCTTGCTTATCGGTCTTGTTATCCCAGTTGAGAGCGACGCTCTGTAGATAAAGCTCGTAGGCCTCTTCGTTGGTTGCACGCGGTGGCGAGTCCGCGGCAAATCCGCTTACGCCCAACGCTTCTCCCAGGCGTCCATGTGCGACCGTCGCGATCTGTTCCTGCATCGCCAGCAGATTGTTGGGTGCGAAATCAAAACTGTCTTGCCAGATGATGCGGTCTTCGACTGTGTCGACAGCCTCCATCGTTATATGGAGCCGGTCTCCCAGGATGATGTAGTGACCAGTTATGGCTCGATTGACATCAAGGTCGCGGCCCAGCTTGCGGAAATCAACGCCAGGATCGGTGAATTGAGCAGACGCTGCGAGAGGCCGTACCGTGAGTGACTTTGCAGGCGCCAGAGAGTGTGCAATCTCGTCGGGAAGAGCAGAGCGAAGGTAGTTCAGCGAGCTGGTTCCAGAGACGTTTTGAAAGGGAAGAATCGCGACGTGCACCTGCAGGGGTGCTGGCGGAGTGCTTCGCCGGCTGGCGATGAGGCCGACCGTCACTGCAACGGCCGCAGCAGTACCTAAACCAGCCCAGATCAAACGCGTGCCGAAGCGGAATCGCCGCTTCGCTTCGATCGGGACTGCAAGATCGGTGTCAGCGGGTTCTAGCGCGGTCTCTCTATATTCGATAGCCGATTCAGCGCGGTTCACCCGCGTAACAGGTACGGAGATCCGGTATCCGACCCGCGGCACTGTCTGGATGACATCCTGCTCTCCGAGAACCTTACGCAGTTTCGACACCGCAGTCGCCAGGGACGCATCCACAACCAGAACGCCGGGCCACACCGCTTCGAGCAGTTCTTCTTTTCGGACCACCTCGCCCGACCGTGAGAGCAGATGTCGAAGCAATTCGAGAGGCTTCCTCTCCAATTCCACTGCCTGACCACGGATCCTTAATTCAAAGCGCAGGTCGTCGAACTCGCAATCTGCGAATCGCCACAGTTCCTGATGCGCGGATTGGGGCTGCTTCTCCGGGGAAACAGACATGGAAGCCGGTTCCTTTAGAAATCTTCAGCGTTTCGTTAGGACAATTCCGGGGAGTGACCTACAGGATAAGCCGAAGTTGAATCACTTCAACCCGATTTTTCACGGCAGGGGCTGCGCGTCGATTGGATGGGGGTCCGTCGGCGCGCAGCGGCGAGGCAATTTCTTGCCGCGAACTTCTGAGCGATTCACTTCTTCCCACCGGAGGCCAGGTATGTCTGCCCGCAATTGTGTGATCAAGCTCTTTGAAAATGCCCTCCCCCTTTTCGTCCTGATGTTCGGGTTCACGATTACAGCTTCCGGTCAAAGCGTCTGGCAGAAGATGAAACAGAACGTCCTGCAGCAGCAATGCCAGCAAGGGCTACAGAAGGCCTGCCAGGCACTGGCGCAGCTGAATCAGAAGCAACAGCAGCAAGCTCCGCAAACGCCCGGCCAGCAACCGGGGCAGCCTGGGCAGCGACCCGGCCATGAAAGACAGACAAGAGGCGGGGAGGTTCAGGACGACACAGGCGCGATTCATCCACCAAACGGGACAAAAGTGGGAGAGACGGTCATGGCTCCGTTGGCGCAAGGGGCAAGGTTCTTCATCAGCCCTCACGGCGTGCACGTAGCCACCTTCGAGAACAGCGGAAGCCGATCTGTCATTTACTACGATGGCGTGCCGGGGCCGAAGTTTGACGAGGTTGTTGGCGGACAGATGGGCTCCGCTGACGCCCAGGTCGCCTTCAGTCCCGATGGAAAGCGCTACGCATATTGCGGCCGAGTGGGCACTGAGATGGCTGTGATGGTGGATGGCAAGGAACTCCTGCGCACCTCCGAGTCGAATATGGGCCGATTCGATGGCTCGAGCTGCAAGCTGGGTTTCACTTCGAACAGCCAGCATGTGTTTATGTTCAGCGACTCAGTGACATCCATGATGAAGGGTGGGAGCCGCACTCGCTTCATCTTCGATGGCAAGGAGGTGCCGGGAAGCGCCAGCTCGATGCGAGGCGGCAGCCAGGATCTGCGCAACATTGCGTTCAGCCCCGATGGCAATCACTATGCGTTGATCGTTGTAGATCCCGCAGATGAGAACAAATGGGGCTTGGTCGTCGATGGGAAGATGGCCCCATATCGAGGGGGCCCCGTGCAGTGGAGTGCGGACAGCCAGCATCTTTACACGACGATTGAGCACCCGGGTGCGACGGGATACATGGAAGGAATGCTGGACGGCAAGCCGTTCATCCGCGCAGACCGCCTCAATCTGTATGTCGCGCCTGCGGGCAACATGGTTGTTGCCATTGTGGAGGCGGCTGACCGTACGCCTTCACCCATTCAGTTCATCGTCGTGGACGGCAAGAAGGTGCCCGGAAGCGAGATCGTTCATTTGCGCGGTGCGCAGATTGATCAGGCGACATTCAGTCCCGATGGCAAACACTACGCGGCAAGGTACTCAACAACGCAAGGAAGACAGTATGTATTCGTTGACGGACAACGTGCTCAGGAGTACCAGAATGTTGACCATATCGTTTTCACTGCTGACTCGTCGAAGGTGACCTATACGTCGTTCACGAATGGGAAGCCCTATTCGATCATTGGCGATCAGGAATCGGAAACATGTCTCGCCGTGAATGGCCTGATGATCGCGCCCATGGGCGGACGAGCCGGGACACCGTGTGGTCTTACCGGTGGTGCACCTACGGTGTACCTTGACGGCAAGACGGTGCCACTCCCGAACGGAGTGCAGGGGGTCGGCGATCTGCGATTTTCACCCGACGGTGCCCACTACGCATATCAGATGTACTACCAGGGTGGAGCGCAGCGGCTTGCAGTTGACGGGGTAGCGCAGATGAATTCGAACCTGGGCACGCCGAGCATTCCGCGCGCCCACTACGTATTCAGCCCCGACAGCCGGCACATTGCGGTCGATTCCGGTCCGCCATCGCCAACAAACGAGTTCTCATCCGGCATCTTCCTCGACGGCAAGTACACCCCCGTGGTTGCAAACTCGGGCATGAAGAGGCTGGAGTTCACCGCAGACAGCAAGCACATTGTTTGGGCTCAGGATGTACCCAGCCGGAATGCCTTGCGCATCTTCGTAGACGGCAAAGCAGTGGCTGAGGCGGACACGGCAGTGTCCCCCAATTCAAAAGAAGCCTGGTGGGACATGGCTCCCGATGGCAGCCTCTCGGTTCTTCTTCAGGATGAGAACAATCTGAAGCGGATCACGATCACCCCTTCTGCCGAGTCCGGACTTGCTTCTCTTGGCGGAGGGGGAATGCTGGTTGCGAAGAGCGATCGATAATCCGCAGTCACCGTCGAGGAAGGAAGGGAAATTTCAAGTGCGCTTGAGCCAATCGATGTTTATTATTGCCGGAACCTTCGTGTTGCTGGTTTCAGGTTGTAACTCCGGTCCCAAGGGGACGTATACCGACGCGAACGGCGCCGTCATTCTCGAAATCAGGTCCGGAGGCAGCGCTAACTTCACCTTCATGGGCGATGTCCAGGACTGCACCTACGAAAGCAGCGGAAAGCAACTCACGCTGAGCTGCAAGGGCGAGGCAGGAAAGACTGTCTTCAATATTCACGACGACGGATCGCTGACCGGTCCTCCCGGTAGCTTCATGCCTCCCTTGCGCAAACAAAAATGATCCGCCGGCGAGGCTTCAACCAGCCTTTACCGTGCGACCGGCTGATGGAGGAAACGAGATGAGTCTGCGAGGTGTTGCTGCATTCGGTTTGATTTCAGCAGTAGTGGCCGCGTATCCGGTTATCGCAATCGCGCAGGCACCCGCATCAAGCGACTATACCGCTGGGCTTCCTTCCGTTGAGAAGGTCAAGGCGCAACTCAAAGGTACTGATCCGACAGACACTGCCGCGAGGCAAGTTGCTGTGCTCACTTATCTGCCAACCTACATCTCTCGTATCGTCAACGCGCGCCACTACGGAGGACCTTACACACCTGCGGAGGAAAAGCTGTATCGCGAGTACAGCCTGGCCGCACAGCAGCTTTCGCAGGAATTTACCAAGACCCACACGCCCGCCGAAGTAAAAACCTTCCAACAACTGGAAGGCAAGTATGAGGTCATGAACGCGCTCGGCTGGATCAAGCAGCTCGAAGGGCAACAGGCCGCCGACACTTATCGTGGCGCCGAAACTTCATTGGCCCAGAGCTATCAGCAACATGAAGAGAGACTGCAGCAGCAGATGAAGCAGGACCAGGGAGGCGGCCGTGCATCGATCGCAGGCGATGGGGTTCTTGACCCTACGGGAATGTTCGCCCGAGCAGAGGCGAACCGCGTGAACGATCCGGTATTAAGAAGATGCCTTGAACTCGGCAGCAGTCTGGATGCGTGCGAGGGCAATGGGGCTATCGAAGGCATGGCAAGCATCCTGATGCCCTTCGCCGAGAAGCCCGACCCAAATGCGCCACCGCCGGTTTCAGGCGTGGTTTTTGTCGGTGCTTACCGCGGCAGTCCGGGAACGGCCAGCGTAACCTTCGGCTACGACCTGGGCGGCTCTCCGGTTGCGATCATCGCAGACTGCGGCACGCTGGTATCTACGGTTGTCGATGGGCATGGCTACTCCATTCGAAAGTCGGGCGGCTCGGTTCAGCTCGTTCTGGATAACGAGCCGCGTCCGCTCGTAGTGAATCTGCAAGCTGACGGCAGCGTCACCGGACCGGGGTCCACTCTGGTAAAAGGGCGCATTATTACTGGCTATACGACAACGACGACGACAAAGATGGTGAACGGTGCTCCTGCCGCGGCTCAGGGGTATGACTGCAACGGACCCTGCAGCACCAGTTCGTCAACTCCGACCTACGCGCCGAAGATTGAGCGCTGCACGATCGGTTCGCTGGCTTTTACGCGGCCAAAGCCAGTCGCACAGCCGAAGACAGGCATCGGCTTCCTCGATGCAGTCACCGAGAGTAAGCCGGCGGTGACAGGCTTTCGCATGGCGGGCCGCTATCTCAGCAATGCCGGGTTGTCGCTCGAGTTTGAAAACGACGCGGTCATTCTCGACTGCAACAAGGCACATGCCAAATCGCCCTATCAGGTCGAAAATACTCCCTCAGGTTTCGCCGTGCGCATACAGAATGGCGGCGGAGCGTTCCAACTGGCTATCGGGCCTGACAACACACTACGGGGAACTGGATCGACGAGCGTCAACGGAAGACTCGTGACCGCAATTCGCGGCGATAATGTCAGCTTCACGCCTCATTCAGAGACCTGCAGCGTCGGAACGTTTACAGCGCGAAGCGAACGTAACACCCTGCAATCGACAGAGATCCCACTAGATTCGAATCGCGTAGATCTGGCCTACCGCAGAGAGCCCTGAGCTGTCCCAAAATCTCACGAGGCTTAGATGAAGAATGAGACGAGGCATTGCGTTCATAGCGGCTATTACCCCCTGCACGATGATCGCCGCCTGCGGCAGCAAAGTCAGCGATCGCACGTACCACAACAACGGCGGCGTGGTGCAGGTCGAATTCAAGCGTGACGGAAGGGCGCTCGTGTCGGCTGGCAATCATGTTCACGCGTGCAGCTACACGGAGTCTGGGAGTTCAGTGAGGCTGACCTGCCAAAACGAAGACACTGAATTCAGGATGCAGGATGATGGAGCGCTGGTCGGACCTGCGCGAGGACCAATGGCGAGACTCACCCCTGTCGAGAACTAAAGCGGTGCCGCCTGCTCTGGACTGCGCTCGAGATGTAGGATTATCCCGACGACTTTAATCGCGGGGTATTGCTCATGGACAACACAGAAACCAGTCGCAGAGATTTCCTGAAAGCAGGTTCGGCAGCAGTTGCCGCTACCACCGTCTCATGGAGCGCCCGCAGTTACGGCGCCATTGCCGGCTCTAATGATCGCGTGCGGGTTGGCGTGGTCGGTTGCGGAGACCGCATGAAGGGCGCTCTGATTCCGTCTTTTCTTCAGCATTCCAAAGAGTTGAACTTCGAGTTCGTCGCTGTTTCCGATCTCTGGAATAAGCGCCGTGAAGAGGGAACCGCCTACATTGAGAAGCTGGGCGGCGGCCGTGTCGATGCTGTTCGCAACAACGACGAGCTCTACGCACGCAAAGACGTTGATGCGGTTCTGATCGCGACTGCGGACTTTCAGCACGCTCTGCATGGAGTTGAGGCTGTGAATGCCGGGCGCGACGCATACGTCGAAAAGCCGACCGCGCACACCATGGAGGACGCACGAAAGTTCCTGGCGGCAGTGAAGAAGACCGGCAAGATCGTGCAGATCGGGACGCAGCGTCGAAGCACCCCGAGCTATCAGAAGGCAGCCGAATACATTCAGTCGGGCAAGTTCGGCGAAATCGTTATGGTCGAGATGACGTGGAACGTCAATCAGCCCGGGCGGTGGCGTCGTCCCGGCGTCGTGCCCTTGCTCAAGGAGCAGGACACGGATTGGAAACGCTATTTGCTCGACAGGCCCTATGAGCCGTTCGATGCGAGGAAGTATCTTGAGTTCCGGCTCTTCTGGCCATACTCATCAGGCATTCCTGATCAGTGGCTCGTTCATCAGATTGACACCGTTCACTGGTTCACCGGTCTGCCGCATCCACGCAGTGTTGTCGCCAACGGCGGCATCTACTTGTGGAAGGATGGCCGCAAGAACTGGGACACGATGACCGCGGTCTTTGATTACGGTCCGCTGGATGATCCAAGCAAAGGCTTCCAGGTGCAGTACACATCGCGCTTCACCAACTCCGCTGGCGGCGTTAAGGAGCTGTATTACTCCAACGGCGGAATGATCGACATGGACAAGCAGACCGTCACATCGACCGGCGGGCTGACTGCGGGATCCGCAGCCGAAATGAAGATGAACGCTAACCTCCTGTCCGGCTTCTCCCTGGTTGAGAACGCGCAGGCGGCATCGACCGCGGCAGATACAGGAGCCGATCCGCAAACATCAGCCAACATGCGTAACTGGATGGAGTGCGTTCGTTCGCGCAAGACTCCCAACGCGCCGATCGAAGCCGGCTACAGCCATTCGATCGCGTTGTGCATGAACGTGGCGGCAATTCAGACAGGCGAGAAAGTTACCTTCGACGACAAGACACAGCAGGTCATCGCCGGAGGCAAGGTGTATGCGTAGGCTGGGCCGCTACTTGCCGTTACTTGCGATGGCGATGATCGTTTCGTCTGCGTTCGGATCGGATTCCGCGAAGCATGTGAAAGTGACTCCCGACGAAACGCAGCGCCGCGTCGACATCACGATTGACGGCAAGCCATTCACCTCTTTCATCTGGCCCACCACGCTGAAAAAGCCAACTCTGTTTCCTCTCATAACAAGTGAGGGGATCACCGTCACGCGCGGCTATCCGCTGGAGCCGCGGCCCGGCGAAAGAGTCGATCACCCGCATCATGCCGGTCTCTGGTTCAACTATGGCAGCGCGAACGGATTCGACTTCTGGAACAACTCCGATGCCATCAAGCCCGAAGACCGCGCCAAGATGGGCGATGTGGTTTTCAAAAAGATTTTGAAGGTGCGCAGCGGATCGGATCGTGGAGAGCTCGATGTCGAGTCGACCTGGGTCACAGGACAGAAGCAGCCGATCCTTGAGCAGACAACGCGCTACATCTTTTCAGGGCACGGGAACGCGCGCATTATCGATCAGATCGTCACACTCAAAGCCCTGGATCGTGTGGTCTTTCGTGACGACAAGGAAGGGCTGCTCGGGATGAGAGTTGCACGCTGGCTCGAATCGCCGAATGAAAAGGGCGGAACCTTCACCGATGCGAGTGGTAAACCCACAGAGGTGGCAGCCACCGATACAACGGGAGCGACGGGTGTCTACCTGACGAGCGAAGGAGTGAAGGGGGATGCGGCGTGGGGAACACGCGGGCGCTGGTGCTCCCTCACCGGGCACACAGGCGACCACACAGTCACGATCGGCATCTTCGATCACCCCAGAAATCCCGGGTTCCCAACCTACTGGCACGCGCGCGGGTACGGGTTGTTCGCGGCGAATCCTCTAGGCCGAAACATCTTTGATCCGAAGCAGCCGGCTCTCAATTTCACGATCGAAAAAGGTCAGACCGCCACATTTCGCTATCGCGTTGTCCTGTACTCGCAACAGACGGACGCCGCCGCGCTGAATCGTGAAGCCGATTCATTTGCAGCCGAATACAAATAGCTCAGGGATTGAGATCAAACTGACGGGGGCGGGTTTACATCAGCGCTGCTGCGCTTGTGATCTGCCCTTATATCTAACGTCGAGCAGCGTCCAATCGTCTTGTGCTTCAGGGGACGCCTGAATCTGCTGGAGTTCGTTTACGATCGCATCGAGAGTCGGCAGATGTGCAATCGAAATCAGCCCTTCCGTGCTGATCAGCTGGCCGGACCTGTCCTTGATTTCTGTTACACCGTCAGTAGTCAACAGGATCCGGTCACCGGCTCTCAGCGTGATCTCCGATGCGGAGTATGTCGCCTGCTCGATGAGGCCCACGATTGGATTCGCAGTTTCGAGTTCTACGATCTCCCCGGCTGAACTGATGAGCAGCGGCGGCACATGCCCGCAATTCAGGAACTCCACGCATCCGCCCGGATAGACTTTGAGCAGAATCATCGTGGCATACTTCCCGACCTGCCGCTTGCAAAGAAAGCGGTTGATGAGGTCCGCTGTCTCAGGCAGTGACTGGCCAGTAAGCATCAGCGCGTGAATGATCCCTTGCAGAGTCGCAGCCACGATGGAGGCCGGGACCCCTTTTCCTGAGACGTCTGCGATTGCCAGGCAGACGCAATCGGGCAGTTCGATCACGTCATAGAAGTCGCCGCCGATTGCGTGGCAGGGAAGTGTTCGCGCCTGCACTTCGGCGTAGTCGAGCGTCGGAAGAGTAATGGACATCAATCCGGAATGAATCGATGCGGCAATCGCGAGTTCTTCCTCGGCCTGGCGAGCCTTCAATTCTGTATCAGCGAGGAGCGCATTGTGCAGCAGCGTGGAGGCTTCAGTGGCCAGCGTATCCAGCACCTGCTGATCGATGTCGCTCAGGCTCTTGGCGCCGAGCTGAGCATCCAGATACAAAACACCGAGACAGCTCTTCGATTCCGTCGGCGAGTGCTTGCGAAGAGGGATGCAATAGATGCTGCGAATCGAATGAGCCATCACGCTGGCCCATTGCGCCGCGCTGTCATCGCTGAGCGTATCGCTCAAATAGAATCTGGAATCGCTCTCCACCGCCTTCTGCATGGCGCGGCGCGAAACTGAGGAGTCTTCTTCAATCAATGTGCCGTCTGAGCGCAGCCCGAGAGCTATTTCCAATTCTCCTTCCTTCATAAGGAAGACGAAGCCGCGCTCGGTACCGGTGAGCTGCATCGAGAGCTTAAGAAGCGCCAGGAAGATGTCGTTGATCGCTCCGCCGGAGTTCAATTGACGGGCGGCGCTGAGCAGGAAGCTCAGTTTTTCGATCTCACGCGCCGGCTTCGGAACGCTTCCGGTTGTAGGCGGTTCGAATTCAGATAGCGCCGCGAGTAGTTCGTCCGCGCGGACGCCCGACATGCTTGCGCTCTCGGGAAGCTCGAAACGGTAGCAGACCGCGTTGGCGGAGCCGAACTGAAGCGTGTCGCCCGAGCGCAATTTTGCCCGGTCTATGCGTTTGCCGTTTAGAAACGTACCGTGAGAGCTGTTCTGATCGATGACCTCAAACCCGCCGTTCTGGCTGTTGATTGTCGCGTGCCGGCGAGAGGCGAAAGCCTCTTTCAGTACAAGATCTTGATCGGCGGAACGGCCAATGGTCGTGCACTCACCGCCGATTTCGAAGGTATTCTCACCGTCGAAATCGTCATAGTGCAGGGTCGGTTTGGGGAATTGCAGGGACACTGTCGAGATTTTATCCGCGCCACGCGCCATCTGCGACGTCTAACTTCGGGACTCGTAGCCAACTACTGCGTTAATTTCGCCGTATTCAAAGCCGTTTGCCTTGACAATGCCCGTCGCTATTGCGCATTGTGGATTCACTGACCCCGGAACGGCACCTCCCGCGCTGCAGCCAATTTGTGGTCCGCTTTGAACCAAAGAGCCGGAGATCGACGCGGCTTCCCCCATGGCAATATGACCTCTTTTTCGGCAGTCTCCAGTACAGCTGTGCCGGGTCGTTGACATTGGGACCTCCTCTCGAGCACGAGGCGTTCACCAGAGTTTTCGCGTCGATCGATCGAGCGCCAAGACCAGCATCGAATTGCAGTCCTTATCCCCAGGAGATCGGTATTTATGTCCCTTACCGCTGGTTTGCGGCACCAATCAGACCCCCTTTCCTTCCAATCTCAAAACAATTTGATTTCAGAGACGAGGGTCGGGCGTGCTCTCCGCCTGGGCGGCTTTTTGTCAGCGGCCCTGCTGCTTCTGGGCGGATGGGCAAACAGTCTGGCGGGTGCGCAAACGCTCGTCGCGGGCTGGAATCAGGCCTCACCCGCCAACAGCCCTGCCCAGCGCTTCGGTGCACCCCTTGCGTATGACTCCGCGCATTCGCAGGTTGTGATGTTCGGGGGATTCAGCAATAGCGGCGATGTAAGTGACACCTGGATTTGGAATGGTTCCACCTGGACTCAGGCGGATCCGACAACCTCTCCCTCAAGCCGGGATACAGCGGCTCTCGCCTACGATGCGGCACACGGCAAAGTAGTCATGTTTGGAGGCCAGATCGGTTGCGGCGCTTGCTGGACAAACGAGACATGGCAGTGGGACGGAACGAATTGGACCCAGGCAAATCCGCCTTCCAGCCCGCCGGCTCGCAATGCGACGGCGATGGCCTACGACGCTGCCCACGGCAACGTGGTCATGTTCGGAGGCAGCGTCAGCGGGTCGCGCGGAGGAGATACCTGGATCTGGAACGGAACCACCTGGACGCAGATGTCCCCCGCTAACAGCCCCCCGGCGCGAGACGACTATGCAATGACCTACGACGCGGCGCACGGGCAGGTTGTCCTCTTCGGAGGAGACGACGCTTCTCTGAATCGGCTCAGCGATACATGGGTCTGGACTGGGAGCAACTGGGTTCAGCAGAGCCCCATCAATGTGCCGTCTGCACGTCGCGGCGCCGGCATGGCCTACGACGCGGCATTGGGCAAGATCGTCATGTTCGGGGGATACGGCACGAGCAGCTATCTCAACGACACCTGGATTTGGGACGGAACCAACTGGACGCAGCAAGCGACGGCAAACAGCCCATCCGGACGGGAAGCCCTGAACGGATTCACCTACGATGCAGCGCGTGGTCAGGTGGTGCTGTTCGGTGGCTATGGAGGCACGCAACTCGGCGATACCTGGACTTTTGGCCAGCCCCAAAACTTCGGCAACATCAATGTCTGTCCAAGCGGTACGTCCACGCCGTCTCCGTGCAGTATCACGCTTGCGCTCACCTACAGCTTCTCTGCAACAACCTCGCTGGGCACACCTCAAGTGGTCACGCAGGGTGCGCCGAACCTCGATTTCGTTCAAGCCAATGGGGGCAATTGCAGCGGCACCATCACTGCAGGCAGTTCGTGCACGCTTGGCGTGAAATTCACACCTACAGCTCCAGGTGTTCGCCTGGGCGCAGTGAACCTGCTCGACAACAACGGAAACCTGCTCGTCTCAACGCCGATATCGGGAGTCGGCCAGGGACCAGCAGTTGCGTTCAACCCCGGTGCGCAGACAACGGTGGGCGAGGGGCTGGTGTCCCCCTACAGCCTCGCTGTAGACGCGGCAGGCAATGCATTCATCGCAACCTGGACGGACGGGCGGCTGATAAAGATCGCATCAGGCAGCGGCACGCAAACCACCCTTCTCAGCTCTCCCGGAAGCACATTTGAGGGAGTGGCTGTGGATGGCGCCGGGAACGTATACACGGCAGATCAGAGCAGCAATGTCGTGGTCAAGGTCCCGGCAGGAGGAGGCCAGCCGATCACGCTGGGCACTGGGCTCAACGCTCCATCAGGAGTTGCGGTCGATGGCAGCGGGAATCTCTTCGTCGCCGACTACCAGAACAACCGGGTCGTGGAGATTCCGGCAGGTGGCGGTACGCAGACCGCAGTTGGCAGCGGACTGAGCCAACCCCAAGGTGTGGCTGTCGATGCGCTCGGAAATGTCTTTATCGCTGACACCGGAAACTCCCGGATCGTAGAGGTGAGCCCGAGCGGGGCGCAAACCACTCTGCCATTCACCGGTCTGGATAATCCCATCGGTGTGGCGGTGGATGCCGCCGGGGATGTGTTTGCTGCAAATTACTACGGAGGCGCAGTGTTTGAGCTCACTTCCTCGGGAGTTCAAACAACGGTGATCTCCGGCATGCCTTCTTTGCTGGTTAGCGTGTCGGTCGATGCAGCCGGCAACATCTTCATCCCGGATTACACGAACAACCAGGTAATTGAATTTCAGAGGTCCGTTCCGTCTTTGACGCTTGGCCTGGTGAACCAGAACGTTACGAGCTCCGACACGCCGCTCATCCTTCAGAACGTCGGCAACCAGACGCTCACTGGTTCGATGGGTCCGGTCTCCGGCCAGTACTTCTTTGAGAATGCGGGCACCTCCACCTGCACCACGTTCACACTGGCGCCGGGCGCAACTTGTGTCGAGAATTTCTACGCCAATTCTCAAACCCTGGGTCCGATCACCGCTTCGGCATCGGTCAGCGACAACTCTCTGAATGGCAGTCCCTCAACCCAATCGATCGCTCTCAGCGCAGTGACGATTGGTCCAACCGTGACCATCAGTGTGACCGGGCCAGGAACGGGCTCCGGCGCTGTTATCTCCAACCCCACGTCGATCAACTGCAACATCGTCGCCGGAGCTTTATCCGGGACGTGTTCTTCACAATACTCGACCGGCTTGCAGCTCTCATTTGAAGAATTCCCGACATCCGGATCTACATTCCTGGGCTGGGGCGGCGCCTGCCAGAGCTTCGGAACGAATCAGTTCTGCACGGTCTCCATTACCGCAGCAACCAATGTCACGGCGAACTTCGCAGCAGCCGGCCCTCCGCCGGCAGACACCATCGCTGTGACTCTGCTCGGCACAGGTGGTGGCACGGTGACCGACAATGCCACGGGCATCAACTGCACCCTTGCCAGCGGGCAATTCACGGGAACCTGCAATTTCAACTATGCCATCGGCTCTCAACTCACTTTGACTGCGACGCCCGCTCCCGGATCGGCATTCACGGGATGGGGCACTCCATGCTCAGGAACGGGTCAGTGCACGTTTACAGTCGACAACACCTATGACGTGAGCGCGACTTTCCAGCAACAGAGCTTTGGGAACGTGAATGTCTGCCCGAGCGGCCAGAACTCGCCCGCTCCATGCAGCAAGTCGCTAGCCTTGACGTTTACGATCCCGCAGGCCACGACGCTCGGCGCGATCCAGGTGGGAACTCAGGGAGTTGCAGGTCTCGATTTCACTCTTGGAAGCGCGAACACTTGCAGCGGCACAATCAGTGCGGGCAACGCCTGCACGGTGAATGTCACCTTCGCGCCGCTCGCCCCCGGGCTGCGTACCGGCGCGGTGACTCTCTTTGACAGTAGTGGACAGACAGTCGCGACTCTGCCGATTTACGGCGTGGGCCAGGCGCCGGTCGCGGCATTCACTCCGGCAGCGCCTGTTGTGGTCAACACCACGGCCAGCTATCCCTTGAGCATTCCAAACGGCGCGGCTGTTGATGCTGCCGGTAATCTCTTCATCGCCGATAGCGGCCATCACCGGATCGTCAAGGTTGCGGCCGACGGCTCCGTCTCAGCGTTAGGCTCCGGATTAATTTACCCGCAGGGATTAGCGGTAGATGGTTTCGGAAATCTCTACATCGGAGACAACGAGCTAAACCAGGTCGTGAAGATAACGCCTGCTGGCGTCCAGACCGCGACGGATTTCGGTATCAGTTCCCAGTTGGGCGTTGCCGTTGACGGAGCGGGAAATATCTTTGTCAGTTCCTATCAGCTTGGGCAGGTCATTAAAGCTCCGGCAGGCTGCATGAGCGCTTCATGCGCGACAGTAATTTACAACGCTCCGGCTGGGTTCCATCCCATCGGTCTCGCCACGAATGCGGCTGGCGATTTGTTCATAGCGGATTTCCCCGACCTTCCAGCCAGCACGCCCGGAATCGTGGTGAAGATTCCCGCCGGCTGCACTTCCAGTACCTGTCAGACGACGGTTGGCACCGGCTGGTATCAGCCGGAAGCTGTTGCAGTGGACGCGGCCGGAAACGTCTTCGTTGCCGATGAACTGCCGAAGATCGTGGAGGTGCCGGCAGGTTGCGCCAGCAGTTCATGTCAAATCACGCTGAACACAACTGCACTCGCATTTGGTATCGCAGTCGACAACAAGGGAGACGTCATCATCCCCGATCGCGGGAACGATGCTTACGCCAACCAGGTCGTCGTACTTGCCGGTTCACAACCACCTTCTCTGAGCTTTGCTCTCGCCAATGTTGGTACCACCAGTGCCGACAGCCCGAAGGTCGTTTCTATTCAGAACGTCGGCAATCAGCCGCTCAGCGGATCGATGGCGTCGAGTTTTGCGCCGAACTTCACTGCGAGCGGAAGCTGCAACTCATTCTCCCTGGCTCCGGGTGCAAGCTGTCTGGAGAGCTTCAGCTTCACTCCGCAGACCACGGGCTACTTCACTGGATTCGCGAGCTTCAGCGATAACACGATGAACCTTTCGCCGGCCGTGGTGCACCAGCAAGTCAACATCGCCGGTGTCGGCGGCATCAACGGACAGGCCACCACAACGGCAGTTCCCAACGTTGTCGGGCTGACTCAGGCCGCCGCTGGCACTGCGCTGACGAACGCAGGTCTGGTCACGGGTTCGGTCAGCACCGCTTCCAGCAGCGTGGTCCCCGTCGGAAGCGTGATCGCGTCGAATCCTGCTGCAGGGACGCAGGTCAATCTCAATTCTTCGGTCAAACTTCTCATCTCCAGCGGCCCAGGGCAACCGCCGGCTCCAAACCCGCTCTCGCTGATGAACAACTACTTCGTCACCGGAGACTACGCCTCTGCTGCAATCAATCTCCACGGCGCCACAGCTGTAAGCGGCAAGGTGAGCGGAACGATCAACATTCCAACCGGCTCAGGCCCCGGCAGCGCTGGCGTACCTACCGGAGCCGATCTGATCGACGGCTTCCTCTACTGGACCACGCTTGAAAGTTCCGCATCGCCCTCCGGAGCGAATGCAACCTTCCTCGGCTACGCCATCTCCGGCCAGCAGCTCGGGGCCGGTGTGCCCTTCACAGACGGCGGCCAGAGCGGAACGCTGCGCGTATACCGCGCCAGCGTGAATGCTTATTTCCAAAACGGCTCAGGTGGCATTCGCACCGGCAGCGGCAACTTCGCGATCTCGCTGCCAGCGTCGGGAACCAATGGAGTGCTGCGCGCCGAGGGCGCCAGTCTCGTCGTGATCTACCGCGTCCTGTCCAAGAACTTCCCGCTGAAGGCGGTGGTCATCTATGACGGGGCAGCTATTCCGAGCTCGGCAACAACTCAGAACGTGCAGGGCTTCTATGATGCCGCCGGTGGCGGCAGTGGTTCCGGCACCATCACGACTCTTTTCGTGAATCCGAACGGGTGGAATAGTACGACGACTACTTCAACCCTCGGTCAGCCGGATCACTACACGGCTCCGCTCAATGCCGGTATTGCCTATGGCGCGATCATTCTCTCTACTGCTGTAAACAATCCAGACAACGATGGAATTCTCGGTGCATGGAAAACGGGCCCCGCGGGAAGTGATTTCCACGGCGGCGAGCCCGGCTACTACGATGTGAAGACCGGGCTCTGGGTCGCATTGCCCGGCGCCAAAGCTGGCGAGAAAGATCTCTTTGTTCAGCTCGACTACATGTGCGGATCTGTCCGCTCTGACGGCTCGTGCGATCCCAATCAGGAGAACCTGTTCCCGTCACCAGATTCATTTGGCAACGATCCTCTTGCGATGGTTCAGCAGGCATTTGCAAGATCAGGTATCGCATTGCATCTTCAGATAGGCAACGCCATCCCAGAAGACACCTGCATCGACAGTCCGGGCCAACCCTGCCAGTTCCCCGGCCAGCCGGGTGTGGTCGGTTGGAAGAACAGCCTGGAATTTTCCAAGGCCTGGCCGCGCAACCTCAGCTCGTGCGCCTCGGGCGGCGATTGCTCTCCGCGTTTCGCATACGGCCAGAAGGACAGCTATCACTACGTCCTTTTCGGACACTCTCTCGCCATACCTGCGTGGAACTCGCGCTACGGATCGCTCGTCTCGATCAATGCAGTAGTCGGCGGGCAAACCACCATCACCACGACGGATCGCGGAACCGGTATCAACAGGTGCCCGAGCCGCATTACCGTCGCCGGTGTCCTTGGCATGCCGGGTCTAAACGGTGTCTACAACACGGCATCGTGCCCCAACTCCTCCACGATGATCATCGCCACTCCGGCGGGCGTGACGACGAATTGGACCTATCCAAATAACACGTTGCCCGAACCGGTCATCGGCATCACTTCAGGAACGGTGACCAGCATCTCCGGCTACTCCGATCTTGGTGGCGCCGACTCTGCAGTCACGCTTGGCCTCTGGGCAACGGCACCAAACCAGGACATGAGCAAACGCGCGAATGTCATCGCCGGCACGCTCTTCCACGAGCTTGGCCACACCATTGGCCTGGGCCACGGCGGCCTCTACTACGACAGCGGCAACTATGTGCCCACGTTCGAAGCCAATTGCAAGCCGAACTATCAGAGCATCATGAATTATCTGTTCCAGCTCGATGGTGTTGGTCCGAGCTCTGCGATCGCACTTTCGAACCAGACGCTTACGACGCTCACGAGATCTTCTCTGGGCTCGGTGAGCCAGCTTGTAGATACCGTCGGTGGTGCTGCGACATTCCCGACTTCGACCTGGTACGTTGCGACCGCGCCAAGCCCAACGACAAGCCCCGCGACGCTGCATTGCGATGGCCTGCCGCTCGCGGGCGACATCGGCTACCGCGTGTCCGGCCCGATTGCACCCATCACCCCGCCCTGGTCGAACGGACAGAACATCACGTTTGACGGACAGGCGTACAACACTCTGCGCGGATTCAACGACATTAACAACATCGATCTCCGCCAGGTAGGAGCAACGGGAGGCCAGTTCGCTTCGCTGGCCAGTCTGCTCGCGTTTGGCTCAACAACCACTCCCCTCAACATTGCTCCCGGGGGCAATGTTGCGGTTGGGCCCGGCGGAACCGTGACCCTTGGAGCAGGCGGCACCATCACACTCGGTGGAGGCGGCAACGTCACCATCCCAAGCGGCGGCACAATCAGCGGCGGTGGGGCCATCACGTTCGGCACAGGCGGCAACATTACGCTGGGCGGCGGCGGAACAAGCACGGTCACGGCCGGCGCCAACGGCGTGATCGGATTGCCGAGCGGCGGCAACGTCACCCTTGGTGGCGGCGGAACAATTACTCTCGGCGCCGGCGGGACCGTCACCCTCGGAGCAGGAGGAACGGTCACTCTTGGCGCGGGCGGAACGATCACTCTTGGCGCTGGCGGTTCGACGGTCACAATTCCAGCCGGCGGAACCTACACCGTTCCTGCCGGGGGAACCATCACCCTTGGCGGCGGCGGAAATGTAACTCTCGGCGCTGGTGGCAACATTACGCTAGGCGGCGGTGGAACCATAACGCTTGGTGCTGGCGGAACCGTCACGCTCGGTGGCGGCGGCAATGTAACGCTGGGAGCTGGCGGCACCGTGACACTTGGCGCAGGCGGAACTGTCACTCTCGGCGGTGGCGGCAACATAACGCTGGGCGGCGGCGGGACAATCACCCTTGGCGCAGGCGGAAACGTGACCCTGGGCGGTGGAGGAAATGTAACCCTCGGCGCCGGCGGCACTGTGACACTGGGTGCAGGCGGTGATGTCTCCATCGGAAGCGGCGGCAATGTGACCCTTGGCGCAGGCGGAACGGTCACGCTTGGTGCAGGCGGCAACATCACCCTCGGCGCAGGCGGAACGGTCACGCTCGGCGGTGGTGGCAACGTAACTCTCGGCGCGGGCGGCACCATTACGCTGGGCGGCGGCGGCACCATTACGATGAACGCTGCAGGCACCGTGACGCTCGGCGCAGGTGGTGGCCTGATCAACGGCACGCAGCAGCCCGCGGGTTCTTACAACGTCGCGGCAGGCGGCACAATTACACTTGGCGCCGGTGGCAACATCACGCTTGGCGCAGGCGGAAACGTCACGCTTGGTGCAGGTGGAAACATCACCCTCGGCGCGGGCGGCAACATCACGCTTGGCGCAGGCGGGACTGTAACCCTTGGCGCCGGCGGCAATGTAACGCTCGGCGCCGGTGGCAACGTCACGCTCGGCGCTGGCGGAAATATCACGCTTGGCGCAGGCGGCAACATCACTCTCGGTGGCGGCGGCAACGTCACCCTTGGGGGTGGAGGCATCACGAACACTGAGCTCGATTACGATTCAGCCAACTCCATCGTCCGTCCTCCTCCATCGGCTACCTACACAGTCGTTCCATCCGCTGTTCGGGTCGACTGGACCGCGCCGGCCTTCGGCGTAGTTGAGACTTACACAATTTCGCGCAGCGTCAATGGCGCTCCGCCGGTTGTGATCGGCAGCGTCAGCGGAGTCAACGGCTATCCGCCGGCGACCACCTTCTTTGACACCAACCCCGCAACCGGGACGGTCGTTTACACCATCTCAACCACGCTCGCACCCGATCCGGGCACGAACACGGAGCGACAGAGTCCGCCTTCTCCGCCGGCTGTCCTCACCGTCGATCAGACGATCGTCCTTGGGGCATTGCCGAGTTCGGTCTCCATCGCAAACTCCTCGCTCGCCGTAACGGCAACTGCGCAAACCAATGGCGTGGCGAATCATCAACTCGTCAGCTTCACAACTTCAGGGCCATGCACCGCGGGAGCGCCGTCGATCAACGGCGCCGGCGTATCTTCAGCCACGGTGACACTCAACAGCACCGGCAATTGCACGATCACGGCGTCGCAAGGCGGCAACAGCACAACTGTCACCTCCGGTACCGCATACAACGCCGCCAGCCCTGTCTTCGGGACCTTCGCAATTGTTTCTGCGAATTCCAACACCGTCTCTCAAACCATCACCTTCCCGCAGCTGGCAAATGTTCAGTACGGCAGCGCTCTTGTGTCTGTCAGCGCAACTGCCTCGCCTTCAAACTTCACAGTCACATTCACAACTTCAGGTCCGTGCAGCCTGCAGGCAGGCAATAAGATCAAGATCAACGGCGCCGGCATCTGCAAGGTGACCGCGGCCGCTCCGTCTGGTCCGGGCCCGAACAACACTACCTACAGCGCCGCCTCTGTGACGCAGTCATTCAACATTGCTCCCGCGCCGCTAACCGTAACGGCAGGCAATCTAACGGTTGCCTATGGACAAGCGATCCCGTCGCTGGTGAACGACTACACCATCACCGGCTATGTGAACGGCGAGAGTTCGGCAGTGTTGAACAACACCAAGCCGGCGCTCTCGACTACTGCTACTTCGACAAGCGTTCCCGGGCAGTATCCCATCACGGTTTCAACCGGAAACCTTGCCGCGGCCAACTACACGTTCCGATTTGTGGCCGGGACTCTGACCATTTCGTTCACTGGCACGGTTCCCTCATCCGGCACTGCCTGCAACGGCGCCTACAGCGGCACATTCAAGGGGAATCTCACGGTCAGCAAGGGACAGACCTGCATCTTCGTTGGCGGAGGAACTTCGGGGAGCATCACTGGAACTGGCGGAAACATCATCCTGAACGGCGCGTCGATTGGAAGCAACGTCACGATTCAGAGTGGCGGGAGCTTCAATATAGGGCCGTCTACAACGATCAAGGGCAGTCTCACGATTCAAAGCCTGCCCAAGAGCACGACTGCGAACCGGGTTTGCGGCAGCATGATCACGGGAAGCGTCGTTTACCAGAGCGACGGAGCGCCTCTCGTGGTCGGGGATGGGACGACATCGTGCACGGCCAACACCATCGGCGGAAGTGTGCAAATCTCAAGCAACCCTGCGGCGGTCACGATCATGGGAAATAAGGTTTCCGGCAGCATTCAGATCCAGAGCAACTCAGGCGCGACCGTGGTGAATGGGAATACGGTCGGAGTAAGCGTGCAGGAGCAAAGCAATCGCGGCGCAGCACAGGTCTTCAACAACACCATCGCCAACGCCTTGCAATGCCAGTCCAACGCGGCGATCACCGGCGGTGGAAACAAGGCGGCGTCCAAGTCAGGGCAGTGCGCAAAGTTCTAAGAACCCGGCACCAGGGCAGAGCGACATCTCTGTCCCGCTCACGAGAGGCAGAGCTTCGCGGCTCTCATTGAGTACGTGTGAAGGCTGAAGTCTTGCAAAGAAGGGCAACTACCTAGTTGCCCAAGCGACGCCGGATATCCGCGACCAGGGGATCATCCGACGATTGCCCGCGAATAGCGAGGTAGTTTCGATAGAAGTCCGCGAAGCCTGAGCTCTTCATACCTTCTCGTGCGCGGCCCTCGTAGTAGTACACAAAAGGGAAGTACGCATACGTAGGCACGTTGTCGTCGAACAACTCAATGGCTTCGCCGCGGCGCTTCATGCACTGATCAAGCTGAGCATCAGCTTCGGTGAACGCACCTGCTTCGAGATAGGCTCGTCCTAGTTCGAAGCGACCTATCCAGGTGTCGAGCAGGCCGTTCGCGGCAGTGATCTGCCGAATGGCTTCGTTTGTGTCCTTTTTCTTCAATGCGATCAGACCAGCGATGATCTTGCCGTAGGCCTGTGTTTCGTTTGGCAGGGCCGAAGACAAAAGTGTTGCCAGCTTTTGCGCCTTCGCAAGCTCGCCGGCATCTACATACGTGCTCGCAGCGAGAAACTGGATTGGAGCAATCTGGCTCTGCGCGAGCGCCTTGTTTGCGGCAGAAATCGCGGCAGTATGGCTGCCCTGTAGCTCTTCGATTCGAGCCAGCGCCGCATATTTTCTGGCTGCACCGTCGTTGTTCTTTGCGGCAAGGTCGGTTGCCGCGCCTTGTGTCAGGATCTTCTCCGCATCTGCGTACTTGTCCTGGAACGCAGCAAGATCAGCCAACCCGTCTGCTGCCATCGAGGCCATCACGGGCCCAAAGCTTCCAAGCTTCTGGTATGACTGGTTTGCAGCATCAAGCTGACCCTGCCCGATCTGTGCCTCCCCCAGCATCAGGTATCCCTGCCAGGCCTTCGGGTTGATTGAAAGTGCGGTCCGCGCTTCTTTCTCGCTTCCCGCAAAGTCACCCGCAAATGCGCTGATAAATGCCAGGTTCAGTCTTGAACTGACGCCTTTGGGAACGATCTCCACCGCGCGCCTCGCCGCTTCCAGAGCTTTGGGCGCATTGCGCAACTGCGTATAGCAGATAGAAAGATTGTTCTGTCCAACGCGGTCCGCCGGATATTTCGTAACCAGCCGCGTGTATTCCTGCACGCAGTTCTGCCAGTCGCCTGCCACGCGATAGTAGAGCCCGCGATCGCGATACTGTTCGCGCTCCGTCATGTCTTCGACGTACTGCATTGCCTGCTGCATGTACTTCAAAGCGTCTTCGTGCCTTCCCAGGTTCTCCGCCATCGCGGCCATGCCTGTGTAGGCCCAGGTGAGCTTCGGATCCAGATCTGCAGCCTTCTGGAACGAATTGAACGCGTCCTGAAATTTGCCCGCAAACTGCTCCTCAGACGCAATGGATGCCTGGTGAACTGCCTCGAGCGATGCAGCTTTAAAGCCTCCGCTTACCTCCGCGAACTGCACTGACTTCGGAGTCGAATCGCCGAGTGCCTTTCGGATGGGCGCCGCAAGCTGCGGAAGGTTCGTCAGGATTTCCTGCTTGTTCGCGACTTTGATCTCCGACCTTGCGATCTCCTTGCCGCTCACAGCATCGAGAGCAACAGCTGAAATGTTATATTCGTCGCCCCGCAGATTGATCTCGCCCGTGACCACCGTATTCACGTTCTGATTGACCGCGACCAGCCGGGCTGATTGCTCATCGAGCTTGCTCGTCGGATTCGGGAGCTTCTCAGCCAGCTTGCGCGCATCTCCCCGGCTGTAGAGGTTGACGAAGCTCGCGCCTTCCAGCGCCACACCAAGCATCGGCTCCAGCGAGTTATCCAATACTGGGTCGCCCGTGTGGTTCGCAAAATCGCCAACCAGCACTGAGACCGGTCCGTGATTTGCGGGAACTGCTGCCTTTTGCCTGCTCAGAAAGAACCATGTCGTTCCACCGGCCAGAGCGGCGATCAGAGCTCCTGTCACCGCATAGCGCTGCCAGGGAGACTCCTTCAGCCGATTCATCTTCAAACGGACAGCTGAAGCCTTGACCTTTCCCGTCGCTTTCCAGGAACGGAGATCCGCCTCCAGTTCATCAAGCCGCTGATAGCGGTGCGCGGGGTCT
The DNA here is from genome assembly GCA_018268915.1 of Acidobacteriota bacterium. GTDB lineage: Bacteria > Acidobacteriota > Terriglobia > Terriglobales > Acidobacteriaceae > Telmatobacter. Next base: position 178,699 of record JAFDVQ010000001.1, read on the forward strand.
TTCTCCAGACACTTGGCGATGATGTTGCTCAGTGTTCCTGGGATATTCTTGTCGACTTCAGACAGTGGCACTGCGCGTTGCTGCGTCCGTTTCAGGAGGCTCGCGACCATGCTCTCCGCGCGGAACGGCATCGAGCCTGTCAGCATCTCGTATCCGATTAACCCCAGGGCGAAGATGTCTGAGCGTTGGTCGAGTTCTTTCCCCAGCGCCTGCTCCGGCGACATATAGTCGAGCGTTCCCACCAGCGCACCGGTCTGCGTCATGCCGTCTGTGCTGTCGATCATGCGCGCCAGGCCGAAGTCCATCACCACAACGCGCCCGGTTGCGTCCTCTCGCATCACGTTCTGAGGCTTGAGGTCGCGATGCAGAATACCCACACCGTGAGCGGTCTCCAGCGCCAGGCAGATCTGATAGAAGATGTCGACCGCCTCATTGGCAGGAAGCTTTCCGCGCTCTTCGAGAATGCTGCGCAGATCGCGCCCCTCTACCAGTTCCATCGTTACGAAGCGCAATCCTGCATCCTCTGACAGGTCGTAGAGACGGACAACGTTACGGTGCGTGACTTTGTGCGAAAGGCGCAGTTCCTGCTTGAAGCGGTCAACAATGGCCGTGTTGCGCGCCAGCTCCGGCTTGATCACCTTCAGAGCGACAAGGCGATCCAACTCCAGATCCTTCGCCTTGTAGACGGAGCCCATACCACCGCTGCCCAGAATGCTCAGGATCTCGTAGCGGTTGGCAAGTGTCGTTCCTGGCTGAAGTTCCGGCTCATTGCCGTTCCATCCACCAGGCAGCTGAGTCCGCGCCGACGCCCTTGTCCGGCCGCTATCGGCCCGATCGGGGTGCGACGGAGGCACCATTGTCTCGTCAAACCGTGCTGGAGGGATCATCGTCTGGTCGGAAGGGGAGCCCGGAACCAGCGTGTCCCGGAAACGCGCGTCATCCGCAGAGTTGCTGAAGGCTACAGGTGAGCCTTGCTGGGCCGGCTTATCACTTGCGGGGCGCTTCGGGGTCTCTTCCATACCGGTACGATCAGGTCGTATACAGACGGGTAAACTTCGACTTGAATGGGTCGACCCGGATGATGATCTAAGGATATTACGTCTCAGGGTACGGATAGCCCCAAATCCACACGTGTTCATGTGGTTCGGGTACATCTTCCTGCAAGTCGCCGAGACTTCAATGCCGCAGAATCGCGGGACTTCAGGCTAAAAGGCCCAAGTGCGAAGGCGATCTGAACATCGCCCGAGCCCTCAATACTCTGTCAGATCCTGGCCGTTCACCACGGGTCCTGTGTAGGTCCGGTGTATCTCCTTGACCAGGTCGACTTCTTCCGGGCGGCCGAAGTAGAGCTGGTGGTATAAAACCAGGAGTTTCGGCTTTGCCTGGGTGGCCAGTGCCGCGAGTTCCGTGGTCGAGGTGTGAAAGCTGCGATGGTACTTGCCGCGAGACGCTCCAAATACCAGGTTGAAGCGGTCTTCTGAGTACACCTCGTGAACAAGCACATCGCAGCCGTTGCAGGCTTTCACAATGGACTGGGAAGGCATGGTGTCTCCCGAGATGACAATCCTGCGGCCACCAGCATTAACTTCGTATCCAAACGCTTGAGGCCACGATCCGTGCTTCACGACAATTGACCGGACCGTCACATTTTGATCCTTGTAGACCGGGCCTGCGCCTTGAATTTCGTGCGCTTCAACCTTCAGGCCTTCGTCATTCAGTCCCTCCAGGCCTCCCGTCCGAACCTGGATGTCCGCAGCATAGGCCTGCTCTAGATGTTCGGTCATCGCTGCGATCCCCTTCGGGCCATAGACCTCGAGCGGCTCGTGACGGCCGACCACCCAGGGCGTCAGCATCAGGTCGGGATACCCCAGCGTATGGTCGGAATGAAGGTGCGTGATGAACAGCCGGGTCAGATGCGTCGCATCGAGAGCTGAAATCCCAAATTTCTCCGCCGCAGCCTGTGCCTGCCTAACTACACCGGGTCCGGCGTCGAAGAGGTAAGCCTGTCCATTCACCACCACTGCCACGCATGGCCCTGAACTTGCAGGATCGGGAATTGGCGTTCCGGATCCAAGGATGATCACCCTCGCGCTCTGTTCTGCCAGGGCCGGGAATCCGATCGCGATCAGGCATGCCAGCCCGAGCGCTGTTCGAAATCTCTTGGCGAGTAGCGGCATCTCGGCTCCTGCGGCGGCAGTCTACCACGCGGTCGGTATAGAATAGCCAGACCCCGTTCCCTGGCTGGACTCAATCGGCGATTACGAGAGGACAAATGGAAGCTTCTTCCTCTGCGACAAGTGTGATCAGCACTCCCCCTGCATCCTCTGTGGATTCCCCTGATCCCGGTCGCTGGGCTTCGCTTGCGGTTGTCCTGACGGGGGCATTTCTCGCGGCGCTCGACTTCTTCATCGTCAACGTTTCCATCCCGGCCATCCGCACAAGTCTGAAGGCCACCTTTGCCGAGGTGCAGCTCATCATTGCGAGCTACGGCCTGACGTACGCGGTTTTGCTCATATCAGGCGGCAGGCTTGGGGATATCTACGGCCGCAGGAAGATGTTCGTCTGGGGAGTCATGTCGTTTACGGCTGCGTCCCTGCTCTGCGGCATCGCGCCCTCTCCTGGTCTGCTTATCGCCGCGCGTGCTCTCCAGGGCGTTTCAGGAGCCCTCCTCTTTCCGCAGGTTCTTTCGATAATCCAGGTCACCTTTCCGCAGAGGGAACGAGCGACGGCATTCGGATTTTTCGGAACCGTGATAGGACTCTCCTCATTCGCAGGCAACGCTCTCGGCGGCGTGCTGGTGAGCGCAGATCTATTCCATCTCGGATGGCGGCCTATCTTCCTTATTAACCTTCCCATCGGACTGGCGATCGTGCTCTTTGCCGAGAAATTTGTAAAGGAGTCCAGTTCCCCCAAAGCACGCCGGCTTGATCTGGGTGGAGTCGCAATTCTGACCGTCGCGCTGACTCTCCTGCTCTATCCGCTGATTCAGGGCCGCGAAGCTGGTTGGCCTGCGTGGGCGTTCATCTGCCTGGCCGCATTCGTTCCAGCGCTCTTTATCTTCCTTCGATTCGAGAAGCGCGTCACCGAAAGAGGAGGATCGCCTCTCGTTGAGCTCTCCCTCTTTCACAACAGGGTCTTTGTGACAGGGCTTTGCAGTGGCGTTTGCTTCTTCAGCGGGGCAGCTGCGTTCTTTTTCATCTCCACTATTTTTCTTCAGAACGGGCTTGGCTACTCACCGCGGCACGCTGGCCTGACGTTTCTCTGGTTCGCCATCGCGTTCCTCGGCAGTTCGCTGGCTTCGGTCCGTGTTCAGCCGAAGTTGGGCAGCCGGATCATCAACCTGGGAGTTGCCTTCATGATCACCGGCCTGGCCAGCCTGCTCTGGGTTTCCGCGTCTCGCGGAGCCGCCCTCACCAGCCTCAATCTCGCTCCGGTGCTACTCATCTACGGCACAGGGCAGGGCTTTGTGATGCCCACTCTGATCAACACGATCCTGATCAACATCAAGGGGCACGATGCAGGATCCGCCTCGGGTGTGTTGTCGACCGTTCAGCAGGCCTCATTCGCAACCGGTGTAGCGGTCATCGGAACCGTTTTCTTCAGCGCTCTCGGCAAGTTCACTACGGTCGAAGCATTTATCCGCGCTTTGCGCATTGCATTTTCAGTGAATATCGCTCTGCTCTGTGTTGTTTTTGTCCTTATTCTTCAAGTACCCCGGTTTCCAGCCCGGGAGCATCACGCCTGACGCTGAACTATCCACTTGCTCACCTCCGATCTCCACAATGATGCCGGAGTCGTTGACAAACGAAAGCAACCACCTGATCACGACCGGGCCCCTGAAGGACTGTTTATGATTTGCAATTCTCAATCAGACTCGGAGCCAAGATGGAATATCTCGCCGGGTTTCTGATCGCCTGCGCCGTCGGACTGACGGGTGTTGGCGCCGGCAGCATTACCGCGCCGATTCTCATTCTCTTCTTCCATCTCAAGCCGTCAGTTGCGGTTGGAACTGCCCTCACGTTTGCTGCAGTTATTAAATTCGCAGTTCTGCCCATCTATCTTCGCCGGCGTCAGGTCAACTATCGGATTCTGCTTTTGCTTTGCGCTGGGGGAATTCCAGGAGTAGTGATCGGCATTCAGATATTGAAGCGAATGAGCGTCGAAGATCACGAAAAAGGAATCTTCCTCGTCCTTGGCATTACGATCATTTCGCTCTCGCTGGTCAATCTCTATCGCTCCTTCCGGCGCCGAATGAACTCAGCCACAATAGATCGTTCCAAGTGGCTACCGCCGATCGCTGCTCTCATCGGGGCGGAAGTCGGCGTGTCATCGGCCGGCGCAGGCGCGTTGGGCGCGGTGGTCATCATGACGCTCACACAGCTGACGCCCGCAATGGTGGTGGGAACCGACATGGTATTCGGCCTCACCATCTCCACCATCGGAAGCGGTCTTCATCTGTTCATTGGCCACTACGACCTGCACGTTCTGGAAAGGCTATGCGCTGGTGGAATTGTCGGCGCCATCGGTGGCGCGCTGATGTCCTCCAGGCTGCCCTCGCGCACGCTCCAAATGGTGCTCTTTATCTGTCTCATCGGGCTCGGTCTTCAACTTTGCATCAAGGGAATAAGTTGATTTGCAGCCTCGAAATCTTCGCGAATTAAGTTATCGACCCGGCTGGAAGCCATGTGCTAATCTTCTCGGCACTGTGCCCCACCGACTACTTCCCCTGCTCCTGGCGGCCGTGTCTGTCTGTGTGGCCGAAACGCCACTCACCGTTAACCTGCGCGCAAACTTGCCTTCGCCTCAACCGGTGGGTACCCCCATTGGGTTCACCGCCATGCCGGCAGTCGTTGGACCCGCCCTCAGGGACAACTTCGTCTTTCAATACTCGGTGAGCGTCAACGGCGGCCCTTTCCACATTGTTCACGATTACAGTCAGCAGTATGCATTCGCGTGGACTCCGGAACTGTTTGAACAAAACGTTACGGTCCGCGTGAAAGTTCGCGACGACGATGCCAAGACCACTGGGCAAGCAGATATGCCTTTCCAGTTCGCGTCCCGGATTAAAGGCAACTCGCCGGTAGCTACGCCGACTGCACATCCGCTGGTTGCTTTGTTCAGCGCGCCTGCTTGTCCGCAGGGAAGCCAGTTCCGTGTTGCTTTCCATGCCGAGGGCGACGAGGCAATCACGCGTACCCCCGATCAGCCTTGTCGCGGGCCCGTTAGCAGCAATGTTTACGTCGCCGGAATGCGGCCCGATACCGAATACAAGATCCATGCCGAGGTCGCCACTGGCGGCAGTGTTACGCCCGGCAATGAGGTCTCATTCCACACAGGCATGCTCGACGGCAACTTCGCCCCGGCCATTGTCGCGGTGCCGCCTTCGGGCAAGACAGATTCCGAGCCCGTGATCATCCACAGCGCCGCTTCGATGGGGGATCGCGTGCGACCCTTTGCGACCGATCTCCAGGGCAGGCTCATCTGGTATCTCCGATCTACCGATTTTCTTACGCGCGTTCTTCCGGGAGGCCGTTTTCTTGCGTTGGCAGACGGACAGAATTCCGTCAATCACACACAAGAAGAGCAAGTCCTCAAGGAAATCGATCTGGCTGGAAATGTTGTTCGCGAAACAAATATCGGCCGAGTCGCTGAGCAGTTAAAGTCGAGAGGCATTCAGTCTGACTGCCAGAAGAACGGCAGAGAGTGCGTCTCTGGTTTCCATCACGAGGCGATTCGCCTGCCGAACGGTCACACCCTCGCCGTTGCCGGCATCGAGCGCATGATGCCCACCGGTACGCAAGGGTCAAAGACTCCGGTGGACGTGCTTGGCGACGTGATCATCGATCTCGACGAGGACTTCCAGGTTGCAGGCGTATGGAATGGTTTCGACCATCTTGACCTGAACCGAAAGTCACTTTATGACTCGAAGTGCCACACGGGTGAAGGCGGCTGCCCTGCGGTTCTGCTTGCAGATGAAGCCAACGGATGGACGCACACGAACGCTGTCTCCTATATTCCCTCGACTGGAGACCTGATTATTTCTCAGCCTGAACAGAACTGGGTCCTGAAGATCGACTGGAAAGACGGGAAGGGAAGCGGCAAAGTCCTCTGGCGGTTGGGCAAGGATGGAGATTTCAAAGCCGATTCCAAAGACCCAAATCCGTGGTTTGCCTTTCAGCACGATGCAGGGTTTGAGCCTGTTGGATCCGATACCCTCACTCTCGTTGATGATGGGGATACTTCCGGCAAGGACGCCAAGGCCGTAGTTCGCGCACAAGTCTGGAAGCTTGATGAACAAAACCACATTGCAAAGCTCGTTTACAACGCGCCTCTCGGAGTCCACACTTTCTGTTGCGGTTCCATTCAGGCCCTGAAGAATGGCGGCTACAGCACGGTTGCAGGAGCGTCAATGCCCCTGCAGGGCCGCACGGCTCAAACCGACAAAGATGGCAACGTTGTTCTCGCTATCGACATCGTAGGCAATATCGACTACCGAAGCTTTCGTGTTGAAAACATGTACTCGGCCCCCATCAAATAAAGCGGCGGAGCACAATTGATCGATCTGCACACACATACGGACCGCTCGGACGGATCAACCGATGCCGCGGACCTCGTTCGTCTTGCTATGCGCGAGGGCATGGAAGCTCTCGGTATCGCCGACCACGACACGCTCGCTGGCTACGACGCCGCGTTGCCGTTGGCGACCGAAGCCGGTCTGGAGCTTGTCTGTGCCGTTGAACTGAGCACCCGGCCAAACGAGCCAAAACTGCCCGGCAAACGCCAGCCTTCTGTGCACCTTCTCGGTTACTGGCTGCTTTCACCGCCGTCGGATGAGTTCCGATGTTGGCTCCGGAGCCAGCAGGAAAGCCGGCGCCGCCGCAACCTGGAACTCGTAGCCAAGCTTGAGCAACTCGGCGTTCCGGTTTCACTCGATGAAGCAGAAATCTACGGCCGAAACCAGGTGGGCCGCCCGCATTTTGCAAGGGTGCTGTGCGACAAAGGCTACGTCTCGAACATGCAGCAGGCCTTTGATCTCTACCTCGCCGATGAGGCCAAAGCGTCAGTCGAACGCGAAGAACCCACACTCGAAGAAGGCATCCAGAAAATCAGAGAGAGCGGCGGAATGACCTCACTGGCTCACCCCGTGCGCCTCCCACAGCGCGGCACGGATCTCGCCAGTCTGCTCAGACGCCTCATCGATATGGGTCTCGACGGCCTCGAAGTCTTTCACAGCGATCACTCTCCCGCAGACACCGCGGAGTACGGCGAACTCGCTCGCAATCTCGATCTGATCCCAACGGGCGGCTCCGACTTTCACGGCGAAAACAAGCCCCGCATTCGCCTCGGTACCGGCATCAACCACAACATCTGCCTGCACTACAGCTTTCTCGAAAACATGCGCGAGATGTTCGCGGCGAGACAACACCGAACGAGCGACACCCTATGAGAGACAGCCTCACATTGACGCATCTTCGCATGCTCGAAGCCGAGAGCATCCATATCATGCGCGAGGTCGTCGCCGAATTCCAGCGTCCCGTGATGCTGTACTCCATCGGCAAAGACTCATCGGTCATGCTGCGTCTTGCGCAGAAGGCTTTTTATCCAGGGAAAATACCCTTCCCGCTGCTGCATATCGATACGACTTACAAGTTTCGCGAGATGATCGAGTTTCGCGACCGCTACTGCGCGGAGATCGGCGCGAATCTCATCGTGCATACGAACAGGGCCGCAATCGACGCCGGCGCAAATCCCTTCGATCTCGGAACGCAGAAATGCTGCGGACTTTTGAAGACGCGCGCCTTGCTGGATGCGCTAGCCGAAGGCGAATTCGACGCGGCAATCGGCGGTGCTCGTAGAGATGAAGAAAAATCGCGCGCCAAGGAGCGGGTCTATTCGTTCCGCGATCCGCACGGACAATGGGACCCGAAGAACCAGCGGCCTGAGCTGTGGAACCTGTTCAACTCGCGCTTGAATCCCGGCGAAACCATACGCGTCTTTCCGCTTTCCAACTGGACTGAACTCGACATCTGGGAATACATCAATCTGGAGCAAATCCCGATCGTCCCACTCTATTTCGCGAAAGAACGCGAGATGGTTGTTCGCCGGTCGAACTTGATTCCCGTAGAAGGGAATGTACCGCTTCTACCCGGGGAGAAATCGGAGATGGTGATGTGCCGCATGCGTTCTCTTGGCTGCAGCCCATGCACAGGCGCCATCAGGTCTGAGGCTGACACGCTGCCCAAGATCATTGAAGAGATGATGCTCTTCCGCCGCTCTGAACGTGAGAACCGCATCATCGATTTCGATACCGAAGGATCGATGGAAATCAAGAAGAGGGAAGGATATTTCTGACGTGCCTGTAAGCAGCAAAGATCTGGCCGGAATCGACGCGTTCCTGCGGCGGGAAGAGGAGAATGATCTGCTCCGCTTCATCACCTGTGGCAGCGTGGATGATGGCAAATCGACGCTGATCGGCCGCCTTCTCTACGACTCCAAAGGAGTCTACGAAGACCAGCTCAGCGCGATCAAGAAGGCCACCGTCAATCAGTCAGCTGGCGCCATGGACTTCGCTCTGCTTACCGATGGGCTCCGTGCCGAGCGCGAGCAGGGAATCACCATCGACGTGGCGTACCGCTACTTCTCGACGCCCAAGCGCAAGTTCATCATTGCCGATACTCCCGGCCACGAGCAGTACACCCGCAACATGGCCACCGGCACCTCTACCGCGAACCTCGCCATCGTTCTGATCGATGCGCGCAACGGAGTTCTGCCTCAATCCCGTCGACACGCGTTCATCGCTTCTCTAGTCGGCATTCACCATCTAGTCGTCGCAGTCAACAAGATGGACCTGGTTGGATACAGCGAAGAAGTCTTCGACAGAATCTGTGCCGACTTCAACAGCTTTGCCGCGCCGCTGCAGCTGTCCGATCTCTACTTCATCCCTGTCAGCGCGCTGCTCGGTGACAACATCGTCACCAAGAGCGAGAACATGCCGTGGTTCGACGGGCCGAGCCTGCTGCATCACCTGGAGACCGTGCATATTGGAAGCGACAGGAACCTCTCCGAGATGCGCTTTCCTGTCCAGCTTGTCTCGCGCCCCACGCAAGACTTCCGTGGCTTCTCCGGCCAGATCGCCTCCGGCGTTCTCAAGCCCGGCGACCAGGTCATGGTGCTGCCATCCGGACGCACATCTCGCGTGAAGTCCATCGTCACGTATGACGGGGACCTTCCCCGCGCGTTTCCTCCAATGTCCGTCACGGTCTGTCTCGAAGACGAAGTCGACGTGAGCCGCGGCAACATGCTGGTGCCGCCGTCGCATCCGCCTCATGTCACGCGCTGCATCGACGCCCGCCTTGTCTGGATGGATCATCAGCCGCTCGATCTTCGCCGCCAGTATCTCGTCAAACACACGACGCAGTGGGTGAAGGCTCAAGTCCGATATGTACGCTATCGCGTCGATGTGAACAGCTTCCAGCGCCATCCCGCGTCGGAATTGAAGCTCAACGAGATCGGCACTGTCGTCATCGATCTGCATTCTCCGCTGTTTGTCGATCAGTATCGCCGCAATCGTGCCACAGGCAGCTTCGTTCTCGTTGATCCGATCTCGAACCTCACCGTTGCAGCGGGAATGGTCACTGGCCGCGATCCGAAGATGGCGGATTCATCGATTCAAGAAGTGCAGACAGTCGAGACCAGACACATCTCCAACTCAGAACGTCAGCAGCGCGTCGGTCACGCGCCGGTCCTCGTCTGGCTCAATGGAGGCGTACAACTCGCATTCGAAATCGAAAGTGAGCTTTTCAATCGCGGCTACCTTACGCATGTAATCGCAGCGCAGGCCGATGGGAGCGTGATGCTCGAACTTGCCCAGAACCTCACCGCGGCAGGCCTTCTCACTATCTGCGCAGCCGACTTCCTGTACGATGTCGAGCGCGACCGGGCAAAGGCAATTATCGATCCCGCAGGATTTATCGATCTCGATGCATCGGTCTTCAGCAGTCCTGATGAAGCGATCGCCAGAATCTCCGAGATCCTGGCCGAACGCCAAATTGTCCCATCGCCTCGTTGAGGCTGAAGTATTTTGGAGGAGCGAGACATATGAGCTCTGGTTGTACCTTGTGGTTCACGGGCCTCTCTGGTAGCGGCAAGAGTACGCTCTCGCAGCTTGTCGCCACACGCCTGCGTGCCCTTGGCGCCAGGGTCGAAGTTCTCGACGGAGACATTACGCGAACGCTACTCTGTCAGGGACTCGGTTTCTCCAAAGAAGATCGCGAAGAAAACATCCGGCGAATCGGCTTCGTTTGCGAACTGCTATCTCGTAACGGTGTCATCGCTATCGCCGCCGCCATCTCTCCATACCGCGCCTCTCGCGATGAGCTGAGAAAGCGAATCCCGAATTTCATCGAGATCCACATGAATTGTCCAGTCGAGGTCCTCATCAAGCGCGATGTAAAGGGCTTGTACAAAAAGGCTCTTGCTGGAGAAATTAAGCAGTTCACCGGAATCTCCGATCCCTACGAATCCCCCACGGCGCCAGAGTTGACCATCGATTCGTCCAAAGAATCGATTGAATCAAGCGTGGCGAGAATTATTCAGAGTCTCGAGAAGCTGGAAATCATTCCCCCTGCAGTCGCCGATCTTCCAGGTTCTCCCACAACAGCAAAATCAGTTTCAACGTTTAGTTGATTTGCACACATAGGAAACAGACGCAGGACGAAAGCACGAGCAAGTGCAAGAAAAGGGGAGGTGCAACATGAGCATGGCGGTGACGTGGCCCGAAAAAACAAAGGAGATGCACAACCAACACATCGACTCAACGTTCTGGAACGGCTTCAAGTTCAGAGACGATGACATCATCATCTCGACCTACGCAAAGTCCGGAACTACCTGGATGCAGCAGATCATTTCGCAGATGCTGTTCAACGGCGAAACCGACATCGACACCCAGGCGATGTCTCCATGGATCGACTTCCGCGTTCCCCCAAAGGAAATCAAGATTGCCGCCGTCGAGGCACAGACACACCGACGCTTCATCAAGACCCATCTTCCTGTCGAAGCGCTGGTCTACTCGCCCAAGGCCAAGTACATATACATCGGACGCGACGGTCGCGATGTATTGTGGAGTCTCTACAACCACCATCTCAATGGCAATGAGGCAATGTACGACGCATTGAACAAGACCCCCGGTCTTGTCGGGCCGCCGCTCGAACCGCCAACGGATGACATTCGCGAGTATTGGCACACCTGGCTGGCGAAAGACGGATTTCCCTACTGGTCGTTCTGGGAAAACGTCCGCAGCTGGTGGGCCATTCGCGACCTTCCCAATCTCATGCTCGTTCACTTCGACAAATTGAAGCGCGACATGCCAGGCGAAATGCGCCGTATCGCTGCATTTCTCGACATCCCGATCGACGAGAGCAAGTGGGACCTGATCGTTGAGCACTGTACCTTCGACTGGATGAAGAACAACGGCGAGAAGATCGTTCCTCTCGGCGGAATCGTCTGGAAGGGCGGCGTGAAGACCTTCATTAACAAGGGCACAAACGGCCGCTGGAAGGAGACTCTGACGCCAGCCGAGTCCGCCGAATACGAGGCTAAGGCGCTCGCCGAACTCGGTCCCGAATGTGCTCGGTGGCTCGCAACCGGCGAATAGCTGCAAATTGCTCACCTGCATCGAGGGCCGCGGCGACTCAGCCGCGGCCCTGCTTTTCTCAGCGTTCAATTGCCGGAACAATCAGTATTTCTCCCTGGTTCGGTCTCTTGAATATCCTGTGTCATAACAAATTCCGAACACTGGAAGGTTGTCTCATGGTGCGGAAGATAACTGTGCTTCTGGCTATTCTGTTCATGGCCGCGCAGTCGGAACTGCTCTCACAAGCTAACAGCAAGTCGTGCAGCTTGCAGGACGACGTCGCGGGCACAACTGCAGGACCACTGCGCGAAGATTCCTCGGCCATCGAGGAAGTGAAAGCGCTGCTCCGCCAGCAATCCGAGCTCCTCCAAAACCAGCAGCGTCAGCTTGAACGCCAGCAGGCAGAAATCGATGAGCTTCGCCGCTCGGCCGCTCCGCAGCTACGGACTGGTGCGCCCGCCGCTGACCTTGAGAAGGGCGCAGGCTACGATGCTGCTCTTCTTCGCACGGCATCGATGAGCTTCACCAGGCCTCGCCATGAGACCGAAGCGCCGCCAACTGTCTCTCCGGATCCCGGCCAATCCGGGAAGGGAACTGAAACTGGAGACACACCTCTTTCCATTCGCTTCGGAAAAGCCCGCCTGACTCCCGGGGGCTGGGTAGACTTCACCTCCTACTATCGCTCTACAGATGTTGGCAGTGGCCTAGGCACCTCGTTTGCAACAATCCCTTACAGCAATACGGTCCTGGGCGGATTGAGTGAGACGCGATTCACCGCTCAAGGCTCGCGATTGAGCCTGCGCGCAGACGAGACCTTCGGAAGGATGAAAGTATTTGGATACGCAGAGGCCGACTTCAACGGCTACCTTCCTCCGAATGGCTATGTCAGCACCAACTCTGACTCGTTGCGCCTTCGCGTGTACTTCACTGATCTGAAGAGCGGCCGTTGGGAACTGCTCGCCGGCCAGAGCTGGTCGATGCTTACGCCAAACCGCGTAGGCGTTTCTCCGTTTCTTTCGGAAATCTACAACACATTGCATCTGGATTCGAATTATCAAGTCGGTCTCACGTATGCGCGCCAGACTCAGATTCGCGCCGTCTATCACTTCACGAACAACCTTGCTCTTGGAGTTTCCGCAGAAAACCCACAGCAGTTCAGCGGCGGAGCAGTGACTTTCCCATCTCTCTTCGCCACCTCGCAAGCCGATCTCGGATCAAGCTCCGGAGGTGGTGGAGGCACAGCAACGCCCAACGTCCATCCTGACATCGTTGCGAAGTTTTCGCTCGATGCCCCGTGGGGTGGCCGTGCCTTACATCTGGAGACAGCCGGATTGCTCACGGCAGTCGGAGCTCTCACTCCAGCTTCGGTCACCAAGTCGGTGGCGACAAAAGATATTCGCGAAGGCGGAGGAATTGCCGCAGCAGCGAACGTCGAAGTCGCAAAAAATCTCAACCTGATCGTCACTGGGTTCTGGAGCGACGGCGGCGGCAGATATATTGGCGGCCTCGGACCCGCCTTCGTGGTTGCACAACCGGGCTCAATCAGTTCTCCATTCTCAGTGCGGATGGTCCATTCGGGTTCTACTATCGCAGGCCTCGAATGGCGCGCCACCAAGAGCAACGTCATCGCTCTTACCTATAGCGGAGCCTACTTCGGACGTTCCTTTTCACTCGACCCGAGCACGGGCACTCTCATTGGCTATGGATTTGAGGGGAGCGCCAACTCCAGTAACCGCGCCATTCAGGAGGCAACGCTGGCAACACGAACGGTTTTGTGGACCCGGCCGGGATACGGATCGGTGCAGGCAATTACGCAAAGCTCCTACATCACCCGCGCGCCCTGGTACCTGAGCCCCGGAACTCCCAAAGATGCTCATGCGTTTTCTGGATATGCCAATCTGCGCTACGTGCTTCCGTAGTCGTCCTCAACCCGAAGGCAAGTGGGATACAACTCACGCTCCAAAGTCGTGGTGGTCGGCTCGCAATAGGAAGATTCACCACTCTCTTTTCAGTTCACAGAAAAGGCCAGTCCCGGTTGTTCATCGAACCAAACGGCAACTGGAAGCAACCTCGTCGTCCCACTTAGAACCAAAGAGTGGTGACAATTCGAAGGAAGAAGACAGTTGTAATTGGCGCTGGCCCGGGCGGACTCGCTGCAGCGATGCTGCTCGCGCATCGTGGCTTTGATGTCGAAGTGTTCGAGAAGCAGCCCTCTATCGGCGGTCGCAATGCAGAGGTGAAGCTCGGGCCATATCGATTCGACCTCGGCCCAACATTCTTGATGATGAAGTTCCTCCTCGATGAGCTATTCGGGGAGGCTGGCCGCAAGCTCAGCGACTACATCGAGTGCAAAGCACTCGACCCAATGTACAAGCTTCAGTTCGCGAACCGGTCGATGCACGTCTACTCCGATCCTGAGAGAATGCGCAGCGAGATCGAGCGCGTATTTCCTGGCGAGGGCGATGCCCTTAGCCGCTTTCTGCAGCGTGAGAGCGTCAGGTTCCGCAAGCTCTACCCCTGTTTGCAAAAGCCATATGGAAGTCCCTTAAGCCTTTTCAGCCCCACGCTCCTTGCGGCACTGCCCCACATCGCGCCCGGACGTTCGCTTCACGGTGTGCTCTCGTCTTATTTCCGTTCCGAAGAACTACGGCTGGCATTCACCTTTCAATCGAAATACCTCGGCATGTCGCCTTGGGATTGCCCCGGCCTGTTCACCATGATTCCGTACACTGAGCACGCTCATGGTGTCTATCACGTTCAGGGCGGGCTTTGCCGGATAAGTCACGCCATGGCCCAGGCAGCCACCGAGTGTGGCGCCAAAATTCACACGTCGCAACCAGTGCGAAGAGTACTCACATCCGGCCGTCGCTGTGTGGGCGTCGAGCTTGCCAGCGGCGATCGAGTCGATTGCGACGACGTGGTGGTGAATGCCGACTTCGGTCACGCAGTCTCGACCCTCTTTGATCCCGATCAGTTGCAAAGATACAAACCAGAAGCAGTCCGCAAGAAGAATTGGTCATGCTCGACTTTCATGATGTACCTCGGCCTGGATCGCTCCTATCCCGATGCCGACCATCACACGATCGTCTTCGCCAAAGACTACAAAGGAAATCTCGAAGACATCTCGCGGCGCAAGAGGACCTCAGAGGACATTTCGATCTACGTGCGTAACTCTGTGGTCAACGATCCCAGCACCGCCCCTGGAGGCCACTCTGCGCTGTACGTCCTTGTGCCAGTCCCCAACAACTTCAGCAACATCGACTGGTCGAAAGAAGCTCCGCGCTATCGCGAGCGTATCCTGCGGACTCTTGCGGAGCGCACTTATTACACAGATATCGAAGAGCACATTCGCGAAGAGATGATCGTCACGCCCGAGGATTGGGACAAAAAGTTCTCCGTCTATCAAGGGGCGACATTCAACATGGGCCACAACTGGAGCCAGATGCTCTTTATGCGTCCTCACAACAAGTTCGAGGAGTTCGAGCACTGCTACCTCGTAGGCGGCGGGACGCACCCTGGCAGTGGTCTTCCTACGATCTTCGAGTCGGCCCGCATCTCTTCAAACCTGATTTGCTCGCAGTATCGTATTCCATACGCTTCGCCGAAGCCGTTTGAAGCGTTGAGCCTGGAACCGGCATGAGCCCAATCTCTGCTGGCGAGCGGATCGCGCGGGCCCGCACAGCGCAGATCGCATGGACGTCAATCAGCATGCGCGAACGCACGCATGCTCTTGCCCGGCTGCGCAAGCAGATCGCAGCCGATCGCGAACAGCTTGTCGATGTCATCGTTTCCGACACGGGCAAGCCTGCTCTTGATGCTCTTGGCGGCGACGTGCTGGTAACGCTCGAAATAATGCGTTACTACGAGCGCCACGCCCAACGAATGCTGGCTTCTCGCCGTATTCCTAGCGGCCCACTGTTTTTCCCGCGTTGCCGATTCTCAGAGCACTTCGAGCCCCACGGCACCGCGCTCATTTTTGGTCCCGCAAATTACCCGCTCCAACTTTGCCTGGTGCCTGCGGTTACGGCGCTCTACGCAGGCAATGCCGTCATCTTGAAAGTGTCAGAAAAAACTCCTAGTGTCGCCCGGCTGATTCAAGAAGCTGCGAACAAAGCAGCGTTGCCGGCAGATTTGCTTCAAGTTGTCTGCGCAGATCCTGAGGAGGCGGGCCAACTCGTCGACGCCCGTCCTGATTTTGTCTTCTTCACCGGGAGCAGCGCCAATGGAAGAGCTGTTGCCGCCCGAGCCGCAGCTCTCGGAATCCCTACTTTGTTGGAACTTGGTGGAAGCGATGCGGCTCTCGTTTTCGCGGACTGCGACCTTGAACGCACGATAGAGGGCATTTTGTACGGCGCCTTCTGTAATGCGGGCCAGGTCTGTGTCGGGGTCAAGCGGCTCATCCTCGAACAGCCGCTTTTCGAGAAGTTTGTCGAGGCGTTGGTTCATCGCACCGCTGAATTGCGTGTCGGCGCAGGTCACGACGGTGATCTTGGCATGCTAACGTCCGATTCTGCACGCAGTTCGCTCAACGCACAGGTGCAGGACGCACTAAGTTGCGGAGCGCGACTGGAAACCGCTGGCTCGCCGGCAAAAGGGATGCCCATCATTCTCAGCAACGTTCCGTCTCACGCGCGGCTCCTTCAAGAAGAGGTCTTCGGTCCGGTGCTCTGTATTCAAACGTTCGCATCAGAGCAGGAGGGAATTGAGCTGGCAAACGCCAGCCCATACGCTCTCGGATCAAGTGTATGGACCCGTGATTTAGATCGCGGTCGCCACGTCGCTCAATCGCTCAACGCAGGAGTCTGCGCCATCAATGACGTAATTCGCAACATTGCAAACCCCCATGCTGCATTCGGCGGAAACGCATCGAGCGGTTATGGCCGCTATCACGGTGCCCATGGGTTGCGTGCCTTCAGCAGGATCAAAACAGTCATGGAGAATCGCTCATCGAAGAAGCACGAGATAAATTGGTTCCCACTTACGCGGAAGAAATACGACGGTTTGAATTCACTGATCGAACTGCTGCACCGTCCTCGCGGACTGCTCTCAGCTCTGCGGCGCGCAATGCGCATCATTACCTTTGCCGGTCTGCTCGGCTCGTCTGCAGTGCAGGCCCAGGCCGCGCATCTGATCCTGCAGGTCAAGCTCCCTGCCGGCGCCCATGGCCGAGTGGCTTACCTTCTCTTCAACTCCCCTCGGGGCTTCCCGCAAGACAAAGCAAAGGCAGTGATGCACGGGTTTTCCGATCCCGTCGGCCAAGATTCAGTCAAGACCATTGACGTAGGCGACCTTCCGCCCGGGCGCTACGCAGCCAGCGTCTACCTCGACGAAAACGATAACGGCAAACTCGACTCCGGCCTGCTTGGAATTCCGAAAGAGCCGGTCGGCGCTTCAAACAATCCTCGGCGCCGAATGGGCCCTCCGCACTTCGAAGATTGCACTTTCAATATGTCTACATCTCCTTCGTCTCTGCCGATCCAACTGGTGCGGCCGTGATGAAGTCCCCATCTGCAGTAGTCATCGGTGCTGGGATCGGCGGCATGTCTGCGGCGATCATGCTTGCGAAAGAAGGCTTCAAGGTGACCGTGCTCGAGAAGAACGATCGACTCGGCGGCAAGCTCAATTTGCTCGAGACGCAGGGATTTCGATTCGACCTGGGTCCATCGATCTTCACTCTTCCGCAGGTATTCCGCCCGTTGTTTGAGGGCGACGGTCGCAGCCTGGAAGACTTCGTCTCGCTTCGCCGTGTCGATCCTCAATGGAGAAATTTCTTCGAAGACGGCACTATTATCGATCTCTGGGAGCGAAGGGAAGACATGCGCGCTGAACTAGCCAAACTCGAAGATGGCGCTTCGGCGTTCGATGATTACTCCCGCTTCCTGGACTACGCACGCGCACAGTATCACGTCGTCGAGCGCGGATATCTTCGCGAAGGCCTGGATGGCTTCTGGCAGCTGATTCGTTTCTACGGAATGCGCGGCGGCCGCGATATGGATTGGGCCAGCTCCATGTCGGGAGCTATCCACAAGCGTGTTCGCGATCCCTATCTGCGCGACATCCTGGCCTACTTCATCAAGTATGTAGGCTCGTCGGCAAACGATTCCCCTGCCTTCATGAACCTGATGCCGAATATTCAGCTTGAGTTCGGCCTCTGGTACATCAGCGGCGGAATGTACGAGCTAGCAAAGGCCTTTGAGCGCCGTCTCGCGGAGCTCGGCGTTCATGTATGCCTCGGCACAGAGGTCACTCGCATCGAACGCACCGGGAAGCGAGCCACCGGCGTTACGCTTCGCGATCGTGCAGGCCAGCAGCGCACACTCAATGCTGACTACGTGATCTCCAACATGGAAGTTATTCCGGCCGCAGAGCAGCTCCTTCAGCAAACTTCCCGCGAGTTGAAGAAGCTCCAACGCTTCGAGCCCGCATGCTCCGGCATTGTCGTTCATCTGGGCCTCGATCGCGTCTACCCTCAACTGGCTCATCACAATTTCTTCTACTCGCAACATCAGGACCAGCACTTCGATCGCGTCTTTCACGACAAGAAGCTTCCCGATGATCCCACGATCTACCTCGTCGCACCGACTCGCACCGATCCATCGCAGGCACCTCCCGGCTGCGAGAACATCAAGATCCTTCCCCACATTCCGTACATCAACGACAAGAATCCATACACTTACGAGGACTGCGTAGCTCTAAAAGAACTTTGCTTCACTAAGTTGGAGCGCATGGGACTAACAGACCTGCGCAAGCACATAATCGTCGAAGACTTCTGGACTCCGTTCGATATTCAAAAGCGTTATAACTCCAATCGTGGTTCGATCTACGGTGTTGTATGCGACCGACGCAAGAACTTCGCCTTCAAAGCTCCCAAGCGCAGCAGCACCTGTACAAACCTCTTCTTTGTCGGCGGCAGCGTGAATCCTGGTGGCGGCATGCCCATGGTCTCCCTCAGCGGTCAGCATGTTGCCCGTATGATTCTGCGCGAGGAAGGCAGACCGTGTTCCTAGCCGTACTTGTGCTGTGCGTTCTCGGACTTGCAGCCGGGACGCTCCTGCTACGCTCCGTCCCCGTTGCACCAGACGGCGAAATTTCCCTCCGCCATCGCGTCTCAGTGATCATCCCAGCCCGCAATGAAGAGAAAATTCTTCCCCGCCTCCTCGCGTCCATTCAACCTGAGCAGTCAATGGAGACAGAAATTATCGTCGTCGACGACAACTCAACCGACGCAACAGCCGAAGTTGCCCGGCGCGCAGGCGCAACAGTTCTGCAGGGTTCCACTCTTCCCGCCGGCTGGACTGGCAAGACGTGGGCCTGTGCACAGGGCGCGGAAATTGCTCAGGGCGAGATGCTCTTGTTCCTCGACGCCGATACGTGGCTCGCACCGGAAGGGCTGCATCGCTATCTCTCCGCATGGGACGAAGTTGCTGATCGGCAAATGGCGCTTTCCTTCCTGCCTTATCACGTCATGAAGGCACCCTATGAGCAGCTCTCGCTTTTCTTCAACTTGCTGATGGCCTTCGGAGCCGGAGGATTTGGAGCGATCGGAAGTCCAAGGCTCTTTGGGCAGAACCTGCTGATCTCGCGAGAGCTCTACAACGCTTGCGGAGGACACAGCGCCGTTCGTAGCCACATACTTGAAAACTTCGCCATGGCCGAGCGAATTGAGGCTGTCGGTGGTCGGTGTGTCTGCCTGGGTGGACGCGAAACAATCCACCTTCGGATGTTCCCGGAGGGCCTGGCGCAACTGTGTGAAAGCTGGAAGAAAGCATTCGCTGATGGAGCGGCATCCAGCGACGGCGTTGTACTCTCGTGTTCCATCGTGTGGCTCTCGGCGCTCTGCACGGTGTTTCTACTGCTGTGCTTCGCGCCCTGGCCATTGCGTGCTCTTGCGGCCATTCTCTATCTCGCAGCTGCTGCGCAGGTCTTCTCGTTTGCCCGCCAGGTCGGTACCTATAGCTTTATCAGCGCGCTGCTGTACCCGATTCCGCTCGTCTTCTTCTTTGGTCTGTTCGGCAGCTCGCTCCTGAGCCGAGCATTGCACCGGCAAGTCTCATGGCGAGGACGCCGCGTATGAAACTCCTCGTCATCGCTCTCAACGTCTTCGGCTGGCCGATAATTCAACTCGCACTCGGACGTCTCTTTCTGCTGATCCCCGATGAGGTCTTCGCTGTAGACTCGTGGCTCACCCGGACACGGCGCTTCGAGCAAAGTGGGCGTATCTACCGTCAGTTTTTCCTGATCCAGAGATGGAAAGGCCTTCTGCCGGATGGCGCGTCCTGGCTTGGAGGCAGATCGAAGAAGCTTCAGAGCCGCCGATGTGCGGACCTGATCACGTTCGCAATCGAAACCCGGCGCGCCGAAGTCGCGCACTGGTACATGCTCCTTTGCACTCCCTTGTTCTATCTCTGGAATCCTTTATGGGCCTGTGTCGTGATGACCGTCTACGGAATCGCCGCAAACCTCCCATGCATTCTTGTGCAGCGCGTCAATCGCATCAAGATCGAGCGCATTCTCCGTGGGCCAGATACAGCGACGGCCCCGGAGATGCATACGGCAGGATCAATCACTTCGGTCAGCTGATCATTAACCGAGTCTATTGCCCCGTTTCGAATCGCAGGCTCGCCAGCGCCGCCTGATAGCTATACCGTGCATTGGCATATCCAATTTCCGCCTGAGTCTGAGCAAGCTGCGCCTGCGTCAAGTCAGCAATCCCGCTCAACCCAACCTGGTAACGAGCCTGCGCGAGTTCCATTGCTGTGTTCGCCTGATCGAACAGCTGCTTCGAAACGGAGATCCGCTGAAACGCCGTCTGCGCGTTGAGAACTGCTTGCCGCACATCGCGAGCAATCCTGTCTTGAAGATCGCGTACTCGTTCGCTCGCTGCCTTTGCTCGCAGTGATGCCTCTTTTGCTCGAGCTGAGTATTCGAAACCGTTGAACACCGGAATTGAAATATTCGCTCCTGCCGCACCGTACCACGAGGATTGAATCTCGTCGGCACGTACAGGCGTTCCGCCTGCTGACGCCAGAGCCGAAACAACAGGTCGGTTCAGATCGCGCTCCGCTGAAGCAAATTGTTTTGCTCCGAGCGCCTGGCTGTTGAGAGCAGCCAGATCCGGACGAGACTTGAATGCGATTTGCACGAGGTCCTCAGCGTTTGCAGGGGCCTGCTGCGGGCTCTCCGGAGTTTCATCGACCAGTTCGTAGTGTGTAAACGACGTCGAGCCAAGCAGCGCGTTAAGCTGCGCCATCGCTCCCTCCGCCGAATTTTGCGCGTCGAGCACCAGCAGTTGCGCTTGTGAGATCTGCACGTCCGCAAGGCTCAGGTCGAGCGTTGAACGGAGTTTCTGTTGAGTCAAAGCGCCGATCTGCTGCCCGGTGGCCTGCCGGGTTCGCACAGTCTGTTGAGCGACCTTCAGAACCTGCTGCGCAGTGAGCGCCTGGAAAAACGCCTGATCAACTGCCAGAGTAATTTCGTCGGTCGTCGCGCGCTCTCTTTCGACTTCGGCTTGCGCCTGCAATTTGGAGTTTTTGACGAGATCGCGAGTCCGGCCGAAGTCGGTGATCAGTTGCCGCACCGTCAGTCCTGCCGCCGCACGATTGTAGACAATCGGATTATTCAGCGTCCCCGCGGTCAAACGGCTATTCTCATGCGCGCCCACAGCAGTGAGATTTGCTTCGGCGTTGGGCAACTCGCCGGCGCGGGTCTCGCGCACCACTTGCGCGGATGCGAGCTGAAGCAGGTGTGCGATGCTGATGCCCGGATTGTTTGCAACCGCAATCTTTTCTGCCTCAGCCAGAGTGAGTTTCGGTCCACTCGCAGGCGCTGCGACCTTGTTCTCCTCGGCCCTGCTAAGGGACTGCGCGCCCGCATCCGGATTATTCTGGGCTAATAAATGGATCGCCAGAGGCGCGTCAGGCAGAGCGCTTGATTTCTGCTGCCCCGGCACTCCTGAACCCACTACCGCGCAACCGATTAGAAGGATCGAAACGATCATGCCAACCCTCCTTCCAGCTCCTGATCGCGATTGTGTCCCCTGCTGTGGACTGCCAGGTAGACAGCCGGTACGAGGAACATCGTCACGACAACCGAAAGCGCCAGTCCGCCGATGATTGCGCGTGCAAGCGGCGCGTATTGCTCGCTGCCTGCCTCAAGCCCGAGCGCCATCGGAATCATCCCCAGCAACGTTGCCAGCGAAGTCATCAGGATTGGCCGCAGCCGAACCTTGCAGGATTGAACCGTAGCCTCGAGTACTGACAGCCCCTGCTTACGCAGCACATTCGAGAACTCAACAATCAGGATCGAATTCGACACCACGATACCGGTCATCATGATCACGCCCATCAGAGACATGATGTTCAGCGTGCTACCCGTGAGGATGAGCAGCAGCACTACACCGACGAGCCCGGGCGGAATAGCCATGAGAATAATGAACGGATCGACGAACGACGTGAATTGCGCCATCAGGATCAAATAGACAAGCACGATGGCGATGATGAGTCCGAGCCCGAAGTCGGTGAATGATTCGTTCATGCTGATCACCGCACCGCGCACCGCGATCACCGTGTTCTTCTCATGCTGCGTGTGCGCGAGCAGATCATTGATCTGCCGCCCGATGCTTTGCAGCGCCTCTGATTTCGGCGAGACGTACACATCGATCACGCGGCGAATCTGATTATGATCGACCTCGGTCGGCGTGTTGATCCTGCGTATTTGCGCGACTGATCCGAGCGTGACCACTCCGCCGCCGCCTTCCAGCGATGCAGTCCTGAGGCCAGCCTGGTGAGCTGGCTCTAGCGGCGAAAAACCGGGCGGCCTCTTGCCATGCAGTGGAATGCTCTCCAGATCCTGCATCGTCATATGATTGATGAACTGATTGGCGTATTGCACCGTCACGAGATAGTTGTTTCCGCTGTGGGGATCGATCCAGTAGCTGGGAGCAACCATGCCGCTCGAAGTGAGCGCGGTAATCACGTCGTCCACAACGTCTCTCGTTGAAAGTCCGACGAGGCTCGCCCGCTGGCGATCGATGTTGAGTTCCAGCCCCGGATAGTCAAGGCTCTGTGGGATGTAGACATTGCGCACGTTCGGCATCGCTTGAATCTTTGCGGCAAGCTCGTTCGCAAGCTCGTACGACTTGTCCATGTTCTGCGACTTGATCTGTATATCGATCGGGGCCGGCAAGCCCTGATTGATCACTGCGTCTACCAAACCGCCAGCCTGATAGTAAGCAGACAACTCCGGCAACTGTTCGGCCACCTTGCGTTGCACACGCCGCATGTATTCGTAACTGCCGATCGCGTGCTCCTGCTTGAGGCTGGTTTGCACAAATGCGGTGTCCATGCTCGCGTTGCTGGTGTAGATCGCCGACAGATCGGGATAAACACCGATATTTGAGACGATCATGTCCCGGTCCGCGTCTGGAACCGTCTCGCGAATAATCTGCTCAACCTTCCGCACGTAGTCATTGCTAACTTCCAGCCGCGTTCCAGAGGGCATTCGAAGATTGATGATGAATTGGCCCGGGTCGGTACGCGGAAAGTAGGCGCGGCCCAGGAAAGGGAAGCTGACCAGGAGGATAAGAACGACGGATCCAAGAATGATCCCTGCAGTCAATCCCGGCTTTTTCATCGCGCGATAGGCACGCGCCTCGTACCAATTGAGCAGTCCCTGAAACTTTGCGTTGAACCAGCGATCGAATCGCGCAAACAAGCCCGTCTTCTTGTTCTTGTGGTCGCCTTCTTCATCATGCACGTTGATGAACTTGGCGCAGTAGAGCGGCACCACCGTCATCGCAAAGAAGTAGGACGCAAAGATTGAGAGCACAACGCCCAGCGCCAGCGGCGTGAAGATGTACTTGCTGACTCCATGAAAGAACGTGACTGGAAAGAACACGATCGACGTCGTAAATGTAGCTGCGAGCACAGCCATTGAAACTTCCTGGCCGCCTTTTTCCGCAGCGACATAGGCTCGTTCGCCCTCCTCCATGTGGCGAAAGATGTTTTCCAGCACGATCACGCCGTTGTCGATCAGCCGCGAGAACACCAGAGCCAGTCCGCCAAGGATCATGGTGTTGATCGATCCCCCCATGTAGTTGCTCACCGTGAGGCAAACGATCATCGACAGTGGAACAGCCAGCAGCACGGCCACCGTCGCGCGCGGGCTACCGAGGAAGATGAGGATCATCATCCCGGTGAGCACCAGTCCTATGCCAGCTTCACGCACCACGTTGCTGATAGCCAGCTTCACGAAAATGGACTGATCGAACACCACGTCCGTCTTCAGCGACTCTGGAATGTCGACCAGCTTCTTAACGGCTGCCTTGATGCCGTTGACGATAGTGATCGTGTTTGAATTGCCGCCCTGCTTGAAGATGGGTACGTAAACCGATCGCTGCCCGTCGATGCGCACAATGTTGTACTGCACAGCTCCCGAATCGACTGCCTTTCCAACATCACCCACGAGAACCGACGAATTCCCAACCGTCTTCAGCGGCATGGAGTTCATCGATTGCGCGTCTGGGAATTGCGAATTCGCATAGATGTTGAAGTCGCGCGAGCCGATGCGCACGTCGCCCGCAGGCAGAATGAGGTTGGAGCTGTTCACCGACTGCACCACGTCATTCAGCGACAGATTGTGCGCTTCGAGCTTCAAAGGATCAACGTAGATCTGAATCTGCCGGTACGTGCCGCCATACGGCTGCGGAACCGACGCACCCTGCACGCTTGAAATCTGGTTACGCACCTGGAACTGAGCGAGGTCCTTCAGGCTGGTCTCATTCAATCCCTGGCCTTTCAATGTCACCAGGCAAACCGGCTGCGAAGAGGCGTCCATTCCCAGAACGACAGGAGGCAGCGTCCCCGGAGGCAGCCTGCGCAGATCCGCCATGGCGAGATTTGCGATATTGCTAACCGCGACATTCGGGTCCGTGCCGGCCTTGAAGTAAATCTTGATCAGGCTTACCCCGGTGAGCGAGCGAGATTCGCTGTGGTCCACATTCGCCGCGAGAGTGAAAAACCTCTCAAATGTATTGGTAATGTCCGATTCAATTTGCTGTGGAGGCATACCGTTGTAGAACGTCGCAACTACAACCACCGGCATATCGATCTGGGGAAACAAGTCGACCGGCATATTTGCCACGGTGAACGTACCCACCAGTGCCACCACGAGACAGAGCATCAGGATGAAGAATGGATAGTTCAACGCAAACTTCGGCATTATCGTGCACCTCCGTCCGCGCGATTCCTGCTGGGCTTTCGACCATCACCAGATGCACTGTGTTCATTTGGAGCCTGAATCTCGGGAGCGTTGTCAGTCTGTGAATCTGCGTTCAGATCGATGGTGCCGCCAGTCTCCTGTTGAGTCTCGGAGGCGGGCTCCGGCGCCACAACCGGCGCCACAGTCTGACCCTCGCGGTAGTGATCCTGGCCGCCAACAATGACTCGTTCGCCGGGATTCAGACCGCTCCTCACCTCGGCCAGCTTGTTGCCTTCCATACCCACGTCGACATGACGAACGTGAACCACATTGCTCTCGTCCAGAACATAGACCACGTGATCGCCGCCTCTGATCACGACTGCCTCAACCGGAATCGTGACCACACTCTGTGCGCTTGCCAGCCGCAACATGGCGTTGGCATACATGCCGGCGGAGATGGCGAGATCCTTGTTTTGAACGTCTACTTCCGTCTCCATCGTGCGAGTCTCTGGACTTATCTCACGCGTGAAGCGCACCACTTTGCCGGTGAACGATCGGTTCACAGCATCGACCCGGACTGTAATCAGATCACCCGCGTGAACGTAGCGAACGTCAGCCTCGGGGACAGGCAGCCGAAGGCGCAGGAGCGCGCTCTGTGACAGCCGGACAATCGGCAAGTCCTGCGTATTCGAATTGCTGCCGCCCTGGATCAGAGCGCCTGTATCGGCATACCGCCAGACCACCACGCCAGAAATCGGCGCGACGACATGCGTGTAGTTGTGTAGAGCTTCAACGCGCTGGCTCTCCGATTGCGCGGCTCCCAGATGCTGCTGAGCGGCCGCCAATGCCGCTCGCGCCGAATCCACCTGCGCTTCCGACGAAAGATCTCCGGCTCGTGAGTTATCGAGCTCCTGCTGCGCTATCAGCCCCGGGTGGCCTTTCGAGGCCTGCTGGAGACGCTCGAACTCACCGTGCAGTGCCTGATGCTGCGCCTCGGCCCGGCTTATCTCGTGCTGTGCTCGCGCGATCTCCTGCTTGCTCTGATCCACTTGAAACACGGTCTGCTGCAGTTGCGCCTTCAACTCAGGCACTTCGATGGTCGCCAGCGTCTGGCCTTCTTTGACGATGTCGCCGATATCGACGTTGATCGTCCGCATGTAGCCCGAGACTTTCGGGTGGACGTCCACCATCTGAAAGGGCTGAAACTGTCCAGCAAGAGACAGCACGTGGTCGATGTTGCCGCGCTGGGCAGCAGCCACTCGGGCAGTCGGCAGCGATGCGGCGCGGGCATCCTCGCGGATCTCCCGTGATCGGCAGCCGGTGAAAGTCAAGGCAATGAAAGCAGCGGCGCATCCGGCAGTGACGTGAGTCGCCAGGCGTGCACAGTAAGAATGCATTCGAGTATTCGCTCCAGTTTGAGGTTCGGCATGGAACATCGGAACGCGGCGTGCCTTTTAGCTGATCCCTTTGCTTGCGGGGTCGCTTCTGTAGACGCACGCTGCGTAATCGCCTGGCGATAAGCGTCGAAGGTCTGCGGAAAAAGACAGAACTCGTGCAACTCTTCAGCCGGGGAAACGGCGAGGCGAGATTAGAGGGAAGGAGGCGGCCGGAAAAAGACCTGAGGAGAGAACCCTACGAAAACCTGTCGAGTAGAATCTGCTTCTGCGCTCATTGCGAAGGCGCAGAACGCCAGCAAAGCCACAACCAGAACAATAGGCGCGACGTGCACCACCGGCGTGGAAACTGAGATCGCCTCCGCGATGATGCGCGGTGCGTCAGTAGCCTGCAATTTCGAAGAGCTGATCTGGGAAACAGGGCCGGGGTCAGGACCGTACCAGGCGAGTTTGGCCTCGACAGCAAACAACGCCGCCAATGCGCAAAACAACAGGCCAAGAACGGCCAGTCGATTCCGCCTGAATCTAAACGATCCCCTCACAAACTTGAGTCTAGCATTCACTTAAGTTCCTGACCACGATCTCACACGGGTGCACGCGGAGCGGCAGGCATGCCGCAGACAATTCTCACTGCCCCGGCGACTTCCAAATTGTTGATTTTTAATGGTCGGGGAGAGAGGATTTGAACCTCCGACCCCCTGGTCCCGAACCAGGTGCTCTACCAGGCTGAGCCACTCCCCGAACTCTTTGTGGATGTGCGCAACATCGGGCGCGGCCTGGTGCGTTTTCCCGCTTGATGCGCTCTTGTAAGTGTAGCAGAATCCTCGGGCTGGTGTTCTGGACGGCGATCCCGCTCAAGCCTAGCGGGACGAGCAGCCTTGAACCACAAGGCAACAGATTCAGCAGCAAAGAAAGGCCCGCCAAAATCTTGGCGGGCCTTCGTTTCTTGAAAACTCTTCTACTAATTCTTTCTGCTGTACAGGCAGCTTTACTGATTCTGCTGAGCCGCTTGTGCTGCGTTCGGGAAGATTCCCTCGATAGGCGCCCGTTTCTTTTCCTCGCCCGCGGGATCGGGAAGCGGCTTGCGCGGCATCATCTGGTCGCGCATGGCAGCGTTGTAGACAAAGATCGCCTCAACGGTTGCGATCTGCTTGAGGTCTGCGGCTTGTAGTCGCTCCACCACATCCTGGTTCGAATGGTGTGTGCGGCTCTCGTAGTCAAGGTCGTCCTGGATGAACTGGAACCCCGGAATCCCGACGGCGTCAAAGCTCAGGTGATCCGTGCCGCCCGTGTTGCGCATAGTCAACGTGGTCACGCCGAGATCCTTCAGCGGGGCAATCCACTGAGCGAAGATCGGAGCGATGGCTGCATTCCCCTGCGTGTAGATGCCACGAATTTTTCCAGATCCGTTATCGACATTGAAGTACGCAGAGATCAGCTTCTGCTCCGGCTTCACTTCCAGCGGACCCGTTGCGCGGCGCATGAATTCGGGAAGAGCCTGCTGTTCTGGAGCAGTCGACAGTGCTGCCGAGCCGAAGTGCTCTTTGCAGTATCCCTTCGATCCGAAGAGGCCTTGCTCTTCACCCGTCCACAGAGCAATGCGGATTGTGCGCCGCGGTTTTACGCCCAGCGCTTTGATGATACGGACCGCTTCCATCGCGACGATTGTTCCCGCTCCGTTATCCGTTGCGCCAGTACCTGCAATCCAGCTGTCGAGGTGGCCGCCGAGCATCACCACCTGCTCTTTCAGCTTCGGATCGGTTCCCGGAATCTCCGCAACCGTGTTGTAGGCGTGTTCGTGGTCCCCAGTAAATTTCGTATCGATGTTGATCTCTACCGTTACGGGCACGTGAGCATGGACCAGCCTGTAAAGTCGCCCATAGCTTTCAATCGCTGCTACTGCAACCGGGATCTTCACTTTCTTGTCGGCGAGGTACGGCGTCCGGCCAAGCGTTGCGCCGTTGTCGTCAAACAACGTTCCGCCTGAGCCGCCGCCGTTCTTCGCATCCCGGCTCGGTTCGATCACGGCTGCAACCTTCTCGTCTGCGAAGAACTGCGCAATCTTGTCGGCCATGCGCATCCGCTCCATGAATGCGCGAAGGCGAGCCTGCATGTCCGGCGATCTACCGCCGCCGGCAGTCACCTGGTATTCCGCGATCTCTTCGAGATCCTTCTCGGTATTGCGCTCGAACAGGCCTTTCTCCACTGGCGGAACCTCGCGCATCGCGCCGTACAGCACAATCTTGCCTGCGAGTTTGCCTTTGTACTTGTCAAAGTCCTTGTCCTCGTGGATGTCAACCCACTCAACCTCACCGGTGACAGGACCAGACGTCGCCGGCGACCACGGCGTGGCCTGCAGAATCAGCACAGCAGTGTCGGGCGTGACCATGCGCGCCCATGTGTTCATCTGCTGCCAGCCCATGCCGAACTCGCCCCAGTCTTCCAGGTGCGCATTCTCGAGGCCGATCTTGGTCAGCGTGTCGCGCGTCCACTCATTGGCCTTCTTCGCGTTCGGCGAAGCGGTCAGGCGCGGGCCGATTCCGTCCATCAGCGCCGACGCAAACTCCATCACGTGCGAGTGGTTCAGCCCCTCATCGCGAATGCGCTGGTACATTCCGATATCGAGCGATTCGGTTGTTGGCTGAACTTCTGCGTAAGGATCAACTGCTGATGGAGGCGGGGTCGATTTTGGCTTATCTGCGGCGTGCGAGAACACGGCAACGGACAACATCACCGCCGGAAGGAGGTGAGCAACTTTGTTTGGCATTTATTCGGTGCTCCGGGTGAGATGGGGTGAATGCCTGTGGCAGAATTCTATGACATTCGACCCCAAACCCGAATAATGAGTCTTGCGCGACGCTTGTTAGTCGCCTTTGCTCTTATCGATTCCAGCCGGCAGGTCGAGCGCCACCAGGGCGAAGCGCGTTTTCCCATCCGCCTTATCTTCGAAGCCAAGAATGTGCTGATGTCGCTTTGAGCCGGCTTTCAGTTGAAGTCCATGGTGCCCGTTGATGTCTTTGTCGTTGATCTGGACGTGTCCGTGACCGCCATCGTCAGCGCAAGTCAATCCTTCTGAAGTCGCCGTGGGCGTTCCGACCGGCGCGTTTCCCTGGCACGTGATGACATCGCCATAGCGCGCCATCGCTTTCTTGTAGAACTCAACGACCTTGTCCTGTCCATCCATCGTTGAGTAGTTCACAGCGCGTACCCGCAGCGTCCACTCGCCAAAGCCCATGTGCACGTCGGCAGACTTGTCGTGTTCCTTATCTTTTACGATCTCCGCGCCGGGATACACAGGAAGGCCGAGGTCGGCTGCCGTGATCTGATCGGTGTTCACATGCACTCCGCCAAAAGGTGTGTCGACCTGGACGTTCTTTTCTTTCCCATTCGAATCCTTGTCGACGTGGATGCGGCACCCGGCGATCCCGGTAGCGAGTACCAATCCCGTCAACATCCAAACAGATCGCTGCATCATAGCGTTGCTCCCTTATCTAGCTCATTACGCTTAAGTCGGGTGCGCAGTTCCGCCCCTTCGTCACAGCTTGCATCTACATCTTTGTACTACTTTTATCCGGACGCGGGGTTAGTATTCCCATAGTTCGGATCCCGGGCGTCTCCGGTCCGTCTCGGGGCGCGTAAGTTGTTCAGGCAGCGGAAGGTACAGCTGCCAGCTGTTTAGAGAAAGCGCCGGCGATGAACCGGCGCAATACAGAAAGGAACATGGATTATGTTTGCTCTCAGCTCCTACAAACGCATCTTCATAGCCGCGGTGGGCGCCGTTGCTCTGAGTGTGTTTCCCGCCGCGCTGAACGCACAGGACGCGGACGATCCGCCTCCAGAGGCAGGTCGAGTCTCATACATCTCGGGCAACGTCTCGATTCAACCTGCCTCATCCGACCAGTGGGGGCAGGCATACCCCAATCTTCCGGTCGGCCCCGGAGACCGCATCTATACGGACAACGGTGGACGCGCCGAGATTCAAATTGGCCGCACCTACGTTCGCATCGGCTCCAACTCCGACGTCACGCTTGTTGACGATTCTCAGTTCAACATCAACTTTGGTGTCGCGCAGGGATCGATCCGCCTGCATAGCTTCGGCCTTTGGCCGCGGCAGCTCGTCGATATCAGCACTCCGAACGGTAATGCCGAATTCGGTGAGCAGGGTGATCTGCGCGTCGATGTTCTGCCCCAGGATGGCGCAACAGTATTCACCAACCTCGGACAGTTTGCAGACATCACGGGTGCAGGCAATTACCGCCAGCAGCTCGATTACGGCCAGTCGCTCGAAGTGGCAGGCACAAACCCCGTCTATCCGCAGTGGCTGCAACCCGCCGGCCCCGATGATCTCGATGCCTGGAGCCAGGAGCGCGATCGGAGAATGGCGAGCGTAGCGTCTTACAACTACGTGAGCCCCGACGTCCCAGGAGCCGCCGATTTAGACGCGAGCGGCGATTGGCAGGCCGAAACGGAATATGGCCCGATGTGGTTCCCGCGTGAAGTCTCCTCGGATTGGGCGCCTTATCGCAACGGACACTGGATCAATCGCGATCCGTGGGGCTGGGTCTGGGTAGAAGACGAGCCCTGGGGATACGCACCATTCCACTACGGCCGTTGGGTCCAGTATCGCAACCGCTGGGGTTGGGTCCCCGGACCAGTCAACGTTCGTCCGGTTTGGTCACCAGCACTCGTCGTCTTTGCCGGAGGCGGCGGTGGCGGCTTGAGCCTCTCGGCGTGGTTCCCGCTGGGTCCCGGAGAAGCCTACAGGCCCTGGTATCGTTGCAGCCCGCGCTACATCGACCAGGTCAACATCACCAACATCCGCCCAGCTCCTCGCGTTCGCGTTGAAAGAACCTATGTCAACGTGGTGAACGTCACCAACGTCACGAATATCACTTACATCAATCGAGAACATGTAACGGCTGTTCGTCGTGATGATTTCGGTTCAGGCCGCCGCGTTCGCGACGTTGCTGTCAGAGTCGACCCACGGGAAATGCAACGGATACGCCCGATGGCTCAGCCACCGGTTGCTGCTCCTTCGCGCCCGATCATCACTCGTCCCGTTGCCCATGTCCCCGCGAAGGTCGAGCGTCCGATGTTGATCAACCAGCGCGGGCAGGAGATCGCTGCAAAACCACGGGCTGTGCCTGTCGCGCCTCCAGTTCGTCAGGCGCCCGCACCCAGACCGCTGCCGGGACGCACCGTAGTTGCTGCGCCCGCGCATCAGGTTCCCAATGGTCGCGGTCCGCAGAACCAAGACCAGTCCCCGGCCGCACAGGGCAATCCCAATCAGCGTCCGGACACCCGGCCTAATCAGCCGAACCAACCCAACCAGGCCAATCAGCCTCCTGCCGGAGTGCCCCGCGCCAATCCCGCTGGACAGGTGCCCGGATATCAGCGTGGCATCGACCAGCGCCCTGGCACGCCGGTAAATGGCAATCCGCAGCAGCGGACGGTAAATCCAAACGACCGCCAGCAGCCCACTCAGCCGGCGGGACGTCCGCTGCCTCCAACCAATCAGCAGCAGGAGAATCGGCCCAACCAGCCGCAGCCGAATCAGCCCCAGGTGAATCAACCTGACCGTGGAAGGCCTGACAACGGCCGCCCCGATAATGGCCGCCCCGACAACGGCCGTCCAAACGATCAGCGCCAGGGACGTCCCGACAACCTGCCGCAGGACAGGCCCAATCAGCCCGCCCCGCCTAACTACCAGCAGCCGCAGCGGCCAACCCCGCCGCCGAACAACCAGCAGCAGGAAAGGCCGATACCGCCTACCTATCAGCAACCCAATCCGCAGCAGAATCGGCCGAACTTCCCGCAGCCAGATCGCCGGAACCAACAGCCCGATCAGCAGCCGCGGCCGAACCAGCCACAAAACCCGCCGCCGTCAGACCGCAACCGTCCTGACTTTTCCCCAGGGCAACAGCGGCGCGACAACCCCGCTCCTCAGCAACGGCCAACGCCGCCTCAGCAGCAGGACCGTCAATACACGCCTCCTCCTCAACAGCAACGGCCGAACCCGCAACAGGAAAGGCCGACGCCTCCACCTCAACAGGACCGGCAGTACACGCCGCCTCCGCAACAGCGTCCGCAACCACAGCATGAGGAACGTCAGGCGCCTCCACCGCGTTCGATCGAGCAACCGCGGCAGCAGCAGCCTCCTCCGCAAGCGCGGCCGCAGCAGAACGATCGTCCGCGCGACAACCAGCAAAAGCGGGACAACAATAAGAAGGAAGACAAAAAGCCCCACGACTAAATCGTGAAAAGCAGAAGGCCGTCGCACACAAGATGTGCGACGGCCTTTCTGCGTTTAATTCCGGCAGTCAAAGCGCGGGAGCAAGACCTAGTGGTGGCTCGGCATATGCCCGGCGCTGCTTTCCGTAGGCTGATGGCTGTCGGCGTTGCCGCCCGTCGCCCACAGAATGCAGCAGAAGAAGGTAACGACAATGACAGGCACCACGAAGAATGGGGAAGCGATATCCATGTTCAATCCCTCGACCTTCAGATTATCAGAAGGGGACCTCGTGCCAGATCGAAGTAAAGTCACCAGGAAACGGCGAGTTTTGGCTCGTAACAAGATCGCGTCTCCAAACCATTCGGCGGAATTGCTATTTGAAGGGGCACGACTTTAGTCGTGCCGCAAGACGCATATAGTCTGTCGGCTTTAGCCGCTGAGGGAACAGTTGCTCACATTCCATCTTCATGCACGGGTTTATCATGATTCCGCCTGAAATTCGTTCACCTGGAGCGATCGCATGAGCGGAAACAATGCAGAAACACCCAGCAGTCGGGGTCGTCGCGACTTCCTGAAAATCGGCGGAGCAGCAACAGCGGCAATGCTCACACCCTCGGCGTTTGCTTCGACGCCAGAGACAGTTCTTCCTGTCCTGCCTCAGAATCCACGCACCCACGGCGCCATGCCCACTCGCAACCTCGGCAAGACCGGATACAAGGTAGGCATCTTCTCGCTCGGTGGACAGGCTGCGCTTGAGAAGGCAAACAACTTTGATGTCGCCGTGCCCATCATCGAGCGCGCACTTGATCTCGGCGTCAACTACATCGACACTTCGTCGATCTACGGCGGCCCCGATCGCTGGAGCGAACAGTACGTCGGCAAAGTCATGGCCAGGCGGCGCAACGAAGCCTTCCTTGCCACCAAGACCAAGGAGCGCACGCGCGACGGCTCCATGCGCATGATAGAGAAGTCACTGCAACTGCTCCAAACCGACCACGTCGATCTCTGGCAGCTCCATGATGTCGGCACGCAATACGATGTCGACCAGATCTTCGCCAAAGGCGGCGCGATGGATGCGCTGCTTGAAATGCAGCAGCAGAGAGTGGTGCGCCACCTCGGCATCACCGGCCATTACCGTCCCGAAGCTCTCGTCGAGTGCATACACCGCCACGACTTCGACTGCATCCTCATGGCCATGAACGCCGCTGATCCACACCACTACAGCTTCAACGACGCGCTGCTTCCGCTTGCGGTGGAGAAGCAGATGGGTATCATCGGCATGAAGATCCCCGGCCGTGGCCGCATTCTCACCACGTGGACTCCGCCTTCCATCGAGCAGCAGAAACATTCGTGGGAAGGCATGACGATCCAGACCGACAAGCCCGGCACGCTGACCATGCGCGAAGCCATGTACTACACGCTCTCGCGCCCTGTGAGTACGGTCATCATCGGATGCGACTCAATCGCGCAGCTCGAAGAGAACGTGCACCTCGCGCATAATTTCACGCCGATCACGGAGAAGCAGCAGACAGAACTGGTCGCCAAAGCTGAACCCTGCGCCAAGCCGTCTCTGTTCTTCCGCTTCTACGACCGGCCCTGAGGGCGTTAGTTCTTGACCGTCGGCTTCAGGATCACTCCGCCCGCAGTATCTCTGTCGGATCAGTCCTGAGCGCGCGGAGAACAGCGGGCAGCGTAGCAACCAGCGCCGCAAGCAAAATGGCACAAGTTGGCAACGCAATCATGTCGGCATCCGTCGCTTTCACCTGGTAGAAGAGCGACGTTACATACCGTGCCGCGCTGAATCCCAGTGCCAGTCCCGCGCAGCCTCCAAGCGCAATCATCAGGAAGGCATCCCCCGTCACGATGCGAACGATGCCCACACGAGACGACCCAATCGCCATGCGTATTCCGATCTCGCGGCGGCGCTGCAGAACCGAGTAGTTGAGCACCGCGTAAAGCCCCACTCCTGCCAGCAGTAGCGCGACAACCGCGAAGAAGCCGGCTAGCGTCGCAATCATGCGCTCGCGCACAGTCTGGTCGCGGACAAGATCGAGCTCAGTCGTAACGTTCGAGACGCGAAGCCCGTTGTGGCGCTGCGCAATCAGCTGGCGCAGAGAGTCCGCAAGAGCAAGCGGGTTCCTGGCCTCGGTATGAACGACAAACGTGGCGAACTCAACCGGATCGGGCGCGGACTTGTCATCGACGGTGTTAATGGGGACGTAAAAGACTGGGCCATTCTGTTCTCGCAGGTCGTGGTCAGGAACGTCAGGTGTAACGCCGACGATCTTGTTGATCGGCTGGTTGGTCCCGCGCTGGAACGTGCGGCCGATCGGGTCCTGGCCGGGAAAGTATGTCTTCGCGAAGGTCTCATTCACGATTGCTGATCCTGGCGACGTGTCTTCTTGCCGGAAGTCGCGGCCCGACAGCAATGGAATCTTCATCGTGGACAACCATCCGGGAGAGACATTCAGGAAAAATGCGGCAGTCGGACTTGGCGGCGCTCCGTTGATGGAAATGTCGCTGTTGATCCTGATCCGCCCAAGAATGGGCCAGCCCGACATCGCAACCGACTCAACGCCCGGAGCGGCCCGAAGCGCCTCGGCAGTCTGACTCCACACGATAGGCAATTGACCTTTCCCCGCCACAGTCTCCAGCAGAAGCAGACGATCCGTCGAGAAACCCAGCGGTCGATTCTGCAGTCGCTCAAACGACGTGACGAAGAGCAACGACAGAAACAGGACGAGAACGCAGAATGCGACCTGAATTGCAATCGCAGCGCGCATGAGGCGACGCGGTGAATGCGGATTCTCCCCACCTTTGAGCGCAGCGACCGGCCTCACCGCCGATGCGCGAAGAGCGGGCAGTAAACCAAGCAGAAGCACCACGAGGACCGTGAGTCCCAGGCCGAAGAGAAGCACGCGCCAGTCGGCAGGAAGGTCGAGCCGCGCCGGGTTATCCGGTGGATTGACCAGCCCAAGCACAAACGGCGCTGACCATGCAGCAAAGCCTGAGCCAAGCCCGGACGCGAGAAGCGCAAGCAGCGCGCTCTGCACGAGGATCAACTGCACCAGACGCCTCCGGCCCGCGCCGATCGAAATCCTGAGAGCCATCTCCTGGGCGCGCGCAGCTGCCTGGGCGGTCATCATGTTAGCGACATTCACGCAGGCAATCAGCAGGACAAGGCCAACCAGCAACCCGAGCACGCCAAGCAAACGGCGATACTCCTTCTGCAGATCGGATATACCGGCACCGCCATGATTGAAGATGAGCGTCTGGTTCAGGTATCGCGCGATTGATGCCTGGGTTTCACCGCGATAGCAGGTAGAACACGCACTCCCAAAGGCGTGATTGACCGCGGACAAATGCAGCCTGATCGGTTCGAGCGCCGTTGCAGCGTCGACTCCGGGCTTCAGCAACACAAAGGTTCGGTGCCAGTCCGCCCGATCTTCGGTAGCCATGCGGTTCATGCTGAGCGGTAGAAAGATGTCGGTAACAGTCCCTTTTTCCGTTCCAGTAAATGTGCGCGGACCAACGCCGATGATCTGGAAGACCTGGTCGCCGATATGCACGGGCTTGCCGAGCACTTGCGAATCGCGCCCGAAGCGATGGTTCCAGTAGTCCCACGACAGCACCGCGTAGGGAGCGGCGCCGAACGCGCCGTCATCGGCCGGATACAGTGTGCGGCCAAGCGCAGGCTCTAGTCCGAAGAGCGGAAACATATTGCCGGAGACATACGACACGTGCGCTCGCTCCACGCTGTCATCGCTGGACCACGTGATGTCGGTGCGGTCCGCATCGCTGATGGCGATCAGATCTGCCTGATCTTTTACGGCATCGCGCATCAGCTTGAAATTCGGCGTTGCCCAGTACCCGTCCTCGATCGGCCTGCCATTCAGCCCGATCATCTTGCGCGAGAGCACATAGAGCTGGCTTGCGTTCGCAATGGGCAGGGGACGCCAGAGCAGGGCATCAATCAGGCGGAATGCTGCAACACACGATCCAATTCCAAGCGCCAGAGAAAGCACCGCCGCCGCAGACGCAACCTTGTTCCGCCAGAGCTGACGCCAGCCGAATCTCGTGTCTGAAACCAGAGACTCGAGCCACTTCGCCGTGCGGATGCTGTGGCTTGTTTCTCTCGCGCGCATCACAGAACCGAACGCGCGATTCGCCTCCCTGGGGTCACGCCCCGCGGCGACGGCTTCTTCAATATGCGACTGCAGCTCTTCATCGATCTCGCGATTCAGGCGCTCACCGCGAATGGCATTCGAAATACGCGACCAGACAGACATGTCATGCCTCCCGGAGAACCCGGTTGATGGCCAGGCTGACGGACTCCCAGCGCGACTCTTCCGTGCCAAGTTGCTTCTTGCCTTCGGCTGTCAGCTCGTAGATGCGGGCCCTGCGTCCGGTGTCCTTCTTCACCCACTCGGCGCGAATCCATCCGGCTTCTTCCATCCGGTAAAGCGCTGGGTAAAGCGACCCTTCCTCGGCACGAAGCACCTCGCCCGACGTGCTCGCGATGGCCGCCATAATGGCGTACCCGTGAAGTCGCGGCCGTCGCGACAGAATCTTCAGCACCAGGAGATCGAGAGAACCTTGCAGCGCATCCGTTTTAGCCATACTTAGATATCTTTATATAGATGTCTAAGTATCGTGTCAACGCCTGTGAGTTTGCACTTTTAATTTTTTAAAATCGGGCGGACCTCACTGGCAAGGACACGGATTCCGTGTGCAGTTGGAAGCAGGGACGGGCAAGCGAAACCATACAGGCCGCGTTACTTGCCAGCAGATTTAGGCTCCTTTGGCATTTGATAACTGCTCCTGCTGTGCCTTGAAGTCCTCGCATGCCTTAGGGCCTGCGTGATATTCGTGTTTCATTCACTCTACTTCGCCCTCAACCATGGCAAACAGCAAAGGTAGAAGAACACTACGAAGGCAATTACAAGAGGCAGGGCTCGGGCACCTGTTGGCATCTCCAACGCCATCTCCGCCCCCACCTGCCGCAGGACTTTCGCTCTGGGGACGGGTACCAAAGTGGGTCTGGTTGGCCGTGGTCGTACTGGCGACAGTAATAACAATGCTAGAAGGCTACCCATGGATCACACTTCAAAAAGACGATTCGTTAGTACCGACTAACCCGTACAAATTCCTGTTCTACATAACGAATGAAGGATATTTTCCCGCTACCAATGTCGATGTAAGTTGCTCATCTTCATTCAGAGCAAGTAATGGAAATGTGTTTCGCGACAACATCGGACAGGATTCGATCGCCGGTCCCATTTGGCACAGCCAGAAACGCTTTTTGCGCTGTACTCAAGTTCTGCAAATCGGAAACGAACCCACACTTCACACATTTACTCTGGCGCATTCCCGCAATCCAACCGATGTCATCGAAGCGGACATGGCTGTCACAGTTTCGCGCGCGATTTGCTGGATCAACATCCGTCCTCTTCGTGTCGTCAGCACATTTCATATGCATGCTGTCCGCAAGAATGACGGGACCTTCCAGTGGACGTACCAATAGACCTGGACATGTGCGCCAGCGCGGTTCTCGCTCCTATAACTGAATCAAAGTGGCGTTTCTGCTCCCAAAGATAGGGAGGAGGTCATCGGTATGCAGTCGGTGGGAAAAGTCGGGATCGCATCTGGCGTGAATGCGCCCGAACTCTGCGTCGGAGTCTACGACTCAACATCCATATACAGCCGGTAGTGCTCATCCTTGATCGCCGTAAACGGCCGCATCGAAATGACGCCGGAGCTTGTCTTTGCCTGCCACTCCGTTGATCCCGCCGCGGTCTGCGCTACCGACGCAAGTTCTTTGGCCTGCACCTTGGCCGGAACCTCGCCAACCGCAAAAAGCGCCAGCGGCCCATGCACCGCCGCCATCAGATTCGGATGCTGCGGGTCTACCGCTTCGAGACGTGTCGGCATGTCGAACTCAACCTCGATGCGATCGCCCTTCTTCCACGTCCGGTGAATGCGCGCAAACTGTCCCGGCGCAGAAGGACCCTCAACCTTTTTCCCATTCACATTGATTGAAGTCTTCGGGCCTGCCCACTGCGGGATGCGGAGGAAGACGCTGAATGACTCTGACCTGTCCGGACTCACTTCAATCTGGGTTGACGGCCGATGCGGATACTCGGTCTGCTGAGTCAGAGTTATCTTATGGTTGCCGCGATTCCACGTCGCC
The DNA here is from genome assembly GCA_018268915.1 of Acidobacteriota bacterium. GTDB lineage: Bacteria > Acidobacteriota > Terriglobia > Terriglobales > Acidobacteriaceae > Telmatobacter. Next base: position 217,344 of record JAFDVQ010000001.1, read on the forward strand.
TGCGAAGGAACAAACAGGTTTACATACACGCCCTGGTCGTCGTGGAAATATGAACTGATTCCATAGTCGGCCGTGATTTGCGAGAACGTCCCCGTGCAGCAGTGCCATTTATGAGGGTGATAGACCTTTGATCCATCGTTGTTGTAGTCGGAGTAGTAGAAGGCGTGTCCGTCGTCCTTGATCGGCTTTGCGCCCAGAATGCAGTTGTAGAAGACACGCTCCATGCTGTCGCCGTACCGGCTGTCTTTCGTGCTTCGCAGCAGGTACCGCGTGATCTTGAAGTGCGCGTACGAACCGCACGGAGTTTCGAAACTCGAATGCGTATTCGTGAGGCTCGCACCAACGTCGCCGCTGCCCGGCTTGCGGAATTCCTCTCCCGGCCCCCAACCACCCGTCGCAAAGCTTTGCGCTCGCACATAGTCGAACCCGTTGCGTGCAGCGCGCAGATATTTGTCATTGCCGAGAACAAAGTAAGCCTGCATCGCGCTGCTCATGGCGTTCACATGGCTATAGGCGTGCTTTCCCGGAAGCACATTCTCGCCAGCCGCCAGCGGATCCCAGTACCAGCTGTCAGCGAGAAAATGAACACCCAGATCGCGATACCGGTTGCCCGCTCCGCGCTGCCATGCCAGGAACTGATTCTCCGGAAGCGTGTAAGGCTCGTCCCAGCAGAACGACTCATTGATGTGAGGCCGCTGATATTGCTCCGCTCGCGAAATTCCACCCGGCGGCAGCCGCTTCTCCACCGACGCGAGCGCGGCGTCGAGCACCTTGAACGCCTGCTCATTCCCCGCGAACTCATGCGCATCGATCATGCCCACCGTGATCTTGTCGTACGTGTATGCCGGGAATCTGTTCTCATCCCAGAAGTGCGGCGAGATCGCCTCGCCCAGCCCGCGCACCAGCCGATCCACCTTATCCTGGGTGGCCTTGTCGCCCGTCGCCGCATAGTCGCGCGAAAGTCCTGACAGATACTGCCCGAACGTATGTCCAGGTGCGAACCCGGTCGTATCAGGCTTGTCGATGTCTTCCAGCGGAGCCCAGCTGTACCAACCACCCATCTCTTCACCAGGAGCAGGTAGTCCCGCGCGCTGGCGGTACGGCTTCAGCAGCGAGTCCTCATTGAGCCCGCGATAAAACGCATGATTGCGATCGAACTGCTCGCGAGCAGGCCCGTCCAGCAGCTTCACATCGCCGTAACCAAATTGACTAAGGGGCGGATTGAAGCTTAAGGTTTCCGCCTGTGAGGCGCGGGGCCGAACGATTGCAGCTCCCGCCAGAACAGCGGTGCTCTTGAGGAAGGAACGGCGCGAAGACTTCCGGATCAACATCACAGGATCTCCCGCGAGGATTCTATCGCGTCCGATGCAGAGAGCTCTCGCTGCGAACGGACACCAGCGGGTATCAGCTCACTTGACTGACCTTGACGGCCAGCTTCTCGAATTCCACTGTTCCCAATCCGCGATTCGCAGCGAGCTGCAGATAGGGGAGATGCTCCGGATCGAGATTCCAGTACGCCTTGGCAACATAAGCATCCAGCGCAACGGGGTCAGTCCCTGCCATCACTGTTTTCTTCAGCGCCACGTCTTCGAGGTTGCCGCCGGTTGGCCCATTGCGCAGGAGGATTCGGTAACAGTCCATGATCGTCAGCGTTGGCAGCATGAATCCAGCAAGATCGACGAGGCTCTGGTGAATTTGCTGATGCAGGCGGCTCCGCTGGCCGCCGAGGATTCCGTACCAGTTCTTCATGCCCAGTGTGACGCCGCAAAGCCCGTGATGCTTTGCGATCGGCAGATTGATGATCTTGTCGGCTTCGAGAAAGGGAGTAAACACTGGCCAGCTCTTCAGCATCACTCCCCCGAGATCGACTTCTCGGAAGAGATCCGGATCCGGCAGAACCACCTCGGCACCCGCCTCTCGCGCAGCAGCTTCAATTCCCGATCGATGGAAGCAGCGCCGCGCTTCATTGCAACTTACGTCGGTGACAATCACTCGCTTTGCGCCGACTTCACGACACTGGCGCACGATTTCCGCAACCAGCTCAGGATTCGTGTTGGCCGCCTGTTCGGGGGTGCGATCCCACGCAATGTTCGGCTTGATGACAACAACGTCCTGCCGCCGGATGAAGCGCTCGATCCCGCCAAGATCTCCCAGCGCTTTTTGCACCAGGGCACGCGGTTCTCCGGCCTTTGCGTCGCCGCTGCCCGCGGCAAAGTGCGCGACAGCCAGGGTCGGCCACTCCGATGCCGCTGATACGCGATGATCTCTGCGAGCCACTTCAGGAGCCGAAGGCACTGGCCGTCTGCTGCGAGCGTCAAGCCAGAAGCCGGCGCCTGTGGCGGCTGCGGCCACTCCACCAACTCGCAGGATCTGCAGCAGAGCATCGCGTCGATTGAGCAACGATGGCTCGCCAACCGTTGCTCCTTGAGGAGCAGGCGCTGGCTTGTTCGCATGCAGATTCTGGTCGGGCATATCTTGCCTTCGCTCAGACCTCAATAAGGCTGATACGTTGCGGATCATTCACTCCGAGCGCGTGAGTCGAACCGGCAGCCGTAGCGATATACCGCGGCGGACGCCCCGCTGCTTCGAGACTCTTCAGGCCCACTTCTGCGCGCTTTTTCTCCAGGATGCCCCATGCAATCTGATCGATCGCCACGCGATCCTCACCCACAATCAGGGCGTTTGGCTGCCATAGATGTTCAGGCCGGAAGCCGGGTCCGCCTTCGTACACGGAAGACATCGCATCGCCGATCGTCAGCTTGATCTTCTGGCGGATGACCGGAAAAGCGTTCAGATCGGCAATGCCCGGATTGCATCCATTTGCATGCAGCTCCTGAGGGCGCTCCACCACTCCATACATGTTCTTCATCGCGAACGTAACGCCCGACATGCTGTGATCTTTCAAGATCGGGAGATTGATCACCATCGCGCACTCGCGAGTGAGGATCCGGGAGAAACGCGCATGCGACGATCCCCACGTCTCCACCGCATCTTCAAAACCTGCAACATCCGACCCGTAGCAGCGAACCTGGTTTGGATCGGTGTTGATCGTCAGACCACACGCCTGCAGATCGCGAGCGTTGCGATCCCAGATCAGAATGTTCCCTGGCTTCACTCCCGCCTGTTGCAGCCGCTCGGTGATTGCAAGCACGAGCACAGCGTGCGTGGAGATTCCTTTTCCACCCAGGCCATTCGTCTTAAGGCCGATTACCTTGTCCTTTGCTCCACCATCCAGCACGATTCGCTTCCACGCCTCGACCGTTTTGTGTTGGCCGGTGTAAGTCGAGATGGCTCGATCGAGCAGCGCCGAGACGCGCGCTGCATCCAGCTTGCCATCCGATCCATGCAGCGCAGGATCGCGAGCAATCACTACTTTCGATTTGCCATTGCCATGCGCTTCTAACCCTTTTGCAAGTCCAAAGCTGCTCTTCGTTCCAACTGCAAGTGCTCCTGCTGTTGCAGCTTCCTTCATGAATTCACGCCGGCTCGTCATCTTTACCTCCTATAACGAACTTCTGTTCACAGGTTTGCTTCAACGCCATGCGCCAGTGCCACCAGCGCCTGCGCGCTCTCAGAATTTGCTTGATAGGCGACAATACGTACGAGGTGCGCGCCTTTGCGGAAGATCACACTCTGTGTGTATTGCAATGCCTCGTCGCCGACGCCGATCGTCTTCGCATCCTTTGTCTGGCCGCGTTCGAGGATGGTTTGAGCGCCATCCGGCCCGCTCATCGTGTACACATCCACCACTGCCTCGAGTTGACCCTTGTACTTGTAGTCGGACGTCGAGGTCGAGACCACCCCGGCCTGAATGTACTGCTCTGAGTCCCCGTCGATGTACTGCCACAAATCTTTGGGCTCAAATGTGCGGGTCTCGCTTGCCTTCTCCCAGCCGGCAACCGCTCCAGATCCGGGAAAAGGATTCGCAGTCGTCTTTTTGCATCCTGCAAGAGAGCCTGCGGCAACCCCCGCAAGAGCCGCAACAATCAGAAACATCAGGGCGAACTTCTTCATATAGCTTTGTCCCTCAACTTCTTTTCAATAAGATCTGGCTGCTCGGCGATCGGCTCTCTCCGATGCTCGTGACATAAACCGCAGGCCTTTCTTGCAGCGGACACGCATATTCACAAGCCCCGCACCCAACGCATCGGCTCGGATCTACACGCGGCTGCTTCAGCGTTTTTGCCTTTCCCGCGGAGTCGACGACCTGAGCCTCCTCGACGTAGATGGCCTTCGGCGAAACCGGACACCACTCCTCGCAGACAATGCATTCTGTCGCCATCGCCCAAGGCAGGCACCGGCCGCGATCGTAAAAAGCCGTCCCCAGCCGCACCGGCTGGCTATTCTGGGTTGCTCCACCCGCAACCCATCCCTTCTCCTTCGAAGTGATCTGCCAGATGGCTCCGGTCGGGCACACTTCGGAGCAGAGAACACAACTCGGTTCGCAGTAGCCGATCTTCGGGACCAGCGTCGGCGTCCACAAACCTTCCATTCCCGCTTCTGTAAGCGTCGGCTGCAGCGAATTGTTTGGACACACCTTCATGCACTCGCCACAGCGGATGCAGCGTGAGAGAAAGTCAGGCTCATCGAGTGAACCCGGAGGTCGAATCAGCCGCTCGTGCCTGCTCTTTCCCAGGCCCGTATTGGCGCGGAGTATCGGAACCGCCGCCACTCCTGCAGCAAGTCCAGTTACAGTGCGCCGTCGCCCCAGATCAGGTGACGCGACCTCATGCTCCCTGCGGAAGAACCGAAATTCAAGACTTTCATGAGGGCAGCTTCCCACGCAGTTCATGCACATCAGGCATTCCGATTTACGCCAAGGGACGCCCCCGATCGGGTCGTCTCCTCCCTGGCAATCGAGCAGGCACCGGTTGCACTTGTCGCAGCTCGATGCGTCCTTATGCAATCCAAGAATCGACCAGCGCGAGACTGCTCCGAGCAAAGCTCCCAGGGGGCAGATCGAACGGCACCAGAAGCGTGTCACTCTCATGCTGGCCCAGAGAATCACCAGGAACAGCAGACCAAACACAATCGCCTGGTTGAAGTGAGCCTGGCGAAGGTCAAGGACTGTGCGTTGCAATCCAGTGCTCGCGTAGGCGCCGAACATCTTGATGACATGAACGTGGCTATGCTCCAGAGGGACGAGCAGGGCGCGCGTTCCCAGGTTGACGGCAGGAAGCAGCGCGAGCCCGATCGACCGCACGAGAAGACTGAACGGATCAAGCGTCCCAATCACCATCGATCCGAATACTGCGGCAATCAGCCCAGCAATCAGAACCACGTACTTGATCGTCTGCCAGCGCTTGTAGCGATTCGATTCGATTCGCTGCTTGCCCCGCTTTGCTTCGGACTTGAGGCTGCCCACCAGGTGTTGCAGGGTGCCCATCGGGCAGATCCATCCGCAGAAGAATCGACCCAGAAAAATCGTCGGCATCAGAATCACGAGGCTCAGAACCAGCCCCCGATAGAGGGCATGGGTCGCCAGTGCATTCGAGATCGCTACCAGCGGGTCCAGCAGGAAGAACATCCGCACCGGCCCGCGCATATGGATGTCGGCGGAGCCCGTCGAGCCCGGACGCATTGTCGTAAGAATCAGAAGCGCGAGGAACAGCAGCAGAAAGAAAGTCTGCGAGACTCTGCGATAGTGCGGCAGTCTGGAGTGTGCCACAGGTTGTCCCTCGGCGACCGGCTACACCAAATCATTGGTGGCCGAGGTTTTTCCAGACAGTGATTGTGATCACTTCAAGCGGCAGAAGGCCAGGAGTTCGGAAGTGCGTCGGCTGAGAAACTCAGATGGCCCGACTAGTCCAAGTGATTGATGAGGGATGCGATACACGCCGCCCCGAACCCGTTATCGATATTCACCACGCAGACATTCGGCGAGCACGTATTCAGCATTCCCAGCAAGGCCGCAACTCCGCCAAACGACGCGCCATAGCCCACGCTGGTAGGCACGGCAAGCACGGGCGCCTGCACCAGCCCTGCCACGACTGTGGGCAGCGCGCCTTCCATTCCGGCGCAGACAATGAGTACCCGCGCGGACTGCAGCGACTGCTTCTGCGCCAGCAGCCGGTGAATTCCCGCGACTCCCACATCGGCAATCAACTCGGTGGTGTTGCCCATCAGCCTCGTCGTGATCGCCGCCTCTTCGGCAACGGGCAGGTCGCTGGTCCCTGCGCAGACAACACACACCGTGCCTTTGCCTGCGGGGGCCTTGGTCTGCTCCAGAGTGATCGCACGAGCAGCTTCATGATAGGTAGCACGAGGTTCAGCGCTGGTTACTGCATCGAAGCACTCCCGTGACGCGCGGGTAGCGAGCACGTTGCCTCCGGCCTTTGCCATGTGGGCGAAGATTCGGGCGACCTGCTCTGGTGTCTTGCCCGCAGCGAAAATCACCTCGGGCATGCCAGTCCGCAGAGCGCGATGATGATCGAGCTTCGCGAATCCAAGATCCTCAAACGGAAGATCCTTCAGCCGTTCCAGCGCGTCGGGAACAGACGTCCGGTTCGATTGCACATCATTGAGCAGCGCTTCAATCTGCGAGCGGTTCATCAGCGCTCCTCCTCGCGAGCGGCAAACATTCTGCGAGCTTGATCGGTAATCACTTTCAGCGGGACAGAGTGCTCCGTCGCCAGCCTCCGGCAGTCTTCATATTCAGGAGCCGCGTTCGCGACTTCGCCCGAAGGCCACCGCGCAATCTTGATGCGCACAGGTCCCCACTCCGTCTGCACTTCCTTGAACTCCCTCGCCAGCGACACTTTGTTTTCTATCCGCCAGTGCAAGCCAATCGTGGTTGTCTCGCGGAACAGCAAATCGCGAAGGGAAACAATACGCTCCGGATGGCACAACACGGTTAACTGAACTCCGGTACGGCCCTTCTTCATCTGCACTGGGATGCGGTAAACGTCCCACGCGCCTGCTTCCAGCAGAAGTTCGCTGACATAGGCGATCAACTGGGGGCTGGAGTCGTCGATAACTGTCTCCATGATCGCGATTGACTCCGCCGTGTTCGGTTGTGCAGCATCCTCTCCCACCAGCAGACGCAGCAGATTCGGCTGGCCGGGTGTATCGCGGCCCCCAGCACCGTACCCCGTAGATGCGACTCGAATCGCCGGGATCGACGCGAACTCCACTTCAAGCATGCGAACAATCGCCGCGCCTGTTGGCGTCACGCGTTCCATCGCCGGCCCCGCAGAGTAGATCGGCGCATCGCCGAGCAAAGCAAGCGTCGCCGGAGCCGGCACCGGCAGCGTCCCGTGCGCACAAACCACAGTTCCACTGCCCACATTCAAAGGCGAGCACATCCATCGGTCTACCTTCAGGTGCTCGCTCCCCACCGCCGAGCAGACAATGTCCACAATCGTGTCCACCGCTCCGACTTCGTGGAAATGCACCTTCTCGATCGGCATCGAATGAATCCGCGCTTCCGCTTCCCCCAGCATCTGAAACGCCCGAGACGCCCGCGCCTTGACTCTTTCCGACAACGCCGCCGACTCAATAATCCCCAGGATCGTTGACAGCGAACGGTGCACGTGGTGTGTGTGCTGATGCGTGTGAACCGTCCCATCCGCGTGCCGGTGTTCGTGCTCATGATGATCGTGCGCGTGAGAATGTTCGTGCTGATGATCATTCTCCTTGTGGCTGTGTGGATGCTCATGCTGATGATCCTGCACCGGATGAGCGTGGTCGTGTTGCTCATCCGTGATCACGTCGATCTTGGTTCCACTCAACCCGCCGCGCATCACCTTTCGGCATTCGAGGCGCGCTCCTACATTCAACGCAGCAGTCGTGCTGTCCAGCAGGGAGAAGGGGACTCCGGCGTCCACAAGCGCGCCAAGAAACATGTCGCCCGATATGCCTGAGAAGCATTCAAGATACGCAATTCGCATCAAGATGATTGTAAGCGGGTGAGGAACGCCCTGTGATCAGGCCCCGCGGCGAAGGAGAACGTCTGCAGGCAGGACGGCATTGAGCGATCCGGAGCGGAATCCGGTGCAGTCCAGCGTGACGTATTTGAAGCCTGCTTTGCGAATCTCTGCAGAGATGACATCCATCATTTCCATTGTCAGCGCGCGCGGCATCTCCGTCCGCGAAATCTCGACGCGTGCCGTCTCCCCGTGATGACGAACGCGGAATTCCCTGAAGCCAAGCTGCCGCATGCTCTCTTCGCCGCGCTCGATCTGATCAAGCACCTCGCGAGTCACCGTGCGCCCGTACTCGACGCGTGAAGAAAGGCACGGAGCTGCAGGCCGATCCCACAGTGTGTAACCCGCCTCTTTCGCGAGCGATCGGATCTCCAGCTTGGTGAGGCCGGCATGAGCAAGAGGCGCAAGCACCTTGTGTTCCTCAGCTGCGCGCTGTCCAGGTCGGTAGTCGCGGCGATCGTCAGCATTCATGCCGTAGGCGATGTGCTGAAATCCGAGACCCGCGCTCAGTTTCTTCATGCTTTCGAACAGCTCGGCCTTGCAGTGGAAGCACCGGTTCGCGTCATTGCGCTGATACTCAGGTTTACTCAGCTCTTCCGTCTGGATGATGCATAGCGGGATGCCATGAGCTTCGGCGAACTCCCTCGCGTGTTCCATGTCCCGCCGGGCGAGGCTTGCCGAGTCGGCTAGAACCGCCAGCATCCGATTTCCGAGCACACGATGCGCCACCGCAGCCAGAAAGGCCGAGTCCACGCCTCCGGAGTAGGCCACCATCACCGATCCAAGCGAACGCAGGCGATCTTCGAGCGCGCTCAGCTTGCTGGCTGCCGCCGATGAGTCGAACGTGGTCGCAGGCAAGGTCGACACAGAGCGATTATACCCGTGACCTTAGATGCCGCGATTACATGCGGAGCCGGATGCAACCGCGACCTTGCCCTGGCAAAACGCAGCAGGGTGCCCGGGCGGGCAGCAATCCTGTATACTCCACTCGATTCCAATTCAGGGAGGGTGTGTATGCGGTTTCAGGCAATCATGAGGGGCGTGTGCGCGGCGGCGCTCGGCTTGGCGGTCATATCTTCGCCGATCCGGGCTCTCGCGCAAGGCGGCGACACAATCTTGAAGCCGGCTGATACCCAGAAACTGCTTCCGGCAAGCGTCTATTACAAGGCTCAGTCTGCTCCCACCCAGTTGCGTAACTCCGGTGGCATCAAGTTCTCTGACGGCTTTTACGTCCTGTCCACCCTCGTCGACACGAGTGGCTACTCAAGCGATGTTGCTGCTAAGTACCAGGCTTACTTCATCACCGAGGTGCCGCTGAAGTTCGGCAGTGAGACGCTGCCCGCCGGGATCTACGGCGTTGGTTTCATTCCGGGCGACAAATTCATCGTCACCGACGTTGGCGCGCACGATATTTTCACCGTTGGTTCGCAAACCGACGAAGCGATCAAGCGGCCAACGCCCCTGCAGGTCATGGCCGACCCGGGTGGCGGGTTCAGGCTTTACTCCGGGCGCAAGTTCGTCAAGTTTTCCCGGTAGAAGTACCTCCCTGGGGACACAGGGACGAAAAGAAAGCAAACGTAGCATGGCTATGAAGCGCGGATCTTCGGGTCCGCGTTTTTTTGTTGATTTCTCCCTTGAGACGCCTGTGATTCTGAGCACATTCTGTAGCGCTGCGGGCTCCTTATCCTGACCTCTATTCCGCGGAATGCGAGGTCTCTCCATGCCTCTGAAACTGATTGTGAACAAGGAAGAGAAGACGGTCGACGTCGCGCCGGATACGCCTCTTCTCTGGGTCCTGCGTGATCATCTGAACCTGAAAGGCGCCAAATACGGCTGCGGCATCGGTGTCTGTGGAGCCTGCACAGTCCTAGTTGACGGACGCCCGGTGCGCTCCTGCATGACGCATGCCGGATCAGTTGCCGGCCAGCAGATCACCACCATCGAAGGTCTTTCGCCCGAAGGACAGCACGCAGTCCAGAAAGCCTGGGAAGAAGTGGACGTTGCCCAGTGCGGCTATTGCCAGTCCGGGCAGATTCTTGCCGCTGCCGCTCTCCTCAATCGCAATCCGCATCCGACCGACGCCGAAATCGACGCAGCCATGAACGGCAACCTCTGCCGCTGCGGAACCTATCCGCGCATCCGGGAAGCCATCCACCACGCTGCCGGCGCTACCGCCGAACAAAAATAGGAGGCCGTCATGAAGATCAGTCGCAGATGCTTTTTGCAGATGACAGCGGTTGCCGGCGGCGGGTTCATGCTCGGTCTCTACGACCGGCCATGGGCGAGGGCGCAGGGTGCTGCGCCGCAGCTTACGCCTGACACATTCATCCGGATTGCGCCGGATGGAATGGTCACCATCATGGCGCGCGGTCCTGAGATCGGGCAGGGTGTCCGCACCATGCTGCCCATGCTGATCGCTGAAGAACTCGATGCCGATTGGAACAAGGTCCATGTCGAGCAGGCCGACCTCGACGAAGCAAAGTATGGTCCGCAGTTTGCCGGTGGCAGCATGTCCACGCCGATCGGCTGGGAACCATTGCGTCGCGTTGGCGCCGCGGGCCGCCTCATGCTGCTTGCCGCGGCCGCCGAACAGTGGAGAGTGCCAGTTGGCGAGTGTTCCACGGATGCCGGAAAAGTCATTCATGCAGGCTCCGGCAAATCCGCCGGATACGGAGAACTCGCCGATCGTGCCGCGAAGATAGCCCCTCCAAAAATGAGCGACGTCAAGCTCAAGGATCCGAAGACCTACCGGATCATCGGCAAGTCGCAGCGCGGCGTCGACAATCACGCCATCGTCACCGGCAAGCCGATATTCGGAATAGATATAGAACTCCCGGGAATGCTGCACGCCGTCATACAGAAGTGCCCCGTCTACGGCGGGAAGGTGAAGAGCGCCGATCTTGAAGCGGTAAAAACGATGCCGGGCGTGCGCCACGTTCTCGCCATCGATGGAACGCTGTCGACTGCCGTTGTTGTTCCCAATGAGCCAGGCATGGAGCCAGGAATTGCTGTCATTGCGGACACCTGGTGGCAGGCCCAGCAAGCCCGCAAAGCCCTGAAAGTTGAGTGGGACTTCGGCCCCGGCAAGGCCCAGAGCAGCGATGGATTGGCAAAGAAAGCCGCCGAGCTACTCAAAGCAAAACCCGAAAACACAATGCGCAGCTACGGCGATGTGGACAATGGCCTGAAAAGCTCCGCGAAGATCGTCGAAGCCACGTATTCCTACCCATTTCTCGCCCACGGAACACTCGAGCCGATGGGCACAGCCGCGTCCTTCAAAGATGGCAAGCTCGAAATGTGGACCACCAGCCAGACTCCGGGCGAAGGCCATGCGCTCGCGGCCAAGGCCGTCGGTATAGCGCCGGGAGCAGTCACGGTACACCTGATCCGAGCGGGAGGCGGATTCGGCCGTCGTCTCATGAACGACTACATGGTCGAAGCTGCCTGGCTTTCCATGCATGCGGGCGTACCGATAAAGCTGCTGTGGTCGCGTGAAGATGACTTCACCCACGACGCCTATCGCGCTGCTGGCTACCACGGTCTGAAGGCCGGACTCGACGCCGATGGAAAAGTAGTTGCGTGGCGTCAGCATCTGATCACTTTCGGCGAGGGTGATGACTATCCCGCAGGCGCAGAGATCGACAAACTCGAGTTCCCATCCGGCCGCGTGCCTGCGTATGCGCTCTACACATCGCAGATGCCGCTGCGGTTGCGTACAGGGTGGCTCCGCGCCCCGAGCGTGAATGCAATCTGCTTCGTCTGCCAGTCCTTTATCGATGAACTTGCCGCAGCAGCGGGACGCGACCCTGTGGACTTCCAGCTCGAACTGCTCAGTGCCACTCCGGTGCTCCTCGACAAACCGGAGCAAGGCGGCGACGCCCCTCTCAATGCCGATCGGCTGAAGGGCGTCCTCGAGATGGTCGCCGAGAAGTCCGGCTGGCGTGACCGAAAGAAATCTCCCGGCCGCGGCATGGGAATCTCAGCCTACTTCTGCCACATGGGCTACTTTGCCGAAGTAGCTGACGTCTCCGTCGACGCCCAGAATCGAGTCACCATCAACCACGTCTGGGCGGCCGGCGACGTCGGCAGCCACATCATCAACCCGCGAGCCGCAGAGAACATGTGCTACGGCGGCATTATCGAGGGGTTGAGCCATATGCAGCAGGAGATCACGCTCGTCGAAGGTCAGGTACAGCAGACCAACTACCATCGGCACCCCATGCTGCGCATGCAACAGACACCGAAGATCGAGATCTACTGGCGCCTCACCGACAATCCGCCCACCGGTCTCGGCGAGCCCACCCTTCCACCACTCCTGCCAGCAGTCGGGAATGCCATCTTTGCTGCGACGGGGAAACGCGTGAGAATTCTTCCGCTGGCGAAGTCAGGTTTCAGCTTCGCCTGAGGTCCGGCATCAACCGCATGGATTTGTTCTACGCATCGAACGATGCGTCCGAAAACCCTGCACGGTCGCGGGATGAGGATAGTCTGCATTCCTGCGCCCACCTTGCTGCGCAAGAATGGCCAATCTAGCTTCGAGCCTTGAAGTGCTGCGTGCTGGCGTTTTGCAGTTCCGGATGCGCGAATCGTACACTTGTCTGCGCTCGATTTGTGCTGCGCATTGCAACTAAAAGGAGACCGTCCCATGCCAGACAGGTGGAATCGTCGCGAAGTGTTGAGCGCCGGCATTTTTACGGGCGCCGCCATTGCTCTGAAGCCTATTGCTCGAGCCGAAGAGTCACGATCTACCTTGCGGCTCGAAGACCGGATGACGCCATATCCGGCCACCTGGTACCGGCCTTATGTGTCGCGTCCTGCAGCAAGCGCGTCATCATCGGCCTGGGTGCAGATCGATCTTGGATCGGCGCTCAAGGTCGAAGCACTGCGCATCTACCCGAACTTCGATGATGCGCGGAAATCGATTGGCTTTCCATCTCGAATGAAAATCGAAGGAGCCGACGATCCGACGTTTGCGTCCCCAAAGTTGCTATTTGACTCTGGCTCGAGCGAATTGCCGGAGCCGGGCGACCATATTGCATTTCTCCCGGTGTTGAATGGCAGTCCAGTTCGCTACGTCCGTCTCACTGGCGCCAGCCTCCGACCCATCAAGAAAGCTGAAGGGGAAACCGCCGCGTCTTATGGGCTCTCGTTCGCAAAGGTTGAAGTGATTGCAGCCGGCCGCGATGCCGCAGAAGGTAGGGCAGTCACTGCAGATCCTGCCACGGAGAATGCGAAGGACCTTGCTCAGCTGACTCGAAAGCCTCGTCCGGTCGGGGAAGGGATAGTAACGGACAATCCGCAAAACGTAACCGACCCTCAAAGCTGGCACCGCGTCGCCAATCGCGCTGAGGTGCCGCGCCGCGGAGTGGAGCTTGGCGAGGGTGTTCTGCGCGACGCCATGCAGAAGAACATCGAGTATCTGCTCACCTCATACTCAGTCGATGAAATGCTTCGACCGTTCAGAGAACGGGCAGGGAAGCCGGTGCCCGCAGGTCTCCGCCCGCCCATTCCATTCTGGGACACCGATCTGCCCGGCTCTTCCGCGGGGCGTTTTTTGATGGGCGCTGCCAACACCCTTCGTTGGCAGCAGCACGAAGAACTCCAGCAACGCATGAATGCCATCGTTGACGGAATCGCCGATTGCCGTCAGCCGGACGGCTACATCATGGCATATCCCGAGGACTCCATCATGCACTCCGAGCGCGCGGGCTATACGCGCGCCTGGGTCACGCACGGATTGCTCGAAGCCGGATACACGGGACATCCGAAGGCATTTGAATTGCTCCGTGGCTACTACGACTGGTTCGACCGATGCCCGTACTTGCCGAAGCTGCTTCGCGGCACGGCTCAGGGTGTGCAAGGAATGGTCGCGAACACGCGAATGTATCTCTCCCCGGTGGGGCGGCCGGAGGACCTCGCGGTGGTTCAGCGCTACTTTCAAGAGAACTACTGGCTCAAGGGGCTTGCACGGCGCGACGAAACCATGGTCTGGCAGTATCCCTATGATCGCCCCCACAACTATCTGCTCACGGATATCGAAGCGTACTTCGACCTTTATCGCGCCACCGGGGCGCCACTGTATAAGGAAGCCGTTGAAGGAGCATGGCAACTCTATCGCGACAACTGGGAGCATGTTGGCGGATCCATCGCCATCACCGAGTTCGGTGAGTTCCCTCCAAAGTCTTACCGGCTCAAGGCGCAATTTGATTTCTGTGAAACCGGTGAGCTCTGCGGAAGCAGCTTCTGGGCTTTTCTCAATCAGCGCTTTCAGCTGCTTGATCCCGACAATGAGACATACGCGACCGAGATCGAGAAGTCCATCTACAACGTTGGAATCGCAAGTCAGTTCAATGGCAAGGGATTTTTCTATCACGCTCGTTTGGTGGGCAAGAAAGGCGACAAGGCTGTCGGCTACTGCACGAATTCCTGTTGCGAGGGACAGGGCACCCGTTTAGCTGGCAGCATTCCCGAGCATCTCTATTCCATTGTCCCAACGGGATCCGATCCCGGCCTGTACATCCATATGTTTGCTTCGTCCACGATCCGATGGACGCAGAGAGACAGCCAGGAGAACGAAGAACTGAAGCTCTCCATGAAAACGATTTTTCCTCACGATTCGAATGTGCAGCTCGATATTGATGTCTCTTCGCCACGTCGCTCTGTGATTCGTGTTCGCACTCCCTCATGGGCAACCGCGGAGATGCCTATTCGCGTAAATGGAGAAGTTGCTGGCACCGGCAAGCCGGGCAGCTACGTGTTGCTCGACCGCACCTGGAAATCAGGGGACAGTATCTCTTTCACTCTGCCGATGGGATTTCGTCTGACTCGCTACACAGGCATGGACAAAATCGCCGGGAGCGAGCGCTACGCTCTAGAATACGGGCCGATCCTTCTCGCAGTTGCCAACTCTGACGAAGCACGGCTTAACGTGTCGGGAACTTCCGTTGACAGCTTCAAGAAGCAATTGAAAGCCATTCCAGATCAGCCGCTCTGCTTCAACATCGAGGGCAACCCCGATCACCGCTATGAGCCTTATTACGCCCTCAAGGAGGAGACCTTTACCTGCTTCCCTGTCATCGAAAGCGCAGTCTCGGGCTGATCTGTTTTCCATTCGGGAACAAGGGCGCGAGTTATGCGGTATGTAAGGATGGATGCGAGATCGTGCGTCCATTCCTGGTGTGAATCATGTCGGATCCAGAACTTCGAGCGCAAATCGACGAGCTATTTCTCTTGCAGAGGGTCGCGCAGCGTATTGCGTCGCTGCTCGACATCGATCTGCTGCTCGAAGAGGTTGTGGGCGACGTTGCCGAGACTTTCGGCTATTCCCGCTCGGGAGTCCTGCTCAAGGATGATTCCACCAATGAGCTGGTTATCGCCGCGGTGCGGGGTTGGACGAGCAATTATCACCAGAAGGGGGAACGCTTCAGGATCGGCGAGTACGGAATGGTCGGCCACGTTGGAGCGACGGGAGAGACCTACTACGCACCAGATGTTCTTAATGACCCGTACTACCAGGTTAGCGAATCGCTCACTCGTTCTGAGCTGGATATTCCGCTGAAGCGGCATGGAGTTTTGATCGGCGTATTCAACGTCCAGAGCACATCGGTGAATGCATTCTCTTCTTCGCGCATTCGCGTGATGGAGGCGCTAGCCGGGCATCTCGCGATCGCGATCGAGAATGCCGGGTTGTTCCGACGCGAGCGGCTGGAAAAGGAGCGGATGCAGGCGGAACTGCAGGAGGCGCAGCATATCCAGCAGCAACTGCTGCCCGCGAGCGATATCACGGACTCTGCGTTCTCCGTTCACGGTGTGTGTCTGCCGTGCCGCACCGTGGCGGGCGACTGGTACGACTACATTCTTCTGCCGGGCGGCTGTATCGCGGTAATTGTTGCCGATGTTTCCGGGAAAGGGATGGCTGCGGCGCTGCTGATGTCTTCGACGCGGGTCATCTTGCGTCTGCTTACGGAGAAGATTGTGGGGCCTGCTGATCTTCTCAACAGTTTGAACAGGAGTCTGCTGCAGGACTTTCCTCGCTCCAAGTTTGTGACCATGGCCTGCGTCCTCCTTGATCCGCGCGACATGACGGCTCGCGTGGCTCTGGCAGGTCATCCTCCTCCGGTATTGGTTTCAGGCGCCCCTTGTTTGGTGGAAGGGCCGAGTGGCTTGCCGCTGGGCCTGATGGATGCCGGGTATGTGGAGGAGACGATCAAGCTGACGCCAGGTGCCCGACTGGTGCTTTACTCCGACGGTGTACTGGAGGCACATGGCCCAGCCGCGGAAGAAGACTATGGAACTGCCGGCATTACGAAGCACTTTGAGAATGCAAACGCATCGGCTGAG
This sequence comes from Acidobacteriota bacterium, assembly GCA_018268915.1. GTDB lineage: Bacteria > Acidobacteriota > Terriglobia > Terriglobales > Acidobacteriaceae > Telmatobacter. The sequence continues at coordinate 233,609 of JAFDVQ010000001.1, forward strand.
TCGCTTCTTGAAGATGTCCGGCAATTTGTAGACGGTGCGCCGCTCGAAGATGATGCAACGGTGGTGACCATCAGCGTTGGGAACAAGCAATTCTAAAAGCCCGCTCAGTTTCAATTGCCAGGTTTAGGAGCTCCGCCCGGATTCCACTGCGGATGGAAGTCGCTCCCGGCCAGCCAGCGAACCGGCTCGATGAGCGACTGAATGGCTCGTGTCATGAACGCGATGTCGAGGTGCTGCATGTCGTCACTCGGCTGATGATAGGTGGGCGGTGTTCCCCATCCCGCGGCGGTGTGCGCGACCACTCCCTGCAGCGCAAGCGAATAGTTGTCGGAGCGCTCGAAGAAGTGCTGCTCGGGGTAGGGGTCGGGCCCGAGCAAAGCTCCGTGTTCCTTCAGCGTTGGGCCAAGATTGGAGCGATCCCAACCTGTGAGGAGCAATACGCCGGCAGGCATCTTGGGATCCTGGTTGCCGATCATCTCAAATTCGAGATTGGCGACAATATCCTTGAGAGGAACGACCGGATGCTTTCCAAAGTACGTCGAGCCAAGTCCCCCAAGCTCTTCCGATCCATAGCAGACGAACAGGATGCTGCGGCGAAGCTGCGGGCCTGCAGCCAGCGCATGGGCCAGTTCGAGAACGGCCGTAGTTCCGGCTGCATCGTCGTCGGCGCCGTTGTAGATGGAGTCGCCATTCACGGCGCGGCCGGTTCCGAGATGGTCGAGATGCGCCGTGAGTAGCAGCGTACCCGCAGCGGGGTCCGTGCCCGGCAGATAACCGATCGCATTGAAGGTCTGGCGCGGCTTGGTCTGCGGCGTCTCCTGCACCGTCACCGCAATCTGAGCGCCCTCGCTGGCGGGAAGCTTGGCAGCGGCGTTGCTGTGGATGAGAACCACCGTCGGCGTCTTGCGCGGGGGATCCTCGGAGAGATGAATGCTGATACGCGTCTCCCCTCCGACCATCTGGGGGAGTCCGCTCAGACCTGGTGTTTCTGGTATGAGAATGATCGCCGCGCCCGCGCGTCGAAGCGCGGAGATCGCCGGAAAGAGGCTTTTCGGGTCGGCCGCCCCCGTGACCAGCACCGCCGAACCGGCAGGAACCTCCGCGCGCGGCGTCGCAGCCGCAGCCATGTGAACCAGAGTGCCTGTAGCTGGCGAGCCGGTCGATGAGAATAGAAAGAAGTCCGTACCCTCCTGGAGAGTCGTATCGGCAATCTTCACCGTGGCGTGACCATCAAGCCTGGGCGCAACGAGGTCGGCGCTCTGCAGGTAGCTGCTCATTCCGGGAGCAGTCTTGAGGCCGTAGCTTTCGAATTCGCTGGCAACGTAGTTGGCGGCGAGTTCTTCATCTCGCGTCGCGGATCCCCGTCCAGCCAGTGCGTCGCTGGAGAGGAAGTGCTCGTGCGCGGTAACCCACTCAGGCTTTACGGTCCAGCTCTGCTGAGCAAGCGAAAGAGTGGTACCTGCGATGAGAGCAACAGCAGCAAAACAGCCGGCTAATTTTTTCAAAGGTCTGGGCTCCGGGAAACTACTCACGCTCAGAATAACGGCTCGAAATAAATCCTGCTCCATCGCCTCGTGCAGTTGGCTGCCCTGAGGTCCTTTCCTTCGTTGGAATTGAGCGCGGAATGGCTTGAATCGCGGTCTCCAGTGTGCGTTTGGGCACACTTTTTGATTGCCTTCCTCTGCTACCATAAGGACGATTGCAGTTCCTGCCGTTTGCGAGCCCTGTGCCCCGCGGCCGAATCCTTTGAAAGTTCATCTATAAGGAGAATTTGCTATGCCTCTAGTATCCATGCGGCAGCTCCTCGACGAGGCCGCCAAGGGCGGATACGGCGTCGGCGCATTCAACGTCAACGACATGGAACAGATCCAGGCCATCATGATGGCGGCGAAAGAGACCAACTCGCCGGTGATCGTTCAGGCCAGCCGCGGCGCGCGTCAGTTCGCAGAGGACCTCTACCTGTTCCGGCTCATCCAGGCAGCGGCCGAATTGAATCCCGAAATTCCGATCGCGATGCACCAGGATCACGGCAACAGCTTCGAGACCTGTAAAAGCGCCATCGCCCTCGGTTATACCTCCGTCATGATGGATGGCTCGCTGAAGGAAGACGGAAAGACTCCATCGACCTTCGAAGAGAACGTCGAAGTGACCCGTCGCACTGTGGACTATGCACACGAGCGCGGCGTAACGGTGGAAGGCGAGATCGGCGTGCTTGGCGGCGTTGAAGACGGTCACGGCGCAGGCGGCTCGGGCCTCGATCACATCACGGATCCTGACCAGGCAGTGGAATTCGCAGAGCGCACCGGCGTAGACGCGCTGGCAATCGCCATCGGCACCAGCCACGGCGCATACAAGTTCACCAAGAAGCCGGATGGCTCGGTGCTGAAGATGGACGTGCTCATCGCCATTCACAAGCGGTTGCCGCACACCCACCTTGTTATGCACGGCAGCTCCTCTGTTCCCAAGGACCTGCAGGACATCATCAACCAGTACGGCGGAAAGCTGAAGGAGACGTGGGGAGTTCCGGTGGAGGAAATCCAGCTCGGAATCCGCAACGGTGTTCGCAAGATCAACGTCGACACCGACAACCGGCTCGCCATCACCGGCGCGATCCGCAAGGTGTTCGCGGAGACTCCGGACAAGTTCGATCCCCGCGACTACCTGAAGCCGGCACGCGAGGCGATGAAGAAGGTTGTCGCCCAGCGGATGCGCGAATTCGGACAGGCAGGACACGGCACAGACTACAAGCCGGTTTCGATCGAGAAGATGGCAGAAGGCTACAAGAGCGGCGCGCTCGACACGCGTCCCTCCGTCGCCGCTGGACGCTAAGCTCAACCTCGCAAAACACGATGGCCGCTCCGAAGATTGGAGCGGCCATCGCTTTTTTGGATCGTCGTTTTTTGCTACTGGTCGCCGCCGAGCACATTCTCGACTGGCGCAATGAAACCGAACAGGCCGTGAGACTCATCGTCAGGGCCTGCGGCGAAGAAGAGATTGTTCGCTGGTCCCGACGTGCCCCCGCTTCCAAAGGCAATTGCCCAGAGACCCTCAATCGCAATTGGCTTATTGCTGGCGTCATTGAGATGGCCAATGAAGTCGCCCGTGACGGGATCGAAGACGGCGATTTTACCGGTGCCAAATTGGCCGACAAGTATGTCATGGCTGAACGCACCGAAGTCAGAAGGAGCCTGTGCCATTCCCCACGGAGCATTCAACCACCACCCGTGCTGAAGGCGATGGATGAGGTGTCCCCAGGGCGTGTAGACATCGACGTATCCGAGGCCCATGCCTGCAATTTCATCGTGTTTCTGGCTGTCCTGCTTCGCATATGCGACGTAGAGATTGCCTCCGATGTTCTGAATGTTGAACGGGGCGAAGCCGTGACGGACATGGTCATCGCGGAACGCGTCTCCCCCAAGAGAGATGGGATTGAAGAACTTGTCGTAAACGCGAATGCGCCCTTGCTTGAAATCAGCGGCGTAGAGAAAGTTGGCGATCCCTCCACCTTTCGCGTCGCGAATGGTAGCCATAGCAAGACCCTTGAATACGGCAGAGCCTTTCGTGTTCACCTTGATCACCGCATCGGTTGGAGCAACGCCAGGATTCCATGCGGAGATGGTTCCGTCTTCCGTAGCGAAGATGAAGACAGCAGGCTTGGTAGGAGCGAGCTCAAAGTCGGTGGTGCCGTTGAAGACCTGTCCCGTCGGTGTGCCTGTCGGATTCTTCTTCGCATCGCCGGAAGGAATGGTGACGACGAGAGGCACGATAGATCCGGTGCCTGAATACAAGGTTGTCTTTCCGGTTCCATTGTCCGAGATCCACCAAGGTGAGCCGGAGCTGCGCGACATGCCCCATCCGTTCACCAGGTTTGGATCATTGGTCGTGTCGGAAACGAGATTGGTTTGCTTGTAGTGTTGAAGCTGCTGAGCAGGGGCCGCAATGGCAATCCCGAGCACTCCGGCGAACGCGGCGAGGGGAAGCGCTGCGCCGCGACGATCGCGGATGTTTAACATAGACACTCCTTTTGCGGATCAGGTATCGCCTGAATCGCGATTGCCGCGGCAAAAGCATCTGCCTCAGCGAGGCAAAGATAGACGGGACACGGTATAGCGGATGTCAGGAAATTGTCACTTCGCGGTCATTCTTTGCTTCGGAATTTTCAATCGCGTGGAATTTAAAAACCGCGCAGCTGCTAAATGGTAACCATCTCCACTGTTAGATTCGCGCGCGCGAAGTTGGCATTTTCTAGATGGATAAAGTACTTCGCTGCTACGCCTCAGCTATGGTTGCGATGGTTACCATAATGCGGCGTTTAAAGTGGCCTTCTTTCCACAGCGATGAGGCATCACAATGTCTTATATCCGTCCAACATTCGTAGCCGGCAGGGACGGTCGCAAGCCTCGCCGGAACCACCCCGCCCCCCAGAGCGTCATCTGGCAAAGTGCAAGAGCCACTAAGGCAGGCCCCAGTGAAACGTTTCCCCTTCCTTGCATCACTTTTGACCTTGGTTGGAATTTCAGTTTTAGCCAACAGCGCTTCAGCAGCAACTCCAACCGTCGCCATAAAAGCGAGTTCCAACACCATCAATTCCGGCCAGACTGTCACGCTAACCGTGACCGAATCAAATGCTGCCTCGATTCACGTGACGGGATCTAACGGCACCTCATACAACCTGCCATTCAACGGCGGGACACTCAACGTAGCGCCGACTTCGACAACAACCTACACAGCGACCGCGACCAACTCGACCGGCAGCGCAAGCGCCCAGACCACAATCACCGTGAACGCCGGTTCTCCTGCACCCACCGTCTCGATATCGGCCGCCAAGAGTTCGATCTCTCCCGGGACTTCGGACACGCTGACCGTGACTGCCTCGAATGCAACGTCGCTGAGCGTCACAGGCACTGACGGATCGTCCTATAGCTTGGCCGCGTCGGGCGGCACCATTACTGTTACTCCGTCATCGACGACCACCTATACGGCAAAGGCCACTGGCTCGTCCGGAACCAGCGCGTCGTCCAGCACAACCATCACGGTGACGACCAGCAACTTGCCAACGGTGTCGATCACCGCGAGTTCCACGAGTATTAACTCGGGACAGTCCGTCACGCTGACCATCACCGATACCAAGACTGCCTCCGTCAAGGTGACGGGTTCTAATGGAACCTCGTACTCGCTGCCTTATAACGGCGGGACGGTAAGCGTGGCTCCGACCTCGACGACCATTTACACCGCGACGGCGACAAACTCGAGCGGTAGCACCACAGCTCAGGTGACGATCACCGTAGGACAGTCCGCACAGAATCCCACTGTGACCATCTCGGCTCAGAACAGCTCAATTAATCCAGGCAGTTCTGATTTGCTGACGGTAACCGCCACCCATGCGACTAGCGTCACTGTGACCGGTTCCGACGGAAGTTCCTACCCGCTCTCGTCCACCGGCGGAACAGTAACGGTGACTCCGACGGCCACCACGACCTACACGGCTGAAGCAAGCAACGCGTCCGGCACCACGGCGTCGGCACAAACGACCGTGACGGTGGGAACATCGGGCGGCGGCGATGTCACCAAGATCAAGCACATCATCTTCGAAATGCAGGAAAACCGCTCGTTTGATAGCTACTTCGGCATGTTGAATCCGTATCGCAGGTCGAAGGGCTGGAACATTGGCGATGACGGGAAAACCTACGACGTAGACGGAATCGACGACAAGCTCAACAAGATCACCAACCTGGACGATGAGGGTGATGTCTATCACCTCTACAAGTTCCGCTCGACGTGCATGGACGACGACAGCTCAGACTGGCTCGCAAGCTATGGCAGTGTGAATCGTTATAACTTCCAGGCTACCCGACCCATCAAGATGGATGGCTTTGTCCACACAGGAGAGGGATTTGCTAAGAGCTGCGCCGCGTCCGGCAAGTGCAGTGGCGCCTACACAGACCTCACGGGTCTGCGGGCCATGGGCTATTTCGATCAGGATTTTCTCAACTACTACTACTACATGGCGTCGCAGTTCGCCATTTCTGACCGGTGGTTCTCACCGATCTCGAGCAAGAGCGTGCCAAACCGCATCGCAACCGACGCTGGCGGCACCACGCAGGGTCTGGCCTACGATCGTGGCAGTGACGATCATGTCAGTACGGAAGTCTCTAAAACCATCTTCCAGGCACTGACGGAAGCGGGTGTCTCCTGGAAGATCTACTACTCGAAGACAGTCTCCAACTTCCCTCAAACGACCTTCCTGGAATTCAGCTACTCCAACCGGTTCCTGTACGGAAAGACGGCCATGAATTCCTGCACTGGCAATACGCAGCCATCGAGCGTAGTCGGAGATTCGACGAACTCGTTCTGCATCGATCCGAACCATATCGCACCACTGTCGCAATACTTCACCGACCTTCAGAACAACACGCTGCCGTCGTTCTCGTTTATCGAACAGGGCGACAGCGACGAGCATCCAGGATCGAATCAATCCGTTCTGTCAGGACAATCAGTGATGTCGAACATCATCAACAAGCTGATGGCCAGCTCGTCCTGGAGCAGCTCGGTCTTCTTCTTCGCCTATGACGAAGGAGGCGGCCCCTATGATCACGTTCCGCCGGTTCCCGGACACTCCAACCAGAATACGAACGCGTCACTTGGCACAATCCCGGATATCTCCTCCATCGCCGTCAATCCGGATAACTTCAACCCATGCCTGCCGCCAACTCCGGGCCAGTACACTCTTCATTGCGACCTGCGTCCCAGCAGCCCAGGTGCGCACGCAGGAGACGCTGCAGCTGTAAAGGGGTTTGCCGCACAACTCGGCTTCCGCGTGCCAAATATGGTCATATCGCCGTTCACGCGCAGGCACTATGTCTCGCACACTCCAATGGACCACACTGCGATTATCAAGTTTGTAGAGAGCCGCTTTATTAGTCCGTCGGCTCATCTGACGAACCGTGATGCCGCACAACCGAACCTGCTTGAGTTCTTTGACTTCAACGCAGTTCCATGGTCCGCGCCGCCGGTTCCGCCGAAGCCGGTTTCTTCTACGTCTCTCGGCTACAACCCATGCCTGCCTGAGAGCATGGGGCCGTAATCCTATCGACAGAACAGGCATTGAGTACCAAAGAACTTCCGGGAGGCAAGACTTCTCCCGGAAGTTCTTTTTTCATTTGGTAGCCTGAAAGCGCAATGAACCAAGACAAAGCGCGATCGGATGGCTTTCTGCTGATATGCCTGGGCGCCCTCACGTTCGTTGCACTGGGATTTTTGATGATCCTGTCCCGAAAGGATCAGGGGCTGGATTTCAGAATTGCTTATAGCGCTGCACGCTGCCTCATAGAGCATCGCGATCCCTACGATCAGGCCGACTTGCTTCGGACTTACACAGAAAATGGCGGTACCCTGCCGCAAGACGGGATCGAGGCGCTCAGGTCAGAAGGCCTATACATTTATCTCCCCACAATTTTTATTGCAACGATGCCACTTGTGATTGTTCCGATGCCCGTTGCGTATGTCGTGTGGACCGCTGCCGCGGCTCTTAGCTTTCTTACTGCGGCATGGATGATGTGGAGCATTGGCAAGGAGCGGGCGCCAATAGTTACGGGTGGACTGCTCTGCTGCTATCTCGCGAACAGTGGATCATTGATTTCAACAGGGAATGCTGCGTCGATTGCCCTGAGTCTTGGAATTATCGGGGCGTGGAGTATTCTTCGGGAGAAGTGGGTTGCTGTAGGCGTTTTGTGCTTGGCGCTGAGCCTTGCGATTAAGCCGCATGACTCGGCATTCTTGTGGTTGGTGTTGATTCTCTGTGGCGGGACTATCCGTAAGCGTGCGGTGCAGAGTCTGAGTGTGATGGCCTGCGGGAGCCTGCCATTTGTCGTTTGGGTCTGGTACATCGCGCCGCGATGGATGGCGGAAATGCGTGTTCACCTAGCAGTTCTATCTGCTCATGGCGCAGTAAGCGATCCGGGGCCGGAGACGGTATTAAATCGGGGTACGCTCACCATGACAAATCTGCAGGCTGCGTTCAGCTTAGCGTGGGATGATCCGCGTTTCTACAACGCAGCGAGCTATGGGATTTGCATTTGTATGGCTTCTGTTGCGATTGCTGTGTCTGTGCGGCGGCGCCTTAACGAGGATGCGCGATGGGTGGCGATGGCGTTTGCGGCGGCCCTGACGCTCTTGCCCGTGTATCACCGGCAGTACGATTCAAAGCTGCTGATCCTGACGATACCGGCTTGCGCTCTGTTGTGGTCTAAGAGTAAGAGAGGCGGGATTGGGAAGACTGCGGTCGTTGTGACTGGGCTTGGGTTGCTGGTGACTTCAGATCTGCCGTGGGCGTTATATTTGGCGTCCACCTCGAAGATGCATTTCTCAGGAATCGCGGGACGGCTCTATTTTCTTTCCTTGGCTCTTCCAGTTCCCAGCGTGGTTGCTGGCGTGGCGCTGTTCTATCTCGGTATCTACGTAAGGACCGTGTGGAGCGATGGCACTGAACGCGGGACCGCGGAGCCGACGCGCACGGCGTCAAGCAGTTAGGAAATCGCCGGCTCGATGCGCGGAGCGGCCAGGGAAGCAGGCGAACCAATCTCCTGATCCTTGTATTGAAGCTGGTAGAGCTTCCAATACAGGCCCCGTTGCGCGAGCAACTGTTGGTGACTGCCCAGTTCGCGAAGCTGCCCCTTGTGCATCACAAGAATCGTGTCGGCACGCTGCACAGTAGAAAGGCGATGCGCAATCAGCACGCTGGTGCGGCCCTCGACCATGCGATCGAGCGCGCCGCGAATGCGCAACTCGGTGTCGGTGTCGACGCTCGAGGTCGCTTCATCCAGAATCAGAATGCGCGGATTGTATGCGAGGGCACGGGCGAAATTGATGAGCTGCTTCTGACCGGTTGAAAGCGAATTTCCGCGTTCGCGAACGGGCTCCTCAAATTTCTTCGGCAACGATTCGATAAAGTCGAGCACGTTGACGTCACGCGCGGCACCTTCGAGAGCGGCGTCGGTAAGAGCGTCGTTGCCGAAGCGGATATTCTCTGCGATCGTTCCTGCAAATAGGAACGGGTCTTGCAGAACCACAGCGAAGTGGCTGCGCAGCGCTGCCAGATCAAGTTCGCGCAAATCCACGCCGTCGAGACATATCGACCCCGCAGTCACGTCGTAGAAGCGCATCATCAGGCTGGTCAGAGTAGTCTTGCCGGCACCCGTGTGCCCGACGATAGCAATCGTCTCGCCCGGCTCAACCGTGAACGAAACGTCCTTGAGGATCCACTCAATATCGGGGATAGCGCCGAGATGCCGCGCGCGATCAGGCGAGTCACCGAGGCTGTCGATGAGCGCCTTCTGTTCCGGTGTCAGCTTCTGGTAGGTGAACCAGACATGGTGGAACTCAATGCGATTCGAGCCATCACCGGATTTCGGCTTTGCCGGGCTGACGATCTCAGGCTCCGTATCCATGAGCTTGAAGATGCGCTCGCAAGCAGCCATGGCGGCCTGCAGGATGTTGTACTTGTCGCTGAGATCCTGGATTGGACGCCAGAAGCGCTGCGAATACATGTTGAACGCAGCAAGCATGCCGATCGTGACCGAACCTGAAAGCACGCCGAAACCGCCGCGCCAGATAACGAGCGCGATCGCGATCGAGGAAAGAATTTCAACGGCCGGATAGTAAAGAGCGTAGGCAAAGATCGTGTCTTTGAACGCGATCATGTGCAGGCGGTTCACCGCCTCGAAGTCTTTGTAGGCGCGTTGCTCGCGGTTGAAGAGCTGCACAACGCTCATGCCGCTGACGTGCTCCTGCGTGAAGCTGTTGATGCGGGCGATAGCGGCGCGCACTCGGCGGTAGCTCTCGCGGACGCTGTTGCGGAACATGCGCGTAACCAGCAAAATGAGCGGGAATACGGAGAAGGCAAGAAGCGCCAGCCACCACTTGGTCTTCAGCATCACGATGGCCATGAAGGTCAGCGTGAAGAAGTCGTCGACGATGGCGAGAATGCCCCCGGTGAACATTTCATTGATCGCATCCACGTCCGAGGTGATGCGGGTGACCAGGCGTCCCACGGCGTGTGTATCGAAGAAGCCGACGTGCATTCGCTGCATGTGGCGAAAGATGTCGCGGCGCAGGTCGAACATGATCTTCTGTCCGGTCCACTGCATCAGGTAGGTCTGGACGAACTCGAAGAGGTAAGCCGAAACCTGGCAACAGAGATAAATAAGGGCTAGTCGCGTGATGCCCTGCATCGGATCCGGCGGAAGGTGGCGCAGCAGAAAGGCCGTTGGTCCGCCTTCGTGGCTGAGCAGCGTGGCACCTGAAGGGCCTTTGTCGGTAGGGAAGTAGCGGTCCATGCCTACCATCAGCAGAAAAGGCCCGGCGATGTCGCTGACAGATTTGAGGCTGATCGATATCGAAGAAACTGCCGCCTGCCACCAGTAAGGCTTGAGGTAGTGCCCCAGGCGCTTGATCAGGCGCGAATCGTAGACCTTGCCTACAGGGTCTTCGTCGGGTTTCTGAGCGTTCCCGGTCTGCGGTTCGGGCTTTTTCGCATCAGCTTGGCGGGGTTTTTGCTCGGCGTCCGGCATCGATTCCTATGTCCATTGTACGGGGAAGTCATGGGCCTGACCGGATGCGAGAACCGCCTGAATCGTCTTGAGCCCGTTCTTCTTTTGACTCAGCAGATGCCTCACTGGATACAGAAGGTTCGGGCTTTTGTGAGGTGAAAGCATGCGAGATGCGCGAGCCAGCGCTGCAATAGACTCAAACCGTGGGCCTCAGTGATTCCATTCCGGCCTCAATTGCCGCAAAGCAGCCAACGCCGGTGGTGCGGCGCGGTCAGTACGTCTATCCGCCGGGCCTCCGCCTCAATCTGCCGTTCTACCGTTTTCACGGCTTTTTCGATCCGCAGAACCCCGTCTTGCTCTTCGAGCACCTGAGGCGCTACGGACGGGCCGCCCACTATCGCATCCTGCGAAACGATGTTGTCTTGTTGAATGATCCTTCAGACATCGGCGAGGTGCTGATCGACAAGGCCGCTTCGTTCGGCAAGGACCGGACGCAGAAGCGGATGAAGATATTGCTGGGCGAGGGACTTATCACCTCAGACGGAGAGGCTCACAAGCGCGGGCGGCGTGTTGCAGCCCCGGCCTTCCATCGCCGGCGCATCGAGGGCTACGGCGGCCAGATCGTCGATCTTGCCGCCGCCATGCGCGATCAGTGGAGACCTGATGTCGAGTTCGACATCTCAGGGGAGATGATGCGGCTGGCTCTGCAGGTGGTCGCTCGCACGCTCTTCGATATGGAGGTCACGCCGGAGATCCACGACATCAACGACCAGGTCAACGTCATCATGGACCTGTACCACTTCCTCATCACCCTGCCGCGAGCCGAGCTGCTGCTCAATTGGCCCCTGCCGAAGATGAGGCGGTTCCGGGCGGCAAAGAAGCGGCTCGATCAGGTTGTCGATGGCATGATCAAATCGCGGCGGGCGGAGGTGGATGCAACAGCCGGAGTGTCCGCGCATCAAGATCGAGGAGACCTGCTGTCAATGCTGGTGGCAGCGCGCGACGATGAAGCCGGCGGCGATCACCGGCGGCTCACGTCAGAAGAGTTGCGCGACCAGGTCCTCACACTCTTTCTCGCCGGATTCGAAACGGTCTCAAACGCCCTTTCCTGGACGTGGCTGCTTCTGGGGCAAAATCCAGAGGCAGAGGCTCGCCTGCACAATGAGATTGATGGCGTTATCGGCGACCGCCTGCCCACGCTCGACGACATGCCCAAGCTCGAGTACACCAACATGGTGCTGTCGGAGTCGATGCGACTCTATCCGCCGGCCTGGGCGATGGGCCGCGAAGTCCTCGAGGATGTTTCGATCGGGCCCTACCGGCTGCGCAAGGGAACGATGGTCTTCTTCAGCCAGTACATCGTGCAGCGCGATCCTCGCTGGTTCCCCAATCCAGAGCGCTTCATGCCGGAGCGGTTCACACCCGCAGCCAAAGCCGGACGGCCGCGTTTTGCGTATTTCCCATTTGGCGGCGGAGGTCGGCAGTGCATCGGCGAATCTTTCGCGTGGATGGAGGCGACTCTGGCTCTAGCCACTCTTGCTCAACGCTGGCGTGTGGAGTTGGTGCAGGGGCAAAAGATCGAGATGCAGCCGAAGATCACGCTGAGGCCGAAGAATGGAATCCGCGTCAGGATGATGCGCCGGCAAGGATGATTATCCGTGTATGTGGTCTTGAAGATGGCCGAGCCGCCACGCGTGATCGTGAGTTTGGCCCTGCGCGTGTTTACTGATCAGCCGACTAATGACCGACAATGGCAAGCCGGGTCATAGAACCGGCAGTCATGCAGCAACGTCTCTATTAGTAGCCGCTCGAAGGAAAACAATGAGCATCGTAGAGCCGAGGACAACGGAAGGGAACTTTGCGGTAGACCTTTCAAAACTTGTTCTTTGTGCGTTTCTTCTGTGCTGCTCAGCGTGCAACCATCGCAGAATCGCGATTGAAAAGGGGTTCCGTCTCGAAGAAAACGGCGGTGCTCCAATGCTTGTCCCGACTGACAGTCAACCGTCCGATACAGGCAATTTCCAAACAACGAAGCTCGTTCTTTCGGGTGGCTTGGTGGGGGCGCCGAAGCACCAACTCGATCCGCACTGTTTGATCAGCGGCGACATCTTCTCACTTCGTTCAGGGTCGCCTCAGGATCCGAGGCAATGGATCGTTCGGAGTCCGAGCATCTCTGGATGGAATCTGCTTTCGGGCCAAGTCAATATTGATTCGCAATGGAAGACCTTTGTGCGCGGCATCGAACGCATGAACGAGAAAGGCTGTTTCCCTTCGGGCCTCACCTCGCTGAAGATTCGAGCAGCAGTTGCGCAGAGGATTCCATTGCCGTCGAATGAAGTCCCGTTATTTTTCTATTCGGATAAGCGGACAGGATTCACCGACCTGGCTCCCGAAATGGAAGTCAGGCTCCACGGATTTCTGCCCGCAGCAAAGCCGGTCAGCGCGCAAGTACTTGACCCACCTCGGATGTGGGTTGCGAGCTACGAGGTCATCCCTCGCCACGGCAAAGGTGTCCGGCTAAAACTTGCACACAGGATTCAGAGAGGTCCGAATGCTGACTCGGAGCCAGAAGATAGAGACCTATTGTCGCTGGCGCAGCGATTTGCTCAGGCACCGGTATTACGGCTCTTTCTGGAAGGAGTGTATGGAGCGGGTCAGGTTTCCCATGGAATCCTGATCGGTGCCTCGAGCCAGGACCAACTCGAAGCGCTAACCGAAATCATCCATCGGAGTGATCCGGTGAAGTGCAAGAACTACCAGGGGACCGTTTGCGCGGAGTTCCCGCTTGGCGCGCTTAGTCTTTTTTCCGCCGTACGGGTAAATGGGCATCGGACCTCCTGCCTGTTTGGGGCGTCGCTCGCGGATTTCCTGGGGTCTCTACCCCCATCGGAGCAGAAGAGGGCACCTGAGTCGGTTCACGTATTTCGACGCGTGAATTCCGGTCATTATGCGGAGGTAGATTTTTCGCACGTCAGAGACGGTGCCGCGCAGCTAGTTCTACTTCCTGGAGATAGGGTCGAATGGACACACTGATTCTCAGCGTCGTCTTCTCAACCACGAGATGGGCACCCCCTATGCGATCAGCGCCACGTTAAACTCGAAGAGTGGGATTCGAGAGCTTCCATGGCAATTCAGCGACGGTCCGGCGGCTCCGCGAGTGCGCTCGAACCGGGCATTTCCCTCAGGGGCTGATCCTCTCCGGGCCGAAGGGGTCAGGGAAGTACGCACTTGCCCTGATGCTGGCGCAGGCGGTCAATTGCCTGGAGAATGCCGAGTCCGAGGGCCTGCCGGATTTCTGTGGTCGCTGCGCCAATTGCACCCGCATCGCCGAGGCCAAAAATCTCGAAGAACGGGTCGCCGAAGCCGTCTCGGCCCGTGAAGACATGCGCGACGCCGACAAGCGCGAGACCCGCATTCTGATTCAGACTCATCCCGACATCCTGATCATCCCGCCCGATCCGCCGCAGCTCATGATCAAACTCGGCCAGGTGCGCGAAGTCATCCACGCAGCCTTCTACCGTCCGCCAGTCGAGGCTCGCCGCGCTTTCTACATCTTTACCTGCTCGGCGTTCATGAAAGAGGCTGCAAACAGTCTGCTGAAGGTCCTCGAAGAACCGCCGCCGAAGACATCGATCGTTCTCCTTACCGAGAATCCCCATGAACTTCTGCCGACCATTCGCTCGCGGACGATGCTTTACAGGCTCGGAGCCCTTCCGGCGGCGGAGATTGAGGCCCTTCTGGCCGAGCGGCGTCCTGAGCTGAAACCGCAACAGAGAGCCCTATCAGCGCGACTGGCCGAAGGGGCTGTTGGCCGAGCGCTCACGCTTGATCTGGAGGCCTATCTGGCCAGCCGCAAGGATGCGCTCCTTGTGCTCCGAACCACCCTTCAGCAGCCCGACTACTCCGAACTCTTTCGTGCCACCGAAACCTACCGAGGAGGCGCCGACGGACAGGAGAAGACCATCAACCTGCTCCGCGCACTTGGGAGCATGCTCGAAGATCTGCTGCTGGTGATTGCCGGCACTCCGGATCTGATACGTAACCTCGATCTAAAGGCTGAGTTGGAGCGCATGGCCCAGGGGCTGACGGTCGACTGGATCGAAGCAGCCTCCCGGGCGGTGGTACAAGTCGAATCCGGGATGCGGCGCAATCTATTGCGCTCTCTCTCACTCGATGCAATGGCCGTCGCCCTTCCCGAGCGCTGATAGGGAATCCACAGCAGGCGCTGAAGCAAAAGCAACTTCGGGCCTGTGCCCGGCATCTCTTTGGGTAGAATCACAGAACTCTCAGCAAAGACAGTTAGCGGGTCTTCCCTCCATCTCTGTTCGTTCCAAGGTTCCACGGGCTCCAGAACAGTCAGGAAGGCTGTGCTTCCCAGCAAAGCAAAGCTCCGGAGATGTACCGCATCTCTCATCACCAGTTCCGCTGCCGTGGAGGTTTAAATGGATAGTCACAGCACTTTGCCGGGTCTCGATGGGCAGCGTCGCACTGGGTCGTACTTGAGCCAGCACAGGCAGCACCCTGCGCCACAAACTCCCTCTTTTCGGTTCACCAATCATGAGCTGGAAGACTCCGCCTCCGCCCATCGACAGGCAGAACTGTTCTATCTCCAGAAGCAGATCCAGTCTCAGACCCAGATGGTGATCGTGCTGGAAGACGGCGAGAAGCTGCAGGGACAGATTGAGTGGTACGACCGGGGCGTGCTGAAGATTCGCGGGCGCAACAAGGTGCTGATCTACAAGTCGGCGATCAAGTACATGTATAAGCAGGGCGAAGCGGGACAGTAGAATCACTGTCAGGTTCCAAGCTTTCAGGGTTCAGCTTTTCCGGAGTAGGCGGCTTTCCTTAAACGATCGCGTATAGCGTCGCCGATCCCGCCAGCTTCGGGCATCGGACACAGGATGACCTCACATCCCTCGGCATCGAGCGCGCGTAAGCCGGCATAGAGTTTTTCTGCCAGCTCCTGCGGAGCACTCCAGCGACCCCATATGAATCTGCTTCCGGGCCGAAGAGTCGCGCCGAGATCGACGTTTGCCAGTTCTGCCGGAATCATCACGCCGACGCGTCGTTTTTCCTGCGCCCTTGCTGTGTCTGCCAGACGACCAGCCAGTTCAGCAAGGCTTCCTTCAACGAGAATCAGCTGGGCGCGCGGCGCGTAGTGGCGCAGGCCCACGCCGGGTGAGGGAAGCGCTTCTCGCGAGGCTGCTTCGGGCAGGATATTCTCCATCAATGTTTGCACCGGGCCAGCGGCCGCTCTTATCTGGTCGGCGGTGATCGCTCCGGGTCTGTAAATCATCATCGGAGACTGGTTCGGATCGAGCACAGTCGATTCGACTCCATGAAGCGTAGGTCCGGCGTCGAGCACCGCATCGATCCTGCCGTCCAGATCTTCCAGCACGTGTTCGGCGGTAGTCGGGCTGATATGGCCGAAGACATTCGCGCTCGGGGCTGCAACTGGAACGCCTGCGTGGCGAATCAGTTCAGAAGCGACTGGATGCGCCGGCATCCGGATTCCCACCAGGGTACGGCCTGCAGTCACGATATCTGGCACGGCGCTGCTTCTGGGCAGAAGGAGGGTCAGAGGTCCCGGCCAGAATGCCCGCGTAAGACCTTCAACTCCCACAGGCATCTTTGCCACAAGGGAAGACAGCATGGAATTCTGCACTACATTCCCCGCAATGTGCACGATGACGGGATCCCAGGAAGGGCGCTGCTTGGCTTCGAAGATCCGGGCCACTGCCTCGGCGTCGAGTGCGTTCGCGCCCAGACCGTACACGGTTTCAGTCGGAAGAGCAACAAGCCCTCCGCGCCGCAAAATCTCTGCAGCCTGAGCGATGGCCGACCGTGCCTCGTCGCTGTCAGGGTGCGCTGGATCGACCTTCAGCCGAAGCGTCTTCACACAGCTATTCTCGCCGGTTTGAAGCGCCTGCCGCTACCCTCGTATACTCGCTGCTTACGATGTCTATCGAAACCGAGATCAAATTCAGGGTTGAAGATGCAGGCGACTTGGCTCGCCGTCTGCAGCAGGTTGGCTTTCGCGAAGAGACTCCGAGAACCTTCGAGAGCAATGTGCTCTTCGACACGCCTGACCGCAAGATGCGTGCACGAACCGAGATCCTGCGCATTCGCAACTACGGAGGTCGATGGGTCATCACCCACAAGCGTCTGCCAGATGCCGGCCCCGGAGAAGATGCCCACAAGCACCGCATCGAGACAGAGACAGAGGTGGGTGACGGAGAGATGCTTGCACAGATCTTCAGATCGATCGGGCTGACTGAGGCCTTCCGCTACGAAAAGTGGCGCAGTGAGTGGTCCGACGGCGAAGGCCACTGCGTCATCGACGAGACGCCGATTGGCGGATTTGCCGAGCTCGAGGGCGAACCGGAGTGGATCGATCGGCGTGCAGCGCAGCTTGGAGTCGATCGCTCGTCCTACATCACTCTCAGCTATGGACGGCTATTCGAACAGTGGTGCGCCCAGCACAACTGCGCAGCAAACGACCTCACCTTCGAGGCAGTGGCGAAGAACTGCGGCTGAGGGAAAGTGCTGACATCGTCACCGTTGACGACCCTCGTAGTGCGCAGCACCTTAAGCTCAGATTAAGCTTCTGCGCCGTATAAACGCCTTATGGCTTCCTCGATGCAGCACATTGCAAGGTGGTGCTGAATGTTCTGGTGGGAAGCAATCGTCATTGGGGCGGCCGTTATCGCCTGGCTGCTGATTCTGAACCAGCCATCGAGAGCATTCTGGAATAGATTGCGATCACGCAATGCGTCCAGAGACCGAGTCAAGCCGCCAGGCCACTGAACGCTGCACGCACTGCTCTCACCGTCTGCTATTTCTTGGGAGCATACCCCATCGTCAGCTTGCGCCCATCGTCGTCTGCAACCGACGTGCGATGCACCTCTTCGACATGTTGCCGAAACGCCCGGCTCAATGACGGCTTCACGTCGAACGGGAACGGATGGCTGCAGGCAGAGCAGCGTTTGACGTTGCCTTGTGTAACCAGATGTGGAGGGAGACTGAGCCGTGCCATGCGCGGAACCTCTATATGTCTTCAGAACTGAGAAGGCGTAGTTTTGGATGAAAGGTTGGATGTATGAGTAATCTGCTGCGAGAGTTTACATTTTGGTTGTGGCAATAGTCCGATAGCCCGTGCCCCCACTAAGCCACGGAGCGCAGACGGCTTATGCTTCTATATTTCTCGACCATCTCCAGAAGCCGCGAGTCACACCTGTGCTCACGCTCTGCTGACTGCAATTGCTTCGGGTCACCGGCATCAGAGACGGTTGCGAAACATTGCGAGCAGTAGGATTGGATCGATCCATCCTCGTTCGTTCGGTGTGTGAATTCCGGCCTGAGAGTTTTCCCCATGCGTGCACCTCGTGCGGTTTTCATCCACAAAGGACGTACACAGGTATTGATGCCAAAATTTCAAGATCCGATGGCTTACGGTAGTGAAATCACCAGGCTGAATGCCTGGAAAGCTTCGATGCGATCCGGACTCCAGGATCAAAGATATGGCCAAAAACGCGGGTGCCCCATGTCCCGCTTTTGGGACATGGGATACATAGAATCTCGTCCACTTCGGCCCTCATCTCAGATTCGATCAGAGCTGGCGACTACGCTTCCACTCCGTGGCATTTCTTATACTTCTTGCCTGATCCGCAGGGGCAGGGATCATTGCGGCCAACCTTGTCGCCAGTGCGACGCTGAGTGGGCTGGCTGCCGTTGCCCCCACCGGCTCGCTGAGCGGCTTCGAGTTCGCGCTGCTTCTTCTTTGCGAACTCTTTCTCCAGTTGATCGATCGTGGTTTGCGGAGCGCGTGTGTGGATTGGCACTTCCCGTTGAACGGGCGAATCGCGGAAAGGCTGACCGTTCCCCTCGCCGGGAAGCATCCGTTGTTCTGCGCTGGCCACTGGCGGTGCAGCGGGAACCTCGCGGCGCGGCTCCGGCGGCGGAATCGTGATCGGCCTTCCATCAGGTCCGAGGATCTGCATCCGGAAGAGGAACCGGACCGTGTCTTCCTGGAACTTCAACATCATCGCTTCGAACATGTCGAAGGATTCTTTCTTGTAGGCCACCAGCGGATCCTGCTGCGCATAACCGCGCAGTCCAATGCCTTCCTTCAGGTGGTCCATCGAAAGAAGGTGGTCCTTCCACAAGCCGTCGATGACGCTGAGCATGACCATGCGTTCGTGATAGCGCATCTGCGGAGCGGAAAGGATCTGCTCCTTCTGCTCGTAGCTGCGCTTCAGCGCTTCAAAAATCTCATCGCCCAGCTCATGGCGCGCGAGCTCTTTCGGATTGATGCCGGCCTGCGACATGCTGAAGCCAAACTGGCTGTTCAGCTGCTCGTCCATCCCCTTGATATTCCACTCTTCAGGATGCTTGTCTTCAGGTGCGAACTGATCGAGGACACCACTGAGAATTCCGCCGACATAGTCATCGAGAATCAGCTCGCGCTGGTCGACGCCCTCAAGGAGCTGACGCCGCAGCCCGTACACCGCTTCGCGCTGCTTATTCATCACGTCGTCGTATTCGAGCAGGTGTTTGCGCGACTCGAAGTTCTGCGACTCGACTGCCTTCTGTGCCGCTTCAATGCGGTTCGAAATCATCTTCGACTCGATCGGCACTCCCTCTTCCATGCCCAGCTTCTCCAGCAGCGTGCTTACCCACTGCTTGGCGAAGATGCGCATCAAGTCGTCTTCAAGCGAGAGATAAAAGCGCGATGCGCCAGGGTCGCCCTGTCGGCCCGCGCGTCCGCGAAGCTGGTTGTCGATACGCCGTGACTCGTGCCGCTCTGTGCCCAGGATGAAGAGGCCGCCCTTGTTGATGACCTCGTCGTGCTCCTTCTGCGCTGCTTCATTGTGTACGGCGAAGGTCTCGTTCCAGTCCGCGTCGGCGATTTCGAACTCCTGCCCCTGGTAGTAGAAGCGCTGGAATCCCGCGGGAGCCATCGGATTGATTGCGCCCTCGGCAGTACTCAGCGCCCGGACGCGGCCCTGGCGGACGAGGTCCTGGCGAGCAAGAAACTCGGCATTGCCGCCAAGCAGAATGTCTGTACCACGGCCTGCCATGTTGGTGGCAATGGTGACCATCCCGACACGGCCCGCCTGTGCGACGAATTCCGCCTCGCGCTCGTGTTGCTTGGCGTTGAGCACGACGTGGCGAATGCCTTTGCGCTGGAGGATCGCAGACAGGCGCTCAGACTTTTCGATCGATACGGTACCCACAAGCACAGGCTGGCCCGTCTCGTGCAGCTCGCCGATATTGTCCGCCGCTGCCTTGAACTTTTCCTTCTCAGTCCGGTACACGACGTCGGGGTTCTCGATGCGGAGCAGCGGCTTGTTGGTCGGGATGACCACGATTTCGAGCTTGTAAATCTTCTCGAATTCGGCTGCTTCCGTTTCGGCGGTACCGGTCATGCCGCTCAACTTTTTATAGAGGCGGAAGTAATTCTGGAAGGTGATCGTCGCGAGCGTCTGATCTTCCTTGCGAATCTTCACCGCTTCCTTGGCTTCGATTGACTGGTGCAATCCATCAGACCACCGGCGGCCGGGCATCAGACGTCCCGTGAATGTGTCGACGATGATCACTTCCTTGCCGTCAGCGCCATCCTTGACGACGTAGTCCACGTCCTTCTTGTAGAGCGCGTGTGCCTTGATCGCCGTCTCGACGTAGTGCTTGAGTTCCCAATTCTCCGCACTGGCAATATTGTCGATGCCTAGCTTGTCCTCGATCGTCACCCAGCCTTCGTCAGTAACGCCGATGCTACGGTGTTTCTCGTCGACGACGTAGTCGCCCGTAAAGGTCTTGCCTTCCAGCGATTCGGTTTCTTCGCCGCGTTCCAGTGCGGGGATAATCTTGCGTACACGCTCGTACTTGTCCGTCGTCTGATCCGTCGGTCCGGAGATGATCAGCGGTGTCCGCGCTTCGTCAATAAGAATCGAGTCGACTTCGTCGACGATCGCGAAGTAATGCCCGCGCTGCACGCAATCCTTGATATCGAACTTCATGTTGTCGCGCAGGTAGTCGAATCCGAACTCATTGTTGGTGCCGTATGTGATGTCGGCGCCATACGCGGCGCGGCGCTCGTCGTCGCTCAGATCGTGGACGATTACTCCGACCGACAGCCCCAGGAACTCGTAGATCTTGCCCATCCACTCAGCGTCGCGCTTGGCCAGGTAGTCGTTTACGGTGACAACGTGGACGCCGTGTCCGGCGAGCGCGTTGAGGTAGCAGGCCAGCGTGGCGACAAGCGTTTTGCCTTCGCCCGTCTTCATTTCGCTGATCTTGCCGTGATGCAGAACCATGCCGCCGATGAGCTGTACGTCGAAGTGCCGCATGTGCACAGCCCGCCAGCCGGCCTCGCGTACAACTGCGAATGCTTCGGGCAGAATCTCGTCCAGCGCGACCTTCTCCGCCTGATGACGGGCGTCGGCGTCGGTAATGCCTTCGAGGCGAGCTGCTATGCGGCTGCGGAACTCGAGGGTCTTGCCCCGAAGCTCCTCGTCAGTCAGCTTTTCAACTGCGGCCTCAAGTCCGCCGATCTGCTGCACGACAGGCAGCAGCTTCTTGATGACCCGCTCATTGGCGGTGCCGAAAACTTTCGTGAGAACTTTATCGAAAACCACGGAAAACTCCGATCTTCCAGTCTGAATGTCTTGAATTGCCCGCAAACAGGCCGAGGAAAACGCGTTCGACCATGGTGCGGCTGCCGAGGAAAATCAGGCGAGAGCGGGAGGAGGGCGCTGGAAGAGCGCAGAAAGCACGGGAGCAGCTGGCGCGCGGCCGAGCGATCGGACCGGAGCACCTGCGAGCGTCAAAGGCGAAACAAGCCCGATAAACAACACCGGCAGCATCGCAATCAGAGCGCCTGACCGGCTGTTTCGTAAGCCCGGATTGCTCTGATAACGAGAACCGATGCTCGCAAACCGAAGCGGAACCGAATGCGCGCCAGAACTCTGACTCTGGCTTCGAACCAGGAACTCAAAGACCGGATGTGCGTAGCCCTTCGAACTCTGCCTGCCTGTCTCGGCCGTAGCAACAGACGTGAATGCGACGGCGGCAATCGCCAGCCACATCCATGTGTTCCTTCGGGTCGTGTTTCGAGTCCAGGACATAGGTTTACATCTCATATTTTGCCACAAACGAGCGCATCGCCGCCTTTCGCAGACCCGGTGGCGACCCGCTACCGGAGCCGCAACGAAATGGTTTCCACCTGCTCTCCGCGCCTGATGCGCCGTAACTGCCGCAGCAGGTGCTTGATCGGCGTTTCCGCATCGCCGCTTTCGTCCTCGTCGGCGTCCTCCTGCTGCCGAATCTCTGCTTTGGCTGTTTCGGCAAGGCTGGGCTGGAAAAGGATTGCGAATGGCAGGAACGCGAGGCCCAGCGCAACATTTCTGGCCGAGAAGCGGATCCCACGGCGACGCCCGGGATGGCGCTTGTCTCGCCAGATGAGTTGTTTAAGGCTGGAGAGCACGACGCTCAGCCCCACCGCGAACAGAGCAATCGCCGGAAAGCCTGCAATCAGCATGAATAGAAGATCCAGATGCACGAGCACTCCTCACGCGGCGGCAGACGTCCGCCGCAAGCTGATGGAGAGAGGAAATCGGCCCCCAGAAGACTTTCAGACGAGAGCGTCAGCGGTTCAGATCAGAGGGTCGACCTGTAATCAGGAGGGTGCTAGATGCAGGCAGGCGGGGGACGCTGAAACAGCGGAGCAAGTGCGGGAGCGTCAGAACTGTGTCCGAGCTCCAGGGAAGATGCGAGCGGCGCCAGGACGAACGGAACAATCAGTCCAAGGAACAAAAGGGGCAGCAAAGTCCACAAATCCGGCTGCCCGTTGTCGCTGCCGTGCGTCACCAGCAGCGCGATCAGCGCAAGCACGATCGCGACAGTGGCGATCCAGAACCATGCGCGTCTTTGGAGGAAGAAGTTCATTCCCTTCCTTGGCGTCGAGTATAGCAAGGAAAACGTTCCGAAGATTTCCCGCATCTTCCTCGTCGTCACATCATCCATTTTCCGGAGGAACTGAATGACCGATCAGAACAATGTGGCGCTGCGCGAGCACCTAGTCAAGCTGCTCACCGAAGGGCAGGCCCACGCAACCTTTGAAGATGCAGTCAAAGACATGAGCCCGGAGCTCTACGGAAAAGTGCCGAAGGGCGCCGAACATAGCCCGTGGCAGCTTCTGGAACATCTGCGCATCGCGCAGTGGGACATCGTCGAGTTTTCGCGAAACGAAAAACACGAGTCTCCCAAGTGGCCGGAGGGCTACTGGCCAAAGGAAAAATCACCAGCCGATGAAAAGGCCTGGGATAAAAGCGTGCGCGCATTCAAGCACAGTCTCAAAGAAATGGTGGATCTCGTTCGCGACCCTAAAACGGATCTCTTCGCAAAGATCCCCGGCGGCGACGGCCAGACAATTCTGCGCGAAGCCCTGCTCATCGCCGATCACAACGCCTATCACGTTGGGCAATTGGTACTGGTGCGCAGGTTGCTCGGAGCCTGGGGCTGAGAAATTTCTCTGCTTCAACCCACGTCATACAGGCGTCAGTCCGACTAGTGACTACTGGCGCCTTATCCTGCCAATCCGAACGCCGCACGAATCTTCGCCAGAAACGCCTTGATCCTCGGCGTTGCGTCTCCTGGGCCAAGCGCCTCGAACGGCACATAGCCGCGATACCCATGCTTATCAATCAGCGCTTTGATTCGCGCCAGGTCTACCGGTTCCGGCTTCCCATTGCGTCCCACCTCTTCCTTGATCTGCCATGAAACTGCATAAGGAAGTAGCTTCTCGATCTCGGCATACGGATCGCCGGAACGCAGGCTGCCGATGTCGAGGATGCTGCCGAACCACTCCGAATCGACCGCTTCAATCACGCGGATCGTCTCTGCCGCGGTCTTCAGAAAATCATTGTGCTGTTGCAGGCCGACAACAACGCCATGCTCATTGCCGAATGCCGCACACAGCTTGAAGTCCGCAACCATCCAGTCGACAGCTTCATCGAAGGTGTGATCAGCGGGTCGCTCCGGGCCCGAGAAGACGCGAATCACAGGCGCGCCCAGTTTGCTGGCCACTACGATCCAATTCTTCACCATCTGCACATCGCGCTCGCGCGCAGCCTTGTCAGCCGTCGCAAAGTTGTTTCGCACGCCGGTGCCGCTGATCGCAACTCCGTTGACGAACGCCGTGCGCTTGAGGCCGTAAATATATTCGTCGGCCGGGACCTTCGGATACCCGGGGAAGTAATATCCCGTCGCGTCCAGCGCATCCACGCCATTCTCCGCGCAGAAGGTCACCGCATCGGCCAGGGTCATCGACCCAGCATGAAGTGGCCCATTGAAGGAATAGGCATTCAGCCCAAGCTTCAGCTTGACACCAGCCTTCCTCGATATCGAATCTGAAGTGCCGAAAGCGGCCTCGGAATTCCCGGCCGTTGCAATCACACCCGCGGATGCGGCAAGAAATCTGCGTCGATTGATCATGCGTATTTTGAGCCCTGCTGAATTCTATGCAGCATCACCCTCGGGATCAAACCACACTCGAAAAGTTCTAATCCATCTTCATGCCCGGCATGGCATCGTGTTGCATACTGTCGTGGCCATCGTGGTCGTCCGTCGCCCATACCTTCGCAGGGTCTGACTCGTTGGGGTACACGTGCACCATCCAGCCGAAGATATGCGGGTGAAAGACTCCCCCAGCCGCCTCGCATTCCTCCCGCGTGGTGATTGATCCGAGCAGACCATACTTCGCATTTGGTCCGAAGTAGAGTGCCTTCTGATCCGGTGGCGCTTTGCAGAAATTGGTGTGCTGGTGCCAGCGCGCAATGCTCAGCGGAATCCGCTCATTGATCTCGTCCTCGCTCGCATCCACCCGGTCGGTATACATCACGCCAATCAGTTTGTAACCGCCATCCGGTGTCTTGCGGTAGAGCAGGGACGTTGGCTTGGTCGGATCAAAGTGATTGTGCGCAGCGAGTCCGTTCGCCATGTTGGTGAAGTGATAGAGCGGTTGCGGAACGTTTGGCAGGAAGATGCGATAACCGTCAGCCAGCGCCTTCTGGTAGTCCTCGTATGGCTGCATCGCCTGCTTTGCAGCTGCCGCAATCGCATCAGCCTTGGCCTTGTCGCCCGGCTTGGCCGGCCTCGGAGCCGTCATGTACATGTGACCTGACATGTGGGCCATGCCCGGCACGTCGTGGTCAGACTGAGCTCCGAGTGCGGGCGTGACTGCGAGCAACAGGGCAGCGGAATGAAGACGAAAAGAGTACACAGGGCCTCCGGGATGCACTGAGGGGTTCATACGTTCTGACGATCAATCAGGTTCCGAGGTTGCGATATGCCTTCTTGAAACTTCCCGTATGTCAGATCTTGCGGCCTGAAGTCCCAAGGACTTCGCCTCTGCAAAAAAAAGAACGGCGCAGAGATGGTTGTCTCTGCGCCGTAGTTGGTCGAACTGGGGGAGGGAATCGACCTTAGTGAAGGGAGGGGATGACGCCAGGCGCGAAGAGATCAGAAAGATCGTTCGCATTGGCGGCATCGCCAAGGAACGGAGAACTTCCGCCCTTCACCTTTACATGGAAGATCTCCTGCATCGTCCTCAGATCCGACGAATGGGTGAAGTCAACTGCGCTGGCGTAGGGAAGACCGGCCTCGTTCGGGTGCGCTAGATCGGAGATCACGATCTCAGGAATCGTGTGGCTGAAGTCGTCAGGGTTGTCGTTGGTCTCACCATCGTCCTCTGATTCATCCCACCAGAGAATAATCACGCCGCCATCCTTGTAGGCCTTTGACGACATGATCATCGGAACGAGGCGCGCAAGAGCGTTGTCGCCCACCTTGAGCTGCGAAGCATCCCCGGTCAGGCCGGCAAAGCCTGCCTTGAGTGCGCTGTGCTGGTCGTTGTACTGGTTGGGAGTGATCCAGACATAATTGGCGACATCGTTGTTGTCGAGGTCAGACTGCAACTGCTGAAGCGGCGCGTAGTTCAGGCGCAGCGGGTTCGAAGCCGTTGTGTTATTGCCGCCGTTGGTGTCCGCGAAGAACACCATCGGGTTGTGCTTCGCCGCGTAGTTGTACTGCAGTGAGTCGTTGTAAGCGTTCAGCAGGCTGTTCGCGTCGAAGGTCCCGCTGAGGCTGGTGAGGGGAACAGTCCACTCACTCCTGGGCGCGGGCACGTTGGTCAGTTTGCCATTCACCGTCGCGAGATCGATGTCCTCCTGGTAAGACTTCCAGGTCTTGCCCGCCTTCTGCAGTAGGCCCGTCAGGTGCTGAGTCGTGTTCTGCGCGTTCGGATTCGTGTCCTTATAAGGATCGTCATCGTTGGCGATTCCGAAGTTGGTGCCGGCCTCCGCCCAGAGGTAGTTAGGTTCGGACGGATGAATATGCGGATTGTTGCCGCTCTGCGTCGCCAATACGTTGTGGTACGACATGGCGTACGCGGTGTGCTTGCTGATGTTCACAGCCTTGCCGTTGATCCACGCCATAGCGGTCCCATTCACCAGGCTGTTGATGAACGGATTGTTCGGGTTCTGGTAGATCTGCTGGATATCTCCGGGTACTTGTGTGGGTTGTGTCCAGTTGTGATTCTCCATTGCGATCACAAAGACGTGCTTGATCTCGCGGCTGTCCTGGTCGCCCTGATTGTCATCGCCTTTCTGAGCGACGGCACTGGCCGATGCAAGCGCAGCAACGATTGCGAGCCCTGCGATAGGGCGAAGTCGAGCGATATTCAGCATGTTAGTTCCTCGAGGAATGGGGAAATTGCGAGGAGCGGACTGGGATTTCGTCGCGGGTCTTCTCGCGGCGAACACCGGCCTGCAACTCTCCGCTTCGACAGTGGTATCAGCCAATTGTTGCGATCAGATGATGGAGAGATTAAAGGCGGGCAGCAACGTGAGATTTTTAGTTTCGCGGTCTGTCAGACCGAACCGTGCAGCGCGACCAGCCGCTCGGATACGGCTTCGACAATCTGCTCGTGGACTTCGTCGATGCTCAGGTTGCCTTCGATCATTACTACCCGGTCAGGCTCGCGCTTAGCGATCTCGCGATATTTCTCCCACACGCGCCGGAAGAACTCGCCTTGTTCCCGCTCGAAGCGGTTCTCATCCTGTCCTGTCTTCGCAGCGTGCTTCTCGTTGCGGCGGCGTGCGCGGGCCAGGCTCGCATCGAGCGATGGCAGCAGCAGCAGCGTAAGGTCTGGCCGAAGGTCTCCGCACACAAGCCGATGAAGCTCCAGCACTCGTTCTGAGCCAAGCTGGCGGCCGCCACCCTGGTACGCCTCGGTGGAATCCGTGAAGCGATCGCACAGCACGGTCCGCCCGGCAGCCAGAGCCGGCTCGATCACCTCGGCAATGGCTTGAGCGCGGTCGGCAAACATCAACGCCATCTCGGTCATTGGCGCAAGTGGCGTCGAACCAGAATCGAGCAGCAAGGCGCGAATCCGATCTCCGGTTGCGGTCCCACCCGGCTGGCGAGTGACAACCGTCTGCGTGCGACGCTTCTCCATCCACGCGGCCAGACGCTTGATCTGTGTGGTTTTGCCGGAGCCGTCAAGGCCCTCCAGCGTGATGAACAGTCCGCGAGGCATGGGGTGAGTCTAGGCGCAGACACCGAACAACCGCAAGGACTTGCGGAGATGGGTTCGTCTTGTGTGCGTAGTAACCGTGACCACGTTGCTTCGGTTGTGTTACAACAACTCGATTTTCAAATTTCGGACGCCTGGGCGCGGTCCCCCGAAGTTCCATCCGTTGCTCGCGCGCAAAGACTTTTGACCCGACACGTTTTGCTCGATAAAGACACTATTTGATTTGGAGTACCTGATGTTCAAGCTCTCTACCCTGAAGCCGCTCACCGCAGTTGTCTCCCTTGCGCTAGCATCCTTTGCGACCGTACGCATCCATGCGCAGAATCTCACCCTGGAAGGACAGACTGGCGGCTTCATCACGCCGACTGCCTACGTGGTGCTCAGCGAGAAGGGCCACACCTGGTCGCATCCTGCTGTCGGATATCACTTCGTGAATGCATCGAAGGTGATCGGCTACGTTCACACGTTTTCGATCGAAGAGGGAATTGCGAACCGGTTCGAATTTGGCTACACGCGCAGCGTTCACACCGGGGGCAACGATCCGAGCTTCAGCCGCCTGTGGGACTACCCGGGCATGAATGTCTTCAACGGTAAGGTTGTCGGCATTAAGGATGGCCAGTTTGGCCCATGGACTCCGGGCATTGGGGCAGGGTTTGTAGTGCGGACCAACGATAAGTTTGTCAGCGGAGCACTCAATCAGCTCGAGACTGGCAAGCTGAAGTCTTATACGAATGGCGATATCTACGTAGCGGTCACCAAAACCTGGCTCCATCCTCCGCTGCCTTTCCTGGTGAACCTTGGATGGAAAGCGACGAACGCGTCGATCTACGGTCTTGGCGGTCAGTCCACTCGCCTCAGCGGACGTTTGTTCGGCGGCCTCGGAATTCCGCTCCCGCTCGGCCACAACCTGGCTGCTGTGCCCGCCGTCGGATTCACGCAGGAGCCGCCGCAAGTCGTAAACCTTAAGCCAATCCTCTTTCCTCCAGGAACCGGCGCGCACATTCCCACCACAATGGACTACGCGATTCGCGTCACACAGAAGGACAACCCGCACTTCGCTTTCGATATAGGGATGGGGCATGTCGCAGGCGTGATCGGAACAACAGCGGTCCCAACCGGTGTCGCCAATCCGCCCTATGTGCTGGTGCCCATCGATCTGAAGGCAAACAAGGTCATTGGAACAGGCCTGAGCATCCGCTATTGAGTTCATTCGATGATTGACTTGTTGGATCCGTCCCCTCGCAGAGGGTATGCGCTAAGCCGTGTGCCCTCTGCCATCTAGGCTGTGGCCCATAACTAAAGTGACCAAGGCAGCTGCAACTTTCCCTTCTGCGGAGGGTTTACCCCTGCATAGTCTGAATATTGCAGAGCCGTTGTGACCTGCATCTCAAACGGGCGGCCCATTCGTAAGCAGTACGACTAGAAATTTAGAAGGAGGGTTTCCATGCAATTACTCCGAAAATCGCGCTGGATGCTCCTGGCATTCCTGCTGTCTCTCGTTCCCGCTTCCTCTTTTGCGGGCGTCTTAATCAGCGTAAATATCGCGCCGCCAATTCTGCCGGTCTATGAACAGCCGCCGTGCCCCGAGCCGGGCTGGATGTGGACGCCGGGCTACTGGGCGTACGGTCCTGAAGGCTACTACTGGGTTCCCGGATCATGGGTGCCAGCTCCTTATGAGGGCGCGCTTTGGACTCCTCCCTATTGGGGCTGGTCCGGCGGCCTCTATATCTTCCACCCCGGTTATTGGGGACGCCACGTCGGCTACTACGGCGGCATCAACTACGGCTTCGGCTACATGGGTGTCGGCTTCGCCGGTGGATACTGGCGCGGTCACGACTTCCTCTACAACACTGCCGTCGTTCGCGTGAATAACGTTCACATCCGCAACGTCTACGTCGACCGTAGAATCGTCGAGCGCAATACGATCGTGAACGAGCGCCGTGTCTCTTTCAATGGCGGCCACGATGGCATCCGCCACGACATGAGGCCGGAAGAGCGCGAAGCCATGCGCGACCGGCATATGAGCGAAACCTCCGCACAAATGCACCACATGGAAGCGGCGCGCAACGATCGCAACTTCTACGCTCGCAACAATGGCGGACGCCCCCAGACAGTTGCTGCTGATCGCCCCATGGGCTTCCACGGAAACGATGGCAACAACCGCCCACAATCGTTCGACAACAATCGCGGACCACAGGCACGACCTGACTTCCAGAAACGTCAGGAGCCGGCCCGCAATATGCAGCTTGAACAGCGCAACAACGATCGCCCCGCGTTCAACAACCAGCGCCCGCAGGCGCCGCAGCGCGGCTTCGAACAGCGCCCGCAGCCTCAGCAGCGAGGTTTCGAGCAGCAGCCACGCGGCAACTATCAACAGCCGCGCGGAAACGCTCAGCCGCGAAATGAAAGCCGTCCCGCACCGCAGGAGCACGGTGGAGGCGGAGGTGGTCGTCCGCAGCACGAGGACAGGGGACACCACTAAACAGCTGCTGACTGATTCAACAAAGGCTCACGGTTTTTGCCGTGAGCCTTTGCTTTTTATGTGCGACAGCGTCGAGCTGAAATTCAGGCCGTAGCGGGACGAATGCCGGCGAGCTCCACTTCGAGGCCGCCGAAGTCGGGGTGAATGTTCTCTCGGATCTTGTACGCGACGTCGATGCGCGTGCCCTGAGTCAGCCCCAGTTCGGCCGATCGCGCCGCCATATCCCATCCCACCGCGCGAGTCGCGCTGCTTTCATCGTGCGCGAGCTCAAGCCTCAAATGTCGCTCCTTCATGACGCGCGGTGCCGAGATGAGTCGGGCGTTTCTTGCCATGAAGATCGGTTCCGGATTTCCGTGCCCCAATGGTTCCAGCTTGCGCAGCCATCCCGCCAGCACCGCCGTGACCTGATCCAGAGGGAGCTCTGCGTGGATGTGCAGATCTCGTTCCGGCTCACGATGGGCGAGGCGTTCCGCCGCGCATTCAGCGAGGCGACGCTTCAATTCGGGCAGGGACTCTGCAGGGAGTGCAAACCCCACTGCAAACGCATGCCCACCGAAACGCGTGAACAGATCCGCGCAAGTCTCAATCGCCGACAGCAAATGAAACTGATCGACCGAACGTCCCGACCCATGTGCCACGCCATCTTCCACGCTGATCACCAGCGCCGGCTTGGCAGTGCGTTCGACAACACGGGAAGCGAGAATCCCAATCACCCCGCGGTGCCATCCGTCTCCATCCACCACAACCATCCTGGCGGCAGCAAACTCTGCATCGGTAGCGAGTCGCTCTTCGATCGCGGCAAGCGCGCGCGCTTCCGTTTCTCGGCGTTCGCGATTAAGCCGGTCCAGCTTGTTGGCCAGCTCTGTAGCTCTTGCCTGATCTCGCGTGCAAAACAACTCAATCACGTCGGAAGCCACATCCATGCGCCCTGCGGCATTGACACGCGGCGCAAGACGAAACGCCACATCGAACCCCGTCAAAGGCTTCGACGCCGGATCGAGCTGCGCGGCTGAGAACAGCGCACGCAAACCCGCACCAACTGGCCGCCTCAGCTCTCGCAGGCCAAGCGCCGCAATCACTCGATTCTCGCCCTTCAGCGGCACCGCATCTGCAATCGTCGCGATCGCCGCAATCTTCAAGAAGCTCGGCAGAAGCTTATCCCGCGTGCGCGCCGCATCATGCCGTTCCAGCAAAGCCTGCGCCAGTTTCAACGCGATCGCTGCCCCGCAAAGCGATTTCTCCGGATACTCGCATCCATGCTGATTTGGATTCAGAATCGCGAGCGCAACCGGAAGCGCATCGTCGGAGCGAGAGAGGTGGTGGTCGGTGATGATCAGGTCAAGGCCCAGCCCGCGAGCAGTCTCCGCTTCGGCAAACGCGCGCATCCCGGTATCGACCGTGACCACCAGACGAACGCCCTCTGCGTAAGCCGACTCGAGGACCGACGACTGCAACCCGTAGCCCTCGCGGATCCGGTGCGGCACATGAAACCGCACTACTCCGCCAAGCATCTCGATTGCAGTCTTCAACAGCACAACCGCAGTCGTACCATCCACGTCGTAGTCGCCATAGAGCAGGATGGTCTCATTGCAGGCAATCGCTTTTTCAATCCGCTCCACCGCCGAATGCATTCCCCGCATTCGCAGGGGATCATACAGGTGAGCGACTTCAGGGTTGAGAAACGCAAACGCTTCTGCAGATGCCGTGATGCCTCGCGCAACCAGAAGTTTGGCGAGCACCAATGGAATGCGCGCAGCCGAAGCTAACTCCTCAGCTTCTCTCGTGTGCGGCTCAGCCAGAATCCAGCGTTGACGTGGAGCGGTACGAACAGCGGGCGGGTTCTGCGTTGCGCCGGCGGCGCTCACGTTGCTTACTCGTCCTCTTCGCCGTGTTCGTTGTCGTCGATCACGATATCGTGAAAGCTGTCGACATCTTCAAGCAGCGATTGAAATCGCTCGTACCACTCCGTCGTGGTCTCATGCAGAATCACGATGCCCTGATGAATGAAGCCGA
This sequence comes from Acidobacteriota bacterium, assembly GCA_018268915.1. GTDB lineage: Bacteria > Acidobacteriota > Terriglobia > Terriglobales > Acidobacteriaceae > Telmatobacter. The sequence continues at coordinate 265,245 of JAFDVQ010000001.1, forward strand.
GCTGAATATAGCCAATCATTCCGGCATACTTGCGAAGCCACTGCGCTTCTACCAGCTCTGTTGCTTCCTCATCGGGAAAATTCATCTCGCCCGCTTCTTCTACCAGCCGGTCGAGTTCTTCGCGCTCCAGGCTCATCTCGCTGAAGGTGACAAACGGCGCGCCCACCCGCTTCGCCATCTCCACGAAGTCCTTCCACGAATCGGGATTGCCCTGGCCCTCCCACACGACGGAAGGGATGTCTTCCGTTACATAGCCCGGAAGACGGACGAGTCCGTGGCCCTCAATGAAAGCCACCATATCGTCCTTGAGCGACACTAGATTATCCGTACCCATATTCAAGCAATCATTCTCTCAGATGGCCCCCCGTCAAGACCGGATTCATGTGGAAAGGTCGCCGAAGTAAATCCGTGACTGGCGCCCACGAAATCTGTCACTCCGGTTCAGGCGCGGCCGCCCTGTAATCTGGAAGCTGGAGGTCTCGTTTGCCAGTTTTCAAGCACCACGTTTTCGTTTGTCATAACACCCGCCCCGAAGGCGCACCTCGTCCCTCGTGCACCACCGACGGCAAGAGCGAATTGCACACTCAGTTGCAGCAGCTCTCCAAAGCCGCCGGACTCGGCAGTGCGGTTCGCATCAATAAATCCGGCTGTCTCGACCAGTGCGAACACGGTCCAACCGTTGTCGTCTACCCTGAAGCCGTCTGGTATGGCCACGTCAAGCCAGAAGATGCCGCCGAAATTGTCCAGGAACATCTGATTAACGGACGTCCCGTAGAACGCCTGCGCCTCGCCGACGAATGCATCAATACCAAGACCTGCCCGCACCGGGCTCAGTGAAGAAAGCAATTCCAGGTCCCGGGTCAAAAAGCAGTTCGCGAGATCTTTGAACGGCGGCAACTGAAGCCCGACACTGGGAGCTGGATGCTGGTAACTGGCAACCGGTCCGGCAATGTACACCCGCCGGGCCGATGCGTTATCTTTATTACTTAGCCCATGATCTTCTCTCGCGAATACATTGGGTATCTCGCCCGCCGCACGGTCAAGCACCTCATCGACGCCAAAATGATCACCACAAGTGATTTAAAGGCCACGGAGGCGCGCGTCACCGAAGGCCTCACCGACGAGCTCTCCCTCGAAGACCGCATCAACGACGAGGTGCGCGTCATCCTCGAGGCCTACTCCGAAGAAATGCGCAAATCCGGCGCACAGTATCAGGAAATGTTCAAGAAGGTGAAGACCGAGCTCGCGAAGAAGTACAAGGCGGTGCTATGAGAATCAGCCGCGACAAGCTCAATAAGCTGGCTCATACGGTCGCCGACACCCTTGCCGACATCAACGAAGTCGGCTTCATGGAAGATCGCAACACCATCCGCCAGGAAGCCCGCAAGGCTCTCGAAAACCTGCTCACCGAAGAAGCCCGCATCGATACCGCAGCCCGCCAGAAGATCGCCTCCCAGCGCAAGATCATCCTCGAGGGCTCACAGGAGTGGGAAATCCTGTACCGCAAGTACTACAACGAAGAAGTGCGGAAACTCGGCATCTGAAGCGTCTCATAGACTCAAAAATGCGATCCGGCGCCCCGCGTTCCATCGCCCGGGAACATCACATTTCAAGCCCTCTCTACAAGTTCTATGGGTTTTGCATCCACTTGATTTTTTGGTAGATTAAAAGAGCGGCCCAAGTGGCTGCCCCCTCCAGCAGTGGCGCTATCGTCTAGGGGTTAGGACGTGAGATTCTCAATCTTAAAACCCGGGTTCGATTCCCGGTAGCGCTACCAGATATCTGACGCTAACGCCCGCTAAATCAGCGGGCTTTTCCTTTTTCGTGAAAACCCTCTTCGATCTCATCACCCAAGATTAACTAGCGGGTCCGAAAACCATGATTCGTCCTGGAGAAGCCATGGACGGGATCCGATCAATCTCGCCGATGAACTCCGACACCAAAAGGCTACGGGAAGGGAACGCTTTGGCGTAGAACTCTGGAAATCGATCATGAGTGTGTTGCCCGTCCTCTTGGGGTGTCGCTGCGTTGAGCGTTGCTTCGCACAGAATGAGTAGTGAATTCGACTTCGCCACGCGCTTTATTTCTTTGAGAGCCTTATCAATGAGAGAGTTTGGGACATGTTGAAGAACTGTCCATGTGATCACGGCATCGAAGCTATGCTCAGGGAACGGTAATTCCGTTGCGCTCGCTGAGGAGAATGCGACATGGGGATAGAACTGGCTAGCTTGTGAAAGAGCCCAGTTGTTGATGTCCACAGCCGTGTGTTGCTCAAAGTGTTCGGCGATGTAGGGCGACAACCGACCAAAGCCACAGCCAATCTCAAGAGATCGGCCGGGTTTCACATTAAGTTCGGTCATCAATCCCAGGCTGCGTCGCAGATGCATTACCTCGTAGTAGTGCCGACCCAGGAGCTCAGGCGGATTTTCTGCTGCAACGAAGCCCTTTGGCTTGAAAGTAACAAATTCTGCTTGTCGAATCACGTCTCCCTGCCGGAGCACCCGGCGAACCGCACGATTTAGCAGCGACCCTCGCGACACCGCCATGAATACCTCCGTCTCCGATCAACCATACAACAGGGGAAGATTTATGTCCTCAGGGAACTCCCTCGCGTTTCGCAGCGTTCGAGCGACTCTAGCCCGCTCAGGACAGCTCGCGACTCTTCGGTGTCCGAATGAAAAGCCACAGCCCCTTCATTGCAGCCCGAAGAAGGGTCAACCGGCTGCTGGATACGATCTCTCCCGGTTCCTGCGTGTCTCTCTGCCATTCCAAAGGCTTTCCACGAAGACGCCGGAATAGAAAACGGATCAGGTCGGTTCGTTGCTGAGGGAAGTCCGCCAGCAGGAGCAGCCAGTAGGCAAATGAATTGCGAGCTTCGCGCTCGATGTTCGTACGGGTGAGAGGCGGATGATGAACTGCTGCCGCAGGGACGTATTCCACTCGATTGCCCCGGGAGAGCAGCCACACAAACGCGTAACTCTCCTCGGCGATTTCAAATGGACCGCCGCGGCCAAGTCTCTCATTGAAGAAGCGTCCGCCAGGCAGAGCTTTTTTTCGAAACGCCATGTTGGCGCCGAAACCGAGACCGCCAAATGCAGCGATCTCCATCCAATGCGGATGCTCATTGTTGATCGATCTCGGCTCTTTGGGCCCCTCGCCCGCCGGACAATCTGGCGTAATCACGGATCCGGTCGCAGCAGCGGTGTCCGGATCTGAGAATGGCCTGAGCAAATTCGCAAGCCAATTCGGCTCTGGCATTACATCGTCATCGACAAAGACAATCAGGTCGGTATTGCATAGAGGAATGGCGCAATTCCTGGCCCGGCTGAGCCCACGCAGTGGCTCCACTGCGTAACGCGCCTGGTTGCCCAGGGCGACCTTGCGGGTGGCCTCGTCGCCGTCAGAGTTATCAACAACCAGTATCTCCGTCGGACGACAACTAAGCCCGCCGATCGCGGTAAGGCACGCCAGCAAAAGCGCCGGGCGGTTACGAGTACAGATGACTACGGTGGATGTGATCGGAGTCTGCTCGGTTTTGGTCGCTGGCGCGGCGCTTTGGGGAGTTCGAACCAATGAAATTCAGACCTCAAATTGCGTCGCATGCGCAATGCGTCCCCCCGGCATGCGATTGAGCCGACACTTATCCGGCAGAAGTCTCGGGCCGAACTTCCATCTCGATTGTAGCGGATCAGAATGATCGCTTATCTCACGTTGAATTCGGCGCCCATTCCGGCCTCATCCGGAACAAAGTCCCCATGCTGCGGCTTGCTTCAACTTTCCGTCTCACCCGGCCAACTACGGCACCCGGCGGCTGCTTAGAGATGCCGGTATCTCGGGAACCGGCTGCGCCCGGATAACACCAGCCGGCTTGTGCGTTGCCTTGATAAGTTTGCCAGTCCGTGTAAAGGTCATTGTCCACTCCATAGCGTGCGGACGAGCGGCCGCATCGTCGAAGGTGATCACTTCCTGCCCTTTCTTACTGAATTGAACATCCAGCGCCGCCGTGAGCGACGGAAGTGGATTTCGTGGTGTTGGCCACGAATCGGAGGAGAGGATCTCAGGCCGCGTACCCGCCAAGGCGGCGTAGCACAAGGCGTTGCCCAGCCAGTCATCGTTCACGGTCTGGCCTTCCTCTGATCGAATGTGATTGAAGGCGGAGATGGTCATGGCATTGATCGGAGCCGGAGAGAAGAGCGAGTAACTTCGCTTGAGAATGGGGACAATACGGATCTTCCCCATCCCGTTACGAGGGATGGACGCTGAAAAGACACTCACATCGCCTCGCCCGCTATCCCGGCCGAACTGAAGGAACAAATGATTGGCGAAACTCGGGCAGGCGATCGCGCGGTAGTTCCAGCCACTTTCGCCGTACTCGAACCCTGCCGATCTTGCCATCTCTGCTATAGAAGATTCAGCATTCGCGAACAGAAGGCTATCTTGCTGCGGCAATTGGTCCGGTTCCACAAGCTCGACCCTGTAAACCGGATCACGGCGAGCTTTAGTTGGAGTGAATGGCGCGGAGTCGACGAGTGAAGGAACGACGCGTACTTTGTCCGAGATCTCACTGGGCGAGTCCTGACAGCGGGCTGCTGCCGAACAAAGGCACAGAAAGAGGATTGGAACTGCGTAGCCGAAAAGGGATCGAAACCACAGCATGCTGTATCCAAAATATCACCGCATTATCGCGGATCAGCTAGTTCAAATCCTGCCGTGAGAATCGCGCAACCACCGAGCGCCGTTCCTCGATAGTACTTGCCTGGTGTATCGCGGTCTCCATCTCCCGCAATTTAGCGCCAACCAGAAATCGGTACCAGAAGCCTTGCAGCACGTGGTAAATCAACCCTTCGCGGCCGTCGAGAAAACCCAGCTGAATCACGTACCGGAGGAAGAAGTAGGCGAAAGCGGAGAGCTCGAAGGGAACCCGGTTGTAGACATTTTCCTTCAGGAATCGCTTGACCTTCGCTTGCTTTGCTGTCGATTCTCGAGTGAGCTCAACGGGGATCTCGAAGAAATGGTGGCGGCGATTCAGTACATCGAGCGCCTCTCGTCCGGCGTATTTGTTGTGCTTCTCCGTAAACGAGGTAAGGTCATTGAGATTGTGGTCAGCGAAACCGCCTTTGAATGTGACTGCGTTGCCTTCCGTCAGGTAGATATGTTCATCCATCCAGCGGTCTTCCACGCGTGCCTTGCCGCTCCGCCAGATACGGAGCATCGTCAAAGGGTATCGGCCTCCATGCCGGATGAACCTGCCCTGAAAGATCGTTTTACGGTTCAGATTGATACCTGTGATATCGAAAGGAAGCAGCGGAAGTCTTCGCACTATCTCATCTGCTAGATCGCTCTCAATAATCTCATCAGCATCGAGTCGCATGATCCAGTCTGAAGTGATCGGCACATTATCCAGTGCCCAATTGAATTGCTGGGCCTGGCACAAGAACGGATGCTGCACGACCGTTGTTCCAGCGGCCTTTGCGATCGCAACTGTATCGTCCGTCGAGAATGAATCTACAACGATAACCTCTTGCGCGAAGCCGCTAATGGACGCCAGCGCTCGCGGCAGATGTCGCGATTCGTTATACGTGAGAATAATGACTGCAATACTCGCGTGAGAGTCCATACCGCCGTTTCCCGCCGTTTCGGAGCCGTCATATGCCGATCCGTGTGACGAGGTAGATATCAGGATAGTGGAGATGTGGCGAAGTTGCACGGGCGACTGGAACGTGAACGGCGATCCCGCAGCCAGGGTACTAAACTTTTCGGCTGGGCGTCGCAGCGCATGGGTTTCATTTCAATTTGGCGGCGGGGCTCTTCTGGCTGATCGACCTTAACTTCTCGAGGAACCGGATTCCGTTGCCTCCCAGATCGAAGTGCTGCTTGAAGCATTCTTTTGCTCGCGCTTTCATGTTGGCGCGTTCGCTCCCTTCGAGTCGATCCCAGGCGCTCAGGAGATTGAAGGTGCCTGCCGGAGAATCTTCTTCGACGAATCCGGCTCGGTCGCTCTCAATCTCGCGCCAGATATTTACCTTGTTCGAAATCAGCACCGGAACTCCGCAGGCGAGCGCTTCCGCAACCACGATGCCGAAATTCTCCTGATGAGATGGCAAGACAAAAATCTCAGAGGCTGCGAGCGCGCTCCATTTCCGTTCATCGCGGAGCATTCCAGGCCAGGTGATTCGATCGCGAATGCCGAGGGTTTCACTCATCTTCTCCAGTTCGGCCTGCCATCCGACCTGATCGGGTCCGACCATCAACAGGTGCCAGTCCGGATTCCGCGCCAATGTGCGATGGAACGCCAATATGAGCAGGTCGCATCCTTTTTTGGGGTGTATGCGACCAATGAATACTGCGAGCCTTTTGCCCTGGAGATTCGGATATCGGGAAAAGAAATCCCGCCGCAGGGCTTCCAGATCGAATTCCGGAATCCGGGTCCCGTAGCCGACTACGAATGGGTTCGCCTTGTAAAGCCAAAACGACTCTGCAGCGAGCATCCGCTCTTCTTCACTCGTAAATAGAACCACCTTCGCGTCGCGGAGAACTCGGTATTCAGCCCACGGCCAGTACAGCCATTTCTTGAGGTGCTTCAGCGGATACTTATGCCGGAACCATGGATCGAGCATGCCGTGCGTGAAAACAACATAAGGCGTATTCGTGTTGTGCAAAGCAGCCCAGCAGGCAAAGCTGTGAAACTGCCATATCCCATTCACGATGATGCAGTCGTAATTTTGATGGTTTCGCTTGAGCCATGGAATGAGTGCAGGACAATATCCATACTTTCCCCCATACGTCGGTCCGGCGCTCCGTACATCGAGTGGGAAATCCTTAAGATATGGCGCTTCGGGCGGATCGAGCGTGACAACGTTCGCCTCCACCCCATTGGACAAGTAGATTGGCGCCATCTGCCGTATGTTTTCGATCGGGCCGCCGCTCGCTGGGTCTGCGGAATGGATCAAATGCAAAAGCTTCATCCTGCTCCAGATTACAGGGTTAAGCATGTCATGAGGGAGAGAACCATGCCTGAAGAGAGCTGAAAGACTTAATCGGCCTCAAGGGAACTCAGTTAGCGGGGGAGGAACTTGAAGACCAGCATTCGGCAGCAATTGTTTCATAGAGATCCATATACCGAGCAGCAACTTTAGCTTCGTTAAATCGCTCAAGGTTTCTGAATCCTGCGGCACGTAGCGCTTCCCCACGTCGTATCGCGATCGTGATTGCTTCGGCTGCCCGATCAGGTTCGTGCGGATCGATGAAGACCGCTGCTTCGCCGGCCACCTCAGTCATTGGCGGCCGCCCGGTCGTTACCACTGGACAACCGCAAGCCTGAGCTTCTAACACGGGCCAGCCAAAACCTTCTTCTAGAGATGGGAATATCAGCGCCGACGCATTGCAATAGAGTTCCTTCAATGCGGAGGGCCCGATACCAAGGGCCTCGGTGACACGTCCCGACAGGCCGTTCTCACGGACAAATGTCCTCATTTTGCTGGTCCAATTTAACCCGACCATAACAAGCCGGTAGTTCGTATACTCAGGAAGCTTCACAAAATGTGCGAATATCCTTAGGACACCAATTCGATTTTTATACCAACTATTCCCCCCAACATGAATCAGGTATTGCTCTCCCGCTTTCAGGCCCGCTAGCGCCATCACGCCGTCGCTGAGGCTCGCGCCTGACTTGTAGTCGCAATTCAACGTATGGTGGATGACAACTATCTCGGGACAGTCCTGCCCGGTCAGATCTTGAAGGTCTCTGGCAGTCTTTTCTGAAACGCAGATCGCATGTTCGGCGAATCGTAGCCCAGACAAAATCCATCGTTGCAGCAAGCGCCCGGACCAACCAGTAGATGCCTGCGGAAAGTCACCCCTTGCGGCTCGAATTGCAAGCAGATCATGGCAAGTAATCAGTTTGTGAGGGCTTGATATGAGTCGAAGGTACATCGAGTTCGAGTGGTCGAGCACATGGACAAGGTCGTAGTGCTTCGCTACTTTGACGAGCCTGAGAGGAAACAGGACAAACTTGTCAATGTACCCCAGGTTCTTCCTGACACTCGTGTGGCTCGAGAGTCTCGCAAAAAATGCTGGGGGGCGGATCACTGTGACAACATGACCGCGACTCTCCAGCATTTTCTTCACCCACTCGGCATAGAGGCGCATACTCTTCTGCGCGTCAGGCTCAAAATTGGCGATGAGAAGAACGCGCATCGCGTCTAGCGTGCTCCTGGAGTATCGATTGCTTGCTTATTGAGGATGCTGTTCTACAAGCATCCGGCATTCTGGGTGTATCGGATCTTGAGCGACACCGGGGTCTCTTGCGCAGTCCTGTGACCGATATCTCTATTCTAGCTGTACGATTCAGTGCGTGCGCAACTCAACGAGAGTTTCCGTCTTTTCCTCGCGCTTGCGCTGGACAGTCCCCGTTGGGCAATTGAAAGCGGCAAACGTCCACCTGGCATCGAGTGAGAACGCGATGCGGTTAGAATGTCAAATATCGAAAGTGAAATGCCGAGAATGCAATCAGCGATGGTGACCACTCTCCAAGAGGAACATGACCGAGCATCTATTTAAAAAATACTATTTCTCCAGACCAGGCTATACGGGGGGCACTAAACCGTTCCATGACATTTGTGTTGCGAGGATCCCTCGTGGATCAGAAATTCTCGAAGTGGGCGCGGGTCCTAGGAATGCGACGACCGAGATGCTCTCGAGTATTGGAAGAGTCACAGGTGCTGATGTGGATCCAGAGGTTCTCAGCAACTCTTTCTGTTCTGACGCGAAGGTCTTCGACGGATCGCGCCTTCCTTTTCCTGACGCATCGTTCGATGCCTGTGTATCGAACTGGGTATTGGAGCATGTCGAGTATCCCGAAGCTCACTTTAGGGAGATCGCCCGCGTGCTTCGCCCGAACGGTGTCTACTGTTTCCGAACGCCAAATCTGTTCCATTACGTGACGATCGGATCAAGATTGACGCCGCACTCCATTCACTTGGCTACGGCCAATCGGCTTAGAGGGCGTGGATCGGACGCTCATGACCCCTATACAACGTTCTATCGTGCCAATACCGCGCGAGGATTGAAGCGTTTGATTCAAGGGGCTGGCCTTACTACAGCTTCGATTCAACTGATGGAGCCCGAACCATCATACGGACGCCTGCACGCCACTCTGTTCTACCCGATGATGATCTACGAGCGGATCGTGAACTCGACCGCACTGCTTTCGAATTTACGGATCATCATCTTTGGCGTCTGTACGAAAGGTGTCACTCTCTGAGGACGGCAGTGTAAGCTTGCCGCGTTTTGGCGTTCATAACTCCTTCATAGTGACTCAAGCTGAACCTAATGCTATCGGACAGTGGGCGCAAACTGAAGCACTGGTGATGCCGAGTGCGAAGCTGCCCCGGACTACCTGGATGGCTTTCTTTTGGGATCAGACTTTGCGCAGTTTAGACGACCGAGAACTGTCATTTTCAGAGACATTTGTCCGCGACGTATATTGGAAGTATGATTTGAGCGCTAGAAATCGCTTTTCGTAAAGATGGTAGCTGATCGCCGACACGGCGAGAATTGCGATGTAATAGGCAGAGGAGTAGATGAGTCCGCCGATTGTCATCGAGTGAAAGAAACTCACACACCAGACCAGGAAGGCATTTTGCGCCTTGGAGAAAAGCACATGGTAGACATAGAACCCATAACTATATTTGCCTATCCTCCGAAGAAGGCTTGTAGAGAGCAAGCGGAAAGCGATCGTTTCTTCCTGGATGGCGAGTCCGATCAGACCGGCAGAGGCAACGCTGACGAGGCTCAAACCCACCGTCAGGTTATACGGGTCACGGAAAGAGAAGTTTCCTCGGCAGAAAGCGATTGTGAAAAACGTTACGAGCCCGAAGCTGAATAGGAAAGAGGATCTTCTTAGCCAACTGTGGCATTTTGGACCGCGTATGAGGAGCGCCAGCGCTCCTCCCATCAAGAGGTCGTCGGCGCGAGTGGGGAGCATTCGAAACGCAAACTGTTCGGCTACGTGGAAGGGCAAAAACAGGACCATTCCGATCCGGGCGAACAGCACAGCCAGAATGGTTACGAACGAAAGAACGACGAGTTTTTTTCGACTTCTGACAAGGAAAATAACAACTGGCCACAACAGGTAGAATTGCTCCTCAACGAAAAGCGACCAGAAATGCCCCAAATTGATCGAAAGCAAGGGGTGAGTTGGAGAGCTGAGCTCATAAAGGCTCCAGTTCGAGTTTGCAAAGAAGTTCCCCAAATAGAATAAGAAGGAAACGTGTCCCCACTGCAATGAGAAATGCAGAAGAGGCGTGAGAACTGCGCAGATCGTAAGTACCAAATAGAAAATAGGGAATATCCGAAGACTTCGTCGGATGTAAAAAGTTTTGAAGAAGTGTCCGTCGTTTCGAGTGTCATACAAAATTCCAGTAATCAGAAAGCCCGAAAGAACAAAGAAGAGGCTCACACCAGCGGCCCCGAACACTCGTAACCGATTGAACCAGACCAGAAGCGTTCCGCCATGAGAACCGCCGCCGAAGTGATCTATGAAGACGAGAGTAATCGCAACGGCACGCAGTCCATCAAGCGCCGGGTACGTAATCTTGGATCTTGCTCTAGATTCTGTATTGCCTGTCGGACCATCACACAATTCAGCAGTATCTGGCAAATCTACTCCTTTAAAGGAAACCGCCTTCGACTTCCTTAATCCACCGTCGTGCAAGGGTTAGAACTCAGGTCTCGGAGTTGCTCTAGAAATAAGCGACTCAAATCCCTTGCTGAAAACTTTGAGGGTCAAGATGCAGAAGAATAGCAGTCCCATAAACATAACAACTAAATTGAACATTGCGTCCGGAGCCGCGGCACCGGCAATGAGAGCCTCAGTGCCAATTGGAACTAGACTCCAAATACCTGTCTGAGACTTACTCACGAGCCGCACACTTACAAAAAAGAAGGCGGCGAAGCAGCCCAGCGTGTACACAATTAACGCAAGCCAGCCGCCGAGATCAAAGAACAATCCTGGACTTCCGATGGCGATGCCCGTTGTGGTATCTCCAGCGCCCATTCGAAACCCAGCCTTATGACCGAGTTCATTCGAGGTGATAGGCACTGGCCGATCTGGCCAGAGGGCGTGAGGCACCACGGAGACGAGCACCGGCAGATAACGCTCAATGCCCGTATATCCAAGTTTTTGATCCGCATCGATCAACATGTCGATGGATGGGAGGGTTGAATATCGAGCAACAATACCAACTTTAGAGGTTTCTAGACCAAATTCGCTTGATTCTGAAATATACGTGTTGATGTCGCCATATTGCGAAGGGTTGCGGAAATAATCAACGATAAGGCTTGTCTTTTCAGAGAGCGTGTTGGCTGCACGGATTGGGAATCTGGCGTTCTGAGAAAAGGGGTAGACATAGTGCCAGACAACGAAGGACACCGCGGTCATCGTAATAATTCCTCGCCAAGAAAAACGATGCCGCGAAGATGCGACGACCACAAGCCAGCAGAGGAGCGGAGTTAGCATGCCTTCCTTGGAAGCGCTGAGCATGCCAGGCACAACAGCCAGAATCAACAGAAATGCAAGATAGGCGCTTATCACCGACCGTCCACCTGTCGTGACAATCCGAACGTAAGTAGCCATCATCACTGAAATAGCTAGCAGGAACCCATAGAAATGCTGCAGTGCTGCTAAAAGAGATCCGTCTTGGAGCGGCCCATCCAGGGTGATAATCCTGAAATTGATATACAGAGCGACAATGCACGCAAGAACACTTATGATGCGTAATTCCACGACTGAGAATCGCAGGTGTTCAAGGAGCGATACAGGATGCCTCATTAAGGACACCATCTTGGCAGCCACCATCATGCAGGCAAAAAACACTGCACATACTCCCGCTGTTTTAAGAGGATGTACCAGGTTGAGATCGCCTGGCTGTCCGAGCGCAAGATGAGCGACTTCAGGTATGGTGACGATCGGCAGTATAGCGAACAGACAGAATGCCCCCGTCATATGAGTCATTCCGCCCAGATTGTTGAATGCAGTGATTGCACATACTTGAGCCATCAGCATCAATGCGGCAAAGATTGGATCAGTACCCTGCACGAGCTGGATGCAAAGTTCCAGTAATAATCCCAACATGAGGGGTCTAAGCGGTATGTGACTTGGAAATGGTAGACGCATGACCTAATTTCCCCGCTTAGCGCGCACAGCAACGAGATTGAGAAGAAGTCTCGCTTTGCGATAGCCAACTGCGTTTCGTAGGTGGGTTCGATCTACTGCTGGCCGACGCGATAAATCGCAATCCCCGAAGCCGCTCCTATCGCCGCTTCCAGCGTTTTCAGGCTGTACAGTTTCTTGTTGCTAAGTGGAACGTAGAGCACATCGCCGTCCGAAAGGAGGGGATCCGATGCCTTGCCATTCAGCACCTTCTTGAGGCTAAACTCAATCAAGATATGTTGACCGCCCGAGTCCTTGCGCATCAGCCGAGCATCATTCAACGCAGCCGTTTGATTAGCCCCACCTGCCAGGGCCAGAGCCTGAAGCACGCTTAGCCGATCATTGTGTTCAACGAGAAATCCCCCAGACCTTCCGACGTCGCCGATCACATACACCACTCCTGAGCGAGAAATCGAAATCGTGTCGCCAGGAAGCAACTTGAAATTGCCAGCTTCAATCGATTCTGGAGTCTGCACGGAGACATTCAGGGGCACCTGGCGAATATCCGCGGGATTTCCTCGGTGGAAAACGGAAGCCACTTTCCCTGCGTTTTCGTTTAATCCCCCAGCCATTGCAATTATGTCCAGGACAGTCCGATTGCCCAGCAAGGGATATACCCCAGGACTGCGTACCTCTCCCGTTATGGTCACTCCTTGCGACTGGTACTCGAGAATAGAAACCGTAACGTGCGGTTCGAGAAGGATTCCGGAATTCTTCAGCTGCGCTGCGATTGCGTTCCCCGCCTCCGCCGCCGTTAGGCCAATCACCTTGATGCTGCCGCCAAGCGGCAGTTCTACGCTGCCCTTGGAGTCAACTCGCAGGGGACCTGAAAGATCAGGGCTGTCAAACACACTCACCTGAATCAGATCGCCAAAGGAAATTGGAAGAGAAGGCGACGCCGGTAGCGGAGTCTGATTGCGGCTCTCTTGAGTTGGAGCAGCAGGAGATTGAGCCCTCATCTGTGCCGACGCGATAAGCAGGCCGCCTAGGAAATAAGCTGCCACAACGGTCAACTTATTCTTGGTCTTCGTCACGGTGTCCATAAGCTGGCTCTTGTCCTTTGCCTGAGTAATACATGTAGCCATAGCCTTTTCGGGCATAGGTGTAGAAGTTTTCCAAATTCAGGTCGACATCGTTAATTACCGCACCGATAATGCGGACTCTTGAACGTGACAGCAGTTCAAAAGCTCGCGTGATCGCCTTCTTGCGCGTCAGTCTGGCGCGCACGATCATGACGGTACCATCTGCGCGAGACGCGACGCCCAGCGCGTCGGACACCATCAAAATCGGAGCTGTATCAATGATTATGTAGTCATATTCTTTGCGCCATTGATCAATCAGGTCGCCCATTCTGCCCGATCCCAGCACTTCAGCAGGATTGGGCGGTTTGCGGCCTGCAGGCAACATGACTAGGTTTGGCAACTCTGGTATGGGCGTCAGGAAGACATCCTCGGATCCACTAAAACTTAGAAGACTCGTGAGGCCAGGTAGGCGACCCGGGATTCGAAACGCGAAATGAAGGTGACTGCGCCGAAGATCCGTGTCGACTAAAAGCACTCTGGCTCCGTGCTGGGCGAAACTGATCGCCAGGTTCGCCGATACTGTAGACTTCCCCTCGTTCATATAACTGCTCGTCACCGTGATGACTTTGCTTCTCTTATCGAGAGAACTCAGCATGATCGCGCTGCGAATTGAGCGAAATGCTTCGGCGCTTAGAGAATCAGGCGCAGCAAATGCTACGAGGCGTGTTGGAACCTCTCGCGTCCCCGACGAACTACTTATTGTCGTCATTGCGTTTGCATCAAAGTGCGGAACCGCCCCGAGTGACTCGAACTGACTTGAGGTTTCAACATCTTCAGATGTCCGCACACTGTCGTTTAGCGTCTCGAGCCCAAGTGCAAGGAAGATCGCTAGTATCACCCCGGCGAGAGTGCCTGTTTCAACGATTCGCCGCTTGTTCGGCTCTATCGGACGATCTGGCGTGACTGCGTGATCGATGATACTGATCGACTCAGCTCCGAGGGCAGCAGAAACGCTCGATTCTTTCAACTTCAGCTGTAGAGCATTAAAAAGGTCACGTGACGATTCAGCGTCCTGACGCAGGATTGCGTACTGCGCGGCGCTCTCATTCAATTTGAATGCTTGCTGTGTCTGATCTTTCAGGCGATGCTGGAGCGACTCAACCGTGCTGCTCGAAGCGGCATATTCCTCTCGAGCCCGCCTTGTGATGTTGGAGCTCTCTGTCGCGATCGCTTTATCCAGAGTCGCCAATTGCGACTGGAGTTCATGGACCTTGGGGTATCCAGGACCATATTTCGAAGTGAGCTCGCCCAACTCAACCTTGACCTGAGTCTCCTGAGAACGCAGCGATTGCAGCGTGGGTGTTGGCGCTACCGAGGTGAGTAGTTCCGGATTGCTGGACTGCACTAGACGCAGTCGGGCCTGCTTGATGATCTGATCTGCCTGTGCCTCAGCCAGCTGCTCATTGATAATCCTCAGGCCAGCTGTGGTCAGGTTATCTTTTTCGTCAGTCCCAATCAGATTATGTTGCTTCTGGAAATCAGCAAGCCTCTGTTGAGCATCAGCAGCATGCTTCTTCAGATCGTTCATTTGATTTGAGAGCATGTTGGAAGCCTGTGTCGTTCCTAGAAGCCGGTCCTCCACACTGCGTTCCATGAAAACGCTTAATAACCTGTTTACGAGATCCCGCGCGACCTTCGGATCGGGGTGTCGATAGGTCACTCGCAGAGCATTCGTTTTTGGGACGAGCGAAACGGAGAGAGATTCCAGCACTGAGCTGATCATCTCTTCTCGCTGGACTGGCGGCAGGGAGTCCTCATCGCCCGGCGAAACCAGATTCTTCAGGGCATCTGGATATGGCCCACGGTGCTCCATGGATAGTTCTGTGATTGCTCGGTAGATCAGGGAGTGCCCGGTTAGCCGGAACGCTTGGGTTTGCACCGTAGTTGTTGCGTCATCGCTATACAGAGACGCTACCGCAGAGGATAATCCCATGCTCTCAGAACGAGGGAGGTCGACCTCGGCAGTCGCCGTCGCTTCGTACAGCGGCGTGCGAGTCTGCGCATAAATGATCGAAAGGATAACTGCGCAAACCACGACGATCAAGATCAGGTATTTTCGAGCGAAAAGTACCCGCCGAAAGTCTACCAGTGATCGACTCGCCATTGTTGATGAGGGAAGCTCGAACGATGTAGCCGGAGAACCGGTCGCCGGGCTCGGGGCGGGATCACTGATCTTTGGCATAAACTGATTGACAACCTTCGACTCTGGACAGTGTAAAGACCTGGTTCTCGAGCGCAAAGCGGGAACGGTGCAAGAGATATTGACTTAGCAAATTGCCAAAGGGGTCTTCCGGATAGCCGCTCCGGAATTGCTAGTGCGGGATCTCTAATTACAGTTTAAACATAAACTTCGACATCGGCCATACACGCGATCATTTACGATTGCGGTCAATAGTACGGCCTGTAGTTCGGAATGTCGGGTAGGCTTGAACTGGGTTCCTCAGAATGAAGTGGATCTTCTTCAAATATGGTTGTCGGTGTCTGGAAGTCGAGCAAGTCAGAGACGCGCCCCCGTCCCTTCGAAGGGCGAGTATTGGGACTGTTCGGCTCTTTTGCCTGCAGATTGCACGCATACCCACATGGTTTTTCAAGACCTGATCTCTTGGTAAAACCTTCTAAGTCGGCCATCGACTGTTCTTGAAATGGGTCCTTGAGTTTTTCCATCGTGTTCTGTCCGAAATCCTGGATGCCATAGTCTAGATATCCCGTGCCCAATCTGCGCCCCGTTGTATCGGTGTATGCCGGCTCCCAATTCCTGACTCTTCCCGTCGATCGCCGAAGAGGTAGAGTCCCGACGCGGCTTCTTCGGCGCGACCTTCCCGCACCCAAGCCAGTCGAATTGTCTTGCTGGCTCAGCAACGAACCGCTCGATGGCATTTGCCTTAGAGACCGTGCGATTGAAACGTGGCTTGCACTCGCATTTGCCTGGAAGGCAGCAAACCTCTGGGGTCTGTTCACTGCCATTGAGCTGTGACCAGAAAGAAAACCGCCTTCTGCCGCGCCCAGAGGCGACTGAGTCTGATCAATATCCGATTGCCCAGCCCCAATTTGACTGGGAATCCCCAACTCGACTCTCTGGTTTACGCCACCGTCAACGCTCCCGAGAGGAGTCTCTTCACTTGACCGATGGGTCAGATTGGCAAATGGCACAGTAACCTTGTAGGGCTGTTGTCGGGACCCCTGAGCGTGGGCAAACAATCCCTTCGACAACGTAAGTACAATCAGAGCAGCAAACAGGTTTCGAGACCGCAGGTTCATACAGTTGACACACATGATTATAGCGAATCGCTGATTCGTAAGAGGAGTGGGGCCGACAAGACGGAGCGGGACTGATTTGATTCTCAAAATGTATAGAATCGAGGGGTAGCTTTCTAGGCGCCCTTCGCCGACGAAGCTGTTGGTCGTTCAATACCTCATGAAAAACAAACAAGACAATAGCGAATTTTCGCCCGAGCCGGGTTTTCATACGTTGCGACTGGCCTACCTGGTTAGTCATCCCATCCAATATCAAGCACCCATGCTCAAGAGGATTGCGCAAGAGCCAGACATTCATCTCACGGTACTGTTCTGCTCAGACATCTCTCTGCGTGAACACCTGGAAACAGGCTTTGGTGTGAACGTGAAATGGGATGTGCCGCTGCTTGAGGGATACCAATACGAATTTCTTCCCCACTTTCGGGACAACGGTCGATTTCAATTTTTCAGCACGCTAAATCACGGTATCTACAAACGGTTACGCCGTGGGCGTTTCGATGCAGTCTGGGTGCACGGCTACGCAACGTTCAGCGCGCTTCACGGAATACTTGCCGCGCGATTGCTCGGAATTCCCGTCCTCGTTCGCAACGAGTCCAACCTCTTCGATCGTCAACGGTCTCCGGTAAAAAGAGTGAGCAAACGGATATTTTTTCGGATTCTGGAATCTTCAATTAATGCCGTGTTGAGCATCGGAGCCGCCAATACAGCATACTGGCAGCGGTATTTCGGCAAACGCATTCCCATCTGTCCGTTCTATTACTCGGTAGACAATCAATTCTTCAGAACTCGATGCCGCGAAGCGCACCAGAACCGCGAACAATTCCGAAACAACTTAGGTCTTCAACCGGATCGTCCCATAATCCTGTTCGCCTCCAAATTGCAGGCGCGGAAGCGATGCGGAGATCTTCTGGAGGCGTTCCTCAAATTTTACGCAACTCAAACGGACGGCCGTCGGCCTTATCTTCTGATCGTCGGGGATGGAGAGAAGCGGGCTGAACTGGAACAACGTGCCAAAGCGGCAAATCTTGATGACGTGCGCTTCCTCGGATTCCAGAACCAGACCGTGCTCCCGGCCTTCTATGATCTGTGTGACGTTTTCGTTCTGCCATCGGTCGACGAGCCCTGGGGACTGGTGATCAACGAAGTCATGAATGCTGGGAAGCCCGTGATTGTAAGCACCGAAGTTGGATGTCAGAGAGATCTCGTCGAAGACGGGGTCAATGGATTTGTCGTGGAGCCCGGAGACATCGACTCACTTGCAACTGCACTGCGGCGTTCAATTGCCGATCCTTCAGCCTCGCACCAGATGGGCCTCAAGAGCCTCGAAAAGATTGAAGCTTACAGTTTCGAACAAAACGTCGCTGGACTGAGAAAAGCCCTGCAGGCTGTTGTACCGGGCTTTGAGAGCTGTCAATCAGTAGACATCGCGATCGACTGCGAATCCGATTGGACTGAACAAACATGAAGATCCTCTACCTCGGAAGTGATCAAGGCACCTCGAAGCACCGCGCGGACGCTTTGCTGCGTCTTGGGCATGAGGTCGAGATTCTCAACCCCGTGAAGTTTGTTTCGGGCGTTCCGCTGGCTGGAGCGATTCATCGGTACCTGGGCGGCATTGGGCTAGTGAGCAAGGTGCAGACGCAGGTCCTCCAAAGTGTCCGAGGTTCAGCGTTTGATCTTGTCTGGGTTGATAACGGCGCGCTGGTATCGCGCCCGCTTGTCGACAAGTTAAGGCGTGTCGCTCCGAGGATAATCAACTACAACCTCGACGATCCCTTCGGAACCCGTGATGTGAACGCATGGGCTCAATACCGGTCCGCTGTCAGTGCTTACGATTTGGTTGTGGTGGTAAGGGAAGAGAATATCGCTGAAGCCCAGGCTCTCAATGCAAAACAGGTTCTGCATGTATATCGGGCCGCCGACGAGGTCGCGCACGCTCCACGGGAATTGACCACCGAAGAGAAGTCAAAATGGCAGTCGGACGTCCTGTTCATCGGTACGGCCTTCCCGGAACGCGGAGCCTTCTTCCGTGATCTGATCCGGCTGGGTGTGCCACTCTCTATTTTCGGTGGAAAGTGGTCAGAATTGAAAGAGTGGCCGGTGCTGAAGCATTGCTGGAAGGGGGCAGGTCTTGAAGATGCTTATAGCTATTCGACAGCGATCCTCGCGGCCAAAGTGTCACTCGGCTTGCTGTCAAAGGGCAACCGTGACCTGCACACCCAGAGATCCCTGGAAATTCCTTCACTGGGTGGAGTCTTTTGTGCGGAACGCACCTCCGAACACCTGAATCTCTATCGAGAAGATGAGGAAGCGGTGTTCTGGAGTAGTCCCGCAGAGTGCGCGGAAAAGTGTGCTGCGCTCCTAAAGAATGACACATGGCGCCGGAGCGTCTCCGTTCGCGGACACGAACGTTTTGTGAAGAATGGCTGGACCAATATGAATGTCGCGGAGATGATCTTGAGAGCGGCTTTCGAGTAGGGACCATCATTGGTATCGACTAACTTGGCCCCGCAGAGCCATGCGATCGCGGAGATAGACTCTCACATCGCGGAGTTGAAAGAGCGGGTAAGAAATGCAGACGAGAACCACGGCAAATGCGATTGCTGTTACAAAGACTTGTAGGAGTGGTCTCTGCTGTGCATGAACTGCAAACCAGGATGCCACCAAAACCCCTACACCCATTAATGCGAAAAGCTTGTAGACCGGCGAGAAGTCGAGCTCTGAGACACTCGCAAACAGCCTCTGATTTAGGTGCAGGATCAGAACGATCTGGAGTACTTCAGTGATCATCCAAAGGAACACAAAGCCAATGGGGCCGAACATATAAATGCTCAACGCTCCCAAAGCTGACATCGCCAGATAACTCCAGAAAGTCACACGTGCTAGAGACCTATGTTGATTCGTGGAAACCTGGAACTGGTACTTGTGCTCCTTTATGCCCATCGCCGCCGAAATGAGTGCCATGATGATGCACAAATGCGGATCATAAAGAGAGGGCTTGTGCAGCCATGCAGCAATGAGCAGGGGGGTGGCTAAGAGCGTCCCAATGGTTACCGCCGGAATCATTGCCAAGACGATACGTTCCGAAAGTTCATATAGTCGGAAGAGGCGACCCCATTGTTGTTTGCCGTAGTATTCCGTAACCTCCTGGCCAAGGGCTTGGGTCATGGAAGTTAAGGCCTGTCGAGACATCGAATAAATAGTGCGAGTAACAGAAAAAGCAACAACGCTGGACGGTCCAAGCATTCGCTGCATGAGAATGAGTGGCAGCTGAAAAACAAGAAAATTCGACCAGAAAATCAGACCGAAATAACCGCTTTGCCTTAGAATCTCTGGCGTTCTGCTAGGCCGTGCAAACCTCAGCCGAGGAATCAACTGGGGAGCTTTCCGTCGAAGGTCGAGTGTCGCCAAGGTAAAGAAAAGAACTTGAGTCAATGCTTGCTGTGCGGCAATCCATGCGAACGAACACTGCGCAAATGCCATGGCGGCTGTAGCAAGGGTCGTGGTTAGAGCAGCAGCGTTGTTCCAATTCGAACCTCTATACGAAATGCCGATGACGAGAAAAGTGCCCAGAATTAGAGCCATGGGCATTCTCACCAGAAGCTGAAGGCCGAGAAGATAGAGCGTTGTATCGACCATGCTGCGGCTTAGCTTGACCCCAAGCCAGACATTGATTGGCAGCAGAAATACGATCGAGGTGAGTATCGCCGCGCCAAACACAATCCGAAGCAACAGAAGCATCGACGTGGCTTGGAGCGTCTTTGCCTCTTCCAGTTCACCGCGGTTGTAGCAGATTGCGACCTGGTTGTTGGTGAAAGTGTGCAAACCGAAATTGAGTGTGCTCAGATAGCCGACAGCCGCGGTCAGAGTCAGCCATTCTCCATATCCGGCGATGCCATAGCGGTGAAGGAAAATAGGCGGCAGCAGGAACTGCGTAACGACATTAACTCCCTGCGTACTCATCAGGGATCCACCTGATTTGAAAATCCGGCGAAGACTCATTGAATTTTTACACTAAGACAACTACCTGATTACATGTGGTGCCTGAGAGCACATTGCCCGGATCGATCAGTCACGCCTTGCGAGGAATCCACCTTGATCTTCAACTCGCAAGAGGCTTCGTTTTTGCCCTGATTGCACAGAACAAAGAATACGTCTCAACTGCGTCAGCAGAATTTCTGCGCGCTTCGGAAGAGAATACCATTTTACCTGCACCGTTTTCCATCGAAGTCCTGCCTAGTGAGGCACTCGGTGAAGTGATATAAATCCATTTCGCTGCTGAATATCGCTTTGGGAGTTTGCTCGCTCAACCAGCATCGTCGTTTAGACTCGAGAAATGGATGGCTCCCTTGGCTTTTATATCCAGTTCGGCTGTGGAACGACCGCGCCGGAGAACTGGCGAAATTTCGATGCTGGTCCCGCCTTTTGGCTCCAGAAATATGTTCCTTTTTTGAAGTCGGCCCTGATTCGCAGAGGCTTTCCCGACTATCCAGTTGGCGATATCGAATATGGAGATGTCATAACAGGCCTTGCCGTACAGCCCAATTCCGCAAAGGCAGTCTATTGTTCCCATGTGCTTGAGCACCTTGCTTTCGAGGAATTCCGTCGCGCTCTTGGAAATGTATTCACCTACTTGGTCTCCGGGGGTACCTTTCGACTGGTTGTTCCGGATCTGGAGTTCCTAATCAAAGACTATCTCCGAAATCCTGCACCTGACGCAGCTTCCTTGCTAATGCGAGAGGTCGGCGGGGAACCGTCAATGAGACAAGGATTGCATTCCCTTCCTCGACTTTTCTTCGGTAGAAGTCGCCATCTCTGGATGTATGACTTCAAAAGCATGGAGGCTGAGTTGACGAGGACGGGCTTTACTGGAATCCGGAGGGCGTTTTTCAATGACTCTCAAGATCAGCGATTTAAAGAAGTTGAGAGTATGGGCCGGTGGGAGAATTGCCTTGGCGTTGAGTGCAGGAAGCCTTAAGTGGTCAGCATCTCATCGGATCTGTCTTTCTTTGGGCGCTCAGTGGCGAGAATCCTGGAAGAATCGCACCCTACTTTGTGCGTTGCAACCCACTCCGAGGAAGTTGCGATGTGAATCAGAGGCGTTTCTCGGCTCTCTGGGTAATCGGTTCAGGGATTCGATTGTGTGAGTGCTTCTCACGAGCAGAATCTCATTGCAATGGCTTAGGGCACGTTGTTCCCAATGGAAGCAACCCGTCTACCTTTTCAAATCCCCGCAAACCACGCATACTCCCCTTGAAACTTCATCTCGTCCGTCGCAGTGATGCGCGTGATGTATTTCACGCTCTTATACCCAAGCTGCCGCGGAACACGCAACCGCAGCGGTCCGCCGAACCCGACCGGCAGCTCGCCGTCGTTCATCCCCATGGTGAGGAAAGTTTGCGGATGATGCGCATCAGCCATGTCGATGCTGTCCGACCACTCCGGCTGAATCGAAAAGTATTTGAGGTATCGCACCTGCGGCAGCACTCCTGCCTCGCGCAGCACTCCGGAGAGCGGCGTCCCGATCCACTCCGCCACATACGACCAGCCTTCTTCGCAGGCCACCTCTGTTATCTGGCTGTGCGTTGGCAGGCTCCGGAGATCCGCCAGCGAAAGCGTCATCGGATGCGCAACCATTCCATCAATCGTCAGTCGCCAGTCGCTGAACCCTCCCGCCTGCAGCTTTTTAAACTGATCGCTCGGCGGCGCCGTCTCATTTGCGAATGGGTTTTTCGAGATCATGTTGCGCGGAAACTCCCGCGCCTTGGAATCCCGGGTCACCAGCCGATGTGCAGCGTACGTCAGCGTCTCTCCCGCCCCATAGATCCCGCGGCAATCCGGAGGGATCAAGCCATGGCGCCCCGCGATGCGGTCGGCAACCGCCAGCCCCGCGACGCCAGCCGCGGCCAGCCCCGAAGTGATCACAGCACGTCGAGAGATCGGCTTCATGCAACCTCCTTGGTCACCATTGCTTCCTCTTGAGGCTCAGCGTGCCCCGTGATCATTCCGCGCGTTCGTTTCCAGAACCCCGACACCGCAATCATGGCTACATGCACGACGAAGAACAGCACCAGAGCCCAGGTCACGAAGAAGTGCAGCGTCCGCGCTGACTGCCGCCCGCCAAGCAGGTTCACTCCCCACGGAAACGCCGCATTGAACGAAGGCGAAAGTGCCAGCCCGGTCCAGATCACCAGCGGAAACAGCACAAAAATGACGACCAGATAAGTCGTGCGTTGCAGGACGTTGTAGCTTTGTACCTCGTCCGCATCGGGTGCCTTACGTCTCACAT
The DNA here is from genome assembly GCA_018268915.1 of Acidobacteriota bacterium. Lineage (GTDB taxonomy): Bacteria > Acidobacteriota > Terriglobia > Terriglobales > Acidobacteriaceae > Telmatobacter. The sequence continues at coordinate 288,082 of JAFDVQ010000001.1, forward strand.
ATTGCCGTATGCGACGCCAGTGCGCGCCGAGCGTCCGTTCACCCCGCTCGGGCACCAGATCCCGTCGAAAGTGTCCATTCAGAAGGCTCGCGATGCCATACACCAGGCCCGTCAACACCAGCACCCACGCCGACTCAAAATGCAGATACCGGCTCCATCCATTCTGGTCCGGCATTACATATCCATACCCGGTAGGCACCGTGTCTCGCGAGGATGGAATCGGGATCGTGAACAGCGGCTTCATGTTCACATTCCCCGTCTCGCCCCAGTAGAACCGCGGGTGCGAAATCACGATCTCCAGCCCGGTAACCAGCAGCGCAACAAAGCTGATCACCGTCAGCCAGTGCGTGACCCGAACCAATGCGGAATGTCGTGGAGTTTCCATATTTCTCGGAGCAGGGGAACCTGTGCCGGAGAGTAGCACAGCCCATCGGCACTAGAGAAGATGGAACTTCAGCTGGGTCTGAGCAGCGTCGAGTTCGCCTCACGAGATATCGAAATGCATCAACTCAATCTGTACGCAGCGCCCGAACGGGATCGAGCGAAGCTGCGCGAATCGCAGGCAGAATCGCCGCTGCGCCAGCACCGAGTCCAAGCACCACAACAGCCGCGGCAAGCACGGCGGGATCGTAACTGCTCACACGGAACAGAAAGCTCGTCATCAAGCGGTCCATCAAGAGACTGGCCGGAACGCCTAGTGCCAGACCGGCGGCAAATTGCGCAATCGCTCCGCGCATCACCATGCGAACAATCAGGGAACGAGAGGCCCCGACAGCCATACGAATTCCAATCTCGCTGGTGCGCCGTGCCACGAAATATGATGTAACTCCGTACAGCCCCACTGACGCAAGAATCAACGAGAGGATTCCGAATGCCGCAGTGAGCCGCGCAATCAGACGCTCTTGGTTGAAGTTCTCCGCGACCACTGAGTCATACGTGACAAAACGAAACACGGGGAGTTTGGGATCGATCTCTGCCAGCGCTTTTCGAACCGCCATCTCCATATCCGTCGGGGAACCCGCAACCTGAAGAACGACGGAGCCAAGGAACATCGATGCTTTCTCAGCAGCGTCGTCTTCTGCCGCCGTGTAGCCAGCGAACTGCTGCGTGTCGGGAACAAGAAAAAGCGGGCGAGATTCGCTGCGGGGATCCGTAAGTATGAAATCAGAAAAGACGCCGGCGATTTGATATTCGCTGGAGTACTTTGCCCCTTCGCGCCCAAAGTGCTTGCCAACCGGGTCCTGATTCGGAAAGAACTTCTTTACAAAAGCCTGGTTCACTACCGCCACAAGCGGCGACGACTGCCCATCCTGCGCGGTGAATCCGCGGCCGCGAACGACCGGCACCCCGATGGAATCCAGAAACTGTGCGCTGACGCGGATCCAGTCGGAGAAGCACTTGTCTTCATTTCCTGAATCGGTCCCGCCTTGCAGATATACGCATGTCCCCCATTGATTGCCGCCCATCGGGATGTACCTTGCGAAGCTTACATGCGTAACACCGGGCAAGGCTCCAAGCCTCTGTTCCATCTGCCGGTAGAGCCCCGTTGTGCGATCAGCGGAATACCCGGCCCCTTCCAGATCCATCTGGAAGGTATAGCGATTAGCCGTTTGAAAACCGAAATCCTTGTGCTCAAGGTTCATCAGCGAGCGGGTCAGCAGGAATGTACCTGAGAGCAAAACCAGCGACATGGCAAGCTGCAGAATCACAAGCGTACGCTGCGGAAGGGAAGCGCGATCCCGGCTGGCGACATTAATCCCGCGCAGCGATTCCGTCGGCTGCGCGTGTGAGGCCGCCCAGGCCGGAGTCACGCTGAACACCACGCCAGTCATCACGGAGACTAGCAATGCGAAGCCCAGGACGGGCCATGAAGGTTCAGCATTCAGAGGCATATAGTGAGCCTCGGGATAAGCCAGCGTCAGAATCGCTCTCGCGCCCAGCCACGAAACTCCCAGAGCCGCCACGCCTCCAGCGCAGCTCAGCAGCAGGCTCTCAATCAGGATCTGGCGGATTATTCTGAACCGTGCTGCGCCAAGTGCCATGCGAACAGCTATATCCATCCGCTGCGTGGTAGAGCGCGCCAACAGCAGGCTGGCAATATTCGCACACGCCAGCAGCAGCACCACGGAAGAAAGAATCATCAGCAGACGCAGATTCGCACCCGATTGTTGCTGCAGTTTCTGGATCCCGCCGCCAGCTTTGGCAAGCTTCACATACTGCCGCGGAATAATCGCCGCTCCGCCGTGTTGTGTGAACCTCGGCCATTCCCCCATCCACTCGCGAAGCTGCGCTGAAAGCTTGTCCTCCAGCGCGGTCTTCTGAACGCCGTTCCTCAGTCGGCCGAGCGCATAGAGCCACGCCGTTGTCGGCTGGGTTACGGCGGCATTTGCGCCCTCAAGTTCGATCTCCGCAGAGAGGGGCATCCAGATGTCAGCAGGTATCGATGCAATGCGGTCGCCATAGAACCCAGGCGGAGCGACGCCCGCCACCGTGAAGGGATGCCTCTGTACGTAGACAGTCGCTCCCACAATCGACGGATCGCGGCCGAACTCGGTTTCCCACGCGACGTAGCTGATCACCAGCACCGGGGCTGCGCCCTGGTGATCGTCGGCCTCTCCAAATGGGCGTCCAAGGTATACGCCCACCCCGAGCGTGCTGAAATAGTTTCCGGACACAAATTCCGTTCGCAGCGGCCGCGGCGCTGCCGATCCGTATTGCACGGTGTAACCGCCACCGCCTGCCTGCACTGCAGCCAGTTGCTCAAACTCGGGCGCGGTCTGCTTGAATCGGCGATAGAGATCGTTGGAGAAAAGGTCGAAATCGCCATCCGCGGATTCAAAGTTTCCGTGGTAGCAGCAGGTATTGCGGTCACCGATGCGGTAGAGGCTCGCTGGATCCGCGACGGGCAGAGAACGCAGCAGGAACCCTTCTACCAGCGTGAACACAGCGGTATTCGCACCAATACCGAGCGCCAGCGTTGCGATTACCACCAAAGCGAACCCGGGCGAAGACCGGAGCCTGCGTACAGCGTAGAAAACATCTCGCTTCAGGGAAGTGAGCAGAGGAACATCCCGCCGTGCACGATAGGCTTCCTTGATCTGCGTGACGCCGCCGAACAAGCGAAGCGCGGCCACACGGGCCTTATCTGGAGCCATGCCGCGGCGGATATTCTCTTCCACCGCTGCTTCAACGTGCGACTCCAACTCTTCGTCCAGGTCCTCGTTGAGCCTTTGCCGGTGAAACAACGCTGTGCTGCGGCTGAATATTTCGCGAAGCCAATCCATCGATCAGTCCTGTTCCGCGGGCGAAAGAAAGCGCGCCATTGTTGACACGATCCGCTCCCAGTTTTCTTCCTCTTCGCCAACCTTCTTCTGGCCCAGGCGTGTAAGCGAGTAGAGTTTCGCCCTCCGGCCGGTACCCGACGTGCCCCACTCCGACCGGATCCATTTCCGTTGTTGCAAACGCAGCAATGCCGGATAGAGCGTGCCCTGGTTCACGCTGAGTGCATCCACTGAGACCTGCTCGATGCGGCGAGCGATGCCATACCCGTGCAGCGGCCCCATCGCCTGCAGGGTCTTCAAGATCATCAGATCCAGCGTTCCTTGCAGGACATCGGTTTTCTCTGCTGTCATAAAATGAGGCGACCTGTTGAAATACAACACATCGTCGCCTGCGATAGGTAGGATGTCAACAGGTATGTGACGAAAGCTTCGTCACGTCGCAATTCGAAGGCGGAATGTGCGCTACGCAAACAGAAGCCGCCCCGGCAAGGAGCGGCTTTGCGCATCACGTCCCAAGCTTCCTGCGCTGCTAGGCGGCTGTCCGTCAACTTTCTCTGTGCCCATCATTTCTGACGCAGCCTCACCACCATCTTCCCGATATTTCCCGCTCCCGAGTGAAGCAGGTCGAGGAAAGCTGCCGGCGCCGCATCCAGCCCGTCCACAAACGTCTCGCGATTCACCAGCTTCCCAGCCTTCAGAGCCGGCACCGCCTCCGCCAGCATTGCTGCCAACTCTTTGAAGTGATCGGAAACGATGAAGCCTTCGAGCCGCAGGCGCTTGCCCACAGCCTGGATCAGGTTCCCCGGGCCCGGCACGGGCTCGTTGTAGCCCGCGATGCCGCCGCACATCGCCACGCGGCCAAACGGCGCCAGTTCGTAGAGCGCCGCTTCCAGTTGCGGCCCCTGCGTGTTATCGAAATAAACATGCAGGCCGTCAGGCGCAGCCTTCTGCAAGTGCTCGCGCGCATCGCCTTCGCGATAGTTGAACGCATAGTCGACCTTGAGTTCGTCGCGCAGATACACCACCTTCTCCTCAGATCCCGCGCTGGCAACTACGCGGCAGCCGCGCATCTTTGCAAACTGGCATGCAGCGCTCCCCACTGCCCCAGCACCAGCTGAGATGAACACGGTCTCGCCGTCTTTCAGCTTTGCGATCGTGAATAGGCCCACCCATGCCGTCAGTCCGGTCGCGCCAAGTATGCCGAGATACGCCGAAGCAGGTGCGGCGCTGCTATCAATGACTCGCAAGCTCGACGCTTTGGCCACGTAGGCCTCGCGCCACCCAAACATGCTCAGTACAGAGGTGCCGACAGGAACCTTCTCATCCCGCGACTCAACTACCCGCCCCACAGCAGTCCCTTCGAGTGGCTTGCCTATCTCGAACTGCGGCACATACGATTTGCCTTCGTTCATCCGCCCGCGCATATACGGATCGACTGACATGCACAGATTCTCGACGAGAACCTCGCCGGCGCCAGGCTCAGGCAGGTCTACTGTTGCGAAAGCAAAGCAGTCTGCTCCCGGCTCTCCCTTGGGACGCCGCGCTAGACGAATCTCACGACTTTGAGTGGCCATGAAGGAAGCATACTGCGACAGACGGTCAGGTCAACGCCGGTCGTTCTCTCTACGTGGGTCAGGCGCCCACGTAGCTTGCGATCGATATTGCCCGATCGACAACGATCCTCACCCACGGCATCGGATGTTCCCCGTGCGGCGGCCCTGGGCGGGCAGCAGCACCATTCACGCGATGCATCCTCGCTCGATTCGCATCCGTCGGTCTGCCGTAAGCGTGGTGCGAGCGAGCGCTGTAGGTAGCGCACAGCGCGACCAGCGTCACCGTGATCGCAAACGAAACGCCCACCGGTTTCAATTCTTGCGTCAATTGCATAGCTACTCCAATCCGGCGTTTGGATATCGCGATTCCGAGCCTTGAATCCGCCAGCTCGATTGATTCCATTTGAAGCCAGAGAGCGCCACTGCGCGGTCAAAGTGCGTAACACTCTGTAAAGTTTTGCAACTCCTCCGTGACAATCCGTTACATTCTTTCTGCGACAATTCACGTCAGATGCCGGATCGGCTGGAAGTCTCCCTCGACACACTGCCTGTCTGTCCTTCATGCTTGTCTGATCCTGAATTCCTCTAAGGAGAAAAAGCGCATGTGTGATGACTTCATTCACCAGGGACTGACGCACGATCCAACGGTCTCCCGCAGGTCGTTTGTAGTTAGCTCCGCCGCGACCGTAGTGCTCAGTTCAACCGCCGCCGCAGCAGAGGCCAAGGTTGTCGAGAAGGACGTCAACGTGCCCATGGCTTCGGGAGTCTCGGACTCCGCGCTCTTCTACCCCGAAGGGAAGGGCCCCTGGCCCGCGGTCCTGGTCTGGACAGACATCCTCGGCCTTCGCCCCGTGTTTCGCGAGATGGGCCGCCGCCTCGCCGCCGAAGGCTATGTTGTCCTGGTGCCGAATCCCTTCTACCGCAACCAGAAAGCCCCAATCGTCGACGGCACGTTCGACTTCTCCAAGCCGGAAGATCGCGCCAAAGTGATGCCGATGGCTGCTGCGCTCACCGCAGATGCGAACATCAGCGATGCCAAGGCATACACCGCCTTCCTCGATCAGCAGCCGCAGACTGACAAGCACAAGAAGATGGGCGTGCAGGGCTACTGCATGGGAGGTCCATTGACCTTCCGCACCGCTGCAACCATTTCAAATCGCATCGGTGCCGCAGCCACCTTCCACGGAGGAGGACTCGTCACCGATAAGCCTGACAGTCCCCACCTGCTCATTCCGCAGATGAAGGCTGAAGTCCTCTGCTGCGTCGCCGCGAATGACGACGAGAAAGATCCCACCGCGAAGGATAAGCTGAAGGAGGCCTTCGCCGCTGCCCACCTCAAGGCCACCATCGAAGTCTTCGCGGGCTGTAATCACGGCTGGACCGTACGCGGCAGTCAGGTCTACAACGAGGAAGGCGCCGAACGAGCCTGGTCCGAACGAACCGAACTCTACAAGCGCAACCTGAGCTAGCTGTCACGACACTCTTGGAATCTGAATGCCGCGAGCGATAGCAATGGCTCTGGCGCTTGGCGAATGACCAGCAGCTGGGCTATCGCGGCGCGGAGGCGCTACTTCGCGCTTAACAAATCTTTACATCTCTTCAGAAACCTTTACGACTGCGGACTGTCGACGCTGGTCTACTGAAATTCGACTCGCGAAAATCGATCCAGCCTGGCGCGAACTCGCGTCGTAGCGGACCGCCTCGCTCAGGATTCAGGAGCTTCCATGAAGGACGACGCAACACCCAGATTCGAGGAATCGCACTGCGCACGCAAAGCATTAATCATCTTCGCTGTACTCCACTTCCTCTTCTTCTTTGCCAGCCTGATTGCGATTCCTATCCTTGCGCCTGGTTCAAGGATTCCAAATCCCTTCGGCAACGACGCAGGAGTGCGCGCGTTCTTTCTCACCGCTTCTTCCGCAATCCGGATCAGCGATTTCCTGCAACTTGCATCCGCACTTTGTCTCACGGTTCTCAGCCCTCTTCTAAGCGACGCCTTTTCCGCATCACGCAGGTCGAAGCTGCCTTCGTGGCTCACGCTCACGGGAGGCACCGGTGCATCCATCATGCTGTCTCTTTCCGCTCTTATCTCGTGGGCGATCGTAGCGCCTGGGCAAGCCGATCTCGGTTCTTCGCTCCATGCCTTTCAGTTCATCCCGTTTCTGCTTGGCGGACCGGGGTGGGCAGGATTCTTCGCCATTTTCCTTGCCGGAATTTCGATAGGTGCTCGCGGCATCGCGCCGCGCTGGCTCAGGTCCGCTGGCTATTTTCTGAGCTTCGTATCGGCATTAGCCACACCGGTACTGCTCAGCATTGTATTTTCGCCGTGCCTGCCGATCGCCCGCTTCCTTGGCTTTATATGGCTGATCGTCGTTTCTGTTTATCTCGCCCGTAGACCTGTCGCGGCATAGGCCAACCCGGCCGCCGTGCCGCGCATGTACAAGGCTGATCGGCTCCCGAGCGCTTCCCAATGGGTCGCGGAAAAGCAGGCTCAAGATGTAAAGCTCACCGAGCCGTCGCTTTCGGATTGCACTTTCTGCACTGGTCGGGAGCATGCATCGCCCAGCGAAGTTGAAACATGAGCTGTTCCCCTGCAGTGAAAACAAAATCCTCCCCGCATAGCCTGCACTTGAGAATTCGATCCGCCAGCATATTCAGAATAGGCTTGGACACATCACTGTATTCCCGCAACGATTTCGCTCGTGCAATATCAACATTGGTCCGTTCCATGAACGTCGTCGTCTCTCTCCTCAGTTCGCGCGAGTTCGCAACGATCCGGTGAGAGGCGCGGCGCAGCCTCCGTCCGCGCGCGATCAGTTCATCGAGTCCGGATATCCAGGACTCATATCGCTGACTTGTCGGGATAGTCAGGTCGTACTCTGATGCCTCGACTCTGGCAATCTGCCGCTCAGCGCCCGCCGACGCTGCCTGAAAGAAGATCGATGGCACAAGCAAATACTTCCTGGCTTCGGCCGCGGCCAGCCAGCAGTCTTCACTCTCAAGGTCAGACGAAGAGACCAGATCGTAGACCGTCTCTCTACGCCGCAACTGATCGAAATCGAGGGCCTGCTGAGAACAATGAACCAGATAACCGGTCTGCCTCAGACGCGAGAAGCAATCATCGATCTCTTCTCCAAAATGAAGGATGGCTGCTGACATTCTCTAAATGTTGTAAAGATCTGACTTGTCACAAAGGAATGAGGCCTTTGGTAACACGGTACTGACAGTTTAGGTTCCGCAAGCTTCTGCGAAGCAATGGAGATCTGCCACTTGTTCAGGCCCGATTACATGCATGTAATTAAAAACGATCCTCTTGACGTGAAATATATACACAATAAGATATATACATGAATGTGCAAATACGCCTTTTTCAGGCTCTGGCTGATCCAGCACGTCTGGGAATCGTCGAAACGATGAAAACTGGCGAGCGCGCCGTGGGTGACATCGTTGAACGGATGAATATTCATCAATCCGGCGTATCTCGCCATCTGCGCATTCTCTCTGAAGCTGGACTGGTGCAGATGCGCCCTGACGGCCAGAAGCGCCTGTACTCATTGCGAAAAGAAGCATTCGACCAGATTGACACCTGGATGGCGGGATATCGCCGCCACTGGGAGAAGCGCCTTGACCGTCTCGGCGAAGCGCTCGAAGGCCGCCACGCGTTGCGAGCCCGCCATCAGGAGAAATCATGAAACCTGCAACGAACAAACAGCGAGATCACTTCTCGATCGAGAGAACCTACGCGGCTTCAATCAAGCAAGTCTGGGATCTGTGGACCACAAAAGATGGAATTGAATCCTGGTGGGGCCCGGAAGGATTCAATGTTACTGTCACGTCGATTGATCTGAGGCCCGGCGGTCAGCTTGTCTATCTGATGACCGCGACTGCTCCCGAGATGGTGGCCTTCATGAAGAGCCAGTCCATGCCTCTCTCCACCGAGTGCCGCATCACTTATCTGGAAGTCGCGCCGCCATCTCGACTCGCGTACAGCACTATGACTGACTTCATCCCTGGCGTACAGCCGTACGACGTCACAGCCGTTGTCGAATTCCAGAAGGTTGCAAATGAAGTAAAACTCACTATCACATCCGAGGTCATGCACGACGCCGCTTGGACTGAGCGTGCCCGGGCCGGTCATGAGAGCCAACTGCGCAAGCTCGATGCACTCATCTCCGCGCGCAGCAAGTCGATCGATCCGACAAAGTAGGCGCAACATCACCGCAAGAAAGAGCATTTCGAATAAAAGGAGTACCTATGCAAAAAATTACGCCGTTTCTATGGTTCAACTGCGATCTGCTAGAAGTGATTGAGTTCTACACTCGGGTCTTCCCCAAACTGCGCGTCGAAAGTCTCAATCCCATGAACGCTTCGTTTGAAATTGAAGGTCAGCAATTCATGGCGCTCAATGCTGGCCCGCAATTCAAATTCAACGAAGCCGTGTCCTTCTTCATCCGGTGCGAGACACAGGAGGAGGTCGACTACTACTGGCGCGAACTGATAAGTGGCGGCGGTGCAGAAGGCAAGTGCGGCTGGCTCAAGGACAAGTTCGGCCTTTCATGGCAGGTAATTCCAAATGCCCTGGGCAACTATCTCGGCGACAAGGATCGCGCAAAAGCCGATCGCGTCATGCAGGCTATGTTCAAAATGACAAGGATCGAAATCGCTGCACTCAACGCCGCATACGAGGGTTAGCGCGCCCTACCAACCTTACTCTTCACAAAACAGAAGCCGCTCCCCTGGGAGCGGCTTCGATCTTCTGCGCGAACAGAAGAGACCGTTACAACGCAGTCTCCCCACGCTCGTCGTTACGGATACGAATCGCATCCTCAATCCGGCTCACGAAAATCTTTCCGTCGCCAATTCGCCCCGTGCGTGCAGCCGAGCCGATCGCTGCGATCGCCTTGTCCTTCATCTCATCGAGCACCACCATCTCGATCTTCACCTTCGGCAAAAGATCGACTGTGTACTCGCGGCCGCGGTAGAACTCCGTGTGCCCCTTCTGGCGCCCGTGTCCACGAGCCTCCAGAATTGTCATCCCTTCAATGCCTGCTTCGAGCAGCGCATCCTTCACTGCATCGAGCTTCGACGGTTGAATAATCGCTTCAATCTTCAGCATGCTTCATTGCCTCGTGCCGCAATTTCTCGCGTTGCGGGTTTGCCATTGGTAGCCTATCAGGCCGGGCACTTCCATTGCCCAGCCATCAAGGCTCTCATCTTTTCATCAGGAATTCAGGTCGTAACCTTCTTCGCCGTGCTGCGACAGATCAAGTCCTGCGGTCTCATCTTCAGCGGATACACGCAAGCCAATTGTCTTGTCGACCAGGAACAGCAGCACCACAGTTCCCACCGCCGACAACACCCACGCGATTGCTACGCCGGCAGCCTGGTTTCCTATCTGTCCCCAATGCCCATCGATCGCGCCAGTCGCAACATTCGCTCCAAATGCCGGGTTAATCAGCTTCGTCGCAAAAAGTCCCGTCAATATGGCTCCGAGTGTTCCGCCTGCTCCGTGTACGCCGAAAGCATCCAGCGAATCGTCATAGCGGAACCACGCCTTCACCTTGAACACCATCAGCGAGCAGAACAGTCCCGCAATCAGTCCGATCAGCAGGGCAGGGAATGGCTGCACGAATCCCGATGCCGGAGTGATCGCAACCAATCCCGCCACCGCACCTGAAATCGCTCCCAAAGCTGTCGGCTTGCCGCTGTGGAACCACTCAAAGATCGTCCATCCCACCGCAGCGGATGCAGCCGCAAAATGCGTATTGATGAATGCGCTCGTAGCCAGCGGGCCGGAATTGAGCGCGCTGCCCGCGTTGAATCCGAACCAGCCCACCCAAAGCAGACACGCACCGATGAAACTCAGCACCATCGAGTGCGGCGGCATCGCCGTGTGTGGGTAGCCGAGGCGCTTGCCAAGATACAGTGCAGTCACCAGCGCCGAAACACCCGACGTCACGTGCACCACCGTTCCGCCGGCGAAGTCCAGGCTCGGAATGTGATTGCCCGTGGCATTCAGCAATCCACCCACTCCCCACACCATGTGCGCCATGGGACTGTAGACAATCAGTGACCAGAGCGAAAGAAACACCGCCATCCCGCTGAACTTCATTCGCTCTGCAAACGCTCCAGTGATCAGAGCCGGAGTGATGATCGCGAACATCAGCTGATAGACCATGTAGGTCTGCTCGGGAATCGTCGCCGCATAATCCGTATTCGGCGCCAGCCCCACTCCGCGCAGAAAGACGTGCTCGAATCCGCCAACGAAGCTGGTTCCATGCGCGAACGCCAGCGAATACCCGACTACCGCCCACAGAATCGTTACCAGCCCCATCATGGCGAAGCTCTGCATCATGGTGCCGAGGATGTTCTTCTTGCGCACCAGCCCGCCGTAAAACAGCGCCAGCCCCGGCCCTGTCATGAGCAGAACCAGCGCGGATGACACCAGCATCCACGAGTTGTCCGCATTCATCTGCGCCGCGTGCACCGAATCCTGCAGGGCTTTGATGTCGGCTTGAGTTGCGGGAGCTGATTGTGCGAGCGAGAGGGTAGGGAACAGCAGAAACAACCCGGCGCTTACAGCCCGGAAACGAGTACTGAACATGTCCACTCCGAAAATTTGAGCCACAGTTCACGTCGACCGCGGACGCGATGAGCCCATCCGCCTGACAATCACCGCGCAATCTGTCCCGTGAACCACCGAAGAATATCTCAGCAAGGCTCGAGAACCTATAAAGATGGCATAAAGAAACTCATTTCATCCTTACGCGCTTCTTCTCACATCTTTGGGTGCCCCCGTGCCTGCCCTGAGCCCTGCCGAAGGGTCCCTCGTCTTTGGGGACCGAGGGAGAGAATACGATTCCGCAATGTGCCCGATTCATCGCACAAGCAGTATCGTGCGATGAGTGGGAATCCACGACTCCCTGGGCAATGTCTCCTCGTAATTCGAGACCGGAGTCGACCTTCAAGCCCCCTCGCCACCTTCCGATCCATCCACCCACCCGCGGAAAGGGTAAAATAGTATCCATGGGGAACATCCAGGAACGCGATCGTTATCTCTTCGGAGCGCTCGAAAGCAGCGCCAAAAATCGCGCCAAGCTGCAGGAAGTCAACTACGGCTTCGAGCAGCCTGAGGGTGTTTTTCTCACCACGCTCGATTTCGCGGTCAACTGGGTTCGCAAAAGCAGCGTGTGGCCAGTCACATTCGGCCTTGCCTGCTGCGCCATCGAGATGATGTCCATGGGAGCTTCACGCTTCGACATCGCCCGCTTCGGCGCTGAGGTCTTCCGCCCCTCTCCCCGGCAATCCGACCTGATGATCATCGCCGGTCGCGTTGCGCAGAAAATGGCCCCGGTTATCCGTCGTCTGTACGACCAGATGCCGGAACCTAAATGGGTTATCTCCATGGGGGCTTGCGCAACATCCGGCGGGGTTTTCCAGAACTACGCTATTGTGCAGGGCGTCAATCAGGTCATCCCGGTCGATGTCTATGTTCCCGGCTGTCCGCCCCGCCCCGAGCAGCTGCTCTACGCGATCACTCTTCTCCAGGAAAAGATCCAGCGCGAACCGCGCAGTCTGCTCAAGACCCTCAACGTGGAATAAGGCAAGACTTTCAGCACATCAAGACTGCTCGCTAGCAATTCCGTGACCGCCGAAATTCAGCGGATACCAGATGGTAAACCCCTTCAGAAAGTAGTCTCTAGCGCTCAATTCCTATGTTACGTTTATTGGTGTTGTGCTCGGACTAAACGAACAGTCCACCCGTTAGGAGCCAATCACCTCAACCGGAAAATGGTCCGCAAAAGGAGCCGTTTCAAACCAGTTTTAAGTTTTCAAATTGCGGAGGAGAAACGCATGCACTCGCGAGTTTCAAAAATAGCCCGCCTGGCATTGGCATTGGTTTGTTCTAGTCTGATTCCGATTGCCTTGTCTGCCCAGGATGCCCCCAAGCCGGCCGCGCCCGCCTCAACGGCTCCCTCAGCTGATGCCCCTTCACGTTGGGATATCTTCGCCGGATTTAGCTATTTGGCTCCCAAGGGAAGCCTGATCAAGAGCCCCGTCCAGGATTCAGCCAAGTCCATCACCTGCTGTGTTGACGTAAGCGTTGCGCGCTACTTCAACAAGTTTTTCGGCGTTCAGGCGGAAGGCGACTTCCACAAGGACGGCGGAAATCACTCCGCGGTCGTGCATAACCAGTTCTCGGGAATTTCCGGCGGTCTGATCGCTCGCTTCCCGACAGACGACATCACGCCCTTCGTTCACGCCCTTATCGGCGGCGAAAGCGTATCCAGCACTTACTATCCTGATAACAAATGGGGCGTCGTCCTCACCGCAGGCGGGGGTATCGACTACGAAACACCGTGGCTCGATCATCATCTCGCCATCCGCGTCTTCCAGGCCGACTATCAGTACACGCACGAGAACTTCTATCCCGTTGCGCGCGGCAACTTCAACATTGCCCGGCTCAGCACCGGCATCGTCCTTCACATGGGCACCATTGCTCCTCCGCCCACGGCAACCATCTCCTGCGCTGCGCAGCCCACGTCAGTCTTCCCGGGCGAGCCGGTCACCGTTACGGCCACTGCCGGACAGCTCCTTCCCAAGGACCACGTCGTATATAGCTGGTCTGGACAGGGCGTCACCGGCACAGACACCACCGCGAAGGTCGACACCGCCAACCTCGCTCCCGGCAGCTACACCGTTAACTGCGGCGTGAAAGAAGGCAAGCCCGGCAAGGAAGGCCTCAAGCCCTGGGAGAGCGCAAGCAGCACTGCCAACTTCACCGTCAAGGAATACGAGCCGCCGACCATCAGCTGCACGGCCAACCCCACCGACCTCAAGCCCGGCGACACCTCTACCATCACTTGCCAGGGCGTGAGCCCGCAGAACCGTCCGCTTACCTACACCTACCAGGCTGCTGCGGGTACGGTCACCGGAAGTGGAACCACCGCTCAATTCTCATCGCAGGGTGCGCCTACCGGCCCAGTTCAGATCACCGGCAACGTGGCTGACGACAAGGGTCACACCGCCTCTGCAAACACCAGCGTCAACATCCAGCCGCCCCCACCGCCGCCGGGACCGTCGCCTGAGCAGATTCGCCTCGAAGCTCGTCTGGCTCTGCACAGCGTCTTCTTCCCAACCGCGCTTCCGACGGAAAAGCACCCCGAAGGTGGTTTGCTCGACAGCCAGCAGGCAACGCTGCAAACCCTCGCAACGGACTTCAAGGCTTATCTCCAGATCAAGCCCGATGCGCACATCACTCTCACCGGTCACGCTGATCCGCGCGGCTCCGAGGAGTTCAACCAGAAGCTCACCGAGCGCCGCGTCAACCGCGTCAAGCAATACCTTGTTGAACAGGGCATCCCTGACGCAGCTGTCGCAGTCAACGCTGTCGGCAAGAGCCAGGTTCTCTCCAAGGATGAAGTGAAGGGTCTCGTCGATCAGAACACCGAGCTGACGGACAAGGAGAAGAAGAACACTCTTCGCCGCCTCAACGTCATCTACCTGGCCCAGAACCGCCGCGTCGACGTCACCCTGACCAACACCGGTCAGCAGTCGGTGCAGCTCTATCCGTTCAACGCCAAGGACGCCGCAACTCTTCTGTCGGTCTCCAAGCCGGCAGCGGGCGGCAAGAAGGGCGCAACCAAGGCAGCTCCGAAGAAGAAGTAGTCCCTAACCACGGGAGCGGACGTCAATCTCTGCTCCCAAACTCAAAGAGGCTGACCCCAAAGGTCAGCCTCTCTTGTTTTTGAGAATAGGGCTACTCGGACAAGCGAGATAATCAACGCATGAATATTCGAATCACTTCCCGCATCTTCTCGGATCGATTCGATATCACTACCCCAGAAGGAAACCTGTCTACAAAAACGTCTCCTTTCGGAGAAACGCTTGTTCTAAATGCCTCCGGAACACAGATTGCGCGACTGGCAAAAGAGTCGTTGTCGATGGCCAAGAGTTCGTACGACATCATCATCTCGGGCGGCGGATTTTATGAGTTCGATCGCGACCGCAGTTCTAAGCGGACATGGGCCTGCAAGGGAGAAGCAAGATTGCTCCATTTGTCCAAACCGGGTCGGCGAAGGTTTGAGATCGTGGACGAAAGCCAGATCATTGCTAAGTTTTCGAAGGATTGGGGGTTCGCCGACTACACGATTCTGCTGCTTAACGAGACGGAGTGGAAGCTGGTCGTCTGCATCGTTCTCGCACTGAGTCTAAGTCAAAGTCAATCAGCGTACATCGTGTACTGAAGGTGCCACCGGTCCCTCGCCTTTGGGGACCGGTGATCAATTAACTACTGAAGCAGCTGCAACGCCCCGATCGCCGCTCCCAGCGCTCCAGCGCAATCCCCGTTCGGAATCACGTGAATCGGAATATCCACCTGCTCCGCGCGCTGTACCGGCATGCCTGCGCGGATCTGCTGTATGAACCACTGCCGAAATTCGTCTGTCGCCTCCAGCACGCCGCCGCCGATGATCAGCGCATCCGGATCGAACGTATTGATCATCTCGTCGAAGAACAAACCGAGCGCATGTGCCTGCACTTTGAAAATTGTCCGACACAGCGGATCGCCCTTCGCCGCCAGTCCTCGCGCCGCATACGCCGCTTTCGCAATATCCATCTTCGCCAGCTCGTGTTCAGGATGCTGTTTCAACAGAAACGGTAGAACGTTCATCCGTATCGATGTCAGCGAGCACAGCGATTCCAGGTCGCCTACACGTCCGCAATTGCAGATCGGCTTGAGTCCTGCAATCTCCGGAATCTCCGAGTAGGGAACCAGCACGTGCCCCAGTTCACCCCCGAATCCGTTCTTGCCCTCGATCACCTTGTCGTTGACGATTACGCCGCCGCCGTTTCCGGTTCCCACAATGATCGAGATCGAAGTCTTGCCGCTGTGCGCCCCGAACAGTGCAAAGTGCCCCCACAGCGCCGCTGCGTTGGCGTCATTCAGGTACACAACCGGCTTGCCAAGCTCTTTCTCCAGCGCGCCGCGAATATCGAAGCTGGCCCAGTTTTCGTGCACAAAGTTTGTCGACCCCTTTGCGCTCAGTACGCCCTTGGCGCTGGCCGGCCCGGGAGTATCGAGCCCCACCGCTGCGACCTCTTCCATCGAAATGCCGGCGCGCGCCAGAGCCGGCGCAGCCCCCTCCGCAATCTGGCTGATGCAAATCTTCGGCCCCTCTACCGACCGCGCTGGATGTTCGCACAATCCAGCAACCAGGATGTTCTGCTTTTCGTCCATGACCGTGTAGTTGATGGCGGTCCCGCCGAGGTCGATACCCATCACATAACGCATGCTTTTCCTGTTCCCCTTTTCTGTGCCACATACAAATCTACAGCCTGCAACCCCGGTCAGTCCGGGAACTGAATCCTCCCTGAAAAAGCTGCATAAAGCGCCAGTGTTGTCTCTCTTGTTCGCGATGCCCGGCCTAAACTCCTGATTCCATAATGGGAGTTCGATCCGTTCACCGGTTCGCCTGAACTTTTAAAGTTCTCTCCGGTATCATCTTCTTATGCAGCCAGTAGCGGACCTGCCCGGTTTTCGCACCTACGATCCGAACCTCGAGCCCATCGCCGCCAAGGTTCAGGCTGAGACCCGACTCGATGCAGCCGACGGCCTCACGCTCTACCGCTCAAAGGACGTCCTCGCAGTAGGCTGGCTGGCCAATTACGTTCGCGAGCGGATGCATGGCGACATCACCTATTTCAACGTGAACCGCCACATCAACCCAACCAACGTCTGCGTAGCCGCCTGCAAGCTCTGCGCCTTCGGCCGCAAGAAGGGCGATCCTGCCGGATACACCATGGCTCTCGAAGAAGCCTGGCAGACTGCCGCCTCCGGCTACAGCGAAGCGGTTACGGAATTTCACATCGTCGGCGGACTTCATCCCGATCTGCCGCTCGAGTATTTCCTCGATCTGGTCCGCGGACTCAAACAGCGCTTTCCCAAGGTCCACATCAAGGCCTTCACCATGGTGGAGGTGGCCTATCTAGCTCGCCGCGCCAAGCTCTCCATTGAAGACACGCTGATCAAGATGCGCGAAGCAGGAGTGGACTCGATGCCTGGTGGCGGCGCCGAGATCTTCGCATCGCGCGTGCGCTCCATCATCTGCGACCACAAGATCGACGGCAGCGAGTGGCTCGACACTGCGCGTCTCGCACACAAGCTCGGCTTCAAATCAAATGCCACCATGCTCTACGGCCACATCGAGAACGACGAAGATCGCGTCGACCATCTGCTCAAGCTGCGTGAAGTGCAGGACGAGACCGGCGGCTTCCAGACCTTCATTCCTCTCGCCTTCCACCCCGAGAACACACCGCTCGATCATCTCCCCGTCACCACCGGCCTCACCGACATTCGCCAGATCGCGGTCAGCCGCCTGCTTCTCGACAACTTCCCGCACATCAAAGCCTATTGGCAGATGATGACGCCGAAGATCGCGCAGATCGCTCTCCGCTTCGGCGCCGACGACCTCGATGGCACCGTGGTCGAAGAAAAGATCTACCACGACGCCGGCGCAACCACTCCGCAGGGCATGACGCGCAAGGAGCTCTGCCGCCTAATCACGGAAGCTGGACGCGTTCCCGTCGAACGCGACACGCTCTACCACTCGGTCACTAGGAACGAGGACACCTTTACCGTCGCCGTCTAGGCGGCAACGAAAGCGCAAGTATGGGTGAACTGAGCCTCTATGCGATTGTCGGCCTCTGCATCGGCTTCATGTGGGGAATCGGCTGCTCTCTCGCCATCCTCTACTCCATCTACGTTGGCGGATATCGCAAGGCCGTAGAGGACTCGCTTACAGCAGAGAAGCCGCAGAGATTCAGGACTGCCCTTCGCAGGATTGAGGCGCGACGAGCCAAACAACAGGCCGCTACTGCCGCAACACCTTCCCGTCCTTCATGACGAAGCTCACATGCTCGCAGGTTGAGATGTCTTCCAGCGGATTCCCCGGCACCGCAACGATATCCGCAAAGTAGCCCGCCTTTAACTCACCGATCTGGCCTCCCCAGCCCAGCAGTTTCGCGCCGTTGATCAGGTCCGCTTGAAGGACGGCAGCGGGTTTCATTCCGTACTCAACCATCAGGGTCATTTCGCGAGCCTGGGTTCCATGTGGAAAGGGTCCTACGTCTGATCCGACAGCAAATTGGACCCCAGCCGCGACCTGCTTCCTGAATTCCTTGATCTTGTATTGCAGCATCTCCGCTTCTGCGGCCGCCTGATCCTGCGACTCGCGATGCTTCGCGAAGTAGTCAAAGATGGTGAATGTAGGAACGGAGAAGATTCCTTTCTCCTTCATCAGGCGGATCGTCTCATCGCTCAGCTGAGTCGCATGATCGATCGACGCCACTCCTGCCTGCGCTGCGTAGAGAGTTCCTGGTTCTCCCATCGCGTGAACGCTAACGGTAGTTCCCATGCGGCGAGCTTCTTCCACAGCCGCAGTCAATTGCGCCGCCGTGTATTGAAAGGGCGTACGCAGAACGCCATCGATCATCTTGTCCTTGCCGGTCTCGTAAATCTTGGCGAAGTCCGATCCTTCCTTGTGCTGCTCCCGCATCACCTCGACAAGCTGCTCCGCAGAGTTCGCGTAATCTGCATTCGACAGCACATGCTGCGCCGGGTTGTATTTGTTCGCATCCTCGTGTCCGCCGAGAATATCGATCGCATTCCCGCTGAGCCGCAGCCGCGGACCCGGAATGATGCCCTTATTGATAGCTTCTCGAATGGCCGTATCTGCAGATCCTGCGCCCTCGGTCCCCATGTCGCGTTCCGCCGTGTAGCCCGCCATCACGTCGTCCTTCGCTGCCTGTTCCGCGAGGATCACCCGCCACGGTACCGACTCCTCAACGGTCTGCAGATCCTCCGCACCGGGATGCAGAAACAGGTGGATATGCGCATCGATGAGTCCCGGCATCAGCGTCGCACCGCCGAGGTCGATGACCTTCGCACCTGCTGGATGCTCCACGCTCTTACCAACCGCCTTGATGCGGTTTCCCTCGACGAGCACCTCGCCGGGCTGAATCACCGTTCCGGTATCAACCTGAAGTAGCCGCGCCGCATGGAGCACGATCGGCGATTGCGGCTGCTGAGCGTTCAACAGGTGCGGCGTGAACGCCAGGCACATCCCAAGGATCCATGAACAAGAACGCATGCTTTCTCCAATTCGGATTCGAATATACAACCGCGAGCGCGACCGCAAAGATCAAGAACTTGCACTCACTCGCTATTCACAAGGTTTTCAACGCGGCACACATGGGGTTCTTTGCAGATCGATGGTATGATCCGCCAAAGGACACCAAACAAAGCATGACTCAGAACGACTATTACGCACTTGCGCACGAGCAAGCCAGCAAAGAACGTGCGGACATTCGAACCCAGATCGATACTCTTCTCGCCCGTGATGCTAGGCTCGAAAAGCTGGTCGATGTTCTTAAGGATATTCTTCCCCAGCAGTCAGCTGTTGAAGCACACGCGGACAACCACCACGAACACAACGGCTCACACGAGCATCACGGCTGAGTCCGTTCACAAATCGGATTAGTACGCTCCCGACCCGGTGATGTGCTGGCCGATGATGAGGGCATGAATGTCGTGCGTGCCTTCGTACGTCTTTACGGATTCAAGATTCATCATGTGGCGCATGATCGGATAGTCCTCGGTAATTCCGTTCGCGCCCAGAATGTCTCGTGAAATCCGTGCGCACTCCAGCGCCATCCACACGTTGTTTCGCTTTGCCATGGAGATGTGCTGGTGCCCGACGGTCCCCGCATCCTTCAGGCGGCCAACCTGGAGCGACAGCAGCTGTGCTTTAGAGATTTCGGTAACCATCCAGACCAGCTTGTCCTGGATCAGCTGATGGCTTGCGATCGGCTGGTTGTGGAACTGCTTTCGAGCCTTTGCATACTGCAGAGCCGTGTCGTAGCACGACATCGCAGCTCCAATCGCTCCCCAACTGATCCCATAGCGTGCCTGGTTGAGGCACATGAGCGGGCTCTTCAAGCCGCCGGTGCCGGGTAGCAGGTTCGAAGCCGGCACATGTACGTCCTGCAGAGACAAGCCGCTTGTCACCGACGCACGCAGCGACCACTTGCCGTGAACTTCATAGGCGCGGAATCCGGGCCGGTCCGTCTCCACCAGGAACCCGCGCACCTTGTGATCCTCATCCTCAACCTTGGCCCAGATCACGGCGACGTCAGCGATGTTGCCGGAGGTGATCCACATCTTCTCACCGTTCAGGATGTACTCGTCGCCAGACTTGCGCGCGACTGTAGTCATGCCTCCGGGGTTCGATCCGAAGCCCGGCTCTGTCAGCCCGAAGCAGCCCAGCTTTTCGCCCTTGGCCATTGCGGGGAGCCAGGTGTTCTTCTGCTCTTCGGAGCCAAAGGTGTATATGGGATACATGCAGAGCGCCGACTGCACGCTTACGAAGCTGCGCAACCCGGAGTCTCCGCGCTCCATCTCCTGCGTCACGAGGCCGTACTCCACATTCGACATCCCTGCGCAGCCGTATCCATCGATTGTCGCGCCAAAGAAGCCGAGTTCGCCCATCACCGGCACCAGTTCACGCGGGAAGCGCTCCGTACGATAGCACTCTTCGATAATCGGGATTACGTTGTCTTCTACGAAGTCACGCGACGTACGCCTGACCAGCAACTCGTCTTCGCTGAAGCCTGCGTCGAGATGAAGAAAGTCAACACCCTGAAATTTAAAGCCCATAATTGCACCTTGCCATTTCTGACCTGCCCAAACCTCGAAGGCTAACAGACCGGACGTGGGACGATCCAGACGGCTACTTACAGGAAGTCGGTTCCGTTTCGATCCTGCTAATCGCTTCCACCTCAGCACCGTTGAGCGCACGCCGATACACCCGAACCTCGCCCACATCGCCATTGAAGAACAGCCCATCATCCCGCTGAGCGCCGATCAGAATGGGCCCCTTGCTCGATCCCCACGGCACAAGATCATCCTGGCTTTGAACCTCGCGCCCGTTCACGTACATGCGCAGCTTCCCGAGCGTCTGATCGAACACCGCAGCCGTATGAACCCAGGTGTCAACCGGAAGTCCATCGCCGTTGATCCAATAGTCCGTCCATCGTGTGCCGAACGTAGTCGCGCCCCATTGCGCCGTGGGGTTGGGCCCGAAGCCGAGCCGCCATTGCGATCCCCAATGCGGTCCCATCTGCGATACCCATGCCGAATAAGCTGCCGGCTTGTGCGGCTTAACCCACGCCGTGACGGAAACAGATCCCGGATTATCGTAGTCTGCATTCTTCGGAAACTCGATGTAAGCTCCGTTCCCACTGAAGCTGTATGCCATGTTCGCGCGGCCGTGGCGATCGGATGCAGCCGTTGCGCCGTGAATGATCGCCTTCGCATCAGCGTGACAGACATCTACCGCAGAACCCTGCAGCGGAAGAAGCGCGACGAGACCGGCATTCAGTTCGACCTTCGATCCATAGTTGTTCGGCACTCCCGCATCCGAAGCAAAGTCCGGAATCGCCCGCAACCGCGCCACATCCTCCTTGCGTCCCGCACCCTCCAGCGAGGCCAGCAGATTCTGGCGTTCGAGCGGATCGAATCTGAAATCGGAAGAATACTCCGCCTGCAATTCTTTCCAGAAAACAGCGAGGTTCTCATTGCCCGCGCTCAGCGCATCCAGCATTGGCCGGGCTGCAGAAAACTGCGGAAGCTTGTCGTCGGAGTACGACGACCCGAAGCGCCTGATCCACGCATGGCGTCGACGCTGCGCCTCGGTGAGATAGCGTGCCGGACCGTGCGAGACATGCGCATCGGGATTAGCAAGCAATTCGAGTCCGCGATAGAAGCCTCGCAATCCGACGGTGCCGTGCGTCTCGCCCGGAAAGACCTCGTAGTGATATTCGACGTCCGCATTCGGGCTGCCCTCAAACGTCTTCGCAAACCGCAGCGCGCCTACGGAGATGTCAGCTTCCTCATCGCTGCCCGCGCCAATGAACACAAAGCGCGGCGTTGGCGCCGGCTTTGCGATGGCTCTTCCGAGAAGCCCAACGAACCGGTCATCAAGCCCATAGCTTGGACTTATCGCAAGATTCGCCTGAAACACCTCAGGCCGGCGAATGAACGCGTAGAGCGAGAACATCCCCGCATTCGAATGGCCAAGGAGAATATGGTACTTGCCCAGCGAGTACTCCGACGTGAGCTGCGGGATCAATTCGTCGGCAAGAAACGCAAGGAACTTGTCCGACGGTCCATTCGCGAACTCAGTTCCATCGAACGCGGGCATAAGGTCGCGCCCACGACTCGTGTTCACCACACCCGCCACCACCATCGGCGGAAGCCTGCCGCTGCCCGTGAGGTGATTCACTACAACCGCCGCATTGCTGAAGGTCCATTCGCCGTCCAGCACGATCAACAGGGGCATGTTGGGCTTTATCTGCTTCGGTACGGAGACAAGGATCTGCCGTTTCTCACCAAGAATTGCGGACTGAATGCTCTCTCGCTTGCCCAGTGTCACGGCGGCATCCTGAGCCGGTACAATCGTTGCGAAGGCAAAGGTCGCTGCGAACACGGCGGTACAAATTCGAAGAGAGATCATTCATTCGCTCCGGATCGAGGTGTGGGTTCGAAGCCCGAAGTATAGACTGCGACCCCTCACGCTGACTGTGAGGTCAGGGTCTCGCGGAGCCTTGGTGATTCACGCTGCCGCCTTCAGCCGTCTCTCCAGCAGGAACATGAGCTGAACCTCTTCTTCTCGCAGGGAGTGCTGGTTCTTTCTCATCTTCTTCTCTGCACCTTCAAGCGTTTTGATCAACTCTCCTCCAAAATACGTTTCGAGTACGGCCGGATGAACATAGCACTTGCGGCACACCGCCGGAGTATTACCGAGCCGCTCGGCTACCTTCTTGATAGCCTCCACCACATTCTTCTTCGCCTGAGTCTGACTCTCGCACACCTCGTACTCGCGCAATGCGAGGCAGGCAAGCACAGTACCGGCCCACGTTCGGAAGTCCTTGGCGGTAAACGGCTGTTCGGTGATGGCCCGCAAGTATTCGTTCACGTCAGCGGAGTCGACCGTATGCTGCGTGCCGTCTTCGTCGATGTACTGGAAGAGCTCGTATCCCGGCAGGTCAAGGCATTTCTTCACAATCTTCGCCAGCCGCCGATCGCTCAGATCGATGACATGTTGCTTGCCGCTCTTGCCCTTGAATTTGAACCGGACAGTCGAGCCCTCGACGTCAACATGCTTGTTGCGCAGAGTCGTCAGGCCATACGACTTGTTCTCCTTCGCATACTCTTCATTACCGATTCGGATGAAAGTCGTCTCAAGCAGACGCACAATCGTTGCCAGGACTTTTTCCTTTGGCAAGCCGGGGAGTCCAAGATCCTGCTCGACGCGTTCCCGGATTACCGGCAGAGTCTCGCCAAAGACCTTCATGCGCTCATATTTGTTCTCGTCGCGCACCTCGCGCCAGCGCGGATGGTATCTGCTCTGCTTGCGGCCCCTCGCGTCACGTCCCGTCGCCTGCAAATGCCCGTTCGCCTTGGCGCAGATCCACACATCGTTCCACGCCGGCGGAATGACAAGAGACTTGATTCGCCCGAGAATCTCTTTATCTCGAACCGGTTTTCCGTCAGCATCGAAATACTGGAAGCTCTTGCCCCTGCGTCGCCGCGTTATCCCCGGCGCGGAGTCGGTGACATATCGCAAGCCTGCTAATTTGGATGCTTCAACTGGATCGAGGACTATTTCCGTTGTCGTTGACATGGCCCTGTTTTCAAGGAACTTACCTTCTTCGTTCCTGACAGGGTTGGATGCGGCCATTTCTGCGATCGTGTGGTCACGATCGCAAACCGCTACTCATCGCCTTCATCCGATCCAAATTCCGGGAGCGGCATCGGCCGGGTGCTGGTCGGCATTCCCGCGATGGTGTTGAGATCCCGAAGAACCTGTTTCCACCGCTCGGGATCGTGCTTGGTGGTGATAGGCAAATCGAGGTTCGAATAGTACCTCTGAATGTCTTCCTTGATCCCCGGCGGGATTGGTTGGGCTGGGTTCTCGACCAGCCTGTGCAGCAGATCCGCGTAAGTTGAATCCGTCAATGGATACCCACCCGCCTTCACAACCTTTCCCGTATCCAGGTCGCGATTCGGCAATGGATGGTTGGGATCACGTTGGCGTGGTTCTCTTGAGTAGGGCCGAGTAACGCTGGCGAGTGGAGGTGGAGGGCCTTTGGACCTCGCCGATTCCGGCGTGTACCGCGTGAGGATTCTGCGCATGGATGTAATCGAAACCGCCACACTGCGCGCGTAGTCCGCTTCCGTTTGAATCGTTGGCCCCTTCACGTCCACCATGGCAAGGGGTCCGACCTTCGGCAGAATAAAGAGCAGGGCCGCCAACAGATGCGTTCCAATTCCGGCCTTCCTCCGGTACGCATCCCAGTTCGCCTCTTTCGCTACCGCCGCTGACTCCTTTTCCAGTTCGGCGATCTCTGGTGTGGACGGATCGGGCGGCTCATGGCTTCGGTGCAAAAGAGTCACGGCATAAGCAATTCGCGGGATGAAAGTACGCGCTGCGAAGCGATAGTCCCGCGCATTGATTCTCCGCCGGCCTTTGAAGGTCTCGGTGAGCCCATAGGTCTGGTAAAAAGCCTGCTGAAGCTGCCGCATCGGAACGCGAAATCCAATGTGGCGCATATAGTGCAGTGGCGCCACACGGTGATGCACGATCTCGTTGATATCGAAGGCGAACTCGGTCTGCACGTGTTCTCGTTTCCCCTGGGCATAGCTCACTGATTTGCCATACTTGGCGGCTAGCTTCGGGAACTCGATCGGCACGGCGAGATTGGTAGCTTCGGCATGGCCCACCGAGTCGCCGATATAGTGCGAAAGAGCGCCAACCGCGAATGCCAGTTCGTTAGCGTTGTGCGCATTGCGAAACAGGTTGATTACAAAATCGCCCGACCGTACGTAGTGCGTTAAGTTCGAGAACTGTCGATCGCCAAACGGATAATACCCGATGTCCTGAATGACGCATCCGCCGTACGCATACGCTTTGGCCTGGTCGAGTTCCGCCTTGGTGAGATTTGGATAGCGGCTCAACAGCAACGGAACAATCGAGTCCTGCCAGGTCAGGTCGATCAGCTGTTCATGAGTCAGCAGGGAGTAGGCATCAACCGCGCGAGGAAACAGCAGCACCCATATGAGGGCAACTGCTGCGAGAATGCCTGACCCCCTGCGATTCATCTATCTCCTGTTGAGAGCACGAATGCGACGATCTACTCAATGAACTCGCGAACAAGCGGATTCTCGCTCGTCACAAGATCATGAAGTGTTCCATCGAAGATCAGGCGTCCTTCCGACAACATCAGGAAAGTGGTATTCACATCGAACTGGCCCTTCGGAAGGGGAATCATCCGGTCTTCCGCTGGTTCAAAACGATGCGTGCACATCGTGAATGCATCCTGCAGCCGGTGAGTCACCATGACTGACGGAGTTCGATACACATCTCTCTGCTTTACGATGAGTTCGATAATCGTCGTCGAAGTTATCGGATCAAGGCCGCCGGTCGGCGAATCGTAGAGCAATAGGTCCGGCGAATGAATCAACGCTCGCGCAATGGCCACGCGCCGTTTCATACCGCCCGAAAGGCTCCCCGGATACAGGCTGAACGTCTGCTCTAGCCCGACAAAGCGAAGAGACTCGCGTACCCGCACATCGATTTCGTCGTCAGCGACTTCTTCCTGTATCAACTGGTAGGCGATGTTATCCCGTACCGTCAGTGAGTCGAACAGCGCGCCTTCCTGGAAAACAAAGCCTGTCCGTGTGCGAAGGGGAAACAACTCCCTCTCGGGCATTTCCGTGATCTCATCCCCGAACAGATGAATCGAACCATTGTCAGGACGCAGCAGCCCGTTGGCGAGTTTGAGCAGGACACTTTTCCCAACGCCTGCGGGACCGAGAAGAACTCGTGTCTCCCTCGGAGCCACCTTAAATGTGACGTCGTCCAGAACGGCGTTACCGGGAAAGGACATTGAGACGCTGCGAAATTCCAGTACTGGTTCAGTACTCGCTTCCGCTCGCCGGCTCGGATCGGCAGTGGTGGCGGATGCCATCACGGAACCACCGTCAACATGACCTGGGTGAGGAGGAAGTCAACGAAGATGATCAGCACAGACGAGACCACCACGGCCTTGATCGTCGACCTGCCCACGCCTTCCGTTCCGCCCGTCGTCCTTAGTCCGTAGAAGCATCCGATGCTGGCGATGATGAACCCGGAAAAAAGTGGCTTGATCAAACCCTGCATGATGTCGCCGAGCCGCAGGTACTCATAAGCCATCGAGAAGTACTGCGTGCCGTTCTGGTGGTTCATGAACACTGTCACCGCTGCTCCGCCCAGGATGCCGAAGAAATTCGCAACGATGGACAGGAAGAACAGCATGGAAACGCAGGCGAAGATGCGGGGTGTGACCAGCTTGCGCATGGGGTCGACACCCAGCGCCCGCATCGCGTCAATCTGCTCCGTAACCACCATCGACCCGAGTTCGCTGGCCATCGACGAAGCATTACGGCCAGAGACCATGATTCCAGTCAGAACCGGGCCAAGTTCACGGATCATCGACGTGGCGACAAAGCGCCCAGTCACGGAAGTCGCTCCGAATTGTGAGAGGGTGGCCGCAGATTGGAGGGCAAGAACGCCGCCGGTAAAGAAACCGGAAAGAAGTACAATAGAGGCTGAGCCCACGCCGATAATGTCGGCTTGAATCAGAAAATCGGGCCAATAGATGGGCGGGCGAAAGAGGTTGGTTGCTCCTCGCCAGGCGAACAGGGAGTAGTCCTGCACCGTGCCCACGATGTTCTTGGCGGTGTTTTCGATCGATTGGAAGGCCATCTGGTTGCCGCAGTGTAAGTTGCGGGATGTGGGCTGATGCTCCCGTCCTGCACAGAATAGCGCATCCCGCCGCACGGCTCAGTCTGGGATTTCCAGCCCGTGCATTGTTTACCCGTGATTCTGCGCAAAAGAGAGACTTTCGGTGACTCTGATGAGCGCGTAAGTTCCTCATCAAAAAAGGCCTTTCTTCAATCCGCAACGCAAGACGCCGAGTTGAAGTCCGGCATCTAAGGCTAGAGTGCCCGAAAAAGATTTCCCTCTGGAGGTTGAATGCATTCGTTTCGCTTGCGACTGATCCTTGCTCTGATTGCAGGCGTAACGATTGTGTCTCTCGCCTCAACGTACTTTGAAGTTCTTGAGCACAAACACATTCTTCGCCAGGAACTCGAATGGCGCTCGACCTGGATCGGCAACAGTCTGAAGCCGCAAATGCGTCAGGCGCTTATTCAGGGCGGCCAGGTTCAAGGCGACCAGGCTGGCTTGCTGTCGCTGGCCGGCCTGCATGCCCTGGTGGCGGATGCCAAGAACCAGACCGGAGCCTTGGGAATCGGAATCTACGATCCCAAAGGACATCTAATCACCGAGGCAGGAGCCCCCGAAGTCTTCCAAACACTCGAACGTGCCCCGTTTGAATCGCTGGCCAAAACTGGAGTCCAGTCCCTATCGCGTACCCGCATCGAGCAGTCTCTGCAAAAAGGCGCGCAGGTCAATGCATTCGGCCACACCGGCAGCACTCAGTGGCTCGAAGAGGTCTTCCCGCTCCACGACGGAAACAAGCTGCTCGGCGCGCTCGTTGTTCTCATCGACGCTGGGTACATCCGGGACCAGAGCTATGACCTTTGGCGGCGAAGCTTCTGGTGGATTGCAGCGACAGTCCTGCTGATTGTCGGTGTCACTTTTGTGATGGTTCGCTGGTTCCTGATGCAGCCATTGCTGCGTGTCTCTGATCGACTTCGCCGTCTGCGCATGGGACATTTCGAAAAGGGCATCGGCAGCGGTACGAACGAACTGAGCATGTTCAGTCCTCTTGCGCGCGAAGTGGAAACGATGGCCGAAAGCCTGATCGCCGCTCGCGCGGCTGCGGCGGCAGAGGCTCGGCTTCGCGATGCTGGTGAGCACTTCTGGACTCCCGAGCGACTGGCAGTCCACATGAGGAACAAAGCCAGCGGGAGAATCTTCGCGGTTTCCAATCGCGAGCCCTACATGCATGTACGCGAAGGCCGCAAGACCGTTTGCATCGTGCCTCCCAGCGGACTGGTGACTGCGATTGAGCCTGTACTGCAGGCGTGCGATGGCGTGTGGGTTGCCACGGGAAGCGGTAACGCCGACCGGGAGAATGTCGACGCCTCCGACAGGCTGCGCGTTCCGCCTGACGATCCCAAATACACACTTCGTCGTGTTTGGCTCACTCAGGAAGAAGAAACTCGCTACTACGATGGCTTCGCGAATGAAGGCCTTTGGCCCCTCTGTCACATCGCGCACACGCGACCTACGTTCCGCTCAGCTGACTGGGAAGCCTACCGTCACGTCAATGAGAAATTCGCAGCCGCCCTCCTGGAGGAGATGAAGGACAGTACCGAGCCGCTCATCTTTGTGCAGGACTACCACTTCGCTCTGCTCCCCCGGCTGATCAAGACGGCCCGGCCCGATGCCCGGGTCGCAATCTTCTGGCATATTCCCTGGCCGAATGCGGAGGCGTTTGGGATCTGTCCGTGGCAGACGGAACTACTGGACGGGCTGCTTGGCGCCGACCTGATCGGCTTCCACATTCCGCTTCACTGCAACAATTTCCTCGACACCGTCGACCGCGCGCTCGAATCCCGTACAGACCGCGAGCACATGACCGTTCGCCGCGGTGGCCATACGACTGCCGTCAAGCCCTACGCTGTCAGCGTTGCGTTCAGCGGAGGTATTCCCAGCGCACTTCAAGCCATCGTCAGCGGAAGGGAAGAAGATCGCGCGGAAGAGCGTCGCGCCTTGCTCACCGAGTTCGGAGTACACGCTGAGTCAATTGCCGTCGGTGTCGACCGGCTCGACTACACCAAGGGCATTGTCGAGCGGCTCCTTGCGATCGAAGAACTTCTCGTCGAGCATCCCTGGCACAGGGAAAGGCTCACGATGGTGCAGATCGCGGCACCGAGCCGCACCCGAATCCCAAGCTATGCTGACCTGCACAAGCGCGTGGATGAAGAAGTTCGCCGCATCAATCATCGTTTCCAGACTTCGCGCTGGAAACCGATTGTTCTCATCGAGAGGCACTGCAATCACGAAGAGGTGAATCGCTGGTACAGAATTGCGGACGTGTGCCTGGTGACTTCGTTGCATGACGGAATGAATCTGGTTGCGAAGGAATTCGCAGCTGCCCGCGACGATGAGGATGGGGCGCTTGTTCTCAGTAAATTTACAGGCGCTGCCGTAGAGCTGCGCGATGCTTTAGTCGTGAATCCTTACGACATTGCCGAAGTTGCCGAAGCGATTCATCGCGCGCTCGATATGCCGCGCGAAGAACGCCGGGTCCGCATGCAGCAAATGCGCAAGCAGGTGATGGAACACAACATCTACCGGTGGGCTGCCATGGTCCTCGGAGACCTGCGCGACGTACGGCTCGAACTCTACGATTCAGAAGGCCATTCGGGCTCGTTGCCTGAGCCGATTCCCATCGACCCTTACCGAAAAATGGCATAGAAAGCGAGGAGTATTGAATCCGAACGAAGCAGAGCAGCTCGAAAACTTCTTCTCATCAGTGCGAAGTGCTCAAGCGCCACTACTGCTACTCGATTACGACGGCACGCTAGCCGACTTTCGTATTGATCGCTTCACCGCCCGTCCCTGGTCGGGGGTGAGAGAACTTCTTTCGCACATCCAGAGCGAGACTCGAACAGAACTGCGCGTCATCACCGGACGTCCCGCAAGCGAGATCAATCCGCTGCTGCAACTTCCATATCCGGTTGAGATATGGGGCCTTCACGGCGCCGAGCGGCTGTACACCGACGGTCGTCATGAACTGCAGGAGGCTCCACCCGAGGCACAGAGCAAACTTGATGAACTGCGGGCTATTCTGCGCCATGATTCCTTCGGCGGCCGCTTCGAAGACAAGCCAAACGCAGCCGTCATGCACTGGCGAGGGCATTCGCCACATCGCGCTCGGTCAATCGAACAAAGAACCCGCGCATTGTTTGAGCCTGCTTCCGAGGTGAACGGCCTTTCGCTCCTTCCATTCGAATCCGGAATCGAATTGCGCGTTGGCCGGGACAAAGGCGGAGCCGTACAGGCTGTTGTAGAACAGTTCAGCTCCGATGAGCCCGTAGCGTTCCTGGGCGACGACCTTACCGACGAGTCGGCCTTTCGAGCAATCAACAGCCTCGAGAATCCGAGCATGAGCGTGCTCGTGCGGCGTGCGCTGCGCGACACGTCTGCGCGTGTATGGCTCAAGCCCCCCGAAGAACTGCGGTGGTTTCTGCTGCAATGGCTGAAGTCGACATCTGGCTCGTGGTTTGAAAAGCAGGCCGGACTTCATGCAGCGATGCACGCATCCTCAAACCACGCTGCCCACGGCTAACCCCCGGGTCGTTGCCTTACACTCGACACATCTGACCGCTTCGGAGTGACTCATGGAGCTATCGCGCAGATCTGTCCTGAAAACCCTTGCGGCGGGCGCAACCGTCGGTGCTGCGAACGCCGGCCGAGCGGCGTCCATCACTCTGGGAGATGAGCCCTATCAGCAAAACTGGGATTCCCTGAGCCGCCACAAGTGTCCCGATTGGTATAGAGACGCGAAGTTCGGGATCTACTTTCACTGGGGCCTTTACTCCGTTCCTGCGTTTGGAAACGAGTGGTATCCCCACTGGATGTATCTTCCAGGGCGGCCTGAATATGAACATCACATCGCTACTTATGGGCCGCTCGACCGCTTCGGCTACAAGGACTTTGCTGCGCAGTTCACGGCCGAGCACTTCGACGCCGATGCGTGGGTGACGCTCTTCCGCGAGTGCGGAGCTCGATACATAGGACCCGTCGCGGAGCACGCCGACGGCTTTTCCATGTGGAACAGCCGCGTGAATCGCTGGAACGCGATGCGTCTCGGGCCGAAGCGTGACATCGTTGGCGAACTGGAACGGGCCGTTCGGCGTCAGGGCCTGAAGTTTTATACGAGCTTCCACCACCAGTGGCTTTGGGGATGGTATTCAAGCCCCATCGCAAACGCGGACATCTACGACCCGCAATACGCAGATCTGTACTATCCGCAGAAGTACACACTGGGTTCGCCGAAAGAAGCAAAGGACTACACCGTCGATCGGCCCGGCGCATTCAGCTATGCGCATCCCGATCCGCCGCCCAGCGAAGCCTTCTGCAAGCAATGGCGCGACAAGGTTGTTGAGGTAGTCGATCGATATCACCCCGACATTCTCTATTTTGATACGCGCAGCTTCATCATTCCGGAGCGATATCGCATCGAGATGCTGGCTCACTACTACAACACCAGTGCTGCAGTTGGCCGCGAAACGATCATCACCTATAAAGAAAACGACTTTGCGACTGGCGCGGGTCTGCCCGACCAT
Organism: Acidobacteriota bacterium; assembly: GCA_018268915.1. Taxonomy (GTDB): domain Bacteria; phylum Acidobacteriota; class Terriglobia; order Terriglobales; family Acidobacteriaceae; genus Telmatobacter. The sequence continues at coordinate 319,341 of JAFDVQ010000001.1, forward strand.
GAAGCCGGACAACTCGCCGATAAAGCCAGCTTCGTATGGCAAACCGATGATGTGCTCGATTGGAACTCATGGGGTTACCTGCGCAAACCGAACTACAAAAGCGCTGGCCGAGTGATCCATCAGCTCATCGACGTGGTCTCGAAGAATGGCAACATGCTGCTGGATGTAGGTCCGCGACCGGATGGCACGCTTCCCGATGAGGTCGTTGCACGCCTGCGCGTAATCGGCTCATGGCTCAAAGTGAACGGCGAGGCTATTTACAGCACGCGTCCCTGGGAGCGATTCGGCGAAGGGCCAACCCTCGTGAAAGAAGGCCAGTACGTCGCCGATCACAACGTCGACTTCACAGCTCAGGACATTCGATTCACCACAAATTCAAAAGCTCTCTACGTTTATGTATTGGGTGCTCCGGGAAAGACAGTGCTGGCATCTTCGCTGAAGCGCGACACACCTCTCCCCTCAGGCACCCTGAACAAGGCGCATCTGCTGGGCGCAGGGGAACTGAAGTGGGAATGGACGCCGGATGGACTGCTTCTGCACCTGCCTGACCATCGGCCATCGGACGATGCTGTCGTCATCCGGCTGACGTAGCCAACCGCAGGGACCGCAGAGTCGAATCTACTCCCGGTTCCGCTTGCGGATCTCGATGTTCAGGCGCTTGATCTTCTGGTTCAGCGTAGAAAGCGGAATATGAAATTGTTCCGCTGCGTCCGTCTGATTCCAGTTGCAGCGTTCGAGCTTCTCGATAATGATCCTGCGCTCGATGTCTTCAAGAATGTCGAACAGCGAGGCATTTGGATTGTGCTCCAGCAGCGCATCCTGGAAGCTTCGTCCGGTTATATGTCCGGGTAACAGCTCTGACCCAATCAGCGGACCCGAGGAAAGCACTACACCGCGCTCGATAGAGTTCTCCAGTTCGCGCACATTACCCGGCCACTCATAATCGACCAGTGCGCGCAGTGCATCTGCAGAGAGCCTTCGCGGCGCCAGACCATTTTCGTTCGTGTAGAACTCCAGAAAGTGACTTACGAGTAGCGGGATATCCTCCCGCCGTGAACGCAACGGAGGCAGATCGATCGTGATTACATTCAAGCGATAGAAGAGGTCCTCGCGAAACTTTCCTTCGCGCACCGCCTGCCGGAGGTCGATATTCGTTGCTGCGATGATGCGCACGTCGACCTGAATCTCCTGGATGCCTCCCAGGTGCATGAACCGCCGATCTTGCAGAACACGGAGAATTTTCGCCTGCGTGTCCATCCCCATCGTTGCGATCTCATCGAGGAAGAGTGTGCCGCCGTTCGCAACTTCGAAAAGCCCCTTCTTCGACGCCACAGCTGATGTGAAGGCGCCCTTCACATGCCCGAAGAGCGTAGACTCCAGAAGTTCCGTTGGCATCGCGCCCGTGTTTATGGGAACAAATGGCTTGTCACGGCGCGGCGAATTCGAGTGGATCGCCTTGGCGATCAGTTCCTTGCCCGTACCGCTTTCTCCCTGGATGAGGACGGTTGACCGGCTCGGCGCCACCTGCGCGACCAGGTCGAAAACTCGCAACATGATTTCGCTCTTGCCCACGATGTTGGCGAAGTTATACCGCTGCTTCATCGTGCGCTTGAGCTGCAGATTTTCTTCTTCAGCCTTGTAGCGGGCTACGGCTGAGCGGATATCCGCGAGCAGTTTCTCGTTGTCCCACGGCTTCTGGACGAAGTTGTCGGCTCCGGCGCGTATTGCTTCCACCACGTTCTCTACGGTGCCGTAAGCCGTGATCATGATGACCGGAGTTTCCGGCTGCCGCTCTTTGATTTGCGGAAGCAGATCGATCCCGCTCTGACCCGGTAATGCCAGGTCGAGCAGAATGAGATCGAAGTTCTCCATCTCCAGCGTGCGAAGGCCCTGCTCGCCATCATTGGCGGTCTTTACAACGTAGCCCTCAAGCGACAGCAGAACCTCGAGCGATTCACGGATCCCCGCCTCGTCGTCAATTACCAGAATGCTTCCGCTTGCAGAATTGGTGGAGAAGACAGAACCTGCGCCAGACAGGTTCAAAGACTGATCGACATCAGACATGTACCGACTTCCTCAATAGCGGGAATTCAAGGTGGAAGGTTGTGCCGGCACCAACGGCGCTTTCGACATGGATTTTGCCTGCGTGCTCCTGAATGATCCCGTAGGAAACGGAAAGGCCAAGACCTGTGCCACGCCTCTCGCCAGGGCGGGGCGTAGTCTTTGTCGTGAAGAACGGATCATAGATGCGTTTTAGATGTTCGGGTGCGATACCGGATCCGGAATCTGACACGATCGCTTCTACGTGCCCATTCGCCAGCGTCGAGATTCGCAGGCGTCCACCGCCCGGCATGGACTCCTTCGCATTCAGCAGCAGGTTGAGAAACACCTGCTGCAGTTTCCCGGGGTTGCCTTGAATGACAGGCAGGTCATCAGCAAATTCCGTATCGACCATCACCTGCGCAGTCTTGAACTGATGCTCAAGCAGTGACAGCGTGTCGCGAATCACCTGATTCAGATTGGTCTCGCGGAACTCCGTTGTCGAGGTACGCGAGAAGTTCAGCAGGCCGTTTGCGATCTCTGAAGCCCGGAAACTCTGCTGCGTAATCTTTTCAAGCACCGGCCCCAGCCGCGGATCTGTCCGCATCTGCTTCTGCAGCATCTGCGCGTAGGAGGAGATTACGGCCAACGGAGTGTTGATCTCGTGCGCGACTCCCGCTGCGAGAAGCCCGATGGAGCTCAACTTGTCGGCCTGTGCAAGCTGCGTCTCCAGCGAGACACGCTCCGTAATATCGTCTACCAGGATAATGCGGCCCACAATCACGAAATCACGCGAAAGGAGTGGCGCGATCGCGACATTTACGGTGCGCTGCTCGCCAGCCTTGGTTGTGAGCGGAAACTTGTAGAGATTGTGAATGCCGGGGTCGTTCCGGAAACCTTCAAGCGCAGAGACAAAGTCCTCTGGGAAGACCGAACCGAGCTTTTCTCCAATTGCTTCGCCACGGCTCACCGCGTACATCGCTTCCATTTGCGCGTTCCAGCTCTCGATGCGTCCTTCCAGGTCGAGCGCCAGAATACCCACGTTGATCGATTCGACGATGTTCTCGTTGAATTCCTTCAGGCGTTCGAACTGCGAAATCTTGTCCTGCAGCCTCGAGTAAAGGCTCGCGTTCTGAAGTGCGATTCCGATGTAGCTCGCCAGCGACTCCAGCAGCTCGACGTCTTCGCTCGACAAAAAATCTCCGCCGATGGTTCGGCCAAGGCCAATCACCGCGATGGTGCGCGTCGCTTCGCCATCCTGCACCCGACAGGGCAGGTAGTAATTCAAGTCGAGAAGCGCGGCAGTCAACTGCTGATCGGGCGGCAGATGGAGCGCCTGCTGCGCATTCTCGAGGAAAATATGCGAGTGATCGAGCGCTGCGCGATCGAAGTCGAGAAATCCGAGCGCAAGTTTGCGTTCGGTAGCTGCTGAGAGCAGTCCGTGCGATGCTGCCAGGCGAAGCCCGCCTGTCGGCTGGGCGACAAAAACCGCAACACGCGAAACAAGCAGCGTACGCGGCAGCCGCTCGACGATTGAATTGAGCAGCGCGTCGAGATCCGTCTCCGAGTTCAGGCTTCTGCCAAATTCGATAAGCGCCTTCCGGTAGTCGTACTTCTGCCGGTCGAAAGTCTTATCCACCCAGCTCTGAATCCGGCGCTTGAGAGGATCGAACACGGCTGCCGTACCCAGAATGGCGGCAATCAAAGCCCATTCGCGAATCGCTTCACCCGAACGCTGGTGAACGATCTCAGCGATAAGAGCGATGACCCCAAAATACGCGCCCAGAATCAAGCCCGTAGCCAACGTGTAAGCGACGCCGCGCTTGAAGATCAGGTCGGTGTCCATCAGCCTGTAGCGGATGATGGCCCAGCAGAAGGTCAGCGGCAAAAACACCAGCGACAGCGCCGCCAGTTTGGTGAAGATCGACCAGACGCGAAAATCCAGAACGAACGGAATCGCGTACAACAGCGTGAACGGCAGAACGGCGACCAGGGTGCCGCGCATCAGCCACTTCAGCTGCTGCCGCAGCAGGGGCGTACTCGCCCGGTTGTAGCTGAAGACGAATAGCGCAGCAGCCAGCATGTAGAACGCAGCGATGTAGGCGTAGTTGACCTGATTCAGCCGGTGCTGCAGGATGCCCGTTGCCTGCCACCGGGTGATCGCTGTGATCCAAAGTCCGACGAGGCCAATTCCCGGGCCGTAGATGAACGGAAGCAGCCAGCGGCGGCCGGCTCCTTTAAGTCGCTCCTCTGGGAAGCTGATGGCGAAGTGCAGGAAGAGGGCAGGCTGCAGGGCTCCCGCCACAATGTTGGCCCAGAAGACTGTCTTATCGACGAAGTTCCACTCGCCGGTGTACTTCAGCGCATTCAGCGCAAACGAAACCAGGCAGAACAGGAAGAAGTGCGTCGCACGAGGAGCGGTCCAGCGCCGGAACAGCACATACAGCCCGATTCCCAGGTAGATCAGCCCGATGAGCCGGAGACCCAGATAGCTGCTGCGATCCGGAGGCTCTGGAATGACAACCACCGCAGAATCGAGCGGCGTGCCATACCGGATGATCGAGTAGTTTGCCTTTACATAGACCCCGGTCCGATAAAGAGCTCGTTCATAGTCGGGTACTCGCGCCACGGGGGAATCGTTGACCGCAGTCAGCAGATCGCCCTTCTGGATTCCCGCGAGCGCACCAGGGCTACTTGGAATCACCTTGTAGGCGAGAAGTCCGCCGTGCGTTTCCACCCACCAGACCCCGTCGTCTGGCTGTTGGAAGCGGCTCTCCTGTCTGAAATTCAACACGGCAAGGAGCACCAGCCCGACGGTTGCCAGAGCCAGCAGGGTCGCTTGTAACCGGTTGAGGACGCTCTTTTCCATACAACAGGAGTTCTTGCTTCAGAAGTGTTGAAAGCACGTCGATTGCCACGAGCTTTGCCGGGAAAAGTCGTCTGAAGCCATTCGACAAATCCAACAGAATCCGCTAGATAAAAGACGCACCCGCTTGTGGAAAGTCAACGGCTGCAGGTCTAAGATTCACCGCAAAATGCAGAAAACAATAGGGGCGATACGCACAAAGGTATCGCCTACCGAAATCAGTATCGCACTCCGTATTCAGCCTTACAGTTAAGAAAATGTTGAATTCCAGTACTTATTCCTGAACAGATGGGCTTGTCAGCGCTGCCCGTATGTTGCTTTCGGCCCATGCTTGCGAAGGTAGTGGTGCTCGCTCACATGGCTGGGAATCGGTCCCGCCAATCCATTCAGCGTTACTGTCCGGAAAGCCAATCGCGCGATGTACTCAAGCACGTCCGCATGCTCCACCGCATCCGCCGCATCCTTTCCCCAGGCGAAGGGAGCGTGCCCCGCCACCAGCACTCCGGGAACCGCGACCGGGTCTAGTCCCTCAGCCCGGAATCTCCGCACGATCACCGCTCCGGTGTTGCGGACATATCCAGAAGAGACCTCCTCGGCGGTCAATGGCTCCGTTACCGGAACGGCTCCATGAAAGTAGTCTGCGTGAGTGGTGCCGAAGCACGGTATCTGCCGCCCCGCCTGAGCCCACGAGGTCGCAAACTCTGAGTGCGTGTGAACCACGCCCCCGATTTGCGGGAACTCACGGTAGAGAAGGGTATGCGTGTCGAGATCGCTCGAAGGGCGCAGCCTTCCCTCCACGACCTTCCCATCCAGATCCGTAATGACCAGGTCCTCAGGTTTAAGCGTCGCGTAATCCACCCCGCTGGGCTTGATCACCACCAGGGGCCTGTTGCCGGACCGGTCCACGCCGCTGGCGTTGCCAAATGTGTGAGGCGCCAGCCCTCGTCGGGCAATTTCCTGGTTAGCAGCCAGAACCTGATTTCGAAGCGATTCGAGCAGCATCTTCAATCTCCGAGAAAGCGTTTACGAGGCGAGTTTATCAGTTCGTATCCATGCGATTGACGCTGAATTCCCTGAAGCTGAGAATGAGGTCCGAGATCCAGATGATCGGCGGGAGCGAATGAAAAGATTGAATAGGCGAAGTTTTGTGAAGGCGGTTTCAGCAGCGCCTCTCCTATTGAACCGCAAAGCAGTGCTTTCAGAGGCTCAGACCTCCACCGATTCGGTTCGTCGGGACTCATTCAGGCCCGATCAGAGATTCAATCTCACCCTTCACCGCGTCCTCGAAGGCGAGTCCCCAAAATATACCGACGACTTTCTGCTCGCCGACGTCAAGCCCACCGCCGACCGGCGTTTCACCGAGTACAGCGGAGATCTCTCCGGCCGCTACATCGGCGCGATAGCAACGGCCGCAAGAATCTACGGCATCGATGATCGCCAACTCGATGCCCTGGTAAACAAAGTCATAGCACTGCAAAAGCCGGAGGGTTACTTCGGCAGCGCATTCCATTTCGATAAGCCCGCGGACACAGACATGGCGCTTCTCTGGGGCAATGGCCGTCTTCTCGTCGGCCTTTTGGAGTACTACCACTACCGGCCATCGGAGCCCGTTCTGGCCGCAAGCCGCCGCATCGGTGACTTCCTCGTTCGTGTCAGCCCGCTGATGCTCTCAAATGAAATCCGCGAGGCCTTCGGCGCACAGCACTTCGCTTCAAGTTACATCTGCTGGACGCAACAGACCGAAGGGCTTGCTCTGCTATACGGCGTGACCAAAGACGAACGCTATCGCAAGCTCACGGAGTCCATCGCCGCCGTTATCGAGCGCCGCCCAGGCGATCATGCTCATGGATACCTAACAAGCTTGCGCGGGGCGATGGACCTGCACGCCCTCACGCACGATCCAAAACTCCTGAACCAGTGCGAATCGGCTTGGCAGGAGATTTCCTCGTCGCGCGATCTTCTCATCACCGGTGGTGTACCCGAGGGCTGGAGCCCTAACAACCACCGCACCGAAGGATGTGGCGAAGCGGATTGGGTGCGTCTGAATCTTCAACTTTGGAACGCTACGGGCAACTCGAGATACCTCGACTCGGCAGAGCGCGCCATCTTCAACGAACTTGCCTTCAACCAGTTCGCAACCGGAGACTTTGGCCATCGCGTTTACACCGATACAGGCCTGCCCGCCGCAGGCGCAGCCCGCGCGTGGTGGTGCTGCACTCTGCATGGCTTACGCTGCTTTCCAGACATAAGCCAGAATGCATTTCGTGCTCAGGCATCCGGCGTCTCGTACGAGATGCCGGTTGATGCCAAGATCGAATCTCCCTCGCTTTCTGCAACAGCAGAATCGGGCCTGCCTCGCACCGGCACCGTTCGCATCCGGATCCTGAAGTCAACAACAGACAAGGTTCGGCTGGCGGTCAGGAAGCCCGCGTGGGCAGAATCGGTGGAACTGCATTTGAACGGGCGAGGGTCGTTGTCGCCCGTCGACTCTGGCTACGTCAGCGCCGAGAAGGCGTGGATTGCCGGAGAAGTCATCGAAGTGAAATACAACATGAAGCTTCGTTCCGAACGCAGCGATGCAGACCGTGAGGTCTTCTGGTTCGGCCCCTGGCTGCTTGGAGCTTCGGCGGCGGACAGCCCCGCTTATTTTAATGAACTGACGACACAAAACAGGCTTCTCGGTATGCCGGGTCCCGGTACTGATCCAGGCAGCGGAGGACCGTATTCCATTCCGATTGCGGGAGTAAAAGTCGAATATGCGCAGGCGGAGTACCCCGACCAGCCTGGATCCGTCCATCTGCGCCCCGTTGCAGAGCAGACAGGACTTCCCACCACATCCTGGGAGGTCCGTTTCCTGCGTGGAAAGAGCAGTTAGCGCATCTCTAAACTACGCGCCGCGACAAAGTACGTCAGAATTGCGTCTTTAGGACTACGGATTTCTGAAATCGATCCGATTCGTAAGGAATTTGTAAACCCGAATTCCGTGCAGGCGTCTACCCAAATGATGGCGGCCTGCACAACACTGGAGCCAATGATCAACGCAACGGCTGAAGCCATTGCTGCGCGGGAGTTTGACAGCGTCGTTGCCGAACATCGTGTGCAGATTTTCCGTTTTTTGCTCGCTTCAACGCGCGATGTCGATCTCGCCGAGACCCTCACGCAGGACTGCCTCTTGAAGGCGCATCGCAACTGGTCGAACTTCCGCGGTGAATCGAGTGTGTTGACCTGGCTGATGAGGATTGCCATCAATCTTCAGAAGGACCATTGGCGCAATCGCCGCCTTCAGTTCTGGCGCCAGACCAGGACCAACGCAGTCGACCTTGATGAAGCGAGTGAGTGGCTGCCCAGCGGAGAGCGCACTGCTGAACAGCGCATGCTGGCTAAAGAGCAGGTAGCGCACGTTTGGGTCGCGGTAGAAAACCTCAGCGAGCGGCAGCGAACGGTATTTCTCCTTCGATACGTCGAGGAGCTGGACTTGAAAGAGATCGCAAATGCGACTGGGATGGGAGAGGGCACCGTGAAGGCCCACCTTTCGCGCGCGCTTGCCAAAGTCCGAAAAGAATTGGGAGAGAAACGATGAATCGCACGAACGACAATCCGAAGTTCGTTCAGCGTAACGAAGATCTTGAACTCGAGCCCGAGCTGCGCGAAGCTATCGGAAATTTCAAATCGAGTCTTGATGCGTGGAGTGATAACGCACTAAGCCGTCCGTGCGAGATCGCCGCTCCGGCTCGCGTCAATTGGACACGCATCACACGTTGGGCTCTCGGCTGCGCAGTGTTCATTGGCACGGTTTCAAGCGGCATATATGAGAATCACCGCCAGCAGGAAGCGGCAAAGGTCGAGGCGGCTCGGATTGCTGAGCAGCAGCGGGAGCTTGTTGCTCAGCACGCGAAGGAAGAAGCAGATCTGATGGCGAAGGTAGATTCCGACATCGCTCGCGAAGTTCCAAGCGCACTCGAACCGTTGGCATCGCTGATGGATGAAAACCAGGGAACGGGGAACTGAAGGAATTGCTGATTCAAGGAATTCAGCAAAGGAGAACGAAGATGAAAGCAGGATTGGTAGTTCGATTTGGGATGGCCATCGCGGCAACTTTCGCCGCTGCAATTGCGACAGCCCAGGGGCCGGGAGGGCCGGGGTTTGGGATGCATCGTCCGCCGATGGAGCGGGCCATGCGTTCCCACAGTGAGTTCGGCCGCTGGTGGAACAATCCGAAGATTATCGAGCGTCTGAAACTCACCGAAGATCAGCGCAAGGCGATGGACGACATCTTCCAGAAGCACCGCGAGAAGCTCGTTGATCTGCGCGGCAATCTGGAGAAGGCCGAAATCGAAATGGATCCGCTTGTGAAGGCCGATCAGCCGAATGAGACCGCGGTTATGAGCCAGATCGACAAGGTTGCCCAGGCTCGCGCTGAACTGGAAAAAGCGAATGCGCGTTTCCTCTTCGCCCTCCGCGCCAAACTCTCGCCTGAACAATGGAAGCAGGTGCAGGAGTTCCGCCAGAATCACGATGGCATGCGTCGAGAATGGCGGCGCGACGGTCGCGGTCCCGGTGGCCCCGGCGGTGATGACAAGGGCGCGCCACCACCGCCTCCTGGACCTCAAGGCATGCTCGGCGACGGGCCGGCCGACGAAATTTCTTCTTTTTCTGTAAACCAGTGATCGGAAAAACCCGTCAAGGGAAGTGTAAGCAGAGAGCAAATGCGGTTGTAGTCAATACCGGTGGCGGCAGAGGGCGATCCTTCTGCCGCCGATTTATTTTGAAGGTCTATTCCGCGATAGCAAGTACGAAGCGAAAGGCTCCGGAAAGTTCGAGCGCGCGCAAACTTGGTTACTTGTTCTCTTGTTCCCTTCGTCCCTGTTCTTTTACCACGCTCCGCTCGTTAAGAATTCGTGAATCGAAGCCGCCGCTTTTCGTCCCGCTCCCGTCGCGAGGATCACAGTTGCCGCGCCTGTCACGATGTCGCCGCCTGCAAAAACGCCGCGCTTCGAGGTGCGCATCGTCTGCGAGTCGGCCACTATGTAGTTTCGCGAATTGGTGGCCAGGTCAGGAGTCGTACTCTGGATCAGCGGATTCGCCGTCGTGCCCACGCCGATGATCGCAACATCGACTGGCAAAACAAACTCAGACCCCTTGATCGCCACGGGAGATCGACGTCCGCTCGCATCCGGCTCTCCCAGTTCCATCTGCATGCAGCGCGCGGCTCGCAACCATCCGTTCTCATCGCCAACAAACGCGACTGGGTCCGTGAGCATGCAGAAATCGATTCCTTCCTCGCGTGCATGCTTAACTTCTTCCGCTCGAGCAGGCATCTCTTTCTCTGATCTGCGGTACACCAATGTCGCCCTGCGAGCACCAAGGCGACGAGCAGTACGCACGGCATCCATCGCCGTATTGCCGCCACCCACCACCATTACGTCCCGTCCATGGCAGTCATACACTGGTTCGTCGAATTCAAGCGCGCGGTATGCGCGCATCAAATTCACGCGCGTCAGAAATTCATTTGCCGAATAGACCCCATTCAGATGCTCGCCAGGGATACCCAGGAACCGCGGCAGTCCCGCACCCGTTGCGACAAATACTGCGTCGTAGCCCTCGTCCTGCATCAGGTCGTCGATCGTTACGCTTTTCCCGACTACGACATTGGTCTCAAACTCAACTCCGATGCGCCGCAGGTTCTCGATCTCTTCTCGAACAATCGCTTTCGGCAAACGAAATTCCGGAATGCCGTATACAAGCACGCCTCCCAACTCGTGAAGAGCCTCAAAGACGTGTACGCGATGTCCCTTCTGCACCAGGTCGCCGGCGGCAGACAGTCCTGCCGGCCCGCTACCCACAATCACAACTGACTTCCCCGTGGAAGGCGCAATTTGCGGTAGCCCAACTTTTCCGCTCTCGCGCTCAAAGTCGGCTACAAAACGTTCCAGATGCCCAATGGCAAGCGGCGCGCCTTTGCGTCCCAGCACGCATCCGCCCTCGCACTGGTTCTCCTGCGGACACACACGGCCTGTGATCGCAGGCAGCGCATTATCCTCGCGAAGTTTGGACGCGGCTCCCAGGTAGTCTCCTGCATAGATCAGCGCCACAACTTCCTTCACCTCTACTCCTACAGGGCATTCCTCCACACAACCGGGCTTCGCGCACTCGATGCAGCGTGTCGCCTCGAGCATCGCATCCACGGGCAGCAATCCCAGGTTCACCTCTTCGAAGCACCGGCTGCGTAGCGTGGCGTCAAGCTCCGGCATTCCGACGCGCGTGAGCGCAATGCGCTGTTTCAGCGGCAGAGTGTTCCTCTCAGCCATGAAACGCCTCATTGGTTACGCTCAGGTCAGCGATCTCACCACGCAGGCGCTCGAGCTCCGCCTCCTTAGCGGCCAACTCCGCGCGCAACTGCTTCAGATATTCCGGCTTGTGCTGCTCAAAAGCCTTCAGAGACTCGCATTCCTTCTCGCGATACATTGCATTGCGCTGCATCAAAACTTCAAAGTTCACCTGCGAAGCATCAAATTCTGGTCCGTCCACGCACGCGAATTTGCTTTTGTCGCCAAGCAGCACACGGCAGCCGCCGCACATTCCCGTTCCATCCACCATGATGGAGTTGAGACTTACGACCGTCCTGATTCCAAGCGGGCAGGTGATCTGCGAAACTGCACGCATCATCGGGATCGGACCCACTGCTAAAACGAAGTCGATCTTCTGCCCGGCGGCGAGTAGTTCGTTCAGCTTCGCCGTAACCAGACCCTTCTCGCCATACGTGCCGTCGTCGGTCATGATGAAACTCCGACTCGACGCCTCGCGCACTTCGTCCTCGAACACGACCATCTCGCGGCTGCGCGCGCCTTCGACAAAGATCACATGATTGCCGGCTTCCTTCAGCGCCTTTGCGGTTGGCAGCGCCATAGCTGTGCCAACGCTGCCAGCGAGAATCAGCACCGTTCCGAACTTCTCAATCTCCGACGGCCTGCCCAGCGGCCCAACGATGTCCAGCACGGAGTCGCCTGCCTCCAGGCAATTCAGCAGGCTGGTCGTTTTGCCCACACCCTGCACCACGATCGTCACAGTGCCTGCCGCCGGATCGGCGGCCTTGATGGTCAGCGGGATTCTCTCGCCCTTTTCATGAAGGCGGAGGATCACGAATTGGCCAGGTCTCTGCTTGCGCGCAATACGCGGAGCTTCGATGACAAATTGCTTGATGTTGAGCCCCACCGGACGCGCTTCAACAATCCTGTACATAAGTCGCGGACCCCGATACGTGGTGCTCCGTTCAATGCCCGACGACGACGTGCCGCAGAGCAAGAGGAAACCTCCGTACACACAAATGATTCAGCACCCAGAGGTCGCTGGCATGTGACAAAGATCACCGGCGGGCGGAGGAACGAGTTGTCCCATCAAACAGCGCGTCAAAAAAAGCGCGGGCAGCCTTAAAGCTTGCCCGCGCTTCTGTGTTCATTTGTGTATTTACTTCGGAAGAGCCTTCGTGCCCTCCACGCTGAATCCCGCAGCCGATTTAGCCTGAGTCTCTTCGGGCTGTGCTCCGCCGAGCGTCAAGGTGTACTTTCCGGCAAGGATCGAACGGTTGCCCTGATCGTCCACGCTCGAAAGAGAACGCGGATCAATTTTGATTGATACTTCCTTGCTCCCGCCAGCTGGAATGTTGACACGCTCAAATCCAACCAGCGCCTGGAGAGGCCCATCCTGCTGCGGCGTCTTCACATATGCCTCAACTACTTCGTCTCCCGCGATTCCTCCGCCGTTCGTCACCGTCACCGTCGCGGTGATCGGATCGCCAGCCTTAAGCGTCGCGGCAGAAAGCTTTACCGGACCATACTTGAACTTCGAGTAACTCAACCCATATCCGAAACCCCATAGCGGCTTGCCGCTGAAGTATCGATATGTCCGGTTCTTGAACGAGTAGTTGGTGAACTCCGGCAGCCCATCCAGCGACGAATAGAAAGTTACCGGCAACCGCCCCGCAGGGTTGTTGAGTCCTGCCAGCGTCCGCGCGATCGCCGTTCCTCCGTCGACTCCCGGATACCATGCCTCAAGCACTGCTCCGGCATGCTCGTTCGCCCAGTTCAGCGCTACCGCACTTCCGCTTTGCAGAACAACGACGACCGGCTTTCCCGTCGCAGCGACGGCTTCGAGCAGTTTCTGCTGCGGCGCTGGAAGATCGAGGCTCGTGCGATCGCCTCCGCTGAATCCCGGAATCTTGATCGGCATCTCCTCGCCCTCAAGCTGAGGCGATAGCCCAACAAACGCCACCACAACGGAAGCTTCCTTGGCGCGGGCTACGGCCTCCTCGATCTGAGCCTCCGCCGGCGCCACCCACTTCAACGTGACGCCTCCTCCAGCCTGATCCGTCGAATGCGCGTAGTCGAATTGAATCTGATGGGGCTTTGTGTCCGTGAAGTCGACTTCGATCTTCGGTGTCTTCGCGAAGGTCTCCACTGGAGGCGCCGTTGGCGATGCTCCCGGTGCAGGCTTGAAGCTGCCCATCACCGACATGTCATGCCCCGTGCGGATGTTTTCTTCGCCGAGCACTTTGCCATCCAGAGTGAAGCGGAAGCTCTCGGCCGGTGAATACGGGAAGCTGTCAGCTACCTCCACGGTGAATATGTAGTGGCCCGGCGCAGGTGCTGCGATCGTTCCGGTCCAGCGTACGGAGTAGTTCTTCGTATCCACCTCCGGCCGCGGCTTCGCATTCTCCCAGTCGGCCTGGATCAGAGGATCAGTCGCTGTTGCCACTGGCCGTCCGGTCCAATCGGGGGTTGCGAAGAACTCCGTCTTCAGGCCCTTACCGAATGCCGAGCGCGGAACAGGTACGCCAACGCCCTCTGCCAGGGTCGATCCCTGCGCATAAAGAATTGTCGAACCTTTGAATTGAGTAATCATGCCGTCGAGCGGCGTCACCGGATGCATCGGTGTTCCCACGTAGTTGCCAAGTATGGAGGGAAGGGAATCCGCGGTCGGGCCAACCACCGCAATCTTCCCGGGCGCCTTCAACGGCAGGACGCCCTTGTTTTTGAGCAGAACGATGCTCTCCTCCGCTGCCTTGCGCGAAATCTGCCGGTGCGCGTCTGACGCGACTTCGGAGGAAGGAATCCGATCCAGCAACGTTCCCTGCGGATCGAACAGTCCCAACTGGAATCGAGCGGTGTAGAGCCGTTCAGCCGCTCTTGTTACCAGATCCTCGGATACCAATCCGTCGTGTACTGCTTTTGCCAGCGAATTGAATCCGGGCGTCCAGATGCTGCAGGAGAGATCTGTTCCGGCTTCCAGCGACATCGCAGACGCGTGTTCAATATCGCTGGTCTTTTTGTGCCCCTGAAAGACGTCGACGATCGCACCGCAGTCGGACACGACGAACCCTTTGAACCCCCAGGCATTGCGTAGATGCTCCTGAAGAAGCATCTTGTTGGTGCATGCCGGAAATTGGTCAATCGAGTTGTAAGCGCACATCACAGACTGCACGTGCCCCTCGGTCACCGTGGCCCGGAATGCCGGCAGGTAGGTCTCTTCGAGATCGCGCGCACTCGGATCAACATTGAAGCCATGTCGCAAAGACTCTGGTCCGCTGTGGACGGCATAGTGTTTGCTGGTCGCTACTGCGCGCAAGTGGTCAAGGTCTTTGCCCTGCACACCGCCGATGAAGGCAATCCCCATCCGCCCGGTCAAAAACGGGTCTTCGCCGTATGTCTCCTGCCCCCGTCCCCATCTGGGATCGCGGAAGATGTTGATGTTCGGCGACCAGAACGTCAGCCCATAAAAGATGCGGTGATTGCCTTCGCGCTGGGCCTGGTTGTACTTGGCACGAGCTTCGGTCGAAACCACATCTCCCATGCTGTGCACGATGTTGGTGTCCCACGTTGCAGCCATTCCTATGGCCTGCGGAAACACCGTGGCATACCCCGCACGGGCCACGCCGTGAAGCGCCTCGTTCCATGTCTGGTAGTCAGGGATTCCCAGCCGCGGAATCGCTGTTCCCCAGTCCTCCAATTGGGCGGCCTTTTCGTCCAGCGTCATACGGCCAACCAGATCGTGCGCCCGTTCTTGCGCCGAGAGCTTCGTGTCGAGATAAGCAGGCTGCTGCGCCGGAGCAAGTGGTGTAAGACTCGCGGACAAGAAGATGGCAATCACAAGAAAGCGACGAAGCGGCATGGTCGTTCCTCCATGGCAGCAATTTCATTTCATGAGTGGAATAGAGCGTCGCAGAGGTCTCTGTCAGAGACAGAATCGCGAGTCTCATCATAGCTACAGGTAGATGAAAAGCTGCCGGGAGAAATGTACTAGGTCAGGCTATCTGCTGACTAGCTTTATCGCTTTACTATTCGCGAAAATTGCGATGCCGCTCAACTCTCGTTTGGGTTTGTTCGTTCAGCCTCCGCTTCCATGCGCTCCAGAACCTTCTCCATTCTCACCACTTCTGTACGAGTGCGGATGGCTCCGAGTCTCGGGTCGGCCAGCATCTGGAAGAGCCACGGACATCGGGCGTCCGCAGCCGCCTGCAACTCCGCTACGGCGCAATCCAACTCTCCCAATGCCAGGCACACCGCGGCAGTGAACGAGGTGAGAACGAAGCGCTCCCGGCTCAGCCACTGCAGGCGCTCCAGCATGGAGCGGGCTTCCTTCTCGCGTCCGGCCTGAGCCAGCGCATATGCGTAGAGCGCCGAGCCCATGTCCAGATGCGGCGACCTGCGAACGAGACTCTCCGCAACAGAAATTGCCCGTTCAGCCTTGCCGTTGAAGGCCAGGATCATGGTTGCGTAGACATTTGAGCTTTCGTGCTCGGGAAACAGTTCGAGCGCATGCTCCGCCTGGGTCACGCTTCTTTCCTGCTCCCCTGAAAGGTGATAAGCCCAGGCAAGTCGAGCGTTGAGCCACGGGGAATATGGATCGGTTCTGATAGCTTCCTTGATCAGTTCGATCGCCTCTATAAATCGGCGACGGCTGAGCGCGAACATTGACCTCGCGCGGGTTACGGAGTTCTCGTGGCGTAGATGAGCGCTTGCGGAGAACGCGCGCAATGCTCCCGGCATATCGTGATCCACATGAAACCGGATCCAGCCAAGCGCCGGAAGCAAGGCCTCAGAACCCTCGACCGAAGGCGGCACGGCCTCTGCCGCTGCACGCACCTGTTTTGCCGCCTGAAGCGGCGAAACAAACCCTGCGCATTCTTGAGCAACGGACGCATTTGCTACGTCGATGTGCGCAACGTACAAAGACGGGTCCAGTTCGATCGCCCGGCTAAGATGCACTATCCCGTCCTGCATGCGATGCCGTTGCATCGTCTGCCATTCATGATGGCCGCGAAGGAACAGATCCCACGCTTCCCGCCGTCCCGGTCCATCTTTCGACACCGTTCCCGACGCGCTGCGCGGAGCTATCCAGTCTGTCGCACTGAGCCGGATAAACAACCGATTTGCAAGCTCAGACTCGAGATCAGCCGACCGTGCTTGCGCGACCAGCATGTCCTCTACCCAGATCTGGGTGCCGTCGGAAACCCGGATCATCTCCGCACGAAGCCTGAAATGAGTTGGAAGCATGCGAAGCGTCCCGGTCAGAACCAGATCTGCCTGGAGCGCTTCCCCAACCTGATGTGCCGTCATTCCCCGTCCCGACAGGGAAAACGCAGAATCGCGGGCGAGCACGTAGGCCGGAGCAAAGCGGTCTGCCGTAAGCAGCGAAATTGTCTCCTCCGCGATCGCGGAACCCAGGTAGCCTGGTACGTTTTGGTCGACAGAGAACGGCATGATTGCCAGTCGTGGAGGGGGTTCGGGTACGTCATCTGGCCTACCCGCAACGACTACGGAGATTCGATAACCCCGTTTGTATACCGTCTGAATGCAATCGGTCGGCGATAGAAGTTCGCGTAGAGATGAGACACACTTCGGAACACTCTCATCGGTGACGTGAACATCGCCCCAGAGCGCCTGCTTCAGCTGCTGAAGGGTCACGATCTGCCCGGAGTGCGCCAGCAGCAGTCGAAGAGCGGCGAGTTCCTTCGGCGGCAAATGAATACTTTCGTTCCCACGAGTTAACACACCCTGGGCATCGAGTCGTAGTTCACCGAAAAGAAATTCGCGATCAAAAAGCGTCGAAGAACTTGCTACCGGGTACTGCACCATTATCTTCCTCGTACCGGACAATCTGCTTCTGGAGCCTCTCGATCTCCATCAGCAGCAGACCTCCACTGACATGAGTCTGGCCGTCGATACCACGGGGAAGAGTCAAACCGGAATCTTCCGTACACTGCAGCTCTACGTACTGGCAGTTAACGAACGCGACCACATTATGTATCTAAACTGCAACAAACAATTGTGATGTTCAATGAGAATCACGGGGGAATTAGTAACTTCTCCGGAGAGTTACCAGCTCAATTTCGCAATGGGAAAACCAACCCCGATAGCGTTTAGTTGTGTGAACAATTATCCTCGTTCGCGCAATCAAACGCTTCGGAAGATCGCAGCAGTCTCTCAGTATTTGGACTTGATCGCGTAGGTGAAGCCCATTGTGAATTGGAAGGAATTGCGTTTCGTCGGAGGAAGCGTATCCGGCGGATTGTTCAGATAGCTGTCGAGCGTCCCAACAGAAAAACTGAAGTTCCTGTACGCCGGGAATGCCAGCGTGTTTGTTTCGTTCGCTGAATATGCGCGAGGATTGTTGAACGCCGGAATAAAAGCCAGTCCCTGCGTGTACGTCACCAACTTGTGGTGAAGCACATACGCCAATGAGATCGTCGAGCCGATCAGATTCTGATTGGCCGATGAATCGGAAATAAACTGCTGCTTCTCGTACTGAATCGTCGCTTTCAGATCTGCTTCCTGTTTCGGCTGCTTCAAGAACGTCCAACCGAAACCACCTCCATAGATCTGCTGCAGTTCAAGGTCCTGGCCGTAGTTGTGGTCGAAAGCGGTCTGCGCAAGTGCGAAAAATCTCGGCGAAAAGTACTGATCACGTTCAGCGTCCGCATGATAGATTGCCGACTTTGTCACGATTGCCGGCACTACAATTCCCGATACGGGATCGGTGTAGGAAGGCTGTGTGATCTTTCCGAATGAGCCCGTGAAGTCAACTGACGTGCGATCGCGGGTAGTGAGCCAGCTCACAGTCGGAACGACGCGAACCAGTCCCACACCACCGGAAAACGTGTATTGGTTTTCCGTTGCCGCCACGATCGCGGCACCCGCCGTGGCAGCTCCGTTCCACCCTGAGAAGAAACCTGGCTGATGATGGAGCTGTTTTTCCAGCATTGCCGCGTCCATGATGTATTGCGCATCGGCGACCGGGATAGGCGCAGGTGCAGCAGCTTTCTCCGAGCGAACCGCAATCGAATTGTTCGCTACTTCCAGCTGCCCCTCAGGAATAGAGGCCTCGTTCTTCTTGTTGCGAATCTTCACGTTTTTATCGATCACGGCGTAGCTGCCGTTCGTGTGAAGTTCCTTGATCTTGTCCCAGCCTACGGAGAGATCACCCAGAGCATCGGAGTGGAAGGTGACCTTGCCGTCTGAGGAGTTCACCAGCTTGCCGTGCAGTGTGTCCCCGTTACTCAGGACCAGAACATCAGAAGACGGGCCTTGCGCTGATCCGTGGGCGGCGGAAACAACAGCCAGCGCAACGACAGTGAGCAATGAAAATCTACGATCGATGACGAGGTGGGCTATGCGGCGGGTCCAAAAAGGTAAAAAGGAAGTCATGGGGGGATGGTCCTTTCAGAAGTTTTGCGATGTGAGGGGCTCGGAGTTGTCACGCAATCTGCTGCAAGTGTCTTAATCCTAAAACGTTGGTGGCGGTCACGCCACCAGGTGATTTCAGAAATTGTTCAAAAGCCTGAAGCCGGAATCGCGAAAGACTTCGTTACGAGGTGATTCCGATGGCGAATGGACCGTCCTACGCGCGCTGGTCACTCGAGCCGTACAGCATCGGCATGAAACTCCGTACGCTGCGAACCCAAAAGCATCTTACCCTCTCTCGGCTTGCGGCTGAGACGGGGCTTTCTACCGCCCTTCTCTCAAAACTTGAGACGGATCGCATGATCCCGACGCTCCCTACTCTCTCAAATATCTGTCGAGTCTACGGGGTTGGACTAAGCTACTTTTTCAACGAGGCTGCAAAACATACTCTGGCGATCACGCGAAAAGCACATCTTGCCGGAAACGGGCGTGGTCAGGAAGCGATCAAGCACGTCTCTCTTCATGCAATCACCGCAACTGACAAGCTTCTGGCTCGCATGGTGGAACTTCCAGCGGGAGTCAGCGGCATGATCAGCGACGCGGGCCGACCCGTTTGTGCCGTTGTCTATGTTCTGGAAGGCAAGTTGCGATTCGACGCCGGAGGAATGCACGAGACCCTCGAAACAGGCGATTGCATCTTTCTCGATTCGGAGATGGCGATAGGGTGGAGCGCCGCGGGATCGGAGCGGTGCCGGGCTCTCATGATCACCCCAGCGAATCTCGAATCCCGCTGAACCTGTTCGGAGAACAGCGCCGGGCCGCTATGGCGGCCTGGTATCAGGGCGAAGCTGAGCCTCAGGTTTACCGGAACGCGTTTGTCTCTGTAGGATGTTCTAGTTACCGAGGACAGCGAGACTATGCGACCGAACTTCAACCTGATGAGGGCGACACTCACCGGTGCCCTTGGAGGCCTTCTTTTTGGCTTCGACACTGTTGTGATCGCCGGTGCCATCGGTGCACTCGTCAAGCTTTACAACCTCGATCCGCACAAAGAGGGCCTGACCGTCGCCATCGGCCTAGTCGGTACTGTCATTGGGGCGCTCGGTGCAGGCCAGATCGGGCAGCGCCTCGGCAGTCGCGAGACCCTTCGGCTCACCGCAATTCTCTATGTCCTGTCGGCAGCCGGCTGCGCCTTTGCATGGGACTGGAATTCGTTTCTTGTGTTCCGTTTCATCGGCGGGCTCGGCATCGGCGCCTCGTCTGTTCTTGGCCCGGTCTACATCGCAGAACTTTCGCCGGCCAAGTGGCGTGGCCGTTTCGTCGCACTCTTTCAGTTCAATGTCGTCTTCGGCATCATGCTCGCCTACCTCTCCAACTACGTCATCCGCACCATGCACCTTGGCGCGACGGAGTGGCGCTGGCAGGTGGGCATTGCCGGAATCCCAGCGGTCGCGTTTCTGATCATGCTCTTCGGCATTCCGCGCAGCCCGCGCTGGTCCGCCTCGCGAGATCGCATCGACGAGGCGCTCGAAGTGCTGAAGCTGATGGGCGATCCCGACCCTGAAGCCGAGCTCGCCGACATCCGCGAAGCTCTCAAGCAGGAACATGCCTCCGCCCACGAACGAGTCTTTAAGTGGAAGTACCGCTACCCGCTGTTTCTCGCAATCTCCATAGGCGCATTCAATCAGCTGGCTGGCATTAACGCGATTCTGTACTACATCAATGACATCTTCGCCTCGGCTGGCTACAGCCAGCTCTCCGGTGATCAGAAGGCCATCGCGATTGGCGCCACCAACCTGGTCTTCACCATGGTTGGCATGAGCGTCATCGACAAGCTCGGCCGTAAAACTCTCCTGCTCATCGGAGCAGCCGGAACCGCCGCATGCCTGGCCGTTGTTGCGTGGATCTTCTCGTCGAACACGCATCAATCCATGCTGGTGTGGATCCTCGTCACCTATATCGGTTTCTTCGCGCTTTCTCAGGGCGCCGTGATCTGGGTCTACATCGGCGAAGTCTTTCCCACGTCAGTCCGTTCCAAGGGGCAGGGAGTCGGCTCCGCCAGTCACTGGTTCATGAATGCGGCTATCGCCGAAACCTTCCCGATCGTCGTTCACTCCATGAGCACGGCAACGCCGTTCATCTTCTTCTCGATCATGACAGCCGTACAGTTCTTCACCGTGCTCCTGACCTACCCAGAGACCAAAGGCCAAACGCTGGAAGCTCTGCAGCGCAAGCTGGTTGCGGCTGACTGAACTGTCCGACGATCACAATCTGTGTGGTGACCCGCATCACCTCTATCCGTCGCCGTTCGACCTATACCTAAAGGAGAGGTCAAACTCCATCCTCTCTTCGAGGTCTCGATGTCGCAGGTCGCCAATCCAGTGACTGACAAGGTAAAGGAGGTCTTCGAGGCCGTCGTCGATGCCCTCCGAGTCCCCAAGCCGGAAGAAGGCACCCCTTCGGCCGTCTATCACTCCTTCGAAGCCGAAGCTCTCCGCGACGAAATCATCCGCACAGGCCGCAAGCTCTGGGAACGCCAGTACGTCGACGGCAACGGCGGGAACATCAGCTGCCGTATAGGCGAAGATTATGTCCTCTGCACCCCGACCATGATCAGCAAGGGGGACATGACGCACGCCGATATCTGCCTCTCCAATATGGAAGGGACCATCGTCGCGGGCAATCGTCTCCGTACCAGCGAACTCCTGCTTCATCTCGAAATCTACCGCGCTAACCCGCGAGCCCGAGCTATCGTCCACTGCCATCCGCCGTATGCGACAGCCTTTTCGCTGACGGGCACGCCGCCGCCCACCGGCCTTATCTCCGAGTACGAGATCTTTATCGGTCCCGCAGCTCTCGCTCGTTTCGAAACCCCAGGCACACAGGCCTTCGCGGAAACCGTTCTCCCCTTTGTTCAGGATCACAACACAATCCTGCTCGCGAATCACGGGATCGTCTGCTGGTCCGACACGATCACTCACGCCGAATGGCTGGTTGAAATTCTCGAGTCCTATTGCAAGACGTGCGTCGTTGCCAGCCAGATTGGCAAGCCCCTGGTTCCCATTCCCGACTGCAAAATACAGGAAATCCTCAATCTCAAACGCCACTTGGGATTCCCGGATGCGCGCATGTCCGCCCTGCCAGCAGCCGCGGCAGGCGCGTCATACGACGAGGTGGACCGCCGCTTCCGTGAGCTCATGCCGCAGCGCTGATCGGACTCCTCAAGAGTGTGTTCGTGCAGCATCTCTCAGATCGTGTTATACTTAGCTTGCGCTCAGTGATTTGGACGTGAGCGGCGGACCAGCCCTTTACCGGCGAACGCCTTGCACAGATTCCCCCAAGCCCCCTTAGCGTAACCACCTCGATTGCAGCCCGGTTTTTAAGCCAGGCTGGAGTGTGGAGCCTGCCGGCGCTGATGTCCGCAGGCGGTACCTATGGCGTGTGGCAGATCCGGGCCGTCCTCGATTGAGCGAGTGACTGGCCGTCAGAATGACCTTCCGGTTCACCTTTACGCATAAAACACAGAGAGGCGCATCTCAGTGCGTCCAGATTCGGTTCTGACTGCAAGCCGCAGGGAAGACAGGCTCCGGAACCAGGAAACGATAGATTTTTTGAATACACATTTCTCGCAGTTCAACCTCTCAGCCGCGCTGATGTCGCGGATGAACTTCAACAACTTCGTCACACCAACCCCGGTACAGGCGCAGGCCATTCCTCCGGCTCTCGAAGGCCGTGACGTGCTGGCAACAGCCCAGACAGGAACCGGCAAAACCCTCAGCTTCCTAATCCCCATCGTGGAGATGTTGCAGAAAGCTCAGGACCGCAATGCAGCGCAGGCACTCATTCTGCTGCCCACGCGCGAACTCGCCATGCAGGTCGAGGCCTCGTTTAAGACGATCCGGACTAGCTCGGAACAGACCGTCGCCCTTGTCGTCGGAGGGATGCAGGAGCGCCCGCAACTCGATGCAATTCGCCGTGGGGCGCGATTGATCGTGGCCACTCCGGGACGCCTTGAGGACTTCCTCAAACGCAAGCTCGTGCGTATGGACCAGGTCAAGGTTCTCGTTCTCGACGAAGTTGATCGGATGCTCGACATGGGCTTTCAGCCGGCAATTGCCCGCATTGTAGCGATGATTCCCGAACACAGGCAGACGCTCTGCTACTCGGCCACACTCGAGGGCGCGGTGAAACAGGTTGCCTCGAAGTATCTGAAGGAACCGGTCCGGATTGAAATCGGATCCGTTCTCACGCCATCCGAAAACGTGGAACTTCGCACCTTCGAAGTCGAACAGAGCGACAAACTCGAACTCCTCCAGCACCTTCTCAACGCCGAAAAGGGAAGCTTCCTGGTATTCGTTCGAACCAAGCATGGAGCCGATCGCGTAGCTCGCCGCCTCGCTCGCTCTGGCTGGTCGGCAGCCCAGATCCATGGGGACCGCTCTCAGTCTCAGCGGAACTCCGCCCTTCGCGGATTCTCAGAGGGCCGTCACCGCGTTCTCGTGGCCACCGATGTTGCCGCCCGCGGAATTGATGTCGCACATGTGGCGCACGTCGTGAACTACGACCTTCCCAAGCAGGCGGAGGACTTTGTCCACCGTGTGGGCCGTACGGGGCGCGCCTCCGCAAAAGGAGTGGCGTCGACGTTTGCCGGTCCCACGGAACGGAAAGAGCTCAAGAAGATCGAAAAGACTCTGTCGATCCAGATGAAGCGATTCCGCGTGCGTTCCCTGGAAGGAAATGCCGCCTGAGCAGTGCAGAAGCGCCCGAATCAGCAGGTTCCGGGCGCTTCCGCGTCTCACATTTCGTTGACTCTACAGGGTGATTCGGGTATTCTAAGGGTCTTGTGCGGAGTTACGCCTGGGGTCTTGAGACGGGCTCTCAAAGTCTGATTCAAATCTTTGAGAAGACGTAGGTTAGCCCGGACCCACCGATCGAACTGCGAAGTTCTCATTTGACCGGACAGGCGCCTTCTGCGGAATTGCAAGTCATTCCACAGAGTCAGGAGCCCTCAAGGGGTAAACCCCGCAGTCCTCACCCGAACAGGATTGTTTGGAAGTGGGTGAAATTTGTTCCCATGAGCGGATGCCATGGGAAAAGGCGCTTTGCGCCGTAGTTTTTGCGTTATCTAGAGGCAGGAGAGAGATGAGCACCTTCGTTCCGAGCGGCAAGGATATTGACCGCAAGTGGTATGTGGTTGACGCCAGCGGCCAGACCCTGGGCCGGCTGGCTACAAAGGCTGCCGACGTTCTGAGCGGCAAGCTGAATCCCAGGTACGTGCCGTACATCGACATGGGCGATCACGTAATCGTCATCAACGCCGAGAAGATCCGCCTCACCGGCCTCAAGAGTCAGAGCAAGGTTTATCGCCGCTACACGGGCTTCCCCGGTGGACTTCGCGAAGAAGAGTTTTCGCGCCTTCTCGCTCGCCGGCCAGAGAAGATCCTGGAAGAGGCAATCAAGGGCATGCTGCCGAAGAGCAAAATCGGCCGCGCCATGGGCTCAAAACTGAAGGTTTATCGCGGCGACAAGCACCCCCACCTCGCGCAGCAGCCGGTGGCGCTCAACGTCGCGTAGTTCGGAATTGCAAGAACAAGCTGAAGGCGGAGAGCTGACAGCTTAGAGCTTAAAGAGGATTGAATGGCAGATTTGGTTCAGTACTACGGGACGGGCCGCCGCAAGTCGGCAATTGCCCGCGTTTTCCTGCGTCCAGGCACCGGCGAGTGGAAAGTTAACGGCAAGGCGTTCGACGAATACTTCGTGACCGAACAGCAGCGCGTTTCCGCCAAGAAGACCCTGCAGGTTGTTGAACTCGCATCGAGCTTCGACGTGGTTACCACCGTCAGCAGCGGCGGAGTCGCCTCGCAGGCCGATGCAGTGAAGATGGGCGTTGCCCGTGCACTGATCCAGTTCAATCCAGAGTTGAGAAAGGCGCTCAAGGCCGAAGGCCTTCTGACCCGCGACGCTCGCGTTAAGGAGCGCAAGAAGTACGGTCAGAAGGGCGCTCGCAAGCGGTTCCAGTTCTCGAAGCGCTAAGCGCTTCGAAGTGGTCAGTGTTCAGGTATCAGTGATCAGACGGTTTTCTCGGCAATCTGATCACTGACCACTGATCTCTGGTTGTTAAATCCCCGCATTAAGCGGGTTCAATCCGGGCCAGACGAAGGTTAGTCCGGATGCAATCCACGAAGGAGGCCAATGGCCACGATCACCATGAAGGAGCTGCTCGAAGCAGGTGTTCACTTCGGGCATCAGACGAAGCGCTGGAACCCCAAGATGAAGGAATACATCTTTGGCGAGCGCAACGGAATTTACATCATCGACCTGCAAAAGACGCTGAAGCTCTTTAAGGACGCGTCCAAGTTCGTCACAGATCTGTGCGCAAGCGGCAAGACGATTCTTTTCGTCGGCACCAAGCGCCAGGCCCAGGATGCGGTTGCCGAGGAGGCAGGCCGCGCCAGCATGCCGTATATCAACCAGCGTTGGCTGGGCGGCTTGCTTACCAACTGGGTGACTGTTCAGAAGTCGGTGAAGCGCCTTCAGGAATTGGATGAGATGGCTGTTGACGGCCGCTACGAGCTGCTGACCAAGAAGGAAGTGATCCGCCTCGAGCGCGAGCGCAAACACCTTCAGGCAAACCTCGCCGGCATCAAGAACATGAAGCGGCTCCCCGACGCGCTCTTTGTTATCGATTCGAACAACGAAGCGATCGCCGTCAAGGAAGCACGCAAGCTTGGCATTCCGGTTGTCGCCGTGGTCGATACGAACTGCGACCCGACTGTCGTCGACTACGTGATCCCTGGCAACGATGACGCGCTCCGTGCAATCCGCCTCTTCACCTCGAAGATCGCAGACTCGGCCGCCGAAGGCGTGAACCTTGTTGGCGACAAGGCTTTCGCGGCAGCAGAGGAAGTACCTGCAGCCGAGGGAGAAGGCGAAGCGCCGGCAGAGGCCGCCTCGACCGAGGACGTCGACTTCGAAGCTCAGGTCAGCGGCGTACGCAAAGCTCCTGCGGCAGAAGCAGCAATCGACGAAGAGGAAGTGGCCGAACGCGCCCTTTAAGTTCTTAGCTGAATTTGGAGAAGCGTGGCCGCGTTGAACGTAGCCACGCTTTTTCTTCGGCACCTGCGGTGCGGCTAACCGCGCCTTTGGCGCAAAAGATATAACGAGAACAGTTGAGCTGTTCTAAAGAGAAGGAAGCGAGATGACAGTGGCAGAAAAGATAGATGCAAAGTTGGTGAAAGACCTCCGCGAGAAGTCTGGCGCGCCCATGGGCGACTGCCTTAAGGCTCTGCAGGAGACCAAGGGCAACATCGAAGACGCGTTCGTCGTGCTCCGCAAGCGCGGCATGGCCTCCGCGCAGAAGAAGGCAGCCCGCACCACAAATGAAGGCGCCGTGGGAACCTACATTCACGCCGGCGGCAAGATCGGCGTCATGGTCGAAGTGAATTGCGAGAGCGACTTCGTTGCACGCACCGAAGACTTCCAGGATCTCCTCAAGGACATCGCCATGCACATTGCGGCGAGTGATCCGCGGTACGTGCGTCCGGAAGACGTAAGCCCCGAAGATATGGAGCGCGAAAAGGAAATCTATCGCGCCCAGGCTGCCGCAACCGGCAAGCCCGCGAACATCATCGAGAAGATGCTGGAAGGCAAGATGGCGAAGTTCTACGAAGAAGTCTGCCTGCTCGATCAGCCTTTCATCAAGGACCAGGCCATCAGCATCAAGGAACTGATCGCGCAGAAGGTTGGCAAACTTGGCGAGAACATCACCGTTCGCCGCTTCGCCCGCTTTAAAGTCGGCGCACCCGACTGGACGGTGGCTACCACCAAGGCCACTGAAGCCGCAGCTGAATAACAAAGTTCTCCATGGGGTGGATGCAACGCCGAAGGCCCGGAGCCATAGTTCCGGGCCTTTTTGTTTTATTCTCAGCCCTCGCTGCTTGGTGGCGTCTGCGACCGCGCCGTGCGCAATGCAATCAACCCCAATAAAGCAATCACCACAGCGAGAGCTATCCAGAGCAAAGCGGGATGCCTTTCTGAGAATGGCCGGTCGTCGGGCCGCGACTGAAGCTGAGGATTCGGCTGCTCGGCACCAGCACTCACGCGAGCCGCGTCTTGTGGGTGTATCACCGTAAACTGCGCAAGATCATAACGGGGTGCACTCAGCGCTGTATCGCCGTAGTAGAGCGCATATTCCCCAGGTGCAGATTGGAAGCAGATGTCCCGCTCAAACATCTCGAGCCGCACCATGCTCGGCACGAGCGGTGCATCGTCTCCGTTATCGATCGTGATGACCCACCGCGAAGGACCGCCAAACACTGCCCGACCGGTCGTAACATCCATGCTCTCGAGATCGATCTTGTGGTCCGCTTGGGTTGTATGGACGCGCAGCAGATTGCCCCTCGAAGTGTAGGTCGGTAGAGGCAATGCAGCTTCATCGCGAGGTCTAGTCGAAACCTCTTCCACATTGATCGTCACATCGCGGCTGAAATTCGCCGGTTGCTCGGGCGCAGAAAACACCACCCGATCCACCGGAACATTTGCCGGCACCGTAAACTCAATCAGCGTCGAGCGATCCTTGCGCGTGCTCTCGTGGCTCTCGGCTACGGTTACATATGCCGGCTTTGCAGTCGACACCTGCCCCAGCGAAATCCCGCCGACATCTTCTGGATGCAACGGACCGCTCACCGAAAAATGGAGGTATCGGAAGTCCGAGGTCGGCAGATGCAGAACTGTACTGCGTCCCAGCCTCTGACGCGACAAATCAAAGATTGTGTAGGTTCCGACTTTCGTTGCCGGTCCGCCTTGTTGCTGGCTGCCTGCCACGTCGACAGTCGCAATAAAGTCATGCGCCGAAATATTCAATTGCAGATCCGAGTAAGCGCCCTCGGGCATCGCGGAATCGAACACGATTCTTCTACTTCGCACTCCCAGGTTGAGCGCCGCAATGTTCTGCACGACAGATTGAATCGCCGGCCCGGACTTCTGAATCAGATACGGCGCCTCTATGCGGTCGCGATAGAGACGTACATCCGCGAGTCCCGACGCAGCGTGAGCGAAGAGACTGGGATCAACCACCAGGCATGCCTGTTGTGGTTGCGCGGGAATGTTTGTGAGCGGTCGTTGATAGCGGAAATACCGGATGTCGGCGCTCGGCGCCGCAACCGTAAAGAGAATCACCGCAGCCAGCCACCTCACGAGTTGTCACTCCCATGCGACCTGAGATTCAACCAGTCTTTCTGATAAACAAACGAAACTGCCAGCAGAAGAGCTCCCAGCCCGAGGAAGCTCAGGATGCGGAATCCCTGGCTCAACTCACTGATATCTACGATGAATACTTTTCCAATCGCAAATGCGAGCAGCACCAGACCCTGCCAACGGAAAAACGCGGTCCGCCGCCAGAACCCGATCCCGAGCAGTATCGCGCCGAACAACATGAAGAAGGCCGAGTATGTAAACTGCGCGGCCATCGTGTGCGAGCGGTATTCGGTATAGTCTCGCCACTGTCCGGACCAGAAAGCATGAATCTCAAGGCTCACCGCAAGCAAGATCAGCGCGTTGACGATCAGCACCGCAGTTCCTGCAACAGCGGTCCATCCCGGCACGAGATTGGGATCCTCCGCGCGATGCTTGTACGACAGCCATGCCACAAATCCAAAGACAGCGATAGCCACGCAATAGGTGCCAAAGCGCTCATTGATTACTGGAGTCAAAGAGGCTGAGCGATCGTTTGCTATCAGTACCAACAGTCCCAGGGTGAGGCAAATAAGCGAGAGCACTCGTAGGAGTTGGGAGTGCATCCGACGGGCTGTCCACAACAATGCAGCTCCTTCGACGAGCCAACCGACCGTCAGCCACCGGCCCTGCGTCTTCAGCGGAATCGCTAGCGTGAGAAAAACCACGGCAGTCGAGAGATGCAGGGAACTCAGCGCCGTCGAACTCTCATGGAGACGTCCGCCCGCGCGCAAACGAAGAAGCAGCAAGTAGAACGCCGCAAACGCCACTGCCAGCCACGGGGCGGTCCAGCTCTCGGTCTTGGGTTCTAGAAGACCGTAGAAGCCTACGAATCCCAGCGCGGCATTGCACACTGGCAGAACGATCGTCGCGAAAGCGTCCCATCCCGACTGCTTTCCGGACCCCAGCACACTGGTGCGAACAAGCCGCGGCGCAAACGCAAAGATCAAGAAGAAGAGAATCAGGAAAAGACCCGTTCGTCCCGCCTGTGACTGCGAATAGAATTCGATCCACCATCCCGAGACATAGATCACCGTGCCAAGAAACGCGCCAAACAGCAGTCTTGACCAGGGCCGCAAAATTACCAGTAGGAGGACAGTGACATCCAGAAGCAGCAGGTAAGCAAACAGCGTTACCTCGGAATTCTCGCCCGTCGAAACCAGCAGCGGAGTCCCCAGCGCTCCCACTATCGCGTACAGCGCCAGCAGTTCCGCATCCTGCGCCCAGGCGAGGTAGCCATTGAAGGCCGTCACCGCAATCATCCCGAGGAATGCCACTGGCGCTGGGACCAGGTGATAGAGCGAAAACGCCGCCCAAAGCGATAGGTAGAGAACACCAGTTCCCACAGCTTTCAGTGAATAGGAGAATGCGATGTAGTTCTTCGCCCGGAATCGCTCCGACCACACAATGATCGCCACACCGGAAATCAGGCCGATCACAACTCGTCCAAGCGGCCCGATCCATTCATTGTCGATAGCGAATTTCAAGAACCACGCCATCCCGATCAGGATCGCGAGAATGCCGATGCGATTGAACCATTGCGAGCCTACGCGGCTCTCCAGTGAACGAGTATCCCGTTTCGAAACCGCCGCTGCCGCAAAAGATGGCGGCGGTATCGGGGCATATGTGGCAGCAGGGCTTGCCGCCGATTCAGCCGGATGCTGAGTCGCGACCACGGCAGCAGGCAATATCGGACTAGGCGCAGGCGGAGGAGCGACGGTCTGCGAAACTGGCAACACGACTCCGCGACCCCGCAGAGTATCTTCAAGGATCTGTACGCGAGAGCGCAGCTCCCTAAGTTGATCTTCCACACTTCCAGGGCTGTCCGGATTCATTGCCATCAACTCTACCGCAGCCGCTGCAGCTTTTCTACGATAGAGCGGTGAGGCAATGACGATTCTGATCCTCTAAAGGGCCTGGATCATTGCGCGGTCTCTGCAACCAACATTGAACTCGCCTTTAATACGGGCACTGCACCAAATCGCCGCTCCCGGTGGCGGAATTCGTAAACTGCCGCGACCAGATCAGATCCCTCAAACTCCGGCCACATCCGATCGGTGAAGAACAACTCTGCGTAGGCCGACTCCCAGAGCAGATAATCCGAGAGCCTCTTCTCGCCGCCCGTGCGAATCAACAGGTCAACGTCTCCGCAATCTGCCGTGAGTCTCTGCGTGATAATTGACCGCATCCGTTCCGCAGTGACTTCGCCTGCGATCCCCTGAACTGCCACAACAGCCTCGGCAATGGATGCCTGCGCAGAATAGTCGATCGCGATCCGCAGGTGCAGTGTGCGCTCCATTGCCGTCGCTTTCTCCGCGTTTTCGATCTCCCGCAGCAGCGCGCGAGGAATCCGGTCACGCCGGCCGATTACTTCGAGCCGTACGCCGTTTTTCCGCAGCCGTTCGCACTCGAGCCGCAGAAAAGCCCGAATAATCCAGAAGATGCTCTCAACCTCTTGCGCCGGACGCGCCCAGTTGTCCGACGAGAACGCGTAGATCGTCAGCACGCGAACCCCGAGGTCGGGCGCGCTTTCCACTGTACGTCTCACAGCGGCGACGCCTGCACGATGGCCGGCAACACGCGAAAGTCCCTGGCGTGTCGCCCATCGCCCGTTGCCGTCCATGATGATGGCGACGTGAATTCCAGCTTCTTCTCTAATCTTCATAATCATTACCTGTCGGGGAGGGCTGTTTGTGCAAATACTGGAGTTCTTATTGGCCGGGCGTAGCCGGATCCGGCAGCGAGCCGTACCAGTCGATCGAGCGTGTCAGATACATCGCGAGCGCAACCGCGGCGAAACTTGCAACCGCGCCGACCAGTAGTGCATTGTCTTCAAGTCTCAGCAGCATGTAGATCAGCGCGTATAGCACGCTGAATACCGACAGCGCGCGAATAGCCTGAACACGGCTGGCGAAGATCCAGCCCGCATTTGTCGAAAGCAAAACAACCGTTGCCGAGCCCGCAATGAGAAATCCAAAATCAAAACCAATCCGCTCCGCAAGCGACAGCAGCAGAAGATAGAAGATGATTTGAGCCACTCCTACCAGCGCGTATTGTGCGGGATGCACGCGCTTGTTCGTGGTCACCTCGAATACGAAATAAGACAGGAAGATCAGGCCATTGAAGAGCAAGATGAACTTCAATGAGCGCGTAACCGACTGATACGGATCGGCCACCTCGATAAAGGAAACGCCAAGTGCGGTCGATTCCAGGCCTGTGATGCTATCGCTGGTTCCCTCGGCCCGCACTCCTCGTGCAATGAAGGGAACTGTCCAGTTGGCAGTGAATCCCGAAGGCGTTACGTTTCGACCGACCGGAAGGAATCCACCGTCAAAACTGGGATTCGCCCAGTCGCCCTGAACCGACAACTGTGTGCTCTTGCCATACGCGAGCACGGCAATGCGCTGTGCTCCCGAAAAGCGCAACGTTGCGGTTGCACTGAACTGTGTGTTCGGCTGCACCGGGATCGCTCGGGCTCCGAAAAGAGATAAGTTCGTTTTCTGCGCCTGATCCTCACCGAGCGAGAGACTCTGCGACACGTCGGCTGGAGCGAGCGTCACCGTCTTTCCTCCAACCGTCAGCGTTCCGTCTGTCAAAGCGCCGCGCGCATCGCTTACGCCAACGATGAACTCGGCGCGACTCCAGTCGAATTCCACGTTCGGTCCCGCCGATGCTGGAACACCATTCAGATCGAAAGACGCAGTGAAATTCAGATCAGCCTGAAATACAGGTACCTTGAACAGCGATCTGCGCCGTTCTGCCGTCTGCGTCTTTACAGCGGCCGAAGCTTGTGCCGGAAATACAAGGTAGACTCCATGCCTGCGTGAGCCATCGGGCGAAGAAGGAGGAATGCTATAAGGAATCGCAAGAGTCGGCCCTAAAAATGTCTGCGACCCGCCGACGTGACTGCTGATCTCCTTCACTACATCGTTCGCGCGATGCGTTCGTTCATCCACCAGGTCGTCGACAAAGAACGCCGGAATCGTCATCACCAGTGCAAGTCCGCACACGATAAACAACTTCAATCCCATCGACCGCGATTTGATCCGGGATTGCACCTGCTGCTGAAACATCTGACCGCCGTTCATCAAGCCTCCAGATAACTTTGCAATGCAAAGTAATTGACCAAAAAATTTTAGGCGCCCGAAGGCTCCAACCCATTCAACAGATCTGGAGCGGTGCCCTCTGATTTCTCCACGCCGGCAGCATCCCTCACCACCTGCTCCAATGTCTCCAGATAGTCGAGGTACCGCCTGCGGCCTGAAGCAGTGATTCGGCAGATCGTCTGCGGCCGATTGCGATCGTGCCCGCGAATGATCTCCACCATCTTTGCCTCTTCCAGCACGCTCAGGTGCCTGCTCAAATTGCCATCGGTCAGCGCGCAAAGCTGCTTCAGGTCGTTGAAGCTTACTCCCTTCGGATTCGTAATCAGCGAAGTGAGCACGCTCAGCCGCGCGCGTTCATGGATGACGCGATCAAGCCCCTCATATGCAAAACGGCCTTCGGAATTGCCCGGCTTAGATTTCATCGCGATCTTCCTTCGATCCCCACAGCAACACCGCAGCCACAATCAACTGACCCACTCCGTATGCCAGGCCCATCGTCCATGGCGAAAGTGCTCGCGTATCGCCCAGAGCGATGCACACCAACCCTGTGACCAGATACCATCCCCCCGCAGCCGCCATCGGCCGCGGAAGAAAACGGCACGAAGCAAAGACGCCAAGACTGTAGGTGATTTGCCAAAGTCCAGGCAGCATCCAGATGCTTCCCGGAACCATCCGCACCAGCACGATCGAAATTAGCGCTCCCGCTCCCACCGATGGCAAAAACTGCTCCACCGCCATCAGGATCATCTCGTCGGCCATACCGGAGTGTATCCGTCGCGTCCGCGTCATCGTCTGCACCCCGATGAGCACAGCCGAAACGATCGCCGTTGTCACCCAGATGCGCAGGTAATTGCCGATGTGGCTTGCAGGGTCAGGCAGCAGATAAGCCTGCGCCGCCGCGGCCAATCCCGCAAATACACCCGTCGCCGCGAGAGTCGCCGCCCCATAGCCGCGGAACTCAGTGCTGCGCGCGACCTGTCGGCGAATACTGCTAATGTCCCCCAGAGCCTTATCGAGAGGGTGAAGCGGGAAGCTCATCGAACCTCACTTTACAATGCAAAGTAACGCAACCCGACCGACCTGTCAAGTCACCAACGGGGATACCCCGCGGTTCGCAGCACGAAGCCCCCGACTTTCTTGAATCCACGAAATAAACTGACTTGGCCGTGTGGCCGTCCCCGTCTCAGCATCACGAGTCGCCTTTTCACCGGTATGCGATACTCGAAAAGAAATGTACAAGCGTATTGTTCTCAAGCTTTCAGGAGAAGCGTTAGCTGGGCAGAATAAGTTCGGTCTCGACGCCGTCAAGGTCGCTTCCATCACCGACGAAATCGCCGAAGTTCACGCTCTGGGCGTCGAAATAGGGATTGTGGTAGGCGGTGGAAACTTCTTCCGGGGAGTGGCTGAACAAGCCAGGGAAATGGACCGTGTCGCTGCCGACAACATGGGCATGCTCTCCACGGTCATCAATGCTATTGCCCTTCAGGACTCCCTGGAGCAGCGTGATGTTCAGTGCCGCGTCATGAGTGCCGTTTTCATGAACCAGGTAGCCGAGCCTTATCTCCGCCGCCGCGCCGTACGCCATCTTGAAAAAGGTCGCGTCGTCATCTTCGCCGCAGGTATTGGCAACCCGTTTTTCTCCACAGATACTGCCGCCAGCCTCCGCGCCATGGAGATCAAAGCTGACGTCCTCCTCAAGGGAACTAAGGTCGAAGGCGTCTACAGCGCAGACCCCGTTCTGGTCAAAGACGCGGTCAAGTATGACGAAATCACCTATATGGAAATCCTGCGGCAGGGCCTCAAAGTGATGGATTTGACCGCCGTGAGCTTGTGCAAAGACAATAACCTTCCGATGATCATCTTCAACATGAACCAGCCTGGCAATATTCGCCGTGTCGTCCAGGGCGAAAAGGTCGGTTCGCTGGTAACCGCTTAGAACTCTCCACAACACTGCAGCTATCACGATTGCTATCGCGCTGGGGCGGATTGGTTTATGAAGCTTTCAGATCCACCGGCCACCGTGTCGCGCGAACGGGGAAAAGCGTCTAACCAGCCAGTGGAGATGGAGAAGCCAGCGCGGCTCGACGCCCTGACGGGTCTGCGCAGTTTCGCCGCCGTCAATATTGTCCTCTTCCATTTCTCCAATCCCGACTGGTTTGGACCGCTCGCGCCGGTAGTCAACGCCGGTTACGCCTCGGTAAGTTTCTTCATTCTGCTTTCGGGTTTCGTTCTGGGATACAACTACAACGCCCGGGCCCGCGCCGGAAAGCTGGAGACCAAGCGCTTTTATGAGGCGCGATTTACGCGGCTCTATCCCATCTACCTTCTCAGCCTGCTTCTCGCCTTCAAACTGCTGCCCATCGAATGGGGTTCCCACACCCATGGAATGTTCTGGGCCGGTGTCGTCTTATCGCCGCTGCTTTTGCAGGGATGGATCCCCGAGATCGCAACATTCCTGAACACTCCGGCGTGGACCATGTCTGCAGAATCTTTCTATTACGTTCTTTTTCCGTGGATGGCGCGATGGAAGAAGCCGGAACGCGTCAGTCCGCACCTCGCAAAGATGGGCATGGTCTGGCTCCTCGGCCTGGTGCCAGGAACGCTCTATGCCATCTTCAACCCCGATGGCCTCGCTCACGTCGACCGCTTCAGCTATGGCAAATGGCTTCAGGCCCTGAAATACATGCCCATCCCTCATCTCGCCAGCTTTGTATTTGGAGTACTCTTAGCCGAGCTGGATGAGATTGTCCCCCGCATGGGAATGCACCGGCTGGTGTTGGGGATATTCGGATTTGCAGCAACATTTTTCGTTCTGACGCAGGCGCAGCATTTGCCGTACCCTCTCCTCCACGATGGCTTCTTCATGCCACTGTTTGGTTGCATTGTCCTCGGACTGGCCGGCATCAACCCGCTGTCGAAGCTCTTCGGGTTGGCGCCACTCGTCTTCGTGGGCGAGGCAAGCTATTGCCTGTACCTGCTCCACTTCAATCTATGGAACATGATTCACGATTCGCATCTGCTCGACCGTGTGGGACTGGCGCGCTTCGATCCATGGATCAGTTATCTCCTTCTGATCGGTCTCGCGCTCATTGCTCTGCACTTTGTCGAGAAGCCCGCGCAGCGCATCCTCCGCAACTGGATGCACGTGTGGCGATGAGCAATTGCATCAGTAAACGCGAAAAGCCCAGCCGATTGGCTGGGCTTTTCGCGTTTACCCTACATCAAGTTAGGGAGTTACCACCTGCGTTGAATGGTTCCCGTGCGGCACAAGGGCAACCGCCGACGGGTGAATCCCCGTCGGATATGGGGTAGCCTGTGTCTGCTTCAAAGTGCCGGCCGTTGGATCAAGCCTGAACCCTGAAACCGAATTGCCAAGGTAGTTTGCGGTGTACACAAACCGTGCCAGCGCCGGATCGATCGCGATTGCTACAGGCTGTGTATCCGTGCTGTTAGTTTGCGAGCCGGTGGTGTTCACCGAAGCCGAAGGCGTGCCCGTCTGAATGTCGATTACATACGCGCTTACGCTCGAGTCCAGCGAGTTCGACACGTACATGAACCGGCCGCGTGCATCAACTGCCACAGCAGATGGCTGCCCGCCGCTCTTGTAGGGACCGTTCAGAAGGAAGTTGACCGCGAATCCGCTGTAAACTCCGTAGCCGATCAGCTGGTTCGAAGCGAAGTCGGTCACATACAGGTAGCTGTTCGTCGCCTCTGCTGCAATGCCGCTCGGCTTCACGCCGGCGTTGTACGGGCTTCCTGGCGTAGGCGTCAACGCGCCGCTCGCACCCACCACAAATCCGTAAAGCCAGCCAGGGCTTGCGGAACTCGTTACCGTACCGCCCGGGTTGTACGAAGACTTGTCATACGCCGTCACAAACACAGCCTTGCCGCTCGGCAGAACCGTAATCGCCGTCGGTACAACAAGGTCCGCAGCGTTTCCCGGAATCGTAAGGCTGAGCTGCGTCTCTGGTGCGCTGCCGATAGCCCCCGACGACAGTGCGAAAACCGAAAGCGTGGCTGAAGTCGTCCCCGACAATACATACAGGCTATTGCCGTCCGGACTCACCGTCATGGCCGTCACCGGGTCCGCAAGCGTGACCGTATCTTTATTCGACAGAACGCCATTCGACGCCAGCGAGAAATGAACGACATTCTTGTCGACCTGGTTGGCTACATAGAGGTTCTGATATCCCGGAGAGACAGCGATCACGTTTGGCGTGGTGCCCCCGGAGCAAACTGCCGGAGCACCATTGCGGATCGCGCCCGATTGCGAGTCGACCGCGTACGTCTCAATCTCGCCACCAGGGCACGTCGTGCTGCTGCCCGAGGTCGTGCTCGCAGACGTCGCCACAAAAAGATAATCGATCGTCACAAGCTGACAACCGGAGAAGAGCGTGGCCACGCCGAGGCCGATTGCGGAGACAACGGCGAGCTGCCTCAATTTCCTGAACTTCATGCGCTTCCTTCGTCACGGGCCGTCAACAATCAGCCCACAAAATGCTGTTTGATATGCCTTTCAGCCATTCTAAAAGCCCTGAAAGGATGCCGCTATCCGATCTCTTATCGCAATTAAGCGAAAACTACTTCTTGTCCCCGTTATGCGTAATTGCCGCAACTGCCGTCGGATTCGGGTTCGACGCCGAAGGTGATAGCTGCGAATTCAGCAGGGACCCGTCACTCAGATTCAACTGAAAACCTGAGACGGTATTGCCTAAAAAGTTGGCAGTGAAGATGTACTGATTCAGCGACGGATCGATCCCGATCGCCACCGGCTGCGTTCCGGTTGTGTATGTGCCGAGCTTGCTTAGATTGCCTGCGCTCACTGAATACACAGTCACGTTCGAGTCCTGGGTATTCGCGATGATGGCGTACTTTGCCGTTGCATCCAGCACGATCGCCGAGGGCTGCGAACCCGTCGCATATGGACTTCCGCTGAGGGGTGTCAACGCACCGGCCGCAATCTGGAAACCATAAGCTGCATTCTGTGAAGCGTCCGTCACGTAAAGATAGGAACCCGAGCTGTCGCTGGTGATGCCGGATGGATGCGTTCCAACCTGTACCGGAGATCCGGGAAGGGCCGAGAGCGTTCCGTCTGACCCCGGCGCGAATCCGAAGACATATCCCAGGTTGGTGTTCGAATCGTACCCCGCTACGTAAACATACGCCCCGGCGTTAGCAACATTGATCGCCGTCGGAACGAACACGTCCGCAGCGGCACCTCCCGGCAGGGTCAGGGGCCAGTAGTTCGCACCAATAGCGGTATTGTTAACGGCCGCCCCCAGCGTATTTGCTGGCTGCGCGGGTTTCAAGGCGCCAGCCGCCTCCGCGGTCAAGATTGGAAACACTGCAACGGAACCTGAACAGGGAGATGCCGGCGAACAAGCCGGCAGTGGCTGATAGGTGTCCGCGACGAAAAGGAAACTGTTTGAAGTTCCCACTGCGATCGGGAAGATCCCCGGTGTGTTCACTGTGTTCTGGGGATAGATCTTGCCGTCTGTTCCGATCGTGAATTGAACAATGGTATTGTCATCGCGGTTCACAACATACAGAGTTCCCTGGTCGGCCGATACCGCATCCGCTACGGGATTACGCCCACCGGAGAAAAACGGGGAGGTCGGTATCTGGCGCATGCGGCCCGACTGCGAGTTGATTTCGAATACGTTCACCTCGCCGTAATTGTTGGGGCCGGCAGCCTTCGCGCAGGTCACGTAAACAAAATCAACGGTGAGTGTGGCGCAGGCAGACAGGAACGCGGCTGCAGCCAGGCTTGCCACGGAAATCGCCAGCAACTGAATCGGTTTGTTCAACTTCATGCGCATCTTTCGTATTCAGCCGAAATCCACACCTTATGAACCGGCCAGCTCAATCTGCCGACATTGAAAAACATCGGCAGATCGGATCTAGTCACACTTAAAATTGCCTCGCGTCGCATCGAGGGAGACAATCGATCACTAGCTCACGCGCCCGGTAGTCACACACCATGCTGCCGGTCCGGGCAGGGGATAGCTGCCCTTGGCATGAGTTGCAGTGCTCAGCCCTCGCAGATTGCCTTGATTCTCATCGATGGAGAGTCCGGTCACTGTTGAGTCGTTGAAATTGGCGGTATAGATGAACTGATTCGATGGATCCTCGAGGATGCACTGCGGACCTGCCCCAGTGCCTGCCGTCTGGCCTCCATTTGCGATCGGTGTCAGCTGGTAGGGCTGGGTGATCGTGAAGCCTGCGATACCGCTTTGCGTATTGGTTGTGTTGGTATTGTCGCCCTCATTCAGGATGTAGAGCCACTTGCCGTTGTTTGCCGCAATTAAATAATTGGGATTGCTTAGCGTCGGGTCATCGGCGTAGTAGCCATTTGCCTGCGCCTGCAGCGCTCCACCCGATCCTGCTGAATAGGCGAATATCTGGCCGTGAGTCCCGTTCGTGTTCACGCCGTTGTCCAGAACATAAACTACGCTGCTGGCGACAACCAGCGCGGTCGCATTGTGCATTCCGAGCGGCTGCGAACTGTTCTGGTTTACGCTCAGCTGGCCGTTTGCTGCGTTGAGGGCGTATGGAAAGACGGAATCGCCAGCAGCCGTAGTTCCACTCAGCGTCAGAATAGTGCTAGACGAGACCGTGAAGTCGATCGGATCGGCCGGAACCGGGAAGTAAGTCAGCGGGGAACCGCTGGCGGCTGTCACCTGGGAATTCAGCACGTTGCTGAGCCGTCCCGTCGAGGGATCAATCTGGAATACAGTGATGTCGCCGCAGCGAGTCACGCCGTTGCCGAAGACAAGTCCGCACCCCACCGTGTCGGGAGCGTCATGATCGAGCACAAAGAGGTGGCTGCCTGCCGCATCCGTCATGATTCGGAATGGGTTGTGCCCCTGCGTGTAGAAGGTCTGCTGCGGAGTCAACACTCCCTTGCCGCCGATCGCGAACTGCACGATATTGGCGTTTGAGCAGACATCCGTTTCGCTGCACGGGCCGCCATCGCTGGTACTACCCTGGTTCAGCACATAGAGGAAACGCCCACCGGTAAGCAGGACAAATCGTCCGGGGTTTGCACCTCCGGAACTTACGGGCAGTCCGGGAATCCCAATCAGATTACCCGTGTTGTGGTCGATCTTGTACCCGCTGATTACCCCTGCTCCGCCAGTCGAAGCGGTCTGGGTTCCGGTCACGTAGAGGTAGCCGACCGAATAACTTTGCACGCAAGACGTAACTCCGAAGACCGCGGCAGCCGAGATGGCAGTCAACAGAAGTGCCTTGCCGAATTTCCTGAACTTCATGCGATTCCTTCATCCTGGTCCGGCGTGTGCCGCCAAGTGTGCTGTATCCGCAGCAGAGCTGGGTTTGGGATGGGTCCCTGATGCATTGTAAAAGGCGAGGGCTTGTTGTGCATAGTTTCGGGTTAACCTTCTCCGAAACAAGACCTTCTGGATCAAAAAAACACCCTGAGATGCAGCACCCGGAAGAGGGTTAAACCGCGCAGATTCCACCACCGTTGCCGATGGCAATTGGACGGGGATTCGACCTGAACGTCACCCGCGACGCCAGTCATTTGAGACAGTGCCTGTCGGGCTGCCGCGTTCTCCCTGGCACGCGGCAGCACCGGTCGAAGTTGGCCTACCAGACCCGGCAGGAGTTCTCCGGATACATCGGCTTTCCCTTCTGGCATCCGAAGGCCTTCCCGAACTCTTCAAAATTCTGGACGCTACCGTTGGTCCGCCATTTCCCAGGGGAGTGCGGATCGATCAAGGCCAATTGCCGTGCCGACTGCTCGGTTTGATTCTGGCACCACACCTGGGCAAAGCCGATGAAGAATCGCTGCGCCTCAGAATATCCCCCGATCTTCTCCTCGACGGTCTTGTTCTCTTTTGCCAGCGTATCCAGCAGGGCCATGTAGGCGATTCGCAAGCCGCCATTGTCGGCGGTGTTTTCGCCCAGGGTCAGCTTTCCATTCAGGTTTTGTGCAGCTATTCCGTCATGCGCGGGAGCCGTCTCGAACCCGTCGTACTCCTTTACCTCGCAGTCAGTGCGCTCCGTAAACTTCTTTCGGTCATCAGCGGTCTGCCACTCGCGCAGATTGCCCTTTCCGTCATATTTCGATCCCTGGTCGTCAAAGCCGTGCGTCATCTCGTGCCCGATGACCACGCCGATCCCGCCAAAATTCACAGCCGGATCGATATCCGGATCGAAGAACGGTGGTTGCAGAATGCCCGCCGGGAAGTTGATGTCGTTATTTGACGAGCTGTAGTAGGCATTCACAGTCGGCGGAGTCATGCCCCACTCTTTCTCATCCACCGGCTTGCCCAGTTTGTTCAGGTTGTAATTGCGCTGGAAAACCGCACTCCGATGCCCGTTGCCGAGTGCGTCATCCCGCTTTACGGCCAGAGCCGAATAATCCCGCCACTTCTCCGGATACCCGATCTTGTTCCTGTACATCGACAGCTTTTCTTCCGCCGCCTTCTTCGTCTCATCGCTCATCCAGGGAAGCGTCTTGATGTCGTCTCCGAGAGATTTATCCAGCGCCGCGACCAGTTGATCCATGCTGGCCTTCGACTTCGGCGGGAAGTGTGCCTTCACCCAGTCCTGTCCCACTGCTTCTCCAAGCGCCCTGTCCGTAGCGGCCGTGCAGTCCTTCCAGCGCGGCGTCGGCTCAGCTTGTCCGCTTAGCGTCTTATCGAAAAAAGCAAAGTCCTCGTCCCGGAAGGCCTTCGGCAGATCTCCCGCAGACCCATGGATCACATGCCATCTCAGATACGCCTTCCATGCATCTACCGGCTGGGAAGTGATCAGGTCGTTCAGCCCCTTGAAAAAGTCCGGTGTTCCCACATTGAGGCTGTCGAAGGGCCTCACCTGAACATCCTTGAAGAACGTCGAGTAGTCGAAATCCGGGGTTAGCTTCTGGAAATCCGCCACCGTATATATGTGATAGCGCTTCGCCGGATCGCGCAGGTCAACCCGGGGCGTAGACACCTTTGCCAGAGCGGTCTCGATCGCCATGACCGCTTCTGCTTCCTTCGCCGCTTGTTCCGGCGTGTCTCCGGCAAGCGTGAACATCTTGGTCAAATGCTCGTGATACTGCCGGCGGATGGTCTCATATCTCTTGTTGTCCACCAGGTAGAAGTCGCGATCCGGCAGCGATAGTCCGGCTTGAAACATGCTCGCGATCTGTTTTGTCGAATCCTTCTCATCCTGCTGCACGCCGAACCGGAACAGCGGCGCCGGATCGCCCTGCTGCGTCAATTCTCCGATCAACGCGGACAGTTTCTTCGTATCCTGCAATCCGGCGATGCGGGCAAGTGCCGGCTTGATTGGCGCTGTGCCCTTCTTGTCGATCTCCGTCGTGTTCATGCATGCCGCGTAGTAGTCGCCGTATTTCTTCTGCAGCGGGCTCTTTGGATCTTTCGCCGCCGCTTCGAGTTCTTCCCAAAGCAAGTACCGGTTCCGCTCGGCAAGAATCGAAAACGTGCCCCACCGCACCTGATCGTTCGGTATGGGGTTGTTCTTCACCCAGTTTCCGCATGCATATTGATAGAAGTCCGTGCATGGGTCGGCGGTCTTGTCGATAGCAGACTCATCGAAGCTCTTAGGCGCTACCGGCGGGGTGGGCTTCGCATCTTCACTTGTCTGGCACTGGCCAACTGCAATCCCTGCGGCAAGCAGGAAGGGAACAACAACCCGGGATGCGTGCATGTCTTCTCCTTGGAAATGGCACGTAGATTGGCTGCGCTCGGCATCAACGTGCGATCGCTCAAGAGCGGGCCCGCTTGGCGGCAAGCACAAATCCGCTGCACTCCGAATTATATGGTGACCAACACTCCATCGAATTGGCTGGACGCGCGCAAGCGGGCCTTTGCTAAACTCCGCTCACAGTCTGTAACGGAGAAAGCAAACATGCCCTTGAAGTTCAAGCCAGCTCTTTGTTCATGCATCACCCTCATGGCACTCGTTGCTTCGACGGCTGCACATGCTCAGCAGGAACCCAAGGCAGGGAAGCGCACACTCATTCGCGCAGGACACCTCCTCGACGTCAAGACCGGAAAGCTCTCCGACGCGCAAACCATCGTTGTCTCCGGCGATTCAATCCAATCCATCGGTCCAAGCTCATCCACCAGCCCGCAGCCGGGCGATGAACTCATCGATCTCGGCAACCTGACTGTCCTTCCCGGTCTTATCGACGTCCACACGCACCTGACTATGAATACCGACTTCGATCCATTTCACGAAGTCACCTCTACCAACGCGAAGGAAGCAATCAACGGCGTCGTGAATGCCCGCAAGACGCTGATGGCTGGTTTCACTTCGGTGCGCAACGTCGGTGCCAGCGGTTTTGTGGATGTCGATCTGAGAGACGCCATCGACTCCGGACAGGTGGCCGGCCCTCATATGCTCGTCAGCGGCCCAGCTTTGGGAATCACCGGCGGCCATTGCGACGACAACTTATTGCCCTTCCAATATCACCAGGTCAGCGAAGGTGTAGCAGATGGCATCGCCCAGGTACAGCACAAAGTCCGCGAGAACATCAAATACGGTGCCGACGTTATCAAGATCTGCGCGACCGGCGGAGTCCTTTCCAAAGGCGATGACCCCCAGGCCTCCCAGTACACCCTCGAAGAAATGCAGGCAATCGTGGCCGACGCCCATCGCCTTGGGCGGAAAGTCGCCGCGCACGCCCACGGGGCTCAAGGAATCCTATGGGCCAGCGAAGCTGGCATTGACTCAATCGAACACGGTAGCTACATCGACGATGCCGCAATCGCAATGATGAAGAAGCATGGAACCTATCTCGTCCCGACCGTTTACCTCGAAGATTGGCAGATCGAAAACGGCCATCTGCCTGCCTTCTACCACCAGAAGATGGTCGACGTCAGCTCCGTCGCCAAGAAAAACATCAAACACGCGATGGAATCCGGCGTGAAGATCGCTCTCGGCACCGACGCTGCCGTCTATCCGCACGGCCTCAACGCCCACGAGCTCGATGTCTACGTCAACCAGCTCGGGATGGCGCCCCTCACTGCGTTGCAGACCGCCACTATCAATGCCGCCGATTTGCTGGGATTGTCCTCGAAGGCCGGCACACTCGAAGCAGGCAAGTGGGCAGACATCATCGCCGTCGACAAGAATCCCCTCGACGATGTGCGCATTCTTCAGAATGTTAAGTTCGTCATGAAAGCCGGCGTGATCTACAAGCAGAACGGCAATGAGAAATAATCTCACCTTGACGTTTGCATGTTCATGGGTTCACAAGCTGTGCCCCGTTCATCGCAGCTTTTGGCGATGTGCGGGCATTCCCAGGAATACATTTCAGCCATGACTGAACGGGCGTCCTTCACACCGACGCCGCCAGAGACTGCGCCCAGGCCATTGACTCCGAATAACACTTCGCAGCGTAGTCCTCCGGTACTCCGAGCTCGCGGCAGGAATCCACCACGAGATTCCACGCCCCCGCCTCCACTGCTGAAACAAGCTGATACAGTCCAGCCAGCTCTCCATCGTGTTCCAGTAGCAACCTCCGTGCTTGATCATCCAGGGGCAGACCCTCGATCACCGCGCTCATCGGTATCTCGAGAATCGCGTCCATCATCGACAGCACCCCAAGCAGAAACAGATCCGCTCCATCGTGCTCGATAAGTTCCCCGAGCTTTTCCGCGAATCTCGCCCGCACCAGCGCCGAAAGCAGCAGCTCCCCGGGTCGGCCCTTCGACATCTCAAACATTCCCGCCAGCCTGCACCATCTGCGCAGTTCGTCATCTCCCATCAGAGTGAACGCCTGCCGTACTGTTCGCACCTCTCCCCGAATGCCGAACAACGGAGAGTTCAAGAACCGCAGCAAACGGTAGTAGAGCGTCGGATCGCTCTTGATCAGCTCTTCCACTCGATCCCAATTCAGCTCCGCCTGCATCACTGCCTGAAGCAATCGCAGATAGATAATCCGGTTCGTCGGCGCCGTTCGCGTCCGCAGCGATTCCGGCTTGCGAAAGAAATATCCCTGAAACAACTGAAAACCATTCCGACGCGCGACGTCGAGGTCCTCCCTCGACTCCACGTTCGTTGCCACAAGAACAGCGTGCTTCCAGTGATCTGGACCGACCAGTTCCGGGACCTCTTCCCATGCCGCTTTCTTCAGGTCAACTTTTAAGTAATCCGCCAGGTGTACGATCGATTGCCGAGGGTCGTCCACCGTAAATCCATCCAGTGCGATTCGGTACCCCGCATTCTTCAGCTCGCAGCATGCCTCAACCACCGCATCATCGACGTCAACCCCGCGCTCGATCTCAGCGACCACCCGGTTTGCCGGCAAAAATGCCAGTCCTTGTTCCAGCAGGGTGTCACGGTCGCAACCGATGAAAGCCAGGCGATGGTCGCACAGCACATCCAGCCCCAGCAGTGTCGACATGTCGATCGTTCGCCGCGCCGAGCCCTCTTCGGTGTTCGCCGAAAAGTGGCTCATCACATCCGTCCGAAACAGGAGCTTGTATCCAATAACCGTCTCGTCAGCCGCCAGAATCGGCTGCCTGGTCGCAAACTGCACTTGCCGTGCATCGTCGCTCAAGGTGTTTTCCATCGTTCAGGGTCCTACAGGCCTTCATCGGCAAAGTTCGCAATCTTCTGTAGAGAGGTTCGTTCTTTACAGCTCGCCGCACCCCCTGCCACACTGAAAGGTGGA
Source organism: Acidobacteriota bacterium (assembly GCA_018268915.1). Classification (GTDB taxonomy): domain Bacteria; phylum Acidobacteriota; class Terriglobia; order Terriglobales; family Acidobacteriaceae; genus Telmatobacter. The sequence goes on from JAFDVQ010000001.1 coordinate 363,915, forward strand.
CACCCAAACCATCGTTATCCTTGATTTCGGCTCGCAATACACCCAGCTCATTGCCCGCCGTATTCGCGAGTTGAATGTCTTTTCCGTCGTCCTCCCCTGCACAGCTCCTATAGCCGAAGTCAAAGCCCACAATCCGCTGGGAATCATCCTCTCCGGAGGCCCATCTTCGGTTTATGACGCCGACGCGCCCAAAGCCGACCCCGCGCTCCTTCAGCTGAATCTCCCCACTCTCGGCATCTGCTACGGACTGCACTTCATCGTCCACCACCTTGGGGGCAAAGTCCGCACCGCTCCGAAGCGCGAATATGGCCATGCTGAAGTAGCTCTCGAAGATACTTCCATCAAGCTCTTCGAAGGACTCCCAGGCGCCATCCAGGTCTGGATGAGCCACGGCGACGAAGCCCTCGAGCTGCCCGCCGGGTTCAAGCGCGCAGCGGTCACCTCCAACGCTCTCGCCGCCATCGCCAACGAAGACCGGCGCATCTGGGCGGTGCAGTTTCATCCCGAGGTTCACCACACCCCGCTCGGCCCGCAGCTCATCAAAAACTTCGTCTTCAATATCTGCGGCGCAAAAGGCGACTGGACTCCTGCGCACTTCATCGAGAGCACCGTCGCCTCCATCCGCGAGAAAGTCGGCTCCGGCCACGTTATCTGCGGTCTTTCCGGCGGCGTCGACTCTTCCGTCGCAGCTGTCCTCGTTCACAAAGCCATCGGCAATCAACTCACGTGCGTCTTCGTCAACAACGGCGTCCTTCGCAAAAACGAATTCCAGAGCGTCCAGAAGAATCTGCGCGACAAGCTGGGCCTCAACATCGTTGCCGTCGATGCCGGTGAGCGATTCCTCAAGCAACTCGCCGGAGTCACTGACCCCGAAACCAAGCGCAAGCGCATCGGCGCCGAGTTCATCGCCGTCTTCGACGACGAAGCCCACCGCATTGCTGCTGAAGCCGGCGGAGTGGACTGGCTGGTGCAGGGCACCCTCTACCCCGACGTCATCGAGTCCTCCAGCGTCAAAGGCCCAAGCCAGACCATCAAGAGCCACCACAATGTTGGCGGCCTTCCCGAGCGCATGAAGCTCAAGCTCATCGAGCCCTTGCGTGATCTCTTCAAAGACGAAGTCCGCCGCATCGGACGCGACATGGGCATGCCCGAAGATGTCCTTGGCCGCCAGCCCTTTCCCGGTCCCGGTCTCGCGGTTCGCATCCTCGGTGAAGTCACCCCGGATCGAGTCGCCCTTCTTCAGGAAGCCGACGACATCGTTGTCAGCGAAATCAAAGCAGCCGGCCTCTACAACCGCATCTGGCAGAGCTTTGCGGTTCTGCTCCCCGTCATGAGCGTCGGCGTCATGGGCGATCAGCGCACCTATGCCTACACCTGCGCAATTCGCGCCGTCCATTCCGAAGACGGAATGACTGCGGACTGGACCTTCCTTCCCCACGAAGTTCTGAAGCGCATCTCCAGCCGCATCGTCAACGAAGTCCGCGGAATCAACCGCGTCGTCTACGACATCACCTCGAAACCCCCCGGCACCATCGAGTGGGAGTAGTTATCTCACGTCCCCGCATTTGCCAAAGAACGGGGAAGGTACCTGTTGCAAAGCTCATGTTGGAGTGTTCAGTTAGGCGACGGCTTCTGAACCTGATCGATAACAAGCACTTCAGTGAGGGCACTGTCGGCACTCAGTTTCAATCCGAGCTGCTCTTGAATTGCGGTGTAGAGTTTCGGAGGAGAATCCGGACTATCAGCCTCGGGAATACTCACCCCCAGGCTCGCAAACTGGCTACTATCTGGGCTCCACTTCAGAGCAAAATCCCATTTCCCTGAGAGCCCCGTTTGATCGACTGCGGGGCGATCCAGAACGATCTGCTGAAGGTATCCGGCAAGGTCACTGATATCGGCATTTTTGAAGCTCACTGCGCCGAGCCCCTGCATAAGAATCGAAGGAGCAGCTGTGGGGTCCTGCATACTTCTACTGAGCTTAGGGCCGGATTTGGCAACGCTAAGTACATATGCAGAGACTCTCTTCTCGTCACGATGAAAGTTGAGACCGAAGCGGTCCGCCAACAGTTTCTGACACATCACTTTCCACTGCTTTTCACTTGGCTCACCTTCGCCATCTGGCTCGGCTGTGATGTCGTACTTATCCGATTCTGCCCACGCCGGAGCCTTCAGGATCTGGCTTACATGCAAATCATAGGCATACCTGATGAGGTCGATTAGTGAGACGTTAATTGTTGAAAAACGCCGTGCACGCATGCTCAGAGTCATTCGTCCTTCGTCCGGCCTGCTCGGCCTGATTGTCGCAACTTCGAACACGGGATTGGCGTCTGGAGCCATTGGCGCTTGTTGAGGTGGAGACTGGGGGATGCGCCACGCAGTATCCGGTGTGGCGCGTTCGAGAGTAAGAGGTACAGGGCCTGGACCTATCCCGAGATTCCATGTTCCGACGATCGACTTCCCATTCTGGCTCAATCTGCCTTCATAGCTTCCAATTCCGTGATTCTCTAACTTAACCGTGCCCCCACTCACGGTGGTCAAATCTACGGAGCCTCTAGTTCCGGTAGCGATTACGTAATAGATTGCGCTGTAGCCACCGTTGCCCATCTTCGAGATGACCACGACTATGCGTAGGTCGTTCCAGTCATGAATCGCACCTTGCCATGTATCAGCAATGTTTTTCGTCAACTCGTTGCCGGACGATTGTGCATTCGCTCCCGGCCAGCCTGACAAATCGAGGAGACTCCCGAACACAGCTGCAAAGATTACGAGGCGAGCAAGGATTGTCTTGGTTAGGTGAAACTCCCGCTGCTTCATCGGCGCACATAGTTCTCTCGTGAGCAGAAAGAAGGAACCTCGCTTGGATGGCATAGCTCGAAGGTTATCATCCAGCTTTTGAGTGGCGCAGGTGGAGAAGCACATTCTGTACCCACCTTTGCACAGCGCCAACTCCGCTACTTCTCCGCTAAAGTTCACCTGAGGACCGCCCATGCCCGAAAGCCGGAAGAACGAGAAACCCTATCAGCCCCAGCACGACATCGTCACTCTTATGACCCAGTTCGAGCAGGAGGTCAAGGACTCTCCCGAAATGCCCGACGCAGCCACCCGCCGTCTTCGCGCACGCCTGGTCTTCGAGGAAGCTCTCGAATTCGTCAGAGCCTGCGGCTGCACTGTGACCTCGGAAGCGGGCACACCGGTCATCGATAAGATCGCTGTCGAACTCGATCCGAACGGCACTCCCGACCTTGTCGAATACGTCGACGGTTGTGTCGACCAGCTTGTCGTCACCTACGGCGCGCTCAACGCCGCCGGCATTCAGGCCCAGAGCGCATGGGATGAGGTTCAGCGAAGCAACATGAGCAAAGCGTGGCCGCACTGCAGCGTCTGTGACGCTGTCCTCGAGCACGGCTCGGGATCCGATCTCGTGCATCCCGGCGACTCCTACGCGCACAGTGGTTCATGGCAGACCGTCCTCAAAGTCCACAAGCGTGACGACGGAAAATTCATCAAGGCGCCGACCTACTCGCCTGCCAATCTGAAGCGCGTCATCGAAGAACAGATCGAACAGACTCGCGAATCAGCCGTGCTGAGTTGAGCCGGCGGCCATCGACCGATACATCGCGATTGCCCGGTCTACATACTTCTCCAGAGTGAACTCGCTCTCGATGCGTGCGCGGGCAGCCGCGCCCATCGCACGTGAAGCTTCCGCATTGTCGAAGTGCCATCGGATGCCTTCTGCGAGCGCGTCCACATCTCTTGCCGGAATCACGTTGCCTTCCGTCCCAGAACTTATGCAATCCTCCGCGCCCGACAATTCCGTCGCCACAACGGGCAGGCCGCTCGCCATCGCCTCAAAGATCGAGCGCGCCAGTCCCTCATTCACGGAAGGGAAGACAAAGAGGTACGAGCTTCGGTATAACTCCGCAACTTCATCGGCCGGGAGAAGGCCCGTCAACCGTAAGTTCGGCATAGCCCATCGGCTGAGAAAAGGCTGCATCTCTTCAGCAACCTCACCGATCAACACCAGCTCCGCATTTGGCAGGCTCAGTTTCTTCCATGCCTCCAGAAGGTAAGGCAGCCCCTTCGCAATCTCCACCCGCCCCACAAAGCACACGCGGAATGGACTTCGCGGTTTCGCCGCATCGGCCGGACGAAAGAACTCGTGATCCACTCCCGCGTGCAGCACGATGGCCTTTCGTCCCAGCCCCGCCCGTTCGAAGCTCTGCTTTGCAATCGCAGAGGGAACCACGATAATGTCTGCCTTCTCGTACTCGCGTTCCATCCGTCGAACAAGGGCCTCTGGAAGTAAAGCCCGGCAATCCCGCGGCCGCACTCCGAATCGCTCGCACTCCCCCAGCACTGTCCTCTGCCACTCGCGCGGATGCATCGTGGCCTGCTCGATCACGATCTGCGCACCGAAACCGCGGGCCCTCTCGATACAAGCGAGACAATTCCCCGTCCACCCATGAAAAATCGTGCAGGGCTCAATCCAACCTGCGGCCAGCCTATCCGCATAACCGGTGGAGAAAACAACCGGCAGATTCCACGCTCGTTTACTACCCGGCAGCCGTCGCCACGCCGCCCAGGCCACACGGTCCGCCCAACTATACCGTCGATACGAGCGCACCTGCCTTTGCCCGCCCTCATCGTCGGGATCGAAAATCTCGACGCCTCGCGGAAAAGCAATCACCCGCTTCAGCATGCCCTCACGCTGCAATCTCTCAGCTACACGCATCTGAAACGCCTGCGATCCGATCGACAGCGTTACCGTGCATCGGTTCGAACTTTCCGGCATTACGCGTTACCGGCTCCCTGCAGCGTCTTCACCTGCTGGACGAGGGACTCGATCTTCGCGAGCAACTCTTCATGCCGCTTGTCGGCTGCCGAAGGATCGCGCCCTTCCATATAAAACGTTCCATTCGGCTCCAACTGGCAGCGATGCACATCGTGGATATGTTCGAATCCCTGCTTGTGTACTGCGTCCAGCAACTCCTCCTGCGTGAGTGCTTCCCGCTCCAGCGCCTTTCGATCGACTTGTCCATCGCGGATCAGCACGGTAGCTTTGCCCTCAAGTGCCCGGTTCAGCCGCGGCGACCGAAAGAGAAGCCGAACGACAATCCAGTTGATCGACAGTAAACTCATCGCTCCGATCACTCCGCCCGTCACTGAGTTGTCTTCGCCGATGATCGCGTTCTGCACCGTGTTCGATAGCGAGAGCAACACCACAAGATCGAAAGGATTCAACTGCGCTAGCTCTCGCTTGCCAAAAATTCGCAACAGTAGAACTAGAGCGAGGTACACAACCACCGGACGCAAAATCTTCTCAGCCAGCGGCAGAGGCAGATGGAACATGCTGTCAATCATCGGTGCAAGAATCATGGTGCGAGGATATACCGCTTCTGTAGTCATTCGGCTAATACGGTCCACGGGCGCACCGAAATAGAAAACCAGGTGCCTGCGATAAAATCCGCTTTAGCTGTGCTGATTGAATCGGGACTTTATTGGTCCCATTGCTCCTGGAGGATTTTGCCCCAGTGTCCGTCGATTCCCGCCCGGTCTTTGTAGAGATGACTCCGTTTCGCATTGAGCCTCAGTACGTCGTCCGTGTCTGGGGCTGGAGCGACCTTCGTCCCTGGTACGACCACATAGCTGATAAAGATCCCATCGGCGAAGTATGGCTCACCGGAGACGAGTGCAGAGTAGCCACCGGACCGCACGCTGGCAAGAAACTCGCAAAGGTGTTCGACGAGCATTCAAGCTCCTTGCTGGGCCCTGAAGCCGCATCTTCAGGCTCACCTCTTCTCATTAAGGTCATCTTCGCCCTTGAAAAACTCAGCGTGCAGGTGCATCCCGACGATCGGCTCGCCAAAAAGTACGGAGAACCTCGCGGCAAGACGGAATGCTGGTACACGCTTGCCGCGGATCCTGATGCCAAGGTCGCTCTCGGACTCAAAGAGGGTGTCACCCTCGACAGAGTGAAAGCCGAGATCACCGACGGCACCCTTGAAGAGAGCCTGAATCTGTTGCCGGTTCACGCAGGCGACATGATCTTCGTCGATGCGGGCACGGTGCACGCCATCTGGCCCGGCTCCGTTCTTCTGGAAACTCAGCAGAATTCCGACCTCACCTACCGCATGTACGATTACGGTCGTCCGCGCCCTCTCCATGTCGACAAATCCATCGAAGCAACTCGACTCACGACAAACGCTGGAATCATTCCTCCCAAAGTTCTCCCAGATCGCACCGTCCTTATCGAAAGCACATACTTCGCGGTCGAGAAGATCCCCGTAGACGTAAGCCGCTCCAGCACCACGCTTCACTCTCCCGGGCAAGTCTCCCCGGCGCTCTCCTATCTCTTCGCCGCTAAAGGCGGCGCTCGTCTCACCAGCCCAAGCTTCGAATCTGTCGACCTTCCTGAACGCGGCATTGTTGCAATCCCGGCGTCTTCGCCCATCTTCGCGATACAGGACCTTGGAGATCTTGACCTGATTCGCATTACAGCTCGTACACCCGGAAAGTAGTCATGACCCGCGACTGGCGTTCGTCCGTCATCGAGTACATACGCACCGAAGCCCGCCCAGTCGACAAATTCGGCCACCAGCCGAGGCTATATGCACTGGCCACGGAAATCGGCAGAGGCATGGACTACGACGATGATGTCCTGTTTGCGGCGGCATGGATGCATGACCTTGGTGTATTTCTCGGCCATCGCCCGCAAGATCCCAAGCAACTTTCCCGCTGGGATCACGTCCCATACACCATCCAGCGCAGCAGAGAACTCCTCTCAGACTTTGGATTTCCTCCTGCGAAACTGGATGCCGTTTCCGAAGCGATCCTGCACCACCAGCCAAAGGACGACCCAACCACAGTGGAAGCTACATTGTTGCGCGATGCTGACATCCTTGAGCAACTTGGCGCAATTGGACTGCTGCGTGCCGCGGTGAAAGTCGGTCGCGACACCCGCTATCCGACATTTACATCCATCCTGCCCGTACTAACTCATGCCGTTAACCAATTGGCCAACCAAACTCGCCTGGCCCAAACTAAGGTCATGGCTCAATCGCGAGCAGAGATGCTACGCTCGTTCTTAGCTGCACTTGAGAACGAGGCACGAGATCAGCTCTATTAGTCCCCTTTGACTTTGTACCCATTCGTGCGCTTGTTGCACTTTGCCCCATACACATTCATTTTGATTTGGAAGAGAGCCGCTCCCTGCGTTGGCGAGTGGTATCCCCAGGAGGATTGCATCATGCGATGGAAGTCGTTATCTGTGCCGTTATTGCTCTTAGTTCTTATCGGGGCAGCCTCACGCATTGAGGCTCAAGTTGCATATTCGGCCCGCGAAGGAAAACTACCACTCACCATCGGCTTTGGCGTAGCAGATTTCTCTGACGATTGGGGAGGCCGGGACCCACGCCAAGTCGGCCTGACTTTGTGGGTGGACTGGCGTCTACCCCATATGCCTTCAAAGCTCAGCGGTCTTGGCCTCGAATTCGAGGGACGCGACGTCAATTACGCAACTCCGGACTACCTTTCAGGACATCGCATGACGACAGGTCTGGCCGGCCCCATGTACCAGTGGCGTCGCGAAAGCAGGGTTCGTCCCTACGTCAAGTATCTTCTGGGAATCGGTAACATCGACTTTCCTGGAGCTTGCTGCTATCAGCAGGACACCCGCAATGTATTTGCTCCTGCCGGCGGAGCCGATGTCAGGCTGGTCGGCCGTCTCTCTGCACGCGGAGAATATGAGTACCAGTTCTGGCACAAAATATTCGGCCCGCATGACCTCACCCCCAATGGGTTCACTCTTGGTGTGGTCTATGACCTCGGAAGAATTCAACAGTAAGCTCCGAAGTCAACATCAATCGATTGAAAGGGCGCTTCGGCGCCCTTTCTTTGCAGCATCTTCAGCGGTATCTTGTTGGAAGCAGAATGACTGACTCAACTCAGGAATTGCCTCAACCCGATCCCCAACCCCAGGAGGGCGCAGCCAGCGAACTCCGGTTTCGGAATTCCATTCCCGATTGGACGATCCGAGCCATCATCTGCTTGATCTTCCTGTATTTTGGCACCTCGAAGTTCAAGAACGATGCCAAGGCCACATGGGTTGTGTTCTTCGAACAGGTAGGCCTGGGCCAGTGGCTACGCTATCTCACAGGTGCACTTGAAACCGTTGGCGCATTCATGGTGCTCGTCTCAGGCACTGTCGAGATCGGCTTGGCGATGATCATGATTGTCACGCTGGGCGCGACCGTTATCTCGGTGTCCCTCATGCATGACGCTCCCGGCGCCTTCGTTCCATTTGCTTTGTTCTGCGGAATGATCGCCTTCTGGCTGCATCGGCGTCGCGTCTGATTGCGCCGTCAGGGCAACCCAATCCTGTGCGGATTCCAGAGCTTATCCGTCTCGGTCCCCATGCTCGTCACATGCGGAACGCAATGGTGTGCTTCAGGAAACGCGGCAGCATACGAACGGGTCACGTGCAGCCGGTTCATAGTTACGTAACGTGCCCGCATTCCGCCGATAGTGGGCGGAAGCGTCTCCGGCATGCGGTTGCGGTCGACATACACCACAAGCGCGGCCTGGCGGGGATCATCCATGCTCTGCCCGACGCCGATTCCAAAGAACGCTGAGTTCTGCTGCATGATCGATCGCGTCAATCTTCGCTTTGTGGCTATCGCCTTCGCAACCGTCGATGCAGGCAGGGGAGAGTTCGACGCAGCCGTTGGCACCAAGGGCGCTGAGCCCAACGCAACAGCGCGCGCATTCGACGGCACCACGACCGTTCGCATTCCCCCGATCGTCTCGGGAACAATAGGCGAAATCGCGGGGTCGATATACACAACTACTGCGCCGCCCCCCGGCTGATCTGTACTTTTCCCTGCGGTAATGCCCAGGATCCCGGCAGACGGGTTCACCAATACCCGCGCGGCTCCCAATGCCTGCTGTTGCCGGGTAAGCTCCGCATCGCTCAAACGTCTCGCCAGCACCGCACTGGATGTGCTGTCGCCGTAGCTGAGGCAGCTTACTTCATGATCTGCGGCGCCCACAAACGAGAGATCCGGGCCGCCTGGCATCTGATCTGAAAGCTCGTTCAGTATGTCCGACACAGGATTCGCAATCGCATGGCTGACACCGTTGCCGTCGATCCCGCCCGCGAAGAACAAGCCAACCGGCTCGGCATTCGCGGAATCCACCATTAGCGCGCCTGAGTCACCGGCATCGCTGAAGCGATCTCCGCTCACAGCTAGCTGTCCTCGGAATGTCTTCGTAAGGTAGGGCTTTGTCTCCGCGCAGTCGCGATAGTAGTCCACCGCCACGTCAAGATCGAGAGCCGAAACCTTTCCGCATGTCAGGCCCGTTGTGCGCCCGCTCTTTGCCACCCGCAACTGCAAGGTTGCGCTTTCTCCCTTGCCGCCGGTCGATGAAATCCCCGGCGGAGCTGAAGATAGGGAACCATCCGCAAGCCGCGATCCAAGTTCTAAGATGCTGCCCGAGGCGTCCACTGTGTGAGAAGCCACCTGCGCGATCGCCGCATCCGCATTGGTCTCCTGCAAGTGGAGCGGCAGCCATGCCGTCAGCGCGCCCACCGGCACAGTCCCCGGTCCATCCCCATTCGGCGTGCAATTGTTGTCAATCAGCCCCGGCTGCACAACCGTGTCGCCAATTGCAGCCTGATCGCTGCGCGCCAGAACGTGGTTGTTGCTCAGCAGGTACTCACGCCCGCTGTCATCTTTCAACAGCGATCCCAGAGTCCCGCTGCAGCAGTCGACGATTGTGTTGCCTTTCTCGTCGAAATCGTTGTTGTTCCCACCCGAACTCCCCAGCGCTATTGGAAACACCAGCGCACTCTGATGCGTTGCGGGATTGCTTCCCACTCCCGGCGCATTCAAGAGAATCGCCGATTCCGTCCGGGCACTGGAACCCGGAGCCGATGCCACCACATACGTCACCCCAGTAGCGGCAACAGTCGCCGGAGCGGTATATGTGACGGAACAGGAAGTGAAAGCTCGATGTGTCTTCTGGCAACTTACCGGGCCCAGCGAGCCTTCTCCGCCGCTGTCTCCTGAAGGAGTATTCGAGAGCGCGAAATGAATCTCATTCGCGCCTCCAGCCTGCGCCAGATACCCGGTGATCGTCACGGCCCCTCCCGGGCCCAGGGCCGAGTTCTCCGGCGTAAGCGGCTGAAGAAATCCCGGAGCCAATGTCAGAACAGACTCGGCGCGAACGTTCGGATCTGACTTCAGCGACGCCGTCACCACTACTTCCGCCCGGTCCCGGCTCAAGTAATTCGGAGGCGTGTATTGGCCGGTGGCCGAAATGCTGCCCGCCCCGGCTGCGGGATCGCCGCCACTCACCGACCAGGTCACTCCAACAGGGTCCCCGGTTAGCACCTTTGCCGAAAACCTGTGTACGGGGTTCCCATGCGCACTCAAACTGTTACAACCGGTGCAATTTGTGTCGATTACGCTCGATCCGGGACTGATCGAAACTGTCGGATTCGTGCTCCGGGCAGTCACCGGCCTGGCGCCGCACCCGGCAAGCATGGCCAACGTAGGCACAAGAATGAGAGCTCCTCTGCGAAGCAGAGTATTGCGGAGGCCATCCCTGGCGGGGACTACACGCCCAAGTGGTTGGCCGGCCGGGATTTGCATGTAACGGGTCAAGGAGTCATTCGAGCTCGAAGCGCGCAGCGCCTTCAGCTCCAACCTTCAGGTTAGCTCATTTCAAAGTGCACGCTGCCGCCGCCTGAACTTGCGCCGGAGCGAAAGTACCACCCGCTGAGGGCAGCCCCTCACTTGGATTCGCGCTGGACGCTGCCGTGAGCATTCCGAAACAGAACCTCGCTTGTTTTCCTCGTGAATTCTCTTCGGTCAATTCCGGAGGAAGAAGCCACCCGCTCAGGCTGTTGTATCGTCAAACCGGAGATTCCTCAATGGCCGAACTCATCGCCCTCCAAGCCGACATCACAACACAGCAAGTTGACGCCATTGTGAACGCGGCCAACTCCTCGCTGCTCGGCGGCGGAGGCGTTGACGGAGCTATCCATCGTGCTGCCGGTCCGGAACTCCTCGCCGCCTGTCGTGCACTCCACGGCTGCTCGACTGGAGATGCAAAAGCAACTCCCGGCTTCCATCTTCCGGCCAAATGGGTCTTCCATGCCGTCGGGCCTGTATGGCATGGAGGTGAGCGCGACGAAGACAAGCTCCTTGCGAATTGCTATAGCCGTTGTCTCGAACTCGCTCAGCAACATCAAGCCCGTTCCATTGCGTTTCCCGCAATCAGCACCGGGGCCTACTACTTCCCGCCTCAGCGCGCAGCTCGCATAGCCGTCGACACCGTCCGCCAGTATGTGGATGCGAGCGGAGTAGAAGTCGTCAAGTTCGTCTGCTTCGACCGAAAGACCCTCGACATCTACCAGAAATTGCTTTCAACTTCGTCACTTTGAAAACATCACAGTAACTTCGTCTCCATTTTTCGAGGAGCACTCATGGAATACGTCAATCTCGGCCGCACCGGCCTCAAAGTCTCCCGCATTTGTCTTGGCTGCATGACCTATGGCCGCCCACCCGCCCCCGACGAGCCCAAAGCCGGACGACACCTCTGGGCGCTCAGCGAGCATGAGAGCCAGCCCTTTCTCCGCCAGGCGCTCGATCTCGGCATCAACTTCTGGGACACCGCCAACGTCTACTCCAGCGGCGACAGTGAGCGCGTGGTCGGAAAATTCCTGAAGGCCAACACTCGCCGCGAAGCCATGGTCATCGCCACCAAGGTTCATGGCGTCATGCGCGAAGAGCCGAACGGCAATGGCCTTTCCCGCAAAGCCATCCTCTTCGAACTTGACCAGAGCCTGCAGCGCCTCCAGACCGACTACATCGACCTCTACCAGATCCACCGCTGGGACTACGACACTCCAATCGAGGAAACACTCGAAGCTCTCCACGATGCCGTCAAAGCCGGAAAGGTCCGCTACATTGGCGCATCCTCGATGTACTCCTGGCAATTTGCAAAATCTCTCTTCCTCGCCGATCTCCGCGGCTGGACGCGCTTCGTCTCCATGCAGAACCATCTCAACCTGATCTACCGCGAAGAAGAGCGGGAAATGCTGCCTTTGTGCAAGGACCAGGGAATCGCCGTCATCCCATGGAGCCCGCTCGCGCGCGGCCGCTTGACGCGCCCCTGGCAGTCTGAACAAACCAAACGCTCGGAAACCGACCGCTTCGGCAACACCATGTACTCCCGCACCGAAGACGACGACAAGCGGGTAGTCGAGCGCCTGACCGGGATCGCAGAGAAGCGCGGAGTACCTCAGGCCCAGGTAGCCCTCGCATGGTTGCTCCACAAACCTGAAGTCACCGCTCCCATTGTCGGCGCCACCAAACCGCATCATCTCGACGACGCCGCCGCTGCTGTATCTCTCAAACTCACACCCGACGAAATCTCAGCTCTTGAGGAGTCCTACGCGCCTCACCCAGTCCTCGGCTTCAACTGAGGTAGAAACGAGCACCCATAGTTGACTCCTTCGCGCGATCAATCTACAGGCTGCCGCGCCCGCAACCATCCGCCCAGCCATGACTGCGGCAGCGCAAAAACGATCAGCGCTATGGGGTACCAATGCGGGCCGTATGCAGGGCCTGCATTCCACGTTGCAATCGCTCCTGCCAGGCTCGCCGCAAATCCAAACGCACCACCAACCATCGCATGCGCAATCGGGCGGTATGGCGCGAGATACGCCGTCAGATAGCTGGCCGCAACTCCGTACGCCACGCGATACGCAGTCGCCAAGGCCAGCACACCGTCCGACGCGCGTTCGTTCAACGGCGGCAGCACTCCTGCCTTACGCAAAACAATGTCGGTGACCAGCGTGATGGCGATGCCGGCAGCCATCCCTGCGATCACAGCCAGGATGCTGCGGCCCAGTTGCCGCTGCGAAGATGCTTGAGACGAGAGTGGACTCATCACGTTTGAGACCTCTAGGGCTGCGGATTCTCGCAATGATACGACAGCCAACCCGCTGATAAACTCAACCTCAGATGCCCCGCGAGATCCATTACAACGCGGCGGACCACATCTCCGCCGCATCCGCCGAAGATCCGTACCTGCGCCCCGCGTTTACTCTCGGTAACCGCGTAGGGCGTCTCCTCTGGAACATCTGCTGGGCCATTTTCTATCGTCTCTCGCCGCGCCCTTTTCACGCGTGGCGCGCGATGCTGCTCCGCCTCTTCGGCGCCAGGATGGGACCGAACTGCCATTTCTATCCGAGTTCGCGTGTCTGGGCTCCCTGGAACCTCACCTGTGAAGACCAGGTCACCGCAGGCGACGGCGCTGAAATCTACAATCCCGCGCCCATCCGCCTCGGTTCACATGCCATCCTGTCGCAGAATGCCTACCTGTGCGGGGCGACCCACGACTTCGACGATCCTGCCTTCCCGCTGCTTGCCTATGCAATGCAAATCGGCCCATACGCATGGATCTGCGCCCGCGCCTGTGTCGCTCCCGGAGTCCAGGTAGGAGAAGGCGCAGTCCTCGGCCTCGCGTCAGTCGCCACCCGCGACCTCGAGCCATGGAGCGTCTATGGCGGCTCTCCCGCCACCAAAGTAAAAGAGCGCCAGCGCATTCACTAAAGAGAAAACCCGCCGATTTGCTCGGCGGGCTTTATCCCTCTTCGGTTCTGTCAAGTGCTCTTCTGTTCCCTGACCCCTGACCCCTGACCCCTGATCCCTGCCTTTACTGCGGCGCATACGGCTCCACCCGCAACATGTCCGAAAGCACTCCGCGTTCCTCCTGGCTGAACTGTCCCTGATACCGGCTCGAGTTCAGCACAATTCCACGCTGATCCGGAGGCACAGATTTCAGGTCACGAAATGCGTTCCGCATCATCGCCTGCCGATCCGCCGGCATCGATCTCCATTGACGCGAAGACTGCGCCACCCGCGACCTCTCTTCCGGCGATAACCGCTCCAGGTTCTCTGCGCGTGCCAGACGCCGTTGGCGCTGCGCATCCGGCAGGCTGTTCACCTGGTTCAACTGATTGATCACCCTCTGCTGCTCGCCCTGCGGCAACCTGCGGAAGCTCGGGTCATTCTTCAGCAACTGCTGTTGCTGAGGCACTGGCGTGGTCTTGTGATTGTTCAACCACGAACCCAGGTGCCCCGGAGGCGCATACAGCTGTTGCGTGGTGCCCGAAAATCCCTGCCGTCCGTACGCCGGCTCATTCGACTGCGGAGTCGCCGCTGGCCCGCGCGCGCCGGTCTGTGGAGGCGCATACGGATTCTGAGGCGGCCTCTGAAACTGCGGCCGGTTATTCGATGGAGGTTGATTCGCCGGAGGTCGATACTGCTGCTGATAAGGTTGCTGTGAACCCCGCTCTGGATATTGCTGCGTACGCGCCGGATATTGCGGCTGCGAACCCCGATTCTGAAGCTGCTGCGGATACGGCTGCGTCCGCTGCTGATACTGCGGTGCCGGCCTTCCCGGATAAGGAGACTGATACGGCGTACCCTGCCGCCCCTGGTATTGCGGCGTCTGATAGCGTGGCGCTGATTGTCGTTCGTTCTGCCGCGGTGACTCTGGATGCGTCTGCTGACGCGGCGCAGAATAATGCGGAGCCTGCGCCGGACGAGAACGTTCCCGCCGCTGGGACATCAAAGACATGGGCAGACACAGAACGATTGCAGCCATTGCGGCTACAACCGCGCGGCGCGTCGCCCTCTCGCCTCTGTGCTTAGCCCCATTCATCTTCGGCCCCCGCCTCGTTCTCTTTCCCTGTCCCACTTCGTTCGACTATTGCGCTGTCGGATCATCCGAGTTCGGATCATCACTGATCGCATCATCCGGATTGTCTGAGATCGCTTCCAGCTGATCCAGTACCTGCTTGTTGCTGTCCAGCGTCTGCAGATCGTGCACCACGCCAGCTACCGGACCCACCTGCGGCACCGGCTGTTCAACATTCGTAACACCCAGGTACGCGCCGCCCCCGATCAGCAACATCACTGTCAGCGCCGTCGCCGCCAGCGGCCCCGCATGCATCTGCGGACCATATGTAAACCGGTCACGAATGCGCTGGAACCAGCTCAGCCTTGGAGCCTCGCGTTCCTCGCGCATCCGTGCATTCAACCTCGTCATGAAGTAGGGGCTGGGCTCCGGAGCCTTCCATGCATCCATCAGGCCCATCGTCGCGCGCAACTCTTCCAGCTCCTCGCGGCACGACGCACACTCCGCAACATGAGTCTTAACCTTGGCATCGGCCGTAGACTCGTCGAGCAGCATATCGGCCAGCTTCGTCTCGTCCATCACCGCGCATTTGTTCATCGTTTTCATAACTAACCACCCCACTTCATTGCCAGTATGATCCGGCTTTCACTTCCACCCCAACTACAAACTTCCGGCTTAAACGAAATCCTTCAGCTTCTCTCGCAAAGTCTGATAGGCCCTGAACAACAGCGACTTCGTCGCGCTCTCGCTCAGCTTCAACACTTCGCCAATCTGCTTGTAGTCCATTCCTTGATACTTGTGCATCAGCACTGCCATCCGCTGTCTCTCCGGCAATTCCATCACGTGCGCCCGGATCGCAGCCATGCGCTCATCGCGCAACAAAGTCTGTTCCACCGTCGGAGTATCATCCGCCACGTCCGGCGTCGTCCCCGACTCCTCGTCCGGCGCGTCCAGATATACATTCTGCGCCGATCTCTCGTGCTTTGTATCCCTCGCGTGATTCACCGCAAGATTCGTTGCGATGCGATAAAGCCACGTCGTAAACTTCGCTTCCGCCCGGTAGCTTTCACGCGAACGATACACCCGCAGAAAAACTTCCTGCGCTAATTCCTCGGCAACCGCCTGGTTGTGCACCATGCGAAACAGAAAGCTGATCATCGCGCGGTGATACTTGCCCACGAGGTAGTTGAACCCTGCCTCGTCGCCCGCCGCCACGCGCAGCATTACCGCCGCATCGCTGCTCTCGTCCTCCGCATAATTCACTCGCGGAGCATCCGGCTGGTTGAGGACAGCTCCTTGTCCTTTTGCCGGATTCAGTCCCGGCCCCAGTCCCGACTTGTCCAGTACCAGGGTTGCCATATCCTCTTCGACCCCATCCTCAGCCGAATGTTGCGCAAACCCTTCATTTTCCGGGTCCGAATCCAGACCAGGATCCCTATCCACTTCCGGTTCAGAGCCTCCGTTCGACCCCGGTCGTTTGGCCTGCGACGCCCCGGCCCCGGAACCCTTCTCCCGGCTGAACTTAGGATCATCCGCCCGCCGAGCCAGGCTTTGGAACCAGGCCCCGGCTCCAGCCAGGCCAAAACTGAGCGAGCGGCCAGGATGGGCTTCAGCCCCCGCCATAATCAGGCCGATTCCGCTCGAGCTTGGGAATGGCCCAGACAGGCAACAAGGCATAGCTTCAATCGTGCCGAAAAGCCGCTCAAAAAAAGTCCAGGCTTCAGCCCCCGCCCACACGCCCGTGTCTTTGAAGGGGCACGGCTTTAGCCGTGCCGCATCGCGAGTAAAGTCGATGTGGGCTTTAGCCCATGAAAGGAAGGGGCGTGGCTTCAGCCACGCCGTAAGACCCTCAAAGCCGATCGGGGCTTTAGCCCCTGAGGGAAGTTCCGAGCCGCCAGACAGACGCCAAAACACCCCCCTCCCCATCCCCCCGGGAGCAGACTCGCACATCTCTCGGATTGACCGTACTCGCCAGCGCATCAGTGACTTAGATGGTCTTTCGGGCGGACACAACTCAGGTTTGGCCGCGGACCGTCGCTGGTGTTACTCTACCCCATGGGAGGCCCCTCTGGCCTCTCCCACCGGGCGCTTAACTCAGCGGTAGAGTGTCACCTTCACACGGTGGAAGTCGTAGGTTCGAATCCTACAGCGCCCACCATCGAATCAATGGTTTAGCTGGATTCGCGCTCTCTTTGCGCTCCCTTCCCTTTAAAAACCAACGCAGCCACCCTCTACCGCCGTCGTTTACCGTGTCATCGAACACCGTTCCGTAAACTCCCCCGAGGGGCTTGCCATCAGGACTTTCATAACAGGATTTGGCGTATTCCGTAAGACCTTATACTGATGCGCAAGGAGAGCAACTTGGGCCAGGGACGAGTTCTTGCTGATTGGACGTTGCTGATCTTTGCGGGATTGCTTAGCGCTGAATCATCGCTAGTCGCTGCAGGAATTCATCTCTTCTTCGCCGGTGTAAAGCTTTTAGATCGCGACGCTTTTTTGCTTTCTTGGCCATCGCTGTTGTTGTTTCCGTTGTTTCTGACAGTTTTCCTGTCACGTAAATGGCATGCTCGGGTTATGTGGGTTCTCGCAATTTGGTCCGTCTTCGGTTCATACCTGGACGTTCGAGCGCGAGAACCCGGCCAAAGCGTTTTAATGGCGGGAATTCATGCCGTTCGATACTTGCCCATTTTGCAAGCGATTGTGATCGCAGTCTTGACAGAGATCGCCTACAGGATATTTCTCTCTCAGGGAACGACCGCAGAAGACGACATGAAACGGGTCCAGGAGCCTGCTAGAGAATAGCTTGGACCTCTCAGAGAAGATGCGCAGGCGGAAGTACCGGACTATTAGAGTGCCCGGCACGTCTATGAGCGCGCGATTCTCAGGATGATGGTGAAGAATTGAGAAGAAGTGATTTAGACATTCCCTCGTCGTTGCGATCCCTGATCCCTGATCCCTGACCCCTGACCCCTGGCAACCAGCTAAAATACCCCTGACCTAACCAAACCCCGTCCGGAGACCACCAACCTTGAAGAGCATAAAACTCTACATGCCCAACGGCGATGAGAAGGACTACCCCATCGTTCTCGCCCACAACACTGAGAACGGACTCCTCGCCTTCCGCTACGAACAGGTCCCCGGCGACCGCACCACCATCAAGAAGGTCATCACCAACCTTCCCTTTTTGATGGACGACGACACCGTATAGCTGGTCGGAATCTCTACGAGAAGCAGGGACTCTGTCGACCGGAACGTAATTGATCCGCCCCGATGAAAAAGACAATCGAGCAGACTAGCTCGTCAAGTTGATCCGGTGACCCCTGTCTGATCCCTGACCACTCGATCTCACCGCGCGTGCGGCACATCGTCATTCAGCGAGAAGACCTCTTTCGCATCGTCCTCTAGCGGAAACACGTGAATCATCCACGTGAACATCGTGGGGAAAAAGGTTCCGCGCGCCGCATCGCAGGCCTCCTTCGTGTGGATCGAACCGAACATTCCGAACTTGGGATGGTCGCCGTGATACTCCGCCGTCTTGTCTGCCGGAGCTCCGCAGAAATTGATGTGTTTGTGCCAGTGCGCCACGCTTAGCGGAATTCGCTCGTTCAGCTCGTCTTCCGTCGCATTTGGAGCGGCTGTAAACATCACGCCCTCAAGCTTGAAACTCTGCGTCGGCGTCTCAATATAGAGAAGCGATGTTGGCTTCGACGGATCGAAGTGGCTGTTGGCTTCTCGCCCGTATGCCGCGTTGTTGAAGTGATATTGCGGCTGCTTCACTTTGGGATTGGCCTGGATATATCCGTCGGCGATCGCCTTCTTGTAGTCCTTGTACTTCTCCATCGTGGCCTTAACTGCGGCAACGACGGCTTTGGCTTTCTCTTCATCGCCGGGCTGCGCGGGCCGCAGCGCTGTGACGTACATGTGGCATTCCATAGCAGCCATGCTCGGGCCCATCGCGCTCATGGGTACGCCGTTCATATCGGCCATGCACTTCATGTCCATGCCATGCACGTCGTGCTTCTTGTCGCTGGCCGCAGGTTCAAGGGGCATGGCCGGGTGTCCCGTGAGACCGAGAACGACGAGAGGCGCAGCTAAAGACCGAAGGATCGAGTTCAACATGGGGAAGCTCAAGAAAAACCGATTCTAGTCGCCCGATGAGTTTGAGGCACCGCAACTGTTCCTCATTGGGCTCACCGCGAATCAAAACGGAACCCGCACTCCTCCAGCCGGAACAAGTTGCCGCCGGTAGCTGATGCCTGAAAGCTGTTCGGTCTAGAATTCTCTGCATGTCTGAAAAGCTTCGCTGGGGAGTCCTGAGCACCGCCAACATCGGCCTGAAGAAGGTCCTGCCCGCCATGCAGCAGGGCCGCTACACCACGGTCACAGCCATCGCCTCGCGCGATCTGAGCAAAGCCAGGGAAGCCGCGGCCGAACTCAACATTCCGAAGGCATACGGCTCCTACGAAGAACTCCTTGCCGACCCCGACGTCGACGCGATCTACAATCCGTTGCCGAACCAGTACCACGTCCCCTGGACAGCGAAGGCCGCCGAAGCCGGTAAGCACGTTCTCTGCGAGAAGCCCATCAGCATGAGCGTCGCCGAAGCGAAGACTCTGCTTGATATCCGCAAGCGCACCGGCGTCAAAATCGGCGAAGCCTTCATGATTCGCAGCTTCACCCAGTGGCTTCACGTGCACGAGCTTCTCCGTTCCGGCCGCATCGGCCAGCTAAGATCGGTCGCCGGGTTTTTCAGCTACTTCAACAACGACCCCAGGAACATCCGCAACCAGGTCGAATGCGGTGGGGGCGCCCTCCTCGACATCGGCTGCTACTGCATTCAGGCCGCGCGTTACGGCTTCGGCCAGGAACCGAACCGCGTCATCGGCCTCGTCGATCGCGACCCCGAATTCAAGACCGACCGCCTCACCTCAGCTCTGCTTGACTTCGATGGCGGCCAGGCGGCTTTCACCTGCAGCACCCAGCTCGTGCCCTACCAGCGCGTTCAGTTCTTCGGGACCAAAGGCCGCATCGAGATCGAAATTCCCTTTAACGCACCCAAAGACCGCCCCACCCGCATCTTCGTGGACGAGACCGGCGAACTCTTCGGTAGCGGCATCAAGACTGAAGCCTTCCCAACCGCCGACCAGTACACCATGCAAGGCGACGCCTTCAGCCGAGCGGTCCTTGACGATACGGAGGTCCCTGTCCCGCTCGAAGAAGCCATCGCCAACATGGCTGTCATTGAGGCCATCTTCCGCTCCGCCGAAAGTGGGAGTTGGGAGGAGCCAAAGCCTTAGCTGCCTAGTAAAAAGGCGCCAAGCAACCGATCGCAGGCAGGCTCCCGCCAAAAGATGACTCGGCGGCTCATCTTCCTTTTCTTGACACTCGCGATTTTCGCGGCGTAGGATGCGGCTCTTCTCGGGCCCTGCCATCAAGGAGGTCTGTATGGCAACCGCCACTGCTCCTGCGTTCGATCCTGCAAAACTGGATGCCTTCATGGGGAAGGCCGTAACCGATCTTGGCGCTGCGCTTCATGCGGCGTTGATCGTAATTGGAGACAAACTCGGCTTATTCAAGGCGATGGCCGGTGCCGGTCCGATGACATCAGCCGAACTGGCAGCCAAAACAAAGACCACGGAGCGCTACGTGCGCGAGTGGCTGAATGCGAATGCCGCAAGCGGATACATCACCTACAACGCTGCGACGAAGACGTATGAACTTCCACCAGAGCAGGCGATGGCGCTGACGGCGATCGATCTGCCGGGCGCCTTTCACATCGTCTCCGCGTGTTTCAAGGATGAGCCGAAGATCACCCAGGCATTCCGCACTGGGGACGGCGTGGGCTGGCATGAGCATGATGCCAATCTTTTCTTCGGCACGGAGCGATTCTTCCGTCCCAACTATGAGCAGAACCTGCTGAGCTCGTGGCTGCCGGCGCTGGATGGTGTCACGGACAAGCTGGCAAAGGGCGCATCAGTGGCGGATGTGGGCTGTGGGCACGGCTCTTCCACAATTCTGATGGCGAAGGCATTTCCCAAATCGCGAATCGCAGGGTTTGACTACCACAGCGGATCGATTGAATACGCGCGGCACGTAGCGGGACGGGATGGACTGCTTGACCAGATCAGCTTTGAGGTTGCAAGCGCCAAGAGCTATCCGGCAAACGGCGGCTACGACTTGGTCACCTTCTTCGATTGCCTGCACGACATGGGCGATCCGATTGGGGCAGCGAAGCATGTGCTTTCGACGCTGGGGCCCGATGGCACCTGGATGATCGTGGAGCCGTTTGCAGGCGATATGCCGGAGCAAAACCATAATCCGGTGGGACGAATTTTCTATTCGGCCTCAACGATGCTCTGCACGCCGGCGTCGCTGGCACAGGAGGTTGGAGCCGCGCTGGGAGCACAGGCAGGGGAAGAGCGCATTAAGGATGTAGTGAAGACGGCCGGGTTCAAGCGATTCCGAAGGGCAGCGCAGACGCCGTTCAACCTGGTGTATGAGGCGAGGCCGTAAGAACCAATTTTTCAGATTCTCGCGCGAGCGAGGTGCCGCAAAAGCGATGGCCCGGATCGAGATGATCCGGGCCATCGTATTCAATCTGCAATTCCAGCCCAATCAAAGCTTGGAAGGGCACATTTCCTCAAGCTAACCACAAGAATTATGGGACGAACAGCTTCAGGCGAACGTGCCACTTGGTGCTGGCGCCGGGCTTGAGCGTGACCATACCGGTGTCCATGCCGTTCCACTCTTTGCCGAATGGATCGGCGAAGTTGAACTGGTGCTCGACGGCAACGAAGTTCTTTGCCGGGGGTGCGTAGGCCTGGATGGTTTTGATTTCAGGCGAGAGGCCCTGGATGCGAACACCATACTTCGCGGCCTCATCAAGAATGTTGACCTCGGCGACGCCATCTTTCCAGTTCAGCTTGCTCCAGTTGTCGTCGTAGAAGTTCTTGTAGAGCGGCATACCTTTCCGGAGATCGTACTGGCCGGAAACCGGAACGAGTTCGCCGGTGGGGAAGACATTGTCGTAGTTGTCGACCTTCGCCACCATATCTGCCGGAATTTGAAGCCGTGCCTGGGTCCGGTCGCCAGAGGGGAAGTTGAAATAAGGATGCCAGCCGATCGAGACGGGCTCGGGATCCTTACCGACGTTCTTCGCGACAACGGTGGCGTCGACCGCGTCGGCGGTGAGGCTGATGGTGATCACGAGGTCGGACTTGGAAAACCAGTGGCCGCCGAAGTCGCCGGCATGAATGGTGCCTGAGATCTCTTTACCGCCGGGGATGGTCTTCTGTTTTACGTCATCGGTCTTCGATTTCAGGATGAGACCGTGCATGGCGTGTCGCTCTGCGCCTGCTTCCTTGCCGATGTTGTTGGCGGGCAGCGTGATGGTCTTGCCCTGCCACGAGGTGGTCAGAGTCTTGCCATCAGACGACAGAGTGCCGCGAATGCGGTTGGGGTAGGGAAAGAGGAATACCGAGCCTAGCCGATAAGCGAGGTCACCGTTGGGCGTGTCCTGCTCATCGAGCATCTTCTTGGCTTCCTCGACGCTGGGCGAGGCGAGCACGTCAACATTGCCTTTGCCCGGGAAGTTGGCAGTGATCTGAAGAAGTTCCATGCCCCGACCGGGCAGCACAGTGACGCTGGTGAACTCCGGCTTGGTCTTGCTGGTGGCTGTGCGCATGATCGTAACGATCTTTTGTCCACCAATTTCGGTAGCGGTCTGAGCTTGGCTGTTCATCACTCCACAGCTTGCCACAGCAGCGGGGAGGACGACGGAAAGAACATAAGCGCGAAGAGAAAGCTTCATGGGCGATCCATCCATTGAGTTCAATCTCGGCAACTCGCTTCACAGGCTTTTGAGATGCCTGGGAAAGCGTATTCCGGAAGCCCACTGATTCTACAACGCCAAGTCGGGAACACTGCCCCAGGAAGAGGAAACAGCCGCACTGCCCGCAAGAAATGACGAAGGAATGACACAACCTGACTCTGAACTATGCGTCTATTCCGAAAGGAACTCTGGTTGAGCCTCAGGCAATAGGAACCGTCAAAGCACGCGAGTGGAACAGCTGTCTCTTGTTGCAAAATCACTTAGGCGACCATTTTCAGTCAACACAAGTATCTGTCCATCATGCCAATTGGTGATATTGCGGTATCCGTAACAAACGGTACAATTCCAGCCAAATCAATTGGTAGAAGAGCGGCAGCAGGCTGCTCCCGGTTAACATCAACGATTCGTCTCTTCGGGGACCTCCCCGAGAAAGGTTCCCGGTAAGGTAGATGCGCCCCCTGCATAACCTCTTCCTTGGCCTCTTTGCCTTGACATCTCTGGCTGGCTCAGCGCTCGCCCAGCACCCCATTTCGAAGGCCCTCATTCGCGAAAAAGTGGACGACAACCAGTTGACAGTGCTGAGGGGCAATACGCCTCCGGCGGCCAATGCGCAAAACGACATTGGCCGGGTGAGTGCCACCATGCCGATGACGGGCATGGTCCTTGTGCTGCGCCGCAGCCCCGAAGTGCAGGCGGCATTTGATGCTTTCGTCGAAAGCCAGTATGAGCCGAACTCCCCGAATTTCCATCACTGGCTTACACCCGACCAGGTTGGCGAGAAGTTTGGCCCGGCGCAGGCCGACATCGCTACTGTAAGTTCGTGGCTCTCGAGCCATGGCCTCTCTGTCGATGAGATATCAAAGGACCGGATGACAATCCGGTTCAGCGGCAGCGCCCGCCAGGTAGAAGCGGCCTTCCATACGGAACTCCATAATCTGGCAGTGAAGGGCGAGTCGCACTTCTCGAACATGGCCGACCCGCAGATCCCGATGGCCCTTGAGCCGGTGGTGCTGGGTCCGAAAGCGTTGCACAACTTCATTCCACGGCCGCTACACCGCACCGCCGGCAAGGCCGCCCTGAACAAAGAGGCAGGCAAGTGGCAGCGCATTGCGGATCCCGCTGTTTCAACCGGTTCCGTGCCCAGGGCAAATGCCGCAAACACCGGAGTTCGTCCTGACATCGTCTTCAACTGCGGCAGCGGCTGCCTTGAGGAAGACCTTACACCCTACGACTTCGCCACAATATATAACCTCCTTCCGCTATGGACAGCCAGCACTCCGATTAACGGCACCGGACAGTCGATCGCTATCGCGGGACGAAGCGACGTGCGCTCCTCGGACGTGTCAAGTTTCCGCAACACGTTTGGGCTGAGCGGCGGCTCGTTCACGCTAATCAAGAACGGGACTGACCCTGGCTACTGCACTGGAAGCACGGGCAACTGCACGCTCGACGATCAGATCGAGAACGCTTTGGACGTGGAGTGGGCCGGCGCAACCGCGCCGAAGGCCGACGTAAAGCTCGTCGTCACGCAGCAGACGAACTCGAATGACTCGATCTACGACTCCGCAAATTATGTCATTACTCACAGCACTGCCAAGATCCTCAACGTAAGTTACGGCCTGTGTGAACTCGGCATGGGGACGAGCGGGAATACGGCGTACAACAACCTCTGGCAGACAGCCGAATCCGCTGGCATCTCGGTGTTCGTTGCTACAGGAGACTCTGGCTCCCCGGCCTGTGATCAGGGGCAAGCTTCCCAGGGACCATATGGAGCTGCATTCGGGCTTGCTGTAAGCGGTCTCGCTTCCACTTCCCACAACACTGCGGTGGGCGGAACGGATCTGAACTGGACGACTGCGTCGACGTATTGGAATACAAACAGCGACTCACACGGTTCGACGGCGAAGGGATACATCCCTGAGATTCCCTGGAATGACACCTGCACGAATCCGTTGGAAGTAGATTTCATCAACAATTTCTACGGCACAAGCGACTCAGCCAGCACGATCTGCAACAAAATCGCCACCGGCGTAATCACTTCCAATAGCAATCCTCAGGGCGTTCTCAATCTGGTCAATACAGTGGGCGCAGGCGGCGGCAAAAGCAACTGCACCACCAGTGACGGCTCGCATGCATCGAGTTGCAGTGGGGGCTACGCGAAGCCAGGTTGGCAGACGGGCATTACGGGAATCCCCAACGACTCGAAGCGCGATGTCCCCGATGTTTCTTTCTTTGCTGGCAATGGATTTTTGAACAGCGCGTATCTGATCTGCGTCTCTGATTGGGGCGCTTGCGTGACTTCGACAGGTTCGGCGTCAGAGCCTTCAGCGGGTGAAATCGGCGGAACCTCCGCCGCCTCCCCGGCCATGGCCGGCATCATGGCGCTCATCAATCAGAAAGCCGGATCGGCTCAGGGCAACCCGAACTCGGTTCTCTATTCGCTTGCAGCTGCACAGAATTATGGAAGCTGCAAAACGGAAACTGTCACGAACTCTAGTTCGTGCTACTTCAATGACGTCGATACCGGCACCATCAGCATGCCATGCGCTGGCGGATCGCCGAACTGCAGTCTCACGACGGTCTCCAGCACAAACGTCGGTGTACTGAGCGGCTTCGATGCGGCTGCGGGTTTCGATCTCGCGTCGGGCCTCGGGTCGATGAATGTGGCGAATGTGGCGAACGCGTGGGTAGGGACTGCGCCGACCGCCACGTTCAAGCTAAGTGCTTCGGCGGCCACGCCACCTTCAATCACTGCCGGGGGCACCGCTACCGCAAATATCACCGTGAGCAGTACCGACGGCTACGCTGGCACGGTGACCTTGACTTGCTCTGCAACGGGACCGGCCGGAGCTATTGAGATACCAACCTGCGCTCCGACGGGCTCGGCTGTGACATTGAGCGCAAGTACAACTAGCGGGCAGCAAACCGTCCAGGTCATCTCGTCAGCGGCCCCCGCGAGTGCGGTGAAGCTGGCTTCTTCGAATCGATCTGGTTGGTTCAAGGCTGCGGGTGGAGCTGCGCTGGCATCCCTTGCGCTGTTCTTCCTGCCCGGCTGGTCGAAGCGATCGCGCAATCTCTTCTGCACGATGCTGGTCGTTCTGGCTGCCAGCTTCTTCGCGGTCGGATGCGGCGGCGGGGGCAGTGGTGGCGGTGGTGGCGGCGGAACTACAAAGACCACGCCCACTGTGACCGTGACTCCCGCGGGCACAAGCATCAAGGAGTCCGATACCCTTGCAGTTACCATCGCGGTTGCCGGAAGTTCGGGCACCCCGACTGGCACTGTGACGATGTCGAGCGGAACGTACTCGTCGGGCGCAATTACTCTTGACGGCACAGGCAAGGCAAACATCACGATTCCAGCCGGGAAGCTCGCCCCCGGCACTGCGACGCTGGGAGTCACCTACAGCGGCGACACCAACTTCAATACAGCAACGGGTTCGGCGAGCGTTACGGTCGCCAAAGGCGCGACTACCGCCGGAACCTACACCTTCACAGTGACTGGCACGGGTAATGATTCTGCTCACTACTCGGCGCAGACAACATTCTCGGTCACGGTGAACTAGGCGAACCTTGTGCGGCACGAAGGGCCCTCCCTTGCGGAGGGCCTTCTTGTTTTGTGAATGTCGCGGATGTTCTACGTCGCGACGAGCTTTTGGCGATCCGGGCTCCGCGCTATCGCAATTCCTGAGTAACTGTGTCCAAAACCGATCCACTCAAGTCGACGCGATGTCGAGAGAGCGGCGACCTGCAACAAAATCCCAAAAGGCCACACCAACTCAGGAATTGCCTTAGAATCGTGAGGAAGTCAAAACCTCTAGAGACGGGCCTTTATACTCCATGAAATCTCTTTTGCTCGAAGAGTACGGAAAACTTGCCATAGCCGATCTGCCGAGGCCGACACCCGGTGAACGCGAGGTGCTGGTGCGCGTCGCAGCTTGTGGCATCTGCGGAAGCGATGTTCACGGATACGACGGCTCTTCCGGCCGTCGCATTCCTCCGCTGGTGATGGGACATGAGGCCTCAGGGATGGTCGAGGCAGTTGGCGCGGGCGTGAAGGAGTACAAACCTGGCGATCGCGTCACGTTCGATTCGACCGTCTATTGCGGCCAATGTATCTACTGTCGCCGGGGGGAAGTGAACCTCTGCGACAACCGGCAAGTAATCGGAGTCTCGTGCGGCGACTATCGCAGGAACGGAGCCTTCGCCGAGTACATCGTTATCCCTGAAAGGATCTTGTATAGGTTGCCCGGGAAGATGTCCTTCCCTGAGGCGGCGATGCTCGAAGCCACATCTGTCGCGCTGCACGCGGTGAAGGTCAGCGGCGTGAAGAAGGGCGACACTGCGCTTGTGGTTGGCGCAGGAATGATCGGATTGCTCACCATGCAGGCGCTGAAAGCTGCCGGCGTCGGGCGCGTGCTCATCGCCGACATCGACGAGACGCGTCTGACATTGGGCGAATTGCTGGGTGCCGACGAAGCACTTCGCGGCACCGGCGGCGAGATTGCGCAAGCGATTCTGGAGCGCACCAACGGCGTAGGCGCGGATTCGGTATTCGACGCGGTCGGACGGGCAAAGACAGTTCAAGAATCTATCGACAGCGTACGCAAGGGAGGCACCGTCACGCTGATCGGGAACATATCGCCAGAAGTTCCTCTGCCACTTCAGAAAGTCGTTTCCCGTCAAATTCGTCTGCAGGGCACCGCGGCTTCCTCGGGGGAATACCCTGAAGCAATTCAACTCATCTCAACCGGACGAATCCATGTTCGTCCGCTGATCACCGCAGTAGCTCCCCTCGAAGAAGGGCCGCGGTGGTTTGAGCGGCTCCACGCACAAGAGCCAAACCTGATGAAGGTCGTGCTGGCGCCCGGGGAAGAAGCCTGAGAAATGAGCACAACCGATACGCTCTTTGATCTGTCCGGCCAGGTAGCAATCGTCACCGGCACGAGCCGCGGGCTTGGGCAGTATTTCGCGCGGGCATTGGCAAAGGCGGGCGCTGATCTGGTCTTGACCAGCAGGCATCGCGAAACACTGCTCGATATGGAAAAGGAAGTGAAGAGCCTTGGCCGCCGCAGCGTCTCCCTCGAGCTCGACGTTCAAAACTACGACAGCATTCAGCGAATGGCCACGGAAGCTCGCGAGGCGTTCGGTCAGATTCACATCCTGGTCAACAACGCGGGCTGCAATGTCCGCAAGCCTGCAGTCGATGTCACGTGGGATGACTGGAATCTGGTGCTCGATACGAACCTGCGTGGAAGCTTCTTCGTAGCGCAGGCCGTGGCGCGAGGGATGATCGAGCACGGCTATGGACGCATCATCAACATTGGATCGGTTACGAGCGTCTTTGGTTTTGCGGGATTGGGCCCATATTGCGCGAGCCGCGGCGGAATCCGCCAGCTCACGATGAGCCTGGCCGATGACTGGGGCAAAGATGGCGTCACGGTGAATTGCCTGGCTCCCGGCTGGTTCAAGACTGCGCAGAACAAAGTCCTGTACGAAGATCCGGAGTGGGTGGCGTACCTGACCGACCGCATTCCCGTGAAGCGGCCCGGGCTGCCGAACGATCTGGACGGAGCAGTTGTTTTTCTTGCCTCAGAGGCTAGCCGATACATCACCGGGCAGACGTTGCTCGTAGATGGTGGCATTTCCACGGGCGCAACGCGCGCGACCGTTGCAAAGAAGAAATAAGTCGTACTACTGACCGAGTGCTTCAGCCAGACGGATTTCGGCGGCGTGGGATTCCGCCCCGGTTGCAGTCGAATCTGAATGCTGCCCGAGGTGGCTGGTAGATTTGCGAACCACCAGTTTGGGATACACCGTGATGGCTTCGGGGCGCGGATGCGGAATATCGTCGCGAATTAACGAGAGCAGAGTCGTTGCTGCTGCCTGTCCCATGCTGCGAAGAGGCTGATGAACTGTTGTCAGCGGCGGATGGTGCGTAGCTGCCGAAAGAATGTCATCAAAACCGAGCACCGACACGTCCTTCGGGACACGCAATCCTGCCTCGCGAATCGCTGAGATTGCTCCAATCGCAGTGACGTCGTTGAATGCGAAGATCGCGGTGAACGGATGCTTCGTCTTCAGCAACTGGCGGGTGACGTCCTGGCCGGGAATGGGTCCGGGCTCAGGGCTCTGCAGCTGTACAACGAGATGGTTGTCGATCTGCAGATCCAGATCGTGTGCCGCTTGCACGATGGCCTGCCACCGCAGCTTGGTATCGGAACTGAACTCCTGTCCCTTGATGAACGCGATTTGCCGATGGCCAAGTGACTTGAGATGCGCGAGTGCAAGATGCGCAGCCTGGTCGTGATCGAGTTCGATATTGATGACGCCGTCGCGACGATCGTGTCCCGATATCGAGACCAC
This sequence comes from Acidobacteriota bacterium, assembly GCA_018268915.1. Taxonomy (GTDB): domain Bacteria; phylum Acidobacteriota; class Terriglobia; order Terriglobales; family Acidobacteriaceae; genus Telmatobacter. The sequence continues at coordinate 392,821 of JAFDVQ010000001.1, forward strand.
CGGAACAGGCATATCTTCGCTCATCGGCGAGTCGACCGCGATGATGCCTTCCACCGAGCGCGCCAGCATCATGCGCGGATAGCCTTCCAGCAAATCGGGCCGATGCCGGTGGCTCACGACGAAATAAAAGAAACCGTCCTTGAGCAACTCGTCCTCGATGCCGCTAAGCACCGTTGTCGAATATCCCTCGCTGATTTCCGGAACGATGACGCCGATCGTGTAAGTCCGCTTTTGGCGCAGGCCGCGAGCCATGGTATTGGCTACGTAGCCATTCAACGCGGCGGCATGCAAAACGCGGCGCTGCGTTTCTTCCGCAATGCGATGCGCCGTCGCTTCACCATTGATGATGCGAGAAACTGTGGACTGTGAGAGCTCGAGCATTGCCGCGAGCTCTTTCAGCGTGATCGGTTTGACGGGCACCTTTGCCAAAGAACTTTGCTCCGAGAATCGCAGATGTCAGCTTGCGCGGAATCCCGCCCGCTGCATCGCTGTTGTTATTTCCGGGTTTCGCATGAATGTGTTCCAGACCAAACCTGACCTCAAATTCTCTGCCATCAACACCGAGACGCCCTGATCGATCCCAAGCACGTCGCTGTCGTACCAATTTGCCGCGGGGTGGAACGCATCCACGAATCCATACCGGCCCCAGGCCTGTTTGCCCCACTTGTCGCGCATGGCGCGCAGCACAGCAATGCAATCAACGGGCAGAAATGCGAGTGATCCTGCCGCTGCGCAAGGCACAACTGTCCCGTCCAGCGGGCCTTGCGGTGGTGGACCTCCCCATGCCGTATAGCCGTCCTGGTAATCCGATGCTGAAATGCCCCAGTAATCCTCGTTATACCACTTGGGATAAGAGAGACAGAACGCTTTGTGTGCTTTGGTTGCGGTCACCGAGTTGGCGAAATAATTCGCCCATTCGTCGCGCTTGTTGCGGAAGTCGCACCATGCCTGCGCCCACTGGTGCGTGAAGAGCGGGTCGTTTCCGCTGATGAAGCTGAATTCCTTGTAATGAACGACAGGACGTTCCCAGGCCTTCCAGGTATCGGGACTGACGGGATGCGTAGGAGAGCCGATCGCCAGCAGGTAGATCATCATCAGCTCGCAATAGTGCTCCCAACGCGCGTCCAGAAACCCGGACTCCGGCTTCCATCCCATGGAGAATGTCTTGCCGCCATTGAGCATCCAGGGCCAATCGACTCGTTCGTAAATCTGTTTGGCAAGCGACTTGATCTTGGCATCGTCGAAATAGGCGTGCGTCATCAGCACGCCGCATAGGAGCCATGTCGAGTCGACTGAGGAGAGCTCGACATCTTTGGTCCGCTCGCCGGTCTCGATATCGCAGAAATGGTAGTAGAAGCCGTGAACCTCGGGGAGCTTGTTGAGATGCCAGTCGAGCGTGATGCGAACGCGTTCGACAATCTGATCGTGAGGAAGGAATTTGCGCTTGTCGGCGATGCAAAGAGCGGTGAGCCCAAAGCCTGTGGCGGCGATGCTCGCCATGCGACGTGGATCGAGTTTGCCGTTTAGATCATTGCGGGCGCGATCAAGCACCTGGCCAGTCTTCTCGCTTGCCTGCTCCCAGAAGAAAAGACATGCCTGCCGCTGAAGATCGTCGAGAAAGGCTTCGTCGCCAGCCTTGGGTCGCCAATGACTCGCGGGAGACGCAGTCGATATGGCTGGGAGCATCGCACAGCCGCCGGCCGCGGCGAGCGACTTGAGAATGTCGCGACGACTGAGTGTGGAATCGCCCATCGAGTACGCAATCTTGTCGCCGATGTGATCTCTATCATTCATAAGCCAACTGGCGCAATCGATTGCGCACGGTCAATTCTTAGCATCCGGCTTCCCCTGCGTCAACACAATTCGCTGCGATATACAGCTGCCGACGCTTCAGGTCAGATCGAACAGCGCTGCGAGCTCATGCTCTGATGGTCAGGCAACTATCTTTTGCGGGCATTCAAGTCGTTGAGCTTCTTCTTCAATTGCTCGAGCTTCTGTCCAGCTTCCGCGAGTTTTCCTTGCGCCGTAAGACGCTGGTAGTCCTCGAAATCTCTGCTCGCGCCATCGATCAGAGTATTCAGATCGCTGGCAGCCTGCGATGTGGTTGCGGCTCCCTGCGTTGGGGGCAGACGTTGTTGAGCCGCCTGCTGCTCTCCACTGAGCGAAGGCGCCTCTCCGCCAAACAGCGAGCGAAGGGCCGCTTCAAAAGTAGACCCGTAAGCGAGACGATCCTGAACCGCGAGCACCACGAGGCGCAACTCGGGCATCGGGCTTCGTTCGGCTTGCAGGTAGATTGGTTCCGCATAGATGAGCGCCTTGCCGCAGGGAATGACAAGCAGTGCGCCGCGACGCACGCGTGAGCCTTGCTGGTTCCAGAGCGATAGCTGTCCGGAGAGCTGAGCATTCTGATCGATTCGCGCTTCAACCTGCAGCGGACCGTCAACCAGCCGCGTCTTCGGGAAGTTGTAGACAACGGATTTGCCGCAGTCATCGCCATCGCTGCGGCCCGCAATCCAGCCGATCATGTTATTGCGATTCGATGGAGTGAAGGGAAGTATCTCGACGAATTCGATCCTGGATTCGCCTGGTAGCTTCATCAGAACGAAATTCGGATCCATGGGCCGCGGGGTCTGGTCCCCATTCGAAGTCGACATCCCAACTTCCGACGCGACAGTCCATAGATCTTCGCGGTTGTAGAAGACCACCGGATCGGTCATATGGTACAGACCGTACGCAGCGGCCTGCATTCGCAGAAGCAACTCGGGGTAACGTACATGCTTTCGGAGATCCTGTGGCATCTCCGACGCATCTCTGAAGAGTTGCGGGAAGATCTGTCGCCAGGCACGGATGATAGGATCCTGCGGATCGAAAACGTAAAAGGTAGTGGTCCCGTTATAGGCATCGATGACGATCTTCACGCTGTTGCGGACGTAGTTGACCGCGCCGTTCCCGACGTCATAATGCGTGGAATAAGGATACTGATCGGTGGTAGTGAATGCGTCGAGGATCCACGAGAGCCTTCCATCTGCGCCGACAACAATGTACGGATCTTGTTCAAACGTGAGAAACGGCGCGATGGCTTTGACACGCTCGAAGACACTTCGCCTCATAAGCAGGCGGCTGTCGGCCGTGATGTCGTCGCTGAAGGGAACCTTGGCCAGGTCGCCGCGATCGAAGGCGATGAGCGCGCGACGCAGAAACGATCCCAGCACGATTCCGCCCGTGCCCTGATAGGTCGTCATGCTGTTGGTCTCGCCCTGCGGATAGTCGAATTCCTTCTGGCGCGTCTTGACATAGACATCGGTATTGGTAAGCTCGCCGAAATAGATCTCCGGGCGCGTGATCTGAATCGCAGAGTCCGTGCTCTGAATGGGCATGTTGCTGAGAATCAGAGTTGGCAGGCCTTCTGGAGTGAATCCATTCACAGGGTTCATGGTGACGCCGTAGCCATGTGTGTAAATCAACTTTTCGTTGATCCAGTTACGGCTGCTGTCGGGCAGCTTATCAACACTGAGTTCGCGTGCTGCCAGCATTACCTGCCGCTCTTCGCCGTTGATCTGGTAGCGATCGATGTCAATGTCGGGAAAGTCGTAATAAGTACGAATCTCCTGAAGCTGCCGCAGCGTATCTTGCAGTGCGCGCCAGTCCCAGAGACGAATGTTCTGGAGAGTAGCCTGATTATTTGCCGCGTCCGCGGACTCGACCGAGATTTCCGCTGGAAACTCATGCTGCGCAATTCGATCCAGGCCAAAGGCTTGCCTTGTGAATTGAATATTGCTGGAAATGTAAGGCTGCTCGCGAACGAGTTGATTTGGCTTGACGACAAAGCTGTCCACATACCATGCGGCAATCTGCAAAAGGATGAAACACGCCACGGCCGGAAGCGGCGATGCGATAAGACGCGCCACCCGGGGACGCAGGAACAGATTCATCGCGGCGATTCCCGCTCCGATGACGAGAGCCGCGCAAACAATAAGCAGTCCGCCGAGAAGGATGTGATCGTCAGTGTAGGTAACTCCGTCGAAGATAGTGTGATCACCGACGAGTCGATCGAAGCGGCCGAGAAATGTCCGGGCTGCCACAACGAGCAGGAGAAGCGAGATCGCAGCCGAAAACCAGCGCAGAGGAACAGGCGATGATTCAAATCTGCGGTCCCGAATGAACTGCGAACTGGTGGTCATGAGCAGAAAGAGGCCGGCGACCGCGCAGCAAAGCAGGGCGATAACGAGAAGCCATCCCACGAAAAACTGCAACGCTGGAAGTGTGAAAAGGTAAAAGCCAACTGTTTTGCCCAGGATTGGATCGTGCGGCTGCCCGGGATTCGAAGGCGCCATGAAGTAGAGGGCAAATCGGCTCCACTCGCTCATGAACGTCGCGGCAGAGATCAGAGCGATAACCAGTGAGCTCAACAAGCCTGCCGCGCGCAGTACAGGACCCACCGGTAATTCGTAGCTCTGATTGCCGAAACGAATTGTTCCGGCGCTGGCGAGTTCTTCCCTGCACCCATGGCGCAACGCCGAAAACCAGCCGTAAAGAATCCCGAATGTGGCGACGAAGGCGAGGGCAAAAGAAAGCCACTCGTATCCCAGAGTCCTCCAGAAGACGCTCGCGTATCCCAGAGAAGCGAACCAGAGCGAATCTACGTAGTAGGAGATGAGTGTTCGTGTGCTGAATAGAAGGATTGCAAGGACGATGAAAACGAAGATAAGCGTGCGGCGGGGCCGCGAGTATCGATCTCGATGCGGAAATTCGTAAGGTTCCTGAACCACATTTGCCAGCCCTGATCCGGCAAGCGCCATTGTACTGCGATTAAACCTGAGAGATTCCTAAGGGACTGACGTCTCATCTCGCCGAAACGAGCACCACAAATCCCAAACCTTCGAGATCCTTAGACAGCCACTCTCTGCATACCACTCAAATACAAGGTTGAGGGACGAGCGGGGTCAAAAGAAGCAGACCGCAATCATCATCGGGGATGGGCCAGCCGGGCTAACCGCGGCTCTCGAGTTGTGTCGGCAGTCGGATTTCAAACCTATAGTGCTGGAGGCATGGACATCGGCGGACGCCGCTTCTCTCCAAATCAGAATCGGGTGATGTACTGGTGAACCGAGATCATGCCGATCGCGGAGTCCGGGTAGGGCGGCGATCTTGCCATCCGTTATCACAATCAGGAACGGCCTGATTGGGTAGAGTTGCTGGTGCTTCCGCAGTCAGCTCTAACCGGCCTGCCTTGCCCGTATCAGAACTCCGCCACGAAGGTGCCGGGTTCTTAACCCGCTGAATTCCGGTCGCCCGGGCGAAAACAAGTCCAAAATACGGTTCGATACGGTTCGATACTGAACTATTTTGTCGAATTTTCCAGCGCTCAAGCGTTTGATCTCTGCTGGTATGAACTTTCTGCATACCTGCGGGAGACGTGTCGGCTGTCCCGTCGTCAACAGTCATGCATGCATGTACTTACGCGATCCCGGGGGCAAGGCGGAGCCGCGAGCTGCTCCACTTTTGCATAACTCAACACCCGGTTCGCCAAACGGAAATCCATAAAACAGAATGCTGCCACGACGGTGAGCAAAAAAGCTGTAACAAGGGCCTTATTCGCGTCGATGCAAGCCCCCCTTTTCCAGTTGACAACCGTCTTTGAGCGACTCTAATATTCGCGCTGGTTATCACCTTAATCGGTTTACTTCAGTGAATAGCATGAGTGATTCTGGCCCTCTCACCGGGTCTCTTATCGCCTGCCACACACGAGTGATTTGTCACCGTGAGTGGGAAGTTCCGCCTCGTGCGTTCCATTCCGACTGTCTTCTCCCCCAACAAACAAACGCAAACAAGGCAACACCATTTCAAAAGGAAGGCCACATGAGAAAAGCAATAACCAGGTATATCCTGCTGACTTTGCTCTTGGTGCTCGGAGGGGCGTTCGGTGCTTACGCACAAGCCAACTCTGAGCTCACGGGCATCGTTACCGACCAGACAGGTGCGGTAGTCGCGGGGGCAACCATCACCCTCACCGACCCAGGTACCGGATCTACCAAGACAACAGAAAGCGGACCGACCGGCTTGTACCAAATCGGCGGCTTGAATCCGGCAACCTACAACCTGAAAGTCACTGCAAAGGGCTTCCAGGCATTTGCGCAAACCGGAATTGTGGTCAACGTTTCGGCCACGGTTCGCACCGATATCAAGTTGACGGTGGGCGCAGAATCGCAAACAGTCACGGTGGCTGCAGATGCTCTTCAGGTGCAGACTGACTCGAACGTGGTCAGCTCCCTGATCAGCGCTGAGCAGATCAGCGAAATCGCTACCGAAAACCGCAACTTCGCAGCTCTGGCTGCTCTGGGTCTCGGCGTCAGCTCCGCACTGCCTGACTCCAACACGCCAACCTCAGTTGCATCCAACTTCACCATCAGCGTGAACGGACTCCGCCAAAGCCACAATATCTGGCTGATCGACGGCGGCGAAGCCGATGACCGCGGCGGCGCCGGCGGCATGGACATCATGCCCTCTCAGGACGCGATCGCCGAGTTCAACATGCTGACCTCGAACTATCCTCCGGACTACGGCATCTCCTCCGGCGCAACCATGAGCCTTTCGCTCAAGAGCGGCACCCAGAAATTCCACGGGACGCTGTTTGAGTTCAACCGTACGCCGGCTTATGACGCGAAGGAACCGATCTCGGGAACCAAGACCAACATCCACTACAACATCTTCGGTGGCAACATCGGCGGACCGGTCTTCATTCCTCACGTTTACAACTCCAACCGTCAGAAGACCTTCTTCTTCTGGAATGAAGAGTGGCGCAAGATTCTGTCGGGTGCCGGTACCACCAACGTTCCGACACTTCCAATGGCAGATCGGCCCGTCTCGGGGCAAGACCTTCAATACGTCGCTCCTGGTTTCGCATCCGACACTACGATCCATGTTCCCAGCGGTATCTCAGACCCTGTATTCCTGGCTAAGCTGACTGCTGCAGGACTCACGCCAGGGGGGGCGTTTCCTAATAACACGATTCCGCACAGCCTGTTCGACCCGAATGCGGTCATCTACATGAACAGCGGCATCGTTCCGAAGCCGACCACAAGCGACGACAAGGCTGTAGCCAACGTCTCCAACCCGATTGACGTGCGTGACGACGTTCTCCGTATCGACCACAAGTTCAACGACAAGTGGGCGATCCTTGGCCACTACATGCACGACACAGTGAACCAGGGATATGCGCTTCCGTTCCTCGGCTGGCTGTGGGCAAGCTTCAACACGGTTACCAGCAACTTGTCGAACCCGGCCAACTCGGCTGCCATCAAGTTGAGCGGCACCATCAACCCGAACCTGCTCGTGGAAGCCAGCATCAACTACGACGGCAACGTCATCAACATCACGAACAGCGACCTGGCAAACAAGTCTTCGGACTGGAATGCGAATCCGTTCTTCAACAACGGCTCGAAGCTCTATCCCGGAATGGATTGGGGCGGCCCGTACTATGTGGCAGAGCAGCAGGGATCTGCACCGTGGCACAACGCGGCGCAGGACTATGAGCCCAAGGTTGATGTCTCCTACACCATGGGCAAGCATGCCATGAAGTTCGGCTTCAGCTACAACCGCTACACCAAGAACCAGCAGCTGTTTGGACCTGTCATGGGTCAGGCCAGCTTCGGCGCAAACAAGACGGGCGACGCTTTCATGGACATGCTGCTCGGCCTTTCGAGCAACTACAACCAGTTCATGGATGCGCCGATCCGCCACTATGTAAACCAGACTCCTTCGGCTTACGCCATGGACAACTGGCACGTCACGCCGCGCCTCAGCCTGCAGCTTGGTCTGCGTTATGACGCTCTGCCGCACGCATGGGAGCGCAGCAACGCAGTTTCAAACTTCGATCAGAGTCTGTACCTGTCCAGCGCCCAGCCGAAATGGAACTCGGATGGATCGATGGATCCAACCGGACCTGGCTTCCAGACGGTTGGTGGCGTCCAGTACTACCTCAATGGCATCGGTCTTGCGGGTCAGAACGGATTCCCGCGTGGATTGGTGAAGAACGACTACTCAACTCTGCAACCTCGTGTTGGCTTCTCTGAAGACATCTCCGGGAATGGCAAAACCGTTCTCCGCGGCGGCTTCGGAACCTTCTTCGAGCGCATGCAGGGAAATGACATCTACAACGCTGCAACCACTCCGCCGTACGCATACAGCCCGAGCGCTGGCAACGTCTACTTGAGCTCGCCAAACACGAGCTGGGTGACGGGCGATTCCGCTGCGCTCCCATTCTTCCCGTCGGGCATCACGAACCTGCCCCAAACCTACAGGGCGCCGGCAGTGGCTCAGTTCAGTCTGGGTGTTCAGCGCGAAGTAACACCGTCAGTGATCCTGGTGGTTCAGTACGTCGGAAACCTGGCGTGGCACCAGAACATTCAGCGCCACATCAACAACTACCCGATCGACACCGACCTCACCATTCGCTGCAGAGCGGGTGACGGCAGCAACAGCTATCCAGGCGACAAGTGCCCGGATGGCAGTACGCCAACCAACCTCGCCAACGGTGCCCTATACCGTCAGTTCCAGGGATGGGGCGATATCAACCAGCAGGAAAACACCACGAATGGTAGCTATAACGGCTTCCAGACTGGCCTGCGCGTTCAAAACCGCTGGGGTCTGAGCGGCGAAGTTGATTACACGTGGTCACACGAAATCGATTTGACGACGTATGACCTGAACGGTATCAGCAACCCATTCAACCCAAAATATGACAAGGGGTCTGGCGCACTTGATCGTCGCCACATCCTCAGCATCAACTACGTCTACAAGCTTCCAATTTTCAGGGGAAGCTCGGGCTTCGCTCACTCAATTCTTGGCGGATGGGAAATCGCCGGCACGGTCGTTGGCGAAACGGGCGTGATCCCGGCGAACCAGGGTCCGGGCGTTTCCATGAACTATGACTCGATTGGTTTGGGCGGAGGCTATACCAACCGTCCCGACCAGAACTCCAAGACGAAGTATCTGAAGAAGCGTAACGAGTGGTTCGATACCTCTGCCTTCACCCTGCCGGTTCCGGCATGGCTGGGCGGCGCGAACCAGGGATTCGGAAGCGCTCGGAAAGATGCAATTGTCGGACCAGGCCGAGTCAACTTCACGACTTCGCTCTACAAGTCGTTTGCTATGACGGAGCGGGCGCACTTCGAACTGCGCTTCGAGTCGTTCAATACCTTCAACCACTTCCAACCAAACGGACTGAACGTCAGCAAAGGCGCCAGCCAGTTTGGCCAGATCACCAGCGCATGGGATCCTCGTGTGATGGAACTGGGCGGAAAATTCATCTTCTAAATGCATCGCGATCGGGCGCGGCGGAACTCTCCGTCGCGCCCGATTTTTTTGCGCGTGACCAGCCGGGCTGTCCGCTCGTCCAACCCTCAATGACAGCCAGATTAAACTGGAAGCAAAGGCGCTCGGAATGAAACCGGTTCTTTGTTTTGTATTCATCTTCCTATTGATCTCTGGCTCGTTCGGGCAGCAGAAGCCTCGCAGAGCGCCCGATCCTAATCGTCAAAAGGCGTTGCAGTTGGAGCAACAAGGCAACATAGCCGGTGCTCAAGCTGCCTGGTCCGAGGTGAATACCGCTAATCCGAGCAACCCCGAGCCCTATGCACATCTGGCACTCTTGAAAGCACGACAAGGAGACTACAAGGCGGCGGTCCCTCTTTATAGAAAAGCGCTGGCCTTCAACCCGAGTGTGACGTCGGTACGCCTGAATCTCGGTCTGGCTCTTTTTAAGAGCGAACAACTCAAAGCTGCTGTGATTGAATTCAACACTGTCCGAAAACAATTGCGGACAAACTCCCCGGAGTCGCAGCGCGTCGACGTCTTGCTGGGCATGTCGTATTACGGCCTCGCACAATACGCGAACGCTGTTCCTTACCTGAAAGCGGCAGCACAGCGCGACCAGCAGAACTCACCGCTCTTGCTTTCGCTCGCGCACAGTTGTCTCTGGTCAAAGCAATTCCAGTGCGTGATGGACGCCTACCATCAAATTCTCACGCTGAACGCCGAGTCGGCAGAGGCTGACATGCTCGCTGGCGAAGCCCTCGACGAGATGAAAGACAATGAGGGCTCGACCAAAATGTTCCGAGCCGCGGTGGCGGCGAATCCCAAGGAGCCGAACGCCCACTTCGGGCTTGGATATTTGCTTTGGACGCAGAAGCAGTATCCGGAGGCGCTGCAGCAATTTCAGGCAGAGCTCGACAACGATCCGAACCACGTCCAGTCTCTGATCTATCTCGGCGACTGCTACCTGCAGCTGAATAAACCCGAGGAAGCACGTCCCCGGCTGCAGAAGGGGCTGTCGCTGGATCCTTCTCAATGGCTTGCCAACTTGGATATGGGCATCATCGATTCTGACTCGGGCAAAAACGAACTCGCCTTACGTGAACTTAACCAGGCGGCCAGATTGAAGCCGGATGAAGTCAACATCCATTGGAGACTGGCACGTTTACTGCGGACGATGGGAAGAAAAAAAGAGGCTCAACTGGAATTCGAAAAAGCCCAGACTCTGAACAAAGCTGCAGACGAAGACCTCTACAGGAAGATTGCGAACGGAGCCAAACGGGGCAATCCATCTGAACCGCAGCAGCCGGAACTCCCGCAGCCCCCGCCGGCTCAGTGAACCCCAGGTTTTGGGCAGCTTGCGCTTCGAGAGTCAGCCGTGCGATCCGGTCTTCAGGCGTTCGAGATGATGCTCATGGCCGTTCGGCTTTGCATTACGAACCTGCGCTTCCACTTCTCGAATACGCTGCTGCAGACGCGCCTTGATCTCCTCGACAGTCGAGCTTTCGCCCAGATGTCCAGTCTGGTCGAAATGCTGGAGATAGGTCTGCAGTTCCAGCAGCAATTCTTGAGGAAGGCGATGGCCCATGACGGCTTAATTCTCCACATCGGGCCCCGGTTATGCAAGATAACTGGCCTTTTGAGATAGGGTTGTGTCCATATTGCGGCACGGGTGGGCCCTTATCCCCGCAGTCATTTGTCGTCCATTCTCGACGCCGCGGACAGCGCGAGCCCCTGGGCGACAGACGTGAACTCGTGGCCTCCCTCGATCCGTTCCAGACCGAAGTGTCTCGTGAAAAGTTCCCGCACGGCTGGAACAAACGAGGTTCCACCGGTCAAAAACACTCGATCCACCTCGTGCGGCTTGATTCCGCTGCTGCTCAGCAAAACATCTACGCTGTGCTCGATCGCGGCCAGGTCTTCCACGATCCAGTTCTCAAAGTCGCTCCTGGCCACGGGGATTCTCAGATCAATACTTGCTGCGCCGGGTGGCCCATCGTGAAAAGTGAACTCCGTGTGCTCTCTCTGCGATAGCTCGAACTTCGCCTTCTGAACTGCCTGATGTAGCTGGTAGCCCAGATCGCCTTCAACGATAGCGATCAAAGCCTCGATCTTCTCAGGTTCCAGCGCTCTTATCCGGGCGCTCTTCAAAACCTCGCGGACATTGTTCGTTCGAAGAAACGAGAGGTAGTGCCAGTGCTCGAGATGTGCGTAAATCCACGCGGGCACGGCAGGAAGTATTTTATTGAGAGAGCGAGCCTCCGAGTTCGAGCCCAGCGCCGGAGAAACCAGCTTGCGCACCAGCCGCGCATCAAAAGCATCGCCCGCAAGCCCAATGCCTGTGTTGCCGAGAAGGTCCTCCGGTCGTCGGCCCCGTTTGCGTACCTCAGGTCCAACACGAAGGAGAGAGAAGTCGCTTGTTCCGCCACCGAAATCGCCAATGAGGATCAGCTCGTCCCTGTCTAGCGTAGCTTCGTACGCGTAAGCAGCCGCCACCGGCTCCAGCTCGAAATCCACCCGTTCAAAACCTGCCGCGAGAAAAGCTTCGCGCAGGCGCAATACGGCAAACTCATCTTCTTCTTCTGATTCGGCTCCTACGAATCGCACCGGCCTGCCCACCGTAGCCCTCACAACGGAAACCCCAAACTGCTCTTCAGCTCGTTTGCGAAGGTCGCTGATGATCCGGGTGACCAATTCTTCTAGCCGGTGCCGACGGCCAAATATTTCCGTTCCCGTAAGAGATCGTCTGGAGAGGTGCGACTTGAGCGATTGAATCAGCCGGCCCTTTTCGTCCGCCTCGAGGTAGCGCTCGATCGCTTGTGGCCCAGAGAATCCGTGAACACGGCGCTGTCCGCTTGCAGCCCTGGATTGTTCAAAATAAAGAACGGAACGGCAAACGGGTATCGTCTCGCCACGGAACGAAAAATTGGCGAGTTCGATCCCCTTGCCATGCTGCAGCATCGCGACCGCGCAGTTCGTAGTACCGAAGTCGATGCCGAAAAAAGCCTGTTCGCGGTCGCCTGAACCCATTGGTCCATTATTTCATCGCCAGAACTTCCGTCGTCGCAGATACAGAGGCGAAATTTCCCAGGACCACTGCACCTCTCTGTCTTTATGACCGGTACAACTGCGATGCAAAACGTATTCGACTCCAGAGCTTAGGATCTAAGGTATGTCCGGTTCCAGAGCTCTGTCGGTCCTGGTTTTGTTCGTTGTCACATGCGGTGCTGTGCGGCTAAATGCGCAGTCAACAACGAATCTCTCATCGCAGGGTTACTACGCTGACCCTGAGGTGCATATCTTCGACCATCAATATTGGATATATCCCACGCGCAGCGTATCTGCTGACGATCCCGCTATCGAACAACCTGCGTTCAACGCAAAGCAGTCCGAACTGCGAAAACAGCATGTCATCCACAAGGACTACCTGCTGCAAACCGGCCTCGATGCGTTCTCATCGACCGACCTGGTCCACTGGACAAAACACAGCTCCGTGCTCAGCGTGAGCAATGTCGCATGGGCTGCCTATGCCATCTGGGCGCCTTCTGCGATCTTCCTTCATGGGAAGTACTATCTCTTCTTCGCGGCTAACGACATTCAGAAGACAGACAATTTTGACGGCGGCATCGGAGTCGCCGTGAGCAGCCAGCCCGGTGGGCCCTTCGTCGATGCGATCGGCAAGCCGCTTATCGGCAACTTTCAGCATGGCGCACAGCCCATCGATCCTATGGTCTATCAGGATGACGATGGCTCGCTTTACATCTACTACGGTGGCCAGGGCCATTGCGTCGTCGCAAAGTTATCGAAAGACCTCAAGCGTGTGATCCCGATGCCGGACGGAGAGTTGTACAAAGAGATCACTCCCGAGCACTATGTCGAAGGACCATTCATGCTCAAGCGCAACGGCACATACTACTTCATGTGGTCAGAGGGCGACTGGGGTGGTCCTGACTACGGTGTGGCCTACGCAAAAAGTGACAGCCCTACTGGTCCCTTCCAGCGCGCTGGAAAAATCCTCGAGTCCGATCCTGCAATCGCCAAAGGCCCGGGCCACCACTCCGTGCTGCACATCCCAGACACAGATAACTGGTACATCGTCTACCATCGACACCCATTGGCTAGCACAGGCATCAGCAAGCGCGTCCTGGCCATCGACAGGCTGCTTTTCGACCCCGACGGAAACATCCAGCCCATCGTAATGACTAAGGCCGGTCCGGGCACACGGCCTCTCGCAACAACTCAATAGTCAAGGATAGGTTCACGGGTCTGGCCGCCATTATGGACATTGGGGCTCAAAATCTCCGATAATGAGTTAGTCTCAAAGAGCGGGAGTAGTTCAGTGGTAGAACGTCAGCTTCCCAAGCTGAATGTCGCCAGTTCGATCCTGGTCTCCCGCTCCAAAGTTGCCAGCCGGTAGATTGGCTCGCGTCGGCGCGGAAGAGCGTCTCATTTGATCCCAGCACTTCCATACTACTTAACCTGACAAAGCTCAGGCCGAACTGGAGCTTCGCGAAAGCTGCACGCTGTGCTGTGAGTTTTCCCAGTGAGATTCATTCTCCCTGTTTCTGAGGTCTGAAAAGCCATCTCTGAAGATGGATACCCAACTGATGACGACCACGCTCGCACAGCCGGCGAGCCCCGTGAAGAACATGATTGTCACAACGCGCTCTGCAAACGAGACCAGGAGATGAGACATACCGAATGGCATTGAAAATCATGAAGGATAAAGATGTTATGAGTTTTCGCGCGTTCCTGTGCCGTACCGCCAGTTGACCAATGGAGTCACGGTTCCTGCGATGAGTTGCGGCGGAGCAAACCTGCCACTGATGTAGCGATATGTGAGGCGGGAGATAAAGGTTTGTGACGAACAACGACGAGCGAACCACGGCAATAAACCCATCCAAAATCCCCCGATTCAACGATTAGGGGATCTGGATCGCAGATTTGATGCTGCCGCCCATTTCCACCAAAAATCGCTTTAACAGGAGATTTACCGGACGCCTTTATTGTTGAGCTCATGCAGACAAGGATCCGCGTGGATTCGTTCGTGCGGACAAAGCCGCCGAATTCCTCCAAAGTTCGAACAAACAACGATTGACACGGGTTTTTCAGGCTCGTAGGGTATTGCAGGGATTCCCCGTGACTGCAAAGTAGCCCTGGGCTTGGCCGGTCCCCGCAAGAACAACAAACTGGCGTCACGCTCAAACGGGGTCCCGAAAAACAGAACTTCCCTAACGCACGACGCAAAACATTCAGGAGACGATCGTGAGACGCAAAAATTTCCTTGCAGCTCTTCTTATGCTCATCTGCGGGTCAGTTGCCTGGGCCCAATTTGAGACATCCGCTGTTCTCGGTTTCGTCCGGGACTCGAGCGGAGCACCTATCGCGAACGGCAAGGTGACCCTCGTAAACGTGAGCACAGGTATCACCTCATCAGCCACAACTGACAATGACGGCCATTTCCAGTTCCCCGACGTCCATGTCGGCCGCTACAAGGTCACCGCCTCTGCCCAGGGCTTCAGTGATTCTGTGACCGACCCCTTCGCCGTGAACGTAAATACCCGTCAACGTGTCGACGTTACGCTAAAGCCGGGTAGCGTTGCGGAAACCGTGGTCGTCTCCGGTGCTGCGACTCAGCTTGAGAGTGAAACGTCCTCTACCGGAACCATGATCTCCGAGACTCAGGTGCACGATTTGCCTCTGAATGGCCGCGCCTACGGTGACCTGATGTCGCTCGCACCTGGCGTTCGCCGCAACAACCTTGAGAACCAGTCCGTCACGAGCCGTGATGCTTCTTACAACGTGAATGGCCAGCGTTCTGAGTTCAACAACTTCCTTCTCGATGGCCTGGACAACAACGCATACGGCACGTCAAATCAAGGCTTCTCGAACCAGGCGATTCCTCCATCGCCCGATGCGATCAATCAGTTCCGCATTGAGACAAACAACTACTCCGCGGAATTTGGCCGCGCATCCGGCGCAGTCGTCAACGTTTCCATCAACAGCGGCACCAATCAGGTGCACGGCAAGTTGTGGGAGTATCACCGCAACACAATTTTCAACGCGATCGGACCCTTCGCTCCGCCCATCAACAAGCTCACAGGCTTGGCGCAGAAACCGATGCTGATCCGCAATCAGTTTGGCGGCGACATCGGCGGCCCCATCCTCCGCGACAAGCTGTTCTACTTCGCTGACTACGAAGGCAATCGCCAGGTCCAGGCTCAATATGCGGCAGCCACTGTTCCTACCGATCTGCAGCGGCAGGGCATCTTCCAGACGACCACAGGCGCTGCAGTTCCTTTGCGCAACCCCATCACTGGCGTGGTCTATGCGGATGGAATCGTTCCGCAGTCAGATTGGACACCACTGGCAACCGCAGTCATCAACGCTCTTCCTTCTCCCAACGTTGCAGGCTTCTCCAACAACTACGTTTCATTCCCACGCGCCAGACTTACAGACAACAAGGGCGATGGCCGGCTCGACTACATTGTGAGCACCAAGACAACCGTCTTCGGCCGCTACAGCGACCATAAGGGCGACATCGTCGATGCAACCAACATTCCCGGTGACGCGGGCGACGGCGGCAACGGCACCATCCACGCTTACAACCGGCAGATCGCCTCGGGAATCACGCACGCCTTTGGACCAAACTCCACCATCGACGCCCGTATCGGATTTACATGGACGCACGGCGGAAAGACCCCTTATCTCGCGGGTCAGGAAAGCCTCAATGTTCAGGCTGGCGTCCCCGGACTTCCCACCGACAAGGCAGTCGTTCGCCGTCTCAGCAACGAGAGTGTGAAGAACTTCAGCACATGGGGCGCACAGACATCGAATCCCCAATTTCAGAATCCCTTCGTCATCAATCCCAAGGTCAACTACTCGCTGATCAAGGGGCGTCACAGCATGAAGTTCGGCTGGGAATACCTCTCCATCAACACTGAGGTTGATGACTTCAACCCCGTGTACGGCGGCGAAACCTTCAGTCAGGGATTCAGCCAGAATGGTGGCGGTACGAGCGATGCCGGCGCGGGTGCGGCAGCGTATCTCACCGACTTCCTCGTTGGCGCGCGCGACAGCTATCAGCTCAACAACTTCCGCATCGTCAACTACCACCAGCGCATGAACTACTTCTACGTTCAGGATGACTGGAAACTGCTGCCGTCTCTGACCGTCAATGCAGGTCTGCGATATGAACTCGTAACGCCGCAATTCGTTGACGGAAACACCCTGGCGAACTTCGATCCTGCATCCAACACGCTCATCCAGGCATCCAGCGGTTCCATGTACCAGCGTGCGCTGGTCAACACGCCTAAGCTTAATTTCGCACCGCGAATCGGCATCGCGTGGCAGCTCGATCCCAAGACTGTTGTCCGCTCGGCCTATGGGCTTAGTTTCGATCAGTTCAACCGCGAAGGCGGCGAAAACCTGCTGGCCTACAACGGTCCGTACATCATCAACTCAGCCGTCAACCAGGTGGCTCCGTTTGCCTTCACTGGAACCGCGCAGCCTGTCTGCACCGGCGACGACTACATCAATTGCTTCCGCACGGTCATGCAGGGTTATCCCTCAAACTTCGTTGCGGCCAGTAACTTCAACACGCTCATCGCCCAGACCCGTTATATCCCGAAAGACATTCCGACGGGATATGTTCAGGCCTGGCATCTCGACTTCCAACGCGAGATCGGCCGCAACAGCGTAATGACCCTGTCATACGTCGGCGAGCATGGCGTCCATATCTGGGTGCTGGCAGACCTCAACCAGGCAGCCGCCAACGCACCCACTGGCACGCTCAGTGTGCAGGCTCGCCGCCCAATCACCACCTTCACAACCATCGAGGAGTCGATTCCCGCTGGCTTCCTCAACTACAACGGCCTCCAGGCGAAGTTCGAGCATCGCTACTCCGGCGGGATCTACCTGCTGAACTCGTTCACCTGGTCGCACGCAATCGACAACGCCTCCGGCCATCTCGACACACCCAACGGCGACAACTCACGCGTGAACCTTGCCAACCTGCCGGGCGAACGCGGACCGTCGGCTTACAACCAGCCGATCAACAATACGCTGAGTGTCGTATGGGATCTGCCCTTCGGCGGTGGACGCCGTTTTGCAAACAGCATGCCCCGTGCAGTGGATACGGTCCTTGGCGGATGGCAGCTCACGGCCATCAACACCAACACCAGCGGTCAGCCGTTCAATCTCACCTACAGCCCGTCAGCTGCATACCAGCTTAGCCCGCTGCTCACTCAGCGGCCCAACCAGAACGGCAACGCAATCAACCCGAAGAGCAGCTGGGTAAAGACCACCTCAGCGCTCAACGGTTACCTCAACACAACCGCGGTCACTCTGCCCAGCGATCCGTCGCAACCTTACGGGACGGCGGGAAGAAATTCGCTGCGCGATATGACCTTCAACCAGCTTGACCTTGGACTGCACAAGAGCTTCCGCCTCTGGAACGAGCACTCCTCGTTTGATCTGCGCGGCGAAGCCTTCAACGTGCTGAACAAGGTGAACTACATGGCGCCAAACTCGAACCGCAGCTCGGGCAGCTTCGGTTCCATCACGAGCTACTTCCCACCCCGTCAGCTTCAGGTGGCAGGAAAGCTCAGCTTCTAAGGAGAGGCCTGCATGGCGCAGTTGACCCGTCGCAGCTTCGGCGCGCTTACCGCCGCAGCTCTTACCGCAAATCTCACGCGCTCGCTCTGGGCGCGTGAGGTTGCACAACAATCCGGTAGTCGCAAATTCTATATCGCACTTATCGCCGATACCCACATCATCGACGACTTCTATGTAAAAGGCAGCGAAAACGGAGTCGAGGACAACGAAAGCATCCTCCTTACAACTCCCCGCCTGACCTCTGCTCGCGATCTCATCAACTCTCTTTCGCCGGCCATCGAACAGGTCTTCCTGCTCGGCGACTACTTCCACAACTATCCGTCGCAGGACTACGACTTCTACTTCAAAAACAAAACGCGGCTGGACAATGCGAAAGCCATCACCGACGGCTTCCACATGCCGATTCACATTGGATGGGGCAACCACGATTACGATGTCCGGCATGTGCCGCGCGAGATGAGCCACAGGCTCTTCAAAGCCAAATTCAACACCGAACCCTACTGGGCATTCGATTACAAAGGCTACAAATTTGTTCACCTGAACAACTTCCTGGGTTCAACTCAGGACAACAAGGCGCCCGACTTCAATCCCAACACCGGCAGCCTTGGAGAAGAGCAGCTTCAGTGGTTTGAAGCGCAGCTCGCGCAGCACAAGCCTACATTCGTCTTTGTTCATTACCCGCTACTCGCGGTCCAAGCTACCGAGTTCAAAGATTTCGGCCTGCATCCGCTCTTGCGCAAGCACGCCGACACAATTCCACTCGTTGTGTCAGGCCACGTGCACAAGTGGGTCGATTTCGCTCATACTTACGGGCCTCAGCACTACATCATGGCAGCCACACGCTACGATCCCAACGCCTACATGTTGCTTGAAATCGATCCTGACCACGGCAGCTATCGCTTTCTCAATAGCAATCTCGTCGAGTGGTCCACCCATTACAGCAAGCCCTACCACACGGCCTGATTTTTGCGGGCTCTTCGCCTGAAGGGCCCGTCACTCTTTTCAAGTCAAGCAAGTCTCCGTCATTGTCAGATCGAGCGCATATACTCGTATTCACTGACGTGAGTGACCCGGACGTACCTATAAACCTCTCGCAGCCCGAACGCTCCCACTGGTTCCATATCAGGCTTGCGATCAGTGCGTTCCTGCTGCTGCCGTCGATCTGGTTTACCTGGCTCACCGTTGACGGCCTTGCCAAGCGCCGCGAATTCCGCACCGACCTGGCGGAACTGCAGCATGTCCGCTACGGCCTTCTGAGCGCAGACCAATGGCGCGGGATCATCGGCCCTATCCTGAACGCGCAGGTTGACAAACTTGAAATCGGAGGACAGGGCAAGAGTCTGCGTCCGATGGTCGAGCATTCCCTCAACTCACTGCTCGACAACATCCAGAAGCAGATGAGCGCACCCAAGCCTGCCGCTTCCAGTACGAAAGCCCCCGCAGGCTCAAGCGCTAAACCATCGTCAGGTTCCAGCGCAAAGCCGGCGTCACCAGGGTTCACCGCACCACCCATGATGGTGAACATGATCGTCAATTCGCTGCGCCCGCACATTCCCGAATACACAAACGTTGTAATGGCAGAGCTGTCGAAGCCACAGAATCAGCAGGCCTTCAAAGAGTCGATTCGCACCGTGCTGAACGACGCAGTAAAGAACACCTTCGGTTCGGTCGACATGACCAACTATTCGGCAATCCTGAAGCACTACGGCTGCTCTTCCAGCAGTGATTGCGAAGTGGCGCTTCGTAACCGCATCGAAGATTCCGATAGCCAGCTCAATCGCAACTACCTCATCGTTCTTGCATCTGCTGCGATCGCCTTCCTCCTGCTCACATTGACGCGTGCCCCCCTCTCGCGTGCGGCAGTGGTAATCCTGATGTCGTTCTGTCTTGCCATGCTCGTTGGGGGAGTGCTGAGCCCGATGCTTGAAGTTGAGGTACGCGTCACCAAACTGGATGCGACCCTGCTGGGCGCGCCTATCGAATTCCGCGATCAGTCTCTCTATTACCGCAGCAAAACTGTGCTCGAAGTATCTCGAAGCCTTATCGAAATGCACCGTCCTGCCATGTCGCTGGTTGCCGTTCTGGTGATCCTTTTCAGCGTCGTCTTTCCGGCGCTCAAGATGCTTGCGCTCAGCGCGTCGCTGTTCAGGCCTTCGTTGCTTCGCAACAGCCGCATCGTGAGGCTGCTCGCGTTCGAATTGTCCAAGTGGTCTATGGCCGACGTGATGGTGCTGGCCATCTTCATGTCGTTCATCGCCTTCAACGGAGTCATCGAAAGCGGCATGGGCGGCATTCGCGCGGAACCTGCCGTCCAGCAACTGGTGCTGCCCACGAACAGCTCAACCATTCTGCCCGGCTACTACCTCTTCATTGGCTTCTGCGTGTGCAGCATCTATCTATCGAAGAAGCTCGAGCGTGGGATCGCGGCGTCGTCGGCTGCTGAGTCCTAGCGCGCCTCTTCCGCCTTCACAACGAAGTACGTAACGGTCTCCCCATCCGCTACCAGCATCTGGTGCGGCATCCCGGCGGGGATGTGAACCACATCGCCGGCCTTTACTTCCTGTCGCGATCCGCCCTCGACGGATTTTCCCCGAATCTCGCCCGCTTCGACAGTCTTCTGCTCCACAACGCTGCCGCCAGTCACTACCGTCGCGTGGCCATCTAGAATGACGAACATATCCGCGAAATTCTGATGCAGTTCGCCGCCTCCGCTCTTCTGTCGAAAGGCAAGCATAGTGTAGTGGTGCGGATACTTCTCCAGTGTTTCGCTGGCGGAGCCATCACCCTTTGCGGCCTTCTCCTGAAGGTGCTTCGCGCGCTCCAGCAGTTCTGCCTTCGACCAATGATCTGATTTCATCGTTTGTGCCTGCGCTCCCATCGCACCCATCAATAGAACTGCACCGAACAGCTTAACAGCCGCAAATCGCATGTATGCCTCCCAGAGTGGCGCCGATACCGCTGCAAGCAGCATAACCTTCGCGTCAGCAGAAAGTCCCTATTTCAATCCTGCCAGTTCACGTGCCCGCATGAATGTTTTGAGGAACATCACCTTCGTCAGCTTGCCGGTGTTCGTATTCTGCAGTGACGGGTGATAGCTGGTAATCGCCTTCAGCCCGCTCGGCAGCGAGAACTCGTTTCCATGTCCGAACGGGTATTCAGCGCGAACGATCTTCGCTCCACGACGCTGCTCGTGCGCGAGAAGCCCATCAAATGCGATGCGTCCCAGGCACACCACCACACGCAGGTTCTTAAGCAGCGTCATCTCTTCGTCCAGCCACGGTGCGCAGTTTCGAAGCTCTTCCGGAGTCGGCTTGTTGCCCGGAGGTGCACACCGGCCGACCGAGGTAATCCATAGCCCGCTCAACTTCATCCCGTCCTGCAAAGAAGTCGCTTTTGGTTGCGAGGCAAATCCGGCCTCATAAAGAACCGGATACAGAAAATCTCCCGATCCATCTCCGGTAAACGGCCGTCCCGTTCGGTTCGAACCATGCGCTCCCGGAGCCAGCCCAAGTGCCAGCACGCGAGCCTCAGGGTCGCCGAACGATGGAACAGGACGCCCCCAGTACTCCCATTCCAGATAAGCTCGGCGCCGCACCCGGGCGATCTCAGTGCAATGCGCTCGCAAGCGAGGACACAGATCGCATTCAGCGATGCGAGCATTGAGCGCTTCGAGCGTCTTGGCGGACCCAGCCATCTTCTCTAGGTTATAACGCCGAAGGAATAAGAGTTCACCCGCACTTCACGCGCTTCTCACAATCACACCCCTGTCTCCTCCGGTTCATCAGATAGCATGTTGCAAGCGGAGGATCTCTCAATGAAATCAGCAAAAATCCTCGTCCTGGCAGGCGACTTTGTAGAGGACTACGAACTGATGGTCCCATTTCAGGCATTGCAAATGGTCGGCCATACTGTCGACGTCGTGTGTCCCGGCAAGAAGAAAGGCGAACAGGTCCGCACCGCGATTCACGACTTCGAGGGCGACCAGACTTACACGGAAAAGCGCGGCCATAACTTCACGCTCAACGCCACATTCGACGAAGTGAATCCTGCAAGCTATGACGCTCTCCTGGTTCCGGGTGGCCGTGCGCCGGAATATCTTCGTCTCAATCCGAAGGTCCTCGACATCGTTCGTCACTTCGACAGGGAAGGGAAGCCCATCGCCGCGCTCTGCCACGGGCCCCAATTGCTCGCAGCGGCCGGAGTACTGAAAGGTCGCAAGCTCAACTGCTATCCAGCCTGCGCGCCAGAGATCGGATTAGCAGGTGGCACGTTCGTATCGCTCGAAATGACCGATGCCATGGTCGATGGAAAGCTCGTCACAGGACCAGCGTGGCCGGCACATCCTGCATGGCTTGCGAAATTCCTTGATGTGCTTGATGCGCACCTGAAGGAGCAGGCCGCGGCTTGACAGCTTTAGCGCCGTCTTCTTTCGCGGCTCAAGCCTTCGTGGGAACGGGCCCAACGGCTCGCACTTGACGCAGCGGCAGCGCCGAGCCGTTGTTCAGGGTCAGCTGAATCTCCGCAATGATAGACAGGGCAATTGCTGCTGGCGTCTCCGCACCGATATCAAGACCCGTCGGTGCGTGAAGATGTTCGAGCCATTGTTCGACGCGCGCAGCATTGGTATCCAGGCCGAGAAGCTTCGCAGCCTCGTTCAGCACTTCGCGAGTCCGCCGCTGTGGTCCCAGCACGCCTACATATGCCGGTAGGCTCTCGCGGGCCAGCAAAGCCGCCATGATGCGCGAGTCCTGTTCAAAGCTGTGCGTTACAAGAATGGCCGCGTCGGTAGAGTGCAGATCGGCAAGAGGCGATGGGTTCCCGGGTGACATCTTAGCCATCGGCAATGTCACGACAGAATCGGCGCTCGGAAATCGATCGCGAGTGGCGAGGTGGCTCCGTCCATCGGCAACCGCCACAAACCAGCCCAGGTGCCGCGCAAGCTGAACGATGGGCCGGGCATCATCTCCAGCACCAAAGACCCACAATCCCGGCCGGGCAGCACGATAGTCAACCCACACGCGTGTAGAAACATCGTTGACGGTCAACCGCTGGTCGACCGGCTGCGCAGCTCGTAATGCCTCAAGAGCCAAATCGCTCAGGGTTGAATTGAGATTCTGGTTGAGACCCGAAGCGTGTTGCTCAGCAGAAATCGTTGGGCCAGCGAACGCTCGCTCTCCGATCCCGGCGCCGTCCAGAACAGTCGCAATCGCCAGCGGAGCACGCGCGTGAAACGCCTCTTCAAGTGCCCGTAACAGCACTGCAGCCGTTGAGCTGCGCTCCAGCAAAACGTAAACCACGCCGCCGCAACCGGAGCCGTAAGGCATGTCACCATCATCGGCTGCAGTTGAGTAACGTCGAACGACAGGACCCGATTCCGTCAGCCACCAGGCGCGCTTTGCTACCTCGGCCTCGAGGCATCCGCCGCTCACCGTTCCCGCCCGCCGGCCGTCTTGCGCAATCAGCATGCGCGCGCCGGGCTTGCGATAACTGGGACCCTCGACATCCACCACCGTGGCGAGAACATAATCCGCTCCGGCTGCTTCCAGCTCGTGCCAGAGCGGCAGAATGTTCTCAAGGTCCGTCATCTACCAGACATTTTACGCCTGCAGAACTTTTGCCCCGAGCAGGTTCTCGATTTTCACTGGCAGTTCGCGAACCCGCATTCCCGTCGCGTGATGCACCGCCGCAGTGATAGCCGCGGCAACACCCGCAAGCCCGATCTCGCCCACACCGCGCGCGCCGTACTCGCCCATCACGGGATCAGGGTGATCGAGGAACGTGACATCGATATCCGGCGAATCAGCGCAGGTCGCCATCAGGTAGTCCGCCATGCTGCCGTTGATCGGCTGCCCCGTCCGCTGGTCGTGAACCGTTTCTTCCAGCAGACCCATACCGACGCCCATCACGACCGCGCCCGCTATCTGGTTTGCGGCCGCCTTGGGATTGATGATGCGGCCTGCGTCGATCACCGTTACCACGCGGCTCACACGCAGCCGTGCAATCTCCGGTTCCCATTCCACCTCGACAAACTGCGCTCCGTACGAATGCAGCGACTTGTCCTTCGACTGTGGATCCTCCCACGTCGGCACCGTCTTGCCTTCCGCGCTCAATCCATCAATGCGCGCAAGCTTCAGTATCTCCGCGAACTCCGGATCGCCCGCAGCCTGGTCCTTCTTGCGGATGCGCCCGTCCGCAAATTCAAGCTCCTCTGCCTTCGCGCCTTTCAAAGGAGAGCCGTCAATCCCCGTCGAGAGCGCAAGCATCTTTTTCATTGCTTCCGTAGACGCCTTGGCGATCGCATCACACACTGAGCCCGTCACCATCGAGCCACCCGACATCGGGCCGTCAGGCAGAGAACTATCTCCAAGCACCACATCGATGCGATCGAGCGGCACGCCGGTCTTCTCGTGCACCACCTGCGCAAACGTCGTGTAAGTGCCAGTGCCAATGTCCTGTGTGCCACTGCGGACTGAGACTCGGCCGTTGGAGTGAAATTCGACATGTGCGGTGCAGGGAAGCCGCGTCGCCACCCAGCTCGCGCCAGCCATCCCCCAGCCAAGAATCTTCCCATCGCGCTTCATCGATCCGGTTCCGGCGGTGCGCTTCTCCCATCCGAACTTCTTCGCCCCCACTTCAAGACACTCCTGATAATGGCGCGAAGAAAATGGAATGTTCTTGTCTTCGTCTTTCTCCGCATCGTTCACTATGCGCAGCTTCACGGGATCCATCTTCAGTTCATCGGCCAGCTCGTTCATCCCGGCTTCCATGGCGTACAACCCCGGCACAGCGCCCGGCCCTCGCATATACATCGGGGCGCCCAGGTTGCGCCGGACAAGCGCGCTCGTGACCGACAAGTTCGCAACGCTGTACAGATACGGAGTAGCCTCCGCGCAGCCTTCATCGAAGTCGTCGAGCATCGATGTGTTGTTCAGGTAGTCATGGCTCAGCGCGACCAGTTTTCCGTCGCTCGAAGCGCCAAGACGGATTCGCTGCTCGGTACGCGGCCGATACCCCACGCTCGAGAACATCATCTTCCGAGTGAGACTCAGCTTCACAGGACGGCCCAGCTTGCGAGCGGCCACCGCACTCATCGCGCAATGCGGCCAGGGAAACAGCTTGCCGCCGAAACCAGATCCAAGAAAGCGCGTGACCACCCGCACGTTTTCGATCGGAACGCCTAGTGTCTGCGCCATCACCACACGATGATTCACGACACCCTGCGTCGTTTCGAACATCGTGAGTTGCTCGCGATCCCATACTGCGACGGAACCGTGCATCTCGATGGGATTGTGCGTTTCGATGGGCGTGACGTAGGTTTGATCGACCTTTACCTGCGCAGATGCAAACGCCTTATCGAAATCGCCGCGATGGCTGCCCTTCTTCCGCTCGCCGGTGTAGTCATCAAGGCTTTCGCGGACGCTTGGCTTTTCCGCCTCGTAATCCGCCTTCACCACAGCCGCGGCTGCAGTGGCCTGCTCAAATGTCTCCGCCACTACCAGCGCGATGTACTGACCCCAGTGACGCACCACATCGTCTTCAAAGGCTGAGCGCACCTCGCTGTTGGTTGCGTCTCCGTCGCCAGGCACCGTACGGTAGAGCGGTCCGATATTGCCGTGATGCAGCACGAGCAGAACTCCCGGCATCTTCTCGGCTGCAGATGTATCGAGAGTACGAATCTTCCCGCTCGCAATCGACGCGATCACCGGCACTGCGTAGGCCATGCCTTCGATGTGAAAGTCAGCCGAATACTTCGCGGTGCCCGTCGTCTTCAGCGGACCGTCAATTCGCGGTGTTGGCCGCCCGATAATTCCAGCCGGTGTCGTGCTCATACGTGCCTCTTTCGATCTTTCGCGATCAAGCCTCGTGAATCGTAGACTTCAACAAATCCTCAATGCGAACCGGCAGTTCGCGAACCCGCACGCCGGTTGCGTTGTAAACAGCATCCGTAATTGCCGGCGCAACGCCCGCCATGCCGATCTCGCCGATCCCGCGTGCTCCGTACTCGTTCACGATGTAGTCGGGATAATCGAGGAAAGTAATGTCCAGGTCGGGAAGGTCCGCAATCGTCGGAACGATGTAGTCAGCAAAATTGTTGTTGATCGGCTGTCCGGTGCGGTGATCGTGCACCGTCTCCTCGAAGAGGCTCATGCCCAGTCCCATCACAACTGCTCCGAGCATCTGGTTCGTACCTGCACCCTTGTTGATGATGCGGCCGCAATCGAATACAGAAACCACGCGGCTCACCCGCAGACGAGCGATCTCCGGCTCCCACTCGACTTCAGCAAAATGACAACCGTAAGAGTGCAGCGAGTACTGCTTTGCCTTCGGATCTTCGAACGAAGGCGCGGTCTTTCCTGTTGCTGTGATCCCGCTCAGGTTCGCCATCTTCAAAACTTCTTCGAAGGGAATGCCATTTGCGGAAAGCTGACGGCCCGAGTTCATCGATACGCCCACAACCTTCGGCTGCTGATCGCCCTTCTGCATCACCCTGCCATTTGAGATGGCAAGATTCTCCGGCTTCATTCCGTGGAAAGGGGAATCGGGCAAGGATGCAGCGATATGAAGCAGGCGAGTCACCGCGGAATTCGTCGCAGTAGTCGCAGCCGGCAGTACAGCACTTGTCGCCATCGACCCGCCCGAAGTCGGACCTTCAGGCAATGAGCTATCGCCGAGAAACACATCGATGCGATCGAGAGGCACGCCGGTGGCCGCATGAATCACCTGCGCAAAGATCGTGTATGTTCCCGTGCCGATATCCTGTGTCGCGCAGCGCACGCACACGCGTCCATTCGGGCAGAGCTCCACGCTGGCAGTGCAGGGGATACGCGCTGCCGACCAGGACGCACTCCCCAGTCCAAGCCCGGTGAACTTGCCGTTCCTCCGCATCGAACCTGGCTCGGGCGTCCGATTCTTCCAGCCAATCTTCTCCGCGCCCGTTGTCCAGCACTCCTTCAGATGTCGCGACGAGAAAGGCAAGTTCTTCCCTTCATCGCGCTCCGCATCATTCTTTAACCGGAACTCCACCGGATCCATCTTGAGCTTTTCCGCCAGCTCATTCATTGCCGATTCAAGCGCGAACAGCCCCGGCACAGCGCCTGGACCGCGCATCGGCGCGGGAGCGCCAACGTTGCGGCGCACCATCCCGGTAGTGACAACCAGATTCGGACAGCTGTAGAGAAACGGTGTCTGCTCTCCGCAGTGCTCTACAAAATCGTCCAGCTGCGAAGTCTGCGTGAAAAAGTCATGCCGGATCGCCGTCAGCTTTCCATCCTGCGTCGCGCCCAGCCGAATGCGCTGCTGCGTGTGCGGACGATGCCCGGTGTTAGAAAACATCATGCGGCGATCGACGCTGATTTTTACTGGTCGATTCAGCGTCCGCGCAGCTGACGCCGCGATCGATGATTGCGGCCAGGGAAACAGCTTGCCGCCGAACCCCGACCCGATGAAACGCGAGATGATGCGCACATTCTCGCGCGGAACCCCAAGCACCTGCGACATCACGACGCGATGGTTCACCACGCCCTGCGTGCACTCGTACAACGTATAGTTTTCGCCGTCCCAAACAGCTACGGTCCCATGCAACTCCATGGGATTATGTGTCTCGACAGGCGTAACGTAAGTCTGGTCAAGCGTAATCGCCGCCGATGCCAGCGCCTTGTCGGGATCGCCGCGCTTCCAGCTCTCCGGGCGCTCGCCGTCGAAGTCGCTCAGATCGGTCTTGACGTCCGGCGTCTCTGCCTCGTACTCAACCTTGATGGAAGCCGCTGCCGCCTTGGCCTGCTCCAATGTCTCGGCTACTACGGCCGCAACAAACTGACCCCAGTAGTAGACCTTGTCGTCCGAGAACGGTGGCCGAGCCTCGCTGATAGTGCCGTCCGACTCGTGCGGATAAAAGCGATAGACGTTGTCGATCTTGCCGTGATGCATCACCAGGACAACGCCGGGCATCTTTTCAGCAGCCGAAGCGTCCAGGCTGCGAATTCTTCCCTTGCCGATATTGGCCTGCACGGCAACTGCGTGGACGAGGTTGGGAAAGTTGTGATCGACTGCGTAACGCGCAGTTCCTGTCGTCTTCAAAGAACCATCGATGCGAGGCACCACTGCGCCAATGATGCCCGCAGCGTGAGGGAGCGTGTCCATCGCCATTAGCAACTCCAGAATATGCAACTATGCGGTTGCTGTTGCGGTTTTGAGCGAGCGCACCAGGCAGCGCTTCGCCAGTTCCACCTTGAATGCGTTATCTTTTTGCGGCTTGGCTTTTGCCAGGGCAGCCTGGGCTGCGGCTTTGAACGCAGCTTCATTTGCCGGCTTGCCCATGAGAGCGGCCTCCGCCTCGCGCGAGCGCCACGGCTTCGTTCCAACGCCGCCCATCGCAACCCGGATGTAACGGATATGTCCGCCTTCGACCCGAGCCACAACTGCCGCCGAAGCCAGCGCGAACTCGTAGCTGGCGCGATCACGGAGCTTGAGGTAAGTGGACTTCGCTCCCTCAACAGGCTTGGGAAGATCGACGTGCGTGATCAGTTCGCCGGCTTCGAGAGCGTTTTCGATATGTGGCGTCTCGCCGGGCAGCTTGTGAAAGTCTGCAAACGCGATGGTCCTCTTTCCTTTCGGCCCTTCAACGTGGATCACGGCTTCCAGCGCCGCCATGGCAACGCACATGTCTGATGGATGCGTCGCAATGCATTTGTCGCTGGTGCCGAGAACTGCATGCATCCGGTTAAAGCCGTCCACTGCCGCGCATCCCGTCCCCGGAGTTCGCTTGTTGCATCCATAGCCGCCGGGCGTTCCCGCGCTCGGCTCGCGGAAATACATGCAACGCGTCCTCTGCAGAAGGTTGCCGCCGGTTGTCGCCATGTTCCGCAACTGCGGAGACGCCCCGGAAAGAAGCGCCTCAGATAGCACGGGATACGACTTCTTCACCTCTTCGCTCCAGGCGAGATCGGAATTCCGCACCATAGCGCCAATGCGCAGCCCACCATCCGGCAGCTTCTCGATCTTGTCGAGCGGCAGCAGATTGATGTCGACCAGAGTCTTCGGCGTCTCCACGTACAACTTCATCAGGTCGACCAGCGTCGTACCGCCGGCGATGAACTTTGCGCCGTCTGCGCTCGCCAGCGCCTTCTCAACGTTCGGAGCTTTGACGTAGCTAAAGGTTTCCATGGTCAGTCTCCTCTCCTACGCGCGCGAGCGCACTTGTTTCACGGCAGCAAGAATGTTGGTATAGGCGCCACAGCGGCAGATGTTGCCGGACATCGCCTGCTTCACCTCATCGTCCGTAGAGCCGATCGGCTCCTTCAACAGCGCGACAGCGCTCATGATCTGGCCGCTGGTGCAATAGCCGCACTGGTAGCCGTCATGCTCGACAAACGCCGCCTGCATTGCGTGAAGATTTCCGGGCTGCCCGACGCCTTCGATCGTTGTGATCTCATCGCCTTCGTGCATCAGCGCGAACGACAGGCAACTGTTTACCCGCCTTCCGTTCACGTGCACCGTGCAGGCTCCGCACTGGCCGTGGTCGCAGCCCTTTTTCGTTCCGGTGAGGTGGATCCGTTCACGGAGCGTATCCAGCAGCGTTGCGCGAGGATCGAGATTCTTGAGCGCGTATTCCTTGCCATTAACCCGCAGGGTAATTGTGCTGCCGCCAGCAGCCTCCGCCTGTTCCTGCGCCGGCTCCTCAATCGAAGACGCGGAGGACAACGGAGCAGCGCCAGCCAGCAGGCCTGCAGCTCCAACGCCAGACAAGAATGACCGGCGGCTTACCTGCACCTTCGCGGATTTGAGCCCAATCGGCTCAAGCTCTACGGATTGCTGATCGGGAGCAAGTTGATGGTTCGAGTGTTCAGGGGTTCGCGAGCGCAAATGCCTCAAGCGCGTATCAATACTGTCTGTCACAGGTCGACCTCCTCGAGACAGGACGCTAGGTTTGAATTGTTTCGGGCTACCGGCGCGCTCGAACAAAGGAACCGCCAGCTTGGGAAACCGCCGTGCCGATATCCTACGCCCACAACCTTATAGCTGGGAATCCGCTACTTTCAGCGCACGCAAAAACCCCAACGTCAGAAGGGAACCCCTCACGCGTGAAGACAATCATGGGGCCCGGTCAGCCCGGGCCATCGATCGGTTTAGCTCGCAGTTGCCAGTTGGTGCTCTTCTGGCTCCACCAGCTGGGGACCGCCGATTCGCGTTCGGTCCTCGATGGCCTTGTAGTTGGCGATCTTGTGGGCCAGCAAGGCATGCGCCTTCTGCAATTCGGCAATTTTCTCCGCAATGCCTGCCTGGTGGTCTTGCAGCAGCTTGCGGCGTTCCAGAGAAGTGGCGTCGCCCTGTTCGCGAAGGGCTGCGTACCGCTGCATCTCGCGAATCGACATATTCGTGGCTCTCATGCAGTGGAGAAAGTTGAGCCACGCCTCGTCTGCTTCTGAATACCTGCGGTGACCGTTGTGCGCGCG
This sequence comes from Acidobacteriota bacterium, assembly GCA_018268915.1. Taxonomy (GTDB): domain Bacteria; phylum Acidobacteriota; class Terriglobia; order Terriglobales; family Acidobacteriaceae; genus Telmatobacter. Next base: position 423,201 of record JAFDVQ010000001.1, read on the forward strand.
TCCAACCGGTTGGATCAAGCCAACGCGCTCATAGTAGCGAAGAGTGTGCGCGGTCATTCCGCAACGCTCAGCCATGGATCGGATTGTGTAACCAGCGTCTCTCATCAACTCCAACCTACAACTTGGAGCGCACGCGAAGTCAACGAGGCTAGGCTCGTGAAATGAGACGTTTACGCGATCCTTGTACATAGGTGTTCGCGCTCATGGTCGCAATCTGCGATTTTTCAATCAGATAACGCTTCCAGTCCTATTGGACATTGAAATCTCCTTAACAATTCTTAAGGAAACGCTCGTGACGACCTGCGTAGGACCTGGTCACTCCGGGGTTCTCTCAGCAGTGAATACTCAGGATTCTCCCGATAGGTATTCGTCTCTCTCATATCCGGCGGAATAGAATGGCTTCGCGAAAACGGCGTCGAGGTCATCGACCTCGAAAGCAGCGCTTGCCGTGAACTTTTGAACGGCCACGCAGGTCATCCTGAACTTTGGAATAGAAGACATCTGCGAAGACTAGCACTCATTTCTATCTGCTTTACTGGAGACACTATGGAACGTCGTGAATTTCTGGCAGGCACCCTCGCGGCATCCGCATTGGCGGCCGCACCCGCGGTTGGCGCACAAGCACAGGAGAGCAAACAACGCGAGTATTACCAGATTCGCCGCTACTTCATGCAATCGGGATCGCAAACCTCGATCACCGAGAAGTACATCAGCGAGGCGCTCATTCCCTCCCTCGCCGGCAAAGGCGGTCCCGTCGGCGCCTTCCGCCTCGAAATCGGACCTCAAACGCCGACGTTCTACGTTCTGATTCCCCTGGCTTCAGCCGCCGCAGCTGCATCGCTCGAACTCGACCTCAGCCAGAATGAGACCTACCTGAAAGCGGCCGAGCCGTTCTGGAGTGCGCCTGCCACGGCGCCAGCATTCGTCCGGGTCGATTCTTCGCTGCACATCGCGTTCGAAGGCTGGCCGAAGGTCACGCCGCCCGAAAAAGGAAAGCGCATCTTCCAGCTTCGTACTTACGAAAGCCCAAGTCATCGCGATCACGTCGTGAAGGTGCAGATGTTCAACTCGGGTGAGTTTCAAGTTTTCAAGGATGCTGGATTCCATCCCGTCTTCTTTGGAGACACGCTCATCGGAGAGCGGATGCCGAGCCTCACCTACATGTTGAGCCTCGAGTCGACTGCAGAGCTCGACGCCAAGTGGGGAGCATTCCGCGACAATCCCGCCTGGAAGAAGCTATCCGCCGATCAGAAATACGCCTTCGAGCCAATCGTCAGCAACATCACCAACCTCATCCTCAGCCCGTTAGCAGCTTCGCAAATCTGATCTTCCTCAACGTCCTCGCGCGATGATGATGGGTTTTGGAAGGACGTATGTACGGCCCTTTCGCAGAGTTTGTTACCGTGCAACCCGGAGATTCGGCTGAATTCATCGTGAAGGCGAGGGCACTTGCCGTCGGCGTTGCTAAGAATTTTGAGCCTGCGCGCCTCTATGTCATTCGGATCGACAATTGGTTTGGTCCTAAGTGGATGCACTTTGCGGGAAAGTTCACCGCCGGCAAGCGCCTTCGCGGACTCCCTACTGCCGCTATCGGCGTTCACAAGACGCGCCTGCATGTACCTCCTTTTGTCCCTAGCCGGGTGGTCGAGCAGGTAGTATTCGCGGGGCCGAAATATGAGGAGACCCTGCCAGCGAAGCCGTTGCACATCGAGTGTCCGAGCAAGCAAGCACTTTCAAGGCGAATTGAGGACGTCGATGAGGGCGCGGCATTTGTATGGATCAGCGGAAACTCAGAAGCGCAGAAGCGGGGAGCCATGATGGTCTATTGGCCTGTTGCGTTCGACCCAGGAGCGCCTCGTCGAGGTAGGTTAGGCCGCAAAGGGGGCATTTTACGCGAGCTTCTCTCGGCGCAATGCGGGCTGGGAGCCATCCATGCTGCGTGGAGTATCTCGCAAAGAGATCGCACATCTCGAAGAGACTGGAAGAGATCTAATGGGCTTGGCCAATCAATAGGTCTTTTGGACGAGTCGTGACCCTAGCCGGGCTGCGAGCTCCAGCAGGCTCTCGTCCTCCTCACGAGCGGCCGCGAGCTGCATTCCTCCCACTGCGCCCGGAATCGTCACCACCGGATTCCCGCCCAGGCTGAACGGCACCGTATAGCGCAGAATCCGGCTCCGAGCCTGGCTGTTATCCGCGCCCACACTCAACCGCGCGACAGGCGAAGCCGGCAGCAAAATCAATTCATACTCGCGAAAGAGGCCATCGAGCCGATCCCGAAATTCCGCGTGTCGCTCGCGGAGAACTGCCAGTTCTGAATCGGCGATGCCCGAACCCCATTCCAATCGTTCCCGAATCGCCCGCTGAATCTTGTCGAAGTGACCGGCATGAACCCGAGCCGCCTCCCAGGCCTGAATCGGCGCAAAGATGTTGAAAGCGTCGTTCCACCAATCCACGTCGATGGTTGTGCCCCGCAGGCCGAGTGCACCCAACCCTCCTTCGACCACACTGAGACTCTGCGCAATAGCAGGCTCGCAGTCGTGCAGAAATGCATCCTGGACCACTGCAAATCGTTCATACCTTCGGATCTCGCCCAGTCTAGCCGGAGCAAACGTCTCAGCAAGCAACGGAGCATCGCCAAGATCCCGGAAGATCCATCCCATGGTGTCGAACGACTCGGCCAGATGCGCCCCACCACGCCAATCGCCCCGTCCAATCGATGCGCGGTATCCAGCCAGTCCGCACAAAGCAGCCGGTCCTCTGATCGAACCGCCCGTATCGGTTCCGATCGCTGCTAATGCTGAGCCCTCAAGCACGCTCGCCGCCGCCCCACTCGACGATCCCCCCGTCAGCGCCCCCGGGTTACCCGGCTGATCGCAGTCGCCAAACTCCGGGTTTTCGCCGGTAATGCCGTACGCCAGCGGATGGAGATGAGTTTTGCCGGTGATCACCGCTCCCGCTTTGCGAAGCTGCTCCGCGACCCAGGAATCCTGAGCCGCGATCCCGTTCTCCTCGCGGTAAAACTTCACCCCGCAACTTGTCGGCGTGGCGGCAAGATCGAAGCAATCCTTCACCGAAACCGGAATTCCCCACAAGTTCGCTCGGCCATCCCCGAACTGTCCTCCGGAGCTTGCGGGCATCGAAGCCGCATGTTCAGCTTCGCGCAATGTCCACTGAGGATCGCGCCAGAGGTAGGTATTCCGTCCAGCATTGCCATTCGAGCGCGCCAGCGCCGCCTTGGCCAGCGCAACCGGTCCTGTCACCAATTCCTCGAGACCCGCTCGCAATTCGCTGATCGTTGCCGGAAGGTTCATGAAGGGATTCTAGGTGCAAGGTGTTGCAAGCGCCTCGACAATTTTGATGAAGGTAAATCGGCGTAAACACTGGTCGGTATAATCTCTCTTGCCATGGCATTCTTCAGTGCGGATGAGGAGACCGGGCAGCGCCGTGACTTCGCCATTCTTCGCGATGGGGGAGTTGCGCTTTACTGGCGCCCCGAGGCCCTCCGGATGGACTTGAACTGGCTCGAGTCGAACGAGTACAGCATCGCCGAATTCGATGCAGGCAAATGGAAAAACGAAGAGCAAATGCATGACGCTTTGCGGTCTGCTCTTTCCTTTCCCTACTACTACGGTAAAAACCTCGACGCTTTGAATGATTGCCTGAGCGGCATTGAAGTATCCGAAGCCGGTGGAACAGCTCTGGTCTTTCACCGTTACGACCAGTTCGCGAACGTCGGTTTTTCGAAAGATCCAGACAACAAAGCTCTCGCTAAAATCGTGCTCCACATCTTCGCCGATGCGGTCAGGTACCACATGCTGTTCGGTCGGAGGCTGCTGATCTTGGTGCAGTCAGATGACCCTCGGATCAGCTTCGAGGATCTGGCGGGAGTTTCAGCTCGCTGGAACCCCCGCGAGTGGCTCAACAAGGACCGTGAGTTGGCATGACCATCCGCTGGACGAAGCTATTTCTTCTCGCCGCCATCGGCATCTACTACGCACTGGTCGTCCTCGATAATCTCACCGACTTCAACTCGAACTACCAGTTTGTGCGCCACGTCCTTTCCATGGATTCAACCTTCATCGGCAACCAGGAGATGTGGAGAGCGATCCACTCTCCCACCGTCCACCTCGCTTTCTACTGGACCATCATCATCTGGGAGTTCGCGAGCGCGATCCTGATCTGGTGGGGCACGGCGAAACTCCTCCGCGCAATGCGTGAGCCAGCAGGCATCTTCAACACACAAAAGCGAACAGCCATCGTGGCACTCGCCGTCTCGCTGCTCATGTGGATGCTCGCCTTTCTCGATGTCGGCGGCGAGTGGTTCATGATGTGGCAATCGTCGGTGTGGAACGGACAACAGCAGGCATTCCGGATGTTCGCGATTATCAGCCTTGTGCTGCTTCTCCTCATTCAGCCTGATCTCGACCAGCAGGCATGATCCCGGCGTAGACTGATCCACGAATGCCGACTCCTTCCGTTCCCGCCGTCATCATCGCCGCCGGAAGCAGCAGCAGGCTGGGCCAGCCCAAGCAACTGCTTGTCTTCAAAGGCGAGACTCTCCTTCAACGCGCCATCCGCATTGCGCATGAAGCCGGTGCAGCGCCCATTTTCGTCGTGCTGGGAGCTCACCATTCGCAAATCGAATCCGGCCTCGATCCGTCCGCAATCGTTGTCACCAATCCCGAGTGGCAGCAGGGAATGGCGACCTCCATTCGCGCAGGAATCCACGCTCTCGACATAAAAGAGCCGCAGCCAGCCGGAGTGCTGCTGCTGCTTTGCGACCAGCCTGCGGTCACACCCGATCACCTCCGCCGCATGCTCACCGCTTTTCAGCGAGATCCGGTCACCGCAGTCGCCTCCGTCTACGCCGGCAGGCGCGGAATCCCCGCCCTCTTCCCGCGAAACGCCTTTCCTGACCTGCTCGGGCTGCGCGGCGATCATGGCGCGCGTGGATTGCTCGCTGACCCAGAACGGGCCGTGATTGAAGTCCCGCTCGAGAACGGCGAGTTGGATATCGACCGTCCGGAGGACCTGGCACACCTTCGAGCGCGATAAACCGCTGCAATAATGGACTTGTTGATCCAGCGACGCTCCTGACCTTATGCCCGGCAAGCCGCAACCCAACCTCGACTTCCTTCGACAAGCCATTTCGCTTGCCACTCGCAATGTCACCTCCGGCAACGGTGGACCTTTCGGCGCCGTTATAGTCCGCGAAGGCAAGGTCATCGCCGAAGGCGTCAACATCGTCACCGTCACGAACGACCCGACTGCCCACGGCGAGGTCGCCGCAATCCGAAATGCCTGCCAAGCTCTCAACACCTTTTCCCTCGCCGGCTGCGAGCTTTACTCGAGCTGCGAGCCCTGCCCGATGTGCCTCGCCGCTTCACATTGGGCGAGACTCGACGCCGTCTTCTTCGCCGCCAGTGCCGAAGACGCCGCCAAAGCTGGTTTCGACGACGAATTCCTCTACGCTGAGTTCCGCAAAGATGCGACCCAGCGAACTCTGCCGCAGGCACAGTTCCTTCGCGAGGAGGCGTGGTCCAGCTTCGCCGCCTGGATCGCCTCATCCTCCAAAGTCTCTTACTAAAACCTGGTCCGACCCTTCGCGTTCGGCGATTCTCACTTCACCTGCAAGCGCCTGATTTCGCGAAGCTACGGGCGGAAGTGCTTTAAATGCAATGCTCCGCTCTTGCCCAAGCTTGTTTCAGTGCGTTAACGTCTATTACTCATCCCTTTTCTTACGGGAGTCTGCCGCCAGATACTGCAGTGAGGACGGCGGACCAGAGTACGCGAGCTTCCCGAGGTCTTCATGAGCACCACCAGCATTCCCGACGATCTGCTGTTGCGAGAGCGCTTTACCGACATAAAGCCGCCTCTCTCGCCGCAGGCGGCCGTCATTGAAGCCAATCGTTGCCTGAACTGCTTCGACGCTCCCTGTACCGCTGCCTGCCCCACCCACATCGATGTTCCAGGTTTCATCAAGCGCATCAGCACCGGCAACCTTCGCGGCTCCGCTCTTCGCATTCTTGACGCGAACATTCTTGGCAGCAGTTGCGCCAAAGCCTGCCCTGTTGAAGTTCTGTGTGAAGGCGCCTGCGTCATGCATCGCTACAATAGCGAGCCAATCCAGATCGGCCGCCTGCAGCGCTATGCGATGGATTCTTTCCAGGCCACGGGCGAAGAATTGCTCACCGCCCCGCGCGGCTCTCGAAACGTTCAGGTCGCCTGCATCGGCGGAGGACCAGCTTCTCTTGCCTGCGCGGCCGAGCTTTGCCGTCACGGTGCGCACGCCATCATCATCGAGCGCAACGAGCTGCCTGGCGGTCTGAATACCTACGGCATCGCGGAATACAAGCTCCGCACCTCCGACAGCCTTCGCGAAGCCGAGATGATCCGCCGCATGGGCGTCGAATTCCGCACCGGAGCTGCAATCGAAACCGCAGAAGCACTCGAAGAATTGGAATCCGAATTTGACTTCCTCTTCCTCGGCGTCGGTCTCGGCGCCATGCAGCGCATGAACATCCCCGGTGAGGATCAGAAAGGCGTTCTGAACGCGCTGGAGTTCATCGCCTCCTACAAAACTGGCCGGCTGAAAGAGATGTCCGGGACCGTCGTCGTGGTCGGCGCCGGAAACACCGCCATCGATGCTGCCAGCGCTGCTCGTCGTCTCGGCGCTGAAACCGTTTACCTTCTCTATCGCCGCGGCGAACGCGAAATGACGGCTTTCGACTTCGAATACGAACACGCCAAACACGAAGGCGTGCAGTTCCTCTGGCGTCGTCAGCCCTATGCGATTCGCACCAACGAGCGCGGCCGTCTGCTGCTCGACACCGTGCAGGTCAACGAGGTCGGCAGGTCATTGCAGCCCGTCGAGGGCTCCGAAAACGTCATTGAGTGCGACTACGTGATCCCGGCGATCGGACAGTCTCCCTTCGCCCAGCTCGTGCAGGACCTTCGCCGCATCGAACTGCGCAACGGAATCATCGTCGTCGACCCGGAAACGGGACAGACCGGCAACTCACGCTACTTTGCCGGTGGTGATTGCGCAAACGGCGGCAGGGAAGTGGTCGACGCGGTCGCCGATGGCAAACGAGCTGCGCGCGCCATTATGAAGATCGCGGAGGCGGCATATGCCTGATATCCGTGTTCACAAGTTTGCAGGCAAGATTGACGCTCCCAATCCGTTTTGGCTCGCCTCTGGTCCCACCACCAATACTGGCGAGCAGATCATGCGTGCCTTCGACGCGGGCTGGGGCGGCGTGGTCTGGAAGACGATTGGCGATCCAATCAAAAACGCTAGCCCTCGCTATTCGTCAGTGGACTTGAACGGAACACGAATGATGGGCTTGAACAACATCGAGCTCATCAGCGACCGCTCCATTGAAGACAACCTGCGCGAACTGGGCGAGGTAAAAAAGTACTATCCCTATCACCCCATCATCGCTTCCTTGATGGTCGAGTCAAAGCGCGAGGCCTGGCACGAGATCGTGCAGCGCACCGAAGACGCCGGCGCCGACGGCCTTGAACTGAATTTCAGCTGCCCTCACGGAATGAACGAGCGCGGAATGGGTTCCGCTGTTGGTCAGGTTCCCGAATACACCGAAAAGATCACCGCATGGGTCAAAGAGAAAGCCCGCACCCCGGTTCTGGTGAAGCTCTCTCCCAACGTCACCGACATTCGAGCCATCGCGGCCGCCGCCCGTCGCGGCGGTGCGGACGGTCTTTCCGCGATCAACACGGTTAACTCCATCATCGGCATCGACCTCGATACACTCGTGCCCCGCCCGAACGTCGACGGTGCGAGCACCCACGGTGGATATGCTGGTCCCGCAATCAAGCCAATTGCGTTGAACCTGGTTCAGCAGATCATGTCTGATCCCGCGTCTGCGTTGCCGCTTTCGGGCATGGGAGGAATCTCATCCTGGCGCGACGCCGTTGAATTCATACTCCTCGGCTGCTCGACCGTGCAGGTCTGCACTGCAGCAATGCACTACGGCTACCGCGTCGTAGAGGACATGGCAGAAGGCCTGGAAAACTGGATGCGCACCAGGGGCTTCGCAACTCTCGATGACTTTCGTGGGCTCTCTCTCGACCGGGTCACCAGCTGGAACGGCCTGAATCTCAATTACAAGGTCGTCGCTCACATCGATGAGCAGAAGTGCATCGGCTGCGGCTTGTGTCAGATCGCGTGCTGGGATGGCGCACACCAATGCATTCATTCGGATCGTGTGACGGGCCCCATCAACGGTCGGATCGAGCTGCACGATGGTCCGCCTACAGTCGAGTTTCGCTCGCGTACTTCCTTTGCAACGACGCCGGTCACACGGCAGGAGCGCGCCGCCGCAGCTACGAGTCACGGTCCTTTCCCCACACCTCTCGCGAAAATTCCGCGCGTGGACGAGACCGAGTGTACCGGCTGCAATCTCTGCGCCCTGGTCTGTCCCGTCGATGACTGCATTACGACGTTGCGAGTAACCGAAAGCGGCCGGCCCGAAAACCAGGATCAGCAGCACTCAGTAGCGTCTTGAGTCATGAATTCATCTGCGTTGCAGAACCTCTGAATCAACGAAATTTCCTGTTCCTCGAGTCAAAAATCATCGCCGATTAACGATTCCCCGCACTTGACTCCGAGATTATCGCCCGATCATTGACTCGCCACCGACCACTCGTGGATTTAGCTCCCGGAGGGAGCAATCGAAATTAGCCCAGGACAAGCGCAGCGCAGTCCTGGGAATATAGAGCCAAAAAATCCCCGCAGCCCCGTAGGGGCGCCGCGAACGAACTTCCTTCGTTCCAGACCGGAAAAACCCCACGGCAAAGCACGTTACTTCAAAGCACTCCCCAGTGACTTTGGCAATGACAGGCTAATCGGCTCACCCATTAAAATGTAGGCAGCGAATGGTTCTCAGCACTCCAGCGGCTGCCGGGCAGGCTTTCCGCTTTATGCGGCAGTCAGACGTGCGGGTTCAGCAGACCTCGCCTCTCATCCAGGTCCACAACCTCGAAAAGACCTATCGCACATCACGCGGAGCTCTCACCCTTTTCACCGGCCTCGAGCTCACGGTCAATCCGGGCGAACTCGTGGCAATCGTTGGCCAATCCGGCACCGGTAAGAGCTCACTTTTGCACATCTTGGGCGCTCTTGATGCGCCGACTGCAGGCACTGTACACTGCGCTTCAACCAACGTGGCAGCTCTCAACCCCCGGGAGGCCGCAGCCTTTCGCAACCGCGAGATCGGCTACGTATGGCAGTTTCACTATTTGCTGCCTGAGTTTTCCGCGATTGAGAACGTGGCGATGCCTCTCATGGCTCGAGGGATCCCGCGCCGCCAGGCCCTGGACGCTGCATCTAACTGGCTTAAAGAGGTCGACTTGGAAGATCGCAGTGAGCATCGCCCAGGGGAGCTCTCCGGTGGAGAGCAGCAGCGCGTGGCGTTCGCCCGGGCTCTGGTCGGGAATCCCCGGCTCCTGCTCGCTGACGAGCCAACCGGTGACCTCGATGAATCAACAGCCGGACGGGTTTTTGATCTGCTGGAACGTTTGCACGTAACCCACGGGCTCACCTCGGTCCTGGTGACCCACAACCTGGATCTGGCCGCGCGATGTACGCGGACTCTGCGCCTGGAGGGTGGGCGGCTTCACTCATTTCTCCCCCCAGTCAGGCCTTCATAGGGTGAAACACCGGTTAAGGTATCGACGCACCTTTCCGGGGGTATTTTGAGTCAGATGGATAAGTGGGTCCGGAATTGCTACTCCGGTCTCAAATGCAGTGGGTGGGGTTGCTTCCGGGAGAAGAACTCCGGGGCAACTGGACGAAGCAATCCACCCAAAAGAGCTGTTCGGGGCACGGCAAGCGAAATCTATCTAAGGGGCTTCCGGCAGCGCAGTCTAAAGAAGGGCACGGACAGGCGAAATCGAGGCCGACTCGACAATCGGACGATTATCCCTCCCAAAGCCTGATGTAAGAGGAGATCAGAATGTTCGAACGCTATACGGAGAAGGCACGACGCGTGATCTTCTTCGCGCGATATGAGGCCAGCCAGTTCGGGTCGCCCTATATCGAAACCGAGCATTTGCTGCTTGGCCTGTTGCGCGAGGACAAGGCGTTAACCAATCGCTTTTTGCGTTCGCACGCCTCGGTAGAGTCGATTCGCAAGCAGATTGAAGCGCACACCACCATTCGCGAGAAGGTTTCGACCTCCGTCGACCTGCCTCTCTCGAACGAGTGCAAGCGCGTTCTTGCGTACGCTGCGGAAGAAGCCGAACGCCTGGGCCACAAACACATCGGAACCGAGCACCTGCTGCTGGGCCTGCTGCGCGAAGAAAAGTGCTTCGCCTCCGAGATCCTGCAGGAGCGCGGCCTCAAGCTCGCCCAGATTCGCGACGAGCTTGCCCGTGTCACCCAGGAGAAAGCTCCGGCCCAACAGCGCCAGCGCGAGTCGAGCCTGCTGGCCGAGTTCAGCCGCGACCTTACCCAGGCCGCCATGGACGGGCAACTCGATCCACTCGTCGGACGCGACGGCGAACTCGAACGCGTTGTCCAGATCCTCTGCCGCCGTACGAAAAACAATCCAGTCCTCATCGGCGAGCCCGGCGTCGGCAAGACCGCTATCGTCGAAGGCCTCGCCCAGCGCATTGCCGACGGCGAAGTCCCAAGCTTCCTCGCCGACAAGCGCGTGCTCGCCCTTGACCTCTCGCTCATCGTGGCCGGAACCAAGTACCGTGGCCAGTTCGAAGAGCGCCTCAAGACCATCATGAAAGAGCTGATGGAGAACCAGAATTCCATCATCTTCATCGACGAGTTGCACACGCTGGTGGGTGCCGGCTCTGCCGAGGGTTCACTCGACGCTGCCAACATCCTAAAGCCCGCTCTCTCTCGCGGCGAAATTCAGTGCATCGGCGCAACCACGCCAGCCGAGTATCGCAAGTCGATCGAGAAAGACCGTTCGCTTGAGCGCCGTTTCCAGGCCGTCAAGGTTCCGCCACCAAGCGAATCCGACGCCGTGAAGATCATCAACGGCATCAAGGACCGTTACGAAAAGTTCCACGCGGTCAGCTACACCGATGCAGCCATCGAGTTTGCCGTGTCGCACTCGAACCGCTACATTCCCGATCGGTTCCTTCCCGACAAGGCGATCGACCTTATCGACGAAGCCGGCGCCCGCGTCAAGCTGCGTCAGACCTCGCTCCCAGAGGAGATCACCGAAGTCCAGAAGCGGATCAAGTTCATCGTTCATCGCATGGACTCGGCCATCGCCAACCATGAATTCGAGAAGGCCCGCTTCTACTCCGATGAGGAGCGGAAGGAGCGCGAAAACCTCCGCGCTCTTCGCGACAAGTACCACCTCGATGACTCCGCCGCCGGCATCGTCGGCCGCGAAGACATCGAAGACGTCGTGAGCCGCTGGACCGGCGTTCCCGTCACCAGCATTAAGGAAGAAGAGACGCAGAAGCTGCTCCGCGTGGAAGAAGAGCTCCACCGCCGCATCATCTCGCAGGAGAAGGCGATCTCCGCCCTGGCGCGCGCTATCCGGCGTTCGCGTGCGGGCCTCAAGTCGCCGCACCGTCCGATCGGCAGTTTCCTGTTCCTCGGACCAACCGGCGTCGGCAAAACCGAAATGGCCCGGACCCTGGCACAATTCCTCTTCGGCTCAGACAAAGCGCTTATCCGCTTCGACATGTCGGAGTTCATGGAGAAGCACTCGGTCTCCAAGCTGATCGGTTCGCCTCCGGGATATGTGGGCTACGAAGAGGGCGGTCAGCTCACCGAACGGGTCAAGCGCTCGCCGTACTCAGTAGTCCTGCTCGACGAAATCGAGAAGGCGCACCCCGATGTGTTCAACATCCTGCTGCAGGTGTTTGAAGACGGCCAGTTGACCGATGGACTTGGCAACACCGTCGACTTCAAGAACACCATCATCATCATGACGTCGAACATCGGTGCCCGCCACCTGCAGAAGAAGCAGGGCCTCGGCTTCCAGAGCGACCGCGAAGATCTCGTCACCGAGAAGGTGGAAGAGCTCGTCAAGAATGAAGTCAAGAAGACCTTCAATCCCGAGTTCCTCAACCGCCTCGACGAAGTGATCCTCTTCCAGTCGCTCAGCGATGCCGATCTAATCCAGATCGTCGAACTGCTCGTACAGCAGCTCAACCAGAACCTGGCGCAGAAGTCGATCACCATCTCGGTTGCCGAAGATGCCAAGAAGTGGATCCTCGACAAGACTCTCGGCGACCGCAGCTACGGTGCTCGTCCCTTGCGTCGCGCTCTGCAGCGCTACGTGGAAGATCCTCTGTCGGAGGCGCTCATTGCGGGTGGCATTCCGCAGCGTCCTGCCTTCCTCGACGTCTACCTCGAAAACAACCAGCTCTTCTATCGCCCCGTCAGTTCCGAAGAAGGCGGCAGCGAAGAGAAAGCAGCCGGCATCCTCCTCTACAGCGCATAGACACCTACCGTCAGCTAAACTCTGGGTGCCCCAGGTCTCGATTCTGAGACCTGGGACCCAACTCCCCCGGCCAGCCCGGCGGTTTTGTCTTTCTGGTTTATCCGCGAACCATGGGTGCCCCAGAGCCTGCACTGAGCGAAGCCGAAGTGTCTCGATTCTGAGACCTTTGATCCAGGTAAGCGGCGACTACCATCAATAAGTCTGGGTGCCCGCCCTGAGTCTACCGAAGGGTTTCGATCCTGAGACCTCGGTAGTATCGGCTTACTGTGACGAAGATCAGACAACACATCCCGGCCGGAACCAACTTCCGCCACCCAAAACAAACACTCGACGCAAGTCCCGGAGGGAACGCGCGAAAATAGCCCAGGATGGAGCGCAGCGCAATCCTGGGTGAGCAGCCCCAAATCCTCCCCAGTCCCGTAGTGACGACCGAAGAATAGCCCCCGTGATCGAACAGGACCGCACCCTGGACCCGCCCCCGAAAATTCCTCAACTTCCCAGTCGCCGACCATCGGCTCACTATCACGCAATAGCGAATGAGTGTTTGTTCGGGAATGTTCATCGGCGGGAGTCATCCTAGACCGCGCTACTAATCATCATTGTGGGGTCAGAACGCTTGGGCTGGGGCAGTCGAAATGCCAGGTGCAGCCGAAGTTTAACCCGATAGGAATGGAGCAGCTTGATGCGGCGAATGTTTTCTCGTGTGAGACACCTAGATGGAAAATACGACGCGTGCTGCCTCAACTGCTTCAAAACGATCCGCGACGTGCTTACTGTTGCAAATCTCGAGGAACTTGAGGCACAGCACGTGTGCGCTCCTGAGGACAAAGCACGAAACGCACCGAAATCCAATGTAGCTACAAAGCCTTTCTACTGTGTTTTCTGTGAGAGAGCGAGCAGAAGAGGCAAACCTAATTGAGTTTGGACTACCCAAACTAAACCAAACTCTCCAGTTTTGCGCCACGACGCACTCAATTGGAGCAATTCAGAGCGCGAGAGATTTATTCGCGACTGCGGGCGCGCCACCGCCCTTCTGGACTTGAGGTCAAGTTTTTGGCCTCAGTGTCCCAGTTGGCGACCACTCGCCAGTTGAGGTTTGTTAGTCTCTGGACAACAATATTCGCCGTTCGCTTTGCACGGAACGTCTTCCGTCACTAGGGAGAGCTAATTGTCGCAATTGAATGTGGATTGGATGGGATGGACTTGTCTCCTTGGCGGAGCACTTGGAGCATTTCGGGTCGCAACCGCCACGGTGTTTTACAAGTCAGATTTCATGAACAATGATGGAGTCATAACCGAAGAAGATCGAACGACTGAGATTACAGTGACTCCGACCAAGCGATGGTTGATCGTTCTCGGCTGTGTTGGATTGGCGATCTATGGAGCAATACGAATCCAGAATAGGCATAACTGGAACCCATTCAATACGCCTGAACCAGCTGCTGAATCAACCTTGGAAGGGGCGCATTTTTCACCACTAAGAAGTCAGCGTCTGCACGATCCGCTTTTTTCTTTGCAAAGTTGATCGCGAGTCGTGTAGCAAAAGGGGCCAATCCCGGATAACCGGCAAACGGGAACTTGAGAGCAACTTGTTGCCCTCAGAGTGCCAGTCGGCGACAACTCTCTCGCGACCGTTGAAACGGCGCGAAAAACCCTCCAACTACCAGTGATAGGCTTGGTGAATCGTGTCAACTGAATTGGCAAGTGTCGATCAGGATATGTCTGCGCTGGCTCTGAGCCGAGACGAGAAGCGTGTTCGCTGGTTTGAGCTTTTGCTCGTTCTGGTCATCGCGTTTGGCGGCTCTTTCCTGAGCAGTCTTTACCTGATGAAAGCAGGCAAAGCTGGCCTGCCGATGGTTTCAGAGTTCAGATGGGCGCGAGGATTCGTTCAGGAAATACCTTGCCTCTTTCTCCTGTGGTACATTCTGTCGCGCCGTCGAAAGAGCTTCCGAGACATTGGGCTGCGGTGGTTGGTACGCGACGTGGCCGTTGGGCTCGGACTCACTCTAGTCTCGTACGTTGCGTACATAATTGGCGGGTTCATCGTTTACTCGATTCATCGCGCTTTCTTCCCCGCGGGCACAAGCGGGGTAACAGCTGCAGATTTGTCCTCGCATTCGCTATTGCTGGCTGTTCCCTTTGCTTTAATCAATCCGTTTTTCGAGGAACTGATCGTTCGTGCTTACCTCATGACGGAAGTGAAGGCTCTAACGGGTTCTTGGTTTCTTGCGTCGCTTTCGAGCGTCGCCATCCAGTGGTCGTATCACCTTTACTATGGCTGGGACGCTTCGCTTTCCATCGCGTTCATGTTTTTGACATTTTCGATCTATTTTGCACGAACCCAGAGGGCAACGCCTCTTGTAGTGGCTCATGGAGTGTTGGACCTTTGGGCGCTAATGTGGTGGAAGTAAGCGATGCGAGTGGATGACCGGCTACTGTTCCCTTTGACATTTTTTCGCCCCCAATCTTCCACTCTGTCAGTAATCCCTGTGCTGTCGACCTGCAGCGTCAACATCCCCCCTAGAACCCATCGCCTAAATCCCTCATTCCACGACGAAAAATCACCTCGCCCGCTTTGCAGGTTATTTCGCCCTGAAAGCGCAAACTTATTTCGTAGTCCAAATCTCGATCGGAATAACCCGAGATCGCCAGAACGTGCTCGCTCACTGAACAATCACTGAGCCGGGCACAACCACGCCAACTCGCTAACGTCGCGAAGCGACGCTAACCTGCGGCGCAGGCTAACGTGCGCACAGCGCACGCTAACCCCGCTAACCCGCTTTCACCGACCAGTGGACCAGCAACCGTCCACGGGTCCTTGATCCCTGATCCCTGACCCCTGACCCCTGCCTTTAAAGGAGAGCCTCATGCTACGTCGCTGCCTTCACACAATCGAAAACGGCCAACGCTGCAACGCGCCCGCAACCGACACATCCAAATACTGCCGCCATCACAACCCGCAATCACCAGCCAGAGCAGCCCAGGAGACAGAGACGGAACCGATTCACCTCCCGCTCATCGTTGACAGACCTTCTGCTCTCGCAGCCCTCAACACGGTTATGCAGGCTCTCGGCGAAGGCTGCATCAAGCGCTCCGCAGCCGACACGCTCCTCTCCGCCATCAAACTCGCCGTACGCCTCATCGCTGAAATGGCAGAAGCAGGCGAGACCCTCTCCCCAGCCACCTTTGCTCTCCGCCCCCAGCCCATGCCGAGCCCCAATCACTATCAGCCCGCGCAAACCGAAGACAAACTTGCAATCGCTATGGCCGCTGCCGGCGAAGGCCGAAAGCCAAACCCCTTCAGCACGGCGCATCCCTCCAGCTCATTCGAGACCGATCCAGCCACTGCCCGCATGATCAAGGAAATCCTCGCCCAGAGCCGTGACTTCCCGCGGTCTCAACAGCCTGGGGTCTAGAATTTCGCTACCTAAACCCTTAGCCATCTATTACGAACAGAATTTAAGGTAAAAATAAAACCGAATAAATCGAGGCTGAAGAAACACCAGAGAGATTCGTCATAAACCTGTCCACGTCGATCCGCAGCGCATCGACAAGACAATCCGATGACCTAGCAGCCCCTGCCTCCCGCCGCCCACCCTCAATCCCTGCCCTCTGCAAAAAAGCCAGCACAAACGCCATCCATCCCAACCATCCCCATTCCCCGGATCACCCATCCCTTGCCGGGTAGGGAAGAATTCATGCCAGGTCGCTGTCTCGCTAACTTGCTAACGTCGCGCAGCGCACACTAACCCCGCTAACCCCGCCAACCCCCCTAACCCCGCTAACCCCCCCTTAGTCTGCAGGTTCCGATGCGCAAGTGACGATCGTTTCAGCGCCAGGGGCCCTGCCTACCCAAATTCGGCGCGCTTCTGGTCCAATAGAAGTGAGGAGGAGGAAAACCCCGAATGCCATTATTTGTCCGCATGCAGGTTCTTGAAGCCAAAGACGGGAGCTTCGAGGCGATCGATGACGGTGAGGTCATCCGCACCTGCCTGCTCAATTTCAACGAAGATAAATTACAAGCCCTTAAGGCCTTGCAGGCCGCCAACATCACCGCCACTGACTACGAACCTGTTGAGTTCTGAGAAGGCGCCGGCAGATATCGGCCGCACAGAAAGCCTCTCTACCTGTTCTCGCAGGAAGAAAAAAATTCCTGTTCGTAGACAATTCCTGGAATAAAGTTCGATTTCCTCTGTTAACGACTTCAGCGTGAGGTAGCGAAGCGGACTGCCCTTCGTGGGCAGGCTCTCCGTCGCTGGCGCCGAAGGGCATTGCGATGTCCTGACATACATCGCAGATTCTTTGGGCCCTCGTCGTCTGCAGCGACCGGCGCAAATCAAACCCTGTCGAGGAAACCAGAAAAATGCAGCGTTCCCAATTGCTGGCGGAACTGAGGAATCTAATGCGTGCCACCCGAACGGCGCGAGCGAAGCGCATGACCTTGAACGAATTCATAACTGATTCTGCCGAACGGCAGAGTCAGCCGGTAGAGAAAAGTCGCCGCCGCTTCGTGAAAGAGATCGGCGCCATGGCGGGTGCGGGAATCCTGCTGAATAGTTTGCCGGGACATGCCGCATCCAAACGCGCTCCGCGCATTGCGATTGTGGGCGGCGGAATCGCCGGCCTGAATGCGGCACTGACCTTGCAGGACGCAGGCCTGGCATCGACTATCTACGAGGCTTCCGAGTTGGTTGGCGGCCGTATCCATTCCAATGCGACGACCTGGAAAGATGACCAGACCAGCGAATGGTGCGGCGAATTCATCGACTCGGGCCATACGTGCATGCAGGCCCTTGCGCAGCGCTTCGGTTTGACTCTGGTGGATGAGCTCGAAGCTCAGCCGTCGCGGTCGGCTGACACTCTGTTCTTCTTTGAGCATTACTACGGAGAGAAGCAGGCCTTCCGCGACTTCCAGGCGATTGCCGACCGGCTCGAAGACGACGCGAACAATCTGTTTCCGACAACCTTCGACCCCGCAACTCATTTCCCGCGCGCCGTACATCTGGATCATATGAGCGCGTTCGACTGGATCGAAAAGAACGTTCCCGGCGGACATAGGTCGCCCCTTGGCTCTTACATCAATTCGGCATACACCAATGAGTTCGGTCTTGACACAGATCGTCAGAGTGCGCTCAATGCCATTTACGAAATGGGCTTTCAGCCGGAGCCGACAGAATTCTCAATCTATGGAGAGTCCGACCAGCGCCTTCACGTCAAAGGCGGCAACGATCAGATCCCAATGGCCATCGCCGAAGCGCTTCCGAAGCACAGTATCAAGACGAGATGGTGGATGGAGTCGATTGCAAAGCTGCCGGACGGAACCTTCGGTCTCACATTCTTCTCACCCAAAGGCATCCGCTACGTCACAGCCGATCACGTCATACTGACAATTCCATTCAGCGTGCTGCGCGGGCTCGACTACCGCAGGGCCGGATTCGACGCTCTGAAGAAGACGGCGATCCGCGAACTGGGATACGGAACCAACTCGAAGCTCATCGTGCAGTGCACGAAGCGCCTGTGGGACGGCCACGGTCCCTGGGGCATCGGCGACGGCAGCATCTACACGGACTTGTTCTTCCAGAATGCGTGGGACTCCTCGCGCGGTATCCCGGGCAAGAGCGGAGTGCTGGTTGCCTTCATGGGAGGCTCCGCAGGGCTGTCGCTCAATGGCGCACATGCTCCTTTCGCCAACGCCGAGACCTCGCCTCACGTTGGAATTTATGCGAGAGAGTTTCTTCGCGCAGCAAACCGTCCCTGGCCCGGAATCGAATCATTGTGGAACGGCCGGGCTACGCTGTCGACGCCGTGGAAAGCCCCCAATCTCCTCGGCAGCTACTCATGCTGGAAGGTAGGCCAATACACCAAGTTCTCCGGGTATGAAGGAGTGCGTCAGGGGAATTGCCACTTCGCCGGCGAGCACTGCTCCAACAGCTTCCAGGGATTCATGGAGGGAGGAGCCACTGAGGGAGCACGCGCTGCTCAGGAGATCATTTCGGATTTGGCGAAATGATTCTTCTAGGCGATTGATCGGAGAGTGAGCCGAAGCTGAATCAGGAACCCCGTCGACGATCCGACGATGCTTTGGCCAACCCAACGGTCGTCCTAATCATAGGGAGATTAGTGAACTTATCTATATGCGATAACTTTGCTAAACTCCCTATAACCATGGATCCAGTCCGCAACCCCTACGCCCCTGGTGCTGGTAGCCCACCGCCTGAACTCGCCGGCCGCAGCGAGATCCGGGAAGACATCAAGATCCGTCTCGAGCGCCTCCGCCTAGGACGTCCTGCCAAAAGCATGATGCTCATCGGGTTACGAGGAGTAGGCAAGACCGTCCTTCTAGACCAGATGCGCCGCGACGCGGAGGCCGGCGGTATTCATACCGTCCGAATCGAGGCTCCGGAGTACCGCTCACTCCCCGCCATCCTTGCCCCTGCGCTCCGGCTGGCTCTTCTGCACCTCAGCAAAAAAGACGCCGCCAAGGATCTCGCCATCCGAGGCCTCAAGGCCCTGGCCGGGTTCGCTGGCAAGCTCAAGGTCCACTATCGCGACATTGAGGTCGGCCTCGACTACGCTCCCGAACCGGGGTTGGCTGACAACGGTGATCTCGAGCTCGATCTCGGCACGCTTTTGGCACAGGTTGGAGCGGCAGCCAAAGCCGCCGAGACTGCCGTCGTGCTCTTCATCGACGAACTGCAATATGTCGAAGAGCCGCAGATGGCAGCCCTCATCTCGGCCCTGCATCGCTGCGCCCAGGAGCAGCTTCCAGTCACGATCGTTGGAGCGGGACTTCCTCAGCTTCGCGGCCGAATGGGCGAGGCTAAATCCTACGCGGAGCGTCTGTTCGACTTTCCAGAAATCGGGCCGCTCGAGCCGACTTACGCTCGCGAAGCGATCGTGCGTCCCGCCGAAAATGAAGGCGCCAGCATCGACGACCGCGCCGTCGACCTCATCATTACCAAGACACAGGGCTATCCATACTTCCTCCAGGAGTGGGGCAAGCACACCTGGGACCTCGCTCCCGCCAGCCCAATCACTTACGACGATGTCGTCAACGCCTCTGACGAAGCAGTTGCCGCGCTCGACGAGAGCTTCTTTCGAGTGCGCTTCGACCGGCTGACGCCATCTGAGAAACGGTATCTGCGCGCAATGGCCGAGCTCGGCCCCGAACCACAGAGATCCGGCGACATTGCCGACCAGCTCGACCGCAGCGTGACCTCTCTTGCGCCCACCCGTTCCGGCCTCATCGGCAAGGGCATGATCTGGAGCCAGACACACGGGGAGACCGCCTTTACCGTTCCGCTCTTCGACGAGTTCATGAAGCGCATCATGCCTGGCGATGCCTGGCGCAATGGCTGATTTGAGCCGATGGGAGACTGTGCCTGAATTCATGGCGCGAGCACGTTGGCCGGTCACTTCCCATGAACACTGCGTGCTCTGGCGGTATATACTCGGTTTCCGCATTACTGCATTCAGACCATCTGTTTTCAACTGGAGATCCAGGTGAACCATCGAAGATTTTTCCCTAGCGCAGTTGCGATCTGCGCCGGCACTCTCTTGTTCTTTTCTGAAGCTCTTCCTTCTCAACAATGGAAAGCCCCGACAAGCATGAAGAAGCTCTCCAATGGGCTGACTGTCGTTGTCTCAGAAGATCACTCAGCCCCCACGTTTGGCGTCTGCGTGAGCTACGGCATCGGCTTCCGGCTCGAGCCTGAGGGCCGCACAGGATTCGCACATCTCTTCGAACACCTCATGTTTGAGGGCACTCCCAATGCGCCAAAGGGCGTTCTCGATCGCGTGATCGAAGGCGGTGGAGGCTTCAACAACGGTGACACGCGCTACGACTTCACGGAGTACATCGAGAGCGCGCCCATCTCTGCCCTTGACCCTGTTCTCTGGATCGAAGCAGACCGCATGAAGACCCTCGACTTCTCGACCAAGAATCTCGACAACCAGCGCAACGTGGTCGAAGAAGAGGTTCGAGTGAACGTGCTCAACCAGCCCTACGGGCTCTTCTTCGCAATCGATCTCCCGGGCAAAGCATTCGACACATATCCCAACGCTCACAACTTCTACGGCGACTTCAAGGATCTTGACGCCGCCAAAATCGAAGACGTGAAAGCGTTCTATGAGAAGTACTACACGCCCGGCAACGCGGTTATGGCAATCGTGGGAGACGTTAAGTCAGATGAGGTCTTCGCAAAGGTAGAGAAGTACTTTAGCCAGATCCCATCTCGTTCCAGCCCAGCAAAGCCGAAGGTCGACGAACCAGAGCAGAAGGCGGAGCGCCGTTCAGCAGAAACTGATAAACTCGCCAAGGTTCCCGGTCTCGCCATTGGATATCGGATGCCTCCTCGCAAATCCGCTGACGCTCTCGCCGGTGCGGTTGCGGGAGAGTTGCTGCACAACGGCCAGGCATCGCGTCTCTACCAGGCGCTAGTGAAAGACAAACAGGTCGCGCTCTCCGTCGACGGAGGTGTGAACTGGCCGCTGGGGACTCCGTTTGAATATGCGGGACCCACTCTCATGACATCGTTCATCGTCTATCCGCCAAACGTGAAAGAAGACCAAGTCATCGCAGCATACGACGGCGCGGTCAAGGATCTCGCAGAGAAAGGCCCGACCCAGCAGGACCTCGATCGCATCGTCACCAAGATGCGATCCGACTTGTACGGCAACCTCGAGATTCCCATCAATCGTGCCTCCGCTCTGTCACACGCGGTTCTGTTCGACGGCAGTTTCGATTCGGTCTATCAAGTCCCGGAAGAGTTGTCGAAAGTCACTGCTGCACAGGTCAAGGCGTTCGCCGCTAAATATCTTGTCAGCAGCAATCGCACCATCATCAATCGAACGCCGGCCGCAGCCGATGCTGCAAAAGAAAAGGGAGCGGGACAATGAAGATCCTAAGCGTTGCATGTGCATTCCTCATCGTTGCCGCGCAGTCCCTCGCGCAAAAAGAAACCGTGATGCCCAAGGATCTGCCCGCCTATGGACCGGAGAGGCCTCTGTCAGCGCCATCGGTCAAGATTGAGAAGCTCGAGAACGGGCTCACTGTATGGCTCGTATCCGAACCCGGCTTCCCGAAAGTAGCCTTTGATATTGCCGTGCACGGCGGACTTGCTGCCGATCCTGCTGACCGGCCTGGCCTTTCGCAACTGCTGGGCAACACGCTCGATCAGGGCACAAAGACGCTCAATGCGAAGCAGATTGCGCAACAGCTTCAGGCTGCCGGCGGCGATCTTGGGGTCAGCGCCGGCAAGGATTCAACCATTCTTTCCATCACCGTGCTCAGTTCAAAACGTGATGATGCCCTGACAATCCTTTCCGACCTCGTTCGCAACGCAACTTTTCCCGATGAGGAAGTTTCTCTCGCGAAGCGCAATGCCCTGAACGAACTTCGTCAGCAGGAATCGCAGCCGTCGTTCCTCGCAGGGCGCGCGATGGCCAAGGTCCTCTTCGGCGACCACCCGTATCACGTCACGTCCGCTACCGAGCAGTCCATCAACGCGTCGACTCCGGATGATCTTCGAAAGATCTACGCTGAGCGCTTTCGCCCCGATCAGGCATTGCTGGTCGCTGTTGGAGATTTTGAAGCCAGCGGTATGCTTACTGCAGTGAAGAGTCGCTTCTCCGAGTGGAAGTCTCCGTCATCGTCGCCGGTGAAGACTTCGTCTGAAACATCTACAGAGCCGCGGCACGCCATCTACGTGGTTCCTCGACAAGGCTCCGTGCAGACAACCCTGGAACTCGGCAGCTTTGGTCCACTGCGCAGTGCTGATGACTATGAAGCGGCTCGTGTTGCCAACGCGATTTTCGGAGGCACCTTCGGTTCGCGCCTTACGCGCAACATTCGCGAAGACAAGGGCTACACCTACTCGCCTTTTGCGACATTGCAAACCTACCAGGCCGCAGGACTGCAGATCACCCGCGCCGACGTTCGCAATGCGGTGACAGGACCGAGCCTGAACGAAATGTTCTACGAACTCAACCGCATGGTCACCACATCTCCTACGGAGGAAGAGCTGAACACAGCGAAGAGATTCCTTGTCGGCATCGAGGCGATTCAGTTGCAGTCTCGCGCGTCTGTTGCCGGAGAGCTTGCGCGACTGTGGGTGAACGGCCTGACGCCGGATGCCATCGGCACTTATGGGAAGAAGGTGGATGCCACAACCGCAGCGGATGTGGACGCAGCAGCAAAGAAATACTTCCCGGCTGCGAAGACCGCAGTTGTCGCCGTTGGAGAAGAAAAGGTGGTTCGCGAGGCGCTGGCTCCATTCGGGCTGCCTCTCCTGTCCGTTCCATAACTGTTTTCGAGCATTAAGGCAGTCTTTTTCGCCCTCGCAGATGAGTCAATTGCATCTGCGAGGGCTTTTCAATTGAGCGTTCGCACCAAATGCTTCGAGTCGATGATGTAACCTTGTGCCATCCAGAAATCCCATCTGGAGCAGCCCAAGAGAGATCAATGAGAAAAATTTCCTGCCTTCTTGCTGCCGTCGCCGCCCTGTTCAGCATTGCAGCATCCGCCCAGCAGAAAAACCTTCCCGCCGACCAGCTCGATCCCAATTTCAAGGCTCCCGCGCAACAAACGGACTTCGAGAAGCGTGTGGTGATGATGCCTATGCGCGACGGTGTCAAGCTCTACACCGTCATCGTGATCCCCAAAGGTGCAAAGGATGCGCCCATCCTGTTAGATCGCACTCCCTACGACGCCGCCAAACGGGCTGAGCGGTCGAAAAGTCCCCGGATGATCGAAGCCTTGCCACTTTCCGATGAGGTCTTTGTCAAGGAGGGCTACATCATCGTCTACCAGGACGTTCGCGGCAAACACGGTTCCGAAGGTCCATACCTCATGACGCCGCCACCCGTGAACTCCGGCTACAACCCATCGGGTGCGGACGACACGACCGACGGCTATGACTGCATCGACTGGCTTGTCAAAAATGTGCCTGAGTCCAACGGCCGTGTCGGCATGATCGGTTCGAGCTATGAGGGTTTCACCGTCGTGATGGCTCTGCTTCATCCGCATCCGGCGCTCAAAGTCGCCGCGCCAGAGAGCCCGATGGTCGACGGCTGGATGGGTGACGATTGGTTTCACTACGGCGCCTACCGCACGCCCAATATCGACTACATGCTCGGCCAGACCACCAAGCGCGCGGAGGGCGTATCCGTTCCGCATCCGAACTATGACGAGTACACGGGCATGCTCAATGCAGGTAGCGCCGGCGCCTTCGCACATCAGCTTGGTGCCGACGTTCTTCCGTTCTGGAAAGTCACCGTCGATCATCCTGCCTACGACGGATACTGGCAGAGCCAGGCGCTCGACAAGCTCATCGTCAAGCAGCCCCTATCCGTCCCGACGATGTGGGAGCAGGGCCTGTGGGACCAGGAAGACATGTGGGGCGCGAACCATAGCTATCGCGCACTCAAGTCCATCGGCACATCCGATGCGATGAACCATATCGTCATGGGCCCGTGGTTCCATAGTCAGGTCAATCGTCCCGGCCGCAGTATCGGCCCGCTCACCTGGGCTACCGACACGACGGCGTGGTGGCGCGAGAAGATTCTGCTGCCGTTCTTCAACCAGTATCTGAAGCCCGGCTCGCCCAAAGCCGACACGCCCAATGCGCTCATTTACGACACCGGCCTCGACAAGTGGGACACCTACTCGGCGTTCCCGCAGTCGTGCGAGAAGGGATGTCCCACTATCTCCAAGCCCCTATATCTCGAAGCGGGCGGCAAGCTCTCACTGAAAGCCCCCACAACTTCGGAAGAGAAGTACACCGAATACGTATCGGATCCAGCGAACCCGGTTCCTTATCTGCCGCGCCCAGTGACTCACACAGGCTGGCGTACCTGGCTTGTCACCGATCAGCGCTTCGTCGACGGCCGTCCAGACGTGCTGACCTGGGTTTCCGATCCGCTTGGGCAGACGATGAAGCTTTCAGGTGAGCCAATGGTTCATCTCATCGCATCTACCAGCGGCACCGACTCCGACTGGGTCGTCAAGATCATCGACGTTCAACCCGAGAGCATTGTCGAGCCAACGCAGCAGATGAGTGGCTATGAGCTGCCTGTCGCGACTGACATCTTCCGAGGCCGCTACCGCACCAGCTTCGAACATCCCGAGGCCATCGCAGTCAATACACCGCTTCCGTATGTCTTTGCTCTGCCGATGATCAACCACACCTTCAAGCCCGGCCACCGTATCATGGTGCAGGTGCAGTCGTCTTTGTTTCCCCTTTACGATCGCAACCCGCAGAAGTTCGTGCCAAACATCTTCACTGCACAGCCGCAGGACTACCAGAAAGCAACCCAGCGCATCTGGCACGCTCCCGACAACGCGAGCTACATTAGCCTACCGGTCGTGCCTGCCGATCCACGCTAGCTCCGGCCCCCAGCACATGGTGGCAAATGCCTCCGCACCCGCGGAGGCATTTCTATTTGGGAGTGCTGCTCGCTTTTGTCTTTGCCTTCTGGCTCTGTGGAATCCAGTTCAAAATTTCCTCCGGTCCGGGGAGAGGATCGTTGACCAGGAGCGGCTTTGCCCATTCTGGCACAACGTAATCTCGCCGATCGAGTGACCAGTGCGCTAGTATCTTTCCCGACCGGACGCCAAAGCGCGTGCACTCGTAGAGGTCCTGCCCATGAGGCGGAGCGGCGTGAATCGCCATCTCCTCACCATTCTTTAGAAATATCCAGCTCCGGATCACGAACGCATCCGGGCTGACTTTTCGGATCACCTTTCCATCGCGCCACACGTCGACTTCAAGTCCGACCGCGTACTCATAGTTGGCCCCACCCTGAAGAGGGCTTAGCATCTGGTTTGCGACCCAGCCCACCGTTTTCCCATCCTCTGCTACTTTCAGATCAGAAAATTCACCGCCACTTTGCCACTTCTCGGGGTCGATCTGCTGCTGGTGTCCGTCGGCGGTGATGATGTGGACAGAACCATTGCTGTCCACGAATGCGTTCGTCACCGCAGGGCCCGTCGAGCCAAGACCCAGACCAGTTGCTAGCAGACAGATAAAGAAGGGGAGGTTCATCATGGCAGGATCATACCGCTCGACTTGTCGAAAGCAGGCCGTTGGAAGCTGGTAGCTGAAAAGCTACCCCACGCCTTAGCATGAATCATACTCACAGAAGAGGTGCAGTATGGCCGACACTACTATTCCTTCGCAGGTCAACGCCGACGAGATCAGCAACTTTACGCGTCAGACCAACTACGGAACTTGGCGCGTTCAGAAGACGTGGAAGCCGCTATACATCGCCGACGCCGAGGGCTGCTGGATCACGGACGGCGCGGGGAAGCGCTATCTCGACTTCAGTTCGCAGCTGATGTGCGTCAACCTCGGCCACAGAAACCGCGCCGTAGTTGAATCCATCGCGCAGCAAGCGCGCGACCTCGCCTTCGTCGGCCCGGTCTACGCGACGGAAGCGCGAGCCCGCCTCAGCACGAAACTCCTCGAAGTTCTTCCTGAAGGTCTCGAGAAGTTTTTCTTTGCCACCAGCGGCACCGAGGCCAACGAGGCCGCATTCAAAATTGCCCGCATGGTCACGGGCAAGAACAAAATTATTTCTCGTTACCGCTCCTACCACGGATCGACAGCCGGATCCATCGCAGCCACCGGCGACCCACGCCGCTGGGCCATGGAGCCCGTCGGCAAAATCCACAACGTCGTCTTCGCACCGGAAACCAACTGCTATAACTGCCCGATCGGTCACACTTATCCCGGCTGCAACGTAGCATGTGTCGACTACATCGAGCACATGATCAAAAACGAGAGCGACGTCGCGGCCATCATCGTCGAGCCAGTCGTCGGAACCAATGGCGTTCTCATCCCGCCGCCCGAATACTTCCCACGCCTCCGCGAGATCTGTGATCGGCATGACGTGTTGATGATCGCCGACGAGGTCATGACAGGATGGGGACGCACCGGTAAGTGGTTCGCCGTCGATCACTGGGACGTGAGGCCGGACATTCTCGTCACCGCGAAGGGGATCACCTCGGCCTACGTGCCCCTTGGCCTTTGCGCAACCACCAAAAAGCTCGCGGATCATTTCGAAGACCGCTACTTCTCACATGGCCACACCTACGAGGCGCATCCCATCACCCTGGGACCTGCGGCCACCACCATCGAAGAAATGCAGCGACTGAAGCTTGTAGAACGAGCCGCCGAACTCGAGCCGTACGTCCGTCAGAAACTCGAAGCTCTCAAAGCGAGGCATCCATCCATTGGCGACGTACGCGGGTTAGGGCTCTTCTTCGCTGTCGAGTTGGTTAGAAATCGCGCGACCAAGAAGCCCTTCAACACGATGAGAGACAAAGTAGAAGGCAAGCCGATGGTCGTCGATCAGATTGCCGCGAAGATGATGGGCGACGGCGTCGCACAGCAGTCATGGATCAGCCATTTCGTTATCGCTCCTCCTTTGATCGTCACCAAAGAGGAGATCGATTTCGGCGTCGACGCTCTTGACCGTCACCTCGGCATCGCCGACGCCATGGTTGAATAGCCGAGCGTCAGAATAGATCCGCGAATTGAGCCTCAATCGCCCGTAGGAATGAGGCATCAATGCCAGTGAATCACGCTCAGCAGATTCGAGTAATCATCCGTCCAGGTCTTGCTGCCGGATCGTCCTGAGAGGGGCTTCCACGGCGAATCAGAACCGTCGACGAGACCGCTCAGATCAGAGACGTTCCGAGACATGACCACCCACACCGACGGCGCCTTGCCGTGTGCCATCTCCTGCTCCGTAATGGAGGTGTCGCGCTCGATATAACCGACGAGGTGTTCCTCGTGGCATAGATTGCTTAGGGAAGGCTCGAGATCGACATAGAGATTCGAGATATGGAACGCAAGTACTCCACCTGGCTCGAGCTTGCGCAAGTAAAGTTCCATAGCTTCGCGCGTCAGAAGGTGGATTGGAATGGAATCGCCACTGAACGCGTCGAGCGCAATCAATCTATAACTGCTATCGGGCGCATCGCGAAGCTTTAGGCGGGCATCTCCCATGATGATTCTGGCGCGGGGTGCACATTGATGAAGGAATGTAAAGAACCGCGTGTCTTCAGCGAAGCGCACCACAATCGGATCAATCTCATAGAACGTGAACGATTCCTGCGAAGACGGAAGGCATGCCATTGAGCCGGCACCCAAACCAACTACCGCGACAGCTTTTCCGTTTAGCCTGTCGTTCATCGCGTTGAAAATCTGCCCTGCGGGCCCTTGCTTTGTGTAATAAGAGAGTGGCTCGCGTTCTCTGGATGGCTCTAGACTCTGCAAACCGTGGTTTGTACCTGAGTGGATCATCAACCGGTACTGCCCGGATGGGTCGTTCGTCACATGCACAACACCGAAGAAGTCTCGCTCGGCTTTCAGCACATGCCCAAAGGCTCCGGTGTATTGGCCGCCAGCAAGAAGGAAGGCGATGAGTCCGAGAGAGAATCGGATTTTGCCGTGCCGAAAACTGAAGCACCAAAGCGCTGCGTACGCAAAGAAAAGAAAGACGAGCAAACCGCCGAACTTGAGATTCAGGTAATTCGAACCTTCGATGACTGCGAGCATCGTAAGGCCCAGACAAGCAGGCAGGATCAAGTCTTTGCGGGCCCACAATGCCGTACTCGATTCTGTTCCACGTCGCAAGAGCGCCGCAAGAACGAGAACCACTGGGAACTCAACCGCCGAATGGAACACCACTGGAGCAATCAGTGAGTTGAAAGCGCTGCCAAGCACGCCTCCGAATGACATCAAGAGATAGAACTCCGTCAGCTTGCCCGCGGGTGGCCTACTCGCGGCCAATTCGCCGTGGCAGAACATAGCCACCACGAAGAAAGCTGACAGATAGATGACGAGGAGCGGAACCAGCGGCAATCGTAAGCGAGAAACAACCGGTAAAAGTCCAACCAGTATGAATGCCGGGAGCCATTGCGAGATTCGGTTGTGTGAGAGAACCGTCTTTTTCGAAAACACCAGCACCAGGCTCACGAGGTATAGGGAGAGCGGAGTGATCCAGAAGAGCGGCATTGACGGCACGTCAGTCGTCAGTGCGGTGGTGACGCCTAGCATCAAACTGGAGGGAACGAATGCCAGAACGATCCAGCGTAGGCGCTGACTCCAGGGGATCTCTGCCTCGTTTACTTCAATCGATCGGACTTCGTTCTCCGAAGGTTTGGGATTTCCCTTCCAAACCAGGATTGCACAAATTGAGATGAGGACGGCGAATGCGAAATATCCATATGTCCAGATTTGGCATTGGCGCGGGATACTCAGCATCGGCTCCAGCAAGAATGGATAGGCGATCAGTCCGGCTAGACTTCCTGCATTGCTCGCAGCGTAGAGGAAATATGGGTCGCGCGCGCCTGTGTGCTTCGAACCGGCGAACCAGCCCTGCATGACCGGCGAGGTCGAAGACAGCACGAAGAATGGTAGGCCCACTGAAAGGAGCAACACGCCGAACAACCAGTAAACAGGTGTGCCCCCGATCGGTGGTTCTGACCCGTAGTTGAGATGTACGGGCAGCAGGCCGGGAATCAACAAAGGCAACGCAATGACTCCGCAGTGGATCGCAATCTTGGAGCGCCACAGCTTCAATCTGATAGAGGCATGCGCATAAAGGTACCCAACAAGAAGCATCGCCTGGAAGAATACGAGACAGCTATTCCAAACTGCAGGCGTACCTCCCAGCAACGGCAGCATCATCTTGGCAAGCATGGGCTCAACCAGAAAGAGCAGAGCCGCACTGAGGAACATGGAGATGCCAAAGACAATAATCATTGGAGGATCTGCGTCTAGTTTATGCCGAGCTAGATTCAATGCGACCAGAACAACTAAGTCGGTTGGTTACCACAGGTTCATAGATTGCAACGGCTGCTCCGATCAGATCTGGAACGTCGCAGAGGCGAAAGACAGTCCTCGGAAGGTCGTGTCTTTAGTCAAACACAACAGTCTTGTTTCCATAGCAGAGAATGCGTCTATCGAGATGCCACCTTACCGCACGAGAAAGTACTAGGCGCTCTAGATCGCGCCCCTGGGCCACAAGGTCCTCCACCTGGTCTCGATGTGAGATTCGCGCCACGTCCTGTTCGATGATCGGCCCATCGTCCAGCACCTCAGTCACGTAGTGACTCGTGGCGCCAATCAGTTTCACTCCCCTCGCGTGAGCTGCATGGTAGGGTCTCGCCCCAACGAAAGCCGGAAGAAAGGAATGATGCACGTTGATAATCGAAGAAGGATAGTGTGCGACGAACCCTGCTGAAAGTATCTGCATGTAGCGCGCGAGAACTACTAACTCGATTCCATGCCGTTCCAGAATCTCGATTTGCCGGGCCTCGCCTGCCGCTCGTGTCGAGGCGTTGACTGCAATATGCTCGAATGGAACCCCATAGAATGCGGCGAGCTTTTCCGCCTCGCGATGGTTTGACACGATCACCCGGATTTCGCAGTTCAACTCGCGTGATTGCCAGCGGTGCAACAGATCGGCAACGCAGTGAAGGTACTGGGAACAGAAGAGCGCGACTCTCGTCGGAAGGTTCATGACACCCACGTGCCAGTTCATCTGCAGCTCATTTGCAATCGGAGCAAATGCCTTGCTGAATTCGACAAGATTGAATCCGGGTGCTGGACCTGCTGCATTGCTGGGGAGGGCCCACTCAACGCGCATGAAGAACTTTCCCAGGTCATGGTCCTGGTGCTGATCTGCATGGAGGATGTTTGCTCCGTGTTCAAACAGCAGAGTTGAGACGCGAGCGACAAGGCCTTTGCGATCGGGGCACTCAATGAGCAGAACGGCAGTATCCTTCATCGTCACTCCAGCTTACGGCATCAGATCCTGGCTACTATCAGAGAGTTTGCCGAGAGCTTCTGCGCTTACGGCTGAAGGCGCGCCGTACCCTTCTGCAGCGGATCGGTCACTGGACCCGCAGCCAGTTGCATGCGAAGCTTTCCAGCGAGATCCTCGACAGTGCGCAGCTTCTGCGCGACGTTATTAGGAATGCCGCGCTCAGCCAGCGCGAGTTGGGACTGCAGGAGCAGCCCGTTCAGTGTGTTTTTCAGTTCGATGCAAATGTCCTGCCGCGCAGCCAGGCGAGCAACCGCCTGCTCCCTTTGGCGACGCTGTAGTGCCGCTCGAATTTCGCGAATGATGCGCGCCGCTCCGGCCAGGGCGAAGTTGATTTGTATGGGAATCGCCATTCCGGAACGTTCCCAGATCGCTTCCGCCGCTTCTGGGTCACTGTCCGCCAGGGTTTCATCCAGCACTACGACAGCAAATTCTCTGCGCCGGAAGGCCCCGATTGCGGCCCGACGGCCACTGGCAAACTCTACCTGCATTTCCAGTTGCTTCGAAATGACTTCAGCGCAATTGCGCACACCTTCAACTCCACTGACAATCAGAATGGTCATGGCAACTCCCCTGCTCTCAGGTTTTTTGCGGTTCTAGTTCATCTGTTTCGCGTCAGCCGCTTCATATTCCTTCAGCTTGCGGTAGAGCGTAGTCTTGCCGATTCCGAGAAGGTCTGCAGCCTTCAACTTGTCGCCGTTTGTGATTCGTAGCGCCTCGAAGATAGCCACTCGTTCGCGGACTGCGAGGGGGACGACAGCCGTGGTCGACGATGCTGCTTCGACCTTGCGGCCGTCACTCATAGCCTTGTGCAGGTAGGAGAGTGCAAGATCCTGCAAACCCGTCGGAAGGTTTCCAATCTGCACTTCACCCCCGGAAGCCATGGTTACGCCGTGTTCGATAGCGTTCTCCAATTCCCGCACATTTCCGGGCCAGTCATAACCCATCATCAATCGCAGGGCATCATCGTGGATGCTGAAACGCCCAGGGTGTTCTCGATGAATTTTGTTGAGAAAGTGAGCGACCAGCAGTGGAATATCTTCTTTTCGATCTCGCAGCGCGGGGAGTCGAAGGTTTACAACATTCAAACGGTAGTACAGGTCTTTGCGAAAGCCGCCTCGCTCGACCATGGTGGCCAGGTCCCGGTTGGTTGCGGTAACGATGCGCGCTCTGATTGGGATACGGGTATTCGAACCGACAGGACGCACCTCTTTTTCTTGAAGTGCTCTTAAGAGCTTCGCCTGCAGGTCGAGAGTTAGCTCCCCGATTTCATCGAGAAAGACTGTGCCGGTTCCGGCGGATACTAATAAGCCGTCCTTGGCATGATTCGCTCCTGTGAACGCTCCCTTGACATATCCAAATAGCTCACTTTCGACCAGCGTAGGAACCAACGAACCGCAGTCGACGGGAAGGAAGGGCTTGTCCGGGCTCGGCCCAAAGGCATGGAGAGTTCGAGCTACCAACTCCTTGCCTGTGCCGCTTTCGCCAAGGATAAGAACCGGGTGTTTCGACTGCGCAACTTTCGCCAGCATGCGATACAGCTTCTCCATCTGCGGCGAGCGCCCGATCATCTGCCCTAGTCCATCCTGGAGCTTCAGCCGTTCACGCAACTTTCGAGTTTCGCTATTGATTACGTGGCTTACGCTGATACGCTCCAGAGATGAGGCGAGCTCATCTAATGTGAACGGTTTGTTCAGGTAGTCGACCGCTCCGCAATGCATTGCAGATAGGGCAGCACTTGCGGAATCGACAGGAGCCATTGCGATGATCGCAACGCGCGGGAAAAGCGCGTGGACCTCCGCTACTGCCTGCAGAACTCCTTCCTCCCGGGAAGAGATATCTACCAGAAGGATATCCGTAGGAAATCTGGCAAGGGTGGATCGCACCTGTCCCAGATGCGGAACTTCCTCTGCTTTATAACCCAGATTCCTTGCGATGGCTAAGCAGGCCGATCGAGCTACTTCATCCTCGTCCACAACGAGAACATGCAGAATTGGTAGCTCCGGTTGAATCGGGTGCGGTGGATTCATGTGTTGGAAAACAAACGTTGGGAGCATAGTAGCGGCCTCGTTCACTTTGACTGTGTGTGCTGGATCACGCGACTTTGAGCTGGTAGATTCCTGTGAGGGTTAAGGGTGGGGGATTCACTGCCTAACTGGCATTTCAATTTGGAAACAGGCTCCCACTGGATCTCGGTTCGCCGCGTGGATCATTCCCCCTGCTCTCTGCACGATTGAATGTGTGATGGAGAGTCCCAGTCCGCGATGTGCCATCGGCCAGCCACCGGATTCAGGACTGTTCTGCACGTCATCCGGCCCGGGTTGAAAGATCTTTTCAAGGATCTGATCCGTGAGACCGGGACCATTGTCTTCCACATTGATAGTCACCCACGGGCTGTTATCCGGTTCTCCGCTGCTCTCTCGAAGTGAAAGATGTATTCGGCCTACGCCCGACATCGCCTCGGCAGAGTTCCGCGCCAGATTCACGAGAATGCGGGTAAGGTCTTCCGACGTCATTCGGACCGGTAATGCACCGCCCTGTACGTCCAGGGTGAGGCTCACGGTTGGGCCGACCAGTGAAGACAGCAGATTTCGATTTGCCAGCATATCTTCGGCTAAGTTCCCTATCGGTTCCGCAGGAATGCTTCTCCAGCGAGTTATCCGCGATGCTTGCGGAGAGAGCATTGTTGCTTCGTCTGCGGTCGGAATGGCATCCTTCGGATTCGCGAACTGAGCTTCTGTCAGCTTCTCTACGAGTCGTCGGCTCGCAGCCGCCACCAGCTTCAGTTCTCCGCCATAGTGTGCAAAAGGCTGCATCAGAACTCCAGGTTGCTGCAGCAAGTCACAGTAGAGTTCCAGCGCAGTCACCATATTGCGTGCGTCGTGCGCGATTTCTGCAACGGTTTCCCCATGGTGTCCAAGAGTCGTGAGGGTTGCCACCACCTTGTCCACGCGCTTTTGCTCTTCCTGTCCCAATTCCGGTAATTGTTCGAGCTGCTTCATCGAGTGATCCTTCCGATTTAGGAATTCGTCTCAAGCCTTCGCCTTTTCTTCTTACACGTGGTGTGCCAAATCAGGACAGCTTCTCTAAGGCGAACCAATCAATGGAGTTATTCAGATGCTGCTTGAGGGTGAACTCCCGGAGAGCACCGCTGCAGAGTTCCCAGAATGGGAAGCAGCCACAGACCAAAAACAACTAAGTCCATGCAGCATCATCAGTTCACTCTTCCTACCTCCTCATTCCCGAATTGGTGCTGTTCCGAAATGAACCGTTCCCCGAGCCCATCCACGGGATTCAGTCCCGTTCTCGTACAATCGCGCTATGAACGCCTCCGCTCCAGTCTTCTTTCGTCCCGGCAATCGAAATCCAGACCAGCTTCGCCCCCTGTCACTGACCCCAGACTTCGTTCAGACCGCCGAAGGTTCCGTCCTCGTTTCACTTGGCAACACGCGCGTTCTCACCAACGCAACGATCGAGCAGGGAGTGCCTGGATGGCTGCGCAACTCGGGGAGAGGTTGGGTCACCGCCGAGTACTCCATGCTGCCTCGTTCCACGGTGACCCGCACCCCCAGGGAGAGCGAGCGCGGCAAGATCGGTGGACGGACTCACGAAATCCAACGTCTGATCGGCCGCAGCCTTCGTTCTGTTGTCGACATGCAGGCTCTCGGCGAACGCACTGTGATCCTGGACTGCGACGTAATTCAAGCAGACGGGGGGACACGCACGGCGGCGATTACAGGCGCTGCTGTCGCGCTTGCCATCGCACTGAATGCCCTCGTGAAGGCCGGAACTCTAAAGCAGTCGCCGATGAAACAGCTCGTAGCCGCCACTTCCGTGGGCATACTCAGCGGCACACCTCTACTCGATCTTTGCTACGAAGAGGACTCGCAGGCTGAGGTAGACATGAATGTGGTGATGACCGCTGACGGCGGACTGGTCGAAACGCAGGCTACCGCGGAGAAGGGAAGCTATTCCCGCCGCGAACTGGACGTGTTGATTGACCTCGCAGAATCCGGCATGAAGCGCATCTTCGAGATTCAGAGAGCCGTGCTCACAACGTAGCCCGACACTGATTAATCATTCTCGAATGTTTATGATGGATAGTTGATTTTCACTTCGCCGTCCAAGAGTTCTCGATGACCTCAGATCCCGGTATCTCCCGCCGCACCTTTGTGAGCGGCGCCGCCAGCCTCCTTGCATCTTCGGCCATTACTCCCACCTCCGCATTCCCGCAGAGTAGTTTCACCTCCAAACGTCCCTCACCGTCTGCTCGCCGATTCCGCAGTAAGGCTGTCGATGGCGCCATCGAATCCGTCTCAGCCAAGCTGCGCGACTCGGAGCTTGCATGGCTTTTTTCAAACTGTTTGCCGAACACGCTCGACACCACTGTCACATTCAAGAGCGGCCCTGGCGCTCCTGACACGATCGTTGTCACCGGTGATATCCCGGCCATGTGGCTGCGCGACTCCTCTGCTCAAGTGTGGCCCTATCTACCGTTCATCACCAAGGATCCTGACTTGGCACGCCTTATCGAAGGAGTGGTGCGCCGCCAGACGCGGTGCATCCTTGCCGATCCGTATGCCAATGCATTTATGCCTGATCTCTCCACGCGCGAGCCGCTCAAGTGGAGTAAGACAGATAACACGGACATGAAGCCAGGTGTCGGAGAGCGCAAGTGGGAAGTCGACTCTCTTTGCTATCCCGTTCGCCTCGCGCATGAGTACTGGCGTCTCACGCACGACAACAAGCCATTCGGCGTAGAGTGGGCGCGCGCCATGCACACCATTCTCGAGACTTTTGCGGCCCAGCAGCGCAAAACCTCACGCGGGCCGTACCACTTCCAGCGCAAGGCCGAAACACCCTACGACACGCTCAGTGAAGACGGCTTCGGTAATCCTGCGCGGCCGGTAGGCCTTATCCACTCCGGCTTCAGACCCTCGGACGACTCTTGCATCTACCCACTCAACATTCCAGGAAACTTCTTCGCCGTGAAAACGCTAGAGCGGATCGAGGAAATGCTCACGGAAATTGCGCACGACAGCGCTGCAGCATCTCAGGCGAGCCGTCTCCGCGGTGAGATCAAAGCTGCCTTGGATGCTCACGCCCGTACGCACCATCCCAAAGGCGGCGAGATCTGGGCTTACGAGATCGACGGATTCGGCAACGCTCTTTGCATGGATGACGCCAACGTTCCCAGTCTTCTCGGCATGCCCTACCTCGAAGCCTGCACCGAAAACGACTCCACCTACCTCGCCACTCGCCGGTTTGTTCTCAGTGACGCGAACCCCTACTTTTTCCGTGGCAGCGCTGCAGAAGGTATCGGCGGCCCTCACATCGGACAGGACATGATCTGGCCGATGGGCATCATCATCCGTGCTCTGACCACGAACGATGACACTGAGCAGCGCCAATGTCTCACATGGCTTAAGCACACTCACGCCGGCACCGGTTTCATGCACGAGAGCTTCAACAAGGACAACCCACGCAAGTTCACCCGCGACTGGTTTGCATGGGCCAATACCCTGTTCGGCGAGCTCATTCTCAAGCTCGACAAGACCGATCCCAGGCTGCTCGAGATGTCCTAAGTGAACACATGCATGGAGCACCTAATTCCAGGTGTTCCAGGTCCCTCGCATTTCGGGACCTGGATGCGATGCTGATGGCGAAGTGCTTCTACTTCAGATTTACCGAACCCTTCAACGTCAGGTTGTCCGACGATCCGCCAACCATAATGCCGTATTCACCCGGCAGCAGAGACCAGTCGTCCTTCTGCTCATCGAAGATCGACAAGTACTTTGGCTCGATTTCCACCGTGACGCTCTTCTTCTCACCCGGATTCAGCTTCACTCTCGTGAAGGCCACCAGCCGCTTCGGTGGTTCCTGCGCAGCGGCGGGCAAACTCGCATACACCTCCGCGATCTCGGTGCCCTCACGCGGTCCGGTGTTGGCGACTGTAAACATCACCTTCACCTTCTCGCCTGGCGTGACTTGCAACCCTGAGTAGCGATAGGTCGTGTAAGAGAGCCCGAAACCGAATGGAAACAGCGGCTTCTTGTTTTCTGCGTCATACCACTTATAGCCAACCTTCACGCCTTCGTCATAGGCGACAGGAAATGGCGGCAGTCCTGCGGCCCACTTCTCCGGCGTAGCTGCCCCATCAAAACCTGATGACGCGGGTGGAGGCATTTTGAGTGTGGGGTGCGGCAGATCAGCTTCACTCCTCGGGAAGGTGTTCACCAGTTTTCCGCTGGGATTCACAGTTCCGAAGAGCACGTTGCCGACTGCATTTGCCCCATCGCTCCCCGCAAACCACGCTTCGAGGATCGCCGCAGGTTTGTCGACCCAGGGCATCGTAACCGGATTCCCGGTTTCGAGCACGACGATTGTGTGCGGATTAGCTTCTGCCACTGCGGAGATGATCGCATCCTGGTTATGAGGCAGCGTGAGGTCCTTAAGGTCCATCCCTTCGCTCGCCCACCGGTACGCGAAGACGATAGCTACATCGGCACCCTTCGCAGCCGCTGCAGCCGCGACTGGATCGGTTCCCGCGTCATACTTCACCGTTGCATGCGGAGCCCGCGCCTGAATTGCCTTCAAAGGCGAAGTCGGGAACCAGATCTCTTCCATCCAATGGGTCGCGCCTTGCCCGGCAGGCTTAATGGCGTTCCCGCCGATCGGATCCACCTGGGCTGAGCCGCCACCCGAGATCATGCCTACGTCCGAATGCGAACCGATTACCGCGATTGTCTTCAACTTCGCTGCGCTCAAAGGCAGAGCAGCCTTTTCATTCTTCAGCAGAACGATGCCGCTCTCTTCAATCTTGCGCGCCGTCTCAAACCCGGCGAACGGATCAATCACCGAACGCTGGCGAGGATGGTCGATCACCCCATCGGCGAACATGCTGCGTAGGATCCGATGCACATGATCATCAAGCTCGCTTTGAGGAATCTTGCCCGCATCCAGCGCGTCCTTGAACTTTTTCTCATAGAAGAACCGGCCTGGCTGTTCGTTATCCAGGCCTGCGGCCGAGGCCTTCACATCGCTATGAGTCCCGCCCCAGTCTGAAACGACAAAACCGGGAAACTTCCATGTCTTCTTCAGCACGTCGGTCAGCAGCCACTTGTTCTCGCAGGCAAAGTCGCCATTCACGCGGTTGTAAGAGCACATCACCGCGCCGGGCTGTCCCTTTTCTACGCCGATTTCAAAGGCGAGCAGGTCACTCTCTCGCGCAGCACGCTTGCTGATCGTGATATCGACGGCGTTGCGGCCGCTTTCCTGGTCGTTCAGCGCATAGTGCTTGAGGTCACCAATTACGTTCTGCGATTGCGTCCCTTGAATCAGACGCGCCACCAGTGTGCCCGCGAGCACCGGATCTTCGCCCAGATATTCAAACGTGCGCCCATTGCGTGGATCCCGCGTAAGATTCGCGCCGCCGCCCAAAGTCATGTTGAAGCCCTGCGCGCGCAGTTCCCGGCCAATCAAGGCGCCGTACTCATAGGCAGCATCCGGATCCCAACTCGAAGCAGCCGCTACGTTCGCTGGCAGCGCCGTCGAGTATCGCCCATTCACTCCGCTCGAACGCACGCCGTATGCGGCGTCGCTCATATCGATTCCGGGGATTCCCAAACGGGGCACGCCGACCGCGTAGCCCACTCCCCGATTCGAAGGCGCATTCTCCGGAGTGACGGGATCGTCGGTCGGCATCCCCACGCCGTGTAGCAGCGCGACTTTTTCGTCGACGGTCATTTCCTTGACGACTAGATCCGCGCGCTCATCTGGCGACAAACTCGTATTCATCCACGGGCCCGTCGGGTGCGGCTTCTGCGGAGGCTGTGCAATTGCAAACCTCGTCAGGCAGGCAAAAGTCAAAAGCAATATCACCGGAATCCCGGCGTGCAAGGCGGTGTGCTTCATAATTCCCTCGCTGGTAAATCGTTTCATCTTGAGACGCACACCATACTACCAACAAAGGCCGAGTGCACGCCGTGTTCGGGTTTGTGGGGCTAGACAGCATCCGTCGAGCGCGATAGCTCGACTCGCTCGTATGGCAAATAGACCGGATTCCAGACGTAGGAGCGGATCCGATCCGCCAGGCCAGCATCGCTCCCGACTAGGGCGACACCCTCTCTAGCTGCCTGCTGTGCTACCGCTTCCGACACCATCATCGCCACCTTCCGCGATTCTCCCACCGCAGGCAGAAGAGGAGCACTTGCGTCCTCCCGAGATGGTGAGAGTCTGGCCAGCGCCTTCGCCGCTGCCATGACCATTCCGTCTGTCACACGCCGCGCCTGCGAAACGAGAATTCCAAGCGCCAAACCCGGAAAGATGAATGAATTGTTCACCTGCGACAGGCGGGTTCTGACTCCGTTAATCTCAACAGGCGGAAATGGGCTACCCGTGCCTACCAGCGCTCGTCCTTCTGTCCATCGCACTGTCCATCGCAACAAATCATCAGGCGCCGCCTCGGCCTTCGAGGTCGGATTCGAAAGCGGAAAGATGATCGGCCTCGGAGTGTGCCGGGCCATCTCCCGCACAATGTCTTCCGTGAAGGCTCCCGCCTGAGCCGAAACACCTGCAAGCACGGTCAACTTCGCATTGCGCACCACATCGAGCAGCGAAACGTCTTCGCCCCCTCCAAGCTTCCACTCCGAGATATCCGCCCGCCTGCGCACCAGGTGTTGCTGACTTTCCCTGATTCCTCTGGATCCCTCGACCAGCAGCCCGTACCGATTAAACGCGTAAATTCTGCTCCGTGCCTGTTCTTCGCTCAGGCCCTCTTCCTTCATCGCGGCGATCAGCAGATCGAGGATGCCGATTCCCGCAGCACCCGCGCCGAACATGGCAATCGTCTGTTGCATTAGCGGCACTCCCGTCGCATGCACCGCTGCAAGAAGAGTCGCCGTGGTTACAGCTGCCGTTCCCTGGATATCGTCATTGAAGGTGCAGAGCCGGTCACGATAGCGGTCAAGCAGCCGCGCAGCATTCGCACCTGCGAAATCCTCCCACTGCAGCAGAACGTGAGGCCATCGCTTCTCTACCGCCGCGACGAATGCCTCGACGAAGTCGTCGTACTCCTGGCCGCGGATGCGACGCTGTTGCCAACCTATGTAAATCGGATCGTGCAGCAACTGCTCGTTATCTGTTCCGGCGTCCAGCAGAACAGGAAGGCAGTGTTCTGGCGGAATGCCACCCAGCGCCGTGTACAGAGCCATCTTGCCAATCGGAATTCCCATGCCTCCCGCTCCCTGGTCGCCCAGACCAAGAATGCGTTCGCCATCGCTGACCACGATGCAGCGCACATCGTCGTAGCGCTTGTCAGAGAGTATCTGATCGATCCGTTCACGATTGGGATAGCTGATGAACAGCCCGCGTGGCCTCCGCCAGATCTCGGAGAACCGCTGGCATCCCTCTCCCACCGCCGGCGTGTACACCACGGGCAGCAGTTCCTCTGTGTAGTGCTCGATCATCGAGTAGAAGAGCGTTTCGTTATTGTCCTGCAGATCGCGCATGTTGCTGTATTTGCCAAAGGCGTTTTCACGCGAATCCAGTACGCGCTTCCTTCTGGCACGCTGATCCGCGAGACTCCCAACGTGTGGCGGCAGCAATCCATGCAGCCCGAACACATCCCGTTCATGCTCTGTGAACGCTGTTCCTTTGTTCAGCCGCGAATTGAAGAGGAGATCGACACCGTGAAGCCGTGTGCGAACAACATTCTTTTCTCGATTGAGCTGGCTGTCTGGGATGGGCGAAGAGTCGTTCAAGCCGCGTCTCCGGAGAAACGTCTCCAGGTCACTGATCATATCTGACCGTCTACCCTCCGCCTGTGACATTTGAACGTCTGGACGTGCAAAGGCCCACGCCTCCATCTGGAGCCGTGGGCCTTTTTCAGAATCGAGTTTCGGAGATCACCCTCAATCGACGGAGGGCATGGTCCTATCAGCGGTCATTCCCGCCGGTCCCACCGGAGCCGCCCGAATACTGCCCGGCGCTGGTGCCGGTGTTTCCTTTGGATGGATTAGGATTGCTGCTGGTAGTCGATCCGCTCTGCGACTGTTGCCCCTTATTGCCGCCGCCGGACTGCTGGGTGCTGCCACCCTGATTACCAGAGCGTTCATTCGTATCCGTTGTTTGTCCGCTTTGCTGCGAGTGCTGGCCGCTGCCGCTCTGCTTTGTCGTGCTGCGATCGCGATCGCTCTTCATTCCACTGCCGGATCCCTGTGAGCCTTGTGTGTTAGCCATGCAACTGCTCCTGAGCCGCGCTGCACCTCTTACGCATTCGTAGCGCTAACTGACATCGTGGGATGCCGGGCTCTCAAGTCAGGGTTGCACGTTTCATGTAGATATCGCTCGCCCTCAGGAGTCATCAAACCGCGTTAAATGTTGAGGATACGTTGTGCATTTCTCCAGATTTCGAGAGCAGCCACCCGGAGTAAAACCCGCCGTTTTTTGCTCTGCTTCGAGCCGTACAAGCGAGTTTTTCAGGCAACCGGATCCCGCGAACCTGACTATCGCTCCTCAACTATCGCCACGTCCCATGGGCCGATCGTCAGCGTACCGCCTTTCGCGACAGCTCTGCCGTCCAGCAGGTTCGTTCCAGCTGCATACGCGTACGCCGGTTTTACTTCCATGGCGGAGTAGTTGAAGTAATAGTGAATTCGTTTGCCTATTCTGCTTACTCCGTGTCGCACATGAATAGTCGCTGCCAGCTGCTGATCTGGCCCGCTCAGTCCGGCTCCATCCAACGCGTGCTTCAACACCGCCTTCTGCAAAGCGTCCGAGAGGTACGTGCCTTCATAAAGCAAAGTTCCCGAACCAAATTCGTTCTCGGTGATCGCAGGCCATCTTCCGAAAAATGGATGGTCATAGAACGCCAGTGCCTTCGCATGTTCGGTCATCAGGAACTCTGCCCAGTGGCTCACCTTGTTGTCCGCGCCCGCATGATACGGATCGCCTTTCAGCGCCAGCGGCTTCTCCAGGTTGGAAAACTCCTGGTAGCTGAACCCAGCAGCCTCGCGTAGTGGTCCCGGCGCCCGGACCCATCGCACCGCGGAGTTTTCATTCGCGAATCCGCTCTTGAAGGTCATCACTACGTGCCCGCCGCTCTTCACATAGTCTGAAATCCGCTGTAGTAGCGCATCGTCTGCAATATAAAGAGCCGGTACGATCAGAACCTTGTACGCCGAAAAATCCTTCGTCTCCGGAAACACAAAATCCGAGCTCACATTGAGGTCGTAGAGCGCACGGTGGATCTGTTTCACCAGCGAGTCATATCCCGCTGTGGCGCGACCGGGCTCCCAGGGCAGGGTTGCGTTCGACGTGAACGGCATGAAGCCGATCGCATTCGCCGAATCGCGGCTCCACAGAATTGCAACGTCACTCTTGATCTTCAGCCCCACGAGATGTGGCCCGATCTTCTCCAACTCGTGTGCAGTCTTGCTCATCTCCGTATACATCCGATTCGGCTCCAGGTCATGCGACAAAATTCCTTTCCAGTAAGTCTCCTGCCCGGCCGCAATCGATGCCCAATGCCAGTACTCCACCATGTCCGCGCCATTCGACAGATGTGTGTATACGTCCTCTCTCAGCTGTCCGTCATAGGGCGGAAATTGGAAGGCCGATGACCAGTCCGTCGACTGCGCGTTCGTCTCCGTAACCAGAAAATTGCTGTGCTTCAGTGACCGCGTGAAGTCTCCTTGAAATGCCTGCGTAGACCCATCGTATTGATCCTGCGTGCCGTGATAGATGTTGTCCGCAGGAATATCAAGGGCCTCGGCAATTGTCTCCTCATTCACATCATGTCTGGTCATACCGCCGTAGTCCGTCGTGACAAATTGCGTTGTTCCCGCACACTCACGCACCAGCGCTGCCTGCCACTTCAGAAAGTCGGTCACGCGCATCTGGCTCCAGCGCGTCCACTCCAGCTTGTAGCTCGTTGAGATCGTTCCTTCGCGTGTCGGCAGGTCTTCCCACGTGTGGAGATTCTGGCCCCAGTAGTTCAGGAACCAGGCCTTACTCAGTTCCTCCGGCGTATGAAACTTCTTCTCCAGGTAGTGCTGGAATCCGATGAAGACATCTTTGTTCGCTGCCTCATAGCTTGACGTTTCGTTGTCGAGCTGCCATCCGATCACCGTCGGATTGTCTTTGTAATGCGCAACGATGTGCCGGATCAGTCGCTCGGCGTAGAACCGGTACGCAGGCGAATCCGTGTCTATGTTCTGCCGCAGCCCATAGGCGCTCGGCACAGCCTTTCCGCCAAACGAACCCGGCGGGATCCGGTCTGCCAGAATCTCCGGATGCTGATGCGCCATCCACGCCGGCAGTGAATAGGTAGGCGTTCCGAGAATGACCTTGATTCCCGCCTTGCCCATCGCTTCCACGATCTGGTCCATCCACGCGTACTCGAACCTGCCGTCCTTCGGCTCCCAAAGGCTCCACGTCGACTCCCCCATGCGAACAACGTTCAGCCCTGCCGCCTTCATCAGCTCGATGTCCTTTATCAGCCGCGCGTCATGATCTCCGGGCATGTACTCGTTGTAGTAAGCAGCCCCGTACAGAACAGTCGGAAAATCAGTTGCTTTTTGCGCCGCGGTGCGCTCACGGGTGTCTGTCTGTTGTGCGAAAGCGGAAGAGACCAATAGGCAAGCCAGCGCTAGAAGAACGTGAAAGCGTTTTCTTACAGAGCTCATAAATCCGAACCTTTCGAAGCAATGATGCCGAATTTCGTGGGGAAGGATTATAGAAACACGTCTATATAAAGGTGAGCAATACGATCTCCGGATTCGTCCCGACGCGCATGGGCGGACCCCAGGTTCCCGCGCCGCTCGAGGTATATACCTGCATCTCGCCAAAGCGCTGGAGACCGTAGGTAAATTGTCCGAAAGCACGCCTCGTGATGAAGTTGTAAGGAATGAACTGGCCGCCTCCATGCGTATGTCCTGAAAGCTGAAGGCTTACTCCGGCATGCTCTGCAATTGACAAGCGATTCGGCACATGATGGAGCAGGATGCTTGCCGGCCCGTCCTTCAGGCGAAGCTCTTCCAGGAATGACCGCGCCTGCAGAACATACGACTCTGATCCGTAGGGCAAGCCGACTACCCGCATTCCTTCCACGTTCACACACTCGTTGTGAAGTACGCGAATCCCCGCAGACCGCACAGCCTCCTCGAACTTGGCGGCCCCGCCGTGCTCCTCATGATTTCCGCCCACGAAGAACGTTCCGAGTGGCGGCCTCATACCTTTCAAGGGCGCGACCATCTTCTTCGCGTCAACTTTGCTGCCATCGAATAGATCCCCAGCGATGAAGATGATCTCAGGATTTAGTTCTCGCTCCTTCGCCGCGATGCGCTCTGCAAACGCTGCACCGTTGACATGGCCAAGGTGCACGTCCGATATCAACAGCGCCCGACGTCCCCTCCAGGCCTCCGGTAGTCTCGCCAGCTTGATGTCGATGGTTCGAACTCGCAGCCTGCGTGCGTTGATAAGACCGAAGATCGCCGTCGCAGCCGAGACCGCTAACAACGCACCCGCAATGTAAGGCCGGTCCGACAAGCGCGTTGCGTCCGGCACGGTGAAGCGCAACGCGATGTCCACGAGCCACGCCAACGATGCCGCCAGAAAAAAGAAGTTCGCGAAACCCATCCAGTTCGCCGTTGCTCGATAAAGCAGCTGCACCGCCGCACTGGAAAACCTGAAGCTCAGCAAAGTTGCAGGAATGAAAGCCACAGAAAGCGCTGCCAATGTGACGCGCAAAGCCAGCAGTGAGGCAGGACTCATCGGAAACCAGAAATCCACCCACGTTTGGTAGAGGAACCAGTGGAAAAGACAGAGAAGGGTCTGAAAGATTGCTATGGCAAGCGCCGGCCTGGCCCTCAAATCAAGCTCTCCCTTTCAACTTCGGTCATCGGCTGACTCGCTCCCGCGGTTTCCGCGGACGTGAAAGAATCTATATATGGCTGTATCCCGTGGCGACCAGCTGGGTCTCTATATCTCTATTCCGTTTTGCCGTTCGAAGTGTACTTACTGCAATTTTGCGTCAGGCGTATTTCCCGCTCACGAACACGCGCGGTACATAGAACGCCTCATCTCTGAGATGCGTGAGGCGCATAAATGGAGCGAAAACCTCGGTGTCGATCTGCCCAACCGTGTCGACACCATCTATCTCGGCGGCGGAACACCCAGTCTGCTCGAGCCTGAACTCATAGACAAGCTCTTCAATGCGATTAGTTCCGAGTTCTCCGTCGATGCGTGTGCCGAGATCACCGTCGAGTGCGCCCCTGGCCAGTTGTCGGCTGAAACTCTGTCGGCGTTCGTCCAACACGGCGTCAACCGAATCAGCCTTGGAGTCCAATCCTTTATCGATCGCGAAGCTAGTCAAACCGGCCGCCTGCATTCCCGCGCGATCGTGCTCGA
Source organism: Acidobacteriota bacterium (assembly GCA_018268915.1). Lineage (GTDB taxonomy): Bacteria > Acidobacteriota > Terriglobia > Terriglobales > Acidobacteriaceae > Telmatobacter. Next base: position 467,888 of record JAFDVQ010000001.1, read on the forward strand.
CGATATTTCTCGACTTCGCTCCGCCGGCATCAGCAACATCAACCTCGACCTGATCGCCGGTCTTCCTGGTCAGACATTTGCTTCGTGGCAGGAATCTGTATCGATTCTCATTGCTACGCGGGTTCCCCATGCCAGCGTTTACATGCTTGAGGTGGATGATGAGTCCCGCCTGGGCAGGGAACTGCTCTCCGGAGGCGCGCGCTACCATGCAGACGTCGTTCCCAACGACGACACCATCGCCCACATGTACGAGTACGCTATCGAAGCGCTCGCCTCCGCCGGCTTGGCTCAATATGAAATCTCTAATTTTGCCAGTGCCGGCCATGAATCTAAGCACAACTTGCGCTATTGGCAGCGTCGTCCATATCTGGGCTTAGGCCTCGATGCATCCTCCATGCTTCGCGAGTCCACATCATCCTCTGGATCAACCCCGCCAAGCCATGTCCTCCGGTCCACCACAACAAGCGACCTGACGTCCTATCTCGAAGCTTCGCAGCCGCCCGAGACCGCGTGGCTTTCGCCAGACCGCCAGCACGAAGAAGCCTGGTTCCTCGGCCTCCGCCTGAATCAGGGAACCAACATCTCGGAGATTCACCGCGATTTTGACATCTCTCATGTTGCGCGTGCGCTTCGAGTCGTTGATGAACTCGCCGGACGGGGACTTGTGGAGGTCATCAACGATAACGTCAGGCTCACGCCGCAGGGTCGGCTGATTTCAAATGATGTATTTCAGGAGTTCCTGGAAACATCATCCTGTGCCACCGAATCTGCAATGAGCTGAGTCTTATCGACTCTTCACCATGTCGTCGATGGTGACTATCGGAAACGCCTTCGAATCCGGCTCGGTGTCGTAGGAAGAACGCTCTACCGATCCAGTCCCTTGCGCCCGCGCTGCTCTCAAGGCTTGTTCTGCATTTCGAAGAACCACGAGAGGTGAGCGACCGCCGCTTCCGGCAACTCCGAAACAAGCCTCCAATGCCAATTCTTCGTCCTCAACGAAGATCTTGGTACCGAATGCTTCCTGCCTTAAGCGTTCTGCCATTCCGACAGCTTGAAAACTATTGCATCCTGGCAAAATAAGGCAGTATTCCCCGCCTTCGGAACTGCCCAGTGAATCATAACAACGCAGAACCCGCGCGATTCTCCTTGTGATCTCATGCTCGACCTCTGCCCGAGCCCTCATCTCGAGCCTCTCGAGACACCTTTCCCATCGGTCAATTCCGCAAAGGATCACCGCAAGTCCAGTTTTCAGTCGTTGCGCGCGGTCCGTCTCACGGAACAGTGTTGTGATAAGTTCATCCCGACCCAGAAGCATGAAGTTCCTCAACTACTGAGTCATCGGCCGTGACCAGGGAACATTTAGCCGGAACAGAGGCCGGATTGCGTGGTGTGTCGATGCAAAAAGAAATCCGGAGCTTTAGCCCCGGATCCTGTCACCCTTAATGTTCCCGCTTCAATCCACAAACTCAACCCTAGGCTCGATCGGGATAATGCCGCGTCCATATCCCATCTCCAGCAACTTTCTGATCGCTTCACGTCCGTCCGGCCCGTAGTCCAGCGTCCGCTCATTTACGTACATGCTTACAAAACGGCTCGCAAGTCCGGTATCCAGGTCGCGTGCAAACTGCATGGCGTACTCCAGAGCCTGATCGCGATGCTCCAACCCGTGCTGGATACTGTCGCGCAGAGCCTTCGATATGATCTGATGCGCCTCTGATCCCAGAGATCGGCGTATCGCGTTACCGCCCAGGGGAAGTACCAGCTTTGTTGTTTCGCGCCACCAGACGCCGAGGTCAATAATCTTGTGCAGCCCGCTGCGGTTGTATGTGAGTTGCCCTTCGTGGATGATTAGTCCCGCCTCATACTTGCCGGCCAGCACCTGCGGAATGATCTGGTCGAACGGCACGACCTCTGTCTCAATCTCCGGATCGAAAATCTTCAATGCAAGATAAGCCGTCGTCAGCGTTCCCGGCACAGCAACCCGGATGCGGCGCAAATTCTCCGGAGCGATCTGCCGCGTGGCCACTACCATTGGCCCATAACCTTCGCCCACGCTGCCGCCGCAACCCATCAGAGCATAGTTGTCCTGAAGATAGGGGTACGCATGAAAGCTGATCGCTGTCACATCGTAGAACGCTTCATTCAGCGCTTTTCGATTCAGTGTCTCGATGTCAGTCAACGTGTGCGTGAACTTGTAACCCGGCACGCGAACCTTGTTGGTCGCCAAGCCGTAAAACATGAAAGCGTCGTCCGAATCCGGGCTGTGCGCGATCGAAATCTCCCGGACGGAATCGGAAACTGTAGATCCAGATATCTTGGTGCTCACTTGAGACAACAATCCTTTCGGCAAACTACCGGTGCCTGTGTCTATCAGGATACGTCTATTGTTTGCGCCGAACGCGGTCCCAGCCGGTGACAATACCCGCCGCAGCGACAACCTTCAGCGCGTCACCAGGCAGGAAGGGAAGGACCGCCAGCGAGACCGCTGACCCGAACTGGGCATGCGTGGAGGCCGCAAGCCACGCCAATCCGCAAAGCAGAATCACTCCGTTGCCTGCGGCAGCGCTCAAGACCGCTCCAGCGAAGCCCCGCGAGACATGTTTCCGCAGCCAGCTCACGAGCATTGTGGCAACCGGATACGACATCAGGTATCCACCCGTTGGTCCCCACAGGTGTGCTAACCCAGCGCCAAGCACAAACCCCGGTGCAAAGACCGGTAATCCGGCCGCGCCCTCAAGCAGATATGTTCCGAGCGTCGCGGCAGCCTGCCTGGGGCTGAGAATCAATCCCAGCAGCAATACCGCAAACGGCTGCAGTGTCAGCGGAACAGGCGTAAACCACAACGGCACCGTTACATGCGAGGAAACGGCAACAAGAGCGCTTCCGGCGAGGACCACCCCTGCTCCACGTAGAGCACTCGATGCAGCAGAATTCGCGATTTCTGAAGCCAAAGGCTTCGAAAGTTCATTTTCCAACTTGTAGTCCTTACCTCTCTGACTCTTCTGATTCTTTCTGAGTGTTCAGCCTGATCGTGCCCCCTTGAGCTGAAACTTCCATCGGCCTTTTACGGTGACGCCAGACGTGACGAGCTACACCCGCGGCCGCCAGCAGCAGACCCCCCAAAGAAACCATAAGCGCGATGAATAACCAGCGCGTCACGACCGAGCCCAGAATATCAGACAGAGGACTATGAACCCTTGAGTAGGACAATACGCTACGAGAAGCCGCCTGAAGCCTGGGGCGAAAACTGGACGTTTCTACGCGCTCGGGTCAGCAAGAGTCTTAGCTCCGGCGATATGGAGCCACAGAACACTGAGAGTCTACTTAGCACCTGCCATCGTGCCGAACATCCATTCCAGGTAGGCGGCGCTGCCGCTTTCAACCGGCACCACCAAAAACTCAGGCACCCTGTAAGTGTGAATTTCTTTCAGCCTTTTCTCCAGCTGATCCAGCTTGTCAGTGCTGGTCTTCAGCAGAACCATGGTCTCTGGCGCCGACTGAATCTGCTCGTTCCAGTGATAGATCGACTGCACCACCGGCAATAGAGTCGCGCACGCGACCAGTCGCTCCTCGACCAGCGTGCGTCCCAGCTTGTTCGCTTCTTCAAGAGTGCTTTCGGTCGTCAGAACGATGCGAGCCTGCTGGCGGTTCTCTTGCATTTTTCTCTCCCGGTGGGGTGTAAGGTCCAGTGTACGGACAAAGCGCTGCCCGCTTATGACATTTTTCGCACTGCGAATCAAACTCACCGCCTAAACGTAACTGCCCTCGTCACTTTGGAGTCGGACATCGGTAGTGGGTCCGTTTGAAGTGACCCACGAACCGGACATCCATCAACTTGCCGACTTCAGTTCCATGTTGCAGTATTGTTCCTTGCGGCCCGCATCTTAGTCTTCGCAACCCCTGCGGCTATCGAGCCGCCCAGGAGAACGATCCATGAGTTCCGTAATCAAATTCGGCACCTCCGGCTGGAGGGCCATCGTTGCTGACGAGTTCACGTTGGCTAACATTCGCCTGGCCATTGCAGGCATCGCCGCGTACGTCAAAACCCAGCCCGAGCCGCACCGCGTGCTCATTGGTCGCGACCCGCGCTTCCTGGGCGAATCCTTTGTCGCTGAAGCCGCCAAGATCCTCGCCGGCGCAGACATCACGCCGATTGTCATTCCGGATGCCGCACCCACACCTGCCATCTCTCAGGCGGTGCGCGCGCTCAAGACCTCCGGCGCCATCAACTTCACCGCATCGCATAATCCGCCTGAGTACAACGGCATCAAGTTCTCCACCCATGACGGTGCCCCAGCCCTGCCCGAAGTCACAAAACAGATCGAAGCCGCGATCAATGCCAACACCGAAGGCAAGATTCCCCACGCCGAACCGCCCAAGAAGGGCTGGGAGACGGCCGACGTGAAGCCCGGATTTCTTCACCGTCTCGGCGAACTCGTCGACCTCAAAACGATCGCCAAATCGCACATCAAGGTTGTCTTCGATCCCTTCTGGGGTGCCGGCCGTGGCTATAGCTGCCACCTCCTCCGCGAGGCAGGGGTTGAAGTTGCCACTGTGCACGACTACCGCGACGTTCTCTTCGGCGGCCACGCACCCGAGCCAGATGACCATCTGCTTTCCGACTGCAAGAAGAAGATGAAGGAGTTCGGCGCGAAGATCGGCATTGCCACCGATGGTGACGCCGACCGCTTCGGCATCGTCGATGAAGACGGTACATTCATCCAACCTAACTACGTCATCGCGCTGCTTTTCGACTACCTTGTTGAAACTCGCGGCTGGAAGAATGGCGTAGCCAAGAGCGTTGCGACCACCAACCTGGTCAATGCCCTCGCCGACTACCACAAAGTTCCGCTCTTCGAAACTCCGGTAGGCTTCAAATACATCGGCGAGCTCATCATTGCGGACAAAATTGCCATCGGCGGCGAAGAATCTGCCGGTCTTACCATCCGAGGACACGTGCCAGAGAAGGACGGCATAATCGCTGGTCTCCTCGTCACGGAGATGGTTGCAGCCCGCGGCAAGAGCATTGGCCGCCAGCTCAATGAGTTGTTTGCCAAGGTTGGTTCCTACTACCCCGTTCGCGAGAACTTCCACTTGACCCCACAGCGCAAAGCCGCGTTCACTGAAGAATTGAAGAAGGATCCAACCGAGCTCGGCGGCCGCAAAGTTAAGGAAGTTGTGCGCACCGACGGACTCAAACTGGTCCTCGACGACGGATCGTGGGTGTGCTTCCGCCTTTCTGGCACTGAGCCGGTGGTGCGGGCTTACACTGAGGCGCGCGACGAGAAAGATATGGTCGCTCTTCGGTCCGCCGCGGAAAAGTTCGTTCAGGGTTGATCTATCAATTTGCGGCCGAGGCCAATATGCAGCACCCAAATCTGTTCAGTCCAAAAAAAGAAGCGGCCACCGAGCCGCGTCCGTTGTCTCAGCGGGCTCTCCAGTGGCTACAGCAGGGATGGCGTCCAGCAGGCACGGTCTTCGCAGTTGCTCTAGCCTTGGCCTTTGCTTGGAGCGTAGTCAATGGCCGACATGGGCTTTCGACCTGGTATGGCCAGCGCAGCCAGGAGAGACAGCTCAAGAACGAAATCCAGCAGTTGGAAGAAGAAAACTCCCACCTGCGCCAGCACGTCGACCGATTGAAGAAAGATCCGGATGCAATCGAGCACGAGGCGCGGGAAAAACTCCACTACGCCCGGCCCGGCGAAGTGATCTACAGCCTGCCCCCTGACCCCAAAAAGCAGGCGCCCACACAGGCTCGCTAAGTTTCAAAGCGAGATTCAGACATTTCTGGAAAACCAGGCCACCCCGGCTCCAGCCAACGGCGCATTGTCTCCCAGTTCTGCGACTCGAACCTCGATCTGGGTATCTGGCAGCTCAGCCTTCACTGCGTCTAGAAACAGCGGCGCCGACCGAGAAATCCCGCCTCCCAGCACCACGACATCCGGCGCAAAATCTGCCAGCAGCCGCTTGATCGCGATTCCCAGGGTTTTTCCAAATTCATGGAATACCGCCGCCGCATCCGCATCGCCTCCGACCGCGTAGTGGGCGATTGAAGCCACCTCCCGCTCTTGGCCAGTACGGTCCGTGTAAGACTTCTTGATCGCGCGCGTCGAGATCAGGTCTTCGGCAATCCCGCCCTCGTACGGCGCATTCCAGATTTCGCCGCCACTTGGAACTCCCTTGCCTTCCGTCACCACGCGTCCATCCACGGCGAATCCCGACCCGAGCCCCGTCCCCAGCGTGAAACACACTACCCTGTTCACACCTTGTGCCGCGCCCGCGCCAACTTCTCCCAGCAAATACGCCGCGGCGTCATTGAGGAATTGCACTTGTTCCGATTTCCATCCAAATTTCGCCGCGAGCGCCTCACTCACGTTGACGCCGTAGAGATACGGCATCTTGTGCTCCATCCAGCTGATGCCTTTTTCATAGTCGAATGGGCCCGGCATCGCGAATTCCGCACCTTCAACACCCTCGACTCCTGCACTTGCCTGCCGCCCGAGCGAATGAAGAACATCCAGAAAGGCGGCGCTCGTCTCTTCCTCAGGCAGGTTCGCACGGACAACCGGACCTAACTGGTAGCCTTGCCGGCGACAAACCGCCGCGGAAATATGACTTCCACCTACGTCGTAAGCAAGAACACACGGATCAACATCCGAACTCAAGGAACACACTCCTGGCAACCCATCCATTGTAAGTGTACGAACTACTCAGGACCCGCGCTTACGGCGACGTTGCTAAGGTCGTTTTTACCTCGCATTGACATTCACTTCAGTCAACTGCCCGGTATAGTAATTTCAATCTGCATGCGATTTCCCCTGCGGCTATTCTTGATCGCTATAACTGCATTCCTGCAAGCCCCGCTCTCCGCCCAGATGCCCTTCTATACCGACAACGCCGACGTGACCGATCAGGGCACACTTCACTTTGAGGGCTACAACGAGCTCGACGGTCTTCAGTCTGCGCAGTACCCTGATCTCCGCCAGAATACAGCCAACTTTAAGGTCAACTATGGCCTTCCCCGCAATCTCGAACTCGACTTCGACATCCCATGGCTCGCCATCTATCGCGCTTCCGCGTCACGCACCACTTTAGGCAATGGTGACGCCGACATGGGAATCAAGTGGAACTTCTACAAGTCCTCTCGCCCGCTCCGTATTCCATCTCTTTCCTCAAGTCTCTATGTCGAGTTTCCAACAGGAGATGAACGACAGTCCCTCGGCTCCGGCGAAACAGACTATGCGCTCAACTCCATTGCGCAGGAATCGATCTCGGATAAAACGAGACTCACAGGAAACTTCGGATTTCTTTTTGCTGGAAACACCAGCACCGGCGTCCTCGGAATCCAGACAACCCGCGGCCATGTCTACACTGGCGGTGTATCCCTCACCCACGATTTCAATCCACGCCTTACCTTTGGCGGAGAGCTCTATGGAGCAATAGACGACAACAACGGCCTCGGCAAAGACCAGCTTCAGGCTCTGCTCGGCGGCGCCTGGGCTTTCAATAGCCGAACCAGCTTCACGTTTGCGATTATTGGCGGAGCCCATATCGCCAGCCCGAAAATCGGCTGCCAGTTCGGCTACGAGATAGATTTCCCGCTTCGCCACGCCTCTCCTCAAATAAAATCCGCAGTCAACGATCCCATCGCTACCCCACAACGGAGAACCCAATGAGCTGCAAACCAGGAATACTCAAGACCGTTCCCCTCTTCTCTCTTCTTGACGACGACGAGATCGCTGTCCTTGCGTCACAAGTTGACATCAAGAACTATTCAGCCCGGCAACGCATCTACAAGGCCGGCGATGTTGGGTTGGCTTATGTCACCGTCTCAGGAAAAGTTCGTGTGACCACCATCGACGAAGATCATCAGGAGGTCATCGTCGATGAGCCCGGCCCTGGCGAATTCTTCGGATTCGCCTCGATGCTTGAGCAGAATTCACACCAGACCAATGCCACCGCCGTCGAAGAGTCCGTTTGCCTCGAGATCTCCCGCGATGACATTCAAACCCTGATGCTTCGCAAGCCCGATGCCGGCATGGATCTGCTCACTACCCTTGCCCACCAGTATCATGCTGCGCACCAACTTGTGCGGCTCCGAGCGACACGCAGTCCCAACGAGATCATCGAAACGCAGGAGACCACAGGCGAGCGTATCGCCGATGCAGTCGCCGGCTTCGGCGGGTCCTGGACCTTCATCATCACCTTTGCGGTGGTCCTGGTTCTCTACAGCTCGGCGAATATACTTCTCGACAAAAAAGCATGGGATCCCTACCCATTCATCCTTCTCAATCTCTTTTTATCCATGCTCGCCGCCCTTCAGGCACCAGTCATCATGATGAGCCAGAACCGCCAGGACGCAAAGGACCGAGTCCGCAGCGAACTCGACTTCGAGGTCAACCGCCGCGCGGAATTGGAGATTCAGGGTATTTCGCGGAAGATGCACCTTCTCGACGAACGCATCGACGACCTCTCGGACCTGCTTCGTCGAAAGCCACTGCCGACAGAGGCTGGTGGCGATTAGAAATCTACGTGGGCACGCACCGCACCGACCCACGCTGGCCCTCGGTCACGGTTGTAGCCCGGATGGTCGATGTGCTGAACGTCAGCAGAATAGAAGAGGCCCCTCCATGCGTGCAGCGTGTAGTAGCTTTCCGCGATACCTTCGCGAGCGTAACTCAGTCGTCCGTCACCAAGTAGAAATCCAGTGCCGCCCAGTTTCAGATAGTTCTGGTGATCACGCTTGATTGCGTTCGAGACAACCGCGATCGCAGCCTTGTCCTGCGGCCTGTGCCAGCGGGCGCCTGAGTAGTCCGCTCCTGTCTCCACCGTCTGGTCCACTTCGGTGTATGCGAAAGACTCATGCTGGCCCTCATTCCATCCGAATCGTCCAAAGACGCGAAGATTCTCAGTCAGCTCCTGCTCTGTGTTGTAGCCGACGCCATACTTCAACGCGCCATAACGTTCATGCGAAGTGATCGTCGGTTTCGGGTCGTCGCCGTCTAGATATGCGCGCACCGCTTCGCGGTACTCACCCATGTGCGCGCGGTTGGCATAGAACAGAACCCGCGTTATGCCCTTTCTCTGCGGCACCCAACTCTCGCGCAGTTCGACCTCGCCGTTTTGAGCGTGGGCCCGACTGAAAGCCCAATCCATATCGATCCCATTCGCAACCGTTGGCATGGCAAAAAGACCATAACGAATGCTCCAAGCCCGGTCGTTATACTCCGCCATTCCTCCGACGGTGTATCCGCGCGTGTCCGCCGCATAGTCCCAAGCTCCGTTGTTGTCTACCGTCCAGTTCATGAATTGCAGGTGACTGTCCGATCCAACAGAATTCAAGTCGAAGAAATCCGGTAGCGTCAATTTGCCCGCGCGAAACTCGATTCGACGCTCAGGTACCTCCGAGGCCGGCGCGAACATACTCGCTTCCTGACGTTCGGTCTTGTCAGACAGCCCAATCACCTGGTGGATTCCATATCGCGCGATGTAAGGCTTTGAGCCCAGATTGGGATTCCGCACTACATCAAGGTTCGTGAACCCCGCGAGGCCCAGGGCCTCACTCAATCCGCGTCCGCCCGCCGCCTCTAAATCGAAGATGAAGTCTGTGTTATAGCGCGTTGAGCCGTTACGTCGAATTGCCGTGTAAAGCGTCTCCAGCGTTGAAGTCTTGTACTCTGCCGAGTTCCGGAAGGTGTTCGGCCCTTCATATAAAGAGTGAAATGGAAGGCGTCCCTGGAAGATGACATTTGCCTGCCCAGAAAACCAGTACCTTCCATCTGTATGCGGAAAGATCGTCGCGACATGAGTTTGTGCCACAGAATCTTGCGCCGGAATGCTCCGCGCTGAGCTACCCGGAACTTGAGCCGACACGTTTGTAGCTAACTGGGCCGCGAAAAGAAGCGCCGAAGAACAGAAAAAGATCTTGAACATGAAGGCCTTCCGCGGGGGCGAGTATGATGAGATCAAGGGAGTACATACCCCCATACGGTATGTACTATACCCCGGATGGGTATACTGCATCAAGCGGAGAAGCAGATGTCACTGCAAGAGCGCGAAAAGGTAAAGCTCCTTCAACGAGTCCGCCGTCTGCGCGGTCAACTCGATGCGGTCGAACGGCTGGTCAACACCGATGAAGACTGCGGAGGGCAACTCATGCTGCTAGCGGCTGTCAGGGGCGGCATCAACGGCCTCATGGCGGAGATTCTCGAGACGCACATCCGATTTCACCTCGTCGACGGCGCAAAGGAGCAGATCGCCCCCGAACTCGCCGAGGACCTGATCGACCTCGTGCGCGCGTATCTTAAGTAGATTCAGTTGGGGCCTGTTGACAAACTACGCGCAGAAAGACTGCGCGGGGTTGAGCACATTAAGCTCGCCCCGCGAACTCTCGCGATTCGGTGAAGACCTTCACCGTCTCACCCTCTTCCACGAAGAAGGGCACCTTGATTTCCAGGCCAGTTTCCAGCCGCGCATGTTTGGTCACGGCGCCGCTGGCCGTGTTTCCGCGGGCTCCGGGCTCAGTGTATGCGACCTTGAGCTCTACTTTTTCCGGCAACTGTATCCCGATCGGATTCCCGTTGAACTTGTCGATCTTGATGATCAGTCCTTCAGTCAGAAACTGCAGGGCATCTCCGAGTTTCTCAGGAGTCAGAGCAATTTGATCGAAGGTCTCTTGATCCATGAAGTGCGATGCGTCGCCGTCTGAATAGAGAAACGATGCCTCGACTGTCTCCAGATCTGGCTCTTTGAATTTCTCCCCAGCCTTAAACGTCTTGTCGAACACCGCACGCGTAAGCAGGTTCCGCATTTTCAGTCGAATCAGGGTCTGTCCACCGCGCGCCGTCGGCGTCGAAACCTCCACATCCAGGCAGTAGAAGGGTGTGTTCTCAAACTCGAAATACATCTTCCGCTTCACATCAATTGCATCAATCAGAGAGGCCATATGGATCCTTAAACCTGTACCGTCCTTTTCTTTTGTGAGTTCAAGAAAATCTATTCGATCAGAGACTGTGCATGCACTCAGATCTGATCTTCAAGCACTTGTCGGAGCCCGCAAATCTGCCAGCGCTGCAGTCAAATCATTGGCCAGGGCCTTTTGCAAGTCGCTGCCTAGCTTCAGCCCGTTCTGTGTCAAGTAGAAAACGTCGATGGCAGTTTCGCCCTCAGTATCGATCAGCGCAACCTCGATGTTGCATTTATGCTGGCTCAGCGTTAACGCAATTTGCCGAAGGAGACCTGGCCCATCCTGTGAAAGGACCTGTAAAAGAGTGGAGTGAGTCGACGATTCCGAGTCGAACTGAAGCCGTGTCGCAACTTCCACCTTCGCACTGTTGCTACCGCTGACGTGCCGTCGGGAGACAAGCAGCTGCTCAACGGGGACCTTCTGTGCGACCACGTCGTGCAGGTATTCGAGAAAGCGATCCTTCTCGCTCGGATTCAACTCAATGGTTCTGAAAACATCGGTGAACTGAAAGCTATCGACAACGACCCCGGCGTCATTCGAGAATGCTCCGGCCTTTACGATATTCATTCCCCAAGCCGCCAGCGCGCCGGCGACGTCGGCAAAAAGCCTGCTTCGATCGCGAACGATCACGGTCAGATCAAAGAGTTGCCGGTAGGGTCTGAGATCGAGTTGGACGGGATTCTTCTCGAGATTGAGAGCGAGTTGGAAGTGATTACGGATGTGTTCAGGCAGGCGGGTCTGAAGATAGCGTTGCGGAAGGCCCTCCAGGAACTGGCGGAGCGCGTCATATTGGTTTGACGGCACCATCGATCGAATCCGGTTCAGCAGAGTGGGATCGATTGCAGAGTGATATCGAACCTCATCCACGCTGCGATCCATAAAGTTGGCTGTCGCCATGTAAAGCTGCCAGAGATTCTCGGCCTTCCAGGGCGTGAGGGCTTCAGGATTTACGGCCTTGATGTCGGCATACGTCATCAGGGTCAGCATCTTCAGTATCGATGGGCTTCCTACTTTGTCTGCGAAGTTTCGGATGTTGTCTGCGTCGAAGATATCTCGGCGCAGAGCATTCGACATGTCAAGGTGCAGCTTGATCAGCTTCAACACCTGATCGCGCTCTTCCGAATCAAAATTCAGCCTTGCCAGGAACCCGTCTGCGAGTTCCACGCTCTGACCAGTGTGCTCACCGTTGCGGCGTCCCTTACCGGTGTCGTGCAGCAATAGTGAAAGCAGGAATAGGTCTAGCCTGTCGATCTCAGGCAGCAGTTGTCCAAGCCTCTGCTCGTAGTCGTGCGCGGGTTGCCGGAGACTGTGTACATTGTCGATCGTAAGAAACGTATGCTCGTCGACGGTGTATCGGTGATAGCTGTCGCGAATGACGAGTGCGTCGATCAAGTGAAACTCTGGAATCAGCATCTCCAGCACGCCGAGCGCATGCATCGTTCGCAGCGCATCCGCGGCATGAGGTCCCAATAGCACTTCGCGCAAAGCGTTCCAGAGATACGGTCCTTCCGGAATGTGGATCGCCAGGGCCGGCAGCGCGTCAGTGATCCGATCTTCGGCCGCCTGTGACAGGGCATATCCATGCGTGGCCATCAGCGAGAAGACCCGTAGAATCGCTGCGGTGTCACTGAATTGAGCGCCGGGGAGGATATCGATCCGCCCCTGGTCAAGAATGAAATCCGTACCAGAGATAGGTGTCCGCCGCCTTCGAAACTGCTTGTAGAAGCTCACTGGGGCCGGCAAATGCTCCATCAAAAGAGCCGCTCGCCGATAGATCACGCGCGCGTGCCTGTAATAGGTCCGCATCCAATATGCAGGATCGGCTGTTCCGCGCGTCTCCAGCCCGATAGAATTTGCCGCTGCTTCATCCTGCGATTGCCAGTCCAGCGTGTTGTCATCTCGCCCGTGTCGGAAATGCAGAAAACATCGCGCTGCCGCCAGAAAGTCGAACGCTGCTTCCGCATCGCCTCGCGCGCTCTGGAAAACCCCCCCGCGTTGCCGTGGCCACTCCTTTGTGTCCTTCAAGTGAAATAGCAGAGCGAACCACACGGCGAGGTGGTAATCCCGCAGTCCTCCTGGACACTCCTTGAGATTAGGTTCGAGATGGAAAATGGTGTTCCCATACTTCGAGTGCCGATTTCGGGCAATCTCTCCGAGCTTTTGCGTGATCGTATTCCATTCACTCAGAACCAACCCCGGAAAGACTGTCTGGTGGAGCTGTTGATACAGAGGAAACTGCCCTGCCAGAAACCGTCGGTCAAGAGTCGCCAGGGTGAATTCGAGGTTGTCAGGATCGAACCGGCCAGCTTCCTTCACGGTCCTAGAGGTCGGGCTTGCTCGCAGGCCGATGTCCCACATGCCCTGAATGATGGCCCGAATCGATTCTTTGGTCTGTTCTTCAGTCTTCTCGTCGGCAAAGGCAAACAGCACGTCAATGTCGGAGTAGGGAAATAAATCCTTACGGCCGTAGCCGCCCAGCGCCAGCAACGAGACATTCTGTGCAGGTTGCCCCGCAAACGCCCGGCGCCACATTTCAATAAGGATTCGGTCTACAACAGCCGATCTCCGACGGATCGCCGCGGTTCCATCTCCGGTCCGTTCACACGTTTGGCGGACGAGCGCCATCTCCCGGAGATACTGATCCCGTAGATCGTCAACCGCTAAAGCGACTGGATTCATGAGCTTCTATATTGTGAAGGCAAGCCTGCGTAAATGATGTGTTACCAGAATAAGCGATTTTTCCATCGGGAAGCGGGAAGATACCGCTATTGCTTCCAAATCGTCAAAAACTGATCGACTTCTTCAGCTAACGCTCAGACTCGGCGCGAGAGTTCTGCGATGCAGGCCGTAGGCCTCGCGGCAATCGAACCTGAGAGAGGGCTTTCAGATGTTTACCAGGCCCAACGAAGCCATGGGCCAACATCTTGAACTCGCTTGGTTTTTACCTGATCCAAGTTCTCGACGAACATCGTTGATCGGAGGCTGCGAATTCGTAAGGAAATCATAAAGGACCTCTAAGTGGTCTCCAGGCTTGATAGCCGATGCGTATAATCCATCACAGCATTCGCTTGAAAAGCAGTCTTTGTTGGATGTTCGGCCGTTTTTTCGAGATCACTGCAGGCCGCACACTCGAGACAGTCGGATCTCAATACATCCGCATACTGCCAGCGGGAAGAGGCGAAAACTTCAATAGGCCAAGTTCTCCGGCGAGGCGTTCAAGCTTAGTTCGAGTTGCCGCTGTGGGTGTAACGAGAGGCAGACGAAGTGTGTCCGAAGCACGTCCCATTAAGTTCAGGACCGTTTTCACCGGCCCTGGATTCGACTCCCAGAAATTAGCTTCAAAAAGCCGTCCGAAGCGTCGTTCGACTTCGCGTGCTTCCGCCCAGTCATCGTGTAGTGCGGCGTTGATCATGCGAGCCATTTCGGCTGGAATTTCATTGGACGCAACACTGATGAGTCCTTGGGCGCCGACCCCTATGGCAGCAAGAGCAAGGTTGTCATCCCCGGAGAAGACCTTGAAGGATGACGAAAGCGAGTGAACAAGCTCACCGATCTGAGGCAGTTTACCGCTGGCCTCTTTTATTGCCTGGATATTCGGTGCTGCTTCGACTAAGCGAACGACCGTTTCGGGATCGAGGTTCACACCAGTCCTTCCCGGAACGTTATACAGGCAAACAGGAAGCGGCGCGACCATCTTTGCCAGAGCGAGAAAATGCTGGTACTGCCCCTCCTGGGTCGGCTTGTTGTAGTAGGGGTTCGCAGACAGTACGGCGTCCACACCCGGAACTTGTCGCAGTATGGCAGCCTGATGCAGGAGAACGCGTGTGCAATTATGAGTGCACCCAGCCCAGACGGGTACCCGGCCAGCGGCGGCTTCAACGACAATCCGAATGGTCTGAAGCCACTCCTGCTCGTCGAGAGTTGCGGCCTCGCCTGTCGATCCGCAGGCGACGATGAAGTCGATGCCCGCGTCAATCTGCCAGTTCACAAGCGCCCAGAGCGCGGGTTCGTCGATCGTTCCGTCCGGCCGAAAAGGCGTAACGATTGCAGTGCCACAGCCTGTTGTTTCCATCATCAAAAGTGTATATCGATGAGCCCTGTGACGTGTCGTGATGAATGTTATCGGTACTCTGATTCGAGCATCGACATAAGGTGCAGATCGAACCAGCGCCCCTCGCGGTAAGCAGCCTGTCGCATGATCCCCTCATATCGAAAGCCAAGGCTCTCGTAGAGATGGCGTGCGCGGGAATTGTCCTCAAAGACGTCAAGGAACAGTCGATGAGCATGTAATTCGAGGAAGCAGACACGTTTTATTTCTTGCAGGATGCGTCGGCCGAGTCCTCGCTCCGGCATTCCAACAACGATCCGTTTCAACTCGATCGAGCCCGAATTCTCACTGAGACCTCGCAGGATCACGTAGGCTTCGATGTTTTCGCCAGAATCGCTGACGTAGTATCGAGCATCGGCGCCGATCAGAGTTGCACGATGCCGGTCTTCACTCCATTGGCCGACGAACTCTCGGGCCACTGGATTGCCTTCGAGGGCGATGATGGCGGGAATGTCGTCGAGGGTTGCGAGGCGAAGTGGCATGAATAGCTGGATTGTAAATCCGAGATTTCGTTGGGGTTTGAGGAGTACGAAAGTCCGGTAATGTATCTATCTCTCACGTGACGAAAGGCATGTGCTACGTGTCGTCCGGGAGTTCCATCCAAGTCACATACCCGTTACGATGTCGTTTACAGGACCGGAATTTAGCATGCGTAAGCCGCAGAACATGAGCGGCGGACTGCGCAAAAAGCTGAATCCAGAGCACCTTCGAATACAGCAGTGAGCCGTTCGCTGGCGAAACTTTATTTCCCAGATCCTTGTTTTCAGAACTGGCCGTGAGGTTGGAGATATATCCATCCGTGCACGCCGGTCACGTCGAGCCATAGCTGCTGCAGGATGCGAACTGACGGCGCGCTGCATCGACAGCGACGAGAAGAGGATCAAAGATCATGATCGCCAGAGCTGAGATGTTGGCCAACGCGCAGGTCGCCGAACCGCAGAGTTCAAGCGACTCCAAAGGAATGGCGGTTGCGCTGATAGGTCCCAATGACGCACATCGACAAACCGTTGCCAAGGCCCTCGCCTCCGCAGAGGGCCGCAAGGTCCACGAATTCATCGACTATCCGGCGACTCTGAACGATCTGGCCCGGATGATGGAAACCAAGTTCGATGTCGTGCTCGTCGATGTGGATACCGATGAAAGCTACGCCCTTCAGATCATCTCCAAGCTGTCCGAACTGGGTCCGGCTGTAATGGCATACTCTGCCCGGACGGACGAGGATCTTTTGAAGAGCTGTATGCGTGCAGGAGCGCGGGATTTTCTACCTCTTCCTGCGGATGGAGGATCAACCGCAACCACATCATCCTTTGCATCCACTCCGGCTCCAGTTGCACCGAAACCGACACCCAGGCAGGCGGCTCCGCAGCCAACTGCGAAGCCGACATCTGCAGCGGTTCCCATCCCTACGCGGTCCAATGTCACTCCGATTATTCCAGAGAGACATGTTGAGCCTGTAGTTGAGCCGAAGGCATCCGTTCCACCCCGGGCTCAGGCTCTGCCCGACATTTTGAAAGAGACCGGAATGATCGCTCCGGCGGCTCAGCCGAAACCGGAAGCGGCAGCCGAGGAATCAGAATTTGCCGCGTGGGATGCCGCAAATCTCCGCCGCGCCTCAATGCCGGAAATTCCCAAGCCGGATACTCGTCCGCGTCCCAGCCTCGTCCAGGAAAAACGCAAGGCTCCAGAACCAGTTCGAGCGCTACCGAAGGTCGAAGAACCTCAACCGGAGCCCGTTGCCGAAGTCGCACCGACTCCGATAGCGCAGCCGATTGAGCGCCCTCCCGTGGCGGTGGATATCTTCCGGTCCTCGATGTTTCACGCCGAGCAGAGCGAAGCCGCCGAGAAACAAGGCGCCAGCCTGATGAAGTGGGTCTTGATCGCAGCTGGGCCTGTTGTACTGGCTTTGGTCCTGCTGGTTGTCTTTACCCGCTCTTCAACTCCGACATTGGCTGGTTCGAGCGCGAAGAAAGCGCAACCAGCTCCCATGCCCGAAAGTACGACTGTCAGTAAACCAGACCCAACAGCTAACGATCGTCTGATCGTGAACGCTACAGGGAAGACCGGCAGCAACAGCCAGCCAAGTCCTGGGCCAAACACCGAACAACCGCAGGCCCAAGTTGCATCTGCCGTGCAGGAAACCGAGGATCCTATTCCAGTTTCGCCCGACGCGATGGCTGCCCAGCTGGTAGCGCCAACGAGAATTGCCGGACAGATCAAGCACACTGCTCCGGTTGAAGAACCCCCACCGAGCGCTCCCTCATCGGTTTCGCTGGACGACAACAATTCAGTCCCCGGATCGGTATTCGGAGCTTCGGCGAAGGCGAAGGTTGTACCGCATGTCGTAGCCATCTCAGCAGGGGTTGCGGCCGGGATGATCGTCCACAAGACAGCGCCCGCATATCCGAAGTTTGCACAGGATGCCCACATTACAGGGACCGTAGTTCTCAAGGCGACGATCACCAAGCAGGGATCGATCGAAGGCATCCAGGTGCTGAGCGGCCCAAAACTACTCGCTCCATCCGCAGTGGATGCAGTGAAGACCTGGAAGTACAAGCCTTATATGCTTGATGGTCAGCCTGTGGCGGTCGAGACGAACGTCACGGTCGTCTTCGGCGGCAAGCAGTGAACCCAAAAAACTTTACTGGTTCTGTGAAGGGCGTTCGATTGGGTCTGTGACGACTTGGTTGAGCGCCTTCATGCTTGCATTTCAGAGTTGGTCGAAGATTTCCCGGAACTCCCAGGCTCCGGTTTTTTCGTGGATCCATTCCGCCGCACGGACCGCACCCAGAGCGAATCCTCGGCGTGAAAAAGCGTCATGACGAAGCTCGATCATGTCGTGTTCGCTCGTCGCCCTGACGATGTGTTCACCGTTGGCGTCCCCGATGCGGTGTGACTCGATGACCACGTCGGCGCCCGGCTGAACCGATTGAACAATCTCTTTCAGCGTGATTGCAGTGCCGGAAGGTGCGTCGAGCTTCGAGGTGTGGTGGGTCTCACTGATTTCGAATTTGTAGCCTTCGATGCGGGCAAGTTCTGCCGTTAGCCGAAAGAGCTTCTGAACACCGATAGAAAAGTTGGTGCCATAGAGTAGAGCACCGCCGCGTCGATGGGCGATCGCCTTCAACTCAGGCAGCAGCGAATACCAACCCGTAGTTCCCACCACAATGCGACAGCCGAGAGCGAGGACAGCCCGAATATTTTCAACGGCTGCGTCAGGAGTGGTGAAGTCAATTACGGCGTCGACTCCCGCAAGATTAGGTCCGTTAAGTGCAGAGGCATGTTGATTTTCGTTGATGTCGAGCGCGCGCACGCCGTGACCACGCTCCCGCGCTACCTCTGCCACGAGTGAACCGGTCTTTCCCTTGCCTAGAATAAGAAGAAGCATTTCCTTTTAGCTCCTGGCTCTCAGCTCCACCTCTTAGCTTAACGGCTGATTCACGAAAGGGGCACTTTACATCCATTTCTTCGCGGGCCGAACCGGCGCATCGTCACTGGGCCGCGTTTATTCAATTGTCTTGAAAAAGCGAATGCGCACCGCCGGCTTGCCATCGATCTTCATTCCTTCGACAGTCCCGACGTAGACACCGCCATTTAGCCAGTCGTACTTGCCCTTGGGCGCTTCGAAGGCAGGGCTGGTGAAAAGCGCGTCGCGCCTGCCAGTAGAATTCGGGCAGACCATACCTTGATTGATGACGTGAATGATGACGCCGTCGTCAGTCTGGATCATGTAATCCGCATGCAGGTCGAAGCACCCGCTAGGATGAGTCAGCTGCCAGTCCCATCCCCCGGGCGTGATCTTGCCGCGAAGACCGGAACCTTCAAAGTTGCCTCCCGTGATGGGAACAATATTTCGCTTGCCGATTGGGGTTTCGCCGACCGCAATGTCGGCTGCGAGAGTCACCTGCTCTTCGAAGACGAAGTGAAGCTGAGGTGGCTTCGGTTGCGCCGGACTCTGGCTCTCCTGGGATGGCAATGATTGAGCACATACTAGCGCAGCTGAGATTCCGAGAACGAAACGGAAGAGATTCACGGGAGTTCTTCCTGTCCTGCTAGTTACTCACTTCTGCTTTCCTCGCCTCGACGTCAAAGATGCTGGGGTCTGGGTCCTTGAAGAACGCCGCATGGAGAGAGCGGACGGCCTCGTCGGCATCCTCTTCCTCGATCATGAAGCTCATGTTGATTTCGCTGGCCCCCTGCGAGATCATGCGCACGTTCACATGCTTGATTGCGCTGAATACCTGCGCGGCCATGCCGCTCTGCCCGCGGATGTCTTCGCCGACCAGGCACACGAGCGCTTTTTTCCCTTCGTAGTTTACGTCAGCCAGTTTGCTCAGGTCGGCGGCGATAAGAGGTAGTTTGTCGTTCGAGTCGACCGTCAGCGAGACGGAAACTTCGCTCGTCGAAACCATATCCACGGGGCACTGATACTTGTCGAAGATGTCGAAGATGGCCTTGAGATAGCCATGGGTCATGAGCATGCGGCTCGCAACGACATCGATAATGCTGAGCTTCTTCTTGACCGCAATCGACTTGAAGGGGCTCTTGCAATGCGGGGCAACCGAGATGATGCGAGTACCTTCATTGGAAGGATTCTTGCTGTTGAGCACAAACACAGGAATGCTCTTCTTGACCGCAGGAAGAATCGTCGCTGGATGAAGCACTTTCGCGCCAAAATAAGCGAGCTCGGCCGCTTCCTCAAAGCTGATGACTTTTACACGCAGAGCGTCGGGACAGACACGCGGATCGGAAGTCATAATCCCATCAACATCCGTCCAGATCTCAATGGCATCAGCCGTAAGCGCTCCTCCAACGAGAGCGCCCGTGAAGTCAGATCCGCCACGGCCCAGGGTAGTTGTGATGCCTTCCTCGTTCGAACCGATAAATCCGCCCATGATGACAACCTTCCCGTCAGTCAGTAGTGGTCGGAGGTGCTCCTCGGCTCGTTTCTCGATAAGAGAATCGATGGGTGCGGCTTTTTGGAATTGAGAATCAGTGAGGATAACGTTGCGCGAATCGACGTGGGCGGCGGTGATGCCCCGTTCCATGAATGCCGCTGCGATGATGCGGCTGGATAACCTCTCGCCATAACTGACGATCAGGTCGGAGATGCGCGGAGTGAGTTCGAGGATCGCCGCCAGCCCCCGCAAGACTTCATCAAGCGCGTCAAATTCTTCTTCAATGTGATTACAGATAGTGGAGGAGTCGCATGCAACCTTGATCAGCGCGCATGCCGTATCGCGGTGCCGGGCGCGAAGACGAGAGCTGATTGCGAGAGCGCCGGTTCGATCGCCTTGAGCAGCGGAGGCAGCTGCGCGCAGCAACAGATCCGTAACTTTGGCCATCGCGCTGACCACGACTACGGTCTGCCTTCCGGCGGCCACGCGTCCTGCGACGATAGACGCTGTCCGATTGATTGCGGCCGGGTCTTCCACCGAAGTGCCGCCGAATTTCATAACAACCAGGCTCATGCGTGTCTAGTCCTAGATCAGGGTGTTATCCAGCTTTTACGCCCGGCCGGCGGCAACTGCGACTTGCTCGAGCTTTCCGAGGCTCGCGAGAAGTTCCGCGTTGAGAATGGTCGCGCCTGCCGCACCGCGGACTGTGTTGTGAGACAGCAGCACAAACTTCCAGTCGAGCAGATTGCAAGGACGCAGCCGACCCACAGTTACGGCCATGCCACGCTCCCGATTGCGATCGAGCCGCGGTTGCGGGCGATCAGCCTGCTCTGCAAACTGCACTGGCTGCTTCGGTGCGAATGGCAAATCCATCCCCGCCAGCGGCTTGAACTCATCCCACGCCGCCAGGATCTGCTCGCGCGTCGCTGGCTTGCGAAGTTTGATGGACACGCACTCGGTGTGGCCATCCACGACTGGCACGCGATTGCAATGGGCTGTAATTCCCGCGTCAAGCGGCGTGACCGTGTGAGATTCAGATTTGCCGAGCAGCTTCAGCGTCTCCGCCTCCATCTTTTCCTCTTCGCTGCCGATATATGGAACCACATTGTCGAGGATGTCCATGGAGGCTACGCCGGGATAGCCTGCACCGCTGACTGCCTGCATGGTGCTGACGAAAATCTGAGAGATACCGAACCGCTCTTCCAGAGGCCTAAGTGCCATCACTAGGCCAATGGTCGAACAATTTGGGTTCGTGACCATGTAGCCGCCTGACTGCTTCCGCCATTCCTGCTCTTCGATCAATTGCAGGTGATCGGCATTCACCTCAGGAATGACGAGCGGAACCTTATCTGCCATGCGGAACGCGCTGGAATTCGAAAGCACGGCGCAACCCGCCTCGGCGAACTTCGGCTCCAACTCGCGGGCAAACGCAGCGTCAACTGAAGCGAAAATGATGCGCGGCGCACCATCCGGGTCAGCTGGCGAAACCGGCATCTTCGCAATGCGGTCTGGCAGGGGAGTGTCGAGCCTCCACTTCACGGCCTCGCCATAGGGCTTGCCGCTCGAGCGGTCGCTGGCAGCGAGCCACGCGATCTCGAACCACGGATGGTCTGCAAGTAGCTGGATGTAGCGCTGACCCACCATTCCGGTCGCGCCGAGGATGCCAATTGGGTATCTGTTTTGCATGGGACTGAACCCTCTAGTGTACAGGAAACCGCTTGTTAAATGAGCGGCTTTCAGCCCATTTGACTCACCCGGAATCAGCTGAAGTTGTGCGTTGCCAGCAACCTCAGCGACTGGGCTCAACCACATAGGCGGATGCTAAGCAGGCCGCTTAGGATTCGCCGATAGATCTCCAACCACCGTGGTCCACTCGCGAACCCACCAGCTCTTCACTAGTCCATTAGCCACATAGGGGTCGGCCTTGGCGAATTTTTCCGCTACCTCCGGGGAATCGCCTTTGAACACAAGCACAGCGCCATCAGGCGGATTGGCGAGAGCGCCACCAAGCACTAGTTCGCCGCGCTCCGCGGCTTCCCATCCAAGCTTTAGGTGAATGTTGCGGAATTCTGCCCGGCGAGTGATGTAGTCGTCGGCAACCTCGTAGAAAAGCAAATAATGCATGGGGTGCTCCTGTCGAGTCGGATTCTACTCCAGTGAGATTCGTCGCAAATTTCCGCGCCGCGGCTAAACTGGGAAACTGTGAACGCTCAGAATTCCGATCACATTGTTGCTGAGATTCCGATGCGAGCGCTGCTGGCGGGTGCGCGGCGTAAAGAACCAGCATTGGTGGGTCTTACCCGCAAGCTGGTGCTGTGCGAATCGCCGTCCGACAGTAAAGCCGCCGTGGATTCCTGTCTCTCGATCGCCGCAAACGAAATTAGCGATCGCGGCGGCAAAATCAAATTGCACCGGCAACGTGAATACGGGGATATCCTCGAAGCTCGATTTGGCCCACGCAAGCCGAAAAGTACGAAGCCGGTCCTGCTGCTAGGTCATCTGGACACCGTCTGGCCCATTGGAACACTGCGGACCATGCCGTTCCGCATCGCCGACGGAAGGCTCTGGGGTCCGGGCACGCTGGATATGAAAGTCGGAGTGGCAATGGCGGTCACGGCGTTAGAGATGCTAAGCGAAGCGGATCTGCTCAAGCGCGAAGTGATCCTCCTGCTGAACAGCGATGAAGAGATCGGCAGTCCTGTTTCACGGCCTATTACGGAGAAACTGGCGAAGGAGTCTGCTTCTGTGTTTGTGCTGGAGCCGGCCCAAGGGCTCGCCTACAAAACAGCTCGTAAGGGAACCGGGAACTGGCGCATCGATATCCGCGGAGTAGCGGCCCACGCAGGCGTCGACTTCGAGAAGGGGGCCAACGCTCTGCGCGAGCTTTCCAGCGTGATCGACACAGTCAGCGGCTGGACCGATCTGAAGCGAGGGCTCACTGTCAGCGTCGGAGTAGCTGGAGGAGGCACGAAGACCAACGTGATACCCGCCGATGCGTTCGCCGAAGTCGATGTACGAATCGCAAAAGGCTCCGACGGCCCGAGAATCGAGCGAAGATTTGCCTCTTTGAAAGCCGCTGACAAGCGATGCTCGCTGAGTGTTGCGGGTGGAATCAACCGACCTCCCATGGAGCGCACCAGGGGCACTGAGAAGCTTTTCGAACAGGCGCGAACCCTGGCATCTGAAATCGGGATCGAATTGAACGAGGCTGCGACCGGAGGCGCTTCAGACGGCAACTTCACATCGGCGCTTCGTGTCCCGACGCTGGACGGAATGGGTGCGGTCGGAGAAGGCGCACACGCCAGCCACGAATCAATTCTGTTGGAGCACCTGGCGCCTCGCACGGCGCTCCTTGCCGGAATGCTGGCGAGATCAACCTAGGCACTTTTCTCCTCAAACGTTCAGAAGTACGATGTATCGGAAGCTGGAGGAATGACTGGATGCGTCGTTTTCTAATCCCCGTCATGTTCGGATTAATGTCTCTACCACTCGGCATATCTGCTCATGCTCAGAACGATCGCAAGCCCCCTGTGGTTGCGGTTCAGCAGCCGGAGAGTGGCGGAATCGACACAGTCATGGCCTACGCGGGCACGTGGAAGATCAACGGCGAACGCTTCGCGACGGCGCACAGTGATGCTGGTAAGGAAGACTCGACACTTCGCAACGACTGCTGGAAGAGTGGAGGCTACGTCGCATGCAATCAGTATGTGAACGGCGAGTCGAAGGTGCTGCTCGTCTTCACCTACAGTGACTTGACGAAGATGTACACCAGCTATCCCATTCCCAAGGATGGCGAAGCAGTAGGTTCAGGCAGGCTGCAGATCGCCGGCAACATCTGGACGTTTCCATGGGAGTCTTCACAGAACGGTGTGACTACTTACTTTCGCGTTGTGAACGTGTTCAAGGACCACGATCACATCGATTACGCGCAGGAGTTCTCACCTGACAACGTTCACTGGACGAAGATGGCACAAGGTTCGGAGACGCGGACCGGGAACTAGCTTCAGCGAACTGGGTGCATGGCATAGTTCTGCGCGAAGAAATAGGCCGAGGTCATAAATCCAATAGCTGCCACCGCCCTGCGCATAAGGACCTGATTGATCAGGCGGCTGTAATGCGCGCCAATGAAGCCGCCAAGCGCTGCAAGAATCGCCATCTCGAAGCAGAAATACCATTGCACGCGTCCCGCTGCAATAAAGGTGATCGCGGGAATCCCGATGGACACCGCTGCGGTGAGCACCTTCAGCGCATTCATTTCGTGCATATCATGCACGCCGCACACCCCGAATAGCGCCATCACCAGGAATCCGCCCCCTGTTCCAAAGTAGCCGACATAAACACTCACTATCACCATGCCAATGATGAGAAGTTTTGTATGCCGCTGGCCACCGTTCAGCGTCTTCATCCATCGCCCAAGTGGAAAGCTCAGCACGAACATGACGGCAGCGAAGAGTAGCAGCCAGGGCAGCAGCTTGAGGAACATGTGATTTCCGGTTCTTAGCAGGAGTTGGCCCCCGAACCATCCGCCCGCACCCGCTGCCACACCAAGCGGCAAAAGTTCTCGTTTGTATTCACGTAGTTCTTTTCGGAATGCGAACATGCCGGACAATTGCCCCGGCCACAGAGCGACCGTGTTCGTCGCCTGAATCGCTACAGCGCCGACGCCTGCAGCGCTGGAAAACAGCGCAGGAAGAGAGAGGAATGAGCCGCCGCCAGCGATCGAATTCAAAACTCCAGCAAGAAACGATCCGGCAGGCAGCCAGGAAAGATGGAGAAGCTGAAGAATAAGTTCGACCATGAGCTACTGTAGCGGCGAGGATATAAAGTCCTCATGAGTTTCAGGATCTGGGCGCAAATGGAGAGAAGTGGACTGGCTGCTAAACTCCCGAATAAGAACAGACGGGAGTGTCTACACGCAATGAAACATTTCATCGCAGCGCTACTGGCAGTTGCGGCTTCCTTCGCACTTTCGGCGCAGACCGCGCCCAAGTCGGCCGCTCACGGCCCCGGAGCCAGGACCGCAAGCGCCGCTCCCTCATTCGGGCTTAAGCTACCTCCCGGGGTGCCGCCTGGGCATGGAATTGTGAAGACAGCCTTCAGCCTGCGTTACCAGGACCTGAAGATCGGCACCGGAGCCGAAGCTGAACCAAACAAGACCTACAAGGTTCATTACACAGGCTGGCTCGCTTCAAACGGTCACAAATTCGACTCATCTTACGACCACCAGAACCCCGTGATGGGCCCAGATGGAAAACCGGAGCTGGACGCGGACGGCAAGCCGAAGTTGGCCGAAGCGCAGCCCTTGAGCTTCCCGCAAGGCTTCGGACGCCTCATCCCAGGCTTCGATCAGGGCTTCACCGGCATGAAGGTGGGCGGCAAGCGGCGCCTTTTCATTCCCTGGCAGCTGGCCTATGGTGCGCGCGGGCGCCCGGACGCCATCCCGCCAAAGGCTGACCTGATCTTCGATATCGAACTGGTCGACCAGAGCGATCTTCAGACGCAGATGCCCATGGGCCATCCCGGAATGCCAGTGCGTCCACCGTCGGGAGCGAAGCCGTCAGATCAGTCAACGGCGCCTCCAACGGGAACCGCGCCGGCTAATCCGGGCGCTCCACCTCCGGCCGGAACGCCTCCGCCAACAACGCCGCCGACCGGAGTGCCGCCAGCCGAGAAACCGCAGTCGAATTGAGCCAGAGTGGCAGCAGGGATTCTACACAGAGCTCGAAGAAGTCAGTCGAGCTTCGGGTGTTGTTTATTGAAACCTGTAGCCTGTTGATAAGCATGCCCGAACGCAGCCAACCGTGCGTCGTCATACAGACTGGCAAGAAATGTGATCGAGACCGGCGTTCCCGGTCCACCAATATCGTCTTCGTCGCCCGTGTCTATCTTCGGCGGACGAGGCGCGTCGTCGCCGCGCAATCCGTTTGGAACAATAAGCGCCGGATGCCCGGTGAGATTCGTGGCAAGCAGCTGTATTCCGCCCGATGACGCAACGATGATGTCGACCTTTTCGAACAGCGCAGAGACCTGCTGAATCGCCAGCGTGCGAGCGCGGTTCGCCTGGATGTATTCAACCGCTGGATAAAAGCGCGCGGTACGAAATGCGTTAGGCCAATCCTCAATGCCTTGTTCTGTCAGCAATCGGTCGCGTCCGCTCAACGTGAGGTCGTCAAATGCTGCCGCAGCCTCAGCCGTGAGCAGCGGGACTAATGCGCCATAGGGCAGCCTCGGAAGTTCGACCGGAATGAGCTTGATACCCATCGATCGCAGCTTGTCGAGTGCGGCCAGGTCATAGCGGCGATCGTACATGCGGCGCTCATGCCCTGCCTTAGCCTTTGCCTCTCGCTTCTCGCGCTGCTTCTTCTCTTCATCTGTTTCCGAAGTCGGCGCAGGTTCTGCCTTGAACGGCTCGGGCTCGTCGAAATCCCTCTTCAAGTACCCGACCCGAAGCGTTTTTACGTCGAAACTCGAATCCCAGAGGAACTTCAAGTTGTAAGCGGAAAGGTCATGCCCATCTGGCCCGCTGATGACGTTTAGCACAAGTGCGCAGTCTTCTGCCGAGCGCGTGATCGGGCCAAGCTTGTCCATCGTCCAGCTCAGCGCCATCGCTCCGGTTCGCGGAACGAGGCCGAAGCTGGGCCGCAACCCCGTCGCCCCGCAGCGCGTGCAAGGCGAACTGATTGAGCCCAACGTCTCCGATCCGATGGCGAAAGCCACGCATCCGGCAGCGACAGCACTAGCTGATCCTGCGGAGGAACCGCTCGACCCCTGCTCAGGATTCCATGGGTTGCGTGTGCGCCCGCCAAACCACTTGTCTCCCATTGCCAACGCGCCGAGTGTGAACTTGGCAACCAGAACAGCTCCCGCTTCATCGAGGCGCTTCACAACGGTTGCGTCTTCATCAAACGATTGATGCTCAAATCCGCCCGCACCCCACGTAGTCGGATAGCCTTTCACCGCAAGCAGATCCTTCGCGCCCCACGGAATCCCATGGAGGGGACCGCGATATTTCCCCGCAGCAATCTCTGTATCGGCTGTTGTTGCCTGCGCGATCGCCCGCTCCTCCATCAGTGTGATCACAAAGTGCAGCTTCGAGTCGTACCGCTTCAGTCGCTCGATGTACATCTTAGTCAGCGCCAGCGAAGTGATCTTGCGTGCGTGGAGCAGACTCGCCAGTTCACTCACCGAAGCAAATGCCAGGTCGTTGGGATTGCTCGACGCTTCTGCGTTCGGGTTTGGCTGCCAGCCACGTACTGTCTTCGACTTCTCAAAATAGCCAACTTCAGCGCGAAGAATCGCAGTTCCAGCAGGAGCAAATGGATGAAATGCATACGCAGGTTGCACCGAATTCGGCAGCTTCAGTTTCCGGATCGCCTTATACGAACCGTTCTGATCGACCAGCCCATCGATCATCATCTTCTTCTGCTCATCCGTAAACGGCCCAATGCCCGCAAGCACCGCCGCCTGATCGATCATCTCTGCGGTAATCTTCGGCGGCTTCGACTGATCCGTGCCCGACGTTTCCTGTGCCTGTACAGCCAATGTGTAGAGAACTCCAGGAAACAACGTTGAGGTGATACCTGCACCCGTGCAGGCGGACAGAAAACCACGGCGATCCAGGTTCATTGCGAGTCCTTTGGATAGGGAAAGACAGCTCTCCGCACAACTATAGCTGAGTGCTGGAGAGCTTCGATTTTAACTTTCTACGTCGTCAATCGATCCGGCGATATCGCCTGCAGCGGCCAGTGCTTCACTTCGAGTCCTTCGCCAGCCTGCAGTGCGATCTGCAGTTCCGTTTTGCCGGGTGCGACATTGTAAGTGCGGTTGCTTAGCGCTTCCCGACCAACGAAAAAGGTTTCGATCACCGATGCATCGAGAAAGATACGCAGCGCATCGTTCGTCCACGGAGGCTGAGGCAAGGGCACAGTGATCTCGCCGCAAGTTGCGCTTCGTTCGGGAACATCGACAACCAGCTCCCAGGCCTTCGCCTCATCTGTCAGGAGCCTCACTGCAAACTTCGGCGCCGCAGAACCAAGAGGGATTTGAACTTCTCGACGCAACGTATCCAGCTTCAGGCGCAGCGGCTCGGTCGAAGTCACGGTGGCGGCTTTTGCCTCGCCACGCAACTTCTCGCATTCAGCCGCCGGAGTCATTTCCAGATACCCATCGCGATTGACCCTGAGGACGCGGGGCAGACTCATCGCTCCTGACCACCCGGCAGCAGAAAACTGCGCATCAGGGCGCATCTCCCGCAGCCAGCCCCAAAGAATTCTTCGCCCATCCGGCGCCACAAAACTCTTCGGCGCGTAGTACGCGGCATCGTGATCGAGCACGCCTGTCTTGAGTGGAAAGTAGACGTGCTTCTTCGTGTCGTACTCGCCCGTCGTCCAGAAGACCTTATTTTCCGTTGAGTAGAGCAGCACGTGATGCCCGTCAACCGCAAAGAAGTCCGGGCATTCCCACATCTCGCCGCTGTCGCACGGATTCACAGCCGTTTTGCCATTCGGCTTGCCCTGCGTGAGCTTGTGCATGAACTCCCAGTGCCGCAAATCCTTCGAGCGATATAGCAATACACATCCGCCCACCTCGCGTTCACCCGATCCGATGCCGACATACCAGGTATCGCCTTCACGCCATGGAGTAGGATCGCGGAACCCGGTCACCATCATCCCCGGCGGCGGAGAAGGAATAATCGGCTTCGGCTCTTTCTTCCACTTCAGGAGTTTGTCGTCTTCCGCAATCGCCAGCAGTTGCGTCTCGCGCAGCTTATCGCTCCCGTCTCGAATCGTCGCCTGATCAGGCGAAGCGTTCTGCACGCCGGTGTAGATGAACGCAGGCTTGCCGTCGAACACTACGGCAGAACCGCTGAAGCACCCCTCGCTATCGGGGCCGCCGTGCGTAGGAGCTAGCGCAACTTGTTGATGGTGCCAGTGAATCATGTCCGAGCTGATGGCGTGTCCCCAGTGCATATCGCCCCAGACAGCCGCGTGCGGATTGAGTTGGTAGAAGAGATGGTACTGGCCTTTCCACCAGATTGGGCCGTTGGGATCGTTCATCCAGTTGTGTGGCGGCATTAGATGAAATTCAGGTCTCTGCGGATCATGCGCGATCTCCGCGGCGGCAGGCGCACCGAAGCTTACGCGCGGCCTCGTTGCCAGCATCATTCCAGCTGCGCTTCCATATTTCAGAAAATCGCGACGATCCTTCTTCATTGCCGAGAGCCCGTCCGTTAGCTCCCCTGCAACTATATCGTGGCAAGCCCTCAAAGAATTTTCGGGCTTCGAACAACACTCCTGCGGAATCTGTGTTTCAACCGGAGAAGCTGCCGGCCAAGCTCGTCGGATGCTGATTTGAGTATTTCGAGGGTAGATTATGCGTAAAGCACTTGCTCTAGCTGCTCTGGCAATTCCCCTGGCGCTTGCAGGATGCGCCGAGCACGACCGGTCTTACTATTCCGGACCCTATGCTCCCGCTTACGAACGCTTTGCTGAGCGCGGCCTTCACGATGGATTTGAAGCTGGCCGCCATGATGCTTCCCGCGGCTGGCGGCCGGATCTAGACCGGCACGGCGATTTCCGCAATCCGCCTGTTGATCGTCGGGGATATCGCGAATATCGTCACGGCTTCCACGAGGGCTACGAACGCGCGTATCGTGGCGGCTATCGCGACGGCGATTGGCGCTGATCGAACGCGCCTGCGGCGAGCCTGACTGAGCCAGGTTCGCCGCACAATGTTACTTAGCTGTCAGCTTTAGAGTGTAAGCATATTTGCATTGCGTGCCTGAGGGAAGCGTGACGTCAAGTGCGTCTCCCGTTTGATTGAAGCTGACCTTGTCTGACGACCCGAGCAACTCGACATTGCCCACTGCGAGGGATGCGCCCTCGTGCGAAGTGCCAAGGGCGTGGATTGTCGCCTTGCCGTCAGCCGGACAGGCCATACCGATCGCGTAGACTGCGCTACCCTTCGCTGTGAAGCGAAAGTCCTCCGGCGTATAGGGTTTCGTGTCGGTGTCGTGGAAAGCGCCGCCGATCACTTTCGTCGGCCCTTCACCGAAGGTCTTCCAAGGCGTCGTCGCATAGATAGCTTCGCCGTTCACTTTTAGCCAAGCGCCCATCTCACGTAATGTGTTCTGCACCTCGTCCGGGATAGTACCGTCCGAGCGCGGCCCGAAGTTGAGCAGCAGGTTGCCGTTCTTGCTCACAATGTCGACCAGCTGATGCACGAGGAATTCAGGCGACTTGAAGGTATCGTGCTCGATGTATCCCCACGACGCATTGCTGATGGATGTATCGGTTTGCCAGTGATCCGCAATGATCTTGTCCTGCTGGCCGCGCTCGAAGTCGCGCGTCGCTGCCTTCCAGTTCAATGAGTAGTCTTTGAAGTCAATCACGCCGGTATAGTTGTGAGCCGACGCGTAGTTGTAATAGAAGGCCGCGAACTCAGTCACAGCGCGGCGGAAATTTGGCTGTCCGATCCACCAGTCGAAGTAGACGATCTCCGGCTTGTATTTCTCCACGAGTTCGGTGTCGCGTGCGAGCCAGTCGCGCGTCCAGGCCTCGCTCACGTAGGTCCAGTCATTGATCATGCCATGCTCATCGCCACCCGGCTCGAGCCACTGGTGCGCTGGGCCATAGAGCGCCGCATATTTTGGATCATTGACATCCGAGCGATTCATGCGGCCATAGGAATAGAAGAAATTGTGCTCCGCGCGATGCGAACTTAGCCCGAAGTGAAGTCCCTGTGCACGAACTGCGGTCGCAAGCTCACCCAGCGTGTCGCGCTTCGGGCCCATTTTCACCACAGTCCAGTCCGACAGACCTGAGTCGTACATTGAGAAGCCGTCGTGATGCTCCGCAACAGGCACCACGTACTGCGCGCCGGCATCCTTGAAGAGCTTTGCCCATTCCGTGGCGTTGAAATGCTCAGCGCGGAACTGCGGAATCAGATCCTTGTATCCCTTCGACGCATCGCCGTTCGCAAAGTGCGCCTGAAAGTTCTTGGCCGCGCCATCCGTCGGGTTGTACATGTTGCGCGGGTACCACTCATTTTCAGCGGCGGCAACCGAATACACGCCCCAGTGAATGAAGATGCCGAACTTCGCATCCTTGTACCACTGCGGCTGCTGGTACTTGATCAGTGTCGCCCAGTCCGGTTGATAGGGTCCGGCGTGCGAAACGCGGTCGGCTTCAGCGACGAGCCTGTTGCGTTCCGCGTCGTATTTGCTCACCGACTTCTGCCATTCCTGATCAATCTGTTCGGCAGACTTAACGTCCTGCGTTGGGGCAAGCGGATCGGACGAGGCGCCGCTCTGCGCAAACAGAGCCGGACAGGCAAGCAGCAGTGCTGCAGGGTATACGAGAGATAGCTTTTTCATAACGTCGGAATCGTAATTGATCGCTGGGGCGGCTGCAAACGCATTGGTATTTTTGTGATTTCAGAATTTGAATTTTGTATTTGGGGTCAGGCAGGAACGTAGCTTAACCGAACCATATCATCCGCGATTACATCGCTGGCCACCAGGCGAAGCGGCGGACGGGGGCCCATGAAGAATGGCTCGCCTCCACCAAGCACGACGGGCCGAAGATAGAGACGGTACTCATCGATGAGTCCGGCCTCGCTCAAGCTGTGTGCCAGCACCGGCCCGCCCACTTGGATCTCGCCCGTCAGCTCGGCCTTCAGCTTGCGGATCGCATTCTCAAATTCAGGTGCCAACAGCAAGGCGTTAGGACCGACTGACTTGAGCGAACGCGACACGACCCACTTCGGCTGTTTCCGCCAAGCCGACGCGAATTCGCGATCTGCCGCGTCCCATTCCGGAACATCCTCGTCCCAATAACGCATGATTTCGTATAGGTGGCGACCGTAGATGCTGCCCGTCAGACCGCGCACCATCTCGACGAAGTGACGAAAGGCCGCCGGGGAAGGCGGTCCAATCTTCAGGTGATCCACATACCCATCGAGCGACTGGTTCAATGCGTAGACAAGTTTAGCCATGCTGGGAATCTATCAACCCGAGCCTCGATCCGATTCTGCAGGGATTCTTTGTGACGAATGGTGCTTGACATATGCCGATATAGGAATATGATTCATCCATGGCCAGGGCAGCAACGACCTCCGACGCTTTCAATGCCATCGCCGAACCGCGTCGCCGGCAGATTCTGCTGTTCCTTGCCGATCGCGAGTACTCGGTTAACGAAATTGTCGATGGGCTTCGGGTCGATCAGCCATCCGTCTCCAAGCACCTTCGCGTTCTCCGCGATACTGGTCTCGTCAGGATGCGCTGCAACGGCCGTCAGAAACTTTACCGTACAAACGCTGAAGGCATCCGGCCTCTTTACGAATGGGCCAGCGAGTTCGAGCGCTACTGGACGCACCAGCTCAGCCGCGTGAAAGATCGGGCCGAGAAAAAGGCAGCCAGCCGTGCTGCCGCATCAGATTCGAATTCCCGAAACCATTCCCGAAATCAGGAGGAGTAATGATCGCGAACGCTACAACCGCTATTGAGGACCTGACTCTGCTTATCGAGCAGGAGATTCACGTCCACGCATCGCTTGAGGACACTTTCGAAGCGCTGCTCGAACAGCTTGGGCCGCACAATGAGGCGGGCGAAGGCCGTCAGATGCCGATGATTCTGGAAGCATGGCCTGGAGGTCGCTGGTATCGAGATCTTGGCAACGATGACGGCCACTGCTGGGCACATGTGCAGGCCATCAAGAGGCCATCGCTCATCGAGTTCTCCGGCCCTCTCTTCATGTCCTACCCCGTCTCTAACAATGTGCAGTACCGCTTGAGCGAGGAGCCCGGCGGAACGCTGATCAAGTTCCGCCATTCCGGCTTCGGTCTTGTTCAGGACGATCACCGTAAAGGCGTCGCCGGAGGATGGGGAAACACGAACAGCAAGATCCGCGATCGCGCCGAGCGCGCGAAGTAAGGCTAATTCATTCCACCTCAATTCCCCTCAGACCAGAAGGAGGTCTCTATGTCCGTAGCACAACCGGTAGTTTCCGACATGATCGCTCAGGCCATGCTCGCTGAATTCGAACAGCAGGCCATCATCACGCGCCGTTACATCGAGCGCCTGCCTGAAGACAAATTGACTTGGAAGCCCCACGAGAAATCCATGACTGCGGGCCAGCTGGCGTATCACCTGGCATCAGTGCCCGGGGGGATCATCCACCTCGTGCAGCAAAATCCCGCCGAGGTGCATAGTCTGCCGACCTTTCCGCAGCCGGAGAATCTTGCAGCCTGTCTCAAAACTCTGGACGAGAGCATTGCAGCGGTGCGCAAAATCCTGCCCACATTCGAAGATGCCGCCATGCATGAGACATGGAAGCTAAGCGTCGCGGGCAACCAGGTTGTTGCATCACCAAGGCGCCAGTTCATTCGCGATGTAATGCTCAGCCACTGGTATCAGCATCGCGGCCAGTTCTCCGTCTACCTGCGGATCCTGGGCGCGCCGGTTCCGGCGAGTTGGGGGCCAAGCGCGGATGAGCCTCCGCCATTCATGCAGAAGTAAGCTGCCGTGCCATCCGGGAGATTTCTATGTGCCCATTTTGCATTGCGACTGCGGCTGTTATCGCTGGATCTGCCACAGGCACCGGCGGAGTTACCGCCCTGGTCGCAGGCGTACTTCTCAAACGCAACAAGAGGAGGCTTCTTCCCCAAAATGAAGCAGAAGAGATCAATCATGACAACGACAGCAACAGAAGTCGCGACACCGAAAACGGTGTCCCACGCTGAATGGCTCACCGCGCGCAAGGAGTTTCTCAAAAAGGAAAAGGAGTTTACGCGGCTTCGTGATGAGTTGAGCCGCCAGCGCCGCGAATTACCCCGCGAAGAAGTCGAGAAACAATACGTGTTCGAGGGCTCCCTCGGCAAAGAGAAGTTGGCCGATCTCTTCGACGGTCGGAGCCAGCTGGTGATCTACCACTTCATGCTCGGCCCTGGATGGAGCGAGGGTTGCCCAAGCTGCTCCTATCTCTCTGACCACTACGACGCAATGACCATTCATCTTGCCCATCGTGATGTCACGCTCGCAGCGGTTTCTCGCGCGCCTTATGCGGAGATTGCGGCCTTCCAGAAGCGCATGGGCTGGAAGTTTCACTGGGTCTCATCAAACGGAACTGATTTCAACTACGACTTCCATGTCTCGTTCACAAAGCAGGAACGTGACTCGGGCAAGGTGTACTACAACTACATCGATCAGCCCTTTGGGAGCGATGAGGGCCCTGGCCTGAGTGTCTTCCAGAAAGATCTTGACGGCCGGATCTATCACACGTATTCAAGCTACGGCCGTGGACTCGACATCATCGTTGGCACTTACAACATGCTCGATCTCGTACCAAAGGGACGCGACGAGCAGGGCTTGAAGCACTCTATGGCCTGGGTTCGCCATCACGACAAATATGAAGGCGGCTATTTCGTTGATGCGAATTGAGGATATGAACAACCTAAGCCAGCTATACAGTCCTGCTGCTCCGGCGATCACTCTTAGTAAGGTCAGGAGGGATGCCAGCGCGGGATCTCTCCCAATTTCTCAAAAAAGGACCGTTGCGAGGCGCCGCAACGGTCCTGAAAAGGCTCTCAGCGTCGCGCTTAGAGCCTTGGCAACTCAACCTGAAATGCAATGCTGCGCTCGAGCTCGCGTTTCACTGCTCGACGACGTCCCGCCAGCAACTCCGCCGCCCCTACGCTGCCCACCAGGCGATTGTTCTCACGATCGACCACCAGCAGGGTCAACGAACCCGTCGTAGCCATCTCTTCCGCAACCGCCCGGCACGTTTCGTCGCTGAATACGTAGTTGTTCGGAAGAAAATGCATTTCGCCGACAATCACCTCGTCGCCGGGCGGCAGCTCGGTCATCACTTCAGACACAGTTACGAGTTCCAGGGGATCGACACCGTACTCGCGCGAAAGGTGATAACCGCGACGCCCAAGTTTCTCTGTGAGAATCGAGCGCGGCATCACAAGCGAAGTGACGAGATAGGAAGCGATACAAGCCAGTATGAGAGGCAGCACTGCCGGAAGGGCGTGCGTCAGCTCCAGAGAGAATAGAATCGCCGTCAATGGCACTCCCAGAGCGCCCGAAAGCATCGCCCCCATCGCCATGAGTGCCCAAAGGGCCTGTGTCGGTCCAGGAAGGCCAGCCAGATGCGCCGCCCCCTCGCCAATGGCGGCGCCGATCATTAATAGCGGAGCCAGTACACCACCCGACGTTCCGGAACTCAGCGAAAAAGCCCACATCAGCGACTTGGCGATGATCAACCCAATCAGAAGAGCGACAGGAGCGTTGCCGCGCAGCAATTCAGCGATATTGTCGTAACCCACCCCAAGCCCGCGTGGAAACAGGAATCCGCCAATTCCGATTCCAATGCCGCCTATCGCCGGCCACCACATCCAGTGGATGTGCACTTGTCCGCAGAAGTGTTCGAACGCATCTTCAAGTCCGTACATCAGCCGGCTCAATCCTGCAGCGGCAAATCCTACGAGAATGCCAAGCGGAATGGCGATGAGCAATGACTGTTCGAGATGAATGTTCCCCGGCAGGTAAACGGGGAAGAGTGGCCCGGCACCTAGCCACCAGATGCGCAACGCACCCGCCGTTACGCTAGCCACAGCCACCGGCACAAGGGAGCGCGGACGCCACTCGAAGAGGAGCAGCTCTACCGCTATCAGAATCGCCGCTATAGGCGTCGCAAACGTCGCCGACATACCTGCGGCTGCACCCGCGACGAGAAGCGTGGTGCGTTCCGCGTCAGATAGCTTCAGCCACTGCGCGACCAACGAGCCGAAAGCCCCCCCGGTCATGATGATCGGGCCCTCGGCGCCAAACGGCCCACCTGATCCGATCGCAATCGCTGAAGAAATCGGCTTGAGCACGGCGACTTTGGGATGAACCTTCGCGCCATTCAGCAGGATGGCTTCAATCGCCTCCGGGATTCCGTGACCTCGAATCTTGTCGGTGCCGTAGCGTGCCATGATTCCGACGAGAATGCCTCCAATCACCGGCACGATCAGCATCGCGAAATGCGGCAGAGTCGATCCCGCCGGACCCACCAGCTCCAGGCTGACTCGGTGGTAGTAGAAAATGTTGGTCGCAAGCGCGATCGCGCGTAGCAGCAGCACTGCGAGTCCGGCACCTCCAAAGCCAATGACAATGGCGACTGCAGACAAGAACCAAGTGCGGC
The DNA here is from genome assembly GCA_018268915.1 of Acidobacteriota bacterium. Classification (GTDB taxonomy): domain Bacteria; phylum Acidobacteriota; class Terriglobia; order Terriglobales; family Acidobacteriaceae; genus Telmatobacter. The sequence continues at coordinate 504,044 of JAFDVQ010000001.1, forward strand.
GGTCCACAGTAAAGTCACGCAAGGCGGATGGCCGAGATCTCACAGGACCTCCACAGCCGGCGCGCCGGAATGGACCTGTACGCGCCGGAGTGCGCGGACAAGCCGCGGCGCCATCTCATTCAGTTCCCGCGCATGTTCGCCGGATAGCTTCTGCAGAACCTGCCTGCCTTTACGCGTGAGCCGCAGAATTGCGCGGCGCTTATCCTCTTTGTCTGCAGTTCTCTCGATCAGATCTTCTCGCTCAGATCGATCGACCAACTCGACCGTGCTGTTGTGCTTGAGACCGAGCCGGCCGGCTGCGAAGGCAATTGTCACCGGGGTTTCGTGTGACGCCCCTGCTACTTGAAGAAGCAACTGGTGCTGCTGTGGCTGAAGCCCAGCCTCCTGCGCCGCATTCTCGCTGAATAGCAGGAAGAGGCGCAGTTCGTAGCGGAAATCGGCCAGAGTATGCAGCAGTCGGCCGGAATCGTCAATCTCGCTTCTCATTAAATATATCGTAACACGATATACATGCAGCGGGGAAGCCGAAGGATTGCTGCCGTTTCTGGTCGCGTAAACTGTTGTTACTCAATTCATGCGAGACGGGAGTTTGCGATGAAACAGGCAAGAATGACCAGGTTCCTATTGCTTTTGATTGCAATCGCAGGCTGCATCTCCGCGGGAGCACAAGACGCTGCGGGCGACATTCGCCCTGCGCCGTACCAGGTAGCATGGCAGGATCTTGAGTTTGGCGTCATCATTCACTTCTCCACCAATACGTTCCTCAATCAGGAATGGGGCGATGGTACAGCCAATCCATCCGCATTCAATCCGACGCAATTCGACCCTGAGCAGTGGATGAAGGCAATCCAGGGATCCGGCGCAAAGTACGTAGTTCTCGTGGCAAAGCACCATGACGGCTTTTGTCTCTGGCCAACGGAGCAAACGAGTTATAGCGTGAAAAGCAGTCCGTGGAAGGGCGGAAAAGGCGATGTGGTGGGGGAAGTTGCTCGCGCCGCTCGGAAATACGGGCTGAAGTTCGGCGTCTATCTTTCGCCTTGGGACCGCCACGAGCCGAAGTACAAGGACTCCGCAGAGTACGACAAGTACTACAACGCAGAGTTGGAAGAACTCGCCACGCGATACGGCGATCTCGTCGAGTTCTGGTTAGACGGCGCCGGCAGCGCGGGCCACATCTACAACTTTCCCAAGATCATCGAAACGCTCCGCACCTATCAACCGAACGCAATCGTTTTCGCGGACACCGGCCTGTTCGAATATGGCGATGCTCGCTGGGTAGGCAATGAAGCCGGAATCGTCGACTACGAAAACTGGAACGTGATCGATCGGCATGGATACCGCCGCTGGCGTCCGGTTGAGGCCGATACTCCCTTGCGGGATAAGCACTGGTTCTGGCACCCGAACGATGAGGCATCGCTCAAAGGCCTTGACACGTTGTTGGATACATACGACAAGACGGTGGGCCGTGGCGCGCAACTGATGCTGGGCCTCGCCCCGGACAATCGAGGACTGTTGCCCGATTCCGATGTGAAGAGGCTCGAGGAATTCGGAGCCGCATTGAAGAATCGCGCGAAGGGCAACCTTTCGCTACACCACTTTGCCGGTCCTGCAGAGTTCAACGATGCGCTGGATGGAGATTCGGACACATTCTGGTCAGCACCAGCCGATTCGCATCACGGCGAGATCGAAGTGCAATTCGATCATCCCGTCACTTTCGATCATACGGTCACGATGGAGTGGCTCAACGAAGGCCAGCATGTGCAAAAGTACGCGATCGAAATTTGGAGCGAACCCGACCAGAAATGGAAGGCCATCGCGGACGGACAGGCCATTGGTCACAAAAAAACTGATACATTCCCACCAGTTACCGCCAAGCGCGTACGCTTGCACATCCTCTCAAGTACGGAACCGGCAAGGATACGTGAGTTTCAGCTTTACAGCTGGGGAGCTGTGACTTCGCACTAAAGCACACAAAAGCACGTCTATCGAAATCTAGCGACGGATGTCCATCTCCGCATCCAACGCTGTTGCCCCTGCTGCTGCTCTGAAGGCTCGAACATCATCTTCCAGAACAAGGTAGGTTCTGCGCCCATACCGGTCTGAACCCATCTGCGCAGACTCTCCAGAACTTTTGCTCAAGGAGGAATGAACCTCGGCAACGCCGGTCCTGAGAGTCAAGGCGCGCACATTCGAGGGCCGGATTCCTCCCCCCGCCATGATCGAAATACGTCCTCTCGCAGCCTTATGCAGTTGTGCAAGCCTATCCATTCCCTCAAGGGCGTCCGCAGCGCCTCCCGAAGTAAGAATGCGATCTGCTCCCGCAGAGATGACATCTTCGAGGGAACGCCCCAGGTCGCTACAAAGATCAAATGCGCGGTGAAAGGTCACGCCGAGAGGGCGCGCGAACTCAACCAGTCTTCTTGTGCGCTCGATGTCGATTTCGCCGTCTTCCTTCAGTATCCCAAAGACGACGCCATCCACCTTCCGTGTCTTGGCTTCTTCAATGTCGCGCGCCATCACGTCGAGTTCTGTGTCGGAGTAGATAAAGTCGCCGCCGCGCGGCCGGATGATGACGAAAACATCGATATCGATTGCGTCACGCACAGCGCTGATCAATCCGGCGCTTGGGGTTATGCCATCCTCACTCAACGCGCTACAGAGCTCAACCCTATTGGCTCCGCCTCGTGCAGCTGCAATTGCGGACTGGACGGAATCGATGCAGATCTCAACGTTCATGACTCAAGTGTACGTGCCGCCGCAGAAATATAATTAAGCTGTAAGAAGGCAAGAGGCGAACCATTGTGCAACGATTCGCCTCACAATTACCACTCGCAGACTTAACGCTGCTGTAACTCTGGATCGCCGCGGTGCTTCTCTGTAATGCGTACAGAGTGATCGAGCTTGAACGTTAGAACGGTCTCAGCTGGCAGCACAATCGGCTTGTTCCCGGTGAACGCAGTGCCTGCAGTCCCTGCGCCGCCGCCCGCAAGCGCGCCGATGGCTGCACCTTTGCCGCCGCCGGCAAGTCCGCCAATCAGAGCGCCCAGCCCAGCCCCGCCGCCGATCATCGTTGCCGAGCGCTTGCCCTTGCCCTGCTGTGCCTGTGAAATCGACGCAGTCTCAACGGGATATGAACCCCAGCGAGAAGTGACGCGATCGAGCTTTACGACGAGAGCCGCGCCGCCCTTGAACCTGCCAAGGGCTTTGGCGTCTACAACCGTGCCTTCCGCGCGTGCACCTTTGGCAATAACAACTTCGCCACCCTTTGTCACGTCGTCCGCAACCGTCGCCGTGAAGCTATCGCCCGCATGCGAGATATTCGACCCCAAGTCAGTGTCAAGCCGTACCCGAATGCTGGTTCCTTCCGGCAGATTTACAACCGCCGGAGGCGGCGGAGGTGCCGGCGCTGAAGCCTGACTTGCAGGCGCGCCGGGCTGGCCGGCTGCAGGCTGACCCGCTGCGGGAGCGGTGCTGTCGGGCGAGGCGGGCTGAGTCGCAGTAGGCTGAGAAGTGGTGGCCTGGTTCTGAGGTGTGGTGTTGGATTTGCAGCCGGCAACCGATAGTGTCAAAGCAAGCGCGGCTGAAGCGAAGAGTGCGGTACGGAGATGGAAGTTCATAGTGCAGACTCCTTTTTCCTTGCAGGGGATTCTCGGAACAGAGGGATTGGCAACAAGCACTTCAAAATTCCACGGAACGATAATACTCCCCCGCGAAGAAGGGGAAAACAACAGCAAGGTTAGACATATCAGATTGGTTGAACCCTCAGTGCAAGTAATCCTCCGGTCTCGTAGCAAGCGAATCCGGCGGGAACGTTGCCGGATCCGCACCAAGTGCACGATTCGGCGTGTCGCTCATGTCGATCTCTAGAGTTCCGCCATTTGAAATATCCGCATGCCTAAACCACACCTGGTTCAAAGGATTGCCGTTCAACTTGATGCTCTGAACATACTTGTTTTCGCGCGAAGTATTGTGCGCCACGATCACAAAATCCTTGCCATTCTTAAGATGGATCGTAGCCTTCTCGAAAATTGGGCTGCCCACGTCATACGTAGGAATCCCCGGCGTCTCGGGGTAGAAGCCTAGCATTGAAAAGACCACAAATGCGCTCATTCCTCCGCCGTCTTCGTCGCCCGGGATGCCGTGGATTGTGTCGGGGAAGAATGCATCGAGCAGCATTCGTACGCGCTTCTGCGTCTTCCATGGCGCGCCTAGGCGGTTATAGATGTAAGGAATGGCGAAGCTCGGCTCGTTACCCATCGAAAATTGCCCAACCATTGAGGTCGAGTCGGGAAATTTCGCCTGAAACTCATATTTCGATCGATCCAGCGGTTCACGGAATAGCCGATCGAGGTTCGCCTCAGCCTTTTCTGTGCCTCCCATCAGTGTGAAGAGGCCGCTGAAATCCTGCGGGACATCCCATGTATAGGTGTAGCCGTTGTTTTCATCGTAGTAATCGCGCCCGCCCATGCCTCCGCCGAATTTTGGATCGAGCGGCTCGATCCATTTGCCCTCGGCATCCTTGGGCCACATCAATGCTTTGTCTGCGCGGAAGAGATTCCTGTAATTCGCAGCGCGGCCCAGAAATAGCTTTTCGTCCTCTGGCTTATTTAGCGCGCGAGCGAGTTGTGCGATCTCCCAGTCATCCAGACTGTTCTCGAGCGTGACCGGAACGGGCTGACGTTTCTCAAACGGATGGACATTCGAGTCTGTCTCCTTTTCTCCCGGTCGCAAAGCCGGCATATATCCGTGTGCGTTGTAGAAGTCATCCAATGGCCCCTTCGGACCCAACCGCCACGGAAGCAGTGTGTCATCTAGCGATCGCTTGCGGATTCCCTCGTACGCAGTTGGGAGATCAAAGTTGCGCACACCCTTGAACCACGCATCTGCAAACCACGGGGCAGAGTGATTGCCGTTCATGCATGCATTGTTTCCCTGTGCCAGCGCGAAGGTAGGCATGATCCCCGACTGCTGGTACATGCGAATGTAAGACTGAATCTTGTCCGCCTGCATATCCGGATTGAGCAGTGTCTGCAGCGGCTCCAAAGCACGAAAGGTATCCCAAAGCCAATTGTCGACATAGAACGGCCTCAGATCCCGATGCACCTTGTGGTCGAACCCGCTGTAGTACTGCCCGTCTTCGCTGATGTTGACCATCCGCTCAAAGCAGCGATAGAGCGCCGTGTAAAACACCTTGCGTTGCGCTTCGGTGCCACCCTCGACGGCGATTCGTCCCAACGTCTCATTCCACCGAGCCTTAGCGGCGTCCTTTACTTGATTGAAACCCCACTCCGGAATTTCGCGTCGTAAATTCTTTTCGGCCTGTTCGACACTGATAAAGGAAACACCATAACGAAACTCGAGTCTCTTCTCGTCCGAGATCACCACAAGTCGGCTCTTCTTGCCGGCAATCTCGACCTTTGTTTGCACCGGCGCGCTGAACTCTCCGTAAAAATATGCGGTCAGCCCATCCACCGATTCTTGGCCCGTCACCGCACCCGCATTTGCGGACCGAAGATTCCCATCCTGACGATTCGCGAGAACGACGGACGCGTGTCCTTTGGGAAATTCGAAGCGGAAGTACCCGCATCGCTCCGTAGGCGTGAACTCGGTGCGGAGCAGGGAATCGTCGAATCGCACGGCGTAGTAATAAGGAGTCGTGATTTCCTGGTCGTAGGCCGCAGCAGTGCCGTCTCCCGGCATGATGGAGAATAGCTCCGGCTGCCGATGCGAACTGATCGTAAGCGGGAATGATTCGATGCGATCTTCCATCGCATCCTCGCGCATGGGATAAACCCGTACCATGCTGTTGGGCAGGTAGACCGTAGGCCGCGTTGGAACCAGCAAAATTCCGACGTTGCCGATCGTCGGATCAACATACTCCACTTGTGCATGCGCCGGAACAGCCATCAGCGAGGAGAAGGATAAGAAAAAGACTGCAGTTAAGATGAAGAATCGCCGCTCGTAGTGTTGTGCTGAAAGAAACAACAGTCACCTTCCGTTGGTAGTGTCAAACGAATGATATAGCGGCTCTTTCTCGATCGTCTCAAACGAATCCGCACAGATCGGTACGATCAGCAATCCTGGCTTCACATGGAAATGCCCCTCTGGGTCCATCGGAGGGGCATTCGTACTTCGCTTATCGTTCTTTGTTCATCATCATCTTTCTCTGGCTAGATATCCAGGTTCTTCACATCCAGCGCGTTGTCTTCGATGAACTTGCGTCGTGATTCCACGTCCTCACCCATGAGCGTTGTGAAGATCGTCTCAGTCTCGGCAATGTCCTCGAGTTTCACCTGGAGCAGCGTTCGCCTTTCGGGATCCATCGTCGTCTCCCAGAGCTGAGGAGAAGTCATCTCGCCTAGACCCTTGTACCGCTGCACATCGTAGTCCTTCTTGCCCTGCTCCACGATGTAAGCAAAAAGCTCGCGTGCCGTCTCTTTCTCAACAGGCTCCTGCAGAATCCGCGATGTTTTGCGCGCTGCCTTCGCTTCGGCCTTCACCTTGGCCGGCGTCTGACCTTCTTCGAACTCGGTGCCCTCCGGCTCTTCAGCGGCGGCATCCTGTGTGCCCTTGGTCGCGTATTCAATGAGGAATGGTGGCTCGAGATATTGGCTAATCTGTGAGTACTTCGACATCATCTGTCGGAATTCAGGGCTCGAGGCCATAATCCAGTCAATGCAGCGCGAAGCGCCCTGCCCGTCGGTGTAGCAGATCGACCAGGTGTGATGCTCCTCATCTTCACTGGGCTTGTTGACTTTGATATTGAAGTCGGCTGCTTGCTCAACAAGCTGATCATGAAGCTCCTTCAGCTTTGGAGGAACACCCTTGCCGTCGGCAGACGTGAAATCTGCGCGATGCGTCAACTCCGCGCGGGCAATTAGCTCCGTGAGCTGCTCGTTGCGGATGCGCTTATCCACCTTTTCCACGAATCCCAGATACTCATTGAGGTAGCCCATAAAGCGGGTGAGCTCGCCTCCGTCGATGTGACTGGCGTTCTCCCCGTGCCGCACAATCATGCCCTCCGAGGCGCGCTTGATCGCCACGCGGTTCAATTCGCGCTCGTCTTTGACGTATTGTTCTGATCGGCCCTTCTTGATCTTGAACAATGGGGGTTGGGCGATGTAGATGTTGCCCCTCTTGATCAGCTCCGTCATGTGTCGGAAAAAGAATGTCAGCAGCAAGGTTCGGATGTGCGACCCGTCCACGTCGGCGTCCGTCATCAAGATGATCTTGCTGTATCGCAGCTTTGAAGGATCGAAGTCGTCTTTGCCGATGCCGGTTCCCAGTGCCGTAATCATGGCGCGGATTTCCTCGTGGCCCAGCATCTTGTCGTACCGGGCCTTTTCGACGTTCAGAATCTTTCCCTTGAGGGGAAGAATCGCCTGAAACTTGCGATCACGACCCTGCTTGGCTGTTCCGCCTGCGCTTTCACCCTCGACAAGATAGAGCTCGCATCGATCCGGGTTGCGCTCCGAGCAATCTGCCAACTTGCCCGGCAGTCCGCCGCCATCCAGAGCTCCCTTACGCCGCGTAAGGTCACGCGCCTTGCGTGCAGCTTCGCGCGCACGGGCTGCTTCGATCGCCTTGTTGATGATCTTCCTGGCTATCGGCGGGTTCTGCTCCAGGTAAGCTCCAAGCCGCTCATTCACAAACGCCTGAACGACACCGGCGATATCCGAGTTCAGCTTGCCCTTGGTCTGGCCTTCAAACTGCGGCTGCGGCAGCTTCACACTCACCACCGCTACAAGCCCTTCGCGAACGTCATCTCCGCTGAGGTTTTCCTTTACGTCTTTAAAGAGCCCAAGCTGCTGCCCGATGGCATTGATGGTCCGCGTCAGCGACGTTCTGAATCCGGAGAGATGCGTGCCCCCGTCAACAGTGTTGATGTTGTTCGCAAAACTGAAAACTGACTCAGAGTAGCTGTCGTTATATTGCAGCGCTATTTCAATCTCCACCTTGTCGCGCTGCGCTTCCATCAGGATCGGCTTGTCATGCAGGACGGACTTGCCTCGATTCAAGTGCTTTACAAACTCGGCAATTCCGCCAGCGTACCGGAACTCCGCGTGTTTCGAGTCGCCCGTCTTCGGATCGACAGTGCGTTCATCAGTCAGCGTGATTTCGAGGCCCTTGTTCAAGAACGCGAGCTCACGCAGTCGTTGCGCAAGCGTGTCGTAGTTGTATTCCGTCGCGGTGAAGATCGACTTGTCTGGAAGGAAGTGAACCTTGGTGCCGCGCTTCTTACTTACGCCAGTTTTCCGCAGGTCACTGGTGGGATCGCCGCAGCTGAAATCCATCTCCCACGTATGGCCCTCGCGCCAAATTTCGACATTGAACTCCTGCGAGAGCGCGTTGACGCAGCTCACACCCACTCCGTGCAGACCGCCGGAGACCTTGTAAGTCGAGGAATCGAATTTGCCGCCGGCGTGCAGTTTCGTCAGCACCACCTGCACTGTCGGCATTACCTCACCGTTGGGCAGCGTCTTCATGTCTACCGGGATTCCACGGCCATCGTCGACGACAGTAATTGAATTGTCGACGTGAATCGTGACATCGATCCTGGATGCGAACCCGGCCAGTGCTTCGTCAACCGAGTTGTCTACCACTTCGTAAACAAGGTGGTGCAAACCCATCTCGCCGGTCGAGCCGATGTACATGGCTGGGCGAAGCCGCACGGCCTCGAGCCCTTCCAGGATCTTGATATTTTCGCCTGTGTACTCGCCGTTACCATTCCCGCTAGTCGCCATAGTCATCCGTTTCGCAGAATTTTCGCCTTGCCGCGGGTGCTGCCGGCAAGCCGCCGCCCCGCATTCTCAAGTGAAATTTTGGGATTAAGCCGTTGAAAGTCGAGGGCTTTGGACTCGCTTCGCCAGAGACAATTTTATCATGGCGCAATCGTCGACAATCCAGCCGCAACCCTACCATTACCAGCGCGCGGCCTGGTAACTAAACTGGGTACTTGTGGGTAGATTACCGCCGAATAATGTTACTTTTGTCACTTACAAATGCGATACTTTCGATGTCGATGAAAATGATGGACTTACCTGCCACGTTGAACTACCATAAACGAGTCATCTGTCAAACAAATTCTCCAGAAAATTCCACAAGGGGTAACCAGTTATGAAACTCGCTTTTCGCGTTCTTGTGCTCTCAGTTGTTGTTGCCGGTGCCGCCGCAGCATCCGTGTCTTCTAATCCAAAGCACATGGTTCCAAGCCACCAGTCGGCGACCGCCGGACTCCCGATCCCTCTTTGCGGACCTGGAATCTGCCCCAACAAGTAGGCACTTGGCTCTCTCGGTAGCACCAAAGTGCTACACGGGAAATCTCTGTTTTCATTTGATATAGAAGGCACCCCAGTCTATCCTGATAAGACCCGCAGGATAGAAAGGTCCTTCATGTCTGTGAGTTTCTGGATGTCGACGATGGGCGTGGCAGAATTCCTGCTCTGGTCGACGCTGGCTTTCGTCTTCTGGAAGAAGGGCCTGAAAAAGCGCTTCCGGGCTCTAAATCTTTATTTCCTGCTCCGGGTTTCGTCGTTGCCCATTTTGCTTGCACTGCTTCTCATTCAGCAGCAGCCATGGGGGCACCAGTATTATCCGTATTACTTCTTTGCTTCATGGGGCGTTTACATCGTAAGCGCCATATCACTTTTCTTCGTTACGCTGGAGATCTTCCGCTCTGTTCTTTCCTCGTTTTCTGGACTGATGCGACTCGGAACAATTGTTTTCCGATGGGTTGCACTCGTCTCCGCTTTGGCAAGTCTTACGTCGATCTCCTATGAGCATCGCACCTTGGCGCTGTTGCCCGATTTTGCATTGGCGCTAATGCGTTCTGTCAGCATCCTCGAACTCTGCCTTCTAGCGTTTTTGTGCCTTTGCATTAATGCATTGCAGCTCTCATTTCGGGATTTGGCATGCGGCCTAGGGCTCGGCTTTGGCCTGATGTCGGCCAACGATCTGATCTTCTCCGCGCTGATTCCATCGAGTGATCCTCTGGACTCTCCCAAACAGCGCGCATACCAGATCATCACCCTGCTCATTGTCGGGTGCTGGACCGCTTACCTGGCGATGCCGGAACGGATTCGTAAGCCGGTTGTGATGCCTGCAAGCTCGACGATCTACCGCTGGAATGAGATCGCCTCGGCTCTCGGTCACGGAACCAAGGTTGCTGTGCGGCAGCCTGCAAACGGCTTCTTCCTTACTGACGTGGAACGTGTGGTCGAGAAAGTTCTTACTCGAAACCTGCAGGGCGAATCGAAATCCTGAACCAAACGCTTCTATGATCTGAATCCGTGCCGAATCTGACTAGAGGTTCGGCACTTTTATTTCGGCTGCAAATCTTTTTGACCTGCGGCTATAATGAATTTTCGATGGGCCCCCACTCCTCCCGCCATCAATGCCTGATCTACGAAGGAGCTCCTTCGCGCCAAATCCCCGCGGTCGCCTCCGCCCTGAGCGAGAAACTGAAAACGAATCACCGCTGTCTTTACCTCAACAGCAGGCCAATGATTGCCGGAATGAAGTCACATCTGGCGGCGAATGGGTTGGATGTGGAACAGGAGATTGCCAGCGGCAATCTCGTCCTGTCGTCTGAACAGACTCATCTTGTGGGGAATTGGGAATTTGATGTTCCCGGTATGTTGGGGACTCTTGAACGTGCCCTGCGGCACGCCTTGAATGACGGCTATCAGGGGCTCTGGGCCACTGGAGACATGACCTGGGAATTCGGCCCCTCAAAGGACCTGACCAAGCTCCTTGAGTACGAGTGGCGGCTCGAAGAGTTCATGCGTCAGCACCCAGAGATGTCTGGCATTTGCCAGTATCATGCGGACACTCTGCCGCGTGAAGTGCTGCAGAAAGGACTGCGGACTCACAGTCACCTGTTTGTAAACGAAACTCTAACCATGGTGAATCCGCACTTCCTGGATCGAACATCCCATTTACAGACAGAGGATGGCGTGGTCGAACTGGACCGATACATCACCGGAATGCTCAGCCGTCAGTCAGTCAACGAAGCCTAGCCCTGAACTAAGCTGCGCCTGTACCGATCTATACTGCCATAGAATCGAACGAATCCTCGCACATGTCTTTCGACGTGATCATCCTAGGCCTGGGTGCTATGGGCAGCGCAGCAGCTCACCAAATCGCGCGCCGAGGGCATCGAGTGCTCGGGATCGACCAATTCACGCCACCTCACGACAGGGGCTCCTCGCATGGCGGCTCACGCATCATTCGCCAGGCATATTTTGAAGGAGCCGATTACATTCCACTCGTTCTTCGTGCCTACGAACTTTGGCATGACCTCGAGTGCGAGACTAGTACGAAGCTCATCCACACTACCGGGGGGCTTGTAATCGGCGGCGAAGATGGCGAATTGGTGCGACGCACCGTCGCGTCAGCCCGAAAGCACGACATACCGATTGAGGTGCTCGGATCAGCCGAGTTGGTCAAGCGTTTTCCCCCGTTTAGACCTTTGCCTGGCGATGTTGGGGTTCTGGAGCATCTTGCCGGATACCTGATCCCCGAAGATTGCATTCGCGCACAACTTGGATCGGCGATGCATGCTGGAGCCGAATTGCATTTCGGAGAAGAGGCTCTTTCCTGGTTTGCGGACCGAGATCACGTCGAGGTCCGGACGCGGCAAGGTGTGTACGTGGGCAAGCGCCTGATAATCACCGCAGGTCCGTGGGCTAGCCAGGTTCTTGGCTCGAGTTTTCCGCTCCGCGTCACTCGCCAAATCACGGCATGGATCCAGCCAAAAGGCGGCGTCGAGCGATTTCTTCCCGGACGATTCCCGATATTCATTTCCGAGGATGCCGCAGGTGGACACGCATCGTATGGATTCCCGGCGATCGACGGCTTAGAAGGCGGCATCAAGGTCGCGATCCACGGCAGTCAAGTGGAATGCACTCCGGAGAGTGTCGATCGTGCAATTCACGAAAGTGATGTCGAGAAGGTCATCGCCGCGCTTAGGCGGCGAATCCCCTCAATTGACGGGAAACTGATTCGGGCAAGTACATGCCTCTACACAATGACTCCGGATGAGCACTTCATCATCGGATCCCACCCGCACTCTCCATTCTGTACGGTTGCCAGCGGTTTCTCCGGACACGGCTTCAAATTCGCTCCGGTTGTTGGCGCGATCTTGGCAGATATTGCCTTGGTGGGTGCAACAGACCTGCCAATTACGATGTTTGCTCCATCCCGTTTCTCAGCCTGAAGAATGCGCAAATGATCCAACCCGTATGCGCAATCGTATGCGCTCCTTGGACCAGGTGGATATCAGCAAACTCTACAACTTTCGAGCCTTTCAGCAGGGGTATTTCCCAGTTACATTGGAGTAGTTACCAGAGGTAATCTGTAGTTGTAGAAGCCGTTCCCGAGGATCCCCCAATGTCTGCAAATCACTTCGTATACTTCGAGTTTCCACACCGGATGAACAAGAGCGGAATCATGGACTCCATCTGCCCGCGTTGTTTCACGACGGTAGGTAGCTCCATCTGGGAGGCTGACCTCGACCGGATGGAATCAGCTCACGTATGCGAGTCATCTCGCCTGAACAGCTCTAACCAGCACCGGCGGATGCCAGTTGTCTCCGAGAGGATCTACGCCTCCGCGGACGCCGCTGATCGAGCGAGCCTTCCTGTGCGCCATGTCCGCCCGCAGCATGCGCTTTCATCCCGTCGTTCCGCCTGACCTGAAATTTGCCTCGACCTTCCCTTCCGTAGCTTCAGATTTACAACGCGCAAATGTTGCAGCTTAGATCCCATAGCCGCGCAGTGCGAAGGCTAAAGGCAAACTCTGCTTACTTGCATGGCATCTCAAGCAAGCTGAGCGTCACATCCCCCGGTTCAGGAGTCCCTGTGAAACGTACAACCCTTCAGGCCCTTACAGTTCGCGCTGTGGTTCCATCTGCTCTTATGTTGTTGATGTCTGTACCAGCGGACGCTTTCGCAGCCGCGCCGCCAGCCCAGGACCATCTTGTCTCAGCACAAGCCATGCAGAAGCAAATGTCCGATTCGGCAGCGGCGCGGCAGAAGAATGTTGAAGCTATCCGAGGTTTCCTCAGCGGCCCTGTAGCTGACCGCGCAATGCGCGATGCGCAATACAACCCAGAGCAGGTTAAGAATGCGATTCCTGCGCTCTCGGATCAGGAACTAGCGAGTCTCGCAGCCCGGTCCAATGACGCTCAAGAAAAATTTGCAGCAGGAGCTTTGACCCGTCCAGAACTGGCCTTGATCGTGATCGCACTAGTAGTGGTGATCGTAGTTATCATTGTTCATTGAGAAAAAGATCCTCGCGCAAATGAAAAAAGGCCACCGCGATGACGGTGGCCTTCTCTGCTGGAGAGATTGAGCTATTCTGAGACCGGCTCTACTGAAGCGAAACGGCCGCGATTTCCGTGATCGGTGAACTTCACCCGGCCTGAGATCTTCGCGAAGAGAGTGTCATCCGATCCGATGCCTACGTTGACACCCGGCTTGATCCGGGTGCCGCGCTGACGCATAATGATTGACCCGCCCGTGACGAGCTGTCCTGCAAAGGCCTTTACCCCTAGCCGCTGTGCATTGGAATCGCGTCCGTTTGTGGAACTGCCTCCACCCTTTTTATGTGCCATTGTCTTAATCCCCTCTGAAAGCTATTTCTTGTCCGAATAGGTGACGCCATCGGCCTCGATAGACTTGATGCGGACCTCAGTAAAGTTCTGACGGTGCCCCTGCAGCTTCTTGTACTGCTTTTTCCGCTTCAGGTGGAAGACAAGAACTTTCTGACCGCGACCCTGGCCCACGACTTCGGCCGTCACCTTTGCGCTGGATGGCTTCGCAAGGCTGCCTGCATCGCCGCTAAAAGCGAGGACATCTGCAAACTCTAGGGTGTTCTGGTCGGCACTAACCGACTCAATCTTGAGAACGTCGCCGGGCGCGACTCGATACTGCTTACCACCGGTGCGAATGACCGCGTACATAAATCCTCCAGAGCGAAAGCACGCGCGGCTAAGCTGTGCACGCTCTTAACTGAATTGCTCGGGCGGAAACTCCGTCCTGCGGTACGCTCCAGCGCCGTAAAATCCTTTGGGCGAGCGGTTGGCTCCGCAGAGACAGGCAGGAATCGCCAAACTAAGGTAGTTTACAGGGTTTGCGGACCGGGGTCAACGCGAGTTCAGAACGTCTCGACGACGCGCGCACGGATTGATGTTGGTCGCCAGCCTGACCGCAGTTCCCTTGAAATGAAACGGGTTAAGGGGGAGCACCCAACGCGATATGTTTACTTCGGTCACGACGCTATCGTTGCGCGGCTAGTCCCTTAAAGCGAAACGTCGCCTTCATGCGTCGCTGGAAAGGATCTCCGCCGGTCTCTGGCCCATCCGGGACCGGGTTTGGCACGTCGCGAAACGAATACTCCTCGGGCGCTTCGGCTTGAGATGCAGCGATCTCAGGAACGGTAGCGCCGTCGTTCGCCCGAGCAGTCGTCGGGAGCTGTCCTTCTCCGAAAAACGGCTGCAAGGCCGAGACGAGGCCCTCTATCTGAGTTTTACGAACCCGCAGTTTCTCAAAGGTTGCGACGATTTCAGTCAACTCATTGACGGCCGTATCATAGGCGTTTTTATAGGCTTGGGGATTCATCTCGGGACTTTCTCTCCACGGGCGAAGTGTAGCATCGGGAATCTTGATTCAAACCAAAGTTCAATAGTTGTGCCTACCCAAAGGTAATGGCCATATCGAAAATGGTTCGGTCCAATTCACTGTCAGTGCGCGAATGAGAGTGTCCGCCACTCGAATCGAGAGACGCTCAAGATCTTGCGCCTCGAGCGTCTCTCTCGCACTTTTTTGAATGCGGAGATCCACTATCTGATATGGTCATCCAGCGCGATGATGGCTGATAGAGCCATCCCGCGAAGCGCGACAGAGTGATCGATAGCTGGTCAGGTCACCTGTCTACACACGCGCCATCTTCAACTTGGCCAGACGATCGCGACAGTTTGATCGTTCAAAAGCGAGTGACCGGAGTATCCTTGCGCAACGATTCCCCGGTTGCCGGTTGCTGAGCCCTCTCTCTGTGCGGCAGGGTACGTCGTCACAAAAACCGAATAAGGAGAGAACCAATGAAATACATGATCACCTGGAATGAACGCCCGCAGGGCTCGCCGTTGGAATACGAGAATGCGCAAAAGAGGATTCTCGAAGTCTTCAACCCCTGGAAGGCGCCGGCCAATTTCAAGATCGAGTCATTTGTAATTCGGGTAGGCGACTGGGGCGGCTACATGTTGATGGAGTGCGACGATCCGCTCCAGGTCCACAAGTTCTGCTCAATGCTGCCTGCGTTCACATTTGAGGAGCGCCCCGTCGTTCCCGTAGCGGACGCGATCCGCGTGGAGCTGGAGGCAATGGCGTATCGGGATGGACTGGCAACGAAGAGCTGATCGACAGAGCTCAATTCATTTCGGAACTGGGCTGGCGATCTTCTCCACCGTCAGCAGGCCGTGGACGCGGAGCCAGGTTTCAAGTAGGACAGGCCACTGGTCCAGTGCTTGGTCTCCCTTCCCAAGTCCGACGCCGTGAGGACCGCTCTCAAAGATATGCGCTTCAGCGGGCACGCCCGCTTTGACTTCAGCTTCATAAAAGCGAAGCCCTTGTTCGATGGGAACGGTCTGATCGTTCTCCGTGTGGAACCAGAAAGTAGGCGGCGTTTTTGCAGTTACGAAGAGATCGGGCGAGTAGGCCTTGCGCAGATCTTCGCACTTGTCCATTGCATCGAAGAGCTTGCAATAGCTGAGGTGCGACGTGTCGGTGGAAATGGCGCCGATCCATGGATATCCCAGGATCAGGAAATTGGGCAAGCTGGATACTCGCTCGATAGGATCCGTCGAGTCGGCTGAGCCTTCGACCGGTTGCGTCGCGGCGAGAGCCGCGAGATGTCCGCCGGCCGAGAAGCCGATGAGAGCGATGCGATTTGGATCGATGTGGTAGTCGAGGGCGCGGGCGCGAACAGTTTGTATAGCACGCCGGGCGTCGAGGAGCGGGATGGGGAGCAAATAGCCCTCAGAGCTGAGGCGATACCGGAGAACGAAGGCGCGAAAGCCGCGGGTGTTGAACCAGTTTGCGATCTGGCGGCCTTCGAGGTTGGTAGCCAGTCCGGCATACGCGCCGCCGGGAAAGATGACGACTGCAGATCCGTTTTCGTGTCCGGGCTGCGGGTCGAAGATGGTGAGGGTGGGGATATCCTGGCAGCCGTTTCCCCTGGACTGTGGAGCGGGACCCGTCCAGAGTCTGATGGTCTGCACATTGAGAAAAGCATTGTTTTCGCCGGGAGTTGCGCAGGGAGCCTTTGGTTTCTGTGCCTGAATGAGGAGAGAGCACGATAAGAGCAGGGCGATCAAGAGCTTCATGGAGGACTCCGGGGTGTCGGGGGAATTATAGAAGCAGGGGCGGTAGAGGTAGGGGCAGAACAGAGACGAGACGCGAGGGGTTTGAGTGCGCGGTCTGGATGACGTTACTGTTACGAGGTGGGTAATGAGGGTTAGGCGGGATTACCCATGAACCTTCGGCATGAGTGACGGTATTGATTCAGTAGTGCAACACTTATGGGGTGTTACCGTGCGGCCAATGCGAGGAGTTCGCTGACGGGCAGAGCTTTGAGAAGCCGCGCGAATACCTCGAGTTTGCCCTTCGCGTTCTAAAGGTGGTCGAGACGGGGACCTTGGTGCTGCTGGAAAGCACGTGTTCGCTGCAGGATCTTTTCAAAGAAGAATGGCCCGCGAATGTCGTTGAGCACAATGTGGAGTGCTCGACGTGCGGACGAAAATTTCAGCTCTTTGCAGACACATATCGCGGGCACGCGGGGTGGGGCCTAACGGGGCCGCCAGTAAAGCTCGCAGCGCTTGAAGAAGCGGCGAGCTCGTAGTGCTGTTGCTACTCTTCTGGCTCTGAAATTTCGAGAACTTTCAATTCTTTGGTGAGACGGCGAAACTCTTTTTCGAGCTCTTCGGCTCGAAAGCAGATCCTGGCTATGTTCGCACCGGTCGTCGTGAGCACTTGCAGGAGCTTGCGGCGTTCCGCTTCGCAGATCTCGAGTCGCGCTTTCAGGGCGGCGATTCTAGCATTCCGCCGATAATCCATTGCGAGATTAGAGTGACTCTGGTTCGCCTTCGTCAATAGAAGAGAAGGGTTCAGAGCCAGATTGCTTTGTGTCCGGGACAGGGATCGGTTGCGAGGCCTGAGAGCGTCTCGGTGAGCTCGAATCCATAGCGTGCGAGGTAGTAAGCGGCTCCGTGGACTCGCTCCTGAAGAACTCCGCCGGGATTGAGTGCGCGCTCGATGGCGTCGGCATGGCGGCGAAGTGAGCCTTCCCGCTGCATCTCGAAGTTGGCGGCGAGACGGCGAAGGCGGTTCATCTGATAGCGCATTTTGCTGGCGGCGGTTTCGGCGGAACGTCCGAGGCCGGGGTCCATTGCGCGCATATAGTCGATGAGCGGTTGGAGCTCGGAGTCGAGCGCATTGCCGGCGGAAGAGAGCTTCTGTTTGCTTTCGATGGGCATGGAACGGGCGGCGAGAAACTGTGCCAGGGAGTCGGCTGATTCGCGGAAGACTCGATCAAAGTTCAGGTCGTGTTTGTGGAGGAGTTCGCCGATCGCGGGCTCGATAAGCGTTGCAGAGAGTCGGGGCTCGGCGGCGGTCACGCGGCCGAGGATGCGCTGGTAGAGCACCTCAGATTGAGCGAAGTAGGCGATCTCCGCGGGGCCGCCAATAATGAGCGAAGTGCCGAGTAAATAGTCCTGGAAGATTGGGCGGAGGAGAGCAGCAGGTGAGACGCGGTGCGGCTCGGCAGCCAGGATCCCGAGGAGGTCGGCTGTGGTGAAGCGATCGCGGCCCGCCTGCCAGAGGCCTTTCGGTTCTGCGGCGCTTGCAGGGATACGCTTGAGAGAAAGTCGTGCGCGGGTGCGTTCGTCGAGGAGGAAGAGGAGACTCGAGTCGGATGCGACCGCGACCTGGGCGTGGTAGCCAACCGTTTCCAGAGTTTTGTTGCGATCGAGGAGCGCGGCATGTAATTCGTCCGCGCGCTCGATGGCGGCTTTGAGGACGGGGCTGCCGAGGCGATGGATCTCAGCGCTCGACGCGTCAAGGATGAGTAGGCCTTGGGCGGCGAACGCTCTGGCGTAAAAGTCGGCGAAGGCGTGACCGAAAGTTCGGCCGGGTTTGTATGCGACGACCAGGGCGTCCATCGCGTCTGAGGAACCGAGGAGTTCCCAAGCCTGATCAATCAGAGGCTCGATGGTTTCGTCGAACTCTACGTTGCCAACTGGGATTGGGGAAGAGGGTGTCTTTGGATAGACGAGCTTGCGGAGCTCTTTTCTGGAAGGGAAAGCGACATGGTTGACTTCAGGAAAGTCGTGGTCTTCCGTTGCGAGCCAGAAGATGGCGACATGAGGATGGCCTGCGGCGGTAGCCTGGCGGGCGCGCGCGATAGCCGAGGCAGCTTTGAAGGGAGTGTAGAGTGGGCCGCCGAAGAGGCCGACTTGCTGGCCGGTGAGCACGGTGGCGGCTCCGGTGCGAAGGGAGTCGAGAGACGTTGCAGCCGATGGGAAGGGATTTTGCGTTGCGAGAATGTCTACGATTTCGTTCCAGTGATCAGGACGCGGACATCGTTGCTGCCAACCCACTTCGCGCGGTAGAGAAGGATAAAACGGCCGGAGGGCCGGATCGGCGGCGCAGTAGTCGAGGAAGAGCCGACTCTGGCCGGGAACCACGTCGATGGGGAAACAGTCGGAACTCGGCAACACTTACCTTCCGGATGGATTCGTCGGCAGAAGACCAGGTAGACAAATCACCTGAGGTGGCACGGGCACTACCCTCGCGCCGCAAGAGGCTTCGTTAAGGATGCCATGCCGGGGGGATTCGATGCACAAATGCAGTGAATAGGGGACAAATGGCCGGAAATCGGTAGGGATTAGCAACCTGAATGCAGTGGCTCCAGAATCCAGGAGCCTGTCTCAGGCGAAAGCTTTTTCCTTTGCAGGAAACCGGACCGGCTCGGCAGGCCGGGCAGTGAGTTCTGCCTGCTTGATGCGGCGAAGGAGGATATTGCGCAGGCGTTGAGCTGCTTCGTCGTCCAGTCCAAGGTGGGAATTCTCTTCCATGACATCAAGTGCGTAGCGGAGTTCGTTGGCGAGTTCCGGCTTCGGTGCGCTGATCGACATGAATTCATTGTAGCGGGGCGGTCAATCGGTTTTCCTCGGCCCTTTTTCCACAGAAGCAGTAACTGAATGCAGGTAACATCCGGTGCATTCTTTTGGTCTGGGCCACCAATGGAAAGTTCGAATCAAGACGAGCTAAATACAACGATCGCAATGGTCTTTGCCGGATCAAAATCAGCTAGAGGCACCACACAGGTGGCGTACCGAACAAGACGCAATGTACAGGAACATCTTGAGGGAATCTGCGTTTCATCCAATTAGACGACTTCAAGTGCGGTCGAACCGGGGCCGGATTACGAAGCGATGTTTTAGAGATTAGAGATTAATAAATATGCCGTGCCGCCTCTTCGTGCTGATGGTTATTTCGGCGATGATTCTGATAATCGTTCTCGCCGCAAATCTTATTCCATCGTCATCCATACCGAAACACCACGAACACTCGTGGACTTCTGCTCATCGCAAGTGACCGAGGGCGCGTATCGTTCTTTGGCAAGTTGGAGCCATGCAACGAACAGGCACAAGGTTTCAGTACTTCGTGCACCGCATATACTTTCTCTGAGTGGAGAAGGAGAGCTTCCCGACGATGGCGAAGAAGTCAGAGAAGACGGAGAAGGCGAAGTCAAGCAAAGAGCAGCATACACCTGCGTCAAAAGTGAAAACGGACAAGGGGAAGGCCGCGGAGACCGAGAAGCTTTTGAGTTCAGAGGTTGTATTCGAGGGAAAGCTGTTCCGGGTGCTACACGACAGACTAATTGAGCCAGGCGGGAAGAAGAGCGAACGGGACGTTATTCGCCATAATGGTAGCGTCGTGATCCTGGCGGTCGACAGATCGAAGAGCAAAACGGATCCCTGGATCGTGATGGAGCGTCAGTACCGCCACGCGGCGAAGCAGTATCTGTGGGAGCTGCCGGCGGGAAAGCTGGATGCCGGCGAGGAAGCGCTTGCGGGAGCGCAGCGGGAGCTCGAGGAGGAGACGGGGTATCGCGCGAAGAAGTGGAAGCCTCTCGTCGAGTATTACGGAAGTCCGGGATTCCTTGGTGAGTCAATGAAGGTTTTCCAGGCCGACGGGCTGATTGCCGGAGATGCGCACCCAGAGGACGATGAAGAGATTGAGTTCCGCCTGGTTAAATTGTCGGAGATCGTCAAGATGATCGAGAAAGGCGCGATCAAGGACGGGAAAACGCTTTGCAGCGTACTGATTTACGCGAGGAAGCTGGAGAAAAAGAAGAAGAAGTAGGAGAGCATAAGTACCTTTGTAGAAAATAGTTTGGGCGGGGCCGGCGACATTTGCCGGCCCGATGATTTTAAGAAGTTTATGTGTTCCTCAATAAACCTTTGACAAAGAATGAGCGTCATAGTCGATAGGGTGGGCTGGCTTCCCATTCCCCTTGCTCACCAACCCCCTAAGAGGCAAGAAAGGCTAACCCTGTGGCTCAGTACAAAGGCAAAGTGAAATGGTTCAATAACGCCAAGGGCTACGGATTCATCGGACGTGATGACGGGCCAGATGTTTTCGTCCACTACTCGGCAATTCAACTGGATGGCTACAAGACTCTGAAAGAGGGCGATGATGTAGAGTTCGACATCGTCCAAGGGCAAAAAGGTCCTCAGGCGGATGGAGTCATCCGGCAGCGGGACGCGGCCACCCACAACGCTGCTTAGCGGTCGCGCTAACTCTGGAGCGTTTTTTCGAACCGCTTACCAGCGGTGCGGGCGCCCCTGTTCCGGGCCAGGCTTTTAGCTTCAGCTGTACAACTGTCGAGAAGCTCGGTTCTCCACGTGCTTTCATTCTGAACACACAGGGCCAAGAAGACTTCACTTCTCGGCCCTTTACCTTTGTGGGTACGTTTCGCCTAACTACTGCATGGGAGCCAGCGTCGCTAATTAGTTTCGTGATAGTCGGGCAGGATGCGGAACTCTGAGCCGAACTTGTGGTATCCGCCGAAGCTCACGTCGTTGATCATGGTTTCGAAGTAGCTGTAGACGCTGAACTCCATGCCCCACTCGTGGATCAGGCGCATGGAGCGGGCACGTGAGACCTCCACGCTGCGCCGTGGACAGATGTAGATCTTCCCTCCCAACTGTTCCGGGCCATACTCGACCGTAATTTGCGAGCGGATTAGAGGTACGTCAGGATCGCGGTCTTCGTCGAGATCAGCATTGATTGCAATGCGCATGATGGACCCGCTGTCGGGGTTGACCGCGAACTCGACTGAGTCGTCGGGCCTGCTGCGGTAGACCGTTGTTCCATTCCCGGTGGGGAGGCAGCAGTACGTGAGCTCGGGGACGTTGCTTGCGCCGCTCGCCTTGAACGTGAATACCGCCAAGTCACCGTCTTTGCCTCGTTCCCAGCGCTCCCACCTGAAGCTGGCGGGACTTGCGACGGCTGCCGCGAGCACGAAGCTGAGGATTGGGCCGAACGTGCCTCTCGTTTCGAGTTCGCGGGTCCGGATTGTACGGACAATGGGAGTCTTGCCAATCTTCTTCTTTTGCGCGACTTCCTCATTGCCGTTGCGATAGAGAACGCTTGCATGTTCTCCCGTGGCGAAGTGAAGCGTGCGGTCCTGCCGCCGGATTTTCCAGGTCTCCTTGTCGCGTTCCGGAGGCTCCTGGAATTGCGCGGTGTTTCTCAATGCATAGAAGTCGGGCAGCCTCGGGATCACATTGCGAAGATAGTCGAAGGTTCGCTGAAGGATCGTACGCTGTTCTCCAAGCTCAGGCGGCGGGCGGTTCGCGATCTCGTCAGGCGGCGGCTGGAGGGAGACGGAGAGATCGGCGTCTATGGTAAGCGCCTGACGATCTTTCTCGCGATGGATTCCGCTCAAGAGCTTGTTCAGACGAGGCGTGCTCAGACGCTCCGTGAGTTCGATTTTTGCGAGCGTCTGCGAGAGGTCGGGGTGCTTATGCACGATCTGTTCTAGCTGTGCGACCGTGACTTTCTGGATATCGGGTAAAGGATTGTCGAAATACGCGGGCTCGTTGTAGTAGCCGGCAGGAGCTCGGACGATTGCGTCGGGATCGGATAGCTGGACGCGGAGATCGTGGTATTCATCCACTGTGTCGGTGCGAGGAGGATTGAATGTCAGTGAATAGAAGGTCCGGAGATCTTCAACACACCTTCCAATACCTTGCTCGAGGTTTTCGGAGGAGTCGAGCACCATTCCACCGGTGTGCGCGGCGATCACCTGCAGAGACAGGTTCGCAGGCTGCATATCCTTTTGTGCGCGGGGCGCAGTGAGGAAATCGTGGTAGTTGAAGAGGACTGGATCCAGCCAGACGTTCAAGTTATCGAGCGTAATGCGCGCTTCGCGCAGCCGGGTAGAGAACTCAGTGGCATCGTTGAAAGCGATCTCGCCGCCATTGACTGGCCAGCCCGGACCGATCCACACCACGACTTTGTGGCCGGGGACGTCTCTCTGCTGGATAGCGATAGAGCCTAGTGCGCGCAGGGAAAACTTGTTCCGCGCAATTTCTGACTGCGGGAATGCCGGCGTCTGTCTGAGATCTCGCGTCCATACGGGTATCTGAGATCTCTTCTCCTTCAACTCTTCAACTAGCACTGCGCCGTGCAACGTGGAGACAACCGAGGAGAAGAGGCCATCGCGCGTGAGCCAGTATAGGAAGGTCGGGAATCCCGTTTGGCCGTTGTTGCGAAGGAAGAAACGCGTAAGTGTGCTTTCCGTTTGCGCGAGTTGTTCTGGAGAGAGATTGAGGGCGTCGAGAACGAAAATCAGTTGTGGAGCGGGCTCTGACCCTGCATGAGATCGCTCGAAAGTACGGATCTTCGCGGGCTTGCCGTTGTCGAGGATGGTGAATGCCGAAGGCTCGAGGTTAGAAACGGGGCTTCCCGACGCATCAGTGGGAACGACATCGATAGTGAAGAGGCCTTTATGCTCGACAGCATGGTCCGCGTCCAAGGTTGTCAAGGACTGTTGGGCAGCGGATGCACCCGGCCTGGGCGGAGCTTGTGCAGCGACATGGCATGCAAGAACTTCAAGACTTGCGACGAGTAGTGCCCCGCAGAAGATACTTGGCCGGTCCATGGTGATTCTGACGATCTCGGTGAAAGGTCGGTTTTGTTTAGGGACTGCGTAATGAATGTATCAGCGGAATCCAGTTCGAGCTGTGATTGGCCGGTGAGGTGCGATGGAAGATACTGTTGGCGGAGAGATTTCCTAAATGGACAACGCAACGATTGCCTCCCTGCTGAACGAGACGGCCGATCTGATGGAGATCGATGGCGCTGATGGCTTTCGCGTGCGCAGCTATCGCAATGCGTCGGATGCAGTCGAGCAGACGACTGTAGACCTGGCAGCGGTGTCAGGGGATGCGGCTCAGTTGCTGGCGATTCAGGGGATAGGAAAGAGTATGGCAGCGAATATCCAGGCAATCGTGGCGACAGGATCGTTGCCGGTGCGGGATGAGTTGCTGACTAAGTACGGGGCTGGATTGCTGCAGCTCCTGAAGTTGCCGGGAATGGGTCCCAAAACCGTCGCGCTGCTGTGGGATGCGGGAAAGGTCAAGAATATCGATGAGCTCGCGGAAGCGATCGATGCAGGCCGTTTGAAAGGCCTCCCCCGCATGGGCGAGAAGCAGATCGAGAAGATCAAGAAGGGCATCGAGGACTATCGGCGATCCGTAGGTCGCTTCCGCATCGACGAAGCCGAGGATGCGGCGGAGCGACTGACGATATACCTGATGGCGATGGGTGGGATTGAGCGAGTCACTCCGGCTGGATCGCTGAGGCGCGGGAGGGAAACGGCGGGCGATCTGGACCTGCTGGTGACGGGACCGGCCTGTGCACAAGGGAATACCGATGCGGCGGTGCAATACGTGGCTGCCTATCCAGGCATTCACGACATGATTGCGAAGGGCGAAAACAAGGTGAGCTTCCACCTGGCGAATGGGCTGCAGGTGGATGTGCGCCTTCTGCCGTCGAATTGCTATGGAGCGGCCCTGCAGTACTTTACCGGGTCAAAGGCGCACAACGTGGTCTTGCGACAGAGAGCGCTGAAGATGGGCTACACGCTGAGCGAGTGGTCTCTGTCGCGACTGGACAACGAGTCAGTTGTGGCATCGGCGACGGAAGAGGAGATCTACGCGGCGCTGGATATGGACTGGATGCCTCCGGAGATGCGGGAGAACCTGGGGGAAATTGAAGCCGCTGCGAAGCGCTCGGTTCCGAAGTTGATTGAGGCCTCGGACATAAAGGGCGATGTGCATATGCACACAACCGAGACGGATGGTCGCAACTCGATTCTGGAGATGGCAGAGGCGGGAATTGCGCGCGGCTTGCAGTACATCGCGATTACGGAGCATACGAAGAACCTTGCGATGACGAACGGTCTCGACGAGAAGCGCGCTCTCGAGCATATGAAGCGAATCCGCGAAGTGGACAAGCAGATGGAGGGGCGGATCCGGATTCTTACGGGACTTGAGGTAGACATTCTGGCTGATGGCAGTCTCGACATGGACGACGAAGTGCTGGCTCAGCTGGACGTCGTCATCGCGAGCGTGCACAGTCATTTCGCGCAGCCGCGGGAGGAGATGACGGGGCGTGTGCTGCGGGCTGTCGGTAACCCAAATGTGAGGATCCTGGGGCATCCCACCGGGCGGCAGATTCTTCGACGGGAAGCATACGCCCTTGACACGGGCGCAGTGATCCGGCGGTGCGCAGAGCTTGGTGTCGCTGTGGAGCACAATGCCGCGCCGGAGCGTCTGGACTTGAGCGACCGAGATCTGCGACTGGCAAAAGAATGCGGGTGCCGAATCGTGATCAACACCGACGCGCATATGACAAAAGTGGTGGGTGAGTGGCGATATGGGATTCGGCAGCTGCGACGAGCATGGCTGACAGCTGCAGATGTATTGAATACGCTGGGGGTGAAGGAGTTTCTTGGAGCGATGCGGAAGCGCTAGTGTCCTTCCACAAATTATTGCCTGAGCAGCGATACTGGATTGTCCACAACCCGTGGGGCTAAGATAGGGGCGCTATGAGTCTGCTCCAACAGGAATCACGTGAGGCGGCGGGAGAGTCCTACACCAGGGGCACCAGCCATGTGATTATCGCCACGATCATCGCGGTGGTACTGGTCTCTGCGGCCGTGACGGTGTATGTGATTTCCGGCGAGAAGCCTCCTGCCTCGACCGGCGAGGTTGTGGAGGTTTGGGCGCATCCGATGCATAGCGAAACTTCGGGTTGGGACGCGAACGGGGCTGCCATTCCCAAGGAATCGATCGACCAGGTATTGCTTTTCACGCACGTCAAGCTGCGTAACCAGAGCAAGCAGCCGATTTTCCTGCACCAGGTGCTGGCGAATTTGACCCTGCCCGATGGAATCCACTCAAGCTATGCGGCGATGCCCTCAGACTACGAGCGCCTGTTCAAGGCGTATCCGGACTTGCAGCAGTGGCATGCTCCGCCAATTTCTCCGGACCTGACGATTCAACCCGGCGAGACCAAGGAAGGAACCTTTGTGTGTTCCTACCGAATGTCAAAGGCGGATTGGGAGACGCGCAAAGGACTTGGCTACACTTTCAACTTCCAATATCTACCCGCGCTGATCGTCGACTGGAAAGGCGCCATCACTGAACGTTAGCCGGAGCCGGAGCGCCTTTCGGCGTAGAAAGATAGCCCGAGATCGTGTTCTTTGACGGAACCGCGTTCACCACGATTTCATAGAGGGCCGGGTCCTTCCCCGCGTAAAACTGGAGCGGCTCATTTACGTAGCGGTCCTTTTTGTCGTATTGCTTGTCGTCGGAAAAGACAGAGATTGAGAAGCGGCTCTTCTTCTGGTCGGCCTTCTTCAACTCCAGGCTGATGGTGCCGACTGGCTTCTTCTGTCCCTTCGCCAGCGTGAACTCGTAGTAGTTGCGATCGCCTTTGTGTTTGAGAAGCTCCAGTTCGTCGCGATTGCGCGCAATAAGGCTGGAGTGTCCGTCGAGATCGCCCTTCATGGACTGCAGTTGACTGACGGCGGTGGCGAGATCGGATTGCGTCTTACCAAGATCGGTTTTCACGCCGCCTACGTCGGTCTTTACGGTTGATACATCGCTCTGAACGGCACTGACCTGCTGGGCAGTCTGCTGCTGCGCGGCTTCAAGACGCTTGCTGTCGGCTGCCTGCCGGGCAATGATCTGTTGTGCACGCTGGTCCATCTGCTTTTGCGTAAGGCCAACGCTGCGGCCTAGTTCGTCTGTGGCAACGCGGAGGCGAGCGTTGGTTTCGCGGAGCTGAGCATCAAGCTTGGCGTTCTGCTGATTGGCTTCAGCGAGGGCGGTTTCCTGGTGAGCGATGCGGCCGCTGAGGGTATAACTCCAGATCAGCCCGCCAATCGCGGCCAGCACTGCGATGGCGATTGCCGCCAGTAGTGCACCGCTGTAAGCCGGCGCGGATTCAATGACTGTACTTCTGTCGTCGCTCATCGTTCGAGTCTCCTCCGGGACACATGGGACCAAAGCCGGATTTAGAGCGGATTCGCGATAGCTCTCAAAGGGCTTTGAATGGCTACAGAGACTATAGAGGAGTACGAAGGGTTTTGGGGGGAATTGGTAGGAAGCCTGTGCCATGGACGTAACCCAGGATTTCAGCTGTTCGTTTCTGGTCTCGATGGCGTGAGTTTGCCGGTGAGGCGATGGGCGCAGGGCACGAATCCGGCCTTCTGTAGTGTCTTGCGGGAAGCAATGTTATCGGTATTGCATCGAGCGCATGGAATGCTTCCGCCTTCGTAGCAGATCCTCTTCAGTTCCTGCACGAGATAGGAACCGAAGCCGCGCATGCGAAAGGGTTCCGCCACTTCCATCCAGATGTCGCCATATGGGCGGTTGTAGTGGTAGAGAATACCGCCGGTTGCTGCCACTTCGCCGCCCACTTCGAGCAGCATCCAGTCGCCCTCAGGTTCGCGCGGACGCAGGGTCGCGCCGTTGACCCGGAACGCTGTTTTGAGCTTGTCTTCAAAGATGATCTTTTCGCTGACCACGTCGTGTGCCCAGGTGTGCAGCATGGCGGTCAGCATCACGTCGCTGGTCTGGGTTTCGATTGCGTCGGCTGCGCTGACGGACATAAAGGTCTCGAAAGCCTCAAAGAACCGGGAGCGACGCTTTTCCGCGATGTAGAACTCGAAGATGGTGCGTGTGCCCGACCAGGGGCCGGCAACAGCGATCGACCCATATCCGCAAGGCTCGCCGCCAGCCTCGATGAGGTAGGGCTGGGTCCAGCCCTCGCGGGAGTGGATCGAGTCGTGGACGATCTGGCAGTTCATCTCCTGCCGGTATAGATCGCGCCACTGCAGGATGCCGGAAACGGGGACGGGCCTGACCGAGAATTCCATAGGATCAATGACCTGCGCCATCATAGCGCGATGCGGCACGGCAAGGGGCGGGTCCGTGACAATGGTCTTATCGACCATTTATAAAGTGGATTACCGCTTTTCTCGCCGGGCCATGCTTTGAGCCCGCGCGAATGCCGGAATTAAAGATCGCATCCAACCACCCAAAGAGGGGAGTCATAAAGGCCTATGTCTACCGCTGTCGCTGGTAAGGGACTTGAAGGAATTGTCGCCGCTAATTCCGGGATTTGCTTTATTGATGGCGACGCGGGCGTGCTTGCGTATCGCGGGATCGACATTCACGAACTGGCTGAGCTGTCGAACTTCGAAGAGACGACCTATTTGCTGTGGAATGGGCGCCTCCCGACCGAGTTGGAACTGCGGGAGTTCTCATCGCAGTTGGCTCTGGCTCGCGAGGTCGATCAGCGGATCGTGGATATGCTGAAAACGTTCCCGACATCGGCGACCCCGATGGAAGTCCTTCGAACCGCGGTGTCGGCGCTCAGCTTCTATGACGCCGACGAGAAGGACAACAGCCACGACGCAAACGTCCGCAAGGCCTATAACCTGACCGCACAGATCGCGATGATCGTTGCGATCTACGACAGAATCCGCAAAAAGCTCGACATCGTCCCTCCCGACCGCACTCTTTCCCACGCAGGCAATTTCCTCTGGATGCTGAACGGCGTAAAGCCTTCAGATACTGCGACACGCACGCTCGACATCGCGCTGATCCTGCACGCGGATCACGAGCTGAATGCCTCGACGTTTGCAGCGCGTGTGATCGCTGCAACCCTGTCAGATATTCACTCGGCCATCACCGGAGCGATTGGCGCACTCAAGGGGCCGCTGCATGGCGGCGCCAACGAAGGCGTGATGAAGTTGCTGCTCACGATCGACAAGGCCGGGGCCGATCCCGTCGACTACGTCAAGAACATGCTGGCGGCGAAGCAAAAGATTTCCGGCTTCGGCCATCGCGTCTACAAGACCGAGGATCCGCGCGCGACCCATCTGCGCCGCATGAGCGAGAAACTGGGCAAAGACGCGGGACAGCCGAAGTGGTACGAGATGTCGCGCGCGATTGAACTCTACATCAAGCAGGACAAGAAACTGAACGCGAACGTCGATTTCTATTCGGCTTCCACCTACGCAACGCTGGGCATCGATATCGACCTCTATACGCCGATCTTTGCAGTCAGCCGCATTGCGGGTTGGGCTGCCCACGTAATTGAGCAGCTCGATGACAACCGCCTGATCCGGCCTCGCGCTGACTACATCGGGCCGGTCTACCCATCGAAGTATGTGGGAATGAACGAGCGGCGGTAGGTAGGTCAACATAGATGACAAGAACGGGGGCTTTGTCCCCCGTTCTTGTTTAGCGCTTGCTGGACAGCGGCCCTATCCGGCTCAACATACTCGTTGGGGAGGCGGAAAGGCTCAGTCAATGATCTCGGCTCCTTCGGCTTTCAGACGTTCGAGGCTGCTCTTCATGTGTTGCAGCTGCTCAGGTGGATGACCCTGCCAGTTCGTCACTTCTCCAACGACGCGAAGCGGATCGCGGGAACGGTAGGAGCGCGTTGGATTTCCAGGGAACTTCTTGTTTGTCAGATTAGGATCATCGACGAGCTCCCCGGTTGGCTCGACCATATAGATCCTCTCGCGTCCGTCCCCAGTTGCCAATTCAGCGCCCCAGATAGCGGCATCGAGCGTGCCGGTGCAGTAAACCCACGAGAGAGGCTTTCCCTCGCCGAAGTTAGACGTGAAACCGGATGCGATCAGATCGCCAGTGGAGAGATCGGCACGGGTTCCGTGGAAGAACTGCTCGCGAAACATGCTTGGTCTTGTCGACATCGCTGTAGAGTCTCCTCGCATCGATGAGTTAAAACTCGAACGATGATGGAGAAGAACGGGCGCTTGCGGCAAGCTGGGGGTCGGCTGATAACTTAAGAATGGGAGAGGTTCTCTCTCCCATTCTCCGCCACATTTTTGGTCACTGAAGATGCCAGGGTTCATCCTGGGATAGGTGTCGGGGACCACTACCGTCCAGTTCACTTCTACTTACTGAGCAGCCCGAATACAGCCACCCCGTTCGGTGTTCCCACGTAGACCTTCCCGTTGACCACCAGCGGTGTGATGAACTTGTTGCCGTTTCCGAATGAGTCGCGACTGCTCGCTGCTTGTGTGCTGTTATAGAGTTCTTTGGCGAGGTTGGTTGCATCGTAGGCGTGCAGGACAGCAGGCGTCTTGGAGTGAGATTCGAGCGCCCACACGATTCCGTTCTGTGTGCCGTTTGAGGATATGGCGGGAGACGTTCCAGGGAAGGCAAACGACGTCGCCGTCTGGCTCGACGCTGACGTTGCGACTTTTGCGCTGGTCACCGGGAACGCACGAAGCGGGCTGCCGACGGTACCTAGATAAAGGGTGTTGTTGAAGAAAGCCGGTGTCGAGAAGATCGATCCAACCCCGGAGAGCACCTGATACGCATTGCTGTTGTCAGAGCCCCCGGCATTGAATTTGCCGAGGTTGTCGCGATCGATTACGTAGAGATTCTGGTCTTTTCCGCCGCCGACCATGATGTGGCGTGTCTTACCGGTCGAGTCCGTGACATCGGGCAGAAGAACGATGCCGCCAGAACCAAGATCCTGATCGGCGCCCGAAGCGGAAACGGTGTCGTATTGCTCGAAGTAGTCGGCCACTGAAAGCTGGCCGGAGGCAGCGCTGAGCTTGAGGACGGCGTTGCCGTAGTTGCCCTTGGATGGAAGGCCGTTCGCGTCTAGCGTTGTGTCGAATTTCCCGTTTGCGTCGAGTAAGAACAGGTTGCCAGAGGCGTCGGCTGCGATGCCATCTCCGCTCATCCAGATTGAGCCGTCGCCACCATTTGGAGTGATATTGAGGACAGCAGTCTGCTTGAGCGTGGATGAACTGTAGGCCATTATCCAGCCTGTGTATGGCGCGAAATCGCAGTGAGACGACCAGCCAAGGTAGATGTTTCCCCCGGTGAGCAGAAGGGCTGCGCGTTCCTTGTACTGCTTGGGATCAAAGGTATTGACACCTCCGGTGGAACCATCGCCGTTCCCGGGATAGGTTGCGGTGATCTCGGTCGGGCTGCCGGAGACTTCGCTGCCAGTAGTAATGTCTAGCGCGTGAAGACGCTGATGGTAGTTGCCGCCTGAATCTTTGCTCATGGCAACGACGTAGATGGTTCCATTCGCTCCCTGCTTGCGATCGATGACGGGCGTCGAGGTGATGCCGATCTCTGGGCCGACCTGCCCGCATCCACGCGCGTCGCTGGTGGTTTCGCCAGAGCCGAGAACGGAAGTCTTCCAGATCTGAGTGCCCGAGTCGGCGTCGAGGGCGTAGACGCTGTCGTGTTCTGTCGCGACGTAGAGAACATTGCGAGTTGAGCCTCCAGCATTGACTCCAGCCAGAAAGAGAGGCTCTGCATCAACGAGACCGTCGACAGAATCGAATCCAACTTTTCCGAATTGCGTGGAGTTGACGTTCGTCAGCGTTAGCGTAGTTTCCTTTGCATTCAGTCCGTCGCGCGAGTTGTTGTAGTGGAAGGTGGTGACGTCCGGAGCAGTCGCAGTCGGAGTTGGTGTAGGCGTCGGAGTTGGATCCGAAGGAGACGTAGTGGAATTCGAACTACCGCAGGAGCTCAGGACGAGAACACAGGACAGCACAACGAGGGGGTACTTCACGGATTTACCTCGAATGACAAGTTAGATTTAGAGCCCTAGTTCCAGCGTTTGTTGGATGAGATTTCGCTGTCGGAGGTTGGAACCGGAAGAAAGTACACAAAGTCCTAAGACTTTAGTTGACGAGAACAGGAAAGGAGCGTAATGTCCTAAGACTATAGGAGGTAGGCATGGGTGGAAGGCCTGGAAAAAACGGGCTCACGAGGCTGGAACTGAAGATCATGCAGGTGATCTGGAAGCACGGGGCGAGCACCGTGACCGATGTTCAGAACGAGTTGGAGCAGCCGCTCGCCTACACCACTGTGCAGACGATGCTGAACATTCTGGAACGCAAGGGAAAGCTCGAGCGCGAGTTGCAGGGCCGGGCTTATCTCTATCGCGCGAAGGTGAGCGAGGAGAAAGCGGTAGGACAAAGCCTGCGCGACATGATCGACCGGATGTTTGGAGGCTCGAGCGAAGAGCTGGTGATGAGCCTCCTGAAGAGCCGGCAGATCGATGCGAAGCGCCTGGCGAAGCTTTCGGAGCGCTTCAGCAAACGAGAGGAGGACGAGCAATGAACGGCGCGGAATCGATGGTGATGTCGTACGTTGTGAATTCGCTCTGGCAAGTTCCTCTTATCGCGTTTGCGGCGTGGCTAGCAGCAAAGGTTGTGCGGCCATTGGGGCCCGGCGCGGAACATCGAGTGTGGGTGTCGGCGCTGTTGGCCGAGGCAACGGTACCGGGATTGTCGCTACTGCCATGGCAAAAACTGAATGTGCCCTGGCCCTTTCATGTTCACGCGGAGCAAGCTGCTCAGAGCAGCGTTGTCGTACAGCTGAGTGGTGGCACAGCATCCGAAGGGCTGCGGTTTCCTGCGGCTGTCATCGTCCTGGTGGTCGGGATTTACGGGGCCGCGACGCTTTATCTCATAGCGAGATTTATCTGGCGATGGGTGCGACTGAAGGAACTGGAGCGTACCGCGAAGCCGGCTTCGTTGACGATCGAGGCGGACGCGTCGTGGCAGCGTGGGGTGCGACGGTTTGCAGCTAAAGACGTTGCCCTGGTTAGTTCGAGACAGATTTTCGCGCCGTTGACGATGGGAGTCAGTCGGAAGCTGGTGATGCTTCCAGAGAAGATGATCGCGAGTTTTCCGCATGCCGAACTCGAAACTGTGATCGGGCACGAACTGGCTCACGTGAAGCGAATGGACTTCGCGAAGAATCTCGCTTACGAACTGCTCTCGCTGTCGGTTGGCTATCACCCCGGCGTGTGGTTCGTGCGGCAGAGACTGACCGAAAGCCGCGAGATGGTTTGCGACGCGATGGCTGCGGAGATTTCGGGAAGCAGGGAGTATGCGCAATCGCTGCTGAAACTGGCGGGATTGCTGTTACAGGGAAAGGCAGTTCGAGTTCCATATGCAATTGGAGTGTTCGATTCAAGCACGCTGGAGAGGAGACTTATGAAACTGACAGAGATGAAGAAAGAGATCGGACGCTTTCGCCGGAGCATTGCACTGAGCGCATGCGTTGTACTCGGGGTTGCAGCGGCAACTTCGGCGGTAGCACTGCGGATTGGCGTTAATCAGAAGAGTTCGGACTCGGCAAAGAAGGACGCTCACTCAGTCTCTGTTGACGCAAAGACAATGCAGAAGCAGCTCTTGGCGAAAGTACCGCCCGTTTATCCACCGAAGGCAAAGGCGGCAAAGATTCAGGGCAAGGTTGTGCTGGACGCGGTGGTAGGGAGGGACGGTCAAGTTGAGAATCTTAAGGTGGTGTCCGGTCCGAAGGAGCTGCAGCAGTCGGCGCTGGATGCGGTTCGGCAGTGGGTGTACAAGCCGTTCTTGCTGAATAGCGAGCCAGTGAATGTGACCACCACGATCACGGTGATCTACACGCTCGGAGACATCCGGCTTTTTCCGCAGCCTGTAAAGCCTTAGCTCAGAGGAATTGGGGCACGGCCTAAGTCGTGCCCTGACGTTTCTTGCCTCAACGATGAGCTTAGTTAAGGAACATGGTGCGATAGAGGGTATCGCGCTGGACGGGTTTAAAACCTGCATCGCGAATAATCCTGCGGAGCTCTTCTTCGGTGGTGCAGTTCGACGTTCCTGCTGCCTTGACCACATTCTCTTCAAGCATCACCGAGCCCACATCGTTGCCCCCGAAGTGAAGCCCGAGCTCAAGAACTTTCAATCCCTGTGTGACCCACGACGCCTGCACGTTCTCGATGTTGTCAAGATAGAGGCGGGAAATGGCGAGGACCTTCAAGTATTCGACGGAGGTCGCCTCGTCCCAGCCGCGGCCGCCAAGCGCAGTGTATTTCGGCTGGAAGCTCCAGGGGATGAATGCGGTGAATCCTCCGGTTTCTTCCTGCAGGTTGCGCACGACCTCAAAGTGATTGATGCGCTGATCGAATGTCTCTCCAACGCCAAACATCATTGTTGCGGTGGTTCGCATGCCCAGCTGGTGAGCTGTGCGGTGCACGCTTACCCAGTCCTCGGTGCGGCACTTCAGCCGCGCGATGCGCTTGCGGACATCGTCGTCAAGGATCTCGGCGCCGCCGCCAGGAATCGAGTCGAGTCCGGCATCGCGGAGACGCGCGATCGTGGTGCGCAAATCAAGCTCGGAATATTCGGCGATCGCGAGCACTTCTGATGCGCTGAGGCAGTGCAGCCAGATCTTCGGGAAGCGCCGCTTGATTCCGCGAAACAGCCTCTCGAACCAGTCGATCTTTAGATCAGGATGAATCCCGCCCTGCATCAGGACGCCGGTGCCACCCATCTCCTGCGTTTCGGCGATCTTTTCGTAGATCTTCTCAAAGTCGAGGATATAGCCCTCATCGGCGCGGGGCCCCTTGAGAGGCCGGTAGAAGGCGCAGAAGGTGCAGTACTCGGTGCAGAAGTTGGTGTAGTTGATATTGCGATCGATGATGTAGCTGACAACGCCTTCAGGATGGAGGCGTTGCCGGACGGCGTCGGCCTCGAAGCCCAGCCCGATGAGGTCAGGGGACGCGAAGTAATCGAGAGCCTCAGCGCGGGTGATCGCCATGATGTCATTTTACAGGGAAACCCTGCGATGCCGACTCACGCAACGAGACGGCTGACGGCTCGGCGCCATCCCTCGGTGGTGGCGATGAATTGGGCAAGATAAAGCGCAACGTTGGCTATAACTGCGCCGCGGAAAAATGCCGGATGAATGCGCCGGTGCCGGTATGCGTCGATTCCAACGATGAGAAACACCTCGACGGTCCAGATGATGAGGTAAGGCAGATTGCTATGGAAGAACGGCATTAATCGGACCTGCGGATTAGGCATCATGCAGAGAGTTCCCAACAGCATGAAGCGCTTGTGCAGGGCGGTGTTGCGCCGATACCCGACTGCAATGCCGACGAACACCGCAAAAAGTAGCATCTGGGTAAGTTCGAGACCCAGCACATTGAGCTGCATGGACTCATATGAGGAATGCGCGCGCACTTCGCGAATGGCGGCAAGAGTGGTGGCCGAGCAGCCCATGCAGACCACGCCGAGTGCAAGGATGACGCCGAAGTAACCGAGCACACGATGGAAGCGAATATTGCGACGGGCAATCAACACCACCTGGATCATGAACAGCACAATCCAGGCGGTCATAACCGCTCCGTGGAAGTGTAAGAACGGCCGCAGTTGAGGGGAATGAAAGTAGGAGCGGAGGTAGTAGGTGCGCGCGAAACCAGCCGCCGTAACCGCGACCGCAAGAGCTGCACTTATCAGGTAGAACCGCCGTTCGCGACCAGTGGCGCCCGGCACGTCTGTGGCCATGACAACTCCCTACGCACGCGCAGGTCGTTATAAGCGATGGATCGGCGCCGCGGAGTCAGTATAGCTGCAAGATTAGCGATCCACGCTCCTGAAATGGTGGAGCGAATCTCAGGGCTGGACGGATTTGGACTTTCCGCTTCGAAAGAGGAAGAGGCCGCGACGGCGGACCGGGTCCGGTCGCGTTCGCGAGAGGTTCGAAGCGGTGGAGATACCGCTGAAGAGAACAAACCAGTCCCAGAATGCCCGCCAGCGGCTTTTGGTCTCGGAGGCCATAGATTCTCTATTTCCTATTGTATTCGCGGAGGCGGCGAGAGTTGCGGCAGGTTCTTTTCAATTCGTGCGTGGCTTCTGGTCTGAATTGCCAGGCGTCTTCTTCGAAGAGCTGGAGATACCGAAGCTCATCAGGAAGAATCGAAATCCTTTGCGGAATGAAGCAAGTAGAGACATGAGTTCTGACTACAACGATACCACCAGGATGCCTGAGCTTGAGCTGCCAACGATCATGCGGTCGCAAGAGCCCGCACGGGATTTCCGCCGACTACTCTTGGTTAGGTGCTTCAGAGTCCGATAAATGAGGTGGCGCTTCGGTGGGAGGCGCTGGAGCCCGATTAAGGATGTCGAGCGCAGACTGTGGCATCGGCTTGTTGGCATTGGCCAGGAACAGGCTGACTTTCCATATATAGGGGTCGCTGAGCTGTGTTTTGAAGGAGGGCATTCCGGTGAGGCGGATGCCGTTCAGGACCTTCCAGTAGGTTTCGCCGAGGGGGTCGTCACTGACGCCGATGACTTCTGAATTACCGGGGTGCGGCTCAAGAAGTTGCGGAGCATCGGGGTACATGTGAGCTCCCAGAGCCGAGGGATGGTTGTGAAGCCCGTGGCAGACCGCGCAGCGATCGACATAGATGCGAGCCCCATCCGTGAGATTGGCAGCGTCAGGCTCCATATGGGTTCCCACCATCTCGCGCTGCATTCGCGCATCGAGAGGCATGTGAACGAGCTGACGCTCATGCGGAACGGCCGGGTCATCCACTGCCACAGGTACCTTGCCGTACATGAGGTAGACGAGGATGGCGAGGGGGACTAGAACGATCCCGATGATCAGTCCGAGAATGAAGCGCATGCCAGTCTTTTGCCGCCTCTCAGAAATTCATCGTAGAGCATGAAACGGGAGTTAGCGGCAAAAAGCAGCGGGGTGCGTCCAAAAGAAGTCAGTCCCGGTAAAGATCGATTTGGGCAGGGTTTGCGATAATTGATGAGGATCACGCTCTTGCTCGTCTGCGTTCCACCCCACGGATGGGTATCCGAGGGCATCCGTGTTGGAGGTAAGGAAAGTTCGATGTTTTCGTTCCGCCGTGCTGTAGCAACTCTGGCGTTTATCTGGTTTGTTTCCACTGGCGTTGCAGCATTCGGCCAGGATACCGGCAGCAGTCAACCGACACAGGAGCAGACACCGCCCGCTCAGGCGCCGGCTGCAACACCGGCCCCGGCTCAGAATTCAGGAACGGTCAGCGTTCAGGGACGTATACGGGCCCGCAGGGAAGCCCGGAGACAGCAGGCGATCCGCGACACCTACGGCCAGCGCTATGAGATTTTCGTCGGGGCCGGTTATCAGCGCTTCATTCCAGGTCCGATCCTGCAACACACGACCATGTACGCCTTCGATCTTGGGCTGACGCGGTATTACACTCCGCGCCTGGGATTCACGCTGGATGGGCGAGGGAACTATGGGACCGCATTTGTTGGCCTGAATTTCACATCAATCACCCGGCCAGCGATCAGCACCTACGACATCATGGCGGGCCCGGTGTATCGTTTCAAGCTGCGGCCGA
The DNA here is from genome assembly GCA_018268915.1 of Acidobacteriota bacterium. GTDB lineage: Bacteria > Acidobacteriota > Terriglobia > Terriglobales > Acidobacteriaceae > Telmatobacter. The sequence goes on from JAFDVQ010000001.1 coordinate 540,859, forward strand.
AGTACTCCATTGCAGGGCGCGTCATGGGCGGGGCCGCGATGGGGAACTTCGAAAGCGATACGAACCGCTTCGGTCAGATCTGCCCGCCCGGAGAGCAGTGCCGCCTCTATCCCGATGGAACAACCTACGCGTTCTCAGGAGCGATTATCGGCGAGGCGAACATTTCGCCTAGCCTGTCTCTGCGGCTGGCCCCGGAAGCGATGGGAACCGGATTCGGTTCCACCTTCCAGCATGACCTCGGCGCGACATTCGGAGTGGTCTACCGGTTCGGAAAGCAGTAGAGACTCCGGCTCGAGGGAACAAGGGAACGAGATCGGCGCACCGTTGGGTGCGCCGATCTCGTTAGCGAAGCTGCTGGGCGTGGTCACACACCACTGTCCAATGGTTACTTGGCACTTGTCGCACGCGGTGCACCGGCGACGCATGGACGAACGTTACGAAGAGCAGTCCGAGAATCATTCCTACGAAAAGGGCATCGATGCAGCTGATGAGACGACGGCGCATAGCTACTCCTTGCGGGCACTCCTTGTCCGCTGGCGTTGATATCAGGTGCGGTTGCGACTGACGGCGTGATGGCTGCTAGCTGGCAACCTCACGTTTGCGATAGGCCTCCGTTACCAGCTTGCCGATATCGAAGGCTAGCTGCAGGACGACGATCGCGCAGACCACCGAGAAGCCAAGATGAATCGCGTTGTTGACCTCGGCGAGATTCTTGCCAAGTTGCGCCGGATCGGCCGCGGAATTCTTGAGCGATACATAGATGTGCCCCGGTGCAGCGAGAAGCACGAGTACTGGGATCAGGCCGACAACCTTGAACGCGAAGTGCTGAATGATCGAAGGCCGTTCCCATGTGCCGCGAGCAAGGTCAATGCACCTGGCGACGATCTGCATGATTCCGAGTGCGACGATCCAGCCGAAGAAGGTCCACCAGACGGGGGCGAGTTCATAGGAAGAGGTTTTCAAGAAGACGACACCGGGTCCTAGGAGAATGAACGGGTAGTGCGGGATCAGTAGAACCCACCCAAGGAAGAGCACACTGAAGATGATTTCCGCAACCGCCTGCGCGAAGGAGCGAGGCTTACCTTTGCGAAGGCTGTCTTTTTCGATCGGAGGAAGAGTACTCGGATTCCATCCTTTGTTCAGGCCTTCAATCTGCGGGCAGATATTCGGGTAGCGCGTCCGGGCGAATTCAAAAGCAGCGAAAACGAGCGTGATCCAGGCAGCGGTCTGGATGAGGATTCCCGGAGTCCGGAACAGAGCCGCAACAACAGCGCCGCCGGTGCCTTCGGTGAGCGGGGTGACGACTGCGGCTACCACCATGCAGACGATGAAGGCCCAGAGCATCGCAAGGCGCAATACGTAAAGGTACATGGGGAACATGGTTGGCCCGATCAGGTACTGCTGGGGCTGGTAGCGCGACGCCACCACCATCGGGTGACCCATTTTGCGCAGAAAGTCGTCGAGCTCGCCCTGTGTGAGCGCGCGGCCGAGTTCCGACTCGAGGTCTTCAATCTGGGACTCCATGTTGGCGCGGAGTTCAGCGATGATGTCGTCCTGACGTCGCAGGGGCAGATACTTTCTGACGGCTTGTAGGTAGCGATCGAGGAGTTCCATGGTGGCGTCCTTACTTTGTCTCCGCACTCGGAGCGGCTTCCGAAGTCGGGCCGTCGAGGATGCGGGAGACGGAGGTGTTGATGGCGTTCCACTCGTCGAGCAGGCGAGCGAGGATTTCTTCGCCTTCCGGGGACAGGCGGTAGAAGCGCTTGTTGCGTTTGTCCTCTTCACGCCACTGGCTGGCCAGCAGGCCTTGCGTTTCCAGACGGCGGAGAAGAGGGTAAAGCGTGCTTTCGTCGATCTCGAGTCCGCGTTCGGCCAGCTCTTTGCGGAGCGTATAGCCGTAGTGCTCCTGCTTAAGCTGGGCTAGAACGGCCAGAGTCAGGCAGCCACGTCGGAGCTCGAGACGAAGATTTTCGAAGGTGCTTTCAGCTACGGTCATGCTGATTCCTTGAGACTTCCAGCTGATGAGCTGCTGTGTCTCATACACTGTACTTCACATACTGTATGACAACTAGTGTATGGCGTCAAGTAGATTTTAAAAATTTTTCAAGCGGCTGCCGGGCTACACTCTCGGCAATGGATAACGAACGAATCCGCGCGATATGCATGGCGCTGCCCTATGTCGCGGAAACCCTGAACTGGGGGCATCACCTGGTCTACTGGGCTGCAGACCGGGAGATCGGCGGCAAAATGTTTGCCATCACAGATTTAGATGGCTCAGGATTTGGGGTTCTGACCTTCCACTGCGGGGCGGAGCGTTTCCACGAACTGATCGAAAATGACGGAGTTGTGGCGGCTCCCTACCTGGCGAAGGCGCATTGGGTGACGCTGGAGCGATGGGATGCACTGCGGCCCCGGGATATTGAGGAAGAACTTCGGCGGGCACACGCCTTGATCTCAGAAAAGCTTCCAAAGCGGACCCAGACAATCCTTGCCATGCCTGACTCGGAACGGAGGAAGCTGATCAAGGAGCGAAGGAGCGTACTGGCGGAACGAGCCGGCGGCAAAACGTCGACCTCGCGAAAGCCTGAGAAGGCTGCCTCAGAGAAATCAGCGGGCAAGAAGAAGTCTTCTACGAAGAAGCAATAGGAAATTGGAACCGCGGGAGTCATCCCGCCGTATGTGTACTTGGTCGAGGCTGAGGCAGAATTATGGTCAAGTTTCTTTTGTGGTGCATTCTCCTGATTCTTTGCTGGCCGCTTGCCTTGCTGGCATTGGTCGCATATCCCATCGTCTGGCTGCTCCTTATACCTTTCCGCATCGTCGGGATCGCGGTCGGCGGTGTGCTTGAGTTGGTAGGCGCAATCATCTTCCTCCCGGTGCGGTTAGTTCGGGCGATCTAAGCCGTATTCGCGGCAACCCTCTGTGCCTTCCGCACATGACACAAAGCACCTAACTTAACGGCTTTGACCTTGCATCACCTTCGCGCTGACGCGAGCCCAACGTGCTTCCTCCGTCCTCGACCCACCAGTATGGTGCGTGAACAGACGTCCGCGCCGCGAACTGAACGTCAGTAATCACTCACTAACCCACCTTATGGGCGACTTTTGCGTCCATAGAGGGTTGAGGCACATAGCTGGTCCCTCGCGACGTCTCCGATCCCTGCACCAGTTCGCGAGAGAAGCATCCAAGAGGAGATGAAGATGCGAACAACCTGTCATCGGGCATTCCTGTTTCTTATTGGCTTATTCGCGCTGGGGTCCACCGCTCCAGCACGGGCACAGACAGACGTTGCGCTGAGTCTGTATGGGGCCTTCAGCGGACGCACAAACGGCAACGGAACCATTGAGAGCCCGGCGAACTCGGCCGGCGGCATCATCGAACTGCGGCACATCTCCAATCCGCTGATGGGGTATGAGGCGACCTACTCCTACAACCGCGGAAATGAAAGCTACCGGCCCGATTGCGGAGGCGCTCAGTGCCCCGTGACCGTACAGACCGTTAAGGCCGCTGCGCATGAGGTGACAGCGGACTACCTGATTTCGGTTCACGCGGCGAATCTGCGCCCGTTTGTGCTCGGCGGCGTTGGAATTCTCTTTAACCAGCCCGACAGCAACCAGGCAGACACCAGCAGCTCGACGAAGGGTGTGTTCGTATACGGCGCCGGGCTTGACTGGGGCGCGTTGCCGCATCTCGGCTTCCGGTTCCAATATCGCGGAAATCTTTACAAGGCCCCGGATCTGACAAAGCTCTACACGTCGACGAATCGCTTTACGCATACCGCTCAGCCAATGATCGGAGCTTATTTCCGTTTCTAAATACAGCCTTAGCCATCGAAGCCGTCAGTTCGCTGACGGCTTCTTAATGTGATCGATCACCAGAAACTTGAATGGACCATTGACGAATCAAATATAGAATGCTACATAGGGTAAGAGATCAAGCACATACGTAGGCCGAACGCCAGCAATTCCAAGGGCTCGAGGTAAGCGGATGGAATCACTGCTTCAGGACATTCGGTACGCGCTCCGCGGGTTTCAACGCAATCCGCTCTTTACCGTCAGCGTTCTGCTGACGCTGGCGCTTGGAGTCGGCACGACTACGGCAGTCTTCAGCGTTGTGGATCGCATCCTGTTTCGGTCGCTACCGTATGCGGATGCGGATCGAATTGTATCCGTGGGGCTGGTGCACTCGCTTGAGCGCCAGGAGTTCCTGATGGGCCGCTCATTTGTGGAGTGGCGCGACAATCAGAAGCCGTTTTCTTCGGTAGCGGGGCAGAGCACCAATGTCCACAACTGCGATCTCGTCGAGAACAATCCCGCCGAACTCAGTTGCATCTCGTTTCAGGCGGGCCTTCTACCGCTGCTGGGAATCTCTCCTGTGCTTGGCCGCAATTTCACCGCGGTAGAGGACAGTCCGAGCGGGCCGCCTGTAGTGATCATCAGCTACGGACTATGGCAGGGACACTTCAACGAAGATCCACGCATTCTTGGCCGCAACATCAATGTGGATGGCAAACCTGCCAGGGTAGTCGGAGTGCTGCCGAGGGATTTCCAGTTCCCGACGCTCGATGGAGCAGACATTGTGGCGCCCATGGCGTTCGATCCGAGCATTCAGACCAAAGCCAACGGGGGATTCGGAAATCCCATGCGTCTTTTTGCGAGATTGAAGCCGGGAGTGACTATCACTGAGGCTCGCGCGCAGATGCAGCCGCTCTTTCAATCGGACCTGAGCTTTTTTCCCCCGGATGCGAGCAAGGTTCTCAGGCTCAGCATTCGATCGCTGCGCGACCGGGAAACGCAGGACGTTCAACCGGTGGCATGGGTTTTGTTCGGATTTGTCATGGCGGTGCTGCTGATCGCATGCGCCAACGTAGCCGGCCTCATGATGGCTCGTGGAGCAGGAAGGCAGCGAGAAATCGCGGTTCGCGCAGCGATTGGAGCCAGCCGAGGTCGGCTGATACGCGAGGCATTGACGGAGGCCATGCTTATCTCTTGCGCGGGAGGCTTGACAGGTCTTCTGATTGCGCACGGCCTGCTGTCCGTTTTCGTGAAGCTTGCACCCACCAGTATTCCGTTTATCGGCAAGGCACATCTCGATCTCCGCATTGCTGCCTTTGTGGGGTTGATCAGTTGCGTCAGCGGACTGGTCTTTGGGTTGGCATCAACTCTGGAGAGGCCCGGACTGGAATCGCTGAATGCGAAGTCATGGTCGTCGCGCCGCAGTACACTTCTGCGGCGGTTCCTTGTTACGGCGCAGATCGCGGTCAGCGTTGTTCTGCTGTGCGGTGCAGTGTTACTGCTGCGCAGTTTCACAAACATCAGGCAGCAGAATCTCGGGATGCAGATGGGCGGCGTGCTGAGCATCAAGGTCGCACTGCCGTGGTGGCGCTACAACTCGAACCAAAAGGTGATGGACTTTTATCAGCGGCTGGAGGCAGGCCTGCGCCGGCTGCCCGGAACTCGCGCCGTGGCGATCTCAGACTCTGTGCCGCCAGGCGGCTGGCAGAGCGGATTTCGCTTCTCCGGCTTGAAGGTGGAAGGCAGACCGCCATTCCCCGTCGGCAGCGACGAAACCGGCGTGGGAAGAACCGTAACTCCGGACTATTTCCATGCGCTCGATATTCCGATTATTCGCGGCCGGAATTTTGCTGAGCAGGATCGTACCGCGACTGAGCGCGAGCTGATTCTCGATCGATTGATGGCAGCAAAATTGTTCGGAAACAACAATCCGATCGGAAAGCGAATTGGCCAAAGCGTGGTTGTGGGTGTGACTGAGAATGTCAAAAACAGCGGCCTAACCGAGCAGAATGCGCCAGAGATGTACACGCTGCGCCGTAGCGTGCCGGGCGACTGGGACAACGGCAAATTTGTTGTTGTACTGAATTCCGTTATGCCAGCCAAAACTGTAGATCCATGGGTAAGGTCGCAGGTTGCTGCAATCGATCCAACAGTTCCAGTGCAGTTGGAAGTTCTGGACCAGACGGTGAACCGTATGGCAGATCGGCCGCGCTTCGAAGCGGCGTTACTGGGTTTCTTTGCCGTCTCCGGATTGGTTTTGGCCAGCGTGGGACTTTATGGGCTGATGGCATTTCTGACGACGCAGAGGACCCGCGAGATCGGGATCAGGATGGCGCTGGGGGCCACGCGCGAAAACATTCTCAGCCTGATCAGCTATGACGGTCTTCGCATGGTGGTGGTTGGAATCGCAACAGGTCTCGGCGTGGCGCTGCCAATCGCGAGATGGATAAAGGCCCTGCTATTCCAGGTCAGCCCTGCAGATCCGCTTACCTACCTGATTGTGCCCGCAATTCTGATAGCCGTGGCGTTCTGCGCGATTATCGTCCCGGCGCGTGCAGGAATGCGCGTTGAGCCTGCGGCCGCTTTGCGAGCCGAATAAGCGAAGACCTCTGGCAGCGTCGACAGGGTCGTTTCGCTACTTGCACTTCATGCGATTGTCCTGCGATGCGATGATCTGCCATTTGCCGTCGCGCTTGAGCCATGTGTCCGTCCATACCTGGCAGATTTTTGCTTTGGGTTGGGATATGTCTTTGCCCGTGGCGTGTTCGCTACCGTAGACGATGGCGAGATTGTCAGAGAAGAAATGAACTTTGGCGTCGTCGAGGCCGCAATCGTGAGAGGTGTGCGCCGCCTTCTCGTCGCGCAGTTCATCGGCTTTTGAGAAACGGCCGCCGGTCGTGGAAGTGCCTTGGAAGTCCTCAGCAAGCAGCCCGGCGATCACGCCATTGTCGACGCAGACGCCTTCGGCCCACTTGCGTTCCATATCGATTATGTATTGTGCAGTCTTGTCGTCAGCCGAGGCCCAGTGACTTTGTTGCGCTTGAACGGGAGAGAGCGGCAGTGCAGACGCGATTGCCGCAACGAAGGCCAGAACATGCATTTTTCGCATGCCGGAATAATACAGCGCAAAAGGGCGACTTCACTCAATGAAGTCACCCTTTCGAACTTTCGGGTTGGGGGAAGGCCCGAAGCTTACTGTCCTCGGGATTCGCGCTCGATATCGAGCGACTTGCCCTTGTCGATACGTGGCGTGATCAGTGAGCCGTACTGCACCGATTGAAGCACGTGAGTGCCGTTGCGGTCGTCGAACTTGAGGGCGATCTTCTTGATGCCTTCATCCGGGCCCGGAGTCAGTAGCCAGGTGTAGCTCTCGGACGAGTCGAGACTGCGGAGAGTGACAAAGGGGCTCGTGGAATCGTGAACGATGTGATAGGCGCCAGCCGGCAGCGTCGCTCCAGCAACCTTGAAATTGAAGGGGACATTAACTCTGGTTGCCGCCATGGCGCTGTTCCCTGCCAGTGCTACCGCAGCGCCGAATGCTGTTGCCAAGATGACTTTGCGAAGAATCGATCGCATGTGTGAAACCTCCTTGCCGTATTCACACACTAGCGATATTCAAAAATATAGTCGTCAAGCTTTCATCCAGATAATGTCAAACTTTCAGCTGGCTTTCTGCTGTTGCGATCTGGAGGGTGCAACGGTTCCTCGCGACGGCTGCAACTCGGCAGCAATTTCATCGGCAAGAGTTGTACGTTCCGGCTCAATGAGATTTTCGACGATGCGAAGCGCATGCGTCAGCAGTTGCGTCGAGTCCTCGTGAGCATTTCTCTCACGCGAGTGAAGAGCCCCGGCACGAAGCGCAGCGATGGTCCGGTACCAGTTTCCGGCGGCTTCATATTGCTGAGCTACTTCACGAGCAACTGTAGCTTCGCGTCCAGCGAAGAGCGCACTCAATTGCTCTGCTATGCGGATGTGACCCTTGGCTCGGCGGCTTGTTGTCTGCCGCTGGTAGAGCACTTCGCGATAGAACTCATGTGCGAAGGCGTAGAAGTCCGATCGCGTTCCATTAGGAAGATCGTCGTGCCCCGCGCGGCGAACAAGTCCAGTGCGGCGCTCGAGGCCATCGCAAAGCTCTTCGACGACATCCTGATCCACTCCGAGCGCTGCGGCTGCCGACCATACTGGAAACGCAATGTTCATCAGGCTTCCGGCTTCAAGCACTCTCTGCTCTTCGGGACTGAGGCGATCGATCTCCAGTTCGATGAGTCGCGCGAGTTCCTGCGGAACAGTGACCTCGAGATTGGAGATTGATGTGATCTGCTCCCACCTGCTGTCGGTCTCCGCACCGCGTCGCACGATCGATCGCTCCGCAATCATGTGATCGAGAAGAGCATGGGCGAACAGCGGGTTGCCGCCGGAGCGCTGATAGATGAAGTCGCTTAGTTCGACGGGAAGGTCCTCCTGATGAAGCCGCCGGCTTAGAAGGCGTTTCGTCGATTGCCTGCACAAAGGTTCGAGTGCGAGTTCAGTGCAGAGCTGTCGAACGACCAGGTCCTGCTTGATCGATTTGAGATAAAACTTCGTCGAGTGGTGCAGCGGCCGATAGGTTGCTATCACCAGCAGCCTGGCGGGCGTGCTGCGTCGCGCAAGTGCCGCAAGCAACTCGAGAGTCGACTGATGCGCCCACTGAATGTCTTCTATTACGAGGATGAAGAGCCTCTCGCTCGAGAGTTCTTCGAGTGCTTCGCAAAGCTCAGCGGGGCGATCCTGAGAGGTCCTGAGGCGGGCCACGCCTGCCTCGGGCTTCTCGTGATCAGCCGACGCGAAGCAGTGAGAGAGTGCTTCAAGCACTGCGTAGTATGGTTCCTTTTCGCTCAGGCCCTCGACGCAGTGTCCCCAGGCCATGCAGGTCTGCGATGAAGCGTGCCGAAAAGCGTTGACCAGCGATGTCTTTCCGATTCCGGCCTCCCCGGTGATGAAGACGACTTGCCGCTGTCCGGCCGCGGCTTGCAAAGCAATCGTCTGCAATCGAAGAATCTCGTCATCTCGGCCCACCAGTTCTGTAGCCACCGGCGTGGCGGCAGGCGCAACTTCGTTCGCGCTCGAGAATGCGGGGGACTTATCCTTAACCGCCGCAACAAAACTGTATCCCCGCTTGGGAATAGTTTGAATGAAGCGCGGTTCCTTCGCGTCGTCGTTCAGAATCTTTCTGAGCTCGAGTACGTAGGTCCTCAGTACCTGCGGCTGCACATACGTCTCGGGCCACAGTGCATCGAGCAACTCGTCATGCGAGATGAGACGGCCCGGATTCTCGACAAGGTATCGCAGGACAGAGAAGGGCTTGCTGGCAAGGGCTATCTGTGCACCCTCGTGCCAGAGGCACTCGTTTGCTGTGTCCAGCGCGAACGATTCGAATTGCTTCATTCCTATGGAACCCCAGGGGAGTCGAATTCCACATCTTGAGTTGCAATTGCTCTTCCAAAGATCGAGCGGGCCCTATTGGTGCGTCGACAGCTCTCTGTCAAGAATGCTGATGCCCAACTTCATACTGCCCGCATGGTGGCGTCCATTTCCGAACATCGGTGTTCTCATGCGAACAGTTTGTGTCTTCTTCTTCCGTTCAATACGGCAATTCGGCACACGTGGTTCCGAGCCTCTGCAGAAGATTTGCCTGTTAGATGTGGGAAGGTCTCAAAGGTCGCTCGAATTTGGTCACGAAATCACGATTGATATCACTGTAATGTCATCCGATTGTCCGAAGCGCAGAGCAGCTTCAGCGATTGTGGGAGCCGGAGACGAACTGAGTTCGGCAGTTCGGTCAAATCCGAAGAGGTCGCGGCCTGAGCCTGCCTCAGGAACGCCGTCAGTAAGTAGCGTGAGACGGTCTTGATGAGCGAGGTTAAATGTCTGTTCCGCATAGTTAGCGTTCGCATCCAGTCCCAGAGGAAATGCGGGCGCGAACGCGAGTTCCTGACCGTTGAGATAAGGTGCGAGATGTCCTGCGTTGGCGGCGATAAGAGCGCCGGAGGGCGAGATACGAAGCGCGAGACAGGTAGTGAAGCCAAATCCGCGGCCGAGAAGGCGGCGATTGAGGCCCGCGAGAATCTCCGCTGGTGAAATAGTGGTTTCAACAATGGACCGCAATGCTCCGATCAGCAGGGAGACAGTCATCGCAGCGGGAAGGCCTTTGCCCGCCACATCGCCGACGACGATGAGGACTTCCTGCTGATGACCCGCGCTCGAGGCAGGCAAGGGAAGGATCTGATAAAAGTCTCCTCCAACCTCCTGTGCAGGATGGTAGGCACAGTCAATGTCCAGGTTCGAAATGGACGGAGCACTTTCAGGGATGAGCACCTGCTGAATGGTGCGCGCAGCTTCAAGATCTGCAGTGAGGCGCTCTTCCTGCGCGCGAGATGTGGCGAAACGCCGGATAAGGAAGGCCAATAGCGCGACAACGAAGATGAGTTGCACAAAGACCTGAAGCGATACAGGGAATGGCGTTTCCGTCACGCTCCATCGGTTGATTGCCATCACAGCGTTGACGGCCCAGCCAAGCTGGAAACACAAAAGGAGCAAACCGCCCAGAATCGATGTGCCGTACAGCAGTACTGTCGGCGCAAAAAGAAGGCGGGCATTGCGATTTCCTGCAAGTGCGCTGCGACAGAGCATGACAAAGATGTAAATTTCGATGGGCAATTCGAAGAGAATGCGTAACGTCGTAGATGTTGCCGGCGAGGTCAGGCGGAAGACGAAGAGCAATACGTTGAGCGGATCGAGAACGGCAATGATCAGCACGACCTTCCACAGCAGCGTTCTCTTTGCGTCAAGTACTCGCGAGAAAAACAGCAGGGAAGCTGTGATTCCGATTGCGCCGATCGTCTCCGTGAGGAAGTCGTGAATGCCCAGTGGAAATCTGAGGATGAAATCGATGATTGCGAAAGCTGACTGCAGAGCGCTCGCCAGCAGTACGACTGCGAACCAGAGATATTCGCGCTCAGATCTGCGATAGAAAAAGAGACCAAATACGGTGATGCTTATGACGGCGTTGAGAAGCCCGATCGCATAGAAGCTCACCACGCCCGTGAGGCGATCGGACTGCTGAAGATGCAGTCGCTGTTCGAGCTGCGATGTATCTCCGAGGCGGGCGCCGCCGTAGCGCGGACCACCGCCAAGGTACGCCGCGAAGATCGGATGATGCCACACACGAATCGCAAATTGAATTGTGGCGCCGGATGAGGAAGGTGCAACGCGGTAGAGAAATGGCTGGTTGAAGCGCAGGCTGCCGTTCGGCGGCATTTTGCCAAATCCGCCGATTCTGACTCCATTCGCGAACACTTCATAATCGGTGAGGATTGCAGGAAGCAGGATGGCAATCGGTGTTGAGGTCGACGGAGCTTGCGCGCGAAATCGATACCAGGCAAATCCGTTTTCGTCTTTGAATCCCTGTGCAGTCCACGATTGCTCGGATCGGATAAGGGCCCACGTGGAGTCGTCGAAAGACGGCGAGGCCCATTGCGCATCGTCGCCCGGATGAAATCGCCAAAGGCCATCGAGCGATATGACTGGCTCATGGTTCTGAGCCGGCGAGAAAAGGGCTGCGTTTTTCTGCTGTAGAGGTGAAGAAACGGCGGGTTGTGCAGAAGCCAGTTGCGCGACCAGGGCGATCGTTGCTGCAGCCAGATTCAAGAACAGCAAACGAGATCGCATCGCAGATAACCCGGTCAGTGTAACCCAGAGCAACGGTGACCGGTTGCATCTGCCACGTGATGGCAGGCGGCGTGCATGTGATGAAGTGAACGACAACTTTGCAATCGCCGTTCAGTTTTTCTGCGGATAAGCAATTAGGAAATGTGAAGACGCTTCTCCCGTCACATTTCACAAAGTCTCAACAACACCTGTTAACCACGGCACGTCATCTTTTGTTGTACGAGCAGAGACACGAAGCGGAGGTCGGCTGATGTACCGGTCAAAGATGCTCTCGAAGTTCGGTTGCTAAAGCAGATCTACGAAGGTTTTCGTTGACAACATACGAATAGCTTCGTATATTTCCCACAGCTAACAACAGCGGTCGCCTCTCGAGCGGCGATATCGCTCATTCTAAGACGTTTTTAGCATGCAACCGTTATTTAGGATGCCTTCATCTGTAAATGCTACCATTCGTAACGTTACTGTAAGTAGCATTTGGGGTTCTCATTCACATACATCTGCACCGACGGAGGAAGTTTATGCTTCATCGAACCGCCACAGGAGTTCTGATTCTGATTTCGCTTCTATCCGCCAAGGCTGTTAGCGCGCTGTCGGTTGATCCTCAACTCATTCAGCTTGTCTCACCTCAGAGCAGGCTTGTCGCAGGCATGTCGAGAACAGCTGCGCAAGGTTCTACGGGCAGCTTCCTGTTAATCACCGCAGAGAACCGGACCGACCTCAGCGACTTCTTTTCGCTGACGGGCGGAGATGCGACGCGGAGGATGAGCTCACTTCTCTTCGTGACGGGAGAGGATCGGGACGCCGATGCGAAAGAGCACAGCCTGCTCGTGAGCGGCGAGTTTAATCGAGACTCGATCTTCAGGTTTTCGGCGGCTGGTGTGAGCAGGGAGAGCTACCGCGGCATATCGGTGCTCGTGGTCCCGCCGTTCAAGCGAGAACGCGAAACGTTGCGCGAGGTACGATGGCTGGCAATTCTCGACGCGCGCATTGCGCTATTCGGATCGGTGGCGAGTGTGCAGCATGAAATAGACAGATGGATCGAGCGCGCCGCACCAGACACGCTCCTGACTGAACGCCTTCACCGGCTGGCGCGACATGACGACTCCTGGTGCGTGCTGCTGGCGCGAGACCTGGAAGGCGTCACAGAGCGAGTGTTGGCGAAACTCGATCCCCGCCTTGGCGAGGTGGCGCACGAGGGCGGCTTGCTGGCTTTCGGAATTAAGTTCGGACGAAAGATCGAGATTGCGGCTGATTCCAATCCGTTCCCGACAGAAAACGTGAGCACACAAAGAGATCTGACAGAAGGAGCGAGCGGCGGAGCCATGCACTTCTTCTCCTCTTCCCCGAGTGACAAGGCTGGCAGTCAAGCGGTGGTAAAGGTTTCGCGACGCAAATACCAAGATTGGAGTGATGCTTCCATAAGTGATTACGGGCTTTTTGCGAAGCGGTGACGCCTTCTAATCTCCTTGATTTCAGCGGCTGCGAATGAGAAGAGCTGTGGCGTCGTCGGTGTGAGTCGAGCCGATACCGAACTTCTGCACTTCGGCGATAAGGCTGTCAACGCAGGCTTCGGGTTGAACAAAGTGCTCGATGAGGCGAGCGGGACCGTACTCTTCATCCGTAGCGCTCATGGCTTCCGTTATTCCGTCAGTGTAGAAAAGCAATCGCGTGCCGGGACCGAGCGTGACGGACGTCTCAGGATAGGAAGATGCACCGAGTCCGAGAGGCAGTCCAGTCTCGAGATCGAGGAAAGCACAGTGGCCGTTGATAACGAGTGGCGGCAAGTGTGCGGCGCTGGAGATCGTAATCTGCCTCGTCGATGCGTCGAGGATGCCGTAAACCATCGTGACGAACTTGCCTGTCGGAAAGTCCTCTGTGAGCGAGCGGTTGAGATGTTCGAGAGTCTGCGCCGGTGACGCATAGAGCGGAGCGATGGAGCGCAGCAGCGCGCGCGTTGCCGACATCAGCAGAGCAGCTGGCATGCCTTTGCCTGAGACATCGGCGAGCGCGATACCGTAGCGCTGATTTCCCAGGTCGATGAAGTCGAACCAGTCACCGGCGACGGCTCCGGCGGGGTGCCACGCGGTCTCGAATGCGAAGCCGGGAACCAGCGGTTGCGGTTTTAGGAAGAGAGATCGCTGCATGGCACGCGCGTCGGCATGTTCGCGTTCCAGACGTTCTCGCTGATCGCGTTCGTTCTGAAAGAGTCGTGCGTTTTCGACGGAGATGGCGATGTGTCCGGCGAGTGCTTCCAATATCTGCAACTGGTCTTCAGAGAACGCGTCGAGTTCCGAGTGTTCTATGCACAGCGCGCCGATCACCTCTCCGGCAGCCTTCAAAGGAATGCTGACGGAGGAACGAGTGTCCGGTTCACAGGCGATGTAGTAGGGGTCCTTGGCGACATCGGGTGCGTAGTGTGTCTTTCCAATCGCAGCAGCATGCCCCACCATGCCTTCCAGCCCGATCTTGAGGCGTGCGCCAAGCTTGTGTTTGGTGCAACCACGAACGCCGCTGAGCACCAGGTCGTTCGATTTTCCATCGCGCAGCCAGACATCGACCTCGACGTTGCCGATCGACGTAGCGAGGTCGTTGACCACGCGGTCGAGCAGGCAATTGAGGTCGAGGGTCGAAGCAACGAGATAGGTGGCCCGTTGCAGCTTCATGAGAACTTGCGAGAACTCGCAGGAATTTTGCACGCGAGGCGGAAAGGCGTGGCTGGCCTGGACGGTCGCTGGGAGTGTGGCCATAGAGGCTCCCTCTGCCCTGGGATGGGCTAGGTATTGGACGGGGCTTCAAGTTTGGAGATGCAGAATTTCGACCTCCTCCGAGTGGCAGCCTCGGGACCACGCTCAAGCAGTTCGATGGACACGGCGGCCAGGAACGTTTTAGGTTGGGCCTATGGCTGGTGTTTCTCTGGTGATGGACGGGAAGGTGGCCCTGGTAACGGGCGGGTCGCGCGGGATCGGCGCCGAGACGGTGCGGCTGTTTTCAGAGGCGGGCGCGCGAGTGGTCTTCAGCTACCGCCAGGCGAAGGAACGGGCAATGACCCTTATGGAGGAGTGCGGCGGCCCGGGCCGGTGCATCCCGGTCGAACAGGAACTGAGCTCTCCGGCCGATGGCAGGGCGCTGGTGGGGGCGGCGGTGAAGGCCTTCGGCCGGCTCGATGCTCTTGTGGTAAATCACGGCGTCTGGCCTGCGGAGGATGCTCCCATCGAGGTCATGTCCGAAGAGCAATGGCGGAGCACCATTGCCATCAACCTGGATTCGGTATTCGGGCTGGTGCAGGCTGCTGTCGTGCAAATGCAGCTGCAGGGCCCGCCTCCGACAGCCGAAGACGGCCCAAAGGGACATATAGTACTCATCAGCTCCACAGCAGGACAGCGAGGCGAGGCCCTGCATGCGGACTACGCCGTGACCAAAGGCGCGCTGATCAGTCTTACCAAGAGCCTGTCGAGCGAACTGGCGCCGCGCGGAATCCTTGTGAATTGTGTGGCTCCGGGATGGGTTGCGACAGAAATGTCCGCTGGAACTCTGGGCGATCCGCTGCTGGGTACGAAGATTCGGGCGGGTATTCCTGTTGGCCGCGTCGCATCTACCAAAGAGATCGCTGGGCCGGTGTTGTTTCTGTGTACCCCGATGGCCGGGTTCATCTCCGGCGAAGTGTTGAACGTGAATGGTGGAGCGGTGCTGGTTGGATAGAGGATTTTGATTAGAAATTAGGGAGCAAGAGCCTTTGAAGATGGGAATGCAAAAGGGATGGGCGGTTGCACTGGCTGCGGTTGCGCTGGCGATGCCTCTGGGACTGCAGGCACAGGCCTCGGACGGCAAGCCGGCGGATGCACAGCCCGCGGTTGATCCGGCTGCTGGCAAGAATGCCGCCAAGGCAAAAGCGACGATAGACGCGATGGTGAAGGCGCTGGGTGGAGACGCGTGGCTGAACCTGAAGAACACCGTGCGCGAAGGACATCTGGCAGCGTTTCACCGTGGCGATCCCGATCCCGGCACCTTGCTCTTCTACGACTGCCACGTCTGGCCCGATCGCGATCGTTACGAGTACGGCAAGCACAAGGACGTTTATCAGTTCTACGAGGGGCGCAAAGGAACGGAAGTGACGTTTCGCGGCGCGAAGCCCCTGCCCAAGGATCAGCTTGACGACTTCCTGCGCCGGCGCGACCACTCAATCGAGATAGCAGTGAAGGTCTGGATGAAGGATCCCAGGACGATCCTTGTCTACGAAGGCCAGCGCATGGCGGAGCGCCATATGGCCGACCAGGTGACGCTGATCTCCCCCGAGAACGAATCGATCACCATTCAGACGGATGTGCAGACCCATCTGCCCCTGAGCCGCAGCTTCCAATGGCGCGACCCTGAGTACAAGGACAAAAACACCGAGCTGGAAGAATATGCAGCCTACCGAGATGTGAATGGGCTAGCCACTCCCTTTTCGGTAACGCGCTTGCACAACGATGAGACGGTGCGGCAGATGTACATCGACAAGGTGCAGTACAACGTTGACCTGCCGGCTGACTTCTGGGATGTGGCTGGGATTACGAAGAGAGTCAAAAAGTAGCTTCCAGCTGCCAGCCTCTAGCTCCCGGCCGCATGTCTTGCGATCAAAACTGAATGGCTGCTCGAGGCTTGGGGGCTGAAATCGCTTCGTTATAATCCACAGGGAGCGCGGGCCTACTGTTTGCGCGCTTTCTGGAGCCAGAGAATGACGTTTGATATCCAGGAGATCCTGGAGTTTCTTCCTCACCGCTACCCGTTTCTGCTCATCGACAGGATCACCGAATTCGAACCTCAGAAGCGTCTCGTCGCGATCAAAAACGTGACCATCAACGAGCCTTTTTTCCAAGGACATTTCCCTGGATACCCCATCATGCCGGGCGTGCTGGTGGTGGAGGCGATGGCGCAGGCGGGCGGCATCATCATGATGCATGAGCTGGAAGATCGTCATTCAAAGCTGGTGGTGTTCACCGGAATTGAGCGCGCGAAGTTTCGCCGGCCCGTAACGCCAGGCGACCAGTTGAGGATCGAGGTGGATGTTCTGTCGTTTCGGACCAGGGCCGGGAAGATCCAGGGGCATGCGACCGTCGATGGCAAGCTGGCTTGCGAGGCGACACTGATGTGCGCGGTTGTACCGCGGGAGCGAGAGCAGAAAGTGCAGGGAAATACGACGGTGGCGGAGGCAGCGCCGGCAAGCGCAACGGTGAGCGAGTGAGCATCCATCCCAGCGCAGTGATTGCCGAAGGGGCCGTTGTTCCCGACTCCTGCGAGATAGGGCCGTTTTCGACCATCGGGCCTGACGTCGTGCTCGGTGAGGATTGCCGGCTGATTTCGCACGTCGTTCTCGACGGTCACACGCGCATCGGCAACAAGAACGTTTTTTATCCATTCTGTTCGGTAGGGATCGCGCCGCAGGACCTGAAATACGGCGGCGAGCCGACACAAACCGAAATCGGCGACGACAACACAATCCGCGAATGTGTGACGATCAGCCGGGGTACGGTGAAGGGCGGCGGCATCACGCGAGTTGGCTCGAAGAATCTGCTGATGGCCTACGTCCACATCGGGCACGACTGCCTCGTAGGAAGCGGCTGTATCCTGGCGAACGCAGCGACACTGGCCGGGCATGTGATCATCGAAGACTTTGCGACGGTCGGAGCATTTAGCCCGGTGCACCAGTTCTGCACGGTCGGGAAGTATGCGTTCATCGGCGGTGGGACAATTGTGACGCAGGATGTGTTGCCATTCTCGCTGACCTCGGCAAAGCGCGAGAACCGAGCCTTCGGCATCAACAAGATCGGTCTGGCACGACGCGGATTCAGCGAGGATCGCCTCAAGACGCTGCAGAAAGCGTTCCGCCTCCTCGTTTCGTCGAAGATGAACACGACGCAGGCGCTCGAGAAGATCCGCGAGGTCGAAGGCGAAGACGCCAAACTGCTGGCAGATTTCATCGAGAAGAGCCAGCGGGGCGTAATCAAGTAACTTGCGCTGACCCGACTACCTGGCTGATTCGTAAATCTTCGGATATTCCTCCCGGAGGGAGAGGTCGAAAATAGCCCAGGGTGGAGCGGAGCGGAAGCCTGGGGAAGATGAACATGTGCAGTCAGCGCCCCGCAGGGCCGCTCGAGATCATCCCATGACGTACTGCATGTCATATTCCAGATTGTTCTTCTTCAGGAATGCAATGAATTCTGCCTGAAAGTCCTGCTTTCTGTGGTGCTCCTGTTGATCTGCGATGTAGGTCAGCGTCGCCTGCAATTGTGAATAGCCAATCGAGAACGCGCCGTAGCCCTCCTGCCATTCGAATTTCGCTATTTTCCCAACCTCGTGCATCCATCGAGAAGATTCGGACTTAATGACGCGCATTGCATCCGCAATGGTGATCGTCGACGGAATCGAGATCAAGATATGAATGTGATCGTCGGAGCCGCCTACCGATAGTGCCTTGATACCGTGATTGCGCGCGATGCCGCCGATGTATGCCCACAATCGCGATTGAATTTCCGGCGAGATGGATCTACGGCGCTCTTTCGTCGAGAAGACGCAGTGTAGTAGAGAACGACAGTATGTATGTGACATGATGAAGGACAATGCTATGCAAATTTCGGTCGGCCCTCCGGGGCGAGCGTCACATCGATGCGTGATACCCAGGGTTTCACCCTGGGCTATTCTCGCGGGCTCCCTCAGGAGCGGTTGTTTGAGGCGGCCTAGATGAAGCTCGGTCTCATTGCCGGCAACGGCCGTTTTCCATTCCTGCTGCTGGATGCGGCGCGGGCGCAGGGGCTTTCTGTGACCGTGGCCGCGATACGCGAAGAGACGGACCCTGAGATCAATCACCGCGCGGCAATCGACGACAAGATCACGGTTCACTGGCTTTCGCTTGGCGAGCTTTCGCGCCTCATTGAGGTCTTTCACAAAGAGGACGTGAAGGCAGCAGTGATGGCGGGCCAGGTAAAGCACAAGCAAATATTCAGCAGCATCCGTCCCGACTGGCGTCTCGCCAAGCTGCTCCTGAATCTGCGGACACGCAACACCGACATGCTGCTCGGCGCGGTCGCGAAGGTGCTGGCCGACGAGGGGATCGAGCTGATGAGCTCAACGCAGTTCCTTGAGCCGCTCCTGGCTGAGGAAGGCGTCCTGACCGAGGCTTCAGGCGGACGGGCGCCGACAGACGACGAGCGAAAGAACATCGAGTACGGACTCGGTGTGGCCCGCGCGCTGGCGGGGTTCGATATCGGACAGACTGTTGTGGTGGCGGCGCAGGCTTGTGTGGCAGTAGAGGCAATGGAAGGCACCGACGCAACGATCGAGCGTGCCGGCAATTTGATGAAGTCGCTGGAAGAGGGAGATGGCTCCCCGGCATCCACGCTGGAGCGCACCCTGACCGTCGTGAAGGTCGCAAAGCCGAATCAGGACATGCGGTTCGATGTGCCGGTCATCGGGATCAAAACCATCGAGACTATGATCGCGGCCGGCGCGAACTGTCTGTCAGTCGAGGCCGGGCGGACGCTGCTCTTCGACCGCGATGCGCTCCTGAAACGGGCCTCAGAGGCGGGAATTGCGGTCGTGGCCACGCCGAGGCAGGGACTGGGGACTGGGGACTAGGTTCGACAAAAGGCAACGGCAAGACATGCCTCGTTTCGAGATCGGGCTGGTGACAATTGCGTCCCGGGTTGGGAACTATACTGGCCTCCGTGGCGGCGTCTACCCGATGTCGTGCCGCGTCTCTATAAATGTCGGTGAGTAACTTTGGCCTGCGGACGCGAGTCGAAGCAGTGTATCCCAACGTAGTGATTTCCCCGTTTCTTGAAACAGGAGGTTACAGGTGAAGAAATCGATTATGTGTATTGCAGTGGCGGCGCTCGCACTTCTGGTGCCGCAGGTAGCGGTTCGTGCGGCTGATGATGCGACGGTGCCCGCGCCCGGCCAGAAGGCCCCAACGTTCACACTGCCGTCGCAAGAGGGCAAGCCGATTGCGCTCGACAGCTATCACGGTAAGTGGGTGGTGCTCTATTTCTACCCCAAGGACATGACCCCCGGCTGCACCGTTGAGGCTCACAACTTCCAACGCGATCTCTCGAAGTACGAGGCAGCGAACGCGGTAATTCTGGGAGTAAGCGTCGATACCGTCGACAGCCACAAACAGTTCTGCACCAAGGATGGGCTGACCTTCCATCTGCTGGCCGATCCCGATCACAAGGTCGTGGATCAGTACGGCTCGCTAGGACACTTCGGCGAAATGACAATTGCAAACCGGAACACGTTCCTCATCGATCCCAGCGGAAAGATTGTCAAGGTCTGGACGAAGGTCGATCCTCGCGTACATTCACAGGTGGTTCTTGAAGCGATTCAGGGAGCAAAGAAGGGATAAAGGGCGCGGATAGCCAATTCCCGGTCCCCAGGTGCGAGGGACCGGGGGCACCCGCTCTTGGTATCAAAAGACGATGACCGAGGTCGCGTGCAAGTTCCGTGCAGACCTGGACCTGGTGCATGAAGCACTCAGGTCGTTGCCGGAGTCGCTTGCCGATGTGCCGTGGCGTGAGGGCGGGTGGACACGCAAGCAGATCGTGGGCCACCTGCTCGACTCGGCAGCCAACAACCGGCAGCGCTTCGTCCGAGCGTCCTGTGACGGTACCTATTCGGGACCAAAATATGCGCAGGATGCCTGGGTCGTGGCGCACGGCTATTCCGACCAGAATTGGGCTACATTATTGTCGTGGTGGCAGACGGAGCACGAGATCCTCACGGCCGTGGTAGACCTGATCCCGGAACATCGGCTGGAGACTCCGTGCGTGGTTGGAGATAACGCGCCTGTGACGCTCCAGTTTCTGATCGAGGATTACGTCGAGCACCAAAAGTGGCATCTTAAGCAGCTTCTAGTTGCTAGCTAGTTCCTAGATTGGGTGCCCCCGGTCCCTCGCATCTGGGGACCGGGGAGCATATTCAATCAGAAGCTATCAATCAGCAGTGTTGTTACGCAGACGCAAAAAAGCCCGGCGGGATGCCGGGCTTTTTTGCTTGCCTTGGTATTACTGCAAGAAAACTACTTCTTCTTAGCTGTCTTCTTGGTTGCCTTTTTTGCTGACTTCTTGGCTGCCTTCTTTGCAGGAGCCTTCTTTGCTGCCTTTTTTGCTGCTTTCTTAACGGCCAACTTTTTACCTCGTGTTGTAGTTTTACCAGCGCGCTTCGCCGCGGATTTCTTCGCAGCCTTTCCGCCTTTGGCGCCAGCGGTTTTCTTGGCGGACTTCTTTGTGGCCTTCTTGGCAGGAGCCTTCTTCGCTGCTTTTTTCGCAGGAGCTTTCTTCGCTGCCTTCTTGGCCGGAGCTTTTTTCGCGGCAGCCTTCTTAGCCGGAGCCTTGGCTGCTTTTTTGGCGGGGGCCTTCTTCGGGGCCGGCGCGGATTCAGGAATGACTTCGGCGATGATCACGCCCTCTTCAATCTCCACTTCGTCATCATCGTCTGAAGAGGTGATTACGTTTGAGCTTTCGAGATCGTCGTCCTCTTCCATCTCATCGTGATCGGCGTTCAACTCAGCGGGCTCCAGTTCGGAATCACCGTCATTCATTGCATACATCTTGATCACTTCGTCCATCCGATTGCCTCCAGCGGTCTACCGCTGCCCACATAGGGTATGCATCTTTGCGTTGCTGCGAATCATCTCCGCATGCGGAGTCATTCTAACAACACATTGCACGAAATACTACCAAAAGACGCAGTAGGAATCGGGTTGCTCACATTATTTTTGTGCGCGCGCAGAAGATTTCGCGTGCGTGGAGCGCTTTCTGGATGAGGTCTTGTGCGCCGTCTTCGATGAAGATGAAGAGCCCTTCGCATGAGATCCGCGGCGGGTCCGAGTGCTGCTGGCGCGGACGATGGTGGGTTCGGCCACATGCAGGCGGCGTCCCGCATCCACTCGAATTCCAGAAGCCGGGAGCATGTTCCAGCGGCGAAGCTGCGAGAGTGAGATGCCGAAGCGGTCTGCGACTGAGACCAGGGTGTCTCCGCGGCGAGTCGTGTAGAAGACCGTGTGGGACGACGATGCGGCTCTGGCGGCAACGGGTACGATGAGCGCATCGATGCCATCGAGTTTTGAGGCGGTCTCGATCTGATTCGCATCGGCCAGCGCTGCGACTGACACGCTGTACGTATGGGCCACCGAGGCCAGGGTGTCGTCGGGAGTCACCTTGTGATAGCGCCATGAATCGCGCTTGCTCGCAGGGATAGCGGCGACCTTTTCCTGGAAGAGAGCCGCGGTTCCGGCAGGCAGATGCAGATCAAACTCGGTGTCTGGTGGGGTCGCCATGCGAAGCAGGCTCGGATTCAAAGCGATGAGCTCGTCGACTGGCGCTCCCACGATGTCCGATACCAGCCGCAGGTCGGCGGAGTAATTGATGGTGACGGTGTCCGTCAGAACCGGTGGGTCGAGCGTGATCTCGTCGAATCCGTACTGGGTAGGGTGATTGGCGATGATGATAGCGGCAAGAATTTCCGGAACGTAGTTCTTTGTCTCGCCAGGCAAATTATTGCGCTTGTAGAGCTCCCAGAAGTCGGCGTACCCAGTCTTCTGGACCGCGCGCTGCACGTTGCCTGTGCCCCAGTCATATCCGGCCATGGAGAGATACCAGTCGCCAAGCTGCGCATAGATGTACTTCATGTAGCGGGCATAGGCTCGGGTGGATTTCTCCGGGTCGAAGCGTTCGTCGACATAATTGTTCCGCTCAAGGCCATAGTTCCCACGAGGCATGAACTGCCACATGCCGCCGGCGCGGGACTTGCGGTTGACCGCCCGTGGCTGGAAGCCCGATTCCGCGACGGCCAGATAGATCAAATCCTGCGGAACCCCTTCTTCGCTCATCACGCGCTGAATCATCTGTTTGTAGCGGCCCGCGCGCTGAAAGGCATGAAGCAGGGTGTTGTGGCCCTTGGTGGTGTTGGCGAAGAAGTTGATATAGGCAGCCACGTAGTCATTGACGACGAGGGGCAGGTCGGACTTCGTGGTGGCGAGGTCGGCACTGGCCTTGGCCACGATATTGGGGTCAACCACAAAAGTGACTTCTTCGGCAGCTTCAGCAGGCGTGTCTTCGGTTTTGGGCGTGAATCCATTCCCCTGGCGAAGAGCTTCCATCTCGAGGCCGTTGATCTGGTCTACGATCCGGTCGAACTCATCCTGCAACTCGGGGGTTGTCTTGATGTCAATGCCGCTGGCGAGCATCAGGTCGACGGCGCGATCGAAGTCTCTTCGGGCCGCGAGCAAGTCGCCTTTCTTGTAGTCGGCCTGACCTGCGGCGTAGGCTTCATCGACTTGCTGAATCAGAGCCTTTACGCGTTTCTGCTGAACTGGAGATTGCTGCGGAGTTGCGGGAACTGCCTGCGACTGTGACTGCGGCACAGCGGAGGAGACTGCCGGTGCGTGCGCTTGAGGCTCCAACACTGAAGCGCCTTCAGACAGGCCGCTTCCCGAGGCAGAGATGGCCAGCGCGAATGCCGAAATACAGCAAGCCAGACTACCGGGACGAATCGCAATCATGCGTTTCAAATGACGCTGTGACAACACAACCCCAAAGCGCGGAAGGCACTATGCCGATGATAAGCTAACCCATGGAGATATCGCTCATTTCATAGTGTTGCCCGCAGTGATAACCCCTCTCTAATGGACGTAAAATACCTTCGAAATTTCGCAATTATCGCCCATATCGACCATGGGAAGTCGACGCTCAGCGACCGCTTGCTTGAGTTGACCGGCGCAGTGGCCCAGCGTGAGATGCAGGCCCAGATCCTCGACGCGATGGACCTGGAGCGAGAACGCGGCATCACGATTAAAGCTCACGCCGTCCGAATGATGTACAAAGCGCGCGACGGGCAGACATATCAGCTCAACTTGATCGATACGCCAGGTCACGTTGACTTCAGCTATGAGGTTTCGCGCTCCCTGGCTTCCTGCGAGGGCGCGCTGCTGGTGGTGGACGCAAGCCAGGGTGTGGAGGCTCAGACCCTGGCGAACGCCTATCTGGCCATCAATCATGGCCTCGAAATCATCCCGGTGATCAACAAGATCGACCTCCCCTCGGCGGACATCGTCCGCACGCAGGAAGCCATCGAGATGGCGGTCGGTCTCGACGCCACCGACGCTATCCCTGTAAGTGCGAAGACCGGCCAGGGCGTAGAAGACGTGCTCGAAGCAATTGTGCACAGGCTTCCTCCACCGAAGGGCGATCCAGACGCGCCTCTGCAGGCCCTGATCTTCGATTCCTGGTTCGACGCGTATCGTGGCGTCATTGTCCTTGTCCGCGTTATGCAGGGCACGATGCGAAAAGGACAGCGAATCCGGTTGATGTCGAATGGCAAGTCCTTCGAGATCGACTCGATGGGCGTGCTGATGCCCAAGCCCGTGGAGATCGCCGAGCTATCAGCCGGCGAAGTCGGCTTCTTTGCCGCGACGATCAAAAACGTAAGCGACACACGAATCGGCGATACCGTCACTGAGGAAGAGCGGCCTGCTCCCGAGCAACTGCCCGGCTTCGAAGACATCAAGCCGATGGTCTTCGCTGGCCTTTACACGGTGGATTCCCACGAGCACACGCTGCTGCGGGACGCGCTGGAAAAGCTGCGTCTGAACGACTCTTCATTCTTCTTCGAACCGGAAAGCTCGGCAGCTCTTGGATTCGGCTTCCGCTGCGGCTTTCTGGGCCTGCTGCACATGGAGATCATCCAGGAGCGCCTTGAGCGTGAGTACGAATTGGACCTGATCACGACTGCTCCCGGCGTGCGATATCACGTGACGCTGACGGATGGAACGGTGCTAGAGGTCGACAATCCTTCCCGTTGGCCTGATCCGACCAATATCGAAACCATCCGCGAGCCCGTCATTCAGGCGAAGATACTCTCCAACGAGGAGTACGTTGGTGGAATCCTCAAACTCGTCGAGGAGAAGCGCGGCCGGCAGGTCAACTTCGAATACGTCACGCCGACGCGGGTTCTCCTGACGTATGAACTGCCCTTGAATGAGATCGTCCTCGACTTCTATGACCGACTGAAGTCGATTTCGCGCGGGTACGCTTCGCTCGACTACTCCCTGGCCGGTGAGTGGGAGTCGCCGATGGTAAAGCTCGACATGCTCGTCTCGGGCGAGCCGGTCGACGCGCTCTCGATCATCGTGCACAAAGATCACGCCTACGAACGCGGCCGCGCGCTGGTCTCGAAGATGCGGGAGCTCATCCCGAGGCAGCAGTTCGAGGTGGCAATCCAGGCGGCGATCGGTTCGAAAGTCGTGGCCCGAGAAACTGTGAGCGCTCTCCGCAAGAACGTCTTGGCCAAGTGCTACGGCGGCGATATCAGCCGTAAACGCAAGCTGCTGGAGAAACAGAAGGAAGGCAAAAAGCGGATGAAACGCATCGGAAAAGTCGACATTCCGCAGGAGGCGTTTCTGGCTGTTTTGCGGGTGGGGGAAGACCAGCAGAAGTAACCGGGAATTGGTGACCTGCCTCACATATTGTTCATTAACTGTTTACAGGGAATTGTGGAAACCTGCCTTTTGGACAGGCTTGGGAAGCGCACACGCGACTGCTCCTCGCATTGCTGCGGAGGCTTGCGCTTCTGCTAGATAAATAAGGGACTTTCAAGAATTAACAGAGGCGGCACAACCTGACAAGGTGGAAAACCTGCAAAATTTCGGATATCGCGCTGCGCGTTTTTCACAGAAATTTCCACAGGGCTGTGAAGGCTCACTCCAAGCCGGTTCGACCCTGAGAAGTAGCCGGAAATCAAGGCAAATCAAGAAGGAAAAAGGCCCTCGAGACGAGGGCCCATTCTTTGACGGTTCAATCTTACTGCGCGGGCGGCTTTGTTCCTGCCGGCTTCGGAGCCGAGGGCACCGTGGAAGGCAGATTGGCTGCCGGTGTTGCCGGCGCCGGAACGCCAGACTTGGTGTTATAAGCGTCAATCACCTGCTTGGTGATGTTGGTGGAATCGCTCGCAAAAAGCACCGGGTTCTGCTGCTGAGCGATGTCAAGAACGAGAGTGTAGCCGTGCTGCTTTGAGTAGTCGTTGAGCACGTCGTAGACCTTCTGCGCGAGGGAGCCATAGAGCTCATTCATCTCGTTCTGAAAGTCGTTCTGTGCGTCTTCGGCGCTGCGCTCAAGCTGCTTCTTCTTGTCGTCGATAGTCTTGGCGCGAGCTGCGCGCTCGGCATCGCTGAGTTTGTCGCCCTGGGCCTGAAGGTCTTTGGTCAGCTTGTCAACTTCATCGTTGAGCGCCTTCAGCTGAGTCTGCTTCGGCTGATACTTCTTCTGCAGATCGGCAAATGCGCGCTGTCCCTCATTGGTCTGCGCAACGGCCGGCTGAAAAGCGATGATCGCAATCTTTGTCGGACCGGCAGGTGCCGCTGTCGGCGTAGTGGCGGGAGCAGTGGACGTTTGAGCGGCGGCGTACAGGCCAAGGCCAGATGCCAGCGTAAGAACTAGTGCAACAGAGTGCTTCATTCGGCTTGAAAGCTCCTTAGAAAGTTCCTGGAACGGTCGGCGCATTCGGTCTCATGACAGTACCGGCAAATGCGCGCTGCCCCTGAAAACCTCGCGACGATTTTTCTCGACGGCTATTAGACGTAAGCCAGAACGAGAAAAGAAGCGGACGGAGACGTCAGCAGGAACTAGATGGATTATAGGGGTGAGGATGGGGAGGGTCAATCAAGGCAGGGACGAGCGATAACCGGGGGCGGGTCGGCTTGGTACTGCGGGATGGTGAGTGGCCGGTCCGGAGAGGGATGTTCCGGCCTTTTCTCCCAGCATCACGATTTTTACGTCAACCGATTGCACACCCATATGCTGAGCAGAGGCAGTAGACGATCTACCTCATTTGGGAGTAGAGTGTCTACATCATGGGCGAAAAAGACCATTATAAAAACCGGATTGACCTGCTGCAGGGAACACTCGACATGCTTGTGCTTCAAACCCTGCAATGGGGACCGCAACATGGATACGGCATTGTCCAGGCATTACGTTTGCAATCCGGCGATGTGCTTCAGGTGGAAACGGGGTCGCTGTATCCGGCCCTCCATCGGCTGGAGCGCCAGGGGTGGGTGCAGTCTGAGTGGAAGCAGACCGAGAGCAAGCAAAGAGCCCGATTCTACCGAATCACGGCCAAGGGAAAAAAGCAGCTGGCCTCGGATCTGGGCCGATGGGAGCGGATCGTCGAAGCGATCGGTTCGGTGATGTACGTCAAGCCGAAGGAGAGTGAATCGTGAAGTGGTTTCCGAGCTTCGGTTTTCAGCGTCGCAAGCGTGAACTGCAGGAAGAGATCGATGCTCACCTGCAGATGGCTATTGCAGATCGAGTTGCGCGAGGCGAGTCGGCGGAGGCAGCGCGACAAGCAGCAGCGCGGGAGTTCGGAAATATTCCTCTGGTGCAGGATGTGTCGCGCGAAATGTGGGGTCAGGGCTGGCTTGAGCAAGTAGGCCGGGACGTCCGTTACGCGCTGAGGCAACTGCGCAGGAGCCCCGGATTTTCGATTACCGCGACGGCGATGCTGGCCGTAGCTATTTGCGCCAACAGCACCGTATTCAGTTGGATAGACGGCACAATGTTGCGCCCGATTCCTGGCGCGCGGGATACGGGCGACCTTGTGAGTCTGCAGCGGGGGGAACGAAACTTCTCTCCGGTTCCACCCCTCTCCTATCTCGACTATCGCGACCTGCGCGAGCAGAACCATACCCTATCGGGAATGCTTGCCTATCATCACGATTGGATCGCGTTGACTGGCGGCGCACATCCGGAGCGCGTCTTCATAGCGAACGTGACGGCGAACTATTTCGATGTGCTCGGCATCAAGCCGGTTCTGGGACGATTCTTTTTGGCGGAGGAAGAGACGCGTCCAGATGCGGTTCCCAATGTGATCTTGAGTTACTCGCTCTGGAAAGCGCGCTATGCCGCAGACCCGGCAATTGTGGGTAAGTCGATCGAGATCGCCCGGCATCCGGTGACGGTGATCGGCGTGGCGCCGGAGGGGTTTGTGGGAGCAATGCCCGGGCTGCGGGACGATCTGTGGGTAACGCTCGATCCCCTCGGGACGGATCGGTGGCGGATGACGCATCGCAGCGGTGGTGCGGTCTGGCTGAACGTAATAGGAAGATTGAGGCCCGGCGTAAGCCGTGGACAGGCAGCCCAGGATCTCGACACCCTGATGCGCCATATCGTGGTGGAGTATCCGGACGATCATCTGGGAGAGAACCAGATCACGCTCGATCCCATGTGGCGCTCGCCATTCGGCGCTAACGGTTTCATGGCGGCGACGCTACCTATTCTGCTGGCCTTCGCCGCTGTGGTGCTGTTGCTGACCTGCGCAAACGTGGCGACGCTCACGCTGGTGCGGTTTGTATCCCGGCGGCGTGAGCTTGCGATCCGCCAGTCGCTTGGGGCCAATCAGATCCAGCTGATACGGCAGATGGTGCTGGAGGGCGTTGTGCTTTCCATCGTCGCAGGAGCCCTGGCCGTCGTGCTGACATCGTGGACTTCGAAGACATTCGCATGGTTCTTTCGGGCGAGCTCGAGTCCGACCACCCTGAACGGGAGCATGGACCACAACGTGGTGATCGGGATTGCGGTGTTTTCCCTGTTGGCCGGCATGCTGTGCGGCGCGGTCCCCGCCTGGCGTTCGTCTCACGCGCCGGCCGTTGAGGTGCTCAAGGCTGAGTCTGCAAGTATCTCCGGCGGCTCACGTAACCGGAAGCTGCTCAGCGGACTGGTGGTGGCGCAAATCGCGCTTTCACTTCCTCTGCTGTTGTGCTCTGGGCTCTTTCTGCGAACGCTGCAAAATCTTGCCGACGCGAATCCCGGATTTGAGCAGGACCACATTCTTACTGCGTCCGTGGGGCTGAATACTGCCGGCTACAGCAACGACGAAGAGCGGGTGATCCGTCACAAGATAGTTGATCGCATATCTGCGTTGCCCGGTGTGAAGATTGCGTCGCTCACTGACTGGATTCCGATGACTCTGAGCCACAAAGCGGAGGATGCGTATCCGGAAGGATATGTGCCACATCCGCATGAATCTTTGCAGGTGTACCACGCCGAGGTTGCCCCGCGCTATTTCGAATCCCTCCACATACCCATTCTGGAAGGGCGTGAGTTTACGCGGGATGACGATGACAAGGCCCCGAGAGTACTGATCGTGGATCAGACTGCTGCGAGGCGCTACTGGCCGGGGCAGGACCCGCTGGGAAAGAAACTCATGTTGTGGGGCCGCAGTTTTACGGTTGTCGGCGTCGCGAAAAACTCGACACATATGTTCGTGAATGAGGCCCCGGAACCTATGGTGTATATGAGCTTTTTCCAGGCGGGGTACGAGACGATCGTGCAGGTGAAGACCGAGGGGAATCCGGCCGACTTTGCGCCCGCGGTGGAAGACGCCATCCGCGACATCGATACTCGGCTGCCGGTTTTCGATGTGCGTCCCATGCGGGAGAGCACCCAGTTGGCCAGCAGTTTCGCCGTCATACAGAGCGCCCTGGCGGGAATGTTTGCGCTGATCGGGCTGGTGCTTGCGGTAACCGGAATCTACGGAGTCGTGGCATATCGAACCCAGATGCGAACCCACGAGATTGGAGTGCGAATGGCTCTGGGTGCTTCACGGATGGACGTGCTGCGACTTGTGCTGAGACAGGGAATGTGGCTCACAGGCATTGGGCTGGCACTTGGATTAGGGTTTGCGTTGGGACTGACGCGTCTCATCTCCCGGCTGTTGTACGGCATCGGCGCCAACGATCCCGTCACTGTCGCTTCCGTCGTCGTGCTGCTGGGAACAATGTCGTTGCTGGCATGCTACTTTCCCGCACACCGAGCGATGCGCCGAAATCCTGTGACTGCGATTCGGGAGCTGTAAGCCGCGGACGTCAAACTGGGATCTCGCAGTTCCGGTTCAATGAACAACGTGGAAGGTGCGTTTCCATCGCGTACCCGAAAAGAAGTGCAGCGCAACGTGGCCCATCCACGCAAACTGGTGGCCAAATCCTGTTTGTTCGAGTTGTCCATCTGCGGCCTCGAACGACCAGTAATTGAACAGCGGGCGGCCAATGATGTTGGCGCGCGGCACGAAGCCCCAGAAGCGCGAGTCCAGGCTGTTGTGCCGGTTGTCGCCCATCATGAAGTACATGCCGGGCGGAACGACCACGTCGCCGTCATGGAGATAACCCGGTAAGTTCACGGTCCACGACTCCGTTGCCCCGGATGCCTCTGCTGGGGGTACCGAGGGGAAATCATCGAGAAACTCGTTGAAGTTATCCGTCGTGGTCGGCTGCGCGAATCCCACCGGTTGTGCGACGCCATTCACGGACACAATGCCGTTGCGCAGATGAATATGATCGCCGGGCACGCCAATCAATCTCTTCACTAGTGGAGTGTATTGCGGCGTTCCATCCGCGTTAGGTGCATCGATCCCGGGCTGATACACAGGCTTGCGGAACACCACAATATCGCCGCGTCTTGGTTCCCGATACCTTATCAGCGGCATCCACGAAGCGGGTGGCGCCAGCGTGATCTGATCGACGACCAGGTGATCCCCTATAAGCAATGTATTCTTCATCGAGCCTGACGGAATCAAATAGTTCTGCGCCAGAAATGTCAGAATGAATAATCCCACCACCAGAACCGAGCAAATGCCGGCGACGGCCTCAAATGGTGTCTCTTCCCTTTCAATATCGGTAGAAGCTGGGCGCTCCACCGAGCGTTTCTTCTCGCTAGTTGTTTTGTTCATGGCGCATGACAAGACTAGCAAATGTTCTTAGGACGGCCGCTCTAGGTGGTTCGTCGACTACATGCGACCTTGTATATCTTGTCTCGAGTTCACCGTTAACGGTGACTCAACCCCAGCTTGTACAGGTGATCGCTTATGGAGGCCGGACGTATCGACACCAGTCTACTTGCAACGTTGCTCCGGAAGTTGCGTGCCTAGTCGGCGGACAGATTTGCCCCAAAGCAAAAGGCCTCGCGCCGGGCGAGGCCTTCGCAGATCCCTTTGCGGGATCAGTGAGCCGCTGGAGCCTTGTGAGTTGCCGGGCGAGCGGTCGTCCCCTGTGGCGCGGGGGCCGTCGGGGTTGTTGCTGCAGCCGGACGCTCGGGCGCCGGAATACCGGACTTGGTGTTGTAGGAGTCGATGATGGCCTTGGTGATATCCGTCGACTGGTTGGCATACAGAACAACCGGAACCTGCTGATTGCCACCGTCGAGAACAAGCGTATAGCCGTGCTCCTTCGCGTAGGCATCCAGAGTCTCAGAGACCTTGCCCGCAACCGTGGAGAAGGTCTGCTGCATCTCCTGCTGGAAGTCCCCTTGCGCATCTTCGCCGGTGCGCTTCAGTTCCTTCTGCTTGTCGTCGAGCTGCTTGGCTTTGCTGGCGCGCTGTGCGTCAGAGAGAGTAGCAGACTGAGCCTGCAGTTCCTTCTGAAGCGAACCAATCTCTGTGTTCAGGGTCTGTATCTGTTGGCGCTTCGGCTCGTACTTCTTTTGTAGATCTGCAAATCGGCGCTGAAAGTCATTTGTCTGCGCAACGGCCTGCTGGAAGACGATGATGGCGATCTTCGCGGGTCCAGCAGGTGCGGTGGTCGCGGGAGCGGCATCGGTTGCTGCAGAAGTCTGTGCGGCTGCATTGAGCGCCAGGCAGGATGCCAGCGCGGCTACGGTAGCGATGGTGCGTTTCATGAAGATCAGTTACTCCTTGAGATTCCTGGAAGGCTGTCATAAGAACAAGCCTGTGCCTCCTGAGCAACCTTCGCCTTCTTTCGTTTGGGGGCTCCGCGATGATCAGGCAGAGACAAAAAGACGCGGACGGAGACGTCAGCAGGAACTAGCAAAGATTATATGGATGGCAGTGAATCAGGGTCAATAAAAGCAGGGACCGTGGAAGGGAGATAGCAAATAATGGGCTGGGCCACAATGCTTTAGCCGGACCATTCAGGCACTTAAATTGTGCCCAGATGGTGGACAATCTGCATGGCGAATCCCGCAAAGATCAAAAGCAGGTACAGTCCCGAAATGATGAAAAACGGTACCCTCAGCATCGGCCAGAGTCGAGCGGGCATTTGATCGACCAGCTTGTCGAGGAAGCTCTCGCTGAAGCGGGTGGGACGATCTTCGTCCGGTCCAGCCGGGTGCCACTCCGAGGCTAGAAAAGCTGCGCGGACATTCGACAGGAGAATGGCCGCCGCGAAAACCGAGACGATCCCGGGAGGCGTACCGCGAACCATCACGTCCACGATTCCCGCAACGAAGATGGTGAATACGATGGCCGCCGCCGGCCAGCTTGCTTCTCGAACTCCAATGCCGCCGAGGAAGAAGATCAGGAATGAAAAGATGCCCATAATGAGGAACAGCGGCGTGCCGAAGAAAGCAAGCCCGATCAGCTGAAGCACGCCTACGATCAGGCAAATCCAGAACCCCTGCTGCCCGAGGTGATTCACATCCCAGGCGTTCTCAACCGTCGGCCAGAAGATGCTCTTGAGCCTGCCGTCGGAGCGTTTGCCTTCAGAGGAGAGCCCGAGAGTTTGCATGCTCGGAAGAATCTTGCGAAAGTGCCCGCGCAGTCAAGTCAAATCCGTGAGCCCGATCGAAGGCCGCTCTCAACAAGAGTCCTCACTCCGGATTCAGCATCTTTGTCCATTCCTTCAGAGTGGGAAGGGAACGGGGTACGCGGGAGCGCGCCAGTTTGAATTGAACTTTGCGGAGTCCATGCAGGGGCTTATCGTCGGCGACCAGGGGAAGGAGTTTTGCAGCCACCGGCTCCAGAGCCAGATGCATGTGCCGAAATGAGAAGCTGTCCTTCGGACGATACTGCGACCACGCGATCGAGTTGACGAAGCCTGCCGCTCCGAATCGATTTGACCCGAGGATATCTTCGACGAAGACGCGAATCGGTCCGGAGAACTCGTGCAGCGCATCATGCAGGGCGACAAATCCGCCGGGGACCAGGTGCGGCATGAATCCATCGAAGTCAGCCTTTGCGCCGCGATAGCTATGGTCGCCGTCGATCCAAAGCATGCGTATGGGGCGGCTCCAGCTCTTCGCCACTTCCGTTGAGAATGCACGATGCACCTCGACATAGGGTGAGACACCGGCGGCCTCAATGTTTTCGAGAAACTCATCGTAAGAAGAAGCGCCGGGGGCGGCACGATGTTCCGCCAGTTCAGCGTTATTGAAGTTGTGCGGGTCAATGGCAACAACGGGGCCGAAGCCGTAGTGCTTGGCGAGCTTTCCGAGCATCACCGCAGATTTGCCCTTGAAGCTGCCGATCTCGACGATCGCTCCTTCTCGCGGAGAGCAGGCAGCCATCATGCCCAGGAAGCGAGCCTCGTTTTCAAGAAGAAAGCCGGGTACATCCTTGGCGGCTTGCCATGCTTCGTCGAGGGCAGCTTCAAGTCCGGGCGGCACAAGAACCGGGATCACTAGTCGTTCACCTGCGCGGGCGACAGATGCTTGCTGCCCACATCAATGTAAATGGTTAGAGCATGAATTCGCGGTGGGTTCAAATACGAAAGGCTGCCGGACTGGCAGCCTCTCGAAGTGCTGTTCCTGCGCACTAACTAGAAGGTGCTCGATACGGATAGGCGGAAGGTCTTTCGCGGTTCGCGGAAGAGGTTCTGCGCTCCGTATGCCTGTACAGCCTGCTGCCATGTGAAGTCGCCTGCGCCGCCCGGGGGGAAGAGGTCGCGGGTGATCAACTCGGCCGAACAGCTCTGCACCTTGGCCCCCAGGAGGACGTCGTTGCAATAGGGCCGCTCATAGAGTCGGAGCGGGTTGTATGCATAGTAGATCCGGACAGGCGCATTCAGGATCGGCATCATTACCGAGAACTCACCGCCAATCGACATACGCGGCACAGTATTGGTGCCGAGGATAGGACGGATGTTGCGCTGGAACCCAACCTGCGATCCAGGAATGCCGCCCTGGCAGGAGCCGTTGTTGAAGACCGGACAGCCGTACAGCGGAGCTGTGATCGATGCGAAGCCTTCAGGGCTCTGCTTCAACTGGCCGCGGTTCGTCACAATATCCATGCCGAAGTCGTCGAAGAGCGAGAACATCGCCGATCCCACGATGGGGATCCGGTACTCGAGGTTCGAGGTAAAGGTGGTGTCGCCGCCGATCGATGCGATTCCATAAACCGGAATCGGAACCGCGATGCACTGCTGCAGCTGCGGATTGTTGGGATCGCGCGGCACGCAGGAGCCATCTGGGTTTGTCAGCTGAACCGTCTGCCGGGTCGGCACATAGCCGTAAGGCGTCGCGCTACGGACGTCAAAGCCGCGCAGCTCGTTTTCGCCGCCGGCGTAGAAGCGGCTCTGCGGAGGAGCCACTGCTCCGCCGAAGCCCTGGATGTAGCCGAGCTGAGCCCTTGCTGCGAGAATATTGCGACCGTTCGGAGAGGGCATCAGTCCGCGCATCGAGCGATAGCTCTTGTAAGCCACGAACGGCGAGAAGTAGCGAACATTACCCCAGAGTCCGGCAAGCTGGAATGCAGCTGTGTACTCATGGCCGCTGCGCGGACGGACGGGATTGTTGATGGTGTTGAGGCTGTACGACAGCGAAATCTGGCTGGTGATGATGCCGTTGAGCGCGTTGGCTCCCTGAATGCCGCCGCGGAAGCTGATCGTCTGGAAGAAGGTCTGCGACGCTGTGCTGAACGCCGTGATGTTGGCCTTCGACCAGTTGTAGGTGGCGCCGATTCGCTGGAAGGAATGCCTGCGGAGCGGATAGCTCAGCGAGAAGTTGAACCCGGTGGAAGCCTGGTTGTAGTTCTGCACCAGCGACTGCTGAGCAGCGCTCAGGTTCGCTGCGAGGCCGGTGTTGGTCTCGTAGTTCTTGGCGGCATTGAAGTCAGACTTGTTGTTGAAGATCTGAAATCCGATGTTGAGCGGGCGATTGCGGAAGTAGGGCTCCGTGAATCCGAAAAGGAACTGCCGGCTGATGCTGCCCAGGTTGCCCTGCACGCTGAGCGTCTCGCCGAGACCAAGAAAGTTATTGGTCTGATAGTTCACGCCAAGAAATGCGCCGGAGAGCCCGCTTACGCCGCCATTCAGTCCGATCGAGTTCTTGCCCTTTTCCTTCAGCTTGAGCAGCAAGTCAACCGTGCCCGCTTCAGTGTTCTGATGCGCCTCTGAGTCTTGTTCGACTTTCAGCGGTTCGAAGTACTCGAGCTGGTTCAGCCGGGTAAGGCTGTATTCCCAGAGCTGCGAGTTATAGACCTGGCCCTCATCGAGCATTAGTTCGCGACGAATAACGCGGTCGCGGGTGATGGTGTTGCCCTGGAACTCGATCCGCGAGACATAGAACTGCTTGCCCTCGTCGATGTCGACTTCGAACGAAACGGTGTGCTTCTGATCGTCGTAGACCGGCTTGGGAACGGCGCCGAAATTGATGTAGCCGAGGCCGCCGTAAGCCTTCTTCAAATTGTCGAGGCCCTTGCCGATGAGCGTGGAGTTGAACCAGTCGCCATCCTTGATGTTGAACTGCGCGCGGAGCGCCTTCGTGTTGTTCAGGTGCGTATTGCCCGTGAAGGTGATGCTCCCCAGGCGATAGCGGTCTCCCTCTTCCACAGGCATGAGGATGTCGATGCGCTTGCCGCGGTTGGGACGGAAGGTGAACCAGTTCAGGCCGCCCTGGTCGCGAATCTGCGTACGAGGCGTCTCGACGGCGGCGTTGGCGTAGCCCTTGTCGCGATAGGCAAAACGTACGCGCTCGGTATCGATGTCGAGCTTCGAAGCGTCGAAGGTTCGGGCAAAGATATTTTCGAGAATCAGCGAATGAGGGATGCCGACCGGACGCAGTTCCTTCATTGAGTTGCGTAGATAGCGGCTGCCGAGATGCTGGTTACCGACGAACTTGATCTGGCCCACCTTGACGACCGGGCCTTCCTTGATGCTGAAGTTCACCTGCACTGAAGCCGGCGGAATCGTCTTGACGTCAGTCTTGATGGTGGCGAACTGGTGGCCGTGCTCTGAGAGCAGTTCCCTCAGGACAGTCTCGGCCCGCTTGATCTTGGTGGGGTCGTACTGACCCTCGACCGAAAGCCCGACCTTCTCCTTCTTGAAGCGGTCAAGGATGTCCGAGTTCGAGACAGAGCTGTTGCCCTTATAGTTGATCTCGCGAATCGTGGGCCGCTCGCGAACGAACACATCGAGGATGATGCCTTTTTCGGTATCCTCGCGTTCAATCCTGAGGTCTTCGAAGTAGCCCGTGTTCCAGAGGGAGTTGAAGTCGCGCTCAATGGAGATGGGGTCGTAAGTCTCGCCTTCGTGCGAGAACATGCGGGCCTTGATGGTCTCCTTCGGAATACGGCGATTGCCGATAACGCGGATGGACTGGATGGTCTGGCTGCTCTGGGCGAGTGCGATGGTGCCGGAAAGTACGAGAAAAAGGATGGCGCTGAGACGGAAAATGAGTCCCGAAATCCGCGTCCTGCGGGAGACGGAGCCGTGCATGACGAGCGTTCCGCGGAACTGTCCGTCGGATGCGCTTTTCTTCACCGGGCTGGAGTCCTGCGGCGAGCACAAGTTCTGGTGCGGTCCAAGGTAAGGCTTCACGGGAAGAATATGCACACCCTCACTGCTTAAGTTCTGTTACAGCCTCTAGGAAAGATTGATTTTACCATCTGACGACGGTCTCCTCGGAGCCCTAGCCCCTCATCGAAACGGCCGATGAAGGGCCCGGTCCGAAGGGCCAAAGTCTTCCCCACAACTTGCGTCTGCGCGTACGCGCAACTCAGGACACCGGGCACTCTGCGACTGAAGATGACGAAGAGGATTGCAGGGAAAACCGCTGACTGCTCCAGCTACAAATCTCGCCGCCAAAATGCCGTTCCATTGGGTCCTCAATCAGTCTACCGGACGAAAATGGGTTGGAGAGTTTGCGCTCCTGAGACTCAAGAAACGCGAACCAAGGTGACCTGAAATGCGTGAAAGCACCCTCCTTAGACGCAGCACCGGGCGACATGACATCCTCAGAGTCAGATTGGTTGAGGAGAAAATGGTGGAAACCGCAAATACGGTTTTCGATTTCGAGGCCGAGACCCTCGCCCCGGCCCCGGACGGCCAGCCGAAGAAACTAGCCGACTACGGCGGAAAGGTGCTGCTCATCGTCAACACGGCGAGCCAGTGCGGCTTCACTCCGCAGTATGCGGGGCTCGAAAAACTCTACCGCTCCTATAAGGACCGCGGTCTTGTTGTGTTGGGGTTCCCCTGCAACCAGTTCGGCGCGCAGGAGCCCGGAGCTGCCGCCGAGATCGGTGCTTTCTGCGAGCAGAACTATGGCGTGAGCTTTCCCGTATTCGCCAAAATCGAAGTTAACGGAGCAAATGCCCATCCGCTCTATAGATACCTCAAGAGGGAGAAGCCCGGCCTTTTTGGTCCATTCGGCGGAGGGGCCATCAAGTGGAACTTCACCAAGTTCCTGGTCAACCGGGACGGCAGGGTGGTGGCCCGCTATGGCTCAGCCACAAAACCGGAGAGCCTGGCCAGCGATATTGAGAGGCTGTTGAAAGAAAAGGAAGGGTGATCGAGTGCGCAAGAACCTGCCGATGATCCTGATTCGCGTCATCGTTGGAGTGGTGTTTCTGACAGAGGGGATTCTGAAGTTCGTACGGCCCGGAGAACTTGGCGTTGGCCGCTTCGCACATATAGGGCTGCCGTGGTCGCATTTGCTGGCCCCGTTCGTGGGAACGATAGAGATTGCCGCCGGCGGAGCGCTGATTCTCAATTTCTTCGCAGGCGATGCGGCCCTTCTTCTGCTGGTCGTGATTCTGACGGCGATCGTGACGACGAAAATTCCCATCCTGCTAGGACATCATCTCGGACCCTTCGGCCCGCCCAAACTCGACCACTACGGAGTCCTGTCTTTCATCCACGAGTCACGCACGGACCTGGCCATGCTCTTCGGGCTGGTGGCGATATTGCTGGACAGCGGAATGAAGGTAAGCCTGCGCGGCAGGTAACCCCTGTCGCTGAGCCAGGCCAGCTGGACCGGCCCGCGCCAAAACCAAACTAAAGCGCAATATCCCTGCACATTTGTGGAATGGGCCGCGGCTCCGGTTGGCGATAGTCTTGAGCAACCTCAAGGGAAAGCCATGTTGGAATCTGAATTCAGTCACGATGCGGCTGCAACTGAGCGGCTTGACCTTGAGCCGAATGACTCAGCATCCAGCTTGCGACAAAGCCCAGTCGGCCTGGACCTGAACCGCCTTGTCCAGCACCATCGGCTAGGACCCCTTGTTCGGAAGCTTTTCCCAGACCAGAGAAGGTATGAGCGGCTGATTCTGCCGAATGTGGTGGGCTATCTGGGCAGAGCTCACGCCTCCAGGCCTCACAAAATTGCCGACATTAGCGTCGGAGGATTCTGCATGCGAAGCGACCACTTCTGGACGCCCGGGACGGAATTGACGATCACGCTTCAACGGGAAGACTGGGATGGCGACGAGTCCTCGCAGCTTGTAACGGTTCAGGCAATGGTCGTCCGTTGCGGCCCGCAACATGTCGGATTCTCAATCGCGTTGCATGACAGGAAGCGCATGCCGTCTTCGGAGGTTTTCGAGCAGTCTCTTCGCATCGGGAAGTCGGAAATGGCGGGATTCCTTGCGGACCTGCAAAAACCGAAACTGACTCGTGCCGTACCCGTTCCTCCTCCGAGCCAGAGGCCGATGCTTCTAAGTGAACGAACTAGACTGCTGCTCGAGATTGCAGGCTCGTATCGCCTGTCGGCTGCTTCCGAGCTCTGGTATGAGAAGGGCGATACCGCCTATAGTCGGTCAATCTTCAAGGCTGACAGAAATGCATGAGCTCGGGTCGCTCTGTCCTGGTCCGATCCACTGGTACTGAATTCACCTCAGCTCTGCCATGGCGATTGATGTAGTCGGCGCGCTCGTCAAGAAGCTTGTCGCTGCATCGCCACTGGTTCTGATTGAACGTGACCCCCCTTCCCATCAAGTTCCCGGTCTTTGCCTTTTGTGGTTGGACGTGGATGGCGGCGAAGAACCGGTTTCATTCATTGAATACAATCTGGGTATGACTTTCCCGTCGGCTCGTGCGGATTCACCTCGAGCCAGACAAACTCTCCGGCGCACGGGAAGGGATAAATGAGGTGGATGTTTGAGCGATGAGGTTGAAGAGAAATTTGTCGAGATCTTCATGAGTATCTCGCCCGCCACTTTCAAGTCCAGTCCTGCTCTGGCGCGGATCATTTTCGATCGCATTCGGCAGGACTTTCATGTCAGCTTGATTAATAAGAAGCGGGGCGACTCCGACGAAGAGGCATCGCTGGCTCGCACTATCGCCTGTCCTCGCTGTAAAGCCCCCGTTGATGAGCCATGTGATCCTGAGGAAGGGACAATGGAGCCGGGGACAACCTTCCATCGTCTTCGGCTCCAGTTGGCTCGTCGGTTGAAAGAGGAAGCAGGAAAAGCCGCACAGTCCTGACAGGGTTTTCCAGCCTGGTGAAGGAGGATAGGAAGACTCCTCGCGTCGGAAATTGTGGCGAGGGCTGTGCTCGTACTTAGCCGTCGAAGCGGTAGGCGCTGATCTGTGCGCCCATAGGTTCGTCGGTGAAGACGCGCTTCCCCGGAGCGTCGCCGCCTGCTCCCGAGGCGACCATCAGCGGAATCAAATGTTCTTCGCGCGGATGTGCGTATGTCGCGAATGGAGCGCTGCGCCATTTCGCGAGCAGCGCGTTGCGATGTTTCGATGTCGACTCGATAGATGCGGTCAACCATTCGTCGAAAGCGCGCGAGCGTTCGGCCGTCTGCGGCTGAAAGTATCCGCGAAGATTATGAAAGCTCATGCCACTGGCGACAATGAGCACGCCTTCATCGCGCAAAGGCGCGAGAGCGCGTCCTGCGGCGATGTGCAGCGCTGGGTCAAGAGCGTGATCGAGCGACAGGGTAACAACGGGAATCTGG
This sequence comes from Acidobacteriota bacterium, assembly GCA_018268915.1. Classification (GTDB taxonomy): domain Bacteria; phylum Acidobacteriota; class Terriglobia; order Terriglobales; family Acidobacteriaceae; genus Telmatobacter. Next base: position 580,287 of record JAFDVQ010000001.1, read on the forward strand.
GCTTTCGGGAAAGCCACTTTTAACGGCACGAATACTCCATGGTCCCAGCCGCGCTTCGTGTCGGTTGCGGCAGGCAGACCCGCGCTCTGCAAAATTGAGCTGACTCGCGCCGCAAGCGCCGGATCGCCCGGAGCAGGCCAGGTGAGCTCGTAGGTATGGGCTGGAAACCCGGAGTAGTCAAAGATGAGCTCGGGCTTCGCGGCCGCTCCTGCAATAAATGTCGGCTCCTCCCAGTGTCCACTGATGACGAGGATGGCGCGAGGCTCAGCCGGCAGCGTCGACGCCAGCGACTCAAGAAATCGCTGGGTGGGCTGCCAGGTGTCCGCCGGCCCCCACGTCCAATCCATGAAGAAGCAAGGCCCTCCGCCGTGAGGCAGAAAGATAGCGGGCTGGCGTGTTGTAGACATAGGACACTCCTGGCGGCTGATCTATTAAATGTTTAAACAACTATCTGATGACCCCGGTTGCCAGAACGATTCAGAAACAGTGTTTTCAGGTACTACTCAATCGCGAACACCGCATAAACCGTAGCTTCGCGGCTCACCTGGTGCGGTTCCACAGCCAGAGGCTGTTGTTGGGCAGCATCGGCCGACTTCATGGCATAGGCGCGCATCGGGACAGGGAACTGTGGGACCACCATCTGGTTGCTGACGTAGATTAGCGTCCCTAGACGGACGCCCATTCCTTTCGCCAGCACCTCAGCGTTTGCCCTGGACCGGGCAGCAGCCTTGTCGAGCGCCTGGGCTTCGAGAGCTTTCTCATCCTTCACCGTCCACTCAATCTGGCCGCTGGAAGTTGCTCCTGCGTTGATGGCAGTATCAAGGATTTCCGCAGCCCGTTCGGGAGCGGTCTTGACGGTCCAGTCCTGATGGAGGGTGTATTTTCGAAGCTTGGTTGACCAGTCGCGATCGAGGTATTGAGATTCGCTGCGTATCGCGCTCTCTGCAACGCCAGCCTGCTTGAGGGCGGTGATGATGGCGTTCGAGGCGCGAGTTCCCTCCGCGTATGCGCCTTTCGCGTCCTGCGGTTGAGTGACGAAGCCGATGTGTAGGATCGCCTGGTCAGGCTCGACGGAGACGCTGTCTGTCGCTGAGACGGTGAGGGTGCGGTTGCTGCTATCGACCTTGAGCTCGGGCTGCGTAGGTTGCTGGGCCACGACTGAAAGGGTCGTCACGATCAACATCGGGATGATGATGGCAAGTTTGCTGTTCATGAGTGGCTCCTTCTTGCGAGCAAGTTGAGCGGCGGTTCGGGCCCGCTCTGATATACGAACGGACGACGCTTACTTTCTTGCGTGCTTTTCGCCAAACTGGCGGAGTTTTGCCAGCGTAGCCGCCGCCTGGCCGGAATCGATGGCCTCGGCTCCCATTTCAACGCCTTGTTTGAGCCCTTCGGCAATGCCGGCGGCAACAAGGGTCGCAGCCGCGTTCAGCAGCACGATGTCGCGGCGGGCGCCTTTCACACCGGTGATCACGTCGTAGAGCAGGGCCTTGTTCATTTCGATGTCCCCGCCGGTGAAGTCTTCGAGTTTGGCGCGTGGCAGGCCAGCCATCTCTGGCGTAATCCGGGCAGCTTTCAGATGAGGTTCGGTTTCACCTTCCACTTCGATGATGCGTGCGACGACAGACTCGCCCGTGGTCGTGAGCTCGTCAATGCCGTCCGTACCGTGCACAACAAATGCACGCCTGGAGCCAAGGGACTGAAGGGCTCGGCCGACGAGCAGAACGCGGCTGGGCGCGAGAACTCCGACTACCTGGATGCGCGCGTGTGCCGGGTTGGTCAGAGGTCCGCACAGGTTGAGGATGGTGCGGAATCCGAGGGCACGTCGCAGCGGATTCATCGCTTTCATCGCCGGGTGGTAGAGCGGCGCAAAGAGGAATACGAAGCCCGTTTCGCGCAGGCACTCGACCGCCAGTTCCGGAGATAGCTCAATCGGCACGCCGAGTGCCTCGAGCACATCGGCTGCTCCACATCTCGACGTGACGGCGCGATTGCCGTGTTTGGCGACCTTGGCGCCTGCAGCCGCCGCCACAAGGGCAGCACCACAGGAGATGTTGAAGGTGAGGGGACCGCCGCCTCCGGTTCCAACGCAGTCCACCAGTTCGGCGCGCTCTTCCTCTGTAAGGGGAACCGGAACACATTGCTCCCGCATCACGTCGACAAAGCCGGCGAGTTCCGGAGCCTGTTCGCCTCGCGTGGCGAAGATGGTGAGCAGCGCTGCGGTTTCCACGTCTGGCACCTGGCCGGAGAGAATCTGGCGAAGGACATCGCGCGATTCTTCGCGCGTCAGCTGCGCACCGTCTTCAGCAAGGGGCTTCAACAGGGTCTTCAGAGAATCCATATCTTTGATTATGGTAACTGTGGAGCGTTGAGATGCTGTGAAGTGGGTCCCCGGGCAGGCTGGAGCAGTTCGAGCTCCAAATCAAGCTGGAGGTACAAAAGATGGAGCGCGAATTGAAATTTCGGATCGTTCTGGAAAAACCACCCGCAAGCGTAGATTTCGCGCTGCAGAAGGGAAAAGGCAGCAAGTACGAGATCGTGCAGAAGCAGCGATCGGGAGGCGGCGATCTGCGCTTCGAGTTCACAGCGCGGGCGATTAGCGAAGGGAAAGGCGAGGCGCCGAATCTGCTTGGCCCCTTTGTGCAGGGAACTCCGGAAGCGCGCTTCGTCTACATCGGCATTGGAACCTTTGCAGGGCAGACCGGAACGGAGTGGAGCCGGCGGCTCAAAGTTCCACTGAGTGGGATTACGAAGACGATGATCGATCGGGTAGCTCGCGACTCTCATGCTTTCGAGACGCACGTTCCTGGGACGGCGAAAGATGGGAGCCCGAGCTGCGCGACTGTGAAGCAGTTTGCTGGATGGAAGCTGGTGAAGCAGTGATTCAAGCGCATTAGACTTCCCAAACCGTTGAAGGAGTCCACTTGATGAAGATTGCTTTGGGATGTCTGACGTCGATAGTTCTTGGTTTCCTTCTGATGATTCCCCTGTCCATGTTGTTCGACGCGATGAACTGGCCGCTTTTTCACACCTGGGGGTTGGCACACGGATCGTTCATTCTGGCTTGGCCCATGCTGACAATTTTGTCGTTTGGCATTCTATGGGCCGCCTGGCTCGCCAAGCGTAATCCCAGATAGCGCATCGGAGGGGCAAAGCCGTTTGCGACCCCATCGTGCAGCAAGATAGTATTTTCTTACCGCTGGCACGATCGTGCTGACGCAGCTTGTCGCTTACCAGAACGAATTCCCTGAAGAATCAGCAGACCGGGCGGTCCCAACACACATGAAAATTCACGAGTATCAGGCAAAAGAGATCCTGTCGAAGTATGGCGTGGCCGTGCCCAAGGGCGAAATGGCCAACACGCCTGAAGAAGCCGCCGCAGAGGCGCGAAAACTTTTCGCTGAAGGCGCGAGCGGCGTAGTGGTGAAGGCGCAGATTCACGCCGGCGGACGCGGCAAGGGCGGCGGCGTAAAAGTGGCGCGCAGCCGCGAAGAAGCTGAAGAGCATGTGAAGAACATCCTCGGCATGCAGCTGGTGACACACCAGACCGGCCCTCAGGGGCAGAAGGTCCAGCGCCTGTTGATCGAAGAGACAGCCGCGATCGATCGCGAACTGTATCTGGGCATCGTCCTTGATCGCGCGACCGGAAAGCTGGTGTACATGGCCTCGCAGGCCGGCGGCATGGAGATCGAAGAAGTCGCCGCGAAAACTCCCGAAGCCATCTTCAAAGAAACAATCGATCCCGCAGTCGGATTCGGCGCATGGCAGGCTCGCAAGCTGGCATTCGCGCTGGGACTGAAGCCCACGCAAATCAACCAGGCGGTTGCGTTTCTTCAGAGCTTGTACAAAGCGTTCATTGATACCGATGCCTCGCTGGTCGAGATCAATCCCTTCATCACGACGAAGGATGACAAGCTCTTTGCTCTTGACGCGAAGATCACCTTCGACGACAACGCCCTCTTCCGGCATCCCGATATCAAAGCTCTGCGCGACGTTGCGGAAGAAGATCCGTTGGAAGTGGAAGCAAGCAAGTACGCGCTCAACTACATCAAGCTTGACGGTACGATCGCCTGCATGGTCAACGGCGCTGGTTTGGCCATGGCGACGATGGACATCATCCAGTACGCTGGCGGCTCTCCTGCGAACTTCCTGGACGTAGGCGGCGGTGCGACACAGGAACAGATCGAGCACGCTTTCGAGATTCTGCTGTCCGATGCGAACGTGAAGGCGATCTTCATCAATATCTTTGGCGGCATTCTGCGTGTCGACCGTCTGGCGACGGGCGTTGTCGCAGCAGCTAAGAAGCTGAACGTGAAGGTGCCGATCGTGCTTCGGCTCGAAGGCACAAACGTCGAGGAGGGTCGCAAGATCCTCAAGGATTCAGGCCTCAACTTCGAGGTTGGAGCAACAATGAAGGAGGCTGCTGAACTCGTGGTGGCTGCCGCGGAGGGAGCTAAATAAATGTCGGTTTTAGTCGGAAATGATACGCGGCTCATCGTGCAGGGCATCACTGGTAAGGAAGGCACGTTCCACGCGCTCGGATGCGCGGAGTACGGCACCAAGGTTGTGGGCGGTGTGACTCCGGGCAAGGGCGGAACCACGCATGAAGGCTGGCCGGTTTTCAACACGGTTTCCGATGCGGTGAAGCAGACGGGCGCGAATGCGACGATGATCTTCGTTCCTCCGCCGTTCGCCGCTGATGCGATCCTTGAGGCGGAAGACGCGGGTATCCCACTGATCGTCTGCATTACCGAGGGCATCCCGACGCTCGACATGGTTAAGGTGTGGGCGAAGCTGAAGTGGTCGAAGTCGCGGCTGATCGGGCCGAACTGCCCCGGAGTGATTTCTCCCGGCAAGGCGAAGATCGGCATCATGCCGGGACGCATTCATAAAGAAGGCAACGTGGGCATCGTCTCGCGTTCCGGCACACTCACTTACGAAGCCGTACACCAGCTCACCCAGCGCGGCATCGGACAGTCAACCGCGATCGGCATCGGAGGCGATCCCATCATTGGCACCACGCATATCGATGCTCTCAGGCTGCTGAATGACGATCCGGAGACGGAAGCGATCATCATGATTGGCGAGATTGGCGGTACCAATGAAGAGGCTGCTGCCGCGTTCGTCAAGCAGAATGTGAAGAAGCCGGTCGTCGGATTCATCGCCGGACAGACAGCACCTCCGGGACGGCGAATGGGCCATGCTGGGGCGATCATCTCGGGCGGAGAGGGCACCGCCGCAGGCAAGATGAAAGCGATGCGCGATGCCGGCATTCACGTTGTGGTGTCGCCTGCTGAGATAGGCGAGACGCTGGCGAAGGTGATCGGAAAAGCCTAGCTCTCAGTCTTCAGCCGTTAGCAGAGCCCACCTCGCGGTGGGCTTTGCTTCTTGATAGACGTAAGTCGAATCCGGTGGGGAGAAATCGACATGATGAAGATGGTGGATGCAGTGGCGCGGGCGGAGGAGTTCGCTGCTCGGATTGGTATCAGGCTGCCCATTCTGCTTGCCCCAATGGCGGGAGCGAGCCCTGTATCCCTGTCGACGGCGGTTGCGAATGCAGGCGGAATGGGCGCGTGCGGCGCGCTGCTGATGAAGCCCGAAGAGATCGCCTCGTGGTGCGTGGATTTTCGCACCCAGAGCAATGGTCAATTTCAAATCAATTTGTGGATTCCCGGCCCTCCGCCGAAGCGCGATGTTGGACTCGAGCGACGCCAGCGTGAATATCTCGGAAAATGGGGGCCGGAAGTTCCGGAAAGCGCGGCGGAAGGAGTGTTGCCAGACTTCGACGCGCAGTGCACTGCCATCCTTGAGGCGCGCCCGAAGGCAATCTCGTCGATCATGGGGCTCTATGCGCCACCATTCGTGCAAGAGATGAAGTCTCGCGGCATTTTGTGGTTCGCAACAGCCACGACCGTCAGCGAAGCCAGGGCAGCAGAAGCCGCTGGAGCCGACGCCATCATCGCGCAGGGGGCGGAGGCCGGCGGTCATCGCGGAGCGTTCGACACAAGAGAAGCCGAGCGTCGCATGGTGGGTTTGTTCGCCCTGTTGCCGCAGGTGGCCGATACAGTTTCGGTTCCCGTAATCGCCGCCGGCGGAATTGCCGATGCTCGTGGCGTGGCAGCGGCCCTGATTCTCGGCGCGAGCGCTGTAATGATCGGTACTGCGTTTCTGCGCTGTCCCGAGTCGAAGATTAATCCAGCATGGGCCGATGCGATCGGCAAAACAGAAGCCGATGAAACAATCATCACCAGCGCATTCACAGGTCGCCCCGGTCGCGGAATTGCGAACGCCTATGTACAGGCATCGGCTTCTGCCGATGCTCCAGCGCCCGCGCCTTATCCAGTGCAGCGCGGCTTGACTCGCGCCATGCGCGAAGCAGCGGCAAAAGAGGGAAAGGCAGACCGCATGCAAATGTGGGCCGGCCAGGCCGCGCGGCTGGCGCACACGGAATCGGCAGCACGCATTGCGACGGATCTCTGGGAGCAAGCCTTGGCCGTGCTCACTTCCAAATAATCAAGTAGGCCTGCTCTAACCGACGCGCAGCAGCCTGCGCCTGCCCGACGGCCAGTCCCTCACCAAACTCTACAAGCCTTCGCACTCACCATCTTGTCCCCCGCTTTGCAGTTGAAGCTCTTCGCAAACTCAGGCAGATCTTGCAGCACTGAGTTACTTCGATACTCATCCGGCGAGTGCGGATCGCCTTGTGCCTGGCTGCGAAGCTGTTCGGGCCGCGTCTGCGTGCACCACTGCTGCGCATAAGCGATCCAGAAACGCTGTTCAGGCGTATAACCATCCGTTTTTGCGTTCATGTCGACGTGGGCAGCCTGTGCCTTGTCCTGCCACGCAAGCCACGCCAGCCACAACCCTCCGAGATCAGCCAGATTCTCGCCCAGCGTGAGTTTGCCGTTCAGGTGCACGCCGGGAACCGCTTCGATCGCGTTGTACTGATCCACCATGCACTGCGCCTTCTGCGTGAACTTCGCTTCGTCTTCTTTGGTCCACCAGTCCTTCAGATTGCCGTCTTTGTCGAACTGGCGCCCTTCATCGTCAAAGCCATGGGTGAGTTCGTGGCCGATGGTCGAGCCCATATCGCCGTAGTTGGCTGCGTCGTCTTCCTTGCCGCTGAAGAAAGGTGGCTGAAAATATCCAGCGGGAAAATTGACGTTGTTCTGCTGCGGCTCGTAATAGGCGTCCACCGTAGGCGGCGATATGATCCACTCGCCCTTGTCGACAGGCTTGCCGATCTTAGCCAGTTCGCGATTGAAGTTGAACTGGCGCACGCGTTCCAGATTGCCCAGCGCGTCGCCGCGCACAATCTTCAGGGTCGAGTAGTCCCGCCACTTGTCCGGGTACCCGATCTTGTTCATGACGGTCTTGAGCTTTCCTTTGGCCTGTTCTTTGGTTGCGGGGCTCATCCAATCGAGCGAATCGATGTCTTTGCTCATTGCCTGCTCGATCGCCAGCGTCATGTCGAGCGCCTGTTGCTTCTCCTCCGGCGGGAAATACTTCGCGACATAAACCTGCCCCAGCGCCTCGCCCATCTCCCGGTCAACGCGGCTGGTGCATCGCTTCCAGCGTTCCTGCTGCTTCTCCGCGCCGTTGAGAATGTGCGCGTAGAAGTTCCAGGTTTCGGTCTCGAACGCTTCCGGCATGCTTGTTCCTGCAAAGGCGTGCAACAGATGCCAGTGCAGATAAGTGCGGATCTGATCGATCGGCGTAGATGCAACCAGGTCGTTGAACTCAGCCATGAACTTTGGCTCGCTCTCATTGGCCTTTCCGGTAACCGGCGCGTGCGCGGCCTCAACGTAGTCGGCGAGCTTAAAGTGAGTGAGATTTTTCGAGAGTGCAGCGACGTCTGTGGGGTGATTCAGATTCTGCGGATCGCGCTGTTCGGTTACTGTCAGCGATGCTTTTGCAAGACGAGTCTCGATAGCCATAACATCGTCGGCATCTTTGGCAGCTTGCGTGTCACTCTCTCCAGCGAGGACGAACATCTTGCGCACGTGCTCGACATACTGCTTGCGTTGCTCGGCCGACTTGGCATCCGTGCGGAAGTAGTAGTCGCGCTCAGGAAGGCCGATACCGCCCGCACTGTAGAAAGAGATGACTTGGTTGGCGTCGGAAAAGTCCTGGTTCGCGCCGAAATTGAAGAAGGCATTCACCCCAAGAACGTGCAGATGTGCGAGTAGCGCAGGCAACTCGTCGGCTCGGCGAAGAGCATTGATCCGGTCGAGTTCAGGTGTGATCGGCATCAGTCCGAGTTTGTTGATAGCCGCAGTGTCCATACAGCTTGCGTATTCGTCACCTATCTTCTGCTCGTTAGCTGTGCGGTTTTGGTCCGCCTTCGATGATGCATCGAGGATTTCTTTCAAATGCAGGCGGTTCAGCTCGAATAGCTCAGTGAATCGCCCGTATGAGGTCTGGTCTGGCGGTAGAGGATTTTTCTTGAACCAATTGTTGCAGCTGAATTGGTAGAAATTTTCGCAGGGACTCACCGAGGTGTCGACCAGCGAGGAATCGAAGACCCGAAGCTCGTGCGCTGTCTGCGCTGTTTCGGTGTGCGCCTGGCCAGGAACGGGTTTCGCGGCAAGTAGAACAAAAAACGCAAGGCCAAAATAGGGGAGTGTTGTAGAAGACCGATGCATGGCGAAACTCTAGCAGACCGAGCCGAGGGCCTGCCGCTGGAAGTGACAAGTACAATGATGGATGGGATTAGATCACTATTGAGGAGCTATTGAGTGGCGCAACGCACTTTCAGCATCATCAAGCCGGACGCGGTGAGAGACGGACACGCGGCGGCAATTCTCGCCGATATTGAGAAGGCCGGCTTCAAGATTGTCACGATTCGCAAGCAGTCTATCTCGAATGCGCAGGCGCAGGGCTTTTACTACGTGCACAAGGAACGGCCGTTCTTCGGAGAGCTGTGCAGCTTTATGTCGTCAGGTCCGATTTTCCTGATGGTTCTGGAGAAGGACAACGCTATCGCCGACCTGCGCAAGCTGATGGGCGCAACCAATCCAGCAAACGCGGAAGAGGGCACGATTCGTAAGAAGTATGCAAAGTCGATCGGCGAAAATGCGATCCACGGTTCTGACGCCGAAGATACGGCCAAATTCGAACTTGGATACTGGTTCGCGGGGTACGAGCTGATCTAGTCAGCTCGCAAGCCTTCCCATCATCCAAACAAGCTGTCGACTTTCTCGCGCAGGGCTGTGACTTCTCCTCGCAGCTCCGCGATCGTAGATTCAAGCTGCGCAATCCGCTCTTCGTGCTGAGAAACTGACTGCGACGGCTCTGCTGCGATCGAGTCGACTGCATCCGTGGTCGCGGATTCCACCGGGCCGCACAGAAGGTGCGCATATCGTGATTCGCGAGCTCCTGGCTGCCGTGGAAGCAGGGCAGCGAGTGAAGGTTCCCGCTCCATGAGCTTCTGCAGTCCGGCAGTCACGTCGCCGATTTCGGTGAACTGGTGCAGGCGCTCGGTGCGGCCGCGAAGCTCGCCGGGAGTCTGCGGCCCGCGCAGCAGCAATACGCAAATCAACGCCGTCTCAGCCCGGCTGAAATTGAATGCCTCTCCTAGCCAGTGCTCGTACTTGGTGACGCGGCCATCCGCAGAACGTGCGCGGCCGGCGATCTGCTTTGCCTCAAGGCCGTGCAACGCCTGGCGGAGTTCATCTTCATCTAGATCCATGATTGGTTCGCGGTTTGAGCGCTGGTTGCAGGCGTTCATCAGCGCGTTCATGGAGAGTGGGTAATAGTCAGGTGTGGTGATTTCTTTCTCGATAAGAGACCCAAGTACACGGGCTTCGGCGATGGTGAGCTTCACAGGCTCGGTAAGCATAAGTTAATTGTGCCATCTGAGCGCGCTGATCCTGGAGTTCTCAGACCACTCCGATCAGGATACGGTTTCAACCGTCCGGTTCCTCGTCAGCAGAAAGTAGACCACCGGAGTGATGACAAGGCTCAGCACCATCGAGATCGTCAATCCGCCAATAACTGCGATGGCCAGCGGCTGAAGCATCTGCGATCCGGCGCCGATGGCAAACGCCAGAGGCAGCATCCCGCAGATGGCCGCGATCGCGGTCATGACGATGGGCCGCAGTCGCCGTTGGGCCGCATGAATCATCGCTTCGGAAGCCGAGACACCCTCTGCACGGAACTTCTCGTCTGCATCGAGCAGTAGTATTCCGTTCTTGGCGACGATCCCGATAACCATGATCAGTCCCATGAATGAGGCGACGTTGAAGGTGGTGTGAGTGATGAGCAGCGCGAGAATCACACCGGAGATCGAAAGCACCGACGAGGTCAGAATCGCAATCGGGGCAGGGAAGTTGCGGAATTCGATTAGCAAAACTCCGAAGACTAGTGCCAATGCCAGCACTAGCGCTCTAAATAAATCATGAAAGGATTTCTGCTGCTCCTCGTAAGTGCCGCCATAAGTTACATGCACAGCAGACGGAAGGTGCAGACCTTCGACTGTCTGGCGAACCTTGCCAATCGCTGTACCAAGGTCTGTGCCCTTCAGACTGCCCGTCACCACAACCATTCGCTGAAGATTCTCACGACGAATTTCATTTTGCGGAGGAATCTGCTGGATGTTCGCAAGGGATCCGAGCGTGGCCGTATGGCCGGAGGCGCTGTTAAATACCGTGTTCTGAATGGCGTCGAGCGATTTGCGGTGGTCATCACTGAGGCGAACGCGAATGGTGTAGGGACGGCCATTGGCGATCAGCGGATCATTGGTCGGTAGTCCATCAAGAATCGACGTCGCATCTTCGGCAACTTCTGTGGGTGTAAAGCCGAGACGCGCGGCGACTGTCGAATTGACCTCGAAGCTGGTTGCAGGACCGCTAATCGTGTTCTCGATACCGTTCTCAACGTCAACTACGCCGGGAATTTGAGCAACTGAATCTCCGACTCGCGGCCCCAACTCCGAGAGAAGAGCCTCATCTTCGGCAAAGATCTTGATTTGAATTGGCTCCGGCGCGTTCGACAGGTCATTGATCATGTCCTGCAGCACCTGAGGAAACTCAACGTCGAGCTCCGGTTCGGTTCTCTTGATCTCCTGCCGCACGGAATCGATGACGTCCTTAATGCCGCGGCTGCGTTTAGCTTTCAGCTTGACGGTGAAGTCCCCGGTGTTGGCCTCAGTCACCGCGGCTAGTCCCATCTGCAATCCGGTGCGGCGCGAGGTGCTTTCTACCTCGGGTTGCTTGTGGAGGATTCGCTCGACGTGGTCAAGCACGCGATTGGTTTCTGTGAGCGAACTGCCCGCCGGCATGATATAGTCGAGGATGAACCCGCCTTCATCCATCTCCGGCAACTGATCAGTTCCAAGAAAAAACCGATAGCCGGCCCATGTGGCGACTGCGAGGAGCACGCAGGCTCCGCCCAACATTAGAGGCTTGGCCAACCCCCAATCGAGGACGCGGTGATGCACGCGCAATGCGCCGGAGAGAAGGCGGCCTGCCGCATGATCTTCATGTTTCGGGTTCTCAGCGCGGTTATCTCGAAGGATTACAAGGCTGAGTCCGGGCGTCCAGGTCAGTGCCAGGACCAGCGAAGTTAAGAGAGCCGCCGTCATCGTTACAGCAAGAGCGCGGAAGAATGAGCCCGTTACGCCTGCCATCGAAATCAGCGGCAGAAATACGACTACTGGTGTGATGGTCGAGCCGATCAGCGGGACAGTGATCTCGTTCAACGCCTTTCGCACGGCACTCGCGCGCGGCTCGCCATTGTCGCGATGCATTACGATGTTTTCGACAACGACAATCGCGTCGTCGATGACGAGCCCAATGGCGGCAGCCAGGCCGCCGAGCGTCATCAGATTGAAGCTCTGTCCGATTACCCACAAGACGAGGATAGTCACAGCAACCGTCACCGGAATGACAAGTCCTGCCACGAGCGACGACGACCAATCACGCAGGAATAGAAACAGAATGATGCATGCAAGCACCAATCCAATAAAGATTGCGTCGCGGACGCTGGCGATGCTGTCCCGCACCAGTTGCGACTGATCGTAGAACGGTTCGAGCTTTACGCCCGCAGGCAACTTCCGCCGGAGCTGGGCAATTTCCGCGCTGACTGCATCCGCTACGGCGACCGTGTTCGAGGCTGGCTGGCGCGCGATGTTGATGAGAACTGCGTTCTTTCCGTTGGCTGTGACAGTTGTATAAACGGGTAGCGTCGACAGATCGACGGTGGCGACATCCGCCACGCGCACCGGCGCTCCGGATGGCGTTGTCTTGACGACGAGTTGGCGCAGCTGTTCAGCATCGTGCACCTGCGCGCCAACCAGCCCCAGTATGAGCTGATGATTCGCTTCGTACAGCCCCGGCGAATCGATGATGTTCGAAGCCTGGATCGCGTTTACGAGATCCGTGACAGTAACGCCGTTCGCGGCCAGCAGAGGCAGATTCGGAGTGACACCATACTCAGGCGTCTGGCCTCCCTGCACGATGACCGTGCTCACACCTTCCACGCGGTTCAACGGAAGTCTGAGTTCGTACGTTGCAATCTCCCAGAGCTTCGTCTGTGGTACCGTTTCCGATGTAAGACTGTAGCCGAGAATCGGGAAGGTCGCGAAGGTCAGGCGATTCGTGGTGATGCGTGCCGTGGCTGGCAGGTCCTTCCCTACCTTGCTCAGTGCAGCATCGGTGAGCTGCAGTTCGCGGTACATGTCCACGTTCCAGTCGAAGAAGAGGCTCACTTCGGCTGATCCGCGGCTCGTGGTGGAGCGGACCGTCGCAAGTCCGGGTACAGAGTTGACCGCATTCTCGATGGGTCGTGTGATGGTGACTTCCATCTGCTCGACAGGCATCACTCCGTTGTCGATGCCGATAACCACGCGGGGAAAATTGGTTTCCGGGAATACAGAGATCGGCACCTGCAGCGCCGCGTAGATACCCGCAACCGTAAGCACGGCCGCGAAGAAGAAGATGGGTCGCGTGAATCGCGTCAGCCAGAAGGACTCGTCGCGCGCAACCGGCGCCTGGGCAGCGGTCGACATCAGTCCTTGTCGCCTCCCTTGTCGCCTGCGGGCTTATCTTCGTCTTCGTCGGGCTTGCCGATCTTCACCTTGGTGCCCTTGTCGAGTCCATACGCACCTGTCGTGATGACCGTATCGCTGGCGATGAGGCCTTGCTTGATCTGAATGTCATCGCCGTCCTGGATGCCAGTCTGAACAGCTTTCTTCTGCGCGGTGTTATCGGACCCGACGACCATGACGGATTTCGATCCATCCTCGCCAGTCAAGATGGAGGAAACCGGAACTTTCAAAGCATTTTCGACAGTATGGCCCGTGACGGAGACCTTCACGGGCGTGCCGACTTTGAGTGCGCCTTTCTTGTTGTCGGCTTTGAGCCAGATCTCAATGGTCGTGCTGCCGGAGTCGAGTGCAGGACTGATCAGCGCAACCTTGGCCGGAACAGGGTCGATGATTCCCGGCACCGAAATTTCGGCCTCATCGCCGATTTTCATCTGCTGCGCCAGGCTTTGCGCGATGTGTGCCTTTGCCAGAAGTGACGAGGTGTCCATCACCGTAATCAGCGCCGCACCTCCGGCTGGAGTCTCACCGGCATAGAGGGGCCGGTCTGTCACCACGCCGTTGATGGGGCTTCGAATTTCCGTAAAGCTCACCTGGGCGGCTGCCGCTTTGTATTTTCCCTCGGCGGATGTGAGCTGGCCCTGGGCGGTCTTGAGTTCGGCTTCTCGGTTCACCTTCTGCATCGATTCAAGATGCTTCGCCGCGGTATCGTATGCCGCCTGCGCCTGCACCAATGCAGCCTGCGCCGTATCAAGATCGCGGCCAGGAATGGCGCCTTCCGCGAAAAGCTGTTTGCGATTGTTGACGATGCTGGTGTTCAGATCGAGATTGGCCTTTGCCTGCGCGAAGTCTGTTTCCGCCTTCTGCACATCCTCGGGAACCTGCGCCTTTGTGGCAGTTGCATACGCTGCCTGCGCGGCTTCATAAGCACCTTTGTTGTCCTGCGCGCCTCCGATCAAGTCCCCGTTCTCTAGAACAGCAAGCAGCTGACCCTGCTTCACCTTTGCTCCGCGCTGAACGTAGAACTTCTTGACCGGTGCGCTGATCTTTGGCTGGATGGCCGCCTGCGCAAGCGGCGCCAGAATTGCGTCCGCCGTAATGTGCTCTGACATCGAACCCTGCTCAGGGTGTTCAGCCTGTACCGTGACTTCGGGTGCAGGCGCTTCTTCCTTCTTGCACCCAGAAAGGGCGAGCGCGGGAATGAGCCCAAGGGCTAGCAGGCGACAAGTGATCAGGCGACGGCTCAAGGCGGTCTCGTTCATCGGTTCAAATCGTTCCTGTCAGTGTTTGCAGCTGAGCCAGCGCTGTCTCGAATCGGACTCGGCCATCTTCGCGCGCGTTCTGCGCTGTGATGTACGCCGTTTGCGCATCGACCACCTCGAGAACAGTAGCTTCACCACCGGTATAGCGAAGTTTTGTGAGGCGAAGACTCTCCGCGGCTGTGGCGACGCTGTCATCCAGCGACGCGAGCTGTGCGCGCGCCCCCTGAGCTTCAGCATAGGACTCATCAAGCATTGCGATGGTGCGGCGCTGCGTTGCTGAAAGCGCAGTCTTCGCTGCATCTCGTTTGATCTCGCTTTGCTTGACCTTGTGCTCCGTGGCAAGCCAGTCCCACACGGGCAGATTCACGGTAACGGCTGCGGAATATCCCAGGTTGTGAGTGCGAATTCCGTCCGGCGTGAGAGGGCCGCGGGTAGCAAATTCATTGGCGTCGATCCCATATGTGTAGTTCAGACCGATGCTGGGTAGATATGCGGCCTGAGCCGTCAGCACATCGGCGCTACTGGCATTGAGCGTTGCCAGTGCGCTCTTCAGCTCGACATTGTTCTTCGAGGCAAGCTGATTGAAGTCTTCGCGCGTCGCGAACGCGACTGGAGCCGCGGTGACTGCGAGGGTGAAAGGCGTCCGGGGATCTGAGAACAGCAGAACACCAAGTTCAAGTCGGGCTTTGTCCGCATTCAACTTCGCGTCAGACAGTTCGCGATCGCGCTGCTGCTGCTGCAACTGAGCTTTGATGGTGTCGGCATGCGCGGCTTCGCGAGCGTGCTCTCGTTGTCCAGTCAGCTTGTTAAAGTCCGCGGCTTCCTGCGCTGCCTGCTGCGCGATCGAAAGCTTGTGATCTGCCGAAATGACCCCGTAGTACAAACCAGTGACAGCTTCGACCAGGCCACGCCGCGCGATCTCGAGTTCTGCTTTTGCGACCGCATCCGCAGCATTCGCCCTGCGGACTGCGGCAATTCCTCCAAGGCTTACTGTCTCTTCGACGATGCCTTGCGCAATGTATTCGCGCGGCCGTGCATCGGCGGACACAAACTTCGGATTGGTGTTGACGACACCCTCGCCGCCAACCTCGCGAAGACCGTTCGGTTGAACATAAAGGCCCTGACCATTGAAACGGGCTCTGGGCAGCAACCCGGCGCGGGCGATGGATTTGTCCAGGCCAGCAACTTGCGCGTTAGCGACAGAGTTGGCATAGTTCGGTTCACTGGCTTGGGCGCGTTTGATCGCGTCCTGCAAGGAGATGACGACCGGGGTTGCGGCTGGGGCCGGCTGATCCGCCTGGACGCTCGTCTGCGCGAGAGCGGCCCAGCCTGAAACGAGGGTCCCAGCAAGGCAGATCAAGCTGATGCAGCGCGTTAGCGCCGGCGATGTCGGTCGCTCATTCACGAAAAACAGCATAGCGTTGGAAGCTTAATTTCTCCTGAGGCTTAGATGTTACCTGCCGGTTCAAAGTGAACGCCGGACGAGTGATGCGCTTAAGATGTTTCTGCATGGAAACGACAAAAATTGCGGGTGTGGAAGTCTCGAGAGTGGGCCTGGGAACATGGGCCATCGGAGGAACGGAATGGGGGTCGGTGCCGGAGGATGTTGCGATCGCGACGATTCTCAATGCGGTCGAGCGTGGCATCAACTTGATCGATACTGCGCCGATCTACGGACGCGGACGGGCGGAAGAGCTGATTGGCAAGGCAATGCAGCAGCACGGCCGGCGAGAGGCCTTCTACATCGCTACGAAGGCCGGGCTCGATTGGAACAGTCGGGGCGTATTCGCA
Organism: Acidobacteriota bacterium; assembly: GCA_018268915.1. Classification (GTDB taxonomy): domain Bacteria; phylum Acidobacteriota; class Terriglobia; order Terriglobales; family Acidobacteriaceae; genus Telmatobacter. Next base: position 596,385 of record JAFDVQ010000001.1, read on the forward strand.
AATTCAACGCCGGACCGTCTTCGGCGCGAGCTGGAAGACAGCCTGCGAAGGCTCGGAACCACCTACATCGACCTCTATCAGGTCCACTGGCCGGACACCCTGATACCGGTGGAGGAAGTTGCAGCCGTGCTGGCGGAGTTCGTCGAGGCAGGAAAGGTGCGGGCGCTGGGAGTGAGCAACTTCAACGTTACTCAGATGGAAGCATTCCGCAGCGTTGTGCCGCTCGCCTCTGACCAGCCTCCCTACAACATCTTCGAGCGCGAGATCGACGCGGAGACCCTGCCATGGTGCGCAAAAAACAATGTTGCTGTGCTGACGTACAGCTCGCTGTGCCGCAGCCTGCTTGGCGGCCGTGTCCATCGAGGCATGAAATTCGGCGACAGCGATATCCGCGCAGTTGACCCCAAATTTCAGGAGCCGCGATTCAGCCAGTACATGACGGCGGTCGAAAGGGTGACTGAATTCGCGCGGAAGCGTTTCGGAAAGTCGACTATCGAACTGGCTGCCCGTTGGGTTCTGGACCGTCCGGGAGTTTCGGTCGCGCTGTGGGGAGCCAGGCGGCCTGATCAGCTGGATTCCATCGCGGGGGTGATGGGATGGAAGCTTGATGCGGATGCAATGACCGAGATCGACCGTATCGTTGCTGAGTCCGTGACTAACTCCATCGGACCCGAGTATCTGACGCCCTTGGTGCGGGAAAAATGAACTCTAATTAGTCGTGCCCGGTGGAAGCACGAACCCACCCCTCTCTGCGATACTGTTCCGTTATGCCTATTGATGACCTCCAGCAGGCTGCCCAGAAAATAGCGAATTTCCTAGCTTCCCTCAACAAGCTCGGCGGGATGCGGCTGAAGTATCGCATCACGGCGGGCGACGGCGCGCGCGACCCTCAGGGACTTGAGGCGCGTTTGATCTACATAGAGCTGGGGGGACCGGACACACAACTCCTGACCCAACACAACGGAGAGCTGCTCAGAGCCCTGGAGACCATCGCAGCCCAGATGCTGCGCCTCGAGTCGCGTGAGCACGACCTGATCAGTTTCGATGCGGGCAACTTCAAGGCACTTCGCGCTCAGGAATTGCGGATGTCGGCAGAAATGGCCGCGGAAAAAGTCATCAAATCAGGTGTGCCTTATGCGTTTCCGCCGCAGAACAGCCGTGAGCGGCGTCTACTGCACATGGCATTCAAGGACCTGCAGGGCGTAGAGACCGCGAGTTCCGGCGAAGGACAGGACCGGTTTCTCGTCGTCTATCCCGAGGGTAAGACTCACTTGCCGGTGACGCCGCCGACACGTCCGCGCGGATTCGGCCGACGATAGCCGCACCTTCACTCCAGATCTGAAACATTGTTTAAGACCGCTAATTGTTGCGCGGCGTGGGTGCGTTTGCGCCATATCAGGCATGTTTGCCTCTAAATGCCACTTACTGTCCCCGATAATGCAACATCCCTTCCGTACTCTTGCGGGCTGGCCTCGCCTGCTTTCAACTTAGGGTAAATAGTTTCCTAAATTACAACTTGCCCTTTTGCTGATTGCCTTGGCTTCGCACCAGACCAACTGAAAAGAGGACACCTATGCTCTCTCACGAATTTTTGCGCGGAGGCCGCACACCGATGCTGGCGTTGGCTTTTGCGTTCATGCTCACTGCATGCCAATCGAAGATGGACAAGGCAATCGACCAGGCCAGGCAACAGGCGGCCTCTACCGGTCAGCCGCAGCAGATCGTCGCGGTAGATAAGACCGGGACCACGACGACAACCGTGGTACAGCCGCCGGCAAAGGGCCAGGCTGCAGGCGCCATCGCGACAACGAGCACGCCTCCGCCTCCGGGAGGCCCGGTTCCTGCGGCGCAGGATCCCAAAGTGATTTCCCTGGGCGGCGATCCGGACCAGGCAGGCGACTCGGGGACAGCTTCGCCGTCGGGTCCGGTCAAAGTCACGATTCAGGCAGGGACGAACCTGGCGGTGCGGGTCGATCAGCACATCAGCGTGAAGTCGAATCGCGCAGGCGATACGTTTACGGGCGAGGTTGTCAGTCCAGTGATGGATCCGAACGGCGTTGCTGTTGTTCCTAAGGGGACCCGAGTGAGCGGCGTGATCGACGCATCCCACTCGCGTGGACGGATCAAGGGCGCCTCGACATTGGAACTGCGGCTCACCACGATGACGCTGAGCGGAACGGAATATCAACTGAGAACGGCTGATCTGACGCGGAGCAAGAAGGGCAAAGGCAAGCGCTCGGCTGCGATGATTGGCGGCGGCGCGGGACTCGGCATGTTAATCGGCGGCCTGGCCGGCGGCGGCAAAGGCATGCTGATCGGCGGGCTCGCTGGCGGCGGTGCGGGCACAGCGGGTGCAGCCATGACCGGAAACAAGGACCTCGAGATTCCGGCTGAATCCGTCGTTCATTTTAAGCTGTCGCAGGATCTGGTCGTCCAGGGCGCATAGACACAAGAGGTTGATTCAAAACAATTCACTTGCCACCGCAGCGATCACGCAGGAAGAATGCGGGCGGAGGCAGTGATGGCACCAGAATCCATTCTCGGTGGGAGCCAGGTGATGGCCTTCGCTCCCACCACTGATCCCGCAAAAGCGCGTGCGTTCTATGAAGGTGTTCTGGGTCTGCATCTGGTTGCGGACGAGAAGCCGTTCGCGCTGGTCTTCGACGCGAATGGGATCATGTTGCGCGTGACAACCGTGCACGAGTTCAAACCGCAACAGTTCACGATTCTCGGCTGGCGCGTCGTGGACATTGAGGCGACGGTAGACAGGCTGGTTGCGGCGGGTGTGAAGTTCCTTCGCTTCACGGGAATGAACGATGCCGATCCACGCGGCATCTGGAGCGCGCCCGGAGGAGCAAGGATTGCCTGGTTCAAAGATCCGGACGGGAATGTGCTGAGCCTGACGGAGTTCGCCTAGAACGGTGATCGAGCCTGAATCATCTGAGACGCCTGAAGCTCGTCAACTTGTCTACCCTGAATGCCGTGATCTTGTGCGAAGGTCGCCAAAGATCCCGTGCATCGGCGAGCCAATAGAAATATCTCGGATGCGCCGGAATCGTCCCGATGAATGACAGATCAAATTGTGCGGTAAAGAAATTGCTGTACAGGTCCTTTTCCCACGCGTCACGGACAGGATCGTTCGTTTGTGACCAATAATTCGAGATATCCAGATTCTGGCACTCGTCTCTCTCGATTGCCCCAGTTTCCACTAACTGAATGTACTTGGCCTCCGTTAGGACGGGCTGACCGTGAAAGAGCTCCGGATGTGACGCCCAGAAGCAAAAGTCAACAGGGATTGGTGTTTGTGAGACGGGATGATCAACCGCCGAGGCATAGTTGAGAAACCAACCGAGAAGCACCCCCATTACTAGCGAGGATCCAAGCGAGGTAACCCAAAGCAGTCTAGGTCGCGTTTGTCGCCAAAGATCGGTTGCGATCATTCACCACGCTCCCTGAATAATTAGACGGCTCAGGCGCACGGCGTGTAAGGACAAAGGCCGCGCACCGCGCGGCCTCTCTGATCACTGACCCCTGACCACTGATCCCTAGCTTCTCTACCCGTTCAGCATTTCCTGCAGCTTATTCAGCGTCCGGTGCAGGTCTTTGTCGGTACGGCGCTGCTCGTCGATCTTGCCGATGGAGTGCATCACGGTAGTGTGGTGCTTGTTGCCGAACTGGCGGCCGATTTCGGGGAGACTCGCTTCGGTCATCTGCTTGGCTAGATACATCGCGATCTGGCGCGGAACCACCACATTGCGCGAGTTGTTCTTCTGCTTGAGGTCGGCGACCTTCATGCCGAACTGCTCGGCCACCGCGCGCTGGATCGACTCGATCGTGATTTTGCGCACCTGCATGTCGATGTATTGCTTCAGGCACTGCTGCGTGGTCGCGAGCGTGATCTCGGTGTGATTCAGATTGCACCATGCGACGAGGCGGGTCATAGCGCCTTCAAGTTCGCGAACGTTGGTGCGGACATTCGACGCGATGAAGAGTGCAACGTCGGTCGGAAGCTGGACCTGTTCGCTCTCTGCTTTCTTCTGCAGGATCGCAACCTTGGTTTCGAGATCGGGCGGCTGGATGTCTGCGATCAATCCCCACTCGAAACGCGAGCGAAGGCGATCTTCAATCTCAGCCAACTCCTTCGGCGGACGGTCCGAAGCGATCACGATCTGTTTCATGCTTTCGTGCAGCGCATTGAACGTATGGAAGAACTCTTCCTGCGTCCGTTCCTTCTGCGCGATGAACTGGATGTCGTCTATGAGCAGCACGTCGACGGTGCGGAAGCGATCGCGAAAACTGGTCATGCGATCGTTGCGCAGAGAGGTGATCATCTCGTTCGTGAACTTCTCGGCCGAGACGTAGCAGATGCTCGACGTGGGCTGCCTGCGTTTTACCTCGTGGCCGATCGCGTGCATCAGGTGCGTCTTGCCCATTCCCACACCACCGTAGAGGAAGAGCGGATTGTAGGCGCGCGAGGGGCGCTCAGCAACGGCGAGCGAAGCGGCACGAGCAAACTGATTGCCGTTGCCAATGACAAAGGCGTCGAAAGTGTAGCGCGGATTGAGCTGCGCGGCGGTCGACCAGTCGAAGCGTGTCTGCTCCGGCGAGCGAGACGAAGGCGCAATGGGTGAATGTGCCGGCAGCGGACCGAATCCGCCGTCCTTGCGTGCAGGCGGAGCGGTGGGATCTTCTTCGGCAGTGACGAACTGCACGTCGTCGAACTCGAGTGCCTGCGAGTCGATAGCTTCCTGAATCAGGTCACTGTATTTATCGCCGATATGCTGGAATTCTTTGGAAGGGACGCGGACAAAAAGTATGCGTCCATTGGCATGGCTGAAACGAGTCGGCTTCAACCAAGTCTCGAAGGACTGGCGAATCACCTTCTTCTCGAGTGCCGCGAGAATCTGCAGCCATGGATTGAGAGCCGAAGCCGGCGAAATAGCGAATGACATCGAGCGGATCCTTATCGGCGCCACCTGTCTACTGCCGTGTGAGTTTCAACTGCGCGGTTGAGGCAATGGCTCACGCTGCGGATGGCTGTGAATCCATGCCGCAATTTACTTGCTGAGAATTGCCTGATGACCGTTGATCTGTCTCGCCAGGAACACTGCGAGACACGGGTTGAAATTCACTCCGTGGGACGCTCGGAAACTTTCTTGAACGGTCCCGATGGTAGCACATCTGAGGTGTCTTGCAATCACTCTTTCACATAAGTTTTCGGAGTGCGTTGCGACTTGCACCAAGCACGGTGAAACACGTCACACACGAGTGAGATTTCTCGCACTGAAATGAAATTCCGCTCACTGATTTCCTGTCTTCGAACTTGAAACTTGGATGCCGAAGATTGATCTCGTGTTCATCGCAATCTTTTCGATTATGCGAGTAGTCCCCACCGCTCTCCGCGCTGCAACTTTGAAAATTGCAGGGACGAAACGCGTGATTACGAGCGAGTCCAAGGCGGAACGGGGTCCGACTGGATTCAAACCGCAACCTCCGATATACTTAATACTTGCCGTCAAGGCCAGGATTTCAGACAGGAAACAGGAGCGCATTTCAATGCCCAAGCGCACATTTCAACCCAACCGGCGTAGCCGCTCAAAGACACACGGGTTCCGTTCGCGGATGAAGACAAAATCAGGGGCAGCCGTGCTGAGCCGCCGTCGCGCGACTGGACGCAAGCGCGTCTCTGTCAGCGCCGGATATCGCGACTAAGTTTTCCCGCCGTTTTGTTTCGGCTGGAGCAGTTAGAAACAGCACGATCCTTCCGGCCGGAATCCTTCCCGCTTTGCCATGAACGCACCGACCAAGGCTGATTCGCGCATCGCAACTTCTGCCGTGCGGGAGAGCGGGTGTGCGTCATTTGCAGCCCACCGCCTTCGCAAACATGCCGACTATCAGCGCGTCTATGAAGCCAGCCGCAAACGCCGATCCGCTTCGATGAGCTGGTTCCTAGCTCTGCAGGCGGAAGTGTCTCCGTCGCGCGTGGGGCTTACTGCCGGAAAAGTGTTGGGCAAGTCCCATGAGCGCAACAGGATCAAGCGTCGGATGCGCGAGATACTGCGCAAGCACATCGATCTGCTTCCGAAGGGCTGTGACCTGATTCTTCATCCCCAGCGAATCGTGCTGACGATGGATTTCACGAAACTGGAAGCTGAGGTTTTACGTATTCTTCAGCAGGCCAATGCCGAACGCGCACGTGCCAGCACAACAGAAGCTTCCCCGCTCGGCAAGGCAGAGCTCACCCGATGACTCGCATTCTTCTGGCCTTACTCGCGTTTTATCGCCGCTGGATGTCGCCTGCATTGCATTCGCTCGGCGGCGGAGGATGCCGCTTTGTGCCGTCATGCTCCGAGTACGCAGAGATCGCGATCGCGACTCATGGGCCATTTCGAGGGAGCGGGCTTGCGATCTGGCGGCTGATGCGTTGCCATCCATTCTGCCGGGGCGGACTGGACTCTGTTCCACCACCCCGAAAACAAGACGACTCAGCCACCGCTCATCTGCCGCACAAGCCTTTACCATAGAACGAGAGGCGTGCCTCACCACCCCGAACAGCGATCGCGCTTTGGGGGCTTCGGAAGGGCGTGCCACTCCTCAACGACAGGAAAACCTCTTTGCCCGAAATTCGCAATCCTAACCTAGACTCGCAGGGACCCGGGGGTGCCGGCCCCGGCGGTGACTCACGCAGCCTCATCCTCCTGATGGGGCTGGTGCTTGTTGCCGTAATGGCGTTCCAGTGGTTCAAGAAGCCAGATGCAAGCCAGCCGACACCGCAGCAAGTGCAGCAGAGTCAGCAGGCGCACCAAGCCGCAGTCAACTCAACTGGCTCTGCCGCGTCAGGTACCACTCCCGCAAGCCAACCAGTACCTGCCGCAACTGCGCAGGTCAGCGCCCAGTCTGAATCGACAACCACAATCGAGAACGAGAAATTTCGGATTTCGTTCACGAACAAGGGCGCGCAGGTCGAGCACTGGATTCTGAAGAACTTCACCGATTCAACGGGCAAGCCTCTCGATATGGTTCAGGAGCAGGCAGCGGCAAGATTCGGGTTGCCATTCTCCCTCTACACCTATGACAGCGCTCTGACCACTCAGGTGAACACCGCCCTGTATCAACCTTCAACGACCGGTCAGGTGCTGGCGCCCAATTCGGTCACCTTCCGTTACGCGGCGGGCGGTCTCGACGTGGAAAAGACCTTCAGCTTCGATACCAGCTACGTGGTGAGCGCTCATGTGACGGTGAAGCGCAACGGAGTTCCCGTACGCGCTCTTATTGCGTGGCCGGCAGGCCTTGGCGATATGGAAGAGTTCATCGCCGCCGCAGGTAAGCGGACGACCTTCTCGACGCACACCGATTCGCAGTTCGCCTGGTCTATCGACGGCAAACAGGATACGCAGGCGGCGAAGAAGGTCAGCGGCAACGCGACGATCGATCAGCCGTACGAGTACGCCGCGCTGATGGATCTCTACTTCACGGCCGCTCTTCTCCCGGATGTGCCGCAGCGGGCAACGCTCGTCACCTTCCACAACACCATCGACCTCCCGACCGATCCGAGCGATCTCAACAGCGCCAAGAAGCCGGCTGATGTCATCGGGCTCGCGGTGGGCGATCAGAGCGGCGACACCAAACTGCGCCTCTACGCCGGACCCAAAGAAACCGACATTCTCAATTCAGTCCGCGCCATGAGCGCGGATGGCAAGCCGACCGGTGAGCAGCTGAGCACGCTGATCCAGTACGGCTGGTGGGGAATTATCGCCAAGCCGCTGTATGTCGCCTTGCAGTGGCTGCACAATTTGCTGGGTCCCGGCAAATACAACTGGGGCTGGGCCATCATCATCGTTACCGTTGTCTTCAACCTGATTCTGCTGCCAACCCGAATCTGGTCGATGAAGTCGTCGCTCAAGATGATGCGCATTCAGCCGCGGCTCGACGCGTTGAAGAAGAAGTACGCCAACCTTAAAATCAACGATCCCAAGCGCGCCGAAATGCAGAACGAGCAGATGGCGATCATGCGGGAAGAAGGCGTCAACATGTACGGCGGCTGCCTGCCTCTGCTGCTGCAGATGCCGCTCTTCTTCGCCTACTACCGTGTGCTTCTGAATGCAGTAGAACTGCGCCATGCGCAATGGTTCTGGCTAAAGGACCTTGCGATGCCCGATCCGCACTACATCCTGCCGATCACCATCATCGGCACGATGTTCCTGGTCCAGTACATCACGCCTTCACCAGGTATGGATCCCACGCAGCGCCGCATGATGGCCATCATGATGCCGGCGATCATGGGCTTCACCTTACTGCACTTTGCGTCGGGACTCGCGCTCTACTGGATCACCGGCAACATTATCAGTTTGATCATGCAGGTCTCGATTAACAAGTCGAAGCTCGGGCAGGAGATGCACGATCTGGCCGTAAAGCGCGCCGCTAAAAAAAAGGGTAACGTCGCTGCTTCCACTGGGCGCGTAATTCAGGGACGCCGCTAACCTCGCTCCAGCAAATGCCGTTCGGTTCCCACCTCGGTCGTATTTCATCGCCAGGGTGGGAAACAACGCTATTGCTATTTTGCCAGCGCCGCTGCGAGCGCCTGATCGATATTCGGCTTCGAGAACTGGAATCCCGCTTCGATCAGCTTGCGCGGCTGAACTCGAATGCTTGCGAGCAGAGCCTCATCGGCCATCTGCCCGAACAGCAACTCCATTGCGAATGCCGGAACCGAAAGGAAGGCAGGCCGCCTGAGTTGCTGTCCCAGCGTTTTCGTGAACTCCACATTCGTGACTGCGTGAGGCGAGGTCACATTCATAGGTCCGGATATCTGTGACCGCTCCAGCCCGAACATCAGCGCTGCAACCGCATCCTCCAGTCCGACCCAGCTCATCCACTGACGTCCGTTTCCCAGCTGAGCTCCTAGTCCGACCTTGAAGGGCGGGAGCATCTGTTTAAGCGCACCCTCCGGTCCGAGGACAACGCCGAACCGCGTATGAACCACACGGATCCCGGCCTGAAGTGCGGGATCGGCTGCCTTCTCCCACTCTCGACAAAGATCTGCCAGGAACCCTGTCCCCAGGGTAGATAACTCATCCAGCATCTCGTCGCCGCGATTGCCATAGACCCCAACTGCTGAAGCTACGAGAAAAGTCCTGGGAGGGTTACGTAATCCTGCCAGTACGCTAGCGAGCCGGCGCGTGGAGTCAACCCGGCTCGAAACCATCTCCCGCTTGTAGCTGTCGGTCCAGCGGTGTGCTCCAACGTTGGCCCCAGACAAGTGGATCGCGGCAACCGTTCCTTCCAACGCGCTGCTGTCGGTGATTGCGGGATCGGCGGTTGGATCCCACCGGAGTTCGTCCGTTTTCGTGGCCTCGCGCCTTACCAGCTGCAGGCTCGACAGGCCCCTCTGAGCCAGCGCCTGCCGGACGGCGGTTCCGAGCATCCCCGAAGCCCCGCTCAGGATCACAGTGGAAGTGGTTGGCAAATCCATAGTTACAGAACCTTCGTTCCTTGGATGGTGGCGGAATTTGACCGGATTGATCAAGACCACTCGAGTTTAGTAGGATGGGAATAGGTTTTGATTGGGGCAAAACAGCTCCGGTCGGTCTTGGAGGGCGGATGACTGAGGCGGCAGCTCGCAACGAGGAAACGCAAAAGTCGCAGGTTGACACTGAGACGACGGAAAAATTCATCGCTGAAAAGCACATCGGCGAACGCATCAAGCGCTTGCGGCTGAAGAAGTCGATGGGACTGGTCGAACTCGGCAAGCATACTGGTCTATCCGCGAGCTTCCTATCGCAACTCGAAACCGGGCGCGTGGTACCGACGCTCCGCAACCTGGCACGAATCGCGATGGTGTTTTCGAAGGACCTCTCCTACTTCTTCGAAACGGAACCGCAATCGATGTTTCGCGTGCATCGCCGCAAAGACCGCGTGCGCCTGCCGCAAACAGGCGTCGAGGAGCCAACGTACTATTTCGAGAGCCTCGGCTACATGGTTCCGGATCGTCACATGGATCCTTACTTCGCGCAGTTCATTCCGCTTGAGAAGTTGAAGGAACCGCGGGCCCACATGCATCCCGGATACGAGTTCCTCTACGTTCTGGCTGGGGAACTGGAACTGCATCACGGAGAACACAATGCCACGCTCGGTCCGGGCGACGCCGTATATTTCGATTCCAGCACCCCGCACTCCTATATCTGCGCCGGAAAGAAGCCCGCGGACGCGTTGATCGTGACCATGCACCAGGCCCCGGCGGCTCAGCCGGTAACGCTGCTACGGTCGGGCACAGGCGCGGGCGCGGCAGTCCTGCAGCGAACGGTGCCAGGGCGCACCGTTCTCGGACCGGCGGGTCGCGAAGCGAGTTAGTACGAGGATTTGCACCGGGCACTCTCTTAGTCGAGAGTGCCTTTTCTATCTGCAATTCAAGAATCTGGACACAGGATCCGGCCTGGGGTCAGGTCATTGTTGTACAAAGTCAGCAACTTGGCTGACATGTCACGCGATTCGCAGTCGGCCGGCACTGAATCAGCAATAGGGCAAATCGCCTTCCTTCCGTGCTCCAGAACACAGAAGACAAACGCCTCGCTCGGTTCTCATTTCTGAAGGAGAGCCTTCATGTCTGCACGATTGTTTTCAGGATTCAAGTGGCTCGCAGTGTGCCTTTTCTGTCTTGCTTTGTTCTCAGGTTTGGCGGGAGCGCAAAGCACAACGCAAGGCGCAATAGCGGGTACTGTAGTGGATGCAAGCGGCGCGGTTGTTCCCGGAGCAGCCGTGACTTTGCACAACGACGCGACCAGCGCCGAATTCAAACTCGTTGCCGATGAAAGCGGCTATTTCAAAGCTCCACTGGTTCCACCTGGGACATACACAGTCACCATAGCCGCAACGGGCTTCGGCACATACGAAGCAAAACTCGTTCCCGTCACTGTCGGCTCAATGACGCAACTGCATCCGGAACTCAAGGCGGGTGCAACGCAGGAATCCGTGGAAGTCACCGGCGTTGCTCCTGTCATTCAGTTCGAATCGCCCGAGGTTTCCTCGACGCTCACTACTCAGGAAATCGTTAACCTTCCCCTGAACGGCGGTCGTTGGTCAAATCTGGCTCTGCTCACACCCGGCGCGGCTTCTGATTCCAACGGCTTCGGACTTATCTCGTTTCGCGGCATCAGCCCAATCTTGAACAACATCGAGATCGATGGGGCCGACAACAACCAGGCCTTCTTCTCAGAAGAGCGCGGACGCACCCGCGCAGGATATTCGACTTCGCAGATCGCCATTGCCGAGTTCCAGGTGAACACGGGCGTCTATTCAGCCGAGTATGGCCGTTCCGCTGGCGGCGTGCTGAATGCGGTCACCAAGAGTGGATCGAACCAGTTGCATGGGCAAGCCTACTTCTACGATCGCGACAACGTCTGGGGTGCGCTGAATCCGTTCACTACGATTACGCGCGTAGTTCTTCCCGCGGGTGGCGGCAAGCCTGACTTTCCAAACAGCCCGTATCGGCCCATCGACTGGCGCAAACGCTGGGGATTTGGAGCAGGCGGCAAACTCATCGAGAACAAGCTGTTTTGGTTCTATGCCTACGACCAGTTCAAGCGGAACTTCCCGGGGCTCGCGAAGCCATCCAGCCCGTCGGCGTTCTTCAACTACTGGGCTGACCTGACACTTCCCAACGATGCGGTGTGCAGCACAACCACGAACACCAAGACCAACGTCGTAAGCGCCAAGTACTCCGGGTCGGGCTCGGCGGGGAATCTGGAAGCCTGTACCTTGGCTATGCGCCTTTACGGAGCCGGCGATGCATCGCACTACGCGCAAGCAGCCGCGAAATTCGACCAGCTTCTCTTCGGAAAAGCCGTTTCGTCAGTCACCGGACTCAACACTCCCGGCCTTCTCGACGATCTCGGACCCACCCCTCGCACCGGCGATGAAGTTCTGAATACTCCCAAGATCGATTGGCAGGTTTCGCCGACTCAGCATGTAAGCGCGCTCTTCCACCGCTTGCGCTGGGACTCTCCCGGCGGCGTACAAACACAGGCCTCGAACAACTACGCAATCGACACCTTCGGCACCGACTACGTAAAGCTCGACTATGGCCTGGTGAAACTCGACAGCATGTTCAGCAACAGCCTCTCCAATGAGCTGCGCTTCCAATATGGCCGCGAGCTCAACTGGGAAGGCCAGCAGCCCTACAGCGATTTCACGAAGACCTACCTGACCAATTCCACGGGCACCCCGATCCAGCTGAGTCTCTACGGCGGATCGAGCAATAACGGATTCACCGCAGGCTCGCCCTACTACTCGTTCCGCACTGCATATCCCGAAGAGAAGAAGACGCAACTCGGCGATACCGCGATCTGGACGCACAAGGGCCACACCATCAAGTTCGGCCTCGACGTGCTCCGCAATGGAGATACGATCAACAACCTCTATCAGAGCAACGGCGTATACACCTACCAGTACTTCTCGAACTTCTTCTCCGACATCCTGAACCCGACCGGCGCCTGCGACAGCGGCTATACCGAGACGGGACTCTCGACTAACGGAACCAAGTACCCCTGCTACTACGGATTCACGCAGGGCTTCGGTACTTCGAAGTTCTCTCTGACGACGGTGGACTACGGATTCTTTGTGCAGGATGATTGGAAGCTGACCCCGCGGCTCACGCTGAATGCGGGCGTGCGCTACGACAACGAACAGGTTCCGGCCCCGTTCAAATCCCTTGTAGATTCTTCACTGCTGAACGTTGCTGTTAGCGGCACAGGTCCATTCCCAGACGCCGATGCGCACATCACAAATCAGCCCGTGGACAACAACAACATCGGACCGCGCGTTGGCCTTTCATGGGATCCGCGCGGAACAGGCAAGACCGTCATCCACGCGGGCTACGGCCTCTACTTCGGACGCATGCCAAACGGCATCATTCTCAACACCTTCGAAGCAGCTGGAAGCCCGAAGGGTCAGTACACAATTCCGTCTGTATACGGATCGGCGCCGAGCAGTACTGTTCCGGTCTTCCCGCAGATCATCGGGGCAGGCAAATTTGCAACTCCCAGCCTGGACTTCTTTGCGAAGAATTTCCAGAATCCCGAGGTAAGCGAGTTCGACCTGTCGATTCAGCAGGAGTTCCTCAAGAAGACATTTGTCTCGGTCAGCTACATGGGCTCGATGGGACGCCGGTTGCCAAACTTCGTCAACATTAACCTCGATCCTGGCGCGACCTATCAGACCACGCTTACGGTGATCGAGAATCCCAAATACCCGGGCACTGGGTGCGGACCGCTGGATTGCGGAACAAGCATTACGTCAACCGTCTACTCCAAGGCGTACAAGAACACCCATTACGGCTACGTCACCGAAGTGATGAGCAACGTGAACTCCAGCTACAACGGCATGATCGCCGAGGTGCAGAATCGCAGCTTCAAATACGCGCAGTTCGACGCGAACTACACCTGGTCGCACGCACTCGACTACAACCAGAACCAGAGCACCTCGCCCACTACGAATAATTGGTACGATCCGGTAGCAAACCCGCGAGCCAACTACGGCAACTCCAGCTTCAACGTGCCGAACCGCCTCGTTATTTGGGGTATGCTGCAGTACCCTGGCAGTGCCCACAACTGGGCGCGTTTCCTGTCGGACGGATGGCATCTAAATCCCGTCTTCCAGTGGCAGAACGGTTTGCCCTACTCGGCTGGCGTCAGCGGTACTCAGCCTTCCGCCGGCACCGCCGCCAACCAAAAAGCTGCGGGCTCAGGCATGAACGGGTCAGGCAGTTCGGGCTACCTGCTCCAACTTGGTCGCAATACCTTCAAGTACCCAAACACCACCGTCCTCGATTGCCGATTGCAGAAGGACCTCCGCCTCAGCGAGAAATACAACATCGAGCTGCTCGGCGAGATGTTCAATGTGCTCAACCATCAGAACGTAACCGGGGTCAGCGCAACAGCCTATTCGATCAATGGAACAGCCAGCGGCAACACTCCTGCAAATTCACTTGTCTACCAGCCGCCTCAACTTGCCGGCGTGAACGCCTTCGGTTTCGGAACGGTAAGCAATGCCGATTCGAACTTCGTCTACAGCCAGCGACAGATTCAGCTCGGCGTCAAGCTGGACTTCTAGTCAACCAGCAGATCCAGCCAGACGCAGAAACGCGGCAGCCTCGGCTGCCGCGTTTCTTATTTCGCGCGCCCTATTGTGGCTTTTTCGTCGGCGCAGGAGATCCCGCAGGAGGCTTCGCAGTGGTAGCCGGAGTTGTCGCCGCTCCTGCGGGCTTCGCTACCCGCTTCTTCTTCGCCGGAGTCGGCGCAGGGCACTTCGGCGCAGGAGGTGGAGTCGCGGCCGCTCGCAGCGACGCATCCTGTTTCTGCACCGTGGTGCGCAGGTCGACGACTTGCTTCTCCTGCATGTCTGCAGTCAGTTGAATCTGATTGTCGAGAACAACGCGCGCTTTTTCCAGATCGTTAAGTGCCGTTTGTAGCTGCCCGACAGAGTCACCGGTTCCGACCACCCGCGATGCCTCGACCACATGCACCATCACGTCATAGAGTGCATCTACGTTGCGCGAAAGTGGCAGCACCTTCGTAAGCGTCCCCGGGGCGGAGTCTGCATCCTTCAGCAATCCAGGCAAGGTTCCCTGCAGGTCGCGCTGGATGGCGTCGATATTGGTGCCGGCCTCATCGCGCACATTGCCGCGCTTCCACTTGTCGAGTTTTACATTGCCGACTGTGATTCTGACTTCATCGAGCGAGCGCTGCAGTATGTCAGAAGGCGCAGATGGAGTGAAGTAATTCGCACCTGAGGCTGTGCTGTTGCCGGTGTTTGCGCTGGCGACAGTGCTCTGTGCCGTGGACCACGTCGCCTGCAAAGCAAGGAGCGTGGCGACAACCAGGGGTCTGGAAATGCTCATGGGGGACTTCGCCTTCCTGACATGCGGCGCGGGCCCGGTGAATTTGGCGCCGTTTCCGTACCGAACAAGTATCGCCAATGGCACGCGTAAACAACAAGTTCATTGACGCGTCAAATCGAATTCGGCAAACGGTGGCAGCCGTTCAATGGCGCCTCCAGGCAACGGACGCGCACATTCACATCATCTACAAGCAAAGTGCGTACGCCACGGTCGTTTCGTGCCGGAAAACTGTTTCGATGCCGGACCGCGCTAGCTGCGTTGGTTTGCGTTTTGCCGATTGTGTCTTTGTTCGCCCTCGGGGAACCCATACGCGCGCGCCATCCTGAGGGCACGTTGCACGGCTTCCTTTCCCTGACAACCGAGCAGGGGCAGGTTGTAGCAATCGGCGATCAGATAGAGACTGTCCGAGGCGACCGCGTTACCTCCCGCCTGACTTTCCGTTTTAAAGACGGCTCTCTCGACGACGAAACCACCGTCTTCACCCAGCGCGGCGTCTTCCGGCTCA
Organism: Acidobacteriota bacterium; assembly: GCA_018268915.1. Classification (GTDB taxonomy): domain Bacteria; phylum Acidobacteriota; class Terriglobia; order Terriglobales; family Acidobacteriaceae; genus Telmatobacter. The sequence continues at coordinate 611,783 of JAFDVQ010000001.1, forward strand.
TCTCTGACCACCACATCCAGCGCGGGCCGTATTTCCCGACCCAAATCGACATGAACATCGATGTGCCGAAGGGAACTGTCATAACAAAATGGAAGGACAAGGACGGCAAGGAGCAGGAATCAACCGAGCACATGAAGCTTCCGCCGGATCTCTACAACGGCCTGGTCACGCCGGTTGTGAAGAATTTGAGCCGGGACGCAAGCGAAACCAAGGTTTCGATGATCGTATCGACCCCAAAACCACGGGTCGTCACTTTGCTGATGCGGCCCATGGGAACGTCGCCCTTCTCGCTTGCCGGTGTCGGGCGCAAAAGCCTGCAGTACGAAGTCAAGATTGAGCTGGGCGGTATCGTCGGCCTCATCGCCCCTGTGGTGGGAAAAGCGCCTCCCAACATTTACATGTGGATCGAAGATGGCGAGGTTCCTAGTTTCCTTCGTGAAACCGGCCCACTCTTCGAAGGCGGCGCGAACTTGATCATTAACCTGATCGGCCCCACGTGGCCGGAGGGCAATCGCTAGCTGCGGCCTCGGCCCATCAACTCTGAATTCTAGCGAAGTATTGCGCGATCTCCTGCCAGTCGTTCACGCGGACAAACCCTGTAGCGCCGTGATTGTGCGGCGCTGAATAGAGCAGACCTTGTCCGCGAAATCGCGTCAGATTCTTCGGCATGTCGTCGATCAGATAGTCAGCGAGCAGAATGCTCTTGTCGCCGCAGAATACGTAGTGCGTTGGCGGAATAAATGAGAAGTGACGCTGCAGCCAGCGGTACTTCGGGCCCAGCGAATTGGGCACCGCCATCGCCTGTGTCGCGATGAAAATCTCGAACCGCGATGACAGCTGTTTCAGCACTTCCTGCGCTCCTGGCATCAGCGGAAGATCTTCGAAGAAGTCCTCGGCATCGAGGAACGCCCTCAGTTCTGTCTGACGATCCTGCGGCGTGACCTCCCAAAGCCCTTTGCCGGAAAGGTCTTCAAGCGTCACTTCTTCTTCGAATGCCTGGTTGTAGCGGCGCAGGTGTTCGGCCAGCGTGTCGGCCATTACCTCATCCATGTCCACGCAGATTCGGGTCAGCTTGCTTTCAGTTCCCATGAGATTTCAACCAGAGTGACAACGAGCTATGCGCCAGCCTGGCGCGGTTTGCGGATGGCTCTGCCCGTGTCGGCGACATCCGGATCAGGCTGGGCAGGCTTCGCGGCTGGAGCCATCGCCGGATCCCAATAGAGCAGTCTGCCGCAGCTGTCGCAATTCAGCAGCTGCCCTTCCCGAAGCTGATTCCATACCTGGGGGCGGACGCCCATCCGGCAGCCCATGCACTGCTGATTGTCGGCTCGAGCGATCCCGGAGCCCCGCTGAGCTGCGATGCGGTCGAACCGCGACAGCAGGTCCGGGTCAATCTGCTTGCGGAGCTGTTCACGCTCGGCAACGAGAACGGCCTGCTGCTCCGCGATCTGTTTCTGCTCACCAGCCACGTACTCCCGTGTCTTGTCCAGCGTTCCGGCGAGCTCCTCGACCTGCTTGCGCGATAAGGCCAGCGCGGCCTCCTGGGCCTCAGTGCGCTCAAGGCTGGCAAACTCTTCATTCTCCAGCCGTTCAATCTCTGAGCTGGCAAAACTCAGTTCGTGCTCGATGGCTGCGGCCTGAGCTGTGGTCGTCACCGAGTCCTGCTGGGACTTGAATCTGGCTGCCTTCTGGCGATGCTGTTCAACCTCGCGGTCGAGCTTCGTGCGCAGTGAGTCTTCCCGATTCAGCGCATCAGACGCGGCGGCGGACCGCTTCTGCATTGCGTCCAGAGCCGACTGCGCTTCGGCAATCAGCACCGGCAACGTCCGCGTCTGTTGAATCAGTCGGCCGCGTTCCGTTTCCACGGCCTGCAGCTTCACCAGGTGCTCAATCTGCTCTTGCATGGCTGCCAAGCAGTTTATTGCATAGGCCGTCCAAGCAGAAAATCCAGCCAGATACTCGCTGCGAAGCATCCAAGTAGAAGGATGATGCAACGGGGGGATGGGGATATGCCACGACGCAGAGCGCGTTGGCCTTATTGGGTCGGCGGAAGCGTACTGACGTTCCTGGCCACCGTCGCTGTGATCGTCGATATCCTGGCTCACCGTGCTGAGCCCTTCGTTCGTCAGCAGGTCGTTCAGGCTCTGTCTGAACGATTCCACGCGCATGTCGAACTCGACAGCTTTCATCTTTCGCTTGGTAACACGCTGCGCGGCGAGTGGGGCGTCTGGGGAGAGGGCAAGGGCCTCCGTATCTGGCCACCTGCCGAAGTCGAAGGCGTACAAGTTCCAATTCCAAAGCCGCCCATGGCGCCGCTGGTCCGTCTCGATGAGTTCCATTTCCACGCACCGTTGCACTACACATCCGGGCAGCCAATCCACATCACAATGGTGCGGCTCAAAGGGCTCGACATCCACTTCCCGCCGCGCTCGCATATGCGTAGAGCCAGCGAACCGAAGCCTGCCGAAGAGCCAATCAGACACAGCGTCAGCCTGGTGATTGACGCTTTGGATTGCACCGACGTGCGATTCGAGCACGAGTCTGACAATCCAAACAAGCTCCCTTTGGAATTCGTGATCAGCCGCTTCCGTGCCAAAGGGATTCACTCCGGATCGCCTGTCAACTTTGAAGCCGTTGTGCAGAATCCACGGCCGCCCGGTGAGATTCACACCACCGGAGCGTTTGGGCCATGGGTGGTCGACGACCCGGGCAACAGCCCCATCCGCGGAGACTACACCTTCAAGCACGCCGATCTTTCCGTGTTCAAGGGCATCGCCGGAATGCTCGACTCAACTGGCCATTACATGGGAACGCTGCGCGACATGCAGGTTGACGGACAGACGGATACTCCCGACTTCCAGCTTGAGCGCTACGGTCACACCATGCTGCTCCACACCGACTTCGACGCGAAAGTCGACGGCACGACCGGCGACACTTGGCTCAACTCGGTGAATGCCACCATGAACAGTTCGCATTTCATCACGAAGGGGCAGGTCGTCCGCGTGCTCAAGACGGGCGACGACGGCCGCCTGCACAGCATCGGACACGACATCAGCCTGAATGTGAATGTGGACCGCGCACGCATCGAAGACTTTCTCCGGCTGTCGACAGATTCTCCCGTGCCCATCCTCGACGGCGGCGTACAGGTGCAGGCTGCGCTGCACATCCCGCCCGGAAAAGAATCAGTCATCGATCGCCTGGCACTGAAGGGTAATTTCCAGCTGACCGATGCGCAGTTCACCAATCTTGGCGTCCAGAAAAAGATTCGCGAGCTCAGTCTCCGTGGACAGGGCCATCCCGATCAGCTGAAGTCCGCGGAAGAGGAAAAGATCAAGTCGCAGGTCCAGGGTGACTTCGATCTGCACGGCGGCGTACTCACCATCCCTAAAGTGACTTACACGGTGCCTGGAGCGGATATCCATCTTCACGGCACTTACCGCACCAAGGGCCAGACGCTCGACTTCACCGGCACAGCCAAGATGCAGGCTACGGTCTCCAAGATGGTCGGCGGCTGGAAGGGCTTCTTGCTCAAGCCTGCCGACCGCTTCTTCAAAAAGAACGGTTCCGGAGCTGAAATCCCCATCTATATCGCCGGAACGCGCGACGAACCTCACTTCGGCTACAACGGCGGTGGTGGCAGCCATCCCGAGCGGCCGGACAGGTAAATAGCCAAAGTTGCAATTTCGAGCGGCCGCCGCGGACAGCAGTTCATCTTCAGTCGCGCGAAAGCTCTATATAATTCTCCGCATAATTCACTGAACCAACTTTGCGGAGGCTCCTTATGGACATGGTCGCCCTGGTCGTGATCCTTGTTCTTGGCTTTATTGCTTTGGCTACGATTCTCGGCAGTTTTTTCACCGTCAGCACATCCCAGGTAGCCGTCATCACGCGGTTTGGCAAGTTCTTGCGCGTAGCGGAGGCCGGCCTCAACTGGAAGACTCCCTATATTGATCGTGTCGCCGGTCTCGTTAGCCTGCGCGTCAACCAGATTGCGCTGACGATGGAGACCAAGACGAAAGACAACGTCTTCGTCACGATTCCGATTTCAGTGCAGAATCGCGTCCGCCCCGAGCGCGTGTATGACGCCTTCTACAAGCTGTCCGACCCGGTTGCGCAAATCAAGTCCTACGTTGAGCAGGTGATTCTCGGTCACGTGCCCAGCATGACCCTCGACGAGGTCTTCGCATCGCAGTCGAGCATCGCCGCAGCCGTCAAGCAGGAACTCGACTCCGACATGGCGGCCTTCGGATACGAGATCGTCAACGTTCTTGTCACCGACATCATTCCCGACCAGAAGGTCAAGTCAGCGATGAACGACATCAACGCCGCGCAGCGCGAGCAGGTTGCCGCACAGGCCCGCGGCGAAGCCGACAAGATTCTGGTCGTCAAGAAAGCCGAGGCGGAAGCTGAAAGCAAAGCGCTGCAAGGGCAGGGAATTGCCAACCAGCGCAAAGCGATCATCGAAGGCCTGCAGACCTCTGTCGAGCAGTTCCAGAAAGCCGTCGAAGGCGCGACTTCAAGAGACGTCATGCAGCTGGTCCTCGTAACGCAATACTTCGATACCCTCAAGGCCATCGGCGAGAGCGACAAGACCAACACGCTCTTCGTCTCACATTCGCCGGGCGCGGTGAAAGAGGTATCAGATCAGATCCTCGACTCAATGCTCACAGCGCAGAGCGCATCAATGGCGTCCCGATGATCAAGGCAGGGAGAGTGAATGGCATACTTCAAAGACCTCACTCGATATGAATACTCAAAGCTGCCGGGCAAGCGGTTAGGCGAACAATACAACGTTGGGTGGTTGGAAGAAGGCGCCTCGTATCCTACGGGAGACGTTGAGCCTGCATTAGTCGAGAAACTTCTGGCGTTATGCAAGTGGCCCGTGAACCGATACCGGGGATGGCACGGATGTCACTTCTGCCGCGAAAACCCGGTGCGGATTGAGGATTCTGACGGACAGTTTTGTCTAGGAGACGGCGAAATTCGGGTGGTCGGAGTTGACGAAAAGGTCGCGTATGCGGCTCCGAATCTGATCTATCACTACGTTGTCGTGCACAGATATCTGCCACCGGTTGAATTCCTAAACACTTTGAGAGCAATGACGCTACGCGCGCCCGGGGAGATCCGAGCTCTCGAATCGATTGAAGATTTTCAAAATGGGTTGCTATCGGTTGAAACTCTCTCTTCGTTGTTGAGGAGAATCGCCGAAAGCGGTAAGCCCCCAGTTTCGGAAAGATCGCGCGCCGCTATGATGGACGTGGCAATCTCCATTGACAATGCCCGAGGACTTCCCGACATCAAAGCTCGGGAAAGCATGGCTCACATACTGTCAGAGCTTGCTAGGGCGTTGCGCAAGACCAATCCATGAATACAGAAGAACGTCTGTCCCGATGAGACTCTGTTTGTCCTCTGTTGGACACAAGTTCGGATCGTTCGAAGCCATTCCAAATTACACTTCGAACTCCCTCAATCCCCTCGATTGTGATACTTTGACCTGTTCCCACCGCAGCCGCATTTACGAGCTGCGGAATCATGACCTGCAAAACGAGGTACCCGCAATGCAATGGACAAGATCTGCAGTAACCGCCGCCGCAATCTGCGCATTTGTTCTGAGTAGCGCATCTACGATTCCGATTGCCACCGCACAATCTTCCGCAACGACCCCCGTCGCGCAAGCCATCAAAGACCAGCCCACCGGCTCGGAGTGGTGGCGTCACGCCGTCATCTACGAGCTCTATCCGCGCAGCTTCCAGGACTCGAACGGCGACGGCGTCGGCGACCTCAAAGGAATCACCTCACGTCTCGACTACCTGCACGACCTCGGAATCGACGCCATCTGGATCACGCCGATGTATCCCTCGCCTGGCATCGACTACGGCTACGACATCTCCGACTATGTTTCGATCGATCCGCTCTACGGCACCATGGAAGATTTCGACAAGCTCGTGGCCGAGGCCAAGAAGCGCGACATCCGCATCCTCATGGACTACGTCATCAACCACACGTCTGATCAGCACAAGTGGTTTCTCGAATCCCGCTCCTCGCGCGACAATCCCAAGCGCGACTGGTATGTCTGGCGCGATCCTGCTCCCGGTGCACCGCAGGCCGAAGCCGGGTCTTCGAAAGATCCGAACCGGCCGCCCAACAACTGGCAGTCATGGTTTGGCCACTCCGCATGGAAATGGGACGAGAAAACGCGCCAGTACTACTACCACTACTTCTACGTCGAGCAGCCTGACCTCAACTGGCGCAATCCTGAAGTGCACAAGGCCATGGATGGAGTGCTCGACTTCTGGATGCAGCGCGGAGTCGCTGGCTTCCGCATCGATGCCGTCTCGCGTCTTTATGAAGATCCTCAGATGCGCGATGATCCCTACCTGCCTGGCCATAATGCCTACGGCGATCGCAACATCCAGCACAAGTACACCGACGATCTTCCCGAAGTCCACGATGTGTTGAAAGAGGTTCGCAAGGTCGTAGACAAGTATCCGGGAAATCCGATCCTTGTCACTGAGGCCGACGAGCCCAACGTCGAAGCTCTCACAAAAATGTACGGCAATGCGGACGAAGTGCAGTTGCCGATGGACTTCCAAATCGCCGACGTCAACGAGCTTTCCGCCCCGCGCTTTCGCAAGCTCTTCCATGAAATCGAAAACAACTCCGCCCACGGTCAGCCAGAGTACTTCTTCTCCAACCACGACCAGCCGCGCCAGTGGGATCGCTATGGAAATGGCGACCACAATGACCAGATCGCAAAGCTGATGGCTGTTCTCGAACTCACCACGCGTGGCACGCCCCAGATGTATTACGGCGAAGAGCTCGGCATGCGCACCACAGATCCCGCGCGCGTCGAAGATGTTCACGACCCGATCGGCAAGCTCGGGTGGCCCAAGGAAAAAGGCCGCGATGGCGAGCGCACTCCGATGCAGTGGGATGCAACGCCTCAGGCAGGATTCACCACCGTGTCCAAGCCCTGGCTCCCCATTCCGCCCACGTCGACGAAGTACAACGTCGAAACCGAAAGCAAAGATCCGGATTCAATCTTCAACACCTACAAGCGTCTCCTGTCACTCCGCAAAACAGAGCCGGCCCTGCGCGACGGAGCCCAGATCGGCATCAACAACGACGATCAGAACGTCTTCGCATTTCTGCGTTCCACCGGCGACGCAAACATCGTGGTGGCGCTCAATATGAGTTCCAAGCCACAGAAGATAGCCCTCGACTGGAAGGGTCCGGGCGTCACTGGAACGAAGCTCGTCCCGCTCTACTCATCGCCAAATTTCAGCACGGACACAGAAAACCGGGTAGAGCTTCCCCCGTTCGCCGCACTCGTGGCCAGAATCGAATAATCCAGGTTGGCTGGGCCCGACTCAAGCAGGTCGGGCCTGTCAAACTCTGTCTCCCTCAACCCGTGGTCATTGTGGTAGTTTTGCCTGTTCACACCGTTGCCATGTTCACGAGCACGGAAGCGGGGCTCGTCGATGTCTCTTCATTGGCGCTCGACCCCTATGAATAAGGAGACCGCAATGCACTGGAACAGGAATCTTGCCCTCTTCGCCGCAGCCGCAATCACATTAGGAATGGGAGCGCTGAAAGGCAGCTCCCAGGACTCGACCAACGAAAAGAACTGGTGGCGCAACGCCGTCTTCTACGAGATCTACCCGCGCAGCTTTGCCGACGCCAACAACGATGGCATCGGCGACCTGAAAGGGATCACCGCGCACCTCGACTACCTGAAAGAGCTCGGCGTCGACGCCATCTGGCTCACGCCGATCTACCCGTCACCGCAGGTCGACTTCGGATACGACATCTCCGACTACGTTGCCATCGATCCGAAGTACGGCACCATGGCCGACTTCGACCGACTCATGACCGAGGCCAACAAACGCCACATCCGCGTGCTCATGGACATGGTGATGAACCACTCGTCCGATAAACACAAGTGGTTCATTCAGTCGCGCGCATCGAAGACCAATCCTTACCGCGACTGGTATGTATGGCACGACGGCAAAGGCGAAACCGCAACGGACAAGGGGAAGGTCCCCAACAACTGGGCTTCAGTCTTCGGCGGGTCAGCCTGGGAGTGGGACGACAAGACGCGCCAGTACTACTACCACAAGTTCTATGTTCAGCAGCCTGACCTGAACTGGAACAATCCCAAGGTCCATCAGGCGTTCAAGGACATCATCGCCTTCTGGCTGAAGAAAGGCGTAGCCGGCTTCCGCTTCGATGCAATCACCACCCTCTTCGAGGATCCAGCAATGGCGGACGAAGGGGTCGTCAAGGACAAGGATGGCAATCCTGAAATCCAAAATGGAGAGCCGGTTCTGGAGAACATCAAGACCGACAACCTGCCCGGTGTCCACGACGTGATGGCCGAGATGCGCGCCCATGCTGACAAATTCTCAACCAATGCTTACCCCGGCACGCGCGTCTTCATCGGTGAAACCTATCTGCCCAACATTGCGGAACTCCTCAAGCAATATGGCACGCCAGAGAAGCCTGAGTTCCACCTGCCCATGGACACGCAAGTCCTCCTCATCAACAAGATGGACGCCAGCGCATTCCGGGCCAGGCTCGAAGATGCAGAAGGGGAACTTGGCGCCAACGTTCCTCTTTTCGTCTTCGATAACCACGACAATCCACGCATCGATGCGCGCTACGGCGATGGAGTGCATGACACCGATATCCAGCGCGTCCTCTCAACCGTGCTCTTCGCCAGCAAAGGCGCCGCACTCTTTTACCAGGGCGATGAAATCGGCATGAAAACCACACCGCCCACCCGCAAAGAGGATGTGAAGGACCCTGTCGGGCAGCGCTTCTGGCCGACTTACAAGGGCCGCGATGGCGAGCGTACGCCGATGCAGTGGACCTCAGCAATCAACGCCGGCTTCGACAGCCCGACTGCCAAGCCCTGGCTGCCGGTTCCAGCCAATAACTCCACGATCAACGTGCTGGCAGAAAAATCCGATTCCAAGTCGCTTTACACCTGGTATCGCTCCCTGATTCAACTCAAGAAGACGAACGCCGCATTTTCTGAGGGGAGCGACACGATGCTCGATCGAAATAATCCCAGTGTCCTGAGCTGGAAGCGCGTTGCTCCGGGCGCTCCTCCGGTCATCATCTGCGCGAACTTCAGCGCGGATCCGCAGTCGGTGGATCTCGTCAGCCAGGGCATTCCCGAAGGCGCGATCACCACTCTGCTGAAGACCCCCGGAGCCGCCGATCCGGCTTCGCTGAAGCACGTCAACCTGGGACCGTTCGGTGTCTACATAGGTCAGCTTCAATTCATGATCAGTCACTAAGGTTCGGTTGGCATTACACGATGACGGCGGCCCTTGTCTAAGGAGCCGCCGCTTCGTCTGTCGACTGGATTTTCGCGGCTCGACAGTCATTGCAGAGCCGCTCTAATATGCTGGAACGTCGTCCCGAAGGGGCGATCAAATTTCGACCCGTTCGTCAGGATTGAATCCCATGGCTGAAACTACTCCCGAAAGAGCAAGAATCTTTGAGGCTGCTCTCGCCGAACACCTTCAGATCGTCAAGGCACTCAACGACCAGAAGCGCGTTCTCGATCAGATCGCATCCGAGATGGTCCTCGCCGTTCGCATGGGAGGCAAGATCCTCTGGTGCGGCAACGGCGGTAGCGCTGCCGACGCGCAACATCTCAATGGCCAACTCGTGGTTCGATTCCGCCACGACCGCCCCGGCATCCCTTCCATCGCCTTGTCGACCGACACATCGATCCTGACCGCAGCCAGCAACAACTACGGCTACGAGCACATCTTCCAGCGCCAGGTCGAGACGCTCGCTCGTAAAGGCGATGTCGTCGTCGCCGTATCGACTTCAGGGAATAGCCGGAATGTGTTCCTGGCCCTAGAGGCTGCTCGCAAGATAGGAGCGGTCTCAGTCGCCTTCACAGGCAAAGGTGGTGGACTGATCGCCAAAGCGGCAGACTTTCTGTTCGAAGTGCCGTCGAACGATACCCCCCGCATTCAGGAGGCTCACATCCTGGCCGGACACATCCTATGCGAGGTGCTGGAACTCGAACTTAGCCAGAATTCGGCTGCCGCCGGACAGAACGGGATCGGGGCTAAAAGTCCTCTTCCGTCTCGTTCTCTGTAATATCCGGTAATGAATCCGGAATTTCGTGGCCGGCTTCTCGCAGCTGGGAGAGCGTTTTTCGGTAGAACCATGCCGCCGCCAGCCCGCCAAGCACTGCCGAAGCAGCCGCGACTGCTCCTAACCGCAGCCAGCCTTGCGCTGAAGCGCCGCCCACAGAAGGGGGAGCTTCTGCTGCCCCCGCCAGCGGCTCTAGTTCCGAACTGGATGATTTCAGGGTGTTTGGCATGACTCTGCGACGACTCGGCAATTTTTATTCTAGTCTTGACTTGAGGCAACCAAACTCAACCTCGTATGCTCCAACTCCTCAGAAGGTCGAAAATACCGCATCGCGGGAAAATTTCGATTTTTGTATTTGCTCAAATCGGAATCTATAGTATCGTGTAGATATTCCGGTGATGGAGAGCGGTCTTCCTGATCGCGCCAAAGTCGGAAGTAGTTTGCGTCACTGGCCTCCCGGCACGAACAGCAAAAAGTTCGTGCCGTCTTTTTTTGCCCGCAGACCCTCCCTCAGCAGAATGCGCAATCGTTGTCGCTGCCATCTTGCTTTTTTGCCATCGCTCTCGATTCCGTTCGCTTCTTCGAGCGGTCTAAAATGACCGAGAGAGCAAACAGCGCGAAATGATCTTCAAAAGCAAATTGATTCTCGGTATTGCCGTCTCCGCCCTTACTGCTGGCAGCTACGCACAATGGTCAAACCCCGCAAACGAAGTCCCGGCATACCATTCTGCCGCTCCGCTGAAGGTTTCAACCCTGCCGCCCCTCCTCACAGGTTCCAAGCTCACTGGAGACCACTTCCAATACCCGTGGCAGGTGCACGTGTACGAGCAGGCCGCGAAGATCGGCAACGTGATCTATCAGCTTCCCTGCAACTGCCGCTGTGACCGCGCACTTGGCCATACCAGCCTGCGCAGTTGCTATGAGGGCTACCACGGCACAGAGTGCTCTACCTGCGCGCAGGAAGCCTTCTATGCGTATGCGATGACCAAGGCCGGCAAGAGCGTCGCTGAGATCCGCGCTGGAATCGCCCAGCACGCCTACGAGCAGATCAACCTGGAGCAGCAGTAAAAGCGGAACCTGAACCCAGCATCGTCACGGCAGCATCCTGCGATCTGCATCTAACCGGGGACGATGGCCAGCGACCTGAAGAGCTATCCGGCGTCATGGGAAGGCGAGATCATTCTGGCTTGCCGCAAGTGCCAGAAGAAGCTGAGGCAGCACGGCGAATCGCCTGATCTTGCGAGATTGAAGAAGGCAGTAAAGCGCCTCAACAAAGAGCATCCTGACCATCTGCTGCACGTCGTCAACGTTCCCTGCATGGATCTCTGTCCCAAAGGCGGAGTAACGGTCTGTTGCCCGGCTCGCGAGCCGAATCAACTATCGATCTTGCGCGGCAGCAAAGATCTGCAGCTGCTCTGCTCCTCCAAATAGTCACCCGCACCCTTTTCTCATCACGAATGAGAGACCCTGCGACCAGAAACTGTAAGATTCCTCGCCGCGCTCCGTCTGCATGGGTGAAAGGAGAATGGAACAATGGAAACGACAAAGAAGCAGAATGGGTGCAGCTGCACTCCGGAATCGTGCGGTTGCGGGAACGGTGTTTGCACCTGCAATCCTTGCACTTGTGCTCCTTGTACCTGCGCTGCCACTCGCAAGAACGTCAAGTCCTAAGAAGAACGCCGGCAGCGAGAGCGTTCTTTCGTTGCCGGCCAACATCTAAAGAGCGGTAAAAGAAGATGACAAGCGGCGAAACTGCAATCAGGGCGAGGACAGCGCATCTTGCCGAGATGCACAGCAGGTTTCTGCAATTCCTGCGCGGCAGAGTCGGTGATCCGGCAACTGCCGAGGACATCTTGCAGGCTGCCTATGTTAAAGCCATTCAGCACGAGTCAGACCTGCGGAAGGACGAGAGCTCCGTCGCATGGTTCTATCGGATCCTGAGAAACGCCATCATCGATCATTATCGGCAAAACGCAACACGCTCGCGTGCTGCTGAGCAGTTCGCCGCGGAGTGGAACGAAAGTTACGAGATGGAACTGAAGGACCAGGCCTGCACCTGTATCCGCGATATCTTGCCCGACCTCAAGAAGGACTACAGATCGGCGCTCGAGCGCGTAGATCTCGGCGGCGAGTCGATGGACGCCTTCGCTGCCGCTGAGCAGACCACCCCCAACAACGCCTACGTTCGCTTGCATCGCGCCCGCAAGGCTCTGGCGAAGAAGCTCACCGAAGTCTGCGGCACCTGTGCCATTCACCACTGCCTCGATTGCTCATGCAAGTCACACAAGTGAGGGTACTTAAATCCGACCCGAAGAACCCCTCCAGAATGAACAGCAATCAGAAATGCCGTAGAATAGAAATGCAGCACGAGCCAGCCGGCCCGGCTCGCACCGCACTGCGCTTCTGAAACATCCAATGAAGTGCAGCAATGGGGGCGTCACGGTTTCGACGGGATCGATTGCGGCATGGGAGGCATGTCGGGGTGTGGGCACCCGTAATCGCCTGCAAAAACAAAGTTGCCAACGACAATCTGGCACTTGCTGCTTAATTAACTAAGCAGCCGTCTCTCGCGGCCTTGCCTATGGGCTGCGAATCAGACGTCATTCAGTAGGCTGGTGGTTGCAGCTCGGTCCGTGTTGCAGCCATAAGATCATCGGACTAGCTTCCGGCGCATCTTGTCCGTTCTGAGCGCCTGAGGCGAAAACATGCGGAACTGGACTGAGCATGGATTCTCCCGGCTGACAGCGATTTCGGACGCGGGTTCAACTCCCGCCGCCTCCACCATCCTTTTTATCTTGGTGAATCTCATCTAGGGTTGACCTCTTCCCTATCCCGGTTTCACGCTCTCGCAAATCCATTCGAAGTCGTCTTATCCGCCGAGCAGATTACGCGGCGTGAGCCTTCGCATGGAAGGGGAGCAGGTGTAGCGGGAACAACTTGTCTCTTCCAGCAAGCATCTTTTCAAGAAAGTTGTTCCTGCAGTACGAAAGGGCTATTTATGAAAAAACTGTTTGGGCTGGTTCTCGGCTCGGCGATGCTGGTTCCCCTGCTCGCCGGGTGCGCAGAGCATAGAAGAGCATATGTATACGGTACGTATGGGCCCTCTGAGACCGGTTACTACTCCACGTGGGAGACGGAGACCCACCGTCAGCATCGCGATTACGAGCGGCGCAGGAAGGCCGAGCAGCGTCAATACTGGGAATGGCGGAAACAGCACCACGATCACGACCGCGATCACGACCACAACTAGCATGATCGGTCGGCTCTCCCCCGCCGGCCGGTCGCACCTCTTCAGTAACTTGAGACAGCCTCGATAGCACTTCCGGCAGGGTCACGTTATGCTCGATTGCAGAGACCCAAGTTCATGAAGATTCCCCGATTTGTGTCAGTCTTTCTCTGCGGCGCGGCAGCCCTCCTGGCGTTGGCACTCCTGAAAGCGCTCCTTGTGAGCGGACTGAGTGCTTTGCCTCCTGTAAAGATTCTGATCTTTGCCTCCTCAGCTCTCGGTCTTGTAGCTGCCATGATCGACTGGGCACTTCTGCGCCAACGGGTTCCACCTCGTCACTTCCAGGATTCGGATGTTTCCAAGCTAAGTTCAGAACGCGCGACCGCAGTGGCGCATGCACTGAGCGACCCGTTGGCGACCAACTCCCAGTCAGCGGCCAATGCTCATTCGACACCAGAGGTGACAACGGGACCGTCAAACGAGGTTATCCTCCACCTCGCTCAGGTACACCCGATTGTCTTCATGGAAATATGTCCGCCGTCCGCAACGGGACTCTCGTTTTACGGCGGCGTTCCCATTGTTCCACCTCAGTTTGCGTGGCCTCGCACTAGCAACAAACCTGGCAAAACACCGCTTTCGTTTGTTATGCAGTGGGACTGTGCTGAACTCGCGGCTCAGGATGAGACAGGCGCGCTCCCACCGGACGGCGCACTTTACCTCTTCTGCGATCTGACCTGGGGCGAGCCCTTCGATTTTAAGTTTGTTCATGCTTCGGGACCGACTGAGAACTGGACGGCTTCATCCTTGCCGGAAGATCTGCCTCCGGTATACGGCGACGAGGGAGCCCACTTGGTTCCCTATTGCTCGTCGCAGGTGGAGAAGCGCTTCCAGGATGTACCTCGGCTTCTTCCCAAGTGGCCGTTCGCTCCGGCCGCTTTTTCCTACCCGACGCTCTCTGCAGATGCAGATGCTGATTACCGCTTCTGGAGCGAAGCAGGTGCGGTGAGTGAGGCATTGTTCTCTTTGCAGCATCATCAAGGTCAAGCGCCCACTGATCCGCCTCGCAAACAGGCCCTGCCATTCGACCGTCCGTTCCCAGCCTTCCCCCACGATTTCGCTGCTGTTCGAATCGTAGCCTCGGAGTTGCTCCGCCGCTTGCACCGTCCTGATCCAAAGCTGCTTCTCGACAAGTTCGAACATGACCGCAAGACGACCCTGCAGCGTTGGGCGGACAGCGCAGCGGATCTATACAACTCCGCAACATCACACTCACCCGCGGCTGCAGTGGAGCAATCCGTGTCTGACAGAATCTGGCGTCGCATTGAGCAGATGGCGCCTGCAGTCGAGCGAGGCTGGGACGCTGTCGTTCAGGAGTGCGTCAATACCAGCCTGGGAATTGGAAGTGAGGCATCCAGTGCATTGCCTGCGAACCTGGTGGCCGAGTGCGCTCAACGGCACGAACTGGCCACAGTCCATATTCGCGACGAGCATGCGGGATCGCTGCCTGGGGGAGCCGAGGTAAATTCGGCCGAATCGCGCACCATTCATGCACCCTGCCCCAACCACATGTTCGGACCGCCCAGCTTCGTTCAGGGTCACGTCGAGGAATACCTGGAAGAATGGATTTTGCTGCTTGAACTTTCAACAAGAAAGCTGATCGGCCACGAATTCGGTGAAGGAGTCTACCAATTCATGATTCGGCCCGCTCACCTTCGAGAGCGAAAGTTCGATCGAGTCAAGCTTGTAGCCAGTGCCTATTAAACCCTGAAAATGGGAGCGCCTGACTGCGGACCAGCTTGTCAGCTGCTGACGATCCCCTGCGACACCGCAAATCTCGTCAGCTCTGCGATGCTCCTAAGCCCGAGCTCATCCATAAGGCTGTTGCGGTGAAATTCGACCGTCTTCGCTGAGATGCCGAGAGACGCTGAAATCTGTTTGGTCGACTTTCCCTCCGCGACCAATTGCAACACTTCGCGCTGACGTGGTGTGAGCTTGGCGCCAAACAGCTCAGCGGGATTCTGCTTTGGATTGAGACTTGCCAATGCTGCGGCTTCTGTTCCTGCATGGGGAGTGACATAATAGCGATCCTCCAGCGCCAACTTGATCGCCGATATCAACTCGCTGCTCGCGGACTGTTTTGACACATACCCTTTGGCTCCTGCAGCGAAGGCGGCGTGTAGATAGGCGGGGGCTAGCTGCTGCGTGACAAATACGACCTTCGCAGATGGCAAGACCTTTCCTAAGCGATTTGCGGTCTCGATGCCATTCAACTCGGGCATTCCCACGTCGAGAACAACAACATCTGGCTTTACTTTCTGCGCCTCTTCGAGAAGGATCCGCCCATTCGGAGCTGTTCCCACTACCTCGAACTCAGTTGAGAGCAAACGCGACAGACCCTCCAGCATCAGAGCATGGTCGTCCGCAATCAGGATTGTCTTACTCATGCTGTTCCACGGGAACGTCCACCGTAACAGTCGTGCCCTCTCCGAGTTTCGAATTGATTGACATTGTGCCGCCGGCAAGTCGCGCACGTTCCTGCATTGAGATCATGCCCAGGCCCGAAGATCCGGCTTCCACTTCCTGATCGAAGCCGATTCCGAAGTCCAACACTTTCAGTTGAAGGCGATCTTTCTCTCCTGAGAGCACGACCTTAACGTGCGTTTTGCCCGCGTGTTTGGCGACGTTTCGCAATGCTTCTTGCGCGATCCGATATAGCGCAGTGGCCGAATGTTGTGACCAGCTTTGAGGCAGATTCTGAGTTACATAAGTCGCCGGCATGCCTTCGCGATCTCCAAACTCGCTCACCAGCGCTTTCAGCGCAGCCGAGAGGCCGAGATCGCTCAGAACTGTGGGGTGGAGGCGATGAGAGATCTGCCGAATGTCGGTGTTGATCGACTGAATCTGGCTCCTCGCGTTCTCAACCTTAATGCGATTCTGCGTTGTTGCGTCCTCAACATGTATGTCGTGCAGTAGCATCTCGAGCAGGCTGAGGCGCTGGCTGATGTCATCGTGCAGCTCGCGGGAAACGTGCTGACGCTCTTCTTCCTGAACACTGAAGAGGTGTGCAGTGAGACCGCGCAGCTCTTCCTGTGTCCGATTGAGCTTCTTTGCTGCGACTTCGATCTCGCCTTCCAGAGCTCGTTTCTGTTTCGAGATCAACAGCTCTGCCTCCCGGCGTATCGTGATGTCTTCCATCATCAGCAGCAGAACGCGGTTTCCGTCTGTGGACAACGAACGTCCTTTGATCAGCAGGCTCTTCGGCTGTCCAACGGTCGACTCGTGCTCAAATTCCAGCGCGGATCCCATTTGCGACTGCATCAGTTGATCCAACCTATCCGTGAGGCCGTCGAGTCCCCAAAGCAATCCAACGAGATCCGGGAAGGACCGCCCTTCAAGCTCTTTCCCAGCCAGCTGCGTGAGCTGGCGAAATGCGTTGTTGTGAGTCCGGATTGTGCAGTCCTGGTTTAGAACAACGATTGGCACCGGCACGCTCTCTACAAGCGAACTTGCAAAATCTCTGGCATCTACAAGATGCTGTTGGCTTCGCCTCAACTGGTCGATATCGAGAAGTACAACCACGAGGCCTTCAATTTTGTTGTCTGAAGTCCGGTATGGACGAACACGCAGCAAATGCCAGCGCCCCTCACGATCTTGCACCT
Source organism: Acidobacteriota bacterium (assembly GCA_018268915.1). GTDB lineage: Bacteria > Acidobacteriota > Terriglobia > Terriglobales > Acidobacteriaceae > Telmatobacter. The sequence continues at coordinate 628,790 of JAFDVQ010000001.1, forward strand.
CCATCTCGCGGGTGCCCAGCGTCTCCAGCACATCTTGTAGTATCGGCTCTAAATCTTCGATGCTCAGGTGTAGCCGTATCTCGCTGATAGATCGTCCTACGTCCGTCGCACGCACGCTCAATAGCTTCTGCATCGGGGGAGTAAATTGGCGAATATGCAGGTCGCTAGTGAGCATGAGGAGTGGGATGTTGACGCTATTCAGCAGGTTGGTCAGGTCGTTTCCTGTTTGTGTCAGGACGTTATTTCGTTGCTGTAATTCATCATTTACGGTCTGGAGTTCTTCATTCGCGCTCTGCAGCTCTTCTTTCGTGGTCTCAAGTTCCTCGTTTGTGCTTTGCAATTCCTCATTCGCCGACTGAATTTCTTCGTTAGCCGAAACCAGTTCCTGATTGCGGGCGTCGCGCTCTTCAACAAGTGATTGCAGATGGAACCGTGTAGATGTCAGGTCCTGACGAAGCTGAGCAATTAACCGCTCTTTTTCGTCTGGGGCGAGCTGGATCTGGTTGAGCTGTTCATTGGTTTTGAATGCCTCCCCTTTTGCAAGTGTCTGGAAGAGGATCAGGAAGGACCGTGGCCGTGAAGATGCACTCGTGATCGGCAAGGCATCAATTTGGATCTGTTGCTCGCCGTTCTGTTCATCTACCAGCGTAGCCACTGTTGATGACGGAACGTTTTCTTGTATCGCGCGTTGCAGTGTATTGCGAACATCGGTGATCAAGCCCTCCCGCAGCACTCGCAATAAACTCCAGGTCACCGCCCCGGGAGTGATGTCCAGAAACAGCGACGTCTGTCCTCGAGACTGAAGCACGTTCATCCGGTCGTCAACAATAAGTCCTGGTGGACCAAAGCGCGCCAATACGATGCGGTCTGCGGCGCGCTGCAGTTCAAGCTCGGGCCAAACGTTGGTGTCGTTGTCCGTGAGAGACTGACGTGGAATTCCTGTAGCCTGTGTGATCGCATAGTGACGGGGTGGCTCGAAATGATACGGCAGATTGTTGCCCGTCTTCATGTAGATCTTGTGCTTGCGATCTATCGTACTGAAGACATCTCCGTAGTCACGCAATCCCTCTGACATTCCCAGCAGCATGTATCCACCAGCCTCCAGCGCGTAGTGGAAGGTAAGCATAATCTGCCGCTGCAGGGCCTGGTTGAAGTAGATCATCACGTTGCGGCAAGCCAGAATGTCGATGTGCGAGAACGGCGGATCATTAGCCAAGTTTTGCCGCGCGAAGATGCACGTATCTCGGACCCGCTTCGAAACCTGGTAGCCCCGATCGACCTTCACGAAGTAACGACGGAGCCGCTCCGGTGTTACTTCTCCCGTGATCGTCTCGGGATACACGGCGATCCGAGCCGTTTCGATTGACTCATCGCTTACATCCGTCCCAAAAATCTGGATGGGCGTATCGAGCCCATTCTGGGAAAGGAACTCAAGAACCGAAATCGCGAGCGAATACGCCTCTTCACCGGTTGAGCAGCCAGCACACCATATGCGAATGGGCTTCTCGGGCGAGCGATCCTGAACAAGCACGGGGAATACGTTGGCGCGGAGGGAGTCCCAGAACCCCGGATCGCGGAAGAATCGGGTGACATTGATCAGTACGTCTTCTTGCAGTGTCCGCAACTCATCCGTTCTTACCTGCAGGAAACGTAAGTACTGCGAAAGATGATCCATGCGAAGCAAAAGCATCCGCCTCGCAATACGTCGACGGATCGTCTCCGGCTTGTACTGACGGAGATCAAGGCCCGAAAGCCCTCGCAACAGCTGCAGAATCTTCTGATAAGACTGTTCATCGTCCGGCGATACGGCCCCGTCGTCGAGCGAACGCACCTCGGGTCGGCCGAATTGGTGCGCTAGACGCGCCAGCTCGATAGCGATTTCTCCCGGCGGTATGATCAGATCCACATGGTCGGCAGCAATCGAGCTTCGCGGCATTCCGCTGTGAACGGCCGAGTCGGGCGTCTGGACGAGAGCAATACCGCCTTCTCCCTTGATGGCCTTTAAGCCGAGCGCGCCATCTCCGTCGGCGCCTGAGAGAACCACCCCGATTGCATGATTCTTCTGGTCCGAAGCGAGAGAAAAGAAAAATCGATCGATCGTCTTGGGGAAGCGCTCGCGCTCAGACGGCGGCTCTACATTGAAGCGGCCCTCGCGTAGCGTCAGCGATTGATTCGGAAGGAGCACGTAAACGTGGTTCGGTTCCGGACGAATACCATTTTCCACCGACAATACCGGCATTTTGGTCTCGCGCTCCAAGATCTCTGAGAGGAAGCTCTTCTGATCGGGCGCCATGTGCGTGACCAGTACGAATGACATCCCCGTGTTCTGATCGAGATTCTCGAGAATTTCCCTGAACGCCTGCAATCCCCCGGCAGACGCGCCAAACCCAACGACGGGGTAGGGAAGCGCAGGAGATTGATTCTCTTCGGCGATCGCTTCAATTGCCAGTAGGGGAGATTGGCTTGGAGTTCCATCCGAATCCATGCCGTGACCGTCCGCGGCAGGGTCGTGGTTGAGCCCCGGGTCGACTCCATTTTCCTTCTCCGCAGGTGCTTCGTCTGAGCCACCCGTCTTCAGCTCAGAATCCTCGGGATTGATCGCGTCGTTATTCATGTGCGTTCCTGTCGATTCCTAAGCATAATACTTCCGTAGATAGTGGTGCTCCTTTGTAAGCTCCGCACCATCTGTGCGCATCCAATGCCGCATCCGGAGGCACGCATGTTCTCCGACAGAAACGACAAACATTCGGGACTGATGGATCAAACCAACAAGGTCGGTCTGGACTTCCTGCGCACGGACCTGGAGGCGGCGTTGACGTTCATTAAGGTTGCGCAAACAACCAGTTCTTCTGAGAGTCGTTCTCGCAACTTCGGGAAGGCACTCGAAGTTCATCGCACGGTTCTGCATTTTCTGCCAAGGCTCTTCCCGTCCCCTGAAGAGCTCAAGGAAATCGACTCGAAACTGGAGCAAATAAAACTGAAACTGGAGCAAGCCGGCTTTCCTGTAGGCACTTAGGCCGATGTTGACAGTCATCGGCCGGCATTCTGCATCCAAGCTGGGATGCCAGTATGCGACATCATTGTCATCGGTGGCTCGGCAGGAGGCTTCGATGCTATCCGCAAGCTGGTAGCCGGCTTCCCCGCCGACCTTCCTGCCACAGTCTTCGTGACCATCCACGTAACCGGCAAAAGTGACGGGATCCTTCCAGAAATCATCACTCGTGCTGGCCCCCTTAAGGCGAATCATCCACGCGACGGAGATCCTGTCGAACAGGGACGAATCTATGTTGCTCCACCTGACCACCATCTGCTGATTCGGCAAGGCCACATCCACCTCGGACATGGTCCCCGCGAGAATCTTCAGCGTCCTTGTATCAACGCCATGTTTCGCTCCGCGGCCACTTCCTATGGTGAGCGCGTTGCAGGAGTGCTTCTCACCGGTTTGCTGGATGACGGCGCAGCTGGCCTCTGGGAGATCCAGCAGAACCACGGGACGACCATCGTGCAAGAACCCGAAGAGGCCACCTTCCGTTCTATGCCAGACAGCGCGATATTAGGCCTCAACGTCCAATACATCGTGCGCCTGGCCGAAATGGCGCCGCTGCTGAATAGGCTCGCTATGACCAACCGGGATCAGTTGTCTCAATCCATCAACTCACCTGCCTCCTCTGAGGAAAGAACGGCACAGACTTGTCCTGAGTGTGGAGGCGTGATGACAGCCACTCGCATGGGTAAGCTGGTCGAATTCCGATGCCATGTCGGACATCGCTTCGGACTGCGCACTCTGCTGGAGCAGAAATCAAAGAACATAGAACGCCTGCTCGAAATGGCGCTCGCGCAATCAGAGGAGCTCAGCGGTGCGCTCAAAACCGCGATGGACAACCCAGATGGTGAAGACATTAAGAGCCTGCAGAAGGAACTGGACCGCCGGGAACGTGAGCAGGAGGCCCTCCGGAGTCTTTCGGCCACTCCGCACGACCCGAGGCAATCCGCTTAGCTAAACCACTGGGGACGACAAGGTTCGCCGTTTGCGAGGACCGTTCGGGTACAACTGGTGTGAGCCGCTGTATAATAGAGTAGATCGAAGAATCCGATCTGGTCTTTCTTGCTTGTTCCGCTACCCCGCTACACGCAATCAATTCCAAATTGTGTTCGGCGGTACATCAATCTAAGGAACAAGATTCAAATGGAACAGGGAACAGTCAAGTGGTTTAACGATGCGAAGGGATTCGGCTTCTTGAGCCGTCCCAACGGAGAAGATGTGTTTGTCCATTTCTCCGCGATTCAGTCGAATGGCTTCCGCAGCCTTCAGGAAGGCCAGGCGGTCACCTTCGACGTTGTAAAAGGCCCTAAAGGCTTTCAGGCAGAGAACGTCCGCCCCGCATAGGCTGGACGAATCTGCATCTAAGCAGAGGCGGTCGTTCGCGACCGCCTTATCTATTTCCCGAACTTAGGAGTTTCCCCATGAAAAGATCTGCCGTGGCACCTCGCGATAAATACTTCCTTAAGTCGCTCCATCAGGAAATTGACCTTTACGATCGCAAGCTGGCCGATCTGCGCAAGTTCGGCACATTCGAAACTCCCGAGGAACGCCAGCAGGCGGAGAACACGTTTCTGACCAAGAGGGCGTCGCTGGAAAAGACGGCTCGCGAACTTTCAGCTTCCGGCGTTGAATTTGATAAGGAAGATCTGCCTAGGTCGTTTCGAAAAGAGTTAGAACACGAGTCTCTCGAACGAGCTTCCTAGCCCCGCTGATCGCTACTTCCTGACCATGGGCGCAGCCGCTTCTGGATCGTCGGGATCGTCTTTCTTCGGCGGTGTGAGCGGGTGCTGGAGATCGAAGGTCGAAAAGCGATGATTCTGGCCGGTGATCTCTGACCGCAGCTCAAGCCATAGTTCGTTGGGAATCTTCAAGTAGACTTCCACTACTGCTGGGTCGAACTGTGTTCCCGAGCAGCGGATTATCTCTTCGCGTGCCGCGTCAAAGGTTCTGGCCTGCCGGTAGGGACGATCGCTGGTGATGGCATCCAGCGTATCGGCGACGGCGAAGATACGCGCCCCGATTGGAATCGCAGAGGTCTTCAGCGCGCTCGGATAGCCGGTCCCGTCGTAATGCTCCTGGTGCGTAAAGACAATCTCGGCAGCCTCGGCGAGGAATGGGATCTTGCGCAGCATTTGGTATCCACGCGCGCAATGCTCACGCATGATCGCTTGCTCTTCCGGTGTGAGTTTCCCCGGCTTGCGCAGGATGTAATCGGGAATCGCCATCTTGCCGATGTCGTGCAGGAATGCGCCGCGAGCAATCACTTTGATCTCAGCCGGCGTGATGCCCATCGCTCGCGCAAGCGCGATGGTGTAGGCAGTTACGCGTTTTGAGTGGCCTTCCGTTTCCGAGTCTTTGAGATCCAGAGCATCGCCAAGCGCCTCAAGTGTCACGTCATAGGAGTGCTCCAAGTCTTCCATCGCTTGGCGCAGCATCTCGGTCCGCGCCCGCACCACCTGCTCCAGATTTTGCTGGTAAGTCCGGCTCTCCTGCAGCGCCTGCCGGTGCTCCAGTGCTCGCTGCACAGTTGCCATCAAGTGCTCACGCTCGAAAGGCTTAAGGACGTAGTCGTAAGCGCCGCGGCGCATGGAATCGATGGCCACGCTGATATCGTGGATCGCCGTAACCATGATCACGGGCAGGCTGGGATTCTCTGCGTGAATTTGCTCCAGTAAGGCAAGTCCGTTGCCTTCCTGCATGACGATATCGGAAAGAATCAGCTCAAACGAGTCTTGCCCGATGGCATCCATCGCCTCGCGGCCGCCGGACGCCTGCATCACCTCGTAGCCTTGACGCTCGAGGGTCGCCGCAATCATGGACCGGACATGCGCCTCATCATCTACGACCAGAATGCGGGCTGTCGTGCGCACCTTCTTCTTTGCCGTGACGATCGCTGGCTGGGAGGCGTCTTCATGCGCCTTTGGCGTCAACGCTGTTTCCTTCCCGGCTTCCCGCCAGTGCTCAGTCCAACGGCGGCGGGGCAATCTCATTATAGGCACGAGCAATCTCACAAATAGGTGAAAACGATTCTCTTATGCTTTAGAGAGATTATCGTCTTCAGAGTAGTTTGCTTGAGAAGTTCCGGCTCACCTTCCGGCTTATTGGCTTGGAGGAACATAGCCGACATGCTGCATCGATGCGGAACAGCTTCAAGACAGGACCCTTGCAACGTATCAAGAACTTACGCTCACCCCGGCGGTGGCGCAAGCCCTTCTTGATTAAGTACCAAAGTACTAAAGTGCTATGGTTTTTAAACTCGCTCTGCTTTGAATGCCTTGCGCAGTCCGTTCACTCCCGAAACATGATCCCGGCCGGCTTCAGTCCTTTTTTTCGCTTCTTCGCGCACGCCGGGCTTCGACCCAGCCTTCCTTCGTGACCTGTGTCGCCCGCGCAACTGCCAGCGCCCCGGAAGGCACATCTCTGGTGATGCAGGACCCCGCCCCGATATAGGCGCCGTCCCCGACGGATACCGGCGCAACGAGAGTCGAATCGCTCCCAACAAAAGCTCCCTGTCCGATTCGGGTCATAAACTTGTTCACCCCATCGTAGTTGCAAGTGATCACACCGGCACCGATGTTCGTCCCGCCCCCAACCTCAGCGTCTCCGATATATGAAAGGTGGTTCGCCTTACTGCCTCTGCCAAGCTTGGCCTTTTTCATTTCCACGAAGTTGCCGACATGTGCTCCCTCGCCGATCTCGCACCCGGGCCGGAGGTGAGAAAAGGGGCCCAGACTCGCTTCATTGAGAACGTTGCTGTTCTCCAGAACGCAACCATTTTGCACCAGCACGCCGCTACCGATCGTGCAGTTTTCAATCACGCTATAGGAACGGATTCGGCAGTCCGCACCAACTTTCGTATTCCCCAGCAGTTGCACAAACGGCTCGATGACTGTGTCTGCTTCCACCTCGACGCCCGCGTCGATCACGCACGTCTCTGGTCGAAAGATGGTTACTCCCTCAGCCATCAGCCGACTCGTGATCTTCATGCGCATCTTCGCGTCCAGTTCCACGAGTTCGGCGATGGTGTTGCCGCCCTGCACCTCTTCTGCAGCCGGGGTCTGAAGCGCAATGACTTTCTCCCCGGCCGACTTCAGGTGAGCCGCGATATCCGTCAGGTAAAACTCGCCATGCGGATTATCGGTAGAGAGCCTGCCGATGTGCGCCAGCAGCGGCTTGGTTTTGAATGCGTAGATACCGGAATTGATCTCTGCGATTCCGAGTTGTTCGGGCTTAAGCGCCTTCTGTTCAACGATCGCGTCAACCTCGGGGCGATCTTCCGATTGCCGAATCACCCTCCCATACCCAGTTGGGTTTTCCGGTACCGCTGTCAGGATGCTCATCGCCGCGCCTTGCGCCAGATGCATTGTCATCAGGTGCTGCAGCGTCCCCGCGCTGATGAGCGGCACATCTCCTGAGAGCACTAGGATATGGTCATACTTTGCCACGGCATCGCGCGCACACTGAATCGCGTGACCTGTTCCGCGCTGCTCCTTCTGCTCGACAAACTGAACTCCCGTGCTACCTACTGCGGCACGGACCCGATCCGCCTCATGTCCGATGACGACATGGATGTCACCGCCCTCCGCTAGTTCTGACGCGGTGGTGATGACATGCCTCAGCAGCGCTTTGCCGCCGACTTCGTGCAGCACCTTGGGCCGCCTCGTTCTGAGGCGCGTGCCCTTGCCTGCCGCCATGATGAAGACAGCGAGCTTCCTATCCGGTTGGCTTTCTGCGTTCTTGCTCACTGTTACTTCTCCGCCCCGCCGCTGCCTGCCGCAGGTGGCCCGGGCTGCGGTATCGTGATGTCGATGTCGCGCACTGGGCCCATCTTCAACGCATCAAGCCCAGGGTTGATGTCAGATTTCTTGCCTACGACCAGTACCGCATACTTGTCCGGGTGAATGTACTTTTTCGCCGCGGAATTCAGATCGGCCACCGTCACCTTCTCGAGTGCGGTCTTGTAGGTCTCTAGATAGTCAGCCGGATACCCGTAGAACTCGAGCCGTACGCGCTCGGCAAGCACTTTGTCTTTTGTGTCGTAGCGGAAGAGAAACGAGTTCAGAATATTGTCCTTCGCCCGCTTGAGTTCTTCATCCGTGAAAGGCTGGTTGACCAGGCCATTCAAAACTTCATACGTCCGCTGAATCGCCTCCACAGTCTTTTCGCTGCGCGGCATCACCACGGCGTCGAATGTTCCCGGATGATCCCATGCGAAAGAGAGGCCGCCGCCCACCGCGTAGGCAAGCCCATGCTGGGTACGAACGACTTGAAAGAGCCTGCTCGCAAAGCCGCCGCCGAACACGTCGTTCATCATCGCAACACTGGGAATGTCAGGGTTGTGCCGGTCGAGACCAACCCCCACGATCTGCACGTTGGACTGATTCACATCTTCCTTATTGATGAAGTAAACACCAGGCTTTGGACCGGCGATGTCGTCGTGCCGCGCAGGATTTGGCTTCGCTGCAGGCAGCTTGTCGAATGTCGCCCGAAGCTTGGCTTCCATTGCTGCAGAGTCAAAATCGCCGCTGACGGAGACGATCAGTTTCCCGCCCAGCGAGCGATCGTGCCATGCCTGAAAATCCGCAAGGGTGACTTTTGAAATCGTCGCCAGCTCAGGTTGGCGTGCGTACGGACTGGTGGCTCCGTAAACCAGCTTTACCGCTTCACGGCCGGCAATCTGACCTTCATCGTCATTGCGTCGGACAATACCAGTCGCTTCCTGTTGTTGTGCCAGACGAAGTTTCTGCTGGTCGAACTTCGGATGGAAGAGCAGGTCCATCGCGATCTCGTAAACCTGATCCGTATCCGCCTTCAAGGATTCCCACGAAAGCGCTGTCGAATCCAGATCACCGCCGGTCTCGATGTGTGCGGCCTTTGCCTCGAGCAGATCGTCCATGGCATCGCCGTTCATCTTCTCCGAGCCACTGGTGCGCCAGGTCTGCCCGTACAAATCAATCATTCCGCACTTTGCCGGATCTTCATCGCGCGAGCCACCCGGAATCAGAACCGAGCCCGTTACAAATGGCAGCTCATGATCCTCCTGCAGAAAGAGAACGATGCCATTCTTCAGCGCGATCCGTTTCGGCTGCTGTGGCTTGAACTGATGCAGCGGCGGAATGGGGATTTTTTCCCACGGCTTGCTCTCCTGCGCGCCAAGTCCAGACACCATCGAAGAAACGAAAAGCCCCGTGAAAACAGCTCCCGCAAAGCGCAAGATCCACTGATCCCTGATCACTGACCCCTGATCACCGTTCCTCACTTTTCGCCTCCCTCGTTCTTGGCTGGTCCAGCCGGTGCCGCTGTATCGATTTGAGCAACCGTGCGATTTGAAGCGACAAAGATCTCGTTCGCAACGCGGCGGATATCGGCTTTTGTCACCTTGTCTACGCGATCAAGCTGCCGGAAGAGCTCCCGCCAGTCGCCGTATCGAGCCTGGGTCGATGCCAGCGCATTCGATAGCCCCTGATTGTCGGCCAGCCCGCGCAGCAGATCTGCGCGCGTCCTCGTTTTGTACATAGCAAGTTCCGCATCGGTGACATCAGTCGTCTTCAACTTGTCGATCTCTTTGTGAATGGCGGTCGCCATCTCCGTCGATGTATGTCCCGGCAGCGGCGCAGCGAAGAACAAGTAAAGGTTCGGATACTTGTCGCCTGGGAACGCGCTTTGACCTGCTGCTACTGCCGCAATCTGCTGATCGCGCACGAGAGCGCGATATAGCCGCGAAACACGGCCGTTCGACACGATATCGCTGATGGCATCGAACACTGCATCGTCCGGGCTCTTGTAGTCGGGACGATGATATGCCTCGACGTAAATAGGCTGGCTTGGATCCTTGATCACCACAGTTTTTTCCGCGAACTGCTTCGGCTCGACTGTTGTCATCTCCAGAGGTTTCGGGCCCGCCGGAACCTTGCTGAAATATTTCTCCAGAATTGGCATAGCCTCCGAGGCCTTGACGTCGCCCACTACAGTCACGACGATATTTGAGCCCACATAGTATTTCTTGTGGAAGGCCATCGCTTCGGTGGCGGTGATCTGGCTGAGTTCGCTCGGCCAGCCCACGGCGCTCCGCCCATAGTTGTGCGCGACGAAAGCTGTAGCCAGTAACTGCTCAATCAACCGTCCCTCTGGATTGGAATCGGTCCGCATGTGGCGTTCCTCTTCCACAACAGAGCGCTCTTTGTAGAACTCGCGCGGCACAGTATCCACGAGCCGGCTGCTTTCCAACCACGCCCAGAGCTCAAGTCGGTTCTCTGGCATCGACCAGTAAAAGCTGGTCTCATCCAGCCCCGTCGAAGCGTTCAGACCGTGCGCTCCGTTGCGCTCGGCAACGTCTGTGAACTGGTTGGGAACCACGAACTTCTGCGCGGCCTTCTGCGCATCGTCAAATTCGCTCTGCAACTGCTCGACCTTCTTCGGATCGGCGCCTGCAGGGTTACGCTTTTCGGCCTCGAGCGCAGTGTTCGCCGCTTCCACCTTGTCGAGCGCGACCTTCTCGGCCGCATAGTCCTTCGTGCCAATCTCGCTGGTCCCCTTGAAGGCCAGGTGCTCAAACATGTGCGCCAGCCCGCTCTCGCCGGAAGGATCGTTCACGTCACCCGCATCGATAAATGTGGTGTAACTGAATACAGGCGCTTCGGGGCGCTCACAGATCAGGATGGTCAAGCCGTTGGGCAGGACCTTGGTTGTGATGCGCTGCTCAAAGCTCTTCAGATCCTGCGAAAACCCCACGCAGGAGAAAAACACGGCCGCAAAGATCGCTGCCGCCGCGGGCAGCCTCCCCGGCAAGTTTCTCGGCATCATTGCTCCTCCGGGCGCGAGCAGACGCCGCTCACCCCTGCTTCAAAGCTATTTGCTGGCCTTGGGTGCGTCAAACTGGCTGTGACGGAACCACATATCTATGGTTTCGGATGAACTCACGGCAAATTGCCACAAGTCCATGCCCCTTTCATCGCAGTCTCATCGCGCGGAACCGGGCAATCCGGCCAGAGGAACCCTGAACTGTGCCGATTACGTATCATTCAGAGCAGGTGAAACAGGCATGCGCCGATGGGTTTTCCGACTTTTCGCTGTGCTCGTAGTTCTGATCGCTTTAGCCTTCGTTGGTATTTGGGTCATTGAAATCTACCCCCGTCACGGTTCTCATCCTCCTCTCCAACTCGCAAAGGGCACCCTGGCGATCGTGCATGCCCGCGTCTATGTTTCGCCCGACGCCCCTTCCATCGATGACGGAACCGTTCTCGTTCGCGATGGCCTTATCGCTGCGGTGGGGAAGGGAATCCAGGCCCCCCCAGATGCCAGAGTCGTTCCATGCGACCATTGCATTGTCACCGCAGGCTTCTGGAACGCGCACGTCCATCTCACCGAGCCCAAGTGGTCGATGGCCAACTGGAAGTCGGCCGAGACCTTGAACCCGCAGCTCGCGGACATGTTCCTCAGCCGCGGCTTCACCACGGTCATCGACCTGGGGTCGAACCCTGCCGATACCTTTTCTACGCGCCGCCGCATTGAGAAGGGCGAGCTAGTAGGGCCCTACATCTATTCCGCGGGAACGGCTCTTTATCCGCCGCACGGCATCCCGTTCTACCTCAAAGAGACACTCCCCCGCTGGATACAGGCGTTGATGCCGCAGCCAGAAACCCCCGATGAAGCCGTCAGCATCGTCCGCCGCAACCTAGCCTCGGGCGCCGACGTCACCAAGCTCTTTACTGGATCCTGGGTTGAGCGCGGCCACGTGCTGCCCATGCCCGTCGAAATCGCCCGTGCCGCTGTGAATGAGTCGCACCTGAATGGCAAGCTGGTCTTCGCGCACCCATCCGACCTCGCCGGGACGAAAGTAGCCATCGACAGCGGCGTTGACATACTCGCTCACGCCGCCGACGATACACGCGGCGTGGATGCGCAACTGCTTCAATCCGCGATCAATAAGAACATGGCAATGATTCCCACGCTGAAAATGTTCACCACTACCGTGACGAGCGATCCGCACTACATGGAACCGATGCGCGCGGAAGTCGGGCAATTCCATCAGCTCGGCGGCACTCTGATCTTCGGAACAGACGTCGGTTACATGACTGACTACTCAACAGAAACTGAATTCTCCGAACTCGGCAAGAGCGGCCTCGACTTCAAGACTGTACTCGCAATGCTCACCACCAACCCGGCGTCCCGTATGGGCGTCTCTGACACGAAGGGAACTGTGAGCGCAGGCAAACTCGCCGATCTCACCATCCTCGACGCCGACCCCGCGACTGACCTCACCAACTTCTCGCGCGTCCACGCAGTAATACGCTCCGGCAAGCTCATCTGGCAGCGATAAACATCCAGACAAATCTGTGCCCCATTCATCGCGCTTGTCGATGAGTGGGTTCAATCCGCAGCCTCCGTGATGTCCTATACTTGATGAGTACGCTTTTCGAGGCTTCCGGCTCGCCGGAAGTCTTCTTTTCTGAGGGTTTGGCTTTGAGCACGAGCAAGAATTCCGGGTCCGCCGACCGCCGCCGCATCCGCTCAACAACTGTCATCTGTGTGCGCCGCAACGGTGTCGTAGTCATGGCCGCCGACGGCCAGGTCACCATGCAGGACCACGTACTCAAGCACTCCGCAAAAAAGATTCGCCGCCTTTATCAGGAGAAGATCCTCGCCGGTTTTGCTGGGTCTACCGCCGACGCTTTCAATCTGTTCACGCGCTTTGAATCGAAGTTGGAGCAATACGCCGGCAATCTCAATCGGGCAGCTGTCGAACTTGCCAAAGACTGGCGCACCGACAAGATGCTGCGAAACCTGGAAGCTCTGCTAGTTGTCGCCGACAAGGGGCAGACGTTTCTCATCTCCGGCTCGGGCGACGTTATCGATCCCGACGAGTCTATCGCCGCAATCGGCTCCGGCGGAAGCTATGCCACCGCCGCCGCGCGTGCTCTGATGGAAAATACCGAACTTAGCGCGCGCGAAATTGCCGAAAAAGCGATGAAGATTGCTGCCGACATCTGTATCTACACCAACGACCGAATTACGTACGAAGAACTGAAGGGCTGATCGCTCTCATGGCCATCTATCTTCCCGCATCCGCCGAAGAACAGGACCTCTCGCTCGATGAGTTGACGCCGCGCGAGATCGTCACCGAACTCGATAAGCACGTCGTTGGACAGCGCCCGGCCAAGCGCGCCGTCGCCATCGCACTCCGCAATCGCCAGCGCCGCCAGAAACTGCCGCCCGACATCGCCGACGACATCATGCCCAAGAACATCATCATGATCGGCCCTACGGGTGTTGGCAAAACCGAAATCGCGCGCAGACTGGCCAAACTTACCAACTCGCCCTTCCTCAAAGTCGAAGCTTCCAAATTTACTGAGGTCGGTTATGTCGGCCGCGACGTCGAATCGATCATTCGCGACCTCGTCGAAATCTCGATCGACATGGTTCGCGAAGAGCGCCTCGAAGAAGTCGAAGACAAGGCAGAGATGAATGCTGAGGAGAGACTCCTCGATCTTCTTCTTCCTCCGCCGCCGCAGACGCCCGGCACCCAGGAAAATCAGCTCACCCTTCCCGGCTCCGACGGCTACCAGCGCTCGCGCGAGAAGCTCCGCCAGCAGTTCCGCGAAGGGAAACTCGACGACCGAACTGTTGAACTCGACGTCCGCGAGCGCAATACGCCGCAGTTCGGAATCATCTCCAACCAGAACCTCGAAGACATGGAGATGAACCTCAAAGACATGCTGCCCAATATCTTTGGCGGCAGTTCCAAGAAGCGCAAGATGAAGGTCGGCGATGCCTTCGATTACCTCGTGCAGGAAGAAGAAGGCCGCCTCATCGACATGGACTCCGTAAATCGCGCCGCAGTCGAGCGTGTCGAATCCAGCGGCATCGTCTTCCTTGACGAGATCGACAAGATCGCCGGACGCGAAGGCGGCCACGGCCCGGATGTCTCGCGCGAAGGCGTGCAGCGAGACATCCTGCCCATTGTCGAAGGCACTACCGTCAACACCCGCTATGGCATGGTGCGCACCGATCACATCCTGTTCATCGCAGCCGGAGCATTTCACGTCTCGAAGCCGAGTGACTTGATCCCCGAGCTTCAGGGCCGCTTCCCGATCCGTGTCGAGCTGAAGTCTCTCACCGTCGAAGACTTCCTGCGCATCCTCACCGAGCCAAAGTCTTCGCTCACCAAACAATATTCAGCTCTGCTTGAGACAGAAGGTGTTCGTCTCGAGTTCCAGAACGAGGCTCTTCGCGAGATGGCTGAGTTCGCCTTCCGCGTCAACGAGACGACCGAGAACATCGGCGCCCGCCGTCTCCACACCATCATGGAGCGAGTGCTTGAAGACGTTAGCTTCCTCGCGCCCGATATCGCGCGCCAGGCGGGCGGCGCGGAGAAAGCCGTCGAACTTACCAAAGACGGCGCGAACGAATCGAGCGCACCTCTTCCCTATGCAGAGCGCATGACGGCTTCCGGCCCCGAGAAGGTCTTCACCATCACGCCGGAGTACGTAAAACAGATGGTCGCATCCATCGTCCGCGACAACGACCTCAGCAGGTACATCCTCTGAGACCGTGGGTAAGAACGGGACCGACGCGATGAAATCGTACGCCGTTCTGTTTTTACTCGTCGCTGGGAACTTCGTCGGCTGCGGTGAAACACAGCATGCGTACTACGCGACTGGAGCAGATGCCGTGAGAGAAGGCGCAATCAAGCGTGGATGGCTCCCAGACGTCTTTGGCGCAAATGTAAGTGAGGTTCACGAATCCCATGACCTTGATAGCAATCACGGCTTCGCAGACTTCCGGTACGAACCCGGTTTGATTTCTCGTCTGGAAAATCAGTGTTCATCAAAATCGGCCACCGATGGGCATTTGCGCTATAGATGTGGAGACTTCACCATCGCACTCGATCCTGCGCGACAAACCGGCCATCTATCCCACTAGGGCTCTCGTTCATTCCCCCGGGCTCAAAATTTTCTATGGCAAGATTCCATTTCGTTTTAGCAATCGCAAGTCTCGCTGTCGGCCATTCGGGAGCACAGGCTCCCCCCTCCCTTCAACCGCCTCAAGACACACCCAGAGCCCCCACCGAAACGCTTGTAGTTCTCGGCACCGTCGCTCCAGTCCCGCTCGCCGAATCCTCTCGCTCGGTCGACATCCTGCCGGTCCAACCCAACCTGCTCTCAGTTCAAACGCCGCTGGACCTTCTTCGTAGCGACTCATCCGCGTTCATCGAGCAGCGTGGTGCGGGCGGTGCACAATCCGACATCGTCCTGCGCGGCGGCGGCTTTGCCCAGACGCTCGTTCTCGTAAACGGCTTCCGCATCAACGACGCGCAGACGGCCCACCACAATCTTGATCTGCCCATCCCGCTCGATGCCATGGACTCGGTTCAGATCCTCGAAGGCGCAGGCTCTACTCTCCACGGAGTTGACGCCCTGAGCGGAGTCGTCGACTTCGTTACAGCCGCGCCGGCGCACTCCTCGGTCTTACTCCGTGCGGGAGCGGGAAGCTTCGGCTCCAATGAAGAATCCTTTCTCGGCGGCATCGCGCGAAACACATGGAGCGCTCGAGCAACCGGCACGCGCAATTTCTCCACCGGCTTCATCCCGGATCGCGACTATCGCAACGAAGACGCATCTTTTGAATCATGGGCCGGCTCGCGCCTCGGCGTCACCGATCTGCTCTTTGCCGCGAGCGATCGCTCTTTCGGAGCCGACCAGTTCTACGGCGACTTCCCATCGTGGGAGCGGACCAAAAGCTGGTTCGCCTCAGCGCGCCAGGAAATCGGATCCGCAACCACGGCCGCCTTCGGCTACCGCCGGCACAGCGACGATTTCGTTCTCATCCGTTCCAATCCATCCATCTACGAAAACAACCACGTCGATAGCTCGTGGCAGGCATCGCTTCGTCACAACTTCAGCCTCACGCCTGACTCGCTCTTGCTCGCGGGGCTGGAAGCCGATGGCGACAGCATCTCCAGCAACAACCTCGGCGTCCATGCTCGCAATCGTGGTGCAGGCTACATCGACGTCGATCTGCGTCCAGCCAGGGGCAGATGGAATCTCTCAGCCGGAGTGCGCGGAGAAATCTTCTCCGGCAACATCGAGCCGATATTTGCACCGCAGCTCGCAGGTAGCCTGCGCCTGCCGCATCAGCTCAAGCTGCGCGTCAGCGCCGGTTACGGATTTCGCATTCCTACCTACACCGACCTCTACTATTCCGATCCATCTACCGTCGGCAATGCGAACCTCAAGCCGGAATCCGCATGGTCCGCGGATGGCGGAGTCGACTGGAGCCCATCACAAAAAATCATCATCTCCGCCACGGGGTTCTACTCGCGCCAGCACAATGCAATCGACTATGTAAGACCGTCTCCCGCGGACAAGTGGTACGCGGCCAACCTCAGCGGCTTGCGATTTGCCGGGGTCGAATCTTCAGCCACCTGGGTTCCCGCAAAGTCTCAGAGAGTAGTGATCGCTTGGACCAGCCTCAACGGCGCGCAACGTGCGCTTAACGGTCTTCAATCGGAATACGTCTTCAACTATCCCGTCAACAACGTTCGCGCGACGTGGGATGCATCGATTCGCCAAAGCTGGCTCGTGCACAACTCAGTCCAGATGGCGCAGCGTTATCAGCAGACCGCTTATCCCGTCTGGAACATGGCCTGCTCGCGCAAGTCGGGCCGCTTGCGGCCGTATCTCCGCTTCGACAATCTCAGCAACACCGGCTATCAGGAGATCAACAATGTCGCAATGCCTGGCCGCAGCGTAACCGGAGGACTGGCGATCCTCATCGGCCGCGAATAGTTCGTCTTTATCGCGCGATATTTAGAGAGAGCACAAGGTAGAAGGTCATCGTTGATCCCGCGCGCAGACTCGTTTTCTGATTGAACGGAATCGGCGACGTAGTAATCCGGTACATCTTGCCATTCACAAACACCGAGTTGAGCTGCAACTCACCGCTCGTCGCCGACTCCTTGCTAACCAGTCCGCCGGCTGACGAGTTCGCTGGAATGGCCGTGACGCCGTCCACCTGCACGGGTTCTTTAATAGAGGCCGTGAAGCCCGTGCCGTTGGCAATCAACTTCGCGTTGACGGCCTCATCCAACTTCACAGTAATCGAGGTCATTACCGGCAGCGTGACCTTGCCGCCGCGAGGGTTTGCGGCTTCAACGCTCACGGGAGTCAAGACCAGAGCAGCCATGAAAACTGCGTAACAGCTTCTGCGCACAAAATTCATTCGGACTGCTCCTTCTGCTCGCGGCTCTAACGTGGGTGACTTCATGCCATCACGCCCTCAAGCTGCTTTGCAACCGCTTTTCGCCTGTGCTACGTTTCCTTTGTACCTCGGCAGCCCGCGACCATTGGTAAAACAGCGGGCTCTACCTGCACTCTCCCGCTCCTGAGGGAATGTGGATGGAGGCGTATCGGAGCACCTGGGAAGGGTGCGTTCGCGCCTCGGCTCAACTCACCGTTCTCGCCACGAATGCATCCAACGCACAGACAAATCCAGGAGACACGCATGAGCGAACACGCGCAGCACCACGCGATCAATTACATCGAGTTCACGACGACCGACATCGCCAAAACTAAGTCCTTCTACGAGCGCGCCTTCAGCTGGAACTTCCAGGACTACGGTCCGGACTACATCAGCTTCGGCCGCGACCAGGCCGGCATCGATGGAGGCTTCCGAAAAGGCGACCCTCAGCAATCCCAACCCGACTCGGTTCCTCTCATCGTCCTGTATTCCAGCGACCTTAAGGCCACCCAGGATGCGATCATCGCTTCCGGCGGTTCCATCGTAGTACCCACCTTTGATTTCCCCGGCGGCAAACGCTTCCACTTCTCCGACGGCCAGGGAAACGTTCTCGCCGTCTGGTCCGAATAGCGCCAACTCAAACCTTCGGCAAAACGAGAATGCCCCAAAGGCTAAACCGCCTTGGGGCATTCTGAACACTGATCTCTGATCCCTGAGCGCTGTCTTTAGTTCATTTCCGGCGCCGGTAACGCCTTCCGTTTTCTCAACTCTTCCCGCACCAGCGAAAGCCCAAGAATGCACCGCTCAAACCCATCTGAGAGCCGTGCGAACAGCGGAGCCTCTTTCTCGTACTCAAACATGTTGAACTGGCTCACGATGAAGTAGCTCTCCTTGCCCGCCTGGATCAACTCCGACAAACTCGGATGCATTCCCTTGCGGCGCGCGCCGGGAACGTTCGCTTCCGGATACATGCCGCCAACAAACAGCGCGTAGTCGCCAATGTACTTACGCATGGCTCGCTCCGCGTCGAACGAAGCCGCAAACCCATTCACGGGATCGGCTGCGAGAATCATCGCCTCAAGTTCTTCGATCGGATGTCCATGCGCATCGCGTACCTGATAGAGCTTGTCAGTCTGAGAGAACTCGCAAAGCAGGTGCGCCACGTAGCCTGTCACGTCAGGGTCATGCAACCCCAGTTTGCCTTCGTAGCTGTTGCGGACTACCTGGTTGAAGAATGGCTCAAGAGGATGAGTATGATTCGGCTGATCCTGGCCTTGCATATGGACCTCCCACAATGCACTTGCGCGCAATCGGCTTCCGCTATCGCAGTGGCCGATTCTCAGACTTGAAGTGCAGCCGGGGAAGACCAGCCACCGTATTTACCTGGTGTTGACACAGAATGTAGCGAAAATGTTGCTCTCTTTGAAAGATCCCGAAGTAACTTAGTTGGCAAACCGAATCGTTAACTGCAAATCGTCAGGCTATAACTCGTTAACCCCAGAGGCAATTACGAAATGCCCCTGGGGTAACGAACCACCAGACCTGCTATGTAGAAATGCTTTTATGACGTTCTCGTGCTTTATGAATAGGCCTAATGTACCGGTGCTGGTGGATTTATCGCTCGCCATAGATCCCTGCGGGCAATGGCGAGACCAAGAATGCAATGCTCAAAGACCGACGAAAGCTGCCCGTATAGCGGAGCCTCTTTCTCATACTCGAACACGTTGAACTGGCTGACAATGTAGTAGCTTTCCTTGCCGACTCTGATCAGTTCCGAGAGTGTTGGTCGATCCGACTTTGCACTTGGATCCGATTCAACGGCCTCGGGGCACATGCCGGCGAGGAACAGCGAGTAGTCGCCAATGTACTTGCGAATCGCTCTCTCTGCAATGAAGGACCGCGCCGTTCCGTGAATTGGATCCGAGGCCTTCACCATCTCATCGAGCCGATCAATAACGCGGTTTTTCGCGTCTCTCAACCGGAACAGATTGTCTGGTTCTGAGAACTCGCAGAGCATCCGCGATACGTAGCCAGTTATCTCTGGCCCCAGTCCCAACCGGCCCTCGTAGCTGTTCTTCACCGCCTGCTGGAAGAACGGTTCGAGAGGATGGCTTTGCTGCACCTGCATAGAGAGTCCCCGGCAGAGCGAAACTAGACTGTACAGATCATCGGAGTGCAACTTGCGCAGTCCGGACCCGTGCCCGGCTATCGCTGGATTTGCTTGCTTGGAAAGAAACTTTAGACGAATTGTAGCACTGGATATGTGCGCAAAATCACTTTACAGGCGGGTGTTCTAACAGAGGTAACTAAGGATCTACCTGAACGAAAAGGGCAGCCCGAAGGCTGCCCTTTTGCTGGCACCATCCAATTCCTAAACCGCTGCAGGAGCGCGCGATTCCAACTCCGCCAACCTCTTCGCCAGCAGCTTCTCAAGGTTGACCAGCGCACTTGCAAAACCGTCAATGCCTTCCTTCAGCTTGTCGCTTGCCATGCGATCTTCTGCATGCATTTTCTTGAACGCCGCCTTATCCACCACGATCCGCTCGATGTCCATCGTCTTAGCTTTCGCAGGATCTAGCTTGCGTGGCAAATCGCCTTCCGTCTTATCCAGCTCCGCCAGCAGCTGCGGCGAAATGGTCAGCAGATCGCACCCCGCAAGCTCCTTGATCTCGCCGATGTTGCGGAAGCTCGCTCCCATCACCTGCGTCTTGTAACCGAACTTTTTGTAGTAGTTGTAGATCTTCGTCACAGACTGCACGCCCGGGTCGTCCGCGCCCTGGTAGTCCTTGCCAGTGTCCTTCTTGTACCAGTCAAGAATGCGTCCCACGAACGGCGACACCAGCGTGACACCGGCTTCTGCCGCGGCAACTGCCTGGTGAATCCCGAACAGCAGCGTCAGGTTGCAGTGGATGCCTTCCTTCTCCAGCACCTCGGCGGCGCGAATGCCTTCCCAGGTTGAGGCAATCTTGATCAGCACATGATCGCGCCCGACCTTCGCCTTGTCATACTGCGCGATAATGCTGCGCGCCATCGCGATCGTTCCCTCGGTGTCGAACGAGAGCCGCGCGTCGACCTCAGTAGAAACCCGCCCCGGCACAATGGCCAGGATCTTCTTGCCAAAGGCAACCGCCAGATTCTGGAACGCAAGGTTCGCAACGTCCTTGTCGGCCGCGCCGTCTCCCAGTTCCTTCTTCGCTTCCATAATCACGCCGTCAACGATCGGCTGATACTGCGGCATGCCTGCCGCTGTCGTAATCAGAGAAGGATTGGTCGTCGCGTCCGTCGGACGGAACCGTTCCATCGATTCGATGTCGCCGGTGTCAGCCACCACGGTGGTGTACTTACGCAATTGTTCGAGCAAACTCTGTGGCATGTTTCCTCCTGGGGAAAGGGACCCCAGCGCGGTCTGCGCCGGCTCCAGTGTAACGCTCTATAGGATGCGAGTGCACCCCGGCAAGTTTCGTTTGGACAGCTTACTCCAACGTGTGCAAGAACTTGATGAATTGTGGACAGTTGCAGCTATTCTCAGCGAATTTCAGAGAACTCGCGGATAAGATTGCTCCCAATGGCGTTCCTGAATGACCTCGATCCTTGGGCTTATGCCGCAACGGTTGCAGCGTTTGCTGTTTTTAGCGTTGTAACATTCGTCAATTTGCAGGAGTGGTGGGAACACAGCAAGATCGATATCTTCGATGGCCGTGGAACACTGATTTTCGTAGTCGGAACTGCCTTCCTCGTAGGTGCTATCAACTTCTACTCCTTTCACGCAAATTCTCCACGGAAAACGGTGCAGGGCATTGCTCGACTCGTCGGCAAATCGAGCAGCAAAAGCCATTCCTACGAGTACATCTGTGCTACGAGTTGCCAGCTGACGGGAGGCTATGCCCTTGATCTTCGCGATGAAGCCAGCGGCCCCGTCAATCTTGGCTCAAACTACGTTTTTACCTACCTCGAACACCCTTCCGGCAACGCATTCTCCGGAATCTCGCTGCTCGTGACTGAAGTCTCTGACGCCGAGTCCGGCCGCGTCCTCTACAAGATGGATCTCGCCAATCACCCCTATCGGATTGCCGTCTATCTTTTCGACTTCGTACTCGTCGTCGGTGCCGGCCTGCTGTCGATCCCGCTCAATCGCACCCGGCATCATGGGCAGCCTCCAGTGGAAGCATCCGAACTGGAGAACGATGCCTAAAAACTAAGAACCTTTTGTCCGAAGCGGCACCGGACACCCTCGATCTCAATTCAAGGCACCAGGGCTGAAGCCGTCTCAACGTGCTGCCGCAAAGGTGTTGCTCAGCACACCCAGCCCTGCGATCGAAACTTCAACTTTGTCGCCAGCCTTCACCGGCCCAACCCCTGCTGGTGTTCCAGTCAACAGCAGATCGCCCGGCTCAAGCGTAATTGCTGCCGTGATATAGCTGAGCAGCTCTGGTATAGAGAAGATGAAATCTAACGTCGACCCCTGCTGCTTCAACTCTCCATTCTGGCGCGTCTCAACCGTCAACCCTCTCTCCGAATCGACCTCATCGCTCACTACCGGCCCCACCGGGCAGAAAGTATCGAACCCTTTCGCCCGCGTCCACTGCCCGTCCTTCTTCTGCAGATCCCGCGCTGTCACATCATTGGCAATGGTGTAGCCGCGGATGTAACTCTTCCAATCGGCATCGGATGCCAGCTTCGTTGCGCGCTTTCCGATCACCAGCGCCAGTTCGCCTTCGAAGTCCACGCGCTCCGACTGCGGCGGCATCACTACCGTGCCTTTGTGTCCCAGCAAAGAAGAAGGTGGCTTGAAAAACAGCAGCGGCTCTGCCGGAACCTCATTGCCCAGTTCTTTCGCATGATCGCGGTAGTTCCGCCCAACGCAGATGATCTTCGAAGGTGTCACCGGCGCCAACAGCTCAGCAGAACTCAGCGCGATCGGCTCAAAATCCAGAATCGTCGGAACAGCCTTCGGGTGCCGCACTCGGAACTCGAGATCCTCCTCGGGCGCATGTGCCAGGTCAACAATCCATGGTTCTCCGCCGCGATCCTCAACCTTCCCGTACAGCACCTCGTTTTCAAACCGAAACCTGCAATACCTCATTGGCACTCCTACGCTAACTTGCTAACTCGCTACTGCGCGCAGCGCCGCTAACTCGCTGATAGACGGCCATAGCAACAGTGTGATCCGCCATGCAGGCGGGTGCCCCATCCATTCGGCGCATTTGTTGTTGCCGAATGGGTGGGAGTTCAGGATGTCACTCGTCCAGAAATCACTGCTGCGGCACCATCTCTTGCGCCTCTGCCGATTTGGTGCTCTCGTGCCCACCCTTGTCAACCGCGCTCACAGCATATTGATAGGTGTGCCCGGCCAGCACCTCTGAATCGCGAAACGCAGGCTCCACAGCCGGCGTGCCCGCAGATACGCGCTTCCACTCGCTGCCTTCTTCTCGCCGATACACAATGTATCCCGCCACGTCGGGGTCAGCATCTGGCTGCCAGCTCAAGTCGATAGAATGCGTTGCCCCGTTCTCTCCAGTCGACGCTACCGCCACCAGCCCTGCAGGAATCGCTGGCGGAAACACGTCCTTCACTTCAACCTGAACTGCTCCCGAAAAAGCCCCATCTAGTTCCAGCTTTTTCCCGTTGACCTCGACTCGAGCCACACGTTGGGCTCGATACTCGTAGCTCTCGCCAAATCGAACCGTTTTATCGATCGCGTGTCCCTGGTCATCCGTCGTCTCGACCAGGAAGTTCTGCTTCTGCAGCTCAGGAACCGGCGCGAGCGGACCATGCTCTGTCTTCGGAGCCGGCGTCAACACTTTGCGTTCGAGCCTCACCGCCGTATTTTCGCCGTTTGAGCTCCAGCTCAACACCGCACCCTGCTTGCGGATCTCCACCTTCAATCCTTCGATCGGCCCAGGCGCGGCTCCTGCCAGCACGGTGGCTGCATTCGACAGTCCCGCTGAACGTCCCTTCCTGTTTCGCAACTCAACGAAATAGCTGATCGCTCTCGGCGAACCACTCGTCAAAGCAGTCGGCAGCGTATCTGTGAAACTGCCCGACGCACCAGGAGCAGCCATCTGTTCGGGTCCTGTCGGATCACATACGCCAGCATCGCTCTCGCGTCGGCAGATTCGCACCGGCACATCGCCGTTGATCACCGTTCGGTCTGTATTTCGTTTGGGCATCGTCCAGGTCAGTGTCACCTGGTTGCCGGCTCTTATCGCTGCGAGGTCGCCCACCGCGTCAGGCAGGTTTAAAGATGGCGGTTGTGGAGCGCCGGGAGTCCCGCACCCGGCCAGCAGAAAGGCCAAATTCAGCCCGACCACGGCCCAACCCGCTCGTGCAGACGAAATCATCCTCCTAAGTCTAATGGAAACAACCAAAAGTCCTTTTATCCACCTCTTCTTGCCCGTAATGGCGATCTAAGGAACGCTGATTGCAACATCTTGCTCCTGAACGACGCGATCTTGCACCTGCTGTTAGTTCGGTGGAAAGGAGCGAAGGACATGAACCAGACATACACAATAAAGTTCATACATCGAATAAACGAAGACGGCTCAATCGATTCCATCTGTCGCGATTGTTTCGTGACCATCGCAACCTCCCGGTCCAGATCGGATCTGGAGCCCCAGGAGCGCAGGCACGCCTGTGAGCCCATGCTTCTTGAGAGGTACACACGGTATAAAAAAGTCGCGGCAGGTTGAAAATTCTGCCCGTGTAGTTATTGCACACCAGCCAGAACCTGCACAGAGTCGATTCCGGTCTTTCGAGTAGGTTCAATCCCCAAAATTTCAGATTGCGCGGCGCCTCAAGGGTGCCGCGCTGCAACCAGCTTCGGCAGAATCACGCTTCCCATGATTTTGTTTGGCGCGGAATTGCCTTCGTTGTACGACCCAGCCGTGAAGACCGCCACAAAATCGTATTCGGGAAGAACGTAAATCTTCTGCCCGCCATTTCCTTGTGCCGCTGAGTAGGTCACTCGTCGATCGCCTCCGGGCGTCTCTACATGCAGCCAGGGGCGCCACCAGAAGTACCCGTAGCTCGTGTTGTCCACTTGGGAGATCGCCGAAGTCGCAGCGGCTGCATACGCGGCTGAAAGCACCTGCTTGCCATGCCACTTGCCATGATCTTCGAAAAGGATGCCGATTTTCAGCATGTCTCGCGGGCGCAGATGAATCTGTGAAAACTCCTTGTCCTTATCTGTCAGGTCGTAGTTCCATGTGTACTGCGATTTCGAAATGCCAAGCGGATTGAAAAGATACTTTTGCGCAAAATCGGGCAGGTACATGTGCGTCGCGTTCTCAGTCATCCGGCCCACCACGCTCACGCCGCCTGAACAGTAGTAGCCCGTTGTTCCGGGAGCGTTGATGAGGGGAAGATCGAGTGTGGCCTTCACCCAGTCCGGCGTGGCATCGATGATGAGTTCATTGCCCGGCGATTTACTGTCGTGATCGTTGCAGGCGAGCCCCGAACGCATCGTCAGCATGTCGCCCAGCGTGATCTGATCTTTCCGTGCGTCAGGATTGCCGTACGCCGCGTACTTCATCCGCGGCAGCACTCGTTCTTCTACGCCAGTCAGATCGTGCCGGTCGATGGCTATGCCCGCCAACGTTGACACAATCGACTTGGTCGCCGAGCGCATCTGGTGTTGGCGATCAAAGCTGTATCCGTAGAAATACTCTTCGTAGACCAGCTTCCCATGCTGATAGAGAAGCACGCTGTGCACATCGGGCCACGTCTCATCGAGGATCCCGCGCGCAATTTTGTCCGCCGCGTCCCGACCCAGATCAGTGGTGCTTATGTCTCCCACGGCAATACCATCGTGCCGATCGGTCGGGATCTCATAGGTGTACTCCAATGATCCACCCGGACGCGGCGCTGCAAGAGCCAGTGCGGCTTCAGTCGGTTTCATCGATAGCCGCCGATAAAAATGGCCGCTCTCCTCGAATCCGTCAACTTTTCCAGCGTGGTCCCGGCGAAACGTGATCGGCTGTCCTGCGCCGTTCAAGAATGTATCGCCGCTCGACCATCGCAGTCGATATTTCGCATCATCCAGCACCGCATACAGGGCCTTGCCCACAATCAAATCGACTGTATCGTTGCCTTGATATTCGTATGTGCCTTGATAGCCGTCGAGAGACTTCGCAGACTCCTGTGCTTGGGCGGCTGACAATGTCAATGCCAGAAAGATAGCCCAAAAAGAACGCATCAACACTTGCCTCCGGGGACCGAAGCCTGAGTACGCAGGTATCTACGATAGTAGCTGCAGAGTTGTTCCGTGCGGAGAGTGAACTGACTTCGCCCCGGCGTATGGCATCAATCGCGATGCTGTGCCTTGAACCGGCGCGCCTTCATCCGGTTCCCGCAAATCTTCATATCGCACCAGCGCCGCGTGTGATTTTTGCTCGTGTCGATAAACAGCCAGCGGCATTCAGCATTTCCGCACTCGCGCAGAAGGGGCATCTGTTCTGAGGTGATCAACGTCTCGGTGTTCAGGCTCAGAAGCCAAAGAGGAAACGAGGGAAAGGAACTTGCCTGTGGCAGCGCCCATTCAAGTTTCTCGCCATCCCATCTGAGTTTCTGCTGCTCCCTGGCCGAGGCGAAAAACTCTTCGAGGCGCTTCAAAGCCGACGATGATGGGCTCTTTCCATCGACAGCGGCATACAGCAACTCTGCCGCCGCCTCGCGCAGATCCCGCACAGATACGAGCACTTTCGCAGCTTTATTTTCCGAGGCACTTCGCAGCAACTTCCGCGCATCCATCGCATTCATGAGCCCGGTCTGCTCGACGAATCGGACCACATCCGCGTAGTCTTCCAGTAGTTCCTCCGGCCCAGAGTCGCGAAAGCGCCAGTCCAGCGTGTTCACCAGGTCCAGCGCAGGATGTCCCCCACTCAATTCGAAAATCCGGCTCTTCACCTCTTGCGCGCGGACTTTCATCGAGCCGTTTTCCACCGCTAACCTCTCAAGCAATCTTGACAGGTTACCTTGAGAATGTAAATATGGTAACCAGCTATGGCGGATTCGGTGGTTAGTCACGCGGAGGTGCAGGCAGGACGCGAATCCTATCGCGCCCGCATGTTCTTCTCATTCTTCGCCGTCTACGTGATCTGGGGAACGACATTCCTCGCCATTCGCATCGCCGTCGAAGAACTTCCGCCGCTCTTTGCTGCCGCATTCCGTTTCTTCACCGCCGGCATTCTGCTCTACGCGTTTATGCGCTTTCGCGGCGAGGCTGCTCCAACTCCAAAGCAATGGCGCAACCTCGGCATCGTCGCTCTTTTTCTTTTCGTGGCAGAATACGCCCCGCTCTTCTGGGCCGAGAAGTTCGTACCCTCCGGAGTCGTCTCCGTCCTCGCCGCCACGATCCCCATCCTGACGCTCCTTGCTGAAGCTGCAATTCTGCGCGAGACAAAACATCTCAAGCCTGGCATCATCATCGCGACACTCATCGGCTTCAGCGGTGTTGCCATCCTTCTCCAGCACGGCGCCAACAGCACCTTCGGCCTGGTGCCCTGCATCGCTGTTCTCGCCGGCTCCATCTGCTGGGCCGTGGGATCGGTCTTTAACCGTTCCATGGATCTTCCGAAATCGCGGCCAGTCACAGCCGGCGCAACCATGATGCTTGGCGGCATCGGACTCTTCGCGCTCTCCGCCGGATTTGGCGAACTGCACCCTCTGCCGCACTTCTCCACGCGCGCAGTCTGGGCCATGCTTTATCTCATCGTCTTCGGCTCGCTCGTCGCCTTTACCGCATTCGTCTGGCTCATCGGCCACATGCCGGCATCGCGCGTTTCCAGCTACGCCTATGTAAACCCGATCATCGCTGTCGGCATAGGCTACTTCTGGGCGGGCGAACCGATCACTCCGCGCATCCTCGCCGGCACCGCGCTAGTCCTGATCAGCGTCTTCCTCATTCTCCGCCAGAAATGATCTTCGAGGTCACCTGGAGCTCGATTCCGAAACTCTCAATTGTGCGGGTGCCCCAGGTCTCGATTCTGAGACTTGGGTTATGTTCTTTCCCCAGCCGGGTGCCCCCGGTCCCTCGCACTTGGGGACCGGGGTTCAATTCGCGAATGCCTCTCATCTCACGATGAGAAGACCGAAACCTGGGTGCCCCAGGTCTCGATTCTGAGATGTGGGTTATGTTCTTTCCCTAGCCGGGTGCCCCCGGTCCCTCGCACTTGGGGACCGGGGTTCGATTCGCGGGTGCCTCTCATCTCACGATGAGAAGACCGAAACATGGGCGCCCCACATCTCGCTTCTGAGATGTGGGTTATGTTCTTTCCCCAGCCGGGTGCCCCGGTCCCTCGCACTTGGGGACCGGGGTTCGATTCGCGACTGCCTCTCATCTCACGATGAGAAGACCGAAACATGGGCGCCCCCACATCTCGCTTCTGAGATGTGGTTATGTTCTTTTCCACAGCCGGGTGCCCCCGGTCCCTCGCACTTGGGGACCGGGGTTCAATTCGCGACTGCCTCTCATCTCACGATGAGAAGACCGAAACATGGGTGCCCCACATCGCTTCTGAGATGTGGGTTATGTTCTTTTCCCCAGCCGGGTGCCCCCGGTCCCTCGCACTTGGGGACCGGGGTTCGATTCGCGGGTGCCTCTCATCTCACAATGAGAAGATCGAAACATGGGTGCCCCAGGTCTCGATTCTGAGACCTGGGAGACGAAGGACCAAGATCTCACTCCACCCTCAGAGCCCTCATCGGTTCCACCTTTGAAGCCCGCATCGCCGGCAAGAGCACCGCAACGAACGCCACTGCACACAACACGGCCGGCACAGCGATGAATGCCGTTGGATCCCATGTTTTGACGCCGAACAGGAAGCTCGCAATCAGCCGCGTCAATCCAAACGACGCGGCGACCCCCAGCACCATGCCCGCGAGGGCCAGCTTCATCCCGCTCCACACCACCAGCTTGCGTATCGTCGTGCGATCCGCACCCAGCGCCATCCGGATCCCAATCTCTTGCGTCCTCTGCTGAACCGAATACGCCATCAATCCATAGATCCCGATAGCTGCCAGCGTCAGTGCGATCGCGCCAAAAATCGACAGTAGCATCATGTTGAATGTCTGCCGAGCCATGGTGTTCGAAACGATTTCGTCCATGGTCTTGACGCGAGCCACTGGGAAGCCGCCGCTCGCCTGCCGCAGCTGTTCTGAGATTACGTTGGTCAGTTGCCGCGGATCACCGTGGGTTCGCACTGCCCACCGCAGCGGCACGATCTTCGCATTCAACTCCGTCATTGCATCCAGCACCTGCGTGTCGGGCACGATCATGAGCGGCCCGGTATCCTGGTCCAGCCCGCCATCGTGAGTGTTCCCCACCACGCCGACAACTAGCCGCGCCGGCTCTTCAAACGGCGGCCCCATGCCCTTCGCGACCGCGATCTGCTGCCCCACGGGGTTTTCGTTTGGAAAGAACTGCTTTGCAAACGCCTCATTAATGATCAGCACCAGTGGCGACGACGCTGTGTCTGATACGTTGAATTCCCGCCCGCGCTTTATCGGAATCTTGAATGTCTTGTAGTAGTCCGCGGAGGCGTGCATCCAACCCGCGCCCTGCTGTCCCTTTGAGGGATCCACCGGCCTTCCAATGATGGAAAACGGCAATCCAAACTGCCCCTGGATCGGCAGGCAGCAGGTAAATGCCGAGCTCTCAACCCCCGGGATCCGATTCAGCCTCTCTCTCCCATCGCGAGAAAGCTGCGCCACTACCGCTGTCTTGCTGAATTTGTCGCCATTGAGCGACATCTCCATCGTCAGCACATTGTGTGCGTCGAACCCTGTGTTTACTGCGCGCAGTGCGACAAACGTCCGGATTAGCAGTGCGGCTCCTACTAGCAACACAAGTGCGAGCGCCACCTCAGTCACAACAAGAATCGCGCGTGTCTTTCCGGTGCGAAAACTCGTTCCTGAGCGATTGCTGCTTTCCTTCAGCGTCGAATTCAGATCCGTTCGCGAAACGCTGAAAGCGGGGAATAACCCGAACAGGATTCCCGTCGCGCACGATATCAGCAGCGTGAAGCCCAGCACCCGCCAGTCCACACCCACAGAGGCCCCATCCTCGCCGATACGCGGCAACCCAGCCGGACTGATCGCCAGCAACCAGCGCACTCCTAGAAATCCGAGTCCTAACCCCAGTGCCCCGCCTGTTACCGACAGAATCACGCTTTCCGTCAGCAATTGCCGAATCACGCGTGCCCGGCTCGCTCCCATTGCCGCCCGAATCGCAAATTCCCGCTTCCGCCCCGTAGCCCGAACCAGCAACAGGTTCGCGACGTTCGCGCAAGCAATCAGCAGCACCAGTCCCACCGCTCCCAGCAGTATGAAGAGCGATCTCTTCGAGTCCCTCACAATCGAATCGCGCAATGGCTGAACTGCAAATCCCCCCTGCTTATCCGCATCGGGAAACTTCCTCAAGAACTCCGCATGCGCGAGCTTCATTTGCGCATTTGCCTGTGCTAACGTCACGCCCGGCTTCAGCATCGCCGCGCCCATGAAGAAATGGCCCTGGTTTATGCTGTTCGCCTCAAACTGAAACGGGATATAAATTTCGGCCTCTGGGTCAGATCTGAAGTCGCGCCCCAGCACGCCGACGATCGTGTATGGCTCGCCTGCTAAGGAAAGCGCTTGTCCAACTACTTTTGGGTTCCCGCCAAATCTCCGCTGCCACAGCCCGTAGCTCAACACCACCACGTGCCCGCCGTTCTGCGAGTCTTCCTGCTTCGTAAACGTCCGCCCCAGCGCAACCGGCGCCCCAAACACGCGGAAATACCCCTCCGTCACATGAATCCCATGAATCAGTTCCGGCCGGTCGCCAGTGATGTTGAATCCCGGCCCCGCGAAGTCGTACGCCGCCACATCCTTGAAGACCGATGTCTGTTGCTGCCAAACCTGGAACTTCGGAATCGACGCTCCCGGCCCTTGCCCACCCGGCGACGTCAGCAGAATCTGCATGATCCGGTCCGAATCCGGGTACCCCAGAGGCTTCAGCAGCACCGCGTTCACCACCGTGAAGATCGCCGTATTTGCGCCGATCCCCAGCGCCAGAGCCGCCACCGCTGCAAATGTGAATCCCGGGCTCTTAATAAACAGGTGCAGCGCGTGCTTGATGTCACTCCACAGATCGGTCATGCAGGAACTCCCTTTGCGAATGCCGTGCGTTCAAGTTTTCAGGGGGAAGTGTGAGCCGCACTAAGTAGACGGGCCACTATACAACTTGGTTAACACCCAACTTCCAATTTGTGACGGACTTCCCGCCCCTCGATGCCGTATTCTTCCTACGAATTCGAAAGGACCCAGGTTCCGTGCTCATCTTCGCCGCCATCCTCGCCATCTTTGTCTACGGAATGATCGCCGCCATGCTCGGCACCATCCTCCCCGAGCTCTCTGAGCGCTTCAAGCTGACGCCCACGCAGAACGGCACCATCGCGACCGTGCAGGCTCTCGGCCTCATCATCGCCTCGCTCAGCGTCGGCCCGTTGCTAGACACGCAAGGTGACAAGGTAGGGCTCATCCTCGGACTCGCCTCCATCGCCGCGGCGCTCTTCCTGCTTCCCCGAGCCAAAGGGTACGGCAACATCCTCCTGCTGATGTTCCTGCTGGGAATGGGCGGCGGCATCGTCGTGACTGGGGCCAATGCGCTCGCCAGCGGTGTCAGCGGATCGCAGAGCGCCGTCGTCCTCAATCTCGTCAATCTCTTCTTCGGGCTCGGCGGCCTGGCCACGCCCTTTATCGCCGCCAACATCTTCAAGAAGAACTGGGTCCGTCTCTGCTACACCGTCGCGGGACTGACCGTCGTTGCACTTGCCGTTCAGGCTGTCGCAAAAATGCCCGCTCCCACCGGCAACGCGCAGTTCCTGCTCGCCAATGTTGGCCCCATCCTCGGCAAGCCCGTCATCTTCATGCTCGGCCTGTTCCTCTTCCTCTACATCACCTGCGAAGTCGGCGTCTGGAACTGGCTGCCGCGCCACCTCATAGCGCAGGGAATCCCCGAGTCACGCGCCCTCAACATCCTCTCTCTCGGATTCGCCCTCGGCCTCCTCATCGGCCGAGTAGCAGTCTCTCCAGTTCTCGCCCACATACCCGCTATCGAAGTCACCCTCGGTGCCTCCATCGCCATGGCCGTCACCACATTCCTCATGCTCCAGACCACCAAGCCCGGACTCGCCTTCGCGATGGTCTTCATCGCCGGCGTCTCCATGGCACCCGTCTTCCCCACCACTCTCGCCATCACCGGACAAGCCTTCCCGCAGATGACCGGAACCGCCCTCGGCTTCGTCATCACCTGCGGATGGGTCGGACTCGCCGTCAGCTCGCGCATCATCGGCTCAATCGCCGGCTCTGATCCTCGGCGCCTCAAGAAGGCGCTTCTCATCTTCCCGGTTTCTGCAGTTTTGATGATCGTGCTGAACGTGGCAATCTGGTCCATAATCCGATGAACCAAACAATTGCTTTGTAATAAAGGCACGACTTGAGTCGTGCCGTAGATTGCCAGAAAAAAGATCCGGGGCGTTAGCCCCCGCGAGAGACCAAGGCCAATGACCGCCACCACATTGCCCGGCTACACCGACCAAACCCGCCGCCGCTACAACCTCACCCTCCAGGTGGTCGCCGGACTCGGCGGCCTCCTCTATGGAATCGACGTGGGCATCATTGGCGGCGCGCTTCCCTATCTCGAAGCGACTTCCAAGCTTGACCCCTCGCAGCTCTCTATCATCGTCGCCGCCGTGCTTCTCGGCTCCGTCTTCTCCACTCTCTTCGCCGGCCTGCTCGCTGACTGGATGGGGCGCAAGCCGCTCATGATCCTTAGTGGCGCAGCCTTCATTCTCAGCATCCCAGTTATCGCGCTCTCCCAGGGCTACTCCTCGCTCTTCTTCGGACGCCTCCTTCAAGGCATGAGCGGAGGCCTCATCGGCATCGTGGTCCCGCTCTATCTCGCCGAGTGCCTCTCCGCCTCCTCGCGCGGAAAGGGAACTGGCGTCTTCCAGTGGATGCTCACCTTCGGCATCGTTGTCGCCGCACTCATTGGAATTTTCTTCAGCTATCGCGTGGAAGCCGTCGCGCATCTCGCCGATGCCCAGGCGCTTTTCAACTTTAAAGATCACGCATGGCGCAGCATCTTCTGGATGTCCATGCCGCCCGGCATCCTGTTCGTCCTCGGCGCCTTCATGGTCTCCGAGTCTCCCCGCCTGCTCTATCGTCGTGGCCAGCTTGAAAAAGCCCGTGCCGCGCTCCTCCGTTCCCGCTCTCCCGAACAGGCAACCATCGAGTTGCGCGAAATGGAAGTCTCCTCAAAGCCCGCCGGCGAAAAGGCCAGCGACTCGCTCCTTCGCCGCAAATACGTCATCCCCTTCCTGCTTGCCTGCATCATCCTCGCCTGCAACACCGCCACCGGCATCAACTCCATCATCGGATTCAACACCAACATCCTCATCCAGAGCGGCCTCTCTGACCTGCAGTCGCACTGGGGTTACGTCATTCTCACGGCCTGCAATTTCTGCTTCACCGCCATCGGCATGACCCTCGTCGATCGCAAGGGACGCAAGTTCCTCTTCATCCTCGGCACCAGCGGGATCATTCTTGCGATGATCATCGTCGCCGCACTCTTCCGTCAGACCGAGAAACAAAGCATCGACTGCCGCGACCAGATCCAGGCCCTGGTCGGATCAGATTCAAACGCGCAGCAACTTACCTATCAGTTCAGTAAGAGCGCCGCCGAACGCCTCATCACTACCAGCGGAGCGTCCTCCGCCGGCATCGATCCCGCCCGCGCCTCCTTCGCCATCATCTACTCCTATGGCGATTTCACCGGGACCACCAGCTATGCCCGCTCCGACGATCCCGCCACTCCGCCGCTCGTCGTGACTCGCGCCGCGGCAGTGCCCGCCAATAAGGTCCAGGCGCTCTTTCAAAATCCTTTCGGAAACTACGCAGCCGCAGGCAGCGCCCCACTCAGGATCGACAAGGCGGTGCTCTCGGCCGTGCCGCAGCAGAGCCACGGCTGGCTCGTCGCCATCTTCATCTACATGTTCATTGCGTTCTACGCCACCGGCCCCGGCGTATGCGTGTGGCTCGCGCTCTCAGAGCTGATGCCCACGCGCATCCGCTCCAACGGCATGAGCATCGCCCTCGTCATAAATCAGCTCGTCTCGGCGATTCTCCAAGCCATCTTCCTGCCTTTCGTCGCGAAACATAACTACTCGTCGATGTTCTTCCTCTTCGCCAGCTTCACCGTCGTCTACTTCCTGACAACCGCCTTCCTCCTCCCCGAAACCAAAGGCAAAACACTAGAGGAGATCGAAGCCTTCTTCGAAAAACCCGCGACGCGCAATTCATGAATGCTAAAAATGTGGGTGCCCCATCCAAGCTCTGCTTGGGTGGGAAACAAAGACCTACCAGCTGGGTGCCCCCGAGCTTGCCCTGAGCTTGTCGAAGGGTCCCTCGCATCTGGAGACCAGCGAGAGATTCGTTTCCCGTCACGCTGTCATTCTGAGCGCACGGGGCCCCAAGCGCTTTCTTCAGCTTGGGGGTGGTGAGCGAAGAATCTGCTTTTGATTTTGTGCGCGCTTTAGCTTCACGGCGGAGGTTCAGTTTCCCAATGCTTACCCTTGAGCCCAGATCGTGCGGCTTGTAGACGAATCATTTTCGGGATTCGTCGAGCTTTAGTTTCTTGACGCTGAGGGCAAGGTACATCAGATCAACATCGCAGGCCTATCCGAATTTGTCGTAAACGAATCAGACCACGTGGGAATCTGTCCTAGTTCACAGTTTCTTTCACGCCTGCTACAAATCCCTGATATGTACTCCATTCGGGATCATACGCGGTGTGAATCTCTATCGGTAACTCCGGCAGTTCCGCAATTGCAAAATCAACGCGTGCTCCAAACTCAGCTTCGGATCGAGCATAGTATGTCCACTGTCGCAGCTCCTCACCGGTGGACACCAGCGCAAGCGTAGCACAACCTTCTTGATCGAGAGCCACTTCGAGCGCGTCTTCGAACCTGTCCATACGCTCGCGATCTTCCACGATCGGCAGACCGCTATCAGACGTATATGTCCATAGGATGTCGATCCGAATCGGCTGTGAAGCTCGGTTGAATTCAGATCTCAGCAGTTTCGCGTAGCGGAAGATGATTCGCCTATCGTTTTTCTTGTTCGTTGATATTGCGGTTGCCCACTCCAGTACGTCTGAGCCCACTGCCATTTCCTAAACACCCCGTTCCTGCAACCGGATAATTCAACCCAGCAACTCGCAGCCACCGCGAACAAACATTTGTGATTCTATATTTCAAGAAGCGCATCTCATATCCAAACGACTCAAGGCACATCTTGCTCGGCACCTATCCCCAGATCCTCCGCGCCACCCCCGCTGACGCACCGGCGCTCTCCGAGCTGTCAGCAGTCGTCTTCCCTCTGGGCTGCCCCGCGAACACCCCGCCGCAGGATCTGGCCGACTACATCAGCCGCGAACACACGCCGGCACGCTACCTCGCCATGCTCCAGGACGATCGTTTTGCGATCCTGATCGCCAAAGTTGCCGACAACCTCGCTGGCCTCGCTCTTCTTGCCCAGGCCCCATCTCCCGCCGCAATGCAATCTTCCTCAGCGCTAGAATTGCGAAGATTCTACATTGACTCCTCATACCATGGCCGCGGCGTAGCCAACGTCTTGATGGAAGCAGTTCTCGCTCTCGCTGCAGAACGAGGCGAGCCCTCTCTCTGGCTCAGCGCCTTCTCCGGCAATGGACGCGCTATTGCTTTTTACAAGCGCTGGGGTTTCCGCATCGCCGGCGAGCACGACTTCATCGTCGGCACCGACCGCCAGCGCGACTACCTCATGCTGCATGAAACATCCGCTAACTCCGGCAATACCAGCAACGCAAAGGAAGGCTCCTGATGGAAACGAACAGCATGGCGATCCTGCCCCTCCTCATGATTGTCGGTGGTGGCGTTCTGTATCACGTCGCGCAGAAAGCCACCCCCGCCGCAGTCGATCCTTTTCTGGCGCTGTGTATCTCTTTCGGTCTCGCCTCGCTCGTCTGCCTCGCGATCTTCCTGGCCCGCCAGGGCCTCTCCACTGCGCAACTTCATCGAGTCAGCTGGACCTCGATCGCGCTGGCATGCTCTCTTGTGGCTATCGAATCCGGATATCTCATCGGCTATCGCGCCGGTCTCAAACTGAACATCACATCATTCATCTGCAACAACCTCATCGCTCTGGTCCTGCTGGGCATCGGCACTATCCTCTACCGCGAAGCCTTCACCTTTCGCACCGGTTCCGGCATGGTGATATGCGCCGCTGGCCTTCTTCTCCTGTTGCGATAAGTGTTTTTCTTTACATGCCTTAAAAATGTTTTCTTTACTGCGTGATCTAAATCACACATAACTATGTAGTTGTATGCGCCTTACACCCTCAGGCAATGGGAACGAAAGAACATCGGCGATATCGTCGGAGATGTCACTGACTTTTCCATTCGTTCCGTAATACCGAGGGGCCAATGCAAAACTCGCAAGTTCCGACCTCACATCGCGCCAAAGTTGCAGAAGACATCATCTGCGCCGCGTCCTACATCACCATGCTCCCGGCGATTGCGGCGCTCATCCTCCCCCGCACCGCTCGCAACACTCGGGTCCGCTTTCATGCCTGTCAGTCGGTTCTGCTCAACTGGATGCTCATCGCAGTCGGCTTTTTCTTTCACCTGGGCGCTGGCATAGACCAGCTTCTCGATACTGGCAGTGGAGTGCGGTTTGAGTGGGCATTCCGCATCCTCTGTATGGCGTTCTGGTCCCTCGCTACTCTGTCTCTGGCCCGTGGCGGCGAGTTCCGGATCCCGTTTGTCGCCTCCCTCGCACAAAAACAGGCCAACGGCTGGTTGTTCCGCCGCTTTTCCAAAGTCCCCGTCGATCTCCCAGTTGCGCACAATGCGAGTCTTAAGCAGGCGATGCAGCTCTCCAGCTAGTCAATCGCTGCTTCAGGTCCTCCGTGAGCAGGGAAGTGTCCGCGGAGGACCTTCTTTTTCCCCGCGAGTTTTCGAGCACTATCTTTGGCCCGTAGCCCGTACGAATTCCTTTGAACTAGATCCGAGCAGCCGCTTCAAAATCTTTCTGCTGTTTTGCAAGTTATTTCTCCGAAAAGCGCACAATGAATCTAGTAGCAAAGGTGAGTGGTTGAGGGGCCGCTCATCGGCATTGGTTGACATGTGGTTCTCCTGGGCCGGGCGTGCAGATTGAGCTGCGCGTCCGGCCC
The DNA here is from genome assembly GCA_018268915.1 of Acidobacteriota bacterium. GTDB lineage: Bacteria > Acidobacteriota > Terriglobia > Terriglobales > Acidobacteriaceae > Telmatobacter. Next base: position 665,316 of record JAFDVQ010000001.1, read on the forward strand.
ATTTGATTTGGATTCCGCGTCTTGGTCATAACTACCTTTATTTGGATATATCTGCACCCAACCCCAATGCTGAGAGATATTTGCAGCGCACCCCCCGCTGTAAGGTACTGAAAACGGCATTCTTTCGTACAGAGATATGGGGGGAGGGGTATCTGGTCTCAGATTCAAGAATGGATAGTTAGGGCCTTCGCGGGTTGCGACGATGTTGCGGAAAGCCTGACAGCCTGCGCACGAAACCCCGCAACCCATTAAGACTTAGAATCTAAAGTTGTCAGCCACTTCCGGAAGGACCAGCATCCAGTGACCGAGTTCCCACATGCAATGCTGCGCGAAATCTTCGAGCAGCCGGCCGCAATCCAGCGAACCCTTGATCTCTACCTCGACAATGACGGCCTGAAGCAGGATGTCTTTGCTCCGATGGAGCAGTGGCTCAACTCCCGCGGAGAAGTGTTGATTGCGGCCAGCGGTTCCAGCCGCCACGCAGGCCTCGCGGCCGAAATCATCTTTGAGGATTTATGCGGCCTCGCCGTCGACGTGGAATATTCCAGCGAGTACAGTTGCCGCCCCGCAGTCAATCCGCGGCTGCCTTCGGTGCTCGTGATCTCGCAATCGGGCGAGACTTCCGATACGCTGGCGGCCCTGCGCTTTGCCAAGGAAGGCCGGCAGCAGACGCTGGCAATCGCAAACGTTCTCGGCAGCACCATGCTTCGCGAGGCTGGAGCAGCGATGCCTCTGGCTGCGGGCAAAGAACTTGCCATTCCGGCGACAAAGAGCTTCACCTGCCAATTGACGGCTCTGTACCTGCTTGCACTCTACGAAGGAAGCTGGCTGGGATCGTTTGAAGAAGGGCAGCTCAAAGAGCGTATCGCGGAGTTGCGCGCTCTCCCCGCTGCGATCGAGCGCCAGTTAGAGACGTGGCGGTTTGAAATGAGGAGCATCGCAGAGAAGGTGAGCGATGCCGAGAGCTTTCTGTACCTTGGCCGCGGCGTACACTATGCCATCGCTCGCGAGGGCGCCTTAAAGATGAAGGAGTCCTCGTATGTTACCGCCGAGGGCTACCCCACCGGTGAACTGAAGCATGGCCCCAACGCGCTCGTCAGCGAGCACGTCCCCCTCGTGGCCCTTGCAACTGTGGACCGGAAAGTCGATGACTCAGTCCTGCGATACGAGAAGACTCTGCAACTTCTCCATGACATGAAGAAGCAAGACGCGCGCGTGATAGCGATTGCAAATTCCGGCGATAAGGATGTCTCGCCTCTGGCTACGCACTGCGTTTTCGTCGAGCCGGCCAGCGAGCACCTGCTCCCGATTCCCGAAGTGATCCCGCTGCAGCTCTTCGCCTACTTCATGGCTCTTGAGCGCGGAGTCGATGTAGACCGGCCAAGAAACCTTTCCAAAGCGGTGATCGAGGCTGTCTAGGCCACCTCAACTCCACCAAAAAAATGCGCATCGCACAGTGCGCTAGAGCAGCACGAGCCCAGCCGGGGGAGTAGAGCCGGAGTTAGCACAGCCGGAGCAGAGCTTCTAACTTTTTTGAAGGGGCACGGATTTATCCGTGCCGTTGAATTCAGCAACATGAGCGTGGCTTTAGCCGCTGAGGGAGAGGTACAAGCCGATAACAACCGGCTACTTATACATCACAGCCAATCCCAGGCAGGTTCTAGATCAGAGCTTCCGCAGCCGAGCGCAAGCCTCATCCAGATCGTGGTCCTTCTTGGCGAAGCAGAAGCGCAACAAATCTTCGCCGCGCCCCGGCCTGAAGAACGCCGAACCGGCAACGGATGAAACGCCGATCTTCGCCAGAAGATGCCGAGCCTTCCTGGCAGCCGTCTCTCCCGGCAGCCGCGAAGCGTTCGCCAGCACGTAATAAGCTCCTGCTGGAACACTCGGTTCCATGCCCGCATCACGCAGCGCCGATACAATCCGTTCGCGCTTCGACTGATGGTCCGCCGCGAGTTTCGTGTAAAACTCCGGCGGAAGCTGCTCAAGCCCGGCCGCTGCTCCATGCTGCAAAGCCGATGGCGCGCATACATAAGTCAGATCGTGGAAGTAGCCCATTGCTCCCATCCACTTGGCATCGGCAGTCACGTAGCCCAGCCGCCATCCTGTAACGCTGAATGTCTTGCTGAACCCTGACATCACGATCGTCCGCTCGCGCATGCCCTCAAGCGTCGCCAGGCAGATGTGTTCCGTGCCGTCGTAGACGAAGTACTCGTAGATCTCATCCGTGAAAACAAACAGATCGTGATCCCGCGCCACTTCGGCAACCGCTTCCAGCTCCGCCCGGCTGAACACTTTGCCGCTCGGATTTGCCGGGGTATTCACGATCATGGCTCGCGTCTTCGGCGTCACAGCCGCCCGCATCGCGTCCACATCGAGCGACCAGTCAGGCTCCGCAAGCGGAACCATCACCGGCTTCACCCGCATCGATTTCAGCGTGCTCACGTGGTAGCCGTAGAACGGCTCGAATACCAGCACCTCGTCACCCGGATTGAGGAGCGCCATGCACGCGGCATGCAGACCCGCTGTAGCACCGCAAGCCACCAGCACTTCCGTCTCAGGGTCGTAGCGCAAACCGTAGTCGCGCTGCTGCTTGTCGGAGATAGCTTTGCGCAGCCGCTCGATGCCATCTAGCCGCGTATAGATGTTGTGCCCCGCACGGATCGCCGCGATCGCCTCGTTCTCGACCGGGCCAGGCACCGGGGTGTCGCATACCCCCTGGGCAAGATTGATGCCGCCGATGCGATCGCACTCGGTCGTCATCGCCCGTATCTCAGACTGCATGGCTCCGGGCGCAAGCTCGCTCAGGGCAAGACGGGACGCGGTATGCGGATGAGGCGCAAGAGTTTTGCTCACGGGGAAGTCGCTCCAGCAGCCATTCTACAGTCGAGTGCCGTTCGACACACCAATTGCCTGGATCGAGGGCTAGAATCTTGCTTTCAGCGAGGTCCCGTGCACGAGCTCTCCATCGTTGCCAGCATTGTCGATTCAGTCACGGAGACGATGGCTGCATATCCGGGCTCGCGCGTCAAGGAAGTTCGCCTCCGCATCGGCGCGCTCGCATCGGTCATCGAAGACTCGCTGCAGTTCTGCTACGGCCTTGGGACACAAGGCACTCCGCTCGAGGGTTCCACCCTCATCGTGAAGATACTCCCGGTGCGAATGCATTGCGATGGCTGCACGAGCGACGTCGAAATCGCAAGTCTGCAAAGCTTTCGCTGTCCTCACTGCAACGAGCCCCTCACTGACATGCGTCAGGGACGTGAACTGGAACTGGACTCAATCGAGATTGAAGAAGTCGAGGCCACCGTATGACGACCCGGATTGTTGAGCTGCGGCAAGGAATCCTCAAGAAGAACGACGAGCTTGCTCGCGGCCTCCGTAGCCAGTTTGAGACTGCAGGCGTCCTCGTCCTCAATCTTGTCTCCAGTCCCGGCACCGGTAAAACCGAATTCCTCCAGGGCACTCTACGCGAACTCATTAGTTCCGGCTCAAGAGCCGCCGCGCTTGTCGGCGACCTTGAAACCGATAACGATGCCCGCCGTCTCGCCGCCAGCGGTGCGCCAGTCCGCCAGATCAACACCCACGGCATATGCCACCTCGAAGCCGAGATGGTCAGCAAACATCTCGATGGCTGGAATCTCGCAGATCTCGACTATCTCTTCATCGAAAACGTCGGCAACCTCGTCTGTCCCTCAAGCTACGACCTTGGCGAGAAGATCCGCGTAGCGCTTCTCAGCGTGACCGAGGGCGAAGACAAGCCGCTTAAATATCCGACAATCTATAACTCCGCCGACGTCGCCGTAATCACCAAAGTCGACATCGCCGAGGCCGTCGGCTTCGATCGTGCAACAGCCCTCAAAAACATCAGCGAGATCCGCCCTGGCATCCGCATCTTCGAAACATCAGCAAAGAGCGGCGTCGGCATGGCAGAATGGCTAGCGTATCTCGCCGAACTGCGACCGTTACGGTAGTTCTCACGGAGAAGAGCAATGCGTACGACCCCCAACTCGGCAACACCAAAACAAAAGCTCTCCGACTCCTCTGAGGGCGTTGACGCCTATCTGGCCAATGTCTCCGAGCCTGCTCGCACAACACTTCAAAAGGTCCGTACCATCATTCGTTCCGTCGTCCCCAAGGAAACCACCGAGGGCATCAGCTACGGCATGCCGGCCTTCCGCTACAAGGGCGCTCTGGTGGGTTACGCTGCCTTCAAAGACCACTGCAGCTTCTTCCCCATGCAGGCCTCCCTGATCGACGAGATGAAAGGCGAGCTGAAAAGCTACCGCACGGCGAAGGGAACGCTCCAATTCCCGCAGGACAAGCCGCTTCCCGCCGCACTCCTGAAGAAGATGGTGAAGTTGCGCATTGCCGAGAACGAGATTCGGGCAGCTGTCAAAGCCCGCAAGCGCGGTTGAGGTGATTCAAATCACATCTCAACACGAACCTCCAGCGTTATAAGGAGGATGCTATGTGCCTGGCAATCCCCGGGAAGGTCGAGCAAATCACAACGGACGGCAACGTCCGCATGGGGCGTGTCAACTTTGGCGGCGTGGTGAAGAACGTCTGCCTCGACTACGTGCCCGAAGTCATCGTTGGCGACTATACCATCGTCCACGTTGGGTTTGCGCTTTCGAAAATAGATGAGCAGAGCGCCCTTGAAACCCTCGACCTCTTCCGCAAGATGGGCGCCCTCGATGAAGAGCTTGCGACTGAAGAGGAAGCCTTTGCGCGTGCAGCAGACGCTCCACAGTCGGCTTGTCCAGACGGAAGCTGCGATCTCACAGGTCATAGCTTGCGGTCAACCGAACTGAAGACCGGACGTGGACAATGAAATACCTTAACGAATTCCGCGATGGTCAAGTTGCAAAGCGAATGGCAGACGAGATCCGGCAGGTCGCCACGCGCCCCTGGAAGATCATGGAGGTTTGCGGTGGTCAGACGCACTCCATCATTCGCAACGGAATAGACCAGATGCTTCCGCCCGGCATAGAGATGATTCACGGGCCCGGATGCCCGGTGTGCGTCACGCCTCTTGCTCTCATCGACAAAGCGCTCGCAATCGCCGCGCAACCCGGCGTTATTTTCTGTTCGTTCGGCGACATGCTCCGTGTGCCCGGAACGGATGCCGACCTCTTTCAGATCAAGGGCCGAGGCGGCGACGTTCGTGTTGTCTATTCGCCTTTGGATGCGATGGAGCTCGCCGTCAAAAATCCAGATAAGCAGGTTGTCTTTTTTGGTGTAGGCTTCGAGACTACGGCTCCTGCCAACTCGATGAGCGTTCATATCGCGAAGCAGCGAGGGCTGAAGAATTTTTCGCTGTTGGTGTCGCATGTGCTGGTGCCGCCTGCAATCGAGGCGATCATGAGCTCTCCTGAGAATCAGGTCCAGGCATTTCTGGCGGCCGGCCATGTGTGCAGCGTAATGGGCTTCTGGGAGTATCCTCCACTCGCAGACAAGTTTGAGATCCCCATCGTCGTCACAGGCTTCGAGCCGCTCGACCTTCTCGATGGCATCCGGCGCGCAATCATTCAACTCGAAAAAGGCGAGCACCACGTTGAGAATGCCTACGAGCGCATCGTGACGTATGCAGGAAACCTCGAAGCGCAAAGGCTCCTCGCCGAGGTGTTCGAACTTACCGATCGTTCGTGGCGCGGCATCGGAACGATTCCGAACAGCGGTTGGCGCCTGAACGATCACTACCGCGCGTTCGATGCGGAGGAACGCTTCCAGATCTCCGGGATCCGTACGGTGGAGTCGCTGCTTTGCAAAGCTGGCGATGTCCTGCGTGGGGCAATCAAGCCAGAACTATGCCCCGCGTTCGGCAAGGAGTGCACTCCCCGTCACCCGCTAGGTGCGACCATGGTTTCAAGTGAAGGCGCGTGTGCCGCATACTTCAACTATGGCCGCTTCCTATCAGCAGAGGAACTCGCCCACGCGGGAGCCGCGCATGCCTGACAACACTGCGCCGGATTTCTCCAGCTGGAGCTGTCCGCTGCCGCTCAGAGATTATCCGACGATCGTCATGGGACACGGAGGAGGGGGCAAGCTTGGCAACGAGCTTGTGGAGCATCTCTTTCTGCCCGCATTCCGCAATCCAGCGCTGGAGAATCTCGGCGACGCGGCCGTCCTCGAGCTGAGCTCTGGCCGTCTCGCCATGAGTACCGATTCTTTCGTCGTGCAGCCCCTGTTTTTTCCAGGAGGCTCGATCGGAGAGCTCGCGGTCAACGGCACCGTCAACGACCTCTCAGTCTCCGGCGCCGAGCCGAAGTTCCTGAGCGCCAGCTTCATACTTGAAGAGGGCTTTCCCCTGGTGCATCTGGCCGCAGTTGTGAACTCTATGGCACAGGCCGCCGCATGGGCTGGCGTTCGCATCGTGACGGGCGATACCAAGGTAGTGGAACGTGGGCACGGCGACGGCTGCTACATCAACACCGCCGGAGTTGGGGTGCTGCGGCAGGGAATCAGCGTTGGGCCTAACCGTGCACGAGTGGCTGACGTTGTGCTCGTGTCGGGTACGATCGGTGACCACGGTATGGCCATCATGAGCGTCCGCGAAGGCCTGGAATTCGAGAGCCAGATCCGCTCCGACTGCGCCGCGCTGAATGGCCTGATCGCCGATGTGCTCGATGCTGTCGGTCCGTCAGTGCACGCCATGCGCGATCCAACGCGTGGTGGCCTGGCCTCGACCCTGAATGAGATTGCAACTTCCTCTAACGCCGGGATCGAAATTGACGAAGCAACAGTGCCCGTCCGCAGCGAGGTGCAGTCTGCGTGCGAATTGCTTGGGCTCGATCCGGTATACGTGGCCAACGAAGGCAAGGCAGTATTCTTCGTGGCGCCCGAAGCAGCCGATCGCGCCCTGGAAGTATTGCGTGCTCATCCGCTCGGCAGGGAGGCTGCACGCATCGGCCTGGTGACTGCGCAGCATCCTCGCATGCTTGTCGCCCGCACCGCGATGGGCGCGAATCGCGTCATCGCCACCCAGATCGGCGAGCAGCTCCCAAGAATCTGCTAGCCGGCTGCTCCGTACAGGCTCGGCTTACTTAATGCACAGTAACAGTGACCTTCGCAGTAGAGCGCCCGTACTGATTCGTCGCGTTCAGTGTGTAGGTCGTGGTGGTTGTCGGGGCAACCGTGACGCTGCCGCCGTGGACGCCGCCAATTTTGTCGATGAAGTCGTAGCTGTCGTTCGTCGTCGTCCAGTTGAGTGTCACTTGCGTCCCGGCGCTGACCGCAGCGCTGCTCGCGGTAAAGGTCGAGATCGTCGGCGGATGCCCCGTGGGCGCCGTCGCGTCATCGTAGCCGGGCCACGAAGGCGTCATCTGCACCACTTCGAAGTTTGAAGATTGGATCGAATCGAGTTTGTGCAGGTCGTCATCGTTCCAGCGCGGGTCAGGAACTCCCTGGAAATAGAAGTAGCTCCCATTGTCGGCAAGAATCATGCCGTACTTCTTCATCGCGGTAAGAATCACCTGATTCGCTTTCGAGTATCCCGAAATGTCGAAAGAGGCCTTCAGGCGGACGCGCATTCCCATGATGTTGTTAACGCCATAGGTAGTGCCTGCGGCGTGACTTGCAGGTTGAACGAAGTAGCCGCCATTGACATCGTTCCTGGTCTGCTGCATTGTAAAGCGAATGGCATGGTTGATCGCGCCTGCAGCAACCTCGTCATAACGAATCAGCCCCGGAAAGATCGGCAATCCGGCTGCATCGGCCGAGGTCCATCCCCACGGGCGCTGCTCGTAGCTCTGCATATCCCAGATTGTCTCTGAAGACGAGTTCCACTTGCCGCTGCAGCGATGCGTGTTGAAAGTCTCGTACAAAAAACACGAAGCGCGATCGAGGAGCAGCACATGCGAATCTCCGATATAGTCATCCGGCCATCCGGCGCAGTCGGCGGGAGATCCTTCGATTGGTGCGGATATCGGGAACGGCGCCGCCGCAACATCGCTCTCGCTGGCGTAGTCGAGCACGGAGATGGAGACTGGCGGAGTTGCGCTTGAGTCAACCACGGTATACGGAATGCCATAGTTGCCCCCCGCGGTCGAAGAAAAGTCGTGATGAAGATGCAGCCCGGCGAATCCGGCAGCGGAGGTGATCACACCGTTGTTGGGATCGAGTGGAGCGTTCGAAATATCCGTGTTCCACGGGCTAGTCGAAGGGAAGGGAACATAGCCGTTGAGGCTTGCATTGTCACCAGTGCTCATCTGGCTGCACGCCGACGCCGACACAGCAGGATTGATCGTGATGTTCAGCTTCGCCGTTGCAGACTGCGTCGGCTGCGATGAGTCGCTCACTGAGAACGAAACGACGGAGGTTCCAACGCTGTTCTTCGCCGGCGTTCCCGAAATAGAGCCGTTCGACGATCCTATAGAAAGTCCAGACGGTAGTCCGCTCGCGCTGAAGGTATACGGCGCAGTCCCACCCGCTGCGGAGATCGATGCACTGTACGCGCCTCCCGCGGTTCCACTCGAAAGGCTGGTCGTGCTGATGCTCAGGGCTGTTGGCTGAGGAGACGTTGGCGGATTGCCAGTGGACGAGGGCGGAGTCCGGGTTATATTTCCGCAGCCGGCAAGTAAGAGCGCGGCGTAGATGAGCAGAGCTGATCTGGTTATCTGCAAGACGATTGCCCCCTGCGTTCACGCGAGCCGAAGGGCGGCAGCTATAAATGAGCGGCCAATCGGATATCGCGAAAGTCGCACAGTTCAGGGGCAACAATTGCTGCAGAATTACAAAGATGAGGAGCCGATGCCGGAATACGGCGAACTGAGCGGGTTGGCTCGACTGATCTGGTCGCTTCCGGCAAGGTTGTTCTGTCTAGAATCAGCGGATCAGGCCGTGCTGTTCAAGCACTCTATTCTGAATTCCAGCCAGGCGAGATTACCTAGGTGATGGTGCAGAATGGGCGAAGGTTAGATCGACAATTCTCGCAGCCCTGCTGACTCAGGAGCATGGCACAGCGACCGCATTGCCGTTTCAGGATATCTTCTCGAACGCGCTCTTGATGCGCTCGGGAACCGCTGCAGGAGCGTCCTCGAGGCTATGCCCGATCTCAAGCACAGCAGCCGGCGGCGCCGGAAGAGCCTTGAGCGCCTCGAGAGCGGCAGGCCAGTCAATCGTGCCGTCACCCGGCCAAAGATGTTCATCGCGAAGCCCGTGGTTGTCATGTACATGCACTTGAGCGATGCGCTTGCCAAAGATGCCAATCGCCTCAGCGACACCGGGCGCCATGTGCGCATGGCCAAGGTCAAGACACACGTCGATCTGGTCGAGGTGCGCCATGTCGAGGATCGTCATCAGGTGCTCAGGCGAAGCCGCGTCACTTGTAAGGTTCTCAACCAGCACGCGCACGCCAAGCGGCTTGGCGAAGACGCCGAGATGCTCGAGAGCCGTCGTGGCGTACTCAAGCAGCCGCATCGAAAAGCTGTCGAAGTTCTCTCCGAGGTGCACGACAAGCTTCTGGAGCGGGATGCGTTCAGCAACTTCGAGAGCACGCTTGATCTCATCCATTGCCTCTATCCGCCGCGATTTGTCAGTGTGCACCAGGTTGACCGCTGGAGCACCTGCGCGTCCCATCTCGCGGTCAGGCCAGAGTGGCGCGTGCATAGACCACGGCTTCAGCGGATTGGAAGCGAACCAGCCCGCGAGTTCGGAGACATCTTCGCGGCTCGTATAGTCAAAGTGCTGCCGCGCAGCGAAGATCTCCACGCCTTCTGCGCCGCAGCGAGCTGCCGTTTCGAGGATCCCGGGGTGCAGCCGTTGTTTCAGAAATAGATGAGTCGATAGAACAGGCAACATGCTTGGATGGTACTCCTCGAGGGCTTTCCCAATTGTCTCATTCGATGCAGTCGTTTTCGGTTTCATCAAGGTTGCTTCTCGCCTAATTGGTCATCTTGATCAATAACGCCTCTGCAGGTTGCAGATTGAGTGTTCCTGCCACGTGCTCTCCATCCCGTTGCAGGTCCGTGCAAGCCACCACCGTTCCCGCAGCGACGCTTACTTCACGTGCCTCTTCCGCCAAATTCATCGCGAATCGGATGTGTCCGCTGGCGTCCGTGCGAAGAAAAGTAAGCAGTCCATCCGCTGCCGACATCTCTGTCAGTTGCCCCGATACAAGCACAGGTTCCTGACGGCGGAGCCGAAGCAAACGCTGATACAGCGAAAGCATGGAATCAGGGTTTGTCCGGGAAGCCTGAACGTTGACGTCGCGATTGGCATCTCCGATTGGCAGCCAGGGATTTCCGCTGGTAAATCCGCAAAGAGGAGAGCTGTTCCACGGCATCGGTGTACGTTCCGGATCGCGCCCCATGCCGATTCCCGGCTGCCGTTTCTCCGCGGGATCCTGCACCTCTTCCGGTCGGATAAGAACGTTCTGCATTCCCAGTTCTTCTCCGTTGTATATGGTCAAGGTGCCCGGCAGCGATAACAGCAGCAGCGCCGCAGCCCGCGCCTTCTGTACGCCGATCCGCGACGCGATTCGCGATTGATCATGGTTTCCCAGAACCCAGTTAGGCCATGCTCCTGGAGGAATAGCGGCCATATATTCCCGAATCGTGCGCGCAAGTTCATCCACCGTCCAGGCGCACTGCAGAAGATGAAAATTAAATGGCAGGTTCGCTCCCTGAAGCTTCTGTCCGTAGTAGTCCATCAGCCGGGCAATGGGCAGATAGATCTCGCCGATCAGAACCCGATCGCCAAATTCCTCCAGCACGCCTCGCATCTCCGCCACGAGCGCATGAATCTCCGGCCGGTCCGCATCGTAGATGGGCAGAAATTGTGCTCGCGATCCCTGGCCGATTGCATAGCCAGGATTGGGCGGATTATCACGGAACTCATCGTCCTTGATCATCAGCCACATCACATCTACGCGGAACCCATCGACGCCTTTACGCAGCCAGAATCGGAGGGCATCGAACATCGCCGCCTTCACAGCCGGGTTCCGCCAGTTCAGGTCAGGCTGTTCTTTGAGAAACTCATGCAGATAGTATTGTCGGGTCTTCTCGTCGAACTCCCATGCCGATCCGCCGAAGTGGCTCTGCCAGTTATTCGGCTGGTCACGCCAGATATACCAGTCGCGTTTCGGATTCTCGCGCGACGACCGGCTCGCGATGAACCACGGGTGTTGATCGGATGTGTGGTTCGGAACGAAATCCAGAATCAGCCTTAGTCCCCTCCGATGCACCTCCTGAAGAAGCTGATCGAAATCTTCCATGGTTCCAAAAATCGGTTCAATCCCGCAGTAGTCCGCAACGTCGTATCCAAAGTCCGCCATCGGAGACGGAAAGATCGGCGAAATCCAGATCGCGTCGATGCCTAGCTCAACTAGATAGTCGAGCCGGCTTCGAATTCCGGCCAGATCGCCAACACCATCGCCGTTACTGTCCTGAAACGATCGCGGATAAATCTGATAGACAACCGCGTGCTTCCACCAACTCAAATCCTGCATCCCAGTAATTACTCCCCCGCCCTTGCTCGCGGACATCGAGAATCATGATTAACGATCTGTGGTATAAAAACGCAATCTTCTACTGCCTCTCTGTCTCCACATATATGGATGCGAACGGCGACGGAGTAGGTGACTTCCAGGGCCTCCTTCGAAGGCTCGACTACTTGCACGGCATGGGCGTCACGGCTATCTGGTTAATGCCATTTCAGTGCTCGCCCGGCCGCGACAATGGCTACGACGTCAGCGACTACTATGCAGTCGATCCGCGCTACGGCACTCTGGGCGACTTCGTCGAGTTCACTCACGGATGCAAGCAACGCGGAATGCGCATCATCATTGATCTGGTCGTCAATCACACCTCCGATCAACACCCGTGGTTCAAGCAGGCCTGCTCCGATCCTCAATCCAAATACCGTGACTGGTATGTCTGGTCTCCGAAAAAACCGAAGGACGCCAACACCGGCATGGTGTTTCCCGGAGTGCAGCGGTCCACGTGGTCGTATGAGAAGAATGCTCGCCTGTGGTACTTCCATCGCTTCTACGATTTTCAACCCGACCTGAATGCCTCACATCCCGATGTCCAGGCCGAAATCCTTAAGATCATGGGTTTCTGGCTGCAACTGGGCGTTGACGGCTTCCGAATGGACGCAGTGCCATTCGTCATCTCGAAGAAGGGCCCTGACCTGAAGCGGCCAATCGAGCACTACGACATGCTGCGCTCGTTCACTGAGTTCCTCTCGTGGCGAAAGAGCGGCGCGATGATTCTCGGCGAAGCAAACGTCACGCCGAAACACGACATGCAATACTTCGGCGACGCGGGTGAGCGGTTGCAGATGGTCTTCAACTTCGATGTGAATCAGCATCTTTTCTACGCGCTTGCATCCGGCGACTGCGCTCCCCTGAAGAAAGCTATGGAGGACACCCGCGCCCGTCCGGCATCCGCTCAGTGGGGTCACTTCCTTCGCAACCACGACGAGCTAGACCTCGGCCGGTTGACGCCCTCGCAGCGCCAGCAAGTGTTCGATGCGTTCGGCCCCGACAAGGACATGCAACTCTACAACCGCGGAATCCGGCGAAGGCTGGCGCCGATGCTACAGGGCGATCGTCGCCGCCTCGAGCTCGCCTACAGCCTCATGCTCACTCTTCCGGGCACTCCGGTAATTCGTTACGGCGACGAGATCGGCATGGGCGACGACTTGCGCCTGCCGGAGCGCGAGTGCGCGCGGACTCCGATGCAATGGTCGACAGAGCCCCAGGGCGGATTCACCAAGAGCTCCAGGCCTGCTGTGCCCGTCATCAGCGACGGCGCATACGGTTTTGAACATGTTAACGTAGCGGCGCAGCGTCGCGATCCAGATTCATTGCTCAACTGGATGGAGCGAATGATCCGCATGCGGAAGGAAGTCCCCGAAATCGGCTGGGGAGATTTCAAGTTCCTCAACGTGAAAACGAATCAAGTCCTCGCCATGCTCTACCACTGGCGCAACAATTCGGTGGTTGTGCTGCACAATTTATGCGCCGAACCAACCGAGGTTCAATTGCGTCTCGATCGCAAGGCCAAGGATGACAAGGGCCTCATCAATCTGTTGTCTGAGGAGCATAGCCTGCCAACGAAGACTGGGACGCACTGCATTCTCCTCGAGCCCTATGGCTACCGCTGGTATCGCGTTGGCGGATTGGACTATTTGTTGAAGCGTTCCGAGTCGTAGTCATCAGATCGCTAGTATCCGGCCGCCTTGCCATAACTACTGCGATGGTCCTGGCCGCCCAACAGGTCGCCCGATTTCGGATCGATCGCAATGCATTCGCCATTCGACCACTGGCCGTCCTTCTGGTCAATCGTGTATCCCATCTTGCTCAGTTGTGCCTTGGTCTGTGGACTGAAGCCAGGCTCAAGATAAAGCACGTCCGGCAAGTACTGATGATGAAAGCGCGGGGCGTCAACTGCTTCCCGAACGTTGAGCCCGCCTTCGGCTGAGGAGAGAAAGACGTTCGCAACGGTTGTGATAATGCGTGGACCACCCGGCGAGCCGAGGACGAATCGCAGCTTCCCATCTTCCAGAATGATTGTAGGAGTCATGGCACTGAGCGGGCGCTTCCCCGGCGCAATCGCATTCGCCGGACCTTGAATAAGCCCGTACATATTCGGCTCACCAAGCTTGGCCGTGAAGTCGTCCATCTCATCGTTGAGCAAGAATCCGAGCGAGCCGGACGTCACGTGAGATCCAAAGCTGTCGTTCAACGTAGTCGTCACCGCAACGGCGTTGCCTTCCGCATCGACCACGGAATAATGTGTCGTGTCAGGCGACTCTTTTCGCCGGCTACCCGCGGTCGAAGGCGCGGGAGGTAGAAAGCCTTCGGGACGCTTAAGGGAGTCGCTCGGCGACGCATGGTCCGGCAGAATGCTCTTACGCCACGCTTCTGCATATCTCTTCGAGATGAGTTCGGAAACAGGGATCGAGTTGAAATCGGGATCACCAAGATACTCGGAGCGATCCATGTAGGCGCGTCGATACGCCTCTGTGACGAAGTGAATCCATTGCGCAGAACGATCACCGAGATGCCTCAGATCGTAGCTCTCAAGAATGTTGAGTGCGCTCAGTAGAACGATCCCTCCCGATGACGGAGGCGGGGCGCTGATGATCTTGTAATTGTGAAAGGTTCCGGTTATCGGCTCTCGTTCGACTACCTTGTACTGTGCCAGGTCCTCAAGCGTGAGCAGCCCGCCGCCCTTCTTCAGGTCGTCGACCAGTTGTCGCGCTATCTTGCCGTGATAGAAGTCATCGGGATCCTCGGCAATCTGCTCCAACGTGTGAGCGAGCTCACGCTGCTTGAAGATCTCACCGGCTCGGTAGAGTCTGCCGTCGCGCTGAAAGAGACGCCGTGATTCGGGAAAGCGACTGAGGTCTGCATCTCTCAGTTCATGCGCTTCTTCGGCGCTGAGCGCAAATCCATTTCTTGCCAGCTTTATCGCGGGAGCTATCACTCGTTTCAGCCCAAGCTTGCCATACTTCGTTTCGGCATAAACCAGTCCCGCAACCGATCCCGGAGTGGCGATGGAACGGTAGCCCAGAACACTGGCATCTGGTATCACCATTCCTTTCGCGTCCTGATACATCTTCTCCGTCGCTGCCAGGGGCGCTCTCTCGCGAAAATCGATGAAGGTCGATTTGCCGTCATGCATGCGAAGCAGCAGGAATCCGCCACCACCGAGATTCCCCGCAATCGGATGAACGACGGCAAGAGCAAAGCCGGTGGCAACAGCCGCGTCCACAGCATTCCCGCCAGCTCGCAGGATTTCGAGCCCCGCATCCGCGGCAAGGTGGTGCACGCTGACAACCATGCCATGATGAGCACGCACCGACTGCTCACCTCGCCACGCAAGAGCGTCATTCCGCTCCTGCGCCAATACGCAAGAGTAAGTGAGCAAGAACGCAAGGGTCAGAGTGACAGCGGGGAATCGCCGAATGGCCAGCATAACCTTCGGAACAGAATACCTGCTCACCGCCAATGGTTGGACGGCGTAGTTTTCCTCGAACGACTCAAACTCATGCACAAAGAAAGGGGCAGACGATGTTTGTCGTCTGCCCAGCCTGTGTTGCGTTTACTGTTTAGAGGTGTTCTACGATGTGGCGGATTGCGTCATCGTGTTTGATCGGGAGCAGCGCACGCGACGGTTCGACGCCGATCACGTTCCGCTTGGGCAGCAGGCCGAGCTCAAGAAGCACTGCCAGGCTTATTTCATCGCGCGAGCTGAATGGACGATACTCGGGGTGCTGATACTTTTCCCAGTTCTGCGACAGGTTAGAGACGATGGTCTCAGGTGTCGAGTCGGTGCTCACCGTCGCAACCATGTTGAGCAGGGAGATTTCGCGGTCCGTCAGTCGCACCGCGGGAGTGCCCTTCTTCAGTTCGTGCGCCACTGCGGAAACCTGCTTCTCGAATAGACCCTTGATTTCAATCCAACGTGCGAGTCCAAGCCAGGTCGGCGGATCATCGGGCTGTGGGATGATCAGCTTGTGCATTTCGCTCACCAGCATAGGAATGCCCGACGTGAGAGTGTAGATGTCGTCGATCTGCTTGTCAGAGAGGGCGATTCTATACATATCGCTGAACCATGCCTTGATGTGCTCGCGGCTGAATCGCCGAATCGAGGCGATGCCCTGGAAGTTGCGCTCCGAAGGCTGTAGCAATCCCCAGCGGAGAAGATCTGCTCCGCCCGTGAGCAGCGGCAAGCCGTCATCCATTGCGATGGCGTGCATTACGTCGCTGGGAGAAACCCATTCGAAATCGGTTATGGAGGCATGTCCCGTCAATGCGCGGATGCCGCACTTCGGATGCGACAGAGGATTGTGCTCCTTCGGATCAAGCCACTGCGAAACGGCAAGTAAGGCGCGAACGGTGCGACCGTCTTTGAGCTCGACTTTGGCACGCTCAATATGGCTTGTGAACTGGTCGATCTGATCCCATGAGAAGAACGAAACCTTCCCATTGCGCGTTGGGTTCATGGACTCAGCGGAAAGAGGCTCTTCCTCAGAGTCTGCAGATACGTGCATGGGAGGGAAGTCTTCGGATTTGGGAACATCTGCTGCAGGCGCGGCAAATGTCTCTTCCTGTACCGGAGAGGACTCTTGGACTGACTCAGAAACAATGGGCGTTTGAAGCTGGACGGATTCCTGCTCGATGGGAGCGGCGACCGACTCGGGAATGGGCGCGATCGCAGATTCTTTGTGCGCTCCATTGCCATTGCTCAGATGTAATTCGCCTGTTTCCAGCTTCGGAAGTGCCGGTGACGTCTTGGGTGCCGGCTTCGCAACTGCGCGAGGTGCTTCCGGTCCATTGCGCCAGCCTTCTATCTCTAGCTGGCGGACAAAGTCGTCGAGACGCGGAAATCCGGACTTCAATTGATGCAGCTCGGCATCATTGGTGTCGTCCTCGAGGCTGCAAGCCCATTCAAGCCAGTTTTCGGCTTCGGGACCAGGAAGCTCGGGGGGTGCCGAACGCTCGGAGATCTCCATCAATTCGTTTACTGCCGTGTCGCGAAGTGCGAGCCGTTCCTGCCGCGTGCGCTCACGCCGATGCGAGATGGTGCCTGTTGCGAGGACTTGCGCGAGTTCAAGATAACGCCGGCGCTTTGCAGCGGCATCGTCGAGACGAGAAACGAGCGCTGTCAATTCCGACTTTGTCTTCCAGTTGGCCGTGTTGTCTTCGGAAAGGACTGCGTCTCGGAGATTCTGACAGAGGTCCAGCAGCTTTCCGACTTCGCCGATAATTTCACCGCGATTCAGGTTCTGCGCGGCCTCAAGCTGATCGATTTTTTCGTGGCATAGCTTTGCCTGCTCAGCGAGGCTCTTGAGTGTCACTGCGACAACACTTGGCCCGTATTTTGTCTCTTCTGAGGTCTTCACGTTGTTGAGCTCCCGTCTCAATCGAAACCAAGGGATGATGCACTATCGCCACATCCTACCGTGATTCATGCCCTTGGTTTAAGGTGCTGTAAGACTTTGGTAATACAGAAGTCACATTACTTTTGTAGAGAAATCTGACCTCTTGAATGCTGGAAGGCAAGCGTCATCTAAGCAAGGCGGAGGTTGCCCCACTGCCCTGAGCAGTGGCTTACGTGACGTGCATTTTGTGAGGCTAGCGTTCAGTGATCAGCATCAGGGGGTCGGGCTGGACTCGGCAGTCACTCGACCCAGAGATTTTCCACACCGAACCGTCCGAGTACGAAACGCCGATCAACTGAATGGAATCAACCTTCGTGAATCCCGCGAGCCGAAGGTCCGCAGAAGCAGCCCCATCATTCTGTTCTACGAAATCGACCTTCAGTGTTCTGGTGGCGTTCCATCTCTGTGCTGTATTCGCTGGTGTGGGCAGTGCTCTGCTGGTGCCATTCAAGCCGCGAACGCGGATGGTTGCGCTGACAATGCGAGCGGCTCTGTGATCTTTGAGATTGAGAAAAATGCGCTGCCCGAATTGGTGAGGAACATGCGATTTGCTTCCATCGCGAACTCTGACCGTGCGATCCCAGAGACCTTGGGTCGCATGCATATCGACAGGGCAGCTTCCGAACCACTTCGGATTAAGGACAGTTAACCCCGCTGCAATTGAGTGCGACTGGGAAACTGCCTGCGCAGGACTCGGTGACTCTCCAATTCCCAATGTGGCTACACCAGAGGAGGGGGCGCCACTCTGCGCCACTAGCGTTATTGCGCTAAGAAGGAGGAAGAAGTTGGCAGCTGTGCGAATCATAGGACACCCCAAACAGACGGAATCCGCGTACACAGACAAAATACGCTTGTTTCAAACGGCACCACAAGACCGGCTAACGATATCCGGGATGGCCCACTGTGTTACCGTTGCATAACGGCGTCCCTCAGCGATGCGGGGCAGCGATTTACCAAGCGGATTCATCCGTGGCGCATTGCGCAGATGATTGCAGGAGCGAGGCTTAGGGCTGGGCTCCGGCACTCGAAGTGGATGGAGCTCATGCAGGCCCTGGAGAATGTCACAGCAGCCGGAATTTTCGTCATCGAGCATGCCAACTAACCCGGCTCCAAGCTCAGGCGGTCCGAATGACACCGCGCCACTGATTCCTGAGGTCATCAGCGTTCATTCGCAGCAGCGCATTCCGCACTGGCTGATGCGGACCGAACTCTACCTGCGTGTTCTGCTGAGGATGTACATAGGTCTGGCTATCTGCTATGCGCCTTGGTCGCAGCTCTTCTGGGACCAGAACCCTCTCTTCGTTCAGTTTCCCACCCTGGCTATCTACGCGGCAAACGGTGCAGTGCGCGGAATCATCTCAGGACTCGGGCTGCTGAATATCTGGATCGCCCTGCAGGATGCCATTCGGCATCGAAATGAGTGATTCGAGTCGAATCGAGTAAGGCTATGAGCGATAAAAGCGAACAAAATGCAGTCTCTCGGACAATCGGAAACGTGCCGGAAGACTCGCAAACCGCAAATACCAGCAATACTTCAGCGAAGCCGCAGAACGGCGACCCCGACATGGCCGTTGAACTGCCGACAGCCGCGCCGATCTCTCCGAACGGTGCGCCTCCACCTCTCGCATCCGCCCCATTGGCCTATGAAAATCCTGCATTCCTGAATGGACCTGACGGTCGTTTGATTCGTATTGTCGCCGAGTACATGGAACCGCTGGCGCGCTTTCGTCGCGAGCATATCCAGGACACAGTTGTATTTTTTGGGTCGGCCCGTTTTCGCGGGAAAGAAGAAGCCGCTCACGAACTTGAACTGCTCGACAACACGGGCTCCACAACTCCGGCCCCCAGCGAAGAGCAGCCGGCAACCATCCCGGACATCGCAGCGGGCAAAGCAACGGAACTTCAGCGCAAGCGGGCAGTGTCAGCAGTCGCAATGGCCCGCTACTACGAAGATGCTCGCCGTCTCTCGCAGATGTTGACGCATTGGTCATTGAAGCTCCCTTCGCGCCGGCATCGGTTCGTTGTCACCTCTGGGGGTGGCCCCGGAATCATGGAAGCCGCAAACCGCGGCGCTCATGAAGCGGGCGGAAAGACGATCGGCATGAACATTCGTTTGCCGTTTGAGCAGTCGCCGAATCCCTACATCACTCCATCCTTGAACTTCGAGTTCCACTACTTCTTCATGCGCAAGCTCTGGTTCGCGTACCTGGCGAAAGCCCTCGTGGTTTTTCCGGGAGGTTTTGGAACCCTAGACGAGATGTTCGAGATCCTTACTCTCGCGCAGACCCACAAACTGGCGAAGAAGATCACAGTGGTCGTCTATGGTTCCGACTACTGGAAGAAGGTATTCAACCTCGATGCCTTGGTGGACACTGGCGCAATCTCGCCAAAGGACATCGAGTTGTTCCAATATGTCGACACTCCGGAAGAAGCGTTTGAAGCTTTGCGGAATGGCCTCACTGAAAACTACCTGATGCCCGAAGCAAATGCGGCAGCTGAACAGGCCTTCCACGGAGTTCTTCCTGGGATGACATTTGAAGACTTCCTGGGGCCTGAGATGGCCAAGATGAATAAGGACCAAGACTAGAAGCGACACTAAACTTCACTCGCCCGCAACGGGTTGAGTTGCTTGATCGCAACCTCCGGGTTGCGGTTGATGCTTCGTGTCTACCGTTTATGGCTAGAATTCCATGCACTAATTGATGTGCAATTCTTCTCCTCTTAATGTCTTGTTGACGCCCTGCCTTAATACTGAACCAGCAAGTTTAGAGCTCCGTTGATCGCGGATGAGGAGGGGAAATGGCCAATGCGACCGTTTCGTACCTGTGGCGCGACCAGAAAGCTCACCAGAATTTCCGGACCGGCATTTCGCTCCACAGCCACACCAACCAGTCACGAGAAACCCTGGACTTCCTGGCGAATCTGGGCAGCAAGTACGCGATGATCCGCCCTTTCCTTGCCCGCCTGGAACGACGCGCTCAGAAGCTGCACGGGGTCCGGATCGACTATGCCTCCAGCTATTGGACGCCGCCTTTGACGCCGAAGCTTGCATTCGAACTGGAGAGCAAGCAGATCGAATTGCTCGGGCTCGATTCGATGGTTTCAATTACCGATCACGACAACATTGAAGCCCCGATGCTGCTGAAGGCCGTTCCAAGCGCGCGGCATATTCCCGTTTCGGTCGAGTGGAGTGTTCCTTACGGGGGCGTTCAAGACTTTCACATCGGTGTTCACAATCTGCCGAGCGCTAGTGCCAAGCAGTGGATGGCCACGCTTGCCGCGTACACTTCGAATCCCAGAGAAGAACGCCTCAAAGAAATTCTGTTGGGTCTGAATGAGGAGCCAAACGTTCTCATTGTCTTCAATCACCCGATGTGGGACCTCTTCCTGATTGGCGAAGAACGTCATCGGTTTATGGTGAACGAGTTTTTGCAGAAGTTCGGTGCATGGCTGCACGCGCTGGAACTGAACGGTCTCCGCAACTGGGAAGAGAATCGCGAAACACGTCGGTTGGCCGAGCGATGGAACATGATTCTCGTCAGCGGCGGTGACAGGCACGGCGTAGAGCCGAACGCTAACATCAATCTGACCAATGCAACGACCTTCACCGAGTTCGTGCACGAGATCCGCCGCGAGCGCAGAAGCAACGTCCTCTTCATGCCGCAGTACGCCCAGCCCTGGAAGCACCGCTTGCTGAAATCGACCCTGGATGCGATTCGAAATTACCCGGAGTTTCCGCAGGGATCGCGCACATGGGATGAGCGAGCCCACCATCCGGATGCAGATGGTCTCGTTCGGCCCCTAAGCGAGATCTGGCCTAAGGGCCGCGCACCTTTGGCGATTCAATTTGCAGTCAGGTCAGTACAAATGCTCGGCAGCCGCCCAGTCTCCGGCGGATTGCGAATGGCCTGGAGCGAGTCAAACCAGCTTCGTCTCGCACTGAGCGACCAGGAGGGTTAGACGCGAAGAGAAGGTTGCATGTATGGGCAAGTGCCACGGGTCGCCTTCTTTCCAGACTCGTTCCACGAAGTAAACGGGGTTGCCCACACGAGTCGTCACTTCTTGCAGTTCGCGGTTGAGCATCAAATCCCATTTCTCTGCGTGCGAGCCGGAAGGGGCAGGCCAGCCCTGAATAAGCAGGGAACAGTCTGGACGCTCGAACTTCCCCGCAGCGCTTTCTCAGTGCCCCTCGAAAAAGACCTCACGTTCGATCCCGCGTATCTCAGACATATCCCTCTGGCCGATGAGACGCTGGAACAATTTGCACCTGACCTTATTCACATCACCGGGCCGAGCGACGTAGGCCTGCTCGGAGCCTCTCTTGCAAATCGGTATGAGTTGCCTCTTGCTGCCAGCTGGCATACCAATGTTCATGAATATGCGGGGCGCCGGTTTGCGCATTTGCTGCGCATATTCCCCCAGACACTTCCAGTCGGAGCTGCCAGGAGCATCGAGGAGTGCGCCATGACCATCGCGGCCCGCTTCTATTCTGCCGCGCAGATTCTCTTCGCTCCAAATCGCCAGCTCTGCACGCAACTTGCACAAGCCACCGGACGGCCCTGCGTTCTGATGCGCCGAGGTGTGGACTGCTCATTGTTCAATCCAGAGAAAAGAAAACGAACCCCATCTGATCAAGAAATTCTTCTGGGATTTGTTGGCCGGCTTTCTGTCGAAAAGAATGTTCGAATGTTGGCGCGAATTCATTCTGGTCTTAAAGCTCTCGGTCACCGCAACTTCCGCTTCGTAATCGTCGGACAAGGCGCAGAAGAATCGTGGCTCAGACAAAAACTCCCGCGTGCGTTGTTCACAGGCGTATTCAGAGGCGAAGCTCTGGCGGCTGCTTACGCCGACATGGACCTCTTCATCTTTCCTTCTCACACAGACACCTTTGGGAACGTTGTTCTTGAGGCGCTGGCAAGCGGCGTGCCGGCCATCGTGACTCCTAATGGCGGGCCTGCAAGCATAGTTTGTGACGGGTATACCGGGCGCGTTGCGCCGGATGAACTCTTTACGAGTGCAATTTCGGAACTGATCGAAAATGCTCCGCTGCATCGTCACATGCGAGTCACCGCAAGAAGAGTGTCAATGACTGCAACCTGGAACTCTGTCTTCGAAGACGTCTATCGGGGATTCCTCGGTCCTCTCGAGAAGCCACGCCGTCGCCGTGATTTAAATCAAGATTGCCACCTGCTGGAAACCTCGCAAGGTCGATGAACATCCAACCCGGAGGACGTAAGTGGCGGGAGGTTGGATTGGTGGCATCGTTGGTAATTCTGATGATGGAAGAGGAACAACCGGAGGGTCTCTCCGCGCGCAAGCTGGTGGTCGAGACCGCGAAGCACAACGTGCTTACCGCCTACAACCTTCCATCCGGCCTGGACCTGCTCCACAGGTTTCCAAATGTAGATGCGATCCTCGTGCACGCTCACTTGTTGCAGCAGAAGCCCGACCTCTTGAAGGAAGTGAGACAGGTGTGTCCCGGCAAGCCAATCATCTTCGCAACTCCCTTCGCAGGCGACCATCGTCCGGAGGTCGACTACGTTGTGGATAGTCACAAGCCTCATGACTTGATCAAACTGTTCACCTCCGGAGAATTGCGATTGCGGCCTTGCTGATCCAGCTCAACTGCTGAGCGGATGATCTGGAATCTCTCCCGTCTTGCGCTTGCGCCGCCACCAGATCGCAAATCCGATCAGCGCAATTCCGCCGACTACCAGCAGCACCGTCAAAGCATGGTGTTGCACAACCCCCACAGCACCCGGACCAAGCTTGATCACCAGCAGAGACAGGATCAGCCAACGCACCAGACGCCCCGTGAAAACAGCCAGCATAAATGGAGCTACGCGCATCTCGAATACACCCGCCGCGAAGACGAACGCCTTCCACGGAGTTGGAGGGGGCAGGGCCGACGGGATCGCCATCGCCAAAAACTCCTGCTTCTCGAATCGCAGCTTCATCCGCTCGTAGCGTTCGCGATTCACCCTTTTCAAGATGAATAGCTCTCCGCCTGCCCGACCCAGCGCGTAAGGCAGCAGTCCGCCGATCGCCGATCCAATCGCTGCCATCAGGCAATATGCCCAGAAATGGCTCTGATCCTTCCATACCCATACAGCGATCAGCGCATCCATCGGAACCGGAATCGTCGATGAGTCCATCACCGCGACTGCTCCCGCCCCGGGAATGCCCCACTTGATGAGAACAGGGAGAATTACTAGTTTCCACTTCGACCAGATTGTCTGAAAAAAGTGCTTCAAGAACGTCCCTTTCGCGCTCGAAAACGTCCAATTCCCCAGCGCGAATCGTTGACGGGGTGGAGTTTCGCGCTCCTCTACGTTTCTGGATCGCGAAAGCTTATTGTACGGTCAGCGTCGTTCACTTCGGTTCCGATTGGCCGCAATCTCAGGGAATGAGAGAATTAGGGAGAAGGACTTCGATGCTCAGCTGGCCAGGATTGAACGGCCCGTGGCAGGCATCGCCAACGCATGCCGACCAGTGAAGCACAACCTGCCGCGAATGAGCGGGATAAAGCCGCGGTACCCCACCCGAAGAAGGCCTCCACTGGCCCCCTGAACCTCAGCTACCCCGAAGATGAACGTATCTGGGAAGAGGACGCTCCGGCAGAAGAGAGCTCCGAGGCTGCCGATTCAGATTCAAACGGCTCACGCCGCCGCATCTCGCGCGGTGCCGCCACCTCCCGCTGGGTAGACTACGACACACACGAACTGCTGACGATGATCAGCGAACTCGAGGATGAGCGCCGCTGGGCCCGTCTCCGCGAAGGCATCTGGATCGCGCTCCTGTTGCACATCGCATTGCTTCTCGCTGCCATCCTGCTTCCGAAATATGTCTTCATGCCGCGGGTCATCGACCCCTTCGACGCCATCAAGCAGCGAAAAGACCTCACGTATCTCGACCTGCCTCCTGACGTGATCAAGAGGCTCCAGGCCAAGCCGAAGGTCGCACCGGTTCCGGCTCAGAAGCAGCCCCGCGTCGACAAGAAGACTCTGGAAGCGATGAACAAGCCGGCTCCGCCCCCTCCCAAACCGGAGGTTACTCCTGAGCCGACGACTCCGCCGCCGAACCCAGCGCTTACTTCTCCGGTCCCCAAGGTCGAGCAGGCACCTCCGCCCACCGAGGCCCCGCGGCCGCAGGCTGTTCCTGCACGGCCTAACTTCGCCATGGGTTCCTCTAACCCTGCCGATCAGCTTCGTGATGCCATGCGAGGCGCGAGATCAGGCCCCGGCGCAAATGCCGTCCCCGGCGGACCGGCCCAGATGCCCATGCACCCCGGCGCAGGGTCGGGTGGCGTCCAGGTCCTCAGCGACACACAGGGCGTCGACTTCAGTTCCTGGCTTCTGCGCTGGCACCGCGAGACCGAGCGCACGTGGGATCCATTGATCCCCGATGAGGTCAATCCGCCTATCTACAAGAAGGGCGCAGTCGTCATCCGCTTCAAGGTCCTTCCCAACGGACGCCTCATGGAAGGAAGCATGGTTCTCGAGGGTCGCTCCGGCGACACTGGGCTGGATCGCGCTGCGTGGGGAGCTCTTACCGGGTCAAATTATCCGCCGCTTCCGCGCGATTTCCATGGCCCCTACCTCGAACTCCGCGCTGTCTTCCTCTACAACATGGAACCGGGCAAGGAGTAAGAATCAGTTCACAACTTTTGTTTACACTTTTCGGGTTTCTTCTCGGTTGTTAGCCACGAGGAACCTTCCGGAAATCTTTGGAGCGCCGAGCGGGAATCGAACCCGCGAATGCAGGTTTTGCAGACCTGAGCGTTAGCCACTTCGCCACCGGCGCTCATTTGAAACTTGTTGTGATAAGCCCTGAAATGAAAAACCCACCGAGCCATGAGGCGGGGGGGTGACGGAGATCGGTTCCTTTTGGAATCTATCCCGAAGTACACGCCCGCGCACAGCTGCTCTGACAGCAGCAAAGACAAGTCGCGGGATGTAGGTACTGGGTCATAAGTTTCCAATCGACGTTCGTTTTACTGCTCATCGAGCGCCGAGTTCTTGCAGAGTAAAAGCATTCGCCCGCCGAAGTCAAAGGTGCAGGGCGATCCTCAATCGCTGAATCATGCTCGATTTGCCTTTACTCGTTCACTCACATATCACGCTGTCGCATCCATCGTCTGTTCGTCTGAACCGATATGCGCCGCGGAAGGAGGATCCAGCGGCCGCGATCCGTGTGGCAGCTCAATTCCATCCTGCATCAGCAACGCATCGTAAACCGGTATCGGCCGCCAGTACCGCGCAAGTACAAACGCGCTCATGTTCGCAATCATCATAGGCAGCACCAGTCCGTAGCCTCCTGTCATTTCGAAAACGATCAGGATTGAAGTCATTGGCGCGCGCACGATTCCTGCAAACACTGCGCCCATCCCCACTACGGCAAATGCACCGATCGAGTCCGCCGGATGGTGAAAGACCGTGACATCGAGATAGCCGACCGCACCGCCAAGCATTGATCCCATGAACAGCGACGGGGCAAAAATACCGCCCGAGCCGCCGCTCGAATAAGAACTGACAGTGGCGGCCAGCTTGAGCACGCACATCACCACCATGAAGAGCAGCGGCATCGTTCCGGTCAGTGCCAGTTCGAGCGTTCTGTACGGGTCGCCCGCAATTCCATTGAGATGAAACCAGTAAAGAGCTGTTGCGGCCATACCGCCTGTTGCGAAGCCCCCAATCGCCGGATGCACCCATTTGGGAACAGACGTCCATCGCTTGAACGTCGCGCGAACAGTGAGCAGGCTGTCGGTAAAGGTGATGGAGACTACCGCCGCCAGGATTCCAAGCAGCGCATACCAGATTAGGGATGATGCTGCGCCGAGCTCATACGCGCGTGGCATGTGAAAGACCGGATTCCTGCCGAGGATGGAGTGCTCGACCACGGCTGCTACGGCGGCAGCGACAATCACGCCTGACAACATCGTCTGATCGAGATCGCCAATAAGTTCCTCGAGCGTGAAGGTGATTGCCGCTATCGGAGCGTTGAAAGCCGCCGCGATTCCTGCAGCCATCCCCACCGAGGTCATGCGACGGCAGTTTGTTGGACTCAGACGAGCTGCGCGGGCCAGCAGGCTGCTTACGCCTGCACATATCTGCACCGTGGGGCCTTCAAGTCCCAGCGATCCTCCTGATCCGATCTGAAACGCGCACAGAACAAACTTGCCGATGGTCTCGCGCAATGAAACCAGGCCGGAGCGCAGCGCAAACGCGACTTTGACCTGCGGAATCCCCGATCCCGCAGCCGCAGGCGCCCAATAAGTGAGTCCGAGGCCAACGATCAGACCGCCGAAAGCTGGAGACAGGATCGTCCAGAAAATCCAGCTATGACCCGGCGCAGAGTTTGCGCGATTGATCATCAGGATCTCGAGGCGAGCAATTGCCAGATGAAATGCGACTGCCGAAAGTCCGCACAGGCCGCCTGCCAGAATCGTCACGGCAAGAAGCCGCTGTCGCTCGTTGGCCATTCTTGCCGAGAACCACGCGAGTAAGCGCGATAAACCACCGCGCAGCCAATTCAAGTTACTCGATGCTTCAGGGGACATGTGGGAAAGGCCGGCTCAGTCACCAGTATAGAAGTTCGCTTAGGGTACGCGTCTCTCGATTCAAAAGCGAAGGAATCGAAAAAGCCGCGTCACTTGTTTGTCATTTGCTTGTCATGCCTGTTCCGCACGTATCTGTATGCGCCGAAAATGATTTCAGCGACTATTCCGGACCTGGTGCCGCCATTCGACTCCAATGGTGATATGGACGACCCTCCAAGCATCGGTCTGGTTCGGGTGGCCTTGCACACGGGCGCGCGGGGCCACTTTTTTTGTTGCAAGCCACAAGCTCCACATCTAGGGCTTCGGCTCCGTCGCTTTCATAAACTCCGCCAGATAATCCTTCCACACCACCGCTGCAGTGTGCGTGCCGTGCCCTCGCGTCTGATCGCTGATGGGAAGCAGAATGAATTTGCCGTGCGCAATCCGCTTCACCATCTTTTCGGCAATCCCAAGTTCCGGCGGATTGATGTAGTCGTCTGCAGAGTTGATCCACAGCACCGGAGCTTTGATGCTTTCGAGCTTCGATTCCGGGTTGTAGTTCCGGCTTGCATTCAGGTAATAGATCATGTCGTTGGCATCCATTGACGCCATCGTTCGCATTAGATAACCGTCAACAAACTTCTCGGCGTCCTTCCTTGTGGGCGCCTGCTTCTGTGCGACGAGCGGCGCAGATCCCATTACCAGCAGCATCTCGTTCGCTCCTCGCAGCCCATCCTGCGGTTCCGTTTTGTATTCGCCATTTTGCCACGCAGGATCGAGCTTCAGGTCCTGAATGGCCATGTAGCGCATCATCCGATTGCGTCCAGCGATCTCCACTGGCAGGCAAGCAAACGGCGCCAATGCATCCATGAAGTCTGGGTACGTCTCACCCCAGACGAAGCCTTGCATGCACCCCATCGAT
This sequence comes from Acidobacteriota bacterium, assembly GCA_018268915.1. Lineage (GTDB taxonomy): Bacteria > Acidobacteriota > Terriglobia > Terriglobales > Acidobacteriaceae > Telmatobacter. Next base: position 692,672 of record JAFDVQ010000001.1, read on the forward strand.
GTGCCGAAAATCAGCCGCAGATGATCCACATGCATCTCGTCGAGCATCATCCGGTCGGCGCGCACCATGTCGTCGTAGTCGTAGGCAGGGAAGTGCATGTGCATTCCGTCCGATGGCTTCGAACTCTGCCCATGCCCGATCTCGTCCGGCAGGATGAGAAAGTACTTCTGAATGTCGAGCACGCCGCCCGGCACAAACAGAACATCCGAGAAGATCGGATTCAGCAGCGACTGCGCATTCCCGCCAGTCCCATGCAGCAGCAGGATTGCATTGTCGACATGCCCGGTCGCATTTCGGTGCGGGGTGCCAAGCGTTAGATAACGGAGCCGCAACTCTGGCAGAGTCTCACCCGACCCGAAGCGGAAGTCACGCAGCGTGACGATTCCATCCTTTGTCGGCCAGTGAGATCCGAGAGTAACGGACTGAGCAGATGCCCCCGTAGCGAAGCCCATGCCAATCGCCAGAATAGCTGCGTTTTTCAAGTGGAACATCAATCTCCTCCCATGAACGCAATGAGCCTATCAATTCAAATCCCTACCCGTAAGCGTAGCAATCGCCTGTTTTCAGCGACAGCACAGTCGCGATAAAATCTTCACGTCAGGTATGAACAAGGACCCGCATCTCCCTGCCCGACCCCTTCTCAAGCGCTTCCACCGCGGACGCCACGACCGTGGACGCTGACCCCGTCCGCTGATTAAGCTATTCCCGTTAAGAATCTCGTGCGCAGGCGCCGCCGTGACGAACCTGCCCGAATCTGGCCGACCACCGCTGGCTTCGCTTTCCTTGAAAAGCTCATCCGCCTGTGCGCGGATAGAAAGGTCCCCTGATGAACACCTTCAACAGTCGAGCCACTCTGAAATCAGGCAGCAAATCCTACACCATATTCCGCCTGCCGGCGCTCAGCGCGCGCGGATTCGATCTGGGCCGTCTGCCCTTCAGCCTCAAGATCCTCCTCGAGAACCTGCTACGCCGCGAAGACGGCGTGAACGTCACCGCCGACGACATCGAGTTCCTCGCCAAGTGGGATGCCAACGCCGAGCCAAGCCGCGAAATCGCCTACATGCCCGCGCGCGTCCTCATGCAGGACTTTACCGGTGTCCCCGCAGTCGTTGACCTCGGCGCGATGCGCGACGCAATCAAGACCCTCGGTGGCGATCCGCACAAGGTGAACCCGCTCATCCCGGCAGAACTGGTCATCGATCATTCTGTCCAGGTCGACGAATTCGGCACGCCCAAAGCTTACGAAGCCAACTCGCTCCTCGAGTTCCAGCGCAACCGCGAGCGCTACGCCTTTCTCAAGTGGGGTCAGACCGCATTCCGCAACTTCAGCGCCGTCCCTCCCGGTATGGGCATCTGCCACCAGGTCAACCTCGAGTATCTTGCCCGCGTCGTCTTCACCACTGAAGTCAATGGCGAACTGCAGGCATACCCCGACACGCTAGTTGGCACCGACTCGCACACCACCATGATCAACGGCCTCGGAGTGCTCGGCTGGGGCGTCGGCGGCATCGAAGCCGAGGCCGCAATGCTTGGCCAGGCCGTGAGCATGCTTGTTCCGCAGGTCGTTGGTTATAAACTCACCGGCAAACTCCGCGAAGGCGCCACCGCCACCGACCTGGTTCTAACCGTCACGCAGGCTCTCCGCAAGCTCGGAGTAGTCGGCAAGTTCGTCGAGTTCTACGGCCCAGGCGTCGCTGCTCTGCCTCTCGCAGATCGCGCCACCATCAGCAACATGGCGCCCGAGTACGGCGCAACCTGCGGCATCTTCCCCGTCGATGCGGAAACTCTTCGTTATCTCCGCCTCACCGGCCGCAGCGACGAACAGATCGCACTTGTCGAGGCATACTACAAGGAGCAAGGGCTCTTCCACACTGGCGACTCGCCTGAGGCCCAGTACACGCAGACCCTCGAACTCGATCTCGCCGCTGTCGAGCCCAGCGTTGCCGGACCAAAGAGACCGCAGGATCGCGTTCTGCTCAAGGACACCGCAGAGAGCTTCGCAAAGCAGCTGCCCTCACTCCTTGCGCCGACAGCAAAGCCGCTCGGCACGCGCACGGCTTCACCCTGGGAACCGGCTGCGATCACCGATACCGCCCTCGCCGTTGCACGAGAAGAAGGCGAAGGCCCTGCGACATCGTCTGCCGTCGCCAATGTGCATCCGGCTGAACACACATTCAAAACAGGCCCCATTACCACGACTGTGAAGGAACGCTTCAACGTCGATCCCGACAAATACCTCGATCACGGATCGGTGGTAATCGCCGCCATCACCAGCTGCACCAACACTTCGAATCCTTCTGTGATGCTTGCAGCCGGCATCCTCGCCAAAAAAGCTGTGGAGAAAGGCCTTTGCGTTCCACCCTGGGTCAAAACATCTCTCGCCCCCGGCTCGCGCGTGGTTACTGACTACTACCAGAAGGCCGGCCTTCTGCCATATCTCGAAAAACTTCGCTTCAACGTTGTCGGTTACGGCTGCACCACGTGCATCGGCAACTCCGGCCCGCTACCAACCGACGTCTCGAAGAGCATCGACGAACATGGCCTGGTCGCTGTTAGCGTGCTCAGCGGCAATCGCAACTTCGAAGGCCGCGTTAACGTCGACGTTCGCGCAAACTACCTCATGTCCCCGCCGCTCGTCGTCGCATACGCGCTCGCCGGCCGCATCGGGCACAACTTCGACACCGACTCGCTCGGCAAGGACCAGAAGGGCAATCCCGTCTACCTGCGCGATATCTGGCCGACCCAGCAGGAAGTCGCCGACGCCATTGACAAGGGCATCAGCAGCGAAGGCTTCCGCAAAGAGTACGCGACCGTCTCCGATGGCGATGCCAACTGGCAGGGTCTCAGCTTTCCCACAGGCGACGTCTACAAGTGGGAGCCCGACTCCACATACATTCGCCAGGCGCCTTACTTCGACGGCATGAAGAAGCAGCCCGATCCCGTGACAGACATTCTCGGCGCACGCGTGCTTGCGGTGCTGGGCGACTCGGTCACAACAGATCACATCTCTCCCGCGGGCAACATCAAGGCAAACGGCCCGGCAGGGAAGTACCTCGCCGAGCACGGCGTGAAACCTGCCGACTTCAACTCCTACGGCTCCCGCCGCGGAAATCACGAAGTCATGGTGCGCGGAACTTTCGCCAATGTGCGCCTGCGCAACAAGCTTGCTCCGGGCACCGAAGGCGGCGTCACGCGCTTCCTGCCCGAAGGCGAGCAGATGTCCATCTTCGACGCCAGCGTGAAATACGCAGAACGCAGCGTGCCCCTCGTGATTCTCGCAGGCAAAGAGTACGGTTCAGGCTCCTCGCGCGACTGGGCAGCCAAGGGTCCGAATCTCCTCGGTGTTCGCGCCGTCATCGCCGAAAGCTTCGAGCGCATTCACCGGTCGAATCTCGTCGGCATGGGCATTCTCCCCCTGCAATTCGAAGAAGGCCAGAATGTGGAATCGCTTGGCCTCACCGGCGAGGAGGTCTACGACTTCGCCGGGCTCACGGACCTGCTGAAGGCAAAGTTCAGTAGCGGCCGGATCCTCAAGGTGAAAGCGAAGGCCGCAGACGGCAGCGTCAAAGAGCTGAACGCAATCGTCCGCATCGACACCCCGCAGGAGATCGAGTACTACGAGCACGGCGGCATTCTGCTCTACGTCCTCCGCCAACTCGCCGCAAAATAGCCCGATAAATCAGAAAAATGGGTGCCCCATCCTAAACGCGTCTTTTGCGTTTAGGGTGGGATTCCTGAACTTTAAACTCTACGGGTTCGAAATCTTCGGCGGATTCGGAGAAGGATATTGCCGTATCGGCGTTACCTTGCGACGTTTCTGCTTCTGATCTCCCGTGTCATCCCTCACCGGCTCGTCGTCATGCGGCGCAAAGAATCGCACTCCCTCCAGGTTGTGCTCGCCAAGCACGTGCAGTCGCAGGAAGTTCGTTGAACCCGACTTCGTTCGCGTGCCCGCCACAATCGCAATCACCTCGCGATTGCGCACATAACCATGTTGCTCCAGCAGGCTCTCCGCAACATCGACAAGAGCCTCAGTCGTGTTGACCTTGGGGCACCGAACCGGCGTCGTTCCCCAAAGGAGATTCAGCCGATTGATCGTTATGTCCACCGGACTTAGCGCGAAGATCGGCGAACTCGGGTGATACTTCGACAACTGTCGCGCAGTCGCGCCCGACTCGGTGAACAGCGCAATCCCGCGCAGGTCCAGATCATCCGCAGCATGTGCCGTCGCTTCGCAGATCGTCTGCGCAATCGAGAGTCGTGTCTGTCGAATCATCGGCTCGTTCAGATGCTCTTCCTTGATGTGCCGCTCCGCCTCGCTGATGATGCGCCCCATCATCGCGACTGCCTCTATCGGATATTTACCGACTGCCGACTCGCCCGAGAGCATCACCGCGTCGGTTCCATCGTAGATCGCGTTCGCTACATCCGAAACTTCAGCACGCGTGGGCCTTGGATTCTCGATCATCGACTCGAGCATCTGGGTCGCCGTGATCACTGGCTTGAAGTATTCCGCCGCACGTCGAATGATGTGTTTCTGAATCGCAGGCACCTTCTCCGGTGGAACCTCTACGCCCAGATCGCCTCGCGCCACCATGATTCCATCGGCTGCCTGCAGAATGCTGTCGAGATGCTCGATGGCCTGCGGCTTTTCAAGCTTGGCGATAATCCATGTCTCGCCGCCATACGCCGATACGCGATCGCGAACCAGACGAACGTCTTCCGCCGTGCGCACAAACGAAACTGCAATCGCGTCCACGCCGTTCTTCAGCGCGAATTCCAGATCCTGTGAATCCTTCTCAGTAAGCGATGGAACGCGGACCGGAATGCCTGGCAGATTGATGCCCTTGTTCTCGCCCAGCATTCCGCCGTTTACAATCTCGCAAACGACATCAGGACCGATAACCTCGTGCACCCGCAGTTCAATCAATCCATCCGAAAGCAGAATGCGCGAGCCCTGCTCCACGTTCTCAGCGAGCGTCTTGAAAGTCGTCCCCACCAGCGATGCAGTCCCGGGCACGTCGCGCGGCGTAATCGTCAGCCGGCTTCCCGCCTTCAGCAATACAGGCTGGTGATCCCTCAGCTTTGAGGTGCGAATCTTCGGCCCCTGCAGATCACCGAGGATGCAAAGAGGCTTATGCTCCTCCCGGCTGACTTTGCGAATCATCTGAATCAGCGCGAGCTTTTCATCGTGCGTGCCGTGTGAAAAATTCAGTCGTACAACATCAATCCCCGCCCTCACTAAATCGCGAAATACCGATTCAGTGTTCGAGGCCGGGCCAAGGGTTGCAACGATCTTGGCCCGGCGCAGGATGGGGGTTTCGTTCAGGTTCGATTCAACGAACGGCATGAAAATAACTCCAGAAGATCAGGTGATGGGAAAAGAGGAATGTATATGTGCGGTCCTCTTGATTATACAAGTTGCAGCGCGCACAATTTCTCGTCGCGACCGCGCCAAACTGGTCGTTGGAGACTCGAATACCCCTGCTTTTATTGGCTTTACCGCACGATGCAGCGGTCTTGAACTACAGCTGCCGGTTGCGCTCGCGGAAGAGAACCCCGTTCAACTCCGCGCCAAGTAGAGCCGTAAACGAAGTGATATACAACCACACCAGCGTAGCGATGCCTGCGCCAAACGATCCGTAGAAGATCGTGTAGTCTGCGATTCGCGTAACGTACCAGCCGAACGCCAGCGTTGCCGAGAACCACACAATGCTGGCTGCGACTGCGCCAGGCATGATGCGCATCCAGTGCTCCCCGCGCTTCGTTCCAAAGTGATAGAGCGCCCCAAGAACGGCGAGGCTGGTTCCAAACGCCAATGTCCACCGTGCCATCCGCCACAGGAACAGCACGATGCTCCGAAGCTGGTGCCCGGCATTGAAGATCAGCCACAACTCGATCGCCCGGCCAAACACCAGCACAATCGTCGCCAGCGCAAGCGGCACCAGCACTATGAACACAAGAAACAGTGCCCGAATGCGCTTCTCCCAGAATCCCCACTCATTGCGCGGTAGTCGATATGCCCTGCGGAAGCCCTCCATGAACGTGAGCATCAGCCCGATCCCCGCAAATACGCTCAGTATCGATCCAGAAGTGATCAAACGTTCGGGGTGAGCATTGCGCGAATGCATTGACGAGAGCATCAGGTGCACCGTATCGGCCGGCAATATCTGCCCTGAAACCCAGCGAATCTCTCCCACCGCTGTGTTGCCTTCCGGAAACTTTGCGATGATCGCCGTGAGTACAATGAACGCAGGAAAGAACATCAGCATGCCGGAGTAAGCAGCGGACTTCGCCGTGTTCAGCACGTCATGTTCGACTGCCAGAAAGACGGCTTTCCGAAATTGGCGCAGAAACTTCCGCATGGTCCCATTCAAAGAGTAGTGCATCGGCGCCACCGGCCGGCTTGCGGCAGTGTCAGCGGTGCATCGAGAGGCAACAGCGCGTAACTACAGCCCGCGTGAGTGAAACGGTTTATCATCTTCTCGAAATGAGAAAGCCTCGGGTCCTAGCTGTCTGTTCTCTATCGTTGCTTTTTTCAGTGACATTCGTCGCGTTTGCTCAGAACGCGCAGTTGGCATCGAGCGCAATCAATAATCGCGTCGAGACGCTCCTCAAGCAGATGACTCTCGAGGAGAAAATTGGCCAGACCGTTCAGTACTCAGCAGGATTTGCGACAGGTCCATCCGCATCGAAGCTCACCTACGACGAACTGGTGGCGAAGGGGCAGATTGGCTCGATGCTCAACGTCGTCGGCGCTGAGCGTACGAATCACTTCCAGCACATCGCGATGGAAAAGTCTCGGCTGCACATCCCTATCATCTTCGGACTCGATGTCATTCACGGCCACCACACCACGTTTCCTGTTCCGCTCGCGATAGCTGCAAGCTGGGACTCCGCCGCCGCTGAGACCGTCGCTCGCGTCAGTGCAGAAGAAGCTCGCGCAGACGGTATCGATTGGGTCTTCTCCCCCATGGTCGACATCTCGCGCGACCCACGCTGGGGTCGCATCATCGAGTCGAACGGCGAAGACCCGTACCTCAGCTCCGCTCTCGCACGCGCGTGGGTCCAGGGCTATCAGCAGGGCGATCTCACCAAGCCCGATTCCGTAGCCGCATCTGTCAAGCACTTCGCCGCGTATGGCGCGGTAATCGCTGGCCGCGATTACAACGCTGTCGACATGAGCGAGCTGACGCTTCGTCAGACATACCTCAAGCCGTACCGCGCAGCCGTCGAGGCTGGTGTTGCAACCGTGATGACGTCGTTCAACTCGCTCAACGGAGTTCCATCGACGGCAAATCCATTTTTGTTGACGCAGATCCTTCGCAACGAATGGGGCTTCAATGGCTTTGTCGTATCCGATTGGGCGGCGGTCGGAGAGCTGAAGAATCACGCGATCGGCGACGGACCCACAGTAGCGCGCAAGGCCCTAGAAGCCGGCACGGACATGGATATGGAGGGGAACCTCTATGCAACTGTGCTGGCAGACCAGGTTCGTTCCGGAGAAATTCCTCAGAAGGTACTCGACGAAGCAGTGCGCCGTATTCTGCGAGTCAAATTCGCAATGGGCCTGTTCGATCATCCCTACACGCCCGTCGGTCCCGCATACTCGCCCACGCCGGAAAGACGCGCAGCTGCGCGTAAGATCGCGGATGAAACCATGGTTCTGCTCAAGAACGATCCCGTTGAAGGTGTCGGCAATCTCCTTCCGCTGTCGGCAAAGATGAAGACCGTGGCACTGATCGGCCCCATGGCCGATGACGCTCTCAATCTTCAAGGCGCCTGGACTGTCACCGGCAACCCGAAGGATGTCATCACGATCAAAGCCGCGCTCAGCCGCCGGCTAGGCGACAACCTGCTTTATGCCCGTGGTTGTGGTCTTCTCCCGCCAAAGGACGAAGCGGCCCTGAAGGGAATCACCTTCACCAGCCCGACATCGGCAGGGGCCGCTGAGCCTCTCAGCAATGACAACCAGTCGATCGCCGAAGCCGTCGAGACCGTGCGCAAAGCTGACATCACCATCCTCGCGCTTGGCGAGCCCACGAACTGGATGGAAGGGGAAGCCGCCAGCCGAACGACGCTTGGCTTCACCGGCGCTCAGCAGCAACTCCTCGAGGCGGTCGTCGCAACCGGCAAGCCAGTCGTCCTCGTCGTTCTCGCTGCCCGTCCCCTGGAATTGAAATGGGCCGCAGAACATGTACCTGCGATTCTTCAGGCATGGAGCCCCGGCATCGAGGCCGGCCCCGCAGTAGAAGATGTGCTCTTCGGCGTTGTGAACCCTTCCGGCAAACTCCCCCTGGGGTTCCCGCGCTCTGTCGGGCAGGAACCGCTCTACTATGCGCAGAGCCCCAACGGCCGCCCTGCAGAAGGCGACCTCAGGCACATGCCGCTCAACGCGCAGCAAAAGATGGTCTCCCGTTACATGGATGAACAGAACTCCGCCCTCTTCCCATTCGGCTGGGGACTGAGCTATACACGCTTCTCTTACTCGCAGCCCACTATTGATCACGCTCAGGTTTCGCTGCGCAACATCGCACACGACCATAAGCCGGTTGCCACCGTCAGCGTCGACCTGCAGAACTCCGGCAGCGTAGCAGGAACGGAAGTGCCGCAACTCTACATCCGCAACACTTCAGCGAGTGTCGAGCAGCCTGTCCGTGAACTCAAGGGCTTCTCGCGCATCACGCTCGCCCCGGGAGAAACGAAGCGTGTCACCTTCACGCTTGGATTCGACGAGCTGAACTTTTACAACGCGGCATTGAAGGAGGCGATCGAGCCAACCACCTACGACATCTGGGTCGGAGGCAGCTCCCTCGCAACTGCGCATACGACCCTGAAGGTCATGGAATAATCGGGCGCTACTGGGCAATGTGCTGTAACAGGCTTTCGAAGCAGCCGCCTAGTTGGCTGTTCCATTCATTCCAATCGTGCCCGCCCGGCTTCAGATGAAACTCATGTTTGAACTGCAGCGCAGTTAAGCGTCCGGCAAAGGAACGAATCGGCCCAAGGAGTGGTTCATTCTGCCCTGCCGTGATGCAAAGGTAGGGAGTTGTGCCGTGGTCAGCATGCTGCACGAGGTTGTTCGGATCGCCTGACCTCCTGGCTTCTGATTCAGGAGGGCCGAAGATCTTCCGGATGCGCCACCACTCTCCCCACCGCCTGATTCTGAAGTCGCGATGTGTGATTTCTACCGGTGGGCTGAATGACCCGACAAAGCAAAACAGTTCCGGACGTGTCAAAGCAATCTTCAGTGCCGCAAATCCTCCCATGGAGATGCCGATGATCGCCCGCTTCTCCCGCACATTTGCAGCTGGAAATCTCGATTCCACATCAGAGATGAGATCCCCAAACGTGTAATCCTCAAATCGCTCCCCGGGCTTCTCCGCGGCATTCGCGTAATAAGAAAACTCCCCCTCCGGCATCACGAGGATCAACCCTTTCGCCGCATAGATCGAGACCGTTGAATCATTCGACCAATCCCGAAAACTTCCATTCCCTCCGTGAAGAAGGTACACGACTGGAAGTTTCTTTCCGGCGTCTATGTGTTCGGGCAGAAAGACTCGATAAGGCATATCGCGATTCAACGCAGCCGACTGAAAAAGCACGTCTTTCATAACGACGCCGGTAGCGACGTTAGGCCGATCCGGATTTTGTCGTCCATCGTTGTGGCAGCCTGGAACCGACGACGCAAAGCACAGGCTGACGGCTAACAATAGCTGGCGCTTGAATCGCATGAAGAAGCCAATTCTAGGCCGATCCGCTTCTATTGCATCCTGCAATTCACACTGACCGAATCATCCACGCCACCTTGGGATCTCCCCGAAGCAGATACACTGTCCACGACAGGAGATTCCCCTATGCAGACTCGGATTCAGGGCACCACCATGCCCGTCCTCGATGTGCAACTCGATCCCAACGAAAGCGTCTTCTCCGAAAGCGGCGAGCTTTCATGGATGACCTCATCCATCCAGATGACCACGCACACGCAAATGGGTGGAGGCGGCGGCCTGTTCGGAGTCCTCAAGCGCGTCGCCGGCGGCGGCAGCATCTTCATGACCGAGTATCGCGCCATGCAGTATCCCGGCGAAGTCTCCTTTGCCACCAAGGTCCCGGGCCATATTGTCCCCGTGCAGGTAGCTCCTGGACAGGAATACCTGGTTCATCGCCACGGATTTCTCTGTGCCACGCCGCAGGTCACCATCAGCGTCGGATTTCAGCAGTCTCTCGGTGCCGGCATCTTCGGAGGCAGCGGCTTCCTGCTCCAGCGTGTCGCCGGATACGGCATGGCCTGGCTAGAGCTCTCCGGCGAGCTGATCATGAAGAATCTCGCCCCCGGCGAAACCCTGCTGGTGCATCCCGGACACGTCGGGGCATTTCAGGCATCTGTCAACTTTCAGATCACCACTGTTCCCGGCATCAAAAACATGATCTTTGGCGGCGATGGAATCTTCCTGGGCGTCCTCACCGGGCCCGGAACCATCTGGCTCCAGACATTGCCGATATCCCGTCTAGCGCATCAGATTGGCGAATACCTGCCCAGCGGTGAGGGACGGCGGGTTGGGCCTGCAGCGGCAGGCGGAGCGATCCTCGGCGGCATCGTGGGATCGATGTTTGGTAACGATCAATAATCATTGCTATGAGATCAGGCGACCATACCCGCGAAACCTGCACCCAAGCACGGGAAAGGTACATTCGTGAATCGTACTGAAGGCAACAGCCCCGACCTGCGCGCTGACATCGTATTTGCATTTGCCTTGGGCGTTCTCTGTTATCTGGCGTTTCTGCTCCGCCACGTCCTGCTTCTGCTTTTTGTAAGCTGTCTCGCGGGCGTGGTATTGGCGCCAATCGTTCGCGCAACCTCTCGGTTTCGCATTGGGAACCGCCGGCCGTTCCGGGGGAAGGCCATACTCATTCTCCTCCTGGCGGCGGCCGGTGCACTCACGGCATTCGGCTTCCTGGCATTCCCACCGGTTATTCGGGACTTGAACGAAGCCGCCAAGGAGATGCCTCAGCGCCTGCCCAGCATTCTTGACAAAGTCAAGCACATCCCGTTCGCCAATAAGGTGAATACGGATGCGGTCAATGAGAAGGTTCAAGATTTCGTCAGCAACGCGGCAACCTATCTGCTTCTCTCCATCAAGAACTGGGCCGGCGCAATCTTCAGCATCGCCATGGGCGTCATCCTTACGGTCTACTTCATTCTTGAAGGCGACGTCGCGTACAGGTGGTTCCTGTCATTCCTGCCGCCGGCAAAGCGATCCCGTCTCGACGCCGCTCTTCAGCGCGCCGATAGTCGCATGGGGCAGTGGCTTGTGGGGCAGGGAAGCCTCATGCTCATCCTCGGCATTGCGAGCACCGTCATCTATGCCAGCCTTCACGTTCGCTATGCCTATGCCCTCGGCGTATTCACTGGAGTCCTCAACATCATCCCAGTGGTCGGATCTGCAATCAGCATCGCAGTAGCCCTGCTTGTCGCGGCAGTCGATTCCTGGGGACGTGTCATCGGAGTAGCAATTTTTTACGTCGTCTGGGTGCAGGTCGAGAATTCATTTCTCATCCCGCGCATTATGGGGACCCGTGTTGGGCTTCCCGGCATCTCCATCCTCGTTGCTCTCCTTATCGGCTCGGAACTCGGCGGCGTGCTGGGCGCCATCGTCTCGGTTCCGACTGCGGTGCTCGTCTCCGTTCTCATCGATGAATACCTGATCCAAAAGGGAGTGGAAGAGGAAGTGGAGAAGATCGTCGCGAAGTCTGAAACAAGCTGAGTCGTTCCGCAGGCAATTCACAACAAATAAGGCGGCCCTTACGAGGCCGCCTTCAACATCTTCGGTGGTTCTCTATTACTGGCTTACAGCAACATCGCTCGCCACCGAAGCAGTCAGCATCATGCCCGGTTCAATCTTCGCCTGGTTTCCTTGCGGCAAAGGTCCGGCTACATGTACAAAACTCGTGTCTGCAATGTGGTTGATCTGCGAGCCGATGTCGGGCGCAACCAGCGTATACATGCCATCGAGTGGAATGTTGACCCCGTTGGCAGATAACCCGGCCAGACGGAAAACAATCATTCCGGAAACCCCATTCTGCCCGGCCGGCTTCACCGCGGTCACGATTGCATCCACGGACATGCCACGATGCGCGATCATCTTGCCGTTCACTATCAGGTTCTGATCGAGCAGCACAAAGAAGTGGTCTCCCACATTCGCCGTCTCGGATGTAAGCCTGTTGCCGGTTTGCAGGCGAATAGGTGTTCCCTTCGGCACCGTCGACCCGCTGATCGCCTCATCCGGCGGCAACGGCGTTGGAGTGCCGCTGAGAGTGTAGCTTCCTGCAACGATCGGGCTCGGCGCTTTGCCAGGTTCGATCGCGAATGCCTGTATCCGCGTATTCGACAGAATCGGAATAGGTGTCTCATACTTCGTTGACGTCTCTGTCGGCGTCCATCCGTCAGCGGTGTAGTAGATCACCGCGTTGGGGCTTGGGCTGGTCAGAATCACCACCGCTCCCGGCGCAACGTCCTTCGGGCTGGGCAGAAAAACTGGAGGCTTGGCGCAGTGGCAGTCAGCTTGTCCGCGATAGGCATCGTTCATCACCTGCACGCCAACCTGTTGCGGAAGTCCTGATCTCTGCAGGGGAGAGGTGGGCACTGACGTGGCTGCACCAGTACTGTGCATTGCCGGTTGGCTGATTTGGATAGACTCTCCGAACGCCTGCGCCACGGCAGTGCGGCCGAGCGCGAGGGCACAACACACGACGAGGGGAGTAGCTTTCATTGACACCCTCCGCTTGGGGAATTGTTCCCTCTCAGAACAGCAGAAAAAGCCTTGCGAGTGCAAGACCAAACTGCTTACCCGAAGTTACCGGAAGGGATGGGACGATCGGGGCCTGGCGACCCCCAAACCGGCATCCACGACAGTCTTCATCACTCCGCAATGCGCCATAAACCGAACCAGCGATCCCGAAAGGCTGGTGGACTGAGAGGCCTTTCCGATTTCCAGCCTGCCATCCGTCGGCTCTGTCGAGGCGTTCCGCAGTTGTCCTTTGTCCTGCGACTCAAGCACCATCGCAGTAAGTTTCCGCGCAACCGGCAGATCGAAGCTCTCGGCAACAAACACCAGCTTGCCCTTCTGCGTGATTACCACCGGACCCTCGTTGGTGGTCCAGACCTTCTCGGTTGTTCCTGTTGCGGCATCAGCATCCTGTGTCGCCGCAATATCCTGCTTAACCCCTGAGTACTTCCGCCCCAGCTCGTTCGCATAGAGATTTGCGAATGTCTCCGCAGACTTATCGTTCTTCCAGGCCGAGAGATAGAAGAAGGCTATCGACTTCGTGGTCGCTTGTTCCGCCGGCGTCGCGCTGAGCTTCTGTCCGGCCCAGTAAATCCCACCATCCCACGCCGGACTCAGGTTTCGTGCCGTCTTTTCTCCGCTGAACAGGTTGGCAAGAATCTGCACATCCAGTTCGCCCACCTGGCCGATATCGTAGGGCCTGTACGTCTGATCCAGAAGCGGGTGAATATTCGGCAGGTAAGGAACCGATGGTACGTGCTGACGTACGTACTCCAGCGGGTTCATGATCTCCCACGTTGACGACGGTGGCCGGTCGAGCGCGCCTGTAAATGCGGCAGACTGCCCGCGATCCATCCACACATCCTGCTCAAAGCTCAAGCCCTCGCGATACGGAAACAGAAGTGACTCCGAAAGCAGCAGCGGTGCCCGTGCCAATACCGGCGAATCTTCCGAGCCGTTCATCTTCTGCTTGATGATCTCCACCACCTCAGGGTCCCCAACCAGGCTTTTCCCCATCGGCTTCAGGATGTTGTCCATCATCACCGCAGTTGCCTGGCCCTCAGTCACGGCATCGCGTGCAGTATCGAGCTCGTCCTTCGCAAGATGCTCCGTGTCTTCCGAGGATGTGTGCGATACGTCAGCGGGCGTCTGATCGCTCCACTTCTCCAGGTTCACGTGCTGATCCTGAAGTGCGTGAGTAAGTTCGTGCGCGAGAACCGGCTTCTGTTCGTCTACCGAAACCCAGTCGAGAAGGTTGATCGCTTTTTCCTTGGGATCGTAATAAGCTGCAATCTGCTCGGTCAGCAGCTGAAGCAAGAACGGCTTGAGATCGAAGTCCCGATCTAGCAGCCCGAACTTCTTTAGTACGATTTCGCTGCGCTGCATCCGCTTCGCATCCTCATCGTCCTCGAATTTCTCTTTCAAGTACTTCTCGACTGCTGCTCGCGTGGTTAGTTGCCGTTTCACCTGGCTCTTGACAGGCAAACCAGTTTCCTCCGACGAGAACTTGATGAGCTGATCGACAAGACCGAAGAGCTGTTTTGCCTCCTCAGGGGTGATGTGAGTCTCCGGTTTCGATGCTGAGTCCGGTCTGGCTTGTTCGGGGGATTGCGTGCCGGTCCCAGACGGCCTTCCCGCAGGAGCTGGAGTCTGCTGCGCTGGTTGATCTTCCGGCAATTGCGCGTACCCCATCAGCTGCCCAATCAGCAGGAACATACCGGCAACGCAGGCCACCCGTCTCCGATGTAAATCGTTCATTCGGTGATACTTGCTCATTCATGCTCCTTAAGGTTCTGAGACAGCCCCGTTGCCGCATGTAGCTGCTGATCCAAGGCTATAATCAGGATGCGTCATGGCGCGATGACATTCAAAACTCGCACCGGGATGCATGTAGCGCTTTATGACCGAAAATCTCGCCGTCTCCGCACCTTGCACGCCCCTCGCGACCCAACTTACCTCCGGCGCTAACAAGCCTCAACTCATCGAGTTCAGGGGCGCGATGACTCCACAGCATTTGGACGCTCCAACCCAGGAAACAGCGGCTTTGACCAGAGGAGCTGCAGCGCACGATCTCGGTTGGATGCGGCGAGTGACGGTGCGAGGTGAAGATCGCTTTCGCTGGCTCAGCGGAATGGTCACAAATACCGTGAACGACATTCCGGAAAACAGCGGCGCCTGGAATCTCGTGCTGAATGCCCAGGGCCGCATTCAGGGCGACCTGACCGTCTGGCGCAATGGAGAGTCACTCGAACTCGAGATCGCAGCCAACCAGTTCGAGAAGCTGATGGCCCACCTCGACCACTTCATCATCATGGACGATGTCGAACTTATCCCTAATGACCTCGCGGCCGATACTGCTGTAGGACTCACCGGTCCCAAGGCCGCGGAGGTTTTGAGCCGGATGGGTCTGCCCGCTCCTGTCGAAGCAATGACGGGCGTACGATGCGAATGGAATGGCTTCGATCTCGTCATCCGACGCAACTTCGGCACCCTTGCCCAGCACTTCGAGATCCGTACGCCGATCGCCGGTCTGCCTCTGCTGTGGCGAGCGCTCTCCACCGCTGGTGCGATCGCCACGGGCGCTGCCTCGCTTGACGCTCTTCGCACCGCCGAAGGCATTCCCGCATACGGCATCGATATTGCTGAGCGCGATCTTCCTCAGGAAACCTCGCAGGTGCGCGCCCTGCACTTTAACAAGGGGTGCTACCTCGGGCAGGAGATCGTGGAGCGCATTCGCTCTCGAGGGAACGTCCACCGCCACCTCCGCCAGCTTGAGCTTGATGGCCCGATTCCCCAGCTCGGCGCAGAGCTCTTCCTGGACAACACCGCAGTTGGTGCGATCACCAGCGTCGCTGAACTGCCCCTACAATCCGGAAGCCGCCGCTTTGCCCTTGCCATGATCCGCAGCGAAGCCGAGCTGAAGAATCAGCCCCTCGCCTATTCAGACAAACTGGGAACCGCAAAGATCTTGGCCCGGCCGCCCGAATTATGATCGAATCTCTAATGGCCTATATCATTGATAGTGATAGGAATTCTGGATTATGAGCGATACTCCCAAATTTGAAGTCATCGACCGCCGCAGAATGAAGAAGGAAGGGGAGCAGGAACCCTCCTCCACCGAATCCGCCCCCACCCCTGCACCTCCCCCTGAGCTTGAGCAGAAGGCCGCCGGACCCCGTCTGGTTGAGCCCGAGGCCGCAAAGCCCCCGAGGCCCGAAGAGCAAGGTGAGGATGACCTTGCCGGTGCAATGCCTCCCCTGCCTAGCGCCGAAGAGTTGCGAGAGCAGGAGACCGCCTATGAGGCTTCTGCGCAGCGTGTCGAAGATCTTCTGCGTGCCCAGAACCCCACCATGGGTGCGCAACCTCCTATTAAGTTCGAGCACCTCGTTCAGCAGCTCTACCTCTCAGCGCTTATGCAAATGGGTGCGGCAACTCCAGAAGGGCAGCGTCCTCGTGTCGATATCATCGGGGCGCGTCAGAGCATCGATCTGCTCGGCGTCTTGGAAGAAAAGACTAAAGGCAATCTCAGCGACAATGAAGTTCGCATGCTTGAGACAGTTCTCTTCGAGTTGCGCATGACTTTCCTTGAACTCAGCAAAATGATCTCGCTTCAAGGTGTGCAGGCCCCGCCCCCTAAGCCGGAAAAACACTAAAGGCCATGGAGGGCCGGCTGACATTTCTGGGTACCGGAACTTCCATGGGAGTTCCGACGCTGGGTTGCAGTTGCGCGGTGTGCACTTCCGTCGACCCACATGATCGCAGGCTTCGCCCGTCGATCCTACTTCAGTGGCAGCAGGAAGGCCGGGACCGAGTAGTCCTTATCGATACCGGCCCCGACTTCCGCGAGCAGGCGCTTCGCAACAAGCTCACGCGAGTAGACGCTGTCTTCTACACCCACGACCACGCCGATCACATCTTCGGTCTCGATGATCTTCGTCCCATTAGCTTCACCGTATCCCGCGAGGGTGGACGAATTCCGCTCTACGCTTCGCCCGAAACAGAAGGCACCCTGCGTCGCGTATACGACTACACCTTCTCGCCTGATGCAACATATCCAAACCGCCCACGAGTGCAGCTCGAGCCGCTCGTCGACGTGACTTGCGCCTTTGGAGTGGAGTTCCGCCGCATTCCCATTCTTCACGGTTACCAGCACATCAGCGGTTTTCGTTTCGGGCGCACAGCATATCTCACCGACGTCAGCGAAATTCCGGAAGAGAGCTTCGCGCTTCTTCGCGACCTCGATCACGTTGTCCTCTCTGCTCTCCGTCACAAGCCACATCCTAGCCACGCAACCGTCGAACAGGCGGTTGGCTGGGCCCAGCGGATCAAAGCGAAGCACACGTGGCTGACACACATTGCGCACGAACTAGGCCACGAAGAAACCAATGCCGGGCTTCCTGAGAACATCCGCCTCGCTTATGACCAGCTGAGCCTCTCGATCGCCCTCGGGGATGGCTGCGCATGACTGAAAGAATCATCGCGACTGTTCCCATCTACCGCTCTATCTCCGAAATTCCAGCCGACTTCGGCCCATCCATCGCCGCGATTGGCAACTTCGATGGCGTACATCGCGGACATCAGGAGATCCTCGGAGCCGCTGCTGCTGAGGCTCGCGAACGCCGCATGCGCTCGGTTGCAGTCACCTTCGATCCCCACCCGGCTCAAGTCCTCTATCCGAAAGAAGCTCCGAAGCTGCTCACATTTTTGCCGCAGCGCATCGAATTGATGGCTCGAACCGGCGTAGACGCAATTTTTGTTCTGCCCTTCAACACCGAGTTCTCGCGCGTGACAAGCCACGATTTCGTTCGCGACATTCTCGTGGGGCGCCTTGGCATCCGCGGCATCCACGAAGGCGCAAACTTCCGTTTCGGCCACGGCGCAAAAGCCGGCGTCGCCGAACTTCGCGCGTTCGGCGAACAATTCGGCTTCAACGTGCACGTTCACAAGGCAGTCCGCTTGCACAATCTCGAGATCTCCAGTTCCGCAGTCCGCGCCGCCATCGCGGCGGGAGACGTTCGCAGCGCTCGCTGGATGCTAGGCCGCGTTTTCGGCGTGCATTCCAATCCTGCAAAGGGCCGTGGTGTTGGCACGAAACTCCTGGTTCCGACCGTCAATCTCGCTCCCTATGACGGTCTCCTCCCCGGCTTCGGAGTCTATGTAACGCGATTGACGATTGGTGACCGCTGCTTTCGGTCAGTCACAAATGCCGGCAACCGCCCTACCTTTGAGGGCGTCGGCTTCGGTGTGGAAACTCACATCCTGGACTTCGAACCTGTTGATCTTTCCGACGAAACCCCTCTATACCTCGAGTTCCTGCTCCGCCTGCGCGGAGAGATGAAGTGGCCCTCCACCGAAGCTCTGAGAGCTCAGATCCTCAAGGACGTGCAGAGAGCGACCCGATACTTCAGCCTCCTGCGTTTCGCGCAAGGTAATTCATCACAGCAGCCGCAATCTGTGACTGGCATACAATCTTCCTAAGATGCCTTTTCCCGAAATTCGTCTACGCCGGCTGCGCCGCACGGAATCTCTGCGCGCTCTGGTTCGCGAGACTACCCTGAACCCAGGCGATTTGATCTACCCGCTATTCATCTGTCCCGGCGAAGGCGTGCGCAACCCGATCAGTTCCATGCCGGGAGTTTTCAATCTTTCCGTGGACCAGGCCGTGCGCGAAGCTGAAGAAGCCGCATCTCTCGGCATCGGCGGACTGCTTCTCTTCGGTCTTCCGGACAGCAAAGACGAACAGGCCTCCGGCGCATGGGATGACAACGGTATCGTGCAGCGTGCCCTCCGTGCGCTGAAGCAGAGCCCGTCTGCGAAGAAGCTTGTCATGATGGCCGACGTGTGTCTCTGTGAATACACCAGCCACGGCCACTGCGGCGTCGTTCTTAAGTCGGAAGACAACTACGAAATCGATAACGATCCCTCGCTTGAGCTCCTTGCCAGAACAGGTGCAAGCCTCGCACGCGCGGGCGCTGACATCGTAGCTCCCAGCGACATGATGGACGGACGCGTAGCTGCCATCCGGCGTGCTCTCGATGCCGACGGCAATACCAACACGCCTATACTCAGCTACGCATCGAAGTTCGCCTCTGCCTTCTATGGCCCCTTCCGCGAAGCTGCCGATTCCGCTCCGCAGTTTGGTGATCGCCGCAGCTACCAAATGGATGGAGCCAACCTGCGCGAAGCCATGCGTGAGATTGAGCTCGACCTTGTCGAGGGCGCCGACATGATCCTGATGAAACCCGCCATGCCCTATCTGGACGTGGTGCACGCCGCTCGTGAGCGCTTCGGAGTGCCTATGGGTGCGTACCAGGTTTCCGGGGAATACTCGATGCTTCACGCCGCCTTCGAAAAAGGCTGGCTCGAACGCGACCGTGCCATGCTCGAGTCCCTTATAGGTATCCGCCGCGCCGGTGCGGACTTCATCGTCACCTACTTCGCCAAAGACGCAGCAAAAATCCTCTAGCATTGCTTGAGAATGGGTGCCCCAGGTCTCGCTTCTGAGGCCTGGGACTCTCGGGCACCTGGATAAAACTCTCTTCCACTAACATGGGATCGCCTTGCCCTGACACGTTTTCATACACCCCGCTCGATTTTCCACGACATGCCAGCCATTTCGGTACGATGAAAACATCGGTCTACTGCATGTCCACTGCATCCGCCGGATGATCACCCATGAGCACTCTCGAAATCCTCAGCCTGCTTTTCCTCACTGCCGCGGTCTTCGGCTTGTTGAGCGCACGCTGGCTAAGATTGCCGATCACTATCGGCACGATGATGCTCACTGTCCTCGTTTCCGCGACGTTGATGGTGGCCGCCTCCCGTGTTCCCGTCATCCACGTATGGGCGGCCCACCTTATGCAGCGAATCGACTTCGAGACTCTCATCCTTCACGGAATGCTTCCTCTCCTGCTCTTCGCAGGCGCATTTCTTCTCGATCTTGAGCATCTCGCCCGCGAGAAATTCATCGTCTCGCTTCTCTCCATTGCGGGCACCACAATCTGCTTTCTCCTTGTCGCACTTTCAACGCATTGGCTGAGTGGCAACCACCTCCCCTGGGTCGAGTGCTTCATCTTCGGCGCCCTCATCTCGCCCACAGATCCAATCGCTGTTCTCGAGATGCTCCGACGCGTCGGAGTATCTCGCACCATAGAAGCTCAACTCGCCGGCGAATCTCTTTTTAACGACGGCATCGGTGCAGTCCTCTTCCTAACGATGCTCACAGTCGCGAGAGGGAATGCGCCTACGCCTTGGGCCGTAGCTGGTCTGCTTATCGTGAAAGCTGGAGGTGCAGTTGCAGTCGGTATCCTCGCTGCAGGTATTACCTCGCGGCTGATGCGCATGCACGATTCCTATAAGATCGATATCCTCTTTACCGTTTCACTCGCTTTGGGCGGCTATGTCCTCGCAGACCGTCTCCGTCTCTCTGCACCGCTCGAAGCAGTCGTTGCGGGTATCGCGCTCCGCCTTCTCAATCGTCGGCTCCCCGAAGATCGCATTGCTCACCAGCAGATCGATCGTTTCTGGGAGGTGATCGACGAAATCCAGAACTGTGTTCTCTTCGTGCTCCTCGGCCTTGAAGCCATGGCTATCACTCTCGACTCGAACTCCGTGCGAGCTGGACTCAGTTCCATTGGCGCCATCAACCTCATCCGCTTCGGTGCAGTCGCCTTATTGCTGCTGATCGCCCGCCTTTGCCAGCCCGGACTCAAATCGTCACTCTTCATCCTCACATGGGGCGGCCTGCGCGGCGGCCTCTCTATCGCTCTCGCCCTATCCGTGCCCGAGACTCTCGGTCGTACCTGGATGCTTGGCGCAACTTACCTCGTCGTCGTCTTCTCCATCGTTATTCAGGGTGGATCGATGGACTGGATTCTCCGTTCTGGCAAAGCCCGTCACCCCGCCGCCCGAGCTTGATCGCATCTTCCACGCTCCACCACAAAAAACTTTGCGCGTTCAGGTGCATGTGCTCTCCTGAAAGCAGTCGATGCTCGAATTATTAGAGACCTATTTCGAATTCCGTAAACTTGGCACAACCTGGCGAGCGGAAATCCTGGCTGGTGTGACTACCTTCCTCACGATGGCTTACATCGTGCTCGTCAACCCTGCTATCCTCTCGTCCGCTGGCGTGCCACTCCATGCCGCCACTGTCGCGACATGCCTTTCCGCAGCCTCCGGTTCTCTCTTGATGGGTATCGTTGCGCGCTACCCCATTGCCCTGGCGCCCGGCATGGGACTAAATGCCTACTTCGCCTATACCGTCTGCCTCAAGATGCATGTGCCCTGGCAGACGGCACTTGGTGCGGTTTTCATCTCCGGCATTCTCTTCCTTGCGCTCACAGCCGCCGGCATTCGCCAGATGATCCTGCGCTCAATCCCGCACGAACTCTACGCGGCTGTCGCCAGTGGAATCGGGCTATTCATCGCTTTCATTGGATTCCGCAATGCTGGCCTCATCGTTGGCGATTCCGCCACTCTGGTTTCCTTAGGCAACCTCCGAAATCCAACGACAGCCCTGGCCCTTTTCGGGCTCATCCTTATGGTCGGGCTTGAAATCAGGAGAGTTCGCGGCGCAATCCTCATCGGAGTTCTCGTCACGACTGGCATAGCATGGGTCATCGGACTGGTCCAATGGAAAAGTGAGAGCATAGGCCTGCACGACCTCACCAAAACAGCTCTGCAACTCGATATCCACGGAGCCCTCAGCAGAGGTCTACTCGAAATCATCTTCGTCTTCTTCTTCGTCGATCTCTTCGATAACCTCGGCACTCTCGTTGCTGTCACAAAGCGCGCCGGACTCATCGCGCCCGACCATACCATCCCCCGGCTGAATCGCATCCTTTTTGTCGACGCAGCCTCCACCATATTCGGTTCGCTCGCCGGCACCTCCACGGTCACCAGCTACGTCGAATCCACCGCAGGCGTTGCTGCTGCCGGTGGTCGCTCTGGAGTTACGGCGATCGTTGCCGCTCTACTCTTCCTCGTCGCAATGGTTGCAGCGCCTTTCGTAGGCCTGGTGCCAAACGCCGCCACCGCGCCGGCCCTGATCCTTGTTGGATCCATGATGCTCGCCACTATCACTGAGATTCGCTGGCACGAACCACTTGTCGCCATTCCGGCTTTCCTTACGCTGATCCTCATCCCTCTTACGTATTCCATCGCGAATGGTCTCGGCTTCGGCGTTATAGCCTGGGCTGTCCTGCATCTTGCCACCGGCAATTGGCGTCGCCAGGATTGGCTTCTCTACATCCTCGCCATCCTCTTCGCACTTCGTTTTCTCTATCTTGGTGCCGGATGACATCACTGTCCGGCGCGCATACGTTGGCAATACTCAGCGCTCGCCGATTTCGATCGTCGATTGTCGAGGTCGAACGTTCTACTTTTCGCATTCCAGACGTATGCTTTAACACCGCACTCCGCGATCCTGCCTTGAGCATCGTTGTCTGTGAAACAGTCAAAAATGGCTTTCTCGCTTGCGGCCAGCTCGACAGACCTTGAGTGCATAGCGGATGCGCCGCTTACAAACTCGCGGTGGACCTTCTTACCTTCTATATCGCGAAATGTCGCCTGAACAGGCTTGCCATGGTCCAAGATCATTGGGAAGAGTGAATCCGTGTAGGCGCCAGACGAACAATAGTCCACCAGTGCGACGGACAGCGGTCCGCTTTCCAATCCAAACGCGTCAACGATTTCGGGAGCGGGAGCGCCTCGACACCTTTCTTCATTCGCGCCCTCGAGCGTCTTCTGAATTAAGGCGATGCGAGTTTTCCACTCAAGAACTGCCGGAGCATCGGGCTTAAGGGTGCGAGTAGATTTTTGGGCGGTCAACTCCCAGCACAACAACACGGCCACGCCACCGATTGCAATACGCATCCCGATACACATACCAATATCCAGCCGACTATACTCTTCCCGCCGCTCAGCCATGCTCGATCTGCTTGCAACTTCGGCGGCTAACGATACGACTAACACATAGTGTCCGCCCGTTTCGCGAGGTTTACCATTTTGAGAGGCGATGGGCCGAGTGATGGGAACCAGACGAGCCAAGTTATGCGGATACATCGCTCTGATCTGGGCGCTTTTCGCTTCAGCAGCTCTTTCCCAGCGATTCTCCCAGCTCACCACACCCACACCTCTCCCGACCGGATCAACCCTCGTCGTCGGCTTCCTCGGCGGGTACGATCGTTGGAATGACGAACATCGCTCCGTCCGTCGACTGGTTCTCAAACTCCGCGAGCATCCGGGAGTCTTCGCCGAATCCATCTCCAATCACCACCAGGCCCTCGCCCTCCGCCTCATTCACGAGGCATTCGATACCAACCGGAACGGGCGGCTTGAGCCAGACGAAATAGCCAACGCTCGCGTGATTCTATTCGGCCAAAGCTGGGGCGGCGCAGCCGCAATCGCCGTCGCCAGAGATCTCCATAAACTCGGCATTCCCGTTATGCTCACGGTTCAGATCGATAGCGTTGGCGCTCACGACAGCCTCATTCCGCCCAACGTGCGGGCAGCAGTAAACTTCTACCAGCACGACCCGTTTACAACCATTCACGGCAGGAACAATATTCGTGCCGCCGACCCGCTCCGAACCACAATTCTCGGCAACTTCAGATCGACGTACGTATTCCGCTCGGTCGACGAATCCAATGCCTCCAAAGCCCGCCAGGTTTTCGGAGGCAGTCACACTAAGATGGAACTCGACCCAGTTGTCTGGGGTCGCGTCGAGCGAAATATTTACGATGCAGTCGCAAGGAGACAGCCATGATCCGTGCCGCGCTTTTCAGCCTCATCCTATGCGCGCTTCCCCTCTCGGCACAGACACACGAATTTGATGTGCGTCCCGGCGCCGGCTGGATCGACACCAACATCGACCTTAACGCTGGAGACACACTGCATATCACAGCCACCGGCCAGTTGCAGTACTCCAACGCCCAGCAACCCAATGGCCCCGCAGGTCTCCCCCGCGGATTCGCCGATCTCATTCGCAATCTCCCTGTCAACTCCGCCGGCCGTGGTGCGCTCGTTGGACGCATCGGCTCCATCGAAGCAGCTCGTGCTTTCCTCATCGGCGAGCAGATGAACAGCCAGGCTCCTGTTACAGGACGCCTCTTTCTCTCCATCAATCAAATGAGCCTCGATCAGGCTACTGGCTCCTATCACGTCACGGTTGATCGCAAAGCAGCCACTGCTTCTCAAAACGCGGCGCGGCAGAATGTTCACGTTCCCGCATTTCCGCAGGCGCTCATCGATTCGATTCCACGACGCGTCAGCGACCCCAACGACGCTCCGGGCGATCGAGTTAATTTCATCCTCATCGGCTCGCAGGACCGCGTGCAGTCCGCTCTCAAAGCAGCTGGATGGGTTGCCGTCGATCGCACTGACAAAGACGCGATCATTCGAGGTATCTTCGCGAGCCTCTCGAAGGAAGCCTACGTCACCATGCCGATGAGTGAGCTTCGTCTCTTCGGCCGTGCCCAGGACTTCGGATACGCTCAGGCCGACCCGCTTCGCGTCGTCGCATCCAGGCATCACTTCCGCATCTGGAAAGTCTCGCAGCAACTCGACGGGCAAACCGTCTGGGCGGGCGCCGGCACGCACGACATCGGCTTCGATCGCGACCAGCGCAACAACGGTATCACTCACAAAATCGATCCCAATACCGACGGAGAGCGCGACTACATCCGCGACAGCCTTACGCAAACCGGCATGGTCGTAAAGTCCGATTACATTACTCCCACTGATCCCGTCACGAGCGCCAAGACAGCTACCGGCTCTGGCTTCACCTCAGATGGCCGCACGGTTCTTATCTATCTCGCGGATGACTTAGGCAATGTCTCCGCCGGCTTCAGCGACATCTTCTGCTCCGTCCTCAAGCAGAATAATCCCGGTGGAGGCGATTGGGGCTCGTGCTCCCGTTACATCGACTCGCCCGGTAAAGAGGACTTGAAACTCGAAGCGCTCTCGACCAAATACAGAGTCCTCATCGTGCCTGGAATTCTCAGTTCCTGCGTCTCTGACTCACCCGCATTCCAGGAAGGCCAGGAAACGCTCAAAGCGCAAGGCGTCGATGTAGATCTGCTTCAGGTCCCCAATGACTCCAGCGAATCCAATGCCAAAATGATCGCGAACTACCTTCGCGAACACAGTGCCAGCGATTCTCGTAAATACATCCTCGTCGGCTACAGCAAAGGCGGCCCTGACATTCAGGTTGCACTCGCACAGGAAGAGATCGCAGACAAAGTCGCAGGATTCGTCACCGTCGCGGGAGCCTCCGGCGGATCGCCAGTCGCCGATCTCCTGCCATCGGTTGCGGAAAAATATATGAAGACCGTTCCCCTCAAGAGCTGCCAGGGCGACCTCTCCACCGGCTTCAAGAGCCTGCAGCGCCAGACGCGCCAGGCATTCCTCACCGCGCATCCCACGTCACCAGTGCCGACATATTCGCTCATCGCGAAATCGGATGAGTCCTCGACGTCCAAGTCCCTGATGCAAACCTGGCGCGTGCTGTCATCGTACGGCTCCGCCGAAGATGGGCAGCTTTTACGCGATGATGCCATCGTTCCCGGCGCGAAGTTTCTGGGTGCCGCTCTCGCCGATCACTTTGCTGTTGCGCTGCCTTTCGACAAATCCCCCGAAGCTAGCATTCGCTCCGGAATGGACAAGGCCGCCTATCCGCGGGCGGCTCTGCTCGAATCTATCGTTCGATTTGTGGCCAACGATCTCGACCATCAATCCGGGAACTGAACGGTGTCGATCATCTGCTTGAAGGTAGGGTCCAGATCGCTCATCTTTGTGGTCTGCCCCGCGAGAGCCGTGTACCACAGGCCAGACCCGCGCGCGACAGTGTAGAGGTAAACGACTTGATCCGGATCCTGGTGCGCAGAGGTTTTCGTGGTCATGCGAGTCTTCAGAGCAACCTTGTTCCCAACCTGCACTCGTTGTGGGTTGTCTGCCCTCAAGTTCGTATCGCCCTTCTTCAGACCATCCAGGAACTCCTTTGTGCTTGCATCCAGATTCGTGCTTGCTGCGCCCGCCTGCGGAACGTAGTAGTCGATCATCGCGCCATTGATCAGCTCCACTCCCCCGTTCTGGGTCTTCGACACTCCGCCTTGCGGCACGATGTAGAGGCTTCCTCCCGGCGCCGCCTGCCCGGCCTGCCAGGTTGATGGGAATCCCATCGAAAATCCGTTAGCCGGATAATCCTTCATTCCAGCCGGAAGATTCGT
Source organism: Acidobacteriota bacterium (assembly GCA_018268915.1). Taxonomy (GTDB): domain Bacteria; phylum Acidobacteriota; class Terriglobia; order Terriglobales; family Acidobacteriaceae; genus Telmatobacter. The sequence continues at coordinate 718,683 of JAFDVQ010000001.1, forward strand.
ACGCCCGCTCGCCCCTTCTTTAGCCTGGATCAGCTTTCCCGGCTGCGGCTTCGGCGGAGGCACGGCCGCAACCAGCTTTTTGATCTTTGCAAAATTCCCGGTGTTCGCCTTATAGCTCCGCTGCGGATAGAACTTGATATCGTCCGAAACGTACTGGACGCGGCTGCCGGTCGCCGGATGCGATGACATCCACAGCGCCAGCCCGCGCGGTTCCGCGGCTGTGCCTTGCGTTTTCACCAGCTTTTCGAAAAACGTCGGAAGCTGTATCGGGTCGTAGCCTGCCGCCGACATCATTCGCGCGCCATTGAGATCCGCGTCCTTCTCATAACCGCGCGAAAACTTCATGAGAACGGAATTCTGGCCGAGGCTCGTTCCTGCCTGCGTAATCTGGCAGACCATGCCGCACTGCCCATTCTGGTCTTGTGTCAAGGTCCCTGCAGCAAGCCCCACAATCTGGAAGAGTGTTCCGTATGTCTGCTGCTTTCCGATCTGTGCCGCGCTGTGCCGCAGGGCCACGTGCGACATCTCATGTGCGAGCACGCCTGCCACTTCGCCCTCGCTGTCCGCCGCTTTCAGCAATCCGGTGTGCACATACATGGGCCCGCCCGGCAGTGCGAACGCATTGATAGAGTCGTCATTTATCAGTTTGAAGTAGTAGGGATACGCATTCGCCTGGGGCGTCTTCGCGAGGCTCTGCCCGATCTGGTTCAGCCATCGCTCAATCTCGGGATTATGGATCACTTCCATCTCGCGCTCCACCTGCCCGGCAAACTGCTTGCCGAGCTGCATCTCCTGGTCGCGTGAAATCGATGTCTTCTGTACCTTGACTTCAGTTTGTTTGGGAGTTTTCTGAGAATGCGCAGCGAGCGGAACGATGAGAGCAAAGACAAGGAGACAACGGCTCATGAGCCCTCCTGGGGTCTGAGGAAAAATTTTAACTGGCACTGATTCTAAACCGAGGCTCACCTTACCGGACAAAGTCCCCCGCACGGGCACTAGAATCAGCTGAATGCGCTTCTTCCCTACGACGATTTTTACTGCCTCACTGCTGCTAACCGCCGCACCATCTGTTTCCGCCGAAAATTACCGCGTTGTTCATTCTTATCCCCACGACCAGCACGCCTTCAGTCAGGGTCTCATCTACGTCGATGGCCACCTCTACGAGAGCACCGGGATTCAGGGTCAGTCCACCCTCCGTGAAGAAGACCTCGAAACCGGCCGTATACTCCGGATGCAGATCGTTTCCGACAGATATTTCGCGGAGGGCCTCACCGATTGGAAGAACACTCTCATCCAGCTCACCTGGCAATCACACGTCGCGCTAGTCTACGACCGGGCGACCTTCAGGCAGCTTCGCACGTTCCAATATCAAGGCGAAGGTTGGGGCCTGACCCACGACGCAGAATCCCTCATCCTCAGCGACGGTACCGCCACCCTCCGATTCTTTGATCCCGAGACATTTAAAGAACTCCGCCGCATCACGGTCAAAGATCATGGGAAGCCCGTCACGCAGCTCAATGAGCTCGAATTCATTCACGGTGAAATCTACGCCAACATCTGGCACGCCAACCGCATCGCGCGAATCTCTCCTGCAAACGGCCGCGTCCTCGGCTGGATCGACCTCAAAGGGCTGATGCCCCGCGACCAGCTCTCCAGGGACGAAGCGGTCCTCAACGGCATCGCCTACGACGCGCACCACGATCGCCTCTTCGTCACCGGCAAGCTTTGGCCAAAGGTCTTCGAGATCACCGTCCTCCCCGAACACGCGAAATCGCCTTCCGCAAAGCACGCCGAACGGCCCTGACGCTGCCTGCGTTGCGTCACAAGTGAGCCAATGTCGTCCGGGTATACTGCTCGCCGAGGGAAGACCCCATGGACGTCCTCTCGGTGCCGACAATCCTGCACAATGCCGCAGTCCTCACCATCGTCATTGCATTCGCCGGCTACCTCATCACTATCATCGGCGCGCGCATGCTCAATCAGCACCGCGACAAGCTGGAACTCGTCAACAAGCGGCTCAATGAGTTCTATGGCCCTCTCTACGTTGCTTCCGAGGCCGGCAACATCGCTTATCGCTCTCTCCTAAAACGTCAGGGAAAGGCCGTCAGCGAGCCCATCCTCGATTCTGAGTTGAAGGAATGGATTCTCTGGATGAATACGATCTTCATGCCGCTGAACGACATTCGCGAGAAGATCATCATCGAGAAGGCCTACCTCGTCGTCGAAGAGCATATGCCTCAATGCCTTCTCGATTTCGTGACCCATGTCGTCGGATATAAAGCTGTCATGGCCAAATGGGCCGAAGGCGATTTCACTGAGCGCCGTTCCACAATCGGGTGGCCACCTGAGTTCGACATCTACGTGAAAAGATCCTATGCCGCCCTCAAGGCCCAGCAAACAGATCTCTTGCACAGCGCAGCCTGGCGGATGTGGAACCGCTTCTTCGGGAATGGGCGCAAAACGAAAATCACGTAAATCCTACGCCACACTCTCGGATGCCTTTTGACCTGTTTCGTCTTGAAAGTCTTTGCTGTTGAATGTTGGATTCAACGTCGGCACGGCGCACACCACCTTCGTAAGTCGCGCTTCCTGGGGGCGGCGTAGCTTGTGCGTGGCTGGAGCGTATAAATGCTCTAGCGACTCAACGAGGTAAGCTCCAGGAAGAAACTGCGTTCCTTCGTCAATACCGTCGCCTGGCAGCAAGATGATGTCTCCCGCTCGAGGGAGCCAGTTAAGCGTTTCCAGCGGCACAACGTTGATAGTGGTTCCATCGCCAACAATGAACTCCAGGCAGTCGCGGCTGTGCATGCTTCCTTCTCGAACCTGCCGATCCTCTTGCCGCGCTTTGTGCGCCTGGTAGAACACAGCTAGCACTGCAGGCAGCCCGATCAGCAGCCCCAGAATGCTCGCAATCGAAACGAAATGATCCACCCATGAAAGCGACTGCGATTAGACACACCACAATATCGAACAATTCGATCCCGGAATCAGCCTTCAGGGTGGACTGGTTGCCAAATCGGTGACGCGGTGAGGAGATACTACGGCACGCCGGATCAAATCCGAATGAGGGCGGCATAAAGACAGAAAGTCTTGCAGTTTGCGCACAAGAACACGGAGGGCCAGGATCTCTCCCAGCCCTCTGATCACTGACCTCTGATTACTGACAACTAGTACCGGTAGAACTCCGGCTTGTACGGACCTTCCACCGGCACGCCGATGTAGTCTGCCTGCCTCTGCGAAAGCTTCGTCAGCTTCACGCCGATCTTCTCGAGATGGAGTCGTGCAACTTCCTCGTCCAGCTTCTTCGGCAGCGTGTAGACGTTCACCTTATAGCTGTCCTTGTTCTTCCACAGGTCGAGCTGAGCCAGCGTCTGGTTGGCGAAGCTGTTCGACATCACGAAGCTCGGGTGACCCGTCGCGCAACCCAGGTTGACCAGACGGCCCTCTGCCAGCATGAAGATCTCGTGCCCGTCGTCGAACGTGTACTTATCCACCTGCGGCTTGATGTTCGTTTTCTTCGCGGTCTTGTCGTTGTTCAGTCGATCGATCTGGATTTCGTTATCGAAGTGTCCAATGTTGCAGACGATCGCCTGGTCCTTCATCTTCTGCATGTGCTCAAGAGTGATGATGTCCACGTTGCCCGTGGTGGTCACATAGATATCGCCGCGACCCAGCGTGTCCTCAACCGTCGTGACTTCGAAGCCTTCCATGGCGGCCTGTAGTGCGTTGATCGGATCGACCTCCGTCACAATCACGCGTGCGCCCATGCCGCGCAGAGAGTGCGAACAGCCCTTGCCCACGTCGCCGTATCCACAAACCACTGCAACCTTGCCCGCCACCATCACGTCGGTTGCGCGCTTGATGCCATCGGCCAGCGACTCGCGGCAGCCGTACAGGTTGTCGAACTTCGACTTCGTCACGGAGTCGTTCACGTTGATAGCCGGAATCAGCAGCTTGCCCTTCTCCATCATCTGGTAGAGCCGGTGCACGCCCGTCGTCGTCTCTTCGCTAACGCCGCGCCACTCCTTCACGACCTTGTGCCAGTGCTGCTTGTCCTCGGCATACACGCGCTTTAGCAGATCTTTGATCACCTGCTCTTCGTGGTTGCCCGACGGCGTATCAACCCACTTGTCTCCCTCTTCGAGCTCATACCCTTTGTGGATCAGGAGCGTCACGTCGCCGCCGTCGTCGACAACCAGCTCAGGACCCTTGCCACCCTTGTGAGTCAGCGCCTTGTAGGTGCACTCCCAATACTCTTCCAGCGTCTCGCCCTTCCACGCGAACACAGGAACGCCGCTCGCCGCGATCGCCGCCGCCGCGTGGTCCTGAGTCGAGAAGATGTTGCAGCTTGCCCAGCGAACCTCAGCTCCCAGCGAAACCAGCGTCTCAATCAAAACCGCGGTCTGAATGGTCATGTGCAGCGAACCGGTGATGCGGACGCCCTTCAGCGGCTTTTCCGCCGCGTACTTGTTGCGGATGGCCATGAGGCCTGGCATCTCGTGCTCGGCAATAGAGATCTCCTTGCGGCCCCAGTCGGCCAGCGAAAGGTCTGCAACTTTGTATTCGGTCAGTTCGAGGGTTGAGGAAGCCATTCAGTTCTCCTTCAGTGAGTGGTCGACGATGTATCGACGAATCGTGATATATTGATATGTAACAGAAACCCATGGCCACGTCAATCGTGAAAACGCTCCGCGTAGTAGCCGACCCCAACCGGCTCCGCATCCTTCTGCTCCTCAAGGCAGAAGAGCTTTCAGTGGCAGAACTTCAGGAGATCCTGGTCATGGGCCAGAGCACCATCTCGACTCATCTTTCTCTACTCAAACAGGCGGGCCTCGTCGAAGACCGCCGAATCGGTAAAAACAGCCTCTACCGCTTGATCACCGGGAATGGAAACGACGTACTAGCCGACCTGCTCGCACGGGCCCAGAAGGAAATTCCTGAGTCGGCTTACGACAGGGCCACGGCTCGCCGCGTCGTCAAAAAACGCCAGGACAAAATGCGCGCCTTTTTCGACAGCGTCGCGGGCCGCCACGGCAAAGACTACGTTCCGGGCAAGTCCTGGAAGGCGATGGCCGAAGCGCTGCTTCGCCTGATGCCTCCGCAGACGATCGCCGATCTTGGCGCGGGAGACGGGAGCTTCTCGCTTCTTCTTGCGCAAAGCGCCGAAAACGTCATCGCAGTCGATTCCTCCGCAAAGATGATCGAGTTCGCCCGCGACCAGGCCCAGCGCAATCACGTTAAAAACGTGGACTACCGACTCGGCGACATGGAGGAGCTCCCCGTCGAAGACGGCGCCGTCGACATTGTCTTCTTCTCGCAATCACTCCATCACGCTCTGCACCCCGATCGCGCCATCTGCGAAGCTGCCCGCATTCTTAAACCCGGCGGTCGCATAGCCATCATGGACCTCGTCAAGCATCGTTTCGAGGAAGCCCGCGAGATCTACGCCGACGAGTGGCTTGGCTTCAGCGAAGCCGAACTCGAATCCATGCTTGAGAGTGCCGGCTTCACAAAAGCCCAGACATCCGTCGTCTATAAAGAAGACAAAGCGCCGCATTTCCAGACGCTGCTGGCAATCGCCGCTAAACAAGGCTGATCTCAAAATGGCAGCAGGACCAGAGGAACGATCAGACCCGCCAATAACAAAGCGGTCAATTGCCACCGTCCACGCTGGTATCTGTAAGACATGTACAGGCCGGTAAAGCTCGAGAGCGCCAGGCTCACAGCGACCAAAAGGAAAAAGATCTTCATCGGCAAATGACTTTTCCTTGGCGCTACCGCCCCAGAGTTCTCTGTCCCTTTCTTTTCATTGGCCGCCTCCGTTTTTTCAGGACGGGTCGAATCGGCTCCGGCACTCGCCACCACAGGATCTTTCAATCCCTTTCCAGCCTCTTGATTAACCTTCGGCGAGTTGTCGTTACGTTCAGCGCCGCCCGGAACTGGATGAGGATTTCTTCGCACAGGCACCGTCGTATTTTGTTTTTTGTGCAGCTGTGCAAGCGATGCTAACCAGGTCGGCGGCTTATAGCTGCTGCCCTGCGTTGATTCGTGAAGGCTGAACGTCTGCAAGGCGCCCGTTATCGCGAAGAAGAGCAGTGCGGGGGTCGTGAAGACCCCGAGGTAGAGGTGAACCTTCCGGAAATACCGCAGAACTGCGTGCCCCTTCGACATCGATGCCTCGGCCTGTGATTGCGAGTTTCTCTGAGCTCGGGACCGGGGAAAACTATCCTCGATCAGGACGCGACTGAAATATAAGACTCTTTTAGTCCGAGTTTAGGTTACAGCAAGCTTGGCCGCCCCATACCGATCTGCGGGATCGCAATAAGGGCAAGTTTGCAACCGCGACCTCGAACGGCTCCGCATCCGATCGGCTAACATTGCATCCAACACTCTCGGAGCGAAGATGGCTAGCGTTCATTCAGAAGCGAGGTCTGTCGCGGCTGCGAAACCTGCAAAGCTTAGCCGTACACAGCGGACCGCTATCCTAAAAGCCTTATCAGATCCCAAGCGTTTCGAACTGCTCGAGGCCATCGCACGATCTCATTGCCCGCTCGGCTGCACCGCGGCACACGAAGCACTCTCCATTTCGCCCGCTACCCTATCCCATCACATCAAGGAACTTCAAACTAGCGGTCTCATCCATGTCCGCAGGGAAGGGAAATTCGCCTTCCTGACCATCAGGCCCGGCATCCTCGAGGCAATGTCGACCTACCTTCAGTCCCTGAGTCCGACCGCCTGTCCAACCCGCTGAGGCCACTTTTTCACAATTTTTACAATCCTCCTGAATCCATTCTTCCCGCCCCACATCAATTCGATAGTTGTCGAAACGTCGAATGAAACGGACGCCGGACAGCAACCGATCGGAGGATCAGAAAATGAGCAAACTTCAGGGCAAAGTCGCATTGGTAACCGGCGCATCCAAGGGCATCGGCGCAGCAATCGCAAAAGAACTCGCTTTGCAAGGCGCGTCCGTCGCGGTCAACTATTCCGGCAGCAAAGAAGCTGCAGAAAATGTAGTCGCTGAAATCAAGAAGGCTGGCGGCAAGGCCTTCGCAGTTCAGGCCAACGTTTCCGACCCGGATTCGATCGGTCCCCTGGTCAGCAAGGTCGTCAAGGAATACGGCCCCATCGACATCCTGGTGAATAACGCCGGTATATACGAATTCAGCCCTCTTGAAGCCGTCACCCCTGAACACTTTCATAAACAGTTCAACACCAATGTTCTCGGACTGCTCCTTGTAACCCAGGCCGCTGTAGCTCAGTTCAATCCCAAGGGCGGCAGCATCATCAACATCAGCTCAGTCGTCAAAGAGGGCGCCGCCGGTCTCTCCGTATACAGCGCAACCAAGGGCGCGGTCGACACCATCTCTGCTTCTCTCGCCCAGGAACTCGGCCCAAAGAAGATCCGTGTCAACTCCCTCAACCCCGGCATGATTGAAACCGAAGGCGCGCACGCAGCCGGCATCATCGGCAGCGACTTCCAGAAGTTAGCTGAATCGCGTACGCCTCTCGGCCGCATTGGCCAGCCCAAAGACATCGCAACGGCCACTGCGTTGCTCGCCTCTGAAGACTCAGGCTGGATAAACGGCCAGGCTATTCACGCTGCTGGCGGATTCCGCCTGTAACCTACTGCATTCCGGGCTACGTCATTCAGGTCCGGAATGCACGTTGCACGTTTATCGAGGACACATCACATGGTTCATGGAATTTTCTCTACTCTCTCAGTCGCGGCATTCGGATTGTTTGCATCAAGGGCCAGCGATCTTCTCCGCCTTCCATTTACGGGCCGCAAGTCGTGCAACGAAAATCAAGAAAGCAGCTCCGTATGGAGTTTCAAGTCCGATGCCGCCCAATCTCAGAAAACCTGGCTAAACGTCCAACGCCACGGAACCTGTTAATGAATTGACTGATTCAAATTCCCATTATTTTCAGTCGTAGGCGGGAGTCTGTCCCCATTCATGTCGACAGCTCCACCGTTGACATGATTGGGCACGATTCAAACCAGCCTTCGACAATCGTGGGTGCCCCGTCCAAGCTTTGCTTGGGCGGGATGAAGTAACTCATTGACTGCTTCTCTCCGCCTCTAACAGCTCTCGTTTCCGCTCCACTCCCCACCGATAGCCCGTCAACGATCCATCCGCGCCAACCACTCGATGGCAGGGCACAATCAGCGCCACTCGATTGGTAGCGCACGCCCGCGCCACAGCTCTCGTAGCGTTCGGCTCTCCCATCTCTCGCGCCAGTTCGCTGTAGCTTCGAGTCTCACCTCTCGGAATCTGCCGCAATGCTTGCCACACGCGCAGCTGAAACACCGTTCCCCGCAAATCAAGTCCCGCGCCCAACGCTCCCTGTTTTGACAGGTCCGATCCCTCGCGCACGCTCGCAAGCGCCATCTCCACTATCTCGGCGAGGGACGCATCCCTCCGAAGCTCAGCCGCCGGAAATTCCTCTCGCAGACTGCCCTCTGCCTCCTCGCGCGTCGATCCCAACGACAACCAGCAGAGCCCGCGATCCGTGCTGCCGACAACCATCCACCCAAACGGCGACCGCGCCGAACACCACCGAATCTGTTCGCCCTTACCGCCCTGCGCAAACCGCGCCGGAGTCATCCCCAGCTGCGTCCCTTCATATGCGCGGCTCGAAGACCCGAACCCCGCATCGTAGATCGCGTCCGTCACGCGCCCCTGCTGCTTGAGCGCATCGCGCAGCCGGCTCGCCTTCAACGACCGCTGATATTGCAGGGGGCTCACCCCCATCTCCTGCTTGAAAGCCCTCTGCACCGTGAATGGACTCATCCCTGCTACACACCCCAGCTCCGCCAGTGGCACAGCGCGATCTAGATTGCTCTCGAGGTGCTTGCGAACCTTGTCCAGTGGTCTATCTGGTGCAGCGGTAGGCCTGCAACGCTTGCAAGCCCGAAATCCTGCATTCTGCGCGTCCGCCACCGTTGCAAAAAACTGCACGTTCTCGCGCAACGGCCTGCGGCTCTTGCATTCCGGCCGGCAAAACACTCCCGTTGTCGTCACGGCATAGAAGAACCGCCCGTTATGATTGCGTTCGCAGAGCTGCTGCCATGCGATTTTCGCATCGATGGGTTGAGCGTCTTGTCTAGTGGGATTCACAGTTTCGAGTTGAACGTTATTCATCATGGACTCATGGTCTGCGAATCGCGATTTCCGTACACTCCGATTCTTGCGCGCAATTCGAAAAAAGTAGCTTGCAGTCTTTGCATCCGAAAAGAATCAAGCTCAACTGGCTACTGCCCGTTCGCCTCCCGCGAGAACAGCACAGCTTCCGCTCTCTGCAGATCCTCTTCCGTATCCACCCCGATCGTGTCCATCGGAGCGCTGGCAACGTAGATGTCCATTCCCGCCTCCAGGAGCCGCAACTGCTCCAACCTCTCAATCGACTCGAGCCACCCGCCGGGTAGCTCCGCAAACTTCTCCAGCGCCGTCCTGCGATAGGCGTAAATCCCAAGATGTTTCCGGTAGCCCGAAAATCCGGAACTGTCCCGGTCATAAGGAATCGTCGCCCGCGAAAAGTAGAGAGCCCTCCCGTTCGTTGCCGTAACCACCTTCACCGCATTCGGATTGTGCACGTCCGACGCAGCACACCGCACTGCCAATGTCGCCACCTGAACCTCCGGCCTCTCGAAGAGCTCCAGCAGGGGAGGGAAGAACTCCGCAGTCAAGGTCGGCTCGTCCCCCTGGATATTCACATACACATCGCTCTCGATCTGCCTCGCTAGCTCTCGCACCCGGTCCGACCCGCTGGCGCAATATGCCGAAGTCATTGCCACGGGAATGCCTCGGTCCCGGCAAACCTCCGCCACCTCATCGGAATCCGTCGCCACCACTACCGGGTCCATCAGCCCGCTTCCTGCAGCCGCCCGCCATACCCACTCCACCATTGGCCGCCCTGCCAGCCCACGCAGAACCTTCCGCTCCAGCCGCGTCGAGGCGAGCCTGGCCGGGATCACCCCGGCGATACGTAACCTGCTCATGCAGGCGAGTCTACAAGACTCACCCCGCCCGGGTTACTGCCGCTCAACGCACTTGCCCTCAGACAATTGACCCAGCGCTAGCCGCCCCGTATCATCATGAATAGCGCGACATTACGCCCTAAGGCGATTCCTGTCGTCCCCTCCGGCGGGGTAGCTCAGATGGTTAGAGCGTGGGATTCATAACCCCAAGGTCGAGAGTTCGATCCTCTCCCCCGCCACCAAGCTGCTCCCGGCTCCTTCCGCTTTATTACCTTTGCCCGTTTTGCCCACTCTCTAACCCCTGATCTCCAATCTCTCCAGAACACTCCTTGCGTTATCATTGCGTCTATACATTTAGCGGCCTGCTTCCCTATCAGGGGCCGTTCTCGGTGGTGTGTGTGTCCCGAATTTTTCAGCGCCTGTCGTTTGTTCTCGCCGTAACCATATTTGCCGCCCTTGGCCTCGGCTTCGCAATGGGCGAATTCGGCATGTTCGGAGTTCATGCCGGCAGCGAACAGGATGGCGCTTATCGCCAGATGCACGTCTATGCCGAGGTTCTCAAAAGAGTCCAGAGCGATTACGTCACTGATCCCAACATCAACACGGTCACCACTGGCGCTCTCCACGGCCTCCTTGAATCCCTTGATGCCGACTCCAGCTATCTCACACCGACCGAATACAAGATCTATAAAGAGCGTCCCACCTCCGGTGTCGCCCAGATCGGCGTCACGGTTTCGAAGCGCTATGGCTATGCGACCATCGTCAGCGTCGTTCCCAGCTCGCCTGCAGACCGCGAGCACCTCAGCGACGGCGACGTAATCGAATCCATCGGCGACACCTCCACTCGCGAGCTCTCTCTAGCTGTCATTCGACTGATGCTGGAAGGCAAAGCCGGCAGCACCGTTACGCTCTCCGTAGTTCGGCCGCGCAAGCCAGATCCTGAAAAGATCACCCTCACCCGTACAGTTATACCCACGCCCGCTTTGAGCGATCAGCAGTACGAGAACTCCAGCATCCTCTACATCAAGCCCGGCTCTCTTTCTACCGATCGCGTCGATCAGATCGCGTCGAAGATCAAATCCGCCGGCAAGACCCGCAAGATCCTCCTCGACCTCCGCGATGTGTCGGAAGGCGACGCAGAGCAGGGAATGCGACTCGCTAATTTCTTCATCAATCAGGGAACCATCGCCGCCCTAGAAGGCCAGAAGTTTCCCAAGCAGACCTTTAGCGCAGACTCCTCCAAGTTCATCACCAGCGCTCCGGTTGCGGTCCTCGTAAATCGCGGAACCTACGGTGCTGCAGAAATCGTTGCCGACGCCATTGAAGGCGCAAAGCGTGGCGACGTCGTCGGCGAACGCACCTTCGGCGAAGGCTCCATTCAGAAGACCATCGAACTGTCTGACGGCGCAGCTCTGCTCCTCACCATTGCGAAGTACGAAGGACCCGACGGCAAGAAAATTCAGGATGAGGCAGTCGCACCCAATGTTCTGGTCGGTCAGAACACGGACGATGACATCGACGACGACACCCCTCAGCAGAACAAGGGCGACGAGCCGCTGAACAAGGCATTGGAACTCCTCAAGGCCAAAAACAGCTAAGACTCGAGACCCGTTTTTCCCAGAATTGTACCCCATGGTTCGGGCGCATTTGCCTGACCGGCAAGCAATCTAAACCCATGCTAGCCTTGATGGTAGGCATTCCCTCTTCGGCGATAGAAACCGGCTGACAGAGAGAACTGCCATTGAGGCTTTTGTCGTGGCTGCCCCCTCTGCGCATTCGGTGCCCCCTTCCGGTCTGGGACGCACCCACAGGCTCCGGCCGCAACCCATGCTGCCGAAAAAGCAGCCGCGCGGCAAGCCGAAGCTTGCGGGCAAAGTCGCCCTCATCGTTCTCTTACTGCTCGCCATCATCACCGGATCGCTGTCCGGCCTGATGCTCGTCTTCTCCGTCAATCTGCCCCAGATCAACGACCTCGAGCGCTTCCGCCCCTCCACCGTCACCGATCTCTACGACGCCAAGGGCCGCACCATCGGATCCTTCGCGCTCGAGAAGAGAATCATCGTCGGCTACAGCGATTTCTCTCCCGTCCTCCGTCAGGCCGCCATATCCATCGAAGACAAGAATTTCGATTCGCACTGGGGCATCAATGTCTTCCGCATCGCCGGCGCACTCGTGCACGACCTGCGCACCCACGGCCGCGGCCAGGGTGCCTCCACGCTCACAATGCAGCTTGCGCGCAATCTCTTCCTCTCCTTCGATCGCACCGCCGCCCGAAAAGCCCAGGAAGCGATCCTCGCCATTCAAATCGAGCGCGCCTTCACCAAGGAACAGATCTTCACGCTTTACGGCAACCAGATCTATCTCGGCAGCGGCATGTACGGCTTTGAAGCTGCCTCGCAGTTCTATTTCAGCAAGCACGCTAAAGACCTCACGCTGACTGAAGCCGCGCTCCTCGCCGGTCTTCCCAAGGGACCAGCTGCCTACTCGCCGCTCATAAATCCGGAGAAGGCTCTTCGCCGCCGTAATCTCGTCATCAGCGAAATGGAGTCCGATGGCTCCATCACGCATCAGGAAGCGGACCAGGCGCGAAAATCCCCTCTCGGCCTTCACGTCAACCAGCCTGAGATGTCCGTCGCGCCCTGGTTTCAGGAAGAAGTTCGCCGAGAGCTCGAAAAGAAATTTGGAACCGAACAGGTTCACGAAGCCGGTCTCCGTGTGCAGACCACGCTCGACCTCGATCTTCAGAAAACCGCCAACAAAGCGCTCGCCGAAGGCCTAGCCGCCTACGAACGCCGCCACGGCTGGAAGGGCAGGCTCGAAAACGTCCTCGCCAACGGCGGCACGCTAGACGACTACAAACACCCGGACTGGGCTACCGCTTCGCACGCAGGCGACTACGTGCACGCGCTCGTTACTCAGACGCGCCCGCTGGAAATTCACGCCCGGGTCGGCGGCGAGCCGATCGTCCTTCTTCCTGAAGACTGGGCCTGGACGTTCCAGCGTTACGGCGAAGTATTAGTGAAGCCTGGCGACGTCATCTACGTTCACCTCAGCGACACATTCGAAGGCGTCGCTCGACGCGCCACGCTCGAGCAGGATTCCGGCGCGCAGGGTGCAGTACTCGCCATGGACAACACCACCGGCGATGTTCTCGCCATGATCGGCGGCCGCGACTGGTCCACCTCTCAATTCAATCGCGCTACTCAGGCCGAGCGCCAGACAGGATCCAGCTTCAAGCCCTACGTCTACACAACGGCAGTCGAATCCGGCACCAGGCCCGACGACATCATCGTCGATGCTCCCGCAACCTTCGGCACCTACTCGCCCCACAACTACGAGAACGACTTCAAAGGCGCGATGACCATCACCAACGCCTTCGCAGAATCTCGCAACGTCCCCGCCGTCAAACTCGCTGCCCGCGTCGGCATTCGCAAGGTCATCGAGACCGCACACAAATTCGGGGTCACCACCGACATCCCGGCCTACCTTCCCATTGCTCTCGGCGCGGCCGAAATCACTCTCGAAGAGCAGGTCACCTCCTACTCCGTCTTTCCAAACGACGGCATTCGCGTAAAGCCGCGTCTCATTCGCAAAGTCACAAACGCCGACGGCATCACGCTGTGGGAAGATGCTCCGGCAGTCGACCAGATCGTCAGCCAGCAAACCGCCCGCACCATGATGACGCTCTTCCGAGCCGTCACTGCGCATGGAACCGGCGCAGCAGTCGCGCAGATGAATCACCCTCTCGGCGGCAAAACCGGCACCACCAGCGACTACACCGACGCCTGGTTCCTGGGCTTCTCGCCATCGATCACCTGCGGCGTCTGGGTCGGCTATGACAGCCGCCAATCCCTCGGCGAAAAGGAGACAGGCGCTCGCGCCGCTCTGCCTATATGGATGCAGATCATGAAAGCCGCCATCACCGGAAAAGACGACGAGCAGTTCCCCGGCGACGTCGAAGATTCCACCATTCAGAAAGCCTCGCTTACCCAACCGCCTGCGCCGGCATCTGCAGCATCAGCTCGTCCGCCGATCACGAATCAGGCACAACTCCCAACTGCCAAGCCGACCCCGAAGCAAGTCACTCTACATACGCAGCCTGCGGTGAAACCCCCATCGGTCCCGGTAAATTCCCATCCTCAAACTTCCGCACATCCCTCACCTATTTAGAGTTACAGGCTAAAATATCTCGGGCCATACGCATTCGTCACACTCCTGTTGACATCCGACCCAAGCAGGCCGATACTTGTGTCGAATGCCGACCCAAGAGAACAACGACGACCGCATCGCCCTCCTTCAGGGAACTCTCGACCTCCTGATCCTTAAAACGCTCCTGCTCGGCCCCTGTCACGGACAGGGCGTTGCCCGCTCTATCCAGCGCCAGTCTGAAGAAGTGCTCTTCGTCGATCACGGCTCCCTCTACCTTGCTCTGCAGCGCCTCGAAGACAAAGACCTCATCCAGGCCAAGTGGGGAGTCAGCGAAAACAATCGCAAGGCCCGTTTCTATTCGCTCACCGCAAAGGGCCGCTCTGAACTGCTCGACAAAACCAGCCAGTGGAAACGCCTCACGCGGGCGATGGGTTTGATTCTCGAACCGCAGGGCCTCAAGGCCCAGAACGAGGAGGGCTGAGCAATGTCCAAACAGAAACGCAGCGCCGAAGACTTTGCCGAAGAAGTTCGCACCCACCTTGCACTTGAAGCCGACGAGCTTCGCGCCGAAGGCCTCAGCCCCGAAGAAGCCAGCCGCCGTGCCCACGTCGAGTTCGGCAATGTTCAAACCGCAAACGAGCGCTTCTATCTCCGCGGCCGTATTCAGTGGCTCGACAGCATCATGCGCGATCTCCGCTACGGCCTGCGTTCTCTCATCCACAGCCCCGGCTTCGCGATCACGGCGGTTCTCACACTAGCACTCGGCATCGGCGCCAACACCGCAGTCTTCAGCGTGATGAACGCTGTGCTATTGCGCTCCCTTCCCGTCAACGATCCAACGCGTCTTGTCTACTTCCGCACATCGAATCCCCCACGCCGCACCGGCACAATCAGTTCAAGTGAGACGTTTTCGTATCCCGTCTATCAAGCTCTGCGCGACCAGCACCCCGGCCTCGCAAACGTAATCGCCTACGTGCCTCTCTCCGTCAACAAGGTTGCAGTTCGCTATGGATCGCAGCCTGAAGAAGCAGAAGGCGACATGGTCAGCGGGGCTTTCTTCTCTGGTCTCGGCGTTAAACTGCCCTTGGGCCGCGGTTTCAGCGAACAGGATGAAAAGGATCATGCGCCAGTTGCGGTGATCAGTTACAACTACTGGACCCGCCGCTTTGCGCGAAATCCCGGTGTGCTCGGAACGACTCTCTACGTCAATGGCATCGGCTTCACCATCGTCGGCATTTCCGGCGAAGGCTTCGAGGGTCTTGAAGCAGGCGGCTCCGCAGACTTCTGGATCCCATTACAGAATCGGCCAGAACTCAACGCCTACGGGAATCCCCTCGACGAGGGGAAAGCCTACATCAACAATCCCACCTGGTGGTGCATGCGCCTCATCGGTCGGCTCTCCCCTGACGTGAATAAACAGCAGGCCGTCGCCGCTCTCACCCCGCTCTTCCAACGTGCTGCATATATCGGGCTCGGCTCGCCGATGGCCGACGAAAAGCCCCTGACCCTCAGCCTCGAAGATGCGAAAGGTTTCCCCGGCTATAGTGAACAGTACGGTCGGCCCCTCCACATGCTCATGGCCATGGTTGGATTCGTCCTCCTCATCGCCCTCACAAATGTCGTTATGCTGCTGATCGCGCGCAATGCGACCCGCCAGCGCGAGTTCAGCATGAGGCTCGCTCTCGGTGCCGGACGCAGCGACCTCCTCAGGCAACTGCTCGCTGAAAGCCTGCTGCTCGTGACCGCCGGCGGCGCGCTCGCATGGCTCTTCGCCCTTCTGGCAACGCGCTCTCTCGCTTCGTGGGCGCAGATCGAGGCCAGCCTCGCTCCCGATCGCACAGTGATGCTCTTCGCCCTTATCACCCTCGTAGTTGCCGCACTCCTCTTCGGCCTTGCGCCTTTGCGACTCGCACTGGCAGCGGGACCGGCCCTCAGCTTGAAGACTTCAGCCGCCACCTCCAACTCCGAAGCTGGAAGGTCGCGAGCCGCCCGCATCATGGTCGCGCTGCAAATGACGCTTTGCGTTGTTCTGCTTGTCGGTGCTGGTCTTCTCATCCGCACACTGCGCAATCTCGAGAACACGCCTCTCGGTATCCGCGTCGACGGCCTCGTGGTTTTCGGAGTCAACCCTCACATCACATCCGTTCCCCAGGGCAAGGCGTTCTATGTTGATCTGATCGCCAAACTCCGTGAACTACCGGGCGTCGAATCGGTTACCGTCATGGCGGAGCGGCTAGGCTCATGGTGGTCCGACAACAGCGACATGACAGTCGATGGCCGCCTGCCTGATGTTCCAAACGGAAGCTCTAGAACCGTCCGCAGCAACGTCGTCGGTCCCGGATTCTTTACCACGATTGGCGTACCCATTCTTGCCGGCCGCGACTTCGCGGATTCCGACACTGAGACCTCGCCGCACGTAGGCATCATCAATGAGCAGTTCGCAAAGCGCTTCTTCCCCAATCGCAACCCGCTCGGCCACATGATCGGCACCGATGACGGACGCTACCAGATGATGGTCGTTGGCATCGTCAAGGATCACAAGTACCGCAGCATCGACGAAGAGCCGATCCCGATGGCCTGGTATGAGTACGCTCAGATTCCCATTGCGGGCAAAATGGACGTTGAACTCCGCGTTCACGGAGACCCGCTCGCGATTCTTCCTGCCGCTCGCAAAACAATTCAGCAGATTGACCCAAATCTGCCTCTCATCAAGCCCATGACACAGCGCGCGCAGTACAACCTCACCATCTCCAGCCAAACCCTATTCGCGCGCCTAGCAGGGTTCTTCGGCGTCCTTGCCGTAGTCCTCGTGGCCACCGGCCTCTACGGCACGCTCTCCTATCGCGTCAATCGTCGCACCGCCGAAATCGGCGTTCGAATGGCCATGGGAGCAGGACGCAGCCAGGTCGTCTGGATGATTCTGCGCGACAGCCTCGTGCTTACGGTCATTGGTGTGATCGTCGGAATCCCGCTCGCATTTGCGATCGGCCGCGCTCTCTCTTCGTCGCTCTATGGCGTCCAGCCACTTGATATTGTGACGTACTCTCTGGCAATCTTGGGAGTCACGCTAGTGGCCTTCGTCGCCAGCGCAGCCCCCGCTACCCGTGCCGCCAGCGTAGACCCCTTGAAGGCGCTGCGCACCGAGTGATCTACGGCAGCGGCTCCTGCCTGTACAACTCCGCAGTGTGCCGCACCGTAATCGCGATTGCCATCGCCGCCATTCCGACTGCCGCGATCACCCCGCCCACGTCGAACAGCAGATACCTGTGCCCCAGCACTGTCGAGTAAGGGCTGCGCAGCAGCGCCACGTTCCCAGCAATCAGCAGAATCCGTATCTCTGTCGGCCCGAACACACCCTGCGACATCTGGAAGCACCCCAGCGTGTACGTCGCCAGATAGCTCTCCGCCGACAGCAACAGGAAAGCCACCAGCATCGCAACTGCCACCGGCCAGTGCACAAACCCCGACAGGCCTAGTCCGCCCATCATTGCCGTCGCACCGAGAATATCTACCATGTGATCGACGTAGAAGCCATAGCGCGGCCGCTGCTGATTGCGCACCCGCGCCAGCGTTCCATCCATGCTGTCTCCCAGCCAGTTCAGCACGATACACGCAATCACTCCGAGCAATGCGTACTTGTTGAACTTCGCCACAAAGTAAAACGCTCCCGCTCCGATCTGCGCCATCAGCCCCAGCAGAGTCAATCCGTCCGACGTGACCCATTTCGGAGAGCGCTCCGCCATCCACATCAGCGCTCGCTTCTCAACCCCGGCAGTCAGCGACCGGTTTACCCTCTTTGCCGCCGCAAATCCAGAAGACCCCGCCATCGTTGTACCCATCGCCTCTCCTATCTCGCCAGCGCCTTACGCGTATTTCGCAGCGTGAACTCCAGCGACTCCCGAGGCACGCTCTCCACAAACGGGCCAATCGCCCACGCCAGCCCCGCCGGAATTCCCCGCGTCAGCGAAACCGACTCAATCTGCATGTAGAGCCCGCCGTCCCGTTCTTCGTAGCTCCAGTAGCTGTTCAGCCGCCACAGGTAGCCATGCTCTTTATCCGGCGGGAGTGCCCGTTCTTTCTCCGTGCCCGCATTCTCAATCTCTGAAACCTTCATGCTCCGTGAGGTGCTGAATCCGTGTCTTGGATCCAGCCGGCCGTAAGTCACGTCGTATGTCGAATCCAGCACCACCGTGATCACATGCTTCTGCTTCACGCGCATCTCCGCGCTGAAGTGATCGGGAATCGGCCGACTCTGCGGCGACACCACCCGCGCCTGCACAACCTCCGGCGAGTACATCTGCGTATACCCGCCGATGTTCTTCATTAACCGCTCGAAATCGCTCGCCGTCGCGCCCTTCACAAACGCCGTGCCTCGCCAGTCATGCAGCATTCCGCCCGGAACCTCGCCCTTGTCTGGCGTCAACTTCTCGATAATCACTTCGCCCTGCTGAATCCGCTCTGCGGTCTTCCCGCCCGCTTCCACGCTGGCCACAAAGCCGGTCGCTGATCTGTGTTGCTCCGCCAGTCGCGCCTCCGCTCTCGCCGCATAAGCCTCAAATGCGCTCACTGCATCCAGCGGTGCCTCTGCCCTCCCAGGCACCGCAATCAAGACTCCCAACCAGACCATCGTCGCCAAACCCAACCTTCGCGTACCACGAAACCCGAAACCCATATATCGAAATCTGCCATCGATTCGGGACTTGCGCAATGCCCGGCGTCTCAAACGCATCTCGAATCAACCTCACCGTCCAACTGCATGTTCTCAGGGAACTTCGCACGACTCATACACTGCCCTTCAAGCCAAGAAGGGCTGCAATCTCAGATAAACTGAAGCTAGAAAATGTCAGATCCCGCGCTATTGCCGCGCTATCGCTTCGGAGTCTTCGAGGCCGACGCCTCTACCGGAGAGCTCCGCAAGCAGGGAACTAGGATCAAGCTCAACGCGCAGCCCTTCCAGGTCCTCCTTATGCTCCTCGACCGCCCCGGCGAGATCCTCACCCGCGAAGAGATCTCTCAGAGCATCTGGTCCGATGGCACCTTCGTAGACTTCGAGCACGGTCTCAACTCGGCAGTGAATCGAATACGCGAGGCACTCGGCGACTCCGCCTCAAACCCCCGCTTCGTTGAGACCCTCGCCCGGCGAGGCTACAGGTTTATCGCTCCCGTCCAGCGCACGGAACCCGCCGCCGCCGAGAACTACCGCCCGCAGGAAGCCTCCATCGTCATCGCGGCAGAAGCGAATGGGGCAATCACACCGTCGCTGCTCCCCACAGCCGAAGAATTACCGGAAGCCCCACACAAAGCCGTATGGGCAACCTTCCTTCTTCTGCAACTCATGTACGTGGGATTTTATCTAGGAGCCCTCGCCAACCTGCGCGAGATTGAAGACCTGCTCTCGCCCTTCACCGCAGCGGAAGCCATCTTCTACGTCCTAATCGGCACAGCCGCAATTCTTATCGCCGTTCGCGCCTATCTTATCTCCGCCATCGCTCTCCGCGCCGCCCACATGCGCGGCAGATTCCTGAAGATGTGGCCATTTCTGCTAATAGCCGATGTGCTGTGGGCGCTCTCGCCGCTTCTACTGCTACATCACATCAATCTCGGTCTCGCGCTCGCCGCCATCGCATTGCTGGTCTATTCACCATTTGCGCAGCGATCGCTGATCCTCATGGGCGCAGCCCGCAGCTGAACTCCCGCGCCTTCACAACTGGTCGTAGAGCGTAGTGTTTCGATATCCGAGCAGCGTTACCAGAGTCCAGATCGCCAGAGCCGTTCCAATCGGAATCTTCAGAATGCTCAGGAACGCTGCCACAATTGCCACGACGCGTCCCCACGGCGCGCGCTCCATCAGCCCCCAGCCCGCAACAAATGCCAGAGATGCTCGCAGAATCACCATCACCCACGCGAAGTGGAGAATTGCCGGCCCGAACCCGGGACCAAAGGGAAAATTCCCATGTGCCCACGGCCCGCGCATCCAAGGCCCGAGCCCGCCGCCATTCAGAAACGAGTTCGCAAACGTCAGCCCAACCAGCCCGGTCACCAGCACCAGCCCGCCATAGATGAACCACACCGTGCTCAACGCGCGTACGCGGGTCGAATAATTCGCCAGTTCAAACGCGATATTCGGAATCTGAGGTGCCGGCGCGGCAGTAGGAGGAACCTGGGCCGCAGCGCGGCCGCATTGAGCACAAAATTGTTGCCCCGGTGTTAGTGGCTGACCACATCCGCTGCAATACATCTCATCCTCCTCGGTGGTCGCAATTCTAAATACACAAACGCTTCGCAGCCGTGGACATCTTCGCGCCTCTTACTCCGGCTGCGTACGATTACGCAAAGCAGGCTTGATTCGTTCCCACCGCTCTTCGTGCCGGTCGTCTCGCAATATAAGCCCGGTTACCTTGCCTTGCGAGTCGCGCTCCACCGCTATCCGGGTGATACTACTGCCGTTTGGATAGAACAACACATTCAGAGCCTCAGCCGCCAGTTCCGTAACTTCCCCGTAGTGGTTCTTCTGGTAGAGCACGTCTCCCTGCCTGAAAAGTGAAACCACCACCAGCCCGCGCTTATCGACAAAGTCGCCAACAAAGCTGTCCAGTTGCGGAGCCGTCAACTTCATCGCAGGCGGATGCAGCGGAACCACAGTCCTTTCCGCAAACGTCGGCAAGGCCCGGGCATCGACGTGGTGCGACAGCAGCCACTTCGGCAATTCCGGCTCAAGGTAAGCGCGAGTCCAGCTGTCATGCTTCAGCCCCGTATAGAGCCAGAAGCGAACGTGCCCGCTTGCAGCTTTCAACGACGCATACAGCAGCTCATCCTGTCGCGGAACAACGATGTTGTCGTCCGCCCCGTGGAACAGCCATATAGGAATCTTGTTTACCGCCGCCGCATAGTCCGCTGTCAGCTTCGGTGCTTGTTGCCACCGCTCAGGCGCATAACTCCAGAAAATCCCACCCGACACTATCGCCGCCGCGGCCCAGCGTGGTGGATACGTTCGCGCCAGCTCCCACGCTCCATATCCTCCCATCGACAGCCCTGACAGATACGTCCGCGCCGGATCGCCATGGAATTCAGCGACCTCCTGGTCCAGTTCCGCCATGGCCATCGCCAGCATGTCCTTGTCGGTCCAGTAGCGATCGATAGCGCACTGCGGCATCACCACCACAAAAGGCCAGCGCTCCGGATGATCCCGGATCGCCTGCGGCAGCCCAATCTGCGTCTGCCACATCCCTTCTTGTCCGCGTTCTCCCCGGCCGTGCAGAAACAGAATTACCGGCCACTTCTTTCGGTCGTCATGCCGCCACTCTTCCGGTAGATACACCTGATAGCGATAGGTTGCCGCGCCAATCTGAATTCTGCGATTGAGGAATCCCGTCTCCTGTGCTGGATGATTCCTCGAATCCTTCTTTCCCCCCGCCATGCACACAGACGACGATCCCAGTCCCCACACCAGACCGAGGAAGACCGCCAGCAATTTCATAGAGCGGTGCATAAGCTCACAACCTCATAGTGCTTCGCGCGCCGTCAGAGTTGCCCGCGTCGCGCTTCAGTGCCCATCTTCGGTGGACTTGATAAAGGCAGCCACATCCGCGCGAAACTGCTTCAGGATCTCTTCGTTCACGTAGATCATGTGTCCCGCTTCGTAGTAGTGATAGCGAATGTTCGACTGCAGCGTCTTGGGAATCTGCAGATGATGCATCTCGTAGACGCCCTCGAAGTACGGAGTGGCCAGATCGTAGTAGCCGCCCGCCAGCATGATCTTCATTTGCGGATTGAGCTTCATCCGGAACGCCAGGTCCGGCATCACATTTGCGCCCGTCTCCACATCGTTTCCCGGCGGACCATCAGGCGCATGATGCCGCAGATCCCACGTGAAGTCCCCGCCGGCGCCACCGGAGCTCCAGTACGTGCTCTCCTGCCCGTACTTCAGATCTTTGTGCAGATACTCATTGATCGCCGCTGTCCAAGCTGAGCTGATCGCATCGCTTTGCGGATCGTAATCTGCTCCCTCGCTCAGCGGATTCAGGTCCGGGCCCTGGAATCGTGTATCCAGCCTTCCGATCGTCGTTGCCTCATCCAGCTTCAACGCCTTCGAGAAATCCCCGCCCACAACGCGAAGATCAGACCGCATCAGGTAGTCAACCGGAAGTCCCGTGTAGCCATGCAGCTTCTCTGCCACCGAGCGCTTCTCTTCATCCGAAAGCTCGCTTCCTTTCAGCAGCGCCGTCATGTATTCGCCGAGAGCGTACTTTTCCACCTCCGCCAGAAACGGTTTCAGCGCCGCCGGCTGTGTCGAAAGCTTGTGGAAGTAGTACGCCGTCGCCGCATAGGTCGGCAGAGCCAACGCATACGCCTGGTCCACTCCGGGATTCCATCTTGGATCGTCAACCGAGTTGTCGAAGCTCAAAATCTGCGAAAGCAGCACAATCCCATTCAGGTCCACGTTGCGCAGATCAGCCGCCAGCACCGCGGAGCGCGGCGTCCCATAGCTCTCTCCGAACAGATACTTCGGCGAATTCCAGCGGTCATACTTCGAAAGAAATCGACGAATGAACCGCGCAAACGCATGTCCATCCGCATCGATCCCATAAAACGCCTTCGCCTTCTCCTTGCCGAACGTGCGGCTCAGTCCCGTTCCCGGCGCATCGATAAACACCAGGTCACAGACATCCAGCAGGGAATACTGATTTTCGACAACCGAGTACGGCGCTGCCGCCTGGTGCTTTGTATCCGGCACCACCACCCGTTTTGGTCCAAACGTACCGAGATGCAACCACATGGTTGCGGACCCCGGCCCGCCGTTGTAGAGAAACATCAGCGGCCGGTGCGAAGCCGTCGCGTCCTTCTTGAAGTACGCCACGTAAAACATCCGCGCCGTCGCCGGTGCCTCATTCGGATCCGTTGCAGGTTTCACTCCTGAATCCGGCAGAATGCTCCCATTCGCTGCCAGCGTCGCATCCTGCGCCTCGGTGGCTCCAACCGTGATGGTGCCCGCCACTGCCTTATACGCGAACGCCTGACCGCCGATCGTAACCGTGCCTTCCGTGTTCGAATCGGGCGGCGCCACGGTCTGGGCCGCTGGCGTCAACTCCTTTGCCTTGTCCTTCTCCTGGCCAGCTCCGACCACGCAAAACGCCAGCGCTGCCGCTGCTACCGCCAGCGCACCGAAACTCTTCAGCAACGCAGTGGCCATCATCTGAACCTCCGGAAATCAAATCCAGTTGAGTATAGAATCCTGAGGCTTCCTTCACTCATTCTTTACGACTGCGTGTGCAACAATCGAACCAACTTCGCCCATGTCTACCCTCGCTCCTGGAGACACGCTCGATCACTACCGCATCGACTCGGTCGTCGCGCACACCCAGATGTCCACCTTGTACCGGGCCACTGATCTGAACTCCGGCAGGGAACTGGCCATCAAGGTTCCCAGTCCCGAGATCGAAGCTGATCCCGTCCTCGTCGAGCGCTTCAAACGCGAACAGGACATCGGCCAGGAGCTCGATCATCCCGGCATCGTCAAAGCGTTCGACAACGAAGAGCGCAGCCGCCCTTACATGGCTATCGAGTGGGTTGAAGGCCGCCTTTTGCGCACCATCCTGAACGAAGAAAAGAAGCTCCCTATCGAGCGCGCGTCAACCATCGCTCATCGTATCTGCGACGCACTCGACTACATGCACAAGCACGGCATCGTGCATCGCGACCTCAAGCCGGAAAACATCATGGTCGACAACAACGACCAGATCAAGCTCATCGACTTCGGCATTGCGATGAAGGAAGATGCCCGCCGACTCACCTTCGTCAACGTCTCATCGCTCCTGGGCACGCCCGACTACATCTCGCCCGAGCAGGTGAAAGGCGCGCGCGGCGATCAGCGCAGCGACATCTACTCCATGGGCATCATCTTCTATGAAATGCTCACCGGCCGCGTTCCGTTCGTCGGCTCGAACCCGCTCGCCGTGCTGAACGAACGCGTGTTGAATGACGTGAAGCCCCCGCGCGATATCAATCCTGAAATCTCACCGGAACTGGAAGAAATCCTCTTTCGTGCACTCGAGCGAGTGCCGCGCCACCGCTATGCAACCGCCAGCGAAATGATGTGGGACCTCGAAAATCAGGAGCAAGTCGGCGTCGAACCACGCGGCGAACGTCCCGATGGCAATCTCAACAGAAGCCCGCACCGCAGAAAGAAATTCCTGATCTACAGCGCCCTGGTCGCAGTTCCTGTACTGCTCCTAGCCCTGATTCTCATCCTCGCAAGAAAATAGGGCTGAACCATCTCTGACCCCTGACTACTGACAACTGATCACTGTATCTATGCCGGCAGCTTCTTCAACGTCTTCTTCGCCCTCTGCGACCACGGCCGCTCGCGTCTCCGCAGATAACGAGGCATCGTCGGGTTCTTGTCGAGCACCTTCTGAGCCCACTCGCGTGCCTCGGCATTCTTTCCCTCTGAAGCAAGCAGATCAGCGAAGTTCAAGTAGGTCTCCGACAAAGTCGAAGTCACCGTCACTCGCCGAAACAGCGCCTCTGCCTTGGCCTTCTCGCCGGTCAGCGAATACGCCTGCGCCAGCAGTGCTGGAGCGCGATTGAAGTCGTAGTCAGGCTCTTTCGCCACTACCTTCTCAAGATCCGGCAGCGCCCCCGCCGCATCGCCGAGCAAAATTGCGCAGACGCCCCTGCGGTAAAAGCAGTCCAGCGTTGTGGCCCGCGCCTCGATCGCTCTGGTGAACATGGCTCGCGCCTGTTGCAGCTTCCCGTCCTCCATGTAAAGCTCGCCCAGTTCTTCCAGATTTCCCACCGAAGGATTGTCGCGAATCACCAGCTCCAGCGCCGCAATCCGCTTCCGGCGCGACATGCCCTTGAACGACTGGTTCAGCAACCCCACATCCGGAAGCATCTCGGCAAAGATGTACACCAGCGCGCCGATCGGCCCGAGAAAAATGATGATGTAAAGCCAGTAAGTGTCCGGCCGCCGGCGAATGAAGTGCACAATGGCGATTGCCTGGAGAATTAAACCCCAGGGGTAGAAATAGCGCGTGAGCATGCTCATCTGCTTGTGATCCTTGGGGCTGAGGTGGATGTCCTTGTCGCCTAGCTTATCCCAATCGCATCCCGAGAATGCAGCCCACTTTCGTGGAAGAGTGTCGAGACAGACACATATTCGATTGACCGGTCGAATCTTCGCGTAACTTCGAACCACCCAGGAGAAGAACTTCACCCCAAAACTCTCGCTCGCTTCAATAACAGTCAAAAAACAGATCAAAATTCATCCCATTTTTTGGGACGCTTAGCGTGCTCGATCAGATGTTCTCTGCTTCGTCTTACTGCGAGTGAACCAGTTTCGCTTTCAGTGGATTACAAGATGTTCAGCAGCATAAACATTTTTTCATCCCTCAAGTGTTGAGACCGTTGCACATAGGCCTTCAACTGCTATATTGAACTTTCGGGGTCGTCCGCCATTCAGGTGGGTTTTATCCGAAATCGGAATCTGACCACATCCTGTGTGATCGCAAACACAGCGCGCACAATCGACTGATTAACGAACAACAAGCAGGAAAGCATTCATGGCGCAGATATTTGACCGCAGCTCCAATGCTTTGGCTCGAGCGAGCCTGGTGCTGACGGGTCTTATAGTGATCGCTCTCGGAGTAACACTGGACCAATTGCAGCGCTCCCCATGGGTAACTCGCCAGGGTCAACGTCCCGAACAGCCCGTTCCTTTCAGCCATAAGCATCACGTCACAGGACTCGGCCTCCAGTGTCAGTACTGTCACACCAGCGTTGAAAAATCCAGCTACGCCGGCATCCCTCCCACCAAGACCTGCATGAACTGCCATGCACAGATCTGGACCAACGCTGCGCTTCTCCAGCCTGTGCGCGATAGCTGGGCCACCGGCCAGTCGCTTCCCTGGATCAAAGTTCACGACCTTCCCGACTACGTCTACTTCAGTCATGAGATTCACGTGAACAAAGGCCTCGGCTGCGCAAGCTGTCACGGGCGAGTCGATCAGATGCCTCTGATGTACGCGCAGAACACTCTCCAGATGGAGTGGTGTCTCGATTGCCATCGCAATCCAGCAAAGAATCTTCGCCCCACGAGCCAGCTCTACAACATGGCCTGGGAAGCACCCGCTCCCGAGCGTCCGGTGTGGTGCGCGGTCAATGCTGAGAAGACCGGCGTGCCCACTGCGCAAAGCACTAGCTGCACCACTAAGGATCCCACTGGTGCGGGTCCTCAGATGGCTGCCATGCAGAAGCCAACCCTTGAGCAGGAGAAAACTGCGACAGACGGGTCGACTGGCACAATTCCTGCTTCATTGCACTACGAGAAATTCACCAGTCAGGATCAACTGGGCCACTTTCTGCTCAAGCAGTACCACATTCGCAATCCGTACGAACTGAGCAGTTGCGAGGTTTGCCACCGATGAGTCGCGAGCCTTTGAATAGAAAAACGGGGAACACCGTGGAGATGGATAGAAGCAAGTCCAGCCTTGCTGAGGACGAAACGCTGCTGACACTCGAGCAGGTGCGCGCAAAGTTGAAGGGAACCACCGGTAAGAAGCTTTGGCGTTCGATCGATGAGCTGCAGAACACGCCGGAGTTTCAGGCCGCTGTAGAACGGGAATTTTCTTCCGCTGGATCGGAATGGGTTGATCCGGTATCTCGCCGCGGCTTCCTCAAGGTCATGGGCGCATCGATGGCGCTGGCGGGTCTCGCTGGTTGCACCAAGCAGCCCGATGAGCCGATCTATCCCTATGTCAAAGCGCCCGAAGATCTGATCCTCGGCAAGCCGATGTATTTCGCGACGGCAAATCCCTTGCCGACCGGCGCCGTTCCGCTCCTGGTCAAGAGCGATGAGTTCCGCCCTATCAAGGTCGACGGAAATCCTGATCATCCCTACAATCACGGCTCGTCAGACCTCTTCTCGCAAGGCTCGATTCTCGACCTCTATGATCCTGATCGGTCGCAGCACGTAACTTATCAGGGTGAGAATCGCGACTGGTCTGATTTCGCCGCCGCTTTCCGTGACAAGGTTGCGAGCACAAAAGATGGAACCGGGGTCTACATCCTCAGTTCCACCGTAACCTCGCCAACTTTGGCCCGTCAGTGGAAGGCTGTACAGGCTGCGTACCCCAAGGCTAGGCTGATTCAGTACGATCCGGCGATCGCGGGCACCTTTCTCGCCAAGGGATACAACGTTCAATACGATCTATCTGCCGCAGACGTCATCGTGTCGCTCGATGCTGACTTTCTCTCCGGTGCGTCCTATCCCGGATTCCACAAGCTGGTGGGCGACTACGCAAAGCGCCGCAAAGATCCCGCCGGCGGCATGAACCGTCTCTATTCGGTTGAGAGCACGCCAACCACGACCGGCATGAAGGCAGAGCATCGCCTCGGCCTGCGCGCCAGTGAGGTTCCCGCGTTCGCCGCGGCTCTCGCTGCTCAGGTTGGAGCATTTGGCGCAAGCGCTCCTCAGTATTCATGGACCGCCGAGCAGCAGAAGTTTCTCGCTGCGCTCGCCAAGGATCTCAAGGCAAGTGGCGGCAAGAGCGCGGTCATCCCAGGCTTATATCAAGACGAATCGGTCGCAGCTCTTGCGCTTGCCATCAATCAAGCTCTCGGCAACATCGGCAAGACCGTCACCGTCTCTTCCGAGCCCGCCATCCCTATTCCCAGCGATCAGATCGCCGATCTCAAAGGCCTGGTCGCTGATCTCAATGCGGGGAAGGTTGATTGGCTCGTACTGCTCAATTCCAACCCCGTCTATTCATCGCCGGTTGATCTTGCCTTCAACGACAGCCTACTCAATAAGGCCAAGGTAGTCGCGCACATCGGACCTCATTACGACGAGACCGGCCGACTCTCGCAATGGCACGTTCCTTCGGCGCACTATCTTGAATCGTGGTCCGATGCTCGCGCTTATGACGGTACCGTCTCGATTGTGCAGCCGATGATCGAGCCTCTCTGGGCTGGAGTGACCGCGCACCAAGTTCTGCAGACCCTTCTCGATAATCCGCAGCTCAGCGCCTACGAGGCCGTTCGTGCTACGCAGAAGGACAACATTAAGGGCGACTTCGAAACCGGCTGGCGCAAGGTGCTCCATTCCGGCTGGATCGAAAATACTGCCTACTCGACCGGCGGCGCTCTAAAGTTTGAAGCACCGAAGGTGCCCGCACCTAACTCAAAAGAACAGCTCGAAATCATCTTCCGCCCCGACCCCAATGTGTACGATGGCCGCTGGGCCAATGTCGGCTGGCTTCAGGAACTGCCCAAGCCTGTCACGAACCTGAGCTGGGACAACGCTGCCATCTTCTCCGGTTACACCCGCGAGAAGCTCAATGCGGAAGAGGACGACATCGTCGAAATCAGCGCAGGTGGCGGCACAGTTAAGGCCCCGGTCATCGCCGCGCCCGGGCATCCCGACAATTCGGTCACTGTCTATCTTGGCTATGGCCGCGAGATTGGGCGGGTCGGCGGTGGCGCCGGCTTCAACGCCTATCTGGTGCGCACTTCCTCGAATCCCTTCGTCGGTACCGGCTCTGTAAAGAAGGTTGACGGCAAGTGGGGAATTGCAATCACCAAGAGCCATTACCAGGATCACCGCGCCAAGAACCTCACCGAGCACAGCAACGAGAACTGGTCGCTCGAAGGTGTTGAGGCCCTCGGCCCGCGCGGCATCATCCGCTACACCTCGCTCGAAGACTTCAAGTCGAATCCCAACTTTGCGCACGAAGGCGAAGGTCGCGAAACTCCCGAGATGGAGACCTCGCTGTTTCCTAACTGGCCCTACACTGCTAACAAGTGGGGCATGTCCATCGACATGAACAGCTGCACCGGTTGCAATGCCTGCATCGTCGCCTGCTACGCCGAGAACAATATCCCCGTAGTTGGCAAGCAGCAGGTCCGAATCGGCCGCAACATGCAGTGGCTGCGCATCGATTCCTACTTCGAAGGCGACCTTGCTGCGCCGCGTGCTCACTTCCAGCCAATGACGTGCCAGCACTGCGAAAACGCTCCCTGCGAACAGGTTTGCCCGGTTGGAGCAACGGTTCACACGCCGGAAGGCCTCAATACGATGGTCTACAACCGCTGCGTGGGCACTCGTTATTGCGCCAATAACTGCCCTTACAAGGTGCGCCGTTTCAACTTCCTTCTCTACTCCGATTACGAGACCGACAGTCTCAAGCTCATGCGCAACCCGGATGTTTCGGTTCGTTCGCGCGGTGTTATGGAGAAGTGCAGCTACTGCGTGCAGCGCATTACCGCCGCAAGAATCGAAGCCGACAAGGAAAATCGCGAAATCCGCGATGGCGAAGTGGTCACCGCCTGCCAGCAGGCATGCCCGGCCTCGGTCATCACCTTCGGCAATCTCAACGACAAGAACAGCAAGGTAGCAAAGCTCAACGAAGACAAGCGCATGTATCAGGTTCTCGCCGATCAGAACACGCGCCCCCGCACTCGCTACCTAGCAGAAGTTTTGAATTTTAATCCTGAACTCGAACAGCGCCCGGTGGAACACACGCCGGAAAAGGGTTGAAGTCACGATGGCGACTGGTGAAATCAGAAAAGGCGATCCTGGCATCGATCCCGCAACCGGAGAATTCCGCGTTGTAGGACAGGGTGAGACCTTCAAGTCGGTAACGGAAAAGATCTCGCGCATTGTGCTCACTCCGCACACGCCGCTGGGCTGGTTGGCCCTGTTCGGTATCGCAGGTGCGGGCGCTACCGTGCTGCTCGTAGCTGTCACCTGGCTATTTCTCAAAGGCGTAGGCATCTGGGCGATTACGCAGCCAGTTGCGTGGGGATTCGCCATTATCAACTTCGTCTGGTGGATCGGTATCGGTCACGCTGGAACGCTGATCTCCGCCATCCTTCTTCTCTTCAAACAGACGTGGCGCAACTCGATCAGCCGCTTCGCAGAAGCCATGACCATTTTCGCCGTGGTTTGCGCCGGCATGTTCCCGCTCATCCATGTTGGCCGTCCGTGGCTTGGATACTGGCTCTTCCCGCTTCCGCTCACGATGAACGTCTGGCCACAATACCGGTCGCCGCTTCTCTGGGACGTCTTCGCGGTCTCGACCTACGCAACCATCTCGGTCGTGTTCTGGTACATCGGCATGATCCCCGACTTCGGAACCTTCCGCGATCGCGCCGACAGCAAGTTCGCTCAGTACTTCTACGGAATCTTTTCCTGGGGCTGGCGTGGTTCTGTCCGTCACTGGATGCGTTACGAGACGGCCTCGCTTCTTCTCGCCGGGCTGGCAACGCCCCTTGTGCTTTCTGTGCACACCGTCATCAGCTTTGACTTCGCAGTCGCGGTCCTTCCCGGCTGGCATACCACCATCTTTCCACCCTACTTCGTTGCTGGCGCCATCTATTCCGGATTCGCCATGGTGCTTACGCTCGCCATTCCGCTGCGCAAGTTCTACCACCTCGAGTCGATGGTCACAGAGCGCCACATTGACAACATGGGCAAGGTCATGCTCGCCACCGGCTTCATCGTCGCCTACGGCTATGGCATGGAAGCCTTCATGGCCTGGTACTCCGCTTCGCACTGGGAAGCCTTCATGTTCTGGAACCGCGCCTTCGGTCCAATGGGATGGTCCTACTGGGTGCTGATCGCCTCCAACCTCGTCATTCCGTTGACAACCTTGTGGTCGCGTAAACTGCGCACTTCGCTCAGCTACATGTTTTTCATCTCCATCGTGGTCAACACGGGCATGTGGTTTGAGCGCTTCGTTATCGTTGTAACCAGTCTCTATCGTGACTTCCTGCCCTCCTCGTGGGGCACCTATCGCGCAACCAAGTGGGATTACATGACCTTCATCGGAACGCTCGGCTTATTCACGACGCTGTTCCTCTTGTTCGTCCGCTTCCTTCCCATGATCCCGATGAACGAAATCCGCATGATTCTGCCCTCGGCCAAAATCAAGCCGAAAGCGGCAGCCGGAGCTGATTAAAGATGCCTTCTCGTGAAGGAACCTACGGCCTCCTGGCCGAATTCGATAATCCAAGCGATCTCGTCCGCGCTGCTACCCAGGCGCGCCAGGACGGATGGCGTCGCCTGGATTGCTACACGCCTTATCCCGTCGAAGAAGCGGCCGAAGCCATCGGTTTCCATCGCAATCGAGTCCCGCTCATTACCCTCATTGGCGGTCTTATGGGCCTCGCGGCCATGTTCTCCATGGAGACGTGGATCTCGGTGATCGCCTACCCAGTTAACATCGGTGGCCGCCCTCTCTACTCGTGGCCTGCCTTCGTCGTCCCTGCCTACGAGTGGACGATTCTATGGGCCGGCCTTTCTGCTGCTTTCGGAATGCTCGCCCTCAACGGCCTTCCCCAGCTCTACCACCCGCTCTTCAACGCGCCCAACTTCCGCGATGGAGCAACCACCGATAAATTCTTCCTTTGCCTCGAGGCGCTCGATCCAAAATTCGACCTTGTCGAATCCAGGCGTTACCTCGAGACCCTCAGCCCCACTTCCGTGGTGGAGGTGGACTACTAATGCAACACCTTCACATCAACAACGGAACTCGGGTGCCCCACGTCTCGCTTCTGAGACGTGGGATACAAGGTCGCTTCGGTCTCCTCACCGCCATGGCCGCCATCCTCGTCATGTCCGGCTGCCGTCAGGACATGCACAACCAGCCCAAGATGATTCCGCAGCGCGGCTCCGATTTCTTCGCCGACCATCGCGGCGCGCGTCCGCAGATCGTTAACACCGTCGCTCGCGGACAGCTTCAGTCAGACACCTACTTCTACACCGGCGTCGTGCAGGGCGCGAGCGGTTATCGCGAAGAGAAAGATCAGCTCCCGTTCCCAGCGACCATGGAAGTCCTCGAGCGCGGGCAGGAGCGCTTCAACGTCTACTGCACTCCATGCCACTCGCGGGTCGGCAACGGCCTCGGAGAAATCGTGCAGCGCGGCTACAAGCCTGCTGCCAACCTCAACGATCAGGTTCGCCGCTCGCAGCCCATCTCACACTACTTCTATGTGATGACGCACGGCTACGGAGCCATGCCCGACTACGCTGAGCAATTGACGCCGGAAGATCGCTGGGCAGTCGCAGCCTACATCCGCGCCCTTCAGCTCAGCCAGGCAGCAACACAGGCCGATGTACCCTCCGGCGCACAGGTTCGCGACCTGAAAGATCTGGCCGCCGAAGCCGGTCACGCCGACTACGCACAACCCTGGTCGTTGCCCGCATCGACTGCGGTGCAAGCTCTGCCGCATGTCAATTCGGAAGGCAATCCCGGCAACGCTCCGGCCAATGCAAATCCTCCAAAGATCGTTATTCCAGCAACCAAGACGGCTCCCGCGGCCGCGAAGTAAGGATTGAGTTCAATGGCTCACGACACACACGGTTCATCACACGCGAAAGCGCTGCCGTCAGACCTCAGCGCTCCCGCGTTTGTCGACGGCTGGCGGTCACGCGCAATCATCGTTGCCGCGGTCGCTGGGGTTGTCGCCGTGATTCTCGCTCTTCTTGGACAATCCCAGGATCACCTCGGCTGGGAACACTTCATGCGCGCCTGGATGCTCGGCCTCACATTCACCATGGGCTGGTCCGTCGGCGGTCTCGCGCTGCTGATGGTGCAGTACTGCTCCGGAGGCAAGTGGGGACTGCTCCTGCGGCGTCCGCTCGAAGCGGCTGCAAAGGGATTGTGGGTTGTATTCGCTTACTGGGCTGTGTCGCTGCTCTTCATCAAGCACCTCTACCAGTGGGCGATGTACACCAGCGTGGCTGCGACTGCCGAAGCATTGAAGAACGGCCTCATCAGCGAAGCCCAGGCTCACTGTCTCGACTTCAAGCGCCCAATGCTGAACCCCACCACCTACTTCATCGTGATGCTGCTCTGCTTCGCGATCTGGGGTCTATACACCTGGCGTCTCAGGTCTCTCGGGCTTCAACGCGATCGTCAGTCGCTTGACACCACGCCCTACTGGATCAAGAAACTGGAAAACATCAGCGGCCCCGGCATCGTGGTCTATTCGCTGACCATGACTGCTGCCGTTCTCTACTGGGTCATGTCGATGGACGTGACCTGGTTCTCGTCGGTGTACGGTCTGCTCTTCCTGGTCGGGGAAGGGTACTCGGTTCTGGCGCTTTCCATCATGACCTCGATCAGCCTCTCCAAGGCTGAGCCCTTCCGCACGGTTTTGCGCACCACCGAGCAGCACGACCTGGGCAAGTTCACCTTCGCCTTCGTCATGCTCAACATCTATCTCGCCTTCGGCCAGTTCCTCATCATCTGGTCCGGCAACCTGCCTGAAGAGATCAACTGGTATCTCGATCGCATTCGTGGGCACTGGGGCATCATCATCACCCTGGACTTTATTTTCCACTGGGTCATCCCGTTCTCGTTGCTGCTTTCGCGCGATATTAAGCGCGACAAGAAGCGTATGATCCGCGTCTGCCAGTGGATGATCTTCGCCAAGGCATTCGACCTTTTCTGGCTCATCGAGCCCAACTTCAAAGACGCGGCGCGCAACCTGCACTTCAGCTGGGGAATCCTCGAGTACATCGCGCTTCCTGTGGCCATGGCTTCTCTCTGGGTTGCCTATTACAGCCACAACCTCAAGGCCCGCCCGCTGGTGCAGACCAACGATCCGCACGTCGTAGAGATTCTGGAGCCCGAACATGTCCACGCTTGATCACAACGAACCCGACGAGAACAAGGTGCTTGGTTCGCACGGCCCCAAGGACATCGATGCCTCGGCCGGCTACGAGCAGTCTGACGTCAAGGTCACGGGCATCGTCGTCTTCCTCACGTCACTCGCCATCTTCGTGGCGGTGTGCGGAGTGGTGACCTACGGAATCGGCAAGCTGATCAATGCAGAGCTGAACCGGGAAGACGGTCCAAACACCAAGTGGACCACAGATGCAGATGCGAAGATCCGCACGCTCGGCAACCTGCCCACCAGCCCCGATCTCCAAAACAAGGTTGCGGAGATGACGAAGAGGTTCCCGACTCCACGCGTTCAGACCGATGATGGCAACGTAGATGTCGCCGATCTTCACGCGCGCGAAGACCTGCTCCTCGACAATTACAGCTGGGTCGACAGATCGCAAGGCAAAGTAAGAATTCCTATCGAGCGCGCCATGCAAATCGTCGCGCAGAAGGGCCTTCCCGTCGCTCCGGCAGCGCAGGAAGCGCCGTTGCTCGCCGGAGACCAAAAACCCACGGTGACCGCCCCGCTTACCAGCGGATTTGCGCGCACCGGATTTGAACAGGACCTCGCCGCGGCACAAAAAGCTGAAGAGCTGGATACCCATCAGGGCGAAGGAAACGGCACAGGCAACAGAGTTCAGGAAACGAAACCCGAGTAGTGAAGATAAGCCATCAATGACGCGGCAACTAACCGCAGAAGGTCTAGCAGTATGTACAGCATCAACAGCACGGAGAGATTGAGATGGACGGCCCGCCTCGCTGCCGCCGCTCTGTTGTCCTTCGCCGCGCTGACATCATCTTTCGCGCAAGTTTCCCGCTACGACGAAAAGCAGGTCGGCAATACCAACGAGAAGCCCAACATCCTGAATGGGGTCGGAATCGCCCAGCACCTCAACCAGCAGATCCCGCTTGACCTCACCTTCACTGACGACATGGGCAAGCTGGTTCAGCTTGGCAGCTACTTCGGCAGGAAGCCCGCAATTCTCGCTCTCGTCTACTATCAGTGCCCCATGTTGTGCTCTGAGGAGCTGAACGGATTGAGCAGCGCCCTGCAGATGGTCAGCCTCGTCCCTGGAAAAGACTTCAGCGTTATCGTAATCAGCATCGACCCCAGCGAGGGCACTGACCTCGCCGCCGCCAAGAAGCGCAGCTACGTCAGGCGTTATGGTCATCCCGAGACTGCCGCAGGCTGGCATTTCATGACCGGCACGCAGCAGAACATCGATGCCCTCACGAAGACTGTCGGCTTCAGCTACGTCAAGATTCCCGGTCCAGACGGCAAGCTCACGCAATACGCGCATGCCAGCTCCATCCAGCTCGTGACCCCAGAGGGCAAGCTCGCTCAGTACTACATGGGCGTGGAGTATTCGCCGAAAGACATTCGCATCGGCCTTGTTGAGGCCTCCGGCAACAAAATCGGTTCGCCGGTCGACAACATTCTCACGTACTGCTACCACTACGATCCCCAAGCCAACAAGCACTCGCTGATCATTGCTCGCGTCGTTCAACTCGGCGGCGCTGTAACGCTGGTGATGTTGGGCGGGTTCATGTGGATCATGTTCCGACGCGATTACCGCGCGGCACACGAGAAACTTGCTTCAGGAACAAAGGTGAACGGATAACGGAATGTCGCACATAAGTCCAGTACTCTGGCAATTCCTCGTCAAGTGGTTGACGAATTTCTCGCTCTATCCGCCCCAGGCGTCGAAGATCGCGCCTCAGATGGACGCGCTGTACTTCTTCATGGTGCTGGTCAGCCTGATCGGTCTGACGATCGTCATTCTGCTTGTTACCGCGTTTTCCATCATGTACCGACAGAAGAAGCATCCGATTCCGGTGCAGATCGAAGGCTCCACGATGCTGGAGGCAACGTGGACTATCATCCCGCTTGGCCTCTTCCTCATCATGTTTGTCTGGGGCGCGCTGATTTACTTCCGCGTCTACACTCCACCCGCTAACGCCATGAACATCTATGTTGTCGGCAAGCAGTGGATGTGGAAGGCAGAACACCCAGGCGGCCAGCACGAAATCAATTCGCTTCACGTTCCTATGGGACGTGCCGTCCAACTCACGCTGATCTCGCAAGACGTCTTCCATAGCTTCTCGATTCCGGCATTTCGCGTGAAGCGCGAAGCGATCCCGGGCCGTTACACCACTGTCTGGTTTGAAGCCACCACCCCCGGAACCTATCACCTCTTCTGTACGCAATACTGCGGCACCGACCACTCGCACATGATCGGCGACATCGTGGTCCTTACCCCTGACGAGTACAAGCGCTGGCTCGCTGGCTCGACCAGCGGCTCCTCTCTCGCGCAAAACGGGGAACGTCTCTTCTCCAGCCTCAGCTGCTCGGCTTGCCACAACGCGCGGCCTGACGCCCGCGGCCCGAACCTCGCCAACGTCTACGGATCCAAGCTCACGCTCGCCAACGGTCAGGCACAGCTAGCAGATGAAGGTTTCATCCGCGACGCAATTCTCAATCCCTCACAGCACGTCACGCAGGGATACGCTCCGATCATGCCCACCTACCAAGGCCAGATCAGTGAAGATGGCGTGATCGCTCTTGTCGAATACATCAAGCAACTCAACTCTGATTACCGCATCCAGCAGACGACCACTACCACGACTCTGCTGCCCGAAAGCGAAGGCGGTAAGGCAACGCCCGCCGGACAAAAGCCCGCTGGGCAGGGGATGGTGAACCAATGAGTGCTGCAACTATCGTCAGTCTTCCCGATCAGTCCACGGCCCGCATTCCTCGCATGAATTTCATGTCGAAGGAAAAGGGTCTGCTGAGCTGGCTGCTGACCGGTGACCACAAGCGGATCGCAATGCTGTATCTGGTCTCGATCACGTTCTTCTTCTTCATCGGAGGAGCGCTGGCCGGTCTTATTCGCCTTGAGTTGCTCACCCCGCAATCCGATCTCATGGCCACTGACACCTATAACAAGGTGTTCAGCATGCACGGCATCATCAT
This sequence comes from Acidobacteriota bacterium, assembly GCA_018268915.1. Lineage (GTDB taxonomy): Bacteria > Acidobacteriota > Terriglobia > Terriglobales > Acidobacteriaceae > Telmatobacter. Next base: position 755,458 of record JAFDVQ010000001.1, read on the forward strand.
GATCTTCTTCTTCCTGGTGCCATCTGTGCCGGCAACCATCGGAAACTTCCTCATCCCGATCATGATCGGCGCCAAAGATCTGGCGCTGCCGAAGATCAACCTGCTCAGCTGGTACCTCTACATGGCGGCCGGCATGCTCGGCCTCTACGCCATGGCCACCGGCGGCGTCGACACTGGCTGGACATTCACTACTCCGCTCTCCACGCACTATCTGAATACCAACGTCATAACAACCGGCCTCGCTATCTTTATCGCTGGATTCAGCTCCATCTTCACCGGCCTCAACTTCATCGTCACCATTCACAAGATGCGCTGCCCCGGCATGACATGGTTCCGTCTGCCGCTCTTCGTCTGGTCCAACTACGCAGCCAGCATTCTCATGGTCCTTGGCACACCCGTTCTCGCCATCACGCTCGTTCTCGTCGTACTCGAGCGCACCGCGGGCATCGGCGTATTCGACCCTGCTAAAGGTGGAGACCCGCTCCTCTTCCAGCACCTCTTCTGGTTCTACTCCCACCCTGCCGTGTACATCATGATTCTGCCCGGCATGGGCGTCATTTCCGAAACGGTCTCCACCTTCAGCCGCAAGCGCGTCTTCGGATACACAGCCGTCGCGTTCTCTTCGGTTGCCATCGCCGTCTTCGGGTTCTTCGTCTGGGCGCACCACATGTTCATCATGGGTATATCCAACTACTCCATGCTGGTGTTCTCGCTCCTCACCATGCTCGTCGCGGTGCCCTCCGCCATCAAGATCTTCAACTGGGCTTTCACTCTCTACAAGGGTTCCATCACCTTCGAAACGCCGATGCTTTACTCCTTCGGCTTCATGGGGCTCTTCACCATCGGCGGACTCACTGGCGTCTTCCTGGCATCGTCGGGAACTGATATCCACCTGACCGAAACCTACTTCATCGTCGCCCACTTCCACTTCGTCATGGTCGGCGGCATGTTAATGGCCTTCCTCGCAGGCGTCCACTTCTGGTGGCCCAAGATGACCGGCCGCATGTATCCGGAGAAGATCTCGCAGCTCGCCGCGCTGGTCACCTTCATCGGATTCAACTTCACCTTCTTCCCGCAGTTCATCCTCGGAACCCTCGGCATGCCGCGACGCTACGCGACCTACCCGCCGGAGTTCCAGGTGCTCAACGTCTTCTCCACCGCGGGCGCGACCATCCTCGGCGTCGGTTATCTGCTACCGATCCTCTACCTCACCTGGTCGCTCAAGTACGGCGAAATCGCAGGAGATAATCCATGGCGGGCGACCGGCCTCGAGTGGCAAATCCAGTCTCCGCCTCTCACGGAAAACTTCCCCTCGATCCCCATCATGGATCACGAAGCGTACGACTACGAATGGCTCGAAGGCCAGAAGGAGAACGTAGCCAGTGTCGGATAGCCAGGTAGTTGTTCACGGCGCGGCCGAAGGCGCTCACCACGAGCACCTCCCCTATCAGCGCCACCATTTCGAGACCTACGCGCAGCAGAGCGACGCCACCAACTTTGCTATGTGGCTCTTCCTGCTCACCGAAGTCATGTTCTTCGGCGGACTCTTTACCGCCTATCTCATCTATCGCAACTGGTATTACCCGGCGTTCGTTGAGGCATCGCATCAGCTCGATATCAGGTGGGGCACCGCCAACACCGCCGTGCTCATCATCTCGTCTTTCACCATGGCCATGGGTGTCTGGTCCGCCGAGATGAAGAAAAAGGGCGCGCTCGTCTTCTTTCTTGTGCTCACCTTCATCCTTGGGCTCGCCTTTCTCGGCATCAAGACCATTGAGTATAAGGAAAAGATCGAGAAGAACCACGTTCCCGGTTTCCATTACAGCATCCAATCGTTCCTCAATCCGTCGTCCGACCCTGAAGTCCACGCGAAGAACCCCGAAGACAAGCCGTTGCCGTACGACATGGCCCGGCACACCGAAATTTACTTCTTCCTCTACTTCGCGATGACCGGCATGCACGCGCTGCACATGATCATTGGTATCGCCATCCTCGGGTTCATGATCTTCCGGGCCCGAGCCGATGCCTACACCACGGGCCACGTGACTTTCGTCGAGAACTTCGGCCTGTATTGGCACTTCGTCGACATCATCTGGATTTACCTGTTCCCGTTGCTCTACCTCATCAGCAGGCACTGACAAGGACACCATCATGAGCGCACCTCACGACAAAGACTTCGAATCGATTGAAGAGCACGAGCACCATCACCACGTAGTTCCGCCGAGGATCTACATCACGATTCTGCTTACGCTGCTTGTGTTCACGGCCGCCACGGTGGGAGCCTCCTACATCGATCTCGGTCCACTGAACCCCGTGATCGCTCTTGCTATCGCGGCGACCAAGATGATCCTCGTCGTGCTGTTCTTCATGCACGTGAAGTACTCGACAAAGCTCACCAAACTCACCGTCGGCGCCGGGCTCTTCACTTTCCTCGTCCTCGTGGGCATGACCCTCTCCGACTACTGGACCCGCGCCTGGGGCCGCTGGTAAGGCCAGCTCTCAGCCGCCAGCTATCAGTCTTCAGCAATAAGGCCGCTCTCGGGCGGCCTTTACTGTTTTCCTTTCGCAATGATCGCTACTTGCTACCCCACTTCGCTGAAAGTGCCGCGAGCTTATCCTGAAGGCTTGCCGTGGGCGGAGGGGCTGCCTTCTTCGCCTGTGGTCTCGTTGCAGGTGTGGGCCCCATCAGAGCCTTCATCGACAACCCGATCCGCATCGCCTTTGCATCGACGCTCAGCACCTTCACCTTGACGATCTGGCCCGTCTTCACCGCCTCTGCCGGGTCTTTGATGAACTTGTTAGAGAGTTCGCTGATGTGCACCAGTCCGTCCTGATGGACGCCGATATCGACAAAGGCGCCGAACTTCGTCACGTTCGTTACCACGCCTTCGAGTGTCATTCCGACTTGCACGTCTGCAATCTCGCGAACCTCCTCGCGGAACTGGGGCGCGACGAACGTCTCGCGCGGATCGCGGCCCGGCCTCTTCAGCTCCGCCAGAATGTCATCCAGGGTGTACTGTCCCGCCGAAACGCCCTTGCGGTCCACCTTCTCCACCAGCTCCGGCTGACGGATTAGATCCGCGATGCTCGTGCCCGCAGCCGCCGCGATCTGCTCGACCACTGCATATGATTCCGGATGCACCGCGGTCATATCGAGCGGGTTGTCACCGTTGCGAATGCGGAGGAATCCGGCCGCCTGCTCAAACGTCTTTGCCCCGATGCCCGGCACGTCCCGCACCTGCGTCCGGGAGCGAAAGGTTCCATGCTCGTTCCGGTAGGTCACGATATTCATTGCTGTGCGTTCCGTGATGCCCGAGACGTAGCGCAGCAGTGTCCATGAAGAAGTATTCAGGTCGACGCCGACTCGGTTCACGCAGCTCTCGACCGTCTTCTCCAGCGAATCGGCCAGTTGCCGCTGGTCTACGTCATGCTGGTATTGCCCCACGCCGATCGACTTGGGATCGACCTTGACAAGTTCCGAGAGCGGATCCTGCAGGCGGCGAGCGATCGAGATCGCGCCACGGACGGTCAGGTCGAGATCGGGGAACTCCTGCCGGGCGATGTCGGATGCGGAATAGACGCTGGCTCCGGCCTCGCTTACGGTTACTGAGAAGATCTCCTGGATGCCTTTCTCGCGGAGGAACTCGCGGACAAACGCGTCCGTTTCGCGAGAGGCGGTGCCGTTGCCAATCGCGATGGCTCGCACAGTATGTTTCCGGAGCAGCGCCTCCAGCTTCGGCATGGCCTCGGCATTGCCGTGCTTCGACGTGTGCAGGTACAGCACATCGTGCGCGAGCAGCTTGCCTGTCTGGTCTACAACAGCGAGCTTGCATCCGGTGCGCAGGCCGGGGTCGATGCCGAGTACTGAGATCGATCCGGCAGGGGCTGCAAGCAGGAGGTTGTGCAGGTTGTCGCGGAAGACCTGGATGGCCTCAGTGTCCGAGCGACGCTTCAACTCGATACGGATCTCTGTCTGTATCGACGAATTCAGCAGGCGCTTCCACGCGTCATCAATTGCCAGCTCAAGCTGAGACGTCCAGTCTCCCTGGGCCCGCAGCACGTGCCTGCGCATCAATGCCAGCGCCCGCTCCTGCTCTGTCTCGATCAGGAAGTAGAGAACCTTCTCCGTTTCGCCTCGCCGGATCGCCAGCATCCGATGCGAGGGAATCGTCTTCACCGGCTCCTTGTACTCGTAGTACATTTTGAACTTCTCGCGCTCATCCACCGCGTCGGTCGCCTTTCGGCTGATCACCACGCCTTCGTCGAAGACGAGATTTCGCAGCGCTTTGCGCAGGTCGGCATCTTCGCTGACCCACTCGGCCACAATGTGGCGCGCGCCTTCGAGCGCCTCGTCCACATTCGCAACGCCAAGTTCTTCGTTCACGAATTTCGGCGCAAGCACCGCGAGCGACTCGTCTGCAGGCTTCTGTGCCCACAGGTACGCCGCGAGAGGCTCGAGGCCTTTCTCGCGCGCGATTGTGGCTTTTGTCCGGCGCTTTGGTTTGTACGGGAGGTAGAGATCTTCGAGTTCGTTCCTGTCGAGCGTTGCTTCAATGCGCGCCTTGAGCTCGTCGGTCAGCTTGCCCTGTTCCACGATCGAGGCGAGGATGCTCTCGCGCCGGTCTTCGAGCTCGCGGAAGTAGGCGAGCTTCTCTTCGATTGCGCGTATCTGCACCTCGTCGAGATTGCCGGTCGCTTCCTTGCGGTACCGCGCGATGAACGGAACGGTGCCGCCATCATCGAGCAGTTCGATGACGGAAGTGATGCCGCGTATAGGAATGTTCAGAAGATTGGAAATATGAAGAAGAAGGGCAGGGGAGAGGATTCGATTTTCAGCCATGGGTTCAGTCCCATCCTAAACGGAGGGCATGGGCGGAGGAAATCAGGGACCGAGGGAACAAGGGAACAAAGGAACAGTAAGTAGTAGGTAGTGAGTAGTACGCCGCGTGAATTTGGGCAGGGATCGGGGCTGGTTTGTGGTGATGAATGTTTGTTCGCGGATGGATTGAGTCTTTTAGGGCGGTTCAGGCGGCCCTCCGGGGCGCGCAGAGTTTCCAGGTCTCTTTCCCAGGGTTTCACCCTGGGCTATTTTCGGATCTCCCTTACGGGAGAGGTGTTAGTTTTGGATTTTTCCCTGTTTTTTGTAGTTAATACATGGGGCGGAAGTTATACAGCGGTTTTGTGACCGCTCTTCAAGATGTCTACTGGCCGCTGGCTTGTTGGGTTCGCTGAAATTCGTGGCTCTGGGCTATCAGTTCGCGAACGATGCGGGCGGTGGCTGGATCTTCGTCGAGCGATGCCGGGTGGGAATGGAGTAGCGATGAGTGCGCGGGGTTGAAGGCGCTTGATTGGCTCGGGTGGTGGTGCTGATTGCCGGAGGCAGCGAGAGCCACGGGAGTGTGCTCGAGGTTGTCGATGGTCAGGAGATGGGAGAGGCCTGCTTCGGCGATTTCGGTGATGAGGCGATTGGCGAGCCTTATGGCGGACATGAGCGTTTCGGCAACAGAGCGCTTGATGCGGCCCTCGGCCAGGGCGTGGACGACGACGTTGATGGCGGCCAGGATCGACGGCTTGTCGATGAGGGGAGGGAGAGCGAGGGGTTCCATCTCGGCGGAGCTTTCTTTTGCGGGTTTGGAGGTGCGTTGCTGGTCGTGATGACGGCAGAAGCGAGAGCCGTGGATTGCGGGTGAGTTGCAGCGTTGTCCGTTATCGAGGGATTGGTAGCATCGAGGCGCCATGGGTTTCTCCTTGTGTTCAGTGATCAGTGGTCAG
>JAFDVQ010000002.1 GCA_018268915.1 Acidobacteriota bacterium
CTCCCGGCCCGGGGCGCTGCGGCCCCGGCGGGCCGCTCCTCGCTCTGCTCGTCGCTGCGCTCCATCCGTCGCGCTCCCGCCGCCCCCGCATCGCCGCGCGCAAGAACAAAAGCGCGCGCGGTGCCCCCGGGCAGAAGCAAAAGCAAAAACCTATAGGAGCCTGCCCGCGCCGCTCTCGATGCTCGCACACGCGTCAAGGCCAAGCCCTGCGGGTTCACACGACGAAGCCTTGACTCATGTGCGCTTCTCCAACAATCCGGGGGCAGGCTCCATAAGACGCAAAAGCAAAAGCAGGGGCCGCGCTTCGCGCGGCCCCGAGAAGTATTGACCCTAGTTATCCAAACGATGTCGCAATGTGTCGCGATCCGACACCGTTCAATCGTGCGCATCGTCACGACCGAATTATGGTAACCTCTGGGTGTCCAAGCAATTTGGACAACGCCGCACCCTGAGCGGCGATTAGAAATTTTCTAAGTGTCCAAAATTCTTTGGACACCTCTCAGACACCAGCTTTTAAGCACCCCTGCGCAATTTCTATTGACTTTTCTCAGATGTCCGAGGGCAGGGAAGGATTCCCAAATACGCCCGAAAATACCGGAATCCGGTGCAATAGCCCGCGCCCTTGCACCAGATTCCGGTCAGTTTTGCTGAAGCTGGCGTATTAAACGCCTCCCCGGCTTCAGATACTCTGTCGCGCCCACCTTCCACGACGAAACAGCACAATTCCCGCCGCCGCGACGCTGCACTGGGCCACAACGATGGACAGAAATACTCCTTCGCTGTGCAGATTCCCCTTCACCGCCAGCAGCCACGCCAACGGTAATTCCAGCACCCAGAAGCCGAAGAAGTTCACAATCGTCGGGGTCATCGTATCGCCGGCGCCGTTGAAAGCCTGCAGCATGACCATGCCATAGGCGTATCCCACGTTCCCGCAACTGAAGATGCGCAGCGCGGTCGCCGCGAGCGGCACCACTGCAGGGTCGTTCACAAACAGCCGTATCGTCGGCGTAGCAAACACGATGAAGAAGATGCCGATCACACCAAGGAAGACCATGTTGTAGAAACCGGTCTGCCAAACAGCTTTCGCTGCACGGTCAGGTTTCTTCGCGCCCAGGTTCTGCCCGACGAGTGTTGCCGCAGCATTACTCAACCCCCATGCCGGCAGGATGAAGAAGATCACGATCCGGATGGCAACCGTATATCCCGCCACAGCGGCCGCTCCGAAAAGGTTGATGATCCGCACCAGCGCGATCCAGCTCGCGTTTGCAATTGCGAATTGCAGCATGCCTGTCAGGGAGACACGCAGCAGACGCGCCATCACATCGAAATGCATGCGAACATGACGGCCCAGTACATGGATCCTCTCTGTCCCCTTGAGCAGGCGATAGAACTGGTACAGAACTCCAATGGACCGCCCAGTGAGAGTTGCGATCGCCGCGCCAGTCACGCCCATTCGCGGAAACGGTCCGATCCCAAAGATGAGGCATGGATCGAGCACCAGGTTGATGATGTTCGACACCCACAGCAAACGCATTGCGATTGCCGCATCGCCCGCACCCCGAAAGATCGCATTGTTCAGAAAGAGCATGATGATCGCGCCGCAACCACCCAGCGCAACCCTTGCATACCCTGATCCGGTCGCAACGATCTCCGGCGACGCGCCCATCGCTCTCAGCAATTCCGGCGCGAAAATCCCTGCAGGAATGCCGATCCCGAGCGAGATCACCAGTCCAAGCATGATCGCCTGAACGCCCGCTATCGCTGCGTCCTCTGGGTCCTTCTCGCCGATGCGCCGCGCAACCATAGCCGTGGTCGACATCGCGACACCAAGGCCGATGGCAAACACCAGCGCCAGCATCGATTCCGTGATGCCCACCGTCGCAACAGCATTTGCGCCAAGCCTGCCAACCCAGAAGACATCGGTTACGGCAAACAGCGACTCCAGCACCATCTCGAGGACCATGGGGATGGCCAGCAGCAAAATGGCGCGATTCAGATTTCCAGATGTGAAGTCCTGGTGCGAGCCTTTCAAGGCTTCGCGCACCGAAGACCAGAAGCCCCGCTCACCTTCCGTCGGAGGCGGCGGTATCAACCATTCAAGTACAGACATACAGATCTCCACGTCGGCGCAGACAAAAGAAACGCGCGCGCCAATAGCTATGGGTCAAGCTGCGATCAAAACTTGTTTTGCAGAATCACCCTGGTCTGAAGTGACCTCGGGGTCATGAAGTAGGGAAAACCCGAGGCAATGTTCAGCGAATAGGTCGAAGTCGGACGATGACGGTGACGGGCTGAAACACTGTTTCCTCCATATGCCGGCGGGACCGGTGGGTCTTCAGACTATAACCCGAAATCAACCACGATTTCCAGTGAAATCGCCTGTGCCTGCGATCACTGACGGTCTGCTCCGGTTTCGTTCTTCACTTTGAATGAGGCTTCTCAAACAAGCGCTCCAGCCGAATCTCCGATCTTCGCTCCGACTTGCTCTGCTGTATTCGGCCGACCTCAACCGAAGGTGGTGGAGTCATGCGGCATATCGTTCTCTTTTTTCTGTTGGGCCTTCAGTTATTCCTGTCTGGTTGCGGCGGAGGCGGGAGCGACACACCCGTAAATCCTCCGAATCCGCCTCCTGCACAAACAGGGTCTTATGTGGTAACCGCCTGGAGCGAGTTGGGAATGCATTGCATCGATGGCAAGGACTACTCTGTCTTTGCTGTTCTCCCTCCCTATAACACCCTTCATGCACAGATCCTCAAGCGAGGTGATCCGCCCACCTTGGTCACGGCTGGAGTGACAGTTACGTACGAAGCCGTAGCTGACAGCACAGGGTCGATCAACACCTCAAGTTCGGGGAAGACCAATTTCTGGAGTCATGTTCAGGCGCTGTTCGGTAGCACTATCTCGCCGGACCTCGGACTAACCGGAACGCCCGTGCAGAGCACCACGCCTCATGCGATGACTTACAACAAATCTCTTGGCTACTGGGAGGCGATCGGAATTCCAACCATTCCTACCGATGATGCCGGCAAATGGAATCCGTATCCAATGGTCAAGGTTGTCGCCAAAGACGGCGCTGGGAGCGTGCTTGCCACCAGTACTGCGGTACTTGCCGTGAGCGACGAGATGAGCTGTTCGACATGTCACGCTTCCGGCAGCAATGTGGTTGCTCAACCATCCGCGGGCTGGGAGAACGATCCGGATCCGGCAAGAGACGTCAAACTGAACACGCTTAAGAAGCACGATGATCGCTGGAATATCTCCGCTTACTTAGCCGAACTAAAAACCAAGGGGTACATCTACCAGGCGAGCCTTTACCAGACTGCCAAATCCGGCACTCCGATTTTGTGCGCAGCCTGCCATGCGAGCAATGCGCTGGGCGCGAGTGGATTGACAGGTATCAATCCATTTACAACGGACATGCACGCTCTTCACAGTAATGTCGTGAATCCTTCCTCGGGAGTGACTCTCGACAATGCAACAACTCCGGCCGCTTCCTGCTATTTATGTCACCCCGGCCCTCAAACCCAGTGCCAACGCGGAGCCATGAATCAGACGGCCTGTTTCGATTGTCATGGGAATCTTTCAAAAGTAGGTGTGTCGACCCGCGAGGGTTGGCTCGATCTGCCGTCCTGCCAGATGTGTCACAACGGCGGATCGCGTTTCCCGTCGACTTTTGATTCAAGTAATGCCTGGCGTACTACAACCGACTCGACGTTTGCGACAAATCTTAACAAGCCCGCCGCCGGCAAGAGCCTGTTCCGATACAGTTCGGGACATGGAAATCTGTACTGCTCCGCTTGCCATGGATCACAGCACTCCGAATTTCCAAGTCTGAAAGCAAACGATAACCAGTACAGCGTGTCGTTGCAGGGCTATAAAGGCAAGCTGGTCGAATGCTCCGTTTGTCATGTATCTGAGCCATCAGCATCGAGTGGCGGCCCTCACGGATTGCACAACGTTGGTCAGAGTTGGATCAGTGCGCATCGTCAGGCTGCAGGGAACGGCGGGAAGACCGCTTGCGCATATTGTCACGGCGCAGACTTCCGCGGTTCGCCGCTGTCGGCTGTGGCAACGAGTCGCACTTTCAATACTGGAGAGGGCGGAACAAAATCATTTACGGCAGGGCATCCGATCAGCTGCTATGACTGCCACAACGGGCCTAACGGAGACTGACAAGACAATGATCAAAAAGAGAACCCGGCGCGTCTGCACGCTCCGGGTTCTTTTGTGTCTATCGGGTTCTGAAGCAAATTGCTAGTCTTCTTCTTCCTCCAGCGGCTTCTTGGCATTGGCGAGGATCTTTTCGGCTACCAGCTGCGGAACCACGTCGTAGTGATCCATCTCCATCCGGTAGCTGCCCTTGCCCTGTGTCATCGAGGTAAGTTGCGAGCCGTAGGTTAGCATCTCCGCCATCGGAACTTCGGCGTTGATCACCGTCGTTCTTCCTCGGGACTCCATGCCCTGCACGCGTCCGCGGCGTCCGTTGAGGTCGCCCATCAAAGTGCCGGCGAATTCGTCCGGAGCTTCGACAGCGATCTTCATGATGGGTTCAAGCAGGCATGGCTTCGCTTGTTCCATCGCTTTGCGGAAAGCGAGCCTGCCAGCTTTCTTGAAGGAAAGTTCGTTCGAGTCCACGTCGTGATAGCTGCCGTCGTAGACGATGACCTTGAAGTCGACGACCGGATAGCCCGCGAGGTAACCGCGAGCCGCAGTCTCGACAATTCCTTTCTCAATTGCCGGGATGAAGTTGCGCGGAATGGCTCCGCCGAAGACTTCGCTGGCAAACTCGAAACCGCCGCCGCGAGGCAGAGGCTCCATCCGCACCTTGCAGTCGCCGAACTGGCCGTGACCTCCGGACTGTTTCTTGTGGCGTCCCTGCGCATCGGCTTTGCCGCGAATGGTTTCGCGATAGGGAACCTTCGGTGCTTTGAGAGTCACCTCCGCGTGATAGCGCTTCTTCAGACGCGAGACGATGGTCTCGATGTGAGGCTGGCCAGCTCCCGCGATCAGGAATTCATTGGTCTGCGGATCGCGATAGAAACGAATCAGCAAATCCTCTTCCATGAGCTTGTGGATTGCGGGCGCTAGCTTGTCTTCGTCACCGCGTGTCTTGGGCTCAATGGCGTAAGTCATCGCAGGTTCCGGCATCGCCGCGAGCTCAACCTGAACGTCTGCGCCTTTAGCTCCCAGCGTGTCGCCGGTCAACGTATCTTTCAGCTTCGCGACCGCACCAAGATCTCCTGCGTGCAGTTCGGCCACCTCAACCGCTTTACGGCCCTGCATCACGCTGAGGTGAGAGAAGCGTTCCTGGCTGCGGCGCGTGTAGTTTTCCATCGTCGCGTCGTTCTTCACGCATCCGCTCACGACCTTGAAGAACGTGATGCGGCCCGCGAATGGATCGCTCATGGTCTTGTAAACAACAACCGCGACGGGTTCGGAGTCTTCGACTTTGCGGAATGACGTTCCGCCGGAAGCGGCATCCCTGCCCGAGCCACTCGCGGCAACAGCCTGCATCGCAGCCGTCTTCACTGGCAACGGAGGACGCTCGGTTGGCGCAGGCGCATAAACCTTGATGAAATCGAGCAGGTGATCGGTCGCGACGTTCGTGCCACCGCTCGCGAACAGGACCGGGAAAATGCGATCTTCTCGGATGGCCTCATGAAGGGCCGTGATCAGGTGCTGCTCGGGGATTGTGCCCTCGGCGAAGAACTCTTCCATCAATTCGTCTTTGCCTTCGGCAACGAGTTCAACCAGCGCTTCATGCGCCTCTTTGGCCTGTTGCGCCATGCTCGCGGGAATCTCTCCGGTGATCTTTCCATGACCGTCGCCGTTCGGCGTGTAATGGAAGGCCGCCATCGTGACCAGATCGACGACTCCGTGAAAACCACCCGCATCGGAGATCGGCAGCTGCACCGGAACGCAGGTTCTTCCCCAGCGCTCGTGCAAGTCCTCGATCAGCGCGCTCAGCCCATTCCCGCCACCAGCCTTCGGGTGATCCATCTGGTTGATGACCACGAACCGCGGAATATTCGCCTCTTCCGCGCACTTCCATACTCGTTCTGTTACCGGCTCCACGCCATTCTGTGCGTTGACTACCACACAGGCTGCCTCAACCGGCAGCAGCGCGGCTTTCGCCTCGTGCGTGAACATGTGGAAACCGGGAGTGTCAACGAAGTTGATCTTTACACCCTGCCACTCGGCAAAAGCCACGGCATTGGACATGGTTGTGCCGCGGGCAATTTCTTCCTCGTCATACGCGGTGACAGCGGAGCCATCGTTCACGCGCCCTTGTGTAGGTGTCATCTTCGCGGCATGCAGCAGCCCGGCAATTAAAGACGTCTTGCCGCTCTGAGCATGCCCCACTACAGCTACGTTGCGGATCTCACTTCCCTGGTACGTTTTCATGGCATTACCTCGTTGTGAATTAGGTCTTTAAGGGCACGAAGAGACAACCCGGATCTCGACTTCCGGGCTGCCCATTGGAAGTTGTCAGGAGGGAAACACAGGGACGTCGTCAAGGCGTCCGTGAGGACGTCAAAGCGTCCGGTTTGCTGGGCTCGAGGGCCCAGTCTGCCGTCTTCCTCGTCCATGCGGAGAGTCCCCGGCAGGCGCGAGGCAGATTCTCAAGTATCGGGAAGCCGCCACACGTCTAGCTTTGAGAAGCGGATGCTATCACAGCGGGAGTAGGAACGTCCTGTGACTTGAATTACAGCTAATAGCTACTAGACTTTGGCCCCGGAAAGAGGGAGCAACGAGACAGATGATCACCAGTGCAGGACGGGAACAAGACTCGAAAAATCATCGGTCCAGGGCCGCAGTCCGGGCAGTGTCTCGGGATCAAACGCATGGGAGACAAGTTCGGGCTGCTGGAAGAACGCGGCATTGTCTGTCACCAGCATCCAGGTAGAGGTGTATTCGCCGCGAGATTCATTCGCCAGGCTATAGATATGCCGTGCCTGCATGCCTGCTGATGCGGCGAGGAGCGCGATCGGCGGTTCGAGGTCTACGTGCCGATTGGAGATATGAAATGCGATGATTCCTCCCGCCGCGAGGTGTCGGCGGTACAGAGCTAACGCTTGAGTGGTCAGCAGATGTAGAGGAATAGCATCGCCCGAGAAAGCGTCAACAACCAGAACATCGAAGCCCTGTGGCGGCTCGGTTGCGAGAGATGTTCGCGCGTCGCCAATGGTGATGGAGACTTCGGCTCCCGAATCACGGATGTATCTAAATACGTTGCGCGCAATCGGCTCGACGGCGGGATTGATCTCGTAGAACTGAATGTGATCGCCCGGTCTTCCATAGGCCGCTACGGTTCCGGCTCCCAGCCCGATAACGCCGATCTTCCGTGGCCGGCCTTCGCAGCAATTCCGAATCGCCAGGCCCACACCGGAGTCTTCGGCATAGTAGGTCGTAGGCGTGTGTCGCTGCGCATCGGTACCGAAGATCTGCGTTCCATGTTCGACATTGCCGTTGGTCAGGGTGCGCAGCGTGGCTCCCGGGTATCCGAAGTTCTGCTTCACGCGGAGAGCCCCATAGAAGTTGCGGACTGCAACCTGCGTATTGCGCAGGCTCACGGTATAAATCCAGAACATCTGCACCGTCATGATGATCGTGCCGACGCCCCAGAGCAGCCGCGAGCTCCAGCCATCCTGCCAGGTCACAAGAAACGCGAGCAGAGCGGTGAAGCAACAGGTGATCACCAGGTCCATGTTGAAACGGAAGACCAGCGGGAATGCGATGCCGATGAGAAATGACCCCAGCGCACCTCCCGCTGCGAACAGCAGGTAGAACATCGTGGTTTCTGATCTGCGGCGGGGCCGTAGACGATAAGCCTCGCTGTGGCAGAAAAGACAGGAGGCCAAAGCTTCGACGAGAAAGAAGCCGATGCTGATCCGCAGTGGCCACTCCACATCCTGCTTCGAGAACGCGTAGCCCAGGCTCGCCAGCATGATGATCAGGAAGCGCGTCACGATGCTGCGGGGGAAGATCCGCGGGTACTCGAACGCAAGAATGATCGTCAGCAGATACACGCCCAGGGGCAGAACCCAGAGCATGGGGATTGCCGCAACGTTTGCCGTCAGGTAGCTGGTAACGGCGCTCAGCTGCATCGCTGCGCCCATCGGCAGAAGCACCCAGAGCAGTTTTTGTGTGAGCGGTGCCGCAGCGCCATCGCTCTCGTCTGTATCTTCAGATCTCGTCTGTGCGGCATTTGCCGAGCGCGCACGATATGCGAGCATGCCGGTGACCACAGCAAATATCGCAAACCCGAAGCACCATGCCACGCGTTGTGCTCGTAGAGTCAGGTGCGGCTCAACCAGAGTCGGATAGCTTGCAAGCGCCAGCAACGATGCCAGATTGGAGAGAGCAAACAATCGATAGGGAATCGCGGTTCCCTGCAGGCGAGCCCACCACACCTGCATCAATGGACTGGTAGTTCCGAGAACGAGAAATGGAAGCCCTATAGTGCTGGTCAGAACAGCAAAGACTGCAAGTATGGGATGATTCGACACGCCGCCCATCGCGAGGCTTCGAAGAGACCAACCGATTGCAGCTGCGAGTCCGGCTGCAAGCAATCCAAAGTAGATCAGCCAGCGCGGGCGGCGCGCCATCCAGTGCGCGAACAAATAAGCGCATAGCAACGCGGTCTGGAAGAAGACGAGGCACGTGACCCAGACGGCCGCCGAGCCGCCGAGAACGGGAACAAGTTGTTTAGCCGCGATGGGTTCGACAAGGAAGAGCAGGAAAGCGCCGAGAAAAACCGCGGTCGCGAACAGCCAGCGCGACCGGGTCATGCGGACCTCAAAAGTGACTTCAGCATCGACAACCATTTTCGATCATGCGGGCGCCATCACAAATGCTTCAAGACCGAGAATGCGTTTTATTTAGAGACTGTGGTAGATTCGCGATACCGCTCGGGCCACAATCCAAGGTTTTCAGGCTGCGCAGACTGCATCGAAGGAAGTACCAGATGTCTATCTTGAGAACGACGCTCGACGAGCCTGAATCGCCACGCCCGGATTCCGCCGTCGGTGCGAGCACCCAACGAAAGGCGGGTATACGCCTGCTACCCATCATCGCGGTGGGATACGGCATGGCGTACATGGATCGCATCAACATCAGCTTCGCTTCGCTTCGGATGAACAGCGATCTGCACTTCAGCGCGACGGTATACGGCACCGGCGCAGGGCTCTTCTTCATCGGCTACGCGCTGTGCGAAGTCCCATCGAATCTTCTTTTGCTACATTTTGGTCCGCGGCGCTGGCTGGCGCGCATCATGCTGACCTGGGGCTTGCTGGCTGCGGCGATGATGTTTGTGAAGACGCCGCTCGAGTTTTATGGAGTTCGTTTGCTGCTCGGGATCTCGGAGGCGGGATTCTTCCCTGGAGTCATCTACTATCTGACGCTCTGGTTTCCGGCGAGAATGCGTGCACGCGCTGTGAGCCGCTTCTATGTCGCATTACCTCTCAGCAATGTGGTGATGGGATCGGTGGCTGGCTGGTTGATGGGATTGCATGGGACGTTTGGCCTTGCCGGTTGGCAATGGCTTTTCCTTGTCGAAGGACTGCCCGCGGCATTTTTCAGCTTCGTCGTTCTGTCGATGTTGCCCGACAGTCCGGGGCAGGCAGAATGGCTGACATCCGACGAGAAGTCCTGGCTCAAACGTCAGCTTGACGCCGATGCATCGGTCGCGCATCTCGGACCAGAAACGGGAGTTCTGCGAACATTGCTCTCGCCCAAAGTCTGGATGATCGGGCTGTTTTTCTTTTCGGCTCTTACCTGTATTTATGCATATGGCTTCTCTGCTCCAGCCATTTTGCAGGCCGCCACCGGCTGGACCGTCGGCCAGGTCGGAACGCTGATCGCAGCGATTGGATTGCTTGGTGCAGTGGGCATGCTTTTCGGCGGAGCCAATTCAGATCGGACCGGCGACCGCGCCTTGCACTGCATCGTACCGTGTTGCGTCATGGCCGCAGGCTACTTCGTCGCCAGTTACGGCGGTCCGGGATGGCTCGTCGTCGTTGCCCTCGGGACAAGCTTCGTTGCGTTCATGGCAATGCAGGCGCCGGCTCTAGCTGTTCCGACGCAATTCCTCGCCGGTCGCGCGGCTGCGGCCGGAATAGCTGCCATGAACACGATCACCATGTTCAGCGGCTTCATCGGGCCTTATTGGATGGGCCGCATGAAGGATGCAACTGGCAGCTACAACCTTGGGCTACGCGGGCTGATTGTTCCAGCCCTCACGGCCGCGCTGGTGATGTTCCTGTTGACCCGCAGCCTAAGACGGAGCAGTGTTCTGAATACGAAGTCAGATCTTGCGAACGAGCTTGCGTAGATCTTCTGACTCAGACGTTTGCAGCAGCCGGTAGAATCTCATCCACATCGACCCAGGCCGTTGGATAGTTGCCGGTGTAGCAGGCGACACAAAATCCGTTGCCCTGCCCTCCATCGCAGCTCTTTGTCAATCCATCGAGCGATAGGTAAGCCAGCGTATCCGCCTCGATGAAGCGCCGAATCTCCTCGATTGTCTGGTTGGCCGCAATCAATTCCTGCTTCCGCGGTGTATCCACGCCATAGAAACACGGCGAAATCGTCGGCGGGCAACTGATGCGCAAATGAACTTCTTTTGCGCCGGCGCCGCGAACCATGCGGACGATCTTGCGGCTGGTGGTACCCCGGATGATCGAGTCATCGATCAGGATGACCCGCTTGCCTTCGAGGAGATTGCGAACCGGATTCAACTTGAGTCGAACGCCGAAGTCGCGTACGCGTTGCTCGGGTTCGATGAACGTGCGCCCCACGTAGTGGTTTCGGATAAGGCCGAAGCGGAAGGGGATTCCACTTTCGTCCGCATACCCGAGCGCGGCTGTAACTCCAGAGTCTGGCACCGGCACAACGATGTCAGCCGGAACTCCCGATTCACGAGAAAGCTGGCGGCCCATCTGATCCCGGCTCTCCTGCACCCAGCGGCCGTAAATCTTGCTGTCGGGCCGTGCAAAATACACATGTTCGAATATGCAGCTGGATTGTTGCATGCCGCTTGCATACTGGCGGCTGGTGACGCCGTCCTCGGTAATCATGACCAGCTCGCCCGGCAGAACATCGCGTTCGTACTCGGCGCGAAGTAGATCGAAAGCGCAGGTCTCCGAGGCAATGATGATTGTGTCGGGACCTTCCTGGTTGCGAATGCGCCCGATCGAGAGCGGACGGAAACCGCGAGGATCGCGCGCCGCGAAGATGCGGTCGCGCGTCATCATCACGATAGAGAACGCGCCCTCAACCTGTCGCAGCGAATCCGCAATGGCATCTACCAGCGTTCCAGCCTTCGAGTGCGCGATGAGTTGAACGATGATCTCGGAGTCCGAGGTGGTCTGGAAATATGCGCCGTCCCGCTCGAGCTTCGAACGCACCGTTCCCAGATTCACAAGATTGCCATTGTGCGCAATCGCTATCAGTCCCTTGGTCGATTCAACACGGATGGGCTGTGCATTCAGCAGTGCTGAATCTCCCGTCGTCGAGTAACGCGTGTGACCGATCGCCATCTGACCAGGCAGCTTGTTCAGCACATCGTCGGTAAAGATCTCTGAGACCAGTCCCATCCCCTTGATGTTCGCAAGATGCTGCCCATCGGCTGTCGCAATGCCGGCAGACTCCTGCCCGCGATGCTGCAGTGCATAAAGTCCCAGATAGGCCATCTTCGCTGCGTCTGGATGTCCGTGAATTGCGACAACCCCGCACTCTTCGCGCAACTTTGGATCAGGGTCTGCAGCGGGTGGAGTCTGAATCTCCATCATTTGCTCCGCTGAACCCTGCGCGGTGTCGGCGACACCGGGGACCCCCTCGTACATCAACCGGCTCATCATCTACGCGGTGACCTCGTTGTGGAGTGCAGCTTCCAGTGACTTTGCCCAGGGACTACGCAATTCAGCAATTGATGCAGAGATCAGCACGTCGCCGTAGACCGAAATCTCCAGCCGACCACCACCTGTGGTTCCAAGGCGCGAGCAGAAATAGCTGAATTTGTTCGCCAGCTCTTCGATGTCTGAAATGTTCTCATGCACCGCGCTTAAGAGCACTGTAGACGCCGGCTCTGCAAATAGCCCGAACAAAGGATGCGTCATCAGTGCTGGCTCCTGGTCGACCTTTGCACCGATTCCCTTGTCGAAAGTCGCCTGTACAAGCGCGGTGGCGATGCCGCCGTCAGAAATGTCGCGTGCTGACCGAATCAACTTGCGGTCCGCCAATGCGACAAGAAGCTTCTGCAGATTTGATTCTGCTTCCAGGTCGAGAGGCGGAGGAGTACCCCACAGTTCTCCGAGCACGGCCTTTGCATATTCCGAGCTGCCGAAAGCAGAAAGGTTCTGCGCTGCCGTCGCTTCAGGCGCCTCAGGATCGGCGTCAGAAACAGGTTCTGTTTGCGCCTCGACGGGGTAATAACGCATCGGCTCTGGTTCGAACGGCACCTTCAAGTCTGGCTTTGGCTCCTCGCCTCGTGGTACCGGCCACAACAGCAAGACCGCGTCTCCTGCTTGCTGAAACGCAGCTGGCACTGCCTTCGTGACGTCATCGAGGATGCCGACAATACCAAGCACGGGCGTCGGGTAAATTCCTTCGCCTTTAGTCTCGTTATAAAGCGAAACGTTGCCGCCCGTAATAGGAGTGCCCAGCGCAGTGCACGCTTCGGAGATTCCATCGATCGCCGCGGAAAGTTGGGCCATGATCTCCGGTTTCTCCGGATTGCCGAAATTCAGGCAGTTCGTCGCTGCAACGGGAACGGCTCCTGAACAGGCGACTTTGCGGGCCGCTTCGGCTACTGCATGCTTTGCTCCGAGTTTGGGATCGAGGTAGCACCAGCGTCCGTTGCCATCCAATGCCATGCCCAGGCCGCGCTCGTGATCCGGCTCGCCTGTAGCCTTGATGCGCATCACTCCGGCTTCGCCGCCGGGCCCGAGCACGGTGTTGGTCTGCACCATCGAGTCATACTGCTCATGCACCCAGCGCTTGGAGCTCACGTTCGCCGCCGACAGCAGAGACTTCAAGTCCGCAGTGAGGTCGCGATCCTTCGAGAGTTCCGCCGCCGCTTGCTCCGACGGCTCCATCGAAACCGGTGCTTTCCACGTTCCGACAGGACGGTGATAGAGCGGGGCATCATCAGTGAGAGATTGATTGGGAATATCAGCAACCAACTCCCCATGGTGACGGATCTTGAGTCGCGGCTCAGGCTGAACCGTGCCCACGATCACCGCATCCAGTCCCCACTTCGCGAATACCTTCAGAACCTCGCCCTCGCGGCCCTTCTCAGCTACGAGCAGCATGCGCTCCTGGCTCTCAGAGAGCATGATCTCGTAGGCGGTCATTCCCGTCTCGCGCTGCGGCACCAGATCGAGTTCCACATCGAGACCTACGCCGCCGCGTGCACCCATCTCGCAGGTCGAGCAGGTCAATCCCGCTGCGCCCATATCCTGAATGCCGACGATGGTGCCGGTCTTCATGGCCTCGAGACAGGCTTCGAGAAGAAGTTTTTCCATGAAGGGGTCGCCAACCTGGACATTCGGACGCTTCTGCTCCGACCCTTCCTTGAACTCCTCGCTGGCCATGGTGGCGCCGTGGATTCCGTCCCGGCCCGTCTTCGCACCTACATATATGACGGGATTGCCGGTACCGGTCGCCTTGGCATAGAAGATCTCGTCTTTGCGAACCAGCCCGAGGGCAAACGCGTTCACCAGAGGATTTCCACTGTAACACGGCTCGAACTTCGTTTCACCGCCCAGATTCGGAATGCCAAAGCAATTGCCGTAGCTGGCGATACCGTCGACAACGCCTTCAACAATGGAGTGATTCTTCTGGACAAGTTCCGGTTCCGTGCCCGTCTCAGGCTGGATAGGCCCAAAACGGAGCGAATCCATTACTGCCAGCGGACGCGCGCCCATCGTGAAGATGTCACGCAGAATGCCGCCAACTCCCGTGGCCGCGCCTTGATGCGGCTCGATATAGCTCGGATGATTGTGGCTCTCAATCTTGAAGGCGCACGCCCAGCCATCGCCTACGTCGATGATGCCGGCATTCTCGCCGGGCCCCTGAACGACCCGGTCGCTCTTGGTGGGAAGACGCTTCAAGTGCACACGGCTCGACTTATACGAGCAATGCTCGCTCCACATCACGCTGTAAATTCCAAGTTCGGTAAGGGAAGGGACACGTCCCAATGCCGCCAGAATCCGTTCGTACTCGTCCGGCGTAATGCTGTGCTGAGCCAGCAACTCCGGAGTGATTACGACAGGATCGGGAACGACTGCAGAAGAGGCAGAAGTCATCACGATTGCCTCCATTGTCGCATGGGATGTATGTCTTTCCCGAACCTATGCATGGAGGAAAGGACTTAGGTATCCCAGGCACGGTTCTTCATCGCTCCTGCCGCACTATTCCAGCGGAGGATTCAACACATGGCCCAGCTGAAAATCTCATCACAGATCGGTAAGGGGAAACCTTGCACAGGTTCAAATTCTGGGTCTGATTAACCAGGTCAAGGAGCTCTTCCGAAGTGGCCTCATAACCTGCGCCTGTGCGATACTTTCCATGCACCTCACCCCGGCCGGGATGGCGGAACTGGCAGACGCAGCGGACTCAAAATCCGCCGACCCTTGCGGTCATGGGGGTTCGACCCCCCCTCCCGGCACCAAGCCAAATCCTCGAAAATTGGGCATTTCAAGGGCCCCATAACCCGTTGTGCCTAATTGTGCCTAGGATGTGCCCGATTTCCCCTTCTAGGCATCATTTCGGGTGTCGCCGTCAAACAGTTTGTAACACCTCGCGCTCCTCCTCGACTTAGCATTCAAACAACTCGGAACTTTGACGAAATTTCGCCAATAGTTTCCGAGTAAGCGACTGCTCACTCGCATTGAGCTGAGCAACCTACGATTCGTCATGGCAAAACGCGTGTCCGACTCTGAACACACGCTTCTCAGTTTTGAACAGCGATGCCCAGAGGATCGCCGGCAAAAATGCCGATTCTAGGAGAATCGCCGCTGCACTACGGTGGCACGCCAGATGCTCCGGATACTTATGTCGACATTTGCGAAGCACAGACAAATGGAGCGCGGTAGAGCTGTTCAAGGAGATTGGATGAACGTGCATCTGACTTTTTTGCGATTCGTTTCCGCCCTGATCCTGTTGATCGGAGTCTTTCGATGTTCTGGTGCCGCAGCCGATGATTGCAGCCTTGGAAAGAAGGTCGACGTCGGTGAATACGCGCTGTGGATGCGCAGCCAGGGACAAGGGACTCCGACTGTTGTCTTTGAAAGTGGAGGCGGAGAAGATTCGAGCGAGTGGGCCAACATCGAACCAACGGTCCGGGAACGGGGAGGAGTACGAACTGTCGTTTACGACCGCGCAGGATTGGGTAAGAGTGACGTGAATCTACGCCCTTACCGCATTGAGGATGAAGCGACGGCGTTGCGCCGTGCTCTCGATCGATGCAGCATTCGAGGGCCAATCATCTTAGTGCCTCATTCCTATGGAGGATTCATTAGCGAGATCGTCGCCTCTGAAGACAAGCGTGTCAAAGGTCTGGTGATGGTGGATGCAAACATCCCTTCTTTCTTTAACGACAAAGAAGCGTCGCTCATCTCCTCGCGCTATACACCTCTTGCCGAAGATCTAATCAAGACCAAGCCGAAGCTTGGCCGCAATCTACTCCGGCAAGATCAGTCCTATCCGGCCACTGCGAGATATATGCGCAGTATTCAAGTGCCGTTGAATCTTCCTGTAATTGATATCACGGCAGAACATTCATGGGTTGACTCACCGGAAGAGCTTGCAGCGATGCGCCGTGCGCATGCTGAATTCGTAGCTGCATCTCCAAACCGTGTGGCAACCTTCGCTAAAGGAAGTGGGCACTATATTTCCCGGGACCAACCGGAAACCGTAATCGAGGCTATTCTCATTCTTGTTTCAAACATTCGGGCTCAGTAATGGGTGACCGGCCACCGTCACTTTGAGAGCAAGATGTTGTCTATGTCCCTATCGCGGACAATACGGCAGCAGAGCGCAAGTAGGCTGGTCTCGATGCGACAGACCATGAATGATGACTATTACGAAAAGAAGCACGAGAAGGAACGCTTGCACTACGCCGCGAGTTTGGGCGGCATAGAAGAGATAAGGGCGCTCCTCGACGAGCAACTTCCGATAAATGCATTCGACGACCTTGGGCATACGCCACGTCATTGCGCTGCAATCGGCGGTCACATTGAAGCAGTTCGATACCTCATCAAAATGGTGCTGACGTCAATGCTCATGACAAGGCGAAGATTGGCGAGACTCCGCTCGGGACAGTTGCGGCGAACTGTTCCTTCGCTAAGGCTAAGGTGCTGGTTGACGCAGGTGCCGATCCGACTATCCAAGGCTTCATGTGCAATACGGCTCTCGACAGAAGTGCTGCGCGGAAGAAAGGCGAGGGCAAGAGAGTGCATAAGCTCTTGGTCGATACAGTCAAGCGACGCGCCAGTGAGGCTCGCCGCAAAACCATGCCACTGAATGACCTCGCTAAGGTACTGGACACCCTGAGGACTTCACCCAGTGCCGACGCGAGAAATGGAGCCGCGTGGGTATTGCATGATCAGCATTTCCCTAAAGCAGCATCGCATTTAAGAGCTGCCGCCCTTCACGATCAAGATCCGTCGGTCCGCGAAGCAGCTATCCGGCAGTGCATCAACGACCGATGGCGCGTGACGGTGAACGCAACGGAGCGCCCTGAAAGAACGGAACTCCGCAAGCGATAGCCTGTGCAAAGGCCCCACGGGGGTTCAGTGACTGGCCACCGCGAAGTTGGTGGCAAAACCTTGTCTGTGTCCGATTGGCGACCACACGGGATCAAGAGACAAAAAAAGCTGCTGGTTGGATCAAACGCCTCGCTCTCTCGTGCTGCGATAATCGCTTTTAACGAATTTGCAGAAGCCCATGAATTCTCGCCCGTTCAGAGCTGCGCTCGAGATCGTTCTGGAGGTCTAGCATACCGTGATCCTTCTTCCCAGGAGCGGGGCCCGCGCCGTAAGAGATGCTCGCATCGTTATGGCTTTTATATTTTGGGGGTTGTTGGGGATTGTGCCCGCAACGAGTGCCGCAGAAAGCGGCTTTCGCACCGCCTACCTAAAAGTCGCTCTCAATGCAGAAGGCAAGATCGAATCGACCTCGGGTTGCTTCAGCGTTCGGGAACGACGATATGAGGACGCCCGCTGGTGGTCAAAAGAAGAGGCTCTCGAGCGCCACGACGCAGAACACCAATTGCGGGCTACCGTTGCCGCTTTTCGAGATAGGGACCGCGCATCCCTGTTGCAACTCTCAGACCCAGACTCTCGAGACCCAAAGGTCTTCGATAAACAGGCTGAGGCGTTCTTTCAGCAGTTCAGCGTTCTGAGAATCAAGGAGATTCCTCTTTCAGTCGAAATTGATTCTCTGACCCTCTTCTTCGTGACTTTCGATTACCAGGGAAAGACGTCTAGCGCTCCGCTGGTTTTTCGAAGGACTACCAAAGGCGAAGTATGGTTCTTGCCGGAAAGGCCCAGATCACTCGAGTACCTCTTGGCTTCCGATTGGTTTGACAGCTTATCTCGCGATACGGACAGAGCGGAGTCTTACGAGTGCAAACCAGCTGAAATAGCACGAGCCACCCATCGCGTCCCAATTAGCACTGACCCGGCAGTGGCTCTCGAAGACCGCAGCTACCTCTACTTGACAGGATCGTCAGCAGGAGAGGCGTCCGCAACTGAGCTCTCCAAGAGAATCGAGTCTACGCTCCGCACCCTCAAGGCATCACTAAAGGCTTATGATGGGGCGTCTTTGTTGCAGAGTCTCGAACCTGGAGGTGCAAAGCGCTTGAAAGACTGGTGGGCGACTGCTAGTGCCACTGAACGCGCTAACTACATTTCCGCTGTAGTTTCTCAAAGGCCCTTCTTCGTTTTCGATCTGAGTCCGTTGGTCGTGCTGTATTCAAAATCCAAAGATAACGTTGCTCGGGTTATGTTTTTTGTTCCGGATCAAGAAGGCACCATGCGATGGACTAATTCGTCTTACGGATCGACGCTTGATTTGATTTTCAAAAGTGGTCCTTTTTACGACGCCGCGAACTCGAGCCCACCGTTTGATGCATTCTCAATTCGGAGATGAATTCGCACCTGCGTACCCCGCATCTCTCCAACTGTCGAATCGATTCGGGCAACGTGAGTGCATCATTCTGCTCGCTGAAGCGATGTATCTGAGTCGCCGCGCAACACGGCGGAGATCACCAAGCGCCGTATTCCGAGCCTGTTACGGGCAATGGAGAAGTTGAGGCAAATAAGTTGCCAACAGGCCAAATCGTTCATCCAGCTCAGCTTTCAGCGTAAACCAGAATAAGTATCGCGAAACGGGGCAGTGTTTCGCGATCCACCCTGACGGGAAGTCGCCGATGCTTTGATGCCAGTCGCGTTCTCCTAAGACACGTTTAAGTACACCTGCTTCGAATCAGATCATCTAGAAGTTCCGGACCGCCAGATTGGCTAGGCGGAACGTAGACAAACACAATCGAAGGCTGCTGGGGAGCTTGAAAGGACCGGCAAGCGGCGAGTTGATGCAGAAGTAGGAGACTGCTCAAAACGGCGATCCATTTCGCATCCACCGCCCATCTGCGCGCAAGCGCGCTGGAAAGCCCGGCATATTGATTGCTCTTCTCTATGTGAGTAGGACGACCGCCGTTTTCCATTCCCGGCATCTCCAACATTCGTGCGACCTCTTGCCTGTCTCAGAGGCTACTTTTTACAGAATTACATTAGGAAACGCATCTGGAAAGACTCGAAAGAGGCATTTGAGGCCTGATCGGAATGCATCGAGGGCTGTAAACGAGTTCTGACATTTGCAGCTCGAACGCTGCTTTGCCGATCTCGATCGCTGCGAAGGTTCATTTTGACTTTTCGTCCCAACTCCAGCCAGGCACTTCCTGAAGGGCTTTCACAAATTCGTCAGGCAGTTCGCCATCTTTGTAGAGCCTTCTTTGCTCGGCTGCCCACTCCAGAAGTTTTTGATCCGTGGTGGCGATCCGAAGATCCTTTTGCCCGACCTGGTCCAGCTTGGCCCGATCGTGAACTGCACTTTGGCATTTAGAAGGGCACAAGCTTGGGGATTGCGCACAGTCTTTGATTGATCGTGGCTGCACTGAGTCCTGCTTCGACCATCGATGCGCGGTACTCGTAGAACAGAACGCGGGAGATTGGTCGACCGGAGGCCAGCGTGAAGATGTCGTCTAATGCTTTTGCGTAAGCCCGACGCGTGTGAAGCGACACCACGGAGTTGCATAGCATTGACGTCCAAACATGGAATGTTGTCGGGCTGAATGAGTCCGCTGAGATAGCTCGGGGCGGGACGATCGACAGCGAAGGAAGAGGCAACAGGAGTTGAGTCCTCGGCCGGCGGCGCGGCCAAAAAGTCGACCTATAAGGGCCGAACATTGCCTGCGAGGTCGAGCCTTGTATGCGGGCGATCTTTGAACCTATGTCTTTTGAAACCCGTTGGCTGAGAGTTTTGGGATGTAGCTACGGGCCCGCTGGCTATATTGAAATCCAGCTGTTAGTTAGGCCTACCAGGGTCTAGATCTTGCGACAGAGATTCCTCTTATCTCTGGATTGCCCCCCACTGCGCAATAGAAGTGGTAAAGATTTCCCCTCGATGAAACGACGGATGGCTTATGTGCATAACGGGAATCGATTGATCCCGACGGACCAATATCAATAAGCGGCTTATGATACTTGGTTGGATGTGCCAGGTCCGGCCCGGTAGCTGCAAGCTCTCTTGCTGTCCCTTGCATGTCTAAGCCGAAATAGAAGAACACCCACTCTGCGCCATTTTTCAATACACAAGGGTCGCTGGCAAAATGCTCATCCAAGCTTCCCTTACCGCCGTTCTGAATGATTGGATTGCCCGCATAGCGAGTCCAAGTCTTTAGATCCACTGATTCCACAACGCCGGTTTGTTCATTCCACGGTGCTGTTGTATTGTTCTTCGCGTTATAGAAGAGGTGATACTTGCCTTCATGTTTCACAAGGCATGGTTTGTAAAGTCCTCCACGCTCCCATTCTTCCCCGTCCTTAGGTAGCAGGATCGGATCGCCGACTTCCCAATGAAGAAGATCTGTGCTTTGCGCTATGCCAATTACTGCCGCGCCATTCTCATAGCCGGCACTCGGATAGGCGTGGTAGGCACCTATGAACCGGCCATTTACTTTCGCGAGTTCGCCGGGCGAATTCATTTCGTTCTCTCGCAGAATCCAGTTCATCGCCACGTTGTATTTTCGAATTGGAGAGGTTGGGTCTCGTCTTAGAATGCAGCCGATCTTCTCCCATCCCACAAGATTTCTCGACCTGGCTAGGCCGGTTTGGTAGCCGATCCCGTCAAAAGCCACGAACGTCATGTACCACAATCCCTGGTGATGGAAGACGAAGGGACAGTCTACCGATACTGAGTCATATTGCCCATTAATGCCTGAAGGACGCAGAACAAGCTTGTTGTATTTAAACGGAGTTTCAATAGATTGCTGCTGCGGTGCCGAAGGCCATAAGAAAGAATGTCCAAGAGCGGCCCCGCTCAAAGCGGCAAACTTCCTTCGCGAAAATTGTTCGCTCACTTCAGCAACTCCTCGACGAGCCAGCCGAACCCTGGCATTAGGTACAAGTCTAGCGAAACGGAGCTACCAACTCCTCTCTTACTGCTGTACTTCACCATCCGCTTAGTCGACAGCCGTTTGATCGTTTGCCATCGAGATTGCAGCCCAACGAGTGTTTAAAGGGCTTAGCCTCTGACCCACAACTTTCGATTGACAAGATACTCAATGATTGATTATAGATTATCGCGGATTGCTTGTATTGCCTTCAGGAAGAATGAAAACGATTTCGAGCCCCTGGCGGTGTCCGCCGCGCTTCCTTTGGGCAAAAGTTGAGCCTTCTACACAAAACCGATTCTGAGAGGCCAGCATGAGAAAGAGCTTTAGAAATCTCCTTGGCGTTTGGGCGCTTACCCTGCTATTCGGCGCGAGCTGCTGGGCACAATTCAATGCCGGAATCCAGGGTACCGTGCAGGATCCCAAGGGTGCCGTTATCCCCAATGCAACCGTGAGTCTGGTTAACGATGCGAACGGTGTCCGGCAAACCGCTCTTAGCGGCGCTAATGGTGTCTACCGATTTACAAGCCTCGCAGCGGGAAACTACACGGTGTCAACGACCGTCTCCGGGTTCTCACCGGCCAGCACGAAGGTCGTTCTGACAGCAAATCAGCTTTTCGATATCCCTCTAGTTCTTTCTGTGGCCTCAGCCTCATCATCGGTCACTGTCAACACACAAGCGCCGCTGCTGGACACGTCGGACAGTCGATCTGAAGAGACACTGAATACTACGGCTCTTGAAGACTTGCCGCTACCGGGAAGAAATCCAACCAACGTATTGACGGTAGCGCCCGGTGTAACGGGATTGGGAGGACAATCGTCACCTGGTGCCAGCACGTCCACCAATTTCGCTCCCGAGAACTGGGTGGATGCGAGCGCCAATGGGCGCGGCGCGAACGGCAATTTATACATCGTCGACGGAATGGATGTCACCAGCTTCATTCGTCCCGGAGTCCTTAATCTCACGCCGAATGCAGACTCACTCCAGGAGGTGAGTGTGCAGACGAACACGTACACAGTTGACTACGGCCGCTCCAGTTCGATCCAGACGGTTATGACAAGCAAATCGGGCACGAATCAATACCACGGGCTTGCCAGCGACTACTACCAGTCTCAGCAACTGCAAGCTCGCGGAGAGTTTGGCATTCCAAGTGGCACGCCCCTTCCTTCGTATCACACAAACAACTTTTCCTTTGCCATCGGCGGTCCCGTCATTCCTCATCGCGAGTTTTTCTTCTTTGCCGGGTATGAGCCTTACTACTCTGTGGCCTCTCAGGGAAGCTCTTTGACGACATACGAAGATCCGGAGTTCGTGAAGTTTGCACAGTCTGTCAGGCCGGATTCGGGCGAAACACAGATCATGGCGAAATATCCGGCAAGCGCGGCAACGACCGTCGGAGTCAACTCGACCGCGGGCCAATTGTGGAGCAACACTCTGCCGGCAGCGCAGCAGGCACAATGCGAAGCGGGAGT
This sequence comes from Acidobacteriota bacterium, assembly GCA_018268915.1. Taxonomy (GTDB): domain Bacteria; phylum Acidobacteriota; class Terriglobia; order Terriglobales; family Acidobacteriaceae; genus Telmatobacter. The sequence continues at coordinate 22,151 of JAFDVQ010000002.1, forward strand.
TGGAGATCTTGGAGCAGCCTACGACAACATCCCATGCGGTACGCCCGTCCTCGATACCGGCCGCTTTACGCCATCAAGTGTGTACAACGCAAAACAGTACAACATTCGATTGGACAAGTATTTCCCTAAGGATCGCATCTTTGGGAACTTCTACCGCAACAGTGCAAACACAGGTGGGCCAAATGTTCGCCCGGCGTTTAACACCACAAGCGACTTCTTCGTATTTAATCTCCAAGCAAACGAGACCCACACCTTTTCTTCGAGCATGCTGAATGAGGCGATTTTTGGCTACGCGAGAATTGAGGGCTTTGCGAATAAGACGGGGCTCTTTACCGTGCCCATCGTAAGCGTTGACCAACTGGGTAATGGTTTTGGAGATGGCTTCGCGCAAGGCGACTATATTCAGCACAGTTACCACTGGCGAGACGTGCTGACCAAAGTTGTGGGCTCACATAGCGTCAAAGCTGGCTTGGACATCTGGCGCGGCGACGATGATGTCTTTTTTCAGGGACCTGATGGCATCCCGAATCTTCATTACACAAATCTAATCAACTTCATCAATGACGACATCTACTCGGAAAGCGGTCTCTCGTACAACGTCGTCACTGGCAAGCCAGTGCCCTACACGTATGGATACAAGAAGACGACTCTTGGCATCTTTGCGGAAGACAGTTGGAAGGCAAGCAGAAAGCTGACGATCAATTACGGGATCCGGTATGACAATAACGGAAACCCCTACGTCGACGAGGCACTTCCCGGGAAATCGTCTGGAGCGCCGCCAAATGTCATCTCGAATATGACGTTAGGATCTGGCTCTAACTTTGCGGCTAAGGTTGCGGATGCATCCTTTAAAGTGCAGTTGCATGTCTATCCTTCTGATCGCAATTGGATTTTCTCTCCTCGCGTTGGACTCGCATACGATCCGACGACCAACGGGAAATGGGTTATCCGAGGAGGAGTCGGGCTCTTTCACGACTTGCTGACGCTCGGAAATGAGGAAAATCTTCTCGGTAACAACGCGCCCGGACCCACTGTTCCAACTTTCTTTGGAAACGGTTCTACCGCCCCGCCTTCCTTCGGACTGGGGACGCAGAACCACTACCCATATGGATTCGACTACCCGGCATTTGTTGGAACCCCTCTCGATTCTCATGGTGGGATCGTGGGCTCGAACATCTCGATGGGCGCCGTACAACAGAATCTCTCGATTCCGAACACGCTGGTATGGTCAGCAGCGGTAGAACGGCAGATCACTTCAACGCTGACGGCGAGTCTTGGCTATTCGGGGACACATTCATCAAAGCTCGTTGTGGTTGGGGGCAATACGGGCGACACCAGTTATACGAGCGATGTGAATCTCTCTCCTGGAGATCTGATCCGAAATCCAGCATTTGACTCGAGCGGAAATTGGACTGGTACAGGGATTCAGACCCGCCTTAACCCCAGCTTCGGTCGCATCAACTACGAATTTAATGGAGCACGTGCGAACTACAACGCCTTTATCGCAGCTGTTCGTGGCCGCTTTGGAAAGCACGGATTCCTGACAGCCTCTTATACACGCTCGGCATCGAAAGACAACTCCACAAATTATCCAGACGGCTATACAGGCGCTGGTGGCGGTGTGAACTACAACATCGACCAGTTCTACAGTCCATCGAATTGGGATGTTCCAAACCGAGTTTCCATGGGATCAAGCTACGACGTTCCGGGTTTGAATGGGCGAGGCGGCTTGGTGAGGCGATTGACCAGCGGCTTTAACCTAGCGTCTACGCTCATTCTTCAATCTGGCAGACCCTTTTACGTGACAAGCGGAAACTCACTGTCCCTCGTTGATAGCGCCGGTACGGCCGTTACATCAGCAAACTATGCGTCGGAATTATCTGCCGGCAATATCACCTTTGCGGGAAATAGCGGAAACTATTCGGCTGATGGAGACAATGGCAGCGACGTTCCTGACGTGCTCAGCTACCACCAGAAGCACGACCGAAAATCCTATCAATTCACCGGCATGGTCGATTCAGGAATAATCTCTCACTCGCAATTTGCAGCGCCCAAGTTCTCACCCTCGGGTGCTCAGGGTAATGAAAAGATGAATGCCTTTCGCAATCCCGGCTATGCGGATGTAGATCTTACGGGACGAAAGAGGATTGAAATCAAGGAGAGTATGAGTCTTGAGTTTCGCGTCGATGTCTTCAACCTGTTCAACCGTGTGAATCTCAACGGCGTGAATGCCAACTTCAATGATACGAGTGCAGGATTCGGGACGACCGGAAGCAGTCTGCCACCGCGCTATATGCAGCTTGGAACAAAATTTGCCTTCTAGCGATCGAAACAAATCTGCAATAGGTGCCGTAAGACTCGCGCAACCGGTTCAGCTGTTGCTGAGCCGGTTGTGTCGTTGTGAATTGAGGGAAAGGGATCTAGCAATCCCATAGGCCTGAGCACATCAAAGGAATGTAGATGATTTCAACAAGCCCGCGGGGCCTATCCGCCCAGTCCGGAACTGGGTTGTGCTCAGCGCAATCCAGACTTCTGATCCTCTGTGCATTCTTGGCCCTTTCCGAATTGTGGGCCAGTGCTGAGCAACCCAAGAGTTCAACAAACAACGAGACGCTGCGGAGGCTTGTAGACACTTTAAAGGGCGGAGATTTCAACGGCGCCGTTACTCTGAGTAGTTTGGCCCTGCGCAGCTCTCCAAACGACTACCGCGTCTGGACTCTCAGAGGCATGGCATATGGCGGTTTGCAAAAAAGTCCGTCGGCCGAGGCTGCATTCAAACATGCTCTGAGGCTTGCCCCTTATTATCTGCCAGCGCTTGAGGGGGAAGCGCAATTGAGATACCAAAGGAGCGACGACAGCGCGAGACCATACCTTTCGCGAATCTTAATTGTCTCGCCCGATGATCAGACGACGCACGAAATGCTTGGTGTTCTTGATTTCAAGAAGAATGACTGCGCTGGGGCGATTCTGCATTTCGACCACGCCCGTCAGTCTCTCTCGACTCAGCCTGAGGGCCTGTCGATGTTCGGCAAGTGCCTTGCATCTGTCGGACGCTATGAAGAAGCAATTCCTGTCCTAAAGAATGCATTGGGCCCAAGCTCGAAACAGAGTACCCGGTACACTCTGGCGCTATGCCAATGGAGTTTGAAACTCAATAAAGATGCTCTGCAAACACTTGAGCCCAAGTTGTCTGAGGAGCCTGTTGACGAGAAGGCGGCGGAGTTCGCAGCTGACATCTATGAATCGCAGGGAGATACGCAGCGCGCGATTGATGTATTGAGAAAGGCCATTCTGCAAAACCCCAAAACATCGGACGCGTACCTTCGTTTCGCGGAACTCACATACCAGCATGGCTCGCCAAAGATTGGTATCGACTTTTTGACTGCTGGAATGACTCAATTGCCCCGAGAAGCTCGCTTTTACCTCGTACGTGGAATTCTGTTCTGTCAACTAGGAGAGTTCGACAAAGCATACGAAGACTTTCAATCAGCGAATCAGCTTGATCCTGAATTGTCTTACGTTGACGTGGCGAAAGGGATCGTGAGATCACAGACCCACAAATCCGCCGAAGCCTTGGCGCAATTTCGAGAAGCTGCAAAGCAGCATCCGAATCAGGCGCTGGCTCAATACCTTCTGGCGGAGGCTCTATCGGAGCAAGAGAAGCCTGAAATCTCTGAAGAAATTCGAGCGGCAACGCGGGCTACTCAGCTTGATCCGAAGCTCGTTGCAGCCCAGGATCTTCTCGCGGGAATCTACCTTCAGGAAGGCAACAAGCAACGCGCGATTGAATATTCCCATGCAGCATTAGCCGCTGATCCGAATGACCAACAAGCTCTGTATCACCTGATCCTGGCGCTGCGTGAGACAGGCAAGAAAGCAGAAATCCCTGACCTTATGAAGAAAATGGCCGAACTCAAGCGGGCGGAGCGCTCTGAATACGGGCCCGGGATGCGCCTTCGGCGGTTGTCGGCCAGCTCTGATCCGAATTGAAATTTCCGCAAACACGGCGGCCTCGGATCGAGGCTAGGAAGTTGAAAGCACGCATTGTCAGTTGGAGGTCCTTTTGAGCGGTGCCCATGAGTTCGGTTTACATATTGGGAGGGCCCCTGATGCCCGAGATGTGAAAAGGGATATTACAGCAGTTCTGCTGAAAAGTACGGGTGTAGCCGCATTGGGCGGTCTTCTCTTTGGATTCGACACAGCGGTGATCGCTGGTGTAACAAACGATCTGTCTTCACTCTTCAGCCTGTCTCCAGCAAGTTTGGGTCTCACAGTAGCGATCGCACTTTGGGGAACGATCATCGGAGCGATGGTTGCTGGAATACCCGGAGACAAATTCGGTCGACGAGACAGCCTTCGCGGTTTGGCAGTTCTGTTTTTCATTTCAGCTCTCGGCTGCGCCGTTGCCTGGAGTTGGTTGTCTTTTGTCACATCCCGGTTCGTGGCGGGCTTGGCAATCGGCGGATCGTCTGTCTTGGGTCCGATGTACATTGCGGAGATTGCACCCACTCGATGGCGCGGGCGCCTTGTTGGCTTCTTTCAGTTCAACGTCGTCTTTGGAATATTGTTGGCGTACTTCTCCAACTATGTAGTAGGCGCCCTCAACCTTGGAGCGAACGAGTGGCGCTGGAAACTCGGCATTTCGGCAGCGCCGGCCGCCTTGTTTTTCTTCATGCTGTTTTTCATCCCGCGTAGTCCGCGATGGTTGATTAAGAAGGGCCGAATCGAGGAAGCTCGTCAGGTTCTTCAACTGAGCGGCGATAAGGATGCAGAAGCTGATCTCGAACAGATCAAGCACTCGATTGAGGCGGAGCTTTCAGGATCAAATCAGCAATTGTTTTCACGCCGGTATCGCTATCCAATTCTGCTTGCCATTCTTGTGGGGATGTTCAACCAGTTGGCCGGGATCAATTCAATTCTCTATTACTTGAATGACATCTTCGGCCGTGCTGGGCTCACCAAGGTCACCGGAGACCTACAGGCCGTCATCATCGGAGCCACCAATCTGATCTTCACCACGATCGCGATGCTGGTGATTGACAGGCTAGGCCGCAAGACGATGTTGCTAATAGGCTCAATAGGAACGGCTCTATGCCTGGCAATGGTGGCTTTTCAATTCTATTCGGGCAAATACGAGCGGCTTCTCGTTCTTCCTTTGATCGCCTATATCGCGTTCTTCGCCTTTTCTCAAGGAGCCGTGATCTGGGTCTATATCAGCGAAGTGTTTCCCACAAGTGTCAGGGCGAAGGGACAGAGCTTGGGCAGCTTCACGCATTGGTTCATGACTGCAGTCCTGTCCTGGATATTTCCTCTACTCAGTGCTCATTCGGCGGCGGTGCCATTTGCATTCTTCGCATCGATGATGATCGTACAGTTCTTTGTCGTGTTATTCATCTTTCCGGAGACGAAGGGGATTTCTCTCGAGGATATGGAGAAGAAGCTTGAAACTATCTAGTGCTAAGAAAATCTTGGCTATACAGTCGACGCGAGAACGAATTCGCGCAATGAGCGTCATTCGCGTCAGTTGCCTGACATTTATGCTTCTCTTTTTGAATGCAATCGGACATCGCAGCTTGAGATCCTCCGCGCTGTTCGCCTCCGCAATGTTCGGAACCTCAGGAATAGTCGTGGCCCGCGCGCAAGGCATTCAAGAGAAACCTGCTGCAGAGGGTGTTAGGGTTGGCGGTGATCCCGTCGTTTACCTCAAGCGCAGAGCAAAATTTAGAGGAGAAAGACCGGAGTTTCTTTCCGCAACCGTTCTCCCAGGGCGGGGGATGAATCTTTTACAAATTACGGCTTCGATCCCCGGTAGAGGAGAAGTGGAGGTCCTTGCGGCGCCGCCGCTTGAGGAAGCGGCAAACTCTTTGAACAGCGAAGCTCAAAATACCGGTGGCGTTCTCAGCTTCTCGTTTGGTGGAGCATTCCTCGTGCCTTATGCAAATCGAATTCGCGGCCAATTATCGACTGATGGAAAGAACATAACGACAGATTGGAACGGGAGGACCTTGACACTACCTGCTGTCTGGAAAGGGAAGGGGAATCCCAATGCTGAGCTGCACGCGATTCATGGCTTGATCCTCAATCGAAGGGCTGATTCTATCCAAGTTCACGCTGAATCCGATGGGCAGTCCATTGTTGGCGTGATCCATGGAGGAGATTTCGATCACCACTGGCCTTCGAAGACCGATGTCACCATCACTATCTCACTCGAGGCTGCACACCTGGACGCGACAATCGTTGCGAAGAACATTGGTGACGAAGATGAACCAATGGGAATTGGATGGCACCCCTATTTCGCTTTTCCCAGTGGGGACCGCAAACAGGTTCGCCTTCAGATTCCCGCCTCAAAACTCGCAGAGGTGAACAACTATGACGATGTTTTTCCGACTGGAAGGCTTACTCCCGTAGCAGGCTCCAAATATGATTTCTCAGGTCCAGATGGCAAGGCATTGAGTGACATCTTTCTCGATGACAATTTCTCGGCCCTGTCTAGAACCTCTGGCGCGGTATCCGTGAAACTCATTGACCGGAAGGCATCGTATGGCCTTCGTGTCCAAGGGTTATCGCAAGACATAAAGACTATTCAGGTCTATGCCCCACCAGAAAAACCCTACGCAGCCGTCGAGGAGCAGTTCAATTTCGCGGATCCATTCAGTTCAGTTTGGCGTGAGATGAATACCGGAATGGTTAGGTTGAAACCAGGCCAAGAGACAACTTGGAAAGTCAGGCTTGAACTATTCACTCCGTCGGATTTCAAGTGAGAAAGTGTGTTCCTGTTCTGCAATCTTGAATGCAAGTTGTCGGCAAGTAGTAGTCAAACGTTTGACGAAGTTTGTCGTGATAGATAATCTATGAAAGAAGACTTCGACATGAATGTTTCACTTGATGGCAAAGTATCGATCGTTACCGGCGCTTCCTCCGGAATCGGTCTCGCGGTGACAAAGGCATATCTTGAATCGAATGCAGCGGGAGTAGTCGCTGTTTTCAGGCGCACCGAGATTCCAGCCGAGCTAGAGGAGTGCAGAGCACAGTTCGGAAGCAAGCTGCAGATCGTACATGGTGATGTCGCCAGGGAAGAGACCGCCATGGAATTTACCCGGATTGCACTCGAGCGCTTTGGAAGGATAGATATATTGGTGTCAAATGCTGCGCTTAGCGTGGTGAAGCCGATTCATCAGCATTCCCCCGAGGAGTGGGATGAGGTGATGAACTCAAATGTGAAGGCTGTATATTGGGCCAGCCGACACATCGTTCCAGTGATGATCAAGCAGGGCGGCGGCCTGATACTTCTGAGTGGATCAATCTCGGGAGAAGTTGGCATTCCCACCCAGGGCGCCTATGCGCCTTCGAAAGGTGCTCTGCATCAGATGGCCAGGCAAATGGCGGTCGAGTATGCCACTCACGGTATTCGTGTAAATGTAATCGCGTGCGGGACGGTTGATACACCCATCGTGCACACGTCTGCAGTCAAATCCGGGGATCCGGAAGGGTATTGGGAAATGCTGAAAAGCAATCATCCTATTGGCCGGATCGCATCTGCAAACGAAGTTGCCTCTTTCTATACCTACATGGCGAGCGATCTTGCAAGTTTTTTCACTGGTTCCGTCTTGATGATGGATGGAGGCTTCACAGCCCGGTAGCAACAAGGAAGGCATTGATGCTCGCTGCACGATATCTCGGTCCGGACAAATTGGAGATGCTAGAAGTTCCGATCCCCGATTTATCCGATGAAGAGGCTCTCATAAGAGTCGAAGCCTGCGGATTTTGCGGCTCGGACCTGGGGATAGTGGCGGGTGTTCACCCGCGCGCTCGTGGGCCACTCACTCTTGGACATGAATTTTGCGGAACAATTCACAGGATGAATACCGCCGGTCATGAGTTCGATATTGGTGATCGTGTCACTGCCTTTCCCCTGATATCGTGCGGAGAATGTTCCGCTTGTCGTTCGGGACAGTCGCACGTATGTAGGAGCCTGAAGCTTTTTGGCTTCGATGCTGACGGAGCGATGGCTGAGTTTGTTCGCATTCCCATCCACAGCCTGCTCAAGCTTCCAAAGACGATGCCTGCCTCGATTGGCGCCGTCATAGAACCACTAGCAGTTGCAGTTCACGGCGTCTCAATGGCACCTAGAAGAAATGTGAAAAACATCGCCGTGTTAGGTGCGGGGCCTATCGGACTGCTAACTGCATTGGTCGCGAGTTCAGAATCAGAAAGCAACGTTTGTATCAGCGATATCCTTCCTTCACGGCTTGAGCTTGCGCGAGAGCTTGGAATCACTTCCTATTCCGCGGGTGCAGAGATGCGGGAACGGATTATGGCGGCTACAAATGGCGAGGGGGTCGATCTTGTCTATGAGTGTGCCGGCGCGCCTTCTTCCGCAGTCGATATGACTTCACTCCTGCGTCCAAGAGGTACGATTGTGAATCTTGGAGTCTTTAAAAGGCCGGTCGAAGTGGATCTACAGGCGATAAATTTCAAAGAACTTACGCTGATTGGCTCACGCGTCTACACAAAAGATGATTTCAAGACTGCCATCTCCATGGCGGAGACTCTTCCACTTCAGCGTGTCGTCACTCATTCTTTTCCTTTGCGAGATGTTCAAGCTGCCTTTGAATGTTTCCGCGGCGGAAAGGGAGTGTGTAAGGTATTGATCCTGCCGAATTGAACGATCGTTTGGACAGATTGAATGCTCCCATAGTGGTGGGCCGATTTCCGGGTGAGTGCTATGGCGAAACGGGTTTTCGCGTTTGATCGGAATGATCCTTATGACCGTGCCTCCAAGGTAGAGCTGGTTATTCCGGCGCTGCTCGACAGCAAGCAGTATATGAAGAGCATTCGAGAGTTTGTGGTCCCGGAGGGCGGATTGGCCCTTTGGTACCTGGGCCAAAACGGATTCATTCTGAAATCGAGTACGGGCCCTCTGATTGGCATCGATCTTTACCTCAGTAATAGCTGCGCGAGGAAATTCGGCCACCTACCTTTTCGGCTCGACCGTCAACTTCCAATATTCATCGAGCCCGAAGATCTCGATCTGGATGTTTTTATCGCAACCCACTCCCACGATGATCATGCTGACCCTGAGACCATTCGCCGACTGCCCAAACACGATAGAACAGCATTCTTCGGGCCTGCCGATGCTTGCCGGATCTTTTTGGAATGCGGAGTCGATCGAAGTCGGTGCACTCTTATTCATCCTGGAGAGTCGGTCGCTCTTGGTGAGAAGCTGTTGCTCACACCGAGTTTCGCGATGCCTACTGACGGCACGGACCTGAATCATATTGGGATTGCTATTGTCTTTCCTAATGGCATAAAGTTCTACGACACTGGAGACACCGCATACTCAGATCTACTTGGCCAATTGCTTCCTAAGAATGTCGATGTATGCGCAATCTGCATCAACGGTGGATTTCACAACCTCTCAGCTATGCAAGCGGCTGCAATCGTGAATGCTATTCGTCCCCGGGTGACGATACCTTGCCACTACGACATGATGGTGAACAACGTCGCTTGCCCGGAAATGCTAAAGGTAGCGCTTGATGTACTGGAGGTCGATACAGAATTCGTACTCATGAACTACTACGAACCCTGGGTTTATCAGCGAAAAGACATGTCAGCGAGTTGCGAAACCTCGCAAATTTAGACGCGACCTAAAGACCCTGCCCATTCGTTCAAACTCATGTCCTGCTCACTAAGGTTCAACCCGTATTGAGTGTTCCAGTAATTCACGGATTGCTTGATAAATGCCTTACGGGCAATGTCTTTGTCGCGACTACGCAGCCCTTCCAGAATCCCGAGATGTTCTTGAGCAGCCGCAAGTCTTTCCCCGATCGCCTGGGGATTACCGAGCCACCGATCAACTACGGAAAAGACGAAAAGCCGAAATGTGATTGTCTCGAGAGTATCCCGGAGATATTCGTTCTTGGCGAGTTGCCAGATCTTCCGATGAAATGCAACGTCGCTCTCATGAAAACGCTGTATCTCGGCTTTGGAGACTCCTGTTCCCGTCATAGCCTCAACTAAGGCAGTCAGCTCTTGATCGGCTTCTGTTGTAAAGTTCTCAGCGGCTTTTCCGATTGCTATGGCTTCCAAGGGGATTCTGACCTCTTGAATGAGCCGGTAGTCCTCTGGGCTCAAGCGCGCAACGTATGTACCACGTTGCGGAGTCCGTCTCAGTAAGCCTTGATGTTCAAGCTCGTGGAGCGCTTCCCTCAAGGTTGGTTGTCCGATCCCGAGACGCGCAGCCCACTTTTGTTCGATCAGGCGATCACCACCTCGCAGTTCGCCAGAAATAATCGCCTCGCGAATAGCTTGTGCAGCTGCTTGCGGAGCAGATTGGATAGTGAGTTGCCCAACGCCCACGTTCAGTTCTCCTGCAGTGATTAACTATATTCTATTCGATGGTCATATCGATTTCAGGCGCGCTCGGCAGATTCAATCGAGCCGATTCTTTCAGCCGCCCTACCGTGAGAGGCGTCCCAACTATTGCAAGATATTGATCAATCAAACTGCCACCTTTGATCGGTCGTTCAGATAACGTCTGAACTGACGGATTGTTCGCTTCAAATCTCTGTTCTCTCGCTTCAGCATTTGGATTTGCTGGTGTGACGTCATGCGGCGACTGTAACTCTCGCTCCGACTCTCGGCTTCTGTCCAGGATCTAAGATGTCGTTTCTTTCGGCCGTGCAGGCGGCTGAGCTCAGCTGCAACCGCGCTTGGAGAGAATTGCAGCTTGGCAACAGCTGCTGCGACTCGGTCTTGTGTTTGTCGTGCAACCTTCTCAGGGCTATTCATTACACGGGACACTGTTGCGGCTGAAACTCCAGCTTCACTTGCGACATCTCGAATCGTTGCCATTTGACCTGCCAATCTCATTGAGCAGAAGTTGGGAATGTGAAATGAACTAATAGATTGACTCTACGCGTTAATCTATTATAGATTGACTGCCGAGGTTTTGAAAATGAATTCATCAGCACCGAAACGGTCCCTCGTGAGCCGCCGTTCCTTTATTCGAACAGTGGCTGCAGCTGGTATTGCATCAACTGCTGTCAGTCGTGCCGAGGTCTCGAGACAGGTTGACGATGATGCTTTTGAGCCAAATCACGAGCAGGCGGGAGTGTCGAATTCACTTCACCGATTGGAGCCAGTACCCATCGAGAAGGTCGCGATTGATGATAAGTTTTGGTCGGCAAAGCGAAATACCTGGCAGCAAGTCACAATCCGCGATTGCTTCGCCAAATTCGAGACCTACCAGACCGGAACGTTTAACAATTTTGATCGTGTGACTGCGGGTGAACATGGAAATCACGCAGGGGATCCATGGTGGGACGGTCTCATCTATGAAATGATCCGTGGCTCAGCAGACTTTTTGCGCAGTCACCCCGATCCAGAGCTTGAGCGGCAAATTGACGGCTACATCTCCCGCATCGCAGCTGCGGCGGCCGTCAACCCTCAGGGTTACATCAACACATACACCACGTTGGTAGAGCCAGGACATGAGTGGGGACTAAATGGTGGCCTTCAGCTCTGGCAGCATGAAATCTATAACCTTGGTGCGTTAGTCGATGCTGGCGTTCATTACTATCGCGCAACCGGTAAAACGCAGTTGTTGGCAGTAGGAATAAAAATCGCGAACTACATGGCGGAGTTTATGGGTCCGCCTCCGAAGAAAAACCTGGTACCTTGCCATCCCTTACCTGAAGAGGCGATGGTCCGACTCTACGAACTCTTCAAGGAACAGCCAGACCTCAGGGCCAAGATAGATTTGCCGGTGCATGAAGATGACTATTTTCACCTGGCAGAGTTCTGGATCGAGAATCGTGGCAACAACATCGGCAAGCCGGATTGGAAAAATCAGAAGGCATCAGAACAATTCGTTCGCAACCAGGAATATGGGACGGGCAGACCTTCCTGGGGAACGTATGCGCAGGACGATGCATCCGTGTTCGAGCAAAAGGACATTCATGGTCATGCGGTACGAGCGACGCTACTGTGCACTGGCATTGCCGCCGCGGCGCGCGTGAACGATGACGAGCGATATCGAGAGACGGCAGTGCGACTGTGGGAGAACATGGTGTACCGCAGGATGCACATTACGGGTGGCGTGGGGTCTTATGCGCAGGAAGAGAAATTCGGCCCCGACTACGCTCTTCCGAACGATGCATACAACGAGACATGCGCAGCCGTGGGAGCCGGCTTCTTCCATCACAACATGAACATGGCATTCGGCCAGGCGCGTTTTGCCGATGAGCTCGAACGCGTCTTATATAACGGCGCATTGTCGGGTGTGTCGCTGCATGGTGATAGATACTTTTATGAAAACCCACTCGAAGCGACCAGGTCGCGGGAGCGCTGGTCTTGGCACAATTGCCCCTGCTGTCCACCAATGTTCTTAAAAATGATGGGTGCGTTGCCCTCTTATATCTATGCGACCGACGACGACGGAGCGTATGTCAACCTGTTCATCGGCAGTCGCGCGAAGGTGGCTGTGAAGGGAACCAAAGTCTCCATTCGTCAGGACACGGAGTATCCGTGGAAGGGCGCCGTCCGAATTGCCGTAGATCCAGAGGGGCCCGCAACATTCGCGTTGATGCTCAGAGTTCCGGCTTGGTGTAACGGGGAGACGGTCAAGTTGAACGGGCGAGCGATCTCAACAGCACAGCGCGTACGTGGTTATGTTCGAATTGAGCGCACCTGGAACCCAAATGATGTTGTCGACTTTGATATGCCAATGCCAATTCGGCAGGTGTTTGCTAATCCTCTTATCGCGGCAAATGTCGGGCGTTGCGCAATTATGCGTGGTCCATTGGTTTACTGCGTGGAGTCTGTTGACAATCCGGGCCGAATTACCGAGTTGCTCATGATGCATCCCGCGCCAATCAAAGAGAATTTCGACGAATCCATGCTGAAAGGTGTGGTCGTGCTCAGGGCGCAGGGTGCAACCGCGCACCCCCAAGAGGACGTGCTCTATTCAACCAGCCGGCAACTTGGTGCGAACACATCCGCTGTGATCACTGCAGTGCCTTACTACTCAAACGCCAATCGAGGGCCCGTGGACATGGCTGTCTGGCTGCCCGTAACCACATAGAGAAAGCTTCGCATCCTCAGTCGCCCGCTAACCAAGACAGGAAGCTCATGAAGGCGCTGCTTTTGACCGGCAACCGAACCCTCCAGGTCGCTGAAGTATCCAAGCCTATTCCGGGACCTTACGAGGTTCTCATCCGTGTCGCCGCCTGCGGCATCTGCGGTAGCGACGTCCATGGATACGATGGCTCGTCTGGTCGTCGCATCCCTCCGCTGGTCATGGGGCACGAGGCAGCAGGCACGATCGCCCAGATCGGAGATGAAGTATCGGGATTCGAAGTTGGTGATCGCGTTACCTTCGACTCGACAATCTATTGTGGCGAGTGCCATTTCTGCAGGGAGGGCAGAGTCAATCTCTGTGAACGGCGGCAGGTCGTCGGCGTCTCTTGTGCTGAGTTTCATCGTGAGGGAGCATTCGCGGAATTCGTGGTCGTACCCCAGCGTATCCTCTACAAACTACCTGCGTCCATGCCGATGCCGGAAGCGGCGATGGTCGAGGCGGTTGCCGTTGCGCTGCATGCGGTTCGCGTCAGTGGCCTTAAGCCGGATCAAAGCTGCTTGGTGATCGGAGCGGGCATGATCGGGCTACTCGTAATGCAGGCTGCCTGGGCCGCAGGTTGCAGGAAGGTGTTGATTGCAGATTTAGACGAAAGCCGGCTGGAAATCGCCAAGAGACTTGGTCCTGTCAAAGCTATCACCGGGGGCTCGACAGAGATGATCAAACAAGCAACTGAGTACTGTAGTGGCGTCGGACCGGACGTCGTTTATGAAGCAGTGGGGGTCAACCAAACGGTCATGGCATCGTTGAACGCGGTTCGTAAGGGCGGAACCGTCACCCTAGTTGGAAATATCTCTCCAGAGGCGAATTTTCCGCTGCAGAGGGTGGTTTCTCGAGAGATTCGGGTGTTGGGGAGCGCGGCCTCAGCGGGGGAATATCTGGAGGCAATCGATCTCATTGCGAACGGGACTATCAAGGTGAAGCAGCTGATCTCAGCCGTGAGCCCCCTGGAGAAGGGCCCCGAGTGGTTTGACCGTCTCTATTCCCGCGAGCCCAATCTGATGAAGGTAGTACTTACCGTTGACGAAGCCGACAAGCAGAGCAGAATTGAGTCGTCCATTGTCTGAGCGCCGGTTATTCGATCTCCACGGACAAGTGGCACTAGTCACAGGCACAAGCAGAGGATTGGGCCAATACTTTGCACGTGCGCTAGCTAAGGCGGGAGCTGACCTGGTTCTTACTAGCCGTGACCCTCTTGCCCTCCAAGAATTCGAATCAGAGATCGAGGCACTGGGACGGAAGACGTTTTGTGTTGCACTGGATGTACGTAAGCGAGAGAGCATTGAATCGGCCGTTGAGAGCGCTTGGAAACACTTCGGGCAGATCCAGATTCTCGTCAACAATGCTGGTTGCAATGTGCGTAAGCCAGCGTTGGACGTAACCTGGGATGATTGGGACCTGGTGCTCGAGACAAACCTGCGCGGCAGCTTTTTTGCTGCTCAGGCAATGGCTCGGCGCATGATCGCAAATCGGTACGGCCGCATCATCAATATTGGTTCAGTCACAAGCGTCTTCGGCTACGCGGGATTGGCGCCTTATGGCGCCAGCCGCGGAGGTATACGGCAGCTCACCATGAGCCTTGCAGACGATTGGGGACCTCATGGCATTACCGTGAATTGTCTCGCGCCTGGGTGGTTCCGTACGGATCAGAACAAAGTGATGTACGAAGATGAAGAATGGGTCGCGTATCTTAAAGATCGAATTCCAGTGAAGCGGCCTGGGAGGCCAGACGATCTGGATGGTGCGGTAGTATTTCTGGCATCGGAAGAGAGCCGTTATATTACTGGTCAGACTCTTCTTATAGATGGTGGCATCTCAACAGGATCTACGAGAGCGACAGCACGCTCATCGTCGAATTCTTTGTCTACAGGGCAGAAATAATCTACGAGGTAAGCGTTTTTCTGAAGTCAAGTTCGGAGAAAGCGATGAAGGTCAACCGCAGACAATTCGCAAAGCATGCGGCTCTCTCAGGGGCAGCCTTTGCCCTATGTGGTCGCGATCTATGGGCCCGCGAAGTCGATGCCCATATCGAGGTCATCCTGGATGAGAGCCATGCGAGTATCGCTCCAAATTTGTACGGCCACTTCACTGAACACATAGGCGGGGTTATCTACGACGGAGTTTGGGTTGGAGAAGGCTCGAAGATCCGAAATAAAAACGGCATTCGCGCAGATCTGATTGACGCACTGAAAAACATCGGTGCTCCCATCATTCGTTGGCCTGGAGGATGCTTTGCAGATAGCTACGACTGGTTCGATGGGATTGGAGAAGTAGCGAAGCGACCGCTGCGCACTAATTTCTGGGAGGTTGACTCTGATGCCGCCCGGCTGCATGAGAAGGGTGACCAGGTATTCGAATCGAATCGATTCGGCACAAATGAGTTCATGCAGTTTTGTTCCCTCGTTGGCGCTCAACCCTATGTAGCTGCGAATGTGCGGAGTTTGCCTCCGCTCAGCTTTGATCACTGGGTCGAGTATTGCAACTCACCCGCCGGCAGTACGACGCTAGCGAAAATGCGCGAAGCCGCTGGCTTCAGAGAGCCGTTCAAGGTTCGCTATTGGGGCGTCGGAAATGAAAGCTGGGGATGTGGAGGCAACTTTACACCAGAAGAATATGCTTCAGAGTTTCGTCGCTTCACCAGTTGGGTTCCCAACTACGGGGTGGATCTGCAATTTGTGGGCTCAGGGCCAAATAACAATGACCTTGACTGGACTCATCGCTTCTTTGAGCAGATCTACGCGAATCCTCATTCGTATCACCCCTCCAGCTTTACCGGATGGTCAATTCACTACTATGCCGCGAACCTGAGTCGAGGCAGGACAACGGACTGGATCCAAGCCAAAGGCGACGCGCTCCAGTTTAACGAGGTGGATTGGTATGAGTTGATGCGTGTTTGCGCCGGGGTTGAACAAGTTCTACGGGACCAGTGGTCCGCGATGGGCGAATACGACTCCGCCCACCAAGTCAAATTGGTCGTGGATGAGTACGGCCCCTGGTATCGAGAAGGCACTGAAGTGGACCTAACTCATTTTTTTGGGCAACAAGTCACCATTCGAGATGCTCTCGCCACGGCTCTTACCCTCGACGTTTTCAATCGCAATGCTGAAAAAATTAATTTGGCTACAAACGCGCAGCTAATCAACAATATCAATGCGCTGTTCTTGGCCCACGAAGATAAGTTCCTGAAGACTCCTAATTACCACGTATTCGCGATGTACGCGGACCACTTTAACGGCCAGGGTCTGCGGACAGAATTCATGAGTTCAAATGTGCGATATATGCGCGATGACAAGAGTGCCGAATTCTGGGGCTTGAACGGATCCGCCTCAAAAAAAGGAAATCGAATTACGCTGACCGTCGTAAACCCAGCTATTGAAGCGTCCCCTGATACGCAGATCCGTCTTCGTGGCGCTAAGGTCAACGACGTAACCGCCATCGTTCTCACGGCTAACGACATGCATGCGCATAATACGTTTGAAAATCCAGACGCAGTGATACCTAGCCCACTCATGGCGAAACTTTTCGATGGAGCTGCCCTTGTAACGCTACCTAGGTCGTCTGTGACAAAGCTGCAACTCACAATTGATTAGCTGACCAGCGTTGTTCGAGTCTCCCTATCGACAGCGGGTTCAGAAAAGACGCAAGCTGCCCGATGGATAGCTCTCTGACGGTTTACGAGCTCTTGCCGCCACCCCGGATTTTCGGGTGCTCATAAATCCTTCTTTTGAGAAAGCGACTATCACCATTACAAACCTGGTGCGTTCATGCCCGAACGCCATCGATCATGTGACTGAAACTCACCATCAGTGCACCTGTCCGCAGAGATGATCGAAAGCTGCACCATGTGGCGTCAAGAAGGAAGGGGCTGCGAGCAGTACGAGGCGCTATCAGGGAGGTCATTGGCGGTAGTTCGATCTGAAGCCAGATTGATCCTTGCAGTTTTCATTGCGATGGCTCTTGGCTTATCCATATAGATTCGTTCTTCTTGATCCATTGGGGATCGATGATCTCTGTGAGGTAGGTTGTAGCCGCGCACATCAGCGATCTGACGCAATCGTCGAACCGGGCCGCTGTCATCTCTAAAAGTGTCCTCTTGTTTCTGCGAGTGAGCGAGTAGTCGCCGACTCTTACCTTGAGGAATTTTTGGCCACCAAGCGTAGAACTGCGGGTTGCTGCACTTATGGAGGTTTCGAAGTCTCCCAAATGCATGAATGCTAGGCACACTTCGGCTTCGCTCAATGCAGGCTCTCAAGGAGCCGATACGTGGGCCGCCCGCTATTCAAGCCATCCGATACTCTTCAGATTGGTGATGGTTTGTTCCGTTGCTCCGCACTCGGTGAGGATCGCTTTCAAGTGCTGGCCCTCAAATTCCCAGTCGATGGGAAAGGCGACGAAGCAGTCGGCGGATGGAACGATGTGGGGAAGTTTCCGCTGGATGAGGTGGGCCGCGTTGCGGAGCATTGCGGTTCCCGGGTCCCATTCTTCGTCTGCGTTGAGCCGTTATATGAACTCGTTCATTTCAGGCTCGAAATCCTGATCGGTGAGGGTTATCCAGTGTTTGTGGTCAAGGGTTGAAACCGGACCCGAGCTTGCGGAGCATTCTCGGTCTGTGAGCGGCAATATGCCGGGCACGTAGTTCGTTACCTGACGGTAGGAAAGTTGAACGGACAGTAATGGCGAATCGAAGGTCGCGTTCTTCAGAGATTCGATCGCGTGAGCCGCAGTTTTCTCCGAGAGCCGATTTGCCAGATCGGCGTTGCTGGTTGTGGTTTGGGCCCGCATAGTCGGATGTTTTCCAACCGGTGTCGTGCGTGCGGGTTACTTCGATCAGTTTTCCAGTATCAGAGTAGGGGTAGTGGAGGACGGATCGCGTCAGGTACGCTCCGAGTCCTTGGCATAGAGCTTTACCGGAGGTTATTCGGCCGTTGGTGGAGTCGTATTCCTCGACTTCAATGAAGTAGTTGAACGGGGATGAGGCGATGAAGTCGATGGCCTTTTTCCGGTGCGGCCTCCGAGATGCGATCCGCCGGCGTTAACTTTGAGGTGCTGCAGAGAAGCAGGCAGGCCGTCATGAAACACAATGCGCGCGTAGTCGTTGGAGACTTTTGTCTGCAGGCAGAATTCGATGTATTCGGCTTCGGTTTGTGAATAGAGGTAGAAGCCTTCCCAGTCGATTTTGTTGACGATGTGCCGGGCATTCATGTGGGTGGGGCGGCCGGGCTCGTCGAGCCAGTATGTGTAGTAGAAGCTGGCTGTTCGTTCAGGAGGCGTCCACCAGCGGGGAAGCTACCCGGGGGCGGTAGTCCTTGATGTTGAAGCGAGCGCTGTTGGCGTAGACCTGGTGATAAGCACGTGTTGGAAGGGAAGGGTGCAGAGCGCTAATCCTGTCGAATGCAGCTCGCCAGCGGGTCCATAGGTCTTGACGAAGTTGCTCGAGGCTGTCCACGCGACAAGTGTAATTCGAATTCGGCTTATGGCAGCACCTTGCAAGGAGCACTTTGCTGCATGAAATGGCGCGCAAAATTCGGCCGGTTCAATCAGTTGCGGAGCTTTCGCGCAGTTTCGAGCAGGATCTGAAAGTATTGGGCTCAGCGTCCAGATTTCCGGTTATTCGACCGTTACCTCTTCTCGCGGTGGAAATCTAATATAAAAGGCCGCGGATTCCGTCCAGTTCGAGCGTGTGATAAGCGCTACGCGAGATCAACAGTAGCGGGGCTGGACGCAACAGATTTGCGAGTGGTGCATGTGCGGCAGTGATTTGGATTTCTACTCTGTCTTCGGACTTCGCTTACAAAGGCTGTAGCAACGAGTCCGTCCAAGCCTTATGCCTATGCCACGGAATCGTCGATAACTCTGTGCAGATTAGATGGCACTGCAACGCCATGATACGTATATGTCAACGGCCGTGGACCTTCCAAAAAACACGTATTGAGCTTCAGAATCTCAAATCCAGCAGACTCAATCAGCTTGTCTATTTTGCGCGCAAGATCGCAACCTCCAGCAATTTTTTTCCAGACAGGATTGAGTTTTTGCTGCCATGCCGCCACCTTATCGTTGGGAGCCAAGCCGTGCTCAATGAAGATGAGCTGGCCGGTACGCTTCAGTAGAGGTCTTGCCCGCGCTAAAGCACGTGAAGGATCTGGAATTGAGCATAAAGACCAAGTCACGACAATCGTGTCGATGCTTGCGTACTCAACCGGTAAATAGTCCTCGGCTGATTGTTCGAAAAGATCAACCGGCACGGCACTCGTCGCCAAGCTTCTGCCGGCAATCATCTTTTGCTGCATGAAAGGGTCCACGCCGTAGATGTGCTCAACTTCGGATGAGTAATATGGCAAATTCATACCCGAGCCTATTCCGATCTCCAATACCTTCCCCCTCGCAGCTGATACACACTGTTGGCGAAGGCGCACCATCTGCTTGTTCCTCATGGCGCAATCGATCAAGCGAGGTAAGATGTACTTCTGGTACGCGCCCATATTTCCTCTCTCCGGTCTGCCTCTGAAAAGCTCATGCTTCGTCATGCACGGGTTCGAGTTTTCAGGAAAACCTAAAGCCTTCACTCTCTCTGATAACCAAGTAAAGAGGGTTTTATTCCATATGGGCCATCCCGAACGCATACCTACTTGCCGCAAGTGAGGTTCGACGAAAGGCGTTCCACAAAACGTATCAAACAATGCTATCTAGGGAGCACTTGCTAGGTTAGCTCCGACAGACGATCTACTAAACGGCGCTGTGAGTTTCCCCTGTATTTCCAATCAATTACAGTGATCAATTGAGCCAATGCTGTTTAGATGGAAGCTGGTAAATTGAGCTTCCGGACGCTCGCACACATCGATTGAACGATCTGCCATGCCTGTTCGTCGGGCCCTTTGTCAAAAGAGTCAACCTTGTGATCGATGGCATTGGTGACATGAGCCACAATGCCGACTCTGGCATTGCGTGCTCGTGCAAACGCGAACAAAGACGCTGCTTGCATTTCAACCGCGAGTGCTCCGCGGGCCTCATTCTCCAATATCTCTTCGAGTGTTTCCCGGTATGGAGCATCTGTGGTCCATACGCGACCTTTCAAAACAGGTAGAGTAGCCCCGCGAAGTGCATCATGGAGACAATCTGCCAGTTCGAGATCGGCTTCTACAGTTTCTGCAGGGCCTAGATAGTGGAGAGAGGTGCCTTCGTCTCTGATTGCGCTTGTGGCAACGACGAGCCCCGGGACCGGCAACGAGGATGCAACCCTACCTGCCGAAGTGAGACCAATCTGAATCTGCGCTCCTGAAGCGAGAAGCTGCTCTGCGACGAGCACGGCATATGGTCCGCCAATTGTCCTGGCCACGATGCCATACTCCGTCCCAGCAACCTCAAACGAATACATCTTGGTATGAAAGCAAGCCCAGTTTGGATAAGAGCGGGCGATGCCTCTGCTGACAAGCCAGTCAGTAAGATCGCCATCGAAATCAAATACGCATGTGTGCGGAACTTTGGTCGAGGTCAATTTCCGCTCGGTTCTCACGGCCTCAATGAGGCCTTCCGGCGTGAAGGCGCTCGGTCTAGCTATCAGGTGGCGCAATAAGGGCAGGTGGCTATTTATATCGTTGAGTCTTCGGCATTCCCAGCGAGATTTAGGGAAATTCTAAATTTGAGATCGAAGCTGAGCATGGTCAGCGGTGCTTTACCGCGCAACGCTCATCGGTTCAGTTTCGCATGTCAGACCAGCAGAGAACCGAATGGGGGGGGGAGTCCTTGTCTGCGGCTGTGGACTTGGCAAAAAAAACAGCCTCGGTGTCTAGGTGACCGGTCATCTTGCTATGAACTAGGTCTCTGCTCAAACCGACTTTGCGCGAATTCACTAGATTGTTGATAATCGTTGACCTGCAGGTAAATGACGATATGTCAAACATCAAAGAGGGCCAAAGAGAACTTGTGAAGCGACTTCTCGAAGGAGAAGGCTACGCATCGCCCGCACAGCGCCTTGCAGCTTTCAACAACTCAGGGCTAGATGACGCTGTTGGGCAGTTGGTCACAAAGATTGTGAACCGCTCTTTCGCCATCACCGACGACGACGTCATCGCTGCAAAAAAAGCGGGACTTGACGAAGATCGGATCTTCGAGATGGCAGTCTGCGCCGCAGTGGGCCAAGCCACTCGACAGCAAGAGTCCGCTCTCGCCGCCCTCGATGCTGCGATGGAGGATCAGCATGCGTCTCCAGATTCTCGATAACGGTCATGGCTTTGGCACCAAAGCTCTTTTCGGAATCATTCAAGTAATGTCTCGTCAACCTGTGCTGGACGTCGTGAAGCTGGTAAGGTATCGGCCAGACTTCTATGGTAAACCGATGTCCAATGTGACTCACGAAGCCATGCGAGGTCCTTCGTCGTGGTCTGTTGGAGATCGAGAGCTGATGGCGGCCTTTGTTGCGGCAACGAATCAATGCGAATTCTGCACCAAGGCACATACCGCCGTCGCGCAACATGCGTATGGCGAAAGTCTATCGGTTCCATCATCGTTTTCAGATGCAGAGTTGGCAAATCTTCCTCAGCCGCTAAGGGCCACGCTCCTGATGCTGCGAAAGGTAACACAGCAACAGGCGCTCAACGCAGACGACATGCGTGAGGTCCTCGCCGCTGGTGCCTCACGCCAGCAGATCGAGGATGCTCTTGCCGTATGCTTCTCGTTCAATGTCATTACTCGGCTTGCGGATTGCTTCGGCTTTGCTGTTCCAGGGCCAAAGGCTTTTGCGGCTGGAGCCAAATACCTCATCTCGCGCGGATACACATAAGAGAGCTGATTGCGAGTTGCTGACTGAACGAAAGTGGAGGTACTCATGCATAAAGCGTTTCTACTGGTCTTGCTGGGATTCTCTTTGCTTCTGCAAACGCAGACGCAGACGCCTCCATCAGACACTAGATGGGAACCCTTGAGCCGCTTCGTTGGTAGCTGGAAGGGAACTTCTCAGGGTCAGCCGGGGCATGGGGAGGGCCAACGTGACTATCAATTCATCCTTCGAGGCAACTTCCTTCAGCTCAAGAACTCAACCGTATATCCACCCCAGGAGAAGAACAAGAAGGGCGAATCACACGAAGACGTCGGATTATTCAGCTACGACGCGCGACGGAAGAGATTCGTCCTTCGACAGTTCCATGTTGAAGGCTTTGTAAATCAATACGTCGAAGAAGAGAGATCGCCGGACTTAAAGAAAATAGTCTTTGTGTCTGAAGGGATCGAGAACATCCCGGAGGGCTGGCGGGCCAAAGAGACCTATACTTTCCTGAGCAACTCTGAATACGCCGAGGTATTTGAACTCGCACCCCCGAACAAAGACTTCGCTGTCTATTCTGAAAGCCACTGGAAGAAATCAAAATGATGGACGTGCAGGAACATTGGGATCACATTTACCAAACGAAAGAATCGGATCAGGTGAGTTGGTACGCTCCCCACCTGAATACGTCTCTTGATTTGATACAACGAACCGGAGTCTCACCCCAGGGTGGGATCATTGACGTTGGTGGTGGAGAGTCAACACTGGTTGATGACCTTCTGATACGCGGATACAAGAACATAACGGTTCTGGATATTTCTCGAACTGCGATTGATGCCAACAAGCGGAGACTCAGAGGGAAAGCCGAGAACGTTTGCTGGGTCGCTGCAGATATCACCAACGTGGCTTTAGCACCCGCAAGCTTTGACGTGTGGCATGACCGCGCTGTATTTCATTTTCTTACCGCTTCCGGCGACCGTGAGGCCTACATTCGGCAGATCGAGCACGCCTTGAAGCCTGATGGCCATGTGATCATCGGGGCGTTTGGGCCAGAGGGTCCGACGAAATGCAGCGGTTTGGAAGTCGCTCGTTATGACGCCGCGTCCTTGCACCATATCTTTGGCAGACGCTTTCGACTCGTTGAGAGCCGAAATCAAGCACATAAGACTCCACTCGGCGTTACCAGCAGTTCATCTACTGCAAATTTGAGTGATTCTCGTTATGCCGAGGGAGTTGTCACCAATATGGACACTGAGGTCAGAAACTTGACTGCTTTCTCTTCGCCGAGCTCGGCCCGCCTCTCATCTTCGCATTGCGAGAATTGATCCAACGATACCGCTTGATTCAGTCGGTCTCTTCGGCTACTGGCCTGCCTCCAGTTTCTCTCAGTAGAAGAGTCTAATTTGAGGGCAGATACGCCGTGCGTGATTAGTGAGTTTCAAAATGCCAGCCAAACGTCAGGCGCTTTTCAATTTCGCCAAAATCAAGTGTTATGGCACAATGAGCAAATGGGACTCTGGTCGAAGGCATTCCGCGTAGCAGCTCTTTTCATGGTCATGTTCGTGGCCGTGGAAGTGGCGACGTGCGACTACTGGCCAGATTCTTCTTGCAACTCAAGCCAGTCATCGCAGGACAAAGGCGCTCCAGGTGGGAGCGACAACTGCATCTGCTGCTGTGCTCGAGCCGCAGTAATGCCTGTTGTGACCATCGCTGTCCAGGCGACAGCGATCTGGATCGATCGCGATGAACCAGTCCGGCATCCTGTTCTGACCCCCTTGAACATCGAACACCCTCCTCAACTCGCCTAGACCGGCTTCTTTCTTCAAAGAAATCGATCAGGAGAGTATTTCATGCAGAGAAGATGTGTCTTCTTCCTGCCCGCACTCTTGTTATCCGGCATTGTGGCGTCGGCTCAGCAGCCTACGACCACGATCACATCGGTTGACGAATTGGTGCGCGCGGGAATTACAAATAATCGGGACCTCGCGTCTGCGCGAGCCCGAATCGATGAAGCACGAGGACAAGTTCGCCAGGCGGGTGTACGTCCGGCGGCAAATCTCGATTTGACAGGAGCGACTGGCGAGCCTCTCGGCACAACGGCGGAGGATCAGTACGGCGCGGGGATCTCCCAAACCCTGGAGATTTTTGGCAAGCGTGGCAAGCGGATCCGGGTTGCTGAGACTGCGATGAGCGCTGATGAAGCTGATTGGGAGGATCGCGCATCTCAGCTTGCGCTCCAGATCAGGACCTCTTTTGCCGATCTGCAGGCCCAACGGCAAAAGTTGAGGGTTCTCGATCAATTGCTCGACCTTAATCGGGAATCCTTCCGCTTGACCGAGGCTCGAGTGAAAGAAGGCGACGTTGCGCCGCTTGAAGCGAGTCTGCTGCAGGTAGAAATCAGCCGTTCGGAGGTCATGCGGGCCAGCGCCCAAGGTCGACTTCATTCTGACGAGGCAGAGGTGCGCCGACTGACAGGCATTGGACCATCGACCGCTTTGCCTGACTTTGACACGATATCCAGCGTGGATGTTGAGGCTACGGAACTAACCCATCGTGCGTTGGCTGATCGCCCCGATCTCAGAAGCGCACGGCTGGTCCAACAACGCGAAATTGCGGGTGTATCACTGGCGAAGGCGGAAGCGAAACCAGATGTCACGGTGTCCGCAGGATACTCGCGACAGAATAGTCAATTCGACGGCCTGTATGGCTTCACAAGTTCCGGAGCGATTAGTCCAATTCGCGATCGCGTCGACACCCTGAACTTCGGCGTATCGATCCCGCTGCGCACGCCACGAAGTGGCGCAGGAAACGTCCAGTCCGCCTCAGCTCGAGCGACAGGTGCGAAGGCTCATGTCGAGTACCTCGAGCAGACGATCCCAATAGAAGTAGATTCTGCCTATCAACGGTGGAAGACTGCACTGAGTTCGGTCTCGACGATGCAGTCCGGCGTGATCGGTCCATCCCAATCGAATCTCAAGATTATTCAGGAGGCCTATAAAGCTGGTCAGCTGCGCCTTCTCGACGTACTCAATCAGCAACGGCAGCTTGTTGATGCACAACTGGCGCTCATCGACGCGCAGGCGGATGCTTCGCGCTCCTGGGCAGAACTTGAGCACGCGGTCGGAGGAGACTTACCGTGAATAGATTCTGGATTTTGATTCTTTCCTGCACGATCGCAATCAGCGCTGGTTGCAAGAAGCGGAGTTCGGCGGACGAGGCCGAGACGCAAGAGCCTTCGACGAACAAGCAGTCTCTGATTGAAATGAGCTTGTCAGCCCAGCAGCATGTCGGGCTTCAGGTTCAACCTGCCTCATCGATTCACATGCAGGAATATCTGAAAGCGACCGGAACAGTGCAGCCGATTGACAGCCGAGTTGCATCCATTCGTCCGCTTGCTCGTGGCCGAATTGTTGAGGTGAGCGCCAAGGTGGGTGACCGAGTTGAAAAGGGCCAGACACTTGCGATCTTCGACAACATCGAGGCTGGCGATCTGATCTCCCAGGAACAGTCTGCCAAAGCGGAGTTGGAGCGCATGAAGGCGCAGCTCATTCCGGCGCAGCGTCAGGCCGAACGCAGCCGTCATCTCGCGGAAATTGGGGCCGTCGCAGCGAAAGATTACGAATCGAGTAAAGCCGAACAGGACGGGATCAATGCCAACATCCATTCACAACAGGCAGTAATAGACGGGCTACACCAACGGCTGCGCCGATTGGGTGTCTCTGACACTGCTTCTGGAGACCGGTTCATCACCACGCTCCGAGCTCCGTTCACCGGAATCGTGACAAAAGCGCAAGCATCATCAGGCGACATCATTGACGAAAGCCGGGAGGTTTTTGCCATTGCGGATATCACCCGCGTCTGGGTCCAGGCAGAAGTCTATGAAAAGGACCTTGGGCGCATCCGCGTTGGTCAGGACGCCTCAATCAAGCTCGACACCTATCCGAACGAAGCGTTCGCGGGCAAAGTTACGTACATCAGTGATGCTCTTGATCCGCAGACCCGAACTGCTCGCGTAAGGTGTGAGGTCGCAAACCAGCAGCTCAAGCTCAAAACCGATATGTACGCCAATTTAGAACTACCGACCACCTTCTCGAAGCAAGCGATTGCAGTTCCGGACAGCGCTCTGCAGCAGGTGGAAGGGCGGAATGTGGTTTTCATTCGGCATTCCAACACGCAATTTGAAAAGCGCGAAGTTGAGAAGGGCGTTACCGTCGGAGGGCAGACCGAGATCATCAGCGGCCTGAAAGCAGGCGAGCCAGTAGTCTCGCAAGGAGCGTTCCATCTGAAATCAATCCTCGCCGGTGGCGAGTTGGGAGAGGACTAAGATGGAACGCCTCGTTGAAGTTGCTCTTCGCTACCGCGTACTCGTAATACTTGCGACACTCTTCGTCGCCGCCCTTGGCATCATTTCCATGGGCAAGCTGCCCATTGATGCGCAGCCGGATATCACTCCGAATCAAGTGGTAGTGCTCACCAGAGCTCCCAGCCTGTCGCCCTTAGAAGTCGAGAAACTCCTCTCCTATCCTGTCGAGATTGCGATGAGCGGACTGCCTGGTGTAACGCGGATCCAATCGACTTCCAAATATGGCCTGTCATACGTTGCGATTTATTTCGAAGACAGCATGGATCCCTACTTCTGCCGGCGCTTGATTATGGAGCGGTTGCCCCAGGCAAAAGAAGCAATTGCCGCAGAAATCGGAGTGCCCGAGATGGGTCCGATTTCAAGTGGCTTGGGAGAGATATTCCAGTTCAAAGTCGTCGCGCCGAATCGCAGCCTGATGGAGCTGCGGTCGATTCTCGATTGGGAGATTGCGCCTAAGCTGCGCCAAGTGCCTGGGATTGTGGAGGTAAACAGCGCCGGCGGTGAACTAAAGACCTATCAAGTTGAAGTCGACAATGACAAGCTTGCCGGATACCACATCCCACTTCGCCGAGTGATTGACGCTCTTTCGAAGAACAACGCCAACGCTGGTGGAGCTTACCTTGAGCAATCAGAACAGCAGTCGCTCATCCGGGGCGAGGCCCTCATAGGCAGCATTTCGGATATCGAAAGCATAGTTGTTGGGAACTCCTCGACCGGAACTCCCATTCTTGTGCGGAACATTGCAACGGTCAAATTCGCGCCGATGGTGCGAAGAGGGTTTGCCACTCAGGACGGAAAGGGAGAGGTTGTCGTCGGAGTAGCGATGATGCTCCTGGGTGAGAACTCTCGAGTAGTTGCGCAGCGCGTGAAGCAGAGTCTTGCTGAGATCGAAAAGACGTTGCCAGACGGCGTCACTGTCGTTCCACTCTATGACCGGACAGACCTCGTCAATCGAACCATCCACACCGTTGCTCGCAACCTGATCGAAGGCGGACTGCTCGTTATTGCAGTTCTTCTGCTGCTACTCGGTAGTTTGCGAGCAGGCCTAGTCGTCTCACTGGCGATTCCCTTGTCCATGCTGATCGCATTCATCGGAATGTTGCAGGCGAAGATTTCAGGCAATCTGATGAGTCTCGGAGCCATCGATTTCGGGCTTATCGTCGACGGATCTGTCGTGATTCTCGAGAATATCCTTCGTCGGCTGCATGATCGGGCACCGGATGAGAATCCTCAGGATGTGATTCGTTCCGCAGCACGCGAAGTGGCAAAGCCAATCTTTTTCGGGGTAGCCATCATTGTTCTTGTTTATGTGCCGATCCTGACTCTTGGCGGCGTTGAAGGCAAAATGTTTAAGCCAATGGCCGCGACTGTTCTATTTGCACTCATCGGGTCGCTCGTCATAGCCCTCACATTGATGCCTGTTCTGAGCTCCTATTTCCTTCGCCGAATAAAGATCAAGGAGCATACATGGTTCATGAGAAAGATTGATCGCCTGTATGCACCGTCGCTGCGAAGGGCCTTGGCACATCCCCGGATTACGTCGGCTATTGCGATCGGCGCCTTCGCGCTTTCGTTGATTGCGATTCCTTTCTTGGGTGCGGAGTTCATCCCATCGCTAGACGAGGGCTCCCTGCTCATCCAGATGTATCGCGTGCCTGGCATCTCAATCTCGGAGTCTCTTCACGGAAACGAAATCATCGAAAAGGTATTGCATGAGTTTCCGGAAGTCGATTATGTCTTCAGCCGCACCGGAAGTGCCGAAGTAGCAACCGACCCGATGGCCATCGACCAGAGCGATGTGTACGTAATGCTCAAGCCTGAGAAGCAATGGCCCAGGAAGCGATCAAAAAATGACCTGATCTCCGCAATGGAGAAAAGACTCGAACAGGAGGCCCCGGGGGCTCTCTACAGCTTCTCGCAACCGATTCAGATGCGTGTCCAGGAACTGATGGAAGGCGGGGCAAGAAGCGATATTGCCGTCAAGCTTTTTGGCGACGACCTCGATGTCTTGAAGAATAAAGCCGATCAGATTGCGGCCGTCGTCAGCAAGATCAGAGGCGCGGCCGACGTTCGAGCGGAGCGAGTTGCGGGGTTGCCGTACCTGCGCATCCGAGTTCGGCGAGATGCCCTGGCAAGGCATGGGCTCGATGCTTCAGATGTGCTCGATACCGTTCAATCAATCGGCGGAAAGCCCGTTGGGGAGATCATTGAAGGAAATCGCCGGTTCAGCATGCAAGTTCGTTTTCCCGACTACCAGCGAAATAACCTCGATGCCATTGGAAATCTAAGGGTAGGCGATAGCGAGGGCCATTTCATACCTCTGGCGCAGTTAGCAGATATCGATGAAGAGAGCGGACCTGCGCAGATCAGTCGCGAGGGAGGGCAGCGCAGGATCTCGGTCGAAATGAATGTACGTGGGCGAGACCTGGCGTCCTTCGTTGGTGAAGCGCAGAAAGCAGTTACGAGACGAGTACAGCTCCCAAGCGGATATCAGTTGGAATGGGGAGGGCAATTCGAACAGCTCCGGAGCGCCAGTCAGCGCCTGATGATCGTTGTGCCTGCAGCACTCATCCTGATTTATGTGCTGCTCTATTTCAACTTTAAGGCGGGACTCCCCGCGCTACTTATTTTTCTTAATATTCCATTGGCTGCAACTGGCGGCACCCTGGCTCTACTGCTCCGCGGGATGCCGTTCAGCATATCGGCAGGTGTGGGATTCATCGCCTTGTTCGGAATTGCCGTGCTCAACGGGATCGTTTTGCTTACCTACATCCGGGAACTTCGTGATGAAGGCGTTCCCCTGGAGGAAGCTGTGACACGGGGCGCTACAACTCGATTGCGGCCAGTTGTTATGACAGCTCTGGTTGCAAGCCTCGGCTTCATACCCATGGCCCTCTCCCGTGGTTCAGGTGCGGAGGTGCAAAGACCTCTCGCAACCGTAGTCATCGGTGGTCTCCTGACCTCCACCCTCTTGACCCTACTCGTCCTTCCTACGCTGTATCGCCGGTTTGAAGGTCGGCGGGATGATGTCGAGATTTGAAGGAGTTTAGCAATGAAAGAGATTAAGGCGATTATTTAGCCATTCATGGCGGAGAAAGTAATCTCAGCTCTCGCCGCCATAAGCGATCTGCCGGGCATAACGGTCTCAGAAGTAACCGGATTTGGAAGAACTCGCGGCAGGACCAATTCAAACGGGGACGAACCCATTCGACGTCTCAAGAAAATCAAGCTCGCTATCGTTGTCCAGGACAGCATGGTTTCGGCAGTCGTGGAATCGATCAGATTTCATGCACACACCGGAAACATTCGTGACGGAAAGATCTTTGTTTTGCCTGTGGAAGATGCAATCCAGATTCGGATCGGATTGCACGAGGATCCTGAGTAGCAAGTAGTCCTCTGCCTCAGAGGAAGAACTGGCGTGATGTTCGGTAACCTATTCCAATGCTGATGAGATCGCGGATGTTTTCTCGATTCCATAAGTCACCCATGAGACAAACGAAACATATAAGATCCGAGTGACCGTGGATGGCCTACGATCTCGCTGCCGGACGGTGGGAGTAAACATCTGTTTCCAAGAAGCTCCTTGAAGGGCAGCAATGCGCTCCGAACATCAACGGGCGAATACAAGTTTGAGCAGCTTGTTGCGGCAACACAGAAAGCCCCAGTTCGGATTCTTCTTTCGTCTTTGTGATGATCGAGAGATAACAGAGAAACTCACGACGGATACCGTCCTTCGCAGTTTGCAGAATTCAGCAAGAGTATGACAACGAGAACGAGTTCGCAATCGCCTTTTATGAGTTGGCCGTCGAGAGCACATCGCGGGAAGGCCTTTGCGGACGAGTCGTATCTATCGCTGATGTGGAATCAGTCTTGACGGGGCGGACGACTGCTCAAAGACCGGAACTCGTCGTTCGCTGGGCGCTTGCTCGACTTCCAGACAAGCAACGCATCGCAGTACTGCTGCACAAGTACCAAAGAATGAGTCTGGCCCAGATAGCGGCAATTCTTTCGATCACCGCATCAGATGCGAAGCTTTGTCTGTTGGGCGCATATGAACTGCTTCGAGACACTAAGTCTCCGATTTTGTGACATCGATTTTCGCGCATGGGAGATTGAAAAGTGAGATTTAGAGCGCGATTGCGAAAAGTTGAGATCCGCGAGCACTAAAGGCGAAAGGATAGGTTCATGCTCTGGATCTTGATCGTCTCGATGGTCCTCGGGGGTGTCTCTTATCCGCTGTACTTGGTGATGCACGGCCTAGAAATCAAGTAGACGAAGAGATAGCTGGTGGCATCAATTGTGACGAACAGATCTATGTGCGCAATCGTCGCTTGATGATTCAACCTGAATCGTCAAATGATCGATATCGAATCGATCAGAGAGGAGGGTCGTCACTGATCGACGAACATCCTCTGCAATTGACGTCTGGCCAAGCGTCACATGAGCGAGCAGGACATCTCTTCGTTGCTGAAAGTGAGCGAAGGTCGAATACGCCAGGAACGGTAGCGACGCGAGGGGGAAGTCTTCCTTTGTCGTAGGTTTCACCATGACGAACGGCCTAAGGCTAGATGTGACCTCCGTCGCCTGTCTTAGATCTCTATTTAGGGCTCGATATTAAGAATTCTTAACACTACGGTTCGGTCGATGGACCGCGCATTGCCCCAAAGCCTGCATAGAGCCATCTTCCATGAAACCTCGACGTTGTGGGATCCCTCCAGTGATTGGTGCCCTTTCTTCTTTCTATCGCGCAAAACATGATCCAAATCACCACCGGACGGTGGCGATGGATGACTTGTTGCGGTTCAATGCACGCCCTGGAAACTGGCTATCGAAAAGTATTCCCTCCCCCCAATCAAAGCTTGAGCGCTCGATCGAGCCCGGCCCAGGTGGTAACTTCTCCGCCGACAGCTTGATGGACTTTACATGCCGTGACCTTGTCTCGCGAGCTTTACGAAGGAAGCAATCCGATGCTTATAAGGGTGTTACTCGCCTTTGTTTTCATCGTATTGGTCCATGTTCTGGTCTACCGCGAATACAAGAAGGAATCAGAAGAGCTCACGCCAGAACAGGGCAGGAGCATCAACCTCAGTTTCTAATGTCTGACTCCGCGTTAAGCGCGCAGACTCGGAGGCCTTTTAGCGCCACCTACGATTCGAAATCCGTTATCTCCGTCCCATCAACAGCTAATCCAGGTGAAGTCATCTATGAATTCTCTCTCTCTCTTGTCCCGGGTATGCACTCATTTCGCGGCTTTGGGATTTGCAGTTGCATTGAGCGCCCCCACTATTCTTCACGCACAGTGTGCGGATTCGCTGGAGCCCGATGCACTTGGCTGCCCAACGCCGATGATGCCATCGCCGCTTGAGGTGAAGGGTGGTGTAGCCGTTCCGGGTTTCTCCACAGCGCCTTCCACACCGTCCGCGGACCATTCCTCGATGGCCAGCGCGGTGGGCAGCGTTAGCGGAGGTGAGAGTTTCAGGGACGCGGCAACGCGCCAGCGTGAAGTTTCTTCCGGGGTGAGAACACAAGTCGAAGAAGAAACCGAGTTCCAGAAATTTGTCGCCACTTCGACCGGCCGGCTTCTGCGGCACTTCGGTGCCGACCTGTTCTCACAAGCTATCTTCGCTCCAGTCCTGAATGGTCCTGCTCCGCAGGAGATGATCATCGGGCCGGACGACGAACTGAAGATCCGCATATGGGGGCAGATCAACTTCAGCGCGGACCTGCGTGTCACCCGCGGCGGTGACATCTACCTTCCTAAGGTTGGCCCGGTGCATGTGGCCGGGTTGCCTTTCTCCGAAGTCACGGAGCACACGAAGTCCGCCATCCAGCCTTATTACCGGAACTTTGGCCTCACGGTCGATCTTGGCGAGATTCACACCATCCAGATCTACATGACCGGACTTGCGCGCAGGCCCGGAGCGTACACCGTGAGTGGACTCAGCACCCTAGTTGACGCAGTCTTTGCCAGCGGTGGTCCGTCGCCGCAGGGTTCGATGCGGCATGTGCTGTTGAAGCGTAAAGGCACAGTCGTGACCGACTACGATCTCTACGCTCTGGTCGTCAATGGCGACAAGACCGGGGACGTCCAACTCCAACCGGGCGATGTGTTGTACATCCCGGCCGCCGGAGAGCAGGTTGCTCTTCTTGGCAGCGTGCGGCAGCCGGCCATCTATGAACTCCGGGGCGCGCAGTCGTTGACCCAGATCATCGACGCCGCCGGCGGGAAGAGCAATATCGCAGCGAAATCGCGTATTTCGATCGAGCGCATCGTTGATCATTCCACGCGACAGGCAATTGAAGTCAGTCTCGATGAGGCTGGAGCTTCGAGCGTGCTTCACGATGGAGACATCGTTCGCATCGATCCGATTCTTCCGGTCTTCAAACAGACAGTCACACTGCGCGGGGCCGTAGCCAATCCCGGCAAGTTCAATTGGCGCCAGGGCATTCGCTTGAGCGATCTCATTCCTGACCGAGACTCTCTAGTAAAGAGAGACTACTGGTGGGAGAGAGCTCGGCTGGGAATGCCGACTCCGGAGCTTTCTGCACCCGCAGCAGCGGAAGGCAACGACGAGAAACCTGCCGCGGTGAGCAGCCCTTCCGCGCAGACCAACTGGAACTATGCGGTCGTCGAACGCCTTAATCCGGCGACCATGGCGACAACGTTGATCCCGTTCAGTCTGGGTATGCTGGTGCTGGAGCATGACAACAGCCAGGACATGGAACTTCAGCCTGGCGATGTCATCACGATCTTCACCCAGTCTGATATTCGGATTCCGGTGAAGGAACAGACCAAGTACGTGCGGCTCGAAGGCGAGTTCGTCCACCCGGGCATCTACAGCATCGGCCCTGAGGACAATCTCCGCTCGGTGATCGCCAAGGCCGGCGGATTTACCCCGCAGGCTTATCTCTATGGCTCTGTGTTTACACGGGTCAGCACGAGGGATCAGGAGCAACGCGAACTGGAGGAATTCGCCAGCCGCCTTGAACACCAGTACCGGCGCGACATGGTCCAGCGGGCTGGTATGCCATATGTCGGTGCGAGCGCGGGGCAGGTCGCGGGGCAGCTCGCCGGAAACACAGAGACGAACGCCGCCAACCAGGCGGTGATTGCACAGGTGCGGAACATGCGCGCCACGGGAAGGGTTGTCCTGAGTCTGAGTCAGCAATCCGTGGAGGAAAACATCCCCGATATGCAACTGGAGGACGGCGACCGTCTGGAGGTGCCGTTCCGGCCGGCTACGGTGCAGGTAATCGGCGCAGTCTACAACCCGCACGCGTTCATCTGTCGTGTTGGCGCCAAGGCTGCACAGTATCTCCAGATCGCGGGCGGAGTCACCAGGGAAGCGGACAGGTCCAGGATGTACATCCTTCGCGCTGACGGCACTGTGGCGGCCGGCGCAACCGGAATGTTCTCGCACGGCGTCGAGGACATAGAGCTTCATCCCGGTGACGCACTGATCGTTCCGGAGAAGCAGTTACGACCCTCCAAGATGAACACGGCACTGGCCTGGACGCAGGCATTGTCGCAATCCACCCTCACGGCTATCGAAGTGAATGCTTTGACGCACTGAGGCGGTATATCCCATCGACCCGTCATGTCCAATGTGCCTGGCCGATGGCATTTCCATTAAATGGGGATTTAAATGGTTACCATATTCATCGCCGAACCCGCCTCCATTTGGGATGGCGACTTCATTTCAGCTGATCGTCTGCCAGCTGTTTACCAAGATCCCGAGGCGAGTGATTGGAGTGTCTCGTGGGGTAAGCGCACGATCGACATTATCGTGGCTCTCGTGGTTCTTCTGATTACGGGCTTTCCCATGGTCGTGATCGGTATCTGCATACGCTTGACGTCGTCGGGCAGAGCCATCTTTATCCAGGAGCGAGTTGGGGCGCGTGGCCGCGCGTTTCGCATGTATAAGTTCCGCACCATGTATTCCCGTTCTTCGGAGGGTGTCGGGCTCACGCGGAAGGGAGACGGCAGAATCATGCCGATGGGGCGTTTTCTTCGAAAACTCAAGCTGGACGAACTTCCGCAGTTCTACAACGTTCTGCGCGGAGATATGAGCCTGGTCGGTCCACGGCCGAAGCTCGCCCAATATACAGACATGTTCAATATGCCGTACCGGCCGGGCATCACAGGCTGGGCAACTCTTCACTTTTCCAACGAAGAGTCTATGTTGCAGTCCTTCACGGATCCTGCGGTGATGGAGACCTATTACCAGGAGTGCATCAAGCCGGCCAAGGCTCGCCTGGATTTTCTCTACATGCGAAGCGCCAAACTCGGCACTGATCTAATGATCCTCTACCTGACGGCGATCGCATGTCTGGGGTGGCGCAGCGATTTACAGGAATGGGAACTCGCTCGGTCTATTCCTCCAAGGGGCAGAGCTTCAGTGGCATCTATGGAGCGCAGCGCCTGATAAACAACGGCGGCCTGCCTAGGAAAACCCGGCCGCACTCCCGCGAGGGCAAAGGAAAAGATAAAAGTGGAAACTCAAGTAGTCACTCACCCGAAAGCGAATCAATCTATTTTGGTTTGGCTGCACGTAGTCAGCAAGCGTATGAAGTTGATCGCAATCGTCGCGAGCGCCTGCATAGTGGCCACGCTGCTGGCGGTTGTGCTTTCGCCTCGCAGGTACGTGGCGAGGGTAGTGATCCTGCCGCCTCAGCAAAGCGCTTCGGCTGGAGCAGCCATGATGGCGCAGATGAGCTCAGCCGGTATGTTGGCTGCAGCCGGCGGAACGCTGGGAATAAAGAATCCCAATGATCAGCAGATTGCGCTTCTCAAAAGCCGCATCGTAGAAGATGCCCTGATTGAGCGATTTCACCTTCAGAGCCTCTATCGAAAGAAGTTTCTCTCGATCACCCGCAAAAACTGGGAAAAGGTCACCACGACGGATAACGGACTGAAAGATGGACTGATTCGTCTCACGGTAATGGATTCGGATCCGAATCGTGCCGCGGAACTCGCCAATGGATGGGTGGACGAATACAAGCGTTTCACCGCAACCCTCGCTTTGACCGAGGCTTCACAGCGGCGACTGTTCTACGAAAACCAGCTCGATCAGGCGCGTAACGACCTGATCCGTGCTGAAGAGAACATGAAACAGACCGAGCAGCGGACCGGCATCATCGATGTGGAGGGTCAGGGCAAAGGAATGATCGAGACGGCGGCGGTCCTGCGAGGCCAGCTTGCAGCTAAGCAGATCGAGATCAAAGCCATGCGGCAGTTCGCCGGCGATCTGAATCCGGATCTGGCGCGGTCCGAGGAGGAAGCGCGCGGGATGGAAGCCCAACTCGCGGCGATGGACGTCGCTGCCGATCGCAAGCATGGCGATCTCATAACTCCCAAAGGAAAGTCTACCGAGGCCGCGTTCGAGTATGAACGTGCTTTGCGCGAGGTGAAGTACCGCGAGACGATCCAGGACCTGTTACTGCGCCAGTACGAGGGTGCACACGTCGATGAGGCGAAGCAGGGTGCGTTGATCCAAGTGATCGAACCCGCCGTCGCCCCCGACCGGCCCGATTCCTCATACAAACTCCTGATTCTTCTTGCCGGTCTCGCCTTCGCCGTTCCTTTGGCACTCCTAGTTGCCCGGCTGGCTGAATACATGGACGCAGTTCAAAACTTTTGCAGACGTTTCGGCTCCGTGTTCGGTGCTCTCGATGCGATGGACCCGGAGAGTGTTACTTCGCTGAGGATCTAAAACCTGACTGCTAATTGCCACAGATGGTTGGCAGGAGAACGAGAGCGCAGGATGGAAATGAAAAACATAGAAACCTCAAAACAACTTAGGCTATGTGGGGTCACCTGCGCCGCGCTGCCAGCTTCGGAGCAGCGCCTGCTTACACTTGATCGCAGGCTTACGCAAAGGTTTTTGGCGTGGTGCGCGAATGTAATCCTCGTGGCAAGTCTCTTGCCGTATGTTTCCCCGGTAGTGATTACGAGCATGGACGTCCAATTGATGTCACTGGCGGTCGCGTGCGCCGTGCTGATGCTACTCCTTATGGTCACGCCTGGAGTTTTCACCCTATACCGCACAGACTTGGTCCTCCTTGCTGCCGGGATATTCACCCTTCTGTACCTTGATCCGCACATGCCGAGTGCTGACATAGAAACGTCGCTAAGGGCCTGCGCTCCGATAATACTCGGCTTGCCCGTCTACTACTCAGTCCGAACGCTTTACCGGTACATGTTGCCACAGGTCTTCGTCGGAGTGGTGGCTCTATATCTCGTGGTTCTAGTCGTACAGTTAGTCTTTCCCAGTCTCTACAATGCAGCCGCCGGACATCTGCTCTCAGAAGCAAGGTTTGCAGCGGAAGAGGGTCGCGGTCCGAATGGGTTGACCAACGAACCGTCCATGATGGGCAACATGTGCGTGTTGTTCGCGGTTTCTCTCTACTTCTTCCATCGCTCATTCTGGCAACGGCATCGCCGCGCGAGATTGTTCGTCCTGTTGGCATCGGGACTCATGCTGTTGATCACTAAATCCGCTACTGGCGTCTTCCTTGCGCTGGTGGTATTCATTGCGGCACTGTTGGCAGCAAAGACCTCCAAAAAGATGAAGTCTATATTTCTGGCAACGATGGCGGGGGCGGTTCTGCTCAGCGGAAGCCTCTTAAGCGTTTCCGATTCGCGTGGAGCAATCGTGCTAACGTCCCTGGCATCGAATCCGCTATTGATCTTTCAGGATCAAAGCTTTGCCACCAGGCTGACAGGCACGTTCGTGGGCACTTATGCGCTTCCCGAGCAGCCTTTCGGAAACGGCAGCGCGCGCCAAGATATCGGTCTAACTAATGCTGCGCTGAATAGTGATTTGGCCATTTCGCTGTGGCCGAGTTCTACAATGCGTGATCTCCTGGTCGCCGTGATTGCCTCTCGCAGCAATATCAGCGGGATCGGGGGGATGATCCAGCGCATGGGAATCTTCGCAATACTGGCGACACTACTGATTGTGTTTCTCACGAGAGGATTTCGGGAGAAATGGGTGGTCCGATTGTTTGTTCTTGGGCTGCTTCTCAATGCGTCAATGTTCATCCCCACCCTCTGGTTCATTGTGGGTAGTTGTGTTGAGTTGCAGGCAACTAAGGAAATATAGGTGTGATCCGATGGGGTTCACTTCAGGTATCAAGGGTACATGGGACGCGAGATCAGCAATCAGGGCGAAATTTGGCCTTGATGGTGCGGTAGTCTACACGTTCTGTGCACGTATTCTGAACATTACAAGCAGCACCGGTACAGTGCTGCTTGTAATTCGCTATCTTAACGCGACTGAGCAGGGGTATTACTACACACTCCTAAGCCTAATCTCCCTGCAGGTCATCTTCGAGTTGGGGTTCTCGTTCGTCATTTTGCAATTAGCTGCACATGAGTCTGTTCATTTGAAGCTGAACAATGACGGAAGAGTGGAAGGCGACGCTATAGCGCATGCAAGGCTTGCATCGATACTGCAACTCACAATACGGTGGTACTTCCGCGCTGCCATAGTATTGGCAGCGGTATTGGTCCCAGTTGGAACACTGTTCTTCTCCTTGAAGGCATCAATTGCGACATCAATTTCCACAACCGGGCCGGTGGTCCTTGGAGTTCTGGCAGTTTCGTTGAGTTTCGTATTATCGCCCCTTTACTCATTTTTCGAGGGATGCAATCAGATCCGCCAGGTGGCCTTCGTTCGCATGTGCCAGAGCGTAGCGGTTCTTGCGGTCTCTTGGAGTGCGATCGTTTCTGGTCATGGGTTGTATGCGAGTGCGGCTGTCAACTTCGCGGTTTTCTGTGTTGGCGCAATGTTCTTGTTTCAGCGCCGATATCTCATTAGCGCTCTGCTACGGTACCCAATAACATCCCATGCGGTTTCGTGGCGCACTGAAATCTGGCCATTCCAGTGGAAAATTGCGGTTAGCTGGTTCTGTTCCTACTTTACTCTCCAGGTGTTCACGCCAATTCTGTTCTGGTTGAGGGGACCACTTGAAGCAGGGCGGATCGGCTTGTCGCTGAGTATTACGGGCTACCTCCCCATTATCGCTCTCTGTTGGGTGAACACGAAAGCTGCAACGTTTGGTCGTCTGGTGCGGCTGGGTAGAGTTGTTGACCTCGACGCCCTCTTCATCCGGACACTCAAGCAGTCAACGGTAATCATTCTGACGTTGGCGTGTACCTGTTTTGGTGCGGTTCTTCTGATTCGACAAATCTCACCGCATATTGCGCTGAGGATGGAGACTCCCACGATTTTTGTACTGTTACTGATCACCTCAATTAGTAACTTCATCATTCAAAGCCTTGGGGTCTATTTGAGGTCATTTAAGCGCGAACCGTATCTTCTGCAGTCCGTTGTCATTTCAGGTCTTACTGTGTTAAGCACTCTTGTTTTTGCACCACGGTGGGGCGATCTGGCAGTTGCGGTTATTTACTTCAATCTGAGCGGCGCTGTGGCTTCAATTTGGGCGCTCACGACTTTCAGACATTTTCGTGCCACACAAGTGCTCGCCGCCAACCGATCGGAATTTGAAACAACGGTTGGAGCGAATTGCGGAGGGGCAGTGACTCCGCCAACGCCGTGCGCCTTTGCCCTTCTGAGGAGCAATTCAAAATGAACATCAGGCCTTCGTCCAATCAAGCAACCGGGCGGAATGCAGCCGTCGTCTCTTCGCATTTTTCGCCGGCTTTTATTTCGCATATGATTGCCTACGCCAAGCTCCTGAGGGAGCTCGGCTATGCCGTCACCTTTGTTCTGGATGAGGAGTACCTCCGATTCCCGGTATTCGCGGAGAATGGTACACCGGTTTTGAGCAAGGTCGCCGTTCCGGAAAACTTCGAGATTGCGCTATTCTGCAACTCCGCGCCGCATAACCCGCAGTTTGCTTCACGGTTGAAAGCGACCGGGACAACGGTCCTCTATGTCTTTCACGAGCCCCTCTCGGTCTGGGACTGGAAGAGCTTGAGCCAGGAAGGCTGGAGGCAGATCGTCCGTTATCCATTCTCAGCCTTCTTTTCAGCTAGGCTGCTCTCCCGGTCTGCGGCCATCATAGTTACCTCTCGAATGGCTCGTTCGGAGTATGAAGCAAACTACGCAGGCTTCAACAGGAACGTTTTCGAGTTGCCGCTCTTATTCGACGATGAACTGGAAGGACAATTTGCAGGTCCGCAGGCCGGGAAGAGGACCTATTTTGGCTTCATTGGTAGCGCAAGCAGAGGGCACGGCTTCGATAAATTCGTTGAGTTCGCAAAGTATGCGATCAGAAATGGCAGCACAATTCCGTTTGCAGTCGCTACGCGTCGAGACTTATCAGATTTATTACGCCAGGATAGCGAATTCTCCCGGTACGTTGCCCAGGGACGGATCGTTCTCCAGCATGGCCGAGTGTTGACAAACGAGGAGATCAACCAGTATTTCCTCGATTCGTTCTGCATTTGGAATGCTTACAGGCGGTCCACACAAAGCGGAGTGTTGCCTCGCTCGTATATGGCTGGCACCCCCGTCCTTGCGAGCCGTGTTGGCAGCTTCCCTGAATTCGTGCAGGAAGGAACTACAGGGGAGTTTGTCAATTTTGACGACACCCTCTCACGGTTTCTTGATTTGGCCGAAAGTATTAGGGAACTGTTTTCAGTCTATACAACCGGCTGCCGGAAGATGTTCGAGAACGTGTTCTGCTACAAGGCACATCTCGAGCGATTTGCCAGGATTGTCGACGCCTCTACTCGGGCACCGATCAGCACCCAGGTAACTGCGGATGACAGGCGCAAGTCGGTTCGCTCATCCTAACCAGCCACAGCATAGAGGCAGGCATTATTCCGCCTCTATGGTTTTCAACGCGACCGATTTTTGCCCACACTAGGGCCCAGGGCGCGTAACTCAACAGTACTTTCCTTGGAACGAAGACATGCCATTGGTTTCCATCATCACCCCCGTTTACAACGCCGCCCGTTGGTTGCCGGAAACTCTGGCATCGGTGCACGGCCAGATCTTCACGAACTGGGAACACCTCCTCATCGACGATGGGTCAGAAGATAGCTCAATCGCAGTCATCAAGGCAGCAAGTCTGCGAGATGCACGTATTCGTCTGCTTCACACGCCCAAAAACGGTGGACCCGCGGCCGCACGGAATGTTGGAATCGATGGTGCCAGAGGCAGATTTGTCGCGTTCCTCGATGCCGACGATTTGTGGCGGCCGGAAAAGCTCGCGTGCACAATTCCCTGGATGATTGCAAACCGCCATGCTTTCATCTACCACGATTATCGCCATATGTCCCACGACGGAACGCGCACCGGCAGACTAGTCCACGGGCCGAATCATTTGACGAGACGGACCCTTCATACGCGTCGCGGATATGGCGGGTGCATGAGCATGGTGATCGACCGGCAGTATATTCCAACTCTGCACTTCCCGGAGGTCGAGCCACATCATGCCGAAGATTTTTGCCTATGGTCCCAACTAATCAGCGACGGACACATCGGTCATCGCCTTCCTGTCGACCTTGGGCGCTACAGGCTTTCTCCAAAGAGTCGCTCCTCGAATAAGCTGGGAAGTGCCTTGAATGCGTGGTACATCTACCGCAACTTTTCAAAGCTACCGTTGACTCGATGCGCCTTCTGGTGGGCACAATACGCCTGGAGCACGTTCTGGCTCTACCGGTTTTCGCAGCCAGTGGTCCACGAACCAGCGATGGCTGGCACCGAGGCTTTCGGGCCAAATACCTTCAGCATGCAGCCCTCGCACGTCAAGTAGCAGCGTCGCTACAGTACGGCACAGTTACTGGCCCTACATACCTTCACCGCCAGCAATGAACCGTTTCAGGCAGAGATCGTTCAATTGGCTGGCTCAGATTCTCGTTCTCCGTCGTCATTCTGGGCCGGTGATTGAGAACTTGAGGTCAAAATGTTGTCGGATTCTCTCTCCGGAAGAATCCGTTCGGACGGTCGCTGGTTCGTCTTCGACCGCACATCGCAATCTCCAATTGTGAATCGAACCTTTCCAAAAAACGGTCGTGCAGCATTGGCCCCTGACGGGCAACACTATGCTTCTTTTGAGGCCAATGAATTCCGTATCTACTCACTCACGTCCTCAAAATAGTCGCTTCCGGTCGAGTCACCGGCCTCCATGTAAGTTGAGTAGGGCCTTCGGCCCGCGAAACCCCATGAAAATCG
The DNA here is from genome assembly GCA_018268915.1 of Acidobacteriota bacterium. Lineage (GTDB taxonomy): Bacteria > Acidobacteriota > Terriglobia > Terriglobales > Acidobacteriaceae > Telmatobacter. Next base: position 63,556 of record JAFDVQ010000002.1, read on the forward strand.
CTTCAGCCCCAGTCATAATCCAAAGCGGCTGGAATGCCGAGGTCGAAAAGACATTGGAGAATCTCAGGCCGAATGTAAGTTTGATCCGGAACGTGTGTGATCGAGCAAATAAATGGCGCGTTGCCTCTCCGCTTGCGGAGCAGCGATAGCCCGCGACCCAGGTTAATGTAAGCCCGGCACGTTCTCCATTCCCGCCACTGGCTCTCGACGGCTTGCAATTTGTTGAGCAGCAGATCGGCAAACTGGATCAGGAGATCGCGTTTCTGCTTCAGCCGCACCAGAGTGCAGTGGAGAGATTGGCGTCTGTTCCAGCTCTCGGAGTCGATTCGGCTCAACAGATCATCGCCGAAGTAGGCGCCAATCCAGCTACCTTCCCCTTGGCTGGGAAGCTCTCTTCGTGGGTAGGGGCTTGCCCCGGTAAGGAAGAGATGGCGATTCTAGCGATTCTGTCGAATATAGAATCAGTAACTCACATGCTCTCAAGACGTCGCTGAGGTTCGACCCCCCTCCCAGCACCACAGAACCGTTGTCCGATCACTCGAACAACCTCATAGAAATCGGTGCTTCATCCTTGACTGGATCCAGCAGGCTCGGATCGTTGTTTCGCGTGTTGCCCACTCCCTTACCAACCTTCCACGCCTTCATCTCTTCCGTTGGGTAAGGCCGCAGAAGATCGATCGGCAGATGGGATGGGTCAGCGAGTGCAAGCCAACGGTCGTAGTCACGAGGCTGGAGAATCACCGGCATCCGATTATGAATTGGCTCCATCAGCTCATTGGGATCTGTCGTAAGGATCGTGAAGGTGCGAAGCTTTTCTCCTGTCGCCTTGTCCCGCCAGGTTTCCCATAATCCTGCGAAGGCAAACATCTCCTCGTTCTTTTGTGCGATAGCAAATGGCTGTTTATTCTTCTCATCAATCTTCTGCCATTCGAAGAACACATCCGCCGGCACAAGACAGCGCCGTTGCTTTAACGCCTCGCGAAACGTAGGACTTGTCGCGACGGATTCTGACTTTGCATTGATTGTGCTGAAAGACGCTTTTCCGTCCTTCGACCAGAAGGGAACCAGGCCCCACCGCATGATTTTCAATTCGCGCTTTCTCGTTTCTGGACTCAAGCGGACGACCGGCTGAAAGCTTTGCGGAGCGACGTTGTACGACGGAGCCAAAAGAGAATCGTCGATCTCCTCAAACACGTTGGTGTCGTGGTTCTGCATCCACTCCGCAATTCGCTGCTTGTCGCCGCGCCTTCCGTACCTGCCGCACATATATCCACCTTAACCGGTTAGAAGACGACTTCCAGAATTTCCAAAGGCAAACAAAAGGCGAACAGGCTAGAATGCTTCATGGGCTTCCCCTTTGAGCTAGCCTGGGCTCACCCCGTCATCCAGGAGTGGTTCGTTTCTCGCTTCGGCACGGCCACCGAGCCGCAGGCTTTCGGCTGGCCGAATATCCTCGCAGGCAAGCCGACACTCATCTCTGCTCCTACCGGGTCCGGGAAGACCCTCGCGGCCTTCCTCGTGTGCATCGACCGGCTTTTTCGCCGATCTCTCGACGGCTCGCTCCGGCCGGCCACGCAAGTCGTCTACGTCTCGCCGCTCAAAGCCCTATCCAATGACATCCAGAAGAACCTTGAAGAGCCTCTCAGAGAAATCCAGCAACTGGCTCTCGAGCGCGGCTACCTTTCGATGGAAATCCGCACAGGAGTCCGTACCGGCGATACCCTGCAGAAGGAACGCGCTTCGATGCTGCGCAAGCCACCGCACATCCTGGTAACGACTCCCGAGTCTCTCTACATTCTCCTCACCGCAAAGCGAAGCCGCGAGCATCTTCGATGCGTTGAGACTGTGATCGTCGACGAGATACATGCCGTCGTCGACGACAAGCGCGGGACTCACCTTGCGCTCTCGCTCGAACGTCTCGACGCATTGGTCTCTGGTGAGAACCGGCTCTCCCCGGGCGCACTCATCACAGGACTGATGAACCCGCCTCAACGAATCGGCCTCTCAGCGACCCAGAACCCAATCGAACTTGTCGCAGATTTCCTCACGGGCAATGGCCCGGGTCGGGCGCAGGCCACGATCGTTCAAGTGGGACAGAAGAGACAGCTGGACATCGCGATCGAGGTTCCGAGCGAAGAACTGACCTCGGTAGCCTCGCAGACGATGTGGGAGGAGATCTTCGACAAGCTGGTCTCCTTCACAGAAACCCATCGCTCGACTCTTGTCTTCGTGAACACACGCAAGCTTGTCGAACGCGTTTCCTACGCTCTCGCGGAACGCCTGGGCACAGTGAACGTTGGCGCGCATCACGGCTCGCTCTCGCGGATGCTGCGACTAGACGCGGAAAGGCGTCTGAAACGCGGCGAGATCAAAATACTCGTCGCCACAGCATCTCTCGAGCTCGGCATCGATATTGGCAACGTCGATCTGGTCTGCCAGATCTCGAGCACCCGATCCATTGCGGTTGCGCTGCAGCGAGTTGGCCGAGCAGGTCACTGGCGCGGAGCCATTCCCAAAGGCCGATTGTTCGCGATGACGCGCGACGATCTCCTCGAACAGGCAGCGCTGGTGCGAAAGCTCAGGATGGGAGAATTGGATCGGCTCGAAGTCCCGCCTCAGCCAATCGATGTACTCATGCAGCAAATTGTGGCCGCGTGCGGCGCCGAGCCCTGGCCGAAGCAAGCGCTCTTCGAAATCCTGCGGCGCGCTTATCCATATAGAGATCTCACTTGGGAACAGTACGAAGAGATCCTGACGATTCTCTCCAGCGGAATCCAATCGACTCGAGGCAGATACGGCGCTTATTTGCTGCACGACGGAATACACGGTGAACTACATCCTCGCCGCGGCGCTCGCATGATCGCTATATCAAACGGTGGCGCAATCCCGGACACTGCTCTCTTCAACGTCATCTTGCAGCCCGAAAACATTCAGATCGCCACTCTTGATGAGCACTTCGCCGTGGATTCAAGCCCGGGAGATGTAATTCTGCTCGGCAACAATAGCTGGCGTGTGCAAAGAATCGAAGCCGCCGGCCAGGTGCACGTTGAGGATGCCCATGGAACTCCGCCCAGCGTTCCATTCTGGACGGGCGAGGCGCCTCAGCGCACAGACGTGCTGTCCGATGGGGTCAGCGACTTGCGGACAGAAATTTCGCGGCGTACCGGAGACATTTCTCCGGAGCACATGCCGCCCGCACACCCGGACGTTGTAGCCGCCACCAGCTGGTTGATGGAGGGGTGCGGAGTCTCGCAGTGGGGCGCACAGCAGCTCATTTCCTACATCGTTACTGGTCGCGCCGTACTCGGGGCGGTACCTACAAAATCCACAATCATCGCGGAGCGCTTCTTCGACGAGGGCGGTGGAATGCAGTTGATCCTGCATGCGCCTTTCGGTGGACGCATCAATAAGGCCTGGGGCCTTGCTCTGAGAAAGCGCTTCTGCCGCGGATTCAACTTCGAGTTGCAGGCCGCCGCTACTGACAATGGCATCAATATCTCTCTCGCTGAACAGCACAGCTTTCCCCTCTCCGATGTTTTTCAATTTCTGACCGAAGTGACGGCGAAAGATCTGTTGGAGCAAGCCTGCCTGGCCGCTCCGGTCTTCAAGACTCGGTGGCGTTGGGCCGCCGGCCGCAGCTTGCAGCTGCTGAGATTCTCAAAAGGCAAGCGCGTCGCGCCCCAGGTTCAGCGCACTCGTTCAGAAGATCTCCTGGCCAGCGTCTTCCCGCAGGCGGCCGCATGCTTCGAGAACATTGAAGGCGACATCCAGATTCCCGACCACCCCTTAGTAAGAGAAGTAATGCAGGATGTGCTGCAGGAGGCCATGGACCTCGAAGGACTTCAAGAGGTTCTGCGCGGCATCCAGGACGGAACAATTCAGTGCCTTGCCGTCGATACACCGGTCCCGTCGCAGTTCGCCCACGAGCTGATCAACGCAAATCCGTACTCGTTTCTCGACGAAGCTGGCCTTGAAGAGCGCAGGGCGCGGGCTGTCTCGCTCAGCCGAAACATTCCTGCGAGTGTTCTCGAGCGTCCCGGCAAACTTGACCCTGCGGCTATCGCGACTGTTCGCTCGCAATGCTGGCCTGACATTCGCGATCACCACGAGTTGCACGATCTGTTGATGAGTATTGTCCTTCTGCCGCTCTCGATAATCGATGAGCAAAGATCGAAACACTGGCCCGTCCTGTTCGAGCGCCTCAAGGGCGCAGGCCGCGCCCGGACGGTGCAAATTGGCACTACGGACTGCTGGATGGCCACCGAGCACGCCTCACTCATCGATTGCTTATGGAACTCCGCAACCAAGTCTGGCGAAGATCGAGAAGCTGCAATTCGCAAATGCGTTCAGGGCTGGATTCAGATTCTTGGTCCCGTGACCGCCAATAAATTTGCTCAGTTCTTTGCCCTCGATCCGCGATCTATCCTCCATGCATTCCTCTCGCTCGAGACACAGGGCCTCCTGATGAGAGGAAACTTCGAAGCAGCATCGGCCACCGACGAGCTCGATACAGAATGGTGCGAACGCCGCATTCTTCAGCGCATTCACAAGTTGACGATCGGAGCAAGACGGCGGCAAATCGAACCTGTATCGGCACCGGCCTTCATGCGGTGGCTTCTCGGCTGGCAGCACCTTGCTCCGCAGACACAACTGACAGGCGAAGAAGGCTTGCTTGAGACAATCTCGAAGCTCGAAGGGTTTGAAGCGCCAGCTGTCGAATGGGAGAAGTCGATTCTCCCATGCCGCGTCGCGAACTACGATCCCCGCTGGCTCGATCAGCTCTGTCTGTCCGGTGCGGTCGGCTGGGGCCGCGTCTCACCCCATCCCGCCTTTCACGAGGGCAATGGAAACGGCCCGCAGCGAGTCATACCGACAAACGCTGCGCCGATCACCTTCTACCTGCGTGACTCCGCAGCGTGGATGGATCTCGCACTCCGCAGTCATGCAGTCGATGAATCCAAACTCGCCCGATCCCTCACGCCAAATGCAATTCGCATCTGGGAATTCACAAAGACGAGAGGCGCATGCTTCGCCGAAGAGATCGAACGAAACCTTTCGCTAAGTTCTATCGAAACCCGTTATGCTCTGTGGGAACTGGCTGCGGCAGGTCTCGCGTCCGCTGACGGGTTCGATCAGCTTCGAGCCATGATCGATCCGGATCGCCGCCGCGCCACGAATTTATCCAACCGCAAAGTCCGCAGCGCCGCTGGAAGGTGGTCCCTGTTCCGGTGCGGCGCCAAACTTCCGGAAGACGCGATCGAGCAGGCCCGCTTCAACGACATCGCAGTCGAGTCGGCTGCACGAATGCTCCTTAACCGCTACGGGGTAGTGTTCCGCGATCTGCTTGCACTCGAATCGAACATCCCCCACTGGGGAGTTCTGCTGCGCATGCTTCGCCGTCTCGAAGATCGCGAAGAGATTCGCGGAGGCCGCTTCGTAAGCGGATTCTCAGGGGAACAGTTTGCATTGCCTGAAGCGGCCGACAGCCTTCGCACGACCAGAAATCAGGATCTCAGGGGCGACATCAAAATCGCAGGAGCAGATCCGCTGAATCTGATCGGAATTCTCGTTGCCGGCGAACGCACCCCTGCAATACCCGGGCGGCATTTTGTACTGACAAGTGAGATTCTCACGTGTACTGAGCAACTCCCTTCAAGAAAATCTGATGAATGGAAGTCTCGTGTGACTGCCCGGCAGCCTCATTCTCCGAAGAATGAAGTCGAGAGAATGACCCTCTTTCAAATGCCAATGAACGCCTGATCCCCTTTGCCGCTAGAAGTTGGCATCTCTCCTAGCGCCTCGCGAACTCGCGCAGCGCATCAACCAGTCGCTCTACCTCTTCAGCCGTGTTGCAGTGCACCAGCCCCAGGCGCAGCATTCCGCCCTTCTCTTCCACTCCGAGCCGCTCCGAAAGGTTGAGCGCATAGTAGTTTCCATCCCATGTGAAGATTCCGCGCTCATCGAGGAACTCGGCAATCTTTCTCGGATGGTGATCACCGATGCGTAATGAAAGTGTGGAGCAGCGCTGCTCAAATCGCTTCGGGTCAGTGATCCCATAGATGCGAAGCCCGGAAATCGTCTGCAGACCCTCAATCAGCTTCGTGAGGAGGCTTCTCTCGTAAGCCACGGTGTTCCGATAGGCAGCTGTCAGGGCTTCCCGCCGCGTCTTCGCCGCTGGATCACTCCGTCTCCCTACCTCGGCAATGTAGTCAACAGCCGCCCCGACACCAGCAATCAGTTCGAAAGCAAGGGTTCCCGTCTCCCAGCGATCCGGAGCCTCATCGCTCGATGGCCGCACTTTGTACGGCCTCAGTCGCTCGAGGTGTTCGCGCTTGCCAAAGAGCGTACCCATGTGCGGCCCGAAGAACTTGTAAGGCGAGCAAACCAGGAAATCGCAATCCAGGTCCCCGACGTCAATCAGGCCATGGGGCGCGTAATGTACCGCATCTATATATATGACTGCGCCGGCATCATGGGCGAGGCGAGTGATCTCCTTCACCGGGTTGATGCTTCCAACTGAGTTCGAAGCATACCCGACCGCAACAACACGCGTGCGGGAATTCAGTTTCCGCTTCAGGTCCTCAAGGTCAAGCGTGCAGTCGCGCTCGCAAATGTCGGCCACCCTGATCGTGACACCCTTATCCTCGAGCGCCTTCCAAGGCGAGAAGTTGGCATCATGATCGAGAGTCGTCAGCAGGATCTCATCACCTGGCCCAAGCTCTCTGCCAATTGCCCGGGAAAACGCAAAAGTGAGAGTCGTCATGTTCTGCCCGAAGACAACCTCATCCGGACGGCAATTGAAGAAATCCCCCATGGCGGTCCGAGTATCAGCAACCATCTTGTCGTTCAGACGGCTGGTACGAAATGCCCCACCGTGGTTCGCATTCGAATGTGTCAGATAGCTCTGAATTGCTGCGATCACGGAACCGGGCACCTGAGTGCCCGCCGGACCATCGAGAAAGGCGGCCGTTCGCCCGTTGACCTGGGTTTGAAGTGATGGAAACTGCGAACGAACCCAATCCAGATCCAACATATCTTCCTCCGCTCCCACCGAACGCAACGCGCTCTTGTCTGCCACAGAACAAAGTGTAAATCGCGATCGGTCATCCATCACAACGCTGTGTAATCCCCATCACAGACCCTCCTTTGTCACACCCTCTACTGTTGCCACGTTCGTGGGAATTTGGATTGAAACAGTCCAAAACACCTCAGGAAAATTCAGCTGCTTGAGCAAGCTCGAGTTGACGTGTATTCCAGGCCGCTCGGGCTCGAGGCAGCGGGTCGCGCATGGAACTGACTTGGATCGCAATCGCAGCCAGTTTGCTGATGGGGAGCGGAGCCTTGCTCATCTTCATCTGGGCTGTTCGGGATCATCAGTTCCAGAGCTTCGAAGACGTCAAATACCAGGTTTTCTGGTCGGAGCAGGAGCTTCCGATTAAGAACGAAAGCGGAGATCAGGAGCAGAAGAATGGGAATGACGGCAACTGAAACCAGGTCAACCGAGCCGCAGATCGGCCGGCGGCGGTTCCTGGCATGGCTTAGTGGTTTAGGAATAGCGGGTTCGGCCGCGCTCGGCTCGCTTGCCACGTTCTTCTTCATCCGCCCGCGCACGACATACGGTCAGCCCAACCGATTCAAGATCGGCCGGCCCGACGAGTTTCCCTCGGGATCACGCATCGCCATCGACCCCAAGCGGGTCTGCATTGTTCGCGAAGGAAACAAGGTCGCGGCAATCTCGACCACCTGTACGCACCTGGGCTGCATCATCGCCCCGTCCGCTACCGGCTTTCAGTGCCCGTGCCACGGTTCGAGATTCGACGTTGACGGCAATGTGACTGGTGGCCCGGCTCCGAAGGCGCTCGCCTGGTATGCCGTGACGCTCACTCCGAGCGGCGAGCTCGAGGTGGATAAGGACAACGAAATTCAGACGGGAACCTACCTGAGCGTATGAGTAAAGAACAGAATTCCATCGGCAAGAGCGTGGTGGACCTGCCGGCAAATGTGACGCGCTCCATTTTCCGTAACCCCCTGCCATCTTCCGATCGCGGACGAGCTGCAACCAGCTTCACCAATTTCTTCCTTCATGTTCAGCCAGTGCGCGTCAGCAGGCAGGCCCTGCGGCCCTCTTACACAATGGGCCTCGGCCTGATCAGCTTCTTCCTGTTCGTGATACTCACCGTCACTGGCGTGCTGCTGATGTTCTATTACGTTCCGTCGACAACGCAGGCGTATGACCGCATGCTCGATCTGCGCAGTTCAGTGGTGTTCGGAGTCATTCTCCGCAATATGCATCGATGGGCAGCGCACGGTATGGTGGCCTGCGTCTTCCTGCATATGTGCCGCGTGTTCTTCACCGGCTCATACAAGCCGCCGCGCGAGTTCAACTGGGTAATCGGCGTCTGCCTCTTCGGCCTGACGCTCCTCTCAAGCTTTACCGGCTACCTGCTGCCGTGGGATCAGCTGGCATTCTGGGCAATCACGGTCGGCACCTCTATCGCGGGGTATGCTCCCCTCGTCGGTAAGGCAATCAAATTCATTCTCCTCGGCGACGCCACGGTTGGCCAGGAGGCTCTCCTCCGCTTCTACGTGCTGCATGTAGTGGTCCTGCCGCTCGTGCTCACGATCTTTGTCGCAGTCCACTTCTGGCGTATCCGCAAAGACGGCGGACTTGCAAAGCCCGAGACGGAAGCCGCTCCGAAGCGCGTGCCGGTCCAGGTGGAGATTCAGGAAGACGCAGTACCAATCGCAGCATCCGGATCGGTGGCAGTCGCCGCACCCGTCAGAAAGTTCACCATTCAAGGCCTGGTTCGTGGGCCGCTTATCAAGGTGGGCAAGCTTGAAGAAGACACCGTCTTCAGCTGGCCAAATCTCCTGATCGCCGAGCTCGTCGTTTTGCTGCTGACAATCGCCGGAGTGATGCTGGTCTCCTTCTTCTTCAACGCCCCGCTCGAGCAGCCCGTCAACGTCATGCATCCGCCCAACCCCGCGAAGGCTCCCTGGTACTTCCTCGGATTGCAGGAGCAGGTGAGCTACTCGGCCTTCTGGGGTGGAATCGGCGTACCAGGTATCGAGGTTCTGCTTCTCTTGTTACTGCCTTACATCGACCGCGGCAAAGAAGGAGTAGGCAGGTGGTTTGCGCGGCAGCGTATCTTTGCAAACTCCATCTTCCTGTTCTTTGTCCTCGTAAATATCTATCTCATCGTTATTGGTACTTTCTTCCGCGGCGCGAACTGGCAGTTCGTGTCTCCGTTCTGAGGAGATTGAGGTATGCGACTGGCATTAGCCGTGGCGAGTCTCGTAGTGATGGTGGGATCTGGCGCCGTCGTCTATAAAGAGACGCAAGCAAGCTGGCAGGACCATCAAAGAGCCTATTTCGCGCAAGCCAAAGCGCAGGCAAAATCAGATGCCGAGCGCGCCTCTCTCTCGGTCAAAACTCCCAAGATCGAGCAGACAATTGTCACCGCTTTTGGCACCTCGCGCGTCGAGCGCTGCGAAAGCTGCCATATCGCGTCGGACGACCCGCGCTTCGCTTCGGCAGAAGAGCCGCTCAAGACGCACCCTTACTCAGCCGCAATGGGCGACACATATAAGGATGGCCGCTGGGAGAGGAAGCACAAGTTTTCCGAGTTCGGCTGTACGTCTTGCCACGACGGACAGGGCCGCGGTCTGACCAAGGCCGACGCTCACGGCGAAGATGAATACTGGCCGACCCCAATGCTCGGTTACGTCGCTCAGGCCGACTGGAAAAAGGAAAACGCGGCCCACCTGCATGGCGCTGAGTTCATTCAGGCGAACTGCGCACAGTGTCACAAAGACAGGAACTTCGCCGGCACGGCGATTGTGGCGCGCGGCCGCGAGCTCTTCTTCAAAGAAGGTTGCTTCGGATGCCACCGCATCCAGGGCATCTCCTCCGGAACCATCGGGCCCGATCTTACCGAGGTCGGCAAAGAACGCAAGCTCGATTACCTGTGGGGCCACATCGTCGACCCGCGCGCATACACACCCACATCTGTGATGCCACAGTTCAAGCTGAGCGATGACGACAAGAAGGCCCTGGTCATCTTCCTCAAGAGCCGGCGCGGCAGTAGTCCCTCTGAATCCTCAGTTGATCAATACAAGGTCGAAGCGAGCAACACCGCACCCGTTCCCGACAGCGTTGCCGAGGTCGCAACTGCGATCACCGCCGCCAAGACTCCCGCTGAGCGTGGCCGCCAGTTGATCGAGGGCTACGCGTGTTTGTCGTGTCACAAGTTGGATGACCATGACGGCGGCATCTCGCCCGATCTCACACACGAAGGGCTGATGCGGGATCGCTCGTGGCTCATGAGCCACTTCCAGAATCCTCGGTCACAAATCACCGATTCGAACATGCCGACCTTCGCGCTACCCGAAAAAGACTTCGACGACATGTCGGCATACCTGATGACGCGAACCACAATGCCGCAAGCCACGACACCTGCACAGACATTCCAAACTCTCTGCGCGCGCTGCCACGGCGAAAAAGGCAACGGCCAGGGTCCGAACTCGATCTATCTCGACCCAGCCCCACGCGATCTGACCCGCGCTGAGTTCATGTCGACCAAGCCGCAGTTGCGCTTAATCACTTCGATCCACGACGGCGTCGCCGGAACCTCGATGCCGCCCTGGGGTAAGACGCTGACAGACGCCCAGATCCAGGGAGTTCTGGACTACGTGTGGGCTGCATACGTCAAAGAGAAGCCCCACCAGATCAAGGCTCGCAAGTTGCCAGATGCGAATCCAGTCGCTATGTCGGCTGATTCCATACACCGCGGCGAAAGCATCTTCCTCCAGCGCTGCACCGGCTGTCACGGGAGAAAAGCTGACGGGCACGGTCCAAACTCAATTGACATCACCCCGCGTCCGCGGAACCTGACAAACACAGCATTCGTGCAGAGCGTTTCCGACCGTCGCCTCTTCGAATCGATCGAGTACGGCGTTGACGGCACGGCGATGCCTTCGTGGATCGACTACGGACTTTCGCAAAATGATGTCGGCGACATTGTGAATTTCATTCGCAGTCTCAATAAGCCAGGTAAGTAAGCAGCATCGAGAGTGGGTAACCACTCCGGGAGGAAGGAATGGCAGTACAACCAACAATTGCATCTGCCCCAGTTGTCGCCGGGCAGGACTTTCACCAGGACACTACGGTGAAGATGTTTCTGCTGGGGGCAGTGGGATACTTCGCGATCGTGGGGATAATCGCCCTCATCATCGCAGCCAAGTTTGTTTGGCCTGGGTTTCTGGGTACGATCTCCTACTTCACTTACGGCCGGATGCGTCCCCTGCATGTGAACGGAATGCTCTTCGGCTGGCTGCTCGCGGCAGACATGGGCCTCGCCTATTACATCGTCCCTCGCCTCTGCGGGGTGAAACTGTGGAGCGAGAAGCTAGGCGTAGCGACCTCGATCCTCTGGAACATCATCATTGTGAGCGCTATCTTCTCGCTCCTCGGCGGATATCAAAAAGGACTTGAGTACGCTGATCTTCCCACGCCTGTCGCCATACTCGTTGTCATCGCCTGGGTCATGTTCGGGGTCAACATCTTCGCCACCATCGCCACGCGCAAATACCAGCAGATGTATGTCTCCACCTGGTACCTGATGGGCACGATTCTTTGGACTGCCTTTGTCTACCTCACCGGCAACTTTGCAACGCTGCTGCCGGGTGTGACTGGCGTAAATCAGGCCAACCTCACCTGGATGTATACGCACAACGCAGTAGGTCTCATCTTCACTCCTGCCGGCCTGGCAGTCTCCTACTACTTCATCCCTCGCGCATCGAATACACCTCTCTTCAGCCACAAGCTTTCGATGATCGGCTTCTGGTCCCTTGCGTTCGTCTATGTGTGGACCGGCGCACACCACATGATCCACGGGCCAATCTCGCAGTGGCTCCAGACCATCTCCATCGTCTTCTCGGTCATGCTGCTAATTCCGGTCTGGGCGGTTGTCTATAACTTCATCGCCACCCTCAAAGGCCAGTGGCATCAGCTAAGTGACAACATCTCGCTCAAGTTCCTGATGTCCGGCACAGTCTTTTACCTGCTCACCTGCTTCCAGGGCCCCATGCACAGCCTGCGTTCTGTAAGCGCCATCGTTTCCAAAACGGACTGGATCCCCGGTCACGCACACATGGCCGTCCTCGGAACCTTCTCCTTCATGGCCATGGCCGGCGTCTACTACGTAGTTCCTCGAATCTTCAAAACGACACTCCATTCCGAGGCGCTTGCCAATTGGAGCTTCTGGCTCTTTCTGATCGGTGGACTTGGCATGTTCACCTCCCTGTGGCTGGGCGGCTTCTGGCAGGGCTGGCAGTGGAATAACCCTGCGATTCCATTTATCGACACGGTCGTGGCGCTCAAGGCGGTGTGGATGGTGCGGTTCCTCTCCGGAATCATCATCTTCAGCGGAATCGTCCTTTTCATGTTCAACATCCTCTCCACGGCAATCGGCGCAGGGCAAAGGCAAACCATCGCTCAGCCGGCGACAGCGAAGGCATAGGCGAAGGGAGAACGTATGCTGCAAAAAACTGATTCGAACGCAACATGGTTCGTGGTAGCTGCCCTTGGCCTCTTCTTTATCGGCGGCCTGCTTACGACGGTGGCTCCCCCGCTGCTCGATAAGAGTTGGAACAAGCCATTCGAGAACACAGATCCGGCCAAGGGTCCTACCGGCAAACTGGTGGGCTACACGGACCAGGAGATGCGCGGCTATCGCATCTATGTTCGCGAAGGCTGCAAATACTGCCACACACAGCAAGTGCGCACGCTCCAGGCCGACACCATCCGTTCTGGCTGGAAGGGCGTTCCCGCACCCGTCTCGACTCCTGACGAATTCGTCAACGACTATCGCCAGACCTTCGGCACCAAGCGGACAGGCCCTGATCTCGCGCGAGTCGGCGGCAAGTACAACAAGCAGTGGCACGCCGCTCACTTCCGCAATCCGCGAGACCTGGTGCCCGGCTCCATCATGCCGCCATTCCCGTGGATCGCGGACAATCCGCAGGAATTGGACGATCTCGTCGCGTACCTCCAGACACGCGGCCGTGCCAAGGACTGGCGTCCCGATAACGACTACGAGAAGTGAGGCTGAGCCATGAACGACGCAACCTACGTCAGCGTTTACTTCTCTTACTTCCTGTTTTTCCTGCTTGCATGCGGCGCAATCTTCTTCTTTGTCAGGTCGCTGAAAGATGGCTATCTGGGCAGCGACAGCGAAGAGCCGAAATACCGCATGCTGCACGACGATGAGGGCGACCTGCCAACCCATCCCCGGAGAATGTCATGACCGAAGAAAAGAAATCCGAACTCACAGAGTATGCAGACGGTTGGATCACGGAGCGGAAAGGCACCGGCATTCCCGGTTTCCTCAAGCTCGCGTACCCCATCATTGTGATCGCGTGCGGCGCCTACCTGTTCACGTATATGAACGGCGAAGTCACGCACTCCACCCGCGGCAACCTGGTGCAGCAACTAAATGCGGTCACCGGAAATGCCAACACGTTCATGTACGTAGTGATGGCGATTATTGCAGCTTACGTCGTCTTGCTTCTCGCATTCCTCTACAAGAAAAGCGATCACTAGAAACAAAGGAAAATGATGGCGGAAGCGAACGAACAATTCGGGCAGATCGGCGGCGCAAGCTACTGGATGGAGATGGTCAAATGCCAGGACGCCTGTCCCGTGCACACTGACGCTTGCGGATACGTGAACGCCATCGCCGAAGGCCGTGATGAAGACGCCTACAGGATAGCCCGCGCAACCAATCCGTTTGCTTCGATTTGCGGCAGAGTATGCGGCGCTCCCTGCGAAGCCAACTGCCGTCGCGGCAGCCTCGACCAGCCCGTTTCCATCCGCGCACTCAAGCGTTTCGTTACCAGCCAGTACGGCCCAGAATCAGGCAGTTCAGACCACTACCTCGCTGGATGCAACCGCGAGATGCTTCCGCCGAATCGCGGTGACTACGAACCGGTCGCAGTGATCGGGGCGGGTGTAGCGGGAATGACCGTCGCCCACGATCTCGCGATCCTCGGCTACAAGGTCACCGTATTCGAAGCGCACTCCACACCTGGCGGAATGCTCACTGCCGGCGTGCCAGTATTTCGCCTTCCGCGCGATCTGGTCATGGCCGAAATCAACGCGATTCTGTCGCTCGGCGTCGAGTTGAAATGCAATCAGCGTCTCGGTCGCGACTTCAGCATCGCGGAGCTTCGCGCGCAGGGATACAAGGCAATCTTCCTCGGCGTCGGCCTGCCAAAGGGACGCAAGCTGGACCTTCCCGGAGCCGACCTCGCCGGCGTCTACGACGGCATGGACTTCCTTCGTGCTTTCAATGAAGGAAACCCACTCCCCGTTGGCAAACGCATCATTGTCATCGGCGGCGGCAACGTTGCCTACGATGTTGCGCGCTCTGCGGTTCGCCCCCTCGAAGCGCTGGAACAGCACGAGACCGTCGCCGACATCGAACGCGGCGAATCCGTCGCATATGATGTTGCACGCTCGGCCATGCGCCTCAGTGACGACAAAGAGGTACATGTCGTCTGTTTGGAAAAGCGCACTGAAATGCCCGCCGATGAGATTGAAGTGACAGAGGGTTCCGAAGAGGGACTGATCCTTCACAATTCGCGCGGCCCCAGAGGAATAGTCGGGGAGAGCGGCAAAGTCGCTGGGCTTCGCACCGTCGAATGCACGTCTGTATTCGATGCCAATGGAAGATTCAGCCCGACCTTTGACGAAAACAATATCGAGACAATCGAAGCCGACACGATCATTTTCTCCATCGGCCAATCCTCTGATCTCTCATTTCTCAAGCCCGAAGATGGCGTTGAATCGGTTCGGGGCCTGATCAAGATAGATCCGCAGACCTACCAGACCACCGCGCCCGATGTCTTCGCCTGCGGCGACATCGCACACGGTCCCCGCCTCTTCATTCACGCCATCCGCTCAGCCCAGATAGCCGCCCGCTCCATGCACGACTTTCTCCGCGGAACGCACACAGAAGAAGTTGTGCAATCGTCCTGGGAAAAGGCCGTCTACACCATGTGCGAGGATTGGGACCAGCTCCGCCGCGTGCACCCTCCAGTTGCGCCAGCGCGTGAGCGCGCCAACTCGCTCCAGATGATCGAAGACACCTTTCCTGTAGACGACGCAAGAGCACAGGCTGCTCGCTGTCTTCGCTGCAACGTGAATACAGTCTTTGAAACGAACATCTGCGTGGCCTGCACCGGCTGCGTGGACGTCTGCCCAGAGAACCTCATCCGCCTCACCGGGCTTGATGAATTGTGCAAAACGGCCGAAGGACGCGAGTCAGTTGCCGGGATGCTCGAAGTCCCTCCAGCGGAGATGGACAAGATTTCCGTCGAGGAACTCAAGGCCCTCGGCGGCGTCCTGTTGAAAGACGAGTCCATCTGCATCCGCTGCGGACTCTGTGCTGCTCGCTGCCCATCGCATGCCATCACGATGCAAAAATTCAATTTCCGCCGTCAGTGTGTCAGCCTTCCCGGCTTGAATCCGAAGCTCAAGTACACAGCGACCTCAAGCCACGCTCAGGATCAAGCATGAATGCCGGCGACCTCTCGCTCGTCTTGACCTTCGGCTTCGTCAGCAGTCTGCACTGTGTGCAGATGTGCGGCCCAATCGTCCTCAGCTACAGCGTTGCCGCCAACGCTGCCCAGGGTCATCAGTCGTTTCTCGGACTTCATCTCGCATATAACGCTGGTCGCTCCGTCACATACATGCTGCTCGGCATGATCGCAGGCTTTGCTGGCGGCGCTATGGGCTGGGTTGGCCAACTGGCTGGCTTCCAAAATATCGCTGCCATCATCGCTGGTACAGCAATGGTGCTCACCGGGATCGCAATGTTTGGCTTTGCGCCCGGCTTCCAGAAGTGGCGCGGCTTTGCTCTGCCGGCCAGCTTCCTGCGGCCCGCAGGCAAACTGATTGCCTCTCCGCAGCCCAAAGCGAAATTTGCACTTGGCCTGATGATGGGCTTTCTCCCCTGCGGGCTTATCTATGCAGCTCTCATGAAGGCCATCGGCACCGCATCGCCCGTCGAAGGAGCTCTGACCATGTTTGCCTTTGCCCTTGGCACAAGCGTTGCCCTCGTCGTCGTCGGCCTTGGATCATCCGCCGCCACGATGAAGTTGGCACGATGGGGTACTACTGTATCCGCGATAACCGTGTTGGTCATGGGGCTGGTACTGATCGGCCGTGGAGCATTCGCTGGTCCCATGACCCACCACCACCTGATGCACATGATGTGAGCTGGTGAACGAGCTGAGATGAGCACGCAAGCGCAGATCAAGATAACGAAGAAGCCACGGACCATCATTCCCGGTACGCACTTTCATCGCATTCGCAAGACTGTGCAGATCGTCTGTTTCGTCATCTTTGTCACCCTTCCGCTCTTCGACATCATGAGGATCGACCTGACGCGCCAGCGCTTCTATTTCTTCGGCGCGGAACTCTGGATCAGCGAGTTCTCAATTGTCTTCCTCACCCTGATGTTCCTCTGGATCTCCATCGCGGCAATGGCCATGATCTACGGCCGCTTCTGGTGCGGCTACCTATGCCCCCAGATGATTTTCAGCGAAACCGCCAATGGTATTGAGAAATCAATCATTCGCTTGATCAACAAAAAGCTTCCCAACGCCGGCCCGCGTCTTCGTCGATTCGCCGCAGCCATTGTCTTTGGCATACTTCTCCTTCCGGCCTCAGTCTTCGTCACGTTCGTCTTCGTGTCCTACTTCATTCCACCTTTTGATCTCTTCCACCGTCTTCTCAGTCTCGATATCCGCACGGCAGGTGGTATCGTTGGCGCAAGCGTCACGCTTGTCACGTTTCTCGACTTCGCTCTCCTCCGCCAGCGCTTCTGCACCGCGATCTGCCCCTACGGATATCTCCAGAACATGCTCAAAGACAAGCACACGCTTCTGGTGCACTTTCACGATCCCAACGACGAGTGCATCAAGTGCAGCAAATGTGTGCGAGCCTGCCCCATGGGCATCGACATCCGCCAGTCCTCGCACCAACTTGAGTGCACGCATTGCGCCGAGTGCATCGACGCATGTTCAGGAATCCTCGGCAAACTCGGCAGACAGACCGTGATTCAGTACGCGTGGGGAGACTCCGCAGCCACAGCCGCACCAAAAGCAAACTGGCTCCATCGCATCGGACTTCGAGATGGCAAACGCATCGCGGTACTCGTCCTGCTGCTCGTGTACGCCACTGGGCTTTCCATCGCGATCGGACTCCGGCAGCCGGTATTGCTCCGCATCATGCCCGACAGGATCACGCTCTACTCGGCCACCGCGGATGGCAAAATCCATAACAGCTTCCGAATGCTCGCCTCAAACCGCGGACGCCTCCCCGCAACCGTATCGCTCTCCGTTGCGGACCTTCCGGAAGCCAAGATCGAAGGAGTCGAGGACCGCAAGCTGCTCGAGCCTGGCCAGAGCGTCCAGTTGCAATTCGACGTAGTGGTGCCGCAGTCATCGTTGAATCCGGGCATTAACCGGATGAGAATTCTTGCCGATGTCACACCCGGCAAGAAAGGGCAGCAGTTCTCGGAGACTTTCTTCGCGCCACAGGCGTCCACGCCAGAGCCAGGTGGGAAGAAGTAGAAGTCGGAATATCTAGATCTGTTTGCAGGGCAGTCATGCACTGGAGGAACAAGATGATAAACCCGAGCCAAATCGCCGACGTTGCATCGCCGCGGCGCGGTTCTGTCACACCGCTCACGATATTTCTTTGCTTCATCATGGTGTTTTTCTGTGCAGTCCTCGTCTTCGTATATGCCGCAACCAAGCGGGCCAACCCCGTGATGCTTGACCAGAATGGGCACCCGTTAACCCAGACCTCCCGGCAGGCAAAGTGATGCCAATGGTTGCGACAGCTTGTGGTCTGTGTGGTCTCGAATGCGGAAAGAGGGCACTGATCCGCGCATTCGACGACCGCAAGATCGACTTCTGCTGCATGGGCTGTGCGAACGTCTACGCCATACTCTTTGAAAGCGGCGTGATCGCAAGCGGCCAGAATATCCGCGACACCGAAGTGTTTCGCCGAGGCCTTGAACTGGGCCTCATCTCGAATGCGGCTTCTGATACCGACTCGAATACCGCAATCGATCCGAGCGCCCCAACCTCTGAAGCGTTGCTGCAAATCAACGGCATGTGGTGTTCCGCATGCGGATGGCTCATCGAGCACGCGCTGAAGAAGCTTCCCGGCGTCGTCTCAGCCGAAGTGCTCTTCGCCTCAGATCTCGCTAAAGTCAGGTACTGTCCGCTTTACCTCCCGCCGGAAGCAATCGTTGCACGCATCTCGAAGCTCGGCTATCGTGCAACTGCCTTTGAAGGAGAAAACGCAGCTGCGAAGGCCGATATGCGCGATCTCGTGATGCGCCTCGGCGTCGGTGCATTCCTCTGGGCCAACATCATGGCCTTCAGCGTCATTCTCTATGTCGGCTATTTCGAGCAAATCTCTGGCAGTGCAAGCCGAATACTTCCCTGGATACTCTTTACGCTTACTACGCCGATGATCTTCTACTGTGCGCTCCCCATCCTGCGCTCAGCGGCAATCGGTCTCTGGAACCGCCAAATCCGTATGGAAGTACTCCTTTCGCTCGGCATCCTCGCCGCCTATGGCCTGAGCGTCGCGCAAACATTGCTGGGACGAACCCACCTCTACTTCGACACCGCAGCCGCACTAGTAACTCTGGTCCTCGCCGGCAAGGTGATCGAACGCGGCGCAAAGCAGCGCGCCATGCGCTCCATCGCTATGCTCTACCGGCTCATGCCGAAAAAAGTTCGAATCGCTGACGGAGCCGACGAGCGGTTCGTATCCATCGATGCTCTCCAGCCAGGCACAGTGTTCATCGTCAAAGCGGGTGAACGCATACCCGCAGATGGAACAATTCTGCAGGGGCAGACACAGGCCGACGAATCCCTCCTGACCGGCGAGTCCACTCCAGTCAATAAGGATGTCGGCGACTCGGTTGTATCCGGCAGCCTGAATGCAGGTAGCGTGATCCGCGTTAGTACTCTTCGCACCGGAGAAGACAGTACTCTCGCCCAGATCATCCGCATGGTCGAGCGGGCCATGACAACTCGCGCGCCCATCGAGCGCACGGTCGACCGCGTGTCCCGAATTTTTGTTCCCGCTGTGATCGTCCTGGCTATCGCCACCTTTGTAGTTCTCATACTTTTGCATATGCCTGTTGGCATTGCATTGATGCGCGCCATCTCCATACTTGTCATCGCCTGTCCATGTGCTCTCGGCCTCGCCACACCTCTCGCCATCACGGCGGCACTGGGCTTTGCGGCACGGCAAGGGATTCTCATCTCTGACACCACGGCGCTCGAGTCTATGGCAAGAATAGATACGGTGATTCTCGATAAGACAGCCACGGTCACTACAGGAGCATTCCGCCTTCTTGATTTCGCTTTGGCTGAAGACCCACACAACGGGGCCGAGATATTTCTGGAGCAGTATCTGCCGGCTCTTGCCGCTGTCGAATCGATGTCAGAGCACCTGATCGGTCGAGCAGTTGTGCAGTTTGCTCGCGAACACGGCGTGGTCCCCCGGGAAGCCTCTCTGCCCGAAATTCGCAAAGGCCACGGCATCTCGGCCACGTGCGATGGCCGCCAGGTGTTCATTGGCAACGACGCTCTTTTGCAGACACTGGGTGAACTGCCAGGACCTAAACTGATCTCGATCGCGCATCGTTGGCAACAGAGCGGTCGCACAGTAGCATACTTCGGCTTTGACAGAGAAGCATTCGGTCTCCTGGCGTTTGGAGACGGCATCAAGAAAGATGCGGCAGAGGCAATCAATAGATTGCATCAGCGAGGCCTGTCCGTGAAGCTTGTCTCCGGCGATTCCACTGCAACCACGGCAGCAATTGCCACCGAGCTTCGGATCGTCAATTTCGTTGGCGAAGCAACCCCAGATCGAAAAGTGTCGATGGTCGCCGATCTGCAGCGAAGCGGCAAAAGAGTCGCAGTCATCGGCGACGGCGTCAACGACGCGCCCGCACTCGCGCAGGCTGACGTTGGTATCGCCCTCGGCACCGGAGCCGATATCGCTATCAGCGCCGCTCCAGTCGTGCTTGTTCGAGGATCTCTTCAATCGATCGAGAGGGCGTTCCGCCTTTCCTCCCGAGCCACGCGGGTCGTCCGCCAGAATCTGTTCTGGGCCTTCGCGTACAACATTGGAGGGCTGAGCCTCGGAATCGCCGGAGTCCTCTCTCCCATCGTTGCAGCAGCAGCCATGTTCCTCTCCAGCGCCTCCGTCATTGCGAACTCAATGCGTCTAAGCAGGTCAGATTCGTAGCATCAAAGCAAGCTAGAAGAAGAATTAGCATTCGCGGTCTAAACTGAGCCGACCGGGCTAGCCCTCAAGTCCTCCATCAATCTGCCGATAACTCTCAGGAAGCCCCTGATTCAGACCAACCTTTGTGAGCATCACATGTCTCACGGGAGGTGCATCGGCGTGATCGCAAAAGAGCCGCCCAACATAAGCGTCAGCGACAAGTTGATTGCCGACAAACAACTGCGTGCTTTTGCGGACGACTGCCCCGCGATGATGTGGGTCACTGACCGGTTCGGCTCACTCCAGTTTGGAAATCGTACATTCCGCGACTTCTTCGGGATTTGCCAGAATGAGCAGGCAGTACTTCAATGGCAGGATCTGATCTCTGCCCAGGACATCAAAGTCTATCTGCACAACCTTTGGACTGCAGTCAGAGAGCAGGTTCCATTCAGTGCAGAGGCGCGCGCGTTGCGAGCCGATGGCGAACTGCGGTGGATTGGATCTCGCGCGCACCCTCGCTGGTCCGCCACGGGCGATCTTCTGGGATATATCGGGCTTACCGCTGACATAACCGATCGGAGAAAGGTTGAAGAGGAACTCAAGGAAGCCAATGACCGCTTCAACCTTGCAGCCCGCGCAGGCGAAGTGGGTATCTGGGACTGGAACCCGATTAACAGGCGAATGATATGGGACGGGCAGATGTTCTGCCTCTACGGAATCAATGCCGACTCATTT
The DNA here is from genome assembly GCA_018268915.1 of Acidobacteriota bacterium. Lineage (GTDB taxonomy): Bacteria > Acidobacteriota > Terriglobia > Terriglobales > Acidobacteriaceae > Telmatobacter. Next base: position 84,617 of record JAFDVQ010000002.1, read on the forward strand.
GACGGAACCGTCGAGACTTGGAAGAGGTGTTTGCATCCCGATGACCGCGATCGAGCGACGAAAGAGTGCGCTTCAGCTCTCGACGGACAAGGAGAGTTCAATACTGAATTCCGGGTTGTCTGGAGCGACGGCAGCGTACACAGCATCAGGGCCATCGGCCTGGTTCAGCGCGACTCATCAGGCGTCCCACACCGAATGATCGGGACCAATTGGGACATTACCGCTCAACGCAAGATCTCTGAAGATCTGCGCATCAGCAACGCGCAACTGCAACAGGCAATCGTCCGATCTGAAGAATCAGCTGCCGCGGCGGCCAGGGCCAATTCTGCCAAAAGCGACTTTCTTGCCAATATGAGCCACGAGATTCGAACTCCCTTGAACGGCATCATCGGGATGACAGAACTCCTGCTGGCGAGCGATTTGACCGATGACCAGCGTCACTACGCTGAGGTTCTTCGCAAGAGTGGGGAGTCGCTTCTGGTCCTCATCAACGACATTCTGGACCTCTCCAAGATTGAAGCCAGAAAGCTTGAACTGGAGATCGCAGCCTTTTACTTACCTGACATCCTGAACGATGTCACAAAACATTTCGCGCTACAGGGAAGGTCCAGGCACTTGCATCTCAGCAGCGCCATTCAGCCCGGAACGCCCTGCCATCTCCGCGGCGACGCGGGGCGTTTGCGGCAGATCCTGGTCAACCTGGTGGGCAATGGCATCAAGTTTACCGAAGAAGGAGAAGTGGCGGTCGAAGTATCGCTGATAAAGAAGGCAGACAATGGCAGTCTTCTCCGCTTCTCGGTCCGCGATACAGGCATAGGCGTCCCGGATGGCGCCGAGCAGACGCTCTTCGAAAAGTTTATTCAACTGGATACTTCAAACACACGCAGAGTTGGCGGCACGGGGCTTGGGCTCGCTATCTCAAAGCAACTATCTAAAATGATGGGCGGTCAGATCGGCGTCAATCAACGCGAAGGCAAAGGTGCCGAATTCTGGTTCACGGCGCGCTTCCTGGAAGACGAGAGCGCCTCCATGGAAGGTGCGCGTAGAATCCCGCAAACACATTCATCCGCTCAGTTCGACTGGCAGAACCATGTTCGAATACTCCTTGTAGAAGACAACACCACCAATCAGGAAGTTGCTCGTGGAATTCTCACTATGTCAGGAGCACACGTCGACGTCGTGGCCGATGGGAGCCAGGCAGTGCGCGCCGTTGAGACTCAACCTTACGATCTTGTATTGATGGATATCCGAATGCCTGTCATGGACGGGATCGCGGCAACGCGCCGGATCCGTGACCCGCAATCATCCGCGCTTGATCATGACATCCCGATCATTGCATTGACCGCAAGCGCGCTCACATCCGAACGCGACGTCTGTCTCGCGGCCGGAATGGACGCGTTTCTCTCAAAGCCGTTTGCACCGTCGGATCTACTCCAGACAGTGCGTAGGATACTGGAAGCCAGAAAGTTCAAATACCCAGGTACAGCAAAGGTGGCTCCGTCAACCGGGGAGAAGGCCGATCCGATTTTCGATGAGTGCGGAGTTCTGGCGCGTTTGCTGGGCGACGAGTCGCTCCTGCAGGTTGTACTGCGTGCGTTCCTGGCAGACATACCAACTCGACTTCGACATCTCGCCGATGCCATCAAACGAAAAGACATTCCCGCCATAAGCGATCAGCTTCACTCGCTCAAGGGAGCAGCATCCAACGTCGGAGCCGAGAGGCTCAACAAGATTGTGGTTAAGATGGAGAACTCATCCAAGCTGGGCGACATCGATAGCGTTGCTTCTCTCCAGCCTGACCTGATCGCTCTTTTCAGTGAGTTCAGGAACGTCGTCGAACAGAAACTGGTACAGAACGTTGTCATTGCAGCAACAGCCGGAGTGGTTTGAGAAGAACCCGCAATCGAACGCTGGCCGTTGTATGAGGGGTACTCATGAAAGACATGGAACGAAGTAAGACACAACTGCTGATGAAAGATACAAGTTTTATGACGATCGACCAGATCCGATCGAACTGCAGGCGAGAGATGAACGCTGGGCTGCGAGTGCTCGTAGTTGAAGACGACTTCACATCCCGGGTGCTCTTGCAAAGTTTGCTGCTGGAATTCGGCACAGTGCACATCGCAGTCGATGGAGTAGAAGCAATTCAGGCGTTCTGCGAAGCCCGGCAGTCTGGACAGCCCTATGACCTCATCTGCATGGATGTGCGAATGCCGGAGATGAACGGCATGGACGCTCTCGAACAAATCAGAATGATCGAGGCGCAGGGAGGCGTTTCACCCTCGGCTGCTGTAAAGATCTTCATGACCACAGCGGTTCGAGATCTCAAAACTGTGAGCGCATCCTTCAAAGCGCTTTGTGATGCTTACCTGCCAAAGCCCTTGGATACAGCGAAACTGATTTCCGAAATGCATCAACACGGACTCATTGCGTAGTTCGTTGGTGCTTGTTCATCGTTCGCAGCTTTAGACTCACTTCCACTGGTAAAAGATCGAGCGCAGATATCGCTTTGGTTCGAGCTCAGCGCACACCCCTGTTATGGATTCGGTTGCACCGATGATCAACGCCCCGTCCTTTGCTAGAACCCTCGCCAGATTGCCGAATAGTTTCGCCTTGTCGGGCTCTTTGAAATAGATCGCTACATTGCGGCAGAAGATGATATCGAAGCGGGTTGGAAACGAGAAGGGTTCCAGAAGATTCATGGTCCGGAAGCTCGCCATCGCACGAATCTCGTCTCGTATCTTCCATTTTCCTCCGGATCGCGTGAAGTGGCGGCTAAGTGCTTCGGGCGCTAGCCCACGCTCTAGCTCAAATGGCTCATATTCACCGTAGCTCGCTTTGGCCACAGCTTTGTTTGAGATATCAGTCCCCAGAATGTGAATGTCGAAGCGACTCAGGTCTCCGATCAGTTCACGCAGGATGATTCCTGTACTGTACGCCTCTTGTCCAGTAGAGCAAGCCGCGCTCCAAATTCGAAGCGGAATGGGTTGGCCCCTCGTGCCTCGCCTGTCAATAAGCTCTGGCAGGATCTTGTGCCTCAGCATCTCAAAAGGCGAAACATCGCGAAAAAACGATGTCTCATTCGTGGTGACCGCGTCGATGATCTTCGCCCTGAGTCTGGCGCTTAGGTCCGACCGTGCTTTGAAGAACAGCTCAGAAAAGCTCGCCGACTCGGACTCGGACATCACGCCGCGCAGGCGGGTTTCCAGTAAGTATGCCTTCGAGTGGTCGAGGTGAATGCCGCAGATCTCCTGGATATAGCCACTCCAGACCGACATCTCTTCGGGCCTGATCGCTACGGTCACCTTCAGCCCCTCACCACACTTGTGATTCGGTCTGCAATTTCGCTCAACGGCAGCACCACGTCAACTGCGCCAGCCTCCACAGCAGACTTAGGCATTCCATATACCACGCAGCTTGGCGCGTCCTGTGCAATTACAAAGCAGCCACGCCGTTTCAGTAGCCTTACCCCAAGCGTTCCGTCATTGCCCATCCCTGTCAGAATGACCGCCATGGCTCGCCCCGGGAATCGGTTCGCGACCGAACGAAACAGATAATCTACCGCCGGCTTGCAATTGTTCTCCGGCGGATCGTCGGTCACCTCAATCAATGGCTGGCCGCCCCGTTCCATTTCGAGGCGCATCTGTCGCCCACCAGGCGCTATGTATACCTCATTTGGCCGGATGGGCTCTCCATGGACTGCTTCGTGAATTCGAATCGCACATCGTTCACTCAGGCTGTCTGCCAGAGACTTTGTAAAGACTGGCGGCATGTGCTGGACAATGAGAACAGGCACTCCTAAATCGGCCGGTATGCGAGGCAAAAGCTGCGAGAGCGCAACAGGGCCGCCGGTAGATACGCCAATAAGTACCAGGTCGGGCTTCTTCGGATTTGTCAGACGGTGCATCCGCGTTGAAACCTGGCTCAGCTCCGAGCTTGATCCATGAGCGTCTACCCTCGGATGCATGGATTGGGAGAGCGATGTCTCGCGCGGTGCACCGCTTCGCAGAATTGATCGGATCTCGAGCCGATGCGCCAGCGCGCGGATGCGGGGAGCAAGTTGCAAGGCCAGGGCTTGCCGTCCCTGTTCCGGATTGGACGAGTCTGGCTTCACGATAAAGTCGAACGCGCCATGCTGAAGCGCCTGCATCGTGAGGTCCCCGGCCCTCGTGGTGACCGCACTCAAGACGATGACTTCGACCCTTTGCTCCTCTTTGCACTTCAGTGCATCCAGCACTGCGAGACCATCCATCTCAGGCATCTCAATGTCAAGGGTAAGCAGATCCGGCTTTAACTCGCGCGCCTTCTGCAGCCCCACCTTACCGTTAGCCGCCGTGCCAACGACGTCGACTTCTGGCATCGAAGACAGAACATCGGTAAGCACCCGACGAAAGAGGACCGAATCATCAACAATCAAAACTCTCACGACCGTCCCACTCTGCTCTCTTCGGCATTCGACGTTCTTCCCCCGCGGGCTTCGACGCTGAGAAGAGGGTGTAGATCGAGTAACGCTATAAGATGGTCGCCTTTTCGGAATACGCCGCGAATCGCCGCGAGGCTGCTCGGTGGCAAATTAGGAGGCACCGGCTCCAGCGCGCATGATTCAACTGAAATCGCGTCCGCAACACTGTCGACCAGAAGGCCTATGGGCTCTCCATTCCAGTCAACGATCAGGATGCGGCTTTCAGCGCTTCGCTGCGCGCGGCCCAGGCCCAGGCGCATTGCTAAATCAATCACTGTGACCATACGGCCGCGAAGGTTGCGGATGCCCTCGACGTATGGAGCAGCTCGATGAACACGGGTGATTTCACCGACCATCACGACTTCCTGAATCAGTGTCGCGTCGATCCCGAAGGCGCCCGTTGAACCAAGGTCAAAGGCCGCGATCAGCAAATCCTTAGACAGTCTCGTTTGAGACACGATGCCTGGCATGATCGGCTCCTCATATCCGGAATTGCGATATTCGTGCACCAAGCTGCTCGGCGAGCGTCGAAAGTTCAGCCGCGCTGGCCTCGACATTCTCGCCCCCTTGCTGAATCTCTACGACGGCCGAGTTGACTCCTGCTATTTCTCGCGCAATGCTTGTCGACACCTGGGCCGTCTGAGACACGCGGTCATTCGCGTCATGAACGCCCCCCGACGCCTGCGCGATGTTGCTGGCAACATCTCTCGTGACCGTCGCCTGCTCCTCGATAGCCGCGGCGATGCTGGTGACGATCGTACCGACATCTTTGATAACAGTTGTGATCTGGCCAATCTCAGTCACTGCCACACCCGTCGAGTTCTGGATCCCGGCGATGCGAGCTTTGATGTCTTCTGTGGCTTCAGCTGTTTGTCGCGCAAGCTCTTTGATTTCGTTTGCGACTACTGCAAATCCTTTGCCGGCTGTTCCGGCTCGCGCAGCTTCAATGGTGGCATTCAGCGCAAGCAGCTTGGTCTGTGCGGAGATGTTTGTGATGGTCTCGGTTACGTGCCCGATCTCCTGAGCGGCATGGCCCAGCTTCTGCATCTGCTCTGAGATTGTGTGCGCCTGATCTGTCGCTTGTTCGCTGATCAGCCTGGCCTTTGACGTGTTGGCGGAAATATCGCCGACAGTCGCGCTCATCTGTTCCGTAGCGCTAGCCACCGAAGTAAGATTCGCGGTGGACTGTTCCATGCCGGTGGCAATCGAAAATGTATTGGCGCTCGCCTCTTCTGCCGCAGCGGCAACGCTGTGAGCCCTTTGCGACATGGAAGCCGCCCCAGAAGCAGTCTGCTTAGCCACTGCGGTCAGTTCGGTTGCAGCAGCAGCCAGCGTCTGAATGCCCCCCGAAATCCCGCTGAGCAGGTTGCGGAGGCTATCTGTCATTGTTTGGGAAGCCGCTGCCAGCTCACCAAACTCATCCGGCCTCCCCAGCACCTTCTCGGGCAGCCTTGCTCCACTCAGGTCTCCTGCGGCGATCGCCTTGATACGCTCGACTACGATTCCCAGGACCTGAGTCATTCTGCTGCTTATCAGGATCGAGACAGCGATACCGATTCCGATTCCGAGTGGAGTGCAGATAAGAACGAACCACTCCATCTCGCTTTGCCTTCTCACCGACGTGTCAATATCTTCCTTTAACAGAGCGGCGACGCTGTCATTCAGTCCGTCAATAGACTCCATTACGGCTTCGGCACGCGGCTTTACCCGCCGGGCAAAGTCGGTCTCAACAGGCGTCAAACGTCCCCCGCCTGCTCGCAAAGCATTATCGATGACCTCGGCCTCCTCCCTCTTAATCTCAGGCAGTTCGACAGCGAGCTTTGCTACCCGGTCCTTGTTAGCTTGCAAGACAAATCTCTTGCTCATCTCTGGGAGCGGCGCAAACGCAGCGTTAGTCTCCGCCCAGCCTTCTTCAAAGCGTCTCTTACCGGCTTTCGCAGCTTCCAGATCTCCTCTGTGCACCGCAAGTAGTACAGCTCGCACTTCAGATCTGGTTTGTTCCTGGTTCGAGTCCATCGTCTTCGCCGCCATCGCCAGAGGTATTCGGAAGCTTTCGACTCGATCGAGTGCATTGCCGACGGCCTTGGTCTGCCAGTAGACGATGGCAGAGGCGGCGAGCATCATGCTCAATACGATTGAAAAGGCCAATAACAGTTGTGCGCGAATCTTGAGTTTCATAGCGGATTCTTCTTTCTTGCTTACTGTTCAAAATGTCAGACATCTCGGAGATCGCGAAGACTACGCCATCATTGGTTCTGAAGAAAGTTCTTGCTCCTTGCCGATTGCGCGAGACGTGTACTGTCGCAAGCACCCTAACAACTGTTCTCTATCGAGCTTCGTTTGGTATTCATTCACCCCGGCAGCCTTCCCTCGCGCCACATCTTCATCGCCGGCTAACGAAGTCAGTGCGATTACAGGTAGCTTCAGGGTGCGTTCATCTGCGCGAATCCGCCTCACCAACCCGAGGCCGTCAAGCCGTGGCATCTCAACATCAGTTACAACAGCATCTACTTCCTCTGGATCGCTCAGAAGCAGTTCCCAGGCCGCTTCACCGTCCTGGGCATCGAGAACTCTGTATCCGTCCTCGGTCAGGAACCGCTTGATCTGGGCCCTGAAGAAATCAGAATCTTCCGCCAGCAACACCGTGACAGCATCATCTGGCGAATGACGGGAGATCTTGCCGTCCTTCGCCGTCCAGTCTGGCCATGCGTCGTCGATGAGTTCATGCAGATCTACAACGAGAACGGTCTTCTCTCGGACGATTGTCGATCCGGCAACGCCCGGCTGCCGGTGAGTAGAATGATCAATCCGAGCCTCTGCTTCGACAACGTCGACGGGCATCGTTCCCAGCAGGCCGATCTCGCGACCCCCTATCACCGCGATAATCACGGCTAAGTCGGATCCTTCGGGGATCGCTTCCACCCTTGCAGTGTCTGCCAGCGTTACCACGGGAAGCAGGCCGCCGTTGTATTGCATGGTCCGCCGTCCGCCGATCATCTCGATCTTGCAAGAGTCGACTCGTTCGATCCGACGGACAGTGTCTGAATGCACGGCGCACAGAGTGCCGGGGCCATTGCCGAAAAGGACAAGAGAGTGTAGATCCTCTGATCGAGCTCTACCCACGGTGTCATCCTGCCCGCTTTCCACGGATGGCATGGCAGCGGCAGAGCCTATGTTCGCCTTGCCTGCAATACCGGCGATGTCAACGATGAGCGCGATTGAGCCGTCGCCGAGGATGGTTGCTCCCGCGTATTCCTCCAGTCCTTTCAGGTGGCTCCCCAGCGGCTTGACCACGATTTCTTCAGTGTGCTGAAAGCGGCTGACCACCAGACCGTACGACTGCGTGCCTGTCGTAACCACCACAATCTCAAGCTCGCGTTCATTGGCGTGCCGGTGTGAGTTCGGGCTTTCGGGGCTTGAGCTGAAGGATGAGAAAAGACCGGATACCGCAGAATCTCTAAGAAGTTGCTCCAGTCGCACCAGCGGAATCAGTCTGTCGCGCAGAACCAGAACCTCCACCTCGCCCAGCTTCTCGACGCGAGCTTTGGAGTCTCCTGGAACAACATGTCGCATCTCCTCCACATTGATCTGCGGAACAGCGAACTGCTCTTCATCAACCGAGACAATCAAGCAAGGGATGATCGCCAGCGTGAGTGGCAGTTTGATTCGGAAGGTCGTGCCGCGTCCCGCGACTGAAATGATCTCAATCTTGCCTCCGAGATGATCGAGATTGGTCTTGACTACGTCCATCCCGACTCCGCGGCCTGATACCTCGCTGACTTCTGAGCTGGTCGAAAATCCAGGCAGGAAGATCAAAGCCATCTTGTCTTTGGAAGACATCGATTCCAGCTTCTCAGCGGTCAGCAGGCCTTTTGACAGCGCAGCTTTTCCAAGCACGTCCGGATCGATACCTCGACCATCGTCCTCGATCTCCACGACTACCTGTCCTGCTTCGTGCCTGGCCTCGATCTTCAACCGGCCTTCCATCCTCTTTCCTGCGGCTACCCGATCTGCTGGCGATTCAATGCCATGGTCAACCGCATTGCGCACCATATGCGTAAGCGGGTCAGACAGAGACTCGAGCAGGGTTCGATCGAGAGCTACATCTCTCCCATGAATTTCGAGCTGCACCTCCTTCTTAAGAGAAGCCGCCAGGTCCCGGACCAGGCGCGGGAGCTTTCCGAACACATTGCCGATCGCCTGAAGCCGCGTTTGCATAACAACGTCTTGAAGTTCGCTGGCAATCTGGTTGATGCGTTGGTTCGCTGCGTTGAGCGCCTGCGTGTCGTTTTGTGCTATGGATGTTCTCAGCTGGTTCTTTCCAAGCACCAGTTCGCCCGTCAGATTCATCAGGGTGTCGAGCGTTGACACATTGACGCGAACGCTGTCTTCAACAGTGGCAGACGCCGCCTGCGATACGGGGATGAGGGCATTCGCATCTTCAGGCGATGGCGAAGACAAAGGTGCCGACGTGTCGGCGGCGCTTTGGGCCTTCGTCGATATGAGAATGTCGTTCGCAGGAGCAGATTCGCTGCGAGCCTCGGGGGCGGATAGCAGCGCCACCTTGTTGGCCTTATTGAGCTGCAGGATTTCGAGTGCTTCAGGTTCTCTGCTGCTCGCCAGCGCGACTCTCAATGGAAGTCGATTGATGATCGGATCGTCGAGAGTTCCCACGGCCTCGAATGCGACTTCGCATTCCAGAACTTCTCCGACGTCGAGAAACGTGCGGAATAGCTCCGCTATTGTTCGGCCTTGCCGTTCGACGTCGTGGATCAAATCGTGCTCGACCAGGTAGACAGATTGGTTGCGCTCTGTAGCCTGTTCGTATGCGAAGCGTGATACCGCTATTCCGATAGGGCTTCCTTCTGAACACAGCGTGATCTTCTCCGAGATGGAAGCCTTTCTGTCCTGTGGCAAATACGAAGATGCAAGCCCTGTGAGATTCTGAACGAGTTCATCGATGTCGACGTGAACGCTCTCGGCTGGGCGGTTGATCATAACGCGCAACTGGTCGAAGGCCCCTAGAAGAAGATTCGTAACCTCGGCGTTCGGAGCCATCTTGCGCGAGCGAATCATGTCCAGGACGGTCTCTGCTTTGTGGGCAAGCTCTTTGACGTTGTTCAATCCGAAGAAGCTGCTCGCTCCCTTTATCGAATGAGCAGCGCGAAACACCTTGTTGACTAGTTCGATGTCGATCTCCGCTCCGCGGGCCTCCATTGCCAGCAGGTCTACTTCGATCGTCGCCAGGTGTTCTCGTGCCTCGTTTACGAACTCCGCAAGCAACTCGTCGTCAAAATCAAGATTTATATTCTGGTTCATCACCGCGCCTCGCTACTCAGCAGGGCTCACTTGGAGCCTGTTCACAAGGCGCATGCTCTGCAGAAGGCGGAAGATCTCAGCGGATACGTTCGTCACTCTGACAGAGCCGGCGTGCGAGGCAACTGTATTTGCAGCGGCAATCAACAGGCCGATACCGCTTGAATCGAGCATGTATGTGTCCGACAGATCAAACACCAGTTGCCGCGCGCCCTTCGCAACCATGTCCTTCAGTTCACGCCCGATCTCAGGAACCACCAGCGCGGTGAAGTCACCTTGAATCGCTACAACTCCACATTGGCCTTCAAGCCTCGCGGAACAAACGCTCATTTCTCAGCTCTCCTTTCTTGTTCGGCCAATCCACAGTGCGATGCGGTTGCCTTGCTGGTTGAAGCTGACCCGGTCGGCATACAATCGGCAGAGATGCAGCCCGCGGCCGCCCCGGCTTCTTACACCAGATCGTTTTCGGATGGTGTCCTTCCACGGGAATCCCGCTCCTTCATCGCTCACTTCCAGGCGAACCCATTTCCTTCCGACTCGAAGGCTAAATCCAACTGAGTTATCGGCATTCCTGCGATTACCGTGAACGATTGCGTTCACCACGCACTCCCTTGCCAGCAGTTCGACCGGAAATGCAATAGACGAAGCACCCGCCGCTTGTAGGAACGTGCGGACTCGAAGAAGGAGCGCCTCGGCTTCTTCAAGTCTCGAGGGGATAGTTTGCCGCAGAAAGTTCACTGAACCCCTCGCCCGGTCACAGCTCTATCCCCATCAGTAAAACGTCGTCTGGGCAACTCATGCCGCTCCTGATCTCTTTCACCACCTGAGGTACCAGGCTCGAAAGAGAAAGAGCCCGCAGGCGAACGCACGCGTCAGAAAGCCGTCGCAGGCCTTCGTCGCAAGAACATCGGCAGTCAATCAGTCCATCTGTATACAGAAAAAGCCTGTCGCCGGGCTTCAGCTTCATTTCGATGCGACCAAAAGCGGCGTCGTTGAAAGCACCCAGCACGTCTCCCGGCTGGCGGATACTCGTAACTTCATCACGGTCCCGGTGAACAACAATCGCTGGAGTGTGTCCTGCATTCACCAGAGATAGTTGACCAGTTTGATGATTCAGCCGGGCATAGATCACCGTAAAGAACGCTCCGGTTGGAAGGAGTCGGCACATGGAGCTGTTCATGGATTGCATGATTTGGCTCGGAACATTTGGCAGCGAAGCGTATTCCACCGCTAGTGCCTTCAGGCACCCCGTCCAGAGCGACGCAGCCAGGTCGTGCCCGCTCGCATCGGCAACCATGTAGTCCACAACGTGAGGACCGGTCTGAATCACGTCATAGAAATCGCCGCCAGCTGGAAGCACCTGTCGAACGCATGCGGCAAATCGCGCGTCTGGAACATCCTCAGGCGATGGCATCAAATTCTGCTGCGCTACAGCCAACCGGCTCATTCGCTCAGCCTGAAGATGCGCCAGTTTCTCATAGGCTTGTCTGAGCCGAAGGTGCGTCCGAACGCGAGCGATTACCTCTGCGCCGACGATTGGCTTGGTAATGTAGTCGACACCGCCGGCTTCGAAGCCCTCCACCTTTTTGCGAATGTCTTCGTTTGCCGAGATGAACAGAATCGGAGTGCCTGCGCAAAGCCCCTCTGAGTTCAGCTGCCGGCACAGATCGAATCCAGATCCGTCCGGGAGGTGAACATCCAGAAGCACCAGGTCCGGCTTTAGTTCGTAGACGCTGCTCAGCGCGCTCGCAACGTCTCCTGCCTCAGCTGTCAGAAACCCTGACATCCTCAGTAGTCCACTGATCGTGTAAACAATTGTGGGGTCGTCATCTACCACCAGGATGAGCGACGAATCTTTCGCGCTGCGAACAACAGACATACAAATTCCCCACAATCTCGCCATCGTTCAATTGGAGTTACTCTCCCGGTCCGGATTGTGCACCTTTCCATATCGGCACATTCCGGGCGATCGATAGTTCACATCGAGCAGTTCTCAACAACCGCACAACTCTAGACCCCTTTGAAATCGGAAACTTCGACCCGCCGGAACTCAGCTTGTGAAACTGATGATTGAGCGTGACTGGTCGATAACACAGACAGACCTGTATCCGCTCACGCCATTGTGCTGACAGAGCAGAGTCAAACGAGATCGCTCAATGGCTCACGTGTTGCTTGTCGAAGATAACGAACTAAACCGCGACATGCTCTCCAGACGCCTCAAGCGATGTGGCTGGGTAGTTTCGAGTGCTGAGGACGGCTGGCGTGCCGTATGCATGGCTGAGCAGGAGCGCCCTGACGTAATCCTGATGGACCTGAGCCTCCCTGTGCTGAGCGGATGGGATGCCACTCGCAAAATCAGGCAGATGCCCGAAATCAACGACATTCCCATCATTGCGTTGAGTGCCCACGCGATGCTGGATGATCGAACATCAGCCCTAGCGGCCGGATGCGACGACTTCGAAACCAAACCAATTGACTTCGACCGGCTCGTCACGAAAATGAATGCACTTAGGTTGGAAAGGTTTCGCGATGAACACTAACCGGATTCTCGTCGTCGATGATGAAGAGTTCAATAGAGATGTTTGCGTAAGACGGCTGCAGCGAAAGGGCTTCGAAGCCATCTCCGCCTCTTCAGGCGATCAGGCTCTCGAGAAGCTACAAGCTCAAAGTGTTGATCTCATCCTGCTGGATTACATGATGCCGGGTCTGAGCGGTCTGGACCTGCTTCGATTTCTGCGTCAGTCCTGGTCTGCGCAGGAACTGCCCATCATTATGGTGACTGCCGTAACAGATAGCCACAGCATCGCTCAGGCATTGGACGAAGGCGCTAACGACTATATAACCAAGCCGATCGACTTCTCTGTGGCGATGGCTCGCATTCGTTCTCAGCTCGCGCGCAAGCGAGCTGAAGCCGCGCTTCGTAAGAGTGAAGAACGCTATGCGCTAGCCGCGAAAGGTGCAAACGATGGCCTCTGGGACTGGGACCTGGTCAGCAACGAAATCTACTACTCGCCCCGCTGGAGAGAAATGATCGGCCTCAGCGAAGACATCTCACACGATCCGGCCGAATGGACTTCCCGGGTGCACCAGACGGATGTTGACGACCTCAAAGCTGCTTTGCTTAAGCACATCGAAGGCCTTGACTCGACCTTACAGGTCGAATACCGCATTCGTCATCGGAACGGGTCTTATCGCTGGGTGTCAACACGCGCTCTTGCAGTCCGCAATGATGCCGGCAAGGCGATCAGGATGGTGGGATCGCAGAGCGACGTTACCGACAGAATAACAACGGATCCTCTCACCGGCCTCGCAAATCGCCTGCTGTTCGACGCTCGACTCGAGGAGTCGCTGCATCAGTACCGGGAAGGCAGTCGCTACTCTTTTGCAGTCCTATATCTTGACGTTGACCGCTTCAAATTGATTAACGACAGCCTCGGTCACGCGGCAGGAGACAGCTTGCTTCGCGAGGTCGCCACGCGGCTTCGCAATTCGGTTCGCGACATGGAGATATCATCACGCCCTGACAGCGATATCGTTGCAAGGCTGGGCGGAGACGAGTTTGCCATCCTGCTCCTGGGAATTGCCGATCGCGCTCAGGCCGAAAACGCGTGTGAGCGCTTGGCGACTGCCATTCGCCCTGCGATTCAACTGCCAGACAACGACATCTACTGTTCCGTGAGCATCGGCGTTGTGCTCGCATCTCAGACATACAACGCCATCTCCGAGATGCTGCGCGACGCCGACACAGCGATGTATGCCGCAAAAGCGGTCGGAGGCGGACATTGGGCAGTCTTCGAGCCAGCCATGCAGAATCGGGTTCGCATGCGGCTGCAGACCGAGACTGACCTCCGCCACGCGCTTGATCGCAGAGAGCTCCGGGTTTTCTACCAGCCACGCGTTATGCTCTCGACCGGCGAGATCCGCGGCTTTGAAGCTCTGGTCAGGTGGAATCATCCCGCAAGAGGTCTCATCATGCCCGGAGAATTTATCTCCATCGCTGAAGAGACTGGCTTGATCGTTGAAATCGGGGCCTGGATTCTAAAGGAAGCTTGCCGTCAGATGAAGGAGTGGCACGGCCAATACGCCCGCCACCCACAGCTCGATATTGCAGTGAATCTTTCCGTTAGGCAGTGTCGGGAACCTGATCTCGTAGCCCAGATCAAAGCAACGCTGGATGAAACCGGTCTGCCTCCAGAATGTCTTCACCTCGAGCTTACTGAGAGCCTCCTGCTGGATGACATCGCATCCGCAAGAAAGCTCCTTCAAGATCTCAAAGCACTCGGCGTGGGATTGAAGATCGACGACTTTGGCACTGGATACTCCAGCCTGCGGTATTTGTGCGACCTCCCGTTTGACACTCTCAAGATTGATCGCTCTTTCACAATCCAACTCGGCGCCGGAGAAGACACAGCAGAGGACTCCGTCATTCGCACCATCATCGCGATGGCCCAGAACATGAGCATGGGCGTAATCGCCGAAGGCGTGGAGACAGAGGAGCATGTGAAACGCCTGCTTGCCATCGGATGTCACTTCGGGCAAGGCTTTTTCTTTTCAAAACCAGTCAGCGCGGCTGATACGGAGCAGTTGCTTGCAGGACATGCAAGCTGGCTCCCGCGCTCCAGCGCATTGATTGAATGCAGGTGAACCGTAATGATTCGAACTCATCGCCCAAACTTACCTGTCATACTTTTGTGTGTCTTTCTGTCGCTGACTGCTCGTCCCGATGCGGGAGCACAGAGACCGGACAGCCCTGACCTGTCCTCACTCAACCTGGAACAGTTGACGCATATCGAGGTGAACACTGCATCCCGACGCGATCAGCAACTCTTTGAAACCCCGGCAGCTGTGTATGTTGTCACACATGAGGAGATCGAGCGATCGGGGGCGACCAGTGTTCCAGAGATCCTGCGCATGGTGCCTGGTCTTCAAGTTGCCCAGATCGATGCCAACAAATGGGCTGTAAGCGCGCGTGGGTTCAACAGCAGATTCGCCAACAAGATGCTGACGATGATCGATGGCCGCAGCATCTATAACCCCGTCTACTCCGGAACTCTGTGGGACCATAACGACCTCTTGATCGAAGATATCGATCGGATTGAAATCGTGCGCGGCCCCGGCGCAACAATGTGGGGCGCAAATGCCGTCAACGCGGTGATCAACATCGTAACCAAAAAGCCGCGTGATACCGATGGTGAACTTGTCTCAGCTCAGACTGGCAATCTGGACCATGTTGCATCTTTCCGTCAGGGCAGATCCTGGAAGGGAAGTGTCAGGTCCAGCATGTTTGCAAAATATATTCAGCATCGAGATCTGCCCACCTGGGACGGGACCTCTGCGAAGGATGGCGGCTATGAGGAGAGAGTTGGAACTCGCCTGGATTGGCAGCACTCAAACCGCGATCAGTTCAGCGTTCAAGCCAGCCTCTTTCGCAATCCGGAACAACAACGGATTGACTTCAGCTACAGTCCCAGCGACTTCACATACGACAAGGTCTATGGTGCCGGCGGTTACCTGATGGGGAAGTGGGAACGCAAGCTGGGGACATCTGATCTCGCGCTTCAGAGCTACTTCACCGAAGAGCACCGCAACGAAATCGGAATGAAGCTGAAGATGAGAATCGCCGATCTCGATTTTCAGCACCACCTGGTCACTGGTGCGAAGAATGATGTCGTATGGGGTTCTGGGTTCCGGTGGACGTCCGATCGGGTGTCAGGCGACCTGACCTACTTCGCGCATCCTGATCATATTGTTCACCTGTTCAGCGCCTTTATTCAGGACAGTCTCGCACTCTCGCCCGGAAGATTCATTCTCACAGCGGGATCCAAATTGCAGTGGAACACCTATACAGACTTTGAGCTACAGCCGCGCGTTTCTCTGATCTGGACTCCTGACGCTAAACAAGCTCTGTGGAGTGCCGTTTCACGAGCCGTACGCACTCCATCAGACCAGGATCGCGATGTTCAATTCGAGTATTCACTCGGAGATGTACAGGGGCTGCCGCTTTCCGGCGTGATCTCGGGAAACCCGGACTTGAGGTCCGAGGCAGTCGTTGCTTATGAATCCGGCTATCGGCGTCGCTTTGGACGAAGAGTTTCGACGGATGTGGCGGCGTTCGTCAATCGCTACTCAGATTTGCAGGCAACCCAGACTGCTGATCCCTACCTCTCCATGGATCCCGCGCCGCACATTGTGCAGACCTCTAAATACGTAAATGGCTTCTCAGCAGATTCCCTCGGGCTCGAGACCTCAATCGGATGGACACCGGTTTCGGTCGTTCGCATCCTGGGAAGCTACACCTGGATGCAGGCGCAACTGCACAGTCACGGGAACGTAGCCGTTCAGCCGTCGGGTGGTCAGGACTGGAGTACCCCGCGCAACACATTTGATGTCCGCGTTCATTGGCTTATCTCCAGAGGCTGGGGCGTCAATGCCGTCGTCAACGGCAACTCCACGGTCCCCTCCTCACTCCCGATCCCAATTACAGTCGTCCCGGGCCACACCAGGGCAGACCTTCGGCTTGCACGGAGAATCGGTGAGCGCTCCCAATTCGCAATTGGGGCAACCAATTTGCTGCGCCCACGGCACGAAGAATTTTATCCGGAAGACTACACCCTGAGTTCCTGCATACCGCGTGGAATCTACTTTGGCTTGACCTGGGCTCGGTGAGGCTGAATGCATGAGCTCGAAACGAACAATAGCGTTTATCATCGGAGCGTTTGTGTTGAGCATGGCTCTTTGTAAGCCCTGCTTTGCACAGGCAACTGTCCCCGACGAAACGCAGGTTCGATCGGCCATCGTAGCCAACCTGGTGCGGTTCGTGGCCTGGACGTCGGCCGCTAAAGGAAATCCTCATACGATTTTGACCGTCGGCTTGCTCGGATATGACCAGCAAAGCGCCGCTCTGGAAAGCTACTTGAGCTCGCATTCAATCGATGGAAAGCAATTCCAAGTCAAAAAGATCGGACACGCTGATCGCGCCGAAGACTGTCAGATTGTCTACGTTACTCCGTCTGAGCAGCGCCGGTTCGAAGAGATATCAGACTCGCTCGTGCGCAGTGGAGTGTTGACCGTCAGTGATGACCGTGCCTTTGCCCTGAGCGGAGGCATTGTCGGCTTGCCGGTCGTAGGCGATCACATCGAGATTCAGATCAACCTGCTCAGGGCGCAGCAGAGCGGGCTGGTCATAAGCAGCCGCCTGCTGGGACTTGCGCGAATTGTTCGAAAGGCCGACGCGAAATGATGAGCAAGCTACTCCGCGTTCAGCGGATTCGAATAAGGCTGATTATGCTCTCGACGGTTGTCGCCGGAAGCGCTCTGTTCCTTGCCGGCCTGGCGTTCTGGGCCTATGAATCCATCCTCTACGTTCAGACATTGGAGCGGGAATCCACCACGATCGCGCAGATGCTCGCGGACAATAGCGTCGCCGCTTTGACCTTCGATGATCGCGCTGCAGCCGCCGAAATTGCGAATACTCTGCGCGCCGAACCTCGCGTATCGATAGCTTGTTTCTTCGGATCTCGGGGAGCCATCCTTGCCACCTATCGGCGGGGTGCCGAATCTGGCGAATGCCCGCAGAATAGCTCATTGGGCAGCAAGCGCCTCACCGTGCATCATCTGCTGATCTTTCATCCAGTGGTCTTGAATAACGATCCGGTGGGCGCCGTATTCCTGCAGATCGACCTCGCGGAGATGTACGTTATGTGGATGCGCTATGGCCTGATCAGCGCACTCGTTTTGTGCATGGCCACTCTCTTCGCGATGGCGCTCTCTTCCAAACTCCAGCGGATGATCTCCGATCCCATTCTCCATCTTGCAAGCATTGCTAGCCGCGTGTCTGGAAGCGGGCACTATTCCCTTCGAGCCGTCAAAACATATGACGACGAAACCGGGCAGCTCATCGACCAATTCAACGACATGATGGAGAAGATCAACGAGCGAGATACAAGCCTTAAGCGAGCGCAGGACGAGTTGGAAATGCGCGTCCTGGAGCGGACCCAAAGCCTGATGAATGAGATCGCGGAACGAAAGTCCGTCGAGCAATCTCTGGTAAACGCCAAGCTCGCGGCCGAAGCCGCGAACGCCGCCAAAAGCAGCTTCTTGGCCAACATGAGCCACGAACTGAGAACGCCTCTCAATGCCATCCTCGGATATGGCGAAATGCTGGAAGAAGATGCCCGCGCCGCCGGAGACACCTCTGCTGAGAGTGATCTGCAGCGCCTCCTGTTTGCAGGCCGTCATCTTCTTGACCTCGTCAACGATGTCCTTGACATCTCCAAGATCGAGGCAGGAGCCCTTCAATTACACCTTCAGAAAGTACACAGCGATGAGATTACGCGAGAAGTTGCCGCAACCGTAGAACCTCTTGCCCGCAAAAACGGAAATCGATTCGAGCTCAAGATAGACGGAAGCGGTTTCATCACAGTCGATGTGATGAAATTCAGGCAAAGCCTCCTGAACCTTCTAAGCAATGCATGCAAATTTACCAATCAAGGGATTGTGTCGCTGACAGTCTCTCGGACAGATCGCGAAAACCAAGAGTGCCTTCGCTGGGAAGTGCATGACACCGGCATTGGCATACCCGCCGATGACATCAAGCGGTTGTTCCAGCCATTCGTCCAGGTGGATTCCTCGGCTACCCGCCGGCATGGCGGAACCGGCCTGGGACTCGCCATCAGCGAGCGTCTCTGCAAGCTGATGGGCGGAAAAATTACTCTCCACAGCACCGTCGGAGTCGGCAGCACTTTCACCGTTCACATGCCCGTTGCGCCGGCCTGATCAAACACTGATCAAGTGAGTTCGGCATCTGTGCTTGACTCCGAACTCGATCTCACCGGCCCGCGCTCGGAAATGCCGAGCGGAATCTTCCAGTTACGTGCCGACACCTTGCCCGCACCGACCCAGCCGTAGCGAAGACACAACGACCCAACGATCCCGGAGATGGCTGCAGCTTGGCGCAAACGCCTCTGACGTTTCCGGGTAAAGAGGGAAGCAATCCGAAAAGCCATCGGAACAGGACCCGATAGAATTCCAGCTGCATGGATCAAGGCTCCCGTGGTCCCTTGCTTTGTTGGAGCCAACTCACGATCTTCAGTGCGCAGCAGTGCCAGCCCCTCCCAAGTTTCAAAGGCTGCAGCAACAAGTCCGATCGCATTGAGAGCGTTACCCTCGGTTTCACCCGTCAATTCGAGAAGCCCCACGGCCGATTGCAGTCCCGACATCCCGAACTCCCGCGGGAGCGAACGAATGCGATTGTTCCAGGCTGGCACCACGCTTGCCCCGATCAGCACGCCGGTGTAGTTATGGAACGGCATTCCAAGAACGGTGCATCCTGTCCTGCCCACCGCGCGAAGGAACGTGCTGACCTTACTGCCGTCGCGCTGCGTGTCGAGCATGTCAGCGAGCGTCGAAGCAGCAGCACTTGCCCCGAATCCGCTAAGCACCCACGATCCGACCGACATCGCGCTCTGTGGCTTGAAAACGCGAAGCATATTCAAAAATCGCGATGGTCTGCCAAGATCTGCAATCAGTAGAACCGACGAAACAGCGGAACCTGCTGTCGCCATGTGGCGTGCCCTGCGCGCCAGCTCATGATCCGCTCCAAGAAGGTCGGCAAGCGAACCAATCACGCCGAGACATCCGGAGGCTCCTCCAACAAAGAAGTAGAGCGGGACGAGCGAAGTCCATTGCGGCTCTTTCAGCAGCGGCTGCTGGTAGTATCCCGTCTGCGGAGAAGCTTTCGGGAAGGGTGATCCGGCCGGACGAATACCCGGTTCTGACACAGTACCGATTGCGGAAGCCCGCCGGCGAATCTCGTCAAGACGCCTCTCGCGAAAGTCTGGCCTTTGAGAATTCTGATCGACGTCCCTCACCGAACTATCCTTTCCTGCCCCAGAAGAGAAACGACGCAACCACTGCGCCCACCATCGCCACCGCTTCGACGGCTGCCGACGTCCAGCCTTCCTTCAAGTAAATAGTTGGAACCTCAGGCTTGGGCGGAAGGTTGTAGGTCTCAGGCTCGCCGCGAATGATGAACAGCGAGTGGATGCCTTTCACGCTGGTGTCTGTGGGATCGTAAATTCGTGCATCGCTCATTCCGCGAGCTTTCAGAGTGGCGAGGCGTAACTCTGCATCAGCTCGAAGTTCCTCGACACGGCCAAACTTAATCGATTCCGTAGGACAAGCCTTCGCGCAGGCAGGCATCAATCCCTCTTTTTGTCGATCCGTGCAGAAAGTGCATTTGAAAGCGCGGCCGTCATCTTCATTCTTCTGCACAACGCCAAATGGGCAGGAAATAACGCAATATGCGCAGCCATTGCAGATGTCAGGCTGCAAATAGATTCCCCCGAACTCAGTGCGCACGAGCGATCCCGTCGGGCAGGCCTCGAGACATCCCGCAACCTCGCAATGCTTGCACACATCAGAAGAAAATTCCCACGAGAGTTGCTGCGCTGAATTGCCCCCAACTCCCGGAGTGATCTGGCCCTCAACAAACTTCACATGACGCCAGGTCGAGTGGCCGAGCACTCCTGTGTTGTCGTACGACCAGCCCGTGTAGTCATAGCCGTCAGCGGAAATGTCGTTCCACTCCTTGCATGCGACTTCACAGGCTTTACAGCCTATGCAAAGTGTCGAGTCAGTCAGAAATGCGGTCACTTCTCCTGGCTGTATTCCAGTGTGATCGGTCGCGCCGCTCATCTCTGCTCCTCCAGTAGTTCGTGCAGCTCTTCCAACGCGGCATGTCCCTCAGGATGCCTGCCGGGGATGAGATTGCATACAAGGCCCTTTGTCTCCATGATGCGCACATTCGCTTCCTGTGAAATTGCGAGCAGGTCGTTAGCAACATCGCCAGTGACAAGCCCTTTCCATCCCCAGTGATAGGGAAGTCCGACCTGGTGAATCTTTCTGCCATCAATCTCCAGCACAGTCATGCGAGGTGTCACCAGAGCTCGAGCCGAAATCAGCCCGCGCGCAGTAACGATGGTGACCCACTCATTCGGAGAGATACCTCTGAGTTCTGCCAGCTCGGGAGAGATTTCGGCAAACAGCTCCGGCTGCAGTTCTGAGAGATGACTCAGTGCGCGTGACATGCCTCCCGCTGTGTGGTGCTCGGTCAGCCGATAAGTCGTGAGTACGAACGGAAACCTCGGATCGTCGGGCGAATGCGCATAGACATTGTCGGGACGTTCCTTCTTATCCGACGCAGGATTTGTTTGATGCGACGGATACAGAGGATTACGCACCGGCGACTCAAGTGGCTCAAAGTGGGTCGGAAGCGGCCCATCTTTGAGGCCGCTATTCACATATAGCCAGCCGCGGCCGTCGGGATGCATGCCGAAAGGCTTGTCACCAT
The DNA here is from genome assembly GCA_018268915.1 of Acidobacteriota bacterium. GTDB lineage: Bacteria > Acidobacteriota > Terriglobia > Terriglobales > Acidobacteriaceae > Telmatobacter. Next base: position 105,745 of record JAFDVQ010000002.1, read on the forward strand.
CCAGGGCCTCCAGACCACCCTTGCTCAAATCGCCTTTGTGGTCGGGCGCCATATTTTTTTTGAAGTCGCTGACGTCCTTGCCGGCCCACTCGCGTTTCTCCGTATCCCACCACATGAACTTCTTTTCTTCGCTCCAGGGAGCGCCATCGGGCCGGGCAGATGCGCGGTTATAGAGTACCCGCGTATCTTTGGGCCACGCGAAACCCCAACCGTGCCCAAGGCTGTCTTTCGACTCCCGCATGTTGGCGCGGTTTTTACCCTCCTCGGGCATCACGCCCGTATAGATCCAGCAGCCAGACATCGTTGTCCCATCGCTCTTGAGGTCATCGAACGTCGAGAGAAGCTTTCCAGTTTTATGATCCCGTCCATTGATCTCAGCGAGAACTGCTTCGGCTTTCGGCTCGGCAACAACGCCTTCCGTGGGGAGCGTCCACGTGAGTGCATCGAGCGCCACGTTCCTCGGTGACTTTTCTGTCGCCGCGCGCTCCTTCAGCATTCGTCCGAGATGATAAACAAACCACAACTCGCTTCTGGCCTCGCCCGGTGGTTCCACTGCTTTGTTGTGCCATTGAAGCAGACGTTGCGTATTGGTGAAAGAGCCAGACTTCTCCACCGGCCCGGCAGCGGGCATAAGAAAAATCTCAGTGCCAATCTGTTCAGGGCTGAGTTCACCGCGCTCGACTTCGGGAGAATCTTTCCAGAACGTCGCAGTCTCCGTCTCCACCAGATCGCGAACGACGAGCCACTTGAGATTCGCCATCGCCTTACGTTGAAGACGGCCGTTCGGTGCCCCCACCGCCGGGTTCTGTCCCATCACGAAGAGGCCTTCCAACCTCCCGTCGGCCATATCCAGCCAGTAGCCCAGTTCAGAGTGATCTCCCGTTACGCGCGGCAGAAAATTGAAGCCCCACTCATTCTCTTTTGTAGCTGCGTCTCCATACCACGACTTCAGAAAGCTGACCATGAATGTCTCGAACTTCGACCAGAGTCCAGCTTCGGTTGTGTGTTTCTTTACATATGCCTCAAAGGTCTTCGAATCGTCTTCGAAGAACGGCATCGGCATGTAGGCAGGGAGAATGTCGTAGAGCGTCGGAATATCTGTCGAACCCTGGATCGACGCATGTCCTCGAAGAGCGAGAATCCCTCCCCCAGGCCGTCCGAAGTTTCCAAGCAGAAGTTGCAGAATCGCCGCGGCGCGGATGATCTGCACGCCCGTCGAGTGCTGTGTCCATCCCACCGCATAGCAGATGCAGCCGGTCTTCTGAGGACCTGAGGCGGCAACGTAAGTCTCCGATATCTTCAGAAAAACTTCTCTCGGAATGCCGCAGGATTGTTCGACCAACTCGGGCGTGTAGCGGGCAAAGTGACGCTTCAGCACCTGAAAAACACAACGGGGATTTTGAAGAGTCTCATCCGTTTCAAACTGCTCGGGATGGCCCGCTTCGCCACCTCTATCCTTCGCGTGGCCGCCTCCGGCAGGGTGATGTCCAACATGCGCTTCACCGGATTGTTTCGGTTCGGAACCCTCATATAGCCAGGTTTCCGGCTCGTACTGCTTCTTCTCCTTATCCCACCCGGAGAAAAGGCCGCCGGCATCCTCGGTATCTACAAAATCTTCCCGAAGAATCGTCGAGGCGTTCGTGTAGTGCAGAACGTACTCCTTGAACCACTTCTCGTTCTCGAGGACGTAGTGAATCACAGCACCGAGAAAAATGATGTCCGTGCCAGCGCGCAGCGGGACCCACATATCTGCGCAGGCAGAAGTGCGTGTGAAGCGCGGATCCACGTGGATGACCTTGCATCCTCGTTCCCGGGCCTCAACAACCCACTGAAACCCAACCGGGTGTTGCTCGGCCATTGACGAGCCCATGATCAGAATTGCGTCAGAGTCGGCAAGCGATTGTTGAGCAGTAGTCGCGCCGCCACGTCCAACTGAGGTGCCCAGACCGGGCACCGTAGAGCTATGTCAAATTCGGGCCTGGTTGCTGATGCAAACCATGCCCAGACCTCCTGTGAAGAGTTTCTTGATCAGGTAGTTCTCTTCGTTGTCGAGCGTGGCTCCTCCGAGATGCGCGATAGCGGTCGTCTGCATAAGCGACTGCCCATCCCGCTTCTCTTGAAAAGTCCGTTCGCGAGTCTCCCAGACGCGGTCCGCTATCATCTCCATTGCCGTTCCGAGGTCTAGCTCTTCCCAGTCGCGACCATACGGCTTGCGGTATCTCACCTTGGTGAGTCGCCCAGGATGTGTGTGCAGCTGATGCGTGTTAGCGCCTTTGGGACAAAGGTGACCGCGCGAAATGGGCGATGCTGGATCACCCTCGATCGAGACCAGCTTCCCACCCTTGTGGTAGACGAGCTGCCCGCAACCAACTGCGCAGTAGGGACAGATTCCGCGAGAGACTTCGCATCCCGCGGTCTTCGGCCTGAGATTGCGCGTTTGATCGCTCCAGGATTCTGGCCCGGTGCCGTCAGATCCGTTTCGCAGTTGCTGAATGACAGGCCAGCGAGAGAAAAGCTCTTTGAGCATACCGTCTCCGATGCAGGACGCTTTACGACATTGATCGTTGCGATGCTGCACCGAGATGAGCGGTTGTTTCACCAGTCGAAGTGCGGGAGATAGGCGCCTCGCTCGCCATCAAGGTTCAAACGACGGAGGCGCATCTTCAGGAGCAGTGCCCCATCTTTTATCCGGCGTTCCAGTCAGGTTGAAGTCGACCGTGCCTCCACGCTCAACGAAGCTCTCCGGGAGCCAGGTCTTCGTCCAATTCTGCCCATTCACTTTCAGAGCTTGAACATAAGGCGAGCTCGTCCCCGCGCCGCTTGCGTTTATCACGATGTCTCTTCCCGGCCGATGAATGGTGACCTTTGAAAACAGGGGGCTGCCCAGTACGAGTTCTGCGCGCCCCGGAATCTCCGGATACATCCCAATCGCCGACCACACATACCACGAAGACATCTCGCCAAGATCATCGTTGCCCGGCATTCCCTTGGGTGAATTCGTCCAGATAGTATTGAGGACCTTGCGCACCGCTTCCTGCGTCTTCCATGGCTGGCCAAGAAAGTCAAAGAGCCACGGCGTTTCGATCGAAGGCTCATTGTCCAGTTCAGCATGTAGTCCGCCCGATTTGGTCACCGCAAGACTGCCATCTGGGTTATAGAAGAATGCATTCAGGCGCTCGCTCGCCTTATCCATTCCCCCCAGCATCGTAAATAGCCCCTTCGCATTGAATGGCACCATCCATAGATACTGCGCAGCACTTCCTTCGACGAATCCTTCGTCTGAAGCCGGGTCGAATTTCGGCCAGGACCCATCCGCATTTCGATTCTGGATATACCCGCCATCTGGCGTAGCCTGCGGATTGAAGATGTTTTTCCAGTACTGTGCGCGCTCCAGAAACTGCTTGCGATTCGCCTCGTCGCCAACCCGCCGTGCAAGTTCTGAAATCGCAAAATCCGCGGTCACATCTTCCAATGTATCGGCCGCTGGTCCCCACGCATTCGCTCCAACTGGGATGTAGTGCAGCGACAGCCACTTGTCGAGGGAAGGCCGTTGCCCAACGCACTCCACCTCGCAGCCCTCGTTGCTCAAATCGTGCTCCGTCGGTACCGTCGCTGCTTTTAGGAGCGACTGATACGCCGCCTTCACTTCGAAGTTTTTCCCGCCGAAGGCCAGAATGTCAGCGACAGCCGGTGCCGCTGGATCGCCGTTCATCACGTGTGTCAAACCGGCATTGTGTGTCCAGCGATCCCATTCGCCTCCATTCTGGTTTGCTTGGTTCAGCAGCGACTGCGCGAAGTCGCCCGCCACATCCGGCTCCAGTAGAGCCAGCAGCTGCAGTTGCGATCGATAAACATCCCAGCCCGAGAACGTGCTGTACTGCGCCTTCTGCGGCCCCGCTACTTGATGGACCTTGCCGTCCATGCCGAAATAGCGCCCATCGACATCGCTGTAAAGGTTCTCCCCCATCAGCGAGTGATACAGCGCGGTATAGAAGACCACCTGCTCATCGTGAGTGCCGCCCTCTATCTGCATGCGCCTCAGAGATTGATTCCACGCAGCGTGCGCGCGCTCGCGAACAGCATCAAAGGATGTTCCACCCGGATTCTCAGCGCGCAGGTTGGCCTCAGCATTTTGCTCGCTTAGGTACGAGATGCCCACCCGCACCCCTACCGCAGCGGATTTTGCAGTGTCGAGGACTACCCAGCCTCCGGATCCTTTGCCCGATGGCACAAATCCTTTTTCCCCATAGGTCGTCCCGCCGCTTGCCTCCGAGGTGCCCGGCTTCACTGCGGAATCCTGCCACGTACCAGTGCTCAGGAACGGCGCGTCGAAATGAGCAACGAAATAGAGTGTGTAGTAGCTGCGGCGATCAGCGGTCCCGATATAGCCGCAGAAATTCCCGCTGGTCACCGATCCCGAAACTGTCCGCGTCTTTGCGTCAATATGAATGTGCGCATCCGTACTGCCCGTCTCTGAGTAGGCACTTCGAATCAGCATCACTGCCGGCTTGCCTTTCGGATAGGTAAATCGTCCCGATCCTGTACGCGATGTCGCCGTCAACTCCGCAACAACACCACTGTCAAGCTTCACCTTGTAATAGCCAGCCTGAGCAGTCTCGTTGTCGTGCGAGAACGTACTGCCGTACTTCTCCGCTCCGGCATCATCCGCCGGCGAAGAATCCATCACGCCGACATAGGGCATGAAAGGAATGTCTCCGCTCGCTCCGGCGCAGCCAGTTCCCATTAGATGTGTCAGTGAGAATCCGCTTATCCTATCTGCTGAGTACTCATAGCCACCCGGCGCAGCGGGCCTTCCGCGATCGTCTCGCATCGAGCCCGGAACACCGGCCTTCTTCGGTCGCGGGTGATTTCGCGGCTCCTCGGGACTCCACGCCAGCATTCCCAGTGGCAACGTCGCACCCGGGTAGTCATTGCCGCCGTTTGTTGTGCCAATCAGCGGATTCACAAGCGAAGCAGGATCGCCATTCGTGCTTTTGCTCGTCTGGCAAAACGATGACGTACATCCAAAACAACCCAGCATACCCAAAACAACAAGGGCCCTCAGCATGATCGCGCGGAACATGATTTACTCCATTCAGAATCGGATGCGAACAATCAACTCATCCATCATCGCATTCCGGATGGAGTGCCGTTTCAGCGCACTCGAACAGAGAACAACACGTGATGCGTCAGGATGAAGAGCGTGCGACGATCCTTGCCGCCAAAGACAAGCTGCAATGGCCGCTCCGGCACTTCGATCTCATCGATCTGTCTTCCGTCAGCCCCGTACACGAAGATTTGCCCATTCGCAACGTAGACATTCCCGTGCTCATCCGCAGCGACACCCTCGCCTCCTCGCTGGGCAAACGGTGTCAAATCAGCGAGCGTCCCGTCGGGTCGCACCTTCGCGCTGTATGTGATGTCCTCAGACTCGCTGCTGACATAGACTCTCTTACCCGGTTCAGCCGGGATGAACCCGTATGTGTCGAGATTGTCGCTAAATCGCCATCCCGAAGTGTCGCTTGCCGGACCCTGCTGGAACACTCTCCCTGCCGGCAGCGCCACGCTTCCATCCTGGGAAACGTACTTTCGCTTCTTCGGTGTCATGGCATCCGCAGCAAACATCTCGGCTAGCGTAGCAAAGCGCATGGTTTCGAAATTCAACTGATCCCGGAACTCTCCGTTGTTCCACCAGTTCACAGGCAGCAGGTAGGCCGCATGCTCGTGAGGCTGTGCGGCCTGCGGCTTTAACACTGTAAGTTCCTCCGCAGAGCTTCCCGGTCTGAACGTGTATGCCGTGCCCTCCGGCCCCGCCGATGAAAGCACCAGCAGATTGCCTGACTTATCAAAGGCCAGGTTCACCGCATCAAGAGGGTCATCGCGTTCTACCGTGAGACCCTCATTCTCCGACCATCCGTATATCCGCTGATAGTGATGGTCGACGAAATACAGCTTTCCTTCTGCGTCCACGGCTGCACCCGAAATAGAAAAGAACCCCTCCTCGAGTTTCCGAACCTTGCTAGCCCTGGCCGCGTCCGGCAAATTGGTTCCATCATTTTCTGCGGTCCGTTGCGAGCCCGCAGTGATATCAAGCCACGCAAACTCCCGCTCGCGTACCTCCAGATGATGGGTCACATCTTCAATCGCATTTTCATACGGAAACTTGCTCAGCCGCAGAAACGTTCCGCATCCGTTTACATCGCAAATGCCGTACCCGCTCTCTGCATTTACATGCACGTTGCGGAAGTGAATATCCGACGATGCATACACACGCACAGCTGCAGGAAACGGAGCCCTCGAACGCGTCACGCGATACCCGTGATAGTTCGCAATCGTCAGGTTGCGGCAATGACTGATCTCAAGAGACAGAGCCTCCGGGCTCTCACCCGCTTCCTCTTCCGTTTGTGGCGAGTTGATATCCCAGTTTTCTACGTGATCGAATTTGATCTCATTCCGTACATGATGCTCGGCTGACATCTCGTACACATGTCCCGGAGTCTTCGTATTCGAGACTAGAAATCCCGACTGTGCGAACGTATTCGGTGTCCAGATATTCGCGAATGTCCCGCCGCCCCCATCAGCAACCCAGAGGCTCGGATACTGCCCATCCCATCGCTTGCGAAGATCTGGATCGGCCGTATGGTTATTGTTATAGGGATTGGTTCCGCTGCCGTGCCCGCCGAGAAATCTAACATCATCCATCAACGACTGCTCCCCAGCCTTCCATAGCACCGCAACCGCTCGCGGATTGATTCCGCCAGTGAACATGCCTATCCCGCTGACAATGTTCCGCCCGCCTGCAGGAGCAAGGAGCACCGCTTTCGGAGCGCCGACGCCCTGATATTCCGGCGTCTCATCAAGCAGGTCAATCTGCGTAAGTGTCGGATGCAGTCCGACCAGCACCGTCTCGGGCTTCAATGCGATCGTGTCGCGGACCACATAGTGTCCACTCGGGAGATACAGCACGCGATGCGTCTCGATCGCCCGCTGCAATGCCGCGGTATCATCGCTCGCTCCGTCTCCCTTCACTCCCAGCGAATGTACATTCACCCAGTCACTGCTCGGCGGGAGCGGCCTGATTGCGGCTGGTAGGGGTTCAGGCAATGAAGCAATCGGAGCTGCATCGTATTGCATCCCGATGTTCCCCATCCTGCCTAACCCTGGCACAATCAATCCGTAGGTAAAGCGCCCTACCCTATAGACTTCACCTTTCCCGGAAACCTGCTTCCCGCTCTCTCTCAATTTCGCAAACACCGGCGCGTCGCTTAGAACAGCATTCTCGAATCCCACTTCTGTTAGCGGGCTCTTCTCCAGGCTGATCGTCACAACCGGCCCGGCAATCTTTTCAAAACGAGAGTCTTTAACCCAGAGCTGATCGGGATAGCCTTCATCAATATCAATCGCTTTCGGCAGGTTGCGAAATGTGTCTCGTATCAGCGTCAGCCCCGCTTCATGTTCGCGTATAGCCGCTTCACTCTGACCCTCGAAGACCGAGTCGATCAAAGTGAACTGCCATGCAGGTGACGTCTTCTCCGTCAATATCCCGTAACGTCCTCCATAGAAGTGCAGATCCTCTGCCTCATTGCCAACCTGGTAGATCCCCGCCAGCCCTGAGCCCAGATGAAAAGCCATGTGTGCCAGAAGCGAATGCTGTGCAACATGGAAGCGCACGGCCACCGCTGCGGGATTGCCGTCTCCAATCTCAAGGTCAATATTGCTTATCGCCGAGTAAAACGTGTTCGGGTTGGCATCGGCCACTTTGTCATTCGGCGGCACCGTTCCTGGTGGCGGAAAAGCAACGTGATCTTTGGCCTGTTGACGTTCATGAGGCGTCTGCCCGGTGAACATCAACATCACGCCCATGCCCTTCTGGAACCCCGGCGTCTTCGGCGGAAGCGCAAATATCGGACGCGTTGCACCATAGCCGATCAGCCGCACTCCCGGCCATAGGTACACTGTCCGACGGATGGCATAACGCCCTTCCCGGACGAACACAATTCCCTCGCGCCCCGAGCCCGATGCTCTATCGATCGCCGCCTGCAATGCGCCTGAATTGTCCGCATCCTTGGCAGGACCATCGACATAGATCGCCTTCGGATCCTCAACACGCGCGGTGATTACCGACGAGCCGAAGGCCCCATGCCAGGCAAACAGCAAGACGGGAGTCAGCAGAGCTCTTTTCATGAGTTCATCCTTATATATGGTCACGCTGGACAGCGGAATCCAGCATACTCGACCGATCACCGCTCACCTTTATCGATTTCGCCCCTTCTGCGTGCTACCATCCACTCATCCGGCTCGCCTGTCGGCTTGAGCCGCGGAGGTCGAAATGAGTCCAACCACACGGCGTAGTTTCCTTAAAACAGGTCTGGCCGCTGGAGCCATGGCCACCGTCGGAACCCTTCCCGTCGCCGCCAGGCGCACCGCAACCGACAGCGTGGTGCTCGGCCGCTCGAATTTGCAGGTCACCCGGCTCGCTTTCGGAACCGGGACTGACGGCGGAGCTGTCCAGGCCCGCCTCGGGCAGCAGGAATTCACCCGCCTTGTTCACTACGCATACGACCACGGCATCCGCTTCTTCGAAACAGCCGAGGCCTACCAGACACCGGCCATGCTGGGTGAGGCGCTCAAAGGCCTCCCCCGCGACAGCTATCAGCTGATGAGCAAGGTCACTACATTTCACGAGGGCATCGAACCCCAGGCAAAGTTCGACGAACTGCGACGCACCTCGCAGACCGAGTACTTCGACATCATGCTGCTCCACTGGCAGCACACAGCCGACTGGCCGGAGACCACAAAACGCTGGCAGGACAGCATCCTCGAAGCGCAGCAGAAAAAGACCATCCGCACCCACGGCGCCTCTGTCCATGGCCTTCCGGCGCTGCGCCAGATGCCGGGCACCCATTGGCTCGACGTCGGACTGATCCGCATCAACCACAGCGGCGCGCGCATGGACGGTCCCACTTACGAGGATACAAATCATCCCGACAATGTGAGCGAGGTCGTCGATCACATCCATCAACTAAAAAAAGAGGGCCTGGGCGTCATTGGTATGAAGCTTTGCGGCGGCGGCCAGTTCCAGAACAGCCACGACGATCGCGCTAAAGCCATGAAGTTTGCATTCCAGAACGCGGGCGTCGACTGCGCTACCGTAGGTTTCAAGAGCACCCAGGAAATCGACGAAGCCATCAGCAACATGAATGCGGCTCTGGCCTAGTACCCAAGCCAAAGCCATTCGTTTTCGAAAAATCTAAAACGACCAGCAAAGAAAGCGCTCGGGCACCATGCTCGGGCGCTTCTTGCGTTTGTGCAGTACTTGCCCGTCGACAGCTAGCGCGGCCTTCTCTTTCCTTCGCGGTGTATCCACTCCTCCTCATCCAGAAGATTGATCGAACGTGAAGCTCTGCCGATAAAGCACTAGAGCGACGAAACAAGTGATGGCGGAAATGCAGTATGTGCTCCGATCCGTCTGCAGTCGCATTCAGAATTTCAGATGGGTATCACCGCGAAGCTCAAAGGAAGGTGCTTATGTCGACTCTGATCCTGGACGAAACTCAAACGCGGAGTGGCCCAGCTGGTACTCCACATCTGGGACAATCTCCCGACGATGTCCGAAAACGGGAAGCCAAACATTCCGCCGTTGATCAACGAGCAGGCAAATACCTCACATTCCTGTTGGGCCGCGAAGAGTTTGCGATTCGAGTTCTCAAAGTTCGCGAGATCATGGGCATTCAGGACATCACCGCTGTGCCCCAGACACCTTCGTACATAAAGGGCGTCATCAACCTTCGCGGCAAAGTGATTCCGGTCGTCGATCTCCGCCTCAAATTCTGCCTCCCTGAAATCGAATACACCCAGCGCACATGCATTATCGTCGTGCAGGTCGAATCATCCGGCGTCACACTGCACACCGGCATCATCGTCGATGCCGTATCTGAAGTTTTGAACCTCGCTGCTGGCGACGTCGAAGACACTCCCGACTTTGGTGACGGAGGAAGCTCGGCGGCGAGCTACCTGCTCGGAATGGCAAAAATCAAAGGCAAAGTCAAAATACTGCTCGACATCGATCGAGTGTTGAGTGCACAGGAAGTGCGCGGGCTCGACGGGCTGATGCACAACTGATTCAAAGGCGAAGAAGGAGAATATGCGATGGCATCGCAAATGACAATCGGAAAGAAGCTGTTCGGAAGCTTTGGTGCGTGTCTAGCGCTGACACTCGTCGTGGGAGGCACGTCGCTCTGGCTGATCAGCGGCTTAGGTGCCAGCATCAACAAACTCGCTCATGTCACCGCGCGCAAACAGTTCCTTGCCGCTGAAATCGATGGAACCGAGTCAGACATGCTGGCTGCGGAGCGCGGCATCCTGCTCAGGTCCATGATGAAAGACGCCGCGCTCGTGGCTCAGTACAACCAGGACTATCAAACCGCAGCTTCAGAGATGAAGAGCCAGCTTCAGGAGATGACACCTCTGATTGAATCGGAGGCAGGTCGGAAAGTAATCACCGCCATCCAGACCGATCTTGATTCATCGACCCGGCTTCACCAGGAATTCCTGCAACTCGTGAGCGCTGGTAAAGATACCGAGGCTGCTGCCTTTATGAGAGACAAGATCATCCCAAACCTTGATTCACTCAGCAAACAGGCTGCCACCGAGAAACAGCTATCTGGTGAACATATGACCGCCGCCCTCAAAGAGGCGTCTGAGAATGTCCACCTCGGCGATTGGGTCACCATTGTCATCCTCTTGTTCTCGTTGACTGCCGGTGCATTGATCATTTTTGTAGTGCGTCAGATCAATGCCTCGCTTCGCAAGGCCATTAGTGATCTCTCCGAAGGAGCAGGGCAGGTCGCCAGCGCTGCCGGCCAGATCTCTTCGTCCAGCCAGTCACTCGCCCAGGGCGCGTCCGAACAGGCCGCCTCGCTTGAGGAGACCTCCTCTTCCAGTGAAGAGATCAACTCCATGGCGCGCAAAAACGCTGAGAATTCGCAGACCGCGCACTCCCTCGTTCTGCAATCACAGCAGCGAGTCGAAGAAACCAACCATTCTCTTGAGACTATGGTGACCGCCATGGCCGACATCAAGAACTCCAGTGACAAGGTATCGAAGATCATCAAGGTCATCGATGAAATCGCCTTCCAGACCAACATTCTTGCCCTTAACGCCGCAGTGGAAGCAGCCCGCGCCGGCGAAGCCGGCATGGGATTCGCAGTCGTTGCCGACGAAGTACGCAACCTCGCGCAGCGCTGCGCGCAAGCCGCAAAGGACACGGCCGCTCTCATCGAAGAATCCATCAGCAAATCGGATGATGGCCAGACGAAGGTCGAGCATGTTGCCGTTGCCATTCGAGCCATCACTGAAGAGTCGGCAAAGGTGAAGACCCTCGTCGATGAGGTAAGTGTTGGCAGTCAGGAACAGACGCGCGGTATCGAGCAGATTGCAAAGGCACTCACGCAGATGGAGCAGGTAACCCAGCAGTCTGCCGCCAACGCAGAAGAGAGCGCTGCGGCCTCCGAGGAGTTGACCGCACAGGCCTCCACTCTTATGGAGGTAGTCCACCAGCTGAGCGCGATGGTCGGAGGCATGAATGAGATCGACCATACCCGATCCAACAGTCGCTCCTGGCAGCCGTCAACTGCCAGCCATACCACGCTGAAGCGAATCAACAACCACATCAGTAGAGCCACTGCCAAATCGGAAGCAATTCCCATGGAAGCAGATTTCAAAGCTATGGTCTAGCGACGCAGCCCTCGATCTTCTCAAGGGCGCATTTGCAGACACAATATTCAGAACTGTGCTGCCGATGCGCCCCTTCAATACTACCCACTTCAAGGATCTGCCGTATGCTACCCCCGGATTCGATTGCGGCAAAAAACGTTGGCGTGTCAGGGGCTCTTTCGGCTCAGGTAGAAAATGTCGCAGTGCAAATCGTTCTGGGAGGCCTCGGCATCGTTCAGAGACTCGCACTCCTCGCTGAGATCAGCAAATCGGCCCAGGAGGTGAATCGTCATGACATCGCTCAAGTCATAAACGAGTCAGTCAAAACGACAAAGACAGCAGATCCCGCAATAATCGATTCTCTGATCTCCGATTGCATCACGCGTGTTCAGCACCTGCTTTGCAATCGCAACTCCGAGACCATCTCCAACTCGCCAGGCTCCAGCGCATCCCCCGAAACTCCTTCCATAACCCCCCTTGGCGAAGACCGAGAACTGCTCAGCGACTTCGTCATGGAATCGCGCGATCACCTGTCTCAAGTCGAAGTGCAGATGATCACCCTTGAGAAGCATCCGAAGGATGCCGAGGCGATCAACACTACCTTTCGCGCGTTCCACACAATCAAAGGCCTCGCGGGATTCCTCGGGATGGATCACATCCGCGAAATCGCGCATGAGACCGAGACACTTCTCGATCTGGCCCGCAATCGCAGGCTCACCATATCCTCTGCAGTTGTGGATGTCGTCCTCGCAGCTGCGGACTTCCTGAAAGCCGCATTGCTAAATCTGGAGCAGTCGCTGTCCGGAACCCCACACTCGCCTCTTCCGGACCAGGCAGCACTGACTAACCGGCTTCGCTCCGCAGGATCAATCGACTACGAAGGCCTGGTGCCGTCAGTCAACTCGGAGCAGGGCAATGCCGTGCAGAATTCCGTCGCAGCATCCCTTCCCGAATTAACCTCGTCTGAGCGGCGTGCGCCCGACGAACACAAGAATCAAACCTCCGACTCTAACTGCGTCAAAGTCGGAACCGCCAAACTCGATTACCTGGTTGACATGGCCGGCGAGCTCGTCATCGCCGAATCCATGGTCCGTCATCATCCCGAATTCGCTCAGATCCACAGCCCTGCTCTACTCAACAGCCTTGCCCAGATGGCACGGATCACGAGTGAATTGCAAAAGACTGCCATGTCGATGCGCATGGTTCCCATCGGCGGGCTCTTCCAGAAGATGAGTCGGCTCACGCGCGACCTGGCGCGCAAGACAGGAAAGCGCGTGGAGCTCGAGACCATCGGCTCTGATACCGAGCTTGATCGCAATGTGGTCGAAGAACTTGCCGATCCGCTGATGCACATGGTTCGCAATGCAATTGATCACGGTCTCGAACTCGAAACCGATCGTCTCGCAGCCGCTAAAGATTCAACCGGTCATCTTCGCCTGCGGGCAGGCCATCAGGCTGGACACATCGTCATCGAGATCGCCGATGACGGACGTGGGCTGGATCGCGATCGAATCCTGGCGAAAGCACGGCACATGGCTCTGATCGAGGAGACAAGAAGCCTGCCTGATTCAGAACTCTTCGATCTGATCTTTCATCCAGGTTTCTCCACCGCCGTCGAAGTCACAGACGTCTCTGGCCGCGGCGTCGGAATGGATGTCGTCAGGAGAAAGATTCAGAAACTCCGCGGTCATGTCGAAATCTCATCGAGTCCCGGAACAGGAACGACATTCTGTCTGCGTCTTCCTATCACCCTCGCCATCATTGATGGCCTGGTTGTCGGAGTAGGCTCCGAACGCTATATCGTTCCAATCTTCTCCGTCCGCGAAATGCTTCGCCCGACCGCGGAAATGGTCTTCACCGTCGAAGGTGTACGTGAGGTGGCTCTGGTTCGTGACAAGCTGCTGCCCGTCGTACGACTCTACAAGCGATTTCAAATACAGCCGCGCTCCAAAGAAGCTGCCGAAAGCCTTCTCATCGTGGCCCAAGTGGCGGGCCGGGCATTCTGCCTCATGGTCGATGATCTGATCGGAAAACAGGAAGTCGTCATCAAGTCGCTTGGCGAAAGCATCAAGGAAGTCCCAGGCGTTGCCGGCGGGGCAATTCTAGGAGATGGCCGAGTCGGACTGATCCTCGATCTCGAAGGAATCTTCCAGGGTGTCGCGAAATGATCAGATCAACGCTTCAGCCCAAAGCTCTGTCTGGCGCACAGTCGTCCCTGAGCCCCATTGTGCTGACGCACCGCGACTTCGCTCTTATTTCAGCGCTCGCTCACGAAGAGTTCGGCATCGAACTTGGACCGGGAAAAGAGCAGCTCGTGGCCGCCCGCGTCGGCAAGTTGATGCGGCGCCTGAGCTTTTCGAGCTTTCGCGAATTCTACGGACATCTTCAAGCAGATCGCACGGGCCAGTGCCTTACGCAGCTGATTGATAGCCTTACCACCAACCACACCAGTTTCTTTCGCGAGCAGGCACACTTCGCCTTCTTAGTGCAGCACGTCTTCCCTGCGTGGGAGAGCAGTCGTCCGATGCGCATCTGGAGCGCAGCCTGTTCCACCGGCGAGGAGCCATACACCATCGCCCTGATCGCAAACGAGCACTTTCAGAGTCGTCGGCAGCCTGCGCCGCACATCCTCGCTTCCGACATCTCAACTCATGCGCTTGATACAGCCCAAAAAGGCGCATACCCCGCCCAGCGCCTGCAGCATGCGCTGGCCCCCTGGCTTCGCAAGCACCTCCTTCGCGGCGAAGGTCAATGGGATGGGTGGTATCGAATGCGCCCGGAAATCATGGATATGGTTGAGTTCCGCCGAATCAATCTCATCCATCCGTTACCCGACATCGGCAGATTCGATGTGATCTTCTGCCGAAACGTCATGATCTATTTCAGCCATCAGACACAGGCGCAACTCGTGAGTCGGCTTGCTGCGTGCCTGGAGCCCGGAGGCTACCTGCTTGTCGGACACTCGGAGACGCTGACAGGAATTCAGCATGGCCTTCAGCACGTGCAACCGGCAATCTATCGCAAGCGAGGCGCTTCGAAATGAAAGAGCTTGTTATCGGCGTAGGCGACGGAGGTGTCAGCCGCGATGCCGACGCCATGCTGATCACCTACGCCCTCGGTTCCTGCGTCGCGCTCATGGTGCACGATCCGGTCGCCAGGATCGCAGGCATGGTTCACTACATGCTCCCTGAGTCGCCGCAATCACAGCCCGAACGTGACGCGCGGCCATTCAAATTCGCCGATACGGCTATCCCCCTTCTTCTGCGAGCCGCACTCGCGCAAGGCGCGGACAGGAACCGTCTCAAAGTCTTCGCCGCTGGAGGCGCCCAGATCATGAACGACAACTCCATCTTCAACGTCGGCAAGCGCAACTGCCTCGCTCTGCGCAAAGCTCTATGGAAGTTTGGCCTGGTCGCCCACGCCGAAGATATCGGAGGCACGACGGTCAGGACCGTCCGCATGGAGGTCGGCAGCGGTCGCGTATGGCTTCAATCTCCTGCAGGCGAGCGCTGGGAATTGAATGCACGGAGGAAACCTGTTGCGGCATCGACGGAGGAATCCTCATGGCGTTGAACATTCTAATCGTCGACGATTCGCCAGTGATGCGGACCTTCCTTCGCAAAGTCGTTCAACTGACCGGGCTGGCCGTCGGACAGTTCAGCGAGGCCGGTGATGGCGAAGCCGCTCTGAACCTGCTCCGCGAAAGATGGATGGACCTGGTTTTGACCGACATCAACATGCCGCGGATGAACGGCGAAGAGTTCGTCAGGCAATTAGGGCTGGACAATATGCTCCGCGATATACCCGTCATCGTCGTCTCCACTGACGCAAGTCATGATCGCATTGACCGCATGATCAAATTGGGGGCACGCGGTTATATCTCCAAGCCATTCCAGCCGGAAACACTGCGCGACGAGGTCGAAAGAATCTTGGGGGTTTGCAATGGCTGACCCAGCCCTGGACAATCTCATCATTGCCGCCGTCGCGGAAGTCCTCGAAACGATGTTCTTCACAGAGATTCTGCAAGTCGGTGGTTCCCACCCAAGTCTCCCTGCTCTCGGAGCTCGTGTGGCATTTACAGGCCACAACTCCGGTATCGTTTCGATTCGAATCTCCGAAGCTGCTGCACGCTCTCTAACGGCGTCGTTCCTCGGCGAATCAGAGGAATCGCTAAGCCAAACTCAAGTCGCCAATCTTGTCTGCGAATTGGCAAATATGCTTTGCGGATGCATCGTTTCAAAGATGGCAGCCCACGGATGCTTCACGCTCGACTCACCTGAGTTGATCGATGGATCAACTCAAGAATCGACTGAGCGTCCTGAGATTCGGCAGAGTTTCGCAATCGAGCGGGGCTCCCTGACCGTCTCCCTCAATGAGTGAATGTCGATGACTGATCAAAGCCGGACCAGGGTCCTCATCGTCGACGATTCGGCGATTGTGCGTAAGGTCCTCACAGACGCCTTGTCGGGTGAGCCGGATATAGAAGTCGTCGGCACCGCACCAGATCCGTACGTTGCCCGTGACAAGATCCTTTCCTTGAAGCCTGACGTGCTCACCCTTGATCTTGAGATGCCCCGCATGGATGGGCTCACCTTTCTCAAAAAAGTCATGCACTATCAGCCGATGCCGGTGATCGTAATCAGCTCCCTCGGAGTCGCCTCAAGTCAGACTGCGTTGCAGGCTCTCGAAGCTGGAGCCATCGACGTCCTTGCCAAACCAGGCGGCCCTCAATCCGTCGGCGAACTCCGGCTAGTCGTAGCGGCAAAAATCCGTGCCGCCAGAGTCGCTCGGCTGCGAAAAATCGAGGAGGCCCATCCAAATCCGCATCGGCCCACAGTTTCAAAGTCTCCGCCACCTTACTCGGCATACGCGATCATCGCAATCGGCGCCTCTACGGGCGGAACGGAAGCAATCCGCAGCATCCTCACTGAGCTTCCTGAAAACTCCCCCGCAGTCGTCATCGCTCAGCACATTCCAGCCGTCTTCTCCCGATCCTTCGCCAATCGCCTCAACGAGCTATGCGCAATCCATGTTCGCGAGGCCGAGCACGGCGACAAGCCTGAGCCCGGTGTTGCCCTCATCGCGCCTGGAAATTTTCACATGCTTCTCCGTCGCGCCGCGTCCGGCTACCGCGTCGAAATCAAAGACGGTCCTCTCGTTTGTTTCCAGCGCCCAGCCGTGGATGTCTTGTTCCATTCCGTCGCTGAAGCCGCTGGCTCGAACGCCACCGCCGCCATCCTCACAGGAATGGGCTCTGATGGAGTTCAGGGAATGCGTGCATTGAAGAAAGCTGGTGCCCGAACCATCGCTCAGGACGAGGAGAGCTGCGTGGTGTTCGGCATGCCCAAGGAAGCCATCAAGTCGGGTGCTATAGACCATGTTCTCCCTCTTCCGGCCATCCCTGACGCACTTCTCGCCGGATCAAGCCTGTGCAATCGCTAGCCGTTCATCACTTTTGCGAACGATTGAGAGACATCATTCCCCAGCAGTCTGCATCCAACAATCCGTCACCTTATGCCTTCCCGGATCAGAAAACCAATCGACATCTCCGCCGCCGCTCAGAAGCTGCTCGGTTTCAAATCTCTTCGCCCAGGCCAGCGTGAAGCCATCCAGAGCCTCCTCGAAGGGCGAGACACTTTGCTCGTCCAGCCAACCGGCTCGGGCAAATCGGCCGTCTACCAGATCGCAGGCAGCCTCCTTGCCGGCTCCACTGTCATCATCTCGCCTCTTATCGCTCTGCAAAAAGATCAGGCAGAGTCCATCCAGGCCAGCAAGCTCGATGAGACTGCTGTCGTCAACTCCACTCTCGGTGCCGCTGAGCACCAGGACACCCTCGACCGCATCGCAGAAGGCGAAGTCGAGTTCATATTCCTCGCTCCTGAACAGCTCCGCAACCCTGAGACCCTCGGCCGACTTCGAAGTGCCAACGTCTCGCTCTTTGCCATCGACGAGGCGCACTGCATCAGTCACTGGGGACACGATTTCCGCCCCGACTATCTCGAGCTCGCCCATGTAATCGAAGCACTTGATCGTCCGGTCGTTTTGGCAATGACGGCGACTGCGTCCAGGGAAGTTCGCTCCGAGATCATCGAAAGACTTGGTATGCGCGAGCCGCGCGTATTCGTCCATGGCTTCGACCGCCCTAACATCTCTCTTCGCGTCGACCTCTTCAGCGAAGAGGACGAGAAACTCGAAGCAGTAGTCAAGCGCGTAGAATTTGCTGAGAAACCAGGCATTGTCTACGTCGCAACACACAAGCACGCCGAAAGCCTGACGAAAGATCTGAAAGAGCGCGGAGTCGACGCCGTCTTCTATCATGGCGGCCTCAAAGCAAAGGATCGTGACGAAGCCCAGGATCGCTTCATGAGAGGCGATGTTCCGGTCATCGTCGCCACCAATGCTTTCGGCATGGGCGTCGACAAGCCCGACATCCGCTTCGTCTACCACGCAGACGTGAGCGACTCCCTCGACGGCTATTATCAGGAAGTTGGCCGCGCCGGCCGTGACGGCCAGCCTGCTGAAGCAGTGCTCTTCTATCGTCCGGGCGACATCGCCTCGCAACGCTATAAGACAGGTGCAGGACGCGTAAACTCGGCCGACCTGCAGGCAATCACCGACGCCCTTGTCTCAAAAGACAAATCAGCCAGCCCCCGAGAGCTGAGTCATGACACAGGCTTATCCCAGCGCAAGGTCATCAGCATCGTTCACAAACTCGAAGAAGTAGGCGCGGCCGAGAAGCTTACCTCAGGCGAGATTCAGTTGGTGCATAAGAAGACTTCCGCGCAGATGATCGAAGCCGCATCCGAACAGCAGCACATTCTCAAGGAGCAGAGAGCACGCCGCCTCCAGCAGATGCAGCTCTACGCAGAGGGCCGGAGCTGCCGCCGCTCATTCCTTCTCCATTACTTCGGCGACGATACCGGCAGCCCATGCGGAAACTGCGATCGCTGCGAGGCAATGGGCGGAATGGCGATAGCGCGCTGAGACCGCTGATACGCACCGAAAGCGATTCACAGCTCGTCGATCAAAGCTTGCTTCGCGAGGTCATTTGAAACCTAGGCCACTGCCGCGTTTGCCTCAAGACTGAAGTCTGCCAGCAGGGGCAAATGATCTGACGCGATCAGCGCCTTCCTGCTGCGCCAAACAGTCGTGTCCTCGAGTTTCAACGGCTCTTCGTAGTAGCAATAATCCAGGCTGAGAAGAGGTAAGACCCCGGGGTACGTCCGCTCAAATCGGAATGATGGGCGGGGCCGGTGGCTTAAAAAACTTTTCTGCAGCGTTTTCGTCGTTCGCCCGCGCGTCCATTCGTTGAAGTCACCAATCACGATGCGCGGTCCGCTCAATTCAGGCTTGGCGAGAATCTCCTCCCCTATCAGTGCCTCGATCTGCTTCCGGCGCTCCATGTAGCCGGTTCCGAAGTGCACATTGAACACATTCACCCTCAATCCATCCCCCAGGTCGACGACGCAGTGCAGGACGCCGCGCTCCTCTCGCCTCGCTTTTGGAAGTTCATGCGTATGCGCTTCCAGGATGGGAAAACGCGACAAGACCATGTTGCCGTAGCGTCCGCCATGCAGCGGCCGCGTCTTGCCGAACGCCATGTGCAGCCATGGAAAGGCCGCCGCAATCTGGTTTGCCTGGTCGTATTTGCCGGCATCGTCCTGCGCATCGACAATCTCCTGCAGGCACAGGATGTCCATGTCGAGTTCTGAAATTACCCGAATGACGCGCTCGGAGGAAATTGTCCCGTGAATCCCGCGGCATTTATGCGTATTGTAAGAAGCCACTCGAAATCGAATCGAAGGTTTGCTCATTGCTGTCTCAGGAAAACCAATCCCATTAGCTCTGTTGCTCGCTCCGTCACTGGCCGGTGTTCCCATTCCTGGAGAGATATCCTTCTGCTCTGCTCCAGATCCTCAGCCATATCGCTTTCGAAGCGTGTAGCAATTTCCACGTCTCGCACAGCCAGATTCACTTCATCATTAATGCCGAATGAACGGTTGTCGAAATTCGTAGATCCCACAACCACCCACAGATTATCTATGCACAATACCTTGGCGTGAATCATGGCAGGTTGGTATTCGTAGACTTCCGCCCCTGCCTTTAGTAATCCGCCATATCCGGCGCGGCTGGTACTGCGCGTAACCATATGATCGCTCTTCCGGCCCGGAACGAGAATCCGTACCCGGATCCCGCGTTCCACAGCCCGGCACAATTCCTTCATCAGGTTCTTATCCGGCAGAAAATACGGCGTCGTGATTGAGATGCTCTCCTTCGCAGATGCAAGCAGCAGCTGGAAGAGCATCCTCGCCCGCGTACCTCCACCAACTGTCGGAGTGCTGTTCACCACCATCGCCACCAGCGGATTCTGATTCTGGATGCTCGGAAAGTAAGCCTCTCCCGTCAGAACTTCGCCGGACGTAGCCAGCCAATTCTCCGCAAACGTCGCCTGCAGATTGCAGACGGCCTCTCCTTCAACTCGAACATAGGAGTCCCGCCAGCGCGGATGCCCCCTTACGCCCGTGTACCACTGGTCCGCAATTCCAGCGCCGCCGATGAACGCGATCCTGCCATCAACAATCATCAACTCACGATGCGTGCGATGATCCAGGTGCATCAGTTGGTGCCAACTCAAGCGGTTATACCAGCCCACCTTCCCGCCTGCATCGAGTAGCGGAGACAGATATCTGGTCGATGTTCCGGCGCTTCCAATTGCATCGATCACGAGGTTCACTCGAACGCCCGCCCGAGCTCGCTCCGTTAGCGCAGAGATGTACTGATCCGCAATCTTCCCCTTCGCGAAGATGTACGCTTCGATGTTGACGCTCTGGGTGGCATTTCGAATCGCTTCCAGCTCCGCCGGATAGAACGATGGACCATTCGTCAGCACTTCCAAAGAGCCTGTCCGATTCACCTGCGCATCGCTAAGAGCCTCAAGCACCTGGAGAAATTGCTCTGAATCATTCGGAGGAATTCCTTTGCGATCGGTTAGTTCGTACTTCGGTGTAGGCCCGATCAGCCCCGCGATGAGAGAGGAACCGACCAGGACAAGCGCGACAATCCCCAGCACCGCAACCCCGGTGGGCACTGTGACGGCCATTAGACACAAAATCACGACAATTTAGATGCGTCCCGAATCGCAATGGTTAGGGTGTCAAATCCTGGAACTCATCCATAAGAGTATCTTCATTCGCGCTCCGGCAGATTCTGCAGGTCGATCCCCAACTGCTGGCACTTCTTATATAGGTGACTGCGTTCCAGCCCCAACGCCTTCGCTGTCTGAGTAACGTGTCGCCCATGCCGTTGAAGTTCCGCAAGAACGGTCTCTCGTTCGAACGCAAGGACTCGGCTGGCCAGAGGGCCATCCGAACTCCCCTCCGCCGAAACTCGAGTCTTTTCCCCGCCCTTTGCAGCTGGAAGCGCAGCCCGCACATCATCAGCTTCCACCTGCGACCCGGCGAGCAGCAGCAGACGTTCCACTACATTTCTCAGCTCTCGAATATTTCCGGGCCACCCATACTCTTTCAGGCTTTCAATTGCCGCGGCACTGAACGGCGCCGGTTTCCAGCCATTTTGAGCGCTCACTTGGCGTGCAAAGTGGTCCACAAGTGAAGGCAGATCTTCGCAGCGATCTCGTAACGGCGGCAGCGTCAGCGGAAACACAACCACACGGTGATACAGATCGCGCCGGAAACCCCCGCTCTCAACCAGCTGTTCGAGATCACGGTGCGTCGCCACCACCACTCGTACATCCACTTTGGTCGGTTTGTCTGCGCCGATCCGCTCGAATTCACCTTCTTCCAGAACGCGCAGCAGCTTCGCCTGCATCGCGATCGGCATATCCCCGATCTCGTCGAGGAAGAGCGTTCCGCGATGTGCCTGCTCAAACTTTCCGTTATGCCGCTGCGCCGCTCCAGTGAACGAACCCTTCTCATGCCCGAACAGTTCGCTTTCGATCAGCTCAGCCGGGACCGCCGCGCAGTTCAGCGTCACAAACGGACTGCCTGCTCTCTGGCTCTTCTCGTGTAGCGTACGCGCCACCAGTTCCTTGCCCGTTCCTGTCTCGCCGTAAATGCATACGCGAGTCTCGCTCGCTGCGACACGCTCGATCTGCGCCATCACTCGTCGCATCGTCTCGCCTGTCCACACCATAGTGTGTTTGCCGATGCGCGTCCGCAGGTCTCGATTCTCAACCTCCAGCCGCGTCAGCTTGACGGCATTGTCGAGCGTGACCAGGAGCTTTTCCGTCGACAGCGGCTTCTCCAGAAAATCCAGCGCGCCCAGCCGCGTCGCTCTCACCGCCATCTCTATGTGCGCCTGCCCGCTCATCATCACGACGGGCGCAGCCACCTCGGCATTCTTCAGGTCTTCAAGTAACGCCAGCCCATCGCGTTTCGGCATCACCACATCGCTCAGGATCAGATCGAACGGTTGCGACTGCGCCAGTTCCAGCGCGCGTGCGGCGTTGTCGCAAACCACCGCCTCATGTCCTGCAAGCCGAAACGCGCGGGAAAGGGAAGCGAGTGTATTGGCTTCATCGTCAACAATCAGGATCTTGGCACTCATGCATCAGCCCTCGGCAGCGCAATCACAAAAGTCGCACCCTGTCCTTCTCCGCTCTCCACCGATATGGTACCTGCATGGTCCGCCACAACGCTCTGAACGATCGCCAGCCCCAGACCAGTCCCATGCTGCTTGGTTGTGTAATAAGGTGTGAACAATCGTTCGCATTCCTCCGGCGTCATGCCCTGCCCTGTGTCTGACACGCGAATCTCGATCTTATTCTCGCGATTCCGAGCAGCGATCGTCACCGTCCCGCCATCGGGCATCGCATCTTTCGCGTTCAGCACCAGGTTTGATAGCGCGCGATGAAGTAGTTCCGGATCAGCCATCATCGGCATTGGCGCGCTTTCAAGCTCCGTCACAACATCGACAGTCGGACCGTCCTCAGTTCCGGCTGCGTACAAACCGCGCACTCGAAGAACGGCGTCCCTCGCATCGATCCTCTCCAGTTCTGGCTTCGGCATTTTGCTGAAGTCGCTAAACCGCCCGATGATCTTTTTCAGATTGCCGATCTCCATGCTCAGGGTGTGCGTGCTCTCGTTGAAAACCTCGTCGAACTCAGCAGCCGGCAACTGCCTCGCGCGCGCCAGGTTCTCAACAGTCAGCTGCAAGGGAAACAGCGGGTTCTTCAGCTCATGCGCCAGTCTTCGCGCCAACTCGCGCCACGCCGCAACGCGCTCGCTTTGCACCAGGCTTTCGCGCTGAGTTTCAAGCTGCTCTGTCATGTGATTAAAGCTTTCAGCCAGCACGCTTACCTCGTCGCTTCCGCGTACCGGAACCCGCGCGTCCCACTGTCCGCTGGCGACCGCCTCCGCGGCGTGGGCAAGTTCCTCCACTGGCCGCGATACACGCGCAGCAATCCAGAGACTGAAGATGATTGCCAGAAGGATCCCGCCTCCTGCCACGCCATAAGCGATCGTCCGTATTTGTTGCTGTTCGGCTACAAGAGCATTACGCGAGATTGCCACCGTCAGCACTGCCAGCACATTGCCCGCAGAGTTCTTCAATGGAATCGCGGTTGCGGCCACGCTCTCTTCGCGCCGCGATGTCAGATAGAGGATGCCGCTTGTTTGCTGTCCTCGTTTACGCGCCGAATCAATCAGTCCTGCATACTTCGCGCCACCCGGGACCGCCCCCTCCGGGCCAACAAAATTCTTCGCATCGAACCCGCTCGAATTCGTGCTATCAGCCTGCTCCCCGTGCGCCTCGCTGTACAAGCCCATCTGCATTCCGGGCGCAACCGGCAAGTCCGCGAGAAACGTCCGATCCATCCGCACGCCGCCAATCAGCTTCACGGCTGGTTCTGATCCGTGTATCGCGCGCACCGAGAAGAGGCCGAGTGCCGAGCTCCCATCCGGCAACTCCTCTCGTTTTAAAAATGGTTGTGCCGCTTCTTCTTTAGCCGCTGGTTCCTGGTAGCCGAAGCGAGCCGGCCACTGTGCGGAACTCACGATGTTTCCATCCGGTTCAATAATTTCCAGAAAATCCAATCGCGCATCCTGCGCGAGCGTCTGAGCTTCATTCAGAAACGGCGCAGTATCTCCCGACTGGACCAGTTCGAACGCCATATTACGTACGCGTTCCTGGCCTGCAATGCGATCGATTGCCGCTGCTACATCTGCTGATCGGTGCTGAAACTCTCGTTGAAATTGGCTGACGAACAGAGCCGTCTCGTCCTTGTCGCGCTGCTCAAATATCTGCCTCACCCTCAGTAGCACTGTCCACGATACAGCCGCCACTGCTGCCGCTACAGTCAGCGAAAAAAGCAGCAGCAATTTTTGCCGCAGGCTCACCGGGCATCCTCCAGCGATGCAGCGGAGAGGTCAGGCGAGCCATCGGCGCGAAGATGAACATCTCTCATCCTCGCACCGATCGCGTACCCTCGAGGCAGGTCAAGCAGGGGAACAATTCGATGATTGTCCAGAATGGATCGTTCCCGTTTGTAGAGATCCTCTGGCGCCTGCTCGGAGACCGGAGCAAACAATCCCGCGTCCCACAAGATTCTTTCCATCGCTGCTCCGCAGTCATTTCCGGAGACTAGGAACTGCCGCAGCACAAGATCGGAGTGCTGTGCTCCGGGAGTAGCCATCTGCACATTGAATCCCGCCTCATGCAGGTTTAAAGCTATCCGCTGCGCAGCCAACTGCATCGCGCCCTCCCCCTCGGCACTCATGGTGAGTGCGCCTGCGGCCAGGCCGCCCCGCAGTTCATGCGCCTTGTTGACATCGCGATCTGTAGGAAACAGAAAGGAATATCCACTCATCTTTTGCGGAAGCAGGCTTGCTGTCACCTCACCCTGCTTTTGAAAGATCACATTGTAGAGAGCGCTTCGATCGATTGCGGCCGCGATCGCGCTCCTCACCTTCACATTCCCCAGCACGCCCGTGTCGCTGAGTTGGAGCGCAAGCAGCACGAGGGCAGGGGATTGAATCACCGAAAGGCGCTGTTGTTGTGCCTGCCGCAATTGCTCTGCAGGAACCTCCACGACATCCGCCCGCGCGAGTCCAAGATCAAGCCACTGATCGCGCACCGCGCGACGTACGCGAATCTCTATCCCGTCTGAAAATGGCCGCCCCGACCAGCAGTTTTCATTCGCAGTGAGCGTGAGTACTCCATTGCTGAATCCATTCACCTGATATGGACCCGTGCCCACTGCACTTGCCGGAGTTCTTCCCTCCGTCGTCGCCGTGAGAGCAATCAGGAATTGGTCGCTCGCAAGCAGCGCGGGAAGATTCGGCATCGGCGAGGCGTTGGAGAAGATGACCAGCGGCCCCACTGCCTTCACCGCATCCCAGGGACAGTTCGCGCTGCACGAGGCCGTCAAAGAAGAAACGATGTTGACCGACGTAACAGCCGTCCCATCTTGAAATCGGACTCCCGGGCGAAGCCGAAACTGCCAGCGATGAAAATTGTTGTCCTGCTCCCAGGTCAGCGCCAGCGCCGGCCTCAGAGCGCCGCTGGCATCCATCTGCGTCAGCCCGTCGTAAACAAGGCGTCGCGCCAAGCCAGCCGGCCGCTCCCACGCATCACCGGCAATCTCCACATGCACCGTTCCGCCGTAGTGCGGACGGGTGCGTGCCGACGCGCCTGTAGCGGCTATGACGATGGCGAAGCTAATTGCAAGACGCCGTAACACGGTCCACCTCGTAATCTCCCGATTCACTACGCACCACCGCAAATGCGCTCTTCCCATCCTGCGCCGTCCACAAAGCAGTGACTGTTCCATCCATTGCAAGGCCATTGCTTTCCGGGATCGCATCCAGCGCAGGAATCGCAAACGCCCGAAGATTGTCGCTCGCCGCCTCGCCGGAACCCGACACGATCACCTGTGTTCCTGCGCCGCATCCCGAGCGCACCACCGCAAAATCGCTGCCCCAGTCTCGAGCGCCGGCAACCGGGCGAATCGCACCGTTCTCCACGATCTGCACCTTGCCATCCACTCCAGCCAGCAGAACTGCTGCGCCTCCCGCCGCCCTCGGAATCATTCCCGCCGCATAGAACGCTGGCAGATCCACACCGATGTTCGGAGTGACTACTCCCGTAAAAAAATCGCGCGCCGTATTGTAGAAAGCCTTCAGCGCCGGCGCATTGCTCGCATCCGCACTCTGATAAACAGGCCAGGGATCATCGCTCGTTCGACACTTCACCGTCCAGCCGCTGTCTTGAGTGCCGCCATTCAAGGGAAGGGAATAGCTTCCATTGCACTGAGTCCCCGGAGCATATGCCACAAACGATCCACCATCCGACGCAGGCAGCAGCAATCCGCGTGGATCTCGCGAAAGCTTCGGACTCATCGCAAACGTGTTCGACTCCGTCCAGCTTCCTCCCGCAGATGAGAAAACCGAGATGCGGTCCGCAAACATCACCACAAAGTGGCCGTTGATCTCTGCCGCTGCTAGCACTGGAATACCCTGTACCTCGCGACCGATAAGTCCGGAGATCTTCTCCTTCCGCAGCACGACCCGTTCGCTTGTCGCATGGACCGCCGCCGCTTCCGCAGCATCCAGATGCACCATCGTGACGTGAGTCGTGTTCCCTTCAGAAATCTCTGCGATCCAAAGCCGCTCTCGTAGACTCTCGCTCAACGTCACGCGAATCGCATTAGCGCTTTCTGCGCCTCCGGTCAGCACCCCGCGGGCTTTCAAATCCTGCTCCAGCAGCTTACGAATGGCAGGGATCTCTCCGGCCTGAATTGTCGAAAGATTCCGCACGGTAATCTGCGCCTGCCCTGGCCCAAGTACATCAGCGATCTGCCCCGCCAGTTGTGAAGCCGGCTGTGTCCATCTGCTCGGAACCTGCGCCGTCTGTGCGCCACACGCCAGCGAGACCATCCAGCACACCGCCAGCGTCACTGCTCCGACCAGCCTCATCGCCCTCATCGTTTCCCGCTTGTTCTGCGCGGATTATATCGCTTGCGGAGCTTGACGTTTGTTCTCGCGTCGCAACCATCCAAGCCGCCAGTAATCACGCCAGCGGAGGCGCGAGCCCTTCCCGCACCTCCGCCGATACGCACCACCCCCCGCCATCAATGTCCCGGCTTCGGCTCAGCCTCCGACTCTGCGTCCATCTCCTGCTTCACCAACGGTGCGTTCGCCATATTCTTGAACACATCGTTCGCAAAGAAGAACTTTCCATCCGACGGCACCATTACCACCTGGATCTTGTCTGACAGCCGCTCCGCCACAATCTTGTTGATCAGTAGCGGCGACTTGTTCAGCAGCGATGCTTCACTCGTCATCCGCTCGGCATTCGCATTCGCAATCAACTTGATTCGGCTCGCCTCGGCATCCGCCAGCAGATTCCGCCGTTGTAGCTCCGCCTTGCTGTCGATCACCTTTGCTTCAGCCTCCGCCTGCGCATTCTGGATCGTAGCTTCCTTGCGCGCTTCCGCCTCAAGCTTTGTCTGCTCAATCTGCTTCTGCTTTAAAGGCAGCGTATATTGCATCGCATCCGCCTCACCTTTTGCCTCAATCACTTTGGCGCGCGCATCTCCCTCGGCATGCTGCGCTTTCTGCTTTGCTTCTGCCTCCGCCTGCAGTTCGGCAATGCGAACCTGCTTCTGCTGGATATCGGTATCGATAGCCATCTGGTCGTCCTGCTGTTCCTTCAGCAGCAAACCCTCCAGGCCTTTCGCATACTGTTCGGGCAGCTGGATGTCCGACAGCATCACCTCTTCCACCACGATGCCATCCGTCGCCAGCTTCTTAGTGATGATCCCCGCCGCCCGGTTCCGCACCTCTTCTCGCTTGCTTGAGAAGATCTCGCGCACCGAGTAAGACGGCGCCAGCTCTCTCCATGCGCTCGACACCACCGGAGGCACAAGCTGCTGATCCGCAGGCTGGGGCAGATGTGCCTGAACGCTCGCCAGCTTGTTCGGGTCCAGCCTGTAGCGCACCGTCACCGCCAGTCCGATGTTCAGCCCTTCTTTCGACTGCACCATCATGTTGTTCTTCATTCCCGGCTTGCCCGCATCCGCCACGCCTGCCGTAAACATGTGGTCACGAAGATCAAACATCTGCACGCTCTCCATCATCGGCGTGATGAAGTGCAACCCCGGATAAAGTGTGCCAGGCATCGTCCCGCCAATCTGGCTCACCCGCACTCCGCCCATCCCGCTCGGCACCACCACCATGCTTCCGGCAATCAACATCGGCACGCACGCTATCATTGCCAACGCGACCGGCATCTTCCACATGATCGGATCCGGTTCAGGTTCCTTCATACCGGAGTCGAGCATCATCCCGTCTCCGCTCGACTTCTTTTTCATCGCGTATCGAAGCTGCATCCACAATCCATGCAGCGGAATCCCCGCCGCCAGAGTCATCAACAGCACACCCGCCATCATCAACATCGTCTTCAGCGCAATCATCGTCCGCCTCCCCAACCCCTGGGTTCCAGAACCTCGGGGCTTCCACAGATCGGCCCGCAAGCCTGTCTTTGATCCGTGGAGTGCTTGTGCTCTGCCCGTCCGCGTCCTTTCGAGGCCGCCACGTCTTTCCTGGATCCCGACCGTGGAGCAATCAGCAGCCGGACCAGCCCGCCAAACGTCAACTCCTCAAACAGCAGCGCTGTCGCCACCGGCAACAGTGCTGCCCCCATCCCACTCATCGCACTCGCCACCCCGCTCATCTCGAGCCTCCTAGTTCGCAACTGCGACAACACCTGCCGCAACTTCGTTTGTCGTCTCAGAAGGCATCGGCTCCGGAGTCGCACTCGCCAACACAACCGGCTGTTCCGCCGTCACCGGCTTCGGTTCGCCAAACAGCTCCGCCGTCTCCTCATTGCGCTGCCCGATCAGTTCAACCGAGTCGCCCACGTGCACCATCTCGTACATCTCTTCCAGATCTTTCCGCGCCATCCGGATGCATCCATGCGAAGCAGCCTTACCGATAGACTTCGGTTCGTTGGTTCCGTGGATTCCGTAGCCCTTCACGCTCAGCCCCATCCACCGCGTCCCAACCGGATTCGCCGGCCCCGGCTGAACGACCTTGCCCTCGTGCTGGTAAACCGGATTCTTCACGCGACGCTGAATCGTGAACGTGCCCACCGGGCTCGGCGTCGAAGGCTTGCCAACCGAAACCGTGTAGACCTTCTTCACCTGCCCGTCTTCCACCAGGGCGAGCTTGCGATCCTCCAGGCTGACGACGATCGTTCTCTTCACCTGCACTTCAGCCTGCGTCGCATTGCTCTCGGCCTTTGCCGCATCCTGTGCCGCCGCCAGAGCCCCCATAGCCATCACCGCACTCGCCGCCACCGCCCACTTGCTGAGTTCGTTCACTTTCATCGCGTGCCTCATCTCTCAACGTCCATAGAGATTGCAGCCTGCGTGCCATTGGTCATAGCGCTGAAAACAAAAGGATTAATGATGGGGTGAGTGAGTGTACACGTGTTTCCGGAAACACGGCCGTGTCAGAGCTGCAACATTGTGCCTTTGACAACCCACTATGTGGAAATCCTGTAACCCCGGGCAGGGTTTGGAATCGTATAGATAGGTAACCTGCGTACTGTTTTTCTTTGGTCGCCTGTCACAAATTTGTGGAAACGTTTGGGCGGGAAGTGCGTACTATACAATAAATCCTGAGAGTTAGCCTTCTTTCAGGTAACTGTGTCTTGTTACTATTGCACGGTCACGTAGGTGGTATTGACCATCTAGAGACCTGTCGAGATACTGTCCGTCCAACAACTGAAAGGCAAGAGGGACACCGGCTGGCGATGAAGACGCTTTATGCCAATGTCATTAACCTGCGGGTCACTCCCAACGAACTCGTACTGGAATTTGGTAGCAACTTTCCTGATGTTCCAGCGGCGACCCCGCCTCCGGGATACCAACCGGACATTCGGATAGTGCTAGCCCCCAGCGTGTTAGCTGGGATCGTAGGAGTTTTTAACGAAGCACTGCGGCGACAACAAACCCCGCCGCCTGCACAGGGTAATCCCCCTGTCGGCGTTCACTAGAGAGGCATCCAAAAGACATGGTGGCGTGCAGAGATTTTTCAATGCCGTCTACGGCAACCGTAGTTGCCGAAGAGGAACCTGTGACATTTATGCAGACATTGACGACCCACGAGAGACAAAGCGGCCCGAGCCGGGTTATTGGCATCGAAAGGCAATGCGCGACTCCTTACTTCCGTCGGGAGATCGTGCTGGAGGCATTAAGGATGGAGCGGCTTCGTAAATACCGTTTGATGTTTGGTATTGCAGCGCTCGTGTGCCTTTGCGCGCTGGCTGTTTGCATATACGAGCGGGTTCCCTATGAACCCGCTGCGGCGGCCCTGTGCTGCGCCGTGGGTATTTTCATGGTGTTCGCCATGAAGGTACATGATGCCCAACACTAGTGGTGGAGGTTTCTGGGCATCACTATTCAAACAAATCCCGTTTTCGAAGCTGAGACGTTATGAAGTAACGAATCTCCTCTTCGAGGCGATGGCGTTGTATTTCACGCTTCAGTACACAAAGAATCCTCACGACCAGCCCATCATTGCTCTTTCGATGTGGGCTGGCGTACTCGTGCTCGGGGCGGTCTGCGTGTTCTGGGCTTGCAAGCAATAGCTATTTTTTATTTTCGCGTTTTCTCTTCGCTCGTCTCTGCGCCTTCTTAGGCGGCTTCACCTTCAGAACATCCGTCATCAGCTCCTCGACTGGGAGCCGTATGTGCTAGATCCCGCCTGTTATGTTGGCTCCAGTGATCTCGCGTCTCATCATCGCCATCGACACCGGCGGCACATTCACTGACTGCGTTTACCGCAGTCGCGGCCGAGTCGAGGTTCTCAAACTCCCCTCCACCCCTGACGATCCAAGCCGCGCAATCCTGGAGGCGATTAGCCAAATCTTCGCGTCCAATCCCGCAGAGCAAGTCGAAGTCCGCCACGGCACCACCGTCGCCACCAACGCGCTACTCGAACGCAAAGGCGCCCGCGTCGCCTTCGTCACGACAGCTGGCTTTGAAGACACCCTCGCCATCGCCCGACAGTCTCGCCCCAACCTCTACGACTGGAACCAGCATCGCCCTGCGCCTATCACCGATCTCTGCTTTGGAATCTCCGAGCGCGTAACCGCCGATGGCTCCGTCCTCCTCGCGCCAACCGAATCCGACCTCGACCATCTCCGCCGAAAGATCCGCGACAGCAAAGCCAAATCCATCGCGGTCTCGCTCCTCTTCGCCTTCGCAAATCCCGCCCATGAACAGGCCGTTGCCAAAGCGCTTTCGCCGCTTGGCCTGCCCATCTCGCTCTCGCATCAGATCCTCCCCGAGTTCCGCGAGTATGAGCGCGGCAGCACCATCGCACTCAATGCGTATCTCGCTCCGCGCATGCAGACCTACATTCGCTCACTCGAAATCGGACTCGCAAAGCGAAAGGCAACGATTAGCATCATGCAGTCTTCCGGTGGAATCCTCTCCGCTGCATCTGTGGCGCAGGAGCCGGTCCGCACCATCCTCTCCGGTCCCGCAGGTGGCGTCATCGGAGCACTGAGCGTAGCCCGAGCCGCCGGCATCGACCGCATCCTCACCTTCGACATGGGCGGCACCTCGACCGACGTGGCCATGCTCGACGCTGCGCGCGAACCAGCCACAACAAGTGAAGGGCAGATCGAGGGGCTCCCCGTCAGCATCCCCATGCTCGACATCCACACCGCCGGCGCTGGCGGCGGTTCTCTCGCCTGGATCGACGCTGCCGGAGCACTGCAGGCAGGTCCTCAATCCGCCGGAGCAGATCCCGGTCCCGCCTGCTATGGCCGTGGCGAGCATGCCGCAGTCACCGACGCAAATCTCATTCTTGGACGCCTGCATCCCGATCACTTCCTGGGCGGTGCCATGCGCCTCGATCCATCTCGTGCCCGCAACGCCCTCTCCGCGATCGGCGGCAACGGATTCGCCAGCCTCGAGCATCTTGCAGAAGGAATTGTCCGAGTTGCCAACGCGCGCATGGAGTCCGCTCTCCGACGTGTCTCGGTGGAACGCGGCTTCGATCCTCGCGTCTTCACGCTGCTCGCCTTCGGAGGCGCCGGCCCGCTGCACGCCTGCGCGTTGGCGCATGCTCTCGGAATTCGTCGCGTTCTCATCCCCAGCGCTCCCGGAGCACTCTCTGCGCTTGGCATTCTCGACGCGGATCTTCGTCGTGAATTCTCCCGCACAGTGATGCTCGCCCCCGGCTCATCAACGGTCGCCGAAGTCTTCCGCGCTCTCGAATCCGAAGCTCGATCAGTCTTCGCATCCGAGAGCGCACGAGTGATTCTCAAGCGCTCTGCCGATCTTCGCTACCACGGTCAGGGCTACGAACTGCGCATCGACTGGTCTGCCAACGCCGTCGCTCGTTTTCATGAGTTGCATGCGCAGTCTTACGGATACTCCGATCCGGCACGCCCCATCGAGATCGTCACCCTCCGCGTCCAGGCCATCGTCCGCCGTTCTAAACAAGCCAAGAAGCAGGGTGCCCCATCGGGAACCCTCTGGGTGGCGCAGCTTCATCGCGCGATGGGTGGGAAGCGAAACAAAATTGATTCAGACATCGCTCTGTTAAGTTCCCATCGCATCTTCGAGAACGGCCGTTGGCGCAAAGCCAGACTCTACAATCGAGCGCGTCTCGTTGCCGGCAGTTGCATCATCGGCCCCACCGTAATCACGGAGCTCTCCGCAACCACATATCTCCCCTCCGGCTGGTCCGCTTCAGTCGACCCTTTCAGTAACCTGATCCTCACTCCGCAAGGAGCAGCGCGCAGATGACCACACGTCGCCAGCTCGATCCAGCCGAGATTGCCGTCATCGGTCACGCGCTCCACTCCGTCGCTGTCGAAATGGGAGCCGCGCTCCGTCGCACCGCCTTCTCCCCGAATATCAAAGAGCGCCGCGATTACTCCTCTGCTGTTTTTTCTTCGGCGGGAGACCTCATCGCGATGGGCGATGATATGCCGGTGCATCTCGGCTCTATGCCCATGTCCGTCGCTGCCGTTCTTGCCGACCTTCGTCTCGAATCAGGCGACGTAGCCTTGCTGAACGATCCCTATCGCGGTGGCACGCACCTGCCCGACATCACAATGGTTGCACCAGTCTTCCTTCGCGGCCGCAAAGAGGCAGCCTTCTATGTAGCGAACCGCGCTCACCATGCCGATGTTGGCGGCATGTATCCCGGCTCCATGGGCCCATGCCGTGAAATCGCACAAGAGGGAATTCGCATTCCTCCCGTCAAGCTGATGCGTTCCGGCAAAATGGACATGCAACTTCTCGCCACCATCCTCGCCAATGTCCGCACGCCGCGCGAGCGCGAAGGAGATCTCACCGCGCAACTCGGCGCATGCCGAATCGGTGCAACCCGCATGCTCGAACTCGTCGAGCGTTTCAGCCTTGCGCGCCTCACAGCCGGGATTAACGCCCTCATCAGCGGATCCGAAAGTCTCGTACAGAACGTGCTTGCGTCACTGCCCGCCGGGGAGTGGTCCGCGGGTGACGTCCTCGATGATGACGGAGTGATTCCGAGTCCAATCAACATTCGCGTCAAAATCTCTATCGACCCGAAACGTCGACGCGCAGTCGTCGACTTTGCCGGATCAGACCCCCAGGTCCCAGGTTCTATCAACGCCGTCTACGCCATCACCTGGTCGGCTGTTTTTTACGTCTTCCGCTGCTTGCTTCCGCCGGATGCAATTGCGACTGCAGGTCTGATGCGTCCGATCAAGGTCCTCGCGCCTGAGGGTTCGATCGTCAACGCCCGCCCGCCTGCCGCAGTCGCGGGAGGCAATGTCGAAACATCTCAACGCATCGTCGACACGCTCATGCGGGCACTCGCTCCGGCATTGCCTGGCCGTATTCCCGCTGCAAGTTCCGGCACCATGAACAACCTCACCATCGGCGGCATCGATCCGAGATCCCGATTGCCATACACCTACTACGAAACGATCGCCGGCGGCCACGGAGCCTCGCCGCAATCGGATGGAGCCAGCGGCCATCACGCACACATGACCAATTCGCTCAACACCCCCGTCGAAGCGCTCGAGTACGCTTATCCGTTCCGCATGATCCGATACGCCATTCGCCACGACTCAGGCGGGGCAGGGAAGCACCGCGGCGGCAATGGGCTCATCCGTGAGGTCGAACTTCTCGGCGACGCGCAGGTCACTCTCCTCGCCGATCGCCGTAGCACCGCACCATGGGGACTAGCCGGAGGAGGCGCCGGCAAAACAGGAAACACTTCCATCACCGTTAACGGCGACGAGCAAGAACTCCCCGGCAAATGCACCCGCGAACTCAAAGCCGGCACCAGCATCCGCATCGAGTCTCCCAGCGGCGGCGCCTGGGGCAAAGATAAGGTCTAGAAATAAGCTCAGTGCGCTTGCCAACTACTCACTACTCCAAGTTCACTAACTTCCCTAGTCCCTAGTCCCTTCGTTCTCTTGTTCCCTCGTCCCCTCGGTCCCTTGTTCCCTGTTTTTCACGATTTCGGGTTCTTATGCAGCACATGCTCCGCAATATCCGGCCAGAATTCGCGGAACGTATTCGTCATTGCATCGCGCAGAACGGCATAGCCCCACTTTTCCGCCAGCTCGCCCACAGAGCTATCCGAACTCGGATAGTAAGTCCGCCCAATCTCCTGCGCAATTGCTCGCCCCGCCAACTCCGAAACATTCACTGTGTTCTTGCCGTGATAATTCGGCGTGATAAACACCCGAGTGGACGAATACGCAGCGCGTTTCAAAATCGGCCCTTCGCCCTTCGCGAAGTACCGCTCATCTTCGTGAAGCACTGTAGGCAGCGCAAAGATCACCCAGTAGTTCCCATCGGTCTTGTCCAGAAAGCCGCGCCAGTAGTAGCTCCAGAAACCCGGCACACCCTTGCCGAAGGACTTGTGCGTGTCTTCACCTTCGGCAATCATCGAAGTCAGCCCGACAAACACAAACGACGAATAATCAAAGCTGTTCTGCGTAGCAATCTTGAACGCCTGCTTCGCCGTTGGCGGTGGCGGAATCGCACCCGCACTTACCGCGCGATAATTCGGCATGATTCCCAGGATGCGCTTCGGCTGCTGCTTCCGTTTCGGCGCGCCTTCATTTGCCGGAGCCTGCTTCGAGTTAGGATCCTTCACTTGCGTCTGCTGGGGCTCAGGAGCGTCGGGAAGACTAGACGAGCTATCCACACTCTCTGTTGCCAGTGGCAACACATTCCCCATTTCAACTTCCTGTGAAAGCGAAACTACACCCGCGGACAAAAGGAACCCGCACAACATCAAACATCGCAAAGAATACATTCGATCACCTGATCCAGCAGACGCTGGATAGCTCTGAGATACCGAAGCCCTGTAGAGATGCACGATCTGTCAGGGCATTCGGGGGGAATAGCGGGCGCCAATGCATCGATCAGCAGGGAGCCGCCTCTATCAGGCTAATCGATGTTGTGCAAAATCGGCGACTGCAGAATCAGAATTGACCCTTCGCGCTCGGAGTCAGCCTCTTCAGCAGAAACTCCTGCACCGTCGCGCTTACCATCCGCTCTCCAGTGCTCAGCGCAAATCCTGTGAACACCAGGCTCGCTCCGCGATTCGATTCCGGATAGTACGCATTCGAAAGCGCGCCCGAAATCAAATCTCCGCCCATGCTGGAAAAATTGATTTCTCGCTTGCCATCGTCACTGCGGCAAATGAATGGAGCAGAAATCGCATGCATCAGCCGGGACTTTGTCGACCCTGATCCTTGATAGAAGTACCGCGGATCCTGGTGAAGCAGCGTCGGCAGAATCGCGCCGCCAAACATGATGTCCGAAACGCCATCGGCATACACTGCGCCAAATCGCTCGCCGTATCCAGTCGCACCCTGTCGGTAGTTCGGCGTGTCACCCGCCTGGTTCATGCCCGCCAGTGCAGCGGCTCCCACAATGCTGATCGGATCCGTCGCTGCTTTGTACGCCATCTGGAACTTCAGCTTCGTCGTCAACGGCACCGCGTTCTTCGAGTCATATACAACATAGAAATTGGGAATGAATCCCAGCACGCGCTGTTGCTCTTCGAGCCGCACCTGCTGCGCCGCAATCTGTTCCGTCGACGAGTACACCGTCACCGACGAAACCCCCGCATCGAACTTCAGCTTGATATCGGTGATCCCGAAGAACTGCCCTCCATTCAGAGTGATCGGCGCCGAACTCCAGCTTTGAAATCCATTTGCCGAGACCGTTACGCGATAAGGTCCGCCGGGCTTCAATCCCGTGAATTGAAAAAACGCTGAGTCATTGGCAGCCTGCGTCTGATGGCCACCAGCATCCGGTCCGTCCAGAACGACAGTCGCTCCCGGAATCAAATCGCCATTCACATCTGTCACAGTGCCGTTAACTTCAGCAGGACTTGCATCCGGCGCGGAAGGCAGAGTTGTCGATTCGGAGACGGGAGCAGTCGCCGTTGACCCCGCTCCTGCGTTGCTCGACACAGAAGCATCCTGTGCTCGCGAAGCAATGGGAATCAACGCGGCGAGTCCCGCGGCAAGAAATAGAGATTTATGGCGCATCCATTCACCCACAGGGGAAATCGGTGCACCAGTTCAATCCCGTCTATCCAACTGATCGAACAGATACACCTGAGGGTGCATCCGCCACACTTTCGGGCGGCGGACGCGTCATCTCAAGGAGGTGTTCTCC
Source organism: Acidobacteriota bacterium (assembly GCA_018268915.1). GTDB lineage: Bacteria > Acidobacteriota > Terriglobia > Terriglobales > Acidobacteriaceae > Telmatobacter. The sequence continues at coordinate 142,136 of JAFDVQ010000002.1, forward strand.
TTGCCAGTTAGACGTAGTCTCCCATGGATCGATTCAAAAACAGGTCATATGCCAACGCTGAAAACCCACTTTCGTACCTAGGCCGCGCCTCGTCGGCTCTTAAGTTCCTTTAGCATCAGTTCGATCTTGTCCTCGTTCTCCAATGCACGGAACTTATCTTCGAGCGACTCCGGAGTTAGCACCTCGGTAGCAGCCGCATTTTCCGCTGCCGTTACGTGTACTTTGCTCTTCATTCGGCCAAGCGTGTTTTCCTGTTCGTTGCCCACTACGTGCTGAGCTTGCGCTGCGCGCCCCACAACCTTGGCGCGGCGATGCTCCGCAATCAGCATCTCGCAGTGCGCCCGCGTCTCCTGCAGCTTCTGCTCCAGCTTGCGCAGTGCCTGCCGCAAATTGTCAGCCTCATGCTTCTGGTCCTCCGCCTGCGAATTGAATCCCATTGCCAACTGCTCCTGACTCAGAGCGCGCTCTAATGCCGCGCGTGCCAGGTCATCCTGGTTCTTCCCGACAGCCAGCTCTGCCTTGCGATGCCACTCTGCGCCCTGCTGTTCGTGTTCGGCCTTCTTCTTTTCCAGCAGATGCTGATCCGCAATCGCAATCGCTACCTGCGTCTTCACCTGCATAAGCTGGTTCTCCATATCCAGCACAACCTGTTTCAGCATCCGCTCCGGATCCTCAGCCTTCTCCACAAGGTCATTCAGATTCGCTCTCAGCAGCGTGCTCACTCTCTCCAGTAACGACATAACCATCCTCCTCGCTTCTGAACTTCATCTCCTTGCCAAACACCACCGCGCTACTTCGCCGCCACCGGCCTGCTTGCCGGCTTTGTCGCCGGTCTTGCTTGGGCAGGCTTGCTCGCCGGCGCGACACCTGCCATCTCCTTCACCATCTCTCTTGTCATCGCCTGGCTTCTCTGCCCGACCTTGCCCATAACCATGGGCATGTACTCCTGTGCGATCACGGGCTGCGCATCCAGCAGGTGCTGTCCTGTCGGCGAGCCATAAAAAGCCGTCAAGCCTTCTACATCGTCCTTGCTCAAGTGCCTCTGATAGATCCCGGTCATGTCTGCGAGCATCTCGTCGGCCGGATACAGTTCCATCGACTTCGCGACATACTTGTTCATGATTGCCTGCAACTTCTCGCGCTGTTGCGGTGTGAGCTTCGACTGTGTCGGGAACTCCTTCATCGCCGCTTGAATCTGCTGCTGCACCATCCCAGGCACCATCATCTTCATCGACTGCATCTGCTGTTTGATCCGCATCGCATCAAACAGCTTTGACAGTTGTTCCGGCGTGGCCTGATCTTCCGGCGCTATCACCGCCGCCGGCTTCTCCTGCTGCATCGTTCCATCCGCGCCAACCGCAATCGCCTGCGCGTGACCAGCTGCTGGAACAGTCGAAAGCAGCCCAACCGCGGCCAGCCCAAGAAACATTGTCACTTTCATTCCGCCCTCACAATCCTTCCAACTTCATTGCGGCGTTTCTCACGTGAGTGTTTTTAAAAATCATCTCTGACAAAGAATCTGGGTGCCCCAGGTCTCGCTTTTGAGACCTGGGATACATCCATGCCAGCTAACGGGTGCCCCCGGTCCCTGGCTTTTGGGGACCGAGGTTCCTCACCCTGCCTCAATGCTGCGCCGCATCACCATTCGTCTTCGGTTTGTCCTTGATCGCCTGCACGTTCGACATCAACTGCTTGATGTCCATTCCGCTCAGCGCCTCGAACAAAGCAGGCACCTGCGCTGCGATCTTCGTCATGTCGCCGGTAATCTTGTTCACTCCGGCGGCGCCGTTCTCGCCCGTGGACACAATCGTGATCTTGTCCACCTTCGACAACGGTTCGCTCATCGCGCGCACTACATCAGCCATGTTGGTCAGCAGCTTGTCGACAACCGCAGCCTGGTTCCATTCCTGGTATGCCTCGGCTTTCACGTTCATCGCCTTTGCTTCTGCCTCGCCCTTCTGGAAGATGATCGAAGCTTCCGCCTCGCCTTGCGTGCGAATCGCAGCTGCGCGACCCTCGGCTTCAGCGGCCAACCGATTCTTCTCAGCAATAGCAAGCGTCTCGATACGCTGACGATTGATCTCGGCTTCTTTCAAAATCGTTGCAATCAACTCCTTTTCGTGGCGCGTGATCTCGGCTTCCTGCACCTTGATCTGGCCTTCCTTCTCCACCTGCTGCACCTTCACCTGTTCCGCCGTCACCTGTTGCTGCATGACGTTGGTCTGGATCTCGTACGCCTTATCGGCCTGCGCCTGCTGCTTGCGGCTCTGTTCGGCAAACTGCGCCTTCTTGATATCCAGGTCGCGCTGCGCTTCCGCCTGCTTGGCCTGTGACGCGGTCTCCGCAATCACTCGCTCCTGGTCAGCCATCGCCTTCGCAACAGCCGATTCGCGCAGTGCAGTCGCACGCTTGATAGCCGTATCGCGTTCCGCATCGGCAGTCGCCATCTCCGCGTCTCTCTTGATGCGCGCTACATCCGGTTTGCCCATGTTGGCGATGTACTCGTTCTTGTCCCGAACCTCCTTGATCGTGAACGAAATGACCTCAAGACCCATCTTGCTCATGTCTTCCGCGCAGGTTGCACGCATACGTTCGCCCACCATCTCGGGCTCTTTCACAATCTGTTCAACTGTGAGCTGCCCGATGATGCCGCGCAGATGGCCTTCCATCACCAGCCGGATCAATCCCTCACGCTGCGGCGGAGTCTTCGTCAAAAACTGCTCAGCGGCCGTCAAGATCGAAGCCTGATCGCTGCGTACCTTGATCTGCGCAACCGCCTCCACGGTTACAGCGACACCCTGCTTTGTGTAGAGATCCTGCTGCGGAGCCACATCGAAGCTCATCAATTCCAAACTAAGTTCGCGGCAGTTCTCCACCATGGGGAAAATCACGGTGCCATGTCCCTTGATCACACGAGGTCCGCGAAATCCATAAACAATCAACGCCTCGTTCGGGCCCGCCTTGCGATACATCCTGGCCAAAATGCCCATCAGGAAGATCAGCGCCAATACTCCCAGACCGACAAAGAGAATCATTTCGTTCGTCATTCGATCCCTGTCCTTTCAACAGGGGTTGAATTCGGGTTGATGGTTTTACTCCGCATGCACATCGCTCAGCGTCTTTCAGAGGCTGCGGGCGAACTGAACCCTGATCTCTGATCTCTGAACCTTGTGCTCCTCACTGTTTCGCCTTATGCCTGTTTCTTGGAAACAACTTCGCCACAAATCCCAGCAGAAAGATCCCCACCAGGACGCTCATCTCCGTAATCAATGCAGTCGAATTGCTCATACATCCCCGGCCCTCCCGCCGGGCACTTCTGGTTGCAAGGCAGTCCGCAGCAGAGTGCTGTCTGTTACCCCTTGATCTCTTGTTTGCTCGTTCCCTGAGCCGCGAGCGGCAGATCTTCCCACCGCTTCACATATGCGATCCCTTTCTCGTATCGGATCACGTAGACCTCTGCTTCCTTTTCGAGCGCTTCGCCATCTTCAGACCGTGCAATTGCCGATCGCGTCGCTCCCAGCTGCTGATAAACAATCTCCCCCGTTCCGCTTTCTCTGATTGGCGACGAAACTCTTCCGACCACGCCCACCACATCCGTTTCGAATGCCGTCAGCTCCCGTTCGTGCGGCATCAGCACCTTGGTCAAAAACATGAAGATGATCGCCCCTCCAGCAATGCCGCAAATTGCCGCCAGCACCACCACCACGCCCGCTACAAAGCTCCCGTACTTGGTCAGCAGGTATCCCGCCGCTCCAAACCAGCAGAGAAAGATCATGATCGAGAACGCGTTCCACCACGGCACCTCCGGCCCGGCGTTCACTCCCGGCCCCGCTCCATTCACCCCCGCTGCATGCACCGCTCCCGCCCCATGAGGAATATGCACATGCGGAATGTGTCCCGCGTACGGCACATGGACGTGCGGCAGATGCACATGCCCGCCGAAATGCCCCATGCCCCCCAGCAGCGAAACCAGGCTCAACATCAGCCCCGCAAGAAAACAGACCAGATAAAACGTCTCCCAGTTCATAAACCTTGCCCCCAGTTCACAGCCGTTGACGACCCGAGTCCCTTAGCCCCTCGTGCCCGTCTTTTCTGATCCCTGACCGCTGACCTCTGATCCCTGTCGTCTCAGCACTTCCATCAACCTCGGCGCCAGCCCTGGCGTCTCCAGAATCGCCTCGAGCAGCAGCAAACACTCCCGCGACCTCTCATGCTGCGCCAGCGTGATCAACGCGCCCTTCAACTCCCGATCCCGCCTGAACCTCTCCGCTCCTGCTACCAGCCATAGATCGAGCTTGTCCTCGAGGTTCCTTACCTCGCTGATCAGTTCCGGGTGGTAGCCTTCCGGATCGTCCACCAGGTAGCCGGGGTGCACCTTGAAGAACTGCGCCAGAGTCTGCCGCGTCGTGTTCGTCAGGTGCGGCCTCGCGCCACTTTCGATCTGCGAAAGGTAGCTCTGGCTGATCTTCGACCCCGTCTCCAACTCGATCGCCCTCATCAGCTCCAATTGGCTCATCGCTCGGTTAAGGCCCCGTAAATTGCCTTCCACCTCGCGCAGATACCTGATTTTTTCTCCCAGCTTCATTCCGTTCCCACCGGCCATTTGCTTTCGCAACACCTTGAAGGTCAATTGCAAATCGCAATAACAATATCGCAATTTGTAATACTCGTCAAGACCCGTGTGGGAAACATCTGCAAGGCGCTTGTTTTCGTATATTTACGCTTCGTGGGAAAGGGGCTGGCTTTTCTCCGTCGTGAGGAGTCAACCAGATGCCGGACCGCGAGATCCGTAAATTGCTCATTCTAAGCAAGCTAGGCAACGCGGAGCATTGCGTCCGATTACACAGACATCCCGCATACTTAACATTAGGTGGCCAAAGAAGTTACAGCCCCAAAGAGTCTTCGAGTACTTGTAAGTGCCTATCTTTGAATATTTTAAAGGTAAGTCTCGTTGAGTGAAGATTTTAGAAGAAACAAGTATGAGCGGATCGCTGAAGAACTGAGGCCGGATTCTTCGCTCTGAGCAGGGGGAGAGCAAACCGTGTGGAAAGAAGAATCTACAGGCAAGTGATTTAAATAGAAGAATTTGGGAGAAAGGTCCTCAGCGCTTAACCGCACGGTAGGAAGCAGAAGCCGCCTCGGAAGCCCTTCAATATCAGAAATGTAGACGCAACTATCTTTAGATTGAAGATTTTAGCAAAAACAAGGCATTACGGAATCGGCGAACATCGCCCTGAGACCCAGTCGCCCAGAAACACGAAGACCCTCCGGCGCGCCGGAGGGTCTTCTAGCAAACAGCCAGCCTAGGCAGATCGCGAGGGCCTGTGTCCATGGAACCCGTAGTAGGCAATGAACAGGTAACAGATCAGCGGAATGAAGAACGAATGCTGAATGCCCATCTTGTCGGCCGCCGCTCCCAGCAGCAGAGGAACGATTGCTCCTCCCACCACAGCCGTCATGATCAGCCCCGACCCCTTGCTCGTCATCGGCCCAAGCCCCGCGATGCCAAGCGCAAAGATATTCGGGAACATGATCGAGTTGAAAAACCCGCAAAGCACCAGGCTCCAGATCGCAACCTGCCCGCTCGTCACCATCGACACCAGAATCATCAACGATGCCAGCGTTCCGAAGATAGCAAGCAGCTTGCCTGACTTGACCTTCGTCAGCATCCACGAACCAAGTAATCGGCCAATCAGCGCACCAAGCCAGTAGAGGGAAACGAGGATCGCCGCGATGTTGACCATTGTCCAAGGTCCGATTATGCGTGTGACAAAGTCTCCAAATCCGCCCATCGACGAAAAGAAGTGAGCGACTCTCGCTGCCACCTGCTCATTGATACCTTGACCGAGAAAGAAATTGACCGCAATGGAGGCGAGACCCACTTCCACTCCGACATAGAGGAAAATGCCGACAGCACCCAGTACCGTGTGGCTGTAGCTCCAGATACTTCGTGTAAGAACTGAATCGCCTTCCTTACCTGGACGGAATTCTTGGGTCTGAGAAATATGAGGAAGATGCATGAAAGCCACTGCTATGCCGAGAATCAATAGTCCGGCTGCAATTGCCAGATAAGGGCCTCGAACTGTATTCGCCACCGCCGCTTGCGATGCCATCATGGCGGGATCAGTAAGAATGAAGTGCCCAGCAATGATTGGAGCCACCGTACCACCGAATGAGTTCAGCGCCTGTGCCAACGTCAGACGAACGGGTGCGCTGTGCTCGGGTCCAAGGATAGCGACGTAGGGATTTGCCGCTGTCTGCAGCGCAGTCACTCCGGCGCCGACGATGAACACCGCAGTAAGAAAGAGAGGAAAGCTCACAAGTTTGGCTGCAGGAACGAACAGAAGGCAGCCAAGAACTTGAATGAACAGCGAAACCACCATGGTCCGCTTGTACCCTATCGTCTCAATTAGCTTCGAGGTCGGGGATGAAAACACAAAGTACGCAAGGAAGAACGCAGACTCTGCCAGCATGGCCCACGCATACGGGAGTGTGAAGATGTTCCGCAGGTGAGGAACTAGCGCCATGTTCAGATTGGTGATGAATCCGAAAATCAGAAACAGCACAGCGACTGTGATGAATGGCCCGGTGTAGTTCGGCGTCGTTGCAGCCGTTGCCGGCGTCGATCGAGTTGCCATACGTTGTTTGCTCCCTTGCTTCCTGAAAAAGTTGGCCCGTCTGGCTACAGCCTGCCTAAGGGCAGTCTTATGCGCTTTCTGCGTTCCACGCGCTTATCTGGAACCAGCTTGTTTTCGCTGGTATTGCGCGCCACTAGGCGGTTGCCCGCCAAATTGCTGGACACAACACTATACGGAAAACCCCAGCTTGGGGAAGTGATGCGGCGGCCCAAACCAAATCGTTTTTGCAGCATACGTTTTCTGCTTCCGTCACGAAACCGGAAGCCCTCATCTATAGACGGATCCAACCGCTCTGCTTTAGACGCGAAATGCCTTATTCTCAAAGAAACAACAAGGAGTAATCGTGGCGACCAGCACTTTGAGCAGCGCCAAGTTGAAGAAGGTTCTTGCCGCCCTCGAGGCCAACTGGCAGGCCGAAATGGAGGGCTACCACACCTATAACGCCCTCGCCGATCGCGATACCGACCCACTTCGCGCACAAGTACTTCGCCACCTCGCCTCGGCCGAGTGGGAGCACGCCGCCCTTTGGAAGGGTCGCATGATCGAGCTCGGCGGTTCCGAGCCGACATATAAAGGATCGCCTGGAGGCGATGCCGACTCTCTGGCAAATCGAGCAGGAGGCGTCCGCATGGCTCTCCGTCGCCTTGAAATCGAAGAGAGCCGGCACATCGCCAACTACGGTCGACAGCTGAAGGAACTCGGGGACGAAGGCTCGATCGCGATTCTCGATCACGTCATCGAGGACGAGAAAGATCATCACCGCGAGCTCGGTTCGCTCCTCCGCGGTCATTACCAGGCACCTGCCGGCGCGCCAAAGGTCGATCCCAAAGCCGTTCTCGATGAGCTTCTGGCCAAGCGTGATCAGGGCCGCAAACAACCGGGCGCATGGATTGGCGACGCGATCTATGGCGTCAACGATGGCTTGGGAGCCATCTTCGGTATAGTCTCCGGCGTTTCCGGCGCAACTCAGGGCGAAGCCAAGTACGTTTTGCTGGCTGGTCTCTCCGGCATGATCGCCTCCGCTCTATCGATGGGTTCCGGCGCATACCTTGCCGCCAAAAGTGAACGTGAGATCTACCACGCTGAGATCGCCCGCGAACGTGAAGCAATTCAGATGAACGGCCCTGAGGCTCGCGAACTGCTTTCTCTCTACTATCAGGTGAAGGGCCTGCCGGAAGCCGACGCGGACCACATGGTCAACCACATCGCCAGCGACCCGGAGCAGATGCTGCGTGCCCTGGCAAGCGAGCGGCTCGGCAGTTCAGAAGATGCACTCTCGAACCCGATCGTGTCCGCTACATCCGGAGCCATCTCCACCGCCATCGGTGCATTGATTCCGATCATCCCGTTCTTTTTCATGCAAGGACTCCCGGCTGTGATCGCCGCCGCGATCGTCTCGTTGATTGCTCACTTTGCTGTCGGCGCAGCCAAGAGCCTCATCACCATCCGCTCCTGGTGGTCGTCGGGGCTTGAGATGACAATCGTCGGCGCAGTAGAAGGCGCTGTCACATACGGAATTGGAATCCTCCTCGGCAAAGGCGGAATGTAAGTGGGTGGATTCATCCCTTTAGGCGACGCCTCGCGTCCGCTGCGTCGCTTCGCCGTCGCCACGCTCGCCATCATCGTTCTGAATGCCTACGTCTTCTTCAAAGAGCTTGCCTACGGCGATCGGTTTGTATGGGTCTGGTCCGTGGTTCCGTATCGCATCGTTCACGGCTACAGCTGGGTAACGATCATTACCTCGATGTTCATGCACGCCGGCTGGATGCACATCATCGGCAACATGATCTATCTCTGGGCATTTGGCCGAGAAATCGAAGATGCTATGGGAACCGGCCGGTTCATCTTCTTCTACCTGGCCGGCGGTGTCGTCGCCATGATGTGCCAGATCCTCGGCGATCCCTTTGCTCGCGTCCCTTGTCTCGGAGCCAGCGGTGCAATTGCAGCCGTCATGGGAGCGTTCCTCATCACCTATCCCCGCGATCGCATCAAGACGGTGGTCTTCTTCCTGATCTTCGTCCGCATCACATTCATCCCGGCTGCGCTTCTGATCGGCTTCTGGTTCCTGATGCAGATTCTCAACTTCGGAAGCGTGGCAAAGGTTCACACCGGCGGCGTTGCTTACCTCGCCCACATTGGCGGATTTCTCTTCGGTGTCGTGACCGCCCGTTTCCTCGTCCGGCCCGGACGGAGCGCCGCCTACATCCGCAATTAGCACATGCTCGAGCTGAACTAGTTCGTCGCGGCTACAGGCTGCTTCTCAGCGATCAGTTCTCTGGCAGCATTCCGGCCAGTCCGGATGCAATCCGGGATGCCGATGCCGTCATACGCATTGCCCGCGAGCCGTAGCCCCGGAAGTTCAGCAGCGCGCGCTTTCACCCGCTTCATGCGCTCCTGATGGCCGACAGCATACTGAGCCATTGCGCGGGGCCAGCGGGAAACCTGCGTTGCCTCCGCAGGAATATGCGGTCCAACTATACGCGCGCCCAGGATCTCGCTAAGCTCTCGCCGAACAGTGGCGATCAGAACATCATCTGGCTGGTCGAGCAGCGACTCGTTCTTGGCTCCGCCAAGGAAGGCGCGCAAGACGGCTTTGCCAGTTGGAGTGCGCCCCGCGAATTTGCGGTGGACGAACGTGCACGCAAGCATCGCCCGTCCTTCGACGGCAGGCACAAGGAATCCAAATCCGTCCGGCAACTGCCCGATCTGCGACTCGTCGAACACCAGATTCACGGTGACTGAAGAGGAGTAGGGAATTCCAGTGAGCTCGTCACCTAACGCGGCGTCAGTAGCGGCCAGAAGCTTTCCGGCAACCCACGCCTGCGAAGCGAGAATGACAGCATCGTAGAATTCGCCTCGATCTCCGACTCGTAACCGCCATCCACTCTCATAACGCTCAAGCGAATCGACCGCCGTAGACTTCCTCACCGACTCCGATTGCAGCTTCTTCTCAATAGCGTCGACAAGCTGCTGCATTCCGCCCTTCAGTGTTGTGAAGATCGATCGCGGCCCGGCGGGTCTCGGTGCGCTACCGTTTCCGTCTGCCGCTCGCATGGCGGCCATCTTTGCCCGCATCTGCTTGTGGGCCGCAAGCATGCCACGCGTCAGAGAGCCGTACTGCGTTTCCATCTCCACAAGTTTCGGAAGAACTGTCCTTGCGCTAAGCTGCGTCGCGTCTCCGCCATAGATTCCGGATAAAAGCGGATCTGCGAGCCGATCCACCGCCTCACGCCCGAAGTGCCTTTCGACTAACGCCGCCACTGACTCATCCTGATCGCTGGGCCGAGGTGGGTGAAGTAGCTCCAGTGCCATCTTGATCTTCGTAGTCGGACTGAAAAGAGTCGTAAGAGCGGTAGGAATCAACTTGGTGGGAATGAGAAACATCAGCCCATCGGGTAGAGGCACCAGCCTGTTCTTCACAACGATGTAAGTCTTGCGATTTGCATCATTCGACGGAACAAGCTGGTCAGCAAGACCTAGTTCCCGGCACAACTCTGCGCCCGCCGGCTTCTCACTCAAAAAAGAGTCCGGCCCGCGCTCCAGGACGATGCCATTGATCGTCTCCGAAGCAAGCGAACCACCGAGGCGATCCCGCGACTCGAAGAGCGTGTACTCAACGTCGGTACCAGCCGCTCGCGCCTTTTCAAGCTCGTAGGCAGCTGCTAGCCCTGCAATACCGCCGCCGATGATCGCAACCCGCATTCTTCGACCTCAATCCCTTGATAACACAGCAGACGTGCCCGAGACCTCAACCCTCGGTAGCTTCCGCTTCATCTGCCTTACTAACAGAATCAACCTCGTAGGGCTCGACACAAGTGATTTAAGTCACTTCATCGCACTTGATCCACCCAGATAATTCAAGGAGTTAGTTTGGACGCGGAAGGGGACCATTCCTCGATTCGCCCGACCAAGTTAGACTTGCTTTTCCCCTTTCACTCGAACGAGGAGTCTAGATGACACCAGAGCTGATACATCGGCTTCATTTCGCTTTCACGATTACGTTCCACTATCTGTTTCCCCAACTCACGATGGGTCTTGGTCTATTGATCGTGGTGATCAAGACTGTGGCGCTGCGAAGTGGCAGTCAGGAGTGGGACAGCGCCGCGCGCTTCTGGGCTCGCATCTTTGGAATCAATTTTGTGTTCGGTGTAGTTACGGGCATTCCCATGGAGTTCGAATTCGGGACAAACTGGGCACGCTTCTCGCAGCTCTCCGGCGGCGTAATCGGCCAGCCGCTCGCAATGGAAGGCGTGTTCAGCTTCTTTCTTGAATCCGCGTTTCTCGGATTATTCCTGTATGGGGAGAAGCGCATTTCGAAACGGATGCACTGGTTTTCTGCGGTCATGGTCTGGTTGGGATCGTGGATATCGGGATTCTTCATCATCGTGACGGACGCCTGGATGCAGCATCCGGTGGCGTACAGCCGCCTGCCGAACGGTCAATTTGAAGTGTTGAGCTTCTGGAGGCTCCTGCTTAATCCATGGGGACTGCTGCAATACATGCACAACATGACAGGCGCCGTGGTCACGGGTTCGTTCGTGATGGCTGCGGTGGGTGCTTTCTATCTGCTCGATGGCAAGAACAAGGAGTTTGGCAAGATCTTCACTCGCGTCGGTGTAATCGCAGGCTTGATTTCGACGATTGCTATCATCTTCCCGACGGGCGACCTGCACGGCAAGTATGTTGCGAAACATCAGCCCGCAGCGATCGCCGGGATGGAAGGGTTATTCAAAACCGAGACGGGTGCGGGAGTTGTACTGATCGGGCAGCCAAACGAAGAGACCGGCCAGATCGACAATCCGCTAGTCGTCAACAACCTTCTGAGCTTCCTCATCTACGGAACGACGAAGGCTGAAGTGACCGGACTCGATCGCATCCCGAGAGATCAATGGCCGAGCGCGCTGCCATTGCTTTATTACTCGTACCACATCATGGCCGGGCTCGGAACCTACTTCGTGGCACTGATGATCGCAGCTGCATTTCTGTTATGGCGGAAGAAGCTGTTCAGTTCGCGCTGGATCTTATGGCTGCTGCTGATCAGCTTCCCATTTCCGTACATCGCGAATACAGCAGGATGGATGACCGCCGAGATAGGCAGGCAGCCCTGGCTGATCTACGGGCTGATGCGCACCAGCGAGGGCTATTCGCACGTCGTCTCATCGGGGAATGGGTTGTTCACGCTGATCGGATTCATGGGACTTTATGCGCTGCTTGGATTGCTGTTCACCGTCCTGGTGTATCGCGAGATCAGCCATGGACCGGCGGCGCAAACGAGCGAACTACGCACTGCAATCGCAGACTGACGCAAACGAACTGAGTAAGAAGGAATTGTTCATCATGATGGGATTCATCTGGTTCTGGCTGGTTGCGGTGATGATTGTCGGGTACGTGGTTCTCGATGGTTTCGATCTCGGAGTCGGGATTCTGCATCTCTTCCTCCCGCGCTCAGAATCCGAGAAGAAGGCGAGCCTGCATTCGATCGGGCCAGTGTGGGACGGCAATGAGGTGTGGCTGCTTGCGGGAGGCGGGACACTGTATTTTGCGTTTCCGCTGCTGTACGCCTCAGCATTTTCGGGATTCTATCTGCCATTGATGATCGTGTTGTGGCTCCTTGTGCTGCGCGGGGTCACGCTTGAGCTTCGCAACCATATTGATGTCGGCGTCTGGCTCTCGCTTCTGGATGGAGTCTTTGGATTAGCAAGCGCTCTGCTGGCGATCTTCTACGGAGCTGCATTGGCGAACGTGCTGCGCGGAGTACCTTTGCAGTCGGACGGCTACTTCTTTCTGCCGCTCTGGACGAACTTTCAGCCGGGAGTGCATCCGGGGATTCTTGATTGGTACACGGTGATCGGCGGGCTGGTTGCTCTTGTGGCTCTGACCCTGCACGGAGCCTTGTGGTTGATCATCAAGGTTTCGGGTGAACTGGAGAAGCGCGCGCGCAATCTGATCAACTCTCTTTTGCTTGGATTGATTCTGCTGACGGTGGTGAGCCTGATTGGAACTATCGCAGTGCGACCGGAGAGTCTCAATAACTATCGACACTATCCGCTGACCTTCGTGGTGCCTCTCGGCGTGCTGGCTGCGCTCGCAGGAGTCTGGTGGTTCAATCGCAACTTGCAGCCGGTGAAGGCATTTCTGTCATCGAGTACCTATCTGTTCTTCATGCTGGCAGGCGCTTGCTGGGGTGTCTATCCAACGCTTCTGCCTGCTACGACCGGTGCCGATCGCGATATCACGTTGAATCGCGCGATCTCAGGACCGCACACGTTGGCTGTGGGGCTCGCGTGGTGGCTGTTTGGGATGACGCTGGCTGTGGCATATGTGGTCTTTGTGTACAGCCGCTTCAAGGGAAAGATCGACGCGGATACTGCTGCACACTAATCAATCCACCGAGAGGCTCGACTCTGCTAAAGATCATCAGTCTCGCGAACCCGGCATCTCATCCCGTTAACCGCGCACACTATCCCGAAGTGCTTGCACGGCCAATGCAACTGCTCTAGCCTCAACGCGACTGCAACAGGTTTGAATGCAGCGGAGGCCGCAATGAAAGCAGCGATGACGGTACTGGTTTGCCTGGTGAGCGTCTTTGCGGGGAGTGCTCAGACAACCAGCGCACCAATGCCACAGACAGAAAAGGATACAACCGTGCCCAGTTACGACATGAAGGCGCAGGCGTTACTCGATCTTCAGGGAGTGAATAAGAAGTGCGTCGATCTGGCACAGGCTATACCGAGTGACAAGCTGACATGGCGTCCGTCGGCTGATTCGCGATCCTTTGCGGAGGTATTTCTGCATGTTGCGGGAGAGCGCTACGGAATTCTCAGCATGATGGGTGCGACTCCTCCAGACGGATTCAAAGCGAAGGAGCTCGAGAAGTCGACAACGGACAAGGACAAGATCGTCGAAGATCTAAACCAGTCCTGGGACTTTACGAGCAAGACGATCAACGGGATGAGTAACGCCGAGTTCGCGAAGCTTGTTCCAAAGCTTGGACCTGAAGCGAACGAGGGCGACGTGGTTTTCATTCTCGTGGCTGATGCGCATGAGCACCTGGGGCAATTGATCGCGTACGCACGACAGAATGGAATCGTTCCTCCGTGGACCGTCGCGATGCAGAAGAAGAAGGCAGCGGCGGCCGGAACAAAGTAAGAAGCTAGGCACGAGGAGACCAGACAACCCGAGAAGGTTTTTCGTTCTAAAGAAGAAGGCCGGATGCGCAAATCGCAAACCGGCCTTCTTTGTTGTTAGTAGATGACGCTCTAGGATCAGTTTCCAGTTTCGCTCCGCTTACGCGGAGTTTCGAATTCGTCGCCGGGGTGCCATTCAATTGACTTGGGCTGGGCGCTCGCGAGCCATCCGAGCACGAAACCAAATCGCGCCAGCTTCGCGTTGCCGCGGAAGTCCCAGCTCTCCTGGAACTCGTCGGAGGGCTGGTGATAGTGGTTTGCGACGTAGTCTTCAAACTGAGCTTTGCCCCAGGCTTCGTCGTGTCCTTCAAAGAGAGTGCCCGGATCGATAGAGAAGGCGGGGATGCCGACGCGTGCGAGAGAGAAATGGTCGGAGCGGTAGTAGTGACCTGCTGAGGGCTGCGAGTCGGGCTGGATCTTCAAGTCAAAGTCTTTCGAAATGGTTTGGACAGTCGGCCAGAAGTCGATGCGTTCGGCGCCGCCGAGTGTGACGGACCGGGGAATGCCGATCGGGAGGAGCATGTCGAAGTTGAGGTCAAGCGTGATGTCGGCCGCGCGAACCGGCGGATGCTGGCCGAGGTACTGCGAGCCTAGAAGGCCTTGCTCTTCGGCGGTTACTGCGGCCAAGTAGACCGGATGGGGCGGCCGCTGCGTGGAATGCGCGTAGGCCCGGGCGAGTTCGAGGAGGATTCCGCAGCCGGTGCCGTTGTCGGCGGCACCGTTGTAGATGCCGTCGCCCTTCGCGTCGGGATCGATGCCGAGGTGATCGTAGTGAGCTGTGTAGAGAACAGAATTGCCGGAGCCTGCTGAGGCACCGGCAACGCGGGCAACTACATTAGTGGAGTTGTAGCGGCGAACGCGGCTCTCGATGTGGGCCTTGAGATGAACGCTCAACTCCTGAGGATGAAAGCCGGGCTTGCCGGCGCGTTCAATTCCCTGGTCGAGATCGCCGAGGCCGGCGAGCGTGAACAGATGCTGGGCTACGTCGTGCTGTATCCATGCGGCGGCACGAAGAGTGTTGAGGGGATCACCGGCGAGATAGCTCTTCTCGATGGCTTGCGAATTCTGGACGACTTGCCAACCGTAGCTGGCCAGGTCAGTTCGATGGATGATGAGAACGCCAACAGCTCCGCGGCGGGCTGCCTCTTCGTACTTGTAGGTCCAGCGGCCGTAGTAGGTGAGCGCTTTGGCGTTGAAGAATTTCTCGTCTTCGGACGGCGGCTCATTGACGATCACGAGAGCGATCTTGCCGTGAAGATCGATGTCTTTGCCATCGGCTCCGGCGTAGTCGTTCCATTTGTACTCGGGTGCGTGAATGCCATAGCCGACGAAGACTACGGGAGCGTCGAAGTCGGCGCTTGGCTCGCCGGTTTGATCCTTCGAGACGATCTGGGAGCCATAAGTAAGGTCGACTGAGTGGCCGCTCGAGGGAACGAAGGAGAACCTGGTCTTGTCCTCGATGGTGTGGACGGCGATGAGTGGAACCTGCTGGAAGTAGGATTTGTTTTCTCCGGCGGGCTCGAGTCCTTCAAGGGCGAACTGGGTAGCGATGTACTCGGCCGCGAGCTTGTCGCCGCGCGTTCCGGGGCCGCGGCCTTCGAGTAGATCAAGAGATAGGAAGCGGACGTGAGCGCGGATCTTTTCAGCGTCGATAGATGCGGCGGCAGTGCGGGCTGCTGGAGGAAGTCCAGCGATCGCCGGAACGGTCGCGGTGTCCGTGGTCTGTGCAATTGCGAAGGCCGAAGGTGCGAGAGTGGCGGTGAAAAGGCAGGCGGCTTTCAAGCGATGCATGGAATCTCCGTGGAGAATTCAGTTTACGGCGAAGGGCCAGGTTACTCGCGTGATGGAGGATGGGGCAATTGATGGCGGCTGCGAGAGGGTATGACATGGGCTTTGGTGAGGATCTTGCGGGCGAGACCGGTGAGAGCCATCGAAGAGGCGCGATCCGCGGAGATCCAGTTGCACCGGGCTGCGGAACTTGAAATCGATTCGGTTGGCAGTGAGTAAACGTGGACGATGTAGTTGACCTGCATGATGGCGTGGCGGACGGTGAAGACGTGTGCGGTCTTCAGCGACTTAGTAAGTTCGATAGAGGGAAGTTCCCAGAGGCCGGGCATGACTGTGTTGGCAGCTGCGCGCTGTTCGAGGAGGATCTCGGTTCGAGATTCGGTTTCGCGAGTGATGAGAGCGCATGCGATTTCCCGGGTAGTCATGGCGGCGCGTTTTGGGGTGCGGTGCTCGCCGAGCGTGTGGCACTCCCGGGCCCAAGGGCAGACGAGGCATTGAGGGTTGCGCGGGGTGCAGATGGTGGCGCCGAGTTCCATGATGGCCTGGTTGTAGTCGCCGGGGTGGCGTGGGTCGATGAGGGTTTGCGCGAAGTCGTCGACTTTGCGGCGGACGGCGGCCTCGGAAATTGTGTCGTGAGAATGCCAGCCCTGGATGCGGCTGAGGACGCGCTCGACGTTGCCATCGATGACTGCGATGGGCTCGTTGTGGGCGATGCTGGCGATGGCGGCGGCGGTATAGGAGCCAATGCCGGGAAGAGATCGGAGGCCTTCGGCGGTGGTGGGCATCACTCCGTTGTGGTCGGAGACGACGGATTGGGCGGCCTTGTGGAGCATGCGGGCGCGGCGGTAGTAGCCGAGTCCGCTCCAGAGAGCGAGGACATCCTGCTCGTGGGCTTTGGCAAGCGACTGAATATCCGGAAAATATTGAAGGAAGGCGGTATAGCGGTCGATGACGGCGGCGACGCGGGTCTGCTGGAGCATGATTTCGGAGACCCAGATGGCGTAGGGATCGGTGGTCCGGCGCCAGGGAAGGTCGCGCTTGTTGCGGTGGTACCAGCCGAGGAGTTCCTGCCGCATGCGGGCGACGGTGTCTGGGCTGTGCCTGCGGCGGCGGGGCATGGAGGAAGAGTATATGAATTTTGTAAGTTCTTCTATTGATTGGGGTTGTTTGTAGAATATTGAATACAGGCCATTTAACTAAGAGCCGGTGTTAAATAACACTTAGGACAGCGGTTAGCTATTGCGGCTAATCGGCCATGGGGAGGCTGACTTCTTCCGGGTGGCCCTCCAGGGCGCGGGAGGCGCATGGCGCATGCGGATCCCACGGTTTCACCCTGGGCATTTTTCGGGCGCTGGCTACGGGAGGCTTCTTTATATGAGTGGGGGGACACCGGCGGTTATCGTGATCTGCTTTAAAGCTGGAGGGCACAGCTCAGGAGCACGAACTGCGGGTCCCCTTCGGCTGCGATCGTTTGCTGCGCGAGCGACCTGCGCTCAGGATGTCAGTCCTTCTTGTGGTGCGACCTGCGGTGTTTCGGGTGTGCCGGCGGATTCGACCCTGGCTTTTTCGAGGGCCTGGAGTTCCAGCAGTTCTTTGTATTCTCGCTCTTCGATGAATTCGCAGATTGCGCGGACTGCAGGGTCTTCGTTGTCGTACTTCCCCTTCCGGGGCCGGTCGGGTTCGGGGGCGGGCTGCAGTTCGGGGGGCGGCTCCATGCCGGGGTTGGCTGCTTTCCACTCCTCGAGATTCTTTTGCTTCTCTTCTTCGGCGATCTGATCTTCGATCTCTTCCACTTCGTCTTCGTAGTATTCGAACCATTCGCACGGCTTTTGGCAGGTGACGCAGTCCCGAGGAGGGTCGCAGGCGTTGACGGCCTCGGCCATTTCAAAGCCATGGTCGTCATAACAGAGCGAGCGGACCGGCTTGGGTGTGACGGCGGGATACTTAGGTAGAAGGCCTTTGATGATGTTGATGCCGTGGAGATAGGTTCCGGCTTCCTTCTGCGTAATGCGCTTTTCGCCCATGGCCCAGAGGGTTTCCTGAACACCAATCACGCAGCCATCGGCGTCTTCAAGCAAAGGCATGCGAAACGGAGTGCCGGGGTGCGCTGGAGCGTAGAAGCGCTCGCGGAGGTTGCGATGGTGATAGCAGAATTGGCTGTCGCGAAGTATCGCGTCGGTGCATTTGCATCCGGATGAAAAGACGTGACGACACTCGATGTGCATGAGGGCTCCCAGTTGCCAGTGAGCAAAGCGTCGTTAGCGGTGCTAGCGGAGTTCGCGTGCGCCTGCGCGCACGTTAGCTCTCCTGCCCATGAAATACGCCCGACGGCCTGGCAGCTATTTGTCCTTGATTTGACTGCAATTTCATTGTGCCGAAATTGGGGTATTTAGCCTGCAAAACGGGCGCGGGCGGATGGGTACGTGGAATGAGCGGGTTGCGGGATAGGTGGAGCGAAGCGGTCTTTGTACCGCATTGCGGTTCGGACCCTATGGTACCCTCGCACAAGGAAAGGGTTCTGTTCATGTCTGCTGGAAAGCCTCTGAATGGCCGGGTTTATATGGATGCCAACGCTACGACTCCGCTATTGCCGGAGGTCGTGGATGCGATGCGGCCGTACTGGACTGACCATTTTGGGAATGCCTCTTCGATCCATCTGGACGGGCAGCAGGCGAGAACGGCGATTGACCGGGCACGGGAGACGCTGGCGGAGTTCTTCAACTGCCACGATGCCGAGGTCGTGTTCAACTCGGGCGGGACGGAGGGCGACAATACCGCACTGTTCGGGCTGCTGCATCCGGGCGATCACCTGATTACTACGTCGATTGAGCACTCGGCTGTGCTGCAGGCGGCGAAGAAGCTGGAGCGGTTTGGCGTTACGACGACTTACGTTGCGCCGCAGGCGAGCGGACTGATCGAGCCGAGCGATATCTTGAGGGCGATCCGGCCGGAGACGCGACTGATCAGCGTGATGCTGGCGAACAACGAGACCGGAGTTCTGCAGCCGGTTGCGGAGATCGGAAAGATCGCGGCGGATACCGGCGTCTTCTTCCATATTGACGCGGTGCAGGGCGCGGGCAAGGTGAAGTTCGACGTGCGCAAGTGGGGCGCGCACCTTGTTTCGATCAGCGGACATAAGGTTCACGCGCCGAAGGGTGTGGGCGCAATGTTTGTGCGCAAGGGAACGCCGGTGGATTCGCTGATTGTGGGCGGCAGCCACGAGCGGAGACGGCGTGCGGGAACGGAAAATGTTCCAGGCATTGTGGCGCTGGCCAAAGCTGTTGAGCTTGCCATGCATAGCATCGAAGACGGCACGATGACGCGGCTGGCTGGATTGCGCGACAAGCTGGAGGCGGGTGTTCTGGCGTTGCCGGCGACCGGGTTGAACGGAGCACTCGCGGATGGAAAGCCAGCTCCGCGGGTGGCGAACACCTCGAACATCTGGTTCGACAACCTTGAGGGCGAGGCGCTGGTGATTGCGCTGGACCTGAAAGGGATTGCGGTCTCAGGCGGGTCGGCGTGCCACTCGGGCGCGACGGAGCCAAGCCATGTGCTGATGGCGATGGGACTGAATAAGCACCGGGCGGGAGCGAGTCTGCGGTTCAGCCTGCTGAAGACGGTGACCGAGGAGCAGATCGACCGGGTTCTGCAGGTGCTGCCGGAGGCGGTGCAGAATCTGAGGGCGCTGGCGCCGGTGACGGCGGGGACGATGGCGTAGGGCGAGCGGCGCTTCGCGCCAGTTAGCAGAGTTAGGAGTGACGGGGTTAGTTTTCGCTCACTGCGGAAATGCAAGAAGCAGATCCTTCGCTTACCACCCCCACGCTTGAAAAGACGCGTGGGGCCCCTTGCGCTCAGGATGACAGCCTGATGAAGGGAAACACTTGGAAGAGCGGACAGCTTAGTAAGGGTAAGGCTTGGAAGAGCCAGGATTAGATAGAGCCTTGAGTGAGAAGCGCACAATTGCGGTGGCTATGTCGGGAGGGGTGGATTCCTCGACCGTGGCGGCGATGCTTGCACGGCTGGGGGATGGCAATCAGGTTGTCGGGCTGACGCTGCAGTTGTGGGATCAGACGCGGCTGGCGGGGAAGCATGGGATTCCGGAGGCGCCGAAGGCGGGACGGTGCTGCTCGCTGGATGATGTTTACGACGCGCGGAGGGTGGCGGAGCATCTTGGAATTCCGTACTACGTGGTGAACCAAGAAGAGCGGTTCGAGAAGGATGTTGTGCGTCCGTTCGTGAGTGAGTACCTGGCGGGGCGCACGCCGATTCCGTGCTCACTTTGCAATAACCACCTGAAGTTCGATCAGCTGCTGAAGACGGCGCGGTCGATCGGGGCGGAAGCGATTGCGACGGGGCACTACGCGGTGAATGAGTACGACGAGAAGCGCGGGCGGTGGATTCTGAAGCGGCCTGCGGATCTGGCGAAGGACCAGACGTACTTTTTGTTCGGGCTGACGCAGGAGCAGCTGGCGCACACGCTGTTTCCGCTGGGCAACCTGACGAAGCCCGAGGTTCGCGAGGTGGCGCGGCAGAAGGGTCTTGCGCTGGCGGAGAAGCCGGACTCGCAGGAGATCTGCTTCATCCCCGGCGGGGACTACAAGCAGTTTCTGACGGCGTATCTGGAGGAGCAGGGAGAAGAGATGCCGGATACGGCGGGCGAACTGGTGGCCTCGAATGGCGAGGTGATCGGAAAGCATGCAGGTATTTCGAACTTTACGGTGGGGCAGCGGAAGGGCTTGAATGTGGGTTCGCCGTCGCCCTTGTATGTGCTGAACATCGATCCGGCGAGCAATCGCGTGATGGTGGGAGCAGATGCGGAACTGGCAACCGATACGCTTCGGGCGAACCGGCTGAACTGGATCAGCATCGAGAAGCTAACGAGTCCGATGCGGGTGAAGGCGAAGATCCGGCACCGTCACGAGCCGGCATGGGCGACTCTGGAGGCGGCAGGAGTTGAAGAGGTCGTGGCCAGGTTCGATGAGCCGCAGCGGGCAGTGACGCCGGGGCAGTCAGCCGTGTTCTACGACGGCGACGAGGTGGTTGGCGGCGGCTGGATCGTCTGACTTTTTTCCGAGAAAAGTCAGATTCGTAATCACAGAGGCGGCGGTTCGGCACATCTGCGGCAAAAATGTGCCGGGTGGCAACATCTCCGATGTTGAAGCGGCGATATTTTGCGACAATTCGAGAGGCGTAAACGTCAGGTAAATAACGCCAGAAGTTCCATTGCGTTCGCCATTTGAGTGGTTTCTGGATCACAGAGAATCGGGCGGGCGGGTTGTAACATGAGGGCTGCACTGTACTAACGATTCCGGCAGTCCGCGAGTGGCTGCGTTTGGCCGAGTCCAGCGAGTTGGCCTACTGCGAAGAAGACAGTCTTCAGCAAAAACACTCAAAGGATTGCGATAACGGCGGGACACGCCGGCAAGGGGTTCGAGTCTTGAAATACATTTGTTTTTCTAGCGCATTTTTGCTCTGCCTGGCCGTTACAGGATGTCAAAAAGATGAGCCCAAGGCTCCGCAGGGCGGCGGAGCAGGGATGCAGGCGATGCCGGTGAAGACGGTGGCGGTGTCTCTGCAGCCGGTGGCCCAGAGCAGCGAGTACATGGCGACGGTGAAGTCGCGGCGGTCGGCGACGATTCTGCCGCAGGTTGCGGGCATGCTGACTTCGATCACAGTGCACAGCGGCGAGCGCGTGAAGGCCGGCCAGGTGCTGATGACGATCGATCCGCGTCAGCAGCAGGCGAATGTGGCTTCGCAAACCGCGACCGAGCGCCAGAAGAAGGCGGCATTCGACTACGACAATGTTGAACTCGAGCGGCAGAAAAAGCTGTTCGCTGCGGGAGTGACCAGCAAGGAAGCGCTGGACCAGGCTCAGCAGGCGTTCGACAACGCGAAGGCTGACTACGAGGCGTCGCATGGAACACGCGACATGCAGGAGCAACTGCTGGGGTACTACACAATTCGCGCGCCGTTCGATGGAGTGGTGGGCGATATCCCCGTGCACGTGGGAGATTACGTTTCGCCGACGATGGGATCGAATGCCATGGCGCTGACGACCGTAGACCAGGGCGGGGATCTGGAAGCATATATCTACATCCCGACGGAGAAGGCGAGCGACGTTCGCAACGGGCTGGCGGTGGAGCTGTATGACACGGCGGGAAAGCTGCTGGAGAAGTCGAAGATTGACTTCGTGTCGCCGCAGGTGGATCCGACGCTGCAGGGGATCCTGGCAAAGGCTCCGGTGCACAGGACCGCGGACATCATGCGCAACGCGCAGCTGATCAAGGCGAAGGTCATCTGGAGCACGAAGCCGATGGTGGTGGTGCCGGTGCTGGCAGTAACCCGACAGGGCGGACAGACGTTTGTGTTTGTTGCTAAGAAGCAGGGGAACGGGCAGTACGTCGCGGCGCAGTCGCCTGTGGACCTGGGCGATGCGGTTGGGAATTCGTATTCCATCAATTCGGGCCTGAACGCGGGCGATGAAGTGGTGGTGTCGAGCACGCAATTCCTTGTGAACGGGATGCCGGTCTCAAAGCTCCCGGGTTGAGCAGATCCCTTCCTGCATAGAGCGGCTCATCGATAGAGCGCAACGCTGCGACGGGGACACAACGAAAGAGGGCTCATCTTGTTTGTTAAGTTTTTCATTCATCGGCCGGTATTTGCGACAGTCTGCGCCCTGCTGATCATCTTGTCGGGAGCGGTGTGCATCCCGAACCTTCCGATTGCGATGTACCCGACGCTGAACCCGCCGCAGGTATCGGTGGCGTGTAACTACGTCGGCGCGAACGCGGACACGGTGGAGAAGGCCGTCACGATTCCGCTGGAAGAAGCGATTAATGGCGTAGAAGGCATGCGGTACATGTCGTCCTCGAGCACGAACAACGGGACGAGCATGATCAACGTGACGTTCCAGACGGGCTACGACCTGGATATCGCCGCGGTGGACGTGCAGAACCGCGTGGCCAGCGTGACGGGGCGGTTGCCGGCGGCTGTGAATGCGACGGGCATTTCGATTACGAAGGCGAACCGGAATTTCGTATTCGGCGCAGGGTTTTATACGCTCGATGGGCGGTACTCGAATGAGTTCATTTCGAACTACCTGGATGTCTACGTAAAAGACGCGCTGAAGCGCGTTCCGGGTGTGGGCGATGTGAACATCTTCGGCGAGCGCAAGTACGCGATGCGCGTGTGGATCGATCCGCTGAAGCTTTCGTCGTATGGGCTGACGGCAACGGATGTGATCAGTGCGCTGCAGGAACAGAACGTCGAGATTCCGGCGGGGCAGTTGGGACAACAGCCTGCGGACGAGAAGCAGTCTTACCAGATTCCGGTGCGCGTGGTGGGAAGACTGTCGAGCCCGGAGCAGTTTGAAAACATCATTCTGAAGAGCAATGCCAACGGACTGATCCTGCTGAAGAACGTGGGGCATGCGGAAGTCGGTGCTGAGGATTACAGCTCGGCGCTGGAATACAACGGGCATGTGGCGCAGGGCGTCGGCGTAGCGCAGTTGACGAGCGCTAACGCTCTGGATGTGGACCGGCAGGCGAAGGCTGTTCTGGAAAAGCTTTCGAAGAGTTTTCCTCCGGGACTGAAGTATGCGATCGCTTTTGACTCAACGACGGTGGTGGGCGAGTCGATTCATGAGGTGCTGGTGACGCTGGCGGAGGCGATTGGGATCGTGATCCTGGTGATCTTCCTGTTCCTGCTGGACTGGCGCGCAACGATTATTCCGGCGGTGACGATCCCGGTGTCGCTGATAGGAACGTTTGCGTTCATACGGATATTCAACTTCTCGATCAATTCGCTGACGCTGTTCGGAATCACGCTGGCGACCGGACTGGTGGTTGACGATGCGATTGTGGTGATCGAGAATGTGCAGCGGCACATTGCGATGGAGCACTCGGATCCGCATGAGGCGACGTCAAATGCGATGGGCGAGGTGACGAGCGCAGTTATCGCGACATCGCTGGTGCTGATTGCGGTGTTTGTGCCGGTGTCGTTCTTCCCGGGGACTACGGGAATTTTGTACAGGCAGTTCTCGCTGACGATTGCGTTTTCGATTGCGATTTCGGCGTTCAATGCGCTGACGTTGTCGCCGGCGTTGTCGGCGCTGTTCCTTCGCGGAGAAGAGGCGCGGCCGAAGCAACTGGACTTCCTGCATATCAGGCCGGTGTCGCGGGCATTTGCGGGCTTCATCCATGGCGCGGACGCGTTCGTTACGTGGCTTGCGAAGACCTACGCGAAGATCATTCACGAGGCGCTGATTCTGC
This sequence comes from Acidobacteriota bacterium, assembly GCA_018268915.1. Taxonomy (GTDB): domain Bacteria; phylum Acidobacteriota; class Terriglobia; order Terriglobales; family Acidobacteriaceae; genus Telmatobacter. The sequence goes on from JAFDVQ010000002.1 coordinate 166,019, forward strand.
GTTATGTGCTGCTGCTGTTGTTCTTTATAGGGCTGGGTGGGACCTGGTGGATCTACAACAAGGTGCCAACAGGATTCATTCCGCAGGAAGATCAGAGCTTTCTGATGGGAATCGTGCAGGCGCCTCCTGGGTCGTCACTGGCGTACACGCAGGCGCTCGCGGATAAGGCGCAGGCGATCATCTATTCAAACAAGGACATCGCGGGCGCGTTCTCGGTGATTGGATTCAGCTTCGCCGGAAACGCATCGAATGCGGGCATGATGTTCATCAGCACCAAGCCTGCAGCGGAACGGCGCGGGAAAGGGCACTCTGCAGCGGATATTGTTGCGGATCTGTCACCGAAGCTCAGCTCGCTGATGTTTCAGCCCGATGGCGGCATGGTGTTTGTGATTCAGCCGCCGGCCGTGAACGGCGTGGGTAGCTATGGCGGATTCACATTCATGCTGCAAGACACGGGTGTGAATACTTTGTCGGATCTGGACCGCGTGGCGCACCAGATTGTGAATGCGGGCCGTGGGCGGAAGGATCTGACAGGCCTGTTGACGACGTACTCGGCGAATGATCCGCAGGTGCTGGTGACGATCGATCGCGAGAAGGCAAAGGCGATGGGAGTGCCGCTGTCGCAGGTTACGAATGCGCTCGGCGTCTTCATGGGATCGCAGTATGTAAATGACTTCGACTTTAACAACCGGACGTATCGCGTGTATGCGCAGGCCGACCAGAAATACCGTATGACGGCGAAGGATCTGCACGCGTTCTATGTGCGGAGTGATGCGGGACAGATGATCTCGCTGGATAACCTGGCAACGGTTGCAGAAAGCGCCGGCCCGCCGGTGATTACGCACTACAACCTGTTTCGCGCGGTGGAGATCGATGGTTCGCCGGCTCCGGGATACAGCTCGGGCCAGGGCATCAGCGGCATGGAGGACCTGGCGAAGCAGAACATGATGCCGGGAATGCAGTACGAGTGGACGGGACTGACGCTGGACGAAATTGAGTCGAGCGGGCGCTCGCTGCTGATTTTCGGGCTGGGGATTCTCGTTGTGTATCTCACGCTGTCAGCGCAGTACGAGAGCTTCGCGCTGCCCTTCATTATTCTGCTGGCGGTACCGATGGCGGTGCTGGGCGCGCTGGGACTGGTGGCGATTCGCGGATTGTCGAACGATGTGTATTGCCAGATCGGACTGGTGATGCTGATTGGTTTGTCGGCGAAGAACTCGATTCTGATCGTCGAGTTCGCGGAGCAGTTGAGAGCCAAAGGGCGAACGATTGCCGAGGCTGCGATCGAAGCGGCGGAGTTGCGGCTACGGCCAATTCTGATGACCTCGTTTGCTTTCATTCTCGGCGTGATGCCGCTCTACTTTGCGACTGGCGCGGGCGCGCTGGGGCGGCGGTCGGTGGGAACGACAATCGTGGGCGGAATGTTGTTGTCGACGGTTCTGAACCTGGTGTTCATCCCGGTGCTGTATGTGTTGCTGAGCCGGTTGCTGCGGCGGGGCGATGTGCATAGAGGCGAGCAGGCAGCAGCGCATTAGCCGGGCGCCGCCCCTACGGGGCTTCCGGAGTTTCATGCGGCATTCCCAGGACTGCGCTCCCGCGCTAGTTTCGATCGCTTGCTCCGGGAGCTACGACAGTCCACTATTTGCGAATGCGGTGCGCGACGATGTGGTCTTTGATGCGGGCGTAGACTTCGCTGCTGACGATGCCGCGATCGAGTAGCTCGTTCTTGCCGCGGTAGGGTCTGTAGCGGACGATGCGCGCGGCCCATGTGCGTGGCAGTCCGGGAACTCTCATCAATTGGTCCAGCGAGGCGGTGTTGATATCCACCGGCTCCTTGGTGGATGCGGGCTGATTCGCGTGCGGTTGAGGCTGGGATGGTAAGACGGGCGCTGATGAAGCCACAGCCAGGACTGCGATAGCGAGCGAGAATCGAGCAGATAATCTCACGCAGATGATTCTCTACCTATATGAATCCTGAGTAAACGGGCGTACCCATGCCGGTCATAATCTTGTAGAGGGAAGCGGGTTTGTCCTGCAACAATTAGGCATGGCAATCCCCCAAATTGCTTCCTCCGCGGGACAGACGATACGCAGCCGTGTTTTCGGCAGCACGCGGCTGACGATCGTTCTCTCGCTCGTTGTGGTGCTGGCTGTCTGCCTGATATTCACCTGGGAAACGGGCGATGTGATGAGCAATCTCTCGTTTCTCAATCCCAGGAATAGTTCCAATCGCTCCTTTGGCACCAAGAAGGCAATTGTCGACACAAAGCCGTGGCAGACTGCGCAGGCTCTCGCCGCGCTTGCGTACACGGCGGAGGAAAAGGAGTTTGCACAAGAGGCGGAGAGGCTTGCCGATCATGAGGTGGACCAGGCGTTTGCGTCCGCACTGCGACAGGCGACTCTGGATGCGCAGCATCTGAAACTGAGCGGTGATGCGCAGGCACTGCAGAGGAAGGTTGTGCAACTGCAGGAACTAATCGCGCAGGACAAAGACGAGATTCAAACGATCACGGAGGCTCTGAAGGGGCCGCCGCCGAAGAACGGCAAACCGGCGGAGTACGACGAGGGAGACCTCGAGGTTGCGAAGGCGCAACTGACGCTGGACTCGGACGAACTCGCTGATGTTCAGCATGATTTCGATCGTGCCTCCGGGGATCAGACGTCGCAGATCCAGGCAGAGTTGACGACCCGTGAAGCTGCAATGCGCGGATATGATAAGCAAGCTCGGGATGCCGGGCAGGTCGCGACTGTGTCGGCGCGCCGCTTCGGCACACTGGCGGGAAGGCTTGGTGCGTTCTTCAGACTGAGAACGCGAGCAACGCTCCTGCAGCAGGCGATTGACCAGACGCGCAGAGACATTGGAATGCTGACCGCGCAGCAGGGATCGATCGAGACAAAGATCGGCATCATCGGCGGGGTCAAGACAGATGATCTCGACCAGAAGCTGCAGGGATTGAGAGATCGCACTGCGCTGCGGCAGATTCTGGGGATTGCCGACGACCGAATCCAGACGGAGCAGCAGCTTGTAACCGTGTACAGCAAGTGGGCGGCGCAGGTGATGGTGCAACAGCGCATCATTGTGCACCTGCTTCTGCAGTCCGTGGCTCTGATCGCGTTCATCGGGATCTGCATGGTGTTCGCGGACTGGCTGGTGCAGCGGATCATGACGAAGCCAGGTCTCGACAGCAGGCGATCGCAGACACTGCGCAGCATATTGAAGATGTCGATTCAGGCACTTGGTGTGGTGCTGATTCTGATCGTGATCTTCGGGCCGCCACAGGAGACACCGACGATTCTTGGATTGACGACTGCCGCACTGACGATCGCGCTGCAGGACTTCATCATCGCGTTTCTCGGATGGTTTGTGCTTATCGGCAAGAACGGAATTCACGTGGGCGACTGGGTGGAGATCAACGGCGTTGGAGGAGAGGTGACCGATGTGCGCCTGTTTTCGACGACGCTGATGGAGACCGGCACACTGGCGGACAAGGGATTGCCTACGGGACGCCGTATCGCATTCATGAACAGCTTTGCGATTCGCGGAACCTATTTCAATTTTTCGACGAGCGGGCAATGGATGTGGGATGAGATCAAGATCACACTGCCGGCAACTGACAATGTGCACGAGGTGCTCGACCGGATCCAGAAGGCAGTTGTGGGCGAGACGGAGAAAAACGCGAGCCAGGCAGAGGCGGAGTGGAAGCGTGGATCGCATGGCAGCAGCCTGAGCCGCTTCAGCGCGACGGCGGTGGAGAATCTGCGGCCTTCGGGAGGAGGGCTGGATGTGCTGGTGCGCTATGTGACGCGGGCTTCGGAGCGGTTTGAGCTGCGAAACAGGCTGTATCAGAAGCTGATTGAGGTGCTTCGCGAGCCGGGCGCGGGTGCAGATGCGGCGGCGGTGGTGACGCCGAAAGGCTGAGGCGGGAGAGGCAGAAAACCAAGTTCGCCCCGATCGATTCCGATCGTTAATCGTCTGGTGGTGTAGATTTCTACTTTGTGCGGTCGGGGAGCGGTGAGTGAGCGATGCCGTGTATCAGTTCGACGAATTCACAGTTGATTCTGACCGTTTTGAGCTGCGACGTAAAAACCTAACGATCAAACTTGAGCGCAAGCCCCTGGAACTGCTGATCCTATTGATTAGATACAGGAATCGCGTTGTTGCGCGCGAAGAGATTGCGGATCGTCTTTGGGGCAGTGAAGTTTTTGTCGATCTGGAACACGGAATCAATACGGCGATCCGCAAGATTCGTGCTGCGCTCGACGACGATCCGGGTGAGCCTCGCTTTATCAAGACGGTCACCGGGATGGGATATCGATTCGTCGGTGAGGTGCGTAGCGATTTGACCGCGCCCGAACAGCCTGCAGAAAACGGTTTGGCTGCCCAGAATGCGGTTGCTGAAGAGAGACATCCACGTATACGAAGCAGATATTGGGTGCCGGTTTCAGCACTTTTGCTGTTAGCAATCGGGGGCCTTCTGTACTGGCGATCTACTTCATCGAGACGACCTTCGTTGAGACGGCTTACGCGGCTTACTTTTGACACCGGACTGCAATCGACGCCGACGCTTTCACCCGACGGCCGCTACGTAGCGTACAGCACAAGTCGCGGCGGAACGAGCGATATTTGGGTGCAACAGGTTGGCGGATCGGGAAGCCCGATTCGGGTCACGGACGGAAAGAGCACGAATTGGGAGCCTGAGTGGTCTCCGAACGGGCAGTACATCGCATACCGATCGGAGAGCGACGGCGGCGGATTGTTCATTGTGCCGGCAGTCGGGGGTACCGGCAGGCAGCGCAGGATTTCCTCGTTTGGCCACTTCCCTCACTGGTCTCCAGATAGTTCAAAGATCATTTTCCAAACTCACCATTTCGGCATTAGTTCGAAAATTTTTCTTTTGGATGTTCGCGAAGGGAGTGAGCCCCGCGAGATTTTCTCGTCAGTAACCAGCAGCGCATATATCTTGTCTGCCGCCTGGCATCCGGATGGGAAGCGTGTTTCGCTGTGGGGCTGGGATGTATTGCCGTCGCCAATCCCCACGTTCTGGACTGCGAAGATCGATTCCCCTGAAGCTGCGGTGAAAGTGACGCTCTCGGACGAGTTGGTGAAGGTTGCGGAGGTTGAGGCCGGGGCAAGCTTTGGCGGATGGGCGGATTCCGATTCGAGATTCTACTGGGATCACTCTGGCAGGAATATCTACTTCGAGAGAATGTTCCGGGGCGCCCGGAACATCTGGCGGATGCAGGTAAATCCGGAAACACTGAGGGCGGAAGGCCTGGAGCGCATCACCACGGGCACGGAGCTTGCTTCGGATTTCGCACTCTCGGCGGATGACAGGAAGATGGTGTTCACAAGTAAGGAGGAGAACATTCGAGCTTGGATATTCCCTCTGAAGGGCTCTGAAGCAGGGCTAATGTCGGATGGCCAGGCCGTCACACCCTCGGGGATGGAGGCTTGGGAGAATGACATTTCAGCGGATGCGAGTAAGATCGCATTTTCGTGCAAACGCGCTGGACAATGGGATCTCTGCGAACAGTCACTTTCTTCCGGCACGACGGATGTGATCACATCGGATGATTCGTTCATACGCGATGAGCCGCACTGGTCGCGCGATGGCAAGCATCTGGCCTATATCCGCCTGAATAGAACAAGTGCCGAGGTGCAGATGGTGACGTGGGATGCGACTACTAGAGAGGAAAAGGTCGTGGCGACACTCCAGCACCGGCTCATGTTCGTTTATGACTGGTATCCGGGTGGGGAATGGCTGTCTGTTGCTGTCGAAAACGCGGTGAACGGCCAGACGGAGATCTGGAAGTACCGAGCGAGCGGAGTTTCAAGTCCCGAAGATGCCCAGAAGATTCTGGAACCAGGGGCGAATGAGAGCCTGTTTCAGGCACACCTCTCAGCAGACGGGAAGTGGATTGTGTTTGAAGGGGTCGCTCCGTCACCAAGAGGTGACCGGTCGGCAATCTATGTAGCGCCTGCGAACGGAGGCCGCCGGATACGAATCGCTGATGATGCTGCCTGGCAGGACAAACCGAGGTGGTCAGCGGATGGAAAAAGAATTTATTTCGTAGGTGAGCGCAGTGGATACCTGAATCTATTCAGCGTTCCATTCGATCCGGTGCAGGGACGTGTTTCGGGCGAGGTCCGCCAAATCAGCAACTTCAAGAACCCAGAGTTCGAGATTGGATCTGTGATTCCTACAATTGGTTTTTCAGTAGCGGGAGACAAGATTGCCATCACGATGGCGCAGGCCTCGGGCGGCCTGTGGGTTCTGGATAATGTCGCTCAGTAAGCTGCTCGCGCATTGACACGATGAGGTCGATACCGTAAGTTGGAGACAGATGCAGATTCACCGCCATCACGGTCATCATCACCATCACGGGACCAATGTGCCGGCGGACTGCCATGGCCTGAGCTAAAAGGCCAGAGAGATCTGAAAGAAGTACCAAGCCCGCCGGCACAAGAGCCGAGCGGGCTTTTTAGTTTTGCTACAGATGTGAAATTCAAAGTTCAGGAAAGATGATGACACAACCGAAGGTTGATTTCGAGAAGATGGACGGGCTGGTGGCGGGGATTGTGCAGGACGCCCGGACCGGCGAGGTGCTGATGCTGGGCTTTCTAAATCCGGAGAGCTATCAGAAAACATTGGAGTCGGGTTTCGTCACGTTCTGGAGCAGGACGCGGCAGAAGCTGTGGATGAAGGGCGAGACGAGCGGCAATCGTCTGCGCGTAATCTCGGCGGCGACGGACTGCGACAACGATGCGCTGCTGTTTCGTGTTGAGGTGGAGGGCGACGGGCTGGTCTGTCATGAAGGAACAGTGAGCTGCTTTACGAAGCCGCTGACGTTTGCAAATGTAGTGGAGGTGAAGCGTGGGTAGCAAGCTGCGACTGGGATTGCCGAAGGGGAGCCTGCAGGACTCGACGATTGCGCTGTTCAAACGCGCGGGGTGGAATATCTACGCGGATGGGCGGTCGTATTTCCCGTCGGTGGATGATGCGGAGATTGAATGCATGCTGATTCGCGCGCAGGAGATGGCGCGTTATGTGGATCACGGTGTGCTCGATGCGGGGCTGACGGGGATCGACTGGATCGTGGAGAGCGGGCTGGATGTGGCCAGCGTGACGACGCTGACGTATGCAAAACAGAGCCGGAGAAAGGTGCGGTGGGTGCTGGCGGTTCCGGAGGCAAGTGGATTTTTGACGGCGAAGGATCTGGAAGGGAAGATCATCGCGACGGAACTGGTTGAGGTGACGAAGAAGTATTTTGCAGACCGCGGCGTGAACGTGAAGGTGGAGTTCAGCTGGGGTGCTACGGAAGTGAAGCCGCCGATGCTGGCTGACGCGATTGTGGAAGTAACGGAGACGGGGAGTTCGCTGAAGGCGAATCACCTGAAAATTATCGACACGGTGATGGAGAGCGAGACGCATCTGATTGCGAACAAAGCGGCGCTCCAGGATGCGTGGAAGAAGGAGAAGATCGATCAGATTGCAGTAATGCTGCGCGGGGCGATTGATGCGCAGAGCCAGGTGGGGCTGATGCTGAACGTGAAGCGCGAGGATCTGGAGCAGGTGCTGGCGGTGTTGCCGGCATTGAATTCGCCGACAGTTTCGCAGTTGAGCAATTCGGAGTGGGTGGCGGTGAACACGATTGTGGAAGAGCGCGTGGCGCGTGATGTGATTCCGAAGTTGAAGGCGGCGCGGGCGACTGGAATTGTGGAGTATCCGCTGAACAAGGTTGTGCTGTAGCGATCGTGTTGTCGGAGTTGGTGTAAGAGCGAGGCGGGATGAGGCTGATTCGGACGCAGGGGCGTGGGGCGAGGGATGCGGCGGCGGCTCTCGCGCAATTAGAGAGGCGCGGGGGCGCGGCGCTGGATGCGGTGATGCCTGCGGTGCAGCGGATCGTGAAGGATGTGCGGCGCGGCGGGGATCGGGCAATGTTCCGGTATGCAGCGAAGCTGGATGGGCTGACGGATCGTGAACGGTTTCGCGTAAGTGCCGAGGAGATGGCGGAGGCGTGGGCTGGGACGGATGCGGGTCTGCGCGATGCGTTAACGACGGCGGCGAGGCAGATTCGGGCTTTTGCTAAGAAGCAGATGCCGAAGGCGTGGAGTGCGCGTGCGGGGTCGGGGCTGACGGTTGGGCAGGTGGTGCGGGCGATCGATTCGGTGGGGTGTTATGTGCCGAGCGGGCGTCATCCGCTGCCATCGACACTGCTGATGACGGCGATTCCAGCGCAGGTGGCGGGGGTGGCGCGGATTGTGGCGGTGTCTCCCAAGCCCGCGAAGGAGACGCTGGCGGCGGCGCATCTGCTGGGGATCACGGAGTTCTATCGTGTGGGCGGGGCGCATGGGATTGCGGCGCTGGCGTACGGGACGGAGACACTGGCGCGCGTGGACAAGATTGTGGGGCCGGGGAACCTGTATGTGACGGCGGCGAAGCGGCTGGTGGCGTTTGATTGCGCGATCGATATGCTGGCGGGGCCGACGGAGATTGTGGTGACGAGCGAGCGCGGGGATGCGGCGGAGATTGCGACGGACCTGGTGGCTCAGGCGGAACATGATCCGGAAGCAGTGGCGATTTTTGTGACGACGCGCGAGGAGTTGGCGAAGCAGGTGATCGCTGAGACGGAGGCGCAGAGCAAGAGGAATGCTGTTGCGAAGGAAGCGCTGAGGCGGAACGGAGTTGCGATTGTGGCGGGGTCGGTGGAAGAGGCGCGCGAGATTACGAATCGGCTGGCGCCGGAGCATCTGACGGTGGATTCGGCTGAGGATGTGGAGTGGGTGAAGAGCGCGGGGTCGGTGTTTGTTGGTGGATGGTCGGCGCAGCCGATGGGGGATTACATTTCGGGGCCGAATCATACGTTGCCGACGGGCGGGATGGCGCGAGTGCGAGGCGGGCTCAGCGTGAATGATTTTGTGAAGCTGATTACCGTGCAGGAGTACGCGGCGGAGGGGATCGCGGAGCTTGGAGAGAAGGCGGCGCTGCTGGGAGATGCGGAGGGGCTGACGGCGCATGCAGCGGCGATCCGGATGCGGGTGAAGAGGGCGTCAGGAGCGAACTCGAAAGCCGGAGGGAGGAGCCGTGGCTGAAGCAAGAGTCAGGCCGGTTCCGCGGGCGCGGGTCGAGGCGATGAAGGAGTATCACCCGCCGCTGGGGAATCGCGACGCGATGCGGCTGGACTTCAACGAGAACACGCTTGCGTGCTCGCCGAAGGTGAAGGAAGTGCTGGGGCGGATTTCGGCGGGGGCGCTGACGCGGTATCCCGAACGCGAGCCGGTGGAACGGTTTGTTGCGGAACACCTGGGGGTTGGGGCGGAGCAACTGGTGTTGACGAACGGTGTGGATGAGGCGATTCACGTTCTGTTCGAGACATTCCTCGAAAAGGGAGATGAACTGCTGCTGCCGGTGCCGACGTACACGATGTACGAGGTGTATGCGTCGGCGACGGATGCGCGTGCGGTGACGGTGCAGGCGGCGGAGGATCTGCAGTTTCCGTTTGAGAGGCTGCTGAGTGCGATTACGCCGCGCACGAAGATCATTGCGATTGCGAATCCAAACAGCCCCTCGGGGTCGGTGGCAACGAGGGACCAGATCCTGGAAATTGCGCGGCGCGCGCCGGATGCGGTGGTGCTGGTGGATGAGGCATACTTTCACTTCTTTCGCGAGACGATGATGGACCTGGTTGGGTCGGTGCCGAATCTGATGGTGGCCCGGACGTTTTCAAAAGCTTATGGGCTGGCGGGGTTGAGGCTCGGTGTGCTGGCGGGGCCAGTGGAACTGATGAAGTGGGTGCGGCGGGTGCTGTCGCCGTATAGCGTGAATTCGCTGGCGCTGGCGTGTTTGCCGGCCGCGCTGGAGGATACGGAGTATCTCGACTGGTATGTGGGTGAGGTGCTGGCAGCGCGCGGGGAGTTTGAGAAAGCGCTGGATGATCTGAGAGTTCGGCGATGGCCTAGCAAGGCGAACTTTGTGCTGGTGGAGATTGGGGAGAAGCACAAGGAGTTTGTACGGCTGATGTCCGCGGGTGGAGTACTGGTGCGGGATCGATCGAATGATCCGGGGTGCGATGGATGCGTGCGGGTCACCGTCGGGACTCGGGAGCAGATGCGAGAGGCGGTGGTGGTATTGAGGAGAACGATGAGTGAGATACGAGGGGAGTAAGTGATGGTGAAATTGAGAGCATCGAAGGCCCCGGTCCCCAAGAGCGAGGGACCGGGGGCACCCAGATCGAGGGTACCCAATCAGAAGTCAGGGAAGGGTGTGCGGAAGGGTGTGGTGGTGCGGGATACGAATGAGACGCAGATCTCGATTGTGCTGACGGTGGAGGGGAAGGGCGTCTACAAGGTGTCGACGGGGATCCGGTTTTTCGATCACATGCTGGAGCTGTTCACGAGGCATGGAGCGTTCGATCTGGAGTTGACGTGCAAGGGGGATCTCGATGTGGATCAGCACCACACCGTAGAGGATGTAGGGATCGCGCTGGGAGAGGCGTTCGATCGGGCGCTGGGAGACAAGCGGGGGATTCTGCGCGCGGGATATTTCCTGATGCCGATGGACGAGACGCTGGCGATTGCGGCGGTTGATCTGAGTGGGCGCGCGGCATTTGCGGTTGACACGAAAGTGAAGACGCGGCTGGTTGGGGATCTGCAGACGGAGTTGGTGACGGATTTCTTTGAGGGGTTTGCGCGCGGGGCCCGGGCGAATGTCCATGTGAAGACGATGTATGGACGGTCGAATCATCACAAGATCGAGGCGATCTTCAAGGCGTTTGCACGGGCGCTGCGGGTGGCGTGTTCAAGAGATAAGCAGTTGGGGGAGATGCTGCCGAGTACGAAGGGGTTGTTGTGAGTTTGGTCCGGTGAGGGTCTTTGTTTCCCGCCCAAGCAGAGCTTGGACGGGGCACCCCAGGTCCTTGTTAGTCGGGTGATGTCCAAGTTGAGGTTCAATGTTTCCCAGGTCTCAGAATCGAGACCTGGGGCACCCAACGGTGATGAGAGTCGAGATGTCGAGAGATTGAGATGCGGGTTACGGTAATTGATTACAAGGCGGGGAATCTGACTTCGGTGCTGAAGGCGCTGCGGCATCTGGGTACGGAGCCGGTGGTGACGGATTCGGATTTGTCGCTGATTGAGAGTGCGGAGCGAATTGTGTTGCCAGGGGTGGGGCATTTTGCGGCGACGGAGCGGCTGGACCGGACGGGGATGACTGGCGCGATTCGCGAGGCGGTGAAGAGGGCTGTTCCGTTTCTGGGGATATGTGTGGGGATGCAGTGGCTGTATGCGGGATCGACGGAGGCGGCGGGGCAGGCGGGGCTTGGATGTTTTGGCGAGGAGTGCTCTAGGTTTCCGGAGGGAGATCAGAAGGTGCCGCATGTGGGTTGGAATTCGCTGGAGGTGAAGGGATCGCCGCGATTGATGGCGGGCGTGCAGGATGGGGAGTACGTGTATTTCACGCATTCGTACCGGGCTCCGGTGGGGGCGGATACGGCGGCGGTTGCGAAGTACATTGAGCCGTTTGCGGCGGCGGTGGAGTGCGGGAATGTGATGGGGGTGCAGTTTCATCCGGAAAAGAGTGGGGAGACGGGATTGAAGATACTGCGGAATTTTCTGGAGTTAGAGGGATGAAACTGGAATATAAGCTCACACTCAAGGACTACAAAGCGGCCTTCAGACTTCATCGTCGGCGAAAAATCTCAAGACGGCTGATTGCGTGGCTTGGACCGGTTCTGCTGGTGATTGGCGTCATTGGATTTGTCCTTTGCAGCATCGCAAATAACACACCTCTCGCCGCACAGGCCGCTGCTCTCATCGCCGGATCGCTTGTATTCACGATTGGGCTTCCGATTTCTCGATCCTGGAACATTCGCAGAAGCTTCACTCGACTTTTCCCGTCCGGTGAGAATGATCGGATCAGCAGAATAGCCATCGATGATCAGGGAATCTGCCGCGAGCTTTCGGGCGTGGCGGAGCTGAAGCTTAGTTGGAACGGGATTTACGACTTCGCACAGAATGAAAAGATCACTCTTCTGTACACGAATAAAGACTGCTTTCTCCTTTGGCCAACTGGGCTGATGTCAACTGGACAACGTGCGGAGTTAGACGAGTTGGTTGGTCGCCATGTGGTGAAGAGGTAGGGATGCTGACCAAGAGAATTATCGCGTGTCTCGATGTTCATGGCGGGCGGGTGGTGAAGGGCGTGCAGTTTGTGGACCTGGTGGATGCGGGGGATCCGGCGGCGCTGGCGGCGCGGCATGCGCGTGAGGGGGCGGACGAGATTGTGTTGCTGGACATCACGGCAACGCATGAAGGACGGCAGACGTTGCTGGATACAGTGAGGCGGACCGCGCGGGAGCTGTTTGTGCCGTTCACGGTGGGTGGGGGAATCAAGAGCGCGGAGGAAGCGGCGCAGGTGTTTGAGGCGGGCGCGGACAAGATCAGCGTGAACTCGGCGGCGCTGAAGGATCCGTCGCTGATATCGGAAATTGGAAAGAGTTTTGGAGCGCAGGCGGTGGTGGTGGCGATTGATGCAAGGCGCGATCCGGCGGCGAAAGATCCGGTACGGGATGCGCAGGTGTTTTTGCAGGGCGGTCGCAAGCCTGCGGGACGGCGCGTGGTGGAGTGGGCTCGCGAGGCGGAGGAGCGTGGGGCGGGAGAGATTCTGCTGACGTCGATGGATTCGGATGGGACGCGTGCGGGGTTCGATTGCGAGCTGACAGCAGCGGTGAGCGAGGCGGTCAATATTCCGGTGATTGCGTCAGGAGGCGCGGGGACGGTGGCGCATTTTGCGGATGTGTTTGGAAGAGGGAAAGCAGATGCGGCGCTGGCGGCGAGCATTTTTCATTTTGGCGTGTCGAGCGCGCGGTCGCTGAAGGAAGAGCTGGTGGCGGCGGGAGTTCCGGTGAGGCTGCCATGCTGATTCCTTCGATCGATTTGATGGGCGGGCGCATTGTCCAACTCGTGCAGGGCGAGAAGCTGAAGCTGGCGTTTGATGATTTTGAGTACTGGATTGAGAAGTTCTCGCGATATCCGCTGGTGCAGCTGATCGATCTGGATGCGGCGATGCGGCAGGGTGACAACTCAGCCCTGGTGGCGCAGATCGCAAAGCGATTGCCCGTGCAGGTGGGCGGCGGAGTGCGTTCTGTGGAGCGGGCGCGCGAGGTGCTGGATGCAGGGGCGCAACGGGTGATTGTGGGATCGTCGTTGTTCACAGACGCCGGCGCTGTGGATGTACAGTTTGCGGCGGAGATGGCGGAGGGGATTGGCGCTGAGCGCGTGGTGGCGGGGATCGATACGAAGAACGGCCGGATTGCGGTGAAGGGGTGGAAGGCGCAGGTGGCGCTGACGGCGGATGATGCGATTCCGGAGCTGGAGCCGTATGTGGGCGCCTATCTCTACACCCATGTGGATGGGGAAGGGATGATGCAGGGGTTTCCGATCGAGGTGGCGGCGCGGTTGCGGAAGCTGACGAAGCGGCAGTTGATTGTGGCGGGCGGGATTCGGAGCCAGCAGGAGATTGATGATCTCGATGCGATGAATGTGGATGCAGTGGCAGGGATGGCGGTTTATACGAATTTGCTGGCGGTATAGGCGTCCTTTCAGGGATGTGCGGGTGGTGATTTGATTGAAGTCTCGCCGAGTCAGAGAAGAAGCAGATCCTTCGCTTACCACCCCCAGGCTGATGAAGACGCCTGGGGCCCCGTGCGCTCAGGATGACAGATTTTTTCAGGTTTACTCTACTGGCCGCTGCTCCCTCCGGCTAGTGCGGGGGCTAAAGCCCGGATATGGTTTCTTCAACATTTATGGCCCGGCTGAAGCCGTGCCCTTGTTACAAAGCGACTGTCAGTTAGATCCTCTCTGCTGGGGCTGAAGTCGAGCCCTGATACTTGCACTGGATCACGCAGAGGATCGCCGATTCTTCGGATGGGCCCTATTGGACATCAGATATGCTGGAGGCAAAGCAGCCAGATGAGAGCGAAGGGGAGCGCGTGGACTATGCCGAAGCAAAGCGGGATTCGACTGGCGAAACGACTGGATGAGGTAGGGTTCTCAGACATCGTGCAGATCCGTAACAAGGTGATGGAGCTGCGGTCTGCGGGGCAGCAGGTGCATGCGTTACACGGGGGCGAGCCTTACTTCGAGACTCCGGAGCCGATCAAGTATGCGGCGGTTAAGGCGCTGGTGGAGAACTACACGCACTACGCGCCGTCTTCGGGTGTGCTGCCGCTGCGCGAAGCTCTGGTGAAAAAGCTGGCGGCGAAGAACAAGATCAAGGTGACGACGGACGAGGTGATTGCGACGGTGGGCGGGTCGCAGGCACTGTATGGGGCTTTCCAGAGCGTGCTGGATCCGGGGGACGATGCGCTGGTGTTTTCGCCGTACTGGACGCCGATTCGGGACCTCGTGACAGGGACGCAGGCGCGGCCGCTACTGGTGCCGACGTCGACGGCACGACGAAATGGAATACGCAAGACGCTTGAGCAGTTCTCGACCCCGAATACGCGGGCGGTCTACTACAACACTCCACAGAACCCGAGCGGGCTGGTGTTCACGCGGGCAGAGGCGGAGGAGGTTGCCGCATTTGCGAAAGAGCGCGACCTGATCGTGATTGCGGATGAAGCGTACGAGGACCTGGTGTATGAGGGCGAGCATGTATCGATTGCGTCGCTGCCAGGGATGCTGGAACGCACTATCACGTGCTTCACGTTTTCGAAGACGTACGGGATGACTGGCTGGCGCGCGGGGTACGCGGTGGCGAAGGAGCCGTTTATGACGGCGATTCGCAAGATCGTGCTGTATTCGACGAACGGCGTGACGACGTTTGTGCAGCAGGCGATGATCGATGCGCTGAAGATTTCAGAGACTCAGATTGCAGCGAATCGCGAAGAGTACCGGAAGCGGAGGGATCTGCTAGTCGCGGCGCTGAATGAGGTTGGGTTGAAGTGCGAGCCTCCGGCCGGGGCGTTCTATGCGTTTCCAAATACGGAGAAAGTCAACAAGAACAGCAAGAAGGCAGCGGAGATTCTGCTGGACAAGGCGCACATCGCTACGATTCCCGGATCGGTGTTTGGCGCACAGGGCGAAGGGCATTTGCGATTCGGGTATGCGATCTCGGTGAAGGAGATCGAGGCTTGTGTGGAGGCGTTGCGGAAGTTTCGGGGCTAGAGAAGCCAGAATCGGCTCGTGGCTATGAACAAAAGTGCGATGGTTGCATTCGGTTGAAAGCTTCCTACCTCCCTACGGGACTCGTCTGCTCTGGCTGTAAGTTGACCCCACGTTGAAACGTGGGGCTAACAAACGCGGGGCCTACGGCACGAAGTTTGACGGCATTGCGTGCTAAATACCGTGAGTCTGAGATCATCAAGATAAAAGATTTCTGAAAAGAGAACGCGGACCTTTCGGTCCGCGTTCTCTTTCTTCACTTATTCGTGGGGTGGTTGTACGGGCTGAAGCCCGTACCCTTCATCTAGAGACCGTACCTACATTCGAGCCGTAGCCTTCAGTACTGGTTATGCCTTTGCGAGGGCGGGGCTTGCTTGTCCCAGCTTTTCGGCGAGGAGTTCGTTGGCGTGGGCGAGGAACTCTTCGGCCTTGATCTTGCCTGCATCTACGTCGGCGAGGAGGGCCTTCTGTGCGGCGTACTCCTTGTTGACGATGCCGGCCTTGGACTGGAGCATGCGCCATGCCTTACGGCGTTCGACGCAGAACATGACCAGCTGACGGCTGAGAGCGCGGTACTCGATCTTTCCGTTCTCTTCGTACTTGATGTAGACGCCGAAGTCAGGAATGAAGGAGCGGTGCGACTGGTCGAGATAGCGACGATAGACGACATCCTGCTGCGTGATGCGCACCAGCATGTTGTCGAGATGGATGAGCTTCTCGGCCTGCTCGGGCTTGACCTTCTTGAGGTGGTTGCGGAAGCGAGCTTCCGTTGTGCACCAGTGAGCCACGGTGTAGCGCATGGTTTCGCCGGTGGACTTGAGCTTGGTCTCGTACCAGTCGAGTTCCTTGCTCGGGTTGCCGGTGATGTCGAGCGCTTCCTGATAGCTCTCGCCCTTGCGGGGGTCGAAGACGAACTCGGGCACACCACGCGAGTCGCGCGTGCGCTGCGCCTGATGGAGAGCCATGTCGTCGGCGACGCCGTGCTCGGGCTGGCAGGTGGTGAAAGCCTGCAGGAACATGGTGCCGCGATACTCGAGGCCGTCGAGGATGGCGCGGTAGAGCTTCGGCGCGTTGGCCATGGAGACCTGCGCGACGAAAGGCGAACCGTGTCCGGCGAGGAAGGTTTCCGCTACGGTCTTCTTCTCGGTGTTCTTGCCCTGCGTGGCTGCGCCGAAGACGTTCATGTCGTTGCCGCCGAGCATTGGGGTCGAGTCGGAGTTCTGGCCGCCGGTATTTGAATAGACTTGTGTATCGAGCATGACGGCCTTGACGTTGGGCCTATTCTGCAGGATCACCTTCGACATGTTCTGGTAGCCGATGTCGCCCATACCGCCGTCGCCACCGACGACCCAGACCTTGGGGAGTTCGATGATTTCCTGGTCGGTCATCAGCGCATCAGTGAAGTGAGTGAACTCGTAGTACTCGCGGGGCGTGACGCCTTTGCCTTCGCGGGTGAGGATGATATCGGTGATGCGCTCGGGGAGGACGGAGCGGCGGGCGTGGTCGACGATGAAGCTTTCGCCCATGAGCCAGCCGATGGTGATGCCGTCCTGGAAGAGCGAGTTCATCCACGGATACGGGTGCGGATTGTTTGGCGAGGTTGAGCCGTACACGGTGTTGCAACCGGTGTGCGCGGCCATGGCCATGACAGACATTCCATTTGCCAGACGTCCGTCGATCGGCTGCAGCGACTTGTGGTTGAAGGCCTCGGTGAGCAGAACAGCGGCGATGGCTTCAATCAGTTGCGCGTCGGTGATGGGGCCATTCGCTTCTTCGTACGCGGCGATGCGGGCATGCGTGTCTTCCGTTCTTTCACCGCCAAGGCCGAGGATGAGGTGCGCGATGGTCTGGCGAAGAGTCGCGTACTCTTCGGGGTTCGCGGCCTTCAGCGCTTCCAACTTTGCAACGCCTGTCTTCTCGAGCTGGCCAGCCTTGGCAACAAAGCGATCTGCCTTGGTGTGGTAAACGGGGCGCATGTAGGCCTCGGTCACCGCAGCGATAGAACGAAGCACGCTCTTCTCACCGCAGCCTGCGCAGGCGCCGTCACCAGCGACGAGAGCGTCGTAGTTGCGGCGAACCATGAGCATGTTGCGGAGCGTGGCGGTCTTCGAGTCAGCCGGGTTCGCGCCGTTGAAGAGGCCGAGGTACTTCTGCGATGTATCGGGCAGCTGGTTGAGGAAGGCGGTGCCGGTTTCGTGCTCGGCGTTGACCTCCTCGGTTTCCTTGACCATCTTGAGCGCTTCGTGATCGCCACAGGCGGTGACGCAGGCTGCGCAGCCCTTGCAGAGATCGCTGACGAAGATGGAGAAGATGCCGCCGGAACCAGGCGCCTTGCGCTCAGGCGAGGAGAAGATGGCGTTGACCTTCTGGTAGGCCATCGGCACCTTGTCGATGATGGTGTAGAACTGCGCCTTGGCTTCGGCAGAGAATCCATCGACCGATTCGGTGACTTCGCGAATGATCTTCGGCAGCGGCGTGCCCTGCTTGATTTCTGCCAGCATGCGGGCGCGAGTCTGCTTTTCGATCTCAGGAAGCTTCTCGAGCATTTTGGCGCGCTCGGAAGGAATGCCGACGTAGCGCGAGACGGCAGTCTTGAGCAGAGTGCTGAGGTCCTGCGAAGTGTTGGGCAGCGCGGTGTCCGGGCAGACCGAGATGCACTCCATGCACTGCGTGCAGTTCTCGGGAATGTAGAGAGGAGTTTCGCGGCGAGCGACGTACTTGGATGCGGTGTCGCCGGTGGCTGCGGCAATAACGCCCATAGCCGCGAGCGGAGTCGCAGGCTGGTCGTAGCCGAAGTTGTTGCGGAACTCGGAGTCGAACATCGCGATGGTAGCGACGGGAGGACGCTCGGACTGTCCGGTGGGTGGCGGTGTGGAGCGGCAGCCGCTGACGGTGCAGCTTTCACCAGCGCCGGCTTCAGCGAACGCGGGGACCGGCTCGAGGATCGGGAGCAGCGCCGCGCCACGGAGAGAGGAGTGGTCGGCGGCGTTCAACTCGCCGATCTTGATCTCCTTGACGAGTTCGAAGCCCTGCGTCATGACTTCCATGTTGGAGTTGACGACGGCTTCGCCGAGCTTGCCGAACTTCTTGACGTACTGCTTGCGGACGACGTCGCGATACTGCTCGCTGGTGATGCCGAAATCCTGCAGCAGCGGGCTTACCGCGAAGAATGCGCCGAGGAAGGCGTTCCCCTGCATACGGAGCTGGAGGTCAGCGCGGTCGGTGGCTTTGCGGGCGATTTCGAAGCCGGGCAGCGTGTAAACGCGAATGTTCTTTTCGATGATCTGCTTACGCGCCCAATGCGGGAGGTTCTGCCAGGCGCGCTCGCCTTCAGCGTCGGACTCCCAGATGAGTGCGCCGCCGGGTTGAATGCCGTCGAGCGGATTGCAATGGGTGAATGCCTTGGGATCGCAGCAGAGAACTGTAGTTACGTGGCGCAGATCGCAGTTGACCCGGATGCGGTCCTTGGCGGCGACCATGAAGTAGCTGGTGGGCGCGCCCTTCTTTTCTGAACCGTACTTGGGGTTGGCGCTGACGTGAATGACTTCCTTGGGATTGCCCTTGTCGTCGACGAGACCGTCGCGGTCGTAGAGGAGATCGTTGAGATCGCCGAGAATGGCGCCGAGGTTCTTGCCCGTGGTGATAGCGCCCCATCCGCCGATGGAGTGGAAGCGAACGGCGACTGCGCCTTCGGGAAGAAGAGAAGGCATCTCGTCGGCGATGACCGCGTAAGGATGCTCGATACCAAGTACAAAGAAGTTGACGCCGTCGGCTGCGGTCTTACCGTCTTTGCGAGCACGACCGGCGGTGGCGAACTCGTATGCCCCGATGATGTGCTCGGGGCGGAAGTCGCGCGATCCGAGGCCGTAGCTGCCACCGTAGATGGCGGGAAGCTCCTGGAGGCTGATCTTGGGGATGCCGGCAGTGCCTTGTACTGCTTTGGAGAGTGCGGTGCGAACATCGCGGCCGAGCGGGTTGTCGCCGGAGAGAGCTTCGTCGGTGCGCTCGAGGATGATGACGTTCTTCTTGCCCTTGAGAGCGGCAACGATCGCTGCCTCAGGGAAAGGACGGATGACATTGACATGGATGGAGCCGACTTTTACGCCGCGCGATTCGCGGAGGTAGTCGACGGCGGCCTCGATGTTTTCAGCTGCGGAGCCGAGGGAGACGAAGACGGTGTCGGTGTCATCGCACTTGTATTGCGTAACGAGGCCGTAGTAGCGGCCGGTGAGATCGCCGAAGTCTTTGTAGGCGGCTTCGAGGAAATCGAGAATCGGCTCGGCGAAGTTGTTGCGGCGGGCGACGACGCCGTTCATGTAGTGTTCCTGGTTCTGAACGGGGCCAAGGAGGACCGGGTTGGCGAGGTCCATCATCTTGGGGACGCGGCGGCGGGTGGGTCCGAAGAGAACGCGCTGCGCTTCGGTCGGGCAGTCGATGACGTCTTCGGGCGAGCCGAGGTATTCGCGGATCAGTTCGGACTCGTGCTTGTAGAAGGTGCGCTCAAGGTGGCTGGTAAGGAAGCCATCCATGATGTTCATGCCGGGGGTGAGCGAGAGCTCGGTGACGCGGCGGAGGATGAGGGCCTGGTCGGCGGCCTGCTGGGCATCCTTGCCGAAGACCATGATCCAGCCGGTGTCGAGCGCGCCATAGATGTCGTCGTGTCCGCAGTGAACGTTCAGGGCGTGCTTGGTGAGCGCGCGCGCACCGACTTCGAGCACCATGGTGGAGCCCTTGCCGGGTGCGTGATAGTACTGCTCGACGCCGTAGACTACGCCCTGGCCGGAGGTGAAGTTGACCACACGCTTGCCGCAGACGGAGTGGGCGATGGCCCCACCCTGGGCCGCGTGCTCGCCTTCGGTCTCAATGGCGATGGTGTTCTTGCCGAAGACGTTGAGATTGCCCTCAGCATAGGCCTGCTGGAAGAGCTCGCCGCCTTCAGTGGAGGGCGTGATGGGGTAGAAAACGCCGGCTTCGGCGATGCGCGTCTCGGTGTGGTAGGAGACGAGCTGGTTTCCGTTGGCTGTGACCCGGATTCCGGGGTAGCGAGCAGCGTCCGACATTTGTGTCCCTCCGTGCGCGGCGACCCCGTAGAGGGCCTCCGGCAGATAGCTGAAAATGTTTTCCGCGCGGCGGGCATGTGATTCAAAAAGGCTCAGCGTCGCGACGGTCCCGCGGTTGCGGGAGAAAGCTCATCTCCGGACTTGATTTGAACTTCCGGAGTGATGATTCCAGTCACCGCTATGAGGCTGCGGTTTCGATCCAAATCCCTTGTTAAGTTCAGTAGCCAGAATGAATGTACGTGAGGTACCCAAGGGGAAGTCGCCCCGATGATGGCATATACACCAGTATGCACCCGCGATGCGGTACGGTGTATCACTGTGTACCAGACCGTGGGATTGAAAAGACGAGCGATCGGAGCAGGCTGGAACTGCATGAGGGTTCTATACTTGGACCGCTTCAGATGCGGGTGTCTCGATAGGAGCTGAGAGGGAATCGATGGTGCATTCAGGGGTGGCAGGAACCGGATTTGCGACTTATCCGAGTCTGCGGGGCAAAGCTGTGCTGATCACGGGCGGGGCGACCGGGATCGGGGCGTCGATTGTGGAGCATTTTGCGCGGCAGGGGTCGCGGGTCGCATTTTTGGATGTGCAGGATAAGGCGGCTGCGGAACTGATCCAGCGGCTGCGATCTGAGGGCGCGACGGTGCCTCTTTACTTCCGCTGCGATCTGATCGATGTGAGCGGGTTGAAGGCGCGAGTGAAAGAGGCGATCGATCAGCTGGGCGGTGTGGATGTGCTGGTGAACAATGCGGCGAACGATCAGCGGCACAAGATTGAAGACGTGACGGAGGAGTACTTCGACCAGTCGATTGCAGTGAATCTGCGGCCGCAATTCTTCATGATTCAGGCGGTGCTGCCGGCGATGAAGGCGGCGGGGCGGGGGAGCATCATCAACATGTCGTCGATTTCATGGATGATTCCGTCAACTGGAGTGCCGGTTTATGTCACGACGAAGGCTGCGATCGTGGGGCTGACGCGGACGATGGCGCACGAACTGGGGCCGTTGGGCATTCGCGTGAATGCGGTGCTGCCCGGGGCGATTGCGACGGAGAAACAGAAGCGGCTGGTATACACGCCGGAGTACAAGGCGGAGATTATGGCCGCGCAGGCTTTGAAGCGGGACATTCTGCCGGAGGATGTGGCGCGACTGGTGCTGTTTCTCGGGGCGGAGGATTCAAGCGCGATTACGAATCAAAGCTATGTGATTGATGGAGGGTGGGTGTAACCACCCCAGCGACGAAGCCCTGTCGCTGGGGACCCCGGTGTGAGCGGCGAAGCCGCTCTGGGACTAAGGGACCAAGGGAACAAGGGAGTGAGTAGTGAGTTAAGGACACTATTTGCGTTTTGCTCTCTCGCGCTGGAGTTCCCGGTAGAGCTCGCTTTTGGATTTGCCCTGCTCGCGGGCGAGACGTTTGAGGGCCTCTTTTTCGTCCAGGTTGTGTTCGGACTGGAGACGCTTTACCTGATCTGAGATGGTCTCCCAGGTCTCAGAGACGAGACCTGGGGCACCCGGGTTGTTGGTGTGCGGAGAGAGCTCGATGAGGAGGACGAATTCGCCGCGTATGCGGTCTCGTTCGGTGAGTCGAGTGCGGACTTCGGCGACGGCACCGCGAAGAAATTCTTCGTGGAGCTTGGTGAGTTCGCGGGCGGCGACGACGCGAAGAGCCGGGCCGAAGACGGCTTCCAGATCGGCGAGCGTGTCGGCGATGCGGTGAGGGGCTTCGTAGAAGATCACGGCTTGCGCCGTGTCGCGTGGTTGTTCGGCAATCGCCTCAAGGCGGGTGCGGCGTGCGCCGGCTTTCTCCGGCAGAAAGCCGATGAAATGGAACTCATCGGTGGGCAGGCCTGAGGCGATGAGAGCGCTCAGGGCGGCATTGGCGCCTGGAATTGGTATGACAGAGATACCGGCGGCGATGGCTTCACGGACTAGAACGGAGCCGGGGTCGCTGATGCCGGGCATGCCTGCGTCAGAGACTACGGCGATGCGTGAGCCCTGCTTGAGCTCTTCAATCAATTTGGCGGCGCGGTCGCGCTCGTTGTGCTCGTGGTAGCTGATTGTGGGTGTCGTGATGCCGTAGTGGTTCAGGAGCTTCTGCGTCTGGCGAGTGTCTTCGCAGGCGATGCGGTCGGCTGCTTTGAGGACTTCAAGGGCGCGAAGGGTGATATCGCCAAGGTTGCCGATGGGCGTGGCGACTAGATAGAGGCCGGGTGCGAGGGCGTCAGACATTGCTGGAACAATGGTAGTGGGTGGGAGGTCTAGGCAGATTCAAGTGAAGGTTTGTCGAGGGCTACCAATAGTTTTGCCAAAATGTGGCGAGGCTCTAAATGGACAAGAATCAAGAACTGATCATGCTTTCCGCATCTGATCGGACTGCTTTGGGAAGACAAGAGTTCTCTGAGCAATCGACTCCTCAGAAAGTCTTCTCCGCGATCTGGGCAGTGGAAGCAGAGGTGAACAACGGCGGTTTCTCCCAGTATTTTCGGAACTCCAGTTGCGAGACAGCCGGTTTCGTTGCGGACGCATTCGAGATGATCCAAGCTCCGTCAACTGCGGAGATTTGCCGACGTGCAGTGAAGATCGCGTTCCCGAACGGCTTGCCCTCTTCGCCCGGAGAAATCAGCGCTGAGGCTGAAAACTTTACATCCGAGGTCGAAGACAATCTCACTGACCTTGACCAAGAGTTTTATGCATACCCGCACAATTTGACAGACCTGCTCTACGCATACGTATCCGCGCACCCAGACGATTTTGGGCCGGTATGCTAATTCGGCCCAAGGCAGTTTGGGCGCATCTCGGCCCGATAGACTCCGCTCAGAGTGCAACCTATTCGCTGGCTTCTTCGGATTCGAGGCGGCGCTGTTCTGAGAGTAGAGACATCGAGGTCATGAGATTTTGTACGCTGACGATGCCGATGACTTTGCCTGATTCGGTCACGGGGATGAGGGAGAGGCCGTGGCCGGCAGAGATGCGGCGGATGGTGGTGCCGAGGGTGTCCTCGGGGCGGGCGACTTGGAAGGCGCGGGACATGATGCCCTGGATGTAGCCGTTGCCATCGTTGCGGAGGGCTTCGACGATTCGCTGGCGGGAGACGATGCCGACGAGTTGCGGTCCGCGGACGACGGGAAAGTCTTCCTGCAGGGAATGCACGCAGCGCCCGAGGGCGTCGGCGAGCGTGTCAGAGGGTGAGAGGGTGGCGAAGTCGGTGAGCATCACTTCACGCATGTGGACGGTGTCGACGACGGACTGGAAGAAGACCCCCTGGTCCTCGATCTGCGCGCCGATCATGATGAAGAAGCCGGCGATGATGAGCCAGGGGCTGTGAACGACAAGCCAGCCGGCAAGCATGACCGCGACGGCGATGAGCTGGCCGAGGCCTGAGGCGGCGCGGCCTGCGGGAGTGAGCCCGTGCACGCGGGCGAAGTTGCCTCGGAGAAGGCGGCCGAAGTCGAGCGGGTAGGCGGGGAGCAGGTGCAGCAGGCCCAGCCCGGCCTGCATCCAGACCATGCTGCGGACAAGGTGATCGGGAGTGACGAGGGGCCGCGCCAGGAGCTGCACGTCTCCGCCTGCACCGATCGCAGCAGCCGCGATCATGAATGCGGTGATGATGTTTACCACGGGGCCGGTGAGCGCAATGGCGAATTCGCCGGAGCCTTTGTTGGCAGCTTCCTGGCTTTCGGGATTGGCGTAAGCGAAGAGTCCGCCGATGGGGAGAAGGAGTACGGCGCGAAGTTTGAGGTTGAAGCAGGCAGCGACTATGAGGCGGGCGGTTTCTCGCACGAAGACGGCAGCGACGCAGAGGCAGAAGAGGCCGAATCCGCGCAGCGCCCCGGAGCCGGTGCTACCGCTCAGGCCGAGACACACGAGGGCAAGGGCGGGGAAGAAGATGTGCATACGCATCTCCACACCCATCCATCGTCCTAGTGGGATTGTCCAGCCGCGCATAGTGGAATTGTAAAAGGCGCACCCTCATCCGACGCGGTAGCAGGTTCGAGCGGGGACGCAGGGTCCGGTATGCTGATTCGCGATGCGCGTGATTGCAGGGACGTTGCGGCGAAGGACGCTGGATGCGCCGGCGGGGGTGGCGACTCGGCCGACGAGCGACCGGCTGCGCGAGACGCTCTTCAATGTGCTGGCGCCGCGGATAGAGGGCGCAGCTTTTCTCGATCTCTACGCGGGATCGGGAGCGGTGGGGATCGAGGCGGCGAGCCGGGGAGCGGAGCTGGTCGTTCTGGTGGAGCGTGCCGAGCCGGCGCTGAGAGTTCTGCGGAGCAATTTGGACAAGCTGGGGCTGCGAGGCGGGGTTCGGGTGGAGGCCGTAAGTGTTGCGGCGTTTCTGAAGAGGGTGCGTCCGGAGAGCGCGGGGTTTGTCTTCGACATCGTGTTTCTGGATCCGCCTTATGATGCGGACGATGAGTACAGCCTGGCGCTGGGGCTTCTGGGAGGAGAGGCATCGCGGCTGCTCGTCCCGGATGCTGTGGTGATTGCGGAACATCGGCGCAGAGACAAGCTTGAAGAACGCTATGGTGCGCTTGAGCGCACTCGTGTGCTGGAGCAGGGGGATGCGGCGTTGAGTTTCTACAAGGCAGCTGTCAGCTTTGAGCGGTCTGAGAGTTCAAGTCAATGAGGTCCGTCGTTCCCACCCATCGCACGATAGGGCTGTGCGATGGATGGGGCACCCGGCCAGCTTCCAGGCGCGAGTTGTCAGTTAGTTGGGAGAACTCAAGCCCCGGTCCCCAAGTGCGAGGGACCGGGGGGCACCCGACGGAAATCCGACTTTCTGGTTGAACGAAGATTCGACGGCGTAAGATTTTCCGGTGCGGAGAGTGATGGTGAGGAACGTCATGAAGTTGATTGCGGGATTGGTTGTGCTGGTGGGGGCTGCTGGTGTTTGCGCACAGGGGACGACGCCGTGGGTGATTGGGCCTTTTGCGCGTCCGGCGACGGGGAACCCGGTGGTCAGTCCAAATTCGGCGTCGACGTTCCAGGATCCGATCGCGAAGAAGGCCGTGCAGTGGGAGGCGCTGCACACTTTCAATCCGGCGGCGGTGGTGAGGCATGGCAAAATCCACGTTCTGTATCGGGCCGAGGACAATTCAGGCGCGATGGAGATCGGCGGCCACACCTCGCGACTGGGTATGGCGGAGAGCGAAGACGGAATCCACTTCAAGCGCTCGGGCGAGCCGGTGTTCTATCCCGCAGAGGACGATCAGAAGGCGCGCGAGTGGCCGGGTGGCGTAGAAGATCCGCGCATTGTTGAGCGTGAAGACGGCACGTATGTATTGACGTATACCCAGTGGAATCACACGACGTATTCAGTAGGAATTGCGAGCTCGCGCGATCTGAAGCATTGGACGAAACATGGGCCGGCGTTTCTGACGGCGCTTGGCGGGAAGTATGCGGGGTTGAAGTACAAGTCGGCTGGGATTGTGACCAGGGTGAAGGATGGGCGGCTGATCGCGGCGAAGATCATTGGGCGCTACTGGATGTACTGGGGCGAGGGGTCGATTCGGCTGGCGACTTCAGAGGACGCGATCCACTGGACGCCGGTGGAGGGGACGGACGGGAAGCCAGTGGAGTTGCTGCGACCGCGAGCGGGACACTTTGACAGCACGTTTCCCGAGACGGGGCCGCCTCCAATCCTGACGAGCGCCGGAATTGTGGTGCTCTATAACGGCAAGAATGCGGAGGAGGGCGGGGATTCTTCACTAGGCCCGAGCGCGTATGCGGCGGGAGAGGCTCTGTTTGATGGAGCGAACCCGGCACATCTGCTGACGCAGACGGACAGGCCAGTGCTGAAGCCGGAGTTGCCGTATGAGAAGACAGGTCAGTATGCAGCGGGGACTACATTCGCAGAGGGGCTGGTTTACTTCCACGACAAGTGGTTCCTCTATTATGGATGCGCGGATTCACTGGTGGCGGTTGCGACTGCGCCTGCCGAAGCGATGAGCGCGGATTCGCTGCGGATGGAGCCCACTGCGGGAGTCGTGGTGGAGACGCCGAAGATCGAGACGAAGGATGGGATTCCTGTTGGCGGTGAGGCGAACGCGCAGGGGTTCTATCTGCACAACAACGACACGGTTGTGTTCTACGGCGACAGCATCACGGAGCAGAACCTCTACAACCAGTGGGTGCAGGTGTACGCGGCAACGCGTTTTCCGTGGATGCGGGTGCACTTCTACGGAGAAGGTATCGGCGGCGATCGAGTGACTGGCGGGTGGGCCGGGCCTGTTGATCAGCGTCTGGAGCGAGATGTCTTTCCGGAGAAGCCGACCGTTGTGACAGTGATGCTTGGCATGAATGACGGCGCGTACCGGGCGACGACGGATGAGATCGAACAGACATATGTAAAGGGGTATCAGCATCTGCTCGACTCGCTTCGCGAGCATCTTCCGGGCGTGCGAATGACGTTACTGGGGCCTTCGCCATTCGATGATGTGACGCGGCCGGTGACGTTTGCGGGCGGCTACAACAGCGTGATGCAGCACTTCGCGGAGGTGGATCAGTCGCTGGCGGACAAGAGTGGCGCCGCGTTCGTGAATCTGAATCCCATGGTGGTGGCGGCAATTCAAAAAGCCGATGCAATGGATGCGAAGATCGCGCCGTTGCTGCTGCCGGACCGTGTGCATCCCGACGCGCTTGCGCACTGGGTGATGGCGGAGGCGCTGCTGAAGGGCTGGCATGCTCCGGCACTGGTATCTGACGTGACGCTGGATGGTCATGCAGGGGCGGTTGTGTCCGCTCATAATGCATCGGTGAGCAAAGTGGAGCAGACGGGCGAAGGATTGAAATGGACGACTCTCGAATATGGATTGCCGCTGCCCCTGATGCGAAGCAACGCTTCGGATGCGCTTCTGCTGGATGTGTCGGATATCGAGAAGCAACTGAACCAGGAGACGCTTCGGGTCAGTGGTCTGGCCCCCGGTCGCTACACCCTCAGCATCGACGGCAACGCAGTCGACACTTTTACTCCTGAGGCGCTGGAGAGCGGAATCAACCTCGCTGACTATCCGACGCCAATGTTCCACCAGGCGCAGACGGTCGGATGGCTGGTGCGCGATCGCAATCAAACGCATTTCATTCATGCGCGGATGAGGGCACGCGGTGCGGACACTGGTGGCGAAGGAGGTAAAGAGCCGCTCGGGTCGTTTGAAAATATGCAGGAAGACCTGCTGTATGAGGCTGCGGTGCCAAAGCCGCATGTGTTCCGTTTGACGCCGGTGGCGATGGGTACGACGCAGAGCACTCGGTAGAGAATAACTTTCGGGAATACGCAGCCTTATGGCTGCGTATTGTGCGGGGGAGTTGATTATCAGTTCTATTTCACTTGCTTCGGTGCTCGAAACGGATCGCGGTGAACTGCGCGAGGTGAAGACGCATGCTCCGGGACCTGAGGGTGCCTTACCTCTCTCGCCGGAGATGCTGGTCAAGGAGCCTTCCGGAAATCTGTTTGGCCTGAGCCAGAATGCGGGGATGGGCTGGGAGACGAATCGGCTGCTTGACCCTGAATTTCTGATTTTGAGTACCCATGGCGGCCTGCGAGCGGAAGATGGAAAGCCGATTGCACTCGGTTTTCATACTGGGCACTGGGAGGTTGGGCTGCTGGTGGCGGAGGCAGCGCGAGAGATGAAAGCGCTGCATGCGGTGCCTTTTGCGGGAGCATGTACAGATCCTTGCGATGGCAGGACACAAGGAACGGCGGGAATGATGGATTCGCTGCCATTTCGCAACGATGCAGCGATGGTGCTGCGGCGGCTGATGCGGTCGCTGCCGACGCGCAAGGGTGTTCTTGGAGTTGCGACATGCGACAAGGGCCTGCCCGCGATGATGATGGCTCTCGCCTCCGCGGCAGCGTATCCGGCGGTGCTGGTTCCGGGCGGCGTGACGCTGCTGCCGGAAGCGGGAGAAGATGCCGGCAAGGTGCAGACGATCGGGGCAAGATTCGCGCAGCAGCAGATAACGCTCGAGTACGCGGCCGAGATGGGGTGCCGGGCGTGCGCATCGCCCGGAGGGGGATGCCAGTTTCTGGGCACAGCGGCTACGGCGCAGGTCATTGGCGAGGCGCTGGGCTTGTCCCTGCCGCACACGGCTCTGGCACCATCGGGGCAGGCGATCTGGCTGGATGCGGCGAAGAGATCGGCACGCGCAATCATGCGGTTGCATGAATTGAAGCTGGGAGCGCGAGATGTGTTGACGAATGCTTCGGTGCGAAATGCGATGGTGCTCCATGCTGCATTCGGCGGTTCGACAAATCTGCTGTTGCACCTGCCGGCGATTGCGTTTTCTGCGGGATTGACCCGGCCAGCGCGTGAGGACTGGGAGGCGGTGAACCGCGAGGTGCCGAGGCTCGTGGATGCTCTGCCGAACGGGCCGCGCGGGTTCGCGACGGTACAGGTGTTTCTTGCCGGCGGTGTGCCGGAGGTGATGCTGCATCTGCGTGAGGCCGGGCTGCTGGATACGAGCGCGAAGACGGTGAGCGGCGAGTCGCTTGATGCGAGCCTCGACTGGTGGAAACAAAGCAAGAGAAGGCATGAGTTGCGCGAGCGGCTGAAAGAGCTCGACGGAATCGATGCGGACGAGGTAATCATGGCGCCGGATCGGGCGCGATCGCGCGGGCTAACGGCGACGGTCTGTTTTCCGGTGGGAAACCTGGCGCCGGAGGGTTCGGTCATCAAGAGCACGGCAATTGACTCATCGCTGATTAGCGAGGACGATGTGTATCGGCATCGCGGTCCGGCACGAGTGTTTGTGACGGAAGAGGCGGCGATCGCGGCAATCAAAGCTGGGCGCGTCGGGCAGGGCGATGTGATTGTGCTGATCTGCGGCGGCCCGAAAGGCGCGGGGATGCAGGAGACATACCAGGTGACATCGGCGCTGAAGCAGTTGCCGCACTGCAAGCATGTGGCGGTGATTACAGACGCGCGGTTCAGCGGGGTGTCGACGGGCGCGTGCATCGGGCATGTTTCGCCGGAGGCGCTGGCTGGAGGTCCGGTGGGGAAGGTGCTGGACGGCGATCTGATCGAGATTGTGATCGATCGCGGTGCGCTGGCGGGGAAGGTGAATCTCGTGGGAGATGAGTCCGGTGAGTTCGGCGTGGAAGAAGGTGCTCGCAGGCTCGCGGCCAGAAAGCCAAGGGCAGATCTAAAGGCGCACCCAGATCTGCCTGAAGACACCCGGCTCTGGGCTGCGTTGGTAGACGCAAGCGGCGGCGTGTGGGGCGGATGCGTCTACGATACGGCGATGATCATAGACGCGCTTGAGAAGCGCAACTGAACGGCTGCGCTCAGCTCTTAAGCACTGGGAACGCCGTAATGCGAAGTTTGGCGGATGCGTACGGAATCAGAGGAATCTCTTCTTCGGGTTCGGTGCTCGCGACGGGGCTTTGCGGAAGGGCATCGGGGGCGCCATCCTCAGCACGCCACGCCGGGAGCTTGCGCGCTTTCAGCCGCAGCTCGACGGGAGCGCTTTTGCGAGCGAAGGGCGTCTGGCCGATCTCGGCCTCCGTGACCTTGACGTCTCCAGCTATGTTTTGCGGATCGAGTTTTACCGCATAGTTCCATGGAGTGGTCGGATAGACCTGCCAGTCAGCGGTCATGCCGCGGTCGCGCAGCTTGACCCAGCTTTCGCCGATGCCGTGTGAAAAGACCAGCGGCCCTCGCTCGATCGCAACGGAATCGTTGTACCAGCGGGAGACGCGAGGCTGCATGGGGAAGTTGATTTCGACACGGTCACCGGCTTTCCAAGTTCGTTCGACGCGAGCGAAGGATCCAGGCTGTGGCTGCGGCTCCGGCCTGCCGTTGACGGTGATCGTAGCGCCAGCGGCCCACGCCGGGATGCGCAGCTGAAGTGGGAAAGCAAGCGGTGCTGAGGGATTGATGGCCAGCTTGACTACAGCGCGGAAGGGATAATCGGTCTCCTCTGCGATATGGACGGCTGTTCCGCGAATGTTGGTGCGGACTTCGCAGGGCGCGTAGGCGGCTGCTACAAGCCCATCTTGTTTATCGGACGCCTGGTCGCCGGAAAGAAGGAAGAGGCCGGCAGCGAACTTGGGCCAGCCCTGATGAAAGTTGGCCGTGCAGCAGCCGAAGTTGGGCTCGAGGCCGAAGAGGTTTGACTCGGGTCCGTCACTCACCCACGGCTTGTGGTGCAGGCTGCACTCGACTTGATTCGGCTCCTGGTTGTACTGGTGGGCCCACATGTCATCGGTGAGCGTGCCGGGGAGCGCGTTGTATGCGAGACGCTCGAGTCGATCGGCAAATGCGGCGTCGCCGGTGATGGCGAGGGCGCGCTCGAGCGAGAACATGTACTCGACAACCGTACAGAGTTCGGAGCCTTGCGAGGGATCGCGTCCGGAGAGGTGCTCGTCGCAGGAGAACATGCCGTTTGGCAGGCCGTGGTAGCGGTCGAGCTCGGCTATCATCTGCGCGGTGGCCTTGCGATCGGTGTCAGAGCCGGAGATCTGCGACCAGACAACGCCGGTCTTGATGGCCTGGCCGTTATTGACGCCGTGGGTGGAGAGCGCAAGGTCCTTGAGGCCTCCGCCCTCGTTGAGCTTGATGTACTCGGCGGTGATCTTCTGCTTGAACTGAAAGTTTGCGAACTGCGCCTGCCAATCGTATCCCTGCTGATGAAGGAGGCGGGCAAGGTCGAGCAGGTAAGCAGAGCCGGTGCGGTTGTAGAGCCAGATGACGCTCAGTGCTTCGTCCTGCCAACGGAATTTGCCCCAGTCGCGCAGCGGCCGTTTGGGCAGTTCGGCTAGCTGGTAGCGGAAGTAGCGGTCCATGAGGGGAATGACGCGCTGGTCGCCGGTGAACTCCTGATACTGAGTCAGCGCTTTGAGGGCGACCAATCGCGGCCACCAGTCGTCGTTCGAGGCGGGGCCGATCATGCCGTTTGACGCCTGGTGCGTGAGGATCCAGTCGATGTACTTCTGCGCTTTGGCCTTGAGGCGGTTGTCGTCGAGCAGCCATGCGAGGGGGATCAGGCCATCGAGGAAATACGGCCCGCGCTCCCAGGATTCGCCGGTACCGCCGAGCCAGCCGCTATTCGGTCCTACGTCGGCCCACGTTTCATCAAGGTGCCCGCTGAGTCCGCTGGCCTGGATCTCAAGCTGACGGCGCAACCACCCTGCGGGACGGACCGAGCCGAGAGGCAGCGCGAAAAAGGCGCTCGAGTGCAGAGGCGCCTTGTCCTTAACAGCCAGTGTCGGAGGCGCGTCTGAGGCGGCGAAGAGCGAGCCGGCAGGCAGGGTTGTGGCGAGGCCGGCGAGAGTTGACTGCTGAAGGAAGCGGCGGCGGGTGGTTCCGGATGGCTTTGACATAAGGATGAACGACCGTCAACAGAGTAAAGGACGGGAGCGGAACAGGGCGAAGGCGTTAGAGTGTTGGGGATGAAAAATCTACGAGTCCTGATGGCTTTGTTTGGGTTGACTTCCGTTGCGATAAATTCCGGGTTGCCGGCGAGGGCTGTTCCTGCTGCGGCTGAAAAAGGTTCAACACCGCAACTGGTCATCATCGATACGGATATCGGCGATGACATTGATGATGCATTCGCGCTGGCACTGGCCTTGAAGAGCCCGGAGCTTAAGGTTTTTGGCGTGACGACAACATTTGGCGATACGACGATGCGGGCGCGGATTGTCGATCGTTACTTGAAGGCAGTTGGACGGAGAGATATTCCGGTTTTTGCCGGTCCGGCCACGAAGACTGACAACGTGATGACGCAGGCAGAGTATGCCAAGGGCGATGCGAAGACAAAGTTCAGCGATGGGGTGGAATTCATCCTTAAGACTGCGCGCGAGCATCCGGGGCAGGTCACGCTGATCGGGATTGGGCCGCTTTTCACGGTTGAGGCGGCCATCAAGCGCGATGCAACAACTTTCAAGAAGCTGAAGCGAGTAGTGATCATGGGCGGGAGCGTCTATAACGGATACGGGCTGGATGCCCAGGGAAAGCCTAAGCCAGCCGAGCCGGAGTGGAACATCCTGAACGATCCTGCCGGGCTGACGGCGCTACTGTCGTCGGGGGTGCCGGTTTTTGTCATGCCGCTCGACTCGACGCAGGTCCCATTGAAAGACAAGGAACGTGAGGCCTTGTTTGCGCATGGCTCCGCGCTTGCAAGGCAGTTGAAGGCCCTCTACCAGGAGTGGATCGCAGGCACTCCCAACCATAGTCCGACGCCTACCTTGTTTGATCCTGTAGCTGTGACGTACACGTTTCGTCCGGAATTTTGTCCGATGAAGCCGATGCACCTTGATGTAGATGCGAAGGGGATGACGATTCCCGGGTCAGGCAAGCCGAATTCGGAGGTGTGCCTGCAGTCGAATGAGAGGGGCTTTCTGGAACTGCTTCAGGAGCGAATTGCGGGAAACTGATCGTCGATTCAGATCTGGCAGATCGGCTCAAACCCACAGCTGTGCGTCGCGTCACAAGCAAATCCGTTGACAGCGCTGGAAAGTAGGAGAAAAATGGCGGGTCGTTGGAATTCTGACCTAATAGTGTGCGCTGGGAGGGAGCGACAAAGATGCTGAACTGGAAGACTTTGGGAGTAGTGGCTGTTGTGGGCACGGAGCTTGTGGTGGCCGGATGCAAATCGGCTCCGGAACTTGGCAAGGATCAGGCTCTGAAGATGGTGCAGGACAAGTACGATCAGACTGCGCCGGTTGGGGTAAACATCCTGGTCAACGATGCCGGCATGCAACAGGCGGCGAAGGCCAAACTCTGGGACCGGACGAAGGTGTTCCCGAATAAGCTTTGGGCTGACTTCAAGCTGACTGCGGACGGCAAGAAGGCAGTCACCCTGCCGGGTGGCGGCGACACGATTGAGTGGCGTCCAGCCAGTCTGGACGATAAAACCTACACCGTCGTCGTGACCACAGTGGCTGCTAACCACTTGAAGGCTAAGGATATGGGCGATCTGCAGGACGAGATGCTGCCCGGGGCGGACACGGCCAAAGCAGGCAGATACACCGAGTCGGTGAATCTTACTGGAGTGCCGGATGTGCTTCAGCAGATTGCGCATACGCCCGGAAACAAACTCAGCAGCCGGAAGCAGGCCGACTTTGCGCTTGAGAACGGCGCCTGGGTGTTGAAGCGGATCGAGTAGGCGTTAGTTCGAAATTGCGAAGCGGGGCGGAGCCGATCCTCTGCCCCTCTCAGTTTCGTCTTCAGTTCGGGATCGGCGGTTCGGCTGGACTGCGAGAAGCCCGGGTCGCAACAGTCTTAGTTCGCTTCAAGGCTGATATTCACTGAAGAAAAATTGACCCGACCCCTGAATCTTGTTATCTTTAAAAGGTTCCGCAAGAACGTGCCATTCCGTGTGTGTTGAGGAAGGCGCGTAACGGAGATTTCGGCAAGAGGTTTCGCCGATTCGCCCGAGGGCCGCAGAGGTTCAGCGGCCAGGTCCTGAGAGCTCTTTTCTTGCGAAGGGCAGGGACACATCGCCAAGCCGGGTGAAGGAAAGACGGTAAGGCGATGATCGCATCGGTGCTCGCGCGTCACTCCACCTTGGAGGGCTATGCGAGCCGGGACTAGCGAAACGGAATTGGCTCCTCTATAAGGACGACCGATCACCGTCCTGGTTCTCGTCTGGTAGTGGAACGAAGGCAGACGCGAAGCAGCAACCTGGGCTTCCGTGCGCGTGCGCGCTTTAGAGCGCGCTAAAAGCATGGAAGGAGCCTTGGGTCTGTTCGCGGCTGAACGCAGGTTGGGCAGAAGGTTTCTGGGGTAAGGAGTTTAGTTTGCCTACTTTTAATCAGTTGGTTCGTAAGGGGCGTACGGCCCCGCGGTACAAGACGGCTTCCCCTGCACTGCAGGCTTCGCCGCAGCGGCGCGGTGTTTGCACCCGCGTGTACACGCAGACCCCGAAGAAGCCGAATTCGGCTTTGCGCAAGGTGGCCCGCGTGCGGTTGACGAACGGAATTGAGGTTACGACCTACATTCCCGGCATCGGCCACAACCTGCAGGAGCACTCGATTGTGCTGATTCGTGGCGGCCGTGTGAAGGATCTGCCGGGTGTCCGTTACCACGTGGTTCGTGGAACGCTGGATTCGGTGGGCGTAGCCAACCGGAAGCAGAGCCGCTCGAAGTATGGTGCGAAGCGCGCCAAGGGCGGAGCAGCGGCGGGCAAGAAGTAGTCAGCGGTTCCCGGGCGGAGTTCAAGAACCGGGACTGGGGTAGCAGAAGCGGAGCGCCTGGCGCTCGAAGGAATTTGAGGAACTATGCCGAGAAAAGGGCACATTGGAAAGCGGGAAGTGGCAGCAGATCCGGTCTACGGCTCCACGCTGGTCACCAAGTTTGTGAACTCGATGATGTGGGGCGGCAAGAAATCGACCGCGCAGGGCATCTTCTACAAGGCGATGAAGAACCTTGAAGAGAGGGGCGGCGGCGAAGAGGCCATCAAGCTGTTCAAGAAGGCCGTTGAGAATTGCAAGCCACTGCTCGAGGTAAAGACCCGCCGTGTGGGCGGCGCCAACTACCAGGTGCCGATCGAAGTGAACCCGGATCGGCGTACCTCGCTGGCGATTCGCTGGCTCATCACCTACGGCCGTGCCCGCGGTGAGAAGGGCATGATTGACAAGCTTACGAACGAGCTGCTGGATGCGGCCAACGGCCGTGGCGCAGCGATGAAGAAGAAGGAAGACGTTCACCGCATGGCCGAAGCCAATAAAGCCTTCGCGCACTATCGCTGGTAGGGAACAGGATTCGAAGTTCTACTGGCCACTGATCACTGAATACTGATCACTGGCTTTCAACGGCGGGACAGGAAGCGCCCGCAAAGGATTTGATCAGTGGCTCGCAACATTCCCCTAAGTCGTTGCCGGAACATCGGAATCATGGCGCATATCGACGCCGGAAAGACGACTGCAACCGAACGTATCCTCTTCTATACGGGCATCACGCACCGTATCGGCGAAGTGCATGAAGGCACCGCCACCATGGACTACATGGAGCAGGAGCAGGAGCGCGGCATTACGATCACGTCGGCTGCGACGACGTGCATGTGGCAGAACATTCGCATCAACATCATCGATACGCCCGGCCACGTGGACTTCACCGCTGAGGTGGAGCGGTCTCTTCGTGTTCTGGACGGCGCTGTTGCGGTATTTGATTCGGTAAGTGGTGTTCAGCCCCAGACGGAAACGGTCTGGCGGCAGGGTGACAAGTACAAGGTTCCGCGTATCTGCTTCGTGAACAAGATGGACAAGAATGGCGCCGATTTTGAGCACGTTCTGGACACTATCCGCAAGCGGCTTGGAGCGCGGCCTGTTGCGTTGCAGATTCCGATCGGTGCAGAAGCGAACTTCAAGGGTGTCGTCGATCTAATCGAGATGAAGGCCATTCTGTGGCACGACGAGACGATGGGCGCTAAGTACTCTGTCGAGGAGGTTCCGGCCGATCTGCTGAAGAAGGCTGAGGCCTTCCGTATGCAGCTGATTGAAGTCATCGCCGAGACCGACGATGTTCTGCTCGAGAAGTTCCTCGAGGGCGAGACGCCGACAATTGAAGAATTGAAGAAGGGTATCCGCCAGGCGACGATCGACCTGAAGGTATTCCCGGTCATCTGCGGATCTGCATTCAAGAATAAGGGCGTTCAGACGCTGCTTGACGCGGTTGTCGATTACCTGCCCAGCCCGCTCGACAAGCCTGCGGTGGAAGGTATCGATCCTTCGCATCCGGATCAGAAGCTGACCCGCAAGGCAGAAGATGGTGAGCCGCTGTCGGCTCTGGTCTTCAAGCTGATCAACGATCCGTTCGGCAAGCTGTCGTTCATTCGCATCTATTCGGGTTCGTTGAAGACGGGCGACACGGTTGAGAATCCGCGCACCGGCAAGACGGAGCGCGTGGGTCGTCTCGTGAAGATGCACGCCAACAAGCGTGAAGACATCACCGAGATCTACGCCGGCGACATCTGCGCGTGCGTTGGACTGAAGGATCTGAAGACGGGCGATACACTTTGCGACCCGAATCATGCCATTGCGCTCGGCGCCATCACATTCCCCGAGCCGGTCATCTCGGTCGCGATCGAACCGAAGACAAAGGCTGACCAGGAGAAGATGGGCATTGCGCTTTCGCGTCTTGCCGATGAGGATCCGACGTTCAAGGTTCGGACCGACGAAGATTCGGGCCAGACGATCATCAGCGGTATGGGTGAACTTCACCTCGAAATTCTTGTCGACCGCATGAAGCGCGAGCACAAGGTCGAGGCGAATGTGGGCGAGCCGAAGGTTGCGTTCCGCGAGACGATTCGCAAGCATGCTGAGGCTGAAGGCAAATACATCCGTCAGACAGGCGGTTCGGGCAACTACGGGCATTGCAAATTGCGCGTCGAGCCGAACGAGGCGGGCAAAGGCTACGAGTTCGTCAACGACATCAAGGGTGGTGTGGTTCCAAAGGAATACATCAAGCCAATCGATCAGGGAGTTCAGGGCGCGATGGAACTTGGTATTCTCGCCGGCTTCCAGATGGTCGATATTAAGGTGACGCTGTTCGACGGCAGCTATCACGATGTCGACTCGAACGAAATGGCGTTTAAGTTCGCCGGTTCGATCGCCTTCAAGGAAGCAGCGCGGAAAGCAAGTCCGGTGCTCCTGGAGCCGGTGATGGCGGTTGAAGTGACGGTGCCTGAGGAATTCATGGGCACGATCATCGGCGACATCAACTCGCGCCGCGGACGAATAGAAGGAATGGAGCACGCGGCGGGATCGCAGGTGATCAAGGCGATCGTTCCGCTGAAGGAGATGTTTGGCTACGTGAACGACATTCGTTCGTCGACACAGGGCCGCGCCTCGTACTCGATGCAGTTTGCGCGCTACGAAGAGGCGCCGCGCATGATCGCCGATGAGATCATCGGCCGTGCGCAAGGGAAGTAGGGCAGGGATCAGGGGTCAGAGATCAGAGATCAGTTCGACCGTGGAAATCGAAGCTGATGGCATAAGAAGTAACTGAGAACTGACGACTGAAAACTGACAACTGGTTTGGGGCTGGAGCCGGAATGCCGGCGCCCCTGGGAGCAACTGGAAGTACAAGCCACTGAAAGGGATTTGGATTTCTTATGGCGAAGGAAAAGTTTGATCGTTCGAAGCCGCACGTGAACGTGGGGACGATTGGTCACATTGATCACGGCAAGACGACGTTGACGGCGGCGATCACGAAGGTATTGTCGAAGCACAACCCGAA
>JAFDVQ010000003.1 GCA_018268915.1 Acidobacteriota bacterium
GCCGATATCCCGAGCCCGGCTCCGACCTCGATCCGGATACCGCCCGCATGGTGAAAGAAATCCTCGCCCAAAGCCGCGAAATTGCCGCAAGCCAATCAGCCAGAAGCTGAGAGTCTGTTTTGAAAGGGCACGACTTCAGTCGTGCCGCCCAGATCCGACAGAAATGAGCGCAGCTTTAGCCGCTGAGGGACGATTCATAACGACTCAAAACTCAACCGCACTCCACAGATCCCATACATCCACACTTAACCTCTTCGCCATGTATTAACTACCAAAAACAGGGGAAAAATAAAAACTCAGAGAGAACAACACTGGCCTGTCGGAACAGCCCAACTCCGGCCCGACAACCAGCCAGATAAAGACACCAATTCATCGCCAACCAACCTGACATCACCACACAACAGACCTGGTCCCTGCCTGGAAACCGGCCCCCAGTCCCCTTGTTCCCTAGGTCCCTAGTTCCCTGTTCCTTCGTCTCCGCTGTTTGCAATCGCAACCGCAAGGTTGCGCTTAAATCCAAGGTAGCCGGCGCGCCGGACTGGCGAGCCGTTAAACAAACGCTCCCACTGCTGCTCATCCAGCGAACTGAGCCAATCCAGGGAAGGGTTCACCAATTCCTCGCGCGGCTCCAACTCCGGGTCGCTGCTGATCGGAGACTTGCGATTCCACGGACAGACATCCTGGCAAATGTCGCAGCCAAAGATCTGCCGACCCATGCCCGGCATCAGCTCAGGAGCAATCTCCCCCTTGTGCTCGATAGTGAGATAGGAGATGCATTTCGTCGCGTCCATCTCGTATGGCGCGGTGAGCGCGCCCGTAGGACAGGCATCGAGACAGCGCGTGCATGTCCCGCAATGATCCCTCACCAGTTGCGCCGGGCTGTCCTTCGTCGCAACGTCGAGAGACGTCAGCAGCACAGACAGAAATCCGAACGAACCAAGCTTGGGATGAATCAGGCACGTGTTCTTGCCCGTCCAGCCAAGCCCCGCGGCAACCGCAAGCGAACGTTCGACGACAGGCCCGGTATCCACGTAAGCGCGCGATTCAAATTCGCCGAAGCGCTCTCGGAGTCTTGCATCGAGCGACTTCAGTCGCTTCAACAGAACCTTGTGATAATCGCTCGGACGACGCTCACCCTTCTCATCAACTCGCGATGACCAGGCATAGCGCGCAATCCATCCACTCCGCTTGTCGTGCTCTTCAATCGAGAGTGGATGCGCTGACTTGTAGTTCGCGAAGCACACAATCGCCGATCGAGCCCACGGAAACGGAACAGCAACACGCGCGCGTACGAGTTCCTCATTCTCATCTGCGCGCTCAAGATAACGCATACTTCCAGCTCGCCCGGATCGAACCCACGATGTGAAACGGCTCGCATCGCGAGACTCATCGACATGCGGCAGCGCGACCAGCCCTGCGTTCGTGAAACCGCAGCATTGCGCAAGCTCGTAAGCTGCGTCTCCCGTGAGAGATGGAGATTCGGAATCCAACCATGCACCTGCTGAATCAAATATATGGAACTTCTCTACATGCCACCTGCGTAGTGATATGCAGGACGATCCGGACAGCAGAGCAGCACACTCCGGACCTTCCAATGAGACTGTTCGATTGTGAACGTGAAACAGGGTAATCGAACACTCAGCGCAGAAAGCCGGCATCCAGGGCGCCTCTATCCTGTGTAGTTTCAGCAGATTGATTTGGCGATCTTTGGCTGGCAAGGTGCAATGAAAGGAAACAAGAGAAGCTGACTCCTCCGTTTCCGTCGGCTTTTCCTGAGAGTGCCGCAGATCGGCATATCGAAGGAGGTAGTGACTTTATGACTCGCAATTATCAATCCGTAGTTGAACCGCAGGTCACAGTGCCCGGCAATCTGCACGAGCTGGTGCGCGGCCAGGAACAGCGCCTGCTGAAAGAACTGGAACCAGTCGTGCGTCAGAACTCCGTGACACTCGACATGCGACAGATCGAACGCATCGATGCAGCGGGAATCTCCTCGCTGATCTCGCTCTACGGCGCCGCGCATGCCGCAGGACACGAGTTCGCGATCGTGAATGCATCGGCGCGCGTTGCCGAGATTCTGGAGATAGTAGGGCTCGATCGCATCCTGATCTCGCACGAAGTTGCTGTGGACATGGTGCCCTGCCCCGAGGGTGCAAACTGCTACGAGATGCCGGCCGCGTAAAACCTGACGCGGCTGAGCATCGCCGTCCCCTGCCGAACCCTCCTCCGCCTCGAAGCGCAACGTAAAATCATCTCGATCCCAAAACCAAGGACGAGAGAAACCGATGCGCTCTTCCCTACTACTCAAATCTGTTCTGTTCGCATGTGCCATCTTGCCCGCGTTTTCGACACATGCGCAGGATGCTGCATCTGCGAAAACGTTCCTCCAGTCGGTCTATTCCCGTTATTACAAGAACGATCCCGGAGTTGAGATCGCGCGTCCGCAAGCGAGACGCTATCTGCATTCGTCTCTGATTGCCCTGTTGCGGGAGGATTCTCGAGCCGTGGGCCCCGGCGAAGTCGGCGTGCTCGATGGTGATCCGTTATGCAGCTGCCAGGATTGGGACGGGATCTTCAACCTGAAGATCGATGTCCGCGAGCCCAAAGCTGACCGAGTCGAAGCGTCGGTCTCGTTTGCGCTATCTAAGAATGCAAAGCCGCAGGACAGAAGGTCGCTGATGATCACGCTTCAACTTGAAAAGGGAGCCTGGCGAGTGTGGAACGTCGTCGACCGGTCAGACGCGAAGGCCGAGTTTGATCTGCGAAGCGAATTGCAGAAGGAGATTGCATCGATGCATGCAAAGCGAACGCCAAAGCCAATCCTTAAGCAATGACTTCGTTAGTCATGACGCCAGGTGACGGACCAGTGTTCATCGGCGCGGACTGAGTTGATGATCAAGTCTCCATTCGAGATTTGAAACGAGCGGGCGAGACTCTTGCCCACCAGCCCGCGAGTAACGGATGCCTGCACGTGGTGCGTGACCGTGTGCGCGGCCTCGTCAACGTCGTAGGTTCCATAAGAAGCTTCATATCCATTGAACACATAGTCGTTGGTCAGCGAGGACTGCGAAGGCGGATACATCAGCTGCACCGACATATGCCCATCGCGGGTGTAAATAAGCTGCCCTTTGCACCCGGTGACGCGATTCAGCTTGCCGTCGCTTCCGGGAGCGTCGATGGAGACCAGATGCCAGGTGCCAATGAGCTGCTCCCTGTCAGACTGCGCAAAGAGAGTAGTGCCCGAGACGATTGCGATCGCGAAGGCGAGGAGGAGCTGGTGTCTCATTTTTGTGCCTCAACGAGAAGGTACAGCCCCAGGGGCGACTGGCGCTTTCCCATTCCTGTCAGATCATTGACTGATTCTGTCGCTGCAATCAGGGACCTCGCATCTCCTTTGGTGATATGCACCTGCGATGAGCCGCGTAAAATCTGGTCTTGAAAGCGCGCGTAAGTCCAATTGCACGTTAAGGGTCTGTGATGAGTGGCACATCGAAGTGTATACTTGCCGCGCTATTTCTACTTGCGATAAGGAATAGCCGAAAAGGCACAGCCCTGTGCCGGGATGAGCGTTCGCACCTGGTCAAATCAGCTCTTAAAGGCTCTGAAGCCAGACTTTCGTTCTGCCCGCCAAGGGGGTAAGCCCCAGCGAAATCTGGGCATCGTTCTTTGCGGCTATTCGCGATGAAATCAACACCGGAGGCTTTAATTCCATGACGCAGGGCGTAGTGGATCAGCAGTCCGCCGCGGCGGGCTCAACCTCAACCACAACCAAGTATGTGTACTCGTTCGGCGACGGAAGGGCTGATGGCCACGGCAAGATGAAGGACGTTCTTGGCGGCAAAGGCGCAGGCCTGGCCGAGATGACGCTCGCCGGACTGCCCGTGCCTCCTGGATTCACAATTCAGACCGAAGCCTGCCGTGAATACATGCGTGCGGGGCAGGTCAGCAAGCAGGTCGACACAGAGATGCTGGCGGCGCTCGAGAAGCTCGAGCAACTGCAAGGGCAGAAGCTCGGCCAGGGCGACAATCCGCTGCTGGTCTCGGTCCGCTCCGGCGCGAAGTTCTCCATGCCCGGCATGATGGACACGATTCTGAACCTCGGCCTCAATGACAAGGCTGTGGAATCGCTTGCGAAACTTACTGGCAATCCGCGGTTCGCCTATGACTCCTATCGCCGCCTGATTCAGATGTTCGGCGACGTCGTGCTCGACGTTCCGAAAAAGAAGTTCGAGCATATCTTCGACGGCGTGAAGACGAAGCAGAAGGTCAAGTTCGACTACGATCTGACCCCAGCCGCCCTGAAGGACATCATCAGCGAGTACAAAAAGCTGGTGAAGAAAGAAACTGGCAAGGACTTCCCGCAGAAGCCTCTCGAGCAGCTCTCCGCTGCGCGCGACGCCGTGTTCCGGAGCTGGCAGAACGAGCGCGCCAAGACCTATCGCCGCATCAACCACATCGACGACTGGCTGGGCACCGCAGTCAACGTGCAGGCCATGGTCTTCGGCAACCTGGGCGAGAACTCGGGAACGGGCGTGGGCTTCACGCGCAACCCTGCAACGGGCGAGCATGTCTTCTTCGGCGAGTACCTGATGAATGCGCAGGGCGAGGACGTCGTTTCGGGCGTTCGCACCCCGATGCCGATCAGCGAGCTCGAGAAGGCGATGCCCAAGGTTTATGACCACCTGAAGGCGATCACCTGGAAGATGGAAAAGCACTATCGCGACA
This sequence comes from Acidobacteriota bacterium, assembly GCA_018268915.1. Lineage (GTDB taxonomy): Bacteria > Acidobacteriota > Terriglobia > Terriglobales > Acidobacteriaceae > Telmatobacter. Next base: position 4,726 of record JAFDVQ010000003.1, read on the forward strand.
TGCAGGATTTTGAGTTCACCATCCAGGATGGCAAGCTCTACATGCTGCAGACGCGCAACGGCAAGCGGACCGGCCTCGCGGCTGTTCGCGTTGCCATCGACATGGTGCGCGAAGGCCTGATCACGCAGGAAGAGGCGATCTTCCGCGTAGAGCCGAACCAGCTGTATGACTTCCTCGTTCCGCGCCTTGTTGAGAAGGGCGAGAAGATCGAAGTGCTTGCGACGGGTCTGCCGGCATCGCCTGGCGCAGCTGTTGGCCAGATCGTCTTCACCGCCGAGGATGCGGTGAAGCATCACCAGAAGGGCGACTACAAGACGATCATCCTGGTTCGCGGTGAGACGACTCCGGAAGACATCGCCGGCATGGAAGTGGCATCCGGCATTCTGACGTCGCGCGGCGGCATGACCTCCCACGCGGCAGTTGTGACGCGCGGCATGGGCAAGTGCTGCGTAGCCGGCGCAGGCGATTGCACGGTGGACGAAGCGAAGAAAGAACTCCGCGTGAAGGGTCGCACCTTCAAGGCGGGCGACTGGATCTCGCTGGACGGCACAACCGGACGCGTAATCGCAGGTCAGCTGAAGACTCTGCCCGCACAGCCGGATGATCCAGATCTGGTGAAGTTCATGAGTTGGGTCGATCCTTCGCGAAAGCTGAAGGTTCGTGCCAACGCTGATATTCCTCGCGACGCCAAGCAGGCACGGATGTTCGGCGCAGAGGGTATCGGACTCTGCCGCACTGAGCACATGTTCTTTGCAGAAGACCGCATCGGCCACATGCGGACGATGATTCTCTCGACAAACGAGAAGGATCGCCGCGATGCGTTGAAGAAGCTTCTTCCCATGCAGCGGGCTGACTTTGTTGGCTTGTTCAAGGCGATGGAAGCTCTGCCGGTTACGATCCGCCTGTTGGATCCGCCGCTGCACGAGTTCCTGCCGAAGCGCGAAGAATTGCTGGTCCAAATCGCGCGCCTCGAGGAGACGAAGCCAAAGTCGCCGAAGCTGAAAGAACTGCGCACGCTGCTGGCGCGCGTCGAAGAGCTGCACGAGATGAATCCCATGCTCGGACTGCGTGGATGCCGCCTTGGCATCACGTTCCCCGAGATCACGGAGATGCAGGCTCGCGCGATTCTGGAAGCCGCTGTCCAGGTGAAGTCGAAGGGCGGCGATCCGCACGTCGAGATCATGATTCCACTGATCGGCTCCATCGAGGAGATGCGTAACCAGGCATCGATCGTCCGGCGCGTTGCGGATGAAGTCTTCAAGGAAAAGAAGACCAAGGTGGACTACATGGTCGGCACGATGATCGAGCTGCCGCGCGCTGCGCTTACGGCCGATCAGATTGCGGAAGAAGCTGAGTTCTTCAGCTTCGGAACCAACGACCTGACGCAGACCACCTATGGAATTTCGAGAGACGACATCAACAACTTCCTGCCTGCTTACCTGAAGGCCGGCATCTTCAAGCACGATCCGTTCGCCACTCTGGACCAGAATGGCGTGGGTTCGCTGGTGAAGACGGCAACAGCGAAGGGACGCAACACCCGCGCGACCCTCAAGGTTGGTATCTGCGGCGAACACGGCGGCGATCCCGAGTCGGTGAAGTTCTGCCACAAGATCGGGCTGAACTACGTCTCCTGCTCACCATTCCGCTTGCTCACGGCGCGTCTTGCCGCGGCGCAGGCTGCTGTGGAAGAGGCGACAGGCACTTCGCACACCAACAAGTAAACGCAACAAGGCCAGTGATGGAAGGGCGTCCGCAATGCGGGCGCCCTTTTCATTTCCCATGGACTTACGCGGAGCGCAGTGTTTCGACCAAATTGATGGAGACGGTGCTCCATCCGAGGTAGCTGTGTTGTTTGCAGCCAGATAGCGGCAGGTTCTTCGCAGTCGCGAGTAATTCCGCCTGCCATTTCAGGAAAATCCTTCAACTTGCATCTAAGAAAATGCAATGTTGATTCGGCTCGGCTATGACATACAGTTTGATATTCCTGCCATCACGCCGATGGTGGCGCTCCTCCACGTTCACCCTTCTCGCGAGCCGGACCTGAGGAAGCCGGATGTTATCGCGATTGACCCTGCCTCTGACGCGACGGAGTATATCGACGGGTTTGGGAACCGATGCACGCGATTTGTGGCGCAACCCGGGCTGATCCGGTTGGTCAACTCGACTCTGATCGCTGACTCCGGATTGCCGGACGAGGTAAATGAGCATGCCCGTGAAGTGCCGGTGGGAGATGTGCCGAATGAGTATCTTTCCTACCTGCTAAACAGCCGCTATTGTGAGGTGGACCGGTTCTCGAGTATCGCATTCGACCTGTTCGGACATGTGAGCCCGGGATGGGCACGAGTCCAGGCTATCTGCGACTGGGTGAACGCTAAGGTTCGCTTCAGCTATCCGCACGCAAGACCAACGAAGTCGGCGCTCGATGTCTACACGGAGCGCATCGGCGTGTGCCGCGACTTCCAGCATCTGGCCATCACGTTCTGTCGCGCCATGAACATCCCGGCACGGTATGCAACGGGATATCTCGGCGATATCGGCGTGCCGTACGGCGGGCCGATGGATTTCAGCGCGTGGTTCGAGGTCTACCTAGAAGACCGCTGGTGGACAATGGACGCCAGGCACAATACGCCGAGAATCGGTCGCGTGCTGATGGCGGTGGGCCGTGACGCGTCGGACGTGGCGATCACAACGTCTTTTGGCGAAGCGAATTTGAAGCACTTCTCGGTGGTGACAGACGAGGTGCATGCAGATCCGGCTGAGGAACCCGCGATTGCGGCCGCATCAGCCGATCAGTGATCCGCTATTCAGCGAGCAGCTATCTCGAATCGCCGCCCGGTGCATAGTAGCCCTCGCGAGACGTGACTTGAAGATCGCCCTTGCTTGCCTTCACTGCCACTTTGTGGAAACCTCCGTCGGTGTCAGGCTTGTCGGGCGTGTAGGTGAGGACATACTGGCCCTGCAGCTCTTCTGAGATGAGCTTGTAGATCGGTTCTATGTCGTCGCGCTTCTTCGCCTCGTATCCATGTCCGCCGGTTCGGCGAGCGATCTCTTCCATGATCTTCTTGCCGTCAACGATCGGCTTGGACTCGCGCCGCTGGCCTCCTCCGCCTGGATACCCCCCTCCCCCTCCGGGATAACCGCCGCCACCCCCGGGATAGCCAAGGCCGCCACGGCGGTTGCGTGTGAAGCCGTTATTCTCCTGCTCCTGCTGGCCGCGCGTGTAGACGGTGTAGATGGCAACATTGGCACGGTCTGCGGCGTCGACGGCGTCGTTGAGCGTGTCCTTGCTTCCGTTGTCGACCCCGTCAGAGAAGACAACGATGGCTTTGCGGCCCTGCTGATTCTTCATAAGCTCATCGCAGGCCAGGAAAATAGCGTCGTAGAGCTGGCTGGCGTTCCTGTTCCGACTTGGCCGCTGACGGTCATCGCCTGTAGTTTCGGGACCCTCGGTGTCGTCGCGGCGCTCGTGTGACGCGCTCAGGTCGTCCAATTCTCTGTGCAGCTTGTCTCGGGAAGTAGTGAAATCCTCAGAGAGTTCAACCTGGCGATCGAAGTGGATGAGAAAGAGCTGATTGCCGCTGCCGCCGGCTGCTTCTGCCGGAAGCATGGTGTCGACAAACTGCCCACCCGCCTTACGGACGTTTTCAAGCGCAGCACCGATAGGATGAGCTGTTTCAATGAGAAGGCCGAGCTTCCATGGGTCGTTCGCATCGCGTGCGAGGGTCTGGATAATCTGAGAGCGGCCGTCTTCGGTGAGGGTGAAGTCACTTTTGTCGACGGTAGGGACGAGGGCGCCCTTCTTGTCGCGGACCGTGACCGCGAGCCGCATTTCGCGACCGGGCGTTCGAAGGGTGTGAGTGGGTTTGTCTTCGGATTTGGCTGCGGGTGCGGGGCTTTGATCCTGCGCGGGAAGCAGCGCAGAGAATGCGGCGAAAAGCAGAGCCGGAAGGGCCAAGCGGGATATGGGTTGATTTGGTGTCATGGGTTCAAAGCACACTTTCAGTTACTTAGACGCCGGATACCGTAGAGGGTTGATTGCCAGGCGATGTGGACAGGTTTCCCGAGGAGGAGAGCGAAGTACCAGAGCCACGCGAGGCCTGCGAATACCGCCGGTATTCTTGCTAAGTGATCCGAAATCGGAACGACCGCGAGCGCTGCTGCGGTTGAGCCAGACAGTGTAATGAACGCTCCCGGCTCGAGCCACCACCGCTTGGATGGACAAGCGGGAATCCTCCTACCAGCAGCCACTGGATGCACAAAAGCATCACGAGGCAGGCGGAATCGATGACCTCGGCAGGATGATTTCTCGTTCCAACTACCCGCACAACTAGTCTCCCGAGGCGTGTTCGAGTCAGGCACGGATCATGCCAGTCCGTCATCAACACTATCGGCAAATTCACTAATCCCCCGACCTCTATCCAACGTGAATGGCCGAGATCGAACCAGTTGCAGGGATCTAGTGAAATTGGACCCTCTTCTTGGAACATCACATATTCAATTCGACTAGTTGGCGGGGAATGGCGACCCGTCTGCTGCCAGAATTGCACTGACTCCTGAACCAGACCAGGCACCGCAATCGCCAAGTTGATTCCTGCCAGCAGCAATCCGCGGCGCCAGTTCATGGCTGCAAGGGTACTCTGGGCGCGCCGAGTGGACAACCTCAGCTCGCAGATCAGAAAGCCGGCCTGAATACATAGCTTTGTTTAGCATTGCCTTCTTGTCTTTGTCCTTGTCCTGATCGCCGCCGGCTTTGTCGTCTTTACCCCATGTCCAGTAGAGACCGAGGTAGGCGTAGTTCTCAGTCTGGCCGGCGATCGAGTGGCCGTAAGCAAAAAGAAGCTGCATCGTCTCCTCGCCTTTGAGGTGCCAGTATCCGCCGGCGTCGAGCATGGTGGAGGAATGCCGCTGAGGGGGCAACGGTCCCTCGCCTCCGTGCGAGAAGATCTCGGCCGCGAGGTCGATCTTCTTGTTCACCTCACGCTTCACGAGGAATCCGCCATAGGGAAAGTCGTGGAAGCCTGTCTGCGGCACAACGACTTCACCGGCGCCTCCATCGAAGAGCCATTTGCCGGCATTCTTCTGCATCCAAAGCGGAAGCTTGTACCAGACCTCGCCAACGCCAAGGCCTTTGCCAGAATTGCCAGTGGGAACCTCGAACATGGTAAAGGTGCCGATCTGGGGGATGTGCTTTGACTCTTTGACGATGGCAACCTTCGCGCCAAATTCCATGTCGAGGAGACCGGCTGCCGATGGATCTTCGGCTGGGTGGATGCCGCCGAAGGGCAAGACCGTATGCAGTTGAACGCGCGGGATCGCGCCCCAGTTGAACTCGAAGGCGGGACCGGAGTAGTCGGTCTCGATGGGGGTGCCGTCGGTTGCCCCGAAGACGTAGAACTCGTAGTGCTTGAAATCGACTGGAACGGGATCGTCGACCTGAAATGGTGGCCCCTGCGCCCAGGTCCGATCCGCCGCGCAAAAGCTGGTAATCAGAAGGACGACGGAGACAGCATGACGGGAAAGGTTCATGACCGGTCCAGTATGAAGATGCCAAAAGCTCTGATAGAGATGGGAACTCTCGATCGAGAACGCTGAGCGGCCCTTTCCGCGCGCTACTGGGCCAGGGCCTGCTTGACTGCTTCGCTGACCAGGCGGCCCTCGGCGCGGACTCCGGCCTGCTGTAAGCGAGACTGCACAGCTTTGATGACCGGGCCCATTTCTTTTGGCGTGGGAGCCTTGCCCGTTGCATTGGCGTGTTCGGCGATGACCTCAGCCACCAGAGCGCGCAGTCCGGCTTCGTCAAGAGCCTTCGGCAGGAACTCTTCGATGACGACGATCTCCGCAGCTTCCTTCGCAGCGAGCTCAGGCCGGTTGCCCTTGGTGAAGGCGTCGATGGAATCGCGGCGCTGCTTGATCATTGTTGCGAGCGTCTGCTGCTCTTCGGCAGCATCGAGTGGGGCGCGCTTGTCGATGGATTTGTTTTTGAGCGCGGTCTTGATGAGGCGGAGCGTGCCAACGCGCTCGGCGTCGTGGAGCTTCATCGCGGTAATGACCTGCTGGCTGATCTGCGCTTCCAGTGCGCCTGCTTCACTCATGGTGTTCCCTTCCTCACATGTCGATTTTAAATGAGCAGATTTGCGCCGATCACTTCGCTTCGTCAATGAAGACGAGCTCGGAGCTGAGCGGGTCGGCAAGATGGACCGAGGCTCCACGAGTCATCAGTTCCCTGCCCGTGGCAGTCCGATCGGGTGAGGAACCGTCGTTGAAGTGGAGGTGATAACGCTTTGTCGAGTCCAGGCCTGTGAGAACGAAAGAATGGGTGCTTTCGATATCGATGGTCCCGCGGAAAGCGAACAGCACTCCTTCGCGCCGGGCAGGTTCGAAATATTCCATGCCGTCCCAGTGCACACCGTCGGGACGATCCGAAACGTGATAGAGCTGGGCATCGCGGATCAGCGGTCGGAGCTTTTCTTTGTAAATGCTAATGGCGTCTTTGGCGGCCTTGTGTTGCTGGGGTGTCCAGGTAGTGGTGTCGATCATGATGCTGACCCAGCCCATCATTCCGCTACGCAGCATGTACAGAAAGTTCTCGATCCGGGGTGCTGGCCACTTCTCGACATAGCTCTCAAGCATGGCGGGCGGGAGCATGTAGCTGGTGTCGTAAAAGGCACGGCGGTTCGAAAGCGGGTCGTAGGTATCCGTGATGGAGAAATAGTCGGCATGCGCGGCAGAACCGAAGTCGACCATACGGCCGCCGTCGTTGCAGACCTCGAAGATGAGGCCGGGGTGTTCGCGGCGCATCTTCGTGTGTATGTCGTAGTAGGCGCGAACTGCGTGATAGCTGACGTCGGTTGAGTTGTCAGCTATGACAAAGTCGAAACCGGAGTCGTGCGTTATTTTCGTGGTGCTTTGATTTGGCGGCGCATGGGGATGATCTTTCTGGATACATCCCTGCGCTACGAGATACCCATCGTGTTCCAGCATGTCGAGGTGGTTGTCGGTGATGATCCGATCGACCTCTTTTTCTAGATAGTCGTGGGCTGCCGGAACTCCGAGGTCGACGGTTTCGCCTTTGAACTCTTCCGGTTTCCAGTCAGGCGGGAGTTCAGAGACGAGCCAGTCGCGAACCTTGGGATCGCGAACATTGAGAGCGCCGGGATTGGTGCTGAGCGCGGCCTGAGTCCAGTCGACCCAGAGACCAAAACGCAGACCCTGCTTATGCGCCGCGTCGGCGATGAGCGTAAGGCCATGCGGAAATTTCTGCAGATTGGGGTACCAGTCACCCACGCCACGGAACCATCCGGCATCGACATGAAACATCTCAAGACCAAGTTGCTTTGCGTCTCCAATCATGCGGAGAGCGATGCCTTCGTCAACCTGCATGCCTCCGCCCCAGCTGTTGTTAACGGTCAGCGGATATTGCGGATCGCGCCACGTGGCTGGATTGCCGAGAACGTTGCGGACCCAGGTGTGGAGTTGATTGGCAGCGCCGTCTGGGCCGCCGGTGAATGCGCCGAGAAACACGGTAGGTGTTTCGAATGTTTCGCCGGGCGCAAGACGGGTTCGGAAGGGACCGGGCTGAGGATTGAGGCCGAGAACTGTATTGATGTTGTTGCCGGAGCGCTGAAGAGAAACGCGCGTGCGGCCGCTGAACTCGATGCCGGCGAACCAGCCCGATTGTGCCCCGTCTGCATTGAAGACGAACTCGGCGGGAATAATCTCGCGGGCCTCGCCTTTCTGCGGAAATGCGTAGGTGGAGGACTTGCCGGTCCAGGAGTAGCCGTCGGCGATGTCCGCCTGGTGAGTACCCGCAGGCGAAGGTGTGTCGGCGCCCTTCTCGACATAAAAGTGGCGAAGTTTTTGTCCCGGGTGTTGAGGGATTTCCAGATGAAGAGAGTCGACCATGGGAAGCCAAACCTCATCGTCGCCGAGGTTCTGGATGGTGATGCGGTGCTCTGCTGGCCCGTGATCGGCTCGAACCTGCCATTCCCATGAGAGGCGGAGATGGGGTGTGTCTGTTTCATAAACGAAAACCACCCGCCGATTTCCTCCGGAGGGCTTTGAGCTCAAATGCCAGCGCAAAGGAAGACTCTTGCCGTTGATTTCTACCCGCGACGGCAGGGTCTCAGTTGCGACATTGTGAAAATTGAAACTGTCGGAACCCGTAAGGGTGGTGACTGTTCCGCCCACCGGTCCTTCACGTATAAGCAGCGTCACACTCTCATTGCTCACAACCCAGGGCGGAATAGAGGATGAGAAACACATTTCGCTATAGGTTATGCAGGTTGCGAGAAATAGACAGCATGTCGACGAGAAGATGGCGGTTCGATTCACGTGCAACATCATCTCAGAGACCGGTTGGAACCCTAGAGAGTGAAGGCGCGATCCCATAATCTTTGCACAGCCTAGCGTTTCACATAAATCACAACATGGTGTATTATGTGATTTCTTAGTACGACTGAAATTCCGCCCGTAAGTCTGCGCCACAGAATGCCATTCGGAGGCTAAGTACATGATTCGAAAGACTCGTCTTTATACCCCAGGTCCGACACCGCTTCTTCCAGCGGCACAGTTTGCAATGGCCGCAGCCGACATGCACCACCGGACACCGGAGTTCCGAGCGCTATTCCAAAAGGTTATGGCCCAGCTCAAGGTATTTGTCGGCACAAAGAACGATGTGCTGCTGCTGTCGAGTTCTGGGACGGGCGCGATGGAGGCCTCGGTTTCAAACCTGACCTCGCCGGGCGACAAGGTTCTGGTGCTGACCGCCGGCAAGTTCGGCGAGCGCTGGACGGGTCTGGCGAAAGCGTTCGGCTGCGAGCCTGATGTGGTGTCTGCTCCATACGGAGAGACGTTTGAGCTGGCACAGATTCGAGCTGCTCTGAAGCCGGAGCACCGCGTGGTGTACATGCAGTCGACGGAGACTTCGACGGCCGCCAGGCATGATGTGGAAGCGATCGCAAAGCTCATCAAGGAAGTCGCGCCTGAGACGATCCTGGTGGTCGACGGAATCACCGGGTTGGGCACCACGCACTTCGATGTAGACGGCTGGGGGATCGATATCCTGATCGGCGGGTCGCAAAAGGCCGTGATGATTCCTCCAGGGCTGGCTTACCTCAGCGTGAGCGAGAAGGCGTGGGCGGCAATGGAGAAGTCGAAGAGCCCGCGCTACTACTTTGACTTGCGCAAGGAGCGGAAAAACGCGGTGAAGGGCGAGAGCGCGTACACGCCGGCAGTGGCATTAGTTGCCGGACTTGGAGCGGCTCTGGACTACATCGCCGGACAGGCGGGCGGCGATCTCGAGAAGGGACGCGAAGCGCTCGTAAACAACGCCATCGTGAACGCGGAGGCGACACGGGCCGGGCTGGTCTCGCTTGGCTTCAAACTTTTCGCTCCCAGTGCACCAGCAGCAGCGGCAACAGCGGTGGCAGTTCCCGAAGGGATGGACTCCGGGACGGTGGTGAAAGCGCTGAAGGTGAAGTTCTCACTCGTGACGGCAAACGGACAGGGCGAGATGCAGGGGAAAATCTTCCGCGTCGCGCACCTCGGTTTCTTCGATTACCTCGACACGATCGCATTTTTGGGAGCAATGGAACACATCGCAAAAGACACGCTCGGGCTGAAGGTGGAGTTTGGCCAGGCAGTGGCTGCGGCGCAGAAAGTGTTCGCGGAGAGGCAGCGGAGTTAGCGGGGTTAGCCGCGCTTCGCGCGTGTGAGCGGGGTTAGAGCACTTCGCGCAGTAGGCGATGTCTGCAATTCAAAGCTCCTGCCTAACTCCGCTAACGCCGAACGGCGCTAACTCCGCCTCTTAACAGAATTCGCTTTCAGAAGGAATCCATCATGCCCGAACTCTCTTTTGGCGAAAAACTTGTAATTGCGCGCCGGCAGCTCGACCTCTTCTCTTACCAGATGGCTGAGCTGCTGGGAGTGCATCCAAATTCAATCACTAAGTACGAGCGGGGCGAAGGCAAGCCGCACGCGGCGGTTGTGCGCATGTTCGACCTGCTCTGCGAAAAGCACAACATCCGTTTCGAAGAATTTGAAGCCGGGTCCGCTGCAGCGGCCAAGGGAGAAAAGATGAAGATTGTTCTCGCGGAAAAAGTGTCGCCTGCAACGCTCGCTGTTTTCCAGGCTGAACCCGGATGGGAAGTTCTGACACACGATCAGCTGCCGAACGGATTGCCGGTGGCGCTGGCCGATGCAGATGCTCTGGTTGTGCGTAGCGCGGTGCAGGCCGATGACGCGCTGATGGAACACGCGCCGAAATTGCGCGTGATTGGGCGTGCGGGAGTGGGCGTCGACAACATCGATGCAGAAGCGGCAACGCGTCGCGGCATTGTTGTAATGAATACGCCGGGCGCGAATGCGGTTGCGGTTGCAGAGCTGACGATCGGGTTGATGCTTGCCCTGGCGCGAAAGCTTCCCACCGCGAATGCGACAATGCACGCGGGCAAGTGGGAGAAGAAGAGTCTTCAGGGCATGGAGCTTCGCGGCAAGACGCTTGGAATTCTCGGACTCGGACGAATCGGTCTTGAGGTTGCGCGACGCGCGCGAGGATTCGGGCTCGAGATTATTGGCAGCGATCCATTTGTTTCGGCGGCGGTGGCTCGCGAAAACGGCATTCGGCTGGTGACACTCGACGAGTTGTTCGCGGGTTCCGACTATCTCACGCTGCATGTCGGGCTGACGCCGCAGACCCACGGCATCGTGAATGCAAAGACGATCGCGACGATGAAGAAGGGCGTACGAATCATCAACTGCGCGCGTGGCGAACTGGTCGAAGACGAAGCGCTGCTCGCTGGGCTAAAGTCCGGGCAAATTGCCGGGGCTGCGCTGGATGTATTTACCGTGGAGCCACCGAAAGACTCTCCATTTGCTTCGCTCGAGAATGTGATTCTGACTCCGCATATTGCCGGATCCACAGCAGAGGCGCAGGAGGCGGTGGGTGTTCAAATAGCAATGCAGGTTCGTGAATATCTGAAGCTGGGCGTGGTGCAGAATGCGGTGAATCTGCCTTCGCTGAGCCACGAAGAATACGTACAGCTGGCTCCATTCATCGATCTGGCGGGCAGGGTTGGTGCGTTCCTCGCGCAGGCCGGCAAGAGCGGTATTGAAGGGATCAATTTCACGTACGGCGGGGCGCTCGCGGAGGCAAAGACCGATCTCGTGCGCAACGCCGCAATCGAAGGCTTGCTGCAGGGCTCTGAGAACGTGAACCGGATCAATGCGCTGGCAGTCGCTCAGGAACGCGGGATTCGCGTGCACGAAGAGAAGGAAGAAACGCATCGCGGTGGTGCGGCGACCTTGCTCGGGATCGAACTGCACACGGCCGCCGGACGGAGCCACGCGACAGCAACGGTGATCCACGGCGAGCAGCCGCGACTGCTGGAGTTCGACGACATCGATATTGAAGCGCCGCTCGAGGGGAACCTGCTGGTCTGCCGAAACCTCGATGTGCCGGGTGTAATTGGAAAGATCGGAACCATCCTCGGCGAACAGGGTGTGAACATCGCCAACTTCGCGTTGGGACGCGAGCGATCTGGCTCCAAGCCGGTTAAGGCGCTAGCTGTCGTTCAGGTGGATGCGCCGGTTTCGGCCAAAACGCTCGATGCTCTCAAGACCATCGAGGCTCTGTTGGAAGCGAAGCCAGTACAGCTGGGATAGCGCTCGGTAACGTTGGCGATCCCAGGTCCGAACACACGGACCTGGGGCACCCGGCGGGACGTGGGGCAGCCCCCGGAGACGCCAAACTAAGCAACCAAGCGGTTGCGCTTTACCCCATGACACTCTGCTTGCCCAGCCACGAGCGAATGTAAGCGGCCTGGCCCACATGGTAAGTCTCGTGCAGAACCATGAAGTTGATGGTCCCGCTTAGCTTGCCGTCGGCGCTCGGAGGGCCGGGCTTCGCTGCCGGAGTATCTAGCAACTCTTCGGTTGCGGATTGCATTGCCTGATTCAGCCGGACGCAGCTTTCATCCCATGCAGCGAGTACTTCGTTGGGTGCTGGAGCGTCGGGGCAGTCAGTACACTTTTCTCCCCGGGCGTAGAGCTTCATCCATGGCAACTTCCACTGATCGCCCAGGCGGGCGAGCACCGCAGAGCGCGACCAGATCAGGTGGCCAACAATCCACAACATGTGATTGGTGTGGTCATTCGGACGCCTCAGCCAATCCTCATCGGTAAAGCCTGTCAGGCCCTGCTTCAGAAAGCTTGAGTTCGTGTTGAAGTTCTGCGATGCAACCTCGAGGCGAGGTGAAAGGGACATCGTTCGGTCTCCTTTGATTCTGCCCGAACAGGGTACACCTTCAGGTCTGAGGGCCGGAACCCGCAGACGCATTCTCAGCTAAGGTGAAGCGCGGTTGCGTGCCTCGGCTGATAAAGTCCAAGTCCTCCTCCGCCTGGAAGACGAATAGTCGTTGTAACTCCCCAACCCGCCTGCACAGCCGGCGTACTTTGCACACCCTTGTTGTGCAGCGACTCAAGCGTCTGTTCCAGGTTGTCGCACATGAGATAGAGGATTGCACCGGAAAGCTCGTGATCGGCGTGGTGCTCAACGAAATTGCCATCGCCGGGGTGAATGCCCAGCTCCGCAGGCGGCATGGCAAAGATGAGCCAGCCCTCGCCGGCATCGACGGATGAGAACCCGAGTATGTCGCGAAAGAAAGCGCGATCCGCATCGGGATCGCGACTGCAGAGGAGAAGGTGTGCACCGTTGATCATGGGCGGGATTCTACTCCCGCCCGCTGAAAATTTGCCTACTGAATCGGGCGGGCCTTTCCGTCTTTTACGCTCTGATCGATGATGGACTTCACTTTCTCATCTGCATCCTCGGCGATCTTTCCCTGTCGCTCACCAAGTGCTCCCATTTGCTCGCCCAGGGCACCCATCTTCTCTCCGAGCTCGCCCATGCGTTCACCGAACTCGCCTTGCTTTGCGCCGATTTCTCCCTGGATGTCGCCAAGGCGGCCTTGCAGTTCTCCAAGCTTCTCCTGGAGCTCGCCGAACTGTTCCTGCGTCATGTTCTTGCCTTGGTTGGCCTTGAGCTTGGCCATGGATTCTTCGATTGCTGCAATCTCTTTGCTCATGTCAGGAGTGGGGACGCTGGCATGCTCCTGCTGATGGCCGATCTCTTCCTGCTGCTTGCCCAGGGCTTCCTGTTTCTTGCCAAGCTCTTCCTGCTGGCGTCCGAGTTCTTCCATCGGCTTATACATGGCTTCGATCCGCGCAAGCGTGGCCGGGTCGTCGATCATGTAGTCCTTGCGTTCATGTCGGAACCATAGGAAGTCCTTGCCGTTGGCGAGCCGACGCGCCTTGTCGATGTCGCTGGTGTGGATGTCGCCATTGAAGGAGATGTGATCGGAGCCGTTGCCCCTAACGATGGCATAAGAATCGCCGTTGTCTGAAACGTAGTAGCGGTAGCCGGACTTTTTCCCGTCGCTGTTGCTGTTGAATGTGACAGTTTTGCTGTGTCCGTTTTGAACGAAGGCGAATCCCCTCCCGTTTGCCAGGAAAGCACGCGGAGTCAGCAGGGCCAGCGAGGCGTGTGGTGGCAACGGAGCTACCTGTGGTATCGCCAGTACTCGTGCGTGACCGGGAGCAGCAGGAGCAATCATCGTGATCGAATGACCTGGAGCGCCGGGAAGTACCAGAACATGCGGCGACACAATGACGTGAGACGGCGAAATTGGAGCGACATCGGGAGCACTTATCTGTGCCGGCGGAGGCGGAATGACAACATGGGATGGAACGCAATCCTCGCAGATATGCGGAACGACAGGTGAAGCTGGAGTTTGCGGTGCGACTACCGGCGCGGTTGCTGGCTCCGGGAGCTGATCGCTGGACGGCTCAGGCACGGATGTGGCCTCCGCCGGCTCCTGAGGCGTGAAGGCGATGTCCGGCGTGACGACGCCTGTTCTCGGCAGAATGACTTGATCTTTTGCCTGGGCCTGCTGGCTGGCAGCCTCGACGCGGACAAAGGCGGTTGCAACGAAAAGTGCGACGGGAACGATCGCGACAGCTGCCAATCCACGCCGGGTTCCGGCGAACGCCTGGCGGAACGAAGAATCGTTGAGAAGCCGTTCGATGCGGCGGGAGAGGGATCCACTGCGGGCCATAGCTACTCCTATCAAGGTTGGGCGCGGTGCAGCCGCGAATTCGAGAAGAATCTGCGCGTAGGCGGTGCGGTCGGAGGCCTCTTCAAGTCCGGCACGGTCGCTGATAGCCTCTGCAAGATCAGAGAGCTTCTGTTTCAGCCACCATCCAAGCGGGCTGAACCACACTGCGGCTGCGTAGACTCCGGCGAGCAGCTGCAGATAGAAGTCGCCTTGCCGGATATGCGAACGCTCATGCGCGATGACAATGCGCAGCTTGTCGCTGCTCCACGTCTCGTAGTCAGCGGGCAGGACGATCGATGAGCAGATGGTGACCGGGGACGCAACCCGCGCGCTGCTGCGAAGCTTCAGAGAAGCTGCGTTGGAGATTTGGGCGTTGATGGCGATCGGCTTCGCTGTGTACAGGAGACGAAGTGCGGCGATGAGACCGCAGAAGAGGCGAAGGATCAGCACGCCCGCTACAGCAGCGTAGAGCCAAAAAGCCCCGATCAGAATGGATTTGGCTGTAATGCGAGGAACGGGCGTTTCGGAGGGCTGAACGGATGCTAAGGATGCAAAGGCGTCACGCTGAACGGCAGGTGCAGGATCGTCAAAATTAACAGCGCTCCGACTCTGAGAATTGGCTTCGGTTGATAGTTCATGACTCGCAGACACGTTGGTACTCTTCGGCTCAACCAGTTCCTCAGCAGCCGATGCATCCGGAGAGACGGAAGCTACCTCTGACAGCGGCTTGGGCTGTGGGGATGTCTTGATGCGTGCCTGCAACTCTTCGAGGAGAGTCTGTGGGTCGTCGGGGATGACGACGCGCACATTGGCGGGCAGCACGCTCCAATGAGCCGCGTACGGCAGCAGAATGGGCATGCCTAGCGCGGAGACGAGCACGAGGCCCCACGCGGCCTTCTGTGCGAGGACATTTTTGACGCCGAAGATGCGCAATCCAGCCCATACCGCAAGGGCCAGCAGGACAGAACGAAGAGCAGCTTCCAGCAATATTGAGGAGATCATTTGTCGGCCTCCCTGGACGGCTTACCCGCTTGCTTTTGTGCTTCTGCTATACGTGCGGCGAGGCGCTGAAGTTCAGCGCGATCGAGAACCTTGGAGTCGACCATGCCGACGAGCAGGGCCTCGACGGAGCCGTCGCAGAACCAATCAACAATACGTTTGACGGCGCGACCCGCGACCTTCTGACGCGATTCGGCAGGACGGTAGATAAAAGTGCGGTCCTCGACAGAGTGTGCCAGGTAGCCCTTCTCTTCGAGACGTCGAAGAACTGTGCGGACCGTGGAGTCTTTCAGAGGCCGGTCGAGCTCTTCTCGAACACGCTCGGCGGTGATGGAGCCGGACCGCCAGATGATGGATAGAACTTCCCGTTCCAGTTCCCCGAGTTCGGCGGGATCGTGAGTGTTACTCGCCATAGTGTTACTGACTGTAACACAACTTGGAGGTGAGCGCACAAGGGAAATCTTTTTTTCCGACTTATGACGGTGGCTGGACAGGCCGTTCCTTAGGGCCTCCGCAGCTTTCGCACACGCGATCATGCGCGCAGTCACATCGGCCGGTTGCATGATGCGGCTAGATTTCAGGGGAACATTTGGTTGCACTCATCGTTTTCTATGACATAGCTGCCAGATTGAAACCGAGGCCGTCATGCAATCTCTGCTACAGAATCTTCGCTTTGCCCTGCGAAGCCTGCTCAAGGCTCCGGGCTTTTCCTGCATCGTCATCATCTCCATCGCACTTGCTTTCGCCGCGAATGCCACCGTCTTTAGTGTCGCTAACGGACTGTTATGGGGCGTGCTGCCGGTCAAGGACTCCCAGGCCATGGTCATGTTCTCCGAAGGGCGCTCATTCTCGTACCCGGATTACATCGACTACAACGCCCAGTCCTCTGAGATTTTCGAAGGCGGCGTACTTGCGCACTTTCCATTGATTCCTGCCAGCATGGGTGGAAGCGGAACACCCGAGCGCATCTGGGGCCAAACCGTGAGCGGGAACTACTTCCCAGCCCTGCAAATTGCCATGACTATGGGTAGGCCGATTCTTCCGGAAGACGATCGCACCCTGGGCAGCGAACATGTCGTCGTCCTCAGCAATGCGCTCTGGAAGCGGCGGTTCAATGGCAACACCGGCATTGTGAATCAGCAGGTGATGCTCAATGGGCATAGCTATACGGTTGTAGGTGTCGCGCCTCCCGGCTTCTACGGACTTGATCGCGGCATCATCTCGCAATTCTGGGTGCCGCTGAACATGACCGAGGAGATGATGCCCGACCTGACCGACATGGCAGGCGGACGTAACAACCGCAGCAGCAATTGGCTCATGTTGAATGCGAGGCTTCGTCCCGGCGTAAGCCGCGCCAGAGCCGCGGTGCTCGTCAACGTCATCAAGAAGCGGCTCGATGATACGTATCGCAAGGACCAGAAAGACCATGAGGGCCTCACGCTTCAATCAGCTGGAGCGTTGATTGCAGGTTCAATTACGCCGGCATACGCGCTGATGGGAGTCCTGATGAGCGTGGTCGGACTGGTGCTGCTTGTGGCTTGCGCCAACGTCGCCAACCTGCTGCTCGCACGCGCGACCGGCAGACAAAAAGAAATCGCGATACGGCTCGCCATGGGCGTGGGGAGGCGGAGACTCGTTCAGCAACTAATGATCGAATGCCTGTTGCTTGCCCTTGCCGGAGCGGCAATTGGATTTGCACTGGCAGCAGTGGCTGCCCGCGCAATCTCGAATTTCAAATTGCCTCTCCCCTTTCCCATCGTCTTCGATTTCAATGTCGACCTTCGCGTGGCGGCCTTCACGCTTGGACTCTCTGTCATCACAGCTCTGCTCTTCGGCCTGGTTCCTGCGTTGCGCGCATCGAATCCGGACTTAGTCTCATCGCTCAAGGACTCTTCGCCTGCACTGGGGCGCGAGGGACGTTCGCGGCTGAGGAACTCGCTGGTTGTCGTCCAGGTCGCGCTCTCGCTGGTATTGCTCGCAACTGCTGGCCTTTTCCTGCGAAGCCTTGGCAACGCCTCTTCCATCGATATTGGATTCAAGCCGGACAAGATTCTGTTGATGAGTGTGGACCCAAAGCTGCACAACTACTCGAACGAGAAGACTTCAGAATTCCTGAAGCAGCTTCGCGACAAGACCGAGGCACTGCCTGGTGTGCGATCCGTCAGCTACATGAGCGTGGTGCCGCTCAGCATTGGCACTGCAGACTACGACTTCGAGATCCTCGCGACCAAGGATCACGCTGCAAAAAAGAGCAACGCAAATGTCAACAGCGTGGGGGCACGCTACTTCGAGACGATGAGCATTCCCCTGCTGCGTGGACGCGATTTCAACGCGCAGGTCGATAACGAGCACACCGCGATCATCAATGAAGCCATGGCCGCCGACCTGTTTGCCGGCCAGGATCCGATCGGTCAGACGTTCACCGATGAAAAGAAAGCGAAGTTCACTGTCATCGGCGTTGTGCGGAATTCGAAGCTGCGTACGATCGGCGAGCAGGCCGTCAATTGTGTTTACTTCTTTCTCAACGCGGCCCCGCAGAGGGCCATCAGCTTCTTCGGAATCACCGTACTGGTAAAGACACATGGCGATCCCGAACACGCATCGAAGACATTGCGAGAACAGATCGCAGCTCTCGACCCGAACATGGCGATCTTCAACTCCGAGACCATGAATGATCATCTCGACAAAGCACTGCTGTTGCCTCGAGTTTCGGCTTTGCTGCTCGGAATATTCGGCTCAGTCGGCCTCACGCTAGCATCCATCGGGCTATATGGACTGATGAGCTATTCCGTGCGGCGTCGGACACGCGAGATCGGAATCCGCATAGCCCTTGGCGCCAAACCACCCGCAGTAGTCCGCATGGTATTTCGACAGGGCCTGTTGCTGACCGCCATCGGATTGGCCATCGGCCTCGGCATCTCTCTCGCAATCGGCCGCTTTACCGCGAGCCTGCTTTACGGGACCAGAGGCTCTGATCCGCTCACCTTCCTGGTTGTCTCGCTTGTCCTGCTGGCAACATCTGTTATCGCGATCCTGGTGCCTGCGGTGCGAGCCGCGCATGTGCAGCCGACCGTCGCGCTGCGATGCGAGTAAGAGTGAACTCAAAAAACCAAACGCCGGGATTGAGGTCCCGGCGTTTGGTTTTTGATCGAGAAGTGGACTAGGCGCGGCTAAGGTATGCGCCCTCGCTGGTGTCGACTCGGATCTTCTCGCCTTCGTTGATGAAGGGCGGGACCTGCACGACCAGGCCGGTCTCGGTCTTGGCGGGCTTGGTAACGGATGAGGCCGTGGCAGATTTTAGGCCAGGCTCAGTCTCGACGACGGTGAGTTCAACAAAGGTGGGCAGCTCGATGCCGACCGGGTTGCCGTCGTGGTAGCTGACACGTATCTGGAGGTTCGGCGTCAGATATTCAACCGCATCGCCAAGGGTCGATCCCTTAAGCATCGTCTGCTCGTAATTCTCCGGATTCATGAAGTAGTAGTCATCGCCATCGGCGTAGAGAAACTCCATGGCAATCTCATCGACCACGACCTTTTCAATAGCGTCGCCGGAGCGAAAGCGGTGCTCGAACATAGCCCCGGACTTAAGATTGCGAAGTTTTGCCTGAATAAAAGCGCGCAGGTTGCCCGGAGTGCGATGCTCCACTTTGAAGACGAGGTGGAGAACGTCATTGTGCTTGATGATCATGCCCGGACGCATTTGGGTGGCGGGAATCGCCATAAAAAGAAAACTCCTTGCTGTACCTGGAAAGTCGGCGATGTGCGCTCCCTGCGCAGATCCAGCCCAGCTTCCATTGTAGCTTAGGGGAGATGCGCAAAGTGCTCAGGGGCGGGCTCGGGACGCGGCCGAAATGGCTGCCGGCGTCGGGGTTACTCCTGCTGTGCCTGATATGGGCTATGGGCTGGGTGCGGGCCGATCTGGCGCCTGGATCGGCTCCCGGCCTGAAGGTGAATCCCCTATGGAATGAGGCAGCTCTTCTCGGAACATTCGCCGTTCTGGCGGGCGTTGCTGGAGCAATATTGAAGAAGCGCTGGCCCACCGGGAACGAACTCAGAAAGGCTTTGGCTGTGGGGGTGGGGCTGTTCGTTGCCCCTGCTGTTCTGAATCCTTTCATCAAGGATCAGAGCGAAGATACGACGCGTGTCGCGCTCTTTTCACTCACCCCCCTTTTTGCGGTGATCTTCGAGAGGCACCTTCGACGATTCGACGAAAGTCACGAGATTCGCGGAGGCTTCCTGGCTGCCATGGTGGCGGTTGCTGGAACCTTCCTTGTCTTCCCCGTCGAGTTGCCCCACTCGTACGCTTCAGCGTTCGCAATGCTTGCGGTGATTATTTCTGCTGCGGTAGTCGCAGCTACAAACTGCCTGGGAGTTGAAATCGTACAAAGACACGATGTCTGCCCTCTGACGCTCGGAGCCGTGTCTGCCGTATCAGCTTCGTTGTTACTAGGGGTCGCGGGCTTGTTTCAAGTCCTTTCTGGCACCTCTTTCATGCCTATCGATGCTTGGGCTGTATCAAATCTGCTCGCGTTGGCACTGTTGTTCTGGCTCATGCAACGCATGAATGCCTTACAGATGACCACCCGTTTTCTGATTGCGCCGCTTCTGGCAAATCTGATGAGCCTTGCTTTGCTGCAGCCGCATGTGGGCTTCCAGAGCTGGATTGGCCTGTTGCTGATTGCGGTGGGGTCCGGGTGGATGCTGTTTGCACCGGTTGAGATCAGCGACTCACCTTTGACATTAAACACCCGGAGCTGATTCACAACCTCATAATCTGCGAAACTTCGTCCTAAGGAAGGCTCTTATAAAGAAGTGCTACTTGTCATGGCATTCCTGCTGCTTTTGTACTCTTCAAGATCTGCCCTTGCCGCCGAGTCAAATTCTGAAGCAGGGGAACGCGTTGCTCTCAATACCTTTCTGACCGCATTCGATAACTTGGATTGGTCTGCGTTTCGTGCTTGCTTCGGGACTGGTCCGACGATGTTTCACCCGCTGCTCCGAACGCGCGACGCATTGAGACTGCGGAACAATTCGATAAGGCATGGGCGGGCGTCTTCGAGAGAATTCGCAAGTCATCCGGCCGGAACGCGCAGCCGTACATGACCCTCGAACCGAAGGATCTCCGCATTGAGTTCCTGAGCAGCGATGTGGCGCTGGTGACGTTCCATTTCTTCGGCGACAAAGAGATCGACCGGCGGACGATCATTTTCAAGCGCTTCGGAAGCGCATGGAAGATCGTCCATATACACGTGTCGAATCTTTGAACTGGAACGGAACATCCCTAAGCTGCTAGTCCCCCACCCGGGTTAACTTCACGGTCTGTCCGGTGCGAGCGGATTCGCGTGCTGCGTCGAGGATTTGGGTAACGATGACGTTCGTATCGAGTGCGCTGAGATCGCCTTTCGGGACAATCTGGCCATGCATGACTGCAGCAAGGTAAGACAATGAGTCTCGTTCGTGCTCGGGTAAGGAGGGCGCAGTCTCCTTGCGCTCCTCGGACTCGTGCGGGTGGCGGATCCGGACGTCGTTGGCGGCGACCGTGATGATGTATCCATTTGCGCCGTAGACTTCCATATCTTTGCGACTGAAGGGCCAGTTCCACGATCCCTGGATGACCGCCTGAGCGTGCGGATACTTGAGAATAATGGTCGAATCGTCGTCGACGTGCGGATAGATCTCAGGCTTGTCCTGGTTGGTGACAGCGGTGACGGATTCGGGCGTCTCGCCGTGCATCAGCCAAGTCATGAGGTCAACTCCGTAGCAGCCAAAGTCATAAAGAGCGCCGGCGCCGTTCTTTTGTGGATCGGTGAGCCATTTCAGGAACTCCGGCTGGACATTGATCTCTTTTGGGCCTTCATGCCCATCGTGAACGACAACGCGGCGAATGTCGCCAATGCGATTCTCGCGAACCTCATCGTAGGCAGCGCGATTGCTCGGGTACCAGGTGGTCTCGTAGTTCACAAGGACGTGGATCTTCTTTTCGTGGGCGATGCGGCGGATTGCCTTTGCATCTTCGAGCGAAATCGTCAGCGGCTTTTCAACCATCACCGAGACGCCGTATTGCGCGGCAACTTCGATTGCTGGACGATGTTCCGCAATGGACGTATAGACCAGAACGGCATCTGGGTGAGTCCGCTCAATCATGTTGGCTTCGGTCTTGTAAAAGAGCGAATCATCGAGCGAGAACTGCTTGCCATACTTCTGGCACAAGCTGCTGTCAGCATCGGCAATCCCGACGAGCTTCACATCGGAGTGGTTGGGAAGTTGCGAGAGGAAGCCGGCAACGTGGCCGTGTTCGAGTCCGACGATAGCGACCTTCAACTGTGTAGGTTGTTGCGCGTGAATCGCAGCCACAGACGTGAAGAGCAGTGCAAGCGAAAGCGCGGAAATAACGCGAGAAATCTCATGGCGCATTTTGGTGGGCTTCTCCCTGAAGAGCCGATTGTACAGATTCAATCTCAGAAGACTTGACGTTGCAAAAGGACTTGAGGTTCGCACGAATAGAAAACAACTCATTCATCCGCAAGCGGAGCTCCGATGAGGTGCCTGCGCCTGAATGCCCGTGACAACTCTGACTGCAGCCGTGTAATCCAAGAGTCATTGAACTTCGTCAATTTCGGCATGGGGACGGCAACGCTGCGCTTTCGATGCCCTTGCTGTGGATTCCGCACGCTGGACGCGCCGAACATTCTGGCGCTTTGCCCGGTGTGCTGGTGGGAAGATGACGGCCAGGAAGACTTCGACGCCCATGAGGTCCGCAACACTGTGAATGGCGATTGGAGCCTCGAAGAAGCGCGTTTGCACTACTCCAAGTGCGGCGCATCCCACCCGCGTTTTGTGCGTTATGTGCGCAAACCGGAGGTCTCCGAGCAGTAGCATGACCGACCCGGTGCAATCGTCCCGGTTCGACGATCCGGGCGGTTTGACCTCCCTCCGTACACCCTCTTACCATAAGTTGAGGTAAATCCCGCCACACGACGCTGTTTCCCATAGGCGACAGCCCGCTGGGCAGTAGATTTGGCGCCTGTCGCGCCCGGAAGGCAAAACACGTTGAGCAGCACTGACACCCTCGAAACAAACGAGCCATCGGGAACCCCCGAAGAAGCCCACGGTCACGAAGGCCACGATCATAACCACGAACACCAGCACGGTCCGGTTCTGAATCCCGAGGTGACGCGCGAGGTGGTCATCGACGCGCCGGCTGAGGACGTCGCAAAGGCGTTTCGGACGGTCACGCGGAACTATCAGCGATATGCCAGGCTGCCAGGTTTCCGACCGGGGAAAGTGCCGGAATCCGTCATCAAGCGAAAGTTTGCGAACGAGATCCGCAAGGAAGTCACGGAAGGGCTGCTTCCCGAGCAATTCAGAAAAAAGGTGGAAGAACTGGGAGTTCGGCCAGTCGGGCAGCCGCAAGTGACAGAGTTGACCATTGAAGACGGGCAGCCCCTGCACCTGAAGGCAGTATTTGAATATCTGCCGGATGTTTCGATTGAAGGCTACGAACAAGTGGTGGTCGACAAGCCCTCGGTGGAAGTGACTGAGGACGAGTTCAAGCACGAATTGGAACAACTACGCGAGTCTCGCGGCACTATCGAGCCAGTGGAAGAGGACCGCCCCCTGGTCGATGGCGACTGGGCACAGATCACCTATTCGGGAGTCGTGGCGGATGAGCCTGAGGCTGCTCCGATCGCCGGTGAGGATACGCTTGTCGAAGTCGGCGGGAAAGAGACAGTCGACGCGTTCAACCAGGTCTTGAGAGGCGCCAAGGCAGGACAGGAGTTGAAAGCCGAAGTCATCTACCCGGCTGACTACCCCGAAGCCAAGCTGCAGGGCAAGACGGTGGCCTACGAGCTCACCGTGAAGGCCATCAAGAGGCGGGTCCTTCCTGAATTGAGCGATGAGTTCGCCAAGGAAATGGGCAATTACGAAAGTTTGGACCAGCTGCAGAATGCCGTCCGGGAGCATATGGCAAACCGCAAGCGCCGCAGCGTGGAAGGTGAGACCAAGGATCGGCTGTTTGCGGCTCTGGTGGAGAAGTTCCAGTTCCCGGTGCCGGAATCCATGGTTCAGGAGCAGGTGGACGCCAGATTGGATCGGGGACTTCGAGCGTTGGCAGCCCAGGGCATGAACACGGAGCAAATGCGCAAGCTGGACTTCGGGCGGCTCCGCACAGCCCAGCGGGATTCTGCCGTGGCCGAGGTAAAGGCACACATTTTGCTGGACAAGATTGCTGAAAAAGAAGCAGTTACCGTCAGCGACGAGGATCTGGACCGCGAACTTCACCTCGCGGCGCTCCAATCAAGGGAACCTTACGATGCACTCCGCCAGCGTTTGACTGAGGATGGCGGGCTGGCTAGAATCCGGGAACAATTGAAAAGGGAAAAAACCGCAAGTCTGCTGTACGAACGACTGCCTGCTTAATCACGTGCCGTATGTACCTTAGCCTGAACCGCGAAGGGCTGTACGGCCATCAAAAAGAACGGGGCTACTGTGCAGGATTGACCCCGCAAGGATGAATTCCGAATGGCATTGGTTCCCATGGTGGTTGAGCAGACGAGTCGGGGCGAGCGCGCCTATGACATTTATTCCCGTCTGCTGCGCGATAACATCATTTTCCTCGGCACGCCGATCGATGATCAGATAGCCAACCTTATCGTTGCTCAAATGTTGTTCCTGTCAGGCGAAGATCCGGAGAAGGATATCCAGTTGTACATTAACTCCCCCGGGGGGTCTATTACCGCCGGGTTGGCAATTTATGACACAATGCAGTTCATACGGAACAACGTGGTGACATACTGCATTGGTCAGGCGGCCAGCATGGGAGCGTTCCTTCTACTCGCCGGTACCAAGGGAAAGCGGTTTGCACTGCCAAACTCGCGTATCCTGATTCACCAGCCATCCATGGGGGGGTTGAGCGGTCAGGCCACGGATATCGACATTCATGCGCGCGAGATTCTCCGCATCCGCGAAATTACCAACACTCTGATGGCGAAGCATACAGGCCAGCCATTGGACCGGATCGAACGAGATGTCGAGCGAGACTTCATTATGAATTCTCAACAGGCGAAAGAATACGGCATCATTGACGAAATCATCGACAGGCCCCGCACGTAGAGGCCACGCAAGCGGAATCAAATTCGTGAGGCCAAGGGGAGTCCACCAATGAAAACGCGCACGGGGCCGGAAGAAGCGCTGCGCTGTTCGTTCTGCCATAAATCGCAGGACGCAGTTGCCAAGTTGATCTCGTCGCCCAGCGACTATCCACGGGCATACATCTGCGATGAATGCGTCGCTGTTTGTAACTCCATCCTTGAAGACGACCGGGGAGATTCCACGCATCCGGCGACAGCCGCCGGGCACCTGCCCAAGCCGCAGGAAGTGAAGAGCTTTCTTGACGACTATGTAATTGGGCAGGACCAGACAAAAAAGAAGCTCGCGGTGGCGGTTTACAACCACTACAAGCGCGTGCAGATGAACCGCATGCGCAACAACGAAGTCGAGCTGGCGAAGTCGAACATCCTGCTGATCGGTCCAACCGGTTCCGGAAAGACGCTGCTCGCACACACTCTGGCGAAGATGCTCGACGTTCCCTTCGCAATCGTGGATGCGACGACACTTACCGAAGCTGGATACGTCGGCGAAGACGTCGAGAACATCATTTTGAAGCTGCTTCAGGCAGCCGATGGGGATGTGACACGTGCGCAGCAGGGCATCATCTACATCGACGAGATCGATAAGATCGGCCGCAAAGACGAGAACCCGTCCATTACTCGCGATGTCTCAGGTGAGGGCGTGCAGCAGGCCCTTCTGAAGATCCTGGAAGGCACCGTCGCCAATGTCCCCCCGCAAGGTGGACGCAAGCATCCTCACCAGGAATTCACCGCCGTTGACACGACAAACATCCTCTTTATCTGCGGTGGAGCGTTTGTCGGTCTCGAACGCGTGGTTGGTCGCCGCATTGGAAAGAAAGCGCTCGGATTCAGGGCTGCTGACGCGGACGCGGATCAGGCAACGTCGCGTTCTCATCGAGACACCGAATTGCTTCGCAAGACTGAACCCCAGGACTTGATCAAGTACGGATTGATTCCTGAGTTTGTCGGACGCCTGCCTGTGATGGGTGTGCTGGATGAACTCGATGAGGCCGCGCTCGTCGAGATCCTCACAAAACCACGCAACGCGATCGTCAAGCAATATCAGCGGCTGCTCGAGTACGAGAACGTTCGCCTCCATTTCAGCAACGATGCGATTGGTGCGGTTGCTCGCGAAGCGCTGGCGCGCAAGGTTGGCGCACGCGGTCTGCGCATGATCCTGGAAGAGCTGATGCTTGATCTCATGTATCACCTGCCTTCCAGTAAGAAGGTTCGCGATCTGGAAATTACGAAGGACATGGTGGAGCGCCGCGATCTCTCCCTGTGCCTGCTTGAGAAGGCTGGATAAGTACATCAGGGGTTCGAGCAAAACACAGTTTTCGTGCAGTCAAAGGTCACATCACGAAGTGGATGTGACCTTTGAGTCTTTAGGAGTTACCCCTCTCCCCCGCAGAAGTAAACGGCTGTACAATCCCAACAAGACGCGCGGCACCGCTTTGAATCGGGGGTCCTTCTAGCGCGTCTAAGAATCACTGGTGTTCATATGACTTCGAAAGAAAAAAACGAGCCTCGCAAACTTCCCATGATGCCCATCCGGGACATGGTGATCTTCCCCTACATGATGACTCCGTTTGTCGTAGGCCGACTCTCGAGCGTGCGCGCTCTGGAAGAAGCGCTGAATGGGGACCGCAAGATTTTTCTTGCCACTCAGCATGACGCATCAATCGATGAGCCAAAGGCGAAAGAGATCTATCAGGTCGGTTCGATTTGCAACATCGTGCAAAGCGTAAAGATGCCGGACGGCAATATCAAGGTGCTCGTAGAGGGAGTAGAGCGCGCAAAGTCGACCGAGGTAAACGACAAGGATGGATTCTTTGTCGCCACAGTGCGCACGGGTAAGACCGATTTCGAAATGACTCCTTCGGTCGAACAACTGATGCAGCGCGTGACAGGATTGTTTGAGCAGTATGTGAAGCTGCAGCAGTCGCTCAACTACGAGACCATCATCGCCACGGTGCGGATGGATGAGCCGGCAAAGCTGTCGGACACCATCGCAGCGAATCTGCAATTGGGCATCGAAGAGAAACAGGAGTTGCTTGCAATTTTTGATCCCGCGGCGCGGCTTTCGCGCATTGCCGATGTGCTCGACATCGAAATTGAAAAGCTCGACCTCGACCGCAACATTCAGTCGCGCGTGAAGCGGCAGATGGAGCGGGCGCAGAAAGAGTACTACCTCAACGAAAAGATCAAGGCGATTCAGAAAGAACTGGGACGCGGCGAGAAGAACGAGTTTGACGAACTTCGCAAGAAGATCGAAGCCGCCGGAATGCCAAAAGAAGTTCTAGAAAAAGCGGTTCAAGAGCTTAAGAAGCTCGAAGCAATGCCACCCATGTCCGCTGAATCGACAGTGAGCCGCAACTATATCGATTGGTTGCTCGGCGTGCCGTGGAAGAAAAGATCCAAAGAGACTCGCTCGATTGATTTCGCTGAGAAGGTTCTGAACGAAGATCACTACGGGCTGGAGAAAATCAAGGAACGCATTCTCGAATTCCTCGCAGTTCGGCAACTGGTGAAAAATCCCAAAGGGTCGATTCTCTGCTTCGTCGGACCTCCGGGAGTGGGAAAGACTTCGCTCGGCATGTCGATCGCGAAGGCCACCGGACGCAAATTTGTGCGGCTTTCGCTGGGCGGCGTGCGCGATGAGGCTGAAATTCGAGGTCACCGGCGTACGTATATCGGTGCTTTGCCTGGGCAGATCATTCAGCACATGAAGCGTGCGGGGACAAAGAACCCTGTGTTCCTGCTGGATGAAGTGGACAAGATGGCGTCCGACTTCCGCGGCGATCCGGCATCGGCCCTGCTTGAGGTTCTCGATCCCGAGCAGAACACCAGCTTCCAGGACCATTACCTCGACGTCGATTACGACCTATCGCAGGTGCTGTTCGTGGCCACGGCAAACGTGCTGCATACCGTGCCGGCTCCGCTTCAGGACCGCATGGAAGTGCTGCGCCTCCAGGGCTACACCGAGCAGGAGAAGCTGGAGATAGCCAAGCAGTACCTGGTGAAGAAGCAGCGCGAGCAGACCGGTTTAAGCGAGAAGAACATCGTCTTCGCTGACGACGCGATTCTCGAGATCATTCGCAAGTACACGCGAGAAGCCGGCGTTCGCAACCTGGAGCGCGAGATCGGTAATGTATGCCGCAAGGTCGCCCGGCGCGTAGTGAAGAAGGGCGCAAAGCACAAAGAAGAAATCACGGCGGCGAGCATCGCAGAACACCTCGGCGTAGCGCGTTTCCGCGATTCCGAAGTTCACGAGAAGAGCGAAGTCGGCCTTGTAACCGGCCTTGCGTGGACTGAAGTGGGTGGAAGCATCCTTACCACCGAAGTTCAGGTTCTCGATGGCAAGGGCAAGATGACCATCACCGGTCAGCTCGGCGACGTAATGCAGGAATCGGCGCAGGCTGCATTGGCATACATCCGCAGCAAGGCACAGGCGCTTGGGTTGACGCGGGAGTTCTACCGCAATGTCGATCTGCACCTGCATGTGCCAGAGGGGGCGATTCCGAAAGATGGTCCTTCTGCCGGCATCACGATGGCAACGGCGCTGGCAAGCGCACTCGCGAAAATCCCGGTTCGAAGAGATATCGCAATGACCGGCGAGATCACGCTTCGCGGGAAGGTGCTGCCCATCGGTGGATTGAAGGAGAAGTTGCTGGCTGCGTTGCGTGCGGGCATCTTCGAGGCGATTCTGCCGCGGGGCAACGAGAAGGACCTGAGCGAATTGCCGGACAACATCAAGAATTCGATGAAGCTGCATTTCGTCGACACGATGGACGAGGTGTTGGCGCTTGCTCTGGAAAGCCCACTGCCTGCACCGAAGCCGGAATCAGAGGTGATTCCGGCAGTACCGCCGCCAAGCGAAGTGGTGGGGGGACAAGTGGCTCGCCAGTAGAATCCGCTTCGAAACGGAAATAAGGGGAAGGCTCTATTCTTCCTCTTTGCGTTAGCGCATCTGGATGTCTTGATACGCGTGTGCCCAAGCGTTCATGACATCGTCGAACGTCATGCCTGGTTCCATCTTGCAGTTTGAGAACTTCTCGTTCTGTTTCTCGCACTGAGCTACGCGTTCGCCCTTCTCGTTGAAGAGGGTGAGGTTGTCAGGCCCTTTGGAGGCTTGGACAATTGCCGGCTTGGTAACGGGCGGCGCCGCAAACTTGATAGCGTGAACGTCGGACCCATTGGAGGTAGCGGCGAGCAGACAAATGGCAACAAGAGCGTGCACGTTTGACTCCAGTTAGGTTGTAAGGGTGAGGCCAGTATAGGGCAGGTCTGATAAATCGCAAGAGGCATTCTTGGGTCATTCGTCACGCGGCATTACTTCTGGAACGGGGCGCCAATTCGGAGATGAACGAGACTTCGGGCTTGTGATGCGGCGGGGTCCGATATCCTGAGAGCAGTCGATGCGATATCAGACCAAATTTCTTCTATCAGCGCTGGATGCCCAGCAGTTCCCTGCGCCAACGGTGCCGGAGATCGCCTTCCTGGGCCGGTCAAATGTGGGCAAGTCGAGCTTGCTGAATGCGCTGGTCGGCGAGAAGGCTGCGAAGGTTTCGTCTACTCCGGGGCGCACGAGAGCCATCAACTTCTTTCAGCTTTCCGACGAAAAGGGCCACCCAAGAATCGTGCTCGCGGACTTACCCGGATACGGCTACGCGAAAATTTCCAAGTCGATATCTGCGGAGTGGCCGAAGTTTATCGAGCCCTACCTGGCTGAACGCGACACTCTCAGACTCTGCGTTTGTTTAGTCGACTCGAATATTCCGCCGCAGCCGAGCGACGGCAAACTGCTGGAGTGGCTGCGGCACGTCGGGCGAGACTTTCTGGTAGTTGCTACCAAGACGGATCGGTTGAGCGGCAATCAACGCACGAAAAACCTGGCGGCAATAAGGCGTGAGTTTGAATTGGACGAAGTTTTACCCGTGTCAGCAAAGACAAATGCGGGGATCAGGGAGCTTTGGAGTCGGATAGAGGCAAACGAGGGCTAGAGCGCGGAGTGCCACCGATGGCGTCAGCCGGAACACTTGCCACTCATCTCTCGCGAGGCCTGAACGTTACCTCAGTCCCAATCTGGCCTTCACGCATAGCCTTGGCAAACTGCTGCACAATCTCCTGCGCAGCTACAGGATCGCAATACAGCACACGATGATTGCTTGCGCTTCTGCCCAGATAACGCGGAGACGAACGAATCCAGCGACGCTGCCATGAATTCGGAGGCAGATACTCAAGTGCAATCGCGTCCAGCCTGGGCATCCATTTCGCCGGAGCCTCGGCAACCCTCCAGTTGACGAGCGCCAGCTCAGCCTCTGGCTCGTTGAATTGAATCACATTCGCACGATCGCCGAAATTCGTCAGCCTGCGTTGCTCGTCCGGAAGGCCAGCAAACAAAAAGTCCGGTTGGATGCCACGCTCGAGCATCTCTTCTTCAATGGCGCCGGGAGAAGCCGCAACGCACACCGAAACCATCGAGTGCTTGCGAATTTCGTTCTTCAGGATCCGCAGCGCTTCGTCCAGAGAAGTCACCAGGAAATCGGAAACACCGTCGCGAACCGCCTGCCTCTGCGCTTCAGGATTGGCCGTCGCAGCCAGCGAAGCGCAGCCCGCAACGTTGCCGGCGATCATTGCAGCACGGCCTTGCCCATCAAGTTCGCCAACGTAAACGAGTTTGCCTGCCAGCCCCTGGTCGGCATCGTACCCATTTCCCGCACTCGCGGCGAGGCCGCGGTAGCAGGCATACGCGTTCAGCAAGAGTTCCGGAAGATCCGAGGGCGAATTCTCAGGCGGCACAGAAGACGATCTTATTCCTTCCCGCGCTCGAACCAGTTCTTTTCGCGGACAAAGAGGATGAGTTCGCCTGGAAGAGCGGTGGTCTTGTATTTTTCATTCACCCTGGTGTGGCCGCATCCGTTCGCCATGACCATGCCTTCGGACATGATCTGCGGCACCAGGTACCACACGTCGCCGAACGTCGGCTTCTGCGCGTCGCAGTTGACGTAGACCTCCATCGAGGCATCGTAAGCGAGATGTATCGAGATCTCATGAACATCGGAGGGGATGGTCATCTCAGCCGAGCCGTCGTCGTTCTGCTTCACCCAGTCATTGTGAATCAATTTGAGATGGTCAACGCGGACCTGATAGCCCGTGGGCATCACTGGATGGCCCGTTCTGCCGTCGAAAACCTTCAGTGTGATTGTTTTAGTGTCTTGAGCATGCGATGTGCCACACAAGGCGAATAGCCACACGAACAGCAATGAGCCAATGATCTTTCGAGCCATTTTCCCTCGCAACTACCAAGTGGAGTAAGGCTGTCCGTCGGATCCTGTCTCCTGAGAGCCGGAGTGCACGTCATCTATTCCTGGGTCGGTCTGATCGAGCGAGTGCAATGCATCGCTCGTGTCGGTACTCCAGGTGTCGCGCGCCTTGGTCATTGGATCTTCTGGGATGACCTTCAAGTATCCCTCCTGCACCAAGTCCTCAAGCGACTGGGGAGCCTTTTGCTTGTCCATGGTGTAGGAGTCAATTGCAGATCTCATTACGCGCAGGTCTTCTTTCAGCACCGCTTCCTTCGCATTGCGAATGGCGCCGACGAAGCTGGGAATGGCGAGAGTCGTCAGCACGCCGATGATCATCATGACGATCATCAGTTCCATCAGCGTGAAGCCGGCTTCGTTTTTCCATTTGCTGCGCATAGCTGACTCTATTCTCCTACATCCATTGGTGTTTGCGCCCACAAGGCCGGGCCGTTGCCGTTACCTCGGGTGAGCCCTTTGGTATACGATCAGGGTTGATCCCCTACCAGTCTGAATACTTCGTTCCGTCCAGGGCCGTTCCGGTCGACTTGGAATACACGTCAAAGACGCTCTGGCCGCCGTAGGAATCGGATTTCGGGTCGTCCTGCATCGAGTGGAGTCCCCACTCTGTCTTCCCTGTCATGGGGTCAACGGGGATACGGCGAAGGAACTTAACCTTCTTGCCTTGAATGTCTACGCCCGTTACCAGCGTTTCCAGGTCGGGTGGATAGTTTTGGCTGTCCACCTTGGTCTGGATGCCGCCTTTGTCAGCTGCATCTTTGTAGTGGTCGATGGCGTCACGCATCTCCCATAGGTCGCGCCTCAGTTCGCGTTCTTTATCCCGTTTGACCTTGAATCGCGCGATGGGGATAGCCGCCGATGCCAGGATCGACAGAATCGCAACCGTTACGATCAATTCGACGAGCGTCAGGCCGCGCTCCGAAGGATTTCGGATTGACCGTTGCGCCTTCATGAATTCGTAGCTCCTACTGCACGGTCAGCGTGGTTTGGGAGGCCTGCGCCTGCAAAGCCCTGCCGGCGCTGTTGGTGGCTCCGCCACGTGTGATGCTGAGGTTGGTAGGCCCTGAGGCCTTCGCCTGAAATGTAAGGACGCAGACGACACCAGCACCGCTCACGCCCGGGGCTCCCGGAGGACGAGCTACGTTGAGGGTGATATCGCCGGGTCCGTCATCCCGATGCGCCATCTGGACCACCTGTCCGTCCCGATTCAGCAGATCCCCGTCTCCCACGTTCACAAGCGACAACTTGGCCGGATCGTATTGAACCTGAAGCGGGACTGCCGAAACATCTGTGCCGCCAGTGAGGACAACGGGGATCTGGAACGTGGTGCCGTTCACGACCTGGCCGGGCGAATTGAGCATCAGATTGACGTTCCCAGCGGGCCCTGCGGCGGGCTGCGGGCCTGAAGGAGCCGCACCCGCTGCGGGAGGCGCCAGGGCGGCATCCTGCGAGCTCTTCATCTGATTGAGCGCCGCATTCGCTGAGCCTTCCGCGCTTGGACCGGGCACAGAGCCGACAAAGTTGGGGCGGGTTGCTGCAGGAGCAGCCTGACTGATCGGCGGCTGGGGGGCAGCAGTTGTGTGGCGCAGCTCAACGTTCAAGCCCGAACCGGTATCGATGGTGCGAAGGTTGAGCGGGGTCAGTTCCTGCGAGCGCACCACGTGGGGAACTACGAGGAAAACGATCTCGTCGTCCTGCTTGATCTTGTCGTGCGACCCGAAGAGATAACGAAGAATTGGAATCTGGCTCAGGCCGGGAAGACCGCTCCAGTTGTCCTGAATCTGGGTCTCGTTGATGCCGCCCAGGATGTTGGCCTCGCCCTCGCGGAGGCGGATGGTCTGTTCAGCCACACGCTGGCTCAGAATTGGCTCGGTGACACCGCTGATGGTCACGGACCCACTCTGAGCTGTCACTTCGATCTTGATCTTCAGGGTGATGTCCCTGTCGAAGTGCACCGTTGGGGTAACGTCGATGTTCACGCCAACGTCCTGGTACTGGAACTGCGTGTTCACCAGCGAGCTAACAAGTGCGGTAGCAGCACCCGTCTGGTACGAACCAGTTGCGATCGGGATCTTCGAACCGATCTTCATGGAAGCTTTTTGTTGATCGGCTGCGCGAATCCGCGGGTTCTGCAGGATGTGAGTATTGTTGTCGGTCAGCAGCGCATTGGCGGTCGCCTGGCCGACCGTTACAGCGAAGTCGTTGGAATTGAGATGCGCGAGGTTGTAGAGCGTCAGGTTGTTATTCGAGGTTGTCGGCGTACAGTCAGTGCTGCCGCTCGGACAGGTCGTTGTGCTGGTGTTCGGCGACTGTAGCTGAACGCTGGCGCTCGAAGGCCACGAAATGCCGAGGTTGCGCTCCCAGTTCTTGCTGACTTCGAGTACTCCGATGTCGACAACAACTTCGGGCCGAGCCTTGTCGAGATCGTTGACGAGTTTCTGAGCAAGCAGCAATTCGTCGGGAGTGGCGCGCATGACGATGGCGTTCTGGCTGGCGACGCCATAGACCTTCGCGTTGGGCAGAACGTTACGCAGAGCAGTCTGAACGTCATTCAGATCGTTCTGCTGCCATGCATTCGAGAGGTAAAAGGTCTGAACTGCCTGCTCGTCAAGCTCAGCACGCTTGGAGCGCGTGTTGGCGGCTACGAAGATCGTGTTCTGCGTGATGGGCCGCCAGAAAGTTCCGGAGAGTGTTCCGACGATTCTGAGCGCATCCATCAGCGAGACGTTATTGAGATCGACCTGGATGCGCTTGGAGATGTAGTCGGGATCAAAAAGAACGTTGATGCCGGCGGCCTTACCGATTGCCTGATAGACCGTCTTCGAGTCCTCTGTCATGCGAAGCAGGAAGGGATCGCTGTTCATCGGCTTGAGCAGTGCCGGCGATCCGATGGCTTCCATGTCGGCTTGCGTGGCTGCGCTGATCGGAGAACTTCTCTGCGATTGGGGCTGATCAGGGTGATTCGCGCGGATCTTTGCGATTTCCTGCTGCGCGGCCTCGTTGCTGGGGTCGATCTCAGCGGCACGAAGCAGTTCGACCAGAGCACCCTGCTCGTCTCCGCTGGCCGCAAGGTTGCGGCCCTTGGTTATGTGCATAGCCGCATCGGTGAATCGCACACGGAGATAGGCAGTGCGGTACACCTCATTTTTGGGAGCCATCGAATAGGCTTTTTGAAAGTTCTGATAGGCGGCGTCGTAGTCTTCGCGAGCTTCGGCGTCCTGGCCGCGCTTATAGAAACTCTTCGGCGACTGGGCGTAGGTCTCCGCCGCACCTGCGCAAAGAAAGGCAAGAACACCCAAAAAGACAATCCAAAGTCGGGCTTTCGAGACGAAGGATACAGAGTGCGCAGGAAAAAGGACGCGGCTTTTCATCGGACTCCCAGGCGTTAGAGAAGGATCGAGGTCTACTCCGGGACTTTTCGTGCGCGGAGAGATCCCAGGAACGCTCTGTTCAATACACGTGCCGAACTTGGTGGTACCAGCCAAAACGATGCCTCATTCTAGCAAAGCCTCACTGCAATGTGGCAGTTAGGTTGCAATGCTACGATGAAAGTTTAAGGGACTTTCCCCCATGCCGCGCCAGACCAGCCACACTATCGTACCCCGTGACACTTCGGCCCCCCAGAAGCAGACGAAGCCCCGGGATCCGGTGGCCTCGGGCGAGCGCGACGCAGCCCATAACCGCTCCGCCAGCCATAACTACTTTCTGCTCGAGAAATTTGAGGCAGGAGTAGCGCTGCGCGGGACTGAGGTCAAGTCTATTCGCGAAGGAAAGGCGAATCTTAAGGATTCCTACGGGCTTGTAAAAGATGGTGAAGCCTTTCTTTTGAATATGCATGTCGGGCCTTATTCGCACGGTAATATAGCGAACCACGACGAAACTCGTACACGAAAGCTCTTGCTTCACAAGGACGAGGTTCGGCGGCTTATGGCAAAGACGCAGATCAAGGGTCATACGCTCATCCCGACCCGTCTTTACTTCAAAAATGGGAAGTTAAAGTGCGAACTGGCAGTCGCCAAAGGTAAGCAGGACTGGGACAAGCGGGAGACCGAGAAGCGTCGCGAGGCGGACCGCGAGGCACGATCGGCGATCAACGCCAGCAAGCATCGGATGGGGCGGTAGAGCGTTTCCGTTCGACCAAACGCCAAACAGGGCTAGACCGGGCGTCACCTCCGCATTTCCAGTTCATGTTTGCAGAACCTCAATCCAGACCTGACTTCCGTCAACGAGTCCGAAGTGATCGCGCAGGCGCACATCGGACGCGACCTCGACGATTGTTTTCGGATGGTGGCCACGGCCCTGCTCATTGGCGTCGGTTCGAAGGATGAATCCACGTCTGCCGAGGATCATGCATGGAAGGATGTTGACCGAGACAGTGCCACCGTACTCTTCCGCCTCAAGCCGAGTTACTATGTGCGGGAGGGTGAATGGCTGGTCAAGTTCGACGTTCAGGGTTCCTGGGTAGAAGTGCATTGCTGTCTTTCGGTAGTAATGATCTTCCAGCTTTTCGATCCAGTAAGAGAAGTTGCCCATCCCGGTGACCACTTTTCCGTGGAGCTTCAAGTATCTGCCTCAGTGTGGTGGATTCGTCGCCTTGATGTTGCGGCTGACGTGGAACCCGGCAGTTCGGGGCTCGCGATGAAATAATCATTGCATGCGCACTGAGCTATCTTTCTCTCCCCTCGCCCAGATTCAAACGGAACTCCTTGCGGTTTTTGCAACGGACTCGCAAACGGCCAAAGGCCCCGACGTGAAGCCTCAGCCGGTGCTACTGACCAGCGATGAAAAGGTGGGGTTGGCTGCGGCAGCCGTTCTGTCGACCGGCGAGTACAAGGCAGGACCCAACGAGACGGTCCTTCTTCATGCTCCGGCAGGGCTCGCGGCTAAGCGGCTTCTGATCGTTGGTCTAGGGAAGAAGGCAAAGGCGACGGCACACGCGGTGCGCAATGCGGCGGGAACTGCGGTCCGCTATACCAAGCCTCGTGCGATTCGAGAGTTGACGATTGCCTTGCCGGAGGCAGTTGCAGAGTCGGGCGTAACCCTTGCGGCAGAGGCGAGTGCGCGCGCTGTAGCCGAGGGCGCGTTCGTTGGCAACTTCGACGCGGACACCTATCGCAGCGAGCGCAAGGATGTGAGCGTGCAAACCTTGACCGCGGCTGCGGCGACTGGCTCAGATCAGGCTTCAGTTCGAGCCGCTTTCAATGAGGGTGTGATCATCGGCGAGAGCCAGAACTTTGCGCGCACTTTAGTCAACGAGCCGGGCAACAAGCTGACTCCAACGGTACTTGGGCAGCGCGCTGCGGAGATGGCTGCTGAAGTTGGATTGAAGTCTGAAATCTACTCTACAGACAAGCTGCATGAGTTGAAGATGGGTGCTTTCTGGAGCGTCTCGCAGGGATCTGCCGAGCCTCCTGCGCTGATCGTCATGAAATATGAACCGGCGGGTGTGACGAATGGACCAGTTCTCGGGCTCGTCGGCAAAGGTATTACGTTCGACACCGGCGGAATCTCTATCAAGCCAGCAGACAACATGGAGAAGATGAAGTACGACATGGCAGGCGGCGCGGCCATGATCGGCGCGATGCGCGCCATAGCACTGCTGAAGCCTAAGGTACGTGTGATCGGCATTGTCTGTGCGGCGGAGAACATGCCGGACGGTAAGGCACAGAAGCCGGGCGATGTGCAGACAGCAATGTCAGGTAAGACGATCGAGATCATCAACACCGATGCCGAAGGGCGCTTAGTGCTGGCAGACGGCATAACGTACGCGAGAAGCCTCGGTGCTACACATCTGGTCGACGCAGCGACGCTGACAGGCGCATGTGTCGTTGCTCTTGGAATGATCAACGGCGGCGCGTTCTCAAACGATGATGGCACGTTTGAAAAATTTCAGGCTGCACTCGCAACCTCAGGCGAGAAGTTCTGGCGGCTCCCGCTGGCAGACGAATACTACGACATGATTCGCAGCGATATCGGCGACATCAAGAACACCGGCGGCCGCTGGGGCGGTGCGATCACGGCAGCCGAGTTCTTGCATGCCTTCGCTGAAGACACTCCGTGGATACACCTTGATATCGCCGGCCTCGCGTGGATCGAAGAGAACAAGCCCTTCATCGCGAAAGGTCCGAGCGGCGTGGGCGTGCGGTCGATTCTGGAATGGGTGCGAAGCTACGGGGGTTAGCAAACAGCTCAGGCTTTCAGCTTTCAGCAGCGTTGCCAGCGTTTCGAACGTGCCTTTCGGTTGGCGGTACTCGCTGACAGCTTATAGCTGACGGCTCGGAGAAAAAGCAGTCCCCTAAACGCCGATAATATTTCCATCGGCATCGACGTCGATGGACAAGGCGCGGGGGTTGCTGGGAAGACCGGGCATGAGCAT
Source organism: Acidobacteriota bacterium (assembly GCA_018268915.1). GTDB lineage: Bacteria > Acidobacteriota > Terriglobia > Terriglobales > Acidobacteriaceae > Telmatobacter. Next base: position 41,669 of record JAFDVQ010000003.1, read on the forward strand.
CATGTTGCCGGCGATGGCAACGACGAAACCGGCCCCGGCCGACAGCCTGACGTCGCTCACGTTCAACGTCCAGCCTTTGGGAGCTCCCATTCGCTTCGGATCATCGGTAAGCGAATACTGTGTCTTAGCGATGCAGACTGGTAAGCGCTCAAACCCCCATTCCCTGTAGCGATCCAGTTTCGCGCGTGCTGCTTCGCTGAAGATGACTCCGTCCGCTCCATAGACCTGGATGGCAACCTTTAGAATCTTGGTGTCGAGCGGATCTTCAAGCGCGTACGCGGGCTGAATTTCGGGCCGCGGATTCGTCTCGATCGCAGAGACCACTTTGTGCGCGAGATCGACGGCGCCTTCTCCGCCGCGCGCATATGCCTCGACCAGGGCGCAGGGCACACCCTGCAAAGAACACTCGGTTGCGATCATCTCCAGTTCTTCTGGCTTGTCTGCCGGGAAACGATTGATGGCAACAACGATGGGCACTCCGAAGCTGCGCAGAGTGCGGATATGGTGATCGAGGTTCGGGAAACCAGCTTCTACCTTGCCTTCTCCCTGTGCTCGCAGGCTCTGAACGCTGACGACCAGCACTGCGGCGGCAGGCTGAATTCCGGAGCACCGCATGACGATGTCGAAGTACTTCTCTGCTCCGAGATCGGCTGCAAATCCGCACTCATTGACGACGTAATCGGCGAGACGCAGGCCGATTTTCTGCGCGACGATGCTGGAAGTACCGTGGGCGATATTGCCGAAGGGACCAGTGTGCACGAGTGCAGGCGTCCCCTCCGTGGTCTGCACCAGATTCGGCTTGATCGCATCATCAAGCAATGCAAGCATTGCGCCGGTGGCGCCAAGATCAGCTGCTGTGATGGGGCGGCCAGATCGGGATGAACCCACGACGATGGCATCCAGCCGTTGGCGGAGATTGGCATGGCTTGAGGCCAACGCCATGATGGCCATGATTTCCGATGCTGCGGTGATAACGAAGCCAGTCTGACGGTTAGCGCCATCGTGTTTGCCGCCGACATCCACGGTGATGCGGCGCAAGGCGCGATCGTTCATATCCATGGTGCGCGGCCAGGTGATCTGCGCAGGATCCAGGTCGAGGGCATTGCCATGGAAGAGATGAGCATCGATTATGGCCGCGAGCAGGTTATGAGCAGCCGTGATGGCGTGGAAATCGCCATGAAAATGCAGATTGATCTTCTGGCTGGGTTCAACCTGCGAGAGTCCTCCCCCTGCCGCGCCGCCCTTCACTCCAAACACCGGGCCGAGTGATGGCTCGCGCGACGTGAGGATAGATTTCTTGCCAATGCGCTCAAGGCCTTGCGTAAGCCCGATGGAGACGACTGTCTTTCCTTCTCCGGAGGTGGTCGGTGTTGTTGCTGTGACCATGATCAGCTTGCCGCGGACAGGAAACGCCGGATTATCAAGCAGGTCGAGCTTGAGCTTTGCGCCGTAGGTACCGATTGGCTCGAATTCCTCTGGCATAAGCGAGAGTTTTCGCGCGATCTCGTCAATGGGCAACAGAGTATGTGTATGCAATGCGATATTTTCCATCGGACCCGGTCCTTGAAGTAAGCCGGGAGCACTATATCCAGATGCCCGAACCTCTGTTTGTGACGCAGACTACATTGATTCTTCTTGGTTAGACCCGCAACTCGCTACATAGCTTCTGGACTTTCGATTCCAAGCATATCCAGGACAGTAATCAGTTCACGCATGGTGATAGCAGCGGTTGCCAGCAGGAACATGCGGCGCTCGGGATCGAGTTCCGTAAGAATGTGGTGCTTGTGGTAGAAGTTGTGAAATTCCTGGGCCAGTTGGAACGCGTGCTTGGCAAGATGAGCAGGCTCGGATGTGCTAAGGCACTGTTCCAGCACAGCGGATGTGCGGCCGGCCCGAAGCCATAGAGCCCATATCTCGTCGCCCGCTTCTCCACTCAAGAATGCGCCGGGATCGGATCCAGCGAATTCGCGCAGCACGGCCTCGGGCGCAATCGAACCTTTGCGGAAAATTGAACGCGCGCGCACGACTGCGTTCTGAATATAGGGACCTGACTCACCCGTGAAGCTCAGCGCTTCCTTGAAGTCGAAAGCGATAACGGAATTGCGCGTGAACTTGAGCATGAAATAACGCAAAGCACCGATGGCGATCTGCTCGGCGATAATCTGCCGTTCCTGCTCGTCGCGCGAAGGCTGGCGCATGTCGACCTCATACCGTTCGGCCGCAATGAGCTTGTCGATAAGATCGTCCGCTTTGACGCCGAAACCTTTTCGGCCGCTCACCTCGATAAAAGGCTTGTCGTTATCTTCTTCCGCCACTTCGTAACCAAGCTCGGCCGCGCAACGTGGAGTGAGCGCGACCATCTCGTATCCGAAATGCGTGTAGTTGTCTGCTTGCTTCGTGTACCCCATGCCGCGCAAAGCCTGGATGACATTGGCCTGCGGATCTGCCTGACGCGAATCGATGACGTTGTAGATTGCCTGCGCATCGCCGAAGTGCGGATGTTCAGACTCGCCGTGCTCTGCGGAGATCCAGCATTCGTGAGAGGGGTAAGAGAAGAACTTCTTGTAGCCGAAGTCGCGGCCGAGAAGGCCGAACTTCCAGAGGTGGTATGCGATGTCCTTGCCGACGTAGGTAACGGTGCCGTTGGAGCGAACGATCACCTTGGCGTCTTCGTCGACTTCTCCCGCGGCGGGCGTTGCGCCTGTGCGAGACATGACCCAGCAGCCCTTGTTCTTGCCCTCGTTCTCAAAGTAAAGAACGCCCTTCTGCTTCAACTGTTCGAATGCGAGAGCCCAGAAGTTGAGGTGCAGGATTTCGCTTTCGCGGGGCAGGAAGTCGTATTCAATTCCGAGGCGAAGCATCGTCTCAAGATGGCGTCGCAGTATCGCAGTCGAGATCAGGTCAGCAACGGCGGCCGTTTCGTTCTTGCCATGCTCAATTTCGTGCAGTGTTTGATAACGAAGCTTCTTGCGCTCCTCATTCTCGGAGTCGGAGCCGCTGGTGTACCACTGCGAGGTCCGCGCATAAAGATCCCAGCAGTAAAAGTCGACGCGCTGAAAGTGAAGCTCCAGTTCCTCGATCAGGGTGCGAATCTCAGCCAGTGATTTCTTCTCGAGATAGAGGAACCCGACAACGACATCGGCGACCTGTACCCCGGTGTTGTCGATGTAGTTCTGCACGGCAACCTGCCGTCCAGCAGCCTTCAGCAGGCGAACGAACGTGTCGCCGAGAATGGCATTGCGCAGGTGGCCGATATGGGCCGCTTTATTTGGGTTGATGCTGGTGTGTTCAACAAGCGCGTGAATGTCTGTCTTGACCGGCTGCGAGTCCTCGCCGCTCGTCATCAGGCGAACGGCTACGGTCCGATCGAAATAGGCATTGATGTATCCGGCGCCGGCAATTTCAAAGGAGGCAAATCCTCGAGGGGTGCCTAATTCGGCAACGATTTCCTGCGCTATGACCTTGGGCGCTTTGCGCAGCTTGCGGGCGAGTTCGAAGGCGATCGGAGTTGCAAGTTCACCGAACTTCAGATCTGGCGGAGTCTCCAGCGGAATGTTATCGACAGTGAGATCGTATTTCGCCTTGAGCACGTCGCGAAGATGCGACTCGAGCCGATTCTTGAGTTCCTGGTACACGCAGTGACGCCTCGGAAATCGTTGATTTTCAACATGATTTTACCAGATCAATTTCTTGACGGAGCGCAATGCTGGAACGCTGGTAATGCGACAAAAGGCACCTGAGAAAGAGGCAAATCAGGCTATGACCTCACGTCCGCTTCCCTTTTCGCTTGACCCTGGAATTGATTCGAGGGTTGATACTTCTGCCATGAAGGATAGGCCGTCAGGCTTTCGGCCAACTGAGCTAGCTCGGGCAGCGGGCGTAAGTACCGACACGCTGCGGCACTACGAGTCTCTGGGTGTGTTGGCAAAAGCGCCCAGGACATCGTCTGGCTACAGGGTGTATCCAGGGGAATGCCTCGATCGCGTGAAGACTGTACGTCATGCTCTTCGGCTCGGATTCACGCTCGCGGAACTCGCCGAAATCCTGCGGAGCAGAGATCGGGGCGGAGCCCCATGCAAGCGAGTGCTTGACATGCTGCAAGACAAGCTGGCCTCGCTTGAAAATGAGATCAACGAATTGGTTCAGCTTCGCAAATACGTGCAGCAGATCGTTGGCGACTGGCAATCGAAACTCGGACAGAGCGAACTCGGCAGGAGGGCTCATTTGCTGAATTCACTAGGCGCGGCTCCTGTACCTGAAATAGCCAATGGAAATTTGCAAAGGAGAAGAAAGCGGCCATGAAGGTGCTGATTTTTACAGTCATTTACGTAATTCTGCTTGTGTCAGGGCCCCACGGGTACTCGCAGAAGGTTACGACTCCTGAAGTACCCTGTCCCATGCATGCGTCGCATAGCGGCGCAGACGCGCATCACGCGGTGGTCGAAAGCCATGGAGACCAGGCCATGGGCTTTCCCCACGACAAGACCACACATCATTTCCGGCTTGCCGAGGACGGCGGGGCAATCGAAGTAACTGCTAACGACCCGAAAGACACGGCTAACATCGAAGCGATTCGTACGCACTTGGCGCATATCGCCGAGATGTTCAGCGACGGAAACTTCGCCACGCCCATGTTTGTGCACGACGGCATCCCGCCCGGCGCGACCACGATGAAGCTGCTCAAGGAGAGGATTCAATTCGCCTATCAGCCCGTCGACGCGGGCGGGCGCGTTGCACTCGTAGCCAGCGACCCGATAGCGAAGGCTGCTGTTCACGACTTTCTGCGCTTTCAGATCACGGAGCACAAGACCGGTGATCCGATCGAACTCGTGCTGGCGCACTGAAAATCGGGCAGTCCCCAATGCCGTAAGATGAAGAGGATGCAGCTTCTGGGGCCGGTTTCAGCCCCATAGCTGGAAGCTGTCCCTGACTTCATGGCCAAAACCGATCCCAATTCAGCCCATTTCTACCTGACCACGCCGATTTATTACGTGAATGCGCGGCCGCACCTGGGGCATGCGTATTCGACGATCGTTTGCGATGCGATTGCAAGGCGGAAGCGGGCCATGGGAATCGATACCTGGTTTCTCACGGGCACCGACGAGCACGGGCAGAAGATCGAGCGGTCGGCCAAGCTCGCGGGACGTACCCCGCAGGACTTTGCCGATCATATTGCCGGCGAGTTTCGAGCCCTGTGGGATCGGCTCGGTTTGACCTACGACGACTTCATCCGCACCACGGAACCGCGGCACAAACGCGGAGTACAGAAGCTGTTCGCCACGCTCCGCGACCGCGGGTTCATCTACAAGGGTTCATACACGGGTCAGTACTGCGTCTCTGATGAAGCGTGGGTGGATGTGCCTCCGGGTGCTCCCTGCCCCGATTGCGGACGGATCACAGAGACGGTGAGCGAAGAGAACTACTTCTTCAAGCTGTCGGCGTTCGAACGCAAGCTACTCGAGTTTTACGAGGAGAATCCCGGGTTCATGCAGCCCGAGTCGACGCGGCGCGAGGTGACCTCGTTCGTTCGCAGCGGATTGAAAGACCTTTCGATCAGCCGCAGCAGCTTCACCTGGGGAATACCGGTTCCCGGCGATGAGAAGCACGTTGTGTACGTGTGGCTCGATGCACTGGCGAACTACATTACTGCGCTCGGTTATGGTTCCGACGACCCTGCGGAGCAGGCCCGATTCGCGAAATTCTGGCCGGCAGACATTCACCTCATCGGCAAAGAGATCAGCCGGTTTCACTGCGTCTATTGGCCCGCATTTCTGATGGCCGCGGGAATTCCGGTTCCACGCTCGGTAAAGGCGAACGGATGGCTGCTCTTCGATCAGGGAAAGATGTCGAAGTCGCGTGGAAATATCGTCCGCGCAGATACCGTCCGCGAAATTCTTGGCGCCGACGCGCTACGGTACTTCCTGCTACGCGAGATTCCCTTCGGACAGGATGGCAATTTCAGCTTCGATGCGCTGGTGCAGCGATATAACGGCGACCTTGCCAACGGATATGGGAACCTTGTAAGCCGGGTCGTCAACATGGTGCACAAGTACTTTACCGGCGTCGTGCCGGAAGCCGGAACAGAGACAGCGGCTGAAGCTGCGCTGCGCGAGAGCACTGCCCGCTCGATAAGCGAGTTTGGCCCACTTTTCGACGAGCTGAACTTCTCTGAAGCTCTGAAATCGCTCTGGAACCTCGTCGCGGAGACGGACGGATACCTGACAGCGAACGCTCCCTGGAAGCGCCCGGCCGACCGCTCAGAGTCAGACCACTCGGCACTGCAGGCCCGAGTTCTGGCGACGGCGGCGGAGGCCATTAGGGTCATCACCGCGCTCGTCTATCCGATACTCCCGGACGCCGCATCCAAGGTGTGGCAGCAGCTTGGGCAGGGCGATATTGCTGAGGCTGCGAAACATGCATTTCTAACCAATGTTGCATGGGGCGGCTTGAAGCCCGGAACGAAGCTGGGTGAGCCCGCTCCGCTCTTCCCCCGCGCTGAAAAGGACGCTGTAACCCGTATGCAGAATCTCGAAGACGAGAACAACAAGAATGCCGTCGAAGCCGCCAGCCAGAAAGAGACAGCGGCCCCTGAGGCGCCTCCTTCCGCGCTCGGCATAAAGCCGCAACCGGGTACTCCCTCGGTTGTGAAGGAAGCTCCGGCATCCACGTCGGTGCAACCGTCTGCCAGCACCGAAGACAGTCCCGCTGGAGCTGCGCCGACTCCTGTGACGCAAGCCCCTGGAGCGCAGAGGCCGGTGCCGACAGCGAAGGTTGATCCGGTTCCGGCTGAGTTGACAAGCAGCCGTCTCGACTCCGCTCCTCCGCCGGCCCCTGCAAGCAAGCCGCTCGATTCTCAGGAGAACGCGGGAAACCCTCCCGCAGCGTCGACACAGCCGGCGCAGGCAAACCACATCAGCATTGATGACTTCGCCAAAGTGGAGCTGCGGGTCGCGCAAGTGTTAGTGGCGGAGAGAATCCCGAAAGCAGACAAGCTGCTGCGTCTTGAAGTCGACCTCGGCTATGAAAAGCGCCAGATCCTCGCGGGCATCGCGCAATACTACGAGCCGGAGAAGCTGATCGGGCGCAAGATCGTGATCGTCGCGAACTTGGCTCCGCGCAAGATGCGCGGCCTGGAGTCGAACGGGATGTTGCTGGCCGCTTCGCTGCCTCCCGATGGCGCTCCGGTGCTGGCAGGATTTCTTGAAGATGTTCCGCTGGGTGCGCGCCTTAAGTGAAACCGACAACTTCAGGTCTTGCGTTGCCATTCTGATAGCCTGCGGCTATCTCGCACATTGCGACTAGAGGAACCGCTAGCTTGTTGATCGATTCGCACGCGCATCTTGACAGTCCGCGCTACGACGAAGACCGCGAGCAGATGCTTCGCCGAGCCGCAGACGCCGGAGTCGGCGTGGTGCTTTCCATCGGTATTGGAGAAGGCCCCGCTGAAATGCAGAGGGGGCTCGTGGTCTGCCGTGAGTTCAATGGCAAGCCGGGGATGCCCAGGCTCTACGCCAGCGCCGGGATTTATCCGCACAATACCCCTGAAGCCGACGAGGCTGCATTGGCAAAGCTGGACAATCTTCTTGCCCAGCCAGAGGTGATTGCATGCGGAGAGATCGGGCTCGATTACTACCACGAAGGCGCTCCTCATCCCGTTCAGAAAGAAGGGCTTATCGCGCAATTACTGGTTGCATCACAGCGCAAGCGCCCCATACTCATCCACTGCCGGGGAACCAACGAGTCGGCTGACGCGTGGGAAGACTTGTTCGAGGTGCTCGACGAGCACTGGGCGGCAACGGGGCTTGGCGGCGTAATGCACTGTTTTGGCGGGGGTTGGGAGCAGGCAGAGCGCTCGCTCGACCTGGGTTTTTTGATCTCGTTTGCCGGCAATGTGACATATCAGAGAGCGCAGCCGCTGCGCGATGTTGCGGCCCGCGTGCCACTCAATTGCATGCTCTTTGAAACCGATGCCCCCTGGCTGGCTCCTAACGCTCTGCGGGGCAAACGGAATGAGCCTGCATTCGTGGTTCAGACGGCGCAGACACTCGCCGAACTCCACAATGTATCTCCGGAAGATCTCGCAGCCGCAACCTCCAGGAACTTCCGCCGATTGTTCAACCTTCCGTCCGGCATGGGAAACTGATAGTGTTGCACCGCCGTTAAGAGCGCAGTGACAGCAACCCAGGCAATCTGAGGATCGGAAACATGGCCCAGGACAATTCATTCGATATCGTCAGCAAAGTTGACATGCAGGAAGTTCGCAACGCGATCGATCAGGCTTTAAAAGAGATACGGCAGCGCTTCGACCTTAAGGACAGCCACTCTGAGATTAATCTCGAGGGCAACGACGCCATCCAGATGGCCTCTGCAAACGAGTACAAACTCGAGGCCGTAAAGGAAATCCTAGGCCAAAAGCTCGTCAAAAGAGGCGTTTCCCTCAAGAACCTGACCTACGGGAAAGTTGAGCCCGCAGCCGGACAGAGTGTGCGACAGAAGATCTCGCTGCAGCAGGGCATTCCCACGGAAAAGGCGAAGGAAATTGTCCGTATCGTCAAAGACTCAAAAAAGAAGGTGCAGGCGAGCATTCAAGGCGATACTGTGAGGATATCCGGCAAAGATCGCGATGACCTGCAGGCAATCATTGCAACCCTGCGGGGGCGTGATCTTGGCGTAGAGCTGACGTTTACCAACTACCGGACCAACTGAGGCGAGACGACTGCGACCTTGAGCACCCTGGCGATAGCGACGGCAAAAGAGGTTTTCGAACTGCTGCGAGAAGACCTCGTAGCCATCGAGCAGGAGCTCGGGCGCGATGCCGCCTCCAGCGTCAGCACCATCACCGAAATTGCCGAGTATCTGCGTGAAGGCGGAGGCAAGCGCATCCGTCCATCGCTGCTGCTGCTGACTGCGCATCTGCTCGACTACTCCGGCCCAAGCGCGATACGGCTCGGCGCAGTCGTTGAGATGGTGCACACAGCAACGCTGGTACACGACGACATCATCGACGGCGCACAGACCCGGCGCGGACGACCTTCGCCAAATACGACCTGGGGCAACGAAAAGTGCGTGCTCGCCGGCGACTGGCTTTATATGCAGGCCTTCAAGGTCGCACTGGAAGAGAAGAACCTGCGCGTACTTGACTTGCTCATCAGCCTCACGCAGCAGATGGTTGAGGGCGAGCTGCTTCAGATTCAAAAACTTGGCAAGGCTGTCTCAGAAGCCGAGTACTACGACCTGATCTTTCGCAAGACTGCATGTCTTTTTTCGACTTCCATGCGCCTGGGCGCAGTGCTTGCCGGAGCGACGGAAGCGCAGGAAGAAAAGCTCGCAGCTTATGGACGCGCCGTCGGGCTCTCGTTCCAGATTGTCGACGACGTGCTTGATCTGACGGCAACCGAAGAGGTGCTGGGCAAACCCGTAGCCAGCGATTTGCGCGAAGGCAAAACCACTCTGGCTGTGATTCACGCCTTCGATCACGGCACTGCGCGCGAGCGCCAGACGATTCAGCGCGTGCTGGATGACCGCAGCTTTGAATACGTGAGCCGCGAACAGATTCGCGAGATCCTTCGCCGCAATGGCTCAGTTGAATACGCCATGGCGGCAGCTGATCGTTACGCAGAACAATCGCGACACGCACTCGCGTCGTTTGCTGACTCCGATTTCAAGCGAGCATTGCTATGGGTTCCTGATTTCGTCGTCGCGCGCGACAAGTAGCCCGCTCAAACCCAGAGATCGCAACCGCGTACTTCCCATCCCCGGAGATTCGTTTGCCTGACAAGCCAATTGATACCTGGAAGACGGTCGATGACTTCTTCGCAGAAGCCTTGGTCGCTCCTGACTCAGAGCTTGATGCAGCTGTTACTGCGAACCGCAAAGCTGACCTTCCTGCGATCGATGTCACTCCGCTCCAAGGCAAGTTCCTTGAGCTCATGATTCGCGGCACAAGTGCCAGCCGAGTTCTCGAGATCGGCACGCTCGGCGGGTACAGCACCATCTGGATGGCGCGGGCGGTGGGCTCTGGAGGCCAAGTCGTTACGCTGGAACTTGATCCGCATCACGCGGAAGTCGCACAGCGCAACTTCAAACAAGCAAACGTTGATGACCGAATTGAATTGCGCCTCGGACCGGCATCGGAATCTCTGGCTGCCCTTGTTGCTGAAAAGTCGGCTCCGTTCGATTTCATTTTTATTGATGCCGACAAGTCCGGGTATCCGGACTACATCCGGCGGTGCTTAAGCCTGTCCCGCCCGGGCACGCTGATCATCGCCGACAACGTGGTGCGCGACGGCAAGGTGATCGACCCGGACGATCCTGATCCCAATATCCGGGGAGTCCGCAGGTTCACGGAGCTAGTTGCTGCCGAGCCACGGCTCAGCACTACTGTTTTGCAAACGGTCAGCAGCAAAGGATATGACGGGTTCGCGATCTCGATCGTACTGCCCTGAGTAGCTGGTCGAGATCCGGAATTGACGCTTCCAGTTTCTCGCCGCCAATCACAAAACTCCGCGCAATCGCTGAGTTGCGTGTATCCTCAGCACGTTCCCCAATTACAAGCTGGATCGCGCGCTGTGTATGGCCTTCCGGTAGAAATGGAAACCTGCCAATGCTCATTCCTTCCCGAGAGGTTCGCCTCTTCCCCAGGCTGTCCTTTGCGTTTTTCACTGCTGCGCTACTCTGTTTCAACTTGCCCCAGACCGCCGCTGCAAACCAGGCTCAGTCCCAGACTTCGCCCCCTTCCGCGCACGACATCGCTGACACCTGGCAAGGCACTCTGCACGCGGGCCAAGATTTCCGCACCGTCGTAAAAATTACGAAAAACGATAAGGGTGCATATGAAGGCAATTTCAACAGCATCGACCAGGGCGGCCAGCCGCTGAAGCTCGATTCCGTGACGCTCAATGGCTCCGACGTGAAGATGGAGTTGAAGCTGATTGGCGGCACCTTCACCGGAAAGCTCAGCGGCGACGGCAAAACCATCGACGGCAATTGGAGCCAGGGTCCAAATCCCCTTCCCCTCGTACTGACTCGCGCCACACCAGAGACAGCGTGGGAAATCCCTAAGCCGCCGCCGCCCGTCCCTCCCATGGCAGCGGATGCGAATCCAAGCTTCGAAGTGGCCACCATCAAGCCCAGCGTTCCCAATCGTCCGGGAAAGGGATTCGGGTTCCAGGCAGACCGCTTCAGAACCGTCAACACCAACCTGAATGACCTGATTGCATTCGCGTACGGCTTTCATGCCAAGCAAATCATCGGCGCACCTGAATGGTTTGGAACAGACCTGTTTGACATTGAGGCAAAGCCGGACGCCGAGGGCCGTCCGAACCAGAAGCAGATGGGCACCATGGTGCAGAAGCTGCTGGAAGATCGATTCGGACTGAAGTTCCATCACGACAAGAGAGAACTCTCGGTATACGTGATTTCCGTAGCTCCCGGAACCGTGAAGATGAGAAAAAGCGAAGCTCCGCCGGAAGCAAACCCGGCTTTCTTCTTCCGCCAGCTCGGTGATCTCGTTGTTCGCAACCAGACGATGTCGGACTTCGCAAAGTGGATGCAGTCCGGTGTGATGGACAGGCCCGTGGTGGATCAGACGGGTCTTACAGATAGATATGACTTCGAACTCAAATGGACTCCGGATGATTCACAGTTCGGACAGTTCAGGGGCACCGGGGTCACTGTCCAGCCGCCAAAGGACGAGGCCAACGCTCCCCCGGGGCTCTACACCGCAATCCAGGAACAGCTCGGTCTGAAGATGGGACCAGCCAAGATTCCGGACGACGCGATCGTTATCGACCACGCCGAGAAACCAAGCGCGAACTAAATCCGCTGAAAGACGTCCACGTCTTTGTGACGAGCGGTGTTGACCGGAAACAAACAGGAGTGGTATCTCTTACTACACATGTAGGAGATAGACGTGCCCGCTGCCAAGCTATCGAAACTTGAGTTCAAAATCATGGAGACCCTCTGGGCGAAGAGCGAGTGCTCCATCCGTGAGATTCAGGAGTCATTTCCTGAAAAGAAGCGGCCCGCGTACACAACCATCCAGACCACGGTCTACCGGATGGAAGCCAAGAGCGTTGTGCGCCGTCTGAAGAAAGTCGGCAACTTTCACATCTTCGCGCCTGCAATTTCGCGAGACTCAGCGCAGCGCAGGTTGATGGACGATCTGCTGGCGCTCTTCGGAGGGCGGGCACAGCCTGTCATGACGCACCTGATCGAGTCTGGCAAGTTGTCCCTTGACGATGTGAAAGAAGCGGAGCGGCTGCTTCGCAATCTCAGCAAGGAGCGTGAATCGTGATGACATCCGACCTATTCACTTCAGGCTGGACGGCTCCCGTGCTCAATCACCTCTGGCAGTCGACGGCAGTCGCGATTCTGGCATGGCTCCTCACGCTTGTTGTTCGCAATAACTCTGCGCGCGTGCGGTATGCCATCTGGCTCTTTGCCTCAGTCAAATTCTTACTGCCCTTTCAAGTTCTGACTTACGTCGGAACGCTGTGGGCAAAGCCGGTAACAAGCAGCGGCGCGCAGCTGTATACGGTCGTTGAAGAGTTCACACGTCCGCTCAGAGTAGCGCCCATAACAGGTGCGACCAGCTTGCCTCCAACGTCTTCTTTCAACGTGACTGCATTGATTTGTGGGCTGGTTGCTTTCGCCTGGTTGTGCGGATTTCTTGTGCTGTCGCTGAGATGGATCCTTGGGTGGCGATGCGCTTCGCAAATGGCGCGGGCTGCTGAAGCGATCACCGCGGGTCGCGAATTCGACTCTCTTCTGCGTGCACGAAGCAACGCAAAGATTCATCCAGCTGCACCTCTACTCCTGTCCTCGGCAGGGATGGAGCCGGCAATATTCGGAATCATCCGTCCTGTTCTTCTCTGGCCGTCTGGACTGTCGGACCGCCTCAACGATGCGCAAATAGAATCGATCATGGCGCACGAACTGGAGCACGTCCGGCGCCGCGACAATCTAACCTCGGCGATCCACTCCCTCGTCGAAGCGATTTTCTGGTTCCACCCTCTTGTGCGATGGATGAGTTCCAGGTTGAGCGAAGAGCGAGAGCGGGCTTGTGACGAGCGAGTACTCGAGCAGAGTTCGCGGCCAGAAGCTTACGCGGAGAGCATTCTCAAGGTCTGCTCATTCTGTATGGAACCGGCAGCAGCGTGCGTCTCAGGCGTATCCGGAGCCGACTTGAAGCAGCGAATTTTGCGCATCATGACGCGCCGCACCGGATCTGAGCTGAGCACCGCACGGAAGTGCCTCCTCTCCATTGCTGCCCTGCTGCTGGTTGCCGCACCATTGGGCTTCGGCGTTCTGCACGGGCAATCAGCTGCCTCAACAGATCAGACCAAAGAAAATCCACCTGCGTCGGAGACCCCCAGGTACGAGGTCGCGACCATCAAGCCGTCGACCGAGGAAGATGGGCGGATGATGATCAGGATGACGCCCGACGGCGCAGAGATAAATGGTGTACAGGTACAGCTGCTGCTTCAGGAGGCGTTCGGAGTAGAGCGCGATCGCATCTTTGGTGAGCCGGATTGGGCACACTCAAAGCGGTTTGATATCGCCGCGAAAGTAGCGCCGGAGGACGCTCCAAAGCTGGACAAGCTGAAGATGGAACAACGGCGCGCGATGCTGCTGCCACTTCTTGAAGAGCGCTTCGGCCTCAAGTACCACCACGAAAGCCGCGAACTGCCAATGTACTCGCTGGTCGTCGCGAAAGGCGGACCGAAGCTCAAGGTCTCCACCATGCCTCCTCCTCCGCCTCCCGATGCACCGAAGGGCCCTGAAGGCCCTGGGGGTCCGCAAAGAGATCGCGTGGGCGGTCCCGGCATGATGAGGATGGGCCCCGGCTCCCTGGAGGCACAAGGCGGAGGAATGCAGTTCCTGGCGCATGCCCTTTCCACGATGGTGGGGAAATCGGTGGTAGACAAGACAGAGCTTACCGGCAACTACGACTACACGCTCCATTGGACGCCGGACGAAAGTTCGATGCCGAGGGTTGGTCCAGCGGGTGGCGGCCCTCCTCCCCAGGGTGATGCGCCAATCGATCCAAATGGGCCCACGCTGTTCACCGCGCTGGAAGAACAACTTGGCTTGAAACTGCAGTCGGAAAAGGGCAAAGTGGATGTGATCGTGATCGACCACATCGACCTGCCCACGGAAAACTGACGAGAGGGCCTTCCCCAATTGAGCCGACTGCGCAATGTTGAGTGGAAAATGCGTGCGCGCAAGATCAGCAGCTTCCTGATTGTTGTTGCGATGTGGATTTGTGCTTCGATCTCCGCACACGCATCCGTCTATTCCGGACAAGTCAACTTCGGCGGCCTTCCGTTGCCGGGTGCCACAATCACGGCGACGCAAGGCGACAAAACCTTCAGCGTAACAACAGACGAGGGCGGAGTCTTCCGTTTCGCTGATCTGCCGGATGGGGCATGGAAGATCGAAGTGAAGATGCTCTGCTTTGAAACCATCGAGGCAGACGTGACCGTTGCTCCGCAGATGTCTCCGGCTAGATGGGAGATGAAGCTGCTGCCGATGGCAGAACTGAAGGCCCTCGCAACCGCTCCTCCACCCGTCCCCGCCGCTCCCGCTCCAGCGCTCACCACCTCTGCCGAAAAGAAACCCGACAATCCCGGCGCTCAGCAGGCAGCGGCCGAGATTCCTAAGCCCGCCAGTGAATCCGGCCAGGACAGCAACGACGGATTTCTCGTCAACGGAAGCGTCAACAATGCAGCCACCTCCCAATACTCGCTCGATCGGGCCTTCGGCAATCGCCGCTTCAACAACCACAATCTCTACAACGGCGGCTTCCGCTTCACCTTCGACAACTCCGCCCTCGACGCGCGGCAATATTCCCTCAGTGGATTCTCCACGCCGAAGCCTTTCAAGAATGACTTCACCGCCGGCTTTGAATTCGGAGGCCCGCTCAGAATTCCGCACCTGATTCCGCGTAACGGCCCAAACTTCTTCGTCGGATATCAATGGACCCGCAATCAAACTGCGCTGACTCAGTCTGCGCTGGTCCCTACCCTCGCAGAACGCGCCGGCAATCTTGCCGGAGCTTCGGGACAGCCTGCGACCATCACCGATCCAGGCACTGGTCAGCCATTTGCGAACAGCCAGGTCCCTGTCAGCCCCCAGGCGGCTGCTCTTCTCGATCTCTATCCATTGCCGAACGTCACCGGCAACCCGCTCTACAACTTCCAGATTCCTGTACTCAACAGCAGCCACCAGGACGTTCTCCAGGCGCGCATGGACAAAAATATCGGCAGGCGCGACCAGGTGTATGGAACATTCAACAGCAAGAGCATTCGAGAGGATGCCGTAAATCTGTTCAGCTTCGTCGACGCGACCGACACGCTCGGCCTGAACATGAACATCAACTGGTCTCACCGGCTGAACTCGCACCTCTTCCTCTACGCGGGTTATCACTTCAGCCGGCTGCGTGCTTCAGTCCGCCCTGAATTTGAGAACAAGCAGAACGTCTCCGGCACCGCAGGGATCACGGGCAACAATCAGGATCCCGAGAACTGGGGACCTCCTTCGCTGAACTTCAACAGCGGCATCGCTTCGCTGTCGGACGCTCAGAGTGCATTCAATCGCAGTCGGACGGATGGATATTCCGCTTCTGTCGCGATGTATCGCGGGCGGCACAATATCACGATTGGCGGAGACCTGCGAAAACAGCAGTTCAATGAGTTTTTCCAGCAGGACCCGCGAGGCAGCTTCGGATTCACTGGCCAGGTAACAGGATCCGATTTCGCCGATTTTCTGATCGGAGCGCCGGATACAAGCTCAATTGCTTTTGGCAATGCAGATAAATACTTTCGCCAGACGGTCTACGATGTCTACGCCAACGACGACTGGCGCGTGATGCCCATCCTGACGATCAACGTGGGCGCGCGCTATGAGTACGGTGCTCCGATGACGGAGCTGAAGAACCGGCTTGTAAATCTGGATGTGGCATCGGGCTTCGCTCAGGTTGCTCCAGTGGTCGCCACTGACCCTGTTGGGCCTGTCACCGGTCGTTCCTATCCGCGCTCGCTTCTGCACCCGGACCGTTCAGGAATCGAACCGCGCATTGGCTTTTCATGGCGGCCAATTCCAGCGTCAACAATCGTCATCCGCGGCGGCTACGGCCTCTATCACGACACCTCGGTGTACCTGACGCCCATGCTGCAGCTTGCGCAGCAGGCTCCGCTCTCAAAGAGCCTGAAGCAGCAAACCAGTGCGGCATGTCCGCTGTCACTTGCCGATGGCTTCACGCAATGCGGCACAACGACCCCCGACACCTTCGGCATCGATCCGAACTTCCGTGTCGGCTACGCACAGGTATGGCAGCTCGCGGTGCAGCGAGATCTGCCGTGGGCGCTGCAGATGACGGCAACGTACATGGGTGTGAAGGGCACGCACGGGGTTCAGCAGTTTTTGCCGAATAGCTATCCGATTGACTCGGTCGACCCATGCCCGGACTGCCCATCGGGATTTCTCTACGAGACCTCGGGCGGAGATTCCACGCGCCAGTCGGGTCAGCTTCAGATGCGCCGCCGGCTTCGTGCGGGATTCGCGGCGTCGCTGATGTACACGTACTCCAAGTCAATCGATAACGACGCTGCGCTCGGTGGGCAGGGATATCAGTCGGGCAATGTGCAATCGCAGTTCGCAGCCGACCCTGCGCAGGCAACATCCGCGGGCAGCGCACAGGTGGCTCAGAACTGGCTCGATCTGAAGGCCGAGAGATCGCTATCGTCTTTTGATCAGCGGCATCTCCTCAATCTACAGGCGCAATACACAACGGGCCAGGGGCTTGAAGGCGGCACGCTGCTTGGCGGATGGCGAGGACGAGCCCTCAAGGAATGGACGCTGATGACGCAGCTGACCGTGGGCAGCGGCATGCCAGAGACTCCGGCCTTTCCGGAAGCAGTGCCGGGCACCGGCTGGATAGGCCCGTTGCGTCCTGATCTAACGGGCGCTCCAATCTACGGCGGTCAGAACGGCGCACACCTGAATGCATCGGCATTCACGGCGCCCGTTGCTGGAACGTTCGGCAACGCGGGACGTAATTCAATCACGGGACCCAACACCTTCAGCCTCGACAGCGCGATGCAAAGGACCTTCAGGCCGAACAAGCATTTCTATCTCGATGCACGCATCGACGCGAGCAATCTTTTGAACCACCCCGTCTTCAGCAGCTGGAACACAACACTGCAGAACACGCAATTTGGCTTGCCTCAGTCAGTGAATTCCATGCGCAGCCTCCAGGCAACGATGCGAGTGAGGTTCTGACATGCGCAGACTTGCCGCAGTAATGCTTACGCTTGCCCTCGCGAGCTCATCGAACGCCCAGCAGATCGGACAGAATCGTCCGAACGATGCGCAGGAGAATTACACTCTCTCAGTCAAGGTGCAGCTGGTCGTCGAAACGGTTGTCCTCAAGGACAAGCAGGGGAATCCAGTGCACGGACTTTCCGCCAATGACTTCACGGTGACCGAAGACAATGTGCCGCAGGCAATCAAGTTCTTCGAGCACCAGGATCTTGCCGTAAACGCCAAGCCTCTGCCCGAGTCGAAGCGCGCCGACGAGGATGTGAAGATCTACAAGAAGCTCGCACGCGAGCGTATTGCGCCGGAAACCACCGAGAACCAGCGCTACAAGGACCGCAGGCTGCTGGCGCTCTATTTTGATATGTCGGCAATGCGTCCCGCCGACCAGATGCGCGCGCTGCAGGCCGCACAGAAATTCATTCGCACGCAGATGACCTCCGTGGATCTCGTTGCGATCATGCGTTACGACGCAGGATCTGTCGACATCCTGCAGGACTTCACTGCCAATCGCGACCGATTGCTCAGCATTCTGGAAACCATGATCGTCGGCGAAGGTCAGGACTCGGCAGAAGAAGTGAGTGATGCCAGCAGCTCCGACACTGGCTCGGCCTTTGGGCAGGACGATAGCGAGTTCAACATCTTCAATACCGACCGGCAGCTCGCCGCTCTGCAAACTGCTGCGCACATTCTTGGAAATCTCAACGAAAAAAAATCCCTGATTTACTTCGCCGGCGGACTTCGGCTGAATGGCGTCGACAATCAGGCACAGTTGCACGCCACGGTCGATGCGGCTATCAAGGCTGGCGTCTCTTTCTGGCCTATCGATGCGCGCGGTCTGGTTGCCGAAGCTCCTCTCGGCGATGCCACGCAGGGTTCGCAGGGTAATTCGGGCATCTATACAGGCGCTGCCGCAAACGCCGTGAGCTTTGAATTCAAGATGTCGCAGGACACGATGTATTCGCTTGCTGCGGATACGGGAGGCAAAGCTTTGCTCGATGCTAACGATCTCGATCGCGGTATCGTGCAGGCGCAGGACTCTATCTCCGACTACTACATCATCGGCTACTACACGACGAATCCCGCGAAGAATGGCCACTTCCGCCGGGTGAAGATCGCATTGAACAACCAGACTCTTGATGCAAAGCTTGACTATCGGCAGGGTTACTTCGCCGACAAGGAGTTCAGCAAATTCACCGCGGTTGACAAGGAGCGCCAGCTTGAGGATGCGCTGATGCTGGACGATCCCATCACGGAGCTTTCGATAGCGATGGAGATCGATCATTTCCAGCTGAATCGCGCAGAGTATTTCGTCCCGATCATCGTCAAAATTCCGGGCCGTGAACTCGCTCTGGCAAAGCGCGGCGGCGCCGAGCACACCCTGATCGACTTTGTCGGCGAGATCAAGGACATGGTGGGCGGCACAACTGTATCCAATGTTCGTGACTTCGTGAATATCAAATTGTCTGACGCGACAGCAGCCGAACTTGCGCACAGACCTATCGAATATGACACAGGGTTCACACTTTTGCCGGGCCGGTACATGATCAAGTTTCTTGCGCGGGATGACGAGACGGGACGAATCGGGACTTATCAGACAACTTTTGTGATTCCAAATCTCAACAAGGAAGAGAAGCGCGTCCCGATCAGTTCCGTGGTTTTAAGCAGTCAGCGCGTGGATATGAAGGACGCTATCTACGATGCCGCAAAGGCGAAGGTGCGGGCGAAGGACAATGCCGTGAATCCGCTCGTGCAAGATGGCAAGAAGCTGGTGCCAAGCGTCACGCGCGTCTTCGCACAGAACCGAGACATCTACGTGTACCTGCAGGCTTACAAACCATCGGCCGGAAGTGCCGCGTCTGCTTCTGCTCCAACTCCTGCACCACCGCCGAGCCCTGATCCGCTGATGGCCTTCGTCACGCTGTATTCGAATGGAGCCGAAGCATTCAAGAGCCAGCCGATCGCCGTTAGTCCCAGAGCGGCAACACGCCTGGGTGTAACGCCGTTGAACTTCAGCGTAAGCGCGTCAGGTCTTAAACCGGGCCGATACGATTGCCAGGTCACGGTGCTGGATCCAGCGACCGCAAAAGCGAATTTCTGGCGCGCGCCTATCGTAATCGCCCAGTAAGTCCCTTACGATCAGGGTCTTCAGTCGTGTGACCAAAGTCGCTGCCTGCGTTTCTTCTGGCCTGTAGCTTGATCCATAAGAGGTCAGGACTATGGCCACGCAACCAGCTCCACCACTGCAGTTCCCCAGCAAAACCCCCTTCATCCGCCGCTTTGGGCGCGACACGTCACAACGCACACGACACATCGTGCAGGGACTGTTTCTGCTGTTGAACGGTTGGCTCGGAATTCAGTTTTATCTGTGGGCGCGCTTCTACGAGCGAGGCGGTGCGGGCCTGAGCGTCCAACGACCAGCAGGGGTGGAGGGCTGGCTTCCGATCGCGGGACTGATGAACACGAAATACCTGCTGGTTACGGGCCGCGTTCCCACGATTCATCCCGCTGCCATGTACCTCTTCATCGGATTCATGCTGATGAGCATCCTGCTCAAGAAAGCCTTCTGCTCGTGGCTCTGCCCCGTCGGGACGTTCTCTGAGTTCCTTTGGCGCATCGGCCGGCGCATCTTCGGCCGCAATATCCGCCTGCCCAAGTGGTTCGACATCCCTCTGCGTGGATTGAAGTACATTCTCCTCGGCCTCTTCATTGCAGTGATCGGCGTGATGTCCGCCGAAGCGCTCGACGGTTTCATGCAGACACCCTACGGGCTGCTGGTCGACGTGAAGATGATGAACTTCTTCCGCGATATGGGCATTACCGCTGCCGTGGTGATCGCGCTCCTCGTCCTGCTTTCCATGCTGGTGCAGAATTTCTGGTGCCGATATCTTTGCCCATACGGCGCGCTGATGGGGCTCGCTTCGTTGCTGAGCCCGGTGAAGATTCGCCGTGATACCGAAGCATGCATCGACTGTTCAAAGTGTTCAAAGGCCTGCCCGGCTGGGCTTGCAGTCGATCAACTCATACAGATTCGCACGGTCGAGTGCACTGCCTGCATGGCATGCATCTCCGTGTGCCCGGCACAAGATGCGCTCCAATTTGCGCTTCCTCCGCGAAAGGCGGCAACTGCAGCGGCACGGTGGCAGCTGCGTTCCCTTTCGCCACTTGCGATCAGCGCAGTGCTGGCCTACTTCTTCTTCGGAGTAGTGCTGCTCGCACGCGCAACAAACCATTGGCAGACAAATCTTCCCGAGCAGGTATATATGCACCTGGTGCCTCGCGCGAACCAGCTGACCCATCCTGGGATGTAAGCATTCCGTCGCGCGAGATTCTTGCAAAGTGAAGGGCGGATCTCCTACGAGATCCGCTCTTTCTTTTTGGGAAAAGCTATTTGCGGCGTGCGCGAAACTCTTCGCCAATCTGAGCTATGGATTCGCGATCAAGACTCGCGGCTGCCCGAGGAAACACAAGGTTCTCCTCGATGCGAATGTGGCCCTCGTATAGCTGCTTCAGTCGCTCAGTTGCCGAACGCAGCTGCTGAAGCTCTTCAGTCTCCAGTGCTCTGCCTTCGAGCCAGCTAGAATACAACTGCTCCACAGCGACGTGTAGATTATCCGCATGGCGATGATCCGTCTCTAATGCCTCGATCTCTTTCAATGCGGTCGCGCTCCCCTGATCAGCGCGCATCCGCGGAAATAGCGATTCTTCCTCGTCTGCCGTATGGCGCTGTCCACCAACCCTGAAATAGTTGAGCGCCGACTTCACCGCACCTGCTTCTTCTTCGGTCAATGGGCGGCCGGGGGCGCGGTCAACCACAAGGCAGAGCACATGCAGGAACTGCTCGATGCGGCGGTGGCAATCCTTGAGCATGCCAATTGGATCGTCGAATCCCGCGTCCGGCTTAGCGCCTATCTGAATTCCCATGCTCTCGTCCTTTCTCGATTTTAGATGTATCGCCGGCACAGCAGACTACTTCTCCATCTCACTCTGCGCGGCGGCAGTTCGCAGTGACCAAGGTCTCTAACTGCTAAAATCCCAGCGTGAGCACGCCACGGATCGATCTTGCCCAGGTACTCGCAAAGGCACCCTTACTGGCGGATCTTTCGCCTGCCGAACTGCAGCAACTCGCAGCCCGTACCGTTCGAAAGCTGTTCGTGTCCGGCGAATTGCTCTTCTCTGAAGGCGAGCCGTGCAACGGGCTGCATATCATCGCGCGTGGCAAAGTTCGTATTTTCAAGACTTCAGTAAATGGCCGCGAGCAGGTGCTTGCCCTGAACGGCCCGGGCGATACCGTAGCGGAACTCCCCGTCTTCGACGGCGGTCCATACCCCGCTTCTGCCAGCGCTACCGAAGATACTGAGATCGCTTTCGTATCGCGGCGCGACTTCCACGCCTATTGCCTCGAACACCCTGAAGTAGCGTTGAAGGTGCTCGCCCAGGTCGGAGCGCGCCTTCGCAGGCTTGTCGGCATCATCGAAGAACTATCCTTCACGACGATCCGGCAGCGCCTCATTGCGACACTGTTAAAGCTCGCCCAATCCGAAGGCAGAAAGACAGATCAGGGAATCGAGTTTCAGCTCCCCTCCACCCACCAGGAGTTGGCAAGCCAACTCGGAACGGTGCGCGAACTGATTTCGCGAAACCTGATGCGTCTGCAGGCAGAGGGTCTCCTGGACGTCGATGCCAGGCACATCGTAGTCCGCGACATCAAAGGCCTCTCAGCCCAGCTCGAATCAGCCAGTTAGAGAGTTCCTTTGACGAGTGACATAAGTTACTGGCTTTGTTTTGGACTCTAGCTAATGTTGCAGGTGGAGAGCTCTCATGGCCACTGCAACCCAGTCCATCCGTGAAATTGTCGCGTCCCAGGCTTCCGCCGCGTCTGTTCTGCAGCGCTTTGAGATCGACCTCTGTTCCACGGCCAATCAATCATTAACCGAGGCATGCTCAAATCTGCAACTATCTGTAGATCAGGTGCTCGACAAGCTTGCCGCAGCAGAAGCTGAGAGAAACGGCACGCCACCTGTCGACCCCGCCTCCATGTCGCTCGAAAAGCTGGTGCAATACATCGTCAGGCGGCATCACCGGCTTGTGCGACAGGAACTCCCCAGGCTCGCGGCGCTGGCACACAAGATAGCCACAAAGCATGGCGAGCGCGGGCCACAACTGGCTGCCATCGACAAGCTTATGGACGAGTTACTGGGAGAGATGATGGCTCACATTGAGAAGGAAGAGAATGTCCTCTTCCCCTACGTCGTTCATCTCGATCAGGATCTCGGGCCAGCGCGGCCACCGGCGAGTGCGTGCTTCAGGCGAGTCTCGCAACCCGTGGCGATGATGATGAATGACCATGAGGCAGCTCAGCGAATCGTCGAAGAACTTCACCGCCTGACGAACGGATTCACGCCCCCCGAATGGGCCTGCGCCACGCATATCTCTTTTCACACAGGACTGCGCGCGTTTGTGCGAGACCTCACGCAGCATATTCATCTTGAGGACGACATTCTATTCCCACGCGCGGTGGAACTCGAGGATTCAGTCTGCGCGGAATAGCCGAGCTAGTCCGCCCCGTTTATTGCCAACTCGCATTCGGCCCATCGGGCGCGGGCTTGCGGAAGAGTGCTGTTCGTCGCACGTTAAGGGCGTAGAATCCTCTGCAAATGAATTCTCGCATCGAAAGGATCCGTCAGCTTCTGGGCGAGTTGGAGGCTGAGACAACCGCTCCACGCGGAGACCTCGGTTTCTCAGCGCTTGAACTGCCCGAGATCATTGGCGAGATCGTCGATGACCTGCAACCAATCTTGACCGCCTACGATGCGGCGTTCTACTGGTTTCTGTTCCGCCACTCCATCGCAAAAGACGGCAATCCACAGATCCGCGTCAGCCGCAGCACGCTGCGTCGAGCAGTTGTGAAGTCTTCGTATACGGATGCGGCCGAGAACATGATCTCTTTTGGAAAGGTGCAGGACACGCTGCGCGCGCTTGAAGAGATCGGCGCGATTCAGAAGCTGGGCGAGCCGAATCGGCAAGGCACGCTCTATCGCGTGCTCATTCCAGACGAGATCGAGGCGTGCCGCAAGTTCCGTGCAGAGCGCATGGCCGAAGAGACGGAGCTCTTTCCGCTGTCAGATGACGGTTGGCACAAGAAACGGATGCAGGTCTTTGAGCGAGACGGATACAAGTGCCGGAAATGCGAGAAGCAGCTCACCCGCTTCACAGCCACCGTCGACTACGTGAAGGCGCCGGAAGATGGCAGCGATGACAGCGCCGAGAATCTCATCACCACATGCGCCGAATGCAATACCCGCGGCCGGACGAATCAGTAACTCAGGTCTTGAATCAGGAAGGATCAGTGACGCTGGATCATGAGCGTACGCAGCGCATCTGCGTAGTGCTCCGGTAGCGCCTTGCGCTTGAGCTGATCGTCGCAGACGACGTGCACTGTGTCGCCTTCAGCTAGCAGTGTCGGCTCCGCGCCATCCGCCCCTTTTCGGAGGATCCGGTACGCGAATTTCAGGACTGATCCCCTCAGCATCGCAGGATGCGTCTCGATCAATATCTCGTCGTCATATCGCGCAGGTGAGCGATAGCGGCAGTTCGCCTCGACGACTGGAAGGATGCATTCATGCTCTTTTTCAAGCTGGCTGTATGCGAGCCCCAGCGATCGCAGCAGCTCCACGCGGCCGAGTTCGAACCAGACAAGATAGTTAGCGTAGTAAACGATGCCCATCTGGTCGGTCTCCGCATACCGCACCCGCACCTGATGAGTTGTCACCGGAATCTGCTGCACACTTTCCTTGCTGTTCTGATCACTGATCACTGACCCTTGAATACTGATCCCTGCTTTTTACGGCTTGAGGTGATTAAACATCTGCAGCTTGCTCACGTCGTTGAACATGATGAACGCGAAGAATGCGATCAACACCACGAAGGCCGCCTGATAGATACGCTCCTTCACGATGATGTTGATGTCGCGGCGCATGATGCTCTCCACTGCGAGCAGCAGAATCAATCCGCCATCGAGAATCGGAAACGGCAGGAGATTCAGAATGCCAAGATTCAAGCTGATGCTCGCTGCCAGTCCGAACTTGGCTGACCAGTACGGCTCTTTGACAGCCTGGCCGGCCGCGACCGCGATCCCCACAGGGCCCGACAGCTGCTTGACCGAAACCTTGTGCGTCAACACTTTCTTCAGCACGTTGACGATGAGCAGTGAACTCGACGCGCAGAAATCCTTGGATTCGGTCACAGCGCTCGCAAAGCTCATTGGCTCGGGGCGCACCGCGAAATCATCCGGAATCGCACCCTGGAACCCGAGACGCCAGCCTCCATCCTGCTGATATGGCTGAACGGTGATCGGAGGCAGCGTTGCCCCATTGCGCTCGATCGACAGCGTCACCGGTTTGCCTTTGTCGACCTCCTGCATGTAGTCGACCAGGGGCAGTACGGAATGGAAGGTGTGACCATCCACAGAGAGAATCTTGTCGCCCTTCTGCAGGCCGGCTCGCTGCACAGGCGAATCCGGGCTCACCTGCTCGATCTGGATTGGGCTTTGAGCATCCTGGATGAAGATGCCTGCCTTATCGAGGTCGTAGTGCTTCGGATCGATGTTAGTGGGGAGTTGAACCTTGGCCTGAATCGTCTCACCGTTCCGACTAACCACCAACGGCACCGACTGGCCTTTGTTATCGGCCGCGATATCGTAGAACGTCTGATAATCCGGATTGGAGCGGGTGGCAAAGTTCGTGACCACATCACCTGGCTTCAGACCGGCCTGATCGGCGGCTGAACCGGGAGTGATCCATTCGATTTTGGTGGTCCGGATGTCAGGCACTTCGTGGATGAAGTTGAAGTAAATCAACATCAGCACAAAAGCCAATATGAAGTTGGAAACGGGCCCTGCAACGCCGATCAGCATGCGCTGCCAGCGCGGATGGTTCATGAACGAGCCCGGATCGTTGTCGCCTCCGGGATTCTCAGGACCTGTACCGGTCTGGATGCCATCGGGCGTCTCGCCTGTCATCTTCACGAAGCCGCCAAGTGGAAGCAGGCAAACCTTGTAGTCCGTGTCTCCGTACTTGACGCCAAAGAGTCGTGGACCGAAGCCAACCGAGAAGGCCTCTACGCGAACTCCGCAAAGCTTGGCGACGATAAAGTGGCCAAATTCGTGGACCACAACCATCAAGCCGACAAGGACAATGAAAGCTACTGCGGATACGAAGAAATCATGCATAAATGTAAAGGTTCATACCTCTGAAGCGGCGCAATTCTGAGCGCTGCCGACTCGGACTCAGGCAACGAGCGCGTGAGCCTTTTCCCGCGCTTCCCGGTCCGAGGCCAGCACCTCTGCGATGGTGGCGGGGTGCGACTCGGGGGTGGACGCAAGCACTTTTCCAATTGTACCTGCTATCTCAGTAAATGGGATTCGGCGGTCCAGGAAGGCCTCCACCGCCACTTCATCGGCCGCGTTAAGAGCGATGCAGTGGGCTCCGCCCCTCTCAGCAGCCTCATAGGCCAGCCGCAGACAGGGGAAGCGCTCGAAATCGGGCTCCTCGAAGTCAAGGTGCCGCAAGGCAGCCAGATCGAAGGTCAGGTTCGACGCGGGCCTCTCGGGATACGCCAGTGCGTACAGGATCGGCAACCTCATATCTGTCATCGAGATCTGCGCCAGAATCGATCCGTCCACGTACTCCACTAAGGAGTGCACCGTCGACTGCGGATGGATGGTAACGCGTACCTGGCTGGCTGGAACGTTAAAGAGCCGGCACGCTTCTATGATCTCCAGTCCCTTGTTCAGCATGGTTGCTGAGTCGATCGTGATCCGCCGCCCCATCACCCATGTCGGGTGCTTCAACGCCTGTTCGGGCGTGATGGCGGCAAATTCACTCAGCTGGGTCTTCCGGAATGGTCCACCCGAAGCGGTAAGCCAGATGAACTTGACCTCTTTGTGGTCGCCAACCCGCATGCACTGGTGCACCGCATTGTGCTCGCTATCGATCGGCAGAATCGGGACATTTCGCTCGCGGGCAGCTGCGGTCAATATCTCTCCAGCCGCGACCATGCATTCCTTGTTGGCGAGGCCCACCGGTTTCCCCGCCAGGATTGCCGCATGGGTAGCTTCGAGGCCCGCAACGCCGACAATGGCGGAAACGACAAAATCTGCCTCGGGATGCGTAGAACACGCGACAGTTCCCTCGCTGCCATAGACGACCTGCGTCCCCGAAATTCCAGCTTCATTCAGCCGCTTGCACAGTTGCGCCGCCAACTCTTCGCTAGACAGCGAGACGAGCTTGGGCCGCCAGCGCACTGCCTGCGCAAAAGCCTCGTCGACGTTACGGCCCGCAGCGAGGGTCGCTACCTGGTAGCGATCCGGAAACTGCTCGACGATGGAAAGGGTGCTCTGGCCGATGGATCCGGTAGAACCGAGAATGGCGAGGCGTTTCAATTCTGTGGGTGGTCCTATTTCGTATGGCTCAATTTTACTTTAGTCAGGAATCCCCTCCCAAAGTCTTGCGCCGCGCCTGGAATTCCCGGTCGAACGCTTCGGCCTCCCGAACCAAGCGACTGAATACAAGCTTGTCGAACACTGTGACGTATTCAGGGACTGGCTTGTACGGAGTTTCCAACCACGAGAGAGATGGCCTAAACTCCACGCGCCGTGCGGGGTACTCCGCACCGGGATCGTCATGGGTAACAAAGAGACCGGGATCATCGGTGTATACAACCAAAGAGACTTCTCTGGCCACCCTCACGCGTGTTTGTTCCTCAGTCCCGGGCATGCCTTTGAAAATCTCGGGCTGCAACGGGTGCGCACGCACTTTGGCTACGCTCGTAGCTCTCCGGGCGCGATGCTGATCCAGCAACTCAAAAAACTGATTGAACGCTTCCTCTTCGTTTGGGAATCGGTTGAGGATCATATTCCGGTAGCCCGAAGTAGGCTCCAGATAATGCAGCCTGTACGCAACCCATTCGTGAAAGTCAGCTGGCAGCAACTCGAGAGGTTGGTCCCTGTGCATGCTATAGCCATGGATGAAGTGATACAGGTAACTCAACGAGCGCTCGCCTAGAAACATGAGCGGCCTTTGTCGAATCTGTTCGAGAATGTTGCCTTCGATGACTCGAGTCATATGGGCTTCGGTCGGAGACATGATTGATCTAAGTTGTTGATTTTAAGACTCAAAAGCGAGTGCGTATGACCTGAGCGTACCACAGCACCGGTGCCGCCAGCAGCAGCGCGTCGATGCGGTCGAGGATACCGCCGTGGCCCGGAAGCAGCGTGCCCGAATCCTTCACACCCGCCGAACGCTTCAACGCTGACTCGGCCAGATCGCCGACCTGCGCCGCCACGTTCACAACCACCGCAAGCACCAGCCAGTACCACAGTGGCGCGTCGGAGTAGGAGAGCTTCACCGAATTCCACTGCGCAAGATACCTGCTCAGTGTGAGGAGGATAGCCGCCACCGCCATCGCACCCACAATTGATCCGATCGCGCCGGCCCATGTCTTGTTTGGGCTGAGATTCGGAGCCAGTTTACTTTTGCCGAATGCGCGCCCGGCGTACATGGCCACAGTGTCGCCGGCCCAGACGGTCAGGAACAAAAACGCCAAGAGAGACGGGCCATTGGTCGCCTCGCGCAACATGGGAATGGGCAGCAGAGTCATGCCGAGGTAGAAGAGCGCAAAGACTGAGGAGGTCGCATCCGCGAGAGCCCGCTCAACCGGAGATGCAAAGGTGCAATAGACAAGCAGCACGATGCAGAACAGACCAAAGATGGTCGCTGTCTCGTCTGGCCATTGATAGTTTCCCGCGAAGAGCAGCCCGATGGTTCCCAGCGTAAGCACTCTGGGCGGCTTGGCGCCGCGTTGTTCGGTAAGTGCCAGGAACTCCCACGCCGCCAGCATCGCTACACCAGCCACCGCCGCGGTGATCAGCCACATGGGGCCGATAAACACCAGGACTAGGACCAGCGGTGCGAGGATGAGAGCGGTCAGGACTCGTTTCATTCAGGGTTGAGAATACACTGCCGGAGAGCAGCACCGGGGAGACAGAAATTCCAGCAATTATTCAACAAACTGCAGTGCAACGGGCCTGGATCGAAGCTCAGCTTGCTGCGATCCTGACCTGTTCGGGATCTTCTTCCGCTTCGCCTACGCTATCGCTCAAGCCGCCGTATCTGCGTTCGCGCCGCTGGAAAGCGGCAATCGCTTCGAGCAGATGGATACCGCGGAAATCGGGCCATAACCGCTCAGTCACAAAGATTTCTGTGTATGCGATCTGCCAGAGGAGGAAATTCGAAATACGCATCTCGCCTGACGTGCGAATCAGCAGGTCGGGATCCGGCATATGTGCGGTGTACAGATATCGATGAAGATCTGCCTCTGAGATCCGCTCCGGCGGGATATGCTTCTGCTGCATCTCGCGAGCAAGAGCGCGACACGCATCTACCATCTCTGACCGTGCACCGTAGTTCAACGCAAGGGTGAGCGTTGTTCCGGTGTTGCGCGAGGTAGCCTCCTGGGCCCACTGCATCTTGTCCTGGACCTCGTGCGGCAACTCGTGAACCCTGCCGATGTAGCGGATGCGCACGTTATTGTCATTCATCCGTTGCACATTGTTTTCCAGGTAGGACTTTAGCAGCCGCATCAAGAAATTGACTTCAGTCTTGGGCCGCCGGAGGTTGTTCTCCAGGGAGAACGCGTAAAGGGTCAGCCACGGCAATCCGATGCGCGATGCAGTCTCTGTAACCAGCTGCACGCTCTTCGCACCCTGCTGGTGGCCGAGGAAGCGTTTGAGGGAGCGATGTCCGGCCCAGCGGCCGTTTCCATCCATGATGATGGCGACGTGTTCCGGCAGACGCTCGGGCTTGAGCGTATTCCAGATGGCGCGCTCGTCTGCGCTTAGCTCATCGATCCGCAGCATGCCAGTTGGATGCAAGGAAGAAGCCTCGATGGAATTCTTTACGTATTCGGGCATGGGGCCCGTTCCGCAATTTCGTGGCAGTTAAGCCGGACGGCTCAAAGCCCTGGCGCGGCTTTCCGCCTGAAACGCCGCCACATCGGTGTCAACCCGCGGTCATTCCCATATACACAGGAATTCTCGCAACACTTCGAGCCTAGCACAAAGGGGCGAGGCGCATGCGACCACTAGTCTCGACGTGAATCGATCGTCATCTTCGTCCGAGAAGATCGCTGGGCGACTGACATCGGAACATCAATCGCCCGCGAAAAGGAGAGACGAAGAGAGGTCGAAGTTGAACAACTAGGCTGTGCGCCGACGTCCCGTGGCCATGTCACGCACCGATCCGTAAAGCAGCGTCCGGTGGAGCGAATCGAGATGCGGCAACATCGCTGCAATCTCCGCCAGGAAAGAGTCGGCCATGATTGCTGCCACCTCTTCCTCGCGGCGGCTGCGCGAATCGCGCACCAGCTGGCGCATGTCCACTTCGAGCGCGTCGGCGAGTCGCTCCAGCGAGCCCAGCGTCGGGATCGCCTTGCCATTCTCGATCTTCGAGATGTAAGTGCGAGGCACCTGCATTCGGCTGGCGAGCTGTCGTTGGCTCAGGTGACGCGCACGGCGAATTTCACGCACCTGGGCCGCAACCTGCAATCCGGCCTCAGCGGAAGCTGCCGCTGGTGACGGGGGAACAAGTTGTGGGGCTAGGGGTGCCGGCTCCTCGATATCGAGGGGTCTGCGACATTTTCTGCAAAGTGAGTTGGTCGTTCTGTACTGCACCAAACTGCAGAAATCGCAACGCACGACTTCGCGTGTCTCCACGCTAACAAGAGTGGTAGCCATCGTTTAAGTTGCGGAGTGCCAGAGCAAGCTACTCCCGCGATCAAATTGCACCGCGATAAGTGCTACTTTCGGTCGCTGAACCATAATTGTCAAGTACAAACTTAGGCGCAAACCAAAGAAACTGCCAGTAGACCCGAAGAAACCCTAAAAAACGCGAACCATAGGTTGCAACACATAAAATCTTCGACATGACCAGCGTCGAAAATGACTCCGAACACGGCCGCGTTCAAGCCTGGCAATTGCTGTGCGAGTGGACCCAAACCGAGAATCTGCGGAAGCACGCCCAAGCCGTTGAAATATGTGTCGTCGCGTACGGCGAAGCAGAAGCCGATCGCCTGGGTCTGACCGGCGACGAGCGGGCGAAATTGCTTGAACTGTATTCGACGACAGCCCTTCTCCACGATTTCGATTACGAGCGCCATCCGAGTGCAGAAGAGCACCCCTTCGTCGGGGTGCGTCAACTGGAACGGCTTGGCTGGCCGCAGGAGATGCGCACGGCCATTCTTGGACATGCTCAATACTCCGGCGTTCCGCGAGTCACACACCTTGATAAAGTCCTCTTCGCATGCGACGAACTTGCGGGATTTCTTACTGCGTGCGCTCTAGTAAAGCCCACGAAGAAGATCGCCGAGGTCGAGCTTCCCAGCGTGAAGAAGAAGATGAAAGACAAGGCGTTCGCACGCGGCGTCAACCGGGAAGATGTCATTCAGGGAGCCGCGGAACTGGGCGTCGACCTGGATTCCCATATTGGCTTTTGTCTCGATGCGATGAAAAAGCGCGCTGAAGAATTAGGGCTTTAGCGCTGCCAGCCTCTGGGCGCTACAACTCTGGGCGCGAATTCTGAATCTGTTTATGTATGAAGAAGACACTACAGATATCTACATTGCTGCTCGGAACTGCCCTGGCTGTCTCACCTTTCCTTGCTCTCAGCCAGCAACCTTACCCCGGCGAAGATCACACCGCCAAGCAAGATGCAAAGCGTGCGGGCCACGAAACCAAAGAGGCCGCCAAGGATACCGGCCGGGCCGTCAAGCACGGCACCAAGAAGGCTTATAACTCTACCAAGAAGGGCACCAAAAAGGCCGCAAAGAAAACCAAGAACGTTGTAAAGGGCGGCGTTGAAGGCGTCAAAGAAGGTGCGAAGCAGCCGGAGTAGTGTCAGTTTGTTCTGAGAGAACACGGCTAGCCGGGTCTCTGACCAGCGAGTTCGAAGAGCAGAACGCCTGCCGCCACCGCTGCATTGATGGAGTCTGAATTTCCGCACATGGGAATTTTCAGAACAAAATCACAGAGATCTGATAATTCGTCTGACATCCCTTCCCTTTCGCTGCCGATAACCAGCACCGACGGCCAACGGCAGCGAAACTGCCTGTAGCCCATAAGTCCGCGCGGCGACGAACCCACAATGGCTACATCGCGCGCTCGCGCCCAATCCCCGAACTCGCGCAGCGTGCATCGCACCAGCTTTAGGGAGAACAACGCGCCCATCGTTGCCCTCACACACGCCGGATCGTGTGGGTCGGCTCCATCGTCGATGAAGATCACTCCGGACACCCCAGCGGCCTCAGCGCTGCGCAGAATCGTCCCCAGATTTCCAGGCAGGTCTACGGACTCAACTGCCAGCCAGAAGCAAGTCCTAGTGAGATCGATCGGAGTTATGGGCGACCATTGTTGCCTGAGAACCGCGCCAATCCCCTGCGGCTCGTTTGCCCGAGTCAGTTCTTGATACAGCCGCGGCGCCAGCCGGACAAGAGGAACATTTGTTTGGCGGATGCGGCGAGCGAGCTTCTGTCCGTACGGATTCTGAAGTGCCGACGACTCGATGAACAAGGTTTCAATTGGGACACGCTCGTCCCAGGCGCGAGCCACGTGTCGGATCCCCTCGATGAGGTAACGGCCCGTTTGAGCTCTGCCTTTGTATGTCTGAAGAGAACGAAGAAGGGAAAAGCGAGAATCGGAACGGTCGGAAACTAATTGAGATTTCTTTTCATGCACGGCCTCTTCGCGGATAGGCCCGCCGGCCATTAACGAATTTGACTACGTTGCTATTTTCGCATGAAGACGGTGATTACTTCATCGGATCCTTCGCTCGAAGCTCCGCGACGATCTCCGCCGCCGCCTGGCGAGCCTGGTCACTCTGGTCGGGCGGGAAGCTGATTGCTCCTACCCGCGCATGACCGCCCCCGCCATAGCGCTCACAAACCTGCGCCAGATTCACCATCTTTGCGGGATCGGCCTTTGTCCACGGGTTGGAACCAACGGATACCTTGGTACGGAAGCTCGACTTCGATAGCCCGATAGAGTATGTCGCATTCGGGTGCAGGTAGTACGGGATGAACTTGTTGTATCCCTCAACGGGCCGGTCAGTGATGTCGAAGAAGATGGTGCCGTCGATCTCTTCACTGCGATTGCGGATGAGTTCAATCCCTTCGCGATGCCGTTCCAGCAGCGGCGGCAGCAGATCGGCAACAAAAGGTTGCGCAAGCACCTCGCCCAGCGGCATCTCCGTCAGCAGAGGAATAAGCCTGGGGATGAACACGGGATCCTGTGTCGACTCGATGATCAACGTGAGCTTCATCGCAGGCGCCGCCATCTCCACTGCGGACTCGGGACTCTCGTAGAGCGCGCCGTCCACGATATTGGCCCAGTGGATGAGGTCTGCTACGGGCTCGGTATTGAAACCAAACTTGGTCGATCCAATGAATCCCAGAAAACTAGTGCACGAGGTGTACGTGGGATCAAAGAATTTCCGCATGCTGCACGACGGATCCCGCTGGCAGGCAAGAAATTGCTCGTGATCCTGCGGAGTCAGAAAGGCGGAGAGGTGGTGGTCAAACCACCAGGTAATCCGGGGAGACGCCGAGTATTTGAAGTCGACGATGGCGTTTTCGTCCCCGGTAAACTCACTCTCGTCAAAGAGGGCGCCTGCGCGATGCACCAGCCCGTGATACTCATAGGCAGCGTCCTTCGCTATGCACTCGCGATGAAACCGCGTAAAGAGCGAAGCGGAACAGGCCCCGTCGAAGCACTTATCGTGATAGAAAACTTTGACCCGCAACCGCAACCGCCCCTCTCGTACCCTTTCCGGTAAAGCCGGAAGAGTAAGAATCATACGGGAGGCCCGTTGTGTCAAGGAGCCCCGCTTCATAAGGCGGCTTATCGCGAGCTTTACACTGCCCTCTGCCAGCGTGGTTCAGTAGAATGCATCGACGGTGTACATCGCCCGCCGCAAGGAGAACAGATGGAGCCCGAGCCTCACTCTGAGATCGATCCACACGCGCAAAGCAGCATTCCCCCGAACGACGCACCGCTGGCTCCCGTTACGATTCAGCCTGTGTCTTCAGAAGCGCCCTATCGTGGCCTTCACTGGATCTTTGTTGGTTCAGAGGGATTGCGTGCTGGCTGGTCGCTCCTGATCTTCTTTACCCTGCTGATTGGCTTCATGGCGGGTCTCGGCTTCCTGTTCGCCAGCCTGCATCTGATTTCCAAGGGCGCCTTCACTCCCAGGACTGCCATCTTCAGTGAGCTTTTTCAGCTCATCTCGCTTGTTGCCGCTGCCGCGATCGTGGGCCTTATAGAGCGCCGCAACATCTTTGACTACAACCTGCGCGATTCGCGCCGCATGATTCATTTCTTCAGCGGGCTCGTTATCGGCTTCCTTGCGCTCTCCGCCCTAGTTGGCGGACTGGCGGCGGGACATTGGCTTACCTTTGGCCCTTCCACGCTCAGCGGTTCGGGAATCTTAAAATATGCGCTGATCTGGGGCGCTGTCTTTCTAATGGTGGGCTGCTTCGAAGAGGGCACGATGCGCTGCTATCTGCAGTACACCTTCACCCGCGGACTGAATTTCTGGTGGGCTCTCGGAGTAATCGGCAGCCTTTGCGCCCTCCTGCTGTGGCGGACCAAGGGTGAAGCTTCCTGGGGCGTCTACATCATTGCTCTGCTGGGGCTATTGCCTTGCTTGTACCTCCACGTGCGTAAGTCGCCACAGAGTGGCTTCTGGCAGGCGGCTTGGATCACCTCGGCCTTGTTCGGCGCCGCCCACACTGGCAACAACGGCGAAAATTGGATCGGTATATTCGCCGCGGCACTCATCGGGTTTGTCTTCTGTGTGAGCATCTGGGTCACCGGATCGGCCTGGTGGGCTATCGGCTGCCACGCCGCATGGGACTGGGCTGAGACCTACTTCTACGGCACGGCTGACAGCGGATTTGTCGCCCCCGGCCATCTGTTCTCGACCAAGCCTGCGGGCAATCCGCTATGGAGCGGAGGCGCCGACGGACCGGAAGGCAGCCTGCTCGTTATACCGGTCGTGCTGCTGATCCTCGTCTGGCTGTTGTTCCTCCATCGCCAACGGCCCAGAATAATCAAAATGACAGCAGAAGAGACTTCCGAGATGCTCTCGCGTTGGTAAATCATGCGCCTCTGGCTCAATCGCACTTCTGAAGTTTCGCTGCGCGAGCAGCTCATTACGCAAGTGGTCCTCGGCATCCTAGGCAAGGAGCTTCCACCCGGCCATCGGCTGCCCAGCACACGCGACCTCTCGCGGCGGTTCGGCATCCACGCCAACACGGCCAGCGCTGCCTATCGCCAGCTCGAAGATGACGGCTGGGTGGAAATGCGCCACGGCAGCGGCGTCTTCGTTCGCTCCACGCGTCCCGAAGCTCCGTTGAGCCCCGAGATGGCAATCGATCAATTGATTGGCGATCTCGCTGGTCGAGTTCAAAAACTTGGTGCGTCCGACGCCCTGCTCAAAGCTCGTCTCCGCCGATGGCTTGCGCTGGAGCCACCCGCACGCTGGCTCCTCATTGAACCCGATCCCGAGCTTCGCCGCATCGTCATCTGCGAAATGGAGGAGGCAGTCTCATTGCCGGTCATCGGGTGCGGATTCGAGGACTGCGTGACACCTGCCCTGATCGATGGCTCTATGCCGACTGTCCTGCCCAGCAAGGCCGCAGCGGCGCGCAAGATACTTCTGGGCAAGGAACTGATCACGCTCCAGATTCATCCAGTCTCGCCGGAACTGCAGTCGTACGTGCAGCGCTACATGCCCGCCCACTCCACTGATCTCATCGGCATCGCTTCGCGCTGGAGCGAGTTTCAGCGCATCGCGCAGACCATGCTGGTTGCAGCGGGCTTCGCGCCTGACTGCCTCCTCGTTCGCGACGCGACAAAGCCGGGCTGGAAGCGCGGTCTCGATACCGTTAAGGCGGTCGTCTGCGACGCCGCCATCGAGCAGGAGCTGCCGCAGGGCTCCCATGCCATCGTCTTCCGCCTGCTCAGCGAAACCGCAATCGCGGAACTTCGGAATCGCGAACAGGTGCTGATGGCATCTCAGTCCGCTGAATAGCACACTTACGATTCTGTCCTCATCGCTCGTCCCTGCTGCCTCAGAGATTTCTATGATCGCGAGTCATGAAACGACTTGCAATTGCATTGTTCTCATTGATGCTGGGGTCAGGAGCAAGAGCGCAGATACTTCCCGATGCGCCCGTGACAACGTCGGATCGGACAGCATCCTCGCTCGCTCCCTCGACTTCGCCGATAATCGTTCCGAAAGACACAAAGCTTATTTTGGTTGCGCTTGATACAGTCTCATCTGCAAGTGCAAAAAGGGGCGACACGGTCCGATTCGCTGTCACCAAAGATCTGGCACAGAGCGGAGGCATTGTCATTCCAGCGGGAACTACAGTAACCGGCACAATAGTGAAAGCGAAGCATGGAAGCCCCAATCATCGCGTGGGATACCTGAGAATCCATCTCAGACGCCTGGATCTCGGTGACGGCATCGAGGTTCCGCTTACCTTGTCTGATCCGAGCTACACATTGAAGGGTGGTCGTGGGACTCACGTGCGCGCGAGAGATGTTCTTGACGATGTTGGTGGAGCAGCAGTCTGCGTAGCACTCCTGCCGCTCTGCATCGCTCTCGAAGTTGCAATAAGCGACAATGGTAAGCCGGATGGAAAAGATGCCGTTCTGCCAAAATGCTTTCCAGTTGAGGTGTGGACCCGCTCTTCGGCCGAACTGAAGCCCTCAGATGCCAGATTCGGCGGTGGCGCTTCAGGTAAAGAACCGAACTGGATGCCTCAAAGCTGCATAGATGGATTCAAGATCGACTGGACAGTCTCCAATGCGGAGATGTTGGTAATCGAGTAGGTTTAGGGGTCTTGCGATAGTGCTCCTGCCATCCGTCTCCTTGTACAGAGCGTTATCCTGTTCTAGATCATGCCTCCCTCTCAGCATGCCGATCAGGAACAGGTTCTTGAAACGCCGGATTCTGGACCAGACTCCGAAAACCAACGGCGACGTCGCTGGCCGCGGTACCTTCTCATTGGCGCATCCTGGCTTCTGACGGCACTAGTTCTTCTCGCTGCAATCTTCGTAGTCTGGCTTCGTAACGCGGCCAAAGCTGCGCTTCCCCAACTCGATGGTGAGATTCATGTCTCCGCGCAGGGCATTCGAGGCCTCACAGCTCCCGTGGCCGTCCGCCGCGATCAGCATGGCGTTCCCCACATCGATGCAGCCTCGCAGGAAGATATGTTCGTAGCGCAAGGCTACGTGACCGCGCAGGATCGGCTATGGCAGATGGACGCCTACCGCCGAACCGCTAACGGTGAACTCGCCGAAGTGCTGGGATCGTCGCTGGTGCGCCATGACAAGATGCAGCGTCTGCAGCAGTTTCGAAATGTCGCGCATCGCGTCTACTCCAATCTCGCGCCGGAAGATCGTGCGCGCCTCGAGGCCTACGCGCGCGGAGTGAACCTGTACATCGCCCAACATCAGGACACACTGCCGCCCGAGTTCCGTCTGCTTCACTACAAGCCCCAGCCATGGTCCGGCGTTGACTCCATCTCGATCGGCATGATGATGGTCGACATGCTCGACACGCATTGGTACTCGAAACTGTTTCGCGAACGAATTGCCGCGCAGCTCAACAATCCGAAGCTCGAGTCGGATCTCTACCCTGTCGGTTCGTGGCGCGATCATCCGCCAACCGGCGAAGTCGTTACCCCCGGGCAACCTCATGCCCAACCCTCAGCTTCTGCCGACGATGACGACGAACGAACTGTCGCTCGCGAATTGCCTACGTGGGATCTCCAATTGATCCGCGATCTGGTCGCCGCGTCAATCGGTAACCACACGTGCCTCGACTGCAACCCCGGATCGAACAACTGGGTGATTTCCGGGACGCACACCGCAAGCGGAAAGCCGCTCCTCTCGAACGACATGCACCTCGGCCTGAATGAGCCCAGCATCTGGTACATGGCCGACCTGCGAGCACCGGGATTTCATGCAGCCGGCGTCACCCTGCCGGGAATGCCCTTCGTCATCGCCGGGCACAACGACCACGTTGCATGGGGATTCACTGCTCTTTACGGAGACGTGCAGGACCTCTACATCGAGAAAGTCCAGGACAACAAATACGAAGGTCCGGACAAACAATGGCACCCACTCACCATCGATCACGAGCTCATTCGCGTTCGCGCTGGCAGAGACGTTCATTACGATGTTCGCCTCACTGAGCACGGTCCTCTGATCGATCCAATCTTCACGAAAGACCCGCGCGCCATCGCTCTCAAGTGGGCGCTCTACGACGCAACCCTGAACTCTATTCCGCTTTACGCCATCAACACCGCGTCGAACTGGACGGAGTTCAATGCCGCCCTGGCTCAATGGTGCTGGCCGACGCAAAATGTCGTCTACTCCGACGACGAGGGGCACATCGGTTATCACGCCGTTGGCCGCATGCCCATTCGACCGGAAGGCATCATCAGTGTTCCCGTCACAGACTCGGCGCACGAGTGGCAGGGATATATTCCGTTTCAAGATCTTCCCAACACCTTCGATCCGCCATCCGGATTCCTGGCTACCGCCAACTCTCGCGTGACCTCAGCCGATTCGAAATACCCGCTGACCAACGAGTGGGCAGATCCCTATCGCGCCGAGCGGATCCACAAGCTGCTTCAGGGTCGCGACCACATCACGCCTCCCGACCTGCTCGCCGTGCAGACGGATATTTATAGCGAGATCGACCAGGAAATGGCTCATCGCTTTGCAACCGCGATCGATCACACCAACAACGCCGACGATCAGCTCCGCAAAGCAGCCGAACTGATGCGCAATTGGGACGGCCGCCTCACCATCGACTCTGTTGCCGCATCCATCGAGGTCAACGCGCGTTATAAGCTTCGACCGATGTTGTTGGAACCGAAAGTAGGCAAAGACCTCGCCAGGACTTATCAATGGTCCGAGTCGAACTTCGCCATGGAAGAGATCGTGATGCACGGCGGCGCTGACTGGCTTCCACCCGACTACAAGGACTGGGACGCCTTCCTTGCCGATGTGGTTCGCCGCGCCCTCAAAGACAGCGACGCACCCGCGGACCTGAGCAAATGGACATACGGCAGCTGGCACGTCGTAGACATCGAACATCCGCTCTCCGGCTTCCTTCCATTCATCAGCCGCATGGCCGGCACCGGCAAGCAGCCCCTCAGCGGTGACACGCTTACTGTGAAGCAAGTCGGCGAGACCTTCGGCCCTTCGCAGCGCTTCACCATGGACTGGAGCAACATCGACAGCTCCACCGAAAACATCTCTCTAGGCGAAAGTGGCAATCCCTACAGCCCTTACTATCGCGATCAATGGGATGACTACTACAACGGCCGCACCTTCCCACTGCCATTCACTTCGGAGGCTGTCAGCGCCAACGCGCAACATACTCTGCATCTGCTGCCATGAAAGAAGGATCAGAGATCGGTGATCTGGGATCAAGGCCCGTTGACAAAAATCGGGTGGCCCAGGTCTCGATTTTGAGACCTGGGAGAGATCTCGATGTTCTCAATCTCACTCGGCCCTTCCTCGGTCCCCTCATCATCTGTGTCGCCGCCTTCATCGCCACCACGCCCGATCTCATCTGGGGCAATTCCTGCGGTCACGACTTCGACTTCCACCTGGCGTCATGGATCGATGCGCGAGCAGCGTGGGGTCAGGGTCTTGTCTATCCGCACTGGGCGCCAAGTCCGAATTGGGGAGCGGGCGAGCCCCGCTTCGTCTTCTACCCGCCGCTCACGTGGATGCTTGGCGCGGCATTCGGCACCATCTTTCCTTGGAAAGGTGTGCAGCTCGCCATCCTCTGTTCTTTCCTTGCACTAACTGGTCTAGCTACGCGGGCCCTCGCCCGCCACCTGGGACTGAGCGAAGGCCCCGCCACTCTCGCGGGTTGCGCTGCGCTCTTTTCCGGCTACTCGATGTTCACCGCCTATGAGCGCTCCGCCTTCGGCGAGCTAGCCGGCGGCTTCTGGATCCCACTGCTCCTCCTTCTCATCCTCCGCGACCGCAAGCCACAGGCACAGTTATTCCAGCGTGCATTTGATGGCTCCGCGTTTCTGCTCGCATTCGTTATTGCGGGCGCATGGCTCTCCAACGCCCCTCTAGGGGTGATGGCCAGCTATCTCCTCGCAGCCGTCGCCCTCATCGTCGCCCTGATCCGCCGTTCATGGGCGACCATCCTTCGAGCCAGCACAGGTGTGGCGTTGGGAATTGGGCTCTCTGCTCTCTATCTGGTGCCCGCAGCGGTCGAGCAGCGCTGGGTGCAGATTCGCCAGGCAGTCGACGACCCCGGCCTCGCAATCGAGAACAGCTTCCTTTTCGCACGGCATGCCAATCCCAATCTCGAGCTGCACGACGTCGAGCTTCTGCGCGTATCCATCATTGCTGTCATCATGCTTGGCATTGCAGTGCTGGCATTCTTTGTTGCGTGGCGGCGCGGCAAGCTGCCAATAGATCGCTCGCTGTGGATTCCACTCGCTCTGATCCCTATCGCGATCCTCTTCC
The DNA here is from genome assembly GCA_018268915.1 of Acidobacteriota bacterium. Taxonomy (GTDB): domain Bacteria; phylum Acidobacteriota; class Terriglobia; order Terriglobales; family Acidobacteriaceae; genus Telmatobacter. The sequence goes on from JAFDVQ010000003.1 coordinate 81,615, forward strand.
TGCAGTTCCCCATCTCGCTGCCGATTTGGAACGCACTGCCAAAACTTCGCTTCCTTCAATTCCCATGGAGATGGCTAGTCGCGCTCGAAGCGCCAATGGCGATCTTCTTCGCCGCTGCGGTCTGGCCGAATAGAAGGTGGCTGCGCAATGCTGTGGTTGCAGCGTGTTCATTGTTGTTCATCTTTATCACGACTGCTTCCCTGTTCCTGTTTCACCAGAGTTGCGATGCAGAAGATCGCGTCTCGGGAATGCTTTCGGCTTATCAACACGGCCAGGGCTTCGAAGGTGTGGATGAATACGCGCCGCCCGGCGCCGACAACTCCATTGTCCCGATCGGTGTCCCTGATGCCTGTCTCGTTACCAATTCGACTACAATCCTCGCCGCAGCATCCTCCGACGGAACTATCCCCGAGTGGGATCCGGCGAATGGCCATTGCGATGCTACTTACTCATGGGCCACCCAAGGTGGACAGATACACACCGAACATCGCAAACTCCTCGCCGACATTCCGCACGCAGGCTTCCTGATCCTGCACTTGCGCGAGTACGCGGCATGGCAAGTCCGCGTCAACGGCCGGCTGCTTGCGTTCGGCGCCGATCCGATAATCGGCCCGCTGCCCCATCGCGACGACGGCATGATGGCTGTTCCCGTCCCACAGGGACATATCACGCTTGCAATCGACTGGGCCACTACTCGCGACATGACTGCGAGCCGCTGGCTCAGCGCTATCTCAGTCATCTTGCTCCTCGCACTTTGCATCGCAGAGCGTCGAGCAGGCCGCATCGCAGCTTGAAAATCCGCGACTCAGTTAAAATGGAAGTAGATGCCGACAGATGTGAAATCCCTGATTCAGGAAGGCGCTGATCTCACGGATCGTGCGCTTGAGAACCTGATCCCCTCGCTCGAGACAGTGCCGGCCTCGATTCACGGCGCCATGCGGCACAGCGTTTTCGCAGGCGGCAAGCGGCTGCGGCCCGTGCTCGCAATGCAGGCCGCCGCGACAATCTCCGGCTCGGTTCCGCGTGGCATCGAGCGGCTCGGAGCAGCGATCGAAATGCTGCACACTTACTCATTGATTCACGACGATCTGCCGGCCCTCGACAATGACGACCTTCGTCGCGGCAAGCCGACATGCCACGTCGCATTCGGTGAGGCCATCGCCATCCTGGCCGGAGACGCGCTACAAACACGCGCATTCGAAATTCTCGCCGGGCTTGACTCGCCACCAGCAGCAACCGTTCAGATCATCGGCCTCATCGCCCACGCCATCGGTACCGTCGACGGCATGATCGGCGGCCAGGTCCTCGACATCGAGAGCGAACATCAAAAGCCCACGCCAGAACTCGTCGAGGCCATTCATCGCGCCAAGACCGGAGCACTCATTCGCGTCAGCGTGGTCACGGGTGGTGTCTACGCCGGAGCAGCAGCCGACGACGTCGCTCGCCTCGACACCTTCGGCCGTAAGGCTGGACTGGCGTTTCAGATTGTCGACGATGTTCTCGACATGACTGTCGACTCGGCCCATCTAGGCAAAACAGCCGGAAAAGACCTCGCAACAGAAAAAGCCACGTGGCCGGCCGTTTACGGCATTGAGCAGAGCCAGCGTGACGCTGCAACCCTCATAGAAGAGGCTTTCGCTGCCCTCGCGCCTTATGGCTCTCGCGCTGACGGCCTCAAGGCGGTCGCCCGCTACCTTGTGGATCGAAAAAACTGACCTGACATCTAATCAATTACAGGGGACTGCAGGCCTATAGCCGCGGTACCTACTGAGGGCGTGAAGAACTGATTCAGCCCGGGAGCAGTAGATGTTTCGTAAACTGTTGAAGTCCAAAATTCATCGCGCCACCGTAACGAAATCGGACCTGAACTACGAGGGCAGCATCGCAGTCGATGCAGAGCTGCTGGAGGCGGCCGATATTCAGCCATTCGAAGCCGTGCACGTGTGGAATGTGACCAATGGAAGCCGTCTGCAGACCTATGCCCTTCCCGTCGAGAAAGGCGGAGGCGAGATCTGCCTCAACGGTGCTGCCGCCCGCTTAGCCCAGGCAGGCGACCTCGTCATCATCGCGAGCTTTGCATGGCTCGACGAGAAACAGGCCGCATCTTCAAAGCCCAGGCTGGTCTTCGTCGACGCGAAGAACCACATCGCCGAAGTAAAGTCGTAAGCAGCGATCACTATTTCGATGCTGAGTGAAAACCAGATCTTCGCCGCGCTCCGCGACTGCTTCGATCCCGAGGTGAAGCTTAACCTCGTCGACCTCGGCCTGATTTACGGAATTGATACCGGGCCGGATCCTGACTCGACTCCGGCGTGGCCGCGTCAGTGGGTGAAAGTCACAATGACGCTGACCACCGAATACTGCCCGGCTTCAGGCCTGATCATCGAACAGATACACAACCGGCTTGCCACCATTCCGGACATCAGCAAAGTGGATGTAAATCTTGTCTGGGAGCCCAGGTGGACTCCCCATAGAATCAGCGACGCAGGCCGGAAGCAACTGGGTATCTAGCTACCCGGCAATGTCTACATCTTCACGGGAAATGACCCGCCGCAGCGACTCGCCCTTCTCCGCGACCCCTTCCATGACGTCACGCACCTGCTCAAACATCGACTGCGCGCGATCGACATAGCCCGGAAGTGCCTCCCACCAGCGCTTAAGGGTCTCTTCGTGATCCATCAGCGCAAGCGCAGTTCCGGAGGCTGCCATGACAAGTCCGGCGCGTTTGTGCCCGGTCAGAAGCAACAAGCCACCAGCTACCAGCGATCCACAAGCAGCCACTTTGGCCCAGTCATACGATTCATTCTGCGCCATTTCAGTCAACCTCGAGTAGCTGGTCTCCGGGTTAGGAAAAGAGGCGATATTCATGCAATCTCCTTGGTTCAGTCAGATGCAGTCCGTCGGCAACGGGCAGCTAGAGAACTCGGCACGGCTCAGTCCAGGTCGAAATCGCGCAATGGCTTGCCAGCCGGAGCATCCTTGGCCTTCTTCAGCGCTTCAGCAAACTTCTTATCGAATAAGTCTTCTTTGTTCTTCTCGGCGTCGATCGACTGGCGGAAGATCGACTCCTTGCGCTCATCATGCTCCCGCATGGCCTTTGCGGCCGTCTCGAGATCTTCAAACATCTTCTTGCGTGGCGCTGACGTGTGACTGATCACCAGCCCGGTGCTCGCATCCACCAAAATCATGGCCCCGCAGTCGGGACATGCAACCTGAAATGTGTCTGGCTTCGAATTACCCATAACGAGGGTATTTTAGGCGCTGTGGCTGCTCCAGCCAAGCCGCATCGCGATATCTCCCCACAGGTCCGTGCATATTACTGGTTCGTTGGATTACCCCGCACGTGCAGAATCACCCTCCTGTACGAGGTTAGCCTCGGCGATCCTTCATCGGTTACCGCCAGTATGATGTGCGCTACACCGTCTCCCTTGCACGGAATCATCGGAAGCCAGAGAGGTCTGCAGGCCGCATCGGCGCGCACCGTTACACGAGCCGTATCCGCTCCGGTAAGCGTCAGCGCAGCCAGATTTCCATCCGCGACCCCTGCCTCGGCGTAGTGGAACCACTGATAGTGGATCGGCTGCCCATCCGGATCGCTGCTCTGCCCCGCATCCAGGGTTACCGCCTGCCCCACTTTGACATCTATTTCGATCGGCTCTGTTCCGCTCTTGCCGTTCACGATTGCTATGGGATTGTGGTTTGCATGCTTGAAATCGGCGATAGTCCAGCTCATGCGTGCCGCAAAGTCGTTCTGGAACGCCTCACGCCAACGCCAGATCGTCGCCTGATCTGAAGTGTGCTCTTTGCCGTCGACGCCTTGAACCGTGTCACGCGAATCGACCCGTCTGAATTGATCTCCTCCCTGCGTCCAGATCTCATGTGTCTCGCCATACGGCTGCCGAGGGATATACCGACCGCCCCACCCTCCCCAGTCTGGCCGGCGATAGGCATTCAGCCCGTTGTCAATCAGTCCCAGGAACGATGGCGTATCCCCCTCCATGATGAACATGAACTTGGGGTACTTCTTCCCGAGCGGCCCCTTGCTGCGGATGTTGTCATCAAGCCACTCATTCGTGACGGTCGTCCGGTCCGCGCCTTCTCCATTGCGGTAATACTTGTCGCCACTGATTCCCGTCCACGCTGCCGAAACATACTCTCCGCTTGTCGGGCTCGAAGGCGAGACGACGTAGAACAGTTCGCGAAATTCCTTCCGAATCCACGGTCCCGCATCGTCCTGATCGCTGATCGAATACACCCGCAATCTCGCGACAAGCTTTGCCAACTCATCCGGTGAGTGCGCCGCCTTCAGGTCCATCAGCGCCTGAGCCAGCGTGTTCGCGCCACCCCAGATACAGATCCACAAGGGTCGCGTGTCATCGCGCTCAATCGCCTGGATGATAGCCTTCGATCCATCCGACGATTTCCCGGTCCCTGTGGACGCCATTCCATATGCACCCTGTCCTGTATGTACCTTGCCTCGCAACTCTTCCGCCTCAGGCCAGCCCTTTGCATGAAGCAGCAGGTTTGGTCGCACCTCGCCGTAGGCGTCAATCAGTTCCCGCATGGTTTCGGGATGCGTTTTAGTCTTCTGCCACGTTGAGGTCGTCGCAACCATGGCTTCGATGTCAAACTCGTTTGAGTACATCAGCAGGCGCACAAACGACATCTGGTCGTCGGGCTCGTTGCCGATATCGCTGATCACCACCACGCGCGGCTTGCCCGTGAAGTTATCCACGTGCGTGTTGGGAACTACCTGCGCTGTCACCATGATCGCGATGCATAGAGTTGTGGCCCAAAGCACTTTCATCGTTCATTCTCCGTTACTGCTTCGCTGTTCTGTTCGTCACAATCCTGTTCGCCATCAACAACTCTTCCTGCCATTCTGGGTCACAGCTTTGCAGGTGCGCAGCAGGCATGGCCGCGCCGCCGTCCTTAGTAAAAAACATCAGGGGTGTGACAAGATGCATCGCCTTCCATTTTGGCTGATCTCAGCCAGTTTTCTCTCTGCATGTTTATGCGCTGCGCAAAAAGAGCGTTCAACCTCTGAGCCACTGCCTTTACCTGAAGCAGTCATGGCTCGCGTGGCCGCCAACCAGGACGCCTCCGAGACCGAGCGCAGCCACTATGTATACGTCCAGCACGCGCGCATGTCCTCGCGCAAAGGCAAGACCATCCTGTGCGAGGAGATCACCGACTACCGCTTCACGCCCTCTGCCGGGGAAACTCACGAGCAGTTGCTGAAGCTCGACGGCCGAATGCTGAAGAACAAGAAATACGTCACGTATGACAAGCTGCTGCCCAGCGATGAGAACAAGCCAAAGAATGAAGAAGGAGATCAGAACAAGGCCAAAGACGGAAAGGCCCCAGACGCAGACCAGGACAAAAGACAGAAGTCCGACGAGAAGAAAGACAAGAAGGAAAAGAAAGACAAGGATCCTGCGTTCGATCCAGACAGCGACGAGACGATCGACCGCGATCTTGTCGAAAACATGCGGAAGAACTTGATCCACGACAAATCGAAAGACGGCATTAACGCGCGCCTCTTCCCCCTCACATCCAAGAACCAGGCGGACTATTCCTTCCGCATGGTGGGCCGCGAGCACCTCAATAGCCGCGATGTCTTTCACATCACCTTCCGCCCAAAGAAAAAAGACGACTTCGGCTGGAGCGGCGACGCGTACATAGATACCACTGCTTATCAGCCCGTTCTTGTCACCACCACTATGGCTCGCAAGATTCCCTTCGCGGTTCGGACTCTACTCGGCACGAATGTTCCCGGCCTTGGCTTCACCGTCACATACGCCCCTCAAGCAGACGGCGTCTGGTTCCCTGTCACCTTCTCCACGGAATTCAAGATCCACGTCCTCTACTTCTTCCACCGCCAGGTCTTCCTGAATGCGGAAAACCGAGAGTTCGAGAAGACGCACGTAACGTCGACGATCGTAGGAGAAGCCATACCAGTGGAATCCACTGACTCCAAGCCACAGAACTAACCATCCCTCCTCCCATCGACTCCTATTTTGTGTGGCCCTGAACATTTTCTCGGAATATCGCAATCCACATCTGGGATGTGTTCGTACTCATAGAGGCGTCTGCTGACTTCTGTCTCGATTGAAGACCTGCAACGCACATGGACGAATGCCGGTTCTAATCAGTCCGGAACATCTCGGCACAGAGGTGTCGCGTCGCAGGCTCAAGTCTGCGGCTAGGCCCCCCATGTCTGCCGCAGCACAATCAACGAAAGGACAACGCACTTCTGGAGGTTCCCTTGGAACAGGATCATGATTCCCGCTCTGCCGCCAATCGCCGCAATTTCCTCAAAGGAGCAGGTCTAGCCGGTATCGGCATCGCCACCGCGGCGGCCGTCGGACTTCCGGCCGCCCTGACTAACAACAAAGTTCAGGCAGCCGCATTTAGTGACGTCGACATCCTGAATTTCGCTTTGAACCTCGAATATCTTGAAGCCGAATTCTATGCCGTGTCCACATACGGGTCTAATCTGGTCGCTTTGGGCGTAATCAGCGCAAACGATCAAACCGGTCCAACTACAGGTGGCCATCGCGTTCCCAACTTCGCGTCATCGCCTCTTGCGGGGGTGGCTACAGCTTTGCGGACCCACGAGATCGATCACGTCAAATACTTGCGCGCAGCTTTGGGCTCAGCAGCCGTCAAGAAACCCGCCATCAACCTCAACGCGCTTGGGTATGGATATTCGAGCGTCAGCAGCTGGTTAAAATTGGCGCGTCAATTTGAAGATGTGGGCGTGAGCGCCTACCTTGGCGCGGCGCCGTTTATCACCAGTTCTGCCTATCTCTCCGCGGCGGCGGCAATTCTCAGCGCGGAGGCCATGCACTCCGGCGCCATCAGGTGGGAATGCGTAGGCAACGGCGTCACCAGCCCTGCGGTCGATTCGCTCGACATTCCGCCCACGAGGGCTGCCATCTTCGACCTGAATTCCAAGGCATTGGCTGTTGCTCGAACTCCGTCTCAAGTTCTCAACGTCGTGTACGCTGGAGGACGCTCTTCCGGCGGCTTCTACCCCAACGGGATGAACGGCGGAATCACCACTCAGTAAGCCCAGACGCACGAAGGCCCTGCTCTCTCGGGCAGGGCCTTTGTCATTCTCCGCTCTGCGGGTGCGGACCCCTTTATTTCTCGTGGGCTGTAGCCAGCTTGGCTTCGGCCTCAGCGATCCGGTGCAACGCCTCAGCATACTTTTCTTCGCTGTCGCCGGCCTCCTGCCACTCCTTCTGGCCGCGATCGAGTTGCTGCTGAGCCCTCTGCACGTCGATCTCTTCGGGCTTGAGAGCATCGTTCGCCAGAATGGTCACGCGATCGGGAAGCACCTCAACAAATCCCCAGCTCACGTTGTAGATCTGGTCGCTGCCCTCGTGTCCGCCATGCAGCCGCACATCGCCCGCGCCAAGCTCGGCCAGCAGCGGAGCGTGCCCGTAGAGCACCTCCATGTAGCCATTCTTGGCCGGGAGCTCGACAGCATCCGCCGTGGTGTCGAACAAAACACGTTCCGGCGACACCAGCCGGACACGCAGCGAATTCGATTCGTCAGCCATAGATACCTTCAGAGTTCAGGTTTCAGTGCACAGGGATCAGAACGAATCTTCGAGTGCGATTGGTTTTGCTGACCCCTGATCCCTGTTTTCTGATCCCCTGCTTTTTACGCCGTTTGCTTCAGCTTCTCGGCGGTCTCCAGCACTTCCTCGATGCCGCCCTTCATGTAGAAGGCCTGCTCGGGGACGCTGTCGTGCTTGCCATCGATGATTTCCTTGAAACTGCGCACCGTGTCGCCAATCTTCACATACGCGCCCGGGATACCGGTGAACTGCTCGGCCACGTGGAACGGCTGCGACAGGAACTTCTGCACCTTGCGGGCACGTGCCACGGTAAGCTTGTCTTCTTCCGAAAGTTCGTCGATGCCAAGAATGGCGATGATGTCTTGCAGATCCTTGTACCGCTGCAAGATTCTCTTCACGCCTTGCGCAACGGCGTAGTGCTCGTCGCCCACAATGCGCGCCGAGAGAATTCGCGACGTCGAAGCCAGCGGATCGACAGCCGGATAAATACCCAGTTCCGAAAGCGGACGGCTCAACACCGTCGTCGCGTCGAGGTGAGCGAACGTCGTCGCGGGAGCCGGATCGGTCAAGTCGTCTGCAGGCACATAGACCGCCTGCACTGACGTGACGGAGCCCTTGTTCGTCGACGTAATGCGTTCCTGCAGTTCGCCCATCTCGGTGGCCAGGTTCGGCTGGTATCCCACGGCGGAAGGCATACGGCCAAGCAGCGTGGACACTTCAGAACCCGCCTGAGTGAAGCGGAAAATGTTATCGACGAAGAGCAGCGTATCGGCGCCTTCGCGATCGCGGAAGTACTCGGCCACCGTCAGGCCGGTCAGCGCCACGCGCAGACGTGCTCCGGGCGGCTCGGTCATCTGGCCATAGACCAGCGCACACTTCGATTCCTCGTATTTACCCGGCTTGATCACTCCGGACTCCGTCATTTCTGTCCAAAGGTCGTTGCCCTCGCGGGTACGTTCGCCCACGCCGGCAAACACCGAGTAGCCGCCGTGATTCTTGGCGACGTTGTTGATCAGTTCCATGATGACGACGGTCTTGCCCACGCCGGCACCACCGAACAGGCCAATCTTTCCGCCCTTCAAGAACGGCTGTATCAAGTCGATGACCTTGATGCCCGTCTCGAACATCTCCTCGTGCGTCGACTGCTCGTCAAACAGCGGAGCCGGACGATGAATCGGATTGCGCTCTTTTTCACCGATCGGGCCAAGCTCGTCGACGGGCTCGCCGATAACGTTGATTACACGGCCAAGGGTCTCTTTACCCACGGGAACGCGGATCGGTCCGCCTAGGTCAATGGCCTTCATGCCACGCACCATGCCGTCGGTCGCTTCCATCGCGACGGTGCGGACGCGCCCCTCGCCCAGATGTTGCTGCACCTCGAGCACAACGTTGATCGGATCCGGCACGTTGAAGCCGTCGCTGGTTACGCGCAGCGCCTGGAAAATCGGCGGCATCGTCGCTTCTTCAAACTGCACGTCCACCGCGGGACCGGAGATCTGAATCACTTTGCCAATGTTCTCTGCCATTCTCTTTGCCTTCTCAAATCCAAAACTTATTTTGTGGGTGCCCCCGGTCCCTCGCCTTTGGGGACCGGGGATATCGCCCGACCACCTACACAGCCGCTGCTCCCGAAACAATCTCGATGATTTCCTTGGTGATCGCCGCCTGACGCACGCGGTTCATCTCCAGCGTGTACGAGTCGATCATGTCCGAAGCATTGTTCGTCGCCGAATCCATCGCGGTCATACGTGCTGCATGCTCTGCCGCCACCGACTCCGTCATCGCGTGATACAGCATCGCCGATACATATTGCGGCAGCAGTCCGTTGAACAGCTCTTCCGCCGGCTGCTCGTAGATATAGTCGACGTTCGCAGTGCCGAACTTCTTCGACTCTTCGTCGGCCTCTTCGGTGTCCGCCTCTTCCAGCGTGATGCCCGCGCTGAGAGCAGCATGCGCTGCGCGCTCCCGCTGCTCCGGTGTCTGTTCTTCGGCGCCCGTGATCTGCGACTTCCCGATCTCAAGAATTGGAAGCAGGCGCTCGACGACCAGACGCTGCGAGATTACCGACTTGAATTCGTTGTAGACGATGTAGGCTGCGTCAATCTCCTCGTGAACATAGCGGGAGATGATGCTCTGCGCCAGATCGAACACACGGCTCGCTTCCAGCTTGAGCAGCATGCCAGGATGATCGCCGGTGATTTCGATTTTGCCTTTTCGCTCGTTGCGAACCTGGCGCTTGCCACCGTTTTCGTCGGTCTGCTCTGTGTAAGCAGCAGTAGGATATCTCCGCCGCAGCAGGTCGCGACCCTTACGTCCGATCGCTTCGACATCGATTTCCCGATCAGGATTGCCGCTGATGAATTGAAACGCCGTCTTCGTAATGTTCGCGTTGAAGGCGCCGGCAAAGCCTTTGTCGCCGCTGATGACAACGATCAGCACGCGCTTCTCGGGCCGGGTGGCAAACAGTGGATGCCTCAGGTTGCCGGTCTCTTCGTCGAAAATATCGACACGCCGTGTCAGCGACTCGAGCACGCTGGTGATCATCTTCGCGTAGGGCCGCGCTGCCAGTGCCCTCTCCTGCGCGCGACGCAGCTTCGCCGCCGAGACCATCTTCATGGCCTTGGTGATCTGCCGCGTGTTCTTCACGCTGCGTATGCGCCGCCGTAGATCCAGTACGTTTGCCATTCTTCAGTTCTCAGTTACCAGTTGCCAGTCTCCAGTTCGTTTTGCCAACTACCGGCGTCTTCAACTGACGACTGGTAACTGGCAACTGACGACTCGTTTACGCTTTCGCAGTTTGCAGTTCTGCCTGGAAATTCGCTTTGTACTCCTTCATCGCCGCGTGCAGTCGGTTCCGGACGTCATCGTCCAGCTGCTTCTTCTTGGTCATGTCGTCCATCAAAGCAGTCTGCGCGCTTCCAAAGTACTTGTGCAGGCCGTCTTCGAATGCCCGGATGTCCGCAACGTCCAGATCATCCAGATACCCCTGCGTTCCGGCGAACAGAATCGTGACCTGCTGCTGCCACGTGAGCGGATGGAACTGAGGCTGCTTCAACAACTCCGTCAACCTCTGGCCGCGATTGAGCTGCTTCTGCGTCAGCGGATCAAGGTCCGAACCGAACTGCGCAAATGCCGCCAGTTCGCGATACTGCGCCAAGTCCAGCTTCAACGTCGAACCAACCTGCTTCACAGCCTTGATGGCCGCCGAGAATCCTACACGCGATACCGACAGACCTACGTTGACCGCCGGCCGTACGCCGGAGTTGAAGAGATCGGTTTCAAGGAAGATCTGCCCATCCGTAATCGAAATCACGTTCGTCGGGATGTACGCAGAGACGTCGCCAGCCTGAGTCTCGATCACCGGAAGAGCTGTCAGCGAGCCGCTGCCTCGCTTTTCGCTTAGCTTCGACGACCGTTCCAGCAGACGCGAGTGGAGATAGAAAACGTCACCCGGATATGCCTCGCGGCCCGGCGGACGACGCAGCAGCAGCGAAATCTCGCGGTATGCCATGGCGTGCTTCGAGAGATCGTCGTACATCACCAGTGCATGCTTGCCGTTGTCGCGGAAATACTCGCCGATCGCCGTTGCGGCATAAGGAGCGAGGTACAACATCGGCGCTGGCTCTGAAGCCGAAGCGGCCACGATGATGGTGTGGCCCATGGCACCGGCTTCGGTCAGTGTCTGCACGACCTGAGCAATGGACGAACGCTTCTGCCCGATAGCGCAATAGATACAAATCAGATTGTTCTTCGCGTTATTGATGATGGTGTCGAGGAGCACAGCGGTCTTGCCGGTCTGCCGGTCGCCAATAATCAGTTCGCGCTGTCCGCGGCCAATCGGAATCATGGCGTCGATGGCCTTCAGACCCGTCGCCATCGGCTCGCGAACACCCTGCCGGTCGATGATTCCCGGCGCCAGGCGCTCCACGGGATTCATCTGCGTTGTCGCAATCGGGCCCTTGTCATCGATGGGCGCTCCGAGCGCGTTCACTACGCGGCCAATCATCGCATCGCCAACCGGCACCGACAGAATCTTGCCGGTGCGTTTGACTTCGTCACCCTCGCGAATCTCGGTGTAGTCACCCAGCACCACGGCGCCCACCTGGTCCTCTTCGAGCGACAGAGCCAGTCCTGCAATGCCGTGCGGGAAGGAAAGCAGTTCGCCGGCCATCACCTTATCGAGTCCGTGGAGGCGCGCGATACCGTCGCCCAGGGAGGTGATCGTTCCAACCTCATCCACCTGGACCTTCGAGTCGTAGTTTGCGATCTGCTCGCGCAGTAGTTGTGTAATCTCGTCTGCTTTGATCTGAGCCATTTCCGTTCCTTCAGTGGTCAGTGACCAGTGGTCAGTGATCAGCAATTTCGTTCAATGGTCTGTCTTGTCCAGAATCGCGTGAATCATCTTACCGACTTCATGTGACAAACCTTCCGCCTCATTGATCCGCTCGGGATCTCCAAATTCAAGGGTACGGGCAATTTCAAGCTGAGTTTGCAATTCGAAATTTGAACCTCGAGCGATACCAAGGAATTGTCGAAACTCGCCTGTGCTCAGCCTCCCCTGTCCTTCCGCAATATTGCTTGGAACCGAAACAGCCGAACGCCGAATTTGACTTGTCAGGCCGTATAACTCTTCTTTTGGAAAGGCTCTCGTCAGCCGGTAAATTGAAGTCGCCAACTGGATTGAACGTTGCCAAACTACCAATTCCCGAAATGATCTTGCCGTTCCATTGCTCGTTACCATGTCGTTCTCTTGCTTCGCTACCGTTCTGATCACTGAGCACTGATCACTGACCACTAACCAGTGCTTCCTTCAGCCTTGCGAGGCGACCGCGAACTGATCCATCCCACACTGTCGATCCGATCCGCACTACCGTGCCGCCGATAATTCCAGGGTCCAACTTAAATGTCGGCTCAATACGCGCTCCGGCCAGTTTGCCTACTCCGGCAATCAGCTCCGCGCGCTCGCCTTCGTTGAGCTGCCGCGCGGTTACGATCTCCGCCTGCCGGATGCCTAGCCGCTCCTGCATTTCTGCGCGCCACGCTGCGGCCACTTCCTTTACCTCTCCGATGCGGTCGTTGTTGATCAGCACCGCGATCAGGTTCCGCAGTTCGCGCTGCAGGCCCATCTTTGCATTCAGCTTGTCGAGGATCCCAACCTTCTGCGCCGCCGGAACTGCCGGATTGATGAACAGTTCGCGAAGTTCCTTGCTGCCATCCCACGTCGCCAGAAAATCATTGAACTGGTGGTCAAGCGCCGTCGCATCCAGCCTGGCTGAAGCCACTACATCGGCGAATGCGCGAGCGTACCGCGCTGCAAATGCTGCGGCCATCAGGCTCTCCCTCCACCGTTCATTCCGTCGCGGCCCGCCTCGTTCACAAACTGCGCAATCAACGCGCGATCTGTCTCGGGAGTGAGCACCAACTGCTTCGCCGCCTGATCGATTGCAAGATCGGCCGCAAATGTCCGCAACGAGCGTTTTGCCTGCGCAGCCGCAACACTGATCTCCGCTTCGGCCGAAGCTACGATCCGCGTCCGCTCTTCTTCCAGGGCCGCCTTGCCACGCTGCTCGTCCTGAGCGATCTGCTCTTCCACTTCTGAGCGGAACTTTGCGATCTCGCCGTCGAGGCTTGCAAGCTTTGCTTCCACTGCGCTTAGCCTCCGGTTCGCATCCTCAGTGGTCTTGCGCGCGCTCTCCATGTCGACCTGGATCTTCTGAGTCCTGCCGCGAAGCAGCCGCGGCATGATCCGAATCAGCGGAATCACGATGCCCAGAACCACGACGCTGACGTTGAAAATTTCAAACGTCCTCGCCGCCGTCTCCACATCCATGTGCATCAGCTTCGCAAGGGATTCGACAATCGGAGCGTGCCGGTACTGGTCGTTGTTTTCCTCTTCAGACTTGGCGGCCTCAGTGCGCGGCGGATTCTTTGCTTCCTCGGCGGGTGTCTCAATCGAGGGCTGCGCCGCCGGCTCGGGCTGCTGCGCCACTACCGCTCGGGGAAATGCGCTGACTAGAATCAGCAGGCAAAGCATTGCTGCTCTGAAAAACCGGAATTCAAAACGGGAATGCGTCGGATGCTGTTTCAACGGGAACCCCCGGCAGCAAGCGGAAGCACCGCTCGAACCACCTGATTGGCCAGCTCTCCCGCGGAACCCTGAATTGCCTGACGCGCACGATCTGTCTCGGAATCGATTTCCGTGCGAGCCTGCCCGACCTTGGCTCCAGCAACTTTTCGCGTCTCGTCTAAAGCTGCATCGCGTTCTGCATTCCTCTGCTTGGCCCGCTGTTCGCGCATCTTGAAAATCTCTGCACGCGCAAGCCTCAACTTGTCGGCATACTCACTGGCTTTTGCCTCTGCATCAGCGATTGCCTTGTGCGCATTCTCTACGGCGCCTTCGGTCCGCGCTCGACGCTCAGCCAGCACGCGATTCAATGGGCCCTGAACGAGAAGTTGATAGGCCGCCACCAGCACCACAAAAAGCAGAATCGTGGGAACCGCACCGAGCAGGAGCGCACCGACTTGTTGAACGATATCTTCCATGCTTTGTTTTCGATTAACTCAGGCAGACAGGGTCTTTCCGGAGAGGTAGAACACCTTTTTTTATCAGGGGCAAACCCCAACGGTCAACGCCGTTCGGCGTCATGTGGGAGGCTTCTGTGACTGCTGTCACGAATCGAGAACACGGTTCAAAAAAGAACTTGCTTTCCCGCGTAACAGGCCTACACTAACGATACCACCTAGACCCGGTTCAGGGTCCAGCGGGCAGTCGGTTTTGGGAATCCTTCCACTCCCATTACCGACCGGCCCGCCTCTTCATTTTTGGGGGCATGAATCACACCCTTTAAAACGCCTGTCGTCTCAAACCCTCTTCTCACATCTAAGAACGAAGCGACATAAGCCGCTGGGCCCAACATGCGCAATGCCGTTTCAAGATCAAGAGCGGCTCTTGAATTGCGCACGTGCAACATCCCTCGCTTGTGCAGCATCAAAACGGCAAAGAAAAGGCGAAGGAGATGAGGCACAATGAGCGCCCGCAATGATCATCCTGAACGTCCGCAATCCACGCACTCCGAACAACTTCACAGAGCCGAAGAACGTGCCGAGAATGCAGAGCGCCGCGTCGAACAGCTCGAGCACCGGCTTGAGGCTATTGAAAACTCACGCGCAGGCCACAAGACAGCTGACACTATGCGTGTGGCGATGACCAATCCGGATCCACAGCTTGAAGCAACCAAGGACGCGGCTCTTACTGAACTTCGCAAAGAGCCCATGATGGTTCATCTGCTGAAAGCCCTGGAGTCCGGGCAGGATATCGGCCACTATGGCCGTCTGGTCTTTGCTATGGTCACTCATCACTTCCTTCCCGAAGAAGCAGTCATCGGTTGGATCAATAGAGATCCTGGAACAAATCCAGAGGAGACCGTCGCACTGCTTCGCCAGGTTGAGAGCCGCGACTACAGCCCTCCTCGACGCGAACGTATCCTTGCCTGGCACTCACAGCAGGAGTTCCCGATACTTCCCAATCCTGACGACCCCGACTGCGGCAATGTCTATCGCAACCTCAAGTTTCCGCAAAAGGTCTACGAGCACATTCAGGAATACCAGGAAGAAAAAATGCAGGCAGAGGAACATGAGTCCGAAGCCGCAGATTCCAGATAATCTGCAGCCACGTTCGGTGTGCAGATCACGTTTACATTACGCATCCCGCAGACAGATTCTTCCGCGCCACCGCATCTTGCTTTGGAAATCCGCGTCTACCCTCCTGTACGACCTGCCGGCTGCAGAGCTGAGCAGTAGACGCGAGGTGGCGAATCAAGATCGCTCGCTCCTTCACGCAGAATCGGAGGATTCACAACTTATATGAAAAATAGACTTGCAACTATGGCCCTCGGCGGCCTTCTCACTCTTGGCGGTACGTGTGCTGCTCTGGCTCAGGACACCCCTCCCCCACCACCCGACCAAAACCAGGCTGGACCGCCGGCTGACGCACCCCGCGGCCGCGGCATGCGCATGGACCCTGATCGGCAGCTTGAGCGCCTCACGCGCGAACTGAACCTGACCACAGACCAGCAAACTCAGATCAAGCCTCTTCTCGTCGAACGGCAGCAGAAGATGCAGGCTCTCTTTCAGGATCAGTCGGTCGCTCCTGAAGATCGGCGCGCGCAAGGCCGCACCATCATGGAGGGAACCAACAACTCCATCAAGGCTCTGCTGAACGACGACCAGAAGCAGAAGTTCCAGGCCATGCAGGAACGCATGCGCCGCAATCGGCCTGACGGCGCCGGTCCCGGAGGCGCAGCGCCTCCACCTCCTCCTGACGGATCAGCTCCTCAACCCCAAAACCAATTAATCTAAGGCAAGTTCAAGGCGCCAGAACCAATTCAGGTTCTGGCGCTTCTTGCTTGCACGTTCACGTTTCGTCTGGCGCGATCACCGAGCTTCTCCTAAAATCTGCTATCGACTTTTCCAGTAATTCGGAGAATTCAGTGGCCCTGCTCACGCTTACCCCCATGCTTACGGTTACATCGATTGATGCAGCCGTAGATTTCTATCGAGATGTCCTCGGATTTCAACTTCTCTCTTCCTTTCCGGGATGGGCATGCATGAGTCTCGACAGCGTGGAAGTCATGTTCGGGCTGCCCAACGCGCATCTGCCTTTTACTCACCCGACGATGACCGGCTCACTCTATTTCAAGACGGATCAGGTCGACATTCTCTGGGATCAGCTCAAGGATCGCTGTCAGATCGAGTATCCGGTCGAGGACTTCGATTACGGAATGCGAGAATTCGCTATCCGCGACAATTCCGGATATTTGCTCCAGTTCGGGCAAGAAAAGGCCTGAGCCTGCCGTGCCGCTGGCTTAGATGTACAACCATGGCCCCTTTTTCGCCACTCTGACACATTGAGGGAGTTGGAAGGTCCCTCGAGGTTAGCAGTCATGAGCAACTCTCTACATTGCAGTCCCAACCAGCACCGCTTCCATATCTGGGCAATTGCTAGCTTTTGCCTGGTTGCCCTTCTTGCGGGATGCGGAGGCAGCGTAACAATCTCTTCGAACCCGCCCTCCTCGCCGACGCCCACTCCAGCCAAAATGCCCACGAGCCAGCATGTGGTGCTAGTTATGGAAGAAAACCAGAGCTACTCTAGCGTTGCCGGCAACAAGAGCAGTTGGCCGCACCTCAACGCATTGATAAAGACTGGCGCCCTGGCTAATAACTACTTCGCCGACGCCCACCCTTCTATCCCGAATTACTTCATGCTCACCACGGGCCAACCACTGACATTCGTTGATAGTTCAACGAAAGTGTGGAACGTCGACAACCTCGCGCGTCGCATGCTCGCGGCGAAGATGAGCTTCAAGGTCTATGCAGAAGGCATCAAGCAGGGCTACCTCGGCGGCAACACTGGGCTCTATGTGATCCGCCACAACCCGTTCGCGATGCTCTCCGATGTTGCCAACAACGCGCAGGTCGCCAATCAGGTCATCCAGCCGTTCTCGCAGTTCACCACCGATGCCGCGAACAAGACTCTGCCTGCCTTCTCTTTCGTCGTCCCCGATCTGAACGACAATGCGCACAACGGCACTCCTCAGGCTGCCGACAACTGGCTTCAGTCAAATGTGATCGGGCCGCTTGCTGCCAATCCAGCGTTCCAGAGCGGCGGCGACGGAGTGCTGATCATTCTCTTCGACGAATCAGTGAATACAGACATCACAAATGTGGGCGGCCATATCGCATGTGTGTTTTCCGGACCGATTGTGAAGTCCGGCTATACACAGACTTCAAAGAACCTCTATCAGCACCAGAACATGCTGCGAACCATCATGGAAGTGCTCAACCTCACAAACCCTCCCGGTGCCGCAGCCCCGGTTGTTGACATGAGTGAGTTCTTCAACTTGAAGTGAGGCAAGCAGCGATTCGCTCATCTCCGGTCTCGCGGGCCCCGTCCCAATCCCCGCTATCCCCGTCTGTCGTTCACTCATCCCAAACCATAAGAACCTTCCAACCGTCTGATGTAGCATTCGTGTTTGGTTAGTGGAGCTAAGACTTGAAACGCACTCGCAATACCATTTCCTATTTCGCGTCCATCTTCGCCGCTGCTCTTCTTTTCGCCGGCATCGCATTCTCTCAGCAAACATCACCCACGCATGGCCCTGCCGTTGTTCCCTCGTACATGGATAAATCGGTGCGTCCTGGCGACGAGTTCTACCTCTATGCCAACGGCGCTTGGGAGAAGAACACCGAGATGCGGCCCGATCGGGCGGTCGAGAGTCCGGCTTCGGATATCTACGATCAGCATGAGCAAAAGCTCAAGGACCTGATCGACGAATCTGCCAAATCGCAAGATCGCAATTCTCAGCGCATCGCTGCTCTCTACCACTCCTACATGGACGAGGCAGCGATTGAAGCCGCCGGCACAAAGCCCGTCGAATCGCAGCTCAAAGCGATTGCTGCGATCAGTGACAAGCACGCGCTCGCACGCGCTCTCGGCGAAACGCTGCGCGCCGACGTCGATGCGCTGAACATGACTAACTTCCACACTGAGAACCTCTTCGGCATGTGGGTGGCGCCAGGCTTCGATGACTCCGATCACTATCATGCCTATCTGATGCAGGGCGGCATCGTCCTTCCCGATCGCGAATACTATCTCTCCGACAGCGAATCGATGCGCGAGATCCGTACGAGATACGAACAGCACGTTGAAACCATCCTGAAGCTGGCCGGCATGGACGATCCCGATGGTCGGGCAAAACGCGTGGTCGCCCTCGAACACGCTATCGCCCTCACCCACTGGACTCTCGCTGAAGACAACGATGTTCACAAAGCCAACAACATCTGGAAGCCCGCTGACTTCGCATCGAAAGCTCCCGGCCTTGACTGGGCCGAGTACTTCCGCGCGGCGGGACTCGACAAGCAAAATAGCTTCTACGTCTGGCAGCCGAGTGCCTTCACCGGCGAATCAGCGCTGGTCGCGTCGACTCCACTCGACGACTGGAAAGACTGGCTCACCTTCCACACCGTAGAAGAATACGCATCCATTCTCCCCAAGGCATTTGCTGATGAAGAGTTTGAGTTCTGGGGAAAAACTCTTAACGGTGTCTCTGTTCAGCAACCGCGCTGGCGTCGCGGCGTCGCCGTAGTTGACGGCCACTTACCCAGCGAACTGGGCCGCCTCTACGTTCAGCGGCATTTCCCTCCCGAAGTGAAAGCCCAGGTGCAGGCCATGGTCTCAAACCTGATCGCCGTCTATCGTCAACGGCTCCACAGCATCACCTGGATGGCGCCCGCAACAAAGTCTCAGGCGATTGCGAAGCTGGACTCTCTCTACGTCGGAATTGGATATCCGGATCGCTGGGAAGAGGAAAACTTTGAGGTAAAAGCTGATGACATCGCCGGCAATCTTCGGCGCAGCCGCGAAGCGAAGTACCAGCGAGAACGCGGGCTGATTGGGACGGAGGTAGACCGCAAACGCTGGTGCATGTCTCCCCAAACTATCAATGCCGTCAACCTGCCGCTACAGAACTCGCTCAACTTCCCCGCCGCCATTCTTCAGGTTCCATCCTTCGATGCAAACGCGCCTGCCGCAGCAAACTACGGGGCCATCGGCGCCGTCATCGGACACGAAATAAGCCACACCTTCGACAGCGAGGGCAGCGCGTTTGACTCGAAGGGTCGGTTGCGCAACTGGTGGACCAAGGACGACTTTGCCCATTTCAACGGCGTAACAGATCGCCTCGCCCGGCAATACGACGCCTACAAGCCGTTCCCCGATCTCGCATTGAACGGCAAACAGACGCTTGCCGAAAACATCGCCGATGATGCCGGGCTCGCGGCTGCATACGATGCCTACAAAGCTTCCCTTAAAGGACAAACCGCTCCAGAGCAGGACGGATTCAACGGCGATCAGCAGTTCTACATCGCCTACGCGCAATCATGGGCAGACAAACTCCGCCCATCCACGCTCCGAAACGAAGTCATGACGGATACGCACTCGCCGGGTCACTGGCGCGTCTTCGAAGTTCGCAATCAGAACGAGTGGTACAAAGCCTTCGACATCAAACCCGATGAGAAGCTCTATCTTGCACCTGAGGAGCGCGTACAGATCTGGTGAGGAGACAGTTATCAGGGGTCAGTGATCAGGGGTCAGTGATCGGGGGTCAGAGGCAAATGCTGATGATCACAGATGACCAGGGTGAATTCTGGGAAGGGTCAGCTTGGACCTCGCCGGGTGCCTCAGAACATGTACTGAGCCTGTCGAAGAATCTCGCTTGTGAGGCCTGGGATTCTGATCACTGACCACTGACCACTGATCCCTGTTTTTCCTTCCACATCCTGTACAGCCCCCACGCGCCCACCGTGCACACATCGCGGATTTTTCCATCCAGCATCATCTGCTCGAACTCTTCAATCGTTGTGGTGTGGATGATCATGTCGTGCTCTTCCTCGTCGGGATCGCGCTCCTTCAGCGTCAATCCGGTCGCAAGGAAGACGTGCTGTTTCTGGCGCGAATAGCCGTAAGCAATCCACAGAAAACCGAGATAGATCATCTCCGCCGCGTAAAGGCCTGTTTCTTCCTTCAATTCACCGCGCGCCAGCTCTTCAGGATTCTCGATCTCCATCTCCCAGCCGCCTTGCGGCAATTCGATCGAGCGCTCCTGAATTGTGTAGCGAAACTGCTCCACGAGCCACACCTTGTCGTCCTGGATCGGAAGAATGATCGCGCAGTCCTCTTTGTCGACAACGCTGTAGATTCCTTGTTTTCCGTTCGAGCGTAGGATTTTATCTTCGCGCAGCCGCAGCCATTGGTTGCGATAGATCTCGCGGCTCTCCAGCGTCGTGATGGATGCGACCTGCTCACTGCCACTCTGCTTCAACGCGCCTCCTCAAGCCCTGCAATCTCAGCTGGCTGTCTGATCATCACGCATGCGATACTTCCGCAACCGACCCACCAGGGACGCCGGACCGCTAACCTTCATCCGCACCAGGTTTCCCTCGTACTTCCGATCGTGCACAACCATCCCCGCATCGATCGCCGCGAGCGCCGAACCGTCACTCTGGGGTACGCGCATCTCGGTCTCAATCAGTGGATCGGAGTAAAGCGCCTTATCGATCGCTTCGAGCAGCGCGTCCATGCCCTCGCCCGTATGGGCGGAAACCGTCACTTCAGGATGGCGATGCTGTTCGCGCTCTGCCAGCCCTTCGCGCTCATGCGCATCCAGCAAGTCGATCTTGTTCAGCACTTCGATCTGCGGCTTGCTCAAGGCTTCCAGTTCATCCAGAACTTTCTCTACCTGCGCCCTCTGCTCTTCGCCGTAGGTCGACGAAGCATCGCGCACGTGCAGCAGTATCTCTGCCTGCTCAACTTCTTCCAGCGTCGCACGAAAGCTCGTAACCAGCGTGTGCGGCAGATTGCGAATGAATCCCACCGTATCGCTCAGCAACACTTTTCGCTTGCTTGGTAATTCAACCGCCCGCAGTTTCGGATCCAGCGTGGCAAACATTCGCGACGACTGCAGAACATGGGCGCCAGTGAGTCGATTGAAAAGCGTGCTCTTGCCCGCGTTCGTATAACCCACCAGCGCTACGGTTGGCACCGGAACAGCCTCGCGTCTCTGACGTTGTTGTCTGCGTACGCGCCGCACTGCTTCGAGATCAATCTTGAGTTGATCGATCCTGCGCTGAATTTTCCTCCGGTCGGTTTCGAGCTGCGTTTCACCGGGGCCTCGAGTCCCAATGCCGCCGCCAAGCTGCGACATGGCTTTGCCTCGTCCCGTCAGTCTCGGCAGCATGTATTCGAGCTGCGCCAGCTCTACCTGCAACTGGCCTTCCCGCGTTCGCGCATGCCGCGCAAAGATGTCGAGAATCAGCTGCGTTCGATCCAGAACACGGCATGGCAGCGCAGCTTCCAGATTGCGCAACTGTGTCGGGCTCAAGTCGTGGTCGAAAAGCACTAGGTCCGCATTGGTTGACGCCGCGACCCCGGCGATTTCTTCCACCTTGCCTTGGCCGATGAGCGTCGCTGGATCGAGCCGTGAGCGCCGCTGCATCAGCTCGGCAGCGATCTCGCCACCCGCGCTACGCACAAGTTCGCGAAACTCCGCCAGCGACTCCTCGGCATCGAGCCCAGGCGAGTCCGCGGTGTCCCGGCGCTCACCATCGCCGCTGTCAACTTCTTCGTCGAGTGGACGCGCCGCCGCTCGTCGCGCACGGTCAAGTGTCGGCCGACTTCGGCGTCCGCTCGTCGTCAGGTCTACACCAACGAGAACGGCGCGCTCCGCCGATCCCTCCCAATGGCCGGCATCAGCCATCGAGGGGTTCCGGCCTCGCCTACCGGTGCCGCCTTCAACTGCCAAGGTACGGCGCTCCCTGTGTTATCGCTGCTCAGCGTTCGCTGCCGGCGGTGCGGGTGCCGGAACTGCGGCAGGCCCCATACCGGACAACGCGGGGCGATGCTCTGAGTGCATCACGCTCCGATTGCTTACCACGGTCGAAATGGCGTGTTTGAAAATCAACTGCTCCTGACTGTTGTTCTCGAGCAGTACGGAGTACTTGTCGAAGGAGCGGATCTTTCCGGTTAGCTTCACGCCGCTGACCAGATAAATCGTGATGGGGGTCTTGTCTTTGCGAACTGTATTCAGGAAAGTGTCCTGAATGTTCTGTGCCGGCTTGTTATCCATATGCCGATCTCCTGCTTCTTTACTTAGATTTGTTGGATGCAAACTCGCTGCGCCCTTGTCTTAAGACAAATCGGCGGGGACGGCTTCGGAAGCCCCGGAGCCGCCAAATCCCGCAATGTGACAACAATATAGCGGTTCCCTAACCTTTTCAACCTATCTACTCCAAAAGTCTCCTGAACCCTATGCCGCCCGTCACAATCCGGCGCGCCTGCCGGACCAGAATCTCCGCGGGAATCGGCTGTTACCATGATCTGTGCCAGACCATCCGGAATCAGCAGCCTCCCAGAACAAGACGGCAATTGCAGTGCCGATGCTCGACCTCAAACGGCAGTATGAGCCCCTGCACAGGGAACTCCTGGCGGCCCTCGAGCATGTCCTAGAGACGCAGCAATTCATTCTTGGCGAGCAGGTTGCGTCGTTTGAGCGTGCCGCGGCGGCCCAACTAGGGGTAAATCAAGCAATCGGCTGCTCTTCCGGGACAGACGCGCTCTGGCTCGCCCTCGCCGCTGCCCAGGTTGGCCCGGGGGATGCCGTCATCACCACCCCCTTCAGCTTCTTCGCGTCCGTTAGCTCGATTCTGCGGGCTGGAGCGCAGCCCGTTCTTGCCGATATCGATCCCGTCACTTTCAACCTTGCCCCGGAGGCAGTCCGGTGCGCCCTCGACACCCCGGCCGCAGCGAACACGAAAGTCATCCTGCCGGTCCACCTGTACGGCCAGTGCGCCGACTGGGATGCCCTCTCCAAAGTCGCTGGCGAATCCGGCCTCAAGCTCATCGAAGACGCCGCCCAGGCCTGGGGAGCCAAATGGAAAGGCAAAGCCGCCGGCACCCTTGGCGATGCCGCCGCCTTCAGCTTCTATCCCACCAAGAACCTGAGCGCCGCCGGAGATGCCGGCATGGTCACCACCAACGACGACCAGATCGCCGAGCGAGCCCGCATGCTCCGTCAGCACGGAATGCGTCGCCGCTACTATCACGACGAAATCGGCTGGAATACGCGACTCGACGGCTTTCAGGGCGCCATCCTCGAGATCAAGCTCAAGTACATCGCAGGCTGGAACGAAGCCCGCCGCTCTATCGCCCATCGCTACGACGATCTCTTCCGCAAAGCCGGGCTCGCCGATCCCGGACCATATCCCACCAAAGGCATCGTCCTGCCCAGCGAAGTTCCGGGAGCGCATCACGTCTGGCACCAGTACGTAGTCCGTTGCGCTCGCCGCGACGACCTGCGCGAATTCCTCTCAGCCCGCAAAATCGGATCTGAGATCTACTATCCCGTTCCGCTTCACATGCAGGACTCGCTCAAGAATCTCGGCTACGTCGAAGGTGACTTCCCCGAGTCCGAACGCGCTGCCCGCGAAGTACTCGCCCTGCCCATCTTCCCCGAGCTCCGCGAAGACGAGCAGCAGATCGTAGTAAACGCAATCGCCGACTTCCTCAGCTAGGTTCGCTTAGCAGAACACTGACCCCTGATCACTGACTCTGAACCCAGTCACCTCGTGCCCTTGTCACCTTGTTCCCTGCTTTAGAATCGCGTTAGCATGAAGTGCCCCTACTGCGGATTTCTTCAGGATCGCGTCGTCGACTCGCGCGAAAGCAAAGAAGCTGACTCCATTCGCCGCCGCCGCGAGTGCGAGAAGTGCAATCGCCGCTTCACCACCTACGAGCGCATCGACGAAATCCCCTACATGGTCGTGAAGAAAGACGGACGCCGCGAACGTTTCGACCGTCAGAAGATCCTCAGCGGCCTGCTCAGAGCATGCGAGAAACGCCCCGTCTCGTCCACACAACTGGAAAAGGTCGTCGACGCGACTGAGACCTACCTCATGGATGCTCCCGAGCGTGAGCGCACCACATCCGAGATCGGCGAGCTGATCATGGACCACCTCAAGGGCCTCGATACCGTCGCCTATATCCGCTTCGCCTCTGTCTATCGTGACTTCAAAGACGTCCGCGAATTTAAGGAAGAACTGGAAGACCTGTTGGAGAGCCATCGAACCGGAAAGCAGAAGAAATAGCTCGCGCGCGATCACTCGAATTCCTGGGCATGAGCCTTACACAAGCTTTCCGTCTTTCACGACGCAGTATTGCTTCCCGACATATCCCCTCTCAGGTGCCTCGTCCAGATACCTGAGCCGCCCGTTGAAATCTTTCGCGGCCGTGTTCGTAAATCGCACATCCACCACCTTGGATCTGCTCAGCGTGGAGTGAACCACCCGCTCCGGGAGCAGGTGCATCTGCATATCGCCGCCCGAGCGCCCAAACGCCGTCTTGAGCCTCGAGCAAATGCGCAGAACGTGACGAACGCGAATCATCCGCGAAGAAAAGTCCGGAGCCGCAAAGGAGTCCTGCACACCAAAAACGAGAATTCCTCCCGGCTTGAGAACCCGCTCGAATTCTCCCAGATAATCGACTGCAAACTTTCTCGGAACATGCTGGAGCACGATGTTGCTGTAAAGGAACGAAAACGTCTCATCGGCAAAAGGTAGCTGGGTTCCGTTCACAACCTGGTAGGAGCATCGTGCATGCTGATTCAGGCGTTGCGCGTTGCGAATCATCTCCGTCGAGATATCTACCCCAACGCACGCCGTGAATCTGCGCGCCATCGCCTGCGTCAGGCGACCCACGCCGCACCCGAAATCCATTGCCAGACCGCTCGGGTCCGGGCTGTGCCCAATCGCTGAGAGATGGCGAGAGACCGTCTCTACTTCGGCCTCTCCGGTCTGCATGAACTCAGCAATGTCCCAACGCCCACCTGTCTTCGATGGATCAGTGAGGATTGCTCCAAGAGCGTCCTGCTCGGCGAGGTCCTCCCATGCATCCCGAATTGCGGCCAGACTGGTCATGAATTCAATTTCATCCTCCGGGCGATTCTGCCTTGAAGGGCCCTACGCGCTTGTCAGAGAAATGTCTCACGACTGTAAAGATTGATCCTCACAGCCCGCCGCAGAACCTCAGTTCTATTTCTGTACTACGCGGGCGCGGCTGTCCAGATAAGCTAGTGGCTAGGAGCTAGAGCTAGCAGCCAACCCATGCCCGAATCGAAGACACACAAAGTCACCCTCATTCCTGGCGACGGGATCGGCCCCGAAGTCACCCATGCAGTCGTCCGCATCCTCGAAGCCACCGGCATCAAGTGGGAGTGGGAACGCTTCGCCGCCGGCGCTGAAGCCTTCGAGATCTTCGGCGAATACATTCCCGCCGACCTCAGCGACTCCATCGCTCGCAACAAGGTTGCCCTCAAAGGACCCGTCACTACTCCGATCGGGGGCGGCTTCAAAAGCATCAACGTCACCCTGCGCAAGCAGTTCGACCTCTTCGCCAACTTCCGCCCCATCCGCAACCTTCCCGGCCTCGAGACAAAATGGCCCGGCGTCGACCTCATCATCGTCCGCGAAAACACCGAGGGCGAATACGTCGGCCTCGAGCACGAAGTCGTCCCCGGCGTTGTAGAAAGCATCAAGGTCATCACCGAGAAGGGTTCGACCCGCATCGCGAAGTTCGCCTTCGACTATGCGCGCAAGCACGGCCGCAAGAAGGTCCACTCCATCCACAAAGCCAACATCATGAAGCTCTCCGATGGATTGTTCCTCCGCTGCGCACGCAAAGTCTCCGAAGGCTACCCCGAGGTCTTCTACGGCGAGCACATCATCGACAACACCTGCATGCAGCTTGTGATGAACCCCTATCAGTACGACACGCTGCTGCTTGAGAATCTCTACGGGGACATCGTCAGCGATCTATGTGCTGCATTCGTCGGCGGGCTCGGCCTCGTCCCCGGCGCCAACCTCGGCCATGAGTGCGCCATCTTCGAGGCTGTTCATGGCTCAGCTCCAGACATCGCAGGCAAGGACCTTGCCAATCCAACTGCGCTGCTTCAGTCAGCAATCCTGATGCTCCATCACCTCGACGAGGCAGATGCAGCTGCCAAGGTCCAGAAGGCCCTCGAAACCGTCTATTCCGAACGCAAATGCCTCACCCGCGATGTAGGCGGCACCTGCGGCACAACGCAGTTCGCAGATGCGATCCTCGCTGCTATGGAACGATCCTGAAGTTTAGGTCGCCAGAGGAAACTCGCCAAAGTTTGGCGATGGGTATCCCGGCAGAGTGCGCTACCGCTAGCGCGGGCCCGAAATGTTGCGCCCAGGTTACCAACGGGTTTAGCGCTAGGCCTTTGATTCAGCGAGAGTTTCCCATTTCCCGGTCAATTCCAGCGTTCAAAGGCACAGGTTGTTGCAACTTTGCCACACTCTGGTTTTGCTATTTGGCGTCTAATCTTACGGTTACAAACTCAATTGGCTGTAGCCAGATCACTCGGAGCTTTTCAACCTTGGTTCAATCCGCCCACTTGGAGCAGACCGTTGCATCCCCGCTTGAATTCACAGGCGTAGGTTTGCACTCAGGCGCTCCTGTCACGATGCGACTGCTACCAGCCCCGGCGGGCTCGGGCATCGTCTTCCGCCGAACCGATCTCGACAACTTTGAAATTCCAGCCAACGGCCGTAATGTCGCCAAGGTCAGCTATGCCACCAGCCTCATGCGCCAGGGCGTTCTCATCTCCACCACCGAGCACCTGCTCAGCGCTCTAATTGGGATGGGTGTCGACAATGTCATCGTCGAACTCGACAACCTCGAACTCCCTATCCTCGACGGCAGTGCTCTCCCTTACGTACAGGCCTTCCGTGATGCCGGCATCAAAACGCAGCGCCGCAAGCGCGAGTCGATCAAGGTACTTCACCCTGTAGAAGTCCGCGACGGCGACAAGTTCATCGGCCTCTATCCCGGCTCCGGATATCGGATCCAGTACACCATCGACTTCCCCGCCCCCATTGGCCGCCAGGAAACCAGCATCGACCTCGCCGCTGAAACCTACGGCACCTACATTGCGCCCGCCCGCACCTTCGGATACAAAGCAGACGAAAAGAAGCTTCGCGACATGGGCCTCATTCGCGGAGCAAGCGAGGAGAACGCGATCGTCCTGGGACCGCACGGCCCTGAGAATGGCCCCCTTCGCTTCAGCGACGAGTACGTTCGCCACAAGGTCCTCGATCTCATCGGAGATCTCGCCCTCGCCGGCCGCCGCATCGAAGGTCACGTCGTTGCCGAGCGTGCCGGCCACGCCATGCACACCGCGCTCGTAGCCAAGCTGATGAAAGACCGCTCCACTTGGGAGATGGTGCACGTGCCTGCCAGCCCTGCCACCGAAGCACCAGAAGAGCGCCTCACCGTTGCCGCCATGAGCCGTCCGGCATTGATCGGCGCCTGACCCCGTTCTGCGTCACTGCGCACTCAGTTAAACAGAATGCACATGGGGGTGGGGCAATCCATTTTCTTGCCATCTTTTGCCAGCTTGCCAGTCTTGACATTGCGGGCAAACACCGCCAGATTGTTCGAATTCTGATCGGCCACCAGCATCCACTTCTCTGACGGGTCGAGCGTGAAGTTGCGCGGCGTCTTGCCGCCCGTTCCTGTTCTCTCTATCGGCGTCAGCGCACCCGTCGCAGGATCTGCCTTGAAGCTGTAGAGGAAATCCGTCCCACGATTCGCGAAGTATGCAAACCGGCCATCCTTCGTGATCACCGTGTCGCAACCCGTGTTCCCCTGCGGTGCTTCCTTCGGGTCCGGCAGCGGAGCATTGGGCGGAAGCAGATTCACTGTGTTGATCCGCGTCAGACTGCCGTCTGCCTTGTTCCACTTCAGAACATCGACTGAAGAAGCCATCTCGTTCATCGAGTACGCTGTGTGTCCGTTGGGGTGGAAATGCAGCGTGCGCGGGCCGGCTCCCGGCGCAGAATGATACGCACCGGCGCTCTTCAACTCCGCCGTCTCCGTTGAGAACGTATAGATGTGGATCATGTCCCCGCCAAGATCGTTGACATAGGCGAAGCGATTATCTGGCGAGAACGACGCAAAGTGGGCATGCGCTGACTCCTGACGGTCGGCATTCGGCCCATGCACCGTGTAATGCTCGCTCCACACCACCTGGCTCAGCTTGCCATCCGTGACTTTAAAGCTTGCTGCACTACCGCCGCCGTAGTCAGCCGAGATCAGTACGTTCCCGGTATGATCGAGGGCGCAGTGGCAGGTCCCCTTGCTCGCTGAGTTCACGCCTGAAAGCTGCTCCAGCTTCCTATCGGCCACGCGAAAACTAGCCAGCTCGCCCGTCGGCTTGCCGTTGAAGCTGTCCACCTCACATGCTGCGTAAATGTACTTGCGATCCGGCGAGAAGCAGATCCAGTCGACCATGTCGACCTTAGCAGCAACTCCAGCATCGGTCAGTTCGCCGGTCGCCGCATTCCAATCGAACGAACGAATTCCTTCGGCCGTATTGGACGCGACAAATACACGCTGCTTGCTGGTTGCGGAGAAGCCCGTAGCTGCGGTGGCAATCGTGGCGGCAGTGGTAGACATCAAAAATTCGCGGCGGTTCAGTTTTCGCATGGCATCAGCGATTGTCGCCGATGGGACATGCTCAGCGCCACTTCAAGCGAGACGAAACAGGCGCATCTGGTTGGATGCGCCTGCACGTTGAGTGGAGATCTGATCGAACGCGATCGAACGCACACGCTGTTCACTGCAGCTTGAAGATCACGTTCACCGTCGTCTCCACTTCGACAGGTTGCCCATTCAACACATACGGCTTGTAGCGCCACGTCTTCACCGCATCGATGGCCGCCTGCTGCAGCATTTGTGATCCGCTGATCACATGGAGGCCCTCGATAGTACCCGTCTTGGAGATCATCGCCTGCAGAACGACAGTGCCTTCCGTATGCGAGGCCCTCGCGATCACCGGGTATTGCGGGACGCTTTTGTAGACGATGTTCCCTTCCACCAGCCTTGAGGGAAGGTGAATTGATGCCGGCGCCGGCTGGTGGACAACCGTGACAGGTTGCCCATTGGCGAACGGATCTCTGCCCTCGCCATTCGGCCCACCAAAATCCATTGCCACATTGTTCGAAAAAGGTACTTCGCGTTCTCTCGTGTCCCGTATCCCTATTGGGATCTGCCTTGGAACGATCAACTGCCGTCCCATCATCTCTGAGTAATCGTGCGGGGTCGCTGCCCGAACTCGAACCGGTTCGGGCGGGGGCGTCGGCTTCGGCACCTCCGGAGCAACCAGCAACGAGATCATCGTGTGCCGCGGTAGCGCATCCGGATAAATCAGCGGCATCAGAATCAAGCCCGCCAGTATCGTCCCGTTCAATGCAAGTGTCGCGACCATCCATCGCCTGCTGCGTGTCTTGATCTTCCCCGTCGATTCAAACGTCGAGTCTTCAAACATGATCAGCCTCCAATCAGCAGTCGTGCTGATGGAAGGCGCGGATCATCTCAGACGCAACCGCCCGAGCCACTCCGTCCGCCCGTCTTAGGCGGCGCGTGAGCGGAGTTTCTACACGCTCCGTTCATTCCCATCAGAACCACTGTGCTCAATGTAGACACCGCACACTCGAGGAATGTTCCTGGATCAACACCGTACACATACCAGCAGCGAGCAGAAAAAAGATGGGCGCCTCTTATCGAAGCGCCCTTGCGAAGAAGATCGACCCGGACTACTCCGGCAGATTCTTTGTTCCGTTGATATGAAACTTCGCATTCAGCGTCTGCGCCGATGTATCCGGTTGGCCGCCGCCGACAAACATCGAGTAGTCGCCTTCTGCGATCACCGGCTCGCCAGCTTCCGTCACCATGCTCAGGTCGCGATCCTTCAGTTCGAAGTGAACCTTCTGGGACGCTCCCTTCGCGAGGTGCACGCGCTGGAATCCGCGCAATGCTTTCAGCGGAGCACCCGGAGTATTCGGGAACTTCAGATAGAGCTGCACCACCTCATCGCCGTCGCGGCTTCCAGTATTCTTCACCGTCACATCTGCAGTCACCGGATCACCAGCCTTGACGCTCGCCTTCCCAACCTTCAAACCGCTGTAGTCGAACTTGGTATAGCTGAGCCCGTAGCCGAAGGGATACAACGGTGTTCCTGTGAAATACCGGTATGTCCGGCCCTTCATCGCGTAATCCTCAAACGGCGGCAAGTCATCGACACTCTTGTAGAACGTAACCGCCAGACGTCCCGCGGGATTGTTTTTTCCGGAGAGCGTTTCAGCAACGGCAGTTCCTCCCTCTTCTCCCGGATAAAACGCATCGAGAATCGCATTGGCATGATCGTTGGCCCAGTTCACTGCCAGGGCGCTCCCATTCGTCAGCACCAGGACAACCGGCTTGCCGGCAGCCGCCACAGCCTCCAGCAAATCCTGTTCGGCCTTGGGAAGATCAATGCTGGTCCGATCGCCGCCCTTGAATCCCGGCACGCTCACCTGCATCTCCTCGCCTTCCAGTTCGCTTGTGATGCCCAGGACTGCGACAACAACGTCCGCATTCTTCGCTGCCTCAACCGCCTCAGGCTTCGGCTGCCAGTCAACTTTGTTCCACACCAGAACTCCGACCGGATCGCCCTTTTCCGGCATCGTGTACTCAACGAGCAGCTTCGCAGGCTTGCCTGCTTCCAGGTGAACCTGGCCAAGCTTCGGCGAGGATGGATCGGCATCGTATGCCGATGTGACGTTCTTGCCATCCACCTCCATGCGGAAGAAGCCGCTCGCCTTCAGCCCCAGCGCGTAGTCCCCAGTTTCCTGCGCAGTCAACATTCCTTCGTAGCGCATCACCAGCGGCCGGACGTTGGCTGTCTCAGGCGGCAATGGCTTTGCGCCCGCGTCCACCGTCTCATCAACCCGTGTAGCAACTGGCTTCATCGCCTCAGGATTATTGATATTGCTCATATCGAGCTTCGAGAAACTGACCTTGATGCCGGGCTTTCCATCTACGCTGAGTGCTGAAGCCGGAACAGGCGATGCATCGTGTCCGAGGAATTGCGTGCCCGCCACATACGTCACCGTGTCGCCCGCGAACTCCTTTTTGATCCCTTCAAGAATCGACACCGTATGTGTAGGCTGCCCGTTGTAGTTGCCCAGCAGAACCTTTGTCTGGTCCGCCAGCGGGCCGATGACGGCGATCTTGCTTCCTTTCTTCAGCGGAAGAACCCCATCGTTCTTCAGCAGCACCATTGACTCGTTCGCAATCTTCTTCGCAAGCTCACGGTTCGACGCGCTGTTCAGTTCGCTCTCGTTGATCTTCGAATACGGAACCATTTCCGGCGGATCGAACATGCCGAGCTTGATTCGCGCAACGTAGAGCCGGACGAGAGTCTTGTCGATCTCGCTCTCCTTCAGGAATCCCTGCTTCACCGCATCCACATAAGCCTTGTAATCATGGTCATCTTTCACCAGGAAGCCAAAGTCCGCGCATTCGTTGTCCATTCCGCGCTGCAGGCTGATGGCCGAAGCTTCCGCTTGTGACGGCTTGAAGTGATGGTTGCGGAAGATGTCGACCACAGCCCCGCAATCGGAAACCACGTAGCCCTGGAAATTCCACTTGCCGCGCAGTTGATCTTCGAGCAAAAACTGGCTGGCGCAGGCCGGTTCGCCATTGATGTTGTTGTAGGCGCACATCACCGAAGCCGCCTTCGCCTCCGTCACGGTCGCGCGAAACGCCGGCAAATACGTGTCGAGCTCATCGTGTTTGCTTACCTTCACATCTGCCGTATGGCGCGTATACTCCGGCCCGCTGTGAACCGCATAGTGCTTTGGTGTTGCGATCGTTTTGTAATACTTCGGATCATTCCCCTGCATTCCGGTGACAAACGCAACCCCCATCTTTGCCGTCAGGAATGGATCTTCTCCGTACGTCTCCTGCCCGCGTCCCCACCGTGGGTCGCGAAAAATGTTGATGTTCGGCGACCAGAAATCCAGTCCCTGGAAGAACATGCTCTCGCGCTTCTCGCGGACAGCCTGCGCATTCTTGATGCGACCCTCTGTGCTGATCACCTCGGCCATCTGGTGGATCGCCGCCGGATCGAAGGTTGCCGCTAGTCCTACCGGCTCCGGAAACTCGGTCGTCCCTTGGTTGATCACGCCGTGGAGCGCCTCGCTCCACCAGTCGTACTGCGGAATATTCAGTCTTGGAATCGCGCGCGACTGGTTCACCAGTTGCGAGGCCTTCTCTTCAAGCGTCATTTTCTTGACGATGTCCTGGGCGCGCTGCTCTGGCGAGAGACTGGTGTTCAGGAAGGGCGACTTCTGGCTATCCTGCGCTCCGGCCATCACCACAGTTGCGCAGAAGAAAAGAGAAGCAATGCGAAGAGTCTTCATCGTGTCCTCTTGAGGGCGGGGAGTGTCGCTCGTTTCAATTCGAGAAAACGCCATCTACTCCCGCCGGGAGCCAACGGTAACGCCCCGCCCCCTCTCCGGTCAAGGGACATATGAGCCCGAACCCCTCTGGAAAATCGCTTTTCTCTGAAATGCGGCCTCGGCGGTGTAACCTTCTTCCGTCGTCTCACGCAAACGATAGAGAGAAAGGACAGACCTGATGCGGGATGATGCTGACAGCATCCTCTCGAGGTTCCGGCACGGAGATGTCGATGCCTTCGAGACACTGTTCCGCATGCATCAGCGCGCCGTGCAGGGCTGGGTACTGCGCATTGTGCGTGAACCGTCCGCAGCCGAGGATGTAACCATCGAAGCCTTCTGGCGGATGCATCAGGCGCACGCTCGTTTCGATCCAGACCGTGGCTTCGAACCCTGGGCTCGACGAATTGCAACGCATGCCGCACTCGACTGGCTGCGACGTAAAAAACCTGAGACCAGCGTGGAGCCGGAGCGATGGGACACCTTTCCTGCGCCCTCCGTCGACGACCCGGCGATCACCGCGGAGGTCGGAGACAAGACTGCAAAGGCTTTCGCCCGATTGCCCGTCAAACTTCGCGTCGCCGCTCTCCTTGCTGTGGTTGAAGAGCGCCCCCACAAGGAAGTCGCAGACGCGTTGGGAATTTCTGTTGGGGCAGTGAAATTGCGAGTCTTTCGTGCACTTCGGCTATTAAGAAAAGATCTGACAGAACAGGGGATCACACCATGAAGTTCAGAGATCAAAGTTCAGAGATCAAGGATCGGGAAGTGGACCGGATGAAGCATCTCCTTCGAAGCGCACTGCGACCCGTCGACCCAGAGTCTGATGTAAATCGCGATCTCTGGCCGGCCATGTTGCGGCGGATGGACGAACAGTCTGTGCGAGGCGCGGCTCGTGTTCCCTGGTTCGACTGGGCTCTTGGAGGCGCACTGCTCGCCTTTGCTGCGGTCGCTCCGCGAACTATTCCGGTGATCCTCTACTACCTCTAGCGCAAGCGGGCTGGTCCCGCAGAAAGCGAGGCGTTATGAACACTCATCCCTATCTTCGAGCCTTCATGGCAGGCACGCTGGTTCCCACTCTGGTGCTGCCGCTGCTGCTGGCCGCGTTCCTGGTGCTCAGAGTCGGATTGCAGGTTTCGTTCCCCATCGAGCGCGGCCTGATCTTCCCGATGGCGCTCGTTCCTGCTCTCTGGGGTCTGTGGAACATCTTGTGGGAGCTTTCTCGCGAGCGGACGCGTCTTCCGGTTGGTGTTCACGGAGCATTCCTTCCGCTCCTTATGGTTCCCGCCGGAGCCATCATCGCGACCTACGGAGGCGTGCTCACACTCGGATCCAGCGCCGCCGTTTGGTTCAATGCGGTGACAGTCCCCTATGCGCTCATCGCCTTGTTCCTCGCAGCCGCGATGATCGCCTACTACCTCGCATGGAAGTACATTGTCGGCTTCGTCAATCGCTTGATGGGAATCGCCTAGTGAAGCAATCGGCCGGCATGCGAAGTTCCGCCTGTTTGCGCAAAAGCCCGCTACAAGCTATGGGCCAAAGCCTCAAATCTAGGCTGTAAAGAAGTTTCCCAGCCCCGCCCGATGCGCATGCGCAACCATCGCACCCTGAATCCCCAACGCCAGTTCCAGAGCATTGCGTCCCTGCCGCGCCGTAACCAGCGGCTCTCGCCGCGTGCGAACAGACTCCAGGAAAGACTGAATCTCCAGTCGCAGAGGTTCGCCCGCAGTCACCGGCGGCTTCAGAAACGACAGCCCCGGGTTCGGGCTCGCACCCAGCCCGGCAGTTCCCCCGGTATTTGCCGCTGCAATCTGCGCCATCACCGCCGGATCGACGCGCCCACCTTCAATCGCTGCCGCAATTTCCGGCGTAATACTCGCATCCAGTCGAATCACCAGCAAATCCTGCCGCGCGTAGTCGATGGATACATAACTCCGCGGCTGAAAGAATCGCAGCTTCCTCACACGCTCCGTCGAAACGCGCGATGCGGTGAAGTTCGCCACGCACCCCGACTCAAACTCCACCCGCACATTCGCAATGTCCACCTTGGGCGACAAAATCGGTAGTCCTACGGCGCGAACCTCGCGCACCGGCGAGTTCGCCATCGTCAGCACCACGTCGAGGTCGTGGATCATCAGGTCGAGCACAACATCCACATCCAGAGATCGCGGCGTGAACACCGACAACCGATGCGCCTCGAAGAACATCGGCCTCTTCAACTGCGACATTACGGCCAGCACCGCCGGATTGAACCGCTCCAGATGCCCCACTTGCAGAATGCGACCGTTCTTCTCCGCAAGCGCGATCAGTTCATCGGCCTCTTGCGTCGACGAAGCAAGTGGCTTCTCAACCAGCAGATCGATGTTTGCACTGAGCAGGGACGATGCAGCCGAATGATGATGCACCGTTGGAACCGCGACCGAAGCTGCATCTACATGCAGATCCGCACTCAGCATTTCTTCGATCGAGCTGAAAACCGGAATCGCATATTTGGCCGACGTCTCTTCAGCTCGCGAAGCATCCGGCTCCACCGCGGCCACGAGGGCCACGCCTTCGCCCGCTGTTTCCAGTTCGCGATAGACACGAAGGTGATTGCGCCCGAACGCACCGGCGCCCACGACCGCTACGCGCAGCTTGCCTTCGCTTGCGATTTGCTATGCCCCTTTGCCTTCAACCGCCTTGAGGCAGCGGCCATACAGCTCGATCAGCTGGTTCACGTGATCCTCCGGTTTCGCGCCTGCCGCTCCGCTGAAACCCGTGGACCCCGTAGCGGGGCGGCCCACACCTGTGGTTCCTGCAACAAACTTGAGCAAATCGAGAGCGATATCTTCATTGCGGCGCGCGCCGAGACCCGCGTTATTAAGACCATCCATGCCAGGTATTCTCCGAAAAATGATGCTACCAGATAAGCCGGAAGGTGATCCTGCTGTGTCTCACAAACGAATCATACGGCGTAGACAGACAGGTACCATGAGTTCTGGGGTGATACGAAAGCCTCAAGATATCTCGCATGGTTTACGCTCGCTCTTCCAGATTCAGTAGTCCGGTCTTCCTTCTCGCGCTCGCAGCTGCGCTCATCGCCTTCGTAGTGCAGTCGGGCGAACTTGGCACCTCCGACACCACGCACCGTCTGCGTTCAGCTCACTCTTTCTGGACATCGGAGCCGCCCGTTCTGCCGGACGAGTATCCCGAGTTCGGCGTTCACGGCCGCAACGGCTCTCTGCAAAGCTGGTTCGGCATAGGTCAGTCTCTTTTACTCCTCGTGCCAGACATTCTCGGCACCTCGATCGACAATCTTTCGATCTTCGCAAACTATGGCGACACCGACCCGACTGTACGCGACATCGTTGTCGTCTATCTCACTCAGATCCTGATCGCGATCCTTACCGCGCTCGTATGTTTCAAACTGCTGCGCAGCTTTGGATTTTCAATCAATCACTCCATCGCCGGAGTCCTCGCCTTCCTTCTGGCGACCACGCACCTCCACTACACCCAGAACATGCAGGAGAACAACTACATCTGCCTGCTGACACTCACTGGCTTTGCTTTCGAATACGAGTGGCTCCAGACCGGCAGCCGCCGCGCTCTTCTCGTTGGCACCGGTGCCTTCGGCCTGAATCTGCTTACCCGCATCACCACCGGCATGGATCTCATCGCCGGAATAGTTTTCGTTCTGCTGGCTCTCTGGTTCGATGGCGTGCGAGGAAAGGCTCTTCGCGATCGACTCCGGACATACACCTTTATCGCGATCCCCGTCTTCGGCCTCTTCGGCTTCCTCGATCGCCTGTATCAGTTCCACCGCTTCGGATCATGGACGACAACCTATGCCGGCCTCGTCGCAAAAGAAACGATTGCCCGCGATCCAAGCCTTCCTCGAAACTGGCCCTGGACGACGCCCTGGCATCAGGGGTTCCTCGGCGCGCTCTTCACCCCTGAAAAATCCATCTTCCTCTTCGATCCGCTGATCGTCCTCGCGCTCGTGCTCATCGGCCTGCATTGGCGTCGCATGCAGCCTGTTGTGCGCGCATACGCCGTCGCCTCCTGCCTGATGCTCTTGCTCTATCTCAGCTTCTACGCGCGCTACTTCGCATGGGCAGGGGACTTCGCATGGGGCGATCGCTACGTCTCCACCGCGGTTGAACTGGTCGCACTGCTCGCCATTCCCCTCCTGCTCAAATATCGGCACGAAGCTGCCCGTTTCGTCTGGCCATTCGGCCTCGTTCTGCTCTGCGCCAGCCTCTTCATCCAGATCGAATCTCTGATGTTCTGGCTGCCTCTTGAGATCTACCAGCAGGAAACACTCGGTCACCCCACATGGGTGCTCGCCCTGCGCGCGAAGAACATCCTCGCCTTTGAACTAGGCAAAATGCAGGCCTGGGGCTTGAACACCGTTGCCATGACCCAGGATCCCTGGGACTATGTCCACATCACCTGCTGGAACTTCCTGCCCTTCCTCCTTCGCCGGGTGGGAGAGGCCCCGGCGTGGGCCGTACGCGCAGCCTTCGCAGTCTGGTTCGTGGGCCTTGCAGCTCTGGCCGCCACCCTCTTTCGCATTCGCGCACTAGCCGCCTACCGCTGGCAGAACCACCTGCCGTAAGGCAGCTTTCCAAGCCGCCGGGATACTCTAAAGCCCATGCCCACCGCCTACATCGCGCTCGGAGCCAACCTGCCCAGTCCCGCAGGGCCGCCGGCTGCAACCCTTGTTGCAGCAGTCCGGCGGCTCGGCTCCCTGGGCAGCGTCGAGCGACAATCTTCTCTTTATCGAACTGCTCCCGTCGGTTTCGCCGATCAGCCTCAATTCCTCAATGCCGTCGTCGGGCTGGAGACCGAACTGCACGCCCGCACCCTGCTCAAAGAATTGCTCACCATCGAGAAAGAATTCGGACGTAACCGCGCCGCTGCAATCCCCAATGGGCCGCGTACCCTCGACTTGGATATCCTGTTATGGAACGGTCTTCAACTGAATGAGCCAAGTCTCGAGCTCCCCCACCCGCGCATGGCAAAACGCGCGTTTGTGCTGGTACCGCTCGCCGAGATTGCGCCTCATCTGTTGATACCCGCATTTGGAAAGACCGTCGCGGAGTTGCTCCACTCGCTCCAGACCACTTGCAAAGGTGATGTTGATGCAGTTGTCGCAATTCAGAACGACCAGTGGCATCCCTCAGCGCAGTCTTAACCTTTGCCTGACGCTCTGTTTTGCGCTTGCTGCATCGACAATCCTCACAGCCCAAAAGCCCGTCTCGCTCACCATCAGCGTCGTCGACAAGTCCGGCGCTGCTGTGCCCGGAGCCGATATCCAGGAGGCCAGCGGACAACTGCTCGGCCACTCCGACACCAACGGCCAGCTCACAGTCTCTTGCCACATCCCTTGCCGTCTCCACGTCGCAGCGAAAGGCTTTGCGGATAAGTTCCTCGAAGCCAGCGCCAGCACAACTGTTCAGCTCGATCTTGCGGGTGCCAGCCAGCAGGTGACCGTAACTGCCTATCGCGCACCGCTGGCATCGCTTGAAAGCCCCGTCACCACGCGCACCCTCTCGCAGTCTGCTCTGAGCAGTACAGCGGGCTTCACAGTTGATGCGCAGGTCAGGCAGCTTCCAGGTGTAGAACTTTTCCGCCGGTCCAGCTCCCTCGTCGCCAATCCCACATCGCAGGGCGTCAGCCTTCGCGGCCTCGGTTCCACATCCGCGAGCCGAACCTTGGTCACACAGGACGACGTCCCCCTCAACGACGCCGTTGGCGGATGGATCCACTGGGAAGAAGTACCTGAGCTCGCTATAGACCGTATCGAAGTCGTACGCGGCGGCGCCAGCGATCTCTACGGCTCCAGCGCCATAGGCGGCGTGATGAACATCGTTCCAGCGCGCCCGTCGGCGTCGATGGCCCAGTTCCGCTCCAGCTATGGCGGCCTCGGCACCTACGACACCAGCGGCCTGCTCGAAACCAGGCTGAGCGGATGGGGAATTCTGGCATCCGGCGGCGCTCTCGGCACCGACGGCTTCACCCAGCTTGCTCCGTCGCAGCGAGGGCCAGTCGACACACCCTCCAACATGCATGGCCAGAACGGCCTGCTCACGCTAGACCACACCAGCGGTCCGCTTCGCTTTTTCGTCCGTGGTAGCGGCTTCAACGAAGCCCGCGACAACGGAACTCCCTATCAGAAGAACGGCACACGCCTCTGGCGCTACTCGACAGGCGCTGACTGGCAGGCTCCCCGCAACGCAACAGCAACCCTCCGCCTCTACGGATCGACCGAGCACTATCGCCAGACCTTCTCGAGCATCACTAGCACCTCCGCCACTGATCCGGCCTGCACCGCACGCTGCGGCGAGAGCCCGACGCGCTTCACGTTGGTACCCGACAACGAACTCGGCGCGGCGGCGCACTGGAATCAACCCATCGGTACAGAGCTTCTCGTAGTCGCCGGTGCCGACGTTCACGACGTCCGCGTATGGGATCGCGAGCAGGTCTTCTCAACCGGCGCGCTCACCAACCTTGATGACCATCAGCGCGACTCCGCAGGCTACGCGGAAGCCATGTTGACTCAACACGCATGGACCGCCACCGCCTCCGGCCGCATCGACTGGTTCCAGAACTACGACGCGCATCAGGTGAACTGGAACGGATCAGCTTGGGTTCCTGCTGCAACGCAGCCGCCCTCGAAGAGTGAGAACATCTTCGATCCGCGTCTCGGCATATCCCGCAAGCTGGGCTCTCACTTTGCAATCTCAGGCTCCGCCTTCCGCGCCTACCGCTCGCCGACGCCCAGCGAGCTCTACCGCTCGACGCAGGTCGGCAGCAAACTCACCCTGGCTAACTCTGCGCTGCTGAGTGAGCGCGCAACCGGATGGGAATTCGGCGTCGCCACCGAAGGTCGCTGGGGAACCATTCGCACCAGCTACTTCGACACGCAGGTCAATCGCCCCATAGTTGCGGTCACCATCGATCCGGCATCGCCCCTCCTGCTCAAGCGCCAGAACCTCGGTCAGATCGAGAGCCGCGGCCTCAGCCTCGACTTTGAAGTCCTGCCGCAACGTTGGCTCGCCCTCGATGGCGGCTACCAGTATGCGCACGCAGTTGTCTCTCGCGGCTCGCAGGATCTCGGTAACTGGATACCCGAAGTTGCGCACAACATGGGCTCGCTCAATCTTCGCGCATTCAAGCCGCGCTTCGGCACGCTCAGCCTGCAGAGTCGCATCAGCGGCCGCCAGTACGACGACGATGCGA
The DNA here is from genome assembly GCA_018268915.1 of Acidobacteriota bacterium. Classification (GTDB taxonomy): domain Bacteria; phylum Acidobacteriota; class Terriglobia; order Terriglobales; family Acidobacteriaceae; genus Telmatobacter. Next base: position 121,343 of record JAFDVQ010000003.1, read on the forward strand.
ACCTGTTTGCTCTGCACAGCTACTTCCGTCTTGATGCCCATGCTTCGCATGACTTTGGTCGCCATCTTCAGCTCTTCGCCTCCGGAGAGAACCTGTTCGACCGCAGCATTGAAGTCTCTAAGACGCCAAACACCACCCTGGCAACTCCTCGGCTCGCGCGCGCCGGACTTCAGGTGCAGTTCGGCGGCGCAAAGTAGCTCAGCACACCTTTACAATTCTTTACCGAACGCTGCCAATCTCCTCGCAACGAAGATCCGCAATCAGTGTTTCAGTAACTGTGAGTGGCCAGGAGCGGAGTTCAGCCACCGCCGTCACAGAAGGAGATTAGATACACCATGAAACTACTTAAATATGTGCTTGTGGCGGCCCTCACAGCAGCGCCCGCCCTTACCATCGCCCAGGCCGCACCCGTGCAGGCTAAGAACCCGATCGTCAAACGCGAGTTCAATCAGCAGCGACGCATCGGCAACGGAATCCGTCGCGGTGCGCTTACCCCGCGCCAGGGTGTGCGACTTGAACGCCGGCAGATGCGCATGCACCGCCAGATCCGCGCCATGCGCGCTCGTCACAACGGCCGCCTCACCATGCGCGAGCGCCGCATCATTCATCGCAGGCAGATGATTGCATCGCGCCACATTTATCGGGCCCGCCGCATGCACCGCATCGGATAGGCGCACAGGCAGGGAGTTCACGGCAGCTCCCTGCCGCAGCCTCAGCTCACTTTCTGACAGATAAAATGAGAATGTGAGCCTGGCCTTCAACGTCCTCAATACAACTGAACCCGGCGGTCGCCGCGCTCAAATCGATCTGCCGCATCAGACCGTCGAAACGCCGGTCTTCATGCCCGTCGGTACTGCCGGCAGCGTCAAGGCGGTCCCGCAAGACATCGTCGAATCGCTGGGTGCGCAGATCATCCTCGGCAACACCTACCATCTCTATCTCCGGCCGGGCCACGAAGCCATTCGCCGCATGGGCGGCCTTCATCGCTTCATCAGCTGGCCGCGAGCCATGCTCACCGACTCCGGCGGTTTCCAGGTCTACAGCCTCGCACAACTTCGTAAGGTGACCGACGAAGGCGTACGCTTCCGCTCCCACCTCGACGGCAGCAGTCACTTCTTCACGCCCGAACATTCCATGGATGTGCAGATCGCGCTAGGCGCAGACATCTGCATGGCCTTCGACGAGTGCACCGAGTATCCCGCTGACCGCACACGCGCGGAAGAAAGTCTGCGCCTCACTATGGCCTGGGCCCAGCGATCTCTCGATCACTTCCGCGCGCATCGGTCCGAAGTGCCATGGAATCGGGTACCCCAGGTCTCGCTATTGAAACCCGGGAGTGAAGAACGTTTTCCGTCTATCTTCGGCATCGTGCAGGGCGGCATGTATCACGATCTCCGCCGCCAGTCCGCCGAGCGACTCGTCGAAATGAATTTCGACGGCTACGCGATCGGCGGCCTCAGCGTCGGCGAACCGCGCGAACTCACCATGGAAGTGATTAGCGAGGTTCTTCCTCTATTGCCGAAAGACAAGCCACGCTACGTAATGGGCGTGGGTTATCCCGACGAAATCGAGCAATACGCGCGCATGGGCGTGGACATGATGGATTGCGTTCTCCCCACCCGTGCCGCCCGTCACGCCCTGCTCTTTACCAGCGAAGGACGTCTCAACATCAAGAACAAGCGATACGCCGAAGACCAAAGCCCGCCTGATCCGAACTGCGACTGCATGGTCTGCCGTCGCTACTCGCGAGCCTACCTCCGGCATCTTGTGCAGTGCGGCGAGCCTCTCGCGGCGACGCTCAACTCGATTCACAACCTCGCCTACTACCTCGGGATCATGCAGAGAGTGCGCGATGATCTAGCTGCTCAGCCCATCGCACGCTGATCTCCGGCCGCTACTTGCTCAATTCCTTCACAAAGAAGTCCGCCATGATGTGGTTGGCTTCAATCGCCTCCGGCAGTTTCGGGTCGTACCAGAAGGCGTGCGTCAGCGCGTCATACACCACAAGCCGAGCGTCAACGCCCGCCAGCAGATAAGCCCGATGCAAGTTCACCGTCCCGCTCAGCAGCAGATCTCGCCCGCTCGTGACGAACAGTGTTGGCGGCAAGCCATGCAGATCGCCGAAAATGGGCGATAGCACTGGATCCTTCGGGTCGGTGTCTCCCACATAATACGGATCGTGTGCGCCCGGTGCTGGCGGATCGAGATGCCCCGACAAACCTCGCAGAGCATACATCGCAATCGAATCGCCCGACCGGGCAAAATCTCCCATGCCGCTGAAAATCCCTAGCGCCGCCGGCATCGGCAAGCCAAGTTGCTTGATCTTCGCGGCCACCTCTGCCGTCAGAATCGCACCCGCCGAGGTTCCATAGATCACGATGTGCTTCGGTTCATAAGTCTTCAGCAGCTCTTTATACACTGCGATGGAATCATCCACTGCTGCCGGAAATTTTACCTCCGGCGAGAGCCTGTACAGCGCAGCAACCACCTTGATCTTTGTATAGCTCGCAATTGGAATCGACTCGGTATAGGATCCAGAATCCGCATTGAACCCGCCGCCATGCAAGTCCAGCAGCACCTTGTTCTTGTTGCTTTCCGGCATTCCTTCCGGCGTCACGATCCGCACCGGAACTCCCGCAATCTTCTGTTCCTCGATCGTGTTCGGACAGATTTTCGACCACTCTTCCCGGGCTCTAGCCGTGTAGGCATCCGTACTCTTTCGCCGCTCTTCCAATGGCTGGGGCGGTCCCTGGTCCGGCTCCTGTCTACTCAATGATTTCTGCCCCTCAGGACTGATCGTCTGCGGCACTGGGACCACCCGCGTCACATGCGCAGTTCCGTTCGCTTCGATGTAGCTGGTGTCCCGGTTCGGCGCATCGGCTTCTGTCGTAGGTTTCAAAGTGGGTTGTTGCGCAACAACAAAAGTAGAAGTAGCAATGACGCCGAAAACCACAGAACGCAGAAAGAGCCGCATAGCCGATTGCCTCCCGAACTGGTTACACATCCGAACCCGTCCACCATAGCAGAGTTGGAAGCTCGTCGAGCGCACTCCGGCAGCCGACAAATCACCGCGAGAGCCGACTGCCTGTCACGGAATGTGACATAGTGATGTGTTGATCGAAATCAAAACTCCGATGCTCCGGAGGACCCACAATGATCGCAAGAATCTGGCACGGTTACACCAAACCGGAAGACGCTGACGGCTATGAATCCACACTGAAGCCCGAGTTGCTGCCCGGCATCGGCAAAGTTCCCGGCTATCGCGGCGGATACGTTCTACGCCGCTCTATGGATGGAGAAGTCGAATTCATCACCATCATGATCTGGGAATCCATCGACGCGATCAAAGCCGTGGCCGGAGCTAACTACACCGCGTCAATCATTCCCGAGAACCGTCTCAAATACCTTTCGCGCTATGACAGCCACGCTGCCCATTACGAGATCCAATCCATTCAGGGATTAGTAGGCCTCCCAGCCTGACCCGCGGCGATATCGCTAAGCACCAGGGGAGCGCTCATCAACGCTCCCCTCTGAAGTCAGCAAACTGCCCGTTAGTCCTTGGGAAGAATCAGAAGCCCTGCCTTCAGCAGCAATTTTGTGAGCCGGTCCAGTGCCAACGGGTACTTATAGGAAATCGCACGCGCGCTGACCCCGAGTAGATCTGCTGCCTCAGCATGCGTGTATTCCTGAAGCGCGATTCGACCGAGAAGCGCCTGATCTCCCTCCTCCAGCCGTTTGAAACAGCGCTCCATGTCCAGCACAAAGATCACCGCATCTTCAAACGTCTTCACGCGACGACAGGTTGCCCATCCTCTCGCGATCGGCTCGCTCAGCATCGCCGGGGCTCGGCCCACGAGCATCGATGCATACAGATACCTCTGAAGCATCTTTTCAGTGTGCTTGCGATAAAACGCAAGGCTAACCTCAGGCAGACTCTCCAGGTTTGCAGACTCGCCATCCTCACGAGGCGCGAATGTCGAGCAATGACGCTTCTCGCGTTGACTCGAACCCTGCAGAGGATTTGCTTCCGCCCAGATAAGCGGCAATTGCAGGGCTGCGCTCATAGGGCGCCTCCCTCAACAGTTGCCACAGCCCAGATCCTGGTGATCTTCCTGGGTCGTCCCGCCTTTTTGCGAGTTGCTGGATTCGGAAAGGTATCGAGTTTACCGCGGCAATCAATGCAATATGCAGACTTGTGGCCCGAAGGGCGGAGCCAGAGACAGCCGCACCCTTCGCATATCTTCGACATTAAAGTTATTTCGTTCATTTAGAGCCCAGAAATGTGCTTTCTCCCGCCACCCCAGTTGCACTTCATCTGCCTGGCGAGTTGAAAGGAGCGCGGCATCTGCATCCGGGGTTCTGCTGCCCCGGTCTGCAGTTCTTGTCGTTGCTCGAAGAAATGCGTTCATCACGATAAGCGCGCAAATCTGGAAGTGATTCAGCCAGTCTCGGGCCGCTGCCGTCTGCTGGCTGCGGCTAAGCGCCGATCAGCCTGACTGGGCAGCTACCACCCCTGTTCGATTGCCCGATTCGGGAAAATCCCGGAGAATGTCCCAAAACTGCCCGATCTGAGTAAACCCAATCTAGGCTGACGCATCTGGCACGTCAACGCGTTGGAGCCCAATACTTCATTCAGGTACCAGTTATTAGCAAGCGAGTCCCAGAAATGAAGGCAATACACACCAAATCAGTTTCCTCTCATTCAACAACGGCCAGGGCTGCTGTTGCCTGCCAGTGGACATTCCACAGATGAACTTCTCACAGACTCACGAGCGACTCCGTTTGGTGTGCCTGGGAAGGATTCAGCGTGGCGAAGTGACCAACGCCGAGCTCTCGAGACTGACCGGCCTGAGCAAGTCACACGTTTCAAAGTTCCTTCACGGCCAGGGCCAGCTTTCATTCCGTGCGGCCGATTGCATAAGGAAAGCTCTTCACCTCGGAGTGGAGGATCTCGTCACGTTCAGCCAGCCTCCTGATTCACGCTCTGTGCACTACGTCAAAATTCCTTTGGTATCGCACAGCGCCGCTCTATTTGAACCCGAGATAGGATCTGCAGCCGTAGAAATATGGCTCTGGGTCTCTAACAAAGATCTGCCTGCGCCTGGACCTCGCAGGTTTTCCTCGAGGCAATCATGGCGACGATTCATCGCGGTTCGCATCGATCACGACGGTGCTTTATCGATGGGCCAGCCGGCCAACGTCGGTGCAATTGCAGTCATCGACCGGCACTACAGCTCTCTCCGTCTGTACGATCCGGATCGACCGAATCTGTACGCCATTGCCGATGGCAACCATGTCGCGTTGCGCTATATCGACCGTGTCGGAAATCATCTGGTGATTCGGCCGGCAAACATGGCATTTCCTGCAAGCCTCATCGAGATCAATGCTGACACCTCCGCCGGCCAATACATCGCTGGCCGTGTGGTGATCATCCAGCACAGGTCTTGATGGATAGGTTCACGCTCACATTTCCGCGGTCATGTCGGCGTTCTCAAACCGCGTATAGCGCGAGATGAAGTTCAGGTGCACTGTACCCGTCGGGCCGTTGCGCTGTTTGGCGATAATGATCTCCGACTTCGCGCGGTCCGACTCGCTCATCTCTTCATCGCGGTTGTAATAGGCCTCGCGATGAATGAACATCACAACGTCGGCGTCCTGTTCGATCGAGCCCGATTCACGCAGATCGCTCAGCATCGGGCGCTTGTCGTCTCCGCGCCGCTCGCTCGCACGAGACAGCTGCGAAAGCGCGACCACAGGAACATCTAATTCCTTGGCCAGCGCCTTCAACCCACGCGAAATTGCCGACACTTCCTGCGTGCGGTTCTCATAGCGTTTGCCGCCTGCGGTCGGCAGGGTAGCACTCATCAACTGGAGGTAGTCGACAACGACGAGGTCCAGTCCGCCCAGCGTCTGCCGCATGCGCCGCGCCTTGGCGCGCATCTCCGCCAGCGAAATGCCCGCCGTGTCGTCGATGAATAAACGCGACTCAACCAGCTGCTCCAGCCCCCGAACCAGCTTGTCGTGATCCTCGCGACGGATGAAGCCTGTTTGGAGCGCTCTCTGGTCAACCCACGCCTGCGACGCCAGCATGCGTCGCAACAACGACTCCTTGCTCATCTCCAGGCTGAAGACAGCGACGATCGCATTGTGATTCACCGCCGCATTCTGCGCAATGTTGATCGCAAATGCCGTCTTTCCCATCGACGGACGGGCCGCGATGATGATCAGTTCGCCCTTCTGGAGTCCGCTCGTATTCTCGTCCAGCTTGGTGAAGTCGGTTTCGAGCCCAGTGACGGCGCGACTATTGTTGTAAAGATTGTCAATCGACCCGAACGAATCGGCGACGATCCGATCGAGCGCCACGAGGCCGCCGGAAACGCCCTTCTCGCTCACCTCGAGAAGGGCGGTCTCCGCCGCGCCGATAACCTCCAGTGCTGTCTCGCTCTGGTCTGCCGCCCGCGCAATTGCCGCGGAGCAGATCAGCATCAGCCGACGCAGCAGGCTCTTGTCCTTGACGATTCGGACATAGTCCTCGATAACCGGCCGCAGCGGCAGACCCTCTGTCAGCGAAGCCAGATAAGCGACGCCGCCAACGGACTCGACCTCTTTGTATCGCGACAATTCGTGCGAGAGCGTGACGATGTCCACGGCCCGCTGCTCGTTCATCAGATCGCTCATCCGCTGGAAGATGCGCTTGTGAGAATCCAGCGAGAAGTCGTCAGCCTCCAGTTTCTCGGCTGCTTCCGAGTGGAACGAGTTGTCGAGCAGGATCGCGCCAAGAATCGTCTTCTCAGCATCGATATTCGCCGGCAATCCGGCATCCAGGGATGTCAGGTCTGGCAGGGTGGCCATGATCTTGAGCTTAGGATGTCAGCTTGCTGGCGTGAAGAGCGGAAAACGCGGAAAACCGATCACAAATCGCGCCCTCAGTTCGCAATCACCATCTGCGAAGTGCTCGAAAGGCTAAGACTTGTGCTCCGCCAAAAGGGAATGGCAAACGGAAATGCATACGTTATCTGTACTTTGACAGCATTATTGGGCGCATTACACTGACTTCCACAAGCCGTCCATGTTGCGGGTTGCGTGGAACTGACACTTAACCAGGTCACAGTCGCCGTGAGGTTGCTGGAGTTGATTCCCGGGTAGGCGTTCTGTCGGACCCAGGTCTGCAACTGCGCTTGAGTTATTTGGCAATCTGGCATGCCACTACAATTCGCTCCGCGAACCATCGCATATCGACTCGCTGATCGGCTGGCGTCGGATACGAAATTGTACGAATACAGAGCAAAGCAGCACTGAATCAGTCCGAACATCATCATGATTACGACAATGGACGACAGCGCAAATTCAACCAGCGCGGAGCCTTCTTCCCCCCGCAATGCTCGCAGATATCTCTTGCCGGCCAGTTCTGGATCTGTCATTGAAGCACCTTCTGAACTGCCCTGCCCTGGATGGTGTAGCTCATGGGCGTTCCAGGCAAGTGAAATCCGGGATTAAAGACTGCCTGTGTCTGAACGGTCAGAATTGTTTCGATATGCGAGGTCGGGCAATCCGTTGACAGACAGGAAGAGCTGGAACCATCCGAGCATATGCAAGTGTGGGAGACCGTCGTTGTGCCAAGAGAAATGTTTGGAGCATCAGCCGCGGCGGCATTCTGTATCCCTGTAGTATCTCCAGACGTCAACGCGCTCTGTGCGCCATATTGGACCCCAGCCATCGCCGCGTTTGAAACTCCGATTGCCGTATAGGCGGCGGTTCCGAATTCAGCCGCGCCCAGGAACAGAAGGAGAAAGAACGGCATCATGAGTGCGGTTTCGACGAGCGCTCCGCCTTCTCTTCCCCACACTCTGATTATCTGGCCCTTTACAACAACGTTCGCTTTGCGAAGAGTTCCTTGAAAGATCATGCTCATTCCACCATCACAAGCTTTGAAAGAACTGAGTTGGGGTTTGTGATCACTGCATAATTCGTATCCGTGATGGACCCGCTACCCGTCACCTTGATCGTGTCGACAATGATGTCCAGGGAGACATTCAAACTACCGGAGCCGGTTAGCGTTAGTGGGGACGTCGGCGCATACAAGATGCCTTGAATCTTGTCGCCACCCGAGCCTGTAATCGACATCGCATGCGTATCCCCGGACGGCTGGTAGATAAGCACGCCGCTATACGCTCCAGAAGTAGGCGCCGTCAGATTCAGGTTTCCACTGCCGGTCAGCGTGTTGCTGCCCTGGGTGTAAAAAGTCACGGCGGTTCCCGTCATGGAGCCTGAGCCCGTCAGCGCCAGGTCTCCACCGATGGTGTAAAGCCCTGAGCCCAGTGTCAGAGAAGAACTTCCCGTGCTCTTGAAGTCTCCAGAGATCGTGTAGTTTCCTGCACCCAGAATCAGCTTTCCGCTTCCGGTGTTCTTCAAGTCTCCGTTGATGATGTAGTTTCCCGGATTCAGCGTAAGCGTTCCGCTTCCCGTGTTCGAGATCGAATTGTAGGTGCCCGGGTCGAGTGTCTTGTTGCCGCTGCCGGTGTTCTTTGGGTCACAATCGGAGAGCGAGCAAGTGCCTGTCGGAATCGACGGCGGACTCAGGTTCAGCGGATCGGCCGCCGGCCCGATTCCTGTCGTAGGAGGATTGGGTAAGATATGTCCCGATCCCGTAACGCTGTACCCGCCCACGATTCCAATCGCCTTCGCAGAGATGGAACCGCTTCCCGTCAGCGACATAGCATTGCTTGCGTTGGAATCATCGTAGATGGCGCAGTTCTGCGCTGTGATAGATCCTGAACCCGTGAGAGAAACATCTGTTCCTGATCTCGACAGTGCCCAGATGCAGGCATCGATCACTCCGCTTCCAGCTACGGCTCGTGCCTTCACATTCACGGTGTTGATGTGAAACATCTTCATAAAGAACGTCGGTGCTGGATCAGTCACGATTGCTTCAATGAATCCAGTCTTGCCTACGTAAGGCCCGTAATGAGGCGGCGCATTGATGACGACATTAGCCGACGTCACTCCATTTGACGCTGCTGCCACCTTGGCCGCGGCCTGGGCCGAAATCGTTGAATTGTTGTATTTGTAGTCGAGAGCTCCAGCGGCAGCCGCCGCGTCAGCCGCCACCTGCATATCTCGTTTCGCCTTGAACAGTAAGCCGACATCAACAGAGAGCGCCGCGAATCCAAGAAGTACCGTCATGCACAGCGCCACGACAACCAGAGTCTGCCCCAATTCATTCTTCAGGCCCTTCATGCAATGACCTCTCAGGCATGCCAACCCCTGGCTGACGTAGCATTGCCAGGAAACAACGCGTCGAAACTTGCGCCAGGGGATTGGCTTTAGCCTCAGCCGGCACGCTATTCACGGCTGAAAGTTTCCTCAACTACAAATGCATTTTCGAGGGAGCGGAATCGCACGAAAGTGGCAACGAGCTCGTGTAAATATTCATGCCTGCCGGTGCGTCTAGTAGGGTACAGCTCATCAATCTGATCGAAAGCGAACACTCTGGGTGCTGGAGCACTTCAGCTTTCATTTTGTGAACGGAATCAGAGAAGCCATCAAAGTCCGCCGAGACCACCTGGCGCAGAAACGAGAAGGCCCCAACTCAACGAGAAGGGGCCAACCTCAGCAGCGTTAGGGATGACGGCGCGGGCACCGAACACTCAGTCTCCCGCCAGCCGTCTGGCTGAGCTTATTGAGCAACAATCATTGTCGATGTGCTCCCAAGATTGATGCTGTAGTTCTTGAAAAATGGCAGATTCAACGTATACGGATAGCTCATCGCGACGGTGATCATGCTGCCGGGAGCGTTGCAATTGGTAGCACAGTCAGACCAGGTGGTGGTCGTCTTGTAAGTTGTGGAATCGGTGACTGTCGATGCGGTCTTGTAGGAGACAGTGATACATGGATTAGCGGTCGTGCACTGCGACCAGTTCAGCGCGCCAACAGACTTCGCATAGTTCTGGATTGTCGCTTTGCTCGCGTTGCAGTTATCCATGGTAGGCGTGTTGGTGCTGCATTGCGAGCCCCGCACGGCCGCCCAACGCGCCGTATCCCGAGTCACCTCGGCCACTGTGTTGTAGTGGTAGCACGCCATGCTCACCTGGAACACGCTGATGAACGTGCCGAGGATGATAATCGAGGAGATGGCGAACTCCACGAGCGCGCTCCCGGATTCTTCCTGCGTTCCCCGCCTGGTAGCCTTGCCGAGCCTCTTGAGCGTCTTGCTGATATTCATCACAGTTCCTTTGTCCCGTTCGCAGCGAATTCTATTGAAGACAGGTCTGAGACGCCTGACCCGAGATCGTGTACGTTGCTGGCAGCCCCGGCCAGTGAATCAGCGGACCGAGAGTCGCCTGCGTCTGTACCTTCAATGTCTGCACAATGTGCGTGTTGGAACAGTCCGTGTTCGCCCCCGATACGACAGTCCCGTCGGAGCACGCATAGGTTGACGAGGAGCTGACTGACAGTCCTGGAATATTTCCGGCATCCGTCTGCGCAGCCAATGTGATTCCGGCGGTATCGCCCGACGTGCCGCCGGTCTGCGCTCCATAAGCCACCCCTGCCTTGGCCGCGCTTACCACTTCAAGCGATGTATATGCCACACGCGAGAACTCAACCGCGCCCAGCACCAGCATGAAGAGCAGCGGCAGTGTAAGACATGCCTCGACCAGCGCTCCGCCCTCATCCTGAGTGCGAGCTTTTGCCAAAAACCTGCGGAGTACTAATACCTTCATGGCTCTTTCCTTACTCGATCAGCGATAGAACACGGTTCAGGGTAGTCGATGCATTTGCCTTGTCGTAGCTGTATGCAACAGTCAGCGTCGATGCCTTGTCGTAAAGCTGGTTGGCAACAATTCCGGTCGCCGTCACGCCACCGCCATTGTCTTGCAGATAGACTTCACCGCCTGGTGCATAGATATATCCGTCAAGCACTTCGTTGTTGCTGCCGAACTGCACCTGCAGCGTCTTCGTGTTCGATGGCGGCTGGAAGATTGCGATGCCATCGAAGCTGCCGGAAGTCGGCCCATAGATGCTCAGCAACGAATTGGAATCCTGCTTCATCGTTCCGTCGCCGATATCCAGCACAGCTCCGCTGGTATTGGAGAAGGATTTCGTGCTCGATGTATAGGTTCCAGTTCCGAACTTCACATTAGAGCTGGTGTCAAACTCAACGCCATGCTGGAAGTAATAAACAATTCCCGAACTCGCCCCTGGGAAATTAATTGTTCCCGAAACCTTGACAGGGTTGTTAATGTTCCCGCCGGTGAAGCAGACCACTCCGCTCGCGCTTGGGGTTGGGATCTGGCTTGCCGACGTTATGCTCGTTAAGTTCGTACCGTTAGCCCCGCAGTCACTGCTGCTGGGCCCGTTCAGGTTGCCCCAGGGGCTCTTCCGTACACCGGAATTTAAGGTTGTTGGTGTCGGGCTCGTTTGATGCTGCAAGTTCGCGTTACCGACGACGTCGATGAACGGTGCATTCACCGTTCCTGCGTTTCCTGTAACTCCCATCGCATCGGTGGTGTTGGAGTTGACGTAGATTCCGCAACTCGGTGACTCGATGTCATATTTTCCTTGAACGTCCAGTCCAGGCCCGCTCGGATTCATCACCCAGATACAAGCCAGACCATTCGTCGGCGTTCCCGCAACAGCTCTTGCCATCACCCCGACACGCTTCCCGATGAAGATTGCCGATGTGGGCTGTTTCGCGATGGCTTCCACGAACATGCCGCTAGCGGTGCCGGTCTGCGGTCCATTTACGGGAGGAGTATTGATGCAGATGGTGTTTGCCGTTGCGCTGTTGCAGTCACCCGATGAGCAGGTCCCAGAGAAGCCGTTTGCCGTGGCCGCATTGCACGCGGCGGTTCTCGCAGAGTCAGTGGAGTGGTTATAGAGATAGTTGAGCGCACCAGCCAGGGCTGCTGCATCGGCCGCGCCTTGAAGATCCCTTTTCGTGTGATACATGACGCCCATATCCAGGGCGAGCGCCATAAACCCGATCAATGCTGACCCGCAAAGTGCTGTCAGAACGAGTGTTTGGCCCTTTTCATCGCGAAGAATTCTCATGCTCTTCCTTCACACGGGATTTAACAGCTGTCTTCCTCATTCCGCGCGGAATCCGCGCCGCCGTACAGCGCTACTCGCGAATTTCCTATGAAGACTGGAAAAGCGGAACGTGTGTGAATTCTAGGAAGTAACGAAAGGCAGAACAAGCAATTTAAGGTACTTTCCGATTACCTAAGTGCCGAAGCCCCAGAAGGAATGTAAAGACCCGCGTACCGTAACGTAACCTCGGCGTCCAGGCTCTTTTACAGCGGCTTCAGAGTCTCTTCGACTTGCGGCCACTTGGCGCAACTGCGATCTTTACCAGTACCGGCCGCTACTGAACGATAGTCATGCTCGATGTGCTGCCGATCAGGAGCGTGTTCGCCTTGATGTACGGGATCACCAGTGGGTAGGAATACGTCACCTTCACCTGCACCTGGTTGCCGACGATATTGTTACCATTCTTTGTCGTCGAGCAAGTGGTCCACGTAGCCGGGTTGCCCGCAGTACACCATTGAACGGTCGTTACCGCACTAGCCGAGTATGGATAGCCAAGCCCCTTGACGTATTGAGCAATGTCATTCGCAGTCGCGCCGCCTGCATCGTTATCGGTCGGGGAACAATATGCAGCAGACTTCAGGTAAGTGGCGCAGTTCACTCCGCGAACGATGGCAAAGCGCGTTGCCTCGCGGGCCGCATCGGCAGCGTAGTGGTGGCAGTACAGCGCTATCGACAGCTGGATGATTCCGAACAACATGGGAATCAGAATCAGGCACGAGATCGCCATCTCAACAAGAGTTCCGCCGTCTTCCTTTAAACCCAACAGACTCGTCTTGTCGGTGCGCTCTAGAACTCTCAGAATGGTCGTCTTCATCAGTTCGAGACCACCTGGCTCGATTTCCCCTTCAATGTCAGTGTGGGATTCCAACCGGGAAGACTGACCATCGGTGAAAACGTGGACTGAGTCGTTACCGTAACCGTTGTTACCATCGGCAGTCCGTTGCCGGAGCACGTCGTGTTATTCGTGCACACCACACTGGTCCCGTCAGAGCACTCGCAGACCGTAGTCGGATCATTCACCGTGATGGCGTTACTTCCAACCAGATTCGGCGAATCGGTTCCACCGGCTTTCTTGATGCCGGCAGTATCCGCCAGCGCAGTTGGAGTGGAGGACGCATAGACCGCAGCAGCATGCGCCGCATTTGCAACCTCGATGGATGCGTAGGCCAGCCTTGCAAACTCCGCTGCGCCAAGCAGCATGAGGCACAGGAAAGGGAGAGACAGGGTTAGCTCTACGAGCGCCGAACCCTCTTCCCTCACTCCGCAACAACTCATCGCTTTGAAGAACTTCATCATTCGAGCCAGCTCCTACTGAACAAGCGTTACGTGCTTGAAGGGGGTTGTTGTCGGGTTGTAATCGCTGTAGTTCGTCAGGTTCACTTTTCCATTCACATACGCTTGCCCGACAACCAGAACAGTGGCGTTCACTGCGCCGCCCTGGTCATGCAGATCTACCGCCGCGCTCTGGGCCACCACAGCTCCGTCGAAAATAGAGCTCCCGCTGCCAAACTGAAGCCCTAACTGTTGCGTATCTCCCGGCGGCTGGTAGATTGCAATCCCGACATAAGTGCCGCTTTGTGGCGCATAGTCGTAGAACGTGGTTGCGGTCCCGCTGTCGTAGACTCCTCCATCCATGCTGCCAGGACTGTTGCCGGTTACGATGACCGTCGCACCCCCGGTGGGCGTGTTGGACCCGATCGTCGTCGCGCCCTTGATCTTTACGCCGGTTTCGAAGACGTAGATCCCGGCACCTAGCGTTGCACTGTCCACAGTCACCGGATTACATGAAATCGTCGTCACGCCATGCTTCGTTGTGGAGCTACACGTGCCATTGGCGTAGCACTGGTACTTGCCATACCCAGGGCCTGTGATCGATCCAGTAAGCGTGGTGGCGTTTGTCACCGTAGAGCAGTTCGTCCTTGGATCAGCAGGTATTCCGGACCACTTGGCAGGAAGGCTCTGTACTCCGGTATTTAGGTTGACCGTCGGGCCGGGATCGCCCTTGCAACTGCCGCCGCCCTGTCCTCCATGCACATTGACGGATGCAAAATCGGACTTCCCGGCATTTCCCGTCACACACAGCGCTCCAGGATCATCCGAGTTGACGTAGATCCCACAGCCAGGCGCGTTGACTGAACCTGCACCGTGGATCCAAAAAGAGCTCGAAGCGTGAGGATCCATCACGTACATGCACGTCTGCGAAGATCCTGGCGCGCCGGCCACCGCCATCGCCGACACGTTGATCGTGTTGAACGAACTGGACTTGAACAGCCACTGGCTCATCGTCGACATGAAGATCGTCGGATTGGGCGTATAAACAGTCGCCTGGACGCAGGATGCGCAGGCAACACCGCCAGGGTTCAACGTGGGAGACGGCGTCACTGAAACATGAATGGTCTTCCCGGCATTCGAGAGGTTGTCCTGCGCCGCCGCTGTCGCCTTCGAAGTAATATTCGGCGAACCGGAGCCGTTGTAAAACATCTCCGTCGCCCCCGCCATTGCGGCCGCATCGGCTGCGCTCTGCATTTGACGACGCGTATGCAGCAGGACGCCAACATCCACCGCAAGCCCGAGGGCGCCAAGTAATACCCCCATGCAAAACACGGTCATCACAAGGGTCTGCCCTTGCTCGTTGAACAGCATTTTCAAAAGGAGGACTTTCGACCGCCTCATCCATCACCTCCAGTGCACCCGTACAGCTCAACTTGACAGCTCTGCGCACTGTGGAGTCCGAGCAGGCAGCTTGCGCCAGTCAGGAGTTCCGCAGCTTCAGTTCTCGGCTGGAGTTACTTAGGTCCAATGGGGCTTTGGCTTACCCTGACGAGAACGGTTAGTACTAAGACGAATATGCTCGTTTGGGTGTGGGGATCACAATGCCACTAACGCGTTAATTACTCAGCGCGTTACGAAAATTATTGCCCTGTAAAGAAATCAATAAGATAGAAGTTACTCGAGACACGTTACCGGGCAGAGATGCACCCTTTCCGGTGCACCCCCTGACCGCTTCAGTTATTGAGTTTTGAGAACCCGAGCTTTGGGTGGTCCTCAGCTCCGTCACTCGTTGATCACCATCTGGGAGGTGCCGGTGAGGTTCAACGTGGCGCTCTTCCAGAAAGGAACGACGAGGGGAAACTGGTACACGACTGACACCTGAACAGCATTCCCCGGCGTGTTGCATTCCTGATTGTTGTTCGGGTTGGTGGTGGTGCAGGTTGTATCCCAGTCCGTCTTCGCGAAGCCGCCGGTCCCCGAAGTGATATGTTGCGCCAGGTAGGTCGTGGTCACCGTCAGATTATTCGGGTTAATGCCGGGATATGCGAGCCCCTGCACGAATCCTGTAAGTGCAGAAGGAGCAGTGGTGTTAACTCCTGTGTGCGGTCCCATATTGCAGTTGGGAAACGT
Organism: Acidobacteriota bacterium; assembly: GCA_018268915.1. Lineage (GTDB taxonomy): Bacteria > Acidobacteriota > Terriglobia > Terriglobales > Acidobacteriaceae > Telmatobacter. The sequence continues at coordinate 136,835 of JAFDVQ010000003.1, forward strand.
CGCCGAAATAGTGCACGACATAACCCCGCGTACGGCGGCATAACGAGTCGCCTGCCTCGATGCCATGTTCACGAAGTTGTACGCGTATAGGGCGAGCGAGAATTGAATGATCCCGAAGATCAGCGGAAGAAATACGAACGCGCTGACCAGGGCCATCTCAACGAGCGTATTGCCTTCCTCGCCCCGGCTTGGACACAGAAGTCGTTTTGCTGAGCCTGTCATCTTCAATTGAGCACCTGCTGCTGCGCATATCCCTTCAACGAAAATGCGCCACTAAAAAGGTTCGGGACCGAAGTGACCGGCGAACACTGCGCGGATGTATTTACCGTCACGTTGACTACGGGCAGGCCGTTTCCTGAGGCGCAAGTGTATGGAGTTCCCGCTGCACACGCCGCACCGCCTGAGCACGTGCAGGAGCTCGTAGCATTGACGGTGAAATTTGTGCAGGTAGCGAAGGTTCTCGGGGCATCCTTCTTTGCTGCGGCGTACATTCCGCTCGTGGGATCGCAATTCCCACCGACAAACACTCCCTTGCAATCGGTGAACCCACCTCCGTTCATCGCTCCGTACTGCGCTGCTGCTCGCGCCGCGTTGGACATCTCGGACGCCCTGAAAGCGAAGTCGCCCATCTCGACCGCACCCAACAGCATGGCAAATACAACCGGAACTGTAAGCGCCGTCTCCACCAGAGCTGAACCGCGATCCCCGCGCCACAGCAGCTTCAACCAGCCAAAACTTCTTAAACGCGCGATCTTCATCTTCTCTCCTACTCCACCAATTCCGGAAAGTTCAGAGGTGAATCAGCGTGTTGATAGTTGTAGTTCGCGGTGATGTTCAGCTCGCCGTTGATGAAAGTGGAGTTGACGATTAGATTCGTAACCCCGATGCCGGTCCCGCCGCTGTCTTGAATGTACAGGGCTGAATATGGTGCATAGATCATGCCATCGAGCTGTCCCGAGTTGCTGCCAAACTGAATCTGAATGCAGGAATTTGGATCCCCGTTAGAAGTTACGTTTATTCCGTGATACGAAGAGTCGCATGACGCAACATTGTTCGCCGGATTAACGATAAACGCCATGCCATTGTAGGCGTACTGTGTTCCGCCTGCGACACTCGCGGGAGAGTTAATGGTGATGCTTGGCCCACCGCCGGCGCTCGTGAAATTACACTTGCCATTCGAAGTGTTGTAAGTACCCTGGCAGAATGCCCCGCCGCTCAGATCGACTGTGCCGTAAATCGTGTTGGTGCCACTGAGCACGAGTCCCTGTTCGAAGAGGTACAACGTGTTCTTCGATGTGTCGCTATTACTGCCCAGCGTCACTCCAGAAAGGGTGGTGGGAATGCCCCCGGCGGCCTTGAAACAGACCACGTTGTAGTTGGTGCTCGCAGTGTTGAAGCCGCCAACATTGACTGACTTTGGATTAAGCGTGGTCGAGTTCGTAACGGTCGCCGCCGTGACCACGTTCCCGCCGGCAGCTGGGTTGCATATGTTCGTGTTGGTTGGGTCAGGGAATGAAAAAGAATTTCCAAGCGGATCTTGGAACTGGCTCCCTCCGGTCGTAACCCCTCCGTAGAGCTTGTTGCAATTTCCTGATGTGCTCTGTCCTCCGGGGAGAATGACCGCTGGGACGTTGAATTGTGCGCCAGAATTCTGGCCCGTGATGCAGAACGCTTGTGGCGAACTGGAATCCACCGTCCAGGAACAGTTGGGAGAAGTTACGTCAGCGTTTCCCTTGATGGTGAGGGCCCCTGGATCGGTCTGGTTAAGTAGGTATACGCACGAAGCTCCCGCTACGATCCCGCCAACTGCTCTGGCGGCAACGTTCATGGGACTGATACCGGATGCGCCCCCACCGGGGAATAAGCCGGAGAAGGTGCCCATGAAAATGGTCGGATTTGGCCGGTTCATGATCACTTCGACATAAGACGGTCCGGTATGCCACCCGTTCACAGGCGGCAAATTGACCGTGACCTGATTCTTCGCGGTAGTGATGCACGCTGAATCGGACGCTGGGCAAACGTTGCTGGCGGCAGCAGCCTTTGCAACCGAAATCACATTGCCGGAACCGTGATAGTAGTACTCAATTGTTCCGGCGATCGCGCCTGCGTCCGCTGCAGTTTGGATCTTGCGCTGAGCGCGAAATAGCACGCCCACATCGATCGACAGTGCCATGAAGCCCATCAAACAGCACATCAGCAATGCCGTGAAAACCAGCGTCTGCCCATCTTCTTTCCGAAACAGCTTCATCATCGGTAGACCTCCCTGTCGCTTGACAGGCTTCTCTTCGAAACCTTGCTCACTTGCCCCGAGAAATTGCACCGGTCTGCACCACAGATAACCCGCCGGCCACATCTTGCTCCTGGCCCACCGCGCTACGTTCTCCGCACTGACGGAATGAAGCTCGGATTTCTTTACAACCAGCCTGGAAGAATTCGATTATCTGATTTACTCAGATTCGAAAGCAATGAAAATGTGCAGGATAGCCGCTGTTTACGAGGCTCTCGCAGTAACTGCAACGAGGGAGAAAGTCACACGCGCAAAGTTACCTCTAGCGCCATTCTCAGGCATGGATTCGCCCTACCCTTGCGCAGGGTTCAACTTAGCTCTAACCCCTTGGTGACAACTATTTGGCTTCGGGCCGCCAACGCAGAATCGGCTTCCGCGCCGCCTGCACCTCGTCCAACCGCGAAACCCGGGTCGAGTGCGGCGCCGACTTCACCAGGTCAGGGGTTTCCTCGACCTCTTTGGCAATCGATCGCATCGCGTCGATGAAAAGATCCAGCTCTTCCAGAGACTCACTCTCAGTCGGCTCAATCATCAGCGCGCCATGCACAATCAGGGGAAAACTGACCGTATATGGATGGAAACCGTAGTCGATGAGCCGCTTGGCAATGTCGCCAGTCTTTACACCCTTCACAGCCTGCCGCTTGTCGCTGAAAACGACCTCGTGCATGGAAGGCGTCTTATAGGGCAGCTCGTACAGGTCTTCAAGATTCTTGCGAATGTAGTTCGCGTTCAGCACGGCATCTTCGGTAGTCTGCCGCAACCCATCCGGCCCATTCGCAAGAATGTAAGCCAGTGCCCGGATAAACATGCCGGTGTTTCCGTAGAACGCCCGCACTCGCCCCACCGACTGCGGCCGGTCATACTCCCAATGCAACTCGGAATTTGTTTTCTGATCCCTGTTCCCTGATCCCTGTTCCCTCGTGAGCACCGGCGTCGGCAAAAACGGCTCCAGAAACTTCTTGCAGGCCACCGGCCCCGATCCAGGCCCACCGCCCCCGTGTGGCGTCGAGAAGGTCTTGTGCAGGTTCAGGTGCATCACATCCACGCCGAAGTCGCCCGGACGCACCTTGCCCACCAGCGCGTTCATATTCGCGCCGTCCATATAGAGCAGCGCGCCCTTCGCATGCAGGATGTCAGCGATCTTGTGGATTTCGTTCTCAAAGACGCCCAGCGTCGAAGGATTCGTCAGCATCAGCGCCGCGGTGTCCTCATCCACTTGCCTTTCAAGGGCTTCCAGGTCGATTCCTCCCTGCGCGTTTGACTTCAGGTTCTCCACCTGGTAGCCGCAGATCGCTGCCGTCGCCGGATTGGTCCCATGCGCCGAATCCGGAATCAGAATCTTCCGCCGCGCATTTCCGCGCGACTCATGCCAGGCGCGCACCAGCAAAATGCCGGTGAACTCGCCGTGCGCGCCCGCTGCCGGTTGCAGCGTGATCGTGTCCATGCCGGTAATCTCAATGAGGCACCGCTGCAGCAGATCGATCACTTCAAGGACTCCCTGCGCCAGCGACTCCGGCCGATAAGGATGCGCATCCGCAAGCCCCTCGATCCGCGCCACAAACTCATTCACCCGTGGGTTGTACTTCATCGTGCACGAGCCCAGCGGGTACATCCCCAGATCGATCGCGTAGTTCCAGGTCGAAAGCCGAGTGAAATGGCGGATGATCTCGATCTCGCTCAACTCCGGCAGGCCAGCCTTCTCCTCGCGATACGCCGAACCGAGTGCAGCCTTCGCGTCGACTTCCGGCACGTCCAGCGGCGGCAGCTTGTAGCCGCGCTTACCCGGCGCCGACTTCTCGAATACCAAACCCTCGTTCTGCGTCTGATGCGGCCGAACCTTGCCCAATGAACTCATATGTGGACCCTTTCGGAACAAATAGGAAGGGTACGGGCTTCAGCCCGTACGTGATGGCTCTCATCAACATCCCTGGGCTTTAGCCCCTGAGGAAAAGCCACATCTGGAAATCCGATATATGAATAGGGGGAGAACAGCCCTAGTTTCACTGGATTCCTTCGGATATATTCCAAGTGTCGTTCCCAATCCTCTTCACCACGGATGCGATGGTCGGAGAATCCTGGCTGCCAAATGTCGGCTTTCCATGCAAACTCGTTTTTGGCTCGGAAAGAGAATCCGCCTTTGATGAGTTGTACGGCCTTCTCCAGAGACTCATTTGGCGTTATCAAGAGGTGGAGATGATCGGGCATGACCACATACGCGTGTAGAGAGTAGCCGTTCCCGACGTAATGCAAGATTGTGGCTTCGCATAGTTTTGCCCAGCGATCATGTCGGAAGAAGGGCTGGCGTCGGGCCGTTTGCGTTGAGACGAAGTACGCCCCTTGCTGCTTCCGAACGTGTTCTCGAGTTGGGCGCATTCAGTTTCCTCAGGGGCTGAAGCCCGATACTTTCAACTGCGAGCTGACCGTACGGGCTGAAGCCCGTACCCTTCTTACGCCTCCACCGGCGCCGCTGCCAGCACCTTCGCAGCATGATCGATCGTCTCTCGCGCCGTCACTTCCGTAGCGCACCAAAGCGTCGCGTTCTTCAGCTCCGGATACCAGCGGCCAAGGTCGAGCCCGCCGACAATCTTCTCGTCCAGCAATCGCTGACTCCACTGCGCAGCCGGCTCCTGCGTCTGCAGCACAAATTCATGGAAGCGCGGAGAATCCTTGAACAGCAACTTCGCCCCAGGTTGAGCACTCAAAGTCTTGGCCGCATATGCCGCCTTGGCCAGATTGTGTTCCGCCAGCTCTCGAATCCCTTCCTTCCCATACACCGTCAGGAAGATTGTCGCCATCAACGCAACCAGCGCCTGGTTCGTACAGATATTCGAGGTCGCCTTCTCGCGCCGGATATGCTGCTCGCGCGTTGACAGTGTCAGCACAAAGCCGCGATTGCCGTTCCCATCCACGGTCTGTCCAGCGAGCCGGCCGGGCATTTGCCTCAAATACTGCTCTTTCGCCGCGATCACCCCACAAAACGGACCGCCGTAGCTCAGCGCGACTCCAAACGACTGCGCCTCCATGCTCACGATGTCCGCTTCAACCGGAGGCCGCACCACGCCCAGCGAAACCGCTTCCGCAATCGACACGATGAGGAGCGCGCCCTTCTTGTGCGCGATCTCCGCTATCGCCGGAATGTCTTCGATCACGCCGAAGAAGTTCGGGCTCTGCACCAGCACTGCCGCAGTCTCTTCTGTGACGTCCGCCTCCAGAGCCTTCAAATCCACGCGGCCCGAATCCGGCACATAACCAATTTCCGCCGTCGGCAGGTCGCGATAGCGCAAGTACGTCTGCAGCACTTCGCGATACTCCGGATGCACTGTCGAAGCGACCACTGCTTTCTGCCGGCTAGTCACGCGCATGGCCATCAACACCGCTTCTGCCGCGCCCGTCGACCCGTCATACATGCTGGCGTTTGCCACATCCATCCCGGTCAGCTCGGCGATCATCGTCTGGAATTCGAAGATAGCCTGCAGCGTTCCCTGCGTGATCTCCGCCTGATAGGGCGTATAGCTCGTCAGAAACTCCCCGCGCTGCACCAGCGCATCGATCACCACCGGGCGGTAGTGCCGATAGCATCCCGCGCCCAGGAAGCTGGCGTAGTCAGTCGCGTTCTTCTGCCCCGCCGCCTTGAAATACGAAACGATTTCGCTCTCACCCTGCTGCCGAGGCACGTCAAGATCGCGCGTAAGCCTGTACTCCGCCGGGATAGTCGAAAACAGATCGTCAATAGCCTTCGCGCCGATGGCTTTCAACATCTGCTCGCGCTCAGCTGGACTCTTAGGTAGATAACGCATGTGAGCTTTCGGCTCCCGGCTCTTCGCTATAAGCGGTTAGCTTTTAGCCAGAGCTCAAATTGAATTGAACGTGCATAGCGGCTAGATCTTTAAGCCGACAGTCCCGACGCTACGCGCCGGTCTCTTCCGAAACAAACTTCTCATACGCCGCGGTGTCCAGCAGCTTCTCAAAATCAGCCGCATCCGCAAGTTCCACCTTGATAATCCAGGTCTCGTGCGGAGCCTCGTTGATCTTGTCCGGCGAGGTCTTTAATTCCTCGTTCACAGCCGTTACGGTTCCGGTCACAGGCGAGAACAGATCACTCACTGCCTTTACGCTCTCCACCGATCCGAACGAATTGTTCGCCGTCACTGAGTCGCCCACCTTTGGCACATCCACATACACGATGTCGCCCAGCGAGTTCTGCGCGTAATCGGTAATCCCAATCGTTCCAATCTTCCCGTCGAGCGAGATCCACTCGTGTTCCTTCGTGTAGCGATAGTTCGCTGGATAAGCCATAAAGACAAAAGCTCCTTTCGAGCAAAATGCAACGAAGCTACAGTGTACGACCTGCTGAAGCCTCCCGTTGAATGAGGAAAAGACAGCGTTTTGTGATCCGGATCAATGCTCTAGCTTTATTTTGATGGGCCGAAGCCCGCATAAGGTTCAAGCGGCAAGATCGCACTGAGTTCAAGCATGCCCGCCTTGTAGATTGGCAGGCTCGCTACAGCATCACGGACCTCCGCCTCACTCGCTGCCTCCCAGATGATCGCTGCGCCCGGCATGTCTCCGCGTTTCCATATCTGCCGCAGCACCCCGGTCGCGTACATCTCCTTCACGCGCTGAGCCTCCTGGGCAATCAGTTCAGAGGTAAATGCGTCAGCCGGAAACGCATCTGTCCGTCGGCGCGATAGCGTTAGAAATTGCATGGTTCAGTTCTCCAGACTTCTGAATAGGCTGATCGTGTTCAGGCCGCGCTGGTTTCCAGGCCCGCCGTAAGCCGCCGGTAGTCCACCAGCATCTTTGCCCGCCAGATCAGAATCATTCCGAACGCAAGAATAAAGAAGATCCCCGCCGTCTGCTGCGCGGTCAAGATCGTGTCAAAATACCCGCGCGCAAAGAACCGGATCCCGGCCAGCACCAGGATCACCCCCAGGAAGGCGCTCGACCGCTTCATCCTGACCGTCTCGCCCTGCCGCTCCAGTCTGGTAGTCAACAGCAGAGGCCAGGCAAGAACCACTGCGCCCGTCAGGAACGCCGTCAGCGCCCAAGTCCATGGCACCCGGAAGGCCGAGTCCACAAACATGCAGAAACCCGTTGCCATTCCCAGAGGCGGAATCACGATCTTTCTGAGCGAAACCGCACTCCGCGTCTCCCGCAGCCGCCAGATGATCACCGCGACAGCGCCAGCACCCGCGACGAGCACCGAGCCCGCCGCCTTCGCAAAAAATGCAGGGATAAGGGAAGCCGCAATCATGGTCACTTCCATTTTAGTGGCTTCGAGGTTTCAGTCCGGAAAGCGGCCGAATCTTGACAATCCGCTTTCCATTGGCTCCACTCGAGCTTCTTACTTCGTAAAAAACTCTCCCCTGCCCCCATTCGCCCACGGATCGTATTGTTCGGCGAACTTTGCGCGGTCTCTCACCGATGGATGGCTATCCAGCCAGAACTCCACAAACGCGTTCGGCGCTGGATCCTCCAGCCATGCCTCTCCCATGTGGTTGAACCCCGACACAGCCGTCTTCTGCGGATCGGCCACCAGCCCGTGAACCGCCTCCTGCCCGTAGACATCCGCCTCGTGCTCGAAATGCCGGCTCACCGTATTCGCGATCGGCGTTGTCAAAAAATTTCCTACCGAGAACGCGAAGAACAGCACCATGAACCCCGTGCGGCTCGCCATCGCGCTCACCTTCCAGCGCTCTCCGAACCTCCGCACCATCCACTCCGCGAGGCTAGCGCAAGCCCAGAACAGGAACCCGAGACCGGCAATCATCAGGGTCAGCCCCTTGGGGATGTGGTTCAGCACGTAGTGCCCGCTCTCGTGCCCGAAGATGAACATGATCTCGTCATCCGGCATCCGGTCCATCGTCGTATCCCACATTACAAAGCGTTTGCTCGACCCGATCCCCGATACATACGCATTGATTCCGTTGCTCTTTTCGCTGGCCTTCATCAGAAACATCCGGCTCGGCGGAATCTTCGTTCCCGTCCTCGCCACCACCTGTTCCAGCTTCGCCACCAGCGCGGGATGTGTCGCCTCCAGTGGAGCGAACTTGTTGAAAATCGGATCCAGCACCAGCGGTGCCAGGAATACGGAGATCAGCACCAGCGGCAGCGAAATCAGCCACACCCACATCCAGTACCGCCTCGGCGACCTTCGCACCACCCAGTTCAGAAACAACGCCACCGGCACCCCGAGGGTCAGCGACACTCCAAGCCCCTTGGCGTTATCCACAAACCAAGGACCCCACCCCTGCACGCTGACGTGGTACTTCAGGCTCGCCGAGTGCGCGATCAATCCCAGCGGCAGATCCGCTACCGCGAGAACTATCAGCACAATCGCGAAGAATCCAATACCCTGCACCCAGCGCGGTCTGAGCGTTTCTCTTGTCCACACGTCTAAACGCGTAGCGCAACCTGTTGCCAGCAAAGCCCAAAGCACGATGAGCCCCCATACTGACCCGGCAATCGCCACCCACACCCGGATGCGATTCAGCGCCTTCGCCTCCGCAACTTTGTCAGGAGGTAACGAATATGCCTGTTCAGAATGCGGCTGTGCGTCAGCCTTCACCGGCTGCGCCCCGCTCGTCGTTTCAGGAGTCTGCGCTCGCCCACCAGCCACGCTCAACCAAAGCGAAACGGCTAGAGTACCTCCGAACGCGATGCGACGGAACCAACCTTTCACTTTTCCCTCGAGAGAATCAGGAATTTGAGACAATCAAGTTTACCGATGTTCCTAGCTGAGAAGTCCTGCTCTTTTTCACGGCGCAGCTGTCTGCCCGAATCAGCACGCCCGTCTTGTGTGCGCTTCTGTCTGCTCGCCGCAGCTCTGCTCTGCACGGCTACAACCGCGCCAGGGCAACATGGCCGCAAGATTCACGCCGCCGCCAAAGACGCTGTCCCCTCCACACCCTTGCTCCTCGACGCGATGACCGGCGAGCTCCAGCGGGCCTTCACTTCGCTCGGCAAATCTGGCGCAGGCCAGAAAGACGCCGACAAGCAGCTTCCGCCCTACTTCATCAGCTACTCCATCAGCGACGCCAATGCTGTCTCCATCCGTGCCCAGTACGGCGCGCTCGCTGACAGCAACACCAGCCATGTCCGCATAGCCGACGTCCAGGTCCGCATCGGCGACCCCAAGCTCGACAACACGCACGGCAATCACCGCGCCTCCGCCGTCAATAGCCTTCAGATCCCTCTGGGCGACGATCGGGCCGCACTATCGCGCACCCTCTGGCTCGCCACCAACGCCGGCTATGGCAACGCCCTCGACAATTACCTTCGCGTCAAGACGGAAGCCCAGGTCCGCGCCAAAGAAGAGGACTCCTCTCCCGACTTCAGCAAGGAGCCGGCACAAGTCTCCGTCTCCACACCGGCGCCGGCTGTCACCGTTGACCGCGCCGCATGGGAAAAGCGCATCAAGGCCCTCAGCCTCGTCTTCCGTGAGTTCCCCGATGTCTACCAGAACATCGCCATGTTCACCGTCCAAAGCCAGACCGACTACTACGCCTCTTCTGAAGGCTCGCGCATAGTCGCTCCTCATCAGCAGGCCCGCGTAGTCGTCTTCGCCGTGACCCGCGCAGAAGACGGCATGGACCTCTTCCGCGCGCAGACCTTCGAAGCCGAAACCGCCGACACCCTGCCCTCACAAGATCAGATGGAAGCCGGCGTTCGCGAACTCGGCAAGAGCCTCGAAGCCCTTCGCAAAGCTCCCGTCACCGAACCCTTCGACGGCCCCGCCATCCTCTCCGGACGCGCCTCTGCAGTCTTCTTTCACGAGGTTCTCGGTCACCGTCTCGAGGGCCAGCGCCAGCGCGGCGACGAAGAGGGCCAGACCTTCACAAAGGAACTGAACAAGGAAGTTCTGCCGCCATTCCTCTCCGTCTCCGACGACCCGACCGTAAGCACCTTCAACAAGAACTGGCTTAGCGGGACATACGCCTTCGATGACGAGGGCCAGAAAGCCCGCCGCGTTGACCTCATCCAGAACGGCGTACTCAAGACGTTCCTGATGTCTCGTCTGCCCATCGCCAGCTTTGCCGAATCCAACGGTCACGGCCGCGGCCAGACCGGGCGAATGCCCACAGGCCGTCAGGGCAATCTCATCGTCACCTCGACGAAGGCCGAACCCGAAGCCGATCTCCGCAAGCAATTGATAGCCGAGGCAAAGAAGCAGGGCAAGCCATACGGCCTCTACTTCGAGGACATCTCCTCGGGCTTCGCCGTCACCACCCGCAGCGCTCCCCAGGCATTCCAGGTGATTCCACTCGTCGTCTGGCGCGTCTACGTCGACGGTCGCCCCGATGAACTTGTTCGCGGAGTCAGCATCGTCGGTACTCCTCTCGCTGCCATGAAGCGCATCCTCGCCACGAGTGACAAGAGCGAAGTCTTCAACGGCGAATGTGGAGCCGAATCCGGCACCGTCCCCGTCAGCGCCGTCGCTCCCGCCATGCTTGTGAGCGAAATCGAAACGCAGCGCCAGCAGCAGGGCACCCAGCGCCCGCCCATCCTCTCGATTCCCGGCGCGCCATCCACACCGGTGACGAAGGAGGGCCAATGAGCCGCTCTCGCCAAATTCCAGCACTGATTGTCGCGGGACTCCTTTCGTTCGCCGGTCTCGCGCCGCATCCTGTCTCCGCGCAGACGACTCGCGCCGATGCTGAGAAAGATTCGGTCCTCAAAGCCATGCTCGAAGAGCTAGACCGGAGCATGACGCACCTCCAGCTTCCCGGCTTCGAGAAACCCTATTTCATCGAGTACCGCCTCGAAGACGTTCAGGATTTCGAGACCCGCGCTGTTTTCGGCTCCTCCGAAGGCTCACACCACGGCCACGCCCGAATTGCCCGCATCAGTGTTCGCGTCGGCGACTACAAAACGGACAACTCCGGTCCGCGCGGAGACGGCGCAATTCAGCTCGCCTCAATCGACGACGACCCGGTAGCACTTCGATCCGCTCTCTGGGCTGGAACCGACCAGGCATACAAGGCAGCACTCGCCGCCTACGCGCAGAAGCAGGCCGAACTCAAGCAGGTGCAGACACCTCCCCAGGCGGACGACTTCAGCAAAGCCAGGCCAATTGTCTCCCTCGCCGACCCCCTCAAGCTCTCCGTGGATGAGAACGCGTGGTCCGATCGCGTTGCGCGTGACAGCGGCATCTATCGCACCGACAGTTCAATGAGTGCGAATCAGCAACAGATCCAATACTCCACCGCAGTCTTCCACGCTCGCGTAACCACTACCTGGATCGCCTCCAGCGAAGGCGCCATCGTTCGGAAATCTTCCGGCAGCTACTCTGAGTCCATCGGTGTCGGCACACAAGCCGACGACGGCATGCACCTCGATCGCTCCTACGGCACCAGCGGCATCTCACTCACCGACCTCGATAGCCCTGAGGAGTTTCACAAGCACGCAATCACGCTCATCTCTTCTCTCAGCGAACTGCGCAAAGCTCCCATGGTCGAAGAGGAGTATCACGGCCCCGTGCTCCTCTCCGCAGACGCCAGTGCCGACACGCTTCACTCACTCCTTGCATCCGGCGTGACCGCAACCCGACCGAAGCTCGGCACGGAGGCTCGCACCAACGGTCCCTTCGCCTCCAGTTACAAAGCGCGCATCATGCCCGACTTTCTCTCCGTCGTTGACGATCCCGCGCTCAAGACCTGGGAAGGCAAATACCTCCTCGGTTCCTACTCCGTCGACGATGAAGCCGTCCCTGCGCAAACAGTGCAGCTGGTCTCTGACGGCCACCTCCAGAACTACCTCATTGGCCGCACCCCCGTGCGCGACTTTCCCGAATCCAACGGCCACGCTCGCGCCGGCCTCACTGGACCCGCTCATCCGGCCATCGGCGTCCTCAAAATCACTGCGCAACAAGGCCTTTCCGACGAAGAGCTGAATTCCAAACTCGTCCAGATTGCCAAAGACCGCGGCCTCAAGTCCGTCTACTACGTCGAAACGCTCGGCACGGAAAACACGCCCCGCCTGCTCTACCGGATTGATCTCGATGGAAAGCGCACTCTGGTACGAGGTGCCGTCCTCGACGACCTAGACCAGCGTGCCCTCCGCTCCGGGGTCGTCGCTGCCGGCAAGAATCTCTGGGTCGCCAACTATGCCACCGAGGTTCCTGAGACCGTCCTCGCCCCCGCGCTCCTTTTCGACGATGTCACGGTCAAACGTGCCAACGAGACCAACGACAAACTTCCCTACTACCCGCCTCCGCAATAGCAGGCTGCAGCTACGGCTTACAAAAGGCTACCGGCTCAAGCTACTGGCTGGAGGCGATTTGGCGGCCAGTGGGTCAGCTCCTATTCAATTGCGGTATCTCGGCTGCTGTTTCTGCATCTAACTCTCTGTAGGGGCTTCGAAGAAGGTATCCCCTCCCCCAGCCTGAATCGGGCTCGCTCGCTATTCGACCCCAGTCACTCACGTTTGATAAACAGCCCCGGAGAAGAGGGTTATGCCTGTACTTACAAAGCCGTGTGAAGGAAAACTAAGCGAAGAAACTCAGCAGTTGCTTCGGGATAGTCGGAGCCGGGCAGGTTGGGGAGTCTATCCCTGCGAAACCTGCGGTCAGACAGTCGGTGTGGAAGACACCACAGGCAAGTGGGCCCCTGAAAAGCATTGGCCCTCAGTCGTTTACCCGCCCCGAAAGCCTGCAACAAGCCGCTATCAAGCCAAACGTTATAGCGAGTAATTGTTGCGACCGCCTGCTAACCGCGGGCCAGTCTCAGTCAAGGCGCGTCAGATACGCCACTCCCTCATCAGGGCGTAGTCTGCGCGCCAGATTCTCCGACTGCTCGCGATCATCGCCGGCCAGCCTGATTCGCACCCAGAAGCTCTTCTCGCCCGAAAACTCAATCACCTTGGACCCCGCATAATCTTCGAGCAGCTTTTGCTTCAGTTGGATAGCCTTACGCTCGCTCGTAAACGGGCCGATCTGCACGCACCAGCGCCCACCAACGTCCATTGGCTTCGGAGTTTCGTAAACGTCGATGCGCACCTGCGCCGATCCCGGCCAGATGCCAATCGATTTCGCCGACGCTTTTGTCAGATCCAATATCGCCGTTGTCACGAAAGGCCCCCGGTCGCTGATCCGCATCGCCGACGCCTGACGGGTCTTCAAATTCGTCACCACAATGAGCGATCCCATCGGCAGAGTCCGATGCGCAGCTGTTAGCGCTTCGTCACTGAACACCTGTCCGTTCGCCGCCTTTCGCCCCCGGGCCGCCGTATACCAGGTCGCCTTCCCCTGTTCGCTGTAGATCGGCCGGTGCGTAAGGATGAACTCCTTGTCCTCCGAGCTGATCCCGCCCTCCGGCACCCGCGTGATGGGAATCGAGCCCCTGGCGGGCGGTTCCGACGAAGGCTTCCTCGTGGGAGTTGGCGGAGGAGGCGTGTACACCGGGGGAGCAGTTGCGGTCGGCGTGACGCGCGACTTCTTGTGGCCGCATCCGGCAGCAACCATCGCTGCCATCAGCAGCCCGGATAACCAGCAAATTCGCAACGTGCTCGGGGGAGTGAGCACTCGCATCAGCCGCGCTGGCCTTTTTGTTGCTGGTCCATCTTGTCTGCCAGGCTTTTCAGCTTGTCTGAAAGTTTGCGCATGGCCGAGATCGATTCGCTGCGCACCTGCGGCACAACCGCGTCGTTGACATAGGCGATCGCATGCCGCAATTCCATCTCGATCAGTTCGATCGCCTCATCGATTCGTCCGCTGACAGTGTGTCCCGGTGGAGGGGGTGGAGGAGGATAAGAACTCATAACCGTAAACCTCGCTTTCTAGTCTCGACTCGACACCATGACCCGTCAATGCCGCTACGCCTGGTTCCGCAGGTTCCGTGCCCGAGAAAACAACATCTTCCCATTCGCGAATCCCAAAGCACTCCTCTGTGCTTTCTCCCGGCGCGAAGTTACCTTCTCTGAATATTTTGCGTCGGAGTTAGTAGAGCTTTCCCCTTCGGGGCCGCGGACTGTGCCGGTCCGGCGTCTCCTCCCCAATACGAGGCGGCACAGAATAAGTTCCATTGCCAGCGAGGAACCTTTTTTGCACGAGGCTGCAAGCCGCCAACCGAGCCATTTGCTTCCCCGCCGCAGGAGTTCGATCCTTCCGGCTCTATGCGTTCTCTTGGCGGCTTTCATCACTTTTCCGAAACTCGCCCGGACCCAGGCCCCCGCTCCAGCCGAGCCGATAAACCCCGCAGCTCCTCTTCCATCGGCCCCGCTGCCGATCATCAAGAACCAGAAGCAGGGCCCCTGCCGGGTCATCAATAAAACCGAGTCTTCCGGAAAAACCCTGACAGCTCTGGGCGCGATCTATATCTCTTCAGCCGCCGGCTTCCCATTCATCGAGCCAACCGCCCAGCCTGCTGGTATTGGAAATCCCGCTCAGGATGTCCAAAACCTGCCGCCTTGTCTTCCGCCGCCGCTCATCAACTTCTACCAGCGCTTCATCAACGGCCCTGAGGTCAAACCCCTTACTCCGAGGGAAAAGGCTCGCCTCGCAGCCCGCAACGTTCTGGACCCCTTCAACGCCATCACAATCGCGGGCAATGCTGCCATCGCCATTGGCTCCGACTCGCACTCAGCATACGGTCCGGGCCTGCCCGGCTTCTGGCGATATACAGGGGTCAGCTATACCGAAGACCTGACCAGCGAGTTCTTCGGCACCTTCCTTGTGCCCTCGATCTTCCACCAAGACCCGCACTACCACCGCATGCCTCACGCCCCTATCCCCCGCCGCATTCTCAACACAATAACTCAGGTCGGCTGGACCCGAAGCGACAGCGGCGAAGGCATTCCCAACTACTCGACCTTTATTGCCGCTCCCATCGATGCAGAGATCGCCAATCTCTACGTCCCCGGCCTCGAAACCGACCTGCCCTCGACGGCCTCCCGCGTAGTCATCGGCTACGCGCTCGCCCCCACCGACAACTTCGTCACCGAATTTCTTCCAGACGTAGCCCGGCGTATCCATGTCCAGATCGTCTTCGTCCAGCAGATCATCAATCAGATCTCCACTCCCGGCTCCCCGAGTATCTTCTAGAAAAGTCGTCAAGTGTGCCATAGGTAACGTGTGATTTGAGTTCCCCGCCACTATAATCCCGTTTGTCTTACTCAAAGGAAAACTCTCAATGTTCTCGCTGGGGCGGTCCGCCCGAATTCTGTCTGCATATTTTCTCTTCGCTGTTTTCTTTTGGCTCCCCTTCGTTGCTCCAGCTCAAACGACCACCGCCAATGAATGGACGTGGGCTGGAGGAAGCAAGACCGGTAGTGTTTACTATCCACTGCCTGCAGTTTATGGAACCTTGGGCATTCCCGCTGTTGGGAATATCCCAGGCGGAAGGTGGCGTGCAACCACCTGGACCGATAGCAACAACCATCTTTGGCTCTTCGGCGGCTGGGGCTACGACAGCAATTCAAATTTCCAATGGTTCAACGACGTGTGGGAGTTCGATCCTTCCGCAGGCACCTGGGCGTGGATGGGGGGAAGTAACAATCCAATAAGTTCGGGTGCATGCAATCAGTCTGAAGTTCAAGGTACCCTCGGGGTTCCCGCGCCCGGAAATGTTCCTTCAGCCAGGTATGGTGCGGCAGGATGGACAGACCAGCGTGGACTTCTCTGGCTCTTCGGTGGTTCAACTTGCAACAACAGAGAAGTGAACGACCTTTGGCAGTTTGATCCTTCAACCCGCCAGTGGGCGTTGATGGAGGCAAGTACTCCCGCGGGCGTATACGGCGCCCTTGGTACGGCTTCAGCCGGAAACATCCCCGGCGGTAGAGTTGGCTCCGCCACATGGAATGATCTGAATGGGGGACTTTGGATCTTTGGAGGGTTGGGTTTCGATTCGAAGAAGAACGAAGGTTACCTGAATGACCTCTGGCGATATGACACGGCCACCGGTGAATGGACTTGGATTTCAGGCAGTTCGACTCTCCCGACGCCAGGATTGGAAAGCTGGCCCGGCGTATACGGCACACGAGGCACCGCCGCACCAGAAAATATTCCAGGAGGCAGATCGGGCGCGATTGGCTGGAGCGCTGTCAATGGCCGCCTATGGCTCTTCGGTGGCAGCAATCACGATCCCAACGCGGGGCAGGGACTGCTGAACGATCTTTGGATGTTTGACCCATCTATCGGTGAGTGGACATGGATGAATGGAAGCAATTCACTTCCTGTATGCACTTCCTCATCTGGCATGTGTGGCCCGACAGGGATATACGGGACGATAGGAACACCGCAGCCGACAAATACTCCGGGAGGAAGAACTTCTTCAACTTACTGGACCGAGAAGACCGGCCGTTTCTGGCTGTTTGGTGGAGATGGGTTTAACGCCGATGCGGGCGAAAACGGCTGGCTGAATGATCTGTGGTCGCTTGACCCAAACAATGGCGAATGGACTTGGATGGGTGGCAATAGCGCCACATATTGCTCCGGCTTGCCATGCCCGCAGACAGGAACTTATGGCAGCCTCAATGTTCCTTCAGGTGCGAACTACCCAGGCGGCCGCAGTTCCGCTGCAAGTTGGACAGATAATAACGGCAACTTCTGGCTATACGGCGGTGCTGGCTTCGATTCGACGGCGAATGACAACTACCTGGATGACCTCTGGGTAATGCAGCCATCGGATACGGTCAATCTGCCAAAACCAGGTTTCGATTTGGTCGCCGCCCCAACGGCGCTCTCAGTCTCTGCTGGACAGAGCGCTTCGACGACGATCTCGCTTGTTACGACTGGCGGCTTCAACTCGACCGTGTCGTTTGCGTGCTCTGGATTGCCTGCGGGCGCATCGTGCAACTTTTCTCCTTCGAGTCTCACGCCTTCGGGTGCAGCTTCAACCAAGTTGACCATTTCAACTTCTGCATCTAGCTCGATGCTCCAACTTAAGAACTCCGCTCTTCCTCTCTCGGCGGTAGCCATGACCCTCTGGTGCTTTGGGTTCAAGAAGCGGAGTCGAATTCGGCCTCTCGCGTTGATAGTTTTCGGTCTCGCCGTACTCGGGGGTATTTCAAGCTGTGGAGGAGGGGGTGGAAGTTCTCCGTCAGGACAGGGTTCTCACCCTTCCATATCTTCGGTGACTGTCACGGGCACTTCCGGAGCTGATCAGCACTCTCTGACGATCTCATTGACGATGAACTGACAGCCATAGGACAAGCCATCCTGACCAGGGCGTTGCCGGGTATCTAACCCGTAAACCCTTGCAGGATAAGCGCTTTGTCTCTACCCTTAGTTCTGCCATTCACCCCCTGCGAATCCCCGTTCACCCCCCTTTTTCCCCGTTCGCTGCACCCCGGTTGGATTGACTGGCCCACCTCGTTACTCTTGGACTGAGTTTTTCCGCCCTGACAAGATCTTGTCGGGGCTCCCGCAGCGCGTAGCGCACACTTTCTGAAGGAGATCGCACCAGATGTCAAAAGCAGTCAAATACGCCGAGAAGGTAGCCGTTTACGCGGCTAAGGGTGCATGGAGCGTTTACGAGCGGCTGAACCGTATCAGCCCCAACGCCTCATTTACCCCGAAATGGAGCGACAAACCCCTCCTGAAGAGCTGGCAGAAAGAAAAGCCGCCCCTCGGTTGGCCCCGCACCACCGACTCGCTCTGCCCCAAGTGCGTCCCCGAGATCCGCAAGCAGATCCTCGACGGCAAATTGCCCCACGAAGTCCTCCTCAACGAAAAGGTCGGCGAAATCAAGGCCCAGATCATCGAGCGCGACGGCAAGATCCTCATGGTCAAGGACTGCCCCAAGCACGGCCACTTCGAAGACGTCATGTCCATCGACCCTGCCTTCTTCAAGCACCTCGAAGAGAGCTTCCCCGGTCGCGACATTCGCGCCCATGGCGAAACCGAAGGCAAGCTCCACAATCACGGCACGTCCACCGTCACGCACGGCCGCGGCTCGGTGCTCACCATCGACCTCACCAATCGCTGCAACATGATGTGCGATCCCTGCTTCATGGACGCCAATCAGGTCGGCTTCGTACACGAGCTCACCTGGGACGAAATCAAGACCATGCTCGACAACGCCATCACCATCAAGCCGCGTCGTCAGATGAGCGTTCAGTTCTCCGGTGGCGAGCCCACGCTCTCGCCCTACTTCCTCGATGCAGTCGCCTACTCGCGCAAGGTTGGTTACAACTCCGTGCAGGCCGCATCGAACGGCATCGAGTTTGCCAAGTCGAAGGAACTCTGCCGCGCCGCTGCAGAAGCCGGCCTTCGCTACGTCTACCTCCAGTTCGACGGCATCGGCAACGCTGCCAACTCGCACCGCAAGGTCGGCAACCTCTTCGACGTGAAGCTCCAAGCCATTAACAACCTGCATGAAGCCGGCGTCGAAATCGTCCCCGTGACGACGATCATCAACGGCATCAACAACGAGCAGGTTGGCCGCATCATCGAGTTCGCGCTCGACAACCCCAAGAAGATCAGCTTCCTCTCCTTCCAGCCGGTTTCGTTCACCGGCCGCGACGAGGACATCAGCGAAGAGCGCCGTCTTGCTCAGCGCTACACCCTCTCGCACATGGCGCACGATGTCAAGAATCAGGTCGGTCTCGGCGTTCCCGAGCGCGACTGGTTCCCCATCAGCTTTATGAGCACCTTCTCTGACTGGGCCGATCTCGTACACGGACCTAACGCAGAATGGGGCCAGCTCTCCTGCGGATGCCACCCGAACTGCGGCATCGGCATGGCGCTGATGATCGACAAGGAAACCAAGGAAGCCGCCCCTGTCACAGCCTTCCTGCACATGGACCAGGTCGCCAAGGATCTCGCAAAGGTCAATGACGCTGCTCGCGGCAAGTGGATGTCGGTTATCGGCTTCGGACTCGCGCTGCTCCGCAACTACGATCCGTTCCAGTCGCCCACCCACTTCAAGATCTCTGACATGCTCAAGAAGATGGACAAGACCTTCAACGCCACCGGCAAGAACTACGGCAGCGTTAAGGGCGACCGCACCATGGAAGACATCCAGAAGCGCCGTCAGGATCGCTGGAACTTCCTCTTCATCGCCGGCATGTGGTTCCAGGATCTCTTCAACTACGACTTCCGCCGCACCGAGCAGTGCATCATTCCCTACGCCACGCAGGAAGGCGAAATCAGCTTCTGCGCGTACAACACCGGCGTGGGCTGGCGCAACATCATCGAGAAGATGCACATGACCGCCACGCTGACCAAGTGGTACGAAGAGCATGGCCGCCACGAAATCTTCGCCGGTGGCAAGAAGGTCGGCATGTCTTACGTGGGTCACGAGCTCAAGCTCAACATGGAGCACGTGAACTCGGAAGCCAACCACACCCTCGACGAACTCGGCATCGCCAAGAACGCCCGTGAAGAACGTCTCCGCGCCCGCAACGCCCAGGCATCAACGGTCGAAAAGGTGAAGCAGGAAGCCGAAAACGCCCGCATGGCCAAGCTCTATCGCGAACACGTACTCGGCGAGAAGCCGCTTGAGGGTGGAATGGTTTCGATCGGCGACATCCGTCCCGCTTCGAACAATGCCGCCTCACCGGTCAATCGCCACCGCGAAGAAGCCGAGCCCGTAGCCGGCGACTAGCCGTCCAGGCAACCGCGCTCCGCGCACGTCCAACCTGGTGCTCTCAACCAAGAAGGCCGTCCCACTCGGGACGGCCTTGTTGCGTTCGAATCACCGCATTAAGCCGGGATGCTTTTGAACGAATCCAGAGACGGGTGCCCCAGGTCTCGAATTTGAGACCTGGGATTTAATACATCCTGCTTTATAGTCTGAGCTGAACGACAGAGATTGAAGGACTAAAGAATGACCTTCCAGGCCTACATCGACAACATCTACAAGAAGACCGGTAAAACTCCAGACGACTTCCGCAAGCTGGCCGAGAAGAAAGGCATGCTCAAACCCGGCGTTAAAGCGATGCAGATTGTGGCCTGGCTGAAAGAAGAACATGGACTAGGCCACGGACACGCGATGGCAATCTACGCAACCTTCCAAGGCAGAAAAAACTGATCCCTGCCCCCTGATCACTGACCCCTGTCTACTGATCCCTGCTCCCTGTCTCGCCCCGCATGCCGAATCGCCAGCAGCGTCACATCATCCATGCCCGGCTGGCTGCCCGCAAACGCCCGCAAATCCTCAAGGCAAGCCGACACCGCATCTCCCGCACAGCACGGCGTCTTCTCGCATAGCAGATTCACGATGCGATCGACACCGTATTCGCCGTTCCCGCCTTCAGCCTCCGACACACCATCCGTAAAAAGAAACAGCATGTCGTCATCGCCGAGTTGCACTCGAACCGGAGTGAACGATGCATCGCGAAACATTCCCACCGGAAATCCCGTCGACTCCAGCAGCTGCGTCTTCCCTTTCTGAACCGCAATCACTGGCAGATGGCCCGCATTAAACAGCTCCACTTCGCCTCCCGCCTGCGCGCACCCGCACACCAGCGTCGCGTACTGTCCTGAAAGGCCGCTCTCGCAAAAGAAGCCGTTGATTGTTTCCACGATCTGCGCCAGCGGAAGTCCCATGCCGATCAGGCTGCGAAACAGTGCATGCAGCTGTGTCATCCGCATCGACGCCGCCACGCCTTTGCCCGCGACATCTCCGAGCATGAAGTAGAGTTGCTCTTTCGCCGGATAGAGATCGCAATAGTCACCGCTCACAGCGCCAAGCGGAGCGTAGTGGTAGTTCGTCTCCCATGCATCAACTTTCAGGTCCCTGGGCGGCAGGAGTTTCCGCTGCAGTTCCGACGCCAGGTCGAGATCCCGCTGCAACGCGGCACGCTCATGTTTGCTCAGGTGATCGAGGCAGTAGCGAATCAGAGGATCGGCGAGCAGCCTGTCTTTCTCGATCGCCTCATGGCACGAGTCGCAAAGGCCATACGTACCAGTTGTAAACCGGTCAAGCGCTGAATCAACCTCATGCAATAGCGCCTGAAGACTCGCGTCATCCGGTGTGGCGTTAATTACGGATTCAAGTCGCTGCTTCCGCTCCCGCAGTTGACCATGGAGAAAACTCATTTCAGCTGCTGCCATTTGAATCCCCTGATTGAGCTTGTGCCCTTTGATTCAAAACAGAATATAGCAGCGTCAACAGATTCTCAGCTTCCGTCGGCCTGATGCGGGTGCCCCCGGTCCCTCGCTCTTGGGGACCGGGGATTGATCCAGGACCTCATCCTGCAAATTCAACTAGCCCGCCAAAATCCTTCGCCACAACATCCGCCGTCGTGTCCAATTCCTCTGCTGGAACATTGCCGCGATTCACCCAGACCGTCGGGTACCCAAACCACTTTGCACCAGCCGCATCCCATGCACCGAACGCCGCGAACGCAATCTCACGTTTGTCTAGATAGAAAGCATCCGGTCCCATCTGATACGCTCGCGGGCTCGGCTTGTAGGCCTGCACTCGGTCCGTCGTCAGGTGTGGCTCAAAGAACTCGCTCAGGCCCGCCTGTTTCAAATTCGCATCGAGCATCCCAGCGGTGAGATTCGAAAGAAACGCAAGCCTTATACCGCGTCGACGAAGCTCGCTCATGCCCTCACGAACATCCGGCCACGGCGGCATCGTTCGGTACGCCTCCATCAGCGCATCGTGCTGTGCTCCTGTCAACGATACCTTCATGCTCTTCGCCGTATAGCGCAAGGCATCGTCCGTCACCTTCCAGAAATCCGCGTACTTCCCGCCTGAAGTGCGCAACCAGCAATACTCAAACTGCCGAGTCCGCCAGAGATTCGTAAACTCCACGCCCCGGCCCGGTAGCTGCTCTTCAACACGCTTCTCAACCGATCGGGGATCGAAGACAACAAACCCATCAAACGCAACAGCCTTGATCTGGCCCGTGCGCCGTTGCTCTTGTGCACCCGCTTCTTGTGCCCGAAGCGCCGCCATCCCTAACGCACCCGCAAGTGTTCCAGCGAATCTTCTTCGATTCATACCTCGTTTCGACTCGGAGGAATGCTATTCGGTTACAAAAAGTCATCGACTGAATCGGCTGAATGATCGCTTGTCTCACAAAACTTCAAATCGAAAGACTGAGGGGCTCCCTTGGGAGCCCCTCGTGTTTCAACGCGCCTCATGCGCATTTCGCTCAACCGGCAATTAGACCTTGTCGCTTCAATGCGCGGCATTCGCAGCAATAATGGTCGCGATCACACCCGTAGCGACCGCCGCCAGCACATAGTTCCCGTCAACCTCGCGCCACTCATACCCTCTCGGCGGCCGGCGCAGATGATAATGCCGGTAGTCGACACGTTCACCTCGATCCCAGTCCTCATGCCGCATGTGGTAGCCCTTCTTCCACTCCCGATGTTCTACATAGTGATGGTCATGGTGGTCGCGATCGTGGTCGTCATGATGATCCTGGGCAAAGACCGCGCAACCTGAGAGCATGGCGGCCATGGTCGAATAAGCAATTGCCTTCTGAATGGTTTTCATATGTGACTCCTATCTATATGGGGATCTTTCTGCCGCCTCTGTCCACGGGCGCACTGGCGGCCTGAGATGAAGACGGGAGAATGTCCCGCAGAGGTTTTGTAAAAATCCACCTTTTGTGCGTTTCAAACGCTAAAGCCCGCTGGATCATCACTCCCAGGCTTGCTCTGCCAGGTTTTCCCTAGCTCCCGGCCCATATTCACATCGTGTTTGCAGGATCGGAGCTATGATGTTGCCGCGGAGAAACCCCATGTCTCATTACGCCTTTCACTGCGCCGTCTGCAATAAGGAATTCACCCAGAGCCACCACATCTCCGACATCGACAAAGCCGAGATCAAGTGCCCCGCTTGCGGAAGCAAGAACGTGCATCAACTCGTCTCGGCCTTCTCTGCCGTCACCTCGAAGAAGAGCTGAGTCTCAGGCTTATCGTTCGGAAGATCCATCTTCAGGCACGGCTTCGGATTGAATCCGGCTTCTGTTTCCAGTGCGGGCCTGCTATTCTCGCCCACACATGCTCAGGAAGCTGCTTGTTCTCCCCGCCCTCGTCGCACTGTCGCTCCTTTCCCTTGCCCAGGCTCCAAACCCCCTCACGAGCTCCGAACGGGCGATGGTCGCCTTTATCGATGCCAATCAGCAGGCCTCGAATGAACTACTGGCAAAACTGATCAGCATCAACAGCGGCACACACAACCTTGAAGGTGTCCGCGCTGTCGCCGACATCATGAAGTCAGAGCTGACCGACCTCGGCTTCAAAGCCAGCTTCATACCTATGGATCAAGTACAGCGCGCTGGAGCCCTCGTCGCCGAACACGCATGTCCTGAGCCCGGCAAGTGCGGGAAACGCATGCTCCTTATCGGCCACATGGATACTGTCTTCGAGAAGACAAGTCCCTTTCAGAGCTACAGCGTCAAGGACAACATCGGCACAGGTCCCGGCGTGAATGACATGAAGGGCGGACTGGTGATTATGCTCTACGCCCTCAAGGCCATGAAAGCCACCGGAGTACTTGATCGCGCTGAAATCACCGTCGTCCTCAGCGGCGATGAAGAAGCGCATGGCGAACCCTCCTCGATCAGCCGGCGTGACATGATCGCTGCGGCGCATCACAGCGACGTTGCTCTTGAATTCGAAGGCACCCCGCGCACCAACGGCATCTTCTACGGCAGCGTAAGCCGGCGAAGTTCCATCACCTGGAAAATCGATGCAACGGGTGAAACCGGCCACTCCTCCGGCATCTTCTCTGACCACATGGGCTTCGGCGCCAACTATGAGCTGGTTCGCATCCTCGATACCTTTCGCACTCAATTGCCGGAACCGAACCTCACATTCAACATCGGCATGATCGCCGGCGGAACCGCGGTCCAGGTTGACGAGGCCGGCAACAACGCAACCATCACTGGCAAAGACAATGTCGTCGCTCCTGTCGCTCACGCCAGTGGCGACATCCGCACCATCTCGAATGAACAAACCGCCCGCGTCGAAAAGAAGATGCAGGAGATCGTCGCAAATCATCTGCCTAAAACCTCTGCCAAAATCGCCTTCGGCGAAGGCTATCCAGCCATGCCGCCCACTGCGCAGAATCGCGCGCTGCTTGCGATTCTCAATCAGGCCAACGCAAGCCTGGGCTTCGCCGCCATGCCTGAACTCGACCCCATGAAGCGCGGCGCCGGCGATGTCGCGTTTGTCGCCGATATCGTTGCCGGCCTTGCCGGCGTAGGCGCCACGGGAGAAGGGGCTCATGCGCCGGGCGAGACAATCGACCTCTCCGCACAACCCATCAACACAAAACGCGATGCCCTGCTGATGTACCGCCTCACCCAGATCGACCAGAATGCTGACCTCACTAAGGTCGGCGGCAACTAATGGCGACTGAGCAACGGTCCTGAACGAAAGAAGATGCGCGGCCTAAGCCGCGCCTCAGCAAATACATCTACTGATCACTGACCATTGTTTCCTGATCCTTGCTTTTGGCTGTAGTCCACCCGCAACGTCAGAATCTCGTATGGATGAATCGGCGCCTTCACCACATCGCCCGAGACCGAAAGCGCACTGCCTTCTGGTGTCTCCTGCATGTTTGTGACGGTCGCACTGGTAGCACCCGGCGGCACGTGGAACTCCGCCGTCGCTTCCTTCCCTGCCCACTCGTATGCTCGGAAGATCAAGCCATTCGCATCTTCCGCCTTCTTCACCGCCGTCAGCACCACATTTTCCGGCGTGACGGATACGAACGAGTGCGTCGCAGGCAACGCGCCCGCATGCGCAGTCGTCGCCTGTGCAGACAGCGGATAGTTGTATTCATATCCATACCGCACTGTCATGGCATCCTTCCACGTGCCGGCGTGCGGATACAGCGCGTACTCAAAGTTCTGTTGCCCCATGTCAGCCACAGGGTCGGGCCACTTCGCCGAACGCAGCAGCGTCAACCGCAGCAGATTGCCCACAGCATCGTATCCGTACTTCGTGTTGTTGATCACGGAGAGACCGTGCTTTCCGTCTCCCAGGTCGGCCCAGCGCATTGCCGGAACCTCGAATTGCGCCTTCTCCCAAGAGTTGTTCCGCGTCGTCGGCCGGTCGATCGAGCCGTACGGAATCTCGTAAGTCGCGAACGGCCCTGAAGCCGCCAGCGGGAACGCCGCCTTCAGCAGAATATGCGACTCTTCCCAATCAAACCGGTTTCGAACGTTGACTTCATCGCCCTCCGCCGAGAGTCCGATGATCTGCTCGAACTTCGACTTCCCGTAGTGGCTCGTCACCTTGATCGTCGGCTCTGCTGTCTTCAGCAACTCAACCGAATCAGCCTTCTCGATCGTCTCCGGCTTCACGTCGAGCGTGCCTGGATCGATGTTCCACGCATCGTAGTCTTTCGGGTTGTCCTTGAAGAACTGCAGCTCATTTCCGCACCCGCCAGAGGCCAGCGTCTCGAAGTTGCTCTTCTTGTCGAACAGGCTCGTAATGCATCCACTCTGCTTGCTCACCGACACGCGCAGCTTTGCATTCTCCAGCGTAATCGTATCTCCGGCATCCTTCGCCGTCACCGCCTTCTCCGCCGGTTCCGCCGCGCCCTTTGCGCCTCCGATCCAGACAACCTTGTAGCCCATTGCCGGCACATGCAGCACGTGTAGCTTCACGTCCGCAAAGCCCGTGTTCTGTTCCGGCCTAACCTCCACGACCTGCGCGCCGTTGGCAGTAACGCCGGCCTTTGCCTGCACATGCACGTTGACTTCGCCGGATCGCGCCCACCCCAGCGGATTGAACACCACTACCGGAGTTCCCTGCCCTGCCGTGTTCACTCGCTCGCTAACCGTAGCAAGAGCGTGATGCGAGATCTCGTTGGTCGAGAACTTCACCACGTCGTAGTCTTTCTGCGCGTCCTTATAGATGATGCCGATACCTGAACCAGCCGCGAGATCGTGGAACTGGTTGAAGAGCACCTTCTTCCAATCCTCTGTCAGCTCTTCTCCCGGATATTTGCGTCCGTCCAACCAAGCAAGAGATGCCAGCTTCTCCGCATCCAGAACCTGGACCTCAGAGTCGCGCATGTTCTTCTTGTGCGTCGCCTGCGTCGTCATCACCCCGCGGTGATACTCAAAGTACATCTCGCTCTTCCATGTCGGAATCGCAATCTTTCCCTCTACCGCAGCCGGAGGCGTATACCCCTTCGCAATCGATTGGTAATCCCATTCCTTGCTCTCCGGTGCAACCTCCTTCTCCACCTTCGAGAAATACGGCTGCGCCAGTCCGAACTCGATCTTCGGCATCACCTTTTGCGGCTGGGATGGCGTCGCCCAGTGGAAGCCCTCATCGAGAATCGCGCGTGTCGGTCCGCCGCCATGATCGCCGATGCCGTACAGGTCCATCATGTCCGTCATGCCGATTGCGCGATCGCGAGCCTGGACCGTGTCATGCGCCAGCCGCAGCGGACTCAGATTTCCGTTCGCATAATCATGCGGAAAATACGACAGCACCTTCGACCCGTCTGGTGACTCCCACCAGAACAGCTTGAACGGCAGCTGGTTCGTGTCATTCCACGTCATCTTCTGCGTGACAAAATAATCCACACCGCTCTTCTTGTAGATCTGCGGCAGCTGCCACGTATATCCAAACGAATCCGGATTCCAGCCGATACGCACATCCACGCCGTAGGCCTGCTTGTACCAGCGCTTGCCAACTAGCAACTGCCGCACCAGCGACTCGCCATCCGGCATATTCAGATCAGGCTCAACCCACATGCCTCCGACGATCTCCCAGCGCCCTTCCTTGATGCGCTTCTTGATCTCGTCATTCATGTCGGGATACTTCTCCTGCATCCACTCGTTGTATGCCGCCGCGCTCTGAGTGTAGGTATATTGCGGATACTCGTACATCAACTGCAATGCCGTGCCGAACGTCCGCTTCACAACATCCACCGTCTCGGTCCATGGCCACAGCCACGCCGCATCGATATGCGAGTTGCCCGTCAGATGCCACGTCATCGTCTGCATCAATGGCAACAGCGCTTCCAGCTTGCTGTGCGCGGCCTTCAGGCTCTCGTCAAACTTTGCCTGGTCGTGCGAATCCAGCGCCTTCTCATCGACAGCGCGGATCGCATCGTTCAGCGTTGCCATGTTCTTGGTATCGCCCGCTGGCGCCAGCGACGGAATCGTCACAGCCGCCGCCAGAAACTCTTCACGGATGTCCTCAGGGTTCGGCCTGCTCTCGGGGAAATCAATCTTCAGCGACGCGTCCCGAATATTCTTTTTGTCCACGGTATGCAGCAGCTTCACCGCAACCGTGACTTTCTCTCCTGGCTTCGCGCTGTCAAACAGCACCACCGGCTCCAGGTCGTCTCCCAGCGCAACACGCCTGCCGTTGAAGTAGAGAATCTCCGGCATCGGACCGTTTGCATAAGCATGGAACTCAAACCAGATGCGCGCGCCCGTCAGATCGTACCCATGCAGTGTCTCGGGAATCGTATAAGTCTGACGGAACCACACCGCATCATTCGCAGCCTGCCCCGGAACCTTCTGCTCCTCCCAGCCCGACTCATCGAGGGTCGTCGCCTCACCATGCGCCACATCCCCCGAGTGCGTCTTCCACACGCCGTCCGGAAGCTCCCGCATCAAGGTCAGTCGCGTGATCACACTCCGCGATTCAGGCGGCAGGTTATGCGCAACTCTGTCGATCTCCGCCGCAACTTTGGCAGCTTCCACCGCTGTCTGCGCAGAGGCTTGAACACTCGACAAGGCGGCAGCACTCAGCACAACAAGAAGTGCAGAGGAATAACAAAAAAGGCGTGTCCGTTTCATTGCGAATCGCTCCCCGGGAGAATCTTACGGTATTTGACCGCAAAATGGTAACGATTCCACTCCAACTCGCGGAAGAAGAAGTGTCCCCAGGAGAAGGGTACGGGCTTCAGCCCGTACGCAAGAACACCCCTTAAATCGAGCGGGGGCTTAGCCTTCATTCAAAGAGTGAAGGGTACGGGCTTCAGCCCGTACGCAAGAACACCCGTTAAATCGAATGGGGCTTTAGCCCCTGAGGGGAGATGTCACCTGCCCGGCGCATCCTTGCTCTGCTCAAGATACTCAACATACCCAAGCAATGCACCCCAGTGATAGAACCGGTCACTCGAATCAACGTCATCGCCGGTCCCGGCCATGGCGTTGTAGTTCTCGTGCACATGGCCCTTCTCACGCCACTCCTTCAAAAAGAGCTCATAGGATTTTCCGGCGAAGGCCTTCCTTGCCTCGGCATCCCCATAGTTCTCCAGCCCGAGATACACCAGGTAGTTCATCGGACCCCAGATTCGCCCACGCCAGTACTCCTGGTCCTTGAACGCCGGGTCGTTGTGTGCAATCGACGGCAGAATCCAATCGCCCCAGAACTCATCGCGATTGAGCAGGTGCTTGATCATGCTCTGCGCCTGCTCCGGCGTCGCCACCTTCGCCAGCATGGGATAGAAGTTCGTCGGCGAAAGCCGCGTGTTCACTTTGCCTGTGTGCAGATCCTTATTCAGGAAAATGCCGGCTTTCTCATCCCACAGCGTCTGAAGCTTCGCCCGGTACCGTTCCGCCCGGTCGCGTAGCTCCTTCGCCTCGGCCGATTTCCCCAGCGCGTCCGCAATCTCCGCCAGCGCATTGCAATCGGCGATGTACAGGCTCGTCATCCCCACATCTGCGTACTCCAGCAGATGCGTTTGCTTGTTATAGAAAGTCCCGTCATACATCGGACTGTTATCCAGCCCCGACTCGTACACCGCACCCTGCCACGTTCCCCGCGAGCCGTCATCCGCGTTCACGGGCTCATTCTGCGGATCGCTTCCCAGCACGATGAAACCCCGCAACTGCCGGTGCTCATTCCACCATCGATTCCAGCTCAACAGTGGCGTATACGCATCCTCGATGAACCACCGGTCGTGGAACTTCCTGTAGAGCCCCAGCACCGTGATCGCTCCCACCGGCGGCTCCGATCGATCGGTGCTCTTCCAGTTCCCGGCCCGCGCATAGTTCGGCACAAATTCCTGCGGCGTCTCCTCGCGCAGCGTCTCCAGCGCGTTGGCATATGCCAGGTCCTTGTCCCCGATCGACGCCATCGTTGCCGCGAAAAAAGTATCCCAGTCGAAGAGCACATAACCGCCCCATCCCACCGACCACACCCGCGACACCGGCGAAATCACCCGTCCTTTCTCCGGCTCATAGATCGTGTCCCACCCCAGCGTTGTCTGAATCGCATCGAGAATTGGACGGTTCTTACCAGCGGACGCGATGGATACTTCATAGGCATCGCGCTGCCGCGTGATCACGTTTTTAACCTGCTCCAGCGTGCGTGGCTTGACCTCTGTCCCGCGTGCCACATCCACTTTCTGCGTGCTGATGCCCACCGGACCCGCTAGATCTGCTGAGATATACGGAGTGTCGACCGGGATATCCACGCCCGGCATCTGCGTGTCCTCGCCGCAAGTGCAATCCACGACGATCGCTCCACTCGCGCCCGTCGTCAGGATTCTCCCGTTTCCGCCAGCGACCACCTCCCCTTTGGCGAGGTCCCACAACATGCCCACGCTGAACACCACTGTCGGCGGCAACGCAGCCTTGTTTTCCAGCGGCGACACCAGCATCACCAGATCCTCGCCATCGTGCGCGCTCTCAACCCGCCACTTGTGCCCCTTCCACTCATAGTCCGCGCTGGTGTACGACCCATCCCACGCATGCGGCCCTGGCGTAACCTTCTCCGCGTCCTTATCCAGCCTCCCGATCAGCGCATCCCCCAGCCACGCATCCCCATTGAGCGAAGAGTTGTGCTTCATCCCCACATGAATCGCCAACCCATCAGGCAGCAGCACCTGCGTCGCCACGCTGTGCACGTCCCACGTGTTCCATCCCCGCGCCAGCCGCTCCTGCACCCGCGCATACTCCGCCGACCGCGGCCCTGCATCATCTCTGCCCGGCGCGACATGAGATTCCGCGCTCTGCCCGCCCGCCGCACTCAGCAGCAAACCGAAACAACCCAACACCGCCGCCCATGCCACTCCCCGCATCGAGTGCTCTCCCTGTTCCCTGTTCCCTAATCCCTAATCCCTAATCCCTAGTCCCTGGTCCCTAGTCGTCCCACCGCTTCCTCTGCCGTCCCCGCCACTTCCAGCAACTCGCGATTCTCCGCCTTCAAGAACCCCGCCTCCACCGCCCGATCCAGAAACGCCATCAGCCCGTCCCAGTATCGCGACGTATTAATCAGGATGCACGGCTTTGCATGCATCCGAAGCTGCTTCCACGTCACGATCTCCATCATCTCGTCCAGCGTTCCGTACCCACCCGGAAGCATCAGGAACGCATCGGCCAGCTTCGCCATCCGCGCCTTGCGCTCGTGCATCGTCGCAACGAATTCAAGTCGCGTCAGACCGCCATGCGCAATCTCGCTGCCCGACAGAATCTCCGGCAGCACCCCAATCACCTCAGCGCCGCCTGACAGAGCAGCGTCTGCCACAGCTCCCATCAACCCCACACTTGCGCCGCCATACACAAGACCAAAACCAGCCTCAGCAATCGCGCGACCTAACTGTCTCGCTTCTTCCAGAAACGCCGGATCGCAGCCATTCGCCGACCCGCAATACACGGCCACTCTCTTCACTGTCATCGTGAACCCAGAATACCGCTCATGCTTCGCTGAGAATCTGCCCAATCAAAAAGCTTGATTGTGAAAAGGTTTGTAACAAGGGCACGGCTTCAGCCGGGCCATGAAGGCTCAAGAATAAATTCGGGCTTCAGCCCCTACATCAACAAGTTCTGTGACCCTCGAATAGAACTTCTACTGCCCCGTGGAAACGGTCCTTTCCGGAACAGCCGGCACATGCCCGAAATTATTTGTCCAGTCGCTCCACGCATCGAACTGCTTTTTCGATAACTGGACCGCGCCATGCACCGACCCTGACCTCAGTCCAACATCACGCGGCCTGAGCGGACGCGAAAGCTGAGTGCCAGCTGAGAACACTTCCGCGAAAGACATGCTCTTCTGTTCGAGAAACTCTCTTCCTCGATCCGCATTCGCATGAAGCGCGAAGTGTACGCGAATTTTCGAGCCAAACCTCGCTCCCACCATCAATACATCCGCGCCCTCGAAGAATCTCGCCCACGGA
Organism: Acidobacteriota bacterium; assembly: GCA_018268915.1. Classification (GTDB taxonomy): domain Bacteria; phylum Acidobacteriota; class Terriglobia; order Terriglobales; family Acidobacteriaceae; genus Telmatobacter. The sequence continues at coordinate 168,125 of JAFDVQ010000003.1, forward strand.
TTCGTTGACTGTTGAGCCGTGTATTCCGTCCTCGCCTTGGGAAGAGAACTGAGAACATTCCAGGAATTCACATCCAACGGCAGTTGGCTGAGGCGCTCGCGAATGACCATGTCGACGTCCGCGTGATTGAGATAGCGAAAGAGAGCGCTTTTCACGATCGACGGAGTTCCTAGCATTGCCAGCTGCCGATCGATAAGAATCAGCCATCGCGTTCCCATCAACCCCTTCTCGCGCGAGAACGGCTCTACCAGAATTACTCTCTGGCCTTCATACTGCATTTCTTGTGCGCCTTGAGCATGGAGTGACCGGAAGATCGCATCTTGATCGAATCGTCCCGCCACCAGCAGCAGATGTTCGTGCAGAAGGCCGCCGACCGGCGACGATGCAACCTGAATGACCTCTTCGATGACCCGCGCGTGATCAACTCCCGCGATCGCCTGCCAGTCAGCCAGGTCCAGCCGGTTGTTGCGCGTTGTCAGCAACAGCTGACCGTGGTGATGCTCCTCATGATAGTTCTCAAAACCCGACACGATCTGCGCACCCGGCGGAACCAGCCAGAGCAATTTACTGTTCGTCGGCGAAGCGAGAGAGGAGAGAGACGCTGACCAGAGAATTACAAGCCCGAAGCAGAAAGAACCAGCACGTAAACCCATGACCCACTCCCCCTGCACCGGGGTGGTCGCGCATAGGGGTCTGCTGGGCTACATCGGGCGCAAGGTCAAAAATTTCTCGAATACAACACCAGAGAGTAGCGCTTGCACGTATCGCCGACTATGTCGAGGGTCACAGCGGATTTCCTTCAGCAATCTTGAACCAAAATGGAAGCTCTTCTGTCAGCCCCCAGCGTCTTTGCAACAACTCCGTCATCGCGAAGTCCTTCAGATCCCGCCCTCAAGCACGAACATCGCCGGAAAGGTAAACTAGGAGAAGGATCCTTCCCTCCGGACGCCACACCTTGTCGCAGTCGCTCATCGCAAAACTCAATCCAGAACAACGCGCGGCCGTCGAGACCACGGAAGGCCCTCTCCTCATTCTCGCGGGCGCCGGCTCCGGCAAAACGCGCGTCATCACCAGTCGCATCGCCTGGCTCATACAGGAGAAAGGCGTCGCTCCGGATTCCATTCTCGCCGTCACGTTTACCAACAAAGCCGCCGCCGAAATGGCCGAGCGCGTCGAAAAACATCTCGGTCACTCCTCGCTGAGCAAGCCGCTCCTCGCCACATTTCACTCCCTTTGCGTCCGCATGCTTCGACGCGATATCGAAGCTCTCCGCGTCAACAATCAGGGCCTCACCAGATCCTTCGCCATCTTCGACGAGAGCGACCAGCAGAACATCGTCAAGCAGGTCATGCGCCGCATGGGCCTCGACACGAAGCAGCTAACCCCGCGCACCGTTCTCAGCCGCATCTCCTGGGCGAAGAACCACATGGTCGATCCGCAGGACTACTACCTCGGTTCCAAGGATCCCGACAGCGAGCGCATCGCCCACATCTACAAGAGCTACAAAGACGAGCTCCGCAAAAATAACGCGATGGACTTCGACGATCTTCTCCTCGAAGCCGTTCGCCTCCTCAAAGTCTCCGAACCAACCCGCGCCTACTACCAGCGCAAATACCGCTACGTACTTGTCGACGAATACCAGGACACCAACCGCCCTCAGTACGAACTGATGAAGCTCCTTGCGGGCGAACATAAAAATGTCTGCGCCGTCGGCGACGAAGATCAGAGCATCTACTCCTGGCGAGGCGCCGACATCCGCAACATCCTCGAGTTCGAGCAGGACTTCCCGAATGCCAAGATCGTTCGCCTCGAACAGAACTACCGCTCTACGCAGGTCATTCTCGAAGCAGCCGGCGCCGTCGTCTCCAACAACCTGCGCCGCAAAGGCAAAAAGCTCTGGACCGATCGTCAGGGCGGCTCGCTCGTCGGATACTACGAGGCGCCCGATGGCGAAAACGAAGCTCTCTTCATCGCCGACCGCATCCAGGCCTTCTTCCGGCAAGGAGACTCGTCTGAAGCACAAGAGCCCGCAAGGGCCGCCGTCCTCTATCGCACCAACTCGCAATCGCGTCTCGTTGAAGAAGCTCTCCGGCGCTATGGCATCAGCTACTCCATGGTCGGCGGCTTCAGCTTCTACGAGCGCGCCGAAATCAAGGACCTCCTCAGCTATCTCCGCCTCGTCCGCAACCCGCACGACTCCATGGCGCTCAACCGCGTCATCAATACTCCCGCTCGCGGCATCGGCGCCACCACTCTCGCTACGCTCGAACGGCTCGCGCTTGAAACCGGCCAGTCCACCTGGGATGCGATGAAGATCGCCATCGAGCAGAACCTCATCTCCAGCCGCGCCGGGATGGCGCTCGGCTCCTTCCGTCAGCTCATCCTCGACGCGCAAGCCATGATGGACCCCGACTTCGCCGGCAAACTTTCCGCCGACGTCGGTTCCGAAGACGCCGACACCGACTTCAGCTTCGGTGCGGCCGAGCCGAGCGAAGAAGAGCAGCACGAAGTCGCCGACGCCCTCGACGCTGCCGCCGAGTTCAGCTTCGGCAACAACGAAGCCCAGATCTCTCTACTCGACCCCAGCCACTTCTCGCCCTTCGCCGAGAAGCCCGTTCGCCCCTTCCTGAAAATGCCGAAGGAATCGCAGGCCTCAACGCGGGTATCCAAAGTCTCTCCTCTCTCCCAGAGTCGGGTGCCCCAGGTCTCCCAGGAGAGACCTGGGAAAGAAGTGTCGGACTCAAACGACTTCCTGTCCAACAACAAAGAACCCTTCCGAAAACCCGGCGACCCCGCCACCCTTCCTGAGCTGATCCGCTTCATCATCGATCGCTCCGGCTACATCAAGGCTCTCGAGTCCGAAGCGTCCCCCGAGTCCTTCAGCCGCATTGAAAACTTGAAAGAACTCGCCAACGCCGCCCACGACGCCGAAGTCCGCGGCGAAACACTCGCCGACTTCCTCGATCACGCCGCCCTCGCTTCCGACACCGACCAGTTCGATCCCAACGCGCGCGTCACCCTCATGACCCTCCACGCCGCCAAGGGTCTCGAGTTCCCGCTCGTCTTTCTCGCCGGACTCGAAGAAGGTCTCTTCCCCCACTCGCGCACGCTCAACAACCCGGAGGAACTCGAAGAAGAGCGCCGCCTCTGCTACGTCGGCATGACGCGCGCCATGGACACGCTCATCCTCACCCGCGCTCATTACCGCCGCCGCTACGGCAACGACGCGCCCGAACTGAGCATCCCTTCGCGCTTTCTTCAGGAAGTCCCCACCCAACTCGTCGAGAACCTCGGCGGCCGCTCGCCCGCGTGGTCTGTTCCCTCCTACGGCAATGGCCGGGGCTACAGCGCAAATCGCCGCCAGGGCCAGTACAACGAGTTCGAGAGCCGCCACTACAACTACGAAGACGAGAACCAGGACTCCTCGCGTTTCACATACAGCCAGGCATCCAAGACCAAACCCTCGCAAACTTCAGATGAAGGATCAATAGATAACATCGCCCGCTTCTTCGGCGGACGCGGCGTAAAGCCAGGCTCCTTCGCTCGCTCCTCCCGCCCGAAGATGGACATCCCCGAATCCTCCGGCGCCGCCGGTCTGAAAAAGGGCCAGCGCGTCCGGCACAGCAAATACGGCGAAGGCACCGTGGTCATGCGCGAAGGAGAAGGTGACGAAGCCAAGCTCACCGTGCTCTTCCCCCATCACGGAATGAAAAAGCTTATGGAAAAGTTCGCCAACCTGCAGAAGGTGTGACCCGTTCACGGGCGAAGAGACCGCCTCGTCCGCCGCAGGTCCGTTTCACGCCAATCCGCTTTTCATCTTGCCGCTATGACCTCAGCATGAGTGACAGAAGCACTGCTCTTCCCTGAGGTCATTCAATGACAACAAGCGCCCTTCCCCTGCGAGTATCCCGTTCCGCACTCGGACTTCCCATCCTTGTCGGCGGATTCATCGCCGGCCTCCTCGATATGACCTCGGCTTACATCACCTTCGGCCGCATGATGCCTCTGGGAATCGCCGGCGGTCTCATCGGCGCTGCGGCCCGCCATCCTTCTGCCGCCCACTACATCCTCGGCCTTGCCATCCACTACCTGATCGCATTCTCCGCCGCGACCGCCTATTGCCTTGCCGGCAAAAAGCTCCCATTCCTCCGCGAACATTTCTTTGTCTGTGGTCTCGTCTTCGGGATCGTCTTCTTTCTGTTCATGAACCTGGTGATCCTGCCCCTGAGCGCCTACCACGCCATGGGCCCCTACACCTATCGCGGACTCGTTCAGGGTCTGCTCGCTCACATGTTCCTGATCGGCCTTCCGATTTCGACCAGCCTGCGCATGCTCTCGAAGTAGAGGCGCGGTCCGAACGCACTACTCCAGCCCGATCACCAGGGCATCTGGGCCCTTCTCTTCTGCCAGATGCTCTTCGAGCCGCTTCGCCTTCTCCTCACCGCTGAGCACGCGAAACACTCCTTCGGCAATCGACTGCAGTTCGTCCTCACCTGCATACACCGTCATCGGCGCGATCCACTCGATGTACTTCCGCAGCCTCACAACAAGGCGCTCCGAATGCGCCATGCCGCCCGTCAGCAGCACCGCATCCACCCGACCCTCCAGCACCGCCGCCATCGCGCCCGTCTCTTTCGCAACCTGGTAGATCATCGCCTCATAGACTGCCGCTGCCTTCGCATCGCCGCAATCGATGCGTCTCTCGATCTCTTTCAAATCGCGCGTTCCCAGGTAGGCAAACAGCCCGCCCTCGCCGAACACCATCCGGTCGAGTTGCCGCTGCGTGTGCTCGCCCGTCATGCAAACTTTGATCAATTCGCGAACCGGTAGCGACCCCGTCCGGTCTGGCCCAAACGGCCCTTCCTCTGGCGTGTTGTTGTCGACCATCCTGCCATCACGGTGCGCCGAAACCGTGATCCCGCTCCCCATGTGCGCAACAATCAACCGCAGTTCGGCATAGGCCCGCTCCGACTCGCGCGCAAACCTGCGCGCCACCGCCTTGATATTCAGCGCATGCCCCACGCACCATCGTTCGATCAGCGGAGATCCCGACAGCCGCGCGCAATCTTGCCACTCGTCCACCGTCACCGGATCGACAATGTACGCATTCACGCCCGCCTGCTGCGCGAACCGCTGCGCCAGCACCGCTCCCAGATTGCTCGCATGCTCCCCGCGCCGGGCTGCCCGCAGTTCCTCGATAATCGCGTCGTCCACCAGGTACGTACCGCACGCCATTGGGGGCAAAAATCCGCCGCGTCCGCCTACAGCCGCGAACTGCTTCGCGTCGTATCCCGCCGCTCCCAGGGCCTTCTCGATCACTCCCGCCCGATATCCCGTCCGCGCCAGCATCGACCGGCCCCGAAACTGCTCGATCTCCTCATCGCCGTGCTGAACCGTCGTCACCCACTCAGGCCCGTCCTTGGTAAAAACGCCAAATTTCGTAGACGTCGATCCGGGATTGATGACAAGGACGCGGTTACTCTCGTGCGACACGGCTTTCTCCCCACCCATGCTACACTCATGACAATCCCAGAATTCGATTCAGAAGTATTTGCCTGTTCCGAGTTACCGCTCCACAGCAACACTTCCAATTGCAATTCGGCGGTAAATCAGAAATAGGAGTTTCCCTCTCATGGAACAGGGCACAGTGAAGTGGTTTAACGACGCAAAAGGTTTTGGATTCATCACCCGTCAGAACGGCGAGGACGTATTCGTCCACCACACCGCCATTCAGGCGCAGGGCTTCCGCTCGCTGCAGGAAGGCCAGGCCGTTCAGTTCAACGTGGTCAAGGGACCCAAGGGCTGGCAGGCAGAGAACGTTCAGCCAGTCTAACCTCAAGCTGAATAGTTTCCGGAACACCAAAAGGGACGGCCAATCAGCCGTCCCTTTTGCATTTGGTGTCAGAGCTCTAAAGCCAATGCCACCGCTCCTCAGGTAAAACATCGACACGCTTTTTCAGAATGGCCGCGATCCTCCGAGAATCCCCGAAACCATACCCTAGATTGACGCTCTTCCCGTCTGCAAAGATGACCTTGCGATTGTTCGGCATGAAGTGGATCGCCGTTACAGAGTCATACGACTCGGAATAACTAATGAATGGTTTCAGCGCCACTACCATCAGCTTGTCGGTAAACAGAACCGAAAAGAACAGGGATTTATAGAGCATGACAAAACCGAAAAGCGCCATCGCCATGCATACGGACCCCATCAACCAATGTCCGTTAGGCCCGATTTCGACGGCGACGAATAACATGCCGCCGCCCATGATTGCGTAGAGGATGACATCGCTCACGTCGTGCTTCGCTCGGTAGTCCTCGTTGAGATTGAAGACTGGAGGATGCTCGTGTCCCAGCTTCCCAAGTGCCTCACGTTTATTGTGTCGGAGCGCCCAAAAAACAAAGAAGAGACTGCTACTGAAGAAGAAGCCCAAAGTACATATCAGAAGAAATCGGTCTAGCGACTCATGTGGCGGTGTGTTTATGCAAGCGATGAAGCTGATGATCAGACAGACGAATAGAACTACAGCGGTAAGAGCATACCCGTCGACCCAATTCCTCTTCCCCGCTGCCGTTTTAGCTTGCCTAGCCATGCGAGAAGCCTACAGCGGCTGCCCCAGCCTCTTCTCCAACTGCCCTCGATAGGTCCGGCTCACCCGCGTTCGCGATCCGTTCTTCAACACGGCCTCGAACTCCCCGTGCGAAATCGGCTCCAGCTGCACCACGCTCTCAATATTGATGAGCGCCGACCTATGCACCCGCACAAACCGCCGCGGATCGAGCTTCTCCGCCAGATCATTCAGCGCCGCTCGGTACAGCAGTTCCTTCCCGCCGACATGCAGCGTGACGTATACGCCGGCGGCCTCGATCCAATCGATATCGATGACGCGAATGAACCGCGTAGTTCCGCCCGCCTTCACCACCAGCCGGTCCAGCCTCTTCTCCGGCGCCGATGGAGCGGCGCTCACCATCTTCATGACGCGCTGGCCGAACTCCCTCATGCTGCGCTCATCCAGCCGCGCCTTCGCCCGCACCATCGTTGCTTCAAAGCGCTCATCGCTGAAAGGCTTCAATAGATAGTCCAGCGCATTCGACTCAAACGCCCGGATCGCATGCTGATCGTAGGCAGTCACAAACACCGTCAGCGGCATTTCCGCCGCGCCAATCGCATCGATCACGCCCAGCCCGTCCAGCTCCGGCATCTGCACATCCAGGAACACCAGGTCCGGCTCTTCCCGCTGGATCATCTCGACTGCGGTCTCCCCATCCGCAGCCTCGCTCACCGAAGCAACCTGCTCATCCCGCCGCAACAAATCGATAAGCCTCTGCCGCGCCGGCAGTTCATCATCTGCCACCAGCACATGAATCGGCTCAAGCGTACGCGCGTTCACTCTTCTCGTCTCCCACCAGCCGTAATGGCAGCGACACCTCTACCTCGGTGCCGCCTTCCATCCGATTCCTCACCGCAAAGCGGCTTGTCCCATTCGGATGAAGCCCCGCAATGCGCTGCCTTGTTATGGACAATCCCAGGCCTTCTTGTTGCTCCAGCTTCCAGCCCAGCGGCAATCCCACTCCATCGTCCTGAACGCGGATCTCCAGCCGCTCCCCCAGGGGCTTCGCGCGCACGACGATCGTTCCCCCTGCAGCCCGCCTCGAAATCCCATGCCGGATCGCATTCTCAACCAGAGGCTGAATGAACATCGACGGCACCGCAGCATACTTCACCTCTGGTGCGACATCCATCACCACGCGCAAAGCGTCGCCAAACCGGATCTTCTGGATCTCTAGATAATGTTCGAGGAAAGCAATCTCCTCCGTCAGCGGGACCTCCTGCCGGTCCTTCGATTCGAGCGACATCCGCAGCAGGTCGCCAAGGTGCTCGATCATGCGGCGCGTCAGCTTCGGATCGCGCTCGACATGGGAGGATATGGTATTCAGCGCATTGAACAAGAAATGCGGATCGAGCTGCATGCGCAGCGCATTCAGCCTCGCCTCGCTGAAACTGTGCTCCAGCCGTTCGAGTCGCAGCTCCGTATTCATATACCGCTCGTAGTAGCGATAGGCCTGGATGGCTCCAGCCACGATCCAATAGATCAGCCAGAACCACAGCTGCCAGCCGACAGCCATGATGCTGAAAACCTGATTTGGAAACAGCGAGCTCGGCGGATCTGTTCCCAGACTTACCCGCAGAGCCTTCATGATGTAGAAGCCGATCAGCGTCAGGATCGGGCTCGCCGCGAGGTGAGCCAGCACTCGCATCCCGAGTTGCTTGCCCGAGAAAGGCAGTCGCCGATCGAATGCAATGATCAGCGGCGTAACCATACCCCACGCCCAGAATTGGGCGCAGTACATCTTGAATTCCTTGTCGAACCCTCCCGTCATCAGGTTCGGCAGTGAGAACATAAGGGCCAGTCCTGTCCACCCGATGGCTGCAATCAGCAGCCGCCCCCACCAGCGCATCGTGAGCCTGCCCAGCCACGAGGTCTTCACGCGATCTTCTTCGATCGCGGTCCACTCATTCGCTGGTGTTCTTACTGAGATCACAAGTCCTTCTTCCGCTGTGCTGTTCTTTTTGAATTGTCAGCCAGCGCCGTCCACATTATCTACCAAGCCTTCAGCCTACTCTCGGCTCAGCGTCATCGTCTGAAAAAGCGGGAGTGGCCATTGCGCCACTCCCGGTTGAGGCCGACGTAACTCGCCGGAAAAATGAACTCCACCCAGAACCCTGTCGTCGCCCTAGTCCAGCGCGTACAAGATTCCGTCAGTTCCGCCAAAATAGACAACCTTGTCCACCACCACCGGCGACGAGAGTATCGGACCAACCGCCATCATCCGGTAATGGCCGACAATCATGTCGTCGTAAAAGTCCCCATCGAATGCTGCCTCATAATTTGGCGACCCATCCGCTTTCGTATAGGCAGGTCCGTTCTTCTTCGCTGCGTCCGTCTCGAAGCTCCAGGCCACCTTGCGATTTGCCAGATCCACCGCATTCAAACGTCCCGAGCTCGATCCCTCATACAGAACATCACCCGCAATTGCCGGAGACGAAAACGAAGGCCACCGCTGCAGATTCAGCGAGAAAATCACATCGCCATTCTTCGCATCCAGCGCGAACACCATCCCTGAATCCGACGTCGCGAAATAGACTTTCCCATTACGCACCGCCGGCGATGCAATCACCCACGAGCCCTTCGTCCCATAGGCCCATTTCTTCTCCCCGGTCTTCGCATCCAGCGCGTACAGATGAGAATCGCGGCATCCGAAATAAACAACTCCATCCACCACTGCTGCCGAAGACTGGATCCCAACCTGGTTGTGAATGTCCGGGTCCTCACCCGTCTTGAACCGCCATACTTCCTTGCCCGTTACTGCATCGAGCGCATAGAAGTTGCTGTCCCAGCTTCCGATGTACACCTTGCCGTCGGCAATCGCAGGCGAAGCATGCACCACATCCCCGGCTTTAAATTTCCATTTCAGCGCGCCGCTCGTCGCATCCAGTGCATAGATATTTCCATCGCCGCTGCCGAAGTACACCGCGCCACTCCAAACCACCGGCGACGACAGGTAGCAATCAAACACATCCGGCATCACTTCCTTCACTGGCTGTGAGCCGTGCAGATGTGTCGCTGCATACCGGTGTTCGCCCTCAGTCGCAAACTTCCACTTCAATAATCCAGACGCTGCATCGACTGCATAGAAGTTGCCATCGTAGGCACCGAAGTACACCATCCCGTTCGCCACCGCAGCGGTCGATGCCACCCGCGCCTTCGCAGCAAACTTCCACTTGGCGCCTCCTGTTTCCCGATCAACCGCGTAGAAGACACCCGCCGTACTTCCGATGTACACCGTCGATCCATCCACCGTCGGTGACGCAATCAGCCGACCGGCCACCTTGAACGTCCACTTCACGCCATTCAGCGCAGGAACACCGGCTGCATCATAGATCCCCGAGTGTTCCGGATTCCCCCGGAATGTCGGCACATTTTCACTGACCGCCGGAATCGCAACAGCGCAGAGAGCCATTCCCAGCGTCGAACGGAGCAAAAGCTGCAATTGGGATTTCATTTGTTTTCGCATGAGCCGCAGCCTAGCCTTACATCCATCGACAGTCTATGCATCTGTGACCAGTGAGCGACTTCGCTTGACGGTCCGCATTACCACGAGAAGCTCGTTGTCGCTCCACCTTCCAGCTATTGCATATCCTGAACCTACTGCGCCAATGCGGCCGAATCCACATCAATGTCGCAACTTGGCCTCGCCGCATCCCCACCCGGTTCATCCCTTAGCCAAACGGCCGGCAAGGGTTTCGGCTTTCAACCCTCACCGAACCTCGCTTTCCTTCGCCCCACGATTCCGTTACCATTGAAGACGCGCGACTTCTCGCAAACAGATTGATGGAAAGAGGTTTTTGAATTGGCAAACACCAAGAAGATTGAAGACAAGGCAGAACGCAAGAAAGTAAAGCGGGCCTCCCGCAAGAAGGCTGCCCCCAAAGCCAAGCGCACCGCCCCGCGCGGCTCGAACAAAAAGAAGGTCAAGAAACTGGTACGCGGCCAGTCGAAGCGCTAAGCCGCAGGCGTCATCGCCAGAATTCCGGGTCGCACACCAGTCGGTGGCGGCCCGGTTTCGTTTCCGGGCTCCGGATACCCCTCATCCTGTGTTCCACGCCTTTGTCCACCATGTAAACTTCCCCAAAAGGCTTCCACCCAACCGCCGGGACCTTCAGCGATCACAGGAGAACCAACCTGCCCAATCAACTGTTTGCCTGCAAATCCATCGATAAGCTGATCAGCGAGTCGGAAGATCCCGAACATGCGCTGAAAAAGTCTCTCGGTCCCTGGTCGCTCACCGCTCTCGGCATCGGCGCCGTCATCGGATCCGGCATCTTCACGGTCATCGGCACCGCCATGGCCGGGCAGAAATTCGACACGCCGGCCATCAGCAGCACGCCTCTGGTTCACTACCTGCTCACCCACACCGCCATGGCTGGACGTCCCGGCGCTGGCCCCGCACTAGCCCTCTCGCTCGTCCTCGTCGCAATCGTCTGCGTCTTCACCGGGCTCTGCTATGCCGAGCTCGCCTCAATGATCCCCATCGCCGGCTCGGCATACACCTACACTTATGCGACCCTCGGCGAGCTGGTCGCCTGGATCATCGGCTGGGACCTCATCCTTGAATACGCCTTCTCCAACATGAGCGTCAGCGTCGGCTTCGCAGCGCACATCGAAGCGCTCCTTGAGTGGTTCGGCATCCACCCGCCCTTGCGATGGATCTCGCCCGCCTATCTGCCCACCGGCCTCCAGGACTTCAATGGACACGACCTCTACCAGCCCGGCTGGCACTTCGGCTTCAACATCCCGGCCTTCCTCGTCGTGATGGTACTCACCGTCATCCTCGTCCGTGGCATCCGCGAGTCGGCCCGTACCAACAACATCCTCGTTCTCATCAAGATCGTCGCCATCCTCGCCTTCATCTTTGCCGCAGCCAGCTTCATCAAGCCGGTCTACTGGCACCCCTTCATGCCCAATGGCTGGACGGGCATGCTCTCCGGCGGCTCCATCATCTTCTTCACCTATATCGGATTCGATTCCGTCTCCACCGCCGCCGAAGAATGCAAAACGCCCCAGCGAGATCTGCCCATCGGCATCCTCGCCACCCTCGTCGCCTGCACTCTTCTCTATGGCGGAGTCGCCATCGCTCTCAGCGGCATCGTTCCATGGAACTCCATCATGGGCGACGCCGCTCCTGTCGTGAACGCTCTCAAGCACCTCTCCACCCAGCCCGGTGGAGCGCCGCTTCGCTGGGTCGAGCTCATCGTGCTCATTGGCGCCATGCTCGGCATGATCTCGTCCATCCTCGTCTTCCAGCTCGGACAGGCGCGCGTCTGGTTCGCCATGTCCCGCGATGGACTGCTGCCCAAAGTCTTCGGCAAGATTCACGCCCAGTTCCGCACGCCCGCCGTCGCCACATGGGTCGCCGGATTCGTCGTCGGCGTCCCTGCCGGCCTCCTCGACATCGGAACCGTCTCCAATCTCTCCAACATCGGCACGCTCTTCGCCTTCGTGCTCGTCTCCATCGCTGTGATGATCCTGCGCTACCGCGAGCCCGCGCGACCGCGCGCCTTCCGCGCTCCCTTCGGACCAGTATTCCCGGTCCTCAGCATCATCTTCTGCATCGTCCTCATGATGGGCCTCGAAGTCCTCACCTGGACTGCCTTCTTCATCTGGCTCTTCACCGGCCTGCTCATCTACTTCTTCTACAGCCGCCACCGCAGCGAATTCGCCGGCATGCGATAACTGCCTAGACGTTCACCCCCGCCGCCGGCACATCCTGCAAGCTGAAGTACACCGGCAATCCCCGCTCCCGAGCGATCCGCACATCCTCATCCGCGCCCTTCGAAGCGCCTTCGATCCGAAGCACCGCATCGCACCTCGCCAGCAGCCTTCCCGCCACCGGATAGAGATACTGCTCCGAGATCGCATCCCCCACCTCGCTCGACCCTGCCTGTGCAGCCAGCGGCAATGCGACCCATTCGCCAATCAGCGGGATATGCCCTGCGTGATACACGCCAAATGCACTTCGTTCCAGACGCTGAAGATTCCGGCGAATCTTCGCGGGATCACCGTCCGTTCCCGACCGATACGGCCCGGCCACCAGCACAATGAGGGGTTTCTTCTCGTTCATACGGCCTCCGAATTACCACAATATCTCATTCGTGCACAAACATGCAAATTCGTGCATTTTCGTGCATACCCGTTGGAAACTATGCGATAGTACACCTGTGCTCACCAGCCACCGCCGCAAACACATCCTCGATACACTCCGCAAAACCGGCGCCATCATCGCCAAGGATCTGAGCGCCGAACTCAACATCTCTGAAGACACCATCCGCCGCGACCTGCGCGAGCTCGCCGCCGAAGGCCTCCTTCAGCGCGTACACGGCGGCGCAATGCCTTCCTCACCCGCGATGGGGAACTTCGCCGCCCGACTCAATGTCGCAACCGACGAGAAGAAAATCATTGGCCGAGCCGCCGCAGCGATGATCCGTCGAGGCCAGGTCGTCATCCTCGATGGCGGCACAACCGCCGTTCAGATCGCGCGCCATCTTCCATCCGAACTCCGCGCTACCGTCGTCACCCACAGCCCCACCATCGCCGTCGAACTCGTCGAACACCCTACCGTCGAAGTCATCCTCATCGGCGGCAAGCTCTTCAAGCACTCCGTCGTCGCCGTCGGTGCGCCCGCAATCGAGAACATCAGCAAAATTCGCGCTGACACCTACTTCATGGGCGTCACCGGAATCCAAGCCGAAGCCGGTCTCACCACCGGCGACTTCGAAGAAGCCCACGTCAAGCGCGCCCTCTCCGCAAGCGCCGCCGAAACCATCGTCCTCGCGTCTTCAGAAAAATTGAACGCCGTCTCCCCTTACGTCATCGCGCCTCTTTCCGCCGTCACCGGCATGATCGTCTCCGACCAGGTGAAATCGAAAACCCTCGCGCCCTTCTCCCGCCTCGGCATCACCATCACCAGAGCGCAGCGCAAGTAAGCGGGTGCCCCAGGTCTGGATTCTCAGACCTGGGATTCATCGCCGGCTCCCCACTGCCTGCCCTGAGCAAAGCCGAAGAGTCTCGCATCTGGGATGTGGGATGACCGCGCAATCTGCTGTGCCCCGTTCATCGCGGCAGTTTCGCGATGAGCGGATATAAGTGGGTGCCCCAGAGCCGGGTGCCCCAGAGCCTGCACTGAGCAAAGTCGAAGTGTCCCTTGCATTTGGGGACCGGGGATTTCGACAAGTTTCACCAACTAAACTCTAAGAGTGTCCGACATCCACTCCTTCATTCGCCGTCTCCCCAAGGCGGAACTCCATCTTCACCTCGAAGGCACAGTCACACCCGCCACGCTCGTCGAGTTGAGCCAGCGTCACGACGCCACACCCATCACGCTGCCGGAAGCCGAGGCCCTCTATCACTTCACCGACTTCACAGGCTTCCTCCTCGCCTTCAAGGCAGTCTCCGAGCGGCTCATCACTCCCGGGGACTATGAACTCGCCGCGTGGCGCATGTCGCAGCATCTCGCCGAGCAGGGCGTCGTACACGCCGAGGTCTACATCTCCGTCGGAGTCATCTATCACTGGCGCAATCCCGACCCCGACTGCTTCGACCCCATCTTCGCCGGACTCGAGCGCGCCCGACTACGAGCCGAAAACGAACTCGGCCTCACCCTCTATTGGATCCTCGACGCAGTCCGCCACTTCCCTCTCGATGAAGCCGAGAAGGTCTTCCGCAAAGCCGCCGAACTTCACGCTTCGCATCCGTCCGTAATCGGCATCGGCCTCGGCGGCGACGAACGTCGCTGCGGATCGGAACCGTTTCGCGATATGTACGCTCGCGCCCGCGAAGCCGGTCTTCGTCTCACCAACCATGCTGGCGAAACCACCGGACCAGAAGCCATATGGGAAGCGCTCTCCATCGGCTCTGAACGTCTTGGCCACGCCCTGTCGACCATCAGAGATCCAAAGTTGATTGAACATCTCAAGGCGCAAAACATTTGTCTCGAGCTCAATCCCACCTCAAACGTCCGCACCGGCGTATGCCCATCGTTTCGCGAACACCCCCTCCGGCAATACTTCGACGCTGGTCTGCTCGTCACAATTAACTCTGACGACCCCGCATTTTTCGGCTCCGACCTCGCCGGCGAATATGCGCTTGCTCACTCCGAACAGGGATTTTCGCGCGCCGAACTGCGACAACTTGCAGCGAACTCGATCCGCGCAAGTTTTCTGCCGGATGTAACCAAACGTTCATGGCTGTCTCAAATCACTGAGGCACACTGACATCTGTGTTCCAATTCAGGCATAGTTATCAAAACAGGACGCATCTCACAGAAGTTGTAGTCTCACCTGACGGGCGTGGGATACGTCGAAATACAGTTGGGCTATCATCGATCAAGGATTAAGGAGACCAAGCAACCATGTCCGCCAACACCGCCCCCATCACGCTTCTCGACGAGCAGGACGAGAGCAGAACACTGAAAGTAATCGGCTGGTTTTCTGTCGGCATGGCTGTCGCTGCAATTGGTCTCTTCGTCGGCCGCGAACTTCGTCAGCGCTACAAGTTCAATCGCCGCACGCCCTACGATTTCTATTCGAGCGCCGGCAACCAGCAGTCCACTGAATTTGGCGTCGGCATCTAGTGCGCCCTCATCGCACACAAAAAACGCCGCCTCGCGCGGCGTTTTCATTTTCTGGCCGCGATCATCTTCTCGTATCATCGCAGCCACATTCCCGCCGGACCGGCCCTAGGCGGTTTCGCCTACTTCGCCATTGCAAAGTTCATCGGTCACACCGCGTTTTGTAGATGGGTGATTGAACCTCGCGCGATTGCTTCGGCCTCTGTATCAGACTATTCATCCGTCCACTTTGCAGACTCAACTGCATTCGCTGATCCTCCGTCAGCGTTTCAAGCCGGAGCCGCTCGCACAGTCATCGGCGTTCTGGTGGGATCGGTCGCAGGCCTGTCTATCTTCTCCGGCCTGCTCGATCGCCTCCCCAGCAACCAAACAACGACGCTGATCTTTTTAGCACTACTCGTTCCCATCCGCATCCTTGAATGGCGATTCCTACTCTGGTGGATGTATCGCGAATTTCCTTTCTCCTCTGGGACGCGAAGGAAGATCATCACACTCGGCATCCTTGTCTCCTTCGCTCTGGATGTGATCGGGATTTTTGCAGCGCTCGTGATCCCTGGTGGCATTTGGATCTGCTGAGATTCTCAATCGCACGAAGATGATCTCGGAAAGAAACTCAGGTGGGCACGCCGATGCATTCCTCACATGTATGGATTCATGCACTGCCTTTGCGCCGAAGATTACACGGATGCGGTAATCAACTCACATCTACGCGCGTACCCATCAAGCATGGTTACCAGAATATCTTCGTTCAAACATCGCTACGTCGAGTCCAATCATGTACATCCCGAGATGGGCAGTCCACATCTCAAGGGAGTGTAAGGGAGCTTATAAAAAATGCACTATCTATTGACCCACTGGCTCTTCTCCCTGGCTGGAACATTATTTCTAGGCCTGACCGCAATGGTGCTTCACGAATTCGGTCATCTCGTCACCTCACTCATGCTTGGCATCAAGGTCAAGACCGTCGGCCTTTGCATGAAGGGCATGTACATCGTTCGCGAAGCTGGTTCGCCTTCGAAGAACCTGCTCATCTCGTTGGCTGGCCCACTCACGAACGTTGCATTAATCCTGCTCTTCTGGGGACACTCGCCGAAGTTTGTTCTTGCGAATGTCTGTCTCGCGTTTTTCAACTTGGTGCCCCTCAAAGGTTCCGATGGCGATCGCGCTCTTGTCTGCCTCCAGCAGATGCAGAAGGAATCCAACACGGCGCCGCAATCAAACTGACCGATCCGAATCGGTGAGCAAACCATCGTTCACCCATTACTCGACTGCAAATCGCCCGCGATATCCACTACCTGTCCCTCGCCGACCTCTGACCCCTGATCCCTGCCCCCTGTTAGGCTTTCCCCATGGGGCGAATCCGTGTACTTTCTGACCAGGTAGCCAATCAAATCGCTGCCGGTGAGGTTGTCGATCGCCCCGCATCCGTCGTAAAAGAACTCCTCGAAAACTCCCTCGACGCTGGCGCAAATCGCATTCGCATTGAAGTCGAAGCGGGTGGCCGCAAACTCATTCGCATCTCCGACGATGGCCACGGTATGAATCGCGACGACGCGCTTCTCGCCTTCGAGCGGCATGCAACGTCCAAGCTCCGCACAGCCGACGAACTACTCTCCATCGCGACTTTAGGATTCCGCGGAGAAGCGCTACCCTCCATCGCCTCCGTCGCCCGCGTCTCGCTCGACACCGCAACCGGCGACGAACCCTCCGGCACGCATCTCGAAATCGCTGGCGGCAAAATTCATCACGTCGATGACGCCGCTCTTCCCCGCGGCACAACCATCTCCGTCTCCGACCTCTTCTTCAACACCCCCGCACGCCGCAAATTTCTTCGCGCTGAATCGACCGAGCTTTCGCACGTCACCGCTCTTGTCACGCACTACGCGCTCGCTCATCCTGAGAAGCACTTCGAACTGCTCTCCGCCTCGCATTCTCTCGTCAGCGCTCCCCCTGTAAGCCGGCCGGCCGAGCGTATCTACCAGATCTTCGGCAAAGACACTCTCGCTCAACTTCTTCCCGTCGCCGCCGAGACCCAACTCGATCGCTCCGGACTCCCCGAGCCTCCACCCTGGAAGCGGGATCCTGACGAACCTCCCCGCATTCCCGGTTCGTTCCGGCTTTCCGGTTTCTACTCCAAGCCTGAACTCCAGAAGCTCAATCGCAACTCGATCTACATCTTCGTCAACAAACGCCTCATCCGCGATCGCCTTCTCCTTCACGCCATCAGCGAGGCCTACCGCAACATCATCCCGCCAACCAGCTACCCGGTCGTGCTCCTCTTCCTCGAAATGCCGCCCGAGGAAGTCGACGTCAACGTTCATCCCGCAAAGACCGAGGTTCGTTTCCGCCAGCAATCCCTCATTCACGACTTCGTTCGCGACAGCCTCCGCAACGCGCTCATCGCCGCCCGTCCCGTTGCCGGATTCAAAGCCGCGCTTGAATCCTCTCCCGCCGCTACTCCCTCCCTCATCCCCGTTCCCGGATCGCGTCTCCCTGGCTCGCCCGATCAGTCCTCCGCAGAAGACACTCCCGACCAGCCGCCCAGCGCCGCCGCTGAACCCTTCCGGCTCACCTCAAAGCCGCTCACCCCCGTCCCCGGAAAACTCCCGTTCGGCGAGCGCGACGTCGCCGTTCATTTCGAACAGGAATCGCTCCGCCAGGCGGCCGCAGCCCTCATGGAGCCGCCCCTCCCGGCCCACCTGAGCTGCTCGTCTGACGCACTCGACACCCTGCCTCCACCCTCCGAGGCTGCCGCCCAGATCGAAGCCGAGCAGGCCGCCACCACCCTCAACCGTCTCGGCTCACTCCGCCCCATGGGTCAGCTCCGCGACTCCTTCATCCTGGCTGCCGGCGAAGATGGCCTTTGGATCATCGACCAGCACGTCGCACATGAGCGGGTGCTTTTCGAGAAGATCCTGCGCGACCGGCGCGTCGAGCACGTGCAGCGCCAGCGCCTTCTCATGCCGCTCCTGGTCGAGCTCAAGCCATGGCAGATGGTGATCTTTGCTCAGATTGCCGATGAACTTGAGCGCAATGGCTTTGAAGTCGAGCCCTTCGGCCCTCAGACCCTTGCCGTCAAGGCTGCCCCCGTCGGCCTCGAAGGTGCCTCCCTGGAGCGCATGCTGCACGAGGTCATCGAGCAGTCAACTGAAGCCTCTAACGAACCCTCGCTAAATGAAGACCTTACCGCTCTCCGCACCCGGATTGCCGCCTCCCTCGCCTGCCATTCGGCCATCAAGATCAATACCCCACTTGACCCAAAACGAATGGAATGGCTATTGTTGGAACTTGCAAAGACCGAGCATCCAACGAGTTGCCCCCACGGTCGGCCGATAGCTCTGCTGTACTCCTGGAAGGACATCCAGCGGGCCTTCCATCGAATTTAAATCGCATTTAAGATAAAAACTTGGGGGTAGCTTTCTGCCAAGGCATGAGAGCTGCCGGGCGTAAAAGCTCACTAACGTTGCGGTTGCGCCAACCCGGAAGTGAGGTTTTTCTTTGACATCCGAGCAATTAGCACAAGCGCGCGCCGAAAGAATGCGCCAAAACGGCCTTGGAACTCTTACTCTGGAAGACGCCCGCACCTGGATCGAAGAGACCGGGCTATGTCTTTTTCTTCCCAGAAGGCAATTCTCCACTTCTGTGGCCCCGTCCTTTGTTGAAGCAATCGCTGGGCGTCTCGAAGCCACCCCTGATCCGAAGACCATCGCACATGCAGAAGAGCTGCTCATTCGGCTTGAAAATGAAGGAGTTGCCGTCCGCCTCAACCTTCAGGGCCAGCCCGGCGAGCAACCCGATTTCGTCGTCGCAGCCTGGGTTCTTCCTTATGTCTACGCCCTTCGCGGAGACCGTGACTGGCGTCGCAGCCCCCAGCTGACCGGGTCGCGTCAGGTTTCTCAGCTTGCTGTTCATGTCTACAAGCTGCTTGAGGCCAACGAGCTCAACGTATCTCAGCTCAAGCAGGCTCTCGGCCGCGAAGTTTCAGAAGCCGCGGTCATTCGCGCCATTACCGAACTCTGGCAGCAGCTTCGCATCATCCCCGTCATCGCAGCGAAAGGCACGCCCGCTAAATGGCAGTTGCTCCGCACTCGTTTCCAGCGGGCAATCGCTGAAGGTGCTTCAACCTCGCAGGTCACTGCAATTTCGGTACTTGCCTCCATCTACCTGCAGGCCGTAATCGCCGCAACGATGGAAGACGTCGAGCTCTTCCTGGCCGCCCTCACCGCCCGCAGCAAGATCCGCGAGGTCATTCGCGGCCTGGTCGCAACTCGCCAGGTGCATACCCTCTCGCTCGGACACGCCCCTCACTTCTACGTGGCCGGCACATTGCCCGAGTTCGAGCCCGTCTCCAGCTTGTTCGCGAACTCCACGCTCTCGGCTTCGTCCTACTTCACCCGCTCGTTCGACCGCGACGACGAAGCTCCAAGCCCGGCTGTCTCGGTTGTTCCGTTTGCGCATCAGCCGGCGGTTTTTCAGCCGCGGCCTCCAGCGCCCGCAACTCAGCCCGTTGCGGCCCCGCCCGCCCCGGTCCAGCAGCAACCTGAGCCTGCGAACCATCATGTACCGAGGACTCCGGTTCGCCGCCCCGTCACGAACAGCAAGCACGAGATCGCGCGTCCGCACCACAATCGTCCTTCCTCGCACAAACCGGCGCCTCACAAGTCGGCATCGCCGAGCCGCACCGCTTCCACCAACGGCCATGGCACCCGGCACGCCGCTGATGCTCGAAAGAAGAACGGATCGCGGCCCACTGGGGAGTCATCCCGCTGGAATGGAACCAAGAACGGGAAGCACTCCAGCAATGGCCACGCATCGGCTTCCAACGGTCGCACCAGCAGCAACGGAACCAGCTCGCATCGCCCGGCCAAGTCCTCATCGCAGTCCTGGACGAAGCGCACCGGTACCGCCAAGGCGAAGCCTGCTACCTCTTCTCGCAGCAGCGCCCGGCCCGCAGCTAAGAGCCGCCCGTCTTTGACAGCGGCAGGTCGCGCCAGCGGAAGCGGCAAACGGTTCTTCAATAACCGCTCCAAGAATGGTGCGCGTCCTGGAAACTCCTCCCGGTCCGGAGCTAAAAAGCGCGGATGAGCCCGGAAGAGTCACCCGCGCAGAAACCTAAGCGCAACTTCGTCGTAGCGATTGACGGGCCGGCTGGCGCAGGCAAGAGCACCATTGCCCGCCATCTCGCCCGTCACTATGGCTTGCTCAACCTTGAGACAGGCGCCATGTACCGAGCCTTCGCTCTGAAGGCGCTGCGTTCTGAAGTGCCAGTGAACGACGCATCTGCCCTCGAGCGGCTCGCCGCTGAAACCGACATTCAACTCGAGTCAGGCGAAACCGAGAACCGCGTTCTCCTCGATAGCGAAGACGTCACCGGCCAGATCCGCAATCAGACCGTCACCGACGCTGCCTCCCGCGTCAGCATCCATCCCGCTGTTCGAGCCAGCATGGTCAAGCGCCAGCAGGAGATGGCTACCAAAGGCGGAGTTGTCATGGAAGGCCGTGACATCGGCACCGTTGTCTTTCCCGATGCCGAAGTGAAAATCTTCCTCGACGCCGCCCCCGAAGTGCGGGGAATGCGCCGCTACGACCAAACAGCCCAGAAGGGCACGCCTTCCGCCCCGCCGGAAGAAGTCATTCGCGACCTTCGCGCCCGGGATGAACGCGACCGAAACCGTGCCGACTCCCCTCTACGTCCCGCCACCGACGCCTTCCTCCTCGACTCCACAAATCTCACCCTCGACGAGGTTCTCAAAGAAGCAGAATCGGCAGTCGACAGGTTTCTGGCAAAGACCTCCACCAGCCTCCAATCACAGGGCTAACCGTTCTCAGCACCCCCGCTCTCGTTACAATTCATTCAGCTTGTCATCGAGCAATCTGCGCTCGCCTGAATCTTCATTCAGGCTTAATGCTCTTGATGGCAAACTGACTGGGCCTCTTCCCCTTGAAGTCGAATCCAGGAGGCTGTCGTGTCATCCATGTCTTGCCGGGAATGCGGATCTACCGACCTTCGCAGCGCGCATTTGCAGCTCCGCGATCTTCTCCAGCTGCTCGCAGTCAAATACCCGATCCGCTGCCGCGCTTGCAAGACACGAGACTATGCGAGCCTGCTGAAGGCTCTTCATCTGCCGCGCCCACAACACGCTCGCGTTCGCGAGAAAAGGGTCTTCTAGTACACAGTGGACCACGTCTCATTCAATGGACCCTGATGCGATAGGCTCTTAACTATGGAGACGACCTGCAATCGATGTCACCAGTCCGTTCCGACGGATAGTACTTATTGCCCGTCGTGCGGACTCCCGCAGCTCGTCTACCAGGCCGAACCAGGTGCAATCCCAGCCGCCGCAGATCGCTGGCCAGAAGCCGTCCGCGACGCCAGCTCCATCGACTGGAAGACTGGGATTCGCGCGATCCTGACCCTAGCCGTCCCGGCCGGAATGCTCACGTCCCAGTTCTCTCCACTTCGTGGCCTCGGCATCTTCTGGATGTCCACGGCAGCGGGTTTGGCCGTGTTGCTATATATGCGCCGGCAGCGTCCCGCATGGATCACCATCGGCGCTGGCGCCCGCATGGGACTCGTTACCGGACTTGTAGCTGGATGGCTGGCTTTTGGCCTTAGCGGCGCAGACCTCTTCGTCTCCCGCGTCGTTCGTCACCAGGGCGGCGAGATCGACTCCGCCTGGAAAGAAGCAGTGACGGAGATGGACCGGCAGACCCAGCGAGTCGAAGCTCAGATGTCTCTTCCCTACAACGCTGCCCAGGCCGAAGCGCAACGCAGATGGATGCTCTCTCCTGAAGGAGAAGCCGGATTCCAAACCGTCGGACTGGCCTGGTATTGCTCTCTCCTCACGCTCTTTGCTGTCGCGGGAGGAGCCGTCGGCGCTCGCATGGTTGGTCGTCGCCGCCGGCCCGAAATCTGATTCCTACTTAGACAGAATCTGCTCGAAGTAGTCCAGCGCCCGCGGATCGTGCGTCTGCCCCAGCCAGAAGATCGCTTCCTTGCGCACTGTCGGGCTGTTGTTGGTCTGCGCAACATGTAGCAACTCCGGCACCGCCTCGTCTTTTGGGAGTTGGCTTAGAGCGAATACCGCCTTCTTCTTCACGCCCACCTCTGGATCGTTCTCAACGGTATCCTTCAGCATAGCTATTGCCTTCTTGCCCGCCTTCTGTCCGACCCAGAAGATTGCCTGCTCGCGAACTCCGACATCCTTGTCCTGCTTCGCAATGCCAATCACATCGTCGATAGCGGCCGGATCCTTACTCACAAACAAGTCGAAAACCAGCTTCTTCCGGAACTCAGGATCCGCATCGCCTTCCATCTTCTTCAGGGCGAGGTACCCCTCGTGACCTCGCCCCGCGCCCAGCCAGAAGGCGCCCTTCTCCCGCAGCCACAGCGGATTCGAAGACGAAGCAAATCCCTCCAGCGCCGCCGTCGCTTTCTGCGTCTCGTGCATCGCGATCGCCGCCAGCGACTGATCCGCATCTCTCCTGTCATCGCCCGTCACCAGGCCTGACAGCCACGTCACGCTGTCATCCGCCTTCACATCGGTCAGCCACGTGAACGGCAACCCACCCGCATCCAGCTGGCAACTTGTCCCGATAAAACGAATCCTGTCGATCGCACCTTTGTCGATTCGCGCAAGAATCTCGATGCTCGTCTCCGTTCCGTGATCCCCATCGGAAGAACGGTAGTTATTGTTCTCTGCCTCTAGTCGATACACACCGCAGCACCCATCGTTCTTCATCGATTCATCGCTCGAACACATCGAGAAATGCGATCCGGGAACCGCCGGCACTGCATAACCCAGCCACTGCGGCCCTGCCGAGTGATTCAACTGCTCCACAACCGCAGGCAGTCCTGCACCCGCCGCCTCCGTATGCAACTGCGCGTTGATCACCTTTGGCTGCTGCGCCGAAGCGAACATCGACATTCCGGCTATTGCCACAATCATCCACATCCGTGTCATGGGGATACCTCTCTCTACTTGTTCAGAATTTCCATCATGTATTTCGTGGCTTCCTCGTTGTGCATCAGGCTCAGCTGCTGCACCAGGTACTCCTTCATCTTCGTGTCCTTCTCGCCGCGAGCCAGCGTAACCAGATCCGGCGCATCATTGGCGAGGAAAAGCGATTGGGCCGCCGCACGCTTGGTCTCCACATCGGAGTTCTTCTGATACGTCTCCACAAGAGCCGGAGCCACCGACATCCCACCCGCAACCCCAAGGTTGCGTATTGCTTTGCGCCGCAGCTGCGGATCCTGCTCTGACTTCGCGATATCCGACAGCGGACCTATGCCCTTTTGCCCGCAGGGAATCAGGGCACTGATAATGTCTTCCTTCGTTTGCGTGTTGTTAGAAGCTCGGTACATTGCCAGCAGATCCGACGCTGCTCCCATTGCGCCAAGCGTGTGGACCGCAGTCCTCGCCAGCTCCGGATTGCTCTCGCCTCGCGCTGCTTCCAGCAACTTCGAGGGATCGCCTGTAATCAGGTAGGACTGTAGAATCGCCCGCTTCACCTGCGCATCGCTGCTCTTTTGGTAAATCGAAGCCAGCGTATCGTTCGCGCTCTTGCCCTTCGCAACTGCAAGCATCCGAATCGCCTTGATCTGCAGCGGCGTCCCCGACTGCCCTTGCGCAATCTGCCCGATCAGCGAGTCCGCCTGTGGCGAATGGCTCTCGGCCAGCACAAACAGCGCGCGGCTCTTCAGCTCATCCGACTGGTTGCCCGCCAGTATCTTCTGCAGGATCGGAACAGCCTGCCCCTGGTCCTGCTGCATCAGCGCATTCAACGCGAGCAGCTTCAGATT
Organism: Acidobacteriota bacterium; assembly: GCA_018268915.1. Classification (GTDB taxonomy): domain Bacteria; phylum Acidobacteriota; class Terriglobia; order Terriglobales; family Acidobacteriaceae; genus Telmatobacter. Next base: position 192,114 of record JAFDVQ010000003.1, read on the forward strand.
CTCGTCAGGCTCGCCCTGCGGAGACACCGGATGCCCACTCTTGCCCCGCACCTCGATCTCCAATGCACCGCACTCGTCAACCCAATGGCTTTTCGGGTACTTCTTTCGCAGCTCCCCGCATGTGCTCAGCGCATTCGCCGGCTGCCCTTCCTTGTTTTCCGCATACGCCTTCCAGTAGAGCGCGCCCTCGGCGTGCTCTCCATGCAACTGCGCTACACGATCGAATAACCCTGCCGCCTCGGACCAGCGGCTCTCGTTGATCGCCCGCGTCCCATCCGCATACAAGCTCGCTTCGTCAGCCGCGCCTCCGCCTTCTCCGCCGAACGAAACCAGCATCGGGCTCGGATATTCAGCCCGCAAGCACGACGGCGCCGCCGTCAGTCCTGCCACAAGTAAAAGTGCAAACAATCTCTTCGCGTTCATTAGATTGAAACTCCCTTCGCGGACGTCGGCCCGCCTTCCTGATTTGGTTTCCGCGCGCGCAACACCCGCACTTCAAAAAGAACTCCGCTGGTATTCATGTCCTTCCGCACTCGCTCGAGATCCGCCGCCGTCAAATGCGGATCATTCGCAATCTCCGCCAGCACCCGCTCCAGCCGATCCAGCGCACCAGCCAGCGCCGGATCCCCCTCCTTGTTTGCGCTCACCCGGTACAGCCGGTTCGACGCCAGCAGTTCCCGCGCCTCCGTCTGCAACTGCGCGTTCTCCGCCTTGTCCTGCGGATCGGCATGGTTGAGCTGCACCAGGAGCCGCTCCGTGCGATCCAGATGATCCGTCAGCACCACCACAACCACACGCCGCTGCGTTTCAACGTTGCCGGCAACGTCGGGCCCGTTCGACTTTCTTTGCTCCCAGAGGCGCCCGCCAATGAACGCCGCCGTCAATAGCGCCATGCATGCAGCCGCCGCAGTTGCCGTCTTCCACCAGGCCCAGCCATGCCATCCGGCCGCCTTCTTCTCATACGGAATTAGCTGCGGCCGCAGAGCTTGCCACACGAAGTCTCCGTACTCCGGCCCTCTCTGCGGGACTTCCTCAGGCTTGATCGCATCCAGGCTTCGCTTGAACTTCGCAAACTCTGCCGCGCACTCCCGGCACGCCTTCAAATGCTTTTTCGCCCCTTCCGAACCCTCGTCGTAATACATTTCCATCTGCTCGTCTTCGCTCAGGTGCTTCATGCATTCCCCCTCAGCGGCGCAAGTTCCCGGCGCAACTTCTGTACTGCCCTGAACACAGCCTGTTTCGCCGCATTCGGTGCTACCCCCAGAACCTCCGCAATCTCTCCCATTGAGCGCTCCTCCAGGTGCCGCAGCACAAACGCGCATTTCTCCGTCGCCGTCAGTCTCTGCATCGCCAGCTCCTGTGCCGCGCTCACCTCGCGTCCCAGCAGCACCCTCTCCGGATCTGCATCCTGCGCAGCTACCTGCACCGTCTTCGTCTCCGGATCGCTCTCTTCGCCGTGTCGGTAGTCAGCTTCGATCCCCGGCTGCCCAACACGGTTCAGCGCGCAATTGACAGCGATCCGATAGACCCACGTCCCAAACGTCGAACGCTGCTCAAACTTCTCCAGCCGCTGATAGGCGCGCAAAAACGCCTCCTGCACAATCTCCTCCGCATCGGCCTCATTGCCGGCGATCCGAAACGCCACCCGAAACACAGCCGCACTATGCGCGCGTACCAGCGCCCCATACGCTTCTTTGTCCCCGGCCAGCACCGCCCGGACTATCGAGTGGTCATTTCCCTGCATTCAGCCCCTTTGACAGGAGGTTTCCATTCGCGGTTAGGAGATTATTTTGCTCTCTCAGCGCATCGGGTCTACGCGCCTCTGCAATTAACTGGTAACTGGTAACTCGCTTTTCTCCACAGCTTGCCCCCTCCCGCCGCAGCCTTCTATCATCCGGCAGAGAGCCTATGAGCGAACAAACAACGACTACGGCCTTGCGCGTCAAGGGCAGGCTGATGTCCGCCTCTGAGATTGAGCGCACCCTGGTGCGGCTCGCCCACGAAATCGTCGAGAAGAGCAACGGCAGCGAAGACCTGACCCTGATCGGCATCAAGCGCCGCGGAGTCCCTCTCGCCCAGCGGCTTGGAAAGCTCATCTCGACCATCGAAAAACGCACCGTCGAGACCGGCACCCTGGACATCCAGTTCTATCGCGACGACCTCTCCACCGCAGATGTGCGCCCCGTCGTCACCCCCGGCGCCCTCGGCTGCGACGTCGAAGGGCGCGATGTCGTCCTCTGCGACGATGTGCTCTACACTGGCCGCACCATTCGTGCTGCCCTCGATGCCCTCTTCGATCACGGGCGCCCACGCCGCGTTCAGCTCGCCGTGCTCATCGACCGCGGTCATCGCGAACTGCCCATTGAAGCTACCTACGTCGGCCGCCAGATCCCCACCAGCAGCCGCGAAATCATCGAAGTCAAATTCCACGAGGTCGACAACGACGAGCAGGTACTCCTCGTCGAGCGGGTGGACTAGAAGACAGTCTTCAGCTCTGAGCTTTCAGCCTTCAGCACCAGGGGGTAAAAGCTGAGACCTGATGGCTGAGAGCTGAAAGCTGAGAGCTAACCATGAATGCCACCGCAACGCCTCCGGCCCGCCGGCAACTCCAGACACCTAAACCTCCTGCCTCCCCATTCCCATACAATCCCGGCTCGCTGCTCTCGGTGATGGACCTCGACCTTCCCGCAATCGGCCAACTGCTGGCGCGAGCCACCGCCCTCGAAAATCAGGACCCGCTCACACGCGACCGCATCCTTCTCAAGCGCCGCATCGCCCTGCTCTTCTACGAGTCCTCCACACGCACCCGTACCAGCTTCGAGCTAGCCGCAAAAAGCCTCGGTGCTGACACCACCCTCGTCTCCAGCCTTTCCTCGAGCATTGAAAAAGGCGAGACGCTGAAGGATACCGGCCTCACCCTCCGCGCTCTCGGAGCCGAAGCCATCATCATCCGCCACAACTCCTCCGGCGCCCCCTGGCTCCTGGAACAGGAAACCCGTCTCCCCATCCTCAACGCCGGCGACGGCATGCACGAACATCCCACGCAAGCCCTCCTCGACCTCCGAACGATCCTCACTCATCTCGATCCCTCTTCCAAGGCTGTCATCCTGAGCGATCGGAAATCGACTGTCATTCCGAGCGAAGCTTTCGCTGAAACAAAACAGACTGTCATCCTGAGCGGAGCTCGCCGAGCGAGCGCAGTCGAAGGATCCGCAGTATCCCCCTCCACCCTCGAAGGCGTCACCGTCACCATCGTCGGCGACATCCTCCACAGTCGCGTCGCCCGCTCCAACATGCTTCTGCTCCCGCGCCTCGGCGCCCACGTCATCCTCTGCGGACCGACCCAACTCCTACCCGACTCCGCCGCTAACGCCGGCCCCGGCATTATCGTAGAGCGCGACTTCGAAGCCGCACTCCGCCAGTCGCAGGTCGTCATGATGCTCCGCATCCAGGCCGAACGCCTCGCCGGACAGCAAATCGATCTCGCCCAGTACAAAGATGCCTACCAGCTCACAGGCCAGCGTCTCGCCGCTCACGCGCCCAAAGCGCTCGTCATGCACCCCGGCCCCATCATCCGCGGCCTCGAACTCACCGCCGGCGTCGCCGACGGCCCTCAATCCGCCATCCTCGAACAAGTCCGCCACGGTGTAGCCATCCGCATGGCTGTGGTAGAACGTGCGCTTACAGCGAAATCGACAATCGGTTGACAGTGAGGACGGTGCTTGCGTGTCTCGACCTGCAAAACTACATCGAGTCCTCCTCGCCTGTTGTGCAGGCCTTCTCGGAGTGCTCGTTGTTTACCGGTTCACCCAACCGGTGCTCTTCTATATCCACTCGGACTGCGCGTGCACCGACTGGTCCGACCGAGTTGAGGCATTCGCCGTTCTCAACCCTTTTCGCAACCGCGCTCCCGAACGAGCCGCAGACGGTTTTCTACTGGATCTTCGGGAAGGAAGAAGATCCAGCTACTCAACTCCGGAGTTGGCCTCCGACGCATCACAGGCGAAGTTGCGCTCTCTTCAATGGAAACTCAACTTTCGCGAAAACCAGTCAAACCGGGTCACTCTCTACTACAAACTCGACAAGAACAGCCCAGGGGCTATCCCGGCGTACGATAGCGAAGGTTTGATCGAAGTCGAGAAGGCAAATGGAATCTGGAAGGCTGCAAAGTTCGATGTTGTTTGGTAACACAACTCACGTCATCGCCTAGCGATGACATTCGACAATTGCTTCACTCGCATGGGGTGACACAGTTCGGAGTCAAAGTATGACAACACTCGTAATTAAAGGCGGACACCTCATCGATCCCGCCGCCGGCGTCGACGCCCCCAAAGACATCCTGCTCAAAGACGGCAGTGTCGCCGAGATCGCCGGCCCCGGCAAAATCAAAGTCAATGGCAATACAGGCCCCGACGTCCAGATCCTTGACGCCACCGGTCTCACCGTCGCCCCCGGCCTGATCGATATCCATGTCCACTTGCGCGAGCCCGGTCAGGCTCACAAAGAAACCATCGCCACCGGAACAGCAGCAGCCGCAGCCGGCGGATTCACAGCCGTAGCCGCCATGCCCAACACCATTCCGGTCAACGACTCTCCCGAGATCACCCGCTGGATGCTCTCACCGGATCGCAGTGCATCCGTCCGCGTCTTCCCCATCGGCGCTGCCACTCGCGGTTCAAAAGGCGAGCAGATCAACGACTTCGCCGCCCTCAAGGCAGCGGGAGCCGTCGCCGTCACCGACGATGGTCACCCCATCCTCAAAGACAACATCATGCGCGAAACGCTCGCAGCCGCAGCGCGCGTCGGCCTCAGCGTCATCCAGCATGCTGAAGACACGCGCATGACCCAGGGCGCCAGCATGAACGCCGGCCCCACTGCCTTCAAACTCGGCCTTCGCGGCATGCCGCCGGAAGCCGAAAGCAGTTTAGTCGAGCGCGATATCCGCCTCGTCACCGAGCTCAAAGACGCGCGCGCTCACCTGCACGTGGCGCACACATCCACGGCTGCTGCCGTCGCCGCAGTCCGCAAGGCGCGCCGCAACGGACTCCGCGTCACCTGCGAAGTCGCGCCCCACCACTTCCTGCTCACGGAAGAGCACGTCGGTCTATACAACACCAACGCCAAGATGAACCCGCCGCTTCGCTCAGCCGCCGATCGCGACGCCATGATCGAGGGCATCCTCGATGGCGTGGTCGATGCCATCGCCACCGATCACGCGCCGCACGCCGTGCATGAGAAGGAAGTCGAATTCGAACACGCCCCCAACGGAATCACCGGCCTCGAGACTGCTCTTGGCCTGTGCCTCCGCTGGCTCCACAAGGAGTGGAAGCTGCCCCTTGGCCGCGTTCTCAGCTTGCTGAGCGCGCAGCCCGCCGCGCTCCTCGGCCTCAAAGGCCGTGGCACATTGGCGGTGGGCAGTTTCGCCGACGTAGTTGTATTCGATCCCAAAGCCGAATGGACCTATCACGCCAAGGAAACTCGCTCCAAGGCGCATAACACCCCATTCGATGGCTGGACGATGCAGGGCAAAGTTCGCTGGACGATCAGTGAGGGCCGGATAGCCTTTTCAGCAACAACTCCCCAATGACAGGTCTTCGTCCCGGGGCAAAAGTATAAGAGCGGATATCCCGATCTCGGCCTTTCTGATCTTTTTCAGCTGATCCTTGCTTACGACGCCTTGCCTACCAGAGCCTGCTCTGCGCGCAGCCAATCTTCCGCATCGTGGCCGTGCTGGTATCCCCGCTCTGCCCATAGCTTGTGTGCCAGGGCTGCGATCTCTTCACGGCTCGCGGTCCGGATCTCCTGAACCTTCGATGAAGTCTTCTTCGCTGCAATGGCCTTTGGTGCGGACGCGGACGCGCTGGTCTTCTTCCGGGTGGTGGTTTTCTTCGTGGTCTCTGTCATCAGACTCTTACCTCCTGAAATTGTCAGGCCTGAGCGGATCTCGACTAAAATCCGCCACTTAACTGGCCATCTTCTTCAGGTTACTAGATAGTCAAATGCTGATAAAGCAATAACTTGCCCGTCGTACCATTTCCGTCAGCGATCAGCCGCATCTTCATTGGTTCCAACGCGAAACCTTACGTGAATATCTATTAACGATTTCGCAATATGAAACCGCGCTCTAACTCATAACTCCTTGCTACTACTAGAGTCACCTGCCTATTCTTGTCACGCGCGGAATCGTGTCCCTCCATCCGCCTTCGAGGTCGTCACTCAAAATGGACAAGCGGGAATTTCTCAAATCCTCAGGAGCTTTCGTGGCCGGCACCATCGCCTCTCGTTTCTCGTCAGCGCAGCAGCCGCATGCTCAACAGCCAGCGCCTCACGAGAACTGGGCCGGCAACATCCACTACAGCACCGACCACGTCCACACTCCCGCCAACCTCGACGAAGTCAAAAAGTGCGTTAATGAGTGCTCCAAGCTACGCGCCCTCGGCTCCCGCCACTCCTTCAACCGCATCGCCGACAGCAACGCTAATCAGGTCTCCCTTGAACATCTGAACCAGATCGACATAGACGACAAGGCCCGCACCGTCACCGTCGGCGCTGGAGTCCGCTACGGTCAGCTTGCCCCCGTCATCGACGCCAAGGGCTACGCACTCCCCAACCTCGCCTCGCTCCCTCACATCTCCGTCGCCGGAGCCATCGCCACCGCCACGCACGGCTCCGGCATCCACAACGGCAACCTCTCCACGCCCGTCCGCGCCCTCGAAGTCGTCACCGCAAACGGCGACGTTCTCAACCTCTCCCGCGATAAGGACGGCCATCAGTTCGCCGCCGCAGTCGTCCATCTAGGCGTAGTCGGCATCGTCACACGCGCCACCCTCGACCTCGAGCCCACATTCCAGGTCGCCCAGACCGTTTACCAGGACCTCTCCTTCTCCGAACTCGAACACAACTTCGACGGCATCTTCGGCGCGGGCTACAGCGTCAGCCTCTTCACCGATTGGCAGAAACATCGCGCCACCCAGGTCTGGATCAAGCGCCGTCTCTCTTCAGGCGAGCAGCACACCACGCCGGACCTTTTTTACAACGCCAAACGTGCAACCAGAAAGTTGCATCCCATCACCGAGCATCCCGCTGAGAGTTGCACCGAACAGATGGGCGTCCCCGGCCCCTGGTACCAGCGCCTGCCCCACTTCAAGATGGAGTTCACACCCTCGAGCGGTCGCGAGCTCCAGACCGAGTACTTCGTCCCCCGCGAGCGCGGCTACGAAGCCATCCTCGCCGTCGAAAAGCTCAAGGACAAGATCACCCCGCACCTGTTCGTAACAGAATTGCGCACCATCGCCGCCGACAACTTATGGATGAGCACCGCCTACCAGCGCGACTCCCTGGCCATCCACTTCACGTGGAAACCCGAGTGGGACACCGTCAAACAGATCCTTCCTCAGATCGAAGCCCAGCTCAAGCCTTTCAACCCCCGCCCCCACTGGGCCAAACTCTTCACCATCCCGCCCGCCCAGCTCCAGGCCCAGTACACCCGCCTCGCCGACTTCAAGGCATTCGTCAACCAGCACGACCCAACCGGCAAGTTCCGCAACGACTTCATCCAGACAAACCTTTACTCAAGCTGATGAGGCGCGCCTCTCAACAAAGACTGTCATTCTGAGCGAAGCCGGTCCGAAAGGACCGGCGCAACCGAAGAATCCGCAGTTGCTTTTGAGGAGTCAGTGCGGGTGCCCCCGGTCCCTCGCTTCTGGGGACCGGGGAGGAGGCCGATTGGATAGACTCGGTTTCGCGTTAGAATAGAACCAGCGCAATGACCCTCCACCAGCCCATATCGGCTCTCCTCTAGCGGCTCCCGCCGCCACGATTCCCTGCGCCCATTTCCTTCAAGACCAAGAACCACTCCAAAACCTGAAAGCTCGGAGAGCCTTATGCTGGACCGCCTCGAACAAATGGAGCAACGCTACAGCGACCTGCAATCGCAGTTCGCGCTACCTGAAGTCCTGAACGACCACGAAAAGTACCAGAAGATCGGCAAGTCCCTGCGCGAGATCGAAGAACCCGTCGAGAAGTACCGCGAGCTCAAGCAGGTCACCCAGGGCCTCACGGACGCGCGGGCCATGCTCGCCGAAACCGACCCCGACCTTCGCTCGATGGCGGAGGAAGAAATCGCAGCCCTCGAGCCGCGCAAAGCCGCACTCGAAGACGAGCTCCGCATCCTCCTCCTCCCCAAGGACCCCAACGACGAGAAGAACGTCATTCTTGAAATCCGCGCCGGAACCGGCGGAGACGAAGCCTCTCTCTTCGCCGCCGAAATTTTCCGCATGTACACCCGCTTCGCCGAGCAGCACCGCTGGAAGGTCCAGGTCACCGACCTCTCCGAGTCCGGCGTCGGCGGCTACAAAGAAGTCATTGCCATCATCGAAGGCGACCGCGTCTACTCGCAGCTCAAGTGGGAGAGCGGCGTTCATCGCGTACAGCGCGTACCCGCGACCGAAACTCAGGGTCGCGTCCACACATCGGCCGTCACCATCGCTGTCCTCCCGGAAGCCGAAGACGTCGACGTCAAAATCGAAGCCAAAGACATACGCATCGACACCTTCTGCTCCTCGGGCCCCGGCGGTCAGTCCGTCAACACCACCTATTCCGCCGTTCGCATCACGCACCTGCCCACCAACACCGTCGTCAGTTGCCAGGACGAGAAATCGCAGATCAAGAATCGCGAAAAAGCGATGCGCGTTCTCCGTACCCGCCTCTACGAAGTCGAGATGGAGAAGCAAAACGCCGAACTCGCCGCCGCCCGCAAGTCCCAGGTTGGCTCCGGCGATCGCAGCGAGAAAATCCGCACCTACAACTTTCCGCAGAACCGCCTCACCGACCACCGCATCGGCCTCACCCTCCACCAGCTAGACCTCATCATGGAAGGCCGCCTGCAATCCGTCGTCGACGCCCTGGTCGCCCACTACCAGGCCGAAGCGCTCAAAGGCGATAGTCAGGCAGCCTGATGAAGATCCGTGAGTGGCTCCAGCACGGCGAGGGCATCCTCGCCGACAGCCCTCACCCGGACCGCGCCCGCCGCGACGCCGAGACCCTGCTCCTTCACCACATCGGCAAGAACAAAGCATGGCTCATGGCGCATGGCGAAGAAGAGTTCGCCGGCTGTTCCTCCATCGGATACGCCGCTCTCCTCAAACGCCGACAAAATGGCGAGCCCATCCAATACATCACCGGCGAGTGCGAATTCTACGGCCTTCCCTTTAACGTCACACCCGACGTCCTGATCCCCCGCCCCGAAACCGAACACCTCGTAGAGCGAACTGTCGCCCTAACCCGGATGCTGGGTGCCCCAGGTCTCGATTTTGAGACCTGGGATGTCAAGAACTCCGATCGGCCCCTTCGGATCCTCGACGTCGGTACAGGCTCAGGCGCCATCATCGTCGCCCTCGCCACTCAACTCCCCCAAGCCTCACTCACCGCCATCGACATCTCCGAACCCGCTCTCGCCATCGCACGACAAAACGCAGCCATCAACAAAGTCGAGGATCGAATCCGCTTCCTCCAGGGCGACCTCCTCACCCCCATCGCTAGCGAGCGATTCGAAATCATCGCCTCCAACCCGCCCTACGTCCCCAACACCGACCGTGCCCTCATCTCGGTCGAAGTCCGCGAGCACGAACCGCACGTCGCCCTCTTCGGCGGACAAGACGGACTAGATATCTACCGCCGTCTCATCCCTGCCGCCTACAACGCCCTCGTCCCCGGCGGCTATCTCGTCTTCGAATTCGGGTTCAGTCAACAGCCCGAGATCGAATCTCTTCTCGCCTCCTCCAACTTCGAGCAAATCGAATTCATCCACGACCTCCAGGGCATCCCCCGCATCGCCTCCGCCCGCCGCCCCTGATCACCCAGAAATTTGGGTGCCCCCGGTCCCTCGCATTTGGGGACCGGGGAGAGATGCTAAAGCAGAGACGGAACCAGCTGTGCCCCATTCATCGCGCGGCTTTTGCGCGATGAATGGGATCGAGAATCCTCTGTGTACCATCCAGCCCAACCGCCTCATTTAAACTCGTCTCCGAAAGGAACTTCATGCCGCAATCCAAAGGTTATGCCGCGACCGACTCGAAGACTCCGCTTGCTCCATTCAGCTTCAGCCGCCGCGAACCCGGTCCTACTGAACTCGTCATCGACATCCTCTTCTGCGGAGTCTGCCACTCCGACCTCCATATGTCCCGTAACGAGTGGGGACAGGCTGTCTATCCCATGGTTCCCGGCCACGAAATCGTCGGCCGCGTCACCGCTGCCGGCAAAGACGTAAAGAAATTCAAAGCCGGAGACATCGCCGCCGTCGGTGTCATCGTCGACTCCTGTCGTCACTGCGCTCCCTGCAATCGCGGCGAAGAGCATTTCTGCGCTGAAGGCGCCACGCTCACCTATGCCAATAAGGACCGCGTCGACGGCTCCATCACCATGGGCGGATACTCCAGCAACTACGTCGTCGATGAGCGCTTCGCTCACACCGTTCCCTCGAATCTTGACCTCGCTGCCGTCGCGCCACTCCTCTGCGCTGGTATCACTACCTTCTCCCCGCTCCGCCACTGGAACGTCGGTCCCGGAAAGAAAGTCGGCATCATCGGTCTCGGCGGTCTCGGCCACATGGGCCTCAAGTTCGCCCACTCCTTCGGCGCGCAGACCATCCAGCTCACCACATCCCTCAAGAAAAAAGATGACGCCACTAAGCTCGGCGCCGACGACGTCATCCTCTCCACCGACGACGCGCAGATGAAAAAGCACGCCGGCTCATTCGACTTCATCCTCGATACCGCCTCCGCGCCCCACGCCATCGAGCCATACCTCAACCTCCTCAAGCAGGACGGCACCATGACGCTTGTCGGCCTCCCCGACAAGCCGCCCAGCGTATCCATCTTCAGCCTCATCTCCAAACGCGCATCCGTCGCCGGCTCCATGATCGGCGGCATGCCCGAAACGCAGGAGATGCTCGACTACTGCGGAAAGAACAACATCACCGCCGACGTCGAAGTCATTCCCATCCAGCAGATCAACGACGCCTTCGAACGCATGCTCAAGCAGGACGTCAAATACCGCTTCGTCATCGACATGTCCTCGCTTAAGTAGATCCTAGTTTCTGCTCAAACAAAAAGACTGGGTGCCCCCGGTCCCTCGCACTTGGGGACCGGGGAGAGATGCGCGAAGTCGAAATGAGCTCGGGTGCCCCATTCTAAACAGTCCATCAGGACTGTTTAGGGTGGGAACGAGAACATCAGAATCGTCTATCATCAACTCGCACCCGAGGTCACCCCATGAACGAATCCCAACGCGCCAGAGCCGTCCTCACCGACAGCCACTTCCTCATCCCCGTCCTCGTCTTCTGTTTCGGTCTCGCCGTCCTTATCGCCCTCCACTAGCTCCGGTTTGTTAACCTGTTCCGGTCCCACGGTCGAAGGAAAGGACATTCCCAATCCAGATGCCCTCGACGGCTCGAAACAACTCACCCGTAGACCTTCCCTCGATTCACGGCCTCGGCGTCATCTGCGCTCTTACCGCTGGTGTCTGGCTCGGAGCCGCTGAAGCTCCCACCAAGCTCGTCAACTCCGGCCTCTCGCCCTACGCTATTTCTCTTTGTATGGTCGCCGGTGTCTTCACCGCCCGCTGGACCGTTCCCACCATGCTCAAGGGCACGCGAAACGTCTTCGCCGATCTCTCTGAGCACCGCCATCTCATCCCCATTGCAATCCTTGCCGGAATGCTCTGGGCCGTCGCCAACACCCTCACCGTCTTCGCCATTCGCGACGTCGGCCTCGCCATCGCCTTTCCGCTCTGGAACACCAACTCGCTGATCGGCATCCTCTGGGGCCGACTTCTCTTCGGTGAACTCAAAGGCGCCAGCCGCCAGAACATCGCCAAAGTTGTTCTCGGCGCTCTCGCCATCGTTACTGCCGCCATCATGCTCGGCTTCAGCACCATTCAGGCCAACGGCTCACATCCGCAGCGCGCCATCGGCGGCATTCTCGCCGCCATAGGAGCCAGCCTGCTCTGGGGAACCATGTACATCCCCTATCGCAAGGCCTACATCAGCGGCATGAATCCACTCTCCTTCGTCACCGTCTTCACCATCGGCGAACTCGGTACCATGTTTGCTCTCGTCCTCTCCTTCGACGGAGGCACACACGCCGCAGTCTTCCACTCCGGCGAAGTCCGGCCTCTTCTCTTCTGGCTCTTCCTTGGCGGATTCGTCTGGGTCATCGGCGACCTCTTCCAGCAGTACGCAACCAAGTATCTCGGCATCGGGCGCGGCATTCCGCTCTCCAACACCAACCAGATGTGGGGACTCGCCTGGGGCGCGCTCGTCTTCTCCGAACTCGCTCACGCCAGCCACTCTCACTGGATGCTTGTCGTCGCCGGCTCTATTGTCATGATTCTCGGAGCCCTCGCCGTCTCCACCGCCGTCGCCACCGAAAAAGAAAAAGCTTCGATGCGCCAGGCCGTCGTTCGCGAGTGCGCTCGCTACGACCTCGACTTCGATCGCATCTCCGAGTTGCACGCCAGTTCTTCCGACTCCACACGCCCAGGCGGCCGCGCATGGTGGGACTACATCATCATCGGCGGCGCTGTTGCCGTCTTCATCTGGCTTGGAGTCAACGCGCAGGTTCCCACGCTCTCCATGAACTACACCTGGATTGCCATCCTCAGCGCCATACTCGTCATCTCGGCATCCGTCAGCTCATGGGTGCTCTGGAAAGCAACCCGCTTCGATTGAGCGGCTATCGCGATTCCTGCGTAACTTCTCCCGAAGCTCATAAGTTCAGTCGACGCGATCCTCAAGGAGCGGCGACCCGGCATCACGCTCAAAGAGAGAGGCGGCGCAGGAATCGCTGAACCATCACGTCAGGCAGGCGTTCGCGCCTATACAATTGGTGAAGATGTCTGGTGCTCAAAAGGTCGACCTCGTTGGCGTGGGATTGAACGCAATCGACACCCTCATCCCGCTCAAGTACTTCCCCGCTCGTGGCTCTAAAACCGAATTCTCAAATGCCAGCATTATGCCCGGAGGCCAGACCGCCACAGCCATCGTGGCCTGCCAGACCTGGGGCCTCGAGACCCGCTACATCGGCAAAGTCGGCGACGACGATGCCGGCCGTCTTCATCAGCGCGAGTTCGAACGCACCGGCGTGGACTCCCGCCTTGTCACGGTCCCCAACGCTGCCAGCCCGCAGTCGCTCATCATCGTCGACGAAGGCGGCGAGCGAACCGTTCTCTGTCGCCGGGACGAACGTCTCCTCCTTCAGCCATCCGATCTTCAGCGTGAATGGATCGTCAGTGCACGCGCCCTCCATGTCGACGGCTTCGAAACCGCCGCCGCTACCCAGGCCACAGCATGGGCCCGTGAAGCCGGTATCCCCGTTATCGCCGATCTCGATGAGACCTACCCCGGCGTCGACGATCTCATTGCCAACGTCGACTATCTCATCGTCAGCCGCGATTTCCCATCCCGCCTCACCCGCGAGCGCAACCTCGAGCAGGCTCTCCGCAAAATCAAGAATCGCTACGGCTGCAAACTTGCCGCCGCAACTCTAGGCGCAGACGGCGTCATTGCCTGGGATGGAGACGACTACCACCTCAATCCCGCCTATCACGTTCCTGTCACAGACACGACAGGCGCCGGCGACATCTTCCACGCCGGATTCATTTACGGACTCCTGCAAGAGTGGCCTCTGGTCCAGCAACTCGACTTCGCCTGCGCTGCTGCAGCTCTCAATTGCACCTGCTCCGGCGCGCGCGGCGGAATCAAGAATGTCGAAGCCATCGAGGAGCTGATGGCCAACACACCCCACTACGACATCGCCAACGCCGCCGACTGACTTCGTTATCATCGGGAACATGCCCCAAAAGCCCGCCCCGAAAACTCCAGCCCTCCGCATGGCGCGCGTCATTCTCTTCACGGCGCAGATCGACGAGATGTCGCGCTTCTACGGCGAGGTCCTCGGCCTGAAGCAAGTCACCAGCGAGAAGGGCTGGCGTGAGTTCGCCGCCGGTTCCGTCACCATCGGCCTGCACTCTGGCCCATCCTCGCCCGGTCGCAAGGGTCCCAAGATCGCCTTTTATGCCGATGACGTCGCTGCCATGCGCGAAGCGCTCGTCGCTCGAGGAGCAAAATTCGGAAAGGTCCATGAAGGGGAAGTCTTCTGTCTTTGCGATGGCAAAGATCCTGACGGGAATCCCATCCAGCTATCCAGCCGCTGAAAACTCATCCTTCCGTTTCCAAACCGGCGTTCTCGCCAACCGCCGGAATATCAACCGCCCGCGTCCGCAACTTGTAGAACGTCACCGCCACAAGATTGCTCAACAGCAGCGTCCCCACGATCTTCACCGCGTACGAAAGGGGATTGACCACGTCGATGAACGGGTAAGCCGAGATCAGAAGGCAGAACAACGTCGCCACCAGCCCGACAACCGACGTCCACCTCAACCATCCTGGTAGCGTCTTCCTCAATCCCACTGCTCCCACCAGCGGAATCGCAAACATCACCAGGTAAGACACCTCGTAGTGCGTGAGGCTCGCATTCGACAACAGTTGAAAAGCCTCCTGCGCGTGCACGCCCGCCGTCGCCAGCACCACCATCACGATCAACAACCCCGAGGTACACAAAATCGAATTCGTCGGCGTCTTCCACTTACTGTGCAGTCGTGTGAACCACGCCGGAATCATCTCGTTCCAACCCACCGTCAGCGGCAGCCGGCTCACTCCGGTCATCAGGTACGACACAGCTCCCAGCAGCCTCATCTGCAGCAGCAGAATCGCCGTCATCGCGAACAGGTTGCCCGCGCCCTCGTGCCCTAACGCTATCCTCAGCGTCTGCGGAATCGGGGCGATGAAGTTGATCTGATCCTTCGGCACAAACGCCACCACAGTGCCGGTTCCAAGAATGAACATCAGGCAGATGATTGGCGAGGCTATCCACACCGACTTCGTGATTGTCTTCTCCGGGCTCTTGCTCTCCCCTGCCAGAATCGCGATGTATTCCAGTCCGCACAGCGCGCCGAACATCATCTGTCCGAACAAGGCGAGCGTGCGCAGATCGTGCGGTGGAATCTCAAACGACAGCGGCGTCCAGTGCACCGGCATGTGTCTCACGACGGCCCACGGCCCCAGCCCGATCAGCGCCACGAACACCAGCATGATCGCGACAGCTCCGGCGTTGTGAATCCACTTTCCAATCTCAAGCCCGCGAATCTCCGCTGCTGTCAGCAGCACAATCAACGCCGTGACGATCGCAATCGAAATCATTCGATTCTCCGGTAGCCACGCGGCCTTCGGTCCGATCAGGAAAGCGAGCTCAGAAGGAATCCCATACAGAATCGTTGCTGTTACTGCGATGCCATAGAACCACAAGTTCCAGGCTGTAAGAAAGCCGCCCAGATTTCCGAACGCCTTGTGTGCCCAGACATACAGGCCCCCTTCGAGCGGCATTGCACGATTCAGCGCAATCACTGACCCAGCCATGGGCACGTAGAAAACCACCATCGCACCCACCCACATCAGAGTCTGTGCCTTGCCTAACCCAGCTGCGATTCCTACCCAGCTGCTTCCCACGACGCAGAGCACCTGCGATAGCACCAGATCGCGCAGACCTAGCTGCCGACGCAACTGATGCTCAGCCTTCGAGGTACCTTCAACCCTGTCCATCGTTCCCGAATCTTCGCACGCCCGCGCCACCCCAGTCCCGACGAATCTTGGCGTAGGAAACAAGAAAGGTGGGTGCCCCAGGTCTCGACTCTGAGACCTGGGAGTGATGATGGCTCGCGAATACTCCCTCAGATGAGAAGGTTTGTCAAAACCCGCTCTCTATCTTAGTATTCTCGTCTGAAATCGTTTTCAATCTGAGGAGCCATACAATGCGCCTACATCGTTCTTCGCTGATGATTGCCGCCTTTACTCTCGCGTTAGCAGCTGCACCCGCGCCGAAGGCGCAGTCGGCCTCACCGCAGGTGGCTCAGACGCCGCCCATGGGCTGGAACAGCTGGAACTACTTCGCCGTCAAAGTTTCTGACAAAGATATCCGCGACTCCGCTGATCAGATGGTCTCTACCGGTATGAAAGATGCCGGCTACGTGTACGTCAACATCGACGATGCGTGGCAGGGCAAGCGGGATGAGAAAGGCGTGATTCACGCCAACTCAAAATTTCCTGACATGAAGGCGCTCGCCGACTACGTCCACTCCAAGGGCCTCAAGATCGGCATCTACTCCTCACCCGGACCGAGAACTTGCGCGAACTATGAAGGCTCCCTCGGCCACGAAGAGCAGGACGCCAAGACCTACGCCGAATGGGGAATCGACTACCTCAAATACGACCTCTGCTCTTTCATTCCTGCCGTCATGCAGAAGCAGGCTCCTAACGACAAAGCCGCGCAAATGCGCCTCATGATCGCCTCCTACGACAAAATGTCGAAGGCCCTCAAAGCTACAGGCCGTCCCATCGTCCTCTCACTCTGCCAATATGGCTGGGACTCTCCCTGGGAGTGGGCTCCTGAACTCGGCGGTAACTCGTGGCGCACCACCGGCGACATCGAAGCCAAATGGGAAAGCATCTACGACATTCTCGGGCAGCAGAAAGGTCTTGACTCCTACGCCGGCCCCGGCCACTGGAACGACCCCGACATGCTTGAGGTCGGTAACGGCAAGCTCTCTCTCGCCGAAAACCGCACGCACTTTTCTATGTGGGCCATGCTCGCTTCGCCGCTCCTCGCCGGCAACGACCTCCCGCACATGAAGCCTGAGATCAAGGCCATCCTCACCAACAAAGACGTCATCGCCATCAACCAGGACCCGCTCGGCCACCAGGCTCGCTACATCTACAGCGGCGGCCAGGTCGAAGTCTGGGCACGCGACCTCAAGGACGGAGCCAAGGCCATCGCCATCATCAACGTCGGCAGCGACCGCGTCTCAACACACCCCTTCCACCTCGATCTCAAGCCGCTCGGCCTCAACGGCACTCAAAACGCCAAGGAGCTCTGGACCGGGAAAGATATGCAGCTGACCGACAACATGGAGATGGAGATCGACAGCCACGATATCCGCCTCCTCCGCATTGACTCCCCAAAATAGAACCTGACTAGCAGAAAAAGTTTGTGGGTGCCCCCGGTCCCTCGCCTTTGGGGACCGGGGATACTTCTCCGACGGCTGGTTGATGGCGATTCGCCGGGAAACTGGACGCCACTCACAACTATTGCTTCGTTATTGGCTGCCCTCCCGCAGGCCACCTCGCGCCGCGTTATAGAATCAAACTGGCACGGCGTGATCCAACTTCCTATCTTCGCTTGGGCCCGCATCAGCGCAATCCTCGAGATTGCGCGCTCCGCAGTGTGTCTCAGCCGCATCCTCTTACTCATCGTTGCCGTCGAATCCATATCCATGCCCATAACGCAGGGCCTCTGGTCCTGGGACAAATTCCTGCACGGCGGTCAGGATTTCGAACTCGGGCTCCTCATCATCGTCACCTGCCTCTGCTTCGTACTCCTGCGTGTGCAGCAATCCGAGCGCTGTAACAATCTTTTCGCAGGGATCGTGGCTCTCTTCTCAAAAGGCAAAGGGCGCTTATTCGCCGCCCTCGTTCAGAGCACTCAATTCTTCGAGCACCGATCACAGATACCCTCACCCTTGAGCTCCGCAGCTTTCAACGTCCCGCTCCTGATCTGATCTCGTCGCAGGGTCCTCGGCAAGCTCTTCTCCGGTAGCGGACTCGCTATCTCTTCCCCTCGGAAAGACCAACTGTACTTGTTCGGCGGAGTTCGCATGAAGACATCGGAAGTCCTGCACGCCTGGTCCAGAATTCTCACCGGCCACGCACCAAATCTATCGATCGAAATTACAAAAGAGTGCCCGCTGCGCTGTCCCGGCTGCTACGCCTTTGATCCCGCCCACCTCGGCGGCGAATCGCAGCTTCGCGAACTCTCTGACTTCCGCGGAGACGAACTCGTCTCCAAGACCCTCGCCGTAATCGATCAATACAAGCCGCTCCACGTCTCTATCGTCGGTGGCGATCCTCTCGTTCGCTACCGGGAACTCGACCAGCTCATCCCCCTCATCGATGCGCGAGGCATCCACACCCAAGTCGTCACCAGCGCATTCCGCGTCATTCCTGCCGAGTGGGCGAAATACAAACGTCTCAACATCGTCGTCTCCATCGATGGCCTCGCCCCCGATCACGACGTGCGCCGCAAGCCTGCCACTTACGAGCGAATCCTCAAAAACATCGTGGACGCTCACATCAACGTCCACTGCACCATCACCTCGCAGATCGCAGACCGCCCCGGCTACCTGGAAGAGTTCCTCACCTTCTGGAGCAACCGTCCAGAAGTCGTAAAGGTCTGGTTCAGTATCTTCACTCCGCAGCGCGGAGCGACAGACGTTGAAATCCTCTCGCCCGCACAGCGTGCCACCGTCGTTGCCGAACTGAAGCGCCTGCGCCCAAATTTTCCGAAGCTCGAAATGCCCGACTCACTGCTTCGCGAACTCGTCACGCCGCCGTCCAGCCCAGACGAATGCATCTTCGCCCGCACCACCCGCACAATCTCCGCGGATCTCAAGACTCGAGTCACGCCCTGCCAGTTCGGCGGAGATCCTGATTGCGCTCAGTGTGGATGTATCGCTTCCATGGGACTGGCTGCTGTCGGCCATCATCGCGTGGTCGGGAACCTGACCGCGGGCGACCTGTTCTTCCTGTCGGACAGAATCGGCAAACGCTGGAGCAGCTTCCGGGAGAGCCTGTCTCCCTCATCACCGCAACCGGCTCCAACACCCTTCCGCATCGTCCAGTAAAGTTGTTCTGCAATATCAGGTGAGACGGGTGCCCCCCGGCCCCTAGCATTTGGGACCGGGGAAATCAGGTCAAATTCTCAACGCAACGTGGGTGCTCCATTCTAGCCACGGCTTAATCGTGGCTAGGGTGGGGAGATCATGACACTCAGTAGCTCACCCGTCCCGCGCCGTAGGCGCAGCGTTCAATAGCCCCGCGCTTCAGCGTGGGGAATTCCATCCAAAAGAATTTCCGCCGTCCCGTAGGGACGTTGCAGTGGGTTCTGAGATTAGAAAATATCCCTCGCTTTTGGGGCTTGGGAATGATGTCGAATTCCAAACGCTATTGAAGTGGCGATCGGCTTACACCGCTCGCGCCATACTCACCGCAAACCAGCCGCGCTCATCGGTCCACGTCGTCTCTGGCCAGAATCCTGCCTTCGCCAGCAGCGATTCGGCTGCACCCGGCTTGTACTTGTAGCTGTTCTCCGTGTGGATACTCTCGCCTACCTCGAACGGCACGCGCAGATCGATCCCAGGCAGCCATACTTCCTGATTCTTCGCGCTCACCAGGTGCATCTCCATCCGTGACTCCGCCGCGTTCCATACCGCGCGGTGCCCGAACGTAGCAGGATTGAAATCCGCATCCAGTTCCCGGTTCAGTCGCACCAGCACATTCCGATTGAAGGCCGCTGTCACTCCGCCTGCATCGTCGTATGCGTCCTGAAGAACTGATTCATCCTTTACCAGGTCCACGCCCAGCAGAAAGCAGTCTCCCGGATCCATCGCTGCGCGAACACGCTCGAGAAGCATCAGGGATTCGCCCGGTTCAAAATTTCCAATGCTCGATCCGATGTACATCAGCAGACGCCGTTCGTTCGGCAGCGTAGAGTCCAGTTCCAGATCGTGCGTGTAGTCCTGCACCCGCGGGCACACGATCACGCCTGGCAGTTCATCCTCGATGCGCATCTGCGCTTCAACCAGCGCGCTCGCCGATACATCCACCGGCTCATAGAAAACCGTCTCCTGCCGCTCAATCGCCGCACTCAACAGCAGCCGCGTTTTGTCAGCCGAACCCGCGCCTAGTTCCACGATGCGAAGAAGGTTGCCGGCCGCAGCTCTCGTTACGATCTCTCCCGCGTACTTTGAAAGAATCGCTCTCTCTGTCCGCGTCACATAGTACTCAGGAACTCGCGTAATCTCGTCGAACAGCCTTGACCCCGCCGCATCATAGAACAACCACGATGGCAGCCACTTTGGGCGGGACATCAGTCCCTCGTAAACCGCCGAAGCGATCTTGTCAGAAATGTGAACTTTAACTGGGGAGATCGGGATGGTCGTCATGCAGAGTACTAAGATGCGCTCCTATACATGTGAGTTACTTTTCCGCTAGCCGGATGCCGGAAAATTGCCACCTTGTTTCTGGCTGAAAAAAATTGCGATAGCTCGAGCGAATGTGCGCCTGCGGCGTCGCGCACGACCCGCCCCGCAACACCATCTGCCCGCTCATGAATTTCCCGTTATATTCCCCCAGCGACCCAGCCAGCGGCTCGAATCCCGGATACCCCAGGTACGCGCTTGCTGTCCACTCCCAGCAATCGCCCCACAACTGAGAGATCTGGTCCTTGGCGCTCTCAGCGCTCACTGGCCTGAGCCTTCCGGAATCCATCAGATTTCCTTCAACCCTCCGACTCTGCGCTGCGACCTCCCACTCCAGTTCCGTTGGCAATCTCTTGCCGGCCCACCGTGCGAAAGCATCCGCTTCGAAGTAGCTCACCTGGCTCACCGGAGCACCCTTCAACTCTTCAAGTCGCTTTTCGCCCCGCAGCGTGAAGATTCTCCAACCCGATTCATCCTTGTTCCAGTAGAGAGGCGCCTTCCACCCGTTCTGCTCAATGGCGTCCCATCCCGCTGAGAGCCACAACTCCGATCGCGAGTATCCGCCGTCCTCGATGAACTCTGCATACTCGCCGTTCGTCACCAGCCGGTTGCCCAGCGCATACGGCTCCAGCCAAACGCGGTGCCGCGGCAATTCGTTGTCGTAGCAGAAGCCGTGACCGCTGAACCCCACATCGACCAGTCCGCCCTCAAAGCTCACAAACCTCACCGGCTCCGAACTGTCCGATTCAGCCCCGTTCGCTTCTTCCAGATAAGCCGGCCGCAGCGGATTCGTATAGAACGCGTGCAGCACATCCGTAAGCAGCAGTTCCTGGTGCTGCTCCTCGTGATTCGCCCCAAGCTCGACCCGGCTCAGCATCTCCGGCTCCGGATTCCCCTCCAGAAGCCGCTCCAGATGCTCGTCCACGTAACTTCGATAACGCTGAATTTCGTCCAGTCCCGGCCGCGAAAACGACGCCCTGAGCTTCTTCTCCGGAAAATCCGCGAAACTCCGGTAATAGCTATTGAACAGCCACGGAAAATCCTCGTTAAACAGCTGGTATCCGGGCTGAAAGACGTTCAGGATGAACGATTCGAAGAACCAGGCTGTATGCGCCAGATGCCACTTGGCCGGCGACGCCTCCGGACACGACTGCACCATCATGTCTTCCGGAGTCAGAGGCTTACACAGCTCCATCGTCCTCCGGCGAACGCTCCTGAACCTCTCCGCTACATCCCCCTGCACATTCAGCGATACCGTCGTGCCCATGCTGCGTTCCTCGCTCATTGGACTTCATTCTCTGAGATTCGAAACTCTTCCGTTTGATGCACTTCTCTGTCCGCTTTACATCTCTGTGACTAATCAGCTTGACGATGATTACCAGAACGGTGCTCTAATTCTGTTGCGAGACGATGATGTATTCATCGCCTCAGTTCCTTCGCAAGGAGGAAACATGATCAGCTTTCATACTCGTTCCCTCCGGGCTTCGATCCTCACAGCAG
Organism: Acidobacteriota bacterium; assembly: GCA_018268915.1. Taxonomy (GTDB): domain Bacteria; phylum Acidobacteriota; class Terriglobia; order Terriglobales; family Acidobacteriaceae; genus Telmatobacter. The sequence goes on from JAFDVQ010000003.1 coordinate 213,759, forward strand.
CCTTCGCGGCAAGCTGCACCCTCGGCATCTCCCAGACGCCCACCGAACAGACAGTCCCTCCCGCTTCAATTTTGACTTCACAATCGCCTGCGGCCGCCCCACAGCCAGCCGCAAATCCTGCTGTAGTCAATCAGTCTCCAAAAACTCAAGCGACTCCAGAGCAGCTCGGGGACGCTTACATGGCCCACCAACGCTATCAGGCTGCCATCGAGGCATACAAGAAAGGACCAACCGACAATCCCGGCGTCTGGAACAAGCTCGGCATCGCCTACCAGTTGATGTTCAACCTCAACGACGCGATGCATGCTTATCAGGTTTCTTACAAGCTCGACCCTAAGAACCCAAACGTCCTCAATAATCTCGGTACGGTTTACGACGCCCTCAAACAATACCGCAGCGCCGAGAAGATGTATCGCAAAGCACTCAAAATCGATCCGCATTCCGCACTGATACTCAAAAATCTCGGCACCAATCTCCTGGCTCAGCACAAATATGAAAAAGGCTGGCAGCAATATCAGGCAGCCATCAAGTACGACCCCAACATCTTCCAGGACACATCGCGGCCCCGTGTCGAAAACCCCGCATCCGTCTCCGATCGAGGAGCGATGAACTACTACATGGCTCGCGGCTGTGTGCGGGCCGGGATGCCCGAGCGCGCAATCCAATACCTCCGCATGGCGCTGAACGAGGGGTATACCAATCCCAAAAAGATCATCGCCGACGAAGAGTTCGCCATCCTTCGCGGCGTTCCAGCCTTCGAGGAACTCCTCGCCGCCCAGACCCAGAAGCGCCAGTAATGGGAGTCAGCCGGGTGAAGAAGCCTGGCAAAAGAAGGATCGTCGAAGCCCGCTGCTTTGGCGGGGCACGACTTCAGTCGTGCCGAAACAGGCTTTCCTCGCTGAAGAGCGGCCTTCTGCCGGCGCCATGGGCCTTGCCAGCCTCGTAACAAGGGCACGGCTTTAGCCGGGCCATAAGCCGCCCCAAAAAATGAAAGGGTGCTTTAGGCCACGCTTCGTCTTCTCTTGACTCAACTCCGTCTATCTCACTAGAACCTCATGACCATCTTCCGCACCACCCTCGCCTTTGCACTCCTTGTCGCCTCCACAACTCTCTTCGCCAGAGCCCAAGATCCGCAGACCCCGTCTCCACTGTCAGGCCAGCAGCATAATGGGCGCGGCATGGGTGGATTCGGAGGCATGATGGGCCGCGGAGTCATGGGCACCGTCACCGAAGTCGCCCCAGACCATTTCACCGTCAAGACCGAGGCCGGCGAACTCTACACCATTCACTTCAGCGTGAATACCCGCATCATGAAAGGCGCCGGAGGTGGAGGGTTTCGTCGCCAGCAGGGTGGCAACGACGCACCCTTCACGCCGCCCACGCCGATCAAGCCCTCCGACATCAAAGTCGGCGACGCCATCGGCTCAGCAGGTGAGGTGGACGCGGCCGCGAAATCCGTCGGCGCAGTCGCGATCTTTCAGATCGATCCCGACACCGCCAAACGCATGCGCGAGATGCAGGCCAACTATGGCAAAACCTGGCTGATGGGACGAGTCACCGCCGTCAATGAAGCCCAGGTCACTATCCAGGGCGGCCCCGACAACGCCACCCATACCTTCACTGCAGATGAAAACACCGCGTTCCGCAAACGCCGCGACCCCATCACCCTCGCCGACATCCAGCCTGGAGACATGCTCCGCGTCGAAGGCGCGGTCAAGAACAACTCCTTCGTCGCCACCACAGTCGCTGTCATGGGTCCCCGCCCCAACCGCCCAGAGAATCCCGCTCCTCCCCAGTAGTCGCACCTGTGGCCGCCGACTTGCTGTTTTCCCCGAAACAGCCACCTTAAATCCGCTAGGCCCTTTCTGTTCCCTGTTCCCTGTTCCCTGTTCCCTGTTCCCTGTTCCCTGCTCCCTGGTCCCTGGTCTTCTACCCCATGAACATCCCGCCGTTCACGTCCAGCACGTGACCCGTGATATATGCCGCCTTCTCCGACGCTAGGAACAACACCGAGTGCGCAATTTCCGCATCCGTACCCGGCCGGCCCACTGGAATTTGCTCCACCATCTTCGCTCGCAGCTTCTCATCGAGCACTGCCGTCATCGGCGTCTCAATATAACCCGGCGCAACCGCGTTGACCGTAATCCCGCGCGATGCCACCTCGCGCGCAAGCGATCTGGTAAACCCGATAAGCCCCGACTTCGAAGCCGCGTAGTTCACCTGGCCTTCTTGTCCTGTCCGGCCCACCACGCTCGTGATATTCACGATCCGCCCCCAGCGGCTCCTCATCATCTGTCGCAATAAAACCTGCGTCAGCAGAAATGTCCCTGTCAGGTTCGTAGAAAGCACATCATCCCAATCCGCGCGCTTCATCCGCATCATCAGGTCATCACGCGTGATTCCCGCGTTGTTTACCAGGATCTCGACTTTGCCGAACCGATCCAGCACAGCCTTGGCGCCGTTCTTGATCGACTCTTCGCTCGCAACATCCAGCGCAAACGCCGCAGCCTGGCCGCCGGCGGCTTCAATTTCCGCCGCAACCTCCGCCAGCTTCGCTTCATTCCGTGCCGCCAGCGCCACCGTTGCGCCCGCCTTCGCCAACTCCAGTGCGCACGCGCGCCCAATGCCCTGCGACGCCCCTGTCACCAGTGCGATCCGTCCCGCAAGCTCTGCCATTTCCCCTCGTTCCCAGCGCGCATAGCGACATACGCGCAGCACGTTTTCACAGCCAATTATAGGCAAGTACCCTGCTCACAAATTGGCCGGTTCATCGCATAGAACCGCGCGAAAATCCAGTCACATTTCGGTGATTGAAAGCGAGTCGCGATTGAAATTGAGCTCGTCCTACCCCGTCGGCACAGCCTGCACCGGAATCCGCGCCCGTCTCCTCGCCAATTCGATCAACTCCGCAGGCCAGATATACACCGCCAGCCTTCGCGAGTAGTGCAGAACAGGCTCCTGATCCTCCACGTGAATCCCAGCCGCGCCCGGCAAGTCGTTGTGTTCGATCTCTGCCTCGGCATCCTCCAGGGGGGAAGCCACCGCATGAATATTCGCCCGCACCGGCTGCCCCGCATGGTTACGCCGGAACATGCAGTAGCGTTCCGTAAAGAAATACTCCAGTGTTCCAGATTTGATCTCCGCCAACCGCCGCGTAGCTCCCAGCCCCCGGTACCGGGCGCTGAAAATCACCGGATCGTTCACGAACATCCTGCGGCTGTAAAACGAAAATTCCCGCTCCGTCCGCTGATTGAGCCGCATCTCCGCCCAGTTGCACGGAATCCTGAACGCAAACCTCGCCGCCGCCGTCGCCAACAGGCTGCCGATATCCACTGTCAGGTTGAAAACTCCCGGCGTCCCGACCTGGTCGCTGACATAGGTTCGAAAATGCAGTTCAGGAAAGCTGCTTGTCCCAGGAATCGATGGAACGCCCCGCAGGTTGAAACGATCCATCCACAACGGCACGATACCCAGCCACGCCGATCCCTGAAACAGATCCGGCTGAAGACCATCCGGCAGAAATGGCGCTATCGAAGAGGCGGACACACGCCAATGCGCAAACAGAATGTCATTCCAGCGCTGGCTCATAGTCCAGCGGCCGGTTGGCAATGGCCGGGGCCTCTGCGATGTGCGCAACTTAAACTCCCGCATTCCGCTTGCTCCGTGCTGCTTGCCTGGTGCTCGCCCCACGTTCCCGGATGTTCACAGCCCGGTCTCGCTGATGCCGTATTCTGGTCGCGAGCCCACCTTCATGTCCAGTGAATCTTTCCTGCCCGCCGGCGCCCACAATCAAACTGACGTTTACGCCGTTCATGGAGCCGATCCCGAGGTACTTGCCTATGCCATGGCCAAGTACTCCCGTTCTGCCCTCTCCATGCGCGAGTCGCTCGCCGAAATCAGCGCCCAGCGCGCCGAGCAATTCCTCAATACATTCTATTTCCAATACGGCCATCGTTCCATCGCCGACCTGGCCCACATCGCCTTCGCCGTCGAGCGCCTCAGCCTCCTCGCCGCCATCGTTCTTGTTGATGAACAACGCTGGGACGGGCAGGAACGTTCAACCCGTTACCAGAACTTCCAGAAATCCGGCTGGTACTTCCCCGATTTCGGTTCCGATTCCGCCTCGGCCAGCCTCTATACCGGGACTATCGACCAGCTTTTCGCGACCTACCAGCGCGTCACCGCCGCCGTCCATGACGCCCTCAAGCAGCGCGTAGCCTGCCCCGAAACCATGAAACCCGATGCCTACGACCGTACCCTGAAGGCCCGCGCTTTCGACGTTGCCCGCTACCTCCTTCCCCTCGCCACAAACACGTCCCTCGGCCAGATCGTCAACGCCCGCACCCTCGAAACGCAGGTCTCCCGCCTCCTCTCCCACCCCATCGCCGAAGTTCGGGATCTCGGCAAAAAACTCCGCGACGCCTCCACCGGCCCAGCCTGGAACGTCAACACCAAATTCGGCGCGGCCTTCGTCGAAAAGCTGGAACGAGTCTTGCAGGAGAAGGGTACGGGCTTCAGCCCGTACGTTCGCGAGCAGCAGAATACGGGGGCTTCAGCCCCTGAGGGAACGCTCGCCGCCGAAGCCGCCGCCCTCCTCACGCGCGAAGTCCGCACCGCCCCCACCCTCGTCAAGTACGCAGAACCCAACGCCTACGTCACCCAGACTCGCGCCGACATCGAACAGGCTGCGGCCGAACTCCTCAACGGCATCGAGATCGCACCTGCCCCGGTCGTAGACCTCGTTGAGCGTACCGAATCCCTGGAAGCCGAGCTCGCCGCCACTCTCATCTACTCGGGAAGCCATCACCCCTACCGCCAGATCCGCGACATCGTCGCTGGCCTTCCGGCCAATCGCGTTTCGGAGATCATTGAGGTCGGGCTGAAGCACCGCGGCAAACACGACGAAGCCCTCCGCGCCTTCCATGCAGGTGCCGCGCTCCGCTTCGATATCCTCATGGACATCGGCGGCTTTCGCGACATGCACCGCCATCGCCGCGTCACGCAGATCATGCAGGGCTTCACCTCACAACACGGCTACGACACGCCCCACTCCGGCGACATCGCGGGGCTCGAAGAAGCAGGAGTTCTCTCCGAGTACCAGCAGGCTATCGTTTCCGCTCACGCGGCCAGCGCCAAAATTGCCGCCGGATCAGCCCCCGAAGCCCCGCAGTCCGCGCTCTACCTTCTCCCGCTCGCCACCCGCGTTCGCTGCCTCTTCAAAATGGACTTCGCCGAAGCTCAGTACATCAGCGAGCTCCGCTCCGGCCCCGCCGGCCACTTCAGCTACCGTAACGTTGCCTGGGAGATGTTCCTCGCGCTACAACGTCAATACCCGTCCCTGGCCAAATACATTCGCGCCACCGACTACACCAAACCCATCGACCTTCTCCAGCGCTGACCTTTCAGTCGCGGGACAGGCTGAGGGCGTCGCGATCTTGACTCGAAGAAATACGATCGGCAGGAGTGCCCATTGGACAAGATCGGCGCAAATGATGAGCGGAGAAAATTCAGCCGAACACTGGTCGCATTTGGCGCGGTCGCCTTTCTTGCTCTGAGCTCATTCGCGATTTCGAATGGACCCACGCCTCTCGTGGACTTCCGGACAGCCTTTAACAGCGCACGCTGTCTGCTGCACGGCCGCAATCCGTACAAGCCGGCCGAACTAGTCCGCATGGACTATCTCGAAGGCGGAGCACGAACTACGGACTCAGACAACGACCGCTTTGTCATGAGTCACAATGTCTACTATCCCACCGAGTTCGTCGTCACTGTCCCCTTCGCGCTTCTCCCCTTCTGGTTCGCTCAGGCCCTATGGATCTGCGGTACTGCTGGCACTTTCATCCTCGCCTGTTTTCTTATGTGGAGTGTCGCTTCTCCCTTTGCCGCCGAACTCTCCGGCTGGCTTCTTTGCCTGCTACTGGCGACCTCAGAGCAGATAGTTCTCTACGGGAATCCCGTTGGGCTGGCACTGAGCCTGGGCGTCATCGCAACGTGGTGTTTCTTCACCGGCAAATTCGGCAAACTCGGAGTTCTATGCCTGATCGCCAGTCTGGCATTAAAGCCTCATGACGCAGGGCTCGTGTGGCTCTACTTTCTCCTTGCCGGCGGCACTTATCGTCGTCGTGCGCTACAGACTCTGGGGGTGCTAGCCGTTTTGAGCCTGGCCGCGATTGTCTGGGTCTCGAACGTTGCACCCGGGTGGATGCAGGATATGCAATCAAACTGGGCTGTGTTTGCGACTCAGGGTCAGGCAGCAGACCCGGGTCCCACTGCTTACATGAATCATGGAACGGCGCTCATCACCGACCTTCAGGCCGTACTCAGCGTTTTCAGAGACGACCCTGGCTTCTACAACGTTGGCAGCTACCTGATCTTCGCACCGCTCTTCCTCGTGTGGGCGTTCGTCACAATCCGCAAGCGCCGTTCCCCGGTCGACACATGGTTTGCTGTCGCCGCAATCGCACCCGCCTCGATGCTCCCGCTTTACCACCGTGTGTACGATGCGAAGCTGATCATGCTCGCGATTCCTGCCTGTGCTCTGCTATGGAGCGAAGGTCGACGCGTTGGCCGCATCGCGCTGGCGATCACATCTGCAACCATACTTCTAAGCGCTGACCTCACCTGGTCGACAGTGCTTAGAACTCTCATCCAGTTCCACTTGCTTACTCCAACGGAACCCTCGCGATGGGTTGCTGCGTTGATCGCCTTTCCTCTGCCCTTGTCTTTGCTGGCTATGAGCGTCTTCTATCTATGCATTTACCTGCAGAACACGCGCTCCACTCTCGACAGGGCCAGCTCACAAAACGCTCCTGCGTCAAATTGATGATCGTTATGTCAGGAGAGTTTTCATGAGCCATAATCTCTCCCACAATCTCCCTCTTCTCCGCACCTCCGGCAATCGCATCATCAATTCCGTCACCGGCGTCCCCATCCTCCTCCGCGGCATCAATCGCTCCGGCCTCGAATACTCCGATCCCGACGAACAGGGCTTCCTCTCCGGAGCTTCCATCTCCCGCGCCGAAATCTATGCCATCACGCAGCAATGGCAAGCAAATATCATCCGGCTCCCCTTCAACCAGGACTGGGTTCTTCGCGGTCGCGCCGGCCGCTCCGCCGAGGAATATCAGCAGGCCCTCGATCAAGTCATCTACTGGGCATCCATGTTCGGCGCCTACACGCTGCTTGACCTTCAGTGGCTCGACGCCGAGCGCATCTACGGCGGCAATCGCAACTTCGTCGCCCCGCTGCCCACCCTGCAATCTATCGAGCTATGGTCCACGCTCGCCCGCCGCTACAAGGACGAGCCCGCCGTTCTCTACGACCTGTTCAACGAGCCCCACGATCGTCTTCCCGACGACCCTTATCCGCTCAACAAACCCGACGGCACCACCTACCCCGCCAGCCAGATGCGCGTCACCATGAGCGAGTGGCAGCCGTGGGCCCGCGTACTTGCGCACGCCATCCGCAGCGAAAATCCTGACGCTCTCATCTTCATCGGCGGCACCAACTGGGCCTACGATCTTCGCGGAATGCCAATCGACGACCTCGACAATGTCGTCTACTCAACTCACGTCTACCCCAACAAAGGCGCCGACTGGGACAAAGTCTTCGGCGATCTGTCGCAGTCCGTTCCCGTCTTCGCCGGAGAACTCGGCGACACCGACTCACCCGGCGAGCTCGACTACCTACGCCGTCTCCTCGACTACCTGCAGCAAAAAGAAATCGGCTTCGCCGCATGGAGCTGGATTGATCAGCCCAACCTCATCACCCGCTACGCCCCCACAACATTCGGCCAACTCGTCCAGCGCACCCTCAACTCCAGTCCCTAGTCCCTACGTCCCTGGTCTCTACGTCCCCTGTTTCACTTCCGTCGCCTTGTCATTCTTGAACGTCACCGTCCACTTCTTCCCATCCGCGTCATACGTGACCGTCCGGTTCCCCTCAGTCCTCGGATTGTCCGTCTGAATCTTCTGTCCCACCGCCAGCCGTGTCTGCAGCTCATTCATTCCCTGCTTTGGCTGGTGAGACTCGACCGCACTCCAGACATCCTGCGGCCAGTGCGTGTAGATCGTGTGCGGATCGTCGTAGAAAAACAGCAGGTCATCGTAGTACTGCTCCGTGCCGCCATCGCGTGCTCCCACCGGAGTGGCGTACTGCTGCTTGTCATCGCCCTTCATTGTGAAGACCACCAACGCCTGCTTCTGCCCGTGGCTGATCCCGTCATCCACATCCTTGGGCACGCTCGCCTCAACGGCTTTCTTCACATCCAGTTTTTCGAGAGGAGGAATAACACCCACCTTCTTCTTGAAGTCCACGCGCCCGCCCGCGAACGCAAAGTACGGCATCGTGTAGCCGTTCTTCATCCACACGCTCTTGCCCGCGAGATCCTTCACATCCTCGAAGTGCGCCGGAAACTCCATCCGCACTACCGCGACATCGTCCTGCGTCAACGGCTGCTCTTCCCCCTGCTTCACCACGCCGGGGTTCTTGCGCTTGTTTGAGACATGCCACATATAAATAGCGGCGATCACCAGCATGATCGCCGTCGGTATAAGAACAATCTTCCAGGGCTTCATCCAACCTCCGTGGCAACGATTCGAAAATCAGCTCACAGCCGTGGTGCTCACGCCCTCCGGCCCCTGCCGCTGCGGACGCAGCGCCTCAGCCGTCAGTTCATCAGCCTGCCGCAGATCCTTGAAGAATGCGGCCCACACGCCTGCGATCGCCAGAGAAGCAATCCCTCCGAAAACCGTAGCGCGCACCGCACCCAGCCACTGCGCCGTCAGCCCGCTTTCGAACTCGCCAAGTTCGTTGGATGCACCAATGAACAAAGAGTTCACCGCGCTTACCCTGCCGCGCATCTCCGGTGGCGTCGCCAGCTGCAGCAGCGACCCGCGAATGATTACGCTGATGCAATCCGCCGCCCCGCTGATCGCCAGCACGACCAGCGAGAGCCACAGGTTCCGCGACAACCCGAACAGCACAATGCATGCGCCAAAAATCGCCACGCACACAAACATCCGAGCGCCGGCTCTGCGGCTGATCGGAAACCGCGCCATCGTCAGCGACATGGTCAGCGCACCGATCGCCGGCGCCGCCCTCAGCGCTCCGAGTCCCCGCGGTCCGGTGTGCAGCACCTCGTTCGCGAAAATCGGCATCAACGCTACCGCTCCGCCAAGCAGCACCACAAACAGATCCAGCGACATCGACCCCAGCAGCACCGGCGAATTGCGCACATACTTGAAACCTGCCATCACCACCTCGAGCGATGCCGCGCGATGCTCCATGCGCCCCGGCCGCACGCTCAGGCTGAGGATGAGCACCAGGAACCACACGAGGCTGATCAGGGTGAAGATGTACACAATCCCCGCGCCTTCCAGCCCTGCCGCCACCATCCGTTTGCCGAGCGGCAGCGTAAACAGCAGCCCGCCTAGCGCGGGCCCCGTCACATTAGATAGCTGCCAGATCGCTCCGCCCCACGTCACTGCATTCACAAAGTGCTTTTCCGGCACCAGGTGCGGAATCAGTGCCGAACTTGCCGGCGCAGAAAACGCCCTCCCCGTCCCGATCAGAAACAGCACTGCATAGACATACAGAATGTGCTGCGTGCCATGGATCGCCAGCACCAGCAGCGCCACCGTGCAGAAGACCTGCAGCGTATAGCACCAGAGAATGACGTGTCTGCGATCGAACCGGTCGGCCACATGCCCCGCCGGCAGAAGAAAGAACAACCCCGGCAAAAACAGCGCCAGCCCCGTGTATCCGAGATCGATCGCGCGATGCGTGATCGAGTACACCTGCCACGCCACAGCGACCGCCTGCGCCTCCGCACCCAGGATCACGGCAACCCGTGCCAGCTGATACCGTGTGAAATCGCGCGAGGCAAATGCCTCCATCCCTCGTCGTGGAGGCTTCGTGGAAGGGGAATCCATCTCCTGCCTAGGTTAAATGCCCAACCTGCACCCACGAAACATCCCTGCAGCCAATCCATCCCTATGTTGCAAACCGGTATCGTTCGCACTCACAATGTGTTTCGACTAACACGGATTTCGGCTGCACTCCCCCGCATGACCGGATATGTACGCTATGGTATGTTTGGCAGATCCATATCCAAGCTGGAAATCTTTCATGTCCGCGCCTCAGTCCCCCATGAAGATACTGGCCGTAACGATTCTCTTCTACGTCGCAGCTCTTCCCCTATGGGCTGCTACCCAGGTTACCGTCGCAGAACTTGAGAGGACTGTAGCATCCGCCCGCTCCGCGCCCGACGACAAGCTCGCCGACGAACTCTCCGGTTTAGAGCTCACCCAGCGCATCAGCGCATCTGCACTCACTCGGCTTCAGTCCGGTATCCCCGGGCCGAAAGCCCGCCAGCAGCTCGCTATTCTTTCAGATCAATCCGCGTTCCTCGATCTGCCGCCTCGTGACATTCCATCTACTCCCGCCCCCAATGTGGCTACGCAGCGCCAGATCATGACTCTGGTCGTCAATTACGTGACCCAAACAATCCACCAACTTCCCAATTTCCTCGCCACCCGCGAAACCCGCAGCTTCGAGGATCGCCCTGCAGGCGCGTACAGCTATCAACCGCTCCGCTTGATCAACCAGACATCCGCCAACGTCGTCTATCGCGAGGGCCAGGAACGCGACACTCGCGGCAACGGCAAACTGGTTAACAGCGGCGCAGGACTAGTCTCCTGGGGAGAGTTTGGACCTATCCTTTCCACCGTGCTTCTCGATGCCGCGAAAGGTCAGCTCGCCTGGAGCCACTGGGAACAAGACGCAGTCGGCGTGCTGGCTGCCTTCCGCTATGCCGTTCCCGCCAAATCATCGCATTATCAAATCCAGTTTTGTTGCGAATCAGATTGGCAGCCCGGCTTACTCGTCGCAGGTAGTTCCGGCGGACATCTCTATCAACGGCAGGCTGCTTATCACGGGGAAATAGCTGTCGATCCCGCAACCGGTGCGATCTACAGAATGACTGTCATCGCTGACCTCGGCACGGGGAACGCGCTCGCCACCGCATCGATGGCTGTCCAGTATGGCCCGGTCGAAATCGGCGGCAAAAGCTACATCTGCCCGCTCCACAGCGAAGCCATCGCGCAAAGCCACCAGGTCCAGAATCGCCAGGGCACGATACCATCCACGGCGATCTCCCAAGGCCCGCTTCTCACACGCCTGAATGAAGTCACCTTCGAACACTACCGGCTCTTTCGCAGCGAGTCGCGCATCCTCACCGATGCCGAAGCCGCGCAGATCACCGGCCAGTCTGACGACGATTCAACTGCCGTGAACACGCCCGCCCCAGCCGCAGAGCCAGAACGCCATCTACCGCAGAATCCCAACCTGCCGCCCCTCCATCCCGCGACACTATCCCACCTTCCTCCGTAGTTGCAGAATCGCAACCGCCCACCTCATCTCCGGCAGCCGCCCCAGCAGAGCCCGCCTCCGCTGCCACAGCTTCCGAGCCGTCGACTTCTGCGCCTCCTCCAGCCGCATCCACCGTAGCAGCCACTCCTGCGCCGGACTCGTCAGACATCCCCGTCTTCCGCAGCACCACTCACCAGGTACTCGTTGACGTCATCGTGAGCGCGAGAAATGGCGAACCTGTCGCCAAGCTCCCCCAATCGAATTTCTCCATCACCGAAGACGGCAAGCCACAGGTCATCGATTTCTTCGAGGAGCACTCGCCGCAGACTCCGGCGAAAGTCGATTCGCCAGCAATGCCTCCCATGCCGGAAGGCGCAGTCACCAATGTTCCCGCCGCACCTCCTTCTGCCGCGCTTTATGTCTTTCTTCTCGATTCACTCAACTCTGAACCGCAGGACCAGGTCTTCATTCACAAACAGGTCTTGAGTTTTCTTCATCGGCTCGATCCTGGTACGCAGGTCGCAATCTTCACGCTCGGGTCGAACCTGCGTCTCCTGCAAAGTTTTTCCTCTGATCCCGCTGCGCTTCTCGCAGCTGTAAGCAGAACGGGAGCCGAGCGCGATGCGATGGCTCAAAATCGCAGCGACAACGCCGATGATGCAGCGCACATTGCCAATCTTCAGAAGATGCGCGCTTCGCAGGCAAACATCGAAGCTCTTCAGGCGGCCGAAGCCTCAGCCCATGCTTATAGCTTCGGTGCTCGTACCACGATGACGTTCGAAGCTCTCAACGCGCTCGCACGCTATCTCGAAGGCATCCCGGGCCGCAAAAACCTTGTGTGGTTTTCCAGCTCTTTTCCTGTCGTGTTTTTTCCGACCGCAACTGAGATGGCACAGTTGAAGAACAACCCTAATCTCCCCGGTGCCTTGAATCGCATCAAGCAGACCGCCAACCTTTTCACGTCTTCCAAGATCGCTGTCTACCCGGTCAGCGGCGCCGGCGTCATGAACTCGAACATCGGCCTTGCCGATTCTGCCGACGCGGGCTCTGCAGGCGGCACCGGCCACTTCGGCGCGTCTGCCACTCCCACCGGCTCTCTCACAGGCGAGGCTATGAATTCCGCTTCATCTATCAGCAGCATGGAGCATCTTGCCGCGTCCACCGGCGGACGCGCATTCGCGACCAACGATATCGCGTCTGCTCTCACCCGGATCGTCCACGATAGCGAGATCTACTACACCCTCGGATACGCACCCGCAGATTCAACGCCCTCGGACGATTTCCGGCACATCGGCGTCAAGGTTTCTGGCGGCAAGTACAAGCTCGAATACCGTCCCGGCTACAACGCATCCCCCACCACCACCGCTTCCGATCAGAATCCCATCACACCAATTCTGAAACTGGGCATGCCCGCCGCCAGCGGTATCCTCTATGGTGCCCGAATTGAACCTGCTTCTGCCGCGAAGTCCGCCGAGCCCGCCGGTCAGAATCCGAATCTCAAAGGTCCACATACTCGCTACGCTGTCTCTTTCACTATTCGCACTCAGGATGTTTCCTTCAACCAGGCTCCCAGCGGTAAGCGCATCGCTAAGCTCCTCGTTGGAATCAAGGCATACGGCGAAGATGGTTCCGCTCTTAACTGGCTGGCAACGCGCGAAGCCATCGAGCTTGACGCCGCCCGCTACGAGTCTCTGCTGAAAACCGGCATTCCCATCACCCTCGAGATAGACCTTCCTGTAAACACCAAAGCGCGCGTAGTGACCGCCGTATACGACTGGAACACTGCGCGCTCCGGCTCATTGGAAATCCCTCTTCGCTCCGGGACCCAGCAGTCCCTCAACCAGTAGTCATCGTTCGAGCTCCCGGTCAGATCGCACTTTACATAACGTGCTCGAAGGTCCGTTCGTCAGCCACCTGTATCCTGATTCTTGGAACGACCCGCACAGCCCGACCATCCCACCACCAAAGCCGCCGCAGCTGTCACCCTCTGCGGCGTGTGCGCATTTCTCGAGCTCTACTGCACCCAGCCTCTCCTTCCTCTTCTCGCGCGAGTTTTCCACGCCTCCAAAACCGGTGTAAGCATGACTGTCTCCGCCGCCACTCTCGGCGTTGCCATCGCCGCGCCCGTCTTCGGCGCACTCACCGAACGAATGCCCCGCAAGCGCGTCATCGTCTACTCCATCCTCGGAGTCTCAATTCCAACGCTGCTCGCAGCGACATCCACTTCGCTCGCCCAGCTCATCTTCTGGCGATTTCTTCAGGGCATCATGGTCCCCGGAATCATTGCCGTCGTCGTCACCTACATCGGCGAAGAGTGGCCGCCCGAGCGCATCGCGCTCATCATGAGCTTCTACGTCAGCGGCACGGCGCTCGGCGGCTTCATCGGCCGCATCTCCGCCGGCATTCTCGCCGACTACTTCAGCTGGCGTGTCAGCTTCCTCGTCCTCGGCGTCGCATCCCTCATCGGAACCGCCGCCGTCGCCGCATGGCTTCCGCATGGCCGCCGCCGTCCCCCGCCAAATCCTTCCGCCGTATCGCCTGCATTTCTCTACCAGGTTCAGCAGATGTTCCGGAGCCGCCGCCTTGTCGCCACCTTCGCCGTCGGATTCAACGTCCTCTTCTCCCTCGTCGGCGTCTTCACCTGGATAACCTTCTATCTCAGTGCTCCGCCCTTCTCCCTCTCCATCACCGCGCTCAGTTCCCTCTTCTTCGTCTACCTCGTCGGACTCGTGGTCACGCCATTCGCCGGATATCTCATCACCCGCATCGGACTCCGCGCCGGAATCGGCGGCGCCATCTCCTGCGCCATCGCCGGAGTCCTTCTCACGCTCGTTCATTCCCTCCCCATCGTCATCATCGGCCTCGCCGCCCTCTCCAGTGGAGTCTTCATCGCGCAGACCGCTTCGCAGAGCCACCTTCGTGTCGCATCCCCTCCCGGAGCCCGAGTCTCCGCCGCGGGTATCTACATCACCTGCTACTACCTCGGCGGAACCGCCGCCGGAGTCGTTCCCGGAGCCTTCTGGAGATTCGGCAAATGGCCCGCCTGCGTGGCCTTCATCGTCCTGATGCAGCTCATCGCCCTCACCATCGCCCTTGTCGGATGGCGCACCGTTGCGCCCGCGCAGTCTCCCTCCCCATCCCCAAGTGCCGCAATATGAAGCCCAGCACATTCCCTGAACCCTCCCTTTCTCTCGCCACATCTATTTACGGTGAGTTGCTTCAACGGATTCTGCCGTAGTTTTGAAAGGGCACGGCTTCAGCCGTGCCGCAAGCGCAAACTGGAATGAACCGGCTTCAGCCGCTGAGGGATGGCTTCGAGACCCGATTGAATTCTTCGGATCGGGTCAAGTTCCCAGTCTCTGCAGCGATGGGGACGGCCTTGCCCAGCTTATTGATTGGGCTTCAGCCCCGACCCTGCATCAAACCGGATACCGCGAAGCCCGCCCGTTTCCGCGACCCGCCACTAGCAAACCGCGTTAGGAGAAAGTTTTTTGCCTGAGTTGCAGACAGAACCGCCGATGCCCAACCGACCGGCACCGGCGACCACCGTCCAGAATCCCAACGTAGATGCACACACGGCGTGGAAGCCGCGTGTAAATCCTTGGCTCATCGCCGCCACTGTTGCTCTCGCCGCATTCATGGAGGTACTCGACACCTCCATCGCCAACGTTGCTCTTCCCCACATTGCCGGAAGCCTTGGCGCCTCCACCGACCAGAGCACCTGGGTCCTCACCAGCTATCTCGTATCCAACGCCATCGTTCTTCCTCTCGGCGGATGGGCCTCCAGCCTGATGGGCCGGCGCAACTTCTTCGTCTTCTGTATTACGGTCTTCACAATTGCCAGCTTCCTCTGCGGCGCCGCGCCCTCGCTCCCCATGCTTCTCGTCTTCCGTGTCATCCAGGGAGCAGGCGGTGGCGGCATGCAGCCCATGGCGCAGGCCATCATGGCCGACTCTTTCGAGCCCCACAAGCGCGGACAGGCCTTCGCCCTCTACGGACTCGTCGCCGTCCTTGCCCCATCCATCGGCCCCACCCTTGGCGGTTGGATCACCGACAACTACACCTGGCGCTGGATCTTCTTCATCAACATTCCCGTCGGCATCCTGGCCTTCATCCTCGTCTCGCGTCTCGTTGAAGATCCGCCGTGGATCAAGCCCGATCGCTCCAAGCTCCGCAACATGGACTACATGGGCCTCGCCTTTCTCACCCTCGCCATGGGCGGCATGCAGGTCATGCTCGATAAGGGCGAAGAGCAGGACTGGTTCGCTTCCAACTTCATCCGCTTCTTCGCCGTGCTCTTCGTTGTCGGCATGATCGGACTCGTCGTATGGGAATGGCGTCAAAAAGATCCCTTGATCAACTTGAAGCTCTTCCGCTTCAAGAACTTTGCGATATGTTGTTTCCTCATGATGCTTGTCGGCGGTGTGCTGAACGCCAACACCGTCTTACAGCCGCAGTTCATGCAGCAGCTCCTCGGCTACAACGCCACCACCGCCGGTCTGGCGCTCACCGCCGGCGGCATTGCGCTCGTGATCGTTATGCCGCTGGCGGGATTCGCCACCGGCAAAATCTCCGCCCGAACTCTCGCGGTCGTCGGCTTCATCATGTTCATCGTGACGTTCCGCTATGCCGCCTATGTCAGCAGCTTGCAGATGAGTTTTGCGCAAGCCTCCTGGCTGCGCGTCATCCAGATGCTTCCGCTTCCATTCTGCTTTATCTCCATCACTAACGCTGCCTACGTCGGCATGCCGAAAGAAGAGAGCAACCAGGTCTCGGGACTCATCAACTTCGTCCGCAACCTTGGCGGCAGTATTCTCATTGCCATCACCAGCGCACAGGTCACCAGCCGCGCCATGTGGCATCAACAGCATCTGCAAAGCGCCATGCAGTCCGGCTCCAACGCCTTCTCCCAACATCAGCAGGCACTCTCCGGCTTCTTCAGCGGAACCGTCGGAGCCGCCAACAGCGCCGGCATGGCCCTCGCTTCCATTTACAACCAGCTCAACGCGCAGGCTCAGATGCAGGGCTATCAGGACGTCTACATGGAGCTTTCCTGGATGTCCTTCGGCCTGGTCTTCATGGCCTTCCTGCTCAGCAAGAATCGCCCCGGCCAGGGCCCCGGCGCCGGCGCAATGCACTGATTCGCAGAATTCTGGTCGGGTGCCCCTGGTCCCTCGCATTTGGGGACCAGGGAACCTCTGTTCTCGTCGTCAGAAGAGGCGGGTGCCCCAGGTCTCGCCTTTGAGACCTGGGATTGAACCTGGTCGGGACCTCCAGCCGGGTGCCCCTTGGTCCCTCGCATTTGGGGAGCAGGAACCTCTGTTCTCGTCGTCAGAAGAGGCGGGTGCCCCAGGTCTCGCCTTTGAGACCTGGGATTTGAACCTGGTCGGGACCCCCAGCCGGGTGCCCATGGTCCTTCGCATTTGAGGACCAGGGAACCTCTGTTCTCGTTGTCAGAAGAGGCGAGTCCTCCACACAAGCCGCACAAACAAAGACTGCGATTACATTGCACTCCTTCGCGTAGCCTCTTATGATTGCCGCTGAGCTCCGATGAAGGCCTTCTTCTTACTCTCACTCCTGTTGCTTGCTTCGTCTCCTTCCGATCAACGAAAACAATCCAATCCACTGGATCAACTCCCGCCCAACGAGGAACTCCTCACGCATTTCGGTGAGCGCGCCGACTTCTCGCCAGACAACCAGAGAATCGCCTTCATGAGCAAAAGCTTCGGCGATGCCTTCGTCATTGACTTGAAGACTCGCGCCATCCGTTGTCTCACCTGCAGCATCCCGGGTGCCGCTTTTCTCCGCGTCATGCATCTCTCCAACGGTGATTACATCCTCATCGGCCCCGAAAGATTCACTGACGTCGACACCAGCCGCGACCGCGACAACGAACTCTGGTATCTCAGCAGCAAGCCCGGATCGAAACCCGAGCGCCTCAACCAACGCATGTTTGAAGGCGCAGCAATCTCGAAGAAGAACATGCTCATCTCCTTCGCTGAACACCACGGCGATCACCCCGAGCTCCCCGTCAACTACTCGCGCCTCATGGTAGCCACCCTCGATCTGTCGCAAGACACACCGCGCCTCGCCAACATTCACAAGGTCCACGAGAGTTCCGACGATAGTTGCAGCCTCGAAGCGCAGGACTTCTACGACAACGACTCGAAGATGACCTTTACCTGCTACGTCAAACAGCATCAGCCCACTGATCCGATCTCGATGGTCATGGGCATAGATCTGAAGACCGGTAAGGTCACCGACTTCTCGCAGGCTCCAGGCTTCTATAACGAATGCGAAGGCATCTTCCCCGACGGCAACTACACCGCCGTCGAATCCGACCGCCAGGTCTCAGACCTTGGCGGCGATCACGGCATGCACAATATCGACATCTGGAAGCTGCGACTCGACGGTACGGGAAAAGACTGGAAGCGCCTCACGCATTTCAATGACTTTGCCGGCTGGAAAGCCTCTAACCCCGTCATCTCTACAGATGGAAAGTTAATGGCGTTTCAAGTAGCGCACACCGCCGACCGCGCCGGCGTAGGCTACGGCATCGTGCTACACCATCTCGAGTGAAACGGTGTTGATCAGCTAGTCCTGCCCAGAGGTGAGTGCCCCGTCCAGGCTTTGCTTGGGCGGTATGAAGTTCAATACAACCATTCACCACAAACAGAGGCGCCGGTTGCCCCATTCTGAACTTGTCGTCTGACCATTAGGGTGGAAACAAGCACCCCCAAACGAAAACGCCAGAAACCTTGCGGCCTCTGGCGTTCTCTAACGGTAATCCTGTAGCACTTCGGATCATGCATCGACCTCTCGAGCCTGCCGATCAAGCAGCGGGGTGGCCGCATTCTCTTGATCTTCCCGCTCAACCTGGGTTTCGGTTCCGGGTTGCCCCTTCTCCGCTCCCTTTCTGCTGAGCCGGCGTCCGAGGTCCGATGGTTTGCGCCATCTTCCTCGTCCCTTCGGCTGTGCCGGCGATCTCCGCTCAGGTTTCCCTTCGCTTCTGATGCCTTTGGCGCTGCCGGTTTCCGCAGGGTTCTGAGTTGCCCCAGTGGCACCCGCTTCCTCCTGCATCGCCTGCGATACGAACCTCAGGTTGCCCCTCGTTCCGTATCTCCGGCTTTACCGGTGATCGATCGTCGAGTCGCCTCGATTCTCTCTCCTTCGGCGGTGCCGGTTGTGAAAGCTCCAGGTTGCCCCTTCGCTTCGCGCCCCCGGTATCGCCGACGATCAGCTTCTGAGTCGCCCCAGATGCTCATCCTCCGGTCCCGGCTGACTTCCGTTCCGAGTCGCCTCGGAGTTCCGTGCCATCCGGTCGCCCTGTTCGAATTTCCGGATTGCTCCATCCACTCGCTTCGGGCTTCGTCGCTCAAACTTTCCCCAAGTCGCCCTGGTTCCTGCTTGCTCAACGTCGCCGATTCCGTATGTCTCGAGTCGCCCCGAAACTTCCTTCCTCGGCTGATCCGTATTTGCTTTCACAGGTTGCGCCTGTTTCCGCATCTACGGCTGGGTCGATGATTACTCCCTGGCTGATTCGAACTTTGCATCCTCGGCTTGCGCCGCGGATGAATCTTCGGTACCAATCAGGTACCGGCATTCCTGATCTGATTTCCAGCGCACTCTTAATCTCAATCCATTGTCCGCAATCGGCCGACCACGAACTCTAAACCAAAACCGTTGCTTGCGCCTTTCACCAGGCCGGAGCTGCCGTTCCAATCAGCTACAGAGTCACCAGCTAGTTAGAGACAGTAGGCCCGATCGATCTGTGGATGCAAGTGCAAAACCCCAGTAGATTCTGTGGATATCACCATTCACAGTGCATTCACACCCGAATTGTGAGCCCGCTGACTCTCTCCCCCACTTATTAAGTCGAAATCACCAACTTACCCTCAACTTATTGCCAGCCAATTGCACTTATACCTGTGCCTTTCTTCTCCATCCGGCTAACTCGAAGCTCTCCCCGAACAATAACGACTGTCATCCCGAGCGACCAACGGGAGTCGAGGGACCCGCAGCTGCTCCTAAAAAGGCAGCCTCATCAAGACACCCGCGCGATCCCCCACGCCGTCCAAGGTTCGATGCTTCAGCTCCCACCATAGAATGAAGTGCATGTTGGACCAGACCCTCTTGTCGCGCCAAATTGAAAATGATGGATACGCAACACGAGAGAGCATTGTGTCCCAACAGGAAGTTGATCAGCTGATCAATTCCGTCGAGAGAGAGCAAGCGGGCCAAGCTGTGGAGCGAAGCGGCAAAATCTTCGCAGTGCGCAATCTCCTCGATTCTCCGGAGATCAGGAAGCTGGCCCAGTCAAAATCGGTCCTCGAGTTGGCTCGGACAATACTGGGCAGCGGCGCCTTCCCCGTTCGCGGCATCCTCTTCGACAAAATACCGGAAGCGAACTGGAAGGTCCCCTGGCACCAGGATGTGACCATTGCAGTGAGGGACAGGACAGAAGTAGATGGATTCGCCCCCTGGTCAACGAAAGCCGGCGTCCTACACGTACAAGCTCCTCCATCTGTGCTCGAGAATATGATTTCGATCCGGCTCCATCTCGATGCGTGTGACGAATCGAACGGCGCGTTGCAGGTTATCCCCGGATCGCACCGCTCAGGTCGGATTCCCGAGACGGACATTCCCGCCGCAATCGCCGAATCCAAGCCCCAGACATGCGCTGTAAACCGCGGTGGTGCCTTGTTGATGCGACCGCTCCTGCTCCACGCATCATCGGCCTCACAATCCCCCGCACATCGCCGCGTCATTCATTTGGACTTCGCAGGCAGACAATTGCCCGCTCCTCTGAAATGGCTGTCAGAATCGTGAACTCACGCACAGCCAGATTCGAACCCTGACATCTATGTCTGCAGCAATCACTGCTCGGCGAAGTAAATCGTTCGCGTTCGAGCCGTGAAGTCCGATCCACCCACCCTGACCTCCACCGTATGGCGCTCGCCAAAATCCTTTGAAGGTGGATACGCGAAGCCGATCAGGTAATACGACCGTGCGTCCGCAACGCAGCGAGCGATCTCACCAGCAATGTCCCGAGTGCCGTTGCGCACGACGCCTCCGCTCTGCCATGCGAAGGCTTGCAGCGCGAGGATCGAAGCAGTCGCATCTTTCGACGCTGAGACTCCCTGAAAGAAATAACTGCTCTGCAGTTTCTTCTGGCCAACCGGAAGAAACTCCGTGGAAGCCACATCGTTCAGTGTCACCTGCGCTTCCGTCAGCGCCTCTGAAACGTTGACGAAATTGCGATAGAAACTTTCTTTCGTTTCCAGCGTGTCGGGTGTGTAACCAAGCTCATTCAACAGGGGCCACCCACGCCCAAACCAGATGACGATTGTTCTAACCGGCCTGTGCGATCTGCTGCGGCTCAAGATCAACGACTCGCCGAGGCTGTTGAGACTGGATACCGACAAGTTGAACAGGCTGTCCAGACAGTCAAGCCGTCGATTTAAATCATGACCAAGACTCTGCTGCGCCCCTTCCACAGTCGCATCCCGGCAGCTCATGGAGTCGATCTTTCCCGAGCGCTTGTCCAGTTCGCGCATTACCGCCTCACGACTATCGGAAAAGGAGCTCATCTCCAGTCCGTGATCCGACAAGACCGCTATGGAAGTCTGGTTTGCCAGTGACCCGCTTTCGCCCTGGAGATATTTGGCAATTGCCTTGCGGTAGGAACTCACCTTTCCAGCAGAGTTGTTCAGGGCGTCAATCACCAGAACTACGCGGACTGGCGTCGCCGCCGAGTCGTTGCCCGCGCGCTGAAAAGACGAAATCTTGAAAGGCTGATTGTCGACCAGAAGATCGAAGTCAGACTGCTTGAGGTCAACAGCCGGTTGCCCCGCGGCCGTCGTCACCTGCACGTTGAGAAATACTCGGTGAAGGTCTTCATAATTCTGTTCGCGCTCGCTATGAGTGCGAGGAATCAGCTGCGGAAATCGCGGCCCCGGCGGTGCATTCGATTGGGCGCAAACAACAGGCGGCAGAAAGAGACACAATCCAGCAGTGAAGAAAGGCAATCCTATGCGAAGCAAGTTTTCCCGGGCCATATGCGCGAATCAATCGTGACCTGACCACTCTAGCAAAGTTGCTTCCGTCGCGACTGTAAGCCGATCTACCTATGAGGCTATCGGCAGTCGCCCGCCGAGATGAGAAGTACTGGCTCCCAGCTGTAATCTGCTGCCATGAGCCGAGTGACGAATGCCATCCTTATTGCCCACGTTGGCAGAGAATCAGACGATGAGATTCCCAGCTTGAACGAATTCCTTCGAACACACCAGATCGGAGGTGGCGAGTTTAAGGAAGTCTCAGACCACGCAGGAGGGTACAGGCACCTCGAATGCCGCGTCTATCTCTCCGCCTTCAATCATGCAGATACAAATGCAATAGTTGATGCCGTTAGAAGAAGCTATTGGCGTGATAAGCAAACCCTGCAGCTATTCATCAAAGAGCAGGAAGATGAACTTTTCACTCAACGTTACTGCGGGGCAGACGAAAGCGTAGCGCTTCGCGTCCCCTTGAAGCCAGAGGAACTGAGGATCATCTGTAACGCATTGAACGAGGTTTGTCACGGCATAGACCTTCGCGGCGAGTTCGAGACGAGAATGGGTGCAAGTCTCGACGAGAGTCGGCAACTGCTCGATGACCTTCTTGAGATATTAAAAAGACCGGCGCCAGAAGATCCGATATGAGGTGCGCAAAACTCTGCCATTTGCCAGAGTGAAGGACCCCAGTCCCCCACCCAAGCCCGTTATCCTTAAGTCAGATTCGCATCAACAGACAAGCACCACGTCATCCCTCATCCCCTAAAGGAAGAATCCTGAATGAAGCCCCGGTCCCTTGCTGCCTGGTTCCTCGCCCTCGCCGCCACCTGCGCATCGGCGCAGACCAATGCAGGAGAGCAAACATCGAGCACTAACCTGCCCTTCACCGTCACGCAGGTCACATCCCTTCGCCTGCCTTGGAGAATCGCATTCCTCCCCGACGGCCGCATGCTCATCACCGAGAAAGTCGGCGGCCTCGTCCTCGTCACGCCTCAGGGAGAGAAGACTTCCGTCGCCAACGTTCCCCCGGTTCTCTGGGAAGGCCAGGGCGGCATGCTCGGCGTCTACGCCTCTCCGCACTACGCACAGGACCACAGCGTCTATCTCACCTACTCCGAGCCCGGTGTAGACGTGAATAACGACGGATCCAGCCTTGCCCTCGCGCGCGCTCAGCTAAAAATCGCCGGCAACTCCGCAAGCCTTGAGAACCTCAAGGTCATCTGGCGCGATGGAGCGCGCGGCAACGGCGGCCAGTTCGGCGCAGCCATTGCATTCTCGCCCGACAAAAAATTCCTCTATCTCGCAGTCGGCGAACGTCAGCGCATGACGCCCGCACAGGATCCCAATCAGCCCCTCGGCAAGATTCTCCGCCTCACCCTCGACGGCAAGCCCGCTCCCGGCAACCCCATGGCAGGCAAAACCGGCGCAGCCAAGGTGCCCATCATCGATCCTCCCGGTGACACCGAAGCCGCGAAGACCGCCCCCGTCCTGAGCACGTACACCTTCCCCGGCCCCAACCTCACGCCCTCTGAAACCTGGGCCACCGGCTTCCGCACACCCTACGGTCTCGCCTTCGCACCCGATGGCCGCCTCTGGGAACTCGAACACGGCCCGCGCGGAGGTGACGAGCTCAACCTCATCGAGCCCGGCAAAAACTACGGCTGGCCTCTCGTCTCCTATGGGATGAACTACAACGGCGTCCCCATCCCCAGTCCCGACACACGCCCCGACCTCGCTAAGCCGGTCATCTACTGGGTGCCTGTCATCGCTCCCGGCAATCTCATGTTTTACTCGGGCTCCATGTACCCGCAGTGGAAGGGCTCCGGCTTCGCCAGCGGTCTCGGCTCTCAGGCGCTCATCCGCATCGTCTTCGACGGCAAGGGCGGAGCTAAGGCCGTCGATCGCTGGGACGTGAAGCATCGCGTCCGCGACATCGAAGAAGCTCCCGATGGATCGCTGTGGATGATCGAAGACGCCAACCCCGGTGGTCTTTTCCGCCTCACGCCTGTTGGCATGCCCGTCGCTGCACCCGCCGCGAAATCGGAGATAGCGGCCACCAGCCCGGCAATTCCGATTCCTGCAAATGCCTCCCCTGCCCAGCGCGTAAAAATCCTCGTTCAGAACAACAATTGCCTCTCCTGCCATCGCATCGGAAAGAGCGGAGGAGATCTCGCTCCGCCACTCAACGGCATCGGATCGAAGCGCTCTGCAGATCAGATCCGCGCCGCCATCATCAGTCCCGTGCCCTCAACCGGCGTCAACTACAAGAACCCCATGCCCTCCTACAAGGACAAGATCGCCGGGAAGGACCTGGACCTCCTCGTCCACTACCTCAGCACTCTCCCCGCCAGCACAAAATAACGCGATCAAAAAACCAAAACGGACGCCGGCCAAAATCAGGCCCGCGTCCGTTTTCGTGCGATAGACCTACGTCGCGCTACTTCATCGCAATCCCATGCGGGCGCGCCGGACCCGTCTTGAACGCCGTATTGAAATCCAGCCGGAATCGCTTGTCCTCTTTCAGGCCATCGTGCGTCACCTTGAGGACGTGAACCTTATGATCGCCTTCAAAGTGAATGATCCCGGCAGCATCTTCATTCAGGAAGTAATCCGTCACAACCAATCGGCTGTCATCCTCGCTCAGCACGATGTTGTGCGGCCCGGCATTCGCCCCGAAACTGACGACTGAAATCTGCTTGGGATTGAAGCGATTTGTCGTGTCCAGCATAACCACTTGCCCTGCCATGAACGTGCCCACAATCAGCCGGTCCCCCGATTGCGGCGTCGCCATAATCTGGCCCATTCCGCCAGAGACCGGTGTGTCCACGTGCGGCGTGACCGTTGCGAGATCGAAGACAGGAGTTCCAGTGCCTCGCTCAGGATCGATCAGATAGATGTGCCCGTCAAACATGCCCGCCGTGTATCCGTAGCCCTTCGGATCGTTAGGAAGCATCTTCACATCCATCGTTCCCAGAGCTGGACTTCCGTCAGGCGCGACCAGATCAATCGTCTTCGTGATCAGGCGATCCCGGAAGTTCCATATCCGCACAGAACTCCGCAATACCGGCCCCATCGAACCCATCAACGTGCTGCTCGGCAAAATAAAGTCCGAGGTCATCATCAGATTCAGGTCCGGACGCGCCGAGATCCCGTGCGGATTGAATCCATCCAGCGGCGGAGTAGATGGCCACTCATTGAAAAGCGACACCGTGCCGAAATGGTCTTTGACGAAATGCAGGCGGCCATCGAATTCCGCCACCCGGCCCGGAGCCATACCCGTCGCCGACCCCATCTGCGTGATCAGAAATCCGCCGTTCTCGAGCGGCAGAAAATCGTCCGTCATCGCCGATTCCACGGCCTTCGTCGATAACAGGAACCGCGGCTTCTTCGCATCTCTCACATCGAAGAAGAAGATTCCGTTCTGCCCTTTCAGAAGGCTCAGCAGTCCTCCGCATCCAAGGATCGTCTTGTTCGAATTCAGATGACAGTGGTGCGGCTCGTTCCCCGTGTTGCCGGGAGGCGGCACTGGCACCACATTGATCACTTGTCCGTACTTCGGAGAATTTTCATTGAAGTCGATCACGGCAAGAAAGTCCGGTGCCACCTGCGCCTGATCCTGTGCCCAGATATAGAGAACCTTTTCCGCCCGGCCACCGTGGTCGTCTTCAGCCAGCACGGAAGCCGAGGTGCCAGGTATAAACGCAATAAGAACAAGCAACCTTACGGTTGCGAATAGGGTTTGTCGCAGGATTCGCAGGGACACGGGGACTCCACCTTTCGAGCAATGACAACATGGATGGGTGCTGGGGAACTGCGTTACGGCAGGGATGATTCAGAGATTATCACAGCGGAACAATGGGCAAATTCTCACCCAATGCACATGTAACGAGGCAGCTCGGGCCAAAGTCGCAACAATGACGCAGCGAGCCAGCACCCCGCCACCTGTCGCCAGATTGTCACTTCTTTCACGAAGAAATTCTGCTTACATCTGTGTGACAAGTCGCCGCTATACTGCATGTACCTTCAATCTCAGAGTTGCATGACAAATCTCAGGCAAGTAACTGGGCGCCCTCGTGTGCCCGCTCACCGGGAGGGTGCGGTGTCAAACTCGGTGTCAAAAATGCGCGTGCTGGCAGTAGACGATGAATTCGTCATCGCTTCAACCTGGGCTCAGATTCTTCGCATGAGCGGCTTCGATGCCGACTGGGCTACCAGCGGAGAAGAAGCGATCATGAAAGCCCGTCAGATGCGGCCAGACATCCTTCTAAGTGATGTACTGATGCATGGCATCGACGGGTTCCAGACCGCCGCGGAGATCCTGAAGATTCGCCCCGATTGCCGCGTCATTCTCATCTCGGGCCATGCCGAGACCACCCATTCCATCCTTCTGGATCATCCCGGCCAGCCCAGTGTCGAGATTCTCAGAAAGCCGATTCATCCTCTCGTCCTTCTCGAAAAAATTCGCGATTCGATGCAGTTCATCGACCCTGGCACTAATCCGCCCTCACGCGTTGCCACTCGGACGACAGCAGATTCCGCGCCGGCTACAACGGTTGCGACCGTCAGGGCACAACCCCGCCTCTAAGCTGTCAGCCGGAATTCGCCAATCCAGACCCGTGTGTAAACCGCTTTCCCGCCCAGACTCCGCGCTGATGCTTCACAAGAATCAGAAACCCGACCACGTGCGTGATCAGCAGGAATGGCACGATGAGAGTCGGCAGAAAATATGCCGCTCCCAACTGTCCTGCCAGCAGTCCGCCACGATTGGCCTGGTAGAAAGCATTGAGCAGATCGATCATTCCCCAGATGTTGAACACCCATGCCGCTCCAAGTCCCGCGGCCCGTGGCAACAGGATCAGCGTAGTCAATGCAAGTACGGCGGCGATCAGATCGCCATAAGCCGCGTCATGAGCAAATGCGCTCGGCAGGTCCGATGACACTACGCCCCGCACCAGGAATGCAAGTCCGATATATCGAAAGCTGTGCAGCACCAATATCGGTCTCAATGCATCTGCAGGCGCCTGCGCGCGAAGCCTGGGCCAGATATATCGAGCCGTGACCACTCCCCAAACGACCAGACTGAACGCTATGCTGACGAAAAACAAAATCATCTGTTGAGGCATAAATAAACTCTCCTGTCCGGCATCCATTCCGTCTTTCTGTTCATTTCGTACTCTTCTAAAGAGTACGATCATACTCTTTGGTTGCAAAAAAATTACAAATCAGCAAAGCACTTCAGAAACATGCTTCTCGCATCGATTAGCGTTTGCTCCCGCCGCTGCGGATTCGTCATTACCCGGACCATCATCAGCACTCCGGCCATACTCGAAAACAACAGTCCGCAATTCTCCACTCGCTTCTCCAAAGTCTTTCCCGGCATGAATGGCGCCAGCCTCTCACGATAAGCCCGCAGCAACATCTCGATGCGTCGCCGCACGGCCACAGGCTTTCGCGCCATTTCCGGCCCCAGTGCCGCGCGCACGCAACCCGATCCTGGCGCATTGGCATGCCCCGAACTCAGATAGCGCTCAACAATCGCACGCATCCCCTGGCCCTCGGGCGCTGCCCTGGCAACTTCCTCCATGCTTCGTCCCGTTTCCTCAAGCGCGCGCGCCACCGCCTCGACAAACAGGTCATCCTTGCTCTTGAAGTGCCGGTAAAACCCACCCTTCTTCAGCCCAACCTTGTTCATCACTGTCCCGATTCCGCTCGTGTCACCGCCATGTTCCCGGAAAGAACGCGCCGCCACGGACAAAATCCTCTCGTGATTCCAAGCCTTGTGTTCAAGCGAATAACGCATAGATAAAGAGTACGATCGTGCTCAATGGTTGTCAAACTCCTCCGCCACCCCTGAAGTGACAATCCAATGACACAGTGTCCCCATATCCAACTCCCTCCTTTCGTTATCCTTTCCTTTGAAACGCCAACCGTGCCACAATCACTATTCAACAGCCGGTTTCTCAACGGCGTCGCGTAATCGCGAATCAACACACGAGCCACTCCCCTTTCCCCAGCTCGAGAAATTCGCAACGGAGAATTCAAACTGATGCCGGACCCGAAGCTCCCAGGACTTCAGCAGCTTCAGCACGTCGTCGTGCTCATGATGGAGAACCGCTCCTTCGACCACATGCTGGGCGGCCTCAAGGCCATCAACCCCGCAATCGACGGCCTCGACGGAACCGAGACGAATCCAGACTCCACCGGAGTGCCCGCCGCCGTCTCGCCCACCGCCGAATATCAGAGCCAGCTCGACCCTGATCCCGACCACCACTTCCCCGCTGTCGATCTCCAGATCTTCGGCGGCGTCACTACCGCCCAGAATCCAAATCGCAAACCAACCATGCAGGGCTTCGTCAAGAGCTACTTCAACCAGCAGCGCAGCGTGAAGCACTCGCACCTCATCATGAACTACTTCTCGCCCGACAAGCTGCCCGTGCTCTCCAAGCTCGCCACGGAGTACGCCGTCTTCAATCGCTGGTTCTCCTCCATTCCCGGCCCCACGCTCTGCAATCGCGCATTCGCTCACTACGGCACTTCGTTTGGCCAGGTCAGCATGGACGTCTTCTACTGGAACAAGCAGTTCAAGAGCATCTACGAGCGCCTCAACGAAGCCGGCCACTCCACGCGCCTCTACTACTTCGATGAAGCGAGCTCATCCCTTGAAGTCGTGAACCTGCTGAAGAACCAGCCCGCTCTCTTCGGAACCTTCCAGGATTTTCTCGACGCTGCCGATAAGAACGAACTCCCCGAATACTCCTTCATAGAGCCCAACTACACCGATCACGATTCGCCCGACGGCATGGGCGAACTCATCGCCAGCGACCAGCATCCCGACCACGACGTTCGCGCCGGCGAGCAGTTCATTGCCGACGTCTACAACGCCATCCGCAACAACCCCAAGCTCTGGCCCAACACGGCGTTGCTCATCGTCTACGACGAGCACGGCGGCATCTACGACCACGTCCCTCCACCCGCATGCACGCCCGATTCGCCCTTCGTCGCCCAGCCCACCGCCACCGGCACTCCCGACCCCTTCTATTTCGATCGCCTCGGCATTCGCGTTCCCGCAGTCCTCGTCTCGCCGTGGGTCAAGCGCGGCTCCGTCATCAATGAAGTTTTCGAACACGCATCCATTCCCGCCACAATGACCGACCACTTCCTCGGTAAATACGATCAGCGCTCCAAGCGCGAACTTGCCGCCAACACCTTCCTCGGTTATCTCGACCAGGCAAAAATTCGTCCCGACGATCAATGCCCCAAGTTCCAGAACGACTAATCAGGAGAAGCACGATGGAAGTCATCCACGTCCCACCGCCATCAAAACAGGCCTTCGATAAAGGTCGACCCATGTCCGACCTGATCAAGGCGCAGATCCGTCACTTCAAGCACGTCGAAGACAAACTCTCTCCCGAGCATCGCGAGAAAATTCCCCAGCACCGCATCACCACAGAGAACGAAGCGGCGCAGTACATCACCGCCATGACGCGCCTGCTCCGTTCCGGCGTTGCTGAAAAACCGGCTAAGCCCAAGCTCGTCCCCATCGCGGCGAAGAAATCCGCATCGCGCACTCCGGCAAAGGGCCTCGCCATCGCCGCCAGCGAGTCGCCCTCCAGGCCGCGCAAGAAGTCGAAACCCAAATCATCCCGAAAGAAGAAATAACGAGAGACCATCCCCCATGGCCCAGCTCATTCGAAAAGCACTGATCTTTGTCGCGCTTCTGTTCCTCGCCGTACTCTGCCTCGCGCAGAACGAGTCGCGCCTTCAGGCGGATCTCCGCCGCGAAGGCAATGCACTCAAGTCCTGCTCGCAAATCTCCAAGTTCGCCGATTGCGGCCAGACCCTCGTCCTCGGCCAGCCCTTTCATCTCGCCTTCGGCAGCCTCGCGCCCGACAACGGCATGGGCTTCGGTCTAGCCTTTGTTGAGCACAAGAATTTCGCGAGCGAGTGGCGCACCAATCTCAGCCTCGACGCCGTCGGCACCATGAACGGCTCATGGCGAGTCGGCGGCTATCTCAAGGCCTACAAGCTCCCCGCCGGAAACAGCTATCACGTCGCTCCGCTCTTCCATCTCTACTCGCAGAGCATCTCGCTCAACCGCGTCGACTACTTCGGCCTCGGCCCTGCAACAACGCCGCTCACCCACACGACGTACGGCTTCTCAGAAAACATCACCGGCGCCGACATGGCCTTCCCTATCTCCATCTCCGGCAAAT
The DNA here is from genome assembly GCA_018268915.1 of Acidobacteriota bacterium. Taxonomy (GTDB): domain Bacteria; phylum Acidobacteriota; class Terriglobia; order Terriglobales; family Acidobacteriaceae; genus Telmatobacter. The sequence continues at coordinate 243,394 of JAFDVQ010000003.1, forward strand.
CGCCCGTCATCGCCATCCTCGCCGAACTCAACGGCCGCTTCCCCTCACTCCGTTCCGGCCGCGAGAAAGACAGCCCTTCTATCGAGACCCTCTTCGACGAAACCACCGCCCCCGGCCTCACGCATCAGCCCGGATATTTCCAGCCATCTGAAGGCGTGCGCCTCGTCCCGTCTCTCTTCGGCGGCCGCGTCAGCCTGAACTACCTTCTTCAGTTCCAGCAGTTCATCGCCCCCGGAGACAGCAGCTACTCCTTCCGTCGCCTCAACTTCGATTTCAACCACACCATCCCGCTCTCGCACCTCTCAAAATCCATCGGCAAATACTACGGCAGCAGCGCCACGTCCACGCTTCCCCACAACACCCCCGACTACTGCGGCGGCGCCGGCCGCGAAGATCAGGCGATGCCCTGCCCGCAAGTCTCGCTCACGCGAAAACTCGATGGCTCCATCAATCTCCGCGCTTTCATCTCTGAGTCTTTCGCAGGCAAAAACAGCCAGGTCCCCTTCTACTTCATGCCCACCATCGGCGGCTCCGATCTCAACGGCACGCCCATCCTGCCCAGCTATCCCGACTACCGCTTCCGCGGCTCCAATCTGCTTCTGTTCCAGGGCACCATCGAGCACTCACTCGGGAAGCTTCCGATCGGCGCGCTTCTCTCCGTTGACGAAGCCAAGATCGGACTCACCCGTGGCGACATCAGCATCGATCATTTGCGCCACAGCTTCAGCGCCGGATTCACCGTCCACGCCGGAGGACTTCCAGTGCTCTCGTTTGTGTACGCCTGGGGCGGTGGCGAAGGCTCGCATACCACCGCCAACGTCGACTCCTCGCTCCTGGGCAGCGCGTCTCGCCCCTCACTCTTCTGAGCTTTGGGCACACAAACCTGAAGTGAACGGGTGCCGGGTGCCCCAGGTCTCGATGTTGAGACCTGGGAGGGCATGAAAGCCGGCAGCCCCCGAGCCGTCCTGAGCGGAGCCGAAGGACCCCTCGCAACTGGGAACCGGGTAGAAAAAATCTCGGGTGCCTCATCCATGCGCAGCATGGGCGGGAAGAATGCAGGCCTGTTTCCGACTCACCGTTGCTTATTTCTCAATTTAGAAAAACGCGCTCATTCGGGCGGTCCAGTGAGAAAGTAGGTATCTCGATAGGAAAACGCTCCCCGCGATCATTCTCCATCTCGTAAGCCCCGCCCATCATCCCAGTCGGCGTATTCAGTGGCGCGCCGCTCGTGTATTCAAAGCTCTCTCCCGGCTTGAGAATCGGCTGCTCTCCAACAACACCAGGCCCTTTCACTTCGGTCAATTCTCCGCGAGCATTGGTTATCATCCAGTGCCGATTGAGCAGTTGCACAGTTTCCAGTCCCTGATTTTCGATGACCACTCGATATGCCCAAAAATACTGCGAGGTGTCCGGGGATGACCTCGCCTCAAGGTAAGTTGGCTCGACGCTCACAGCAATTCCTCGAGTATTCGCCACATACATTGCTCGACCTGTCATATACAAAGTTTAGATTCATCTCCCGCCGGGCGCCCCATAGCCTGCCCTGAGCCCGCCAAAGGATCCCTCGCAACTGGGGACCGGGGTAGTAAAACAAGAATGCCGGGTGCCCCAGGTCTCGATGTTGAGACTTGGGAGGACGTGAAAGCCGGTGCCCCCATAGCCTGCCGGGTGCCCCAGGTCTCGATGTTGAGACCTGGGAGGGCATGAAAGCCGGTGCCCCTATAGCCTGCCGGGTGCCCCAGGTCTCGATGTTGAGACCTGGGAGGACATGAAAGCCGGTGCCCCTATAGCCTGCCGGGTGCCCCAGGTCTCGATGTTGAGACCTGGGAGGGCATGAAAGCCGGCGCCCCATAGCCTGCCCTGAGCCTGTCGAAGGGTCTCCAGCCTTCGAAGAATGAGAAGCAAGGATGCGCGCTATTTCCGCTATCTCCTCACACTACTCATCCGTCAGATGATCAGCAACCGTGTACCCTTCCGGAATCTCAAACAACGCCGGATCCGGCTCTGCCGTATTCAAATCGCGCACGGTAAATTCCTGGTGCCCCGAAAACGGATTGTCGACGATCGAAATCAAATTGAAGGCAAGACGCGCCGAATACCAGAACTCTCGTACAGTCACTAGCGGTTGATCGTTCCCCGTCTGTCCAGGATTGAGGGTGGCCGTCTCCTTGTATCCGTGAGTATCTTCACCCTGCGTACTTGAAACGCCAAGATCTTCATCCTGGCTGCTCCCGCCTGAGTCCACGTAATTTCCATCGCGCATCGGCCCGAACTTGTCCGTCGTGCTCAAGCGATACCGATAAAGATCGCACACCTTCCTCGCCACGATGCAGTTGTGCCAGGTATGCTTCGCAGGATCGGTGATCTGAATCGTCGAGATAAAGCTCTTCACATTGGTGTTCTTCGGCACAAGTGCCGCGCGTTCCTGAAAGATGCGCCCCTTGCTGTCCCGAACAATCCGGCGCTCGTTCGTAAACGTGATCGACCCGCCGTTCCCCAGCGAACGCTTCCACTCCGTGTGCAATGTCAGGCTGAACGGCGCTCCCGCCTTGGGAGGCACAAAGATGCTCTCCATCGCGCCACTCTGCCCGCCATCCGGCACGCGGACCACCTGATTTCCATTCTGCTGTTGCGCAACGCAGATCAGAGAACCAGCCACAAGAATGTAGAGGGGAAACAACCGCCAGATGCGCATCTGCAACTCTCCAAACGGCTGCACAAGTCTAGCACTCACCACAACAATTCACTACTCACTGACACCTGTCCCAGCCCTGACCCCTGCCCCCTGAAGAACTCTATCCCCCGCACCCGCACCCCCGCGCCAGCACCTCCGCAAAGTGCACCGCCTCCTTGTGTCCCAGCTGCTCAATCTGCTCGCGGCAGCTGAACCCATCCGCCACCAACACCGTCATTGGACCAGCACTCTCCACCGCCGGCATCAATCCATCCTGCGCAATCCGCTTCGACACGTCATATTTTTCCGCCTCGAATCCGAACGGTCCCGCCATGCCGCAACACCCCGCCTTGATCGCTTCAACATTCGCCCCGGCTCTCTTCAGCAGCGCAATCTCGCTCGCCGGGCCGCCAAACACCGCCTTGTGATGGCAGTGCCCATGCACCAGCACATGCGCGCCATCCAATCCTGACGGCCTCCAATCCGGCGCATTTTCCTCCAGCCAGTCCGCAAACAGCCACGTCTGCGCGCTCAACTTCTGTGCCCGGGCATCCTGCGGGAAAAACTCCAGCAACTCATCTTTGAACACGCTCGCGCAGCTCGGCTCCAGAAAAATAAACGGCACACCCGCATCGATCTGCGGTCCCACCTTCTCCATCACGCGCCCTAGATAATTGCGAGCCTGATCAAGAAACCCAAAATCGTATAAAGGCCGCCCGCAGCAAACATGCTCTCGCGGGCACTCCACTTCGAACCCCGTCGCCTCCAGCACCGTCTCCGCCGCCGCCAGCGATCGCGGATGGTAGTAGTTATTCCACGTATCTGGCCATAACAGAACTCGCCGCCCCGACGACCCATCTCCTGAACCAGCAACCTCCCGGTTGCTCTTCGTCCTTGCTTTCTGAAAAGGTGTTCTCGCCAGCTCCGGCAGCTTCCTTTCTTTCGCGACCCCTGCAATGCTCTTCACCAGCCCGCTCGTCATCGCACCCGTCAGCACCGCATTCGTCAGCCCCGGCGCAATCGACCCCAAACGCGCCAGTTTGTCCGCAAAGCCGAACACATAATGCTGCAGCGGATGTATCCGCCCCTTGTAATGCTGCGCCAGGAACTCCGCCTTGTACGCAGCCATGTCCACCTGCACCGGACACTCCGTCTTGCACGCCTTGCAGCTCAGGCAGAGATCCAGCGCCTCATGCACCGCCTCACTTCTGAAGCCCTCCGGCCGCAGCGATCCCGCCAGCATCTCCCACAGCAAATGCGCCCGCCCCCGAGTCGAGTGCTTTTCCTCACCCGTCCCTCGGTAGCTGGGACACATTACTCCACCCTCGGTCTTCCGGCACGCGCCCACACCCACGCACCGCTCCGTCGCACGCTCCAGCGACCCACCATCCTTCCCAAACGCAAAGTGGGGCTTGAACTCATCCGCGCCTTCACTTGACCGCGCCGGCAACTCCGCTTGGTCAACATTCGATCTCGTCTGAATCCCCACTCTCAAGTTCTCGATAGGGTCATACACCCGCACCGCATCCACCAGTTTCCCCGGGTTCATCCGGTTATCCGGATCCCACAACCCCTTGAACTCCCGAAACCCCTCCATCAGCTCCGGCCCGAACATCTTCGGCAGCAGCGCCGCGCGCGACTGCCCATCGCCATGCTCTCCGCTCAGCGACCCGCCAAACTCCAGCACCACATCTGTCGCTCGCTCCATGAACTCACGGAACTTCCGCAGCCCCTCAACGCTGCGATAGTCGAAGTTGACCCGCATGTGCACGCATCCCTGCCCGTAGTGCCCATAGAGCGGCGTGCTGTAACCGTACTCGTCCATCAGCTTCTTGATCGCGCGCAGATAGTCGCCCAGCTTCTCCGGCGGCACTGCCGAATCTTCCCAGCCCTCATGTCTGTCCGGCTCGCCCGGAACAAACACCACCGCACCCAATGCCGACTCGCGCACGTACCACACGCTCTGCGCTTCCTCCGGAGAACAGATATGCGCAATCGGCCTCACAGGCCAGTTCTGCGAGGCTTCCGTGATCCGCCGCGACTTCTCCTTGGCCTCTTCCTCGGAGTCGGCCCCCATCTCCACCAGCAGAAAATTCTGCCCCGGAGGCAGCTTCTGCAACTGCGCGGATGCCAATCCCTTCCGCCGCATGAACTCCACCAGCATCTGGTCAAAGCCCTCGAGCCCGATCGGTCCGTGCTCCAGCGCTGCGGGCACCGCATCCGCCGCCGCAAATGCATCGGGAAACGCCAGCACCGTCAGCACCCGGTGCTGCGGGCTCACAGTCAAATTCAGCCGCGCCTCCAGCACCGTTGCACAAGTGCCTTCCGTCCCCACCAGTGCTCGCGCTACATTGAAGCCGTTCTCCGGCAGCAGCTCATCCAGGTTGTATCCCGAAACTCTTCGCGGTATCCGCGGAAACTTCGCCCGCACCAGGTCTGAATATCGGTCTCGAATGTTCTTCAGCCCCGCATAGATTTCCCCGCGCCGCCCGCCTTCGCGAATGATTTGCTCAAGCTCAGAATCGCTCGTCTTGCCGACAGTCATCCGCGTGCCGTCGTAGAGCGCCACATCCAGGCTCTCCACGTTATCGACAACCTTGCCGGCCATCAATCCATGCACGCCGCAGCTGTTGTTTCCGATCATCCCGCCCAGCGTGCATCGCGAGTGCGTCGCCGGATCCGGTCCGTACGTCAGCTCATACTTCTCCGCAGCGTTGCGCAGCGTATCAAGCACAATCCCCGGCTGCACAACCGCCAGCTTCGCAGCCGCATCGATCGACACCAGCCCCGTCATGTAGCGCGAAAAATCAAGCACCACGGCCACATTCGCGCACTGTCCCGCAAGACTCGTCCCGCCCCCGCGCGGCAACACCGCCGCTCCCAGCGCGCGACACTCCGCCAGCGCCATCTCCACATCCGCCGCATCGCGCGGCCGAACCACTCCAACCGGCAGTTGTCTATAGTTCGAAGCATCCGTCGCGTACAGCGCGCGCGACCCCGCGTCAAACTGCACATCGCCACGCAGCTTCGCTTTCAGCCGCGCTTCGAGTTCCCGATGCGCACTGAACTTCTCATGTTCCAAAGGAGCCTGATTCAGAATCTTGAAAACGTCCACGCTGTGAATCTTAGCGCGCTTGTCTCATCAAAAGGCGGGTGCCCCAGGTCTCGCTTTTGAGACCTGGGAAGCAAGGACGAGTGCTAACCTCGCTAACGTGCGCTCCAGCGCACGCTGACGCCGCTAACTCCGCTGTCCTACCTTCCGGGCCACTCATCCACCACGATTCCCAGATCGTTCAACTGCTGAATCGCGCCCTCCACATTCCGCCGCATCTTCGCGCGATCTTTCGCCGCCGCTCCCGGCATCTCCGCCACCGCTGCCACGCGCCCGTACTTCCACGCGCTCGCCGGAATAGCAACCATCGCCTCTGCCAGGTCAGCGGGCCTTATCTGGAGCTCCTGCCGCCGCGCGCCTTCCGGCCTCAGCATCGTGCCTTTGCCCATATCGCTGGTATTCGCGTCCGCATTGATAATCCGCAGCGTAATCGTCTCCGGCCCAACTGCCAGAAAAGGATTCGCCCACGCCGACGGCTCATGCACATCCATATACATGCTCTTCGTCGGCAGCGAAATCTTCTGGAGTTCCGCCCGCTGCTCATCCCGCTTGGTCGCCCGGGCAGCCGCCGCCGCGCGCGCCTGCTGCTCCGCACTCACCGCACTCTTCGCGACGCCAACAACTGCCTCTTCCTGCTTATGACAGGCAACCAGCGTAGCCGCAACAAGCCCCGCCACCGCCCAGTACTGCAAACTTCTCTTAGGGGAATTCACCCTTCTAGGATACCGTCATCTCCCCCTTGCAATGCAGTGGGTGCCCCACGTCTCGCTTTTGAGACGTGGGGGTGCTGGATGCTAACTCCGCGAACGTGCGCGGGGTGCCCCCGGTCCCTCGCATTTGGGGACCGGGGAGTGCAATGGCGGTGGCTAACCCCGCTAACTCCGCTCCCTCCCCCACTCCGCCTTCCTCTTCTCCAGAAATGCCCTCGTCCCCTCCGCCTTATCCGCCGTATCGCACAGCTTCCCAAACGCCTCTGCCTCCAGCGCCAACCCCTTTTCCAGCGGCAAATCCAGCCCTCCATCCACCACCCGGATGATCTCGGCCACCGCCATCGGAGCCTGCGCCGCGATCTCCCCCGCAATGCTCCCCGCCCTCATCATCAAATCCGCTGCCGGAACCACCTCATCCACCAGCCCGATCCGCAGCGCCTCCCGCGCGTCGATCGCCGCTCCCGTCAGCAACAATTTCAGCGCCGTCCCACGCCCCACCAGTCGCGGCAACCGCTGTGTTCCTCCATATCCCGGAATCACTCCGAGCTTCACCTCAGGCTGCCCGAACTTCGCATCCTCAGCCGCAATTCTGAGCGTGCACGCCATCGCCAGTTCGCATCCACCTCCCAGCGCAAACCCGCGCACGCAGGCAATCACCGGCTTCCCCAGCCTCTCAATCTTCCGGAACACCGCGTGCCCTCGCAACGCAAACGCCTCTCCCTCACCCGGCCCCACCGCATCGAGTTCGCGAATATCCGCTCCAGCCGCAAAGGCCCTCTCTCCCGCTCCCGTCAGCAGCACCACACGAACATCATCATCCTTGCCCAGTGCATCGAACGACGCATCCAGTTCCGCAAACATCGCCGCATTCAAAGCGTTCAATGCCTTTGCCCGATCCATCACGACAGTAGCAACAACGCCGTTCTTCTCCACCCGAATGTTTTCGTAACCCATAGCGTGATGAGCCTAGCAGGTCAGGCGTCATCGTGTTTTCGCGCATCAAAGGTTAGAAGTCTGTTCGCGCATCAGTTTCTCCGAAAGTCCCTGAAATCAGTAAACAATCTCATTTTCTATGGGGTCTCTCCGCGCCGAGGCGGACGATTCATCGCAAATGACCATCCAAGTCTCTGATATGTCGACGGACCCTTCGCTGCAAATCGCGCAACTCAGACGAGAACTTGAGTTGATGCACGAGCGCGAAGATCTGCTCGCCCAGATCGAATCAGCCACTCGTACCGCCATCAGTCCTGCTGAGATCACCTTGAACGCCGCGCAGCTCCTTTGCCGGCACATGCGCGTCGATCGCTGCGTATACGCCGAAGTCGATCCGGACCAGGACACTGCATACGTCATCGGAAACTTCGTGGATGGACTGCCATCCATGATCGGAACGTACAGCCTCCGCCGCTTCTCCACTTCGCTGCACGATCTCCTCGTTTCCGGTAGCCCGTTCGTCGTCGATGATGTCGAAAGCGATCCCCGGTGTTCCGAGGTCCTTCAGAGCTTTCGCGACACCAGCATCAGGGCGACAATTTCTTATCCTTTAATGAAGGACAGTCGCCTCACCTCCATCCTCGCAGTCCATACAAACGAGCCGCGTCACTGGACTGAGAGGGAGATTGATCTCGTCGCTACCGTGGCAGCCCGCTGCTGGGAGTCGATCGAGCGCGGAAGAGTCTTGCGCACGCTTGAGAGCGACCGCGAAGAGCTTCGCCGCAAATCCGCCGAGAGCGAACGGCAGCATGCCGAGCTCCAGACCATCTACGACACGGCTCCCATCGGCCTCGCCTACTTCGACCTCGACGACTATCACTATCTCCGCCTGAACGATCGTCAGGCCGCCTTCTTCGGCCTCAAACCCGAACAGATCGTCGGCAGAACACTCACTGAAATGGCGCCCATCCCCGGCCTCCGCGAACTCTTCGATCAGGTTGCGCGCGGAGAGCCCGTCATCAACTACCCCCTCGAAGGAACGCTGGTCACCGATCCGAATGAGTATCGATATTGGACCGTCAGTTATTTTCCGGTCTACGGCCCGGAGGGCAAGATCCAGGGCATCACCGCAGCGTCTCAGGAGATCACGCAACAAAAGAAGGCCGAGAAAGCTCTCATCCAGGCCGACAAGCTCGCCGCAGTCGGCCGTCTCGCCGCGTCCATCGCGCACGAGATCAACAACCCCCTCGAATCCATCACCAATCTCCTCTTCCTCGCAAGCAACAGCGATGAAATCCATGAGGTTCACAGCTTTCTGGACAGCGCGGAATCAGAGCTCCGCAGAGTATCCGCGATCGCTTCACAGACCTTGCGCTTCCATCGCCAGTCAACCAGCCCTCAAAATGTCGATGCTTCTGCGCTCGTCGAAGAGATTCTCAACGTCTACACCGGACGCATGCGTAATTCCCGTACCACCGTGTCGACGCAACTCAAAGCTCAGCATCCTGTCAGGTGTTTCGACGGCGAGATCCGCCAGGTTCTCGCAAACCTCATCGCAAACGCGCTGGACGCCATGAATGCCGCACCCGGAAAACTCACAGTCCGTACACGCGAAGCCGCTCACCAGCCCACCGGCCGCAGAGGCGTCGTCTTCACCGTTGCCGACACCGGTTCAGGAATCGCGCAGATCGCGTTGAAACGACTCTTCGAACCATTCTTCACCACCAAAGGCACAATCGGCACCGGCCTTGGCCTCTGGGTCAGCAAAGAAATCATCGCTCGCCACCACGGCTCGATACGCTTTCGCTCCAGCGAGTCGCCCGCGCATCACGGAACAGTCTTCACCATATTCCTGCCCCTGGACGCCGCCCCACGCTGAATCATTCCGAGCGGAGCTGTCGTCAAACCAAACAGACTGTCATTTGAAGCGAAGCTGGTCCGTCAGGCCTGCGAAGTCGAAGAACCCGCAGTTCGTGTTCCCCACAATTCCACCTCCCCCACAGCCTCATCTGATATCCATGGATCAAGACACAGATGACCTTGTCCCTAGTACTCGGCTGGCTGCGCAACTCGCCCCATCGAAGCTACGCATCCGGAATCGCAATCTCAATCGAATCCGCAATGATCCTGACCATCGTCGGCATTCAGCACGGCCTCAAATCCGACCCCACTTTCGCCAGAATGAACTTCACTCTCTGGACCACAATCCTTCTACTCGTCGTCGCAGTCATCGGACTCTTCTTCATCGCTGTTGAGCGCTACTTCAGCGTGCTCGATCGAACTCAGGAGGTCGGCGTCCTGCGCGTTCTCGGCGCAGGCGCAACCCACTACTGCCTTCTTCTCTTCACCGAGAACTCAGCCCTCTGCGCGCCCGCCACAGCAGTCGGAATCTGCCTCACCTTCCTAATCCGTTGGGGAATGCACATGAGCTTTCCTGAATTTCTCAAGCTTGACATCGCCTTCATCTGGTGGCCAGTCGCATTCGCAATCGTCGAAGCCGCTTCAATCCTCGGCTCCGCCATCGCCATCCGCCCTGCGATCAGGAACGGCGTAACTCAGGCCCTCTCCTACGAGAAGTAACCCAAAAACATAAACAAGCTGAGAGCTGCAGCTGACACCTGACAGCTGCAAGCCACCCTCACTCCACCCGCAACGCCCTCACCGGGTTCACGCCCGCCGCCCTCCGGGCCGGAACAATGCTCGCCACCAGCGCACATACTCCCAGCGCCAACACCGCTCCTCCCAGCACCAGAGGATCCCACCCCTTCACCTCATACAGCTTCGCCGCTATCAACCTCGCACACCCAATCGCCGCCGGAACTCCGATCACCAGCCCGATGAGTATCTGCAGAAACGCGCCCTTCAGCACCATCTCCACCACGCTCGTCCGGTTCGCTCCCAGCGCGATCCTCACTCCGATCTCCGCCGTCCTCCGCTCCACGCTGTAAGCCGTCACGCCATACAGGCCCACAGCTGCCAGCACCAGCGCCAGCAATCCAAACAGCCCCGTCAACTGCGCAACGGTGCGGTCTTGATCGAGCCTGTCTGCAACCTGTTGCTCCATCGGCCGAATCGTCACCAGCGTCAGGTTCGGATCAACCTCAGAGAACGCGCGCTTTACCTGCGCCTCCAGCCCTTCCATTCCGCCTTGCACTTCCAGCACCGCCGCCTCCATGATGTGGCTGCGATCGTCGATCATCTGCACCATCTGCTTATCGAAGGTCCCATGCTGCGCCAGCGGCACAAAGAACAACGGCGGCCTCCAATGCCCACTCGGGTCCGTATAGTTCGCCGTGTGCAGCACACCAACAATCTCGTACGTCTTCGCGAACTTCGGTTCATCAATCCCAAACACCTGCCCGATCGGATCTTCACCCGGCTTGAAATATTTCTTCACCAGCGCCTCATCCACCACCGCCACATTGCGCGTCGCCGCCGTGTCCTGCTCCGTGATCGTGCGTCCGCGCACCAGCTTCTGTCCCATCGTTTCCAGGTATCCCGGGCTCACGCGATTCCACGACACCATCACGCTCGCCGGATCCGTGATGTTCGGAGTCTCCGATCCCGGCCGGAAGAAAAGCTCGCCCCAGTTGTTCGTGAACGGCGTATACAGCGCCAGTGCCGCCGACTTCACTCCCGGAATCCGCTCCAGCCGCTGCCGCAGATTCTTGTACGTCACGTCCAGCTTCTCCCGCGAGTATCCCGAGAACGGAGCGTACATGCTGATGCTCACGCGATGATCGGGATTAAATCCGAAATCCTGCTGCTGCATCTTCTGCATACTCCGCGTCAGCAGTCCCGCTCCGCTCAGCAGCACTACTGAAAGCGTCGCCTGCACCACCACCAGCGCCTTCTGCCAGTAGCCGCTATGATCGCGCGTAGTCCGGTTCGCGCCATGCAGCGCCGCCGCCGGATTCGACCGCGTTGCGATCCATGCTGGAACCGTTCCGAACACCAGCCCCGTCAACAGCGCCACTCCAAATGCAAACCCCAGAACCGGCAGCGACGGCAGTGCGCTGATCGGCACATACTCCGCATGACGAAACGCCAGTGCAAGAATCACCTTCACGCCTGCGAACGCCACTACCAATCCTGCCGCACCACCCGCAACGGCAAGCACCAGGCTCTCCGTCATCCACTGCCGGACCAGCCTTCGCCGCGACGCGCCCAGCGCCAAACGTATCGCCGTCTGTGCGCTCCGTGCCGATCCGCGCGCCAGCAGCAGATTCGCAATGTTCGCGCACGCAATCAGCAGCACCAGCCCGCACACTCCCAGCAAAATTCGCAGGCTCGCTTCGTAGTCCGCCTTCATCGACGCAATACCAGCCCCGCCCGGCGTCAACTTCACAAATTGCTTCGGCAATACCGCATTCACCTGCGAAGCAAACTGCGGAAACAGCGGCCCGAAATCATTCAGGAACCAGTTGCGCAGAATCGTCGTCAGCCGCGGCCCCAGCGACTCCGGATTCACGCCCGGCTTCAACCGTCCGATGATCCGCAGCCACGACATCGGCTGATTCATCAGCGTATTCGCGCCCGAAATCAGTGGCTCCTGCTCGATCGGGACAAACATCTCCGGCGGATCGCTCTCCAGCTTCTCTCCATCAAACCCTCGCGGCGCAATCCCCACAATCGTGAACGGATTCCCATTCACCAGAAATGTCGAGCCCACAATCTTCGGATCCGAACCGTACTTCTGCTGCCATGCCCGATGCGTCAGCATCGCCGCCGGAGGCGCACCCCGCTTGTCATCCGCCGGTGTCAGCGTTCGACCCGCATGCGCCTGAATGCCAAACGTGGAGAAATAGGTTCCAGAAACGTACTCACTGCGCAACGGCTTTGCCTGCTGGTCCGTCTCGCCTCGCCGCACGCTGAACAGCTCGCGTCCCGCCTGGAACGCCGCCAGTTGCTCAAACTCCGGCGCTGCCGCCTGGAACCGCTGGTACACAACGTATGGAAACAGTCCCCAGCTTCCCTCCGGCCCCATATTCACACAGCAGTCGTTGCCTTCGCCCACGCGATACAGCGTCGCCGGATCCGTTACCGGCAGCGACTTCAACATCACCGTATGTATCAGAGAGAAGATCGCCGTCGTCGCGCCAATTCCCAGCGCCAGCGTCAACATCGCCGTCAACGTGAACACAGGCGAGTGCCGCATCTGCCGCAGTGAGTACATCACATCCTGCCAGAGATTTCGCATGGATTTGTCCTTGCCAGTCCATACGAAGCATCCCCCCACCCAGTTCTCACATGCGTGACCTGCAGCACACCCCGACGTTCATCGCTGACGCGAAATCAGGAACGCACAAAAACCCTGACTGTCATCCCGAGCGAAGCCGAGGGACCCGCAGCTCAACTCCCCACTTCAACAGTCTCTCCGAAACTGTTGCTCAGTCAGAGACACAAGGATCACATTCATCGTTTTGGTTTTTCTATTTTTCAAGAACTGGAGAGACTGCGGGTGCTTCGGCTCGGGATGGCGGCCGGGGCGGTTATATGGACGAGTTGCTTAGATGATTTCGCTTCTGTGGCGGCGGCTACTTGCGGATGATTTTGACGAAGGTGCCTTCGGGAAGTTCGCCTTCCAGGAGGTGGACGACGCCATTCTTGACAAAGCCTTCGAGCGGTTGCAAAGCGGGGGAGGGCTTCGGGGCTGGCGCGGACGATCTGCTCCCCTGGGTGGAGGTGGCGGAGGGGGGAGGGGTGCTCCCACCGATCGGGCGGCCCATGCCTTTGTCCATGGCTTCGTTGGCGAGGCGGTCGGCTTCTTTGTTGCCGCCGCGAAGGGTGTGGCTGATTTCAAACTTGTCGAGGGCGCGGGAGAGGCGGCGCGCTTCTTCCCAGAGAGGACGAAGGACCGGGCTGGCGACCTTATATTGCCCCTTCATTTGCTTAACCATCAGTTCGGAGTCGGAGACGACGCGGAGGTGGCGGGCTGAGTTCTGTCCGGCCCAGGCGAGGACGGCGAGAAGACCTTTGTATTCAGCATAGTTGTTGGTCTGGATGCCGAGGAACTCGCTGAGGCGCGCAGCGACGTGGCCAAGTGGGTCCTCGATGACGGCTCCATAGCCGGCTGGGCCGGGGTTTCCGCGGGAACCGCCGTCGCAGTGGGCGGTGAACCAGGCGGAAGGGGAGGGGGTGGAGTCGGGAAAGAGGGGTGAGGACATGGGGATAGTTTAGCGGCTAGGGACTAGGGACTGGGGGCTAGGGAATAGGGGGTGGTGAGTAGGGCACCGGGCGCCAGGGATTAGCGGATGACTTTGGTGACGGGGATGGGACGGAGAGGTGCAAGTGGCGCTCACAAACACGGTTGCTGGGAGTCTACACAGATGCGGGTACGTCTCTTCCACCGGAGTAAAAACTCGATGGCAACGGATGCTCTGAACTACCCTTCAACGCCGAACCCCCTGACCGGGGCACTGCCCTGGCAAGCGAAAAGACCTGTACAATCTTCGGCAGGTATGGCGTCACGGGCAATGGACGGACCAGATCGCGCGCAAGAGCGTCTGCAGGCGCGTGCTCCCGAGATGGAGCTTATTCGCGAGGCTCAGGCCGGGTCGCGGGCTGCGTTCGATGCGCTGGTGCGGCAGTATGAGCAGCAGGTTCTACGGCTGGCGCTGCATCTGACGGGTTCTGAGCATGATGCCGAGGACATTTACCAGGAAGCGTTCCTGAAGGCGTTTCGGTATATAGGAAATTTCCGGTTCGAGTGCTCGTTCTACACATGGATCTACCGGATCGTTACGAACCTGTGCCTCGATCAGCTGCGGCGGAAAAAGACGCGGCGCGAGGATCAGGCCGTGGTGGTGGATCAGTCGGGCGACGAGATCGATGTGCTGTCGTCGGTTTCGGACAACCGGTCGTTTTCGAATCCTGGAAAAGAGCTGGACCGGAAGGTTCTGGGCGAACGGATCCAGGCTGCTCTGGGCAAGCTGACTCCGCGGGAGCGGATGGTTTTTGAATTGAAGCATTATCAAGGACTCCGGCTGAGGACGATCGGAGAGATGTTGAACACCACAGAAGAGACCGCCAAGAATACGCTCTTCAGAGCGACAAAAAAGTTGAGAACTCAACTGGCGGGATTGCGGTAAAGGCACTGCGGCGAAGCCGAAGTGCGGGCAACAATTTTTGAGGCGTAAGGACGTAACGAGATGAACTGCGAACTTGCACACGAGCGGATCGTGCTGGCGGCATACGGTGAGCTGCCCGATGAACAGGTACACGAGCTCGATCGGCATCTAGCCGCATGTAACGACTGCAACCAGGAGCGGGAGCAGCTTCAGGCCCTGAAGACGCTGGCAATGGCGTATCCGGTGACTGAGCTCGATCCTAATCTTGTGGCGCGGTCACGGATGCGGCTGGAGGAGGCGCTGGACGCGATCCCACCGAAGCGGTGGTATGAGCGGCTGGGCCAGCGCGTTCTGAATAATTTTGCGAGCCTGCAGGCTGCTCCGGTGGCGGCCGTGCTGCTGCTGATTGTGGGCGGTGGCGCGGGAACGCTGGGCGGATATGAGTACGCAGCTGCGCGTGCGGCGCACAGCGGGGTCGGGGTGACGGAAGCGCCTATGAAGGTGGCGGCGTTGCCGACGGAGTCTGCACCGCAGGCAGAGCCCGCGGAGATTGCAAATATCTCGAGCATCGAGCGCGAACCGAACAGCGAGATTGTTCACGTCACGTACAACACAGTTACGCCACAGCATATTCAGGGATCGCTGGACGACCCGTCGATCCGGCAACTGCTGATGCTGGCCTCAGAGAACGCGAGTTCGGCCGGAGTGCGGGATGACTCGGTGGGACTGCTTGCGGCCGAGTGCCGCGCAGGACATGGATGCCAGGGCGAGGGAATCCGCGATGCATTGATGCAGGCTCTCCGTTATGACAAGAGCGTTGCGGTTCGCCAGAAGGCCCTTGAGGGCTTGCAGCCGTATGTCGGCGAAGATATGCGGGTTCGAGATGCGGTGCTGGAAGCGTTGATGACGGACAGCGACGCGCGGATCCGGACGGCGGCCATCTCGATCCTGGAGCCGGTAGAGGCAGACACGAGTGTAAGACAAGTGTTGTCGACAGTAGCGAATTCAGACCATAATCCCCATATCCGGACCGTTTCGCGGCAGGTTTTAAGCCGGGCTCCGGAGATTCAATAAAGCAGCCGTGATTTGAGCTGCTGCAGGACCCTTACTTTCAGGCCACCGCACCGTCCATAACAGAGTGTGGACCTGGATGAAGGAGAACGAAGGAAGAACATTTATGAGGCCTACCATCCAAGTCGGAGTCGTGTTGCTAGGAGCCGCAATCATCCTTTCGCCGCACGCGGGGCGCGGGCAGCTGACGCGCATTTCACAAATCATTGATGAGCCCAATCCACTGCTGCATTCAGGAGGTCCCGCACAGGGATATCTCGGCGTGCTGGTGGGGGACATCGATAACGATTCTGCCAGCAAACTGAAGCTGAAAGATGTGCGAGGCGCGGTGGTCACTCTGATTGATCACGATGCGCCGGCGGCACAGGTTGGACTGCGCGTGAATGACGTTCTGCTCGAGGTGAATGGGCAGGCGGTCGAAGGCGCGGAGGCGTTCGGGCGACTGATGCGGGAGATTCCTCCGGGGCGGAAGATCACGCTGATGGTGAGCCGCGATGGCGCTACGCAGACGATGACCGTGCAGCTTGCCGATCGCAAGAAGCTGGATACGGACATCTGGAACAAGCTGAACAGCGGAAGCGATATCAGCTCGCCGGTTACAGGGCTGGGAATTCTGGGTTCGGGTGCCGGAGGAGACGCGCCGCTGCCGGGCGGGTTCCACATGCCGTTTGTGGGGAACAGCTCGCTGAAGGTGGGAGCGCTGGTTGAGCCGCTGACGGCGCAGATGGCGGATTATCTGGGCGTCGGCAACGGGCTGATGGTGAAGCAGGTGGCGCGGAAGAGCCAGGCTGCGGCGGCCGGGATGAAGGCGTTCGACATCATTCTCAAAGTCGGGACGGACAACATCGCCACGGTTTCAGACTGGGATCGCGCAATGCGGGCGAACCAGGGAAAGACGGTTGCAGTCACTATTCTTCGCGACAAGAGGCAGCAGACAGTGAACCTGCTGGTGGACTCGAAGAAGAAGGGTGAGGTTGAGTTTGACGGCGTCTTCGGCGATGAGGAGTCTCCGCTGATGGCGTTTGCGGATGCGAATGCCGGCCTTGGGATGTTGCTGGATCAATCGGCTGCGGAAGAGATGCGGAAGCAGGCTGAGGCGATACAGCGGCAGATGGAGCAGTGGAAGAACGATCCGCAGGCTTGGCATTTCGAGATGTCTCCGGAGCAGGCTGAACAGTTTCGGCAGCAGGCTGAGCAGTTTGGCGAAGTGCTGAAGGGGCAGAAATTCGGCGAGTGGAATTTCGGCGATTCAAACTTCGGCCTGGATCCGAAGCAGACGGATGAGCTTCGGCAGCAGATGCAGGAGTTCCAGAAGCAGTTCGAAGGGAAGCCGTTCGTGTTCGACCAGAAGCAGATGGATGAGCTCAAGAAACAGCTTGAGGAGATGCAGGCGCTGGGATCACACCAGATGGTCTAGAAGATTGAGTTGCAACGCGACACTGAGGGGCGCTGCCGTATGGTGGCGCCCTTCGTGTTTTAGGCGGAGTTGAGTCGCGCGACGTATGGAAACACAAAGGGCATTTGACCGACGGGACATCTAAGAACGGAGAGAGGAATCGTTCGAGCGATGTAAGCTGTTGATAACTTTCAGGAGGATTAATGCAAAAGCGAAGAATGGCGGTCGCCGCCTTCCTCCTTCTCCTTGGGGCGTTCGTATTTATGAACACCCTGGACAACGCGCGCCTCAACGCAGTTCACGGGTCTGATCGTCTTCGGCTCATTGCTGTGGGCTTCTGTTGGGGTGTTGGATTTGGAATTCTCATGGCCCGTCGAGCGTTTCCGAGCGAGTAGCAGCACACGACTTGGGGAGAAGAAGCAACAGAGGCTGGGGAAACTCAGGGTGGCCTGATTGTAAGGTTGACCACGTCTGTTTTTCCTCACGGTAGCAAACGAAACTGGCGGCAGCGGGCACCAAAGAGTGCCGGTTGTAAGTTCTCAGTTTTTCGGTGGCTTGTGGAAACTAGTTAGGCGATGGCTTCTCAACGTGATCGACTACCAGCACACTAGCGGGGGCCTTTGACGAAATCAACTTCAAGCCGAGTTGTTCCTCCAAGGCCGTGAAAATAGACGGGCCAGCATCTGTGCCAATTGGTGGAGTACCGGCTTCCCACTTCAAATCAAAATCGAATTTCTTATCTCCGAGGCCGGTCTTGTCCAGAATCAATCGTCCGTCCGAAGGTATCGCGTGGATCAGATTCTTAATTGAAATGGCTTGACCCTTCACACTCCCTTTGCGTACCGCTTCTGAGGATTCTTCGCCGGGAGAAGACTCTCTCATCCTCAGACCACCTTTGGTGACCACGAGATCGTATGCTGGTAGTTCCTTTGTCTCAAGATGCACTTTGAGCTTGCATCGATCAGCCAGCATAGCCTGCAACATGGGCTGTTCTTGCTTCCAACGCTCTGTGCGGGCAAGGCTTTTCCAGCTGTCTGCAGTCGCAGCATCAACCCTCGCGTCAACATCGTATCGGTCCGATTTGGCCCAGGACGGCATTCCCATCACTTGGCTCTCGCTGTACATGCCGTATGCACCACGAATGAGAAGTTCGAGAGTCGTATCGATGTAGTGCTCACCGTTGGGCAAAACCTGTGCTCCACCAGTTAGCCCCGATTGGTTTGGCTTGATTGAGACGACTTCGAAAACTTTCGAATTCGTGGCGGAACTCGGGAGCGTGCCTTCTTGTGCCTCAAAAACCATACAGAACGCAAGGATAGGCAGAAGAAGATGAATTCTTAGGAACCGCATTGCTCACCTCAGCTGGCTATTACAGAAAGCGTCTTCGCAATGACCAATGATCAATGACCAAGACAGTTTAAATCGCCGCTCAACTGTCGCATCGTCGGCCCCAGTCGACAGGATGTTGATTCAACTTCCGGCTTGTCCGAGACACGATTGGATCGCAAGGCGAGTTAAAGCAACACAGCACGAACTGCGGATGTTTCGACTGCGCACGCGATGACAGTCGCTGCTGTGGAGTGAGATGCGCAGCCGAGTTTAGACAGCGGTTGCGTGATGAGAAAACAACCGCTGTCCGCTGTGCCTGGTTATTTTGGCGGCTCGAGGATGCAGCCGGGGGTGGAGCGGGCGATCTCCCACTCTTCTTCGTTCATGTCGGGGGAGACGTCACCGAACAGGGGCGTGCTGAGATAGCGCTCGCCGGTGTCGGGCAGCATGCAGAGGATTGTCGAGCCTTTCGGTGCCTGGGCAGCCACCTGCAGAGCGCCGGCGAAGGTTCCGCCGGAGGTGATGCCGACGAAGATGCCTTCTTTCTTGGCGAGGTCTTTGCTGCAGCGCATGGCATCAGCGTTGGTGATGCGCAGGACCTGGCTGATGGCCTTGGACGAGACCGCGTCGCCGGTGAGCTTGGCGATGAAGTCGGGGCTCCAGCCCTGCATGGGATGCGGCTTCCAGCTGGGGTGTGCTGCCGCAGCGGAGCCGTCGGCGTTGCGTTGCTGCTCGACGCCGCTGGAGAGCATGGGAGCATCGTCGGGTTCGCAGACGACGATCTTGGTGTCGGGGCGTTCTTTGGCGAGGACGCGCGCGACGCCTTTGAGCGTACCGCCGGTGCCGAAGCCTGTGACCCAGTAGTCGAGGCGTTCGCCGGCGAAGTCCTTGAGGATCTCCTGTGCGGTGGTGCGGGTGTGCATGTCGGCGTTGGCTTCGTTCTCGAACTGGCGAGTGTAGAACCAGCCGTGCTTTTCGGCGAGCTCTTCGGTCTTCTTGACCATGCCGACAGCGCGGGCAGAGGCAGGAGTGATGATGACTTTGGCGCCGAGGAAACGCATGAGCTTGCGGCGCTCGATCGAGAAGGTTTCGGCCATGGTGACGACGAGAGGGTAGCCCTTCGCCGCGCAGACCATGGCGAGGCCGATGCCGGTATTGCCGCTGGTGGCTTCGACGACGGTCTGACCGGGCTTGAGCTTGCCGGTGCGTTCGGCTTCTTCGATGACGCCGAGAGCGAGGCGGTCTTTGACGGAGCCGAGGGGATTGAAGGCTTCGACTTTGACGTAGAGGTTTACGTCTGGCGGTGCGAGCCGGTTGATCTTGACGACCGGTGTGTTGCCGACGGTTTCCGTGATGTTTGCGTGCTTCGCCATGCGTGACCTCCAGGGATGGAGGTGATTGTACAGGGGAACAGGGGTCAGTGATCAGGGGTCAGGGATCAAGGATCAGGCAGTAAAATTCGGGCGAGGTCAGCATGATGAAGCAGTGGGAGAGAGAAGAGCGCAGATCACCAGTAGCGATGCCGTCGGAAGAGTTTCGAAGTGCGGGCCACAAACTAGTAGACCGGATTGCGGATTTTCTCGATTCCCTTCCCCAGAGAAGGGTGACGCCGGGGGAATCGCCGTCGAAGGTTCGCGAGGCGCTGGATGCGAATCGAGCGTTGCCGGAATCCGGAACGGATGCCGATGCGTTGCTGGAGCGCGCGGCGGAGCTGATGTTCGATCATTCGCTGTTCAATGCGCATCCGCGCTTCTGGGGATATGTGACGGCGGGCGCGGCGCCGATCGGGATGTTGGGGGAGCTGCTGGCGTCGGCTGCGAATCCGAACTGCGGGGCGTGGCTGCTGTCGCCGATGGCGAGCGAGATCGAGGGGCAGACAATCCGGTGGATCGCGGAGATGCTCCGGTATCCGACCGACTGCGGTGGGCTGTTTGTGAGCGGCGGAAACATGGCGAATATCGTCGGGTTCCTGGCTGGGCGTGCGGCAAAGGGCGGAGCGGAGATTCGCACAAAGGGAGTGGATGGACGACGGCTGCGCGCGTATTGCTCGGCCGAGACGCATACGTGGATCCAGAAGGCGGCGGATATCGCGGGGCTGGGAACGGAGTCGGTGCGATGGGTTGGCGTTGATGACGATTTCCGAATGGATGTCGAGGCGCTGCGGGCGCGGATTCACGAGGATGTTGCGGCGGGAGATGAGCCGTTTCTGGTTGTGGGGAATGCGGGGACTGTGAGCACTGGAGCGGTTGATCCGTTGCGCGAGATTGCGGCGGTGTGCCGCGAATTTGGTTTGTGGTTCCACGTGGACGGCGCTTATGGCGCTCTGGCGGCGGTGGCCCCGGAGGCTGCACATCTGTTTGCTGGGATGGACGGGGCGGACTCGCTTGCGGTGGATCCGCACAAGTGGTTGTACGCGCCGATCGAAGCGGGCTGCACGCTGGTGCGGGATGTTGCGAAGCTGCGCGATGCGTTTTCGTATCACCCGGCGTACTACCACTTCGGAGTGGAGGCGACGAACTATTTCGATCTGGGGCCGCAGAACTCGCGGGGATTTCGCGCATTGAAGGTGTGGCTTGCGCTGCAGCAGGTAGGGCGCGAGGGTTATGCGCAGATGATCGGCGATGACATGAGGCTCTCGCGGGCGATGTATGAGAGCGTGGCAAAGCATCCAGAACTGGAAGCGATGACGCAGGGGCTGAGCATTGCAACGTTCCGGTATGTGCCGGCGGGCTACAGCGGCGAAGCCGAATATCTGAACAAGCTGAATCAGGAGTTGCTGACGCGGTTGCAGCAGCGTGGCGAGGCGTATCTGTCGAATGCGGTGATTGGCGGGAAGTATGCGTTGCGGGCGTGCATTGTGAACTTCAGGACGTCGCTGGGGGATGTTGAGAGCGTGGCGGAGCTGGTGGTGCGGATTGGGCGAGAGGTGGATGGGGAGATACGTGCGGGATTGAACTGAGTTGCGCCGGAAAGGGATTCGATCCGGCGCAGTTTTCGATCTGAACGCAACGCGAATCTGTTACTTCACGCCTTTGTCGGGGTTCCAGATGCCCTGTTGTTTGCGGACGTAGAGGATCTGGCCTACGTGGTAGGCGTTGTGGGCGCCGACGTGGGCGATGAGCGAGGCGTTGGCCGCGAGCTTCTCATCGTTGGCATCGTTGACGGCCTTCTCCCAGTCGGCGAGGACCTGATTGAGTTTCTTAGATAAGTCGGTCCACTGGTCGGCGGTGAACTTGTCGAAGGTCTCGTTGTTGTTGCCGTCGAAGGGGGCGTTCTTCTCGCCTTTGAAGTCGTTGAGCGCGCGCTGGTCCCAATACCAGATGTGATACGCAAGCTGGCCGATAGAGTGGTTGCCCTTGCCGGGCGTCCACATGGCCTGCTCCGCGGTGACGCCGTCAATGGATGTGCTGACGGGAACGAACCAGTCTTCCTGATCATGCGTGGTGCGGAGCTGCTCGAGAAGCACGCCGCGAAGAGTGGTGGGCGGCTGCTTTTTCTCGGGGGTTTGTGCGGCGAGAGGAACAGCGAGCAGGAGGAGGAGTGCAAGCTTTCTCATAGCTGGGAACCTCGTAGTGCGGAAAGTATACCGTTCGAGGCGCCGTGGCGGAATCCGGCAGATGGGAGCGGCAGTCCGGCTTGCCACTTCGAGGCGCGGGAACAGCACAGGACCCTGGCGCGGCAGTGCGGAGTTGGGTAGGGTCAGAGGTCTTATGAGTCGAGCAGCATCGTTGATGGAGGAGATTCGCGTGCCGGCGGTTGGGCGCGTGGTGTCGCGAGCGGCGCAGCAGCCTGCGCTGGCGTTGTTCGCGTTGGGCCTGGTCGGCATGGGCTTGCTGGCCCTGGTGTATGGCGACTTTGCCATGGGATGGCAGCCCGTAGCGCCGTGGTTCCCGGCGAGAACTCTTCTGGCCTACGGGTCGGGCGTCCTGATGGTGGTGTGCGGGGCGGGACTATTCTTTGAGAAGACGACGGCCTGGTCGCTGCGGATTGTGTTGCCATACCTGGTGGTGTGGCAGATGCTGAAGTTTCCTGCGCTGGTCGTCGCGCCGAAGATCGAGGGTGTCTATCTCGGGTTCGGCGAGCTTGCGGTGCTGCTGGCGGGTGGGTGGACTCTGTTCGCGCGGCTCGCAAAAGTGGAAGGGACGAGTTTTGCGTGGGCGGGAAGCGAGCGCGCGGTTCGCGTCGCGCGGTACTACTTCGCGGTGTGGATCATCCCGATCGGCTTGTCGCACATGCTGTATTTAACTCCAACATTGGACCTGATTCCATCATGGCTGCCGGGTAAGGTGTTCTGGGCTTACCTGACGGGCATCGGGCAGATTGCTTCGGGACTGGGCGTGCTCTTCGGAGTGTTGCCGCGGGTTGCGGCATTTGCGGAGTCGGTACAGATATTTCTGTACACGCTGCTGATCTGGCTGCCGGCAATTCTGATGGCGAATCACAACCTTGGGCCTTCGTTCGCCCATGCGAACCGGCGGTTGAGTTTTACAGCGTTCCTGATCTCTTGGATTATTGCGGCGGGAGCGTGGGCGGTGGCGCAGAACGTTCCGCGGAAAGAAAAAATGAGCGCCGGAGGCCGACGCTCATAAATGGTTCAGGTTGGCCACAACCGAACTTACATCTGATAGCTTGCCCGGTGCCCCGCTGGATTCAGCATCGCGTCGTGGCGCGAGCCCATGCGACGTGAGAGGGAGCGGGCGAGCAGGCGCTTGCCGCGGAAGACGCGGGACTTCATGGTAGCGACGCTGAGGTTGAGGGCGCGGGCTGCGTCGGCTTGCGGTTCTTCGTCGAGAGCGCAGACTTCGAGGGCACGGCGGCAGACAAAGCTGAGCTTGCCGACTTCTTCCCGCAGGATATTTTCCATTTCGCGCGTTTCCCAGGTCTCCTCGGGATTCTTGCGCCCGTCGGGCAGGTTGATTTCGACAACATCTCCCTCGTCCTTGCTGAGGTATTCGATGGAAAGGAAGACGCGGCCGCGGCGGCTGCGAAGGTGTTCATGCGCGGTGTTCTGCACGATGGCGCCGAGCCAGCTGGACATCTGCGATTCTCCGCGGAAGCGGGCGAGGGCCTTGTAGGCCTTCATGAAGGCTTCCTGAAGAATGTCTTCGGCGTCTTCGTTGCTCTGGGTGAGGCGTCGCGCCATGCGAAGGAGCTGGGGACGGCGGCGTTCGGCGGTTTCGAGAAACTCCTGTAGACGATGTTCGAACAACGGCGGCTGAATTTCAGACTCGATTGCGCTCAAGGCAATTTGCATATACACCCGCTCCCATCGGGGTGGACAATCCAGATTCGAAAAGAGAGTTCAGACAGAACTGGATCACAGAGGGCGTCCGCACCGGAGAGCGAAGGTGTGAGCCGACTGCAGGCTTATGCCAGAAGGGAGATGGAAGGAGGAGCGCGGAGAGGATGGAGGGGTGAGACGAACTCAAGAGTATGCACCGATGCGGGTTCAGCTATGAGCTGAGGGCGCGCATGGAGCGGCAGAAAAGGCATTTCGACGACGCAGAGCTGCGTCGTGGAGAACTTGTGCTCGTCCTGCTCGTGCGTCGCGGGAGCGGCCGTCGCCTCGTTGCGATGGTCCAGCCACATGCGGGTGGTGGAGGCCTTGGTGACGCCCGTGTTGAGGTAGTGGGAGAGCTTGAGGCCGTAGCTCCATCCGCCTACGATGAGTGCCATGGCAAGGACGGGGAGAACGCCGGGCTCGAGGAATTGGAGAATCGCCCGCTTCAGGGCGGAGAGCTTCGCAGTCGACTGCGACTGGGTAGAAAGCTTCATCTCCGCGACTGGGGAAGTTTCGGGCAAGGCCCCTTGGCTCCTCGTACCGTGCAGCTAAGGTCTCACAAGTATAGACTCACGGCTCGTTTATTTTGTTTCAAAAAGCGGTTGGAGAGTGACCGAATGAGTTCGTGGGAGTGAACTCAAAGATAGCCGGGCTGGACCCGATCAACAAAAGCCTATACTGGCGAAAATGAAGCTACCGATTCCCGGACAAGAACTTGTGGCTCTGATCGTGGCGGTGTCGTTTGCCGCGGGGCTGAACGTTTATGCCACGGTGGCGACCCTTGGGCTGCTGGCGCATACGGGGGTTGTTCCCCTGCCGACAGGGCTGCAGATGCTGGGGAGTTGGTGGGTGATCGGCGCCAGCGCGGCATTGTTCGGGGTGGAGTTTTTTGCGGACAAGGTGCCTGCATTTGACCTGGTGTGGAATGCGCTGCATACGTTCATCCGGATTCCGGTGGCGGCGCTCCTGGCGTGGAGGGCCACGGCGAACCTGAGCCCGCAGGAGCAGTTGATCGCCACGCTGCTGGGCGGGCTGGTTGCGTTTGCGGCGCATGGAGGGAAGACTGCGGTTCGGGCAGTCGTGACTCCTTCGCCGGAGCCGCTGTCGAATATGGGACTCTCTCTGGGTGAGGATGTCGTTTCGATTGCGCTGACCTGGCTGGCGACGCGGCATCCGTATGCGGCGGCGGGGATCGCAGCGTTGTTCGTGCTGGTGATCGCGCTGATGGTGCGGTTGGTGTGGAGAGCGCTGAAGAAACTGTTCCGGTCGGCGGAGCAGGTGATTCAGACGTGAGTCAGTTGGACAGTTTTCGTCGTTCCCACCCTAACGCTCCACTTTCGTGGATCGTTAGAATGGGGCGCCCGGATCGGAAATCTTTACTGGCGGGTCAGGCGACGAGGGATTCGAGGCGGTCGTAGCTGACGGCCATGCCGGATTCCATGCCGGTGGCGAGCATCGATTTGCGCACTTCCTCGTTGGGAAGAGTCATGCGCATGATCATGAGTGTTCCGGCGCCATCGGGTTCGAAGAGTGTCTCGACGTGGTTGTCGGGGGTGGGATCGGGCAGGTGCATGCGCTCGACGTGGACCAGGCGCTTGTACGGCTCCATTTCGAGGTTCTCGCCAGTGAGATAGAAGCCATGGCCGTTGCCGTCTGACCACTCGAAGCGGATCTTGCCGCCCGGACGGGGGTCGTTGATGCACACTGGCATGGTCCATCCTGGAGGTCCGAGCATCCACTTTTTGATGACCTCCGGGTCGGTATGCGCGCGGTAGACGGCCTCTGGCGAGGCGGCGAAGCGGCGAGTGACGACGACGAAGCGGTCTCCTTCAGTCTTGAGCGACATCTTGTTCATTTCGGATCTCCTTTGGGGGCATTGATTTCGGCGAGGATGTTGTCGAGGCGATCGTAGTTAGCCTCCAACGCGCGACGCAGGGTGTTGAGGTACTGGTCGATGTTGTCGAGTGCGGGCTTGGCGAGACGGCGGGGACGGCGGGTCCCGTCGACGCGCTGTTCGATGAGGCCGGCGGTTTCGAGCACCTTGAGGTGCCGGGAAATCGCGGGCTGCGTCATCTGGAAGGGCTTCGCCAGTTCCAGGACGGTAGCTTCGCCGAGGGCCAGCCGGGCGAGGATTGCGCGGCGGGTAGGGTCGGAGAGTGCTGCGAAGCTGGAGTCAAGAATTTGCATAACGAAATTGTTATATAACAAATTAATTATGTTTGAGACGTGATCCGAAGTCAAGCTAATTCTGCGTCGATTTTCTTTGCGGTTGGTTTGGGCGGGTTGGCGAGTTCCTATGAGTGCGGGACGGTGCTTACACGCCGAATTGCTGGAGGTGGTGGTCGATGTGTTTGTACATCCACATGGACCACTCGTCGGGCGTGAGGTGCCCGAAGAAGCTATGAGGATGATTGGTGCAGCCGGACGGGCCTGCTGCGAAGAATCGGTCAATTGCCCGGCCGAGTTTCTCGCACTCGGCCGGGAGGTCGCGGTCATCCGCAACCTGGAAGCCGGGAATGGTGGGCGAGTTTCGACGCATGGGCTCGCTCGGCTGAAAGGCTTTGGGCTTAATCAGGCCACCGATGAGGCGGCCAATGAGCATGCGGGGTGGACGTCGGTCGCCGCAGGCCAGTTCCATGCCAATGGTGCAG
This sequence comes from Acidobacteriota bacterium, assembly GCA_018268915.1. Taxonomy (GTDB): domain Bacteria; phylum Acidobacteriota; class Terriglobia; order Terriglobales; family Acidobacteriaceae; genus Telmatobacter. Next base: position 269,621 of record JAFDVQ010000003.1, read on the forward strand.
TGAGCCATGGCCTGCGCTGGAGTCATCTTGCCCCAGAGGCGCGGGGTGTCGGGGCGGAGCTGCGACATGCGGTCTTTGAGCTCCTGGACGGAGTCGGGCTGCCAGAGGGTCTTCATGGATTTGACCTGAACGACGTCATGATAGCAGCGGGGTGGTGAGACTTGCCGGTGGACCTGCCACTCATCGCGATGAAGCTGCGGATGTATGGGGCATAGCTTTCCTTTGCGCTCAGTCGCTTCGTTATTGCGAATATGACATTCGTTTTACGTTTCCCCCAGCCTCTCGGGAGCAGATTAGAAGCGTCTGATGCAGCACGGTCTGTTCTGGATCCTGCACACGAAAACAGTCGCTGAGCGGAGGCGATTCGCCACTCGATGTCAACCTTCACCGCTCACCAACCATCGCAACCCATTCAATCCATTCCCCGGAATCATCCCTCCCGCATTGCAGATTAATTCGCGGGTTTTGTCACAATGGAATTGCAGTCATATTCAGGGCAAATCGCCACCGGAATTCGGGCATCGATAAACTCCCGAACTCCGCCAGCGCCGCTAACATGCGCGCAAGCGCACGCTAACCCCGCTGGCACCGGAGCCTCTCATGTACATCGAATGCCGTCACATTACGCCTGCAGGATTCAAGTGCACCGTACCCCGCATAGACGACGACCGCTTCTGCTTCGACCATCGCAATCTGCACAACCTCATGCCCGCTCCGCAACCTGCTCCAGGAACCCCCTTCCGCATGCCCCTGCTCGAAGACGCGTCCGGGCTTAGGATCGCTCTTCAGGAAGTCTCCTGGGCCATGGGCGACAAGCGAATCACCCAGCGGGAAGCCGGCATTTACCTCCGGGTCATCACCATCGCCAAGGGTCTGCTCCCCCGCCATCCCGACGTCACCACCAAGCCCGTGCGATCGCTCTGCTACGACAACGATGGATTCGAAATGGGAGAAGCTGTCACCAACTGCGATCCGCCTCGCGACTGCGTCACCTGCGAAAATCCCTGCGACTGGTTCCCGTACTACGAAGACGAAGTGGAAGAAATTGAACAGCAGATAGCGGAAGAAGAGCAGCAAAAGAAACTCGAGTCCTGGAAGGCAGAGAATCCCGGCGTCGAGCCACCACCCGACTTGCAACCCGCCCCGGAGCCCGACCGGCCCTGGAAGGGAAAGTACGACAACGAAGACCCTGCAGTCCGCGCAATCTGCGAGTTCATCGAGGAAAAAGAATACAAAGAGATGCTCGCACTTCAGGCCATCGAAAAAGCCAGGATCAAATCCACAGAAGCGCCCGGGACAACGCCTGTTTCTCAACAACGACTGTCATCCTGAGCGAAGGTCGCAACGTGACCGGAGTCGAAGGACCCGCAGTTGCCTTTACAAAGTTTTCAACTCACCGAACGGTCGCGGTACTCGGGGGTGCCCCCGTGCCTGCCCTGAGCGCAGCCGAAGGGTCCCTCGCACTTGGGGACCTGGGAAGAAACATCCAGGCAAACTGTGCCCTATTCATCGCACAGCCTCATCGTGCGATGAGCAGGATACATCGCATCTCGATAGACCTGGTACCCAATAGCAGGGTGCCCCCGGTCCCTCGCACTCGGGGACCGGGGTGAGACGACCGCACCTCGAAAGACATGGGAAAACCATGAATCGCCGGGTGCCCCATCCTTGCGAAGCAAGGGCGGGAAAGACTCTCCGACTCACTCAGGCAAACTGTGCCCATTCATCGCACAGTTTCATCGTGCGATGAGTGGGATCAGAGAAGAGATGCGTTGCTAACTCATTGCGCTGCTATTACGTAGCCGTAACCCTAATCCCACGTATTACGTAGGGAAAACAGGGAAAAGAAGTGCCCCCTCACCCAATGTTGTTCCGCCACGCCCGTCCATCCCGCTCCAGCAGCCGATTCCCGCAGTCCGGCCCCCACGATCCCGCAAAGTAATTCGGAAATACCTCGGGAGTCTTCGCCGCCCATGCCTCAAGAATCGGCGTATACAGCGCCCAGTTCGTCTCCACGCCATCGCGATGAGCAAATAGCGTCTGATCGCCCAGCATGGCATCCAGCAGCAGCCGCTCGTAGCCTGTCGCAGCCGACGTCCCGAAGGCAGACGCATAATCGAAGTCCATATTCACCGGACACACCGACATGTTCGGCGTATTCGGCACCTTCGCGCCGAACCGCAGCGCAATCCCCTCATTCGGCTGAATGCGGATCGTCAGCAGGTTTGGCTGAATCTCCGTGCATGGCCCACCCGACTGCATCCTGTTAAAAATCAGCAAAGGCGGCTGCTTGAACTGGATGCTGATCTCCGTCGCCCGTTTCTTCAGCCGCTTACCGGCCCGCAGATAAAACGGAACGCCAGCCCAGCGCCAGTTCTCAATCTCCAGCCGGACAGCCGCATACGTCTCCGTCCCCGACTCCGGATTCACGCGGTCCTCGTCCCGATAGCCCACAACCTTCTTGCCATCGATCACGCCCGGCCCGTACTGCCCGCGAACCGCATTCAGAATCGGAATGTTCGGAATCGCTCTCCACACCTTCACCTTTTCGCGCCGCACCGCCTCTGACTCAAAGCTCGACGGCGGCTCCATCCCCACGAAGCTCAGCAGTTCCATCACGTGGTTCTCCACCACGTCCCGCAGCGCTCCGGCCTTTTCATAAAACGGCCCGCGCCCTTCAACGCCCAGGGTCTCCGATGCCGTGATCTGCACATGATCGATGTAATTACGGTTCCAGATCGGCTCGAAGATTCCGTTGCCAAACCGGAACACCAAAATGTTCTGCACCGTCTCCTTGCCCAGATAGTGGTCGATGCGAAACACCTGGCTCTCGTGGAACACCGCGTTCACCTGGTGATTGAGCTCTCTTGCCGAATCGAGATCGTGCCCGAATGGCTTCTCGATCACCACTCCAACGCGACCCTTCTCCGGCTGTGCCATTCCCTGCGCGCCCAGATTCTCCACGATTGGCGTGAAGTATTCCGGTGCCGTCGCCAGGTAAAACAGCCGGTCCGGACCGATGTTCTTCTGCTGCGAAATCTTGTCCAGCTCAGCCTTCAGCCCCGCATAGTGCGAAGCATCATCGAAGCTCAGCGCGTAGTAGCTGATCTTCTTCACAAACTCATCCAGCTTCGGGTCGTCCGCTTTCACGCCGCCAAACTCGATGATCCCCTGCTTCATGTCCTCGGCAAACTCATTGCCCAGAGGCCGCCGCGCCACGCCGACGATCGCAAAGTTCTTCGGCAGCAGGTTGTCCTGCTCCAGGTGAAAGAGCGAAGGCAGCAGCTTCCGCTTCGTCAAATCGCCCGACGCTCCAAAGATCACCATGATCCCTGGATCAGGAATCCGCTCGCCAGCCTTAGGAACCTGCGACAAATCCTCGGGACGAACCTTCAGCTGCACCGTTGCACTCGCCATCTCACCCTCCGCTCCTCACTCGTACTTACTGACCCCTGACCACTGACATCTGATACCTGAACCCTGACCCCTGCTTCTCAGCCCTTCTTCACCGCATGGCCGCCAAACGCATTTCGCATAATCGCCAGCATACGATCCGTGAAGTTATTCTCTTCGCGCGACCGAATCCGTCGAATCAGCGACTCCGTAATCACCGGCGCCGACACATTCAGATCTATTGCCTCGAACACCGTCCACCGGCCCTCGCCCGAATCCGCGACGTACGCCTCAAGCCCATCCAGGTCAGGATTCCCGGCCAGCGCCTCGGCCGTCAAATCCAGCAGCCAGCTGCGCACCACGCTGCCCTTCCGCCATATCTGCGCAACCTGCTCCAGATCCAGATGGAACTCTTCCTTCTTCTCGAGGATCGTAAATCCCTCGGCATAGGCCTGCATCATGCCGTACTCGATCCCGTTGTGAACCATCTTCACAAAGTGGCCAGACCCTGCCGGGCCAACATGCCCCCACCCTGCGTTCTTCTCCGGCGCCAGCGTCTCGAGGATCGGCCGCAGATACTCGACAGCTTCCTTGTCGCCGCCGACCATCATGCTGTAGCCCTCTTTCAATCCCCACACGCCGCCCGACGTTCCCACGTCTACAAACTGGAAGCCCTTCGCAGTGACCTCCTGGTAGTGGCGCATCGTGTCTTTGTAAAACGAGTTGCCGCCATCAATCAGGATGTCGCCTTTGTTCAGCAGCGGCTCCAGCTTCGCAATCGTATCGTCCACTGGCTTGCCCTGCGGAACCATGATCCAGATCGCCCTGCGCCCCGTGAGCTTCTGCGCCATCTCTTCCAGCGACGAAACGCCCACGTTGCCGGTCGCGGTCAGCTTCTGCACGGCCTCCGCGCTGAAGTCGAAGCCCACCACCTGGTGACCGCCCAGGCGAAGACGTTCCGCCATGTTGCCGCCCATCTTGCCCAGTCCAATCAAACCTAGCTGCATATATCAACCTCACTTTGCTTTTGAATGCGATTCCGCACCGCACAGAGCGATGCTTCAGGGGAAAAGTCTCTTCCGTCGACAGAACCGACCCTCATGCAACGCGCTGCATATCTCCGCTCGCTGTTGCATGTCGATTCATCTCTCGACGCTATAATTGGCTCGAAATTCAATCGCGCTCCAGCACCCATCGGAGAACAATCATGCCGGAACCATCGTGCGACATCGGCCTCATCGGCCTTGCAGTCATGGGACAGAATCTCGTCCTCAACATGAATGACCATGGCTTCACGGTAGCCGTCTTCAACCGCACTGTCTCCAAGGTTGACGACTTCATCGCCAATGAGGCCAAAGGCACTAACGTCGTCGGAGCCCACAGCGTTGCCGAGCTGGCCAGCCTCCTCAAGCGCCCGCGCCGAATCATGCTCATGGTCAAAGCCGGCGCCTCTGTCGACGAAACCATCGCCACGATCCTGCCCCACCTCGAAGCTGGAGACATCGTGATCGACGGCGGCAACTCGCTCTTCACTGACTCGACCCGCCGCTCCAAGGATCTCGCTGCCAAAGGCATTCTCTTTGTCGGTACCGGCGTCTCCGGTGGTGAGGAAGGCGCGCGTCGCGGCCCGTCCATCATGCCTGGCGGAAACCCTGCCGCATGGCCGCACGTGAAAGACATCTTCCAGTCCATCGCCGCCAAGGTCGAGGACGGCACTCCCTGCTGCGACTGGGTCGGCGAAGATGGCGCCGGGCATTACGTCAAGATGGTCCACAACGGCATCGAGTACGGCGACATGCAGCTCATCTGCGAAGCCTATGACCTGCTCCATCGCGGTCTTGGCCTCAGCGCCGACGAGTTGCAAACCGTCTTCGACCACTGGAACCAGGGAGAACTCGACAGCTACCTCATCGAGATCTCGAGCCACATCTTCGCCTCCAAAGACGAAGACGGCACTCCGCTCGTCGACAAAATCCTCGACGCCGCCGGCCAGAAAGGAACCGGCAAGTGGACCGTCATCAGCGCGCTCGATCTCGGCCAGCCCGTCACGCTCATCGGCGAATCGGTATTCAGCAGATGCCTCTCTGCTTTGAAAGACGAGCGCGTTGCCGCGTCCACTGTTCTCCGCGGGCCCGGTAACAAGCCCTTTCAGGGCGACAAAGCCGCGTTCGTCGAAGACGTCCGCCGCGCTCTCTATTGTTCGAAGATCATCTCCTACGCCCAGGGCTACATGCTTCTGCGCGCAACGGCGAAGGAGAACGGCTGGAATCTCAACATGGGCGGCATTGCCCTGATGTGGCGCGGAGGCTGCATCATCCGAAGCCGCTTCCTCGGCAAAATCAAAGACGCCTACGAGACGAACCCGGGGCTGACCAATCTTCTGCTCGACGACTTCTTCTCCGGCGCGCTCAATCAATATCAGGAAGCCTGGCGTCGTGCGCTCTCCAGCGCGATTGCGCTTGGCGTACCCACGCCGGCCTTTTCGACAGCTCTCGCCTTCTACGACGGCTACCGAGCCGGACGTCTGCCGGCTAATCTCCTGCAGGCACAACGCGACTACTTCGGCGCTCACACCTACGAGCGCGTCGACAAACCTCGCGGTGAGTTCTTCCACACGAACTGGACTGGGCATGGCGGTCGCGTCTCTTCGACCACCTACAACGCCTAATCGCTGCCGCATCATCTTCAACTCGCCCGGTCCTTCCGCCCGAAGAACCGGGCGTTCTTATGTCGCTCTTGTCTAGAGCACATCCAGCGCGCGGAGCTGCTCTCGCAAATCAGCCTCGCCCGTAAATCGAACAGCTTTCATTCCCACTGCAGCAGCTGCGGCAACATTCTCGAGCCGGTCGTCGATAAACAGCGAGCGCTCAGGGCTGTCCCCGAGAATGCCCAGCGCTCGTTGATAGATCTTGGGATCTGGTTTGCGTATCCCCATGTAGCAAGAGGCGAATGTTTGCTGGAAGAAGTTGTGAAGGCCAAATGTTTTTACGCGATATTCATGCGTCTCGCGCGCTTCATTGTTCAGTGCGCCAATCCTGCACTTATCTGATGCCGCCAGTTCCTTGAGGATGCACAGCGCTCCGTTCGGCAACTCCTTCGACTGCGCACAAACCGCAGCAAAGAATTCCTCGCGCGAAAAACTTCGTGGCTCATAGAAGACAACTGCATCCAGATATTCTTCGAGGGCCAACTCACCGCGCTCCCACGCCTCGAAGGCTTTGGCGTGGTGCGATTCCAGAGCATCGCGATCAAGCTTGAACTGCTCGATTACAATCGAGCGCTCGTGATGATCCCAGCCGTTGGTCAGCAGGACACCACCGATATCAAAGAGGACTACGTCGAAGGGGAACATCGGCGTCTCAATCGGTTTTGAAGGGGCACGGCTTCAGCCGTGCCGCATAAACACCTAACAAATGGCTAGGCTTCTGTTTTTGAAGGGGCACGGCTTTAGCCGTGCCGTATAAACACCCAACAAAAGGGCTGGGCTTTAGCCCCTGAGGGAAAACCTACGCCGGTGGATTCGACTGACTGGCCCCTCGCTGGTACTTCGCCTCGATTGCAAGCACCTTCTTGAAACGGCGCGTGAACCGCTCTTCATTCGAGATGAACTTCGCCTTCAGAAATGCATCCGCAAGCTCGTAAGCCAGCGCCGTTCCGATAATGCGCGCGCCCAGCACCAGCACGTTCATATCGTCATGCTCCACGCCCTGATGCGCCGAATACGTATCGTGGCACATTGCTGCGCGGATGCCGGGAATCTTGTTCGCTGCAATACTGACACCCACGCCGGACCCGCAGATCAGGATCCCGCGTGGAGCCTCGCCATCCTTGATCGCTTCGCCAACGCGCTCCGCAAAATCCGGGTAGTCGTCCTGCGGTTCACATTTGAACGCGCCAAGGTCAAGAATTTCGTGGCCTGCCTTTGTCAGATAGGCGCGGACTTCCTCTTTTAAAGAGAAGCCCGCGTGATCGGATGCGATGACTAACTTCACTTCGACCCTTTCTGATGCGTTACTTCTTCAACAAGTCTTTGGCGCGAGATGCCACGTTTGGCGCTGTGAATCCGAGTTTCTCAAGAACCGTCGGACCAGGAGCGGAAGCGCCGTACCGATCAAGACCGATGACTCCGCCGTCCTTTCCGACGTACTTCCACCACCCGAGAGGAGAGCCTGCCTCAACCGCCAGTTTTGGCACACCATCGGGCAGCACGCTCTGCTTGTACACCGATGCCTGCTCGTCAAAGATCTCCCAGCTGGGCATGCTCACGACGCGGGTTTGAATGCCTTCAGCCTCAAGCAGCTTCTTCGCCTCGACACAAGGCCAGACTTCTGAACCTGTGCCAATGAGGATCACCTGCGGATTCTCCGCATCCTCGAGAACATATGCGCCCTTGCTCACGCCTCCATACACATCGTGAGTTGCGGGATCGATGACCGGCAGATCCTGCCGGCTCAACGCGAAGAAGGATGCGCCATTCCGCTCGAGAGCAAGCCGCCAGCACGCGGCCGTCTCGTTGGCATCAGCCGGACGGTAGTCCGTCAGATCGGGTACTGCGCGCAGCATCATCAGGTGCTCGATCGGTTGGTGCGTCGGGCCATCTTCACCCAGGCCTATCGAATCATGCGTGAAAACAAAGATGGAATGTGCGCGGGACAGCGCCGCCAGACGAATAGCAGGCTTGCAGTAATCCGAGAATGTGAAAAACGTCGATCCGTAAGGCACCAGCCCTTCATGCGCAGCCATGCCATTCACCGCCGCGCACATCCCGAATTCACGGACTCCGAAGAACACGTTGCGTCCCGCAGGATCCGCCGCGAAATGCGGACTGTTCTTGAAGATGGTTTTGGTCGATGCAGTCAGATCCGCCGCCCCGCCAAACAACTCGGGAACAACATCCGCGATCGCGTTCATCACTGTTTGCCCGGCATTGCGCGTTGCAACCGGCTTCCCGGTTGGGAAGCTTGGCAGAGCCTTCTCCCAACCAGCCTTGCGTTGATTCTTCACTGCGCGCTGGAACTGCTCGCCCAACTCCGGATACTGCGCCGCATAGGCATCGAACCGCTTCTTCCACTCAGCCTCAAGCTGCTGGCCGCGATCCACTGCCTGGCGCCAGTTCTTCAGCGCATCGTCCGGAATGTAGAAACTCTGGTCATCCGGGAATCCAAAGTACTTCTTCGTCGCCGCCGCATCGGCTGCGCCCAGCGCTTCGCCGTGAACCTTATTCGTGCCGGCCTTCGGGCTGCCAAATCCAATCACTGTTCGCACCGCGATCAGCGACGGCCTTCCCGTCTCTGCCTTCGCCGCTTCGATCGCGGCTTCAATAGCTTTCAGGTCGTTCCCATCGCCCACCCGCTGCGTGTGCCAGTGGTACGCATCGAAGCGCTTCAGTACGTCTTCGGTGTAGCTCCACTCCGTCGGCCCGTCGAGCGAGATCAGGTTGTCGTCATAGAGCACGATCAACTTGCCCAGACCCAGCGTTCCCGCAAGCGAGCCGGCTTCATGCGAGATGCCTTCCATCAGGTCGCCGTCGCCGCAGAGCACGTAGGTGTGGTGATCCACAATCTCGTGCCCCGGCTTGTTATAAACCGCAGCCATGTGCTTCTCGGCGATCGCCATACCGACCGCCATTCCGAAGCCCTGGCCGAGAGGACCAGTCGTCACCTCAACGCCCTCGGTCTCCCCCGACTCCGGATGTCCCGGCGTCTTCGAGTGCCACTGGCGGAACGACTTCAGATCATCGAGCGTGACCTTATACCCGGACAGATGCAGCGTCGCGTACAGCAGCGCCGATGCATGTCCGTTCGACAAAACAAAGCGGTCGCGATCCGGCCACTTGAAGTGAGCCGGGTTGTGCTTCATGAGCTTGTGAAACAGCAGATATGCGATCGGCGCGCAACCCAAGGGCGCTCCCGGATGGCCGCTCTTGGCCTTTTCTACCTCATCGACTGCAAGAAGACGGAGAGTATCAATGGAAAGCTCGTCGAGTGAAAGATCCGCAAGAGTTGCCATAAAGCGCTGTTCCAATCCTTTTCAGAAATGCTGCGGAAAGTGTGCTATTTCCGGTTCTCGATCGTGATATCTACGTTGTATCCAAGCCAGCGGTTTTGCTCCGGCCAGTGAAAAGTCCATGATAAACCGCTGCTTTCGGGGTGCGGAGCGGTGGAAAGATCTGCGCAGTAGCCTGCATTGCCCAGGCTGCGGCTCAACGTGGTCTGCATGGTCTTCCAGTTATCGACCGTCCAGACAACCTCAAACTTCGTGTCGTCTAAGATGCGCAGCGTCTCGCCTGCATAGACCTTCTGGATCGGCCTTCGCCGGCTGTAGAACTCCAGATCTCCACGTACTTTCTTCCTTCCGTCCGGCTCGCAATACCGGTTGTAAACACAATCGATGCGGTCGAACACCTTTCCGTCTGTTGTGGATCGAAGAAGTTTCAGATATTCGGCATGCGCCCACACCAGCGGAACAGCCGACCCCGCCGGCTTTCCCATCACAAGTCCCTGATGCGGACGATTCGCCTCATCCCACACCTGCTCCGGCATCATCTGCCCCGGAGTCGCGAATCGTTCGTAGGTCGCGATCAGAGTTGAAGGATCGTTCCCTGCGGCGAGTTCGTAGTGAGCCCGCTCTCCTGTGAACAGCGGCCAGACTCGCCCCGTACCCCATCCCTGAAAGGGCCCGCCATCCGCGCGTTGCCCGTATCCGTCGTAGTTATAACGGTGCCATCCCGGCCCCTGCGGCAGATCCGTCTTCAGCACGGCATCCACCACCTTGAGCGAATCGATCATTAGCGGATCATCAGCCCGCCGCACTCCGTAGCGCACTAGCTCCAGGAATCCCGCGTCGATAATCTCGCGCGCCTCAAACTCTGTACGCTCGCCGGGCGCTCGATTGTTGATGTGGATGATCTCCGTTCCGCAGTCCTCGCATGCGTAAGCTTCGCCCTTCTCCGGCGGCCGCACACGCATGTAGTGGCGAGTGATCTCCGGATGAAGAACGCCATTGTTCGTGACAGTCCAGTCCTCGAGGTGCCGCTCGATCCAGTCGGCAAACTCCTCAAGAAACGTCGCCATCTCGGACGAATCATGCGCCCGCGCCATATCCGCCGCGCAAATCAGGCCGCCAATCACCGCCGCCAGCGTGGAAGGCGAATAGCCCGCATTCTCCTCCCATCGCTCCTGGTGCGTAATCGGCGCATGCTGCACCAGAAAAGCCGCTGCTCGCTCGACGACCGAAAAATTGTCGACTTCTCCCAGCGCGTCCGCCTTCCATAGTCTCCACGCGAGAATGATCGGGAAAGCGACCTCATCCAACTGAACGCCCGACCAGTAAGGCCGACCATCCACCCAGAAATTCTGCGCAAATCCTCCATCGGGCTTTTGAGTGCATGCGAGATAAACAAGGGCTCGCCGCGCGGTTTCTGTCCGTCCGCAGGCCAGCAATGCGCTTGCCGTCTGTACCATGTCCCGGGTCCACACCAGGTGATATCCGCCCAGATCTTCGTCCCCATGCGCCTGTCCCCACGGGATCGACGCCGAAGCCACAAATGCCCCCGAGAACGTCTTGTCCTCGTGCGCCAGCAGCACATTGTGGCTCGCACGCATGAGCTTTCCGCCGTCGCAGGACTTCGCAGCAAGCCACTCCGGATTCGCCACCCGATGCCACTGCCCGATGAATCGCTCCCGATGCTCATCGAACGATGTCGCCAGCGCGCTCATCGTCTTCTGTAGCGCCGTATGATTGCCCTCGCCCAGCCCGATCGCCACGGTGAACTCCCGCGCGCCATCGACCCCGGCCGCGCCCAGGTTCAATTCACCAAAGAGCGCAATGTTGCCATTCGTAGCCGACCCGAACTCCCAGTCCATCGAGTACCGGTCCATCAGGTCGCGCCAGCCATCGCTCGTGCCAACAAACCCGCAGCTCACGCGAGAGAAACCGCAGCTCGCTCCCATCGCCATCGACCACTGATTCTTGAACGCCAGCAGCATCTTGTGCCCGGCAATATCGATCGCCCGCCCGGTATTCCCCGCGCCGCCTCCATCGAGATGCGGTGCCAGCAGCGCATAGACTTTCAGCCGTGGGATCAGGTCATCGTGTCCTTCGAGCCGCACGCGCTGCAGGATCACGCTATGGTGCGGATCGCTGATGATCTCTTTGGTCAGCGTGTAGCGGCTGTTCGGGTCCGTGTTCACGTACCGGATCCCCAGCGCCTCGGGATGAATGTATTCAAACGTCGTCAGCAGGTCGCGCTTTTCTTCGTGTACAAACGTCTCGCCATCGGTGACAAGAAACTCCATGTCGCGGACCTGGGCGCTGTCGATTGTCGGATGGTAGATTTCGTTCAGCACGCCGTGCGAACACGTGAACCAGACCCGGCTCGACGCCGAATAGGCCGTTCCGATTGCGTCTTTTACGCTCGAGGTCCATCGCGCCTGCAGACCGGGCGCGCCAAATGCTTCTCCCTGCTGGTCGAGCCAGCGGTACAGGGCTTGATCATTCATTCGTTCTCACCGATTGCGATGGGGAAAGTTGACTTCCTCAAACATCCAGCCAAGCTTCTGATGTTTTCGTGGCCTCAAAGGTACCACTTTTTAGGCGATCTCTTCGAACCCCGCGGGCGTACTCCTGCATCCATCCAAGCACAGGGCGCTGCCGGGGAATGTGAATGCATCGTTGCATCCCGTCAGCTTTCGCTCCCGTCAATCTCGCCGTTCATGCAACGCACAGGCCTGCGATAAGGCCTGCGAGCCAACCTTTACAATCCGAAGTGAGGAGATATCCCCGATGGCATATGAACTTGCACCGCTTCCGTACGACTACGCAGCGCTCGAGCCTTTCATCGACGCGCAGACCATGCAGCTGCACCACGACAAGCACCACCAGACCTACATCACAAACGTGAATGCCGCGCTGGCCAACCATCCCAATCTGGCCGCCAAATCCGTGGATGACCTCATCAGCGACCTGAACGCCGTGCCCGAAGACATTCGCACCGTCGTTCGCAACAACGGCGGAGGCCACTCCAACCACACCATGTTCTGGACCATCATGGGCCCCGCAAACACCTCGGGCGTCGGCGGAAACCCCACAGGCGAAATCGCCGACCAGATCAAGGCCGACTTTGGCGATTTCGAAGCCTTCAAGAAGACCTTCAATGAGACCACAGCCAAGCAGTTCGGCTCTGGCTGGGGCTGGCTGGTGTTCCAGGGTGGCAAGCTGAAGGTGATCACCACGCCGAACCAGGATTCGCCGCTCAGCCAGGGACTGTACCCCGTCCTCGGCAACGATGTCTGGGAGCATGCCTACTACCTCAAGTATCAGAACAAGCGCCCCGACTACCTCGCCGCCTGGTGGAACGTGGTCAACTGGGCCGAAGTCAACAAGCGCTTCGAGAAGGCGAAGAAGTAACCAGAGCCTCTCTGGCATTCTCAGGCGGGACCGCGACCATCGCGGTCCCGCTTTGCGTTTCAGGCGTTTACGATTTCGTGACAATCCCTGTCGCTGCGCCAGCGTATGATCCTTTCATCCCCGATCCGAGGAGATTTACGTGCGCAAAACTATCCTCTCGCTGGCTCTCTTTCTCGCTGCCAGCTTCCTTGTCGCAGCAGACGCCAAGAGCATCTACGACTTCACGATGAACTCCATTGACGGCCAGCCCGTGAGCCTCAAGAGCTACAAGGGCAAGGTCGTCCTGCTGGTCAACGTTGCCAGCAAATGCGGCTACACGCCGCAATACAAGGGCCTCGAAGCGCTCTATGAGAAGTACAAGGACAAAGGATTTGTCATCGTCGGAGTGCCTGCGAACAACTTCATGCAGCAGGAGCCCGGCACCAACGAAGAGATCAAGACCTTCTGCTCGCGCAAGTACAACGTGACCTTCCCGATGATGAGCAAAGTCTCCGTACTCGGCGACGACAAGACGCCGCTCTATCGCTACCTCACCGACAAGAACTCCGATCCCAAGTTCGCGGGCGACATCAAGTGGAACTTCACCAAGTTCCTCTTCGATCGCAATGGCAACCCCGTCGCGCGCTTCGAGCCCGCTGTCACGCCCGACTCTCCCGAAGTCCAGTCCGCCGTCGAATCCGCCCTCGGCAAATAAGCCCAGCCATTACGATCAAACCAGAGGCCCCGAAGATCGATTTCTGGGGCCTTTAAGAAGCTCGACAGAGGGCTTTATACTAACGGCCCAACTTCAGCCGGGCATAAGCCTGCCACGCAACTCGGGCTTTAGCGCCTGACGCATCCGTTCTCGCGTCCGATCCGCTTCTTCACCAGGCCGTTCAGCCTTGCGCCACTCTCACACGAAACAGGTATCGGACACGACTTTCATACCTTGCCAAGATTTCGACAAGGAATGGCGTAAGTGTCCCCGTAGGCGACTACTCTCTCGGAACACAAGGTGGTCAGCCGGTGTCTAACAAAGTAGCATCGCCGAACGACGATAAATCAATACATCAAGGGGACCCTCTATGTTGCAAGAAGAGCAAACGGTCTCGTTTCAACCAATCAATTACGAGGGCCGCGTTCCTTGGTATGTAGATCTGTTCCTTGTCTATCTGCTCTATGTGCTACTCACGACGATCGCCAATTTGATTCGCGTTACTTGGACCTTGAGAAAGCATCGCAAGTCGCAAGATTCGGAATGGGAGAGTTGCCATTCGAGAGTTCGATCAATCAGAAATTTCTCTCACCTGACGTTTCTTCTCGCTGTGGTTGTTCTCTCGTGGAACGCGACGAACATATTGGCGGACGTGTCGATGGAGAAAGTGCACAGCTTCTCCTATGTCGCCGCCAGATTGTCGCAAGCCCTTGTGCCCTTTCTGATGGGGATTATCTTTTGTGCCGGTCAGTTTTGTTGTGCGATGTTTCTCGAGAGCTTTTTGCGGCGCGGAAGACCGCGACTTGATCAGAAAGCAAACAAAACCGAGCTTACGGTCGAATGACCGCCTAAATGGACACTGTGTTCAAGAACTCGTAATTCGAACAATCGATTCGAAGACGAAAAGGGCTCTGCCTCCGCAGAGCCCTTTTTCTGATCACTGACCCCTGACCACTGATCCCTGTCTTACGCCATCGCTTCCCTGCCCATCGGTTCAAACCGTAGCAGTTTCGAATTGCGATCGGCATCGATGCGTACATGCGCACCATGCAGAACTTCTCCGTCCAGTATCTTCATGGCCAGCGGGTCCTGAACCATCCGCTGCAGCGCACGCTTCAGCGGACGGGCACCATACGCAACATCGGACCCAGCGGCAAGCACCAGTTCCTGCGCAGCGGGCGTTAACTCTATCGAAATCGCTCGGTCTTCGAGCAGCTTGCGAATCTCGTTGAGACGCAGTTCGAGAATTGCCTCGAGCTGTGCGTGACCCAGCGGACGGAAGATGACCATATCGTCCACCCGGTTCAGGAACTCCGGACGGAAGTGCTCCCTTAGTGTCCGCATCACGCTTTCGCGCGCCATGTCGAAGTCGTGCTCTGTCTTGAGCGACTCCGTGGCCAAAAACGCGGCGCCCAGGTTCGACGTCATGATCAGCACCGTGTTCTTGAAGTCCACAGTGCGTCCCTTCGAGTCGGTCAGACGGCCATCGTCCATGATCTGAAGCAGCACGTTGAAGACATCCGGGTGAGCCTTCTCGATTTCATCGAAAAGGATCACCGCATAGGGCCGACGACGAACAGCCTCAGTCAGCTGCCCGCCCTCGTCATAGCCGACGTATCCCGGAGGAGCCCCGATCAGGCGTGCCACCGCGTGCTTCTCCATGTACTCGCTCATGTCGATGCGCACCATGGCCTGCTCGTCATCGAAAAGGAACTCGGCGAGAGCCCGTGCAGTTTCGGTTTTGCCCACGCCGGTCGGCCCGAGAAAGATGAACGAGCCAATCGGACGCTTGGGATCGCTCAAACCTGCACGCGACCGGCGAATTGCATTCGCAACCACGCTGAGCGCGGCATCCTGTCCCACCACGCGTTCGCGCAGCCTATCTTCCATGCGGACAAGCTTCTTCACTTCGCCTTCGAGCATCTTGGAAACCGGAATTCCGGTCCATTTGCTGACGATCTTTGCGATGTCTTCTTCGTCGACCTCTTCCTTCAACATGCGGGTGCTGCCGGCTGATCCGTCCTGAATTGCGTTGAGTTCTCGCAACTCGGCTTCGGACTTTGGCAGTTCGCCATACTGGATCTGCGCAGCGCGATCGAGCTGGCCCTTCCGCGTGTTCTCTTCGGTTTCGAAACGCAGGGCCTCGATCTTCTGCTTCAGTTCGCTGATGCGTGTGATCGCATCACGCTCCTTCGTCCAGCGTGCACGAAGAGCCGTAGACTGCTCCTTGATGGTGGCAAGTTCGCGCTCAACTTCGTTGATGCGCTGTTTGCTGTTCGAATCGGTTTCGCGCTTCAGGGCAGCGCGCTCGATTTCGAGCGAAGTAGCCTGCCGCTCAAGCTGATCGATCTCCGTCGGAACAGAACCGATCTGGATGGCAAGTGAAGCTGCAGCCTCATCCACCAGGTCGATAGCCTTGTCCGGCAGGAAGCGGTCGCTGATGTAGCGATGCGACAGCGTAGCCGCCGAGACTATCGCCGAATCCTTGATGCGAACCTTGTGGTGCGACTCGTAGCGGTCTTTGAGGCCGCGAAGAATCGCAATCGTATCTTCCACGTTCGGCTCGCCGACGTAGACAATCTGGAATCGCCGCTCAAGCGCAGCGTCCTTCTCGATGTACTTGCGGTACTCGTTCAGCGTGGTTGCGCCGATCGCCCGCAGTTCGCCGCGCGCCAGTGCCGGCTTAAGCATGTTGCTGGCGTCGATGGCGCCCTCAGCGGCTCCAGCGCCCACCAGGGTGTGCAGCTCATCGATGAAGAGAACGATCTGCCCGTTCGATTCTTCGATCTCCTTGAGAACCGCCTTGAGACGGTCTTCAAATTCACCGCGGTATTTTGCTCCGGCCAGCATCGACCCGAGGTCGAGCGAGATGACCCGCTTGTCGCGCAGACCATCGGGCACATCGCCGGAGACAATGCGGCGCGCAAGACCTTCCACAATCGCAGTCTTTCCCACGCCGGGCTCACCAATGAGCACAGGGTTATTCTTTGTCCGGCGGCTCAGCACCTGAACGACACGGCGAATCTCTTCGTCGCGGCCGATCACGGGATCCAGCTTTCCGCGGCGAGCAAGTTGAGTCAGGTCCTTCGCGTATTTCTCAAGCGCCTGGAACTTGCCTTCAGGATTCTGGTCGGTAACGCGCTGCGATCCGCGAACGGCGGTCAACGCCTGGAGAATCGCTTCATGCGTCGCCCCGACAGCCACAAGCGCATCGCGCGCCGCTTCGCCCTTCTGGTGGGCGATACCAAGCAGCAGATGCTCGGTGGAGATGTACTCGTCTTTGAAGTTCGAGGCTTCTTTAAATGCCTGATCGAGCGCCTTCGTAAGCGTGTTGCTCGGGCCGGGCTGGGCAGAGCCCCCCTGCACGCGCGGCAGCTTCTCCTCAATCTGGTGAAGACTTGCCTCAAGCCGCTCAGTCGGGACACCGATCTTTTCGAGTACCGCGGGGATGACGCCCTCACGATCGGCAGTCAACGCAAGCAACAGGTGCACGGGCTGGATCTCGGGGTTGCCGTATTCCGCCGCGCGTCCCTGCGCCTGCTGCATTGCCTCCTGCGATTTCACTGTCAGTTTTTCCCAACGAATAGCCATTTGTCGCTTCGCTCCAAGTGATCAGTGTTCAGGGAACAGTGATCAGTTCTAATCTGTCGAGCTCTCATCGTCCGGGAGCTATTGGAATCTCATTTAACACTGATGTTCATGCCGGCGAGCAGGATTGTTCCGGCCTTCCTAAAGAGAATGGCCAGTGCCAGTCTCGGCGCGGACCTTACATCTGCGCTGAACTGAGCACTGACCACTGATCTCTGATCACTGGTCTTTGTCTTACCTTGCGCCTACCAGTTCGGGCTCTTCCTTCTTGGCCTGGCTGCCGAAGTTGACCTTGATCTGCTTGGGCTGCGCTTCGGGCTTCTTGTTCAGTTCCAGCTTCAGGATGCCGGCCGTGTAGCTGGCGTTGACGTTCTCGGTGTCCACCGTCGACGGAAGCGTGAACGAACGATAGAAGGTACCGTAGCGGCGCTCGATGCGATGGAAGTTCTCTTCCTTCTCGTCCTTTTCGAACTTGCGCTCGCCCTTCACGGTGAGGGTGTTGTTCTCAACGCGGATGTCCAGGTCCTTCTCGTCCATTCCCGGAACTTCCAGTTTGAGGACCACCTTCTTCGGGTCTTCATAAACATCAACAGCCGGCACAAAGCTGGCAGTAGTCAAGGGACTCTCATTCTCGTTGAACTCGCGGAAGAGAGAGTTCATGCGGTTCTGCAACGAGACGACTTCACGAAAGGGATCCCAACGAGTGATTGCCATGATTGTGTAATTCCTCCAACTGATTCAGGTATTGGGGTCGGGTCAACCGACCGCTCAATCAATATGATTAGCACTATAGCACATATGATTCATAAAATATGCTATAAATACACTCACATTTTAGAAATGTAAATATCTTTTTCAATATCAGCGGTTTACAGGGATCCTGAGCAATATTTGCAGATCAATGCTATCGATTGGCGCAGCGGTCAAAGTCGTAAACTGTTCATTTTCTATTAGATCCATGTAAGCCCAATGAAATCTATTAAATAGCTTTTTATGCAAAAAACGCGTCCAGGACAGATGCGAATAACAGCTAAGGGGAAATTGACTTCAATGATCAACTGCGCTCGCGACGTGAATGGCATTCCCCCGATTTAGAACCTTGGCCTATAACTCCTTCTTTTTCTGTTATGTACAGATAAGGACAATAGAATCTACTATGTACAAGATTTGTAAGGAGAAAAAAGATCGAGCGCGCATCAGCTTAGTCGGCCTAAGTATGCGATTCTCGGTCACCCAAATGATTTAAGTTTCCACCATCGTGAAGCCAGGATTATGCGGTGGAGAGCTGTTCAGCCTGGAGGGGCCTGAATGAAACAATCCCGACTGACGTTGTCACTCTTTCTTTGCAGCTTTGTTGCAGGGTGTGGGGGGCCGCCCGGCCCAGGGATTCAGAGGTATGGAAAGGGTGTTGTTGTCCATTTAGAGACTCTGGCTGAATACCCGACAAGTATTGATCGTATCGTGATCGCAAAAGAAGACAAGCCTGACGAGAAAGTTTTGGAGGCCTTGTCCGACGATGGCGCTCAGATCCATCGATTAATGCTTCATGCAGGGAAGAATAATTTCGACGACATTCATCCCTACCGTGGGACCTACAGAATGCTCATACCAGATGGGAGGAGTTTTACTCTTTCGCAGAATGAACGCTATCGCATCACGGTCTGCAAGACCGGAAAGTGCCGATCAGCAGAATTCATTCTGAACTAGTTTGCCTGGCCACTTGTTGGACTAATCTGCGGAATGACTTGAGGCGGGCGGCCTGGATCTAGAGCCCAATTTGGACGCATTCAGGCATTCGCGAACCGCTGCTGTCAGTTTGGCGATCCGGTGCTCTCAGCCGTCTCGAACTGGCACTCAGCACACTGGCAATGCCGCCTGAGGTAGTCCCAGGAGTAGATCCCGCCGGAGTGCCCATCCTGCCAGTTGAACTGAATTGCGTACCGCCCAACCCCATGGGCGCTTGCCGGCTTGGCCGGGGGGGTGTACATCGGTAGCAGCGCCACAGCCTTGGCCTTCGACTGCCCTGCTTTTCGTCCCTGGGCTTTTCGCTCGTCGATACATGTCGCACAGGGGCACGCATCCCGCAGCCAGGCGAATCCCCATGCGCTGCGATGCCCGTCTTGCCAGTCGATCTCCAGCCCGGTGCCTTCCGTGAGCTTCACCCGCACCTTGTCTGGAGTGACTGCAATCCTCGGCAGCGGCCGATCCTCCAGGCTCCCGCGTTCTTGTTCTTCCTTGCTGACGAACCGAATTCCCTCGTGACTCATACTTCCATTCTAGTTCCAGACTCGACTTCCGCCGGGCCGTCCTCGAACTCCACCAGCCCCGTCGGCAGCCCATCAATACTCTGCGCGTTCTTCTGCTGCCGGTACTCCTTCAGCCCTGCTTCCCCCTTCGACATAGCCCAGCGCTTCAATGTTTCCCGCTCCCCAACGTAGTCGAACAGTGGAACGCCATAACCACAGGACGTCTGCACGCGATCGACACTCAGCACAACAATCTGCCGTGCTCCCGGCGGCTCAACGCCACCGAATGCCGAATCCAGCAGCTCGAGGTACTCCGCACTCCTCCTCGGCAACACCTTCGCCGTCCCGTAGAACCGCAGAATCATCGGCGCTCCCTCGAACGCGCAGAACATCAACGTCAACCTTCCGCTCGCTCTTACATGAGCCGCCGTCTCGTTCCCGCTGCCTGTCTGGTCCAAATATGCGACCTTCCTCTCGTCAAGAACCCGAAGCGACGCGCCGTCTTTCGGAGAGACATTCACGCGGCCATCCGCCGCTGCGGAAGCGGTGAAGAAGATCTTTTGCCCGCGAGCGAACTCCGCCAGCCTCTCATCAATCCGATCGAACATCTTCGCCACAAAACCTCCTCGAATCCAACATCAGGGATTTCTCCAGAAGAACCACGCCGCCATTCCTAGACCGATGAACACCACCGTGCCTCGCAGCACCGGCTGCGGAATCCGCCGCGCCAGGCTCGCCGATGTGTATCCGCCCACTGCGCATGTCACCATTGCGACGAGGCAATATCGCCAGATTACCTGCCCGTTGATCACGAACAGCACGAACGCAATCCCGTTCGCCATGGTGGTCGAAACTACTTTGAGTGCATTGATCTCGTTCAGATCTTGATAGCCGAACAGCGACAGCAGCGTAATGATCAGGAAGCCCGCACCGGCACCGAAATATCCGATGTAGAAGCAGACGGCTGCAGTCCCGACGAACACTGGAACCATCCGCGGGCTGTGAACTCCACCTGGGGCATGGCTGCGGACAAACTTCCGATGCTCCAGCCATCGCGACACCGGGCCGCTTATCGCAAAGATCACGGCCGCAATCAGCAGGAGCCAAGGGACGAGATGCAGGAACGTCATCTGCGGGGTGTGCAGCAGAACGTAGGCGCCGCACGTTCCGCCGATCAGGCCGGCCACAGCCATCGGAATCGCGACACGCACATTCCGGCGAACATCCTCTCTATACGCTGCAACCGACGTCAGCTGTCCGGGCCACAGCGCAACAGTATTCGTGGCGTTCGCCTGGACTGGCAGAACCTTCATGCCCAGGATCGCCGGGAACAACAGAAATGACCCTCCGCCCGCCACCGCGTTCAGCACACCGCCCACGAACGAGGCTACAGTGAGCCAGGCCCAGCGCCATCCGACATAGGAAGGGAGCTCCGCCAAGAGAATCATCTTCTCTGATTCTAGTGATCCAGCTCATCAGTTCAGTGGATAGAACTAGCGGAACTCGGTGCCGTATTTCAGGGCGATCTGGCGGACCTGGTCTCTTGTGAGCTGCTTGGGTGGGGCTCCGGGTGGGGAGCAGGTGTCTCGGAAGAAGCTGTCGAGGCCGGCGGGGGAGACGATCCAGAGGAGCTTGAGTTCGTGGTCGGGGTTGGCGAAGCCGTGCCAATGGTTCTTCGGGATGAAGATGGTTGAGCCCTGCTGGATGGCGTGGCGGTTGTCTTCGAGGATGAAGAAGCCGCTTCCGTCGAGGACATAGAAGGACTCTTCCATCTGGAAGTGGCGATGAATGGGAACGCCGGTGCCGACTCTGATCTGCTGGGTTCCTACGGCGAGGTGCTCTGATCCTGTGGCGGCGCTGACCTTGATGAAGATGTCGCCGCCGTCGCGAAAGTGGATGAGATGTTCCCCCTGCTGAGGATCGAGCGTATTGCCCTGCTTCGACGTTTGCTGCGCAGCTGCGGAAGTGCCGGGTATTGCAGAGCTCATGGCGAAACCTCCGATACCGAGGAGCAGGGAGCGGCGTACATCATCGGGCACGTTCATGATGATCTCAAATCAGAAGCAGTCGATGTGGTCGCAGGCGTTCATGAGAGGAACCTGAAGGTTTGAGTCGTGGCCCTTTTCGGAGTAGATGGTGATGGTGGCGGGTTTGTAGTCCTCAGGCCTGGCCAGCATGATGTTCTTCACGAAGGTCTGCGGATTGCGGTCGTAGAGCGGGAACCAGGTGCTCTGAATCTGGACCATCACGGTATGGCCGGCTTTGAAGACGTGGTCGGCGGCGTGCAGGCTAAAGCGATAATCGCGGATGGTACCGGCACGGATAGGGGTGGGTTTGTCGAATCCCTGGAGGTAGCGACCGCGAAAGATTTCTTCGTTGATCATGAGCTGATAGCCGCGCATCTTCGGGTCAGGATCGTCGTCGGGATACTGGTCGATGAGCTTGACGACCATGTCGTTGTCACTGCCGGTTGTGGAGGCGAAGATGTCGGCCATCACCTCGCCGGTCATGATGAGGTCTTTTTTGAGCACCGGCAGTTTGAATGTGGCGACATCCTTTCGATCGGCGACAAAGCGCTGATCTTCGGTGAGCCAGTTGAACCACTGCGATTCGTCACCGTAGGTGGGCTGGATGGGGCGGTGACGATAAGGGACGGGATTGGCGGGGTCGCTGACGTAGTCAGTTTTGACGGACTCTTTTGGCTCGGCCCAGCTGAGTGCGCCGTTGCCGATTAAGTGCAGAGGTGTGGACTGGGATTCGTCGGGAGGGAAATGCGAGTAGCGCTTCCAGGTGTTGGAGCCGGTCTGGAAGCTGGCGGTGTCTTCGAGGTCGAAGCCCGACGCGTCTTTGAGGAAGTGGCCGAAGAACTTGGCCTCGATGTTTTTGCGGAAGTCGGTGCCGATGGACTGGCCGTATTGGAGGTTTCCGAGATGGCGTGACGACGATCCCCAGTAGCCGTGACGCCAGGGGCCGAGGACCAGGTAGTTTTCCTGTTTTTCGTCGTGCGGTTCGAGTGTTTTGTACTCCTCCTGCGGACCCCACATGTCTTCCTGGTCGTAGTAGCCGCCGACGCTGAGCGTGGGCACAGCGACGGCCTTCAGGTGACTCTCGACCGCGCGCGAGGACCACGTGGTGTCGTAGGCGGGGTGATCGAGGAAGAGCTTCCAGGTGGGGTACGTCTCTTTTACGCCTGACTTTTTGACGTCTTGCTCAAAAGAGCCGCGTTCGAGGAAGAAGTCGTAGCCGTCTTTTGGTTTGCCGTCCTTTCCTTTGCCGTAGCTGACTTCGCTGTTCTTCTTACTGCTGGCTTCCATTCCCCACACATAGTCGTAGCCGTAGGTTTGACGGAAAGCGCCGTTGTGGAAGAAGTCATCGCCCTTCCAGACGTCGATCATGGGAGCCTGGGGAGAGATGGCTTTGACGGCGGGGTGCGGGTCGATGCCGGCAGCCATGGCAAGGAAGCCTGGATAGCTGGTACCGAGGAAGCCGGCGCGGCCGTTGTTGCCCTGAATGTTCTTCAGGAGCCACGCGACGGTGTCGTACGCGTCGGTGCTTTCGTCGACGGCTTTTGGATCCTTGTGGTCTTCTTCGGGGCGGCTCATGACGAAACTGCCTTCGCTCTTGAATCGGCCTCGGATGTCCTGAGCGACGTAGATGTAGCCATCGCGGGCGAGTTCTGGACGTCCGCCGAAGAAGGACATGCGGCTGGTGCCGTCCACTCCGTATGGTGTGCGCTGGATGAGGAAGGGAAGCGGGTCGGTGATGTCAGAGGGCTTGAGGACGATGGTGTGGAGCTTGACGCCATCACGCATCGGAATCATGACTTCCGTGGCCTGGTAGTCGTGGAAGACGTGGTGGACGGGTTCGCCGGTGCGCTTGAAGGTCGCCTCAGGGTCATTGGAGGCCGTCATAGAGACGCCGCGGCTTGAGGCGTCGAGAGTGAACTTGATGGTGATGTGGGTTCCGGGAGCGGCGAAATCTGTCGGAGAGCTTTGCGAGAGAGTCGTGGGGACGAGGCGATCGGATTCGACGACGAGCTTGCCGTCTTTTACGTAGAAGCTGTATGGGACATCGGGCTCAGAGGGATCGGTGTATTCACCGGAGAGGGCGTCGAGGGCAGAGAAGGCGGAGGTTTGTGCTGGCGCCTGGGCGAGGCCGGCTGTGGCAATGAGGTTTGCTGTTGAAAGCGAGAGCGCGAAACACAGGGCGACGGCGGCAACTCGGGAACGAGTCAAAGCAGGGGACCTCCTTGTTGCAGAACCTAATGAGCGTGGCCGTGATGGCTGTGAACGGCGGTGCTCGACATATCTTCGATGGGTACGACGCATCCTTCCAGTTCGGGGCATCCCTGGTGTTCAAACTGAATGGTTGAATGGTGAATGTTGAAGTGGTCGCGCAGCTCGTGCTTCAGCTTCACCAGAATACATTCGCTCTCCGATGGCGGAATGTCAGCGATGGTGACATGGCAGGCAAGGGCGTGGCTCTGCGAGCCGAGGCTCCAGACATGGAGGTCGTGGACGTTGATGACGCCTTCGACGGCTTCCATGCCGGAACGAATATGGCTCAGCTCAATGCCCCGTGGAGTTCCCTCAAGGAGGATGTTCAGAGTCTCGCGGACGATTCCGATGCTGGACCAGAGGATGAGAGCAGCAATGATGATCGAGAGAACGGGGTCGATCCAGGTGTGACCTGTGAAGAGGATCGCTGCGCCTCCGAGAATGACGGCGGCGGTGGAGAGAGTATCTCCGGCCATGTGGAGAAAAGCGCTGCGCATATTGACGTCGCGTGCGCAACCCCAGAGCAGAGCAGCAATTACGCCGTTCATGAGGACGCCCGCAGCCGCCACCCACATCATTAGCTTCGGCTGGACGGCGATGGGAGCGCTAAGGCGATGGATGGCTTCGATGCCGATCCAGATGGAGATGACGACGAGAGTTGCAGCGTTGACGAAGGCGGCGAGAACGCCGGCGCGCTGATAGCCGAAGGTCTTTGAGTCGTCGGCGGGGCGGGTTTGAAAGTAAACGGCGGCAAAGCTGAGGAGCAGGGCAAGGAAGTCGGAGACGTTGTGGCCGGCCTCGGAGAGAAGCGCGAGGGAGTGGGCGCGGATGCCAAAGATGAAGGTGACGACGACGTATGCGAGGGTAGCTACGAGAGAGAAGCGGAGTACGGATTGTGTCCTTGAGGCACCGGGAGCAGGCGCTGCGTGGACATGCATGATGTCAGTTTAGATGAGATAGGGGTCAGGGATCAGAGGCCAGGGCTCAGAAAAGCTCAGCCGCGATCGGTGCTCAGGTTACCCAGGCCGGGCCGCTTGCGGGCGGGGTAGACCGGGAGGCTCGACCGGAGGCCGGACCAGGACTCGGCAAGAATGATGCTGTTCTGAGGGTTGCCGGGCTGGTAGCGGACGGTGCAGGGATATCCGGCGCGTACCTCAGCGGGGTCGACGACGGTCAGCAAGGTGGTGACGTCCTGGGAGCACTCGTAGTCGACGCCGGAGCTACGGTACTTGTACTCCAGCATGGTGAGCGGGCGGCCGTCGTCCAGGGTCATTTCGCGAATGTCGAGGAGCATGCCGTCGACGAGGCGGCCGGACTGGGCGAGCAGCTTGCGTCGTGCGCGTTCGAGTTCCTCTTCAGTGGGCTTTTTGCGACGGAAGAAGAAGACAGCACCTGCGGTCAGGCCGGCGACCAGCGCAACTCCGGCGGCGGCTTCCCATGTAGTTCGATTGGTAAGAAGGATCATCGCGATGGACGGGTCGGCAGATTTCCAATTCGAGCATACCGCAGAGTTGGTTTCTGTGTACCGCAGGGAGGGAGATCGGAGCACCGAAGGTACCGTTCTGGTATGGCTTGCCCGAAGGAAAAGGATCTATCTACACTCTGGCGTATCAGGAGGATGCGATGAAGGTAGGCGTGCTGGGCTCAGGAGATGTAGCGAAAGTACTAGCTGCGGGATTGAAGAAGCACGGGCACCAGGTGAAGATCGGGAGCCGAACTCCGGCGAAACTGGCAGAGTGGGTGGCGCAGAATGCCGGAATCGAAAGCGGGACGTTCGCGGAAGCGGCGGGGTTCGGAGAACTGGTGGTGCTGGCGGTTAAGGGAAATGTTGCGGCCGAGGCGCTGGAGCTTGCAGGGGCGAAGAATATTGCGGGGAAGACGGTGATGGACGCGTGCAATCCGATTGCCGATGCGCCGCCGGAGAAGGGCGTGCTGCGATTCTTCACGGATCTTAACGAGTCTTTGATGGAGAAGCTGCAGAGCCAGTTCAAGGACGCTCGGTTTGTGAAGGCGTACAACTCGGTAGGGTCGGTGCTGATGGTGAATCCGGAGTTGAAGGGCGGCCGGCCGACGATGTTTATCTGCGGGAATGATGAGGCGGCAAAAAAGCAGGTGGCGCAGATCAACGAGCAGTTTGGGTGGGAGACGGCAGACATGGGAGGCGTGGAGGCCGCGCGGGCGATTGAACCGCTTTGTATGCTCTGGTGCATTCCCGGATTTGCACGCAATGAATGGATGCATGCATTCAAGCTGCTGACGAAATGATGGAGCAGGACGAGGTGCTGCGGACAGAGCGGCTGATTCTGCGAAGGCCGCGTGAGGCGGACCGGGAGCCGTTTGTGCGGTTGAACGCGGACCCGAGGGTGATGGAGTTCTTTCCTGCGATTCTGTCACGGCCGGAGAGTGATGCGTTGTTGGAACGGATCGGTGCGCATCTTGGGAAGTATGGATTCAGCAAATGTGCCGCGGAACTGCGCGAGACGGGCGAGTTCATCGGGTTCATCGGGCTGGCGGTGCCGCGGTTTGAGGCGGCGTTTACTCCATGTGTGGAGATTGGATGGAGGCTCGCGGCTGAGTATTGGGGTCGCGGGCTGGCGACCGAAGGCGCCCGGGCGGCAATGGAGTACGGGTTTGCAGAGCTGGGATTGAAAGAGATTGTGTCCTTCACGACGGCGGGAAACGTGCGTTCGCGGCGAGTGATGGAGAAGCTGGGAATGACTTACGATGCTTCCGATGATTTCGATCATCCGTCCTTGCCGGAGGGGCATCCGCAGCGGCGGCATGTTCTGTACAGGCTGCGCCGCGATTGAATTTGTGAGTCAATGCGGCGTTGCATGGACGCCTTGACCGCTGCTCGGCCCGCTCGTATGCTCGGGGCAATTGCGGGCCCTTTTCGAATGAGTGAGGAGATGAGATGAGCACTGCTGCACCTGCGACAACTGTGGTTCCTCGATTTGCTGCTCAGCCTTTGCTGGTGCGCCGTGCGGCGGTGCTTGGCGCAGGGACGATGGGGTCACGGATTGCGGCACACCTGGCGAATGCGGGGATTCCAGCATTGTTACTGGACATGGTTCCGGAGGGTGGGCGTTCGCGGAATGAGCTGGCAGAGAAGGCGCTGGCGAATCTGGCAAAGGCGAAGCCGGCGGCCTTTTATGAGGCGTCTTTATCGTCGATGGTAACGCCGGGAAATTTTGAAGATGACCTGCCGAAGTTGAAGCAGTGCGACTGGGTGATCGAGGCGGTTGCGGAGAACCTGGAGATCAAGCGGGCGCTGCTGGAGCGCGTGACGCCGCATCTTGCTCCGCAGGCTGTGCTGACGACGAACACTTCGGGACTGCCGATTGCGAAGATCGCAGCGGGCCTCAAGTCGCATCGCGAGCGATTCTTCGGGACGCATTTCTTCAATCCGCCGCGATATATGCAGCTGCTTGAGATCATTCCGACGGCGGAGAGCGATGCGGAGCTGGTAGCCGCATTTGCGACGTTTGCGGATCGCGCGCTGGGCAAGCAGGTGGTGTTTGCGAACGATACGCCGAACTTCATTGCGAATCGAATTGGCGTGATGGTGATGTTTACAGCTGCTGCGCTGATGGTGGAGCAGGAACTGACGATCGAGGAAGTGGACGCGCTGACGGGACCGGCGCTGGGGTTTCCGCGGACGGGGACGTTCCGGCTTTCAGATATGGTGGGGATCGATGTGCTGGCGCATGTGGCAGCGAACTTTCCGCAGGGCGTTATGCCGGGCGGGTTCGGAGCCATTTTGCAGGAGATCGTGAAGCGCGGCTGGCTGGGCGATAAGAGCGGACAAGGTTTCTACAAGAAGTCGCGCGGAGCGGATGGAAGAGACGAGAGATTTGTTCTCGATCTGAAGACATTTGAGTATCGGCCGCTGGAGAAGGCGAATCTGCCAGCGCTGGAGATGGCAAAGAATGCGGCGACGGTACAGGAGCGTTTGAAGCTGCTGCTGGCAAATGATCCGAAGAAGGATAAGGCTGCGCGATTTCTCTGGCCATTTTTGGCGACGCTGTGGAACTTTGCTGCAGAGCGGATTGGTGAGGCGGCAAATGAGGCTCCTTCGATCGACGAGGCGATGCGGGCCGGATTCAACTGGGATCTTGGGCCGTTCGAGCTTTGGGATGCGGCGGGAGTGCGCGAGACGGTTGGCCGGATGCGGGAGATGGGGGTATCGGTGAGTCCGGCAACCATAGGGTTGCTTGAATCTGCGCCAGAGGAGGCGAGGGTAGCCTGGTACTCGCCGGATGGGCCGCAGTGCTACAACCCGACAACGGGGGCGTGGGAGACGCTTGCGCAGCAGCCGGGACATGCGCGGGTGGCGGATTTCCGGCGGAGCAATGGGATTGTGAAGTCGAATCCTGGAGCGTCTCTGGTGGATGTTGGCGACGGAATCGGGTGCATCGAACTGCACTCGCTGAAGAACGCGATCGGCGGGGATGTCGTGGCGATGATCTCGTCAGTTCTGAATCCGGCTTCGGAGGCGGTGAAGAATTTTCGCGGATTTGTAATCAGCGGAGATCGCGATCGGTTCAGCGTAGGCGCGAACCTGATGCAGCTTCTGCTGGGTGCGCAGGAGGGCGACTGGGACGAGGTTGAGGGAGCGATCCGGGCTTTCCAGCAAATGTGCTCGGCGGTGAAGTTCTGCCCGCGTCCAGTGGTGGTTGCGCCTTTCAATCTGACGCTGGGTGGAGGAGCGGAGATATGTCTGCATGCGGCTAGACGGCAGCCGTATGCGGAGACGTATATCGGGCTGGTGGAGACGGGGATTGGATTGATTCCGGGAGGCGGAGGAACGAAGGAGATGCTGCTGCGAACGGTGGATGCAGCAGAGCACCTTGCACCGCCTGATCCGAAGGATCCGCCATCGCGGTTTGCGCAGTCGGCGGAGATGAATTCGGCGCTGAAACGGACGCTGGAGACGATTGCAATGGCGAAGGTGTCGACATCGGCTGAGGAGGGCCGGGGGCTGGGGCTGTTTGCGGAGTCGGACCGGATCACGATGAATCGCGAAAGGCTTCTGCTGGATGCGAAGGCGCAGGCAATTGCGCTGGCGGAGGCGGGCTATGTGGCTCCGCAGATGCGGACGGTTGCGGCCGCAGGGACAGCTTCGCTGGCTGTTCTGAATACAGGCATCTTTCTGATGGGCGAAGCGGGATACGCGTCAGAGCATGACATGAAAGTGGCGCGATGGGTGGCGTACATTCTGTGCGGCGGGAAGGTGACGGCGGGATCGCTGGTGAGCGAGCAATATCTGCTGGATCTCGAACGCGAGGCGTTCCTATCGCTGTGCGGCGAGCGCAAGACGCAGGAGCGAGTTGCGTATACACTTAAAACCGGAAAACCACTGCGCAACTAGACAAGGAAAGAGCCGGTCTGCGGCTGCGCGGTGCATGGGCGCGAGAAGGTGCGATGAAGATCGCAGCGGGTATTCTGGCTGGGCTGATTTCGGCTTCGATGTGCGGGCAGCGGAACGCAGGCGCGCAGGAGTCGAGTCCGGGAGTTTCGGCGCAACCTCTCAATGAGTCGGGCAAGACGGCTGTGGATGGGAAGACGGTGTCGTATCTCATTCGCCGGCTTCCGGTGGATTCGTTTCCCGACTTGCCGAAGGCGGTGGCGTCGAGCCTTGTTGAGAAAGAATGCCTGATACCGCAGACCTACCAGGCGCATCGGCCGGAGAACGTGATCCATGCAAGCTTTGAACGAGCCGGGTCGTCGGACTGGGCTGTGTTGTGCTCGGCGCACGGCAAGGCAGAACTGCTGGTGTTCTTCGGGCGTGTGCCGGATAAGGCGATGACCATCGCAGCAGCGCCGGAATTGAGCCGGATTCAACGGCATGATTCGACCGGCGTGTACGGGTTCGACTGGGGAATCGATTCGGTGTCGCCGAAGCAGGTGCGGGATGCGCAATCTGGACTGGAACATCATGCGGCGGCGGTTGATCACGATGCGCTGGCGAGTACGGTGTTGAACGAGAAAACGGTATATCGCTTGTACGCGAATGACGAGTGGACGAGGTTGGACGTGCCGGAGTAGGCCGGGTTGACCGGAGACGGCCAGAAGGTCTAGTTCTTTCCCAGGTCTCAGAATCGAGACCCGGGGCACCCAGCATCTTTTCCTCAGGAGCAGATTTCGATGGCAGAAGCGGTAGTTGTCAGTGCGGTGCGGACGCCGGTGGGAAGAGCGCCAAAGGGAAGTCTATCGACGACGCGGCCGGATGATCTGGCGGCGCTGGCGATCAACGATGCGCTAAGTCGTGTGAGAGACCTGGACAGAGCCGAGGTCGAGGATGTGATTCTCGGGTGCGCGCAGCAGGAGGGCGAGTCCGGCTGGAACATGGCGAGGATGGCGGCACTGCGGGCGCAGTTGTCGACCGATGTGCCTGGAATGACAGTGAACCGGCTGTGTGCGTCGGGGCTGGAGGCAATCGCGCAGGCAGATATGCGGATCCGGACGGGGACGCAGAAGGTGGTGGTTGCCGGCGGTGCGGAGTCGATGAGCATGCTGCCGATGGGTGGACTGAAACCGCGTCCGAACCCATGGCTGGCGGAGAACTATCCGGCGGCGCTGCTGACGATGGGGCTAACGGCCGAGCGAGTTGCGAAGCACTACGGAATTTCGCGTGAAGATGCGGATGCGTTTGCGCTGGCGAGTCACAGGAAGGCGTTGTCGGCGCAGGCTGCGGGCAGGTTTTCAGAGGAACTTGCGGCGGTGACGGTGACGACAGCTTCTCCAGGTGCGAAGGCTGGAAAGCCTGTGACGACGGAGACGATTTTCGGGGCAGACGAGGGACCTCGAGCGGACACCACTGCCGACGCGCTGGCGAAGCTGAAGCCGGTCTTTCATGCGATGGGCACGGTGACGGCAGGGAATGCTTCGCAGACTTCCGATGGCGCTGCGGCAGCGGTGCTGATGGAGGCAGGGAGGGCGAAGGAGTTGGGGGCGGAGCCTATCGGAAGGCTGGTGGCTTATGCGGTTGCCGGATGTCTGCCGGAGGAGATGGGGATGGGGCCGGTCAATGCTGTGCCTAAGGCTCTGAAGAAGGCGGGGCTGAAGCTGGATGACATTGGACTCGTTGAGTTGAACGAGGCGTTTGCGGCGCAGGCGCTGGCGGTGATTCGTGAGCTGGGACTCGACCCGGAAAAGGTCAACGTTAATGGTGGGGCTGTAGCGCTGGGGCATCCGCTGGGGTGCACGGGTGCGAAGCTGACGGCAACGCTGCTGAGCGAGATGCGGAAGAGAAACGTGCGATACGGGCTGGTCACGATGTGCGTCGGCGGGGGGCAGGGGGCGGCGGGGGTGTTTGAGCTGCTGACTTCGCGTAGCAAGTAGCCAGTAGCCCGAAGCTGGTAGCTTGTGTAGCCGATGGCACGTAGCTGCACCGCTCTATGTCAAAGCGGTCGCAGAATCATGACAAGAGCTTTCGAATTTGCTCGATGTGGTTGGCGTCGTGGCCAACCATGTGCGCCGCGAGTTCCCGGACGGTGATGCGACCGCGCTCGGCGTGGATTCCGAAGCAGTCCCACTGCTCGAGGCTGAGTGCGCGCAGGAATTGAAGGTTGGCTTCGCGGAGCAGGCGGTAAAGGGCGAGTGATTCCTGTGGATCGCGCGCGGCGTAGTTGCCGAGGTTCGCCCAGAGGTCCTGATCGAAACCGGGGAGCGGGTTGCCGTTGTGCTCGACCATCTGGCGGTAGCGCCATGCGGTGGCGATCTCATCTTCAGCAAGGTGGGCGAGGATTTCGGCTATGGACCACTTGCCGGGTGCCGGGTTGCGAGCGAGCCGATCGGCGGGGATGTTGGCGATGAGTTCGGCAAGGAGAGCTGGCGATTGCGTCTGGGCGATGAGGGGGTCTTTGCCTGCAGCTTGATCGCGAATGCGGGCGAGGTATTCGGGGGTGTCTGGCATGGGTCTAGATTAACGACTTGTTCCATCGGTAGACCAGCGAAGGACGCGGAGTGCACGGAGGGTGTTCCAGCGGCTTGGCTGGCCCGTGGTCTCGCCGGTGGAGATGGTGACGGCTTCGTCGTAGGCGCGGTCGAGGAGCCAGCGGCCGTTCGCTTGGCGCTTGCTTTCGACTATCTGGATCGCATCGCGGAGGCGTGGGTCGGAAGGATCACGGCCGGCGGCGCGCAGGTAATCAAGAGCGCGGAGGATGTCGTAGTGATAGCGGGGCGGGAAAGCGAACTCGAGGAATTCGGGGCTCGCGGTCTCTCCGGTGGTGAGGCGGCGGAAGAGATGGCGGTCGAGCAGGTACTCCTCGGCGCGATGCCGGGCCATGGCGATCTTGCCTGACATGGGATGCGCGGGACCGATGGAGTGTTCGTACTCGAGCAGGCCTTCGAGGACGCAGATGGTGGTGTTGAAGGAGGAACGCTGGCTCTTAGGCGCTTCGCAGTTCCAGCCACCGTCGGGGAGTTGCTCATTGAGCAGCCTGCGGGCAATGGTTTCGTTGGGGTGGCCGAAGTAGGCGCCGAAGGCGAGGACTCCGCCGTTAATGCAGGGCTCTTCTTCGCCCTGGAAGAAGGGATTGCCTCCGATCTCACAACCGTGATTGCCTTCAGCGGGTGCGGGGCCAAAGTCGGGGGAGCGGAGGTCCCAGCAGCCGGGGTAGTCGTTCCAGCGAAGGTTGGTTTCGGCGCGAGCGAGCGCTGACACAACAGCTGGGTCGGCGGGGTCGATGCCCGTGGCGCGGAGCAGCTGGAGAGTGAAAAGGGTAGTGAGCCAGGTGGGAGCGTCGGGACGACGCCACGCGCCATCGGGCTCCTGGGAGGAGAGGATCTGAGCGCTTATTCCGTCTTGCGAGATGCGGGCGCGTTCGGCGGCGAGCTTGTCAGGGGCGGCGTCGGTTAGATCGCGAAGGGCTTGCCAGCGAATATCCGGATCAGCCGAGAGGAGCCAGGGGAGGGCGGCTTGAGTGTCCACCGATTCATGGTAGCGAAACGAAGCCCAGATCTCGTCGATTCGAGCTTGAGTTAGGGTATTCGGGTTTGGCAAGTATCACGGGGACGGCAACCCACTCCGGTTTTTCCAGCATCTTAGCCTCTAAGGACTATCCTTACGGTGAAGTGCGCCCCGGCGCGGTGAGGAGTTCTGTCACTTCAAAACTCTGTATCTGGGTATCATGGGCTCTTTAAATTCAGGCCGGACCATAGCTTTTGTCGTCGACGACGAGGACGTGATTGCGTCCACGCTGGAGCTGATTCTTCTCAGCCGCGGCTTCGCGGTCAGGTCATTTGTCGACCCGACGGATGCTGCAGAAGCAGCGCAGTCGGTGAAGCCTGATTTTCTGCTGACCGACGTGATGATGCCGAAGCTGAATGGCATTGAACTGGCGATCAAGGTGAAAGAGGTCAACCCTGATTGCTGCGTTCTGCTCTTCTCAGGCCAGGCAAGCACAAGTGACCTGCTCGTAAAGGCAAGCGAGCAGGGGCATTCCTTCGACATTCTGGCGAAACCTGTGCACCCGCTGGATCTGTTGAGCAAAATTTCGGAGCTGCTGGGTGAGTCGATGCCGCAGGCGAAGGCGGTTGGGGCGGCGGAATAGCCCCATTTCTGAGCCACCCAAAAACGATTGGGTAATTGATTCGATTAGACTTATTCCTATCTAATACATAGGGTTGAGGTTAGGTGGCGCACTTCCCTGCTGCCGACCGGGATGAGTTGGGGAGTTCTGCGCCCCGTGATTTCTACCCAGCGACGGCATATTTGAGAAAAACACTACTTTTTTGGTTTGTAATAGATTCGATTGGACTTAGGGTTTCGTAATAGAAAATGAACAAGTTAACTGCCGTGGGCCGCGTAGCCGTGTCTCGTTTGACTCTGGGCGTTTTCCCCTATTTTTTTGTTCGTAATAGAATCCATTGGACTTGCGCGCACTTAATAGATCGCAAAGGAGTTCGGACTGCGGACCTTGAACCGGCCTGAATCTCCTGTTGAGTCGATTATGCGCTTTTCGGCGAATTGATTTGCAAAAGGGGACGACGACGACCTCGCCCATTCGGCGCTGCGTAAAAGGAGGGACCATCAAGCGGCTGCGCCTGTTCCCCGGTCCCACCCCGGTCCCCAAATGCGAGGGACCGGGGGCACCCGGGCAGATCCTTTACTTACCACCCCCACACTCACACCCCAACGACGAAGACCTGTCGTTGGGGACCCCGGTGATGAAGACGCTCGGGGACCCGTGCGCTCAGGATGACAGCCTTGTTGCTCGGGAGAGGTTGATCAGAATGCTGGAGCAGCTGCGCTCGAATAGCAGGGGCACAAGGATGACGGCTGAACAATCATCTTGACCGAGTGTTGGCGCGGCGACTAAGGTGGGCGAATTCCTCTGACCTGAAAAGATGAGCGGAACTGATTCTCCGGAGTATTCCTTTCTGGATCCGGAAATCGTGACGGACTCTCTACGCCGAATCTCCTGTGTTTCCGCTGTTCGGTCGCCGGGTCATGAAGCAATTCACAACGAGACAAGGAGAACGGTGATGAAGTTCATTGTGAAGTGGAAGATCCCCAAGGGCACTGTGGCCAATGCAGAACAACGATTCCTGACTACGGGTGCGCCGGCCCCGGCTGGAGTGACGATGATCGGACGGTGGCACGGCATGAGCGGAGGCGGAGTGATGATTACGGAGACGAACG
Source organism: Acidobacteriota bacterium (assembly GCA_018268915.1). Classification (GTDB taxonomy): domain Bacteria; phylum Acidobacteriota; class Terriglobia; order Terriglobales; family Acidobacteriaceae; genus Telmatobacter. Next base: position 303,875 of record JAFDVQ010000003.1, read on the forward strand.
ACGCAAAGGCGCTCTTCTCCTGGCTCAGCTATTGGAACGACCTGCTGGAGTTCGAGACCACGCCGTGTGTGGAGGATGCGGAGGCGGGCGAGGTATTTTCGACGTTGAAGCGCTGAAACGAAGGCCGGATAGGAGTGAAGAGACCGGAGCTGAGCTCCGGTCTTCTGTTGCGCGATGCATGGGGCTACCCTATCGGTTCTGTTTGCTTGAGCAAACAGAAAGAAGCAGATCCTTCGCTTACCACCCCCAAGCTGGAGAAACGCTTGGGGCCCCGTGCGCTCAGGATGACAGCCTCGTTGCATGCCAGAACTGTTCGCGGTTTCCCTTCAATCGCCGGGGCGAGGTTTGTTTTACGGCTTTCAGGAACTGCGCCACTAATGTGGATGGCGGCTCGTTGATGAGCAGATGGACGTGCTCAGGCATGAGCGGCATAAACCCTGGCTTGATGACGCGCCCGTGCCTGCTCAAGGATCGATTCAAAGATATGTTTCGGCCTGGACGCCTGGAGGAACGGGAACCGATGTGAGCCACCCGCCTTTCAAAGACCTGGGCCACCGACCAATTTATTCCGTAGAGTCCTTCGGCGGTTCGATCTCGCCGTCGCTGTTGTTCTTCGATTCTCGCTCTCGCAATATCTTTTCTACCTGGTCGATTCTCTGTCGCACAGCATCATTGGCGAGTCGTCCCCGCAGTTTGGTCGTCACCGACTGAATCCTCTGGAATCGAGTTCCCAAGTGTCGGAAGAAGATGGAGTAGCCGATAGCGCTAACGAGCACCGCTTGTAACCCGCCCATGAGCCTGATGGAAAAGTTCTTCGGCAGCTCCGTCCAAGCAAACGGGATGTAGAGTGAATCGAGAAATGCAGTGCCAAATGGAAAGGGATGGCCAAGGATTCTCCCGACACCGAAATAACAGCAGGCGAATAGATAGCTCATATAGAGATAGAACGGGATTGAAATCATCAGCGAGAGCACAAATGACCACCTGGCAATAATGCCCCAGTTGTCATGAATGAAGGCGATGATGGCTTGATACATTTTGACGACGTTCAACTGTCCCCGAATGTCCGCTTCGTTGTCAACGCCATTCCAGTTCACAATTTTGTCAACGTGTGTTAACAAAGCAAGCTGCATCCTCGCTTCGAAAACGTCTCCGCCAGTCCCCTCTGAGAACAGCCCCCACAAAGTCCTGAAAGCTCTCAGAGCACCAACGAGGACGATCAGAACAACGAGGCCAAGGACCGGCCGGTTGTAGACGGTGAAGACGAAGATCGACCATAGGACAGTAAACCTGAAGAACCGTGATGCCAAAGTCGGGGTCTTCTCGGCCTTTTTGGATTCAACTGGCGGCGCGGTGGTCGCATTCGGTTTCGAAGAGGCATTCAGTATCAGCTGAGGTGCGTTGAATTTCGTTGTGGCTTTGAGCCTTCCGAACGCGAATTTGGATGACAGCCAAAGAATCTTGCCCGCGTAGATGAACGGGAGAGAGTACACATAGCAAAGGTCGAAAAGAACCGACCACCAGCCCCGATCGCTGAAGAACGAATAGTTAAGGATGAAGATTGTGAGCGCCGCATTGACGAGATAACGAGGTTGCGCAAATTGAGGTAGATGCGGAAGTGGAAACAGATTTGTTACGTAAAAAGCATGAAGCCATATGGAGATGCCCAAACTCTCTCGAATCGCTCTTCTCACGAACAGGCGCGAGGTCTTGTTCATCCAGTCCTCCAGACGTACGTAACGCCTTTTACTGAGGCACTAAAGGCCATGCTGTAACGGAATCCTTATCAAGGATAGCTGAATGGGAAGTTGTTCGTTTCGCGTCGGTGGTTGGGGTCACATCTCTCCCACGTCTCAAAAGCGAGACGTGGGGCACCCACCATGGAGCTAGTGGAGGATCAATTCTCATCTACACAGCCGTCGGGTGCCCCAGGTCTCGATTCTGAGACCTGGGATTTAGATGAATGCCGGCGACTCGTTCCCTCGTTTCGCGGCTGTCCAGAAGGATTCGATCTGGACTGCTCCTTCTACGCCGGTTGCGTAGTGGCGGAAGCTTGACCATGGCCAGTCTTCGGGCTGGGCGACGAGGCCTCGTGCAACCGGATTGCGATGCATGTAGCGGAGCTTCTCCGTGGTCTTCTCCGGATTCCAGACATTGAAGTCGTAATAGCGTGTCTGCCAGAATGGGCGCATTTTTGTTCTGCGCACAACGGAAAGCTTGAGGGCCTGAATGGCTCGATCGAGTGTGTTGATCCTCGGCTCGTTCACGAGCAGGTGTACGTGTTCCGGCATGACGACGTAGCCGATGACGACGAATTGATAACGCTGACGGATTCGTTCGAGAGCCGATTCGAAGAGATGTCGGGTTGCGGCGGTTCGAAGATTAGGCTGGCGGTGGTAGCAGCTAAAGGTGATGAAGTGGAAGTTTCCGTTCTGCTGGAAACGGTGGAGTCCCCTGGTCATTTTGTTCAGTGTGGAGTTTGGAAGTGAGGAGGTCGGTGGTTGGGGTCACATCTCTGAGGAAACCCTAGTGAATTTCGAGGTCGAACATCTCTCCCAGGTCTCAAAAGCGAGACCTGGGGCACCCACGGTGATGGTGATCCGGCGGGCGTTTGACGAGTGGAATTTTCATCCCAGGTCTCAGAATCGAGACCTGGGGCACCCGCTTCTTTGGAAAATGAGTGTGGTTCAATAGAGGGATGGGTGTTCGGAGGCGGGAGACGGCGCGGGGGAAGTGGGTTGCGGCTACGCGCAAGGCGCGGGAGTACGCGATGGTGGCGAAGGCGCTGGCTTCGACGTCGCATCCTGTTCTGGCACAGATAGTTCCGGCGCGGTTCTGCAATCTGTCGTGCGCCTACTGCAACGAGTACGACAAGGTGTCGAAGCCTGTTCCGCTCGAAGAAATGTATCGTCGGATCGATCACCTGGGGCGGCTGGGGACGGCGATGATCGGGATCTCGGGCGGCGAGCCGCTGACGCATCCCGACCTGGACGACGTGATCCGGCGCATGCGCAAGACGGGCGCGATTGCGGGGATGATCACGAACGGCTACCTCCTGAATGTCGAAAGAATCGAGCGGCTGAACCAGGCCGGCCTCGACCACATGCAGATTTCGATTGATAACGTGGAGCCGGACGAGGTTTCGAAGAAGAGTCTGAAGGTTCTGGACAAGAAGCTGCAAATGCTGGCCGACCATGCCGAGTTTCACGTGAACATCAACTCGGTGGTGGGCGGGGGTTTCAAAGACCCAAATGACGCGCTGGTGATTGGGAAGCGGGCGCTGGAGCTGGGGTTCGAGTCGACGATCGGGATTATTCACGATGGCGACGGGCAGCTGAAGCCGCTGGGCGAGGAAGAGTCGAAGATCTACTTTGCGATGCGCGACCGCAAGAAGACGAACTACGCGCAGTTCGATGCGTTTCAGAATGCGATTGCGAAGGGCGAGCCGAATGACTGGCGGTGCCGGGCAGGGTCGCGGTACCTGTATATCTGCGAGGACGGGCTGGTGCACTACTGCAGCCAGCAGCGTGGGTATCCGGGGGTTCCGATTGCGGAGTACACGACGGCGGACGTGAAGCGGGAGTTTTTGACGGCAAAGAGCTGCGCTCCGCATTGCACGATTGGGTGCGTGCACCGGATCAGCTATATCGACCACTGGAGAGCGCCGCAGACAAGCGAGATTTCGCCGGGCGGTGGGGAGCTGGTGAAAATACAGACAGCTAGTGGTCAGTGATCAGTTGTCAGTGATCAGAAACTACGACGGGGCGATTGCCCCGTTTTTGCTTTTGAGGGTTCATTGCATCCCGGTCTCTAGCTGCGGGAGACGTGGGGCACCCGCATCACCAGGTCGAAAACTGAACACTGATCACTGACAACTGACCACTGCACTCAAGAGTTTTGGGCGGTTGAGAGGACGTGCTCGTCGGCCTGGAGGGCGGGGTGGGATGCGGGGAGGTTCTCGCAGAATTTCTTGAGGCCGTCGCCTTCGCGGGCGATGTAGTCGCGGGAGAGATCGCCGTAGAAGCGGGTGACGACGGCGCTGAGGACTCCGGAGTATTCGATGGAGAGGCAGACGCGGGTGTAGTTCTTGAGGGCTTCGACCTGGTGTCGGCCGATGATGCTTACGCCAAAGGCGCGGGTGGTCCATGCGAAGATGCGGCGGCGGTCGTCGAATGAAGTAACGCGCCAGACTGCGGGGCGCAGACGTGGCTGCCAGATGCGGGCCCGGCTGCCCATGCTGATGGGTCCGACTTCCATGCGCTGGATGCGCGTGACGGAGGAGGTCCACTCGGGCCAGCGTTCGACATCGAGAAGGACCGCCCAGACTCTTGCGGAGGGCACGCGGACTTCGACCTCATAACGAAAATCAGACATGACAGAAAAGGGCCGAACTTTTGCGCTATTTGCGCGCTGTTTTGACTGGCGTTGATTTTGTGTCGGCGATGGCCTGGTCGATGAGCTGGAAGAGCTTCGTGCGGTCAACGACTTCAACGAATGGGGCGCCCTTGCTGTTGGAGGTGGAGACCCAGATGGTGGGTGTGTGTTCGATGCCGATGCGCTGGCCGAGCGCGTAGTCTGCCTTGACGGCGGCTGCGAGCTTGCCCTGCGGGTCGATGGCGAATGGGAGCTGGACGTTGTGGCTCTTGGCGTAGTTCTCAGTGAACTGACGGAGAACTTCAAGCGAGGTGATGGAGGGCTGGTTGGCGAAGACAGCGTCGCGATAGTCGTCGCCTAGTTTCTTGGTCTTGGTGTCGAACCAGCGGGCGTTGACGGCGGCCTGGAAGCTCCAGGGATGGAACGGGAGCGGGAAGTCGTGGCGGACCCAGGGGATGTTGTACTTGGCTGCGGCCTCTTTGAGCAGCGTGTTGGCGTTGGCGCAGTCAGGGCACTCCATGTCTTCGAATTCGATGATGGCGACGCGAGCGCCGGCGGGAGGCTTGAGCGCGGCGGGGTCGTGGACTGGAGTTGTGGGAGGCGCGTTGAACTGGGCACGTGCATAAGGAGTTGCGGAGAGAGCCAGGACGGCAGCGAAGACGGAGAGCAGGGATGCTCGGCGGGGGAAGACAGCCTGGGCATGGTTACTTTGCATAGTGTCTTTGACACTCCCTTGCGTTGATTGTAACGGCTAAGCAGGAGGAAAGTTGCGGGAAATAAGACGGCAATCCGGGGCGTCCTTATGGCGCTTTAGAGAGCTTAGTTTTGCACATTGGTAACTGCAATGTGTTACTGACTTTGACGGAAAGTTCAGGCGCGAGGTTCGCCCTGTCGCGTGGAATCGGAGCGGGATGATTGGCGGGCTCTCATCCATTGACGCCATTTTCGGTCTGCCCAGAAGGAGAGGGCGAAGACGACGAGGACGAGAATGGCGAGAAGGAAATGCATAGATGCAGGGAACAAGGGACCGAGGGAACGAGAGACCGTAAGCTGATTCTCTAATCAGGCTAATTGGTTCCGAGGGGAGGATAGCTTGCGGAGGGTGCGGCGAGCCAATCCTGCCATCCAGAAAAAGAAGAGCAGGAGGAGGGCGGTGTCGATGAAGCCGGCAATGAAGAGGACGATAGCGAGAATTGGGTGATGTTCGCGGAGGTAGATGATGCGGTCTCCGGCGATGATTCCGGGGAGATGGAGGACGTACCACTGAAGGGCGACTGCAGCGTACTGCGCGGCATGCGAGATGCCGTGTCCGCCCGCAGGGTAGCCGATGACCCAGAAGTTGATGACTTCGAGAGGCAGGGATATCAGCAGAGCTCGCCGAAGCTTGGGATGTGAGGCTCTCACATAGATAGGGACGGATGAGGGGGTGTGGAGGTTGTAAACCCAGGTCTCAAAATCGAGACCTGGGGCACCCGCACCCGGCAACCCGGTTCTTGTGAATCAGTGTTAGCGGCCGATGACTATGACTTCGAAGGTGCCGGGGAGCATGGGTGGGCGGGGGTGGGGGTTGTCGGCGGTAGCGGCGGGCGCGGGGCCGAAGTCGGCTGTAACGGTATAGATGCGATCGGTGTCAGGGTCGTAGGTCATGGTGCGGGCGCCGCGTTTGGTGGGCAGAGTCTGGACGGTTTTGTAGTCGGTGCCGGATGCATCGATGACGGAGAGAACGCCCTCTCCGCAGGACGCGAAGGCGAGTTTGTGTTTAGGGCTGAAGGCGGCGGCATCAGGGCCGTTGCCAATGGCGGGTGTGGAGAGGAGTTTGCCGGAGGCGGTGTCGAGAACGGCCATTTTCTTTCCGTCGCATACGGCGAAGAGGCGATTGCCGGCGGGATCGAGGGCGAGGCCTGAGGGCGATTCGCAGGCGGGCCAGGTGGCTACGACCTTGTGCGAGTGAACGTCGACTTTCACGATTTCGTTCTTGTCTTCGATGTTGTTGTAGACACTTCCCTTCCCGTCGGAGACGCCGAATTCGGGCTTGCCGGGGACGGGAATGGTGGCCACTAATTTGCGTGAAACGGCATCGACGACGGAGATGTCGTTGCTGCGGCCGTTGAAGGCCCAGACGGATTTTGTGGCGGGCTCCCAGAGGATGGCGTCGGGGTTAGCGCCGGCTGGAATGGTGGCGAGGGTGGAGAAGTTCGACCGATCGAAGACGATGACAGCGTTGCCTCGGCCATCGGAGATGTAGCCGGTTTTTCCATCGGGGTTGAGGGCTACGCCATGGGTACCGTGAAGTCCGGTGATGGTGCCGAGGACTTTGCCGGTAGTGGAGTCGATGGCGTCGACGTGGTCGCCGCGCGTGATGTAAACGCGATGCGCAGCGGAGTCGACGAGGAGGTAGTCCCATCCGCCAGCGTCCGCGAGCTTCCAGCGGTCGAGAACTTTGTATGGGCCCTGGGCGCGAAGCGCGACTGTGCAAAGCAAGATGAGGAGGAGATTGGGAGCGAGGCGGTGAAGGGTGGAAACGATGCGCATGGCAGAACCTCTCGTGATCAGCGAAGAGGATTGTGTCACGGCGGGATTAAGGGAATCTGAAGGCTGAATTCGTACGGCCTTCAACGAACCTGGTGTAGCCAATTTGAGAAGAGCTGCTGGGCTGCGGGTTTGCTCATGCCGGTGATGGTGAAGTGGTACTTCTTGCCGGATGTGGTCTGGACTCCGTTTTCGTCGATCGCGCCAATTTCATTGAGACCCACTTGAATGCTGTCATCTGAATTTTCGGGGCAATTGAAGTTGAGTCCGCCGGAGTTGAGCGTGAGCTGGCCAGAGCACCCGCCGAAGCGCTTGTCGTGACGTGCGGTGTAAACGACAGGGGTGAACGGGATCCGCGAAGTTGGCGTGGCGGGAGAAGGAGGCACGGTGTTATTTGCGGTCTGGGGCAGTGCGGGCGTCACAGTCGCGGCCTGATTAGGAATCTGGGGCGTAGCGGGCGCTGTTGCATTTTGCGGCTGCGAACGAGGCGTGAAGACAATGGGTGTAGACGGCCGGGTGATCGGCGTCGCGAGAGTGTACTTGTAGGGTGACGGCTTTGGCTTCGCGGCAGACCGCTGGCTCATTCCGAGAAGAGACTCGCCACGGACAACCACACTCTTACCTTGCCGGTAAACGTGAGTGGGGCGAGACTCGGCGCGGATTATGAGAATGACTGGAATTGCAATGACCAGAAGGACGATGGCCGCAAGGCTGAGAAAGATGATGTGAGTGCGGGAGAAGGATAGATTTTTCACTGCGTCACTAAGTTTCGGTTGAGTGTTGTTATTGCGTCTCCACATGGACTGCTCAAGGGCGCGCTTGAAGATCTGACGCCATGAAGCTGAACCGGGATTGCCCGCAGTTGTCGAGCTATGCGGCAGTCGATGCTCGGGGAAGCTACTCATGGCAGATTCCTTTCGGGGGGCGTGGGAATCGGCTGCCGGATTGCGCGAAGATGATGCGTTCGTCCGATGCGAGATGACAGCAGGAACTCATTATTACGCTCAGGATAGCCGGGTAATCAAATAACTAGTGTTCGGATTCGAACGGACATTCCGCGTTTCGGACGGTTCAGATTCCCGAAGTGACAAGGAATTCACGATCTCTCAAGGGTTTGGATGCTGGTTTTGGTGGAAGGGGAAATGCTAATAAACAGAGCAGGGTGTGCTGTGTCTGGAGGGGGTCGGGTATGGGAGCGTTCGCTCGTGATTTGCGTTATGCGTTGAGGCAACTGAAGAAAGCGCCAGGATTTGCAATTGTGGTGGTGGTGATGCTGGCGCTGGGGATAGGCGCAAACACGGCTGTGTTCAGCGTGATGAATGCGGTGTTAATGCAGCTACTACCCGTTTCGAGACCACACGGGCTCTACTACGTGCGGATGGCAAACGGCGAGGGTCAGGCGCCGGGCGCGGGAAACACCGGCGACTCGAGTACGTCATTCTCGGAAGTGACATTCGAGGCTTTGCGGCAGAGGACCGATGTGTTCGAAGACCTTATCGGGTATGTACCGCTGAGCTTCAACGGCAGCGTTGCCATTCGGCATGGCGACTTGCCGGAAGAAGCAGAGGGCGAGGAGGTCAGCGGGAATTTCTTCTCAGGGCTATCGGCCCGCATGGGGCAGGGGCGCGGGTTTACCTATCAGGACGAGAAAGATCATACGCAGATCGCGGTGATCAGCTATGAGTTCTGGACGCGGAGTTTTGCGCGCGATCCAAATGTGGTGGGGAAGACGATGTATGTGAAGGGCGTTCCGCTGACGATTGTGGGCGTTACGGCACGCGGGTTCAAAGGCATTGAGCCAGCGGTGTCGGCGGACTTCTGGATTCCGCTGCAGAACAGGCCAGAACTGAATGCGTGGGGAACACCTGCGGGTAATGACACGCTCTATGGCTCTCCGAAGTGGTGGTGCCTTCGATTGATGGCGCGGCTGCGGCCGGGAGTGACGCCGATCCAGGCGCAGCAGGCTCTAGTGGGAACGTTTGGCGGCGTGGTGAAGCAAACAGTCGGCACGGTGGATGAGAAGCAGTGGAAGCCGCTGCTCGACTTTGTTGAAGCAAAAGGGATCTCTGGGTACAACTCGGATATGCGCACTCCGGTTGAGATCCTGATGGGACTCGTCGGACTGGTCCTGCTGATTGCATGCACGAATGTGGTGATGATGGTGCAGGCACGGAACACAGCGCGCGAATATGAATTCAGCCTGAGAATGGCGATCGGCGCGGGCAGGGCGAGCATCTTCAGGCAGCTGTTGTGCGAGAGCGTGCTGCTGGTTGCGGTGGGCGCGTCAGCAGGATGGCTGTTTGCACTTTCAGCGACGCAGATGCTGGCTTCGTGGTCGGGCGTGGAGACGGGACTGAGCCCGGATCGTACGGTGTTGCTCTTCACGATTGCGATTTCGGCGGTGGCGGCACTGGCGTTTGGGCTGTTCCCCTTGTGGAGCGCGTCGCGAGTACCGGTAGCGGGAGTGCTGCGATCTGCATCTGCGACATCGACGGCAACGCGGAGCCGTTTGACCGGAGCGCGCGTAACGCTTTCAGCGCAGATTGCGGTGTGCCTTGTACTGCTGGTGAGCGCAGGACTGCTGCTGCGCACACTGCGCAACTATGCGAATGAAAATCTCGGGGTAGAGACGCAGGGGCTGCTGGTGTTCGGCGTGACTCCGCAGCGGGGCGTCGACGAACACGCGTTCTATCGGCGGCTTCTGGATCGAATCGGGCAGATACCCAGCGTTGAGAGCGTTTCACTGGCGGAGAATCGACCGGGATCGGGGTGGTCTGATAACAACGATCTGGTTATCGATGGAGTTGAGAAGCAAGATGCGATTCTGCGGTCGAATAATGTGGGACCTGATTTCTTCCGGACGATGGGAGTGCCAATCCTTGCGGGCCGAGACATTGCGGTGTCGGACACAGAGACAACACAACGCGTTGCCGTAGTGAACGAAACGTTCGTGAAGAAATTTCTGACGCAGACAAATCCGATTGGGCATGCGCTCGGGAGGAAGAATCCGTTCACGATCGTCGGTGTAGCGCGAGACAGCAAGTACACGAGTGTGGATGAAGAGCCGAGACCAATGGCGTTTTATGGCGCGATGCAGTTCAAGGCTATGGGGAATCTGCACGTGGAGGTGCACACAAGGGGCGATGCGACAGCGATGCTGCCGGCAATTCGGAAGGCGGTTTCGGCGATGTATCCGGATGTGCCGCTGGAACAGCCGATGACACAGGCGGCGCAGTTTGAAAAGTCTTACCGGCAGCAGCGGATGTTTGCGGCACTGGGCGGATTTTTTGGAGTGTTGGCCGCGTTGCTGGTGGCGACGGGATTGTATGGCGCGCATTCATTCCGGGTAAGCAGGCGGAGCACGGAGATTGGAGTACGGATGGCGCTGGGCGCAACGCGAGGGCAGGTTCTGATCATGTTTCTGAAGGAGAGCCTGTGGGTGCTGGTCTTCGGCGTGATTGCGGGGATTCCGCTGACGCTGCTGGCGATTCGTCCGCTGAAGTCGATGCTGTATCAAATGTCTCCGTTTGACGTGACGAGCTTCGTAATCGCGATTGCGGCGATCAGCGCGGTTTCGGCTGGTGCGGTTTTGTTGCCGGCGAGGCGGGCGGCGAGCGTGGATCCGATGAGGGCGTTGAGGACGGAGTGAGGGCGGCTGGCAGTAACGCGGTGAGATGTCTTCCCACTCATGCGCGGTGAGGCTGCGCATGAATGGGGCACGCAAAATTTGGGTTAGTCTCCCACGTCTCAGAATCGAGACGTGGGGCACCCATCGTTTCGAGTCCAGAAAAGATAATCGTTTCGGAGTCCAGAAAAGATAATCGTTTCGGAGTCCAGAAAAGAAAAGGGACGCCGCGCGAAGGAGGGAACGCGGTGGCAGGGACGCGGTGGGATGGCTTCCCACTCATGCGCGGTGAGGCTGCGCATGAATGGGGCACGCAAAATTTGGGTTAGTCTCCCACGTCTCAGAATCGAGACGTGGGGCACCCATCGTTTCGGAGTCCAGAAAAGATAATCGTTTCGAAGTCCAGAAAAGATAATCGTTTCGGAGTCAGGAAAAGAAAAGCGACGCCGCGCGAAGGAGGGAGTGCGGCGTCGCGAAGGGCCTGGCGAGCTAGTTGTAGTAGCTGTTGGGGACCAGGCGGGAATAGCTGAGGCTGGTTTGAATCGCCTTGAAGATCTGATCGAGGGAGAGGTTCGGGTTTTCAGCGGAAGTGCACTGGCCCTTGTTCTGTGATGCGTCAGCGTCGGAGAAGAAGTTGCCGGGCGCCGTTGCCATCTTCTTGAGAGTGGAGCAGGGCGAGACGCCGGCGAGGGGTCCGGACTTGTCCTGCGAGCAGCCTGAACTGGCTGCGCCGTAAGCGATGGTGTAGACGGTGGTTCCCTGAGACGATGCGAAGTTGGCTGCGTCGATAGCCTGCTGGCACTGATTGGTGCTGGAAGGGTAATCGACCGTCAGCTTCGGCGTGAGGGTGCCGGCCTTTTGAACCGTTCCCGAGACGCTGATCTTGGAGCTCTGGGCATCGCCGTCACTGAGGATGATCAAGGCGTTTTCTGATTTGGGGTTTGCTGCCTGCGCGGCCATCAGCGAGGATTGCGCCGCGTAGATTGCGCCGGCGTAGTAGGTTCCATCGCCGCCCGGCGCCTGAAGGCCCTTGCAGCTCGAAGACGTGGAGGCACCTGAAGCGATTGAGAGCGCCGACGAGGTGTTCAGAGCGCCGTTCTGCTTGCCGGTCGAGCTCCAGTCAGAGGTATAGTCGGTGATCTGGTATGTGGCGCTGGTGCCGGTCGGAGCAGACCATGTCGCTCCGCGAACGGGAGTGTAGTAGTTGGGGATGGTCGGGTTGCTGGTGGGGCAGCTGGTGTCACGGCTTGCCTGATTGGCCTGGACATTAGGGAAAGTGAAGAGGCTGACCTGGTCGAATGCTTTTCCGCCGGAGCAATCCTTACCCGAGCCAGAGGTGGTGCAGGGGGAGAGTGCTTTCAGCAGAGTTTGAACGCCCTGGAGGGCGCAGTGAATTCGGGTGTTGTTGCAATTGGCATCGTAGTCCATCGTATTCATCGAGGCAGTGGTGTCGATGACGACTGCAACGTTGTACTGCGAGTTGGTTGCACCGCGGGCAGCGGCGGTGGAGACCGCGGTGAGACGGACCGATTTCGCGCCCTGAACTCCGGCAAAGGCAAAGGCTTTCATGAAGTAGGTCGGGACCGTAACGGACTGAGTAACACGAACGACGTTGTAGCCGGTGGGCGAGCTCGAGCAAAGGATGCCGAGATTGTTCACGCTGGACGAGCAGTTGAGGTCGGTGGTGATGGTGGTGTTCGGCAAGTTGGAGTTGATGTTGGCGCCGTTGGTTGCAGAGCCATAGTTGCCGGCAACCGCCTTTACGGATGATACGGTTGCTGTGGGTTGAGAGAGCTCATATCCGGCAGCTAATGCGGCTGCATCTGTCGAACCCTGTAGTTCGCGGTAACAAACGTATGCGTGACCGAGGTCGACCGTTACGCCGGCTGCTCCGACAAAGAGACAAATGAGGAGAGCCATCCAGGGGAGAACTTGTCCGTTCTGATCGACGATGAGTCGCGAGAAGTGTGACCGGAGCGAGAGTTTCATTGAATTGCCTCACTGATCTGGGTCTGCAGGCTCAAGGAGCCAAAACTTTTCCCGTAGATAGACACGGCAGTCGGATAGGAAGCAACGATTGTGGCGGTTCGTCCGGCTGTCATGTTCGGGGTGTTGGCACAGCTTGTGACGTTTGATCCTACGGCGACGCCGTCGAGGGTGTAACTGATCTTAAGGTTGGATTTGTTTAGTGTGGGCGCTGCGGCATAGATGGCGTCCGTGGCTTTCTGGCAGGGATCGGTGTCGCCGCGTTCGACGGCGAGGACGCGACCGCCAGCGGAGACGGCTTCAGCGAGCGCCAGCTTCTGGTGCAGAGCCACCGAGAAAGAGAAGATGCCAGTCATTACGAGAAGGATGATGGGCATCGAGACTGCAGTTTCGGCAATCGCGCTGCCGCGATCGTCGTGCGTGAATGCCGAGCGGATGCGCTTGAATACTGCGCGAGTATCGAGTGTCGGATTCTCAGATCTGGGGAAAGAAAGCAAAGTCTTCATATTTAGCCCTCATCCGCGATAACTGAAGCGGGAGAATTTGCACCGTCACTACGTTGTGCGTGAGACCTTTTTATGACGAAGCCAGAAAGGCAGCAATACAACGCATGTGTCCCGAAATGAGCTCTTTGTAATCCGTCGGAGTACTGATTTCGCGAAGCTGCGGGGTTACTGAGGGGGTATACGGGCGATATTGCAGGCGGTATTTTGCCGTGGCGTATGTAATTTGGATCACCTTTCGTTTTTTTCGGCCCTGTGGCGGCTTGAGAAATTGTGTGAGGAAACCCCGCGAATGGAGCGGGTTTCGGCAATTTATTTACAGAGAACTGCGACGCACTGATGGCGCTTTCGTGGTATTCGGGCGCACAAAGGGGTGTGTTTGGTTACTAGTTGCGCGGGCATTGTGCGTGGCAGAGGAGATGAGATTTGGCGACCGTGCCTAAATCGCCGACTTTGCTGGGAGGAGGAAAGATCAACGCAACACTTCATGTGTGCGACGAGACTCGGGAAGCGCAGGTGTGCGAGAAAGCGCATCTCCTTGACACGGCCAGGATGCCCTACCACTTGCTGGTCAGACACCTATCAGAGATCTCGCAGGGAGGAGTATGGCTGAAGCCGTTTCGAGGGTTGATTCCGCGTACGCCTGGTTTCCCTGAAGTTGCAATTTTGCTTCTCAGCGAAAAGCTCGAAGTAGTGGAATGCATCGTGGGGCATCCGGAGAATGGCATTTCGGAGGTCGACCCGCGAGTTGCAAGTGCCTTGATCGTACCGGCAAGGGCTGTTGAGTTCTGCGGAGTTCAGTCGGGAGACCGGATGAGAATCTGCGATGCGGAGAGTCGAGCTGAGTGGGACTGCAGAAACGACGAACCGCGTCTTCGGGGGAATAGTTGCCGCTGTTTCATGTCTGGTCCGGAGCACAATGAAAACGAAGTGCGCGCTGTTTTGATGAAGGAGGCTGTCTCCGCGCTTGACGATGCGGAGAAAAGAGAGGAGATTGCAGCGGAGGCTCCGAAGAAGAGAACCTGGCGTGAGCGTTTGTCTTTGTGGCTGAGCGGATACTCTGAGACTGAACGGCGAAGTAAACCGCGCTCTCGTTTTCCGGAGGTGGTTGCTTATTATTGGACCGGTGGAACGCCGAAAGCCTACAGGCTCGGAGATATCGGGCCAGCTGGTTTTTACCTCCTTACATCTGATCGGTGGACCCTCGGCACGCGCCTGATTGTGACATTTCAATATGTAAACGCCGACGCAGAAAGCGCGGACAGCGCGATCACAATGCCGGCTACTGTGATTAGAACCGGCTCGGACGGGGTAGGGTTTGCCTTTGTACAATTTGCGGCGGTGGATCCCAAGACACATGCACTTGTTCCAGCTGACGATCAAAGCCGGGAGAGACTGCGTCGTTTTCTGGAACGAGCGGTGAGTTCGAGCAAGGGATAAGCCGCCTCGAGAAAACAGGGGGATGTCGCTCGCTGCGCTACAAAGCAGGCTAACCGGCCGAGCGAAGACGAATCGTCGCAGTAGTTCCCTTCCCTGGGTCGCTGGAGAGTGAGATAGTGCCATTGGCGCGCTCGATTGCGGCCTTGCAGATCGCAAGGCCGAGTCCAGTTCCGCCAGTGGTGCGAGCACGGGAAGGATCGGTGCGGTAGAAGCGGTCGAAGACATGAGGGAGATCTTCGGGATCGATCCCTTCGCCGTGGTCCTGGATCGTAAGTTCGACAGTGCTGTCGTGGAGCGTCGCGCGGATTTCGACCTGCGACTGCGGCGGGCTGTGCTGGATGGCGTTGAGGAGAAGATTGCTGAGAACGAGACAGCAATCATCTGGAGTGAGGGCGATCGGACAAGGATCTGGCGGGAGATCGCGGACGATGATGCTGACCTGGCGAACAGCAGCGGCAGTTTCAAGTTGAGTAACAGTGGCGGAGATGCAGGCGTTCAAATTCCCACGTCTCAAAATCGAGACGTGGGGCACCCGACCGTCATTCTCGTTCCCACGTCTCAAAATCGAGACGTGGGGCACCCGGCCGTCATTCTCGTTTCCAGGTCTCAAAATCGAGACCTTGGGCACCCGGTTTGTTGAGTCTTCAAGGTGATTTGATGAGTCTTCAAGGCGGGCGAGGGTGAGCATTTTTGCGACGAGACCTTCGACGCGTTCGGTGTCGACGAGAGCGCGTTCGTTGCCGGCCTGATACTCGCCGGGCGTGCGGGGCTTCATGCCGGTGAGTTGCAGAGATGACTTGACGACGGCGACGGCGGTTTTGAGTTCGTGAGCGGCGTCAGATACGAAGGTACGTTGCTGATTAAAGGAGCGCTCAAGACGCCCGAGAACGCTTTCGATAGCGCTGGTGAGTTGGGCGAGTTCCGAGGTCTCGCGGGCGGCGGCAGGAGGATCAAAGGTCCATGAATTTGCGGAGACGTTGCCGGCTAGTGTCGCTAGTTCGCGCAGGGGACTTAGGCCGCGGTGAAGGACCCAGGCGATGAGCGGGCCTGTGATGATAACTAGAAGGAACATTCCCGCGGCATAGAACTCGACGGATACATAGATGGAGTGCCAGACACGCTCTATGGAAGAGCCGTAGACGATGGTCACGAAACGAAGATGACCGCCCTTGACTTCACCGGGATCGACGATGCGAGTGCCAGCGAGGCGCAGAAGACGGTAGCGTTGATGTTTAATTTCAGACGCGAAGAAGCCATTGGTTGCGGGCACTTGAGTGGCAGCGCTGCCCAACCAGTTTGATGAGCGGCCGAGGAGTTGTCCACGGCCGTCCCAAACTTCATAAACATCTTCATCTGGCACATGGAGATCGGCTAGATCGAGCATCACGTTGTCGCCGACATCTTCGGCATCCTGCACCGCGCCCAGGACGGAGTCGGCGCGGCCGCGGAGCATAACGTCGAAAGATTGGAAGTGACTGTGCCGCTCGTACTCCCAGGCGACCAGAATTACAAGTACTGCAGAAACTATTTCGACAAACAGCACGGCGACGATGAGACGTACAGCAATGCTGGAATGACGCATCATGAGGTGGGCTCAGGTGAGAGTCGATAGCCACGACCGCGCAGAGTTTCGATAACCGTATCGGGATTGGAAATTGCCGCATCGAGTTTTCTGCGCAGGTTGGAGACGTGCGCTTCGATCACGTTGGAATGATGCTCCCAGTTGTAGTCGTAGAGGTGTTCGAGGAGTTCCTGTTTGCTTACGACTTTGCGCGGGTGATGGAGCAGATATTCAAGGATGTGGTACTCGGTGGGAGAGAGATCAACGGGGACACCGCCGCGATGGATCGTCTGCTCGAGAGAATTGAGTTCGATGTCAAGAGCCTTGAGGGTGGGGTGGGATGCGCCCTTTCCGCGGCGGATGAGGACTTTGGCGCGTGCGATGAGCTCCCCGAGATCGAAGGGCTTGGCCAGGTAGTCGTCAGCTCCGGCATTGAGCAACTGGACGATGGCATCCTTGCCCTCTTTGGCGGTGAGGATCAGAACCGGCGTGGAATCTTTGCGAGCACGCATCCGGCGAAGAAGGGCGTGACCGTCGAGCTTGGGAAGCATGAGGTCGAGGATGACGAGGTCATAGCAGAGATGGCGGGCAGCATCATCGCCGGCTTCGCCATCGGCGGCCCAGTCAACGGCGAATCCCGGTCCGTCGCGCAGGGCGGCAGAGAGATTGTCGGCAAGCCGGACTTCGTCTTCTACGAGCAGCACGCGCATGGCGGCGTTCTCCACACCGAGATTATGAATGGAACAAGATTAAATGGTGCTGAAGCGGGGGCTTTGCGGCAAGAGCTGAAGCTACGAAGCACGAACTGCGGGTCCCTTCGGCTTCGCTCGAGGCAGGCTCTCGGGTTCGCTCGGGAGGACAGTCGTTGTGGTGGCGCCGATGGTGTCAAAAAACGCATGAGGCCCAGGCGAGGTGTAGTAAAACGGTTCGCTGGATGAGAATGAGTTGAGGAGGCGGGCTGAAAAGATGATTACGCGAAGAGATGTTGCGGTGGCGCTGATTGCTGGTGGGTGCACCGCGGCGGGTTTTGCGGCGGCAAACGAGCTGCCATTGCTTGGGCCGGCGGTTTTTGAGCGGAGCACAATTGCGGCGAAACCTACTGCGGTTGGAGAGGTGCGGTCGTTCTTCACGATGAAGACGGCAACGCTGGACCAGTTGGAAGTACACGAGACCACTCTGAATCCGGGGAAGATGCCGCATGCGCCGCACAAGCACCCGAATGAGGAGATGCTGGTAATTCGTCAAGGCACACTTGAAGCGCTGGTGAAGGGCGAATGGAAGCGGGTGGGGCCGGGGTCGGTGATCTTTAACGCGTCGAACCAACTACATGGGTTAAAGAATGTGGGGAGTGAGCCGGCTGTTTATACGGTGATCAACTTCAAGACGGACAAGACACCGGCGGAGTAGCCGCGTAAGGAGAGCGGGATGAAAATGGGATCGATCTTGATGAGGGCAGGTGTACTCGCCGGCGCGGTGGTTGCGTTGGGCTCTTTTTGCGGTGCGCAAGAGAAGACGGGGTCACTTGGAGTTTTTGAGGCGCAGGGCGATGTGGGAGCGGTGACTCCACCGGGAACTGCGAAGTTTGATGGCGGTGTGTACACGATTTCATCGGCCGGCGCGAACATGTGGGCGCGTGAAGATGCATTTCATTTTGTGTGGAAGAAGATGTCGGGCGATGCGTCTTTGACGGCGGACATCACGTTTGGAGAATCGCAAAAGCCGGATCCGCATCGGAAGGCGGTGCTGATCTTCCGGCAGTCTCTGGATGCGAATGGAGTGTATGTCGATGCGGCGCAACATGGGTCGGGATTGATGGGGTTGCAGTATCGAACCGAACCAGGAGCGACGACGCAGGACATTGAACTGAGCAAGGAACAATTGCCGCAACGGCTGAGACTGGTGAAGCAGGGCGATACGTTCACGATGTATCTGAGCAATCATGGAGAGCCGCTGCATCCGGTAGGGGCGACGATCAAGCTGCACTTACAGGAGCCGTTTTATGCGGGGATCGGCGTTTGCTCGCATAACAAGGACGCGGTAGAGACGGCGAAGTTCAGCAACGTGAAGCTGGAGACCGGCGCGTCCGCGGGCGGGCGGGAGAAGCAATTCGGGAGAAGCACTCTGCAGACGATTGGAATCGAGGAGAACTTCAGGCGTGCACTGGTGGTGACGACAGGGCCGGGGCGGATGGAGGCTCCGAACTGGAGCAAGGATGGAAAGACGCTGTTCTTCAATCGGGACGGAAAGATCTGGACGGTTCCGGCGGAGGGCGGCGAGCCTTCGACGCTAAATATCGGGAACGCGACGAAGTGTACGGGGAGTCACGGTTTGTCGCCGGATGGGAAGCTGCTTGCGATCAGTTGCAGCGTGCCTGAAAAGGCGGAAACGCGCGTTTATGTCGTTCCGGCAGAGGGTGGAGAGCCGAAGGTGGTTACGGAGGGTGCGTGGTCCTATTTTCACGGGTGGTCGCCGGACGGGAAGACGATTGCGTTTACCCGACCAGATCACAAAGGAGGAGGAAACATTTTTGTGATTCCGGCTGAGGGTGGAGCGGAGAAGGCTCTGACCTCGGGGAGCGGCATTAGCGACGATCCGGATTACTCCGCGGATGGAAAATGGATCTACTTCAATTCAGATCGCGGGGGTTCGATGCAGATATGGAGAATGGGTCCAGATGGAAGCGGAGCTGAGCAAGTGACGAATGATGAGTACGGAAACTGGACTCCGCATCCGTCGCCGGATGGCCAGTCGGTTTTGATCCTGAGTTATCCCAAGGGAGTGAAGGGACATCCGACGAACACGGATATTGCATTGCGCATTTTGAACGTGGCGGATGGGAAGCTGCGCACGCTGGTGAACGTTGTGGGGGGAGCAGGCAGCGACAACACGCCGAACTGGGCACCGGATGGAAAGCATTTTGGGTTTGTGAGTTTTGAGATGGGGCCGGAAGACTGAGAAGCCAATCTTGGATTGAGCCGAAATGCAGAAGGCCCTCGGAATGATCCGAGGGCCTTCGAGTTGATGGAGGAGCGAATGAGAAGCGGTGTCTAGACGAGGACGGCGCTGCAGGCTTCTCTGGACTGCGAAGCATAGACCTGGGTGGAGATCCACTGGTAGGTCTTCTCCATGCCTTCGCGGAGAGAACGCGAGGGCTTCCAGCCGAGCTTTTCCTGGATGAGGCGGTTGTCAGAGTTGCGGCCGCGAACGCCGAGCGGACCGGCGATGTGTTTAATGGCGAGTTCCTTGCCGGCGATCTGCATGACCATCGAGGCAAGCTGGTTGATCGTGACCATCTCTTCGGAGCCGATGTTTACGGGTCCGGTGAAGTCGGATTGCACGAGGCGGCGGACGGCTTCGATGCACTCGTCGATGTATAGGAAGGAGCGGGTCTGCAGGCCATCGCCCCAGATTTCGATATTGCTTCCCTCCTCGGCTTCAGCGACTTTGCGGCACATCGCGGCGGGAGCCTTCTCTTTGCCTCCGGTCCATGTGCCGTTGGGTCCGAAGATATTGTGGAAGCGTGCGATGCGCACCTGAGCGCCATAGTTTCGCATGTAGGCGAGATAGAGGCGCTCGCTGAACAGCTTTTCCCATCCATATTCGCTGTCGGGCGCGGCGGGATAGGCGGAATCTTCAGAGCACTTGGGGTTGAGCGGATCGAGCTGGTTGTATTCGGGGTACATGCAGGCAGAGGACGAATAGAAGAATTTTTTCACGCCCGCTTTCAGGCCATAGTGAAGGGTGTTGAGGTTGATGGAGGCGGAGTTGTGCATGACATCGGCATCGTGCTCGCCGGTGAAGATGTAGCCGGCGCCACCCATGTCGGCTGCGAATTGATACACCTCATCGATGCCGTCGACGACTTGCTCTACGACGCGCTGATCTCTGAGGTCGCCGAGGATGAATTCGTCGGCGGGGGGACGGCAGAAGTCGTGGTCTTTGATGTCGACAGCGCGAACCCAATAGCCCTCGGACTTGAGGCGCTTGACCATGTGACCACCGATGAAGCCACCTGCGCCGTTTACGAGAATTCTCTGCATGTTGTTCTCCTTGCTAATTTATTTCGAGAGATGCGCTCACATTTGCGTAGAGCGCGAGTGTGATGTGAGTGTTCAGCGTCAGCGCAGTCAGTGTGAGACGCCTTCGCGACGGACCACCTTCATGGCGGTCAGGGCGATGATTCTGAAATCGAAGGCAAGTGAGCGCTTTTCAAGGTATTCGCGATCGAGCTGAACCTTGGCGGCAATTGCGAGCTCGTCGCGGCCGTTCACCTGCGCCCATCCCGTCAAGCCGGGAGTCAATGCGTGTACACCGCATTTGGTGCGAAGCGCGACCAGATCATCCTGGTTGAAGAGGGCGGGGCGTGGACCCACGAAGCTGAGGCGACCCGTGAGGATGCTGTAGAGCTGAGGGAGTTCGTCGAGGCTCGTGCTTCTGAGAAAGCCGCCAATCGGAGTGAGGAACTGCCTCGGGTCGGAGAGGAGATGAGTTGCTACCTGAGGGGTGTGGACGAGCATCGTCCGAAACTTCGGCATGCTGAAGATCGTGTTGTCTCGCCCTATGCGGGAAGACCAGTGAAGCGCGGGGCCTTCGGAAGTGATTTTGACGACGAGAGCAACGACAAAGAGCAACGGAGCCGAAACAACGATGCCAACGGAAGCAAGGATGATATCCAGAGTGCGTTTGGTGATATTCATGGCCCGATGATCAGCGTGAGAGAGCGCGTAGACTTTAAGTAAGAGACAGATCAGATGAGATTAGCGCCAGTGGATCCTGAATCGAAGATTATGTCGCTTGTGCGAATGCAGGAGCGCACCAACGAGTGGAAAGCCGTGCAGGAAAGGGTTGTATTTACGAATGGCTGCTTCGACATTCTGCACGTGGGGCATGTGACTCTTCTGGACACCGCGCGACGAGAGGGCAACCGACTGATCGTCGGCATTAACAGCGATGACTCGGTGAGACGGCTTAAGGGGCCTTCGCGGCCGGTTGTGGATGAGCGCTCTCGCGCGCGAGTACTCGCTGCGCTGGAAGCGGTGGATGCTGTGGTGGTGTTCGACGAGCCTACACCACTTGAGCTGATGCTGGCGCTTCGGCCTGACGTGATTGTGAAGGGTGGCGACTACCAGGCAGACTCGATTGTAGGAGCGGCCGAGGTGCGGTCGTGGGGCGGACGAGTGAAGATTGTGTCGTTTGTGCCCGGGTTCAGTACAACAGAGATCATTGCGCGTGCGGCTGTTCCGGAAGAGGGATAGCCCTCAGGCTGTGTTTGGAATTTACGCCAGCTATCTTGCGTCGTCACTATTTTGTTCCTGCGCAGTTTGCAGAGCCG
Source organism: Acidobacteriota bacterium (assembly GCA_018268915.1). GTDB lineage: Bacteria > Acidobacteriota > Terriglobia > Terriglobales > Acidobacteriaceae > Telmatobacter. The sequence continues at coordinate 325,225 of JAFDVQ010000003.1, forward strand.
CTTCGATATGGGCGATGTCGCTCTGATAGAAGACCGAGCGATCGTCGATGACGTAGTCGTAGCGCGGTTTCCCCATCCAAAGTTCGTGGTAGCGGACACCCCAGCCTTTTAACTGCTGCTCGGTGTATTGCCGGCCGAGGTTTTCCGCTTGCGCCGGGTCGTTGCCAGCACGGCCCATGAAGCGGCTGGTGTGGAGAACGATTCTGCAGCCGCGATCATGGAGGCGATTGAGGAGGCCGATCATGGGCAGATTCGGCTGGGCTTCGTCATAATGCCCGTCGACTTGAGTGCAGAGAACGCCGTCGATGTCGAAGCAGATGGTCATCTAGGCAAGCCACGTCTGGAAGTCGCTGAGAAAGCCCTGAACGGATTTGTCTGTGCCGGGGTGCGAGGACATTTGCTGAAGGACCTTGGCACTTGCCGTGACGATGTGGGCTCCGGCGAGATGGGCCTCGAGAACGTCTGATTGCATGCGGATACTGCCGACGATGATTTCGGATTTATGAGAGCGAAGATCGAGGAGGTTGCGGGTGTTCTCGATTACTCGAACGGGATCGCCGCCGAGATCTTTGAGGCGGCAGTGGAAGATGGAGACGTAGGTCGCGCCGCTCTCGGCTGCGAGGACGCACTGCTCTTCCGTGAAGATGCAGGTGCAGTTCACCTTGATGCCGAGTTTCGAGAGAGCATAGATGACCTTGAGTTCGTCCCAACCAATGGGGACTTTAATGTTGAGACCGGGATAGGCGATCTTCTGCACGATGTCCTGTGCCTGAGCGATCATTTCGTCAGGTTTTGTCGCGAAAACCTCGACGCTGAGAGGCAGGCTACGCCCATCGGCCTGAATGAGCGCGACGATTTTCTTGATGTGCTCGTAGAAGTTTGATTTTGGCTCCTTGGCGAGCAGGGAGGGGTTAGTGGTGATTCCGGAAATATGACCGCGAACCAGGGCGTTTTCAACATCCTGTAAGTTGGCGGAATCAAGGAAGAGCTTCATAGGGTCGTTCTCCAGTTTGTAGAGATTAACTTTGTATGGCTGAGTCGACGTGACGATAGGTCTGACCGTCTTCGACGAGATAGGAATCTGAATCGGAGTCGCGGGTCGAGACTTCGAGGATGACGCTGTCGTCAAGGCCCTCGCGGAGGTGCATCACTCCGGGATGAATGTCGTAAGCCTGACCGGGGCCGAGAGTGATGCTGTAATTCTCGGCGCGGCCGATGCGCAGACCAAGGCGAATCAGGCCGGAATGGATGTAATAGCTTTCCCGCTTTTCGACGTGGAACTCGAGGCTGCCGGAGCCGCCTTTTTGAATGAACAGGCGCTTGGCTGCGATGTCGCCGGCGAGGATGGTTTCGATGCGCCCCCAATATTTCTCGCGGACGTCGGTGGTGGGTTGGCCGATCGGCGCAAGGTTATGCGGATCAAGCCGTTCAACAGCGATCTGGGCCTGTGCTTCAGTCTCAACGAGATGCTGCTCAATGCCCTGGGGTGTGCGAGGACCAAACAAGTAGAGCACGGCTGGAGCTGCGGATGAGAAGGCATGCGGGACGAACCGGGGGAGGGGGAGAGTATGGCCTGGGGCGAGTAAGCCAACTTCGATTGAACCGTCGGGTTTGATGTAGCGAACGACAAGCTCACCGAATTCCAGAAAGGCATGGAAATCGGTGGCGAAGAAATGAAGAGGTTGGGAGGCGCGTGCGGCGACGTCCACTCGATACATGGCGTAGTGAGGCATTTCGGTGAGGGAAGCTATCGCACCCCATGGGGTAATGAGGGATGTAGGCTGGTTGACTTTGCGAACGTCTTCGAGTGTGAGTCCGTAGGACATAGCTAGAGTTCCTTGAGTCTTTGCAGCAGATCTGATCTTTTTGGCGGAGTTGTTCCGTGAATCTGCACGGATAGGCCTGCCCAGCAATTTGCGATCTTGAGTGCGGTTTCGGGGTCGTTGAGAGAAGCGAGGCTGAAGGCAGAGAGAAAGGCATCGCCGGCTCCGGTAGTGTCTTCAACGCGCGATCGGATTGCGGGTATCACGGTTACTCGAGAGCCGTTCTGGAACATCGCGCCATCGGCACCTAACTTGACAATGATGCGCTGGGAGTCGAGTTGCTGGTTGAGGCGCGCAAAAGCGTCGGGAGCAGGCAGAGGCTGGAACGATGGATCGATACAGCGCGCTTCCTTGAGATTGAGGCAGATGATGCACCCGCCGGAGTAGAGCTTGTGGTTGCTGGCGCTCTGCGAGACCTGCGAATCAACGTAGACCGGCTTGTTGGCGGCGTGGAGGAGGGGCAACAGAACTTCGAGAAGCTGTGCAGAGAGAAGACCGTGCCGGTAGTCAGAGATGATGACCTTGTCAATATCTGGAAGAGCTTCCTCAACTTGAGCGATGACTCTGTCAGCAACTGCGGAGGAGATGTCTCGGTCATCTCGCTGATCGAGTTGGAAGAGCTTATAGCCATCGACCCAGAAGCGATGCTTGACGGTGGTAGGGCGATCGGGGTCTTCAATGGCCCGGAGCGCAAGGCGCGGTGCGGAGAACTTGCTGATGCAGGCAGCCTCCTGCTCTGCGCCGATCAAGGTGATGAACTGGACGGAGGCCCCGAGTTCGAGCAGATTGCGACAGACGAGGGCTGCACCCCCGAGAGAGTGAACGATTTCCTTTTTGCGTGCAACGATGGTCGGCGTCTCGGCGGAGAGGCCCATGGCTGAGCCATAGGTGTAGATGTCCACGATGGAGTCGCCGATGAGCAGGACTCGGGCGGATGCAAAGAGATCGACTGTTTGAAGAGGATTCACGGAGTGGCGGGCCTTGTCTGTGTGGCGGGGAGTGTTGAAGCCGCTCAGCCTTCAGCGTGAGCGGGTTCTCCGTCACGAATGTGCTGGATGATCTGGCGCGATGAATACCCCTTAATGATGGGGAATATCTTGACTTCGATTTCGGGCGGGATGTCGTCCTGTTGCCGGACTTGCTCGGCGATCCACTCACCGCCCTTGACGATGATGGAAGGGTTGAGCATCGATATCAGGCGAGTGGGCTTGAGTTCGTCGAAGATGATGACCTCGTCGACAAAGCGCAGGGCTTGAAGAACGGCTTTGCGGTCCTGCTGGGAATTGACGGGCCTTCCCTCCCCTTTGAGAGCGTGCGCTGATGCATCCGAGTTGATGCCTACGACAAGGCGATCGCCAAGATTGCGCGACCACTTAAGAAGATCGAGGTGGCCCTGGTGAAGGATGTCGAAGACGCCGTTGGCGAAGACAAGTTTTCCGCGCGGATCGGGGGCGATGCGCTCTACCCGGCGCACGTGGCGATGCTCGCCGAATTTTTCTTCGAGCCATTTGTGGCTGATTTCAGTATTTTCGCGATCGCTGAGGATCCAGGCCCCGAGACACAGGACGTTGGCATCGTTGTGCTCGCGGCATTTCACAGCGCTCTCGTAGTTGTGCACGACCGCTGCCCGGACCTTGGGAAGCTTGTTGGCCGAAATACTCATGCCGATGCCTGTGCCGCAGATGAGGATTCCGCGGTCGCAGTCGCCGTTCTGAATGAGATTGCCGACGAGCCGGGCGTAGTCGATGTAGTCGACGGACAGGTCTGACGTGTAGGGACCAAGGTCGAGCGTGCGAAAACCTGCTTCGGACAAGGAGGCTTTAATTTTTGTCTTAAGTTGGACACCGTTGTGATCGGAAGCCAGGGAGACGATGATTTCGCTCATGGGCGAACTCTCTTTCCGGATATTGCTGAAGATTCTGGTGATTGAACCCGCATCTGGGACACGAACATTTCGTCGCGCTTGCGCAGATACTCCACTTCGCGGCAAAGGCCCTCGGCTAAAGAAGTTGACGGCTGGAACTGAAAGGCCGAGTTAAACCTCGACGCGTCGTAGACGTCGTTTCGCATAAATTTGGCGATTCGGGAACCCAGTTGAAAGGGATCACCGAGCAGAAGCTGAAAGGCGCCAAGGGCAGTTAATAGTGGCTGAGGAATAGCGAGGCGCGGCGTAGGACGATTGATGGCACCGCAGATCGCCGAGACAATTTCCCGCATCGAGGTTGGAGACGAAGAGACGTTGAAGGTGTGTATGCCCGGCTTCGAAGACTCGAGCGCTATGATGCAGGCGCGCGCAGCGTCCCTTTTGTAAATGAGGCTTTTCTGATTTAGACCGAGACCAAGCCAGAGAAACTGACCGCTCTGCAGAGAGCGAATGAGCCTGGCCACATTACCCCGATCGCCTTCGCCGTAGATTGTTGCGAAGCGGAGGATCGAAAGGGAGGCATCGCTTCCGGACATGTGCTGTATTGCCTGCTGCTCTGCTTTCCACTTGCTCACAGCGTAGGGTCCGATGGGATTGCATGGCTGATCTTCATTGCAGGTTTCTCCGGTGTAGCCGCCATAGACTGAAACGGAACTGACGAGAACGACATTGGAAATGCCGGCCTTCACAGCGGACTTGATAAGCCTTGCAGTTCTCTGTTCGTTGATCGCGGTGAATTGCTCAACATCCTTCGCAGCGCGGCCGAATACGTGAGCAAGCCCGGCGGCGTGAATGACTGCGGAAACGCCGCTGCAGGCACCGGATATGAGGTCTTCGTCTGCGAGATCGCCGGTAACGATCTCGACATCGCGCGGGAAGTTCGCAAGAGTGCGATCAAATGCCCGGACCGACCAGCCGCTTTCTCGAGCGGCTGCTACGATCTCAGTGCCGAGAAAGCCGGACGCGCCTGTGATCAGAACTTTTTTGCATGAAGGGTGAGTCAAGAGAGTCTGGCAACAATTCCGCGATAGGACTGGAGGACGTGGTTCAGGGTGTATTTGGATTCGGCACAGCTACGGGCACGCTTTCCCATGCTGCGCAGTTGATCGGAGCGTTCACGAGCAATCTGAAGAGCGTGAACAATCAAATCGGGACGGCCAGGTGGAATGACCCATCCAATGCCCTCTTCTCTTACTACCTGAGCTAATTCCGAATCGTCGTCGCATACAGCAATGAGCGGCTTGCCGGCGGCGAAAATGTTGTACATCCGGCTAGGAACTGAGATTCCCGACATTCCCCTGGAGAACGAAATGATGGCAACGTCGCATGCGTTCAGGCCATCACAGAGCTCCTGCCATGGTAATGGATCCAGAATCGCGAGGTTGTCGAGTTGCTTGTCCGCTTTTTCGCGAAGGGCCCATTCTTTCTTGGCGCCCCAGCCGATCATGAGGAATTGAAATTCCGGATCGTTCTTGAGGAGTGCGGCGGCCGCCGTGATGTCCTCGATGCCATGCGTTCGACCGATATTTCCGCAGTATTGCGCAACGAAGCGGCCACTGATGTTGAGCTTGGGAAGGAGTCGATTCGACGCGGCGGATTGCGGCAGAATGGCTTGAACGTCGCCCCAGTTGGTTGCGACTACCACCCGATCTTTTCCGGTGTCGAGTTTACTGCGGACGAGAGATTGCACATCGCGGCCGAGCACGACTATCTGAGAGGCATTGCGGTAGAGCAATCGACAGCAGAGGTCCATCGATCTGGCGATTGCGGAGTCTTCTTTGAGCAGCCCGACTCGGGTAAGGACATCGGGGTAGACATCCTCCACTCTCAATGCGAACCGTGCGCCTTTGATGCGACACGCCAGCAACATCAGGTACGGGAGGAGCGGGGGCGGATTGCTGACGGAGAGGACAGTGTCGCCCTGCCGGAAGAGAAAGAGTCCCCGAAGAAACATGGATAAAGATGCAACGAACAGATTAACTACTTTGAAGTAAAGTTTGTTTTTGTCGAAGGTTGTTGTCCAGCAGCGGTGAATGTCAACGCCATTGTGAATCTCGTGAGCAGGCGCACGGATTCCGCGAGAGAGATAACTCGGCTGGCAGCACAGGACGGCTACATCGAATGTGTCGGCGATTCCTTCGGCGATATTGGTGAGGAAGTAGCCCGTAGAGGTTAGCTCAGGGTAGTAGAGCTCTGAGACGAACCAGACGCGTTGCGTGTGTGACTTCGTTTTCACGGTCGTTATGGGTGAGTTAGTTTTGCGTGGAAAAGACGGATTTAACGACCTGCTGAGGATGTGGCCAGGAGGCAAACACTTCGTCGGACAGCCGGGGTGCGTGGTATCCGCGCGGAGAGTTTATTGGCTGTACGGCGATAACCTCTGGAGGCAGCCACTCCGACATGGCGGCACGGTTACTGAGAACCGTAGTGCGGCAGCGAAGTAGAGCTCCGAGGTGCATGGGACCTGAATCATTGGCGACGAGGTGAGTACACGAGAGAAGTTCTCTGACGAGATCGCCGTCAATCAGGCGAGAGACATCGTTCTCTGACAGGCCGGGCGGCAGTGGATCACCGGGCGCCGCGATTACGCGCACATCGCTGGACTTCTGCAGAATCCGGACGAGTTCGGCTGCGTGGGGGTATTGTTTAGATTTCCATTGGGCTCCTACATGAATCGCAACCTTCGCGCTAGACGAGCAGCGCCTTTGGTGATAGAAACTCGTGATTCGGTCCCAGTCGACCTGTGCGAGATCGGCCCAGGCGCGGTAACGGTTGCGTACGGGCAGCCATGATCTACGGAAGGGGAGGTCGACAAGGGCGGATCTTTTAGCGAGAAAGGGTAGCCAGCCGTTCATTTTGAGTTGGGAACTGGGAAATAGAGATTTTGCGGCGTGGTAGTCGCGTAGGTCGCCGCGGATGCTGAGCACTCGTTCCTTTTCATTTTCTGAGCGATGAAATGGAGTTGCGTTTTTCCTGCTGACGTTATTGCGCGAGACGTAGCTGAGATCGACCGGAATGAGAGCCGGCTGTTTCTGTCCCTGGGCGGCGAAACTGAGGATGGAATGCCAACGGGAATTGCACGCGAGCGCGATGCGGTCCGGATACTGAAGAGCAGTGGCGAAAGCGATGATCGCGTCGCCTAGGTTCCAGGGCTCGAAGAGGACTGCGTGGGATGGCTTCATCCAAGTTTCTAGAAAGCAGGCGTTTGTTGAGCGGCCTTTGAAGTAGGGCAGGTCTTGTGACCCGACGATGTTACTGACTGAATGAGCATGGCTTGCGAAAGGAGCCACAAAGCAAATATCAGAAATGGAGCATTCGGGAACATCTCGATGTAGTAGATGAGGCCCACTTGAGCGAATATTGCCATCGACTGAACATCTTTGTTCTTTCGGAACAGTTCGTAGGCGCCTTTCGCAAGGAAACCAGCGAGCAGGCCATAGATGATCACTCCAGCAATTCCCCAATCTGCGTATCCTACGATCCACTGCATGAGACCAGGGGTCGCACCTTCAGATTCGGCAGCACCGGGGTAAAGCAACTCGGTTGCTGCCATCGAGCCGAACGAAAAAGGCTTGGCGGCATACAGTGCGCGAGGAACGTAGAACCATAGCGTGGAAAGAGTCAACGTTCCGTAGTGAAAGCCGAATTCGTGGAATCTGTCGATGAATGCCGCGGAATTTGAAAAGTAGTCAAAGTAAATCAGCGTGTTGATCAATTCTGCAGCGGTTCCTTGAAGGATTTGAATCGCCAGGCCGAGAAACAACACACAGGATCCGCAGAGCACCACGAATTTGTTCGATACGGGCTTGATGCAAGTGTGTACATGGAAGAGCGCCAGCACGAAGTAACTTAGGACAAATGCCTTCGATCCCAGAAAGAGTGCCACGCACGCAAAAGGCACGAGGGAGAAAAACGCAGACCCAGCCGTTCGCGCACACCGATTCAGCCGGCATAAAAATGCCAGGATCAACGTCGCCTGGCAAAGGCCCCACAGGATTCCCACTGAAGCACGGTGGAATTGGTACGCCTCACGGCTACTTGTGATCCACAGCAGTCCAACTCTGCTTGCGATCATTAGTGCCACGTAAAGCAGAAGGAACTCAGTAAGCAGAACCATTTCCGCGTTGCGGGAAACGCTTCGATGAAGCTGAACAGGGCGCGCGAATCGAAGGCCCCACGCGAATAGAGATAAGAACGGGGAGGGGCTGATCAGGAATGGGAGCCCAACGGAACTGAAATACAGAATGTCGAGTGCACAGGTAAAGTTGATAGCTTTCGACGAAACAGATCCGAACAGGTTCAGTTCGGAGTAGAGCAGAGGGACAACCGATGCAGACATCAGAAAAAAGCCGGCGTAAAAAGCCACCGGGTTCAACAGAGTGCCGTATTTCTTCGACACCAGTGAAACGAAGATGATGACTACGATAGCAGTAATCGCAAACCACATTTGAGTTAAGGATTAGACTGACTGGCAGAAAGCACGATCAGTGCGATCATCTGCTGTGAGAGATTGCGATGCGAATTGCCTATTCAAAGAACGCAAATATCTTGAGTAGGCGCGGGACATGAAGACTGCGAGGAAGAGTGTGGCGGTGAGCTGGCCCAGGGCGGCGCCAGTGGGGCCGAGGCGGGGCATGAGGGCGAGGTCGGTGGCGAGGAGGAGAAGGAGAGCGGCGGAGATTCCGATGAGGTAGGTTCCGCTGCGGTGGAGGCTCGGCAGGAAGCTCAGGAATGGGTTGCAGATGGACATGGCGAGAAACAGGATGGCGAAGAGCGGGGAGATCTGGTGGACGATGTTGAGGTGGCGGTGACCGAGGAGTTCGCAGACGGTGGGGGCGGCGAGCCAGAAGGCTGCGCATCCGATGATTCCGATCGCCGTGCTGGTCAACAAGAATCTGCGGAAGAGTCGTGAGAGAGATGCGGGATCGTGCGCGACGGCGATGAGCACGGGCATGTAGGTGTTCAACAGACATGCGAGCACGGCGGTGCCGAAGAGATAGAGCCGACTGGCCATGGCGTATTGCCCGACAGCCTCAGTGGATGTGTAGCGTGCGAGGAGAACGACGTCCATTCCCTGAAGGATGAAGAGCAGGAGTTGACCTGAGCCGGCTTTGGCGCCCTGGCGGACGATGTAATTGGTGGTGAGTTGCCGGCCGGCAGGAGTAATTCTCAGTTCAGCTTTGTGGCGGAGAATGCGCATGAGCTGGATTCGGCCGATGGTGGTGCCGGCGGCGTTGAGAAGGGGAACGAGCCACACACAGCGGGCGACGAGACCTTTGCAGGCAAAAAGCGAGACAAGAAAAAGTCCGAGACCGAAGGCACGGGTTCGCGCAAGCGCGCCGGGAGCATCGAGTGCGACGGCCATGAAGGTGAGGTCGAGGGACCGAGCGAAGACCATGGCGAATCCCGCGAGGATGACCCATGCGACATCGTGCTGGCCGAGACGCCAATAGGCGATAGAGAGGATGGCCGTGACCGGAGTGCAGAGGATTAGGGCCACCGCAATGCGGATGCGTTGCGCGCGGAGTGCGATGAGGGTGGGATTTCCGCCGGCGTCGCTGATGAGACGCGGTCCGATGAGGTCGATGCCGAGCGCGGTGACCATCATGAGGACCTGATAGATGCTGGTGGCTACACTCAGATATCCATACTGGCGATCGGAGAGGATGCGAATAAGCCAGCCATAGATAGCGAATCCGAGGAGGTAGTTGAGGCCGTCGGCGGTGAGGTAGCCGAAGAAACGGGCCCACACAGAGCTCGTGGGAGCGACGCCGGGTTGGGGAAGAGCTACTGAATCGTGCATCGAAAGATCGGGCGGCATTGGCTTGGCGGAGGAGCTCATCTTATGCGCGGGAGCGAGCGTTGATTGCGGCACGGAGATCGCGCAGCATGAGAGCGGATTCCGGATCGGATCGCATGACGTCGAGCCATCGATCGAGGAGAGCGAGGGTGCATCCGACGAAGATACCGATGATCAACGAACCAAGAAGGATGAGCAGTCGTTGCGGAGAAGAGCGGCGATCGGGTGGGATGGCAGACTCGACTACCTGGATGACGACGGCATCTTTGGCTTCGTCGAGGCGGGCAGCGTCGTATTGCCGGAGGAGCATGTCGTACAAGGCTTGCTGGTAGCGGAGTTCGTGATCGGCCCGCAGATATTCGAGTCCGGCGGAGGGGACGTCCTGCAAGGCGAGGTTTGCAGAATTCGAGGAGTGGTTGGATTGCTGGAGGCGCGCGATCTCGCCCTGCAAAGCTTCGAGTTCGCGTTCGGCCAGAGCAAGATCAGGATTGCGTTCGGTGGAATAGGAGCGAAGGGCCTGAACCTCGACCTGCTTTGCGGAGGCTCGGGCGCGAACCGCAGCGAGGCTTTCGATCATGACTTTGGCCTGGGAATCGAGCTGGACGAGGCCCTTTTGCATTTGCACGGTTTGAAATTGCTGCTGGGCGTTTACGAGTGCGTCTTTGGACTGCCTGAGTTGGTCTTCGTAGAAGAAGCGGCGCTGCGAGGCTTCAGTAAGTGCGATCTTTTTGGTCAGGCTGCGGAGCTCGTCGGTGTAGGCGTTTGCCATTGCGGCGGCGCGGGCTTTGTCGCGATCGGTAACGGAGATTGCGATGAGGCCGTTTTTTTCTGAGAGCACGGCTGACCTTTTGGCGAGCCTCTTGCGGGCGACGGTCATATCGCGGGAACCATAGAGCTTTACGAGGTCGAAATGCTGGATGACGGCGTCTGCTATGGGCCGGGAAGTCAGTAGCGCGACGTAGAGGTCATTGGGATTCTTGAGGGCGAGACCTCCGCTTGCTATCGCTGCGAGAGCGCCAGGGGAGGAAGCCACCATCTGGCCCATCAGCAATGTGGAGGATGATTGCGTTTGCTGCGGCGGCATGATTTTCGCGGTCGCGGTGTATCGGACTGGAAGAGCAAATGAGAGGACGAGGCCCAATGCGAGCGCGACTGCGACGACTCGCGCGATGAGAACTTTTCGAAGAGCAAGTTGCGTGAGCACGTCGAGGATGGTGACTTCGCGATCGCGGAAGACAGGCTCGACGCTTGCGCGGGTTGGTTCAGAGATGGTGGTAGACATTGGGAGTCTAATCAGCGAGTCGTGCCGATGACGGCGCCGGTCATGGCCGTTTGAGACAGGATCTGAGTGAGATAGGGAAGCTGCTGCATGAAGCTGGTGGGCGACTTGAGCTTTGTGGGAACGACGATGGAGTCCCCGGGAAGCATGGCGAGGCTGTCGAAGCTGCTTCCCCAGAGGCTATCGCGGTGCTGGCGACTGATGACGGTGCCGTCGGCGCGGATGAGGAAGGCGCGCTTGACGTCAGCCTGGCGGGTGGGACCGCCCGCATCTTTGAGATAAGAGGAGACGCGGCGGTGCTGCTCGTAGCGGAAGGCGTTCTCGTTATAAACCGCGCCTGAGACTTGCACCGTGCTCATGCGGGCGGGAACGAGATAAGAGTCGCCGTCTTCGAGAGGAAAGTCGGGGATGTCGGTGATGGCGGTGGCAGTCGGCTTGAGGTCGAGAACGATGCGGCCCGTGGGGTGAACCGCCGAGAGCTGATTGATCACCGCCTGCTGCGCACTGAACTGCGCCTGTTGTTCGGCCGTGCTGGCAGGAGTGAGGGAGTTGGCGGATGCGTAACGTGCAGCCAGTTCTCGCTGCATCTGCATAGTGGAGAGTCGAAGTTCCTGCTCCTGCGCGGCGCGGGTTGATTCGCGCGAAAGCTGCGAGCCATACAGGTAGGAATGAGGCGTGAGACCACCGGCACGCTCGACGAGGTGGCGAAGGGTTTCTCCGGGGTCGATGCGGTAGACGCCAGGGGCGTTGACTTCTCCCCCAACACGGACGAATGCAGCGTGCTTGTCCTGCGGCAGCGGTACGTCTTTGCGGGAGAAGATGGTGAGGATGTCTCCGGATTGAAGCTGCTGGTTGTCAGGAGATGATGGCTGATCGATGGCATTGCCGAGGTTCAAGGGGATGATTCGGGTGCTGAGGTCCCTGGGGTCGCGGCGTTCGATGGCGGCGTACTCCCAATTGATGTCGGCGCTGGCCTGTTCTATGTCGGCGATGACGTCGGGCACCTGAAGATTGCTGCGGGGAGAGGGACGGTCCCAGCGGTCGCGTGAACGCGGCTTGTTGATTTCGGACGGGGTCTTCGCAAGTTGCTGCTCATTTGCGTATGGCGAAGAGAGGAGCTGGCGCTGCGTGTCGGCATATGGTGACGAGAGGCTGGTCTGGGGAGTCAAGCTGTTGAGCGCTGAACGATCCTGAGGCTGCTCGGAGGTGTTGGGCATCATGCCGGCGAGGAAGTTTTGCTGGTTCCAGTAGTCGCGGGTGAGAAGCCGATCGCGAGTGGGGATGAGGTCGGATACGCGCATGCCTTCGTGCCAGAGATAACGGCCCGGCTGAGCGACGTGTCCACGGAGTGTGATTGCGTTGTCGAATTTGGGTGAAATTGGAAAGATGCGGAGAATGTCGCCGTCACGGAGCTCCCGTTGCAGACCAGCGTTGTCGAGAGCGAACTCGTCTACCTGGCGGCGGCGGTGGTCCTGAACGCGTTCGAGGAGTGCACGGTCGTCGCTGGCGAGATTGGAGAGGCCTGCGACAGTGCTGAGGACGGACTGAACTGTGCTGCCATTCTTCAATTCGTAGATGCCCGGTTCTTTGACGCTGCCAAGGATGGCCACCTGCGGGCCGACGGGAGGAATGTAGACGACATCCCCATTGAGAAGCTGCATGTCGTGGGATTTGTCGCCACTGCGCAGCAGGTCGTAGATGTCGAAGTCGGAGATGAGGGTGTTGCTGCGGCGGAGTTCGATTTGGCGCATCGAGCCGGTTGCAGAAGGGCCTCCGGAGGCAAAGATTGCGTTGACGAGTGTGCTGAGCGAGCTGACGGTGTAGACGCCGGGCTGGCGGGCGCTGCCGAGAACGAAGATCTGGATGGACCGCAGCTGGCCGAGGGTGACGCTGACTTCGAAGTCTTTGTAGAGTTTGCCGATAGAGGAGTGGATATAAGTTTGGAGCTGGTCGTAGCGAAGACCGGCGGGAGTGAGTGATCCGACCTTGGGAAGAAAGACCTGGCCGTTGCGATCGATGACGACGCGAGTTTCGAGTTCAACCTTGCCCCAGACGCGAACCAGCAACTCGTCGCCGGGAGCGAGAACGTAATCGGCTGGAACGGGAACGCGGTCGATGGGCGCGAAGGTTGTGGGTGCATCGCTGAAGAGCTGGCGGCAGTAGACGGGGACGGGGTGGCCGGCGGCGTCTTCGACGAAGGATTCGAACTCGGATTTTGTGAGCGGGGGAGGTGGGTTGTTTCGCTGGCTGCGTTCGATTCCGGGATAGGCCGGCTGGGTTGCGGGATAACTGGTCGAGAACGGGTCGACGTACGGAGTTATTCCCTGGAGGTTCTCAAAGCTTGGCACGCTGGCGCTTGATGGAGGCGAGGTCAGTCCTGAAGGGACAGTATCTCTGACGGGGGCGGACGGAGGCACCGACTGTGCAACGCAGATGGAGGCCATGAAAAGAAAAACGAGATAGGTTTTGAAGAACATCGGAATGATTGCGGTTCGTTTTGAGGAATGCGAAGGACCCGAACTAGTCGGAGATAGAGGCCACTGGCTGAGTGTCTTCGATGTCGAGGATGCGGCGAAGGAGATGAGCGCTGGGGTTGTAGTCGATTACCAGTTCCTTAATGGTGACGACGAGGCGGCTCATATCGCGGGCTGCACAAATTGCGCGGAGCGAGCCTATCCACGTGAGCACATCGATATCGGGGTTGGTGCTGCCGACGAAGATGCGGATCTTCTCGTGTTGCGTGGCGACTGTGTCTTCGGTGAGGGAACTGAGCTCTTCGTAGAGTTTTTCGCCAGGGCGCATGCCGGTGTATTCGATCTTGATTTCGTCACCGGGTTTGAGGCCGGAGAGGAGAATCAGGTTTCTGGCGAGGTCTACGATTTTGACGGGCTGGCCCATATCAAGAACGCAGATCTGACCGCCTTCGCCAATGGCGGAGGCCTGAAGGACGAGCTGGCATGCTTCGGGAATGGTCATGAAGAAACGGCGCATGTCAGGATGCGTGACGGTGACGGGACCGCCTGCTCGGATCTGCTTTTTGAAGGTGGGGATGACGCTGCCATTTGAGCCGAGAACATTGCCGAATCGGACCGTGATGAATTGAGTGCCGCCATTCTGGAGGCTGGAGAGGAGGAGTTCGGCAAGTCGCTTGGTGGCGCCCATGATGTTGGTGGGGCGGACGGCCTTGTCAGAGGAGATCATGACGAAATCTTCGACGCCGTTATCAAGCGATGCCTGCGCGAGGTTATAAGTGCCGAGAACGTTGTTTTCGACGGCTTCGAAGACGTGCGTTTCCATGAGAGGAACGTGCTTGTATGCCGCGGCATGAAAGACGACTGCGGGCTGATGTTTACGGAAGACTTCGTCGAGACGGGCGCGGCTCTGAATAGTTCCGATTTCGGGATGGAAAGGGATTTCTGGAAAGGAGCGCTTCATCTCCTGATCAATATCGAAGAGCGGAGACTCTGCCATTTCGAATCCGACAATTCCGGCGGGGCGGAAACGGGCAATCTGGCGGCAGAGTTCAGAGCCGATGGAGCCAGCGGCGCCGGTGACCATTATCATTCTGCCGGCGATGGTGCTGCGAATCTGCTTCTCTTCGAGGTGGACGGGAGTGCGGCCAAGCAGGTCTTCGACTGCCACTTCACGGATCTGGCCTGCGAGGCCGTGGCCCTCGATGATCTCTCCAAGGCCAGGGACAGTTTTGCATTCCACGTCCGCGGCGTGGCAGAGTTCCAGGATTCGGGTCATTTGAACGCCAGACGCAGAGGGTATGGCGATGAGGATGATTTCGATGTCGCGCTCTTTTACCAGGGAGGCGACGTTTGCACCGCCACCAAGAACAGGGACGCCGTTGATGAGAACGCCTTTTTTCACGAGATGATCGTCGAGGAATCCGCAGACCTTGTAGGCGAGGCGCGGGTTGTTCCGTATCTCGCGGAGCAGGGTGATGCCGGCGTCGCCTGCTCCGTAGATGAGAGCACGCTTTTCAGGCTTGGTGCCGTGACCGTTGTGACTTTCAGCGATGAGGCGAACGGCGACTCGACCTCCGGCTGTGCCGACTATGCAGACGACTAGATCGATGAGATAGATGGAGCGCGGGAAACCGTTGGGAGCCAGGAGGAGGATGATCGGGTAGCTGGCGATGCTTCCGATCAGGTTTGTCAGCAGGATCCTGTAGGCATCCCGAACGGAGACGTAGCGATATCCCCTGCGATCAAGCCTGGCAAAGTGAAAGGCAATGCTCTTGATCACGATCCAGACCGGGATGGCGGAGAAGACGAATCGGTGACCGGATCTGGGAAGGGTGAAGTCGAAGCGGAGGAGGAAGGCAAAAAGGCCGGACGCGGCAAAGGTGGCGACCTGCGAGACACCCAAAAAGACCAGGCGCAGTGTCCTTTTACGCGCTAGTTCTTTGACTGTTCTGGGCATGGTTTCTCTTTCGTATCGAATGCAAGTGAGAGCTGTGAACTTGAGCGACGATCGTGGTGTGCGAATGAGGTGAACCTGATGGGCGGCTATGCGGGGAGTTCCATCGGGAGCGTCTGCTCTGTCTGAACATGGTCTTTGTCCGACGGCAGCAGCGCGCCAAGCCAAAACTGCGTGTAGGTATCTACGACTTCGCGCAAGTCCAGCCTGGAGATGTGGCAGCCATCGATGAGCTTGGAGAGTTCCGGCTGGGCAAGGACGGTGAGCGCCATCCCGAGCGTGGTGATTGCGGGATTGAGATTCCGGATCGCCCCGGATTCGACGTTCTTGTGCAGGTAGCTGGAGATTGCAGTGAAGAGCGGAGTGAGATGTTGACGGCAGACTTCTTCAGCTTTTCCGTGAACCTCGAGAAGAGCCACCGCAACCAGGCGCATCAGTTCGGGTGAGAAGGTGGCGGTGTCAATGAGGATATTGAGAATGCGAGGCAGGACGACTTCGGGCGCAGCTTTTCTGCTGCTGAGCTCAAGGGCGTTGAAGCGCGGCTGCACTGAATCGAAGCAGGACGCCAATGCCGCCCAGAAGATGTCTTCCTTGTGTTCGAAGTAGCGAAAGAGGGTGACTTCGCTGACGTCTGCCAGGCGAGCGATATCCCGGGTGCTGGTGCCGTGGTATCCCTGGCGAGAGAAGAGTGCAATTGCTGCACGCGTGATTCGCGAGGGGACTTCTGTTTTTCTGGGCATGCTAGATCCGGACTCGGAATGAGACGAATGAGTTGCGGAGATTTCTTGAGTTGCGGAGCATTGGATGGTGAGACATGCGAGGGGAGAGCAGGATGTAGGCGAGTTTCACCTGCGAATGAGTTCGAGGTCGTCGGGCGATACTTCGATGGCAGCGTGCTGGTTGATCATGGCAACGGTCAGCACGAAGCGGAAGCTATTGCGCTTTTCTACCAGCGTTCCCTCCAAGCCTTCCATTGGACCAGAGCGAATGCGGACCCGCTTGCCAATGACCATATCCAGATATGGCTCGATCTTTCGATTGATGAATTGAGATTGAAGAAATTCGATCTCTCGATCTGGAATCGGAAGCGGAGTATGAGAATTGCCAATGATGCGCAGGGCGCCGGGGGCGCTGAGGACGATGCTGCGCTGGTGATTGCCAATGCGCACGAATAGATAAGAGGGAAAGAGCGGACGCTGTGTTTTAACTTTTTGCCGGTTCTTCCAGACTTTCTGGACTTCGTAAGTTGGGAGGAATGATTCGATATTACGGATGTCGAGCAGGCGCCTGATCGAGTTTTCGCTCTGAGGCATGGTGTAGAGAGCAAACCATCGAGGAGCCGGCAGTAGCGGCTCACTAAGAACAGGTGAAGTGCAGGTGAGCTCAGCGTCGGATTGTAGATGCGGCAACACTAGAAACGTTCCTGGTCGCAGAGTAAGGCTTCGCCAAGGTGACTTAGCAGCAATCAAGGCTCACTAAGCCGCAGCAATTCCCGAGGCTCGTCATTGGCTTCCAGATCTGCTCGAGATCGAATGCACCCAACGAACAAAAGATCGAAAACACTCGGGGTTTTGAATCGAACTTATCTTAACCCGGTACTTAAATTAACTGGTTCGCCATTGGACGACTAAGTGCGTCAATGAACGACAAAAGGTGACGCAACCAGTTGAAGTTAGCGGAGATTTCAAATGCGGTAGTGTTTTAAGAAGCAACTAAGGCTGTTTAGGCGTCACATACAGGTGTGTTGGTGCTCACTAACCCGAACAACAAAAGGTTCGCAGAATAAGCTTTCAGTGGAAATTTTTGGCTATACGAACAAGCAGTTGCGACTTCTGCCTGAGCGAAGTGCGGGTACAGCGGAGGCAGACAGGATTGAATGGCAAGTCAGGGCGCAGTTGAACCTACCCTAAGAGGCGGCGACGTGGGTTTAGACAAGGGCTCGCAGGGATTTCTAGAGACACGTTTGGATACGTGGAAACTAATTGCGGAGTATTTAGGGCGCAGTTCTCGGACCGTGCAAAGGTGGCATTCAGAGTACGGCCTTCCCGTACACCATCTTGGCGGAGATGCCAGCTCTGTTTATGCCTTCTCGGACGAGCTGGATGTCTGGCTAAGGAGACGCGATGGATCGGTTCTGGAGGATCCTCCGCAAAGGCGTTCCTCTCCAGCCGTCAACCTGGAAGGCAGCCGGAGTCGTACCGTGCCGGATAATTCGGCCCGAAAATATTTCAGTAACCCAGAAGCGATGGAGATGGTGCAACGGGCACGCAGGCTTTGGGAGGTTCTGTCAGCTTCGAATCTGAGCATGATTGCGGGGCTGTACCGAAGGGCGACTGATGTGGACCCGTCGAATCCGGCAGCATTTGCAGGCCTATCACAGGCTCTGATTGCTCAGGCCGTTTTAGGAAATCTGCATCCAAAAGGCGCATTTCAATCCGCACAGGCAGCGCTCAGGCGGGCGCTCGAAATCGATCCGGACCTCTTCGAAACGTTATGCGCGTCGGCTCTGATCAAGGTATTTGTCGAGCGGGATTGGGAGGGTGCAGAACTCCTGCTGGAACGTTCACGTCGTATGGCGCGGAAGGCATCCCAAACAGCGGTTGGCGGAGCATTTCTGGCAATTGCCGGGCAGAGGTTGAATCAGGCCCGCGAGGCGCTTCGCTGCGCAGCACAAGAGCGCCCCCTGAACACATCGATTGCGGAATTACTGTGCTGGATTGAATACCTGGATGGCAACTTTGGATCGGCGATCGCTCTGGTCAAGGACGCTCGAGGAAGCGGCCATAGCGGGGCGGTTCTAGACACTGCAGAAGCGCTAAGTCAAGTCTCGTTGGGAGATGCAGAGAACCAGATTGTAAGGCTCGAATCCATGACCTCGGCTTCGCCTCGGAACTATGCGTTGCTGGGAGTTTTGGGATATGTCTACGGCAAGGCTGGAAGGTGGGCAGATGCGAGGCGTGCGATTGAATCCATGACTCAGACAGGATTGACGGGGGTATACGACTTCGCGTATCCGATTGCGCTGACCTATCTGGGTATTGAGCAACGAAATGAAGCGCAGAGATGGATTGAACAGTCGTACCGGCATGGGTCGTTGTGGAGCCTTGGATTCGGTTCGGATCCGCTTCTTGCGGAGTTGCGGAGCGACCCAAAGACAGGCGTATTCTACGGATCGAAAAACTACCCATCGCGGGAAACAATGGCGGGCGAGCGCTGGCTTGCGTCATAGGGGGTCGCCGACTAAACTCATCCGGTGCAGTAAGATTGGGTATCGAACGGCAGGGTGGATTGACCAAGAATTTCGACCCTGACGCGGTGCAATCGGTTGGACTGCGAGCGCGATTGCTGATAGGTTCCCACGGCAAAAGGCCAACCCTGTGAGGCCGGAGGTCAAAACCAAATGCGCGTTGGGCTGTTTACACGCGAGTACCCGCCACTGGTGTATGGGGGAGCGGGGGTCCATGTCGATTACCTGAGCCGGGAGCTGGCTCGGGAGATCGAGGTGGAGGTGCACTGCTGGGGACCCCAGAATAGTGATTCTGACAACCTGCATGTTCGCGGAGCAGAGCCCTGGACAGACATTTCGAACGGAACCGAGGGCAAGTTCAAGGGCGCATTGGAAGCGTTCAGCCTTAATTTGACGCAGGTGAAGGCGCTGCAGGGGATCGACATTGCGCATACGCACACGTGGTATGTGTCGATGGCCGGGTACCTGGCGAAGAAGCTGTATGGGATTCCGTTTGTGTTGACGACGCACTCGCTGGAGCCGCTGCGGGCGTGGAAGGCGGAACAGCTGGGCAGCGGATACGCGATGAGCTCGTGGATGGAGCGGACGGCGATTCTGGATGCAGATGCCGTGATTGCGGTGTCGCAGGGAACGAAGGCGGATATCGAGCGGGCGTATCCGGATGTGGATCCAAGCAGAATTCATGTCATCTACAACGGGATCGATTTGAAGGAGTATCAGAAGACTTCAGATACGAAGGCGCTGAGGGATTATGGCGTCGACCCGGCGGTTCCGTATGTGCTGTTTGTGGGGCGGATTACGCGGCAGAAGGGTGTGACGCACCTGGTGGACGCCATCCGGTATTTGCCGAAAGAGACGCAGATCGTTTTGTGTGCCGGCGCGCCGGATACGCCGGAGATTGCGAAGGAACTGCGGGATAAGGTAGAAGCGGCGCGGAAGGATCATCCGCGGATCATATGGATCGAGAAGATGGTGACGAAGCAGGAGACGATACAGCTCTACAGCAATTGCAGGGTGTTCTGCTGTCCTTCGGTGTACGAGCCGTTCGGGATCATCAATCTTGAAGCGATGGCTTGCCGGGCTCCGGTAGTAGCGAGCGCGACGGGCGGCATCAAAGAGGTTGTCGTTGAGGATGAAACGGGATACCTGGTGCCTTTCGATCAGGATCCGGTGACGAGTTTTCCGAAAGATCCGGAGAAATTTGCGAAGGACCTGGCGGAGAGGATCAACGTGCTGCTCGGGGATGCGGAGAAGTGCAGGCGGTTTGGAGAAGCCGGGCGGAAGAGAGTGGAAGATATCTTCAGCTGGACTGCGATTGCGCATCAGACTATCGAGCTGTATGGACGGCTGATTGAGGAGAGGGGTCGTGGGTGAAGTATGAGCGGCGCGGGAAGCATCCTTGTTTCCCACCCAAGCAGAGCCTGGATGGGGCACCCCGGCACTAACGTTATGAGTTTTTAATTGGAATTGATATGGCGATGAAGAAATTATCGGGTGGACGCAGTCGCGTCATTATTGAGGACATAACACCTCAGGTGGATTGCGGACGGTTTCCAGCGAAGAGGACGGTAGGCGACCAGGTTCGGGTCGAGGCCGATGTTTTTACGGATGGGCATGATGCGATTGCGGCGTCAGTGCTGGCGCGACGTGAGGGATCGAAAGAGTGGATCGAGATCCCGATGAAGGCGCTGGTGAACGATCGCTGGGAGGCGGCGTTCCGAGTTGGAGAACTGGGCCGGTACGCGTTTAAGGTGCAGGGGTGGGTGGATCACTTTGAGACGTGGCGTCGCGACCTGCTGAAGCGGATCAAGGCGGAGAGCGATACGAGCCTTGATTATCTGATCGGTGCGGACTTGGTGACGGAGGCTGCGGGGCGCGCAAACGGCGGGGATGCGACGTGGCTGAAAGAGCGGGCTGCAGTGTTGAAGGCGGGAAAGGATCCGGCACAGTCGAGGACGCATGCGACCGACCCGATGCTGCATGAGCTAGTGCTGCGATATCCGGACAAGAGATTTGTCAGCGAGAGCGCGGAGCTGCCGATTGTTGTGGATCCGGTGCGGGCGCGGTTCAGTTCGTGGTATGAGTTCTTTCCGCGGTCGACGGCGGAGAAGGCTGGGGAGCACGGGACGTTTGCGGATGCGGAGAAGCGCCTAACTTATATCGCGGAGATGGGATTCAACGTGGTCTACATGCCGCCCATTCATCCGATTGGAAGATCTTTCCGGAAGGGGAAGAACAATAACCCTCAGTCGCAGGAAGGGGATCATGGGAGCCCGTGGGCGATTGGCGCGACAGAGGGCGGACATAAGGGGATTCTGGGCGAACTGGGGACCGTTGCAGACTTCAAGAAATTTGTTGGCAAGGCTGACGGGCTTGGGCTGCAGGTGGCGATGGACATCGCGTTTCAGGCGGCGCCCGATCATCCCTATGTGAAAGATCACGAGGCGTGGTTCAAGAAGCGGCCGGATGGAACGATTCAGTATGCGGAGAATCCACCGAAGAAGTACCAGGATATCTATCCCTTCGACTTCGAGAGCGAAGACTGGGAGGGGATGTGGAA
>JAFDVQ010000004.1 GCA_018268915.1 Acidobacteriota bacterium
CTGTCCTTGCAGAACTCGCGCGGCTCTCGAAAAATCTCCTCATGCGTGATGGTCCACGAGACGCAGGCTATGGCGAGGCTCAGCAGCAGGAGGGTGCTGAACTGGTGCGACAGGGGTTGGTCGAGAAGCTCTAGGTGCACGTGGCCTGGTACTCCTGGATGCGGCAACTGGTTAGATGCTGATTCCGGAGGGTGGAACAAAGAATCGAGACTGCTTATGGCCGTGTCTTCGTCTCGCTTGTGGCTGTCTTATCATTCGTATGAATCTATCTCGAGGCTAAGAATGATCCTGAAACCCTTTGTTGTAGTCCTTGCCGCCGCCATGTCACTTTCTGCGGTATCTTTCTCGCAGGCTCCCACGCATTACGAACCCACGCTGGAGTCGCTGGATAAGCACCCCCTTCCAGATTGGTACGCAGGGGCCAAACTCGGGATCTTCATTCATTGGGGTCTCTATTCCGTACCCGGTTGGGCGCCCGTCAATCACGCTGAACATGACTTCTCATCGAGCGACTACATCAAGTACAACCCGTACGCCGAGTGGTATTTGAACGTGCTTCGCATTCCCGGGTCGCCGACAGCGCAATATCACAAGGATCACTTCGGCGATGCAGGCTACTACGATTTCGCTCCTGCGTTTAATCGCGAGTCGAAGAAGTGGAATCCTGACAAGATGGCATCAATTTTCAAGGACGCCGGTGCGCGGTACGTCGTGCTGACGACGAAGCACCATGAGGGGTTCACGCTTTGGCCCAGCACCACGCCAAATCCCACACCAAGCCTCAAGCCGAATCAGCTGCACGCCGAGCGAGATATCGTCGGCGATCTGACGTCAGCAGTCCAGAAGCAGGGAATGAAAATGGGTCTCTACTACTCGGGCGGATACGACTGGACTTTCAACACAGGCCCGATTGAGACAGAGAAGGACTATGAGTCGGTGAAACCCGAGTCAAAGGCCTACGGCGACTACGCATTTGCGCAGATACATGAGCTCATCGATCGCTATAAGCCGGCGGTGCTGTGGAATGACATCGACTGGCCGAAGACCGGCAGAACGCTTGAGGTGGAGGCGGACTACTACAACGCCGTACCGGACGGCGTGATCGATGACCGCTTCGGCATCAAACATGCCGACTTCACATCGCCTGAGTACGAAAAGAAGGATCAGATCAGCGAAAAGAAGTGGGAAGAGTGCCGCGGGCTGGGACGGTCGTTTGGATACAACCGGGCCGAGGGCGAGAAGGAGACGATCGCGCCCGGAGAGCTGATTTCGCTTCTTGTCGATATCGTCAGCAAAAATGGGAACCTGCTGTTGGATGTGGGGCCGGAAGCAGATGGAACGATTCCGCCGATCCAGATGGATCGCCTGAAGGCGCTGGGCGCGTGGCTGAAGCAGAATGGTGAGGCGATCTACGACACCGTGCCGTGGAAGGAAGCAACCGCTAAATCAGCCGAGGGGGATGACCTGCGTTTCACGCGCAAAGGCGACGATCTGTATGTTACCGTGATCGGCAAGCCCAAGGGGCAGAGTATTACGATTGCTGATCTCCCGTCGAAGCCTGGCGTAAAGATTACGCAACTCGGAGACAATACAGAGCTCAGCGGAGCCGGGCATACCGGCGGAACCCAACTCTCGTTGAAGAAAGCTCTGAAGGGAGACTACGCCTATTCCTTCAAGCTTGCCGGGTACGCTCGCTAGGTTTGGCAGTTGAGCAGGCGCTGCACCGACTCTCCAAGCAATCGCTGAGCTTCGGGCAGCGCCTTCTGCACAGCATCGCTGAAGCCTTCTCCCAATTCGATTCTTCCGGCTCCAATCGTCATGAGACAAGCGATTCGAGGTTGCGCTTGATAAAGGTCATGTGCGACGCCAAGTAGCTCAGCTGCACCAAGGTGGTGCGTAACCAACCCGGGTTTCAAAGAAGCGGGACTGAGTTCGTGCAGGGAAATCTGGCCCGGGGCCTGATCCAGGGAAGCATCAACGAAAATCACTGTTTCTGCTGCGGCGACTTCCTGGGCCATCTCCGGCGTCCACTGGTGATCGCATATCACCCGGACACGTGGATCTTCGCACCAATGCTCTTCGGCCCATGATGCGAGAAAAGGCCCGATGCCATCATCCTCGCGGAGCGAATTACCACAGGCAAGGATGAGACATCGGGCCGCAAAAGTCATATTGTGATCGTAATCAGCGCGTGACCCGATCGACAATCTCGCCGTCGGCCGAGAGAAGAGTCATATGCAGCGGCATCTGGCCGAATGCGTGTGTGGAGCAGCTCAGGCATGGATCGAAGCAGCGGATGACTGCCTCAACGCGGTTCAGCGCGCCTTCAGTGAACTTCCCGTCCTTCACGTAGCATTTCGCCGCCTGCAGCACGCCCTGGTTCATCGCCCGATTGTTGTGGCCGGTGGCGACGACAAGATTGGCCCAGGTGATCTTGCCGTAGTCGTCAACCTTGTAGTGGTGATTCAACGTGCCGCGGGGCGCTTCGATCTGTCCTGCGCCTTCGAGCCTGTTGACGCCGGCTGTGGCGCGCACATGCTTGTCGAGTATGAGAGGATCGGCGAGTATTTGCTCGATCTTCTCAATTCCGTGCATTACTTCGACGAGCCGCGCATGGTGGAAGAAGAATGAGCTTTCGAGCGGACCGGCAGCGATCTGCTTGAACTCGGCGAGCTCCTGATTGGCTTTGGGGGTTCCCATCTTTTTGACGATATTCAGTCGAGCCAGAGGTCCGACGCGATAGCTGCCTTCGGGGTATCCGAGCGGCTTGTAGTAGACGAACTTGGTGTAGCTGTACGGCTCTACGGCTTCGCCTATTACTTCGGTAAAGCGCTGCGCTGTAATGCCGTCGTCGATGATCGCGCCTTTCGAATCGATGAGCCGCAGTGCGCCGTCGCTGAATTCAATGGACTCGTCTTCATTGATCAGCCCAAGATAGCTGGAGGGGAAGTTAGCAAAGACCCCGATCTCCTGTCGGAATTTGTCCGCGATCTGCTTGTAAGCTGCAAGCGCAAGACCTATGTTGGCGTAGGCTTCGGGCATCATCGCGAGCATCTCGTCGCGCTTGGCGGAGCTAAGGGGCTCGGCCACGCCACCGGGTATTACCCATCCCGTGTGAATGCGCTTGGTACCCAGCAACTCGATGACGTGCTGCCCGAAGCGCCGCAGCGCGATTCCCGCGCGTCCTAGCTCAGGCCGCGCCGCAGCAACGCCAAAGATATGCCGGTGTGCTGGATCGGACTCCATGCCCAGAAGCAGATCTGGTGAGGAGAGGTGGAAGAAGCTCAACGAATGCGACTGCACCATCTGGGCGAGATTCAAGATGCGGCGCAACTGCGCAGCCGTGTGTGGAATTCGGACTGACATGATTGCCTCGCAGGCTTTGGCGGAGGCAAGCAGATGTGATACGGGGCAGATTCCGCAGATGCGCGCAGTGAGTGCCGGCATCTCGTAGAAGGGGCGACCTTCAGTGAACTTCTCAAAGCCGCGCACTTGCGTTACGTGGAAATGCGCGTCTTCGACTTCGCCACGGTCGTTCATCTGGATCGTAATCTTGCCATGTCCTTCGAGGCGTGTCACGGGATCGATCGTTATGGTCTGAGTCATGATTGCGCTCCTTGGGTCAGGCTCCAAATCGGGTAAGCGAAGGGATGTCGAGAGGCTCGCCGGTGATGAGCGCTGTGAGCGCTGCGTGAAACGTATCTGCAGACGGCGGGCAGCCCGGCAGGAAGACGTCAACCTTCACAAACTCATGAATTGGCTTAACCACTTTCAGGAGTTCTGGCACAACTACGCATGGAATCTGCGGCTGGATGGTCGCGTTTTCGATATACGCCCGGTTCAGGATGGCCTCGGCGCCGATGGGGTTGCGCATGGAGGGAACATTGCCTGTGATTGCGCAGTCGCCCATGGCGATGAGCATCTTCGAGTGTGCCCGGATCTTTCTGATCTTCTTCTCGTCATCGACAGAGGCCACGGCTCCCTCGACGAGGGCAATGTCGACGTTGTCGGGAAACTCCTTGGCGTCGACTACGGGGCTGTAGACCACATCGACAAGTTCAGCGAGCTCGAGGAGCCGCTCATCCATATCGAGGAAGGACATGTGGCAGCCGGAACATCCGTCGAGCCAGACTGTTGCGAGTTTCAGTTTGCTGCTCATCGCGCCTCCCTCATCAAGTTCAAGTACGGCAGGAAGTCGGGGTACTTGGGATGATCGGAGCCGATCTTGCTTTTATCGAATAGAGCTCCAGTCGGGCAGACCTGTACGCATTTGCCACAGCGTGTGCAACTCGACTCACCCCAGTCTTCATGCAGGTCGGTGATCACTATCGAATCGATTCCGCGCCCCATTATGTCCCACACGTGAGCGCCTTCAATTTCGCCACAGACCCGCACGCAGCGCGTGCAGAGGATGCACCGGTTGTGATCGACTGTGAAGCGTTCATGCGACGCATCTACTGGCAGGTTGGGATTGCGATATGGCATGCGTACATGCGTCAGGCCCTGATCCTGTGCCATGGACTGAAGTTCGCAGTGGCCATTCGACACGCAAACCGAGCAGACGTGGTTGCGTTCGGCAAATAGTAGTTCCAGGATATTGTGGCGATGCTTTTGAAGCCTCTCCGTGTTGGTACTCACCACCATGCCTTCCGAGACAGTGGCCACGCAGGCCGGGAGGAGCTTGTTGCTGCCCTTGATCTCGACCAGGCAAAGGCGGCATGCGCCGACGTTGCTTAGCCCTTCCATCTGGCAGAGCGTGGGGATGTTGATGTCGTGTTCCCGCGCGACTTCCAGGATGGTTTGGCCCCGGCGGGCGCTCACTTCGCGGCCGTCGATTTCCAGGGTTTTTACTTCAAACGGTGCCTCGGTCATGCCAACACCTCCGCGGGAGCCGGTTCAGCAGCGGTTGCTCCGGCGATATTGCAAACTCCAGCCGGACAACGCTTGTGCACTATATGTTCGAGGTACTCGTTCTTGAAGTACTTCAGCGTACTCAACACCGGATTCGGAGCTGTCTGGCCAAGCCCGCAAAGGCTTGTATCCTTTACCGTGCCGCAGAGTTCGATCAACAGTTCGAGATCGTCCATAGTTCCCGTGCCTTCGCAGATGCGGGTCAGAAGCGTGTACATCTGTGCGGTGCCTGCGCGGCAGGGAATGCACTTGCCGCAGGATTCTGTCATGCAGAATTCAACGAAGAACCGTGCAACGTTGACCATGCAGGATGTGTCGTCCATGACGATCATGCCGCCCGAGCCCATGATCGATCCTGCCGCCATCAGTGCGTCGTAGCTGACGCCAAGGTTCATCATGTCGGCTGGAATGCATCCGCCGGATGGACCACCGGTCTGGATAGCCTTGAGCTTGTGGCCGCCTGGAACGCCTCCGCCAATGACATCGATGATTTCCCAGAGCTTGATGCCAAGCGGCACTTCGATCAGTCCTGTGTTCTTGATCCTGCCGGTCAGTGCGAAGACCTTTGTGCCCTTGGAGCGCTCCGAGCCCATGTTGAAGAACCACTTGCCACCACTGCGCACAATAGGAGCGATGTTGGCGTAGGTCTCAACATTGTTGATCAGCGTGGGTTTTCCCCACAGTCCGCTAACCGCCGGATAGGGCGGTCTGGGCTTGGGAGTGCCTCGCCGTCCTTCGATCGAAGCGAGTAATGCCGTCTCCTCGCCGCAGACGAATGCGCCAGCGCCGAGACGGATCTCAATATCGAAGTTGAAAGTCGTGTTGCAGATTCCGCTGCCAAGAAGACCGCGTCGCCGAGCTTCGCGCAGAGCAGTTGTCAGTCTTGAGACAGCGACTGGGTATTCGGCACGCACATAGATGAAGCCCTTAGTTGCGCCGACCGCATAGGCGGCAATCGCCATGCCTTCGATCACGCGATGTGGATCGCCTTCCATTACGCTTCGATCCATGAATGCGCCAGGATCGCCCTCATCGCCGTTACACACGACGTACTTCAGGTCACCGGAAGCTTTGGCAACAGTTCCCCATTTCAGGCCAGTGGGGTAGCCACCGCCGCCGCGTCCGCGCAGGCCGCTCTCTGTTATGCGGTGCACCACGCCGTTTGGCGTCATCTCAGTCAGCGCGGTGAGCAGAGCCTTATAGCCGTCGCGGGAGATGTAGTCGTCAATCTTCTCTGGATCGATGTGACCGGCGTTTTCAAGAACAACGCGGACCTGCTTGTCAAAGTGCTCGTTCAGGTCGCATTGCAACTCAGCAACTGGTTTTTCGCCGAGGCTCTTGATGATTGCTTCAGCATTCGAATCCTTTACCTTGGCGTACAGAGTGTCGTCCGGGTCGACGCGCACAAGCGGGCCCGAAGAGCAGGGGCCCATGCAGCCAGTCTTGCGAATGAGAACCTTTTTGCCGGAAGCGTCTGCGCGTTTCACGAGAGCATCACGGAGCAGGCCGGCACCCTGACTGGCACATGCCAGATCCATGCAGACATTTACTTCGTATTCATACTTGGCATTTTCCAGTTGAACGCCTTTGGCTATCTGCTCCAGTTCTTCAATGGTCATTCAACTGCCCACCTTTCCAACTGAGCGATCAACTGCTCATCCGTCACTTCGCCTGCAACTTCTCCGTCGCAAATCATCACTGGGGCGCGGCTGCATGCGCCGACGCAGCGGGCTGTCATAAGGCTGATCTGCCCATCTCTAGTTGTCTGTCCGCTCTTCAGGGAAAGGTGCTTCTCGGCGGAAGCGATTAATTTATCTGTCCCCTTGATGTAGCAAGCTGTCCCAGCGCAAAGCGTCATGGTGTGCCTGCCGGGCGGTTTGAGGCTGAAGTAGTGATAGAAGGTCACAACCCCATAGGCCTGGCTCAGCGGTACCCGGAGCGAACGCGCTACAAAGCGGATGGCATCGTCATCCAGGTATCCGAATGAGGATTGAACTGTGTGCAGGGTTTCGATCAACGCGTGGCGGGCAAATCCGTTCTTGCGCATGGTACCGGCCACTATCTTCCAGCGTTTGTCGTCGCTTGGCAGCGGCGGTGGTGTGAATGCAGCCACATTCCCTCCAGACAGCTGACGGCGAAGAACTTACCATACGCTCCGCTCTCTGTCTGGCCTTGTTTTACCCCCAGAGGTATACGACTGGCCGTGACCACGGTCACGGGGGTCGGTGGGTATTTGATCAATTGGGAATCACCTGCAGGAGGTATGCCTGACTCAGCTAAGCCCGGGCAGCCGATCAGAGATGCCGAGAAGGAAGATCAGTCCGATCCCGCAGCTGTAGACCGCGCCAGTCCACGCAATCACATGATAGAAACGGGGATGGTGTCCGCCAGCTGTGAAGGCACCTCCGATCGATGCTGTCATCAACGCGTTCATCGCGACCAGGCCGAGCGCGAATGCAGCCAACCCCAACATGCCACGCGATGTTCCGCCAAGGTTGGCAGTCAAGAAGAACAATGCCAGCTGGCTAGGAGTTTCAGCGCCAACACCGTGAAGGACGCCAATGAGGAACACCGACTTACCGTTGTACATCCACTGGAAGCGTTCCGGTTTCGGAGCGGCGGGATTCCAAATGCGCCGCACCCGCCAGGCCAGCCAAAGGACTCCATTGATGGCGATTGCCAGCCGGCTTTCAATCCGGCTATGCCGATGACCATGTGCATCCTTGCGCAGTATGCCTGCGACTACACCGATTCCAAGGACGATCAGAGTCAACCCGATGAGCCGCTCCGTCCAGTGATCGAGACCTTCTGGTAAGCCCATGTGCAGCTGCAGTACCGCGATCCCGAGCGCCACCACGGTCGCGGCGTGGCCGAATGCGTAGGTCATTCCCAGACGAAGGCCGCTCTTCCAGTTCCGCTGTACGGCGGTGATGTCAGAAATGGCTGCCAGATGGTCATAGTCGAATCCATGACGAAGGCCGAGCACGAGGCACGAGCCCAGCGCGGCATCGAGTTTCCAGTCGCCAAGAACTTGGATCACAGGTGCCTAGTATAAGGCAGGCGAGCTGCAGCCTTCGCGTTCATTCGTCACCCGGATCGCCGTCAATCAGCGGGATTTCATCTGCTTACGGACGCCTTCACGGGGGCGGCCAGCAGCTGGAGTTGATACCCGCTATAGTCCACTTTTACGACGGTCTGGCCGAGCAGGGAACTAGCAGACACAGCCTCAGCGTGTGTCGCCATTGGCAGAGTGTCCACTTCGGAATAGTGTCTAGTCACCTCGGCTGCATTGGCGAGGAAAAAGGCGCTCTTCGCTGCCGTGCCCTTCAATTGCACAATGGAGTAGTCGTGGGCATCCACCCATAGCATGCCGCTGAACAAATACTGGCTTTTGCGGCGCGGAGTGATGTCGAGTACGACGCATCGCCGACCGTCGAGCATGGCCTCAGCGTTTTTATCTAGTTTCATTTCGTAGTTGGAGCTGTTGATGAGTGCCGTCTCAACGTTTCCGGGCTTGCTCATGCGCTGCTCGTTCTCGAGTAGAGTTTTCAGAACCTGGTTTCGCCAGAGTGCTGATCCGCTCTGCGATAGAACTTGGTAGCTCTTTCCGGTCTCTTTGCGATATGTAGTCCTCACCATCATCTCTGCGGCCGCCTTCGCGTCGTCGTGACCTCGGAACACGGCATAATGCTCTGTCACGGTGTAAGAGCCGAGGCGGTCAAGCCGCGCCTTCACTGAGCTGTCTACGCCGCTGACGACTGTCGCCAAATCGGGAACCTGGGCGCTGGCGTACATTATTCCCGATACACACAGCAGCGCGGCCGCAAACAAATTTTGCCGACGCGGAATCATTGCAGGGATTCTCTCAGATTCATGTCAATATTGCGTGCCACAGTGCTTGGACGTGCGGAAACCAGGAGGGTAGCTAAGGTCTTTCGCTCAAAAGCAACGAGCACCCGGACAGGGCCCGAGTGCTCGTCGCCTTTCGCAACACACCCTTTACTTGTTGGTCACTTCAGCAGCTTCTGCCTTGGATCCACGAACCGCAGCAAGGAACGCGTGCGCAGAGGCCGGGGGAGGAACTGAACCGGTGAGCACAGAGCGATAGGTGACTTCGCCGCCGTACATTGCGCGCATTGAGTCTTCGTCTGGGCGTACATCGGCGCCGTTCAATGTCAGACCTGCAAACGCACCCTTAGCACGCGAGTAGGTAAGAACCTCAGCGTTCATCTTCCAGTCAGTATTAGCTGAGGCGTGCCGACCGACCGGGCCAGCCGCAGCTGAGGCGTCCGCGCCGATCTTGAATTTGCTCTGCAGCAGATGCTTCATGCCTTCATCATTCTGAAAGACCATGACGAGGTCGATGCCTTCCACGCCGATCTGCAGGCCCCAGCTTCCGCCGGTGACCGCAAAGAATGCCGGCGCGCTCCAACCGTGGTTTGTGCGGCACGTTGCAACACCCTTACCACCTTCAGCACCGAAAACGAAACCGCCTTTGATCATGTGCGGAACCACGGCAACACACTTTGCGTGATCCAGCACTTCTGAAGGGATGCCCTTATCGGGAGTATTCATCACCTCATGCAGCACTGTTGCAGCCTTGTCGAGCCGCTCCGTTGCATTTTCCTTCGTATCGTCCGCCCAGCTAAGGGTCGCGAGACTCGCCATTGCGAGCGCCATCATAATCTTCTTCATAATATCCACCTTTCGCGTTACTTGCAGGCCCTTTCTGGCCCGGAGAATGGAGAGAGAAATCTAACTAATCGAATCTTTTTTCGGCTACGGGCGCCGAGACGAGGCTTGAGGCTTACCCCACGTCCCCGCACGATCCATTGGAATCAGATAGGGGAAGCTTTGGTTGCCCCGCTCCGAAGTTTATGAGGGTCTTCGATTTGCCTCTAAGCTATGCTGGATTTGAGGCGCGAAAGTCTTGACGCTATCAGACCCGCAGAGGCCCAGTACTGGATTGGTCCGCAGGAGCATTCGAGTTCGCGGTGTGGTCCAGGGTGTCGGTTTTCGGCCGTTCGTTTATCGTCTAGCCACCGAAGAGCATCTGGCCGGTTTCATCGGCAACGACACTGACGGCGTCCTCATCGAGGTAGAAGGTCCTGATCCCGGCGTCAAATCCTTTCTGAGCCGTGTCACATCTGAAACGCCTCCACTGGCAAGAATTGACTCCGTAGAAACTGCGGCTCAAGAGCCAACCGGTGAAACAGCATTCCATATTGTCGCCAGCGAAGTTCACGGACACGTAAGTACGGGCATTCCTGCTGACGCCGCAACGTGCTCCGACTGTCTTTACGAACTGCTTGATCCAGATGATCGGCGCTATCGTTACCCGTTTCTGAATTGCACGAACTGCGGACCCAGGTTCACCATCACCCGGCGCATTCCCTATGACAGGCCCCAGACATCGATGGCGGTTTTCCCAATGTGCGCAGAGTGCCAGGCCGAGTACGATGACCCGCTGAATCGTCGCTTTCATGCGCAGCCAAACGCCTGCTGGCGATGCGGACCTCGCCTATGGCTTGAGACTACGCAAGGCATGCAGATCGAGAGCAACGACCCGGTTGTGGAAACGATCCGGAGGCTTCGACGAGGCGACGTGATTGCCATCAAAGGCATCGGCGGATTTCATCTCGCCGTTGACGCGACGAACGAAGCAGCTGTCGCACTTCTCCGAGACCGCAAGCACCGTTATGGCAAGCCTCTCGCTGTCATGGTTCGCGATCTGGAAGGAGCACGAGCCCTTTGTGAACTCACGCCGGATGAAGAAATCCTGCTGCAGACACCGGCTCGCCCAATCGTTCTGTTGAATGCTCGTTCATCGAATGGGATAGCTCCCTCCGTCGCGCCTGGAATTCCATGGCTTGGTGTGTATCTGCCGTATGCACCACTTCAGCATTTGCTGTTCGCCGATCCGTGCGTCAAGGCGCTTGTCATGACATCCGCAAATCTGAGCGAAGAGCCGATCGCGATCGACAACGACGAAGCGCGCATGTGGCTCAGCAACATTGCCGACGCTTTCCTCATGCACGACCGGGAGATTCTGCAGCGTTGCGATGATTCGGTGGCTGCGATTGTCGATGGATCGCCCCAACTGATTCGCCGCGCCCGGGGTTACGTTCCACTGGCTCTTCCCTTGCCGATCGAAGCGCCCCCGATGCTCGCGGTCGGCGGACATCTCAAGAATGTTTTCGCCTTGGCTCATGGCAAAAACGCCTATCAGAGCCAGCATCTTGGCGATCTCGAAAACCCGGTAGGACTTGAATTCTTCAAACACTCCCTCGCTCACCTCTCGAACACCTTTGAGATTGAACCGCAGATCATTGTTCACGATCTGCATCCTGGCTACCTCTCCACCAGCTGGGCGAAACAGCATGCGAGAGAACAAGGCCTCCGCATGATCGGCGTTCAACACCATCATGCACACATCGCAGCCTGCATGGCGGAGCACTCGCTCGCCGGCCGAGTGATTGGTCTTTCTCTCGATGGCACAGGATACGGCACGGATGGCCGCATCTGGGGCGGGGAGGTGTTGATCTGCACATACGATCGCTTCGAGCGATTTGCACACCTCGACCACGTTCCGATGCCGGGTGGCGAGGCTGCGATTCGCGAGCCCTGGCGAATGGCCTTCGCGCATCTGATCTCGGCTGGTTTCTCAGAAGGTGAGGCGAGGGAGCTGACTGGAGCCAGCGAGCAGGAGGCTCGGCTACTTTCACGGATGATGGCGCGTGAAATCAACTCGCCGCTCACTTCAAGTTTAGGGCGCTTTTTCGACGCCGCCGCAGCTGTAATACTCAAGCGCCGCAAGGTCGATTACGACGCCCAGGCCGCTATCGAGCTCGAGGGGGTGGCAGTTTGGGAATCAGACAGCCTGAGGCGAAGAGAGTATGTCCCGGAACTCGCTGACCAAGATCCAACGGGTCGCACCCCATATGTGCTGCGAGTCGGACACATATGGCGTGGTTTGGTCGATGATCTTCGCGCTAGCGTCCTTTTACCGAAGATCGCCGCACAGTTTCATGCCGGCATTGCAGAAGGGTTCATCTGGGCTGCAGCTAAAGCACGAGAGGCTACAGGCATCACGCAGGTCGCACTCTCTGGTGGATGTATGCACAATCGACGCCTGGCGCGGCTGCTTCGTTCGGGACTCACAGAGACGGGCTTCACCGTCTTCCAGCATCGTCATGTGAGCCCCGGCGATGGAGGACTTAGTTATGGACAGGCTGCGGTGGCAGCCTCCATCCTTGAGAAAGAAGCCACAAATCCCTGAAAACTGATCAGAGGCCCCAACGCATGACGGTTCGTGGAATCATCTGGGCTGTTCTACTTGCAGTTGCAGCGGTTGTCAGTATCGGCGTGAGCATTCACGGTGTATGGAACGCGATGTCAGTTGATTTTCGGCAGGATACGGTCCTCACATCTGTGTACTGCGCGATGCCAATCCTTTGTTTCCCAGTGTTCTTGCTCGTGCGGCCGGCAAGCCGGTCGACGTTTCTGTTGTCTCTAATGGCGCTGACATTTCTAGGAAGCTACTCAGTACTGAACTGGCGTACCTGCTCAGAGCTTGGCTACTGCGAGAGCATGATGGCAACGACCATGCAGACTCTGAGCACAGATATGGTGCTTAGTTTCTTTGCCGTTGTGATCTTGAATCTGATCGCGCTGCTGGTTGACGACCACGTAGGCGTGTGGGGATACAAGAAATAAGCCAGTCGCGATCGTACGGGATTCGATGAACGGACTCTATCCACCCAACTTCACCAGCTGCTCCGCCTCATACTTCGGTCCCAGGATTGAAATGCGTGGGATTCTGCCACGGACCATGGCGACTTCGTCGCAGCGATGCAGACGAGGACAGTTCTGACAATCCTTAAAGATCTTATCGGGCAACTCCGTTTTTTCTTCGACCGTGCGGAACCCGTGCTTGAAAAAGAAGTCCGGAATGCGGGTGAACAGGCACACTGATTGGATGCCGTGCTCCTCTGCCTCTTCTATGAGGGATTTAAGAATCCTCCCGCCTGCGCCCTGGCCTTTCGCCTCCGGCTTGACGACGATGGAGCGAACCTCACATAGATGCGGTCCGTAAAAATGAAGAGCTCCGCACCCTAGAAACACGCCGCCATCCGACTCTGCAACTGTGAAGTCGCGCACGTTCTCGCAGATCTCAGCGAATGTCCTCTTTAGGAGTGTTCCGTCGCCGGAAAGCGAATTTACCAAGTCGTAGATATTGCTTGCGTCGCGCAGCAGAGCTTTACGAACCAGCATGAGCTACCTCCGGCCCGCGCGCGCGGAGAGCGGCGACACGATCTTTCGCGTTGCGCAACGCGGCACTGACACGGGCTGTTGCGGTCCCGCCTATTACGTCGTGGCAATCGAGTGTGGCTTCCAGCGTTATCGCCGCATAGAAATCTTCGCCAAACTCTGATCCAAACTGACGCAGCTCATCCAAGCTTAATCCGTTTAGTTCTACCCCCTTCTCCAGCGCATACCGAACCGCGTTGCCGATCTTCTCGTGCGCGGTCCGGAATGGAACGCCTTTATGGACCAGGTATGTTGCTCCGGCCATCGCATTCAGATAGCCGGACTGAGCTGCTCCTCGCATCCGCTCGAAATCAAACTGCAACGAACCTGTAAAGCGTGCCACCAGTTCGAGCATCGGCGCGACAGACTCGACCTGGAACGCCGGTTCCTGCGTCTCCTGCATATCTTTGTTGTAGGCGAGCGGCAACCCTTTCAGTTGCAGGGTGACCGCTTCGGCCGCGCCGTGAATCCGTCCGACTTTGGCACGGATAAGTTCCGTGAGATCCGGATTCTTCTTCTGCGGCATCGCGCTCGACCCAGTTGAAAATGCCTCCGGCAGAATTACGAATCCAAACTCAGCAGTTGCGAAAAGAGTGATCTCCTCCGCAAACCGGCTTAGATGCAGACCAACAAACGTCAGCGCCTGAAGATAATCCAGAATGAAATCCCGATCGCTTGTCGCGTCCATCGAGTTTGAAGTCGGCGCAGTGAACCCAAGCTCTTTCGCAGCGATTGTCCGGTCGAGAGCCAGCGTTGCACCCGCGATCGCTCCGGAGCCGAGCGGACAGTAGTTCAGGCGCTTCGAGCAGTCTTTCAGCCGCGAAATATCACGCAGGATCATCTCCACGTACGCCATCATCCAGTGCGCCACCAGTACGGGTTCGGCCCGCTGGAGATGCGTGTAGCTGGGCATCACGGCGTCTTCTGCTGCAGCGGCACGGTCCAGCAATGCTTCAGCCCATCTGCCGAGCGCACAAACAACATTGTCGATATGCTCGCGTACGTATAACCGGAGGTCCGTTGCGATTTGCTCATTGCGCGAACGGCCAGTATGCAGCTTCCGGCCAAGTGAGCCTACCCGCTCTACGAGGGACAACTCGACAAAGTGGTGGATATCTTCAGCAACCGGATGGTTGCGCATGAGCTCTGAGCCTTCAATCGTATTGAATGTGGTCTCGACAGAATCCAGCGCCGAACGCAATTCACCCAGTTCTGCGGCAGTCAGTACTCCGCCCGCCGCCAGAGCGGAGGCATGCGCCTTACTTGCAGCAACCTCCTGGGCAAGAAGCCGCCAGTCGAACACAATGGATCGCTGCCAGAGCTCAAAGTCTCTGTCCAACGGCTCGCGGAATCGGCCTGACCACATCTTCCCGGATTGTTGTTCGTTCGACATTTCTCCTAGGCGCCTCTCACCGGCTGCTTTTCATCGCTACTATTCAACTGAGGCATCTCGCTTCCACGGCTCAAGGTGAGAAGACCGGCCTTCGAGTAGGTGATGAGCTTCTCCCGGGTGTCGGTGATATCGAGGTTGCGCATCGTCAGCTGTCCAATGCGGTCCCGCGGCGAGAACGCGGAATCTGTCTTCTCCATGCTGAGCCTCTCAGGATGAAATGTCAGGTTAGGCGATTCCGTATTCAGAATGGAGTAGTCGTTGCCGCGGCGAAGTTCGAGCGTCACTTCACCCGTAACAGGCTTCGCGACCCAGCGCTGTGCGGACTCACGCATCATGATGGCCTGGGGATCGAACCAACGGCCCTGATACAGAAGACGCCCGAGCTTGCGGCCATTCTCGCGATATTGCTCGATCGTGTCTTCGTTGTGGATGCCTGTGATGAGCCGCTCGTAGCAGACGTAAAGGAGCGCCAGGCCCGGAGCCTCGTAGATGCCGCGGCTCTTTGCCTCAATGATTCGATTCTCAATCTGGTCGGACATGCCGAGGCCGTGACGGCCGCCGATCTTGTTCGCCTCGAGCAGCAACTCAACCGGATCATCGAAATGCCGGCCGTTGAGTGCTACGGGGAAGCCTTCTTCAAAACGGACCGTTATCTCCTCACGCGGAACATCGACGTCGTCGCGCCAATGTGCCTTTCCCATGATGGGGACAACGATTCTGATCGAGGTGGACAGGTGTTCCAGGTCTTTGGCTTCGTGTGTGGCGCCCAGGATGTTCGAGTCCGTTGAGTAAGCCTTCTCCGCAGACATCTTGTATGCGAATCCGGACTTCTGCATGAATGCAGACATCTCGACACGGCCGCCGAGCTCATCGATGAAGGACGCATCCAGCCAGGGCTTGTAGACCTGCAGAGCCGGGTTGACCAGCAAGCCATAGCGGTAAAAACGCTCGATATCGTTGCCTTTGAAAGTTGAGCCATCACCCCAGATATTGACATCGTCTTCTTTCATCGCCGTAACCAGCATCGTGCCGGTAACCGCGCGTCCAATGGGAGTGGTGTTGAAGTAGGTGACCCCAGCTGTGCTGATGTGAAATGCGCCCGATTGCAACGCTGCGATACCTTCGCGAACAAGCGGACCGCGGCAATCGATGAGGCGAGCCTTCTCAGCTCCATACTCGAGAGCGGCTCGCGGGATCGCATCATAGTCGGATTCATCGGGCTGGCCGAGATTTGCCGTGTATGCGTAGGGGAAGGCACCTTTCTGCTTCATCCAGTGCAGAGCAGCGGAGGTGTCGAGCCCGCCGGAAAAGGCAATGCCAACCTTTTCGCCGGCAGGCAGAGTTTCAAGAATTACTGACATGCTTACCAATCCTCAGAGCTTCTGGCTTTTGCCAGCGAAGTGGATCTCAAGATCGACTTCATAGTTGAAAGTTACAAACTGTACTTTTCGACATTCGCGAGTCCGCCAAGCAGCAAGAGCAGCAGAGCTTTCTGTGCGTGCATCCGGTTCTCGGCCTGGTCGAACACGATCGACTGCGGTCCGTCCAGCACAGCGTCTGTAACCTCCGCATTACGTCTCGCCGGGAGACAGTGCATGAAGACCGCGCTCTCTTTCGCTTTGCTCATCAGCGTTTCGTTAACCTGGAACGGCCGGAAGATCGGCGCACGTTTAGTCGATTCATGCTCCATACCCATGCTGACGCATACGTCGGTGTAAATGGCATCGGCATTCTCGGCAGCGGCCTGGGGATCCTGCGTGAGTTTCACTTCGCAGCCGTTCTGCTCGGCAATTTCCCGCGCCTTGGTCACGATCTCGATGTCCGGCGAATATCCGCGCGGGGTAGCGACCGTCACGTTTGCTCCAAGCTGAGCGCCCACCATCATCAGAGAGTGGCACACGTTGTTGCCATCGCCTACATATGTGAAGTTCAGACCAGTAGCCGAGCCGAAGTGCTCTTCGAGTGTCATGAAATCGGCTAATGCCTGACAGGGATGCTCAAAGTCTGAAAGCGCATTGATCACCGGGACGCGCGAATTCGCAGCCATCTCAACGATGGTGTCGTGCGCATAGGTGCGCAGCACGATCACATCGACCCACCGCTCGACATTGCGTGCGACATCGGCGATCGATTCGCGCTCCCCGAGCGGCGAATTTGTCTGATCGAAGAAGATTGCGTTGCCACCCATGGTGTTGATGCCGGCCTCGAACGAAAGCCGAGTGCGCAGGCTGGCCTTTTCGAACATCAGCACCATCTGCTTGGCGTCAAGGGCGCGGCGATAGTCGCGCGGATTCTCCTTCACGTCGTGCCCGAGCTTCATGATCGCGCGCATCTCGCTGCTCGAGAGATCGGCGATCGAGCAGAGATCCTCACCGGAAAGGCGCGCAGCTGCCGCCAGAATGTCGGAATCCTTCTGTACGGGAACCTCAGCTGCCCGGCGTTCTACAAGTGCTTTACTAGCCACGGTTGCTACCTCCAGCGGTTTCATTGGCGGCACTCAAGGCCGCGGCTTTCTCAGTAAAAATCTCATCGAGGGCCTTGATCGCTTCGTCCACATGCTTGCGCTCAAGTATGTATGGCGGCAGGAAGCGCAATACCGTATCGCTTGTGCAGTTGATCACGATGCGCCTCTTCAGCATCTCGGCTACCGTCTGCTTGGCCAGATCGGCGTTGTCCAGTTCTGCGGCGAGCATCAGGCCCTTTCCGCGGACCTCCTTGATGCAGTCGTGTTTCTTTGCCAGCTTGCGCAACTCGGTCTGGAAATAGTCGCCGACTTCTGTCACGTGCGACAACAGGCCTTCGCTCTCGATCTCGTCGATCACAGCGATTGCTACCGCGCAAGCCAGCGGGCCACCACCAAAGGTGGTTCCGTGCATTCCCGCATGGATGGCCTTCGCTGCTTCCTCCGTGCAGAGAACCGCACCCAGCGGAATTCCTCCGGCGATTGGCTTCGCCAGTGTCGTAACGTCCGGCCTAATGCCGTAGTGCTGATAACCGCACCACTTGCCCGTACGTCCCAGGCCGGCCTGAATTTCATCCACGATCAGGAAGGCTCCCGTCGAGTCAGCCAGCTTCCGGGCCTCGGCCATGAATTCCTGAGATAGTGGCCGAATTCCGCCCTCGCCTTGAATCGCTTCTACTAGAATCGCGCAGACCTCGCTGGAGAATTTTGCGCGCAGGTCCGCGACGTCATTGAAGCGCACAAACTCCACGCCCGGGACACCAGGTGCGAATGGCTCGCGATACTTTGCTTTGTAGGTGGTCGACATCGATCCGAACGTCCGGCCGTGAAAGCTTTGCTCAAGCGCCAGGAATTTCGTTCCGATCTGCTTGCCTTCGCTGCGGAGCAGGCCAGCGTGCGCTCGAGCCAGCTTCAGCGCGCCTTCCCACGCCTCAGTACCAGTATTCGAAAAGAACACGCGATCCATGCCTGTACGCTCTGTCAGTCGCAATGCCAACTCTGCCTGACCCTCGTGATAGAAGAGGTTGGACGTATGGATGAGCGCGCGGCTCTGGTTTACGATGGCGCGCTCGATGGCCGGATGTCCATATCCCAATGCATTTACGCCAATGCCACTCAGCAGGTCGAGATACTTTGCGCCGCCCTCGTCGATGAGGTGCACTCCCTCGCCGCCGACGAACAGGATGGGATTTCGTTCGTACGTCTGCAGCAGCAATTTCGACTCTGCCGCACGAATTTGTTCGAGTTTCGTCAATTCAGTTGCTCCTCAGCTTCGATCTACGACCTGTTAGGCCACCATCACTTCAGTTCCATGCGCCACACGACTGGTGCAGAGGTCGGGAAGCGCGCCGGCGGCAGTGGCGGGCAAAATTCTCACACGCTTCACTCCATTCAGAAGAGCTTCACGACACGCTCCAAGCTTTGGAAGCATGCCGCCGGAGATGATCGCGTTCTTGGCCATCTCTGCGATCTGGTCGATGCTCAGCCAGCGAAGTACATTTCCATCGGCGCCCTTCACTCCGGGAACGTCCGTAAGAAACACCAGCGCATCGGCGTGGCATGCAACCGCGCAGGCGGCGGCCATCTCATCACCGTTCACGTTGTAGTACTCGCCGTCGAAACCAAGTGCAATAGGCGCAATTACGGGAATTCCATTCAGCTTCCAGATGGCATCGATCCAGCGCGCATCGCTTGCTGCAATCTCGCCAACGAAGCCCAGATCCGGCGCGGTCCGCTTTTTCCTGGCGCGAAAGAGCAGGCCATCGCCGCCTGTCATGCCAACGGCGGGCTGACCCAGCGCACCGAGAGCGGCTACGAGGCCTTTATTCACCATTCCAGCGAAGACCATCAAAGCTATGTTTCGCGTTTCGGCGTCTGTGACACGCAGTCCATTCACAAACTCGCTCTTTGCGCCGAGCCGCTCCATCATTTTTGTAAGCTGAATACCGCCGCCGTGGACCACAACAACTTGATTTCCGTCGCGAACCAGATCCGCAATCGCGCGTACGCAACCCTGCAACAACTCCGGGACTTCCAGCCCTGCTCCGCCGAGTTTAACTACATACTTCATGCCAGGCCCTCCGCCTCGCCCCAGCCGAGCATTACGTTCATGTTCTGCACAGCCTGTCCCGATGCGCCTTTGAGCAAGTTGTCGAGACAGCTCACGATTACCGCTCGCTTTCCATCGTTGGATAGCTGAAACCCGATATCGGCGAAATTGGTGCGCACCGAATATTGAATCTGCGGCAACGAGCTGTCGTACAGGCGCACCATCGGGCTTCCTGCGAAAAAGTCTCGATAGAGTTTTGCTACGTGCTCACGGGTCTGTGCTTCCTTGAATCGAGCGTAGATTGTCGAGAGGATGCCGCGAGGAATCGGCAGCAGGTGAGGGGTAAACACGATGTCACCGTCGCCGATGCCGATCTGCTCGAGCAATTCACCTGTATGCCGGTGGCCAAAAACTCCATATGCCGAAAGATTGTCTGCCGCATACATGTAGTGCGTCTTCGCGGTCGGAGCCTTGCCGGCGCCGCTAACCCCGCTCTTGGCATCGGCAACTATCCCGTGCGACAGGTCAACGATCCCTGCAGCCATCAGCGGGCGCACCGCAAGGATTACCGAGGTGGCGTAGCAGCCGGGGTTTGCCACCAACTTGGCTCCGCCAATCGCCTTCCGGTGCAATTCGGGCATCCCGTAGACAGCCTGTGCCTGTGTTGCCGCTGCGATATTCGAGCCTTCGTCTGAAAACCCATACACTGCACGGTTCTTCGCGTCGGTCAGGCGCCAGGCTCCGCTCAAGTCGATTACTCGCAAGCCATGCTCCAACGCCTGCGGTACCCATTCACGGGACTGCTCATGCGGAGTTGCGAGAAAGAGCAGGTCGACGCCGCGTTCTGCCAACAGCCTCCACGAAAAAGGCTCCATCTTCAGCGAGCGGCTGCCGTTGTTATTTGCCAGCTGCGGGTGAATCTCTTCCAGGGGAACTCCCCCGCGCGCCGCGTCCTTTTCGTCGACGCGTCCAACAAAAGCCGGCGGCGTGCCCTTCAGGCGCGGATGATGCAGCAGGAGCCGAGCCAATTCCGCACCGGCGTATCCCGTCACTCCCATTACAGCGGTTTGCAAAGCCTTGCTCATGACTCCAGCATCTTTCTCAGCCGCGACTCAACTTCATGGGCGCGCTTCACATCCGGGCAGATCACAAGAATGGTGTCATCGCCGGCGATTGTTCCGAGGACTTCGCCCCACCGTTCGCGATCGAGTGCTGCAGCCATCGGCTGTGCGCCTCCCATCGTCGTCCTCAGAATCACCTGGTTCATCGCATGCTTTACATCGAGTCCGAAGCTCTCCATAATCTCTGCGACCGATGGCGGCCCGTCGTCGACCTGGCTGTGCCCGTTCCCGTTCCCATTGGGAAGGGAATAGCCATGCGGACCCTTTGTAAGCTGCAGCTCGTGGATGTCGCGCGAGAGCGTCGCCTGCGTGACTTCGAAGCCGCGACGGCGAAGCTTGCGGCGCAACTCGTCCTGGTTTGCCACCAGAGCGTGAGCCACGAGCTCTCGAATCGCATTGTGTCTTTGGAACTTCATTTTTCTTTCCAGCAAAGCAAAACGCGGCTCGCATTTGCGGCGGCCGCGCTTGCATAAATATACAAACAAAGTGTATAACTATGCAAGTAGGTTTTCCACCGCCGGCAGGCAGAATCACCCAAGGTAATATGCGCGCGATTCGACCCCAAACTCGAACTCGACTTGCCCGGCGCCCGGCGCCACCACGCGCCGCGTGAGGTCATTCCGCTTCTTGCTCTAAGTCGCTCCTTGAGCCGCTTCTCAAAATCCAAATTCAAAGGTCGTACAGTTGACTATGGGCTTCCCCAATCGGCTTTCATCTCCTCATACATACAGCCCGAAGAACAACGCCGCCCAACACCTCTCGCATAATGCGCCGTCCTACATTGAAGGAAGCCTCATCGATCCGCGCTTCGATTTTGATTCCTGCGGTGTTGGATTTGTGGCCCAACTCTCCGCTCAGCCCTCG
The DNA here is from genome assembly GCA_018268915.1 of Acidobacteriota bacterium. Taxonomy (GTDB): domain Bacteria; phylum Acidobacteriota; class Terriglobia; order Terriglobales; family Acidobacteriaceae; genus Telmatobacter. The sequence continues at coordinate 21,111 of JAFDVQ010000004.1, forward strand.
CACCAGATTCTCGAGCACGCTCTCACGGCGTTAGCTCGTCTCGAACATCGCGGAGCCGTTGCCGCTGACGGCAAGTCTTCTGACGGCGTTGGAGTGACAACCGCAATCCCTCGGATGTGGCTTCTTGGGCAGTGCGGGCTCTGGCTCGATGAAAGCAGCCCGCTTGGTGTGGCTGTGATGTTTCTGCCAAAAGACGATACAGAGCAGCGCACCGAGATCGAGTCGGCCCTCTTCGAGCAGGACATCGAGGTGCTTTCCTGGCGATCCGTTCCTGTCCGGCCGGAGGTGCTTGGCGAGATCGCCGAGTCTTCGCGTCCGGAAATCTGGCAACTGCTTGTGACCACGGACGATTCCGAATTCTTTAATCGGCGACTATTTCTGGCGCGCAAGCAATTTGAGCGATCGGGCCTGCCCGGTTACATCGTCAGCATTTCTACCACGACGATGATCTATAAAGCCCTTTGCGCCGGGCGTCTGCTATCGGATTTTTACCCGGACCTGGCCGATCCCGAATTCAAAACACCCTTCGCATTGTTCCATCAGCGATACGCAACCAATGTGTTGCCTTCGTGGGATCGTGCTCAGCCTTTTCGTTGTCTGGCACACAACGGGGAGATCAACACCATCTGGGGCAATCGGGCCCGCATGGAAGCTCGCGCGGCCACACTTCCGCTGGACATGTACCCGATCCTGACGCAGGGCGGATCAGACTCAACGTCTCTCGATGAGATTGTGGAACTTCTTTCGCACAGCGGCCGTACCGTCGGCGAAGCGGTCCGCATGGTTGTTCCCCCAGCGAATCCGGGCAACTCCTCGTCGTTCCTCCAATACAGTGGAGACATCGTCGAGCCGTGGGATGGACCCGCCGCGCTTGCATTCACTGACGGTCACCAGGTTGGAGCCATCCTTGATCGGAACGGTCTGCGTCCCTGCCGCTTTGCTCTTGACGATACGGGTCTCGTCGTAGCTGGCTCCGAAGCCGGCCTCGTCGATATGGACCCTGATCACGTCATCCATAGCGGACGTCTCGGACCGGGCCAGATGATCGTTGCGGATCTCGACTATCACCGATTCTTTGAGAACGAAGAGATTCTTCGCATCTACGATGCAAAGCGCCAGTACCAGGACCTCGTCCGCGAAGACGTCCCTTTGCAGGACTCAATCGAAGCGCCTGCACCGCTCGAACCTGCTGAGTTGAACCGCCTTCAGCATCGGTTCGGCTACACGCGTGAAGACGTGAGAATGATCCTGCAGCCCATGGCCAGCGACGGCAAAGACGCAGTATGGTCAATGGGCGACGACACCTCAATCGCGCCTCTCGCACGTGCGCCCCGCCCGCTCTATGCATTCTTCCGGCAGCGATTCGCTCAGGTCACCAATCCGCCGATTGACCCGCTGCGCGAGAACGTTGTTTTTCAAATGCATACGCGCCTTGGTCCATGGCCGCACATTCTGGAGCTCCGTGAACCCCTCCCGGGTCTCTCGCTTCGCTCCCCCATCCTTTCATTGGGCCAGATGCACGCGCTGGTAGTAGGACATCATAATCAAGCAGGGAAGTTGCCTCACGCCATCCTGCATTGCCTCTACTCCCCTGAGTCGACCCTTGAGGTGGCGGTCGACATTCTGACTGAACGCGCGATCGAGCTCGTTCGTGAAGGCGCATCGCTGCTGATCCTCTCCGATCGTGGTGCGGACGCGAGAGCTATTCCGGTGCCGATGGCAATGGCTGCCGGGGCGGTGCACCTGGCGCTGACGAAAGCCGGAGTTCGCGCGGAGGTTGGAATTGCGGTTGAGGCTGCGGACGCTCGAGAGATTCATCATGTGGCAGTTCTTCTCGGTCTGGGCGTGGGAGCAGTCTGTCCCTGGCTTGCCCTTGAGACGGCCCGCAATATCGATCCTGAGCACGGTGAAGAAAACCTGTTGCGTGCCCTTGAACTTGGTCTCGCCAAGGTAATGTCCAAGATGGGAATCAGCGTGGTCGACAGCTATCGCGGCGCACACCTTTTCGACGCGATCGGCATTTCGCAGCACGTCGTTGACAAGTGCTTTGCCGGAGTTCCTGCGCCGATCGGTGGGATCGGCTTTAGCGAAATCGAGAGCTACGTTCGCCAGCTTTGGAAAGCCGAACCCGTCGTTGATGCGGAGCCAGACAAAGTCCCCGCGGTTCCGGCTCCCGCAGCAAGTCGCGAACTTCCAGACTACGGCTTCGTGCGATTCCGCAAAGCCGACGAAGCCGAATCGCATGGCTGGCAGCCCATGACGGTTCGCGCTCTGCAAACGGTTGTCGGGTCGACCAAGCAGGGAATTGCGCTTGCTCTTGCGCCATTTGCAACATTCTCCGCACAGGCCGTTGAGCCTCAACCTGCCAATCTCCGCGACCTGCTTGAAATCCGCCCGGCCGGTCCCCAAGTCGAGCTAGCTAGAGTTGCGCCGATCGACACCATAACCCGAACCTTCATCGCCAGCGCCATGTCCTTTGGTTCGCTCTCTCCCGAGGCACACCAGACCATCACTGAAGCGATGAACATTCTCGGCGGCCGCTCAAACACCGGCGAAGGCGGGGAAGATCCAGCAGTCTACACACCTGTCAACGGTGTGCCTTCGCTGCTGAACAATAAGATCAAGCAGGTGGCGAGCGCTCGCTTCGGAGTGACAGCCGAGTATCTGGCGCACGCCGAAGAACTCGAGATAAAAGTCGCCCAAGGTGCGAAGCCAGGCGAGGGCGGTCAGCTCCCAGGCCACAAAGTGACGGAGCTCATCGCTCGACTGCGGCATGCTCAGACCGGCATGCAGCTCATCTCGCCGCCGCCACATCACGATATCTACTCGATTGAGGATCTGGCGCAACTGATCTGGGATTTGAAACGTGCTAACCCTCGCGCTGCTGTCGGCGTGAAGCTGGTCTCCGGGTGTGGTATTGGGACTATTGCGGCGGGTGTTGCCAAGGCCTACGCGGACTACATCGTTATCGCGGGGCATTCGGGTGGCACCGGAGCATCGCCACTGTCGAGCATCAAGTACGCCGGCAATCCCTGGGAACTTGGCCTGGCTGAGGCGCAGCAGGTTCTCATTCACAACGGACTTCGCGGCCGCGTCCGTCTTCGTACGGATGGCGGTCTCCGCACTGCGCGCGACATTGTCATCGCCGCCCTTCTCGGGGCTGACGAGTACGCCTTTGGCACAGCCGTGTTGGTTGCACTTGGCTGCGACATGGCGCGGCAGTGCCACCTGAATACCTGTCCTACAGGGATTGCAACGCAACGGCCCGACCTTCGAGCAAAATTTCGCGGCAAGCCGGAACATGTTGTTCGATTCTGCAACGAACTAGCAGAAGAAGTTCGTCAGCTTTTGGCGAAACTCGGGCTGCCGTCGCTTCAAGAGGCTGTCGGGCGAACCGACCTGCTTCAACAGGTAAGATTCGATGCGAACCTCGACCTGAAGCCTGTTCTTGCCGCGGCGGCGGTCGCGGCTGAGACTGGCGGAGCAGTTCGGTGGGAAGGGAAGCGCAACGACCGTCCGGAGGTTCATCCACCTCTTGACGATGCCTGGGTTGGTCCGGCACTGGCAGCATTTGAATCGCGTGTGCCGTTCTCGCTTGAATCCAGGATTACCAACGAAGACCGCACGCTCGGTGCACGACTCGCGGCACAGATCGCTCAACATCGAACTGACAATCCAGGTGTCGCAGGCTCGCAGCTTACCTTCAACCTGCATGGAACTGCTGGTCAGTCTTTCGGTGCCTTCGCGACGGGCGGAATGACACTTTCTCTTGAGGGCCTCGCAAACGACTTTGTCGGCAAGGGCCTGTGCGGCGGCGAACTCATCCTTCGTGGTCGCGGCCGCATTGCACAGCAGAGTGAGGCACACACCCTCCTCGGCAACGTGGCGCTATATGGTGCGACGAGCGGTTCGCTGTTCGCAGCCGGACGCGCAGGGGAGCGTTTTGCGGTTCGCAATTCGGGAGCTCGGGCAATCGTGGAGGGCGTCGGTGACCATGCCTGCGAATACATGACCGGTGGCCTGGCGGTAGTACTCGGCAGGACCGGAATCAACTTCGGAGCCGGCATGACTGGAGGTATCGCCTGGGTCTTCGACGAGGACGGCGACTTCCTCGGCAATAGCCGCTACCACAACGCTTTCCTGCAGCCGGAAACCTGGAATCAGCTTGATGAGGAACCCCGTACAGCTATTTGCGAACTTGTAGCTCTGCATGCCCAGAAGACTGCAAGTACTCGCGCGCAATGGCTTCTCGCGAACTGGGCTTCGGAGTCGAGTAAATTCGTTCGGCTCACCCCAAAGCCTCAGGCATAATTTCCGCCCCAGACCGAGGCTGGGCGGAGAAGCTGGATCGTAAGGGGCCCTCATGGCTTGATAAATGTAATTCCGATGCATAGAATACCGATGTATGAACTTGAAGGGCACACTTCCAACGCTCATTCTTGAGGTTCTGGCTGAGGAATCGAGCCACGGATATCGCATCGCCCAGAAGATCAAGCAAAGCTCAGACGGCCTTCTCGACTTCAAAGAGGGCACGCTCTATCCCGCTCTGCACAAGCTGGAAAACGAGGGTTCAGTTGAATCCTTTGAAGGCGTTGAGAGCGGGCGCACGCGCCGGTACTACCGCATTACACCAGCAGGCCTCAAAGTGCTGAGAGACGACCGTGCTGAGTGGCAGCAACTCTCGCGAGCAGTCAGCATGATCCTGGGGGAGGCATAACGATGGCAACTCTGGACAGTTGGTTGAATCAGGCAGTCAGACACCTATCGAAGGAGTCGGCCGATACAGTTCGGTGCGAGATTCAGGAGCATTACGAAGCAGCTCGCCTGGACGCGCTGAACAGCGGAATCGAACCGCAACAAGCCGACTCGGTTGCTGTGCAAGCCCTTGGTGATCCCTGCGTCGCGAATCGGCAGTATCGCAAGGTGCTTTTGACTTCCTCCGAAGCGAAGGTCCTGCGCCAGTCCAACGCTGAATCGCGCATGATCTGCTCGAACAAATGGCTGAAATGGACGCTGCTCTCTGCGCCGGGTACTCTTCTGTTGCTGTCTGTGATCTTTCTGGCCATGCATCAGATCGTTCTTGCACGAGCGCTGATTCTTTTCGGTGTGTTGATGGCCACTTTTTTCGTGCCACCGTTTTTTCCGATCTACTCGACCGTGCGCGGACGTGTCTATCGCGTAATCAAATGGACTGTGCTGATAGGTGGAGTCTTAATGCTTTTCGGAAAGGATGGCTGGAACTGGGCATGGCTCAATTCTTGCTGTCTTTATCCAGTGTTCTATATGGAATGGAAGCGGATGCTGATCAGGCGCAAACTCCCGGTCAAGCAATGGCCGAGGCAACTTTACTTGTAGCGGGTCGAGTCGCCGACTAGAGCTTCAGTTCACCGTCAACTCGCTCATCTGTACGCCCATTCGATTCTTCAGCTGTCCTGCGCGATCAATCAGTTCCTGCAGACTCTCTTGATCGGTAGAGTCGAGCGTGGTCACGTGGCCCATGCTGAGCTTTAGAGGACGAGGTCCCTGTGTCTTCGAGGTCCTTGCGGCAGTGGCAAACTCCAGTCTCAACGCGGCCACTGAGATTCCGGTCCGATCGAACTGTCCCGCAACCGCAAAGTCACCAGTTCCGATTCTGCCTTTGATGTCCGATTCGCGGAAGGTGGCGCGAAGAAGCTCACCCGCCTCCGCCAGCGAGGCGGCCGCAGCCTGTGCGCCGTGTTCCTGATGGATCTGAGCGAGATTCTCCATCTCGATATAGAGGATGGAGAAGGGTACGCGGTTTCTCTTCGCCAGCTGTAATGCATGTTCCGCCAGCAGCTGAAATCCGCGACTGTTATAGAGGCGCGTTGCTTCGTCGCGGAGAATCAACTCGTGAATCTCGTTCTCCATGCGGCTGATGCGCCAAGCGAACAGCAGCAGGAGACCTGTGAAGACAGCCACTGCCGCGGCTGCAAGCAATCCAGCCGCAAATTGCTGGTGTATGCGGGCGTTCAGGGCCTCCCACGCGAATGAGATGACGAGCAGGATCGGAGCAAAGATTCGTGCAAGCTTGCTACCGGAGCCGATGCCCAGGAAGACAGAAAGTACGCCGTGTTCTGCCTGCCGCAGTGCGACAGCTGCTGTCAGCGCAACTAGACAGAGAATGAGGGAACCTGTCGAATGCGTGCCCATGCTTGAACCGAATACGCCAAAGCGACCATAGAAGTAATCGGCTGCCACCAGGACTGCCAGAAGGCAGAGAACGCATACCAGGACATCGACGATCCGGTTCATCAGCCAGTTGGCGTAGTCGACCAACAACACCGCAATCGAGAGAACTACAAATCCGAATGCGATCCTTGCCGGCGGTGCCAATGGATGCATCGGATTGCTGGGATTGGCCAGGGCCCGCATCCAGAAGAGAATCACGGCACCACCAAAGACCCCCAGCACCCTTGCGATGCGAACTACATAAACGACCAGAGTTCCGGAAATGTCCGGCCCAGAAAGACCTAGTCTGATGGCGCACACCAGGCCCGTAAGTACAAGCGGCAGGCTCGAACGCGCAGACTCAGCAACACCAAACAGGCCAAACAGTGGCAACAAATGGAAGACAATTGCGGCTGCCGCTACTCCCAGAGAAACTACCTGGGCCCACCGTGCAATTCGAAATAGCTTTGGGTCGGGTAGAACAGTGAGAGACTCCGGGACTTTGTCTTCTTTGCGATTCATGCGCGCGCCGCCTTTTTGCTGCGCTTTTCGCGATACATCATCTCGTCCGCACGGCGCACCAGCTCTTTGAGACTTTCATTGGAGGGATGATCCAGCGTCACAAACCCAACGCTCAGGCTCAGTGGATACTTTCTCGGATTCTTTTCGTTGTGTGCTTCTGTCATTGATTTCAGTCGGGTAGCAGCCAATTCCATTCCCACTACACTGAACTGGCCGGCTACTACAAATTCATCCCCACCAAAGCGTCCCTTCACATCGGTCTCGCGGAAGCAGTTCATTACCAGTTCGCCGGTTTCTGCCAGATACGCGGAACCCATATTGTGGCCGAGGTCATCGTTGATCTTTTTCAGTCCGTCGAGATCGATAAAGAGCACTGAGAATGGCAACTCCGCCCTCTGAGCCAGGCGCAGGGTTTGTTCTCCCAGCAGGTAAAACCCGCGCATGTTGTAGAGACCCGTCAACTCGTCCCTCAAGGTCAGGTCGTGAATCTCCTTTTCCATCGTGTTGATGCGCCATACCAGTACCAGCAGAAGAACCATAGACAGGCCGGCAGCGAGCGACGTGAGAATGGCGGCGCCATACTGCTCGGGCACCAGTTCTCTGAGCACTATCCGCGTCCGAGCCACTTCGATCAGGAAGGGAATGACCAGCAGAACGGGCGCAAAGCCGCGAGCGATTCTGCTTCCAATCCCCGCGCCGACGAAAATGGACCATACGCCATTCTCGGTTTGCCTCATCGCGACAACCCAGGTCAGCATGACCAGGCAGACGAGCAGAAGCGGGGAAATCATGTTGTCTGCCGAGAGTCGCACAAGACCGAAAGTGCCAAACAGGTTTTCGCTGAGCAGGATCAATCCCGTGAGACAGACCATCGGGACCAGCCCATCCGCAATGCGCCGCAGGATCACATTCCTACTGCTCACCATCATCATTGCCATGCTCAACAGGGCAAACGCTGCCGGAGAGTGCACAGGCAATCCGCCAAGGTTTCCCGGCGCCCGATCCGCCTCAAGAAGGTTGTCGACTGCAGGGAACTGGCGGTACATCGACTCCAGCAGAATCAGGATTGCCAGAATTCCTGCCTGAGCCGCGATGTACTTTCCTGCGATGGGCAGGGACAGGTGGCTTCCATTCTCCGAGAGTGCCAGGCTCAGTGCGCATAGAAGCACCGTCAATGCCATGGGAATGCTCATCCGCGTCATCACCACGGGAAGAAATGCGGCGAATTGCGGGAAAAGCCAGGCTCCGAATACGGTGAGGGCAATTACCGCGACTACTCCTAAACAGGCCTGCTGCAGCACGGAAAGCTTCGCGAGGAGAGCCGGATCGGGCTCGCCGGGAGGCAAAGTTGCAGTGCGCGTGTCCATGGCGTGGCAAGAGTGGAGCTTTGGCTGGCTCGATCTTACCCCAGAAAAACCGGCCCCCCGGGTGTCGAAACGGGTTCTGGTAAAACCGAAGTTTCGCCCCGAGAACTTGCGCTAGCTTCTGTTTTATGTGCGAGTTCCGTCGAGCGGCTGTGTTGGCAATCCAGGCAATAGTTGCTTCAGCGCTGTTACACTCAGCCTTGGTTCCATTTCAACCCCCTCAATGCCCTGATCACCGATGACGCCAGCCCCGCTTTCGACTATCAACGACCTCTTTCTGCGTGTCGCTGCGGCCCGGAATCCGCGCGCAATTCTTTGGCAGGACGAATTCAACAATTGGCAGCCCCTGTCCTCAGACCAGATCTATAGCCGGGTCCACCAACTTGCAGAAACGTTTCTCGGTTGGGGGGCGAAGAAGGGTGATCGAATCGCCCTGATCTCGGAGAATCGATGGGAATGGGTTGTCACTGACTTCGCAATTCTGTGCATCGGGGCTGTGAACGTCCCTGTCTACCCCACATTGACCGGCGACCAGATCGCTGTGCTTCTCGCCGACGCCGGCTGCCGTATCGCAATCGTCTCCACGCGACAGCAATTTGACAAGCTCAATGCCGTTCGCTCCCATACGCAGCTTGAGCACATCCTCATGATGGATCCGGGCCAACCCGACGGTGCCATCGCATTCAGCAAGGCACTCGCGGGAGCGGACGACGCCGGGACTTATCGCGACCCGGTTTTCGATGCGCTCATCCAGTCCGTTCAGCCAAGCGATCTTGCGACATTGATCTACACCTCTGGGACGACGGGCGAGCCCAAGGGTGTCATGCTCACTCATGGCAATATCGCGTCGAATCAGAATCTCGCGGTCAATGGCTACGCCTTCAACGAGACAGATGCGTGCATCTCTTTCCTGCCCCTCTCGCATATCACTGCGCGTGCTCTGGACTACGTAATGTATGGTCACGGCGCACAGGTCATCTATTGTTCAAATTTCGAGAGATTGCCTCAGGCGATGAAAGAGGTGCGGCCCACGGTCTTTGTAGGGGTGCCGCGGGTCTACGAAAAGATCCGCCAGGCCGTTGAACAGAAATCATCAGTCTCGCCGATCAAGAAGCGAATGCTCGCTTGGGCTCTCAGGACCGGGTCTCATCATAGCGATACCGTCTACAGAGGTCGACAGCCATCATCGGTAGCTTGGAAGCTGGCAAACAAGCTCATTTACGCAAAGGTTCGCGAGGCATTTGGCGGACGCGTGCGGGTATGGGTATCCGGCGGCGCTCCACTCGGCATCGATACCGCGAAATGGTTCGCATCCGCAGGCATCGCCGTATGGGAAGGGTACGGTCTTACTGAGACCTCACCGGTAATCGCGCTAAACAATCCAGTGGTTCAGCGAATGGGAGCCGTAGGTAAGCCGCTTCCGAATATCGAACTCAAGCTGGCTGACGACGGTGAGCTTCTTGTGCGAGGGCCATCCATCTTTAGTGGCTATTGGAACAAGCCATCGGCTAACGCCGAGTGCTTTGACAGTGGAGGGTGGTTCCGCACAGGAGACATCGCACACATCGATGGAGATGGCTTCCTTTTCATTACTGACCGCAAGAAAGAATTGCTCAAGACCTCCGGCGGAAAACTGGTCGCCCCGCAGCCTATCGAAAACAAGGTGAAGAACTCCGTCCTGGCGGGTCAGGTGGCGCTGGTAGGTGACCGGCACAAATTTATCTGCGCGCTGATCTCGCCAAACTTCTCCGCTCTCGAGAGTTGGGCGAAGCATGCGGGTCTCGAAGCGCTGGATCGAAAAGCTCTGGTTGCCGACAGCCGTGTCGTCGCGCTATATGCCGAAGTGGTCCGCGAGGCAAATTCTGGTCTTGCAAATTTCGAGACGATCAAGCGATTTCGACTCGTGGCCGACGAATGGTCGCAGGACTCGGGAGAGCTCACACCGTCCATGAAGCTGAAGCGTCGCGTGATCAACGAGAAATATGCGGCGGAGATCGCCGAGCTTTACGCGGACGAAGCAACCGCACGCGCCGAATAGCGGACTCGCCGTTTCCCGTATCCCGCCGGAATACAGGCCGCTTGCTCCACATCATTTGCAGCCCGCGAAAAAAGGGAGCTCCCCACGCGCCCACCGCCAGAATGCTGCCGAATAGAATCACAGCGTCGATGCTGATACGCCCTTCTCGCGACCAATAGTCGTTAGGGTCGAGATTCAGCCAAAGAGCAAACTCATCAAGCGTCAGGGCTGCCCCCGCGCCGTAGCTAACGGCCATGAGCCTGCTCAAGAAGATCGACATAGGAGAGTGACTCCGCCCAAGGTCCAGCAACCATCCATAACCGACCAGAAGCAGAATCAGAATGCCCCAGACCAGGTGATGAATGTGATGTCCCCGCACCATCACCCACCCAAACGGCCCGTGATTGTGGATCACGAGACTCACTATCAGCCGCACCCCCGCGAACGTGAACAAAAACGAAACTGACGCGATGAACATCCGGCGTCGAGGGCGGTCTGGAATGGTTGACCGAACGATGAAACCGAGCCGTGTCAACTGGAGAAAGACGAGGAGCAAGATGACCACGAGGCTCGCGAAAGCGAGCAGGATCAGAGCTCCAGTTCCCGGCATTGGCATATGTACCTATTCAATCACGAGCGCGGATGCCTCAGCCTTTTAGTTGTAAAGGCGATGATCATGGCGATCGTTCGTCGGAGTGAGCTTTGTCACGATTCGGCTTTACAGGCGCGCATATACTGTTTATGGCGTCGAGAGCGTCACAGCGGAGCACCGCGACCACCGGCTGGTTTGCGTGTCGCATCGCTATATTACGCGCGACCAGCTACTCAGGCACTTCCGGACGCGCTGATTTTTGGCGTTGCCGATTTCGATCAGGAGAAATAGACGATGCGAGTTGCACTTTTGACCGGCGGCGGCGACTGCCCCGGCTTGAATGCTGTCATATATGCGGCGGTGCGCAAAGGAATTCAGACCTACGGCGACGAATTCATCGGTTTCCTCAACGGATGGCGCGGCGTCCTCGACAATCAGTTCATCCCGCTCACGCTCGAAAACATCGATGGCATCCAGCTAAAGGGCGGAACCATCCTTCACTCGTCGCGCACGAATGTGAAGAAGATCCCTGGTGGGATCGAGAAGGTGCAGGAAGTCCTAAAGCAGAACAAGATCGACGCGCTCATCGCTCTTGGCGGCGATGACACGCAATCCGTCACGCTCTATCTGGCGGACAACGGAATCAATGCGGTCGGCGTTCCCAAGACAATCGACAACGATATCAACGGCACCGATCAAACCTTCGGCTTCGATACCGCCGTGATGATTGCCACTGAGGCGATCGATCGCCTCCACACAACCGCCGACTCCCACAATCGCGTCATCGTCTGCGAAGTGATGGGCCGCGATGCCGGCTGGATCGCCTACGCCTCTGGAATAGCGGGCGGCGCACACGTTGTTCTTGTGCCTGAGCAGGAAATCGACATCGATCACGTATGCGCACTGCTCAAGTACAACTACGATCACGGCAAGCACTACGGTATCGTCGTCGTCGCCGAGGGCTGCCATCTGCCTGAAGTGGGTCAGGTTGTCGGATCGAAGGAAGTCGACTCGTTCGGACACGCGCGCCTCTCCGGTATCGGTGAAGCACTTGCTGGCCTGATCGAGAAGAAGACTGGATTTGAAACCCGCTCCGTCAATCTGGGACACACACAGCGCGGTGGAGTGCCAACGGCTTACGATCGTTTGCTCGGACAGCGTTACGGACTGCACGCTATCGACATGGTGCACGAAAAGAAGTGGGGGCGGATCGCCGTTCTCAAGGGACTCGACGTCACCGACATCACGATCAAGGAAGCCATCGCTACCAATCGGCGTCTCGATCAGCGCTTCTTCGATGTGATCAGAGACCTCGAATCCAAGGTGTAGGCGTTTGTCTCTCTGTTTTGCTCGATCTTGGTATCCCTGGTCTCGACTCTTTGAGACCTGGGATACCAAGCACGGGATCGATCAACCACTCCACACTTCACATTGCGGTTCCCCAGCCCCCGCCGCCGATGCATTACCGACTCTTCGAGCCCGCAGACTTCCATGATCTCTATGCAATCGAAGAGGTCTGTTTTCAGCCTCCGTATCGCTTCGCGCGCCGCTACATGCGCCAGCTTATCTCTTCCGCCAACTCCGCAACCTGGATCGCAGAAGAGGATCAGGCGATGAAAGGCTTCGCGATCGTCGAATGGTCTCAGCAAGGCAATGGCGTAATCGCCTACATTGCGACTATTGAGGTCTTGCCGGAGTTCCGCAAATTAGGCGTGGGCGCAGAACTCCTCCGTAGGCTTGAAGGTTCTGCCAACGCTGAGCGCGCTGTCGCCATATGGCTCCACGTGGATATGGAGAATGCATCCGCCATCCGTCTCTACGAGCGTCTTGGCTACCAGAACAGTGGTCGGGTCGAAGACTTTTACGCCCGCAACCGTCCGGCCGTGATGTACGTGAAACATCTCATCTGAAACACGTTACTCCAGCGCTGCCCAGTCGCGAATTCCGCTCATCTCCGCATCGATCTCGACCTAGAATATAGACAACACTCCTGCAAAAAAGCACGACCGATGTCTCTCAGTAGTCCGAACCTGCCCAAGCTGGTTGCATCTCTCCGCCAGTACTCCGCACAAATGTTCCTGCATGACCTTCTCGCCGGCATCACGGTCGGTCTGGTCGCTCTACCGCTCGCGATGGCGTTTGGCATTGCGTTTGGGGTTACGCCGCAGGCTGGCCTCTACACGGTCGTCGTGGCAGGGTTCCTCATTTCGGCTCTCGGTGGATCAAGAACTCCGATCGGTGGACCCACGGGAGCTTTCGTTGTTATCGTGGCCGGCATCATCGCGCGCTTCGGGCTTAGCGGACTCGAGATGGTCACGCTCATGGCTGGCGTGATTCTCATCCGCATGCAAGCTGATCAGAAACTCCGGGAAAAGCGCTCCTGAAGTGTAGATCTGTGTAAGGCAGTTGACAGGACTTCCAGGTGCGGGGTACATACATAGTATGTCTACCGTAGGCGATCTACCTGAAGATGACAGACTCGAAATGCTTCAGGGTACCCTCGAGGTTCTGATCCTTCGCTGCCTCAAACTTCAGGCCAACCATGCATACGGGATCTCTCTATTCCTGCAGCAGCAATCCGACAGCGAGTTTCTTGTAGACAACGGTTCACTGTATCCCGCAATCCAGCGACTGCTTCAGCGGAAGTGGATCGCAGGGCAATGGAAGACCTCACCAAACGGCCGCCGTGCCCGCTACTACAGCCTTACTGCCGCGGGCCGCAAGGAGCTTCTCAGGGCAACATCGAAGTGGCAGCGGTTTGCCGTGGCCATGGCAAAAATCCTGGCTCCGGAGGGATAGGTCATGCAGGCGTGGTGGTCGAAGGTGCAAAACATATTCGGCAGGCGGCGGACTCTCGCGTCCGAGCTCGATGAGGAGATGGAGTCGCACCTCCAGTTTCTGATTGAGGAGAATCTGGAGATGGGAATGGCTCCGGACGAAGCCCAGACGGCCGCCCGGCGCGAATTCGGAAACGCGAATTCGGTGCGCGAGAGAACGGTGGAATCATGGCAATTCCCGAGCCTGGAATCGCTGGTTCAGGACCTTCACTATGCGCTGCGCGGAGTTTTCCGGACGCCGGCGTTCTCCTTGGTCGTCATTCTGACCCTGGCGGTCGGAATTGGCGCTAACACTGCAATTTTCAGCACCGTCTACGCAGTGCTTTTGAAGCCCCTGCCGTACCCGTACGGTGAACGCCTTATCTGGCTCGGCGAGTCGAATGCAAAGGCTACCGGCATCAGTGTCACATGGCTAAACTTCCAGCACTGGCGAACAGAGAATCGCTCGTTCGACGCCATGGCAGGCTTCCAGAACGCTGACCTTACGCTCACTGGACACGGACAAGCCGTACTTACTCACGCGGCCCTAGTAACGAGCGAGTTCTTTCAACTGACTGGTTCGCACCCTACACTGGGGCGGCTCTTCCTGGAGGCGGATGACAGCGTGCAATCGCCCGCGACGGTGGTTGTCTCGGATACCTTCTGGTCCAGGTTCCTTTCCTCGGATCCGCAGGTGATTGGCAAGAGCATCACCCTGAATGGTTCGGCGTACGAGGTCGTCGGCGTCCTCGCAAGAGATCCCGGCTTCTTCCCTCGTCCAGTTGATTATTACCTTCCGTTGCGGCCGAGTGCCGCACAGGCCGCGAAGCGCGACGCTCATGGTTCTCTTCGCCTTCTCGGTCTTCTCAAGCCGGGAGTAACGCTTGCACAGGCACGATCAGACCTGAACACGATCCTCGCCCGCCTTGCGAAAGCTGACCCCGGTCCTGAAGACGACCACCGTGTCTACGCCCAGTTTCTTGCCAGCGAGCTCACGGATGGTCTGAACAACGTCTTTGCCATGCTGATGGGCTCCGTTGGTCTGGTTCTTTTCCTCGCGTGCGCAAACATTGCCAGCCTCCTTCTTATTCGCATGACGACGCGTGCCAGAGAGATGGCAGTCCGCACAGCGATTGGAGCGGGCCGAGGGCGCCTCGCACGCCAACTCGTCACTGAGACGTTGTTGATCACGGCTATCGGCGGAAGCGCCGGGGTATTGCTCGCGCGCGCAGGTCTAAAACTGCTAACGAATCTCGCTCCCAGCGGAATTCCTCGCCTCTCTGAGGCTTCGTTGAATCTACCCGTAATGATCTTTGCCGGGATTCTTACGTTAGCAGTAGGACTGATCTGTGCTCTTGCGCCAATCTTCAGCTCTGGTCGCATCAACATGTCCATCCTGCTCAAGGAAGGCGGTACAGGTTCAGGCAGCAATCGCATTGGACATGTGATTCGCGGAAGTCTGGTCGTTGCCGAAATTGCGATGGCAGTCGTCCTGCTCTTCACGTCCGGCATCCTCTTGCGGAGTCTTTGGCTTGCCGAGACGGTGAACCCCGGCTTTGACTCCGGCCATCTCCTCGCGCTTGAGCTGCAATTGCCCTCAGGGCGATATGAGACTGATCCAGCCATTCTCGCATTCTACAACCGTCTGGAGGATCAGCTCCGGACGAAGCCTGGAGTCGAATCAGTTGGGATCGTGAACTGTCCTCCTGCCGCCGGCGACTGTGGCGACTGGTGGTATTCCATTGCGGAAAAGCCGGCGCCGAGTCGCGACGATGTTCCACTGACGCTTCTCAACATGGCGGACCCACAATACTTCTCAACAATGCGAATGCGCCTTATAGCGGGCCGTGCGCCCTCAAGCGATAATCGTGCAGCGAGCCCTCCGGTGGCGGTCATCAATCAGGAGCTTGCGCATGCGTGGTGGAAGGACGCTCGCTCAGCCATCGGTCAGCACATCAAGCTCGGCGGACCTTACATGAAAGGGCCCGTTCTCGAGATTGTGGGCGTCGTAGCGAATGTGCCACAGTTGGGACTCGACAGCCCGCCGTTACCGGAGATCTATTTCCCCTCAGAGCAACGGGCGAGTTCCGGAATGGTGCTTGCTATCCGCACGCTTGGCGATACAGCGTCTGTGATCTCATCAGTGGCAAAGACACTCGCCTCCATCGACAGCGATGTTCCTATTCAATCACTGAAGCCTTTCGACGAAAGGCTCGGAGCAACACTGAAGCAACGCCGGTTTATCGCCTTGTTGCTGGCCATCTTCGCTGGCATAGCGGTACTCCTCGCGGCAATCGGTTGCTATGGAGTTCTCAACTTCTGGGTGCGAAGCCGCAAACAGGAGATCGCTATTCGCATCGCTATGGGGGCTGGAGTTTCAGCTATTCTTCGCCGCACTGGAAGACAGGTCGCGGTGCTCGGAGCACTCGGTCTTGCAATAGGAATTGCAGGCAGCTTCTTCGCGTCGCGATGGGTGGGCAGCATGGTTTTTGGCATCACTGCTCACGATCCCATCGTTTTATGCTTTGCTGCCATCGCAGCGCTTCCGATGATCACGGCAGCCGCAGCGATGCCACTCTGGCGCGCAGTTCGCATCAGTCCCATTGAAACGCTACACGAAGCTTAGAACTCCAGCTCGAGGTCTACGACCTCGAGCCAGTCAAGACGTCAGTCTTCTTTGGCGGCAGCTTCGAGCGTTGCGAGATCCATCTTGATCATGCCCATCATGGCGGACATTGCTTTGGGATGGCTGATCAATTCGCCGATATTACGCGGGACAATCTGCCAGCACAGTCCGAAACGGTCGGTGAGCCATCCGCAGGCCATGGGCTTACCACCTTCAAGAAGGGCGTTCCAGTACTTGTCGATCTCTTCCTGAGAGTCGCAGCTTACGAAGTAGGAGAAAGCAGGATTAAGTTCATAGGTCGGGCCTCCATTGAGGAAGACCATTTCCTGGCCTTCCAATTCGATGGTGACGGTAGCAATTTTGCCTACGGGCCATGGGCCAACACCCTTGGATCGGAGCTCTGCGACCTTGCGCGCATGGGGGAAGACTTTCAGGTAAAAATCAGCGGCTTCTTCAGCGTTGTCATTGAACCAGAGGAATGGGGAGACCTTGTTCATGTGCGGGATGGTATCAAGCACCGGGCCGACGCTGGCAAGGGCGCCAATCCTTGAAGGTGTTGAGCGAAGCGAGTTTTAGTGGCTTTCTGTAAGCTAAAGTGCGATGCAGTCCGAGGAATCGACTGAAAACGCAATATTTGCTCGCTGTGAAAATAATCCTGTATGTCGCTACACTTGCAGGTAGATTTTACTTTGCGTTCCAAGAGCAAAAGTTGCGTCGGCAATTGACGGACGATGCTTTTGCGGCATCGACGCGAGACCGCGAGCGATTTTCGACAGTTTGTACGAGATTCGGCTGGAGATTGCTCGTGGGCGACTGCTGAGGACTTAGCTCCCAGATCGCGGTCACATCTGAACCGCTCGATTGGTTTGAAGCTTCCGTTTATTGCGGCCTTTCTCATCGAGATCTTCATCCTGCAGAGGTAGATGGGCCAAGGTTTCCCAGCCTGAGCGGATACCGGATAATAGTGGCCGATGTCTCTTAAGCCATTTCTCGACCTTCAGCGGAACGGCAGGCTCAAGCCGCTCCTCAGCATCGGCGCTGGCCTGAAGAGCTTCTACAGACTCACGTTTGTCGCTGCCGCGGGAGAGAGCGGTCTACTGGCACGCCTTGCCGGCGGCCCGATGACATTTGACTCTCTGGTTGAGTTCTTCACGGCTCGAGGGCAAGGCAGGGAGGCACTGGAAGCGTGGCTGAAAATGGGTATTCGGCTGCGACTGCTCCATCTCGGGTCTCGCGGCTATGAGCTTCGAGGACTTGCCAAGGCGCTGGCACAGCCCGAGAACGATGCCGCGCTGGCGTTGGTGCAGGAGATTGCCGGGCTGCATCACAGGCTGATTGCCGGAACGATTCCAAAGATCCGAAATGGCAGTCTTTTTACCCTTGCCGACCAGGACGGGGAACTGATCGCTCGATCTTCCCGCATTCTCGAGGCATTCCAGGTTGAAGTTATCCGCCGCATATTTCCGAAGAGCGGCACAGTCCGTCTGCTCGAAATCGGATGCGGTTCGGGCATCTATCTGAAGCATGCCGCCGACACAAACCGGTCTCTCACAGCACTCGGCGTGGAACTTCAGCCCGAGGTGGTCAAGGCAGCGCGTGCGAACCTGCGCGAATGGGGTCTCGGTGATCGCGTCACGGTTGAGGACGGCGACATTCGCAGCAGGGCTCATGGCGAACGCTTCGACATCGCGACGCTATACAACAACATTTATTACTTTCCGGTTGAAGATCGCGTTGCGTTGCTGCAACACATCGCAGCATTCCTCAAGCCAGGCGGATTTCTACTGCTCACAACCTGCTGCCAGGGCGGCAGTCTGGGTTCGGAGGCACTCAATCTGTGGGGCGCCGCTACGGAAGGATGCGGGCGGCTACCTTCAGAAGAGGAGCTCGTTTCCCAAATGAAGGAGGCGGGCTATAGGGAAGTGAAAACAATGAGCCTTTTGCCCGGGGACCGGTTCATTGCGTTCCAGGCCTATTGCGTCTAGCTCTAAGTTTGGGCCGGCAGCTTATCAACCAATGTTGCTCACTCCTAAACTGGCGAGTATGCTGTTGTGGTATCGAAACCACTGCGAAAAGTTGCGTCCAATGAAAACTCCTGCGACCCCTTTGCCCACTCGTATTGACCGCCGCGAATTTATCAAAACGGGATCCATGGCTGCCGGTGCCGTTGCGTTCGGTGTGCCATCCCTTTTGCGCGGACAGAATCTCAACAGCAAGCTCAACATAGCCTGCGTCGGAATCGGCGGCAAGGGCCGCAGCGACACGGATGCCTGCGCCGGTGAGAACATCGTTGCCCTGTGCGACGTGGACTCTGGTTCGGAGGCCTACGAGACGCAGACCAAGAAGTATCCCGAGGCGAAGTTCTTCAAGGATTTCCGCCAGATGCTGGACCAGATGGACCACCAGATTGATGCTGTAACGGTGTCGACGCCTGATCACATGCACGCCATTATCGCGTCGGCGGCCATGAAGCGGAACAAAGCAGTCTTCGTACAGAAGCCGCTAACGCAAACCGTGTACGAAGCGCGCTATCTGAAGAAGATGGCGCACGACAGGAAGCTTGTTACGCAAATGGGCAACCAGGGCAGCGCCGCTGACGGTCTGCGCCGCGGAGTCGAAACAATTCAAGACGGACTGATCGGGCAAGTTCATGAGGTTCACGTGTGGACCAACCGCCCGGTCTGGCCTCAGGCGATGGATCGTCCGGAGGGGGAAGACCCGGTACCTTCAACGCTGGATTGGGACGTATGGATTGGATCTGCTCCGATGCGGCCTTTCGTGGGTAGCCGTGGGGCAGAGAAGCGCGGAGCAGGAGTCTATGAGCCATTCAATTGGCGTGGCTGGCAGGATTTCGGCTGCGGCGCGCTGGGCGACATGGGATGTCACACCGTCAACCTGCCGTTTCGTGCCCTGGACCTCGGCATCCCCACGGAAATCGAAGCGACTCCATTCGGAAAAATGAACAAGGAATCCTTCCCGGTGGGCTCCAAGATTCGCTACTCTTTCCCGAAGCGCACAGGTCATGTGCCTCTCGAGCATCCTCACTGGTGGCATCGTTCCAGAAAAGTCGAGCACGATCCTGTGACACTCTATTGGTACGACGGTGGTCAGCCGGATCCCTCGGCTCCCGACGGCCACGACTTCAGCAACAAGCCGCCTGCGGAGTTGACCGCTGACATCACCGCACTGCTGGGCGAGATTCCGAACAGCGCCTGCCTGATCATCGGAGAAGGTGGCACGGTGTTTTCACCCGATGACTATGGAACCAGCTTCTTCGTAAAGATGAAGGGCGACAAGAAGTTCGTTCACTACTTGAAGCACCCCGAAGTTGCGAAGTATCCCGAGCGCATCAAGCGCAATCCCTACGGCGGCAAAAAAGGCGGCGGTGGCGGGGTTGCGGCACACGCACAGGAGTGGCTCGTGGCCATCAAGGAGCACAAGCCGGAGAACTGCTATTCGCGCTTCGACGTTGCTGCACCTCTCACGGAGATCATGTTGCTTGGCTGCGTATCTCTTCGCACAGGCAAGAAGATCGAGTGGGACGCACACAAAATGGAAGCGAAGGATTGTCCGGAAGCTGCCCAGTACATCAAGCGGCAGGACCGGTCCGGGTTTACGCTTTCCTAACCACTGTGCAGGCTCGCCGGCCAGCAATACTATTTGTTAAGGCCGGCGGGCGCTCGCATTGAGCGCCCAGACAATGAGACATGGATCTGCGCTCGGGGACTTTCCTTTATTGGCTTCTCGATCGCGCCCTCTGAACTCCCAGCCTGACCAGCCGCGGCACTCCCATAAGCGTCACTGCAAATAGAGCAATGGACGCAGCCATCAAGCCCATATGGCCGGTCCTCAAGTCTTGAAGCAATAGCTTTATTCCGATCAGCGCTAGCGCAGCATAAGACAGGTGCGTCAGCTCTGGCCGGTGCCAGCGTGCTCCTATAAATGCGATCGCCAGAGCGACGGTGCAAATCGTCAGCGTACGCAGAAATGCGGCATGATGACCATGTGTCATCCCGAGTGCAAACGCGCCTGTGAAAACTCCGTGAAGAGCTAGGGCTGTGGAAGAGCAGATGGCGATGGCGGCGAGGATCGTGCGCAGAACTTTCTCCCACACGCCAACTGACTTCGACTTTGAGAGAAGCATTGAACCCATAGCGCATATCGCAATGACCACGATGCCTGAGCTGGGATGAGCAGGCGGTATCCCTGCGAGACTTCCATACAGATACTCGGGCAGCCTGGAGAGAATCGCAGCAGTAGTCAGGAAGATAGTTCCATGAAACAGGAGCATCCCAGATTGGATCCGCGTTGCCAGATAGATTGAAGCAGCTGATGCAACGGCCAACAGCACCGCCCCTCCCAAAGTCGGAAGTGCGCAGATTGATCCTGTAGCGAGGAGTGCGGCACTCCAGATGGCAAATACGCTGAAACTCCGCCGTTCTTCTCTGGCCAAGAGAAATCGGAATCCGATCAGGTAGGTGGTAACAGAAAGCACCAGGCACAGAATTCCCAGAATCACGATGCGGTGCTCTGGACCGAAGGTGATCAGTGCACAGGCAGAGAGCGCAAATGCGATTGAAACCTGTATCGCTTCGAAGATCATGATTCTGCATTTGCGGATCATGACCCGCACCGCAACGGCAGTTCCATTGGTTGCGAACAGGAGGAATGCAGGTGCAATGAGCGCCGCGGAGCTCATGGGTGGATAGAGAGCCCTGGTATCTTGCGGACCGGAATAGATGAATATCAAGCCCCATAGAGCCACATCCGCAACCAGCACAATGAGCGGCCACGCAGGCTGCGGAAATTCCAGCGTTCGTGCGAATTCGCTCACAAACACTGCAATCAGCAACGCGACGACAAACGGAAAACCATGAAGAGTGGTGAACCCGAGCGCGGCCGTCGTCAGGAGCGCGATCGTCTGTGCTACCCATGTTCCCTGCGATCCGGCATTGCGCAAGTCGAGCACGATGGCGAGAGTCAGAAAACCAGCCAGCAAACCCGCGGAAGACATGGGAGTGAATACGTGAAATGCGAGCGTGTTCTCCCACAACATGGGCGCCAGAATCAGTGCTGCTGTGCCCGCATACACGCTGCGTGCAGTTTTGTTCGGTATCCATGCCGACCACGCCAGCCAACCAAACGCGTAGGCTACACCAAATGCCGCGACGAGCAACATCGGCATCATGGAAGAGGCTGCGAGAGCGCGCAAAAGATAAGCGCCTGCAATGCCGAGCATCGCTCGCCCAACTATAGGGATGACTCTGCCCGTTTCAAGAAGCGATGGAGGAGGGACAACCTGTGCGGGCTCCGGTTCGCCCGATTGTGCTGGTGCGGTGTCGGCATCTGCTGAATGCTCAAGGGCGCGAACTCGTCTCTCCAGTTCGTGTACGCGCTCCGAAAGCAAGTCAAGTGCGCCCGGAGAATCGTTCATATCTCACCCGATCTTTGAGGCCAAAAGCGCCTCAGTCGGCTGCAGCCGTATGCGTCGGGGGCTCAGTTGCCCATGGCGGCAGCAGCTTAATCAAGGCCCAGAGAATGAAGAGCGGCAGAATCGAAAGCCCGATCGCGACGAGCGACCCTTCGCGGGTAACCAGCGTCATCTTGTAGGTGGTGTATCCGAGGAAGCTCTTTGAGAACAGCTGTCCACCGATCACTACGTTCCAGCGCATCGCAAATATTCCCATCAATGCGAGGCAGCCCGAGATGACGTAGATCCGCTTCCGAATCTGTTCGGGTAGTTTCACCACTTGCGTGACGAAAAGCAGTACGAGCGGCGTAACTGTTCCCAGAATGATCTGAATCACAATGTGGGGGATGTAGAGCTGCGTGTGCACCATGAAGTCAAGGCTGCGGAAGGACTCGTCTGCTTCGTAGATGCGATGGATCAGGTCAAGCATCTCGAGGCTGAAGTCGATGATGAAGATGTAGAAAAGATACATCGCGATCGTATCCACGCAGCGCATATCTATGGTGCGCCCGCGCAGCTTCGTCGTCGCCATGTAGATCAGCATTACTCCGGCGATGCCCGACACCATCGCCGAGAAGATAAAGACGACAGGCATTAGGGGCGACGACCACCAGGGGTTGGCCTTGATCGATCCAAAGATAAATCCCACATAACCATGCAAAAGAAATGCCGAAGGGATTCCGATCAGAGTAACGATCCAGCCGACCTTTTCGTCGATGTGCAATGCCCGCGGGCTGATGTTGTCTGACCCTAAGGACATCACTTTGTACATCACTTTGAGCAAGCCCTTAGACGATTGGGAAAGCAGCACGATGTCTTTGCGGTAGTCGAGCCAGATTTCGAAGACCAGCACCGCCATTAAATACCAGAGATAAACGTAGCCAAACATCGCCATCGCCGAAGTGCTGTGCGGCGTAAAGTACATTTCAGGCGAACGCTCGGGGTGTCCGAGATGCAGTTGCAGAGGGAGGGGCGCAACGATAAGGAAGGCCAACGCCGTGAGCAGAGCAAGGCGATACGTCGGCTTGACCGCCTCAACGTGGAATACCCGCTCGAGCGAAGCAAGGATGAATGCGCCCGCAACCAGCCCGGTGATGAACGGGTAGAGCACAATCAGAACGCTCCATTGCAGTCCAACCTCGTTCGGATACATGAAACCTTCAACACCAGTCATTCAATTCACTCCCAGCCTCTATCGAACAGAACCGTCCAGCCCGTTGTAGTAAGCCTTCGCACCCGTCGCCATTTGCGGCTTTAAAACCTGCGCAGGGTGCGTCTTTAAGAACTCATGAATCGGATCCTTCGGATTCTTCAGATCCACCAACTGCCTCGCTCCAGTCGGGCAGCTTTCACAGCAGGCCGTAGTCAGACCCTTGGTAATGCGGTGATAGCAGAGAGTACATTTGTCGACAGTCTTCTTCTCCGGATGGATGTAGCGGCATCCATACGGACAGGCCTGCACGCAGTAGGCGCATCCCAGGCAGTACTTCGGGTCCACCAGCACAACCCCATCTGGACTCACAAATGTCGCACCCACCGGGCACACCTGCGTACACGGCGAGTCTGAACAGTGATTACACATTTTGGGTACGAAGAAGTACTTTCCCGCGTCTTCGGCAGCGACGGGGAATCCCTCTTTGCCCCCGTCCGGCGAAATCACCTGCGGATTCGTCATATCCTCGTCTTCCACGTGATAGCGCTCTACCCAGGTTCTGAAGTACCCATCAGGCACGTCATTCTCCGTGGCGCACGCTTTAACGCAATTGCCGCAACCGATGCACTTGGGATCATCGATCAGCATGCCCCACCAGTGCTCGCTCATCTTGTAGTTCTCTGCCTGCTCCGGTGTTCCCGCCAGCACGGCCTTCCACGCAATCGCCGCAGCCGGAGCCAGAACCAGAAAGTGCCTTCGCGACAAATTCACTTCGCACCTCCAGCATCCGCAATCGCGGGGTTGTGCGGCTGATGGCACGTCGCGCATGGCACTCCATTCGAGTGGTCTGCCGGATTCACCTGCGGGAAGCCCTTCGGCTTTGCTGCCGTAGCTGTATGGCAACGCGCGCAGAGAACGGCGCTATCCGGCTTCACTGGAGTTACCGCGGCAGGATCATCGGCGTGTTTCGCTAGAGCGCCGTGGCACGCTTCGCAGTTCACATGCGCGTGCTTGCCTTTACTCTTCGCATTCGCCTGATCCGTGTGGCACGTCTCGCATGCTTCGTGCCCGGCATACTTCACCGGTCGAGCCCCGATTTCTGCGATTGCAGCCCCGCGATAGTGCCCATACTGCCCGAAGCTTTTCGGAACAACGTAGCCTCGGATCAGAAGGAACACCACGAAAGCCAGGACGAACAGCCCCGCAAAGCGGAACAGATGTCCTGCATCCTTGAAAGCGTTCATCTGAGCGCGGTCTCCTGATGCGGATCACGAGCAAAATCCTTGTGACCCAAATCATCTTTTCGCGCCAAGAGTGGGCGCTGGAAGAAAGACCTGTATGTGAGACAAATCACGACGGCATGTGACAGCCGTCTCAACCGGGGCGGGCGGGTCTTAACCAGATACCGGGTTGGTCCATGACCAGGTTATTTGCCTTGGAACTTTGGCGCGCGCTTCTCGAAGAATGCCCGGATACCTTCCTGGTAGTCCTCGCTGTCGTAGACCATGCGGCGCATTGCCTGTACGCGTTCGAACGTCTCGGGGCGGAGATTGTGCGCAGCCGAGAGGAGGCGCAGCTCCTCTTTGAGAAGACTGATCACCAGCGGTGAGTTTTTCGCGATCTGCTCGGCTATCGACCTTGTGAGCGATTCAAGCTGGTTGCGCGGGACAGCGTGGCTGACAATGCCTTGTTGAATCAGCCGCCGAACGCTGATTGGCTGTGCGGTGAACAGCATCTCCTTGCAGAGCGGCATGCCTCCAGCGTTGAGGAAGTTCTGCACGCCTGAGATGTTGTAGGGCATTCCCAGCTTTGCCGGAGTTACCGCGAAGGTGCTGTCATCTCCAGCGACGATTATGTCGCAGCTCATGACCAGTTCGCATGCGCCTCCCCAGACGCTGCCCTCGACCATCGCAATCACTGGAGCAGGGAAGAGCTCGATCATGCGGATCACGCGCCGCACGGGATCGTCGTAGGTCAATGGATCGCGCCCGTTTGTCGGCAGCTCACGTACGTCATGTCCCGCGGAAAAAACCTTCACGCCCTCCTGAGCTCGCAGTACGACCGCGCGTACTTGAGCGAGAAGCATCTCTTCCAGCGCTGCGCACAGCTCATCGATCAGCGCCGTGCTCAAGGCGTTATGTTTCGAAGGATTGTTCAGCGTGATGTCACCGATCTTGTCGGCGATCTTCGATTCGATTAGCGCGTAGCCCGTTTCCACAGCTCACCATCCGGCTGAATGATTCCAGCCGTCGCCGAGTGTATCGCCAAACAATGTGAGCTGCTGTGACGCGCTCCCGCCTCTCGCGCAGAGTCGATTACTTTCGGGATGAAGGTTCAAACCAGGAACTGACAGCCGAAATCGCGAGGATCTATTCGCCTACGACAGCTGGAGCCTGGTTCAACGAGAACATGCCGCCGAAAACCTGCTTCAGCTCGCCGATGTTCATGGCTCCCTTGTGGCCGGGGGAGCATTGGAACTGGCTCACAGTGGCGTCTTCTTCGAATTGCAGTACATCGCCATAAAAGAATACGCTGCCGTTGTTCTGGGTTGTGCCGGTGATGACGAGCTTGCGTCCTGGAACCAGGCGGCGGACTACAGGGCTTTCCACGGCATTGAGGCGGCAGCTCGGAGCTTTCTTGTCGATCTGATCCCAGGTTGTGACCGCGCCGTTCTGGAGATAAATCGTGCCCTGGTTTGCTGGAAGGAGGATGTCCGCATTGACTGACACGGTCGAGCCAGCACCGATTGTCGCAATTGGAGCGGAGTCCGGCAGATCAGCGCTCTGGGCGTTTCCGAGAGAAGAAGCAACGGCAAATCCAACAAATGCAATCGCGACAGCAACATGGCGGAAAAAGCGCATCACCAGATGACTCCTTTTAAGTGCAATCCTAGGATCGATTTGGCCTGAATTCTAGCATTTCCAATCCCCCATAAGAACAAAATTCCGGCCCATTCGGACCATCTGAGGTTACCAACTGGTCGAGTGGCCGGTGAGGCTTTCAGCTGTGCTCCGATTGGCATTCCTGTGACGACTAGTCCAGTTTTCGAAATCACGCCCTCATTTGCTACCTTTCTGGCGGAGGAATTCCCCAATGTCAAACGCAAGTAAATGGATTGCCGGCAGCGCTCTGGGCGCGGCACTTGCTATCACCGGGATTACGATTGCGCAGAGGCCACCTGAGCGAGACATCAACCCTCGCAACCATCCAATCCTCGCGGACGCACAGAGGCTTGTTGACCAGGCTTACAACCGGGTTTCCGAAGCGCAACGCGCAAACGACTGGGATATGAGAGGGCACGCCGCGAAGGCGAAATCGCTGCTCGAGCAAGCCAGCCGAGAGCTGAAGGCTGCTGCTATGGCCGACAATCGCCACGGCCGCTGATACGTCCGACATCACAGGCATGGGCACGGCCATCAGCGGACCGGTGGGCGTGCTCAAGGCTCTCGTCCTGTAAACTTTCCCCAAGCCTATGCGGACTCGTGAGTTGCTCGCCTTCCTGCTGGTCGCTGTATCAGCTTCCCTGTATTCACAATCTCCCGCCGGACACACCCCGAAAATGACGAACAAGCTTACCCCAGAACAGGTACATCGCTCTGCTCTCGTGATCGATACGCATGCCGATACACCGCAGCGCGTTGCTGACGACAACTTCGACTTTGCCGATCCCCTGAACGGCGGTGACTGGAACTTCGAGTCGGCTCAGAAGGGAAATCTGGGCGCGGAGTTCTTTTCCATCTGGGTTGATCCCGAGGCAAACAAAGGGCACTATGCTCGCCGCACTCTCGTCCTGATTGATGCCGTGAAGCAGCAAGTCGCGAGGCACCCGGACAAGATGATGTTTGTGGCAACGCCCGCGGGGATCGAACTGGCTCATCGCGAACACAAGATTGCCGCGCTGATGGGAATCGAGGGCGGCCACTCGATTGAGGATTCGATTCCACTGCTGCGCCAGTTTTATGCACTTGGCGTTCGCTACATGACGCTGACCTGGTCGAATTCGAACGGCTGGGCGGATTCGTCAGGCGATATCAACAACACCGACATTCCACACACCAAGGAGGGCCTGAGCGAGCTCGGAAAAGATGTTGTGTACGAGATGAACCGGCTGGGGATGATGGTTGATGTGTCGCATGTCTCCGATCGCACTTTCTACCGCACGCTTGTGATCTCCCGTGCTCCGGTGATTGCGTCACACTCCGCCGCGCGAGCACTCTGCGATGTTCCGCGCAATATGACCGACGACATGCTTCGCGCAATCGCTAATTCAGGGGGGCCAGGATCGAAGGGCGGAGTTGTGCAGGTGAACTTCTATTCCGGCTTCATCTCGCAGCAATATCGCGACGCACAGAAGGCCATGCAGCCAGAAGTCGACAAGGCAGTTCAGGCACTCAAGGACAAGTACAAGGCTGATGGGAAGGAAGCCCCCTCGAAGGAGATCGAGAAACTGCAGCGTCAGTATGCGGATCGGATCCCGAAGCCGCAGCTCTCGGTGCTTGTCGACCACATTGATCACATTGCGAAGGTTGCAGGCGTGGATCATGTTGGCCTTGGATCGGATTTTGACGGGGTGGGTGGCCAGCTCCCTGAAGGTCTGGAAACGCCGGCAGGTCTTCCGAAGATCACAGAAGCCCTGATGCAGCGAGGCTATTCCGCTGAAGACTGCCGCAAGATTCTTGGCGGCAACTTGCTGCGAGTCTTCCGCGAGGTGGAGCAGGTGAGCAAGCAGCTTCAGGCTGAGGACCGGCCGCGCATTACGGACAGGCAGCCTTACGACAAGCCGCAGAAGTAGGAGGCAGATCCGTGGCTCTGTGTGGTGACTGTTTTGAAGATTTCGTTCATCCGCTGTGGCATGAACTCGAAGCCAAAAATGATGAATTCTGGCGTCGATTCGGACGTCACGAACGTTGGGATTGGGATGACGAATCCGCGACTTTAACTTTCACAGATCCATCGCTGCCTACTGTTCGAATCAATGTGTCAATCGTTGGCACTGTGCAGGGAACTTCCTGGCAGTGGAGTTGGGCAAACAGGAACATCACGGCGAGCAGCAAACTCGGGATGGAGAAGGTTCGGGAATACGGAGAAGCTAACAGCCTCGAGAAGCTGACTAGCGGATTCCTGGAGGCTGACGAATACACCGGCTGGGAGATGACAGCTGTTGCCGCGCACATTCTCAATGCACCGGGTGCTTATAGCTTTCCTACAGAACACGGGCGCGGCTGGCTGCTATATCAACAGTTTCAGCAACTCTCCGTTTGATCTTATGCCAAGCACTCATCGTCCGACGATTCGGGTTATGAGTGCGCCGGCACAAAACCAGATTGCTGCGTTGACTGCAGTTTGAGCAATCATCAGCAGGAGCATTGTGGGTGTGCCGTCATTGACGCCGGGGAAGAACTGCGCCATGACCAGATGCGCGGGACATGCTACATCGATTACCCACCCCCAGCGCGTCTCCAACTCTGAGTAGTTGCCCATAGAGCCGCTGACTATCAGCGCGGCACTGGCCAGAAAGCCGAAGAGGGCAAGAACAATCGCGAGACGCCATCGGTCGAGCATGTCACTCCGCGAACAAAAGGGGCTGAGGTGGTGGCTTGATGATAACGCTGGATCGATATTGAGCCCGAACAAATTCCTCTAAGGACGAGCGCGCCTGTATATTGCGAGCATGAACAAACGTGCTGGTTTGGGATTCGCTCTCGCTCTTCTCATCTGCCCCGTTCTTCGCGGGCAGGCGTTCTCAGTGACGTTTCCGCAGGCTCTCAGTTCTCAGCCACTCGACGGTAGACTCTATCTGCTTCTTTCCACCGACCCGGGCGCGGAGCCTCGATTTCAGATCGAGGCGTCAGTGCGAACCCAGCTCATGTTTGGCATGAATGTGGACGGTTGGACCGCAGGACAGACGAAGCTGGTGGATGCCTCAGCGAGTGGGTATCCCATCCGCAGCCTGAAAGACGTCCCTCCCGGCGAATACACGGTGCAGGCTGTCCTGAACAAGTACGAGACGTTCCATCGCAGCGATGGCAAGACCGTGAAGCTGCATCCTGACATGGGCGAGGGCCAGCACTGGAACATCTCTCCGGGCAACCTCTACTCAAAGCCCAAGAAGATCACGATCGGATCCGGATCTGCTCCGATCAGCGTAGACCTCAGCGATGTCATTCCGCCGATCAAGGCGCCGCAGGACACGAAGTACATCCGGCACATCCGCATTCAGAGCGATGTGCTGACCAAGTTCTGGGGAAGGCCGGTGTTCCTCGGCGCGGCCATTCTGGTTCCCGAGGGATTCGACGAACATCCGAAGGCACACTTTCCGCTGATCATCTTTCACGATCATTTCGTCGACGATTTCGATGGATTCAGGACGACGCCGCCCGACGCGAATCTCAAGCCGGACTACAGCGAGCGCTTCCACCTGTCCGGATACAACCGCATTCAGGAGGAGCAGGCCTACAAGTTCTATCAGCAATGGACGTCGTCGAATTTTCCGCGCGTGTTGATCGTGAAGATTCAACACGCCAACCCGTACTACGACGATTCGTATGCTGTGAACTCCGCTAACGTAGGCCCCTATGGCGATGCCATTGAGAGCGAGTTGATCCCGGCGATCGAGAAGCAGTTCCGCGGCCTCGGCCAGGGATGGTCTCGCTTTGTGTACGGCGGCTCGACGGGCGGATGGGAGTCTCTCGCTGTTCAGGTCTTCTATCCCGATCACTACAACGGCGCTTTCGCCGCCTGCCCTGACCCCATCGATTTCCACGCTTTTACGAACATCAACATTTACGACGACAAGAACGCGTTCTTCGCGGAAGGCCCCCACAAGCGCGTGGCTCAGCCGGCTGAGCGTGACTACCTGGGCCACACGTTCGTCACGACTCAGGAGATCAATCAGTATGAACTCGCACTGGGTGATCACGGACGGAGCGGGGAGCAGTTCGATATCTGGCAGGCGGTTTACTCTCCGGCTGGGGAAGACGGTTATCCGAAGCCGATCTTTGACAAGGAGACCGGCGTGATCGATCACAGTGTGGCAGAGTATTGGCGGCAGCATTATGATCTCGAAGCCATTCTCGAACGCGACTGGGCGACGCTTGGCCCGAAGCTGGCGGGCAAGATCCATATCTACGTCGGCTCAGACGACACGTATTTCCTGAACAACGCGGTCTATCGCATGGAAGACTTCCTCAATTCGACGAAGAATCCAGCGTATGGCGGAGAAGTGACCTACGGCCCGCGGGCGGAACATTGCTGGAATGGCGACCCGAACCTGCCAAATGCCTATTCACGCCTGCACTACAACACGCAGTACCTGCCCAAGATCCTGGAGCAGATCAAGAAGACAGCTCCGCAGGGAGCGGACCTTACAAGCTGGCGCTATTAGGAATGAGTTCTGAGTGGATCGATTCGCTCGGAACTAACGGCCGGCGCGCGTGCTGGAGCCGTGCGACGTGGACGACTGCCGCTTCGCTTTCCCGGATTGCGGGTGAGCTTTGGGCGTGGCCGAATCGGGAGAAGGAGCCGGCTTTGTGGATGCTGGTGGCGTGGCTTTTTGGGTGCTTTCGGGGGTTAGAGCAGGGTCGCGATGCTGGGTGGCATGCGAGGGGACTGCGGCGGCAAGGAAGAGAACCAAGGCAACTACGGCTGCAAAATAAAACACGATGCGCGCTTTCATGAGCAAGAAGCTCCAACAGAAAGAGTGGCCCGCTGGCAGGTAATAGTAATTTCAATTCCTGCTCGGTCGTAACCAGTACATCGCTTCCAAGAGTTACTGTACATACAACATGGGCGAGTCACACTACCACTTAAGTGGGTGGCGTCTCAAAAAAGAAGCCGGCCCTGGTTGGGGCCGGCTTCGACTGAAAACGAAGAACTACTTGCCCGGTTTGTGGTTTCCCGGGCGAGTGCGCGTAGTTCCGTCCTCTCCATCCTTGTATTCAACTGGTTTCGGTCCGTTGTTGCTGGAGGGCGCGGCGGTCCTGTCATTGCCTTTATGAAGGGGATTGGAACCTGACGTTCCTTCGCCCTTGTAGAGCGGATTCGATTGAACGGTGGACATCTTGGCCGCGTCTTTCGAAGCTCCGTCCAGCGACTCGACTGCATGCGCGGAGTTGCGCTCATTTAGGTACTCGTGCGGGTCGCCTGAAACCTGTTTTCCTGTGGCCATGCCGCTGCCCGTTTCGCGAGAAGTGGTCGCGTAGTTGTAATCCGCAGCAACCACGCTGCCGGATTTGCGGCCGGTTGCCATGCCACTGCCGGTTTCCCGGGCAGTCACGACGCCTGATTCATATGCGGATGGCTGGTTCGACGACGGAACCGCAACGCGCCCCGTTGCCATGCCGCTGCTGGCTTCGCGGGCGGTGATGGTTATCGGCTGATGCTGACGCTTTCCGGTCGCCATCCCAGTAGCTGCTTCGCGTTCTGAAATGGAAGGGGTGCTTGATTGTCGACTCTGGGTTGAGGTTGCCTGGGCTGGCTTCTGTTGATTTTTGGATTGTGCTGCCGCAACTGCTGCTGCAATCACGACGACGGCGACAACGTGAAAGACGATCCTTGGTTTCAAGGGTGCTGACCTCCTGTACAGGCGCTTCGATCGAGCTCGTGACGAGCGGCCTGGAAGTTGAAGATCAATCGAGCTCCAGCTGATTCGATCCAGTAAGCGCCCTGAGCACCACTGTGGTAAATACAACCTGCAGGTGGCTCACTCCCACGTAGGTACTGGCCCGCTCAAAGGGGTGTGTACAGGCTTCAGCAGGCTCGTCAACCTAGAGGGCGGAAAGGCCGGGCTCCAACTCGATGATTGCAATGGAACAGAGCAGGAGCTGCTGTCTTTAATGCGGTTCATTGGCGAATGCAGATGCGGCTTGCAGGTGCGGACTGATTTAACGTTGATTCCATGACTGAAGTGTAGGGTTGGCTCAGAGATTTACGGATTCGCCGCCCCAGGTCTCCGGCTCCACGTCAGCCAGCGTCTCGGTGAAATCCCAGTAGTGGCCGTTGAAGTCCTGGGCGTTGTACTGTCGCTCGCCGTAGATGTGGTCCTTGGGTTCGGTAAGGATGATGGCCCCACTTGCTCGAGCCCGTTCACAGTGGGCGAGCGCGTCCCCGATGCGTACCTGCGTGATGCTGGAGCGATTCGGTTTTACATCGCCTTCAGCGATGGTGAAACAGCCTTCGCCGGCACGCATCTGGATGCGGTGATTGGCGATGCGCAGCCGGACGGTAAACCCGAATGCCTTCGACAGCCAATCGGCTGCCACACTGGGATCGGGATAGACAAGAACAGGAATGACCGGGCAAGGGGGAACGGATCGATTTCTGCGCATTCTGGCGGGCCTCCACGCTGGTAGTTCGAGGAAGCTGAAGGGTAGCGCAAGGGGCCAGCGGAGTCAAAAAACAGGAGATTGCCGGATCGATTAACGACCGTCGGTCTCGGGATCCGGCGCTTGATTTGACGCGACCTGATTGTCGCCGGGCTTCGCCAGTACGGCAACAACTCTGTAGGTTTCTGATTCGGTTCTATTGCCGTTTACGGCGAGAGTCCAGCTCAACTTCGCGCTCTGGCCGACGAATTCGGCGTCGGCGCGTTCCGTGAGAGGCATTCCGCAGCTATGTCGGTTGATATAGTTGCCGTTCGCAGAATGACGGCTAACGCAATTCACGAGGGCGATGCGTCCATCGGGCAGGCCAAGAGACAGAGTGGTACCAGAAAGCAGGTAAGTAGGAACCGCTTTCTGATCTTCATTCTGCTTCGGGTCAGGGCAGTTTGCAGGGTCAGGATCGAGCGTGCAAGCACCGGTGACGTCAGCATTTGGGCCGGAGTAGCCCGGGATCACAGCGTGGTAGACAATATCGCTATCCTGCCGATAAAGAACGTTCACCGAAACCTTTTGGGCTGCGGCGGAACTGACAGAAATAAAGAGAGATAAAACGGCCAGCCCGAGGACCAGCCAAGGGTTCCTGCGCATATGGTCGACCTCTAAAAGTAGCTTTAATTTAAAACTCTACAAACAATTAGATTCCAATTCCCGTGAAAAGTCGCGTGGGGATTCTCAGCGGTAACGTGACAGAAGGGAATCGCGAACTGTTTGAGTAATCAAAGATTTGTGCACAACGTTTGTTGCATCGCGGTGCATTTCAGCCCTGTTTTCAACTGAATGCAGCTGAATCGACTCGCTCATAGAATAGACACAGGCTCATGGCTGAATTCACCCATCTCCATCTTCATACGGAATATTCTCTTCTCGACGGCGCCTGCGACGTCCACAAGCTCATTGATCGTGTGGCTGCGCTTGGGCAGAAGTCCGTCGCCATGACCGATCATGGCAATATTTACGGCGCCGTGCACTTCTTCAACGCAGCCAAGGCCAAGGGCATCAAGCCGATCCTGGGGTGCGAGCTCTACGTCTGCAAAGCCGAAGACCATCGCGCCGAGACTCCGAACGACCAATACAACCATCTGCTGGTGCTGGCCGAGAGCGAAGAGGGGTATCGCAACCTTATCCGTCTCACGAGCGAGGCCAGTCTCCACGGTTTCTATCGAAAGCCGCGAGTCAGTAAGAAATTCCTGGCGGATAACTCCAAGGGCCTCGTCGGGTTCTCTGGCTGCCTCAGCGGCGAGCTCTGTGAAGAACTGATGGCGGGAAAGTACGAGAAGGCAAAAGCTGTCGCGTCGCAGTACCAGGACATCTTTGGTCGTGGCAATTTCTATCTGGAGATTCAGGATCAGGGGCTTGAAGACGAGAAGAAGATCCAGTCTGGCCTCTTTCAACTTGAGAAAGACCTGAACATCCCTCTCGTGCTCACTAATGACTCGCACTATCTCTGCGGGGAAGACTCACACGCACACGATGTGATGCTCTGCGTGCAGACCGGCGCGAAGATCCACGATGCCGATCGGTTCCGATTTGACTCCGACCAGTTTTTCGTGAAGTCGGCCGACGAGATGGCGCGTATATTCCCCGATTCGCCCGGCGTGATGGAGCGGACGATGGAGATCGCCGAGCGCTGCAACTTCAAGCTGCATCCGGTCGACAACCCATTTCCGGAATTTGCAGTGCCGCCGGGACACACTATCGACAGCTATTTCGAGCAGGTTTGCCGCGAGGGCTTGAGAAAACGTCTCGATACATCGGTGCTCGCATTGGAGACTCGTGGCGTGCGCCGGTCAACGCCAGCGGAATACGAGTCTCGCCTCAACTACGAGATAGACGTCATCAGGCAGATGAAGTATTCGGGATACTTCCTCATTGTTTGGGACTTCATCAAGTTCGCACGAGATAACGGAATTCCCGTCGGTCCCGGACGTGGTTCCGCGACGGGCTCGCTTGTCGCATACTGCATGGAGATCACGAACATCGATCCTATGCAGAACGTGTTGCTGTTTGAGCGCTTTCTGAATCCTGAACGCGTGACCATGCCTGACGTCGACGTTGATTTTTGCCAGAACCGCAGAGGCGAGGTCATTGAATACGTCACTCGCAAATATGGCCGCGAGCAAGTGGCACAGATCATCACCTTCAATACCATGGCCGCAAAGGCTTCGATCAAGGATTGCGGCCGCGCGATGGACATGCCGTACGGAGATGTCGATCGCATCGCCAAGCTTGTCCCGGCCACCGTTGGCATGACGCTCGAGAAGGCCCTTGAAGAATCGCCCGATCTCGCCAAAGCCTACGAAAACGACAAGCAGGTCCGCGAACTACTCGATACCGCGAAGAAACTCGAGGGTCTCGTGCGTGGGGCAGGCGTGCATGCTTCTGCGGTGGTGATCGCGCCGCGGCCGCTCACCGAGCTGGTTCCGCTGAATCGCACAAAGAACGATGAAGTTGTAACCGCCTACGACATGAAAGCGGTTGAGAAGATGGGCCTGCTCAAGATGGACTTCCTTGGGCTGGCAACTCTCACGGTTATCACCGATACGGTCAAGCTGATCGAGAACACACGCGGCGAGAAACTCGATATCGAGATGATCCCGATCGATGATCCAGAAACCTTCCGTAGAGTCTTCCATACAGCGCTCACTTCGGGAGTTTTTCAGTTTGAGTCTTCCGGAATGCGCGACATTTTGCGCCGGTACAAGCCGGATACGGTGGAAGAGCTGACGCAGTTGAATGCTCTCTACCGGCCTGGTCCCATGGACATGATCGACGATTTCATCGAGCGCAAGTGGGGCCGCAGGCAAGTCGAATATTTATTACCGGCGCTTGAGAGCATTCTCAAAGATTCGCTCGGCGTAATTGTGTATCAGGAACAAGTGATGCGCATTGCCAACGTGCTGGCCAGCTATTCGCTTGGTGAGGCAGACCTCCTCCGCCGCGCTATGGGAAAGAAAGACCCTGCTGCCATGGCGAAGCAGCGCGATCGCTTCCTGGAAGGCGCCCGCAAGTTGGGCCATCCGAAGTCTGCGACCGAGGAGATCTTCGACCAGATGGCGAAGTTCTCGGGTTACGGCTTTAACAAGTCGCACTCTGCGGCCTATGCATGGGTTGCTTATCAAACCGCGTATTTGAAAACACACTACCCTGTCGAGTTCATGGCCGCGCTCCTGACGTCGGAAACATCAAAGCCCGAGAACGTAGTCAAGTACATCGGCGAATGCAAAGAGCTTGGTATTCGTGTGCTGCCGCCAGACGCACAAGTATCGGGAGCACAGTTCACGCCCGTTTCTACTGATAGTGGCGATGCTATTCGCTTCGGCCTGGCCGCGGTAAAGAATGTCGGCGGCAACGCGATCGAGTCCATCATCAAGGGTCGTGCTGAGCTGGGCGGGCGATTCAAGGATCTGTGGGAGTTCTGCGAGAAGGTCGATCTGCGCGTGATGAACAAGCGGGTGATCGAATCGCTGATCAAAGCTGGCGCGCTCGACTCGATGGGCTCGCGCGGCCCACTGTTTGCCGGCATCGACAAGGCGATGGAGAGCGCGCAAAAGGCTCAGAAGGACGCGGCCCAGGGACAGGCGGGTCTCTTCGGCCTTTTCGATGAAGGTCCTGCGCACGGAAAGAACGGCCATGATCTCCCCAAGGTTCCCGACTGGGAAGAGGGCGAGCGGCTCGCGAACGAGAAGGAGGTTCTTGGATTCTTCGTCTCGGGACACCCGCTCGACAAGTACGCCGACAAGATCAAGAATCTAGCCAGCATCATTTCGACGGCTGACGCACTGGAGCGCAAACCGCCGGAGCGCCGCTGGGGCAAAGACTCTGATCCTGCGGATGAGATCCAGGTGGCCGGGATTATTCACGGGTTCCGCGTGCAGAAGAGCAAGCGCGACGGGAAGCTGTATGCGGTCGGGTCGCTCGAAGATGCGACCGGCAAGATCGAGCTGATCAGTTTCGCTCGCGACTACGAACGGCTGACTGAGCAATGGAAGATTCAAGCTCCGGTTGTGATCCGCGGCATGCTGATGGGCGAAGAGGATTCTGCGCCGAAGATTTCGGTGAGTGGAATTCAGCCGCTCGAAGACGTAAAGGTGAAGCTGCCGAATGCAGTTCGTATCCGCATCAGCCTGGATCGCGCGACTGAGGAGATTCTGGCCGGTTTGAAGAGCGCTGCGGAAGCCGCGCCGGGACCGGGCAAGGTGATGATCTTCCTCGAAAAGAAGGGGGAATTTCAGGTGATTCTCGAGCCGGAGCAGATGAGCGTTGCGGCAGATCGCTGCTGGGTTGAGCGCGTCGAGGAACTGACTGGAAAGGGAACCGTTCAGCCGATCGCCTAAACGAAATGGCAGCCCACCCGGAGAAGCCGGAGGCTTCCCCGAATCTGGCTGCCTGAATCACAAGAAAGGTAAGTAGGCAAAGAGTAGCCCGGTTTCAATTTGTGGCATATACCACAAAAGTTCGCCGGCTCTAATTCGCACCCAAGACTAGCATTTAGTTGGTTTTGCCGTGCAAATGTGAAGTGCTAGATTCTATCCGAGTTCATCTTAGGAATGCCTCTGTGAGTCCTCCATCGACCGGGAAAATGTGCCCTGATGTGCATCTGGTCTTCGGACTGGCTAGGAACAGGATCGCCTCAGCGCAATCGACTGGGTCGATCGGCTGGTGAGTCAGAGTTCGCTTTGCGTAAAACGAGGCAAGCACGCTGCGAAGTTCTTCATCCGATTTCGTGTCGTCGAAGGGGATTTTGTACTTCGTCAGCGAGGCGCGCACACGGTCGCGCGGAAACATTGTGCTGCCCTTCACCACTGTCGCGGGGCTGACCGCATTGACGCGGACGCGAGGCGACAAGGATACAGCCAACTCGCGGACCAGATGAGAGAGCGCGGCCTTGCTTACGTCGTAGGCTTCGCTGCCGCGTTTTGCGACCACGGCGTTCGCTGAGCTGGTGAGGACAATACTTCCATCGAGATTCTGTTCTTCGAATACCCTGGCTGCTTCGTCCGCAAGAATGTAGTTTGCGGTGACGTTGATGTCGAGCGTCGTGGACCAGAGCTCATCTGAGATCTGGCCATCGGGCGATGAAGGGAAGAGAGCAGCGGTATTGATCAGGATGTCGATTCCGCCAAACGCAGCGATAGTCGCGCGAATTGCATCTCGAACCGCATCGCGCTTCCGGATGTCGACCCGTGTCGATGAGGCGAATTCTTTGTTCGAGATTTTCGCGAGCTCTGCTTCGACGCTCTTCGCAGCCGATTCATCGCGGTCGGCCACCATCACGTGCGCACCGCGCGAGGCGGCGATGTGGGCTACCTCGCGCCCTATCCCACTGCCGCCGCCGACAACGAGTGCAATGCGCCGGCTCAGTTCTTTTTCAGGTGGCTGACGGCGAAGCTTGGCCTCTTCCATCGCCCAGTATTCGATCCGGAAAGCTTCGACCGGCGGCAGGGCGACATAGTTGCTGAAGCTCTTGAAGCTCGCCGGATCCATACCTTCACCGCATTGGGGTAGAGCGTCCTTCACATCTTCAGCTCCGGTAAGGAGGCTTGCACCTTCCATCACGTGGATGGCATTGGTGTAGAACTCGCCGGTGATGCGCGCCTCTGTCTTGCTTTTTCCAAAGCTGAACATGCCAAGGCCGGGAATTAGCACAATTGCAGGGCTTGGGTCGCGGAGCGGCGGAGAGTCTGGCTTCGCGAAGTAGTGATAATAGGTGAAGTACTGTTCGCGGTATTCGCTCAGCGAACGGTCAATCTGATGCTTCAGATCGGCAATGCTGCCGCCCTTTGCCCATGGGACAAACATGGGGCGAATCTTGGTACGGATAAAGTGATCAGGGCAACTGGTCCCCAGGTATGCCAGCTCCTGGGCGTGGGCGGAATTGACGAACTGCAGGACGTCGGGCGAGTCGCTGAAACTTGAAATGAAGCGGTTCTGCGCGCTGACGCGTCCGCGGAGGTAAGGTGCGATCTCGGTCGCAAGAGCTCTGCGATCTGCGCGCGAAGGCACTGATTCGCCGCCAAATCTCTTTGTACCGATTGCTTCTCCATGCCGCGCGATGAACTGCCCGATCTGGTCGATGAGGGTGACGGTGTTGAGGTAGCACTCGCGCTGTGTTTCTCCCCAGGTGAAAAGGCCGTGGCCTCCAAGGACGATTCCGTCGCATCCGGGGTTGTTCTTTACGGCATCACGCATCATCAGGCCGAGTTCGAAGCCGGGTCGCTGCCATGGGATCCAGATCAGCGAGTGGTTGAACTCTCGAT
This sequence comes from Acidobacteriota bacterium, assembly GCA_018268915.1. Classification (GTDB taxonomy): domain Bacteria; phylum Acidobacteriota; class Terriglobia; order Terriglobales; family Acidobacteriaceae; genus Telmatobacter. The sequence goes on from JAFDVQ010000004.1 coordinate 59,497, forward strand.
TGAACTCCTCCATCTTCTGCTTGCCGTTGGCCGATGCGGCCATCGCGATCCCCCAGTCGGGGTGAAGGTGGTCGACGTGCGGGAAGGGAAGAAACCCATGCAGAGGCGTGTCGATGGACGCGGCAACAGGATTGTCGCCGAAGGTGCAGACGCGATACATCGCTACCATGTCGTCTTCGAAGTCGACACCCTTGTAAATCTTTTCGAGAGCGAGCAATTTGTCCAGGTACAAGGTGGCGAAGCCGGTGCGCTTAATGCTGCCGAGGTCGCCGCCCGAACCCTTCACCCAAAGGACTTCGACCTGTTCGCCGGTTAGGGGATCGATCTCCTTGACCTTGGAGCTAGTATTGCCGCCGGCGAAGTTGGTCATGCGCAAATCCGAGCCAAGCAGATTCGAGCGATAGCGAAGCGCCTCGGGCTCGTCGAGTTTAGCCGCTGTTGCCGGATCCCAGCGATCTTCAAGAAAGCGAAGGGTTGAATCTGCGAGTGTCGCCTGCGACATATGCACCACCGATCAGGGAAGAAATCTCAGACTTCGATTGTAAAGCCGGCATTCCGGGAAGGAGGTCTGATCGCAAGGCGCCTTTTTGGGTGGTCAGGAGTCGTCGCGGACGATGATCACGCTCAGGAATCGAGGGCCGTGAACGCCCTTGATCCGGGTCATCTCGATATCTGCTGTCGCAGACGGTCCGGAGATATAGGTGGCCAGACGAGGAGGGTCAGGGAAACGCGAGAAGTACTCAGGCAGGGTCTCGACGATCTGCGAGGCGTAGAGGATGCAGAGATGGAAATCGGGGAGGAGGGAAATGACACGCCGGCCCTCTTCTGTGCCATGGTGCAGGACGATCGTGCCGGAATCTGCTATGCCTGCGGACGATGCGGTTAACACACCTTCGCAGGCCTCGATCTGATCGTGGGTGAGGTCTTTGTCGGGCAGCCAGTTCACACCCTCGCCGAGCCAGTCTGCGGAGAGTCCTGGAGGGATTACGATTTTGTGCTTACCACTCAGTTGGATCTGACGCAGGATAGCTTGTCGAATTTCGGCTGGAGCGCACTCCACAACATCGGCTCCGTACTCATGCAGACGCTCAGTCATAAGGTGGATGCGGCCGTTCGAGTCGAGCGTCCCGGCACGGATGTAGCCACGAGAGATCTCATCGTAGCGATTTGTCTCACTTCTCGTCGCAGCGCGAATGCGGTCAAGAATCATCTGGCGGGAATTTGAGATCATCTCGCCTCCTTGCCGCCGCGGCCTTCGCGTTCGGCCCACCAATTACGGAAGGTCTGGTCTGGCATCGCCGGTAGATCGCGCGACAGGGTCCAGCGTGCGCCAAGGCTCGGTAGCTTGCGGATCCAGCCGTCTTTGTCCGTGAAGAGGCGAAGGCCCAGTCTGCCGAACCACTGGGCGAGTCTGAACCGGGATTCGCTTGCAAAGACGAGATTGGCGGCCTTCATACCCATATACATCGGATCAGTCCAGCGCTTCACCTCTTCGCGTTCCTGATCGACCACCTTGGCCCGTAGATCGATGAGCACTTCGGGAATGTTGATCTTTACTGGACACACTTCGTAGCAGGCCGCGCAGAGAGATGAGGCGTAGGGCAACGACTGCCCATGGCGCATGTGCTCCAGTTGCGGCGTAAGGATTGCTCCGATTGGCCCTGCGTAGGGAGAGCCGTACGCATGTCCACCAGTCTGGCGATAGACGGGGCAGGTATTCAGGCATGCGGCGCATCGGATACATTGCAGCGTCTGCCGCTCGACTTTGCGGCCGAGAATCTCGGAGCGGCCATTGTCGAGAAGAACCACATGGAAGCGCTGAGGACCGTCCCCGGGAACCACTCCGGACCATAGCGAGTTGTAGGGATTGAGCCGTTCGCCGGTTGCAGAGCGAGCCAGTACCTGTAACAGCACTTCGAGATCGCTGAACCGAGGCAGGACCTTTTCGATGCCGGCCAGGGTGATGAGTGTGCGCGGAAGCGTCAGGCACATCCGGCCATTGCCCTCGGATTCGACAATTGCGACAGAGCCGTTTTCGGCGATAAGGAAATTCGCTCCGCTAATTGCGGTGGGAACGCTGAGGAACTTCTTCCTCAGGTATGTGCGGGCTGCTGCCGTGAGTGCTTCGGGATCGTCTGGCAATTGGGGCAGGCCCATCCTCCGCGCAAATATTTCGCGTACCTGCTGGCGATTCACATGAAGGGCTGGCACGACGATGTGCGAGGGCTCATCCTGGCCGAGCTGGAGGATCAGTTCGGCGAGGTCAGTTTCGATGGCAATAATTCCGGCCGCTTCCAGGGCGGGATTGAGCTGAATCTCCGCCGATGTCATCGTTTTGATCTTGATGACTTCGGTCGCTTGTTCTTCCTGCAAAATTGCAATGATAATCTGTCGTGCTTCGGCGGCATCTCTGGCCCAGTGAACAACGCCGCCTGCAGCGGTGCACTTTTTCTCGAACTCATCAAGGTAGGTTGCGAGGTTTGCAAGCACGTGCGCCCGGATCGCAGCCGCGGACGTTCGCAACTCCTGCCAATCTGTCTTCTCCGCAACGAGCCGATTGCGCTTCGTCTGGATAACGTCGGTTGCATGAGCGACATTTTTGCGAAGTTGCGTGTTCTGAAGAATCGGCAGGGCCGCTTTTGGAAAGGGAGGCGCGAGACGCGGATCCATCACCGGCCCGCTCACAGGTAAACTCCTTCCGTGCTGGCGAGAATTTCTGCAAAATGAATGGGCCTCATTTTCAGATTGCGACGGTGCAAAGCTCCACCCACGTGCATCAGGCAGCTGTTATCCAATGCGGTGCAGTACTCGGCGTCGGTAGCAAGCAGGTCAGTGAGCTTGGCATCCAGCATGGCTGTGGAGACCTCGGCGTTTTTCACCGAGAACGTGCCGCCGAAGCCGCAGCAGCGATCGAGGTTGGCGATGGGAGTCAGCTTCAGTTCGCGAACCTTGCTCAGTAGACGGAAAGGCCGCTCTCCAATATGGAGACCGCGCAAGCCGTGGCAGCTTGCATGGTATGCAACGCGATGAGGGAAGTACGCTCCGACATCCTCGACCCCGAGCTTATCGGTGAGGAATTCGCTCAGCTCGAAGACGCGTGGAAGCAACGCGGCGAATTGCTTGCGCAGATCGTCGTTGCCCAGTTCTTCAAAGAGGCCCGGGTACTGATCGCGAATCATGGCAACGCAGGATGAGGACGGGATTACGACGCACTCCGTATCTCGATACAGCTGAACGAAGCGCTTGGCCTGCGAAAATGCCTCGCCACGGAAGCCGGTATTTGCGTGCATCTGTCCACAGCAGGTCTGCGCGGGCAGGAAGTCGATGCTGACGCCGAGCCGCTCCAGCAGTCGCACCACTGCGCGTCCCGTCTGCGGGAAAAGAGTGTCGTTATAACAGGTGATAAAGAGCGAAGCGCGCATGATCCTGAACGGCCCTCTTGCGGCCGGGCATGAAAGGGAAGAATATGCGATTGCGCCGCGACGCGTCTATGATCCAACTCACATTGAGAGGGGTTTGGGAAAGTTCAGTTACACAAAAATGTACGGGGAAGGCGCTTGATGACGCCCTCCCCTAATTTGAGAGGCTCCAGCAATTATTTCGCCGCATCCAGTGCGATATTCAGGTCCAGCACGTTGACGCGAGGCTCGCCAAGCAGCCCGAAGGTACGCGCCTGGGTGTTCTGCCGTATCAACACATTGAGCTGCTGCTCTGTCATTCCTCGAGCTTTCGCGACTCGCCGCGCCTGAAAATAGGCATTGTCGGGTGTGATGTCCGGGTCGAGGCCCGAGCCGGAAGTCGTCACCGCGTCGATGGGCACGAGGTGCCCAGGGTTTTCCGCGGCGAGCTTGTCGATGTCACCCTGCATTCGCTGCACGAGCTTGGTATTCGACTGGGCAAGATTCGACCCGCCTGAGGACGTCGCATCGTAGCCATTTCCGGCGGCCGAGGGACGCGGATGGAAATATCGATCCGACGCAAAGCCCTGGGACAGCAACTCGGACCCGACGATTTGGCCGTTTTGCTCGATCAGGCTGCCGGCTGCTTTGTGCGGAAAGAGAGCACCGGCGATTCCAGTGACGAAGAGCGGATAAGCGATACCAAAAGCCAAGGTCATCAGCAATGTAAAGCGGATGGAGGTACGCCAGACAGAATGTTCTTTTTCAGTTGCCGCCTTTGTGCTGATCGAAGATGAGATTGCACTTGCTGTGCTCATGGTTTGTCCTTTTGACTTCGGCTGAACTTGTTACGCCAGATGCATTGCGACGAGCAACACATCGATGGCTTTGATTCCGATGAATGGGATGATCACTCCACCTACGCCGTATATGAGCAGGTTCTGCCGCAGGAGGGCTTCAGCCGCTTTTGGTTCATATTTCACTCCGCGGAGGGCAAGAGGGATAAGTGCAATGATGATGATTGCGTTGAAGACCACCGCTGACAGGATCGCCGACTGAGGCGTGGCCAGGTGCATGATGTTCAGCGCATTCAGAACGGGGAAAGCTCCGGCGAACATCGCCGGGATGATCGCGAAGTATTTTGCGACATCGTTGGCGATTGAGAAGGTCGTCAGGGCTCCGCGAGTCATCAGCAGCTGTTTCCCGATCTCCACAATTTCGATTAGCTTGGTAGGATTCGAGTCGAGGTCAACCATATTGCCGGCTTCTTTGGCAGCCTGAGTGCCGGAGTTCATGGCGACACCCACATCGGCCTGGGCCAGCGCTGGGGCGTCATTTGTGCCGTCGCCGGTCATCGCAACGAGCTTGCCCCTCGACTGTTCGCGCTTGATGAGGTCCATCTTGTCCTTGGGCTTCGCCTCGGCGAGGAAATCATCGACTCCGGCTTCCCGCGCGATAACGGCGGCTGTCAGGGGGTTGTCGCCTGTGATCATCACGGTGCGGATGCCCATTGCGCGCAGCCGTGAAAGCCGCTCCTTCAAGCCACCTTTTACCACGTCCTTGAGGTAGATCACGCCAAGCGCAGTGGAGTTTTCTGCCACGACCAGGGGCGTTCCGCCGAGCCGCGATATTTCGTCGACAGAGTCACGAACTTTTTTGGGAAGCGATGATCCCTGATCTTCCAGGAAGCGCGCAATCGCCGCAGCGGATCCCTTACGGATTCTCATGCCTGAAAGGTTCACTCCGCTCATACGCGTCTGCGCTGAGAAGGGAACAAACTCGGCATGGATGCCGCCGAGGTCACGCCCGCGCAGGTTGTACTTCTCCTTCGCCAGCACAACAATGGAGCGCCCTTCCGGGGTTTCGTCCGACAAGGAAGCAAGCTGTGCAGCATCGGCGAAGCGCTCGGCGGTCACATCCGGCGCTGGTATGAACTCCGTTGCCTGGCGGTTACCGAGAGTGATGGTCCCCGTCTTGTCGAGAAGGAGCGTGTTCACGTCACCCGCTGCTTCGACAGCGCGTCCGCTCATCGCGAGGACGTTGTACTGAACGAGACGATCCATTCCGGCAATGCCGATTGCCGAGAGCAGACCGCCAATCGTGGTCGGTATCAAGCAAACCAGCAGCGACACAAGGACGAATACCGTCTGCGGAGCTTGCGAGTAAATTGCGAAAGGCTGCAGCGTGACCACCGCCAGAAGAAATACGATTGTCAGGCCTGACAGCAGAATCGAAAGCGCTATCTCGTTTGGCGTCTTCTGGCGCGTCGCACCTTCAACCAGCGCGATCATGCGATCGAGGAACGTCTCGCCGGGATTCGAGGTGATGCGTACCTTGATCCAGTCAGACAGGACTTTTGTTCCGCCTGTCACAGCCGACCGATCGCCGCCGGCATCGCGAATCACGGGAGCAGACTCGCCGGTTATTGCCGACTCGTCGACAGAAGCGACACCCTCGATGACTTCGCCGTCACCTGCGATGTAGTGGTCCGCAGGGATGTAGATCACGTCGCCGGCTCGGAGCCGACCGCTGGCTACCTGCTCCAATGCTCCAGAAGTGGTGTAGCGCTGAGCAATGGTTTCGCCCTTCGCCTTGCGCAGAGTATCCGCCTGCGCCTTGCCGCGGCCTTCCGCCATTGCCTCGGCGAAGTTGGCGAATAACACGGTGAACCAGAGCCAGAGCGTGATCTGGAGGTTGAAGCCGAAGCCCTCGCGATGATGAAGCGTGTTGTCGGCGAGCAGAAGCGTTGTCAGCACGCTTCCCACTTCGACGACAAACATTACCGGGTTCTTGACCATCCAGCGGGGATTCAGCTTTCGGAATGAATCGATCAGAGCCTGGCGGATGATCTCCGCATTCCACAGACTCTTTTGCTCCAGCACTCCGGGCGTCGACTTCTTGCGGCGGCGACCGTGGTGCTCCGGCGGAAGGGAGGGGGAGGGAGGTAGAAGAACCTGCGATTCCGGAGCGTTTGGGTCCGACGGGATTTCTGCCTGTGCGGCAAAATTGAAATGGCTAATGGAACTCATAAAATCAGATCTCCTTAGAAGAGCTGGCCGGACTTCAGCAGCAGGTGCTCAAGGATTGGTCCCAGGCTCAGCGCCGGAAAGAATGTAAGTGCGCCGAGAATCAGAACCACTCCAGTCAGCAGCACTGTGAACAGCGGAGTGTTCACAGGAAAGGTTCCGGGTGACGGAGGGACGCTCTTCTTCTGCGCAAGGTTCCCGGCCAGAGCGAGCACTGGAATCATCATCAGGAATCGGCCGATCAGCATGTCCCAACCGAGCGTGATGTTGTACCACCAGTTCGGCCCGAGCCCCGCGAGGGCAGAGCCGTTGTTGCCCGCTCCCGAAGTGAAGGCATAAAGAATTTCGCTCAACCCATGCGGGCCGCTGTTGTTCGTTGTGCCCAGGCCTACGTTCGGCAGCAGCACGAAAACCGCAGTAAGGGACAGGATGATCAGTGGGAAGATCAGCACGTACAGCATTGCCATCTTTACGTCGTAGGACTCGATCTTTTTGCCAAGGTATTCAGGGGTTCGGCCAACCATCAGTCCGGCGATGAATACCGCCTGCACCACGAAGATGAGCATCCCATAGAGCCCAGCGCCTACGCCGCCGAAGACCACTTCGCCCAGCATGATGTTGGTGAGTGGAATAAGTCCGCCGAGCGGAGTAAAGCTATCGTGCATGCCGTTCACTGCGCCGCAGCTTGCGTCGGTGGTGATGGTGGCGAAGAGTGCGCTTTCGGCGATTCCGTTGCGTACTTCCTTGCCTTCCATGTTGCCGCCGGGTGCGCTTGCTGTGAGTGTCTGGCCGGCTCCATGAATCAGCGGATGAGGATGAGCCTCTGCCCAGTAGAGCACTCCGAATCCGGCTGCGAAGAGCAGATACATTGCAGCGAATACCGCCCAGCCGTGGCCGGGAGAGCCAGTCATGCGCCCGAGAGTGTAGGTCAGTCCAGCGGGAATGATGAAGATCGAAAGGATCTGCAGGAAGTTTGTGAAGGGTGTCGGATTCTCAAAAGGATGCGCGCTGTTAGCGTTGAAGAAGCCTCCGCCATTCGTGCCCAGCATTTTGATCGCTTCCTGCGATGCGACAGGCCCTTGCGCAATCGTCTGAGTCCGGCCTTCGAGTGTGTGTGCAACGGTGTAAGCGTGCAGATTCTGCGGAACTCCGAGCGCAACCAACAGTACGGCGTAGATGATCGACGCAGGCAGCAGGATGTAGAGCAGAGTCCGCGTGGTGTCGACCCAGAAGTTGCCGATGGTGTCGGACTGAGTGCGCTTGATGGCACGGACGAGCGCGATTGCTACGACGATGCCCACCGCTGCTGAAAAGAAGTTGTGAGTAGCGAGGCCGGCCATCTGGGTGAGATAGCTCATCGTGCTCTCACCGGTGTAGAACTGCCAGTTGGTGTTGGTGGTGAAGCTTGCTGCTGTGTTCCAGGCTAGGTCTGCGCCAACACCCGTCATGTGCTGGGGATTCCAGGGCAGCACCGCCTGCCCACGCTCGATGATGTACGTGAGCACCATTGTGACTGCAGAGAATCCAAGCATGGCGAATGCGTACTGACGCCAATTCATTTCACGCTCGGCATTCACACCGCAGAGCTTGTACGTGAGACGCTCGATTGGACGCAGGATCGGGTCGAGCCACGTCCTCTGGCCTTCGAGCACTCGTGCCAGGTAGATGCCGACCGGCTTGACGGTCAGGCCGAGCACGATCGAGAAAGCGACAAACTGTAACCACCCATTTGCCGACATATCAGAATTTCTCCGGGTATAGCAGTGAGACTGCGAGATAGATGAGCAGCAAGAGCGAGCAGACGAGCGCAAACACCGTCACAGGGTTCATGGTTACCTCAGCTTCTGGCAGGCTTTTACATACAGAAAAGCTCCGCCGAAAAAGATCACGGTATAGAACAGCATGGTGAGATCCTGCATCGTTCTCCTCAAATCCGGACGAGATCGTCCTAACCCAGCATTGATTCTGCGAGGGGATGCATTGATTTAGCGGAAGGGAAAGGTAAGGGAAATATAAGGACGCGGCGAGCGGCGAAGGACGGATCTAGTCAGCCTGTTTGAAGGACTTAGGAGTCCTGTTCGCCACTGCCACTCAAGCCTTCTGGAACGAAGCGGTATCCGATCCACGGCTCTGTCTGGATGTATTGCTTGCCTGTCTCGGCTTCGAGCTTCTTGCGCAGTTGGCCCACGAATACTCGCAGGTACTCGGGCTGATGCGCAGACTGCGCGCCCCATACTGCAGTGAGAAGTGCCCGGTGCGTAATGACCTTGCCGGCATGCCGCGCAAGGTGAACCAGGAGCTCAAACTCCTTGGGAGTCAGGTGGAGGGGCTTTCCCGTAACCTCGACACTGTGCGCCGCTGCATCAATCACAAAATCGCCTGCGCTGATTGCAGATTCGGTTCTCTCGGGAGCGCGGCGGAGATGCGCACGAACGCGTGCCAGCAGTTCCTGAATGCTGAATGGCTTGGTTACATAGTCGTCAGCACCGGAGTCCAGTGCCTCGATCTTTGATCTCTCATGGTCACGGACCGAAAGCACCAGGATCGGAGTTGAGCACGTAGCGCGGATCGCGCGACACACCTCTACGCCGCTCAGCCCGGGCATCATGAGGTCCGTAATGACGAGGTCGGGTAGCCACTCAGAGAAGAGCGTTAGTCCCTCCTCCGGATCATTGGCAGTCCGGACGTCGAAGCCCTGTGCGGAGAGCGAGGCACGCAGTACGCGCGTGATTTGCGGTTCGTCGTCGATGACAAGGATTCGTCCGGGCATTTTTGTCTTCTTTCATCGCAAAGCTTACATCATCTCGCCGCACGAGTATTCTTAGCGTGAGACTCAGATGCAGCTAAGACCCAAACCGCACCACTACGTCCAGTGGCTGGGCGCCACAATGGCGGCTGCGCTCACGACGGTGGGCCTCAGTTTGGCGCACGCGCATCCAGCGACTGCCGGAATGATCTTTCTTGTGGTCGTGGTTGTCACTGCAACACAGGCCGGCCTCTTCATTTCGCTCTACAGCGCGGTTCTTTGTGCGCTCGCATTTGACTACTTCTTTCTAGCGCCTTTCCATACGTTCATCCTGGCCGGGCCGCAGGAGTGGGTCTCAATGTTCACTTTTGCCATCAGCTCCGTCGTAGCGGGCCGGGTATCTGAGCGAGCACGGAAGCAGAAGGACGAAGCAGAACAGCGCCGTGAAGATGTGGAGCGTCTATTTCAGATAAGCCAGGAGATGATCCTGCATCAGGACGCCGCCAGCCTGATTCGAGATCTGCCGCATCTGCTGAGACGAATCTTCTCACTCGAAGATGTCGCGCTCTACGTGCAGGATCGAGATGAGTTCGAATCGACCTCAGACGAACTGCCTGAGATGTTCAAGGCGAATCTACGCGAGCTGGCCAAGACTGCGCAGAATCCGATTGGAGTTCAAGACGGATTCGAGTCCCATCTCCTCTTTGTCGGAGTGCGACCGGTAGGCGCTCTCGCCTGGCATCCTCCGAATCTGTCTCGAGAAGTGGCAACGGCTGTGTCCGCGCAGATCGGAATCGCGTTGTCCCGCGCGATGGCGATCGAAGCAAGCGCACGCCTCGAAGCCTCGCGCGAGAGCGAGCGCCTTCGCGCGGCTCTCATCGATTCGTTGACGCACGAGCTGCGTACGCCGTTGACTGCGATTCGCGCGGCAGCCACCACACTTACGCAGGATGAAGGCCTCGACGATCCAGTGAGGCGAGAGTTGGCCACAGTGGTGGACGAGGAATCTGCCCGTCTTGACGCGCTGATTGGCGAAGCGGTGGAGATGGCGGAAATCGACGCGAATGTGGTTCGGGTCCATCCAACCCCGCGTCATACGCGGACGCTGCTGGAACAGGTTGTCGCGGAGTCCCGGACATCGCTGGGTCGACACCAGGCGGTGCTGATGGTTCAGGAGCCCGACCGGCCAGTCTGGTTCGACGCACGACTTCTGGGGCGAGTCTTCCGCCACCTGATTGAGAACGCCGCTCGCTATTCGCCGCCTGACAGACGAATCGTTCTGCGCGCTCGCCGGGTCGACGGTCGCCTCGAGTTTGAAGTGGAAGACAATGGGCCGGGCATCGACAAAGCCGATCTTCCTCACATCTTCGAGAAGTTCTATCGTGGGAAGAAGGGACGAGTCATCGGGAAGGGAACCGGGATGGGGCTCGCGATAGCTCGGGCAATCGTTCGTGCGCATGGGGGCGATCTGGGAGTTGAGAGCAGCCCGGAAAATGGAAGTACATTTCGCTTCTGGGTGCCGCTGGTCGAGAAGGATCCGGCAGAAGCCGCGGAGTGATCTATGCAGGCTCGCTACTCCAATCGCATTCGATGTCGCGATGTTCATCCGAACTCTGCTTTGCCCATTCTAGAATGCGCGCTCCTCGCCAGGCATCGGTTGCGGTCGCGAGCTCCTTTGAAGGCGTTCCGAGCAGAGCATCGCGAACTTCCGAGTAGAAACGGCGGTAGTCTCCGATCTCTGTGGGCACGGGCTTCGCTACTGGATCGCCATCCACACCGAGGCTCAATGTGCCCCACTGGTTCTGGGGCTCCTGTCCCCACGTGCTGCTCTCGATCCTTGTGATTTTGCTCAGCGCCTCTTCCTGCGGGTCCAATCCCCATTTCCAGAAATTTCCGCGAGTTCCGCGCAGGTGGAATCTCGGCCTCGCGAGCGACGAGAGCAGATTGGAACTCAGTGTTGCGGAAAATCCTGTCATGTAATGAAGTCGGATCGTGAAAGAGTCGCTCGAACCATCCCCATCCCGCTCGCGTCGAGTTTCAGCCCCGACAGACCCCGGCAATCCGAAAAGGACCAATGTTTGATCGACCAGATGGGTTCCAATATCGAAGAGCAGGCCGCCCTGATCCGCGTCTTCCTTCCACGGACGCCTTGTCTGACCCGGACGCCACCGATCCAGATTCGAATCCAGCTGCACGTTTCGTCCGACATGGTGCTCATTAAGTACTTTGCAAAGAGTCTGAAAATCGTTGTCAAAACGGCGGTTGTGGAACGGAAAGAGATGAAGCCCGATGCCCCCTGCCAGCTCGGTGAGCTCGCGGATTTCGGCGGATGTGAGCGCCACTGGTTTGTCGACAACAACGTTTTTTGCAGCCTCCAGCGCCTGCATTGCAATGGGAAAATGCGACGCATTCGGCGTGGCGACCACAACCAGCTTGATCGAGGCATCAGCTAGCAATTCATCCACGGTTCGATAGGTTGTGATTCCCGGATAGCGCTCTGCCGCATTGTTGGAACTGCGCTCCACGATGGCCGCGAGTTCCAGTCCCTCGACGGAAGAAATCAGAGGCGCATGAAAGACGCGCCCTGCCAATCCAAAACCCACTAGTCCAACGCGAATCATCGCTTCTCCCGATTTCGAGGTTCTCTTCTGTCTCAGTCAGCTTTCGAGTTTATACCGCGTCTCTGACAGGCGATAGAGCCGTCGCCAAACCAGGCGATTCATAGTAACCACCATCAGGGCGACAAGAATTGTGGCTAGAAGAAGAATGGGGAAGTTTCCGTCAGCCGTAGCAGTGTCGATCTGCGCACCGAGGCCGATGGTCTGAAGAGTTCGGCTCTGAATGTTTGCATACTCTGCGAACACCGATGCGTTCCACGCGCCGCCGGAGGCAGTCACCATCCCTGTGATCAGGTACGGGAAAATGCCTGGCAGGATCAGCGTCGTCCAACGCTGCCAGCTCGTGAATTTGTAGAGCGATGCAGCCTCTTTCAGGTCGGAAGGAATCGACATCGCGCCTGCGATCACGTTGAAGAGGATGTACCACTGCGTTCCCAGCAGCATCAGCGCGATCGATCCGATGCCGAGGCCGCCGCCTAACTTGAGCAGTCCGATCAGTAGAATGGGGAAGAATGCCGTCGCAGGAACCGATGCCAACACCTGAGCGACTGGTTGAACCACACGCGCCAGTTTCGGACTGAATCCAATTGCAACACCTACGGGAACGGTCCATAGGGCAGACAGAAGCAGCGCAGCGTTGACGCGAAGAAATGTCGCGGCAGCACCGGCAAGAAGCATGCGGAGCTCTCCCCAGCTCACGTGCCGCAGCATCAGTGCGCATTGCATTGCTCCCCACGTGATCACAACGCCGAAGCTGACACCCACAAACCAGTACACGACCGAGGGGCGACGTCGCTCTCCGTCGGTATCGATAGGGTGAACGATGCGAGTCTCCCGCGACCGGGCAAGTCGCCGATAGATGGGCTCTTCGATGCGTGTCCAGAGTCGCCCTGTAAGCGTGCCGACGAGCCTCGATCTTTGCAGAAGAGCAAGAATCGGCGAAGAGATGTGGTCAGCCGCTTCTACCTGTTCGAACTTGAATTTTTCGCTCCACGCTATGAGCGGCCTCCAGATCAGCTGGTCCGTTGCGACAACAATCAGCACGATCGTCGCAATCCCGCTTAGAAGCGCGCGCACGTCGCCGTCGTAGGTAGCGTTCTGGATGTAACTGCCCAGTCCAGGTAGTTCGAAGTTTCTATTCTTGAGCTGGAACATCTCGCAAGCCATCAGTGCGAACCAGCCGTTGGCGACAGAGATGATCGAGTTCCACACCAGCCCGATCGTGGCGTATGGCATTTCGAGCTGCCAGAAGCGCTGCCAGCCGGAGTAGCGATAGATTCGCGATGCCTCCAGCATTTCTTTTGGGATAGCCTTCATCGACGAATAGAAACTGAAGGCAAGATTCCAGACCTGCCCGGTAAAGATGAGCAGAATGACGCCTAGTTCGATTCCCAGTTGGCGGTGTGGGACCAATGCGATCATCGCCAGCAAGACGGGAGGGAGGAAGCTGAGCACGGGAATCGATTGCAGAATGTCCAGCACTGCAACCATCCATGCTTCGGCCCGCGTGTTTCTGGCAGCGATATATCCGTAGGCGATCGCGAATACAAGGCTCAAAATGAAGGCAATACCGATCCGCATCACGGAGTAGAAGGCATAGACAGGAAGAGAACGCGCATTTTCTGTGACGTGGGATACGGGAACGGCGGTGCCCATCCAATAGGCAGCGAGATGCACGATCGCCATGAACAGGGCGAGTGCACACAGGCCTACTCCCATATCGATGACAACCGGCCAGGTGCGAACCATGACCAGGGAACGTGACAGCGTGCGCTGGATGCTCACTCGCTGCTCCCGGCAGACTCTTCTTGCAGGACGTCAGGCAATACGAAACGCCGTCGTGATGCGTCGAAATCAAAAATCTCTCCGTAACGACCCCAGGTGACAGCAGTTTCAATCTGCCTCTGCGACTCATCGTCGCTGAACTGCTCGTCAAGCATGTCCAGGAAGAATTCTTCGGGCACAGTGTGATTGCTCTTCGCGTCGAGCGCACGGCGAATCTGCCGCAGCAGTAACACATTCTCGATCGCGGCATCCCGGAAGATTTCCTTCTGGCGGAGAATCTCAGAATTAGCGTACGTAGCGCCCAGTTCTGTAATGCTTGCATCGCCTTCCTCCACCTTGAGGAAGCCCAGAAGCTGGGCAGCATCTACGATTGGCAGCAGGTCGTCGATTTCGAAGGCGAGATCGTCGGCGAGGCGATAGATGTCGTCTCGACCGTTTTTGTCGATCAACAACTCGAGCAGTCCAGCGATTCCGCCGGGTCGGGCGTGGGGCAACATCTGGTATTTCATCTGCCGCTGGTCGCGGACGCGCGGGCCGGTGGGCGCTTCGGCGGGAGCCACGTCCGGACGTGTCAGCACCTTGTAGATGAAGTCGACGAGTTGGGTGAAAGCCTCGGCTTTTCGATCGCGAGGCTGAGGAATCTGAACGCGAAAATCGGTTCGAATGTGCCCGGGATTGCGTCCCAGCACGATGATCCGGTCGGCGAGCAGCACGGCTTCTTCAATGTTGTGCGTCACGATGAAGACGCACCTGGTGGGCATCGTCTTCTTGGCCCAGAGTTCGAGCAGTTCGCTGCGGAGATTCTCGGCAGTCAGGACGTCGAGCGCGGAGAAGGGCTCGTCCATGAAGAGCACTTCTGGCTCGACCACCAGTGCTCGAGCAAAGCCCACGCGCTGCTTCATTCCGCCGGAGAGTTCCTTGGGATAGGCTGACTCGAACCCGTCGAGACCGACTGTGTCGAGCATTCGCATGCTGCGCGCCCGGCGTTCTTCAGGATTCACTCCGCGAGCCTGCAGGGGGGCTTCCACGTTTTCCAGCACCGTGAGCCAGGGGAACAGCGCAAAACTCTGGAAGACGATTGAGACATTGATCTCCGCTTCGGAGATGGGCTTGCCGTGCCAGTAAACCTGTCCGGCCGATGGGCGCGAGAGGCCAGAAAGCATCCGCAGCATGGTTGATTTTCCCGATCCCGACGGCCCTAGAAGAGCGACAATCTCTCCCGGCACGATGCTCAGATCAGTCGCTGAGAAGACCTGTATGCGGTTCTGGCTGGGCTGGGCGTAGTACTTCTCGATCTTCTCGGCGCGGATGATTGCCTCGGTGGCGTTGCGGTCGACCGTCTGGGTGGCAGGGACTTGCGCAGCGTTTTGAATACCTGCTGAGTGCATGCATGCCTCTCCGAAGGGGAGTCGAGAAGATCATTTGAAAGCTTATGAGGGACGCGTTGCGTTCGGATGAATCGGGGGAGATACCAGGAACGCCCGCAACCTCAGAGTACAGCAGTTCCGGATTCTGCGGACAGCCTGGGACCGGAGATCTGGAGGACCAAAACAAATTCCGGAGTGGGCGGCATCTTTCCGAAGGTGTTTATGCGTCCAACTTTGATTGAAACGCAATTAGGCGAAGTGCCTTTTTATGCGTATGGGAGTTGCCGAAGGCTGGCAGGGTCGGCCCCGTGGGGGCGGAAGTTTGCCCAGCCCCAAGATGTTATCCTTTAGAAGTATCTTCCCGGCCTGATCGTACCGCTTGCGGTGCCATTCGGCTTCGCTTCGCGGCGCGTTCGAATGAAAGGCTTTGCGCCATCCCTGCTCGGCGTTCAGGAGTGTATGCCCGATAATCACGTTAAGCCCAAAGTTCTTGTTGTAGACGACGAACGAGTCATTGCAGATACGCTGTCGATGATTCTGAACCAAAGCGGTTTTCAGGCCACGGCAGTGTACTCTGGCGAAGCTGCGCTCGAGACAGCCTCGACATACCAGCCTGACATGCTTATCGCCGACGTCATCATGGCCGACTTGAACGGCATTGACGCGGCAATCCAGATTCGCGCGCTGCTGCCAAAGATCAAAATTCTTCTTTTCTCTGGACAGGCTGCCACAGCCGACCTGCTGGAAAAGGCGCGCGCCCAGGGTTACGAGTTCGAAATTCTTGCCAAGCCTGTCCATCCGCAGGATCTGCTGGCCAAGCTCCGCGGATAAGCTACTCACCAACACTTGAAGTCTTACTTCATGAGTTAAAGTTTTACTTCATGGCGCCCCTCCAGGGCGTGCGCCATGGTGACCTCGTCGGCATATTCAATATCGCTGCCTGCCGGAACTCCCGTAGCAATGCGTGTGACGCGAATGCTGAACGTTCGGAGTGCTCCGGCGAGCCAGGTGGCTGTAGCCTCGCCCTCCAAGGTCGGGCTCGTCGCCAGAATCACCTCGTCCACTTCGCCGCGTTCAACCCGCTGAATCAGGGTTCGAGTGCGCAACTGATCGGGCCCAACACCGTGGAGCGGTGAGAGGGTTCCGTGCAGAACGTGATAGACACCGGAGTACCGGCTGCGTTCCACAGCGTCGATGTTCGTGGGCTCCTCCACCACACAGACCAGCCGCTGGTTGCGCGAGGGGCTGCTGCAGTACAGGCAGGGATCGACGTCGGTGATGTTGTTGCAGATTGAGCAGAGTCGAAGGCTTGCTTTCAGTCCGCGAACCCCCTCAGCGAGCGCAGAAGCATCATCGTCACTCGATCGCAGTATGTGGAAGGCAAAGCGCTGGGCAGTCTTGGTTCCCACCCCGGGAAGCTTCTTCAATTCATCGATGAGCCGGGCCATTGGCTCGGCATAACGTGCCACAGCGCATCCTCCTAAATCGTTCGGTAGACGATCCCTATAAACATATCGGGAGAGCCGCTCTTTGCCCACGCAGAATCCAGATCTGCGGTAGGCTTCTTCGCAATCACTTCCTGCTCGCTTGCTCCGGATTTCTTGAGCGCTGCAATCTTGTCGTGAACGGTCGAGAGCATGTCGATGTAGGCTTTCAGATCGGCCTTGTCCCCCAACGGACCGTGTCCGGGAATAATTTTGGTCTTGTCCCCAGCCAAAGCGAGCGATTTTTGGGCCGCACTGATGGTTCCGCCAATCGACCCGCCGGAGCCCTCGTCAATGAAGGGGTAGGACTTGTTGAAGAAGATATCGCCCAGGTGAAGTACGTCAGCATTCTGGAAGTGGATGTAGATGTCCGTATCCGTATGTGCGGGGTCGTAATGGACAAGCTCGACAGTATCCCCGTTGTGATCATGCTTCATCGAGTCCGGGAATGTGGTGGAGGGAATTGCTCCTGCCGGGTACGCGGGGATAGCCATATGGAAGAGCTTCATCTCCGCCGGCTCGGACATTCGCATCTTCGTTTTGTCATGCGCGATAACCTTGTAGCCTGCAGCGTGCATGCCTTCGTTGCCGTCAACGTGGTCGATATGCCAGTGCGTGTTGATGAGTGCATGCGGCGCGTCGCTGCTTACGGCAGCAATTGCTTCCTTGATGTGCGGAACAGCCGTGGCGAAACTCGAGTCGATGAGAATGATTCCGTCTTTGCCAGTCTGCACGGCCATGTTGCCTCCGGCGCCTTGAAGCAGCCAGATATTGGCGTGGAGTTTGGTGGATTTGACAGGGGTTGACGTTCCGGCAGCGCGCATCTGCCCTGCGCGATCAGTTGGCGCCGCTGCTTGAGCTGCCTGCGAAAGGCCCCAGCGCTCCGCAAGGGCAGCTGCGCCTGCGGTCGCTCCCAAATGAAGGAAGCTCCTGCGATTCAGCCCAGCAGTCATCGTGACCTCCTCAAGTGCACAACAACACACTGCAACTTCAGAATGTGATTGTAAGGGGTTAGCCCAGCCCGGGGATATTCAGGTTCAGACCGCCAAGGGCTCCCTTAAGATTCGCCTGGATTGCCTCATCTGCTTTATGCCCGGCGTCGTTTACCGCTCCGACGATGAGGGTCTCGAGCATTTCAACGTCCGGGTTGGCCCCGGTGAGGCTTGCAACGGCTGAGGGGTCGATCTTGATCCTGATCAATTCTTTTTTGCCGTTCATGGTGGCGGTGACCGCGCCTGCACCGCTGGTTCCTTCCACCACGGTCTGGCTCAACTTGCGCTGCATTTCCTCCTGCATGGTGTTCGCCTGCTGGAGCATCTCCGCCATTTTGAGGGGATTGAACATCCCGGCCCTCCTGTACGACATCCTGCATTCACTTGGTGCGGAGATCCACTACGCTGCGAACCTCGGCGTTGAAGATTTCCTTGGCCCGCTGCACCATGGGGTGTTCGAGTGCAGCCTGCTGGATGCTTCCCGCTGCGGGAGCCGCAACAGGGGTCGTTGCAGCCACACCTTCACCAGGAATAACCATGAACCTGGCAGGGCCGCCGAGCCGCTGCATCTCTTGTTTGACGATTTTCTCGGCAGCATTATTTACAGTCAGTGCCAACATTTTTTTTCCGATGCCGGGAACCTCAATACGAAGGCTCGTTGCTTCCAGTGTGAAGCGCGCTGTCGAGATTAACTGAGATGCCGATGCGTGTCCTTGCTGGGCGAGAGCAGCAACGATGGCCTGCTTGGCCGCTTCTGAGTCAAGCGGTCCAGCCGGATTAGCTGCTGCAGGGGTCGGCGGCTCGGGAATAGGCGCCAGTTCTGGAATCTGGGCGGGAGGGCTTACGAGCACAGGCTCCAGTTTGATTTCCGGCTTCTGCGGAACGCTCGGGAAGGGAATCACCTCGGCTGCAGGCTCAGCCGGGGCGGCTTGCGGCGCGAGTGCAGTTGACCCGCTCACCGCATGGCTTTCACCCACCGGTGTTGACTGCATCAGGGGTCCGGAGCCGAAGGGAGAGCGGGGCGGCGGTGGGGCACTCGTTGAGACGGCCGAAGACGAGCGCGGACCCGGTGCCGTGCCCCGTGGCGGGGCAGATGGAGTTCTGGGTACTACGGGGGCCGCTGAACCGCTGCTCCTTACAGGCGCGCCGCTCGCAACGCCGCTGAGCAACTCTTCGAGGGGCAGAAGCCTCTGCGCGTGGACCAGCTTCATCAGGCCAAGTTCGAGATGGAAGCGCTGTTCCTGCCTGTAGTTGAGATCGTCGAAAGTTCTCAGCATGACCTGCAGGCTGCGCGTGATCTCCTCTTCGCTGAAGAGCATCGCAGTTCGTGCCGCGCGTGCCCGTTCGTCGCCTGAGATCTGGAGCAATTCAGTCTGCTCGCCACCGAGTTTTGCCATGAGCGTGTTTCGCAGATACCGAACGATCTGCCGCGCCAGAGACTGAGGGCTGTGACCGGCACTGAGCAACTCATTGAGCTGGCCCATTACGGATGCGCTCTCCCCCGCCGCAACAGATTCAAGCAGATGCTCAAAGACGGTGTTGGGAACCGAGCCCATCAGATCGCGGATTTGCTGGGCTTCAAGAACTGGATGATTGTTCGCGTCGCATGGAGCAGAGGCAATTGCCTGGTCCATGATGCTCAGGGCGTCGCGCATCGAACCGTCGCCGGCTTCGGCCAGCATCGCCAGGGCCGCATCTTCGGCTACGACATTCTCCTGCGTCGCAATCAACTTCAACTGTCCGAGAATGTCCTCGAACTTCACAGCATGAAAGCTGAAGTGCTGGCACCGCGAACGAATGGTCTGCGGAATATTTTCAGGCTCCGTCGTAGCCATCATGAAGATAGTCCACTCGGGCGGCTCTTCCAGGGTCTTCAGGATCGCGTTGAATGCGGCGTCCGTAATCTGGTGCGCCTCATCGAGGAGAAAGATCTTGTACTTGTCACGCGCGGGTTGAACCGAAGCCTGTGTTCGGATCGAACGCACATCGTCGATTCCACGATTGGAGGCAGCGTCGATCTCGATGAAGTCGAAGGAGTGCGTTGCCAGTTCGCCTGATTCAGCGTTGCCGCCCGACGAGATTTCGCGGCAGGAGACGCACTTGAGGCAGGGCTCATGCGTTGGGCGATCCGGGCTGCCGACCTCGGTACGGCAGTTCAGCGCCATTGCAAGAATGCGTGCGATGGTGGTCTTGCCGATTCCACGGTGGCCGGAAAAGATGTACCCGTGCGCAATCCGGTTCTGGGTCAGGGCGTTCAGGAGGGTGCGAGTGACGTGATCCTGGCCGGCGACGTCGGCAAACCGTTGCGGACGATACTTGCGAGCCAGAACCTGATAACCCATGCGATCAACGACTCCCAACCACCTGTGATTTCGCTTAGAGCGCTAGGTTGGATTGTATCGTTTTGGAGGTGGTCTGGGAGAGCGTGGAAAACCGCGCCGTCGCCCCTGCGTATGGATCAGCTCGCATCGAGGTTGAAGCTGATGTCGTTGAGCCAATCGGCGATCAGATCCTCGTCGCCGGGATCGAAGACGTATGCATCGTTGAGGAGAAGCACAGTCGCCCAGTAGACCAGGTCGCGTTCAGAGATCAACTCGAAGCGCTTGCGTTCCAGTGCGTTGGAAATGTGCTCTCGAGTGATAACGATCCCGGGCTCGGGGATAGGGAAACGGTTGTTGGCCGATCGCCGTTGCGTCGAGCCGGAGGAGCCTTGGCGGGTCTCTTCAAAGTCGATGTCGAAGGCACCTTTGAGGGACCGCAGCATCTCATCGAGGCCGACTTCGAACAGGGCGTACCGCCGAAGCACTTCCATCTGCTGATTCGATAGCGGCCTTTGATCGGGCTCCGTCATTGCCTCATGCTAGCGCGTAGCCCCGGCCCCGTGGGGCAAAGAGGTCCGGCATCAGGAAATGCCTAGGCGGCATTTTCTTCTTCGTCGATCTCCGCCGGGCGCGAGACGGGAATTTCTGTTGGCCGGACTCGGACCCGACGGCGGTCCTGCTTCTTCTTTGCGGCCTTCTTCGCTGCTGTCTTGCGCCGCCGGACCTCCGTTGCCGAATACATCGTCCCCCGGCACTTCCTGGCTCCGCAGTTGCAGGTAGCGTCGTCCTCGCCGCCGTCGTAGAGGCAATAGTCGTAGGTGATCTCTTCGCCGGGCTCTATCTTGCGGATGGCCTTGATCCAGACCCGTCCTTTGATCTCTTCCGTCTCACAGTTCGGGTCGCAGCTGTGATTGATGAACATGGCCATACAGTGGCCGTCGATGACCACCGAGCCGTCGCCGAGTCCAAAGAGATAGGTGATGGGAGACTCCTCGTTCGCGGCATCGGCTTCTTCTTTGCTCATGCGCGGACCGGTGTATTCGGCGACGCGCGAGCCTTTGCGAACGGGAGTTGTCGTATAGCAGCCGGCTGCGTGAATGGCCGAGGACCGAATGATGAGCGCCATAGGGAAGCTGTGATCCTGAGTAAGTTGAATTACGCTATGCAACGCATCGTAACATTGAAGAGACTTAAGTGAACGGCAGAGTAATAAAAATGAAACTGAGAACTCACATTGCGCTTCTGGTAGGATGCGGCCTTTTCACGGTCGTCGGCCTCGTTGCGCAGTCTGCGCCTCCATCTCAACAACAGAAGCCGCCAGCGCAGAAGCCGGCCGAGTCTAATCCATTCCCGGACGATACGACTAGTGTGCCTGTTGTTCCGACATCTGCGCAGCCGGCTGCGCCCCCGCCGTCGAGCGCTCCGGAAAACACCAGCGCAGAGACCACGACCCTCCTTAAAAATGACAACGATCCCGTCCATAGCCCGGATGACATCGTAGAAAGCGATACAAGCGCGAGCGGGTTCAGTTCAAGCCTCGAGGGCAGCGGCGATGTGAACATTCCCGACGAAGACCGGCCGGAAAAACATCGGCGATCGCAGCAGCAGCCTGCTGCCCACCAAGTGACCGCGAAAGAAAACGAAGACGTTGGGGAGTTTGAACTAGGCCGGAAGAACTTCAGAGCCGCACTATCGCGTTTCGAGTCTGCGCTC
Source organism: Acidobacteriota bacterium (assembly GCA_018268915.1). Lineage (GTDB taxonomy): Bacteria > Acidobacteriota > Terriglobia > Terriglobales > Acidobacteriaceae > Telmatobacter. Next base: position 80,947 of record JAFDVQ010000004.1, read on the forward strand.
GTGACTGACTCCGAAAACCCTGATGTCTACTGGGGAATCGCAGAGGCTCAACGCGGATTGAGAAATTATGCTGAAGCCAAGGCCAACTACCAGAAGGTGGTCGACTACGACGATCCTGAAAGCAAGCACTCGAAAGAGGCGAAGAAGCTTTTGAAGAGCCCGCAGCTGGCGAATGCTCCCGCGGTTTCGGCGAGTCAGACCGTGCCGCAATAGTTAAATTTGAAGAACGTCAACTTCCCCAAAAAACCGTTAGATTCGCGAACCTGAACTTCCCCAAAAACGTGTCATTCCGACCGACCCGGAACGAAGTGCAGGGGAGCGGAGGAACCTGAAGTTGCCTTTCGTCAATATCTCTGGCGTTACAGCACTGATTTCCATCACAGCAGGTCTCACACCGGAATGAGTAGTATGCGTTGGTGATCGAACGACTCTATTGGACATATATCGTTGCCAGTCGCAGTAGGACGATCTATATCGGGGTTACTGGCGACCTTCGAAGGAGAGTCTTCCAGCACAAATGGAAAGAATTTGAGGGGTTCAGCGCCAAATACAACTGCGATCGACTCGTCTGGTTTGAACTGCACGATGAGGTTTCCAAGGCGATTGCAAGAGAAACTCAACTCAAGAAGTGGAATCGAGCGAAAAAGATCACGTTAATAGAGCGAATGAATCCTGGTTGGAGTGATCTGAGCAGGGACTGGTTTGAATATGAACCCGCAGATTACAAACGGTCGCTGGACCAGTTCGAGCCGCCGAAACGCCGAACAGCAACTTCAGGTTCCTCCACTCCCGCTGGTCGGTCGGAATGACACCTATTTGCAAGGAAATGCCGAAACGTGAATCTCCTCAGAATCCTGCCCAGCGCAGATAAGCATCGATAATCGGCTGCCCCCAGAGAGCGCTGACGATTCCGCCAACACACAAGAAAGTTCCAAGGGGCAGCTTCGCAGCAAGCCAAGTTTCGGAATCACGCCGGGCTGCTGGAACAGCGAGAGCAACCAGCGCGAAGAAAGCCCCCATCACTACTCCAATTCCAAATGAGAGCAATGCTCCGGACAATCCCAGCCATGCTCCAAGCATCGCCATCAGCTTCGCGTCGCCGAGGCCGATTCCTTCACGCCGACGGATCAGCCAATACACCCAGCGGATGAGCAGGATGAGGCCTGCTGACGCGAGCGCGGGGATGCTCACTGCAAGCAGACTTACCGCAATTGTGCCGGGCAAGCCGATCGAGGAACCTTCAGCGATCCAGTCTGCGAGAACTAAATGTGCGCAGTTGAGCGATATTCCGAGGCCGATTCCAGTGAGTGTGATCCAGTTCGGAAGCCACAGGTGCTCGGCATCAAGCACCCCAAGTGCGATGAGGGCCCAATACAGAATCAACCGCCCAAGAGCGATATCCAGTCCGCTGGTGTAGAGGAATACGAGGGGTCCTTCGGTCAGAGAGACGTCAGGTGAAAATACTGCGGGCAAAACGCGCCAGGTGGTGAGAGCCCACAGCAGGCCAACTGCCAACTCCACAGCCGTGTAGCGCCAGCCGATTCCCGCCTTGCACGTTCTACATCGCCCGCGCAGCGCAATCCAGCTCAAGACGGGCAGATTCTCCCAGCAGGCCAGCGTTCTGCCGCAGCTGCGGCAATGGGAGCGTGGGCGGACCACGCTCTCGCCCTGTGGCCACCGGCTCAGGCACACATTCAGGAAGCTGCCGAATGCAAGACCTAGCAGCCCCGCCAGAATTGTGCCGTAAATGCGAATCATGAAAAGTTCACCGGGAAGGTCGAGTATACGGCCAGCATGCTTGCTCAGAGGAATTCAAGCGCCTCACTCATCTTCCACTTGCACGACTGAGCATTAGCAGAAACAATGAATGCCGTTATCAGTCTGGACGAGCGTACGTCTTGAATCGCTCCCTCCCAAAAACGAGGTCATAGAACAATGAGACGTCTATCGCTCGCAACCTCAGCAATTGTTGCCATAGCTTTCGGCCTTCTTCTGTTAGGCGCTACCAGTCAGGAAGGGAATCAGGAGAGCGCTCCGCTTGAATCCACACAGGTCAACATTGAACGTCGCGACCCGGCAATCGACAAGATCGTGCCTAAGGACGCCAAGCTCGAGCGCATAGCCTCAGGCTTCAAGTGGGTTGAAGGTCCCATCTGGCTGAAGGGTTCTCTTTACTTCGCCGAAATTCCAAGCGACAGCATTCGCAAGTGGACCCCCGGTAATGACCAGGTCAGTATGTTCATCACCCCCAGCGGATATGAGGGTCATACGCCCTATGGAGGCCCTGAGCCAGGCTCAAATGGCATGACCGCCGATGTACATGGACGCCTCACCGTGGCGGGCCACGCAAAACGCGTCATCTATCGCCTAGAAGACCTGACTCCCGAATCGCAGCTCACGATCCTCGCCAGTACCTACAAGGGCAAAAAACTCAACAGCCCCAACGACCTCGTCTATCGCTCGGATGGCTCGCTCTACTTTACCGATCCTCCGTATGGCCTGCGCACTCAATCCGATCAAGATCCGCAGAAGCAGCTGAATGTCAACGGGGTCTACCGCATTCCAAACGCATTGAGCCAGCCCTTGGGTGCGAAGCCCCGAAGAGCCGATCTTCAGCTGCTCGTCTCGGACCTCACTCGTCCCAACGGCATTGTCTTCTCGCCCGACGAAAAGTATCTCTACGTCAACAACTCGGAGCCGAAGAAGATCTGGATGCGCTATCGCGTTCAGCCCGACGGCAGCCTCACAGAGGCGAAGCTCTTTTACGATGCTACGAACGACCAACGCCCGGGTTCTCCCGATGGGATGAAGGTGGACATAAACGGAAATCTGTACAGCACCGGTCCCGGCGGGGTCTGGATCTTCTCTCCGGAGGGCAAACCACTGGGCATCATTCTGCTGTCAGAGAAGTCTGCCAATGTCGCATGGGGTGGAACCGATCGAAGGACCTTGTACATCACGGCCAGCAGCAGTATCTACCGCGTGCGTCTCAGCATTCCTGGCGCTCCCCTGGTGCGAAACAAGTAGTTGAATTTGGGTCCGCGACGCCGGCATGTCGATGAAGTCGTCACGTTAGAATGAAGGCACATGGGCTTCCCGCCAGCCAGTCCAATGCCGAATAAGTCGCCAGACGATTTGTTGACTGATCCGAAGCGGGCCGCGGCCCTTTTCGAAGAGTCGGCGGCCATCATGGCGCGATTGCGTGCTCCCGGCGGCTGCCCGTGGGACCGCGAACAGACCTTCGACACCATTCGCAAGTACACGCTGGAAGAAGCATACGAGGTCTTCGACGCTATCGAGCGTCGCGACTTCCCGCACCTGGCTGAAGAACTGGGCGATCTCATGCTGCAGGTTCTCTTCTACGCCGAGATGGCGGCGAATGAAGGTCACTTCACGATTTCCGACGTTCTGGGTCATCTCAATCGCAAGCTGATCCGCCGCCACCCTCATGTTTTCGGAGAGGAAGCCTCCCGCGCAGCAGGAAATGAAGCTGTGGTGGACGCGGCAGTTGAAGGATCAGCCACAAAGGTGCTGCGCAATTGGGAAGAGATCAAAGCGGCCGAGAAGGCCGCTAAGCTGTCAGAGACCGAAGGCATACAATCACGCCTCGATTCCGTCCAGCGCGCGATGCCTGCCCTGGCAGAGGCCGCCAAGCTCGGGTCAAAAGCTGCAAAATCGGGATTCGACTGGCCCCACTGGAGAGACCTGCTCCCGAAGCTCACTGAGGAAACTGCCGAACTCGAAGCTGAAGCCGCCCTTGTTGAGGAATCCAAAGATCCGGCGCACCAAGCACGCGTAGAAGCAGAACTTGGCGATCTGCTCTTTACGGTCGTCAATCTCGGTCGCCATCTCAACGTCGACGCGGAGATGGCGCTCCGTGGGTGCAATCTGCGTTTTCGCCAGCGCTTCAGCAAAATGGAAGAGCTTTCCGAGCGTCCTCTCGAGAAGCTTGGTGCAGACGAGCTCGAAGATCTCTGGACGAAAGCTAAACGAGCTCTCGCGAATGACGGCGTCTCCGCTGCAATCACCTCGTCTCCGGAGTCCAGATGATCCTCATCCGCTCCTGTTCTGGACACGACGAACTTGAAGCGTGCGTGCAGCTCCAGATTGAGACATGGGGCTACGACGAAACCGACGTCATCCCTCGCAAAGCCTTTCTTGTCTCGCAGAAGATCGGTGGCCAAGTCATCGGTGCATTCGACACAGACCTTCCCGGCGCGGGTTCAAATGGTGCGCCGGAATCAATGGTTGGTTTCGCCGTCTCTTTTCCGGGCGTGAAGACTGGTGTCCACTCCGGAAATGGAAGGCCGCAGCCTTACCTTCATTCCCACATGCTTGCTGTACTCGAAAGCTATCGTGATCGCGGTGTTGGCGCGCAACTCAAGCTGGAGCAAAGGCGCGAGGCACTTTCACGCGGGATCCGCGTCATGGAGTGGACCTTCGATCCGCTCGAAATCAAGAATGCGCATCTGAACATCTACAAGCTGGGGGCGGTCGTTCGTTCATATTTAGTGAATTTCTATGGTGTATCCTCATCTCGACTGCAGGGTGGGCTGCCGACCGATCGCCTTGTCGCCGAGTGGTACCTCGACTCAGACCGGGTCAAGCAGGCGCTCAAAGGCAAAAACCCTCCCGAGCAGCAAATCGAAGAACGCATCGAAGTTCCAGCCTCCATCTACAAGTGGAAGGCTTCTTCCCAGGACCGCGACAGAGCATTGGCACTGCAGGCTGAGAATCGCCGCAGGTTTCAGGATTCATTTTCCAGAGGTTTGGCAGTCGTCGCCTTCAATCGGGACGCACAAGGGAACGGGGTCTTTGAACTCGGGCATTGGCCGCAACCGGAAATCACTTAAATCACACGCATCTTCATCGGCTTCAACCCCTGAAGGAACGGTATCAGTATGAGAATCGACAGCATCCTCCTCCGCGAAGTGCACATGCCGCTGGTGCGCCCGTTTCAGACAAGCTTTGGGATCACCCGGAATCGAAGGATATTGCTCGTCGAGATCAGGTCGGAGGGGCTCATTGGATGGGGCGAGTGCACCGCTGGCGAACGGCCGCATTTTTCGAGTGAGTCAACGGATACCGCGTGGCAAGTGATCGTCGACGAGCTTGGTCCGATACTTGCCGGAGCTCATCCGGAGCACGGCGGAAGCTGCCCGAAGCTCTTCGACATCGTTCGCGGACATCCGATGGCTAAGGCAGCGCTTGAGAATGCGATCTGGGATATCGAAGCACAACGCGAAGGCCTTCCACTTTCAAAACTCATCGGCGGCGTTCGCGAAAAGATTCCATGCGGTGTCTCACTGGGGATTCAAAAGTCCATTCCTGATTTGATGGACATCATCGAAAGGGAATTAGCGGCCGGCTATCAGCGAATCAAGCTCAAGTGCAAGCCGGGTTGGGACATAGAGGTCTTCGAGAAGGTTCGCAGCCAGTGGCCAGATATTCTGCTGTCGTGCGATGCCAACTCCGCCTACAAGCTTCGTGACGGAGACCACCTGGCCAGCTTCGATCAATTTGACTTGCTCATGGTTGAGCAGCCATTGTGGCACGACGACTTCTACTACCACTCGATGCTGCAGAAGCGTTTGACGACGCCCATCTGCCTCGACGAGTCAATTCGCAATCGGCGCGACGCGCTCGCTGCCATCGAGATGGAATCCTGCCGAATCATCAACATCAAGCTTGGTCGCGTCGGCGGATTCTCTGAGGCCATTGCTGTTCACAACGCAGCCCAGGAGAAGGGAATTCCCGTCTGGTGCGGCGGCATGCTTGAAGCCGGTATCGGACGTTCGCACAACATAGCCCTCTCTACTCTCGAGAATTTCCGACTCCCCGGTGACGTATCCGCTTCGGCCCGCTACTGGACCGAGGACATCATCGAACCTGAAGTCACGGTGACCTCCGAAGGCGAAATCATCATTCCTGAGTCTCCGGGGCGAGGCTACGAGGTGCGGACCGATCTTGTCGACAAGCTCACCGTCCGCAAAGAAGAGATCCGGGCGCTGGAACTTGTCGGCCGAAACTGACGTCAAAGACTGATGCACACCCTGAACATCGAAGAAGCCGTCGATGCCTTGCGCCTGCTCGACTTGCGTCACGGCGACCTGGAGTTGAGGCTATCCGACTACTCTGTGCATTCTTTTCATCGAGTTCCCACCTACTCTTTCAAGATGTTCAGCGAGAGCTCCGCACAGGAACTCGGGCAGATCAACCTGCGTATCGGAGCAACCCAGCATCTTGAGCAGTACGCGGGCCACATAGGCTATGGCGTCGATCGAGCCCACCGCGGACATCACTATGCAGCACGTTCCGTAGCGTTGCTTCTCCCACTTGCCCGGCGGCACGGCATTGATCCGGTATGGATCACCTGCGATCCTGAGAACGTCGCCTCACGCCGCAGCCTCGAGATTGCAGGCGCGGAGTTTGTGGAGATCGTCGATGTACCTCCGACGTGCGGCATCCGCAAGTTTGGCGGCAAGCTGCACAAGTGCCGGTACAGGATCCGCTCCACGCCGGGAACTTCCAATTCTCGTCTCGCGTAGTCAAAGAGGACGGAGCAACTTCGTCCCCCGTATCGCGTCTCAATCACGAGAGGCGGACTGCTCACAGAGTGAAGCTCCGCCGGAGGTTCAATTCGTGACTCCCCAGGAAGAGCAGCTCCTTAATGCCCTTATCGATCGCTTAAACCAGACACAACTCCAGGAAAAAGACCCCGACGCTGAAGCCCTACTGAACCAGCGCCTTGCTGGAAACCCTGACGCGATCTATATGCTTGCGCAGACGGTTCTCGTGCAGAACATCGCTCTGGATCAGGCGAAAGCGCAGATCAGCCAACTCCAGCAGCAACAGCGTCCCCAGCCAGCTCACACCACAAGTTTCCTCGGTCGTCTACTTGGCGAGAAGGATGAACCGACCTACGTTCCGCCGCCACAGCAGCAAGTTCCCGGCCCGGGATACCAGCAAGTTCCGCCGCAATACAACCCTCCTCCGCAGTATGGAGCGCCACAATATCAGCAGATTCCGTATGCGCCTGCGGGCCAGCCCAGCTTTCTGAGGGGCGCCTTTCAAACCGCTGCAGGAGTTGCTGCGGGCGCGCTGGCCTTCGAGACGATTGAGTCCATGTTCCACGGATTTGGGCATGGCGGTTATGGCTGGGGTGGTCCGGGATTTGGAGGAGGCTTTGGAGAACGTCCCGTAGAGGTCATCAACAACAACTACTATGACGAGCCCGGCCGCGGGGCTGAGCACTCCGAGCATCATGGCCTCAATGATGGGGGATACGATCCTCGCAACAACGATCCCAACGACAATCTGCGCGGATTCGACAATCAGAACGCGAACTTCAACAGCGATTCGGGTGGGAACGCTGCGAACGATGTGTCTGCGTTTGCCGACCAAGCGAGCTTCGAAGACCAGTCCGGCCTGGACCAGGGCCTTGACGATCAAAACCTCGACGATGGGTCGAATTTTGATGACTCCGGCAACTTCGATGACGGCGGCGGAAGCATGGACGACGACGGAGACGGGTTTTAGTCAGATCCGGCGATCTGTAGGCGGCATGGAAGCCGCTTGAAACGCTCAACTTCTTGACCTGAAGAAGAAGGGAATCCGGACCGGGAGCCGCTACTTAACTCAAGCAGCCCAGTGATATACTCACAAGGGCAGCGCGGCTCTTTTGGATCCCCTTTTTAGCATGTCTCTGGGTGGGGAAAGAACGCGCCCGTATTTCTACGACTCATAGAGGTTCCCATGTCCGGCCATTCGAAATGGGCGACAATCAAGCACAAAAAAGGCGCGCTCGATGCTAAGCGCGGCAAGATATTCACCCGCCTGCTGAAGGAAATCGCAGTGGCGGCAAAGGGCGGCGGGAACCCGGACACCAACGCACGGCTTCGCACTGCTGTTGCTGCCGCAAAGGCTGAAAACATGCCGCAGGACAACATCAAGCGGGCCATTCAGCGCGGCACGGGCGAACTCGAGGGCGTGAGCTACGAGGAAATCACGTTTGAAGGTTATGGCCCCGGCGGAGTGGCAATCGTGGTGGAAGCGCTGACCGACAATCGCAATCGCACCGTGAGCGAAATCCGCCACGCCTTCTCAAAGAATGGTGGCAATCTTGGCTCGACCGGTTCGGTTCTGCATATGTTCACGAAGAAGGGCGTCATCGACATCGAGAAGGGCAATGCCACCGAAGAAAAATTGATGGACATCGTCCTCGAGCACGGCGGGGAAGACCTGCGTGACGAGGGTGAAGTTTGGGAGATCGTAACTGACCCCCACTCATTCGAAGCTGTTCTGTCCGCGGTAAAGGCTGCAAATATCGCTCTGGCTTCCAGTGAGGTCACCATGCTCGCGTCAACTTATACGAAGCTTGAAGGTCCGGCGGCGAGCCAGATGCTCCGTCTGCTTGAAGCGCTTGAAGACTTCGACGATACCCAGAACGTCTATTCTAACTTCGATATGAGTGCCGAACAGATGGAGCAGGTAGCGGGATAAGCAAGATACAGGCTGGCAATACCGGGCCGCCTGAACATGGCGGCCTTTTTCATGCGAAACAGATTTTCAAGACAGGAACAAAATTGACCTCAACTGCGAAGTTTCTTGTGCTGATGATGCTGGGCCTCAGCGCGTGCGTCCCCGCGTCAACACAGGCCAAAAAGACAGAGAACGACTCGCCCGTTGCTCAGGTGCGAAATGACAAAAGCTGGGAATACGGACCCTTCGTCAACTTTGGAAATGGTATAGGCGGCAACCGTTCCCACTATTGGTTCTTCGCCGCCGGCGGCCAGGTCGGAAAGATTCTGACACCCCCTGTTCATGCCGGCATTCTGAGCGGACAGTTCGAATTCGGCGCGAACATTATGCCTTTCTGGCAGGCCTACACACCTGCAGCAGGCGAGCGGACATTTGAATTTCAGGGGCAAACCTACACTTACCCATTTGGCGGCGGGACGTTTACTGGCGCAAGCATCACCCCTGTGATCTTTCGCTGGAACTTTCTGACGCGCTCACCGCGCATTCAGCCATGGTTTCAGGGCGCGGGTGGTCTCATCTACACGACCCACAAGTTTCCGCCCGACATTCTGGTGGAGAAGGGAACACCAGGAGGAACCTCGGTGTGGAATTTCTCTCCGCAAGGCGGTGTTGGCATCCATTACTTCACACGCCCTAAACGCTCGATCGATTTAGGGGTGAACGCGATACACATTTCATCGGCTTCGCTTGGTGATCGTAATCCGGGCGTAAATGCCCTCTGGCAGATCCAGCTCGGCTACACGTACTGGAAATAGGCGAGCTAACTCTGCATCTCTCGCTGATCAGGGTTGCGAAAGAAGGATATGAAAGACCAGGTTGTCGAGTGCGTTCCAAACTTCTCTGAGGGCAGGGACGCACGACGTGTCGAAGTCATCGTCGCTGCAATGCGACTGGATGGCGTGCGCCTCCTCGACTGGTCAATGGATCCTGATCACAACCGATCGATTGTCACTATCGCAGGCGAGCCTTCGCTGGTCCTTGAATCAGCTCTTCGTGGAGTCGGCAAAGCCGTCGAACTGATCGACCTCACCGGCCAGGAGGGTCTGCATCCACGCATCGGCGCAGCAGACGTCGTTCCATTTGTCCCGGTCACGGGCATCAAGCTTGAACAATGCGTCATGCTCGCGCGTCAGGCGGGGCTCGAGATCTGGCGGCGGTTCGGCGTGCCTGTGTATTTCTATGAAGCTGCGGCATCGCGTCCTGATCGAGCCAATCTTGAAGAGGTGCGGCGAGGGCAGTTTGAGGGACTTCGCGATGCGGTTCGCAAAGAAGCCGCACGCCGGCCCGATCTGGGCGGCCCAGGTCTGCATCCTACTGCGGGCGCGTGTGCTGTCGGTGCGCGCAAGTTTCTTGTCACCTACTGCCTCTATCTCGACTCCACAGACGTGGGTGTCGCCCGGACCATAGCTCGCGAAGTCCGTGCAGTCTTCAGTGGCTCGCACGGCGTTAAGGCTATGGGCCTGCTGGTTCATGGGCGCGCGCAACTCTCCATGAACATCACAGACTTCAAAGCGACCCCACTTTCGCAGGTCTACAGCACTGTGTCCCGCCTGGCTGCGAAGCACAAGACTGCCACAGTTGAGGGTGAGGTCACGGGCCTCATCCCCGAGGCGGCATGCGAGCGCGAAAGTGAATGGATGCGTCAGTTAAATGATTTCGACGATCAGACGAAGGTCCTCGAGCGCCGGCTGGATACACCGCTGGAATGGCCCGACGAGAGTAACAGTACCAATAGATAGACTCGGGGCGTCTAAGAATCAGTACAGGGGTAGAATGAGTGTGCAGGATCTCGTAAATCCTCTTGCCCCTAAAGCTATACACGGCAAGCCGTTGGCTTCCCGGAGGATGAAAGTGCTAAATAATCTAGCCAAATTTTCGTTGCCGGCCCTGGTTGTTGCCGGAGCAATGTCAGCATCGGCTGCGCAGCTCACGGGCGATGCCCGTGCAGCTATTCCGCACGATGTGCAGCAGTTAGTCGTCATCGACTACAGGGCGATGCAGAACTCCAACACCGCCATGCAGCTTCGTGACCGTGTGATGCCGCCGGATCTGAAGCAATTCGAAGAGGCACTCCGCCGTTCTGGTTTGAACGACAATCACGATGTCGATCAGCTCGCGTTCGCCCTCTTCCGGCTTGGAAGTTCGACTGACTCGCTCGAGACCGTCGGCATCGCGCAGGGACAGTTCGACATGGACAGCATCATGGCCAACTTCAAAAAGCAGAAAGTTGTGCCGAAGCTGGTCCGCGGCAACAAGACCTTCCCTCTATCTAAGACCGGAATGGTCCTTTGCTTCGTCGATCCCTCGACCATGGTCTTCGGCAGCCCTGAAGCCGTGAAGGCCGCACTCGACGTTCGGGACGGCCTCAAGCCAGGCATGCTGACAAATGGCAGCATCATGGACGCGATGCGTTCGGTAGACTCTCAGCCGCTCTGGAGCGTTCTCGACAAGAGCGGAACCCAGATCATGATGAAGCAGGTGCTGGGTGAAGCGGGCTCTGTTGCGGATTACGAATCTGTCCGCAAGCGCCTCGATTCCTCTTGGTACGGCATGGACTTCCAGCACGGCGTGAAGTTTAACCTGACAATCTCGACCGGCGACTCTTTTGCAGCGGCAACGGTTTCATCACTGCTTTCAGCAGCGGTCATTTACAAAAAGATGAGTGGGAACGAGATCGAGAAGGCAGCGCTGGCGGCAACGGACATCAGTTCCAATTCCGGGCTGCTCAATATCCACTTCGCCACATCAGACAATGACTTCAATAGTCTCTTGAATTCATCGCTGTTCCAGAGCATGGTGCGTTAGCGTCGAATCAAGCAATCCAGACAGAATGGGGGCTTCGGCTCCCATTCTGTTTTTGACAGTGATTGTTTGCCATGCAGATCAGTTGGTGGGATTCAAAGTTGGATGAAATTCTGCCTTACCGTTGGGCAGAAGGTCGATATCGATGTTGCCTTCCTGCTTCTCGTGCAATGTCGGCCCGTTGATCTGGATCTGCTTTCCACTTGCGTCTGTGTAGAGAATCTTCAGCAAACCACTCCCTCGAGTTTGTATCCGGTGGCGGACTTGAGCGCTCGCGGCCACTGCATCCGCCCCAAAGCTCGCACTGGGATAATCGACCTCGAGCAGTGAGATCGGTGCACCTGTATTGTTCTTCACTGTCGCTTCGATGTGATACGAGTGGCAGGCCGTCAATAGACAAATGCAGGCAGAAAGAGCGATCCAGAATATCCGTCTCCCAAATTTTGCTGGTTGATTCACTCTTTCGCTCCCGTTGCCTTAGCAGTGGACTCATCTTGCGCAACGGCCGGTAGCCGCTTCTCCAGGCGATCGATCCGCCTAAGCAACTCAGGCAGCCGTTGAAAAATCGTTACGGCCCGCAGCCAAACGCGGTTATCAAACCCCGGCGAACCCGAAATCATCTTCCCGGCCGGAATATCGTGGCTCACTGCCGACTGCGCTGTCAGGATCACCCCATCGCCGACGGTGCAGTGCCCTGCGACGCCTGTCTGTCCGGCCAGAATCACGTTGTCGCCAATCACTGACGATCCAGCTAGCCCTGTCTGCGCGCAGATCAGGGAGTTCTTCCCGACGCGCGACCCGTGCCCAACCTGAACGAGATTGTCGATCTTGCTTCCGTCTCCAATCTCCGTTGAGCCGACGGTCGCGCGGTCGACACACGCGTTCGCCTGTACATCGACGCGATCACCAAGTCGAACGGGTCCTGACTGCGGAATCTTTACCCAATGCCCGTGCTCATTTTTCGAGAATCCGAATCCATCGGCTCCGACAATCGCACCGTTTTCCAGCGTGACGTCGTCTCCCAGTTCGCAGTGCTCTCGCACCACTGCATGAGCATGAGCGAAAAGTTTCCGCCCCGCCTTCACGTTCGGATAGAGCACCACGTGAGGAAGCAGCGTTGCTCCCGGACCGAGCTTCACATTGGGACCGACCACAACGTATGCCCCGATATGCGCTCCTTCGCCAATCTCCGCAGTGGGGTCGACGACAGCCGTCGGATGAACACCGGGTGCGTATGCTGGCGCCTGGTAGAACATCCCCAGCGCTCGCGAGAAGGCGTGATACGGGTTCTTCAAACGCAGCGTCGGCGTCTCGATCTCTGGGAATTCAGGCTCGACCAGGACCGCCGCAGCCTTTGTCTTCTTGGCAAGGCCCGCATACTTGGGATTCGCGACGAATGTAATCTCCGACGCCCCAGCCTCTTCAATTCCTTTCACACCCGTAACTTCCACATCGGGATTGCCGCGTAGTTCGGCACCTAACCGGCTTGCCAGTTCTCCGAGCTTCATCGAGAGGATTGTAATGGACTTGCCTTGATTCGCTCTGGTCAGCTAAGTCTCAGGTTCAGCGGGGAAGAGCTCCGGCTGTTGTTCTGTCCGACGTCTATGCCCTCCGGACCCGATAAGGCTGACCACCTCGAGGCTCTGGATCGCCTGCCGCGGCACATACACCCTTTGCGTATTCGATCGCGTGTCCGGCGGGGTTACAAGTAGTCCAGCACCCGCAATAAGGGATCGGTCGTTGGGGCAGATCCCCTCCAGCTCATCCCCGTCGTTCAGCACCATTCGAAGCCACAGGCCTGACGTCCGTGGCCGAACCGCAAACCTCTTCTGCAGAAGGCGTTCCGGGTTTGAAAGATCCGAAGTCGACGAGAAATCCCGGACGTAGCAGACCCACTTCACGGTCTCCCACCCGATCGTCAGAACCTTGCCGCCCTGGTCTAGAACCTCCAGAGCCGCCGAATCTTGCCCGAACGCTGCGCCCGCGTACCCGGCGTACCATTCGCGCGAGAACTTGCGCACAATCACCGGCTTACGAGCAGACCCCATGGCATGGATTTTCGCACGCAGAAGCCCAGCTTGCTGCCGGAAAGTCGCAAAACTGGTGCCAATCAGGCTGGTCAACAGGTGCGGTTTATGATAAGGTACTGCTTTGCATGCTCCGGCATAATGTCCCCTAACCGCCGCTGCATCAGACACTTGCCATTGGTTTTGGAAGCGGAAGCAGGAACGGAATGCCCGACTACATTTACCTTCTTGAGAACCGGCTCTCAGCCGATCAGCAGAATGCACTGCGGCAGTTGCGCGAAGTCGCCCGCGAGGCGGGCACTCTCCTTTTTCTTACCGGAGATGCCGTTCGGGACCTCACCAGCGGCCATGCCGTTCGCGACATTGAAGTGGCGGTTCAGTCCAACGTACTGAAGCTCAAGAAGCCCATCGAGAAACTGGGTGGCCAGATCTGGGGCGAAGACGACGCCTCCCATACGCTTTACCTCTGCTTCCCGGGCACCGTTCGCGTCGACCTCGTCAGCACCCATCGCCGCGACTATCCCAAGCCCGGCAAACCTGCCTACCATTTTGCCTCCATTCAGGAGGATCTGCGCCGTCGCGACTTTACCGCGAACGCCATGGCCATCTCGCTGAATGAGGGCTCTTACGGCCTGCTGATGGACCCGCTGAATGGCGCCGCCGATATCGAGGCACGCACCCTTCGGCTGGTTTCCAACTACGGCTTCCTGGAGGAGCCGTCGTTGATGATTCGCGCCATTCGCTACAAGGCACGTCTCGGATGGGAGCTTGATCCGCGAACACAGCAGCGCTACGAGAATGCCAAAGCGGAAAACATCATCGAGTCTCTTTCGACTCACGATCAGAGCTTCGAGCTTGAACAGATAGGGCACGAAGATGACGGCCTCAGAGTCCTGCGAGCTCTTGAGGCTGAAGGATGGATGAAGAATCTTTGTCCTTCGTGGACATCGAACAAGGCTGACGAAGAGAAGCTTAATGCGCTTCACGAGCTTCGGGTTCAGCTTCAGGTGCAGGGAGTTCATCCCGACATGTCCGCGGCGCAGATGCAGCTGCTCACCGCGAAGCTCGCGCCGAAGGATATCGCCTCGCTCAAGAAGCAGCTTCTGCGGCCGGGTTTTGTTGAGGAGTGGAACAGCCTCGACTCACTCGCCAGTGGCTTTGCGAAGATCCTGCTCAACAAAGCCAACGCAACGCCATCCGTCACCTACAAGCTGTTCACCACGCACGATCCGGAGGCTGTACTCTGGCTCGGCTTCACCAGCAAAGACAGCGCGGTCAAGGCAAAGTACGAACTGTTCCTCAAGACCTGGCCCGAGGTGCGGCAGCGCATTCCGTACGCGCAAATGCAGGAGATGCGCATCACCCCGGAACTCGCGAACTACAACGAGATTATCCACCAGATATTCCTGCAACTGATCGATGGCAAGCTGAATACTCCGGAAGAGACGAAGGCGTTTCTTGAGCCCTATTCTCCGCCGGCTCCCCCGCCGCAGATCACGATCAAGCGGTCGCGCGCCAAGCGTGCTGAAAAGGTCAAGGAGAAATCCTTCGACGAAGAAGAAGAGGAGTCTGAAGACGGGGATGATGAAGAAGATCTCGACGACATCGGCGGCGGTGGTGACGACGATGATGAGCCACTCGATCTGAAGCTGCCTAAGGACGAAGATCTCGAAGAGGACGAAGAAGGCGAAGAAGAGGAAGATTCAGAGGACGAAGACGAGGACGAGAAGCCGGCTCCAAAGCGCGGTAAGCAGCCAGTTGCACCGAGGGCTGCCAAGCAAGAGGCGAAGCCAGAGAAGAAAGAACCTCCAGCCAAACATGCGGCAGAAAAGGCTCTTGCGCCTAAAGCGGCCCCTGCTGCAAAGGGAAAGCCAGAGCCTACCAAACTGGAGAAGAAGCCCGTACCTCCGCCGCCGGCAAAGAAGGCTGCGCACGCTACTCCAGCGAAACATGCTCCCGCCGCGAAACACGCAGCCAAGCCGGCTGCCAAAGCTCCCGCAAAGGCGGCCCAGGTGAAGGCTCATGCCGCCAAGCCGGCGCATAAGTCCGTACCGGCGAAAAACCACGCGGTTCCACACAAAGCCAAGCCGCACGCTCCGGCAAAGCCCGCCGCGAAGAAAGCCTCTGCTAAGGGCGGCAAGAAGCACTAAGCAAAACATTGAGGGCCAGAAACTTTTCTGGCCCTTAGCTTTCAGGTGCTATTCTCCCTGCAACCCAGTCCCGCCGGAGAACGTGTAAATGCTTCGACGCCCGTCCTTTGCCTTCTTTCTGATTTTCCTGGCGCTATTCGGCGGCCTCACAGCTGTGGGTAACGCCAAGCGTGTATCGACGGGGGCGCAACCCTCCACTGCAAGCGGAGCGGGATATCGCTTCGATCGCGGCGGGTGGATGTACGTGCATCTGGAAGGCACGCCTTCCGAGATCGGCTTTCAGCACGGACAACTTCTCTCCGCGGAAATCGCAGACCTGATCAACGTGATGAAGGTGGAGACGCTGCACGACACGAAGCGCGATTGGAACTTCTATCGCGAGACTGCGCGCAAAATGCTCTGGCCCCACATCGACGCCGAGTACCAGCAGGAGCTTGAAGGAATCGCCAAAGGTGCGCAATCAAAGGGCGCAAAGCTGGACGTGTGGGACGTCGTAGCTCTCAACGGATGGTTTGAGGTTCCGTCTTACTACGTTCCCTGGCTCAACAAGCGCGAGAAAGCTGTCAATGCACCGCACATCCTTCCGGAAGGCCGCTGTTCAGCCTTTATTGCGACTGGCAGCTACACCAAGGGCGGAAAGATTGTAGTCGCACACAACAATTGGACCGGCTATGCGGACGGCGAGCGCTGGAACGTGATCTTCGATATCAAGCCGGAACACGGCCACCACATCCTCATGGATGGAGGACCTGGCTCCATCACGAGCGGCGACGACTTCGGCGAAACCGATGCCGGCCTCATCATCACAGAGACCACGATCACGCAATTCGTTGGATGGAATCCTGAAGGCAAACCGGAATTCGTCCGTTCCCGCAAGGCCATGCAGTACGCCAACTCAATTGATGAGTACGTCTCGATCATCAAGGAAGGAAACAATGGCGGCTATGCCAACGACTGGCTGGTCGGGGATCGGAAAACCGGCGAGATTGCATATCTCGAACTGGGCCTGAAGAACACTCCACTCCTTCGAACAAAAGACGGCTACTTCGTCAGTTCCAACTTTCCTCGCGATCCGGCCTTGATCAAAGACGAAACCGAAGGCTTCGACACTGCGAATGCTTCGAATTCGATGAACGCAAGACATATCACATGGGAACGAAAGATGGCCGCCAACAAGGGCCAGATTGATGTGAACCTCGCGCAGGCATTTCTCGGCAATCACGAAGACAGCTTCACCGGAAAAACGGCGCCAAGCACGAGGACACTTTGCGGTCACACAGATGGTGACCCGAAAGGCGTGCCGGAGTGGGGTGATGCTCCCTATGATCCTGAAGGCGCTGTCTCAGGAAAAGTGACTGACTCTGACATGGCCGCGAACATGTCATTGATCGCCAGAGCCGGGCATCCGTGCGGCGAAGATTTTCTCGCCGGTCCGTTTCTCGCGAAGCACACGGAGTTCAGCTACCTCAAGCCGATCCTGAGGGACATGAAGGCTGGACCCTGGACGCAGTTTACCGCTGGCCAGAAACAGTAATGAATCAACCTCACTTGTAGATCAAGTGAATGTTGATCTCGGTCACCGGGCAGACGACGTGTACCACTGCTGCGTCGAAGGATGGGGCGCTCAGGCCCACGTGCGGATTGTTCGCGAATCCGAAGCCCTCTTTAGGGATCTCGATGAAGTTGCGATCGAGCTTGTGATTCTTGTTTTCATCGTGGATCGCGACCACGCCGTAATCGCCGGCGGGGAGATTTTCCATCACTGCCGTGGCCTCGCGAGCGTTCTCAGCGATCGGCGTTGGCCAGTGATTCACGGCCTTGCTCATGTCTTCAGGCCAGCCGCCACGCGTTCTAAAGATTGCGGTTCCGATAACGCCAACGGAATTCCGCAATCCATCGACGTGGATCCTGAGTGTGCATCCGCTGGGGGCGGGCTGGTTCTGCGAATCCGCACGTCCGCAGACGACGACCGTCGCGAGCATAAAAACGAGAATTGATTTGGGAATCATGTGCAGGTTAGACGCACCGAAGAGGTCACTGAAACGCAAAAAGACACCCTCAAAAAAGGAACAGGCCGATGGCCGATTCCTTTTTTTGAATGATGTCTGCTTGGATTGTCGTGCTTCAGGAGAAACGGAGCCTGGGAACGATTGTCTCTCTTAATAGCGACCGCTGCGCGCGCCTGCACCGCTACCTTTACGAGCCTGGTAGCAGTCCCTGCAAAATACCGGACGATCACCGCGTGGTTCAAATGGAACAGTCGTTGGTTGGCCGCAGCCGGAGCAGATCACTGGAGTGCCATGGGAAGAAGCCTGCCGATAACCGGAGCCTCCCCCACCTTGATCGCTCTTCTTTGCCATACGGCAAGGCTTACAGCGCTTGGGGGTCGAATAACCGCGTTCCTGAAAGAACGCCTGATCCGCAGCGGTGAACGTGAACTCCTGTCCACAATCGCTGCACGTAAGTTGCATATCTCCGGCCATGGGTGTCCTCGCGGTGATTGTACATATGGGAGGGTAATTTTTATATAAGAATCTTCTTGGCGCCCTGAAACTTGCGCGGATGTTAAGCGGCTTTAACGAGAATCGCTGTAACTTCCATGCACTCATCCCAGTCAGATAGAGTTCAGAAACGACGCCTAGACGGATGACCGCCACCGATCCGGAATTCGTAGCCGACTGTATCCGCCGCATCCTGGCCGGCGAAAAACACGTTTTTCACGAACTCATCAGGCCATGTGAGCGCTCCATCTACTTCCTCCTCTTTTCGATCCTGAAGAGCGAGACAGAAGCAGAGGATGTGGCTCAGGAGACCGTTATCAAGGTCTACCAGAACCTGGACAAGTTCCGGGGCGATTCCCAGTTCCGCACCTGGGTGTTGTCCATCGCCCGAAACGAAGGGCTCGGACGTCTTCGCAAAATCACCAACCGCCGTGAAGACTCTCTCGACGCCGAAACCGACGAACAGACAGGCGATTACACGCCTGCAATCCTGACCAGCTGGCGCGAGATTCCGGCGGAAGCCCTCGAACAGAAAGAACTTGGAAATCTGCTTCGCAAAGCCATTGAAGGCCTGCCGGAGATATACCGTAACGTCGTACTGCTCAGAGACATCGAAGAGTTGGATATCCGGGAGAGCGCCGCCGTGCTGAAGATTTCAGAAGCTTCTGTCAAAGTACGTCTCCATCGCGCCCGGGCCCTACTGCAACGAGAACTCGCTCCGCTGTTGAAAGCTTTCACCCCAGCCAAACGCCGCTGGTTCGGGGGGCGCACATGAGAATCGACTGCAAGCACGTCTGGGAACACATCTCGGCCTACATTGAGAATGATGTGGACCCGCAGCTTCGTGCCGATATCGACCGCCACCTCGAGACCTGCGAGATCTGTTCGGCTGTGCTCGATTCGACCCGCAATGTCGTGATTCTGATGGCTGACGACCGTGTCTTCGAGGTACCTGCAGGTTTCAGCGAGCGTCTTCACGCGAGAATCGACAGGGAGTTGAAGGAACCGACAGATCCGAAGCCTTGATGCTCAGCAGGTGCCAGCGATTCTGCATGGCGGCGGCGGCCCCGTCCGGTGCACCTGAGGATGAGTCCAAGTCTCCAGACCGACCAGCACCAGCGTGACAACCGCCAGGATGATCTGCAGCCGCTCGGAGCGCCTCTCTTTGGCAGTCCGCTCCCGCCTGCGCCATTGTGCCGCAGGCCGATTGCGCAGGTGACGCATCCATGCGATCACCGCCAGGTTCAGAACTGCCCCGGCCGTTGCGACAATCAGCATCGGAATCCTGATTGCGTCCTGATGCCAGCCCTTCGCCGGAGCGTAGATTCCGCTGGCTGCAGCAAGCGCCGACAGGCCAATCGCCACCCGAATCCCGCTGATTGTCAGAACTGCGGTGCACAAGCTCTGCAGGAGAGCCAGCAGCACGCTCCCCCAGACAACCGCCCGGATTGGCCCTGAGCGCCCTTCCGAGTCGGGAGTCTGGGAGCTTTCCGCTCGCCGAGGATCGACTTCATCTTTGATTTGCAAAAGGTCTCAGCTTTCGGTGAAGGGAAGTGACTGCTCATCATAAGACGGCTGCCAAGCCCAGAGTAAAGCACCCGGCAAACTCAACCAATCCAAAGTTGTTCCCAGCCCGTTCATCACATAGACGGGCCGGTGCAAAGAAATTCATTTTCAGCTTGCACCCTTACCTTGTAACCTTTCGCGCATGCCCGCACTCACATGTGCGTGCTAAGTTTCTGCGTCGGACGGCCTGGAGCCTTCTACGCATGTGACAACCGGCGGCTTCCCCGCCTCAACCCCAGCGAGGTTTATCACTCATGAAGAACCAACTGAATGCAATGCTGTTGACGGCTGCTCTCTCCGGACTGATTGGTGGAACCACGGTTGCACATGCTGCTGCGGCCAGCTCCTCCAAGACCACCGTCAAGGCTGCCAAGGCCGGTCTGCAGTATGTCAACGCAGACAAGCCCGCGAAGCACTCCTGTAAGGGAAAGAACGACTGTAAGGGCCAGGGCGGCTGCAAGTCCAGCGACAACGGCTGCAAGGCCAAGAACAGCTGCAAGGGCAAGGGCGGATGCGCCACCGACGGCTCCAAGATGCCGAAGGCCATCTAGTTCGGCTTCGAAATTCGGCGACCAGTGTTCTGCAAGTTATTTGCAGCTTCACTGATCGCCGATTCCGTTTCTAACTGAGAACTGAAAACTGGCAACTGGAAACTGCCTTTCATGTCTTCTAATCGCTTCAATGCATTCTCCAACCACGGCATTGGTATCGGCCTGCGCATTCCCCATTACGAGCACATCTTTTCGCGCAAACCGGTAGTCGACTGGTTCGAGATCATCTCAGAAAATTTTATGATCGACGGCGGTCGGCCGCTGCACACGCTCGATCGCATTCTCGAGCAATACCGAGTCGTCCAGCACGGCGTGTCGATGTACTTCGGCTCCGTGACCGAGCCCGACCCGGAGCATCTGAAGCGCCTGAAGACGCTCGTGCGCCGCACAGGGACTCCATGGCTGAGCGATCATCTATGCTGGGGATCTGTCGACGGGACTTATACACATGATCTGCTTCCGCTGCCTTACACGTGGGAAGCTGTCGCTCGCACCGCAGAGCGCGTCCGCAAGGTGCAGGACCACCTGGAGATTCCGGTCGCGGTTGAAAATGTCAGCTCCTACGCGGCGTTTACAGCCTCGGAGATGACAGAGTGGGAATTCCTCAATGAAGTCGTCGAGCGAGCCAATTGCGGCATTCTTCTCGACGTGAACAACATCTACGTCTCCTCGGTAAATCATGAATTCGACCCGATGGAGTACGTCAATGCGGTGCCCGCGGAGCGTGTCGCCCAGATCCACATCGCCGGCCACTCGCGCTATGAGAAGTACATCCTAGACACGCACGACCATCCGGTCATTGATCCGGTGTGGAGTCTGTATGCACGCGCCATCGAACGCTGCGGCCCAACTCCCACGCTGCTCGAATGGGACGATCACATTCCCAGCTTCGATGAAGTCCATGCCGAAGCCAAGAAGGCCGAGCGTTATCTCAATCGTTCGGGTGCCCCATGTCTCGATTCTGAGACATGGGAGACCAGTCATTCGGGCCATGGCATATGACACATCCCACCATGTCCCTCGAGGAGATCCAGCGCGAGATGGCGAGTGCCGTCATGACGCCTCTTACCGCAGACGATGAGATGCGGAAAGAGTCCCGCAATGGCCGCCCGATGGACCACGTTGCCGCATCGTTTATTGCGCCCAACAGCAGGCTTACTTCATTCGAGCGTCTCGAGATCTACAACCGGCAATACTGGTACAGGGTTCTCAACGCGCTTGGCGAAGATTTCCCTGCGCTTCGCACTGTGATCGGCAGTCGGGCGTTCGATGCGATGTCGGTCGCCTACATTGACGCACACCCGAATCGTTCCTTCACGCTTCGTAATCTTGGTTCGCGACTGCCGGAGTTTCTGGTTGCAAATCCTCACTTCGCGGGCCGTCGCGCCGACCTTGCAGTCGACGTTGCACGCATCGAGTGGGCCTTCGTTGAGGCTTTTGACTCCGCAGAGCGCGAACCGCTAACGCTTGAGCAGATCGCTACGCTGGAGGGTGACTCTCATCTTGCTCTGCAGCCGCACCTTCAACTTGTGGAAGTTGAGTATCCCGTCGACGATCTTGTTTTGAAGTTGCACAAGGGCGAAGAACGGCAAACCACCGAAGCCGGCATAAAACACGATGAGGACGAAAACGCTCCTGCGAAGCTGCCTGTGCTTCGCCGCAAGCCAACCTGGCTCGCAGCCCATCGGGTCGATTATTCAGTTTTCTACCTGCGTTTGAAGCGTGGCGAATTCCATACGCTGCGGGCCATTCGTGCCGGCCAGCCGCTTGCGGAAGCGATTGAGGCGGGGGTAACGACCGCGCGGGTTCCTGCTGCTCGCAGGCCGCAGCTCGTTCGCCAGTGGTTCACAACCTGGGCTGAGCTAGGCTGGATCTGCGCGCCTGACCTGGACAAGTTAGTTCGGACTGCCTGAAGCTGGCGTAACTTCTCGGGCCACGACACAATCAAATCAACGTGAAGACACCAGTTCAGCAACGCACCTTCCTCACCGCCGAATGGAAGAACCTGCTCATGCTGAACTACGCTGTCGAGCCTGAACTGCTGCGCCCATTTGTTCCTGCAGGGACTGAGCTTGATTCGCACGAAGGCCTCACGTATGCCAGCCTCATCGGCTTTCAGTTCAATAACACTCGCCTGCTCGGACGGGCAGTTCCGTTTCATCAATCCTTCGAGGAAGTGAATCTTCGCTTTTATGTCCGCCGCGGAACCCGGCGGGGAGTTGTCTTCATTCGCGAACTCGTGCCGAAGGTCGCGGTCACCGTGATCGCCCGCCTTGCCTATGGCGAGAACTACTCCTGCGTTCCCATGTCGCACCGGCTCGAAGACAAAGCAGGCACGTTCTCGGCCGAGTACTCCTGGGGTTCAGAAGCAGCGCGCTGCACGATCGCCGCAGCCACTACGAGAAAGCCTTATCTCCCCGATCAAGGATCGCTGAGCGAATTCATCACCGAGCACTATTGGGGCTACGCCACTCGCAGCGGCAGAACGGTCGAGTACCAGGTTGATCATCCGCAGTGGCAGGTGAGAGAAGCGGACACGGCCCAGTTCGCGGGAGATGGCGCGAAATACTACGGTGCTGACTTCGCGAAGCTGATCGAGAATCCTCCCGACTCTGCTTTTCTCGCCGAAGGCTCCGCTGTGACCGTATTCAAGGGTGCCGCGATCAACGAATCGGCGCCCAACGCAGAGACAATCTGAAAGGAAC
Organism: Acidobacteriota bacterium; assembly: GCA_018268915.1. GTDB lineage: Bacteria > Acidobacteriota > Terriglobia > Terriglobales > Acidobacteriaceae > Telmatobacter. The sequence continues at coordinate 103,790 of JAFDVQ010000004.1, forward strand.
TTATGGACAAACTCGTGAACGCCTACGATGCAGTCTCTTCCGCGCTTGGCCGCCTGCAAAGCCCGCTTCTCCTCGCAATTCGACTTTACTGGGGATTTCAGTTTGTTCAGGACGGCTGGGGCAAGCTCACGCACCTCGACAAGGTAACCGAGTTCTTCGCAAGTCTCAGTCTTCCCGCACCGCACATGACGGCGCTCATGGTTGCCCTGATTGAATTTGGTGGAGGCATTCTCTTTGCACTGGGAATTGCATCGCGGCTGACCTCGCTCGTTCTCTTTGTGAACATGACGATGGCATACCTGAGCGTTCCCGACGATCGGGTGAACTTCTCGCACATTTTCTCCAAGCCCGAGGACTTCTACGGCGCTTCGCCTTACACCTACTGGTTTGCCGCGCTGCTGATTCTCATCCTCGGCCCGGGACTATTTGCGATCGACACTCTTATCCAGCGCCGTTTCATTCCAGACCGTGAGCGCGCACACAGCCTCGCCTGAACCCGAACCGCTATTCTCGCCCTTTGATCTTGAAACAAGGGCCGGATCATGCGCATCGCTTACATGCTCACCTCGCTTGGAATCGGCGGCGCCGAGAAGCAGGTGATTGCAATTGGCGAGCGGATGGCTGCTCGCGGCCATAATGTGGCGCTCATCGTGCTGCGACCAGCAGAAAAGCGCGAGTGGCCCACGACGCTGAACGTTTACCGGATCGGCATGACGAAATCAGTGCCGGGCATCCTCGGCGGCCTCATCCGCGCGCGGAGGGTGCTCGGTTCGTTCAAGCCGGATCTACTGCACAGCCACACGTTGCCGGCAAACATGGCAGCCAGAATTCTTCGAGGGATCGGCGGCGCACCGTTGGTTGTGTCGACGATTCACAATGTATACGAAGGCGGCCGGCACCGTATGCTCGGCTACAGAATTACTGATCATCTGTGTGCTCACACCACCGCGGTCAGTTGCGCGGCTGCGGACCGATACGTTCAGATCGGAGCTGTCCCACAGAACAAATGCTCCGTTATCACCAACGGGATCGACACAGATGCATTCTCGCCATCGATTGCAATTGGGCGTACCGAATATACAGCACACGTCCGAAGACCCTTCATATGGCTCGCTGCAGGTCGTGACGTTCCGGCAAAAGACTTCGATACGCTCCTGGCTGCATTCCGAAAGGTACGCGCTGTTTTCCCGGACACCCAGCTCCAGATAGCCGGAGAGCCTGCGAGCCATCGCGCAAACTTAATTGACGATGGTGTTCGATGGCTTGGCGTCGTCGAGGACATGCCAAAGGCTTTCGCAGGAAGCGATGCTTTCGTACTGAGTTCTGCGTGGGAGGGTCTGCCGCTTGTCGTGGCTGAGGCAATGGCTATGGAGAAGCCAATCGTTGCCACGGATGTCGGCGGAGTATCGGAACTCACGGGTTATACGCCGGAAGTCGTTCCTGCAAAAGATCTGGAATCGCTTTCCGACGCCATGCTTCGCACTATGCGAATGCCCTTATGCGAACGATCCGAGATTGGCAAGGCCGGGCGACGGCGGATCACGGAGAGATTCAACATCAACGACAAGATCGACGAGTGGGAAGGGCTTTACTCTCGCGTCCTACAGCAGCGAAAGTCGTCACGAAAGCGATCGATATCCGCCAAGTGAAAAGCCGGAGTGCGTTAACTCCGGCCGTTCCCAAATTCGACGCAGTTCAGAATGCAAAAGCCGCCTGGAAAAATACCCGCCGTGAGGTCGACCCTCCCGGACCTGAGAACGGCCCGTTCGCCAAGCTCGTCGATCTGCCAAACTCGCTCGATCCCAGCGTGCCGACCGGCGTGCCGTAGTTCACGTTGTTGAACAGGTTGTTCGCTTCGACGCTGAAGGTCAGGTTGTACTTGTGTCCCGTGCCTGCGGGGCCCATCATGCCTCCGGGGCCGCCACGACCGCCACCGAGCCCTCCTGGGCCAAGCCCGCCGCCGGGACCTCCCCGCATGCCGCGACCTCCGTGGCCTCCGCCTGGACCACCAGGCCCGCCGAAGCCGCCGCCATTTACGCCACCGGAGGCTTCTAATTTCGGACCGACCCCGACGGACTTGCTGACGCGGAGATTCAGAGCGACACTCGCCGGCCCATTGCCGAGGTTCATTGGAATCAGATTGTCCCCTTGACTGGGAAGGGAATTGAGGCAGCCGAATTGAGTCTGGAAGTATTGGTCCTGACCCCCCGTGCACATAGACGCATCGGCGTATGATGGCCTGTTGTTTACGAAGTTGTCTCCGGTCAGATCTGTTCCGGAAACAATGTTGTACGGCCGGCCCGAACGCGCGATCAGGAACGGATTGAAGCGAAGGGCCCACGGTCCGGTGTAGTTCCCCATCACGAAGAGCATGTTCCGATTCACGAAGGCTGCGCGCCCGTAATCCTGATCGAGGTTGTAGGAATTCGATGCAAAGCTGCCGCCTCCAAACCCACCAGCTCCATTTGTGTTTGCGAACGACAGGTTATAGAAGCCGAAGAATCCAAGCTTTTGAGAGATTCTTGCGTTTACGTTCAAGATCATTTGGTTCTGCTTGAACACTGCCTCCGGGTAGAACTCCTGAATAATTCCAACGCTCGGATTCAGCCGCGGCCCGGTCGATTCATTGTAGTAAGTCGTTCCGGGCGCAGGAGTGTACGGGTTGGCATCGCGCGTGACGATCTGGTGCACACCGAATGAGTGCAGGTATGTCCCCGTGACGGTGACGCTCTTCGTCAACTGACGCTCAAGACTCGCTCCCAGCTGCTGCGTGTAAGGTGAGTGGTATGTCGGCGAGATCTGCACCAGCGTCGTTTGCGGGGTGGGTGAATAGGGAGCAGCCGGCATGCACCCTGAGAAGTCGAGATTGTTGATATCTGTACCGCTCAAGCAGGAAGGCGAGAAAGCCGTTGTCTGCACCTGGCCGGAATTAAAACCGCGCTGTGTCGCCGAGAGAAGACTTCCAATTGGCAGCCTGTCATAGAAGATTCCATACCCCGCGCGTAGAACGGTCTTGGCGGGCTTGTTCCCCTTCGCATCGAGAGCGTACGCGAACGCCACTCGCGGAGCCCAGTCATTGTGATCGTGGAGATGATTCTGGGTCTCCCAGCGAAGACCGCCCGAAACCGTGAGGCGCGGATTCACCTTCCAGTCATCCTGGATGAACAGGGCACCGTCAAAAAGGTTTGTCGTGTACGCTGTGCGTCCGGCGGTCACGCTGAGGCTTACGAAATCTCCAGCGGGCAACGTTGAGAGGCTTTGTCCTTGAGCCAGGGCATTCAGCGCATCTACATAGCCCTTTTCCGTAAAGACCACGGAACCATTGCGATTGGAGAACGATGAGTTGGCGTCGCGGTTATCGCGCACCCACGCGCCGAACTTGAGGCTCTGACGCCCGAGCGCCATCGTTGTATAGTTCTGCAACTCGAAATGATCAGTGTGGTCATTCGAAGCTTGCTCGGAAGCTCCGCCGCCGGTGAAGTCGCCGCTCACCATCAGCGTTGGCGAGGTGCTCACCGGGGTTGTCGAATCTTGCGAGCGTCGATACTCAAACCGTGTCTCGTTCACCATCCGGTCGTTGATGATGTGCGAGTCGCTCAACTGGATCGAGTTCTCTTTCGTCGTCGTGGTCACCGACTGCGAAGGCAATTCCGTTGAACCGATGTCTCCCGTTTCTGAGTTGTAGAACCATTGATACCGCAGCGTCATGGTGTCGTTCTTGCCCAGCTGCAGATCGAGGCGCGGAGAGATATTGATGTGGTTATGTGGATTCGAAACCGCGCCAGAAGCGCGAGTCGGAGAGATTGAGTAAAGCCCCGTCCCCGGATCGAGCACAGCGGGATAGTAGTTATAGATTGCCTGGTCGTGATTGTCCCGCTGCTCAACGCTGAGGTAGAACGATGCCTTCTTGCTCAGAGCGCCACTTACGGACGCGTTGTACTGGATTCGATAGTAGGGCGGCACATTCGGCAGAAACGGGCTTCCGGTATTAGTCGCGCTGTCATTTCCCATGACGAATACCTGTCCGTGCAGTTTGTCGGTACCCGGCTTGGTGAGGATCTCGATGCGCCCGTAACCGAGCCGGTCGTACTCCGCAGAAAAAGGATTCTGGTTCACGCGAATTTCGCGAATGGCAGATTTCGGCGGCAGCTGTCCTCCGGTGAATCCATCGATATAGATCTGCCCACCATTCGGGCCGGCCGAGGGACCAGCCAAAGCCGTCAATTCATTTGACAGTTCATCCGGATCGTCTGACAGCGCATCAAGATCCTTATCCTTCAGCACCATCGAGCTTGCGTTGCTGCCGGCGTCTACGCTGACAGTTGGCGTATCGTCGCTAACCACGATGTTCTGCTGCTCAACTTCAATCGCCATTGCTACGTCGACGCGTTTGACTTGCCCGGCAGCCACGGGAATCGGCTGCGACTGAAAATCCGCGAAGCCAGCAAACGTGGTCTTCACGATGTAGTTGCCTGCTTCAAGCCCTGTCACCGAGTAAGCGCCACTTGCATCTGCGGTCGCCGTACCAACGCTTTTTCCGTCAGCGGTTGTTACCGTGATTTTTGCTCCGGGAATGAGGGCGCCAGTCTGATCGGCAATATGTCCGTGGATGGATGCGGTGCCAGTCGCCGTCTGCCCCTGCGCGAATGCCGAGCGTGCCACTCCGACCAGGGCACACAAACCGAGTGCAATGAAAAGTAGGGAACGAAGCCGAACTTCAAGTCGTAAAGACACGTATTCCTCGCATATCCGATCGCTAAATGGGGAAGATAAAAACGAAACTATTGGGCCGCGCCGCCTGCGCCTTCACCGCCGCCACCCATGCTCCAGTTGGCCAGCAGATTGCGCGAAGCCTCGGGACTTTCAAGCAGCGGCTCAACGCCGGCGAGCACCTTGATCGCTGTGAAATCACCTGCACCTTCCGTTGAGACCATCATGAGAGCTTCACCCTTCTGCAAGTCGGCAAGCTTGATGGCTGGTGCACGCTCGAGCACTTGCTCCATATCGCCGCCACCACGTCGTCCTGCCCCGAGTGCACCAGATCCCGGTGCGCCCTGATGGCTGGCCGCTCCACCTTGCGGAGGTGCACCTACCGCACCTTGTGGACGAGCCGCCATGGTGGGTGCGCCTGCTCCGTTCTCAGGCATCGTGCCCTTGAGCCGGGCTGCGATCATCCGAGCCATCATGTCAGGCAGCCGCCTTAACTCCGCATCTGGTGTCACCTTTACGGTCACATTCTTTTTTGTCGCCAGATCCTTCAGGGTCACGGTCGAGTTCGCCGCATCTATTGCCGATACCGTTCCTGAAATATTCTTGAAACTACCCGAGACGACCTCTGCCGCAGTGATCTCGGTTCCATCCTGGTTTTTCTGGCCACGTGCTCGGAACTGGTCGCCGGCTTTGACTGCATCCAGCGGCGCCAACTGCGCATCTGCGAATCGCACCGAGTTCGGCGGGTAGCGCTTTAAAACTGTGTTCTTGTCGATGTGGACAGTCACCGTCCTGGCAGTCGGACCTGCGCCTGTCGTTAGTAGAACGATTCCGCTTGCGGCGTCGACGCTCTTTACCAACCCACCTACGCCGTTTCGCTGCCACTCTGCCATGTCCTGCTGCTGCTTCTGCGCGATGTCGGTTTGCTTAACTGCAACCACCTGCTGCGCCTGCGGGGTAGCACCGGCAGCGTCAGGATCGAGCTTCACCAGCACCCGATCTCCAGTAGCAAGATCAGTCAGCTTGATCGTCTCGGCTGTGCTCAGGTCCTTCTGCCCGGGAGCGATTCGCTTGAGTGCAGCGGAATCCGGCACTTGCACCTTGTGTTCCTCACCACCGTCGGTCTTTACTGTAAGGGTGTCGCCTGAAATCGAGGTGATTGTTCCAACAAATCGCTGCGCCGCAGTCTGCGCTGATGATGCGGGGCATAGAAAAGTCGCAGCGGCCAGAAATGTGAAGAATGAGAGCCATACAGCTATTTTTATCTTAGTGAACCTTTTCATATTTCTGCTTTCGCGTACCGGGGAGGCACTGCTGGAATCGTTACCTGTTTCGGTAGACGAGTAAGGCTGACAAAAGGTTGAGTCAATGTGTCAAAGTGTGAACCTGCCAGGCGGTCATTCAGGTCCACGCGCATGTGGTGATGCGAATGCACTTACCGTTGGTAGCCTTGAGGCAGGTTTGAGGTATTTTCCCTTTTGCCGGTCCCTGATGGGTCAAGTGCCGTGCCGGGGATCAAAGTTGCCTATACGAATGCAATCTGCCCCAAGACTGCAAGCCGCTTGGCGCCAGTTGCAGCGGGAACATTACCGGGCAGCCGATTCCAGGTCGCCCAGGCGAGCAAGGCGAACGCTGCCGCCTCTTTTGCTTCGGCAGGCATACCGAATCTTTCCGTGGTGGTCAACTCGCACCCCATAGGCCCAAGGGCTTCCTCAAGCATCTTCATCAGCGTTGCATTCTTCGCGCCACCGCCAGAGACGATGTAATCGATCGGCGCGCCCTTCATCCGTGGCAGAACAAACTGCTTGAAGCTCCGTGCAATGCTCTCAGCCGTCAAGGCTGTTGCCGTCGCCACCGCATCTTCTGGCTTCCGGCTTTCGCGCCTGCAAGCAGAGAGAAACTCCGCTGCATATTCGCGCCCGAACTCTTCACGCCCGGCGCTGCGTGGCGGCTTTAGCCGGAAGTAAGGATTGCGAAGCAGCTTTTCAAGGACTGGTTCCAATATCTGACCTTTGGCCGCGATTGAACCATTGCGGTCGTAGGTCTTTCCGAAGAGCTTCTGCGTCAGGGCATCGATAACCATATTTCCGGGTCCGGTATCGAAAGCGAATAGCTCATCGATCTCGCCGCCTGCCGGGATCGCAGTGAGGTTTGCGATGCCGCCGATGTTTTGAAGCACCCGTCCTCGCTTCGCATCACCGAAGTAGACCTGATCAAAAAGAGGAACCAGCGGAGCACCCTGTCCCTGAGCCGCCATATCCGCCGGCCGAAAATTTGAGACCACCGGCACGTTCAGCTCAGCAGCGATGAGTGCAGACTCTCCGGCCTGCCATGTGCATGCGAATTTCTTCCCCGCATACAGTTCCGCCCGTCCCTGGTGATAGAGCGTTTGTCCATGGCATCCCACCAAATCGATCTTGGCCGTATGCCGGTCTGCCGCCATCTTCACTGCTTCGGCATATGCCAAGCCCAGCCGCCAATTCAGCCGCGCGAGCTCTGCCGTAGACGTCGCCCTGGCATTCATCGCGGCCAGCACGGCTCGACGCAATGCAGCAGGGTAAGGAAATGCTTCATGGGCGATCAACGTCAGGCTGATTCGCTGCGCTCGCGCAATCCGGACGATGGCTACATCGATGCCATCGGCGGAGGTCCCGCTCATTACGCCAGCAACGATCATCGGCTTGCTCACGAAGCTTCCGCCGGAGCAGCCGCGCGCGGATCAACGACCGCCGCGGCATTGGCCTGTGCAGCCACTCTTTCGTTGAAAGCGAGTATCTTCCTCCGCAGCGAGTCGAGTGCCTTTGCGGTTGGCGGTGCGTTCCGGCTCGCTCCATACAGTCGCGCTCTCTTTCGACCTGACTCCTGCGCCGTTTTCAGCAGAAGCTTTCGGAATGCGGCGGACCGCTCGGCTTCGGAGATCAACGCCTCATACGAACGCAAGATCAACTCCGCGCTGTGGCAGATTTCCAGCAGATCCGATCCCGCACGGATCGCTTCCACCGCTGCCTGTTCGACGGGCAAGAACTTCAGAATGCCACCCATCTCCAAATCGTCGGAAAGAACGATCCCCTTGTACCCAATCTTCTTCCGCAGAGTCTCCGTAATCCAGAATCGCGACGCACTTGCGGGTACATTCTTGCCGGGTGTTTGCGGATAGGCCGCATGATTCATCATGATCATCGGCATCTGCTTGTGCAGTTCGCGGTAGGGAACTGCGTCTTCGTTCCAGATCTGCTTCCAGTTCCGTTCAATCGCCGGAGTGACGAAGTGCGTGTCCCCGGAAGCTCCGCCGAGCCCGGGATAGTGTTTGCCGCAACTTACCACTCCTTGGCCTGCCACTCCCTCGAGAAACGCCTGAGTGTAGTCGATCACGTCCGCAGCGGTCGCACCTGTCGTCCGCGATCCCAGGACATCCGTTGCTTCGGGAAGCGTTAGATCTACGACGGGCGCGAGCGTCGTGTTGAATCCGAATGCTTTCACCGCGCGCCCAATGAGCTCGCCATGCTGCCTTGCCAGAGAGGACCTTTTCTTCAGATTTCGATCGGCCGCGGCCACTGCCTGGGCTGACGCAATTGGAGCCAGCGCATCGCGAAGGCGGTTCACGGTACCGCCTTCGACATCAACACAGCGCACAGCATGACGCGCGCCCAGCCCAGTCGCTTCGTTTAAGAGAGCCCGAGTCTGCCCCACGTCAGTGATATTGCGGCGAAACAGGATTACTCCGCCCGGGCGTATCAGTTTCAGCCATGCGCGCTCGAGGGCAGTAAGTTCTGTCCCTGCGAGACCTACTACCAGCAGGCTTCCTGCCGCTTCTCTGATCGTTAGCGCCATCTCTACTCAGCTCCTGGCCAATCCGTTTTGTTTGTTCCTACTCTGAACTCACGACTCACTGCTTTTTCAACTCTTGTTGGAGCTCTTCCAGCAGATTCAGCGCCTGCAGAGGCGTCAACGCATTGACATCGACTTGTTCGATCCGATCGACAATTCTCTGCGACAGGGGCGTGAAGATCGTCAGCTGAATTGGCTCGGGAGTTGTCTCCACCTGAACGCTCTGTCGTTCCTGCTTTTCGTGCTGCTTCAACACGTGCTTTGCGCGCTCGATTACTGCTGCCGGCAAGCCTGCCAGCTTCGCAACCTCAATTCCATAGCTCTTGCTTGCAGCACCCGGCTCAATCGTATGCAGAAAAACGATCCCGGATGCGCCTTCCTTGATTCCGACCCGCAAATTTCGCACGCGCTTCAGCTTCTCAGCCAGCATTGTCAGCTCGTGGTAGTGCGTCGCAAAGAGCGTTCGCGCGCCGGTCTCTGCGTGAAGGTATTCAACTGTTGCCCACGCCAGCGAGAGCCCGTCAAACGTCGCCGTTCCTCGCCCCATCTCATCGAGCAGGATCAGGGAGCGGTTCGAAGCGGTATTCAAGATCGTAGCCGTCTCCGTCATCTCCACCATGAAGGTCGACCGACCACGCGCCACATTGTCGCTGGCGCCGATGCGTGTGTAGATGCGATCAACAAGCCCGAGTCTCAAGCTCTGCGCGGGAACAAAGCTCCCCATCTGGGCCATCAACACTAGCATCGCTGCCTGCCGCAGGTACGTGCTTTTGCCGCCCATGTTCGGCCCCGTAATGAGCAGGAGGCTAGGCCCTTCATCCGCTGCGCTCAGGTAGAGATCATTCGCAATGAATCGCCCCTCGCGCGTCTCCTCCATCCATTGCTCGATCACCGGATGTCTCGCTGCTACGGCCTCAAGCACCAACTCGTCCGTAAGCGCCGGACGAACATAACGACGGAGCGAGGCAAGATGCGCGAAGTTTGTCAGCAGGTCGACTTCTGCAACAGCAGCGGATGCCCGCCGAATTCGTCCCGCCGCCTCGATGACCGTGCGCCGAAGCTCGCCGAAGATCCTCTTCTCGATCTCGATGCAGCGGTCGTGAGCGGTGAGAATCTTAACCTCGTACTCCTTCAGCTCCGGAGTCGTGAATCGTTCCGCGTTCACCAGCGTCTGTTTTCGCTCGTAGTCCGCCGGCGCCATCGCAAGGTTGGCTTTCGTGATCTCGATGTAGTATCCGAACACCGAGTTATAGCGAACCTTCAGCGATCCAATCCCCGTTCGCGCTCGCTCCCGCTCCTCAATCGCTGCGATTGACTGCCGCCCGGTAGACGAAATCGATCGCAGATCATCCAGTTCCGCGTCGACCCCTGTGGCGACAGCGCCTCCGTCCGCCATGGTCAGCGGAGGCTCCTCTACAAGCGTCGCAGCAATCCGCGCGGTGACATCCGCCAGCGTATCCAGCCTCAGCGCCAGATCACGCCAAAGCTGCGACTCGAAGGGATGAACTGCGGCTTGCAGTCCGGGCAACCTTGCAAGACTTGCAGCCAATGCACGCACATCGCGAGGCCCCGCCGAGTCAAGACTTAGCCGCGCCAGCAGCCGTTCGAGATCGAGGATTCCTTCGAACGCGCGCCTAACCTCCTCGCGCTTTACCAGATCGCCCTGGGCCTCGCCCACCGCCTCATAACGCGCGCCAAGTACATCCGCATCGATCAGTGGCCGCAAAATGGTCGCCCGCAGCAGACGCTTGCCCATCGGCGTCTGGCAGCAGTCCAGCGTGTGGAAGAGTGTCGCTCGATCGTCCTGCCCAGCAAACAGCGGCTCAACAAGCTCCAGGTTCCGCACTGTCACCTGATCGAGTTCAAGGCAGGTGGAGTGTTCCTGGAACTTGAGCGAATCGATATGGAGCGCGTCGTTCTTCTGTGTCGTGCGCACATAGTGCAGCAATACCCCGGCCGCAATGGCTGCTGCCTCATGCCCGACCAGGCCGAAGCCTTCGAGGGAGCGCACCTGAAGTTGCCGCTCAACCAGAGGAACCGCGAAGTCCCGTGTGAATACCCAATCCTCAACCCTCGTCCGAGCCGCGATTTTCTCGAGCACTCCCGGCATTTCGGCACTCGCTGGCAGCAGCACCTCACTCGGTCCGGCCAGCAAAAGGCTGTCAAGCGCCTGCTGTCGCGCTTTTGCGCCCTGGAACTCCGACGTGCGAAATTCGCCCGTCGAAACATCCAGAAGCGCCACAGCGCACAGCGGCTGTTTTTCCGGGCCGCTTTCAAAGTATGCGGCGAGGAAGTTGTTTTGTTCCTGCCCGAGGGCCGAGTCAAGCGCTGTTCCCGGCGAAAGCACCCGGATGACCTCGCGCTTTACGATCTTCTTCGTGAGCTTCGGATCCTCCATCTGTTCGCAGATGGCAATCCGGAATCCGCGTCGCAGCAACCGCGTAAGGTAGGTCTCAACGGAGTGATATGGCACTCCACACATCGGAACCTGCCGCTCTCTATCCCGTGCCGTCAACGTCAACTGCAGTTCACGGCTAGCAGTCACCGCGTCATCGTAGAAAAGCTCGTAGAAATCGCCCATGCGGAAAAAGAGCAGGGCATCGGGATTCTCCCGCTTGGCCGTCGTCCACTGGCGCATGAATGGAGTCATTTCCTGCGCCTTTTCGGTTTTCCCGTTGGATGAGCCCGAAAAGTCAGATCCGGGAATATCAGCGGTGAGGGAAGACGCAGACGGCGCCGCGGATTGGAGATCAGCGGGTTGCACGATGCCTCCAGATTACCCTGCACACGGGCCATCAGAACTGTGCAGAACGCGGATGAAATCTGCACCGTCAGCCGGCAGTAATCACGGTGGTGCCATTCCTGTTTCGGAACCCCGGCCGCTGCTGTAAAAGTAGATAAGCCATGCCCGTCAATTCCGCAGAGGATAAGATAGTTGCCGCGTCAACGCCTCGTCGAACCTCGAAAAACGACGGCGTCTACATCATCTTCCTCGGCTCCAGTATCATCCTGTTGCTTGCTTTGACGTTGATGATTCATCCGTCCCAAAGCACGGCAAAGGATTTTCGCGTCGTCTACTTTCCGGCGAGGACATTGCTGGCCGGCCTGAATCCTTACAACCCTGACCACGTGATTCAAACTGTCCGCCAGACGGGAGAAGAGTCTTCTATCGCAGAGCCCGTCGATCGCGAGATTCAGGCTCGCTATGTCTATCCTCCCACTGCTTTCGCCTTCACCGTCCCGTTCGCATTGCTACCCTGGCGCGCTGCCTCTGTCCTCTGGATGCTGGCCGGCACAATTGGATTGATCCTTTCCTCGCTCGTCGCCTGGGATCTCTCAAAGGAGTTCGCGCCAATCGCAGGCGCCATCCTGATCGCGTACGTACTGGCAAATAGCGAAGTTGTAGTTGTTCTCTCCAATCCTTCGGCACTTGCCATCAGCCTGGCCGTGGTCGGTGTCTGGTGCATTTTCAAGAACCGGTTTTTGTGGGTTGGAATTGTGTTCTTCGCTCTGAGCTTATGCCTCAAACCTCAGGGTGGAGGACTTATCTGGTGCTTCTTTCTACTAACGAGCCCAGATTTGCGTAAGCGCTCGATCCAGATCGCACTTTTTACAGCTATCCTCTCCATCCCGATGTTTCTGTGGGTGTGGCATGTTTCTCCGGATTGGTCGACTCAACTGAAAGAAAACTATGCGGTACTCACAAGGCCAGGAGGACCTGCTGATCCTGGCCCGATGGACCCCGACTCCGAGCTTGTCAATCTGCAGGTTGTCTTCAGCCGTATCAAGGATGATTCGCGCTTCTACAATCTTCTGAGCTACGCCGTTGGTGGGTCTCTGCTTCTGGTCTGGGGCATTTTGGCAATTCGGTCGAGGCGCTCGCTCGAGCCCCAACTGCTCAGCATGGCCGCGTTGATTCCGCTTTCGCTCCTGCCGGTTTATCACCACTTTTACGACACCAAGCTTCTGCTTCTGAGCGTGCCGGGGTTCGCGCTCATGTGGTCACGCCCGGGACGTCGACGCTGGGTTGCGCTTGCGCTGACGTTGGCCGCACTGATCGTTACTGGCGATCTCTCCCACACTGTGCTCAACCGCAATCACCTTGGCGGCTGGATGCAGCAATTTATACCCAGCTTTCCCGTCCTGTTGGCCCCACTTACTCTGCTGGCGACCGGAGCCTTCTACCTGTGGGCGCTTTGGAGGAACCCGATCCAATTGGGGGCTCTCTCGACTGCATCCGTGGCGCGTTCAGTGAAGGAAGCGTGATCGGCAACGTGTCGGTAAGAGCCTGTTTCCGGACCGGCTCACTTGGCGCAGAGTCATAGGCCTTCAAATGGAGTTAAGTCGATAGCTCAGAACGGCTAGCGCGAAAGGGTGCATTGGGCTTTATGGTGATTTGGATCACAGTATACTGAGTAGTAAGACTTTAGATTGAGTACGGCATGCACCTACTCTGGCTCCGAGTCGCGACGATTCTTTACGCGGCTGCAAGTGTCACCATCTTCCCCGCCGTGCTCAGTTCCTCAGATCGAGCGCGCCGGTGGTGTGTGCACCTCGGAGGCATGGCCTTCTTCTTTCACTTTGTCTCCGCCGTAGAAATGCTGGTCCAGGCTCATCGGTGGATGCCGGTCGGCGCTCGCGAAGTTCAATGCCTTCTAGGTTTTGCCATCGCAGGACTGTACTTTCTCGCATGGTGGCTCTACGACGCCATGTCGCTCGGCGTCTTTGCTCTCCCTATCACGTTCTTTCTCGTCTTTGTGCCTTCCCTGGGCGCGCAGGGTTATGCGTTCCCGTCTCAGGGAGTTCGTACGAGCTGGTTAGTCGCGCATATTGCTGCATTGCTCTGTGCCTACGCTGCATTGGGATTCAGTCTTCTGGCGTCAATCCTCTATCTGGCGCTGGAACGGCGTCTGAAATCCAAGCTCAAAAATCTGAAAGATACGGGCCGTTCGGCTCTCGACTGGCTGCCTCCGCTCGACACCCTTGAACGGATCGCCAACTCGATGCTCCTCTTCGGCTTTCCCTGCATGACTGTCGGCCTCGTCCTCGGAGCCGTGCTCGTCCAGGAGACCTCACTCGGAGCCGCTTACTTCGTCGACCCCAAGGTTCTCGCCTCCTTCGTGATGTGGGGACTGTACGTCCTCCTCATCTTCCTTCGCTGGAGTGCCGGCCTTCGCGGTCGCAAAGCCGCTTACTTCTCCGGTGCGGTTCTGATCTTCATGATCTGCGTCTGGGCCGCCAACATCGTCAGCCGCGTTCACAGGTTCGGTGCCCCATGAGCCAGCTCGTACTCATTGGGGTCAACCACAGGACGGCTCCTATCGCCCTGCGCGAACGGATCGCCATCTCGCGCGAAGAGCTGCCGGACACGACCCGTGCTCTAGCGGCCCAGCCGGGCGTGACCGAGTGCATGATCGTCTCCACCTGCAACCGGGTCGAGATGCTCGCCGCCGTAGACTCGGCCGAGATCGACATCAAGGATTTCCTCTACACGCAGTTTGGAGTGCCAAAGTCTGAGCTCGGCCCCCACATCTACGAACACCGCGATCAGCAGGCCGTGCGCCATCTTTTCCGGGTCTCTGCGAGTCTTGACTCGATGGTTGTCGGCGAGCCCCAAATCCTCGGACAGGTCAAAGAGGCTTTCGCTGCAGCGCGCGCCGCTGGAACCGTCTCAGGCCAGCTCGAACACCTGCTTCAATCCGCATTTGCCGCCGCGAAGAAGGTCCGTACCGAGACCACTATTGGCTCCAACTCCGTCTCCATCGCCTCGGTGGCCGTCGAACTCGCCCGCAAGATCTTCGGCTCACTCAATGGCCGTACCGTCTTCCTCGTTGGAGCAGGGAAGATGAGTGAACTGGCCGCGCGGCACCTCATCCAGCAGGGAGCAGGCGCCATCCTCGTCACTAACCGCACCATGGAGCGCGCCCGCCTGCTTGCCGAGCCGTTCAACGGCCGCGTCATTCCTTTCGACAAGCTCTACGAGACCACAACCGAAGCCGACATCGTCATCAGTTCCACAGGCGCACCGCACCACATCTTCCGGCCCGAACACGGCCAGCAGTTCATGCATCGCCGCCGCAACCGCCCCATGTTCTTTATCGACATTGCGGTGCCGCGCGACGTCGATCCGGCGATGAACAAGATCGAAGGCATCTTCGTCTATGACATCGACGACCTGCAGCAGGTTGCCGCCGCCCACATCGCGGAGCGCAAGACGCAAGCTGGCGATGCCGAAGCTCTGGTCGAAGCAGAGGTCGAGCGTTTCCATCAACGCCGTCGCGCGGTCAATGTGGCGCCGGCGATCGTCAGCCTTCAGCGACAAGCCGAAGAAATTCGGCTCAACGAGTTGAAGCGCGTGCACGCAAAGCTCGGCGAACTCACGTCGGAACAACTCGCAGCGGTCGAAGCTCTCACTCGAGGTCTTGTGAACAAGTTCCTTCATCCTCCGATGCAGGCCCTCAAACATGCTGCTCGCGAGAACGACTCCAGCCGCGTTGAGGCTCTTTGCGAAACATGGTCACTGCCTGCCGTCGCCGACACTGAAGCACATTCGCAAGGCTCAGTTGTTTCGATCGACCAGCCCGAAAAGAAGACTTCTCTGGATTCCCCTCGCGAGAGCGAAACCAGCGCCGTAGGAGGCAAATGAATCTGCGCATCGGCAGTCGCGGATCGCAACTCGCTCTGTGGCAGGCCAACCACATCGCGGCGTTATTGCGCACGCGAGGTCACAATGTCCAGATTGAAATCATCAAGACCACCGGAGACAGGCTTCAGGAAGTGACTTTCGCCCAGGTCGGCTCCAAAGGCATGTTCACCAAGGAAATTGAAGAAGCTCTCGCCGAAGGCCGCGTTGATCTCGCCGTTCACTCGCTGAAAGATCTTCCGACGGAACTGCCGGAGCCCTTTCGCCTCGCTGCTACACCGAAGCGCGTCGATCCCAGGGACGTTCTCGTCTCGGTGAAGTATCACTCCCTTCATGCTCTGCCGCGCGGAGCAGTCGTCGGCACAAGCAGCCAGCGCCGCCGCGCGCAGCTCATTTCAATTCGACCCGACATCAAGCCCGTAGAATTCCGGGGCAATGTCGACACGCGCTTGCGCAAACTCGAAGAAGGCCAGGTCGACGCCATTCTTCTTGCCGCTGCTGGTCTGGATCGTCTCGAAAAGGCCGAATGGGTTCGCGAGCGTTTCGAGCCGCATCACTTCTGTCCTGCCGCAGGCCAGGGCTCCCTCGGCATCGAAACCCGCAAAGACGACGCGGCCACGCTTGGCGCCATCGCTTTTCTCGATGACGCCGCTACGAGCTACGCAGTCACCGCGGAGCGCGCGGCCCTCGCAGCGTTAGGTGGAGGCTGCCAGGTGCCCATCGGTATACACTGCCGTGTCGCTCCGCAGGATGAAGCAGGGGAGTGGCAGGAAATCTTTGGCGTCGTTGCCGACCCCGCAACCGGAAAGGCAATCCGCGCTCATCATGAAGCTCGCCGATCCAGCATAGGCGCACCAGCTCTTGGGCAGCTTATGGCCAACAAACTCATGAAAGCCGGAGCCAGGGAACTGCTCGAAGCCAGTCAGCAACCCCCCGCCGGCGCATCTGCGTAAGGTCTGTTCTGCGGCATCCTGGGCCGTTCGTCGAGCCTTTAGTCATCTTCATGAAAGGTTCCCCGCCGAAATGAAGACTGTCATCCTGAGCAGAACGCACCGGAGCCGACGGACCCGCGGTTGCTTTCACGAGCTAGGGGAAGAAGGTTGCCTGTGCCAGTGAGTTCGCCGGGTATTACCCACAAGCGCATCCTCGTTACACGCGCCGCTCATCAGGCCGGCAAGCTCAGTGAAGGCCTGCGCGCAGCAGGAGCCGAACCTGTCGAGGTGCCGATCCTCGAAATCCGCCCTCCGGCGTCATACGCCCCAATCGACACTGCGCTCCTCGACATCGAGAGCTACGACTGGCTCATCTTCACCAGCGCCAATGCTGTTCAGGCCGTTGTAGAGCGAGCCGCTTTATGCGGTATCACTCTCCCGCGGTCGCAGCCGCAACTCGCCGCCATCGGCAAAGCCACCGCCGAAGCCGCTCGTCACGCCGGCTTCACCGTCGCCCTCACTCCCAGGGAATACGTCGCCGAAAGCCTTCTCGAATCTCTCAGCAACACCGAAGGTCAGCGCATCCTCCTCGCGCGCGCCGCAATCGCCCGCGATCTCATCCCCGACACTCTTCGCGCTGCGGGAGCGATCGTCGATGTTGTTGATGCCTATCAGAATGCCATCCCGCACGACGCGCCGGAGAAACTTCGCACCGCACTCGCTTCTCGCATCGACGCTGCGACCTTCACCAGTTCCTCCAGCGTGACTCATCTCGCCGAGGTCGCGCGCGCCGCCGGCATCGCTTTTCCTTTTGCTGGAGTGAAAGCCATCTCCATCGGTCCCATCACCAGCGGCACGCTCCGCGAACACGGCTGGCCTCCCGCTTCAGAAGCCGACCCGCACGACATTCCAGGCCTCATTGCCGCTGTGATGAGCGAGTTCTGAGTTCCTCTAAACTACTCACATGCAGCTGGCCTCCCCTCGCGCATCGCTGTTTGCGCTGTTGTTCGTTCCGATTGCCGCCCTTGCCCAGGCACAGACTTCGCACACGCTGAACTACGCCCCCGGCAAGCAGATCACTCTCAAGCTCCCAGAGTCTTTCGACATCGGCATCGCCGCCACTGGAATCAAGCGGGTGCGCTTCTTCGCCAAATCGCCCGACGGCCGCATTTTTGTCACCTCGATGCACGACCTTAGCGACAACCGACTCGGCGCTGTCTACATTCTCGAAGGCTGGGACGAGCGGGCAAGCCGCTTCAACAAGATCACCCGCTACCTCAACCATCTCCGCAATCCCAACAATCTGGCCTTCTACACCGACCCCATTACAAAACAGAGCTGGCTATATATCCCGCTCACGGACCGGCTCGTACGCTACAAATACAACGCGGGAGACAGCGCTCCGGCTTCCGCGCCGGAGACCCTCATTCGCTTTCCCGATTATGGACTTCACTATAAGTACGGCGGCTGGCACCTCACACGCACAGTGGCCGTCGCCGACATCGGCGGCAACACACGAATCTTTGTCGCGGTCGGTT
Organism: Acidobacteriota bacterium; assembly: GCA_018268915.1. GTDB lineage: Bacteria > Acidobacteriota > Terriglobia > Terriglobales > Acidobacteriaceae > Telmatobacter. Next base: position 121,441 of record JAFDVQ010000004.1, read on the forward strand.
CCTCGTGCAACTTCTGCAAGGAAGACGAAGTTCTGCGCGCCGCAGTCGTCAGCATGGATCCGGATGGGAGGAATCAGCGTCTGGAGGCGCAAGGCCTTCGCAATGCTGTGGACATGCAGCAGCTTGCCGAACTGGACCACGCGATCTTCGCTACCAATATGGGCGACGATCATCTCGGCGACAAGCTTCCGGAAGACACCTTCTTCCGACTCTTCATCGGCCAAAATCCCGCACAGAACTACGGCTGGCCCACGTGCTACTTTGCCGGTGGCAGGGCCGTACTCGACAAGACTCCGCTGCCTTCGCTCGATGACGCTCGCGCGAATGGGAAGACTGCACCAAAGCCCGCAGGCTCTGCGTCCGCAACAAGGGACTCAGTCTATGGCGATCAGAAGGATGTGGCCGCGGCAGGTACGAATCTCACAGCAGGCGGAGGTCATCATGAGACCGATCCCAACGCTAATCTGGGCAAGGCATCTGCGCCTCTCAAATCCTGCGAAAAGGTTCCACCTGCATACACCACCCTTGCCGCCCACAGTTCTCCGTTGGGATTCGCGTATTTCAGTAAACAGGATCCCGCTCTCACCGACACCTTCCTCGTCGCACTGCACGGAGCCAGCCATCCCCACATCGGCACAGGCTATAAAGTGGTCCGCCTCACTTCTGCAGATCGCAAGCCCCAGGATTTCATCACGGGCTTCCTCACCACGCGCAGTGGAAAGCCCGTCGTCCATGGACGGCCTTGCGCAATACTTCGCCTCGCACCTGACACGTTCCTGCTCAGCGACGACTACCTGGGTCTGATTTACTACATCCATCCGCGCGCGGAGTAATCAGCAGATACTGCTCTGGAGCTGTAGCTAACTCCGCTAACACGCGCGAAGCGGCTAACTCCGCTAGCACCGCTAACTCCACCACGTCTTATCTTCCGACTTGCACAGCGTCTCCAGGTTGCATTCCTTGCATTTCGGAGAGCGTGCAATGCATATCTGCCGCCCGTGATGAATCACCTGATGCGAGTAGCTGATCCAGCGATCCTGCGGCAGAATCTTCATGAGGTCCTGTTCCACCTTCTCCGCCGTATCCGACTTCGTGAGATTGAGCCGCCGCGAGATCCGAAAGACGTGCGTATCCACCACCACGCCCTCGGCCTTTCCGAAGCTCACGCCCAGCACCACGTTCGCCGTCTTGCGCGCCGCTCCCGGAACCGTGATCAGCTCCGCCAGCGTCTCCGGAACCTTCCCGCCAAATCGCTCCACGATTGCCTGTGCCGCACCCTTGATTGACTTTGCTTTGTTATTGAAAAAGCCAGTCGTGCGAATTATCTCAATCAGCTCCGGAATTTCTGCCTTCGCCATCGCTTGCGGAGTAGGGAAGCGCCGGAACAGCTCTGGCGTCACCATGTTCACCCGCACATCCGTGCACTGCGCCGACAGAATCGTCGCCACCAGCAGTTCCCAGGGCGTCCGATGCGTCAAAGCACACACCGCCTCGGGATAAGCCTCATCCAGTCCTTTCAAAATCGCGCTGACACGTTCCGGCGCGAGATCGCCGCCCAGCTGTTTTATCCTCGCTTTTGCGGTAGGCGTGCCAGTCCTCGCTCGCTTTGGGGGAGTTTTCTTAACGGGCTTCTTCGCTGCCAGCTTTTTAACCGGGGACATGGAATCTACACCAGCTTTCCGTCCAGCCAGCTGCTCAACTTCTCCACCGGTAGCCTCAGCGCGATGTAGAACGCGCCAAACAGCGCATACACCGCGCTCACTTCATCGAAGCGCATTTCGTAGATCAGCTTCTTGAAGACCACCGGATCGTCGGCAAACAGATCGACGCCCCATTCCCAGTCATCCATGCCGATCGATCCCGAGATGATCTGCTTCACCACGTCGCCATATCTGCGTCCGATCAGCCCGTGCTCGTGCATCATGCGCTGCCGGTCTGCAAAGGGAACGGTGTACCAGTTCACCTGCTCGCCGCGCTTTCGGTCCATCGGATAAAAGCACAGGTACTTTGCTTCAGGAATAGAAGGGAAGAGACGCGTCTTCATTGCGTCCGCTCCGCGCTTCATCGACGCCTCAACGTCTGCATTCCACTCCGGCGAGAACGGCTCTGCGCCTTTCGATGCCGCAGCCTCGTAGGTCTTGCGTGTCGACTCGTACAGGCCAAGCTCGACCACGGATACATACGAGTGTGTCGGCGTCAGAAACTCGGACATCCTGGTCTGCGCCAGATCAAGCTCAACCTGGTTGAGTGCTTCAAATGACTCGCGAAAGTGAACCAGGATTAGATCGCCCTTATGCCCAAGCTGCGAGAACAGTCCGGTCTGGACCTTTCCGTCACCCGACTTCTCGAGTTTCTGCAGCAGCGATCCAAATTCGCGCGCGATCTGCTCACGATCAGCGTTCGAGCAGGCCCTCCAGGCCTTCCAGTCAAACCGGAAAAATTGATGCAGCAGAGCAGAGCCTTCAAGGGTAAGCGGAACAGGAGGAAACTCAGCCAAAGCGAAACACCTCGTGCATGGGATAAGCCATCCCAATCGTAACAGGGCAAGCAGTTTTGCAATATTGCTCTGATTCTTGGATGTCAAGAGCAATCGTGAACACGAGGCGGAGGGAGCGGGTGCCTTTAGGCACCTGAATCCGTGTGCCGTGAGACGCTAGGGGCTTCAGCCCCGGAATCTAGATAGTATGAAATGTTCCGGAATTGGATCCACTTCAAGTTTCCTCGATGCAGATGAGAATTTGTATTGATCTGCTGCCGCAGCTAATCGCGCGCGAACTGGATTCTCTTCGATATACCGCATACAGGCTTTGAACTTCTCCGGAAAGCATATTTGTACCTCATTGAACCCTCGCTCCCAGACATCGCGTTTGCTTTTTAGCCGAAAGGAGAAACCCCCTTTGATGAACTGAATGGCTTTCTCAAGTGAGACATCCGTGGCTGGAGTAATTAGCAAGTGCAGATGCTCCGGCATGACTACGAATCCGTGAAGTGCAAACTTCCCCTTGTTGCGATAGTGCTGAAGTGTCTCCAGCATCAGGTCCCCGATTTCAGCAACCTGGAACAACCGCCGCCGATTTGCGGTCACCGTGGTTACGAAGTAAGTTCTGGTTTCTTGAGGCGCCAATCTCACAATCCGAGAGTAGGTCCGCCCGGACCTGACGGCCTGCGTTATCGATCACACAACTTCATGGGCCTGAAGGCCCATGCTCCCAGCGACTCATCAGATGAAGCCTATATACTGATCAGGCCCATGACCGAACGCATTCTGCCGCTCATCGTACAGTTTGTAACCCACGTGATCGGCTCCCTCGGGTACGCCGGCATCGCAGCGCTCATGGGAATCGAATCCGCGTGCATTCCGCTTCCATCCGAAATCATCATGCCCTTCGCCGGATACCTCGTGTATACCGGGCGCTTCAGCCTCTTCTGGGCCGCCACTGCGGGCGCTGTCGGCTGCAACCTCGGCTCCATAGTTGCCTATTGGATCGGTGCGTGGGGCGGCCGCCCTCTGGTGCTGCGATACGGCCGCTGGGTGTTGATGAGCGCGCACGACCTCGACCGCATCACGCGCTTCTTCGAGAAGTACGGCGGCATCACGGTCCTTATCGGACGTCTTCTTCCAGTCGTCAGGACCTTTATCGCTTTTCCGGCCGGAGTCGCCCGCATGTCGCAACTCCGGTTTCACATCTATACATTCATTGGTTCCTGGCCATGGTGCTACGCGCTTGCTTACGTTGGAATGCGCCTCGGGCAAGCGTGGGAGACGGACCCTCGTTTCCACGAGTGGTTTCATCGCTTCCACCTCGTGGTGGAACTCGGCCTCGTCGCCGCCATCGTCTGGTTTCTCTGGACGCACATCAAGCGCGTGCGTCAGGCCGAAGAAGCTTGAGCATGCGTGCGACAACTCAGCCCGGCTGGCGGGCGTACACTGATTCGTCCGCCTGGATCAAGTCTGAATCAACTCATCAAGGAAGGTTGGAAAGAAAGAATGAGCACTACCGAACAGAGCGGCTCTAAGACTGCTTCGATCGAAAAACCCGCACCCGCGAAAGGCAAACTCGGCGTTATGGTTGTCGGCCTCGGCGCCGTGGCCACCACCATGATCGCCGGAGTCGAAGCAGTCCGTCGCGGACTTGCCAAGCCCATTGGCTCGCTCACACAGATGGGCACCATTCGCCTGGGCAAGCGCACTGACAACAAATCGCCGCTCGTAAAAGACTTCGTTCCGCTCGCCGATCTCAACGACATCGTATTCACCGGCTGGGATATTTTCGAGGACAACGTCTACGAGAGTGCCGCGCATGCAAAGGTGCTAGAGAAGGAAACGCTCGAGCAGCTCAAGCCGTACCTCGAGACCATCAAGCCTTTGCCTGCCGTCTTCGATCAGTTCTATGTAAAGCGCCTCCATGGAACGCACGTCAAGAAAGGCAAGAACAAGAAGGATCTTGCCGATCAGGTCCGTACCGACATCCAGAATTTCCGCAAGACTGTTGACCGCGTGGTCATGATCTGGTGCGGATCCACCGAAATCTTCCTCGAGCCGACCGCGGTTCATCAGTCCATCGATGCTTTCGAGAAAGGCCTCGAGTCCGACGATCCCGGCATCGCGCCTTCACAGATCTATGCGTATGCGGCGCTGAGCGAAGGCGTGCCTTTCGCGAACGGCGCCCCGAATCTCACGGTCGATTGTCCCGCGATGATCGAGCTTTCCAAGAAGAATGGCGCTCCCATCTGCGGCAAGGATTTTAAAACCGGTCAAACGTTCATGAAGACGGTCCTCGCGCCGGCATTCAAGGCCCGCCTTCTCGGCGTCTCGGGCTGGTACTCGACGAACATCCTGGGCAACCGCGACGGTGAAGTACTCGATGATCCCGAATCCTTCAAGACCAAGGAAGAGTCAAAGCTCGGCTCGCTCGAATACATCTTTCAGCCCGAACTTTATCCCGATCTCTACAAAGACATCTTCCACAAGGTCCGCATCAACTACTATCCTCCGCGCGGCGATAACAAGGAAGGCTGGGACAACATCGACATCTTCGGATGGCTCGGCTACCCGATGCAGATCAAAGTCGACTTCCTCTGCCGTGACTCTATCCTCGCTGCCCCCATTGCTCTCGATCTGGTCCTGTTTTTAGACCTCGCCCAGCGCACGCCATCGCTCACGAACATCGGCATTCAGGAGTGGCTCAGCTTCTATCTCAAGTCGCCTCAAACACGTGAAGGTCTCTATCCCGAGCACGACCTGTTCATCCAGTCGATGAAGCTCAAAAACACACTCCGCCACATCATGGGCGCTGACCTTATCACTCACCTCGGCCTCGAGTACTACGACTAAATCCAGGTTATTGAACGACCAATTGAAGGCCCCATCGGAATGGTGGGGCCTTTGTCTATTCCGGAGGTTCAATTGCGCGACATGTCCTTCCGTGCCGTACCAAAGTTCATAGACCCCCGGAATCTGTCGGTCCATGACCCGTCTGCGGTTAAGTAATGACAGGCAAGTTGCATCTGGCGCAAAGCCGCAGAGATACCAGGAGAGACATTATGAATACCTTCATTTACAGGCTGTATCTCGCCGCGCACTCCCTCATCGATCGAAACGAGGGTCAGGGCCTCACCGAATATGCGCTGGCCTTCACAGTGATTGCCCTCGGCACCGTGGCAGGGGAACAGGCTGTTGCGCAGCAGGTGAACCACGCGTTCTTCTCGGTCACAAGCGCCATCACCGCGAACATCATCCAGTAGCATACTGCGTCCGGTCCCTGCCACTCGATCTGAACAGCCCTCTGCGGTGCGATACGTCTCGGCATTTTCGCCTGAATCAATCTACTCATGACTTGCTTGTAACTTCTGACATGATCACGCTCCATCGTGATCACAGGCACAGCCGAATCGCGTCATCCGACTATCGTCCATGCATGCATTCGGGGCTCCCGCCCAATGCTCTCAACGATGCTCCGGATGAACAGGAGCAATCCATGCGCACGACCGGTATTTGCCATTTCTCTGAATCCCACATGAACGCAATCGGAAGGGCCCTCGCTCTTTTGTTTCTCATCCTGAGCGCCGCAGCATTCCTCTTTGCATGTCCCGTATCCGCTGCAGAGGACCCCAAAGCTCCCGTCGTTTTACCACCTCCTTCAGCTGGAAAAGCCTTGGTATGTATCTACCGGACCTACAGGTTCACCGGCTCCGCCGCTCATGATGAGCTTTTCATCAACGACAAGCATGTCGGCAAGCTGCTCAACAGCGAATACGCATTTACAGAAGTCGAGCCAGGCACAGTCATTATCGGAGGGCTCCCCAAGATGTACTACGGCAGTGCCATCATGTCCGCCGGCGCTGCTTTGAACCAGGCGAGACAAAAGGAAAATGAACGCGCCCGCTTCGAAGCCGAAGCAGGGAAGACCTACTACTTCAAGTGGACTTCAGGCACGATAGCGACCATGATCAAAGTCACGCCGGTCGATGCCGGAGTCGGCGCGAAAGAGATTCGCAAGCTTCACCTGACTAAGCCGCCTGAAGGCAAAGACGATGCGAAACCCCAGGCGCAGACCACCGAAGCACAAGCTCCGAAGTAGATAAGCACGTTGCAGTCCGGCTCACCCGAGCGAAGAGCACACTACCGACTAGTCCGCCGGGGTGCCCGCCTTCCCACCTGTGCCGTCGCTCAACAGCTTGAGCGCGCGACCGCCAACAATCACCTTAGGCCCCAGATCCTTCAGAGCGAATGGATTGTCGATATTCTCGGTATTCATGATCTGCCGCCACGGCTTGCCACGGGGGGATGGGGGCAAGGTGAACTCGACGCCCTGGTCCGCCGCATTGATCAGCAACAGAAAGCTGTCATCGACGATCCATTCCCCATTTTCGTCTGTAACTTGAAGCGTGCAGCCATTCAGCATCAGGGCAACTGCCCTCGTCCAACCGGCGTTCCACTCCTCGTCCGAAACCTCGTTTCCATTCGGATTAAACCAGTCTGCATCCTTCTCCACAAGCACGAGGCTGCCATCGCGGCGTCTCCGGATTTCGCGATCCTGGAAGAACTTTCGCCGATGCAGATTGGGATGCTCCAGCCTCAGCCGGATGATCTTGCACGTAAACTCGCGCAGCCTCTTGCGCGCGTCATCCAGGTTCCAATCCATCCAGCTCAGTTCATCGTCCTGGCAGTAGGTGTTGTTGTTTCCCATCTGCGAACGGGCGATCTCATCACCCATCGTCAGCATCGGGACACCCTGCGACAGCATCAGCGTCGCCAGGAAGTTTCGCATCTGTCGTTCACGAAGCTCATTGATGGCGGGATCATCTGTTGGCCCTTCCGCGCCCATATTCCATGAGTCGTTATTGTCTGACCCATCGCGGTTGTCTTCGCCGTTTGCCTCGTTGTGCTTACCGTTGTAGCTCACCAGATCGCAAAGCGTGAACCCATCATGCGCAGTAATGAAGTTAATGCTGGCATACGGCTTTCGTCCGTCGTACTGGTATAGATCGCTCGATCCTGTCAGTCTGTACGCAAAGTCCGACAGCATCCCGCCGTCGCCTTTCCAGAACCGGCGCACGGTGTCGCGATATTTCCCATTCCACTCCGCCCAAAGAACAGGGAATTGACCTACCTGGTATCCGCCCTCGCCAACATCCCATGGCTCGGCGATCAATTTTTTCTCGGCCAGCGTAGGATCCTGATGAATCGTGTCGAAGAACGATGACAGCTTGCTTACATCATGTAACTCTCGAGCCAGCGTCGCTGCCAGATCAAACCGGAAACCATCCACGTGCATGTGAGTGACCCAATACCGAAGCGAATCCATGATCATCTTCAGTACCTGTGGATTACGCACGTTCAGGGAATTGCCTGTACCCGTGTAGTCCATGTAGAACTGCGGATCATCCTGCACCAGTCTGTAATACGTCGCGTTGTCGACGCCTTTCCAACTCAGCGAGGGGCCCATGTGATTCCCCTCGCACGTGTGGTTGTACACAACGTCGAGGATCACTTCGATTCCTGCCTTGTGCAGCGCCTTCACCATTTCTTTAAATTCGCGAACCTGTCCACCCTGATCTCCTGACGAGCTATACCGCGCCATCGGGGCAAAGTATCCCAACGTGTTGTAGCCCCAATAGTCGCGCATCCCCTTGTCGACAAGGTTCCCTTCGTCGATGAAGTGATGAACAGGCATCAGTTCGACTGCGGTGATGCCGAGGTTCTTGAAGTACTCAATGCTCGATGGATGTGCCAGCCCCGCGTAGGTGCCCCGCAGGTTTTCAGGCACATCAAGATTCCGGTAGCTGAACCCCTTCACGTGCGTCTCGTAGATTACCGAGTCAGCCAATGGAATCTCAGGTGGGCAATCATCCGACCAATCGAACGGATCGTGAATTACGACGGATTTCGGCACGCCGCGAGCGCTGTCCTGCTCATCCTTTTTCATCGGGTCGCCGGAAGCAACGTCGTACGGAAAGATCGGCGCCTTCCAATCCACGTCTCCGGAGATTGCCTTCGCGTATGGATCTACCAGCGACTTCGCCGCATTGAAGCGCATCCCGTTGGCAGGATCCCACGGCCCATGCACGCGAAAGTTATATAGCTGGCCCGGCTTGATATTGTTCACAAAACCATGCCAGACAAACGCGGTCCGCTCAAGAAGCGTGATGCAATCGGTCTCATTTCCATCGGCATCGTAAAAACACACGTCCACGCGCGCAGCGAACTCTGAGAATAGCGCGAAGTTTGTGCCTTTTTTGTATGCTGTGGAACCTAAAGGGTAGGGCTTTCCTGGAAGCAACGTTCGGCTCATCAACCTCTACGATGCAGGGAACTTACCACTCGTTGTGTGTGGACCAATATCTCGCGGCGGACCGCAGCCCCGACCTCGCCTGAATCATGAGAATCAATCTGGATCTAAAAAGTTTGCCTTGCAATACCGACTGTCATCCTGAGCGACGAGCAAAGCGAGAAGCCGAAGGACCCGCAGTTCGTGCTGAACCTTTTCGTTCTCTTCCAACAAATTTAGCTTCTTTTGGCAGTGACTACGCCGCCATCGCCTTGGCCTGCCGCTGAATCGTCAGCACAGTGATGTCGTCTTCCTGCCCGAAGGCCTTTGCGGCATCTGCGATATAGAACGCCGTCTGGTTGCTCAGGTTGTGCACGCGATCGAACCCAAATAGCTCTCCCGATCCGTGTCGAGCCTCCACCACTCCATCTGACATCATCAGCAGTCGATCGCCGGGATGCAGATACAGCCTGACCTCGTCATACTTTACGTCCGGCACGACACCGAGCGGCAGTCCGCCGGGTAGTCTCACTTCCTGGGTATTTAGATACGGGGGCAGATGGCCCGCATTTGCGATCACGACTTCGCCCTCAGGCCCGAACCATACTGCCTGGCACGTTGTAAAGCTCTCGCTCCCTTGCAGCACCCGGTTAAGCGATTCCAGCATCCGTGCCGGCCGCTTCTCCTGCGTGTAGCGAAGAACGCCCATCAGCATCGACACATTCATCGCCGCCTGCATCCCATGCCCGGCAACATCCCCAAGGATCACGAGTAACCCGCCGTCAGGAGTTGTCTCCAGGTGGAAGAAGTCGCCGCCCACCTCCGCAGCAGGTTTATAGACGGAGTCAACCTGGTATCCCGGCGTCTCCACCTTCTCCCGCGGAATCATCAACTCCTGAACACTCCGTGCGGCTTCCAGTTCTCCAATGGCTCGTTCCTGTTCATGATGAATACGCAGGAACCGCATGAAGATAATCACGACGATCGCCAGCAGGCCAGCAAAGTCCGCAATGGCTGCAAAGTGGATCGGAATCGGTCCTGCTTCAATCGTCAGAGGAGATTGATAGCTGACGCCCCCGAACTCGTTGAAGCCGCCGGTAAGGATCGGCTCCGCAATTCCTACCATCGTTAGGATCAGCGGGACCAACAGCATTCCCGCTTCATAGTTGCGCTTGATCGTGGCCACAATCAGCGTCAGGAAGACGAAGATGGCCCAGCACACGATCCAGATAATCGAACATCCCATCACTACTGCAAGCAGAATCGTGACCGCTCTGTTATGTCCGGCCAGCAGAATCATAGGAGCGATCAGGGCAAGGATCGGCGCGGTGTACCGCAGGACATTGATGTACCAGCGTCTCTTCAATCCCAGGAACGAGATCAAAAATTCAAAGTACAGATAAGCCGACAAGAACAGGAATTGTGTGTAGAGTGCGCCGAACCAGATGTTGTCCAACCACGCCGAACTTCCAGCCTGATCGATGATTCCGATTGGGACCTGCACCAGTTCGTGCAGCGCCAGCCACAGGTACTCTGGGTGCCCCTTCTGGGTGAAATAAAGCGTCAACAGAAAAGCGGAAAGGACCAGTAGAAGTACGGCAATGATCAGCCTGGGCAGCCTCTCGAAGAGCGTCCGCACCGACCACATGTCCAGGCTTTGCCGTAGGTCGTCGGGAGTTCCCAGGCGAAAGGTTCTGCGATCGAAGAAGTTCGTGTACCCCTTCAGCCCGAACGGCACATACCAAGTCCTGACGGCGAGGACCATGGAGGTCTCGTCGGATGGAATATCCAACTTGTAGAGGCGCGAAATCTGCTGGTACTCCGACTGGTCGTCTGGGTGGGGTCCTCCCGGAAGCACCAGCTTTCCATTCACGAAGACTTCCGGTGCGGGACCTGTCGTCGACAAGTTCATTCCTGCGCTCTGCGTCACCGGCAGCTCGATCAGCAGCGCAACTGGCCCATGATTCTGCGCCAGACGAATATGCAGCCGGAACCAGGCGAACCTGTCGTCATGCGAAGGGCGATCTCCATCGTCGGAATCTGAGACATCGGCGATGGTTCCGGTCGCATCGCGAACAGCCCATCCGGTATCGTCAAAACCCGGTGAGCCTGCCGCCGGATCAGAGCTGACGCCTACCCTCCATCCCTTGTTCAAAACGATCGGCGAGCCGATGCCCGAGGCATCAACGATGGGGCCTTCCGGCGTACTTTGCTTCAGCTGAGGCTTGGGAGGCGATCCGCCGGGCCGTGGATGCGAATGCGATTGCAGGGCAAGAGCTTGCACTGCGCAAAGCACAAGAACGGCCATGGCCCACAACGTTGCCCGACGCACGTCTCCTCCGCGGTTTTGTGCCGTGTTCACCACTCTAATTCACCCGGCGTCCCTATCCAAGCGAAAGCACTTTGCCGAAGCGAGTTCAATAGCGTCTCCGCGACGTCCAAGTTGCACATTCCACCGAAATAGTCCAAACATCCGCTCCCCACCGGCGTCATACTAGCGTCTAATAAGTGCAGCGAAGCGGCACCACTGCCGGCAGTTGCATCGCAGGCAAGAGCAGACCAGAGGTGAGGTCATGACAGCATCTTCAAACAACACCAGGGCGGCGATTCTCGCGGCATTTGCGTTGGCAGTTGGGACGATCGCATGGGCTCAGTCCAGCCCCCAGCCCAGCACACCCACCGATCCATCCGCTCAATCTGCGCCTCAGTCAACACCGCCTTCCGCTCAGCCGGTGCCTCCGGGCACTGTCCCGGTGACCGGCGACGCACCGCCTAAGGCTTCGGATACAGACAAAGACAAGAAAGACACAGCCGCAGCTGATATCTCCGAATGCGTGCCTTCCTCTGATAGCGATACAGACAAGAAAGACAAGCACAAGAAGAAGGACAAGGATAAGAACAAGGCCGACAAGAACAATCCCTGCCCGGCCGGGACCGAGCCCGTCGCTGGCGACGTTGCAGCAACAAATGCCAAAGTCGACCCCGACAAGATTGTCGAAGTTGGAAGTCAGAAGCAGAACGTCAAGCCCGGCAGCATTCAGGACGTCAGCGCCGTTGGCAATCGCGACATCGGCGGCCGCGGCATGGGCAACTGGTACTCGACCGATACCGAGATCAAGATGGGCAAGATGTATGCCACCGAGATCGAGAAGAGCACCCGCTTCATCACTGACCCCGTCATCACCGAGTACGTCAATCGCGTCGGACAGAACATCGTCAAGAATTCCGACTGCAAGGTTCCGTTCACTATCAAGGTCATTGATTCCGACGAGATCAACGCCATGGCTTTACCGGGCGGCTTTTTCTATGTGAATTCCGGCCTGATCCTCAATGCCGATGAAGAGGCCGAACTCGCCGGCGTCATGGCTCACGAAACCGCACATGTTTGTGCGCATCATGCCGTCCGCGAGCAGACGCGCATGAACTACGCCCAGCTTGGCACCATCCCGCTGATCATGATGACCGGCTACAGCTGGACTGGATACGGCATCTACGAAGCCACGCAGTTTGCGGTCCCGCTGACCTTCCTCAAATTCTCTCGCGACTTCGAAGCCCAGGCAGACTACCTCGGCATTCAATACATGTATCGCTCCGGCTATGACCCGCAGGCCTTCATCGCGTTCTTCGAGAAGGTTCAGGCTCTCGAGAAGCGCAAGCCCGGTCTCGTCGCAAAGGCGTTCTCTGATCACCCGCAGACTCCTGACCGCATCCTCCACTCGCAGGACGAGATCGCGAAGATTCTCCCGGCGCGCGATGAGTACACCGTCACGACCTCCGAGTTCGACGACGTAAAAGCTCGCCTCGCGCGCATCGAGAACAAGCGCCGTCTCCTCGACACCAAGGACAAGAACAAGCCATCCCTCCGCCGTGCCAGCACGACCGACGACAAAAATGGACAGGCAGGGCAGGGGAAAGATGGAGACGATCGTCCGACGCTGCATCGTCGCGACGACCAGAACAACCAGTAACGCGATTGCACGAACGGTGCGCCTGGGGCACCGTCGAAACGCCGCTCATCTCGAGCGGCGTTTCTATTTTGTGCTTGCATTGAAGGGGAGCCTGCCGCTTTGTGAACTTCTGCGCTGATTTAGTCCTTTAGCTCGCGCGCACGTGTCGCTGAAGTTCGTCCGGAAGGCTCTGCTCAGGCTCGTATAGAACCCTGGAATCGTCGCCGCCCAGGATAGACAACTCACTCGAAGCAGCAAAAACCAAGGGGAACCTTACCTTTACTTCCACTACACCCGTAGCGGCCTCTCTGAGCTCAAGGTGCGCCTGATCTCCGTAATGCAATCTCAGCCGGCTTGTGATGTTATTGAGGCCAATTCCTGCGCCTTGCGTTCCGCTCTGCTCACTCGAATCAAGTCCCAGCCCGCTGTTGCGAACAGCGATTTCAATCATGTCGCGCACGGGCTTCGCAACCACCTCTATAAACCCGCCATCGGTCACCTTCGACAATCCGTGCACGTACGCGTTCTCAATGATAGGCTGCAGCAACATCGCGGGAATCTGCGCATCATGCAGATGCGGATCGATATCGATCTCCTGGCGGATACGGCCTGATGCCCGAATATCTTGCAGCGTGAGATACATCTCGATGAACTCCATTTCCTCCTGCAGCGTGATGACTTGCTTCGACCCACGCGCCAGCGAGATACGAAGCATATTGCTCAGCTGCTCCATCATCCTGTCTGCTGCGTGGACGTCGCTGTACATCAGGCTCGAAATCGCGTTCATCGTGTTGAATAGAAAGTGCGGATTAATCTGCATCCGCAGCGCCATCATCCGCGCTTCTGCCAGCTCAACCGCAAGCTCTGACATGGCCTTCTCGCGCTGCCGCGATTCGCGATAGTGCCCAACTCCGCGCACAATCGCGTAGGCAGCCCAGAAGATTGCGGTATTTTCCAGAAACTCTTCACCCAGCGAGAAATCGAGCCTCTGCCAGAAACTCAGGTGCCCGCGGGCCATCGTCAGTTGCGGAAAGAATCCAACCAGCACCATCTCCACGCCGATGCCAAGCGCCACGCTCAGAGGCCCCATCACGAAGAGCAGGTACCGCCAGCCCGCGCGCCGAAGCTTCTCGCCGTGCCAGCGCCAAAGCGTCCAGCAGATTAGTCCCCAAAGGGAGTACTGAACTTCCCATGCGCCAATAATCATGGCGGGGTTCAGATGGGTCTTTGGATAATAAATCCGCGCGTTCAGGTATTGTTGAACGGCGAAAAGCAGTCCAACCGACATAAAGCTGCCCAGGAAAGGGAAGAACCGCATTTTCTGAGGATCAGTCTGGATCGAGTCTCTCTCGCTAACCATCGCCACCTGGGACGCACCACTGGATTAGGCCCTAGTGTACTGTCGGCTAAGAGCGGCCGTCCCGGTACTCGTCACAAATTGCTGCCACTCATCAATCAGCAGCAGGGCAGCCAGCGGAGCCCGCACCATAAGCTTCAACAATCCCATCTATTGCGTTCATCCCGGCGAAAAACCCCAACAGATTGCGATGAAGGGGTCTAACCCTCATTCTCCTCTAGGCTTAGGTGGAGGAATCACCCCCTGATTCCGGCAGAACTCCCCAAAATCCCTTGAAATCTCGGTCAAAACCGAGTTATAAACAGGATCACCGTCAGGGAAGTCGCACCGCCCCGCCGGAATCCTGCCTGGGGTACCCACCATGCGCAACTCAGCCCTTCGCTCCAATCTTCTTGTCCCCGAAATCCGCGAGGTAATGGACATCCGCCAGGCCTCCGACTACCTTGGCATCTCGCCCGACACCCTCTACAAGTACGCCTCAGAAGGCTTTGTACCCGCTTTCAAACTGGGGAACCGCTGGCGCTTCAAGCGCTCCCGCCTCGACGAATGGATGGACCGCCAGTCCGACGCCACAGCCGCCGAAGTCAACCCGGACATGAAGAAGCCCGTCAAGCCCGCGGTGTGAAGCGCATGGGACTGGACTGTTCGAGCCAGCCGGACTAGTCCGCCCGAAGCGCCTCGACTGGATCTACCCTCGACGCCCGCAATCCCGGTATCCAGACCGCGATCATCGCGACCCCAGTCAAAAGAAGAGGCGCGACCACAAACGCGACCGGATCCCACGCCTTCACTCCAAACAGCAGGCTTTCCATCAAGCGTGTGAGCCCGAACGCGGCACCGACTCCAAGAACGAGCCCAACGATAGCCAGTCGCATACCTTGCCACACGATCAGTCGACGGATCATCGCACGATCCGCCCCCAGCGCCATGCGAATTCCCATCTCCTGCGTGCGCAGCGCAACTGAGTAGGCCATCAGCGCATAGATGCCGATGGCGGCAAGCACCACAGCCGCAAATCCGAAGATCGAAAGCAGCAGCATGTTGAAGTTTTCGCGCGCCGTCGAATTTCCCATGACTTCATCCATCGTCCGAACATGTCCGAGGGGAAATCCGCCGCTTGCGATTCGTAGTTGCTCGCTCACGGGTCCGATCAGCGCGTGTGGATCGTCGCGAGTCTTGACAGCCCAGATCAGCGCCGAAGTATCCGAGTACGCCGCTGTGTAAGCGTCTGTCACCTGCGCTGTCGGGACCATCATCATCGCGTCCACGGGATGTCCAAGACCGGTGTTGTGCGAGTCACCAACAATTCCGATGATGGTTCGCATTGGCTCGACGGTGTCCGGGCCCATTCCCACTCCGACAAGCAAATGCTGCCCCACCGGATCCTTATCGGGGAAGAACTGCTTCGCAAACGATTCGTTGATTAGCGCGACGCCCGGATTTGCCTTCGTGTCTGTCTCTGCAAAATCTCTTCCGCGCAGCAACGGAATCCGAAACGCATCTAGATACCCGGGCGAAAAGCTCATCCAGCGGCTACCTAGAATCCCTTTGCTCTCCTCGCCGATGATCTGGAACGGAAGGCCGTCATCTACCTTGATCGGCAACCACGTCGTCGTGCCTGACGTCATGACCCCGGGCAGGGAATTGATCTTCTCGCGACCACGCCTCGACAAGTCCGCGACCCCGGCAGCCGTGTGCAGTTTTGCCCCCGTCATCGACATCTCTGCGGTGAGAACGTTTCGCGCATCGAAGCCGGGACCAACGCTGCGAAGAGCAACAAGTGTTTTGATCAGCAAACCTGCTCCCACAAGCAGCACCACCGCGAGCGAAACTTCGCTGATGACCAGCAGAGCACGTGCCTTTCCTTGCCGGAAACCTGTGCCTGTACGGTTTGCGCTCTCCTTCAGCGCAGTGCTCACATCGGATCGCGATGCCATCAGTGCTGGCACGAGGCCAAATATGATCGCGGTCGCCAGCGAAATCGCCAGCGTGAAAACAAGCACTCGCCAATCCAGGCCAATAGCCGAACCGTTGTCGCCCAGTCTTGGCAGTCCCGCCGGGCTGATCGAAAGCAAGCCCCGCATTCCGGCATATCCTAGCGCGACACCAACCGCACCTCCTGCACATGCGAGGATCGCGCTTTCCGTCAGCAGCTGGCGCACGATGCGCGCGCGACTAGCTCCCAGCGCAGATCGGATTGCCAACTCGCGGCGTCGTCCCGTCGCGCGCGCCAGCAGAAGATTTGCAACGTTTGCGCATGCAATCAGCAGGACGAGACTCACAGCGCCGAGCATCACGCCAAGCGAACGACGTGCATCGCCGACAACGGAATCCCGCAGCGGCAGCAGACTGATGATCGACGGAGTTGCGTCTGCTGGTATCGGGAACTCGCGATAGAATTCCGCGGCAGCGACCTTCATCTGCGCGTTGGCCGCTGGAAGGCTCACGCCGGGCTTCAGACGCGCCGCCGCCTGGAAAAACATGTTCTGGTTATTGCTCGCGGGAGGAAATTGGAATGGCAACCAGATGTCAGCCTCTGGATCGGGACGGAAATCTGATCCTATGACGCCTACGATCGTGTAGGACTCATTCCCAAGAAGCAAAGTTTTACCAGCGACCGATGCGTCGCCTGCGAAGCGTCGCTGCCAAAGGCCGTAGCTGATCACAACGTTCTTGCCGCCATTGGGAGCATCCTCTGCGGGAAGGAACGTACGTCCCAACACAGGACGCGCCCCGAAGAGCCGGAAGTACGCTTCGGAAACATGGATGCCGCGCAGTTGTTCCGGCCGATCACCGGTCAACGTAAAGCCTGGACTTGTAAAGTCGAACGCCGCCACATCCTGCAATGCGCTTGTTTGCGCCTGGTAGATATGAAACAGCGGAATCGAGCAGAGGTTTGATGACAGCATCTGTCCGCCGTTAGGCGAGTGCATTTGAAACTGCACCATTCGGTCCGATTCGGGATAGCTCAGCGGTTTTAAAATCACCGCGTTCACAACGCTGAAGACAGCTGTATTCGCGCCGATCCCCAGTGCCAGAGCGGCAATTGCCGCGACAGTAAACCCCGGATTCTTGGCGAACATCTTCAGCGCATGGCGCACGTCGCTTCCTGCATTGGTCATTGCTTGGCCTCCCTGCATTGGTGCTTATCCATGCAGGCACGAAGTTTGACCATAACTAAATGCCAATCGGCAACACTGGCAAGCAGATTGTAAACGCTCACTGCAAACGGCCCGTGGTGTGGTCTCGAACGCTGAGTCTCAGCTTCGCGTGATATACCTTTCCCGATGGACCACGCACGCCGCCTCGGCCAGGTACGCCGCCGTATCGCCAAAGCCGGACTCACCGGTCTTCTCGTCACTCACCTCATCGATATTCGCTATCTCGTCGGATTCACGGGTTCGAGTGCCGCATTAGCAGTCACTCGTCGCGGTGCGCGGCTCTTCACAGACGGTAGGTACACGGCGCAGGCCTCTCAGCAGGTGAAAGGTGCCCAGGTCCAGATCGTCTCCGGCCTTCCGGCGATCGCTGCCATCCAATGGCTCGCAGCCCAGGCTGGCTCCAACAGCGCAGGCTTCGACCCCACTCACACCACGGTCGCCGACTTCACCCGGCTTCGCTCCGGACTGCCGTCAAAGCTGAGGCGAACCTTCCTCACTCCACTCGCCGCCCCGCTCGTCGAACCGCTCCGTATGATCAAGGATGAAGACGAACTCGCCATCATCCAGGAGAATGCCCTTATCGGCTGCCGCCTTTTCGACCACATACTCACTGTCATCCGGCCCGGCATCCGGGAGATCGAGGTCGCTGCCGAACTCGAATATCAGGCTCGACTACATGGTGCCGAAGGCATGAGCTTCGAAACCATCGTTGCCTCAGGCGAGCGCTCCGCTTTGCCTCACGGGAAAGCCTCCACAGCCCGACTCCCGCGCAAAGGATTCGTGACACTCGACTTCGGTATAATCCGGGAGGGCTACTGCTCTGACATGACCAGAACAGTTTGCCTGGGGTCTCCGAGGTCGGAAGAGCGAAAAGCGTACGAAGCAGTCCTGGAAGCGCAGGAGGCTGGAGTTGCCTCTGTTTGCGGAGGCGCAAGCTGCGGCGAGGTCGATGAAGCCGCGCGCAGCGTCCTTCGTAAGGCTGGGATGGCAGACGCGTTTACCCACTCAACTGGCCACGGTGTAGGGCTTGAGATTCACGAACAACCCCGCCTTGGCGCGGGACAGAAAACGAGGCTTCAACCGGGCATGGTTGTTACCATTGAACCCGGAGTTTACTGGCCGGGTAAGTTCGGCCTGCGCATCGAAGATATGGTGGCCGTCACCAAAACTGGAGGCCAGGTGCTGACGCCCGCACCCAAAGCCCTCATCGAACTTTGATCGACTGTTGACCGAACTGATTTGTCACTCGCTGACGCGAGAAAGCTAAGGAACGAATGAAACCACAGGACATGAAAGATCTCAGGGAACTGATTGAGTTCCTGAAGGAATATGGGGTCGCAGAGTTCGACCTCGACCGCGGCGACACGAAGATCCGGCTCAAATTCTCGCAGCCCGGCACTGCATCAGCCGGGGTCGCCGATATTGCCAAGCTCGTCGCCGCTGCTCCGATCGCGCACGCAGTTGCTACGCCTGTTGCCGCACCCCCTGCGCAGACAGCAGCAGCCACGCCCGCGGTAGATCCAGATGCCGGCCTTCACATCGTCAAGTCGCCGATCGTCGGCACATTCTATGGCTCGCCCTCGCCCGGGGCGCCCGCATTCGTCTCTCCCGGCGATCACGTTGAAAAGGGCCAGGTCATATGCATCGTCGAAGCCATGAAGCTGATGAACGAAATCGAAGCCGATGCCTCAGGTGAAGTCGTCAAGTGCCTCATCACCAACGGCCAGCCCATCGAATTTGGACAGCCGTTGTTTTCCATCCGAGTCGGCTAGATCACCGCGTGATTCTCACGGTTCGTTTGCCGGGGAGGACCACCTAACTCCGCTAGCCCTGCTGACGCCGCTAACTCCGCTGCTTTTCAAAGGTTCTGAATGTTTCGTAAGGTTCTGATTGCCAATCGCGGTGAAATCGCACTTCGCGTCATCAACGCCTGCCGCGAACTCGGAGTCCGCACGGTCGCCATCTACAGCGAAGCGGACCGCAATTCGCTCCACGTCAAGTTTGCCGACGAAGCCATCTGCATCGGGCCGCCGCGTCCCGCCGACAGCTACCTCAATGTACCGGCCGTAATCTCCGCCGCGGAAATCGCAAACGTCGACGCAATCCATCCCGGCTACGGACTCCTGAGCGAGAACGCCAACTTTGCCGAGGTCTGCCGCGCCTCCAACATCAAGTTCATCGGACCGCCTCCCGAAGTCACGCGCCTCATGGGCGAAAAGGAAAAAGCCCGTCAGGCCATGAAGGCCGCCAAGGTTCCGATTCTCCCCGGCTCAGATGGCGTAATCGCCTCCGTTGAAGAAGCTCAAGATGTCGCCTCCACAATCGGCTATCCCGTCATCCTCAAGGCCAAAGCCGGTGGCGGCGGTCGTGGTATGCGCATCGTCCGCAACTCCGACGATCTTCCGAATCTTTATCACTCTGCCTCCACTGAAGCCGCCAACGCATTCGGCAATGGCGAGCTCTACATGGAGAAGTTCATCGAGCAGCCGCGCCACATCGAGTTCCAGGTGCTTGCCGACGAGCACGGCCATGTCACTACACTCTTCGAGCGCGAGTGCTCCATCCAGCGCCGTCACCAGAAGCTGATCGAAGAAGCGCCATCCCTTCAGGTCACTCCCAAGCTCCGCGAAGAGATCCACAAGACCCTCTGCCGCAGCCTCTCCGACATCGGATACCAGAACGCGGGCACAATCGAGTTCCTCATGGATGAAGACAAGAAGCTCTACTTCATCGAGATGAACACGCGCATCCAGGTCGAGCATCCGGTCACCGAAGCCATCACCGGCGTCGACCTCGTGAAGGCCCAGCTCCGCATCGCGTCCGGCGAGCGCCTCTCCGATATCCTGCCCGAGAAGATCGAAATCCGCGGCCACGCCATCGAGTGCCGCATCAACGCCGAGCACCCAGTCAAATTCACGCCCTCAGCCGGAAAGATCACCGCGTTCAATGTCCCCGGTGGCTACGGCGTCCGCGTCGATACGGCGCAGTACGCCGAGGGAGTCGTCCCGCCTTATTACGACTCGCTCATTGCCAAGCTCATCGTCCACGGTGTCGATCGCGAGGCAGCGATCGCCAAGATGGAGCGAGCCCTCGGCCAATTCATCGTGCAGGGAATCGACACCTCCATTCCCTTGCACCAGGAGATCTTTGCTGATCAGGACTTCCGCGCCGGCGAATTCGACACCAAGTTCATGGAACGCTTCCTCGCCAAACGCGGGTAACTCTGCAACACCACACACACATTTCCTTTCAAACACGGCTGTCACCCTGAGCGAACGGGGCCCCGAACGTTTTCTTCTGTTCGGGGTGGTGAGTCGAAGGATCTGCAGTTGCATTTCGCCTTCTTTTGACGAGCCGTCGACACTGAAAAAGTATTAAAGTATGTGACGTAGATCACCGTACAAATCCTACAAGCCTCCCTAAAATGCCCCGAACAGGAGATTGTCATGCTTGTTCGCTCGCGGGGCCTGTGGGCCTTTTACTCTCTCTTTGTCTTGTTCGCCTTCCACCTCGCCTCGGCTCAGCCGTCGCCGAGCGCCAAATGCATCGAGTGCCACACGAAGACAACTCCTGGCATCGTGTCTGACTGGCAACTGAGCAAGCACAGCGGCTCTGATGTGGGCTGCGTTGTTTGCCACGGCGACCAGCATTCGTCTGCCGCCGATGTTGCGAAAGTGAAGATCCCCACTCCCGAGACCTGCGCCGAGTGCCACGCCGACAAGGTTGCGCAATTCAAAAAAGGGAAGCACGCAATGGCATGGGCCGCCATGAAGGCCATGCCAACAATCCACTGGCAGCCGATGGCCATGATCGAAGGCGAGAAGGGCTGCGGAGGCTGCCACAAGATCGGCCTCAAGTCCACGGCGGAGATCGCCGAGCTCAAACATGGAGGCGCCGAGTTCGGAGCAGCGGGATGCGACTCCTGCCACACGCGCCACACCTTCTCCGTCGAAGAAGCGCGCCAGCCGCAAGCCTGCGAAAGCTGCCACATGGGCTTCGATCATCCACAGTGGGAGATGTATTCCTCGTCCAAGCACGGTGTTCGCCACGAACTCAAAAATCTCAAAGTGCTGCCCGCAAACGCCGCTGCACCCACCTGCCAGACCTGCCACATGCAGGATGGCAATCATGAAGTCCGCACAGCCTGGGGCTTCCTCGCAGTTCGCCTGCCTCTCCCGGAAGACAAAACATGGGCCGCCGATCGCGCCACCATCCTGCAGGCTCTCGGCGTTCTCGATCCCGATGGCAAACCAACCGCACTCGTTGACACCGTGAAAGCCGCCGACGTCGCGCGTTTCACTCAAGAGGACTGGCAGCGCGAGCGCGACAAGATGATCAAGACCTGCAATCAGTGCCACTCCGGCAACTTCGCCCGACAGCAACTGCAGCAGGGCGACGACATGATTAAGAATGCAGATCACCTCATGGCTCAGGCTATTCAGATCGTTGCCGGACTCTACAAAGACGGCGTTCTGCCCAAGCCGAAGAACTACACCTACGCGTTCCCGAATCTCCTCACCTTCCACGACGCGCCAACCGTGATCGAGCAGAAGCTCTTCGTCATGTACCTCGAGCACCGCATGAGGACCTTCCAGGGAACGTTCCACGCCAGCAACGACTACGCCATGTGGTACGGCTGGAGCGAGATGCAGCGCGATCTCACCGAAATCCGCGAACTAGCCGACAATATGCGCAGAAACCACACCGTCGCCTCAAACAGCGCAGCGAAATAGAACCACCTAAACGCCGGGTGCCCCACGTCTCGATTCTGAGACGTGGGATGAAATTTCCGCAGGAAAACCCCGGCGGGTGCCCCATCCAAGCTTTGCTTGGGTGGGAAGCGAGATCCTCCGCCGTAGAACCGTAGGGAGCCGGGTGACCACGTCTCGATTCTGAGACGTGGGATGCATCACGAAGCAGTTTGCTCCCGCACCACCTTCCGGCACTCCACCCGCAACAACTCCAGCAACCCCTCCATATGTTCCTGCCGAGTCCTGAAGTTCACTGGATTGATCCGGAACCACATCTTCCCCTTTAGCTCCGTTGTCCCGATCCAGAACCTACCGCTGCGCTCCACGCGATCCGCAACCTCCGCATGCAATTTCTTCTCGTCGACCCCCTCTGAACCCGGTCCTACATACCGAATACAAATCGCAGACATCGGCGGCTCGCTCGCCGCTTCGAACTCCGCATCATTTCCGACTAGCTCATACATGTGCCGAGCTTGCCGCACATTGTTGTCGATCCACTCGCCAATCTGCGCCGTCCCATATCGCTTGAAACTCATCCATACTTTCAGGCTCCGAAACCGCCGCGACTGCTCGAACCCATGCACGTAGTACTGGTACCGCTCCTCCGCGCCTTCCATCTCATCCGTCAGATACGCTGGCTTCATCCCAAACGACCTCGTGAGCCGCGCCTCATCCTTCACCAGCACCGCACCTGCATCCAGCGGCGCGTAGAACCACTTATGCGGATCGATCGTCACCGAATCCGCCAGCTCCAGACCCGCATCTTTCATCGCGAACGCATGCGACAGCAGCATCCCTCCGCCATAGGCTGCATCCGCATGCAGCCACATTCCCTCGCGATCCGCAATCTTCCGCAGCACACGCAGATCATCCACCGCACCCGTATTTGTGGTCCCAAAAATCCCCACCACACTCATCGGCTTCAAACCGTCGCGCTTGTCCTTCGCAATCGCATCCTCTAGCGCGTCGATCCTCAGCCTGAACTCGGCATCCGTCGGCAACGCACGCAGCGCCTCGCGACCCAGCCCAATCGCATCCACCGCCTTGTCCACCGACACGTGCCTCTGGTCCGATACATACACAACCCAGCGCTCGCGCACTCCTTCATGCTGTGCCCGATCTTTCGAAGCCCAATCCCGCGCCAGCTTCAGCCCGATGAAGTTCGCCAGCATTCCTCCGCTCGTCAGATTTCCGCCGGCGCTCGCGTCATATCCGACCATGTTTGTCAGCCAGCGCACCACACGCCGCTCCATCGCCACCGCCGACGGCCCGATCGAATACACACCGAGATTCTGATTCAGCGCCGAACAGATGAAGTCCCCTATTACTCCCACCGGATTCGGCGACGGTGTGATCAGCCCCATGTATCCCGGATGCCCCACGTGCGTGCAGTAGGGAAGCAGCTTCTCCTCAAGCTCCACCAGCACATCGTCCATCGGCTCCGGCTCCACCGGAGGAGGCTCGTCGAATAGCCCGCGGATCAGCTTCGGATCCACGTCGGGAAACACCGCCTTCGACTCAATGCTTTCGAAGTACTCCGCCAGCCGCTCCACAACCTTGTGCCCCGCCGCACGAAACTCATTCACATCCATTCCGTATTCTCCAAAGCAAAAGTCTACCGGAGCCCACATCACAAATAACGCAGCCGCAATTCATCGAGAGCCAACAAGCATCGCGAGCCATCAAGAGACCGTCACCGGACAATAACGACTGTCTCGTTGAGCGTAGCGCAGCGAAGTCGAAACTCCCGCAGTTGCTTTTCGCCAAGCTCGCAGGACGTTTCCCCTAACATTGCGATAAGTTCCCTGAGGCACACACAGAATAGTCCAGAGTGGACCCTCAGCATGACGAAGGGGAAACCTGCGATAGCGGACGCGCAAATCAAACAGTCGCAGGAGCGCATGCCTGACTATTGTGGTGGCTGATCATCCGCCGGGAGTATCCGCGAATCAGAGCGAAACACGTGATATTCCTCGAACTTGATGTCATTGATCATGGTCTGTTGCGGCCAGTCATTTGGATTGGTGAAGCTGGCGAGGTCGTCCGCACCGTCGGCGTGACTGTGTGGGGCCGGGGGTGCCTTGGTGAATGCCTTCGCGATCGACACGCTGTGTAGCGGGCAGTTGTATATCTTCCCACCGATCTCGACATGGCCGTATTCAACCATCATGTCGGCGCGGACCATTGGATATGCTGACTGTAAATCGGCTTGAAGCGTAATGCGAGCGACTTCGCCATTCGCTGGATCGATAAAGATCTCACCGTGGTAGCCAGAGATTTGCCGAAAGCTCCCCGTACTCGATCCGCCGCCAATACAGCAGAACTCAAATTGGTAATGCGACTTGTTTCTGGGCACTGCGTAGCGGTAAACCGAGATCGGGCCAGAGTCCCCGTGCTCCCAGTGGCTCCAGGTTAGGCTGCTCTTGGAAGCATCTGCGAAGACCGTTCCCAGAATTGGGCCGAACTCTCCTCTGGTCTTAAGTCCCTCTTCTACGCTCTCAGGGTCGATGTCTTTGCCTCCTTCGAGCGTCTCTTTGCCGTCGCGAAACAACACCGTCGCCTTGGACTGACGAACAGAGTGCATTGGCTCGTAGACGAAAGCCACTCCATTGCGCTGTTCAGCCGGCGAATCGGCGAAGATTGTAGCGCGGCGCTCGGCAAGAAAATTGGGCAATTTGCTCATTGCATTGACCACATAATTTGCCGCCGAATTGAGCAAGTGGATCTGCTCTTCAACCTTTGGAACTGGCGGAAGAGGCGTGCCCGGCGCAGGTGTCTTCAGAAAAGCAGCCGCATCAGCCAGCATGGAGAAAGCCACGCGAGACCTCTCGCCGGGCAGCGTAGCGCTCATGCGCGTTATTTGCGACAGACTGATCCGCTCCGTCACTTCAATGTTGGCCAGCCTCTTTGCGAAGTCCGCATCTGACTTGCCGCTGGCCGCAGCTACGAGTGTCTGAAGCTGGTCAACGGTGAGGTGGTTCATTCCCATATGCAGGCGAACTGCCGCCGACCGCGAAACATCGGCCGGGGCGGCAGATCCCTTGATGTCAGTCGCAGCAGGAGGCTGCACTTTGGCGATCGCTGTCCCAGGCCCGCCCGAAGGCTCCGGCCTCTTTGTATTATTCGCCGAATTTACAAGAGGCGCTTGTGGCTGTGGTGTTGGAGTCTCCACCACCTTCTGCGAATCCGCAGGCACATCTTTCTCCTCGTGATGACCAGGCACTGCGAAATATCCGCGGCGGGACTGGATCTCATATCCCTTACGTTTCTCGGCAAACGAAACCTTCAAGGTGTGAAACTTGCCATCGAGGCGGACGTTCCTGGGTGAAAAGGCAAGTATGTAATGAGGCGCATCCTCTTCGAGGGCTTTGAATCCCGCACTGAGATCATTGTTGTTGTGGAAGAATCGGCCGCCGGTGCCTTGTGCGAGCTCTGAAAGCACTTCGGCGTTCGACAATTCCCCTGAGCGATCAAGCGACGACTTCGATCGCATTGCGTGTGGGCTTGCTGGGCTCGCGATACTCTGCGCACCACTGGAAAAACTCATCAATCCAGCCAATCCCTTGGGATCGAGCGTATTGATTACAACGCCTGCATGGAGAGCACGGTCGATAATGCGATCGATAGAGGCTTGTTCATTCTGAGACAGAAACCCGGGCGAGACCAGGACCACCGAGCGCTCTCCCGGCGCGCGGGTTGCAAAGTCGACCACCTGTTCAAACTGGTGCAGTCCTGCTCGGACTCGTTGCCGGCTCTGGTTGACGATCATTTGCGCTCGCATGCGAATCGCCGCCATAAAGGTCTGGTCGGGCGTGTCTGCGGAGAAACTTGATGGGGAGAACGCCTTAATGGGGCAGGCTTTGCCTTGCTCCCATGCGGCTCTCCATGCCTCGCTCTGGGGATCGTCACTTTCTGTAAGCTGCTGCGCTTGATAGTCGGAAATTACTGGACACTGATTCTGTCCATCCCGCCCCGCATTCCCGGCGTGGAGTTCCATCAAGCCCGCACGCAGTTTGGCGGAATCGGCCGTAAAGTCCGCCAGCACTTTATCTGCGCTGAATAAAGCCACGCGGTCACTCGACTGAAGAGAACCTGCCAGATACCGATCCGTTGCATCGCGAGCCTGCATGAGTTCGGCTTCAGTCGAGTTTAAGGTGTCGAAGTAGAAGGCAATGAAGCGCAATGGCCTCGCCTGGGTGGGGCTTGAGCTTTGTCCTTGTGTCGTCGATGCATTAGATGTGGGCTCTTCTTCAAACTGCGATATCGACTGTTCCTTTCCTTCATCGAACAATTTGAAGTCGTCTCTCTTCAAGCCGACGACTGGTACGCCCCGAGCGTCGCGAACAACGACACGTAAAACAACTAAATTGCTTTCCAGGCGGAGAGTTGGATTCTGGTCTGCAGCTTTTTCGGTAGAAGTGTTTTGCGCTCTGGCAATCCAGCACAAGCTAGACAGAGCTAACGCGGCTGCAAGGGAAGTCGGAATGAGGCCAACAAGTCGAAAGAAAGGACGTGACACGCAATAGGCCCGAGAAATGCAGATCGTTCAACTAATTAGACACCGTTCAGGTGCAAAACGTTCCTTCAGGCAACAAGTTCGCGGAGGTTGTCGCTACTCGGGTGTGCAACATAGGTAGCAGAGGTCTGTCTCCAGTCGCACACAAATTCGCAATCAGCAAGAGACCTTTGCAGGTTAATTCGCAATTTTCTTCATACTGGAATCAGAGCGACTTCGTCGTGGAGATTACCCGTGCGGGAGAGGCATTTCAGTCCAGACTCGAAGTGAGTCCACAGGATCGCTGAAAGCCTTTGTTATCAGAGTCAAATCGCTAAATTGCCTGAAATCTGTAACTCGCAACCACCCGCTGTTATAAATCGCAGGAAGTAGAGTATTTAGCCAAAGAGGATGGGGGGAGGGGTACCGGACTGTCTAGCAGCTGCCACTCCTCTGGCATCCGCTATTCTCTCTTGTAGATGTTCGGCGCCCTCAAATTCATCTGGAACGCAACACGCGGCCACCGTTTCGCTCCCTGGCGCAGCGAGTATCTCCGCTGGCGCGTCGAGACCTACTCCAGCAAGCCCGCAGAAACTCTCCGAGCCCGCGACATCTTCGCCTTCGTGTGGCACTCCAAGTGGGAACTCCTCAGTTTCCTCCTCTGGACCGGCCAGGTCCAAAAAGAAGCCCGCCGCCGCCCGTAGCGCATCGAGCCCGCAAACGCTACGTCCTCGGGAGGGAGCAGAGGCCTTCAGGCCTCTGAATGGACACCCAGTTGTGAGACGGGCTTTAGCCCCGGACAAACAAAAAATCATGCAAGCTTCCATCCTTCCTCCGTTCTCTGATCAGAACCCTGGAGGATTGAACAATGCGTCTCGCTCTGAAAGCCCTGCGTCTCGCCACTGTCTTGATCGCACCTGCCGCACTCTTCGCCGGAGAAAACGCCGACGCTCCCGCACCATTGCCAAAAACAGTTGCCGTAGCCGCGTTCAAGAACGGCCTCGCCTTCGTCCTGCGTCAGGGAGAAATACCTTTCACTGCCGGAACTGCGCGGCTCTCATCCATTCCCACCGCCACTCTTGGCACTCTATGGCTTGCCCCCGTCAGTCCCGAAGCCAAAATCGATGAGATCGTCGCCTACCGGTACAACACGCTCACTCAGCACCCAATCCGGTCCATAGGAGAGATCCTGCGCGCGAACGCCGGCAAAACCGTCACCATCACCTACCAGATGAAGGACTACACCGGCGAAGTCGTCGGACTCAAGACCAATCCTCCAGACTCCACGCCTACTGCATCTGTCGCACCTACAGACGCTCGCTATGTGCAGCCGCATGAGGACTACCTCCTCCTTCGCACCGACAAGCGCCTCATGGCTTTTCCTCTCGGGGGCATCTCCATGGCGAACCTTCCGGATGACGCAATCCTTCACGAGTCCATCGACCAGCAGAGCCAGGCGCTGCGGTTGAAACTGAAAGGAGGCTCTTCGAAAGAAAAGCTCTCGATGGGCTATCTCGAGCACGGCCTAGGATGGACTCCTTCTTATCTCGTCTCGCTCACAGATGAGACCAACGCCCAGATCACGATGCAGGCAGTCGTCACCGACGATGCCGAAGACTTGCAGAACGCCCAGCTCTTCTTCGTCGTCGGCGTCCCCAACTTCGCATATGCCAACACCCTATCGCCTATGAGCCTGCAGCAATCCCTGGTCGATTTCATGAAGGATGCGGAGCGAGACGAAGACCGAAAGAAGTCTCTCGGCTTCCTGTCCAATGCAATAGCCGGGCAAGCTGCTATGTACGATCGCGCTGAAGCCGCATCTCCCATCAGTCTGGTCAACGGCGTTACAGAAATGGCTAGCTCTCCGGAGGAAGACCTTTTCCTTTACAGCCGCTCCGACGTGACCCTCGCCAAAGGAGAACGCGCCAGCTACAACGTCTTTTCCGGCAGTGTCGGTTATGAGCACCTCTACAACTGGGAGGTTGAGGATCAGCCCCGCGTCGATGCGTTTGGAAATGTTATTAACCCAAATCAAAACCCGCAGGACGCCAACAGTGCCGACAGTATCTGGCACTCAATACGACTGAAGAACTCAACAAAATTTCCCTGGACCAGCGCGCCTGCTCTCGTTGTCTCCGGCGACAAGCCCGTCTCGCAGGACACTCTCGCATATACCCAGAAAGGCGCGAATTCAACACTGCGCGTCACTGTCGCCACTGACATTCGGGCCAGCCACGAAGAGCGCGAGGTCGCGCGCCAACCCGAGGTCAATCATCGCCGCGGTTACAACTACGATCTGGTCACCGTCGAAGGCAAATTGAAGGTGAAGA
The DNA here is from genome assembly GCA_018268915.1 of Acidobacteriota bacterium. GTDB lineage: Bacteria > Acidobacteriota > Terriglobia > Terriglobales > Acidobacteriaceae > Telmatobacter. Next base: position 150,253 of record JAFDVQ010000004.1, read on the forward strand.
ACTTCAAGGCGAAGGATGTCCATCTTGCCATAGCCAAGACGCTACGCGGCAAGACAGAATCCCAGTCGGACTTGGGAAAGACGGTGCAGCTGGGGGAAGGGGTTGAAAGTGACAATCCGAAATCCCGGCTCTCCTGGGAAATCACACTGGCGCCTGGGCAGGAGCAGGTCGTGACCTACCGCTACAGAATCTGGGTGCGTGCGTAACGTGTCAGGACACTCCCCAAAAAAGATGGCCCCGGCGCGTCGGGGCCATTTCATAGGCGATCGAGATCGCCAGTACAAACTTGTACCAGATCAGTCAGCGGCTGAACGGCCTATGGCGATGCTGATTCGACGTCGAATCTCTTCGTCCGGCTCCCCATCACCGTGGACGTAAACCTGAGTCGCGGCCTGCACCGGACGAACCTCGGGCACCTGCTGCGGCACCACTTCCGGCGCGCTCACTTCCGCAGGAAACGTCGGGTTCCATATCTCGGGGCTCGGCGCAGCGCTTCGAATCTCGACAACGGTCGATAGAGCCTGCTCGGCGCTCAGAGATGGCTGAGACTGCTGTCCGTGGTATTCATCCGGATATACCAGTGGCTCCAAACTACTGGCGGCAGCCTCTAGCAGCGTTCTCCGCTGTTTCAGTAGTTCGAACTCCCTGAAGATATGCTCGCGTTGCTCGATCGCGGCATGAAATGCGTTGAGATATGACTCGTCCAGATTGGTTCGACCCATGGGACTTTCTCCTTGCTCCCGTGATCAAAAATAGATCACACCCGTAACTACCTCTATCCCACGAGGGTGCAATCGATTACCGACTTTAAGGTTACTTTCAGGCCACGAGAAAAAGATCGCCGGGAATGTTGCCAGCGATACCATGATTTAAATCACAAGTTTGCAGTTTTCCCACCTCGGAACGCACTCACAGCGATCACCTATCATCGAGAGCGGGAGTCTCTTATTCTGATGTCTTTCGGACCAGCCCGAGGGCTCAAGCTTCTCTCCGCCATAGTTCTGCTGAGCGCCCCCTTCGCGCACGCGCAGCAGCCTGAGTTGCCCCCCATTGAAGCCCCAAAGCCAATGCCCGGGTCGCAGGCCGCTGTCCCAACCATTCGCGTCACTACCAACGAGGTCCTTGTTCCCACCCTGGTTGAGAAGCCCCATGGCGGTGGGATCGTTTATGGCCTTAAGCAGTCCGACTTCGTGGTCGAAGACAACGGCGTTCCCCAGAAGATTCACGTTCAGGAAGAACTCGACACCGCACCCATCGCCCTTGTGATCGCCATGGAGGAGGGCCGCTCCGGTTGGCTCGAATTCAAGAAGTACGGCAAGATGGGCCCGCTCCTCGATATGTTCCTTTCAGATCCCCAGAGCCAGGCGGCTCTCGTCGGCTTCAGCTCTGTGCCGCGACTCATTCACGACTACACGCACTCTCAAGAAGAGCTCAGCCAGAGCCTCCAGCAACTGGAGCCCGGTGATGGGGGAGCGGCGATTCTGGACACCATCAGCTATGGAGTCGGTCTACTCGAGGATCAACCCAAGCGCTTTCGCCGTGTCTTGCTTCTCATCAGCGAACAGCGCGATCACGGCAGCAAGCACACCAAACCGGCGCAGCTTGTATCCAAGATCGGCCGTTCCGATGTTCTTGTTGTCAGCGTTTCCTATTCGCCTTCGAAAGCCGAGTTCGCTCACGACATCAAGGATTCCGGCGAAGACCGCATGATAAACATGGTCTCAACGCTGGTCATGGCGGTTCAGGCCTTCAAGAAAAACGTGGCCAAACAGATCGCAATCATGAGCGGCGGCGAATACATGACATTCGTCGGTGATCATCGCTTCGAAGATCGCATTATGGAAGCAGCGAAGGAAGTGCGCAATCGGTATCTCATCACCTTCAGTCCGACCGATCCGACCCCGGGCCTTCACACCATCCGCGTGCGAACTGTCGACGACTATGGCGCCAAGATTATCGCTCGTGCAAATTACTGGCGGGGAGACGATTGATCTGCGGTGACCAAAGGCGCGATCTGTTGCGATTCCGTCACGCCGGCTCCGATGAGTTTTGCAAGCGATCGTGGAAGAAGCCGTAGGCCAGGATCTCGAAGCAAAACACCGTGATTCCGGTAATCAGTGCCTCCGTGGTGAAACGCTGAAATCCGTGTATCCCGTTCGGCAAACCGCCGTCGATGCCCGATCGTATGACCCCCGCCAGAACTGCAGCCACAAATGCCGCCAGGACTACCAATCGATCGCGCGACACGGAGGCTCGCTCTGTCTCGACGTGATCGGGAGGTGTATCGCGATACCAGTAAATGAACCAGGCCACTATCGCGACCAGCCCAAAGACCGAGCTAATGTATTGAAATATCGAAGCCCAATTTCTCCATCCGAAGATAGGCAGAACAACAGGCGCCCTCAGGAGTGTCCAATGCTTGCCGATCCAGTACTCGGTGTGAGTAAAAGAGTCCCAGACAATGTGCGTGATCGATCCAACAATCACCGAAACGCAGACGAGAATGGATCTGGAAATCGTTCGCAACGGGGCCCGGTCATTTTTGCGAAGGCGTTCGCGCAGGCGCGCTGGCAGGCATGCGACCAGGGGAACTTTCGCGTACTGGTGAAAAAAGAAGAGACAGATCAAAGACGCGGGCAGGTCAAATAGAAAAATTCCTGGCAGCGTATGACCAAAATGACCATGAGGCCGCAGCCACAGGAAGTACTCCATATCAGGCGCAAAGCAGCCGAACACCATTGCAGACATGTCCAGACGCGTACGACGAAAGGGAATCGCAGCTGCCGCGTGGGAGATCGTGAAGGGCATCAATTCCATTATCCAGGGTTTTCGCGACCGGATGTGGCGGGCAGCAAACCCTTTCGTTCTAGCGCGCGTGAGCGGGCTGGTTCCCGCTGGTTTTGACCCGCAAGTCATTCATGTTAATCTCTATGGAGACACTTGAGAGTGGACTGAGAACGCAAGAGGAGTAACTCACGCCGTGCTGGCGACTGCAAAGAAAACTTCACTAATTGAACGCTTCCGCACCCACGATACGGACACCGGTTCCCCCGAAGTCCAGATCGCGATTCTGAGTGAGCGGATCGGCGAATTGACTGAGCACTTCAAGACCCACAAGAAAGACCATGCATCCCGTCGTGGTCTGCTGATGCTCGTGAGCAAGCGCCGCCGCCTGCTGGACTACCTGAAGACGCACGATGGCGATCGCTACCGCGACGTGATCACAAAGCTCGGTATCCGCAAGTAAATCAGAAAGCATACGTTGAACCGGAAGCACCCAGACCGGAACCTGGTCATGGCCCCGTCACATCCTGAGATCGGGGCGATGGTGTACCTGGCAGATGTTGAACCACGCCGGGTCATGCGTGGAACTGTCGGCTTTGTACAAGCCGCATCCCACCGTCTGACCCGAACCAACGCCGCCTTGAAGCCTCTGCTTCAGACGGCGTTTTCTTTTGGTTCTGATTTCTGCTTTCCCGGTACTTCCCACCTGAAAAGTTTCCCAAGCGAAAAAACGAAAAGAGGACACTATGTCTAAACAAGAAGTGACAGTCGAGCTTGCGGGCGGCAAGCGGCTGGTCTTTGAGACCGGACGCATGGCCAAGCAGGCTTCCGGCGCTGCACTGGTATCCACGGGCGAGACCGTGGTGTTGGCCACCGCTGTTGCATCTCCCGACCAGCGCGAAGGCATCGACTTTTTCCCCCTCACTGTGGACTACCGCGAGTACACTTACGCCGGCGGCCGCATCCCCGGCGGCTTCATCAAGCGTGAGGGCCGGCCGAGCGAAAAGGAGATCCTGACAGCTCGTCAGATAGATCGCCCTATCCGACCGCTTTTTCCTGAAGGCTTCCGCAACGAGACCCAGGTGATCGCCCTCGTATTCTCCGCTGACAAGCAGAACGACCCAGACGTCATCGGCATCAATGCCGCTGCCGCCGCGCTCGCTCTTTCCGACATTCCTTTTGGGGCCACGGTTGGTGCAGTGCGTGTCGGCCGCGTGAATGGCGAGTTCGTTATCAACCCTACCTACGAGGAACGCGCAAATACATCGCTCAACATCATGGTCGTTGGCCACAAAGATGGAATCGTGATGATTGAGTCTGGCGCAAAAGAAGAGACCGAAGACGTTATCCTCGCCGCCATCGAATTCGGCCATGACGAGATCAAGAAGATCGTCGCCGGCATCGAAGAACTCGTCTCCAAGGCAGGGAAGCAGAAGCGCTCCTTCAACGCCCCCGTCTTCGACGAGGAGTACTACAACGGACTTGTCTCCAAGGTCGGCGATCGTCTCAAAGACGCGCTCGACACCAAGGCGCACAGCAAGATCGAGAGCTATTCGCTCATTAAGCAGCTCAAGGACGAACTGGCCGCTGGCCTCCCCGCCGATGATCCCGATGCGAAGAAGAAGCTCGCTCACTACTACGAAGCCCTTCGCGAGCGCACCTTCCGCGAGCAGGTCACGAAGGACCGCATCCGCCCCGACCGTCGCGCCTTCGACGAGATTCGTCCTATCTCCATCGAGACCAAGGTTCTTCCGCGCACGCACGGTTCAGCACTCTTCACTCGCGGCGAGACGCAGGCGCTCGTCACCGCTACTCTTGGCACTGCTGATGAAGGTCAGCGTCTGGAGAGCTTCGAAGGCGAGAAGAAGAAGAATTTCATGCTTCACTACAACTTCCCACCGTTTAGCGTTGGTGAAACAGGACGTATGACCGGCGTGGGTCGTCGTGAGGTCGGTCATGGCGCTCTGGCGGAGCGGGCCATCTCGGCAGTTCTCCCTGAGGGTGCTGACCAGCCATACACCATCCGCATCGTCTCCGACATTCTCGAGTCCAACGGTTCCTCTTCAATGGCCTCCGTCTGTGGAGCCAGCCTGGCGTTATTCGATGCCGGCATCGCGCTGTCCGGCTCAGTCGCCGGCGTTGCCATGGGTCTCGTGAAGGAAGGCGATGACTACGCCATCCTCACCGACATCGCCGGAGCCGAAGATCACTACGGCGACATGGACTTCAAGGTGGCCGGAACCCGCAAGGGAATCACCGCTCTCCAGATGGACATCAAGATCGGCGGCCTCACGCGCCAGATCCTTCAGGAAGCGATGGAGCAGGCCAAGCGCGGCCGTCTCTTCCTCCTCGATAAGATGGACGCCGAGCTGAGCGGCCCCCGCACCGAGCGCTCGCAGTACGCTCCGCGGATCGAGACTTTGATGATTCCAACCGACAAGATCCGCGATCTGATCGGCAAGGGCGGCGCCACGATTCGCGGCATCGTCGAGCAGACTGGCGCCAAGATCGATGTCGACGACACCGGCAAGGTCAGCGTTGCTTCCAGCGACGCCGACGGCCTCAAGCGCGCTCTCGAGATGATTGGCAACATCACGGCAGTTCCCGAGATCGGCAAGGTTTATCTCGGCAAAGTCGTTCGGCTCGCAGAGTTCGGTGCGTTCGTCGAGCTCTTCCCCGGCACTGACGGCCTTCTTCACATCTCCGAGATTGCAGAGCACCGCGTCAAGGAAGTGAAGGATGAGCTGCGCGAAGGCGATCAGGTCATGGTTAAGGTCCTCGCCATCGAGGGCAACCGCATCAAGCTGAGCCGCAAGGCTCTCATCCGCGAGCAGAAAGCCAAGTTGGCTGCAGCTTCCGGCGTATCGGCGGAGACCAGCGATCCTGGCGCCGAAGGCAGCAAGTCCGAAGAAGCTCCTCAGCCCAGACAGTCCCGTCCGCGCCACGAATTCGACGAGCGTCAGCCTCGCTCAAATCAGAGCACGATTCTGATTGAGGGCGGCGAGGACTTCGACGAAGAAGAAGGCGGCGAAGAGTTCGACGAAGAGAACGAGCCGAACTTCAACCGCGCTGATGGCACTCCGGCTCCAGCCGGGCAGGGAACCGGACCTCGTCCCGGTGGTGGTGGTCCGGCAGGCAACAACAATCGCCGTCGTCGCCGTCGTCGTGGCGGTCGTGGTCCTGGCCAGGGTGGCGGTGGCGGCAGAGGCTAGGCTCACCGCTCATCGAAACAAAGAACGCCCGGGCTAATCCCCGGGCGTTTTGAATTTTTCTCGCACTCTGATTCGCCAGCCATCTGTCAATCTCGGAATTAAATCGATCGCACCACAACACAGACTGTCATCCCGAGCGACCAAAGGGAGCCGAGGGACCCGCAGTTCGCGCTCAACTCTTCAGCAAAGGAATTCCGGTTCACACTGAAAGAACTGCCCAATGAACCGCATCTCAACTAGACCTTCGGCGCGTGTGCAGCCATCTTGAATCCGACACTCTCGCCGCCGTGGGACTCGAGAGGCCGCTCAGACCTGACGGGAACTCGCTCCGCGACCGCATCCCGTGACTCATTTTTCGTGTCGTACATGCGAAGGTCGGCTGCGATACATAGCGACTCGATATCTTCTGCATCGTCAGGGAAGACGGCTACTCCGATGCTGGCACCCACCTGTACAGTGTTGTCGCCAACCTGCAAAGGCTCCCGCAACATCTCCATCAGCGACTTCGCAACCAGTTTTGCGTTCGACCGGTTCGTCGGCTCTTCCAGAATCAGCGAGAACTCATCGCCTCCAGTTCGGGCCACCGTATCAGAACGCCGCACTCGACTCGAGAAGACTTCGCTGACCTTCCTCAAAAGCAGATCGCCTGCATGGTGCCCCAGACTGTCATTCACCTGTTTGAAGTGATTCAAGTCTATGACAAGCAGGGCTGCTTTGGATTCCATGCGGCGCGCTCGCTCAAGAGATAGCGAAAGGCGATCGAGGAACAACCGTCGGTTCGGAAGTCCGGTCAGCTCATCGTGCAATGCCAGGTACTTGTTGTGCTCAATCTGATCTTCCAGCAGCAACAAGATCATCCCTACAGCAACCACATATTTCGGAATATTCCACACCTCGGTCTCAATCGGGATGTGAAGCGTAAACACGCTTATGACAGGGCCGATGACGAAGACTGCAGCCCAGCCTAAAAAGCCCACGATGCTGATGAGTGAGCCGGCGCTTCCGCGACCGCGGTAGTTGTACCAGACATGAACGCAACACCCAAAATAGACCGTAAAGAGCAAAGCATTAATGGCCAGCATCGGGCCAATTCCGGGCCGGTTCTGGAAGGCCAGAAGGAAGACTGACAGCAGGCAGTAAAGGCCAACAAGTAGCCAGCGCAATACATGCGTAAAATGCCGCCGCGCTCCCAGCGCAATTGCGAGAGGAGCACCCCCGAAAAGGAAAGCCGCCAGGTTCAGAGCCCATGACGGCGGATGATCGAGAACCGTGAGAACTACATAAAGTGTGTTCGTGAAGAGGAGGGAAGCCAGCATTAACTGGCTTGACCGCTCCAGACGGTAGGGAACGGATGCCCACATGAAGAGCACACCGGCAGCTGCGAGGCTCGCCCATTTTGTATCGGCCATCAGTGCGCCCAGCAACACGGATGTAGGCTGGAAAATGGCGGCGGCAAAATGGACCGCAATCAGGACCCACCCCATCAGCCAATTGCGAGAGGTCGCTGTCTGCCCGCGTCGAGCGACGGATGCGAAAGCGCACGTAAGTGCAGCGATCGCAGCCAGATCCGGTAATTTGCTCCAATCCACCAAGAAACATCCTTAACGCACTAATATGGTGACTCTGATTCTAGCTGCGTTTCTATTTTTGACTGTTGGCTGTAACCCTTTCGTTGTATGGCTGACTGGGTTCATGTCAAACTTGCGTAATCTTGCACTGGCGAAGAAACCATTGAACCTTTGGAAAACCTGAGGGAAACTGGGTGTTCATTTAGCGACTATGGCTGCAAGCTTGTACATCGTGGTGGAAGGGGAAGACCCCGGCTTTGACATCTTCGTCAACGGCCATGCCCTTGCCCGCAACGAAGATCCCCTCGACCGGCTCGCAGAGTCGCTGGGCGTCGCGCCGCTTCTGCAGTTTTTCTCGGCCGATGAAAACTCAATGTGCGTGCTGCTTGAGCAGGGTGCCGGAGACCCCGAGTGGGCCCATCATCTACCGGACCCACAATGGTTCGATCCCTGTGAAGGGCTGGTGACCGTTAGAGCGCTCATCCAGTTCCTCTCCGACTCGCCTGTAGCGTTCGGATCGGAGACCGAGCCCGTACTTCTGGAACTCCGCGAATACGAAACCGTCCTCACTAAAACCGATAAATACCACCTCCGCTGGCACCTGGCCGTTAGCTGGCGATAGAGCACCTTCAAACATTCCTGATCATCGACGTTTCCGGCAGCGAGGTATCCAGTCGCCGTCAGTCACCGCCTACCGTCGCTTGAAAAGCAAAAACTCTGTCTGACCTCGAGCGGAGATTCGGAAGTAGCCGCAGTAGCGAAGGCTAGAATGCTGAAATGTCGGTCCAGCCTTTTTCAGCTTCAGGCAAGTCCTTCTGCATCCACGAGTGGCAAGGAAGTGGCCCTTCGACTCTGCACGTCCACTACTCAGACGATGAAGCATGGCATGTGCTGGACGGCGAACTCACGTTTCGCTTCAGGGACCGAACTGAAACGGCCGGACCTGGATCTACTGTTTTCGTTCCGGCAGGTATACCACATACCTTCACCGCAAACGAAGGTGCACGCTACTTGATCATGTTCACTCCGCGGATTGCAGCCCTTGTTTCAGCACTGCATGCCGATCGAGATCCGGCTCACCAGCACGGAATCTATCGACGATTCGACTCCGAACTACTTGAATGAATCGCAAGGGCGCCTGCATCTCAGGTACTCAGGAAAAGTCAGAGTCATTTTGCGGAGAAGCGGATAGCTTCCATGACTCGATCAATCTGGTTTCGGCGTGGCCCCCGGCTCCGTTCTCTTGCCCTCCAAATCAATTTGTCCCGTGGTCACATGCGCATGCAGCCGGTACTCCCCATCCTGGGTTGACTTGTTGACGCCGCGGAAGAAGCCGCCCTTGTTCGCGCTGTACATTGGAGCATTCACTTGTCCGATGCTCACGGACGCATCCACACTGCGATAGTCCCAGTTGTGATTCGAGATCGTGATCTGACCCGCACCCACCGAGATATCCTTGTCACCCGAGACCTGCTCCGTCTTAACTTCGCCGGCAAACATCCGAACCATTAGGCTCGTCTTCTTCGGCACTTCAATCCGGATCTGGGCGCCGTTGCCATGTCTCAGATGCTCGCCCTCAATCTTGAGCTTGCCTCCGGTGGCGTTGGGAGAAAAGCGCAGGCGTATGCGTTCGGCGTTAGTCTCGTCGCTGTTGTGCGTATCGCAGGTGACGCGGATAGTCTCTTCGTCCGTCCCAACAATCTCCAGGCCTGCAGGGCGCGACGCAATTTCGAGCAGAGATCGGGCGCGCAGCGGCGCAGATAATTTCTGATCGCAACTGACGGTTGTAGACTGTGCGAATCCGGTTATAGCGCAGCACAAAGCCGCACCCGCGAAGAGTGCCGGAGAAAGTCTCATGGATCAAGTTACGTCGCCAGGATCCAAATTGTTCCCGGTTTTCCGCCAATCCCAATCTCTTCAAGAGCGGCAGCCTTCGGCCTGTGGGCTGGCAGCTGAGAGTCGATAGCTCGTCTCACACCACCGCAGGCTCCTCCCGGTGAACCTCCGGCTCAATCTCGAATGGCACATGATCTCGCTTGCAGATCGCCTTGATCGCGGGGCGTGCGGTCATCGGTCCAGACGGGAGTCCGCCCCCGGGCATGATCCACTGACCTATTAGGAAGAAGCCGTCGAGCTTTGGAAGGGTATTCGGATACGGCTTCAAGCCGGCACCGGGCAGCATCAGCCATCCCTCCTGCGATCCCTTCCAGTTTCCGGTGTATCGGATCACGGTCGCCGGAGTGGAAACATCCACTACTTCGATCACCTTCCGAATTCCCGGCAAATGTTTCTCTAGGACCTGAATCACCGACTCGGCAACCCGGGCCTTCTCGGCTCGGTAGAGCTGCGGTTCGTGATCGCGCAGATTCGCCCAGTATTCGTAATTGCGCGTTGGGAGTACGGAAGTGACAGCCGTCTTGCCGGCCGGTGCGAAGGTTGGATCAAAGTGGAAAAAGCGGAAGCCCACGTGGCGGAGCCTGGTTTCAGGATCGACCGTCACCGGCGAATCCAGGATCCGCGTCAACATCGGCGGCTGATCGCTCAGGTCCCGCGCAATGCCCAAAGACACCTGGATATAGGAAGCAAACGTCTCCGCCTCGGCATAGATTCTGCGAATAGCATCGTCCACATACCTGCCGCTGAGCATGTCATAAACCGTGGCATGTCCGTCGGCAGCAGAGATCACCCAGTCAGCCGGAATTGCCTCGCCTCCGACAAGTTGGACTCCGATTGCGCAGTCCTGTTCGACGATGACCCGCTCCACCCTCGCGTTATACCGGATTTCACCGCCGAGTTCGTCTATCTTCTCCTCAAAAAGACGAATTAACGCCTGAGACCCTCCGATGCAGTAGCCTGCATCCTGTTCGTTCATCCAGGCCAGCGAAAGCACCATCGCGATCGCCGTGAGCTTGCCCATATCTCCCGTTGAGAAGAAATCCCGCAGAAGCGGATCTGCGAAACGAACGCCATACTGCTTGCCGCTCATCTTCCCAAGTTTCATTAGCAGCGGCATGACCGGAAGATCGCGCAGCATGTTGAACCAGTTCTCAGCCAGACCCCCCGATGGGTCGAGCAACCTGAACTTGCCAAGCGTCCGAATGGAATGAATGAAATCATTGATTGCCGCAAAGTCATCCGGAGAGCGCCGCAGCAACTCGGCCTCAAGCATGTCCGCGTTGGTATAGACACGAAGACTCTCGCCATCTTCGGTCTCAATGCGGACAAACTCATGCGGATTCACAAACGTCAGCCTGTCCAGGTCGACAAGTTCCTTCCAGACCCGGTTGAATTCGCCACCCGGTTTAGAACCAATCAGCCAGTGCAGGCATGTTTCGAAGGTGTAAGGACCGCGATGCCAGCTCATGGCAAGACCTCCCGCCATGTCATGCATCTCGAGAACCTCGACCTCGTAACCGCACTTCAGCGCATATACCGCCGCGCTTAGTCCTGCGATTCCCGCTCCAACGATGACAATCTTTTTGCCGGTGCGCTTCATGGGGGCAAGCCTCCCTTCGCGATCTCACTGTTCGCCCGGGCGCAGCGCAGGCAGACAAACCTGAGCCTGCGCCAGGCGCGACGATGCTAGCGCGATGCATCAGGCTAAGCCGTGATACGAGTCACAACTAGGAAAGTAGAGGAAAGAGTCAGCTCGGCCGTAACAGCGGCGGCTCCGTGATGTGTCCGCCTAATGCTCGCAGCTCAAACGCTGGTATGTCCTGCATAGCAAGCAACAATGCGAGTTGTCCGCCATGATGGATGTCGTGCGAAAGCATGCGCCAGAGAACCCACTGCCTCGATATCAAATAGTCGGTACCGCGGAACCGATGCGGGAACGTCCGGGCAAGATCGTCGACTGTCCACTCTCCAAGTGACCTGTAGATTGATTCCCACCCAGCCTCAAGCCAATCCAAAAGAACCCGCGAATCATCGCTGGGCACAGCCTCCTCGACGACGTGACGAGCGCCATCTCCATCGGTGAACCACCGCGGCACTCGTGCAAGTAGCTTGCTCAGCGTCCACCGGCTCGATACGCGATAGCCATGTGATTCTCCCCAGTGCGATGTGCCGGATCAGTTGCCCGATTGAGCGCATCTTCCCGCCAGCTTTGAACGCAAGTTGGTCCGGCGTCAGCGGAGTGACGGCACGCATCAGGCTTGTCTGGTACCCATCCCAACCATCGAAAACCTGCGAAAGCTTCTGCATGATCGGGACTCAGCCGAACACATTTCCCATGCGCCGTATCTGCGCTCCAACGCTCTCAAGCTTCTGCTCGATCCGCTCGTAACCCCGGTCCATATGATAGACACGGTCCAGGATCGATTCGCCATCCGCCACCAGCGCGGCGAGTACGAGAGAAGCCGACGCGCGGAGATCCGAACACATTACCGCCGCTGCGGACAACTGCGCCGGTCCCCTCACAGTCGCCGTTCGTCCGTCGACTTTGATGTTCGCTCCCATGCGCACCAGTTCCTGAACGTGCATGAAACGATTCTCAAAGATGTTCTCCTTGATAATGCTCACGCCGTCGGCCTGAGTCGTCAGAGCCATATATTGGGCCTGCATATCAGTCGGAAATCCGGGATACTCTTCTGTCGAAATATCGGCAGCCTTGAGCTTCCCATCGCTGCGGACACGGACTGCATCCTTGCCGAGTACCTCCATCTTTGCTCCAGCCTCATCGAGTTTAGAGATCACTGCGCCTAGATGGTCCGGATTGCAATCTGAAATCGTAATGTCGCCACCCGTGATCGCTCCGGCAATCAGAAGCGTTCCCCCCTCAATGCGATCGGGATTGATGCGATAATGTGCGGCCCCAAGGCTCGTCACACCCTGCACTCGAATCGTCGAAGTGCCAGCGCCCTCGATCTTCGCCCCCATCGCGATAAGGAGGGCAGCCAGATCGCATACCTCAGGCTCGCGCGCGCAATTCTCCATCAGCGTTTCGCCATCTGCAAGCACCGCTGCCATCAGCAGGTCTTCCGTTCCCGTCACTGTGATCTTGTCGAAGACAATATGTGCGCCCCTCAGCTTGTCCGCTCGCGCCTCCAGATAGCCGTGTTCCTGCGCAATCGTCGCACCCATCTTCTCGAGTCCCTTGATGTGCAAGTCGATCGGCCGTCCTCCGATGGCGCACCCCCCCGGCATCGCCACCCTCGCAACACCGGCTCGCGCCACCAACGGGCCCAGCACAAGCGAGCTTGCCCGCATCGTCTTGACGATTTCGTACTTCGCCTCGGGATTCGACAGGCTTCTGAAACTGATGCGCGTACGATGGTCATCGCTTCCGGTGCCAAGCTCGACCTCTGCTCCCATTGCTACAAGCAGTTTTCGCTCCGTCTCGATGTCGCGGACGTCAGGAATATTCTCGAGGACCACTTCCTGCTCAGTCAGGATCGCCGCCGCCATGCAGGGCAGGGCAGAGTTCTTGGCTCCCGATATGCGAACTGTACCTACCAGCGGATTCCCGCCGCGAATCACGAATTTGTCCATGCGAAAGTTGCTGTCTCCGTACTGTCCCAGTCTAATCGGCTCGCATTCCCATAGGCTCATGGAAAGAGCCGAGGTGTTAATGGTGTTGACTCCTGAGATTGTGCGAGGAAGCCGGTGCCTGTCCCGGTCGAGTTAGCCAGGGCTCATTGCGAATGCTTCGCAATCCACTGATCAGAACCGATCACCGCTGCCAGCCAAACGGCACCTGCAAAGTATCCTCCAGCCACATCGCTGGGGAAGTGCGCCCCGAGGTACACCCGGCTGACGCCAATCCCGGCGACCATCATCATCGCTCCGATCGTCAGTGCCGTCTTTGCCCACATGCCAGGCAATCTGCCCTCTGCCTTGTAGACGATGATTCCGTACATTACGATCGCCAGCACGGAGTGCCCGCTCGGGAAAGAAAAGCTGTGCTCGTGCACAAGAGCCCACGGCACGTCCGGCCGCAAGCGCTTGAAGTGCAGCTTCATCACCTCGTCTAGCGCGACCCCGCCCAGAGCTGCGGCCGCAACAAGGATCGCGTCGTCCCTGCGCTTCAGCCACCACATCAATCCCGCTGCTAAAGTAACGATTGGAACGAGCGCGTATGGCGATCCTATCCAGCTCAGCCCGCGCATCAGCTCCGTCAAAGTCGGCCCCGTAAAACTGTGCACCCAACTCTGAATTGCCAGATCGTGACGTTCGAAAGAGTCCTTCAGAATCTCGTCATGCAGCATTACCAGGCCCGCTGTTGACACCAGCGTCACAGTGAACCCTACCAGCAATAGCGCCGCGAATAGCTTCCGTTTGCGCAAAGAACGCATCAGCCGCAAGGTATCACAGCAATCCTGCTAGGCCGTTTCCGCTTCCAGCAGTTCTCACTCAAGCTCTTCAGATTGGATTCGAGGCCTCCGATTCACTCGTCACAAATCCATTTACTTCCCTTGCACTTCGACAACAGAGCGGCATATCCTCATGTCGAAGTAACAGGGGAGACAAAAAGCTTGACTGGCCGCATCGAACTGCCCCAGGGAACCGTAGACCTCTTGATCCTTCGAACTCTATTGACCGGTCCTCAGCACGGCTGGGCAATCTCTGAGCGCGTGCAGCAAGTCTCGAGCGAAGTCCTGAGCATTCAGCAGGGCTCTCTCTATCCGGCCCTGCACCGGCTCGAGCGTCGCGGTTGGATCAAGGCCAAATGGGGAACCTCCGACAACAATCGCCGTGCCAAGTACTACGAGCTCACTCGCGCCGGCCACAAGCAGCTTGAAGCCGAGACCGAAGCGTGGCGCAAGCTCTCCATCGCAGTCGAACAGGTGCTGGAAGGAGCATAGGTCATGCTCGACGACCTTCGATATCGCGCCCGCGCTCTCCTCCATCACAACGAGGTCGAGAGCGAACTCGACGAAGAACTCCGCTTCCACTTCGATCGCGAAGTTCAGAAGCACATTGCCCGGGGTATGTCACATGAGCAAGCCAGGAGGGCCGCACGCATGGAATTTGGAGGACAGGAACAGATCAAAGAAGACTGCCGCGAAGCAAGGGGCACCAGCTTCATCGAATTGACCCTCGACGACGCGAAGTACGCTATCCGTCAGCTTATAGGCAACCCCACCTTCTCCGTAGTCATGATCCTCACGCTTGCGCTGAGCATCGGCGCCAACAGCGCAATCTTCAGCGTCATCAACGGCGTTCTCCTCAAGCGCCTTCCATATCCTGAGCCCGAGCGCCTCGTACGGATCTTCCTGTCCAACAATGAATACCCGAAGTTCCCACTCAATCCCTGGGACTTTCTGGACTTCCGCGCCCGCAACCATTCCTTCGATGCCATAGCCGCCTTTACTCGCGGAGATGTTCAGCTCTCCGGCGAAGGCGAACCTGTCAAACTGAACGGCTTTGGCATCACCTCCGGCTACTTCCGCGTGCTTGGCTTGCGGCCGCAACTGGGGCGCGAATTCGACTTCAACGCGGAGATTCCCGGCAATGGGCTTCAAGTTGTCATCAGCGATCGTCTGTGGCGCACTCGCTTCGGCGCAGAGCCCAACATCATCGGCCGTAAGATCACGATGAACATGCAGCCTTTCGTCATCATCGGCGTAATGCCAGCTGGAACAGAGCATCCCGGCAACGAATACCACTCTGTCGCCTATGGTGAAAGCGTCGATGTGTGGTGGCCATTCTCCTTCGCAGGCAATTCGAACTTTCGCGGTTCGCACTACATCGAGGGTATCGGCCGCCTCAAATCTGATGTCAGCACCGAACGTGCCTTAGCCGAGATGAACGCAATCATGTCTCAGCTCGGTCGCGAGCATCCGGACGGCGACTCAGGGTGGCGTGTCCTCGTCATACCGCTCTACAGCGAGGTTGTAGGCGCCAGTCGTCAGATGCTCCTCGTCCTTCTCGGCGCTGTCGGGATTGTTCTCCTCATCGCCTGCGCCAATGCCGCCAATCTCCTCATGGCGCGCGCTTCTGCCCGGCAGCGCGAAATCTCTGTCCGCCTCGCGATGGGTGCCCCGCGCCTGCGTGTCGTTCGCCAGCTCCTCACTGAGAGCCTCGTGCTCTCCTGTCTTGGAGGAACGGTCGGTCTGCTGATCGCCTTCGCTGGTGTCCGCGCTCTGGTTGCATTGCTGCCCGCCGACTTTCCTCGTGCCAACGACATTCACGTAAGCTGGCCCGTCCTTCTCTTCACTCTCGCAGTCAGTTTGGCAACTGGGATTCTCTTCGGATTGGTTCCGGCCTTCCAGGCATCACGAACGGACCCCAAAGACGGCCTCCAGAAAGCCACTAGGGGCACAACAGCAGGAAAGCATCAGAACCGGCTCCGCAATGCTCTCGTTATGGCTGAGGTAGGTCTTGCCTCTGTGCTCCTTATCGGCGCGGGTCTAATGCTCCGTACTTTTCTCAACCTGCTTCATCTCGATCCGGGCTTTAAGCAGGATCACCTTCTTACCGCAAGCCTTTCGCTGCCTCATGCGCAGTACCAGAAGAGCGGGCAGGTCGCCGCCTTCTACGAGCGCCTCACCGCATCGCTCAGCACATTGCCCGGCGTAGAGAGCGTCGGCGCCGGCAGCGACCTCCCCTGGACCGGCTATGACGAAAATTCCGGCTTGAACATCGAGGGCCGAAAGCCGTCACCCGGCGAAGGATTCCACGCGCGCTATCACATGGCCACGCCCGGTTATTTCAAAGCCATGGGCATACCTCTCCTGCAGGGTCGATTCTTCACGCCAGCAGACAAAGATGGCTCCTTCCAGGCAGTCATCATCAATCACGCCATGGCTCAAAAATACTGGCCTGGTCAGGACGCCGTCGGCAAGCGCTTGTCCTTCGAGGACAACCCTAAAAAGGATTCTGATTGGTTGCGCGTCGTAGGAGTGGTTGGCGACGTAAAGGATCAACCGAATAGCCCCTCGGCGGAACCGGCATTCTGGTGGCCAGAGAATCAGCAAGCGCAGCCCGACATGTCACTCGCAATCCGCACCAGCTCTGATCCGCGTCAGGCGATCGATGCGTTGCGTCAAGCTGTGCGCGAACAAGATCCCAGTCTCGCCGTCGCAGACATCAAGCTCATGAACGAAGTAGCGGACTCGTCCATCTCTACCCCGCGCTTCACCTTCGCGCTTGTTGGCTTATTTGCTGGTCTCGCGATCATCCTTGCGGCGATTGGCGCTTACGGCGTCATCTCCTACACCGTCGGGCAGCGAGCATCCGAATTCGGCTTGCGCGTTGCTCTCGGTGCTAAACGCGGAGATCTCCTGCGAATGGTGTTGGCACAGAGCGCGAAGCTGGCGATTCCCGGGACAATCATCGGAGTCATCCTGGCAATGAGCCTTGGGCACGTAGTGCGCGGACTGGTCTATCAGGTAAGCCCCACAGATCCAGCCATCATGTCCGCGGTTGTTCTTCTCGTCTTGTTTGTCGCGCTACTTGCGTCGTATGTGCCCGCAAGAAGGGCGGCAGCAACCGATCCAATGACCACCCTGCGTACTGACTAAACAATCCAGGTTTGGCAAGCGAAAACCTCAGGGGTTGAAGACAGCGGAGCTGCCAGTCTTCGGCCGATCGCTCTTTGCGATCCGTAGATGCTTTCCCCTGCAGAGTCGCTCAGAATCGCGATCGCAGGAGATGGAAGAGGTGGTGCACATGCTGGAGGGGCAGCGCGAGCTGGATCCAAAGCAGCATTCTGGCGAATGCTCGAACCTGATCGACCGGCTGGTCATTGCGACTGCAAGGGATCCAGCGATCTGGGTAAGTATGCAACCGCTGGCCTGCAACTTCGACAGAGATCTGGCTCGCTGTGCAATGGGAACAGTGTGGCATCTCTACTCCTGAGAGCTATCTCTTGTGTGACCGGCGGGTCGGAGCAGACTTGAGAAAGGCCGCGGCCAGATTCAATGTTGTAAGACCGATCAAGACGCCGATGAGCGCACCTGCTCTATGAAGTGAGAGATTCGGTCCACTTCGAAATGCGATGACGGTGATGAGTGTCGGCACTGCAAGAAGAAAAACCTCAACTAGCCAGAATGCGGCCCAGTCAAGGCCTTCAAGTCCGAATTTTCTTCGGCGGGCCATAAGTCTAGCGATTGACGCTCAGTGTAGGAATGAGAACGACTGGATAGATCGCCCTAAAGTTTCTAAATCCGGAAAAGAGGTAACGATTACTCGTTCCAAGTTGCCGCTGTCGATACCGTTTGTAGTCATGCAAAAAAAGTCAAAATATTGTTGCATGGTCGGCAAGATCATGCCGGCGCATTCACCGACGCACAAGCGCACGCGAACTTATGCGCAAGCATGAAGCTGCTAGCCCAGCTTATAGAATTTTGCCGCGTTGTTATAGAAGATGTCCCTCTTCTCATCCCGGCTGAGGAATGGCGCCGATGTAACTGCTTCGACGGCCATTGCGATCCCCTCCGGCCAATACATCTGGTCTGTGCCGAACATCAAACGCTTTCCAAAGCCGGCTCTCATCAAAGCTTCGAAGTAGTGATGAAATTCAGCCCGCGGCAGCAACCAGTTGATAGCGCCCAGATCCGCATTGACTTGCGGATAATGGAAAAGGGTCGAGATCGTGTTATCCAGATAGGGCCAGCCTGCATGCATCAGATTGAGGCGGAGCTTCGGATAGCGATTCAGTGTTTCTTCGACCAGAATTGGATCTCCAAGGCGGGCGCGCGCCTTTCGGCAACAAGGATCGAACGACATCCCCGGTGGCATGGTGCCAGTGTGCAGCGCAACCGGAATGTCCAGCTCTTCTGCAAGAGCCAGGTACGCAGCGTATTTCGGATCGTCGAGTGTCAGTCCGGCATATTGAGTCGTCACCTCGCCCAATACTTTGAGCCGTCCTTCTTTAAACGCGCTTCTCAACAGGTTCAAATCGGGCAGGGGAGTGTCTTCCGATCCACGCACGCCGGCTCCAGGAATGATTCGGCTTGGATCGGCATCATGCCATGACAGAGCAGCCGCAATGCGATCTCCATCGCCCCCGCTGACGATCCCCTTTACGATATTCAGACGCTTCATCTCAGCGAGACATGCGGCTCGGTGAGCTGCGCCGTTCTTCAGCTGTACTGCCTTTCCGGTCGCAGGGTTGATGGCAGCGGGGATCGGCATGTCATCGGGGTATGCATGCAAGTGCACGTCGATAATCTGCTGTTGGTCGTCTGCCCCTGATATTGCTGACGGGATGAGGCTCAATGCAACAGAGCTCGAGCCAAGCTGTAGGAATTGCCTGCGGTTGATAGACATGGGGAAACTCTCTACGGAGAGTACAGGACATTGCTTGATACGGGCAATCAGCAGAGAACCTGCCTTTCCTTTTGCATCATGACGAAGAAGGACTCGCGTTCAGGATGAAATGCTCTTCACTCTTCCGTGGAACCAGAACAAGTTGATGAACGAGGCTTGGGCTGTGAGAATGGGTGGGTTGCGAGTTCAAGCTGGAGAACTGCTTGTGAATTTTTTTCGACCGATGAATGCGTTTCTGTGCAGGGCTGGACTACCGCTGTTCCTTTCAATGTGCTCATGCATCGCGGCATCCGCAGCGAACCATCTTCCGCTGAGCCCAAAGCTGGTAGACAGCAAATGGCCGGCTTCGTGGATCGCAAGCCCATCGGCTCCGGCCCGCGCCCCTGGCGTGTTTTATTTTCGAAAAGAGATCTCAATCGCAGCTGTTCCAGAACACTTCTGGGTTCACGTCACAGCAGACAATCGTTTCATTTTGCACGTGAATGGCAAGTACGTCGCCGAGGGTCCTGCGCGTGGAGACTTGTTCCACTGGCGGTTTGAAACCATCGATCTCGCACCATATTTGAAGTCTGGCCAAAACGTCGTTGCTTCCGTCGTTTGGAACTTCGCCGATATCGCGCCGGTCGCGCAGATGAGCGATCGCACCGGGTTTCTCATGCAAGGCGACACCAAGGCAGAGAGCTCCGTAAACACCGGCAGCGAGTGGCGCGTGCGGCAGGAGAATGGACGCGGCGCCATTAGCGACAATGACGCGCCCGGCTACTTTGCTGCTGGTCCTGCTGAACGAATCGACGGGAGAGAACTCGACTGGGCGTGGGATGCTGCAGGAACAGATACTTCAACTTGGGAGAAGGTGAAACTTCTGGGAACCGGGGCGGCTCGAGAGGCGCAGGACGCGCCTAACGCCTGGGAACTCGTGCAGGACGCCCTGCCTCCGATGGAACACCGTCGAGTAGCCGCTGGCGACATCGTGCGCTCAGATGGCATTGCATCTAATGCAAAGTTTCCGGCTTCGCCAATTGAGATTCCGGCAAACTCGCACGTGACCATCCTCCTGGATAACCATGTTCTTCAGACTGCATACCCAGAGTTGACGACAAGTGGTGGACGCGACAGTGAAATCAAGCTCACCTATTCTGAAGCGCTCTACGACGCCAAAGGAGAGAAGGGCAATCGCAGCGAAATCGCAGGAAGACACATTCAGGGTGTCACGGACGTTTTCATCGCAGACGGAAAAAGCGCTCGCGCGTTTCAGCCATTGTGGTGGCGTACGTGGCGCTTCCTGCAACTCGAGATCACAACGAAGTCCGAGCCGTTGAAGCTTGATTCGCTCAATGCCTGGTTCACGGCCTATCCCTTTCAGGAAAAGGCGACGATTAAAGGCGACATTCGTGACCTCGACCGTCTCTGGGAGACGGGCTGGCGTACCGCTCGTCTCGATGCGCATGAGACCTACATGGACGCGCCTTACTGGGAGCAGCTGCAGTATGTCGGGGATACGCGGATTCAGGCTCTCATTTCCTACGTCGTCGCTGGTGATTCACGCCTGGCCAAACAGGCAATCATGAACATCGATGACTCGCGCAGGCCGGAAGGTATTACGGAGAGCCGCTATCCCTCCAGCCAGCCGCAGTTCATCCCGACATTCTCACTGCTGTGGATCAATATGCTCCACGACTACTGGATGTATGTGGATGATCTCCCTCTGGTGAAAGAGACTGTCCCACATACGCGTCCTGTCATCGATTGGTACGCGGCCCGGTTGCGCCCCGATGGATTGTTGGGCAGGGTGAAATGGTGGGAATTTGCAGACTGGACTGCAAACTTTAAATACGGAGAACCCCCTCAAGACGCCGATGGAGGATCAACCTTTCTCACCTTGCAGTTCATTGAAGCACTTCAAGCGGCCGAGGAACTGGAAGATAACTACGGTAGCAAAGAGAAAGTTGCCGAGTATCGCGCCATAATCTCCCGAGCTAGAGAAGCGATCAATCGCGAAAACTGGGATGGCGAGCACGGCCTCTACGCTGATACTCCTGCGAAGAACTCGTGGAGCCGGCAGGCGAACGTCCTCGCTGTATTGCTGGACGTCGCCCCGCGCGACGAACAGGAAAAGATCATCCATCGATTGCTCGCAGCGAAAGAGCACGAGAGCGTTTCCTTTGAGGGGAAGACGATTCCTCCGCTCTCGTCGTTGAGCTACTATTTCCGTTTTTATCTGAACCGGGCGATAGATCACGTTGGAATGGGCGATCAATTCCTGCCCCAGCTTCAACCCTGGTACGAAATGTTAGATTTGGGCCTCAGCACATGGGCTGAGACTCCCGAACCAACTCGATCCGACTGCCACGCATGGAGCGCGAGCCCTAACTACGATCTGCTCACCATCATCGCTGGAATCCACTCGGCAGCCCCCGGCTTTAGCAGGGTGCAGATCGCTCCTCACCTCACGGGGCTCCATCAACTGGATGCCTCGATGCCGCTGCGAAGCGGGGAGATAAAAGTCACCTACAGATTGAGCCAGGATCACTGGATCGCCACAGTGACCCTCCCTGCGGATTTGAGCGGTGAGTTTCTGTGGAAGGGCAAAGCCTCGGCGCTTCACGCGGGATCGCAAACGCTCGATCTGCCATAGATCGAGCGCAAGTCTCCTCACGTTACAGCTTTGCCGGAAAGAAGAGAAGAAGAGCTTTTTGCTAGAGCTCGAGGACGGTGTCCTCGATAGCCAACCGTACGTTTCCGTCTGACTTTGCCAGTCGCCGGACTGCCTCAGGCTTGTCGACCTTGGCCTTGAGCATCACTAAGGCCACTGGAACGCTACGGCCCGCGCTCTTGATCGTCTGAACGGCGGTTTCGCGGTCGATACTACAGGCCCGCATCAGGATCCGGATGCCGCGCTCCACTAGTTTCGAGTTCTGCATGTGCACGTTGACCATCAGGTTTTCGTACACATATCCAAGCCGCGTCATCGCTCCAGTCGTGATCATGTTCAAGACCATCTTCTGAGCGCTGGCAGCTTTCATTCTGGTTGATCCGGAGATGACCTCCGGTCCGACCTCGGCGACGATAACTATGTCCGCGGCATTTGCAATCGCCGCTTCCTGGTTGCAGGTGACGGCAGCTGTATAGGCTCCGCGTGCCCGCGCATAAGCGGTCGCAGCGACAACATAAGGGGTACGTCCTGAAGCCGAGAGTCCGATGACAACGTCCTTGCGAGTCGGTCGCCGACGGGCGATATCGCGCTGTCCAAGTTCTTCGGAGTCCTCGTTGACCTCGACGGCGGAAGCGAGCGCCTTCGGGCCGCCCGCCATAATGTATTGAACCTGGCCCGGAGCGGTTGAGTACGTGGGCGGACACTCCGACGCGTCGAGAGCAGCTATTCGACCGCTGGAGCCCGCTCCGATGTAGATCAGCCGTCCGCCATCGCGCAGCGAGCGGGCCACCTGGTCGATCACCTGGGCTATTTCAGGGAGAGCCTTCTTGACGGCAGCCGCAACCTTGGCGTCCTCGTGGTTGATAATGCGGGCAATCTCCAGCGCCGACTTCGTATCGAAGCCTTGGGAAGCTTCATTCTGGCTTTCGGTAGTCAGGTGCTGGAGGAGGGAAGCCGGGTCCGTTTTAGCTTCCTCTTTCCCATGGGCGCCGGCGCCTTCGTGCGTCGTCGTACTCGTTAACATCAAAGTCTGTCCCCACAATCTATTGTATCTGCAATCCCCGCAACAGCATCAGAATTCTGCTTAGCGTCATTGTCACTTTAATGTCATGGCATCAAACCAGTTAGAGGGATTCCCGAACAGCGTCGTGGAACATTGGCCGGACCTGCCGAATGGCTTGATTCCTCCGATCCGGCCAAGTCCGGTTGGTCAGAAGTACCGCTGCAATCGACGCCTCCAGATCGATCCAAATCGAGCATCCGCTATAACCTAGATGCCCGATCGAGTGCTCCGAGAAGTACCGGCCTGCCGAAGAATCCGGTGATGGGGTGTCCCAGCCCAGCGCCCGCGAAGTCCCGGTCGGCGATTGCCTCTCTGCGAACAGCTCTACTGTCTTTGACTCGAAGATTCCCGACCCGTCTCTTAGGCTCGACAACACACTCGCCGAAAATCTCAGAAGATCCGGAACGTTGGAGAAGACCCCCGCGTGCCCTGCAACCCCGTCCAATACCCAGGCATTCTCGTCCTGCACCTCGCCCTGAACCCTGCGCTGCCGGAAAGCCTCATCGATCTCGGTAGGAGGAATGTCATCCCATCGTGGCCGCGCGGGACGGTAACAAGTCGCATTCATCCCCAGCGGCTCAAATATCTCCTTCCGGGTCGCCGCGGAAAGAGAATCTCGATTCAGAATCTCCAGAGCCTTTCCAAGCAAGATGAACCCGGGATCCGAGTACTCGAACCGTTCTCCCGGCGTCGCCTCAATCGGCAACGCTAGACATGCGCGGAGCAGACCAGATGCCGTGGTCTCTCGCCGAAAGAACTCCACATATCCGGGAAGGCCCGAATTGTGCGCCAGTAAATGCCGCAGTGTGACCCGCCGAGCCAACTCAGACGAGGAGCGGCCGATCACGAACCCAGGAAGGAATTCCCCAACAGGCGTATCGAGATGAAGCTCACCGCGCTGGAACAACAGCATCGCAATGCCGGTGGTTGCGACTACCTTCGTGAGGCTCGCGATGTCGAACACAGTCTCTGGCCGAATAGAACGAGCTTCCCGCTCGAATGTGAAGCTCCCTAACGCATCCGAAAGCACTGCCTCTGAACCCGCCAGAACTCCAAACGCACAGCCTGGAAACGCTCCGGAATCGATCGCGTCCTGAAGCACTCTGTAGACTCTGGCGAACCGTCCCGTCGAAGTCGCGTCGGTTTGAGATTCGGCCTCAGACTTCATGACGTCCATACTTTTGAGCTCCACGGCTGAATAATGTAGCGTACCCTGATTTCCAAGCCTCGAGAAAAAAGAATGAGCAGCTATCTTTGCCGCAAGACTCTCCGTCTATTTGAATTAGGGATCAGGGAGGGCGTCTTGCACCTGGAAAAGGTTTCGAGCTTGACGATTGCTGCAGTTGCGGTCTTCGCAGGCAGTTTGGCTATCTCCCAGTCACCGGCCGCCAGCCCCGGGCAACCTTCAGCGACGCCGGAAGCTTCAGCCGCTACTTCAATCCCAGCAGATCCCGGAAGCCCAACATCTCCAGCAAAGAAGACTTATACAGTTCCTTCAGGCACAAAGGTCCTTCTCCAACTTCGAAGCTCCGTAAATACAAAGAGCGCAAGGCCTGGTGACGGTGTGTACCTTTCGTCCACTTTTCCAGTAGTTGTCGGTAACCGAGTCTTGATCCCCGCCGGAGTTTTCGTCCAGGGAGTCGTGGATCGAGTAGCGAGAGCGGGGCACGTCAAGGGCAAGGCTCAGCTTGATATGCACTTTACCTCCATGATCTTCCCCAATGGCACCGTAGTGGAAATTCCCGGAGTAGTCAGTGGCCTACCGGGTGCCAGCAAGCAGGACGTGAAGAACGGCGAAGGAACGATTGAACAAGATAAGGACAAAACACGTAATGCTGGAAAGACCGCTGAAATCGCGGTTCCAACAGGCGGAACAATCGGCTCGATAGCGGGGCTTGGATCCGGTCACCCGATTTCCGGCGGTTTCGGTGGCGTAGGCGCAGGTCTCGCCGCTGTTGGGTTGGTATCGCTTTTCACCCGCGGCGCGGATGTAAACATCGAAGCCGGCAGTCAGGTGGAAATGGTCTTCCAAAGGCCAATGATTCTCGAGGAATCCAATCTGAGGGAAGGCGTGGCCCCCGGTGCCGCCCCTGCTATGGTTCCTTCGGCCGACCAGCCGCGTCGCCTGGAAAAGCCGGGAAGGCCGGCTGTTCTTTGCCCTCCCGGCGGTCTGGGTTGCAGCTAACAAGTTTTGCGTTCCATAATTTGAGTAAGAGATGTCAACAAATCCCGAAGAGCCTGTTGTAGCCGAGATTTCTCCCTCCACTGAAGCTGCTCCCGTTGTGGAGAGCTCTCCGCTGCGTCCCCTTTCTCACGGCGGTCTCGGGCTTTGGGTCCGCGATCTGCTGATCTCCGCAGCTGTCTCGATTCTCATAATCCTGTTCCTCTATCAGCCCGTCCGCGTCGAGGGCACCAGCATGCTTCCGCGTCTGGAAGACCATGACAGGCTCTTCATCAACAAGTTCGTCTACCACATCACTTCGATCGAGCGTGGAGACGTAGTGGTCTTCCACTATCCCCGCGACCCGGAAAAGAGCTATATCAAGCGTGTGATTGCACTGCCAGGCGACAAGCTCCGCATCGATCATGGCGAAGTTTGGGTGAATGGCAAGGCTCTCGCAGAAAACTACGTGCCTGAGATGTATCGCGACACTCGGTCTTACGCAGATACGGTCATTCCCGATGATTGCTACTTCGTCATGGGTGACCACCGCTCTATCTCATCCGACAGCAGGGAATTTGGCGCTGTTGAGAGGGATCTCATTTACGGCAAGGCAGTTTTCGTCTATTGGCCTGCTCGCGATGTCGGCGAAGTGAGATGAAATACGCTCTTGTTTTCCACGTCATACAACCACGCCGGCAAACCTGCTAAAATCTATTGAATCCACTCCTCGGAGAGGCGATGCAGGCGATCCTTGCGCTCGAAGACGGGCGCATCTTCCGCGGCGAGGGCCATGGGCACCCGGGCGAATGCCAGGGCGAAGTGGTCTTCAATACTTCCCTAACTGGTTACCAGGAAATCGCTACCGATCCCTCCTATACCGGTCAAATCGTCGTTCTTACAAACCCGCAGATCGGCAACTACGGCACCAACCTGGCCGACAATGAAGCCGGCAAGCCCTACATTGAGGGCTTGATCGTTCGCGAGTTCTCCGCGATCAGTTCAAACTGGCG
This sequence comes from Acidobacteriota bacterium, assembly GCA_018268915.1. Taxonomy (GTDB): domain Bacteria; phylum Acidobacteriota; class Terriglobia; order Terriglobales; family Acidobacteriaceae; genus Telmatobacter. The sequence goes on from JAFDVQ010000004.1 coordinate 175,921, forward strand.
CTCGGAACAAGTCACCGACGAATACATGGAGCGCTATGCCGTTCCGGTATTGGCCGATATCGACACTCGCGCGTTGGTCCGGCACCTGCGCACACATGGCGTGATGCGAGGCGTGATCTCAACGACTGAAACCAACACTGAAAAACTGGTCCAGCGCGCTCGATCCATTCGCAAGATGGATGGAACTGATCTCGCGAAGGTCGTTTCGACCAAATCCGTCTATAGCTTCAACGCCGACGACAGCCGCAACCAGTCCGGCGATCCGCTGCTGCCGGCCTGCGAAGAGAAGCCCCAGCTGCACGTCGTCGCGTACGACTTCGGCATCAAGCAGAATATCCTTCGCATGCTGACGCGTGAGTGCTGCAATGTGACCGTGGTTCCCGCCGAGACTTCCGCGGCCGACGTGCTGGCCCTGAAACCCGACGGCGTTTTTCTCTCCAACGGCCCCGGCGATCCAGAGCCAGTCGACTATGCGGTCCGTGCAATCCGCGACATGATCGGTCGGGTGCCCGTGTTCGGCATCTGCCTGGGACACCAGCTTTGTGGTCTAGCGCTCGGCGGCAAGACCTACAAGCTCAAGTTCGGGCACCATGGCGGTAATCACCCGGTACGCAACAACGCCACCGGCAAGGTGGAGATTACGGCGCACAATCACAACTTCGCCGTGGACCCGGACTCGATCAACGCCAATGATGTCGAACTGACACACGTTGACCTGAACGACAACACGCTCGAAGGGCTCCGCCACAAGTCGCAGCCGCTCTTTAGCGTTCAATACCATCCCGAAGCTGCTCCAGGGCCGCACGATTCGCACTATCTGTTTCGCGACTTCCGCAATCTCATGGAGGAGTGGAAGGGATGACTACTTTCAGCAGCAGCAATTTCGGCGTTCGTAGACAGCGGAGCTTTTGGCTCCGCTGTTTTTTGAGTGCGTCCATTGTGCTGCTGATCTCCGGTCACGCTTCTGCGCAACTCGACATTCCGAAGCCCGAGCGTCTGACGCACGTCGAGGGAGTGATCGTGAGCCCCGATGGGCACCCGATGCCCGGCATCGCTGTCAACCTTCTTCGCGACGAGAAGATTTCAGCAGAAACGCGCACGGACCAGTCAGGCGAATTCGAATTCGAGAAGGTCCGTTCAGGCTCCTACGTATTTCGCGTACCTCGTACGCAGTACGCGCCGGCGGTGCGCGACATCGTCATCACCGATGAAATCGTCACGCATCTGGAACGAAAAAAGCTCTATGTCATCCTCGGCCCCAGCGCATGCCAGGACGAGTGCTCAGCCGTATTGACCAGCAAGAGAGATTTCGATAAGGCCCTCCGCCGCAACCGGCGCGAGCATTGATAGCTGTCTTGAGGATGCAGGTTTTGAAAGGGCAGGACTTCAGTCGTGCCGATAAGTCGCAAGAAAGACCGCGGCTTTAGTTTTGAAGGGGCACGGCTTCAGCCGTGCCGACAAGGTCGCAAAGAAAGCTGCGGCTTTAGCCGCTGAGGGATGGGTCTTGAAGCTCAGGCGTGAACATGCGACGAATAACGGTCAGACGTATTTCGTAACGTCTGAGACGTGGGAACGGCGCGCGCTTTTCCGCGCCGATCCATGGGCGCGCCTGTTCTTCAAGACACTGCTGTTACATCGCGAAGCCTATCTGCTTCATGAATTCGTCCTCATGCCGGACCACTTCCATTTACTGTTCACGCCTTCGCAAACACTCGAGCGGGCCCTGCAACTGATCAAAGGTGGCTTCTCATATAACGCGAAGAAGGAACTGGGATCCAATGCGGAGATCTGGCAACGAGGTTTTTCTGATCATCGCATCCGGGATGAAGCGGACTACCAGAAGCATGTTCACTACATTCATCTCAATCCAGTAAAGAAACTTCTCTGCGAAAGGCCGACCGAATACAAATACTCGTCGGCCTGCCCGGGTTGGAAACTCGATCCCATCCCGCAGGGGCTAAAGCCCAGCAGTTTTGCTACGACACCATGCGGCACGACTGAAGTCGTGCCCCTTCAAAACCAAAGCACTTCTGTCTCAAACATCTCAGAATTTCTCCAGCGAAGATAAAGAACAATGCCACGCAGAAACGACATCCAGAAGATTCTTGTGATCGGCTCCGGCCCGATCGTCATCGGCCAGTCAGCCGAGTTCGACTACTCCGGCACCCAGGCCTGCAAAGCTCTCAAGCAGGAGGGTTACGAGGTCGTGCTGGTCAATTCGAATCCGGCCACCATCATGACCGACCCCGAGCTTGCCGATCGCACTTATATCGAGCCGCTCACGCGCACCTATGTAGAAGAGATCATTCGCATCGAGAGCGAAATGCTTGCGTCCGGTTCCGGCAAATTCGCTCTGCTTCCCACCGTGGGAGGCCAGACAGCCCTCAACCTCGCCGTTGACCTGTCGGATTCGGGTGTGCTCGATCGCTACAACGTCGAACTGATTGGCGCGAAACTCGAGCCCATCAAGAAAGCCGAAGATCGCCTGCTCTTCAAAGACGCGATGATCCGCATTGGCCTTGAAGTCGCGAAATCCGCGCTGGTGAACAATCTGCGCGATGGACTCGATTTCGCAGGCAAAATAGGATTCCCATGCCTCATTCGCCCGAGCTTCACGCTCGGTGGTTCCGGTGGAGGTATCGCCTACAACCGCGAAGAGTTGATGGAAATTCTTTCCCGCGGCCTCGACCTCTCTCCCGTTCACGAATGCCTCATTGAGGAAAGCATCCTCGGCTGGAAGGAATATGAGCTCGAGGTCGTGCGCGACCTCGCTGATAACGTCATCATCATCTGTTCGATCGAGAATTTCGATCCCATGGGCGTCCATACCGGCGACTCCATCACCGTCGCTCCCGCGCAGACTCTTACTGATCGCGAATATCAGAAGATGCGCGATGCGGCAATCGCCGTCATGCGCGAAATTGGCGTCGAGACCGGCGGGTCAAACGTGCAATTCGCAGTGAACCCAGCCAACGGCCGCATGATCGTGATTGAAATGAATCCGCGCGTGTCTCGCTCTTCGGCGCTCGCATCAAAAGCCACCGGATTCCCGATCGCCAAGATCGCTGCCAAGCTCGCAGTCGGCTACACTCTCGACGAGATCCCCAATGACATCACGCGGAAGACACCGGCCTGCTTCGAACCCACCATCGACTACGTCGTTGTCAAGATTCCGAAGTGGCAGTTCGAAAAGTTCCCGGGCGCAGACGACACGCTCGGTCCGCAGATGAAATCCGTCGGCGAAGTCATGGCGATGGGCCGTACCTTCAAGGAAGCGCTGATGAAGGCATGGCGTGCCCTCGAGACTGGCAAGAAGACGGGAACTGAGGTCCTGGAGCCACGCCGACTGACTCAGATGCTTGTCACGCCAAAGCCGGAGCGCCTCGGATACATTCGCTTCGCTTTCGAGCGCGTCATGAGCATACGCGAGGTTCAGCGGCTGACCACCATGGACCCCTGGTTCCTGCATCAACTCCGCGAAGTGACCGTTGCGCAGCAATCCCTTCATGACATCTCTCCGGATGAGATATCGCCTGAGCATTTCCGCAAGCTGAAGCGCTACGGCCTTAGCGACGAGCGTATCGCTACAGAATGGAAGCTCGACGGACATGACGGCGTGAAGAGGGTGAGGGAACTGCGCGAGAAGATGGGTATTCGTCCCGTCTTCAAACTCGTTGACACTTGCGCCGCCGAGTTCGAATCAATGACGCCTTATCTCTACTCGACCTACGAGGAAGAAGACGAGGCTCCTCCAACTGATAAGCCCAAAATCATCATCCTGGGCTCTGGGCCCAACAGAATCGGGCAGGGAATCGAGTTCGATTACTGCTGCTGCCACGCGGCCTTCGCTTTGAAAGACGACGGCTACGAGACCATCATGGTGAACTGCAATCCTGAGACAGTCTCCACCGACTACGACACAAGTGACCGTCTTTACTTCGAGCCTCTCGTTCTCGAAGATGTGCTAGCCGTATACAATCACGAGGCACAGTCAGGCGCGAAGATCGGCATGATCGTTCAGTTTGGCGGCCAGACTCCGTTGAATCTCGCGCAGCGTCTCCTGGCAGCGGGCGTTCCCATCATTGGCACATCCCCAGACTCGATCGACCTCGCCGAAGATCGCAAACGCTTCGGCAAGTTGCTCGAAGACCTGCATATTCCGCAGCCCGAGGGCGGCACCGCAACCAGCGTCGAACAGGCACTCGCGGTCGCTGAACGCATCGGATACCCGGTGCTCGTGCGTCCCAGCTACGTGCTCGGCGGGCGCGCGATGGTCATCGCTTACGATGCCAAAGGCGTCTCCGAGTACATGAAGCAGGCCGTCGAATACTCACAGGAACGTCCGGTCCTCGTCGACCACTTCCTTGAGAGCGCGGTAGAAGTCGACGTGGATGCGTTATGCGATTCCGAAGACGTCATCATTGCCGGAATCATGCAGCACATTGAAGAAGCAGGAATCCACTCAGGCGATTCGTCCTGCGTTTTGCCTGCCGTAAGCATTCGCGAGGAGACGCTGAACACGATCCGCGAGTACACACGAAAGCTTGCGCTGGCCCTTAAAGTTGTCGGCCTCGTAAATCTGCAGTTTGCGATTCAGCGCGATGCTGGCGGCAAAGATCACGTCTACGTCATCGAAGTCAATCCACGCGCTTCCAGGACGGTCCCATACGTATCGAAGGCGACCGGGATACCTCTGGCTAAGATCGGATCGCGCCTCATGACCGGCCGCAAGCTTCGCGAACTGTTGCCAGAGCAGCTCGCGTCCGGGAAGGATCTCGAGGTCGGATCTCACTACTACGTGAAGTCGCCTGTATTCCCATGGAACAAGTTCGCAGGCGTCGACACCGTCCTTGGACCGGAAATGAAATCAACCGGCGAGGTGATGGGAGTAGCCGAGACCTTCGGTGAGGCTTTCGCTAAGGCGCAGCTCTCTGCGGGACAAATCCTCCCCACGCGCGGAACGGTTTTCTTCACCGTGAACGATCACGACAAGCCGGCAGCCATTGAGCTTGCACGCCGATTCGTCCATCTCGGCTTCCAGATCATCGCAACCGAGGGCACTGCCAATGCGCTTGAACACGCGGGGCTGACTGTAGAGCGAGTCTTCAAGGTCAAAGAGGGCCGTCCTAACGTAGTCGACCTGATCAAGGGCGATCGCATTCAGCTGATTGTGAACACACCGCGCGGCCAGGACACATTCTTTGACGAGAAGGCCATCCGGCGGGCGGCGGTGCTGGCCCGTGTCCCGACAATTACAACCATCGCTGCGGCGCAAGCGGCAGCCGACGGAATCGCGGCAATGCAGCAGCAGAACATCACCGTGTACGCATTGCAGAATCTGCATGCGGCCAAGGCCCAGGAGACGGCGGCGGAAAGGGAAGTCTCCCGCCTCGCCTAGAATGAAATCATGTTGATCGAGGGTGTTTTCGCCGCTGTAACCACGCCGTTCTATCCAGACGAGCGTGTCTACTATCGCAAGCTTGAGGCGAATATTGCTCGCTATTCTCGTAGCCTGCTTGCAGGTATGGTGGTCCTTGGTTCAACTGGCGAAGCGCCGGCTCTGGACGACGCAGAAACTAAGGAAGTCTTGCGTGTAGCCGCCGAAGCAGCATCCGCAGAGAAGGTTCTCTTTGCAGGCTTGAACCGCGAGAGCCTGCGTGCCGTTCTCGAACTTGCCGAAATTGCGGCCACCCTGCAGTATGACGCCGTGCTGGTTAGAACTCCCACATATTACTCCACGCAGATGACGCCGGAGGTGGTTGCCAACTACTTCCGCGCCGTTGCCGACCGGTCGCCATTACCGGTCGTCCTCTACAACATCCCGCGCTGCGTCCCATATCAAATCCCGGTAGAGATGGTTGCGGAGCTCGCACATCATCCCAACATCATCGCCATCAAAGACTCGAGCGGCAGCCTGGAAAGAGTTAAAGCAATTGTTGAAGCAACCGGCAGCGTCGCCAGGCGGACAGTCACCGTTACTCCCGTTTTTGAGGCCGTGACTGCTCGCATGATGAAGCAGGCCGGCAATCAGGCGCAGACGTTTGTTCCAGCCTCCAATCTCGCCGTAGGTCAGGCCATTGCCGTTGCACCACCACCTGCGACCATCAAAACCCGGACCCGCGAGGTAGGCTTTCAGGTTTTGACCGGATCGGCCTCCATCATCCACCCGTCACTGGAGGCAGGCGCTTCAGGCGCCATCCTGGGCTTCGGAGCCTGCGCTCCCGAAGCTTGCTACGAGGTCTACTTCGCGTGGAAGGATCGAGATCCGAAGCTGGCAGCAGAGAAGCAGGCGAGCATCGCCAAGGCGAATCAGCGCATAACTGGCGAGCTCGGAATTGCCGCCGTTAAATACAGCTGCGATTTCAATGGGTACTTCGGCGGCTATCCCAGGCAGCCGCTCCTTCCGTTGACGGCCGATCAGAAGCTGGAAGTAGAAGGTCTGCTGGCAGAAATCAGAAACTGAGCACCGAAAGACATATATCCTTCACGTTCAAAGAGGTAAACAATGTCTGATAACAGATATTCTGTATACTAAAGCAAAATAATGATAAACCCACACTAGGGCTAACACGCCCTGAGACTTGGGAGCTCACCGCTTCCCTATGTTGTGTATTGATTTGAATGTACAGCGTGAGGCCGACCACGTTCTACATTTTGTAGCGGCCGAGATCCTCATCGTTCAGACCCTCAAGCCATCCGCGGAGTTCTTCAGCGGTCGGTCCTTCGGGTGGTCCCGACATGTTCAGCTTGGCAGACTGCAGGACATGCTCTGATACGTAGATTGGACAATCAGCGCGCAGAGCCAGCGCAATCGCATCCGATGGCCGGGCGTCTACAGTGAGCAGCTCTCCATCTTGGCGTAGCCACAGAACTGCGAAGAATGTCTCGTCTCTAAGTTCATTAATGACTATCTTTTCAAGCTTTGCGTTCATGTGACGCATGAGGTTTCGGGTCAGGTCGTGTGTCATCGGCCTGGATGGTGCCGCTTTCTCGATCTCTATGGCGATCGCATTCGCCTCAAAGATCCCAACCCAGATCGGCATCACTGTATCAGAGCCGACATCTTTAAGAACCACGATGGGCATGTTGGTGGCGGGATCCATCATCAATCCGCGAATTCGGACTTCAATATCCATGGTTCCCTCCGCCTGATTAGACTGCCTCTCCGACAAGACTGTTTGGAAAGGTGTTGACGATCTTCACCTTCAGGTACGAACCCGGCGCGGGCGAAATTGGAAGCGATGTCGTGAAGTTCACCGGCTTGTTCTGCGAACTTCGTCCTGAGATCTGCCCCCGTGCCGGATTCGCTCCCTCAACCATCACCTCTAATTCCTCGCCTAAGTGATTCGCATAGTTAGCCCTTTGAATCTCACGCTGCCGATCAAGCACCACCTGCAAACGCGTTGACTTTTCCGTCTCTGAAACAGAATCGATCATGGTAAGCGCCGGAGTATTCGGTCTCCCCGAGTACTTGAAACCGAAGACGCAATCGTACTGCACTTCCTGTAGGAGGTCCATCGTCTGAATAAAGTCGTCAGCCGTCTCTCCGGGAAAACCAACGATGATGTCGGTCGAAAGCGAGATCTTTCGTTTGGCGGATTTGATCCAGCTGATCCGCTCCAGATACCAATCCGACGTATACTCACGAGCCATCATCTTCAGCACTCGCGACGAACCAGACTGTACTGGAAGATGAACATGATCGCACAGCGCTGGGTTGGCATCGATCGCCTCGACGATGTCGCGCGTAAAATCCCGCGGATGGCTGGTAGTAAAACGAACTCGCCGGATGCCCGTCACCTTGCCTACCGCCGTCAGCAGCTCGGCGAAGCTCAACTTCCCTTCCGGGTCCCGATAGCTGTTCACGTTCTGGCCCAGCAGCTGAATCTCTGTGTAACCCTGATCGGCGATTCGCCGCGCTTCTTCCAGCACTGACGATGAGGTGCGACTGCGCTCTTTGCCGCGAGTGTACGGAACCACGCAGTAAGCGCAAAACTTGTCGCAGCCTTCGATGATGGTGATGTACCCGCGGTACGGATTCTGCCGCGCCGTAAACTCCGTCTCGAACGTCTTGTCTGTCTGGCGATCGTCCAGCCCCGTGATCCGGCGCTCGCCAGCCTCGAGCCTGTTCAGCATCTCCGGAAGTTTCCGATACGAGGCCGAACCGGAAACGAGCGAGACATACGGCGCTCTTTCGAATATCTTTTCGCCCTCTTGCTGCGCCACGCAGCCCAGCACGCCAAACCGCTTGCCGGATTTGTAGAGAGCCTTGTAGTCGTTCAGGCGATTGAAGACCTTCTGTTCTGCCTTATCCCGAATCGAGCAGGTGTTGTAGAGGATGAGGCCTGCCTCTTCCTCTGTCTCGACCTTGCGGTATCCCTCGCGCAGCAATGTGCCAATGACCTTTTCGGAGTCATGGGCATTCATCTGGCACCCGAATGTCTCTAGAAAGAAGGTTTTTTCAGGTGCCATATCAATCCTGAGTATAGAGCATTCGATATTCCACAGTCCCCTGCTTGTCGCGACTCGCATCGCATCGTGCGCCTTCGTCCGATTGCGAACATTGGCAGGCAGAATCGCACAGTCATCCGAATTTCATTTCAGTCCTCACAGACGTTGAATCAATAACTTGCGTCTTGCGTCTGTTGGGCTGGAACGTGCTTTGTAAAAGGCATGCCTTGCTATGGCTTGGCACGCTTTTGGGTTCAGGGGAGCAGTCTCAAATGGCCATCGAGGTTCAGAGCGTTGCGCCGCTTGTGCAGGTGTTTGATATGTCCCGGTCGATCCACTTCTACCGGGATTTGCTCGGCTTCAAAGTCACCGGCAAGTCAAAGGAGAAGTCGCGCGATCCGGACGATGTGGACTGGGCGATGCTTCAGCTCTCGACCGCGACGATCATGCTCAACACAGCCTACGACCCTGACGAGGTGCCTGTTCAGCCTGACTCGGGCCGGTGGTCGGGCCATCAGGACACCTGCCTCTATTTTGGCTGCCCTGACGTCGAAGGAGCCTACCAGCAGTTAGTGCTCAAAGGCCTTCAACTTGAGCCTCCCAAAACAGCTTGGTACGGCATGAAGCAGCTCTATCTCAAAGACCCTGACGGTTTCGGAATCTGTTTTCAGTGGTTCGCATAGACAATTCACGCTGAAGGAGCGACACATGAAGGCTCTGCTGCAGGACATCCGCTTCGGACTTCGCCAGCTCATCAAGATGCCCGGCTTCTCGCTCACGGCGATTGTTTCGCTCGCCCTCGGCATTGGCGCAACGACAGCGGTCTTCAGCGTTGTCTATGCCATCTTGCTCGATCCATATCAATACAAAGATCCCGATCGAATGATCCATATGCGGCTGATGACGCCGTCCGGAGACCTGAATGGTTTCGGTGTTACGGGAACCCAATGGCAGGAACTCCGCAAATCTCCGGTCGTCGAAGACACATTCATGGAGGACGACTGGAGCCTCACCGTCACCGGCGCCGACCTGCCGGAAGATGTTCAAGGCGTCTACCTGACATCCAACGGTTTTAACTTCCTCGGAGTGCCGGCCGCCCTCGGCCGCGGACTCGAACCCTCGGATGCCATCGATGGGCAAGACCCTCAGCCGGTCGTTGTGCTCGGGTACAAGTTCTGGACCCGACACTACAGCGGCGATCCTACCGTCGTAGGCAAGACCATCCAGTTGATGCGGAAGAACTACACAGTGGTCGGTGTCGCAGGTCCGCGTTTCACTTGGGGAGACGGCGATGTGTACCTTCCATTGAAGGTCACGGGTGATCAGGTCAAGGGTTACTACGCAGGCATCCGGCTAAAGCCCGGCGTGACGCACGCGCAGGCAAACTCGGCTCTGGAACCGCTGATCAAGCAATTTGCCAAAGACAACCCAAAGCATTTCCCGCCGAAGTTCCTGCGCTTGAATGTCGTTGGCTTGAATGAAGACTTCGTCAAGCAGCTCGGCGGAACCCTCTACCTGCTCTTCGGAGCTGTCGCGCTACTTCTCCTGATCGGCTGCGGCAATGTATCCATCTTGCTGCTCGCTCGGGCCACCGCGCGCCAGCATGAGTTCGCGCTTCGCTCCGCAATCGGCGCGAGCCAGAGCCGTATCATCCGTCAGCTTCTGACGGAAGCTCTCTTGCTGTCCGTTACGGGAGCCCTGCTGGGCCTCGCGCTCGCATTCAAGACGGTAGACATCATCGTTGCTCACTTGCCCGAGTTCTCCTTCCCGCACGAAGCAGCTATCCACGTGAATCTGCCAGTGCTGGCGTTCTGCATGATCATTGCGATCGGAACCGGCATCCTCTTCGGCCTCTGGCCCGCGATGCAGCTTTCACACCCTGAAGTCAGCCAGATCATGAAGGCCAACACGCGAAAGGCAACAGGCGACGTGAGCGGGCGCAAGGTTCACTCAGTTCTGATTGGAGGCCAGATCGCTCTCACCTTGCTGATGATGGCCGGGGCCGGCGCTGCTATTGAGGGTTTCCTGAAAGTCTCACATGTGAACCTCGGCTACGATCCCCACAACATCATGTCCGTCGGAATTCCAATCCACGATGGCACATACAAAACCTGGCCCGAGCGCGCAGCCTATTTCCAGCAGATGTACGACAAGGTGGCGAGCGTCCCCGGCGTGAAAATAGCAGCCGTATCGAGCAACGCTACGCCTCCCGCAAATGGATTCGATACTCATCTACAGATCGTCGGAAGGCCCGCAAATGCCGATCAGCCTTTCCGCTTCAATATGGTGAGCAAAGATTATTTCCCCGCTTTGCGAATTCCCCTGCTCACCGGCCGATTCTGGGATGAAGCAGAAACGCACCGCGGCGCCGCCATGATGGTAGTCAACCAGACATTCGCCAAGAAATACTTTCCCGATGGGGATGCCATCGGCAAAACCGTAAAGGTCACAGAGCTCAAGCCGCAGCCGCCTTATCTACTGATCGCGCCTGGTGCGGAAGATGGCATGCAGATCATCGGGATAGTCGCGGATAAACTCGACGACGGTTTGTCCAAGCCCGTCCTGCCCGAAGCCTTTGTTCCCTACACGATAGTGATGGGAATGTACACGCAGATCCTTGTCCGCTCGGACGTGCCGCCGCTGACCCTGTTGCATTCGGTGCGGCTTGCTGTGAGCTCTATCGATCCGGATCAGCAGACAAACAATGATGTGCGCGATCTTGAGCACTGGATCACCCGCCTGCCCGAGTATGCGCGCGGACAACTCGTTGCGTGGCTTTTCGGCGCATTCGCCGTACTGGCCCTGGCACTCGCATCGGTCGGACTCTACAGCGTTGTGGCGTATACCGTTGTTCAGCGCACGAACGAATTCGGAATTCGGATCGCGCTCGGAGCTGCGCGCGGGCACGTTCTCGGTCTCGTTTTCCGATCCACCGTAGCCAGTGTGGGAGTCGGAATCATAGCCGGAGTGGTCCTCACCGTGGCGCTCAACCGACTCATGGCCAGCTGGTCTGCGGAGAGCGTGCGCGATCCCCTGCTCCTCATCGGAGCCACTCTCACACTCTCCATCGTTGCAACATTGGCCTCGGTTCTGCCCGCCTGGAAGGCGGCAGGCGTAAACCCGATGACCGCCATTCGCTATGAGTGATTCAATCCTTTTGAGGCGCCCTAGCGAAGGCCGGTATGCAGGTATGCCAGCAGCGCGGACATCTGTGCCTCACTGAATCGCCCCGCGAAGGATGGCATCATTCCTTTGCCGGACAATACGACACGGCGGACGTCGGCATCCGTCGCAGGAGCGCCGCTGGGCAGAATGGAACTTCTGTACACCCCATGGAGATCGGGTGGAATCTGCTTCAACGCGAGGTCATTCTCGTCGTGACAATGGGCACACCGCACCTGATATAGATGCTTGCCTTCAATTTCCTGAGGCGTGAGTTGAGGAGGCTTGTGGCAGCCCGCAAGAGCCGATCCTCCAGCGAGCAGAATCGTTGCTCCAAAAAACGCGCAAACACCGAATAGCGTCACCTGATTCCGCAAAGCGATCACACGCTAATTCTAAAGGCGAAGTCGATTGGGTATTCTGGAGCCATGGCACTTCCCTCTCTGGCCGAGATCCGCGAGGCCCAGGCCGTGTTATATCGCTTCATGCCGCCCACTCCGCAATACAGCTGGCCTCTCGTCAACCAGAGGCTTGGTTGCGAGACGTGGATCAAGCACGAAAATCACACGCCTGTCGGCGCCTTCAAGATTCGTGGCGCACTCCTGTATATGAAGTGGCTCTGCGATACCCAGCCGGGCTTTAAAGGGGTAGCAGCTGCAACTCGTGGCAATCATGGCCAGGGCGTCGCAACCGCAGCCCGTCTCAACGGCGTCAAATGCGTCATCGTAGTTCCCCGTGGCAACAGCACTGAGAAGAACCGCGCCATGGCTGCTCAGGGAGCCGAACTCGTCGAACACGGAGACGACTTTCAGGAATCCCTGGAGTATGCCCAGTCGCTCGCGACAGATCGTGGCTACACGATGATGGCTTCCTTCCACGAGAAGCTGATGCTCGGCACAGCGACCTATGCCATCGAATTGTTTGAGGGAGCGCCCGCTCTCGACAGGGTCTACGTGCCAATCGGCCTGGGATCGTCAATCTGCGGTGTCTCCGCGGTGCGGAATGCTATCGGGTCGAAAACAGAAATCGTGGGGGCCGTCTCATCTGCCTCGCCATCGTACTCGCGGAGCTTTGAGCAACGCGAAATCGTCCAGGCCCCCTCTTCAACGGCACTTGCCGATGGCCTGGCCTGCCGTACGCCAAACTGGGATGCGATGGAGATCATCTGGCAAAACGTCTCTCGCATCGTCGAGGTCTCGGACGATGAAATAGCAGCGGCAATGCGGGCAATCTTTCAGGACACCCACAATATCGCTGAGGGCGCAGCTGCATCTTCCTTAGCGGCCGCGATGCACGACAGAGAAATGAACTCAGGAAAGCGCGTCGGACTCATCCTCACAGGTGGCAATGTCGATACGCAATTGTTCGCACGTGTGCTCGCGGGAGAGACTTGGCAATGAAGCCTCACTTCGACAATCTCACTCCCCTTGCACACGCCGCGCAAAATCGCTGCTTCGGTTGTGGCGAGGCAAACCCGCACGGCCTCCAGCTTGAGTTTCTCCTCGCCGAAGACGGGACCGTCGTGTGTCCAGCCACGATTCCAGACCGGTTCGAAGGCCATCCGGGCTATCTCCACGGCGGAATCATCGCTACCCTGCTCGACGAAACCATGAGCAAGGCAGTCCGCGCGCGAGGCATCACCGCAATGACCCGGCATCTTGAGGTGGACTACCGCCGCCCCGTTCCTTCCTGCAAGCCCATCCGCATGGAAGGCCGCATCATCCGCGACGAAGGCCGAAAGCACTGGGTTGAGGCAACGATCTTCGATGCAGAGTCGAATTCTCTCGCCCATGGAAAGGGCGTCTTCGTAGAAGTGCGCCCACCCAGGCCTTCGTGAAATCAAAGAGCATCAATGAATCATATTGATCGTTTCCTGCGTCACTGTGTCGAACGTGGTGATGGCTTTTGAATTTGCCTCGAATGCCCTCTGCGCGATGATCAGCTTCGAGAACTCAGCGGAGATGTTGACGTTCGAGCCTTCCAGCGCGCCGCCCTGCATGCTCCCAAGCCCTGAGGTGCCGGAGATGCCAATCGTCGCCGGACCGCTGGCAAGGGTCGTTTCAAATTCACCGCTACCCAGCGATTTGAGACCCTGAAGGTTGACAACATTTCCAAGCGCCAACTGGCCAACATTCAGCTTCTGGCCGTTCTTGAAGGTCGCCGTCACCGTCCCGTCGGCTCCAATGGAAAAGCCACGGTAGATGCCGCTTGCAAATCCGTTCTGCGAAGTGGAAGAGACAGCAGACGTCTGATCGACCTGTGAGAGGTTCGCTGATCCGTCAGCCCCATACAATTCCCAGGTCAGGTTCAGGTTCGAAGAGCCATCCGACAATCCAGAGAAACTGATGCCTGCGATGTTGGTCGATGGACTGACAAGATTCCCATTCGAGTCAAAGGTGAGCGAGCCCGTGGCAGGCGATGACGTTACAGGGTCCTGAATCACGTCGCCTGAAGTGGTAAGGTTCGCCCCGCTGATTGTGAGCTGAGTGCCTGTAGCCGTGACCGTAGCCGTGATTCCGGCCGCATTCAGAGCGCTTTGCAGGGTCGCAGCATAATTGCCGATGGATTCACCAGCAGTGACAGCAGGTGCATTGATGGTGCTCGATACCCCCGCCACGTTCATTCCTGTAATCGTCAGGTTCGTCGAAGGATCGACGGTAGCCTGGGAAGCTCCGCTCGACCCAAAGTTGTACGTGATGCTGCTGCCGCCAGAGGCTATGCTGGGCGCCAGGCGGTCAGGAAGCGTGATGCTGTAAGACCAGTTATTCGTGCCCGTCTTCGTATACTTGACCGTTGCCTGATACGGTGCGCCCAGAGAGTCGTACACCTGCACGGTTCCTGGCAGGCTGTCTCCAACCTGAGCTGAAGAGTTCAGCGTGGCCGTCATTCCAAAGCTGGTTGTTGCGCTCGGCAATTCAACTTCGCCAACCGGGATGTGTATCGCTGTGAGGGGAGCCGTGGTATCAACCTTCCCGTTGATCGCTGGAAATCCCATCACGCTCAATCCATCCGCTGTGATCAGGTTCCCGTTCTGATCCAGCGAGAAGTCCCCCGCACGGGTCAGAAGCGTATTTCCGCCGTCACTCACCACAAAGAATCCGTTTCCCTGCAAAGCCACATTCGTGTCCACTCCCGTGGAGTTGGGAGATCCGTTTGAAAAATCGGTTCCAATCAAAGCAACTTGCGTGCCGGAACCTCGTTGTATCGGATCGCCCGATCCTGCCTCTCCAATCTGCTGATAAAACAGATCGGAAAAACTCACCGATTTCGCCTTGTAGCCGGTTGTGTTCATGTTCGCCAGATTGTTCGCGATTGTATTGAGCGCCGTTGAATCTGCATTCAATCCAGTGAGCGGAATGTAAAAGCTAGCCATTGTTGATCTCCTGCCGTGAAGCTCACGGTAAAATTTGTCTGTCTATTTGCCGGTCAAGGCGGTCGCGACTCGCGCTGAAGCTGCTTCTAAACTGGGGGCATAACGCTTTCCTGAAGGCTCGGCGCTACCTACAGCACCAGTTGGCCCGGCGCTCTTCGCTCCTGCCGTGAGCGCAGGAACATGCTCCGCAGAACTGGCGACTGGCGTAGTATCGCTCCCGGCGTCAGTGGCCGTTGCCTTCTGAAGTGTCTCGTTGATCGAAATGAGTTGTTGCAGGCTGTTCACCTGAACCAACTGGTTCACATATTCGTTGGGATCGGTAGTTGCTGTCGGGTCTTGGTTCTTCATCTCCGTAACCAGCAATGTTAGAAAGTCGTTCGCAGCTATCGAGGCCGAGTTTCCATTCGACGTGCTGTCTGCTCCGGATGAACTGGCACTCATCGGTTTCAATCCTGCAGACAACGATGAACCCTGATTCCATACTCCGTGTGCGCTTGTTGCCATGTAATCATCTCCTAGCTCGTCTCCCTGGCCACAGCAATCACGCCACCAGCGAAACATGGATGCCACTGAAACCATTCGCTCCGGCGTGAGCAGTCGAACCCTCATTGCGGTTCACATTCTCGAGGAGCTTGAGCGGTGAAGTAGGCGTAATCTCCGCCAGCTCATTTCCGGCCCTTCGAGGCGCTTCATGCTCCTCATGCCTTTGGGCCCCCGATCCTCCTCGCTGATTGTCGCCCCCATAGCCCATACTCATGGAAGCCTCGTGCGTGCCAAGAATCGTTACCGGAGAAACTGGAACTTGAGTCGCCGCTAGATGAGCGTTCAGCCCGCTTAGATGGCCACTCAGTACTCTTACCGCGTCATGGGACGCAGGAACAACGACTGCGTGCAGTCCGCTGGAATCGCGCTCTGCGCGCACGCTTATCCAGCCCAGTGCCGAGTCTTGGAAACCTGCTTCGGCAATGCTCTTTCCCGTGTGCGTCCATCTCTGCTCTGGGTGAAGTTCTGATCGATCGCATGCGACAGCAGCCGGGCCAGGAGTCTTCTGCACATCCGCAGTTCTGAAACGTTCCCATTCGACCGGCGCAGCCCAAGCGGATCTCATAGGCCATTCCGCGATTCCCACAGCCGATTTCTCGTGTACAGAAGCCTCGCCTTTGCCTCGTGTCGATGCGCGTTCTGCCTCATCGCGGATCCCCCGCTCACGAGAGCGCGGGGCCTGAATTTCCGGGTATGCTGACGAGCGCGACGGGGCTGTCGAATCGGTCGCACCAGCAGGTATAGCTTCTTGCGGTGCTCTGTCTGAAACGCCACGCACCCCTGTATCTTTCGTGAAACGTTCCCCATGGCGCGGCAGATCTGCGAAGCGGCATAGATCTGCATTCACAGCGGCCGAAGGTGCACCGTCGCCTGCATCATCGCCCTTACCCTTCGCGGACAGAGCAACCGTCGTAGCCGACTGGACTCGATCATTCAGATCAGCCTGCCCCACCCGAGTCCAATTCGCATGGTCATCGTTACTGGTTTGGAGAGGTACAGACTTCTTATCGTCGACAGATATCGATTCGCCCCATTTGCCAGGTTGAACTGGCTGAAACGATCCAGTTGGCGGCATTGTCGTTCGAAGCATATCGGGCAAAACCTGTTCGGTCGACACGTCACGAATCGATCGTTTCTCTTCAGTGGTACCGGGCCTGTGTTTGATCGAAGCCATAGTGCTGCTCTCAGTAGCACTCATACCTTTCTCTTCTCTGAGGGACAGCTCCCGCTTCTTGGCGAGACCGATCTCGCGGGAATCCCGTGAATTCGCCCGAAAACCGCTGATCTTGATTCCCGCACTTGGAAACGAGTGTTGTTGCGGATCTAGCGTCTCCAGAGTGGAGCCAGGCGAAGACGTCTGCCGAAGAACGCACCCGGAATGACCATCTGAAGATCGAGTATTGTCTTCTGAGAACGGCTTGACTCCGCCACACTCATCCAGATCTCTGGAACTGATCTCTTGAGAGGCCAGGAGTCCTTCCAGCAGGGCTTGCCATGATGAATCAGAAGTGTTCGATTCTTTTTCATTGATGCCACTTCGGCAAGTCGCAGGCATCCTCGTCGGATTAGTTCCGGAACAAGCAATGGCTTGAGCTTTACCTCCGGTCGAATCCTTGATGCCGATCATGCTCGGATGACATGCACTGAACATGCCAAACGCTCGGCTGAAGATTAAAAAGATATCAAGATGGGACCTGGCGGTTCCGGTTCGACCCTGCTCCCGGAAGCAACGCGCGTACTCCAGAATCGCCTCGCGCGCAACGCATATGTCCGTTTAGTCGTGCGCCTTTCCAAAGAATCTGGCACGGTGCCACTCATCCAGAAGAGACTGTCCACGACGAAGCGACGCCTCCGACTCACGTTTCAACTCGTCGCGAAGCAGGATCTCCACCTGGCGCCGTTCTCTTCGCCGGCTCAGGTACTGCTCGCGTACCTTGTGAACGTGCTCTTCGGCCAGTTGTTTATTGTTCAATAGCGCACTCTCAAGGCGCGACGCACCTGCAATCTCCTCGATTCCGGTGATACGATCTCGCAACTCGCCAGATCGAGCACTGCTTTGAAGCAGGGCCCGCCCAGCAATTCTCCGAACTCTCACTGCTTCGATCGCTTCCTTGATTCGCCTCAGCTCAGACACCGCCGATTCGAGCAACAGCGCTTCATTCCGTTCCTCCGCCCGGCGAATCTCGCAAAGCCGCCGCAATCGATTTGCTTTTGACAACTAGATTCCCTCTACGAGCGAGTCAAGAGCGCGAACAGAATCTGCAAAGCTGCAGCGCTCATCACTACTCTGGATCATGAAGCCTCTCATGGCCTGGCGCGCAGCGAGTGCACGATCCAGTTCGGCATCTGACCCCGGTTTGTATGCGCCGATTCGAACAAGGTCCTCCGAACGCGCGTACGCCGCCATCAGCTGCCGATAAAGCGCTGCGTTCCGGCCATGCTTGATTTCCGTAACTGCGGGCATCAACCTGCTGATGGAGTCCAGCAGTTCAATCGGCGGATACCAACCCTCGGAGGCAAGCTCCCGAGACAGGACAAGATGACCATCAAGAAGCGATCGCACGGAGTCAACCAGAGGGTCTTGCTGATCGTCCCCCTCCATGAGGACCGTGTAAAACGCGGTGATGGAACCTACCTGAAACTGTCCGGCTCTTTCCACAAGTTTTGCCAGGCGATCGAACACTGACGGTGTATACCCCTTTGCTGTTGGCGGCTCTCCAGCAGCTAGTCCGATTTCGCGGGCAGCCATCGCAAAGCGTGTCAACGAATCCAATACAAGCAGTACGTTCTTGCCTTGTCCTGCGAAATACTCCGAGATCGTCGTCGCGGTCATCGCGGCGCGCATGCGCAACAGGGGTGACTGATCGGAAGTCGAGACCACCAGAATCGAGCGGTCTATGCCCTCGCTGCCGATCGCATGTTGGACGAATTCCGGCACCTCGCGGCCGCGTTCTCCCACCAGCGCGATCACAGTGACATCGGCGGCAGTATTGCGCGCCATCATGCCGATCAGCGTGCTCTTTCCAACCCCTGAGCCCCCGAAGATGCCCACTCGCTGTCCGCGCCCAACTGTCAGCAGAGAGTCGATCGCTCTCACTCCGGTGCCAAGCGGCGTAACGATCGGCATGCGCTCGAGAGGATTATGAGGCGCCTTCTCAAGGGAACAGCGCTTCATGGTCCCCTGCACAAGTCCGCCCTGCAGCGGGACCCCTCTGGCATCCAGAATCTGGCCGATGAGGTCGCTGCTGACATCGACACTGGGCTTCAAGCCTGATGCCAAGACAGCATCCCCAAATCGGATGCCGTCGGCCTTATCAAGAGGCATTGTCAGCACTGTCTCCCCTCGAAAGCCGATGACTTCCGCCGGGTGCACGGCGCCCGTTGCATCCACGATGTCGCAGCACTCGCCAACCGAGACCACTGGTCCCGTAGACTCAATTGTGTTCCCGAGCGACTTGATGACCTCTCCGCGCCATCGCCATGGCTGCCGTTCCATCAGACGCTCTGTGTATCGCTCCAGGATGGCGGTCATGTCGATGCGTCGCCAGAGCCGATTCCTGCATCGCTCTGCTCGAGGTCGCCTTGAGCTTTTTCGAGCAGAATCCGGCGAACCTCATCGATCTGGCTGTCGAGACCTAAATCAACCGACCCCGCAGTGCATTCAAGCCGGCACTCGCCCGTCTCCAGATTGTCATCTGGAAATACGACTGGCTTGACCCGAAGATTTGGCATGTGATCGATTGTTTCTCTCCAGAGCTCCATATCGGCGGCAGGCACACGTAGCCGCACCTGTGCCTTCTCGGTCAGGTGACTCAGCGCCACGCGAACGGCTCCCGTCAATGCGAGTGGGTCGACCTGCACCTCATGACGCAAGATCCGCTCTGCGACTCGAATTGCGAGTGCCACGACCTCAGGCTCGACAGCCTTCACAAATAAATCTCGTTCCCGGGAGAACTGCTCATTGAGTCTTGCCACGTTCTCTATTCGTTGCTTCTCACCTCGCTCTGATCTGGCTTCCCATTCGAGCAGTTCAAGTCGCCGGCCCTCACTGAGCCCTTCCCTCCTTCCCCTTTCAAAGGCATCCTTCAGCCGGTCTGCCGTCGACCCGGCATCTGATTCCGAGCCTGACGCGCCCGGCGCGATTGAGTTGTCTGTGTCGGTTTCATCAGCCGAAAGGCCCGGCCAATTCGATTGCACTGGCAATCCGCTCGACTGGTAATGAAACTTCTCAATCGACTTTGATGGAAGACTCCTCGGCAACTTCGTTCCCCAGTTCCTGCGCTGGTAGCTAGGCCAGCATCTCGTCTCCGGTTTCCAGCTTTAGAATTATTTTCCCTTCTGCCTCAAGACGGCGAGCGAAGTTCAGAATCTCCTGCTGCGCCTGTGCCACTTCACGCGATCGCACCGGGCCAAGAACGTCCATGTCTTCTTTCAACATCTCCGATGCTCGCGAGCTCATCGACTTGAAGATCGCGGCTCGCAGGTCCTCTTTCGCCCCACGCATGGCCATCGCAAGTTGCTTCTTATCTATCCCGGATACGACTTCTCGGATGGTGGCAGGCGGCACAGTCACAAGGTCCTCAAACGTGAACATAAGGTTTCGAATGCTTAGGGCAAGCTCCGGTTGTGACTCCTCGATCGATTCCAGAACGCGTTTGGATTCTTCTCCACTCAGCCGATTCATCAGATCCGCAACTGCCTTGAACCCGGAATAACTCTTTCTTTGGGGATCTCCCACATTCTCCAATCGCCGATGAAGCGCATGGGCTACTTTCTGGGCCATCTCCGGCGAAAACTGCCTCATCTCCGCCAGCCTTTTGATCGAAGCCACCCGGTGCTCCTCAGTCAGATTGCTGAGCACCAGCGACGCCTGGCGGGGATCCAGATGGGCTAATACCAGAGCAATCGTCTGCGGATGTTCGGCATCCAGCAGCTTTCCAAGCTGTTGAGGATCGGTCCGCTGCAGCTTCGCGAGATTTCCCTGCTCCATCTCCTGCGCGCGGCGGATCTGCGTCATCAGATCTTCGGCTCGCTGTTTCCCAAAGGTCTCGGCAAGCAGACGCGCCGCATAGTCGACACCTCCGTGCACTACATACCCCTGCGTCTCCAGCAGTCCCCAGAATTCTTCAACCACTGCAGCAGACATCTCCGGCGAGATCCCGCGCAGATCCGCAAACTCACCCGTGAGACGCTCGACATCCAGCTCCGGGAGCGAGCGAAGTATCTCTTTCGCCAGGTCCTCTCCCACTGCCATCAGCAGCACTGCGGCCTTCCGCGGGCCGGTCAGCCGCTCCAGTCCTGATATCGGGGTCGGAGTTGAAACCTCATCATCATCCATCAAAGTCAGTGGCTCGAAGGTGCAGAAGATTAGTTAGTGCCATTAGGCTCGTTGTAGAACTCACTCGGAGCGAATCCAGCTCTGTAGAAGTCTCGTGCTTTGCGATGGTTCGTTTTTAATCTGGCTCCTTACCTTTTCGAAAATTTCCTGAGACCGCAATCGATCTGGGTCCGGATGCCGGGCATCGACTGGTGACTGCAACAGCTTGTCAGCACTGCCGTTCTCCACTTGCGATTCTCTTGGAATTTCCTTTGCCAGCAATTGAACCTGCCTCAACGCCGGTCGAACTCCGAAGAAGTAGAAAACTATGGCCGCAATGGAAATACTGAAGTATCTCAGTATTTCCGGCGAGGACCTGAGAACCGAAAAGACCCGCACCGGAATCGGCAGTTGCGGTCGAACGCGATTATCATCAAACGACATATTCTGTACGTTCACTGAATCGCCTCGAGCACCGTCGAATCCCACTGCGGCCTGCGTCAGGGCGGTAAGATTGCGCATTTCGTCGGCAGACCGCGCCTGCCACTGTGCGGAATGCCCCTTTGAGTCTCCCGCAATCATCCGGTCGTTTACCAGAACAGCTACTGTGAGTCTTCTGATCTTCCCCGGACCTTCAACTCTGTGCCGTATCGTCTTCGACACGCCGTAAGTACCTGATTCCGACTTGGAACTCTGCGCAGCGCTCACTTGCCTCGGAAATACGGGAGCAGTCTGCGAGTTCGGAACGTTCGATGCTGTGCCAGGAACGCCCGCCGCCAATGGCACTCCACCCGAGGTTTGCTCAGATCGCTCCATGGAAAGCGTCGCCGTCTGCGATGGATCGTAGCTCTCGCTCGTTTCCTCCTGGGTGTCAGAGCCATAGTCAATCGTCACCGATGCGCGCACATTTCCCGGGCCGGCAACCGCTTCGAGCGTCGAAACGATCTTCTCTTCAAGCCCATGCTCCATATTCAGCAGAGCTGCTGCCGCAGTCTTGGGACCGAGTGAGAGTCGCCCCGATGCATCAACCAGCACCACATTCTGGGGCGACAGGCCATCGACCGCCGACGCAACCAGATTCCGAATGGAGTCCGCCTCGCCATCTCCCAGCGATGCACGTCTGAGCTTGAGCACAACGGACGCTTTCGCGGGCCGCTGCTGATCCCGAAACAAAGACTCATGCGGCATAACCAGGTGCACCCGCGCATTCTCCACATCCGACAGAGTCGAGACTGTATGCTCCAGCTCTCCTTCAAGAGCCCGCTGGTAATTCACCTGCTCATCAAATTCCGATCCCATCCAGTTTGGCTTGTCGAACAGCTCAAATCCCATGCGGCCGCTCTTCAGCGCTTTTCCGGATGTTGCCAGCCGCGCCTTGTCGAGCTGGCTGGAAGGTACCCGCACGGCAAGCCCATCATCGGAGAGTTCGTATGCAATCTGCGATTGTGTGAGTATGAGACCAACCTGTCGAGCATCCTCCGTATCCAGACCCGAGTAGAGCGTCCTCCAGTCCGTCCTGAATCCCCACCAGGTCAACAATGCTGACAGACCGGCCAATGACAAAAACGCCGCCATAGTCCGCTTGCGCTGCTTGCCCGGCATCGCTGCCCAGCGGCTCTGCAACCGGGACAACACATGGCCGACGCTGAGGAGCGATTGCTTCTCTTCTCCCGCGGACCCTCGTTTCTCCAGTTGTGTCGCCTGAGAGGCCATCGTTGTATCCGTCAAGATCTATCAATGTATTCGAGCGCTCACCAACTGATCGAAAGGCAGCGTCGTCGCACCCGTACGTTCAGAACTGCATGCTCATCATGCTCTGGTAACACTGAACCGCCTTGTTCCTCATCGCAAGTGCGAGCTCAAAAGCCGCATTTGCCTTCTCAGCCGCGATCAGCGCCTGGTGCACATCGGCGCCCGTACCGCTCATGAGGCTTACTGTCGTGGCACGCGCCTGCTTTTCCAGGGCTTCAACCTGCCCAACGGAGCTTTTGAAAAGATCGCTGAAGTCCAGCCCGCCCGCGCGATCGGACAGGTCAGCCTCCATGCCCAACTTGGAATCAGAAACACTCGACAGGCTCGCCGAAACTGCCTGTGGAGCCCGCATTTCAGGGATCATTGCATCTCTTCTTTCTCTAAGTTCTCGCAATCTCCAGCGCAGACGTGATCATCCCTTTCTCCGCTTGCACCGCCGAGCTATTCAGCCCATATGCACGGGTAGCACTCATCAGGTCAACCATCTCTGTGAGCGGGTTGATATCCGGGTAAGACACATACCCGTCAGCCGACGCATCTGGATGGCCGGGATCATAGCGTTTCACCGCCGGCGAGGTATCCTCGATTACCTGTGCCACGTGCACTCCTCCCACAGGGTCCAGGTCACGTGGAACTGGCGTTCTCGCTCCGGCTTTGCTCATCACTTCTTCAAAGCCCCTGTTAGCGGCGAAGACAACATGTTGTCGCCTGTAAGGTCCGCCTGTTTCCGTTCGAGTGCTCTCCGCGTTCGCCATGTTTGCTGCAACGACTTCGGCGCGTATTCGTTCCGCTTGCATAGCCGACCCCGACGTATCCATAAGACCGAAGAGATTCATCGTCATTTCTCCTGCTTATTTGTCAGCATGGATCGCCTCCATTACCCGCTGGTTCTCAAGGCGCAGCAGTGCAACTCCGGTTCGGAACCTTAATTGCGCTGCGGCGAGATGCAGGCTTTCTCGATCCATGGAGACATTGTTGCCATCCGGACGGGAGACCAGGCCATCGATCTCATGCACGTCCGTGCGATTGGCTTGGTCACGGACATTGGCCGCTAGGGCCCCTCTCATCTCTGTTTCGAAGTCGAATCCCATTGTTCGATACCCTGGAGTATCGACATTCGCCATGTTCGCTGCCGTTAGCTTGGTCTCGTCTACAGAGAGATCAAGGTAGCGCGCCAGCTGCTCAGCCAACCTGGTTTCGACATGCATGATGCCCTCTCCCTTGCGCGCCCTGGCGTCTTGCGATCAGTCAGCGGAGTCGCCGAAATCGATTTCCGCGGCTGTGAGAACTGGTTCATCTCCCGCAAGGATGGCCGCGCGCTCCAGGACGTGCTGTAGTTCCCGAACGTTGCCCGGCCAGGAATGTGCCTTGAGGAGATCCATTGCGCCATCACTGATTTGCTTGACAGGCGAGCTCTTGCCCAGCTTCTCCAGAAATCGGGCCACGAGCGGCTGCAGATCTTCGGGCCTCTCCGAGAGTGCAGGAGTGCGAATCAAGAAAACCGCAAGCCGGTAATATAGATCCGCGCGGAACCCACCGGATTTTGAGAGCAGGCCGAGGCGCTGATGCGTTGCCGCGATGATCCGCACGTCCACTCTGACTGTTTCGTTGTCGCCTACCCTCTGCAACTCTCCGCTTTCCACAAAACGCAGAAGCTTTGCCTGAAGGCCGAGTGGCAACTCGCCAACTTCATCGAGGAACAGCGTCCCGCCATTGGCTGCCTCGATGCGGCCCGTCCTTCCCTGCACTGCTCCTGTGAAGGCGCCACGCGTGTGGCCGAACAGCTCCGCCTCCAGCAGTGCTTCCGGAATTGCCGCGCAGTTAATTGCAATGAAGGGCTTGCTGCTCCGAGATGACATACGGTGAAGCGCGGTGGCAACAACCTCTTTGCCCGACCCGGTTGGACCTTCGATCAGGACGAAAGCATCCAGCGGCGCAACCCGACGGATGCGCCGGCTGACTTCAAGCATTGCGGCCGAATCGCCAACAAGTTCTGGGATTCGCACCGACACCGGCGCCTTCTTGAGTGTCGGATCAACAACGGTTACCTCCTGATTTCGCACCGGTGACGTGACGGTGACGGCAATGTCTTTGCCAGCACTGGTCGCCGGGCGCGCGGGCAAAGTGGGCGCATAGTTTGTTCGGCCTCTTGGCTCCTGCATGGAGGGTGCTGCGTTCCAGGCTGCTGTATCAGCCTGTTCGACGTGATTCAAAGCGTAAAGAACTTCTTGCCGGTATGGGCTCGGCACCGTTCCTTCGAACGGCCGAAGGTCGTTCCTCACAATGTCGATTCCCGGAAATGACGCATGAAATTCGCGCAGAAATTCTTGAACGTCCAGGTCCGGAAGCCAGGAATCAACAATGATCGTCTGAGGCTGGATGTCCATAACCTCTCCCCATGCCTGCGCCCCTCCCTGCGCCTCGCGAACCTGCCAGCGTAGCCGGGTAAGGACCGTACTCACGCTCTGCCGGAAAGAGCTGTCGGCGCTCGCAACCACCGCCGTTCGCGGCTTGAGCTGTCCCCTTATTGGTGATTGTGCTGAAGCTGCCATTTCCTATCGTCCTTTCGCTTAACAGCTGGCATTCGTCAATCGGCGCCTGGAACAGTTGATTCACTCGAAAGTGCAAGTGGAATCATGTAGCCCTTTCCATGCAGAGTGCGGATCACCGAGCCCGGCGGACGGTCGTCCAGCTTCCGTCGAAGGTAATTCACATAGACGTCAACGATGTTTGTCGTCTGCATCGATTCCAACTTCCAGACGCTTTGAAGAAGTTCCGTTCTCGAAAGACAGCTGCCCCGATTCAGCATCAGCTGTTCGAGCAGCGCGAATTCCGTGTTTGTCAGCGTGACGTTCTCACCGCCGCGCTTCACCGACCGATCAACTCGATTCATTTCCAGGTCGCCGCTTCGCAGCACCATGTTGGTACAAGCTTTTCGCCTGAACAGAGCCTTGCAGCGCGCGCGCAGTTCGACAAAGCTGAACGGCTTCACCACCAGGTCGTCAGCCCCGCGCTCAAGGCACCGCACACGGCTCGCCAAATCCAGTCGCCCGGTCAAAATCACGATCGGCAGGTCTGGATCGATCTGGCGCATTTCATGAAGTGCGGTTTCCCCGTCCATCACGGGCAGGTTCAGATCCAGAATCGTCAAATCGGGACTTTGATTTCGGAAGCTCTCCACAGCGGCTGCGCCGTCCGACACAACCTGCGCTCGATAGCCATCTGCCTCAAAGCCGCGCTGCAGAAACATTCCCAGCGCGGAGTCATCTTCGGCTATCAAGATTCTCATTTCGCTTCTTCGCTTTCATCTTGAGCAAGAGCCCAATCGCAGAGTGTTGGTCGATGCGTCACGAGTTGTGACACCCTTCAACAATCGCGCGAAGCGAAGCGAAACTCAATCGGGAAGCAGATGAAAATGCTGGAGACTTGTCAGCATGGAAAAGCCAAGATCAGCATTCCTGAACTGACGCAACGAACGGCGGGTAGTGACGGCGAACACAGTGAGGTACCCTCGCGCTGTGTTCCTGGGGCTCGATGGCCCTAGGCACTCTTCTCACGCACCCTGAGAGCTTTATCTCGGCACAGATCCTGGTCTGCACGGCCAATCAGTTCCTGCACATCTTCTCCCCCCCGACACTCCGCTATCCCCGTTGTGACCGCCAGAGATACATTCACGTAACCGGTTCTGCCCGGTACGTGATATCGCCTGGAAACCGATGAGCGAAGCCGTTCTACCTGAGGCCGGTTCTCAGCGCCGGCATCATCCATCAGGATCACGAACTCATCGCTCCCCCAGCGCCCCACAATGTCAGTGAACCTGCAGGATGACCGAAGCTCTCGTGCGAATTCCTTCAGCAGAAGATCACCAACCAGATTTCCGTAGGTCTCCACCACCGTGTGAAAGCTCTCGATGTCTATCAGCACAATCGAAAAATGCGATCCCGCAACAATCCTCTCCTGAATCCGAGACTCGATCCAGTGACGGCTACCGAGGCCTGTCAGAGCGTCACACGAAGAAATACGTTCAGCCTTCTCCAATTTCGTCTGATAGGTCGATACCTCTGCACGAAGATGTTCGACCAGCGCCTTCCCTTCGGCGGTCATCTTGCTCAGTGACTCCCTCAGCTCCCGCGCGCTGGCCTCCACCGACGCTCGAATGCGGCTCACGTCATTCAAATTCACGATGGACTTCAGCTGCTGACTCACTCCGTCGATCTGCCGCGCCACTCGTTCATCCTTATTGCCGAGTGACTCTGCCGTTCGTGTCATCACCAGCAGCAGGTCCTTCACATCGCTCGCTTTCTGATCGTAGTGGCTCGACACCTGCTTACCCCACCCACGCAGAAGCTCTCGAACCGCATCCTCAGATGCAATCACGGAATCCTTCGCCGGCAATGGCCCCAGAGACTCGACAATGCGTTTCAGTCCTCTGGAGAATTCAGGAGCCAGATCCGGGCATGCATCGACCCCGCATTCGCCCATTTGAGTCAGGCCGGCACAGTACGCTTTCAGGATGGTCTCTGATAGGCCGTATTCCGATTCCTGACACGTGTCTCGATACGTGCTTTGATCCAGGTAGCGCTTCAACGTGATCATGCCCTCAGCACCCAGCCTCTATATGCCTAATCGGCACCGAAACAATTCGCGATAGTTTTTGTGGGTTGGCATTCCGGGTACGGCAGAAGAAGAAAAGGGAAAAAGTAGCCATTGCAATTCGCTTTTTCTTCGCTATAATCCGACCCATGGCTGTCACGCGAAGGCAAAAAGAAATCATCGATTTTCTCGGCTCATTCGTGGCTCGTAACGGCTACTCTCCGTCTTTTGAAGAGATTGCTCGCGCAATGGGACTTAAAAGCCTGGCCACCGTTCACAAGCACATCACAAACCTTGAAAAAAAAGGCCTTCTCGACCGGGTGCACAACCGGAGTCGCTCCATCGACATTCTTCCTCCGGGAGCCAAGAACAGATCCAGCGATCGCCTCCCCTTGGCTGGCAGGATTGCTGCCGGTCTGCCGGTGGAGACGGCCGAGAACCTTGAAACAATCTCGCTGCGCGACGTGGTCGGGAACAAAGACGTCTTTGCCCTCGAAGTAAGGGGCGACTCTATGCGTGATGAGCACATTATCAATGGCGACTATGTGCTGGTTGAGCGCGCCCGGACCGCCCGCCAGGGCGAAATTGTCGTGGCGCTTGTACACGGCTCTGAGACCACTCTGAAGCGCTTCTACGCCGAAGGCCACATGGTCCGTCTGCAGCCCGCAAACACCGAGATGGAACCCATCTTCGTGCCCGCGGCCCAGGTCGCTATCCAGGGCCGGGTCTTAGGTGTCCTTCGAAAATACTAGTGACGCGAGATGCACGCAGAAAAGCCCGGCTCTGAGCCGGGCTTCATCTATTCTGAAGTGCACTTAAGCGAGAAGGCGTTGGACCTTCTCTTCGATAACGTTCTGGGGAGCGTACCCAACCACCTGGTCAGCAACCTTACCGCCCTTGAAGAACAGGAGTGCGGGGATGCCCCGGATCCCGTAGCGAGACGGAGTGGCAGCGTTGTGGTCCACATCCACCTTCGCTACCTTTAGCTTGCCCGCGTAGGTCTCTGCTACACCATCGACGATGGGTGCGATCGCCCTGCAAGGCCCGCACCACACAGCCCAGAAGTCCACCAGCACCGGCTGCTCGCTCTTGAGCACCTCTTGCTCGAATGTTGCATCGCTTACTTCTAAAACTCCCGCACCTGCCATGATTCTCCTTGTATCCGGCTAGCATTTGCTGGCCCGGACTAACTGATCCGCCTCTATAGGATGCCTGATAGGTCAGATTAGTCGCAACTGGCACTATCTTGCCGTTGCAGGTACGCATTCCATACTGAGGGGAAAGTCACCAGGTTCGCCGTGCTGAGTCTGCCGGCAAAATTAGAAGCGCCCGGATCCGTTTTCGGATCACGGGCGCTAGAGCAGCCCTCCCCCAGAACTGCCCACGCTGCGAATGTAGGTTGTCTTCTTTGCAAGATCAAGGAAACTTAGGTAATCGATAGAGTAATCGTAGTGAAGTGATTTACCTCACCGTTACCGCGCTTGCGAGGGAGTTGACTGGTGAGTGAACAAGATAGTGGCCACGCTCGCCCTCTTGCCAAACTTCACCCATGCACGCTAATCAACACTCGCCCCCGCCGCCAGAATTCGCAAAGCGGCTTACGAGCAATTGGGCATCATGATTCGCAGTTGCTCCAGCAATCAGGTCCCGTGCGCTTGCCACTTCCGATTCTGAGCGGACAACTACCAGAACCGCCGGCCCTGCGCCACTTAATGCAACGCCAAGAACCCCTCCCCGCCCGGCGAGCGGCAGTAGCTCCGGCAGCAGCGGACACAGCTCCGACCGGTACGGCTGGTGGATCCGGTCTCGCATTGCTGTGGCCAGAAGGTCGCCGCGACCCTGGGCAAATGCCAACCCAAGCATGGAAACCGACTGAAGATTTGCCACAACTTCGGCGCTCGAATAGCTTGATGGCAGAATTGCCCGCGCTGCGCTGGTTGCCAATGACTTCCTTGGAAGCACGATAATCGCGCGCCACGCCGGTGGCGGTTCAACGCGAGCCGCGTAGACGGACCCGCCCTCCATCGCAGCTGCCACAAATCCACCCAGCCAGCATGCAGCCGCATTGTCAGGATGCCCTTCGAGTGCGCAGGCCTCCTCGAGAATGCGCTCGCTATTCCATCCCAGGTTCCCGAAATGAACCGCCAATGCAATCGCCGCAAGCCTTCCCGCCGCCGACGATCCACAACCCATTCCTAATGGAATCTCGTTATTCATCCTGATCGCGAGTGGCTGAATGCTTACACCCGCGCACTCCAGCAAACGACAGTACGTGTCCAGAATCAGATTGCAATCCAGCTTCGAGCAGATATCGCTATCACTGCCAATTGCATGGATCGAAAACTCTCTGCTCGGCTCTGCTTCTACTTCGAGATAAAAATCGAGCGCCACCGCTGCCGTATCGAATCCCGAACCAAGATTTGCCGACGTCGCAGGCAGCCGCAGCCTGAATGGAGTTTCCGTCATCCGCCAAACCCCTTCAGCCTTGCCAGCACTGCTTGTGCCGTGGGCTCCACGACTAGAGCGTCGCGCTTGAGCGGGTTGATCGCGGTTTCACTACCCTGCAATTCCTGCTCTGTCAGCAGCGAACCTCTGTGAAAGTTGATCGTGTAGTCAGCGTCTTTCAGCGTGTGCCCCGTCAGCAGAAGAACCACAGTCTCATTCGGCGCGATTTTCCCTCGGGCACACAGCTTCTTGAGTCCTGCAAGCGTGACCGCTGAGGCCGGCTCACAGCCCAGCCCTTCTGCGCCAATCTCGGCCTTGGCAACAGCAATCTCCGCCTCTGAAACGTCTAGGCACCATCCACCCGTATCGCGAATCACCTTGGCAGCCTTCCGCCACGAAGCTGGATTGCCGATACGAATCGCAGTGGCGCGTGTCTGAGCCTCCACCGGCTGCATCTTCTCGCCATTGTTTTCTGAGAATGCACGCACCAGAGGATTGGCTCCTTCTGCCTGAATAACCGAAATCCTCGGCATTCGCGCAACCAATCCAAGTTCCTTCAGCTCACGGAATCCTTTCCCAAGCGCCGAGCTGTTCGCCAGGTTGCCGCCAGGAACGATGAGATGATCTGGAACCGTCCAATCGAACGCCTCTGCAATCTCAAATGCGGGAGTCTTCTGCCCTTCGAGCCTGTAGGGATTCACAGAGTTCAGAAGGTATATCGATGCCTGCTTCACGGTTTCAGTCAGCACTCGTACACATCCATCGAAGTCCGTTGCAAGCTGGCAAGTAACTGCGCCATAATCCATCGCCTGCGAAAGCTTGCCCCACGCAATCTTCCCTTCAGGAATAAGAACAAGGCTCCTAAGTCCTGCCCGTGCAGCGTAGGCTGCCATCGCGGCAGAAGTATTTCCGGTCGAAGCGCACGCCACCCATTGAAAGCCGCGTTCTCGCGCAACACTAAGCGCAGCAGTCATTCCAGTATCTTTGAATGATCCTGTCGGGTTCATCCCTTGGTGCTTCGCAAAGAGCTGATCGATCCCGAGAGACTTCGCAGCACCCCTCAGCTTGTACAGCGGAGTGTTGCCCTCGTGCAGGCTTACCGCATTGCCGAAGTTGTCCAGGATCGGAAGGAGCTCGCGGAATCGCCAAACTCCGCTCTGATCGAGGGCCTCGCCGGAGCATCGCCTCTCGCGCCAGAGCCACTTTAATGCGCCGGGGTTAGGCCGGTCCGGCCCGGATCGCTGCCCCCAGCCCGCATATTCGACTTCGAAAAGGTCGCCGCATTGCGAACAGCGGAAGTCTGGCCGCGCCTCCGCTCCCGGTACGCGCGCACCGCACCCAAAACACCGCAGAGTGTGCAGGTTGTCGTTCATGCCTTGCTCTTAGCCTAACAGAGCTAGAAATCGCGCCGGCATCGCAGGAAACGGCTCCTGATTCCCTCCATCAAAAACCCAGCATCACCGGTTCCATCTCGAGTTCAACAGAGAACTTGCTGGAAACTGCCGAGCGAATCTCATTGGCCAGCGCAACAATCTCTGAAGCCCTGGCTCCTCCGAGGTTCACAAGCGCAAGCGTATGTTTCGATGAGATTCCGGCTCGGCCCAGCCGATAGCCCCGAGCGAAACCAGCCTGCTCAATAAGCCATGCTGCCGGAAGTTTGACCTTTTCAGGCAGATCAGCTCCTGCGGAAAATCTCGGCGGCTCAGATCCAGCAGTCTGACTAATGGCTGCCGCTATCTCCCGGCTGATGATCGGGTTCTTGAAGAAACTGCCCGCGCTGCGGCAATCGGGATCGCCTTCGACCAGAAGCATGCCTTTGGATTGGCGAATCTGACGGACAGCGCCTGCCACTTCATTGAGCGAAGGAACGTAGCCAGGCGTAAATACGCGTTGCAGGTCAGCGTATTTCAAAGTGGGAGATCCACCTCGCGCCAGTCGGTATACAACCGAGAGCACGACAAATCGTCCTCTATCCGAGGAATTGAAACGGCTGCTGCGGTAGCTGAAACCGCACTCCCCTGCTCCCAGCTCCACGATCTGCTTTCGATCCGTGTCATACGCCCGGACAGACTGAATGGTGCTCGAAACCTCCTCCCCGTAGGCCCCGACATTTTGAACCGGAGTTCCACCAACCGTTCCCGGAATCCCGGCAAGGCACTCTATACCGGCACAATTCTCTTCAACTGTCCGTTGGACGAAAGCGTCCCAGTCTTCGCCGGCTCCCACTTCATAGAGGCAATTTGCCGAGTCCGGCGTTAATCGACCGCGTATCCCCTTCAGGGCAATCTGCAACACCAGTCCATCGAATCCATCGTCGGAGACGAGAAGGTTGCTGCCGCCGCCAAGGATGAAAAGCGAAGCCCTTTGTCGATGAGCCCACTCAACAGCCTCGATCACATCCGCTTCTTCCGCGGCCTTCACAAACCAGCGCGCAGGCCCGCCCACGCCGAACGTTGTCAGCGGTGCAAGTTCCCTGTTTTCTTCAATGCGCACTGAAGCAAGGTTACAACAGAGCCGTAATCGAACTTTTCGGTAGAATGGTGACAGGCGGTCATAAGTCTGCCGGAGGTTACATGTACCCAGAACTGATGGTTATTCCCATGCGCGAAGAGTTGGTTCGCGCGGGCATCTCTGAAACTCGCACCGCCGATGAGGTTGACGCTGCTGTGAAGCAGCCTGGAACCACTCTCGTCGTGGTCAACTCCATCTGCGGATGTGCTGCCGGCAAAATGCGCCCTGGCGTCAGGCTGGCCCTCAGCAACACTGCCAATCAACCAGATCGCAAGATCACAGTCTTCGCTGGCCAGGATCGGGAAGCAACCGAACGCGCCCGAGGCTACTTCGAAGGCAATCCCCCCACTTCTCCCGCAATCGCCATCATGCGCGACGGAAAGCTGGTCTATCTCATGCAGCGTTTTGTCATCGAGCAGTCGACTGCCCAGCAGATCGCCGGCGAATTGATCCGCGCATTCGATGAATTCTGCGCCAAGACGACTGCCTGATCAGAAATCGGTGTAGAGTTTTGCGAAACGGCCTTCCTCGCGAAGGCCGTTTTTTTTACCGGCGTCTTGAAGGGGCACGACTTTAGTCGTGCCGTACTGGTCCGGCCAAAAACGGGGCTTTAGCCCCTGGGGGACGGTCTCTTGCTTCTCCTCTAGCTTCGATTCTTTGCGCTGGGGGAGAACAAGTCGTAAGACTTGAACCCCGATGCATTTTCGTCATTGCAGGAAAGTCAGGCTCGACCATTGTCCTTCACAGAGCTCCGAGACCACAAGAAATAAACCGGAATCCCGAGCACCACAATCCCCAGTCCTGGCCAGGTGTATTGCGGTTTGTACCGCAGCAGCACAAGGCATATCCAGCTGGCCATCACGATGTACAGCGCGGGAAGCACGGGATATCCCAAAGCCTTATACGGACGATTGGCATTCGGCTGCTTAACGCGCAGCACGAACAGCCCAAGGATCGTCAGCATATAAAAAACCAGTGCCGCGAAGATGATGTAATCGAGCAACTGGCTGTACGATCCCGAGACACACAGCAGCGCAGTCCAGCAGGCCTGCACGATCAGTCCGGTCGCAGGAGTCTTGTACTTCTCATTCAACTTCCCAACCGACTTGAAGAACAATCCGTCCTGGCTCATCGCGTAATACACTCGCGCGCCCGCCAGCGACAATCCATTAGCGCAACCAAAAGTCGAAATCATGATGGCCGCCGCCATCAGGTAAGCACCGCTTGAATGAAATACGACCTCAAGGGCTGCTGTGCCAACGCGGTCTTCGGCTGCATACTGAATTCCGCGCGCCAGTGCTGTCGCCCCGTGCGGGTCGCCATGCATCGGCAGCACCATCAGGTAGCCGATCGTAGCCAGGATGTATACCGCCGTGACGAACCCCGTTCCCAGGACAAGCGACAGCGGAATATTTCGCCGCGGATTCTTCACCTCTCCCGCGGTAAACGTGATGTTGTTCCATGCATCCGACGAAAACAGCGAGCCCACTTGTACGACCGCGAGCACCACAAACAGATTGACCAGAACAATCGGACCGCCTTCGCCAACCTGGACCGGATGCAGCGAGCTCCAGCTCGCGTTCTTCCAGAACTCGCTCAAGTGATAGCCGAAGTCCGCTGCCATCGCAGTCGCATTGCGCCCGACCGTCAGGGTGAGCAGGATCAGCCCTGCCATCGAAAGCGCTTTGGCTGATGTGAAAATATTCTGGATCATCGCGCCCAGCTTCACGCCGAACATGTTCACAACGGCCAGAAGAAACACAATGAGAATGCCGGTAAAATTCGCCGTATTCACGCCGATATCCATGTTGCCCAGGACCATCGGACCGATATGGATCTTGGGCACGTGAGCGATATGCCACAGCCAATGCGTCGTAGAAATCGTCGGGAAGAAAACACCAAGAAACTTGCCGAACGCCACGCACACCGCGGCAATCGTCCCTGTCTGGATCACCATGAAAAGGGTCCATCCATACAGGAACCCCCACATCGGACCCAGTGCCTCCCTCAGGTAGACATACTGGCCGCCCGCCTTTGGCATCATCGCCGCCAGCTCGCCGTAGCTCAATGCGCCGATCATGGTCAGGATTCCGGTCACAACCCACGCTCCCACCACCAGCGCGGGGGAATTTGTCGTTCTCGCAATATCGGCGTTGACGAGAAATATCCCCGAGCCGATCATCGAGCCGGCTACCAGCGCCGTGGAACTGAACAGGCCCAGCGTCTGAACCATGGCTGGCGCTTGATGCGGGGAAGAGGTCTGATTCTTGGAGGTAGAGAGTTCGGGAGTCGCCACTGCGCTTGTTTTATCCGAATTAGAGTCGATTGTCTTGCCCAATCTTAGCCGTTAGCCGAGAGCCCTCTTCCATCGCGCAAATTCCGCCGCAGGATCGCTCGTCCGGAAGATAGCCTCAGAAACGGCCACCATCGTTGCCCCCGCGTCGAGAACCATCTCCGCGGTTTCGAACGTAATGCCCGCTGCAGCACTCAGCACCGCATTCGGCCCAGCCTGCTGTCGCAAACGGCGCACGCCCTCAACACCAATCGGTTTCTTCTCTGTATGTTTGGTTCGCGTTTCGAACACCGGCCCAATCGCAAAGTAGTCGGCGGGAGCGTCGAGAACTCCCGGCAGAAGTTCGTCACTCCCAGCGAACGTTCCCACAATCCGGTCCTGCCCTAACAACCGTCGCGCCTGCGCGGGCGACAGATCTCCAGCATCGACATGAACGCCATCAAATTGCGATTGATCAACAAGATCGGCTCGATCATCAAGAATCAACTTCACCTGCCCACCCGGCATCGAGCTGCGCAGGATAGCGGCATCTGCGAGGATCTCCGCATTCGAACCACTCTTGTTGCGATACTCCATCAGAGTCACGCCGGCAGCAGCAAGCGCGGATCCCAGTGTCTTCAAAAACTCAGCTCTTCCAGTCGCCGGAATCACTGAAGAATCCAGAATCGGATACACCTTTGGAAACATAAAGCTCATGGCAACAGCATAGATGAAGCAATTGCTCATCTACTTGTTCACCTCAGATACGGCTCTACGCCCCTCTCCGTCTGCGATCCGATTTCCGACTCCCACGATCTACATCTCGTCCGCCGAAGGCCCATACGTGCCCGGAATTTTCTTATCGAGCATCCGCAGATATACACCCAGCTGCGAGCGGTGATGGACAAGATGGTTCATCACCCATGTCCGCCAAACGCTGTACTTGCTGTCGTCGATCCATGTCTGATCTCCGGCAACAAATTTCCAATTCGAGTCCCACTTCTCTGCCGTCATTGCCGCCAGTGCAGGCTTCACTTCCGCTACCTGCTTCTCGAATCGGTCTAGGACCTCTTGCCGATTCGCCGGATCTGCGGAGTTCATCTCTGGATTCCAATCCAGTCGATCGCGAGTTAGCGTATGCAGAGCCCAGTCGCCGTTTGTATCCGATACGTGCCCCGCCAGCTTTCCGAGCTTCATCGATTTGCTGTGGGGCTGCCAGTTGAAGTCTGCATCTTCCGGGATGGCTTCCAGCATTTTGCGAGTATTCGCTGTCTCTCGCTCGTACTCGGCGATAAGTTCGTTTTGAATATCCATCGTGCGATCTCCTTGCTGCGATGGACAGCATACCCTATTCCCACGTCAATAGGCGAAGAAAAAGCGATAATCCGAAAAACATCTCAGGCCGTATGGTGAACCCCGGATACAACCGGAAGCCCCGCGGCCTCCCACGCTGCAAGCCCTCCCGCTATCTCGATCAGGTTGGTAATGCCGTGTTGGTGCAGAATGCTGACCGCAATCGACGACCTGTATCCGCCCGCGCAATGCACAGCGATCCTGCGATTGCATGGAACCTCTGCGATTCTCTCCTGCAGATGATTCAAAGGAATATTGACGCTCGATTGAATGTGCTTCCCTTCCCATTCCATCGGATTGCGAACGTCGAGAACGAATGGTGGCTCGGCAGATTCCAGTTCCTCGGCCGCGATGAGCACTCCAGTACGTTCTGTCGGCCACACCAGGTCCGGCCTCTCCGCCAGGGCAGCCATGCCGCCACTCAGAAATCCCATCACATGATCGAAACCGATGCGACCCAGACGAACTGCGGCCTCATATTCTCGCCCCGGCTCTGAAATGATGACGATCGGCTTAGAGCGGTCGAGAACTGTTCCAGCCCATGTTGCATACTGCCCGCCAAGCCCTATATTGATGCTCCCTGCAAGATGTCCTTTCGCGTATTCTGCAGGCTCACGAACATCAAGAATCTGCGCACCGCGATCTCCCAGCGCCAACACCTCTTCGAGTTCCACGGGCCTCAGTGCTTCTTCGAGACGTTTGTCCAGCGTCGCGCGTTCTCGCGTATTCAGCACTGCATCATAGGTGAAATAAGGCGGAGCGTCTGGCTGGTCCGCCGTAACCAGCCTGATGAATTCCTCTTTCGTCATCGGCTTCAGCGCATAGTTGAACCGCCTCTGATCGCCCAGGCTCGACACCGTGTCAGACGAAAGCTTCTTGCCGCACAGCGATCCCGCGCCGTGCGCCGGGTATACCAGAACTGAATCAGGCAGCGGCAGAAGTTTCGTATGCAATGAGTCGTAGAGATAACCGCCCAGTTCATTCGCAGTCCATCCCAGCGAAGCTCTCAGATCCGGCCGACCTACATCTCCAATAAAGAGCGTGTCGCCCGTCAGCACGGCATAGGGCTCCGTCTTGCTCTTCGCCAGATCGAAAACGAGAATTGAGATCGACTCATACGTGTGCCCCGGCGTGTGCAGCACCTGAAGACGCATTCCAGGAAACCCGAGAACGTCGCCATCTTCCATCGGCAGAAACGCATACTCTGCTTCAGCGCGCGATCCAAGATGAATGGTCGCACCGCACGCATCTCGTAACTCCAAATGTCCTGCCAGAAAGTCCGCATGGAAATGCGTGAGAAAAACGTGTCGGATCTTCAAGCCGAACTTCTCAGCGTCGACAACGTATTGGTGAACATCCCGCTGCGGATCGACAATCACCGCAGTCCCACTTCCCTCATCTCCCAGAAGGTATGAGGCGTGCGCCAGACAACCGAGATAGTACTGTTTCAGAATCATCCGAGTGTTGTTGGAGTCTAGCATCGGCCTGCGCCGATGGTCAGCCTGAAAATCAGTGCGCTTTGGCGGTATCTGCCGGCAGTGCGAACGCGATGTACATGCCACCTTGAGGATCGTTCGGAGTTCGCGCTCCGCTGGCTGCGATTACAACATACTGCCGTCCGTCCACAGCGTAAGTAGCAGGTGTAGCGACACCGGAAAAAGGCAGCTCGGTCTCCCAAAGCACCTTCCCTGTCAACGTGTCGAAAGCCCGCAGTTTGTGATCGTAAACAGTTGCCCCGATGAAGAGCAGCCCGCTTGCAGTGACGACTGGGCCGCCATAATTTTCGCTTCCAGTGTTGGCCATTCCCTGCTTTGCCAGCGCGGGATATTCTCCGAGCGGCACCTTCCACAGATACTTGCCCGTCTTCAAATCAATCGCATTCAACGTTCCCCACGGCGGCGATATTGCAGGATAGCCGTCCGGATCGAGGAACTTGCGATACCCGCTGAAGATATAGGAATTCGAAAACTCGTCTGGATTCGCGTCCTGCTTCTTGACGGTGGTTCCAACTTCCAGGAATCGCAGCAAAGCATCAAGGTCCGCGCCCTTGGCGTCCGCAGGCGGCATGTCGCCCTTTCCCTTCTGGACGATCTCTGACACCTGTGCAACATTCATCCGTGAGCCGATGCCAACAAGCCCCGGCGCCGGCTGTATGCCCTCCAGTTTTTCTCCGTGGCAAACCGCGCATTGCGCTGCAAAGACCTTTGCTCCCGCCGGATCGCCTGCCGCAGCCTGTGCATGCTGCGGTGCTGGAGCGGCTTCTAATTCACGCGGAGGCGCGGCAGCTCCCGCATTTCGCAGATATGCGAGCAACGACTCCAGATGGTCGCCTTGGATGTTTGGAAAAGAAGGCATCCGTCCTGCGCCGTGCTGGATCGTGGACACAATCTTCTCGTTAGGCACCCGGTTGGTCACGTTCACGAGAGATGGAAACGCGGGCGGTGATCCGGCCCTGTCAACCCCATGGCACATCGCACACTGACTCTGATAAAGCGCCTCACCGGGACTATGTGCGCTGCTAGGTGCAATTGCGCCAGTCCACACCATCTCAGTTTCGTTGATGTAGATGACATTCTTCACCGGGTCGATCGCCGGTCCGCCCCATTCCGCGCCGCCGTCAAAACCCGGAAAGATCACAGTCTGTTGCCCAACCGCGAATGGATAAAACTGTCCGCCATTGCGAAATGTGTGGAAAGTTTTCACTGCCCAGTCATGCGCAGCCGGCGTGCGCGTTGTGAGCATGTTCTCATTCAGCTCCTGCCGCGAATAAGGTTCAGGTAAATCCGGCTTCGGCTGAGTCGGCGCCGTCACTTCACCCGGTACATCGCTCTTCGGGTAAGGGTGCTCGTGGATCGGAAACAGCGGCTCTCCGTTTATGCGGTTGAAGAGGTAGAGATAACCCTGTTTCGTCGTCTGTGCGAGCGCATCAATCCGCTTGCCATCTTTTTCGATTGTGAAAAGCGCGGGATGCGACGGAAAATCTCGATCCCAGATGTCGTGATGCACTCCCTGGAAATGCCATATCCGCTTGCCGGTATTCGCATCGAGAGCTAGCAGGGTGTTGGCA
Source organism: Acidobacteriota bacterium (assembly GCA_018268915.1). GTDB lineage: Bacteria > Acidobacteriota > Terriglobia > Terriglobales > Acidobacteriaceae > Telmatobacter. Next base: position 214,760 of record JAFDVQ010000004.1, read on the forward strand.
TACAAGTCGTCGCCCACTCGATCCCCACCGTAAAAATCCATCACCGCAGAGCCGGTTGGAACATAGACAATTCCATGCTCGGTATCGAGAGCCATTCCCGACCAGTTATTCGCCGCTCCGGAATCCTTGTACGCATCCTTCGGCCAGGTCTCATATCCGGGTTCGCCGGGAACGGGAATCGTGTGAAATGTCCAGCGAACTTGTCCGCTGCGCAAATCAACGGCTTGTATGTATCCCGGCGGCGATGGTTTCGCTTCAGGATTGCGGCCCCCCACAATGATCAGGTCTTTGTAGATCACGCCGGGCGTCGTAAGTGCGATCGACAAGGCGCTGAAGTCACTTTTCGCTCCGGGAATCACCAACCCCCTGCGAAGATCCACATGCCCGCTCTCGCCAAAGCTGTTGATCAGGTTCCCCGTCTCGGCATCCAGGCAGTAGAGGAAGTTCATTACCCCCGCATAGATTCTGCCGCGCTGTCCATCATTCCAGTACACGACGCCTCGAGCAGGCTGCCCCGCCACGATGCCCGAATCAAACTTCCACTTCAGCTTGCCCGTGGCTGCATCCAGCGCAATCACTTCGTCCTTGGGCGTGTATCCGTATAGCGTGCGGCCAACGACGAGAGGGTTGGTCTGAATGCCCCCTTTCTCTCCCGTATCGTAAGTCCAGGCCTTCTGAAGCTGCTGCACGTTTTCACGCGTGATTTGCTTGAGAGGCGAATAGTGGTCGCCATCCAGGCCGCCGTTGTACACCGGCCAGTCTGTACGCGCCTGCGCAAAGCAGCAAAGGCTGGAAGCTAAAGCGATGAATAGAGAGCAAGACGCGATGCGATGAATACGAACTAAGGCCATGTTTGGGTCGGCGAGCGCTAGACTCGGCTCGACAAGAATACATGGCAAACCCTTGAGTGCTCATCTAATTGAGGATCTGGATGCTCTCGTGATAACCGAGCCGATGGACCTACTGAAGCTTGTCGAACAAACTACCCGATCCCAGTTGTACGATCACGGATTCAAGAGCCGTCTGCTGAGTCTTCGCCAACGACAGCTGCGTTGCAATTGTGGGCAGGTCTGCCTGCATCAGGTCCGTCTGCGCGGCCAATAACTGCGTCTTCTCATTCGTGACTGCTTCGCCTGCGGCTGAAAGCTGCGTGATCGAGTTGTCGATCAACACGCGCTGCTGCGAGATGTAGTTGAGAGCCTCCGTCAACGACTCCGTATCCTGGATAGCTTGCGACGTGCCCGCAGCTCCCGCTAGAAACTCAGCGATCATCCTGTTGAGCACCACAAAAACGCTGCTTGCCCCTAAGAAGATCTGGTCTCCCGGTACGTTCAGCTGAATCTTTTGACCATTTGGCGTATCCAGATAATTGATATTGCCGTCCCCCGCATACGTGGTAACAGCAGGCGATGTCGCAGTCGAAGTAGAAAATGGCTGAGTCTTTGTCTGGCCTCCGGCAAAAATATATTGACCCTGATAATTGCTGTTCGCCAGGGACTCCACTTCGCCCATAATGCCCGACAGCTGATTTGCAATCGCCTTCACATCGCTTGCGTTCTTCGTCCCATTGTTGGCGCTCGTTGCCAGCGAGATCGCCAGAGTCAGTTGAGCGACTACGCTTCCCAGTGCGGAATCGGCCACCTGCAATTGTCCAGTGACAAGGCTCGATGTCTGCGTAAACGCATCATCCCTTTGAATCTGATTCAGAATCAGAACGTTTCTGCCTGCCGCCGCTGGATCGTCGCTGATTGCGCTGATACGCGCGCCGCTCGCGAGCTGAGCGCTCAACCGCTGCTCAAGGCCCGTCGCGTCATTGAGTGCGCTAACCAGGTTCGTTACGTACGTTGGATCCACTCGCATCGCGCGCTCCCTTCACTCGGCCGTACAACTGTCAGCTCACGAGACCGATGTCTGTACGCCCAGGTTGATGGCTGAAGCCATGATCCGGTTTAAGATTGCGAAGATTTGTGAAGCTGCCTGGAAGCTGCGCTCGAACTGCTGCATCATGGCAGCCTCGTCATTCAGGTTCACATTTGACAGTGCGTTACGCACCGTTTGCAGCTGTGTGACAGAGGCGCTCTGAGCCGTGTTCTCGATGCGCACCTCCGATACTGTCGCACCAAGAGACGTCACAAAATCTGAGTAGAAGGCCGTTGGCGTAAGCCCCGAGACGATCAAAGAGTTCCCCAGGGCAGCCAGCGCTCTGGCGTTTGCATTGTCCCCAGTCCCCTGGCCGGCAGCTGCTGCTGCAACGAGCGAGGGATCGCTCATCACAACACTCATCTTCTCTGCACTGCCGGACACAGTAGTCGGCTCCAGGAAGATATAAAGCGGACTGGCGCCTGACCCCGTATTTCCATTCAGGTCGGTGCCGCTGTTGTTCAGCGCATTCACCTGCGTCGACAAGTCATACGCGAGCTCGTCAAGCTTCCCGAGAACTTTCGGGATGTCCTGGTCGCGAGCGGTGAGTAATCCACCGACCTGCCCCCCTCCCCCGGAAAGCCCGGCAGTAATATCTCTGTTTCCGACAAAGAAGTGCGTAACGCCGTTCACTGCGCCGTCGCTCAGAGCGTAGCTGTTCCCCTCAGAGATCAGCATCTCGCCTGACCCCGTAGTGACAGAGATGCCATTGTTCTCGGTTCTGATCTGATTGATCCCTATCAGTTGTGAGAGCTTGGCAAGATCCAGCTGCCGCTCATCCTCGAGGCTCCCTGCATCCCCGCTCGGCGAACTCCCCGCTATCTGCAAATTCAGCTGTGCCACCGCCGCTGTAAGGGAATTCACCTGGCTCGTTATGCTGGCAACTTGCTGATCGAGCGATGTCGCCTGCGCGTTTAAACTCGTTGCAGCATTCGAAATATCCCCGGCAAGCAATCGTGCCGTCGCCAGAACCTGGCTTCGCAAGGACGCATCCGTCGGATTGGCCTCAAGAGACGCGAATGAGTTGAAAAATCCCGTTATGTCACTCCCGATATCCCCTGCCCTCGAGCTCGAAGATCCCGAAGCCGGAGTAAAAAGCGCCTGAACAGAATCGAGCGCAGCCAGTCTGGCTGATGATCCGCTCTGCGCCTGCTGTTGCTGCGAAAGTCGCTCTTCAAGCACTCGATCGCGCACCGAAGTTGACCCGGTCTGGGTGACTCCAGTGCCATACGATACTCCCGCAATCTCAACCGGGATATTCTCTCTCCAGTTGGGAACTTCGCGCGTGTACCCTGGTGTATTCGCGTTTGCCACATTGTTCGCAACGATATCCAGGGCAGACTGATCTGCTTCGAGTGCGCCTGTGATGAGATAAAACGCCGCGTTGATCGACCCCATCTCTTCGGCTCCTCACTCTCCGTGCGAGACCATAGGCAAATATTCCAGTTGAGCGCTGCGACCTTTTTGGCAGGTGCGGAGTAACCTCAGTGTTCCCTCGGCGTGCGCTAGCAATAGGCCAAAAGATCGAACACCCTCAATCAGCGCCTGCTGCGTCCCGATGACTGCGCAGCGCAACACCGGGCCGGGGTTATCCGCTAGATCTTCGCATCCTGTTGCGACTCGCTCCAGAGCCTCGGCATCGCACTTGATCATCGCGTTTTCGGCCTGCTGAACCGCATCTGTGAGTGCCAGAATTTGCGCATCCGAGATCATTGTCTTACCGCCTGGGTCTCTTACCGTTTTCCATCAACTCCGGCAGTCAGCATCGTCTCCACAAGCTTCTCCGCTACTTTGGCGGACGGAACGTTGTAAGTACCCGCCGCCAGAGCCTGCTGCACAGCGGCAACTTTGTCGAGGCGGACGCCGTCCTCTTCTGCAGCACTCTGCATGGCCGCACCAACCCCGCTTAGCGTGGCCGCGTCGCCTGCCAGAGGTGAACTGTTTTTTTCCGATTCAGATCTTCGGACCGCCGCGCCTTTCAGCGATTCGCTGGAAGAAACGCCGAGGAACGCCTTCAGAGCCTCTGCATTGTTCCGAATCTCCATATGCAATCCTCCTTGAAAACCATATCGGCGCAGCGGCCTTCTCACTTTAGGGATGTTTTGCAAGAATCTCGCTGTGTCCCGGCACAGAACTGCGCGTACCGCCAGTCCCGATTCGGGAGAGGGTGGCGATGAGCCTCTCCGCAATGCCAAAGCTTCCTGCCCGGCTCAGCGATTGCCCCAGTGCTTCTCCAGCAAATGCCGTCAAAGCCCCTGCCGACCCAGCTTCGTCGTCCCCGTCGCTCAGTCTTGTAACCGGCCCGATCAGTTCCTTCATCATCTGTGCTTCGAATTCATGTGCCGCTTTCGTCATTTGACTCTCTTTCACAGCCTCCGTTGACGATTTGCCGCCGACTGCGGCCACGCTTTGCATCACAAAACCTCCAGTTCCGCTTCAAGAGCGCCTGCTTGTTTCATCGCCTGCAGAATCGCAATCACGTCTCGCGAACCCGCCCCTATCCTTTGCAGCTCCTGCACCAGATCCTCGACCGTCGCACCGGGCTTCAGCGTGATTCGATTCACCGGCTTGTCTTGTGCTTCGACCCTGGTCTGCTCGACGACCTGCGTGCTCCCGCTCGATAATTGCGCCGGTTGCGAAACCTGAACTTCTGATTCCACGTTGACCGACAGCCCTCCTTGAAGAATCGAGATCGGAAGCAGCCGCACGGTTCCTCCGATCACCACCGTTCCGGTTCTTTCGTTCACAATGACCCGAGCCCTCGGGTACACCTCGATCTCGGTTCCTTCGATCTTGTCGATCAGCGAAGGCACATCTTCATCTTCCCCGGGCACAACCTCGATCCTCCTGCTATCCACCGCGTGTGCCCTGTCTTTTCCGATCGCCACATTCATCGACCGCGCCATCTCCTCCGCCGTGTGGAAGTCAGCCTCGTTCAAAATGAAATTTACCGTTCGCAGCTGTTTCATCTCAAACGGAACGGCTCGTTCCACCTGTCCGCCTCCCGGAATCCTCGCCGTCGTCGGATGATTCAGTTGCCGGCTGCTCCCGCCGGCGCTGCTCATATACCCTCCCAGAATCAACGCGCCCTGGGCCTGTGCGTAGATCTGTCCGTCCGGTCCATAGAGCGGTGTCATCAGCAGAATCCCGCCCTCCAGCGATCGGGCGTCTCCAGCCGACGACGCCGTCACGTCAACCCGAAAACCCGGCCGGCTGAACGGCGGAAGCGTCGCTACTACAAAGACCGCCGCCATATTCTTGACCTGCATGTTGCTCGCGCTGTTCGATCCCGTCTGGGGAACCGTCACCCCCATCCGCTCCAGCGCCGATACCAATGTCTGAGCCGGAAAAACCGTTTGCGAGCTGTCCCCTGTCCCGCGTAGTCCGACTACGAGGCCGTAACCAACCAGCTGATTGTCGCGAATGCCCTCAACCGTGGCCACATCCTTCACTCGCGCGTGACGACCAGGCGCCTCGCTATGCGCCAGGCCAGCCGTGATCGCGATCGCCGCCGCTATCAACATCCAGCTGACAAACCATGCCCATTGCCGCCCTTCATCCCAATCGGCGCTGCGCTGCGACCCGTATGCCGGTCTCCCGCGCTTCGCTACTTCTAACTCTGCTATCGCTTTGTCTACGCCGTTCACTTTGCGAAAACCCCTCTTCCGATCTGGACTAAAAGACAAGAATTCTTTCGAGCCATCGAACCAGCGGATTCTGCCTGTACGTTGAATCGCTCACTACGCCCTTCCCCGTAACCTCAAGCTCCAGATCCGTCATCGCGGTCGATAGCACCTGGTTCTGCGCGCTCACATCTTCTGGGCGCACCAGACCACGTAACTTGATCAGCTGCGTTTGCTGCGAAAACGTGAGCTGTCGCGTGGCTTGCACCACCAGCATGCCGTTCGGTAGCACATCGACTACCTCACCCCCGAACGTTGTCGAAACGCTCGAATTGGTAGTGCTCTGTCCCTGAGCCGTCAGACCCGACGAGGAATTCTGGCCAACTAAATTTGTAAGACTGTTCGACCCCTTCAACGCTCCCAGCAGCGACGAAACACTCGACTTCGCGTTGGACGCCCGAACGTTCTTCACCTGGCCATCCGTCGACGCCGCAAGAGTCTCGGTCACTACGATCGAAATAACGTCGTGCACGCGCATCGCCTTGGCATCCGTGCCCAGTCTCACCAGCCGCCCCTCCGGACTCCAGATCGATCCCAGTGTCGCTACCTCTGCGGCATGTTGTGCACGGACGCGCTCGATGTAAGACCGCAATGCCTGCTCCGGTGGAGTCTTGTTCGGCATGGCGGCCTTGCTTTTCTTCGCGGCAAATAACAAAGGACTCGAGGCGCACAGGGATGCACCAACGAACAGAATCGAAATCCATCTGCTGATTTCTCTCATCAGCGAACCTCTCTCGCATCCTGAATCAGCCGCGCTCTCTTCTTTGCGATCACGCAGGCTCGCATAACCTTGCCGGAAATTGGAAGCCTGACCCTGATCTCATCGCCCTCCGTGCCGTCGCTCAACGCAACTCCCTCGAGGCTGACACGCAGCGAGAAAGTATCTTCCGAGAGCGTCAGCACGTCATTCACTCGAACAAGGGAAGGGCGCCGCTCAACTCCTGCCGCTTGCGAACTGTTGATCCTGAACGCACGCGATGCTGGGTGCGGGCACGATTCGTCCGCAGGAACCAATCGCAGCTTTGGCGGCCACGCAGGGTGATCGCCGTCGCGCTCAAGACACCACCGCACGCAAGATGCGGCGCCTTCGCACCTGCGTGGGTCGCGTTGCTTAACGAGGATCTCCGCGACGGAAACGATCCCGGAGCGCGGCTGCATCTGATCGCCCGGTTCGTGCCTTTGCGAAGCAACAAGGGATGGCAGTGCAATGAAAATAAGAGCCGCCCACGATGTCACGCTTCGACTCATCGAACTCTCCTACCGCGTCATGTTGTTGATCTGCGAATACATGTCATCCGCCGCTTTAATGACCTTTGAATTCGACTCGTATGCGCGTTGCGCCAGCACCATCTGCACAAACTCCGTCACCACGTCGACATTCGAGCTCTCTAGATATCCCTGCTGCAAAGTGCCCAGACCTTCCGCTCCACCCGGATTCCCCAGCACCGGATCCCCCGAGCTGAGCGTAGCCAGCAGAAGATTGGAACCCCTGCTCTCCAGTCCGCCCGGATTCGGGAACGTGGCCAGTTGAAGCTGACCGAGTTGTGATGGGCTCTGCTGGCCTGGGAGCGTCGCGTTCACCACACCGTACTGCGTAATCGTCACAGCAGTCGCATTCGCCGGGATGGTGATGTTAGGCACAATCGAATCGCCATCGGTAGTGACGATCGTGCCCTGGTTGTTCAAATGAAACTGACCTGCCCGTGTGTACGCGATCGTGCCATCCGGTCTCTGCACCTGAAAGAATCCCGGCCCTTCGATCGCCAGGTCAAGCAGATTCGATGTCTGGTTCAGTGCGCCCTGTGTCATGATCGCTTCGGTCGCAGCTGACTTGGTGCCCAGCCCGATCTGCAGCCCTGCAGACACCGTCGACTGACTCTGCGCTGCCCCCGGCGTCACCAGATTCTGATAGATCATGTCCTGAAACTGAAGCCGCAGCTGCTTGAAGCCGGTTGTCGAAGAATTCGCCAGATTATTAGCGATTGCGTCCAGATTCATCTGCTGCGCGGTCATCCCGCTTGCGGCTGTGTACAGTGCGCGAATCATCTCTACTCCTGTCGAGCCCTACACTCTGGGCAGGTCCTCGCTGGCGGTTCGATTGAATTCCGTGTGAAAGATCATCAGGGCCTTCTGCATCATCTCGGCCTGCCTTTGCATCAGAAGCAGATCCAGAGATCCCCGAATCACATCCTGATTCGAGCCCTCAAGTTCTCCTTGATGGATGGCAAACGATCGCGATTGACTCACGGCGCCTTGAGCGGCCGCATAACGATTCGCACCTTCCGCCTGCAGCTGGCCTCCATTTGCCGGCTCAAATACTCCCAGGCTCCCGAAGACTGCGCCGCCTGCGGACAGGCTTCCGTCCGCACCGGCTGAGACTTCGCCGGAAGGTACAACGATTTGCTGCTTTGCCTGCGACAGCACCGGATCGCCTGCTGCCGTGACCAGAACACCCGACTGTGTTCGATGAAAATTGCCGTCGCGGGTGAGCCTCAATCCGCTCGCCGTCTGGATGGCGAAGAATCCATTCCCCTCAATGGCAAGATCGAGCGGATTTCCAGTTCGCTGCCGCGGACCCTGCGCAGAACTCAGCCGGGTTCCGCCTAACAGGCCGAATCGGTTCACGGCCTGGCCTGCCTGCGACTCGTCCGCATCCTCCGCGGTGAGGACCGATCGAAAGTATTCCCGCTCAGCTCTGTAGCCGGGAGTCTGCGCATTCGCCAGATTCGCCGCTGCCGTGTCAACCGCCTGGCCGCGTGCTACCCATCCCGATACTGCCGCATAGTATCCGCTGTCCATCTCAAGCGCTCTTCCCCGGTATGAAGAGCAGAAAGCGGACCAAAGAAAGAAAGGAAGTATTGGAAGAAACTCATGACGTCAGCCTGGTCTGCAAGGCGTCACCGCCTCCAAACAAGAAAGCGTTCCTCCCTTAGGAAGACCTACAGCAGTTCGTCGCAGACGACAGCAACCTCAAGCCTGGATTTCCCACAACTGTACAAATGACCGACCTTGAACTCCGGACTCTGCATATGCAGGTTGTAGTCGCGCCCCGTGATCACAGCGGGCACCGACAATCCGCAGTTGGCCGCCAGTTCCGGAACCTTGCTCTTCCATGCCCCGGCCACCATATTGCAGATCTCGCCAATCGCATCCTTTACGACATCGTCCAACGCCTCAAACTCCATCCCCGTCATGCGCGAAGCAATCTGCCGCGCACTCGCTTCGTCGCACCGGATCACGCATGCCCCGCTGAGAATCCCGCCAAAGCCCACCACCGCGGTAACCGACTCTGCCACTCCGATCCCATCCTCCACTTCGTTCCCCTGCACCGGCTGACATGCAATACCCAGCATCATCTCGAATACTTCCTGCACGCTCGATGTAAGATTCTCCGGATCGGAAACCAGATGCGCCGAATCCCGTAGCGTCAACGTCATGTCACACTCCTCTTTCCCAAGCGAAAGCTTCCACGGATGCCGATATGCTCTCTTTCGTACCCCATTCAAGGTCATGGCAATTCATTCAAGCTGCCGGCAGCAGCGAGAGGACCTTCTGTTTCACTTGATCAGCAGTGAATGGCTTTCGTATGTATCCCATCGCCCCGGCTTCGATTGCCTGCCTGACATGCTCTTCGCTTGACTCGGTGGTAATCATCACAACCGGCACACCTTCCGCCAGTCTCTGGCTGCGCAGCTGCCGAACAAACTCGAGACCGTCCATCGCCGGCATGTTGATATCGGAAAGGATAAGATCAACCCGTTTCGCCTTCAACGCTTCAAGTCCCTCGACGCCAGAGCCTGCCTCTATGACAACCAGCGCATCCAGTCCAGCCTGGCGCAACGAGCGCTCCACAATCTTCCGCATCACGGAAGAGTCATCCACAATCAGGGCCTGAATTTCCCGCATCATTATGCCTCTGGTTGCCTTATCGGCCAATCTAACCTCGCCCTTAGCTCCTGGACGGCGTGACTTTGCACACCACATCGCGAATGCGCGAACTGCCCGGGGCGCTCCCCGCCCCCGGTTCACAGATCATTCGCAGCCAGAGCCACTCGTGCACCCTCACCAGCTGCGATCGAATCGGCCGGGCCCTTTCAATCGCTTTGGTAAATACATGCGCGGCTGCCAGACCATTCGCAGCATCCGCGATCTGCAGGCCAGGTAAAGTTTGTTTTCGCAAAAGACGCGCGCCTTCTCTGAAGTTCGATGACGGCACAACTCCGCATTCAACGCGAACGCCTTCCACTCGTTCCAACGCGAGAGCCAGTGCCCTGTCCACATTCTGCTCGAATCCTAAATAGACAGATCTCCCCGACGGTCCTGGAACAGCCAGCGCGCCGAAAGCATCCACAAACAGTTCCGGCAGGAACACCGAACTGGAGATCAAGCCGTTGCTCACAGCCAGTACAGGGCAGCTCCATTGCAGACTCAATGCTCTCGTCACCAGATCTTCCTCTGTAGCGCCCTGTTTCACGAGCCACTCGCCAAGACGAAGTGCACCATACTGCTTCTGGGATTCGACTGCACGGCGAAGTTGCGAAGAAGTGATCCAGCCCTTTTCGTGCATCAATAGTCCAATGGGAATCCTGTGTCGATGTGCGGCTTGTCCTTCAACTGCACCCCCGAGTTCGCGGCGAACAGCCGGCTGCAAACGAGCCTCCGTGCACTCCGGCGAACAGGTCCACCCTCCCTCAAATATCGGGCGCGCATGATTCCGGAACAGTTGAAACCAGGAGGACTGGCAATTCACATTGGCGCAGCGTCCGATAAGAGATGGGCTCTTATCTGCCACCCTTATCGCGGCAGGTAGCGCGACCTTCTCGTCGGCAGGAACGTTCCGTGCACCCCAGCCTAGAAGAGACATCGGATACTCTCCAGCCGCTTCTGTGGCGCCGCGACTTCCGTCACTCGCAGTCCGAAGTTGCCGTTGATCAACACGACATCCCCTTTCGCCACAATCTTGTTTCCCACCACCAGGTCCACGGGATCCGCAACGTGTCTATCCAGTTCCACTACATCCCCCGGGCCCAACTCGAGGATCTCGCCCAGCAGCATCTCGCAGCAGCCGAATCGGAGCGTAGCTTCCAGCTCTACATCGAGCAGCAACTCAACGCCGGGACTGAGGCTCGACGATGCAGCTTCTGGCACGGCACTCTCAGATCGCCCTAAAGTCTCACTCTCAACCCCCGACGAACTCAGATCGTCACGAATCGAAATGCGCCAGGAGTTTTCAGCCGTCCTCAGCTCAAACACGCGCGAGGCCAGGCCATTGGGTTCCTCCACGCGAAGCGAGCTTACCCTGCATGCCTGTCCAGAGACTGCCAGCAGGTCGCCCGCTGCTGCTTCCGCTACTTCGCGCAGAAGCTCTGACCACGCGGAACCCTGATCAATCCCTTCCCCGAGCAGTGGAGCCTCAAGGATGAGCGGGTCGAGGGCCACTGAAAATTCACCCCTGACGTTGCCCTCAATCGAAAAGAGGTATCCCACTCCCGCAAGCGCGCCTCCGCGCTCGGTGCTTTTTTCAATCAGCTCCGGCTCGCCGGCCAGAGCCTGCGAAAACAGAGACTTCGCCGACGAGACCCAGCAATCAAGATAAGTTTTCATGGTTTTCGACCTTGAGGAGCGCCTGCAGCCGGGCCGCTCGGTGGCTCCCGTGCTGGACCACCGTTGCCGCCCCAAGCTGCTGACCTCCAACGCGCCACTCAGCAGTGGCCGCAGCCGACAATCCCAGACGCAACAATTGGCCCGGCTGCAAAGATTCGATTTCACGCGCTGCGATTCGGACTGAAGGCAATTGCACGGACCCGCCCAGTCGAATTCGCTGGCTCGATGCCTCGATCTGGGTGCGGCTCTGCGGAGCATGCCGGTGACGTCTTCCCCAATCGGATGTCAGGCGGCGCAGAATTGTGTTCGCCACGACTGCAGGAAATGCCAGGTTCAACAACCCCGACCCCTGCGGCATGCGAATCTCAAAGGTCAGGCACAGCGTTTTTTCATTCACCGAGATGATGCGCGCCACCTGCGTCTGCATCTGACGGCGCTCGAAATTGAAACTCAGCCCCACCGATTGCCAGGCCGATGTCAGCTCTCGACAGATGATCTCAACCACGCTCCCGAGAATCGCCTCTTCGATATCCGTCAATTCCCTTAGCGGACCTTCCTTCCCCTCCCCTCCCAACAGCAGATCGATGATCGGCGGCGCCAGCGCCAGGTCGAGTTGGAGAACGGAAAGTGCGCCCAGCGGTTCAAGCCTCACCGATGTGACGTAACTGATCTCGGGGATTCGCATCAGAAATTCACTGAACGGAATCTGCTCCGCCGAAACCAGGTTCACTTGAAAGCGGCAACGAAGCCAGGCGGCCAAATTATGAGTGAGATTGCGCGCGAACAGATCATTAAGCATGCTGATCGCTCGCAGTTGCTCATTCGATATCTGCCCGGCCCGCCCGAAGTTGTATGCGACCGCCGCTGGCTCGTTTCCCGGCATTTCCGCCGGTTTCGGAGAAGATGCGCGTGCTGCCCGGAACAGCTCGTCAATTTCATCCTGCTTCAGGTTCTTTTCCATGTGTTTGCTCGTCAGGTCTCATCCGTCGCTGAAGTCAGTTCTCTCCGCGCCGATTGCCGGCCCGCGAGCCGGAGTTGGCGAAATCCCTGAGCGCCGCACGCAGGTGCGCTACAGCGGAAGAGTGGATCTGCGACACGCGCGACTCCACAACTCCGAGCGCGAGCCCGATCTCCCGCATCGTCAACTCCTCGTAGTAATAGAGAGTCATCACCAGCCGTTCGCGTTCAGGTAACTTGTCAATCGCGCCCGCCAGGCTCTCCTGCAGCTCTCCGCGGAGACAGCAGAAAAGTGGATCCTCATCCGGCCGTCCGGGAACATAAGCAAGTTCCTCTTCGCCCGAATCCTCGCTATGCTCAACATGCAGCGTTCCGATCTCGAGCCCCTTCAGATCGCCCAGCAATTCCTGATAGTCATCCAGGCTCAGACCCAATTCCGCGGCGATCTCCGTCTCGTTCGGCGCGCGTCCAAGCCGGCCCGTCAGGAGCCCGATTGCGTTTTCGACTGCCCTCCCCTTTCGCCGCAGATCCCGTGGGCTCCAGTCCAGCGTGCGAAGACTGTCGAGGATTGCTCCGCGAATACGGAACTGTGCATAGCTGCGAAACTGCACCTTCTTCCGCGGGTCAAATTTCGTGAAAGCATCCATCAGGCCCACCACACCGGCGGAAACAAGGTCCTCCATCTCCACATGCTGCGGTAGCCTCTCATGTATCCGGCGGGCAAGAAACCGAACGATGGGAAGATGTTCAAGAAGCAGTCTCTCCTCTTCGCCACCACTCGCGAACTCCTTGGACTCCGGTGGGTATCCGCGCGCAATCGTATTCCGCGCACGGCCTTCGTGAAGGCCTGAGCCTCTTTCCATCGCATCTCCTCTTGCCGCCTGCCTGCTCTACCGGACAGTGCCTACCGGCTTCAGTGGCGTCTCCGGCGGAATCTCTGCCGCCGCCAATACCGCCAGCCTGGGTATGAGCGGCTCCAGCCAGCGCTTGACGTGATAGCGCGCCGGACTCGGACAGAGGAGCACGGGAAGGACCGAAGTGTTCGAGGTTGCGATAAGAGTTTTCACAGAATCGATGAGACGCCGTACGAGCGGAGCACCCGATCCGGATTTCGAAGCAAGCAGACGTTGCGATGTCTCCGGCGACACGGCTTCCACTATCTCTTCTTCCATCGCCGCATCGAGCAGCAGCACCGCCAGCTGGCCCTCGGAATTGAGCAGAGGTGCAACCAGTCTTCGGCCCAGAGCCTGGCGCGCACACTCCACCAGCGCAACCAGATTCCTGCTGACCGGCGCAACTTCCAGGAGAGCTTCGAGAATCGCCCCCAGATCCCGAATGGACACGCGCTCTCGAAGCAGCTGCTCAAGAACTCTGCCAACCTCGCCGAGTGTGAGAACCTTCGGCACCAGTTCTTCAAGCAACTTGGGATGGCTCTCGTTCAGAGAATCCATCAATCGCTTCGCCTCAGCCCGCCCGAGAAGCTCATGCGCGTGTCGCCTGATCATCTCCCCCAGGTGAGTCGTGATTACCGTGACTGCATCGACGACCGAATACCCGGCCGCAATTGCCTGCTCTTCCAGCGCTGGTGATATCCAGATGGCAGGTACGCCGAATGCCGGCTCGCGCGTCTCTCTTCCCGGCAGGGGCCTTCGGCCCGGATCGCCCGAAACCGCCAGCATCTGGGAGCCATCCAGCTGCCATCGTCCGATCTCCAGCCCGCGCAGAGAGATTACATACTCCCGCGGGTGCAGTCGCAGATTGTCCGAGATATGCACCGGCGGAATCAGAAATCCCATCTCCGCCGACAGATGCCGCCGCAGTGCGCGCACCCGATTCAGGAGTGTTCCGCCCTGCTTCTCGTCCACCAGCGGTATGAGCTGAAAACCAATCTCCAGCGAGAGATCGTCGAGCTTCAGAAGCCCTGCAAGCTCGGAAGAAGGCGCCTGTTCGCCTTTCTTCCTTTCCGCGACTCCGGCCTCAACCGTGAGCGGCTGCGCTGGCCGATTCTGAATCCGTTTACCTGCCCAGAACAGACCACCCGCTACCAGCAGAAATGTGAGCCCGGGCAGCCCCGGTATCAAACACATCGCCGCACAAACGCCGCTTGCAACATAAAGTGTCGACGACCGCGCAAACAGCTGTTGGCGAATTTCTGTCCCCAGCAACCCGGCGGAGTTCGCCCGCGTCAGCGTGATTCCTCCCGCAACCGAAACCAGAAGAGAAGGAATAAGCGTGACCAGGCCATCTCCGACGGTCAGCACCGTGTAGGTGCGCGCCGCCTCTCCCAGATCGATTCCCTGCTGCAGCGTGCCAATCAGCAGGCCGGCAATGATGTTGATCGCCGTAATGAGAATCGTCGCCATCGAGTCGCGCTGATTGAACCGCGCCGCGCCGTCCATCGCCCCATAGAATTCCGCCTCTCGCGCAATGGCCAGACGACGTCGCCGGGCTTCTGCCTCATCTATCAGACCGGCGTTCATGTCCGCATCGATCGCCATCTGCTTGCCCGGCAAAGCATCCAGTGTGAAACGCGCCGTCACTTCCGCGGTGCGCACAGCCCCGTGTGACACCACCAGGAACTGTATTGCCACCAACGCCAGGAACAACACGAAGCCAACAATGTAATTTCCGCCGACCACGAACTGCCCGAAGGCTTCAATCACCTTTCCCGCCGCAGCCGTTCCCTCAGAACCGTGCAGCAGAATCCGCCGGCTGGAAGCAATATTGAGCGACAGGCGGAACAGCGTCAGGAGCAGCAGCAATGTAGGAAACACCGAAAGCTCCACCGCGCGGCGAATCTGAACCGATGACAAAAAGACAATCAGAGAAGCGGCGACGGAAACTGAAAGAAGCAGATCAAGAACAGGGGCCGGAAGCGGAATCAGCATCACAAAGATCACGCTGATCGCCCCGATCGGCAACACGTAGTCCCGCAGGTTTCCGAGAATACCTTCTCCGGGGCCGTCCGCAATCACGCCGGCTGCAGTGCTCATCTCTCTCCTTTGCGCTGGTTGGATTGCGAATCGCTTTTTGGCTCAGAAGCGGGCTTTGCCTTTGGAGCCGCCCGCAGGCTTCGCTCGTGATTCCTGCGCGCCTCTTCTTCCGCTCGCTGCCGGTACAGATAGGCAAGAATCGCAGCAACTGCTGCATAGAGGTCTGCCGGGATGGCCTGGCCGACCTCCACTGATCTGTAGAGGGACCTGGCAACGGGAGGATTTTCTACGATCGGCACACCTGCCCACCGGGCCTCCGTCTTGATCTCCTCCGCAAGCAGGTTCCGTCCCTTCGCAAGGACCTTCGGAGCTTCCATCGTCGCGAAGTCAAATCCAAGAGCCACCGCGTAATGCGTGGGGTTCGTCAATACAACTGCTGCCTTTGCAATATCCGCCTTCACCTTGCGGCGTCGCATCTGTCGCTGCAGTCCGCGAATTCTGCTGCGCGTCTGCGGGCTGCCTTCCATTTCTTTGTATTCCTGCTTCAGCTCTTCGCGGCTCATCATCAGACGCGACTCGCGACTTCTCCACTCCACCGCATAATCGATCAGCGACCATCCCAGCAGCAGCCAGGCTGCGGCGGTCAACAAGCCGTAGACATCGGCGCCCAGGATGACAAGCCGCTGCGACGAAAAGGGCGAAACCAGAAGCTGGTGTGCGATACGCTGATAGGCCAGGACCCCCAAAACTCCGGCCGGAATAATAGATTTCCCAACACGCGCCATCGCCCGCAACGAAAAAATGTTCTTCGCGTTGGCCGCCGGATTGATGCGGTCCAGATGAGGACCGAGCGCCTTGACCCTCACCTGTAGACCGCCGCCTTGTATGAGACTGCACGCCACCGTACCGCTCACGATCGCAGCCATCATCACAAGCACGGGAACACTTGCTTCCAGAAGCGGCTTCCGCATCGCCAGCACTGAGTCCCTCATTGCGACGCCGGTGTCCATTCGATCGATCGGAACTTGGTTCAGCACGGAAGCGAAGACCCTGCGGAACCCCTCGACAACTCTCCCAGCGAACCAGCCCAGACACAGAACTCCCGCCAGCATGCCCGCAGCCGACGAGAGCTCGCGGCTTCGCAAAGTATCCCCGTCTCGTCGTGCCTTTTCTCGACGCTGGGGTGTTGCCTGTTCGGTCCGCTCGCCGGGCATGGCTCAGCCTTTGAACCCCATAGCTGTTCCGCTCGGTGTCGACTGCAGTAGCCTCTCCGCCAGGTTCAGCAATATCGAAAACCGCGCTTCGATGAATCGCGGCCAGAGGGCCAGAGATCCCACAAGGACTCCCAGTCCCACACAAGTCTTCAGCGGAACTGTCAGAGACATGACCGGAAGCTGAGGGCTCAGCCTGCTCAAGAGGGCTACTGCGATTTCTGCCAGCATCGTTGCCGCCAGGACTGGCGCTGCCAATTCCACCGCGGCGAGGAACACGCCACCCGCAGCTTGTACGATGCTCCACGATGTGCCCGGCCAGAGCGCGTAGGTTCCAAGCGGAACGGCACGAAAGCTTCTCATCAGCGATGCCAGCAGGATTCGGTCGAGCCCAGCCGCAATCACAACCAGAGTGCCCATCATTTGAAACAGATCGTTCATCAGCGGTGTCTGGATTGAAGAAGTCGGGTCCAGCAGATTCACTGCGGAAAAACTGAATTGAAGGCCGATGATCTCTCCGGCAAACAGCAGAGTTTCGTTCAGCAGCGCAAGCATCAGGCCGTAGACAAGTCCCACCGCAAGCTCGCCCATCACAGGAGCAAGTGCAATTCTCGCCTGTCCAGCAGGCGACGCTCCGACGATGGGAGCGAGCAGGAATGTAACCGCCGCCGTGAAGACCGCCTTTACGCGGATTGGCAGTGCCGAGGAGGACAGGAATGGAGCAAAGACCACAATCCCGCTCACACGGATCAGCGTCAGAAGCATCGCGCTCAGAAATGCTGTCCATTGGTCCATGGGGTGCTCTCTCAACCGATGAACCGCTGGAAGCTACCGATGAGATGTTCGGCGTAGGTCGTCAGTCGGCCGAGGAACCATGGCATTCCGGCAATCAAAATCACGGCCACCGCGAACAGGCGCGGCACCGAAGTCAAAGACTGGTCCTGAAGATTCGTGAGCGTTTGAAAGAGCGTCAGCACAAAGCCGAGTCCAACCGCCGCGATCAATACTGGTGCGGTCAGGATCATGGCCTCTTTCATGAGCTGGCGCATCAGTTCTGCAGCCATGTCGGGCGTCATTCCGGTTCTCCTAGAAGCTCTTCAAGAGCGAATGTGCGAGGAGGTTCCAGCCGTCCACCATCACAAACAGCAATATCTTGAGGGGCGTCGACACAACGACCGGTGGCAGCTGGAACATTCCGATCGATGTCGTAATCGCAGCCGTCACGATGTCTATCAGCAGAAAGGGCAGAAACAACACAGCCCCGATTGAGAAACCGGCCTTCAACTCCGAGAGGATGTAGGCCGGAATGACTACCCGCATGGGAAGATCATCGGGCGAAGCCGGTCGCTCTACCTGTCCGGCAGCTGTGAATAGCGCCAGGTCTTTCTCGCGCGCATATCGAACCAGGAAGTGCTTGACCGGCTGCGCCCCCTGCTCAATCGCCTGCCAGCCAGTTATCTTCGCCTCGCGATACGGCTCAACCGCCAGTTTGTCGACGTCCGCGAGCACGGGCGACATCAGAAACCAGGTCATCATGAGGCCAAGACCCATCAGCGTCGGATTCGATGGAGCAGTCTGTGTGCCCAGCGCCTGGCGAAGAAAATGAAACACCACCAGAAGCCTGACCAGCGGCGTCATGCACATCAGGATCGCCGGCAGCAGCGTCAAAATCGTCAGGACGAACAGAATGTTCCAGGGAGTCGAATCGGACGGTTGCATCTTCGCGCTCAGGTCGGGGAGCAGCGGCGTTGCTCCAAAACTCGCAGCCCTGGACGTCATTAGCAATACGCTCATGAGCACGTCCCCGCGATCGGGATAGATCTTCGATCTGATTGCCTGGATACCCTCGCGATTCCCTTCACCGGGTAAAACGCTGGCGCGCTTGCGTCCGATGTGGCCATCAAGAGACGTTCCCCATCCACTTCAACCAGAATCAGCGCCTGTCGCGGCGTCAGTCTGATCCGCTCCAGAATTCTCAGCCTCGGAACGCTGTCGCTTTGAGGCCGAAACCGCCTCAGGAGCCACGCAGCGAGGCCCGGCCTGATCGGTGACTTCCCCGGTGGGATGCCTCGCCCTTCAGACCTCAGACTTCCCAATGCATCTGCGAAGACGCCCAAATTGCCTCCTTCAAGCCAACCGTGTGATTCGTACTGCAAGCTTCTGATCGATCACCTCAACCTCACTCCACGCCAGCTGCGCCCCATGCGCGGCGAGAGGCACATCTTCCCCTTCCAGCCAGCGGCTTGCAATCACCTGTCCTACCGCCAATGCCAGAACGCTTCGAACCTGAAATCGCCGAACCGGGATCGACACGTCCACTTCAATGGGAATTCCCTTCAACAACGCGTACTTCTCTTCACGCTTCGTAGGACCCGATGGTTCGGCATAAGTTGGAACGGTGGACACATCAGCGGGAAGGCCTTTCGCCCCGACTCCAGGCGGTGCTGCCCCAGCGAAAGATTCAGATCCCGACCCCATAGACTGTTGTGTCGTAGCCATTCAACAGCCATGAGTGCAGGAGAGGGTCCGAAGCAGAACGCGAATCATTGGAAAAATCTCATGAGTGCGCCCGTGAAACACTGCAACCCAGCAACGCGACTGCCAGACTCCCCTCAGGATTCAGTTCACTGCTACACTGGAGACAGCGAATGCCAGTGATTGCAGCCAGCGGCACCTTGCTGTAAGAGGTCATAAAAATGCCACAAGAGAATGAAAACAAGAGTGTTTCAGGGACTGGTCTCCGTCTCAAAGTAGGTCTCGCCGAGATGCTGAAGGGCGGCGTGATCATGGATGTGATGAACGTGGAACAGGCCCGTATTGCGGAAGAAGCCGGCGCTGTCTCCGTCATGGCTCTCGAGCGCGTTCCGGCCATGATCCGCGCAGAGGGCGGCGTCGCCCGCATGGCGAAACCAAGCCTCATCAAACAGATCATTCAGGCTGTCTCCATTCCCGTCATGGCCAAGGCCCGCATCGGACACTTCGCGGAGGCTCAGATCCTCCAGGCCATCGGCGTCGATTTCATCGATGAGAGCGAAGTGCTCACGCCCGCTGACGAAACCCATCACATAGACAAACACGCCTTTACCACCCCATTCGTCTGCGGCGCCCGAAACCTCGGCGAGGCTCTCCGCCGCATCGCCGAAGGCGCTGCCATGATCCGAACCAAGGGCGAAGCCGGCACCGGGGACGTCGTACACGCGGTGCAGCACATGCGGCAGATCGTCAAGGAGATGAAGGCGCTCACCGTCCTCTCCGAACAGGAACTCTACGCCGCTGCCAAGGAGCATCAGGCTCCCTACGAACTCATCCGCATGGTCGCCCGCACCGGCAAGCTCCCTGTGCCCAACTTCTCCGCCGGCGGAATCGCCACCCCCGCGGATGCCGCTCTCATGATGCAGCTCGGCGCTGAGGCCATCTTCGTCGGCTCCGGCATCTTCATGAAGGAACGTGCCACGCCCCTCGATGTCGAGAACGATCCTGCAGAACGCGAAGAAGCTGTCTCCCGCGCCAAGGCAATCGTCATCGCGACCACCCACTACAACGATCCCAAGATCCTGGCCGAAGTCAGCGAGCAGGTCACCGGCACTATGAAAGGCCTTGCCGCGGCAGCCATCGAAGAGTCGCAGCTCCTTCAGACTCGCGGCTGGTAACTGGCCTCAATCTCACGCCGGAGGCCACGCGCCTCCGGCTTTTTCATCCCAGGGGGATTGTCTTTGAGCGCTGAATCGGAGAGGCCTCGCATCGGGGTTCTGGCAATTCAAGGCGATTATGCCGCCCACGCGGATGCTCTCGCGCAATCGGGTGCCACTCCAGTTGAAGTGCGCAAACCGGAGGAACTCGAAGATCTGGACGCCCTCATCATTCCGGGCGGCGAATCAACAACCATGTTGAAGTTTCTCGAACGTGGAAAGCTCTTCGACGAACTTAGATCCTTTTGCCAGTCGCATCCGGTTTTCGGCACTTGCGCTGGCGCTATCCTTCTCGCACGCGAAGTCCGAAATCCTCCCCAGGCCAGCTTGGGCGTACTTGACGCCGTGATCGAGCGCAACGCCTATGGCCGTCAGATCGATTCCTCCATCCTTTTCTCCGACACCAGATTGCCGGGCGGCAAGCTTGAAATGGTCTTCATCCGCGCGCCTCGAATCATCGAAACCGGCCCTGAAGTCGAGGTCCTCGCGCATCGAGATGGAAGGCCGACGCTCATCCGCCAGGGCAAGGTAATGGCAGCAACCTTCCATCCTGAACTGACACCGGATGATCGACGCGTGCACCAGGCCTTTGTTGATTTGGTGAAGTCGACTCCTTCCATAACACGCAAAGTATCTTAAGGCGCGAGAAAAAGGCCATCCACTTGCGGAGTGGCCGCGTCCAAGAACTAGTGGTATAGTCTGATCTCCACTGAGGCGTTTTGATGCCCGCTACCTTTACGCATTCCCCTGCGGAAACGGAACGGAAAGAACCAGGAATTGGCGGCAAACCTCCGCTGGATCGCCGGCCGACGGGCGGTGGTGGAGGCGGCGGTGACGATGATCGCCAGCACGAACGTCGCGGTCCTCGCGAGCTGCTTCACAAGATCCGCTTCTCAGTCTTCTCGATCCTCGCTGCAGACATGATGTTCTTCGCGATCCTCGTCGCGCTGTTCTTCGCGCGCCAGGCCGGCACCCACATGGATCCGCGCACCCAGCAACAGATCGGCGACTGGCACCCTGTATCGTTGCCCCCGATCCTTTTTCTAAATACTGCGGTCCTGCTGCTCAGCAGCTTGACCATTGAAATTGCCCGTAGAAGCATCTTTCGCGAGATCGATGTGTTGGAAGAGTGGTTGGGCCTGGGTCATCCGGCCTTGCAGCGCACTCTCCCATGGATGGCTGGGACCCTTGCGCTTGGTCTCCTGTTCTTGATCGGACAGTGTGTAGCATGGCTGCAATTGATCGCTCAGGGATTCAAGTTCAATCACGACTCCACCCCGGCCAGCTATTTCTTCTACATCATCACGGGATTACACGCCGCTCACCTGATCGCAGGCGTCATCGCACTTGCTGTAATCCTCGCAGTCATTCGTAAATTCAAGCGGGTTGAGCTTCGACAGATCGCAGTCGACGCAACCGCCTGGTATTGGCACGCCATGGGGCTCGCCTGGATGGTGCTTTTCACAGTGCTCGCGATCGGACAATAGATTCGTAAAACCTGTTCAGGCCGTTCCGCCCGGGAGACTCGCAGCGCAGTCTAAGGGACGTAAGCCCCAGCCTTGTCCGGCTCCGCCATAATCGTGAATTCGTCCTTCTTCTCCACGCTGAGGGTTTCTGCGTCCGGGTCCTTAACCTTCCACATCACTCCATGCAATTTGCCGTGCTCGTAGTCGATAGTCAGGTAGTGATAGACCGGAAACGCCGTATCCCGGTAAAGGTCTGCGGAGCCCCGGAACAGTAACGGATAGGGCTCAGCGCCGCCTCCGCCCGAAATGATGTAACTCACGCCGTTCCGCTCGAAGCGCTCGTAGTTGTGGATGTGCCCGCTGAGCACAATCACCTTCGCATGTATTTTGTGCAGGTGAATCTCCATGAGATGGCGCAGCGTGAGCGCCTCCTTCGATGGCAGATTCGTAAACAGTTGTGACTGCTGATCCACGACCCACGGCGTGTGATACAGAATGAAAAGAAACTCCACCTGTTTCGGCAGATGGTCCAGTTGCGCCGCGAACCACGTCGCTTGGGCGCTTGTTCCGCCTGAAGGCGAAGTCATATCCAGCGAGATCACCTCCACGCCTCCCATCAGAATTGAGTAGTACCGATGTCCCTTCAACCCAGGATAGTTAGCCAGATAGTTCGCGATTCCCTTCTGGACGCCCCCACGTACTTCGTGGTTCCCAATCGTGGGCAGAACCAGCGCGTGATTTGCGTTCCATGAAGCTGTTTCGCTGCGATAAACCTGCCAGTCTTCCTCCCTCGCGCCGGCATAGGGCATATCGCCTGTCACCATCAGGACCTGGGGACTCTCTTGTCCGATCCGCTCCGCCAGCCACTTCCGGACCCGCGGATTCGTACCGATCTTCACCGAAGGATCGGTAAAGCGCATATCTCCGTAACCCACCATGCGGATCGGAACACCGGGCGCAAACTTCCCAATTGTGAAAGTGGGATTTACATCGATCGCTGCAGGACCCTGAGCGATTGCCTCAAAAAGAAATGGAAAGAATAAGGTAAGAAATATGGCGCTTTTCAACACCGCCCGGAAGCTCTTTGCATGCAGTCGTTGCACACGCTCAGACTACCAGAGGCGACCACCGTCATACTCCCGCTGCAGCAGGCCCCTTCTTACGCGAACTTGCGCCATTCGCGCTCTTACCGGTGCCAAAGAATGTGCGCACTCGCTCCGCCAGCGTAGGCACAACGGGACATTCAAAGTAGACCTCGCGATTCAACTCCACTAGCAGCCGAATAGCACGCACCTGAGGATCAGTAGCAGAGAGCACGTTGCCTTCCTGCATGTATTCATCAGTCAGGTACTCGATAGCATGTCCAAGAATCTCCAGAGCTCGCCCAGCCTCGCGCGTGATGCGCCGCGCGCCCTGCTCTTCTTTCCCTTCATGATCACGGTGAGCAGCGTTGGCCTGCGTATTGACATTGATTGCAGTCGACACTATCGGCAGCCTCTATATAAAACCATCTATCGTCTACGTCGACTGCATTGAGACAATCTTCAGGACTTTGAGTTTTCGTCCCAATCTGAGATAGGCAAAGATTAGATTTCCAGAACTGGAATCCCTGTGATCCTTCTCACAGATGCCGACTCCGGATGCAACGTATACGTATCCCAGCGAGAATAGTGACATCACTCACATCGAGCTCCTGCGTGCTCCAGGGTTGATGGCAATTCGAACCATCCGCCTCAGGGCTTCCTGGCTCTAAGCGTGAGATTGAGTTGGGTTTCCTCGCCTTGACGGGATCACTTTTGGAACCTAAGCTCAAACCAGCGGCCTGTCGCAGTAGAGCCAGTTCGGCACTCAGCGAACGTCGCAACTTTTCGATAGCTTTTCGAACAGGACGAGAATGATTCCTTACCACTGGCAATACCTGTCACTGATGTTGCAAGTTTTGTTCGCTGTTGGACTTGCAGCCATCATGGTGCTCGCCTCGTGGTTCATCGGACGCCATCGCAACCTCCCCGTTAAGCTCGCCGCCTATGAATGCGGAATTGAGTCCGTCGGCGACGCTCGAGCGCGCTTCAGTGTGCGCTTCTATATGGTTGCCATGCTCTTCATCCTCTTCGACGTGGAAGCCGTATTCATGATGCCCTGGGCGGTAATCTATCGAAAGCTTCCCCAGATCACAGGTCAACGTCTTTTCGGCTTCTGGGAGATGGTCGTCTACCTTGGCTTCATCGCTGTGGGCCTCTACTACATCATTCGCAAGGGCATTCTGAACTGGAGCATGGACAAGGCGGACCTGTAAATGGCAGAAGCCCCATACGAAACGATTGCCGGAAAACAGGCAGTGCTTGAGAAAATGGCCGACCATCCGGCCGTCAAAGGGCTCGTTGCCTCAAATTCTGCAGCTCTTATCGACGCCTTGTTTGATCGCGGAGAGCTCTCCCTTACCGTCTCTCCTGAGTCGATAATCCCGGCCGTCTCTACTATTAAGGATGCTGGCTACACCGCCTTTGAAGACATGACTGCTGTCGACTGGCTCCCTTCCGAGCCGCGCTTCCAGCTCACCTACCATATCCTGTCGCACGCATTTAAACAGCGCGTTCGCATCAAAGCGTGGGTCTCCGAAAACGATCCGGCAATCGAGTCAATCACCTCGGTCTTCCCTGGCGCGAACTTCTATGAGCGCGAAGTCTTCGATCTCTTCGGCATCCGCTTCGAAGGCCATCCCAACCTCCGCCGCATCATGATGCCGGAAGAGTGGGTCGGTCATCCCCTCCGCAAGGACTATCCCGTGGAGGGCTACCGCTGATGCCCGACGTAGGCACTCCAATCCTGCAGGCTCCTCCCGCCGAAGGTTCCAAAGATCAGCACATGGTCCTGAATATGGGACCGCAGCACCCGTCCACGCACGGCGTTCTCCGGCTGGTGCTGGAAATCGACGGCGAAATTGTTGTTCGACTCTATCCCGAAGTCGGTTATCTCCATACCGGCATCGAGAAGACCTGCGAGTCCAAGTTCTACCAGCAGGTAGTGCCCCTCACCGATCGCGTCGACTACCTTGGCCCGCTGGCCAACAATCTCTGCTACTGCCTGGCAGTCGAAAAGCTGCTCGCCCTCGAAATCCCCGAGCGCGCGGTGTGGATCCGAGTTCTTCTCACCGAGCTCACCCGCATCAACTCGCACCTCATCTGGCTCGGCACGCACGCCATGGACATCGGCGCGCTCACCGTCTTCCTCTACACCTTCCGCGAGCGCGAAGAAATCCTCCGCATCTTCGAGGCCGTCTCCGGTCAGCGAATGATGACCAGCTACTTCCGCATCGGCGGTCTGGCAATGGAACCGCCTCTCGATCTCTTCGATCGAATTCAAAAGTTCATCAAGACGCTGCCCGAAAAGATCGACGAGTATACGAATCTTCTCAGCGGTAATCCGATCTTCCGCAATCGGCTGATGGGCGTTGGGCACCTTTCACCGGAAGATGCCGTCGCGCTCGCGGTCACCGGGCCAACTTTGCGTGGCTCCGGAGTCGACTTTGACATCCGCCGCGACATGCCCTACTCCAGCTACGAGAAGTTCCAGTTTCGCGTGCCGGTCTCCAATCGATGCGACTGCTGGGGCCGTTACGAAGTTCGCCTCGAAGAGATGCGCGAGAGCATCAAGATCATCCAGCAGGCTCTCGATGGAATGCCCGGCGGGCCCGTCAAGGCCGACGCACCAAAAATCATCCTGCCCGATCGCGAAAAAATGAAGACTCAGATGGAAGCGCTCATCCATCACTTCAAAATCGTGACCGAGGGTTTCAACGTTCCAGCCGGCGAAGTCTTCCAGACCATCGAATCTGGCCACGGAACCATGGGCTATTACGTCGTCTCCGACGGCACAGCAAAACCCTATCGCGTGCACATGCGCTATCCGGGATTCGCTTCTTTGCAGGCGCTTGAAACCATGTGCCAGGGCCGAATGCTTGCCGACGTCGTTGCCGTCATCGGTTCAATCGACATTGTGTTAGGAGAAATCGATCGCTGAGTTTAGGACCGGGGCTTTAGCTCCTGAAGTAAGAACCAGGCTTTGAAGGGGCACGACTTTAGTCGTGCCGCAGAAACGAACATAAGGACCGGGGCTTTAGCCCCTGGAGTACGAACCAGGTTTTGAAGGGGCACGACTTCAGTCGTGCCGAAAGCGGGAATAAAAGTATCAGGGCGCGACTTTAGTTGTGCCACAGAAGCGAACATAAGGACCGGGGCTTTAGCCCCTGAAGTACGAACCAGGTTTTGAAGGGGCACGACTTCAGTCGTGCCGAAAAGGTGGATTAAGAAGGCGGGGCTTTAGCCCCTGAGGGAAGATTTGGGGCAGGCCAAAACCGAAACATCCCGCGAACAGCTTTACGTTGAACTTTGGGTATCGCTAGCCTCCCTGCTTCGCAGTTACACCGCGGCGCACGGGCTCAATGGGGACAGACAGGCGACAGTTGAATTAGGGGAAGATCAAATCACGGTCCGCCACGGAAACACCTGGCTCGACCTCAAACGAAACGGCGCGAACATCACCTGGTCGCGCGACAACGGAAAGAACGGAATGCTGGAGCTCACCGAAGCCGGAACGCTCCGCAATAGTGCCAACGAGGAAGAGATGGATATGGTGGCAGAAGCCTGGGCAAGGGAGATGATGCGATGACAGCCGAGACCATGAGCATCTTTTCGCCCAAAGTTTCCGCTCGCTTCGACGCGCTGGTTGAGAAATACCCTGTCCGACGCTCCGCACTCGTGCCCATGCTTCTCTACGCGCAGGACGAGATCGGCTATCTCTCCGACGCTGTGATCGCCGAAGTCGCCCGTCGCATCGGCATCACCGAACTCGACGTCCGCAACGTCGCCACCTATTACTCGATGCTTCGCTTCAAACCCGCCGGCAAATACAACGTGCAGGTCTGCACCAATATCAGTTGCATGCTGCGCGGCGCCTACGACGTCTTCGAGAAATTCCAGGACGAGCTCCGCGTAGGCCACAAAGGCGTCACTCCCGACGGCGTCTTCTCCTTGGAAGAAGTTGAATGCATCGGCGCATGCTGCTGGGCCCCCGCCATCCAGGTCAACTACGACTTCCACGACGACCTGACACCAGACAGCGTTCCAGGCATCCTTGCCCAATACCGCCAGAAATCCGAGGGCCAGAAGAATGCCTAGGCTCGTCTCCCATCCCGACGAAGTAAAAGTCGTCTCCAAGCGCTTCGGCCAGGGTGCTGCCGATATCGAGAAATACATCGAGCTGGGCGGCTATGAAGCGATTCGCAAGTGCCTAGCCCAGGGCCCTGAGTGGCTCATCGAAGAGATGAAGGCTTCCAACCTTCGCGGTCGCGGCGGCGCAGGCTTCCCCACCGGGATGAAATGGTCCTTCGTCCCCAAGCAATCCGCCAAACCCAAGTACGTACTGATCAACGGCGACGAGAGCGAACCCGGCACCTGCAAAGACCACCTCATCTTCCTCCACGATCCGCATTCCGTCATTGAAGGCACAATCATCGCCGGCCTCGCCATCGGCTCGAAGATGGGCTTCATCTACCTGCGTGGCGAATACCGCTACCTTCTCGAAATTATGGAGAAGGCCGTAGCCGACGCCTACGCAAAAGGTTTCCTCGGAAAAAACATCTTCGGCACCGACACGGAATTTCAGATCATCACCCAGAGCGGCGCGGGCGCATACGAAGTCGGCGAAGAATCCGCGCTCATGGAATCCCTCGAAGGCAAGCGCGGTGTTCCCCGCATCAAGCCTCCCTTTCCCGCCGTCGTCGGTCTCTATGGCGGACCCACCGTCATCAATAACGCCGAGACCATCGCCACAGTCCCGCATGTCATCAACATGGGCGGCGCAGCCTTCGCAGCCGTCGGCTCACCCCGCAACGGCGGCACACGCCTCTTCGGCATCAGCGGACACGTCGAGCGCCCCGGAGTCTACGAACTCCCCATGGGCTACAACCTCAAAAAGATGATCTACGAAGTAGCCGGCGGCGTTCGCGGCGGCCGAAATCTCAAAGCCGTCGTCCCCGGAGGATCATCCACCCCCGTCCTGCTCCCCGAAGAAATCGAAACTCTAGGCATGGACTTCGATCAGGTTGGCAAAGCCGGCTCCATGCTTGGCTCCGGCGGAGTCGTCGTCATCGACGACCAGACCTGCATCGTCGAATTCGCACTTCGCACCATCAGCTTCTATCAGCACGAGAGCTGCGGCTGGTGCATCCCATGCCGCGAAGGCACCGACTGGCTCAAGAAGTCCCTCACCCGGTTCCATGCCGGATTCGGAACCGCCAAGGACATCGACAACATCCGCTACCTCGCCGAGAACATGATGGGCCGCACCTTCTGCCCGCTCGGCGACGCAGCCGCAATGCCCACACTGGGCTTCGTCAAAAAGTTCCGCAAAGAATTTGAAGACCACCTCGACGGAAAGCCCTGCCCGTTCGCAAAACACGGGGCGCCGGAGCTCACAGTCGTGTAGTTAGCCTAGGCAAAATTGGTTTTGAAGGGGCACGACTTTAGTCGTGCCGAAAAAGCGATAAAGAAGAAACGGGGCTTTAGCCCCTGCGGCACCAAAGGACGGCAGGACACAACAACCAATGGCGGACGTTACATTCACAGTCGACGGCAAGAAGCTCACCGCCCCCGCGGGAACGCTGCTCATTGAGGCATGCCGCAAGGCCGGCATCGAAATCCCCGCCTTCTGCTACTACCCGGGGCTCAGCCTTCAGGCCGCTTGCCGCATGTGCGTCGTCCGACAGGAAAAGGTTCCAAAACTCCAGACCGCCTGCACAACCACCGTAGCCGAAGGCCAGGTCTTCACCACCGAATCCCCTGAAATCGCTCAGGCACGCAAAGCCACCATCGAACTCCTCCTCGGCAATCACCCGCTCGACTGCCCCGTCTGCGACGCCGGTGGCGAGTGCGAGTTGCAGGACATGACCTTCAAATACGGCGCCGGCGAAAGCCTCATGGTCGATGCCAAGCGTCATCGCGACGAGCAACAGTGGTCTCCCGCTGTCTTCTATGACCGCCCTCGATGCATCCTCTGTTATCGCTGCACCCGCGTCTGCGGCGAAGGCATGGATGTCTGGGCCCTGGGCATTCAAAACCGTGGCGTCACCTCCGTCATCTCTCCCGATGGCGGCGACCAGCTCGACTGCGAGCAGTGCGGCATGTGTATCGACATCTGCCCTGTCGGCGCTCTCACCAGTGGAAGCTATCGCTACAAGACTCGCCCCTGGGAGATGAATCACGTCTCCACCGTCTGCACCCACTGCGGCGACGGCTGCAAGGTCACTCTCGGTATTCGCCAGTCCTCCGATGGTTCCGAGATCATCCGCGCCGACAACCGTGACAAGAGCGGAATCAACGGCGACTTCCTCTGCGCCAAAGGCCGCTTCGGCTTCGACTTCGTCGAGAACACGGAACGCCTCACAGCCCCCCTCGTCCGCAACGCGCAAGGTAAGCTCGAGCGCGTCAGCTGGGAACACGCCTTTCGCGTGGCCGCTTCGAAACTGAAAGAAATCCGCGACACCCGTGGCGGCGCCGCTATTGGAGTGATCGGCTCCAACCACACCACCAACGAAGAGAACTACCTCCTCCAGAAATTTGCGCGCACTGTCCTCCAGACCAGTAACGTCGACCACGAACGAACAACGGACTACGTCGCATTCGCCCGCGCGCTCGCCGGACATAAAGAGAAATCTGCCGGCCTGCGTGACATCGCAAACGCACCTGCCATCCTGCTGATCGGCGGCGATCCGACCAACGAGCATCCCCTTCTCGCCTGGACCATCCGCACCAACGTACGCCTCAACCGCGCACGACTCTACGTAGCGAATCACCGCCAAATCAAGTTGGAGCGCCAGGCCAAGGCCACATTGCGCATCCCCTCCGGCGGCTACGGAAGAATCGCAAAATATCTCAGTGCCAAAGATTCCACCCTCAGCGATCCTGCATTCCGCGAAGCGCTCCTGGCGGAAGAAAGCCTTCTCGTCATCTTCGGCGAAGAATACCGCGGTTCCGCTGTAGACGAACTGGTCGCCTGGGGTCTGACACTTCCCAACGTTCGCTTCTCATATCTCGGCGATTATTCAAACTCCCGCGGCGCAGCCGACATGGGTCTGCTCCCCGATCGTCTCCCCGGCTACGTCCCCGTGAGCGCAGTCGAGAAATTCAGAGATGAATATCCCGGCTTGCCAGCCACAATCGGCCTCAATCAATCACAGATGCTCTCCTCGGCCGCCGGTGGCTCATTGGCAGCCCTTCTCATTGTTGGCGCAAATCCACTCGAAGCCGAAAACCTCGATTTAAATTCACTCAAAAACAAGTTCGTCGTCGTTCTGGATATGTTTCTGACGGAAACTGCCGCAGCAGCCGACGTCGTCTTCCCCGCCGCAAGTCTTTATGAAAAGACTGGCACCGTAACCAACACCTATGGCGATCTCCAACTTGTGCGCAAGGCTGCGGACAAGCCCGGCGTAAAGCCAGACTTTGAAATCCTTGTCCGGCTCGCAAGCAGCATGGGCGCAGACGTGAAGCGGCTCGTTCCATTCGGCAAGAATGTCGTCAAGGCTGACCTTGGTCAGTCTCGCGGCGCTCAATCCGGCGAGGCAGACCGGCATGCCGTATGGCTTGTCGCGAATGGCCTCGAGCCTAAACTGAGCCCATTCGATCCTCTGGCTCTCCTCGACGAGATCGAGCGGCTGGTACCCGCATACAAATTGGATCGACTCAACCTCTTCGGCGGAAATGAAGTCCGCACCGAGCCGGGATTCGTTCCGGTTTCTGCGCTCACTTCCAGCGGACCCGATCTTGTAAAACCCAGCCACAACGGCCTCTTCACATCAGGCACATTGGGCCGGTACAGCAAAGGCATTCGCGACCTCGAAAAGCATCAGGCAGAAACAAAACAAGAAGCAGTCGCAGGTTGAACTTTTTCCGAAAGGCTTTAGGAACGTGACGATTTTGCAGTTTTTCCTCTGGAGCGTGCTCAAGGTCATCGTAGTCACGGTCGTGCTTCTCTTGGCCGTCGCCTACACCGTGCTCCTTGAGCGCAAACTCGTCGGTCGCATTCAGAATCGTTGGGGACCCAACCGCGTTGGTCCATTCGGCCTGCTTCAGCCGTTGGTTGACGGCGCAAAATCGTTTCTCAAAGAAGACATCATTCCAACCGCGGTATACCGGCCGCTTTATCTGTTGGCCCCTATCATCGCGCTCAGCTGCGCGCTCATCTCTATCGGTGTCGTGCCCTTCGGCGACCCCGGTATAACCGGTCCCGGCAACTTCCACTTCTTCCAGATCGCCGATGTCAACATCGGCCTCCTTGTCATCCTGGGCATCACTTCCATCGGCGTCTATGGAATCGCCCTTGCAGGCTGGTCCTCGAACAACAAGTACTCGCTCCTCGGTTCCCTTCGCTCTTCCGCGCAGCTCGTCAGCTACGAGTTGGCTCTCGGGCTCTCTCTCGTGGGCGTAGTGCTCCGTTCCGGATCCCTCAATCTCGACACCATCGTCGCGACGCAGTCGACACACGGCGCACTCTCCTGGAATCTCTTCGGCGGATTCCAGTTCATCGCCTTCTTCATCTACCTGATGGCCGCCTTCGCCGAAACCAATCGTGCTCCCTTCGATCTTCCTGAAGCGGAAAGCGAACTCACCGCCGGCTATCACACCGAGTACAGCTCCATGAAGTTCGCCATGTTTTTCATGGCCGAGTACGCCAACATGATCACCGTCGGCTGCGTCGCCACCCTGCTCTTTCTCGGTGGCTGGACCAGCCCCTTCGGCAATCTGCTTCCAACTCCAGACAACATCGTCATTCGCTCCCTCCTGCCGATGTTCTGGTTCGTCTTCAAAGTCTTCGGCTTTCTCTGTCTCTACGTCTGGGTGCGCGGCACACTGCCTCGCTTCCGCTACGACCAGCTCATGAACTACGGATGGCGTTGGCTCATGCCGCTCGCCATCCTCAACATTGTCGGCACAAGCCTATGGCTCGCCTATCGCTAGCATCTGGGTGCCGGGTGCCCAGAGCCTGCCCTGAGCGAAGCCGAAGGGTCTCGCTTTTGAGACCTGGGAAGATCAAATGTTGATCCTGAACACTGTTCATCGATCACCAGGTCCGCCGGGTGCCCCAGGTCTCGCTTTTGAGACCTGGGAAAATCAAATGTTGATCCTGAACACTGTTCATCAGTCACCAGGTTCCGCGTATGCGCTCAGTTAAAATCGGAAGGGCTTTTGGATCGCCTTCCCTCAACATGTTCCTCCGTAAGTGACTTCAACGATGCACCTGATTCTCTTCATCATCTTCGCTGCACTCTGCCTCACAGGAGCCGTCAATCTCCTGTTCCAGAAGCAGCCCATCAACAGCGCGCTCTCGCTCATCGTCGTGATGACGTCGCTGGCTGTGCTCTATCTCCTCCTCGGAGCCGAATTCCTCGCCGCCGCTCAGGTCATCGTCTACGCCGGCGCCATCATGGTGCTCTTCACTTTCGTCGTCATGCTGCTCAACGCCGGCCGCGAAGAACGCACTCTCGGCAGCCGTGCCTACCGGACCGTTGGATTCCCCGCCGTCGCTGCCATCCTCGCAGTCATCGCAACCAGCTTCATCAAGCTTCAGGGATTCGGAAGCGCCCGCATCGACGACCACATCACCAGCACTGCCGACCTCAGCGCCGTTCTCTTCACCAAGCTCTTGCTCCCCTTTGAAGTCACATCCGTTCTGATCCTCGTCGCCATCCTCGGATCTGTAGCCCTCGCCCGCAAAGGCGATGCCGAAGGAAGGGAGCCCAAGTAAATGCACATCGTCTCCCACGAAGTTCCTCTTGTCTGGTATCTGATCTTGAGCGCTGTCCTCTTCTGCCTCGGCGTCGTCGGATTCCTCATCAAACGCAACCTCATCACGGTCTTCATGTCCATCGAGCTGATGCTCAACGCCGTGAACCTCTCCTTCGTCACCTTCGCACACCAATGGCACGAGGTGAAGGGCCAGATCTTCGTCTTCTTCGTCATGATGGTCGCCGCCGCTGAAGCAGCCGTCGGACTCGCCATCATCATCGCCGTATTCCGCGCCCGCTCCACCCTCGCCGTCGATCGCATCGACCTGATGAAACTATGACCATACAGTTGATGGCACAATGCGAATTCGAAGGAGCACGCCCAGGCGCCGTGGATGCGGGTTTTGAAGGGGCACGGCTTCAGCCGTGCGAAAGCGCCGTAGGCGCGAAGTTCATTAGCCCCGCGCTTCAGCGTGGGGTGACAATCATCGACCCTGCAGAGTCCCGTAGGGACGACGCCCGCTTTGACGGGGCACGGCTTCAGCCGTGCCGTAAACTCGCCAAAAAACAGAGGCCTTTAGCCCCTGAGGGATGCCCCCCTCTCAACTCAAGAGAACTATGAACCAATCCCTCCATCTCTGGCTTATCCCGCTCCTGCCCTTCATCGGATTTCTTCTGAACGGGCTGCTCGGGCGTCGCCTGCCAAAGACCATCGTCAGCGCGGTCGCGCTCCTTGCACCCCTGGGATCATTTCTCATTGTTCTGCTGGCATCCCGCGCCGTGCTTCCACACGCCGAAACTTACGGTACATGGATCAGCACCGCCTCCTTCAACATTGACCTCACCTTCGTCCTCGATCAGCCCTCCCTCGTGATGCTCCTCGTCATCACCGGCGTAGGCTTCCTAATCCACATCTACTCCGTCGGTTACATGCACTCGGACGAGGGCTACTGGCGTTACTTCGCCTACCTCAATCTCTTCCTTTTCTTCATGACCACGCTGGTCCTCGCCGGTAACGCGCTGCTCATGTTTGTCGGCTGGGAAGGCGTCGGTCTCGCCTCCTACCTGCTCATCGGTTTCTGGTTCCAGAAGAATTCCGCAGCCGACGCCGGCAAGAAAGCATTCATCGTCAACCGCATCGGCGACTTCGGCTTCCTCATCGGGCTCTTCCTCCTCATCGCCAACTTCGGCACACTCTCCTTCAGCGATCTGGCCGCGAAGATCGCCGCCAATCCCACCATGACCGGCGGCATCCTCACCGCCATCGCCCTCTGCCTCTTCGTGGGCGCAGCAGGCAAAAGCGCCCAGCTTCCTCTCTACGTCTGGCTGCCCGACGCCATGGAAGGCCCAACGCCCGTCTCCGCGCTCATCCATGCCGCGACGATGGTCACTGCCGGCGTCTACATGGTCGCGCGTACGCACTTCATCTTCGACCGTTCGCCGCTCGCTCTCAGCGTCGTAGCCATCATCGGAGCAGCCACCGCGCTCTTCGCCGCTACCATCGGCCTCGTCCAGACCGACATAAAGCGCGTCCTCGCCTACTCAACCGTCTCGCAGCTTGGCTACATGTTCCTCGGCTGCGGAGTTGCCGCCTACTCAGCCGCCATCTTTCACCTCATGACGCACGCCTTCTTCAAGGCCCTGCTCTTCCTCGCAGCAGGTTCCGTCATTCACGCCATGGGCGGCGAGCAGGACATGCGCAAGATGGGTGGCCTCCGCACCAAGACCCCCATCACCTACTGGACCATGACCGCGGCAGTCTTCGCGATCTCCGGTTTCCCATTCCTGTCAGCCTTCTTCTCGAAAGACGCCATCCTCGCCGCTGCCTTCGCTTCCGGCAGCCTCGGCAAGCTTCTCTGGTTCGTCGGACTCGTCACTGCCGGCCTCACAGCCTTCTACATGTTCCGCCTCTGGTACCTCACCTTCTTCGGCGAAACCCGCGGCCACGACGCGCATCCGCATGAGAGCCCCTGGTCCATGCTCGGCCCACTCGTTATCCTTGCCATCCTCTCCATTGGCGGTGGCTGGATCGGTGCAGGCCGCTTCGGCGCATTCCTCTCTCCAGCACTCGGCACCGAGACTGAAGAGCTCACCGGCAGCCTCGAATACATCATGATGGCTCTTGCCGTTGCTGCCGGATTCGTCGGCTGGCTGATTGCTCATCGCATGTACCACCAGCGTTCTGTTGCAGCGCAACTCGCGGCACCCGCTCCCGCCGGCTACAACCTGCTCCAGAACAAGTACTATGTCGACGAGTTCTACGGCCTCACCATCGTCAGGCCGCTCATCTATCTCTCCAAGTACCTCCTCGAGTGGGTCGTCGATGTCGCCATCCTCGGTGGCCTCGCCTGGATTCTCGCCACTCTCGCCGTCTTCTCCGGCGCAATTCTCCAGCGGTGGCAGTCCGGCAACATTCGCTCCTACGCCGCATGGCTCGCCCTTGGCGCCGCGGTTCTCCTCTACTTCGTACTCGCTCCGCACGTCTTCGGAGCACCCTCACTTCACCTCGGAATGGCGGGACACTGATGGATAGCGCGATTCTTACACTCATCCTTCTCGTGCCGCTCGCCGGAGCCATCCTCGTTGCGCTGCTGCCGGATCGCGGCAAGTCCTCCGCCTGGCTCACTCTGGCCATCACGCTGGCTACCTTCGGACTCACGCTGCATCTTCCCGCGCACTTCGATGCGGCGCATCCCGGCTTTCAGTTCGAAGTAAACAAGCCCTGGATCGAGAACCCCGCCATCTCCTACCACGTCGGAGTAGACGGCCTCAGCCTGTGGCTTGTAGTCCTCGTCGGACTCCTCGGCCCTGTCGGCGTTCTCGCCAGTTGGAAGGCCATCCAGCGTCGCGAAAAAATCTTCTACTCGATGTTCCTTCTCCAGCAGACCGCCATGTACGGCGTCTTCATCTCGCTGGACCTGATGGTCTACTACGGCTTCTGGGAACTCTCCCTCGTCCCCATGGCTATCCTCATCGCCATGTACGGTCGCAAGAACGGCTCCGCAGCCGCCACCAAATTCTTCCTCTTCACCTTCATTCCATCCGCCCCTCTGCTCGTTGCCATTCTCTATCTCTACTCGCGCACCGGCACCTTCCAGTTCCCCGACCTGCGCACAGACATCGCCGTCGGCGCAGTTCCCGCCGGAGCGCTCTTCTGGGTAGCCCTCGCCTTCCTCTTTGCTTTCGCCGTGAAAGTGCCTGTCTTCCCCTTGCACGGCTGGCTCGCCGACACATTCTCTGAAGCACCCGTCGCCCTGGCGATGGTCGTAGCCGGCAAGCTCGGCCTCTATTCCATGTTGCGCTTCCATGTCGGCCTCTTCCCCAACCAGGCCCACAACATCGCGCCGCTGCTCATCGCTCTCGGCGTCATCGGAATCCTATACGGAGCATGCCTCGCTCTCGTCCAGCGCGACTACTGGCGCTTCCTCGCCTTCGCCGCCATGAGCCACCTCGGCCTCATCACCGTGGGTGTGTACGGCTTCACCCTCACCGGCTGGACCGGCGCAACATATCAGATACTCAACAACGAACTCATCGACGCCGCTCTCTTCGTCCTCCTCGGCGCGCTCGAAATCCGTTACGCTACCAGCCAGATCGCCGCATACGGCGGTCTCGCCAACCGCGTCCCGCGTCTCGCCACTCTCTTCGTCATCGTCTCTCTCGCGATGATCGGTCTGCCCATGCTCAACGGCTTCATCGGTGAATTCCTCATCCTCTCCAGCACGTTCACGGTCAGTCACGGATGGGCCATCGCCGCCACCTTGGGAGTAATTCTCAGCGCCGCCTACATGCTCTGGATGGTCCAGCGTGTTTTCTACGGTGCCGAAAGCAAGCTCGCCCTCGACTCGCCTGCTCACGACCTGCAACTCGGCGAGCAGCTCGTTCTCTGGCCCATCGCTGTTCTTCTCCTCATCATGGGAGTCGCCCCCAACCTCTGGCTCCGCACTATCGAGACAGCTCCAAAGCCAATCGTGCTGCAGCAGGCCCGGTCCGCAACCCAGCTCCACGTCACTCTGACAAGCACATCATCCCGGGAGGCCCAGCGGTGAACTCCGTGCCCGACATCTACCGCATCCTTCCCGAGGTCATCCTCACCATCACCGGCGTCCTCGTCATGCTCATCGACGCCTCACTCGCCCCGCTCACCTCACGCCGCAGCCTCGGCTGGCTCGCCGCACTCGGCACGGGCATCGCCTACCTCAGCAGCGTCTGGCAGCTCTCTCTTCCCATGGGCACAGGCTTTTCAGGCACCGTCGAGACCAGCCCCTTTACCGTCTTCTTCCACGTCCTCATTTGCGGCATCGTTATCGTCACCCTGCTTCTCTCCCTCGATGCTCTCCCCGAAGACAGCCACCACCAGGGCGAGTACTACGCGCTCATGGTCTTCGGCGCGGTTGGCATGTGTCTCCTCACCGCCGCCACCGAGCTACTCGTCGTCTTCATCGCTCTCGAAATTTCCTCCATCTCCACCTACATCCTCGCCGGATACCGCAAACAAACCGGCAAAGGCCCTGAAGCCGCCATCAAGTACTTCCTCCTTGGCTCCTTCGCCACCGCGTTCCTGCTCTACGGCATCGCCCTCGTCTTCGGCGCCACCGGCACCACCTCCATCTACGACATCGCCCGCAGCGCCGCCAACGCGCAGAATCAGCTCCTCATTGAAGGTGCGCTGGCAATGATGCTTGTCGGAATCCTCTTCAAGGTCTCCGCCGCGCCCTTCCATCTCTGGACACCCGACGTCTACGAGGGCGCGCCATCTCCCGTCGTTGCGCTTATGTCCACAGCGCCTAAAGCCGCCGCATTCGCCTTCCTTCTCCGCGTCGTCTACGAGATGTTCCCGCATCTGCGCAACATCTGGGCGCCGATTCTCTGGGCTGTCGCCATCCTCTCCATGACCGTCGGAAACCTCGTCGCCCTTCGCCAGCAGAACGTCAAACGCATGCTGGCCTACTCGGCGATCGCGCACGCCGGCTATCTTCTCGCCGCCTTCGCTGGCTACGGCACCACCGGCATCGCAGCAGTAGCCTTCTACACCGCCGCCTATTCCGCGATGAACGTCGGCATCTTCGCCGTCGTCACCATTGCCGGCGGCTACTCAGACGAGCGCCCTCTCATCGCCGACTACAAAGGGCTGATCTACCGCTCTCCGCTCCTCGGCAGTCTTCTCATCTTCTTCTTGATCTCGCTCATCGGAATCCCCTTCACCGGCGGCTTCTTCGGCAAGTTCTACTCCTTCAATGCCGCGGTTGGAGGAGGCGCTGTCATCCTCGCCGTCATTGGTCTCCTCAACTCCGGCCTCGCCGCGGCATACTACCTGCGCCTCGCCTTCGCAGTAGCCCAGCGACCCGACGACGAAGCTCAGGCCTCGGCACTGCCGATGACTCGAGCCGGCCTCGGCATCATCACCGCCCTGGCATTTGCGACCATCGCGACCCTCGCCCTCGGAATCCTGCCCGGCGGCGCGCTCCACGCTGCAGAAACCGGAGCGCACACCCTGCAGCCCGCTCCATCCTCCACAGAGTCGCCAGCCGAGGTCACCGTGAATCAGACTAGCCGCTGACTGCCTGGTCCATTCTGCTTCTCCTGCGCTGATGCCTCAGCAGTTCCTCATAAAACTGCACCGTCGACTGCAGGACGTGCTCCTGGTTGAAGTGCTTGACGATCCACTCGCGAGCATTCACAGCTAGCCTTCCGCGCAATGCATCATCGTCCAATAAGCGATTCACCGCCTCCGCAATCGCCTCGGCATATCCCGGTGGAACAAGCAGCCCTGTCACCTCCGGCACCACAGCATCCCGCGATCCAGTGCACGTCGTCGCTATCACCGGAACCCCTGACGCTGCCGCCTCCAGCACCACATTCGGAAACCCTTCCCGCCACGAAGGCAGCACCATCAGGTCCATTGCCCTGTAGTAGGGCGCACAGTCTCCAACAAAGCCAGTACAAATAATCCTGGGATGTCCCTCAACCCGCTCGCGCAGCCCTCTTCCCAGCGCGTCTGTCGCCGCATCAAAGTAGCCGACAAGAAGCAAATAGCATTCAGGATGCGACCTCAATATCTTTGCAAAGGCCTCAAGCAGCTCCGGAACGCCTTTGTCTGCTGTCAGCCGGCCAACGAAGCCAATAACGCGCGCGCTTGCCGGAATCCCAAGCTCCTCGCGCACGCTGGAGATGCCTGGCGAAAACCGTAGGACATCAACGCCATTGCTGCTGCCTTCACCCAGCATCCTCGTTTTGCTCTCGTTGGAAATCCCAAGCTCATGACATCGTTCGCGCAGGCTCTTACTGTTTGGAACCACCACATGGGCGCATGCAGATGCAACTCTTTCTGACCACAGCAGAACGCTCCACATCAACCCGGAGGTAGTCTCGAGCCGCAGTCCGCGCAAAAAATAGACTCGTATCGGCACGCGGTGAATACACGCAGCAATGTTCCCCAGCAGACCTGCTTTGGGAGTACTGAACTCGACGATGTCTGGTCTGAGCTTCCCGATGAGGTAGAACATCCTGCAAAACGAAATGAAATCACTAAAGAAATCTATACTTCGCGCCATAGGCACAGAGTGTGCTCTCACGCCTTCTACATTCCTGACGCCCGACGGCAACTCGCCTGGTCCTGAAACTATCGACACTTGGAACCCGGCATTCAGCATGGCTTCGGACCACGCTGGCAACAGAACGCGCGTCTGAGCGCTTGTCACACCCACAAGTATGTGACGCCCCAATTCTCTTCGTCCCCAACCACCTCCTCCTTCAAATCGGGAGCTGCCCATCCTGTGAGGCCCTGCCGTTCCTCAAAGTAAACGCAACTCTAGCAACAGACTCAGATATCGCTTGTGAGAGCTGTCACTTACCAAGGGTTAAACCCGCGGCTAACTTCTAGATTGAGCGATCTATGCTTCCTGCCGTCAGGCCGAGAGTTCTCCTCCTCATTCCGCACCTTGGCGGCGGAGGATCCGAACGCGTAATCGAGACCCTTGCTCGCTCCCTTGATCCTGCAAAGTACGAAGTCCACATGGCATTGACCTCTGCTATGAGAGGAAAAATCGAGCAGTTCCCTCCGCACGTCCTCATTTACGAACTTCGCGCGCATCGCGTTCGTCGCAGCGCGTTTAAACTCCTGCAGCTCATCTGGCGAATCAAGCCCAGCCTCATCCTCTCCGGCATCTCCCATCTAAATCTGATGGTGCTGGCGCTTCGGCCTCTGCTTCCTCCAACTACCCGCATCATCATCCGGCAGAATGGAGCACTCAGGGCAAGCCTCCACGCTCTTCCTCGGATCCTTTCGCGTCGTGCCTACTCACTTGGCTATCGTCACGCGGACAGAATCATCTGCCAGACAGAATCCATGGCACGTGAACTTCGCCGATGCCTCACCTTGACTCCATCCAGGCTTTCGGTTCTGCCAAATCCAACAGACATCGCTCGCCTCCGTGGGTGCACCCATCTCCCAGCAGGATCGTCAGAATTCGTCTCACCGCTCATTCTTCTTGCCATTGGTCGCCTGGTGACGGAGAAAGGATTCGATATCCTTCTCAATGCATTTGCATCGCTGCCCCTTTCGCTGGCCTCTGCCCAACTCATCATCGTGGGAGAAGGCCCGGAGGCAGATCATCTTCAACAACTGGCAGAGTCTCTGGGTGTGACGAATCGAGTCCGGTTCGTCGGTCACATTTCTGACCCTGTCATCCAGTTCAGTCATGCCTCGCTGTTCGTGCTTTCCTCGCGCACAGAAGGTCTTCCGAACGCTTTGCTGGAAGCCGCGGCCGCAGGGCTTCCCATTGTAGCCACCCCCGCATCTCCCGGGGTCGTCCATCTGCTTAAACAACGCAATGGAGTTTGGCTCGCTGCCAATATCTCTTCCGATGCGTTGCGCTCCGCCCTCGAAGACGCTCTCACCTCGATCGAACCGGGTGTCCCCTATGCTCACTCGTGGGTCGATCGATTCGATCTTTCGCGCGCGATCCCCGCCTATCAAGACGCAATGGACCAGGTACTCACCGGAACGGCCCGCTGATGCACATCGCTTACTTGATCCCCACTCTCGACCACATCGGTGGAGCAGAGCGGCAATTGATATCGCTCGCCACCGGAATGGCGCGCCGCGGCTGGCGCGTCACAGTCATCGCGCTCAGGGGCGATGGCGGTCACGCTGCTCAAACTCTCTCTATCGCCAACGTCTCATTTCTCAGCCTCGAGATGCGGAAGGGCCTTCTTGATCCTCGAGGCTGGAGCCGCCTTCGCCGCTGGATCAACGCGGCAAAGCCCGACATTGTTCACGCTCATCTCGCACAGGCGGCGCTCCTGGCTCGAGGCATACGGATGCTCGCTCCCTGTCGAGTCCTCATCGACACCATACATTCTCCTGCTCCCGGTACTGCAAAACGGCGCCTTGCCTATCGCCTGTCATCGAGCGCGCCGGATATGGTCACCGCCGTAAGCCGAGCGTGTGCTCAGCCCTGGCTTCGTGCTCGCGCGATCCGCT
The DNA here is from genome assembly GCA_018268915.1 of Acidobacteriota bacterium. Taxonomy (GTDB): domain Bacteria; phylum Acidobacteriota; class Terriglobia; order Terriglobales; family Acidobacteriaceae; genus Telmatobacter. The sequence continues at coordinate 255,491 of JAFDVQ010000004.1, forward strand.
CTTCAGAGTTGTTGATCATTCCCAATGGCATCGACATCGCCAGATGGAAATCGACTCGTGATCCTGCTAACGAAGCGTCTCGCTCCTGCTGTCCGCCCTCAAGTTTCCGGTGGATAGCCGTCGGTCGGCTCGATCCCGTCAAAGATTACGAAACACTTTTGATGGCGTTCTCAATGCTCCCGCTATTCGCTCGCCTCGCGATCGCCGGGTGCGGCCCCCTGGAAAACGATCTTCGCCGGCGGGTCGCGGAACTGGGAATGCAAGACCGGGTTGAGTTTCTAGGCTTCCAGGAGGACATCCGCCCTTTCCTGCAGAACTCCGATGGATTCGTCCTCACCTCCCGCTGGGAGGGTCTTCCGATTGCCCTCATGGAAGCCTCTGCATGCGAACTTCCGGCCGTCTTCACGGAAACCTCCGGGGCCAGAGAACTCTTCCCCTTCTCGACTCTTCCCGTCGTTCCCGTTGGCGACTCCGCTGCTCTTGCCGTAGCCATGAAGTCACTCATGCAGCTCCCAAAATCCAGGCTGCGAGAACTTGGTCAGACTGGACGACAAGAGATTGTTAATCGCTTCGACCAACAATCAGTTCTTACGCGATTCGAAAATCTCTATCGTCAGTTGCTCATGATGAACCCATATCCCTCGCGCCAGCGCAGGAAAGCTGAATCAGCCGGACAATCCGCCACTTGCTCCAGCGAAATCAACCTTTAGCACCAGGAACTCTCACTGTGCGAACAACGCCGGGTGCCCCCGGTCCCTCGCACTTGGGGACCGGGGAAGTACTCTCTCGAAGAATGCACTGTGCCCCATTTCATCGCACAGCCTCATCGTGCGATGAGTGGGATCGAAACTCACGTCTCCTGGAGACATCGAAGACCCACCTCAAATCACGAGATCCCCTTCGGCTCCAACAATCGCGCATTCGACCTGATCATCCCCGGCATTCCCAACCCTCCATCCAACCGCAGCAACACCAAACAGCAACCACGTCATGCGGTTCTCCCACACCGTGCCCGTGATCGAAGAGAGGGCCCAGGCTAGCATCAAGATGACGAGAGCGGCCCGCAACTCGCCCCTCGCCTTGAGGGCTGCTCGCACTGTCAGCACAACAACCGACAATGCCAGCGCAAGCCCGCAAAGCCCACCTTCAACCAGAATCGAAACGACCGTATTGTGCGCCGTATCCTCAGGAAACAGTTCTGCCGCTGTAGCAAAGGTCCCCGCGCCATGCCCGAACAATGGTGAGTCTTGAAAAGCTCGCCATCCCGCCGACCAGATATTCACGCGTTGATTCAGGTCGCTCGCCTGCAACAATTCCGCGCTGGTTCCCAGTCTGTTCAGGGTGCCTGTCGGTGCGACAACAGAGACCAGGATCACAGAGGCCCCCATCAACAAGCCTGTCGCAACCATGGCCTTCCCGCGTCTCCAAAGGCCCCCCAGCCCGCACGCGACCAAAACAACAATTGTCATCAGCAACCCGCCGCGCGAAGCAGTCAACAGCACAGCCGCAGACCCGACTGGGAAATACGCGAGCCAGATTGCACGTTCGAACCGGATACTCGATCTCTCGGAAACTATCATTGCGATCGGAAATCCAAAAGCCAGAAATCGAGCCGCATCATTCGGATCCTGCCCCATCGGCATGAATCTCACCTGTTCCCCAGCTGAGCCTGAGGAAAGGAAGCTCGCAATGGTCAAAGCCGCCAGGACTGATGAGCCCGCAAGCCATGCACGCAAGAGAACAAACAGGCCTGTCGCGTCTTCGACCAGCTCCCATACCAGCCAGACCAGCATCATTTCCTGCGCATAGCCGCGAAGTTTTGCCAACGTCCCATCCGCAGCAACCGTCCAGAAAAAGGTGCAGCAGAACCATAGATAAAACGCAAGAATTGCCCAGTGGATGGAACAAGGCCTCTTGAAGCTCCCAGTTTGCAATCCCGCAGCTATGCCCATGAATGCTGTTGCCAGACCCAGAAGCCTCGCAATGTTCCCAAATGGCGCGCGAAAATCCAGCGAGTATTCCCACGGAATCGAAAACACAAACAAAACGAGCAACACCCAGGCAATCTTTCGCACGCCTAGAACCTCTGCGAGTAAACGAGGCCTGAGTAGATGCTGACTCCTGCCGCGGATTGAATCACAGACTCCACACTGCGATTCAGCAGGTTTTTCGCCATCGAATCTGGCACAAACAGAATGTCCCGATCCCGCACTGGCAGATCCGGGTCGAGTCCCCTCAGCATCCGTTTCAAATTGAGCGTCGTCACAGTCCGCCCGCCCGGTTGTTCGCGAATCAGAACAGCCTTCTTGAGACTCGCGTTCTGCGACGGCCCCCATGCCAGCGACAATGCTCGAACCACAGTCACCGCTTGTGAGGGATCGACCAGAAATCCTCCAGGTCGAATCACGTCCCCGACAACATAGACAAGTCCCGCTCTTCCAACTTGCACCGTGTCACCCGGCAACAGCTCCGGATTGTGATTCCCATTTGCACCCGAGCCGGAAGGATCCAGCACTACGGCAAACTCGTTCTCCGGATTCGCCCGGTGTGAAATCGTCACCACTTTCCCGGCATTCAGGCTCAATCCGGAAGCCGCCGAAATAAGGTCCAGAAGCCGGTGATGCACCGTATAGGCATACACACCCGGCCGCACCACCTCGCCAAGCACAGATACATCCTGTCCCGCGTATGCGGTCACAAGAACCGTCACCTGCGGATGCAGCAGCATGCCCTTCGCTATCAAAGCTGCCTCAATCGCGTGCCCTGCGGCCACTTCGTCCATGCCCTCGAGCTTCACTTCACCCGCAAGCGGCAGCATCACAGTGCCCTCGCGCGAAACGCGCGCCACCGTATGGATCTCGGTCGCATGAGATTCGCTCACATCCAGCATGTCTCCAGCAGAGATCTGTGTCGGAGCCGCCATATCCATCGGCACTGCAGGCGACGCCCTCTGCCCCTTCAGCTCTGTCCCCGCATTCCATACAGCCGGAGCGCTTTTCGCATCGGGCATGCTCTTCGTCTCCACAGACTGCGGAATCCGCGCGACCCCGGTAGGCAAGCCCGACGTGTTCGGAGTCGGTGCCTGTCCATGACTGGCGCTCGCATAAATCGCCGCCAGCAATATCAGCGTTGCGGTCTGTTGCTTTTTCTTCGCAATGCTTTCCTTCGCAAGCACCGCAGAAAGACTCAACCAGAACCCCACGAATGCCGCAATCGCCATATCGAGTAACAAATTCGGCGAGGCCGCTCTCGCGGATGGCCGCGCATAGTCAATCACGGAGATTGCAGATCCCCGGCTGCCCGCAGCAAGACTCGCTCCTTCAGTCTGCTGCATCAAGCGCACGTAGACTTCTCGCTGCGCGGCTGCTTCTTCTCGCATCGTCGCGTACGTAAGCGCATCCCCGCTTACCTTGAGGCCATCCCGGGCAGCATCGTCCAGTCCCCTGCGCACCAGTTCCTCGCGATGAGCCGAGATCTTCCACGCTCTTCGAAACGAATCTACGAGCCTTGAATCCATTTCTTTGATCTGCGCGCCTGCGTTCTCAATCTCCTTCCGAATCTCCGCCATCCGCGGATAGTTCGATCCGTGCTCAGCTTCCAGTTTCGCTTGCTCTAATTCGAGGTCGCTTCTTCGTCCATGCAGTTGCTGTAACAGAGCCCTCTCCAGGTTCCCGGTCCCGCCAACTTTCTGATCGCCCGAAATCACGTGCTCTGGATCGCCCGTCATTGCCGCGCGGTACTCAGCTTCCCGCTCCAGGCGATCCGCTGTGGCCTCCGCCAAATCTCGGCTCAACGTCTCAATTGCTGTAATTGCCCCTGTTGCACTCATCTCCTGCGCACGCCCGTCGCCGCTTGTCTCCGCAAGACTGAGAATTCCATGGGCACGTTGAAACTCGGCCAACTTCGCATCGTCCAGGGCGATCTGCGCCTTCATTTCACGAAGCCTCGTGTTGAGCCAGTCCGTCTGGCCTCGCGTAGACCTCAATCGCGAAGCTGTCTCCTGGCGTTCGTACGCCGCGATCAGTTCATTCACCACCCTTGCTGACAGAGCCGCATGGCGTGAGCGAAAGTGGATCACGATAACAAACGTGTGGGGCAGACTCTCAACGATCAATCTGCTGCGGAATTTGCGCAAAAGACGGTCTCTGGCGTCTGACGATGGGCTTAATGGGTTGAAATCTGGAAACTTCGCTGGGAAATCGCTTGAAAAACTCGGTTCGGAATACAGCTTCAACCTCGTGATCACATCCCACGCCAGTTGCTCACTTCTCAAAACATTCGCCAAAGTCTCAAGATGAATCTGGCCCGCTGCGATGGACGCTGTCGGCGCAGCATCCCGCCGCTCGCTCGCGGGCGAATCCGGCGCGCCTCGCAGCTCGACCTTGCCTGTGCTCTCATACTCTTTAGGGGCAAGCAGGCAATAGATCAGGCATGCGAAAATGAGCGCTCCGAAAATACTCAGGAACAGCCGCCTGTTGCGATAGACAACGATCCAGAGATCACTCAGCGAAGTCCAGTCACCGGCATGCGGCCCCACCCGCACACCTGCCGTCTCTCTCAACTCATCTGGGCCAGCAGCAATTCCAGCCACCGTCTGCGTCCTCGTCCACGCTCTCCGAGTGCAACCGTTGGCACTCAGTCCCAGGCTGCTCCCGAACACACTGGCCCCATGAAACACGGGACCAAAACGCAAACAGTCTCACCGATGCCGCGAAGGATCGCTCGTGAGTCACATCACATATGAAGGGAAATTGATACCTCGTCGAATGTTTCCAGAACTCAGCTAAATAGAGCCTTGTCTGTACCACTCCACCGTCCGCCGCAAGCCTTCGCGAAAATCCACCACCGGCTTGTAGCCCAGAAGTTCTCCCGCAAGCTGGATATCCGCCAGTGAGTCCCGGATGTCCCCAGAGCGAGGCTCATCATACAAAGGCTCGCCTTTGTACCCGGTCAGATCACACAGAATGCGGAAGGTCTCATTCAAAGTGATCCGCGATCCGGTTGCCAGATTCATCATCTGCCCGGCCACCTTCTGTGCCGGCGCTTCCGCCGCCAAAAGATTTCCGTGCACCACATTTTCAATGAACGTGAAATCCCTGCTCTGTTCGCCATCCCCGTAGATAGTCGGCTGTTCACCCGCCAGCATCTTCCGGCAAAAAATTGCCAGCACCCCCGAGTAGTGCGACGTCGGATCCTGAAACGGTCCAAACACATTGAAGTACCGAAGCGTCACGGTTTCCAGTCCATACACGCGTGAGAACGCCTGCATATACTGCTCGCCGGCCAGCTTCGCCACCGCATAGGGCGAGATCGGCTTCGGAAGCATGGACTCCTTCTTCGGCAGCGTTGGCGTATCCCCATATGCCGACGATGAACCGGCATACACCACGCGCCGCACTCCAGCTTCTCGCGCCGCCACCAGCACATTTAACGTCGCCGTAACACAATGCAGATTCGTACCCGCCGGATCTTTCACCGATCGAGGCACCGACGCCAGCGCTGCCTCGTGAAAGACAATCTCAATTTCTTTACACGCACGAGCACAATCTTGAGGATTCGTAAGGTCTCCCTCGATAAACTCCATCCCCTCCAGGCCAGCTAAATTCGTCCGTTTGCCGGTAATGAAGTTATCAACACCTCTGACCGACTCACCTCGCTTGAGCAACTCCGCAGCGATCGAGCGGCCAATGAATCCTGCCGCGCCAGTAACCAGATACTTAGCCATCGAACCCTCCCCGGCACTTATCACTCAATTACTGCCGGGCATACCTATGGTAATTGGTTTAACTCCCTGCACCTGGATGACTTAGACTGGGCCACCCTTATAATTCCCTGTATGACCCCCACGCAGGCCCTCTCCCTCTCCGACCTGAAGAAAAAGATCGAAACCCGCCAGGCACGTATCGGCATCGTCGGCATGGGATATGTCGGCCTACCTCTCGCTCTCCTGTTCAGCGATGAGGGCTTTCGCGTCACAGGCTTCGACATCGAGCAGCGCAAGGTTCAAACGCTAAACAGCGGCGGTTCATACATCGTCCGCATCCTTCCGGAGTCCATCAAGAAGGCGCAGAAATCAGGATTCGCCGCCACGTCGGATTACTCCGAAATCGCAGCGATGGACGCCATCATCATCTGTGTCCCAACTCCGCTCAACGAATACCACGAGCCCGACTTGAGCTACGTCACAGGCACCGTCGAGTCCATCGCTCCGCACCTGCATGAAGGTCAGCTCGTCGTCCTTGAAAGCACCACCTACCCCGGCACAACAGAGGAACTCGTCGTTCCCCGAATCGAAAATGGAAATCCTCACGGTCTTAAGGTTGCGCGCAACTCCGATGAATCCGGCATCCACGTCGCCTTCTCTCCTGAGCGCGAAAATCCCGGCGAAGAATCCGTTGCACGCCACGACATACCGAAGGTTGTCGGAGGCTGCGGAGCAGCTGCCGCCGAGCTCGCATCGGCCTTCTACGGCTCCATCTTCCGCCGCGTGGTTCCCGTCAGCTCCCCGTCTGTAGCCGAGATGACCAAGCTGCTCGAGAACATCTATCGCTGCGTAAACATCGCCATGGTCAATGAGCTTAAGCAGCTCTGCATGCGCATGGGCATCGACATCCACGAAGTAATCGACGCCGCCAAAACAAAGCCCTTCGGCTTCCAGGCCTTCTACCCTGGTCCCGGTCTCGGCGGCCACTGTATTCCCATCGATCCCTTCTATCTCTCCTGGAAGGCGAAACAGTTCGACTTCCGCACGAAGTTCATCGAGCTCGCCGGCGAAGTCAACATCAACATGCCTTACTTCGTCATCGACCAGCTCGCCGACGGCCTCAACAAGCATCGTAAGTCGATCAACGGATCGAAGATCCTGGTCCTCGGCCTTGCCTACAAGCGCGACATCGACGATCTCCGCGAGTCTCCATCGCTCACCATCATCGAGCTTCTCCGCGAGAAGGGCGCTGTCGTCTCCTACAACGACCCGTTCTTCCCCAGCGTCGGCCACGGGCGTCACTACGCACTCAATATGACCAACACGCCGCTCGAGAACCTCGGTCAGTTCGACGCGGTCATCATCGTCACCGATCACACCAGCTACGACTATCAAGCCATCGTGGATCAGTCGCAGCTCGTCGTCGACACCCGCAACGCGACCAAGGGCATGAACTCTCCCAAGATCGTTCGCTGTTAGAAGCTGTCACTTTCGTGTTCACGCCTAAGCCCGGGTGCCCCAGGTCTCGATTCTGAGACCTGGGAGACAAGCGTTACCATCAGACTGCGGCCGATGAGTCTCTATCGCGCCGGATTCCATTCTGCGGAGCTGTCACCACCGTGTTCACGCCTAATCCCATCGGCTACGTTCGCAGTCCCTACACCGACACGAAAGCCATACCCAAAGGCCTCGGCGTCAGGCACGAGGTCGAAGGCATCCTGGACATTCTTACCGAATTTGAAATCGGTCTCACCGACGTCGAAGGCTTCTCGCATCTCTTTGTCATCTGGGCATTCGACCGATCCGAAGGCTACGATCTCTTCGGCCCCTCGCCCGCCGATAATCGTCCTCATGGCGTCTTCGCCACGCGCTCGCCTCGCCGCCCCAACCCCATCGCCCTCACGGTAGTCGAATTGCTTGGCCGCGATGGCCCAAAGCTCCGCGTCCGTGGCCTCGATATGCTCGATGGCACTCCCATCCTCGACATCAAGCCTTACATGTCCAGCATTCCCGCCGAACAGCTCCGCCGTGGCTGGCTCGCCGAAGCCGAAGCCCGCAAACAAGCTGACTCCAAATAAGATCGGGTGCGCCCTCGCATTTGGGGACCGGGAACCCTAGTCGATTGACCGGAATCTTGACCCCGTGGACTGCTCCCACAATGTGACAGCCATATATCTTTATCCACACCCCCCAGCAAACTCCACCCCGAGCCCCTGCCTCTAACGCCTTAACGGAAGAGAAATCTTCCCCAAAGGAGAGAGTTGGCCTATGGCCTTCAAGAAAGTCGGAAACGATGATCGAGAAGTGCAATACGAGAACTCAATCAACAAAGGCTGTACAGGCCGAGGGAGGGAAACTCGGGCTGAGCTCGAATGAATTTCCTCATCTGTAGAGCCGAGTTGTGATCTGGAAACCGATCCAGGTCTTCAAAAATTCGGTTAGCATCTGGGCGGCGTCTCACACGGGATTCCGCCCTTTTGCCATATAGGACCTATGTTCGACACAACGACCGAACAACCATGCGTCCGTCGATGCAAGCGCTGCCCGCCTGATCCCCGTTGCGCGTGCCATCCCCCTGATCGTGTATCGTGAGTTGGTTCGAGTATGAGCCTCCTCTCCGTCACACTGGCTGAACCCCGGAGTTTCGAAATCTGGGAAAAGCTCCTCCTGATAGTCCTCGTCGCAGCTTCAGCCGCACTCTTCTTCCGACGCTTCGCCCCGATCCTCAATCGCATCCTCAAGTCCAGAAAAGATCCCAATTTCAGCCTCGCTCCCATCGGCAAACGCATCTGGGATTTCTTCTGGGAAGTCCTCTGCCAGGCAAAAGTCATTCGCGAACGCCCCCTGCCCGGCCTCGCTCACGCTTTTGTCTTCTGGGGATTCTGCGCCTTCGCCCTCGTCACACTGAATCACTTCGCAGTCGGCCTTGGCCTCGGCTTCCTCGATCCCGCGGGAATCTTCGGCCGCTTCTATTCTTACTTCGCCGCAACATTCGCAGCGGCCTGCGCCATCGGAATCTTCGGGCTCTTCGTCCGCCGCTTCTTCATTCGTCCCCGCTGGCTCGGCCAGAAGGTCTCGTATGAATCTGGCTTCATCGCCGCTCTCATTTTCATCCTGATGGTGACATACCTCGCCGCTTTCGCTGTGAAAGACGCGAGCCCCGCGGCCTCAGCACTCTGGTGGATACACAGCCTTTCGATTCTCATCTTCCTGCCCATCATCCCCCACACCAAGCATCTCCACCTCGTCCTCAGCCCCGCCACCATCTTTCTCTCGCGCGGAGGCTTCAGCAAAATTCCGCCGCTCGTCGGCGACGAAGACTTCGGCCTCGTCACCGGCAAAGACCTCACGCAGATCACCAGCCTTCAGTCTTACTCCTGCGTTGAGTGCGGCCGCTGCACCGAGCACTGCCCTGCCAACAACACAGGCAAGGAACTCAACCCCAAAGAAATCATCCTCGGACTGCGTGGCTACCTGAACGAATACGGCCCGTCCTCCGAACAAAACATCATCGGCAAATACAACTCCATCACCGCCGACTTCCAGTGCACCACCTGTGGCGCATGCGAGTTTCAATGTCCCGTCGGCATCGAGCATCTTCCCATCATCATCGGCCTCCGCCGCGGCGCGGTGAACACCGGCGCATGGGAAGACGAGCACGGCGCCAAACTCTTTCTCGCTCTCGAACGCGGATCGAACGCACTCGGAATGAGCGCCTCCGAACGCGACAAGTTCATCCAGAAGCAAGCCTTCCCCATCTTCGACGGGACACAAGAGTATTGTTTGTGGCTCGGTTGCATGGGCGGCTACGATCCAAAGGGCCGCGAGATCGTCGCCGACTTCGCCCGCGTCATGAACTACCTCGGCACCAGCTACGGCGTTCTCCGCAAAGAGAAGTGCACCGGCGATCCCGTCCGCCGCCTCGGCAACGATCTCCTCTTCCAGCAACTCGCCGAATCCAACCTCGAAACCCTCGCACAAAACAAAGTCAAAAAGATCGTCACGATCTGCCCTCATTGCGTCCGCACCATCCAGGAAGACTGGAAAGAATTCGGAACCCCACCCGAAATCGAACACCACAGCGAATTCCTCGCCCGCTACGCCGACAAACTCCCAAGACCAAACCAAGATGATCGGGTGCCCCAGATCCCGACCTTGAAATCTGGCAACGAGCAGAAAGTATCAGAAACGGACCGGGTGCCCCAGGTCCGGGGCCCCCACGATCAGGTCTCCGATCGTGGGGTGGAGATCTCGCCTCTGAGACCTGGGAACGACAAGATCGTCTACCACGACCCCTGCTACCTCGGTCGATACCGTGACGTCTACGAAGAACCTCGCGTCGTCGCCTCTCTCGCCGGCCAGGTCGTCGAAGCCCCTCGCTCCCACCAGCGCAGCTTCTGCTGCGGAGCCGGCGGCGGACTCGTCTTCCTCGGCGAAGAAACCGGCGACCGCGTCAGCCACACACGTGTCAACGAACTAATCGCCACAGGTGCATCCACCATCGGCACCGCCTGCCCCTTCTGCAACTCCATGTTCCGAGACGCCCTCGCCGAGAAAGGCGACGCCGCCCCACAACTGCTCGACATCGCCCAGCTCACCGCCCGCTCACTACCAAGCGCAGACTCATGACGCACACATGTTTTCAAAAGGGCACAAACTCAGTCGTGTCACACTCAAATCAACAACGAACCTCGGGTGCCCCATCCATGCTCTGCTTGGGTGGGAGGCGACAACGCCGAAGTTCTTCGGAGTCATAGATGAAAATCATCGTCTGCATCAAACAAGTTCCCGAGCGCGATGCCCAGGTTCGCATCGCAAGCTCCGGCAAATGGATCGAAGAATCCGATCTCCAATACGCAATGAACGAGTCCGACGCCTACGCCCTCGAAGAAGCTCTCCAGCTCAAGGAGAAACACGGCGGCGAAGTAGTCGTCCTCTCCGCTGGCCCTGAGCGCGCCGGAACCACCATCCGCGAAGCCCTCGCCAAAGGCGCCGATCGCGCCATCCAGGTCGAATCAGACACCCTCAATCAGCTCGACGCTCTCGGCGTTGCGCAACTACTCGCTAACGCCGCAAAGCAGGAGAGCCCCGACCTCGTTCTCACTGGCCTGCAATCCGACGACCTCGGCTACGGCCAGACCGGCGTCATCATGGCCGAGATCATGGGACTTCCGCATGCTTCGCTGATCCTCAACGTCGAAAAGACTGACAGCGGCATCACCGTCAAGCGCGAACTCGAAGAAGGATGGTTTCAGAACATCGAACTTCCCCTCCCCGCCGTTCTCATGATCCAGTCCGGCGGCACCAAACTTCGCTACGCCACGCTCATGGGCATCAAAAAAGCGAAAACCAAAGAACTGAAGAAGCTTTCTGCTACCGAACTAGGCCAACCCGCCGCGCCCGCCGCAGCACTCGACAAAATCACGCAACCACAAAAACAGAAATCCACTCAGATCATCTCCGGCTCTGCTAAGGAAGCCGCAGCCACACTGGTTGAAAAACTCAAGTTCGAGGTGCGAGTCATATGAGCGGCGTCTACGTAGTTCTTGAAGATCGCAACGGCCGCTTCGGCCGCATCAGCTTTGAAGCCATCGCGGCAGCCAACATCCTTGCTGCGCAATCCGGGTCGAAACCCACTGCCATCGTCATCGGCGCGCAAACCGAAGCCCTCGCAGCTGAAGCCGCGACCAAGAACGTAGGCAAAGTCGTTCGCATCGAGCACGCGCTTCTCTCGCCCTACACACCTGACGGCTACGCCGCAGCACTCCAGCAATTCATCGCAGCCGAGTCGCCCGACTACATCGTCTTCCCACACACCTACCAGGTTCGCGACTACGCACCCGCACTCGCAGCGCGCCTCGGCCGTGTCCTCATCGGCGACGTCACACAAATTGCCGACGGCCCCGTCTTCATCCGCTCGTTGATGCAAGGCCGACTCAGCGGCTCCTACAAATCCACCGGCGGCCCGACTCTTGTTTCTGTCCAATCCGGAGCCTTCCGAGCGGAAGATGCACAGTCCAGTCCCGCCGAGATCACAACCTTCGCGCCAAACATCGAAGCCTCGCAAATCCGCACCAAGCCCGGCGAGCCCTTCCGCGGCACTGCTCAAACCGTCGACCTCGGATCGGCCCCAATGATTGTCGCCGTCGGCCGCGGCATCCGCGAAGAGAGCAATCTCAATCTCGTCCAGGATCTCGCTGCGTCACTCGGTGCCGAGATCGCCGCGTCGCGCCCCATCTGCGACAACGGCTGGCTTCCCATCGAGCGCCAGGTCGGATCATCCGGTCAAACGGTAGCGCCGAAACTCTACGTCGCCGTCGGAATCTCCGGAGCCATCCAGCACCTTGTCGGCATGAAGGGCTCGCAATGCATCGTCGCCATCAACAAGGATGCTGAAGCTCCCATCTTCGAAGTAGCCGACTACGGCATCGTAGGCGACCTCTTCGAAGTAGTCCCCGCCCTAACCGAAGCCGTCAAATCGGCAAAACTATAGAGAGTCCAAATGTAAAAGCGGGTGCCCCCGGTCCCTCGCACTTGGGGACCGGGGAAAGATGATCGAATTCAAAACGAAACCCGGTGCCCCATGTCTCCTTCTTTTGGAGACATGGGAATCGAAGATTTGGGTCGTTATCACCCCACCACATTCTCCAGCACCCCGATCGGCCCGATTGTGATCCGTATCCGGTCGCCCTTCTCCAGCGTGAACGAACTCGGCGGCACAATCCCCGTACCCGTCATCAAGAACACTCCCGCCGGGAAGCTGTTATCTCGGAACAGGTACTCCACCAGCGTCTTCGGATCCCGCTTCAGCTCCGTCAGAGCGACCGACCCCTCAAACTCGATTCGTTCCTTTCGAGAAATCTCCAGCTGAATTTCGGTCTCTTTCGCGAGAGGGTCTCCCGTCACCAGAATTCCCGGCCCCAGCGCACTGCTTCCGCTGTAGACCTTCGCCTGTGGTAGGTACAGCGGATTTTCTCCCTCAATATCGCGCGAGCTCATATCATTTCCAATCGTGTATCCCACGATCCGTCCTTTGGGACTCACCACCAGTGTCAGCTCCGGCTCCGGCACTGACCACTTCGCATCCGCGCGAATGCGCACCGTCCCGCCCGTTCCAACCGTCCTGCTTGCCGTCGACTTGAAAAACAACTCCGGCCGGTCCGCCGAATACACGCGGTCATAGAAGTTCCCTCCTCCCGCGTCCTTCGACTCCTCCATGCGTGCGCCACGGCTGCGATAGTAAGTCACCCCGGCAGCCCATACCTCCTGCCCATCGATCGGCGCCTGCACCTCTCCCTCGTGAAATCTCCCCAGCGAGTTTCCACGCGCAACCAGCTCCGCAACGAATTCAGGGAGATCATCGCGCGAAAGCAGCGAATCCCAACTGTGATTCGCAATCAGATAGTGCTGTTCTTCTTCCTCAACAAACACGCCGCCCGTTGTGCGAAACAGTCTCACAAATCCTCCACAGATTCGTCTTCATCCTACAACGCACGACCGGGTGCCCCATCCTCGCGAAGCAAGAGTGGGAACGACACTCTCCGACTCGCCACGGAGATACTGTGCCCCATTCATCGCACAGCTTCATCGTGCGATGAGTGGGATACATCGCATCTCGATAGGCCTGGTACCCAATAGCAGGGTGCCCCCGGTCCCTCGCACTCGGGGACCGGGGTGAGACGATCGCGCCTCGAAAGACATGGGAAAACCATGAACCGACGGGTGCCCCATCCTCGCGAAGCAAGGGTGGGAACGACACTCCCTGACTCACCGCGGAGATACTGTGCCCCATTCATCGCACAGCCTCATCGTGCGATGAGTGGGCGTCGCGGGCACCCCCTCGATACAATCAGAACTGAAATGTCCCAATCCACAGCAGACATCATCGAACGCGTCGGCCTCATTCCTGTTCTCCGGGCTCGTAATGCAAAACAGGCCCACGCAGTCGTGCAGGCCATGATTGCCGGCGGAGTCACCGTCGTCGAAGTCACCATGACCGTCCCCGGCGCGATCGACGTGCTCAAAGAGCTCAAGCAGGAATACGGCTCGCGTCTCCTCCTCGGCTCCGGAACGGTAACCACCGCAGCAGAGGCACAGGCCACCATCAATGCCGGAGCGGAGTTCGTAGTCAGCCCCAGCCTTCATCCAGAAGTCATCCAGGTCACGCGGACCAACGGCAAGCTCTCCATTCCCGGTGCTCTCACGCCGACTGAAGTCATCACCGCGCATCGCGCGGGCGCGCACTACGTCAAGATCTTCCCTTGCTCCGCAATGGGCGGCGCGCCATATCTGAAATCCCTGCTCGCTCCGTTTCCGTTCCTCAAGCTCATCCCCACCGGAGGTGTCACCCTCGACACCGCTGCGAGCTTCATTCAGGCCGGAGCACGCGCCCTCGGCGTCGGAAGCGATCTCGTCAATCTCACCGCAATCGATGAAGGCCGCGCAGAGAAAATCACCGACACCGCCCGCGCCTATCTCAAAGTCCTCGCAGACCTGCGCGAACAGCCAAATTGACTATTGCTCAGTCAGCTTTGAAGGGGCACGACTTCAGTCGTGCCGCACCAGACAAACCCATAGACTGCGGCTATAGCCGCTGGGGATCGTCCTCAGAGCCGCAGAGTTATAGTTTCAGATTCTTGACGCACCATAGGCTTTCGCTCAGTCAGCCTTGAAGGGGCACGACTTTAGTCGTGCCACACGAGACAAACCCATAGAGTCCGGCTTTAGCCGCTGAGGGATAGTTTCAGATTCTTGACGCACCGATAGACTATGGCTCAGCCAGCTTTGAAGGGGCACGACTCCAGCCGTGCACGCCAGCCCAACTACTCATCCCTCGCCTCAGCTGACAACGCCTTGAGCTCTTCCTCTCTTTGTTTTTTTTCCCTTGCAGATATTGCAAAAAGCACAACGAACACGATCGGAAAGATCATGAAGAGAGGCAAAAGGATGAGCAATACTTCCACTGTACTTGGCCTTTGCAGCCCATTTAACCACATAGACCGACAGCGAATAAGCAAAAGCCCCCGCAGTTAGGTAGCGGGGTAAGCTCGATACGAGCAGATGCCTCTGTGAACAGCCATGGTTGTTCTTGCGAAACACTGTGTACACATCGGCCCGAAAGAGACTGTGCCCCATTCATCGCACAGTCTCATCGTGCGATGAGTGGCGATCGATCGCGTCTCGACTAACCTGGCCCCCCTGGTTTAGAGAAATCACTTCCCCGCCACCCGCGCCGCCTCCCGCAAATCCTCCACCAGCATTCGCATCTGCTCATGACGTTCTTCATCTGTCCGCGCCCGCAGAATCGCCGAAGGATGCAGGGTCGCAACGATCGGCGGCAACCCGGCCACCTCCTGCACCTTCCCATGCTCCTGCGTGATCCGGAAGCTTGATCCCAGCAGCCCCTGCGCCGCCGTTGCGCCTAATGCCACGATCAGCTTCGGCTTTACCGTCTCGATCTCCGCATCAAGCCACGGACGGCACGCATTGATCTCCTTCATGCCCGGCTTCTTGTGAATGCGCAGTTTTCCGCGCGGCTCCCACTTGAAATGCTTCACCGCATTGGTCACATACACCTTGTCGCGATCGATTCCCGCCTCTTCCAATGCCTTGTCCAGCAGCTTGCCAGCGGGACCAACAAATGGCCTTCCTTGCTTGTCTTCCTGGTCCCCGGGCTGCTCGCCGATCATCATGATCGCGACCTTCGTCTTTCCTCCCGCGTCACGCCCCTCCACCTCGCCAAACACCGCCTGCGTCGCATGCTTATAGAGATCGCACCCCTTGCACCCCTGGACAGCCTCCGCCAGCACCGGCAGGCTCCTCTCTGCCGGTACAAACGGCGCAGCACTCTCCTTCTGTTTTGAACTCATCGCATTCACCTGACCCTCTTGGATGCCGATCAACGCCGACCATCCGCCAACAAATTCCAGCACCTACATCTTTGGCTTCTCCTCCCCTCGTTCCCTTGTTCGCTTGTTCCCTGCTCCTCCTCCCTGCATCCGCTATACTTCCTCTGCCGCAGTATCCAACCTGAATCCCGTCATGGACTCCTCCAGCAAGATTTGCCTCAAATCGCCAATCACCCTGATAGATGCCGCATGAGCACTCTGCGCATAGCAATTCGCAACTACGCGGACTTCGAAAACGCACTCATCGAAGAAGCCCGCCTCTTCGAGGCTCAACATCCCGGCACAAAAATCGAAATTATCTCCATCGGCATCCACGAGCTCTACAAAGAAGCCATCACAGACGGCGGCCTTCAGCACGGCCATTTCGATCTCGCCCTGCTCGTTACCGACTGGCTTGCCGAAGCGCACACCGCTGGAGCACTCGAAGATCTCAACCCCTGGCACAACCGAATTCACATCCACGATTGGCCCGCCGGATGGCCGCGCTCTCTCGTGCAGCCACTCATCTTCGACGGCCACCTCACTTCTCTCCCTTGGCACGACGGCCCCGAGTGCCTGCTCTACCGCAAAGATCTATTCCAGGACCCCGCCACACGCAGCGCATACAAGGCGCAATTCTTCCGCGATCTCGCGCCACCCACAACCTGGGAAGAGTTTGAACAGACAGCCCGCTTCTTCACAGATCCCGCCGCAAACCGCTACGGCACCGTCTTCGCCGCTTTCCCCGATGGCCACAACACCCTCTACGACTTCGCGCTGCAGCTCTGGAGCCGCGGCGCAGAGCTCACTGGCTCCGACGGCCGCCCCTTTCTCACCACACCAAAAGCTCTTGCCGCTCTCGAGTTCTACCGGCGCATCGTCCGCGACCCTCACATCTGCCATCCGGAATCCCCAAAACTCGATTCCACGCAATCCGGCGATCTGTTTCTCAAAGGCGAAGTCGCATTAATGGTCAACTGGTTCGGTTTTGCCGCGCGCTCGGGCCGGGAAGGCTCGCCTCTCGCCGGCAAAGTCGCCATAGCCCCCATCCCTACCGGCTACAGCGCGCCCCCCGTCTCGCTATCGGTCTTCTGGGCCATGGCTATGGGCAAGGGCTCGCGCCAGAAAGAACTCGCCTGGCAATTTCTTCGCTTCATCGCCTCACCCGAGCGCGACCTCGGAATCACTCGCCACGGCACCGTCGGCTGCCGCCTCTCCACCTGGCGAAATCCCGAGCTCCAGTCGCGCATCCCGGTCTACCGCGAGATCGAATCCATCTCCCTCGGCGCGCGTCAGCTCCCCACCGGCCCCGCTATGGCGTCCTTTGCCACAATCGTCGATGAAGTAATCACCCGCGCTCTCGCCACCGACGAACCCTCAGCCGCTATCCTTGAAGCAGCGCAACGCAGCATCGACGCCAAAGGAATCTCGTTCAAATGACCACTCCACAGGATCCGCCCGCCGCGCAGGCTTTCAGCCTCAAGGGACGCCACGCCCTCGTCACCGGCGGTGCCAGCGGCATCGGCGAAGCGACCGTCAAAGAGCTCGTCAGCGCCGGAGCATTCGTCTGGATCGCCGATATCAATCAAGCCGCCGCCGAATCCCTCGCAGAATCCCTGGGCTCCTCTCAGGCTCTGCACCTCGACGTCACCAGCATTCCATCAATCTCCACCGCCGTCTCGCAGCTCAGCCGACTCGACATCCTCGTCAACAACGCCGGCATTGGACACGTCGGCTCCATCGAGCAGACCGAGCCCGACGACTTCGACCGTCTCCTCAATGTAAACGTTCGCGCCGTCTACCTGGTCACGCGCGCTTTCCTGCCCTTCCTGCTCGCCGCCGAAGCTAACGGCCAGGCCGGATCGATCGTGAATATCGCCTCCGTAGCCGGCCTCGTCGGCATCAAGCAGCGCTTCGCCTACTGCACCACGAAGGGCGCCGTTGTCGCGATGACCCGCCAGCTCGCCGTCGAATATCCAAAGGCCCTTCGCGTCAACGCCATTTGCCCAGGGACCGTCGAAACACCATTCGTAGAGGGATACCTCGAAAAGTTCCACCAGCACAACAAGGATGAAGTCCGCGCAGAACTCCGCGCTCGCCAACCCGTCGGCCGCCTCGGCCGCCCTGAAGAAGTCGCCTCCATGGTCCGTTATCTTGCGTCGAGTGAGGCCGCCTTCATCAATGGCTCCATCTTCAACATCGACGGTGGCTGGACCGCCGCATAACGATGTGGTCCGATTCCCCTCAGCGAATATTCGCGCCGAAGCGTCTCCACGAATCTCCGGTGAAATACTTTTTTGAAAGGGCGCAACCTCACAGGTTGCCGGAACATTCCGGATGGTTTTGAAGGGGCACGGATTCATCCGTGCCAACTGACTGCGAAAATGAAAGTTGGGCTTTAGCCCCTGAGGGATGCATTTCAGACGCTCACTGCAATATCTTTGCAGTACATTGATCCATTGTTCCTGCCGAACAGACTAAGACTTTTTCCGGAGATTCGTACTCAATGAAGCTCATCTCGTTCTCAACCGCCAACGCTCCCGTACGCCCCGGCATCCTCTTCGACGACACCAAAACGGTCCTCGATCTCAGCCCCAATGGCTTCAAATCAACACTCGATGTCATCGCCAGCGGCACCGGCAACACCCTGGCCACCTCGCGGCTCAGCCTCGAAGACGTGAAGCTTCACGCGCCACTGCCCAATCCTCCGCGCATCTTCGCCATCGGACTCAACTACCGCGACCACGCCAAAGAGTCCGGCATGGAGATCCCCACCACTCCTGTCGTCTTCTTCAAGCTCGCCACCGCCATCATCGGTCCCGGCGACAGTATCGTGCTCCCCAAAAACTCCACCCAGCCCGACTACGAAGCCGAATTCGCCTTCGTCATCGGCAAAGGCGGATACCGCATCCCCGCCGCCTCATGGCGTGACCACGTTTATGGCTACACCATCGTCAACGACGTCAGCGCCCGCGACGTTCAGTTCTCGTCGACGCAATGGTCCATGTCCAAGTGCTTCCCCACCTTCTGCCCTCTTGGTCCCGCCATCGTCACCGCCGATGAAATCCCAGATCCCCACAATCTTCAGATCGGCCTCTCCATCGACGGCGAACAGCTGCAGAACTCCAACACGCGTGAGCTCGTCTTCAACATCCCCGCGCTCATCGAGTACCTCTCTTCCATAACGCCTCTTCTGCCCGGCGACATCATCTCCACCGGCACACCTCCGGGCGTAGGCCTCGGCCGCAATCCCAAACGCTGGCTCAAGCCAGGCGAAACCGTGACCGTCTCCATCGAAGGACTCGGCTCCCTCACCAATCCTGTCGTCGCAGAAAAGTAGTTCAGCATTGGCAGTCAAGCACTCCAGTGACCGCGGATTTCGCAGAACTGGCTTCACCACAACCGTCCCCAGAGTCGTCTACATTTGGCAAAAAGGGATTGTCACCCATGGACGCGACCAGACGCATAGAGACGGCTTCGAATCGGCGCGGCCAGGTAGAGTGGCGCATCTGGCGCAGGAACATCGTATTCGCCCTCATTTCCTGCGGCTTCTGCCTCTCCATCGGATGCGGGGGTAGAAGCGGCGAAGGGCCTATGGGACCTCCGATTTCCATTCACCTGCCCGTTTCAACTGTGACAATCGTTCCTGGAGGCGCGGCCGTTTCGATCGTCATCCAGATCAATTCTCCCAGCGAAACGGCACTGGTTTCTGTCGGTGGCCTTCCTGCCGGCGTTTCGTTCAAATATTCCTCCTCTGACACAAACCCATCCGGGATACTCACGTTCACAGCAACTTCCACCACCATCGCTGGAACCTACACGCCTACGATCACCGTCATCTCTGCAAATCAGACCGTCTCGACCCGGTTCATACTCATCGCGAAGTCAGCCTGAACAGTATTCCCAGTGCCCGCGAGATCGCCGTACCAGCCGAGTTCTCGATTCCGCGAACCACGAGTCAATACCTACGCCCCCGTCACCCTTCCCTAAGTTCCACATTCCATTCCGAAAATAATCTTCTCTCGATTTGCAGGTTGATTACTCCTGAAAGCGCAAACTTGTCTCGTAGTCAAATCGCCATCTAAATCGCACGCAAATCGCCGGCCCACTTGCCAACTCACTTGATCAGCAAGTGAGCCCAGCCAATCCATAACAACTCAACCTGAACACTGACCCCTGATCACTGATCACTGGTCCAAAGGAGAACCCATGGCACCTCGCTGCTACCAATCATTCGCAAACGGCCAGCGCTGCAACGCGCCCGCTATCCACGGCTCGAAGTACTGCCGCCACCACGATGCGCAACAATCCAAACCAGAGATCAAAGCCA
>JAFDVQ010000005.1 GCA_018268915.1 Acidobacteriota bacterium
AGCCGTGTGACTCGCCGGATGGATCGCGATGTAGGTAGCAAAGCCCGCGCCGCCACCGGTCTTCTCGACCACGTGATTGAGGTCATCGGTTCCACCCAGATGCATCCATCCCAAGCCGATTCCCGTCGGACGCCCCGCGTGATCCAGACCGTACTGGCCCTTCAGGCTCGAAGGTAGAAGATAGGCGCGTCGCGCATTTTCCGCCTGCTTGTGTTCACCCGCACCAACCAGATACTTCAGAAATTTCTCCATGTCCGCCGGTGTCGAATACAGGCCGCTGCTTCCGGCGGTGTTCTCAGTCATCGTGCACGGACCCTCGTCGTGCGCGCCCGTCATCAGCTTTTCGCATTGCTTCGGAGTCGGGAAGAACGTAGTCTGCCACATCCCCAGCGGAGCAAGCGTGCGCTTCTGGAGCAACGCTGCATAGGGCGTCTTCGCTGCCGCCGACAACGCATCGCTCAGCAGATCGAAACCCACATTCGAGTAGTAGGCCTGCGTACCCGGCGTGAACTTCAGTTGCGCACTCGCGAGCCAGTTCCAACGCGTGTCGTAATTCGGATAGGTGAAGTGCGGAGTGTGTCTGGGCGCTGTGCCGATCTCCCGCTCGAGTCCTGCCGTGTGCGTCGCCAGATCTTCCAGCGTCATCGGTCCATCGTGCTCGGGAACAATCGCCGCTTCCGGCGCAAACTTCTTCAGCGGATCATCCAGCTTGACGGTCCCATCCGCGATCATCTTCGCCAGTAAATCCGTCGTAAAGATCTTCGTCAACGAACAGATCCGCACCACAGACTCACGCGTGGGAGCGGCATGCGATCCCGGTACCGCTTCTCCATATC
This sequence comes from Acidobacteriota bacterium, assembly GCA_018268915.1. Taxonomy (GTDB): domain Bacteria; phylum Acidobacteriota; class Terriglobia; order Terriglobales; family Acidobacteriaceae; genus Telmatobacter. Next base: position 837 of record JAFDVQ010000005.1, read on the forward strand.
CGCGAAAGAACGCCTTGTCCCCGCGCACCACCACCAGCACCAGACCCTCCGCGCCCGAATTGGTATAGAGATTGGCCCCCAACTGATCGGCGTCCTGCAGATCATGCAATGACATGGTAGGGGGCGTCTGCGCAGCGGCAGTCGTAAGGCTCAGCAGAAGAAAAAGGGCTATCAGGAGGCGCATCTATTTTCAAGTGTAGGCTGATTCAACTTCTTCCGGCATGGAATGTCAACACTGAGGTACCACGAAAGTTTCACCCCGCCTCTACCGACCAATGTGAATCCCCAAAACGAAAATACGGAAGGAGCCTAGCTCCTTCCGTATCAATACAGCTTCGATTCAAGACTCGCTTGGCTAGCCCTCGTAGTTTAGGGATTCAATTCCCAGGTACACCGCACCTGCTCCGAGCTCTTCCTCGATGCGCAGCAGCTGGTTGTACTTGGCGATGCGATCCGTACGGCTCACGGAACCGGTCTTGATCTGGCCCACACCGGTCGCTACTGCAAGATCAGCGATGAACGTGTCCTCGCTCTCACCCGAACGATGCGACATCACGGATGTGTATCCATAACGCCGTCCGAGTTCGATCGCTTCCAGTGTCTCCGTCAGCGTGCCGATCTGGTTAACCTTGATAAGGATCGAATTGGCAACTCCCTCTTCGATTCCCTGCTTCAGGCGCTTCACGTTGGTCACGAACAGGTCGTCTCCGACGAGCTGAATCTGCTCGCCAAGCTTGTCGGTGATCTGCTTCCATCCATCCCAGTCATCTTCGGCCAGGCCGTCTTCAATCGACACGATCGGATATTGACGCGCCCAGTCTGCCCAGAAGTCCACCATCTGCTCGCTGGTCAGCTCGCGCTTGTCGCTCTTCTTGAAGACGTACTTGTTCTTTTCCTTGTCGTAGAACTCACTCGACGCCGGATCCAGCGCAATCGAAATCTGCTCGCCCGGCTTGTAACCAGCCTGCGTGATCGCCTCGAGAATCAGATCCACGGCCTCGGTGTTCGACTTCAGTGAAGGTGCAAAACCGCCCTCATCGCCAACCGCCGTGTTGTATCCCTTCTTCTTCAACACGCTTTTCAACGTGTGAAATGTCTCGGCCGACCACCGCAGAGCATCGCTGAACCGCTCCGCGCCCACCGGCATGATCATGAATTCCTGGAAGTCGACGTTCGAGTCGGCATGCGCGCCGCCATTCAGCACGTTCAGCATCGGCGTCGGCAGCACGCTGGCGTTCACGCCGCCGAGGTACCGGTACAGCGGCACTTCCAGCGTCTGCGCAACCGCACGGGCCGAAGCCAGCGAAACCGCCAGAATCGCATTCGCGCCCAGCTTGCCCTTATTGGGCGTTCCGTCCAGCGCGATCATGGTCTGGTCGATCAGCCTTTGATTTGCCGCGTCCATGCCTTCCAGTTCAGGCGCAATCACCGTCTCGATGTTTGCTACGGCCTGCAGCACGCCTTTACCCAGATAATGGCTCTTGTCGCCGTCGCGCAGTTCAACCGCTTCATGCTCGCCAGTGGAAGCACCCGAGGGCACAATCGCGCGGCCAAGCTGTCCGCTCTCCAGAATTACATCGGCCTCGACGGTCGGATTTCCCCGCGAATCCAACACCTCGCGTGCTCGAATTGCAATAATTTCAGTCATTTCAGTCCTCGCTATGCGGTGCAGCAGCCGGTCGTTCAGTTTCGGACGTCGATCCACGGCAACGGCCTCACCGGCAGCGCTCTGAATTGTTTCCAGAAGCTGATGCACGTGTTTCAAACCTTCTCCGTCCGCACAATTTCGTGTGAAGAATTTAGGAAGTAGTTCAGTTGGATTCTAACAAACTGGCCTTCTTCTTCCCGTGTGGCAGCGGTCACACCGAGAATTGCGGAGCGATCAGGAAACGTCAGGTTATCTCTCTTGATTCGTATGCTCCAAGGCACTCTCCCAGCCTCAAGTTTTACGCCGGGAAATACGTCACACTAGCATTAATTCTGACGGTTACCTCGGAAAACCAAATTCTTCCGCCGTACAGAACAATTTCACGCGGCTTGGGTCAAACTAGAACAAGGGGAGCACCGCCCGAATTTTCAAGTTGGGGAGACTTACGATGAATCGGCCACTATTTGCATGCGCATTCTTCGCACTTGCAACCACTGCGCTCGTGGCTCAGGACGCCACCCAATCGCAATACTCGGGAACCTCCAATCCGCCGCCTGACGACACCATCATCACCACCGAGCAGCAGGCTCCCATTGCCAAGCCATCGCCTGCTCATCCAGTGCAGGCCCAGCCGGCTCCCGTTCAGGCAGCTCCGTCCCCGATCAATACCGCGCCGCGCACCGTCATGTCCGACGGCACAGATCAAGGCATCGTCTCGGCACCTGCGCTGAATACCCGCGCCAGCGGCAGCTACGATCCAGATAGCGACATCGTCCATCCCGCTCCGCTGCCACCTGGAACCATCGGCGAAGGCACCCTGATCCGCATCAAGCTACTCGACGAGCTCTCCAGCAACCTCTCGGAAAAAGGACAGCCCTTCCGCAGCCGAGTCGCTACCGATGTTCTTCAGAACGGCCAGGTCGTGATCCCGGCCGGCGCTGAAATCGACGGACGCGTCGCCGATCTCTCCACCGGACACTTCGGCGGACACGGGTCAATCCTCCTCGAGCCAGAAACCGTCACCCTCGAAAACGGCAGCAAGTTCAAGCTGCACGCCATGGTGGCATCGACACCCGGAACGAATGCGAAAGTCAACTCGGAAGGTCTCATCACTCCCGGCTCTCGCCTGAAACGTGATGGCGTCGAATATGCCGGAGTTGGCGGTGGTGGCATGGTTGTCGGCGCAGCTCTCGGCGGACCGGTGGGAATGCTCGCTGGCGGCCTCGTTGGAGCGGGCGTTGTAACGGCCCACCTGCTGCAGAGCCATCCTCAGACAACTCTCGAAGAGGGCTCGTACCTAATGCTCACAGTCACCGAACAGATCCAGCTCGTTCCCGCAGCTCCCCAGGGAAACTAGCGATTCATCTACCCAAAAAAGCAGGCGCTGCTTCGGCAGCGCCTTGCCATTTAATCGGAGACTCGCAGCAAACACAATCGCCCTGTCATCCCGAGCAAGGCCGAGGGACCCGCATTTAGTGCCTACTCACCCTCTCCGAGCTCAGACCCAGCCGGCAGCCAAACTGAAAACGCAGTACCGCTCTTCCCCGCAGTCTGCCTGCTCCGCACGCGTAGGGTTGCGTGGTGCTTCTTCAAGATCTCCCTGCTGACCCACAAGCCTAGTCCGGTCCCTTTTTCGCCTTTGGTGGTGAAGAATGGCTCAAATAGGCGCCGTTTCGTCGCTCCGTCCATTCCCGACCCGCTGTCTGCGATCGAAACCAGAACTCCCTGCTCTCCAGTACGAGGGTTCACCCGGTCGCGCGTTCTCAGCAGCAGCCGCCCTCCCGGCTTCAATGCATCGAAGGAGTTCCCGATCATATTCGCGAACACCTGCCTGATCTCTGATCCGTAACATCTCACCGCTTCGCTGTCTCGATAATCGCGAATAATCTGAACACCCAGACTTTTCATCCTCGGCGTGTAGATCGCCGCTGACGAGTCCAGCAGATTCGACACCTTCTCGCGTTCGGCGCCATGAGGCTGCCGATTGAAACGCAGCGTGTGCGTCACGATATGTGAGACACGTGCAAGCTCCTGCTGGGCCGATTCGCTGAAGCCTCTCACCATCTCTTCAGTTGAACTTTGGCTGATCAGGTAGAGCAGATTGATCACGGCTTCCAAAGGATTGTTGATCTCGTGGGAGATTGCCGTCGCCAGTCTGCCCACCAGTGCCAGCTTCTCGCTTCGGATTAATGCCTCTCGCGTTTGCTTCAGCGCGGTCACATCCTGCGTGACGCCGTCGAATCGGATCGGCTTCCCGCTTTCGTCGTAAGCAGTCCGTCCCGTCGCCCGAATCCACTTCTGCTTTCCTTCAAGCGAGACCGTCCGGTACTCGACGTCGTAATTCGTGTGATTCGCGATTGACTCTTCTATCGCTCGCCGCGTCAGTTCGCGGTCGTCGGGATGGATGCATCGATAGAACAGAGTGATATCCACATCCGCGTCCGGCTGCAGCCAGAAGTGTTCCTTCACCCGCTCGTCCCACACCAGCTTGTCAAAAGGCAGGTCACAGAACCAGTAGCCGATATCTCCAGCGCCCGCCGCAAATTCGAACCTCTCTCTGTGTTCTGCGGCAAGCTTCTCGGCATTCTTCTGGTCCGTAATATCCAACACCACGCCCGTCAGTTGCGTTCCATTGCCGACTCTGCGGCCCTTGCTATAGAGAACTCTCTCGCCCCGCTCTGGATGGAGATAACGGTACTCCACTTCCATGAGCCCCGACTGCATCGCTTCGGACATCACTTCATACACGTGTGATTTGTCTGCGGGGTGGACGCGAGACGCCCATACCTCCTCGATTGCGCTCTGGACCTCACTCGGATCGGTTCCAAAAATCTCATGCAATTCTGCCGAAAGTGCACGAGTGTTTGCGTCCCCATCCCACTCCCACGTTCCTATCTGCGCCGCCTCATGTGCCAGGCGCAGCCTTTCCTGGCTGGCCTCAAGAGCTCTACGGCTTAATACGCGATCCGTCAGATCGACAGCATGGATGAAAATGCCCTGCAGTTCGCCGTGTGCTCCCGCCATCGGCTGGCAGACTAAGTCGAGATATCGATCCGTCAGAACACCGCTCTCAAATTGCAGCAAAGGCACCTTCACTTCCCGCCCGCGGAATGGCTGCCGGGATCGAGCGACTTCATCGAGAATCTCGAAGACCCCAGTACCCTCGAGTTCAGGCAGTCCCTCACGAAATGTATGCCCTAAAAGTTGATCCGCAGACGTTCTTCCCGTGACCCGCACTGCCATCTCGTTGACATAGGTACAACGCAGGTCAGGTCCGCTCAAAATGGCGATAGCTGCCGCCGCATAACCAAGCAGATCCTCAAAGTTGGGTTGTAACAGGACGGGTCCAGCTGCAGTTGGTACCAGAGCGTCCTTTTGAACAGTTCCGCCGGGGGTCGTCGCCATCTCAACTGCTCCAAATTCAGGACGCCTGCCAGCCAGGTTCCGATCAGGTCGCTTCAGAATTCAACGCAAGACTGTCGACGGCTGATCCACCCGCGACTTTTCAGCTTCAGTGTACAGCTAGGTATCTGACTACGATGAGGTCGAAGCCTTCGGAAGTTGCATCACATTGCAAAATCCCCGCACTCTTTGTATCCCCGTCGGCCTGCTACACTCCCTCTTGCCCGGAGGTGGAGGGGTGTCAGACATTCAATCGGTGGCAGTCATCGGAGCGGGAACCATGGGCTCCGGGATCGCCCATGTATTCGCCAAGTCGGGATTTTTCGTCACCCTCTGCGACGTCGAGCAGCGTTTCCTCGATCGCGCTCTTGCTTCCATTCGCACCAACCTTGGCCGCGAGGCTGCCAAGGGCAAGCTGCCTGAAAGTGAAGTCGAGCCAATTCTCGCTCGCATCACTTCAGCGACCAGCATGGAATCGCTCTCTGATGTTCAACTCGCTGTTGAGGCTGCCCCCGAGCGCTTCGAACTGAAAGCCGAAGTCTTCGGCACGCTGGACCACATCCTCCCTGAATCAGCTATTTTGGCGACCAATACCTCATCTATATCTATAACCAGACTTGGCGCCCTGACCCATCGCGCCGAACAGGTCATCGGCATGCATTTCTTCAATCCAGTGCCTGTGATGTCTCTCGTCGAGGTTGTTCGCGGGATGGCTACCAGCGAATCCACATTCACAATGGTGCGTGACCTCTCGACTAGACTCGGCAAGACGCCGGTCGAAGTCAACGACGCGCCGGGATTCGTATCCAATCGCGTCCTGATGCCTTTGATCAATGAGGCCGCCTACTCCGTCATGGAAGGCGTCGCCACTCCAGAGGCAGTTGATCAGGTCTTCAAACTGGGGATGGCTCATCCGATGGGCCCACTCACGCTCGCAGACTTCATCGGCATTGACGTTTGCGTCGACATTCTTCGCGTACTACATGAAGGTTTTGGCAACCCCAAGTACTACCCTTGCCCGCTGCTGGTCCGTATGGTCGATGCGGGCTGGCTGGGCCGCAAATCCGGCCGCGGCTTCTACACCTACGACAAGTAGTCATCGTGACATTGATTGTCAGGGCGCCTGGACTCTCGCACTGGCTATGGGAATGCAATTGGGCGCACCTATCCCCGTAGTGCCTTCAGCACCTTGGCCGTCGTCACCACCTGCCCCACATGCCGCATCGTGTGGTCGGCTACATGCACCAAGGCCCCGCCAACAGATGTCGGCAACTGCTTGCGACCCACTCCGCGAAACGTATTCATATTCGCATTGGCAAGAGCGCGCACTCGATCCGACGCATTCGCAAACGAAGCCTTCACCTCTTCCAGCAGCGCAGCAAGCGTCTCACGCTCATCGTGCTGCGGACCGACTTCTTCCGCCTTCAGCTTCGTCAGTTGTTCGGCAGAAAGCTGCCCGCCCTCCGCATAGGTCAGCAAGCGATCCGTCGATCGTGCGATGTGCCGCAAATGAAACGCAACAGGCGGAAGCTCCAGCGGCAGCGTATGAATCTCAACGTCAGAAAGTCCGTCAGTCCACTTCGTCAAGTCGTCGATCGCTAGATCAAAAGCATGCAGCACAGCCCGTGCCACCGCCGGAACATCGCCGTGCGTCCCGCGCAGCCACGGTTCAACGTAAGGAACAGAAGCAGTATGAGTGCTCATCGTGAACCTCCGGATTCTTTGGGATTAGTTGGATACGCGAACAGGAGCAGAAAGAAACCCGCGACAGTTTCTTGCTCGTATATGAATCAGCTAGATGATACGCCCGAGACGAACGAGCTACGCGTTCTCCCGCTTCACTCGTACCACCGTAATTTTCGAAAATCCTTCTTCGAACGCTGGCGCTTTGAGCTTCTCGGCCATCTTGCGCATCACGTCTTCGCTCACCATGCGGTCGCGCGAGCGATTTCGCTCCAGGCAAACTTCCAGCGGCACATCGAAGAACACCGCCTGCACTTCAAACCCAAAGCTCTTCGACATTTTGATCCACTGGCGCCGTTCGTGGACGGACAGGTTTGTCGCGTCCACGTAATTCCACGGCATCTTGGCAATCAACCGCGCCCGCAGCAGCGACCGCAGCGTTGAGAAAACAAGTCCTTGAAATTTCTGTTCTTCCACGTCATCGAACAGGATGTTCCGCAACAAATCGCTCGACAGCGGTGTCACTCCTCGACGCCGGAACCAAGTCGTCTTCCCCGAACCCGGCAACCCGATCGCCAGCACAACATATCCGCGCGGAGCCTTTTCTGCTTTCTCGGTCTGTGCCTCGGGCAGTACGGAAGGCGACTCCGGCTGTGTCTCAACTTCCAGCCGACCCGAACCCACTGGCTCATTCCACTCAGCGCGGTGCTGTTCGCGGGCTGGCCGCTGCTGTTCGCGCGCTGGATGCTGTTGCTCACGCTGCTGCACTGGTGGCCGTTCCTGTCGTTGATTCCCTGTGCCCGCAGCATTCACCTGCGGCAATGATTCATCCAGATACGAAGGCACCAGAGGTCGCGGCTGATTCTGCGGGAGTTCCTGTCCAATCTTGCCTGTGGATTCCGAATTGTTTGCGCCGCGTCTTGAACGTCTTCTCATGCCTCTCCGTACCCTTTCATACGGGATATCACACGAACCAAAGCCCCTGCAAACCAAGTGCGATCCATCACATACAGTCCCGCATCAGGAACGCAAACTAGCGTTGAGCGCATTTTGGAGCGGGAAGGCATCTTCGCCCGCGTTCATTTGGTTCTTGTTGACAACTCTGTTAGCCTGATGAGTTTGGTGGAACTGTCTGGTGCACATCCTGTTGCCCTCAAGCCATCACTCACAAAACTGATTTCGAACCACATAGAAACGAAGGAGAATACGCATGGCAGTTAAGGTTGGCATCAACGGCTTTGGCCGAATTGGCCGCAACGTTTTGCGCGCCGCCCTCGGCAATCCCGAGCTCGAATTTGTTGCCGTTAACGACTTGACCAGCCCCGCCACCCTGGCCCATCTGCTCAAGTACGACTCGATCCTCGGCAATCTGCCACACAAGATCGAAGCCGGCGACGACTACATCACAGTCGATGGGAAAAAGATCAAGGTCTGGGCCGAGCGCGATCCCGCCAAGCTGCCCTGGGCCGACGTAGGCGCACAGGTCGTCATCGAGTCCACTGGTCACTTCACCGATGCCACCAAGGCTAAGGCTCACCTCGGCTCGACCGTGAAGAAGGTCATCATCTCCGCTCCTGCCACCAACGAAGACATCACACTCGTTCTCGGCGTCAACCAGGACAAGTACGATCCGGCGAAGCACAACGTCATCTCCAACGCCAGCTGCACCACCAATTGCCTCGCGCCCGTCGTCAAGGTCCTCATCAAGGAAACCGGCATCGTCTCCGGCATCATGACCACGATCCACAGCTACACCAACGATCAGGTCATCCTCGACTTCCCGCACAAGGACCTCCGACGCGCCCGCGCCGCTGCTCTCAACATGATTCCCAGCTCCACCGGAGCCGCCAAGGCCCTCAAGCTGGTCATCCCTGAGACCGCCGGTAAGCTCGACGGCTTCGCTATCCGCGTCCCAACGCCCAACGTCTCCATTGTCGACCTCACCTACATTGCTGAGAAGGCCACCGACGCCAAGGCCGTCAATGCTGCTCTGAAGGCCGCCAGCGAAGGCGAGCTGAAGGGTATCCTCGGCTATGAAGATCACGAGCTCGTCTCGTCCGATTTCAAGGGCGACAAGCGCTCCTCGATCGTCGATTCCCTTCTCACCAAGGTCGTCGGGAACTCCGTCAAGGTCCTCAGCTGGTACGACAATGAGTGGGGCTACTCCAACCGTGTAGTCGACCTCGTAGGCTTCCTGGCGAAGAAGGGCCTGTAAACAACGAGTGGTCAGAGTTCAGTGATCAGTGGTCAGACCGAAACGTTCCATGTGTCTGATCACTGACCACTGATTCCTGACCACAGGTTGTCTCTGATCACTGACCACTGATCCCTGATCACTGTTATGCGAACCAACGTCACTGGCGGATCACCCTTCGAGCCCATCATCGGCTTCTCACGCGCCGTGCGGATTGGCAACACCATCCACGTCGCTGGAACCGGCCCAGTCGGCGCCGACAAAGAAGATGTAACCGGCCAGACCCGCCGCGTTTTCGCCATCATCGAAAAAGCTCTCGCGGACGCGGGCGCATTTTTCAACGACGTCGTCCGCACCCGCATGTACCTCACCCATGTCGAAGACTGGGAAGCAGTCGGTCGCGTCCACGGCGAAATATTCGGCGCCATCCGCCCCGCCGCCACCATGGTCGTCGTCGCAGCCCTGCTCAATCCCAACTGGCGCATCGAAATCGAAGCAGACGCCGTCCTGTCTGAACCCTGACCCCTCGAAAGGTTTTTATGTCCAAGCTTTCCATCCGCGACATCGAACTCCGCAACAAGCGTGTCTTCATCCGCGTCGACTTCAACGTGCCGCTCTCCGAAGACGGCTCGACCATCACCGACGACACCCGCATCGTCGCCACTCTGCCCACCATCGAGTACGCCCTCCGCCATCACGCCAAAGTCATCCTCGCCTCGCACCTCGGCCGTCCTAAGGGCAAGCCGAATCCGAAATACTCGCTCCGCCCCGTCGTCGATCGCCTTCGCGAACTTCTCGACAAGCACGTTGGTGAATCCATCAACGTCGCCTTCTCGCCCGACTGTGTTGGCGAAATCGCCGAAGAAATGTCGCGCCAGCTCGAGTCGCGCCAGGTCCTGCTCCTCGAGAACCTCCGCTTCCACGCCGAAGAAGAAGCCAACGACCCTGCGTTCTCAAAGCAGCTCGCCTCTCTCGCCGAGGTCTACTGCAACGACGCCTTCGGCTCCGCGCATCGCGCCCACGCCTCTACAGAAGGCATCACGCATCATCTCAAGCCGTCTGTCGCCGGACTGTTGATGGAGAAGGAAATCACCTATCTCGGCAAAGCCCTTGAGGCTCCCGAGAAACCCTTCGTCGCCATCATCGGCGGCTCCAAGATCTCCGGCAAGATCGACGTAATCCAGAATCTCCTCGACAAGGTCGACACCCTAGTCATCGTCGGAGGCATGGCTTACACCTTCTATCGCTCCAAGGGCGTAGCCACCGGAAAATCCCTCGTCGAAGAAGACAAGATCGATCTCGCCAAACAGACCCTTGAGAAAGCCAAGGCAAAAGGAGTCAGCCTCCTCCTCCCGGTGGACAACATCCTTGCAGACAGCTTCGCAAACGATGCCAAGACCCAGCCGTGGGACACCTCGAAGGACTTCCCCGCGGACTGGCAAGGCCTCGACATCGGTCCCAAGTCGGTCGCCGCTATCGAAGATGTAATCTCCCGCGCCCGCACCATCGTTTGGAACGGCCCCGCCGGCGTCTTCGAGTTCCCGAATTTCGCCAAGGGAACCAACGCCATCGCCCGCGCTGTTGCCGCCAACAAAGCAGCCACATCGATCATCGGCGGCGGCGACTCTGTCAGCGCTATCAACCAGGCAGGCGTAGCCGACCAGATCACTCACATCTCCACCGGCGGCGGCGCCAGCCTCGAATTCCTCGAAGGCAAAAAACTGCCTGGAGTAGAGGCCCTCACAAGCAAGTAAGGCTCGGTTTCGAATGGGTGCCCCAGGTCTCGATTCTGAGACCTGGGATGCCAACCGCTTCTCATCCTCCGTGCCTCATTCAAATCGTCGATCTGCTATCCTCCGCGTAGGAGCCGCATCATGGACATCCTCGCCGAAGCGCTGATCGCCTTCGCAACCCTCATCGCCTCATCCCTGGCTGCACTGGTTTCCCTCGCGATTCCGCGGCTTCGCCCGTTCTCCCTTGCGATCTTGATCACGCCTCCCGCCGCCGTCTCCCTCTACTACATCTGCGGACTCATTCCCAACACGAGCATGGCGTGCGGGCCAGACATGATGTGGGGCAATTGCTCCAGCGCTCGCGCCGAAATCACGGGCTGGGCCATCTGGCTTGTCTGCTCGCTCTGTGCCATCGCCGTCGGTTTCTGGGGCCAGCGCTTCCTTCAGCGCACCCTCAGAGTCTGCTTCAACTCCAGCCCTATGAGCATCTACCGCAACCGCCCCCGCTGGAGCCGAGTCGCCTCCTACAACCCTGAACCCACAAACGACTTGTAGGTGTCTCCGGCCCCAACAGCCGTAACAATCCTTCCTCGACCAGTCCCTAATCCCTACGTCCCTAGTCCCTAACTTCCTGTTCCGTGTTCTGTTCCTAAGGAGTGCTCCTCATCACTTCTCTGCCCCGCTGACGAGCCCATAATCCTCTATCGGTAAAGAGCTTCCGCTGCCGCACTACGGCAAGCGGTCCCTTTTTCCAGGTACTCAATGGCACGCAACGTACTGGTTGTTGTCGGTGCAGCACTTCTCTCCATTGGTGGAATGGGCATCGTCGGAGGCCTTGTTTGGCTTACGGCTACACACCTTCAGGGAACATTCCCATACATCCTCGACACACGTGCCGAATCGCTACTCTACTTCCTCCCGGCCCTGCTGCTCACCATCGCAATCATCGGCGCCTGCTTTGTCGCTAGCGCCCTCGCGCTCCCCACAAAAGAGGAACGGATCCCGCGTCCCCTGCGCCTCACTCACCACCGCGCCTAGCCGGCGCTCAACGCCAGACAGCAGGTCCGGTCCCTTACCTTGGTCCCGTCCCTAAGTCCCTATTCCCTCACGAGTGTCTTCCATCACCCAGTCCCCGTTTTCCCTCCGATAAAATCAACCTGAGGACTCCACACAACATGCCACGTAAGAAACTCATTGCTGCCAACTGGAAGATGTACAAGACTCCTTCCGAGGCAAAGGCCTTTGTCGATGCATTCTTGCCCCTCGTTGCCGGACATACCCGTGACGAGATTGCCCTCTTCCCGTCTCCCGCTCTCCTCCCCACCGTCATCGAAGCCGCCAAGGGCTCCAACGTGGCCATCGGAGCGCAGAACATCTACTTCGTCGAAGAAGGCGCCTTCACTGGCGAGACCTCGATCCTTCAACTAAAAGCCGCCGGCGGAACCCACACCCTCATCGGGCACTCTGAACGCCGCCAGTACTTCGGCGAAACCGACGAGATAGTGAATAAAAAGCTCCAGACCGCGCTAAAGCTCGGCATCATCCCCGTGGTCTGCATTGGAGAAGTCCTCGCCGAACGCGAAGCCGGCCAGACCGAGCAAGTTCTGAAGACGCAAGTCACCGGAGCCTTTGCTGGCATTACGCCCGAAGCCGCCGCTCCCATCGTCATCGCCTACGAGCCTGTCTGGGCCATCGGCACCGGCAAGACCGCGACGCCCGAAATGGCCGTAGAAGCCCACAAGATCGTGCGCGCCGAAGTCGTCAAGCTCCTCGGCAGCGAGGTGGCCTCGAAGATGCGCATCCTCTACGGCGGAAGCGTCAAGCCCGACAACGCCACTGCCCTTTGCGGCCAGGAAGAGATCGACGGCGCACTCGTCGGCGGCGCCAGCCTCAAGCCCGACTCCTTCACCGCTATCGTCAAGTACTAGCCACACGACAAAGCGGGTGCCCCAGGTCTTGATTTTGAGACCTGGGATACGTCACTGATGTGGGTGTCTGTGACCCATTCATCGCACAGTCTCATCGTGCAATGAATTCGAAAGATTAAGTCTGAGATCACGAACCTTTTTCCGCCCCCCGCCGTATCATCTCTCATGCCACAAACAGCGGAAATCGAAATCACCACGTCCGCCCCGTCCAACAACACCCTCACAAACACCGCACCGCCTCGCGACCTCTACATCGACCGCCTTCGCACCGTCATGACGGTGTTCGTAATCCTTCACCACACCGCCATCACCTACGGTGCGTCGGGCAGCTGGTTCTACAACGAACTCCATGTCTCCGGCGATCCTCAGAGCATCCTGCTGACGCTCTTCTGCGCCACCAATCAGGCCTACTTCATGGGCTTCTTCTTTCTTCTCGCCGGATACTTCACACCCGGCTCACTCGAGCGCAAGGGCTTCGGCCAGTTCATCGGCGACCGCTTTACGCGTCTTGGCATTCCGCTCCTCGCATTCATATTTATCCTCGGCCCGCTGACGGTTGCGATGGTTGCCGCCCACGACGGCAAACCCTTCTGGAAGGCCTTCCCATATCTCTGGAATCACGCCATCATCATCAACGGACCTCTCTGGTTCGCACAGGCATTGCTGATCTTCTCCCTGGCCTATTGTGCCTGGCGCGCTGCATTCGGATCGCCGCTCTCATCGAACTCTCGCCTTTCTCGAGCGATACCGCTATATTCGCGCTGGCTGCTTAGCGCCATCCTCGTCGGCGCAGGCAGCCTCGCCATACGCCAGTTCGTTCCTACCGGTGTGAACATCATCGGCCTGCAACTCGGCTACTTCGCGCCCTACATCTTCCTCTTCGCCATCGGAATCGCCGCATGGCGCTACGATTGGCTTCGCCAGCTTGAGTGGAAACACGCACGCCCTTGGATCATCACGCTCATCGCAGCGTGGCCCGCGATGCCCGTCGCCATCGCGATTGCGATGCGTATATTCCCTCCAGGCAAAGCCAACTTCGGCGGCGGACACACATGGCCCGCCATCGTCTACGCATTCTGGGACCCATTCGTGTCCTGGGGACTCATCGCCGCGTGGCTGATCATCGCGCGCGCAACAATGAACAAGCCATCAGCACTCTGGTCGTGGCTCAATCGCCGCGCTTATGCGGTCTACATCATTCATCCGCCCGTGCTCGTCGGCGTCAGCCTATTGCTTCATTCATTCGCCGCGCCCGCGATTCTGAAATTCGTCATCACCGGTACGCTCAGCTGCATCGCAACTTGGCTAATCGCAGATCCGCTCGTGCGCATTCCTGTCATTCGCCGCATCGTGTAACAATAACTTCACTCCTGCGTGCGTCGCAATGCAGCCCCATGCGTCTCTGCATAGACAACTTGCCTCAAGCTGGATGCCATCTGACCTCCGAGGAGGATAGTTATGGCAACGAAAAAGGCAGCCAAAAAGAAATCCAGCGGCAGTTCCAGAAGCGGAACTTCCCGCTCTCGCACAACGCGCGGCGCCGCTAAAAAGAGCACGCGTAGCAGCAGCGCGAAGAAAAGCACGCGCAGCTCATCGGCAAAGAAATCGAGTGCGAAGAAATCATCAAGCCGCAAGTACTCGCCATCTGCCGGCAAAGATGTTCAGCGGGAAATGCACGCGATGAAACGCGGAAAACTGAAGTCAGGCCGGAGCGGAAAGAAAGTGACGAATCCGAAACAGGCCATCGCCATTGGCCTCTCCGAAGCGCGCCGTGAAGGCAAGAAGGTCCCTTCGAAGAAGAAATAGTAGTGTGCGCTTCAAGATCACGCTCTGCCGCAATCTACTCAACCCAATGCGGCCGATCCCGCTCTGACCTCGATCGGCCGCTCGAGCCCGATCCTATCTAGAGCTTCGCTCGCAGCTCTCCGTTTTCCACCCTCGCCTCCAGAACGTCGGCCTTCACTTCCGGATCCTCGTCTGTCGATCCAGTCTTCACATCAAACGCATAAGCGTGCCACGGGCAAACCAGTTTGCCACCCTCAATCGATCCCTCTCCCAGCGGCCCGCCCTCATGCGGACATGTCCCGTCCAGCACGCACACCGCGCCGTCCACATTCCCGACGCACAGCGCTCGCCCATCCACCACAAACTCCTTCACCTGGCTAGGTGATGGAATCTCCGCCTGCGAACAGATCCTCACAAATTCTGCCATCTCTCCATCTCCTCACTGACAGCGTCTCACGTCACTCGACCAGCCCAATTAGCATAAACGTGTGCCGCCCTGCGAAAGCAAGGAGATGCCCGCAGCAGATAGAAAACGATGAGCAAGTCCAAGCCGTTCGCGAAATCCCGCTCCGCACCGTCGTCGCAATCTCCGCAGCGTCGCACATCACCTGCCCAACCCGCCCCACCCACGATCTCCGGCATATGGCTTCTTAGCGGTCTCGGCCTCGCGCTCCTTGCAGCTGTCATCTGCGCCTGGGGAGCTCTATGCATACTCTTCTGGCAGGGCAGCTGGCAGTTGCTCTACCACCCAACCTCGGCAGTCACAAAAACTCCAGCCAACGTAAACCTTCCATTCGAGTCCGTCGGCTTCGCAACCAATGCGTCCGGTGAACCACAGCTCCGCGGCTGGTGGATCCCCGTCGCATCGCAGCCTCGCTTCACCGCCGTCTATCTTCACTCCCAGACCGGCAATCTCGGCGACACCATCAATGATCTCCTGCCGTATCACGAGGCGGGCCTCAATATCTTCACCTTCGATTACCGCGGCTACGGCCAAAGCCACTTCGAGCATCCAAGCGAAAAACGATGGCGCGAAGATGCCGAGTCAGCTCTGCGCTATCTCACCGAGACCCGCCACATACCGGCCGCGTCAATCATTCTCGTCGGCCAGTACCTCGGCGCAGACCTCGCACTTGAAATCGCTTCCGCACACCCCAATCTCGCCGGCGTCATTCTTGAACAACCCGACGAACACCCCACAACAAGCATCTTCAATGATGCGCGCGCCCGCCTCGTTCCTGCGAAGCTGCTCGTCAGCGATCGCTGGGATACAAACTCCGCTGCATCCAACCTGATCATTCCTTCGCTATGGATCTACTGGGCTCCGGCCGAGATGACGGCCCTGGAAGGTGAAGCTCCTCAGAGTTATCGAAATGTACCCGCGCGCAAAACGATCGTTTGGCTCGGCAAATCGCTGGACGATGAGCAACAGCTCCGCAGTTCTCTCTCCGCATTTCTCGATCAATTACGGAAGCCCGCGAATTAGCCACTACCGCGGCATGTCGCGGTGCACTGCCTTGGCGACATATCCTGCCTTCGACAGCCGCCGCGCCATCTCCTCCGCCATCATCACGCTGCGATGCTGTCCGCCTGTGCAGCCAAATGCGATCGTCAGATAGCTCTTCCCTTCCTTAACGTAGTGCGGCATGAGGTAGAGCATCAGGTCCGTCACCTTGTCGAGGAACTCCCCTGTCTGCGGAAATCCCTTCACATAGCTCGCCACTCTCGGATCCAGTCCCGTCTTCTCCTTGAACTCGGGTACAAAGTGGGGATTCGGCAGAAACCTCACATCAAACACCAGGTCCGCATCCAGCGGCACCCCGTTCTTGAATCCAAAACTCAAGCACGACACCAGAAGTCTTTCCGTCTGATCTCCGTGCCCGAATCTCTTCAGGATTTCTTCCCGCAGCTCATGCACATTGAATCGCGATGTATCGATTTGCGTATCCGCCACGTTGCGAACAGTGTCCAGCATCTGTCGCTCTTCCACGATGGACCGCGACACGCTTTCCGATCGGCGCAATGGATGCGGCCTTCGCGTCTCTGAATACCGCCGTACCAGCACCGGATCCTGCGCATCCAGAAAAACCACTCGCGTCGGCAGTACTCGCTTCACGTGCTTGATGATCTCCGGAAGTCGGTCCAGAGCCTGCCCTTCCCGCACATCCACCACGATCGCAGCACAATCGATCTCTTTCGATTTTGCGACCAGCCCTGCAAACTCCTGCATCAACTCCAGCGGCAGATTATCGACAGCCTGATAACCAAGATCCTCAAACGCCTTCAGAGCCGAGGCTTTCCCGGCCCCGGATATCCCGGTGAGAATGATCAGTTCTTTTCCGGATGCTTTTGCTGACTTGCCGGCAAGGGCGCGGGGGCGCACACCGGTCTTGGACTGCTTGGGCATGCGCCCATCCTAGCATCCTCAATCAACGGCAAACATCAGCAAACAAAAACAGCGTCACCGCAGTAACGCTGCTTTCGTCTTATGGAACTTCTACAAGCTCCATCTGCCCATCGCGCCTGCGGTGAAGCACATAAAGGTCGCCGGCTCGATTCCTGAAGATCAGCAGGTCCTTATCGCGAAATTCCGCGTCCTTTACCGCCTCTTCAATTGTCATGGGCTTTACGGAGATCGCCTCAGCGCTGGCGAGAACATGAGGCTCGACAAATGCGGTACTCGCGGGAAAGGAATGCACCGGAATCGCAGTCTTCACCTTTGCCCGCGTCAGCTTTCCGTTCTCATGCACTCCTTCGGGCTGCGCACCGCGCTTTGCCGGAACCACCGGTGGTGCCGTCAGCACTTTGTCCAGTTTCGGCATGCGCTTCCTTTCGTACTGCCTGTCGCGATATTTCAGCGCCTGATTCTCCGCGTGCTGAATCGCAATGCGCAGGGCCGCCTCCAGCGTGTCGGCTTTCCCCGCTGCCTCAATTGTCTGCACCCGCGCCTTGATCGTCAGCTCGGCGATTTGCAGATGCCGCTGCGCGCGAAACACAACGCTCGCGCGCGCTCCCTTGCCAAGAATGCGGGATATCCGTTCCAGGCCCTCTTCGGCCAGCGAACGCAACCCCCTCGGTACGCTAACTTGTCTCGCGGTGAACTCCACTTCCATGGTCAGCCTCCGCACTTTTCTTCTCCGGCGTTTTAGTCACCGCCAGAGAACCTCGGATTTTAACGCATTCCGCCTTGGGGCGGAAAATGCCTTAATCCGACTGTGTTGGAGATTGTACGACTTCCCAATGAAGTGCGATCCTCAGCCCCGCGGTGCCGACGCCACAGCCTGAGCATGGACGCCAGTCGACCCGCTGTCGTGCAGTTCCAGGCTTCGCTCAGCGGCGGCCGCCTCAATCTGGCTGTTTACCTCTGCACCAATCAGCAGCATCAATCCCGTGATGTAGAACCACATCAGCAGAATCACCACGGCTCCCAGCGACCCATAGGTAACGCTGTACGAATTGAAGTAGTGCAGATAGATTCTGAAGCCTAGCGAAGCCAGCATCCAGCCGACAATCCCAATCACCGCTCCCGGAGTGATCCAATGCCACCGCATGTTGCAGTCCGGAGCCCAGTAATAAAGAACTGCAAATGTTAGGGCCAGCAGAAGCGCTGCAAGAGCCCAGCTCACCAGCCGCACAGATACGATCCCCGCCATGCGCAGAATCGTGTCATGCACCTGCACGCCAATCAGGTGCGAAAGGTAATCTCCACCGAGCATCGAACCCAACCCGAGTGACACCATGATGATCAGCAAGATCGTCAGCCCGATCGCCTGCAGTCTTGCCATCAGGTACGATCGCCTGTCCTCAATGTTGTAGACCGCGTTCAGCGTCTCCTGGATCGCCGTGACTCCCACCGACGCCGACCAGATCGCCGCAACCAGCCCGAACGTTACTTTTCCCGATGTCGCGGAAGTCGTCGTCTCATTAAACGTCTTCAATACCGCGCCCATCGCCGACGTTGGAATCACGATGGCAAGGTGTCCGAGTAGCTGCCCATAAAATGACTGGGCAGACCGCGCCACAAGCCCCAGGATGGAACTCGCACAAATCAGGGTTGGGAACAATGCGAATAAGAAGTAAAAGCCCAACTCCGCAGCCCACCCGAACACCCGATCCTCGAATAGGCCTCGCCATACTCGCTTTGCAACCCTGTTATATGGAATGTCCCGAAGACTCCAGAAAGAGGTTATCGGCTTCCGGAAAACGGTCTCCCAGATGCGTCGCTCATGACGCGGCAATGTCTTATCCAGCTTCGGCACGGAATCGGAAACGTGTTCAGCAGAATCGGAGAGGTGTTCAGCAGAGCCCATGGCGGTTTGCCCCCAACTACAACAAGCCTTAGATGCTGCGTTCCAAGTACCCGGTTAACTCTGATTCATATCCGTCTCGAGGCCACGATTCCCGTCCAATCCCTTGAGCAAACACCTACATACCACCTGCATCCAAACTCCCGATGGTGTGTTCAGCCGGTAGTGCCCGGAACTTCCTCCCCTCCCTCGCTCGGATCGCCGCATTGTCGTGCTTTCTACTACTTAGCCCGGTCACTCGCACGCTCTCCGCGCAGGCCAACTCGAATGCTCAATCAACTCAGCCGAAGAAGACACCGCAGGACTCAACCACTCCGCCGGCCGAGCAGATACTTTCATCTTATGAAGGTCAGGCTGTCACGTCCGTCGAGATCGCCGGCCGACCCGATCTGAAAACTGCTGACTTCGAGTCCAAGATTGCGCAGAAGACAAACCAGCCCTTCTCACGCGATAGAGTCGACGCCACTGTCTCCGCTCTCAAGTCAACTGGCCAGTTCCAAAATGTCCGCGTTGAGGTTGAGCCGCTCTCAAACGGACTCCGCGTTCTCTTCATCCTCGATCCTGCTGTCTACTACGGGATCTTCCAGTTCCCCGGCGCCGAACGCTACCCATACTCTCGCCTGATCCAGGTCTCCAACTACACCTCACAAGCCCCATACGATGCCGCCACCGTAGAGCAGGACCGTCAGCGCCTTATCCGCTTCTTCCGCCAGGAGGGCTACTTCAAGGCCGACATCACCACCAAACTTCAAGCCGACTCAAAGCACGGCATTGTGAACGTCATATTTCAATCGGACCTCGGGAAGAAGGCCAAGTTTGGTGACGTCAACATAGCCGGTGTTTCTCCCGCTGAGGAAAAAGAACTCCACAATCAAGTCACCGGCACTCTCGCTCGATTTCGCGGAGCCGCCATCCGCCATGGCAAGACATACCGGCGCGGCAACCTCACCAAAGCCACCACCCGTTTGGAGTCGCACCTTCAGAAGGAAGGCTACCTCGCCGCCCAGGTTAAGCTGTCAGGCGCGCAATTTCACGCCGACACCAACCGTGCCGACATCCAGTTCAAAGCCGCCCCCGGCTCCAAGACAAAAGTACAGATCGAAGGCGCTCACCTGTGGCCGTGGACAAAGAAAACACTTCTCCCCGTTTATCAGGGTGTCGGCGTCGACCCGGAAACCGTGGCAGAAGGAGAACAGTCTCTTAGCTCCTATTACCAGAAGAAGGGCTACTTCGATATCAAGGTCTCTTCCGATATCGCAGGCAATGATCAGCTCCGCACCGTTACTTATCGCATCGTCAAGGGCAAGAAGCACAGCGTTACGGATGTTCACGTCGCCGGCGAGCAGCAACTGAAAGAAGACGACTTGGCACCGCATCTCGCCGTCCAGAAGAAACACTTCCTCTCGCACGGACAGTTTAGTGATCAGCTCGTGCGTACCAGCATCAAAAACCTGAAGGGTGTCTACCTATCACAGGGATTCAGCAACGTTCAGGTCACGTCGAATGTCATTCATCACGGCGGCGACATCGAGGTCACCTTTCACGTCACAGAAGGTCCTCGTGATGTAGTCAGCTCCCTCTCCATCCAGGGCGCCAACACATTTCCGCAGGCGCAGTTCGCTCCGCAGGGTCTCAAGCTCGCAGAGGGTCAGCCTTATTCACAAGCCAACGTACAGTCTGACCGCGCCGGCATCATGGCCAACTACTTCAAGGCTGGCTACCTGACGGCCAGTTTTCGCGAGACAGCGACGCAAGTGGCCAAGGACGATCCGCATCACATCAACGTCGTCTACCACATCTACGAGGGCCCTCGAGTCTTCACTGGCGAAGTCCTCACGCTCGGCCGCAACTACACCCGCCAGCGCCTCGTCGATCAGGACGTAAATATTCTCAAGCCCGATCAGCCCCTCACAGAAACAAATCTCCTCACCGCCGGCAGCAGCCTCTACGATCACACCGGTGTCTTCGACTGGGCTGAAGTTGATCCGAAGCGGCAGATTACCACTCAGACGAGCGAAGACGTCCTCGTAAAAGTCCATGAGGCCAAGCGCAACGACTTCACCTACGGCTTTGGCTTTGAACTCGTCAATCGCGGTGGCAGCATTCCCAGCGGAACCGCCGCCGTTCCCAGTCTTCCGCCAGTCGGATTACCGTCGAACTTCAAAACCAGTCAGAACACCTTCTACGGTCCGCGCGGATCGTTTCAATACACGCGCAACAACTTCCGCGGCAAGGGAGAATCAGTCACCTTCACCGCATTCGCCGGCCGCCTTGACCAGCGCCTCGGCCTCTTCTACATCAATCCAAATTTCCGCTGGTCGCCCTGGAAATCCACCTTTTCTTTCACCGCCGAACGTAACGAGCAGAACCCCATCTTCTCTCTGCAACAGGAAGTCGGAAGCTGGCAGGTTCAGCGGTTCATCGACAGCGCCAAGAAGAATCTTTTCTTCGTTCGCTACAGCTTCAGCAAGACAGATCTGACCCGCATCGAAATCCCGGACCTCGTTCCCGTGGAAGATCGCAACGTCCGGCTCTCAGGCTTCGGCGCGAATCTCACGCGCGACTCACGCGACAACGTGCTCGACGCCCACAAGGGCGTTCTCAACTCCGTCGAGCTCGACCTCAACTCCACCAAGCTCGGTTCCAGCGTCAACTTCGCAAAGCTCACTTCGCAGACCGCTATCTACCGTGAGAAGTTTCACAACATCGTCTGGGCAGGCAGCATCCGCCTCGGCTTGGCACAACCTTACGCCAGCAGCCGCGTTCCTCTCAGCGAACGCTTCTTTACCGGCGGTGGCGACTCTCTGCGCGGCTTTCCGCTCGACGGCGCTGGCCCGCAGCGCAACATCTTCGTCTGCAGCTCAGATGAAACCGCTCCCAACTGCCCGCAGATCAACGTGCCAAGCGGCGGCAACGAGCAGCTCATCATTAACGCTGAAGCCCGCATTCCGCTCCCCATTAAAAAAGGCCTCGGCATCGTACCTTTCTATGACGGCGGCAACGTATTTCCGAATATCGGATTCCACAATTTCACGTCTCTATATTCAAACAACGTAGGTATCGGCCTGCGCTATTCCACGCCGGTCGGCCCCATTCGCGTCGATCTCGGGCACAACCTGAACCCCGTCCCCGGTGTGAAATCGACGCAATATTTCATCAGTATCGGCCAGGCATTCTAGGAGTTTTCACGTGGCTCTCCTTCATCATTCATCCCGCAACAGCGAGCAACAGGCGGCGAGTCCAGCGCGCCACCGTGCTATCGCCATCGCGAAATTCATCGGCGCAGTCGTCGTCTTTCCCATCATCTTCGGCTTCATCATCGCGATGTTCCTGCTCAACAGCTCTCGCGGGCATGCCTATCTTCTCGGTCAGATCCAGGACCAGGCCACCAAAGCTCTCAACACCGGCGTCCATCTGCAGAACTTCGATCTCCATCTCACCTCACTCAGCGTCGACCTCTACGGCCTGAAGGTCGACGGCGCCAGTCCGCACACTGATCCGCCGCTCCTTCAGGTACAGCACGCACAGGCCGGTGTCCGCGTTGTCTCCGTCTTCGGAGCTAAGTGGTACTTCGACAGTATCCGCATCGACAATCCCGTCGTTCAGGTTTACGTCGACAAAAACGGCGTCTCCAACATCCCCACGTTAAAGAGCAGCAACTCCAACAGCAACACATCCATCTTCGATCTCGGAATCCGCCGCGCCGTCATCACCAACGGATTCGTTTTGTACAACAGCGTTCCCGCCGCAGTCGCCGCCGATCTCAACGACCTCCAGTTCAACGCATCCTTCGATCCCGGCCCCAAGCGCTATTCCGGCAGACTGAGCTACTCCAACGGCCGGCTCAACTACGCCGGCAGCCAGCCTCCTTCGCACACGTTGAACGTAACGTTTGACGCCGATCCCAACACCGCCCATCTTTCCTCCGCGAAGATCACGGTGGGCAACTCCAACGTGGAGCTCGTCGCAACCCTGAACAACTACAGCAATCCCTTCGTACAAGCTCAGTACAACGCCACAGTCGACGGGCAGACTTTCGCCGACGTCCTTCACAATCCATCCATACCTTCGGGCCTCGTTGCCGTCTCCGGTAACGCCCAATATCAGGCAGCGCCCAATCGCCCTCTGTTGCAACTGCTCGTCGTCAACGGCGATCTGCACAGCCGCCAGCTCGTCACCAAAACTCCCAGCCTCAGGGCCGAGGTCTCCGACATCGCGGCCCACTACTCGCTCGCGAATGGCGATGCCACTCTCCGCGACTTCCGTGCGAGTCTTCTTGGCGGAGAAGTCACTGCTCAGGGCACGATGAAAAGCCTCGGTACCCACGCCGCCCGGAATAGCTTCAACGCCAACATCCGCAACATCTCCCTCGCACAGGCGAAACGTCTCGCCGGAAAATCTGCAGCCACCGGCCCCGTCAATATCGCTGGCAATCTCAATGGCACCGCGACAGCAGCCTGGGGCAAGACCATCAACGACCTTGTTGCCAAAGCCGACGCCACCATCAAAGCGAACGTCTCGAACCCGCAGCAGGCCCACATGGTCAATGCCTCTGCGGCTCCGCCCAATACATCGAACCCTAACGCCATCCCGATCGACGCGGCGCTCCACGCCACTTACAACGGAGCAAATCAGCAGCTCAACGTCGAACGCAGCTTTTTCCGCACGCCGCAAACGAACGTTAATCTCAACGGCGCCATCAGCAAGAACTCAGCGTTGAACATCCAACTGCAGGCCAACGACCTTCGCGAAGTCGAAACCATCGCTAATCTGTTCATGACACCAGCGCCCGGCCAGCCCGCACCACAGCCGCTCGGCCTTGCCGGAACCGCCACTTTTAACGGAGTCGTCCGCGGATCCACCTCTGCCCCACATCTCACGGGCCAGCTAACCGGGAATAATCTGCAAGCCCACGGCAGCACCTGGAAGCTCATCCGCACCAATGTCGACGCCAGCCCCTCGCGCGTGGCCCTTCAGAACGCCGAGCTCGATCCAGCCTCACAAGGCCGCATCACCCTGAACGCAAGCGCGCAATTGAAGAAGTGGTCCTTCGAGAAGACCAGTCCTATCCAGGTTGATCTCAACGCCTCACAGCTCGACATCAGCGAGCTCGTCAAGCTCGCCGGCCAGCAGGCGCCCGTTACCGGAACACTCGCTACGAATGTCAAAATGCACGGCAGCGTTCAGAACCCCATCGGCAACGGAAATGTCACGCTCAACAAGGCAGCAGCCTACGGCGAGCCCCTCAATACCGCTAAGATCACCTTCGACGGTAGCGGTGACGAAGCACACGCGCTTCTCGACCTTGCCGCTCCTGCCGGCAGCATCAACGGCAAAGTCACCGTCAGCCCCAACCGCAAAACCTATGTTGCCGAGCTGACTTCTTCCGGCATTCACCTCGATAAAATTCAGCAGCTTCAATCCAGCAGCGCGAAGCCCACCGGAGTCGTCGCCATCAATGCGAAAGGCCAGGGCACCTTCGACAACCCCGGGCTTGATGCCACCATCGAGATACCCACTCTTACCGCCCAGAAGCAGACCATCACCGACATTCGCCTTCACGCTAATGTCGCAAACCATCTCGCAACCGCGCAGCTCACCTCATCTGCCGTCAACACAGCCATCAAAGCTAACGCAAAGATCGAACTCACTGGCAACTACCAGGCCGACGCCACTTTCGACACACAAGGCATTCCGCTCGCGCCCATACTCGCCGTCTACGCGCCAGATCAGGCCGGCAACATCTCCGGCCAGACCGAACTCCACGCCACGCTGCATGGTCCGCTTAAGAACAAGAAACTCCTCGAGGCTCACGCCACCATCCCCGTGCTCAAGCTCGCCTACGGCAAGGACGTGCAGCTCGCTGCCGTCGCGCCCATCAAGATCGACTACAAAGACGGCATCGTCGATCTTCAACGTTCCGCCATCAAAGGCACCGACACCGACATCCAGTTCCAAGGACACGTACCCACCACCGGCGATGCCCCCATGTCCGTGCTTCTGCTCGGCTCGCTCGACTTACACATTGCGCAGCTTTTCGATCCCGAACTCCGCACCGGAGGACAAATCAAGTTCAACGTCAACTCCTACGGCGCCGCACATGCTCCGGGAGTCGAAGGCACCATCGACATTGTCAATGCCTCCTTCGCCTCGCCCGACCTCCCCGTCGGCTTGCAAAACGCCAACGGCTCCCTCGCACTCACAAAAGACCGCCTCAACATTACGAAGTTTCAAGGCCAGGTCGGCGGCGGCACTCTTACCGCGCAAGGCGGCGTTGCTCTTCGTCCCTCCATTCAATTCGACATGGGCCTGAGTGCGCGCGGAATTCGCCTGCTCTACCCGCAAGGCATGCGCGAGGGCATCGGCGCAAACCTGCGTCTCACGGGCACCACAGATGCTGCGCTCCTCGGTGGAACCGTCAATCTTTCCGATGTCTCATTCACTCCTGGCTTCGACCTCTCGAGTTTCATCGGCCAGTTCTCCAGTGGTGTTGAAGCACCGCCCACGCAGGGCTTCGCTCAGAACCTCGCCCTCAATCTGGCAGTCCACTCATCCAACGCCGTCAACCTCGTCAGCCGCACTCTCAGTGTTGGTGGTACTGCCAATCTCCAGGTCCGCGGAACCGCAGCCGAGCCCGTCATCCTCGGCCGCGTCAATCTCTCCGGCGGCGACATCATTCTCAACGGCAACCGCTATCTCCTCACAGGCGGCACCATCCAATTCGTCAACCCCACCATGACGCAGCCCGTCGTGAACCTCACCGTCACCACCACCATTCAGCAGTACGATATCAGCCTTCGTTTCGAAGGGCCGGTCGATCAGCTTCGCACGCAATACACGGCGAATCCTGCGCTCCCGCAGGCTGACATCATCCATCTCCTCGCATTTGGTCAGACCTCTGAAGCCAGCGCTATGAACTCCACGCCAGCCAATCAGGCCGCAGAGACACTCGTAGCCAATCAGGTCTCGAGCCAGGTCACTAGCCGCCTGTCCAAAGTTGCCGGCATCTCGCAGCTCTCAGTCAACCCCGTGCTTGCGAATGGCAGCGGTCAAAATGCAGGAGCCAATATCACGATCCAGCAGCGCGTCACCGGAAATCTCTTCGTCACGTTTTCCAGCAACGTCACCACCACCCAGGGCCAGACCATTCAGGGCCAATATCAAGTGACGCCGGGCGTCGCCTTGAGCGCCACACGCGACCCGAACGGCGGCTTCGCCGTCGACGCGCTGATAAAGAAGAGCAAGTGAAAGCTATAACAACGCGCCCCGAATGGGGACATCAGGGCGAAAGGGCAAACTCTTTACTATGTTCAGCAGTCTGTTCCGCTCCCTATCTTGATTGTTCCTGGCACGCCGCCAGTTATCCCCGGCCCGGAACCACATTGACTACCGTTTGGAACATGAGAGTACTGGACCGTCGCATTGGTTACAACAGCCCTGCCGGTCCAGGTGTTTCCGTTGCTCTGCTGTACGCCAACAGGAAGGAGCGGTGAAAAATCGCTTGCGTTCCCTGAGTTGATACAAAATTGATCGTTTCCATGAAACGTGATCGTGAGTGAATCGCCTTCCTGCATATTGATGTTTATGTGTCCGGGAATAGTGATTGAGTAGCTTGCCATATACTTTCCTTTCTGAGTCTGAACAGAGTTCTGGGTCATTCGCGCCACGTCGGCGCGCCGTTCACTTCAGCAATGCCTTCACCGCAGGATCGCTCAATGCATCCTGTAACTCCGGATCGGCGATCAGTTGTTCTTTCGTAGAGCCCGCGCGAATCGCCCTCGATAAAAACTCGACTGCCTTTTTGCGATCTCCAAGCTTCTCATAGGTGTCAGCACCCAGATCGAGAACCCCTGGATCATTCGGAGAGAGGGCCAGTGCCGTGCGCATATTCGCGATAGCCTTGTCCCGCTGCCCTTCCTCCGCAAACAGGTTCGCGAGTTGCGCATAGGGTTCCGCGTCGCGGGGATGCAATTGAATTGCCTGCTCCAGCAATGGAATCTCCCTGCGTCGAGCTTCAGCTGCCTTCTCCGGTTGCTTCAACCACTCATAGTCGATGCGCAGATTTGACCAGACCACATAGTTTTCCACGTTCATCTCAAGTGCCTTCTGGGTCATAGCTGCGGCCTGTTGATAGTTCCCTTCCCGGTCATATAGCGCGCCCAGATTCGCATACGCCGGAAAGCTCGGGTTGATCGCGATCGAGCGCTTCAGCGCGGCCTCCGCCTCCCCGAAAAGCTTGCCGTCGCCCGTGTCTATGTAGGTCGCCCCCAGATTGAACAGCACCTGCGCATTGTCCGGCGCTAGTTCCAGCGCTCTCTTGAACTCCGCAATCGACGCCTCGTACTTCCCCTGACGACCCAAGAACATTGCAAGATTGTTGTGCGAATCCCAATCATTCGGCTGCAGATCCGCTGCCTTACGGAATGAGGTCTCTGCATCACTGATGCGTCCAGCCGACTCAAATGCTCGCCCCATACCGGCCATGGCTGTTGCATTCCGTGGGTCGAGTTGCAGCGCATGCTTGAACTCCTCAAGAGCAAGGTCATGCTTTCCCGACGCATCGTGCATACGGCCCAGCGTGACATAGACGGAAGGGATGCGATTGTCTAATTCAACCGCTTTTCTCGCGTTTGCTTCTGCCTGCACAAGCCATCGCTGATTCTGTTCCACGATGCTTTTGATCCGATATGCCTCGCCGATCTGTGCATAGCCGAGCGCAAATCCTGGATCCGATTTCAGCGCAGCCTCGAGTGCCCCGATCGCCTGTTCCAGATTGCCGGGCTTGTCATAGCGTTGCATTAAACCTAGCGCAGTCAGATACCCCTCGTATGCCGCAGGATTCACTCTCCCGCCTGTGTTCCGCAGCATCTCCGCCGTGACCGTGATGTTCATCAGCTTCGCCAGCCGCGACACTGCCTCGTCTTCCAACGTCGACAAGTCCCCTGCCGGATCCTGCAGCATTGCCGATCCCATCTGCCGCATGTTCTTGGTGTCAATCAGATTCACGGTCAGGTGAATATCGTTTCCGTTCCGCTCCACCGCGCCCTTGATCACGAAATTCGCGCCCAGGGTTTTCAGTGCTTCCGCCGGATCCGACACATGCTGCCGTCTTACCTCGCTTGTCGGAACAATCCACAGCGTCTGATTTCCGACATCAAGATTCGTCAAGCGCCCTGCCAACGACTCCATCAGTCCGTCCGCCAGCGCCGCGTTTTCCGGATTGCTGCCGATGTTGTCAAAAGGCAAGACCGCCACGTGCTTTTCACTCGGCGAGCCCGTCAGCAGCGAGATAACCCTCTCGCGCAGAGGCGCGATAAATGCCACTGACAGCCCGATTGCCAGAAGCAGTATCAGGGCCGCGAACAGCCAATTCCACAGCGCTGACCTCTCGCTCTTCGCTGGTCCCCACGCAGTTCGCGACGCCTCCGCAATCAGCCTCTTCGTTTGCGCGTTGGTTCGGCCGCCCAGCGCCGGCGGCGCTAGTTTCTGTGTGACTTCGCCATCCGCCACATCCTCAGGTACCTGCTTCGCCGCCTTCTCCAGATCGACTAGCAACTCTCTGCATGATCCATACCGCTTGTCCGGATCCTTTGCCAGCGCTCTGTACAGAATCGGCTGTAGCGCCGGGTGCACCGATTCCAGATTTTTGGGCGGCTCGTTCAGAATTGCGAAGAGCATCGCCGTTAGGCTCTCAGCATGAAAGGGCGAAGTCCCAGTCAGCATCTCCGCGAACACCACGCCCAGCGCCCAGATATCGCAGCGCTGATCGAGCGCGCGTTCCATCGCCTGTTCCGGCGACATATACCGCACCGTTCCCGTCACGCCGGTCTGCGATGCCGTCGCTTCAGTCATCGCCCTCGCCAAGCCGAAGTCGACGATCTTCACCAGTCCTGACGACGTAAGCATTACGTTTGACGGCTTCACGTCACGGTGGATGATGCCGTGCGAATGCGCTTCGCCTAGACCCAACGCCATCTGCCGCGCGATTCCTATAGCGTGATGCGCTCGCAACCTGCCCTTCGCGATCCGTTGCGAAAGCGATGAGCCGTCATAGAACGCCATTACGATGAATGTGAGTTCGTCCTCGGTCTCCTCAATCCCATGAATGACGCCGATGTTCGGATGATCTAGAGACGAAGCCGTCCGCGCCTCACGCAGGAAGCGGTCCTTTTCCATTTCGCTTGAGTTCAATTCCGCAGGCAGGAATTTCAGCGCTACGGTGCGGCCCAGCCGTTCGTCGCGAGCCCGGTACACCACGCCCATGCCGCCCGAGCCCGCGATCGAGAGCACCCGGTAGTTTCCAGCAATCAACTCGCCTTCAGAAAAGCTCGTTTTCAGCACAGGCACCAAATGACCTCATCGCATCATGAATCCTCTAGCAGGTGATCCAAATACGAACGGGGGAAGGCGAGTAGGTTCTTCGACTTACGCGGTGATGAGATGGTACGGCCACAGGCAGGCGGATTGCAACAAAAACGCTGGGAGATTGACGGAGCGAGTAAAGAAATGAGGCCCACCGTTCGTCCGGCGTTAGCTACTCTTCCCTCTTCCGCCTCTGATGCGTTGACGGAATATTCATATCCTCGCGATATTTCGCCACTGTCCGCCGCGTCAGCTGAATTCCCTGCCGCTGCAGCTCCGCCGCAATCTGATCATCCGTAAGGGGCTTTTTGGGGTCTTCCTCGTCGATGAGCTTCCGCACCTTCCGCTTCAGAAGCAGCAGCGGAGTATCCGCCCCCTCAGGCCCATTGGCCCCTTCTGAGAAGAAGAATCGCAGCTCGATCACGCCCTGTGGCGTATGCGCGTATTTATTTGCCACCGCGCGGCTCACTGTCGAAGGATGCACCCCGATCTCTTCCGCCACTTCCTTTATCATCATCGGCCGCAGCGCCTCGATACCCTGATCCAGGAAGTCCTGCTGCCGCCTTACAATCACTTCGCAGGTCCGGACAATTGTGCTCTTCCTCTGCGCGATGTTACGCATCAACTGCATCGCCGACCGGAAACGCTCCTTCACGTACTCCTTGACTTCCTTCTCGGTTCCCTCTGAAGTCAGCATTCGCCGGTAGCGCGCGCTCAATCGCAGACTGGGCAGGTCTTCTTCGTTCATCGAGACGACCCACTCGCCGCCGCGCTTCGTGAAAACCACATCCGGCTCGATCAGCCTCGTCTGCTCGCGGTTATAAAGTCTTCCCGGCCTCGGCTCCAGCGTGCGGATAAATTCCACGCCGGCATGCGCCTCCTCGGCACTGACGTGCAGCGCTTTCGCCAGATCCTTCACATCCCGTTTCTGTAACAACGACAGATGGCCATGCACAATCTGCGCCGCCACCTCCATCGAACGCTGCCGCTCCTCGAGCTTTGCGTCCGCTTCCGCCCTCAGAATCTCGGTCGGCTCATCATAACCGTCTTCTTCGTGCTTGGCGTAGACCTGATTCAGTTCAACCTGCTGCGCCGCGATCTGAATCAGAAGGCACTCCCTCAAGTCCGCCGCGCCCACTCCCGCGGGATCGAGATGTTGCACCAGATCGATGCCGCGCCTGATTTGCTCTCCAAGCGCTTCTCTGTCTCTGTCCTTGTTTTCAGGAAACTGGGCGAATGCCTCAATCAGTTCATCCCGGTTCACTGTCAGGTACCCGTCTTCATCCAGATTTCCAATGATGAAGTCCGCAGCTATCTCCAGCTCAGGTTCAAGCGTCAGTGCTCCCAGCTGCCACGCCAGGTGATCGGTGAGCGTAGTAGGTTGCGAAAGAAAGTTCTCGAACGACGGCTTCTCGCTGTCTTCATACTCCGGCTGGGTGCGATAGCCCGGGTCAAGGTACTCTTGAAAGTACGACCCGAAATCAATCTCGGCGAAAGGATCCTTGGGTTCGGTCGCCGCGTCCGCTTGTCCGTCCACACGCTCCGGAAGCAAATCCTGCTCTTGCCTGCTTGCCACCTCATCCAGCATTGGAACCGATTCGTCAATCTCTTCCAGGACGGGGTTTTCCACCATTTCGGCATCGATCATCTCCTTCAGCTCGAGCTTGTTGAGCGCTAGAACGCTCACCATTTGCATCAGGCCCGGCGTAAGGACCTGGCGTTGTGCCACCTTCAAGTTCAGTTTGGGTTGCAACAACGCCATACAAGAAACTCGATTCCCTTTAGGACTACCATCCAGTGTAATCGGGTAGCAGGATACCTGCACTCTATGCCTTGTGAAAGCGCTCTATTCCCGGAATATCCGTAACTTGCTGTCCCGATTGAGAAAAGCCATAAAGAGAATCAACCCTGATTGCTTGCCACACCTTCGGGCTACCGGCTACGAGCTGCCTGCTCTAGTTCAGCGAGAACCCCTCCCCCAGGTAGATCCTCCGCACCTCTACGTCGTTCCCCAGCTCGTGCGGCGTCCCAGCCCGGAAGATCAGCCCTTCTGAAATGATGTACGCGCGATCCGTCACGCTCAACGTCTCCCGCACATTATGATCCGTGATAAGGACCCCGATCCCCGCTGACTTCAGATCGAAGATGATTTTCTGCAGCTCGGCCACCGCAATCGGATCGATCCCACTGAACGGCTCATCCAGCAGAATGAAATTTGGCTGAATACACAGCGATCGCGCGATCTCTACCCTGCGCCGCTCGCCGCCCGAAAGCGCGTACCCTTTCGTCCCGCGAATGTGCCCCAGGTTCAGTTGCCCGATCAGACGCTCAGCCTTTGCCTTTCTTTCCCGGGTATTGAGAGCCTGGGCCTCCAGAACTGCCAGAATGTTCTCTTCAACCGTCAGTTTGCGAAACACCGACGGCTCCTGCGGCAGGTAGCTGATCCCAAAATTTCGAGCTCGCAGGTACATCGGCACATGCGTGATGTCGTTCTCGTCTACAAGGATCCTTCCCGACTCCGGGGGCACCAGCCCAACGATCATGTAGAAACTCGTCGTCTTCCCGGCGCCGTTCGGGCCAAGTAGGCCAACAACCTCTCCACGCGAAATCTTCAGCGTGACACCGCGTACAACCTGGCGTCCCTTGTATGTCTTGCCGATTCCCTCAGCGATCAGTGTGTCCATCGAACCCGTATCTGGGGTCTCCCCCGGACTCCAATGCACCGTGAAGGGTACGGGCTTCAGCCCGTACGCCGAAATCCAGGAGGGTGAACGGGCTTTAGCCCCTGAGGCATTCAGCCTCCTGCTCCCTCGTGCACGGCTTACTTCTAACTACTTCGGCGCCTTCGTCATCGTCGTCGTCTTCTGACCCTCGCCGTCGACTCTGACGCTATCATTGCGACTATTGAAAATCAAAGCCTGCCCGGTCACTGTCCCATGCGCGGGATCAATTAACCGCGGCGGTGCTTCGGCAGTCCCTGTCAGCACGAATTCTCCCGTCTCGTTCGAATACACAAGCTGCTCTCCAACTCCTCGCCGCCCTGCCGAGGAGACCTCCACATGTCCACGCGATGTCATGCGATCGATCTGCCCGCCCGCGCCTCCTGCGCGCGCATGATCTCCCGCAGGCAGCAGTAGCAGCTCAACCTCATTCGACGTTGTCTTCGCATCTGCGGTGTTTGCCACTACGCTTCCGGCAAGACAGGCCTTCATGACGGCCCTTCGTTCTGAACCCGAATACTTCAGGTCGCCCCCGCTCACCCTGATCACCGATGGTTCCGCTTGCTTCGGTTTGGTCTGTTCACCTGGAAGAACCGCCATCGCGCTCACCAGCACAACCTGCACCGGAGTTTTGGCGCTCGAAGTCTGTGCGGCGAGACTCTGCTTCCCGCGGTCCAGCGACACCATGGGAGCGGCAATCGAATTCCCTTCCTGCCACAACCGCACACTCCCTCGGAACGTCGCCGCCCCATTCGATCGCTTCAGTTCCGCTTCCTGAGCCACTACGTGAACAGGACCCTGCGCTCCAAATCCAACCGTCGAAGTGCCAGAGCTGCTCCGCTTGGAATCCCCTGCCCACGTGCCTTTCACGTTTCCTTTCGCCATGGCATCGCCCGTCTCCTGCGACACGTCCAGCTTGTCCGCTGCGATCTCGAGCCCACCATCGCTCACTCTCGGACTTCCGGACAAGTGCAGCCACGCTCCGCCGTCCCCATAATCCGCATGGCTGGCCGTTGCCTTCACTGCGGCTTGCACCACGCCGTTTTTCGGCGCCGGCTGCTGTGTCAGAACCACATGGCCATCCACCGTTGCCGAGCTGATCTGCAAGCCGCCCTGTGCTGAACTCTTTCCGCTCGCACCCTGTACCGTCGCCAGGTGAGCAACCACTACGTCTCCGCTAGTGGACTGCTGCACGCCGGCCGCTGTCGTTTGCGTAATAGTCGTGTGTCCACGCCCAGTAAAGGCGCTCAACGCTCCGTGAGTTCCGAACTCTCCCGTCACATCATCGGCCGTCAACCTCTCGGGAGCGGCCGGTCCACTTCCTTTCTGTGTCGAAGCAGCAACCACCACGCCACCCGACCCATGCATCGACGCTGGCTCGATCTTTCCTTTACCCGCCTCGCGGAACGCGATGTCCAGCACGGGAGACGCCCATTCTCGATGCGACTTCTCAGCCCCGTTCGTTTCGTCGCTCGCTAGCTGCACGTCTCGCTCCAGATGCGCGCTCCGCATCACGCCTTTCCGCGCGAATGCCAGTTCCATTGACGGTGCGCTGCCATGCACTTTGCGGCCCTTGGCATCGGAGTCGATCGTCGTTCCGCCATCCAGCCGTCCGTGCAGCGGCTCGTTGTGCTCATCGAAGCTTAGTGTCGCCCTCGGAGCCGCTATTCTTCCCCCCGCCAGCGTGGTTAAAGAGAACCCGCCCGCTGCATCCAGGCGCTCCGCCGACCCGTCATCGCGGAAATAAATCTTTGCATTCTCCGCGCTGGCAGCGTCGTTCCCATACCGCACTGTCGCAGCTTGCAAAGAGCATGCCTGGTCGTCTCGTTTGAACTCCGCATGCCGTGCGAACATCTTCAATGGCTGCGCACCGCGCTGCACATTCAATTCGACATCGCGATCCAGCACCAGCACACCGTCCCGCGCAACGTACTTCGCTCCGACCGCGCTGCCATTACCCTGCTGCAGCGAAAACTCCACCCTGTTCTCGGTGGACGCCTCTCCGCTTTCACGATTGAAGATCAGCCCGCTCGTCTTCACATGGATCTCACCGCTCGCAGCCGTCTGCGCCGCTGAAGCCAGCTTTCCCGGCATCTGCTTTGACCCGATCGCACTTCCCGCAGCCGCCTTCGGCGCAATCGCTGGAGCCACCGTCGGCTTCATCAACGTGATTTCCACCGGCCCCATCGCCTTCGCAATCCCCACGCCCGGGTTGTACTCAAACTCGCCGCCCTCAATCTTGTCCACCCGGCTTCCATCCTCGGCGAACAGCTCAATCGAAACATCATGCAATTGCAAGAAGATCTTCCCCTCTTTCTTCAATTGCAGCTGCTTCGAGGCGCGAATCCTATACAGCGTGTGTCCGCGCACGTCGTGCGTATACACGAACCCGTTCGCCTCCTCCTGGATGTTGAGACCCAGCGCATGAGGAATGTCTTTCTTGTTGAACCGATTTCGGAACTTCCCGACTCCCAGAAACACACCGAGAGCAATCACCAGCAGCACTCCCGCTGCCAGAATCAACGTACGAAGTCGCTCGATCGTGAAGCGCATTTCAGTTCGTCATGCCCAGACGTGCCGCCAGCCTCTGCGCCAGGCTCTCGCCCAATTCGCTCCACAACAGCCTCGCTGTAGCGCCCGACTCCTTCTCGACCGCCGCCGTCAGCTCAACCAGCTGCCGCACGTTTTCTTCCACGTGTTTCGCAGTGTCGGCGTCGAGCTCCAGTTCCTCATCGAGAAACGGAGCATCGCTTCCAAAGTCGATACGTATATGCCCGTCCTGCTCGTACGCGCCCGAGTCAAATAGCGGTCCATACCCCACTACCCGCACGAGACGGGACTGTTTCGCCCAGCGCGCATCCAGCCCACCGCTGGCCGGCTCAAACTCCCAGAGCGACCACTCAATCTGGAACTCGTATGCGTAGTCCTCATGCAGCAATTCCAGCGCATCTGTCACGGCCGCCTCCGGCTCGACACCCCGCTCGCCGTGTCCATACACCCGCTGAAAAGCCGCAGTCTCGCTCCAGCTCACCGGCCAAACCGTCGCAGAGTACACTCGCGACTCGCCGCCATGTTTAGCAAACGTACCCAGCACCGCGGTCAGCTTCTGAGCCAATCCCGCCAGGCGCAAATTCGGGTACCACAAACTCAAATAAAGCGTGTCCGCCATCTCTATCAATTTTAGACGCGCAGCCGCCCATCAAGCCGGGTGACCCTTTCCCTCCGGTTGAGGCAAGGGATTCCAGCCTGCCCCCTTCTCAACGAGCGGACTGATCACTGCTTCCCTCTTGCGCCCTCATCCCCCGGCCCCACATCCTACTTGTCAGGAGTCCTCATGCCCTCAGCCGCCGCTGCCACCGCCGGAACCGTATCCCTCGGCAAACTCACCGTGAACCGTCTTGGCTACGGCGCCATGCGTATCACTGGCAAAGGCATATGGGGACCGCCCGCCGACCGCGACGCCGCAATTGCTACCCTCCGCCGCGCCGTTGAACTGGGTGTCAACTTCATCGATACCGCCGACTCTTATGGCCCCAATGTCTCAGAAGAGCTGATCGCCGAAGCTCTCTACCCTTATCCCGCCGATCTCGTTGTGGCCACCAAGGGCGGATGGCAACGCCTTGGACCTGGCCAATGGATACACAACGCCAGCCCCAACCACCTCCGGGAGTCCGTAGAGGGCTGTCTTAAGCGACTTCGCCTCGACCGAATCCCCGTCTACCAGCTACATGTCCCAGACCCGGCGGTCTCATTCGACGCCTCAATGGAGGCTCTCGCCGAGCTTCGCACCCAGGGAAAGGTCCAGTATGTGGCCCTTTCCAATGTCACCCTCGAGCACCTTGAGCGCGCCCGCAAGATCGTTCCCATCGTCTCCGTTCAGAACCGCTACAGCTTTGCTGACCGCGAGTGGGACTACCTGCTCGACCACTGTGAGAAGCTTGGCATCGCCTTCATTCCCTGGGCGCCACTGGGGCAGAACAGGCAAGCCTACGACCTTCTCATCCGCATCGCCGGCGAGCTGAGCGCTACGCCTATGCAAGTGGCCCTCGCCTGGCTTCTCTCTCGTTCCCGCATCATGCTCCCCATTCCTGGTACATCCTCAGTCGCGCACGTTGAAGAAAACATCGCCTCCGCATCGCTTAAGCTCCCGGAGGATCTTTTCCAGGAGATCTCCGACTTTGAAGCTCCCCCGGCTGTTCTTCGCTGATGGCTCAAACATATCGGCGGCTTCTTTACACGGGAACCTCATTCTGCACTCAAACAAAAGTTGCACATCAAGCGTCCCTCAGACTGCTATAAGGAAGGAAAAGCCCGACAAAACTACTCCCCTTTTGCAATGAGCGTTCGGAATTCTTGATCATGCCGATACGGGCTTCAAACATTCACGAACCGAGCCACAATCTTCTTCACAGTGTCTTCTTCCTTGAACAAATCTGCCTGATCACCTCCACGCAGATCGCCCTGCTTAATCTCCTCTCGCTCTTCCTGCCGCCGATCGAGCACTATCTCCCCTCGCCCTTGCTGCACATGACGGCATCGTCTGCCTCTGGCGCCCTCTGCGCCTCCCTCGCTCTGTTCTTTCTCGAGAGCGGAAGAACGGAACGGCTTCGACGTGCAGGTCAACTTCTCGGCGTCGCAACCGCCATCATCGCCATCGTCGCTTTGTGGTCCAACTCCTCAATCTCGATATCCTCGCTGACGCAGAGTTCGATCGGACAACACGCTGGTCACTTCCTGCCGGCTCCGGTAGCATTCTTGCTTCTCGGGATCATCATCTTTTTCCTTCGCAGCAGCCATTCTCTTCTCAGCCATATCACCGACGCCTTGGCGTGCATTCTTGCCTTCATCGTATTGGTGCTGCTCTCTGAGTTCATTTATGGCCTGATGCAGATTCCCGGATCATCGGTCGTCGGCCCGGTCAAGCTTCCCACACTCGCCTGTCTCGGACTGCTGGCCGTCACTGCTGTTCTCCGACGCACCGAATTCGGGGTGTTTTCGTTTTTGGTCACCGGCGGAGTCGATGGTCAGCTCGCTCGGATCCTTGCGCCGCTTTTGCTCGTTCTCCCGATCATCCGCGAGGTCAGCAGAGCTCGGCTACTTGACTCTCGTCTCGTTCCGACCCACTACGTAACTGCGATCCTGTCCTCTTCCGCAACGCTCATTTCGTTCATTCTGCTCTTCGGACTTTCACGACTGATACTCAGGATGCAGTCTGAGATACAGCAACTGAATCTTCGCGACGACCTCACTGGCCTCTATAACTACAGAGGCTTCAATCTTTTCGCCGAGCAGGCTTATCGTCTCGCTGCACGGTCGCGACAACCGTTCGGCGTTCTGTTCGTAGATATGGATAACTTGAAGGTCATCAATGACACGCTGGGGCACAGCACAGGCTCAGTCTTCCTCGTCGAGACCGCAAGGCTGTTAACCTCAACTTTTCGCGAGACTGACGTCATCGGCCGTCTGGGTGGCGACGAATTTGTTGTAGCCGGGCTCTTCGAGTCAAATGAGATCGAAGCTGCCATCGAGCGACTTCGCTCCGGCGCTGCCACCAGAAATGTAATGGATGGCCGCAGCATCTCGCTTAGTCTTGGCTACGCAGCCAGTGAGCCTGGCTCATCCGAATCCCTTAAGTCTGTAGTCGCTCGAGCAGACAAAGCGATGTACAAGGAGAAGCGAGAAAAGAAGAGAGCCGTTGCGTCCTGAAGTGAAGCAGCGCCCGGGCGGAAACGATTCCTGCTATTCTCCACCCATGAAGCCAGCTGCCCTTACCGTCAGCATTGCACTACTTCTCTGGCTCACCGCCTGCAAATCATCGACGGCGCCGGCTGCATCCGCGAGTGCGTCCTCCACCGCTCAGAGGACCTCACTCCCCGAAGGCTCCGGCTTCGACTACTACCTGCTCAACCTCTCCTGGTCGCCTGAGTTTTGCCACTCTCACCCTGATGCCCCGGAGTGCGCCATGCATTCCACCTTTGTCCTGCACGGTCTTTGGCCGCAGAACTACGATGGCACCTACCCGGAAAACTGCTCGAACGCTCCCGGCCCCGCCGATCCAGCCACTTATAAAGACATCTACCCCGATCTGGGACTGCTACAGCACGAGTGGCGCACCCACGGTACTTGTTCCGGCCTTCCGGCCGACGCATTCCTCTCAACCGCTCGTGCCGCCTATAAAGCAATAGTCGTTCCGCAGAGACTCCAAACACTCGCTCAGCAAACCTCGATGTCCCCTAATCAAATCATGAATCTATTCATGGTGGATAACCCCCGGATCCCGCGCGAGAGTCTCGCCGTCAGCTGCGGTAACAACTACCTCACTGCCGTCGAAATCTGCCTCGACAAAAGTCTCAGACCCATTCAGTGCGGCCCCCTCCGCTCATGCCGCGCGGTTATTGTCCGCATTCCGCCCCCGCGCTAAGTCACTCAGGAGGGGACAGGCTAACAGGCAGAAAGGTAAGCGCCTCGCAAGTCTCTTCAGCGCCTGTTACCCCGCGACTTTCGTTACTTAGGCATTCACTGAAACTTAATTGCCCCCTGCAACTTTCGTTGTATATCTATGCCTAGTCGATAACTCAACTACATCGGGGCTTAATACATGCAGTCGAATGCTATACGTGTGTCCGTGATCTTACTCGCTGTTTCAACAGGATTGATTCAGGCGCAAACCGTTCCGCGATCCTCGCACGTCTGGATCATCACCGAAGAAAACCATAGCTATGAGAACATCGTCGGCAATTCATCGATGCCTTATTACAACGAACTTATAAAGAATTACGGGCTCGCTACACAGTTCTATGCCAATCAGCACAGTTCCCTGCCAGCGTTAATGTGGTTTGTCGCAGGCGCGCCCGTCGAACTGGACAACAACACCATTTCTTGCGCGCACACTCATGACAACGTCGTCCGTGAACTCCTCAATCGGGGATACACCTGGAAGACGTATCAGCAAAATCTGCCTTACGCCGGATATCAGGGGTTGAAATACGGTACTACGGATGCTTACTACCGCCGCCACAACCCGCTCATCGACTTCACCGATGTCTGCCCGGGAACCGGACAGGACAAAAAAAGCGTCCCCTACACGCAACTCGCAACCGACATCGCCAACAACAAGACGCCTAACTTTGCCTACGTCACTCCTGATGGCGATGAAGATGCGCATGACGGCTCTTTGGCGTCTGCAGATCAGTGGTTGCAAGCTCACCTTCCTGCGATTCTTGCGCTTCCCGAGTTTGCGCCTGGCGGTGACGGACTGCTCTTCATCGTCTGGGACGAAGGCACTCTTTCCACGGACAACCGCTGTTCTGCCAGCGACTCCACTGGCTGCGGTGGTCGCACCGCTAACCTGGTCATCGGGCCGCAGATCAAGTCCGGATATAAGTCCACCATCACCTACCACAACGAAAACGTGCTCAAAACGATATGCGCTGCGATGGGTCTCTCACCTTGTCCGGGAGCTGCAGCGAACGCCGCGCCAATGACCGACTTTTTCAAGTCATCGACGTCTGCTTCTCCGACAGATAGCATCATCATCTCAACGCCCGGTAGCGGGTCCGTCGAGACCGGTCCTGTTCGTCTGATTGCAACTGCATCAGAGACCAAGACCGTCAGCCAGACACAGGTCTGGGACAATGGGAAAAAACTTGGCGTCTATGGAACCAACATCGACGCGGTCTACAACCTGGAGCCGGGTACGCATACGACAACGGTCGTCGACTACGATTCCTCCTTCAATCCTATCCATCAGGCCTCCGTCACTCACAACGTCGAAGTGGCCGTACAAGGTGTGCATGTCAGCTCGCCGACTCCCGGCGAAACCGTCAGCATGGCAACGGTGCATGTGGTTGCAAATGCGACGGAGCCGGTGCCTGTCAACCAGATGCAGGTCTGGGACAACGGCGTGAAACTCGGACGCTACTACGGCTCTGACGTCAACCAATACTTCAGCCTGCCTCCGGGATCACACAACATTACTGTCCTCGATCTCGATTACCACTACAACGTCCTTCACCGCACCCGCGTCTCATACAACGTACAGTAACTACAAACTACATAAATCCTGATGCGGGCGGCCCCGGTTTCGATTCTGAGACCGGGGTATCACTTCAGCCGGAGGAGCCGCGCGTTCTCCTGATCTGGCCTCCCGGCTTGCCACTTCGCGATGCTAGACTGGCTCGGCGAACCAGAGCCATGAAACATCTTCTTCAGAAAGTTCGGCGATCTCACCTGCGTTTGTTGTTCGCATTCGTGTTCACCCTGGCGTGCACGAGCAAGACGATACCGTCGCAGATTCCGTTGCAGGACGCCCGCAACGCAGACATCATAACCACCAACACGCATCTTCCTTTGCCCAAATTCTCCAGCCTTTCAGAATGGGAGCAGCGCAAGGCATTTCTGCGCAACCAGATCCTCGTTTCAGCCGGCCTGTCACCTTTGCCAAACAAGGCTCCGCTCCACTCGCAGATCTTCGACAAGCTTGAAACAAAGGACTACACCATTGAGAAAGTGCTGATTGAGACTCTCCCTGGCTTCTATCTGGGGGGCAATCTCTATCGGCCTCGGAACGGCGCCGCAAAGCATCCGGCAATTCTGAATCCACACGGACACTGGACCTATGGGCGGCTCGAGAATACGCCAGTGTTTTCGGGCCCATCTCTCGGCATCAGCCTGTCGCGCCAGGGTTACGTTGTGTTTGCGTATGACATGCTGGGCTACAACGACACAGTGCAGTTGCCGCATCGCTTCGGCAACGCGGAGCAGAGACTATGGTCCTTCGGCCCGCTCGGACTGCAGCTCTGGAATTCTATTCGCGCCCTCGACTTCCTCGCTTCGCTTGATGACGTTGACCCAGCACAGCTCGGCGCAACGGGCGCGTCCGGCGGGGCAACACAGGTCTTTCTTCTTACTGCTGTCGACGACCGCATCCAATTCGCATCGCCTGTCAACATGGTCTCCGCGATCATGCAGGGCGGAGACCTCTGCGAAAACGCACCGGGGCTGCGTCTCGGAACCAGCAACGTGGAAATCGCTGCCATGTTTGCGCCGAAACCCATGCTTCTGGTATCAGCAACAGGAGACTGGACTCACAACGTACCGAAAGAAGAGTTCCCTGCCATCCAGCGCATCTATGATCTTTACGGCAAAGCGGACCAGCTTGGAGTCGTTCAGTTCAAAGCCGATCACAATTTCAATCAGGAAAGCCGCGAGGCGGTCTATCGCTTCTTCTCCAAACATCATCCTCAACTAACTGCGCCCGGCGAACTGCACGAACACGATATCTCCGTTCCTATGCTCCAGGAAATGCTGGCTCTTTCGAAGCATCCGCTGCCTCAGAACGCTTTAGACGCTGATGGTGTTTTCAGTCTATGGAAGAGCCTTGCGAGCAGTCAGAACCAGCAGAATCAGGCACCAGACTTTCTCCGCAGCCGGTTGCGCCAGACGCTTGCCGTTCAACTTCCACGTGACGTGATCGTCGAAAGACACGGTGACCAGATTGTCCTCAGTCGAGAGTCGAAGAAAGACCGAGTGCCTGGCCTGTGGTTTGACGGCAAAGGAAATCCAGCCATCGTCATCAATCCTGATAGATCATCGGCGGCAGACCAGACTGAGATTGTTAGACAGCTAAAGAAGGATGGGCGCTCTGTTTTTCTGCTCGATGCCTTCCAGACAGGTATCGCAAAAGCGCCACGACCCGGCGACTTCGGTGTCTCACCCCCTTCGAAGCCCGGCGAGGACGAAGAAGAAAGTGCCGATGCAGCTGCCGGTTATCCCAAATTCCTGACTTTTAACGTGAGCATCAACGCGGCCCGCGTCCAGGATATTCTCACTGCCGTTGCCTACGCATCCAGAGACCATCAGCAGATCGACATCTACGCTAACGGCGATGCCTGCATCTGGGCCACCTTTGCGGCAGCCGTAAGCGATGTTCCCCTATCGCTTCACCTCGGCAACGCTCCATCAATAGAGTCGGACGCCGACTATCTCAAGCACTTCAACGTTCCTGGAATTCTTCGCGCCGGCGGAATCACCACGGCGAACCAACTCCTGAAGTCCAGCCCTGGAATTCAATGATGTTGAACTCATGAATGTGGGTGCCCCCGTCCAGGATCTGGCTGGGTGGGAAGAAACACCTACGCCGTCACAATCTCGGAGAAATCCGCGATACCCGAGAATCCCTTCAGCACTCCATCAATCAATCCCAGGTGTGCACCGCGAATCTTCTCATCCGGATCGAGCACCATCACCTTGTCGAAGAACGCATCGACTGCCGGACGCAATGTCGCAATCTTTCCCAGGGCGTCTCCATACTTGCGCTCCTGCCGCAGCTTCGCTACTTCAGGTGCCAGCGTCGCTGCCGCATCTTTCAGTTTCTGCGCCTCCGGAGCCTTCACAGCATCCGGTGAACCCACAGCAAACCCCTTCTCCGCCGCCTGCCGAAGAATATTGTTGATTCGCTTGAACGCCGCCGATACCGCCTCAAAATCCGCTGAGGCCCGAGCCGCACTCAACGCCTCCGCCCGCGCAATCGCATCGCGAACATCATCCGCACCCGACGCCAAAACA
The DNA here is from genome assembly GCA_018268915.1 of Acidobacteriota bacterium. GTDB lineage: Bacteria > Acidobacteriota > Terriglobia > Terriglobales > Acidobacteriaceae > Telmatobacter. The sequence continues at coordinate 43,165 of JAFDVQ010000005.1, forward strand.
GCGCTCACCACGTCGTACGAGAACCCGCGCACATCTTTCAGATAAAAGTTCAGCCGCTCCGTAAGGAACTCCAGAACCTTGCGCTCGTGAACATCGTCTGTCAGTGCCGAGTGCGCAACTTCGCTCAGCTTAAGCGGCAGTTCCGACTCAGCAAGGATCTTAACGATCGCATTTGCCGCACGCCGAAGCGCAAACGGATCTTTTGATCCCGTCGGCTGTAGTCCAATTCCAAACATCGCCGCGATCGTCTGGATTCGATCGGCCAGTCCAAGCAATTGCCCTTCGACTGAAACCGGAATATTGTCCTCCACCGACGCCGGCGTGTACTGGTCGTAGATCGCCAGCGCGGTTTTCTCGCCCAGACCCTGCGCGCGCGCATACAGTCCGCCCACAACGCCTTGCAACTCGGTGAATTCCTTCACCAGTTCTGCTGTCAAATCCGTCTTGGCCAAACGCACTGCAGTCGTTAGTGCATCTGAGTCAAACTTCACGCCAGCCTTGGTACACAATTCCGCCAGAAAGCTGGCAGTCTCCAGATTTTCTTCCGTCTTCCAGTGATACGATCCCAACTCCTTCTGGAACGTCACCGACTTCAAGCTCTCCACACGCTCTGCCAGCGGTGTTTTCTGATCTACCTCCCAGAAGAATCGCGCATCCTTGAACCGTGCACGCAGCACCTTCTGGTTCCCATGCCGGATGATCGCCTCGCCATCCTCATCCGCTTTCGTATTCAAGACCGCGAGAAAATGCGGAGCCAGTTTTCCGTTTCCATCTTCGACCGCGAAATACTTCTGGTGATCGCGCATCACTGTCACCAGCACCTCTTCCGGCAGATCCAGATACTCCTGCTCGAAACCTCCAAGGATGACAGCGGGCCACTCCGTCAGGTTGACGACCGTCTCCACCAGCGGCTCATCTTCCCGCCACCGCGCGCCTGCGACCAACCTTGTCGCCTTATCCAGCGCCTTCCGAATCAACTGCCGCCGTTCTGCCACGTGAACCACAACGCTCGCCGCTCTCAATTCGTCAACATATGCTGCCCCAGAAGTTATGACTACCGAGTGGTCGCCATGCAGGATCCGATGTCCGCGGCTCGCCTTCCCTGCCGCAATCCCCGCAATCTCCAGCGGCACCACCGCCGCATCCAGCATCGCCACTATCCAGCGCACCGGCCGCACAAACCGCTCCGGCTTGGCCGCGCGCCAATACATGTTTTTGGCCCAGTAGATCGCCAGTACTTCCTTCGGCAACTCGCTCGCGAGCACCTCCGGTGCGGCCACTCCCCTGCGCTTGATCGTGGCTCCTACGTACTCGCCCTTCGGCGTCGCCACCCTCTCCAGCGCTGTAACGTCCACACCCGCCTTTTTTGCAAACGCCTCGGCAGCCTTCGTCGCCCTTCCATCCTTGAACGCCGCGCTCCATGACGGCCCGGTTACCTTTTCTTCCACATCTGCCTGCTCCGATTTCACACCGGCAACCAGCACCGCCAGCCGCCTCGGCGTCGAGAACGTCTTCACCGTAGCGCCGTCATCCAGCAGCCGCTCGCGCGTCAGCAACTGCTGCACGCGCTTGCCGAGTTCCGCCTCGGCCCCTGCAATCATTCGCGCCGGAATCTCCTCCAGCCCAATCTCAAATAAGAAGTCAGACATGTATTTCTTTCCTGAAGCTCTCAGCTGTCAGCCGTCAGCTTCTATCTCCAATCCATCCAATTTCATGTGTCAACAAAGTTGAAGGCTGTATGCTAAGTCGCCGCCTGCTGCACCGCGAACGCCTTCGCAACGCCCACCGCCAGCGCTCGGATTCTGCCAATCACACCCACCCGTTCCGTCACGCTGATCGCTCCACGCGCATCCAGAATGTTGAACAGGTTCGAGCACTTCAGAGCCAGTTCATAGGTCGGCAGCAACGGAAATCTTTTCTTGTCCGTTGCCGAAGCATCTTCTTTCTCAAACAGCGCACCAGCCCGCACCAGCAGCGCATGCGCCTCTGCCTCGTACGAGTTGAAGTGCTCCCAGAGCCGCGGGACATCGGCTTCCTCGAAGTTGTAAACCGAGAACTGCAACTCCTCGGCCAGGCGCACCTCGCCGTAGGTAATCTTGGCGCCCGTCTTCGGATCGCGTGCCCAAACAATGTCGTAAATCGAATCCACATCTTGCAGGAAAGCAGCTATCCGCTCCAGCCCATACGTCAATTCCGCGCAGATCGGGTCCAGGTCCATCCCGCCACACTGCTGAAAATAAGTGAACTGAGTGATCTCAAGGCCGTCCAGCATCACCTGCCAGCCCACGCCCCACGCGCCGCCCGCAGGCCACTCCCAGTTGTCCTCTTCGAACTTCAAATCGTGTTTTGACAGGTCAATTCCCAGCGCTGCAAGGGACTCGAGATAAAGTTCCTGAACATTCACCGGCGGCGGTTTCAGAATCAGCTGAAACTGCGTGTGCTTGAAGAGCCGGTTGGGGTTCTCGCCATACCGCCCGTCCGCGGGCCGGCGCGATGGCTGAGCATAGCCGACGCGATACGGATTCGGTCCCAGAACCCTCAAAAAAGTCTCCGGAGCCATTGTCCCTGCGCCCACTTCCACGTCATAGGGCTGCTGCAGCACACACCCGCGTTCCGCCCAGAAACCCTGAAGCCTGAAGAGCAGTTCCTGAAACGTCAACGCTGATTTTTGAGTAGAAGATCCTATAGAAGCCACGATTTATTCTCTTTCCTCGAAACTAGTGCCCAGTCTATCAGTCGGCTCTTTGCGAAGAACTATGCCGATGCACCGCGTTCGCCCCTCTCAGCTTTCCTTACACTTCTTTACAACGCTTTTCGAATCAGCGTGAAATCGGTGATCCAAAAGTACTAGATACCTACCACCTTCTACCCCTGTCTCACGACTGTCCGATTGCCGATAATCAATGCTGGAGTAGTGAGGGCACCCGTGCGCAAGACCATGAAATTCTGGATTGCTACCGCAATCTCCCTCACTCTGATCCAGTCACTCGCTTCCGCCTTTCTGCGCCGCGGACGTATCCTCAGCGGGGTAACTGACGTTTGCTCTTCTCTTCTCCTGCTCGCGCTCGTCATTGCCTTTGCCCGAAACGCCGTCCCCACTCGCGGCCGGCTTCGCGTCTTCTGGACAATGCAGTCCATCGGTTGGTCCGTTGCGCTCGTCAATCAGCTCTGGTGGATGTATTACGACGTTGTCCTGCAAAGGCAAGTTCCCATGCTTTTCGCGGGAGACGTGCTCCTTTTCATTCCTGGCTTGCTGATGCTCTCGGGCTTTCTCCTGCGCCCTCACCTCCAGCAGTCGCGCCGCAGCGCCCGCCTTGGAGCCGTGGACTTCCTATTGCTTGTTCTCTGGTGGGTGTTTCTCTACGCCTATCTTGTCAGTTGCTGGCAGTACGTCTCACCCAACGAGAATCTATACAACCGCAACTACGACAATCTTTATCTCGGCGAGATCGTCGTTATCATCGGCGTGCTTACCCAGCTGATTCGCCACAGCTCTGCTCACTGGCGGCGCTTCTATGCCCTCTACTCCGTCGCAATCCTCTTTAACTATCTTTGGTTTGCACTCGAAAACCAGGCTATCGAAAAATACACCTACTTCGTAGGCAGCTGGTACGATGTCCCCTATCTCGCATCCTGGGCGGCCTACATTCTGCTCGCCGTCGTGGGTGGAAGTTTGCGCCTCGACCGCGAATCCGATGAAAACCAGAACGACCGCTCATGGATGACCGCCCTTTCTATCGTCGCGGTCCTATCACTACCGGTGATGGTTGTTATCGCCATTCTCGAGCCGGGCCTCTCGGTCCGAATCGTTCACTTCCGGGTCCTGGTAACCGCTTTCGTTATGTTCGCGATGGCCGGCCTCGTCTTTCTGAAGCAGCAGCTACTCCACCTCGAACTTAAGCACTCCAACCTTGTCCTTCAATGGTCCTCTACCACCGATCCGCTCACCGGAACGCGCAATCGCCGCTTCTTCTTCGAGAACATCCAGCGCGACATCGCTCAATCCGTTCGTGCTCACTTGGAAAGCGGCGAACAGACAGAACGCGATATCGTTTTCTATCTCATCGATCTCGACAACTTCAAGAAGATCAACGATCGTTTTGGGCATGACGGCGGAGACCGCATACTCATCGAGTCCGCGCGTCGGATATCCTCTGCCATCCGCAATTCAGACTTGCTGGTGCGGTGGGGCGGCGAAGAGTTTCTCGTCGTCTCTCGTTGCACCGATCGTAAGCAGGCCGGCACCCTTGCCAACCGTATCCTCGATGCATTCCGTTCGAATCCCTTCCAGATCGACCCCGCTGAAGAAACGGCACAGACTTGTTCGATCGGTTGGGCAGCGTTTCCCTGGTACGAAGACGACGTCCAAGCCCTCAGCTATGAGGGCGTCCTCAAATACGCCGACCGCGCACTCTACCGAGCAAAGAAAGCAGGCAAGAATCAAGCGATTGGTATGGTCCGATCCCAGGAAGGCGCAAACCCAGTCACCGTCTCTGACTCTCTTTCCGAAGCTCTCATCCAAGCTGCGAATCTCGGCCGCGACGAACTGCTCGAATCCTCCAAGTAATTGCTCAAAGACCCTGCCGCGCTGAACGACAAGAATGACTGTCATTCTGAGCGTAGCCGGTCCTTTCTCGAGCGGCGGAGTCAAAGACCCGCAGTCGCTCCCCAGACGCCGACTTCATTGAACTGTATGGGGAACAAAGAATTCAAGTGCTTGCGGCGATTGCTGAGAGCCGACGACTGAGACCTGGAAGCTCATCTTTGCTATACTTCCCCCGCCCCCCAGAGGTCATTCCCTGAATGTCACCCAATGCCGACATCCTCATTCGCCAGGCCACTCCAGACGACGCACCAGCCTGCGGCAAAATCTGCTTCGCCGCCTTCTCCGCCGTCAATACCGCGCACAACTTCCCCTGCGATTTTCCTAATCCTGAATACGCCGACCGCCTAATCCAAGGCATGTTCAATGATCCAGGCGTGTATTGCGTAGTGGCTGAGGCTGACGGTCAAATCCTTGGCTCCAACTGTCTCGACGAGCGCGCCATGATTCACGGCGTCGGCCCCATCACCGTCGATCCCAACACACAGAACCGCGGCGTGGGCCGACGCCTGATGCAGGCTGTCATAGACCGCTCGCATGAACGCAACGCCGCCGGTATCCGCCTCGTCCAGGCCGCCTTTAACACCCGGTCGCTCTCGCTCTATGCTTCTCTCGGCTTCGACATTCGCGAGCCGCTTGTCGTCATGCAGGGACGCACTCAAGAACGATCAATTCCCGGCTGCACGGTCCGCCCCGCAACCTCGGCTGATCTCGCCGCCTGCAACGCGCTATCCCTGAAGATTCACGGCTACGATCGAAGCGACGATCTTGCGGCCTGCGCGCAGCAAGGCAGCGCACTTGTCGTCGAACGCGCCGGTCGAATCACCGGGTACACAAGCGCCCTCGCCTTCTTCGGCCATACCACTGCTGAATCCGACCAAGACTTGCAGGCTCTTCTCGCGTCAGTCGAATCCTTCGGCGGTCCCGGCGTCCTCATCCCCACGCGCAACGCCGAACTCTTCCGCTGGTGCCTCTCCAACGGCCTCCGCGTTGTTGAACCAATGAACCTGATGTCCACCGGCCTCTACAACAGCCCCGCAGGAGCCTGGCTCCCCTCCATCCTCTTCTGATTTTGTGTCCTGAAGGAAATAAGATCGCTCGACATCTCGTTCCCCGCCTCTCAAAACCGCGCCAGCATCTCCGCCGACTTCATCTTCCGCTCCAGATGCCTCTCCAGCGACTGCAGCGCAAACCGTCGCAGGTCCTGTCCTCTTCTCCGCGGCCACTCCTCACCTGCAAACGCTCCCACCGGCGCCCGCAGCATCTTCAACGCCATCTGCCACGAATCCGCAGACAGCTCGCTCGCATTCCCCGGCCTGTGCACCCGGCAGAACAGCCCATCCGCATACGCATTGAAGCTCGTCTCACCCGCTACCAGCGCCTCTCCGCACGCAATGCAATGCGCCAGGTCCGGCAGCAATCCCATCAGTCGCGTCATCCACAGTTCGAAATACGTCAGCGGCATCCAAGGCTGCTCGACCGTTGTCTGCTCCAGCACCGACGCGATCAGCCGAAACACCGTCTCCTGTGGATCGTGTTCCGGCAGCGCCTGCTCCAGCACCTCCGCATATAGACTCAGCACCATCAGCCGCACTGCATCCACCGGCATCGACAGTGGCGACCGCATAATCTCCAGCTGATCCAGCCTTACTAACTCCTGCTTCGGCTTTTCAACGAACCACGCCCGCGCCAAAGTCATCGGCTCCAGCGCTCCGCCAAACCGCTTGCGACTTTTAAGAGCAGACTTCGCCACGCCCTTCATCTTCCCGTAGTCGCGCGTAAAGAAGCTCACTACCAGGTCAGCCTCATGCACCGGCCAGGTCCGCAACACCACCGCTTCCGAAGTCAGCACCGCCACGATCTTTCCTCATCTAGTATCGGAACGCATCGAGTCTCTCTGCGGATTTTCTCCGGAGAAACGTCACAAGCGTGCACAGATGGCTATCATGAACAGTAATGGATCTGAGCTCGTGCGGCATATTTATCAAACAGGAAAGCGGAGGACTATATTCGGCTGCGGCCTACAAGTTCTCGCCTTCTCTATCTTGGGTCAAACCGGAGGGGGCTACGTCCACGCCGATGACCACTGATGATTTGATCCAAGAATTGCTCGCACTCTGTTTTCATCAGATTGATACGATGCATTCTACGCGGCGGATCCCGATTGGCTAACCAAGAAACCTGATACCTGAAGATCCGTCGAAAGTTCTCGATCGGAACCAACACTTAAAATTCGGGTGCCCCATTCAAGCTCTGCTTGGGCCTGGACATGAGATCTCACCTCACCATTGAAGTAGCAAGCTGAGGGCTGAAAGCTGACAGCTGGTCCTCCAAACGCAAAACGCGCCCGCCGCAGCGGACGCGTCTTTCAAGCTCACTCGAACTAACTACCGACCGAAATGCTCCGCGTTCTTCTGCGTGAAGTGTGCCCATTTCTCCGGCACATCGTCCTGCGCAAAGATCGCCGACACCGGGCATGCCGGAACGCACGCTCCGCAGTCGATGCACTCTACGGGATCGATAAACAGCTGGTCAGCCGTCCCGTGATCGGCCTCGTCCTTTTTGGGGTGGATGCAATCGACCGGACACGCATCAACGCAGGCGGTGTCCTTCGTGCCGATACAGGGTTCTGCGATTACATAGGCCATTTCTGAATATCTCCGAAGAGTTAAAGTCTCGACGCTGATAGTAGCACACGCCCCTTGACCCTGACCTCAACACAATCGTCCCCGGTTTTGCCATGCGGGAACACTGGCTCTCGCCTGCCGACTCGTGGCACTTCCCTAATTCCCTGATCCCTGTTCCCTGTCCCTCCGCATCGCCGCGAACTCTTCCGGACTCGGCAGCGGCATCAAGTCCCGACCAGCAAACAAATCCTCAAACACCTTCACTAGCTCATCATGAATCAGGCCGTTCGAAACCAGCGTCTCCGCGCTGTTCAGCTGAAACGGCCCTCCAGAGAAATTCGAGACCCGCCCTCCAGCCTCTTCAACCAACAGAATCCCCGCCGCCGTGTCCCACGAGTTCAGGTTGAACTCCCAAAAGCCCTCAAGCCGCCCCGCTGCCACATATGCCAGGTCCAGCGCCGCTGACCCTGCCCTTCGCACCCCATGCGACCGCAGAGTGATCTCGTGGTAGAAGTGTATGTTCGGATTCCGGTGCCGCTTTTTGCTCGGAAAGCCCGTAGCCACCAGTGACTCGGCCAAGGATGCAATCTTTGAGACGGTGATCGACTTCCCATTCAGCGTCGCGCCTTTTCCTCGTTCCGCCTCGTACAATTCATCCCGCATTGGGTCGTATATCACCGCGGCCATAAGCTGGCCATCTTCCTCATCCTTCAATCCCGCTTTGCGCTGCTCCAGCCCCATCGAGACGCAGAACTGCGGAAAGCCATGCGCAAAGTTCGTTGTCCCATCCAGTGGATCTACGTACCAGCGGAACTCGCCATCCAGCCGCTCGCGTGTACCTTCCTCGCCATAGATCCCGTGATCGGAAAACACCTCGGTCAGGCGAGCCAGAATCAGCTTCTCAACCGTCCGGTCCGCCACCGTTACGAGATCCACATCGCCTTTGTACTCGGTCTCAACACCCTGCACGAAGAACTCGCGCAGCCGTGCGCCCGCCTCACGCGCGATCTCTGATGCCTTCGGTGTCCACGTCATGTTCTGATTGCTTGCAGCAGTCGTCACTCGCCTGCCTTCGCACTTCCTGGAGACTGCGGGATGCCCGCCTCATTCCTCGGCGCCCGGCGTTTGCCCGCCTCGGTGATCGTCTCGATCTGGTGCTTGTAGATGAAGAGGTTTGGCTTGCCTTCGCGGGTCAGCCGCAGCATCCCGTCGTCGAAATACTCAATCCAGCCGCGCACGGTCTCTCCGCCGCGCAGTTTCACCGACACCGGAACCTGGCGTTCGCTCAAAGAACGCAGATAAAGTGCCTCTTGGCCCGTTTCGCCGGGAGGGGGAGTTTTCGCGTGCCGGCGGGTAGTTATCGCAGGGGTCATAGTGCCATTTTAGATGCACCATCCATCCCCCGCGTTCTTGAACCAAAGTACAAGTCCAGCTTCGACGTTTGAGAGAAGTTCGTTTCAGGGACTGTAAGAAGTAGACCCATCTCCTAGTCCCCCGCAGTATGCGGCGACACATGTAATCGAGTATGGAAAGCTGTTTGCCGCGAAGAATCTTCGACGTTCTCTCTTCGATGGTCGGCGACCCCTGCCTTCATCTCTTCCGGACTCTTCAAGCGCTCAAGAAAAAGCTTCATATCCTGCCTGCTCGCCCAGTACACCTGCAGGGGGTTACCCGAAACTGCAGCAGAATCTTCTTCGAAGAGCACGATTGAAAACGCCACGCCTTCCTCCGTCCATCGAACGACCGTCGCTTGAACCGTAAAAAGATCCTCCGGCTCGTTTACAGGCAGGTTTGAACGCCGCAGCGTGATCGGCATCTCCGTGCCCGCCGCCCAACGTTCTTCGGTGACAAGACTGAAACCGCCAAGGCTGACATCACCAACTTCGAAAGGCCTTGAACCTTGCATCGTTCCCAGGTATCCCATCAGCGGCGGGGCCGGGCATCGCGTCTCGGTCCGCTGGTCCGGAAATATCTTCCTCAATAACCTCTTGAGCAACGACTCTTTAACTCCGCCTTTGGCCCGATCGGCGATCTCGATCCCCGATACCTTCCACGTCTGCTCGCTTGTACTCATGGTCGATCTCCAACGCAACTGAGGATTCAATCAAACACAATCTCTACTGTGGTGCTAGCAGCAACGCCGGTTCTGTCGCCGGTTTTCGCAGCACCGGCTCAACTACCCGGACTTCTGCTCTAAATCCAGACAATAGAGACGTTCAACCCACTCGTGAATCCTCCGAGAGTGGACAGTGCCTGGCTCTTTGGAATTCGCGGCAGGTTACCTCTACCCTCGAACTGGTCGTTACGCAGGTGAGAAACGCAGGGCAAGAAAAATGGGCTTGATATCAATCAAGCCCAGTGAAAATGCCCTGAATGTCTTCATTACCTAAGGATTCAATTCGGCTTACTCTCCGCGGGCTTCTGTCCAACCGGCTCTACCGATTTGCTTTCAGGTGCCGACGCTGCCGCCTTTTGCCTGCGCTCCGCGGCTCTCTGCAGCTCCTCGTCCCTCTTTACCTTCGCCGCCGCCGCCTCCGCGTCCGTCACATAACGGAACACCTGCAGCCTTCCCGGCTCCTGCTCCGTTGTAAACACCCGGTTATGCTTGTCGATCGCAACACCCACCAGCGTCTTGAATTGCCCTGGAAGCTCCCCATGTCCGGTTCCCACGAAGGTCAGCAACTGTCCTTCGCGATTGAACACCTGTAGCCGATCCTGCACCTGGTCTGCCACCCAGATGTGCCCGTCAGCATCCACCGCAATTCCCTTTGGCCGCGCAAAATATCCCGGCCCGTCTCCGTTCTTTCCGAACTCACGGATGAAGTTCCCATCCGCATCGAAGATCTCAACGCGGTTATTCATCGTGTCCGTTACGTAGACGGTACCCTCGGCGTCCACAGCCACTCCCTGCGGCGCGCCAAAGTCTCCCGGTGTAGTCAAGAAGTGATTCTTCCCGCCTGTCCCGATTCGCCTCAGTAGTTTGAGCGAGTCCGCGTCATAGACCAGCACCTGGTCCTGCTGGGTATCCACGACATACAGAAACCGGTTCGTCGTGTCAATCGCTAATCCAACCGGATCTTCCAATCCCTCCGTGATCTGCCCCTCCACCTCGTGTTTCGCATTGAAGATCAGAACTTTGTGGATCTTCCCGTCCGAAACAAACAGCCGGTCGTCATCGTCGATCGCCACGCCGTTCACCCAGCCAAAGTGCGCTTCGTATCCATTGCGGATCATCTGCACATCCAGGGTCTCGGTGTTGATGATGAACACGCCGCCCACCCTCTGATCCGCGACATAGACCAGGCCCTTCGAGTCGATCGCGATTCCGTATGGCCCGATCATCTGGTACGGAAAATCCTTGGGATTGAATTTCTCTTCCTCGGTCTGGCCGCCCGCCAGGCGATCCATCCAGCTTGCCTTGGCTTTCGACTTCGCTGTCTGCGTGTAGTCGATCTTCTGCCCGGCGAAGTAACTCACCCATTTCACCCGCGCTACATTTGGCGGGCTCGGCCACACCAGCTTCGTCGGATCGAAACCGAATTTCCGCGGACCAGCCTCCGGAGCTGGCGTCTCAGCTTTCTTCTTCTTTTTCTTATCCGCATAAGCGTTCGCCGTCATCAGCGTAGCGAACACGCTCAGCAGCACAACCAGCCCTAGTGCCTTCCGAAACCGAATCGATTTGTAGAGGAAGCTATGCATTCAAAAATCTCCGACCCTGAAAACCTATTTCCCCGGCAGCACCGTTTCCTTCATATTCAGCCGGTTCTTGTGGCAGCTGTCGCAGAAAGCCATGTTGTTCGACTGGTCTTTAACCAGCAGATTCGCCTGACTTGAAGCGTGTGGTTGATGGCACGAGAGACAGCTCAAAGGCATCTTCAGTTTTGTCTGATCCGAAGGATCCATCACGTCTGAAACCGGGTGATACTCCACCGGATGTCCCAGCCCGAATCGCAGAGGGAGAATCGCCACCTTGTTCTTCTGGTAGTAGTCCTCCGGCAACCGGACTTTTCCGTTGAAGATTGTCAGCAGATGATTCGCTTCATCCCTCTTCGCCTGTGAATCCGGCCCGTGGCACTCCAGGCACAACGAATTCCCCTTAGCACGCAGCAGATGATCGTTCTCGCCGCCGTGCGGCGTATGGCAAGTGGAACAACCCTGTGCGAACGCCGGTTGATGATGCGCAGGCTTCTTCCGCAACTCATCGATATCGCTATGGCACCCGAGGCAGATGCTCACCGAGTCTGTCTTCGGCAACCCTGGCTGCTTGCTCGCATGTGGACTGTGGCAGTCAGTGCAGTCTCCGGCTGCGCCCGGATGCGGCACCTTCGCCGACTCAATCTCTTTGCCTTTGTCCTCGTGGCACGTCACGCACAGCAGCTTTGCGTCTGTCTGCGTCAGAACTACCTTGCCGTCCTTCGCTGGCTGATGGCAGGTGTCGCATCCATTGCCCTGGAACGGTGCATGCAGGAACTTCACCATCAGCTTGGGCTGGTCTGACTGGTGCGGATCGTGGCACTGCAGGCAGTTCGCAGTCCCGAACGGCTGATTATTGTGCTTCTTCTGCAGCTCCGCATCTTTCACGTCGTGGCAATCCACGCACAGCGCAGGTGCAGCCTTCGTCAGGTGAAAGCGGTTCTCCGCCGTCGGCTCCGCGCCCGTCTTATGCGTCGTATGACACGTGTCGCAGCCGGCATCCAGCGCCGCGTGTCTGCTTCCCTTCTCCGCAACATGCAGGCCCGTCTGGTGACAGCTCAGGCAGAGATTCTCTTTTGCGTCTCCCGAAGCAGGCTTCAGCAGTTGATTCTTGTTTTCGCTTCCATGCGCGTCATGGCACGTCATGCAATCCCGAACCGCCGGAGGATGCACCACGCGCTTGATGTTCTTTGCGCTCTTGTCGTCGTGGCACGACAAACACAGCGCCGACGTCGTCGCCGTCATCAGCTTAACCCGCGTCACATCCTTGCTCACCCGCACTTCATGGCAGGTCAAACACCCGCCCTGCATCGCGGAGTGAACAAACTTGTGCTTCGTTCTATCCTCGTGGCACTCCAGGCATTTCTTTGCATCGACGTTCTTGTCCAGCGGCACAGGATGCACCGCCGCCCTTGCATGGGCTCCTGACAGCAACATCAACAACGCACAGAAGCCGGCTGCAAGCACTCTGCTGCCGACGGAAGGGAAAGGCCGAACAAGAGGAAGCAATTTCATACGAACTCTAAATCGATCTCTAGCAAGCGTCTCGCCTTTCCTGCGAGCATGACGCAAGCCCTGCCGCAATCCCCCACTCAGCTAATCAGGCTCCAATGTGAGGTTTCGCAACTCGATTAGATATCCGTCCTCATCCTCAATCCGTGATTTGGATCACATCATGACCCTCTACCGCGAAGCCAACGTGAAATGCCTCACAACTCGCCCTGATTGCGCCAAATGGCAGTGCTCCATGCGCCATTTAGCCCAAACTCCGCTGCATCGTTGCTCCTAACTCCTTTCGAGCGGTCTCTACCTCCGGCCTGGAGCCTCTGGAAAACAACGTGCTAATTATTCGCTGAGAACGACCGCGCAGCCCTCAACGAGGAGCCCTAAAGTGCACACCGTACGCGTCAACTGGCAGATCAAGGCGATCCTGCCCGTGGTGTGCGTGCTCATCGCCGGCCTGCTCCTCTTCGCCATCGCGACCCTCACCCTGCGCGATCCCGACCGGGACGCCCTTCTTCTGCTCGCCGGAGCTGGATCCGTCACCGTCTGCGGAGTCACCATCGCCGTTCTGGCCTACCTCATCCAGCGCCCCGTAGTCGAACTTCAAAAGAAGATGGCGCTCGTCAGCCAGGGCGATCTCAACACCACCGTCTCCTTCTGCAACAGCAATGACGAAATTGGAGACCTCGGTCGAAACTTCAATCACATGGTGCAGCAACTTAGAGAAAGCCGTCAGGAGATAGAAACCATGCATCGCACACAGATGTCGCGAGCCGAGCACCTGGCCACGCTCGGCGAACTAGCGACAGGCCTCGCCCACGAGATCCGCAATCCCCTTGCCGGAATCGCCGGCGTCATCGACATCATCGGTCGCGATCTCCCCGTCACCAGCCCTGCGCGCGCCATGGTCAAAGACGTTCGTCTCGAGATCGATCAGATCAACCGCATTCTTACCGACCTGCTACAGACTGCACGCCCCCATCCACCCCGCATGATGAAAAGCAACCTCAACACCACCGTCGAGCACGCCGTGATGCTCGCTCGTCAACAGGTCATCTCTAAACCCATTCGTATCGAAGTCGTCACTGACTCCAATCTTCCTGAAGTGCAGCACGACAGCGACCAGATCCACCAGGTCGTCTTGAACCTCTTGTTGAACGCAGTTCAATCCATTGAGGGCAATGGCTATGTGACTGTCCGAGTCAGCTCCAGTGACGACTGCGCCATCTTTTCTGTAACCGACACCGGCCGAGGTATGTCTCCGCAGCAGATCACGCAGATCTTCCGCCCGTTCTACACTACAAAGCCCACTGGAACCGGACTTGGCCTCTCTCTCGTGAGCCGCATCGTCGACGAACACGAAGGACGCATCACCGTGACCAGCGAACCCGAAAAAGGCAGCACCTTCGAAGTCCATCTGCCCTTCGCTGCAGTAGCCGAACCCGCTCAGGTCGCGTAGAGATCTGGATCTCGGGTGCCAGGGTGCGGCGGAGCGAATCCGTGGGCCAACCCAACCAAGACGATCCCAGTCCCGTTGGAAAGTCCGCATAAGGCCCATGATTGTCCTACACCCGCCAGCATAGAATTCTTCTGACCGATTTTTCGCCATGAGACTCACTTGCCTCGTTCTCTTCCTCGTCTCGACTGCCGCCTTGCCAGCGCAAAATCTTAAGCTTCTTCGCCTTCTCGAGGCCGATTCTGCCGAACTCACCGACGGCCGCACCACCTCCTCCGTCCACGTCGGTGCACGCTTCGCCAACTGGACCCTCATGGCCATCGCCGGCGAGCCCTCATCCCCAGACCACTTCGCCGTTCTCGAAGACTTCACCACGCAAACCGGCCACCTCGTTGTCATCGACACCCACGGCATCCGCTTCGATCTCCCCAAGACCGCCGAACCCACCTGGGCTGATCCAGCAAAGCTCTACAACGGCCATAAACTCGAAGAAGTCATCAACAACCCCTCCGATCTTCTCGGCGACGAAGTCCTCTCTCGCCCCGGCGATCCCGATTACGACACCATCGCCCCACTGATCCCGCCGATCCAGAAGATCAACACCTACTCCTTCGTCGGCACTCCCAATACCGCCGACAAAGTCGGCTTCGCATACGGCGGTCGCTCGCCCGACTTCGACCCTGCTCCCTACGATGACGCAATCCGGAAAATCCGCGAAGAGGGCCGCGTTCTCGACGGCATCGTCGGAGGCTGGCTGCCCATCCTTCGCTTCGTTTATCCCGAGACGCCCGACAAATGGACGGAGATGATCACCTTTGCCCCCTTCCGCACTGTTAACGGCAACAACCGCATTCAGCCGGTCTGGTACCGCATCGTTCATGTCGAAAACGGTTCCGTCGCATGGACGCGTTACGTCGACTCGTACCATCCCTTCCCGCCGCGCACTGACTACGACCGACGCCTCTTCTATCGCGATCTCATCTCGCTCCGCGCCGGCTGGCAAAAACTTCTCGCTCCCGCCATGAAGATCGAAGTCCCCGACACGCGCCTCCAGAACATGGCGCAGCTAAGTCTCGTCCGCGAGATGATGACACGCATCAACGACTACCCCAAGTACGGCGTCGTCGATCGCGACTACGGCGGCAGCGAGCACGACGGCTTCCCCGACACCTTCACCGTTGACACCACCGCCATGCTCGAGTGGGGCCTCATCGAAACAGCCGGCCGCTACATCGACAACTATCTCGGCAAATTCGTCCGCGACGACGGCTCTCTCCTCTATCGCGGCCCCGAGACAGGCCAGTACGGCCGCATGCTCTCCGTTCTCGCACAATACGTGAACTACGGCGGCGATCCCGCGCTCCTCGTCCGCCACCGCACTCCAATCGACGGCATCACGCGACTGCTCCTCGGCATGCGCGACAAGGCAAAGCAGCTTCCCCGCGATAACCCCGCTTACGGCATGCTCGCCGGCTGGAGCGAAGCCGACGCCTCGCTCGACCCCGATCCGCCCCGCTACATGCAGCCGTATTTCTCCAACAGCGCCGAAGCCGCGCAGGGCTTTCGCGATCTCGGCCATGTTTGGTCGCAAATCGGCAAACAGCAGCACTCAACCGAAGTTGCGACCTGGGGCGATCGTCTCGTCCGCGAATCCACCGAGCTTCAATCCGACCTGCAAACTTCCATCTCCCGCTCGCTTCTTCACGACGGCAGCGAAACCATCCTCCCCTCGATCGCCGGAGCCAAAGAGCCCTTCCACGTCGTTGTGCCCCGCGATCCCACCGATCCGCAGTTCCGCTCCTACCGCGCCTACATGGAGATGATGTACTCCGGCCTGATGACAAAAGACGATGTCAATCAGATCGACAACTATCGCCGCACGCATCACGACATCATCCTCGGCATACCCACTGCCTACGGCTACAAAACCGGTGCTGTCGCCGGCTTCCTCGCCTATGGTCACGCCTACGGACTCATCCAGCACGACATGAATCGCGAAGCGCTGCTCCTGCTCTACTCGATCATGGCCCACCAGTACACCCGCGGCACATGGACCGCGCCTGAGACGCGCCCGGTCTTCGACAACTCAAACGCCGCGCCCTACTGCACTCCCGCCCAGCTCATCGTCCCGCTCATGGCCAAGTGGCTCCTAGTCTTCGAAGACCCGAACTCCGACACTCTCTGGTTCGGCAAGTCGATGCCCGAGCAATGGCTCGAAGACGGCCAGAAGGTCTCGATCTCTGACGCTCCCACCCGCTTCGGCCGCGTCTCCTTCTCCACCGCATCCCACCTCACCGACAACCGGATCGAAGCCACACTCAACCTCCCACCCAACTTCAAGGCCGCCGCCAAACTCCGCCTCCGCGTCCACGGGCAGCGCAAGCTCGTCTCCGTGACCCTCAACGGAAAGCCCTGGAGAGACTTCACCCCCGAAGGCATCATCACCGTCCCACCAGACCCAACGCCCAAAATCACGCTCACTGCTCATTACTAGAAACCAGCAATGCAAGTCTCCCCAGCCTCCCGGTTCCCAAGTCCACTGCTTTCTCCCGTGACCCACATCACATTCTTCCTGGCCCTTCCCGCCTCTAATGAACTCAAGCGTTGTATCGGGGATCACTCACCCAGGGTCCCGCAGACAAAAGATCCCCTCCACCACGCTCATGCATAGAGAACTAAAACTGCGAAAACGGTCAGTCGTACATGAGAGAACCGATGCCAGCAGAAAGAATCCTCATCGTCGACGACGAACGCCTCGTGCGCTGGTCGCTGCGTCAAAAATGTGAAGAGTGGGGTTTCCAAGTCCTCGAAGCCGATGCCGGCGAGCCTGCTCTACGTCTCGCTGAGCGCGAATTACCCGACCTTGTCCTTCTCGATGTCCGTCTCCCCGATCTCTCCGGGATTGAAGTCCTCGACCAGCTCAAGAAGACTGCCGACACGGCCCCCGCCGTCATCATGATCACAGCCGATCCGCAGCTCGACGACGTCAAAGCTGCCATCAGGCTCGGCGCGGTCGACTTCGTTGGTAAGCCCATCGACTTCGAGCTGCTCCACGAGGTCATCCTCAGCACCCTCGAAGAACTTGCCGTCCGTCGCGGCAATCCGCAGTCCGCAAACGCCCGCCCTCGCCCCGGTGTCGGCTTCGAAAGCATCGTCAGCGTCTCACCAAAAATGACCGAGCTGATGAACTTCGTTCGCAAGGTCGCCTTGTGCGAAGCCTCAACGATCCTCATCCAGGGCGAAAGCGGCACCGGCAAAGACCTCATCGCCAAAGCGCTCCACTACGAAAGCGCCCGCCGCGATAAGCCCTTCGTCGCCATCAACTGCTCCGCGATTCCCGAAACCCTGATGGAAGCCGAGCTCTTCGGTCACGAAAAAGGCGCATTTACTGACGCCAAGCAGATGAAGAAAGGTATCTTCGAAGCAGCCGACGGCGGCACCCTCTTTCTCGACGAAATCGGTGAGCTGTCTCCCGTCCTTCAGGCCAAGCTCCTCCGCGTCCTTGAAGATCAGGTCATCCGCCGGGTCGGCGGTCTGCGCGATATCCAGGTCGATGTCCGTGTCATCGCCGCCTCAAATCGTGACCTCGAAAAAGCTGTCCGGGAGAATCAGTTCCGCCAGGATCTCTTCTACCGTCTCGCCATCATCGCCATCTTCATTCCGCCTCTGCGTGATCGCAAAGAAGACATCCTGCCTCTCGTCGACTTCTTCGTCGATCGCTACAACCGCCGCTTCAAAAAATCCATCCGCGGCCTCACCGGTGAAACGCGCAGCTTGATTCTCGCCCACAACTGGCCCGGCAACGTCCGCGAACTCAAAAACACAATCGAGCGCGGCATGATCCTCGAAGAAGAGTCGTACCTCCGCTCGATCTATCTTCCCTTCTCCGTCGGCGAGTCTAACGGCCGCACCGCCTTCGAGCAGACATCTCCTCCAGACTCGGGACGACGCCTGCCCAACGGCCGCTCGCTTCCGCGCCTCTACATCCCTGAAGGCGGAACATCTCTCGAAGAAGTCGAGCACTCCATGGTCGAACTCGCCATGACCCAGGCCAACGGCAACCAATCCAACGCCGCCCGCCTGCTCGACATCAGCCGCGACGCCCTCCGCTACAAGCTGAAGAAGTTCAGCCTGGTCCCCTCCGACCTCGAGGACTAGTTCCAAAGTGATACTCCCGGTCAGTCCGTCGCCGGTGGATCAAAAAGGCCTTCCCCTGTGCCGGCAAGGCAAAACGCTCTGCTTCCTGTTGCATTTGGTTCCCCGCTCGCGTTCCACCTCCGCTCATCGCAGCCCGACCCGCTACAATCGCGGTGATGGCGACGACGCGCACGGAAATGTGGAAGAACCAGACGTTCACCATTGAACGCATCGAAGGGCAGGCACCGCTCACGATCATTTATCAGATCACCGGAGTGTTCAATGCCCGGGACATGTACGGATCGATGAAACAGGTTCAACTCGGCAACATCTTCGAGTTCAAACCTGAGTCTGGATCTGAGACGCCGACTCGACACATCTTCGACTTGACGGAAGTGCCGCAAATGGATTCCTCCGGCCTGGGTGTCTTGGTCAGCCACTTCATCGCATGCCGTTCAAAAGGCATTCGCGTCATTATCGTCGGCTCCAGCCCGAACGTAAAACAGCTGTTCAAGTTCACCAAAGTCGACACGATTCTCCCCATGGCAGCCACGGTTGAAGAAGCGCTCCGGTCCAACCCCTGACCGGGCAATCTCAGCATCTTCCACCATGCCAAGCAATCCACTCGAGCCACTTCCTCGATCCAGGACCGATCAGATGTGATCAGAGCGACAGCCGTTCTCGCTAGCCAGGTGTTAGTCTGCGCCATGTGTGATGGTGTTAGGTAAACCAACTTATCTTCTGCGCTTCGATGACCTCTGCCCAGCAATGTCGAAGCAGCGTTTCGATCGCTTCATAGACATCGTGAAACGGCACAGGATCCGTCCCATTCTTGCCGTAGTTCCAGACAACCGGGATCAGGAACTGGTCGTCGACTTTCCGGACCCAGACTTCTGGCCTCGGATGCGAGCTCTTGAAGCATACGGAGCCACGATCGCTCTGCACGGCTTCCAGCACACTTGCAACAGCTCAGGCCGATCACTACTTTCTCTTCACTCTCGAACCGAATTCGCCGGCGTTCCCGAAAACATCCAACGTAAATGGATTCGAGCAGGTCTCGACATCCTGCGCGGACACGGCCTTTCTCCTCGCCTCTTCGTCGCCCCGCGCCACGGCTTCGACTCCGCGACGCTGCACGCGCTTAAACAAGAAGGCCTTCCCTTTCTATCCGACGGATTTTCGAACCGCCCATTCCAACGCGAAGGTGTGATCTGGATCCCCCAGCAACTATGGGAGCCTGTCGAGCGACCAGAAGGCCTGTGGACGATCTGCCTTCACACAAACACGTCCGCTTCTTTTCTTGAGAACCGGCTCGACCTGTTCCTGCACGAACGCGCCGATCAGTTCACAAGCTTCGAGGAAGTGATCTCCACCGAAAGCGCAAACCAACTGACGTGGCGAGAACGGCTACGTGAAATAGCGACGCTTCAACGAATCAGGCTACGGTCGGCCCTGGCCCTTTGAGAGAACGGCGCAGCGTCAGTGCGCGTAACCGAAGACGCCGCAGACCTCGTTGGAACTGGATAGAGCCTCAGCAGTGAGCACCGGCATGGTTGCCCCGGAGAACAGTGCAACATGCAGCGTCCGATCCTGAACGTAAGTCGCCATCCATTGCGTCTCTTCGGATCCGCAAAGCGTATTGTGGTGCAGGAAGCGCTTATCCGCAGGAATGCTCAGGCGATAGAGATTTCCTCCCCCCGCAACATTGCTGTCGACATCGAACGCCGCGCCGGCCTCAGCTTGTGTCAGCTTCCGAATCGGCGCAAGCGAGTAGCTGAGGAAGTTGATGGTGAGTTTTGATTCCGAGATCACGACGTCCCCCGTGATCTGATTGGCAGTGTTGCTTTCCGCGCGCCAGTAGCCCTTGTCCTGCGCAATTCCCGCAGCAGGCCAGAGCAGCAACACTGTGACACCAGCCAGGAGTAGTCCCTTCGTCATGCTTCGAGCATGACATCCGGAGAACCGCTTGAGCAAATGATCGCGCTAGTGTTAACGCATTGGCCGCATCAGGTACGTCCGGTCCGCCTCGCGAGGGCCATTGCATCCAATTACCAGCTTTCGGTTTAGACTTGCAGATAAATGCGAGTATTCGGCATCGACTGTGGCACCGAGATAACGGGTTTCGGCGTGGTGGAATCGTTTGAAACCGCCCGCCTTGGCCGCATCGTATGCCTTTCCTCCGGCGCAATCCGGCTGCCCAAAAACAAGTCTCTGCCTCTTCGGTTAGCTGAGCTGCACCGCACTCTTACAGCCGAGCTCGAGCATTGGCGGCCCGACGTGGTCGCAATCGAAGAAGTCTTCCATTCGGTCAATGCGAAATCAGCCTTGAAGCTCGGCCAGGTGCGAGGGGTCGCTCTACTGGCGGCAGCTGAGCTGCAACTCAACGTGGCAGAGTATGCGCCGCTCAGTATAAAGTCGAGTGTCGTAGGCTATGGTCTTGCCAAGAAGGAGCAGGTGCAATTTATGGTGGCAAGGCTCCTCGAGTTGAAAGAGATACCAGAGCCCGCGGATGCCGCTGACGCCCTGGCGATTGCAATATGTCATCTGCATACCGCTCAGACACTTGCACTACAGGGAGCACAGGCATGAAAGCTGTCATCCTGGCCCTCATTATCGCTCTCTGCGGACTGCCTTCGCGCGCCGACCAGGACCGCGTAGTTCAGGTGGAGTTCTCGAACCCGTCGCTCTATCCCGCTCAATGGACTCTGGTTCTGCACCCCGATGGCAGCGGACATTTTCGCGCGGAGGGGGGTACCCCCTCGAAGGACTACCCGGAGACGATGTCTCCCGGCAAGATTGATCGCGACGTGCGCCTCAGTCCCGAGTTCACCAGCCGCATCTTCAAGACCGTGCATGAAGACAAGATCTTGCACGACAAGTGCGAAAGCCACCTCAAGGTGGCCTTTCAGGGCACAAAGAAGATTCACTACAGTGGACCGGATGCCGAGGGCGGCTGCGAATTCAACTATTCCACAAACAAGCAGATACAGGAATTCGGTGATTCGATGGTTGCGGTTGGGCAGACCCTCATTGAAGGCGCCCGCCTCGAACTCCTTTATCAGCATGATCCTCTTGGACTTGATAAGGCGATCCAGTTCGTAGTTGAAGCCAGTGAAGACGGTCGCATGCAGCAGATCTGCGCTATCCGCCCAATTCTCGAGCGGCTGGAAGACGACCCGCATGTGCTCGATCGCGTGAGGAAGCAGGCACGAATCCTACTGGCACGCTCCGGGAGCTGAACCCGCCAGGGCCTGAACTTTAAGCGCGACTTTTCCCCGGTTGCGCATGTCTGATGAAGTAGTGGGCTCCCCGAGGTAAGCATCATCCATCGGGGATGTAGGGGAAAGGGTGGGGGCTCCATGTTTAGCTTGAAGGAGATTCGAGTCAGGTCATCAGTGACCTTGCTGGGGCTTGCTTTGTCCGTGATTTTGCCGGCAGGGCTCCGAGCTCAGAATTCAGAACCGGATCAACCGCAACAGCCGCGCCCCGACATGCGCGCTGCCCGGCTCAGCTTCGTTCAAGGTAGCGTTGCACTCACGCAGGGTAGCCAGATCATCGCCGATCCAGCTCTGGTAAATACTCCCCTTTTTGAAGGCACCGTCGTGTCGACGAGAGAAGACGGACAGGCCGAGCTCCAGTTCGACGATGGAAGCGTAGCGCGCCTGTCACCCAACAGCTCTCTCCAAATCGCGATCCTTCGGCAGGACAGCGGTTCCGGCAAGGCTGAGGTGCTGCTCAACAGCGGACTTGGATATTTCGAGTTCTCGGGCACTGGGTCGAACCAGACCACGGCGCGTTTCGGAGATAGCTCCATAAACGCAACGGGCTTCACCGTCATCCGTATGGATCTGGATAATCCTCCGGGGGAACTCGCTGTCTTCACGGGCAATGCACATCTCGATCGCGCCGGTCTTTCACTTGACTTGCATGCCGGCCAGAGTGTCGCGTTGAACGGGGCCAACCCGAGCCAGTACAACCTGGCTGAAACCATCGAACCAAATTCGTGGGACGTGTGGAATGCCGACCGAGACCAGGATCTGAACTCGCAGGAATCTGCCAGGACCGCGGCGACTGGCAACCAGCCGAACAGTAGCAATCCAGCATGGGGCGATCTTGACGCAAACGGCAACTGGTACAACGTACCTGGGCAAGGCTATGTGTGGTCTCCGTATGAAGCTGCCAATGCCAGTTGGGATCCGTACGGCTGCGGCAACTGGGTCTACACACCGCAGTTCGGCTATATCTGGGTTTCGTGCGAATCCTGGGGCTACATGCCATACACAGCCGGGTACTGGAACTATTACGACGACTTCGGTTGGGGATGGACTCCGGGCTACGGGTATCCATGGTGGTATTCCGGCGGCTGGCTGTGCAACGTGGGAAACCGTCCGCATCGATATGAACCGCCGCATCGCCCCGGGCACGGTCCGGCGCATCCAGTTGAACCGATCCGGCGCGGCGGCTTCTATCAGCCGAACCCGGTCATTGCGGTCAATCGAATTCCTGGAGTTCCAGTCGCAGCGCCGGCTCACGTCGCAGGAAAAGCAGCCACCATCGCCGGCTCCCTGGTTGAGCCCATCAAGCCGCTTTCACCTCGGCCGGTATACGGCCACGTGGGCCAGACCGTTTCAGGACGGGCGGGTCTGGGAAATTCAGGCTCCGGTGTTGGCAACACCAGCGGCTATAACCCGTGGGCTAACTCGCCGGGAACCCAGCGCTCAGCCAGTTGGGGCGCACCGGCAACCGGGAGCGGATATCGCCCGTCGACCGGAGGACCATCCCGAGCGCCGACAGCATCGCCCTACTCCGGTGGCGCGTACCGTTCTCCTCAAGCCAGCCCGTACGCGGGAGGTGGAGGAACTTACCGTCCGCCGAGTTCGGGATCGTCTGGTGGCTATCGGCCATCTGCTCCAAGTCCTGCTCCCCGCTCGGGCGGTGGCGGAGGCTCTGCACCGCACGTCAGCAGCGGTGGAGGAGGGGGCGGAGGCGGAAGCCACGTGAGCGCCTCGCCGCATAAATAGAAGTCACTATTTGGTATCGAGAGGTGGGGCCGTTTCGCCGAGCGAGATGGCCCCACTCTTTTGCAGGGCGCGCCACAGACTCGCTAGCGTCTCAAGAGCTAGCTCCTCGGCCCGCGCCTTGGCGTCAATTCCCGAGTGTGCGAGAGCGTTGGAGATGACATTGGCGGGGATCTCAGCGGCTCGGAGATTGTTCGCGAGAGTCTTCCGTTTCAAAGCAAATACTCGCCGAAGAAAATTCAGAAACGAATCACGATCCAGCCCGAGTTCATCCCAGCGAGGCGCGAAGCGCCAACGAAACACCGTGGAGTGCACTTCAGGTGGTGGCGAAAAAGCGCTCGGGGGCAAAGTGAATAAGGCCTCAACCGGACCATGCATTTGCACCATGACCGAAAGCAGACCGTAGTCCCGCGAGCTCGGCTTCGCAGTGACGCGATCCGCCACTTCACGCTGCACCATCAACACCGCTCGATCCAGACAGTCCGCGCTGTTCGCGAGCTTCGTTAGGATCGGCGATGTAATGTAGTAGGGCAGATTGCCGACAACGATGAGCTTTTCGCCTGCTGCCCGTGATGCGGCTTCAAAGTCGAAAGCAAGGACATCGACGGTCTCGATCGTTATGTTCGACCCTACTGCAGCATCAGATCCAGAAAAATGAGACGACAACTGTGCAGCAAGTATCGGATCTACTTCGAGAGCAACCACTCGTCCGGCTTTCGATGAAAGCTCTCGAGTAATGGCGCCGCGACCCGGGCCAATCTCGATGACACTACGCCCGGAGCAATCACCAAGTCCCGCAATGATTCGTCGGATCGCCTGCTCATCTCGAAGGAAGTTCTGCCCAAGCTTGGATTTTGGCGGCACCATTTGATGTTAGCTGAATGATCTGTGAACGCCTCGGCTCGGAATTACGGTCAGTCTTCGCGCTTGATGACTGCAAGTTCCAGCGTTCGTCGCTGAACAAATCCAAGCGTGCGATAGAGAGAGACAGCTGGATTGTGCGCGAAAGCATGAAGGAAGGGGGTCGCCCCTTCGTCGCGAATATCCTGAATGACTTTGCTCATTAGAACGCCTGCGTAGCCGCGTCCGCGAGCATCTGGATGCGTGCACACCGCGCTCACTTCTACGAAGCCTGGCACTCGCATCCGCTGTCCCGCCATCGCGAGCAGTCGTTCACCCGCGAGGATGCCGTAGAAATTCCCAAGCTCAATCGTCCGATCTCGAAACGGCCCAGGCTCAGTGAGTGTCGCCAGCTCAATCATTGCCGAGACATCGGAAGTGCTGAGTCGGCGCAGGATGACTCCTTCCGGCAGAGATTTCGCTTCAACCAGTTTCGGCTCACGGCAGACCATCTGTGTCAGCTGCCCACCACGGAACAGACTCCAACCCGCTGGCAATGCGGGAGCGTCCTGCAAAAATAGGCCAAGCAGGCCGTCCGGTCCGGCAAGAACACGCAGAGCATCATAGCTATCGAGCGACTGGTCAGGTGCTCCGGCCAGGGGCCCGATCGAAGGAAGGTAGCGTCTGGCTTCTTTCTCTCGAACGGCCTGTGAACGTTGCTCTATTCGCAAAGCGTTCCAAATTGGGTTGTCGAGAAGCTCGTCACTCAGTATGAAGCTGCCCGATTCGGAATTGATCACGGTTGTCGCGCCGCTTTCATCAGGGTGCATAAGTGAGAGATGCACCTACGGAATCCTCTGACGCAAAGAATGCGTCAAAAGGTAGGTTGTACACTTGGCGGTTGAACTCGAGTCACTTCAGAAGCAGTATCCGCCACAGGGAGAAATTGAATGCAGATCGTTTTTGCCGCTTCAGAGGCCGCTCCATTTGCAAAGACCGGTGGATTGGCTGACGTCGTAGGCGCGTTGCCCCGGGAAATCGCAAAACTCGGCCACGAAGTCTCCGTTTACTTACCGCTGTACAGCACTGTTCGCCCTCATCTTGAGAAAGAGCCAACGTATAGCGTCCGCTCGATCACGATTCCCTTCCCGCACGGCAATCGATTCGCGGGCATGGTCGACGGCGGCGATCGCAACGGAGTCAGGTACTACTTTGTCGATTGTCCCGAATACTTCGACCGTCAAGGCTTGTATGGGAACAACGGCGACAGCTATAGCGACAACGCAGAACGCTTTGGCCTCTATTGCCGTGCAGTGATCGAAGCGACGAAGATCTTGGGTGTGCCTGATGTCTTCCACGTTCACGATTGGCAGGCCGCCTTGCTTCCGGTTCTCCTGCGAACCGTTTACGCTGCTGACGCGCAGCTCAGGCAGGCAGCCTCAGTCCTCACGATTCACAATGCGGGCTATCAGGGCTGGTTCCCACCTGCAACCATTGATCAACTGCTCCTTCCGTGGGAACTGTTCACATACGACAAGCTTGAGCACTACAACAGCCTCAACTTCCTTAAAGGCGGAGTTGTATATTCAGACCTGATCACGACAGTGAGCCCCACCTATGCCGAAGAGGTCCAGACCGCTGAATTCGGCAATGGCCTCGATGGTGCTCTCCGCCAGAGGAGTGCTGATCTACGCGGCATACTCAACGGTGTGGACTACACAGAATGGGACCCTGCCACGGATGGAAATCTGGCCGGGCACTATTCTCCCCTCGACCTGAGCGGAAAGCGGGATTGCCGCAAGGACCTGCTGCACGCGTTTGGTCTCGAGGTTCCGGATACAACGCCTGTGATTGGAATCTGCTCCCGTTTTGCATCGCAAAAGGGATTTGATCTTCTTGAACAGATTGCTGGGCGTCTGGCCGAACGCGATGTCGCTGTCGTCGCTCTCGGGACCGGAGAGCCCAACTACGAGAAGTTCTTCCGTGATTTCGCATTTGCGAATGCCGGAAGGTTTTCCGTCCAGATTCGATACGACGATGCCATGGCCCACAAGATTGAAGCCGGCGCAGACGTCTTCCTCATGCCCAGCCACTTCGAACCATGCGGCCTGAATCAGATTTACGCTTTGAAGTATGGAACTGTTCCTGTTGTTCGGGACACAGGTGGCCTGAAGGACACAATCGAGGAATGGAACCCTGAGTTGCAAACCGGCACAGGTTTCAAATTCACGGATTACAACGCAGAAGCCCTGCTCAGCGCCATCGACAGCGCGCTCGCGGCATTCACGGTTAAGACGCAGTGGAAACAGCTAATGGAGAACGCGATGGCCCAGAATTTCAGTTGGGAAAAGCCAGCTCGGGAGTACGCAGCTGTCTACGAGGATGCAGCCCGCAAGCGTGCCTGACCGATTAGCGGGACACATGATGGTTGCAGTGAAAAGCCCCCGAAGGTTTCGGGGGCTTCTTCACATCATCTGGAACCTATGCTCCCTGTGGAAGCACCTTCGGCACATCAATGCCAACGGCTGTCGCGAGGTCATGCTGGTGTTCCTGCTCCTGCGCGATGATCTTCCGCAGCTGCTCGGCCAGGGCATAGTGGCCCAGGCTCTCAGCCTGCTGCACCCGTTGGCGGTAATTGCTGATGGTTTCCGTCTCGTTATCGAGATCGAACTGAAGCATATCCTCCGGTTTTTCCGACAGCTTGACTGGCTTTGGAGTGGCAGTTGGCATTCCACCGAGGTAGTCAACCTGATCCGCGATGATCAGCGCGTGCTGTAATTCTTCAGCCGCATGCTTCTTCAATTCACCCGCGATGCTCATCCATTTCGCACCTTTTAGCACATTGCTGTAAACCGTATACGCGATAACAGCCTGGTACTCGCGGGCAAGATCTTCATTTAGAGCCTTAATCAGATCCTGGACTGCTTTCTCGCTCTTCTGGTCTTTCTCGTTTTTCAGGTCGGGCATTCTGTCTCCCTTTTCAAGAAATTGACACCAAACATGCGTGTCTCTGTAGACACTGCGTCAGATGCAGATCGTCAAGAAATTGTTGGTTATTAATTTTCGTCAAATGCAAACCAACCCATCTTGAAAAGGCATCGTATGTAGTAAAAGTTGCCTTGGGGGCCCAATGATTAGAAGAAAAGTGGCGCTCGCATGCGCGAGTGCTGTTCTGGTTCTCTGTTCCACTTTCACGTCGTCCGCCCAAACCTCTTTCAACCCTCCCAGTTTTTCCAGTGCAAATGGAGTTCTGGATCTGCTCCTCATTGCCCGACCCGAAACCGTTCACTTAGGACAGTTCAGCCCGACGGGCTGGATCTACGAAGTTTGCAGGACTTCTGTCGCCGTAAACGATCAGTGCCCTGCAGATTCTCGCACTTCAGCCACGTACAAAGGCGTCGTACTTCAACTTCAACCCGGCGATCATCTGCGGATGAAACTTGTGAATCATCTGCCGCCCGCACCACCTGACGCAACGCATGCGCACGGTCCGGACGCCATGGTGAACGAGATGCTGGCGGCAAATCCCACCAATATCCATACGCATGGACTCATCGTTGAACCTCGGAAGGCCGATGCGGCGGATCCGACCTACGGTGACTATGTATATGTTGTGGGCTATCCCGCGGGAAAGCTGCCGTCGATGGTGCATCCCGACCTGACGGCCACCGATCAGCCCATTCAGTACGACATCTACATTCCGCCGAACCATCCTTCCGGGATGTTCTTCTTCCATCCGCACGTGCACGGACTGGGCGTGAATCAGATTTCGGAGGGGCTGGAAGGAATTCTCGTCGTGGGGTCGGTTCAGGATGTGGCTTCGACGACGGGCAACTTTACGCTTCCGCCCAAGTTCTCGACTCGCTACATCCACCTGAGGGATATGCAGGTGCTCGCCAACGGGGACGCACAGGATCAGATGGATCCAGAGTTCTGTGATCCTGAACCCTCACGCGGCGACATCCGCCAAGGATTTTGTAAAGGGACAAATCTTGCCGAATCGGAACCGGGCGCCGGCACTGACTATACGGGCGGCAAGTGGTTCTTCACCGTCAATGGTCTCGTTTACCCAACACTTAACATCGACCAAAAGAACGGTGAGGTTTGGCGCCTGCTCAATGGCTCAGCGACCCGCGCTTATGACCTCACGATCCAGAATGACAAAAACCACGCACCGGTCTATTTTCAGGTGATTTCGCTCGATGGGGTCGCTCTTGCTCCTACAGCCGGCACTGACGTTTCGACGATGAATGTCGGCAACCGGTTCAAGCCGGTTCCCTGCCCCGGACCGAAGAATCCGCATCGCACCTCGGAAGCTGTGTGCACGACGCACATGATCATGTTCCCGAGTTCCCGGGCAGATGTATTTCTGGGATCGTTCCAGCCCGGCCATTTGAAGTCCGCGACACTGATCACTACAAATTTGAGCACCGGCCCAGATGGAGATGACTGGCCCAGCGCGAAGCTGGCGCACCTGGACTTCACCAGCCCGGGAACCGACGCGACCCCTGCGCTGAACGTCAAGCCAACAGCCCAGTTCGCACTTTCTTCTGCTGGTGCGCTCGGCGGATCAGTGAAAGCAATGTACCCCGGGATGACACGACCGATTCCCATCGCCGACGCCAAACAGATTGCGGCTGGCAAACGATCTTCATTGCCGGTTGCGCTTGATTCCGCCTCGGCACAACAGGTGCAATCGCTGAACCAGAAGCAGGTACAGCAGTTTGGGCTGCGGCTTGCCGCGCAGCAGAAGCCAGTGCCGTCGATTGCTTCGCCAAACTGCTCTGCGCTGGCACCCGGTCATCATCGTCGCATCTACTTCGGTGTCCCAGCCGGAACCGATGACGGCTTCGGGCTCGGATATGAGGAGGTCGACGCGCACGGAAATCCTGTACCGGGAACGTTTCAGGATGTTGCTGAATTCGACCCGAGCAAGATCAATGTCTGCCTGCCCTTGGCTGCCGGAAACCAGACAGCGACCGAGACGTGGGAGCTGGTCAACGTAGCGTCGGAGGCGCACAACTTCCATATCCACCAGACCAAGTTCCTGGTCCTTCCGAAAGGAGCTCCTGTCGGCAACGCCGGAGCACTCATGGATAACGTCGCGCTTCCCAGCGGCAGCGGCAAATGCGATGGATCGGTGCTGAAGTGGCGCGATGGCACATGCAAGGTCAAGTCTGAATTCGTTTCGATTCCCTTCTCGGAGATCGGCGACTTCGTTTATCACTGCCATATCGGCGAACACCAGGATGGCGGAATGATGGCTCACATTCGCGTCATCGCAAACCCGTAAGCGCGAGCGGCCCAACAGCCCGAACGCAACAAAGGCCTGGAACCGACTTCCAGGCCTTTGCCGGTGTACTGTTGGGATTGGACTAAGGCGATCGCTACCGCGACGGCCCGAGGCCCTGCGGCTGAATCTGTCCGCCGGGACTTACGGTTGGGGCGAGGGGCGCGATGCCCTAGGCCTCAGTCACCTCACGTAGGGTACT
This sequence comes from Acidobacteriota bacterium, assembly GCA_018268915.1. Classification (GTDB taxonomy): domain Bacteria; phylum Acidobacteriota; class Terriglobia; order Terriglobales; family Acidobacteriaceae; genus Telmatobacter. Next base: position 72,534 of record JAFDVQ010000005.1, read on the forward strand.
ACTGCAACAATCAGTCATTAGCTGGATCTACCTCCTTTCCCGTGTAACCCCACCTTAAGACGTAAGAAGAGAGCCGTCAACCCGCCACGCGACAACTTAGACTCGCATCTAAGTTCTCTATGAGTTCGAAGGCAATTGATCCCAAGGGTGGTTTGAACATCCTTGAATTGCTGCGACCGCACAGCCGGCAGCTATGGTTTGGGCTGTTTGCGATTGCCGGTGAAAGTATTGCCGGCCTCCTAGAGCCATGGCCGCTGAAGATCGTCCTGGACGACCTGCTGCAGAGCAAGAATCAGCATGGCTGGCTGCACCGATTCATTGTTGCCACTGCCGGCTCCGCCCCTCGCAATGTACTCATCTTTGCCTGCATTGCCGTGCTCGTCATTGCGGTCGCGGATGCACTTTGCACTTACGCCGAGAAATACCTGACTACGAACGTTGGGCAATGGGTGGGGCACGAGCTGCGGCGAACGATATACACGCACGTGCAGCGTCTCTCACTTGCCTACCATGATCAGCAGCCGACCGGCGACCTGATCAGCCGCGTCACGGTTGATATCGATTCAATTCAGTCGTTCATTGTTTCGGGCCTTCTGAGTATCTTGGTAGATTCGATGACCATCATTGGCATGATCATCGTCATGTTCTGGGTCAACTGGCAGTTCACCCTGATCGCGCTAGCGGTCGTCCCGCCGCTTTTCATTATCGTCAACACCTACACGCGGAAGGTGAAAAAGGCCTCGCGCGAGGTGCGTAAGAAAGAAGGGCGGATGGTCTCGGTCGTGTCCGAAGTCGTGTCGTCCATCCGTGTAGTTAAGGCATTCTCGCGCGAAGACTATGAGGTGCGGCGCTTCGAGGGACAGAGCCTCGAAGCGGTCGAAGCCTCACTTGCGGCGCGCTCTCTGAAGGCAAGGCTTGTCCCGATCGTAAATATCGTTACCGCCATCGGAACCTGCGGCGTGCTGTGGTTCGGCGCGCAGATGGCGATGTCGGGCCACCTCGCACCCGGCTCGCTGGTCGTCTTCGTCTTCTATCTCGGCAAGATGTACAAGCCCATGCAGGACATTTCGAAAACCATCGACGCTTATTCGAAGGCGGCGACCGGATTCGACCGCATTCAGGAGATCTTGCGCAGCGATGATGAGGTTCATGACAAGCCCGGAGCGCGAAAAGCCGCTCGCTTCAAGGGCGAATTGGACTTCGAACATGTCGCTTTTGCCTACAAAGAGGATGAACCTGTTCTACGTGACGTGACCCTCCATGTCGAACCTGGGACGATGGTGGCGCTTGTCGGTCCCACGGGCGCGGGTAAAACAACGATCATTAACCTCATCGCACGGTTCTACGATCCGACTTCCGGAATGATAAAGATCGACGGAACTGACATTCGGCAGTTCACGCAAAAGTCGCTTCGCAGCCAGATCAGTTTTGTGTTGCAGGACACCGTGCTTTTCAGCGGAACGATCTGGGACAACATAGCCTATGGGTGTCCCGATGCTTCGTACTCTCAGATCGTGAAAGCGGCAGAAGCTGCGAATGCGATGGAATTCATCGAGAAGCTACCGGAGAAATTCTCCACCGCTGTAGGGGAACGCGGCGTAACACTCTCGGGCGGTCAGCGACAGCGCATTGCCATCGCGAGAGCTCTCGTTCGCAACACGCCGATTCTCATTCTTGATGAACCGACGTCCGGTCTTGATGCCGCGTCGGAACAACTCGTTGTGGAAGCGTTGGATCGGCTGATGGAGGGAAAGACCTCGATCGTGATCGCTCACCGCCTCACCACAATCCGCAGGGCGAATCAAATCTTCGTGGTCGAGAACGGAGTGGTGGCTGAATCAGGAACTCACGACGAGCTCCTGGAGCACGAAGACGGAATCTATCGAAAACTGCATGATCTGCAGGCCAATCTGGATGAAGTCCCAACTCCGACGACCGCTTGATCTCTACAACTCGGCGAGTTCCCTGATTCGGCTCTCGACAACACCAACATATTTTTCTATCTCTTCGGGCGGAAACTGGCCGGCGCGGAATGCATCGATGAGCTGTTCATGGCTCAGCTGCTTCAGCAGCAACCCAATCCAGCGAGCATCGGCAATTGGAATGTTATGCCCGATCCACTTGAGTTCGCGGCGCATGACATACTGCTTCAAGTTTGGCGCCTCAATAGGAGTTGGCGCTGCGGGCGTCGCGAAATCTACCTCGGCTTCGGTCTTGCGAGTGATGAACTTCGATTTTTTGAATGTGTCGAGGTCGCCTTTGGATCGTCCTTTGCTCCAGCTCAGTCCGTTCGTTCCGAATGTAGCTCCGACATCAGCTACCAGAAGCAGATCCTTGCCTGAAATACTTTCTTCATAGACTCCATTGTTCTCGTCCTTTAAATCCCAGTTATTGATGACCGCCATCATCACGCGCAGGCCATTGAACTCCTTGGTCCCGGTGAATGGATTGTCCTTCCAACTCCACGTTCCAATCTTTTTTTGACCCTCAGGCTTCTTTTCAAAGCGAGCATCGACGATATGACCGTCAGAGGCCATATCTGCGCCACGGGTGAGTTGCAGACCCTGCACGTCTGCATCGAGGGAGTAATCATCATCCGCGTAGTAGCCCACAGCCCACAGCAGCCTCGATGCCGTCACCTCCGGCCTGGCTTCATCGCCTAACTTCACCCGCCATTTAGTGCCATGACTGTCACGCACATTGAACTTCGGATTCGTACCAGCGATATCTTCCGACTCGAATTTGAAAGGGGGAACAGGCTGATTGTTCTCGCCGCCCTGGCCGAAGTAGAGATTTGATTCTGCAATGCGACCGGGATCGTGCCACAGTGCCGGGTTATGCAATCTCGCGCGATCGACGGGTTTGTCTCCGTCAACTTGTTTAACTTGGGAGCCTTGTGGCTGAGTCTGCTGGCCGAACAAAGAAAGGGCCTCAACTACTAGCCCGGCGCACATTGCCAGGCTTAACACGCTGCGGTTGCACTTCATTCGTACACTCCTTACTGCAACAACGCTTTTCTACTTAGAAGCAGTTTTGGCCGCTCGAGGGTGCCCGTACATCCCTTGAACTTTAAGTAGCATCTTCTTTCTTACGTATCTGTTGCAGCGTTCCCAAGGAGAGATCGCGTGAAGCTGCTCATTCAGCCGGATGACGGTATCAAACCGATCATTCAGGCTCTCAAGAAAGCAAAAAAGAACATCCGCATCCTGATTTTTCGCTTCGACCGAGTCGAGATTGAGAAAGCACTTGTCGAAGCTGTAGGTCGCGGTGTCACCGTGCAAGCTCTCATCGCGCACACGAATCAAGGTGAGGAAAAGAACCTTCGCCGACTCGAGATGCGGTTGCTAGCCGAAGGAATCACTGTGACTCGCACCGCGGAGGATCTTGTTCGATACCACGGCAAGATGTTCATCATCGACGACAAGGTCCTCTACATCCTCGGCTTCAACTACACGCACATGGACATTGACCTTAGCCGCTCTTTGGGTCTAGCCATCACCAAGAATGGCGCCGTCAAAGAGGCGATCCGACTCTTCGAGTGCGACTCGAAGCGAAGGCCCTACACGAAGGCAAAGGACGATCTGGTTGTTAGTCCTGCGAACGCGCGCAAGAGCCTCACTGAGTTTATTTCGGGCACGAAAAAGCGGCTGCTGATCTACGAGATGAAGATCAGCGATCCGGACTTCGTGAAGCTCCTCAACAAAAAGATCTCAGCCGGCGTTGAAGTGCGTGTTCTCTCGCGCGCGTCTGCCAAGAGCGGAACGATCCCAGTTCGCCGACTTCCCACACGACTGCATCTTCGCGCGATGCTGCGTGACGGAAACACTGCTTTTCTAGGGAGCCAGAGCCTCAGGAAACTTGAGCTAGAGGCAAGACGCGAGATCGGTATCATCTTTCGCGATAAAAAAGTCGTCAAACAGATGGAGTCGATCTTTGAGAAGGACTGGAAGCGTTCCGAACCAGTCGTCGAGGACTCCAAGCTGGTATCTGCGCTCGTTGTACCAGCAAAGAAAGTCGCCAAGGAGGTCGCAAAACAGATCGCAATCAAACCTGTAGTCGAACAGGTTCTTGAAAAGGTAATCGACACCAAGGATCCCACACCGTTCGAACCAGATGAAGTTGCACAGACCGTCCGCGAGGCGTTTCACGAAGAAGTGCAGGATGCCGTGAAACAAGTTTTGAAAGAGGTCGTAGTGACCGCGGCGATTGAAGACAGCGGAAAGCCTCAACCGAAGGCCAAGTAATTCGCGCTGCAGGAGGGCCTATGATAGCAAGATCTCGTGCATTCAACTCGATCGCATTCGCGTGTATTGTTGCGATCGGTCCAGCACTCGCATACTGCTCTCGAGTGCAGTCTGCGTCACCTTCTGATCAGAAGCTACTCTCAGAGTTCAGCAAGAAGGCAAAGGACTACGCAAGTAAAGAGAGCATGCTGGCACAGTCAAAGATGAAGCCCACTGCAGACGTATCCAAACTTCAACAGCAGCGCAAACAACTTCGTGATGCTGTGCAGCAGTCGCGCGCAAACGCCAGGCGAGGAGATTTCTTTACAGATGAAACTGGCAACGTGTTTCGAAAAATGTTTGTGAATCTTCTTAACAGTCCCGAAGGCAAGAAGATCAAACTAAGCCTAAGCCACGCGGAGCCGGGAGCACCGGCCGAGTTCAAAGTTAATGGCGAATTCCCGAATCAGAACGGACAGCCCATACAGTCAGTGCCGCCGACCGTGTTGAAAGTGCTGCCTTCCCTGCCCAAAGGATTGGAATACTGCCTTGCCGGGAAGACGCTCGCGCTGCGGGATGCTGCGGCTAACATGGTGATTGATTATCTCCCCAACGCTCTTCCGTGAAGAAAACGAGACACATGCCGATTCGCTTTGCACAGATACTCTTCCTTCCCCTGCTTCTCGCTTTGTACCCCGGTTTACCTGGAGATGAAACTCCTCCAAAATCTGCGCCTCTCTCGCTGGGGAGCCCAGACGTTCGCTTGCCTCTCAAGGAAGGGTCGGTCCGATGGGCGGTAATAGGAGATAACGGCACGGGAGGAGGGCCTGAATTCGATGTCGCCACGCAGATGCACCAGTATTGGACGAAAGTAAAGTTCGATTTCGTGACCATGGATGGGGACAACATCTACGGTGGTCACTCGCCGCACGACTTTCGGATCAAGTTCGAGAAGCCCTATAAAGCTTTGCTCGATGAAGGCGTCAAATTTTATGCCTCGCTGGGCAATCACGACGACCCGCAAATCGAGATCAACTACAAGCCGTACAACCTGAACGGCGAACACTATTACACATTCAGCAAGAAGAATATTGACTTCTTCGTTCTGGATAGCAACTACATGACACCCCAGCAGCTTTCTTGGCTCGAGGGCAAGCTGAAAGGGTCAAACGCAAAATGGAAGATCGCCTACTTTCACCACCCGCTCTATACTTGCGCCAAGTATCACGGACCTGACGTCGATTTACGCAATCAGCTGATGCCGCTTTTCACGAAGTATGGCGTAAACGTCGTCTGGAGCGGGCACGAGCACGTCTACGAACGTATCAAGCCACAGCAGGGCATCTACTTCTTTCTGGAAGGAAATTCCGGCGAGCTGCGATATCACAACATTAGGGGTGCCTGCGAATTCGATCAAGTCGGCTTTGACACTGACCGGACATTCATGCTCGTCGAAGTTGACGGAGACCATCTTTATTTTCAGACGGTCGCGCGTTCTGGAGCTACCGTCGACTCCGGCCAACTGACGCTGCAAAACAGCAAGCAGAAGTAAGTTGCAAGGCATCCTCAGTGCTGTGCTACCGACCCGTAGAACGCGTTGTTTCCGGTTCGGAGATCGCGTCCATATGTCAGCACGACACCCGTCCCAAGTACTGTGATTTTGAGCTGCGCTCCGATATCGAACAACCATTGCTGAGGTGCAAGTCCGGGCGTCGGGGCTGATGTCCGGGCAATGTCGAGCAGTGGGCCGGCCTTGAAATCGAGCAACCCATTGCTCCAGACACTCCGGTAGAAATCTGTGTTCGAAAGAAAGAAACGATCTGCCATTGGCGCGCTTCCCTTCTTTCCGTCACGCGTCCCAACGTGACCGCGCAACCAAAGATCGTTATCACGTTCGACCCCCACCATCCACAACTCGTCTATCGGCGGTGATCCGGCAGTTCCGCCTCCTCTCACGCGCTGCATGAATTCGTAACGATCTCCTTCTGCCCGCGGCCGCCAACTAAGCGTCGTCCTACCCTGCACCTTCTCGAACAGGCGGGCGGGGCTTGACCAGAGCCGATTAAATTCAGACGATGCGAACCCCTCCATCCTTAGCCTGTGATCAGGCAGATCCAGCAAAAGTGCGTGCGCTTCGGCTACCTGCGTGATTCCTGTACCGGCTGAGACCAAATCCGGATTGAGCGCGGGTCCGCTTGTCACGTTTGTGTAGGTACGATGCGATAGGTCTGCACCGATTGCCCATTGAAATCTGCCGCTCTGGATCGTTGTCAGAGCCGCTCTCGCAGATTCGCGTTTTAGCTTGAAGGAGCCGAGGGCCGGCAAATTCTTATTGTTAGCGCTGCTCAGTTCCCAATTCTCGTCTCGCCCGTCTGCTGTGATTTTCCATCGCCACTTGGGCTGATAGTGCCAGGGGCCCGATACTGAGATCCAGACGCGTCGCTTCTGTGCGTCCCAGCGCAGGAGAGAATCTATGTTTGTCGCCGAGTGGTTGAGATTGAAGTAGCTGGGGTAAATGGTCTCATAGGGCAATCCGGAAGCTACGGACACGACCGACTGCAGCCACCCGTTGCCAAAGCCGTTCCGCTCAATGGCGTGGAATTGAGCGGCGAACTTGCCGCCTTCTCGCGCATCGAGCCTGATGCTGTACGAAGGAAATATTCCCATCGCGTCCAGGCGAGCTTGCGTCTCAAGCAGCTGATCACGTCGCATGATCGCCTGCGGCGAGAATACGAAGGCACGTTCCAACAACAGCCTCTGCACGCTCAGGCTCGGATCAAATTGCAACTGATCGATAGCTGGCTTCTGGATCCTGTTCCAGTGCTGGACGGCTGCGTCCAGGTTGCCCAGAAGCAGAAAGACAGTCCCGGCAAACTCATTTGCATATTCGTCCATCGGATCAAGCCGAAGTGCGATCTGAATCCAATGCGCAGCTTCTGAGTAGTGCTTCTGCTGGAATGCGACGCCTGCCAGTTCTGTTGGGAACCGCTTGTCTTGGGGACACGTCTTGCGTCCAGCGAGCAATGCAATGCGTGACTCACTCCAGCGCTGGAGGTGCGCGAGCGCCATTCCGAACTCGAACTCAACGTCGGCCGAGCGCGACTGCAAACGCTCCGCAGCTGTGACTACCTCTTCCCATTTCTGCTGCGAGTACAAGCCATGCAGGGTTTCGGCGGATTGACTCGTCGAATCACACTGGGCCGCAGCAACCTGAACCAGGAGCAGAGAAAAAAGAACAACCGCAAGAAAAACGCGAGCGTATAGCGAGTGCACTAGCGAGAACTCGAGGCGGGTACTGCAAGCAATGTCCAATTTTGGGTCGCGCTCCACTCTTTTTCGAATCGACGGCGCTCCTCGTTGATCAGCTTGCGGACTGCGGGATCGTTCATCGTGACGAGTCCTTGATTCGAATCAACCCCATCAACCACGACATAATGCAGCTCTGACTGGCCTTCCGGTTTAAGGGCAACGATCAGCGGCCTTCCTTTTGCAATCTGCTCTTCGATGTCGCTCCATCTTCCTCGAAACGCGAACGCCTGATAGCCGTGCTGAAGCAGGTACGCCCGCATCTGCTCAGCGGGGATACCATGTTCGCTCCTGGAGAAGAGTTGACGCTGAATTCGAGCGACGTCGCTGTCCGGCGAAGACGCAGTTCCCTGTTTGGCGGCCCAGTATTGCATCACCATGGACAAGGAGGCTGCACCGCATCCCTCCCGAGGCTGCGAAACAAATGGGACGTCAATCCAAATGGCTGCGGGAGTCTGCGCCACGACCGACACACACACCAGCAGCCATTCGAGAACTACGCTTCGCCGCACGTCAGTGAATAATGGCGACGATGATGATAATGGCGATCAGCACAATGATCAGAACCAGCATGTTGTTGCTGAGCGCGCCTGCCGAGAACTTCTGCTGAGCATCCGTAGCCCGCGACGAGAGATTGGCGAGTTCACTGTCTGAGAGCGTCGGAATGGCTTTTTGTACCTGAACCGGATCGATCTTCGCATCGCGCATCGCCTTCTCGGCCGTCGGAGAGCTCATGAATTGTTTCAGCGTATCGACGTTCTTTTGACGAGCAGCGCTCGAAGACTCAACCTGCTGCTGCAGCACCTGCGAGCTAACGACGTGATCACTCGAAGTAGCCTGCGCCAAGGAACTCGCCGGGCAGGAGACCAGAACTATCAGAACTGCAGGTACAACCGCCTGCAGCAGTAGGGTGGAAATTCGGGGCAATTTCATACACTCTCCGCTTGAGGTTTTTACTTCACAATCAAGCATATAGGATGTTGCGCTTGAGAAAACGAGTTGTCCTTCCGCTGGCCTTGCCTGAAGAGATGCGCCTACCTGCCCGAGTCGGGCCGAACTTAGCCCTCGCCCACTGATCGGATTTCCCTTAAACTTAGACGTTTCCCTTCCCCGAACTCTCCGGAGGCCTTATGAAGCCTGTCTTATTTCTGCGGATAGCATCCGTGCTTGCGCTGATTCATTCTGTCCTGCACACAGTTGGTGGGGTATTCGGAAAGCCTGTCAATGCGGCTGCCACCGCCGTCGCCGCTCATATGCGAACCCCTTTTCCTGTGCTTGGAGTTACGCGCAGCTACTCGGATTTCTATCTCGGCATGGGGCTAGCGGTGACTATTTTTCTCACCATGGACGCGGCCCTGCTGTGGGCGTTGTCTTCTATGGCGAGGAGAGATCCGGTTCGTCTGCGGCCATTGATAGCGATCTTTGCCCTTGGCTATCTCGCATTTGCATTCGATTCGTATGTGCTCTTCTTTGCGTTTCCGGTGATCACCGAACTATTGATCGCGGTTTGTCTTGTTGCGGCATTTTTAACGGCGAAACCGGGCGACACAGCAGAATCGAATTCGTCTATGGTGCCAGAAGAGACTGCTCGGACGTAGCCTTCCCCGGGTGACATGTCGTCCAGGAATGTCGTGTAGACTGCCAGAATCCTTGCCGCGCTTATTCAGGAGGTAACCTCAATCATGAGTTTGAAAGAAAGCACCAGTCCGTTTTTTGCTCGCAGGTCCTTTCTCGGCGGAACTGCAGCTCTTGCCGTTGCGACGCTCACTCCTGCTGCGTCCTTCGCTGCTCCAGACAAGGCTCCGACGGTACCGAACATGCTCGGGCCTTTGCCGGGATATTCGCCGCAGATCGGCACATTCGTATCCCAGCTGACATGGATGCGTGAGGTGAATGGCGTGCTGCGCGCGACCGAGAAACTCAAACAAGCTGATCTCGACCACCTTTTCGACAAGAATGCCAACAGCATCGGCGCTCTCATGCTGCATCTTGCGGCTACCGAGACCTATTACCAGATGAATACGTTCGACGGCATGAAATGGGACTCGTGGTCTGAAGACGTCAAGAAGAAATGGGATCCCGCGATGAATCTCGGCGACGAAGGAAGATCCACGATCAAAGGGCACGATCGTCAGTACTATGTCGATATTCTCCACGAAGTCCGCGAGAAGACGCTGGCTGAATTCAAGAAGAAAGATGATGCCTGGTTCCTGGCGGCGGACAAGGGCTGGCCGTGGGGGCCCACAAACAACCTTTGCAAGTGGTTCCACGTATGCGAGCACGAGGCGCATCACACCGGACAAATTGCGCTACTCAGCAAGAGGCTCCCGGGCGCCAAGAGCGACAGTGGTTCCGGTGTCTAATCGCTCTCTTCGTGGGGATTCAGGCTACTTGCCTGCCCCATAGACGGGAACCGCAGCTCCGTGAACTACGCTGGCATGATCGCTCGCGAGGAAAAGTACCACGCGGGCGATATCCTCCGGCTTGGGCCATGCCGCGAAATCTGCATCGGGCATGGCCTTTCTATTTGTTTCGGTGTCGATGATGCTGGGCAGGATCGAGTTCACGCGTACGCCCGTTCCCTTCAAGTCCTCGGCAAGCGAATCCATCAAGGCTACGGCGGCAGCCTTGGAGGCTGCGTAGGCCGATGCACCTGCACCGTGGTCGATGGCGGCCTTTGCAGAAATGTTGACAATCGCACCCGAGCGCTGCTTCAGCATCGGTGCGACCGCCGCGCGCGCAAGGGCGTAACCGGAGCGGAGATTCAAAGCGAGCATCTGGTCGAGAGTCTTCCTCTCAAGCTCCCAGAGCTTGATGCCACCTGCATACCCCCCGACTGCGTTCACCAGGATGTCCAGACGTCCGTGGCGGGAAACGATTGCATCGACGAGGCTCTGAATTGCGGCTTCGTCTGTCACATCCACGGCATGGCCTTCGAGCAGGGTGGAGCGTGAGCCTGCAGACTTCTGCAGCGCGGCAAACTCCTCATCTTTACGGTAAGTCACTATCGTCTTCGCACCTTCGGCAACGAAGGCAAGACTGACTGCTCTTCCCAGTCCTCCGGTGCCGCCTGCCACCAGCACAACTTTGTCTTTAAAGGTCACATCCATAAGGCACCTCGAAACGCGTGTTCCGTCGTTATATCACTCGGCACTGCGCAACCGGATTTCGACGGCCGCGGTACCTCGTCTTCTACACTAGAGATCAGCTATGTCGGATCAGACTCTCCCCACCGCTCCAATTGCCCGCAAGGATCACCGCGAATCAAAACTGCACGGCGCCACTCTCATTGACGATTATGCCTGGCTGAGAGACAAGGACAATGCAGAGGTCACTGAGTATCTAAAGGCTGAAAACGCCTACTCGGATGCTTTGACGGTTGATCTTGCTCCGCTGCGGGACGAGCTCTACAACGAGATGCTGAGCCACATCAAGCAGACGGATGAATCCGCGCCTTATCGCGAGGGTGACTGGTGGTACTACGCACGCACAGAGGAAGGAAAGCAGTACTCCATCTTTTGCAGAAAACGCGGATCGGAATCTGCGCCAGAAGGTCCTGAGGAAATTGTTCTCGATGGAAACCAACTCGCGGAAGGCCAGGCGTTCTTTGCGATTGGGGCGACAGATATCTCCGATGACGGGCGGTGGCTTGCCTATACAACCGATACTACCGGATTTCGCCAATATTCCCTGCACATCAAGGACCTCGAAACTGGAGAGACACTTCCTGATCCGCCGAGCCCCGGGCTGCAGGATCGAGTGGGGTCATTAACTTGGGCCTCAGACAACGCGACGTTGTTCTACACGGTTGAGGATGAGGAGCAGAAGCGGCAGTTTCAGCTCTATCGGCATACGCTGCACGCACCATACGCGGAAGATGTGCTTGTGTATCAGGACGATGATGAGCGTTTCAACATCGGAGTGGGGCGGACGCGGGATGGAAAGTATCTTGTGCTCGAGTCGGCGAGCCACACGACAACCGAGTGCCAGATACTTGCGGCTGATCACCCAACCGGCGAATTCAGGATGATCGTTCCGCGAGAAGACGAGCACGAGTACTACATCGATCATCGCCATGGACAGTTGTTCATCCGGACGAACGATAAGGGCCGCAACTTCCGGCTGGTCACGGCACCGGTAGAAACACCTGAGCGCGAGCACTGGACTGAGCGTATCGCGCATCGTGATGCCGTGATGCTGGAGGACGTTGATCTCTTTGAGAGTTTCTTTGTCGCGTGCGAGCGGGAGGATGGGCTGCCGCGGCTGCGGATGTGGAAGTTCGAGGGTGATTCGGCAGAGGCGCACCGGGCTGGGGAGATTGCTTTTCCTGAGCCGGCTTACAACGCGTCATCAGGGGTCAACCGAGTTTGGGAGACGAAGCTCTTCCGGTATGGATACCAGTCGCTGGTTACGCCTGGATCGGTGTTTGAGTACAACATCAATTCGGGCGAATCGAAGCTCTTGAAGCAGCAGGAGGTTCCGGGAGGATTTGATCGAACACTATATGCGAGCGAGCGAGTGCATGCGACTGCGAGTGATGGAGTCAAGGTTCCGGTCTCGCTGGTCTACCGTCGCGATAAGTTCGAGAAGAATCACGGCGGACCGCTGTATGTCTACGGGTACGGGTCGTATGGATACTCACTTCCGCTTGGATTCAGCCCGAATCGACTGACGCTGCTGGATCGCGGGATTGTGATGGCTTATGCGCACATCCGCGGCGGAGGCGATCTGGGAAAGCCGTGGCACGACGCAGGCAAGATGCTTGTGAAGCGAAATACGTTCACTGACTTCGTTGCGGTGGTCGAACATCTGACTGCGAATGGATATGGCGATCGCGGCCGAGTGGCAATTGAAGGCGGATCTGCGGGCGGGCTGCTTATGGGCGCAGTCACCAATCTGCGGCCAGACCTCTTTCGCGCGGTGTTGTCGCATGTTCCGTTTGTCGACGTTATGAACACGATGCTCGACGCATCGCTGCCTCTCACGGTTCCTGAATACGAAGAGTGGGGCGATCCTAACCAGGAGGAGTATTTCCGGTACATGCTGAGCTACTCGCCTTACGACAACTTGAAGGCGGGCGCGTATCCGGCGATGCTGGTGAAGACGTCGCTGAACGACAGCCAGGTGATGTATTGGGAACCAGCGAAATACGTGGCGAAGCTGCGAACACTTAAGACGGATTCCAATCCACTGCTGCTGGTGACCAACATGGAGGCCGGGCACGGCGGGGCGAGTGGGCGGTACGACTATCTGAAGGAGATCGCCTTCGACTATGCGTTTCTACTGCGGGAGCTGGGAGTGAGCATAAACTGATTTCCCGTGTTTTTGCGCACCTAATACATTTCAAAAGGGTTAGAAGATCGGTAATTGATAATGAAGGACTTACACTCTCGGGTTTGTCGGATTATGCTGCTTGCCACGGCACATCTAGACTCTCTCATTTGCTAAAACCCTCATTCTACTTAACATAAATCTCAAGTTATTCAATCAACAAGGTTTAGCTGTATATTTGACGACCTAGCCTAGCGGAGTACGCCATACGACCATCATTTTCCTCTGCGCTATCTGTAAGTTCTTCATTCTATTGATTAATTTAGCTAAAATATTCACAATAAAGAGCTTAATGGACTAGCACTCTCAGGGGCGCTTCAGAATCCGAGTTCTCCAGGACAAACCAACCAGCCTATTCCTTGCTTCCATTTATGGCAGCCTCCGCTTCTGATTCGAGTATGAACCTTTTCGCGAAACAGTCTGCAAAACATAGGGCGGAAGATTCCTACTTCCCAAGCAAGAGAGGCCTCGACAACTCGGGCAGGCGGTACGCGGCCAATTCTGTTTTCAAAAGCGCGTTGATGACGACTAAATCTTGCTCAACTTTCTTTTGGGAACGAAGAAGTCTTCCGTCTTCAAACTGCATTTCTTCGCAACGGACTTGCAGTAGTCGAGGCGGCCGGCGATCTGGTTGCGGCTGTCGGAACCGAAGGTGAATTTCAGTCCGGCTTCCTTTGCCATGAGGATGAATTTCTCATGCGGGGTGTGAGCCATGTCGTTGATTTCGACGGCAAGGTTCCTTTTCTTGAGCGCGTCGATGATGATCTGCATTCTCTTCTCGGTCCAAAGGGTGTAGTAGTCGCGAGCAATGCAGACTGGCAGGAAGAGTGGCCACCCAAAGATATTCAGCGGCTCGGGATTATTGATGACTTCGAGATTGTGAGCCATGTAGGTGTCCATGAACTTCTCCGGGTCATCGACGTATGTGTCGAAGTTCCAGATGCGAAGAGTCTCGCCGTAGGCGTTTCCGTTGGGAATGGTCTGAGGGTCCATTTCGACGTAGTCGAGCTGCTTGACTGTCTCTGGAGAAAAGCTTTTTGACCAGCCGGGACTCATTGGCTGTAGACCGCAGTAGACGGGATAAGGCTTGAGAGAGTCGATGAACTGTTTAAGCGTCGCGTCATCATGAACCGTGTCTCCCGGGTTGACCATGATGCCGAACTGGACGCCGGTTTTCTTCGCGATCTCCATCACATTGTCGATGGTGAAGGTAGGAGTGAGGTGAACGTGAAGATCGGTAAGCGGGAATTCGCCATCGAACGACCACTCGAAGCTATTTGCAATGCGGGACGCCGCCATCGCTCCAGCTGTGATTGCGGCGCTCTTGATAAATCTCCTGCGTTGAAGTGTCATTGCCCTGTAACCTCTTGATCCGTCACCATTATAGGGATCGCTGGCTTCGTCATTCCGAAGAGACCTCCGTCGACTTTGTTGCCATTCGAGGCAGCCGTCGAGCACCTCGAAGCAATCTAAGCTATCAAATGCGAAAAGGGTGGCAGAATGCGGCAATCTAAGGCGGGGCAGAGACCTTCCAAAGATTGCCAATCGGCCTTTGCGCGAATTGCTCGACTTTGATCTTTGCCCGATCCTTCTCTTGGTTATCGAAGCGCTACACAAGTTTCAGAAAAGAAAGTGAAAACGCGACGCGTACAGCAGCCAGGAGCCTCACGGTTTTTCCCCTTGTTTTCATAGGAGTGCACCGCTCATGACGCGTCTCAATGCTCTGCTTGGAATAGCAGTAGTTTCAGTGGTTTTCGCTCTCACCGGCTGCGGTTCCAGTTCGGGCGGTTCCTCATCAAAGCCGACTCCCACTCTGACTTTTTCGGCAAGCAGCAGCAGCGTCAATTCCGGCCAGGCAGTTACTCTCACGTGGGCAACCACCAACGCGGCCTCCATCACGATTACGGCCACAGGCGCTGACGGTACCAGTCGCACCATCCCCACCAAATCTCAGCTCAGCGGAAGCACGCAGGATACGCCTACCCAGAACACCACCTATTCGGCCACGGCCACTGCAATCGGCGGCGCCACCGTCGGCCAGCAGGTCAAGGTTGCCGTGACAGCGGCCCCTCCGCCGGCGCCGACATTAACCTTCAGCGTCAGTGCCGCCAGCATCACGGCAGGCCAGTCCGTGACCCTGACCTGGGCAACCACCAATGCCACCGCCCTGACAATTACCGCCACCGGCACCGACGGTACTGTCCGCAATATTCCCACCGCCCAGCTGAGCGGTTCCAGCCCGGACTCGCCAATCGTATCCACGACCTACGAGGCCACGGCCACGGGTGCCGGTGGCGACACCAAGCCTCAGCAAGTCCAGGTCGCGGTCACTCAGCCGCCTCCAACCGCACCCACCCTGGTGTTCAGCGCTTCGAGCAGCAGCATCACCAAAGGTGATTCCGTCACCTTGAGCTGGCAGGCCACCAACGCCACCTCTGTCGCTATTACAGCGGTGGGCACCGATGGCGTCACAAGGCAGATCCCCACCACCACCAATCCAGCCACTGATCAGCCGACAGAAAATACTACCTACACCGCCGTCGCAACAGGCCCCGGCGGCAGCACCCAGCCTCAGTCTGTAGCTGTCGCTGTGGCAGTTGGACAGCCGGTGATCAACCAGTTCACCGCCAACCCAACCACCGTTGTGGCCGGATCCTCCACTACCGTGAGCTGGCAGACCACCAACGCCAACTCGGTCACGTTTACCCCCGCGCTGCCTCAAAGCGATCCTGAAGAGGGGGGCACCTTCCCGGTATCCGAACCCGCCGGTATTCAGATCCCTGTACCCGCGACCGTCACCTACAGCATGGTTGCTACCGGGTCAGGCGGACAGAGTCAGCCGGCCAGCATCACCATTACCGCTGTCAACGTCAACCTGACTGCGACCCCGGCCAACAGCACAGCCAATCAGCCCGTGACGTTGTCCTGGCAGGTTGATCCCGCAGTGACCTCACTTTCCATCGACAATGGCGGCTGCGCTCCGTGCACGCCGCTGCCCAAAGGTTCTGTAACTGTAACCCCGGCCGACACCACAACCTACACCGCAACTGCAACGCTGACCGATGGCACCCAGCTCACCCAGACCATCACCGTCACCGTGGCCTCAGCCGCAGCTGGCAAGATCAAGCACATCATCTTCATGCTTCAGGAGAACCGCTCTTTCGACAATTACTTCGGCGTTCTCGGAGCGTACCGCGCGCAGCGTCTCCAACCCTTCGGCGTTACTGCAAACTCTACGGACGTCGATGGCTTCGACCCGAACCTGGTGCTCACCAATCACCACGACGGCAAACAGGTTAAGCCGTACCACCAAGCTACTGTCTGTACCCAGAACCCCACCCCCTCGTGGGATGAAAGTCATCACAACGTCGCGCTGAAAGGCGGCGATAAAGCTTGGCAGACGACGAGTACCTATCCCGCCGGCTCGTTCGCGATGAATAACTTCCTCGACACGCCCAACGGTGGCCTGAGCGGCAATGAAACCAATTACGATCCCGAAGGCACGCGCACACTCGGCTACTACGACCAGACCGATTTGCCCTACTACTACGACCTCGCGACCTTCTTCGCCACCAGTGATCGCTGGTTCTCGCCCCTCCTCGCCGCCACCTATCCCAATCGGATGGCCATCGAGGCAGCAAGCTCCTTCGGTCACGAGTACCCCGACGCCGACAACACCCATCCGCG
The DNA here is from genome assembly GCA_018268915.1 of Acidobacteriota bacterium. GTDB lineage: Bacteria > Acidobacteriota > Terriglobia > Terriglobales > Acidobacteriaceae > Telmatobacter. Next base: position 89,081 of record JAFDVQ010000005.1, read on the forward strand.
TTACAGTGCCGAAACGATCTATCGCGCTATGAATGAGGCCAACGTCAGCTGGAAGTACTACTACCAGGACGGCATGTTCCTTCCCAATTTCCAGGACTACACCGATCCCGCGGTCCAGAACAAGACCTACCCCACCAGCTATCTACTGAACCTGCTCGCCGGCTCTTGTAACGGTCTGCCCTGCGATCCCGACAAGACCCTGCCGCAGGTCGTGTTTATCGAATCTGCTTCAGGCTCCAGTGGGCTCGACGAGCACCCCGACAACAATCTCCAGAAGGGAGCGGCTTACGTCCAGTCGATCATCACCGCCCTGATGAAGAGCGACGCCTGGCAGGACTCCGTCTTCATCCTCACCTACGACGAGTCGGGCGGCCTCTACGATCACGTTCCGCCCCTCAACGTCCCGCCCCCGGATGCCTATGCGCAGGGTCAGTGTCCCGACCCCAACAACGGTTCCTACGGCTATTGCCACCCCGGCCCGAACGCCAACTTCACCGCTCCCACCCCGCAAAACGGTGGGTACAACATGTTCAACATTACGGGCCTGCGGGTACCGGTTATCGTCATCTCGCCTTACGTCAAGCCGCACTACGTCTCGCACGTTCCCATGGACAGCACCGCAATTCTGGCATTCATTGAGAAGACCTTCAAAGTCCCGTCGCTCACCGCCAGGGACGCCTACTGGCTGAAGAACGGAGACATGAGCGACTTCTTCGACTTCAGCACGCCGGCCAATCTCAATCCGCCCAACTTAACCGGCGGAGGAACAGCCTGGACCACCTTCTTGCCCACCCAGCCAACCACCGGCGTCTGCGACAAAACCAAAGAAGCCGGAGGCATCGTGAACTGAGCCACGACGGCGAACGGGTTGTCTCTTGGAACGTTCGAGATTCTTGATCAGCCAAGTCCTTCATCTAAGTGGACAGGCGCGACGGGTGAGCCCAGAGGCCGAGGCCGGGGTTGGCGATGAAGAAGACCTCTTCGCCGTTGACGGTATTCCAGCCGTGGGCGAGCGTATGCGGGTTATAGAGCTCCATCATTTCGTCGAGATTGGCGTAGGCGAAACCGACGCCTTCGATTTCTTCACGAGTCAATTCGCCGGGGCACCATGTGATTTTGAAGCGGCCTTCTGAAGTTCCGTGGATGAGGTGGGCGGCAGCGCCGAGTTCCGCGGCGAGGTCCTCGTTCTGCTCCACGGCTTTGAGTGTCGAGGGCGTGCCGTGATAGCCGTATTTGCGGATGAGGGCGTCGATGGTTTTGTCTTCTCCGAATTCGCGCACTGCAGGCGCGAGAACGATGAGCTCCGCGTTGTCGGCAAGAGCCATGCGCGTGCGGTAGACGGCCTTGTTGCCCAGCCAGGTGGAGTGAAACTCGCGGGGATCGAGGAAGACGACGGCTTTGCTGATGGGCCGCTCCACCATTTCGAAATTGACTTTGACGCTGAGCTCGGCGGCACGATGGAAGCACTCAATGTCGTCGCCAATGAAGAGGCCGCGGACGGCGAGCTGTCCATTCTCGTTGCGACCGACGACGGTTTGAACGTAGACGATGGGAATGTTGCGCAGAAACTTGTCGGAGGCGTAGTTGAGCACTGCGCGGACTGGGTTGTCGGCGCGGCCCATGATGCGCTCCATGCCGAAGACGGCACCGAGATAGTGGCTGCGGTTGATGCCCATGCGGCCGCCGGTGCCGACGAGGATGTTCTTGTTGTAGTTGGCCATGCCGATGACTTCGTGCGGGACGACCTGGCCAATGGAGAGGATGAGGTCGAACTCGCCGCTGCAGATGAGGCGGTTGACCTGGGCGGGCCACGCGAAGTTGAGTTTTCCTTCAGAGACTTCGCGGATGAAGTCGGCTGGAACTTCGCCGAGAGTCTCGATGTCGGTGCGCCAGTTGTGGACCTTGAAGAGCGAGTGAGGAATGCCTGGGTACATGTGGTCCATTTGCTTCGGCGTCATCGCGGAATGAGTTCCGAGCGCGGGCAGGACCGCTTTGAGCCGGTCGCCGAGGATTTCGTAGGCAGCGCACGTGAGCGGGCCCGACTGAGAGTGCAAGCGGGTGATGTCGGGGGGAACGGCGAGAACGCGGTTGCGGGGGCCGATTTTATCGAGAGAGTCGCGCAGGAGATAGGACAGTTGTGCGGAAGTTAGTTCGTTGTCGACGCCACCGGTCGCGCAGTAAAGAGCCATGGTCACCAATGTAAACCTTGGCGAGCTAAGTGGGGGATTCTGCCAAACAGAATGGAAGACGAGGCAGTGAATTGGAGCGCACGGACCTGTGTCCTTATTGACAAAGGCCCGAGTTAGCGCCGCTGATGCGGCGATCGCGAGTCAGCAAGTTGGCTGGAGTGTTGTTGGGCCGGCGGCATGGATTGGTCAGTCTGCCTGCGAGCGAGAAGACTCTTGCCGAGGCGCTTGGCAAGTCGGGTAAAATCCGTTTCACCCGAACAGCTACGGACATTTTCCCTTCTTTGTGGCCTGACGCTGCCGGCATTTTTGAGTCCTATAGGAGCATCTGCATGGAGATCGTTTCCGTCGGGCCCGATTGGTCACAGCAGGTCGTTTGTGGGAGCTGCCGAAGCACGATGAAGATTGCGCAGCCAGATCTTGGCTGGTTCAAGAAGACGACGTGGGACAAGGGCTATCTGGGCTTCCGCTGCGGCCATTGCCGGACTGTGATTCTTTTCGATAGCGCTCTTGCTGATGGAAAGAATCGTGAGTGGGTCTTCGCCGAGTGCGACTATCCGCCGATCCACGTCGGGCAGGCATTGAGGAATAAGAAGGTGGAAGCGATCTAGGCGCCGTGCCTAGGGTTTCCAATCGATTTCCAGTTTTGGCCTAACCAGCGTCCATCCAGCCTCTTGTAGAAATACTGAAGTATCTGCTTGACAATCCCACAGACTTGCACAATACTGAAGTGGTTGCTTCAGTTATTAGCGAGCAGCCAGACCAGGAGGATTCAGTTATGCCGGAGCCCAATGTGAATCACAGCACTTTTGTCGTCGAGCGCACCTACCCCCAAGCCCCAGCCAAGGTCTTTGCATCGTTTGCACAGGCCGGCCGGAAGCGCCGCTGGTATGCGGAGGGGGATCACGAGATTCAGGAGTACGATCTGGATTTCCGGGTTGGTGGGGCGGAGAGATTTCGTTACCGCTTCAAGGAAGGCCACCCCGTTGCGGGATCCGAGATCGATAACGAATCGACCTATCAGGACATCGTGCCCGAGCAGCGGATTGTATTTACTCAGAAGATGTCGCTGAACGGGAAGCCTGTGTCGGTGGCGGTGATAACGCTGGAATTTCTGCAGTCGGGTGAAGGTACGGAGCTGGTTCTGACGAACCAGGGAACGTATGTTGGCTGGCCGGATGGAGCGAAGATGGTGGAGATGGGGTGGAACAGCCTTATGGACCGGCTTCGGAACGACGTCGCTGCGTGAATCGGAACGAGAGAGCCTGCCATGCCTGAGCTGGAGAAAGCTGAAATTGACCGACTCTTCCATGCGCTCGGGGATCCGACGCGCCGGGCGATTCTGGACCTGCTGAGCCGGGGGCCCATCTCAGTTACGCGACTGGCTGAGCCCCTGGCTGTCACGCTGACGGCGGTGGGTCAGCACTTGCAGATTCTCGAGGAGTGCGAGCTGGTTCACACAGAGAAGGTGGGGCGGGTGCGGACCTGCCGCATTGAACCGGCAGGATTTACGCGACTGGAAAAGTGGATCAAGGAGCACCGTTCGCACTGGGAGCTGAGCCTGGACCGCCTGGGCGAGTTTCTGGCCGAAGAAGATGAAAACGCGAACGGGTAAACTGGAATAGACGAGGTCGCTATGCCAGAGATTCAGCGCAGGAAGACTCCCACGGTAACGATCGGGAATGTGAAAGTTGGGTGGGAGGTTCCGGTCGTCGTACAGTCGATGACCAACACCGATACAGCGGATGTTGACTCGACGATCGAGCAGGTCGCTGCTCTCGCGATGGCGGGGTCGGAGATCGTTCGTGTGACGGTAAACAACGAGGAGGCCGCGGCGGCGGTTCCGGCAATTGTTGAGGGACTGGATAAGCGCGGAATCCGAGTGCCGATCGTGGGCGACTTTCACTACAACGGGCACATACTGCTGAAAAAATATCCGGCGACGGCGCAAGCTCTGGCAAAGTACCGTATCAATCCCGGTAACGCATCCATCGGAAAAAAGGACAACGACAACTTCCAGGTGATGGTGGAGTGCGCGGCCGAGAACCAGAAGCCGGTGCGCATCGGCGTGAACTGGGGATCGCTGGACCAGGCGCTGCTGACGCGGATGATGGACGAGAACAACAAGAAGGCCAATCCCCTGCCCGCTCGCGACGTGATGATGGAAGCGATGGTGGTGAGCGCGCTGGAGTCGGCGAAGGCGGCGGAGCTCTACGGACTACGCCCGGATCAGATCATCCTGTCGGCGAAAGTTTCCGGGGTTCGCGATCTGATCGATGTGTATACGAATCTCGCAGGGCGTTGTAATTATGCACTGCACCTTGGGCTGACCGAGGCGGGCATGGGCGCGAAAGGATTGATTGCATCGACGGCGGGCCTTGCTCCGCTTCTGCTGGCGGGAATCGGGGATACGATTCGCGTTAGCCTGACGCCGAAGCCGGGCGGCGACCGCACGGAAGAGGTGCAGGCAGCGCAGCAGATTCTGCAATCGCTCTCGATTCGCAGCTTCATGCCGCAGGTGACGAGCTGCCCTGGATGCGGGCGCACGACGAGTACATATTTCCAGGAGCTGGCGGAGCAGATACAAGGGTATCTGCGGACATCCATGCCGGAGTGGCGGAAGAGGTATCCGGGAGTCGAGGAGCTGAAGCTGGCAGTGATGGGTTGCGTGGTGAATGGGCCCGGCGAGTCGAAGCACGCGAATCTTGGAATCAGCCTGCCGGGAACTTTTGAAGAGCCGAAGGCGCCGGTGTATGTCGATGGGAAGCTCTACACGACTCTGCGCGGCGACACAATTGTGGCGGAGTTCAAGGAGATTCTGGATAGGTATGTCGTGAGCCATTACGGGCAGGGAGCAAAGAACGAAGAGCTGGTGGCGCAGTAGCCAGTAGCCTGGAGGCCGGTAGGAATGAGCGCACATGTTGCGCTCATTTTCTTTTGTACAACTGGCGATCGATTTCAGGCAGGCTTCGTTTCGCGGGCGGCGCGACGGAGATCTGCAAGTGGATAGAGTGTGCCGCGCCAGATGACGCCCCCGCGGCTGAGAGCCAGAACCATTGATCGCAGCATAGCCCACCCGAGAAGTAGCACGGCTGGCGCAAATGTGATGGCATACCATGCTGGGATGCGTGTAGCGCGGCTGCTCGACTTGTAAACGAGGGCGAGGCCGACATACGCGAGAAGTCCGGCCACCGTGTTCCAGCCGCCTGAGAAAATTGCAGCGAGCGGCACGACTGCATGCAGCAGCGGGCTCAGGCACGCAAGGATCTGAAGCGGAACGCGAAAGCGGGTGACGGCGAAGGCATTCTTTTCCAGGAGTGGGATGACACCGAACGTTCCTTCAAGCCAGTGAAGACGGACCAGATTTCGACCGAGGATGACGCGCTGCGAGAACCCGGCGCGCTTGACGCGAATACCGAGGAAGACGTCTTCGAGGATTTCGAGTCGCAGGGACTCAAAGCCGCCGACTGCGAGATAGGCTTCACGGCGGATCATGTTGAATGCGCCGGCTCCGAAGGAGTCTTTTGCACGTGGGTCGGCAACTTTCCAGAGACGGACAATCCACGAGGCCATGGCCTGCATGGCGCCGAGAACGGCGCGTTCGCCTGCTGATTTGAAAATGATGGTGGGCGCAAGGATGAGGTGGTCGGCCTTGAGTTCGACTGCTTCGCGCATGGCGAGCTCCAGCGCACGTGGGCCGAAGACAACATCGCCGTCGGTGAAGAGTAGCCACGGAGAGGTCGCGCGGTTTGCGCCCAGGGCGAGGGCATGCGGCTTGCCGAGCCAGCCTGCGGGGAGTTCGGTTAGGTGAATGACTTCGAACTGATGCGGAGTATTTGCCTCGCGCGCTTCATCGGCGATGGCGTCCATGATTTGCCCAGTGCGATCGGTGGAGCGATCGTCGACGGCGATGATGTGAAGAGTCAGGCCGGAAGAGGCGAGAAGAGAGCGGAGGCATTGGCCGATGACGGCTTCTTCGTCGCGAGCGGGGATCACGACGGTGAGGTCGGGGCCATCGGTGTCAGGTATTGCGGGAAGAGTGGCGGGATCGATCTGGCTGAGGTCCGGAACCTCGCGCATTCCGACGAGGGATGTGGTTCCCTTCCATAGCCATGCAGCGGCGAGTCCCCAGGCTAGGTTGGTGAATTGCTGGTGGAGAGAGAAGAAGGGCACGTTTACAGTATCGCTGGAGGGGTTGGAGGGCAACGGCGGCTCTGCGGAGATTGCGATCAAGGTTCGGTCGTCCCTACCGGACTTGGGGTTCTTCTTTATCTCTATCTACCCAGGATTCTCACTTCCCCTTCGTTGCACTTAGGGTCAGGTTCATCCTGGGCTATTTTCGCAACTCCCTACGGGAGCACTCATTGTTTCGGTGAGTCGGGGGGCGAAGCGGGAGCCGATGAGGAGGATGATGCAGGAGGCGACGAGGGAGATGAGGGTTGCGCCGAGTCCGATGCGGAGATCGGTGCGGTCGGCAATTTTTCCGATGATCTGCGGAGAGAAGGTATCGCCGAAAAAGTGAATGCAGAAGAGATTCACCGATACAGCTGTGGCGCGGACAGGAGCGGAGACCGAGTTGATGATCGCGGTATTGAGCGGTCCGGTGTTGAGGAAGAGGAAGAACTCGGCGCCGAGGAGAGCGGGTATGGCCAGGTTTGCGGGTCCGAAAAAGAGGAGAACGCCGAACGGGATCGTTAGGGCCACGCTCCAGAAGCTGAGCAGATAGAGGGCGCGGTGATTGGTGCGGAGCCAGCGCTGGGCGATCCAGCCGCCGACAGCGGTGCCGAGGATGCCGTCTACGACCGTGGCGGCTCCGGCTAGCTGACTCGCTTTGGCAACAGACATTCCAACTGGGTTGTGAAGGAATTCGGGGATCCAGTTGGAGATTCCGCCCATGGCGAAGGTGAGCATAGCGAGGCCGAACGTGGCGCAGAGGAATGCGGGGTTGCGGAAGAGTCCGGAGAATGTGGAGCGGTTGGCTGTGGCGCGGATGTGGTCTTGCGCACCGCGCTCGGGTTCGCGCCCGAAGATGCCGTAGAGAGCAGCGACGAGGAGTCCTGGAATGGCGCAGATGAAGAAGGGTTGGCGCCATCCCCACGCGGTGCCCATTTGCCCACCAGCGAGATAGCCGAGTGCCGCTCCGACGGGAATAGTCACGTAGAAGATGGAGAGGATGCGATTGCGATCGCGCTCCGGATAGAAGTCGGCGATGACTGCGGGCGCGAAGATAGTGAACGAGGCTTCACCGATGCCGACGATGGCGTGGCGGAAGTAGAGCGTCCAGTAGTCATGAACCCACGCGGTGGAGAGCGTGGCCAGGCTCCAGAGAACTGCGCCGGCGATGATGAGCGGCTTGCGGCGGAAGCGGTCGCCGAGCCAACCGGTGAGTGGGGCGGCGAGCATGTAGACGAAGAACATCGCGGTGGTAAGCGCTCCCATCTGCTCGCGGGTGGCGTGGAATTCGTTCTGGATGAGGGAGAGTTCGCCGGGGAGGATGTAGCGGTCGATGAAGTTGAGAAGGTTGAGGGCGATGAGAAGGATGAGGGTGGCGAGGGCGGGGCTGATTCGGGTGCGCGGGTTTGAGGTGACGGTCGCCAAGAGATTCCCTCAAATAGCTATGTGGGCGTCAGGGAAAGCAACAGCAGATCCTTCGCTTACCACCCCCAAGCTTGAGAAGACGCTTGGGACCCCGTGCGCTCAGGATGACAGTCGATCTTGTAACTCAACATTCGGGATTGCATTGGTTCTTGTTGCGCTGCGATCAATCGCAGACTGCATTGACGGCTCCCAAGATCGCCTTCTCTTTACCCTGCACGTCACTCCTTAGGCCTTGGCCATTTGGCTTCTACGTTTGTGGCGATGCCGCCGCGGGGGCGGAATTCTCCGCGGACGATGGCCCAGACGGGATCGCAGGCTTTCACAACATCTTCGAGGACCTGGTTGACGATGTTCTCCTGAAAGATGCCGAGGTTGCGATAGCAGAAGAGATATTCCTTGAGCGATTTGAGTTCGAGGCAGCGGGCGCGCGGCATGTAGCGGATGGTGAGGTGGCCGAAATCGGGGAGTCCCGTCTTAGGGCAGACAGAGGTGAGCTCAGGATCGTCGATGACGATCTCATAGCCGGGAAACTGGTTCTGCCAGGTCTCGATTTCGGGAAATTTGAAGTCAAGCCCGGCCTTGGCGTGATCGTCGGTGTAGCGGGGTTGCTGGGACATGTCTCTATTGTACGAGGCACCAAGATGAACACTTCGAAATGCATCTTTCCGCGACTCTGGAGCGATTCGTGAGTCTTATATACTGACTCTGGTCGCCCGTATGGTAGCGGAAAGAAAGCAATTGAACCGCCGATGGTTGTGGTTGGGGCTGTTTGTTGTCCTGGTGGCGGTATATGTCGTCGTTCGTTCTCTGACGCGCGATCGCATGCCTGTGCGTGCCGCACAGGTGTCGCAGGCACCGCTGGAAAGCACGATTGCGACAAACGGCAGAGTGGAGCCGGAGGGCAACGTCGAGGTTCATAGCCCTGTGTCGGCGACGGTGAAGGCCGTTTACGTTCAGCCTGGGGATGAGGTTCCGGCGGGCAAGCTGCTGATGCAGTTGGATGACGTTGAGGCTCGTGCGAAGCTGGCGGCGGCGGAAAGCGGCGTGAAGACGGCTCAGGCTGCGCTGGAGACCACTACTCAGAATGGAACTCTCGAGCAGCGGCAAGCCAGTGCGGCAGAAATCGCGCGAAACAAACTGGAACGCGATCAGGCTCAGCACGATCTGGATGCGCTGACAAAGTTGAATTCGACTGGGGCAGCGTCGGCGAGCGAAGTTGCGTCGGCAAGACAGCGACTGGCCACGGCCGAAGCGGGGTTGCACGCTGCTGAACAAAGCTCGCAGAGCCGCTACGCACCGTCGGAGTTAGCCAGGGCTCAGGCGGCGTTGCAAGATGCGGAGGCGAACCGGCAAGCGGCACAACAGATTCTCGCGCAAACTGCCGTACGTGCTGCGAAGGCCGGCACCGTATACAGCATCGATGTGAAGGCGACAGAGTTCGTTGAGCAAGGGAAGATGCTGCTGCAGATGGCGGATTTGGGCAAGCTCCGTGTGCGGGCGTACTTCGACGAGCCGGAGATTGGACGTCTTGCATCCGGCCAGAAGGCAGTGATCAAGTGGGACGCTCGACAGGGTGTCGTCTGGCACGGGCACATTGAGCGGACGCCTTCGACTGTGGAGCAGTATGAGACGCGCAGAGTTGGCGAAGCGCTGATCCATATCGACGACAATCCGGATGGGCAGTTGCTGCCGAACACGAATGTCACGGTGACGGTGACGACTTCAAGCCAGGCAGACGTGATGAGTATTCCGCGCGAGGCGCTTCGGTCAGAGAACGGCAAGACGTTTGTGTATCGGATTGTTGGCGACGAACTGAAGAAGACATTTGTGGTGACCGGAGCAATCAACATCTCGCAGGTTGCAATCACCTCAGGACTGAAAGATGGCGAGTGGGTCGCCACAGGAACAACCTCGGGGCAGCCTCTGCAAGAGGATGTGCCGATTCAAAAAATGCAGTGAAGAGAGCGCAGTGAACAAACTTGCCGCAACTTTTGTGCTGGGCGTGAGTGTTTGGGCCAGGGCTGCAGACCTGCCAAAAAGCGGGTTGGCCCAGGCAGATGCCGCTCTGCAAGCGGGTGAGGCTGACCGTGCGCTTTCAATGCTGACAGGCATACCCAATTCAGCCGAGGCTCATCTGCTTCGGTGCCGGGTGTTTTTCACTGAAGAGCGCTGGGATGAAGCCGTGAACGAGTGTGACACAGCAGTGCGGCTGGACGGGCAGAACGCGCAAAACCATCTGTGGTTGGCGCGAGCACTGGGTGAAAAGGCTGACGCAGTTTCCTTCCTCTCTGCTTTCAATCTGGCGAAGCGAGCACGCGCGGAGTTCGAACAGGCTGCGAGTCTTGACCCACGCGATGGAGAGGCGTTGTCGGATCTCGGGGAGTTTTACTCTTCAGCGCCGTCAGTTGTGGGAGGCGGAAACGACAAGGCGCAAGTACTGGTTTCGCAGCTACAGAAGATTGAGGTCGCGCGCGGACACATACTGCTGGGCCGCATTGCCGAAAGCGGCAAGGACTATGCGACGGCAGAGCGGGAATACAAGCTTGCCACGACGAACAATCAGCATCCGTCATTTGCCTGGATGACGCTGGCGAGTTTCTATCGCAAACGAGAGCGCTGGGACGACATGCAGAGCGCGGTGGAAAGCGGTTACAAGTCGGCACAGCACGACAAAGGTGCGGGTGTGGCTTTGTACAACGGCGCTGCGGTGCTGATGAAGGGAAAGCGCAACCTGGCACTTGCAGTGAAGATGCTGGAAGACTACCTGGCAAATTATCCCAAAAGCGAGGAAGCACCGGCATTTCAGGCGCACACAAAGCTGGCCCGCCTAAAGGCGCAACTTGGCGACAAGGATGGCGCCCGACAGGAGAAGGCTGCGGCGCTGAGTCTCGCTCATGACTACAAGGCGGCATTGGGGTTGTCGTTTTGAGTTGTCGACGCTGGTCTCGCCTGCTGCGCTTTTTGCCGCTTGCCTCTTTATTCTTGGCGACGAGTGTGGCGCATTCTCAGGTATCGATAGCAACGGTGGTCGACCTGGCTCAGAAGAACAGTACGACCGTCCGAATTGCGACGGCCGATGTGAGTAAAGCCAACTCAGTTCTCTGGGAGAGCAGGGACGCGCTGATCCCATCTATTGGATTTGGGACGGGCTTGCCTGTGTTTCCCGAGATCGGCTTTACGGGACAACCCCCATCCATCTGGAGTGCGACAGTGCAGTCGCTGGTGTACAGCATTCCGCAAAAGCGATACATCGACGCAGCCAATTTGGGAGTGCAGGCATCGAAGGCCAGATTGAAAGATGCGCGGGAACAGGTCGCTCTGGATGCGTCGACCGCTTACATCGAACTCGACACGGTTAATCAGCAACTAGCAGATGCGCTTCAGCAAGAGAGTTTTGCTGCCAAGCTCATCGACATCGAACGGCAGCGCACTGAAGCCGGGGTGGATCCGACGAGCGAGCTGCTTCAGGCGAAGCTGCAAGCGGCGCAGCTCAAGCTGAACAGGATTCATCTGCAGTCGCGCTCAACTGTTCTGGAGAAGCAGCTCTCGGTGCTGACCGGACTCCCGTTAGGTTCGATCAAAATCGACCACTCAAGCATTCCGGAGATTCCCCAGGTTCATGGTCTGGAATCAACGCCGCTGCATGGTGTGCAGGCGGCGAATTTTGTTGCTCTCTCGAAGGGGACCCAGGCTAAAGGAGACCGCGAGGCGAACTACCTGCCTGAACTAAGGTTCTTCGTCCAGTACAACCGAAACACGACGATCCTGAATGACGTAAATACATTCTTTGCAAAGCCGCTCCCTGCAAATAACTTCGCATCGGGGATTTCGGTGCAGATCCCACTGTTTGATATGTTGCGCTATGCGCGCGCCCGGGAGTCGGCGGCGGATGCATTGCGATCGAAGGTTGAGGCTGAACAGGCGCAGAAGCAGAATGATATTGCAGTCGTGCAGGCGAGCGCGGGAATCGCGGAACTGGATGCGCAAGCGGAGATCGCAAGCCTTAAGCAACAGATATCGAGCGAGCAGCTCACCACGGTGATTGCGCAGTTGGAGGTTGGCAACGGCTCTGGATCGGGGCCGGGATCGCAACCGCAGGCAAGTCCAAAGGCAGAGCAACTGGCGCGGATCGATGAGCGGCAGAAGGTGGAAGACGCGCGCGAGGCGGGATTCGACCTGGCTAAGGCACGGCTGAACCTGCTGCGGGCCCTGGGCCACATGGATGACTGGCTGAAAGAATTGCGTGGGAAGTGAAGGCTCTAGCCTTCCGGACCAAGTACTTGCAATGGCAGTAGTTGACGCTGTGTAACCACCTGAATACACAGTGCAGGGGGTGAGAAATCATCCCAAATGGTAAAATTGGAGTGATGGCTATGCCCCTGAAAACACTTCTCCTGAACCCGCCTTCGTTCGAAAACTTCGACGGTGGCGCAAGCTCGCGCTGGCCTGCAACGCGCGAGATTGAGTCGTACTGGTATCCCGTCTGGCTGACTTATCCTGCTGGTTTGCTGGAAGGTTCTCGCCTGCTGGATGCTCCGCCGCACCATGTTTCGGCGGAAGAGACGATCAACATCTGCAAGGACTATGAGTTCCTTGTGCTGTTCACCTCCACGGTGGGCTGGGAGGGCGATCAGAGGCTGGCTGAGGCCATCAAGTCGGCGAATCCTTCGATTCGCATTGCGTTTGTGGGACCTCCTGTTACGACCGATCCTGATCGCGCGCTGAATGAGTGCGCGGTTCTGGATTTCATCTGCCGGCGCGAGTTCGACTACTCGATCGTGGAGTATGCGAATGGGAAGCCGCGCAACGAGATTCTGGGAATCAGCTACAAGGAAAACGGCAAAATCTTCCATAATCCCGATCGGCCCCAGGTGGAAGATCTGGATGCGATGCCGTGGGCGACGAAGATCTACAAGCGGGACCTGGATGTAACCAAGTACAACGTTCCCTTCCTGTTGCATCCTTATATCGCGCTTTATTCAACCCGTGGATGCCCGGCGCAGTGCACCTTCTGCCTGTGGCCACAGACGCTGAGCGGCCATGCATGGCGGAAGCGTTCGACCGATGACGTTGCTGCGGAGTTGAAGTGGGCGAAGGAAAACTTCCCGCATGTGAAAGAGTTCTTCTTCGACGACGACACGTTCAATATTCAGAAAGCGCGGACAATCGAGCTGTGCGCGAAGCTAAAGCCGCTTGGAATCACGTGGAGCTGCACGTCGCGCGTGACCACGGAGCGCGAAACGCTGAAGGCCATGAAGGAAGCAGGCTGCCGGCTGTTGATCGTGGGATTCGAGTCGGGCGATCCGCAGATTCTGAAGAACATCAAGAAGGGCGCTACGGTTGAGCGGGCACGTGCGTTTGCAAAAGACTGCAACGACCTCGGGCTGGTGATTCACGGAGACTTTATTCTCGGGCTGCCGGGCGAGACGAAGGAGTCGATTCGCAACACGATCAACTTTGCGAAGACGCTGGACTGCGAGACGATCCAGGTTTCAATCGCGCACGCTTATCCAGGCACGGAGTTCTACGAGTTCGCGAAGGCCGGTGGTTACATCACGAACGAGAAGATGGAAGACGGCGGCGGACACCAGATGGCGCACATCGAATATCCTGGGCTGCCGGTCGACTACGTGATGGAGATGGTGCACCGCTTCTACGACGAGTACTACTTCCGTCCGAAGGCAGCTTTCCGCGTGATCTGGAAGGCAATTGTGAACCGCGACGTGCCGAGACTCTATGTCGAGGCAAAGGCGTTTCTGAAGCTTCGCGCAGAGCGCAACAAGATGGTGAAGGAAGCGCGCAGCAAGCAGCAGCCACCAGCCGGCGCGGCAGCGAGCGCATAGGAACAACGTAGCGATAGTTCAAGGGCGGGACCGCCGCAGCGGATTCCGCCCTTCTTCATTTCCGGCTGCGAGTAGGAGTTGATCGAGGAAGATGGCGCACATTCGGCCTACGCCGCGGCAGTACATGATTCTGGGATTGGTGGCGCTGGGCGCTCCGCTGGGCGACACGTGTCTCTCGAGGGGAATGACTTCCCTACCTCCGATTTCGCTGACGCATCCGATGTCGCTGATCGATGCGATATTCACGCCGTGGATCGGTGCGGGGATCGTCCTGTTGATTGGATTCTTCGCCAGCTACCTTACGGCTTTGTCGTGGGCCGACCTCACCTATGTTCTGCCGGCAACGGCATTCGGAAACGTGATTGTAGCTCTATTCGCGCGGTTCTGGCTGCATGAGACGATCTCGTGGCAGCGGTGGGCGGGGATCGTGCTCATCACCGTTGGAGTGGGATTTGTAACCCAAGGGCCGTCGTTGACCGAGCGGCCTCCGACTGAGGCCTCCGATCAGGAGATCGCGGAAGGACGAGCGCAATGACTCCGGCGCATACGGGAGCCTGGGCGGCAGCGGGAATGATCGCCGCGGTTGTGGTGACGTCAACGGCGGGAGAGGTGCTGACGGCTGCAGCAATGAAGTCGGTTGGGGACCTGGACGAAATTCGTGCAAGATCGGGGATGAAAGGCGCGATCAGGGCAGTGGTTACGAGTCCTCTGCTCTTCGCAGGAGTATTTTTTCTCGCGCTTTCGTTCTTCTCGCTGTTGTTCGCGCTCAATCATCTGAGCCTCAGCCTCGCGGCGCCGGCGTCGGCTTCGCTGACGCTGATTACAAATGCGATTGCAGGAAAAATCTTTCTGCATGAGAACGTGGACCGGCGGCGATGGATCTCAGCGGGGCTGGTGTGCGTTGGAGTTTATTTTCTGGCACATTGAGAAGTTTTTCGCTTCCCACCCAAGGAAAGCTTGGATGGGGCACCGGCATTTCGCCTCTTACTCACTCGAACGAGAGAGTAGCTTCATCAGGCCTTGCGGCTTCAGGTCGGGGGCGAGGAATCTGCGCATGCCGCCGGATTGGGCGCAGAGTTCATCGGCAGCGATGTGACCGGAACGGGCGGCGCTTTCCATCGTGGAAGGCCAGCCGGTGGCGATCCAGTCGCCGGCGAGAAAGCATTTGGGCCACGGGGACTTTGCACTTGGGCGAATTTGATCGATGCCGGGAGGCACGCCGAAAGTAGCGCGGACTTCTTTGATGAGCGCGACTTTCTCGAGCTTCGCTTCTCTCACCTGAGGAAAGAATTCAGCAAGTTCAGCGAGAGCCTGATTGATGGCTTCGTTGCGCTCGCGGGCTGCGAAGGCGCGCGAAGCGGACTGCACGAGTTCGAGATAGCTGCCTTTATGCTGACGGTACGGCTGCAGGACGCTCTTGTTGTACATCCAGTGAATTTCTCGATCGAGCAGAACTGCATGCGGCAGGTCGGTAATCTGCCGGTCGAACCATAGATGAACGCTGCAGATAGGCCAGTGGGTAAGGGAGTCGGTCTGTCGCGCGAGTTCTTCGTAGTGAGGCGCGTGCGGCATATGAGGCAGCAGCTTCTGCATGGCTTCAAACGGCAGAGCGATGACAAGGAAATTAGAGACAAGCGTACCTGTGCGCGTTTGAACAGACCACTCGGAGGCGGCTTTGTTCCACTCCGCAGATTCAACGTTGGTGTTGAGATGAATCACGGAGCCGCGTTCTTCAAGGAAAGACTTTGCAGAGCCGTAGAGATCGCTGAGAGGGACTGAACTCATTCCCATGGCTCCCGCCTCTGCAGAGTTCATGAAGAGCTCACGGATGACTTTGGCTGCATAGGGTACGGCGATGGCGTCGAGGTCGGCATTGAGAGCACTGGCGATAACGAGACGCCAGAAGCGCTCGATGGCGCCCGGTGTCTGATTGTGACGGCGGAGCCATTCGGCGAGCGACTCGGTGCTGTCTGCGGAAATGGGCTTCATCATGGCGCTAAATGCGCGAGAGAGGGCCAGCTTGTCGGATGTGGTGAAGGCTGACGCGGAGAGGAGCTTCGGTGTTCCGTGAAGTGGAGCGGGAAGCCACGATGACGGACCGAGCTGAGAGCGGCGACCACCGGGCTCAATCATCGTCATTTCGCTGGTCCAGTGAATTTTCTTTTCGACTCTGATGCGACGATAGAACGAGAGCAGATTGGTGCAGCAGCCGAAGAGCACGTGCTGGCAATTATCGATGACTTCGTCAACACCGGGATGGAGGTAGGAGGATGCGCGGCCGCCGAGATACCCGCGGCGTTCAACAAGCTGCACACGATAGCCGGCTTCGGCAAGAGCGCAGGCTGCGCTCATGCCGGCGACTCCGCCACCGATTACGGTGACGGTGGGCATTTCGAGTTGGCTTGAACCGTCTTGCAAATCGTCCTCAGAGACTGAAGCCTCCGGTCTGAACTGTCTTTGAGCCGACACATTTTAGTTATGCCAAACGACGAACCTGGAGGTTGTCATCATATTGCAATATGTTCAGCCGAAGAATCTAGCTAAGACCATCCTCGTCATTCCAACACAGAGTATTCCAACTTTCTGCACGGTTGGAACGCTGGCTCTCTTCGAAAACACGTCGTAGTTCGCGCTCTCAATGCGGCGGAGCAGCGCGTGATAAATGGAGACGAGCACCCATAATGCAGGGCGGCTCTCGCTGTTGATCAGGGGAAGAAGTTTGTCGGCGGAGGTGTAATATGCTTCTGCGCGCCGTCCGATTTCGGTGAGAAGATCGCGCTCGCTGGGAGTGGGCGGTGAAGTCGCGGTCCGATGGAGCATTGAGTCGAGCGTGACGTTGTGTGCTGCGAGATCTTCAAGAGGCAGATAGACACGGCCTCGCTCCGCATCTTCTGAGACGTCGCGCAGGATGTTGGTGAGTTGAAAGGCGACGCCGGTTTCTTCGGCGAGGTTTTCTGCGGCGGGGTCGGTGTAGCCGAAGATGCGAATGCAGACGAGGCCGACGACGGAAGCAACGAGATAGCAGTATTGATAAAGGTCGGCGAAGGTCGAGTAAGTGTCGGGTGCGTCGGCGGGACTTGATTTGAGGTCAGATGTGGTGCCTGCGATGAGTTCATCGAGAAGGCTGAGCGGGATGTTATAGCGCTGGATTGCATCGCGGACTGCGATGAAGACCGGATCGCTTGTGGCTGTACCGGCGGCGGCTGCGTGCCAGGCTGACTGCCATTGCTCGAGATTTTGGCGGCGCTTTTCGCGCGAGAGGCTCTCATCGTCAGAAAGGTCATCCGCCTTACGCATGAAGGCGTAGATGGCACAGATTGCATTGCGGCGCGGCTCAGGAAGTGCGACGAAGGCGTAGTAGAAATTTTTGGCTTCGCGTCTGGCGATGGCGCGACAGGTCGCGTAGGCCTCATCCAGCGAGATCGCTTTTGTCATTCCCTGAGTAGTCGCGAAAGTCAAGCAGCTTTGCCTTTTGATCTAGACAGGCGGAGGAACGGCAGGAATTTGCCGGTCACCGCGCGGAGTGCAAGCTGCAGTTTAGTACGTTTTGCAATGGATGGCCGTGAGCTGAGCACGTCAAAGTCCTGGTGCTCGATGGCGTTGAGAATTTCGAGACCACCACGGCTGAAGAGATCGAGATCGACCGCGAGGTCGCGATCGACCATTCCGATGAGAGGAAGCCCCTGATGAAAGAGGCTTCGGGCATAGTCCACTTCGTATTTGAGGAGAGCACGGAATTCGGGAGTGGCGATGCCCTGATCGATTGTGGAGTCGGAGACGTCGAAGCGCTTTATATCGTCCTGCGGGAGGTACACGCGGTTCTTGGCCCAGTCGACGCGAATGTCCTGCCAGAAGTTGGCGAGTTGGAGAGCGGAACAGGTGGCATCCGAGAGGCGGAAGCGCTCTTCGTCAGCGTAGCCGCAAGTGTAGAGGACGAGCCGGCCAACGGGGTTCGCGGAGTAGCGGCAGTAGCCGAGAACGTCCTGCATGGACGCGTAGCGCGTGACTACCTGGTCTTGTTTGAAAGCGGTCAGAAGGTCGGCGAAAGGCTCCTTGGGGATTGAGCAGGCGCAGATGGTTTCGGCGAGCGCAACGAATACTGGATGACGTGTTTGGCCTTCGTAGCAGGCGTCGAGCTCGCTGCCCCAGAGGTCGAGGAGAGCTAGGGATTGTTTGGTGTTGCCGACTTCATCGCCTAAATCGTCAGAGACGCGGCAATAGGCGTAGATGGCATGGAAGTGCGGACGCAGACGCTCGGGTAAGAACCAGGTGGCAACATGGAAGTTTTCGTAGTGTGTTTCGGCAAGGTGTCTGCACCAGGCGCGAGCTTCTGCGACGGTCGGGGCTTTGTCAGGAAAGCGGTAGCTGGCGGGGAGGGCGGCCCAGCCGCGGGCGAGCAGTTCTTCGGTGGCCGGGTTGGGAGCTGCGGTTGTGATCATGGGTTCGTTCATTGGAATTGCAAAAAGCAGATCCTTCGCTTACCACCCCCGAGCTGATGAAAACGCTCGGGGCCCGTGCGCTCAGGATGACAGCCTCGTTGTGTTGGGACTCTCTTTGAAGGGACTGATCATCAAGGGACGATTGCGGTTTTGATTTCTGTTGAACGCTTCATCAGTTTTTCGAAGACGCGATTGAGTTCGTAGAGATGGGCGCGGCCGGTGATGAAGGCTCCGGCCTGGAAGCGGCCGCTGGCGATGAGATCAAGAGCTTTGCGGCACATGGCAGGGGTGTGGTGGAAGGTCGCACGCAGCGTAATGTCGCTGTAGTGGATGCGATTCGTATCGAGGTTGACGTGCGTGCCGACCGCGCACCCGCCGAAGAAGTTGACTGTGCCTCCCTTGCGAACCATTTCGACAGCTTCTTCCCAAGCTTCAGGAATCCCAACTGCCTCGATTGCGATGTCGACGCCGCGGTCATTGGGTGTAAGGGCGCGAGTGTCGCGAATCGCTTTGCGTATGCTGCTCGTCTGGACGACATGAGTGGCGCCGAGCTGGCGAGCAGCCTCCACCTGGCCGTCGTGTTTGACGACAGCAATCGTCTTGCATCCTGCGAGAGCAGCAACGTGCAGCATCATGAGGCCAAGTGGGCCGCCGCCAATGATGGCGACGGTCGCGTCGGGATAGGGTTTCGAATCTTCAAATCCGTGCACTGCGCAGGCGAGAGGCTCAGTGAGCGCGGCGTGTTCCAAGGGTACGTGGTCGGGAACGCGCAGCGTGTTCTTGGCTACGATTCGTGAGGGGATGCGAATGAACTCCGCGTAGGCCCCATTGTTGAAGAGCAGATCGTCGCAGAGGTTCTCCTGATTATGCTGGCAGAAGTAGCACTTGCCGCACGGTGCGGAATTGAGAGCGACGACGCGGTCGCCCGACTTGAAATCGGTGACGCCTGCTCCCGCTTCAACGATGGTGCCGGCGAGTTCGTGTCCGAAGAGCGCAGGAGGAACGATCATGCGTGCGTGGTAGCCGCGGCGGAAAACCTTCAGGTCAGTACCGCATGTGAGGGCTGCACCCACTTGCACGATCAGTTCGCCGGGTTCTGCCTTGGGGACGGGAACACTTTCGATGCGGATGTCTTCGCGGCCATGCAAAATCGCGGCCTGCATCGTGACCTTGCCGTGATGGATTGCAGTTTCAACTGTGGCGCGGCCATGATGGAGAGCGCTCTCGACCGTGGCGCGGCCGTGATGGAGCGCGTCTTCCACCGTGGCCTTGCCGTGTTCGATGGCTGTCTCGACCGTGGCGCGGCCAGCCTCGATCGCGGTTCCAACCGCAGGTCGAACGCGTTTGATTACATCTTTTACGGAGCCGGGCATTCGGTTTCCCCCTACGCTGCCCCTGAACCCGCGACAGGCTCAACCATGATCTTCATTGAGTCGGCTTTGGGATGCGATGCTACATCGATTGCCTCGACGGCCTGCTCGAGCGGAAAACGATGAGAGACAAGCTGCGTCAGATCGAATCCGTTGCGGTAGCCGTTGAATACGAGGTCGGTGACCTCGTCCAGAATCGCGAATGAAGACGAGTAGGAGCCCATAAGCGTCTTCTCGTCCATACAAACCACCCCGGGATCAAAAGTTGCTTCGCCATATTGTGTCTGCGCGAAGAAGAGCACTTTGCCTCCGCAGCGTGCAGCATCGGTGGCGGTCTTGATGAGCGCGTTGCCGCCGACGGCTATGATGACCGCGTCGGCTCCCCGTCCATCTGTCTTCTGACGGACGCACTCTACAACGTTTTCGCTGCCTGCGTGAATGGGATCTTTTAGACCGTATTGGGCCGCGATGGCGTGTCGCTCGGGATAGAGGTCAGATGTAAGTACACGGGCGCCGGTCCGGCTGGCGAGCACAGCATGCATGAGACCGATTGGGCCCTGGCCGATCACAAGGACGGTGTCGTCGGGCTGAAGATTGAGCATCTTCACACCTTTCAGGACTGTGTTTACCGGCTCGACGAAGGCAGCCTGTTCGAAAGGGACATCGTCGGGAATCGGGACTACGCCGCAGCTCGATGCCACCCAGTCCATCACGCGAATATACTCCGCAAAGCCCCCGCCCGAGGGCTCGAAGCCTGCGGTTGCACCGACCTTCTTATAAAGTGGGCACTGAGCCGGAGTGCCTTTGCGGCAGTAGTAGCACTCACCGCATGGAACGTGGTGGTGGACCACGACGCGCTCGCCGCCCTTGTAGCGGGTGACTCCTTTGCCGACGGCGACAATAGTGCCGGACATCTCGTGACCGAAGATGCGGGGAGCAGAATGGGAGCCTGTGTGAATTTTCTTTAAGTCTGTGCCGCAAACTCCACAAGTGGCGATCTTTACCAGCAGCTCTCCAGGACCGATTGCGGGTACCGGAACAGTCTCGATGCGCATGTCATTGATAGCGCGATAGACGACGGCACGCATGGTGGAAGGGACGCGGGACTCGACATGGCTTTCAGCGTTCGTGGTTTGGGTGGCCATCCGGGGTTGGTTCGACCTCATTCATTCAGAAGTTCGTGGAGCCGCTCCGCAATGCTCTGGGAAGCCTTCCTACTATTTTCGCCCATCTGGATGAGCGCGGGCCATATCCATGGCCGCATGAGAGCAAAAAGAACAAACTTTGAAGTCTGAAACTGGCCGGAGCGGTCGATGAAGCGATTGAAATCAGGGAGCTTGGCGTCGAGAGGATCGCTGACGCCCTTTATGCAGTAGAACGGAATGCCGCGCATGGCGGCGAGGCGGGCAATGCCTGCAGCCTCCATATCGACGAGAGCGGCTTTGTAGGTGGAGGCAAGACGGCGCTTCTCAGCCTCGTCGGCCACACGGGGGCTGGTCACAAGCCATTGTGAGCCGGCTCCAGCATCGCAGTTGAAGCGTTCGCCGGTGCGAGCGTCGTAGACTCCGGCAGCGTTGTAGGCTTCTCCGGCTTTGCACTCGGCGGTGAGTGCACCTGCCCAGCCGATGGAGAGAACGAGGTCGATCGGCCCGCCGTCTTCGATTCCGGCAAAGGCGCGAGTCGCCGCATCGAGTCCTGCGCCGGCACAGGCAGCGATCCATTCTTCTTCTTCGTTTCTCAGGGCCCAGAAGCGGATGTTGCCGCGGGTCGAGTGAGGCCAGCCTCGCACGAGGGGCTTCAGTTCGCCGGGCATGGCGGCAATGATGGCGACTCGGGTCATCTGGTTTGGGATGCTGCAGCCCTGAATAGGATTTTTTTCATTGTGCGTAGCCGTTGGAGCGGAACCAGTCGATGGCGGCGCGCATGGCGGGGTAGACAGGAAGTATTTTGAAGCCCAGTTCCTGCTGAGCGCGGGCGCTGGAGGCGAACATCTTCTTGCGACCCATACGGACTTCTTCGAGGGTTGCACGGGGCTCTTTACCGCGGATGCGCCCGGTGATCCACTCTTCGAAGAAGGCGTAGGTGGCGGCAATGCCGAAGGGGATTCTGGTGGTTGGCGAAGGAATGCCGGTGATGGCCGACATCTTGTCGAGGATCTGCTTGAGGGTGAGGTTCTCACCGCCGAGGATGTAGCGTCGGCCGGGCTTGCCGACCTTGAGTGCGGCAACGTGGATGCGGGCAATCTCCGAGACGTCGACGAGGTTAAGGCCGGTGTCGACGTAGGCGGGAAATTTGTGATTGAGGAAATCGACAAAGATGCGGCCAGTAGGCGTGGGCTTCGAGTCGTTGGGACCGATAGGTGTTGTCGGATTGAGGATGATGACCTGCTGGCCGTCTTTGGCTGCTGCGATGGCCTGCTGCTCGGCGAGGAACTTGGAGCGCTTGTAGTGGCCGACCATGTCGCTGATGGAAACCGGTGTGTCCTCGTTGACGACGATGCCGTCGGTGCGAAAAGCCATGGTCGCAACGGAAGAGGTGTAGACGACGCGGCGAACGCGGGCTTCGCGAGCGAGTTTGAGCAAGTCGCGGGTGCCGTCGACGTTGGCTCGATACATCGTGTCGGGATCGCGAATCCACAAGCGGTAGTCGGCGGCG
Organism: Acidobacteriota bacterium; assembly: GCA_018268915.1. Classification (GTDB taxonomy): domain Bacteria; phylum Acidobacteriota; class Terriglobia; order Terriglobales; family Acidobacteriaceae; genus Telmatobacter. The sequence continues at coordinate 111,172 of JAFDVQ010000005.1, forward strand.
ACATGCAGCACGGCATCGCAACCCTGAAGGGCCGGCGCGTAGGTGTCCGGTTTACTGAGGTCTCCAACGACGGTGTCGCCAGAGATGCCTTCCAAGTTCGAGAGCTTGCTGGATGCACGGACAAGCAGGCGCAGGTTGGCGCCCTGTTCAGCGAGAGCTTTGGCAACGTGGTGGCCGACGAACCCGGTTGCGCCGGTGACGAAGATCTTCATGGCGTAGGCGTGCGAGTCCCATTCTAAGGTGTGGGGCTACGCGCTTGGGTTATTGAGGCTCGATCGAATTGACCGGCGGTCTATCGGGAGGAAGCCTGGGTCTGCTGTTCACCGAGGATTCGCATATGTTTCCGCACGGCTGCTTCGCCCTGGGCGTCGCCGGCTGCATGGAAGAGTTCAATTGCGTGTTGAAAGCTCAGTCCTGCCATCTCAGACTTGCCCATGTTGTGCCATGCGACACCAATTTTGTCGAGCGCGGCGGCCTCTGAATCCCTGTCGTTGATGAGTTCGAGCTTGGTGATTGCTTCCTGCAATAGCCCAATGGCTTTGAGTGGGTCGTTTGCGAGGAGGGTGTATGCCGCTCCCAGATTGACAAGGGCGAGGGCTTCGCCTCGGCGGTCCTGGAGTTCGCGAAAAATTGTGAGTGATTCGTTCAGAGTATCGATGCACTTCTTCCTGTTATTGAGGAAGAACCAGGTCAGGCCCAGATTGTTGAGCGTGGCGCCACGACCGGCCTTGTCGGTTGAAGGGTACAGAGCGAGCGCATCGCGGTAGTAGCGATTGGCCTGCTCGGGGAAACCCCAGTCGCGGTAAACATCGCCAGTGTGCGCGACGGTTGTCGCCTCGTGTTCGCGGTCGCCTAACTCATGCCAGATCGCACGCGCAGCCTGGTACTGCTCGACGGCTTTCTGCTGCTGGTGGCTCGCGTTATAGGAGATGGCTACTGCGCCGAGGATATTTGCTTCTGCTTTGCGGTCTCCGGTCCTGCGGGTTTGGTCGAGAAGCGTCTGAAGAGAAGCGATGGCATCCTGAATTGGTGCCCTACTGGCAGTTGCCGCTTTTGCGGGTGAGGATGGGTTTGTCTCCGGCGGCTGCGCCTGACTCCGAGCCATTGTGATTAGGGCAGATGTGAGGGATAACGATAGCAGGGCGGCGGAAAGGGAGTTTCGCACGCGATGACCTCCGGGAAGTCTTGGCTTGGCGGTCGGAAGGGGCTGCGAGCGGGACCGGAAAGTTCCAGCAGCTTGAGAAATGAGATGCAGGGGAAAAGTAGCTGCACTCGGAGAAGGCCGCGGGATTTCATTCTGAGGCCAACTTGGCTTTACCATCAATGGAAATGTCTATTGCCGCACCAAAAAAACAAGCGGTCGTGCTGCTGAGCGGGGGCCTGGACTCGGCGACAGTCGCGTCGATTGCTGCCAGCGAGGGATTCGCGGTGAACGCGCTGTCGTTCTCGTATGGGCAGCGACACAGCTTTGAACTGGAAGCGGCGCGCCGGGTAGCCAATTCTTTGAGTGTGGCTCAACATCGTGTGGTGAATATTGACCTGAGGGCATTTGGCGGGTCGGCGCTGACGGACGATATCGAGGTTCCGAAGGGCCGAAGCAGCGATGAGATGGAGCATGGAATCCCGATCACGTATGTGCCGGCTCGAAATACCATCTTCCTTTCGTTTGCGCTGGCGTGGGCGGAAGTGCTGGGATCGCAGGACATTTACATCGGAGTGAATGCGCTGGATTACAGCGGGTATCCCGATTGCCGGCCGGAGTACATCCGAGCCTACGAGGAGATGGCGAACCTGGCGACAAAGGCGGGAGTGGAAGGGCGACAGAGACTCACCATTCATGCTCCGCTAATGCATCTGACGAAGGCGCAGATCATCAAAAGAGGGATGGAACTTGGGGTTGATTACAGCCTGACGAGCAGTTGCTACGATCCCGCGCCGGATGGGAAGCCGTGCGGGCAGTGCGACTCGTGTCTGCTGCGGAGGAAGGGATTCAGGGAGAACGGAATTGACGATCCCCTTCCCTACCCAGCGCGATGAGCTACGCCGTTAAGGAAATCTTTTATACGCTACAAGGCGAAGGCGCACAGACGGGGCGCGCGGCGGTGTTCTGCAGGTTTGCGGGATGCAACTTGTGGTCGGGGCGTGAGAGCGATCGCGCGTCGGCAGTGTGTCAGTTTTGCGATACGGATTTTGTCGGCGTGAATGGGCCGGGAGGCGGTCGGTTCGAGACGGCGGAAGACCTGGCCGAGGCGATCGCCGCGCAGTGGCCGCAGGAACATCCCGCTGGAACGCGATTTGTCGTTTGTACGGGAGGCGAGCCTCTGCTGCAGCTGGATCGCGAGCTGATCGATGTGCTGCATGTGCATAATTTTGAGATTGCGGTTGAGACGAACGGGACTGTCGCGGCGCCTGCGGGATTGGACTGGATCTGCGTGAGTCCGAAGGCTGGGGCGACTTTGGTTCAGACTTCAGGCGATGAGTTGAAGCTGGTGTATCCGCAGTCGAGCGCGATGCCGGACAAGTTTGAGGGGCTGGAGTTCAGGAATTTCTTTCTGCAGCCAATGGATGGCTTGGAGCGGGAAGCGAATACGCAACGGGCGCTGCAGTATTGCATGGCGCACCCGAGATGGCGGCTGAGCCTGCAGACACATAAGCTGCTGGGAATTCCGTAGATTTATTGCGCAGAGCTTTTCAAAGTCGGACGGAAACATCCCTCAGGGGCTGAAGCGCACTTATTTCAACCGCGTTCTACGGCACGACTAGAGTCGTGTCCCTTCAAGACAAAGAGAAAAGGCGCGAGGGCTGATCGGCCTTCGCGCCTTGTTTGCTTCGGGTGCGTTGAGTTAGAAAACGAACTTGCCGCCGAACTGCAGTTCGCGTGGATCGTAGGTGCTGGTTACCTGGCCGAAGTTGCCATCGGTGAAGCCGGTATCGACACCGTTGAATTGCGTGTGGTTGAAGGTGTTGAAAGACTCGACGCGGATTTCAAGATGCGGATTCTCCTTGCCGGAGAATGGAATGCTCTTGAAGAGCGCGAGGTTCCAGTTGAAGAGGCCGGGGCCGACAACAGCGTCTTTGCCAGATGTGCCGAAGCCCTGGTTGGTGCCGCCAGCCCATGGTGCCAACGGTGCCGCGAATGCATCGGTGTTGAACCACTGGTCTACAGTCTTCGGTCCATTGTGTGCGTTGGCGATTCGGTCGGGACGGTTGGTGGTGCCTCCCCCGAGACCTAGGGTGTCGGGTGAGTAGGTCACATTGATGGGGCTACCCGATTGCGCGACGGTCACGCCGGAGAGTTCCCAGCCACCGAGAATCCCGTGTTGGAGGAAGTTGCCGCTCTTCTGCCAGAACGGCAGGCGGTAGTCGTAGTTCGCGTTGAAGATGTGACGACGGTCGAGAACACCGGAGCCGCGATCGTAGCGGATGTCGAACGGATTGGAGACCGTGCCGCCCGAGCCGGAGATGTTGGTGGAACCGAGATCGCCGCTCTGGATATCGATCTCGTGCGACCAGGTGTAGGAAAACTGCATGGTCAGGTTGTGCTTGTTGTCCCAGCGGAAGCTGGTCTGGAGTGAGTTGTAGTTCTGATTGGTTGCGCTCTCGATCTGCGTGATGCCGGAGTAGCCAAGGTACGGACGGTGCAGGTTTGCGTTGGTGAGTCCGTTGGCGACTGCCTGACGATCGGCAATGTCACCGAGGGGAAGCGTGTTGATGTTGCGCTCGTCAGACTGATTCCAACCTGTTGAGCCGACGTACTGCATTACGAAGATGACAGACGGCGCGACCTGCTGTTGAATGCCCAGGCTGTATTGCGCGGTTGCGGGGTTGGGATAGTAGGTGCTGAGGCTCTGCATGCTTGCCGGGAAGGTCGGCGTAGAGGCTGTGCCCCCAGTGATTGCGCTGGTTGTGGGGCTTGAGAAGTAAACCGCGTTCGCTGACGGGTGATAAGCGAACGGCGGGTTAGTGGCAGCGCCATAGATATCGTTGCCCTGGATGCGCTCGTAGAACTGGCCGAAGCCGGCGCGAAGAACTGTTTTGCCAGATCCGAAGACATCCCATGCAAAGCCGATGCGAGGTTGGAGTGTGAAGTAGTTGTTATTCACGATGCCGCGGGGGAAGCCATTCTGGCCGGCGAGTTGAATGCCATTCAGATAGAACGTGCCTCCGTTGAACGTAGTGAGTGCTGGGCTGGCCGCCTGGCAGCTTGCCGAAGGTGCAGTGCAGATGGCGCCGGAGTTGTCGAGAACGGCGGCGGCTGTGGGGTCGTAGTCGCTGGGCACGAAATTTGCGACCTGGTTGTTCTTCTCGTATGCGTGCGGCAAAAGATCCCAGCGAAATCCGAGGTTGAGAGTGAGCCGCGGAGTGACGTGCCAGTTATCGAGACCATAGAACGAGTAGGTGTTATTGAGCCAGTGTTCGGTATTCAGGCTCTGAAGCTGGCTGTAGCTGTCGGCGAATCCGAGGAGGAAGTTGAGGTACGAATCTCCTGAGAAGTCGGTGCCGAAGGAGTAGTCGCCTTGCGTATCGGCTTGAAGCTGCTGATTCTTGTCGATGCGCATGTAGGAGAAGCCTGCCTTGAAGCTGTGCTTGCCGTGGTTCCACGTCAAGTCGTCGCGAACCTGGTAGTCGAGAAACGAGTTGTGCCACGGCCAGTAGATTTCAGTCCACGTGGTGCCGAGGGGTGCACCAAAGCTGACCTGGGGCAGGCGGTTGAGCGGGTTATTGCCCTGGAAGAAGCTGCCGGCGTTCCATCCCTCGGGCTGAACGAAGGAGGCTCCACCAGCGGAGACGGGTGTGATGTTGATGGTGTTGCCGTTGACGTCGAGCGATGTCTCGTTCAGCAGGTTGGGGGAGAGGGTTTGTGAAAGCTGGATGACTGAGGTCCACGACGGATTCTGGAAGACATCGCCGATAGTGTCGTAGCTGTCACCGCTCCACATGGTGGGGATGATGGTCTGTGACATCTGGTCGTGCATCCAGTGGCCCATCAGGTGCATTTTCTGGTTGAGGTCATGATCGATGCGGACCACGTCCTCCCGAACATAGGTGGGCTGCTTCGGAGATGCGATGTATTGCGGGTTGTCGGCGGTGCCGGTGTTTGGTTTAGGAATGTTGCCCGTCTGCATGAAGAGCACGGCGTTGGGATCGAGGAGGTTGGCGGGAATGACATTCCCCGGGAAGGGCTGTCCCGGAGTAAGACCATCTTGTGCGTAGACTGCGAGCTTCGCGGGATCGCTGGTGACAGGGACAACAGGAGTGGCTCCCTTACCCCAAGGCGTGTACGCGAGATCGGCACCGGCGGTTGGAAAATCCGCAGCCGGGACAGTGTTTGCAGGACTGGGATTGACGCCGTTGATGAAGCGACGCCACTCTTCGTTGACGAAGAAGAAGGTCTTACTCCGATCCTTCGGGTAAATACCGGGAATGAAGACCGGGCCGCCGATGTTGCCGCCGAAGATGTTCAGTCGGAGTTCGGGCGTAGGGCTGTTGTTCCGCTTGGCGAAGTAGTTGGCCGCGTCGAAGGCGTCGTTGCGGTTGAACTCCCAGAGAGCGCCGTGGAAATTCTTCGATCCCGATTTGACGACCATCGTGACGGTGCCGCCAGAGGCGATTCCGTAATCGGGGCTGTAGTTGCTGCTGAGGGTCTGGAACTCGGCGAGCGCATCGGGCGAAGGCATCAGGTCGAACTTGCCGCCGCTGCCACGATCGTAGGCTTCGCCGCCGTCGATGAGCCAGTCGTTGTGATCCGGACGCATGCCATTAAAGCTGAGCCCGAAGCCGCTGCCCTGCGCGGTGACGCCGTTGAACGAACCAAGGTTGTTAGAGACGCCGGTTCCCAGCGTGGTGAGCGAGACCATATTGCGGCCGTTAGTGGCGAGTTGCGTAATCTGCTGGCCGGTGATGAGGTTGCTGACTTCGTTCGTTTCCGTCTGCAGATGCATGGCGTCTGCTTCGACGGTGACGGTCTGAACGCCGGCGCCGACGGTCAGCGTGACATTCTCCTGAACCGTAGAAGCAACGTTCATCACGATGCCGTTGGTCTGGGCAGGATTGAAGCCCTTGGCGTCGGCCTTGAGGTTATAGGTGCCGATATGGAGATTGGGAAAGTCGTAAAGACCCGCACCGTTGCTGGTGGTGGTCTTCATCTCTCCGGTGGAGGTATTAGTGATGGTGATGTTGGCATCGGGAACGACGGCGCCAGACGGATCGGTGACGGTTCCCTTCATTTCAGCATTCTCCTGAGCCCATATTGATACCGAGCAGAGGAGACTCAGCACTGCGACGCTGAGCATGTACTTTGCGAACTTCATTGGTCCTCCTAGAAAGGCCGGCTTGCGGGAATCTGTCGTTCCTCGAAGCCGGTGTGAAGGCGGAGCAGGCACACCTCCGGCGTCTACGCGAACGATGGTTCGCGCACGCCAAAATACGCCGCACCGAGGCAGCGTGAGTGAGCCGCAGAGGGGAGTAGCGCCCCGCCGGGTGTTCTTGTCTGATCTTTCGGAACTGTGGCTTTGACAGGGGCTAATTCTCGCGCTGGCCACACGAGGCAGAAGCGGCTGTCGAGCCAAAAGCTAACGGATGTTATGGGTCGTTTGCGTTATCGAACGGGCCACAGGCACAGACCGGCCCGGACCACTCAAGGGAGCATCTTCCACAATTGATCAGCATTCAAGACACTCTTCAACTTGCTTCGAAGTTGCCGTGATATAGCGTTCGACGAATAAGGGTGGTATGAGGTTCACATGAAAATCGAATTAGTTTGGATGATGAGCTAAAGGGTTTTACTAGAGTGAAAATGTGAGTGTGCTCGAAGTTTGAAGCTGTAAACGATATCTCAGCCTTCGCGGGTGCAGCGGTACACAAATGGAGGGTCGGCACGGCCAGCATCGCATTGTGAGAAACTGGGAGTGCAGCAGTTCTTGCGGGGCCAGGTTGATTCGCGAGCCCCAAAACTCTGAGCCATTTTGAGATTGAACGGGCCGATGGCGCCGCCGACGCGGTGCGGTCCGGATACAGGAACCTGAAAACAGATGCTGAGTGTAAGCAATGTAGAGATGCGTTACGGCTCGAAGGTGCTCTTCGAGGACGTAAGTGTGACATTTACGCCAGGGCGGCGTTATGGACTGACGGGACCGAACGGCTCCGGCAAGTCGACGTTTATGAAGGTCCTTACCGGGGAGCTTGAGGCGCAGAAGGGCAACGTGGTGCGTCCGCGCAAACTGGGAGTGCTGCGGCAGGATCAGTTCGCCTTCGATAACTATCGCGTGATCGACACCGTGATCATGGGCAACAAGCCGTTGTGGGCAGCGCTCGAAGAGCGCGACAGAATCTACGAGAAAGCCGAGATGACCGACGAAGACGGCATGCGGCTGGGCGAACTGGAAGGCGTCATCGGCGACGAGGACGGCTATACCGCCGAGAGCGATGCCGCGGTGCTGCTGGATGGCTTGGACATCCGCGAAGATCTGCATGGCCGCAAGATGGGCGAACTGCAGGGTGGGCAAAAGGTTCGTGTGCTGCTGGCACAGGCACTATTCGGCAAGCCTGAAGCTCTGCTGCTGGACGAGCCGACGAACTATCTGGATCTCGACTCCGTGCACTGGCTGCAGGATTTCCTAAATCAGTATGACGGAACTCTGATTGCGATTTCGCATGACCGGCATTTCCTGAACAGCGTGACGACACACACGGCCGACATCGATTACCAGACGATCATCACCTATACGGGCGGATACGACGAGATGGTGATGGCGAAGACGCAGATTCGGTCGACGCTCGAGTCACAGAATGCTCAGCGCGAAAAGAAGATTGCCCAGCTGAATGAATTCATCGCGCGGTTCGCGGCCGGTACACGTTCATCGCAGGTGACTAGCCGACGCAAGGAAGTGGAACGGCTGCAGACGAACGAGTTGGCACGATCGAACATTCAGCGTCCGTTCATCAAGTTCGACCAGGTGAGGCCGAGCGGTAAGCACGTTCTTGAGTTCAAGCACTTGACGAAACTTTACGACGACCTGAAGGTGATCGACGGCTTCACTTCGAACGTGCTGCGTGGCGAAAAGGTCTGCCTGATGGGACGTAACGGCGCTGGCAAGACGACTCTGCTGAAGAGCCTGCTGGCGAATTATCCGGGGCTGGCCGAGAAGGATTTCACCCTCGATTCCGGCGCCGTGTTCTGGGGACATGAGGCACAAATCGGCTACTTTCCGCAAGACGTGGGCTCCACGATCGAACATGGACTGACGGTGAATGAGTGGCTGCATCGCTGGAAGCCGGATGCGCATGTCGAAGAGATTCGCGGCATTCTTGGGCAGATGCTCTTCTCAGGCGAAGAGGGCGAGAAGCCGACGAAGGCACTTTCAGGCGGCGAGCAGGCGCGACTTATCTTCTGCAAGCTGATCCTGACAAAGCCGAACATCCTTATCTTCGATGAGCCAACGAACCACCTGGATCTGGAATCGATCAACGCGCTGAACATCGCGCTGCAGCGGTATGAGGGCACGGTACTGCTGGTGACACACGATCACGACCTGATCGATGAGGTGGCGACGCGGTTGTGGAACTTCAGGCCGGAAGGAATTGAAGATTTCCAGGGACCGTATTCGGAGTGGAAGGGGAAGCACAACTAGCCTAACTTGGATCCCGCACTAGCATAGCTAGGACGTGGCACCCGGCACTCGGCTCCTCGCTTCCCATGTCTCCAACTGCAGGAGACATGGGGCACCCAGCAAAGTCATTTCCTTTTCAGAAGCTCCCAAGCTCTAGAATTGCCATTCATGGATCCTGTCTTTTCCCATATCAATTGGTTTGATGTCGCCGATCCGGCTTCTTCAGAGCTCGATGACCTGGCGCAACGATTTGGGCTGCATGAGCTGCAGATTGAAGACTGCCGGCATCGTCCGCAACGACCTAAGACCGAGGAGCACGATCACTACATCTTTGCGGTACTGAAGCACATCCATGACACAACAGAGCTTGAGTTCGACGATATCGATCTGTTTCTTGGGTCAGACTTCCTGATCTCTGTGCGAAACGCAGACGCTGTCGTAATCGAAAGCGTGAAGGCTCGCGCTTCGGAGGAAAAGACAGATCGTCTCGACCGACTCTTCTACATGATCGTTGACCAGATCGTGGATGGGTACCAGCCAGTGCTCGACAAACTGGCGGATGAAATCTCAGAGATTGAGGATGTCGTGCTGGAGCAGCCCGATCCGGAGACGCTGGCACGCATCTTTGCGCTGAAGCGGAAGTTGATCGAGTTTCGCCGCGTGGCTGCCGGGATGCGAGAAGTCGTGAATGCCCTGATCCGGAAGGAAAAGGGCCTGCTCAGCGACGACCTCGATCCATACTTCCGCGATGTGTACGACCACATCATTCGCACGGTCGACATGATTGAGAGCTACCGGGACCTGTTGTCGGGTGCGCTGGATATCTATTTGTCAGCGGTCGCGAACCGGACCAACGAGGTGATGAAGGTATTGACCATCTGGGGAACGGTGGCGCTGCCCCTGGTGATCATCACCGGATTCTTCGGCATGAACCTGAAGTTGCCGTGGGCGAACGATCCGCACGGCACTGACTATGCGGTGGCGTTGATGGCAGTTTCGACGCTCACGATTCTGATTTACTTCAAGATCAAGCGCTGGTTCTGATGGACGACAAAAAGACGATGTCCCGCGCCGGGATCAGTTCGACGCGGGACATCGCGAAGAGAAGAGTGGCTACTCTTCTTCTACGTGCAATTTTTCGCAAGTGACTTTGTTGTTCCAGTCGACGAAGGCGCCGTTGGGGTTATCGCGCCACGCCCAGACGTGGAGCTCGAAGAAGTCGGCGAGCTGGAAGCGGTTCGGTGCGGCGACGAACTGGAAGTCCTGTCCGTCGAGGGTAGGTGGCGCTGTGTGGTTCTTCATCCACGTAGCCGCATCGACGATGTACTCGACGCCGACGAGTTTTCGGGCGTTTCCTACTGGCTCATAGATCAGGGCCTCGGGATATTCGAGCTCGATTTTGCCATCACCGACGAGAGGGCCATTGACGTAGTGGATGCCCATGGCTCCGTGATCCGGTCCGGTAACGCATCCAAAAGCTGGGCCGTAGCCAACGGCGTTGTTGACGTCGAGGTACTTTTCAGTGGCCCTGCGCACATCTTGAACAAGCTGCGCTGAAGCGTGATGCGCTTCGTGGGATGGATCCTCGGCGGCAGCATGTGATGCAGAGGTAAAGCAGATGAGAACCGGCAACGCAAGTACGACCTTCGCAACGCCGCAGAGCATGTAGCTGATACGTGACATATTCTTACTCCTTCCAATGCTGACTTCCTGCTTGCGATTGGTGTAATTTTCCTCCCGGTTGAGCACACGACTGCTTTCGTAGCGATGGTCGTGCGCTCGCCGGCGTTAAAAAAACGCTGTCGTGATCGGGAGGAGTGAGCTAGAGTCGTTCCGCGCTGAACGAGACGGGCACGCCATTCGTCACCGAATCGAAGACGGGAGAGAAACGCGGACCAAGTTGAGCGATTTCCTGAAGCTGTTCATCCGGGACATCTGCCTTAACCTTGAAGTTGACGCGAATGCCCTGGTAGCCCGGTCGCACTTTGTTGTCGAGATTAAGGAGTCCTCGCGCGTCGAGATTTCCTTCGATGGAAGATTCGACTGCCTCGATTTGAACGCCGCGCGCGGCGGCGTGATAGACCATCGCGCTGGTGAGGCAAGAAGCGAGGGCGTGCAGCAGATATTCCGCGGGATTTGCCGCATTGTCTTTCCCAAGCAGAATTACCGGCTCATCAGCTTCGAGAACAAAGGGCTGGGAGCGAGCTTGCTCCTGGCCAGCACCGTAGAACTCATTGACTGTTGAGGCGTTCTGCCCTCCATCCTTCCACTTGTTCCTGACATTAAATCTGAATTTTGCGATTTCGGGCGTCGCCTTGACTGCTTCGATGGTCGCGTTGAGACCATCGACGTTGACGCCGTTGATGATGGTGCAGGTTTCCTGTGCTGTTGTCATTTTGAACAAACCTCTCTTACAGAATCTGCTGAAGCAGATCCAGGGGATGACTCAAGATTCGGTCACAAACGCTCTTGCGACAAGATGGCAGATATGCCATTGTAAGTAGGTTCTTAGGCCACTTCCCTGCTGATCCCGTCCCAGGCCTTTGTCCACCCAACTGAGGAAGACAACATGAAAGAGATCACAGTCCTTTTGCTGGACCAGATGTTTTCGTCAACAGCGATCGGGCCGATGGAAGTGTTCCGCCATGCAGGCTCGCTGTGGAACGCGCTGACGGGCGCCAGGATTGAACCTTCTTTTCGCGTGACAACTGCGTCGGCCGATGGCGGGCCGGTGACCTGCGACGGCGGAATACAAATCACGCCGAATGTTGCGTTGAAAGACGTCGGGAAGACCGATCTTATCTTCGTTCCGACGACCGGGGTGAGTATCGACGATGTGCTGGAACGAAATGCGGCGATTGCGCCGTGGCTGAAGCGGCGCAGCACGCACGGAGTTGCGATTGCAAGCGTGTGCTCGGGTGTCGGCCTTGTCGCGGCAGCTGGACTACTGGATGATAAGCGCGCCACGACGCATTGGGGATTGGCAGAGCGTTTCCGCGAGAAATACCCGCGCGTGAAGTGGATGCCTGAGCTGATGGTGACAGAAGATCGCGGTTTCTACTGCGGCGGCGGAGTGAACGCATCGCTGGACCTGGCGATTTACCTTGTGGAACGATTCTGCGGGCGTGAAGTTGCGGTTCAGACCTCAAAGGCGTTGTTGATCGAGATGCCGCGGGCGTGGCAGGCGGGGTTTGCGATCGTTCCACTCAAAACGGATCATACCGATGACGTGATCTCGAAAGCGCAGGATTGGATTCACAGGAATTTTGCAAAGACTTTCGCACTGGACGATCCGGCAGAACGTGTTGGTATGAGCGTGCGGAATTTTGTGCGCAGGTTCAAGCAGGCGACGGGCGATAGTCCTCTGATCTATTTGCAGAAACTTCGGGTCGCGGCAGCGAAAAGGATGCTGGAGAGCAATCACCGCTCGATGCAGGAGATCAGCTTCGCAGTGGGATATCAGGATGTGGCTTTTTTCCGTTCCCTGTTTCAGCGGCACACGGGGATTTCGCCAACCGAGTACCGGGAGCGGTTTGGGGTGTAGGCGCATTTCGAGATTGGTAGACAAGAGTCTTTATCCAGGGGGAGTAGTGAGCAAAGAAGTCGTCGATATCAGGTCATTGCAGAAACCATTCAAGGCGCAGTACCGTGCCGATCCGCAGAGTTCGCGCATCACGTTAACTGCGAAAGGCGGCGAGACGAATACGCCGCTGTCGTGTTCCGTGGACATTGGACGCGCGATCTACCAGGCGGAAGCGCATACGGGAGTGGGTGGGTCAGGCACTGCAGCGTGCTCGGGAGACTTGCTGCTTGGAGCGCTTGCGGCTTGCGCTCAACTCACATGCCAGTTGGTAGCGATAGCAATGGGGATCGAAACTCGGCACATCGCGGTGACGGTGGATGGCGACATGGATCTGAGCGGGACGCTCGGGATTTCAAAAGACGTGTCTGTCGGGTTCAGCGAGATGCGGGTGAAGTTCGAGATTGATGCGCCCAACGCCACTCCAGAGCAGCTGCAGGGACTACGGGAGAAAACGGAACAGTACTGTGTGGTGCTTCAGACATTGCTGCACCCGCCGACGATCAAGTCGGAGTGGGCAACGGCCGGTTAAATTCGACTGAAGTTTGTTTCAGCGGAGGAGACTTGCTGGTACCTAATTGGGTCTACGGCAATAGGTTACGCCAGAAATCCCGCATTGCAGTACATAGCCCATGTCAGGGTCGAGGCCGGGGGCCCGATGTGAAGCACATCACATCAAAGCAGTAGACACGAACCTAACATTCGAAGCATGACAGCCGTAACCCTGATCCTGGTTGCGCCGTGCTCGTTGCTGTTAGGTGCCATTCTTCAGCTTCTGGTGGCGCGCCTTTGCTCGGCAAAAGCCAAAGGTATCCTCGCCGTTCTTTTCTGCCTTCCCTCGCTTCTGGCGGTTATCGGCACAGCACCGCACGTCTTCGCCGGCCAGTCCATTGACTTCACTGCCCAGCAGTGGAATCTGCCGTCAGCCTTTGCCATTCACGTCGATGCGCTGAGCGTGCTGTTCGCGCTGATGGGAACGAGCATTGGCGGTTTCGTGCTGCTCTATTCAGTCGGGTACATGGCGCACGACAAGGCTGCTTCGCGCTTCTACACGACGATGCTGATCTTCATTGCCGGATTTGTAGGGCTTGTTTACAGCGCGAATCTCTTTGTCTTTTACGGTTGCTGGGAGGTGGTGGGCCTTTGCTCGTTCTCGCTGGTGGGATTCTGGTATGCGAATCCTGAAGCCGTGAAGGGCGCGCGCAAGGTGCTGCTGATGACGCACATCGCGGGTTACGGACTGCTGGCTGCCATTCTTACCATCTATCACCGCACTGGCAGCGCGTTGTGGACTGACCCAAAGGTTGCGCAGGCGTTCACCTCCGGCGTCTTCGTGCTGATGCTGGTAGCGCTGGTGGCGAAGTCAGTGCAGGTTCCGCTGCACACATGGATTCCTGAAGCGATGGCCGCGCCGACTCCCGTGAGCGCCCTTCTGCATGCAGCTTGCTACGTGAAGGCAGGCGTCTACCTGGCGGCGCGCATGCACAGCTTTGGAGCGTGGCCGTCGGCGTGGGGTACGACGGTCGTCTGGGTTGGCACAGTGACGATGGCGGTGGGCGTGATGTACGCCATGGTGCAAAGCGATCTGAAGCGGATGCTCGCCTACTCAACCGTGAGCCAGATCGGCTACATGATGATGGGGATCGGCATCGGAACCCCCCTGGCGATTACTGCGGGACTGCTGCACTGCCTGAATCACGGATTCTTCAAGGGCGGCCTCTTTCTCACTGCCGGTTCAGTGCAGCACGCCGCTGGAACAAGGGACATGAACCAGCTTGGTGGACTTGCCACGCGCATGCCGAAGACGACATTGAGCTGGCTGATCGGCGTGGGAAGCATGATGGGCATCCCGCTGATGAGCGGTTTTGCCAGCAAGTGGATGCTGTATGCGGCGGCACTGGAGTCCGGAGCGATGATTCCGGCCGTGATTGCATGGGCGGCTAGCCTGGGCACCGTCTTCATGGGAGTGAAGGCGACGAGCGCAGTTTTTCTGGGACCGCCGACGGAGAACACCAGCGAAGCACATGAGTCGCCTGCCTCAATGCTTTGGGGGATGGGACTGCTTGCATTCGGAAGTGTTGTGCTCGGCGTGGCTCCGCAGTTGGCGGTGAACTACCTGCTCAATCCGATTCTGCGCGCTATGGCTTTCGGCGCTGGAGTTCATGTGACCTGGCTGGGCCTTTCGTCAGATGCAGGGAGTTTCTCGACGACGGGCGGACTGTTGCTTGCACTGGTGAGCGTGGTTGCTGGCGGAGCTGTTTATGTGCTTGCCTACGCGGCAAGACCGGCAACGGCGGGGAGTGGCGCGGCGCTGGCTGGTGCGGGCGGAGGCGTGTTCACAGGCGGAGAGCCGCTCTCGAACCGTGCCAGGCTTACTGCCGGAGACTTCTCCGACATCTTCTTGCAGAATTGGCGTTCGTTCTTCCGGTGGACGAATGTGGACCGAGCCTACATGGGATTGTGGGCTGGACTCGAGGCAACGTCGCGTGCCTTCGGTGCTGCCCTCGGATGGATGGAACGCCGAGCTCTTGTTCTGCTGCTCCTTATTGCGCCGCTCATCCTCGCGCTCTTCGAATGGGTCTGGCCGGGAGTGCACACGACCGGTGTTCAGCACGCAGAGATTCATCGTGCGCCGCTGCTCCTGGTGGCAGCGATAGGGCTATCCGCGGCAGGACTGTTCTTCGCCGCATTAAGGAAAGTAGCGAGTCACGGGCCTGCTCTCTGGTTCTGCATGCTCGCGGTTGGAGGGTTGTGCGCGGGCGGCCTCACCGTATCGAATCCATGGCTTCGGCTGGGACTACTTGAACTTGCTGCCGTGATGACCGTCGTAAGGGTCTGGATAACAGCGCGATCGAAGCCTGCAAAGCTCACTTATGTGAGCGTGGTCCTGTTGTCGGCTGCCTGTGCGGTTGGCAGCGAGTTGCTTGTCAACACGCCAAATCAAGAGCGGTCGCGCGCATTGCTGCTAACCGGCATTTTCATCAAGCTCGCTGCCGTTCCGCTGATGTTCTGGCTGCTGTCGATTGCCGATGAGGTTCCTGCGCTGGTTCTGGGCTTGGTGATCGCGGTTGTGGACATGGCGGCATTCGGCGAGTTCTGGATGGCATCGCAGAACGATCCAGCGTTGTTGACGCCGTCTGCTCTATTGCTGGGGATTGCCGCGGCGACTTCGCTGATCGCAGCAATGATGATGCTTTCGCAGCGAAGCCTCAAGCGCCTGCTGGTGCTCTCGACGATCGAGGATGCAGGCTTTCTGCTGCTCGGACTCAGCTGCGCGACGAAGCTCAGTACATCCGGTGCAATCATTGCGGCCAGCACGCATGCTCTGGCAAAGGCTCTGTTGTTTGCATGTCTCAGTGCTCCGGAGGCCGACGGAGCGCTTGGGACCTCGCCAAGGGGATTGGCTACGCGATATCCCGTGAGTGCATTTGGATTTCTATTTGGGATGCTGGCGATGCTGGGAGTTCCGCCGACGCTCGGTTTCCTGGGCAGGTGGAGGCTCTATCAATCAGCGCTGGAGATCTCACCCCTGCTGCTGGCGGTGTTTGTGCTGTCTTCGATCCTTGCGCTGATCGCTTACGTGCTGGCACTGACGCGGAACTGGTGGGGGCCGCGGGCGGACGAAGAGATTGAAGTTCGCGGCGGGTCGCGGGAACCCCTTGCACTACGAGGTGCGATCGTCGTGCTGGTTGTGGCCTTGCTGATCGCAGGAATCTGGCCGAATGTTCTCAGCTTATTGCAATGGGGGCGCATATGAGGCTCTGGGATCGACTGATGTGCTACTGCCGGAAACGCAGCCCCTGGCTCTTTCACCTGAACTCAGGCAGCTGCAACGGATGCGACATCGAGATTGTCGCGGCACTTGCGCCTCGCTACGATGCAGAACAGCTTGGTGTGCGGATCGAGGGCAGCCCGCGGCACGCAGACATTCTGTGTGTGACAGGGCCAGTGACGAAGAATGCGGTGTGCGCGATCAAGACCGTGTACGGGCAGGTTTGCGGACCGAAGGCTGTGGTCGCGATCGGCTCCTGTCCGGCAACGACAAATGTTTTCATCGATAGCCGCACGCTGGATGGGCCTCTCGGAAAACACATTCCGGTAGACGTATTCGTACCGGGATGTCCGCCGAGACCCGACGCAATCATTGAGGGCGTCGCAAAGGCAGCAGAGATCCTGGCGCAACGTGGCAGCAAACCGATCGAACCGGTTCTCACAGATGAGCCGGCGAATGCGGAGGTGCAGGCATGAACCTGCTTACTGCACTTGCGCGGCTACTGATCTTCCCCGGTATTTTGTTTGCGATTCCAGCGGCGTGGTTCTTTCTGTGGGTAGAACGAAAGTCAGTTGCAATGATGCAGGGACGAATCGGGCCGCCGTTCATGCAGCCGTTCTATGACTTCATCAAGCTGCTGGGCAAGGGCACGCCGCCGCGTACAGGAATTGTGGGCGGATTGATGCGGGCCTGGCCGCTGATCGCGGTCTCGACTGCGGCGGGTGCCGTTGGGCTGCTGCCAGTGCTTCCCTCCTCCGGAGGGTTTCAGGGAGACTTGATCCTCCTGCTGGCGCTGCTTGAGGTTCCATCGATTTGCATTATTGCGGCGGGGTTCACATCGCGCTCGATTTTCGGCGAGATCGGGTCGGCGCGCGAAGCGGTGCTCAGCGTTTCGTACAACGTTGTATTTCTGCTGGCGATCATCTCGGTCGCGGCGTCGCAGCATACGTTTCGGCTGGAGGCGCTGGCTCAGGCGCCGGCCACGCCTCTCAGGTGGGTTGGCATTCTTGCGATTTTGATTTGCCTGCCCGCGAAACTGCATTTGAATCCCTTCTCGCTGCCGAATGCGGAGCAGGAAATCTACTCCGGGCCCATGGTTGAGTTCGCTGGGCCAGAGTTGGCTATGTGGGAGCTTTCGCACGGGCTGGAGTGGGTTGCGGCAACCGGACTGGTGGCTACACTGATCGCTCCGCAGATGGCGTTCTGGGGATTGTCTGCGCTGGTGTTTGTTGCGCTTTCCTTCGGGATCGTACTTCTGCTCTCAGCGCTGGCTGCTGCGACGGCTCGGCTGGCGATCGACACAACTGTTCGCTTCTATTGGCAATGCACGATCATCTTCGCGGTTCTGGCAGTCTCTTCCGCGCTTTTCATGAGGCTTAGATCATGAATATTCTGGCAATGCTGTGGAAGAACCTGTGGGGCGGCTCGCGCACTTTGCTCTTCCCTGCACGTCCCAAGGTCACACAGCGCTTTCGCGGATTGGTGCAGTTCGACCCCGAGCTTTGTACCGGCTGCGCGATATGCAAGTTCCGCTGTACTTCGCGCGCCATCACCTACCAGGCAGGAAAAGGCGAATTCACGTGGGGCTACGATCCTGGCCAATGCACGTTTTGCGGCCGCTGCGTTGAAGGGTGCACTGAACACGCACTGAAAGAGGGACACACGGAGCACGCGCTGAGCCAGGAATCTGCCTGCCCTCCGATTTACCTGCAGCAGGGTGAGTTGAAGAAGACCTACACGGTGAAACGCAGAACCCCGGCTCCGAAACCTGCGGCTACACCGGCAAAACCAACTACGCCGGCAACGGAATCCAACCCTGGAGGAACACGATGAGCACCGTGCAAGCCGTCCCTGTCGTTGCATCAGCGCAAACGGAAGCCTTTATAGAGAAAGGCGGCGTTCACTGGTATGGGGACTCCAGCCTGAACGTACGCGACGTTGCGCGTGCTATGAATGCAATCGGAGCGCGGTTCATCACCATCACCACGTATGAGCTGCCTGCGAATGGCGGATTCCGGCTCGAGTATCACTGGGATCTGATGGGCCACCTGCTTGGCTTCACCTTTCCGCTTGCGTCCAGCACGATCGAAAGCATCTACGACCTGTGCGAGGCAGCTGACTGGATTGAAAGAGAAGTGCACGAAGAGTACCGGATTGATTTTTCCGGACGCGAGTATGAGCCCCTGCTGCTGCGAGAAGGCGGAGTGTGCGGCGTGAACCTGCAGAAGGAGGTCTTGCAATGAGCTATGAAATCCCCATGGGGCCTTATCATCCTGGTCTCGAAGAGCCGTACAAGCTCGACATGATTTGCGAAGGCGAGACGGTCAAGGACGCGAAGCTTCATATCGGGTTCAACTTCCGCGGGATCGAACATCTTGCCGAGACGCGCAACTACATCCAGGTGATCGCTTTGATGGAGCGGGTGTGCGGGATATGTTCGTTCATCCATACGCTGACTCTGTGCCAGGCGATGGAGAAGCTGACAGGACTGACCCCGCCACCGCGCGCGCAATACATTCGCGTGATCATGGGCGAACTGGAGCGGCTGCATTCTCATGTGCTGTGGGCGGGAATCGCGGCTAAGCTGATGGGCTTTAAAACAATGTTCATGACCTGCTTTGAGATTCGCGAAAAGGTGATGGACGTGCTGCAGGAGATCTCGGGCAATCGCGTGAACTACGCGATGAATCGGATCGGCGGCGTCAATCGCGATATCGAAGACCCGCAATTGGTGCTAGCCATGGTTGAAGCGTTGGAAAAGGAGATGACCCGTACTATCATCCCGATTTTCACCACGAGCAAGACCGCTACCTCGCGCTGCGCCGGAGTCGGTGTTCTGACGACAGAGAAGGCTCGATCACTGGGAGTTGTTGGGCCGGTGGCGCGGGCGTCCGGCATCGGACAGGATCTTCGCAAGGAAGCCCCTTACGCAGCTTACGGCGAAATGGATTTCACAGTTCCGGTGGTACCCGACGGAGATGTTCGTGCACGGCTGCTGGTTCGGGCGCTCGAGATCATGGAAAGCTGCAAGATTCTGCGGCAGGCGCTCTCGAAGATGCCCCCGGGGGAGATCGCCCCTCCGGGAGACGGCAGCAAGTTCAGTTTCGTTACCGGCACTGCGATGGCACGCGTCGAGGCTCCGCGGGGAGAGGTCATGTACTCCGTTTCGTGGAAGGAAGGCGCACGAATGCCGAGCCGGGTGCATGTCCGCACTCCAACATACGTGAACATGCCGGCGGTGCGATTCATGGTGCAGGGAGCCAGGCTGGCGGATACTCCGCTGATCCAGGCAGCTGTCGATCCGTGCTACTCGTGTACGGATCGGTGAGTTGCCGTCGAGGTTACTTGACACGAAATTGCCGTCGCCGTGTAATGGGAATAGTGGTAGCGGTGATGGAGTTCACCGCGCAGGGGCTAGCTCCCCTGTTAACCGCTGTCCTTCCGTGAAGCTGGGCAGATGATGACTCCTGACAGGTGATCCTGTCGGGAAGTTGTGCCCCACGCGATCCCTGCAAAACTCAGGCGAGAGTCCAGAGCGATCGGGTGTGTCGCGTCTGCACTGTCTGTCTCTGCGCGGGAGGAAGGTACTTTGCAGAAATATCTATTCATTGCTCTAGGCGGCGCGCTGGGCTCTATCGCTCGGTATGGCATCGGCTCCTGGGTCGCGAGCCGGCTAGGCATACGCTTTCCCTATGGCACGCTGATCGTGAACATCACGGCCTGCGTCATCATCGGTTTCACGATGTCGTATCTGGGCCGTCACAGCGATATCAGCCCCGCCATGAGATTCCTGATTCCAGTTGGTTTCATCGGTGCGTACAGCACTTTCTCGACATACGAGTGGGAGACTCTCATTGAATTGCGCGAGGGGGCATTTGGAATTGCGGCGCTGTATGCCATCGGCAGCTTTGCGGCAGGGCTGGGCGCGACCTGGGGAGGATCGTTTCTGGGCGACCTGTTCAGCTGAGGGATTTTGAGAGCATATCTGGCGGCCGTGCTGCAAAGAGGTTTGAGTCCATGAATCGTTCGAGAGTCACGTGAGCTGCGTTACTGGGTTGCGATGTAAAGGTGACTTCGCATGTGATTCGGGTCACGGATTGGATACAGGTACGTACCTACACTTGGACCATAGTTCAGTAAAGAAAGAGAGAACTATGGTTGCGACTGAGGACGAGAATGCAGTCAGCAATTTGCTAGCAGCGTACGAAGGCGAGATCAACGCTCACGCGCGCTACAAGGCGTATGCGGCCAAGGCCGAGGCCGAGGGATTCAATGGGGCTGCCAGCCTTTTCCGCGCGGCGGCCCGTGCCGAGCAGATCCACGCCAGCAATCACGCGCGAGTAATCCGCCATATGGGCGGAGAGATCGAGGCTGAGATTCAGCCATTTCGCGTCAAAACCACCTTGGAAAACTTAAAGGCGGCGCTGGGAGGGGAGCAGCGCGAGATCGACTCCCTTTATCCCGAGTTCCTGATCCATGCCACAGCGCAGGTCGATACTCACGCGATGCGCTCGTTCCAGTGGGCGATGGAGTCGGAGAAGACTCATGTGCGGCTCTATCAGGACGCCGTCGCTACGGCCGAATCGGGTCGTGGGTGGACGCAGGAGCAACTCGATTTCTACGTGTGCACGTTGTGCGGCTACACGGCAAAGTCGCAGGAAGCGGAGAACTGTCCGGCCTGCAACTATGTCTGGGATCGGTTCGAGGTGATCCGGTAGCTGCAAGGTTCAACAGTATTTTTGCGCCTCGGCATCAACATTTGCTCTGCCCTGCATCCAAGTGGATTGAGGGCGAGCGATGGCTGCGGATCCGGTTCTGGCTCGGGCGATTGGCGTAGAAGACCTGACTGTAATCAGGCATCTGGAAACTGCCTTCGAGGAAGAAACCAAGAACACCGCAACCTGCCGTGCATACGCGGCCCAGGCTGATGAGGAAGGCTTTCACGGAATCGCCAGCCTCTTTCGCGCTGTTGCTCGGGCTGAACAGATTCATGCAGCCAATCATTCACGGGTGTTGCGGCAGATGAGTGGCCCAGCCGCGGTCCAAATTCCCCTGCCGCATGTTGGTGGGTCCCTGGAGAACTTGCGCGCAGCACTTGCAGACCAGAGATTCGAGGTCGACTACTTATATCCAACTTTCCTAACAGCCGCAGTGCCGCTTGTCGACTCAACGGCGATCCGAACCTTTCACTGGGCTCTTGAGGCAGACAAGTCACACGTGCGGCTGTTCTGGCAGTTGATGCCTCGCGTCGGGGCTGATAAGGCGGGCTGGGCATATACGCCACATCATTTCTTCGTCTGCGCTTTGTGCGGATATGTGGCGCAAGACCCCGAGTCGGACAATTGCCCTAGTTGCAACTTCCTTTGGGAAAAGTTCGAGACCATTCAATAGTGCTTGCCGTTGCCAACGAGCATGGGTGATCGAACCCCTTGTGCGAACCCGGTACTCCCCTAACGCTCGGAAGTGAAGGGGGAGGCGGGAAGATCTTCACCATTGAACAGATTGCACTGTGGGCTGTTGGCCCATCCGTACCGAACATTGACAGGAGCGGGCACGTCCGGGCTTGAAGCGATCACGGTGTTTCCATCGATTGTCGCGGTAGCTGGTACGTACTTTCCATCACGGCCGGCGACTTCGAACCCTGTGACTGCTCCGCCCTTGACCTTCAGGCCTTTGGCATGATCGAACCACGCGCGGATCGAGCTGGACTCAGTTGTAGCCTGACGGAAGAGTGGGCCGGAATACTCGATGTTCTCGTCATAGCTAAGGACTCGTGCGGCCCGGGCGAGACGCAGACCCACGTCGAGCTTATCGGTTGGATGAACGTCATCGGGATTGCCTATGTCAATGGTCACAGCCATTGCGACGTTGCGCATGGCAAGAGTGCGGACCTGTTGCTCGCGAAGCTGGGCCCAGTCCTCTCGCGGAGTGGACTTGAAATTGGAGATTTGCACGTAAAGAAACGGGAAGTCGCCGATTGCCCACTGGTGACGCCAATCTTCGATCAGGGTCCGCATCACGCGATCGTAGGTGTGAACGCGAGCAAGGGCGCTGTTGCTCTCGCCCTGATACCAGAGCGCTCCACGGATAGGCAGCGGCGCGAGAGGAGCAATCATGCCGTTCCAGAGAAGACCAGGACCCCAGCTCATCAGTGGCGGATGCCAAGGAAACTGAGGAGCGGGCTTCCCTGCGGCCTTGGCTTCTTCCAACTGTTTCTTCTCGTCTGCCTGTTCGGCGTCAGCGTCTGCAGCTTCGTCGAGCATCTTGCCGCGGGAGGCAAATATGGGAGCAAGAGAAGCGTCTTCTCCGAGAGCTGTGAGCCGAACCCAGGATTCTCCGACGGTACCGCCCCACGTGGCATCGATAAGGCCGATGGTGACATGCTGGCGCGCGGCGATATCTCGAGCGAAATACCAGGCGACAGCAGAAAATTCTTTTGCTGTTTCGGGGTTCGATGGGGTCCAACCATCGGTGTCAGCGTCCCACATCGCATAGTCTGCAGTGCGCTTGCGGACCATGAGCAGGCGGATCTGTGGATTGGTGGCAGCGGGTAAGTCCTGTGCGGCAGTGCTGGCCTTGCTTAGAGGGAACTCCATGTTGGATTGCCCGGAGGCCACCCACACGTCACCGACCATAATGTCTTCGAGAGTGATTGCCGGCTGATTTGTGCCCTGATTCGGTGCGGGGCCCGGCGTAACCGTCAGGGTAAACGGGCCACCAGCTGCGCCGGGCTTCAGATATGCGCTCCAATGGCCCAGCGGGTCGGCAACGGCGTTTCGCGACTCGCCCCGAAATGCTACCGTCACGCCCTGGCCGGGTGATGCTATGCCCCATACGTGCACGGGCAGATCGCGCTGCATAACCATGTGGCTGGAGAGGACTTTGGGCAAGCTCACCTGAGCGGCGAGAGCCGTTGAGCATGCAAAGAGGATCACGGACAGGGATGGAATGCGCACGAAGGGCCTCGCAGCAGTGGTTTGGAATTTCGAGAACGCGGGTGCGCTCGATTTTTCCGGAAGGAGAACGTTATCAGAGCGACCCGAATCTCGTCATTTGCGTTGTGGAATACGAAACATTCGACTTAGCGCAACAATTTGGACGAAAAGGGGTCTATTTCAGTGAGGGTCGCCGACTCGGTGGTTGAGTGTCGGACGAAGCCTGCTGACACAACAAACTGCACTCATTACCGGAGATTAGGACAGAATCACAATCTGACACAATGCGGGTTTATTTTTGTCGCTTTGTCGCAATACTTGAAAGAGAAATTTGGTTTCTGACATTTTGATTTTTTGGAGCTGAAGTATCCGATGATGCGCGCCCCCCGCAGAATCGTAATGTTGTTTTGCGTTCTCGCGTTGCTGTTCATCAGCTCGATGCGTTCGCAAGGGCAGGCTGCCCTCCTTCTAGAGGAGCCCTATGGATTCTTCGGGACCCTTAATCCCACGGGACACACGGCTATTTATTTTGCGCGGATTTGTGCCGACACTCCTACAAAGCTGCGCCGCTGCGAGCATGGCGAACTGGGGTCGGTTATTTCTCGTTATAGCGATGTGGCTCATCACGACTGGGTCGTGATTCCGCTACTACCGTATCTTTACTCAGTCGAGGATATCTCGGAGATCCCGGACCGCGTGAATCGCGAGACGGTTCACCGCCTGCGCAATCAATACCATGAGGCGCACCTGCGGGTCCTTGGCAAGGATGTTCGCAAGGGCGATTTCTGGCACGGCGGCTGGACTCAGCTGGTTGGTGTTTCCTACGAGCGCAGGATGTATGCGTTCCGGTTCGACACGACGGAAGAGCAGGATGATGCGTTCATCGAGCGGATGAATAGAGACAAGAACCGGTCTCACTTTGAGTTGTTCTTCAATAACTGCGCAGACTTCTCGCGCAAGGTGATGAATCAGTATTTTCCGCGGAGTTTCCGGCGCAGCTTCTTTCCGGATGCGGGCATGACGACTCCGAAACAAATCACATTCAAGCTGGTCCGCTACGCGAAGAAGCACCCGGAGCTCCACCTGGACGTGTATGAGATCCCTCAGGTTCCTGGTTATCGCAGAATGAGCCGCACAAATAAGGGCGTCTCAGAGTCGTTGATTACGACGGGGTATGCATTGCCCATTGCTGTTCTGAATCCGTACGTGGCCGGCGGCCTGTTTGTCGACTACGTGCTTCACGGGCGGTATCACCTGATTCCGAAGAATCCTGCGAAGCTGCTGCCGGATGATCTCGCGGTATTGACATTGTCCGGCGCTGCGAAAGAGAATGCCCTCACCGCAAGTGAACAGGTCCACAGCGTCGCTGCCGCGAGTGCAGTCGTGGATGTCCCTACCGATGCCGCAGCAAATTCCGGCCTGAAGGAAACCGTGGCCGAACATGAGTGAGACGCAGTCTCTCAAGAATCACGCTCGCTTAGATCCCGCTTACCACATCCTGCTTTTCCTCGTTTACGTCGCAAACCTAGTTTACGCGGGGTTTCACGTATATCGTCAGCCGAGCCTTTCATCGGGCTGGTATGTCGTGCTGTCGCTTGTGGCGGCGGTTCCACTGATCAAGCTACGGACATATCCGCTGAAGGTACAGGATCGGGTGATCAGACTTGAGGAGAGGCTGCGATTGCAGGCACTCGCTCCGCAGGAATGGCACACGCATCTTTATCGTTTGACTGAAGACCAACTGATTGCCCTTCGATTCGCTGCTGAGGATGAGGTGGTCGGTTTGGCGAAGACCGCCCTGGAACAGAATCTGAATCGAAAGCAGATTAAAGAGCGGATTCGCAGTTGGCGAGCTGACGACTGGCGGGTGTAGCTGGCCGCTCAGGGAGCGGGTTACATTGCGAGACGTCGCCCAAAAGAGGGCGCATCGTCATATGCAGCAAAAACTTGCCTACGGTCATGAGTTCCTATCCGCTTACTGACATTGCTCCTGCCAGTGCGTCCAACCTGCTGGAGACCAAAATGCGCCAAATGCATTCGGGTCAAATCGGGGGTAGAATTGGCGCTATGAGGGTTAGGGCTGCACTTGCTTTGGGGGTGGCGATCGCGCTTCCAGTATGGGGGCAGCACCAAGGCGGTCACAGCGGCGGGGGATCAACTGTCCACGCCGGAGGATTCAGCCATTCCGGGAGCGCTATGCACGGTGGTGGTTCCATGGGCCACCAGGGGTCTTATGGGCGAGCGCCCAATTATTCCGGCCTGACTGGACTGCAGCAACCATCAAGTTTTTCGGCTCCGGGGCTATTCCCGACGCAGGGACGACTGCAGCCTCCACCACGGGCGGGAGTTACTCTTCCCTATCGTGGCGATGGCTTTTCCGGAGGCCGATACGGTCATGGCCCGGGCGGCGGGAGCAGAGACCATCGCGGACCCTATCGCGGCCGGGATCATCGGAGACACTACCGCGGACGAGGCTCCTACGGCTATTCGCCCGGATTCATCTACCCCTATCCCTATGTTGCTGATCCCGGTTTTTACGACTGGGGAGCAACGGACTACTCAGAAAATGAGCAGCAAGGCTATGCAGGCGGACCCCCTGATCAGGAGCCTGAAAGTGGGTATGGACCCGAACAACCCGGACCTGACTATGGCGATGCTCCTTATCCGCAACAACAGGAATACGCAGCGCAGCCTCCAGTAACGCCAACGCCCGGTGCTCAGCGCCAGGAATATCATTTTGCAACTGCATCGCCGTCCGCCCCATCACCGCTGGCTTCCAAGCCCCTCACAGTGATTTTCAAAGGTGGTCGCGCGCCGGAGAAGGTGCAGAACTACATGGTCACGTCCTCCGCGCTCACCAACCTGGACAGTGAACACTTCGAGAAAATTCCTCTCGATCAAATCGACGTCGGCGCGACGCAACAGGCCAATCGTTCGAGTGGAATTGATTTTCAGGTTCCGGTAGCTACTCGCGATTAGTCTTTTAACTGTCGATGATGGTTTCGCGTTCGCTGATGTTTGTGCGAATGCTGTTGGTCCCCGAATCAGGGCTATTCAGCCCAGCGGCGTCGTCCTGAATTCTCTGATAGCTATAATTGGCGATCGATGGATCTCCCTGGCCCAGACGGCTTCCTGCTTGCGCCGAGTGATCCGCTGCGCAATGCGCACCTGCGGCTGAATGAATTTCTTCTTGCAGAGGAACAGCGCGATCCGAACTCTCCTATCGACGCTGCCCCATGGAGAAAAGTGCCGAAGCGAGAGCTGCCCGGCTTGACACTTGCAATTCTCTGCCGAATGCAGTGGCTTGGCCAGCATGATGCTGATCTGGACACAGCCCATCTCAGTCGCATCCGCCTCGTCAGGCTACTGCGCGTTCTCTACACCATCAAATGGCCAGCCAACGAACCTGAACTTGTTTCGCTCGTTGATGCGACGACTCCCCTCCTGGACCGAATCGCTCCTTTTGGGCCTGTTGAGCGGGTGGGCGATTACCTAAGGACAGGTGATCTTACGCCTGAGCTTTGTCACGCATTGCGCACATTTCAGACCGCTTTACGCGACGAGGGCTCTGGAAGCCAGACGAGCCTTCAGTCGCTGCGACAAACACTGCACATGCTCCTGTGGATGGATGAGTGGGAGCCGCTTGATCCGGAGCGCTGCTGGAGCGAATGTGTCCGTCGTGATTTTCGTGAAATGAGCGGGGAACGGCGCGTGAAGTGGCGCGTTCTTCTCAAGCATCTCCGTGGGAATGCTCCGGTCAGGATGCCCAAAGGCTGGGTAAAGGACGCGACCCCATTACTGGCCGCAGTTGGGATCGAGGATTTTCGCGAAAAGTTTGCCTCATGGTTTATGCCCTTCAGGTCTGGTGTGCCTTTGCCGCTTTCGGTTCCAGGAAGTCACGTGCTGAAGGGACTGATCTGGTATTGCGCCGTAGCGAACGATGAAGAGGCTCGCGAGATCGCTCTGTGGCTGCTGGAGGTGAAGTGGAGACAAAAGCGAAACACTGAGAAGTCCCTGGTCGCTCTTACCGAGCTCGGGATCACACGCGAGGAGCTTGCTTCCCGCCAGTTGATCAAGGAGCGCGCACCCGATCCGATGCCCAACTACATGCAACGTCTCGGAAAGAGTCTGGCACTCACTACGACCGACCGCATAGCTGCTTCTGCGGAAGGAGATTTGCTCATCGTCCAGGGCCAGCTGCACTTTTATCGGATATCACGGGAGACAGGACGAATTGACCGCGCGAGCGACAATGCTGTTCTCGAACTCGACTGGCACTCCCTTCCCGATCAATTCAGGCTGATGATCAACCGGGAGTGCGATTCTCCGCATCAAGTGCAGATGCGCGCATTTCTGCTGATGAACGATGGCGTGTTCGCCAAATACTTCAAGGAATCACCTGCTCAGAAAGCCGGCAAGAACAAGTGAGCAGGTCTGACTAGAGATTGAAGATCGCAAACGGATGCTCTTCGCCTCGCTGGCGAAGGATGGGGAGCGCTACATTGCACACGCGAACTCCGGATTTCGTTTCGGCTGAGAACGTTCCCTTGTGTGCGTGGCCGTGCACTGCAAGGACCGGTTTGTGGACCTCTAGCGCGCGTTCAAGCCTCGAGCTACCCAGGAAAGGAAATATCGGCTCCGGCTCGCCCACGATTGTGTCTTTGATGGGAGAGTAGTGCGTGATGCTGACTTTTTTAGCCGCATGCGTCTGCGCCAGACCGTAATCGAGCTTGACGGCCTCGCGCTCTGCCACCTCTACGAAGGTTTTGATTCCCTGCTCTCCGAAAGGCATTAATTCGTAGGGAGCAAAACCGCCACAGAAACCCTTGGTTCCGGCAAACCCGATTCCATCCACTTCGAAGCAGTGGCCATCGAGAAGATGGACTCCGGCAACGCGCAGCATTCCGGCAATCTCGTCCTGATGACCGCTCTCGTGGTCGTGATTTCCAAGGACGGCAATCACAGGAATACGAATATGCTCCAGTAAGCCCAGGACGACCTTCATCTCTTCGGGGTTGCCGTGGTTGGTCAGATCTCCTGCAATCACCAGCGCGTCTGCCAGATCGTTGACCACTGAGAACTGCTGGATGTCGCGCTCGTGGTTTTCAGCCTTGAGATGGATGTCGGCTACTGCAGCCAGCCTCATTCCTTGCTCCTGGTCGTGTTGGTCTCCTCTAATGGATGCGGATAGTTGTCCCAGAGTTCGCGGTAAGAGTCGTGCTCACCCCATTCGTTTACATCAATAGCGAACATTTTCGGATCGATGAGGGTTCCGCGGAATGGCACATTGCTGGTGGGGGCGGCCACCGACTGATTGAAACTCTCTGTCAGCTCACGCCAAACGCCAGCCGGGACATCGCCGGCATTCGCAGGATAAATGTAGGCAAAGAGAATGAGGTGCCAGTAGAGCATCTGCCAATGAGGCTCAGTGAGCTTTCGCAAACGATCCCAGTCGAGATTGGCGGCAGTAGCTCTCAGCATGTGCGCAATATCGGCGCCATCGAACCGTTCTCGCCGAGTGACGAAAAGCTTAGAAGCAATCATCTCTTCGGCGGGGAGGACCTTGCAGCGCATTCCCAGTACTTCATCTTCCTCGGCGCGATCGATCCAGGACTGTTCGACGGTCAGAGTCGCATTGCCGACTCCAGTAATCAGATCGACGAAGTAATCTCCGCGCCTGGCCTTGGCAAGCCATACTGGATCTTGCACGTATGTTTCGAAGCCTTCGCGAACGAGCACCTCGAACGCGCTGGGAACTGCGGCGGGTGGAATGACGAGATCCAGATCTTTGGTTGTTCGCCAGATGCCGGTGTGGTGATGAAAGGCAAATCCGCCGCTGACTGCAAATGGAACGTCTGCTGCCAGGAGGCCCTTGAGAACACCCTGATAGCACTCATACGCCTCGGGAGCCCATACGGGCTCCTCAGAGGATGTAAAGGGTAACTCTGTGCCACCGTCCGACATGAATAACTTCGATGCAGAGTTGCAGGGGGACAGCATCGAAAAATTGATGGCACCTTCTATGAGATAAAGATGCCGCTACCCGCTTGCTGAACGGCGTTTGCAGATCTACTTACCGGAACCTTCATCAATAACTGGAGTGCGTATCGAATCGGTGTCGAGTTCGTGCTCGTGCTTGTAGTGATCGACAGGCATCTTGCCGTCCCACCACGCCCAGTTCATCGGATAGACGTCGGGGTCGCCGAAGACCTGGTAGAAGTGCCAGACGATGATCGCCAGCGTGGCGAGAATCGCCTCATAGAAGTGAATAGCAGTCGCTACGTCGACCCACCAGCGTGCGAGCAGGTTGCCTACCCAGACTTTGGCCCACAACATCACTCCGGTGACGCCCATGAGCGCAGTTCCCCAGACCAGAGCCCAGTATTCTGCTTTCTCACCGTAAGTGAACCGTCCGAACTTCGGTTTTGTTCCGCCAAGACCGAGATAGTAGCGCATCGCCTGCAGAACGTCGGTGAGATCCTTGGGTGCCGGAGCAATATCGCGGAGCAAACGCCGGCCTTCATCGGCGATCGCAATGTAGAAGACGTGGTAGAAGCCTGCGGCTATCAGGATGACGCCTGCGACCCGATGAACGATGCTGCGAACGTGCTCGCCCATTCCCAGCAGATCGGCGAACCAGGAATCTGGGAATTTAAGTGCGAACCCAGTGAGCACCAGGATGATAAAGCTGGTGAGTAGAACTAAATGCTGCCAGCGCTGATTCGTGGACATGCGCTGCATCATCGGGTTTCGTATATGGCGGCGTGCAACGGCCTTACTGCGCCAAATGATGAAGTTGTGCAGAAACATGCCGCCGATGACGCCGAGAATCAGGATGATGTAGATGATGCGAACCCAATGGGTGATTTTCGATCCGAGATCATGCGGGTGCACGCCGTCAGCGAGGTGAACCGGGGTGAGTGTGAACCTCTGAGAGGCGCCCTTGTGGCATTTGCCGCATGTTGCCGCGAGATTCGAGTGGCTGATCGTCGAACGAGAATCACTTGACGGCAAGATATCGTGAACGCCATGACAACTCGAGCAGTTTGCAGCAACAACCGAGCCGCCCTCTGCGGCGAGACCGTGATAGCTGTCCAGGTACGTTGAGACGCGATTCGCGGGCACTCCAAATTCGCTGGAGAGGCGGACGCCCTCGTGACATCTGGCGCAGGTATCGCGCGAGAGGTTCTGCTCGGCAACCGGAGAGTTGGGGTCCTTGTGTGACTTGATGGAGTGGATGCCATGGCAATCGGTACAGACGGGAGAAAGCTGGTTGCCGCGAGTGATTGCCTGTCCGTGGATGCTGACGTTGAAGGTGTTCTGGATATCGGTGTGGCACTGGCCGCACGTGGCCGGGACACTGAACTTGGAAATCGGCGACTTCGGGTCGTTTGGCGGAAGAATGGCGTGAGAGCTGTGACAATCCGTGCAGACGGCTGCCTTCATTGATCCGCTTTCGACGGCACGGCCGTGAACACTCTCCTGGTATGAGACGAAGGGCTGGGTGCTTACGCCGTTCGACTCCATGAGGAACTTCTGCCCGTGGCAACGTCCGCAGGTAGCAGGAATGTGCGCATGGTTGACGGGCGAATCGGGGTGGCCTCCAGCCAGTACCTGATGGGCATCTCCATGGCAGTCCAGGCAATCGGCACCGACGAGCCCAGTG
Source organism: Acidobacteriota bacterium (assembly GCA_018268915.1). Lineage (GTDB taxonomy): Bacteria > Acidobacteriota > Terriglobia > Terriglobales > Acidobacteriaceae > Telmatobacter. Next base: position 141,734 of record JAFDVQ010000005.1, read on the forward strand.
CGAGTGACTTTGGCGTGCATGCTGTTCGCGTAGGCAGTGCCAGCCGCGGTGTGGCAGGTGACGCAAAGGACCTTTTGCGGAGGCGTCTCGTGCGCGAGACTTTTCACATCTTTGTGGCAGTCGACGCAGGCCAGCTTCATAGAGCCGTGGATGGAATGCTGAAGCTTCTTGCCGTCTACGAAGAGCGACACTTGCTTGCCGTTGACTTCCTTGGCTAGAGATGTGTCACCGTGGCAAGTTAGGCAGTCTTCATCTTTGAGCTTGTGTTGGGCACGAGTGGGGAGAACCGAGCCCAGCAGAAAGACCGCGTAAGTACAGAGCAGGATCCTGCTGGAAACTTTCACGTCAACGAGGAGACGCCTGATACGCGGGAAGTGCCGTGACTGGAGTCACAAGCGACGGATGAGTCGAAAACAGTATCAGGGCATGACTTCAGTCATGCCCTGATACTTCCTCAGAGCTGCATTATCTTTGGCTATCTTTTGCGATGCGCGGCAGCAGAGCGGTAGGAACGGGCCGCCGCGCATCTTTCCTCAGTCGAAGTACGCAGTCAGCGTAAGGATCAGTAGCGTGACTCCAATGAAGATCGCGGTGAATCCAACGACGCGCGCGAAACGAACGAACCAGGTTGCAGGAGCTTCGCCGAGACGTCCTTCCAGCTTCCCTTCCCGCACCATGCGGGCGTATTCCTGCGGACGCTTGTGTTCGAATTCCTTTTCGCTTTCCACGCCGGTGAAGATCACCATGTCCATCGGGAAGCTATCGGGCCTGAGATGCGTGTTCACGAAATGGATGGAAAAGATGAAGAGGATCGCTAGCAGGCCCTCTTCGCTATGGATGACGAGTGCCGCGTTTAACGCCCAGCCGGGGAGGAAGCGCGCGAAGAAGGGCGCAAACCACATCGCGTATCCCGAAAAGCCAATGACGATCATTCCCCAGAAAACTGCCCAGTAGTCGAACTTCTCCCAGTAGGCATAGCGCTCAAACTGCGGTTTGGGTCCTAGTCCGAGAAACCACCGCATGTGCGCGAAGAGGTCCTTCGCATCTTTCCAGTTGGCGACCATGGAAGTTGCGCCCCAGAAGATGCCTTTCTCCCGCTGGTAAATGCCGCGCGTGGCAATCTCTTTCAAATGGATCAGGAATGCAACCGTGAGGGCAAGAGCACAAAATTTGTGAAAGAACAGAATTGCGCCGAAGCCACCTACGGCGCCAGCCATACCGCGTGCCCAGATGCTGTCGCTGAATCGCAGTGGCAGCCCGGTGCCTGCAAGGCCCAGGAAGGTAGTGAAAAGCACAGCATGCATATAGCGCTGCTGCCGGGTGAAACGGACAAAGAAGCGTTCCGACTTGGGAGTCTGGGTTTCAGCTTCCGGCGCCAAAGCTTGCATCACCTCAGGCATGACGGCCTCCATTTCCTGAATTCCTCTTCACCTGATCGAAGCGGGATCGAATCAGCCACAAGACGGTGTGAACAACGAAGAACGTAAGGACGCTGATCAGCAGCAGGTTCATGAAAAGCCGGATGAAGTAGAGCGCAGGATTCAACTTGCGATCATGAGCGTTGGCGTGGGGCTGGTATTGGACAAAGCTTTTGTTCGCGCCCTTATGGCACTTGCCGCAGGTGACAACCAGATTCGCTGGATGAACGGGCGAGCGCGGATCGGAAGACGGATGAATTTCATGTGCGTCGTGGCAGTCCCAGCAACGAGCCGTTTCGACGTACCCGCCCAGTAGCCCAAGCTGCGAATGGAATGTGTCGTGGTAAGTGGAGAGCTTGTCTTTGTGGCACGACCCGCAGATTGGAGTGGACTGCATGCGGAATGCTGATTCGGTGGGCTGCAGAATCGCATGTGCGGTGTGGCAGTCTGAGCAGACAGGAGCCTGAAAATCACCCTTGGCAACGCCGTGACCATGCGAGCCAGCCTGGAAGTCATCATTGATCTTTGCGTGGCAGGTGCCGCATGTGCTGGGGATGTTGGCTTTGAAGGTGAGGCTCTTTGGATCCTTATGGCTCAGGATTCCGTGCGAGCCATGGCAACTCTGGCAATTCGCAGCGACCAGGAGACCCTCTTTGCTTAGGGCGTTCCCGTGAATCGAATCCATGTAGTGCGGGTAAACGCTAGGTAGACCCTTCTTTGTGGCCATGGCGCCGTCGCTGTGACACTGGCCGCAGGTCTTGGGAACATTCAAGGGGTAGACCGCAGATCGTGCATCGGTCTTCGGGAAGATCTCGTGTGCATTGCCGTGGCAGCTTGTGCAGGGGTGCTCTTTCGAAGATGAGTGAACGCTTGCAGCCAGTTTCGATCCTTCGTCAGCGTGGCAGGTCTTACAGTCGACTTTTGCAATGTGATCGGGATGCGGGTACTCTTTGATGTCGGCGTGACAGTTATTGCATTGCAGGCTGCCGTGAATGCTTGCGCTGAACTTGTCTCCGTCGACAGAAATACTGTGGCCTGCGGAGTCCTGCATGGTTTTGTCTGCATGGCAGGCGAGGCACTCGGATTGAGCGAGAGTCCGGTGTGGTGACAGGCAAAGAGCGAATGAGGCAAGGGTAATGGCAGCAATGCGTTGATGGCGATTCGACCTGAAAAGATCAGACATCCATCCTGCTCGTCCGGCAAAACTTGTTAAGAGAAAAGCAGCGATATGCGCAGCTCTGGTCATGCTCCGGTCTTCCTTCATGGCGCGTGAGTGGCTGCCCCAGCGCACATGGCTCCCCATAGCGGTATAGCCGCTCGCGTTCAACACTTTCGCGGGGATCGCAATTTCGAGAAGACTCCTTTTCGGATAGCTGCGGCAGTGATAGTGGTCACAACTGCAATCATTCGCGGAAGATCGTGTGGCTCGCATTGTGTGATGCGAGCCACTTCCCACATGAGACATGCAGCTCACCGGCGATGCTTCTTGGTGCCTTATCACAAATCCACTTTGAGCTGTCGTGAGTTGTAGCAAAGCAGTTAGTCGTGATGCGAGTCACATGCCTGCACAGATGACTTTCGGGACAATTGTTGCCGCGACCGAGGTGTGCTCTATGCCGACATCTGCCACAGCTTCCAGTTCGAAAATGCTCACGTTGCCTACTGATCAAATTCGGCAGCTACAGTGGCGTTTTGCGGAGCGGTACGATCTGCAAATGCTGGCGCAATCTGCCCGGGCGGTGGCTCGATCCACGGTCGCGCAGATGGTCGCTTCCGGAGAGCGCAACAGCCACGAGTGGACTCCTGCGAAGAATGAGATGCTCGAAGCATTCGACCGCGCAGGAATCACGGCAGCTTTCATGGAACCGGAAGAAGGGGGCTTCATCTCGGGACCAAAGAATCTCGCGCTGGCGCTGGCTGCATTCGAGCTGGCATGGGTAGATGGGGGAGCAGCAACGGCCAGTCTCGCCGGGTTTCTCGCGCTGGCGCCTATCCACGAGCGAGGTACTCCCGAGCAATCGCGGCGTTATAAAGCGCTGTCGGCGCCGGCGCAGCCGGGAGAGACTCGCAAGCCGTGGCGCGGCGCATTTGTATTGACAGAGCCAATTCCCTACGTTGGCGTCGACACGGGGATGTTGAGCGGTAAGGTACGCATTGCTGGATGGCCAGATGGTGAAGAGCCGTGGCTGCAGGTTGAGAAGCGTGGCAGATTCATCACCAACATCGCCTTCGCAAACTTCGTGACGGCTGCGGTGACATCGGACGATCCGCGCATCAAGGGCAGCTGCGTGATGATTCTAGAAGAGACGGACGAGGGGACTTTTGATCACGGCACGCCAACGAAGAAGCTGGTGCACCAACTCTCGTCTACCGGCGACCCGATTTTCAACCTCAAAGTCCCGGCCAGCCGGATCGTGGGTGGATACACGATCGAAGATGGTGCGCTTGTTCCAAAATTCAGCCACGGAGAGGTAATTGAAGCTGTATTCCGCAGGACGCGTGTGACCGTTGGGCTGATGACAGCGGCGAAGCTGCTCTCGGCGGTTGAGCCGGTGATTCGGTATCAACGAAGCAGGTTCCGCGGAGCTGAAGGAGCGAAGCCGGGCACCGTGCGATATGAGCAAGGAATCCAACAGCGCGAAGATGCACTTCACAGACTTGTCGATGTCTGGGCGACTGGCGAAGCTGCCGCATCGCTCGGATTCGCAACTGCACGGCTGTTTGACGAACTTGACCCCATCGAGAGGCAGAAAACAGCAATCATGGCTCAACGCGGCATCGCCGGTGGGCGTGCAGAACTGAAAGCGTTGCGCGACAGTGAACAGCGTGCCGTTGAGCTGTTGACGATGAGGGAAGGCGATCCAAGGAAAGAAGAGATCGTGGCCGACCCGCTGGTGCAGTTCGTATTGAAAGATGCCGAGGCGAACGTGCTGTGCCCGGCGACGAAACTCTGGAATACCGGGAACGGCGCCAACATGATGCGCGAAGCTGTAAGCCTGATGGGAGGGTACGGAATCACAGAGGACTGCCCTGGTTTCCTGGCGAGCAAATGGATAGACGCACAACTGGAAGCCACTTACGAAGGCCCTGAAGCGGTGCAGCGGCGTCAACTGACGGTGACGATGACCTCTGATGTTTTCCTCGCCCAGTTTCGGGTGTGGACGGCAGAAATGCGACGCGTGGCGGCAACCCACCCCGGAACCGGCGCTTGCACACTTGCGACTGGAATGCGGATGTGGCTGTGGACTCTCGAGCATTTGCAGAACGCCAGCGATGCACTGGGGAGCAAACTTTATCACGGACAGCGGCAAGGCGTAACCTTTCCGCTTGCGGACGCCCTGTGCTGGCTGCTGGCTTCGCGCTGCCAAATCCTGGATGTGCTCGAACTGGAGCAACGTGGTGCATATGACCCCTCCGTTGCAGATACCGTCGTCGACACTGTTCAATTCCTCAGCGACCTATGTCACGTGCATACAGCGCGAGCTGCAGGAGAAGTCAGCCGGATCTGTGCTGAGCTGGTGTTCGGATACAACGAGCATCCTTCCTGGAGCAACCAGGCTTGCACCTCGTGCTGCTTTTCCGCTGTCGAGCTGGACGAACTGGAAGAGACGATGCCGGGAATCGCGGCGATGGCCGTAGACGTGATCGAGCCCAATGGAAGCCATCCGCAAAAGGCAGGCCCATGCGCAGGGTGTGCGGGCGCAAGCGACTTCCTGCAGCTACAGAACAAACTTTGCAGCTGCCTAAGCGGCTCACGGCTGGCGAAAGATCGTGCGGCCGAAGCGGTGAGCAAGGTCATGATCCCGGAAGCGCTGGACTACCCGGCATGAACAGGATGAAAGAGACAGCGGGAAGTTGTGCGCCGGAGATCGAACGACCGACGCTCGAAGCTGATATCGCCTGCGTCGGTTTCGGCCCGGCGATGGGCGGATTTCTGACTACGCTGAATCGCGCCTGGATGGCAAATCCTGCTGACCCCATGTTCGAGAGTAAAGTTGCAGCGGGACTTCCACTGCAGGTTCTCTGCTATGAAAGGGCCGACGATATCGCTGCAGGCGTCAGCGGAGTGGTGACTGCGGCACAGGGGATTCGCGGCAGCTTCCCCGATCTAAATCTGGCCGATATTTCGATGGCTGCTCCGGTGACGTCTGAGCGCATCCTGTACCTGCTCGATCCGATTGGAGCGAGCAGGCGCCCGCTGACGCTTCGGATTGCGGATCGGGTGCTGCGTGCCCTCAATGGAACACTCGGAGTACGCGATCATGCATACGAACTGCCTTGGTCTCCGCGATTTCTGCATAAAACCGGCGGACTGGTTATGTCCATTGGGCAGTTTAATCAGTGGGTCGGCACACAGATCATGGCGTCAGGCCTGGTTCAAATATGGCCAGGAATGCCAGTAAGTCAGCCCTTGTTTGCTCAGAACTTTGAGCGCACCGGAGATCAGGTCGTTGGAATTCGACTTACAGACCAGGGAGTTGAAAAGAACGGCGAACCAGGCGCGGCCTATGTTGCAGGAATAGACGTACGTGCAAGGCTGACCGTGATCGGCGACGGTCCGTTCGGGTCGGTGGGCAGAGCGATCGACCAGCGCATGGGCATGCCGTCGGGGCACGACAAGCGCGAGTGGGCTCTCGGGATGAAGTTTGTGATCGAACTCCCGGAAGAAACCGCCTTGAAGGCCGGGACGGTATGGCATACGTTCGGGTATCCAGAGCCTGCGATCTTTGGCTTTCTTTACGTGCATCCTGAGCGGCTGGCGTCTGTGGGTATCTTCGTGCCTTCGTGGCTTGGCGACCCTTCGCGGACCGTGTATCGGTATCTGCAGCATTACATCCAGCACCCCGCCTTATGGCGGCATCTCAGAGATGGGAAATTGCGCTCGTGGGGTGCGAAGTCGCTTGACGAGTCCGGGCAGCACGGTGAGCCGTTCCTTGTTGGCGATGGCTACGCGCGCATTGGAGAAGGTTCGGGATCGACAAACATGCTGGCTGGTTCCGGCGTGGACGAGGCATGGACGACAGGCGTGCAACTTGCGGAGGCGGTATTGGAACTACTCCGCAATCAAAGAAGCTTCACGCAAGAGAACCTTGCTGCAATCTACGAAGCAAGACGGCGCGCAAGCTGGGTCGAACAGAATGCCCGGAACGCGATCAATGCGCGGAATGGGTTTCACCTGGGGTTTGTTCCAGGCATCATTGGAATGGCGATAGCTGGGATGACAGGCGGGACGATTTCGCTCGGAGCGAACATCCCGCCTGCGCACAAGCAGATCAAGAAGAAGCAGGGAAAGAGCAAGGACGATCTCACCAGAGCCGAAGTTGCGAAATTGGTCGTTGACGATGGCAGGCCTCTTCACGATGCGATGATGTCTGCGCGCGGATGGCCTGAAATTGTATTCGACGGAAAGTTGCTCGTCTCGCAACAAGACGCTCTGATGCTTGGCGGAAAAGTTCAGGCGATGCCCGGATTCGCCGATCATCTGGTCTTCCGCGATGCTGGCCTTTGTATCCAGTGCGACGAGAAAACATGCATTGCGATGTGTTCCGGACAGGCGTTGACGTCAGGAAGCGGCGATATACCAGTGTTCGAACGCGAGAAGTGCGTCCATTGCGGAGCTTGCATATGGAACTGCACACAAATTACAGGCGAGGGACTCACGAATATCGAATTTCGAGCAGGAGTGGGAGGGCTGCACTCCGCCGAGAATTAGCACGGAGCCGGGAGTTGAAGAACATGTCATTACACATTGTCGTCTGCGCGGGCATCGTTCCCGATCCGTTGCAGACGCTGGAACCAATTGCCGGGCCGAACGGTCCAGCGCTCAAAAACGAGATGATGCTTCCTGCAGTGCTCGATCCATGGGCAGCGAGCGCTCTTTACGAAGCTGCCACTCTCGTTTCGAAATTCCCCGGGAGCAGGCTGTGGCTCGTGTCGCTCGGTCCGAAGGCAAAGCTGCAACAGGTGATGATGACGATTGCTCAGAAGGTTACCTTCGAGTTGGTCGCGGTGGATTCGGCTTCCAACGGATTTGCAGATGCGAGCGCGACTGCATCCGCGCTCGCTTCCGGGATTGCGGCGATTCCAGATCTCGATCGGACAAAACTCTTACTTTTTGGTGGCTGGGAATCGGCATCGCGCGGAGCGGGTGTGACGTTGCAAACGGTTGGGGAACTGCTCGGAATCACGGATCAATTCGCGGGCGTCGATCAGATCGATATGCGTGAGGACGGATCGTTCGAGGTGCTTGAACGTGTGGAAGGCGGGAAACATCAGGCTTCAGTCTGTGCAGGAGCGCCCGCAGTTTTAGGGTGGGCTACAGGAAATCTTCCAGAACCTCATAACAATCCGCAGATCGGGATGGCGAATATGCGTACGGTGATGCCCGCATTGCAGAGGGCAAAGCAGGCCGCACTCACCAACGATGGACAACAGTACCTTTCCGCTTCTTTACCGAGCCAACAGAGACAAACACGCGTTGTAAGGGACCTGGCGCCTGATGCGATCGCGCAGGAACTCGTGGAATGGATTAGAACGCAATGATGCCGGAAGCGATTCTAGTTCTGACACATACCGATGAAGCGGGTTCATCGTTGACGAAGTCTTCCCTCGAAACTGTCACCGCGGGCAAAACTCTGGCGGACCGGCTCGAGACACCTCTCGTAATAGGGATTCTTGCTACCGATTCCAACGCTGCCGCAAAGTCACTGCCGGGTCTGAATGCGCGCATTCTCGGCGTCTCGGGTGAAGCGTTCGAAAAACCTCAATATGCCGCTGATGTTGCAGCTTGTGAAGCTTTGTGCAACGCAGCCCAGGCCACGGTGATTCTGGCTCCGCAGAGCTCGCGGATGGCGCGTGTCGCCGCAGGCCTGGCTCATCGCATCAGCGGTAGCATCGACACTCACATCACATCAATTCAGGGCGATGAAGCGATCGAGGTCACGCGCTGGTTGTATCGTCAGCGTATCGAGGCTACGATCACGCGCTCGGTGCGGCCGTGGATCTTGCTGATCGAAGGTGGTGTGTGCGCGGCTTATGAGGGTCATGAAGGCGAAGGCGAATTAGAGCAGGTAGCTGTCGAATTGCCGGAGCTTCGAACAAACGTCATTGGGACACGCGCTCCTGCGCATAGCGGGCAAACGATCCGGCCCGACGCGAAGATGCTCTTTGTTGCGGGCGCCGGATGGACGAAGAAGCAGGCCGACGGGCAGGTCCACGCCGGGGAAGCGGGCGAACTGATTCTCAGCTTTCTCCAGAAGACCAGCGCATCGCTGGGGAGCTCTAAGTCACTGGTCGATCAGGGTGGGGATGGCCAACCTGTGCTTCCGTTTCTCTCGCACATGAATCAGGTGGGTCAGACGGGAGCAACGCCAAGGCATCCCAAAGGACTAGCTACCTGCTGCCATGGAGAGGAACCACACGTAGTGGGCTGGCGGTTCATCACGGAGCGGCGCGCTATCTCTCTAGACCCGAATTGTGGGTGGGCTCGCGGCAAGGCCGATGTGGTCTACATAGCGGATGCGTTCAAGGTGATAGCGAAGGTAAATGAGCTTCTGGCTTTGAAGGCTTAGTTTGCGAATCGTTCTTCACAGAATTATTTAAGAATTACCTCTGCGGCCATTCCTGGTGAGCAGTTGCCAGCCAAGGAGCAGGGCAAATCTGGGAACGTTCTTCAAGTAGCGGCCCGCAAGGCGACGCGGTTCGGACGCGAGCCTGAAGGCCCATTCGAGCCCACTACGCATCATCCAACGTGGTGCTTGCGATTTGGTACCTGCGAGAAAGTCAAAGGCGGCACCGACTGCCAGCATCACGGCCGGGATTTGATTTTTATGTCCCAACACCCATTTCTCCTGTTTGGGACAACCGAGGCCAACGAAGAGCCAGCGGGCCCCTGAGTCCGTGATGTTGCGAACAACCTCCTCATCTTCCGACGCAGTCAGCGGTCGAAACGGCGGCGACATTTTGAACGCGATATGGATCGCAGGATGTCGTCGCTCAACTTCCGAGATCAGGTTAGCCAAGGTGGACTCATCTGCTCCGTAAAAACCGATCGGAATGCGGCCCTTCTCTGCAGCACTGAGCAATTCGACGGTCGCATCAGGTCCGTATACCCGGCTGGCCTCAGGGAATCCCATAGTGCGCATGGCCCAGACGACTGGCATTCCGTCGGGATTCGACAGATCTGCTGCGTTCATTGCATGGCGCAAAGCCGGGTCATCGTGTGCCTCCATCAGACCGTGCATTCCGACAAAGAGGACGGTTCTGGATTCACGCTTCCGGGCCCACTCGGTGCACTCTTCTGCCAGGGTTGCGTAAGAGGATGCCGAGATACTCACTCCCAGAACTGTCGGCATTCTTGTTCCTTCCCACTTTCGCGACCCGATCGAGCGAGTTCCTGGTAGCCTGCGTCTATTCTCGTCGGCTGCGCTGACCGTTATCTACTTTGGACGGATTGAGGGCGGCAAGGCAAGACATCAATCCAGATGAGCAACCCTCATTCTCCGAATAGCATCTATTAACTCGCTGCAGTCCATCTTCCGTGCGCTCTGGGGGTCGGAATCCGGAAGCAATCGCGCACACAAGTCATTGATGGAAACGCAGATCCCACCAGGAGCACAACGGAAATGTCCACGACGATTGAACCGCCCATCAGCGGACAGGATGGGAATAATCGCTATCCGGTCAGCCCGTCAGAACCTTCGATGGCGGAATGTCTGACGACCATTCTTCAAAGCCTTCAAACGATGAAGAATGGCGATTTTAGCGTACGTCTTCCAGTAGCGTGGACGGGGCTTCCGGGAAAGATCGCAGATAACTTTAATGAGATCGTGACGGCCAATGAGCAAATGGCCTCCGAGTTGAAGCGTGTGGGTCAGGCGGTGGGTAAGGAAGGTAAGACGCGCGAGCGTATCCGGGTTGAGCACCGGCGAGGCGCCTGGGATGGCATGGAGACCTCGGTGAACACGCTGGTGGAGGATCTGCTTCGTCCAACGACGGAAGTAACGCGAGCGATCGCCGCGGTTGCCCAAGGCAATCTCACTCAGACAGTTCGCCTCGATGTGGATGGCCGTCCGCTAGAAGGTGAGTTTCTTCGCTCGGCCAACATCGTGAATACGATGATTCAGCAGCTGGGCGTGTTCACTGCGGAAGTAACCCGCGTGGCCCGAGAGGTTGGAACTGACGGAAAGCTAGGTGGACAGGCTGTAGTGCCCGGGGTCGCGGGAACGTGGAAGGACCTTACCGACTCAGTGAACTCGATGGCCTCGAACCTCACGGGTCAGGTGAGAAACATCGCCGAGGTAGCAACGGCCGTGGCCAGCGGAGACCTTTCCCGCAAGATCACGGTCGACGTCCGTGGTGAGATTCTGCAGCTCAAAGAAGCTATCAACACGATGGTCGACCAGCTGAGGTCGTTCGCATCGGAAGTGACGCGTGTGGCCCGCGAAGTGGGAACCGACGGAAAACTCGGTGGTCAGGCAGTCGTGCCGGGCGTCGCTGGTACGTGGAAAGATCTTACAGACTCAGTGAACGCTATGGCCGGCAACCTCACGGCTCAGGTGAGAAACATCGCCGAAGTGACGACGGCCGTTGCCCGAGGCGACCTCTCCCGCAAGATTACAGTCGACGTGAAAGGTGAAATTCTCGAACTGAAAGACACCATCAACACAATGGTGGACCAGCTCAATGCGTTTGCGGGTGAAGTGACGCGCGTGGCGCGCGAGGTGGGAACAGAGGGCAAGCTTGGCGGTCAGGCGAACGTGCCCGGTGTGGCAGGCACGTGGAAGGATCTTACCGACAACGTCAACTTCATGGCCGGCAACCTCACCGGTCAGGTAAGAAACATCGCCGAAGTGGCAACCGCCATTGCGAATGGCGATCTATCTCGCAAAATCACGGTCGATGTTCGCGGCGAAATCCTTCAGCTCAAAGAGACGTTGAACACCATGGTGGACCAGCTGAACCGGTTCGCTGGCGAAGTGACCCGCGTGGCACGCGAAGTGGGAACGGAAGGCCGTCTGGGCGGACAAGCTAACGTGCCTGGCGTCGCCGGTACGTGGAAGGATCTTACAGACTCAGTGAATTCGATGGCCGGTAACCTTACAGCCCAGGTGAGAAATATCGCTGAGGTTACGACCGCCGTGGCTCGCGGCGACCTTTCGCGCAAAATCACGGTGGACGTGAAAGGCGAGATTCTTGAGTTGAAGAACACCATCAACACGATGGTGGACCAGCTCAACGCGTTTGCGGGCGAAGTGACGCGCGTGGCACGCGAAGTAGGTACGGACGGAAAGCTTGGTGGTCAGGCGGCTGTGCCCGGCGTGGCTGGTACATGGAAGGACCTTACCGACAACGTCAACTTCATGGCATCGAACCTGACGGGGCAGGTGAGAAACATCGCGGAAGTGGCGACAGCCGTGGCTCGCGGCGACTTGTCGCGCAAGATTACGGTGGACGTGAAGGGGGAGATCCTCGAGCTCAAAGACACGCTGAACACGATGGTGGACCAGCTGAACGCGTTCGCCGGCGAAGTGACCCGCGTTGCGCGCGAAGTTGGTACGGACGGAAAGCTCGGGGGTCAGGCCGCCGTGCCGGGTGTTGCCGGTACGTGGAAGGATCTTACGGACTCAGTGAACTCCATGGCCTCGAACCTTACGGGCCAGGTAAGAAACATCGCTGAAGTTTCTACAGCCATTGCGAACGGCGACCTTTCCAAGAAGATCACGGTTAACGTCAGTGGCGAAATCCTGCTGCTGAAGGAGACCATCAACACAATGGTCGACCAGCTCAACCGGTTCGCCGGCGAAGTGACGCGCGTGGCGCGTGAGGTGGGAACTGAAGGGCGTCTGGGCGGCCAGGCGAACGTTCCAGGTGTTGCCGGTACGTGGAAGGATCTTACGGACTCGGTGAACTCCATGGCCGGCAATCTCACGGCGCAGGTGAGAAACATTGCCGAGGTTACAACGGCCGTCGCTCGAGGCGACTTGTCGCGCAAAATCACCGTCGACGTTAAGGGCGAGATTCTAGAGCTGAGAAACACGATCAACACGATGGTGGACCAGCTCAACGCATTTGCGGGCGAAGTGACACGCGTGGCCCGTGAAGTGGGAACGGACGGAAAGCTTGGCGGTCAGGCGCAGGTGCCGGGAGTTGCAGGCACGTGGAAGGATCTCACGGACTCCGTGAACTTCATGGCCGGCAACCTGACCGCACAAGTACGAAATATCGCAGAAGTGGCGACGGCTATTGCAAATGGCGACTTGAGCCGCAAGATCACCGTGGACGTTCGTGGCGAAATCCTGCAGCTGAAAGAGACGCTGAACACGATGGTCGAGCAGTTGCGCTCATTCGCTGCGGAAGTGACGCGCGTGGCACGTGAGGTGGGATCGGAAGGACGTCTCGGTGGTCAAGCCAACGTTCAGGGCGTGGCAGGCACGTGGAAGGATCTTACCGACTCGGTGAACTCGATGGCCGGCAATCTTACTGCACAGGTGAGAAACATTGCCGAGGTTACAACGGCCGTCGCTCGCGGCGATTTGTCGCGCAAAATCACGGTCGACGTGAAGGGCGAGATTCTCGAACTGAAAGACACCATCAATACGATGGTGGACCAGCTGAACGCGTTTGCAGCCGAAGTGACGCGCGTGGCGCGCGAAGTCGGAACGGACGGCAAGCTCGGCGGTCAGGCCATGGTGCCGGGTGTCGCCGGCACCTGGAAGGACCTTACCGACAACGTCAACGTAATGGCAGCAAACCTGACTGAGCAGGTCCGCGGCATTGTGAAGGTCGTGACGGCCGTGGCCAATGGCGCGCTGAACCAGAAGCTCACTGTGAATGCGAAGGGCGAAGTGGCTGCGCTCGCCGAAACCATCAACAACATGACGGACACGCTGGCTACCTTCGCCGATCAGGTAACAACTGTGGCTCGCGAAGTCGGCGTGGAAGGCCGGCTCGGCGGACAGGCCAACGTACCCGGCGCTGCCGGTACGTGGAAGGATCTTACCGGCAACGTGAACTTGCTGGCTGACAACCTGACGAACCAGGTTCGAGCTATTGCAGAAGTAGCAACAGCTGTGACCAAGGGTGACTTGACGCGTTCGATTCAGGTGGAAGCCCGCGGAGAGGTCGCTGAGCTGAAGGACAACATCAATACGATGATTGATAACCTTCGCCTCACCACCGATCGAAACACGGAGCAGGACTGGCTCAAGACGAACCTGGCACGATTCACTGGCATGCTGCAGGGCCAGCGCGATCTTGCGACCGTGGGGAGCATGCTGCTCTCAGAACTCGCGCCGCTCATCAATGCGCAGCAGGGTGTGATCTATCAGATGGGCGCAGAAGAGTCGAACCTCGGATTGCTATCGACGTTCGCGGATTCTCCTGAAGGCTACGTAAAAGAAGTAAGAGTGGGTGAAGGCCTCGTCGGGCAGTGTGCATCGGAGAAGCGGCGCATGCTGATTACTGAATTGCCCAAGAAGACCGCTCCGATTCGCTCGGGCCTTTTCAAGGCAGTTCCAAAGAACGTTATCGTGCTGCCGGTATTGTTCGAAGATCGAGTAAAGGCGGTGATCGAGTTAGCAAGTCTGAGCTCATTCACGGCGTCGCATCTGGCATTCCTCGAGCAGCTCACCTCTTCGATCGGCATCGTGCTCAACTCGATCGAAGCCACGATGCAGACGGAAGCGCTGCTGAAGCAATCTCAGCAGCTGGCCGCCGAACTGCAGACTCAGCAGAAGGAATTGCAGCAGACAAACGAGCAGCTCGCCCAGAAGGCACAGCAGCTTGCCGAGCAGAACTACGAAGTGGAACGCAAGAATCAGGAGATCGAGCAGGCCCGCCGCGCGCTGGAAGAAAAGGCGCGCGAGCTTGCACTGACTTCGAAGTACAAATCCGAGTTCCTTGCCAACATGTCGCACGAGTTGCGCACGCCGCTCAACTCAATTCTCGTGCTTGGCCAGCAGCTTGCCGAGAACCCAGATGGAAGCCTCTCTCCCAAGCAGGTTGAGTTTGCGCGCACCATTCATGGCGCGGGCACTGACCTACTGAACCTGATCAGCGACATTCTCGATTTGTCGAAGATCGAATCCGGCACGGTTTCGGTCGAGGCCGAGGAAGTATTCTTCGGCGCGCTGCTCGACACGGTTGCGCGACCCTTCCGACACGAAGCAGAAAACCGCCGGCTGGCCTTCGACGTTTCGAACGAACCGAGGCTTGGACGCAGCCTTGTCACCGACTCGAAGCGCTTGCAGCAGGTTCTCAAAAACCTGCTTTCGAACGCCTTCAAGTTCACGGAGCAAGGAACTGTCAGGCTGACAGTGTCTTCGGCGACCGGCGGGTGGACACAAGATCATCCGATCCTCAGCGGAGCTGGTTCGGTTATAGCGTTTCAGGTGTCTGACACCGGAATTGGTATCCCACCGGAGAAGCAGCGCATTATCTTCGAGGCCTTCCAGCAGGCTGATGCGGGAACGAGCCGCAAATACGGCGGAACAGGTCTCGGTCTGGCGATCAGCCGCGAGTTGGCCAACCTGCTGGGAGGCGAGATTTCGCTGAAGAGCCAGCCGGGCAAAGGCAGCACCTTCACCCTGTACCTGCCTCAGACCTACGTTGGTCCAGCCGTTCCAACCGTGGTGAAACAAGAGAAAGATGGCGGTATCAGCAATGTGCCGATGTTCCTCGCCAACGTCGCCGCAGCGGAACAGGAGTCGCGAGTCGAAGACGATCGCAAGTCGCTTCAGGAGGGCGAAGCCGTGTTGCTGATTGTGGAAGATGATCCGCACTACGCGCGCGTGCTCTGCGACTTGTCACGTGATAAAGGGTTCAAGGTACTAGTTGCCATGACCGGTACTGAAGCATTGTCTCTAGCTCGCGAGTACCATCCAACCGCGATCTCCCTCGACGTGATGCTTCCGGACATGCTGGGATGGACGGTTCTGAATCATCTCAAACAGGACCCAAAGACGCGCCATATACCAGTGCAGATGCTGACACTCGACGAAGATCGCCATCATGGACTCTCGCGAGGTGCGTTTGCGTTTGTCACAAAGCCAACATCAACCGACGAGCTGAACTCGGCTCTGTCGCGAATTAGGGAATACGCTCAACCTCGACGCAAGAAGCTGCTGGTAGTGGAGGACAATCCCGCAGAGCAATTGTCGACGCGTGAGTTGCTGTGGCACGAGGACATCGATATCGATGTGGCTGATTCTGGTGCGGCAGCTCTGGAGGCGCTGCACAACAGCACCTATGATTGCATCGTTCTTGATTTGAGACTTCCTGACATGACCGGCTTTGACGTCCTCGAAAAACTTGGAAGTGATCCCAAGTTGAAGGACCTTCCGGTAGTCGTTTTCACCGGCCGAGAACTCTCAGCAGAAGAGGATGCACAGCTGCATACGCTGGCTCGCAGCGTTGTGGTCAAGGATGTAGAATCACCGGAGCGCTTGCTCGATGAGACGGCTTTGTTCCTTCATCGAGTGGTATCGGAGCTGCCAGCAACAAAGCAGCAGATGATCGATCGTCTACACCGGTCAGACGAAGCTCTGGCGGGGCGCAAGGTGCTCGTAGTCGATGATGACGTCCGCAATATTTTCGCGCTGAGCAGCGTGCTCGAGCGTCGTGGGATGACGGTGCTGTCGGCGGGAACCGGCAGGGAGGCAATCGAAACCATCGAAAACACGCCGGACCTGGCAATTGTTCTGATGGACATCATGATGCCGGAGATGGACGGCTATGAGACGATGCAAGTCATCCGGCAGAATCCGTCGCTGCGCCGACTTCCCATCATTGCCCTGACAGCGAAAGCAATGAAAGGCGATCGCGAAAGATGCCTTGAGGCGGGGGCCTCAGAATACCTTGCTAAACCAGTGAACACGGAACAGTTGCTTTCCGCCCTCCGCATGTGGCTGCACCGCTAACCGCAATCGCAGAAGGCGTGGAGACGAATTTGATGAACGTAGATTCTAGAGTCAACATCCTGATGGTGGACGATCAGCCCGCCAAGCTTCTTAGCTATGAGGTCATTCTCTCTGAGCTCGGCGAGAACCTCATCAAAGCCACGTCTGCGAGCGAGGCGCTGAGTATTTTGCTGAAGACCGACATCGCGGTGGTGCTGATGGATGTGAGTATGCCCGACCTAGACGGGTTCGAACTCGCGGACGTGATCCGACAGCATCCGCGCTTTCAGAAGACTGCCATCATCTTCATCTCCGGAGTTCATCTCACTGATACCGATAAGATCCAGGGATACCGTAGCGGCGCGGTCGATTACATCTCCGTTCCCGTTGTGCCGGAAGTGTTGCGTGCGAAGATCGGCGTGTTTGTCGAGTTGCATCGCAAAACACGAATGCTCGAGATGCTGAACAATGAGCTGGAACAGCGCGTTACCGATCGGACTGATAAGTTACGGCAAAGCGAAGAGCAGTTCCGGTTGAGAGCGCAGCTGCTGGAATTGGCAACGGAGGCCATAGTGTCGAGGGACATGAATGGCAGCCTGCTCTACTGGAACTCTGGTGCAGAAAGTCTCTACGGGTGGAAACGGGAGGAGGTAATCGGTAAAGATCTGCACACAGTTCTCAAAACAGTTTTTCCAGTCGATCGAGAAGCGGTGGAGAATACTCTCCTTGAGCGAAAGGTGTGGCAAGGAAACGTCGTCCAGACAAGAAAAGACGGTTCAGAAGTCATTGTCGCCTGCCGAAAGACGATGAATCACGAAGGTGATGCAGTTCTCGAGGTGAATCGAGACATCACCGCTCAGATGCAGGCCGAAGAAGCACTACGCGAGACGGAAAAGCTTGCGGCAATGGGGCGGGTTGCGGGAATCATCGCACACGAAATCAACAATCCACTCGCGGCTATCACCAACATATTCTTCTTGCTTCGCAATCATCCATCGCTAGATGACGAGGCTCGCCACTGCGCAACACTCGCAGAACAAGAGTTACAGCGCGTCTCTCACATCACTCGACAGACTCTGAGTTTCTATCGTGAATCGAAGACACCAATCGCTGTGGTTCTGACAGAGCTTCTCGACGATGTGCTTGGACTCCAAGAGCGCCAGGTCCTGAACAGCCACATCAAACTTCGCAAGCGTTACTTTGCGCCGGGGATGGTGCATGGGTTTCCGGTTGAGCTGCGCCAGGTCTTCCTGAACCTGATCAGTAATGCGATCCAAGCCATGCCAGAAGGCGGTAAACTCCGGATCACAGTTCGAGAAGCTTTTGACTGGACCGTGAAGCGGCGCGGCATTGCGGTTTCTATTGTCGATACCGGGGTTGGTATAAAGCCACAGGATTCTCGTAAGCTTTTCGAGCCCTTCTTCAGCACAAAATCGACCAAAGGAACTGGCCTGGGACTCTGGATAAGCCGGGGGATCATTCAGAAGTACGATGGACGAATCGCCTTCCGCAGTTATAGGGATGGAAACGGTTGCGCGACCTGTTTCCGCGTGTTCTTGCCGACCAGCAGCAGTCTCAACCTGGTTGGCAATTCGGCTGGAGAAATATCATCGAGCTCTCTTGACATGAGCTCGAATGGGCACGGCGCGGCGATGATGCACGCCTGACGAGCACCCTTCTCACATCGATCATCTTCTCGTCCCACGCTCGGGAAACGGGAGAGAACGCCGCTGTCAGATTCTCGCACGCCCCGGCGGCCCTCGGACCTCGTATACTTTGCAACAACAGATATGTCCAATGCTGAGTTCCCTTCCCGCATTGAAGTGCTCGACTCGCACACTGCGGGCGAACCAACGCGCTGCGTCTTGAGCGGAGGTCCTGATCTTGGGATCGGCACAATGGCGGAGCGGCTCGAACGATTCCGCCGGGATCACGATGTCTATCGCCGAGCCATTCTGTGCGAGCCTCGCGGGTCCGATGTTCTGGTGGGAGCACTCCTGCTGGAACCCTCGGACGGCGCATGCGCGGCGGGCGTCATTTTCTTCAACAATTCCGGGTTTCTAGGGATGTGTGGGCACGGAATGATCGGGGTCGGAGTTACTTTGGCCCACTTGAAGCGAATTCAGCCAGGTGAGCATTTGATCGAGACGCCGGTTGGAATTGTGAACATTCTCGTGCAGTCAGACTCACGCGTTACGATCCGAAATGTCCCAGCTTACCGGAGCCGGTCCGACGTCACAGTCGATGTGACTGGATTCGGTTCCGTGACAGGCGATGTGGCGTGGGGTGGGAACTGGTTCTTCCTTGTGCGCATGCATACGTGCGATGCGGCGCGCAAGCTGAATGTGCGCGATGTCGAGGCCCTGACCGCGTTCACATGGGAGATCCGCCGCGCCCTTAACCAAAGGGGAATCACTGGAACAAATGGCGCAGAGATCGACCATGTCGAACTCTTCACGGACGCAGATGATCCAGGAAATGACAGCCGCAACTTCGTGCTCTGCCCAGGCAAGGCCTACGATCGATCCCCATGCGGAACAGGGACCAGCGCAAAGATGGCGTGCCTAGCGGCTGACGGCACGTTAAAACCTGGCGAACTTTGGCGGCAAGAGGGCATTCTCGGAACCACATTCGAAGGCAGATTCGAGTTTGAACGCGGTGAGAGCCCTACTACTCAAAATGCATCGTCTCCTAGCGCCAGGATCCGTCCGACCATCACAGGGTCTGCATACGTGACAGGACAGACGACCCTTTTTTTCGATCAAGCCGATCCATTCAGGCTTGGGATTCCGGAATGAGTTCCTCTGCTACGCCTGACTACGACGTCGTCATAGCTGGGGGCGGCATCGTAGGAACAGCCTGCGCACTGGCCTTGGCGCACGCAGGCCTTCACGTGGCGCTCGTGGAACGCGACATCCTGGGTGGCGGAGCAACGGCTGCTGGAATGGGTCACATCGTTGTGATGGACGACTCGGAAGCTCAGTTTGCTTTGACGCGACGATCGCAGCAGTTGTGGCACGACCTCGCAAAGACATTACCTGCCTCTGCGGAGTTCGAAATGGCAGGGACAATCTGGGTCGCGGCCGACGATGAAGAACTTGCCGAGGCAGAACGCAAGCATTTTTATTTACGTGATCGTTCCGTCCCTTCTCGCGTCTTGTCAGCTTCAGAACTATTGGCACTTGAGCCAAATCTGCGAGCGGGGCTGGCGGGGGGGCTGCTCGTTTTAGACGACGCCATTGTCTATCCGCCAGTAGCCGCCCTTTATCTGGCAAGTGAGTTGAAAGCGCTGGGATCCGACGTGATCCCAGGCAGAAGGATTGTTCATTTTGCGAGCGGGGCGGTCCAGCTGGATGATGGCTCAACGATCCGCGCCTCACGTCTGGTGAATGCTCTAGGGACGGAGGCAACTGTATGCACACCGGGCATTCCGGTGAAAAAGCGAAAGGGCCATCTGGCAATTACGGATCGCTATGCCGGCTTCGTACGCCATCAACTAGTCGAGCTGGGTTATCTGAAGAGCGCTCATTCCATCAGTTCTGATTCGGTGGCATTTAACGTCCAGCCGAGAAGGACGGGGCAGATTCTGATCGGATCATCTCGTCAGTACGGCAATGAAGATCCTGCGGTCGATCAAGCCATCCTCGCTTCGATGCTTCAGCGGGCAGAGTTGTATATGCCGGGCATTGGCGAATTGAAAGTTATCCGGGTCTGGACGGGCTTTCGCGCTGCAACACCGGACAAGCTGCCACTGATCGGTCGCGCTTCCGGCGACGACACGTTATGGCTCGCGACCGGGCATGAAGGACTCGGGATCACTACTGCGTTGGGAACGGCAGAACTGCTTGCGTGCGCAGTTACAGGAGCAGAAATGCCTATCCCGCTGGAACCTTATCTCCCGTCCCGCTTCGATACTGCAAATCACCTAGACACAACCATCCATCAGGAGACCGTATGAACTGGAACGGCGTGATGCCCGCAATGACGACAGCTTTCAACCATGACTTCAGCATTGATCATGACTTCGTTGGGCGTCATGCACGTTGGCTGATTGAAAATGGATGTACCGGAATCATTTGCCTTGGCTCTCTTGCCGAAGCGGCAACGTTAAGCTTTGAGGAAAAGGTTTCGCTCCTGAAGACAGTTGTGCGAGCAATAGATGGCTCGGCACCGGTTGTCTCGGCGATTTCGGCTCTCTCAACATCTGAAGCTGCAGCACTGGCCAGGGCTGCTCACCAGGAAGGCTGCTCCGGGCTGATGATCTTGCCACAGTACGTCTACAAAGGCGACTGGCGGGAGAATAAAGCTCATGTGGCGGCTGTACTGAAGGCTACGCCTCTGCCGGGAATGCTGTACAACAATCCCGTTGCGTATGGCGTTGACTTTTTGCCAGAACAGATTGAGGAGTTCGCCGCTGAATTCTCCAACTTTGCAGCGGTTAAAGAATCATCAACTGACGTTCGCAGAGTCACAGCGATTCGTTCATTGCTCGGTGACAGGTTAAAGATCTTTGTCGGCGTAGACGATGCGATCGTCGAAGGTATTGCAGCCGGAGCCGAGGGCTGGGTGGCAGGACTTGTAAACGCGTTTCCACGTGAGTCAGTAGATCTGTTCAACCTTGCGCGGACTGGAAAGACCACCGAAGCATCTGAGCTATACAAGTGGTTCTTGCCTCTGCTTCGTCTGGATACCGTGCCGAAGTTCATTCAGCTAATCAAGCAGGTTCAGAATGATGCCGGTATCGGATCTGCTCGCGTCCGCGCGCCACGACTCGAACTAGTTGGTGAAGAACTGGAGGAGGTTCGCGCTGTCTATGGAACGGCGCAAGCCAACCGCGGGGTAACGGCCGTGCCGAGTACCAGGTTCCTGCTCTAATGGCGCTATACCTGTGCAACTTCCTCAGTCTCACTTTGACCAGATTTCGGCATCTCGGCAACCGAGGATAGCCTCGCCGGGTATATCGGAGGCCGCACACTGGAACATCGCCATTGGAACAGAAACTCGGTTTGTGGTCCGCAGATGCGCCCCTGACATGATCCCATCCCGCATCGAGTATGGAGTTTGGCCTCGCGCCACGATCTGCACACTTGCAGTTTACAGAATGCTACGTCTTCACAACGGCAAACGATTGTCTCAGGCTGACACAGATTGCGGAGTTCAGTACGTAATTTGAAGGCTTGGTCGAGTCGAAGTGCAAAATTCCGAAATGCACGTAATTGCCCCGTCAATCTACGAGCCTTGTCCTCGTGGCCGGCGGCAAACCATCCAGCGATCTCGCCTTCGAGTAAGGCCTTCTCCAGACCCCCGATTCCCGTCAGTTCGCCGACACATGACACATTCGGCACAGAAGTCTGTTGAAGCTCTGAGGTTGTCACATATCCGTTTGCTACTTCGCATCGGAAGAGCATGGGCAGCTCCAGGTTCGGCACAAGATGGAAGCCGCAGGCGAGATAGTCGCAGTCGTGGGACCATTGCCGACGACCATCGGTGAAGGTGACTCGATTCAATTGCATCGATCCCTCGGCAGACGTCACCCATCGGCCGGTTCGATATGGAATGTCAAGAAGCTTTTTCGCATAGCCGAGTCCTTCGACGATCTTCCCTGGATGGCTCATCAACGTGAAGCCGAAGCCGATCAGTTGCGCTAGAGGAGCCTGCTCGTAGATCGCAAGGATGTTAGCACCGGCTGCTTTAAGCCCGGCTGCAATGGCGAGCAGCAAAGGACCGGTACCTGCAACAACCACGCGTTTGTCACGTACCTCCAGTCCGGACTTCACTAAGGCCTGAAGTCCGCCAGCTCCGGTGACTCCCGGCAAAGTCCAGCCCGGGAATGGCAGAAAACGCTCCCGCGCTCCAGTCGCGAGAATTAGCTTCCGGTAAGTTAGATCGAATGTTTTACTCTCGCGCTCGAATCGCAAGATATTCGGCGCGAGGTGGTCAATGATCTGCGTTCCGGTCAATGTTGTACATGGCGTTCGGCGCAGCCTCTCCATCCACTTCGCGAACTCGCGGCCATGCGGATTTTTTGAAGGCACGTCAGGGTGGAGACCTCGCCAGATCTGGCCGCCAGGATAGCGATTGTCATCGACCAGGCAGACTCTGGATCCCGCTTCGGCGGCAACGGCTGCAGACGCTATCCCGCCAGGCCCAGCACCGACGACGACGACATCGAAGTCCGACTTCACTCTGTCACTACTTCCATTTCGGGTCGGCACGTTAGCTGGCACGTACGTTGGTGTTTCTGCCCGTTCACAGTGGCCCTGCACTCCATGCAGATACCCATGCCGCAAAGCGGCCCGCGCGGTTCGCCGTGGATAGAGGTGCGACAGGGGGATCCGATTGTCATGATTGCAGCAGCGACACTCATCTCTGCTGTGGCTTGAACTTCGCATCCATTTACCTTGATCGTGAACCCATTGCTATCCACGCCCGCAATCCTCCCGAACCCACAGCGCAAGATCAAGCTCGACAATCATTATCTACTCACCACGATCGGAGAAGGTCTCCACGTGCCTCCCCACTGCGATGGCTCGGAGCCCATCACGAAGTGCAACACGCCTCCGGCCTGGATTTGTTCCCACGAGACCACGGGTTCCTTCAGCTCTTTCCCGTCCAGAGTCGCAGACTGAATGTACACGTTGGTCGCCGAGTTGTTTTCTGCCTCTACTCGAAGCGTCTTTCCGTTTGCCAGCGTAAGAGACATCTGCCGGAACATCGGACTTCCAATCATGTATTCTCCGCTGGCCGGGTTCACGGGATAGAAACCCAGCGCTGTGAACAGAAGCCATGCGGACATCTGACCGCAGTCGTCATCACCATCCAGACCGCCCGGGCTTGCGTCGTATTCTTTCGCAGCAATCTCGCGGACTTTTGCCTGGGTTTTCCAAGGCTTCCCGCCAAAGTCGTACAAGTAGCCATAGTGGTGACTCGGCTCATTGCTGTGCACGTTATGACCGCCGCTGAAATGCTGATCGAGCTTATTGGTATAGTTCTCTGCTCCGCCCATCAAGTCGAGCAAACCAGCCTGATCGTGGAAAGGGGACCATGTATAGACCCACGCATCGCCCTCCGTCCAGCCGGAGATGGAGCGGTTCTGATCGTCATCTCTTTCGCCACCGATAGGAGCCCATTTCCCATCTGACGTTTTGCCATTCATCAGGCCTAGCGCAGAATTGAAGAGGTTGCGATCATTCAATGATCGCTTCAGGAAATACCGGTAATCATCTGATTTGCCGAGCGCTTGCGCGATTTGCGCTACACACCAGTCATCGTAGCTATCCTCGAGCGTGCGAGACGCCGCTTCGTCGGTCTTGTCAGTGGGAATGAAGCCAAGCTGCTTGTAATAGGTCAGCCCCGCGCGAGCCTCATAGGGCGTGTGCTCTTCCCGATCGAGCCATCGGCGGGTGGTATCTCCGTCTGGCGGCGTCATCGCATCTTTGTAGACGGCCTGCCAGGCAAGATCACGATCAAACCCGTGGAAGCCCTTTCGGATCGCTTCGGCCACCAGAGAATCCGCGTGGGTAGCGATCATGATGTTGGTGTAGCTCGGATTCGGCCATTTGGGCATCCATCCGCCTTCTTTGAAGTTTTGCAGAAGCGCTGTGATCATGCCGTCCACCCGTTCCGGGGCAAGGAGCGTGAGCAGGCTGTTTTCGGCGCGAAACGTATCCCAGATGGAGAAAGCGGTGTAGCTTTCGCCATCGTGTATCTTGTCGTCGAAGGCGCTGTAGTAGCGTCCATACTCTGAAAACACCCGCGGATAGAGCAGCGCATGGTAGACCGCTGTATAGATCAGGGACTTGTCTTTGTCCGCCCCGCCGTCAAGTTGAATCCGCGAAAGCTTCTCGTTCCATTGCGTGTGAAGCTTTGCCCGCACGGCATCAAATCCGAGGTCCGCAACTTCGCGATCCAGGTTCTGGCGCGCCTGATCGACACTGATAAACGATGTGGCGACACGCACCAGAATTGTTTGCCCGGGCTTGAATTCCGCATACGCACCGCGGCTGGAAGCGGCTTTTGCATCGTCCATTCCGTAGGTTTTCATCGCCTGCGGAGGCTTATCGAAACGGACTACAAAATAGCCCTTGAAGTTCGGAAGTGCGAGCGGGCCCAGATGCGCGTCCATGCGATGTGGATTGTAACCGGTGATCTCACGCTCTTTAACATTGACCGAAGCGGAACCTGAAATTCCCGGCCGCGATGCTTCAATGATGACTCGGCCAGTGGCTCCCTTTGGAAAAGTGAATCGAAAAAGCCCGCAACGCTCCGTGGCAGTCAACTCTGCCTGAATGCTTCCTTTCGCGCTGGAATTCAATGAAACGCGGTAGTAGTCAGGTTGCGCGATCTCTGAGGCGTGGCTGAACGGCAGACTCCGCGACTCCGGGTTCGTGCGAAGCTCCCCGATCTGCGGGATAACGGTGACGTAGCCGTAGTCTCCCATCCAGATGGCGGGTTGGTGCGTGCCGATGAAGCCGGAGATCGTCGGGTCGTCGTAGTTGTACGAAACAATACTGATCTTGTTCTGTCGTGTCTGCGGCGTCCAGTCCGTCATGCCGAACGGAGGTGTGACGAAGGGCATGGTGCCACCATAGCCAATGGCGCTTTTTTGCGTGCCTATAAGGGAATTGACATAGGAAACAGCATCCTTTTCCGCTGCAGTGGACGGAAGCGTACCGATTGCAAGAACAACAAGAGCAGCTACCCTTTTCATACCGGGCAATTGTAATTGCCGCACTAATACCTTAGTCCCAGTCGCATCGGAAACTCGTCTTCTCCTTCTTCCACTTCGGCTTGCTGGCTGTTGATTCGCACCGACTCACTGTGGCGATAACGGAACCAGAGGTGCACAACGAGCACAGTGAGGGCTGCGGCTGAGAAGTGCGCCCAGCTGCTTTCTATCCAGATGTCAGCCACGAGACCGCCTGTGGTGATGAACGGGAAGAACGTGTAGAACTTCAGAAGGGTGAACGCGAGATTCGGTGTTTCTCCTGCTGACTCACCGGTGAAGGGCACGATCAGTACCTGTGCGAAGACAGCATCTGTGAGAATCACGCATAACCCGGCCCCTACCAGCAGTTGAGCTGCAGTGGCATGCAATGTGAGGAGTTCCGGCGGCGCGAAGACTCTGAGCACAGCGACGACGAGCGCCGTTGCCAGCATCGCAGATGTCAGCACCCAGGACTTCACTGCTCGTAATCCATCGATGGCGGCGGCATAGTGCGCGGGTCGCCCGTGGGTGAACCGGAAGATCCATCCGCCACGCTGGTTCCCCGAGGACACAAACGCGGTCCGAAGGCCAATAGTCACCCAGAAGGCGACGATCCCAACTCCCGCCCGGATGCCATCCGCTGAAGCTTCGGCTCGCAGCTGGCCGTGCTCGACACTGAGCCGAAGGACGGAAGCAATCAATACTGACAGCCCCACTCCACCGTAGAGAACGAGGTATATGCGGTAACGCGGCAGGCGCAGAAGTGTTTGATTGATGAAGTGGAAGACGGCGCGGCCAACAGGTTTGCGAACGAGCACGGTGTGGGCCGCTGCATTTGCTGGCCGAAGCGCGCTGTTCCGTCCGCGTCGTGCTACTGCTCCCTCAATGAGGTTTTTGACGCGCCGCAGGTAGGCGATGGGGTAAGCGATGACGGCCATCGTCATAACTGCGGCCAAAGCGGTCAAGCCAGCATTCTGCAAGGTTCGGAATTCGGAAATAGCCTCTGCCCCGCGGAGCGCGTGCTGATACACGCCCAGAAACCAGTAGGGAGGAAACAGATAGATCAGACGATTGCCTGATTGCAGCAAAGACGGCGTCACTCCTGAGAGCACAGGGAAAAGCAGCAGCAGCATTACCAGGAAAGTCACTGCCGCTCCTTGCAAGAACAGGGAGATTTTGCGAAACAGACGCTCGCCAAGCAATGCCAGAAGAATGCTCTGAGCCGCCACGATCGAGAACGCGGAGAACAATCCGCTCGCCGCCACGGCTGCCACATGTCCCATTTCCAGACTGATCAGGCTGGGCGGATCAGTGGACATCGGCAGGATGATTGGGGCCAGGAAGTTTGCGTCGAATAAGAATCCGGCGATCAGCAAACCGATAGCAGCCACCCGGCCCCAGAATACGCGGCGCTGCGGAATTGGCAAGGTCGTCATCACCTGAATATCGAGGAGATCGGGAAAAAACAGATCCCACTCGAAGACCGTGACCAGACCCATGGCAACGAACGAGTAGATTACGAAGAAGAAATGATGATTCATTTGCACCCAGTATGGTGGCGGGCCCGGAACCGAATGAGGATGCGGGGGGTAGACGATAACTGGGTGATACACGGGCCAGAGATAAACCGCGACCATGAGCCCCGGCAGACCGGCTGCAAACGCCAGTTGAACCAGCCGTGTTTTGCCGTCCCCATCTGGAGAAGCGTTTTCGTGATTGAAGAAGCGCTCGAGGAAATGGCGCACCAACAGTTCGAACTGGCTGCGCTGCGGTTGCCGCACCGGTCCCATTGCGGCCTGCATGTTCAGCGACATCACGGCGGGCGGTGCATCAACGATGAGTCTCTGGAATCCGTCACTCATGTGCTATCCGCATGACCTCCACGATTCGTTCTGCAATGACGTGCGTATCTTGTTGCTCAACCAGTTGGGCGAAGACGCTCTCAAGACTGGGAAGTCCTTTCAGTGCGATCAATTCCTGCGGCGGCGCGTCAGCGAGTACACGCCCCTTGCCGATCACGATCACGCGATCACAGACTTGCTCCACGGTCTCGAGCACGTGCGATATGTACAGCACAGCCTTCCCCTGGGCAGCGAGCATTTCCAGCAGATCCTTGAAGAGCCGGGATGAGACGACGTCCAACCCCGATAGTGGCTCGTCGAAGATCAGGAGCCTTGGGTCATGCAGAAGGGACGCGGCGATCAACACTCTCTGCCGCATGCCCTTTGAATACGAGGAAATTGGTGAGTACTGCCACGATTGGAGATTGAGCAGCGTCAAGAGTTCTGTTGCTTTGCGCTCAATGAGACCTTCTTCCATGCCGCGCAGACGTCCGATGAGTTGCAGGTATTCGAGTCCTGAAAGATAGGTGTAGAGATGCGCCTCCTCAGGGACATAACCGAGCAGAGCGCGAAAGCTCTCCATGTCGTGGCGGATGTTCCGGCCT
Organism: Acidobacteriota bacterium; assembly: GCA_018268915.1. GTDB lineage: Bacteria > Acidobacteriota > Terriglobia > Terriglobales > Acidobacteriaceae > Telmatobacter. Next base: position 169,202 of record JAFDVQ010000005.1, read on the forward strand.
TCGAAGAGGACTTTGCCGTCGTCGGGCCGCAGCATTCCGGTGATCATCTTCACTGTGGTGGACTTCCCTGCCCCATTGGGACCCAGGAACCCGACGATCTCGCCGGCTGCAACCTTGAAGCTGACGTCAACCACTGCTGGAATTGTTCGAAAGCTTCGGTAGAGGTGCTGAACTTCGAGCAAGCTGGACCCCCTATGTAGCATTCAGCATTACACAGTTATTTTTATTGTCAAGTAGATTGCTACATAGCTACAATTCCGTCCATGGCTGCTGAGGCGAAACTCTCCCATACCGCCGCGATGATTCTGCAGGCAATCTCTGCTGGGTATGTCTATGGCTTCAGCATCATGGAAGTCACAGGGCTGCCCAGCGGAACGGTGTACCCCGCGATGCGCCGTCTGGAACGCGACGACCTGATCCGCTCTCAGTGGGAGAAGCAGTCCATTGCTGACGCAGAGCAACGTCCGCCCCGCAAGTACTACAAGGTCACAGCGGGCGGGCGATCGACGCTCGAGGCTTCCCGCAAGCGATATCCATTGCTCGAACGACTTATGCCGACTGAGGAGGCTCGCTCGGTATGAAATCTCCTTCCGAGGTCGCTTTCGGCGCAATTCAGCGGACGGCGCTGCATACTGCTGCTCTTCTGGTGCCAGCCCGCGAACGAGAAGAGTGGAGTTCGGAGTGGCTTTCGGAACTGTGGCACATGCGCCGCTCGTATGTTCAGGTAGACGAGACGATCTCACTCCAGTCCCATGGCGAGATTATTTTGTTTTGTCTGGGGGCCTTCAAGGACGCGCTGTGCATTCGTGAGCTGGCTGCCAGATCCGGACCACGCAAGCCTCACATGCATGGATCAGCTGCGCAAGCACTTCTGTGGCTTGCGGCAATCCTGCTTCTCTGCTTTCTAATCGCCAGCCTCCTTCCTGGGGTGCAGGCGGAGCGGGAAGCCGCAAAGCTCCTCATCAGTCCAAACGCACTAATTATCTCCGAGGCTACCGACCACAGTTCGAAGCCCTCAATCCCCGCCGGGCTCTACCTGAACTGGAAGTACACGCATCAGCGTTTCTTTCAAGACCTGGCCTACTACCACGTAACGCGGGAATCCGCTGAATCAGGTTCCTCGCGGATGTCGTGGAACGTTGCGCGCTCATCAACAAATCTGTTCAGCCTGATCGGCATTCCATTGAAGTTCGCGCTCGAAGGCCATTCTGATCTGCCTTCAGTCATCCTCAGCCATGAGGCGTGGATGCACTCCTTCGACGGAGATCCAAATGTCACGGGCAAGACTCTGCGCATCGCGCACAAAGATGTGCAGATTGCCGGCGTCGCTCCAGCTGCCGCATGGCGGCTTCCGGGCGCGCCCGACGTCTGGCTTCTGCAGGCTGATTCGCAACTCGCTACTGATCTCCCATTCAGAACTCCGGGGTTCCTGATCGCTCAGCTCTCGCCACGAGGGCAGGATGCAATGCAGATATCTGAGAACGGGATCTCAGCCCATAACCTTGAGGGCATGCTGATCGATCTCTCCGGCACGCCAATCAATGCGCCGATCGAAGGGCCGTGGAACCTTTACCTGTTCTCTCTTTTTCTGGCGTTGGTGGCTCTTCCAGCTGTCTCGTCGGTTTCGCTCGGAGAGACGCATATGACCTCGCATCAGCCCTCCTCCAGAGAAAGCCTTCGACGTTTCCTGTTTCTAGCGGGCAAGTTTCTTCTGATTTCCGGCATCGGTCTGTTTGGGTCGATAGACCTTGCCTACTGCTGCACGCTGAGTTTTTCACCGGCTGCCGAGTGTCTGCAGCTAGTCGCCTGCTTTGCGCTTTGTCTCATCGGATTTCGATGGGCGCTGGCCGATCAGCGGCATCGCTGTCCAGTGTGCCTGCGCCGCGTGACAAATCCCGCCAGCGTCGGCCTTGCCTCGCGGACATTCCTCGGCTGGAATGGCACAGAGATGATCTGCATGGGCGGACACACGCTTTTGCATGTGCCTTCCCTGCCGACAAGCTGGTTCAGCGATCAGCGGTGGCTCTATCTTGATAGCTCGTGGGAATTCCTGTTCGCGGATACGCGCATTTATTGACGCTCACCCTTCTTTCCGCGATCGATCGCTTGCTCATTGCACAAGCTCATTGCGGTCATTCTTCGCGGGCGGCTTTCAGCGCTTCGTTCGCGGCGATTCGCAAATATCGTCTTCTTTGTTCGCCTGTCAGGGCCTCTGGATTGAAGAGAGAGTTCAGAGCCAGGCCATCGATGACAGCTCCGACCTCCATGGATAGCTGGCGCCTCTTCTCAATTGCCGCGCCAACTAGTTCCGGAAACAAGGTGTTAATCTTCATCATCGAGCACCGAAGAGACATCTCCTGATGAAGCTGGATCAAGCGCTTCCTCTTCTGAGGATGCTGAATGACATACATTTTGAACTCAAGATTCAAGAGGATACGCTGCTTGTCGCGAAGTAGTTCTTCAAGATGCCGAGCGAGAATGTCGATTCTCTGATCCAGGTCCGCCGCGGCCGACATCTCCTCGATCACCCTCTCCTGATCCCGTGCGATGTCTTCCTCGAAGATTGCGAAGAAGACGTCTTCTTTGTCCTTGAAATTGTCGTAGAAGGCACCCCGAGTCTTCCCTGCCCGCGCGGCAATCTCCTCGATTCGAGTGGACTCAAACCCATCGCGCGTAAAGACCTCCCGGGCCGCTTTCATCAACTGCTGGCGCGTAACCATTGCGCGCTCTTGCTTATGGAGAGAGGGCTTCGTCACAAAAATCCTTCTGCACGAGATTTTATTGAATCGGCAATGAACCCTCGCGCGTCTGTTGAGAAATATACAGGTCTGTATCTTTTCTGTACAGATTTGCTGATCGTGACGCGGAGGTCATCGGATGCAGCGCGCCATTCCCCACCGGCAAGACACTTTTCGTTTTTGGCTCTCTTTTGCCGCTCTCAGTGCCGTCATTCTCACAGCGCCGTTTTTGACTGGGTGCGAAGCCACCCACGCGAGCACGGGCGATGCCAAGCCCGCCCCTTTGCCGGTATCGGTCGTGAAAGTGAGACAAGCTGACGTCCCACTGACCGGCGAATGGGTGGGTACCCTCGATGGATACGTGAATGCTCAGATTCAACCGCAGGTCAGCGGATATCTTGTCCGGCAGAACTATCGCGAAGGCACTCCCGTTGGGAAGAATGAAGTGCTCTTCCAGATCGATCCCCGGCCATTTCAAGCTGCGGTCGATCAGGCGGATGCGGATGTCGGGCGGGCGAAGGGTCAGCTCGCGCAGGCTGAGGCACAGCAGGGACTGACTCAGATCAACCTGAAACGCGACACACCGCTGGCGCAGGCACGAGCAATCGCACAAAGCCAGCTAGACAACGACAAGCAGCAGGCCGCGCAGGCCGATGCAGCCGTTGCGGCGGCAAAAGCAGCGGTAGGTTCGGCAGAGGCTGCTCTTACTACAGCGAAGTTAAACCTGGGTTTCACGCAGGTACGATCGTTGATCGGTGGCGTTGCCGGGCAGGCGACGACGCAGGTCGGCAATTTGGTGAATCCGCAGTCTGTGCTGACTTCGGTTTCGCAACTGGATCCGATCAAGGTGTATTTCTCCATCAGCGATGCCGAGTATCTCGCTCTCACGTCGAGAGCGAGACAAGCGGGTGGCGATCTGCTGAGCAGCAAGTCTGATCTTCCGCTAACGCTCACCCTCGCAGACGGCACTCCCTATCCACACAAGGGACATATTGCCTTCGTCGACCGGCAGATGAACCAGCAAACCGGCGCGATCCGTATTGCGGCATCGTTTCCGAATCCAGGGAACGTGCTGCGGCCGGGCCAGTTTGGACGCGTTGCGGCAGCAACGGAAGTAAGACGTGGCGCGCTTCTTGTCCCGCAGGCGGCGGTTCAGGAGTTGCAAGGAGTGGAGCAGATCTACGTTGCCGGACCGGACGATCACGTGCACGTTGTAAACGTAAAGCTTGGTTCACAGTCGGGCAGCGACTGGATTATCGAGAGTGGACTCAAGCCGGGCGATCGAGTGATTACCGACAATGTTCAGAAGCTTAAGGACGGCGCTCCCGTCAGCCCACACGAGGTTTCAGCAGAAGCTGCGGTCCTGACCTCCAACCCGACCGGCGGGAGGTAATCCATGTCGAAATTCTTTATTCGTCGCCCGATTGTGGCGATCGTAATCGCTATTCTCACGGTCATCATCGGCGTGGTTGCGATGCTGACTCTGCCTACGTCGCAATACCCAGACATCGTTCCGCCGGAGATTATGGTGCAGGCTACCTACCCCGGAGCCGATGCGCGGACTTTGACGCAAGCTGTGGCCACGCCAATCGAGCAGCAAATGAACGGCGTAGACAACATGCTCTACATGTACTCGGTGAACGCCAACAATGGGCAGTCAACCGTGTATGTCGATTTCGACGTCAAAACGAACCCCGATACTGACCAGGTGCTCTCGCAGCTCCGCGTCTCGCAGGCGCAGGCCCAACTTCCAGCACAGGTCAACACGGCAGGCGTAACCGTACAAAAATCGCTTACCTCGCCGCTGATGCTGATCGGCCTCTCCTCGCCTGACAACAAGTACAGTGTCGATTTTCTTACCAACTACGAAATCATCAACCTGCAGGACGAGCTCACGCGAGTTCCGGGCGTCGCTCGGATCCAAGTATTCGGCGGGCAATACGCACTGCGCGTGTGGGTAAAGCCGGACCAGCTTGCAAAGCTCGGCGTTACGGCTACGGACGTCATCAACGCCTTGCAGGTTCAGAACAACGTGAACCCGGCTGGCCAGATCGGCGGGGAGCCTGTACCGAACGGGCAGCAGTTCACATTCACGGTGCGCACGCAGGGGCGTTTGGTCACGCCGGAAGAGTTTGGCAATATCGTTATCCGTGCAAACCCTGATGGATCGATCCTGCACCTGCGCGATGTGGCGCGAGTCGAGCTCGGCACACAGACATACAACCTGACGGCTCGGTACAACAATGCGCCCGCAGGGATCATGGCCGTGTACCAACTGCCCGGCTCGAATGCTGTGAAGACGGCCGCGGCGGTCACAAAGCGTCTGCATGAGCTGTCGACGACGTTTCCCGCTGGGATCCGCTACGACATTCCACTTGACACCACGAAAGCAGTAACAGCCGGCATCCACGAGATCGTCGTCACGCTGCTCATTGCGTTGGCGCTGGTCATTCTGGTTGTTTACATCTTCCTGCAGGGTTGGCGTGCAACGCTGATTCCTCTGATGGCGGTGCCAGTTTCGCTGATTGGAACCTTCACGCTCTTCCCTCTTCTAGGATTTTCAATCAATACGCTTTCGCTATTCGGCCTGGTGCTGGCGATCGGCCTTGTGGTTGACGACGCGATCATCGTGGTCGAAGCGGTCGAGCATCACATCGACGAAGGCATGACGCCGCGCGACGCTGCCTTCAAGGCGATGGAAGAAGTCGGCGGCCCGGTTGTCGCGATCGCGTTGATCCTCGCGGCAGTTTTTATTCCGACGGCGGCGATTCCCGGCATTACCGGACGCCTGTATCAGCAGTTCGCAATCACGATCGCTATCTCGGTGCTCATATCGGCATTCAACGCGCTCACGCTCAGCCCGGCGCTGGCCGCTGTGTTGTTGAAGCCGAAAGACACAACGCGACGCGCAGGACCATTGCGCCGTTTCTTCAACTGGTTCAACCGAATCTTTGGCCGGACGACTGACAAATATGTCTCGACTTCCGGCGTACTGATCCACAAGTCAGGCGCGACGATGCTGGCTCTACTCGGAGTCGCAGTGCTCGCGGTCTTCGTCGGCGGACGGCTGCCAACGGGCTTTTTGCCGCAGGAAGACCAGGGATACCTCTTCGTAGCCATGCAGCTGCCTGACGCCGCATCGTTACAGAGAACCGACTCCGCCGTGCAGCGCGTCACGAAAGCACTTCTGGAAACGCCGGGCATCTCCGGCGTCGTAGGCGTCGACGGCTTCAGCCTCCTGACGCAGACGCAGAGCACGAATTCAGCCTTCTTCTTCGTCTCGCTCAAGCCGTGGGAGGTACGCAAGAGCCGCGCGGAACAAATCGAGGCGATCCAGGCGAGCGTGCAGCAGAAACTCGCCGGCGTGAGCGAAGGACTGGCCTTCTCGTTTCCTCCACCGCAGATTCCAGGCATTGGAACTTCAGGAGGCGTCACGATGATTCTTCAGGATCGCTCGGGAAACGACGATCCTACGTTTCTGACGAAGAATGTGTTTGGCTTTCTTGGCGCGGTATCGAAACGTCCGGAAATTGCCGCAGCCATTCCGTCATATCTACCGGCAGTTCCGCAGCTCTACGCCGATGTTGATCGCGACAAAGCCTCACAGCAGCAAGTAGAACTGAGTTCGGTCTACACCACTCTTCAGACTTTCATGGGTGGCTATCTGGTGAACTACTTCAATCGCTTCGGGCGGCAATGGCAGACCTTTGTCGAAGCCGAAGGCGACTCGCGCACGAACATACAGAACATCAACCAGTTCTATGTTCGTAGTGCGAATGGAAGCCAGGTCCCGTTGGGATCTCTGGTTCGCGTCAAGCAGATCACGGGGCCGGAGTTTATCCTGCGCTTCAACGAATACAACGCAGCGCAGATCAACATCTCAGGCGCTCCAGGCTACAGTTCAGGTCAGGTGCGCGCCGCACTCGAAGACGCGTTTCATACGAGCATGCCCGCAGGAATGGGCTTCTCGTACCAAGGCATGAGTTACCAGGAACAGCGCGCTGCGGAAGGCGTGCCTGCATGGATGGTCTTCAGTCTCTCGCTGCTGTTCGTGTTTCTGATTCTTGCGGCTCTCTACGAAAGCTGGACGCTACCCTTCAGCGTTTTGCTCAGTACGCCTGTGGCGATTCTCGGAGCCTACCTGGCACTCACGATGCGGTCGCTTGAGAACGACATCTTCGCGACTGTTGGTCTGATCATGCTGATTGGCTTGTCAGCAAAGAATGCCATTCTGATCGTCGAGTTTGCGGTAACGAACTATCGCAAGGGACAGAGCATTGCGGAATCTGCCTTGCAGGCTGCTAGGTTGCGATTCCGTCCGATCGTTATGACCGCATTTGCCTTTATCTTTGGCTGCTTGCCGCTTTGGACGGCATCCGGATCAGGCGCTGCGTCCCGCCGCATTCTGGGGACAGTCGTAATCGGAGGCATGACATTGGCGACGGTGATCGGAATCCTGATGGTTCCGGTGACCTTCTCGGTGGTCGAGTATTTGTCGCATCGTCTGCGCGGAGGCGGCTCCGATACCACCATGGATTCAACTCACCCGCCAGAGACGCAGGGCAAACATGCTCCGGCGCTGGCACGCGAAGCGCAGGAGGGACAGGCATGACATCACGCAGCGAAAAGTTCCATTGGATTCTAGCTCTATCGTTCGCTGTCGCTCTGCTCATCGCGGGCTGCAAGGTGGGGCCCAACTATGTGCGACCGCAGGTCACAGCTCCGCCTGCTTACCGCGGTGCGGATAGCGCAGCCGTCTCTAGCGCCGATCCGGAATCGCTGGGAGACCAGGACTTCGCAAGAGTCTTTCAGCAGCCTGAACTCCAGCAGTTGATTCGGACCGCGCTCGAGAACAACTACGATGTGCGGATAGCGGCCAAGCGTGTTCTCGAGCAACAGGCTCAACTTCGCATCACGCGCTCGCAGCTGTTTCCCAGCGTCAATGTTGGCGGCTCCGGTATCGGGGCCGATCTGCCAAGCTCGCTGGGCAGCGGCCTCCCAAGTGGCTCGACTGTAGCTGGAAGCTTCAATTTGTCCGCAGCCTGGAACCCGGATTTCTGGGGTCTTTATCGGCGTCAATCGGAGGCTGCCCGCGCACAGTTGCTGGCCCAGACCTGGGCACAGCGTGCCGTTCGAATGACACTCGTGCAGCAGGTCGCATCCTCATATTTTCAACTTCGCGCACTCGATGCGCAGCTTGATATCGCGAAGGAGACACTCAAGACACGACAGGAGTCCGTTCAGCTGACGAAGACGCTGGAGAGCGGCGGCTCCGTTCCGCTATCTGACCTGCGCGAGGCAGAGGAGCTGCAATACACTGCGTCGGCCCAAATTCCCAAGATCGAACAGCAGATTCAGCAACAGGAAAACGGACTCCGGTTATTGCTCGGACAGGACCCGGGGTCCGTGCCACACACCGATCCGAGTGCTCTGAATCCCCCTCCGCAGGATCTGCCGGTAGGGCTTCCTTCCCGGCTGCTCGAGCGCCGTCCCGACATTTTGCAGGCTGAACAGCAACTGATCGCAGCCAATGCGCAGATCGGTGTGGCACGCGCACAGTTCTTTCCCCAGCTTTCGATCAGCGGTTCCGGTGGAGTGGGCGGCGACAGCCTCTCCTCCATCTTCGATCCGGACAGCAAGCTGATTTACGGGATCGGTTCGCTGACGCAGCCGATTTTTCAGGGTGGCAAACTTCGTGGCCAGCTGCAGCTTTCGCAGCGGGAAAAGGAAGAAATGGTGCTCAACTATCAGAAGACCATCAGCGGAGCCTTCCGAGATGTCTCGAACGCGCTCATCGCTGTGAACAAACAGCACGCCGCTCGCGAACAGCAGGAGAAGCTGGTCGCGGCCGCTCGCGATGCCACTCAACTGGCTCGCACACGTTATCAGGGAGGCGCAACAAGCTACCTTGAAGTGCTCACCACCGACTCAAATCTCTTTTCCGCACAGTTGAACCTGGTGAATACGCAGGAGGGAGAGGCATTGTCACTGGTACAACTCTATGGAGCTCTCGGCGGCGGCTGGCAGTGAGTTGCCAGGCCGTCGCCTGTGAGAGCAGTGGTTCCCCAACCACACCTAGTACATGAACTTTAAAGCGAACTGCACCTGGCGAGGAGCTTGCGCCGCCAGGATGTGATTGAACGTAGGCGAGCTGATATCGCTATCGGGTAAGCGGAAGTTCGCCCGGTTCAGGACATTGAAGAGCTCTGCGCGGAACTGGAACTGCTTCGACTCCGTCACCCTGAAATTCTTCAGGGCAGCGACGTCCCAATTTGCGTACGCAGGACCGACGTTTACGTTTCGACCTTCCGTTCCGAATTGACCTGCATTGGCGTTGACCTCGAGTCTCTGGAAGGCGCTGGAGTCAAGCCATTCGCTTACCTTGCGTGGTCCGTTGTTGGAATTGCCGATAAGGTTTGGCCGCTGGGCCGAGAAGCCGGTGATCTCCGGTGCGCTGCCTTGCGCCGAAACGTCGTTTGAGTCAAAGACGGTGAAGGGCGTCCCGCTCATAAGAGTGGCGATTCCATCCAGATGCCATCCGCCAAATGCCGTCTGATACCAGCTGTGGCCAGTATTCCAGAATGGCAGCGCCCATTCGTAGCTTGCAACGAACCGGTTGCGCGCATCGAAGAGCGAAAGCCCACGCTCAGCCGCGAGGTCGAACGGATTCTGGGCGAGATCGTTTTCGCCTGCAACCGGCTTCGCTGCCGATCCAGTTATGTTGAACGAAGAGACATCATCGATCGTCTTCGACCATGTATAGGACAACAGGAACGACATCCCATGGCTGAAGCGCTTGCGCATGGACGCTTCCATCGCGTTATAGGAGGAGCCAGCGATTCCCGCGATTTCGCCGGTGGACGAGTATTGGCAGGTGCTTGGCGAGTCCTCAAGGGTACAGCCCGAGTACAGCCGCCGCTGGTCGGCGTTGCTGGAATTGGAAATCGGCTGACCATTGTCGGTTCCCGGAACGAATACTGCAGGATTTGCTTCGATGAAGCGCGGCAGATGCGTTCCTTTCGTTCCGACGTATCCAATCTCGAAGAGCCAGTCAGCGCCGAAAGAGCGCTGCAAGTTCAGGTCCCAGTCCTGCGTGTAAGGAAGCGTCAATGTTGGCGCCAGAGTCAGGTTTGTGAGCGGTTTGGAGAAAGTTCCTGCTGCCGGCGGATCGCCGTTGAACGGATCTGCAAAGTTCGGCAGGCTCACCTGCGGCGTTCCGAGATACGGCGGCGCGCTAACCGGCGACTGCAAAGGGCCGCCTTGCCCGGTGTAGTAGGGCTCATAGAAGAGCCCGTATGCCGCAGTCAGGAGCCAATTGCTGTTGACACTTGGCTGCCAGGCTATTCCCACTCGTGGCGCGAATGCCTTCTTGTCGGTAGGAATCAACCCCGCTGGCACTCCCTGATCGCCGGGATAAAGCAATCCCGCCGGTGCATTCGCGAGAATCTGCGATTGCTTTCCCGGCTCGAACAACGTCATCCGGTTGTGAATCTCGGTGTATGGCTCCGGCAGCTCGTAACGCACTCCTGCATTGATGGTGAAACGCGGGGTCACCTTATATGAGTCCTGTACGTACCAGTTTGCGGCGTTCCCGCGAATACCGCGAGAGAAGTCCCCGACGCCTTGCAGGAAGACGACGGGTTGGCCCGTGAGGAAGCTGGCGAACGCATCGGTCACCGGAAACGGCACGAACACGAAGAATCCGTTGGTTGCGATTCCCTGCAGCACATTAATGCGTTGATGCTGGTAACCACCGCCAAATTTCAGCTCATGCTTGCCGCGAACCCAACTCAGGGATGCGGAGTAATCGAAAACATCTTCGTAGGTGTTGCGCGGACCCGTTATCGGGTCGCCTACCGTGGCGTAACCGTTCACCTGGATAAACGGCGGCCCGGTCGCGACATCAAGGCTCGGGGTGTACTGAAATCCAAGGGTGGAAGGTGACCGATGATCCTCGCGCTCTCCGAAGAGGAACTTATTGCGGAGGTAGGAGAGGCGCCCGATACCGATGACAGCAGGCGAGAACGTATGCGTCTCCTGCGCGACGAAGTTCTGTGCGCGCTGGTCTTCGCCTACCGGGAAGCCCGGAACGCTTGCACCGCCAGGGGACAGCGGATCAAGCTGGGAAAGCTGGCTGAACATGTAGCGGAAGTTCAGTGTGTCTTTTGATGTGAGGTAGTGATCGACCTTGATGCCGAATTGGTCGGAGTCGTTCCGCAATGTCTGAGTTGTCGACAGCAGATTCGTGCCGGCATTCGGGGCCGGGAAGAAGCTCAGAAGATTCTGCGAAACGGGATTGATCTGGTTCTGCGGGATCTGATTATTCGGATAAGGTGCATTGGCAAAGACATTGAAGAGCTGGTGCTGCGGATTGTTGCAGAACGGCCCAGTCATACCGTCCTGTGGCGTGCAGAGTTCGGAAAAGTCGCCGGCACGCTGCTTCAACGACGGCACAGTGGTAAGCGCCGACTCACCCTGACGGTTGCGAAAACCCTCATAGAATCCAAAAACGAATGCCTTGTCTTTCTTGATCGGAGCGCCGACTGTAGCGCCAAATTGATTCTGCTTCAGCGGCTCTTGCGTCTGCGCAAAATAGTTGTTTGCATCGACGACGTCATTGCGTAGAAATTCCCACAGCGTCCCATGAAACTGATTCGTACCGGAACGCGTGATCAGATTCGTCGTTGACCCAAGGGCATTTCCGAATTCGGCGCTCGCGTTGTGCGTGATGATTCGAAATTCGCTGATCGCATCCACCGGGGGTCTGAGAACGAATCCGCCATCTACTCCGTTGAAATTGTTCGCACCGTCGATCAGAAAGTTATTCGATTCAGGCCGCTGCCCGTTCACCGCGTAGCCCTGTCCATTGCGAAGCGATCCGCCTGCTTCGGCGATCCCCGGCGTCAAGGGAACGACGCCTGGCTGCAACAGGCCAAGCTGCGAGAAGTTGCGCCCATTCAGCGGCAGATCTTCCAGCTCGCGCTGTTGCACGACCTTTCCCATGCTGGTGACGGTTGGCTCAATAAGTTCGGCGTCGGCGCTCACCAGCACCTGCTCTTTTTCTGAACCGACGGCGAGGCGCGGTGAGACCGAAGCCGTCTCATTCACGTTCAGCGTGATGCCGTCCTGCACGTATTCCTGAAAGCCTTTTGCGGCGACGTGGAGGCTGTAATGACCAACCGGGAGTTCCAGAATCACGTAGTTGCCACTCCGATCGGTTGTTGTATCGCGTGAAAGGCCCGTCTCAGCCTGTCGCGCTGTTACCGTCGCATTGCTTATGACGGCGCCGCTCGGGTCGGTTACGGTTCCGCGGAAGCTTCCTGTGATCTGTTGTGCAGACAAACTGAGGGAAGTAAGCGCTGCAAAAAACAGCACATTACGAAATACATTCATCTTTCTTTCAAGCCTCCAAAATCTGGCACTACACACGTGATGCTGGTGTTTCGAATGACACCGATTGGCGTGATAATCACTGACATGCATGTCAGCGACTGTTTCTACGCAGCCGACCACTCATTGAGCACGGGAATTGGTAACGGAGAGTCCGTCGGACAGGAGTCCACAGACATCCACGGGAAAGGTGTTTTGGCAGGCTGCACGCTTGAACACTACTAGTTGTGTCGAGGTAATGTCCTGCACCGGTCGATGGGCAAGTTACTCAATCGTTCGATGGAGTAGCGATTTTCTGATCGGTAAAACAAAACCGGAGCAGAGAACCTTCTCTGCCCCGGTCGGAGATTACTTCGCAGGACCTAACTGCAGCCTGACGTTGAGCCGCAGCTCATGCAGCGATAGCAGCTTCCATTGCGAACCATGATGGCTCCGCAGGTGGAGCAGCTTGGAGCATCGCCCATCTCGTACATGCCGCGCATTGCATCGGAGGCATGGAAGAGACCACGATCCTGCAGTGATGGCGCGCTGCTCGAGGATGAAGCCGCACTGGTTGCCTCGGGCGCGATGCTTCCGCCCGGAGCCGACGTGCTTCCCATCCCTGTGTAGGACCTCTTTGCCATCTCTTCTGCGAGGCGAGAGAGTTGGTTGTGCTCGCCGGCATCCAAATCGTCGTCTGACAGAATCGTCGGAGTTTCGGGAATTGGGGCAGCAGCCTGCGGAGCGAGACCCGCAAACAGTGTGAGCTGTTCGCCCGAAAGGAAACGCAGATTGAGCCAGCGGAAGATGTAGTCCATGAGGCTCTTCGCATAGCCGATTTGCTCATTCCCAGTCCAGCCCGAGGGCTCGAAGCGAGTGTGCGCGAACTTCTCGCACAGAACACGCAACGGAACTCCGTGCTGAAGCGCGAGAGAGATGGAGGTCGCAAACGCATCCATGAGACCGGATACGGTGGAACCTTCCTTCGCCATCTTGATGAAGATCTCTCCGGGTTGTCCCGTGGGATACAGACCTACCGTGATGTAGCCCTCATGTCCCGCAATTGAGAACTTGTGGGTTACGGATGCGCGCTCTTCCTGCAGACGGTGGCGCACAGCGCGCGGCGGAGCATTGAGATCCTGCGATTGCGGTTCGGCCGCCAATGCAGCTGTGAGTTGAGGCACGCTTGTTGCTTTGGCGATTTGATCCAGCGCAAACTGGAAGGCGCCAGCAGCGTTGATCACTGACTTTGCCGTGACTTCAAGCTTCTCGCTGATCTTGGCTTCGAGTGTCTTGAGGTCAGACTCGGCAGCAGGCATGCCGGATGCAAGCTGGGCGAGCACACGCTGACCCGCAACATCGAAAGCAGTAACTTCTTTCTTGGTGTCGATGCTGGTGTTGAGCGGCTGCGTACCTTTGGATCCGTCGCGGTAGATGGCGACCGCCTTGATGCCCTGCCGCCAGCTTTCGGCGTATGCCTCTGCGATATCTTCTGGAGTGGCTTCGTTCGGCAGGTTTACGGTCTTCGAGATCGCACCGGAGAGGAACGGTTGCGTGGCCGACATCATCTTGATGTGGCCCATGTAATGAATCGAGCGAGTTCCCTTCGCGGGCTTGAACGAGCAGTCGAAGACTGGTAGATGCTCAGGCTTGATGCCAGGAGCGCCTTCGATGGTGCCGGTGGCGTCGATGTAGCTCACGATCGCGTCAACCTGATCGTTGTTGTACCCGAGCTTGAAGAGTGCTGCAGGCACGGTGTTGTTGACGATCTTGATCATGCCTCCGCCGACGAGTTTCTTGTACTTGACGAGAGCGAGATCGGGCTCGATGCCTGTGGTGTCGCAATCCATCATGAAGCCGATGGTGCCAGTGGGAGCGAGCACGGTGGTCTGCGAGTTGCGATAACCGTAGCGCTCACCGTAGACGAGAGCCATGTCCCAGCACTCGCGGCTGGCTTCGATCAGCGCTTCGAGCTGCGGAAGCATGAAGGGCTCGCCGCTCTGGCGCGACTTGCCGATGTTATTGACTTCGGCGCGATGCATGCGGATGACGTTGAGGAACGGCTCGCGATTGACATAGAAGCCGGGGCAAGCTCCGCCCTGGCGCTCCACGCTCGCGGTGAGCGGCGTTGCCGATGCGAGTGAAGGCGCATTTGCAGCCAGCACTGCAGACTGCAGATAAGCCTGTCCGCACATAATCGCGGTGAGCGCTGCAGCAAGATCGCGGCCGGTTGCTGAATCGTACGGAATGCCAAACGACATGAGCAGCGCGCCGAGGTTGGCGTAGCCAAGACCGAGCGGACGATAATCGTGCGAGTTGCGCGAGATCTTCTCGGTCGGGTAGCCGGAGTTATCGACCAGGATCTCCATCGCGGTGATGACGACCGAGATGGCGTGACGATACTCGGGGATGTTGAAGACGCCATTCGATGAAACAAACTTCATCAGGTTGAAGCTGGCCAGGTTGCAGGCCGAGTTATCGAGGAACATGTACTCGCTGCACGGATTCGACGCGTTAATGCGCGCCGTGTTCTTCGATGTGTGCCACTTGTTGATTGTCGTGTCGAACTGAAGGCCGGGATCGCCGCAGTGCCACGTGGCATCGGCAATCATGCGCATGATTTCGCGAGCCTTAAAAGCGTGAACGGGCTTTTCGTCCTTCACGCCCTTGGTCCAGTACTCGCCGTCGGTCTCGTACGCGCGCATGAACTCATCGGTGACGCGGACTGAATTATTGGCGTTCTGGAAGAAGATAGACGAGAAAGCTTCCGAGTCCGGACCGGAACCGTCATAGCCACTCCGGATCAGCGTGTGCGCCTTGGCTTCTTCTTTGGCTTTGCACTCGATGAAGTCGATGATGTCAGGATGCTCGGCATTCAGGATGGCCATCTTGGCTGCACGGCGAGTTTTGCCGCCGCTCTTGATGACACCTGCGAAGGCGTCGAGGCCGCGCATAAAACTGAGAGGGCCGCTGGCCGTTCCGCCGCCGGTGACACCTTCGTGGCTGGAACGCAGCGAGCTGAAGTTGGTCCCTGTGCCTGATCCGTATTTGAAGAGGAGCGCCTCGGTACGGGCCAGGTCCATGATGCCCTCCATCGAATCTTCGACGGAGTTGATGAAGCAGGCGGAGCACTGCGGATTTTTGTAACCGGTGGGCGCGTGGACCACGCCGCCAGTCGCGGGATCCCAGTGCCAATTGGCTCCAGCCGCAAATGGCTCGAGGCGATCGCAACCAACGTTGAACCACACAGGCGAATTGAAGGCGACCTTCTGCGTGAGCAGCATGTGCGCCAGCTCGTCGTGGAAGATGGCTGCGTCATTGTCGCTGGCGAAATATCCGCCGGCGATACCCCAATCGCGGACGGTCTCAGCCACGCGTGAGACGAGTTGCCGCACGCCGGTTTCGCGCTCGGGCGAGTTCAAAGGGCCGTGCAGGTATTTCGACGCCACGATGTTGGTCGCCGTCATCGACCAATCAACCGGGATGTCGACGTCTTTCTGTTCGAAAATCGTATTGCCCTTGCTGTCGGCGATCAGGGCGGTACGGCGCTCCCATTTCACTTCGTCATAGGGGGAGACCCCTTCAGTCGAGAAACGGCGGGAAAAGGTCAGGCCACCCTGGCTCCGTGGAGTCTGGAGGGCTGCGTCGGTGGTTGTCTGAAGGTGAGCCTCGCTCATCGATTTCTCTCCATTAGCGATTTCTTGAAACACCTGTCCCTTAGGCGTTTAACGGCCAAATCTGGGGCTGGGTAAATGCTGCAGCGAACGGAAAAACGGGGGCTTTATCTGACCGCTGTTTTTCGTATCTTGGGCGGCTGGATGTGGGACTAACATTAACGTCTCTTTACAGCCGCAGATGCAAAAATAGCGCTGTCCGTAGGGCCTGTCAACCAGAAACCACAACATATTGTGTTTACCTGTCATTTCGGGCACCAGGCCCCTAAACCCGGGAATTCGTGCTGTGGAAAGCGCAGTGAGGCGCATGTTTAGCGGACTTTCGGCATCGAAACTGCCCAAAATGCTGTGCAGACGCGGCCTCCCGCTCAATGGCCCGTCTGAATCTCAAGGCTAGAGCGCAAGGCAGGCGCGGACAAGGCGTAGAACAGGTGCATTTCAGGGATTTTTGCTGTGCGAATTCCAGCAAAATGTGGAGAAGGAGTACGTTACTTTTCCGGCACGGCTGGCGGCCAGCATCGGACCAACTGCTAGGCTGAATTCATGCCCCAAAACCCGGATCTAGCTAGCTGGAAGCCCGTTGCCCTTCCGAACCCACAACGGCTCGCAGGACAGTTTGTACATCTTGCGCCATTGCGCGCTGAGAGGCATGTTGCGGAGCTTTGGAAGGGCGTAGAAGGCCATGATGAGGTCTGGGACTACCTGTCAGATGGACCATACGGAAGCGAAGCGGAATTGCGGTCGGCGCTCGAAGCTAAAGAGTCGGGGTCGTCGGCAGTGTTCCTGACCATTATCCCCGTATCTAGCGCGTCTGTAGAGGGTTACGCCAGCTACATGCGAATGGACCCTGCAAATGGCGTGATCGAGGTGGGAAACATCATGATGACGCCTTCGCTTCAGAAGACCACTGCTGCAACCGAAGCCATGTACCTGATGGCCCGGCACATCTTCGAGGATCTCGGCTATCGCCGCTATGAGTGGAAATGCAATGCGAACAATGTTCCGTCGCGCCGTGCGGCCCTGCGGTACGGCTTCACGTTTGAGGGCATATTTCGCCAGCACATGATCATCAAGGGCAGGAACCGGGATACGGCATGGTTTTCAATGCTCGATACAGAATGGCCCCAACGCAAAGCGGCGTTTGAAGCCTGGCTGAAGCCTGCAAACTTTGATTCCGAGGGGCAACAGAGGCAGTCTTTGGCGGAGATCGCGGCAAAACTTCGCTGAATGTCCTGTTCGCATAGCAATAAGTATGTGGTTCGTTTGTTCTCCGAAAACTTCGAAACGACCTAACCCGCCCCTCTTCCCTTCTTCGCATCTCACTCATCTGCAATGAGCGGCTCGCGGCAAAACGCGGGCCCGCACTCTTATACCGCGGAGGAGAAATGTCAGAAGCCAAGGAACTGACAGGGCCTGATGGCCTGAAGAAAATCGGAGAACTCATTTCAGAAATACGCTTCGCCATGCTGACCACCGCGGCTGAGGATGGTACCTTTGACAGCCGGCCGATGGCCACTCAGAACAAGGAATTCGATGGCGTGCTCTGGTTTTTGACGGCGCAAGACTCGCGCAAGGTCGATGAGATCGCAGCCGACACACATGTCGGCTTGATGTATGCAGATCCGAAGAATCAAAGCTATGTGACCATCAAAGGCCGCGCGAATGTATCGCGAGATCAGGCAAAGATCCACGAATTGTGGAATCCCATGTACAAAGCCTGGTTTCCCGGTGGCGAAGACGATCCTCAAATCAGGGTCCTTCGTGTGGATGTGAACGAGGCGGAATACTGGGAAGCCAACGACAGCAAGATCATACGAAGCCTGAAATATCTAGCTGCAGCGGCGACGAAAGGTGCGGTGGATGTGGGAACGCACGGCACCGTGAGCGTAAAGCGATGACCAGTGTGCCGCATGAAAACAGCAATGCCCTGCGCATTGCACGCAGGGCACTGCATTGATGGTCGTCCACAGTTGAGTTGTATTCCCGGCTATCTTCATCCGCTGAGCGGATGAGGATTGCCAAGCTCGCTTTCTGCGCCGTCGCGCAGGGATCCCTTAGCTCCGTTCGATGCGCATGCCGTAAAACGACTTGTGCACGAAGAACATCGACACTACAAAGAATGCAACAGCAAGGCCGTGCGCGAGCATTGAGTTGGTCGTGGTGAGCGTGACTGCAAGTTCGACCGCCAGCAATCCGAACAGCGTCGTGAACTTGATGACCGGATTCATCGCAACAGACGATGTGTCTTTGAACGGATCGCCTACGGTGTCTCCTACAACAGTGGCATCGTGCAGTGGCGTTCCCTTCTGTTTCAAATCCACCTCGACGACCTTCTTTGCGTTGTCCCACGCGCCGCCCGCATTGGCCATGAAGATCGCCTGGTAGAGGCCGAAGATTGCGATCGAGATCAGGTAGCCGATAAAGAAGAACGGCTCCACAAAGGCAAATGCAAGCGTGGCGAAGAAGACGGCAAGGAAGATGTTGAACATGCCTTTCTGCGCGTACTTGGTGCAGATCTCCACCACCTTCTTACTGTCGGTGACGGAGGCCTTCTCCACGCCTTCCAGCTTGATGTTGGCTTTGATGAACTCGACCGCGCGGTAAGCGCCAGTGGTGACTGCCTGCGTTGAAGCGCCGGTGAACCAGTAAATCATCGCGCCGCCGGTGATCAATCCCAACATGAACGGAGCATGAAGCAGAGAGAGATTCTGCACGTCATGGCTAAGGCCGCCCGTCAGGGCCATGATGATTGAGAAGATCATCGTGGTTGCGCCAACAACCGCTGTGCCGATCAGCACGGGTTTGGCGGAAGCCTTGAAAGTATTGCCGGCTCCATCGTTGGCTTCCAGCAGGTGCTTTGCGCGCTCGAATTTCACGTCGATTGCGAAATCCTTCTTTAGCTCAGCTTCGATTCCGGGTACATTCTCGATCAGCGACAGCTCGTAGACTGACTGCGCGTTGTCGGTGACCGGCCCATAGGAATCCACGGCGATTGTCACCGGGCCCATGCCAAGAAAGCCAAAGGCCACGAGACCGAATGCGAAAACCGCAGGAGCGAGCATCAGCGCTGCCATCGATGCGCCTGTGGTGAAGTAGTAGCCCAGCGCCATCAATGCAACCATGCTCAGCCCCAGCCAGTAGCCGGAGAAGTTGCCCGCCACAAAGCCTGAAAGGATGCCAAGAGAGGCTCCGCCTTCCTGCGCTGATTTCACAACTTCTTTCACGTGACTCGAGTTCGTCGAAGTGAATACCTTCACAAGCTCTGGAATGATGGCGCCCGCCAACGTACCGCACGAGATGATGCAGGACAGCTTCCACCACAGAGTTCCGTCACCCAGACTGGGAATCATCATCTTCGAGACGATGAAGGTGAGAATGATGGACAGGATAGACGTGATCCAGACGAGGGAGGTCAAGGGCGTCTCGAAGTCCATCTCATCTGAATTCGCGTATTTCGCATGAGCGATCGCCCCATTGAGGAAGTACGCAGCCGCGCTGGAAATCAGCATGGCAACGCGCATCACGAAGATCCA
The DNA here is from genome assembly GCA_018268915.1 of Acidobacteriota bacterium. Classification (GTDB taxonomy): domain Bacteria; phylum Acidobacteriota; class Terriglobia; order Terriglobales; family Acidobacteriaceae; genus Telmatobacter. Next base: position 188,516 of record JAFDVQ010000005.1, read on the forward strand.
GACCAGCAGCTGAACCTGGGTCTCAGGGGTTTTGACCGCTAGCAGAATGAAGGTGATCAATGCGACACCGGTTACGCCGTACGTTTCGAAACCGTCCGCACTGGGGCCTACTGAATCGCCGGCGTTGTCGCCAGTGCAGTCTGCAATGACACCGGGGTTGCGGGCGTCATCTTCCTTGATCTTGAATACGATCTTCATCAGGTCGGAGCCGATATCGGCGATCTTTGTAAAGATGCCGCCGGCGATACGCAGGGCCGCTGCGCCAAGTGACTCACCGATCGCAAAGCCGATGAAGCAGGGACCCGCATAGTCCCGGGGAATAAAGAGAAGGATGAAGAGCATGATGAGCAGTTCGACAGAGATCAGCAACATGCCGATGCTCATTCCGGCCTTCAGAGGAATCGCATAGACCGGATACGGCTTGCCTCTCAATCCGGCGAATGCCGTCCGCGAGTTCGCAAATGTATTCACGCGAATTCCGAACCATGCGACACCGTAGCTCCCAGCGATGCCCACCAGGCTGAAAAGCAGGATGATAGGCAGCGTGACACCGATGGACTTTCCGGGCACGGGAGCCAGATAGCCAAAGTAAAGAGCAATGATGACCGCAATGAATGCCCAGAGCAGGAGGATGAATTTGCCTTGCGTCAGCAGGTAAGTCTTGCAGGTTTCGTAAATCAGCTCGGAGATGTCACGCATTGTGCGGTGGACGGGCAGGTTCTTTAACTGAACGTAGATCGCGAGTCCGAAGAGCAGGCCGCCAACGCAGAAGAGCAAGCCGATCATCAGGAGCGCATGTCCGTTCATGCCGAAAAAGTTCACGCTCGACAGATCGGGCAGCACCAGGTTGGCTTCTCCGCCCCCACCTGGTTCCGATTGCCCGAAAGCGAAAGCAGGAAGCAGCAGGCCGATAACAGAGGCCATGGCTTTAGAGTGCCGCTTCACAAATAGATACACGGATTCAATAGCTGTCACGTACCCTCCAAGAGAGATTTGCGATTCCGAAATAGCGGAAATTCCAAGGCTCGATAAATCATTAACCCTGCAACATTTCCCGCGAAAATACAGGCCCGAGCGGGGCCCCGGTCGAAGTCACCGGAAGCCTATCATCCGACTACAGGACTGTCGAGTGATTGCAGTCACAAGCTTCTAAGGCGAACGCATCATGGGGAAGACCACACCGTCCTCTTCCGGGAATCGGAAAAACGCTTGTTCATACAGCGGGGAGGAGTCTACTCAATCGCGCATGAAGTCGTCTACTAGGCTTCTGGTGGGGTATCAACCAAGGACCGGGGATCGTCTATTCCGTCATTCGACAACGATGTCGATTTTGTCTCCCGGCAGGGGTTGCTGAAGATTATTGCCCTCGATCACCCGAGCCTCAGGAAGAGGATGTAGCTTGAACAGGACGATGACGTTCCGCTCCTCATCATCGAATGCCTTGAATTTCGCCACTTGCTCCAGCGAGTAGTGCGTGTGCAGGTCCTCAAGCGTTCCCGGATCGATATCGTTCCACGTTGCCCACCATCCTGGCTTGTAGTAGTCCAGCTTCGCGCTCAGGTCCGGGAACTCCGGCGTGCGCGTGCTGAAATCATCGCAGAGCGACTGCAGGTGAGTAATGAGCGTGATCTCATCCCCACTGATCGAAACGAGCAATCGATTTCCATTCGGGTGCTGATCAATGAAGCGGGTCAAAGAGCGCGCGGCGTTGACGAAGGTGTACTCCGGATGCGACGCGAAGTTTGTTGTCACGATGCCATTCGCAAGGGACGCTAATAAGGTAAGAGCCGCGGCGCCGTAGGCGAATATACGGAGGAGTCCTGACACCTCAGAGAGCTTACCGATTGACATCGCAATGATCACGAAGCAGAAGACGGCGACTAGCGCGAAGTACCGCGGCTGCGGGTGATTCTGGTAGGTCATGAAAAGGATGTATCCGCCGGCCGCGAGGACACACGCTCCGAACACTGGATCGATGAGCAGGCCGGACGCCCACGTGGCCCGCTTGCGGACCAGGGTCGCGGACAATAGAACCGCAGCGATAAGCAATCCGGCAAGCGGCATCAGGATGCGATCGACCCAGATACTCGCGTGCAAGGACCACCAGAAACTCAGCAAAGGCCAGTAGAACTCTGTTGGTTTTATGTATTTGTTGATAAAGAGCAGATATTTGTAATCGCCGAAGTAGCCGAGCGCGATGACGAGAGCCATCCATGCCCCAAAGGTGAACGCGAAAGCTACGGTGGCAGTCGCAGCGCAACGCATGGCGCGAAGATGGAACCAGGAGCGGAGGCTCGATCGTGCTGAGTCTGTGGCAACGTCTCCTCGCTCTCGGAAGGCGGCGAAGATCGCCCAGCCGAGCGCAGGCAGCAGGAATATAGCTGTCGTTTTGGTCAGCATCATCAGAGTGAAGAGCACGCCAATGCCTGCTGCGACCGGGACGGGCCGGCGGATCTGCGGCAGCCGCACTGCCAGGTTGAGCGCAGCCAGCATCAGGGTGGTGAGCATCGGCTCGAGGATCGCTAGGCGGCTGAAGCAGTAGAGAAACGGGCTCGTGACCATTAAGGTGAGGGCCAGGAGGGCCACCCACTTTGGCGCGCGCGGACGGATCAACGCATAACTGAGAATAAGATTGGCGAAGAAAAATCCGACTGCAAGCCCGCGCGCGGCCTCGATATTTACACCTGTGAAGAAGAAAAGAACCCATTCAAGAAATGGCCAGAGAGGCACGGCCGGTGCGGGATTGAAATCTCCAGGAACATACCAGTTGCCAAACAGATGCGCACGAACGGCGGCGTTGCCGTACCAGCCTTCATCGGTGTATTTCGCCCAGTCAATGTGCCAGGGAGTGTGGTTGGGAAAATCAGCGGCCAGATTCAGCGCATGGAGAACTGCGAAGACGCCAATCACTACCACCCAGACGGCATACAGCCATCGCACTAATGAAGACTTGGCGCTGAGTTGCGAGACTTTCGACAACGAAGCTTTCTCCGCTGAACTGATGCAGATGACCTCAATCTCTTTGTTGCAGGGAAGTAAGGAAAGTATAGCCGGACACCAAAAAGTTCACGCCAGACACGGAACGGCCGACTAAAGAACTCAAGACATCTCTGTCTATTCGTAGGCGAGAGCGTCGATGGGATCCTTGCGAGCGGCAAGCCAGGCAGGGTACAAAGCCCCAATGAGCGCTCCGCCAAAAGCGATAACAGCTCCCTGCATGAGCCACTTCCCCGTGATCTCGAAATGCATTGTCGTGGAGCGAAGCAGGGCCGCCCGGATAAGGTAGGTGCCGCCGATGCCCAGCGCCACTCCAGCGATTGCCATGACGGCGGTCTCTCTCAGCACAACACCAACGATCTGCAGTTTTGACGACCCTAACGACTTGAGAATGCCAATCTCGCGAGTGCGTTCGAGCACAGCGGTGTACATCGACTGAAAGATCACCAGGAATCCAACAATAACCGCGATTACCGTTACAACATTCAGAGCCAGGTTAAAGCCGGGAAGCTTCTCGGGCGTCATCATCGAAAGCCATTCCCGCATCGTCCACACCGGGTAGTTTTGAAGCCCAGCGGTATTGTGAATCTCGTCAATAACCGTCTGTTCGTTTGAAGGATCGTCGCATTTGATGAAGAAGACAGATGCCTTGCCTGAACTTCCAGTAAGGTCTCCCATCGTCTCTAAGGGCAACAGTTTTCGGCCACCCTTGCCCGCCTCCACGATCCCGGAAATGCGGAAATCGTGATTGAAGACCTCGATCTTGTCGCCAACGTGATAGCCGCCTTTTTTGCTACGTGCAAAGACGTCATCGACGATTGCATCGTACGGACCCTGAAACTTCTGGCCTTCGACGAACTGGAAGCGGCGAAGGGCGTCGAAGCTGGCGAAATCGATTCCGTAGATATTTTCGACGGAACTACCCATCGAGAATTGGATATTCACTGGGGACACGACGGCTACATGAGGAAGTCCGCGCAGAAATTCCGCAGTCTTAAGGGACATGCTCGCTCCGCCCATGCCGTTGATCGCCGCAGCGTTCGAGGGCCGCATCATCAAATCGGCGCCGATACCATTGGTTCGCTGCTTGTTGTCATTCAGCATTCCCATGAAAATGCCCACGATCGAGAGGATCATGATCACTTCGATCGCAACGGCGGTAATGCTGATCAGGGACCGAAGGGGGCGGTGCAACAGATTGGCGATGACGAGCTTATGCATGAGATTGAGAAGACTCCAGCCAGCAGCGGCCTTCTTGATTAAGCGTATCAGCCCTGTTCCCAGTGCATTTCGGATACCTCTCGTCCATTTCTGGTAGCCGCGGGCAAGTTTTGCACTTACAGGCAGGGCAGAATGGCTCGAAGGCGCTTTTGCACACTTTGCGGTGACGCAAAGCACAACAGTTCCCTCTAGCTCAGTGATAACTAAGGGTGATAGATTTGGTTCATACGTAAAATATCCTTCGTAACTTGCTGTGAAATATGCCTCGGGCTATGATGGCGGGACTGGTTACCAAATGAGTACTTTTGGGCAAGAGCTTCGATCGCAGCGGATATCGCGCGGCATAGCGCTCGAGCAGATCACTGCTGTGACCAAGATCAGTCAGCGTCACCTCCTCGCGCTGGAACAGGACAAGTACCAGCAGCTGCCCGGCGGCATCCTCAGCAAAGGCATTGTCAGAGGCTACGTCGGAGCCCTAGGACTCGATACCAGGGACTGGACCGACCGCTTCGTCAAAGCCACCAATCAGATCGGTCTCACCGTCGACACGCCGGACAATGGCTGGGCGACCTTCGCCTCCAACGTTGGCAAGGAGCGCATTCAGCGCCGCGAGGCAATGGAAGTGCGGCTTCGCTGGGTCGGAGCGGCCGTCCTGGTGGCCCTGGTAGCAGTCGCCGGCTATTTGACTGTGCGCTACGTCGGCGTCAGGGCTGGCTGGTGGAGCTCGGTTCTCCCTGTCCCAACCAAGGCGCAGGCAGTCGTGGCTCACGCCGCATCCTGGTTGAAGCGCTAAACTCCAGCCCAGGTCATCTCTCTAGGTAATTCTTATCCCGTTGACACCCTGCATTGCTCCTCTGGGTGCGTCTATGTCCCACTTGGCTGGCATTCTTTGCCCGCTCAGGCTCGCCGCAATTACCATAGGTATGTGCGCGGGTGCGACCTCGGTCGGCCGATGCGCCTTGTCTTCCGCTGCAACTGCCCTCATCAGCCAATTCACGGCGGACAATTTACCTTAAGCCCTTCAAAAGGGGAGGAATGCGAAGTTGAGCGATCGTTTTTTGTTTACCTCTGAGTCGGTCACGGAAGGTCATCCCGACAAGATTGCAGATCAGGTATCCGATGCCATTCTGGACGCCTGCCTGGAACAAGACCCCTACAGCCGCGTAGCGGCCGAGACCCTCACCGCGACCGGCCTTGTTGTCATCGCTGGCGAAATCACCACCAAGGCCTACGTTGACTTCCAAAGCCTGGTGCGCGGCGTCGTTGCCTCAATCGGCTATGACAATGCCCTTTACGGCTTCGACTCCAACACCTGCGCCGTGATCTCGTCGATCAACAAGCAGTCTGGGGACATCGCCCAGGGTGTGGACACTGGCGGCGCCGGGGACCAGGGCATGATGTTCGGCTACGCGACGAACGAAACGCCTGAGCTGATGCCCGCAGCGATCTCCTTGGCGCACAAGCTAACGCGGCAGCTCAGCATCGTTCGCAAGAACGGCAAGCTCCCCTACCTCCGCCCCGACGGCAAGAGCCAGGTGACGGTGGAATACGACGAGAGCGGCAAGCCTGCTCGCATCGACGCGGTTGTGATCTCCAGCCAGCACTCCGAGACAGTCGGCAACGAGGAACTCCACAGCGACGTTCTGAAGCACGTCATTCAGGCTGTTCTTCCGGCAAAGTTGCTCGACGAGCACACGAAGTATCACATCAACCCGACGGGACGCTTCGTGATCGGCGGACCGATGGGAGACACCGGCCTGACCGGACGCAAGATCATCGTGGATACTTACGGCGGCGCGGGTCGTCACGGCGGCGGAGCCTTCTCGGGCAAGGATCCGACAAAGGTTGATCGTTCCGCGGCCTACATGGCGCGATACATCGCCAAGAACATTGTGGCTGCCGGTCTCGCTGACAAGGCAGAGGTTCAGCTCGCATACGCAATCGGTGTTGCAGAGCCGGTGAGCGTTCTGGTTGAGACGTTCGGGACGGGAAAGATCACGCAGGCGAAGCTGACTGAGCTCGTGCGCAAGAACTTCTCTCTCACGCCGAAGGCCATCATCGAAAGCCTCAATCTCCGGCGTCCGATCTACAAGCAGACGGCTGCCTACGGGCACTTCGGTCGCACCGAGCCGGAATTCACATGGGAAGCAACGGACAAGGCTGCCAAGCTTGCCGAGCAAGCTGGTGTCGCTGCAGCAGCAAGCACACGTTAGTTCGGGCTCTGCACACTGCAGAAAGAGGGACTCCGAAAGGGGTCCCTTTTACGTTTAAGCGCATCGTTGTTGGATCGGGAGATCGTTACACCGGCATCGGATTCGGCGAACTGATCACGTTCAAGACCGAGACAACATTGCTGGACAGCCGCTCCACTGTGACCACCGTGATGTCGTCAGCCTGACCGAACTCCACTGCTTTCTCGACGATTACGTCTGCTGACTCGGTGGAGATCTCCCGAACGCGGTCAAACCCAAAGAGCTCGCCGGCCTTGTTCTGCGCTTCCACTACTCCATCTGAATAGAAGGTGAGGCGGCTTCCGGGCGAAAGCTCGAATCGCACGGATGTGTAGTTGCCGCCTTCGGGAATCCCCAGCGGCAGTGCTCCGGGCAGGTCGATTTCTCTTCCATCGAGGTAGGGCGGCAGATGCCCAGCGTTTGCAATCGAAACAAGCCCATTTGCTGAAACGTGGGCAGCCAGTGCAGTTGAGATGCCCGTAGCTCGGCCAACCAGGCGTTCGTGGAGTCTCCTGAGCATGACTGCCGGGTCGTTTGTCTCAAGGGCGACGGTTCGAATGACGCCCACCAGCATGGAAACGTGCATGGCAGCCGCCAGGCCCTTGCCGGCAACATCGCCCAGAACCAGGAGGAATCCATTGCTGCCCGCGGGAAGAATCTGAAAAAAGTCTCCGCCAAGCTGCATTGCAGGCCGGTAAACCGAATCAACCGAGTAGCCGGGAAAGGACTCCGTCGCATCATCCGGCAGCATGACTTGCTGCACTTCGCGCGCTGCGGCCATCTCCGCTTCCAATTGGGCTTTCTCACCCTGAGCGCGAATATGGCGCCTGCCCTCGCTGACGAAAACATGAACAAAACCGGCATATCCCAGACAGACTGCAATAATCACCGCAATGCCGTCGAAGTTGAGCCTTGCGAGGTGACTTTCCAATTGAGCACTGTTCATCTGGCTGACACGGGGCGCATCTGGAAATCGGTGAGAAAGATATCCCATGACACCCATCTGCAGAAGGAACAGGGGAATCATGGCTTTCCAGACTTTGGAGCGGAGCGTTATTCCCCCTGTGGCATAGCCAACTGCAAACACACCGGAGATAGAGAAGGATAAGACCAGCTTGGTTAAGGACATTCTTCCCCCGCCGGTGATGTCATTCGCGATAGCGATGGCGCCAAACGTGAAAAATACGGCAAGCAAGAAGATGACGACTGCTTTTCGCGGAGCCGTCCGCAAGGGATTTGTCGTGCTCATGGCTGGGGAATCCTCCAGAGTGACAGGTGGGGCAGGCACCCGCTCTCGTCTGGTTCGACAATTCCGTTCAGTCTACCTTGTCGCGTTGCTCGCCTTCTCTTTGCAATGCGGCAATTGCCTTCGGTCGCCGAAACAAAGCCCGAATGCCCGGTGCTTTAGAATTTCAAGGTTGTCACTCGATTGGCAGGAGTTGATTCATGCGCTTTTGTGCATCCTTGATTGCGCTCATTTTGGGCGGCGCTTGCGCCTTGGCGCAGTCTGGAACCAAGTGGGATTACGCCGGAAAGACTGGACCATTGGCCTGGGGAAGGCTCGATCCCTCCTATCAAGCGTGCTCCAAGGGGCATGAGCAGTCGCCGATCGACATCCATGGCGCCCGTCTGAATAAGAAGCTTCAGCCAATCGAGTTCCACTACATGGCAGCATCTGTGCAGCTAGAAAACACGGGAAGTCTGATCGTTGCGCACGTGAAGCCAGGCAGCTACATCGTGGCAGATGGAGTGCGCTACGAGCTGCAGCAGTTCGAATTTCACCATCCCGGAGAAAGTTCGGTGAATGGCAAGCTGACCGACATGGATGTAGAACTTCTCCACAAGAGCTCTGACGGCAAGATGGCAATTGTCGAGATACGTATGGCCATGGATCGCGGGAGCCCCAACGCCGTTCTAGCCATGCTGTGGCCACACCTGCCGAAGAGCGCTGGAGCAAAAGAGACCGTGACGGACATGGTCAACCCGCGAGGATTTTTGCCTGCTGACCAGGGCTACTGGACCTATATGGGCTCACTCTCCACTCCTCCCTGCACGGAAGGAGTGCGCTGGTTTGTGTTTGAGAACGAGATCAGTCTCAGCCTTGAGCAAGTCCGCGCATTTACTTATTTGTTCCGGATGAACTCTCGTCCGTTACAAGATGCCCACGGACGTCGGATCGAAGCGAACGAGTAAGACCTCAGTCAGCCAGCAGGGGCGAAAAGGTAAGAACGATCCCCTGCTCTCCCGGCAAATTGCGCACCTGAACGCCAGTGACATCCTCAATGAGGTAATGCGCGGCGGAAAGGGACTCGATCTCGTGGGAGAAGGTAGTCGCGACTACGGTACACCCGGCAGCACGACCCGCAAGAGTGCCCGACTCCGCGTCTTCGAACACGATGCAGTCTTCAGGCGCCACCCCGAGAAGAGAGGCTCCTGCAAGGTACGGTGCAGGATCGGGTTTGCCCTGTTGCACGTCGTCTGCGGTAACGAGGCGGTGTGGAAGTGGTATCCCAGCCTGCGCCAGGCGCTGAGTGGCTAGCCTTTCCGTAGCGCTGGTCACCACCGTCCATCGATCGGCAGGCAGCACGCTCAGAAGATCGAGCACCCCCGGAAGTACGGCCAAGCCTTCGCCGTCGGCGAGTTCGATGTCTTCAATGAGGTTGAGCTCTGTCTGACTGTCGAGATCCGGCCTGAGCAATGCAACCGTTTCGATGGCGCGGCGTCCATGCGCCATCTTGCACGCAAACTCGGGATCAACGCCTCGCAATTCGGCCCACTTCGTCCAGCTTCGCTCCACCGAGCCAATGGAGGAGATTAGGATGCCGTCCATGTCGAACAGCACACCTTTGCAGCGAATCTCAACAGGGGAAGAGACGGCCTTAGATGCCATACCTCGATTGTAATGATTTGACCGAAACTGCCGTCTATTTCTTAGCAGTGTCCGGCTTTTGCGATCCGAAGACGACTCTGGGTGGGATGCCGAAAGTGACGGAGGCCTTTATCGCAGAGGCGTGTGCGCCATTCTTGAGGGTGTTATCTCCGATCGTGGCGGAGTTGTTTGCGATATCGGCGTCAACCGTCCAGGAACTGAATCGGGCTAGAGTGGCAGGCGGAGCGTCCTCGGCTTCTGAAGAACTTCCGGTGACGCTTCCCTTGGTCCAATCGAAGTGCACAGTGCCTTTCGCCGAATTGCCAAGCTCGGAAGCGGTGAACCCTGTGAGCTGAACCTTGCCCGCACCATCAATAGGGCGGCCCCCGCACTTGAGCTCCAGCAATCGGCAAAACTCCGCTGGCTCTATCCCTTCGGCTTGGCCCTCGAGGGTGTAGGCAGGCTTGTCACCGTTTTCGACTTTTCCGGTTGCGTGGATCTGTCCGCCCAGCAGTTCCGCGTCGAGGCTGGTGAGTTCGGCTCCTGCGGCGGCTATCTTCAAATCTGCGGTTGCATTTTCAAGGGTAACCGGGCCCAGCAGGAGAGACCTCGCCTTCAACTGCCCCTGAAAGGCAGGCCACTGGTGGTCAGACGAAGACGACGTGATCTTTGAAATGACCGAGGAGAGGAGTGTTCCCTTCTTCTCTGAACCGAGCAGGGCCGACTGTAGATCCGCAGCATCTACCGTGTCAAACTCCAGGCTAATGGCAGGCGCGCACTCCTGATCCGGAGGACAAACAGGAACAACAACCCGCGCGGTTCCCTTCACCGGGCCGTAGACAAAGTCAACCGGGTCCCATGTTCTTGTTCCGCCACTGAGGTGAAGCACCGCCTGCGGGATCTGGATGGCAGTGGCGAGAGCATCGGTCTTCCAGTTTGCGTTGTGCAGTGTGACTGTGCCCGTGAGGCGATCGGGGATGGGATGTGCCAGAATTGTTGGTCCACCCGTCACCGGGATGGCACTCGCGCCCACGCTTTCCGCTAGTAGGATCTCTGACGCGGGAAGCCAGGGACCCGCGATGGCGAGATCGAGTGTCACCGGATCACCCGTAATCGCGTCAAGCGCCCCTGCCTCCTTCAATCCGGCCGCCTGCGCGATCTGACCCAGCCGCGCGGGTGTCCCGGCCCCTTTGATTGAAACTTGGTAGGAGGCTTGCGTGAGCCGCACCGAAACGGCTAATGGCGTCGGCGCCCCGGCAGGAATTGCCGAAGAACCAGCGAGCAGAACGCCATTTCCGTCGTCGGATGAAGCGGGCTGAAGAACAGCCTTCTGAATCTGAATAGGCTGCGTCAGGCTGCCGCCGCTAAGGCGGAGCGAGTCAATCGTGATGCTGCCTGTGAGCAGGCCAGGTTTGGGAACCTCCGGTTTCACCGGCACCTTCAAATGATGTGAGGCCTTCGTGGGCTGCAGCGACGGTACGGGAGAAGTCGGGGCAGCGGCATCGAATTCCAGCCTGCCGCTGAGCGAGCCGGCGGCTTCGAGCCCCGCGCCAACTTCACTTCGGACAGTCCTCAGAGCATCCAGGATTGCCTGCGCCGGGATCTTGTCAACCTGGACCGAAAGATTCGGCTGTCCGTTGCTCGGCAGGTTCCCCTCGATCAGAAGACGCCCATTGCCAAGCGGCGAACTGCACGCCAGCTTTTCGATGGTCCGGGCAGAGTAGTGATAAACCATGGAGCAGTTAGCGTCGAAATCGAGCGGTTCTGCGGGAGCGAATTCGGCACGATGTACGCCAGAGGCACGCAGCCGCGTAGTCATTTGTGCGGACTCGGCTGTTCCGTCAAGCTTCATCTCCGCGGTCAAATCGCCGCGCCATCCTGGATCGCTGCCGATGATCAATCGGCTAAGTTGTCCAAGCTGCGCCTGCCGCCATTCCATCTCCATGTGGATTGGCATCAGCTTGAGTTCCGGCGCGCGGCGCATGCTCGCCTCAAGTTGCACAAGACCGGTATCGCCGAGTTCGAGGCTCACATCGGTGCGGGCCGGTTGCCCCTTCAGGCGTACGCGCCAGTCTCCCGGATTTTCTTCCCAGAACGAAAGGTCCGCATTGAGAAGTGAATAGGGGAGTTTCTCAATGCCCTTCTTGATATTGATTCGTGAGTTGGTAGCTTCGAGATATGGCAATGACTGTTTTCGCGCGCTTGATCCATTGGGGTGAGTCTGCGCCGCGGTACGAAAGAGGCTGTCCATATTCCAGCGGCCATCGCCATTGCGAACAAGATTGAGACTGGCTTCATCGACGCTGATCCGGCTGATTTCTAGCTGTCCGCGCCACAGCGAGAACAGGCGTATCGCCGCCTTCACTTCGTTGGCATGGAGCACCGGCTCGGCGCCGAAGGCAGGGTCTTCCTGGACTGTGAGGTCGGTGATGACGAATCCCGGGCGGGGGAGGACCCGCAGTTCGACTCCGGAAAGATGAACTGGACGCCCGAGCGAACTGGATATAGCACCGGCAATTCGGCTCTTGTAGCGATTGATGCTGAACAACGGAGGAAGAACAATGATCGAAACCAGGATGGTCAATGCGAGAGCAGGCATCCAGAGCTTCGATCGCCGTTGCTGCCGCTCTTGTGCATCTCCTGTCATGGTTTGCGTTCTGATGTGAGGCTCCCCAGCAGCTCTCGCATTAGCGAGTAAGGTGAAGCGTGCGCTTCCAGCGCGTATCTGTGAAGAAATGAAGCGCGACGTGCGCCATCCAGGCGACGTTGCTTCCTACGCCTGTCTCGTCATATTGATGCTCTGGCGTGACAAAAGACCAGTAGTTAAACAACGGCCTGCCCATAACGTTTTCTCGCGGCACAAATCCCCAGTAGCGCGAATCGAGGCTGTCATGGCGGTTGTCACCCATCATGAAGAACTTGCCCTCGGGTACGACGAGGTCTCCATCGACTATATGGCTGGGAAATTCGTTGGCCCAGGCATCCGGAGTGCCGGTGTTCGGGTCTCCATTGCCGATTGGCGGAATTGACGGAAACTCGTCAAGGAACGGCGTAAAGTTCGTCTCGTCCGTAGTCTTCGCATAGGGGAAGGGGTGCTCCTGCCCATTAATGTAGACGACACCATTGTGAAGATGGATATGATCGCCGGGGACTCCAATCAGACGCTTCACCAAAAACAGAATCGTAGGCTTTCCATCGGAGTCGATGGTTCCAGGCTTGATGAAGACAACGATGTCCCCACGCTTCGGTTCACGATAGTGAACGAGTGGCATCCACTTGGATGGAGGCGCCAGACTGATGCGGTCGACGACAAGGTGGTCACCGACCAGAAGCGTCTTCTCCATCGATCCGGACGGAATAACAAAATTCTGCGCAAGGAATGTGAGAATAAACAGACCAACTACCAGCACCGAGCAAATGCTTGCTACTGCCTCAAAAGGCGTCTCCTCGTGTTTCTCTTCTGCAACGGGCTCAGTTTCGGTCGGCGGTTTCTCTAGCGGCGTATTCTTTGTTGTCATCCTGTCGCTCTGTGCCTTGACAGCTGTCCGGCTCTCGATGGGTGGTCGATGCTAGTGCACAACGCGGAAGATACGCTTCCAGCGCGCAAATGCAGCAAGGCGTGCCGTGAGTTCCCTGTCGTGTCCGAGTCTATCATCCGTGGCCTGTTGCAGATCCGTGCTGGAAGGATGACGCACTGAGAAGTAGATCACGAGGGGACGCGCGATGATCGCCTGTCGCGGCACAAATCCCCATGAGCGTGAATCGTAACTGTGGTTCCGGTTGTCCCCCAGCACAAAGTAGTCATCGGCGGGAACCACAAGTTCCCCATCGCGCGTCAGCGTTTGCATCTGCTTCCACCAGTCTGGATCTACCTCGGGGTCGGTGTAGATCTTCGCCGGGAAGTTGTCGCGGAACAGGTTCGGAGCAGCCGGCTCGAAAGCGGCATAAGGCTCGTTCGTAACCGTACCGTTTACGCTCACGCGTCCGTCTTCGATTCGAATGCGATCGCCAGGAATGCCGACTACCCGCTTTACGAGGTACGGGTGTGGCTCTGGATGATGGAAAACTACGATGTCGCCTCGCCGGATCTGCCTGTAGGGCAACATTTGCCCAAGGAGCTTGCCGCCAGGTGCAAACACTTGTTTATTGACGAGCAGAAAATCTCCCACAAGGAGAGTATGTTCCATGCTCTCGGAGGGAATCAGAAACGGCTGAACTACAAACGTGAGCAGGAATAGCGCGACAACGACTGTGCGCAGAAGGGATGCGACGGCTTCGGGCACCGTCGGCAGATGCTCCCACACGTGCGACTTGTGTTGTGGAGGCGCAGGTGATTGAGCGGGAGTACTCATTCCGTCTCTTCAGCCTCCGATTGGTTTTCGTCATCGACACTTGCGGTCAATGCGCCACTCAATCGCGCCAAAGCTTTCCGAGCAGCATCCTGTTCCGCGTGTTTCTTCGTAGTTCCTGTTCCCCGCGCTAGCGGCTTACCAGGCTCTCCTTCGGCAGGTTTCAACCTGACCTCGACAAGGAAGCGCTTACGATGATCGGGCCCGCTTTCACTCTTTACACGATACACAGGAGCTCCAGCACGGTCGGCTTGAAGCCGCTCCTGTAGGGCGGACTTGTAGTTGCCCAAAGCTGCGCCGGAGCGCAACTGTTCCGCAAGTTCTTCGACTCTGTCACCGATGACGTATCTGCGCGCAAAAGCGCGCACCGGCTCCAGACCACCATCCAGAAAAAGGGCGCCGATAACTGCCTCCATCGTGTTAGAGAGAACAGTGCTCTTTCGTCTCAACCCGCTGCGGTCCTCCCCGCGACTAACACGCAAGTGATCACCCAGGGAAACCAAATCCGCCACTCCAGCCATATGCTGCCGGCTTACTAGCTGGGCGCGGACACGCGTCAACTCTCCTTCCTGCCATTCGGGGTGACTGAGAAATAGAGCCTCCCCAATCACCAACCCAAGGACCGCATCCCCGAGGAACTCAAGTCTTTCATTGTCGGTTCCAAGCAGGGTAGGAACCTCAGCGCCGATCTGCTGTTGCTGGTTGATCAAAGAACGATGGGTGAGAGCACACAGCAGCAACTCGGGCCTCCCAAACTCATGACCGAGTGCTGATTCCAGTTCTGTCAAAGCTGCTCCCATATGTCTACATCTGCTGGCGAGATACGTCTCCAGTACCGACCAGCAAATCCATGCAGTCTCATTGCAATTATTCCTTAGACGTGTGGCGTCATCCAAGCGGAGAGCGTTTGTTCGTCGCCACAGGCATCACCCGTCTAACAGGCGAGAAAGTATATCTGCATAGCAAGGAAAAACTTAGCTGGAACAGGCAACCCCGGGCCTTGCCAACCTGACGCGGGTTCGAGGCATCTAGAAACGAGTTCGGGCGTTGTGGAATTCATCTCCGCACGTGATGTTCGCGAACGCTTCTCGGCCGGCAGTTCCGTCTGCGGCGAGGATACCTCAACACTGGGAGTACACACTCATGAAACGCATCCTTGGCTGTGCCGGACTTCTCACGGCTCTGGCACTTCCCCTCGCAGTCAGCGCGCAGGATCAAGCACCGACTTCTCCTCCGCCACAATACGTACAGAATCCGCCCAATCACAGCAGATGGGACAACAATCACGCAACCGTTGGCGTGTATGGTGACCTGTTCAGAGTCAAACCTTCCGGTGGCGACGCTGTGAATTTCCTCGGTCTTGGTGGCCGGGTCGGGTTCAACGTCCATCCAAACATCGCTCTTGAAGCCGAAATGAACTACGACTTCGAAAAGAACTACACCGCCTTAAACACTGGCGATAACTCCGGAAGTCTCTCGAGCACTACCGTGTCCAGTCGAACTCGTCCACTCACTGCTCTATTCGGGCCGAAATTCCAGTTCGGGACTTCTGGACCGTTCCGTGCGTTCGTGACGGGAAAGGTCGGGTTTACCGAATTCAGCCACAGCTCGACAACCACCGTATCGGGAGATACGTTTAGCAATGCCTTCGATCAATTCGGCGGCGGAACAACCCACTTTGCAGCCTACCCTGGTGGCGGCATCGAGGGATTCTTCGGTCCAATCGGCCTTCGCCTCGAAGCAGGCGATCAGATGTATTTCAATAATGGAACCTATAACAACCTGCGCGTAACTTTCGGTCCGGAGCTTCGCTTCTGACTACGTGAACCGGATATTGGTTATCTAAGCTGACCGGACTCATTCAGGGGAGCGATCATTCTGCTCCCCTTTTGATTTGAGCTGACTTCGACGCCAACTCGAAAAATGATCACTGGGGCTTGGGTTGACCTTGCTGCGCAGGCCCGTCGGACTTCGGCGGTGCAGGGGCGCCATCCGGGCTGTCCGCATCTTGTTCACAGCTGTGCCCTCTGACGGCATAGGCCGTCTTCACGCCGCGTTCGGCCGCCAGTCGGGTATCCTGCTGGCCATCGCGCGCCTCGAGCGCCTGCTGATATTCGCTTACAGCCTGTTCGCGCTTGCAATCGAGATCGAGCATGCGTCCGAGATAAATGTGCGACCACGCCAGCAGGCGCGGCTCCTTGCTGGTAGCTATCGTCTTCTGGAAATCATCGATTGCTTCTTCAGGATGTCCTGTGGCTATCGCAACTCGAGCAAGGATGAAGTCCGCACGCGCCTCCTGGGCTACGGAATCGAGCGTGTCGGTCTTAGTCACCAGAACTTTACGAGCCATTGCGCTGGCCGTAGCCATATCCCCTTCCGCCAGCTTCGACTCAGCCAGATCCAGCCCTGTGAGAGTGCGGGGTTTGCTTCGCTGAAGGACGTCGTCATCCGCCTTCTGGTCAAACTCGGTCTGACGCGCACGATGAACCTGTTGTTCTATGTCCATTCCATAGACCATTTCTCCGATCGTGTCGCGCAGGCTTGCAGCATCCTTTTCAAACTGGATGAGCTGTTCGAAAAAATACTGGGTAAGAACAAACCCCTGCTTCATATCGTGTTGAACCGCCGCAACTCGAACCGTTTCCTGCTTCTGCTGATTGGCAATGCGCTCCCGTTCGTATCGCGGCAAGTCAGATCGAACGACACCTGCGGGAATCTTGTAGTCCGAGATGCCGGTGTTCATGGTCCTTGCTTCGATCGCCTTGATCAGGCATTCAACTACCAGGGGCACGGTTTCGGATCGGTATCGAAATTCCAGAGGGGCTTCGCGAACCTCCTTCATGATTGGCTGCATGCGATCAATCGCGTTTGTACGTGAGTAGAGCAGAGGCTCAATTGTGTAATGAAGATAAACATGGCGCACGTTTTGCATGTCGATGGTGCCGTTCACCGGCGAAAGCACCACCACATAGTCGGTTCCGTAGATGCGCGCGTTCACCATCTTCGGCGAGAGCATCGGCTCTATCAGAACAACAAATCTGCGGCCAACATAGGTTGAGGCCGGCATCTTGAGATAGAGGTTGGTGGAGACGATCATCTTCGACAGAGGATCGTGCAGACTGTTCGTCTCGTCATCGTAGGTTTTTCGAACAGAGAGCCAAATCCCATTCAGATCCACCGCCTGCGCGAAGTCTCTCAACAACGGGACAAACTCGACTACCTGAGTAGAGTCGGGTGGCATCTCGGGCAGTTCCACAGTAGTTTCGAGAGCCGGCGGAGGGCTCAAATAAAGTGCCAGTGAGATGTACTGAGAGATGTCGCGTTCTGAGCCCGTCATGCGGTGCTGAGCGATATAGAGACAGACCTTGTCCCGCTTCGCCCTGGCATCTTCGCTCTTCGCGAGAGTCGCATTTATTTCGTCGCGAACGCGCTTGCGGACCGGAGAACTTTCCTCAAGACCATCGTTGTAGCCGCAGGCGTTGAGCGCAGCCGCCATGAAAAAGAGCTGCGGGGAGGGAGTCAACGAGATTGTCGGGCCAGCGGGGTCGACGATTGTCGGCGCCTTCTCCTGGAGTGGCTGCGAAGAAGAGCTTTGCAGACTGCTCGAAGACTGAGCGGTGACAGAACCCGCCCCGGAGGCGCCAAGAATACAAACTGCAACAATGGCAACCCTGGAGAAATTACAAAAACGGCCTGAGGACATGGAAAGAACCTTGCTTGAAGTCTACGGCATTTGATGGACTCGCCACCGGGAGTTCCAGCCCAGGGGCAGTAACCATTGGAGCTGAACTTGGAGCATTGCCACTAGACGATAAAATCCAGCAAAGGAAAGGCCCTTGCGCTCATTGCGAAAGGGCCTTAACAGGACTTCCCACTTGCTATCCGCGAACGGAGACTCCGGAAAATGAAAGGACAGCGAGGCCGCGTACCGGCTGCCCGAAGAAGCGGGCGGGCTCGAAGTGACTCCAGAGAAGCAGATTTTCCACCTGTGCGCGAGTCTTCTCGTCGGATGGACCGGAAACGATGCGGTAGTCGTAAACCTGACCCTCCCCGTTGATGTAAGCCTCCACTACGACCGGAGCGCTGCCGTCCCGAATCTGATCGTTACTGCTGACGGCAGAAGACAGGTAGAGGAAGTGAGGAGCAGTAGCCATGCCAAGTGGCTCATCAACGCCGTGAGCCATCTCTGGGCGTGTGAACATTCCCACCAGAACCGTGACTGTGCCGAGCAGAAGAACCGCACTAGCAAATCCGGCTGCCGCCTGAAGCACAAACGGGCCAACTGTGTTGTCCCACGCAAGCCTGCAACTCTGAATAAGGCTTCTTCGACTACGGGCCCGCTCCTGACTCACAGCTACTCGAACGCGCAATAGCAGATCCTGAGGCTGTGGCACCGGTCCGAGCGAGGCTAATGCCATCTGTGTCTTTTTGAGACCAGCCCATTCGATTGAACAATCACGGCAGTCGTCGATATGAGTGGCGATGCTCTGCATCTCGTGCCCGGTCAGCCGGCCATCGAGATACTCCGAAAACTTCGATTGAATGGAGTTGCATTCGCTCATCTCGCCTCCTCTCTCAGGGTAGCCTCAATGCCGCGACGCGCTAAGGCTGCATCCGCCGACCGTGCTCCCTCAAGAATGGCCTTCAAAAGGGCTCGTCCCCTAACGAGCCTTGATTTCACTGTTCCGAGATTCACTCCCTGAATCTCAGCTACCTCTTCATAAACGAATCCTTCGATATCACGAAGTATGAGCGTGGTGCGGAACGGCTCGGGAACCTGGCTGAGAGCTGCTTCGACTCTTGCGCGATTCTCTTCATGCATCGCCATGTCAAAGGGAGACTCACCAGGGTCGATGAGCGTCTCTTTCAACTTCAGCGACGACCCGCAATGGATATCGCCTCCGATCTCCTGCTCGATGGGAACTTCCTGCTGCTTGTGTCGCATCCACCAGCGGCGCTGGTTTGACGCCTCGTGCAGGGCGATGCGGTAGATCCAGGTCCGCAGCGAGGATTCTCCATGAAACCCTCCCACGCCGCGAAAGACTTTGACAAAGACTTCCTGCGTGAGATCGGCCGCGTCGGCTCGATCGTGCACAGTACGCGCCAGAAGCGAGTAGATGGGCTGATGAAAACGAGCGATCAGCCAGGCAAACGCTTCTTCAGACCCCGCCTGCAATTCCGCGATCAGGGCGGCTTCGTCGGGTTGAAGAGTCAGCGCGCTTGCGATATTCCCCATGGTGAGATCCGCCTGCAATTCAGTTCCCCCCACGTTACCGCATCAGCGTCACACTTGGCATCTCGTGGCAAGAAACTCAGGCCACGTTTGCTTCTGGCTGCGGTAAATGAATTCACGCCAAAAAACTTGTCGAGTGCCTTACCGTCCGAACGCGCAGGGTGCGGAGCATCCAACCTACTGCCCGCGCGCCTATTGTCTTAGACACCGGACCCCACCCAAAGTGTTCCCGGTCACGGAAGATTGGCCTAGAATGCTCATTTCGGACAGGTTATGTCAGGAAATCAATTTATAGAAAGTGTAAAGACTCGCTCGTATCTCCGTCCCGGGATCTCGAAAGTCTCAGGTTTGAATCTCTCATTGCTGCAAGACACCTCAAAGGGGATCGCATTGGAGCTTTAAGATCATGGAACGCAAAGATGCAATCCTCAGCTAGCAAATCACCGAAGCCTCTACCTCAGAAGCGATTCGCATCAATGCGGGTCTGATCCTGTTTCTCGGATAGTGCTGGTCATCATTGTCGGCGTCCACCAACATCTTGAGCGGCAATTCGATTTTGGTGTTTTCTACTATGCGGCCCACATGATTGTGGATGGCAAGGGTCACGACCTGTATAGCTTTGCCACGCAGCATTTCTACCAACTTCGCTACCATCGGCCACCCGATACTCTATTTCGCTACCCGCCCATCGCGCCTATCCCAATCCTCCCGCTTACGGTTCTGCCCATGTCGGTGGCGTTCGCGGTGTGGACGGCTGCTTGCATGGGTCTGCTTAGCGCAAGCATCAAGGTTTCGAGCGCGAGGCTGGGCTGGCGTTCGGGAACTGGCCTATCTTGCTGGGCCTTCTTTTTGTTCCTGTTCTTGATTGCCTGCTCCACGGCCAATATTCGATTTTGATCGTGATGTTTTACGCGCTCTTGTACCAACAATTAAGGAGGGGCCATAATTTCCTGGGCGGAGCGCTGCTCGGCCTCGCAACGCTGAAGTTCCAACTTGTGCTGGGATTTGTTCCAATCTTCCTGTTGAAGCGCAAATGGCGTGAACTTGCTGGTTTTTCCATATCGACCGCAATTCTCGTTGCGATCTCGCTGGGTATGACGGGTCTGCAGGCTCTTCATTCCTATCCAAATTTCGCTTTACATGCCGAGTTGCCCGTCAATGAACTGCCGCACAAAGCAAACTGGCAGGGGCTACTTTCGCTTATCGGGCAGGATGGCAGCGTCTGGGTAGCATTGCTCTCTGTGGCGACCATCGTATGGGCGGCGCGCGCGTGGGCGAATCTCGACCGCGGATTTTGCGCCGCAACGCTTGCAGTGATGTTGATCAGTTATCACATTACTCCGCAGGATATTTCGCTGGCGATTGTGCCGTTCTTTGTTGCTGTGAGCGCCGGCATCTTGCCGCGTGACCGCGTACCCATCGTTGCGGCAATAGGAATGGGAATCCTTCTCATCTTCATGATGGTCCAGATTCCGATGGCCCTATTCGCCATAGTGCTCGCTGCAGCTCTACTCCGGGTAGGAATCCGTGCGCGCAACGCGAAGGCCAGTGACCGATCAAACCCCCTGAGAACCACCGTTTAGCGCGAGGTGTGATTTGGGCCTGTTACCTCCAGACCGATTGACGAATTTCCTCATAGCAGAGACAATAGAGGAGTTGTACCCCGCCTAAGTGGGCCTGTGGCGCAGCTGGGAGCGCGCTTCCATGGCATGGAAGAGGTCATCGGTTCGATCCCGATCAGGTCCACCAAACTAGCTCCTCCCCAAACTGTTCCTAGAGTTATTCAAGTTGAGCGCCAATCACGCTTTCGAGCATGTGCTCGAATTCTTGGTACCCAATGGCCCTCCCGGTATTCGCCCAAGCATAACCTTCTGTTATCGATTGGCGGTCTTGCCCTCTCCAGAATGCCGCGCTGTTTCAGACACGCTGCCGGGAACTCGATATGTTTCTCGCCTCTCCGGCTTTCGCCGATGACTGCATTTAACCTTAGTTCATGCGAAATCGCCTTTCGAAAGACATTTCAGAACGCCTGAAGCTTGGATCGAGTGCGAGGAGGTTCCATGGTTTCTTTGTTGCCCCGGAAGAGCACATTCTTTGAGCTCTTCAGGGCTCAGGGAACGGTAATCAAGAACGCTACGGAATTGTTCGCGGATTTTGCGGTCAAGTTCGGCGATTTTGATTCATATAGCGCCCGTTCGAAGGCCCTCGAGCGGGAGGGAGACGCTGTTGTCCGGAAACTGACCTATGAGCTGGCGGAGGCGTTCAACACTCCGCTCGATCGGGAGGATATTCATCCTCTCATGTTGGACCTCGACAGAATCGTGAACCTGATTAACCGGGCGGTCCAGGATACGTATCTCTATGGGATCACGGAAAAGCCGGCGATCATGGACGCATTTGTCTCTCTGATCCAGGGAGCTGCCGAAGAGCTTGAGCAGTTGCTCACGGTTTTTGAGCGGCGCAAGTACGTCGCGGAACTGGCACACGCGGTAGAGAAGATTCGGGGCATTGAACATCAGGCGGACGTCCTTTATAAACAAAGCGTTCACGCGCTCTTTACGAGCGATCGGGAGCGTCTCCGTGCTTTGTTTCGAGATGATTCGGAATCTGTGATCACACTGAAAGTTCTCGCAACAAACCGCTTCATGACCAATCTCGAGAAGATTGTCGACGCCTTTCAGGTGGCGGCCAACCGGATCGAGGGCATTGCCATTAAATGGAACTGACGCATGAGCCATCAATTATTGCTTGTCGGCATCATTGTGGCCGTTGCGCTCGGCTTCGACTTCACAAACGGAATGCATGACAGTGCCAACTCCGTTGCGACGATCGTAGCCACGCGAGTGCTCACCCCTATTCAGGCAGTGATCTGGGCAGCGTTCTGGAACATCGCGGCATTCTTTCTTTTCGGAACGGAGGTTGCGAAGACCATCGGCAGCGGAATGATCGACGTTCACACCGTGACCCCATTTGTGGTGCTTGCGGGCCTTCTGGGAGCAATCGGGTGGAATATCTTTACACTCTCCCTCGGAATCCCAACCAGTTCATCCCATGCCATCATTGGCGCGTATGCGGGAGCAGCTGTCGCCAAAGCGGGGTTTGGCGTGCTCCTTCCGGGAGGGTGGACGAAGACCATCGTGTTCATCGTCCTGGCGCCGCTTATCGGATTTTTACTGGGTGGCCTACTGCTCGTCATTACGAGCTGGATCCTGGAGTGGGGAAATTCGTCTCCTGCACGCGTTGCTCCGTGGCTGAAGCGCGTACGTCTGATTTCGGCAGCGGCATACAGTCTTGGACACGGAGGAAACGACGCACAGAAGACGATGGGTATCATCACCGGTCTTCTCTTCTCTGCAAAGCTCATTCCAGCATTCCGCATTCCGTTATGGGTTGTTCTTTCGGCCTACGGCGCGATGGGTCTGGGGACGCTCTTCGGGGGATGGAGGATCATGAAGACCATGGGGCATGGCATTGCAAAACTTCGGTCGCTAGACGGCTTCTGCGCCGAACTTGCGAGCGCAGGAAGCATCTTTCTATCCACCATGCTCGGCATCCCGGTCAGCACAACCCACGTGATCACAGGCGCGATCTCCGGCACCCGTGCGGTCAGCCGTGTCTCTGCAGTCCGTTGGAATACGGCATTCAGCATCGCTTGGGCCTGGGTCTTCACCATTCCTGGCGCTGGCTTACTTGCATGGGGCCTGTATCGCTTTGTGGCACTCGTTGGAATTCACTTTTGAGGGAAACGATCCTGGTTCCCTGCCCTTCACTGAGTTGAATGTCGACGAACTTCCAGAGCATCAGCCGCGGCCATTCCGAGGTCGCATCCAAATCAAGGAAGGCTCAACCTCGAACTCCGAAATCATCGATAATCAGTCTGCACCCAGGGTTCTCAACGGTCTATTAAAGTTAACGTCGTCGTAGAGCCTGTTATCTCAGTCCCTTTACCGTCTATTGCGTGTGAAATGATGTTTTCAAGACATGGAAAAATCCAGCTTCTAGATGCTCATCTTCCACGGCGCACGGTACTCGCGCGTCGTCAGTTTGCTGGCCTCTTCATCTCCGAGAATCTTTTCCTCCCTGGCATCCCACCGAATACTTCTGCCGGTACGCATGGAGATCGTGCAAAGATGACCCGGAATCGCTGAATGATGTCCCACCTGCACCGGAGTCACCGTTGATTGACGCGTCCTGATGCAATCCAGAAAGTTCTGATAATGATTTCCGGAGGTGTAGAGCTTCACTTTGCGAAGCTCTCTGGGCAGATACTTGCCCTGTTTCCACGCGGGATTAGATGTGTCGAATCCATCCCGATCGACCCACACCCAGCCTTCTGTCCCGATCCATTTGGTGCCCATCTTGATGTCGGGATAGCCGCCGGCGATCGTCATCGTGACGCCGCCCGGATATTTCAACTCGAAGCGATAATGCTGCCCGGTGTTCCAAACCGCGTTGGGCGGTGGAAGCTCGGCGCTGCCTTCAACCTCCAGCGGCCCAGTGTTGTCGAAGTCCAGGCCCCAATGCGCAATATCGCCGTGATGCCCTATCCAGTCGACAAGTTTCCCGCCGCCGGTGTTGTAGTTTAATCGCCAGCACTTGTGCGAACGCGCTTTCATGTAGGGTTCCATCTTCGCGGGTCCGACCCATGTCTCGAAGTCCAGTTCCGCAGGTGGCGCACTTACCAGCGCATCCCAGGCCTTGGTGCCGGGAACGATCTGCTCGAGCTCTCCCTTCAGACCAACCGCTGCAAGTTTTGCAGCAGTCTCCTCGCGAATGTGGTCGTAGTTTGAGTTTTCTCCCGGCAGGCCTATCTCGACGCGCGTTACGGTTCCGATCAGCCCATTGCGCACGATTTCTGCCGCTTTGTGAAAAATGGGGCTTGAGCGCTGCCATTGTCCCATCTGCCAGACAATATTGTTCTGCTCAACCGCGCGAACAATGGACTGCTGCTCAGCGATGGTGTGGGCGAGGGGCTTCTCTGAATAGATGTCCTTTTTGTGGCGAGCGGCCTCGGTGGCGACGATCTCGTGCCAATTGTCCGGAACCGCAATCATCACCGCGTCTATCTCCGGACGCGCCAGCAACTCTCGGTAGTCGTGGTAGCCCTTACAGTCTTCAGTCCCGTAGGCCTCGTTGACCAACTTGATGGCGGCCTGCAGGTGATTGCGATCAACGTCACAGGCCGCCACGACGTGGCAA
Organism: Acidobacteriota bacterium; assembly: GCA_018268915.1. Taxonomy (GTDB): domain Bacteria; phylum Acidobacteriota; class Terriglobia; order Terriglobales; family Acidobacteriaceae; genus Telmatobacter. Next base: position 212,615 of record JAFDVQ010000005.1, read on the forward strand.
TCTTCCAGCGCCAGAAAGGCCTGGGTATTAGCAGGGCCCTGCCACCCCATGCCAATAACACCTACATTGACTCGATTGTAGGCCGGTGTGCTGTTTTTCGCAGCCTGACTCTTGGCTTGCGCCGTCAGTAACGAAGGCAGAACGCCCGCGGCACCGGCAGTCTTCAGGAAGCCTCGGCGACTCAACAGATTCGTGGCAATCTCAACACTTGAGCGGCGTGCCATATCTCTGGATTTCTTCTCCCTTCCCGCTTTTGGTTCTTGCTCATTTTGCCAGATCGTCCTCCGCCAGGTATGTGAGCTGGCGTCTGTCGCCGTTCAAAAGGCCGGCCTGTTCAGATCCTCTGGGCCCATAAGAGGCTCGTGGGTTGGCGCAGATCGCATACCCAATACCTTTGATGGCTTATTGCCAGACCCGAAGCAGAACAACTCCTCCTTTCGGTGGCGTGACAGTATAGGAGTCACGAAGGGTTCCCAGGTCCTTGTGGGCCCAGAGATCTCGGGCCTGAACTGGTCCGGGAAAACCAATGTCTTCGAGGCGCAGCGTGATCGGCTGCGGAACATCATCTGTCACAAAGTTGAACAGCGCAACGGCTTTCGATCCGTCTGCAAGAGGCTTGATCCATACCTGGAGCGGACCAACCCGTGAGCCCTGAACACCCAGCTTGTCCTGGTCGATGGCGATCACTTCCCTGTTCATCAGGATGCTTTTGGTGGTTTCGTCCATCTTGCTCAGATCGTTGCCTGCCAGGAGAGGAGCGGCAAGAATCGACCATAGGCTCATCTGCGTTCGGTATTCATCTGCATTCATTCCGCCATTGCCGATCTCGAGCATATCCGGGTCGTTCCAATGTCCCGGACCGGCGTATTTTTCAAGGCCAGCCTGCGAGAAACCGATCAGTGCCATACTTCGGAAGCTGTCGCTGATGTCGTCGGTAGTTCGCCAGAGATTCCCACCCACCTCGGCCCCCCATTCCCACACTGAGTCGGAGCCGTATTGACAGATGCTATAAACAACCGGTCTGCCAGTTTTGAGCAGCGCCTTGTGCATCTTGACGTACGAATCACGCATGATTGCGTTGGCCTTGTGCCAGTCAGGTTGCGGGTCGTAAATTCCCATATTGGTGCGAAGGCCGCAAAGGTCGTATTTAAGGAAGTCGACGCCCCACTCCGCATACGTCTGCGCATCCTGCTCTTCATGGCCATAGCTGCCTTCGAAACCCGCGCAGGTCTTCGGGCCGGGAGACGAATAGATGCCAAATTTCAGCCCTTTGGAGTGAACGTACTCCCCCAGCGCCTTCATGTCCGGAAAGCGGCTGTTCGCATGAATCCTTCCCTGAGCATCCCGCTGGCCCTGCCAGGTATCGTCGACATTGACATACACATATCCAGCGTCGCGCATGCCGCTTGAAACCAAAGCATCCGCGGCTGAACGAACGTCGGCATCAGTGACCTTTCCCGCGAAATGATTCCAGCTGTTCCAGCCCATCGGCGGGGTTGCAGCCAATTGAGGAGTCTGGGAACACACTGAGACTGCTGAGCAAATGCACAGCAGGCACATGGCGAATCTTGCATTGAAAAGCGAAAGTGGGTCGAAACGGAACATGCAGGACTCCATCTGGCTACTCTGGCTCTGAGAGCATTCGCCGCCGCAGCTTCAGAGAATGGAATGCGAGAACCATCCTACAGGTCGTCACCGCTCACATTGCTTTGACAGCATGTAGAATCTGCACACACTTGATCGCCTCAACTATGTGAAGGCCCTGTTATCCTCGATGGGCGCCAGCTTCCGCCTGAAATACGCGCCAGAAGCTGCAGCTTCCCTGGGGGGCTCCAAGTTCCATGAACATGAAGTTTAAGTTCCGCTCCATCGAGCTCTGGGCTATCGTTCCGGTGATCATCGTCGGATGTTTTGTTGGAGAGATCGTTCACGTCACCCGCTCGGTTGAGGCTGGCGAAGCGGTGCCCGCAAAGACCCGCACCATCGAACTCGGCAGCGTCCAACGCGGTTCTTCCTACGCACTCACCGTGGCCGTGAAAAATCCAACCGAACTTCAGACAGGCGAGGCGGTTCAAGTCCTCATAAAGGATGCCTCAGGAGAAATCGACCGCAAGTGGCTGCACCCCGCCGATCTCGATTTCTATCTCACACTGACACCGCGGGCGGGCGGCCCCCTGACGGTGAGCCTGACGTCTTCGACCGGCTTCAACTTGCCCCAGATCGCGACCGCCCTCGTCAAAGTACCCGAGCACGCCGTAAACGTATCTGCCGGTTCAAAACGAGGTGTAGTCGCCGCGGGCCCGAATGGCACCTGGCAAACAGCCCAGCAATTCGAACTTGGTGAGACTATCTTCGGAGGCGACGATCAGCGGCCCTATTCTCCCGCACCGAATGAGGATCGGTACGCGGCCATGCTGAAGGGCTTCGAGTGGTTCAAGTTCGCATATGCAGGAAAAGCCCCTCGTCTGGTTTACTTCGTCCTGAATGTCACCGATCGCGACGTTCCACTCGATGTCGACATCTTCCAAGTGGAAAAAGGAAAAGACGGCAAACCCGATGTAGTCCCGTTCAACAGCGGCGAATTCGTTTATAAGATTGAGGCCACGCAGAACTATCCCGGACTTTACAAATTCCGCACCCGCATTCTCGAACCCGGCCACGAGTACTATGTGCGAGTCGCCGCAAATCATCCTGCATTTCAATTGCACACCTACGAATACGGTGTGCCGCCTTTCAGCGACCCTCACAACGCAGTGCGCTCCGGCATGGACTTCCTGATCAACATGGGCGACACGTGGCTCTCGAACACGCCACGCCGCGGATCTGTTGCATTGCGCACCGTGATGCAGCACTCCGAAACGCAACTTTGCATCGCCTGCCATCCTTCGCAGTTCACAACACGCGGTTACCTGAAGGCTGTCGAAAACGGCTACGCTCCTACCCAACGCCCCGCGCTCGAGTTTTTGACCGATCGAATCTACAACAACACGCGGCCTCTCTATGGCGAGCCGGGAGCGAACTGGGTACGGGTGATCTACACAGCGCGAACCGTAGCCAGCCGCCTGCCGATGATCACTCGACAATTCGAACAGAACGTAACGCACGATGCACCGCGGCAGAACTTCGACGTGCCCTACGCCGAGTACCTCAAGATCCACTACAAGGGTTTGACGAAGATGCCCGGAGACGAGCCGGACGGCTGCGAACCTGATGTGAGTCCGTTCGAGATCGCCGATCAGAGCTGGCATACCTTCGACATGGTCTATCGGCAGACACACGATGAATCGTGGAAGGCTGAGCGCGATCATGTCGAGAGCCTTGCTCTGGCCTACGAGCCCAAGAACTTCATCGATGTCGCATGGGAGATCATGATGCTCTCAGAGATCGGTCGCGAGCAGCATCACGCCGAGATCGACAAGCTCATCGCCAAAGCCTATGAGTATGAGAATGCGGAAGGTGGATGGCCTTATCAATTTGACAAGGCAGCGAAGCCGGCCGACTTCATCTCATACAACATCGTGCTCGCCCTTGCCGAGGCTGGACGCCGGCCTGAAACCGACGCTCACATGGCGACCGCAGTGACAGCCATGCTCAAGGCCCAGAGACCTGAGGGTAGTTGGGAGGGCGACCCTGTCTACCAGGGATTCAATACACCGTTCCGAGCGACGCAGTTCGCCGTGATGGCGCTATCAACTCTCTATCCGGGTCCGACGAAGGAGAAGAACTGGAACGCGGCATATCCTGCTCCAGTCACCGAGCTCAACACGAACGACCTGCCACTTCTGCTCGAGCAGCTCGATCAATTCTGGGATCTTGCGCCAGAACCCGTCTTGAGCCAGATCCGCAAGGTATTGAGTCAGAGCGATCAGCCTCTTGCGAGGGAAGCCGCGGCACGCGCATTGGGACATATGGCCGATCCGGGATCTTTGGCTGACTTAGTGAAAGCCCTTGGCGACCAGACGAAGATGGTTCAGACGAGTGCGGCCTATGCAATTCGCATGATCCTCTCGCGTCGCACAGAAGCCGCGCGTGAAGGCCGCAAGTTGCTGATTGCCGCGCTGAGCTCAGAGGATGCACGCACCCGCTGGGGAGCGACCCGCGTCTTCAACCAACACTTCCGCGACCTGACCAGCGACCCTGAACTGCTTCGCGCGCTCGAAAAGACGCTCAACGATCCTGTCCCATACACGCGCTTCCAGGCCGCTGCGGGCATCTGGCGTTGGTACTACTGGCAGATCGACAAGTCTGATACGAGACGCAGTACGCTTGAGTCTCTGGCCGTGCGCATGAACACGGAGAAGGATCCGATGGTCCGCCGCGGTCTCGAAGAGAGCATCTATGACTTGCTCGACGAGAACACCGGCTACCTCTCGGCATGGGTGCGAACCGCAGGCTTAGACGATGACAAAAAACGGATCAATGCCGGATACGAGGAAGTGGTTCGAGATCAGGCGCAGGTGCTCGCAAAAGTGCTGCGCAAGGGTACGCCACTCGGTCGCTCTGGGATTCTGAACGCGCTGTGGGACTTCCATATTCGCCATTACGCACTGCCGAAGCTCAAGGCAGATACGGTTTCAATTGGATTACCGGCAGTTCTAACCAAATACGTTCCTGGCGTGCCAGATCTTCACCGCGATGGATATGAATACCCACCCTATCGCGAGGCCGTCGACTTCACGTACGACGTGAACAATGGCTTCTTTCAGACGCGCATCGGAAACGACAGCGATCTGATTCACTTTTTCAAGAGCTCAGGGCCCGAACTTGAAGAGTCTCTGCTTCAGTGTCTGCAAAACGCGGACGACCCGATGAAGATCGAGGTGCTGAAGGCGGGCAGCACGCTCAGCGAAGCCGGCGACGCGCGGTTCACGCTCGCAGCTTTGAATCTCTCCGAAGATCCGAGCCCTGCCGTACGCGACGCGGTGCGCTACGTCTACGAGGGCGGACGGCGCGGCATTCTTAATCTTGACTCCTCAGGAAGCCCGGATCCAAAGCTCGTCCAAAAAGTGGTCGACATTCTCAATCACGGGAATCCGCAAAGCCAAGCCGTGGTGCTGCCCCTTCTCGCCGCCCTGCCTGGCGATTCATCGTGGATGGGTGAGGCTGAAGTCGAGAAAGCCCTTGGAGAAATGCTCTCGAAGCAGCCGCGACCCTCAAACTATGCGCAGGTGCTCTTCGCGGCGTCTTCATTCCCGACGCTCATGCATCAGCCGGCACTTCAAGCGCAGGCGCTCGAAGCCTTGAACTCAGCGAACTCCGAGGTCCGGCAGGCCGCGGTCGACATCGCATTCGAGCACTTCCTCAACGATCCGGTCATCGAGCCTGCGCTGAAAACCGCGTTTGCCAAACTCAGTCCCCTTGCGCAGCGCACCTTCATGGACGAGGCTTCCAACCCCGAATTTCTGAAGAAGCGCCTCGGTTTGTCCGGCGGCGCCGTCTCGCAGGATCAGGACTATCTGAATCGAAATGCCGGCGTCAAAAAGCTGAAAACGCCGCTCGAGTATCCGCTCGTTGTCGATACGGTGATGAGCAGCTTGTTCAGTCCCGATGCCAATGTGAGCGCGGCGGCTCTGGACACTCTCGGCAGAGTCAAAGAAGTCGAGAAGCGTGCAGAGTTCCGCGCAGCAATGGAGAAGTTGAATCAATCGAAAAACCCGCGACTCAAACTGATTGCCTCGCGTGTACTTGAGGGCAAGAACCTGGGCGACGCCCTTCGCGACGTTCAGCCGGGGTCCGTCCTCGATTTTCGCTACTTCGAAAGCAAGGTGGAGCCGATCCTCGCAGCGAGGGGTCCCGATGGGTTGGCCTGCGTCTTCTGCCACTCGAACCACGTCATCTTCAAACTACAACCACCCAATGCCCAGGGAGTGTTTTCCGATCAGGACAGCGAAGAAAACTACAAGTACGCAATGCGCGTAGTGAACGTCGCGAATCCGACCGAAAGCCTCATCCTGATTAAGCCAACCAGGCCGACCGATAGCGCCGGCGACGTGGGCAACTATCTGGCGACGCATAATGGCGGCCAGCGCTGGCAATCGAACCAGAAGAGCCGCGAGTACCAGACGATTCTTGAGTGGATTCGTGGCGCGCGACTAGAACCAGCTTCGGCTGGAAACCAGAAAATCGCAATTGCGCGGTAGTTACAGCAATCGACGGACAAGCTTTCGGGGACGCCGAGACACGCAAGGAGACGGTCAGTGTCCAAAGCGTCGGTCGCCTGTTTTTTCCTCAGGTTGAGACCACGAATGATTTAGCGGGCAGCGGCAAGGGTCGGGCCGCCGCATCGTTGGCACACCGTAGTCTCGTGTGAGTGGATGGGCGTCGTGCTCCCACCTTGTCCGGCCGAAGAGCTCTCTCCGGCCGGCTAACTGACTTCACATTTTCTACGGAGTAGTTGTAGCCGATCCGTTCGGAATAAGCCGCACCGCGGTCATATCGTAGGCGATTGTTTTGAATATACTGTTCAACGAAGTGATGGTGTTGTTCGGTCCTGACGCCTGGCAACCCGTATCGCTTCCGGGCAAATAGTAATCGGAGTAGAACGTCGAAGTGCTCGAAGCAATCGCCTTCATGGTGTCACAGGGAGTTAAATAAGGATGTGATACTGAGTTGGTTCGATCGCTCCCGCAGTTCGACGAAGAGGATGTTGCAGGCGAGCCGTAGGAGATCGCATAGATCTTGGTGCCTTTGCCCTTGGCATAAGTGGCTGCATCAATCGCCTGAGAGCATTCGCCAACCCAGGATGGGTAGGTACCGGCTGATGTTGCAACTGTGCCACTCTGTGTTCCGACGACCATGTCATTGATTCCGGGACAAGGTGTTCCCTTCGACACATAGCCGCCTGTCGTGCTGCAATAAAAGGTTCCCGTACCTGAAGGATACTGCTCCTTGGCTGTGGCATTTCCATCGCTCAGCAAAATGATGACGTTCTGTGTTCCCGCCTTGATGCCGGCTTCCGCCGTCAGGGCAGACTGAGCTGCATAGATCGCGCCAGCATAGTACGTATTCTCGTAGCTCGACTGGATTCCAGTACATCCGGTCTTTCCCCCAACCGACTTCACTAAGTTGGATGTAGTAGTTAGAGTTGTCGCCTGGTTGTCCGTTCGGTAGTCACTCAGAAATCCCGTAACCTGATAGGTCTCCGTAACGGTAGTTGACCCGAGCTTGTACGTCATGTTTGTCAGACTGCTGGCGGTTGCGGAGGGAAAGGTGTACGGACCAGCCGTCGGATTTGAACTGGTGCAGTCGAAGTCGTTCGAGACACTCGTGGTTGTGATGTTTGGAAAGGTGAAGAGACTGACATTGTCGACCGTGGGAGCAAGGTTGAGCAGTAGCTGTTGCACACCTCCCCTTGCACAGGAGAGCTGAGTAGCTCCACTTCCGCAGCTGGTATCTGAGTAGTCCATCGACGGAGTGGTATCCAGGATTACGGCAACGTTATAGGGCAGTGGCTTTGAGCCACGCATGGCAGAGGTAGAAGTCGCGGTGATATTCAAAGATTTGAAGCCGAGCAGGCTTGCGAAGATCATGGGCACCGCCGCAGTTTGCTGAATCTGCAACGCGTTCGCTGCGGCAGTTCCGGTGCACGGCAGACCCTGGTCCTTCAGGAACTTCACGCACAAGGGAGTGACGACTGCCGTCTTCGGCGTGTAGGATCTCGAATTGTTGGAATTGCCTGATCCAGAACCGAACGACTTGGCAACAGTCGAATAGTCGCCGTCAGGCATCTGCTGTGCTCCAGCGAGTGCGGCTGCATCGGTTGCTGATTGCAATTGACGACGTATGACATATACGCGCGCGGTATCGATTCCCAATCCAGCGAGCCCCAGCAGACAAATCAGTGAGACGGCTACCCAGGGCAGTATCTGCCCCGTTTGTTCCCCGAGCATCGCCGAAAGAGCCTTCACTGCGCGACGTGCTGCCGGACTAACGTATGGTGTTCTGACCGGTGTAGTTTTCATTGCAGCAACTCCGTGGTTTGCGCGCTCATGTTCAGTGCGAGGGGCTTCCACCCGAAGATCATGACTGTGTATGGATAGGTCGCTGTGACCTGGGCTGTCTTACCGGGAAGAATATTGGCGGACCCGTTTGTGCATGAGGTCACATTGTTGTAAGCCGTGCCATTAAGATTGAAGCTCAGGCTGATCTGCGTCTTACTCAGCAGGGGCGCCGCGTTAGTGATGGCGGTGTAGGCCGCAGCACATGGATCAGGCGTGGTGCCATCTGAATTACTGGCACGAATGACCGCAACTGTGCGAGCGCCAATGTCGACCGCGTTGTTCAATTGCAGGTAGAAGCACAACGCAAACCCAAGACCGAAGATTCCCGTAAGCAGACACAGCATCAGAGGCGCGATGATCGCAAATTCAACGAGCGATCCTCCATCCTCACGATGCGTGCGCCAGATCGCTTTCAGAATTGCGGCTCTGGCTTTTTGCCTCGGGTGATTTGTCGGATTCACGACTTGCAACAGGTGCTCTCCGATTTTCATTTTGCAGGCCCTTTCGTAGTCCTTGCGATTAACCAGCAAACCGGCGTCGACAAACTCGCCATGCGGGTGAGCGTCATCAACAATCTAGAGTTAAATAGTTACGAATGCATCACCCTTAGGTGCTACGGAGGTACGATGGTAATCGCACCGCAAGTTGTATTCTTTGCAATTACTTGCCAGATTTAACTGTGATGATAATCGGGCAGCAACTCCTGCCACACTTGAATGTGATTTAAATCACATTTTTACTTTCTAGTTAACTCCGGTGTTGATATCCAAGGAAGCTCGATCCTGTGGGGCGCTAGCTCCCTCCAGCCCGACAGCATTCTTTGGGGATCGAGCTCCGTGAACAGCGAGAGCATTCTCTGGGGCGCCAGTATTCTATGGGGAAGTAATGCCGGGAAACCTGATGCATCCTGGGGGCTCACTCGGGGACGAATAGCACCCCGGGACGCTAGAACGATTCGATACCTATGTTCCCAGCGAATTGCATTCAAACCAGGATGCGATTCGCTGAACTGCTGTTGATATCGCGACGGACCAGCTCCGCTGCCGACTCAATCAGAAGACAACTACTTCGTTTTCCCAGCCGCGTCACTTGCTCGACGAATGGCCTCCACAACAGCCGACATATCCTTCTCACCAAGCCCTTGTTGCTCAGCTTGTCGAAAGAGCTTCTCTGAGGCAGAGGCCATCGTCAGGTCCACTCCCAGCTGGGCTGCAGCGGCTTTGGCGTACCGCTGGTCTTTTGCCATAAGCCGAAGAAGGAAGTTCACATCGTAGTTACGATTGGTCATCCGCTCCGACATGGCCGAAACGATCCCGCTTCCGGGTGCACCCCGCTTCAGAAAGTCAAGTGCAGTGTGGAGGTTGAGCCCAGTTCGTTCTATCCAAGCCAGGGCCTCTGCGAACGAAGCAACCTGCACGGCACACAAGAAATTATTAATGAGCTTCAGTTGCCCACCGCTTCCAACAGGACCCAAGTGCAGAATCTCGTTGCCCATGCAACGCAAAATCGGCGAGATTGTCGTGAAAGTGTCCTCATCAGCTCCAACCAGGAATTTCAGCTGTCCCGCCTCTGCTTGAATGCGACTGCCGGTCACGGGTGACTCTGCCATGCGTAAGCCGCGTTCATCCACAGCCCCGTATAGCTCATGGATCCACTCTGGACTCAGCGTGCTGCACTCGACGGCAATTGCTCCGGTCTTCATCGCCGTTAGTGCTCCATCTTGTTCCAGCCATGCCGCACGAGAAGCAGCATCATCTGAAAGCATGGCCAGGACGATCTCTGCGGTCGAGACGGCCTGCGCAGGAGTTTCAGCTACGGCTGCGCCTGAATCCGCCAGGTGTTTGGATTTCGCGGCCGTTCGATTCCAGACGGTCAACGGCAACCCTGCCTTTAACAGGTTTGCTGCCATGCCGCGGCCCATGGTACCCAGGCCTAAAAGAGCGACGGATGGCTTCCCAGCGGATGTTCCTATCGTCATTGCATCACCCGCACGCGGAGAGGGATTGTCGAACGTTCTTCGACAAGGATTCTGTTCCGCAAGGCACGTCCAAATCCATCGAACTGAATCTCGGCGATATCGCCTGACTCGAAGCGAACACCGTCACCGAAAGATAGTGAGTCCGCACCCAAGAAATGGATGTGCACCGCGCCGGGTTGTCGATGAGCAGCGAACTTGAAATGGTGATGCTCGATATTCGCGAGACTGTGGCACATGTTGGATTCGCCAGTGCGTATCTCCTTACTCCAAATAGATTGATTGTCGCGAACAATGCGCACATTACCTGCCACGTCATCGAAGCTCGCGTCGATCGCCAGTTCCGGGCCGATGCTGCAATTCCGTAGTTTCGAACCTGCCAGATTCAGGTAGTTGCGCCGTTCGAAGACGTGATCCGAAAATTCGTTTCCTGCCGCCATCCCGATTCGCCAGGGCGTTCCGTCGCCCGCAATCAGATAAATCGCGGCTACTTCGGCTTCTTCTCCGCCATCTTCTGCATGCCCTGGAACCATCAGCGCCTCAAATGGCGCCCGGATGATGGACCCATCTCCTTTATAGAACCATTCCGGTGCGATTCCAATCTTGTCTCCCGCCGGCCTTCCCTGCTCGCGACCCCACTCGAACATTCGCATGCTGTCGGTCATTTTGGCCTGCGCATCTACGGAGGCAAGGTGCATGTCTTGCCGGTTCTTTGCACTGCCGAGATGCGTCAAGCCCGTTCCGGAGACATGAACACGTTGGGGTTCGCCCGGACAGTCGATGGGCGGCAGAAGCTTCCAGTCCGAACTGCCGCTATACACATCGTCGTATCTCAAGCTCTCATCCGTCGTCAGATCCCCGACCAGTTCCGACAGCCGACGTTCAACGGAAAGTGCCCTCTGTGCCAACCCAAGCACAGAATTTACCTCGCGCAAGAGCACAAGGTCGGGCTCGTCAACGACAGCTACCCGCCGCTGGACTTCACTGTGGATTTGAACCAGGTGCAAGCTGCCTCTTTTCTAATCGGTGACCTTGAAACGCTTGAGCGATTCTTCATTGACAGTGAGCCCGAGACCCGGCGTGTTGTCGTCGAGATTGATGTGACCATTCTCTGGAACGGGCTCGCCGTCGAAGATATACCAGAAGAGTTCGTTCCCAACCTCCACATCTACTTTCGGGAAAAACTCGGCGATAGGCGAATTCAGGCTTGCCATCACAACGTGATAGTTGTGCATCTGCCCCGCATGCGGCACCACAGGTACTTGAAATGATTCCGCGAGCGCTGAGATTTTGCGGGCCTGGGTGATGCCTCCTACTCTGTTTGTATCGAATTGAATCGTATCGAGCGCATCCTCTTCAAGTAGTGAGCGAAACCCGAAGATGGTGTGCTCGTGTTCACCGCCTGCTATCGGAACTCGCCCGTATTTTTTCAATTCACGGTATCCGCGGGTATCGTCAGGAATGACCGGCTCTTCCAGCCATCGAATGCCAAAGTGCTCGAGTAGCGGCAACATGCGCTTAGCGTAATCGAGCGTCCACCCCATGTAGGCATCGGTCATCAGGTCAATTCCCTCTCCGATCACCTCGCGAACATTGCGAACAAGCTCCACGTTCTTCATCATGCCCTCGCGCCCATCGAGAGGTCCCCAGCCGAAACGGAGTTTCATCGCTGTGTAACCCTCATCTTTGTAGCGCTGAGCTTCGGCGCGGAGTTCATAGATTGGCATCGCGTATAGCCGGCTGGCATAAACAGGGATTCTCTCCTTTGTCCGCCCACCGAGCAGTCGATACACGGGCTGCTTCGCCGCCTTACCTAGAATGTCCCACAGAGCAATATCGACGGCGGAGATCGCCACCATGGCTACTCCCTTACGTCCAAATGCCATGGTTCGGCGGTACATCTGTTGCCACAAAAACTCCGTATCCCATGGGTCACTCCCCACAAGAATCGGTTTCAGATAAGCATCTATCAAAGACTTCGTCACCAACGGCGACAGTGCGGCGTTACCTAAACCGACCACACCGGCATCGGTGAAAACTTCGACCAACAACCATCCGTGGAAGGAAAAATTTCCCATAGACGCCTGCCGGTAGCTCACCAGATCCATCGGATTGGTGCAAAAATGAGGCGGGAGAGGCACCGTTTCTCCCTCCCATTGAACAACTCGCGTTCTGACCTCTGTGATCTTCATATTCAGGCCTCTGGCTCCCTCAGATAATTGCTGCCCAACGGTTGAATCTTACCGCCAAGGAAATTGATAGCAAGGAAGCCAATGACGTGAAAGCTTCCGACAAGAATGAAAAGTGTCTGATATCCAAACCCATGCTGGAGTAGATAGCCTGCAATAACCCCAAATGCCGCTCCGCCGATTGCGCCCCCGAATCCCACGAAGCCTGAGACTGTCCCAACTTCGGAGAGAGGAAGAATATCAGCAGGTATGGTCATTACCAGGCCGGACCAGGATTGCTGGCAGAAAAATGCGACACTGAACAGCGCAAGCGCAAACTGAACTGAAACCATCGGTACGAGCATCACAACCGGCATGAATGCAGCGCTCAATCCGAGGGCCGCCTTTCGCGCCCTATCAACACTCAATCCCCTGTGCAAAAGGCTGCTGGAGAAGTATCCCCCGACGAAGCTCCCGATTCCGGATGCAGCGTACGGGATCCAGGCATAGTAGCTGACCTGCTTGATATCGAAGTGCCGGGCGTCATAGAGATATTTGGGTAGCCAGAAAAGCAGGAAATACCATGCTGAGTCGCTCATGAACTTGGCGAACACCAAAGTCTGAACGCACCGAATGGAAAGCAACTTGCCCATGGGTGAAGGGCGAATCGAAATCTGGGCTCTGATCGGGCTTTCTCGATAAGCAGACGCCCACCAAAGAACCCACATCATGCCAACGGCGCCTGCCAGATAGAAGACCATCCGCCATCCGCTGTGCATCAGGATCAGGCCGATGAGCGGCGGTGCCAGGACAGATCCCACCGCCGTGCCCGCATTGATGATGCCCACCGCTGTCGACCGATCCTCGGGAGAAATCCATTCGGCAACTACCCGGATAGCCGCTGGAAATCCCCCGCCCTCACCCATGCCCAACAAAAAGCGCGCGCCCAGCAGTAAGCCAAAGCCGGAAGCAAGCCCATGCAGCGTACACGCAAGCGACCACCACAGCATAATCAGAGTGAAGCCACGGCGTGTACCCAGCGTGTCGAGCAATCGCCCGCCCCCGATATACAGCGCAGCATAAGACAGGAGAAAAGCAGTCTGGAGATAGGAAAACTGCTCATTTGAGATCGGAATATTGTTTTGAATTGCCTTGATGGCTACGGGAAGTGTTTGACGATCGAAATAACTGATTGCAATCGCTGCCGTCACGAGTGCGACTGGCAGCCAACTATTTCCTTCCAAAGAACCTTCGTGGGTTGCGGTTTGTCGCATGAATGGGGTAGCTTGCAGAGCTCAACACTGGGCGAATCCAAACGTTTGTCGCAGCGTTATCTGTCTCTGTGGACGGCAGATTTATATCATGCTAGAGGCAGGATCGGCATGAGAGAGATGCACCATCGAGTTCCCGAACTACTTTGCTTTCTAATCGAGCAGGCCGCGACGCTTCTATGATTGATCATCCAACCCGCAGATTTGTTCTCAGCGCAATGGGAGCGGGCATCGCACAAACGATCTTCCATTCGCAATTGAGCGCTGCTCAGTCATCGACTGAGCAAACAGGCACCGCCGGCAAACTGGACTTCCGCATCAAGGCGATCGGAACGAATATGTTGCACATCAGCATCGCCCCTGTGCATGCTGAGCCACCGGAGCGAGAATTTGCCATTTCCGAAACTGTTCATGAAACCGCCCTTCAAGTCCATAGTGCGCCGTCTTCGATGGTGTCCTGGGAGAAGCACAAGATCACGATCCGCACCGAGCCGCTAACGATCACAGTGCTCGATGACGCAAACCGTGTGCGGCAGGAGATTCAGTTCGACCTCGACAGCACTGCAGTTCGCTTTCGGCTGGGAGACCGGCCCGTTTTTGGGCTGGGAGAAGGACTCACAGGAGACCGCCGAGGGAGCAAAGAAGCAATGCGGAATGGGCAGAGCTCTCCAGGGTTGCGAACCATCGGCTCCAGAGTGCCGATTCCATGGCTCATCAGCCCGGCAGGATGGGGAATTTTTGTTGGATTACCATTTGGAACATTCGACCTCACTGGGGAAATAGGTGTAGTAACGTCGCCGGTTGCCACGTCGACGCGCAATGTGTACCTCGTCTTGGGCGACTCGCCGGCAGAGGTTCTGAAAGGCTATGCAGAACTGACCGGGTTCCCTCACCTTCCGCCACTCTGGTCTCTCGGATATCTTCAATCACATCGGACTCTGGCGAATCGCGAAGAGGTGATGGGCATTGGCAAGACCTTCAGAGAGAAAAAGCTGCCATGTGACGGGCTGATCTATCTGGGCACAGGGTTCTGTCCATCTGGATGGAATACCGGTCACGGTTCCTTCACATTTAACGCACAAGCATTCCCTGATCCGCAGGAGATGTTGGGCGAGTTGCATCGCGAACACTTCAAGGTCGTGCTCCATGTCGTCCCACCGCATGATTTTCATGGGAGAATCACCGATACAGGTTCCGCCCTGGGGACTCCTGGAGATGCAGCTCCCTATTGGGGAAAACATCTCCCGCTGGAGACCATGGGAGTCGATGGCTGGTGGCCGGACGAAGGCGATGGATTGCCGGTTGAGGCGCGACTTGAACGCAACCAGATGTATTGGGACGGACAGATAATGTCACATCCTGAACGCAGGCCATTTGCCCTGCATCGGAATGGATACGCTGGGTTGCAAAGGTTCGGCTGGCTGTGGTCGGGAGATGTTGACTCAACGTGGAAAACCCTCGAGGCGCAGGTTGCAAACGCGATAAACGTCGGCTTGTGTGGCATTCCCTTCTGGGGAACTGACACGGGCGGCTTTGTTCCTACCAGCGAATTGACGCCCGAACTCTACGTACGATGGTTCCAGTTCAGCGCTTTCTGCCCACTCTTCCGGTCACACGGCCGAACCTGGAAACTGCGTTTGCCATGGGGTTGGGATCTCGGGGATTCCGGCCCTCTTGAAGGTGCTGAAGCGATCGGCAACTGGCCATCTTCGCGCGATTTGCGGAATTCCGATGTGGAGGTCATCTGCCGAAAGTACCTCGAACTTCGCTATCAGTTACTCCCGTACATCTACTCCACTGTCGAACAGGCACATCGAACTGGCCTACCGACTATCCGCGCTCTCTGGCTCTCATACCCTGACGACGAGAAAGCAGCGGAGACCTTAGACGAATACATGTGGGGAGATCACTTCCTTGTCGCACCGGTAGTTGAGCCTTCTGCAACCAATCGGAAGGTATACCTACCTACGGGGGAGTGGTGGGACTTCTGGACGAACCAGCGCACAAGTCAAAAACAAGGCACGGGAATCTCGCGCTACTTGGACCTAGAAACGCTGCCCCTGTACGTACGCGCTGGTGCAATCGTGCCGATGGGACCAGTCCGACAATATGTGACACAGGAGGTTGAAGAGCCCGTCACACTTCACGTTTACCCAGGCGCAGATGGTCGATTCAGCTGGTATGAAGACGACGGCATCAGCTTCGCTTATAAGAATAACCAATATCTGAGGGTTGACTGTTCATGGGACGACTCCGCAAGAAGGCTGAAGCTCTCCCGATCTGGCGGCTACCTTCCATCGAGAGCGAAAAAGGTCATCGTTCAACCAATGGACAAAGTAGAGTCGAAGATCATTGATCTTTCGAAGCAAGTTATTGAGATCGAACTCTAGCTTTCTTCTGCTCAGAGCGTCTTCATGCTGAAGCTTGCTAAATCAGGTACGATCCGATCCGGCTAGATCGGCTGAGTTTCTTCAGAGACTCGTGTTCCTCTTGGTCCGGTTTTTACTTGCAGAATCAATACAGCATTCAGAATCGTCAACCCTGCCAGAAGATATAACCCTGCGCGATCAGATTTTAAAAAGTGGTCTGCCCATACTTTCAGGTTCGGCGCAATAAATCCGCCGAGATTGCCCATTGTGATCACAGCTATCCCGCCTGCCGCAGCTCGATCCGCAAGATAGCTGGTCGGAAATGTCCAGAAGAGCGGCTGGACTCCAACGAAAGCGGAGATTGCGATGGAGAGCGCCAATATCCCGAGGAACGGCCCAGCTGTAGGAAAAACAAAACTCGCGCACCCGCCAGCGAACATGATGAAAGCCGCAAACCTTCGATCCGCTTGCGATCGCGCTGCGGTGCGAGGGAACCAGACAACCGCACCTAGCGCAAATACCCACGGAATTGCGGATACGAACCCGACCTCGACGCCCGCTGGCTTATGAAGGAGCGCTGAAACTTCTGTCGGCAGGTAAAAAACCACTCCGTAAACGCTGATCTGGATCAGAGTGTAGATCGCCAGGTAAAGGAGAACTCGAGGATCGCAAATCATCGTCCAAAGTCCTCCAGGGCTGGATGAGCGCCGCTCATTCTCCTCTCCTGATATAAGTTCGGTGACAGCAACCTGCTCATCCGGTGGAATCCATGACGCATGAGCGGGCCGGTCATCTAGGTACCAGTACGTTGCAATGCCTACGACTACCGCGATCAGGCCCTCAATGAAGAACATCCATTGCCAGCCCTGCAATCCTCCGAATGCCTGCATTTCCAGGAGAAAGCCGGAAAGAGGATTTCCGAAAATCATGGCCACGGGTACGCCAATGTAGAAAAGACCCATGACTTCGCCCCGCACTCGACTCGGAAACCAATACGTGAGATACAGGATCACTCCCGGGAAGAATCCGGCCTCGGCGACACCAAGCAGAAGACGCACGATATAGAGAGACAAGTCGCCACGAACGAACATGGTCGCCATGGACGCCGCGCCCCACGCAGTCATGATGCAGGTCATCCAGATCTTAGCTCCGACCTTGTGCAAGATCAGGTTGCTGGGAAAGCCACAAAAAGCATAGCTAACGAAAAAGAGGCCCGCCGCCAATGCATAGCTCGCGGGTGAGATACCGACAGACGTCTGAAGCGCCTGTTTTGCAAAACCGATATTCGACCGATCCAGAAACGAAATCACGTACATCAGCATTAGAAATGGGACAAGACGCAGACGGATCCGCGCTACGGCCCGGTCCAAAGCGCCGTCTCGTGGAAGCGAATTTATTTTTGTCTCGCGCAATGCGCTATGATTCCTGTGGCCGATCTGGACCTTGCAATGTAGAGGTACGGACTTGCGTTACGTTCAACGCCTCTGACACGGAAAGTGCGTTTCCGAGCCTAATAGGTTGCCCGACCTCCACTCAAATCGAACACCGCGCCAGTAGTGAACGCATTCTCTTCTGAAACAAGCCATGCCACCATCGCCGCAATCTCGTCCAATTCGGCAAATCGTCCGCGAGGAATCTTCCCAAGCATGTAATCGATATGCTCTTTCGTCAGCTGATCGAAAATCGCGGTGCGGGCAGCAGCCGGAGTGATGCAGTTGACTGCGATATTGTTCTTCGCGGTCTCCTTCCCTAGCGATTTTGTCAATGCGACAACACCAGCTTTCGCCGCGCTGTATGCGGAGGCATTCGGATTTCCCTCTTTGGCGGCGATCGAAGCCACATTTACGATTCGCCCATAGCCCGACTTGATCATGTACGGGACGACCGCTCGGCAGCAATGCAGTGTTCCATAGAGATTTACTTCTACAACCCTGTACCAGTCTTCGAGCGGGTATTCCCAGACATTATGATTAGGGCCCGCTATTCCTGCATTCGCGACAAGAATATCGATCCGCCCAAGTTTCTCGGCGACCTGCTGCGTCCCCAGCGCAACAGCTGAGAAATCGGTGACATCGATCGTGCGAAAATCCTGTTTGGAGATGGAGGGGCGGTGCCCTGCAACATCAAGAACCGACGCATCCCTATCCCAAAGTGAAACCTTCGCTCCGGATGAAACCAATCGCTCCGCGATTGCAAGGCCAATTCCCTGGCCAGCTCCGGTAACAATTGCAACGCGATCTGTCAGGTCGATCTGATTCAATTCCGCAACCCCCGAGGTTCAACGAGACTCGATACTACTATTCCGAATGTAGCTGAAGACACACCGAACCCTAAGTGTTAACGGTGCGGTTCCCGGCTCTGGAGTTGCCTCACCACTGCACAGGCCTAGGCTCTGAGCGACTTCGAACACTAACACTCGCTCAACGCTGCACCTGTCAGCCAATTGTCTCGCATGCAGATCATGCAGGCCGATCATGCTCAGCCTGCAAGGTGGGGTGCTGCCTGTAGCTTATTTGCCAGCTTCAGCCACAGGAATTGCCGTGAAATCGCCGCTCACGCCGAACGGCTGCACCTCAACGGTTCCAGCCACCTTGCCGGAATCGTCCAGAGTCGCAGAGTAGGTGAGTGTGAGCGGGGTGCCGTTGTAATCCGAATCGTACTTGAACGTAAGCTTGTTGCCGTCGAGCGTGCCAGTAACTTCCAGGTCTTTGTCGTCCTGGTTCTTGCATGAGCCTGTCAGCTTGTTTTCTGCAAGGACGAACTTGCAGGGCTGATCGCTTTCATTGCCGGCTATGCTGTTGTGAATCGTCCAGCTTCCTGTCAGGTTGGGAGCGCCTGCCGCAAACGCAGAGGCGGCAAACAACACAGCGGAGAGTGCGAGGCGTTTTTTCATAATCGGTTGACCTTTCGGCTTTGGCTTAAAAAGCAATACTCTCAATGTCCTAGATTTTCTTGTGCAAACGCAGGTCGCGCGATGATGGGCCGACGCTCAGATTTCTCTGACCAGAAGCAGTGATCCATTTGCGCTCATTCGTCGACCAGTACTGCAATTGCCGTAAGGCGACGTGCAACGTTACTTTGCGCGATTCGCCCTTCTTGAAGTGAATTCGGTCGAAACCAACCAATGCCGAGACTGGAAATTGCACACCATCAGGAATATTGGTCGGCGCGCCAAGGTAGACCTGCGGGACCTCATCGGAATCCATGCTCCCGGTATTCGCTATAGTGACTCCTACATCTAAACCTCCATCAGCTGACTTTTCCACTGTCAGTCCGGAGTATTCGAAGGTGGCGTAGCTGAGTCCGTGCCCGAATGGGAATAGGGGCGCCTTGCCCTCTCGATCAAACCACCGATATCCCACATTCACACCTTCGGAATAGGTCGTTTTCCCATCCACTCCCTTCTTCGATCGCTCCGGGAACCGAGGATCGGTCGCAGGATAGTCGGCGAGAGCTTTGCCCCAGGTCACTGGAAGACGTCCGGCCGGACTGACTTTACCCGCCAACAAGTTGGCAGTTGCCCACCCACCTTCATCTCCCGGCCACCACATTTCAAGAACCGCCTTAACCTTGTCCACCCAGAGCAACGCCACAGGAAGGCTTGTATTCAGGACGACGATTGTATTGGGATTCACAGTCGCCACGTCTTCGATCAACTTGTCCTGTTCTCCGGGCAAGCCGAAGGTCGGATGAAGGCGCGTCCATACAAAGACTACGGCGACTTTGGCTTTCTTCGCCGCTACGACAGCTGCATCATGGTCCGCCTTGCGCTGTTCCGGCGTATACCAGTTCAGGCGCACCTGCACGGGAGCGGAGGATGTGTCAGGATCGATCGCGACCTCGACAGCATGCGGACCTGCTTTCAGTTCCAGCGGCCGACGCACATTGTCGAGCAGGTCAATGGTTGGCACTATGTTGTCTTTATTGGCTTGCAGGATATCGCCGTGCACGCCACCTTGCGTTGCGCCAGTGTGGCCAACGCGCTTGCCATCGATTGTCAGGCTTGCGTTGGTGCCGAGCGCCTGCAGGTACATCCAGTACTCGCCCTCGGCCGGCACAGCCAACGTTCCTTTCCAAGTGATCTTCGAGTTTGCCGGCAAGGTATTCCCAGCCTTTTTTGTAAAGTTAATCTCTGCATCAACCTTGCCATCTTCGCGGACAAGGCCCGGCTGGCCGTCATGCGACAGGAGGCTCGCCGGAATCGTAGATCCAGTCATATCGTCCGCTACTGCAATCTGAATCTTTGAGTTACCGGAGATCTTTTTGAGCGCTTCGTAGGGGCCGATTTGGCGCTCGGGCAGCCCTTCCGAGCGCTCCCCGCTCATACCAATCGAATCCACCTGCAGAGCTGTCGGTCCGATCAACACCGTCGCATCCAGTTCGGTCTGCTTCAACGGCAGTGCGCCCTCATTCTTCAACAAAACAGCTGCCTCCTCACCCGTACGCTGAATGACTTTTGCGTTCTCTCCGACGGATTGCGCAGTAACGCTGTGCTTTTGCTCGCCGTCCATGTAGCCGAAGTGAGCAATCTCGTAGAGCACATGCCCCGCAGCCAGCGTGATTGTCTTCTCGGTGACCAGCCCGTCTTTCATCGCCTCCGGCATCTTTCTAGAATCCAGCTTTACGCCAAAAGCGCCGAAGTCGCCCATGATGGGTTTCGGCTCTTCCGGCAGGTGACCGAAGAAGCCTTCCATCATGTCACTCATCGAATTCTGCGGCGGCGCCGGTTTCGCAGGCTGGGAGTCGAAGAACGTTGGCATGAAGCTGAATGTACCCGGCCCCGGCTCTCCAGGCATTTCCATGTCGAGACCTTGATTGATGAAGTCAACCGCGTGTACTGCGCCCCAGTCAGATGTGACAAATCCCTTGAAGCCGATCTCGTCGCGAAGAATCGTCTGCAGCAAAGTCTTATTTCCGCACGCAAACGTCCCGTTCAGACGGTTGTACGAACACATGATTGAGCTAACGTCAGCCCGCCTGACTGCTGCCTCAAAAGGAGCCAGGTAGACTTCATGCAGCGTTTGATCGTCGATCATCGTGCTGAAATTCTCTGAGTCGTAGCCAATATAGTGCTTGATCTGAGCCATCACATGCTGCGACTGAATTCCCTTCGTCTCGGCGACGCCCATCTCGCTGGTCAAATAGGGATCTTCGCCAAAGGTATTGAAGCCGCGCTCGAATTCCAGATCGCGCACGATGTTCACAAAGGGCTGGAGGGCTACATCGATGCCGAGGGCTCTCGCTTCTCGTCCAATGACGATGCCGTTGTCTTCTGCTGTCTTGCGACTGAACGTTGCAGCGACTCCCATCGTCGCTGTCTCACCATGAGAAGGATGGCGCGTAAGTACACCGGGAGGTCCATCGGCGAAGCGTAATCCGGGAATCCCCAATCGAGGAACTCCGGCAAGATAGCCGGCCTGGCCTTGGTAGGCAGCCGGATCCTCATGGGTTCCATCGATCAGCTTGAGTTTTTCCTGTAGAGTCATCTGACTGAGAAGCTTGTCAACGCGCGCATCACCCGTAACTACTGGAACCGACTGCGCCGGTGCAGAGGCGCCTGCCAGAATCAAAAATATTATGGCGCTCAGAGCGAATTCGAAAACTTCAATTTTCAATTTCACTTCTTTCCTTTCAACAACTCGTCGAGAGAAGGGTTCCTAATGGCTTGTTTGAGGCGTTCATCTTCTGCCGCTTCACCAAAAACGGAAGTGCAGGCACCAGAGCGAGCAGCGGGACTCAACTCGAAGACCACACCTACGAATTTCCAGTGCGCTTGCCAACGAATCGATCAACAAATGTAATAGCGCCAGCGAGCGATGTCCAGCATCGGCGACACGGCTGCCTGTGATATTGGCCGATTGCTGCTTTTCGGAGAGAATTGCCGCGACCAGACACCGGATGAAAGACCGGACACGCGGTACAAATCAGCGCCGCTGAGCAGATACTGGCGATTCTCCTGGCGCGTACTACACAAACTTCAGTCGCCGTGCCGGCCAGAGATGCTGCACTGCTCATTGCGTGTAAAGGCCGTCAACCTTCGGTTGACAGCATCGTTATTGGATTGTTATCTTCCGTTGGAAACAGTTTCATTTGAGACATTGGCGAGTGTGCCTTCAACGAAATGTGCATGCTCCACTGGAGATAATCTATGTCGTCCGTCGTTGCTGGGATTGGATGGCACATCGTCGGTGCGAGCATGGCGGCATCCTTCTACGCGCCTATTGAGCGCGTCAGAAAATGGTCCTGGGAGACAACGTGGGCTGTTGCCGGCTTCTTCTCCTGGGTTCTGCTTCCCATCGGTGTCAGCCTAGTCCTGCTGCCCAACTTCCGCAACTTCTATGCGAGCCAGGGTACTCCACTTCTACTGACCGTTGCGGCGTTCGGGGCAATGTGGGGGGTGGGCAATGTCAGTTATGGACTGACGATGCGTTATCTCGGCATGTCGTTAGGTATCGGTGTTGCCATCGGGGTCACACTGGTCGTGGGAACCCTTGTTCCGCCAATAAGACACGGACAAGCTGCAATGCTTTTCACGACTCGCAGCGGCCTCATCACCATGTCTGGCGTGCTGGTTGCCCTCATCGGAGTTGCCATTGTCTCCTGGGCAGGACACCAGAAAGAAGTTCAACTCAAGGGACATCTCCAGGAATTCAATGTAGGGCTGGGTTTGCTCCTTGCAGTCCTCTGCGGAATCTTCTCTTCCGGGATGTCGTTCGCCATCGATGCTGCCCAGCCCATGGAGACGGCTGCGAAGGCGCTTGGCGTCAATCCGCTTTACGCTGCTCTGCCCAGCTACGTGATCATCATGGGCGGCGGCGCAGTGATCAACTTCGCCTACTGCTTCATCCGCCTGGCAGTCATTCCGAGGCTTTCTCTTCGCGCCGATCTGAATCAGGACGGAGCGACGATCTCAAAAAATGCCGCGCTCGCTTCGACAGGCGGAATCATGTGGTACCTCCAGTTCTTCTTTTATGCATGGGGAGCGGCAAACATTCCGCAGCACCTCTCGTATGTGAACTGGATGCTGCACATGAGCATCTACGTTCTATGCGGCGGCCTCGTCGGTCTCGCGTTAGGCGAGTGGGCCGGTGTTCGAAAGCAGTCGCTCCGCATGCTGATCGCCGGCATCTGCGTGATCATCGCTGCAGCTAACCTGGTTGGACTTGGAATGGCTGCCAACTAGCACGCCCGAGATTCGGAATTCCAACCTTCAGGCTCATCTGGATTTTCCAAATGTCGACTACTGTTCGTCTACAATGCCAAGCTGCTGCGGGGTGACTTCCTGGGCTTCATCTGGCTTCCTCAGCCCGACGGGCGTCGACTTATGCAGCTTTCGGAATTCAGCGATGGCCGCTTCCTGAGCCTGCCGGTTGCCGGCGGCGCGTTCTGCCTGCGCGAGCCTATACCACGCCACTTCATCGTCAGGACGAATCTTTGTTGCGCGCCGAAGCGGCGCAACCGCATTTTGCGGCGTTTGGCCCTCAAGCAAAACGCCACCTAAGCCTACGAGCGCCTCTTCAAAGTCCGGAAATCTTTGAATCGCAGCCTCGAATGCTTGCTGCGCTTTTTCTCGATCGCCTGCTTGAGCCGCTAGATAGGCCAATTCATACGAGGCATTTCCATTCCGCGGGTCTACGCCCAATTCCGCATTGAAGTCCTGTATAGCAGCCTCGCGGAATTTCGGGTCACGATTTTCGGCGAACTGGGCTAAATGGACGCGACCCATCCGATAGTGAATCCCGGGGCGATGTGGATCGACGCTCAATACGTGATTGAAGGCATCAATCGCGGCGTCATAGTTCTTCTGGCTCTCGTTGGCCTCACCGCGTGCCTGCAGCATCCAGATCGAGTCTGGAGCCGCGGTTTGCAGCTTCTCCATCGTGATGTACGCATAGTTTCCGTAGATCCGGCCCGTGTGATAAAGCACCTCCGGATCCTCTGGATATAGCTTGTTTAATTCCAGCGACGTTTGAACAGCCTCAGCATCTCGGCCGAGATTGCCGAATACGCGAAGCAATTGCAGGCCACAAAGCTTGCGCGAGATTGGATCTGATTGTTTGAATCCCTTCTCAAGTTTTGGCAGTGCTTCATTAAACTTGCCGAGCTCCGCAAGAGAAAGCCCAAGCAGAGTGTCGAGCCGGGGAAGAGTCGGTTTCAGCTTCTGCGCCTTTCCTATTTCGGCAACAGCTTCGTCGTATTCCCTGAGCTTAAAGCAGATTGCCGCCAGGCTGGCGTGAATCTCCGCAACAGCCGGCTCCATCCGTGCAAGCTTTTCAAAAACATCTTTGGCGTCAGTCATTCGGCCTTGCGCCATCGCCTGCTGTCCCTCGGATGCAAGCCGCGCAGCATCGTCATTCGCTTGCGTCAGGCCTACGATAGGGATGGCGAATAAAGACAAAAATAAGGCTGCACACGCAAACAAGCGCTTGATCATGAAGTGAGTTTATCCCCAAAGAGAAGCTCCGCCACAGGGGGTCTGTGGCGGAGCGATGGATACAGTGTGTAACCGGTCAGAAGGTGATTTTCCCGCTGAGCTGGATGATGCGTGCGTCCGAAGCTGTACCGGTGATCTGGCCGGCCGTCTGATCGCCAACAAAGTTGTCGATCTGGGAGTTGCCGCCGGATCCGCTTCCAATCAGCGCTCCGGTATTCCCGGCGTACTGGTGGTGATTCCAGGCGTTGAAGAAATCTCCATTCAGTTTGAAGCCCACCCGCTCCGTGAGGGCAAAGGTCTTGGCCAGTCCCATGTCCCAGTTGTTGATTCCGGGCTGGCGAAGGAAACTACGCGGGGAGTTGCCGTAGGTGCCGATGTCCGGCTGGGTGAAGCAGGCGTAGTTGATCCGCTGCATCACCTTTGTAAGGTTCGAGTGGAGGTTGCAGCCCGGTGTATAGTTGGCGCGCTGATTCTGGGTGAAATTTACTCCCTGAATGTCATTCGCACCCCAGCTGAATGGGAATCCCGCCTGGAAGGTCGCGATGCCCGTAGTTTCCCATCCGCCCACGATAAGATTGGCGGCCCGGTTCAAGCCGCTGCCAATCTTTTTGCCGCGGCCAATCGGAAGCTGATAGATGTAGCTGGCGACGAATCTCTGATTGACGTCGAAGTCAGAGAGGCCGTAGTCGAGTTGCGGGCGATGGTTGTCCATGAAGCCCTGGTAGCCGGAGCCCGTTGCTCCGACGCCCGCAGCCGCTGACTTGTCGTCCTTGCTCTGGGCCCAGGTGTAAACAGCAGTAGTGGCCAAGTCATGAGCGCGGTGTTCCAGCTTGACGTTTACGCCGTTGTAGTGGGAGTACCCGTGCCAGTCGCTGTTGATGTAGAACTGCACAAAGTTCTTGTAGGGACGGCGGCTCGCAATGCTGCACCCGTCGAGAGGTTGAGCAGGGGTGGGTAGATTGTTGTCGCCAAAGATGTTGAAGTAGACGCCGTTTACATCCGTTTGCTGGCATGTCGGCAGCAGATCGGAAGCGATCGCGTACGGTTGGGCAATCTGGTGCCTGTCGAGGAGATGCACCGCATGCGTGCCGATGTAATTGGCTTCCACAGTGGTGTTCCGGGCTATTTCGCGCTGTACTCCGGCAGTCCAGGACTGAACGTAGGGATTCAGCGGGTTTTCCGATTCGATCACGGCCAAGAAGGTTAACGTGGACGCCGGGAAGGGACCAAGAGCTGAGTAACTCGGGAACATCTGATTCGACAGCTTTGGAACCGTGTTGTTGGTGGTGGGATCGAGGCTGTTGCGGACGCTGTACGGGTAGATGTCGCCTGAGTTGTCGATCTCGCGGCCTTCGGCGGAGTCATAGAAGATTCCATATCCGGTCCGGATCACGGTCTTGGGTGTCAACCGGTAGGTGATTCCGAGACGCGGAGCAAACGGCGTCTTCGGTCCGGGGTGCGGCACGGAGCCGCAGTAGCGGAGAATAGGGCCGCTGTCGCTATCGCCGCCCGGCGCGACACCGTTGGATGACAGGCTCTTGTCTGCAAAGCAAAGGCCGCCGTTTGTGTTTTGCGTGTCGAGCCAGAACATGTGATTCTTAGCTTCGTATGCGGCGGCGCGATAGTCCCACCGAAGACCGATGCTGACGGTCAGCTTCTGGTTCGCCTTCCAGTTGTCCATGAAGTAGGGAGCGAAGTAACCAAAAACGTGATCCTGGGGATTGCCGGCTGTGTCTGCGGGAACGTACTGGTCGGCGCCGGGTACAAAGCCGCCTGCGCCGCTGTAGTACCCCAGCAGCATATCAGCCACTGCATTGCCGGTGCCGCAAAGTGCCGTGGCATTGGGGCAGTTGTTGAAGTTCCTTTGAATGGTCGATGCGCCGAAGCTCCATTCTCCATAGAAATCGTCGTCAAGGTTGCGGATCAGGTGCCACTTCCGGTAATCGACGCCAAAACCGAACGTATGCCGGCCTTTGATCCAGCTGACAGAGTCAGCGAATTCCCAGGTTGGCCCTTCCGATCCGGTATAGGAGTTGCCGCTTCCGCCCACACCATTAAACCCGGTAAGGCCCACGCTCGGCCATGTCTGTTGCAAGGCTGAGAACTTGGTGAAGATGCCTGTCAGTGCTAGTTGTGAAACAGCGTCAGGAGTAATCTGCGGGCCGCCCTGGGGCGCGTTCGCCGTAAGGTGGCCGAAGCGGAAATTGTTGACGATGGACTGGCCGAAGCTGATGGTGTGCGACACCGCCCAGCTTGTTTCTTTCTGAAGGTAGATCTCGTAGCCGTGGACGAGGTCTTCGGAGTTGTAATGACCCTGGTTGGTGTAGTTGGCATCTGTGTAGCGGAAGAAAGCCGAGCCGAATTTTCCGAGGTTCTGGTCTCCGCGGTAGGTCTGCTGATTCTGGTGCAGGGGGAATCCGAAGTTCTTGAAGACATTCGGTGTGCCTTCGGGCTGATTGGCGAGTGTGGGGGTGGCCCAAAAACCGTTCGTGACACCGACCAGCCCGACGTTGCCGGTCTGACGCGCGGCGGGAATCACGTTCCCGGGGAAGGGCTGCTTGGTCAGCGGGTCGACTGGCATGCAGTTGCCGCCGGCAGCAAGCAGGGTGGTACAGTCGGGATTTGGCGTTCCGTCTGACTTGAAATAATTAGGCAGCAGGCCACCTGGAAGGTTCGTTCCACTTGGCGCCAGATACTGTTCGGCCGAAAAGTCGCCCGTGAGAATGGCCGGGTTTGGCATCGTCGCCTTTTGCGAGTACCCGTTGGTGATGCGCCACCCTTCATAGTTGGCCATAAAGAAGCTTTTGTTGCGGCCGTCGTACACCTTGGGAATGTAGACGGGACCACCAACCACAAACCCGAATTGATTTTGATGGAGTGGCGGGTTGGATGTCGCCCTCTGTCCGATTATGTCTGTGGCTGTCGGGAACGGTTTGGCATCGAAGCCGTCTTCGCGGTGGTACCAGAAGGCCGAGCCGTGCAGCGTGTTCGTGCCGCCTTTGCTGACAATGTTGACTTGGGTGGCACTGAATCCAAGGTCCGCAGGGTACGTTCCACTCGAGACTTTGAATTCCTGGATTGCGTCTTGCGACAACATCACGGCAGGCGTTACAAGCGCTGCGTCAGTATTTACCAAGCCGTCGAGGGTATAGTTATTGCCCTCGGGACGTCCGCCGTTCACACTGATGGCGTTGCCCTCGCCTTGGCGCATTGTGCCCTGCTCGCCGCCCACGGTAACCGCGCCGGCGCCGACCAGCAGGAGTTGCATAAAGTTGCGGCCATTCAACGGGAGACCTTCCACCTGTTGCTGGCTCACGAGATTCGAGAGTTCCGCTGTGTCGGTGTCGAGTGCGACCGCCTGTGCCGTCGTTTCAACGGTCTCAGTAACCGCGCCTGGCTTGAGTGTCAGATCAACGCGCGCGTGCTGATTTACCGTCAGAGTGAATGATGAAATCACGGCCTTCTGGAATCCGCGCGCTTCACCAGATACTGTGTATGTGCCTGGGTTGAGCGCAGGAGCGTTATAGTCGCCTGCGCTGGTAGTGACCGTCTGAAATGAAACTTGCGTTGCGGTGTTGGTCACAGTGATCTTGACGTTCGGCACAACCGCTCCCGAAGGATCAGTGACCGTTCCAAGAATTGTTCCCGTCGCTCCCGCTTGCGCAAACAGTCTGGGTCCCATAGCAAGCAACAGTAACGACAACAAAGCGCTGATACGAAGGATTCGCATCGACTTACCTCCTAAAATGCCCTGCAAGTGTGGCGCACATCCGCTCAGGTCTTAGAACAAGGCGCGTCTCTCGCCGATGACTTGGCTTACACGTTAAGCGGGGTTGACCTGATTCAAATGCAACGCGACATTAGCTATTCCGCAGAAATGTTGTCAAGGAAAATTTTGTTTCTCAATTGAAAAGTGACGACCAACTCAACCTTTGATCCATAGCGCAATGTTCAGGACCAGTGAGCCGCATCGACAATGGCTTCAGACGTAAACTTAGTAAATGGATTTAGTAATAAATCCTGTCGCCTGTTCGCGCCCGCATTCATCTGGACAGGGCTTGTCACTCTCACGGCATTTCGATGACGCAATGGAACTCATTTCCATTCGAATCACAACTTTATTCAATAGAGATTGGAATAGTCCCCAGGTTTCAGCAGATCTGGGCGAAAGGAATGCTCAGCAGCGAAGCGAGCTTTCGGAGCTTGCTCGCCTGATGCCCGACACCTACGGCACAATGGTGCGCTGGCCCCTGTTCATTCCACGCTTCGACGAACCCCCGCGCACCGATCGGAAACCTGTAGTGGCTGTTCGTATTGCCAATCTGGAGAACCTCTCCCGGAACAGAGTCGCCTTGCGCGGCGACAAATTTGAATCCAGATTTTTCATCTTCGACGACGGAGAACAGAGTAACTGGGCCATGCTTCACGCTCATCTCCACGGACAATCCCCGTCCAACCTTGCCGTGGTACACGCTCAATGGCTTCACCTTGGTTTTGTTCTCTGCGATAGCGACGTGCCCCGGACCGTCGTGCCCCATCAGCACATGATCTAGATTCAGATCCAGCGCATAGTACTCCGTGAAGGAGCCGCCCGCTCCCAATGCGTCCATGATCTTCATCGCAAGTACGTTTTTCACTTCATACTCGCCGGCAACGGGGACTCCACGCGCCATCATCAGAGAAGCGCCGAGAATGATCGAGCTCATCGTGTCTTCATTGGCGGGCACGCCGCTGCCCATGTAGTAGTACGCCATCGATTGCAAATCATGCGTTTCCACAAGCCTGTCCAGCGCCACTGAAGTTTGGGCCGCACGCAACAGCTCTTCCTCCACGCAGTCCGGCTGTACATCAAACTGCTTCTGGAAGTCGCTTACGCGCTCAACAATCTCCGATTCGCTTACTGCTCCTCGAACCGCGCTGAGCTCGTCCACTTCAAGCTGCTCGATATGGCACCCAAATGTGATCGCAACCTGAGTCAGGTCGGTGGCAATGTCAAGCATCCCGCCGTAGTAGTGCCCCATGAGTCCCAGCCGGTTCGTAGAAAGAACCTT
Source organism: Acidobacteriota bacterium (assembly GCA_018268915.1). Lineage (GTDB taxonomy): Bacteria > Acidobacteriota > Terriglobia > Terriglobales > Acidobacteriaceae > Telmatobacter. The sequence goes on from JAFDVQ010000005.1 coordinate 241,883, forward strand.
CTTGACTCGAGCGGCGTCAACCCATGCCGCAATCTCCTCCCAGGTGGATTCATCTTCGAGAGTCCCTGTCACCTGGTGGAACGGGATCTTTGCCCGGCGCAATACATTCGCGATCTCCGGGACGCTGCATGCCGAACAGAAAGCGAGCCATTCGCCAGTCATGGCGGTGCGGTCTGGCAGCCGGTTGAAGGCCGCATAGTCGATTGCCGCTTCAGGCTGCACGTTGAGAACAAGTACGGGCACCTGCGCTCGCTGGACAATCGGCAAAACCGTGCTGGAAAGAGCGTACGTCGTCACATAAACGATCAAGAAATCAACATCTGCGCGGCGACAGGCGTGACCGGCTTCACGCCCTTTTTGCGGCGTATCGACCAAGCCGAGGTTCTCCACGATGGCGCCGGTTTTGCGGATGCGCTCCGCCACCTGGCTCAGATACCCATCCAGTCGGTCGCGCAACCCGGTGAACTGCGGCCAGTATGCATCCAGCCCGATCCCGCAGAGCCCTACTCGCAGATTCGATGGCCCCATTCACTTCACCTTTAGAACGGTCACGGCAAAGGGAGCCAGTTTTATTTCGCTGCCCTGCACCGATCCAGAACGCGGTTCCTCGTCTCCGGTTTCCTCATCAACGGTCAGCGAAGACGCGCCGCTCAGGTCCTCAGCAATCTGGACCACTTTTTCGGTGTTCGTCTTGTTAACAAGCAACACCTTCTTTCCGTCAGACGTGATGAATCCTTGCTCAGTCACGCCTGCAGGCTCATCAGATTTACGGCCGACGAGTTTGTCTCCGGGATGAAAATTGTCCTTGATCAGCTTGAGAACCCAGTATCGTGAGTTTGGCTTTCCGTTGTTGTAGTCCATCATTGACACGCTTGGAAACTGCGAAGGATAGCCAACGAGTTGTGACTCTCCAATCACATCCACTCCCAGCTTCGACAACTCCACGAAAAGGTATCCATACAACGCGCCGGCAGCGTTCCAGTACCGATGCGGAATATGGTCCGGCATCGCTTTTGACGCGGCAATCTCCACACCGTCCGTTGGCAGAATCACGCCAAGCTCATCCGTATCGACCTTCGTCTGTGGCGACAGCCGATCCCGAATCGCCAGAATATATCGCGTAGTGGCCAGGAACCCGTCCGCCTGATTGAAGAAAGTGTGTTGCCATCCATCCAGCGATTCGTCCATTGCTGGACTTGAGTAGAAGTGGAACGAGATGTAATCGAGCGGAATCCCCTTCTTGTGATTCTTCGGGTTAAGGAAATGCTCGAAATACGCGGGCTTTGCTCCTGGGAATGCCAGCGCAAGTCCCATAAACTTCGTATTCGGACTCACGCGTCGAATGCCTTCTACAATCGCGTCGTAGCGCTTCGTGTAGTCCTCGGGCGCTGTGCTGTGCTCTATGTCGGGCTCGTTGAGCACCTCCCAGTACGGGAAGGTGTAGTGGTATCCCGAGTCATGCCGCTTGCCGTTCTCATCTGTAAAGCCGCCTTGCGTGAACCAGCTAACCAGGCGACCAAAATAGTCGCCAAGTTCCTTGCCGGTAGGATCCCGCAACTCCGTACCTTTCGTGTAATCCCAGAACACCTGGTTCGGATCGTCGGGGTACTTCACAGGAGAGTCGGTCTTGAACATCCATGCGGGAATCGTGCTGAAGTTCATGATCGTAGAGTGGCCTTCCGTCGCCGCCAGCAGATCCTTCGTTACGGGATCGATATACGTGAAATCCCACGAAGTCTTGTCTTTCGATGGAGGCTCGAGTTCTGCCACGGCGATCTTCGGATAAGGCAGCCAGGGCACGTAACGCACATAGTCCGCCCCGAGAGCTTTCAATGCCGTGAAAGAGCCATCGTGGATGGGTGAACCCGGATTCAACATTGGGTTCGTCACCACCTGCAGTGTGGGCGTCGATTTAGAAACGATCACAACTTTGTCCCAGTCGATCTCCACTTTCTCTTGCTTCTTTTCTTGCGAAAGTGCTGGAATCCCAATCGCCGCGGCAGCAATCAAAGTTGCTACGCCGCCCATGCCAAGACGTGACTTTCTCACAGATCCCCCTCAAGAAACTCATCCGAAAAACTAGAGCAAAATCGCCGAACTGGCAAACGATTTCGCGATCCGTAAGAAGTTTACGTCCTGAAACTGTCCCGATGGCAATTCCCTTTCTCTGTTGTATCCGCCCGCCGGAAGCACGCCAGACCGGCGACTCCGCTCTGAATCAACCACGGCCCATCAGGACCCAGAGAGTTCATATGAGAATTTTTTTCCCTTCCGAATGATTATGGTTTCCTGCTAGAGTTCTCCCGCATAAGTTCAGCTCAATTTTCCTGGCTTGGAACTCAGTTTCAGCCTGCCCTAAAATGCCAACCGTTCTGTTTTCCTGTTAGCGAAAGGAGAAGTAATGAGTCGCCAGGCCTTGAAAATGCTCGCCTCTTCCCTATGTGTCGCCGCCATGATGGCGGGGGCGCAGGATAAGACCTCATCCGATTCTTTGAAGAGCGGCTTCCAGAATCCTCCTCAAAGTGCCCGTCCTCGCGTCTGGTGGCACTGGATGAACGGCAATATCACCAAAGAAGGCATCAAGCTCGACCTAGACTGGATGCATCACGTTGGATTGGCTGGCTTCCAGAACTTCGACGCCGCGCTGCAAACGCCTCAGGTGGTTGACCACCGTCTCGCATACATGACGCCAGAGTGGAAAGACGCTTTCAAATACGCGATAACGGTCGGCAATCAGTATGGGATGGAGATGGCGATTGCCGGATCGCCCGGCTGGAGCGAAAGCGGTGGCCCGTGGGTACCCGGCGCCGAGGGAATGAAGAAGTATGTCTGGAGTGAGACCGCGGTGGAAGGTGGCAAACCCTTCACAGGCGAACTGAAGCACCCTCCAAGCAACACAGGAGCCTTTCAGAATATCGGCATCCACGACGCGTTGGGCACTCCTGACGGCCCAAATAAGATTCCGGAGTACTACGCAGACGCTGCAGTCTTCGCATATAGGAAAAGTGCCAGCGACGCGTCGCTTGAAAAGCTGAATGCGAAGATCACCTCCAATGGCGATTCACTTGAACCTGCCATGCTGTCTGACGGTGACCTGGAAAAAGCAACGACCATTCCGATTCCAAAGGAAGGCGAAGTTTCCTGGATCCAGTATGAATTTCCGCAGGCGCAATCCATTCGCTCAATCACCTTCGTCACGAAGGCGCCCGGCTGGATAGAGCAGATGGTCGCCCAAATGTCGCCTCCCGAGTTGAATCTGGAGTCCAGCGAGGATGGACAAAATTTCAAGCTCGTTACAAAGCTTGAGACCACGGATGCTCCCGAACATACAATTTCCTTCGCCCCAGTCACCGCAAAATACTTCCGCGTTACGTTCAAGCGGACGCCGCCTCCGCCGCTTCCCGACTGGGCTTCCGGGATCGATCCCGCTTCCCTCGGCTTCAGCAAGCTGCCTCCTGCGCCGACGAAATACGAAGTAGCAGAAATGGCGCTCCACTCCGGCGCGCGCGTAGATCATTTCGAGGAGAAGGCAGCCTTCGTTCCCGAGGACGATCTCTACAAATTCGCTACACCCTCCGTCGGACAGAGAGATGCGGTCGCAAAAGCCGATGTCGTCGATCTGACCTCGAAGATGAGCGCTGATGGGAAGCTCGACTGGACGCCGCCTGCCGGCGATTGGGTTGTGGTCCGTCTCGGATATTCCCTTCTCGGCATCACCAATCACCCTGCGACTCCTGAGGCCACCGGTCTTGAAGTCGACAAGCTCGATCGGCGGTTCGTCAAGAATTACTTCGAGAAGTACCTCGACAGCTACAAAGAAACAGTTGGCTCCGATCTGATCGGCAAAAATGGCATTCACTACGTCATCAACGACAGCTGGGAAGCCGGTTCACAAAACTGGACCGACACTATGCTCGTTCAGTTCAAGAAGCTCCGCGGGTATGATCCTCTTCCCTGGCTACCGGTGCTTACAGGTCAGGTGGTTGAGAGCGCTGAAGCAAGCGACCGCTTCCTCTGGGACTTCCGCAAGACAATCGCCGATCTCACATCAACCGAGCACTACCGCCAGCTGGAAGACACGCTCCACGAGTGGGGCATGGAGCATTATGGCGAGTCTCACGAAGGTCGTCGGGCCTTCATTGCCGATGGCATGGAAGTGAAGAAGTACAACGAGGTCCCGATGAGCGCCATGTGGACCCAGACTCCGGGCGTGAACAAGGAAACGTTCGGCTACAACGCTGACGACCGCGAATCGGCTTCCGTCGCGCATATCTACGGCCAGAACATTGCCGCTGCCGAATCCATGACTGCGGCCGCCGCTCCATGGGCATGGTCGCCTGCAACCTTGAAGCCGACGGCAGATCAGGAGTTCCTGAACGGCATCAATCGCTTCGTCATTCACGAGTCTGCTCACCAGCCCCTGGTCGGAAAAGCTCCCGGCATGACGCTTGGACCATTTGGTCAGTGGTTCAATCGCAATGAAACCTGGGCGGACCAGGCAGGGGTCTGGATCGACTATCTCGCGCGCACGAGCTTCATGCTGCAACAGGGGAAGTTCGGAGCTGACCTGATCTACTTCTATGGCGAAGATTCAAACCTCACAGCCATCTTCGATAAGAAGTCTCCCGATGTCCCGGCTGGCTATGGCTTTGACTACGTGAACGCGGACGCCTTGATCAACGAGTTGCACGTCGCTAATGGACGCCTCGAAACCAAAGGAGGCATGAGCTATCGTCTCCTCGGTCTCGATCCCTACAGCAAGCACATGTCTCTACCGGTTCTGCGCGCCATCCACAAGCTCGTCGAAGAAGGCGCGACCGTTGCAGGACCCAAGCCAAGTGATGATCCAAGCCTCGCCGACGATAGCGCAGAGTTCCAGAAGCTCAACGACGATCTCTTCGGCGACGGCAAGGGCACTCACAAGGTTGGAAAGGGCACCGTATACGCTGGCCAGAATCTCGCTGACGTCTTCCACTCTCTAAACGTGGAACCCGACTTCGACTACACCAAACCCGAAGCAGACACTCGGCTTGAGTTTGTTCACAGGAGGCTGAGTGACGGAGATGTCTACTTCGTCGACAACCGAGGCGACAACGGCCACAAGGTGGACGCAACTTTCCGCGTCGCTGGGAAAGAGCCTGAGCTCTGGCACGCTGAGACAGGCAAGTCCGAACCCGTCAGCTACAAAGTTGCCGGCGGACGCACAACCGTTCCTCTTGATCTTGAGCCTTGGGGCAGCGTCTTCGTCGTGTTCCGGAAGTCCAGTTCCGCAACGAATCGCACCATTCCTGAGGGCCAGAAAAAGGATCTCGCATCCCTCGACGGCTCATGGAAGGTCAGTTTCCAAAGCGGTCGCGGCGCTCCAGATTCCGTTACGCTCGACAAACTCGCCTCATGGAGTGAAAACTCCGATGCTGGCGTCAAGTACTTCTCCGGCGTCGGTACCTACACGAAGTCGTTCGAGGTTCCTTCTATGCCAAAGGGAGCACAGGTCTGGATTGATCTCGGCGATGTGAAAAACCTTGCAGAAGTGTCGGTCAATGGCAAGTCACTCGGAACAGTCTGGCACGCCCCGTATCGCGTCAACGTCACTTCGGCTTTGAAATCAGGCTCCAACGAGCTAGTGGTCAAGGTGACAAACGCATGGGTCAACAGGCTAATTGGCGACGAACAGCCTGGCGCAACCAAGATCACCTTCGCCGACGTAAAACCCTACAAAGCGAACTCGCCCTTGCTGCCTTCCGGGCTGATTGGACCAGTCAGCGTCTACTCAATCAGCAAGTAGTTCACTCAACGACGGCGGCCAGGCACACTTTACGGGGTGCCTGGCCGCTTTGTCTGAGCCATCAGGAGACAGAACAATGGTCGAACCCTCCTCGTACAGCTCTCTCAATCGCTACGCATTCATGCTGCGCATTCGCCCAGAAGCTGCTGCTGACTACGAAGCCGCCCATCGCGCAGTATGGCCTGAGATGCTTGCTCTGCTGAAGGATGCAGGCATCAGTGAGTACTCCATCTATCGCCGAGATGAGTTGCTGATCCTTGCCCTACGTGCGAATGACTTCGATGCAGCCTGGCGCCGCATCGAGAACGATCCGGTTAACCTCCGGTGGCAGGCCGCAATGGCGCCCTACTTCGCTCCGATGGGACCGCTTCGCCCGGGTGAAAGATTTCCAATGTTCGAGGAGATCTTTTATCTGCCCTGATTAAATGGACCGACTAGTTCTGGTCGCCGTTCATCGTTTCCGGAGTAACCACTTTGTGCCGCACATAGTTGTACGGGGGAACGGCATAACCGCGGAGCATCGAGATCCCAAGTTGAATCAGTCGCGGCCCGTAGGTGTCAGCCTCATGCGAGATGCTACCGATCAAAGCACTCTGGCCCGATCGCATCTCCTCCAGCGCATCAGGGATGCAATCCTGTCCCACCACCGCTATGTCGTGCTCGCGCCCGCTTTGCCTCGCGGCATCCAGCACTCCCAGCGCGCTGGAGTCCGTCGCTGCTGCAACCAGAATGCGCTGGCTTTCCGTGTGACCATCCAAAAACTCTCCAACAGCCAGCCGGCTCGGATTTCTTGAACCGCGTCCGTCAATGTGCACAAGTCTCTCTGGAGACAGATGCCGCAGCCGCTGCTTCGCCGCCTCAAATGCTCCCGTGATTCGGCTCTGCACAAAACTTCCCGCCTCATTGAACCCGACACCAAGAACCCAATCAACATTCCCCTTCCACTTCCTTTGTGCGTACTGAGCCAGCAGCGTCCCTGCCTCTACGCCGCACTCGAAGTTGTCAACGCCGAAATACGTTGCATTCGGATGCGGAACGTCTATCGCAATCACCGGAATATCGGCCTTCTTGAAGATGTTCGCTACCCGAGGGCCAACTGATTCCTCGGCCTGAAACTCGAGCACGAGGTCCACGCGTTTTTCTGCGAACTCCTCGGCATTACGCACGGCCGTTTCCGTATCGAATTTGTTATCCAGCAGCAGCAGTTCTATGCCGGCCGCCGCGGCTGCTGCAGTAACGCTGCGCGATACCGCCTGCGAAAAAGGGAGATCCGCGCTTTGTACTGCGAACCCAAAGCAAAGTCGTCGCGGCCTGGCCACCAAGCGGTACTGCCCATTCTGGGTCTGAGCGACATAGCCGCGATGCACCAAGGTTTTCAGGATTCGATAGACGCTTGTCTTCGAAATACTCGTTTTCTTGTATACGTCCTCAAGACTAATGGGACCGTGGACCTGCTCCAGAAGTTCCAGAACGTCCAGACCCTTGGAAAGAATGGGAATGAGATACAGGCGCTTGATCTTGGCTTTCGGCAACTCGCTCTCACTGACCTCGCCGTTTCAATAGTGAAACTACAGGAGACAGCATACAGGTTGCGGCTCGTCTGCAGCGAGCACATCGAGCAGAGCACCTATGACCTGTCACATATTTTGAACGAGGTTGATTTTCAACTGCGCCTGCTCGAGACATCCGCTTCGTACCTTCGCACGCTGTGGAGCCACTCGCTCCCTGCGGGAACATTTTTGGTGTTGCAGTAATATTCCCACACGGCCGTCCACGGCAGGGACTTTGCTTCTTCCATCAGCGCCAGACGTGCTGTGTAATCGAACCTGCACTCCGCCTTCTTCAGATCATCGCGAGGTTCAAGCATCGCAAACAACAAAGCTTTTCTGAAATTTCTTGTTCCGATCACCCACGCGGCGATCCGGTTGATACTCGCATCGAAGAAGTCCAGCCCAACGTTGACCCTGTTGAGGCCGTCGGACCTGACGATCTCCTGCGCGATCGCAATAGTCGGATCGTCAAACAGGACAACGTGGTCGCTATCCCACCGGACTGGCCGCGACACATGGAGCAAAATCTCATCCAGGAAGCAAAGGCACGTCGAAATCTTGTCCGCCACATTCTCAGTGGGATGAAAATGCCCCGCATCCAGGCAGAGAAGAGTTTTGCGAGTCGCTGCGTACGCCATATAGAACTCGTTTGAGCCCACAGTGCAACTCTCCGCTCCGATTCCAAACAGCTTTCCTTCAACAGCTACCTTGTGATGCTTACCTTCCATCGCGCTGAGTACGGCATCGAGAGATGAAATCAGTCTCTTCCGCGGCTCCAACCGCTCAGCTGGCGTGTCTTTGTATCCATCTGGAACCCAGATGTTCATGATTGACGACGAATTCAGCTGTTCGCCCAGGTACTCACTTACACGACGGCTCGCGATGCAGTGATCGATCCAGAACTTGCGAATTGCGTTGTCTGGATGGCTCAGCGTCAGGTTCTGTGCGCTATTCGGATGCGAAAAACAAGTCGGATTGAAATCGAGGCCTAGTCTATGCGCCTTCGCCCAGTCAACCCACCCCTGGAAGTGTTTCGGCTCAATCTTGTCGCGCTCAACCGGCACATCGGATTCAAGATAGATCGCATGCAGATTCAGCCTTTTCGCACCGGGAATTAATGAGAGCGCTAGTTCTAGATCGGAGCGCAACTCGCTCACGTTTCGCGCGCGGCCTGGATAGCTCCCGGTCGCCTGGATTCCACCGGTGAGACTAGCGTCTTCGCTTTCGAAACCGAGTACGTCATCGCCTTGCCAGCAGTGAATCGAGATTGGCACCGCGTCGAGTTGACTCAGTACTCGTTCGGTGTCCACACCATTCTCGGCATAGCGCTCGCGTGCAAAAGCATACGCCTCTTCGATCTTCGTTCCGGTCACGCGCATGTCTCTCCCTTCATCTCCTTCGTCGCAAGAAGCTCTTCAAATCGCGTAAGAACATCAGCGGGCACCGCACTATGAGGGTAATATTCATGCATTTCAAATGAAGAACATATGAGAGCGCGGGCAGCACTCAGATTCTCGATCACGCCCAATGCGATCATCTGTGCACTGAGATTGCCGAGCGCAGAAGCTTCAACAGGCCCGGCAATAACCGGCAACTGACAAGCGTCGGCGCAAAGCTGGTTGAGCAATTTGTTCTGACAGCCTCCGCCCACTATCCGGATCCGCTTCAGTTTTCGCCCGCCCAGCGCTTCCAACTGACGCTTGACCGTACGATATGAGAGACCGAGGCTGTCGAACACGCATCTGGCGATCTGCCCGATTGTGTCGGGAATGGGTTGGTCTGACTTGCGGCAATGGTCCCGAATGGTGTTTGTCATCGATGCTGGGTTAAGAAGCTCCGAGTCATTTATATCGATAATCGAGCGCCAGGGCCTCTCGCTTCCAGCTGCTTCAATGACCTGACCGAAGTCGGAGATGTTCTGCTCCTCGCACACTCTCTGAATCGGCCACATCCCCATGATGTTCTTCAGGATCCTGAAACGCCGCTCAACTCCACCCTCATTTGTAAAGTTCATGCGAAGTGCATCCGGCGTCGCGAACGCGTTCATACTCTCGATGCCCATCAGAGACCACGTGCCGGAACTGATGTAAGCTTCATCCGTGCTTTCCAGAGGCGTACCAGCGACCGCCGAGCCCGTGTCGTGTGTAGCCGGAGCAATCACCTTCAATCCTTTTGCAGTTCCCCGTCCCTCTCCAAGCACGGTCCCAGCGGGCACAGGACTTTTCATCAACGATTTCTGCAACCCAATCGATCTCATCAGAAACGCATCCCATTCGCCCTCGAGTCCGCATAGCTGAGTGGTTGTTGCGTTTGTGTACTCATTTGCGATTTCGCCTGAAAGCCTGAAGTGCAGATAATCCGGGATCATCAGGAAGTGACTAGCCCGTTCAATCCACTCAGGATGTTGTCGAACGCAAGCTGCCAGCTGAAACAGAGTATTGAAGCTCAGGAATTGAATACCCGTGTGCCGGTAAATTTGTTCGCTTGATAACATCTCGCACAGACTCTCCATCACTCCAACTGTGCGCTTATCTCTGTAGCAAACCGGAACGCCCACCATTTCGAGGTCCTGGCCTAGCAGCACATAGTCCACGCCCCAGCTGTCCACTCCAATGCTTGCTGGGCTCCGCTCTCGAGAGGCATTCCCGATGCCCCGCTCGACCTGCGCGATGATTTCGTCAGTATCCCAGCACTGGTAGCCCGTGCTGATATCTAATCTGGTTGGAGTCCGAAACCGCGCAATCTCTTCGAGTTTCCAGCAACCTCCCGCGATTTCGCCAAGGACAATTCGGCCACTGCCCGCGCCAAGATCGACGGCGAGACAGGTAGCCTTGTCGCTTTTGACTCGAACTGAGGGAGCCATGAAGTCCGTGACCTTCCGGTTTGAGCGGAGCCATCATACCGGAGCTAAACATCAAAAAGCAAACAGATGCTCTATTGAAATAGAGAAGTTTTAAGAGAGACGATCTCGATGCGATACATCTCAATCCCTTGCTAGTCTACCGACCCGTGCGACCCCATCTCGACCGAAGATGGAATTAACGGAGGAAAGCCTCGGTCAATCCACCGTCCACAGGTATTAAATGCCCCGAAGTGCAACGAGCCTGAGGCCCCGCCAAAAACAAAATAGCTTTCGCGCAGTCGGATGGCTCGATGGGAGTGTGCGTCAGCGTACGCTGGGCATAGAACTTAGCCAGAACACCACGCAATTCCTCATCGGACATGGTTTCTTCGAAGGCAATCCCATATTTCTTGAGGGAGGCAATCACACGGTCACGAGGAAACATCGTTGATCCTTTTACGACCGTCGCCGGACTGATACCGTTCACGCGCACCTTTGGAGACAACGTCACAGCAAGCTCACGAACCAGGTGGCTAAGTGCCGCCTTACTCACGTCATATGCCTCGGTTCCGCGCTTGGGAACGACAGCATTAGCACTGCTGGTCAAAACAACGGATGCATCTAGGTCCTGGTCTGCGAATAACCCTGCCAGTTCGTCGACCAGCAGGTAATTTGCCGTCACATTCACTGTTAAGGTCGTCGCCCATTGCTCGTCTGAGATCATGCCAGTCGGTGACGAGGGAAACAAAGCAGCGGTATTGATAACGATGTCCACTCCACCGAAAGTCTGAATCACCTTCGCCAGTGCTGCCCGGATCGAGTCGCGCTTGGAAATATCGATTGCCGCGCTCGTGACCGCTTCCTTGCCGGCCAACTTTCGTACTTCTTCCGTAACCTGCTCAGCGGCCTCGCTTGCTCTATCCGCAACGATGACGTGCGCTCCTCGATCGGCCGCGATGCGTGCGACTTCCCTGCCGATTCCACTTCCTCCGCCAACCACAAGAACCACTTGCCTGCTCAGTTCTTTCTCTGGTGGCTGCCGTCTAAGCTTGGCTTCCTCAAGAGCCCAGTACTCGATTCGGAACGCTTCCCTTGTCGGTAGTGCCACATAGTTGTCATGTACTCCGAACATATCGGTCGTAGCCGCCGCGCCTGCCTGCGGAAGAATGTCGGGACATGCACTCAGTCCACCGAGTCCAGCTGCACCCTCCATTACATGGATTGCATTCACATAAAACTCGCCCGTCACCCGCGACTCGGCCTTACTCTTGCCAAAGCTGAACTGTCCGACACCCGGAATTAGAACAACTGTGGGATTGGGATCGCGCTGCGCTGGAGATGTAGCTTCTGCAAACTTCGTGTAGTACTCGCCATACTCTTTTCGATATTTGACCAGTGACTCATCAATTGCTCTGCGCAACGACTTCACGTCTCCCACTGGATCCCAGATCACGTACATTGGGCGCACTTTTGTGCGTAGAAAATGGTCCGGGCAGCTCGTGCCAAGAAATGCGAGCCTCTCGGCATCGTTGGCATTTACAAACTGAAGAACCTCGGGAAGATCGCTGTATGTGCCAATCAACCGTTTCTGCGCGGACACCTTTCCCCGCAAAAACGGGAATATCTTCGTGGCCACGTCCTTCGCGTCTTTCCTTGTCGAAAAGCGCGCTCCCCCAAAGATTGTTTCGCGCCTCTTCCCAACGTGTTCAAGCACGAACTGCCCCAGCTGATCGATGATCGTTATCGTGTTCAGGTAGCACTCGCGCTGCGTATCTCCCCACGTGAACAACCCATGGCCGCCAAGCACTACTCCATCGCACCCCGGATGAGCCTCGACCGCCTTCTTCATCATCATGGCAAGCTCGAACCCGGGCCGTTGCCATGGAACCCAGATCATCTTGTGCCCGAACCGGTCGTTAAACTCCTTTAACTTCTCTAACCCGTTTGCACTCGCTGCAAGTGCGATACCCCAGTCAGGATGCAAGTGGTCTACATGAGCAAAGGGCAGAAATCCATGCAGGGGAGTGTCGATCGACGCTGCCACCGGGTTTAATCCGAACGTGCACAGCGGGTATAACTCCACCATCTGATCTTCGAGGTCGGCTCCACCGTAGACCTTTTCCAACTCCAGCAACTTGTCCAGGTAAAGGGTTGCAAACCCGCTGCGTTTCATACTGCCGAGGTCTCCGCCGCTACCCTTCACCCACAGAACTTTCCGCTCAGTCCCGTCAAGCGGATCGCGCTCAACAACCTTCGAACTTGTGTTCCCGCCAGCAAAGTTCGTGATTCTAAGATCTGCGCCAAGCAAATTCGAACGGTAACGAAGAAGCTCCGGCTCATCCAGAGTGCTGGCTGTCTTCTCGTCCCACAGATCTGTCAGGTGAACGAGGCGGGTTGCGGTCGCAGTCATACGAAGTGCCTCTCGGAAAATATGGAATGTCGGGGAACAGCTTCACGAGCGCGAACGGTGCGCTCCAGTTAGCGAAAACAGCTTAATGCAATTGAGCAACAATTTCAATACAAGATTCGGCTTGCCCCCGCTCCGCTTATCTGCTTCAATGGCACTTCACTAGAGCTCAATGACTCCCATCATCGATTCGCACGTTCACTTCTTTGACCCGACGCGTCCGGGCGGCATTCCATGGCCCACCCAGGACCTCGCCGCACTGTATAAGCCTGCTTTACCTCCGAGGCTCAAGTCGATCTGTCACACCTTCGGCATCGCCGGGTGTATCGCTGTCGAATGCAGTCCTCTCCCCACAGACAATGACTGGCTGCTCAACGTCGCGGAACACGATTCATTTGTGCTGGGAGTCATAGGCGATCTCGATCCTGCTGACCCCGGCTTTCGGGCGCAACTCGACCGCCTTGAGCGGAATCCGCTCTACCGCGGCATTCGCTACGGCAACCTTTGGAATCGCGATCTCTTCGCGGATCTCAGTAAATCGCATTTTGTCGATAATCTCCAAGCTCTCGCCGATGCGGGGCTGGTTCTCGAAAGCGCTAACCCAGACCCACGTCTCATCTCCGCCTTGCTTCGCGTTGTCGACCGTGTACCGAAACTTCGGGTGATCATTGATCACTTGCCCAATGCCAAGCTCCCTGGCGACACAAATGCTCTCGCGGCCTTCCATCACGATCTCGCTGTACTCGCGCGGCACACTCGGGTCTACGTGAAGCTGTCTGAAATTCCCGTCGTTAAGGACAACACCCTCATCCTGGACAAACGCTTCTATCGAAACAGGGTCGAGCCGCTATGGGACCTCTTCGGCCCCCGCCGAGTGATCTTTGGCAGCGACTGGCCAAACAGCGACCAGATCGCTCCATACGATCAGACTTTTGCGATCGTCTCTGAGTACATGTCCTCCAAGTCCCTCGACGACCGGGAACGCTACTTCTGGAGCAACTCTCAAGCTGCGTACGGCTGGAAACCTCGTACCGCCTGATATTCTTCGCGCCTTCTTTTCCACGCGCGAGGCAACGCTCAGCTCATGAACAGCATCCTTCCTCGCATAGCGCCTGAAGTTGCACTACTCTAAGTGTGTGACAGCTGACGCGCAATATTATAGGAGATAGATTATGCCAGCTCATCAGGTTGAAGTTCTGCTACCAGTTCATAACGAAGGCGAAAGTATCGAAGCCACCATGCGGGGGATGAATACCGAATTATCTCGCGTCGCCAACGTCGGCTTCATCGTCTGCGAGGATGGGAGCAAAGACAATTCCAAGCAGGTTCTTCGTTCACTCGCAACCGAACTTCCCGTCCGGCTCAACCTGAGCGATGCGCGCAAGGGATACTCCAAGGCGATGCGCGAAGGTATGGAAATGTGCGAGTCCGAGTACCTTCTCTGCCTCGACTCCGACGGCCAGTGTGATCCGCGCGACTTCGGAAAATTCTGGGACGCGCGCAACTCTGCAGACGTCATAATCGGATGGCGCGTTCACCGCGCCGACCCCCTCGTGCGCCGAGTCTTCTCGCGATTTTTCTTTCTGCTATACCAGGCAGTCTTCCGCGTACCCGTGCACGATCCCAGCTGTCCTTATGTTCTAATGCGGGATTCCGTGGCCAAAGTCATGGCTCGCGAACTCGGCGAAATGAAAGAAGGCTTCTGGTGGGAGTTCGTAGCGCGGTCGCATCGCCACGGATTTACTCTCCACGAGATTCCGATCAAGCACCAGTTGCGCGCAGCAGGCGTCACCCAGGTCTATAAGTGGAGCAAGATGCCCGGCATCTTCTTCCGCCATGTCGCGGCAATCTTCAAAATCTGGAGCCAGACCAGGCGCACAAAGCCGGCACAAGCATCCGTCAAGAGCCGGCCCGCATAGAGGTTGTTAGAAAGGAAAAGCCCACGCCATGCGCGTGGGCTTTTCCTTGTGTGGCTGAATTCTGCTGGTGCCCGGAGGGGGACTTGAACCCCCACGACCTTGCGGTCTGCGGATTTTAAGTCCGCTGCGTCTGCCAATTTCGCCATCCGGGCTTGGATGGGATCAGCTCAATCTTAAATCGACTGACGCAGAATTGCTCGTGCCTAGCGACGCCGAGTGAGGACGTACGCCGAAGAGCGCTTGAATCAGAGAACGGAAAGACAACTCGGCTACTGCGGATACCGGTAGAGAATGCTCTCACCCTCAAGCCGATACTCCGCTGAGCACGCGTCACCGCCACAGATCATGTTCTCGCGCTCGCAGAGCTGTCGCCGCGTGATTAAGCCCATCGTGCCGCATCGCGGGCACGACATCACAGCTACGTACGGGTTCTGGGCATGGCCGAGCTTCGCCTGGTTCTCCAGGAGGAAAACTGTCCCAGGATCCATCTTGTCAGGAATCCACTCATTGAGGAATTGCAAGTCGGACATCCTGCCCTCCGAGAGTCTGACGTGACAAAACAAGTTCCGTTTGGTACCAGTTCGTCCTGACTACCCCAATCTGATCCGGGGCCTCGTCCTTCAACAGCAGGGTGCGTAGAACGCCGGATAACTGCATCTCCCGGATTGCGATCAGTGTTCACGCGCAACTGGCTTTGCGTCAACATGCCCAACGGTAACCCTTGTTGGCGAATCGGATTCCCGATCGCCAATTTAGTCTCCGCTCATTTCCTTCGCTGTCTTGCTTTGGGTGTCTGAGTTTGCATCGATCTCTCGGTAGATTTCGACGTTCCTGAGAATTGCCTGCACATACTCCCGCGTCTGCGTAAACGGAATCGACTCCACAAATTCATCCATCCCGCCGTACGGCCCGGCTGCCTGCCAGTCTTGTACTCGGCTGTCGCCCGCGTTGTACGCAGCCAGAGCGTACTCAGGAACGCCGCCGAATTTATCCAGCGTCTGTTTCAAGTATTTTGTTCCCAGACGAATATTCGTCTCTGGGTCGAGCAGTTGGAATGTCTGGAAATTCTTCATCCCTTCCTGCTTCGCGAGCGACCGCCCCACCGACGGCAGCATCTGCATCAGCCCCCACGCATTCGCGTACGAAATTACGGAAGGATTGAACTCCGACTCCTGGCGGATCAACGACGCTACCAGATACGGATCGACATTGTTCTTCGCCGACTCAGCCTTGATGATCGACCAGTACGGCTCGGGAAACAGAATCCGCCAATATGGCAGTGGAATCGATTCGATCGATGCACTCGCAGCACCCGGCAGCGCACGCTTCAACGCTCGCAGAGCACGGTATGCCTCGCCATAGGAAGCGTAAATTTGAGCCTCGGCCAACGCGCTCCATGATCCGGAGTCCGGGTCGGCCGCGATCTCGCGCGCAAGGTATTCGTTCAGCCCCGCATTGGCAAGCAGCTTGGCTTTGGCTAGATGCGGGCTGTCCTCAGGAAAGCTTTCTGACAGGTTAGGCAACTCGGGAGTTTTTATCTGCTCGAGATCCGTGGATTCTGCGGTCTCTGCTCCTGCCTTGCCAAGTGCAGATAGCCGCTGACGCGCCATCTGTGCGTAGAAAAAGTGCTGATAGACGCGAACAATCGTCCGGTAGTTGGCCGAAGCCTTCGCGATGTCATGATCCTGCGTCTCGTAAAGACGACCGCGCCAGTAGAGCGCGGACGCTGTCTCAGCAGTGCCCGGAAACTTGTGGATTTGGTCCTCGAAGACCCGCGACGCTTCCTTGTAATTGCCCAGCCGGTAGTTTAGCCAGCCCGCGCGCCAGTGTGCCGCAGACCCATTCTTACTGTTCGGAAAGTGGTCGCCGAGATAAGCGTAGTACTCTGCCGCTTTCGAGTAGTCCTTGCGGAGCAGGTACATGTTGCCGCTTGAGAAGAGCGCTTCCGCCAGCCACTGGCTCTGCGGAAAGTTCGCTTCCATTTGCGTTACGATCTGCGTCTGCGCATCCAGATCATTCCGGTTCCGCGCAAGCTCCATCAGCAGGTATGCGCGCCTGGCCCCATTCTCATCGCGGGTGTCAGGCAGTGCCTGGGCCTGGTTCTCGGTCAGGCGTTTCAGCTTCAGATCGCAAGCCGCAGCAGCAACTGCAAATCCGTTTCGGCTCTGCTCATCCAGATTGGCCTTTCGATCCAGTGCTCTGTATTGGTCGCCAGCATCTTCATAGCGTCCAGCCCTGTAGTACGCATCGCCCAGGCTGCGCAGCTCATTACTGGTCAGTGAATCTTCCGCTCCCAGGTTCGTCAGCTTTGCTCGGGCAATTGCAGCTTCCGTACTCAATGGGAATCCCAGCAACAGCGCTTTGTAAATGCGAACCGCCTCGGCTCCCTGGTCTTGCGCCTGTGCAACCAGCCCGGCTGCAAGTTGATAGCCAGCTCGGCCAGCCGCTGGATCGCTTGCCGCTGCATCCAGAACGCGCTTCGCGCCGGCCGCATCGTGCATATCGAGCAGCACATTTGCTTCGAGCTCCGGCACCTCATCAACGAAGATGCTGTCCGGATACTTCGCCTTGAATCCCGTCAGCAGCGCCTCAGCCTGCGCCTCCTGGTCCGATTCGTGATAGGCCCTCGCTGCCAGAAAATCGTCATAGTCTTCGAGCGAGTCTCCAGCCTCCTTCGCCTGCTTCAAGCTGCCCACCGCGTCGGCATACTTCTTGTCGAGGATGTAGGCATGTCCGAGTGCGAGATAAGCGGCAGCAGATGCTTCGCCCTTGTGCGACCGCGCATAGGCGGTAACACCCGTGTAGGCCGCCGGCGTCCGCAACGTAGCCAGCTGCTGGGCCATAGGCCTCAGCTCAGATGAAGCAACAAAGGCCAGCTTGATCTTGTGTGCCCTGGCGGACCGGCGGCGCCTCTCCGCGGGGCTCACGTATCTCTTCTTCCTCCGCGGCTTAGTTGCCGACCTGCGTGCGCCGGACGACTTCGCCTTGGATGAC
Source organism: Acidobacteriota bacterium (assembly GCA_018268915.1). Classification (GTDB taxonomy): domain Bacteria; phylum Acidobacteriota; class Terriglobia; order Terriglobales; family Acidobacteriaceae; genus Telmatobacter. The sequence goes on from JAFDVQ010000005.1 coordinate 259,380, forward strand.
TTCGCCGAAGCCGCATTTTTCGAAGTTGAAGCGGCCACCTTCACCTTTTTCTTCGTACTCGTCGACGCGTTGGAAGATCTGGCGTTCTGCGCGCCAATGCGTCTTCCCTCTACCGGACTTATAGCCATCAAGGCACAAAGCACGGCTGCGAGAATCCTCGCTGGAGCATGCGTAGGAAAAGAGGAAACGGCTCGTTGCATAGTTTCAATGTATGACGGATTCGGCGTCAGCGAACGTCAGAGAATCACTACCGTAACGTATCCAACGATTTCCGGCTCCTGGTCATGCCCCCGGAATTCCCCCGTTTCGCCCCCGACCGACGTCTATTACACTTAGACGTGCGGGGCTCCTTCTGGCCACCCCGCAGAATTCCCGCAACCAACCCCCATGGCGACCATCCAATCCATAGCGAACGAAAACGAGCCGCACCCCGATGTAGCCCTTGTAGAGAGGGTCAAGTCGGGGGACATCTCGGCATACGATGAGCTCGTCCGCAAATACGATCGCCAGATCTTCCGGATTGCGCAGCACATTACGCAAAACCGCGAAGATGCTGAAGACGTAATGCAGGACGCGTTTCTGAAGGCGTACGAGAAACTCGATCAATTTCAAGGAAACTCTAAGTTCTACACATGGCTGGTTCGGATCGCAGTAAACGAGAGCCTGATGCGCTTGCGCAAGCGGCGCACTGGCAAGATGGTCTCGATCGACGAGGACATCGAAACAGAAGAAGGAACCGTTCCGCGCGATCTGGCGGACTGGGCTCCCGACCCGGAGCAGAACTATACCCAGGCCGAACTGGCCGAAATCCTTCGCAAAACCATCCAGGGACTGCCACCGGGATTCAGAGTAGTGTTCGTACTGCGCGACGTGGACGGACTCTCCACCGAGGAAACAGCAGAATCGCTCGGCTTGAGCGTGCCTGCCGTGAAGTCGCGCCTCCTTCGGGCCCGGTTACAGTTGCGCGAACGCCTCGCCCGCTACTTCAAGCGGAAAAAGGTTCCCAGGGAAAAGGGAGTGAAAAGTGACGTGCACTGAGTTTCTGGCCATGCTCGACGACATGATCGATAACACTGTATCGCGGGAGATGCGTGCCGATCTTCAGGAACACCTCAACGGCTGCGAGCATTGCGAAGTCACGTTGAACACTACCCGCAAGACCATCGAGATCTACCGTTCCCACGAGATCTACGAGATGCCCACGAACCTTCGAGACCGCCTCCACAAAGCCATTATGGAACGGTGCAAAAAAGGCTGCTAAGCCAACCTTGCGGAAATCACGCACTGGTTCGTCTGCCCTGCCTCACACTGACCGCACCTCTCCCTCTGGGAGAGCAGGCAGAAGAAAAACTCGCTGGTCGGCTTGGCACAAATCACAGACAGGTTCCGTCCGGAATCCTTGGCCTTGTACAAGCCCACATCTGCAATCGCCAGAACATCTGAAGTCGATTGATCTCCCGAGGCAACCGCCGCGCCTACGCTCAGGGTGACCGGCACAGCACCCTGCCCAACATGAACCGGCTCCCGGCAGATCGCCTTGCGTATGGCTTCAGCCCGATCGCCGAGCGCTTCCCTGTTCGATCCCGAAAGAGCGATGAAAAACTCCTCTCCGCCATACCGTCCAACGAAATCGTAGGACCGCACACTGTTGCAAAGGCGCCGCGCTACCTCGCGCAACACCTGGTCACCGGCAAGATGCCCATACGTGTCGTTGATCTGCTTGAAATTGTCCAGATCGAGCAGCAACAACCCCGTATTCGCGCCGCTGCGGTCGGCTCTCTGAAGTTCCCGTCTGAACAGGTCGAGAAACGCCGTCCGATTCCACACTCCAGTCAGCCCATCTCGCATAGCCTGGGTGCGAAGCTCTTCCCGCGCGTGAATGAGCTCGTTCTGCAGTGCAAGAATCCGGCTGGCAACCAGCAATCGGGCGCGGAGCTCCGCCTCGCCGAAAGGCTTGCCGATACAGTCGTCCGCACCTGACTCCAGAGCATGAACCACATCCTGCACATCTGAACTCGCGGTCACCATCAGAATGTAGTGGTAGTACGGGCGTGATTTGTCGCGTAGACGGCGGCACAGTTCAATTCCGTCGATTCCAGGCATCGCCCAGTCCACGACCACGACCTCAGGCGGTCGATCTTGCTGGAGCACATTCCAGGCATCGATGCCGTTATCGACCACGATGATCTCGTAGCCCCACCGAATAACCCAATGTTTCAGAATGAGCCTGGTTACAGTGTCGTCCTCGGCGACAAGGACACGGGGCCTCTCGTCTCCATACGGCCCGGACTCCAGTGGGTGCATCGGCCTTACCTCGTACATCCGCGCGCCGTAGCCGTCAACATGTTCGGGAGCGTTGCTGGAACTGGGCCCAATTCTATCGACCTAAATTTGAGAGACAAATCACTAAATGGTGCTACGACAGCCCTTTGCTGTACGTGAAATGTATAGACAGCTTTCGTTTGGTGAAACGCCAAGAACCTTCTCGTCTACTCTAAGTCAGCTTTCCGTAAAGCAGCCGCTATCGAAGTCCCGCTCGAAGCGTTTGCTCAACTTGCGGTCTTTTCCCCACCCATCTTAGCCAGAATGGGTCGAGTTCCCCTGTATCCGAGCGCACTTGTCACAGATTGCCCAAACAACTCAGCATTAGATCAGCTTCACTCTGTCCTCAGCGCTTCAATCGGATTGACAGATGCTGCGCGGTGCGCCGGCAGAAAGCTTGCAGCCAGAGACGCCGCCGCAAGAACCACGGCTACGATTGACAGCGTCTGGATATCCCATGCCCTCACTCCAAACAGCAGCTTGCTGCCGAGCATAGCCGCACCAACCGCGCACGCCACTCCAATCCCGACTCCGATCACCGTCAACCATCCCGCTTGACGCATCACCATGCCATACACGGTTCCTCGTTGTGCCCCCAGAGCCATTCGCACGCCAATCTCGCGCGTCCGCTGCCCCACCGAATAGGCAACGACGCCGTAAAGCCCCACTACGGCGAGCACAAGGGCGATCCCCGCAAACCCGTCCACCAGCCACATCGCGGTGTGATGAATCAGGGCCGAGGCAGTGGTGTTCATCTGCTCCTTCATCGTGAGTTCGCCGTAGGTTCCGAGCGTGGGATCAACCTCGTGCACCGCTTTGACCAGAGAGGGCAGGATCGCGCCCTCATCTCCAACGGTCCTCACAGCAACAGCTACATAGTTGCCCGGGCTTTGATACAGAGCCTCGTACTCGGTTGGCCACAGCTCATCATCGAGTCCTCCCTCCCGCACGTTGCCCACGACCCCGATGATCTCACGCATCGACTTCGCATCAAGACTCCCGTTCGCGATCGTCTTTCCGATCGGGTCCTCACCTGGGAAATACTTCTCGGCCAGCTTCTGATTGATGATGATCTTGTTGCTCTTCGAAGCGGTGTCGTCCTCGTTAAATAGCCGTCCTCGAATCAGTTGCGCTTTCAACGTTGGAAGATATCCCGGATCGACATCGCGCTCATTCACTTCATTGTGCTCACCATGAAACGGCTTGCCTACGATGCGGATCCAGTCTGTGTTGCAGTTGCACTGTATCGGCAAATCCGATGTGATTCCCACTGACTCGACACCGGGCAGAGATGAAAGCCGTCGGCTGAGCTCTCGATACAGTGCCACCTGCTGTTCGGGTTTGGTATAGGCAGCAGGTGGAGCGACCACTTGAACGGTCGCCAGATGCGTGGCATCGAATCCCACATCGACTTGCAGCAACCGGAAGAAGCTCTTGCTCAACAGCCCAGCTCCGACCAGTAGGATGACAGCTAGTGAGAGCTCAACCACCACCAGGTTGGCTCCCATCCGCCGCCAGAACCGTCCCGCAACCGAACGGTTCCCATCGCTCAAAGCGTCTCTGACGTCCATGAATGACAGGCGCAGAATTGGAGTGACGGCCAGCAGCCCCGTTGCGACCAGAGCAATGCAGAGACTGTACATGGCCTCGTGCCAGTGAATCCCAACTCGCCAAAGAAAGGGAAGATTCTGCGCCATCGTTTTGGGAATCAAGCTCACCAAGCCCTTCATCGTTCCATTCGCCACCAGAAACCCGGCGGCGCATCCAAGCATCCCTAGCAGAAACGCCTCGGTCACAAACTGTCTCGAGATTCGAGCGGGAGTCGCACCGAGTGCTCCACGAACAGCAATCTCGCGCCGTCTCGACTCCGATCGCACAAGCAGTAGGTTCGCAACATTGACTGATGCAATAAGCAGCAACAGGCCCGATGCTGCAAGCAGCGTCAGCATGATGGGCTTCACAGGCCCGACAATGATCTCCGACAGAGGCTGGACGACTGCTCCTTGACCCTGGTTCGAGCCGGGATACTGGATGGCGAGTTGAGCCGCAATCGCTTTCATCTCATCGAGTGCGGCCTTCTCCGTGACTCCGTCGCGAAGCCGGCCAATGCCGAAGAGATTGTGGCAGCTCCGCCTCTGTTCGCATTGATTCTTGTCGAGCAGCGGCACAAAGAACTCAGCATTGGCGCGGGGAGCAAATTCAAATTCGCGCGGCAACACGCCGACGATCGTGTAGGCAGTGCCATCGAGTGTGACAGACTGTCCCACCATATCTGTTCGCGACCCGAATCGCTTCACCCAGGATCCGTGAGTCAGCATCACGAGCTTTGCGCCACCCGGACGATCGTCGCCGGGAAGGAAATCGCGGCCCATCATCGGCTTCACGCCGAGCGTGCGAAAGAACCCGTCACTCACTCGGGCAGCCGGAACCGGCTCCGTGCCGGACGGCGTTTGCAGCAGGTATCCCGATCCACCGTAAACATCAAGTGAACTGAACGAGTGATTCAGCCGCTTCCAATCCTCATAGTCCGCTCGAGAGAGATTTGACCGTTGAAGCATCGCTCCGTTCTCAGCCACGTCCATCAACCTGTTCGGCGCCAGATAGGGCAAAGGCTGAATCACCGCGGCATCTGCAAATGCGAAGATCGCCACACTGACACCCATTCCGACGGCCAGAATGAAGATGGCAGTCAACGCAAATCCAGGGTTCTGGCGAAGCTGACGCAAAGAGAAACGAACGTCCTGCATAACTGTCTCCCACTGGAATGCGACAACGGTATGGCTTTCATCTCGGAGATGCGTGGCATTGCCGAACTGCCGTGCCGCCTCAACTCGAGCTCTTGCCGCAGGCATTCCTCCCGCTATCAGTTCCTTCTCTACCTCCGCGCGATGAAAAGCCATCTCCTCATCGAGCTCCGTGTGGAACTGTTCGCGGCGAAAAAGCAATCCGGCTTTCCTTGCGACATATCCAAGAGGATTCATTTGACCTCCACAGCTCTCCGGGCACTCACGCTTCGCTCAGCACGCGCCCAATCGCCGTAATCATCTGTTCGAATTGCGAAACTTCAACCCCAAGCTGCTTGCGGCCGGCGGCAGTCAGCGTATAGAACCTCGCGCGCCTGTTGGTATCGGTCATTTTCCACTCCGCTTTGACCCACCCCTGAAGAAGCAGCCGCTGAAGGGCCGGATAAAGAGAGCCCTCTTCAACCGTCAGCACATCGTCTGACGAGCGCTTGATGGATTGTGCAATGCCGTACCCGTGCAGGGGCGCCCTGGCGAGCGTCTTGAGAACCAGCATGTCGAGCGTGCCGGGAAGGAGATCCGGTCGTTTCATGTGTCTATGTATAGGCTATCTAGGGGTGCAGGGTCAAAGAAAGTGTGACGAAATAAATAAGGGAACGGGATTCGCCGGGTGCGGTCCGGCATTTCTCGTTCCCTTGTCCCTTGTTCCCTTGTCCCTTGTTCCCTTGTCCCCTAGTTCCCTCGTTCCCTGCTCTTAGTGCTTCGCGTACATCTCCATCACGTCTTTGCGCAGCACCGCCCGGCTGTCGTTGCGGGTGTAGAACATGTGCCCGCCAGGAAACTCATGCACAGACACCCGTGTCGGGTCTCCCATCACCGGCATCTGGTTCACAGTCAGCACCGACCCCATGAAAGGGCAGGAGAGATCGTTCCACCCATGGACGATCATCACTCGCAGCTTCGGATCGGCAGCAACCGCTTCCCGCAGATCTGGGACCGATCCGCGCCGAAGCTCTGCATCGCGATCCCATTGGCGATTCACGTCGTAAGAGAGCGCGTTGTATCGGGCGTCAACCTTCCACCCTACGGTCCGCGTAACGAAATCGACCATCGCGGTAGTGAGTGGCGCTACGATGCTCGCTAGAATCGGGTCCTGTGCACGCTGCTCAGGTGCAAACGGAAACGGATCGAACGAGGTCACGTTTGAGTCGTAGACCGAGCCCAGCTTCCCTTCCTCGCGATGAACTTCCCGCAGGTATGCGCCTGTCTCGATCCGCCCGCCCGAGAACTTCACAAACGCGGGATCAAGGCCAGTCATCTCCGTGACCCTGGCGATCATCTTCTGCGTCCCCGCATCGTCGGAACGCCCCTTCAGCAGCGTGGTTGCATACTCACCTTGTGTGTAGGCGATCACGCCAGCCATTGCCTCTGGAGTCAGTTTCTTCTCGCGCTCCAGGTGCGCAGCCGTAATGGAAGGGAGCGTCATCATCCAGGGAAGCGGCGACAGGTCCCCATCGTTCTCAATCGTCGGATTGAGGTAGGGCGATACCAGCACTACCCCATTCATCGCAACACCGAGCTGCGACTGCAGGTAATGTGTAATTCGCGGTCCGCGAAAACCACCATAGCTCTCGCCCACGAGATACTTGCGCGAACTGAGACGATCGTTCTTGACGAGCCAGTCGTACACGATTCGCGACAGGTATTCGATGTCGGACTGCGTGCCGTAGAAGAGCTTTTTCGTCTCCGCCTCGGGAACCAGCGAGCGGCTGAAGCCAGTGCCGACAGGATCGATAAAGACGAGGTCGGTAAAGTCAAGCCACGTCCCCGGATTGTCGACAAGGTTCGTCGGGTCCGAAGGGCTTGCTCCTTCGTTGCCGGCGTCGAGATGCTTGGGACCGATAGCACCCAGATTGAGATAGACCGACGATGCGCCGGGACCGCCGTTGAAAGCGAACGTCACCGGACGATTTTGCCCTTCCACCGTATAAGCAGTCAGCACTACTTCGCCGGCCACTTTGCCCTCTCCATCGCGCACTGGAAGAGCGCCGACGGTGACCGTGTACTTTAGCGCTTTCCCGTCAAGCTGGATGGTCTGTTGCGCATGGGCCTCAGCGGGCAGAGGAGGCAGAGCCGACTTGTCAGGCGTGGCTTTTTCAGCCGGCTTGTTCTTGTCCGCGGCAGGAGTCGCGGCTTTATCGTTTTGTGCCAACACACCGGCAGGTACCGCAGCAAGGCAGCAAAAGACAAGAGAGATGAGCGCCTTGCATAAGGGGAAGTGCTTGTCAGAAGTCATGCGTTTAACATACATGCTCCATTGCAGCCGCTGGCAAGGGGCGCGCGGCATGGTTTAACCTCGAATTCGGTATGAGAATCAACGGCTTCTTCACAGCGTCTCTGGCAATCGCGGCGATGGCATCCTGCGCGATCGCTCAGGAGAGTACGAAACCCGCGGAGGCACCTCTCCCCGATGCTCCGCAGGCAACCGCCGCCGCGCAAATCCATCCCAACGGACCCACTGTCGTGATGGATACATCCATGGGCCGAATCACCTGCCAGTTTTTTCAGAAGGAAGCGCCCAAGACCGTCGCTAATTTCATCGCACTCGCTCAAGGGAAGAAGGACTGGACCGATCCGAAGAACCAGAAAAAAATGCACAATATGCCGCTATATGACGGAACCATTTTTCATCGCGTCATCCCAGAATTTATGATTCAGGGCGGCGATCCAACTGGGACCGGCATGGGCGACCCAGGTTACACCTTTGAAGATGAGTTCAATCCCGATCTCAATTTCGATGTACCGGGCCGTCTCGCGATGGCCAACTCCGGACCGAACACAAACGGAAGCCAATTCTTCATCACCGAAGTTCCCGTCGAACATCTGAACCAGCACCACACTATTTTTGGGCAGTGCGATGAGCCGAGCCTCAACCTGGTCAAAGCAATCGCGCGCGTCGAACGGGACCCGGACGACAAGCCTGTGACACCAGTGGTGCTGCAAAAAGTGATCATCGTTCCGGAGGGTCAGACGCCGCCTCCTGCACCCGGTCCGCCTGCACAGCCCTCACCCGCGCCCCAGCAGTAGTTCAGGCATCCTGGCCTCAAAACATCCGAGGCCACACCACCTTTAGAAAGTCATCCACAGACAGGAGTATTTATGGCACTCGCACCCGGCACTTACGCGACCTTTAATACAAGTGAAGGAAAGATCGTTACTCGCCTCTTTGAGGCCGACGCCCCCATCACGACAAAGAATTTCATCGAGCTTGCCGAAGGCAAGAAGGAGTGGACGCACCCGGGAACCCATGAGAAGTCATCCAACAAGCTCTTCGACGGCACTGTCTTTCACCGTGTCATTCCCGACTTCATGATCCAGGGCGGCGATCCAACAGGCACAGGAATGGGCGGCCCGGGTTATCGCTTTCAAGACGAGACCAAGGGTTCACCTCATCGCTTCGACAAAACAGGCAAATTAGCCATGGCTAATTCAGGACCGAACACCAACGGCTGCCAGTTCTTCATCACCGTTGCTCCAACGCCCTGGCTCACTGGCAATCACACCATCTTCGGCGAAGTTGTCGAAGGCCAGGACATCGCAGACAAGATTTCCAAGGTGCCTCGCGGCGGCCAGGATAAGCCCAACAAACCCGTCGTGCTTCAATCGGTGACAATCGAGCGCGTCGCCTGACGCAACTCAGCGTCGCTATTATTTGGCTCCGCAGATCTTCAGGATCGCGGGGCCAAATTTTTCTACCTTTCCCGGCCCGATGCCCTCAATCGCAAGAAGCTCGCGAGGGTTTCCAGGCCTGGCCAGAGCCACTGCAGTTATCGTGCGGTCGTGGAGCACGCAATAAGGTGGCACGCGAAGGCGCTTCGCTTCACTCATGCGCCACTCCTTCAACTGGCTCGCAAGCGCCTCTCCATCCGCCGAAAGATTGGCCGGTGTCGCCGCCGCTCTCTTCGGCGTCTTCACTGTTTTTCGCGAACCTCTTTGTGCAGTGAGTGTCGCGAATTCTTCCGCAATGCCATCGCTGATCAATAAATCAACCTGCGAAGCCGAGCGAGCTTCCTTCCCAAGCCTGCTGAGGCTCACCTTCTTATAGCGGCGAACTTCCCCGTCCTTCTCGTACACCGCATCTTCGACGGCGACGATTCGAGCACGCGCCAATGCGTCCAGCACCCCATCGAATTCATCGCGATTCATGCGGCCGGAAGGATCAACACTCTTTTGCAAAGAACCCGCCCCTTTGTGATCCACCGGCCTTAGTTCGTCCACGATCAGCTCCGCGATCGCACGTTCAGCGTTCGTAGCCCGCCGAAACATCCGAAGCACCGCGCCGGCCGGATCGCATACATCACATCTGCCGCACGGTTGCCTCGCATCGTCGTCATCTCCAAAATGGCGAACTAGCGCGCACATCCGGCAGTCACTCGACTCTGTGAAGCGCAAAACCTTATCGAACTGCTCAGCCCTGTACTGTGCCTGGATCGAGTAGGTCTTCTTCCATCCCGGCGTACCAAGCGTGACGTTCCCTGCGAAGTCGACCCGCGCGCCGCCATGAATCTCGAGCTTCTCCAGCGCCTTATCGAACTCCTCTTCACCGAGTTTCGATCCAGCGCGCAACTCCTCAATCGTACGCGGAGCTTCTCTGAGCATTCGGAAGACTTCGTGCAGATTCTCCGTCGGCGGATAGTCGCGATTCAGGAAGAAGTCATGCGTCCGCTGGTCTGCATACGAGTGCATCAAGAACGTGCGGCTCTGCTCTCCATCTCGCCCTGCGCGTCCAATCTCCTGGTAGTACCCCTCGAGCGTACCCGGCAGCCCTGCATGAATAATGGTGCGTATATCCGGCTTATCGATGCCCATGCCAAACGCAATCGTCGCCACAACCACGTCAATCTGTCCGGTCAAAAAAGCTCTCTGTACTCGCTCACGCGTTTCTCCATCGAGCCCTGCGTGGTACGCAGCAGCCGGCATCATTTGCGAAAGCTGTTCCGCCAGCGCCTCCGATTGCTTCCGCGAAGTCGCATATACAATCGCCGGGCGATGCGCGCGCTTCGTCAACAACTTGCATATCGCAAACGGCCGCTCTGGAATCGGAACCTCAACGACTTCGATTGCAAGGTTTTCGCGCCTGAACCCATGAATGAAGTGCGCAGGATCCGTCATCCCAAGTTGCGCGACAATGTCCGCCTGCACCGCCGGCGTCGCGGTGGCCGTAAGTGCCAACACCGGGACAGCTGCCCCGTTTCGAAGGCCCGGCAGATGCTGACCGATCATCCGGTAGTCGGGACGAAAGTCGTGCCCCCATTGCGAGATGCAGTGCGCCTCGTCAATTGCGATCAATGCGGGCGGCCGCTTGGCCAGCATCTCCGGAAATCCCGGCACTCGTAGCCGCTCGGGCGCTATGAATAGAAAGTCGAGGTCGCCTCGCAGATACTCGACGCACGCCTGCCGCGAGACACTGCGATCGAGCCCTGAGTGAATACGCGCCACGCGAAGATTCAGCGCCGCCAGCTTGGCATACTGATCTTCCATCAGCGCGATCAGCGGCGAAATCACCAGAGCCGTACCGCCAAGAGCGATTGCCGGAAGTTGATAACACAGCGACTTCCCTGCTCCCGTTGGCATCACCAGCAGCAGATCCTGCCCGCTGACCGCTGAGCGGCACACTGCCTCCTGGTTGGCCCGGAACCGCGCAAACCCAAACACGGAGTGCAGAAGCTGCGCAAGATTGTCCGGATTAAGTTGCGTGTTCACCGAAGGCGATTCCCTCTTCAACTTTACTGAACCGCCGACAACTTCGTCTCAAACGCAGTCTCCCTTCGGAAGTGACCACTCTGGTACAACCTGATTCAATTAGAAGAATGCAGGAGGGTCACAATGAGCGACCAGGCCAAAGGGCTTCTTTCAATCCATTCCGCCCACACCGTCGATGAAACAGTGGACAAACTCAAGAACATTTTGCAGTCCAAGGGAATCATGCTCTTCGCACTCGTTGATCACAGCGGCGAAGCAGCCAAGGCTGGTCTGACCATGCCGGATACCAAACTGCTCATCTTCGGAAATCCCAAAGCGGGAACACCCGCAATGTTAGCCGCACCCAGCATCGCCATCGACCTCCCACTGAAAATGCTGATTGCCGAGGGCAGCACAGGCCAGACGATCATTTCCTATAACAGCTCCGACTTCCTCGCTGAACGCCATAGCCTCTCGCCAGACCAGTTGAAGAGTCTGGCAGTCATCGACAGTTTGGCAGCTGCAGCAGCATCGTGAACAACCAACCCGCAACTAGCCCAATCGACATCAATGGCACCTCTGCATCAATCCCCGGATGTCCCCTCCATGTATGATCCGGCTTCTCCTATCCCATCGGTCAGTGCCACCACTGCAACGTCGCCCACGACCTCGCGCGCATTCACTTGAATAAAGGCCGCTGTGTGATGAGTTTGCGGACTCTCACCAACGGCCAGATGAACTTCGCCACACTCCAATCTCGCCAGATTTAAGATCCAATATCCCGCGATAGTCACGTGACCGATGGCGCGAGTCGAGTGATGCAAATCACACAAATTAGCCCTCTGAAATGGGATCATGATGTGTTTCCAGATAAACCGGAGAGGGCTGCAAGTGACCCCAAACTCCCCAGGGATGGCTTGCGTTGAATCAACCTTCAGAGTGTGTAGCCGATTGCGAACTCGCAGCCGCGATCGAGGCCTGCTCCAAACTTCACAGAATCTCCAATAAACGCCGGCTCTTCTGGCAGGGTCAGCCGCCTGACAAGCTCTTCCTCCTGCAGTCTGGCGAAGTCGTGTTGACATCCAGGCTTTCCAGCAGTTCTGTCATTGGCTTTCGCGCGACTCCCGGCTCTCTCATCGGTCTTCCCGCCATCGCAGGTAACCAGCCCTATTCCATGACCGCAACCGTAAGAAGGAATGCAGAGCTCTACTCCATCTCGCTTTGGACCTTCCGCGAAATCGTCGGCACCAATCCTCGCCTCTCCTTCAGAGTCCTGGAGATTCTGGCCGCCGAAGTCAGGTCAACCCGCCTGCAGATCTCAAATGCACTTTCAATGATTCCTGGGCGGGTCGTGACGCCCGCAGCTCAGGCACCTTCGCTCCTCGAAGGTGCTGGCGGCCAGTAGGCGCAGATTGCGGCATCTCACTGCGGCCTGATCAGATGATCCGTTGCATAACTGATTGAAGAACGCTTGCCGTTTCCGGCTGACTGCCAGTCGGCGCTCCGATTGGCGTGACGTGCTTGTTCGACACCATGTGGTGAATGATCAGCGGCAGTGCAATCGCGAGACCGCCTCGAACAACACCCGGCGCAAGCCCCGTGCGCTGCGCGATGCTGTCGATGATCCCCGTACCCTGTGTCCCATTCTCAATTGCGGTGGGATTGGGCTGCGTGTTGCCCTGCGACCACTGCTCGACGAAGCTGCCCATCCCATTTCGCTGAAATGCTTGGATTAGAGAACCAATTCCGCCTCGCTCCTGAAGTTCGTCCATCAGGCCTCCCGCAACCTGGGCATGTTCTGAGGCTGCTGGCCCCTTCGCCATTGCTGCAACGGTGTTCAGAATGCTCATCGATTCACCTCGAGTGTTGCTGTGATTGGGATGCCGGGCTGTGGGTGAGGGGTGGTCCAGCGGGATCGCAGGTGTTTCGTCGAATCAAATGGCGAGCGGAGATGAATCTTTCGCCGAAAAAGGATCGGGCTGAAGCGCATTGCGCTCCAGCCCGAGGCTGACCCGAAACTCCAGCGACTAGTTTCCGGTCACAGGCTCCGCAATCGTGTGTGTCTCAGCAGCCGGCGGCTTCACACCTTCCTGGATGAGGTCATAGCGATCAAGATTCATCACCTTGGTCCATGACTTCACGAAGTCCTTTACGAAATCGGCCTCCGCGTCCTTGCTCGCGTACACCTCGGAGATTCCGCGTAGCTGGGCATTCGATCCAAAAATCAGATCGATCACCGTGCCGGTCCACTTGGGCGCGCCCGTCTTCCGGTCGTGTCCTTTCAGTTCATGTTCGGAGTTCGCAGTCTTCTCCCACTTCGTGCCCATATCGAGCAGGTTGATGAAGAAATCGTTGGTCAGCACTCCAGGCCTGTTCGTAAAGACTCCGTCCTTCGATTCGCCATGGTTCACGCCCAGCACGCGCAGTCCGCCGACAAGCACCGTCATCTGCGGAGCAGTGAGCGTCAGCAACTGCGCCTTGTCCAGGAACAGATTGGCTGCATACTTCTCCAGCCCCTTGCCCACGTAGTTGCGGAATCCATCCGCCTTTGGCTCAAGCACCGCGAATGACTCAACGTCGGTCTGCTCCTGCGTAGCGTCCGTGCGTCCCGGCGCAAACGTCACCTTCACATCGTGACCCGCCTTCTTTGCGGCCGCCTCTACAGCTGCGTTGCCGGCTAGCACAATGAGATCCGCAAGCGAAATCTTCTTCCCGCCAGACTTCCCGTTGCCGCCAGCCTGTGCCGAGTTGAACTCCTTCTGAATGCTCTCCAGCTTCGAAAGCACCTTCGACAGTTCAGCCGGCTGATTTACTGCCCAGTTCTTCTGCGGCTCCAGCCGGATGCGGGCACCGTTCGCGCCTCCACGCTTGTCGCTTCCACGGAACGTCACCGCCGAAGCCCAGGCTGTCGAAACAAGTTGCGAGATGGATAACCCAGACGCAAGGACCTTCGCCTTCAGCGATTCCACATCCTTATCGTTGACCAGTTCGTGATCAGCGGCCGGAACCGGATCCTGCCAGATCAGTTGCTCCTTCGGAACCTGAGACCCAAGGTACCGGGTAATCGGACCCATATCGCGATGCGTCAGCTTGAACCACGCGCGAGCAAACGCATCGGCCAACTCTGCAGGATTCTCATAGAAGTGCCGCGAGATCTTTTCGTATGCCGGATCTACGCGCAACGCCAGGTCCGAAGTGAGCATTGTTGGTTGGTGCCGCTTTTTCGGGTCGTGCGCATCGGGAACCGTATCCTTGCCCGCGTCGCCCTTTGGCTTCCACTGATTTGCGCCAGCTGGGCTCTTGAAAAGCTCCCACTCGTACTTGAACAGAGTCTCGAAGAAGCTGTTGTCCCACTTCGTCGGAGTCGGAGTCCAGATTCCCTCCAGTCCGCTCGTGATCGCATGCGCGCCAACGCCGCTCTCAAAGGTGTTCTTCCATCCCAACCCCATGTCTTCCAGCAACGCGCCTTCTGGCTCAGGGCCGACATAGCTGGCGCTTGCCGCTCCGTGCGTCTTCCCGAACGTGTGTCCACCAGCGATCAGCGCAACTGTTTCGTAGTCGTTCATTGCCATACGACCGAAAGTCTCGCGAATATCACGGGCCGACTGCGCCGGATCAGGATTGCCATTCGGGCCTTCGGGATTCACGTAGATCAATCCCATCTGCACGGCCGCCAGCGGATTCGCCAGTTCGCGATCCCCTTTGTACCGCTCATCCCCCAGCCAAGTTGTTTCCGGACCCCAGTCGATATCCAGCTCCGGCTCCCAGATGTCCGCGCGCCCACCGCCAAAGCCAAAAGTCTTGAACCCCATCGACTCCAGCGCCACGTTGCCGGCTAGAATCATCAGGTCTCCCCACGAGAGCTTGCGGCCATACTTCTGCTTGATCGGCCAGAGCAGCCTGCGAGCTTTGTCCAGGTTGCCATTGTCGGGCCAGCTGTTCAGAGGAGCGAAGCGCTGTGCGCCTTTGCCGCCGCCGCCGCGCCCGTCGTAAATACGGTAAGTACCGGCTGAGTGCCACGCCATGCGAATGAAGAGCGGACCATAGTGGCCGAAGTCTGCGGGCCACCAGTCCTGCGAATCGGTCATGAGGGTAGTCAGGTCCTTGACCACGGCGTCCAGATCGAGAGTTTTGAATTCCTGGGCGTAGTCGAACTCGGCTGCCATCGGATTCGAGAGAGAGGATTGCTGATGAAGGATCGCGACATTGAGTGAGTTGGGCCACCAGTTGCGGTTGCTGTCTCCGCCGGCCGCTGTGTGTTTAAGCATGTCGCCCGAAAACGGGCATTTGGATTCGTTAGACATCTGTTCTCCTTGATTTTGGTTGGGAGGGAGAGACTTCCGGGAGAACCCCGGGCAGATACACGTCGCGTTTGAGCTAAAGGTAGAAGCTCAGGGCTCGATAAGGCAAATCAATTGTTTCTACAGTGACGATTGTTGCGGTCTATGATAAAGGTAAGCAACTTTCTCGATGGGGACCCTTGATACTCGTTCCGGTTCCCTCGTCACCTTGTTCCCTCGGTCCCTGTTTTTACTCATGAATCTCCAGGAACTACGCTATCTCGTCGCCATCGCGGAGCAGCGCCACTTCGGCCGCGCAGCGGAGTCCTGCCACGTCAGCCAGCCCACCCTCAGCAGCCAGATCAAGAAGCTAGAAGAAGAACTTGGAGTAACGCTTCTCGAGCGCACCAACAAGCGTGTGGCACTTACCCCCGCAGGTAGCCAGATCCTGCAGCACGCTCGTCGCGCTCTCGCTGAAGCAGCGCAGATCGAAGCTGTCGCGCGAGCCGCCCGCGATCCACTTGTCGGTCCGCTCAAGTTGGGAGCGATTCCCACTCTTGCCCCCTACCTGCTTCCGCTCATTCTCAAGCCGCTGAAGCAGGGCTTTCCCGGACTCACGATCGAACTCTGGGAAGATCAGACTCGTGTGCTGATCGAGAATCTTCGCAACCACAAACTCGATGCTGCACTTCTGGCAACTGAGACCGACGCGCCCGAGATTACCGAAATCGTTCTCTTCGATGAACCCCTTCTAGCCGCTCTGCCGAAGAACCATCGACTCGCGGGCGCAAAAAAAGTCGATGAGCAGTCTCTCAAAGACGAGCTTCTCGTTCTGGCCGACGGACACTGTCTCGCCAACCACGCTCTTGCGGCCTGCGGGGTAAAACACGGCCACGCTCATATCCGGGGCGGACTTCAGGGAGCCATGCAGGCAGCAACGTTGGAGACCCTCGTCAACCTGGTAGCTGCAGGCTATGGATCGACCCTCATCCCTGCCCTCGCCGCCGACTCTCTCAAGACCCGTGGAATTGCTCTCATCCCTCTGGCCGGACGTTCTCACCGCACCATTCGCCTGGCGAGCCGCCCCGGGTTCCCAAGAGCTCAGGCTCTCCGGGCTATCGAGAAGGTCATCCGCACCGCTGTCAGCTTTGCCTAGCCCTCCGAATCGTGCCGGCTGGCATTACACTTTAGCTAACTCCCGTTGCGAAATTGCCTCAACGGAGTTGCATTTGGCTCTGTGGAAATCTCGGCCTAAACTCAAGAAAACTGGCCCTATTTCCGAAGAAAGCCTAAAATAAACGAAAAAGATGGATTCGGGTACCCCTTATCCACAAAAGAACCCCTTGGTGAGATTGACCCTGACTTTTGGGGTCCATACAGTCTGTAATCGGAGAGGGTCTGGTTCGCCTCGCGTTGTGGAGCTTCCAAATCCCCTTCAGGCGTGAAGTCGGCGCCGGTTGACCACCCCAGCATGCCAGGCCCGCTGGGCGGATTGGTTCCCCGCTGCTGACTTCGGTTGCCCGTATTCTGCTGACCCGGAGAGAGCATGCTCAAACTGAAGAAGATCCACATCCTCGGCTTCAAGAGCTTCTGTGACCGTACCGAACTCACGGTTCCGGGAACGGGTATCGCTGTCGTGGTGGGGCCGAACGGGTGCGGAAAGTCCAACATTCTCGACGGGGTCAGCTGGGTTCTGGGCGAGCAGAGCGCGAAAAGCCTCCGCGGCGGCAGCATGCAGGATGTCATCTTCGCCGGAACCCGCGAGCGCAAGCCGCTCGGCATGGCCGAAGTCACCATCACCATGGTCGATCCCGACGCCTACGACGGCCCCATTCCCGTCGAGCCTGAAGTCACGATCGATCACGATGGACCGGTGGATTGGGACGAGGAAGAGCTTCGCCGACAAAAAGCCGCCGAGGCCGAAGAGATCATCGCCTCTGAGCAGCCCGGCCTTGTTGAGGACGACGATGCCGCCGAAGGCGCGCAGTCGCAAACCGCGCCTGAACCGAATGCCGAAGCCGCCGCGACCGGACCGCAACCTGTTGTCCTCAAGATTCGTCGCCGCAAGTTCAATCGCACTCCGCAAAAGGGCGAGGTCGTCATCACCCGGCGTCTCTTCCGTACCGGCGAAAGCGAATACCTCCTCAACGGAAAGCTGTGCCGCCTCCGCGACATTCAGGACATCTTCATGGGCACCGGCCTCGGCCCTGAAAGCTACGCGATCATTGGACAGGAGCGCATTGGCCAGCTTCTCAGCTCGAAGCCCCACGATCGCCGCTCCATTATCGAAGAAGCCGCCGGAATCACCCGCTTCAAGACTAAAAAGCGCCTCGCCGAACTTCGGCTGGAAAGCTCCAAGCAGAATCTCGCCCGCGTCGACGACATCTTCGAAGAAGTCACCCGCCAGATGAACAGCCTCAAGCGTCAAGCAGCCAAGGCCGAGCGCTTCGCTCAGGTCCGCGACGAGTTGCGCGGGCGACTTCGTGTGGTGCTCTCCAGCCGTATGGCTTTGATGGACGCTGAGCAGTCACGCCTCGAGCACGAGATCGCAGCTTTCGCGGAAAGAATCACAGCTGGTGCGCTCGAAATCGAAACCGCCGAAACCAGCCAGCATGCACTCACCGAGCGCGGCTATGAGCTTGATCGCGAAGGCCAGGATGCTCAGAATCGAGCGAACTCCTCCGCTGTCGAACTCGAGCGCGCAGCAGCGCGCCAGCGAAGCAATGCTGAACGCGTCAGCGAACTCGAAGCGCGCATCGCCGCAGCGGCAGGCGAACTCGAAACCACGAAATCCCAGCTAGGCACTATCGCCGAAGAGCGCCAGCAGCAGAAAGCATTCCTGGAAACAGCCGCAGGCGAAGCACACGCCTTCCACGAGAAGGTGCAGGCTCGCCAGCACGAGGCTCGCACAGCAGCCGAAGAAGTCTTCAATGCCGAGCGCCAGCTTGAAAGCCATCGCCGTCATGCGATGCATGTGCTTACCCTCGCCGGCAATGCCCGGAACAGCACCGCACAGGCTGAAGAGAGCCTCGCCGCCCTCGAGCGTGAATCCGAGCGTCTCAACGCCGAGATGAGCCAGGCCCGCAACGAGCAGGAGAGCCTCGGTGTTCAAAGCGGTCAGGCACGCCTCAAATTCGATTCCGCTGCCGAAGCGCTAAAGAACCTTGAAAGCGAGATCGCCGAACTCCGCGAAACCTTGCAGGCTCGCCGCTCCGAAGAAAGCTCTGTTCGCGCGCGGGCGAACCAGTTGCGAAGCGACTCTGCCGGAGTTGCAGGTCGGCGCGATTCTCTCCAGTCGCTCATTCGCGATCACAGCTACTCGACAGAAACCGTCCGCAAACTCCTTCGCCCCGGAGCACTCCAGAACGGATCCACCCCGGTCGGCACGCTTGCTGATTTCATCGAAGTCGCCGGTGAGCACGAAGGAGTAGTCGACGAGTTTCTGCGCGACGAGCTCAACTACGTCGTCGTCAAAAGCTGGCATGCCGCTGAAGAAGGCGTTCGCGTGCTGAAGACCAGTGTCGATGGCCGCGCCACATTCCTCATCCATCCGGAAGGCAGTCACGGACACGGCGACAATGCTTACGCCGAGAAGATCAACGCCCCCGGCGTGACCCCTCTTCGCGAACAGGTCCGCCTGCTCAATGGCTTCGGCCATACGCTTGAGACCATCCTGCCCAAGCTGCGCGATGGCTACCTGGTCGAATCTGCCGAGTTGGCGCAGACGATGGCCAGCGATCACGGCCACGCCTATTTCCTCACGCCCGAAGGCGAGTGCTTCCACAATGCCACAGTGACAGGCGGCAAACCCGCCAGCGCCGGACCCCTCGTTCTCAAGCGCGAACTCCGCGAAACGGAGATGCGTCTCGCCGCGATCGAGCGCGACCTCGGTCAGGCTGAATTCGAAGCTGCTGCCCTTACCAGGCAGATTGAAGAGTTGAACACCCGTCTGGAAACCCGCAGCGAAGAACGCCGTCACGCAGAACGAGAAGCCGCAGATCAGGGTGCAGCTCTGAAGCAGATGGAGAGCGAAGATCAGCGCATCGAGCGCCGCCTGCAGGAGTGGATGACGCAAGCCCAGCGCAACAAAGAAGCGCGCGATGCCAAGCACAGCGTCATCGACCAGAAACGCGAAGAAGCCGTTCGCCTCGAAGCCGAGCACGCCGCCGCTGAAGTTGGTCTTGAAGAGCAGCAGACCCAGCTCTCCACCATGCGCCAGAATCGCGAAACTCTGCAACAGGACGCTGCCCGCCTCACTGCCGAGCTCGCCGGACTTGAAGAACGCCGCCGCGGTGCCGAAGCTGCTTTCCAGCGGATCGATCGGCTCCACGCTGACCTCGAGCGCCGCGTAATGGCAATCGAGCAGCAGCGCGCCTCCGCAGAGTCCGAGCGCGAGCAGCGCATCACCGAAACCGCCGCTCTCGCCCAGCGCGAACAGGAACTGGCCGTCCTCAAAGCAGAAGCACTCTCCCAGGCCGAGACCATCTCCGCGCAGGCACACGAAGTTCGCCACCAGCTAGCCGAGATGGAGACGCGTCTCAAGTCCGCTCGTGCGGCGCTCGACCAGCTCCGCGAAGACCGTGGTGCGCGCTCCAGCCAGGCCGCGAAGCTCAAGTCAGACCTTGAGCACCTCGAAGCGAGCTGTCTCACCGAGGTCAACGTCGAAGCCGCCGAGCTTCGTGCTGATCAAGAGATCGTCCGCATCGCCGATGAGGCGCTCGCCGTCGAAGAAGACACTTGCCGCACTATGAAGCAGAAGCTCGAGCAGATGGGCCCGGTCAACATGATGGCCCTTGATGAGTACAAGGAGACGGCTGAACGCCACGCCTTCCTTGAGACTCAGCGCACGGACCTGATGGAGTCGATTGAGAACACCCAGCAGACCATCAAGGAAATCGACCAGATCTCGCGCGAGAAGTTCGACGAAGCTTTCGCTCGCATCAACGAGAACTTCGGCCACGTCTTCACCAAGCTCTTCCACGGTGGGCAGGCTTTCCTGCGCCTCACCGACGCAGAGAATCAGGCAGAGAGTGGCCTCGAGATTGTCGCATCGCCTCCGGGAAAAAAGCTTCAGAACGTGCTGCTGCTTTCGGGCGGCGAAAAGGCGCTCACCGCCATTTCGCTTCTCGTCGGCATCTTCCAGTTCCAGCCGAGCCCCTTCTGCGTTCTCGACGAAGTCGATGCCGCTCTCGATGAGACCAATGTCGGTCGCCTGGCCGACCTGCTCCGCACCCTTAGCAAGGAGACGCAATTCCTGCTTGTCACCCACTCCAAGCGCATGATGCACGCCGCAGACATGATCTACGGAGTCACCATGCAGGAGCCTGGCGTCTCCAAGGTCGTCAGCGTCAAGCTGGCCCACGAGCAACAGCCGCAGAGAGCAACGGCATAGGGTGTACTACTTCGACGCGCAGTGAACGCCGAAGTAGTACGGCCAGATCACAATTGCCCACACGCCCTGCCAGAACGACAGTTTCAGAAACCCGATCGTGAAGAGCCATGCGGCCAGCCAGAGCCCGCCGGCGAAACTGTGTTGGACAATTTGGATTTTCGGCGGCTTGCCGCATTCCTTCTGTGCTTCCACGCTTCCTCCAGGCAGAGTCAAGCTGCCTCAGCCGTGTGCCCCGTCGCAAATCTCATCATCGTTGGCTGAACAAGCCTTTTATAGTCGCTCCATGACATGCGGATCAGTTCACGATGAGTGCCCGCATTGAATGCAATCACCGTGTCCTTCTCGAGCGTCATGTCGGCATAGACCGGAACCCCGAACAAGCTTCCGAAAGGCGGCATCGCGCCGGTTTCACATCCCGCAAACCGGGCTTGGAAATCTTCTTCTGTCGCCAGTTCCACTCTCTTCGCCTTCGCCCATTTCCGTAGCAGCATCAGGTCGACGTGATACTTCGCCGGCAGCACCGCCATCACGAGCTTTCCATCAAGCAGCACGATCACCGTCTTAGCAAGCTCCTGCCCAGGAATGTGTGCGAGCCCTGCGACTCCCTGTGCGGTGTAGGCCGGAGAGTGATAGAGAATCACATAGCGTACTTCGTTCTCATCGAGATAATTCAGCAGACCTGAGAGAGCCATTTGCTACCTCCTTCGCCGAGCCGTTTCTACGCACACACAGTTTGGGCCGAAGGAAGCAGGTCTCAGTGACTCCGGTCACGTGCGACTGTGTCAGAGAGACGGGTGCCGTTGCAGCAGGCACTCACCTCACAACAAGCCCTGAGTCGCGACAACCCCGATCCAGTGGCGTTCCGCACTCGCATCTCTTCTGGAATTTGCTAACAATGGTCACGTGACGACGTAGAACGCAAAAATTCGCCCCCGAAGGAATTCTTCGCTTCGGAGGCGCTTGCATCGATATCTACAAGATCAAGTCGGGGACCAGTAGCCGGCACTGGAGGTCGGTAGTACGCGGCTACTGGCGATCCCTATAGAACGAAGCGAGCCGCGGCTTCCCCTTTCCACTGCTGCCTCGTGCCATCCGGCTCAAAGGTGCCTTCTGACGGGCTCCCGAACCTTGATGACATCTGGAGTTTCGCTTAATCTCAAATCCCGCTCCGTGACGGTCGTCACAGAGCTTTGTGGGAATCCAGCACGAAACATCAACCAGCGTTTCGCACCAGTCAATTTGTTGGATCCACAGCGTTTGACAAAGAGCACCGCGCCCTCGAAAATCGAAGGTTCACGGCGCGGCGGTAAGCATTAACGTAATGCCGTGCCATCACCCGACTTCACCGAACTTCAGCCGAGGTAAGGCCTCCACATGACAACTCTCCTCAAAACAGACTTGGGCGATACGCCCCTGGTTGGGCGCGGCAAGGTTCGCGATCTCTACGCCGTTGGCGACGCTCTCCTTATGGTCGCTTCCGACCGCATCTCTGCCTTCGATCACGTATTAGGCAGCGGAATTCCGGGCAAGGGCAAAATCCTAACGCAGATCTCCCTCTTCTGGTTCGACCTTCTTCGCGACATCGTTCCAAACCACCTCATCGCCACAGAGGTCAAAGACTTTCCCGAGCCGCTGCGCAAATACGCAGACCAGCTTGAAGGTCGATCCATGCTCGTCAAGCGCGCGCAGATGTTCCCGGTGGAGTGCGTCGCTCGCGGATACATCGCCGGCTCAGGCTGGAAGGAGTACAAGTCCAACGGAACCGTCTGCGGAATAGAACTGCCCCAGGGGCTTCAGGACGGATCGCGTCTTCCCGAGCCATTATTCACACCCTCCACGAAGAGCCAGGACGGCACCCACGACGAAAACATCTCGTTCGCCGCCGTGGAGAAAACCGTAGGCGCGGATGTGGCGAAGCAACTCCGCGACCTGACACTCGCTATCTACAACAAGGCAAACCGTCATGCGGAGTCCTGCGGCCTGATACTCGCAGACACCAAGTTCGAATTCGGCAAAGTCGGCGACACAATTGTTCTCGCCGACGAAGTCCTCACCCCTGACTCATCTCGATTCTGGGAAGCCTCGCAGTGGAGACCCGGCGGCGCGCAGCCAAGCTTCGACAAGCAATTTGTCCGCGACTACCTCGAAAGCATTCACTGGAACAAGCAGGCGCCTGCCCCTGCGCTGCCCGATGATGTTGTCCGTCGTACACTCGATAAATACCTTGAGGCGTTCCGGCGGTTGACTGGCCGCGATCTGGACGTGACGAAGTGATCCATCGCTCGATGAATCTGCTCAGACTCAGCAAGGACTTGAACCCATGAATGTTGGCGGCCTCACGATGATTGACTGGATCATCGTGGTCATATTGGCGGGATCGGTGCTGGCCGGGCTGGCTCGTGGTTTCTTCCGCTCGGTTTTTTCTCTCGCTGGGCTCATCGCAGGTGTAGCGCTCGCATCATGGAACTATTGGCGCATCGCGGCATTCCTGAAAAAATTCATCCATTCCGTTGAAGTCGCCGACGCCGTCGCTTTCATCTTGATTGCTGGATTTGTAATGGTGGTCGCTGCGATTCTCGGATACCTCTTCGCCAAGCTCTTTGAGAAAGTTGGGCTCGGTTGTCTCGACCGCATGGCGGGAGCGCTATTCGGCTTTGCCGAAGGACTTGTCTTTATAACTCTCTGCATTCTGGTTACGGTTGCGTTCTTCCCCCAGACGACATGGTTGACGGAAGCACGTCTCCCGCGATATTTCTTCGGTGCACTCCATGTGAGCATCCAGGTGACTCCGTCTCGGTTAGGGGAACGCGTGCGCAAGGAATTGAACACGCTCGAGACGAAATCACAACAGTGGATGAATGAGGAAAAAGAAAAATAATTTCGCGGGTCCTGCCCGCGCGATGTGGCAATCTAGTTAGAGCAAGAGGGCGACGTGAGACGAGATCTGGACAGCCTGGTTACACAGATGCACTCCACAGGCATTCGCTACGAAGATGCCGTGAAAGAGTTCAAACGACAGTATCTGCGCGAAGTGCTGACGGCCAATAAGGGAAACCAGTGTAAAGCTGCTGAGGAGCTCGGCGTTCACAGAAATACCCTCAGCCGCACCATGGCAGAACTGGGGATCAGCCTTGCGGAAATTCGCGCCGGGCTCAAGCGTCCGCCACGCTCCGAACGTCCTGTTTTTGGAGTCATCCGCCAGGGCAGCCGTCAGGGCTAGTTCCGAAGTCTGGAATCACCCCCAGAGGTTACGTTTGTTCAAGGTCGTCTTGGTCGGTGCCCAGCTTCCCGGATTGCATTAATCTGGAGGGGCGGGCAATACGCTCCGTGACGGAATGCAGACTATCCAGCAGAACAACGAAGTTCGTATTGCCATCAAAGACGGCTTTGCCTGGGACAGGCAGGACGCCTATTTGTTCGACATCGATGGCACCCTTCTGCGAAGCCGCGACCGCGTCCATGTTGACAGCTTTACGTCAACCCTCCAGAAGATGATGGGGCCAGCCGTGACCCTTGAAGGCGTCGCGCTGGCTGGGAACACCGACACTTCCATCCTTCGCGAAGCCTGCGCTCAGGCCGGCATCACTCCTGAAGTCCTTGAGCCGCAACTGGCGGCTATCACAGAAGCCATCTGCCATAACGTCGCAGGAAGAAAACACGAGATGCAGCCGATGCTGATGCCGGGCGTCGAAGATACGCTCCAGCATCTCGCCGATCGCGGCGCCATCCTCGGTCTTGCCACGGGAAACCTGGAGATGATCGGCTGGATCAAGATGGAGCGCGCGGGGCTTCGTGAGTGGTTCCGCTTCGGCGGCTTTAGCGACAAGTTTCCGCTTCGTGCCGGGTTAGTGGGAGACGCTGCAAAAAAGGCGCGCGAGCTGGCCGGCCCTGTTGCCACCGTATGTGTCGTAGGCGACACGCCACGCGACATTGAGGCCGCTCATGCCAATAACCTCCCCGTTCTCGCAGTGGCCACCGGACAGTTCTCATTCGATGATCTAATGCAGCACCAGCCCGAGGTTTGTACGACCTCCCTAGCGGATCTCTTGCGGCAAACACGGGAGCGGACCTGATGCAGCTACGTGTACAGCTTGTAGTTGCCTCCGCTGCATTGCTCTTCTCCGCATTCGCAGTTGCTCAGCAGCCTGCATCTCCATCCCTGCCGCCAGACCAGGCTCTCAGCGCGCTGCAGCCCGCTGAGAAAATCGAGCCCGCCATCCACAAGATCAAAAACAAGGAGCGGCGTCGCGCCACAAAGCTCTACCTGGAAGCCACCAGGCTTTTCCAAAAGCAGCAATACGAAGCTGCCATGAAGGACTACAACGAAGCTGCGCGGCTCGATCCTGAAAATCCGAACTATGCCGCCGCCACTGAAGTCGTCCGCAGCCATGCGGTCACCGAGCTGATTCAGTTGGCGACAAAAGCAAGAATCAAGGGTGATGCAACCGCAGAGCGGGCAGCTCTCCAACGCGCGGCAGAACTTGATCCCCGCAATCTTCAGGTCGTGGAGCATCTCCGCGAGATGGCTGACGAAGCCTCCGCGTCCCAGACAAAGCCTCTATACGAGCAGGGAACAGAGTCACTGGCGCCTGCGCCCACGCTCGAGCCGATAGCTGGGAAAAAGAGCTTCCATTTCCGCACCGATCGCCGTCAGGCACTTCAGAATGTGTTTCATTCCTTCGGAATTGAAGCGTCCATTGACAGCAGCGTGACCGGCCCTCCCGTCCGTTTCGAAATGGATGATGCTACGTTCGCGCAAGCCATGGACGCCATCAACGTTGTGACCGATACCTTTACAGTTCCCCTCGACGCTCACCGCGCGATTGTGGCGAAAGACACACGGGAGAACCGAATCCAGTACATGCGGCAGGAACTGGAGACGGTTTACTTGGGTGGAATGACGCAGGCGGAAATGACAGACGTCGGCAACATGGCGAAAGCGATATTCCAGGCGCAGCAGACAGCTGTCCAGCTGAACGCGGGAACGCTCACCATTCGCGCCACCACAGACAGGTTGAATGCGTTCAACGAAACCCTGAAGCAGTTGCTGGCCGGAAAGAGCCAGGTTCTGCTTGACGTCAAGCTGCTGCAGGTGGTCCACAACAACCTGAAAAGCACAGGCATTGTCCCGCCGCAGCAGATCACTGCATTCAATGTCTATGCCGAAGAGCAGGCGATCCTCAGTCAGAATCAGCAGCTCGTTCAGGAAATTATCTCCTCCGGTCTGGCCTCTCCTGGCGACACGCTCACAATCCTCGGTATCCTCCTTGCCTCTGGGCAAGTCTCCAGTTCGATCTTCCAGAATGGCATCGCGCTCTTCGGTGGAGGACTCACGCTCAGCGGACTCTCGCCAGGGCCAGCAAAGGTCAACCTCAATCTCAATTCTTCCGAATCCCGCGAACTAGATCAGCTCCAGATTCATCTGGGAGATGGCGAGGAGGGAACAATAAAGACTGGCTCGCGCTATCCGATCGAGACCTCGCAATATTCCGATCTCGGCACTTCCGGGATCAATATCCCCGGCCTGACTTCGGCAGGCACGTCCGGAAGCCTTAGTTCCCTACTTTCGCAGTTGAACTCCGGCGGCCAGACTATCCCTCAGATCGAATATCAGGATCTGGGCTTGACCTTCAAAGCCACTCCTCGCGTTATTCGCAGCGGCGAAGTTGCTTTGACGATGGACCTCAAGATCACTGCGCTTGGAGGCACTTCGATCAATGGTGTGCCCATCCTCAACAACCGCAGCTACTCAGGCGTGGCTACCGTGAAAGACAACGCTGCTGTAGTCCTGGTCAGCCAGGTCGATAAGGAAGAGAGCCGGGCTCTTAGCGGCCTGCCAGGAGTCACCGAAATCCCAGGCCTGAACAACATCACAGACAAAGAAGTGATCAAGAATTACGCGAGCCTCCTCATCGTCATCTCGCCCCACGTCATTCGCGGAACGCAGCCCGGCGGCCATACCCCGATGGTGCGAATCGAGCGCGGCAGGGCAGCGATGTAGGTTAGGGGCTCTGACGGTTATGAGCCATTCAGCGAGAAGAGAGACGATCGGACACATCAAGCACCTGATCCATGCGTGTACCGGAATCGCGCTCATAAGTCTCGGGCTACTTCGAGAGAAGGCAAATGGTATTGAGCTTCCGGCTTGGCGGCGCCTCGTGGTAGTAGGTGGCGGCCTGTTCTTTCTCTACGCCGCTTCTGTACCTTACCTGCCTGAAAACAAACGAAGGCGAGCTGAGCTCTCGACTCTCCTCGATGAAGCGGAAGCAGAAGAGCGTGAACAAATTAAGCTGAATTAAATCCCCAAAATGAAAAGCCCCGGAGAATCTCCAGGGCTTCGCAATTCCGACGATCAAATCAACTACTTCGAAACACCATCCTGCTTGGCCTGGTACTCAATGATCTGCTTCAGCGTCTCGTAAGGCGCATTCGCAGGAACCTGGCGTCCATTGATCGCCAGCGTCGGAACCGAAGTAATGTCCAGTTCCTTCGCGAGCTGCACCGACGCATCCACGGTGGCCTTCGTCTCCGGTGTATTCGCGCATGCCGAGACCTTTGCCGGGTCAAGTCCAGCCTTGGTCACGGCGCTGTTTAGCGTCAGCGTTGCGCCATCTGCTGTTGCCAGCCCCTCTTGTCCGTCAAATACCGCGGCCGCGAAGGTGAAAAATGCGGAGTTTCCGCCAAGCTTCGTAACGCACACTCCATAACCTGCCGCAATCGCCGCTTCCGGATGAATACTCGCGATCGGATCGGGCTGAAAGATGATTCGTGCATTTGGGAAGTCCGTCACAAGCTTGTCCATGTTCGCCTGCGCCGCCTTGCAATGCGGGCATTGGAAATCCGCAAACTCGACAAGCTCCAGGTCCTTCCCGGCCGCCCCGCGATAAGGCCCGTTTGCCCTTTGCTGAAGAATTGTCCGATGCTCCTCAAAAGGATGGTCCCCGAACGGAACGATGCGATCACCGACCATAATGTGCTTCATATCGGGAGCGGTAAAGAAGGCAAACCGGTAAGGCTGCTGCTTTCCCGACTTGTCACCAACAAAGACGACCACGCGACTGATGCCCGGCAGCTGGGTCTTCTGAATAGCCTGAACCTGGAACATGCTGTTCGGGTCAAAACCCAGGTTCGCCTGCATAAAGGCGTTGACGGTCTCTTTGCTGGGAGTGTCCGACGTAAAGTCTGCCGGATCGGGCTTTGGAAACGCCGGAGGAGCCGCGGTCGGCGCTGATGGAGCCGGGGCAGTTGCAGGGCTGGCGGGCGTCTGATCCTGTGCTTTTGCGTTGTACGAGATCGAAAACAAGAGGGCCAGCACGGTCGCGGCGGCCAGTCGAGCGGAAGTACGAATCAAGCGTTTCTCCTTCAATAGAGGGATATCTCCCAAAATCTAGCTTATACCTGCACCTTCACGGCTATTGGAAAGCGGCGTCCCATACCAAAAGACTTCGAGGTCACCTTGAGCACAGGTGCCGCCTGCTGCCGTTTGTACTCGGAGCGCTCCACAAGCCGGACCACCTGCTGCACCAGTTCGAGCGCAAACCCGTGCTTCTCCGCAATGCATTCGGGGGTCTCATACCGCTCCACGTATGCTTCAAGAATCGGATCCAGGGTCTCGTAGGGCGGCAGTGAGTCAGTGTCCTTCTGGTCAGGCCGCAGCTCTGCTGAGGGCGGCTTCTCGATGATCGCGCGAGGAATGATCTCTCGCTCCCGATTCAGCCATCTACAAATGGCATAGACACGCGTCTTCACCAGGTCGCCAATCACCGCCAGCGCCCCCACCATGTCGCCGTAAAGCGTACAGTATCCAACCGCCATTTCTGACTTGTTCCCGGTCGTTAGAACGAGTGACCCGAACTTGTTCGACACAGCCATCAGGAGGTTGCCGCGAATTCTGGCCTGCAGGTTCTCTTCCGCAAGTCCAGGCTGCGTTCCCTTGAACAGTGGATCCAGAGCCCGTGTGTAATCACCGAACAGATCGCTGATACCAATAAGCTCAAACCGAATGCCCAGGTTCTCAGCCAGCGCACGGCTGTCATCAATTGATCCCTTCGAAGAGTACGGGCTAGGCATGCCGATCGCCAGAACGTTTTCTTTTCCAAGTGCTTCAGCCGCGATTGCCGCCACCAGCGCAGAGTCTATGCCGCCGCTTAGGCCAATGGCTACTTTGCTAAAGCCGCACTTCCGCACATAGTCACGCGTGCCTGTCACGAGCGCTCGGTAAGCAGCCTCTGTATCGTCATCTTCCGGCTCCGGAACGGCAGGCGAACAGAAAGGATCGAAAACCACGAGGTCCTCTTCGAACGACTTCGCCTGCGCCACCAGGTCGCCATGTGCATTGAGACACAGCGATGATCCATCGAAGATCAGGCTGTCGTTTCCGCCAACCTGGTTGCACATGACCACAGGGATCCCATCGCGATTCGAGATGGAAGACAACATCTCGCGCCGCAGTCTTCTCTTCGAGTGCCAGAACGGCGACGCGGAAAGATTGATGTGTATCGCCGGATTCTGCCTCATCAGCTCTTCTAGCGGATCGAATGCGTACAACCGCCGCGGCCAGAAGTTCTTATCATTCCATGCGTCTTCACAAATCGAGATCGCGATCCGCAAGTTATCGAGTTCGACAACTTTCTGAGCCGCAGACGGCAGAAAGTATCTCTGCTCGTCGAAAACATCGTAGAAGGGTAGCAACCGCTTATGCTGCTCGAGCAGCATATGTCCGCAATCGAGGAGAACCGCTGCATTCACCGCCGGCTTTCCCGCATCGGGGGGAGCGGGAAGCGCTACTCCCGCGAGAACTGCAGTCGGAAGGCTGCGCGTGGCCTCCGCGAGTTCGCTGACTGCCTTGTGGCATCGTGCAAGAAAGCTCGGCTTCTCTAGAAAATCTGCTGGCGGATACCCACAAATCGCCAATTCCGGGAATACTACAAGACGCGCACTCTGGTCAGCAGCACGCCGCGCGGCTGCAATGACCTTTTCCAGATTTCCGGTGAAATCCCCGACCGTGGGATTGATCTGCGCCAGAGCGATCTTCACATTCTCAGTTTAATTGAGAGAGAAGAGTTCGAGACCGGTTGCAGGCTGAGACTTGCGATACGCTAGGAACCAGTCCCCGAAAACACAACCCCGATAGTGCGAACAATGATCTTCAGATCGAGCCAGACATTCCAGTTTTCGATGTATGCCACGTCGAGTGACACGTAGCTATCAAAAGACGGGTCCTGCCGCGCTTGCACCTGCCATAAGCCTGTAATGCCCGGAGTTACGTCGAGTCGGCGAAGGTGACTGAGCTTGTATTCCATAACCTCGCTCGCAATAGGCGGACGGGGTCCCACCACGCTCATATCTCCCTTCAAAACATTGATGAACTGGGGAAGCTCGTCGAGTGAGTACTTGCGCAGAATCCGGCCAAGTCTCGTAATGCGGGGATCATTCGCGACCTTGAACAGCACACCGTCACGCTCGTTCATGTGCATGATCTCGGAACGTCGCTTCTCCGCGTCCCTTACCATTGTCCGGAACTTATAGCACCGGAATACGCGGCCCTTCTTGCCGATTCGCTGTGACCGGTAGAAAACCGGACCTGGCGACTCAAGTTTGATCGCAATCGCGATCAGCAGCAGGAATGGCGACAGGATCAGCAAGACGAGGCTCGCAAACAGAACATCGAGCACCCGTTTGAAAACGAACCCAAGCTCGGGGACATGCCCTCGGTGCAAAGGAATAGTCGGAAATTGGCCGATGAACTCGATTGGGTTATCCCAGGCGAGCCCTTCGTAAAGGTCGGGAACGACCCGAAGGTCCACACCGTGCATGCGGGCCTTCTCCAGTGTTTCCAGAACTACGCGGCGTTCACACGGCATTGTAAATAGAATCTCGTCTACGAACTGCTGCCGCGCGTGGTCGAAGAGCGTGTCAAGGCTCCCTACAACATCGCCGCTCGAAGATATCATGCGCGACGACGTTCCGGGCGAGTCGATGAATCCCTTGAACGTGTATCCAAGGTTGCGAATGCTCTCCAGGTGATGCCGCAGCGCATGCGCCTCAGGGCCCGTGCCTACAATCAGCACGTTGCGCGTCTCCTGCCCGCTTTCAAAGCGGCGGTACATCATCGTCCGGTAGACAAAGCGACGCGTGCAAAGGGACGCAGTCACAAGCAATAGCGTGAGCATCACGATGCGCCGCGGAATATCCTCCGCGCGGACCAGATAAAGAGTACCTGTCAGTAGTAGGCCGGACGTGAAGCAAACCTCGACTGTGAGCCGCTGCTCGTGAAGAAATGACCCAAGGCGTTTTGGATTATAGAGGTTAAGCCGCTTGCTGCTCACGATCAACGCCAACGCGAATCCGCCCATGAGCGCCAGCAGAATCCACATGGGTCGACCGTAGAAAAGAGTGCCGTGATAGAAGTTCCGCGCTCCCGTAACTGGTGTTACCTGGCGAGCGAAAATGGTAGCGATAGTCGCCGAAACAAAAACAGTGACAAAATCCAGAAACATCCAGAATCTGACTTTGCCCTCTGATCGCCGGGCTGGCGCCGACGTTCCATCTGTCACCCAATCAGAGTGATATGGAGTCGCAGCAGAGACCCTCTGCCAGAATTCAGTTGTAGCCATACGCGTTCCGCAAGCCTCAGAAGTTCAAACTACTGCTGGAGTGGGGGTGCTTCCTCAGTTGAACGTGCAAGGAGCAGATTGCCGAGCTAGGTCAGGCTTTCGCCATCCATTTGAAGCATCCTGACGTTTTTTGGTTGCCTGTCGTCAGTTCTTTTTTTGCCGCGTGCGCCAACGCGCCGTGCGGCCCTGTTTGCTTGCCAAATCTCGATTAGCTTACCGTGCGAACATTTCATCTCGATTAAGTTCACGACGTGCAAGGTAATCATTGGGGGTCGGGCGATTTTGTTTGGCTTCTACGGAGCGGTCATGCGTTGAATCAACAATCACGCTGCCGGAGACCGTAATCTCAGAACCCAAGGCAAATCAATGTAAACAAATGCAAAATCCCAAAAGACCTTAGAGAAGAACCACGAGCAAGATCATCGAGCAAGGGGAGTGTCTTACGTTCAGTCGTCCCACATGGGTGAGCACTGTTTACAGATTACTCGATAAAGTCTGATTACCGACGGAGAAATGTTTATGCCGAAGGTAACACGTAGGCATCTAATGTAAGAAATTGCTGTATATGAGGATCTGGAGAGGCAAGAAAATCCTTGAGCGGCCCAAAGAAGGCCGCCCGTCCCTCATTGAGGAACAGCACCGTATCAGCCAATCGCTCCGCGAAACGCATGTCGTGGGTCACAACGATCGCGGAAAACCCCAGTTGCTGCTTTAGGCGCTGGATAAGCCCCCCCATCCGACGGGCTATCAGCGGGTCCACCATCGTGGTGGGCTCGTCGTACAAAACAATCTCCGGCTGCGAAGCCAGGGCCCGTGCGATCGCTACCGCCCTCTTACGGCCCGTAGAGAGACTGGCCGGCAGGGACTCGGCGGCTTCCTCAGCGCCCACCAGGGCGAGAAGCCGGTCAACCACCTGAAGAATCTGGTCCTCTTCCTGGCCGCCCCGTTCCCGGAGAGGAAACGCCACATTCTCGCGGACGGTCATCGAGTCGAATAGCGCGCCGTTCTGGAATACCATCGTGATCCGCTTGCGGAGGATATTCATCTCTTCTTCGGTGTACTGGTTGATCTCCTGCCCATCGACGCGAATCGAGCCCACCTGCGGCTTGAGGAAACCCATCAAGATCCGGAGAGAGACCGACTTGCCGACACCGCTTCGTCCCAGGATGCACAGCGTCTCTCCGCGGTTCACCTGAAAGCTGACGTTGTCCAGCACCTTACGCTCTCCGAACCACATTGAGACGTGGCTGAAGGAAATGAGAGGCCATGAGGTAAGCTCCTCTTCCGCCGGAATCGGCTTGTCGCCAACAATATCTGCCAGGACCTCATCCCCGATCTCCGGTACATTGGGATCGACCGAAGAATCCGAAAGAGGCTCGGGGTTGGGATCGGGTGCCGCCACATCATCAGATTACTGCAAGCCCCAGTGACGACGACCAGGCCAGAGGTCAGTCCAGGACAATGCCGGAAATCGCTTCTTCCAGAAGCCTCACATCGTCTGGGGTATTGATGTTCAGAAACCAAGTACGCGGCTCCAGCCCCCACGGATGACTCACCTGCCCCGGCTGCACCAGCAGCTCAATCTCGAGGGCTTTGAAGCCTCCTGGAAGGTTTGAGCCGGCTGCTTGAAAAGCCTTCAGGCAATTTCGATCGCCCGAGTGCAGGCTGACCGCCAGCGATTCAGCAGCCGCGCAATCAACCACCGCAGGAAAAGTCTGAATGAACCCTGCAACAGACACAACTGTCACAGCCGATCCGGTCACGACTGCATGATGCACCAGATACTTAATCAGGCTGGCCGGAATGAGCGGCAGATCGACAGGAAGGAACACCGCAAAGCGGGACCTGCAGGTTGCTAGCGCCGAGCAGATCCCAGCAAGGGGGCCCAGTTGAGAAATCTCCTCCGCATCGGCGACCACGGGCGCAAATTGCGCCACCTCACTCCGGGCGCCCGCAATCCGTGCCGTCAGGCCTGCCGCTCCAAGAATCCCAAGAGCGTGCTGAATAAGTTGTCTGCCCCCAACTTCGATCAGAGCTTTGTCCTGCCCCATCCGGCTCGACTTGCCCCCGGCCAGGACAAACCCCTCCGCCTCTTCGCGGAGAAGGCTCAACGGCCCGCCTCCTCCATAAAGCGAATCAGCGAGCGAATACCGAGTTCAAAATTTTTGAGCTTGAACTTCTCGTTTGGCGCATGAATGTTATCGTCCGGCAATCCGAAGCCCATCATCACACTCGGTAACCCGAGGTGCCGGTCGAAGTCTCCCACGATCGGGATCGAACCTCCCGAACGAATAAAGACCGTGTCTTTGCCCCAGACCTCATGAAGCGCTTTTGTCGCTGCCTGAATGTATCTGTTGTTCACAGGAATGAGGCACGGATCGCCTGAATGGAGCAGCCTCACGTCGACTTGAACTCCCTGCGGGGCGATCTTCTCCACATAGCTCTTGTACTGCGCGAAAGCCTTGGCCGGCGTCGTGTTCGGCACCAGCCGCATCGAAACCTTCGCGATCGCTTTAGCGGGAATCACTGTCTTGGCCCCCGCTCCCGTAAATCCGCCCGGCATCCCATGCACGTCGAGCGTAGGCCGCGCCCATGTGCGCTCGAGAACGCTATAACCAGACTCGCCCACCAGGCTCTTCGAACCAACTTCGTTCTCTCGATAGTGCTCTTCATCGAAAGGCAGGCTCTTCCATGCAGAAAGTTCCTCGCTGCTGGGAGGTATCACATCGTCATAAAACCCCGGGATGTTGATGCGCCCGTTCTCGTCCTTCAGCTTCGCGATGACCTGAGCAAGCGCCACAAATGGATTCGGAGCCGCTCCCCCATACATACCCGAGTGCAGATCGGTCTTCGATCCCCGCACTTCCAGTTCCGTATAGATCATCCCGCGCAGGCCCACGCAAAGCGTCGGCAGTCCGTCTGCAAAAAGATCCGTGTCTGACACAAGCGCGAAATCAGCTTTCAGATTGTCAGGCTTCGAAGCCACATACGCCGCAATGCCTTCTCCACCGACCTCCTCTTCGCCTTCAAACAGAACCCGGACATTCAATGGCAGCCCCTCATGTGCCGCCATAAGCGATTCCAACGCCTTCACCTGCGCCCACACCTGTCCTTTGTCATCCACTGCCCCGCGAGCATAGATATTGCCGTTACGCTCTGTTGGTTCGAATGGCGGAGAAATCCACTCATCCAGTGGATCAGCAGGCTGCACATCATAGTGTCCATATATCAA
This sequence comes from Acidobacteriota bacterium, assembly GCA_018268915.1. Classification (GTDB taxonomy): domain Bacteria; phylum Acidobacteriota; class Terriglobia; order Terriglobales; family Acidobacteriaceae; genus Telmatobacter. Next base: position 293,705 of record JAFDVQ010000005.1, read on the forward strand.
CGCTGTTGGCTTCCCTGCCGCGTGCAGCCAGTCGCCGTATACAAGCGGATGACCCTCTGTATCGATGAGCCGAACGTTCTCCATCCCGATCCGTTTCAACTCGCTTGCCAGAAACTCGGCCGCCCTTCGGCAATCGCCTTTATGCTCCGGCAGCGTGGAGATCGATGGGATACGAAGAAGATCCTTCAGTTCGCTCAGAAAGCGCAAATGATTCTCAGTTGCAAACGCGACAGCAGGTGAAGACATGTGCTTGCTCCATTCAAATTGCCAATCGGAAGTATATTCGCCGGCACTGTCTAGACGCCGTGCGTCTAATCGCTAGTAGCGCGGAACCTTCGGGTCGATCTCCGCAGACCATGCATCGATCCCGCCACGAAGCGACTGAACCTTTTCAAATCCCTGGTTGCGCAGCCATGCCGTCACGTTCAGCGATCGCTGCCCATGGTGGCACAGGACAGTCAGGTGTTCATCTGGATCGAGCTCCTGATTCGCTCTCGATGGAACATCGCCCATCGGCATCAGCGTGCTCGGCTCAATGTGGGCAGTCGAGTACTCCCACGATTCTCGAACATCAATCAGTTTTGTCTTATTCTCTTGCAGCAGCTTTGCCGTATCGGCCGGGGAAATCTCAAAATCCAGCATGAATCCAGTGTAGTGGCGGCAACCGACGGTTAAACGCCGCTCGAGGAATTTAGTCTTGAAGAGATGCCGCCGATCCTCAACGCGCAATCCATCACCAAGCAATTTGGCGCCACGCCGCTGTTCAGAAACATCTCGTTCACTGTGGATGACGGTGCGCGCATTGGCCTTATCGGCCCGAACGGCGCGGGCAAATCGACATTACTCGCGGTCCTCGCTGGAACCATCGATCCCGACGAAGGCGAACTAGCCGTCCGTAAGCGTGCTCGCGCGGCTTACGTTCCCCAGGACTCCCGCTTTGCCATCGAGATCACAGTTCGACAGGTTCTCGAAGGTGCCCTGGCTGCCGCTCACGTCTCCGACACCGAGCGCGAAGGCCGGCTGCGAGAACTGGCGGGGCGCGCCGGCTTTGAGGATCTCTCCGCCGAAGCAGCATCCCTCTCCGGTGGATGGCGCAAACGTCTCGCGATTGTCGAAGCGCTCGTGAGCAAGCCCGACGTTCTGCTGCTGGACGAGCCTACTAATCACCTCGATCTCGCCGGCATCGAGTGGCTGGAAGAGTTGCTCAGCGCCTCATCATTCGCTGTCGTCACCGTGAGCCACGACCGCTACTTCCTCGAAGCAACATCCAGCGAGATCATTGAGCTCAACCGCATCTACGCCGAAGGTCTTCTGCGGGTCAAAGGCAACTTCAGCCGATTTCTTGAAGAACGCCAGGCTTACCTCGAAGCACAAAGCAAACAACAGGAGAGCTTGCGAAATCGTGTCCGCACGGAAATTGAATGGCTGCGTCGTGGCCCCAAAGCCCGCACAACCAAATCCAAAGCCCGTATAGATGCAGCCAACGAAATGATCACCAACCTGGCCGCAATGGATTCGCGCTCGGTGGTGAACTCCGCCGGAATCGACTTCTCATCCTCTCAGCGCAAGACGAAGCGCCTCGTCGAATTTTCAGGCGTTGCATGCGAGCTTGGCGGTCGGCAGCTTTTCAGTGACCTCAATTTCACGTTGACCGCCGGCATGAAGCTCGGACTCGTCGGTCCCAACGGAAGCGGCAAAACTTCCCTTCTCCGGCTCATGCGTGGTGAACTGGAGCCGGCGCAAGGCAACATCCGTCGAGCAGACGCATTGCGAATGGTTTACCTCAGCCAGATGCGTGAGCTCGATGAGAGCCTCACTCTGCGCAGAGCGCTCGCGCCCGAGGGCGATGGTCTTGTGTATCAGGGCCGCACAATTCATGTCGCCAGTTGGGCAGCGCGCTTCCTCTTCACCGGAGAACAGCTCAATCAGCCTGTCAGCAACCTCAGCGGTGGCGAACGCGCCCGCGTCTTGATCGCAAAACTGATGCTCGAGCCCGCTGATGTTCTCCTCCTCGACGAACCTACCAACGATCTCGACATCCCAACCCTCGAAATCCTCGAAGACAATCTTTTGGACTTTGAAGGGGCCCTCGTTCTGGTAACACACGATCGTTACCTCCTCAACCGCGTGGCCTCAATAGTCCTCGGCTTCGATGGCAACGGCCGGATCGCGCAGTTCGCAGACTTTGCCCAATGGGAACAGTGGCTCGCCGATGACCCCGGCGTAAGCGACAAGGAATCAGTGGTCAGCGGAGCACCCCGCCAGGCCCCCGACTCGCAGGACCAGGCGCCTAAAAAGAAGAAGCTCTCTTATCTCGAGGCGCGCGAGTTTGCCGCAATCGAGCAGCGGGTAGAAGAATCGGACTCCCGCCTTACTGCGGTTCGCGCACGTGTCGAAGATCCTGCGATTGCGTCGGACGCGGTCGCCCTCCAAACCGCGCTCGAGGATCTGGCCCAGGCTGAAGCCGAAAACGAGAAACTCTATGCCCGTTGGGCCGAATTGACCGATAAGGCGGTCTAAACTAGGCATAGGCCTCAAAGCCATAATCGGTTGAAAGCCTAACTCCGACGACGCGCGGCGAAATAGCTGCATCGAAAGATGATATGCAAAACCCGGTGAAAGTTTTGATAGTCGAAGACGAACCCCATGCCCTTACGGGGCTCGCGGAGTTGATCTCTGGCTGGGGATACCAGACCGAGACAGCACGCGACGGCATTGAGGGATGGGAGAAGGCTCTCGTCTGGGATCCTGCGATCGTAGTGACCGATTTCAAAATGCCACGCATGGATGGCATCGGCCTCCTCACGAAGCTCGCAGAGAGCGCAAGCTCCAACGTGGCTGTAGTGCTCCTAACGGCACAGGGCTCCATTCAGACCGCTGTCGACGCGATGAAGCTCGGCGCGTACGACTTCCTCCAGAAGCCAGTTGACGCAGCGCGTCTGCGCAATATCCTCGCCAACGCCACACGGCAGCGCGCCACCGAAATCGAGCTCGAAGTCACGCGAAGACAACTGCGCAACACCGGAATTCTCGGATCGATGGTGGGCAGTTCCAAAGCGATGCGTGAGACCTTCGCGCTGATCGAGCAGATTGCTCCTTCAAATGTATCCGTGCTCATCACCGGCGAGAGCGGCACGGGCAAAGAGCTCGTCGCACGCACTCTTCACGATCTAAGTCCCCGCAAGAGCCGCCCGTTCCTCGCCGTTAACTGCGCAGCGATTCCCGAGACGCTCATCGAGAGTGAGATCTTCGGCCACGAAAAGGGCGCGTTCACCGGAGCGGTTGAACGTCGCGCCGGCTGCTTTGAACTCGCCTCTAACGGAACGCTTCTCCTCGACGAACTGGGCGAGATGCCAATCGGCACGCAGGCAAAACTTCTTCGCGTTCTCGAAGAACGCAAGCTTCGCCGCCTTGGCGCTCGCACCGAACAGGACGTGGATGTTCGCGTATTGGCCGCCACCAATCGTGACCCCCAGGACGCGGTCTCACAAGGACACCTGCGTGCTGACCTCTTCTACCGCCTGAACGTCTTCCACATTCACATGCCGCCGCTGCGCGAGCATATGGAAGATCTGCAGGCAATGGCCGACTCTATGGTCCGTGAGATGAACCAGAAGCATGGACGCCATGTATCGGGACTATCCGACTCCATCCTCGACCGAATGCTTTCCTACAGCTGGCCTGGAAACGGGCGCGAATTGCGCAACACCATCGAACGCGCCGTAATCCTGTGTCCTGATGGCGCACCGCTCGATGCCGGCCATCTTCCTCGCACGTTCGGTTCCGCTCAGCACGCTGCACCGCCGCGCCTCAACGATGCAAGCATCGTTCCCATACGTGTCGGCACCACCGTAGGTGAGGCTGAGCGCATGCTGATCCTGCGGACGCTTGAGTCGACCGGTCAGAACAAAACTCGCGCAGCCGAGATCCTCGGAGTCAGCTTGAAAACGCTCCACAACAAGCTCAAGGAATACAACCAGCATTCACGGGAAGATCCTGCGGCCTGAACCCCGCAGCCTCACGATTGATCTGTGCAATGACACTGAGCTTTCGTGGGGCTGAAACTTTTTGACTAAATCATGCGACTGAAGACCAAACTCGTTCTTGCCATCACCGGCCTCGTCTTCTTGATCGCAGGTCTGCTGTCGCTCGTTTACGTCAGCCATCTGGTCGACGCGGCAGTTCAGGAGTCATACAACTCCAACAGACAAACCGCAAATCAGGTTCGTTTCGCCTTACAGCAGGCTCTCGAAACCGGTTTGAAGGACCAAACGATTGCGCCGGGTGACACAGCGCGACTGATGCAACTCGCGACAGAAGTTGTCCGGAATAGCAAGATTTTGCGTGCGGCAATTGACGCCCCAGTGATGTACTCCCTCACGGTCAATGACATCACCATCACGGACGCACAAGACCACATCATCCTGACAACCCTCCCGGGAAGTCCTGACCGCCTCGATTCGAGACGCAAGTACAGCGACCTTGTTGCTGCTGACCCGGTTACGAAGATGCGCGACATCTATGGTCCTGGAAAAATCTTCGACATCGTGGTTCCGCAGGACCGTAACGGCGAACCGTTCCTGAACGTCCATGTCGGCGTGCGAACCACGCTTCTGCAACATGTTTACGAGCCCTCAATGCAGGAGGCCGTGACACTCATGGCCTTCGCCGCAGGAACCGCACTGATTGCCGCATTTCTCCTGAGCAACCTTGCTTTGCGCCCTATGGAAGAGATCAGTATGCAGCTCGATTTTCTTGCTCCAATTCCCGCAGGACCAAAGCAGGAAGGAGAAGAAGAACCAAGACTCGACACTCCCGAAAGGGTCTCCACGAAGATCGAACAAATCGGACAGCGCATCCGAAACGTAGAAGAAGTCTTTTCGGCTCTAAAAGAAAACCTCGATCAGATCCTCGGAAACCTTCAGGACGGCATCCTACTCTTCACCGGCGACGGCAGGGCGGTCCTCGTTTCTGAAGCTGCTCAGCGCTTTCTCAATAAGGAAAAGGAAAACATCCTCGGGCTCCAGGCCAGCGACATCTTCGATCGTTCCACCGTACTCGGTCGGACCCTTCGCGAAGCATTCGATGCGGGAGTAACACTGGTGCAGGAAGAAGTACAAACCGAATCTGGACGCCGCCTTCAGGCTTCCGTGGACTTCATATTTGACGACCGCACTCGGACCGGCCTGGGAGCTCTCGTAACCCTCCACGATCTCGAGTCCGTTGAGGAAATTGAATCAGAGCTCGAGCTCTCTCGCCGCATGGCCGCAATCGGCCGCCTCACAGCTGGTGTAGGCCATGAAGTAAAGAACCCAATCAATGCTATCGTCGTCCATCTCGAACTGCTGAAAAACAAACTCGGCCAGGATCACGCGCCCGCCACCAGGCATCTCGATGTCATCGACTCAGAAATTCATCGTCTCGACCGCGTCGTCCAGACCCTGGTCGATTTCTCGCGGCCGGTCGAACTGCAGCTTCGCGAGCAGGATCTCGGACGAATTGTTGGAGATGTTCTCGCGCTCGCATCCGACGAACTCACCACTCGCAACGTAAGGCTTGAAAGCCGGCTTCCGGAGACGTCGCTGATCGTGAACGTCGACGCAGACTTGTTGAAGCAAGCGGTACTCAACGTCACCCTCAATGGCGCGCAGGCAATGCCTGATGGCGGCACTCTTCGCGTGATCCTCGAAGAAGAACGCAGAATGGCGGTACTGCGCATCGCCGATGAGGGCGTCGGGATTCCACCGGAAATCCGCGAGAAAATTTTTGACCTCTACTTCACCACCAAAAGCGGCGGCAGCGGCATCGGCCTGGCCATGACCTACCGTATTTTGCAGTTGCACCATGGTAGCGTCGACGTACAATCGAAGGTGGGCCGTGGTACGGAGTTCTTCCTGCGCATTCCACTCGCAGCCACGGAATGGGGACGTCGGCATCTGCAGCCGGCACAAGTGGAAGAGACAAAGGGGTTGGGAACATGAAGCTCGGCGCAAGAAGCGCTGCATGGCTGTTGCCATTTCTGCTTGCTGGGTGCTTTCATCGCAAGTCCCAGGTAGCGCAGAATCAGCCGTTGCCGCCGCCAATCGAGGACACTGCTTCGATCAAGCCGGAGCCTGCCCAGACGAGCATCACTCCGCCCGTTGTGACCATCCCTGAGCAGCCAATCCAACAGCAGATTGCTCCGCCACCGGAGCCCATTAAAAAGCCGCCGAAGCATCACCGGCCACCGAATAACAGCACGCAGGTTGCTTCCGCTGGGCCAGCACCTATGGTTTCGGCGGCTGGAAATCTTGGAACTGGCGACCCCACAAACCAGAGGCAACTTGCCGACGCCTCCATTGAGCAGACAGAAAAAGCTCTGAACGGAATCACGCGCAAATTGAACGACCAGGAACAGAAGACCGCTGCTCAGATTCGCGAGTTCATCAAGCAGGCTCGTGAGGCGCTCACCGCTGGCGATATCAACGGTGCGCACACGCTTGCTGAAAAAGCAAAAGTATTCCTTGACGAGCTACATCCCTAAGCCTCAGCGCTCGCCCCAGCTCAGCTTGCTGCGCAGTGCCTCGAAGAATCCGCTCTCGCTGATGCGAACCAGGTTCACCGTGTAGGCCGAACGCTGGCAGATCACCTCATCGTCCACGTGCAATTCAAATCCGATCTGCCCATCCACGGTGAGCAGGCATTGTGTCGGAACTCCTTCGACGCGCACTTTCACGCATGCCTCCCCTGGCACCACGATCGGGCGCAGCGTCAGCAGGTGCGGGCAAATCGGAGTAACTACCAGCGCATCCACATCCGGCGTAAGAATCGGCCCGTTCGCCGCAAGCGTGTATGCGGTCGACCCCGTTGGCGTCGACACAATCACTCCGTCAGCGCGAAAGTGAGCGACGCTCTTGCCATTCAGCTCCACTGCAAACTCGCCCATGCGCGCGATGTCGCCCTTCGAAACCACAACCTCATTGAGCGACTCAAATGTGCGCACGACAGCGCCATCCCGCCGTACTTCGGAATGCAGCATATGCCGCGCATCCAGCGTGTGGCAGTCTGAGCACCAGCTCTCCAGCGTGTTGTAGAGATCACCCAGCCGAACCTCAGTCAGAAACCCGAGCGATCCCAGGTTGACGCTGAGAATTGGAGTACCTGTCGCCGCAAAAATTCGCGCAACCGACAGCAGCGTCCCATCGCCGCCAAGCACAATTACTAGACCCGGCTTATGTGCAGGAAGATCCGTGCGGTCAACCGCTGGTGCAGCATCCGTATAACTGGCGCCCTCGTGATCAAGCAGCGGATCGTAGTCATGCTTCCGCAGCCAGTCAACAAGTTCGGGCAGCAACTGCGCAAGTTCAGGCTTTCTCGGCTTGCAAACAACCGCGACAGAGATCATGCGCTCTCAGTGTAAACGGGCTACCTTCGCTTTCCGGTTCCAGCTACTAGCTACGGGCCTAGGACGGGCTCGCAGCTAAAAGCTGGAGCCAGTGGCTGCCTTCTCGAGTACAGCAAAAACTCCACGTTCCCCTCAGTGCCGGTAATCGGGGACGGAATCGTCTCCACCACTTGCCAGCCCTGCTCCGTAACCGCGCTCGCGACTTTCTCGATCGCCATCTTGTGAATCTCAGGGTCGCGAACAATTCCGCCCTTCCCCACGTTTCCCCGCCCAGCTTCGAATTGTGGCTTCACAAGAATCACCGCCTCATTCAGAGCTGGCGCAGCCGCAAACACCGGCGCGATTACGAGCGTCGCCGAGATAAACGAAACATCCATCACCAGCAGAGTCAACGCTGGCATCCCGGCTTCAGCAAGCGCACTCGGAGCAAGAAACCTCGCATTCGTCCGCTCTACAAGCCGGACACGCCCATCATTGCGCAGCTTCATCGCAATCTGCCCAAACCCGGTATCCACCGCGGTCACGTGTGCAGCGCCGCGCTGCAATAGACAATCCGTGAATCCACCCGTAGACGCGCCTACGTCCAGACACGAACGCCCCTTCGCTTCGATATGCCAATGATCGAGCGCGGCCTGCAGCTTCAACCCTCCACGACTCACGAAGGGCATGTCCTCGCCTAGCAGCCGAATACTCGAATCCGCCGCAACCGGTGCCCCTGGCTTTTCAATCTTCTGCTCGTTCACCAGAACGCGCCCCGCGATGACGAGCGCACGCGCCCGCTCTCTGCTCGCAACGACGTTCCGCTCAGCTAGCAATACATCAAGTCGAACTTTGCCGGTTCCCGCCACGACTTTCTCTCACGTACCGCGCAAAAATCAAAGGCCACCCCAATCCGGGATGGCCTTTGCCGTTACTTGTTCACTACCGAATCGCCTGGCAGGTTGCCAGTGATCCCTCTGTCCCCGGCCGATAGCAAGGCTGGCCCCCGCCCGGAATCCGGCTCGAGATGTTCACGTTGCCTCGCACGCCGTTCTGGTTTGTCGTACGAACATCGATCAAATTGCCTTGAATCAGAACCACGGTATCCACAATGTCCTGATCCGTCCGCAAAATCGTCAGGAATGTGCTGTCGGGCGACGCAACATAAACCTTGCCGTAAAGTGAATTCGACGTCGACACCACTGTGCGCGGATGGCCCGTGACCTGAAGAACCTTTTCGACCGTATGACTCGATAGGTTCACGATGTGCACCGTCCCATCAGTCTGGTCTGCCGTGTATGCCCGGCTTCCATCTGCCAGCGCAGTCACGCTTGCTGGGTTCTTGCCCACCGGAATCGTAAACGTCGTTCCAAACGTCGCGCTGTCATTCCCGTACTGATCCAGGCTCACGTCGATCAGGCTCACAGTTCCGCCATCGTAGTTCGCAACAATCAATTGCTGAGTGGCTGCAATGTACTCGGCATATACAGGTCCCGCAACCGCCGGTACATTCGCTCCTGTCAAACCCGCCGCTGTCGAGAGAGGAAGGCTGGGATGGCAGGTAACCGGCTGCCCGTTTTGATTGGTGAAAGGGGTGCACTGGTCGAGCGAATTGTTTTGGCTGTTGATCACAGTAACCGTGTCGCTGCCCCGATTGAGAACGAACAACCGCTTGCCGTCTGTGCTCTGCACTCCATACACCGGACACTTGCCAAGCGGAATACGCGCAGAGACCGTGAAACTAGTCACCTCAAGGGCATCCGCTTCTCCGTTTGCGCCAACAGAAGTCGGCGAAACATTACACGCCGTATCGAACGGCACGTTCTGGCTGATCGAATAGACATGCTGGCCTATCGTTCCGGAGCCGACCACGCTGATGGGAGTGGTTGCGACTGGGATCGCCAGTTTGAACGACTGCGCCGCTGTTGACGGAGCCAGAACATCGACCACGTTCTGATTCAGGTCGGAAACCCAGAGTCCCGACCCTGGCGAAAACAGGCCCACCGTCTGTGCCGCCGGAGGCAGAGTGGAATAGTGGATGTCCTTGACCTGGGGTTCCGTTTGGGAAACCTGAAAATTGGTCAGCGTACCGTCGCTGTTCACCGTGTAACCATTCGATCCCGTCGAATCCAGGGTGAACGCCTGTGGGTTTGGCCCGATTGGCGCCTGCACCATGATGGTGTCGCCGGCGTAGTCAACCACAGTCGCAATCCCGGCAGCCGAAGTCGCCGTCGATGAAACGACGACAGCGTAACCGATCGGCTGCGCCGCTGGGCCGGACGGATTGATCGGAGTAATGACCGGCCGGTACGAGCTTCCGCATCCGGCAAACACGAAGGCTACCCCGAAAGCGAGGCTCGCCTGAACCAGCCGCACACACGACTGGCCTAAAATTCTGGGAAAAAGACTCATTCAGATCTTTCCTGCTACCTTCCCGATTGTAAATCAGCCAAGGGCGAAGCCAGGCACTTCGGCGCGTTGCTGCTCCGTGATCGCAACCGTCCGTTTATCTGTCGGATACCAGTAGATTGAACGGCTCCTGTAAGAGTGCTGGACATTAGACGTTCAGGCCAGGCAGCTGGGTATCGAGACAACCCTCAACTCAGTGGCCTGTTACCTCCACAATCGCCGAATCAGCCCCGCTCCACGCAGCAGCCCCCTCATGAGTCAGCTTCTTCTTCCCGTCATCCCAACGCAGCCGCGTCACCGACCCCGCCCCTTTCTCGTAGGCATAGGTCGTTCCATCATCGGAAAACAGCGTGAACTCCCCATCCGCCCCTGGATACACCCGCACCTTCGCAATCGACTGCTTCTCGTGCGTGCTCTCCACTTTGGAACCCAGCGGAACAATCGATCCTGCCCGCACAAATACCGGAATCGTCTCGATCGGCGCTGCTACTTCAACCGTCTGCCCGCCCTTCACGCGCTCGTTCGTCCAGTAGTTGTACCAGTCCGTTCCCGCCGGCAAATAGACCTTGCGGCTCGTCGCTCCCTGCTCCGTCACCGGCGCAACCAGGAACGCTGGCCCGAACATATACTCATCGCGTAAATCCGCAACATTCGGATCATCCGGGAAATCCAGCGGCAAGGCTCGCAGGAAAGGCGCACCTGTCTCCCACGTGTGGTAGCCGAGCGAATAGATGTACGGCATCAGCTCATAGCGCAGCCGCAGATATTTCTCCAGAATCGGCTCCGCCTGTTTCCCGTACGACCACGTCTCGTTGAACTTCCTGCTTCCATGCGTACGCATGATCGGCAGAAACGTCGCGTACTGGAACCACCGCGTGTACAGTTCCGGATAGTCGTCGTACTCGCCCACATTGTCCCGCGCATCACTCGGATCAAGCAGCGGCGGATGCGCCGGATGATGCTCACGTGGCAGGTACTGCCACCCGCCCGTATCATTCGACCAATACGTCACGCCCGACGCTGCAAAGTCCAGCCCCGTAGGAATCTGCCGCCGATACGTATCCCACGTCGCCGCGATATCCGACGACCACACAATCGCACCCTTGCTCTGAATACCCAGGTACGCGTCGCGGGACAAAATCAGCGCGCGCTTCTGCGGCACATCCCGCCGGAACCCGTCGTAGAGCGCGCCGACATGCAGTAGCGGATACACATTGAAGTACTGCGTCCCCGGTCCAATCTTGTAGTACGCCCCATTTGGCGGCAGGTCCGGCTCCGTCTCATCCGCCCACAACGAATCGAATCCCTTGCTGAGGATGTTGTCCCGAATAATGTTCCAGTACCACTTCGCCGCATCCGGATTTGTCGTATCGATATCCGATCCCGCGCGGTCATAGGGCAATCCATCGACTGGCTTCCCATCCGCGGTATGAATGAACCAGCCGTTCTTCTGGATCTCATCGAAATATCGCGACTCCGGCGTAAACCGCGGCCAGACGCTGATCATCGTCTCGTAGCCCATGTCGTGCAGCTGCTTGTTCATCCCCACCGGATCAGGCCAGAACTTCGGATTCATATCCATCTGGCCCATCTTTGTGTAATAGAACCAATCCACCACCATCACATCCGCAGGCAAATGCCGTTCGCGATATCCCTTCGCAGCCGACATCAATTCATCCTGACTCGCATAACGCTGCTTGCACTGGATATATCCATACGCAGCCTTCGGCAGCATCGGCGTCGGCCCCGTCAGCAGCTTGTACCCCGCATAGATCTCATCGGCCGTCTTTCCCGCGATTACGAAAAACGAAACGCGATCCCCCACCTCCGACTTCCACTTGGTCTGCTCATTGAATCCCGGCTCAATCGTCGTCTTCGACGGATTGTCCCAGACCAGCCCATACCCCTTGTTCGTCACCACAAATGGGACACATGTGGTCGGAGCAGCGGCTGCCAGGTAGTCATTCCAGCAGCGCACCACGTGATGCCGGTGATCCAGAAAACCCTCGTGGTTGTCGCCCAGCCCGTAGTAGTGCTCATCGTCCGGCGAAACAAACGTTGCGCCTACCGTGAAAAACGGAGGATCCGTCGGCCTGCGATCGTTGTTTAAGCCTGCAGTCCCGTCCTTATGATTCGGAACCGCCTGATCCCAGCCCGTCATCTCCAGCAGCTTCGTTCCATCCGGTGTCGAGAATGTGATGTGTGCACCCGGCGTCGACCCGCCGAAATACTTCCCAATATCGACCTGTGTCTGCAGCGGCGGCTGCCCCGACGAATGCCACCGCTCCACGGCCACAACCATCTGGCTCGACTTGAAAAAATCGTTCGTGTCCGTCTCGCTCTTCGTCCAGCCCTTGCCGTCAGGCATTCCCACGAATCCATAACCCGGCTTTGCAAGCGCATTCTCCCGCTGCAAACTCAGCGTCACGCGCACAATATTCGGCGCATAAGGCTCGAGCGCAATCGTCTCGACCTTCCTGTCAATAACCAGTTGGTTGGAACTCTGCGCAGAGCAAGTTCCCGCACCGGCCAAAACCACGCCCAACAACGTGACAATTGCAAACGATCTCTTCATAACAAACTCCGGAACCGAGATGAGTCTAAACGACAACCCTCTTCTCCATCAGTGCTGAATCGTTTGATCATCCCATCTAAAACAGCAGATATCGCTAGAAGGCTGGGTGCCCCAGGTCTCGCTTTTGAGACCTGGGATAGGTCTGCATTCGCCTGGTGTCATCGGTCCCTCGCATTCAGGGATCGGGGATAGAGATACGATGAAACCGTGGCCCGAAACCATCTCCAGTGGCAATCCAAAACCGTCCTGCTCCTCGTCTTCCCTGCCGTTGGCGCGGACATCGTCCTCGAGTCCCGCTGGTGGTTGACCCATACGCCGCAGGTCGCCATCTGGACACTCGGTCTCAGCACTCTCCTCGGCCTTGTCGCCTACAAAGTACGCTCCGCAACCGCCGGAGCCGCTCTCGCCGGCATGGCCATCACCACCAGCATGATGTTCGCAACAACCGCATCCTTTCCTTACCTCCCATGGAAGACGGCCCTTGTCCCCATCCTCGTCGTCATGATCCTCACGTCGCTCGCCACGCGCGTAGGCCATAAGCACAAGCAGAGCCTCGGCACCGCCGAGAGCCGCACCGGTCGCGAAGCCTCACAGGTAGCAGCCAACCTCGGCATCGCCGCCCTCGTCTCGAATCCTCTAGTCCAGCTATGGCTCATCGATCACGGCTGGGTTCACACCCGCGGCATCGTCCCGGACGCAACTCCCGCTCTAGCACTCGGTCTGGCCGCACTTGCCGAAGCCGCAGCCGACACCGTCTCCTCCGAACTAGGCCAGGTCCTCAGCGGCCATCCCCGCATGATCACCACCTTCCGCAAGGCCGAACCGGGCACCGATGGCGCAGTATCTCTCGGTGGCACAGCCATGGGAATCATCGCCGGTGCCGCCGTCGCAGCCGCCGGAAGCTGGGCCATCGGAGGCGGAACCCCGATCTTCGTGATCGGTTGGGCCGGCGGTGTCTTCGGCCTGATCTTTGACAGTCTTCTCGGCGCCACAGTCGAACGCCGCGGCTGGCTAAACAATGACGCCGTGAATTTTCTCTCCACTGCCGGCGCCGCCGGCTTTGCCCTCCTGCTGTCACTAACGCACGCAGCGCGCTAACTCCGCCTGCACGCGCGCAGCGCGGCTAGCCCCGCTGCTCCATCATGTACACTTCCGCTCAAACCCCTACGGAGGCAATCAGGCCATGGCTCCCCAGCACTCGGAACCCAAAGTCGACGCGTACATCGAAAAGGCTCAGCCCTTCGCCCAACCCATCCTCACTCATCTGCGCAAGCTGATGCACAAAGCTAATCCCGACGTCGAAGAAGCCATCAAGTGGGGACACCCGTTCTTCCTCTATCGCGGCACCATCCTCGGCCACATGGCTGCATTCAAGCAGCACTGCAGCTTCGGCTTCTGGGGCGAAGAGATCGGTGCCGCACTCCGCGAAGCAAACGTCGTTCAGGACGGCGGCATGGGCAGCCTCGGCAAGATCACTTCCGTGAAGGACCTGCCCGCAGAGAAACAAATGCTCGGCTGGATTCGCCAATCCTCAGCCCTCATCGACAGCGGCGAGCACACCAGCATCATGGCCGCTCGCAACAAGGTCGTGAAAGCGCCGAAGCCCGCTCCCAAAACCTCACCCGAATTCGCAGCCGCTCTTAAAAAGAACAAGCGGGCGTCGGCCGTCTACGAGGCGTTCAGCCCCAGCTGCAAACGCGAGTACGTGGATTGGATTGCCGAAGCCAAACGCGAAGAGACGCGCGACAAGCGCATCGCCCAGGCCGTCGAATGGATTGCCGAAGGCAAACAACGCAACTGGAAGTATCAGAACTGCTGATTAGTCGAACGACCGTACGGCCTTCTCAGAGCCTAGAGCGCTCGAAGGATACTTCTCCCCATTCGAGCCCCACCGCAGAAGCGTATTGAATCGCGCCATCTGTGCAGCGGCTTCTGTCTCAAACAATCCCGCCTCCCGCTGCTGCCCGTTAGGAAACACGTAGAAAGTCCACTGTCCATTCGGTTTTCTAATCGTCGGGCCTGGCGCTGGATGTCTGTCAGAGCTCATCGTTCGTCCTTGAAGTTAGGATTCTACCCAGCCCTTCAGCCGAGCCCCATCCCACTCCGGAACAACCGAAGCTACCTGAAAGTTGTACCTCGCTTGAATCTGTATGTTCGACAAGCCCCACTGAGTACCACGAGCCTGTCCTGAGCCCGCCAAAGGGACTTCGCACTTGGACGCGGGAAGACCGCGCCGGAGGCGCAGTGTTCATTAGCCCCGCGCTTCAGCGTGGGGGAAGACTCCGACCCACATTAAACAGTCCCGTAGGGACTGCAGTCACATCTCCTACGTCTCGTTTTTCCCCAACCAATAATCAAACCCGTCGATAATCGCGTTCAGCGCCGCCTGGTTCAAATCGCTGCTGACGCCCGCCGTCACCCACGGCTCATGTCCGTCCGCGTGAAAGCTCACCGTCACGCGCACATGCGCCGCCGAGTCCTGCGCTGCCACATCAAGCGCTGTCACCGTGAATGTGCCCAGCCGCATCTCCGCCAGTGCCGGATACCACTTGTCCAGTTCTTTGCGCATGGCCTTCGTCAACGCATCTACCGGACCTGCACCCTCAGCCCGTGAGGTCGCCAGCTTCGCCTCGCCAACCGAGAGGGTCATAAACGCCTGAACAAATCGGTTCCCGATCTCATCCGACTCATCAAAGACCCGCCAGCTTCGCACCCCGAATCGATTCTTATGCTGACCAAGAGCCTTAATACACGCCAGCCGGAATGACACTTCGCTGGCCGTGAATCCCCCGCCCTCAATCATCGCTTCGTTCGCGTCAATGAGACTTTGCGCCTGCTCCGAGTTCAGCGTCAGCCCCATCGATTGCGCCAGCAGCATCACATTCGCGCGCCCCGACTGCCGATTGACGCCAATCACCGGGCTTGCGCCAACCTTCGCAGGATCGCACCACAAATATGCACCCGGATTCTTTCGTTCGCTGCTTCCATGCATCCCGGCCCATGTCCCGAATGCACCCATGCCAACAATCGGAGCACTGTGCGGTGCCTCTAGACCGAACGACGCGTACGCCGAATGCGCCAGGCTGGTCAAACCGACAAGCTGTTGCGGCGAAACAAACTGCGCCTCATCGCGCAATTGCATTCCGCCAATCACCGTGGTCAGGTTCACGTTCCCACAGCGCTCGCCCGTCCCCAGCAGCGTTCCCTGGACCTGCAATGCTCCCGCCAGAATCGCAGCCCGCGAATTCGCGACACCCAGCCCGCGATCTGTATGTCCATGAAACCCGAACTTCGCTCCTGGAAAGTCCTTTCCCAGTCGCCCAAAAACCCGCGCGACCTCTTCCGGACTCGCTCCGCCATTCGTATCGCAGATCACGATCCGGCTCACGCCCTGTTCCACACACTGCCGCGTCAGTCTTTCAAAATAATCCTGGCTTCGCTGGTTGAACTCCGCATCGCAGGATGCGCCGTTCTCCCGCCGCCCGCAACACGCATCCATCGCATGTTCGAAATCCACGAACACCTCAAGCCCGTGCTGTTGCAGATAGTCCACCGACTCTTTCGCCATCAGCAGCGA
This sequence comes from Acidobacteriota bacterium, assembly GCA_018268915.1. Taxonomy (GTDB): domain Bacteria; phylum Acidobacteriota; class Terriglobia; order Terriglobales; family Acidobacteriaceae; genus Telmatobacter. The sequence continues at coordinate 309,629 of JAFDVQ010000005.1, forward strand.
CTCATCCGCCGTCGACTCCAGCGATTTCTCCACGTCCAGCAGCCGTGACTTGGCGACGATCACCGCAATCGGAACGCGCTGCTTCCTTTTCGCGATGAACTCGAGATCCGGCCACTCCGCGACCTTGACGCCCTTCCCTCGCGTGCGCCCAAACAGCGCCAGCTTCGTCGCGCCGGTATCTACGCGCTCCAGCCCCTGTGTCAGATCCACCACGAACTGGTTTGCGCCCGCGAACCCGATTTCAGCAAAATGAACGCCAAACGACCCCATCCGCTGCAGCAGATGTACAGCGCTGGGTACTGAGATCTCAAGATTTGGCTGCTGCAGCCCGTCACGAAGGCTGGTATCAAACAGCTCCACCTTCGGGGTCTTCACTTGTATCATCGGCCTCTACTGCAATGAAGACACAGAACGGATGCCGCAGTGCTTCATGGTTGGATTACGTCCATCATATGTGATTGTCCCAGCATTCCGGGTGCCCGCATAAGCTTGTCGAAGGTTAATCGCATTTAGGGACTGGGGGTGCCTCGTCACGCCGAAACTTTGGATCAGGCGGAACCGTGCTTCAGATCACACTCCGCAAAATCACCGGAACCGAACGAACTCCGCTTCCGTATTTGTCTGCAACGGGCCAGCGAACTCATACCTAAATTCGTACCCTCGAGGAGCGAAATAGCTCCAGTTGGCTTGGAGGTGCTCCATGGCATCGCGCAAAAGCAAAAAGATCTGGATCTGGATTGGTTCCGTCGTGCTTCTCGTCATCGTCGTTATCGGCGTTGGGGCCGCGCGCCTCGTCCGCACCGCGAATATCGATCCCAACCGCATCGCCAAGGTGCAGCGCGGTGACGTAGCCCGCTCGGTCGTCGCCACCGGCAAAATCCAGCCCATCACCAAAGTTGAAGTCAAAAGCAAGGCCTCCGGTATCGTCGAGAAGCTCTACGTCGACATCAACCGCAAAGTCAGAAAGGGTGAACCGTTAGCCCAGCTCGATCAGCAGGAGATCCTCGCCCAGGTTGAAGCGCAGCGCGCCCAACTCGCCGCCGCCGAAGCCAACGTCTCCACCTACGAAGCCAACATCGAGCAGGACAAAGTGAACGCGTCCGCTCCCGACCTGCCCATGTATAAAGCCAAGCTCGAGCGCAATCAGCAGATGGCCAAAGAAGGCATCGTCAGCAAGCAGGCTCTTGACGACGCTGACCGGGACTACCTGGCCGCGCTCACGAAGCGTGACTCATCCAAAGCCCAAATAGGCGTCGACACGGCCAAGCTCAAACAAGCCCGCGCTCAGGTAGCGCAAAGCAAGGCCAGCCTGAAGCAGCTTGAAGAGCAACTCGCATACACCACCATTGTGGCGCCCATGGACGGCGTGATCCTCTCCCGCGACGTAGAAATGGGCGACGCCGTCAGCTCCATCCTCGTGCTCGGCTCAACAGCCACACTCGTCATGACCGAAGGCGACGTCAATCAGGTCTACGTGCAGGGTAAGGTCGACGAGGCCGACATCGCTCACGTTTACATGAACCAGCCCGCTCGCATCAAGGTTGAGAGCTTTCGCGATCGCGTCTTCAACGGCAAAGTCACGAAGATCGCACCTCTTGGTGTCGAGAAAGACAACGTCACCACCTTCGAAGTGCGCGTCAGCATCGACAACGCCACCGGCGAGCTGAAAGCCAACATGACCGCCAACGCCGAAATCATGCTAGACGAACACAAGGGCGTATTGTCCGTCCCTGAGAATGCCGTCAGTTACGACGCCCAGAAAAATGCTTTCGTCCAGGTCCCTGACAAGAGCCAGAAAGAAGGCATGCACAAAGTTGCAGTTGTCATCGGCCTGTCCAACGGCTCACAAACCGAAATCGTCAAAGGCCTGAAGGAAGGCGACCAGGTTGTGCTCCAGCAGTAAGAGCTTCTAGTTCATCGTGGGGCGTTGATCCGAAGCTGTGCCCCGTTCATCGCTAGCTTCATCGGCGATGAGCGGGTTTATTCAGACTTTCCGTTAACACCCACCGCCTCTCATTCGTCATCCTTCTAGCACCCGGGAGAATATGTGCCGAGACCCGCTTTCATTTCGTTCATAAGTTCGGTCTGGTCGCCTGTTCGCACCCGCACAAAGGTGTCCGCAAGTGGACAAAGCTCTCTCGCAACCCAAGCCACCGTCGCACCCGTGAATTCAACAAAACAAGGGCCTTGCCATACTTCGGGCTGTTTGGCAACACGCATGCTCCCTATCCCATCGTAGAGATTTGTTTGGCCCTCCCCCAATAAACGACGTCCTTTGCACCATTGCTCAACCAGGTCAGGAATCGCACAAGCCGGGAACCACAACGAGCAGAACTCCGTACCTGACCGCATACACGCAGTTGAATCGAGGAACAGATGAAGCATTTTGCGTTAGCAGCAGCAGCCCTGGCCTTCGCAGCGGTTCCCGTCTTCGCCAGCGAAGCCACCTTCGAGCGCAACCTCACGGTCAACGGCCATGTGGAGCTCGCAGTCTCCACCGGCTCGGGACACATTCACATCACCCACGGCTCCAGCGATCGTGTCCACATCTTCGGCCACGTCAAGTCCAATTGGGGTAGCGGCAACGACGAGAAAGTGCAGGAGATTGCCAAGAATCCGCCGATCGACCAGACCGGCAACATCATTCGCATCGGCCAGCGCCACGAGAACTACCACAACATAAGCATCGACTACGACATCGAGACACCGGCAAATTCCTACCTCGAAGCCAACTCCGGCTCGGGCGACATCAAGGATGACGGCGTCGGAGAAAACGCTAAGCTTAGCACCGGCTCCGGAAGCATCTTCGCCACCGGCCTCCAGAACGGCTTTACTGCCAACACGGGCTCCGGCGATATCCACGTCGAACAGGCGGAAGGCCAGGGTGACGTCAAGGTCCAGACCGGCTCCGGCAGCGTTGAACTGAAGAACGTTCATGGCGGTCTCCGCGCAGGTACCGGCTCGGGTGACATCAAGGTCTGGGGAACACCGGCCTCTGACTGGAAGCTCGAAACGGGCTCCGGCTCCATCGAATTCTGGGCCGGCAACACCGGCTTCAACCTCGACGCCTCCACCGGCTCCGGCAGCATTCACTCCGACCCAGAGATGACCGTGCAGGGCTCTTTCGATCGTCACCATACGGTAGGCAAAATCCGCGGCGGCGGTCCCACCGTGCGCATGGAGACCGGATCCGGCGACGTTCGCGTTCACTGAAACTCAGCATCTGATCAGGGGCTTCAGCCCCTGATTGACAAGTTCGCAGGGGGTCTAGGTGGCCTTTACCTTCTGCGAAGAAGTAGCAACAATTCGTTCCTCAGGCGAGGCCCTCAAATGTTCTTCCTCCTGGGAAGGTCTCGCCTGCCTTTTTACTCCCCCAACTCTGACTTGCTATCGCGCGAAGCGACGCTGGCTCGCTACTTTCTTGTGTGACAAAACGTCTTGCTACGCTCTCCGCTTCAACCATTCATACAGAGAATCTTTTCCCTGCATCCGGTGTCTAAATCAGTTAAGGATTGTCCGATGTTCTGGAACGACGCCCATCCCGAAGAAGCACAGCTTGCGCGAAGCTTGCAACGGATGTGGTCCGTGGCCGACGCCGACCCCAATCCTTTGCGCGCGTTGATGTGCTGGCTCGGCCTCCACCTGTGGCTTCAGCCCGACTACACCGCCTTCACCTGCCGCAACTCCATCCGCTTCTGCCCCGCCTGCTCCAGCGTCCAGATCAACGGCCGCATCTATCGCTAACATCCGCGTCGCATAGTTGCCTTGCTGCTGTCATCCTGAGTGCACGGAGCCCCAAGCGTTTTTGTCACCGGGGTCCCCAACGACAGGTCTTCGTCGTTGGGGTGGAGGTTGAGGGTGGTAAACGAAGGATCTGCTTCTGCCTCTATGCCCGACTCCGCGACGACATTCCTCCGAGAAGGCCCGTTAAACTAGCCTCATGATCCGCATCCTCCGTCCTGTGCCCGTGGACCGTCTCAAACTCCTCGTCTTCGATCTCGACGGCACCCTCATCGACTCAGCACAGGACCTCTGCAACTCCGTCAACGCCACCCTCGAAAGATTCAACCGCCCACATCTCACCGACGAGATCATCGCTACCTACATCGGCAACGGAGCCCTCACCCTCGTCCGCCGCGCCTTCGCCGCCGACGACGGAGTCGAGTCCACCGAAGACCTCCTCGCCCAAGCCTACAAGTACTTCCTCGACTACTACCGCGAGCACAAGCTCGACTACACCTACGCCTATGAAGGCGTCCTCGAAGCCCTCGACGCCCTCCACAAAGTTCACGACCAGTTCGAGATGCCTCCGCGCAATGCCTCGCCGCAGCGAGCAATGGCCGTCCTCACCAACAAACCTGTCCGCCCCGCGCAGGCCATCTGCGAAGCCCTCGGCCTCGCCCCTTATTTTCTGAGCATCTATGGCGGAAACAGCTTTGTCACCAAGAAGCCCGACCCCGAAGGCCTTCTCGCCTTAATGAAAGAAGCCGATGCAAAGCCGGAAGAGACCGTAATGATCGGAGACAGTCAGGTCGACGTTCAGACCGCTCGCAACGCCGGTGCATGGTCTATCGGTTGCACCTTCGGTCTCGCACCTGGCAGTCTCGAACTAATTCCACCCGACATTCTCGTCGACTCTCCCGTAGACTGGACAGCAGCTTTGTCTCCTGCGAAAATCGATTTATAACGCTGGATTTGTCAAGGGACTGTTACCGCGTTCCGATGCGATGACGTAATCGCTTCGCACCATCACAGTCCTGATTTCTCGCAAGTGGCAAGGTCGTCTCCGAATCGACGGAGAAATTCTGAAGTAAATCTGCTGAGGACTTTTGCATGTTGCGCTTTTCTGCCCTGGCTGTCGCGCTGTTGTCCTGTTCCATTGTCCTTTCCGCCACAACCAATGACTCCGACGCCAAATCTCAGCCCTCTAATACAGTTCACGGCGTCGTAGCTGACCCCACCGGCGCGATTGTTCCCAATGCTCAGGTCAACCTCGTCGACGCTGACGGCGCTGTCGCTGGCACAACCACATCTGACGGCGTTGGCAACTTCCAAATGGCTGCGCCGCACCCCGGCATCTTCACTCTTGTCATCTCCGAGCCTGGCTTTGAGACTGTGCACTTCCCTGTCACCATCAAGCCGAACGTCGTTCTGGCAGCGCCCGCCGCGCATGTACTTGCAGCGCCGCTTCATATCACTCTGCCCATAGCGGCCGTCGCAACCAACGTCCGCGTCAATGGTGATACAGACGAAGACCTGACTGCCTCCGAAGAAAACCACGACTCCGCCGTTCTTACTTCGAACGAACTCAAAGAGCTCCCGATCTTCGACAACGACTACATCGGAGCCATGAGCGCATTCCTCGACGACAGCGCCTCCGGCACCGGCGGCTCCGGCCTCATGGTCGATGGCGTCGAAGCCAATCGCTCGCCAGTTTCTCCTTCCGCCGTTCAGGAAGTCCGCATCAACCAGGATCCATACTCCGCGCGCTACTATTGGCCCGGTCGCGGACAGATGGAGGTCATCACCAAGTCCGCTGCCGACAAATACCACGGCCAATTCAATTTTTCATTCCGCGACAACTCCCTCAACGCGCAGAACGCCCTCGCACCCTCAAAGCCCTACGAGCAGCGACGCATCTACGAAGGCCACGTCACCGGCCCGGTCTTCTCCTCAAAGAGAAGCAGCTTCCTCGGCAGCTTCAGCCGCGCCGAAGAGGACTTGAACTCCGTCGTCAATGCCGTTGTCGTTCCTACACCGGATAATCCCACCGGTCTACTTCAGGCCAACGTTCCCACTCCCAACCGCGACACAGAATTCAGCGCCCGTCTCGCTCACCAGTTCGGCGATAAACACTCCGCTTATGCGCAGTACAGCTACGAAGAGTGGACCGGGCAAAATCAGGGCGTCGGCGGACAGACACTGGCCAGTGCCGCATACAACGGCCTCTGGCACGAAGACGACACCGTCATCCACCTCGACTCGACGCTCTCGCCCATCTTGCTCAATCAGTTCTCCGTAGTAGGCGAACACACCATGAATCGTCACACCAACGTCGTCGAAGCTCCGCGCGTCAACGTTGCCGGCGACTTCAGCGGTGGCTCCGCGCAGAGTGACTACCTCAGCACTGAATACAATTTCCGCATCAACGACATGGTCACCTGGTCGCGCGGCCGACATACCATCAAATTCGGTGCGGGCGCGCCTCACATCAGCCGCCGCGCTTACAACGACAACACCAACGCCCTTGGCTCTTACACCTTTGGCCCCACGCTCAACTCAGACGGCTCCGTAGCCGCCAGCGCGCTGGACAACTACATCGACAACCGCCCCTCTGCCTTTTCGCAGAACACCGGGGACACGCACTTCATCTACCACCAGCAGGAAATGGGCGCCTTCATCCAGGACCAGTGGAAGATCAACGACCGCTTCTCCATCACGCCCGGCATTCGCTACGACTGGCAAAACTTCCTCGCAGAAAAGCGTCTCGGTTTCGCGCCTCGCGTCTCTTTCGCGTACGTCATCGATGAAGATTCAAAGACCGTCCTCCGCGGTGGTGGCGGAATCTACTACGATCGGTTCGGCTCCGGCCCTATCCTCGATCTCGTCCGTTATGAAAATGCTCGCCGTCGCGCCGTAAACATCTCCCTCGATCCTGCAGATGAGCCCGTCACAGGCTGCGTTCCCGTCAGCGACTGCACTGCCGTTACCGAGCAGCCCGCCAACCTCGCACAGCTCGCACCCAACGCCGCTATTCCCTACCAGATGCAGTATGGCCTATCCATCGAGCGCCAGATCGGCGAGAAGGCAACCGCCGTGGTCAGTGCCTACTCCGCGCGCGGCATTCACGAGTTCCGCTCTGTCGACATCAACGCCCCCACGCCAGAGTCCGGATACGCTGAGCGCCCTGATCCCAACTTCGGAATCATTCGCCAGATGCAGCCTGAAGGATTCTTCGAAGGTAGCGGCCTCGACGTCTCGTTCCGCGGACGCGTCAACAAATACTTCACGGGCTTCGGCCGCTACACCTTTTCACACTACGACTCAAACACCAACGGCATCGGCTGGTTTCCGCAGAACCAATACGCGCCCAACGACGAGTGGGGCCGCTCCAACTGGGATCGCCGCCATCGCGTCAGCATGTACGCAATGGTGAATCCCAAGAGCATTTACAACATTGCCGCAGGCATCTTCGCCAACACCGGCCGGCCTTGGACCATCACCACGGGCACCGACGACTATGGCGATAGCCTCTTCAATACGCGTCCCGACGGCGTCGAGCGTAACTCCGAAACTCTGCCCTCCTACGTCGACCTCGATCTGCGCTGGGGGCACGACTTCCCCATCACGGCGAACCATGACGAGGAAGCCCCCCGCCTCGGCTTCTCAGCAGGGGCTTTCAACCTCCTGAATCATGAAAACCCCTACAGCGTAGACACCGTTGAGACCTCGCCCACCTTCGGCGACGTCACCTCCGTCGGTCCCCCGCGCCGCATCCAGCTAGGCATGCGCCTCGAGTTTTAGTCTAGGCAAATTAGTCTTTAGAAGAGGCTGTCATCCTGAGCGCACGGGGCCCCGAGCATTTTCACCACCGGGGTCCCCAACGACAGGTCTTGGTCGTTGGGGTGGAGGTTGGGGGTGGTAAGCGAAGGATCTGCTTTCCTCCGAAGCCGGGTGCCCCCGGTCCCTCGCCTTTGGGGACCGGGAAAGCAAACTTCAATTTCAGTCTCACGTTTCCCTACACCTCCACCAGGTGCCGGCTGCAAATAAGGCAGCTCGCTATATGCTCTGCAAAGGCACGGCGGGCGATGATGTGTATCCCGTCTGTCCGCCGCGCGGCCTGAGAAATTTCTTTAAGCTTTACCGGACCCAGAGGCAACATCTCAACCGCTTGCCGGTCTGTTTCTGCAAGGCCCCATTCATTGAGCACTTCCAGAAAAAAGTTGAATAGGCGCAATCCTTCCATGCAATGCTTTCTCACATTGACTCCTGTCTTGCCAGCGCCGGGGGAGGAAGGAAGTCGCGTATTGCTAGGCTCTGGCGGTTTAAGTTAATTTACTTTCTTTTCTACAAGTTACATCTTATAAGCGCGGCCATTTTGAACCCCATTTAACCGCACTTTGTCTTGGATGCGGGCGCACCGCTGCAAGCTTCCAAAATAACCGGACAAAAAGGAAAAGCCGGCGTTGAGCCGGCCTTGCCTTTTCTGATTCATTCATACAACCCTATCGCCGAGCGGAGGGCGTCACGTTTGGTTTCTCCCTGCCCCATTGCAGTTTTAATCCCACACGCACACTCGTCGGCAAGCTTACAAATCCAATTGGCGCGATGTGCTGATTGTTGGTCAAGTTCTCGGCCTGTGCATACGCGCTCACCCAGTCGCGGAGACGAACGCTTCCACCCAGATCCACCTTTGCAAACCCGTGATCAAGATTCCGGTTAGGAAGCAGCAGACTGTTTCCGCCGGTCTGATCTTCCCCGCCTAGAAATGTCGAATCATCCGCTCTGCTTGCAAATGCCGTGTTGAACAGCAGCGTCACACGGCTCCGCGAGTAGCTTGCCGAAATGAACCCCGTATGCGGAGGCCGCCGGAATGGCCGCGCTCCCACCAGGGGCGAATATGTTCCCACCGGAATTCCGTTATATGTCGGCACCGGCCCCAGCAGGTCCACATCATCGTTCGTGTACGACCTCTGAATCACGGCATCTAGATACGTGTATCCGCCGCGAAGAAAGAGATAGCGCCCAATACCGCTCTCCATCGTCGTTTCAACACCCATCGCGCGAAACGCCTCCGTGTTTAGGGTTAATTCGTAGGCGAAATCGTTTTGCAACTGCTGTTCGAGTGCCTTCTGCTGCTCCTGCGAAAGATTCGGCAGCAACGCCGGAATCAGGTTCCAACCGACGTATTCGATCTGACGACCAAACTGGTTGTGAAAGAAGCTCGCCTTGAATATGAGATGTTCGCTCGCCAGTGACTGCTCAACTCCGCCTTCATAGGTCCGAGCTGTCGGCGCCTGGATCGGCGAGATATGCATCTGCGCGATCGTGTCTTGCCCGCCATTCAGACTCAGAAACTTGTAGAGAGAATAGAATTCGTCAGTCAGCGAAGGCTCGCGCACCGCATCGCCGAAGTTGAAAAGCACCCGCGTCCCGCTGAAGATTCCCCTCCGCGGCTTCAGAGCATAGAACGAAACGCCCGCCCGCGGAGTCGTTTGCACACCGAACAGCGAATAGTGCTCAAGATCGCCGCCTAGCGTGTAGAACAACCGGCTCTTGAAGTCCCCATGCACAGCGGCTCGGTAGTCATAGTTCGTCCGCTCTACCGGCGGATAGTACAGGCTCCCCGGCTCCGACCCGCGCTCATTCTCAAACTGAAAACCAATCTGCGCCATCAGGTGAGGAGTGACCGTGTAGTTCCCCTGATAGATCAATGCATCCCGATTCGAGACCAACTGATGCCCCTGCGGATAATCTCCCGGGAAATCCAGCATCGCCTGCCCGGTCGCCGAATAGCCGTTCGCTCCGGTAATCGTCACGTTGTTGCCGAAGTACGCCTGATCCCCGAACATGTCGTACGTCTGCAGCGTTCCGCTAGCCTCCCACAGATTGAACTGCTCACGCTTACGCGTTGCGCCATACCGCACCATGTTGTGGAAGTCCGGCGTGGTCTGGTTATCAATCGATCCGCTGATGTAGAGATCCTGATCCTTCTCCGTCGCGTTATCTGCAATCTGGTGGAATTCCCATGTCCCCGGCACTCCCGTCGCATCCACGCCGTACAGCAATGTCCCGCGCAACTGCGTTGATCCAGTAAGAGCCAGACCGACATTCGCTGCAACGGTTCCCGCGTGATACGGATCGCGCGGCAGATCGTTATCGGTCTGCATCCAGCTGTATGCGCCCAGATAATCTAGTTTCCCGAACGTACCTGCCGCCGTCAGATCCTCGTGCGAACTTTGAAAATTTCCCCAGTCCCCGTGAAAAATCAGCGACGGAAAATCAGTGGTGCCGTGCTGTGTCGCGACATTCACCACTCCGCTCTCGGCATCCGCACCATACAGGCTGGAGTTCGGCCCACGGTAAACTTCGCTGCGCTCCATTCCGGTCGTCGTCAGTGGCCCGAAGTCGAACCGCCCACCCAGATCGCCGGCGTTGATGCCATTCACCATCACCAGATTCGAGTCTGAATCGCCCCCGCGCACAAACAGAGAGGTCTGGCTCCCGCGTTGCCCTGCCTGCACAACCGACGTCCCCGGCATCTGCCTCAGAGCGCTCGCCAGATCCGTACTCAGCTCAAGTTCCTGCGGACCGATCACGCTCGTCGCCGCTCCGGTCTGCCGCTGTGGCGTGGGAGTACCGGTGGCCGTCACAACAATCGACTCGTGCACCCACTCCGGCTCCAGCACGATGCTCCGCTCGATGCTGTCCAGTTGGCCCGCGTAGAATCCCGGCGTCTCCATCTGCCTGAACTTCGCGGCCGACACAACCAGATAAAACCGTCCCTTGTGTCCCGTCAGGATCTGAAAACTTCCGTCCGCCCCGGACACCGCCGAACCCACAACTGATCCGTTCATGATCAGTTGCACCGCAGCGCCCGTCACGCGCGCTCCCGAAGCGTCCGTAACAACACCACGAATGGACGCAGCCTCGACGACTGCCGCGCTGAACAAAATAAGAATGGATGCGAACAGCCGCGAAATACCTCGGCCGAAAATGACATGCTCGAATCGGTGCAGCAAGCACAACAGCATGGAAGGCTCCTCCGTTCCCCTCGGAACTTGAGCAAGGGTTGAGCGTCGAGGACCGGTCTCCTGACTCGCGCTTTTCCTGGGCTGTAACCTTCCCGGAGCCGAACTCCAGTGGTTGAGCGGAATCGCTCCAGCCAAGTCCCCCTTCTTTCAAAAGTGGGAGCGCTTACAGTTGCGGGGCAGTGGCGGATTTACACCGCCTTCCCGAGCATCCTGACGATTGAGGTTGTACCTGAAACCACCCAGTTTCCGGGCAGCAAGGCTGTCATGAAATGAGTTTCGATGACATCCACATTTATAAAAGCCGCGGCGCACGAAGTCAAAATCCTCAGTCACCCACGCGCAGCAAACGCCAGTGCCACGTTCCTGCGAAAAAGCAAAGCCGGCAATTGAGCCGGCTCATAGAATTCTTCAGAATGGCGAGAGTTGTCTCTAACCTCTCGCCCGTTATCTCATATCCACTACTCGCTACTTCTCAATCACCCCGCAAGCCACCCTATCACCCGAATTCCCCGAAGGATCCGACATCAGGTCATCCGCCTTCGCGTGGACCACCAGCGCCGTCCCGCCTTCATGAAACAGCGAGTTCTGCCCATCTTCCAGCGTCGCTCCGGAGATCATGAACGTCGCGCTCGCCTTCCCGTTCTTTCCAACATTCAGGTTGTCCAGATCGCCCACATGCGGATGCGGCTCCTGCGAATTCTTCGCACCATGATGCGCCCCGGTTGGATTGAAGTGTCCTCCTGCCGTTGTAAACGCAGGCGCCTCGCACTTCCCCACGGTGTGGATATGAATGCCGTGTTCACCCGGAGTCATCTGCGATACCTTTACACTTACCTTCACGCCGTTCGCAGCCGGCGTAAACTTCGCCGTCCCGACCGTCGCTCCCTGCGCATTCTTCAGCTCCGCATGAGCAGGTTTCGCCTTAGCCGCGTTCGCCGCAATGCCTGCACTCAACAACGCGCATCCGATCACCATCAAGCCAATTCGCATTTCATCAACCTCCATTCACTTCCTACTACATGTTCAGCGTGCATCATCTCACACGACCCAACACTCCCAATGGACCACCACCAGTTCGGGTGCCCCCGGTCCCTCGCTGTTGCGGACCGGGAATAGATGCTCTGTCGATCAAACTCGCCGGGTGGGTGCCCCCGGTCCCTCGCAATTGGGGACCGGGGATCGATCGATGAGGAACTTCCAACGAGCACCGCCTACAAACTAGCCCCGAACGCCAGGAGCCTTCCATCACAATCCTTCACCACAAACTCCCGAGAGTTCCATGGCGTATTCCCCAATGCCCGTGTCACCTCCACACTCTTCTCCGCATATTCCGCGTGCAGAGCGTCGGCATCTTCAATGTGCAGATATGCATCCAGCAGCTCATCGTCATACTTGTCCGGATTCGCCGTCGGCGGCGCCGCACACCGGAAATGAATCGCATGCTGATCCCGCGCCACAATTGCATACTGCGGCGGATCCATCCAGGTCCCCAGGCACTCGAACCCGAGCTTCTCTTTGTAGTAAGCCAGCGTCGCAGGAATGTCGGTCGTAAAGAACAGCGGCACAATCTGTCGAATCATGGCCAAGAGTCTACCGCAACCGTTGGTCACTCATCCTTAATATTCGCTGCGATCGGTACCGTACTTCGATGCCATCCGAATATCCTCGAACAGGCGCCAATCGATCGGCATCTTATTCTCTGAGGGTGATATAAACCCCCATAAGTGAGGTTTACATGAAACGACTCTCCACTTTGCTTCTGCTCGCTCTGTTCACTCCATCCGCTGCCATGATCGCGCAACGCTCCACGATCCCCAGCGGTACGGAAATCACCATCCGCACTGACGTGCCCATCAACGCCGACGTCCAGAACGCCGACACTGCCCACCTCTACCGCGGTAGCGTCAGCAAAGACGTCCTCGGCTCCAACGGCAAGGTCCTCATCCCGCGCGGTTCCCCGGCACAGCTCGCTGCAGTCCGCGAGAACAACGCGCTCTCCATCGATCTTCGCTCCATCCGCATCCGGGGCGTCCGCTACACAGTCGACAGTGCCGATGTCCAGGCCGCCAATCAAAAACAAGGAGTCGGCAAAAATGCGCGCACAGGTAAATACGTTGGCGGCGGAGCCGCTGCCGGAGCCCTCATCGGCGCACTCGCCGGGGGCGGCAAAGGCGCAGCCATCGGCGCTCTCGCCGGAGGCGCAGCCGGCGCCGGAGCCCAGACTCTCACCCGTGGAAAAAAGCTGAGCGTTCCTGCCGAGAGCAACCTTACCTTCCGCCTCGAACACAACCTCAGAGTCTCAAAATAGCGAGATTGCAGATTCCGCTCCACATAGAAGTCGGATCTCGTAGCACGCAGGGCGGACTGAAAAGTCCGTCCATGCATAAGATTGCGAACTCTTACCTGGCAAGGATTGTGCTCCCGACTGGCCTCGGGTTCGCTCAAATACATGGGAGCCCCCTTAACGTCGATCAATCGCCGGATCAATCAACGGGGCGAACTGCCCATTCCTGGCCGTTAGCTCCCGCGCCATCCATGAGTGCTAACATTTTAGTGTCGTAGGTATCCGCATTCGTTGGTTCTCTTTGACGGACTATGTATGTGGAAGACGTCTGTTTTCTTCAGGTTGCTGGATCTTCTCTCATTCCGTAGATCCAAGCGCAAGCCGTTGCTTACTACATTTGGCCCCGTAGCTCAGGTGGATAGAGCAGCAGTTTCCTAAACTGCGTGTCGGAAGTTCGAATCTTCCCGGGGTCACCACTCCTGAGAGCCTCCTCAGCCATAATGCGGGTCATGAGACAAGCCGTTTCTCGACGCCGCGCAACAGCTTTCCTCGGATGCGCATATTCTCGATACGTCCATGCCCTGATGCTCAGTCGACGGTATTGCGCCTGTGATTTCAATCGTGATTACTCTCGGCAGGCCGTGAGCCGACCTCCTGGCCGATGATGATCCTCGACCATGAGCGTTTGTCAGGGCTGGATCGCCGAGGATCAGGACTCACACGATTCCCAGCAGTCACGTCCTTCATGGCATGCTGATCGGTGCACAAAGTGGCTATCTGGGCCGGCCTTACCCATGGTTTTGAGACACCAATAGGTCGCCGTCGAACCGGTCAGTTCCAGAATCTCTGCGTCCGAATCTTCAAAGGCTCCATAGCTGGACTTGCTACGAAGAGACTTGCAGCGGATCTGCACAAGCTCAATGGTCATTTCATCATCCTCATCCCACGGCGCTGGGATCGCGATCAATCTGCCCGGCAGCGAGCAGGATTGTTCGATAAATTGCAGTTTGGAAAAGCTGGACCTTATAGCCGTTTTGCGAAAGTGGGGTTGCGTTCTGCATAGCCGCCTTTGCCGCTGCCCGTGCTGTAGCCTCACTTATCGTTGCGCCAGCCAGGGCTTCCTCTGCCCTGTTCGCGCGGATCGGTGTTGGCGCAGCAACGCCGAGTACAACCGACGCCCTCCGGCATTTATCTCCGTCCATGACAAGAACGACTCCCGCGTCTGCAAGGGGCCAGTCGAAGCTCTCTTTCTCTCCGTACTTCTGATAAGCCGAACGCGTACCGGTTTCCGGCTTGGGAACGAATATCTCCGTGATTATCTCGTCAGGCTGCAGAACCGTCTCGTTGATCACGTCCTTTTCCGGAGCGACGTAGAAGTCGCTGATCTTCACGGTACGCTTGCCACGCTTGCTCGCGATTTCAACCCGCGCATTCATCGCGAGAAGCGGAACCGCGGTGGACGACGGATGAACCGAGGCACAGGTTCCGTTGTTCATGACGGCGTGATACTGATTTTCTCCATCGTGCGCGTGACACTCCCGGCTAGAGCCGCCCTTCTTCTTGCAGTCGAAATCACTGGAACGGAAATACCAGCAGCGCGGACGTTGCGTGATGTTGCCGCCAATCGTCGCCATGTTTCGCACTTGAGGTGTGGCAGCGTGTCCTGCGGCATCGGCCAGCGCAGAGTAGTCGCGACGGATTTCAGAATGTTCAGAGATCTCAGACAGCGTGCTGAGAGGCTTGATGTGCAGTCCGTCCGGTCCCGAGGTAATGCCTCGAAGTTCCCCGATGTTGCGAATATTGACCAGACGAGGTGGGCTGACGATGCCCTCCTTCATCAGATCGAGGAGATCGATACCTCCTGCCTTGAGAACCGCGCCATCCTTGAGCTCGGACAACGCCTGATCTACCGTCGTGCAATTTGCGAATGCAAAGCGGTTCATGCCCTCTCCCCCGGCTCGAGTTTGCCAAGCGCTGCGAGTACGTTCGCAGGCGTCATCGGAATCTTGCGCATGCGCACTCCAGTCGCGTTGTAAAACGCATTGCCGATCGCGGCCGCCATGGTGATGATTCCAGCAGACTCCCCGATGCCCGCCGCATCGGTAGAGCTCATCGCGATGTAGTTCTCCACAAGCTCAACGTGAATTTCAGGCACCTCGCGCGCCCCCAGAATCTTGTAGTTCTCGAGGTTGGCGTTTAGCATGTAGCCCTTGTTGCGATCCATGATTCGTTCTTCGAACAACGCATACGAAATTCCCTGCAGCATGCCGCCGTTGATCTGGCTGATTACACCAAGCGGATTGATAGGACGCCCGCAGTCATGCGCACCAAAGACCTTTTCGACATGAACTCGACCCGTTTCCGTATCGACTGCCAACTCGACGTAGTCCACGCCGCCGTACGTCAATCGTTCTTTCGCGTATTCAGGTCCGCGCGTTACCCGGGCTGAGATCTCACTTGTCGGCATCTTGGATGCAAGCTGCCGGATGGTAAATGACTTCGACTCGTCGTCTTTACAGACGACCTTCGTTCCCTTCACCGTCAGGTTCTCAGCACTCGTGCCAAGTTTAGGAGCAGCGACGGCAAAGAGCTTCTGCTTGGCCTGCCATGCAGCATTGCGGACGGCTGGAGTAATGGAGCCAGCCGTCACACTGCCTCCCGAGTTGGGGCCGATCGGATAGCGAGTATCTCCGATCCGGACTACCACATCGGAAGGAGGAATGCCGAACTCTTCGGCAACGATAAGCGCCAGCAGAGTCTTGGTTCCAGTTCCGAGATCCTGGACTGACGACATCAGCTCAACTGACCCATCTTTGGAAACGCGAACTTCGCATGATGAATCCATGTTGATGAAGCGATACCAGACGGACTGAGCGATTCCCATTCCTCGCTTCACCGGGCCCTGGTCGCTTCCAGCCGGCCTCCGGTTTTTCCAGTTCGTCTTTTCGCGGATTACGTTGCGTTCCACTCGCCGCGCCGGACTTTCGTCAATCTTGTCGCGAAAGTCCAGTGGATCAATGTTCAGCTTCACGGCCATTTCGTCAATCGCTTGCTCAAAGGCGAAGCACCCCTGCGGATGCCCAGGCGCTCGGAAGGCTGCACCCGGTCCGGCATTGATAAAGACGTCATACTCTTCCGTGAGTAAGTTGGGACACTTGTATAAGTTCGTCGCAGGTCCTGCCGTTCCGGCTCCCGTACCCACGCCGGCGCTTCCGTAGCTGGTGAGTGTGATTGCTGTAAGTGTGCCGTCTTTCTTCGCTCCTATCTTGAGCTTTTGATGAGAATCAGGGCGATTGCAGTTGATATGCTCCTGCCTGCGATCAAGCATGAGCTTGACCGGCGCACTTGCCTTGCGAGACAAGTTTGCCGCGACGACTCCTTCATTCCCTGCCCCGAACTTCGCGCCGAATCCCCCGCCCATATATTCGGTGATAACGCGGACTTGGCTCTTGGGCACCTTGAAGACTTCCGCAAACTCATCGCGGACACTCGCCGTGCCCTGTGTCGATGCATAGACGGTGATCTCTTCCGGCTTCCAGTCGACGACGAACCCGTGCGTCTCGAGCGCCGAATGTGTCTGCACCTGGGTGAAGTACTCGCTTTCTACGATGGCATCCGCTTCTGAATAGCCTTGCTCCACATCTCCGATCTTTTTCAGCTGTGGACCGTGCACGTTTCCAACTTGACGCACATCTTTGGGACCGCCGCCGCCTCCGGCCGAACCAGCCGCGTCTGCCGGTCCCGGGAAAACCTTTGGCGCGTCTTCGGCGCGCGCGGCCTGTCTGTCGACTACAAAGGGCATTTCATCGTAGGTCACTTTAATGAGCGCCGCAGCATCCTCTGCGATCTGCGGCGAAGTGGCAGCGACTCCCGCGATAGGCTGACCGGCATACCGAATAACGGGGTACTTCGAGGGAAGCTCCTGCTTGGGATCGCGCAGTTCGGCAATTCCCATCGTGTGCTCGATGACGTGCACCGCCTTAACGCCTGGTAGCTTCTCTGCAGCGCTGGTATCGATGGAAGTGATGCGCCCGTGCGGAATGCTCGCGTCAATCATCCGCGCGTGCAGCATTCCAGGCAAATGGACATCTGCTGTGTACTTGCCACGCCCAGAAACTTTCTGCGGACCGTCCCATCGCGGAGTCGGCTTGCCGATGAACGTGAGATCCGAATTGGGTGGAAGAGCTGGCGGCTCATCGAGTGGAACCTGTCTTTCCTTTTTGCTCAGCCCATCCTGAGGAATGCCAAACACGAACGCTTCCATTCGTGTTGCGGCGGCAGCCTGGCTCACTGGCGGCGTTTGCTCGTCTTTCTTCTCTGCTTGCCTGGTGGGCTTGGCTTCACCTTCCACGCCTTTGCGTACCGACTTGGGCTGATCGTTCGGCTTCTGTTGAGCTTGCTGTTCCTGCAACGCGATGAAGCTCTCGTGGGTCATGGTCAGCCCTCCTTCGCTGGATTCAGATTCAGCAGATGCGAACTCATCGTGCCGTGCTTCGCCGCATCCAGAGTGGCGTCAAACACCTTGGGATAGGTTCCGCAGCGGCATAGGTTTCCGCTTACCGCATGTTTGACATCAGCAAGACTTGGATTGGCATTGCGCTTCAAGAGAGCAGCACAGCTCATCACCATACCCGGTGTGCAGAATCCGCACTGCATCGCGTCGTGTTTGATGAAGGCGGCTTGAAGTGGGTGAAGCTGCTCACCATGCGAAAGGCCTTCGATTGTGGTAATCTTGCGCCCCACAGCGTCCACAGCCAGCGTCATGCATGCCAGCTCAGGCGTTCCGTCGATCCAGAGGGTGCAGGCAGAACACGACCCCCGGTCGCATACGACCTTCGTGCCGGTCAGGTTAAGGTGATCGCGCAATGTCTCCGCAAGCGTATAGCGCGGCTCGACAGTAACTGCGTGGTCTTGTCCGTTGACGTGAAGCTTGATGGGTACGGCATCTGGTCCTACAGCTGCACCATGAGAAGCAGCTTGGTGAGCATCTTGAGCCAGCGCAGTCGCCGTGTCCAGAACTGTTGTGGCTGCCGTCAGTCCCGCGCTCTTCAGAAAACCGCGACGAGACACCTCAATCTTGGGCGTGTCCGACATGGGGAAGTCCTTGGTTCGGTTGTCGATCTCAGTGCGGTTTGCAAGGCTTAAAAGCCTTCGATCTGCCTCGCCTCGCCATGTGCAGGGTGGGAAGTGCTACCAATGGCCTAGATCATAGCCCCCAGGTGCAAAAGTTGCCAAGCAGGAGATGAGTTGAAGCGCAACGATATGAGCGGAACGCAGGATAAGAAACTCAGGCGTGCCCGACGAAGCAAACACCACATTGAAGTATTCGAACTGTTGAGACAAAATGTCATCAAGATCCGATCAGTGTTCGTTAGGTCAGCAGATTCGCGATTATCTGTTGAGAATGCCAATGTGAGAGTTGACTAAGAGCATTGGATCCTTTAAGTTCCGGGTTGAAACGAAGGGTGAAGTCTCAGTTCACACTCTCTGTCAGCAAGGAAAAGGCTGAAGTTGCCGGAGCACAGTTCCCACGAACTAGACGCGCAAGAACCTATAGGGCTTTTCGACCAATGGCTCGCAGACGCGGAAAGGTCCGAACCAAACGACCCGAATGCCGCAGCCCTGGCAACGGCCAGCTCCGATGGTGCACCAAGCGTTCGCATGGTCCTGGTCAAGCGTGTCCAGGCGGAACGATTCTGCTTCTTCACCAACTGCGAGAGCCGAAAAGGGTGCGAACTCGAAGCAAACCGGCACGTAGCTCTTTGTTTCCACTGGAAGTCTCTGCGACGTCAAGTGCGAGTCGAGGGCGAAGTGCAGCAGCTAGACGCCAATTCTGTAGACGCATACTTCCATAGCCGTTCCCGCAGAAGCCAGATCGGCGCAGCGGTCTCTGATCAGAGCCGCATTCTCTCCAGCCGGGCGGACCTCGAAGAACGGGTGCGACGGTTCTCTGAAGCCAACCAGAGTGAGATTCCGAGGCCGCCATATTGGCGTGGTTTTCGAATCTACCCCATGCGCATCGAGTTCTGGATCAGCGGCGATGACCGGCTCCACGATCGTTTTCTCTTCACGCGCAGTGCATCAGCGTGGAACATGGTTCGCCTCTTCCCATGACGGCTCTGCTCCTCAGTCACTCGAAGAACGAGCGCAATTCTGTGCCTACCGCAGAATCAGCCGCACACCAAAATTTGGGAAGATCGGCATTTGAGGGAGCTCTTTCACTGGATATCTGAGACGGCTGATCGGCATCCATGCATAGGAAAGAAAATTCTGCCTGTTAAGCAGGTTGTCGACGCCCGCGTATATCTGCAAATGCGAAGATCGAACCTGAAAAACTTTGTTCACCTGTCCATCGACGCGACAGTAATACGGAGATCGCAACACATTGACCAATGCCAGATCATAGATAGGCCGGTTTTGCGAAAGAGAGGCGGTCATATCATATGGCGTATACGGGCGACCAGTGGCGTACCCGAGTCGCGTTGAAAGTCCGAAGCCGTTCCGGATTTGTCCGGTAGCCAGGAGATTGAAGATCCAGGGAAGGTCGTAGTTGCTGGGTCTCATCACCCCGTCGGACCCAGCGAATTTCGCACGGGCATAAGCAAGCGAGCTCCTGATTGCCAACTTCGAACCCATGCGCGAGAAATTAGATATCTCTATCCCCGTGGATCGCCCAATGCCGCTGCTTTTCATACGCAGCCATACAATCTCGTCGGTCAATTGTTCCGGTAAGCTGTGCAATGTGACCGACGGTAACTCAGAGGATACTGGCGTGTGACTGTAGGGCTTGTCATATGCCTCGACATGCACTACTGATGCAGGGAAGACGAAATCTGCTCCCACGATCCGGTGCTGTGCCCGCATTGGCGACAGCTCTCGATTTTGCTCGAACGCCACCATGTAGATATAAGGAGGCATCTGCGCATAAGTGGCGAAGGCAGCGTTCATCGCAAAACGCTCCCCGATGCCGTACCGTGCGCTCGCTCTCCACGTCAATGTCGTGTGGGCCCCGAAGGCAATCGTTTGAACGCGAGATCCAAAGCCAACTGCCAACCGTTTCAGCCCTCGATACGAGAGATCAGCGAATGAACCGGTTTCTCCAGACGAAAAGCTGCTTGCGACTGATGTCGCATCCGTTCGCCTTGAATCTGAAGAGAAGGGTGAGTAGATCCCGATTGGTTGTAAGATATCGAATCTTGGATGCTGCAAATACAAGGTGCTTCCGTAGGAAGAGGTTAAGCGGGTGTTCGACCATTCGTACATGAATGCCGCTGAGCTTACTGCATTATTCGTATTTTCAAAATAAACAGGAGTGGTGTGCATATATTGTTTTGGAATCGGACACGGGATGGTCAGGTGATGCGCTTTGGTTGGCTCTGCGTACTGATCCTGTTGATTGATATGTTGGACGTGCTCAGAATCTTGCACGCTGAACACTCGAAAGCTACGAGCAGACAAAAGCCTCTGCCAACGTATACCGGTCGTCTCGCGCCAGCCAGAGTACTGTGAGTTGATCTGGCTTGTTTCTGCTTGATCAGACATGCACGGCGTCACGTCGATCGAGTCCCAACCTCCAATGTGAAATGCCGTGAAAGAGTCGCCATGTGATCGCGCCAGGTGATATCGGGCCATCTCGTTGGTATAGGTTGGCACCCCGTTCAGCCCTGCATCCCTGGTGACAACATCCAGAAGTCCGTGGTGGCCGGAAATCAGGAGATCATCTCCTCGTACAGCCGTCTCAGCAAGACCACCGACGCCCTGAATACCAAGATCCCCTTCCAGATGCCGTGTTGCATTCTTCTGCCGCAGGAGGTTTATCTCCGTGACCGACGAAAGATGATCCGGATACATCGCTCCGTACCCACCGGTATGCAAAGTGACATCTTGGACAAGACCCGAATCTATCATCGGCGCGAAGCCGCCGCTCGACCCCATCCGCGTGATGTGATTCAGATTCGGAATCTCGAAGCCATCTACCACAAAAAGATTCTCGATTGGGTGACCGCCGCGGACCAGAAACTCATTATTGGTATCGCTTGTGGCTACGATTCCCGGAAGAACCTGCATATAGCGCAACATGTCCCCATAATTACCCGCAGCTGTGATGATTTCCTCGCCGCCAATACGAATTGGCTCCGGGCTGGAAAGCTCGGCTCCTCGCACATCTGCGTTCACAGTCACTTCTACATTCACGGGGTTGAATCGGTTTCGTGCGGCATCGAACAAGCTTTCGGGAACGGGAGCGCCAGGACGACGGGATACGCGCAAAGTCTCGTGCGCTGAGGATTCGGGACTGCGAGATTCCCTGGCACGCGGGTGACTCCCTCCCCTCGGGAACCCTTCCGCAGTCGTCAACACATCCTTTCCGTTCTGTTCCGCAATACGCTTCGGTTCCTGTGTCTGAGGTGCGATTTGCCAGCAGCCGCCTGAGATGACTAAGGCCGCTATCCAGGCGCCAACAAGCTTTTTGCAGACGAAATGAGCCACCTTGTTCATCGCAGATGCCTCCCCGACACCTTTGCTCATGACGTCGAAGATCAATTCCTGAGCCCACACACATGCCTCTTGGAAGAGTTCGCACGATTTAATCCGCTCTCGAGGAGCCAAATCGAGAAGGTACTCGCGGGTACCTTACCTTCCAGCCGAAAATGCGGCTGCATGAAAAAGTGCTCGGCAATGTGTGGTGCACGATGAAACGACGATGCTGAATTGAGATGGCCAGTGGTGGTTCATGAGCCCTCTTTTTGATGCACCATCTTCACGGCGTCCTGAGCAAAGCTCAGGAATTGATCCATGCGTCTTTTTCACTATTGGCCATGATGTGCAGCTACGCGGGTTGACGAGTTGGAATCTTCTTACCCGCGTTCAAGATGGGAAACTTCGATCTCATTCTGGGCCTCAATAGCCTCGCTCCGCCGCGAATCTACCTCCGGCGGCCACCCACCTGGCGAATCTGATTAGGTCGAACCTTCTACTTAGCTATAGAGCTTCTTGGCGTCCTAAAGCGCGCTGAATCTGTACCTCAAGGGGTGCAGTTCGACTCGGTCGCCTGCAGCGTAGCCCTTCAGTTCGAGCTGTCAGGTGGGATCGAATCTTTCATATCCAGCTGCAATGCTTTGAGCTGCACGCTCAAAATTGATCCTGTCATTCCTCTTTTTTTCCCATAGTGGTTTCTCGCGCTTTAAAGTTCGGCGTTCGTCACAAGCGCCCTTCGCATTTGAGGCTGATGCTGTAAACGGACATCCGCGGCCAACAGCCTAAGTCGGCATATCGGATGCAACCTCATTGTGATAGGAACGTCATGAAGCTTGCTGCTAAGTTCTTTACTCCGCTCATAGTGTTCACATGCATGCACTCGATGTCAGGTCAGCGTCTGCAGCGCTCCGACCCATATTCCGTTGGTAGCGTAGTGGCTTCATACCGGCCGAGCCAGGCATCGCTCGATCAGCGACCTTTCTCACGTGGAGCAACCTTCGCATCGGTATCATCGCTCGGCGGCCAACTCCAATTAGCAACCAACCTCAATCGTCAGATTGGCCTGCGAGGAACCTACGGATGGTTGTTCTTGAAAAGGTGGGAGACATACAGGGGATTCACCACGCATGGTCTGGTTTCCATGGGATCCATGGGCATGATGCTCGACTTCTATCCGTTCCCTGACCACGCTCTTCGGTTCACACCCGGCGTGCTGTTTCATAACGCTGAAGTGGCGAGTGGCGACTTCCCGCTGACAGCGGGTCTCGGCGGAGCATTTACGCTCAACGGGCACAAGTACTACTCCGCAGCCCAACCTGTTAAATATGATCCCAACGTCGCTCCGGAAGATCAGGGACCTGTCCACGCGTATGAAGGAGTCAACCTGCGCCGAACTGCTTTCACGATCTCTGCGGGGTGGGGAAACTTAGCATCCAGTCGCAATGATCGCCATTGGACGTTTCCAATCGAACTTGGTGTGGCTCTCCTTGGCTCCCCCACGATCAAGACAGGTTTCATCTCCGGCCAGTTATGCGAGGCCGCAGGTCAGAACTGCATCGCTGCCTCGAAGAGCCCACAGTTACGACAGGACCTTGAGGCGGATTTTGCCGGATATCGAAATCACCTGCCTCTCTTGAAGACATATCCAATCGTATCCGCGGGAATTGCCTACCGATTCGATTGGAAGCTCGCAGGTCGACACTAGATTTGGTTCCCGGGGCCCGCGCTAAGCGGCCCTGCTCAACCGGGGAGTCGCTTGAGCCCGCTATGATCGAAACTCCCAACCGCCTCTGAGGGCGGCGGAAAACTGTTTCATGAAGTATTGCTTACCAATCATCGGAATCTAGCTGTTCGTCGGAAAAGGGGACTCTCCATTCAGTACGGACAGTGGACCGGGATGGTGCCTCAGATGTCCCCGCTGAGAAGGCTTCTGAGCACGTTCAAGTATGTCTGAACGAAGGGCACGTTGCGTTTCACCGCGTGAGGGCTGAAAACTACCCCCTTCAGATCCGGGCGCATCTATCCAGAAGATCCTTGCACGCTGACAGTGCAATTATCGCTCGAATGCCTCAGCGCTAAAGTGATGTCTCGCTTGTATCTCAAATCTCGAAAATCTCACGTTCCTCGGTCGCCATGGGAATTGTGGAAGCCGAATCAGGGAGCGCTTGGCGCCTCGCCTGACATACAACTTCTGCAAGACGCTCGGGAGTTTGACCCTCGAAGATGTCGCGTAGCGAAATCGTCACTCCCAGCTGCTCGCGTATCCGAGCGATCATCATGGTTCCCATCAGAGAATGACCTCCCAGATTGAAGAAATTGTCTGATGGATCGACAGCCTCAACGCCAAGCAAGTCTCTCCATATGTCGACGATGACGGTCAACTCATCGTGATTAAGGGGATTGACATTGCCACGAGGAGAGGTCATGGCCTCGACTGAAGTCGAACTCGCATACGATGCGAGATCGACTGTGCTTGTCAGGATTTGAGCGCCGCTCCATCCACCCAGCACTCGCCGTACAACCTCGATGCCTTCATCGTTTGTCATGGCACGAGACATTCTCTTGTCGTAGTACGATTCCAGGCCTTCAGGAATTTCTATATCTGCGTTCATCCCGACTTCGCGCCACGCATCGAACCCGATTGCAATCGCCGGAATCTTCAAGGAACGCCGACAATGCTCAGCGAAGCTGTTCTCAAACGAATTGGCTGCCGCATAGGCACTCTCGCCTGGCGCCGGGAGATAGGCACTGAACGATGAGCAGAGCAGCAGAAAATCAATGCTATTTCCCATCAGGAGCCCTGCAAGCACTCGTGATCCCGTCACCTTTGCTCTAAGAATCGCTCGAGCATCTTCTGTTGACTGCGATACGATTCTGCTTGCGCCCACAATTCCTGCAGCGTGAATCACTCCGTTGATTGGTCCGAATTCAGCTTGTGTCTTTTCAAATACCGACGCCATGGCTCCCATGTCAGCGACATCAGCGGACATGAAAAGGACGCGTCCTCCAGTTTTCTCTAAATCCTGCATTCGGCGAATCTGGCGAGATACGCGATCCCCTTCTCCTCGCGCAGCGATCCATGACGCCCACTCTGTGCGATCGGGGAGAGCAGTGCGGCCTACCACCACTACCCGTGCATCGTGGCTCAAAAGTAGATGCCTGGCCAGAACGCTTCCTATCCCGCCCACACCACCTGTGATTAGATAAGTTCCGCCCCGACGAAATGGTGATGCAGCACTTGCTTTCAAAGGAGCGGGCACCCACTCTTTCTGCCATCGCATGCCTCTGCGATAGGCCACGCGGAGACTCGAACCCACTGTAGAAAGTTCGTCCAGCAAGTGCTGTACCATACCGCCAATATCATCCACGGGAAAATCGACGTCGATGCAACGACATTCCGCACCACTAAGCTCAGCCTCGATCGCTGAGGCGAGGCCCGTCAGCTCACCATCTTCCGAATCTGCGACTGACTCTCCGGCCACGCTTTCAGTCGAGGCGGTGACGAATTCAAATCTTCTCAGGTGACGAAGAAGAGGACCAGCAGCCTGAAGGATGGCGGTAATAAGTTCGAGTCGGGATCCCGACTCATCGTTCAACTCAGGTAGACATATGACCGCGCTTGGTCGCAATCCAAAATCGTTGAGCCCATGCCACATCAATTCGAAGTCCGTTCTGCTCGACGGACTGACAACGGCCCCGTCCCCGTGCAGGACAAACTGTTCACCCTTTCTTACGCTGAAAACATTGTGGCCTTGCTTCTGGAGGGCCGAAATCATGGCATCTGTTAACTGGTCGCCACCGCCAATCACGATCCAGCACTCTAGCCCTCCATTTTGTGTCGGCAGAACGATGCTGGCCGGTGGCGTGCTCCGCCAACTCGGAGCATAAAACCACTTGGAGATATCGCCTCGCTTGGCGGAAAGATCGCTATCGGAAAAACGTGATAGCGGTTGTATTGGCGTCGATGCATCGGTATGGGCGACTGGTGGTTCGGTCGAATGGCGCTTCCGCTCGAATGGATAGGTCGGCAAAGCTATTCGACGCGGCGTTTCCTCCTGGTCAAGTTCATTCCAGCGAACGGACAAGCCGGATTCCCACGAGGTTGCCACAATGCGATGGAACGCTTCGACGTCAGAAATGTGTCGTTCCTCCGATCCCAAAGAAGGGACGAACAAGCTTTTCGAAAGCCTCTGACGCGCAAGTCCTATCAATGTTTCCCCGGGACCAACCTCAATCATCAATCTAGGTTCCTGGCCCAGTGCGTCGATGCAGTGGCTGAAGCGTACCCGCGACAGAATTTGATTCGCCCAATAATTCGGATCCATCGCTTCTGCCTTGGTGATCCAGGTTCCGGTGACATTCGAAAGCCACGGAATTTTAGGTTCTTGAAGCTCCACTGCCGCAACCGCCCTGCGGAAGACCTTCGCCGCATCCGCCATCAGCGGAGTGTGAAACGCGTTCTTTGACGCGAGCCGGACCGTAGCGACTCGCTCAGATGCCATCCTGCGCTCTAGCTCTTCGATCGCCTCGACTCGCCCAGACGCAATCGAGACTTTTGGCCCATTCTCTGCCGCGATCCACGTGCCCTCGACGAGTCGTGCCATCAGGCCCTCCGGAGGAAGCATCACCGCCAGCATCCGACCTGCCGGTGTTTGGCCCATGAGACGCCCACGCTGTGCTGAGAGAGCTATTGCATCTCGGAACGAGAACACGCCTGAGATGTACGCTGCACTGATCTCACCCAGGCTGTGACCGACCAAAATTGATGGCACTATCCCGATAGAACGGAGCCTTTCGGCAAGTGCGCATTCCACGAGCACAAGTGCCGGTTGTGCGATTTCCGTATCGCGCAACCGGTCGGCGGCTTCAACCGCATCCAGCTTTTCGACCAGGAATGGACCAAGATCGATTCCCTGCTCTCTTAAGAGATCGCAGCCTTCATCGATCATCTGACGAAAAGCGCGATCTTCACCGTAGAGCCCTCCGACCATCCCAGGGAATTGCTGACCTTGACCGGGAAACAGAAAGACGACGTCATTCTCGAGATTGCCCTCGAATATTCGCTTCTTCGGCCGCTCGTTGAGAAGGTTGGAAGCGTCTCCGCAGCTAGATGCCACCACGGCTCGACGGAAGTTAAAAGCCCGGCGACCTCGCTGCAACGTTGTGGAAACCTCTGCGGCGGAAATAGACTGAGCCGTACCGAGGTACTTCGAGAGTTGCTCGCATGCTGAATTCAGCGCTGCCGATGTCTTCGCCGAAACTGGGAAAATACGCGGCTTTGTTGAGCCCGACTGGAGCCGAGCATACGTAGTCGGCGCACTACTCATCGTGACGTGAACATTGGTGCCGCCGATTCCGAAAGAGCTGATGCCGGCCCACCGTTCCGAGTCACCACCCCAGTCAATAGAGGACGAACTAATCTCAAACGGCGTGTTCTCGAGTCCGAGAACCGGATTTGGTCGCGTAAAGGTCGGTGTGGAAGGGATCAAGCCATGCTTCACTGCCAGTGCGGCTTTGATCAGCCCAGCAATTCCTGCGGCCGCATCGGCGTGCCCAATGTTAGCCTTCACTGCGCCCAGTCTTAGGGGATTATTTCGCTGACGTGCGCCGAAAATCTGCGCCAGGGCCGCGATCTCGATAGCGTCCCCTAATTCCGTTGCAGTACCGTGCGTTTCAACGTAGCCCACGCGAGTTGAATCAACGCCCGCCGCAGCAAGACTCGAGCGGATTACATCAGCCTGACCGTCTACGCTGGGAGCCGTATACCCTACCTTTGTTGCCCCATCGTTATTCCAGGCGGAGCCTCGGATAACCGCGATGATAGAGTCTCGATCGACAATAGCGTCTGACAACCGCTTCAGGACCACAGCTCCTGCTCCACGTCCAGGTACGGTCCCGCCAGAATGAATATCAAACGGACGACAGTATCCATCGGCAGACAAAATCATGCCGGGGATATACGAATAGCCGGTATTCTGCGGAAACGGGATCGAAACACCCCCGGCAATGGCCATCGAGCATTCCCGTTTCAAGAGACTGGAACATGCGAGGTGAACAGCAGCGAGCGATGTTGAGCATGCGGTCTGTACAGTTACGGCGGGCCCGCGCAGATTCAGCTTGTAAGCCACTCTGGTCGACAAGAAGTCTTTGTCGCTGGCCAGCATCAACTGGTAACCACCAGCATTCGCCAAAATAGACGGGTCAGCTAGCAGTCTAAGCACGTAGGTGTTCATTCCAGCGCCAGCAAAGACGCCTACCTGCTCACCGTCTCCGGTATGTCCCGCATCTTCCAGAGCTTCCCACGCGCACTCGAGAAATACCCTTTGCTGCGGATCGAGAATCTCCGCTTCCCGGCTGCTCAGGCCAAAAAAGTTCGCATCGAAGTTCTCTGCGTCCTCAAGAGTGTTCCCGCGTCGAACGTAGTTCGGATCATTGAGCTTGGCATCTTCGACTCCGGCATCACGAAGTTTCTGCTCCTCAATGCTTGTGAGCAGGATGTCCCCAGCGACAAGGTGGTCCCAAAACTCCTGAGCGTTTCGTGACTGAGGGAAGCGAGCACTCATTCCAATGATCGCGATGCCTTCTCCCCAAGCCTCCGGAGTAGATCTGATGCGCTCCGTGTCACGGACTCGTAAATTGTTCTCGTATTCAGAAGACATCACAAATCTGCTCCAATCGGTGCCGCAATCGAGGCAGTCTTGCTATCTAAGAAAGTCGCGAGCGTTGCAATTGTCGGATGACGGAATAGATCCACTACAGCGATATTGACTTGGAACTCACGCTTGAGCTGAGCATGCAGTTGGACAAGCAGCAGCGAATGTCCCCCAAGATCGAAGAAGTTCTCTCGGAGACCAGGCTTGTCCACGTGAAGGAGATGAGACCATATCTCGCTCACTCTCCGTTCGGTCTGGCTGCCTGGAGCAGCGACTTCTACAGCCGCCCTGGGAGATTTCTGTGGCAGCGGAAGTCGCTTACGATCGATCTTTCCATTAGGCGTTTGCGGAAATTCGTCGACTGGCATAAGAACCGACGGCACCATGTAATCCGGCAGGAAGCCGTAAAGCCACGATCTCAGCATGGCTGTGTCGCCGACACCATCCTCGAAGCGAATGTATGCGACCAGTTGCTTCTCGTTTTCTCGTTCCAAGAGAACAACCAGGGCCTGACGGACGGATGGGTGCCGCTCTATGGCAAGTTCAATTTCTCCAGCCTCAATCCTATGGCCGCGCAGCTTGATCTGGTGATCGGTTCGTCCAAGCAGTTGGATCTGTCCGTCGCTCAGGTATCGAGCCAAATCTCCGGTTCTGTAAAGTTTGCGCAATCCAGCCGAATCGAATGGATCGGACAGGAACCGCTGTGCCGTAAGTTCAGACCGCTTCCAATACCCGCGTGCCACCCCTAGACCGCCAATGAACAGCTCGCCAGTTACGCCAACTGGAACAGGCTGAAGCTCGTCGTCCAAAATGTGCATCTCCGTATTTGCGATCGGACGTCCAATCAGAATTGGATTTTCACCGCTCCTTACCCGGTGAACTGCTGACCAGATAGTTGTTTCGGTAGGACCATATAAGTTCCAAAGCTCCTTACCGCGGGCGACGAGACTCTCAGCGAGATCGGGACTCAATGCCTCTCCACCGCACCACATGCGGAGTGTCGTTCGGCCGGTCCAACCAGATTCGACCAGCATTCGCCAGGTAGAAGGAGTCGCTTGCAGCACAGTTGCGCCGGATGTATCCAAAAGATCCGCGAGAAGCTCCGGATTTATCGCCTGTTCGCGCGATGCCAGCACAAGCTTTGCACCACACAGAAGAGGTCCAAAGATCTCCAGCCCTGCGATGTCGAACGAGATGGTAGTAACTGCAACGAGCGTATCGTCAGCTCTCAACCCAGGCTCTTTCATCATTGAGCCAAGTAGATTCACCAGGGCCTGATGATGAATTTCTGTTGCCTTCGGATTGCCGGTTGTTCCAGAGGTATAGATCAAATAGGCCCTGTCTGTCTCCACAACGTCGTCTGGGACCGCCTCAGAACTGCAGACGCCGGCTTCTTCAATCGGCAGAAGAACCGCACTTGTTGCTGGTATGTCGTTGAGCAGGTCGCGTTCAGTAAGAATGAGAGCGACCTGAGAATCAGACAACAAGAACTCAGTCCGTCGTGGCGGCATCGCCGGGTCGAGCGGGAGGTAGGCAGAGCCAGCCTTAAGAATTCCAATTAGACCGACTACCATCTGCATTCCGCGATTCATGTACAGTCCAACAACAGACCCACGTCCCACACCACGGGTGCGGAGATCCGAAGCAATCCTGTCCGAGTGAGCGTCGAGTTCTCCATAGGTCAATGAGCGGTCGCCCATCTCCAGTGCTATCTTCGTGGGAGTCTCTTGAGCCTGCGCACGAAACCACGCTGAGACACTGGCATACGGCGGTAACGGTGCTTCTGTAGAATTCCAATCGTCTATGACTTCGCGGCGCTCCGCTTCGCACAGCAGAGCCAAACGAGAGATCGGCAGGTCTGGCTCGCTGGAAGCGCGATCGAGGATTTGCATATAGGCCCGAAGCATGCGCTGAATAGTCTCTTCATCGAATATGTCCGAATTAAATTCGAAACTGCAGCGAAAGTGACTTTCATACGGGTACACGTCTGCCGCTATATCGAATCTTGCCCAGGACCTCGTAAAATCCACCTGCTTCATCTCAAGTTCGCTGAAACGCATGTTCGGCATCGCACT
Source organism: Acidobacteriota bacterium (assembly GCA_018268915.1). GTDB lineage: Bacteria > Acidobacteriota > Terriglobia > Terriglobales > Acidobacteriaceae > Telmatobacter. Next base: position 339,870 of record JAFDVQ010000005.1, read on the forward strand.
GTTGTGCAACGAAAATAGAACTTGAAACAGAGGACTGCGATCGGTGCTCCGCTCGGGCTGCAAAACCTCTACCAGCTGATCGAAAGGCGTGCGCTGATGCTCAAAGGCCTCCAGTGTCACTGCGCGTACGCGTTGCAGCAATTCGACAAAACTCGGATTCCCCGTCAAATTCATTCGCAGAACGAGATTGTTGACAAAGAAACCGATAAGGCTTTCGAAGCCGCTCTTCAAGCGCCCCGCAGTTGGAGTTCCGATCAGAATATCCTCTTGGCGCGTGTAGCGTCGCAGCAAGACACTGAAAGCTGCGGAAAGCACCATGAAAAATGTTGAGTTGTTGGCCCGCGCCAGCTTTTGCAGTTTCTCTGTCAATTCAATACTCAGATCTACAAAGACGCGGCCTCCGCGAAATGTCTGCAGGGCTGGTCTGTTGCGATCAATTGGCAAAGCGAGTTGGGGCAACTCACCGCCAAGCTTTTCCTCCCAATACGCCAGATCGTCACTCGAAACTCGGTTCTCTTCTTCAGCCTCCCAGTAGACAAAGTCCCGAAACTGCAAAGCCAAAGGCGGGAGGGGGCAGCGTCCTCCTTCGATCAGCGCCTCATAAATCTGACCTAGTTCCTGTACGAGCAGGCTGATCGACCAGCCATCAGAGATGATGTGATGCATGACGAGCAGTGCCACATGCTCGTTCTCCCCGGTCTGGTATAGATGAACCCGAAACAGCAGTTCCTTATCCAGTACGAATGGACGCTGCGCCTCGGACATCATCGATTGATGAAGATCAGCTTCAGGACCGGCGAATGTCGATGACTTCAGCTCGTGGAAATCGACCGCCCAGTCGCTTCCCGCCCCTACTAAGGCGTAAGGCATCCCTTCATGATCGCGAAAGTGCGTGCGCAACGACTCGTGTCTCATCAGAATCGTTCGCAAGGCTTCTTCGAACACACCGCGATTCAGAGGACCAAGCAATCGGAAACCGATGGATACGTTGTAGACGGGGTTCCCAGGATCCATGCGATCTAGAAACCAGAGCCGCCTTTGAGAACGCGACAACGGGAACTCCAAAGCAACAGGATTCTGCCTTTCCTCTTGAAGCTTCTCTGGTTCGCTCAGCAGCTTCAAGATCTCCTGCTTCTGGCTCGCCAGTTGGCTGCGAATCTCCGCATTCATCACTCCCTTAGGCGCGTCGCAGCTTAGCCGCCCTTGGTCGACCGAAAGCACTACACCTCTGCTTCGTAGATTCCTAAGCAGTTCGCTCGCAGTTACCTTCGCGTGGCTCGCTGACGGGTTGTCTTTACCGGTGTTTGTGGTGATCTGCCGGGCATCCTCGCGATTCAGAGATTGAGGAGTCCCCTCTTCATCGGATGCAATTGCCGGACTCTCAAACTTGTCTGCGGGCAGCAGTGCAGTGATTCTGCGCGTCAGCTCACCAATCGTCTCAGCGTCGAATGCGATGGTCGCGGAGAGCTTACCTTCGACTCCAAGAGCTTTCCCAAGTTCATTCCGAAGTTCTAGAGCGATCAGTGAGTCCATGCCCAGCGCGCCGAGACGGTCTTCGTCACTGAGCTGCTCGCTGGGAACTTGCAATTGACACACCCTGCAAACCACTTGTCTGACGAGGGTGGCGACTGCCTCCGCTCGTCCACCTTGCACAAGACCTGATAAGTCGGCAACTGCAATCGGCTGCACTGGCGGCACTCGCACACCATGTTGGACGGAGTTCCGATTCTGGCTCAGTATGGTCTCCGAGCCCGATGAACTCGAATCACGTTTCGCGATCAGCACATGCTGCCCCATCTTTGACGCCGGAGAATCATTTGCAGGGAACGACATCGGGCTTTCAAACCCGTTTCTTAGCAAAACCTCGCACCAGTGCTGAGCGTTGAGGAGAGGGTTTTCGGTACGCTCGGAATCCTCGAAATGCTGCCATCCCTCGATCAACCCGGTCGTCATGTCGAAACAGACTTGGTGTTCGGTCGTTTCAATAAGCAACAGGAGTCCACCTGGTGCAAGCAGGCGATGGACCCGTTCCAGCGATCTTGGCAGATTGCGGGATGCATGCAGCACATTCGCAGCTAGCACTACATCGAAATAGCCAACAGGAATTCCTTGCTCCTCTGGCTCGCGATCCAGATCCAGGAGCGCATATCGAAGAAACGGAGTGTCCCTGAGACTCTGTCGCGCGCGGCGCAGAAACAGCTCCGAGACATCAGTGAACCAGTATTCCGCTTGCTCAGGCTGCAACACTGACGTCACAGCTGTGGTGGTGGCTCCGGTTCCCGCGCCCAGTTCGAGAATTCGCACATTTCGCTTCCGGCCCCATCCCTCAACTGCAAGCCGGATGGCATTCGCTGCGATCGCATTGCAGTAACGCGCTTCTGAGCTTTCCCGATACAAAGCATTTGCCAGATCGAAGGATCCGTCCGGGAAGAGAGTCACAAGTGCACTGGCACGACCCGTGAGCACATCTTGAAGCAGATCTCCGCAGCGGCGGAGATAGACAAGCATGCCCGGATCCCGTCTCAGAGCTTCCTCGACAGCGGGCCACAGAGACTCGACCGAAGTTTCACGGAATCCCTCGGACGGCTCGTACTTTTCGTTCGTTTCAAGTAGTGCGCCCGTTGCCGCAAGCCGTCGCAGCCATCTCGAGACGATCTGGCCGTAGATCTTCTGGAAACCGCAGTTGCGCATCACGTCTTCGCCACTTACTGGGCTCCCATTTGCAAATGCGCCTGCGTTAACCAGGACGTTCTGAGCGTATGCAAGAGTCAGCTTTTCAAGTGCAGCCCATCGCTCGGGGTAGCCTCTCGGGTCCCAACCCAGTGGGCCTCTTTGACTTTCGCGAGCAGCTTCAGAACAGACCAGTTGCCAGACCTGCTCGCGCTCAAGCCGCCGCTGTGTTTCTGGTAAAGCTCCTAACCAGAACCGCTCCCGGTGAAATGGATAAAGGGGCAGGGCGACTCGCCTTGAGGGTTCCTCCCACGCCGACAGCATTCCGCCTTTGAGAAAGGCGGCCGACTTCTGATCCAGCGAGCCACAACCGGCCTGACTCGCCGTTTCATCGTTCCCGGTCTTCACTGCGTCGACCACACCCCCGCCAAGCCACTGCTTCAGATGATTGGCGGCTGTAAGTGCATCGGGTGCCGTTACCGTTAATCTCTCTCTGAGAATCGCGCGCGTTTCGATAGCGCTTCTACAGATGTCCCCAAACTCCGCATCCGTTTTTCGAAGGAACGAGACATACAAACTTGCCAGGCTTCGAAGTGCTTCAGGATCAGCTGCGGATATGCACAGCAACTTCTCTACCGATGACTTTTCCGGACCCGCCGCGGTCTCCGATGGCCGGAAGGAACCCACGATCACGTGCGCATTGGTGCCACTGAAGCCAAACGAGCTTACCGCAGCATAATGTCCATCCCTCTCATCCGGCCATGGCGTCAGTGTTTGTGGAATCTCAATCGGCCATTTCTTCCAGTCGATGCGGGAATTCGGAGATGAGCAATGAAGATGAGGAGCTATCCCGCGGCCGCCCTGCAACATCAGAACTGCCTTGATGAACCCCGTCAGACCTGCTGCTCCCTCGCCATGGCCTAGATTCGTCTTGACGGATCCAACACGAAGCGGGTGATGGGCGCTGCGGCCTCTTCCGTAGACGTTGCCGATCGACAGGAACTCCATCGGATCGCCGAGTGGCGTACCTGTTCCATGCGCCTCAACATAACTCACCTCGCTCGCATTCAGATCTGCATCTGACAACGCGGACAGCATGACCTTCTGCTGGGCGCGGACATTTGGAGCTGTGAGTCGCGGGCTTCGTCCGTCCTGATTTACTGCCGTCCCGCAAACAATGGCCTGGATGGGATCTCCATCGCGGCGTGCATCGTCCAGTCGCTTAAGCACAACTACGCAGCATGCCTCACCGCGCACGTACCCATCAGCGGCATCGTCAAACGTATGGCATCGTCCGCTGCGAGACAGCATTCCGGTTCGCGAGAAGCAGATGTGCAACTCCGGAGAGAGAATCAGATTCGTTCCCCCTACGATGGCAAGGTCTGACTCGCCCCGTCGCAGACTCTGCACTGCGTGATGCACGGCAACGAGGGACGACGAGCAGGCTGTATCGATAACCTCTGCTGGCCCGTAGGTACCTAGAAAGTGAGCGATTCGTCCCGCCGCAACACTGCAGGCTCCGCCAACTCCTGTGTAACCGTCGATCAGGCGCGGGTTGTCGACCAGCATACGCGCCCAGTCATTGTTGGACATACCAATCCAGATCCCGGTCGACGAACGAGCCAGTCTCTGCGGATTGATAGAAGAGCGCTCGAGTGCTTCCCACGTCAGCTCCAGCAAAAGTCGCTGCTGCGGATCAGCTCGCGATGCTTCCCGGGAGCTGATTCCGAAAAAACTTGCATCGAATGCATCAATGTCCGAAATAAATCCGCCATGCGAATCGTAGGTTGTGCCGGGCTCGTCGGGGTTGTTGCCTCCGAATGAGGCGGCATCCCATCGCTCCGAAGGTACAGTACTGATCAGGTCTCTTCCAGTTGCAAGAGCATCCCAGAACTGTTCGGGGGTTGAGATTCCGCCAGGCAGACGCAGCGCCATCCCAAGAACGGCAATCGGCTCTCGAACCTGATCCCGCCTGACCACTACAGGCCTCCACTGATCGGTATAGCTGCTAGCAAGGTTTGGCGCACATGCGAGACCAGAAGCTCACACGCGTCTTGCAGGTAGTGATGGCCACCGTCCAGAAAGAAAACCTCGAATGTGCTGGACGTCTGTTCCCGCCAAGCCTCCACCTGCGGGCGAGTCAAAGTTGCGTCGGATCCCCCGGCAAACGCAGTTATCGGGCAGTCGAGCGGATCTGCCTCGCGCCGCTGATAGCCTTCCAGCAATTGAATGTCCGCGCGCAAGGTGGGAAGAAAGCTTGCGAGGAATTCTTTCTCAGCCAGAACGGGTGCTGGAATGCCGCCATAGCGCGTCTGTACGGCATGTATCAGCTCCTGGTCTTCCAGATGTCCAATTGGCGGCAGTATCGGTTCACATTGAGGAGCGCCCGCTGCCGACACAAACAGATGCATCGCACTCTGGCCGCTTTGTCTGCGTAGCTCGTGAAGCGTTTCAAATGCGAGAATGCTGCCCCAGCTGTTGCCAAAGAACGAAAACGGCTTGCCTCGATCCAGGGAGTCGAGTACAGAGCGCGATAGATCTCGCACTAGAGCCTCCATGCTCTGATACGGTGCATCATGAAATCGTGACTCTCTTCCCGGCAATTCAACCGATATCGCTTCAATCTCCGGCAGCAGTCGCTCCCTCCACCCACGGAAGGCAGAGGGGCCGCTCCCCGCATGGGGCAAGCAGTAAAGCTGAAGCACTGAGCCACGGGATGGAGCGCGTCTTAGCATATTGTTGACGAACCGACGATCAGTACTGAGCCAGTGTGCCTTCCCTTCTTCCCCGCCGAACGGTCGCTGAGAAAATTGCGGCACTCACCGGAAGAAGAATTAACGCCATCACGGCCAACGTTGTCAGAGGCTGAACAACCGCTCTGAAAGATGCTCCATTCAGCATCGTGAGTCTGAGCGCGTTCAGCGAATAGGTGACAGGTATCAGAGATGAGAGCCTTTGCATCCACATGGGCATAACGTCAATGGGAAAGTAGGCCCCGCCAAGAATACTTCCTAACCCGCCGAGAATCCACGTAATAGGATCGCCCTTCTTCAACCATACGATTGCGGAAGCCGAGAGCACCCCGAACGCAACGAAAATGGAAATCGAAAGAAGGAGGACCAGCAGCGTTAAAGGCAAGTTCATGTGGCTGAGGTCTACCCCGAATATGAGGACGCCGCCCGTGAGAATTAGCAGTAACTGTAATGCTCCTGAGAGCAAGCTGTAGATGGATGAGAACAGCACGATGGGGACGCAACCAGTTTGGCTGCAGAGCATGGCCTCAAGACACCCTGTGACCTGCGCTGTACGAATCGATTCCGAGAACATCCTGAGCATCAGATCGAAATAGCGGGCAAACGCTACGCCTATCAGCGCGAAAGGGAAATAGCGCAGGTGTGACGCACTGAGCGAAGCCGACGCAGTCGAGGGAATCAACCGGCCAACGAAATGCAGAATCACCAGCAGCATCAGGGACTCGACCAGGCCCATCATGAAGGCTGCCTGGTACCCTGATTCGATACAGAAGTCTCGCTTGACAAAGGCGAAAGCCTTGCGGAGAAGTGGCATCATACGTGACTCCGGCCAGACAGATGCAGGCGATAGTAGTCAAGGACCGAGAGCCCTTCTTCCCTGAGCTTGTTGATCGATTCACCGCACTTGATCTTTCCTTCGGCAACGATCAGCACCTTATTGCATAGCAAGGAGGCCTCTTCCGGCCTGTGGGTGGCGATCAGCAACGTCTTTTTTGAATTGCGATGAAGTGTAGATAAGATGAGTTCGACCATCTCATCGCACGCCAGCGGATCCAGAGCTCGCGTCGGCTCGTCGAGGACCAGAACATCCGGCTCCGCAATCAATACCCTGGCCAATGCCAGCCGTTGCTTCATTCCCGAGCTGTAGGTGGATACGGACCTGTTCTTGTCATTCTGCAGACCGACCAAATCCAGCAGAAATTCGACTCGCTCCCGCAGTTCGCGTCCGCATAGATTGTCGAGAGCTCCGAAGAACTCTAGATTTTGTGCGCCAGAGAGCCGCCAGAAGAAGCTTCGCTCTTCGTTGAATACAAAACCAACCGATCTCCTGATTTCGACGCCTTCACTCAAAGTGCTGTGGCCATTCACAACCACGCTTCCCTCGGAAGGTAGAAGAATTCCTCCAATTAGCTTCAGCAGAGTCGTCTTCCCTGCGCCGTTTGGTCCCATCACAGCGATGCGGTCGCCGGGATACACTCGCAGATTCACATCAGAAAGTGCGGTAAAAACACGGCGTCTCTGTAATGGGGCAAGTACCCATTCGCGGTAGCGTTTCGGAACTGGGAAGCGCATTGTGACATCATGAACGTCAATCAGAGCAGGTTCACTGCCAGCCTGATCCGACGTGAGAACTGGCTTGAAGAATTCGGCGGCAATCATCCGTTTCTTGCCTCCGCCGTATCCAATTCCTTCGTTCGTATTTGCTGCGCCTCGTCCATCCATGAGCGCATCATGTGCGCCACTTCTCGGCCGTGTTCGATCAGCATCGTCTCATGGGACCCGGGAATTGCATGAACATCTACATCCGCCTGAGAAAATCCACTCCAACCAAAATCCTTATTGACACGAAGGTCCTCTTTATTTCCGATCAGCTTGATGCAACCTGACCAAGGCTCAGGCCTGTGTCTGTAAAGCAACCGGCAGTAGTTCGCTCTATGTTGATGAAATCGGTCGTTCTCGCTGACTAAAGAGGCGCTCGCGATACCTGCCTTGCGAATCGCCAGTTCGCGTATTGCCCGGACTCGTTCGGTCCCTTGCGCTCGCACAATCTCCCACAGAACTTCCGCTACATGCTTGACTCTCGAACCGCAGCTGTATAGTTCCCGCCGGATGATATTGCGCAGCGTCGGGCGCTCGGTATCGAGCAGTACAACCAGCTGCACTTTTTCGCCCTCTTGCTCCAAAATCCTCGCAATCTCCAGTACCGCTACACCTTCGACACAGTTGCCACCCAGGAAGTAGGGGCCTCTAGGCTGTATCACTCGGAGTTCCGCCAGATAGTCGCGTGCAATCGCCTCTACGCTTGCATAATCCTCACCCTGTCCATCCATCCAGCGCGGCTGAAACCCGAATACCGGCTGATCATCACCGAGGTGGGGGACGAGATGAGACAGGAAAAGCAGCGGCCCGCCCGGGTCGTGATATCCGGCCAGGAAGAATAATGGCGCCCTCTCCCCCAGGGGTTGAACGGGCACCACGCGCTTCCATTGCGGCGCCTCGCAGGTATATATGAAGTTTCGCGTGGAAGATTCGAAGTGGAGGTGGCTCGCCAGTCCGGCGATCGTCGGATCTGCAAAAATCGCTTGCAAAGGCAGTTCCGTGTTTAGCTCTGCTCGAATACGAGAAGCGACTCGCGCCGCGAGGAGAGAATGCCCTCCTAGTTCGAAAAAATTGGCACTCTTCTCTATCCGGTCGACTTGCAGCACCTCGCGCCAGATCGCTTCTAGCTTGCGTTCAACGTAATCGGTTGGCGCGCTGAATATCTCATCATCTGTCCTGTCTTCAGATGAGTCTTGCTTTAAGCCTTGAACTGCCTTCGGCGGAAGGTTCAATAGCGCTTTTCTATCGATTTTGCCGTTTGGCGTCTTGGGAAAGCTATCGAGCTCTACGTACTCCGCAGGAATCATGATCTCCGGCAAAACAGATCGAAGACTTCTGCGCAAATCAGCCGGCGTCGCTGAAGCTCCCTCTAGCGGCCTCCAATACGCAATCAGGTATTTTTCGCCAGCTCTATCCTCTCGGACGATTGCAATCGCCTGCGCAACGGCTGGATGACCTTCGAGCGCGGTCTGAATCTCTTCGAGTTCGATTCGGAATCCACGAAGTTTTACCTGCTGATCCAATCTGGAGACAAATTCGAGGCTTCCGTCTGGCAATCGACGCACCAGATCTCCGGTCCGATATAAGCGCGCTTCAAGATTCTGATGGCGTCTAAGGACAAACTTCTCTGAAGTCAAATCAGCCTGTTTTCGATAGCCGCGCGCCAGACCCGCTCCACCTATGAAGAGTTCTCCCGTTTGGCCGGGCAGCGAGGGTTTGCCGGTTTCGTCAAGAACATAGGTTTGTGTATTGGCGATAGGATGTCCGATCGGTATGCGTTCAACCGGCGCTTTCATCCGCTGCACGGTAGACCAGATCGTTGTCTCAGTCGGACCATAGAGGTTCCACAGTTCAGCACCGGTTGACAGTAGCTGTTCGGCGAGTTGTCGCGGAAGCGCCTCGCCTCCGCACAGAACCTTCAGACCCGGCTTTCCCTTCCAACCGGATTCCAGAAGCAGACGCCATGTTGCAGGCGTGGCTTGCATAATCGTGATGTCGAATTCACTGATCAATCGAGCCAGAGCATTGGCGTCGGTGAGTGCCGCACCGGGCGCGATCACTAACTGAGCGCCGCTTACTAGCGGCAGGAATAGTTCCAGTCCGGAAATGTCAAATGACAGCGTCGTTACGGCAAGTAAGCGATCTGTGACACCTATTCCCGGTTCTCTTTGCATGGACGCCAGCAGATTGACTAGCGACCGATGCTGGATTTCAACTCCCTTCGGCGTTCCGGTTGAACCCGACGTGAACATCAGATACGCAAGATCTTCCGAATTTGCCGGCGCACTCGGTGAAGTACTGAGATCCGACGTATGCCCCTTCTCTAGCTTGTCAAGGCAGATGAGTGACGGAACGTTGTCAGGTATGCGATCGAGCAGTGAACTCTCTGTGATTATTGCGGCCGGTTCGCTATCTTGAAGGATGTGCGCAAGCCGCCTCGCCGGAAAGGTCGGATCCAGCGGAACGTAGGCTGCGCCTGCCATCCATGTAGCCAGCGGAGCGACAACCAGATCGATCGTCCGGCTCAGGCACAAGGCCACGAGATCACCCGGTCTGACCCCCGATTCCCGTAGTCGGCGCGCAAGAAATCTCGAACGATCACATAACTCCCTATATGTAAGTTGCTCGGGCCCGCACATTACCGCAACCTTTTCGGGAGTCGATTCCGACTGGAGTCTTACCCAGTCCGGCACGCATTGAACAGGCAATTCCAGCGAAATACCGCTCTGACTCCGGAACCAATCCTTTTCCTGCTCGGGGCTCATCGCTGCTAGTTGCCCCAATGGCTCGTCTGGCATGCTTGCCATCTGGGTCGCGAGAGTCTGATAACAACCAGAGAAGCATCTTATAGTCTCTGGATCAAAGAGTGCGCCGTCATACTGTATCGATCCATGGAACTTGCCATCCGCCTCCCACATGTACAGTGTCATGTCGTTCGCGGTGCCCCCACTCTCAACCTCATAGTCTTCTGCCCGCGGAGTGTTCAGCAAAATGAACGCATGTTGGAAAAGAAGAGAGCGGCTGGGATCGCGATTCGGCAGAAGTTCTTTCACTAGAAACGCGAAAGGAACGTCGGCATTGCACAGAGAGTCCATTACCGTAGACCGGACGCGTCTCACTAACTCTCTCGAGGTATTTTCAGGCGACACCTCCGTTCGTAGCAGTTGCGTGTTGATGAAGCATCCAATCAGCTTTTCAAGATGAGTTGTGACGCGTGTCGATACGGGTGTGCCTACAACGATGTCTTTTTCACCGCTGTATCGGCTCAGCAACGCCGTGAAAACCGCGAGCAGCACCATAAAGGGAGTCGCCGCACAATCTCGGCCAAGTTGTTTCAGCGCTTCAGAACACGCCGTGTCCAGTTCGAACGCGAATAGCCGCGCCTCGTAGGCGCTGGAAGGACTTCGCGGATGATCGAGCGGAAGATCAATCAGCGTCGAAGCGCCTTTTAGCTTCTCCTTCCAGAATCCAATTTGCCCACCCATTGGGGGCGAACTTACTCGTTTTCTTTCCCACAGGGCATAGTCAGCGTATTGAACGGGAAGTTCCTGCCCATCTGGTGCCTCTCCCGCCAACAACAGCACATAGGTGGAACGAAGCTCCTTGAAGAAGACTCCGAGTGACCATCCGTCGCATACGATGTGGTGCACAGCAAAGACAACAATGGAGTTCTCTGCTGAAAGCCGAATAAGAGCCACACGGAATAGTTGTCCGGAGCCAAAATCGAATGGGCGCGCTCCAAACCTCTGTATCGTTGCTTTGGCCTCTTTCTCGCGCTCGTCATCTTTCCTTTCACTCAGGTCGAATAGCTCCAGGCATGGGTTCGAATCTTCGAGCACCTCCTGAGCAGGAACTCCCGCTACTTCGGTGAACCGCGTACGCAGACTCTCATGCTTGTGGACCAGCGCTCGTAAAGCCTGTTCCAGGACTTCAGAATTCACCCTCGCTTGAATCCGCGCCCAGGCTGTGATGTTGTAAGCGGTACTATTCGGATTTAGTTTCTGCGCAAACCAGAACCCTTCCTGCGCAAAAGACAGAGGAACAGGTTTTCCTGCAGTCGGACGACGGCCAATTCGTTGCGGATTGCTCGCGGAAAGAAGTGCCCGAATAAGCTCCGACTTGTGTTCGGCCAGGCTCTCTTCAATTTCCTTGGTGATGCGGCCGGGAGGTGCGCTGCAGCGCAAGCGGTCTCCCTCGACACTCACGTGAATGTCAAGCGTGCGCAACTCAGAGATCAGCCGTTCGGCGCTCACAGGCAACACTATTATGCGATTTCTAATTACCGGTGGAAGATCGGTGTAAACAACTGCTTCGATCTCGAAACGAGATCCCGACCGAGCAAAATCCTCATACAGCAAACGTGCGAGGCGATAGCGCACTCTCCTCGAACCCTTGCCAGCCGAAACACAACAACGCACATCGTACCAAGGACAGGCTATAAATACCCTTACACTCGGGGGCTACAACAGATACCCATTTAGTAATGAAAATTGGTAGTAATGTAACGTTACCTCGTTTTGCAGCAGTCAGGTCCCGACAATTAGAGAAAGCGCGAGAGTGTCAGAAGTCGTTCTTCGCACAAGTCCCTTCAAGTTTCTGGACAATTCTTGTTTACGACTTGAAATACTATGTCTCTACATGCTGGCGCAGCAAGATACTCAAAAGCACTCTGGCGATCTGCTCGGCCTTTGGTTCGCCTATACGAAAGATGTGCCGGCCACATTTACCGATCAAGAATGCTCACGGATACTTGCTCCTGATGAAGTTGCGCGTTCGAAAACATTCAGGTTCGAGAAGGATCGTCGCACCTACCTGGCTTCCCGCCTTCTTCTCCGCAATGCCCTTTCTCATCATCATCCGACTCAACCGAAAGATTGGCAGTTCCGCACGAGCATTCACGGAAAGCCAGCCTTATACCCAGACTGCAATCTTCGCTTCAACCTCTCACACTCCACGGAGTTAGTAGCTTGTCTTATTGGAAGCGTCAGCCAAGTTGGCGTCGATGTTGAGTCGCTTAGTCGAGGTCCACAAATCGTTAGCATCTCTAGCGAACTACTGTCAGCACAGGAACTAGCGCAATTTGACATCCTGCCAAATCAGGAAAGATACGATCGCGGTTTATCACTCTGGACGTTGAAGGAATCTTACGTGAAGGCTCGAGGGCTTGGTTTCTCTCTGCCGATAAGGAAGATTTCGTTCCTCTTCCAAAGTCAAGAGGCTTTCCAAATGAATCTCGACTCCTCCATGAACGACGAGCCCTCAAAGTGGCAGTTTTGCCTCCTCAATTTCGCGGATCATCGTGTCGCAATCGCCGTCGAAGCCATTCATCAACCAAGGCTCCAGGTATGCGAGGTCCGTCTCGCTGTCGAACCGCTCATAGGCCATACTGCAGGCGAGAGCACCTGCATTGATCAGTTCCGGTTTGCGTCAGTCAGCATTATCCCAATCGCCACGAATCACGCGCATCCTTGAAAATTGTAGCTAAAAGGGCACAACAAGCTCTCGCCTGTCATTAAGCCATTCTCGGAGAGAGACTTCGTGCAACTGGGTGCACCGCTCCAACGATTCTTATACCTGGTTTTCACCGTGGGAAATGTCGCGTGCCCCTTGCCAGATCCCGCTAAGCCCTGTCCTCTACCGTCCTCTTCAACTGACCGCAAGCCGCATATATATCTCGTCCACGCGGCCTGCGCAGATACACCGGAACGCCCTCTGCCCCAAGCGCTCGACGAAACGTCTCGACCGCGTTGTCCGAGGGAGTCGAATACGGAACGCCCGGCCCGGGGTTCCACGCGATCAGATTCACCTTGGCCGGCAACCCCGACCGCCGCACCAGCCGCGCAACCTCCGCTGCATGTTTTGGCTGATCCGTCACGCCGCCAAGCAGTACGTACTCGAACGTCACGCGCTCCCTTCCCCGCAGCCGCACGCGGCGCACCGCATCCATCACCGCCTCGATAGGCCATTTGCGATTGATCGGCATGACCTCGCTCCGGACCTCATCGTTAGGCGCATTCAAACTGATCGCCAGCTTAGGCCTCACCTCCGGCGGTTCCTCCGCGAAGCGCTCGATTCCCGGCACGATTCCCGAAGTCGATACAGTCATTCGCTGCGGGCTCAGGCCAACCTCGCCCACCAGCAGCCGGACCGCGCGCATGAAGTTGTCGTAGTTCAAGAACGGCTCGCCCATCCCCATGAACACCAGGTTCACGCGATCCTTGCCAACCTCCACGCCCTGCCGCTGCAGCACCGCAACCACCTGCCCCGCGATTTCCCCTGCCGACAAGTTTCTCTGCAGCCCAAGCTTAGCCGTCAGGCAAAACTGGCAGTTGACCGCGCAACCCACCTGGCTCGAAACACAAATCGTCGCTCGGTCCCACCGCCTGCCGCCCTCATCGGCTGCGTCGGCTTCGCCACCTACCGTGTCCCCAGCCTCGCCATCATCTCCTTCCGGCATCCATACGGTTTCCACCGTCAGCGGGTCAGACTGTCCCTGGATCAGGTACCGTTCCGTCCCATCTTTTGAAGAGAAGACCTGCCGGATTTCCGGCCTGCCAACCCGCCAGCGGTCCGAGATTAACCTCTCCCGCAGTTCCTTCGACAGGGTCGTGATCCCTTCAAGATCAACAATCCTTTGGCGATAGATCGCCTCCGCCACCTGTTGCCCACGCCACTTCGGCTCTCCCGCTGCTGCCAGGGCGTCTCCCAAATCAGCAACATTCATGCCAAATAAACTTCTCAGGCTGCCACCGGGAGGGTTTGTAGCGTCTAATGGAATCAGTTGTGAGTTTGCGGTCACGGCTGGTCTCAGCATAGAGCTTTTCTATATTCATTGCAGCCACCCGCAACCTTTACAAAAACCGCTCCTCTTTTACGTTTCGACCACGGCCGGTGAACGGGCATCTATCCACGCCCAATTCGCCTTACAATCAGAGACCGACTGAATAACCATGAATACTCAGCGAAACCTTCGCCGTACTGTATTGCCTAACGGACTTATTGTCCTTACCGAGCGCATGGAGCATGTTCGTTCAGTCGCCATGGGCGTCTGGATCAAATCCGGCTCCCGCTGTGAAGCCCCCGAGATCAACGGAATTTCCCACTTTGTCGAACACATGGTCTTCAAAGGCACGAAATCGCGTTCCTCCCTGCAAATTGCGCGCGAGATGGACTCGATTGGCGGCAACCTTGACGCCTTCACGGGCAAAGAAACGATCTGCTTCAACGTAAAATCTCTCGCCGATCACGTACCCATCGCTCTCGACGTCCTGACCGATCTTGTCCTCAACCCAACGTTCGCTTCGACTGAGATTGAACGCGAACGCGGCGTCATCCTCGAAGAAATCAAGATTGACGAAGACAATCCTGATGTACTCGTGCACGAGCTTTTCACCCAGAACTTCTGGAAGGATCATCCCCTGGGCAAGCCGATTCTCGGCACTACGCAGACCGTCGGGCGCCTCGACCAGCAAAAACTCTTCGAATACCACGCCGGCCGTTTCCGCGGCGGCAACATGGTCTTCTCTGCTGCCGGTGACCTCGAGCACGATCAGTTTGTCGAGACCATCGCCCAGAAGTTTGCTCCGCTTTCTCCCGGCGAACCTGCCTACGAGATGCAGACGCCTCAAGCCAGCGCTCGCATCCTCCTGCAGAACAAGAAAGCTCTCGAGCAGGTCCAGCTCTGTCTTGGTGTTCCGGCTCCGCCCATCACAGACGACAACCGCTTTGCAACGCTCATTCTCAACACCATCCTCGGTGGAGGCATGAGTTCCCGCCTCTTCCAGACCATTCGTGAAGAGCGCGGCCTGGCTTACGCCATTTATTCCGATCTCAGCCCCTACAGCGACACCGGCTCTCTTTGCGTTTACGCCGGAACCTCCGCAGGCAAGGCACTTGAAGTTGTCGCCCTCGTCATGGCTGAGTTCAGCAACCTCAAGGAAAATCCGCTCAGCGAAGAAGAGTTGAGGCGCGGAAAGGATCAGCTGAAGGGCAATATCCTTATGGGCCTTGAGAGTTCGAATTCGCGCATGGCAAATCTCGCCCGCCAGGAGATGTACTTCCACCAGTTCTTTACGGCGGAAGAAGTTATCGCCCGCATCGAGACCGTGACTGCCGAACAGATCCAGACAATGGCGAAGCGCCTTTTCGTCCCTGACCGCATCGCCGTCACGCTTCTCGGCCGCCTGAACGGCATCAAGCTGACCCGCGACCGGCTGGTCTGCTGAAGAAGTGATCAGTGGACAGAGATCAGTGATAAGGATTTCCTCCTCGAACTGCCTCGTTTCTTCCATTAACTTGGTGAGGCAGGATGGGGCCCTCTGACCACTGATCCCTGACCACTGCCTCCGAGCGCTCTCTTCCCCTCCCGCGTCTATAAGTTGTACGATTTCTCGTGTAGGCGGTCTGCATCCCGTCTGCCTTCTGAGGGACTAAACCGAATGAACTGCACGTTTATGATGTCTGCCCGGCAGCGCCTGATGCGCGCCCGCGTCGATGAAGACGGATTCACGCTGATGGAACTCCTCATCGTCATCTCCATCATCGTGATCCTCATGCTCATCGCCATTCCCACCGCGAACACCATCCGCAAACACACGGACGAAGTTTCGGCGCAGAAGTCTCTCCAGACCATCGAGCAGGCCCAGTCGATGTACGTCACAAATTACCCGGTTCAGGGATACGCTTGCTCGCTGCAAGCACTTTCAGGTGAAACGAGCTCCGGCCCGCCGAGCCCCACCAGCGCGCAGCTTCTGAATGGACAGATCGCGACAGGCATCAAGGACGGCTACATCTTCAACATCACCAATTGCGTGAAGTCGACCTCCAATAACAGCGAGCGCATAACCAGCTACACCGTCACTGCAACTCCCGCCACAGTCGGAAAAACCGGCGACCGCGGCTTCTGCGTTGAAGCTGGCGGCGCTATCAAGGCCGACCCCGCCGGCGGCACCAACTGCACTCAGACTGTGCAATGAAATCTCCCGCCTCTGAAGGGTACGGGCTTCAGCCCGTACGATCTTCCCATCTCCGCATAAAGACCGGGTGCGCCATCCATCGGGCGCACTTTGCCCGATGGGCGGGAAGCCACACACTCACGCTGCTCGCGGTCCTCTTCCTCTGCCTATCGACACCCGCCCAACAACCTTCCACCCACGACCTCGCCCAGCGCGTAGACCGCCACTACAACCAGCTAAAATCCCTCAAAGCCGAATTCACCGAATCCTACGAGGGCCTCGGCCGCACCCGCACCGAATCCGGCACGCTCCTCCTTCAAAAGCCCGGCCGCATGCGCTGGGACTACTCCCGCCCCGCCGGCAAGCTATTCCTTCTCGACGGCAAATACGCCTGGTTCTATTCAAAGGGCGATCCGCAGATTCAGCGCATCGAAGCCAAAAAGCTCGACGACCTCCGTTCCCCGCTGCGCTTCCTCCTCGGCCACACCCAGCTCGAAAAAGAAATCGACCACCTCACCGCAGCGCCTTCCGCCAACGGCAACTTCACCCTGACCGGGATTCCGCACAAGCAGGAGCAACGCATCCAGCGGCTCGCCCTCACCGTCACTGCCGATGGCGTCATCTTGGGCATCGAGATCCAGGAAACCGACGGCGCTATCACCCGCTTCGCCTTCAGCGGCGAACAACCCAACGCCGCAATCCCGCCCAATACTTTCCGCTTCACCCCACCCGCCGGCGTCCCCATCGTCAACGCCATGGGCCCCGTCTAGTAGAGACGAACACACATGTGGGCTGCGGAGATTCCTTGCTTCAGGTTGGGCAATACGAATTTGGATCTCTCAAATGGCTCAGTTGCGGCGCGTAGGTGAACGTTCCGTTTCCGTTCCCTAGCATCACCTCGTAGTTGCCCTCGTCATCATCGCTCGTGATGACGATATCGGCGATTCCATCCCGATTGAAATCGACTGCGGCAAGTCGATACTCTTTTCCGATTTGCGGAAGCTGAAACGACCATATCTGCCGGAAAGTCCCATCTCCCGCGCCAAGCAAAACAATCGCCGAATTGGAGCTCTCATCGGAAACGATGAGGTCAAGCCTGTGATCTTGCGTAAACACGCCTGCCGCGATCGACACTACGGAACCAACCACGGCCACATCGCGCGCCGCCGTCAAGCCGCCTTGCCCATCTCCCGCAAATTCGAAGATCGTGCCGCCTTCGTCTCCTACGATCACATCCAGATTCCCGTCCCCGTTGAAATCTCTCACCACGAGGGCCCGCGGCGCCTCTCCTGTTAGCGGGTACGAGCTGCCATGCCGAAACGCACCATCGCTCTTCCCTAGAAGAACATCAAGAACATGCGGCCCTGCGCGGATGATGTCTGCGATTCCATCTCCGTTAAAGTCGCCTGTCGCGACAACATTCCCCGTTTTACCGGAATGGTCTGCAGAGTCCTCATCGACGCTTGCGGCAACACAACTCTGAACTGGCGCGAACAAGAGAATCGCGCCGAACAAGACAGGAAACAAGCGGTCGAAACTCACCGGAAGAAACCCTCCGAAACGGTCCAACTGGTCCTTAACAATTCTATTCTCGAGTGAACAGCCTGTCCCGACTTACCGCACCTCACTCGCCAGGCTCGACCACATCAGTTCCTCGGCAACATCATCGACATTTCCAATCAACAACATCCAGAGTAAAATTGCGACCTGACACCAAAGTCCGCGGACCGAGAATCACACCCGTTCGATGAACCGCCTCCACCAAACACAGACGCAGCACCCCATCCGTGTCCGTAAGCAAAGCTGGTGCAAGGCATTTCGCGTCGCTGCTTTTTTCTGTTCCGTTCTCCATGACGTTACCGCGCGCTGTGAGCCAGTCTCCGGCGAGTATCACCGCCCTATCCAGGTCCAGCTTGTCACGTTCGTCGATGTCCACCACTTCCATGTGGGTTCGACCTTCTTCGTGAAGGTGGAAGATGACTGGACGGGTCTCGGCTGTTTCTTTCGCAAGGACCAGATTCTCGAAGGAAGGGTCGTCGCATCCTCCTTGCGGCGCAAGAAGGAGAGGCCCTCTCAACTAGCCCTTGCCTTCGATAAGATTCCCTGCCTCTATGACAAGGTCACCATCGATCTGGTTCTCGCAGCCGCCTTCTTTGACCCGGCAGTGAACATCCCCAATGCTCCGTTCCCCGTCATGCGCGCGACCATGTCAACGACGGGAGGAGTGAAGAACATCCAGCGCTCATTCGTCGTGCAGGGCCTCGACCTCGCAGCCATGGGAAAGGGTCTCGAACGTCCGCCACTCGAGCCCGGTGAAGTCAAAGGTATAAAAGGCGTCACCCTTCGCATGGACGCGGGCCCGGGCAGGAGCTCCATCCTCGAGTCATCAACCCACGATGTTTGGCTCGACAAAGAAGCTCTTCTGCTCCTTGTCCCGAGTTCCATCGCTTTTCTCCATCCCTCGTCACCGAATGTCGAGGTCAACCTCTCGTCTGAGACAACTCCTGCAACTGAGCCCGGCGAAAATCACACCACTGGAATTGCAAAATCGAACGTTCCTCCCTCTGCGCCCGCGATCCCGGAACCTCCGCGCGATTTCTTGCCCTGCCAACCGCCGGCCTGCAACGCCGACGTGCTTCCCGCGGTCCCGGCGCACCTCAGCAAAGCTCTCGAATCCATCGCGATCCGCCCTTTCGGTTATGCACCTCGTCCGCAGAGAGAAATCGGCGAGTTGGATAACGATGATGCCCTGGCGTGGCTCGGCTCTCACCAGGTCATCGTGGCCTTCAATCCTCATAAGCTCATCTCGCGCGACCCCACGCGTTCGAATGCATCTGCCCTCCGCCGCATTCACGCTATTGTTGTCGATACATCAGCTCGCAAGGTCATCAGCACAGCAGACTGGGAATTAGCTGATCGCCAGGCCTATCTCTGGCAGCTCGCAAACGATCGCGTCCTGGTCCATGTCGATAGCGAACTTCGCATTCTTGGTCCCGACATGCAGGTCGAAGTCCGCATCCCGCTCGACGGTCCGCTCGCTTTCGTCCGCACCTCGCCAAGCTCCGTGTTGATGGCCGTCGGCGTAATCCACGAAGGCCATTCTCCTGAGCTGCATAAAAAGCTTCGCGAAGCACTTGATCACGATCCCGACGAAGAAGTCCGAGTTCGCATTCTCGACAAAAACTTCGAGACCATCGCTCAAGCTACATCGTCGCGTGGGGTCATGGCTCCCGTTCTTCTCGACGAGGGACAGGTTCGATTGCTCGCCGCGCCCCAAGCCAGATATCGACTCGAGATGATCCCATGGCAGGGCCAACCCACAACCATCGCCCGCTTCTCTTCAGGATGTCTTCCTTCGGTATCGAGCTTTGCTCCGGATCTGCTCTTCGTCGCGACCTGCTCACCGCAGTCCCGCGTTCACGAGTACCGCGTCCTCCGGCCCAACGGAGCAGTCGTCTTGCACGGAAGATCTGATCCGCAGAATCTCGGCCAAGGTGTCCTCGGAGTTCGCCAAAACTTTGCAGTCAAGGTACTCCACGCAAAGCATGCAATCGTTGACGGCTCCACATTTCATGGAGCCGACCTCGACTCCGCCGAAATCCGTATCTACCGATCAACAGATGGCGCGAATGTCAACTCGATACACACCGAGCTTCCACCACCATCACGCGGCGCCTTCGCCCTTTCAGCAGACGGCTCTCAACTCGCCATCCTGTCCGACGCGAAGGTCACACTGTTTGGGGCATCCCAAGTGAGCACTACCTCCACCCTCCCAGAATCACTCCCATCACCGTCAGCGCCACCGTCAAGTACCCGCCATTGATCAGCACATAGCTCAACGATCGCCGCTCAAACAGCGACACGATCCCGATCCCCATAGCCGCCCACCCGAAACCCGCGAGAAACCCGGCCATCGCCCCAAATGCCAGCGTCGTCTTCGGATCATTCAGGAACATTGCCAGATTCACAGCCATCACTAAGCTCAGCAGCAGAGCCAGCCCAAACACCTTCGGTCCTGCCGCGGGCGAATCTCTGAAGCCATTCGCCTTCTTCCACGCCCCTCCCAACAGCATCGGCGAATACCAAAGCCCGCCAATCACAAATGCCGAAATCCCCGCCGCCACCACCGCCAGAAAATTCAAAGATTGAATACCCAAGTTCGCCTCCAAATCGTGCTGTTCGATTAGATCTGCTGACCTGCTGAGTAGCTTGGCGCGAGGCGCCGCTCAACTCGCTGCAATCAAAATCGGCCACTGTCCGTGCCTGGCCTCGAGTCCTTCCCCAGCTCCGCTAACGTGCACGCCAGGATCAAACGCGGATCAATCTTTGATCCAAAAGGTGACCAAGTGCACGCTAACGCCGCTAGCTCCGCTGTCCCGCTACTTCTCCTTCCCCCAATCCACCGGCCCCTCCACAAACCTCTTGTGCAGTGTCGCCATCAACTGCGCATTCCCTGCAACAAGATACTCGTACGCCTTCGTCCACTCATCCCCGCTCTTCCACCCCGATTGCGTCAGACGCACTACGGTCGCATTTCCGCGCGACTCAAACGCAAAAACTGCCCGCGTTCGCTCCGCCCGCACCGTTGGAAATTTTTCGGGAGCAAGCGCCGCAATTACCAATTCCTTCTCTGATACAAAACTCACAATGGTACCGCCGCCGGTATTGCCGCCGGGGAAATGCACCAGCCAATCCCCACCTGGTTTCAAGTCCACAGTCGCATTGGGAAAAAGCCATGTGCTCAATCCTTCGCTCGTCGCAAATGCATGCCACACATCGCCCACCGGAGCCGGCACCTCGATCTCAATGGTGAACTGCTGCGGGGCAGCAGCCGTATTCACCTCTGCAGCCTGCGCACGAACAAACTGCGGAACAATGCTGATCAACAGAATCGCTGGAAATATTTTGACCTTTGTCATATTAGTTAGTTGAATGATCAACTAACATATACCCCAGGCAGTATTCTTGCTGTCAAGAGAAAAGGGATGGCCGCCCCAAAAAACGCCGCGACTCGCGACCGGCTCATCGAATCTGCTCGCTTCCTCTTCTGGGAGCGCGGCTACGCCGGCACCAGCATGTCCGAACTCCTCACGCACGCCGAGGTTAATTCCGGCAGCTTCTACCACTTCTTCGACAGCAAGGAAGCTCTCCTCCGCGCCGTCCTCGAGCAATACATCGATCTGCTCCGCCCCATGGTCGTCAATCCCGCGTTTGCCACGACGCCGAAGCCGCTCGAGCGAATCTTCGCGATTCTCGCTGGATATCGCGAGCGCATCCTGATGACCAACTGCACGTTCGGCTGCCCGCTCGGCCGTCTCGCCCTCGAAGTCGACCCCGAAAATGCCCCCGCTCACAAACTCATCGCACAGAACTTTCAGGGCTGGATTGAAGCCGTCCGCGAATGCCTCGTCGACCTGAAAACTTCTCTACCCCGCGGCACGAACGTCGACGCACTCGCCACCTTCGTCCTCGTCACCATGGAAGGCGGTGTGATGCTTTCTCGCTCCTACCGCTCCGTCGAACCATACGACCGCGCCGTAGAACAGCTCCGCGAACACTTTGGTCTTCTGGTCGCTACCGCCAAAACAAAGAAGTCGCGCTAGATATCAGCGCGACTTCTCTTCGACTCTCCGTCTGTCGACTCTTCAGATTCGTGTCTTGAATCTTCCAGATTTTGGGTCCCCCATCGAGGTCAAGCTTAGGTGGGAAGCAAAGAGGCAGGTGCCGCGAAAAAACGAGCGCCTGCCCTGAGTCCGACTGGAAGGTTTCCCGGTTGTGGAGACATGGGAAGTCACGCCGTCTTCGCATGATCGGCGTGGCCACGACAATACCGAATTTCCGTGGCCAGTTCGCTTTTGCAAGTTAATTCACGTTTTCAGTCACAATGGAATAAAGATCCGAACCGATCGCAGAAGGAGCTTTTCATGCAGACTTGAACGCCCGTCTGGCAACTCCTGGCTCGCTGCTCTTGAACCGCGCTTTTCGGTAAGTTCCTTTGTTTGGACATATCTGCAGCCAAATGCATTGAAATGACATATCTGCCGCAAGTTCCCTCTGTAAGCCATTGAAAGTAGAGTACCTGGCTCCAGATATAGGGGGAGGCGGATGTGAGCAGTTGTGAATATGCTTCGAATCCAGACATATTCTGCCCAGCGGCTACAAATGCAGGGCTGCCGCTCTCAAGGGCAAAGCCTTCTGCTATCACCACCACGTCTCTCGCCTTTCGACAAACTTCGGCCGCCCAGAGCAAAACAGGATAATGTTGCCATCGGTCGAGGACGCCGCCGGTGTGAGCACAGCACTCCACCAGATTCTCCTGCAGTACGGTATGAGGAAAATCGACCGCTTCGATGCCGGCACTTTCTTCCACGGACTTCAGATCGCCGCTTCGCTCGTCCCCCAAACCCTCAACCGATCCGCGCGACACCGGCCGAGAAATCTTCAGGGCCGAAAACTTGGATTTCATTGGACCCTTGAAGACAGGATGCGACCCCGAAGACCGCAAGAAATGCAGGAAACGTTACGGATTGGGTGGAACAAGAATCTCAAGACACCGATACCCGGATCCTCGTCCCGCGAACCTGTCTACGTTCGCGGGGCGGAGATCCTATGTCGTTGGGAATCGGGCACAGATTTCAGTACCCGTACCCGAACGGCCCATATGATCCGAACGGACGATAACTCGCAATCGTGTTCGAGTAGTACGTCACCCTCGGTGGCGAATACACCGTCACTGCAGGCTGGGTATACATATACACGTGCACCGGTGGTGGAGGCGGCGCCGAATACACATACACCGTCTGCGGCGGCGGCGAATATACCGGCATCACCGGCATGTACACCGGCTGCACGTATGACTGCTGCGGAGCCGGAGCATACGCCTGTTGCTGTTGAGGAACGTATGGTTGCTGGTACTGCTGCGACGGCTGATACTGCGGCTGCTGGTACTGGGGCTGTTGATACTGCTGCGGCGGAGCCTGATATTGCGGCTGAGGCGGCGGCACATTCTCTGAGAACCGCTGTTGAGGTTCATCCCGCGGAGCATCGTCATAACCTGTCGGTCTGCGGTATAACCCCGAGGGATCTCGATCCGGATCCTCCACAATCGGGACCTCGGTATCGTCCATCACCTTCAGCGTCAGCCGTGTCTCTGCTTTCAACACTGGCTTCGGCCCGCGCCCGGGCAGGCTCAGAAGGTCGATGGGCCAGAGAATCGGAATCGACCACATCACGATGTCTCGTGTCGCATGTCCCCTTCCCAGAATCCGTCCCTGCCGGTCCACTTTGAAGCCCGGCGCGTCCACCACGCGTGCATAGACCGGGAGCACCGTCCGAGGTTGGATCACCATGCGATCAAACTTCAGCTCCATCCATCCCTTGCCTACAAAATGCCCGGGATCCTTGTAATCCTCAAATCTCCCTTCGAGATACGTGTTGAAAGGCAGCCTCGCGCCGCTGTTCCGCGACATGATACTTGCCTGGCACAGCACCGGGTCGCCAACTGCCGCCGTCGACGACGACAGTCTGCCCTCCGACACGGTGCAGGTGATCAATGCGCCGGCAGGCAATATCTGCCTGGCCGCATGCGCAATAAACGCTGGAGACAGCAACAGTGTGCAGAGAGCCACATGAGCGCTCCTCATCGAAAGCCTCCTGGTATGAAGGCTCGCGCCCGGCAAGCGTACACGCTTTCCCGGCGAAAGCCGGCTAAATATTCATGGAAATTTTGCCCACCGCAACTGCCGAGCAGTCTTGCCCGCGCGTTGATACGAGAAGTCGTTCCAGGAGCCTCGTTAAAAGAGAGCGCCGCTCAAAAGGTGAGTGCCGAAAAACTCAATCGAATAAGGATGATTCAGTTC
Organism: Acidobacteriota bacterium; assembly: GCA_018268915.1. Lineage (GTDB taxonomy): Bacteria > Acidobacteriota > Terriglobia > Terriglobales > Acidobacteriaceae > Telmatobacter. The sequence goes on from JAFDVQ010000005.1 coordinate 363,705, forward strand.
CACCGCAGAAGGACTCTGCCCGGCAGATCGGGGGAGGAATGATCCGTCGCGCTCGGAGCGTCTATGGCCGTACCGGGTTCAGACGCACAGAACCCAATGCGTCCCCAGACCCAACAACTTTTGCAAAGTTGCGCGTCGCACGAAATATTTCGCACAATTCCGCTAACACATAGCGCCCATACAAGTCGTCGACCTTGTTCCCCTTGTTCCCGGACCTTAAGGCGCCAGCTTTCCATTGAACGTCGTGCAGCTGTTCACATCTCCCCCATCCAGTCCACGCTTGAACCACTCTTGCCGCTGCGCGCTCGATCCGTGTGTCCAGCTCTCCGGACTCACCGCCCGCCCGCTCATCTTCTGCAAATGATCGTCGCCAACCGCTGCGGCGGCTCTCAATGCCCCAGCAATGTCGTCCTCATGCACAATATTTCGCTGCTCCGTGCTGTGTCCCCACACACCCGCAAAGCAGTCGGCCTGCAATTCCAGATCAACCGACAGCGGATTCTGTTCACCCTCGTCCTGCTGCGATAACCGCCGCATCCGCTGCTCAATCCCCAACAGCTTCTGCACGTGATGTCCAAGCTCATGGGCCACCACGTAAGCCTGCGCAAAGTCTCCCGTGTCGCCCCCAAACCTCTTCAGCTCCTGCCAGAACCCGAGGTCAATGTAGACCTTCTCGTCCTCAGGGCAATAGAAGGGACCTGTCGACTCCTGCGCCGTTCCGCAGCCGGAAGAAGTCATATCCCGATAAAGGACCAGCTTGGCATGGCGGTACTGCCGCCCATGTGCCGCAAAAATCTCTCCCCAGTTCTTCTGCACATCGTCCAGCACAAAGCTGACAAGGTGTACATCCCGCTGCTCGCCAGCCGACTCCTGCACAGGGCCATTCGACGGTCCGGGCCCGGGGTCGACGTTCGACGACCCGCCACCAGAGAAAAAGAAATTGCGCCCCGTCACTACGCTCAAAATCAGCAGCAGAATGAATCCGCCAATTCCCATGCCGCCGCCAAAGCCAAATCCGCCTCCGCTGCTTCCCCGGCGATCTTCAATATCCGAACTGACTCCCTGATCTTGCCATTCCATAGTCTGCGTCCCTCGGTTCCTAAGATGCAGTTTGGCACACTCCCCGCACCTCGGTCGCAAGACGCACCCGCCTTGGCAGGCGACACCAGGTCAGCAACCCGGGATCATTCCGTTCGCAGCGCCTTCATCGGATCCACCTGCGTCGCCCGCAGCGCCGGCAAAACCATCGCCGCAATGGAGACGACCGTCACCAGCAAGGCAGCGATACTGAAGACCATCACATCGAAGCTCTTCATCGGTAAAGGCGACCTCTTCAGCAGGCGGGTGAACACTAATGCCGCCGGCTCTGCAAGGGCTACACCACCAATCAGACCTATTGCAATTTGCCGTGCTCCACGTCGGATGACGGATCGGAAAATCGTTTTCCGGTCGGCTCCCAAAACCATCTTCAGCCCGAACTCACGCGTCCGCTGATTCACCGCAAACGACAACACTCCGTAGATTCCTGTAATCGCAAGCATTACGGCAATCCCTGCCATGATCACAATGATCTGCGCCAGTGTGCGCAAGGTCTGTGCCGTAATCTCCAGCATTTCCCATATCGTCTGCGGCATATCCATCTGCGTCGGGTCGATCGCCCTCACCGCATTTCTCACCGCGTTCTCGGCTAACTTCGAGCTCCCATTCACGCGCACATAGAGCGCTCCTGCCAGGGACGATGCATCCCGCAGGACATAGACGCGCGGACCATCCACAACTCCAAAGCGCTCCGATTGAAGATCGGCAACCACACCAATCACCGTGAGCTTTCGTTCATCAGGAGTGACGAGAACCTTGCCCACTGGATTCGCGCCCGGCCAGAACTTCCGCGCGAACGCCTCCGAAACTACAGCGGCCGTACTGACGCCTTTCGCGTTCTCATCCGCGGCAGTGAATGTGCGTCCACCAACCAGCCGTATTCCAAATGTAGAGAAAAACTCCCTGGTCACGATGTCGAGAGAGGCCGGCCTGCCCTGTCCCTTTACCTGCGCCGGCATCTTGATCTCGCTTGGCGGCGCTTGTCTGAATAGAGGCAGTGATGCGTACGCAAATGACTGCACGTTTGGTAGCGCGCGGATGCGAGCTTCCAGGGCGGCATACTCGTTGGCAGCTTTGGCGTGGTTTTTCTCCGACGCGTTGAAGCTCATCCCAACCGCAAGAACCTGTTTGGTCTCAAATCCCGGATCGATGTGCGCCACCTTCGCCGGGAGTCGCGCAAATAAGACCGCGGCGGCAAGCAAAACAAAGCTCATCGCAATCTGGGCAATGATCAGGCCATTCGTCGTACGAGAGCGCACCGTCGCACTTGCCTCTCGCCCTCTCAGAGCAGTCAGTAGATCGAGCTTCCAAGCGGCATGCATCGGGGCCATCGAAGATGCCACACTTGCCACCAGCACCAGCGCAGCCAGATACCCGAATACCCGCCAGTCGGGGTGCATCAGCGGTACAAATTCCGCCTCGTTCGGATCGACCATGTCGATGATCAGCAGCGGAACGCGCTTCGCCACAAGCACGCTCAGTCCCCCGGCCAGCAGTGTTGTCAGCAGGCTCTCAAGCAGCAGCATGCGCGCAAGCCGGCCTCGGCCGATGCCCAGTGCCAGCCGCACCGCGATTTCTCCACGCCGCACCACCGACCGGGACAGAAACATCATCGTCACATTGCTGCACGCCAGCAGCAGCACCAGAGAGAGAGGCCCCAGAATCAGACCCATCAGGATCATCCCGACATCACGAACCGTCGGATTCTCAATCAATGAGCCGTTCGTCAACAGAATGGACGTCCTGCGATTGAAGGGCGAGACCTTGCGTTGAACGTACGCCCGGTCCTGCTGGCGCATGATGGTCTCCAGTTCCGCTTTGACATCGGCTTTCGTATACCCCTGCCGCATGCGCCCCGCAACCGACAACCATGGCGAATCTGTGCTCTCAATCAAGTTGTTACTGCCGTCCAGCAAGGGCTGAAGCGTGTACGGCACAAATATCCCAGCCGCGAACGAGTTTGCATCATCGACAGACACAATCCCGATCACCTCGACGGGTAGGCCATTCAGATGGATTGTCCTGCCGACTGCGTGCGGGTCGGCGCCGAAGACTGTCCTCCAGAATGTCTCCGTCAATACCACGACCTGCGCCTTCGCTCCACGCCCGCACTCTCCTTCCGTAAAGAACCGGCCTGTCAACGGGCGATCGACTCCGAAAACATGAAAATAGTTGCAGCTCACCAGCAACGTGCTCAGCCGACGCTGCTCTTGCTCTAAGACCGCGGACGAGTTCTGCCAGGCAGCTACATCTTCCAGCGCGTGCGACTGCCCGCGGATGGCCTCGTAATCCTCCATTGTGAAACTGGAGAACTGACTCGATCCCGAAGACCACCCCTCATAACGTGGGTAGACCTGTTGAAAGCTTCCGGGATCCTTGCGGGTGGGCGATGTCAGAAACATCGCATTCAACATCGTGAAAACGCCCGCATTCAGTCCGATTCCAAGCGTCAGGGCAAGAACGGCCATCACGGACAACAACGGCGCTCGCCGCGCCGATCGCAAGCTATAAAGAAGATCCTGCCGGCTGATCCACATCTGAGCGCTCCCCCGACGAAATGAAAGACGAATTGCAACCCAGAATCCCAGAGAAGACGCCCTCTGGCAAACACACCATTTATCCTGAAGACGCACCAACTCCAGATTTATTAAGGAACATCATGGCTGAGATAGCCGTTGAGGCCACGCAAACTCCCGCGCAAATCCCCGACCTCCACGTCGCCGTGCTCGGCGCAGGCAAAATGGGCGGCATTCTGCTTCAGGCCTTCCTGAAGCAGAACCTCTTCGCTGCGGAGAACGTCCATGCCACCGTCGCTCACGCTGAGAAAGCCCTCTCACGTGCCGCGCAGTGGGGCGTCGACGTCGGCACCGACAACCTTGCCGCCGCGCGGCAGGCCGACTTCATCCTCCTCGGCGTGAAGCCTTTTCAGGTCCCCGACCTCATTGCTGAAATCAAGCCGGCCCTCACGCCTAGCAAGACCATCGTCTCCTTCGCCGCATCCGTAAAGACCCGCGCCATCGAAGAAGCCGCAGGCATAGAAATCGCCGTCATTCGCGCCATGCCCAATACGCCGTCCGCACTCGGAGCAGGTGTCGCCGGCCTCTGCCGCGGACGCTTCGTCAAGCCCGAACAGATGGAACTCGCGCAGCGCATCTTTGAAACAGTCGGCCGCTCCGTCATCGTCGACGAGAAGCACATGGACGCTGTCACCGGCCTCTCCGCCTCCGGCCCCGCCTACGTCTACATCATCATCGAGGCGCTAGCCGAAGCCGGCGTCAAAGTCGGTCTCCCTCGAGACACCGCCACGCAGCTGGCTGCACAAACAGTCTTTGGCGCCGGCAAAATGGTCCTTGAAACCGGCTATCACCCTGCGCTCCTCAAAGACGAAGTCACCACCCCCGCCGGCTGCACCATCGATGGCATCCTCGAACTCGAAGAAGGCGGCCTCCGCGTCACCTTGATCAAAGCCGTAATGCGCGCCACCCAACGCGCCAAAGAACTAGCCGCCGGTTAACCTCGACCAACAACAACTCTGGGTGCCCCATGTCTCCCGGCATTGGAGACATGGGAGCCAGAGAGCGGATGCCCCATCCTTACTGCGTCCTTTTCGCGGTCAGGTTGGGAAACAAGAATGCTGGGTGCCCCAGGTCTCGATTCTGAGACCTGGGATCCAAAAACTCACACCTGCTAATCTTCCACCTTGCCCATCCAACGCCCAACCTGGCTTCCCTCCTACATCCCCGAACTCCAGGGACTCCGCGGTATCGCCGTCCTCGCCGTTGTCTTCTACCATTGCCATCCACGCTTCGAACACACCTTCCTCTATAAGGCCTCGCTATGGGGATGGGCCGGCGTCAACCTCTTCTTCGTTCTCTCCGGATTCCTCATCACATCGATCCTTCTCGAATCTCGCACCCAGCCCCACTACTTCCGCAACTTCTATGCCCGCCGCGCCCTTCGCATCTGGCCCGTGTATGTCCTGGTTTTAATCGTCTGCTACCTCAACGCTCCGTGGTTCATCGGCCAGCCCGTCGGCGAAGCCTTCCGCACCGCTCCCTGGTGGGCTTACCTACTCTTCATCCAGAATCTCTTTCACATAACGCTGCCCCCGGCAATCGGCCCCACATGGTCTCTCGCCATCGAAGAGCAGTACTACTTCTTATGGGCGCCCGTCGTCCGCATCCTTCGCGCACCTTGGATGCTCGCGTCACTTCTGATCTGCTTCCTGATCGCAGCTCCGGTCTTCCGCCTTCATCACTTCGCGTGGATCACCGCCACCCACACTCTCACCCACATCGACGGCATCGCCATGGGCAGCCTCCTCGCCCTCGGACTCTACACGCTCCGTCTCAGCCGTCGTACCTGGCTCACGATCGGCCTCATCGCCATGCCTGTCGGATTCATCTGTGCAGGCACCATTGCCGGCGGCACCGCCTACCTCGACTCCGCACTCACCACCCTTTTCGCCGGAACAGTCCTCTCCTCCATCGCTTCCACGGGATACCGGACTCCCATCAACGTCATCCTCAGTCGCGGTCCGCTCGCCTACTACGGCAAAATCAGCTACGGCCTCTACATGACGCACATCGCCACCTTCGTCTACTTCGGGTGGGTCGACGCGCGCCTCAACTCCTACGGCATTCCCGGCAATCTCGCCATCATCGTCTTCCGCCTCGTCGCCACAACTCTTGTGGCCACAGCTCTCTGGTACGGCTTCGAGTCCCGCATCCTGCGCCTCAAGCGACACTTCAACAATCCAGCCAAAGAGCAACAAAAACAGCAGGCCTTCTCTCTCTGATTGCTCCGCCTTCGCTCCAATACTGATGAGGGCACGGAACCATCTGTGTGTGAGGACACGACCTCACTCAGATCGCCCCCCGCTTCAGCGTGGGGAAAGCTGCAGAGTTTGGTGGTCGAGTCCTGTAGGGACGGCGAACTTCGCCGTGCGTAACGATTCACCTCACTTGTCCAATCACCTGCCTAGTAAGGGCAGTCGAGCTTGGGAGTCGAGAGATCCATCCGTGAAACTTCACCGAATGCATCCCACCCCCAACCACCGCATCTCAGGCTCCGTGTGACATCAATCACCCCGCCTTTAACATTCCGCTGCTAGCCTGAAATGTCACACCACTTCCCCTACGAGGTGCCCCCAAATGACCGCGAAGACTGGAACCAATGCGCCCCCCGAAAACATCGTCAACGAAAGCACCCAGGGCCCCCTCTCCCCCGATCAACTCCAGAAAATCAACGCCTACTTCCGCGCCGCTAACTACTTATCCGTCGGACAGATATACCTAAAGGACAATCCGCTGCTTGAACGTCCTCTCACCCTCGACGACGTCAAGCCGCGACTCCTCGGACACTGGGGCACAACCCCCGGCCTCAACTTCCTCTACGCCCACTGGAATCGACTCATCAAAGAGCGCCATCTCGACATGATCTACATCATCGGCCCGGGACACGGCGGTCCCGGCCTCGTGGCGAACACCTATCTCGAAGGCTCTTACTCCGAGATCTACCCTCACATCGAACAGAATCGCGACGGCATCAAGCGCCTCTTCCGTCAATTCAGCTGGCCCTATGGAATACCCAGCCACGTCGCCCCCGAAACTCCCGGCTCTATCCACGAGGGCGGCGAACTCGGCTACTCCCTCGTTCACGCCTACGGTGCAGCCTTCGACAATCCCAACCTCATCGTCGCCTGCGTCGTCGGTGACGGCGAAGCCGAAACCGGCCCCCTCGCCACCAGCTGGCACTCCAACAAGTTCCTCAATCCTGCCACCGACGGCGCGGTCCTGCCCATCCTCCATCTAAACGGCTACAAGATCGCCAATCCAACCGTTCTGGCCCGCATACCTCATGCGGAACTTGAAGACCTGATGCGCGGCTACGGATACGAGCCCTACACGCTCGAAGGCGACGATCCGCTCGCTATGCACCAGAAAGCCGCCGCAATCTTCGACCAGATGTTCGATCGCATCGCCGAAATTCAGAAGGCCGCCCGCGAAGGCAAATCAACCGAACGTCCAGCCTGGCCCATGCTCATCATGCGCACTCCCAAGGGCTGGACCGGGCCCAAAGAAGTCGACGGCAAGCCCGTCGAGAATACCTGGCGCGCTCATCAGGTTCCCTTCAGCGAACTCCGCGAGAAACCCGACCACCTTCGCCTCCTCGAAGACTGGATGCGCAGCTACAAGCCCGAAGAGCTCTTCGACGACGAAGGCGCATTCAGCTCCGAACTCGCCGACATCGCTCCCAAGGGCCGCCTCCGCATGGGCCTGAACGCCCACGCCAACGGCGGGCTCCTCTGGCAGCCTCTCCGCATCCCCAGCTTCCGCGACTTCGCCGTGAAGGTAGATACACCGGGCGCGACCATCGCCGAATCCACCCGCATCCTAGGCAAGCTTCTCCAGGCCGTCATGCAGGCCAACAGCGACTCAAAGAACTTCCGCGTCTTCGGTCCCGACGAAACCGCCAGCAACCGCATCGGCGACGTCATCAATGGCACCGGCAAAACATGGATGTCCCAGACCCTCCCCGTCGACGTCGACCTCAGCCCCACCGGTCGCGTCATGGAGATCCTCAGCGAGCACATGTGCCAGGGATGGCTCGAAGGTTATCTCCTGACCGGACGCCACGGTTTCTTCAGCTGCTACGAGGCCTTCATCCACATCGTCGACTCCATGGTGAACCAGCACGCCAAGTGGCTCAAGGTCACACGCGGCATTCCTTGGCGCAAACCCATCGCCTCACTCAACTACCTGCTAAGCTCACTCGTCTGGCGTCAGGACCACAACGGCTTCTCGCACCAGGACCCCGGCTTTATCGACCACCTCGTTAACAAGAAAGCCGACGTCGTCCGCATCTACCTCCCGCCCGACGCCAACACCTTGCTATCCGTCGCCGACCACTGCCTGCGCAGCCGCCACTACATCAACCTCATCGTCGCCGGAAAGCAGCCCGCCCCTCAGTGGCTCACCATGGATGAAGCCGTCGCGCACTGCACCACCGGCCTCGGCATCTGGAAGTGGGCCTCAAATGACAACGGCGATCCCGAAGTCATCATTGCCTGCTGCGGTGACGTGCCCACGATGGAAGCCCTCGCTGCCGTCACTCTCCTCCGCGAGCAGGCACCCGATCTCCGCGTGCGCGTCGTCAACATCGTCGACCTCATGACGCTTCAGCCGCAGTCCGAACACCCGCACGGCCTAGCTGATGACGAGTACGACGCCATCTTCCCGCCCAAAGTACCAACCATCTTCGCCTTCCACGGATATCCGTGGGGCATCCACCGACTCACTTATCGCCGCCATAATCACGACAACCTGCACGTTCGCGGCTACAAGGAAGAAGGCACCACCACAACACCGTTCGACATGTGCGTACTGAACAACATCGACCGCTTCCAGCTCACGCTCGACGCCATCACGCGCGTCAAGCGGCTCGCTCCCAAGCTCGACGAAGCTCGCCAGTGGTACTCAGAACAAATTCAGCGCCACCGCCTCTACGTCTCGGAACACGGCGAAGACCTGCCGGAAATCCAGAAGTGGGTATGGCAGACCGACAAATCGAAATAGAAGGAGACCTGCAAAAACGCACGGCTAGTTTCAAAGAGGTAGGCAAATGCAACAGAGCCACACCTCCCCAAGCAGCTGTCATCCTGAGCGCACGGGGCCCCACGCGTTTTCTTCAGCGTGGGGGTGGTAAGCGAAGGATCTGCTTTTGTTTTGAAAAGATCGCAGCACTGAACTCTCGGGTGCCCCAGGTCTCGCTTTCGAGACCTGGGAGGGTCTCCCGCTCACCAGAAGTGGCGGGTGCCCCATCCAAGCTCTGCTTGGGTGGGAAACGAAAATATGGAAGACCCCAGAACACGTCACCCATCACTGCCGATCTCACACGAAACGTCAGGGTATGACTTCACTCATGCCCCAAAACCAAACCAGAAGACAGGGGCCTCAGCCCCTGCACAAATCCAGCACGAGGTACGTTCTCAAATGTCGTCTTTGCCGATTTTGGTTTTAAACAGTGGTTCCTCCTCCATCAAGTTCGCCATGTACGAAGCCGGCGAGGGCCAGCGCAACAAAATCTTCGAAGGAGCCGTCGACGGCATCGCCACCGATAACGGCAAATTCTGGATCAAGGACGCCGCAGGCAACAAACTCACCGACGAAACGCCCGACCTGCCCAACCGATCCGTAGCCTTCTCGCTCGTCGCCAAGTCCGTGCATTCCGGCAAATTTCCAAAACCGAAAGCCATTGGCCACCGCACCGTATCCGGCAGCCCCACCGTTCTCGAAAACCAGCTCATCACTCCCGAGCTCATCGACAACCTCGACAAGTACGCCGACCTCGCCCCGCTGCACACGCCCATCGCCGTCTACATCATGCTCGAGGCCCTCAAGCTCTTTCCCGGCATTCCCAACTTCGCGGTGCTTGACACCTACTTCCATCGCACCATCTCGGATGTAGCAAAGCGCATGCCCATCCCCGACGAATACGTCGACATGGGTGTCCGGCGTTACGGCTATCACGGCATCTCCTACGAGTCGATCATCCACCAGCTTCAACCCGACATTCCCGGCAAGCTCATCGTTGCCCACCTCGGCAACGGCGCATCCATCTCCGCTATTCGCAACGGTCAATGCCTCGACACCTCCATGGGCCTCACACCGAGCGGCGGAATCATCAGTGCCTCGCGCACCGGTGACATCGATCCCGGCGTCGTCATCTTCATCCTCAAGCAGATCGCCAAAGCCGAACCCGACACTCTCAAAGCCGCCGACAAGCTTGAAACCGTCATCAGCAAAAAGTCGGGCCTCGTAGGAATGAGCGGAGTCTCCAACGACATGCGCGATCTTCGCGAAGCCATCAAGCAGGGCAACGAACACGCCCGCCTCGCCGTTGACAAATTCACATCGACCATCGCCAGATGGATCGGCAGCTTCTACGCCGAACTGAACGGCCTCGACATGCTCGTCTTCACCGGCGGCATCGGCGAAAACGACATTGCATCGCGCGCCGAAATCTGCGCCAACCTAGAAGCCCTCGGCATCATCATCGATCCCGCGCGCAACAACGTCCGTGGCACCGCCACCATCTCCGCCGAAGACTCCCGCGTCATCGTCCGCGTAATCCCCCCCGCCGAAGACCTCATCATCGTCAACCACGTCATCCGCCTCTTAGGCGACTGACAAAAATTTCGGGTGCCCATCCTAAACAGTCCAGAAGGACTGTTTAAGGTGGGAGACAAGAACCCACTTCCTGATCAACAATGCTGTCATCCTGAGCGCACGGGGCCCCAAGCGGCTTCATCACCTTGGGGGTGGTAAGCGAAGGATCTGCTTTTTGTTTTTACCGAGGAGTTCAGGTTTCGCGTACCACACATGCCATCCCGCCCTGTTCTAAACTTACTTATGTGAACGCGCACTCCATCCCAGCGCATCAAGTCGAGCCAGCCGCCCTCAAGCCCCTCCCGTCCCCCGCGCTCCGCAACTTCGCATGGGCCGTCCTTGCCTACTTCATCGCCGTAATTCTGTGGGGAGCGGTCGTCCGCGCTACCGGAGCCGGCGCAGGCTGCGGCGATCATTGGCCTCTCTGCAACGGAACTGTCCTCCAGCACTCCGCCACCACGAACACGCTCATCGAATTCACCCACCGCATCACCAGCGGCATCTCTTTCTTCTCCGCCGTCGGCCTCCTCATCTGGACCTTCGCCGCCACAATGCGCGGCCACCTCGCCCGTACCGCTTCCGTAGCCGTCGTCGCGTTGACACTAATCGAAGCCATTCTCGGCGCGCTTCTCGTCAAACTCGGACTCACCGCGCAGAGCCAGTCTCCCCTCCGCCCCTGGTACCTCGCCCTTCATCTCACCAACACGCTGCTGCTCCTAGCCGCCCTCACCCTCACCGCGCACATGCTCAGCCGCAGGCACGGCTACTTGCGCCACTCCATCCGCATCGTCGCACCTTTCGGAGCGATCGCCGGCATCATCCTCGTCCTCATCGTCGGCGTCACCGGCTCCCTCGCCGCCCTCGGAGACACGCTCTTCCCCGCCACCTCACTCGGCTCCGCCCTCTCGCAGGACTTCTCTTCCTCGAGCGGTTGGCTCGTGCGTTGGCGCTGGACGCATCCCACCATCGCTTTCCTCGCCAGCGTCTTCCTCATCTGGATACTCGTCCGCGCCGCCCGTCGCTCCGCCGCATGGGACAATCGAAGCCTTTCCGCCGCGATCCTCATCCTTCTCGCGCTGCAATACGTCCTCGGCGTCCTCGACGTGGTGCTCCTCGCCCCAGTTTGGCTTCAGACAGTACACCTTCTCGGCGCCGACATCCTCTGGTCCACTCTGGTAGTTCTAACCGCCCGTCTCACCCTCCAGCCTCTGGACCACGTCGCCAACTCTTGAGCGAGAAAAGCCAGCTCGCCAGCGTCCTCTACTGACAACTGATTATTGACTCTCAAACTGTTGCTACCATCTTGTCTCTTGTTCCCTCGTTCCCTGCCTTTAGTACAATTCCCACGATGACCACCAAGACCGCACGAGCTGCCTCAACTACGCGCAAGTCTTCGACAGCGAAAAAAGCCAACCCCATCACCATGTCCATTGACATCGGCGGCTCCGGACTCAAAGCCATGTTGCTCGACGGCGCTGGCAAGCCCGTCAGCGATCGCGTCCGCGTTGTTACTCCCGCAGTCCCTACTCCGAAGGCAGTCTTGAAAGGGCTCGACGAACTGCACAAAGCCCTCTCGAATTGCGACCGCGTCTCCGTTGGCTTCCCCGGCGTAGTGAAGAAGGGAATCACCTACACCGCCGTCAATCTTCATCCCTCCTGGTACAACTTCCCGCTCGAGTCTGAACTCGCGAAGCGCTGGAAGAAACCGGTCCGTCTCGCAAATGACGCGGCGGTCCAGGGGTACGGTGCCATCAAGGGCCATGGCGTGGAACTCGCCATTACCCTTGGTACCGGCATGGGCTCTTCGCTTTTTAGCGACGGACGCCTCTGCCCCGGCCTTGAGCTCGGTCACCACCCCTGGAAGCGGGACCGCGAATACGAGGACTACATCGGCCGCCGTGGCCTCGACAAATATGGCAAGAAGCGCTGGAACAAATTCGTCCAGGACATGATCGAGCAGACCTACAAACTCTTTAACTGGGACACGCTTTACCTCGGCGGCGGTAATACCAAAAAGCTCACCTTCAAGCCTCGCAAAGGCGTCGAGATCGTCTCCAACGAAGCAGGTCTCCTCGGCGGGGTAGCCCTCTGGCGCGAGTGGGCGTAGCAACGCGCTGGACTTAATTCAAACACCGCCGCGAAATATCCTCCAGAACTGAACAAAGCATCTTAGCCGCACAATCTGAAAGTAGTCGTGCGCAATCAGATAGAACACCGTCGCCCCAGCCCAGACGACGTGCAAGGAGCTCGGCCCGAGCACATCGCTGAACGGCAGTGGCGCGGCTGAGAGCACCATCGCGACCACGATCAGCGCGAGACTGACGATCCCCATCACCATTCCAATCTCAAACAATTCGGAAGTAAATGGCCGTCCCAGCTTGAAGGTTAGCCTCAGCGCCGAGGTAGGGGAACGCTCTTCCATCAGCATCAGAACTGGTGCGACCGACACGATCCATCCGAGCAACGCCCAGATCGTAAAGAACCCCAGAGAAAGGAAGATCAGCCAGATGGCAAAGCCGATCAGGTCCGGCTCTCCCGCCCTGCTGAAGTGAGTAACTGCGACCCAGCCAATGGTGCGAAGCCAGCCCCAGCAGATGCCGCCAAATACGATCAGCCAAGCCGTCTGCAATACGATCATTGAGAGAGGTCGAAAGCGAATTCGAGGTTCAGCGATTTTCAGTGACAGATTGCGACCAAATGCGGACACCAGTATCCACACAACTGCCGCAATCGGACCGATCAAATGCAGTTCGCGCGCTACCAAAGGCTGATACTGCCACCACGCGCGGCTCAACTCTCCCGCGGCGATCCAGGGATTCTGCGCGTTGATGCTGGCTATCCCCGAATCTTCCGGTGTCAGGATCGCGAGGACATGCTGCAACCGCGTCCAGCAGACCAGCAGGAACGGGATCCCATAGAGCCACCGCCACCCAACCTCCGTCGCCACCACGGCCGGATGCCGAAGCATCCAGCCCATTTGGCTGACTAGAGTCTGTGTGCCACGAACTTGCTCTTCCCGGCTTCTGCTTGAAATCAATTCGACACCGCGCCCGGCTACTTGACGACAAGGTTGACGGCGCGTCCGGGAACGACAATCACCTTTGCGACTGTCTTGCCCGCGGTTCGAGCCTTCACCTTTTCTTCAGCCAGCGCCGAGGCTTCAATCACTTTCGCGTCAGAGCCCGCAGGCACGCGAACCAGGCTCACGAGCTTGCCGTTAATCTGCACAGGTATCTCGATCTCGTCTTCCTTCGCCAAGCCTGGATCGCTCTTCGGCCACGGTTGGCGCAGAACCGCGCCATCACCGCCCAGCTCTTCCCACAACTCCGCGGCAAGAAATGGAGCAAACGGAGCGACCAGGAGAACGACGGTCTGCAGCAGTTCATGCATCACAGCCGGAGGGACTTCTCCAGCCGCAAGCTGGGCGTCTGCCCCTTGAATCTCGTTCACCAATTCCATGATCGCCGCAACGCATGTGTTGAAGTGCCAACGGCCTTCAAAGTCCTGCGTGATCTTCGCGGTGGTCTGATGCAGCTTGCGCAACAGCTTCAGCGCGACGCCCTGCGGATTCTCAGCCTTCGCAGCCGCACCTGCGCGCGCCGCCGGTGCATAGCGTGTCACGATCCGGAACACGCGCCCCAGGAACCGGCTAACGCCGGCTACGCCGTCCTCCTGCCAGTCAAGGTCGCGATCGGGCGGGGCCGCAAACAGCGAATACATCCGCGCAGCATCCGCTCCGAACCGCGCAACCATCTCGTCGGGCGAGACCACGTTCCCGCGGTTCTTCGACATCTTTGCGCCGTCTTTGAGCACCATGCCTTGGGTGAACAAACGCTCGACCGGCTCACCATTCGTGATGAGTCCCAGGTCGCGCATCATCTTGGTCCAGAATCGCGAGTAGATCAGGTGCAGAATGGCGTGCTCGACTCCGCCGATGTACTGGTCGATCGGGAACCAGTACTGCGCTGTCTTGGAATCGAAGGGCGCAGAGTCATTCTTCGCGTCCGTGTAGCGATAGAAGTACCAGCTCGAATCGACAAAGGTATCCATCGTGTCGGTTTCGCGTTTCGCCGGTCCTTTGCACTTTGGACAAGTCACATTCACGAAATCAGAAACTTTGCTCAGAGGCGATCCGCCCTGCTGCGTGATCTCAATATTCTCCGGCAACAGAACCGGCAACTGATCGTCAGGCACGGGCACGATGCCATCTTTCTCGCAGTGAATGATTGGAATCGGCGTGCCCCAGTACCGTTGGCGGCTCACGCCCCAGTCCTTCAGGCGAAATGTTATTGTCGCCTCGCCGAAGCCTTTCGCCTTCGCAACCTTCTGCAACTTCTTCTGCGCCTCATGGCAGCCGAGACCATTGAACTCGCCCGAGTTCACAAGTACGCCGTCTTCTGAGACAAACGGCAGCTCAGGCTCTTCTGCATTCGGATCGGCAGACCCGATGACCCGTCGAATCGGAATTGCGTACTTCTTCGCGAATTCAAAATCGCGCTCATCGTGCCCAGGAACACTCATGATCGCGCCGGTGCCGTAGTCGATGAGCACGTAGTTCGCGACCCAGATCGGCACCAACTCGCTGCTGTACGGATTGATTGCAAACTTGCCGGTCGGAATTCCGTGCTTCTCGATCGTGCCGATATCTCCGGCTTCGCGGGCCTTTTTCTGTTCTTCCAGTAACTTCGCTACCTGTTCTCGCAGTCCCGCATCCTCAGCAGACATCGCGATAACGAGCGGATGCTCGGGCGCCAGTTGAACGCTTGTCGCGCCAAAGATCGTGTCTACGCGTGTCGTAAATACGCGAATCTTCTCCGCTCTGTTTTCGACGGTGAACTCGACTTCAGTCCCCTCTGAACGGCCGATCCAGTTGCGCTGCATCGTCCGCACCTTCTCCGGCCAGCCTTCGAGCTTGTCGAGATCGTCGAGCAGTTCCTGAGCGTACGCGGTGATTCTCAGGAACCACTGCACCAGGTCGCGCTGCTCAATAATGGTGTCCTCGTGTCGCCAGCAGCGGCCATCGATCACCTGCTCATTGGCGAGAACCGTTGCGCAGTCAGGGCACCAGTTCACCTTGCTCTTCTTGCGGTAGGCGAGGCCCTTCTCGTACATGCGCAGGAAGAACCACTGGTTCCACCGGTAGTAGTCCGGAAAGCACGTCGTTACTTCCGTTGCCCAGTCGAAGCCCATTCCAAGGCGCTGGAACTGTCGCTTCATCGCGGCGATATTGGCTAGCGTCCACTCGCGCGGAGGTGTGTTGTTTTTGAGCGCCGCGTTCTCGGCGGGAAGGCCGAAAGCATCCCAGCCCATGGGATGCATCACGTTGTAGCCGCGCATCCACATGTGGCGCGCAAGCGCATCGCCAATGGAGTAGTTGCGTACGTGACCCATGTGGAGCTGGCCGCTGGGATAGGGCAACATCTCCAGTACGTAGTACTTGGGCTTTCCGGACGAGTGCGGTTCAGCCGCGTACATCCCGGGGTCTGCGGCCCAGCGCGCCTGCCATTTTGGCTCAATCACTGCCGGGTCGTAACGTAGTTCCTTCTCATCTGCCATAACTCTTCAGTGTAAATGGGATGGCAAATGCGACCGAACCTAAGCCACCAGGCTCTTCAGGACCTTGACATTGCGTTCCTCGTCGCCGGGTTCGTCATTGGGAGTCTCTGCAACAAAAGCGCAGTCCGCGAAACGCGGATCATTCAGCAGCCACCGGAACGGCTCGATCCCTATGTTCCCTTGTCCGATGTGCTCATGGCGGTCGAGTTTCGATCCTCGCAGCGCCTTGGCGTCGTTGCAGTGCCAGACGCGGACTGCGTCGACCCCAAACGTGATGTCCGCCTGCATGATCGTCTCGCGATAGCCCTCTTCGGTGGTGAAGTCGTATCCGGAGACGTGCGTGTGACAGGTATCGAGGCATACGCCAACCGGGGCGTGCGCCTTGAGCCGCTCCACCAATTCCGCAACCTGTTCGAAATTGCCTCCCAGAGAACATTCAGCCCCTGCGGTGTTTTCGATCAAAACGCTGAAATCTGTCCCTTGCCACGGCAGCCCGTCGACAGCCCTTTGGATAGACTCGGCTGCGAGTTTCAGACCCTCATTGCGCGTCAACCCTTTCCATGACCCGGGATGCAGCACCAGATACTCCGCGCCAAGCATGAGGGCTCGCTCGATCTCCCCTCGAAACGCCACCACGCTCTTCTCGCGGAATTCTTCGGTCTGGCTACATACGTTGACCAGATAGCTGGTGTGGATCACCAGGGGCCCGACATCGAGCTTGGCCCGTTGCGACCGCATGCGCTCGGCCTGCTTTGGATCGATCTTCTGAGGCCGCCACATCCGTGGACTGGAAGAGAAAATCTGCAGCGTATTTGCGCCGATCTCGTGCGCCCTGTCTACAGCATTGGAGGCACCACCCGCCGTGCCCAGGTGTACTCCGATTCGCTTCGCCATTTTTCGATTCTAACTGGCTTACCGCCGCGTCAATCGAATCGCGTGCCCCGTCCAAGCTCTTGCTTAGGCGGGACTCACGCCGAGTGAATCTAGACCAGCTTCATCTCTTCGGGATCCCACTTCACAACCTGCTTCTTCTGAATGCTCAGATTGCTCAGCAGAGCTGCACCTGCAGCACGGTATCCGAACACCGCATCCTCTACCACCGGCTTGCGCGAGCGAACTGCTGCGAAGAAGTTCCTGAAGTGGTCGTAGCTGTCGCTATACCCCTCAGGCGCAACATACTTCTCGAATCCCGCAGCCGGCGGCCCTTCCAGGTGCTGCTTCGGGTACTTCTTGTCGTGCTCTGCCTGAATCTGCGCCTGCATCGCTTTCGGGAAAGTATCGATCGTCAATCCCGGATCCTTCTCGCGTGGAACGCGGTTTACGCTGACCCAACCCCCGCCAATCTCCATCGTTCCCTCATCCCCTGTGAAGAGCAGCCCTTCGCTCTCTTCGCCGCCATCGACAAAGTTCACACGGAGACTGAGATTGAAGTCGGAGTAGTCGAACAGGCCCAGCACAACGTCGAGAGCATCGCGGCCATCTTTCCAATAGCGCAACCCTCCGGTTGCCATGCCCTGCGTCGGCCCATGCGAATCGGTTATGAAATGGGTTCCGCTAAACAGATGCACGAACAGATCGCCGGCAACACCGGTGCCATAGTCCTTCCATTTTCGCCATTGGAAAAATCGCTCGGCGCTGAACGGAATCTTTGGTGCGGTCCCCTGAAAACGCTCCCAGTCGCAGGTCTGAGCTGAGGCGTCTGGTGGAATCGTATAGTTCCAAGCACCCATCGACGAATTGCGATCCCACCGCGCCGTCACCATGTTTAATTTGCCGATGGCACCGGATGCCAAAAGCTCCTTCGCTTTCAAATACAGGATCGAACTCACCCGCTGGCTGCCAATCTGAATAATCCGGTTGGTAGCCTTCGCGGTTTCGATCATCTCCGGTCCATCTCTGTACTCGTGGATCATCGGCTTCTCGCAATAGACATCCTTGCCGGCCTTCATAGAATCGATGGATGCCTGCTTGTGCCAATGGTCCGGCGTCCCAACGATGACTGCATCGATATCCTTGCGCGAGAGAATCTCGTTGTAGTCGCGCGTCGTAAATACGTCCGCGCCCCATAATTCCTTGCTGCGTTCGAGACGGCCGTTATAGCAATCGGCGACGGCAACAAGTTTTACGCCGGGCACCTGCACGGCCTCGCCCGTGTCATACATGCCCTGCCCACCTGCACCAATCAGCGCAAGCTGAATGTGATCATTGGCCGAGATGGCTTGCGAAGGCTCCAGCTCAGACTTCAAGGCGAAAACGTTCCTGACAGTCTCAGAACCAGCACGTGAAGCCGCAATGGAAGCGGCTGAAAGAGCCGCTGCCGTCTTGAGAAAATGTCTACGATTCCAGATCTGCACAGCTCCCCCCTGTGAAGCTAAATCCTGCCGCATACAACCATACACGGATCAGAGGAGTGTGGGATTCATCCAGTAATTTGAGCGTGGGGCCGTCTATTTCGCGCTATCAGCTGAAAGATGGATGCAACAAGCTAGTCGTCATCATCTTTCCGCTGTTTCGCTCGCTTCTGCATCAGCATTGCCGGCACAGCTTTCCCAGCCATCGCGTCCTTCCAAAGCACCACGTTCAGCTTTTGCGCGTCCGCCTGGTCCGCATGCCGGAAATCCATCTTCATGCTCTCCTGCGCGCCGGGAGCCTTCTTCGGATTTGCCGTGTAGATCAGGCCGTTGTCGCGATTTGAATAGTCAGCCGAATACGCTGGCTGATCTCCCGGACCCGTAAACATCGTCGACACCATCGAACTGAATGCATCGTTGTTATTCATTGGCGGCAACCCTAGCAGCGTTTCCATGGTGCGAATGAAGCTCACAGTCGAATAGAACCGGCTGTCCACCACCGGCGCTCCGCTGTTGCCATGCGGCGCATATTTGCTGACTACGAGTCCGATGCTGCGATGCGCATCCACATGATCCGCGCCATTCTGAGCATCATCTTCGAGGATGAAGAAAGCTGTGTCATCCCAGTACAGCGAATGGGATATCGCCTCTACCGCGCGCCCCACAGCTAGATCGTTATCTGATACGCTCGCCTTCGGCGTCGGCCTTCCGGGCGCAGTGCCATTGGTATGGTCATCCGGAACGCGAAGCAGAATAAAGTTGGGCATCGTGTCCTTGCCCTTCGCGCGATCAGCTTGCCACTGCTTGAAGTGCCGCAAAAACACTTCCACGCGAATCTGATCCGGCACAGCAAGATTGAAATCCGGTGCCTCCGGCGCGAAGTGTCCCACCAACTCTGGCTTGGTCGGCTTTGCAGATGCAATCAGCGGAATCGGCCACGGCCACTTGTTCGTGCCCCCACCCCACTCTGCTGGAATCTGCTCACCTGGCTTGATCGACTTATGTGCGCATTTGGCTCCTGCAAGCATCGGCCCTTCCTGCGGATTGTCCGACTTCAGCTCATCGCAGAAAACCTCAGCAATGTACTCGCCGAAATGGTAGTACGACTTTCCATGCTTGGCCAGATTCGTCCACAGGTACCCGCTCGCCGGCTCATTTACATCCGGAATCTTCTGCTCCAGCGGCAGGCCATCTGCAACCACCCCTTCAAAGTCATACGTGCGCTCATTGCCTCGATATGCCTGCTGCCAGGTCTTCTCTAGATAATCTGTTCCAATCGCGGCATTCGACCACACGTGCCCGTCACCAGAGACCTCGCCGGAATCGTAGAAATTGTCTAGCACGCCAAACTGAAGCGCAAGCTTATGCAGGTTTGGCGTTACATTCTTGCCATACATCGTCAGGCTGCTGTCGCCGTTTCCTACCGGCTTCCCGTTCCGGTCGAGATCGCCGAGAATCTGATCGTAGGTGCGATTCTCCTTGATGATGTAGATGACATGCTTGATTTTGTTGCTCGACCCGTCTGAGAACCGGATCTTCTCCTCCGCCGCTTTCATGCGGTTCGACTCGAGCACAGTCTGCGTGTATTGGCGCAGCTTCTGTTCCATCTCACTTTCATTGAGGACAGCCAGCGATCCGTAAAGCAGCGTGCCGATATAGTTTGTCCTCTTGGGCATTCCAGGCTCAGGTTTCTCGTCTTTCGGCGGGTAGGGATTGGCAACCGTTCCCTTTCCTTTGTCTGTCGCGACAAATAGCCTCCCTCCCGCTCCGTCGGGGAGAAACGCCATCGACAACGGCATCCACTCTGTAGGAACAAAACCAGTGGGCTCAACCATTCCTTTGTGTGAAACGCTTGCTGTCAGCTTTTTCGTATCGATTACCGCAACTGCGTCGCTCGCCATGTTCGCCACGTACAACCGGCTGTTATTTGCGTTCAGCGCAAGAGCGACCGGCTCTGCCCCAAAGTAGCTCTGTCCTGGGAGCCTGGTGTCGAAATAGCCCTTCACAGCAAGCACCCCAGCCGCAACATTCACTGCCGCAACTGCGTCCCGATTCGCCAGCGCGACGTACAGTGTCTTCCCATCCTCAGTGAGTGCAAATGCGCAGGGATGCGTCCCCGGTCTGACGGGGTCTGACGGCTTTAGCAACGGGAGTTTGCGGCCGACCACTTTCTTTTCGAGATTCAACTCGACGATCTCGGAGGCATTCCAAAGTGCAACGTATGCTCTTCGTCCGTCTTTCGAGAGTTGGAGAGCCACTGGGTACGTCGACGGCACCGCGCTGCTCTCCGTCAGGTCGAAACGATGTTCGATTGTTCCTGATGCCGAATCTAGCAGCAGTACATCATCGGTAAGATTCTCTGCAACCAGAAGCTTTTCTGCACCACCGCTCTTTACAACCACAATGGCAGCCGGAAATGGAATCCCCTTGTCGCCATCCACCTCCCCGATGAGCTTTGTCTTGTGTCCCGGCTGTAGAGTTTCAAGTGGCAGGCGGATCAGGCGATCCGGTTCAATCCTGCCTTCCACGAAGCGATACACAAGGATCCCACTTCCAGTGTCATGCGGCCCTTGCTTCGGTTGAAACTTTCCTTCCGGATCGCTCTCCGAGCCGATGCTTGCATAGAGGCGGGTGCCGTCCCCGCTGAAAGCCAGTCCTGAATAGAGCGTCTGATTTCCGCGCCCCGAGTACGTCCGCTCGTCCGGAAAATCAGATACTTTGCCCGTCTGGGTGTCGTACACAGCGAGAGACTGCTCGTACTTGGATTCATAAGTCCCGTACCCGGCATTTACGGTCACCACGTAGCGCCCGTCTGGAGATACCGCCATCGAGATCGGCTCGCTGTTCAAGCGCTGGGGATTGCCCGGCACAGGCTCGATCAGTTGCTTGCTCGTGGAGAGGTTGATCGTTTGAGCGATATTGGACTGCGCTCCGGTCATCAACAAAACGCCAGCTACGAAGTACACCACCGAATTTCGCATGGCAAAACGATATCAGGTATCGCACGCCTGCTTGCTTACAGAGTGATGACACGCGTCATCTCGCTGACGTGTGGTTTGCGCACACCCACCTGCAATAATGGATACCCATGCAGACGGTTGTCACAGCAGCGAGGCTCTGGGATGGCACGAGCCTCCATCAAAATCCACTTCTCCTCATTGAAGACGGTCGCATTCACTCAATCACAAGCCGCGAATCATCCGAACTGCCCGCCGGAGCGCGCGTTCTTGACTACCCTGGCGCAACCATCGGGCCGTCGTTCTTCGATGTGCACTTTCACGGAGCTGCAGGTCACGACGTCATGGAAGCAACAAGTCCGGCGCTCGAGAAGATCGGAAGGTTCCTTGCCTCCCGCGGGACTGCGGCCTACCTCGCCACCACCGTAACGGCCCCACTGGATGCGACATTGCGTGCCCTCGACGGACTTGCCAACGAAATCGCCAAGCTTCCTGAGCCCGGTCGCGCCCGCCCTCTGGGCATTCATCTCGAAGGTCCCTTTCTCTCTCACGAGAAACGCGGCGTTCATCCGCCTGAGCTTCTTCTTCCCCCCAGCACCGCCACATTCGATCGCCTTGTTGATGCAGCTCACGGTCATGTCCGTCTCATCACCATCGCGCCGGAATTGCCCGGAGCCGACGAGCTGATCCAACATGCTGTCTCCCGCGGTGTTCGCGTCTCGCTGGGACACTCCAACGCAAAGGAAGCCGAGACCAAAGCAGGCATCGCTGCTGGAGCCTCGAGCGCCACGCACACGTTCAACGCCATGCGCCCGCTCGATCATCGCGAGCCAGGTATTCTCGGAACCGTCCTCACCGACGACAATCTCTTCTCTGACCTGATCTGCGATGGCGTCCACACGCAGCCAGAAATCGTTCGTTTGTGGTGGAGAGCGAAAGGGCCAGAGCGCGCAATCCTTATTACGGATGCCATGGCCGCAGCCGGCATGCCTGAAGGCGAATACCAGCTTGGCGGATTCGCCGTTGAGGTCAAGGACGGCCGCGCGATGGCTCGCGGAGTTCTCGCCGGCAGCGTGCTCACGCTCGATCAGGCTCTATCGAACTTTGTTCGATTTACGGGAGCGACAATCGATCAGGGATTGCGCCTGCTCACGCGCAACCCCGCAGCCATGACGGGTCTTGATCACCGCTGTGGAGGTATCGTCCCCGGACGCGCCGCAAATCTGGTAGCGGTCGATGAACAGGGAAAGCTGATCGCATCCATTATTGCGGGAGCTCCGGTGAACTAGTCGGCAGCCTTCGCAAGTTGCTGCGCACGCCACACTGCACCTTCGATGCCGGCTACTTCCGTATCTCGAACGGGCATTTCCGGTGCGGCAGCTTTAAGGCCCGCAACGAAGGCTTCTCGCACGATTCGTGATTTGCCGATGACGCTGCCGATCCACGCGACTGGGACCTCGACGGCCAGTGCGTGCTTGCGGCGAAGCTTCGAGCGTACGAGTAGCACGCTCTCAACGAGATCCTCTGCAGCTTGCTTCAAAACGTCGAGAGCGACGGCGTCTCCCTCTCCGGCGAGCTTGTCTATCGCCGGAGCGAGTGCTGCAAAATCCGGGCCGGGTGTGCTGTCACCTAGATTCACGAGTTCCTCCAGGGACTTCGTCCTCCAAATGCCGGCTACGGTCTCCAGGATTTGCGTCGGCTCCTCATGATCATAGGCGCGCAGTGCTCGACGAACGGCGTGAAGGCCGATCCAGTATCCTGAACCCTCATCGCCCAGACGTGAGCTCCACCCACCCGCGCTCTCCCGTCCACCATCGGGAGCGCGACCGATGCAATTCGATCCCGTTCCAGCGATCTGAAGAATTCCCGGGCCGCCCTTGAACGCTCCATCGAGTGCGATTACTTCGTCACCGACGACCTCGGAGTGCTTCACACCAAATTCCGAGAACACCCCGGTGATCCAGTCCTTTACTCCGGGCATGGTTGCGCTCGCGACCCCGGCCGAAGCAGCCTTGACGTTCTTCACACCCGCCTTAACAAAAACTTCCTTCAGGATCGTGCGCAAATTCTCTTCAGCGGTCACGGTTCCAACGCGCAAGCGCTTGATTGAACCATTCTCCACGAAGGCCAGCACATTGGCGCCGTCAACAATGGAAGCGCGCGTTCTTGTACCGCCCCCGTCAATTCCCAGCACTGCGCTCATTGCGGTCCCTGCTCCGCTGTCTGCGGACCTGCTGAATTTGGGGTCTCACCGCCATTGTCGCGCAGTGTGCCGGCCAGCACATTCAGGCTCCCGTCAATTCTTGGGGGCTGCAAATTAAGCATGTGAGCGATCCACGGATAGAGGTTTGTGTTTTGAAAAGGGGCTACGGTTTTGCCCCTGACGATGTCCGGGCCGGCGGCGAAAAAGATTGCCTTCATCTCCGGCACGCGGCCTGGATCAAATCCATGCATTCCAACTTCAGGGCCGTTGTCCAGTTTTCCCTGCACTGGTTTGTGGACGCGGATTGCATACGGCCCAGTTGCTACCACAACCGGATCTCCTTCTCGAGGATTCTGGTTGTATTTCAATCCAGCCGGCACGTCCTTGCGACGATATGCCATGAACTGTGAAGACGCCTGCTTCAGCTTCGCGTAGGCCTCTTCGCGGTTTTCCTCGGACGTGCCGTAAAGGAGGGCTCCTGAGCTCTCGAACCCACTAAGATCTGCGAACTCATCAAGCGTGATCCAGCCACCTTCCACCTTAGCCATACCATGATCGCTGACTACCACCAGGTCAATGGGAAGACCGGTGCGCCGCAGTGCTTTCTCAAGTTTGCCGATCAGCTTGTCCATTTTGAGAACGGCGGCTTTGGTCTGAGGCGCGTCGGGACCGAACTGGTGTCCCTCGTGATCCGGCTCGGAGTAGTAGATGGTGATGAAATGCGGCCGCTCCACCTCGGGCATCTTCAGGAGCGCGATAGCATCGTCGATTCGCGCCTGCTCGGCCTCGTCCGTGGCTTGCGTTTTATTGTCGAACTGCGCATACCACGTCGGCCGGTGCCCGGCAATCTCAGCTTCTGACCCCGGCCAGTACAAGCAAGCCGCGTGCATTCCCTGGCTCTCCGCGAGACTCCAGAGAGGTGTGCCGCTATACCAGCTTCCGTCTCGCACAACATTCGGATCGGCGATCGCATACTTTGCGTGCTTTGTCTCGTCGTAGAAGCTGTTGGCCACCAGCCCGTGATGCTCGGGATCAAGACCGGTAACGATCGAGAAGTGATTCGGGAACGTCAACGACGGATAGCTCGGGATCATTCCATCTGGAGCCCAGACACCCTTCTTTCCTAGTGCCAGCAGATTTTCCGCTCTATCCCGTTTTGCATAGTCCCAACGAAGGCCATCCAGCGAAACCAGCACGACGTAGTGTGAATTCTGGGCCGATGTCGAGTTCTGTCCGTTTTCCACATGAACGAGAGGGAGCGCCGGATTGCCTCCAGCGATTGGTTGAGGTTCCTGGGAAATCCCTGGAAGAGCCGCAACAAGCGCAACAAGCACCAGTGCAGGCATCTTCCGAACCCGAAAACGCATTCTCGTTCTCCCCAAACAGCTTATCGCACGCACGAGGTTCCTCAGGCAAAGAGAAACTAAGCACAAATCAGGAAAGAAATTGGAGAGGGCATTGCGGCCAGGAAACCGGGTCAGCGGGTGTGTGCGGAACAACCGATGTTCCGCAGGGATGGGCTGGAGACGACGATCTTGGCTCGTCTCGTGCACTGTTGATGACACCAGGAAGTTGTGATCCCCGTGCTGGGTTCACGGGGACCACCAAGCGATAAGCCTAGCGGCTGGGAGACTGCGCTGGAGCAGCTGCAGGAGCTGGTGTAGGCGACGTCGTCGGTTCAGCCGAAGGCGCTGCGGCGGGCGCTGGGCCATCCTTCGCGAACTTCCGGATCAGAGAGACAAGGCTTTTTATCTCGTCATTGTTCGCGCGTGTTGCGTCTTCCGGAGGCATCTTCCCTTTGCCTTTACGGATCACCTCGATTAGCGCTTGGTCAGACATGCCCGAAAGCGTCTTCGGATCTGTCCAGTCCATCAGGTTCAGGGACATGTCTTTCGCCAGATCGCTCTTGCCGTCGCCCGTTGCGCCGTGACACAGCGCGCAGTCGAGGTCGTATACCTTCTTGGCCTTCGTCATCGATTCCGCCCCAGCCTTTTTGCCGCCGGCGGCAGGCTGGTTAGCTTCCTGTGGGGGACGAGCGGGAGCGGAGGCGGCCGCTACAACCAGCAAGACAACCGCCGCGAACAGCGCGAACGACTTAACCATAATGGTCTCCTCAGTTGCAGGTGTCTGGGGATTGGCATCGGCAGCTGTACAGTTTTTATTCGACGCCATTATAGGCCCCTTTGGAAGTGAGTTGCATCACGTCTTTTTACTGCACAGGTTCCCCCAGTCAATCTGCATGCGCCGCCACCGTACGTCGCCCCTAACACTCTTTGTGGTATACGTTTGCACATGGTTCGATACACCCCGTCAGCAGCCTTGTTTGTGGCTCTCTTCTTTAACGCCATCACATCCATATCAGCCCAGAGTCCGGCGCCCACCCCGCCCCTCGGCTGGAACAGCTGGGACGCCTACGGTCTCACCATCGACGAAGCCGACTACCGCGCCAACACCAAAGTCCTTGCCGGCATGAGTAAGTATGGATGGCAATACTCCGTTGTCGACGAAGGCTGGTACATGCAGGACCCTTTCGCTAACTCTGTGGAGGCCAAGAAATACATCTGGGATGAAAACGGCATCCTTATCCCGGACGGCAAGCGCTTCCCGTCTTCCGTCATGGGCGCTGGATTCGGACCGCTGGCCGAATGGGTCCACGCATTCGGCCTCAAGTTCGGCATCCATATCGTGCGTGGCATTCCTCGCCAGGTCGTCGACCAGAACCTCCTCATCGCCGGCACCAGTTTCCACGCCAAAGACGCCGCCGATCTCACTTCGCCGTGCCCTTGGGATCAGGGCAACTGGGGCATCAAAGACAACGAAGCTGGCCAGGCCTACTACGACTCCATGATGAAGCTCTACGCCAGTTGGGGTCTCGACTACATCAAAGTTGACTGCATCAGCGATCACCCTTACCGCCCGACCGAAATTCGCCAGATCGCCGAAGCCATTCGCAAAACCGGCCGACCGATCGTCCTGAGCCTTTCGCCCGGTCCGACACAGATTGATCACGCCGCCGAGGTCGCAAAATACGCACAGCTATGGCGCGTGACAGATGACCACTGGGACGGTTGGAAGTTCGAGCACAAAGACGAAAAGAGCGAATTCCCCGTCGGCCTGCACGACGAATTCGACCGCATCGCCGCCTGGGCTCCCTATGTCAAACCCGGCAACTGGCCAGATCCCGACATGCTCCCAGAAGGCTTCCTGGGGCCGCATCCCGGACTTGGCGACGCGCGACAGTCGCGCTATACGCAAGACGAAGAGCGCAGCGAATTCACCCTGTGGGCCATCTCGCGCTCGCCGCTCATTCTCGGCGGGAATCTCACCAAACTCGATGACTTTTCGCATTCACTCTATACAAATAAAGAAGTCCTCGACCTCAATCAGCAGGCCGTCGAATCTAAACCCGGCCTCCTTCCCAAAGGCAAGGAGAACGACAAGGAGTTTCCGCAGCGCTATTGGTACGCAAGCACCGGCCGCCCCAATCCAAAGCGCTACGTCGCCGTCTTCAATCTCGCCGACGCGAAGACGACGGCCAATCTGCCCTGGATGATCTTCCACCTGCCGAACAAGAGCTTTGCCGCCTTCGACGTCTGGAACCAGAGGCACATTCCGAAATCGAAAACATTGCAGGTCGACCTGCCCGCACACGGCTGCGCGCTGTTCCGGATCGAGTAGGATATGGATCGCCGCTCGCTGCTCGGGACACTCGCCGTGACTGGCCTGTCGATATCCTCCGCGTGGGCAAGTCCCTCTCAGGGAGAGCGGCTCGCCATTGCGGCCCGCGCGCAGGTTGGCATCACCACCAGATACGATCCAACCTGGACCGCCATTCGCTATCCCAATGGCGACGTGCCTCGCTCGACTGGCGTATGTGCCGACGTGATTATCCGCGCTGCCCGTGATGCACTCGGACTCGACCTTCAGCAACTAGTTCACGAAGACATGCTGAAACACTTCGACGCATATCCGGCACGGCAAATCTGGAGATCACAACACCCAGATCCAAACATTGACCACCGGCGAGTTTTGAATCTGGAGACTTATTTCAGACGCGCCGGAGCCTGCCTCTGGCTCGCATCTTCGCCTACTCCAGGCGACGCCTTTCCATATCCGCTCGCTTCAGGCGACATCCTTACCTGGCGGCTCCTCGAAGGCCAGTTGCCTCACATCGGCATCGTCGTTGCCGTTCCTTCAATACTTCCCGCGGAAAATCCCAAATCCAGAGTCGTCCATAACATCGGCGCCGGAGCGGAAGAGATTGAACTCGCGCCTTTCCATCCAAATCGCGCTATCGGCCATTACCGTTGGCCCATTATGCCCTGACGGTTCCTCGTCACCCCATCCTGCTGTGCGAAACTAAGTAGTCGGGTCGGAGCGCCTCCTTGCCCCAGACCTCCTCCGGCAAGGTCTAATTGATGCCCGTTCTTCGCTCCGCCTTTATCGCGCTCTCCCGAAATCCATCCCTTCGTAAATTTGCAGAACACTCAACCTTCGGCAGCAAGCTGAGCTCGCGCTTTGTCGCCGGCCTCGAGATCGAAGACGCGCTCCGCGTCTGTTCGCAGGTCAACGCACAGGGAATGCACGTCACGCTCGACTCCCTCGGCGAAAGCGTAACCAACGCCGACGAAGCTCATCGCGCCGCCGACATTTACCATCGCCTCCTCGATGACATCGCCGCCCGCAAGCTCGACTCCAACATCAGCGTCAAACTCACCCAGATGGGCCTGACGATTGATCCCGCTCTGGCTGAGCAGATCGCTCTCGATCTCACCCGTCATGCGCAATCTACCGGTAACTTCGTCCGCATCGACATGGAGGATTCGTCGCTAACCCAGGTGACCCTGGACATCGTACGCCGCATCCATGCTCATCCTGAATTGCGCGGCAATATCGGCATCGTAATCCAGTCGTACCTCTATCGCTCGCAGGCCGACATTGAATCGCTTATCGCCGACGGCATCCGCGTCCGCCTTTGCAAAGGTGCTTACAAGGAGCCGCCGGAAGTCGCCTTCCCGAAGAAAGCCGACGTTGATGCCAGTTATGTAAACCTAACGAACCTGCTGCTTCAGAGCCCCACCTACCACGGTCTTGCGACGCACGACGAGAAGATGATTGAGGCCGCAAGATCCTTCGTCGCGCAACGCGGAATCGATCGAAGTCGATTCGAATTTCAAATGCTCTTTGGTGTACGCCGCGACCTGCAGCGCAGTCTGGTTGCCGAGGGCTATAACGTCCGCGTTTACATTCCGTTCGGCCGCGAGTGGTACCCATACTTCATGCGACGCCTTGCCGAACGCCCCGCAAACGTCCTGTTCATTGCCAAGAACATGCTGCGCAAATAGCATCCCGCGTCCGCGGTGCTTCGTCACCTTCTGCTGGACGAGACATCGCGCAAGATGCTAACCATGGCGGAATCATGCCTAGCCCGAATATCTCGGCGCGTCACGCCACTCTCGCTCTGCTTGCAGGGCTCTTCGCGATTCCTCCAGGGAGCACACAGTCCGGTCCGCTTGGACTTGCTTACCAATTCACTCACTCGGATAACTCAGATTTAACGATCTCGCCGGATGGCAAGCAGCTTGTAGTTCTCTCGGTAATCGCAGGCAGGGAACAGCTGGTGCGCATGAATATCGATCGCAGCAACCCTGTTCAAATCACCACGGATGCTGCCGATCACGAAGATCCCGCATGGTCACCAGACGGGAAGAAGATTGCATTTGTGTTGATTCGCGATGGCCGCGAGCAAATTCATCTAATGAGTCCCGATGGCACCGGAATTGAGCCTCTCGCCCCAGCGGATCGGAAGACGATCCATCCGGCATGGTCGTCCGACAGCCAGAGCGTCCTGTATTGCACCGATGACGATCTTCATCCGCCCGCCAAGAATGATGCAGAAATCTATTTGATCAACATTGCGAGCAAGAAGACTACGAGGCTTATCGCGGGCGGGGTGAATACTTATCCGTCCCTCTCGCCCGACGGGAGCAAGATCGCATTTCGTCGAATGGTCGAGAACACCAACTCAGAGATCTTCGTCGCAAACAGCGATGGATCGGCAGCGGTGAACATCACAAACAGCCCTGCCTTCGACGGCTGGCCTGCGTGGTCGCCGAAAGGAACAAAGATCGCCTTTGCCACGAATCGCGGAGGCAACCACGAAATCTACATCATGAGCCCAGATGGAACTGGCGTGCGCAAGGTTGCAAGCACTGAAGGAAGAGCTACAGCTCCGAAGTGGTCGCCCGATGGAACCGCAATCTATTTCCCCAACTGCTGGAAGTCCGCCTATTCATACGACTGCCAGGTCTTCGCGGTCAAGCTCGACCCGGCCTACTGAACGAGTTCAAAAGGTGCCTCCAGCGATCGACGGAATAATCGACAGCGTGTCCTTGCCCGATACTTGTGAATTCTCCTTCTCCGGCAGATAGCGAACGTCCTCATCGTTCAGATAAAGGTTCACGAAAGCGCGTACCTTGCCTTCGCTCGTGAACAGATGCTTGCGCAGCTCTGGATACGAATTCGTCAGTGAGTTTAACGCCTCAGACACCGTCGCAGCGCCAATCTCGATGGCATCCTTGCCTCCAGCGTACGTACGAAGCGGTGTGGGGATATAGATCGTCATTTAACCTTGTCCTTTACTTTTGATCCTTGATGGAAGTCACTTCCTGCACATCTTCGAGCTCACCAGATGCTTCCACCTGGATCGTCTCCTGCTCAAATCGCTTATCCTCTTCCGTCGTTCCTGCCAGCAGAAAGGAGTTCGTTACTGAGGCCTTGCCTTTCGCCACTGCTGTAATCACGTAGGAACAGCCCAGCCAGTGTGCCTCCGCAAAATCCGTCCGCGACCATTGCGCCGGATGGTCCGGGTGCGAGTGATAGAAGCCTGCAATCTCAAGCCCCTTCTCGCGTGCCGCTCGCTGGATACGTACCAGCTCGATCGGCGCGATCTGGTAGCGGTTGTGCGCGGAATCCGTTCGCGTATTCCCGGCCTTCACCGAATCAACAACGCGCCATCCGCTCTCGTCGTGTGTGCCTAGCAGCGCTCCGCAGCACTCGTGCGGATAGGTCTCTTCCCCGTGCGCTCGAATTGCCGTGTAGACCTCGCTCTTGAGTTGAAGGATGCTCAATCCCCTTCCTCCCAGAAGCGTTCGCTCAGATACTTGTCAGCAGAATCCGGCAGCACCGTAACGATCGTTGCCTCGCGTCCTGCTTCGGACTCTTCCTTCGCAATCTGCTCCGATGCAACGACCGCGGCAGCTGCAGAGATGCCAACCAGCACACCCTCTTCTCGTGCCAGCCGCTTGGCCATTGCGTATGCCAACTCGGTCTCGACGTCGATGTTTCGGTCCGCAAGCTTTGGATCGTAGATGGCGGGAACGATCGCAGTGGCCATATGCTTCAGTCCCTCAAGGCCATGGAATGGTGAATCAGGCTGCATGCTGATTGCCTGCACCGCGGGCTTCAGTTCCTTCAGGCGCCTGACAGTTCCCATAAATGTGCCGCTCGTGCCCAGCCCGGCAACGAAATGAGTCACCGTACCCCCGGTCTGCTTCCAGATCTCCGGCCCGGTGGTCTCGTAGTGCGCCCGCCAGTTCGCCGGGTTTGAATACTGATCCATGTAGCAGTAGGTTTCCGGGTCGCTCGCTGCAATTTCCCGTGCCCGACGGATGGCGCCATCGGAGCTTTGGTCGGGGTCGGTCCATTCCACCTGAGCGCCGTAAGCTTTCAGGATTCGTTTGCGCTCCGGTGAAACATTGCTGGGCATCACCAGCTTCACCGGGAATCCGAATGACGCACCGAGCATCGCAAACGCAATCCCCGTGTTGCCACTCGTTGCATCCAGCAGAGTCTTGCCGTTGCCAAGGCGTCCGGCCATCAGAGCATGCCGCACCATCGAGGCGGCAGCACGATCCTTCACGCTCCCCCCCGGATTCACCCACTCTGCCTTGGCGAGCAGAGTCACGCCCGGATAGGAACGAGCAACGCGATCAAGCCGGATCAGCGGAGTGTTGCCAATCCGGTCGATCAGCTCCGACCCGTACCTCTCCTGCCGAGTCAGCTCCGCCTGATTCCATCCCGGCTCCGAAATGTACGCTCGATTTGCCACTGCTCTTCTCCGAAGGTTGTCTGTTGGTCTACGTCCTCTCGTTTCCTTGTTCCCTGTCTTACTGCGGTTGGGTCGTCGTCCTCAGATACGGCTTCACCGTCTTGTAGCCCGGGAATTGCTTATCTGCCTGCTCGTTCGACACCGAACCGGCGATGATCACGTCTTCGCCTTGCTTCCAATTCGCAGGCGTCGACACAGGATGCTTGGTGGTCAGCTGAATCGAATCGAGAACGCGGATGATCTCGTCGAAGTTGCGACCCGTCGTCATGGGATAGCTCAAAGTAAGCTTGATCTTCTTGTCAGGCCCAATCACGAACACGGTTCGCACCGGTGCGTTCAGTGCCGGCGTGCGTCCCTCGCAGGAATCGCCTGCATCCGCCGCCAGCATGTCATAAAGTTTCGCGATCTTCAGCTCCGGATCTCCGATGATCGGGTAGTTCACATCGTGTCCGCCCACGTCCTTGATGTCGGAGGCCCATTTGCTGTGGCTCGCAACCGGATCCACGCTAAGGCCGATCACTTTTGCGCCCCTGCGAGCGAAGTCGTTCTCAAGAGCCGCAACCGCGCCTAACTCGGTGGTACATACAGGGGTAAAGTCCTTGGGGTGTGAAAAGAGCACTGCCCAGCCGTCGCCAATCCACTCGTGGAATCTGATAGTTCCCTGGGTCGTTTCGGCGGTAAAGTCGGGGGCAACATCATTGATGCGGAGAGACATTCTTACTTCCTCCTGGAGGCTCTTGCCTTGTTTTGTCGTGCGCAAAATCAAAACCCACTCGCAGGTCGCTGCGGGTGGGTCAGGGAAACGAAAACTCAAAACTGGATTCGCGCTCTCTTAGACACATACCCGCAGGCTGTGACAAAGACAACAACAAGCCGTGCGGATTGTGGAGAATGCGCTCATCAGCTGCCCTAAGGCTAGTGCCTCCGTATAGTTGATGTCAACGGCTCGCATTCCGATGCGGAAAACGCCTGCTGCGGGTAAAGATCGCTTTCAAAAACCCTCTCGTTTCCTGGTCGGCAAGATGATCGAGAGAAAGTCCACTAAAGACTTTGTTTTTCTCTACATGCATAAGATCGCGACCTGACATAGTCTCGAGATGCGGTCTCAAGACTTGTGCTCCTGCTGCGCTGACGCCCATTTGTATCGCCGAGTCTGACCCCGGTGCGGCATGAGCCTCAGCTTGCGACAGGTCGGGCATTCCCAGGGATACAGGCCGAGTCGAGGAAAAACCTTCTCCTGCCAAAACCCCTCTCGGGGGAGGCGTCGCATCGGATGGGTTTTGCATCTGGGACAAAGCGGGTGGGGATTGACGCGACGCTCTTTCGGGAACTCACCAGGGGCCATTGGGCGACAGCTTTCGTCATCTCAGCGCTCGCCCAAACTGAAACCGAAAACCAGGATTTCCGCGTGGGCTGGGTTGCGGTCCTAGTTTAAGCGAGCAGCAGATTCGTTCTCTTGTAATCTACCCAGCCCACGCATCGCAAGTCCGGCGATGGCGCGCGCCAAAGTGAGGGATGCATTCAGTGACTGGGGACGTTCCAGCCGGATGCCTAGCCCTTTTGCGTAGTCCTTGAAGGCGATGTCCACGTCATAAAGAATCTCAACGTGATCGCACAGAAATCCGATTGGCTGAAGCAGCACAGTCTTCACGCCTTCGCTGGCAATCGAAGTGAGCGTGTCCTCTACGGTCGGTCCGATCCACGGTCCGCCGCTCGCTCCCTGGCTCTGAAACGCAAACCACCACTTCGGGATCTGCGGCACACGCGCAGCCACCAGTTCCGCGGTGTGCTTTGCCTCCTGGGCATAGGGATCCGCACGCTCCCCTGGCCAGTGTCGCGGCTGCCCCTCGTTGGCCGCGGGCGTCTGCACAGTTCTGCACGGTACGCTGTGCGCTGTGAACAGGACGGGAACAGGACCTCCGGCTTCCGGTGTCAGTTTTTCTTGGGCCTCACGAAGCCGCACGGCAAAGGCATCGGCCAGAAGGGGATTGTCCGCCCACCCCTCCGTAAAATCGATCTTCAACGAACCGGATTCTGCCTGCACAGCTCGCCTGTATAGCCCGACGCTGGTCCGCGAATTCTGAGGGGCGAGGCAAACCACCGCAACCTCCTCTACCCCATCGGCACACAACTTCCGCACGACATCCGGGATGTACGGCTTCCAGTTGCGCATTCCTACATAGACCTGCGCATCCACGCCCTCCATCGCCAGCTCGGCCTCAACCATCTTGCCCTGCTCCATGCTGATCTCCGTCAGAGGGCTGTGGCCGATCAGTGTGTAGCGATGCTTGATCTCTTCGATTACATGCTCCGGCATCGGACGCCCGCTGACGACATTGCGCAGGTATTCGGGAATCTCCTCGACTGTGTCGGGCGTTCCGTGCGCAAGAAGGAGGACAGCCTGCTTAGCCATTCTGGTTCTCCAGACGGAAATCCCTCACCATGCGCACCACTGCCTGTACATTCTCGACCGGTGTGTTCGGAACGATGCCGTGGCCGAGATTGAAGATATGTCCCGGGCGCCCGCCTGCAGCCCGAAGAATCTCCTTCACCCGCGACTCGATTACCTCAATCGGTGCGAAGAGAGTGATCGGATCGAGATTGCCCTGCACGGCATGCGTATGCCCGACCTCGCGCCACCCCACATCAAGGGGCTGTCGCCAGTCCAGTCCGACAACATCGGCTCCCGTCGCTGCCATCTGTGCAAGCAGCCCGGCAGTCTCCACGCCGAAGTAGATGACCGGAACGCCCATATCTTGCACGGCTTGCACGAGACGCTTTGAGGCCTCAAACGCGTAGTCGCGATAGTCGCTCAGGCTCAACGAGCCTACCCAGCTGTCGAAGATCTGGATGACGTCAGCGCCTGCCCGGACCTGGAGCCGGCAGTAATCCGTAAGCACTGTGACCAGTTTGTCGAGCAAGGTGCGCCACGAGGTGCCATCACCGTACATCATCTGCTTCGTGAATACATAGTTGCGTGACCCACCGCCCTCGATCATGTAGCTGGCAAGTGTATAGGGTGCGCCGCAGAAGCCGATCACACCGAGTCGATCACCAAAATGCGCTGCCACTTTCTCGATTGCCCGAGCGACGTAAGCCAGGTCTGCGGCACGATCGGTCCGAAGAGCCTTCACGTCATCCGGGGTGCGCACAGGAAGATGAACGACAGGTCCTTCGCCGGCTTGGAATTCAAACGGCAGTCCCATCGGCTCGAGAGGCAGCAGAAGATCTGCAAAAATGATTGCTGCATCCACGCCAAGTTTCTCGGCGGCGGTGATTGTGACTTCGGAGGCAATGTCTGGCTGTTTGCAGATTTCCACGAGCGTATGGTGTTTACGGACGTCCCGGTACTCCTGCATATAGCGGCCCGCTTGCCGCAAAAACCAGACCGGGGTGCGATCTACCGGCTTTCTCAGGCAGGCACGGACGAAGCGGGTGCCCTCGAGAACCGAGTCCTGGTTAGCCGTCGTTGCTGCGCCGTTTCTACCGACAGTTTCCATATTGGCTGATTCTAATGGGCATGCTCTGTGCGGCAAGGTACTTTGTCACACAACGTTTGCAAGATCGAATTGGGGGGACGAAGGCTGAGAAGGCGCCCTTATCTTGGGATGAATCGATGATGTAGCAGGTCAGAGCTGAATCGTAGCCCATTGTCCGCCGACTCGCCGCACGTTAAACATACGGCCGTGGACTTCGAGTCTGTAGATCCCGTCGGGGGGTGTCTGGGCCGCAGCTTCGATCCGGAGACTGGTCCACACAGAGACATTCGGCTTTTCGTGATTCAGCTTTGTGATCAGGGCAACTGTGCAATCGCTCTGGAAGGATACACCCCGAATGACGCCCCGCAGGTGGTCGGTGGTGTTCCGTTCCTTTTTTCGCTTTTCCATTCTTGCCTCTATCTCGGAACGATTTGACCGACCGGGGATCGTGGGCAGATTAACGGATTGTGCTAACCCCCGGCAATTAGCTTGAGAGGTCCGACTCACAAAACAAGGCGATAGAATTTGGAAGCGAGAGAAACTACCATTTTTTGAAAAATGAATAGCAAGTTACACAAAAATATATCTTTATCAAAAACTCATAACTCGCCCTAACCTCCAAGTTACTGATTCGATAAAAGAAAGGCTTTTGGCCAGGCATTGGTAATTCAATTGCTACACTCAGGGCAATTTTCCCTGCCCTGCGTCACGATCTGCCAGCGTGATGCTTTCCCCGACCGGCCAAGGCTCCCCTTGCTCTCTCGACCTTGAAGTTCCGAATTGGCCCGGTTCAACTCAACCGAAGTGAAGGATCAGACATTATATGAAGAGGATCACTTTCGCCGCGATCTACCTGTTCCTGTTTGCTCTGGTGGCGCCCCACTCAGTTTTCGGGCAGGCCACGGCCAGCGGAACAGTGTTGGGCACAATCTCGGACCCCTCTCAGGCGGTTATCAATGGGGCTGAAGTAACGATCACAAGCGTTTCCACTGGGGCCGCTAGAACCATGGTGACCAACAACGTTGGGAGCTATCGGTTCGACCTCCTGCAGGCCGGTGGGTACAAGCTCACGGTGAAAGCCAACGGATTTTCAACAGCCGTACAGAGCATCGAGCTTCTAGTCGGCCAAACGGCGACCTCCAACTTCACTTTGACTCCGGGCGCGGCATCGCAGACCGTCGAAGTCGAGGCGGCCAACCCCCTGGTCGACGTAATGAAAACCAGCGTCAGTACAGAGATCACGCCTTCTGAAGTACAAAACCTGCCCATGGTCGGACAGGACGTAGCCAATCTCGCATACCTGGCACCGGGCGTAAAGCAGACCGATTCCTACGATCCGACTAAGAACCGGTACGCCATCCTATCCGTCAACGGCGACGGCGGACGCAATGTAAACGTGACAGTGAACGGCGTCGACAACAAGGACAACACCGTCGGCGGCCCTGTTATGCAGCTCCCCGCAGAAGCAATCGACGAGTTTCATATCAGCACGCAGCGCTTCTCGGCGGAGAACGGCCGATCGGAAGGCGCAGCGATCAACATCATCACCAAGCGTGGTACCAACAACTTCCATGGTTCAGCGATCGCTCTCTTCCGCGACACGGCATTGAATACCGATGAAAAGGATCCTGATGGCGAGGGAGGCACTACCAACTCGCATCCGGACTACACTCGCCAACAATTCGGCGGCTCGATCGGCGGACCGGTCATGAAAGACAAGGCGTTCCTTTTCTTCGCGATCAACCGGGAGCGCGAACATCAGTCAAAGCAAGAAGAGACTGATCCGTACAATCAATTGCTCGCGGCTCAACCATTCTTCGGAGATCTTGATAAACCATCAGCCACGATCCCACGACCGTTTTATGAGACTCGCTACAGTGGCCGTGCGGATTGGGCATTCAGCAAACGTGAAAGTGCCTATCTCAGCTATAACTCTCAGGCGAACAACAGTCTTAACGACCAGTCGGATGGTACTGGCGATCTGAACAACGGAAATTTCACTGTGAACCACCTACAGCTAGCGAATTTCACTCTGAACTCGATCCTGTCGGACACTACCGTCAACACGGCGACTTTCGGTTGGCAGTACTGGAATAACCTGATTGCAAGCGATATCAGCTCTCCACTAATAACATTCAATTCCCTCGCTGAGTCGTTCGGCACAAATACAAACGTTCCGCAGCAATCGTTTCAGCGCAAATGGCAATTCAAGGATGATTTCTCCAAAGTAATCGGAAAGCACACGCTGAAGGCGGGCGCTGACTACATTTGGAATCCCGTAGAGGGTGGCTTCTTCGAATTCAGTTCCACGCTTGAGATCGACTTTGCTCAAGATCCGACCGACATCATTTCGCAGTATGCGGATTCGTTCTCTCATCCTGGAATCGTCTCCGGCATGTCAATCGCGAACGGTGACCCGACCTTTATAGTTGCAACAAAGCAACTCGGCTTGTATGCGCAGGACGATTGGAAAATATCCCGCCGTTTGAACCTAAGCCTTGGGCTTCGCTGGGACAAGGATTACAACATGATCGGTGGATCGGACATTAAGGACAGCCGTACCTATCTCGATCTACGCACCGTGAATAGCTCCGTATCCGCACCCTATGTGAGCAGCATCGCAAAGGATGACAACTTGGACTTTAGCCCCCGAGTCGGCTTTGCTTACGACCTGGACGGAAAAGGTACACAGGTTGTGCGTGGCGGCTATGGCCTGTACTACGGAAACGTGTTCCAGAACATACCTCTCTTCATGGAGCAGATGTCAAATCCGACTGTGTTCCAAGGGGTGCTTAGCCTCTCGAGCCCAACAGATGACGTGCCCGGAACCGGAAAGACGCTACAAGATTGGCGCTACGGTATCGATCCACTGCCCACCATCCCGCCGCCATCGGACCAATTGGCATTCCTCAGCATCGGTCGTTTGATGGATCCTCACTACCGCAACCCAGTGACGCAGGAATTCAACCTCGGGTATACGTGGGCCATCAACTCCAATACAGCTTTCGAGGCAGAATACACGCACGTCCTCGGCCTTCACGGCAACAAAACCATGAACATCGATCAAAAAATTCCGATCAATGGTGAACTTACCCGTCCGTTGCACGCTGATTTCACAGCTTCATCCATTGCCGATCGCGAACCAGCCAGCGTTCGCAATGAGGAGTCTATTGGCCGGGAGCACTACGACGGAGTCAACTTCAGCTTCCGGGAACGCATGAAGAGGCTGCAGTTGATCACGAACTACACTCTCTCATGGGCATATGGCTACGGCACGGGCGGTGGTTCATTCCGCAACTATCCGAAGCTATCCACTGCTCCGTTTGCAAGCTGGGAATGGGGTCCCTCGCCGAACGACGAACGGCACCATATCTCGGTCGCTGGCGTGATCGATCTGCCAAAGGGCTTCCAAATCTCACCCATCCTTCAGTACGGTTCTGCTCGTCCTTTCGACTTGACTAATGGAACGAATACCCTGAATACCGGGGGAGGCACTGGAACTGCAGTCGTGGTTCCGACGGCTGACCCAAAAGACTACTTCCAGTTCTCTACGTCAAATGGATATGAAGACGTAGCAGCCGCAGCAACAGCTGCGCAGGACTGCTTCTATGGCCTTCACGGCGCCGCCGCGAGTTGCACAATCTCCAAATACGATCCGCTCCGTGGCGATCAGTTCTTCCAGTTGGATACCCGACTCGCAAAGGACTTCAAATTTGGAGAAAAGGCGAACTTGCAGCTCATAGCCCAAGCCTTCAACCTTACCAATCGCGCGAACTACGGAAACAACTTCGGTAATAGCATCAGCTCAGCGAGAACATTCAATCACCCGGTGGGATTCATCGCACCAGGTTCCACAATTATCCCGCGCTCGACATGGGGCGAACTCGGATTCCGCTTCAGCTTCTAGACTGAAATTGATTTCGAAGGGCTGGCTTCGGCCAGCCCTTTTCCTTTCTGCAAGAATCCAGGCCGCTATTACGGAAGGTACGTCTCTTTCGAACCTGGAGTGGCGTTCGTCACCTCAGAAATCACGGATGCCGCTATACTGGAGGCACACTCAAGCCCTTTCAATCCTCTAGTTGTGGTGGTACAGGTCTTTGTCTTTTCTGAAGAGAAGCTGGAAGTTTGCTGATGTGGCGGTACTGTGTGCGCTGGCAGCCGTGCTGGTTGTAAACAGTGGATTCGCCGTACGTTGCGGTGTGGAACAGCACCAGATGAACCGCCTCATACAGCACGCGCAGCAGCGCCGGCAGGCCTGTCTCGCCCTGGGATTGCTCTGGGAGGCGAATGATCAGGAACACCAATACAAGCCCGGCACGAGCGCAGGAACGAATTCCACGGTGGGCCCTATCTCCGGATTTGTGATGGATGTGACTGAGAACGAGTTCGGACACGCCGAAGGCCGCTGCCACGCAATCAATGCCAGCTACAGCGAACTAATCGCCGAGTATCGATAGAAATTCAACCGGGGGTGGTGCGGGCGCGACGAATAGGTCGCGCCCGCGGCGTTTTCAGGACATCGATTGTCGCTGAACGTGGCTGTTGGAGCGGCTGAGCACGATGTGATTCACTGAATGGTAGCTGTCTCCAAATGATGCTTTCATTCAGGAGAATCGATCAAAAATGAAAATCTTGCAGAG
Organism: Acidobacteriota bacterium; assembly: GCA_018268915.1. Classification (GTDB taxonomy): domain Bacteria; phylum Acidobacteriota; class Terriglobia; order Terriglobales; family Acidobacteriaceae; genus Telmatobacter. The sequence goes on from JAFDVQ010000005.1 coordinate 403,269, forward strand.
ACTTCCCCTCCCTGCCCTGGTGATCTTGTCTGCAGTTGCCGTCGCAACTGTGTGCGCTCAGGAAGCGCCAACCGCGCCGCAACCACCAGCGCCGGAATTCGTTCCTGCGCACTACACGAAATATGAATTCCGAATCCCCATGCGCGACGGTAAACGGTTGTTCACCGCGGTGTACGTACCGAAGCTGGGAGCCTTCAAAGAGCCGGGACCGTATCCCTTCCTCATGGATCGGACGCCGTATAGCGTGTCTCCGTACGGGGAAGATCAGTATCCAAAACATCTGGGTCCATCAGAAGAATTCGAGAAGGGCGGATACATCTTCGTCTATCAGGACGTGCGTGGACGCTACATGAGCGAAGGCGACTTTGTGGAGATGCGGCCGCACATCGATAACAAGAAGGGCCCGCAGGATGTTGACGATGCTTCGGACACATACGACACAGTTGAGTTCCTGCTGAAACACGTGCCAAATAACAATGGCAAAGTGGGGATCTGGGGTATTTCATATCCTGGCTTCTACACGTCTGCCTCGATGATCGACTCGCACCCCGCGCTGGTCGCGGCCAGTCCGCAGGCACCCATGACAGACCTCTTCCTCGGAGACGACGCGTATCACGGCGGAGCCTTCATGCTGTCGGCGAACTTCGGGTTCTATGCGTACTTTCGCCCGCAGGAAGGACCGCAGAAGCCGAAGCAGGGAGCACCGTTCGATTTCGGGACGCCCGACACCTACGACTTCTATCTGAAAGCCGGTAATCTGGCCAATCTCGAAAAGCAATATCTGAAAGGTTCCAACTGGCTCTTCAGTGACCAGATGAAGCACACAAGCTACGACGAATACTGGAAGGCGCGTGATCTGTCACCGCACATGAAGAACATCAAGTGCGCAGTGCTGGTTGTAGGCGGCTGGTTCGATGCGGAAGACTTGAGCGGGCCGTACCGGACGTTCAACGCGACCTCGAAGTTCAATCCTGGAACGCCGACAACGCTGGTCGAAGGTCCGTGGGTACACGGCGGATGGGCTCGCGGCGACGGGTCGCACCTTGGCGATGTGCGCTTCGGTTCGAACACCAGCGAATATTTCCGTCAGCAAATCCAGTTCCCTTTCTTCGAACATTATCTGAAGGGCAAAGGCGAAGCTCCGCCCAAAGCAATTGTTTTTGAGACAGGCAGCAACACTTGGCGGCACTTTGACCAGTGGCCGCCCAAGCAAGCCACCCCCAGAACGCTGTTCTTCCATCCCGGCGGAAAGCTTAGCTTCGAAGCGCCCGCAGAAGTGCAAAGCCGCGATGACTACGAAAGCGATCCAAATCACCCTGTGCCCTTCGTCGGATATACCACGAACACGGTCCCACAGCGTTACATGGTCGACGATCAACGCTTCGCAAGTTCGCGAACGGATGTGTTGACGTACGTGACCGAGCCGCTCGAAGAGGATTTGACGATTGCAGGCCCGATTTCACCAAAGCTGAAGGTGTCGAGTTCGAGCACGGATTCTGATTTCGATGTGAAGCTGATTGATGTTTACCCGAACGACTATTCAAGTCCAGAAGAAGAGGGCAGAGCGAATAAGCGAATCCTGGAAGTTCCTCCGCTGTTCATGGGCGGATACCAGCAATTGCTGAGGGGCGAACCCTTCCGAGCGAAGTTTCGCAATGGCTGGGAGAAACCTGAGCCGCTGGTACCGGAAAAAGTGACAGATATCAACTTCTCGATGCCTGACTTGTTACATACTTTTCGCCGCGGGCACCGCATCATGGTGCAGGTGCAGAGTTCGTGGTTCCCGCTGACCGATCGGAATCCGCAGATTTTCACGGACATTCCGAACGCCCCGCCGGCTCAATTCACCAAGGCGACTGAGCAGGTATATCACCAGAAAGACGCCGCTTCGGGTGTTGAAGTGCTGGTTATGCCCACCATATGAGCTGAGCACTCCCGCAATACGCGGCACATCACTTCGATGTGACCGGCTCGATTGTCGCCGATTGGCGTGTGCTGCTAGAGTTCGTTGTTGCTGATTTCAAGCTGATGATGCGAGGTGTGTCATGTCTGCCCAATCCTTTCGATGTAAAGCAATACTTTTTGCGGCTGCGATGTTGGCTGTATTTCCCGCTATTCATGCCGAAGAGGGCATGTGGACCTTTGACAATCCGCCACTGAAGCAGCTGGCGGCTAAGTATAACTTCCATCCTTCTCAAGCGTGGCTTGATCATCTGCGTCTTTCCAGCGTGCGACTCAACGACGGCGGTTCGGGATCATTTGTCAGCGCAGACGGCCTTCTGCTGACGAACCATCATGTGGCTCGCGGCCAGTTGCAAAAGAACTCGACGGCCGAGCACGACTATCTCCGCGACGGATTCTATGCCACGACACCGGACCAGGAGATGAAATCGCCGGATCTCGAGATCAATGTGCTGGTCGGCATGCAGAACGTGACGGAACGAGTGCAAGGCGCGGCCAAGGGCATCAAGGATGAGAAGCAGGCATTGACTGCCCGTGAAGCGCAGATCGCAGCCATCACAAAAGAGAGCAAGGACAAGACAGGGTACCGCTCCGACGTTGTCACCTTCTATAGCGGCGGTGAGTACTGGCTTTATCAATACAAGGTGTACACCGATGTGCGACTTGTCTTTGCGCCGGAACAGCAGGCAGCATTCTTCGGGGGAGATCCAGACAACTTTACATATCCCCGGTACGACCTGGACATGGCGATCTTCCGCGTATATGAGAACGGCAAGCCAATCCATTGCGACAACTACCTGAAGTGGAGCGCGAAGGGAGCCTCAGCAGGCGACCTCATATTTATTCCGGGGCATCCTGGGTCCACGTCCCGCCAAGACACAATGGCGGAGCTGATGCTGGAGCGCGACGTCGTCGAACCGGCAATCACCGAGTATCTGAAGCGGCGTCTCGCTGCAGCGCAGACCTACGCGGCTCAGGGCCCGGAGCAGGCGCGTCAGGTTGGAAGCACAATCTTCGGAATTCAGAACAGTTTGAAGGTCTATATCGGACGCACAGAAGCTCTAGCAGACAAGAGCCTGATTGCGAAGAAGCAGGCGGAAGAGGACGATTTCCGGCGGAAGATCAATGCCAACTCAGAGTGGAAGAAGGAATACGGGAGCGCGTGGGAGACGATCGCCAAGGCTGAAGAGCAGGTCAAGCCTGAAGTCCGCAATCAACTCTTCCGTCGCACTGACAGCCGGCTATTCACAATCGCCCTGCAGCTTGTTCAGTATGCAGCGGAGATCAAGAAGCCGGATGGCGAGCGCTTGCCGCAGTTTCATGACGCCAACCTGCAATCGCTGAAATTCCAGATGCTGTCGCCGGCTCCGATTACGGTCCAGACCGAGAAGCTGTTCATGAAGTCTGCGCTGAATCTCGCACAAGAGAAGCTTGGAAAAACTGACCCTTACGTTCAGGCGGTTTTGCAAAACGGAGCGGTGGACTCTACCGCTGATTCCCTGATCGACGGCACCAAGCTTGGCGACGTTGCCGCGCGACAAGCTCTCATCGACGGAGGCGAAACCGCCATCACGACGTCCTCCGATCCAATGATCGTAGCTGCCCGGCGTGTCGACCCGATCTTGCGGGAAACGCAGCGAAAGATGCGCGATACAGTCGGGAGCATTGTTACTCCAGCAGGTGAGAAGCTCGGAAAAGCACGCTTCCTGGTTTATGGAAAGAATGTATATCCGGATGCTACATTCACGCTCCGCCTGAGCTACGGCACGGTGGATGGGTATTCGTACAACGGTACAGTCGCGCCGCCGATCACGACGTTCTACGGCCTGTATGATCGTGCCGGCAGCTTTGGCAACAAGCCGCCGTTCGACCTTACCCCGAAGCAGCAAGCCGCTTTGGGCAAGCTGGACTTGGCCACTCCACTGGACTTCGTTTCAACGGGTGACATCATCGGAGGCAACTCTGGTTCTCCCGTCGTCAATCGTGAGGGTGAACTCGTAGGACTGATCTTCGACGGCAACATTGAGTCTCTTGCCGGCGACTTCGTCTATGACGGGTCGAAAAATCGCGCGGTATCGGTGCACTCTTCGGGGATGATAGAGGGTCTACGCAAGCTCTATGGCGCGAACGCTCTGGCGGATGAACTTGAGGGAAGAAAGTAACATCAACCTACAACTCAACGCAAATCAAGGGGGAGCCTGTCGGCTCCCCTTTTTTGAACGAGGAATTTCTACTTGGCTCTTGAATGTGGCTTTTGCCCGATGCCGATCGCAGGAACAAGCAGACTCATGGACAGAAGGCCTGCGGGAATGACCAGCATGCCTGTGCGAATGCTTGCCGTGTGCGACGATACAAATCCGGCAATCCATGGAAGAACCGAGCCCCCAAAGCCAGCAGTGAACAGTATCCAGCGCGAGTTGGCCGTTTGTTGCGATCGGGCGAAGAAACCGGAAAGCACAAGCGGATAGGTCGGCGCCAGCGAGACACCCATTAAAAACATTGCAAGATTTCGAAGGGCTACATTCGGTGCGAACTGAAGCATCAGAGCCGAGAAAAGTCCTGAAGCGAGCACGACCCAGAGAATCTGCATGGGCTTCACACGAAGAAGCAGAAGAGACGAAAGTCCGCGCGATGAAAGAAAGCCCGCCCAGTAGAAAGACGAAGTCGCCGCCGCAAGCACGAGCCCGCGCTCCTCTGTCCGCAGCGCGTACGTGGGCAGCCAGGTGGCAACGGTATTCTCAATGCCAACCTGCAGGAATGCCGCAAATGCAAAGGTGAGCACCAGCAGGAGGGCCTTGTCCGAATCCCTGGTCTCAACGAGGGGAACGGGCTCCGAGCCGTCCCGAAGCACTCCAGCACAAGCCACAGCAGCGCATGCAGCTGCGGCCGCGAAGAGTTTGTAGGCGGTGCGGTAATCGTGATGCGCCAGAACGCGTGCCGCAATCAGCGGTGCCGCCAGTGCGCCAATACTCCATGAGAAGTTAAGGATGGTAAGCAAGGGCGCGCAGCGGTCAGGAAATGTTCTGCCTGTGAAAAGCGTGACGGCCGACATCGGAACACCCACACCTATCCCCAGTAAGAAGAAAAGCGGTTCCAGAACAGCGCGAGGGCTGAATGCGACCGCAACACACGCGACGGCCATTCCAACGAACCCCACACTCATCGTGCGCGCGTAGTTTCGCCGGCAAAGCAGGGCTCCAACCGAAGTGCCCGCAAAGTAGAGCAGAAACAGTAGGCCGGAATTTGCATCGCTCAAGTGAAAGCGAGAGGCCAGGGAAGGCAGAAGCGCGCCACCTACGACATGAAGCACTCCCGTAAGCGCAAAGACACCATGTAGCGTTGCGATACTTCGCGCGGACGATTGCTTGATCTCGGAATTCATCGGGTCAGGTTCGCCGCGTCCTTGTCTTTCGGGGATTCGGCGGGCATGTCGACTCGCGAATGATTAGTTCCGGATGAATAGGAACAAAATCCGGGAATGTCGCCTGGCCACGAATTCGCTGCAGCAGAATTCGTGCCGCAGTTGTACCCATCTGGTGAAGTGGCTGGCGAATTGTGGTCAAACTCGGATTGTGAAACGCCGCACTCTCGATGTCGTCGAATCCCACAATCGAGACATCGTTCGGGACCTGGAGTCCATGATTCATCAGTGCACGGATCGCGCCGATAGCGGCGATGTCGTTGTAGCAGACCAGCGCCGTGAAATCGCCGCCGCGCTGGATCAACTCATTTGTCGGCTCAAAACCAAGCTCGGGAGTCGACACCCGGAGTTTGAGTTGAACGGTGAATTCTGGAGGTATCTGAAGTTTTAGATCCCTCGCAACGGTCATCAGGCATTCCCAGCGATCATCGGCATCGGAGCTGTGGCTGCCTCCGCGCATGAAGGCGATCTTCCTGTGTCCTAGCTGATAGAGATGGCGTAGCGCCAGTTCCGCTGCCCGCTTCTGATCGAGGACGACGTTTGTAACTCCGTCGATCTTCTGATGCCCTGCCACTGCAATAGCGGGGAGAGATCCAACGCTCTTCTCAAGGGCGGTATCGATGAAGATGAAGCCTTCGACGGACCGGTCCATGAAAAGGCGCGGGTACTCTTCAATCAAATCCGGCTTGCGGCGATGGCTGGCAGTCAAATAGAAGTAGCCTTCTTCAAGGAGGTGCTCCTCTACTCCGCTCAGGACCTGGGATGCATAGCTGTCGCTCAATTCAGGGACGAGCACCCCGACGGTAAAGGTCTGGCGCTTCCGCAAAGACCGAGCAAAGAAGCTGGGCCGGTAGTCGAATTTGGCGGCAGCCTCGACGACACGGTCTCGCGTCTCCTGCGGAATGGATCGCACGCCCGGGGCATTGTTCAGAACCAGGGAGATGGTGGCCGGAGAGAGATTGAGATACTCTCCCAGGGTCCGAAGACTAATGGGCTGTCCGGGCTGAGGAGCCGCGCCCTGCTTGATTCTCTTGGGCATGCACTCAATGTTGTAACACTACTGACCCTTAGTCCGCTCTCATTCTGCTGCTAAACACGCTTCGGTCCTTGAGAAGCGGATCGTAAGGAAATGGCGCGCCTTACGGTAAACTAAAGGTGCTTCCCGCCTCGCGGAGGGATGGGTGAGCGGTTGAAACCGGCGGTCTTGAAAACCGTTGTACTCGAAAGGGTACCGGGGGTTCGAATCCCTCTCCCTCCGCCATACAACCTCCATTGAGGTCCAAACCTCTCCAGAGCCATCGCTGGATCTCCTAAGGTCCCCTAAGTCTCCCACTTTTTCTCTATCGCCGTCCAACCTTGTCGTGGCTGTTGAACCTTGACCGGGGGTATCGGCTAAAACCGGCAAGTCCTCCTGCATATAGGATCGAACCAACACCCTAACGGAAACGTCAGTTGAAAATTTGCGGCGCTGACTGCGGTGCGCATCGGCAAGGCCCGGTCAGAAACTTGACCCTGAGAACGAGTTCGGAGCACGCACCAGATCTGGCCTTGCTTCGGGTTCAGTCAACTCGCTCAGATGAGGTATTTGCACAAACGTGTTTGCGGAACGGCGAAAAGCGCTTTGTGTGGCTTCTCAGCTTTCTTCGCGGACGGGTTATGGCCGAGGTGCGGCCGCACACGCTGGAGTTGCTGCGCAGCTTAGGTAGCCTGCTCGGCAACATCGACCTCGCTCTTCAGGATTTTTCACATCCCGCTGCTGCACGGGCACTGAAATGGGACTTGGCCCAAGCCGGTTGGATTCGCGAATATATCCCCAATATCGACAAACAGTCGCGCCGGGCTCTCGTTGAGCAAGCACTCAAGCTCTATGAGTCGCAAGTGATTCCGCAGCTTCCAACACTCAGGAAAAGTGTGATCTATGGAGATGCGAACGACTGCAACGTTTTGGTGAGTAGCAACGAAACTCCATCAGACGACACAATCGGCGTCATTGGTTTCGGCGACATGCATCACGGGCTGGTCATTGCCGAACCGGCCGTCGCAGCAGCTTATGCAGCTATGGGCAAAGGCGAGCCACTATCGGCCGCGGCCGCAGTTCTGGAGGGATTTCATGCTGTGTTTCCTCTCGAGGAGGGTGCGACAGGCGGAGTTGACGACGCTCACCGCAAGGCGCATGCAGATCAGTGGAAACAAAATCTCCAGCTCAACCCGGACAGCGGCTCCAATGTCCGTGCGCCGTTGGACGGCAAAGTGCACATCATCGCCGATAATCCTGATTCGCTCGACTACGGGCCCGTCGTAGTTCTGAAGCACGTGACTCCTGAAGCATCGCAGTTCTTCACTCTCTATGGCCACTTGTCGAAGGGAAAGCATCGCGAAGCCCTCCATTGGCCAGTCTGTAGTGAGGGGTGAGGCCTTCGCAAAGATTGGTACAGTCGCCGAAAACGGGGATTGGCCGCCTCATCGTCGGCGCAATCACCACATCCAGCAGCTTGATCTTCCTTTAGGGAACCGTCGCTATGGCTCCAAGGAAATCGTGAGAACGGTTACATCATCTTCTTGTCCAAACGCCTTTGCCTCTTCTGCGATCTCTTTGGCCGACAGGCACGTCAGAGTTCCGAGACGATCGAATCCGTAAAGTTCGCCTGATCTGGATCGAGCTTCAGGAACGCCATCCGAGAGCAAGACAATGCGTTCTTCAGGTCCCAACTTACCGGACACAGGTTGATAAGACTGATCTGCGGCAATCCCGAGTGGCAGCGATGGAGGTGACGTGACTTCGCGACCGGAAACATATGCGGCGATGTGACCCGCATTGGCAAGCATGAAGCTACCGTCTCGTGAGATTTGAACACAACATGCTGTTGTGAACCCGAGCTGCCCCTGCGCCATCAAAACGTTGTTCAACCCGGCGAGAATATCTGAAGGATCTTGCGAGCTCTCGCGCCGAATCGCGCCAAGGATCATGGCAACCCTCATCGCTGCGGTCAGGCCTTTTCCTGAGACATCCCCAAGGATCGCGGTGAGCGATCCATCGTCGCCTGGAGCAACAAAAAAGAAGTCGCCTCCCACCTCGCTTGCTGGAAGATATACCGACTCAACGTTGAAGCCGGGTGTTGGCCGCGATGCACTCGTGAGGAGAAGCTGCTGAACACTGCTCGCCGCCTGAAACTCGGCGGCGAAGGCTGCTCGTTCGCGTGCTGTTTCGATCATCTCAGCGCAGAGAAACGAGTTCTCAATCGCGGACGCAGTCTGCAATGCGATTGTGTTCAGGAGTTTCAGATCCGCCGCCGCATACGATGCCCCTCGATTGGCGTCTCCGAGAAGGATCACGCCAACGATTCGTGTGCCGGTGCGCAGCGGCGCGCAGATCAATGCCCCCAGTGGGCAATCTGAGTCCTGGACTCGCGGATCGGCCCCGCATTCATTCACGATTTCGCCGGTCCCTCGCTGCAGGATTGTCGCGACAACTGGCGATGTGGGCCCAAGTAGAGAGACTTCACTGGAGATGTCGTCACACGAATCTCCGAACGATGCGGCGGTGGAGACCGGGCAATTTTCTTTCTCAATAACTAGAATGCTTCCATGCGTCGCATTAATGAGTCTCTTTGCTTGATCCAGAGCGGAATGAGCAACAGCTGCGACACCGAGAAGGGGCGCGAGCTGTTCCGATAATTCTTCAATCAGATGTATCTCGCGATAGAGGTGCAGAACTTCAGATGCAAGGGCCCGGTTCTCTGAATCGCGGCTCGCAAGGTGAGTTAACAACAATGCAATCGCTGAAGCCGAAGCAGAAGCGCCGATTACGTAGCCAAGGATGACACCTTCGTGCAAGACAGCTGTGCGATGGGGTTCATTTGATGAGACCGAAGCATCTCCCAGCAAGCATCTTCCCGAGGCATCAACAATGCATATGCCGGGCGCCAGATGCTCCCTCAATGCTGAGAAAACCGCTGACCCCCCGGATCGCGGGCTTATGATTGCCTTGAGTGTTGTGGCGGTCATTGCTCTAGCTATGCCGGCAATCCAAGAACCGATCGCGCCTTGGCGACAAGCGCATCGGGATCGAAGGGCTTGGTCATATACATGTCGGCGCCGACTTCCTGGCCACGATGACGATCGAATTCCTGGCCCTTCGCTGTCAGGAGCACGATGTGAACGTTCCTAAGGCCCAATTCGTTCTTGACGGCGTTACACACATCGAAGCCGTTCTTCTTCGGCATCATCACGTCAAGGAACACGAGATTGGGCTGCTCCTGCTGGATTGACTCAAGCGCCTCCTCGCCATTAGTGGCAGTGATCAGATCTACGCCCTCGTCCTCCAGTTCTTCAAGGGTCTGCTGGATAAGTGTTCGCAAGTGGGGCTCGTCATCAACGATCAGAATCTTCATTTGGCCTCATTGATAGATAAGGAAGAGAACGTTCTCCATGCCTTTTTCAAAACGCAGAGCACGAACTGACTCCTCGCTCGATAGGAGTGAATTGAGGATAATCACATCTGGCTTGGAATGAACGGCTCTCGAGACAAGATCTGAACCGTTAGCCTCAACAACTTGATAGCCACGTGCCTCCAGGACGTCCGTGATAGAGCGAACGGTTGAGACATCCTCATCTACCACCATCACTCGCTTCTTCGATTTGCCCTGGTCGAGCAGTGTGTCAACCTCATGGAACAGGGATGCCGTGTCGATGGGCTTGGTGAGGTAGCGGTCGACACCGAGGCGGAACCCGCGTTCTTTGTCTTCGACGATTGAAAGGATAATGATCGGAATCTCCATTGTTGCCGGGTCATTCTTTAGAACTGCGGCTACGTCAAATCCGTTCATCTCGGGCATCATGACATCAAGAATTACGAGTCCCGGCGTCTCTTCGCGAATCAATGTGAGCGCTTTCCGGCCGTCCTCGGCAAGCCGGACCCGGTAACCAGCGTCTGCGAGTTCTTGCTGAAGAAGAGAACGAATATTTGGATCGTCATCGACGACGAGAACTGACTTATCCCGGGGCTGATGAGTATCGACGCGCTCCCGAAGCTGGCGCACGAGGGCTTCGATATCGACCCTTCGTTTGCGAGCAGGCGCTTCGGCGCCGGCTGCGGCTTCTGCGATCGGCAACGTGAACGAAAAGGTGCTGCCTCTTCCTGGCTCGCTCTCAACCCAGATGTGCCCGCCATGGTATTCGATGATCTCTTTACAAATCGGAAGACCAAGCCCTGTTCCCTTTGGCTTGTCGGTGAGGGTGTCGCCAACCTGCTTGAACTTCTCGAATACCTTGGGCTGATCCGCGGGAGCGATGCCGATGCCGGAATCAATGACGCTGACGACCAACTCATCGCCATCCTTACGAGCCAAGCAGGTGATCGATCCGGCGTCAGTAAACTTCACTGCATTTGAAATGAGGTTGATGACGACCTGAATAAGTCGATCCTGATCTCCGGTGATCGCCGGCAGTTCTGGCGAGACTTTCCGAACCAGTGTCAGCTTCTTGGTTTCGAACAGAGAAGCAGTGGCTGAAGTCGCGCGATCGATCACGTCGCTCATGGAGACACTCGCCATGTTCCATGTGAACTTGCCTGCTTCGATCTTCGCAAGATCAAGCACGTCGTCAATGAGCTTGGTCAGGCGCTCGCCCTCACTCACCACAACATCGAGGTTTTCGATTACCTGTTTCTTAGCCTGTGCGACTTTCCGGTCATCCTCCGGCACCATCGGGAAAAGACGATCCTCGAGACGACGACGGATGATCTTTGCAAAACCAAGGACTGAAGTGAGCGGGGTGCGGAGCTCATGACTGACTGTCGAGAGAAAAGAGCTTTTTGCTGCGTCCGCCTCTTCTGCTGCGGCGCGAGCGTGCGAGGCCTCTTCGAAGAGCTTGGCGTTATAGAGAGAGACGCCAACCGAGGTTGCGATTGTTGCAAGGAGCCGCTCATCTGCTTCTGTGAATCGATTCTCCTGGTCAGTGGATTGGACGCTGATCACTCCGACGACATCGCCGCCCGATGGAATCGGAACACCCAGATAGGAAGAGCTTGGCCGACCAATCTGAGCCACTCCCAGCTTGTTGCGAGTCGCATCCATCTCTTCATTGATCAGCAGGGACTTTCCAGTTCGGATGATTTGAGATGTCAGCCCTGATCCGAATGGACGTGATTGAGCCTCCTCCCCATAGGTGTATGGGAAGTGCAGCATCATGCTGGGCTGGTCAAGAAGGGAAACATAAACAATCGGTGCGTGAAAGAGATCGCGTACCTGGTCACCGACAAGTTGAATGAGCCGGTCCTTCTCGAGCTGGGTGGCTAGAGCCTGGCTGATGTGATTGATGGTGGACAGCTCGGCGGCTCTCTCGCGCACAGCGTGTTCAGCCTCATTGATGGTCTGATACGCGTTGGCATTGTCGAGGGCAATAGTGGTGTAGGCGGCGAGGTTTTCAAGCAGCCTCAGATGTTGTTCTGTGTAGGCGTTTTTATTGAAGCTTTGAACGCTCAATACGCCGAGAGCTCGTTCCTGCGCGATCAACGGAAGGTAAATCATCGACGCCGGCTGCCTGGCCATCGAGCCGTCTTCGAGAGGCTTGGCCAGATCATCGAACCGCTCTATGTACCTTGAGTATTCAGCCGCAACATCATTGATTAGAATCGGCTTCTGGTTCTCAATGCACCACACAGCCAGTTGATTCTTGTCATCGGTGCTGCGCGTGTAGGGTGCATACCGCTTGCCATTTTCGATCGCGAGACTGTATTCGATCAGCCGCTTCTCCGGACGGTACAGGCCGACGCCGAATATGCTTGCGTCTGCGATCTGATTTACATGCTCATAGAGTTTGAAGAGGATCGTGTTGAGGTCAAGTGAGGCCGTAATCTCTTTGCCGATCTCACTCAGCAATTCGATCGAGTCTTTCTGAGCGGCGATCTCGGCTGCTTGCGACCGAATCTCTTCGGTGCGCTCATTCACTGTCGTCTCAAGTGCTCGCGCCTGCTGCTCCAGCTCTTCCGTCTTGCGACGCGCCTTGTTCCGTTCGTAGAGACTGATCAATCGCCAGCCCGCAACCGCTGCTACCATGAGCAGGAAAACGTAGATCAGATAGGCGAGTGTCGTCCGGTACCAGGGCGCGAGGATTGTAAAGGCAAAGTTTCCTTCCTGGCCCAAACGACCATCGGCGGCCTTGGATCGAACATGAAACTGATAATGGCCCGGGCCTAGTGCTCTGTAATTAGCTTCTTTCTGTTTGTCCCACACTGACCAGTCGCGGTCTGCACCTTCAAGCCTGTATTGATAGCTCGTATCTGCGGCATCCTGGTAAAGCAGTGCTGCGAAAGCAAAGCGCAGATCGCTCGTACCAGCGGGAAGACGAATTTCGGACGCTTGCTGCGCGGCCACTCCTCCAAACACTGTCTGGGCGCCTGAACTCACCTGGCGAACCAGAGTGGGGAATGACTGAGACTGAACTGAGGTCGCATTCGGCGAGAGCCGGAGCAGATACTCGTTGTTGACCCAGACGGCGCCATCGGTATCCACAAATGATGGGTAGACCGCAAAGCGCGTCAGTGGTCTATAAGTATCCTCATCAATCTTAAAGGTGCCATCGGGTTGTCGATTTACCCGACCAATGCGGCGGCTCTCAGAACTGAAGGTGCCGGTCCAGACGCTGCCGTCCGGAAGCTGCACCAGAAAAGGATTGGGATCCGGCACATCGAGAGGTAGCAGAAACTCGTCGTCAACAACAAATCTGTGGGATGTTCCGTCCCATCGAAAGATGTCCTTTGTGCGAGAGAAAGCCGCGTAGATATGGCCCATCGTGTAGCTAAGTGCGGTGCCACCGGCAGGCAGCCCCTGGGCCGCTCCAAAGACGTCGAATTTCGAGTCGCGCATGCCAGTGGGAGCGACCTGGACACGGAGCAGTGATCCTTCCCCTCCCGCAACCCAAAGGGTTCCGTCATCTTCTTCGCCAAAGAATCGCCCTTCATATCGCGTATTGGGCAAACGTCCTTCGTCGATCCACTTTCCACCGTCCCAGCGAATCGAAGAAATTCCGTCGCTATGCCCTACATAGACACGATTTGGATTCTTTCGCGCAGTGCGTACGGTATAGGACTGTTCTTGAAGCCCGATGAGACCCTTCACTACCGGCACCAGGGCATCCCCTTCCAACTTCATGACACCTTCGCTGGTAGCCACCAGCAATTGATCATTCTTCCCGGAAGGATCTTTGAAGTCCAAGAACCCGAAAGATTGGTTTGGGCTCTTGATCGGAATGAGACTTGGACGGTTGGTCTGTGGATCTGAAGCAACCCGATAAACGGATCCCCCCGGCTGATCTTGTGCAGCGTAGACCGTTCCGTGGAAGCGCACTGAATCTTCACTGAAGTTGTTCGAAAAGACGGATAGCGGTGACCCCACCTCGGCTCGCGTAACGCCGTAGGTGCTTCCAATCCAAAAGGCGCCATCCCTATCAACAAAAACGCTGAGGGCACTGGAGTCCAACAGTCCCTGCGCCTTGTCGATGATCTGATGCACGCGACCATCGTGCTCGAAAATCACCACGCCGCCGTCAAGGGTCGTTATACAGAACCTTCCACCCGGCAGCTGGGCTGAGTCGTACGTATGCTTTTGGCGAAGATAGTCATCGGCCTGGGTCTTGATCGGGACGGATCTCTGTCCGTCATACAGTGAGGGCAAGCTTTCGCGCTCGGTCACTAACATACGGTGATCGTCGTAGGGATACAGATGTAATCTGACCGAGTTCTTGTATGCATCGCCGCCGGGCAGGGGTCGGAGTTCGTCACCGACAATCTCTTCCAAGCCGATGCCGACTTGGGCCGTGTAGAGATGACCATCTACGGCCGACAGCGCCTGAAAGCGGGCTCCCGGCGCAGCTTTCCAGACATGCATAATCTTTCCATCCCAGCGAATGAGTTCTTCGAGCGTTCGATAGAAAGTGCCTTGTGGGAGTACTACGGTCTGCCAGACTTCTGAAAACCTTTTATCTTCTTCAGAGAGCTTGTCGTTTAGCGAGACAAACTGCAATGTGCCGGTAGCATTCGGAGCCAGATAGCCAATGCTCGTCGTAGCCCCGAGCCAGATTCTGCCGCTCGGATCCAACGCCAACGAACGAACCGAAGATCCGGGCGTCACAATTTTCCGCCAGGTCACACCGTCATATTCCATAACAGTGCCGCCGGAATTGCCGAAATACATTACTCCACGCTGGTCCTGAAGAATCGTCCAGACTTGACCGAAACCGTTGTACTCTTTATATCCGTGCGTCTCAACGATCGGCAGGCCGATCTCAGTATTCGGAGAAGCCGGTTTTGCAGACGTAGAATCGTCACCCTTAGCCGCGATCGCTGGCAGGAAGGCAAGGTAAAGAGCGGATGACAACACGAATAGTCTACGGATCACGGTACGTTGGACCAAATTGAGTGACCTGGAGTGCGATAAGTGCAGACAGCCGCTCTGCAGTGCTTGTTTCGGGGGAACTGGAGCTTGAGATTAGCACGCAGCTTCGAGTCGCGCAACAGTCTAAACCAAGCTGTCTCAAGACAATGTGGTGAGCAAGACTTGCAGCAGCTGAACCTCGGCACGAAGGAATGCCCTCCATCTCCGAGGATTCCGGGGTGTATGGTCGCTGGCCGTGATGGGAAACGGCTCGGCGACAAGCTTGGTTTTCAGCCTGTGATTTTGTTCCGAGGTGTTTTCGATAAGGAGACGAGAAGGAAGCCGCTGACGTTTGCGGGGGACGCGGTGATCAGCAACGGGGACTGTGGGTATTGGATGGTCTTTGTGTACGAGGAAACATCCGGTAGTGTGCGGTTGAATGCGTCGTCCTATGGCGAAGTGTCAACATTTTGCTCTCAAAGGAAGCGTAGCCGGTGATTCGGGCAGAATCGTAACTATGTCTCAACGCAACAGGCAGACGGCAACTACGTGATTTTTGATATCCCCTCTTTGCACTACACTCTCGAAAGCTACGCGCAGTCGCAAGGCCAGCGACTGACACGAGACGAGCAAACTTTGAGGTCATTGATTCGGACTTTTCGCTTCGGATCACCTCGGCCGGTGGCAAGTAGCGACTCCAAAGTGGCGAAAACAGCTTTGATCTGAGTTGTGAGCGGTTGGTCGTCGGCTCTGATTTTGTCAATAACAGCCATGAGATAAGAATCACTCCGTCAGTCGGTAGGTGGCGAACTGGATCAGATCCAGTTTGGTTTGGGCATGTCTCGATTCAGGCCTGCAGAGCAGCCAAAGCAGGCAGCGACTGCTCTGCGCTGTGAGCGACCGTATCGGAATCGATATCCATTGATCTGGCAGGCTGAAGGACAATTCGCCTATATCCCACCTGTATCGTCTATCCCCTCGTCCTCAAAACTGATTGCGGGATTTGGATACGAGGAGGGTGGGTTTCCCACTCGCTCGACAAACTCGACTGAGCGCGATGCATTAGGCTACGAGCAAAGGCTCGGGATACGGAGGTGCGAGATGAAGGCGATTGTAGCGACGGATCAGGCAGCTGGAATGGCTGGATTGAATCTGGTGGATCGACGCGAGCCGCAGGCGGCGATTAATGACGTCGTTGTACAGGTTCATGCGTCGGGATTCACCGGGGATGAGCTCACTTGGCCTGCGACCTGGACCGATCGCGCTGGCCGTGACCGGACGCCTTCAATTCCCGGACACGAACTCGCCGGAGTTGTTACCGCTCTTGGGTACGGCACTACAGGTTTGTCGATTGGACAACGGGTGTTCGGCCTCACAGACTGGTACCGCGATGGCACGCTTGCGGAATATGTTGCAGTTGAGGCTCGCAACCTCGCACCATTGCCCGGCGATGTTGACTTCATGCATGGAGCGGCCCTCGTGATGTCGGGCCTGACCGCTTGGCAGGGACTGTTCGAACACGGTCGCCTTCAGGCAGGACAGGCCATCCTCGTGCATGGCGCAGCCGGAGTAGTTGGTTCGATGGCGACCCAACTCGCGCGCGAGGTCGGCGCGTACGTTATCGGCACCGGGCGCGCGGACGCTCGTCATGCTGCTCTCGATTTCGGCGCGCAAGAGTTCATCGACCTCGATAACGATATTCTGGAAGACGTCTGCAAAGTCGACCTGGTTTTCGATGTCATCGGCAGCGACATCGCGAAGCGATCCGCCAACCTGATTCGGGCTGGAGGAACGCTGGTGACCATCACCGGCCCGATCGAAGCGCCACCCTCTGCAGGACGGACTATCGACTTCGTCGTCGAACCAGATCGCGCCCAATTGAGTCAGCTCGTCCAAAGGCTCCGCGATGGTCGGCTGCGGACAAATATTGGAAGTGTGTCTACCCTTGACGATGCTATCCGTTCTCTTAACCGGACCGAGCGGGTAAAGGGGAAGACGATCTTTCGAGTGCGTGCCTGACGTGGCGAGGCCACCGTATGTGGCTGGGCAAGACTACTCTTCAGGCTTGGTTCGTGGAAACGCCTTGGAAAGGTAGGATTCGATCATCCTGAGCTCGGATGGGGTTGCGACTGCACCCTTCGCGGACATCGTCTGTACAACATCGGCCCACTCCTGCGAAGTAAGGCGCTCGTCGGTGAAAGTTTGCAGGCCGTGACAACCCGAACATGCGCGGATTGTGACGTCTCTCCCAGGCCCGGGAGGAAGTGATGCGGCTTGACGGCGGAGAATCGCCTGGGTCCTTGGATCTCCGACCTTCCATCGGCTTTCCGACGTGATCGTCTTCTCTGTTGATGTGGTGGCGCTCGCCTGAACGATGTTGGGCTTTCTTCCCGAACCATCATCGAGCTTGAATGCTATTAGCTCGTCGCTAAGCAGAGGCGCACGCAACAAACCTCCTCCGGTTGCGACGATGGCTACGTACTGCTTGCGATGCTCATCGGTGTAGGTAATCGGAATGGATTCGGCAGACGCCGGCAATCGATAAGCCCAGAGTTCCTCGCCGGTCTTCGTATCGAAGGCACGAAAGCGCGCATCATCCGTAGCGCCGATGAAAGTCAAACCACCTGCGGTCACGATGGGACCTCCCAAGCCGGGCCGCCCTGTGCGTTGCTTCCCCGGGGGAAAGTTATCCGTCAGGCCGAGGATTGATCGCCACGCGATCTTCCCACTGTTGATGTCAACCGCGACGAGCTCTCCCCATGGAGGTTCAGTGCACGGGAGGTGCTTCTCCGGATTCCAGAAGCGAACTGTTCCCGCGAAGGGCCCTGCGTTGATATACCCTCCATGATCGTCCGACACGATCCTCATGGGCTGACCGAGGTTGTTCACATTCACTACGAAAAGCCCAAGCGTGGGATCGAATGCGCCCCCAGCGTAGTTCACACCACCGTGCGTTCCAGGCAAATTGACCGAATAGCGATTGAAGGCCGGAGGCGTGTATGGTTCCTGAGCCAGCGACATATGGTTGTCGTCTACGTAGGCCTTGCACCACGCCGTGTGCTCGGGAAGGTCGTGGTACAGCTCTACGCGCATTGGTGCCAGCGGTTCGGGGAATTCAGGGAAGGGCTGAGTTGGAGAGGCGTGTTCCCCCGGAACATCGCTATGCGGCACCGGCCGCTCCGCGACAGGAAACACCGGCTTTCCTGTCACTCGATTGAGCACAAACATGAGCCCAGTCTTGTTAACCACGACGACAGCGGGAATGTCTTTACCGTCGTGGTGAATGTCTACAAGGGTGGGAGGCGCTTCGGTGTCATAGTCCCAGATGTCGTGATGAACAACCTGGAAGTGCCAGAGGAGCTTACCGCTGGCGGCATCCAAGGCAACGATCGATGTGCCGAAGAGGTTGTCGCCGGGCCGGTCTATGCCGATTCGATCATAGTTGGGAGCGCCAAACGGCATGTAGACGATGCCGCGCTCCTGATCGATCGTCATGTAGCCCCACACGTTCACTCCGGAACGTTGCTTCCAGCTGTCACCTCCCCAGGTGTCATGCCCCTCTTCTCCCGGTCGGGGCACTGAGTGAAACGTCCATACCAGCTTCCCGGTATGGATGTCCCATGCGCGCGTATCTCCTGCAGGACCCAATCCGCCATCCTTGCCTCCTGAACCTTCGCCTGTACCGGCGCCGGTGATAACCAGATTTTTGTAAATCACGGGCGGTGACGGGAGAATGTAGAGCTTGTCTCTGCCGGTATTCATCACTTCCGGCGTCCGGAGATCGACTGCACCATTGCTGCCGAACTTTGTGTTGGGTGTTCCATCCGCGGCGCTGATGGAATACAACAAGCCGTGATTGGTTCCAAAGAAGAGGGATGGTCCTGTCACTTGATCGCCGGGCCAATATTCGGCGCCGCGAAGGGACGCCTGATCGTTTCCTGGAAGGGCAAATACCCACTTCTCTCTGCCCGTGGCTGGATAAAGGTCCACGACCCGCCCGTAGGGCGTAACGACAAACATGTTGTTTCCGACTACCAGCGGCTGATCTTCCGACGGCCTCCATGTTTTGTCTGAGGAGTTACTTGCTGCCGACCCGGGCTTCATGTGGTAAATCCAGGCGACTTTCAGATTGCTGACGTTTGCCCTCGTAATCTGTGCAAGCCCGGAGTAGCGGGTGGCGCCAGAATTCATGTTCACCATTGGCCAGGAGCTTGTTGCGTTCTGCGGCGCGCCAGAAGAAAGACGAAAGAAGCTGAAGAGGACGAGCCATAAAAGTCCGTTCCTCATCGGCGGGCGGGTGGCGGCGGCTTTTCGCTTCATAGTCTCCTTGGTTCTTGTTGCGTCAGCTGTTACGACAAAAAGCTGCAAACGATTCTAGCGGCAAACAAGTGCATGCTGGCAATCTCTGTTGCCGCCGATTAACGACGATCAGTGATTGACATTTCTGATGGAGTTCTTGTATCGCTGGTTCTCGTCTAGATACTTCGAAATCTTCCCCAGGAGAACGCGTTAAAAGTGTGCTGGAATTGGAGATC
Source organism: Acidobacteriota bacterium (assembly GCA_018268915.1). Taxonomy (GTDB): domain Bacteria; phylum Acidobacteriota; class Terriglobia; order Terriglobales; family Acidobacteriaceae; genus Telmatobacter. Next base: position 422,558 of record JAFDVQ010000005.1, read on the forward strand.
TCCGGTCGCTACCTCAGTCAGACTTTCGCTCAGAATCATCACCTACCAATTTTGGGGGATGCAGGCCCTTCTTCTTCTGATGGTGTTTCTGCCTCCGACACAGAGAACTTACGCACAGGCCCGGCCGTCGGCTCATGCAGAAGCGCCTAGACCGTCAGGTCAAAATCCAGACGGAATGCGGATCTTTATCTGGGCCGGGCTCAAGTCTCATCTCGCCGGACAACACGACTACCCCCAGTTCCTTGCAGATTGGAGCAAGATCCTGACTGAGCACGGAGCCATTGTTGATGGTTCGCTGCACGCGCCTACTTCTGAGGATCTTGAACGCGCTGACGTATTAGTGATCTACAAGGGCGACGCCGGATATTTGAGTGATGAAGAAAAGTCAGTGATTGAAGCCTTTGTGAAAAGAGGCGGCGGGTTGGTCAGCCTGCACGATTCGCTTTGCGGACCCGACCCCGAATACTTCGCGACGTTAGTCGGCGGAGCGAAGAAGCACGGTGATGTCAACTACACGCTTGGCGCGCCAATCGCCTACTCGGTGAAAGACGTTTCTGATCCCATCATGAGAGGCATGTCAAACTTCACGATCTTCGATGAGGCCTTCTTCAACATGACCTGGGCTCATGATCCCGGCGTCCACGTTCTCGCATCATCCTCGATCCCCGGCACTCCAAGCGCCGGCTCGCATAGAGGTGAGGTAGTTCCACAGATCTGGACCTATGAACATACGTTTGCGAGAGGGGAGCCTGCACGTGCGTTCGTATGGATGCAGGGACACGAGTACGCCAATTTCGCGAATTACCAGATTCAACAGATGCTGCTCAGAGGCATCGCCTGGGCGGGTAAGAAGCCTGTCGAATCGTTGATTGACTATGTGCCGCCGGTTTTGGCAACCTCGAAGCCAAGCAGCGAGCCACATAAATGAATCAAGTTTCTTCGTCATTCAGCGGGCACTGCATACGAAGAGGAAGCCATAACTACTTCGCCGTCCACCCTCCATCGATCAGAACGTCTGTTCCAGTGATAAACGCTGCGGCTTCGGAGCACAGATAGCAGGCGAGAGAGCCTATCTCTTCCACCTTGCCCCAGCGCCCTACCGGAAGGCCAGCCAGGAACTGGGCGTTGGCTTGCGGATCTTGCATCAATGCGAGATTCATGTCCGTACCGATCGGCCCCGGGCTGATCCCATTCACAGTGATTCCATCCGTGGCAAGTTCCAACGCCAATGCCCTGGTGAGGCCCAGCAGGGCGGCTTTCGCGGAACTGTATGCCGTGCGCCCGGCTAACGAAACGTGACTCATGATCGAGCTCATGTTGAGAACGCGTCCGTATCCTGTTCCTTTCATTCCGGGCACAAATTCACGGCACATCAAAAATGTTGAGATCAGGCTTGCATCCAGTACGCTCCTGAATTCATTCAGCGTGAAATCCACAAGGTTCTTTCTCACATTGATTCCTGCGCTATTGATCAAGATTTGTGGGTTTCCAAAGCGGTCCTTGACCGCACTCCCGAGTTCCTTGACCGCATCTTCTTGGGTAACGTCAGCGACAAAGAACTCCGCGGTCCCACCACCAGCTTTGATTTCATCCCGAACCTGCTTCAGCCGTGCTCGATCGCGCGCAACCAGAGCGATTTGTGCTCCCGCGTCGGCCAGAGCCTTGGCCATCGCCTCACCCAAGCCTCGGCTGCCGCCGGTAATGACTGCTGTTCTACCTTTCAGATCGATCTTCATGAATTTCCTTTCGGATTTCGTTTTCTCAAATCGCCATTTTTTAAGGAGTAATCACATCCGAACCAAGGGTCGAGCAACTCCCGTCTGGATGTGTTGACTTCGAATACAGAGTGAACCAGCATGCGGCCGAGATAAATGCGGCTACAGCCATGGTGTCGATGAGCAAATTCCATCCTTTAATTCCTTTACCGAGGTGTTGCAGAATGATGCCGCCAATCACTGGCGCGACAAAACCGCCGAGATTGCCCATCATGTTCATCGCGGCTGCCACGGTAGCCGTGTACGCTCCCCCGGTCTCTACGCAGGCATCCCACGATATAGGCATGGTCAGATCACTGGCAAAGCTCGCCAACCCCATGATCAACATTGCAGGCAATACCGCATCAATTCGCGTGAAGAGAATCAGCAACACACCGGTTGCAAGAAACCCTCCACAGGCAATTGCGCGCTTTGGCAGCCATCTCGAACAGAAGCCGGATATGAGAGATCCAAATCCTCCGAATAGTAGAGGCAAGACCGCAAGGGCCGCGGCACTCTCCGGTGACTGCCCTCTTCCCTCTCGAAGATAAGTTGGAAGCCAGGTGATGTAAAAGTACCAGACATAGGAAAAGCAGAAGTACTGCAGGGCGAGCGTCACTACCTTCCTTGTGCACAGCACGGATATCAGGCTGCGATCTGCTCCGGAGGACGTCAGGTCACGCGAGGGCTCTAACAATTCTCGCTCAGCTGCATTTACAGCCGGGTGTTTTGCAGGATCGTCTTTAAACCAGGCTAAGAAAATTGCGCACCACACCGCTCCCAGCAGAGCGAAACTGACAAATGCCCACCGCCAGCCAAGCCACTTGATGCAGAGAAGCGTAATTGGGGGCGTTACCGCTCCACCCCACCGTGCACAGGCCCACATCAGGGCCTGCGCGGTAACTCGTTCTCGCGCAGGCAGCCATGCACTCAGCATGCGCGTCAGGTTCGGGAAGCATCCAGCCTCGCCGGCTCCAAACAGGAATCTGGCTGTAACGAGAGATGCAAGATTCCATGCTGCACCCGTCAATGCTGTAAAAGCCGACCAGGCAAGCACGACCTGCGTTAGGACGCGCCGAACACCGCGGCGATCACCCAGCAAACCCATCGGGATTTCAAACAAGGCGTAGGCCAGACCGAAGGCCCCAAACACCAGCCCCATTTGTTCTTTCCCAAGATGCAAATCATGCGAAATCGGTATTGCAGCTCCCGAAATTGCAACACGCTGCACGTACGACAGAATCGCGAGCCCGATCGCGAGTACGACCACCCGGTAACGCGCTCGGCTCGCTCTCATTTGCCAAGGCTCCTTAGGTGAAGCTAGTGACCACTGTGATTATTACGAAGTGGAGCACGGCGAACGCACATGAAGGATGAAACTACCGTGTTTGAGGGTTCAGACCCTGCCTGTATGCCATCCGGAGCGTGTTCCCATTTTGAACTGAGGCGAGTAACACACACGACGCATTGTCCGAAGAGTTCAGGTGAGGCGCACATTTTCGGGGGAAAATCGGGGGTATGACTTTCCCATTCAGCGGAAGTTTTCTTAGATACCTAAGCAATACAACTGTATTTCGAATCCTTCTTCCTCCGCCATACAGTAGGAAACCAACGTTAATATCGATGAGAGATCAATAGTACATGCAGGCTTCCGTTGAAATCTCAGTTTCTTCTTCTCACTACCCTTCCCTGCATTCTTCTCAAAATTGAGTCAGGTCCATTCCCTTTGGTCTATTGTTCCAAGTGTCACATCATCGCCGGGATCTATACTGTCCCGGCCTTGCACTCACTTTGTAACTGACAAACAAGAACTTGCTAGACATTGTCGTCCCCTGCCGATGAAAGTTTCTCAACAGCTCATCGAGAATTGTCAAAAGTCTCCGGAACGTCGCGCATGGCTGGACGGTCTGCCGGATCTGCTTTCGCAGCTGCAGATTCGGTGGTCAATCCGCACTAACGACCCATTTGATCAAAACGCTACCTGCTCCTGGGTAGCGCCAGTGACCCGATTCGATGGAGAGACTGCAGTGCTGAAAATCGCGATGCCTCACATGGAGGGCCGGGACGAGATCGCCGGCCTTCGATATTGGGATGGCAACTGCATGGTGCGCCTGCTGGAAGCTGACCCGGAGTCTGGCGCCATGCTGATTGAGCGATGCCTGCCCGGAAGCAATCTTCATTCAGAGCCCGAGACAAGGCAAGACGAGGTCATCGCGCAACTGCTCAAGGGGATCTGGAGTCAGACGTGTCCCTCTTCGGATTTGTCGTGCTTCCGTCCCCTCTCGCGAATGGTGAATTCCTGGCGTGAAGAGACGATGGCGCAACGGCATCTCTGGGCCGACGCAGATTTGGTTAAAGAAGGTCTAGCCGTCGTGGCGAAATTGGCCGAACCGGCAGGGACAGACGTTCTCCTGGTAACAGATCTCCACGCCGGGAATGTCCTGCGTTCCGACCGGGAGCCATGGCTTGCGATCGACCCTAAGCCTTTCGTCGGCGATCGCACCTACGACCTGGTACAGCACCTGTTCAACTGCGAGGCCCGCCTTCATAACGAGCCGCAGGCATTGATTAAGCGCATTGCAAGCCTTGCAGAGGTAGACGCGCACCGCCTTCGCCTCTGGGCTTTTGGGAGAGCCGCCTCTGATCCAAGAGAGGATTGGGCGAACGCGCGATGGATAAGAACTGCGCGGGCGCTAGCCCTTTGAAAGTGAAGAGTTGTCAGCTCGAGACCGCACATGATGCTCGCTCGCCACAAACCCATTGACAATCGCAGTTTAGGTGGGCTAGCATCGCAGCCAATCCGCGGTGACAACGTTTACACTTCACGCACGGATACGGCTGCAAACTTCGATTCTGCAATACTTTAGTGCACCACTGCTGCTTTTCCTTCAGTGCCCGTGTCAGAAACGAGCCTGATCGCTGGCGAGCGAACTTCCCGGCTACTTTTGATACCGGACAGCGCCGCTTCACAGGATGCGTGCGGGACTGCGTGTCTAAACGCAATACAAACAGGAGTTCTCACTGTAAGAACTCAAACCAGGACAGGAGAGGCTATGGCAAACAGGACCGTCGTCGTAGGACGCTACGTCTTGCTGACATTTCTCGGGATACTGTTGTTCGCGGTTTCACATAAGAGTTTCGGGCAGGATACCAATGCCTCACTCAGTGGAACGGTGACGGATCCCAGCAATGCTGCGATACCGGGCGCAAAGCTGACGCTGACGAATGAGGCGACATCATTTCAGTCGAGCTTTGTATCGGATTCTGAAGGCGCATTCACCTTCCGGAATCTTACCCCAGGCAATTACTCGCTCGATGTCGCAGCTACCGGTTTCAAATCGACAACCCAGAAAGGCATTCAGCTTGCGGTTAACCAATCCGCGCGCCTTGACCTTCATCTGACTGTCGGAAAGACGAATGAGACTGTCACCGTAGTCGGCGATGCCTCATTGATCAATTATGAGAACCCGACTCTGGAAGGCGGCGTGTCTCCCGAAGTACTCCAGAGTTTCCCATTGACGGTCAACGGTGCTCCAAGGTCATCAGTGGCAGTAGCCATCATGATGCCCGGAGTGACGACCGCCGGCAGTGGAAATGCATTCAACGCCCGCATCAATGGTGGTCTCGTCACAGGTGACGAAGCCATTGTTGATGGTGCAACGGCGATCGAAGGCTTTATGAACCAGAGCGGCATGGTCAGTCTGCAGACCGACTTCGGCATGTCGCCTGACATTACCAGCGAGGTGAAAGTTCTCACCTCGAACTACGAAGCGCAATACGGTGACTCGACTTCGGGTCAGTTGATCATCTCAACCAAGAGCGGCGGCGAGCAGTTCCACGGTGCGGCATACGAGTACCTCCGCAATGACATGTTCAATGCATTTGTGTGGGGCATCGATCCGGGAAGCAAAAAGCCTGCCGACAAAGAAAACGACTACGGCGCTAACATCGGCGGTCCGATCCTTTTACCGAAATTGCACGGCGCCGACTCATGGGCCAAGGGGTACTTCTACTTCAATTGGGAGGGCTTCAAGGATCACGGCAGCGCAACTTCATCGACGTTGTCGATCGCTTCGGTAGCAAACCGGGGAGGCGATTTCAGTGCTATCTCGAGCCAACTCTACTACCCGAATGATCCAGCTAAGTACGGAGTAGATGCCGGTAAGCCGATCGCATACCTGGGCAACAAAAACGTGATCGACCCAAAGTACGCCGATCAAAACGCACAGAAGATCATGTCGCTCTTGCCTACACCGACGAACGGCGGTCAGTCGAACAACTACTTCGTGCCGAAGTCTGGACAGGGATCGCTCACCAATAGTGAGAACGTGTATTTCTGGCGCGCTGACTTCAACCTCGGCAAAAGCGACCACCTCTACTACACATACTGGTGGCAGTACGCCGGCGTGAACACGCAGAGCGATCTGCCTATCGCACTATCAACCGCGAGTCCGGCCAACCCGGAGAATGCGCCGATTCAGAGGCTTAATTGGGAGCATACCTTCTCGCCCGTGATGACAAACCACCTCACTCTGGGCTACCTGAACCGGAATGAGGGTTATTACGCGCTGAACGGAAAAGCTGATCTGCCGAAGATTGCCGGTGTAGCAGATGAAAGCTTCAATCCGCAGATCAACATCGATAGCTATAGCCAGCTTGGCAACAGCGGAGTGCCCGATGCGACTCTCGACAAAACCACGCGTGGTACGTATGCACTGAATGAAATCCTGACACGCGTTATGGGTCGTCATACCGTGAAGGCTGGCTTCGAATATCGGCTGGCTGGAACGGCTATCCATCTGGGAACGAACCAGGGCGGGACCTTCACTTTTGACAAAGGCACAACAGGAAACATCAGCTGCGGTGGTTCGTGCCCCGGTGATGCGATGGCGAGCTTCTATCTGGGCGCCGTCTCCAATGCCAACGTGAACTTCTATAACGTCAAGGCGGAATATCCTCGGCAGCCTGCCTGGGCAGCACACATCGGTGATTCATGGCGTATGACTCCCAAGCTCACCCTGAATTACAGCGTACGCTGGGATTACATCGCTCCGTTCAAAGAGAAGTTCAACAATCTTTCCTTCTTTGACCCTTTGGGTGCCAACCCCGGCGCGGACGGTCGTCCCGGAAGACTTGCCTTCGCAGGTAAGAAGTGGGGCGATGCCAGCTATGGGGCAGACTTCCCGGAGACACCCTTCAAGGCTGCATGGGCTCCCAGAGTCGGATTCGCTTACACCCTGAATGACAAAACGGTGGTTCGCGCCGGTTACGGTATCTACTACGGACAGGCCTTCTATCCAGGTTGGGATGGAGGCATGAGCCTGGACGGATTCAATGCGACCGTCAATATCAACCAAAAGCAGAGCGGAATCGGATACGTGCCAGTCATCTACCTGGATTCGGGCCTTTCGCCGACCCAGGTTGGACAGACGCAGAACATCTCTTCTGACTTTGACAACGGCAAGACGCCTTCCAAGTACAGACCTCTGGATGGCAACAAGAGGCCTTACTCGCAGCAGTGGAACTTGACCATTGAGCGTCAGCTTCCGCAGAACTTTTACGCCGCGGTTTCTTACGTCGGAACAAAAGGCACTCATCTGCCGTCAGCAATGAGCCCGCTCAATGTTCTGAACCCGTTAAATCCCAGCATCGCTGCAATCGGTCCTGATCTGGCCGCTGACTACAACGCTGGAGACGGTTCCGGTCCTGCGAAGTTTGCGCAGTACGGGATCACACTCCCGTATTCAGGATGGGATACGCAGTTCCGTTCGGATGTAAACGGCGGAGCCTGCCAGGCCACCATCGCACAGGCACTGGTTCCCTTCCCGCAATATTGCGGAGTCCTGCAGGGACAGAATGAGCAGCACGCCACTTCGATCTATCAGTCGTTCCAGGGTAGGCTCGAGCGGCATCTGTCGAGTGGCCTGTATGCACTAGGGTCCCTCACGGTTTCGAAGCTCTACACAGATGCTTCCGATACCACGCAGGCAACCAACACCACCGGCACCGGGAACCAGGGCAACAATGGGCAGTTCTCGCCCTTCAACCTGTTCCCGCGTGCGTGGGCTATCGCTCCGGACAATGTTCCTGTAACAGCACAGGTTGCGGTCGTATACGAACTGCCGTTCGGCCATGACAAGCGCTGGGCCAACTCCGGCGGTATGTCGAATGTAATTGCTGGCGGTTGGCAGGTGAGCCCGTTGTGGAGGTATGAGTACGGGACACCGTTCTCGTTCTTCGCTTCCTCCTGCCCGACAGCCGATCTTGTGCCTCAGTTCCGCGAGGGTTGCGTGCCCGGTCTCAAGCCGGGAGCCCAAGTGCAGCCTCACGGACGCAATGGGTTCAATCCGGCTAAGGACGGTACCTACTTCAACCTCAATGCCTTTGAAACAGATTTCAGCGCTTTTGGCTACACTGGGACCGGCAAGGCTGTAACGACGGTCTACGGACCCAGCTTCAAGAATCTCGACGTCTCGTTTACCAAGAACACGAAGATCGCTGAGAAAGTCAACTTCCGCTTTGAGGCGAACTTCTTCAACGCGTTCAACAATCACTACTTCCTTGCGAGCCAGGGAGGCAACTACAGCGGGCCTTCGGTCGCGTTTGCCACAGACGTGAGCAACGGAGGTGGAACGGAGTTCGGTACCTGGACACACTCCGTAACGCCGCCGCGCACGATTCAGTTTGCTGGACGCATCGAGTTCTAACCTGCAGCACCACTCTTGCGCCATCCGATCTTCAAAAGAGATCGGGTGGCGTTTTTCTTGCTCAGCAGTCTCGACTAGAAACTGTCGCCCTTCAACGACTATTGATTGGAAGAGGGACGAAGGTCACGATACTTCTTCACTTCTTCGCGCGCAGCATCCTCTTGCCCCAGCTTGTGATAGAGCCGAGCCATCGCCATGTGAGGCTCCGGATAAGACAAATCAAGCCTTGCGGCTTCTTTCAGCTCTGCCAGCGCACTCTTGGTCTCGCCTTTGTCTTCCAGAACCGTGCCCAACTGGAAATGCGCTTTTGCCAGGCTCGGGTCAATACGCGTTGCCTCGCGCAGGTTCTTCTCGGCTTTAACGGCATGGTTCAGGAATTGTTCCGTAATGCCGAGATTCAGATAAGGCCACGGAGAAGGATGCCCCGATCCCCGATCAAGTTCAATCGCCTTTTCGAAATTCTTAACAGCGAGATCGTTCTGATTTTCGTAGAAATAGCATAGGCCAAGATTGTCGAACGCGCGCGCCATTCCAGGGTCAAGCTCAATCGCATGCTGGAAATTTTTGATGGCAGGATTGTAGAAGTGCTGGTCGTAATCGAGACGTCCAAGCCAGTAGGGATAGAGGGCAGTTGTAGCGTTTACGCGGGCGAGATCCTGCAGTTCGCTTCTCGCCCAGTCAGGTCGGCCGAGGCGAATGTAAGCCATCGCAAGCGAGAAGCGGAGTTTCGCATCGAGGGGTGCGATCGCCTGGGCTTTCTTCCAGGCTACTGCGGCGTTCAGGTAATCCCGGCTGGCAAAGTAAACACTGCCCACGTAAGCGAGAAGTCTCCACGCCCTCGCAGAATGAGGGTCGCGATCGATCTCCGCCAAAAGCAATCGCTCCGCATGAACGTAGTCGTGGGCGCTCAAAGCTCTCTGCAGATCTGCCGCTGTCTCGCCACGGAGCTCCAGCACTCCAACGGCGTCCGGTCTAGGAACCGCTTCGTCGCTTGCTGTTTGAGATCGAAGCGGGAGAGAAAAATGTATGACGGCCAGCGCTAGAATCGGCGCCCCTAGCAAATTGTGTCTCACACGCCTCATAAAGATTAGTCTAGAGTACATGCAGCGGTCGTTCCTACCGACGCGCACTCGGGTTCGCGACGTCGTCGCAGTGATGGGGATCTTCGGGACCTTTTGGTCCTTGTTCCCCTGCCTCGCTAACGTGCTCGAAGCACAAGGTACTGCCTACCAGGAGGTTCTCTTGTCGATCCAGCGGCAGATCGAAGAACGCGATCTGGATGGCGCACTCAGGCTCGCCGAGGCAACCTATGCCAAATATCCACGCAACGGCGGCATCGAGAATCTGATCGGAGTGATCGAGGTTCAGCAGGGGCACAAAGCCGAAGCAATACAGTCATTTTCCAAAGCGATTGAACACGCGCCACGACTGGTGGGCGCGTATCTCAACCTTAGCCGAGTCGAGATGGAGACTGCAGCGACTGATCCGAAAATGCGCATGTCTGCGCTACAACACAGCATCAAAGCAGTTCAGCTTGATCCTGCAAACGATGAGGCCCACTATAATTTGGCGAATATCTACCTCTGGCAAAAGCAGTATCAGTCGTCCCTTTCTCAACTGGAAAGGCTAAGCCAGGCCGCGCGAAAGCAAGTCGGGGCCGAAGCTCTGTTCTGCGCTGACCACGCATGGCTTGGTCAGCGCAGCCTGACAGAGACGGCAGTGCATGAGCTTGCTGCAAACTCAGATGCGACGGAAGACGATGGATACACATGCCTGCCGGCGCTCAAAAAAGCCCGGCGAGCCGATCTCATCGAAGAACTTTTCGGCCAGGTCGGTAGCCACGGCAAGCTCTCCGCAGAAGGGCTGCGCACTCTCGGACTGGCGATGGAGGCAAACGGGAAGCTGAAGAATGCACGCGCCACACTGGAAAAGGCTTTTGAGGGAAGCGATCGCTCGGTGGTTATACTTCAGGATCTTGCCCGTGTGGCGGAAGCAGCCAAAGATAATGAAGGTGCACTCGGGTATCTGGCTCATGCACGCGACATTTCTCCGAATGACCCAAAACTGCCATACGAGTTCGCGGCTGTTTGCTTGCGCCTGAATCTCTTTGGAGAAGCTCGGAAGGCCCTGGAAGAATCGGTGCGGCTAGCACCTGACGATCCAGACGGCAACTACGCGCTGGGTCTTGTAGTTTCATTCTCGGCAGACCCCTCTCAGGCTCTGAAATACTTGAAGCGCTACCACGAACTACGGCCAAATGATCCCGATGGGCTGCTTGCTCTCGGAAGAGCAAACTATGCGGCGAAGGATTTCGAGACAGCAACGAAGTGGTTGAAGCAGGCTGCCCTGCAACCAAAGACGTCGGCAGATGCGGATCTTTATCTAGGCCGCATCGCCCGGCAAGAGGGACGTTTCCAGGAGGCAGTTTCCGAGTTGAATCGTTCAATCGCGCTGAATGCAAAGCAGGCAAGCGCATTTTCTGAGCTCGGGCAGATCAGCCTGCTCCAACGCGACTTCAAGAAAGCTGAGCAAGAATTCGACTCAGCATTGAGCCTCGACCCAGAAAACTACTCAGCCAATTTCGGATTGTTGCAACTCTTTGCACGCACGAGTGATCCCCGGCGCGAAGAGCAGTCGAAGCGTTTCGACGCGATCAAAGACAAGAAGGAAGAGCAGGAGCGGCAGATGATGCGCGCCATTGAGATTCGTCGCGGGGAACAAAACTAATTCGGATGAGCAAAGACAGTGCATCTGTTTCTTCTCGGCGGTTCTCCGTTTAGTGACCGTTCAGACCACTGAACATCTAGAATCAGAGTGAAATGCTTAATTTGCTCCAGGTATCAGAGCGCTCGATCTTGAGCCTACTTTCACTAAAACTGCGGAGCATGGAAGCTCGCCGCAGATCGCATAGTGCATCGCCGCTCACGAAGAAAGTAGGGCAGCTTTCTCGCGTGTCGTTCGTGATTCTGAGTATGACGATTCGTGCATTCGCGCAGGCGGACCCCGGGCAGGTCGCCTTCTCTCTGGAGAAGGAGGGCAAGTTCACGGAAGCCGAACAGGCGTGGGAAAACCTTGCCAGACAGTTTCCCAATAAAGCCGAACCGCTGGCACATCTCGGGCTTATAGAGTCGAAACAGGGGCGATATGCGAACGCAATTCGTAGCTACAGGCGTGCGATGGCTCTCGATCCTGGCATGCCGGGCTTGCGGCTGAACCTTGGGCTGGCCTTGTTCAAGGCAGGCGAATATCAGCAAACGATAGCGACTCTCGAACCATTAATGAAGGAGCATCCGGGAGATCAGCAGCTCACGGTTCTCATCGGAATGTCGCAATACGGGCTTAGCCGGTTCGCGGACGCGTCACGAACACTCAAGCTGGCGTCAGTGCACGACCCACAGAACCTCACTCTGCTTCTGACGCTGGCGCATGCCTGTTTGTGGTCGAAGCAGTACTCTTGCGTTCAGGACTCGTTCCATCAAATCCTGGCTCTCAATGCCGAGTCCGCTGAAGCAGACATGCTGATGGGCGAAACTCTCGATGAAATGAAAGACCACGAGGGGGCAGTCCGCTTGTTCCGTGCAGCAGTGAAAACCAACCCAAGCGAACCCAATGTTCACTTCGGGCTTGGTTATCTGCTTTGGACAAAAGGACAATACCCGGAAGCAGCGACAGAATTTCAAGCCGAACTTGCCAACGATCCGCAGCATTCTCTGGCTACGCTCTACCTCGGCGATGCGAAGCTGCAGATGAACCTGCCCGAAGATGCGCAGCCGCTTCTCGAGAAGGTGGTGAAAGTTGACGCATCGAGCGGCATGGCCCATCGCGATCTCGGCATCGTCTTTGCGGATGAAGGAAAGAAGGAGCAGGCTGTCGCCGAGTTTCGCGCGGCTATTCGCATAAATTCAAAAGACGTCAGTGCGCACTATCGGTTGGCTCGGCTATATCGCTCAATGGGAAAGACTGCGGAAGCAAAGATCGAGTTTGACAAGGCAAATAGCCTGAACAAAGCCGAGGACGAAAGGCTGCTGAAAGTCATGTCGGCGGTGCCAGCGAAAAAACAAGCCCCTTGAATTGATCTCTCTTCTACTGAAAAGATCAAAAGGTCCGGATCGCATCCTTTCTTCCAGTGCGTTGGTGAGTGTTCCTATTCATCGTTCCCGACCGATCTGTTCGATGATTTTGATCAGACCCTGGCTGGCAAAAAAAGGCCGGAGCTCAAGCTCCGGCCCTGTTCAGGAGTAATGAGCAAAGTTAGAAGATCACTTTTGCGCCGATCTGAATACGGCGTGGGGCGTGACCGCTTACGACCTGGCCAAAGGAACTATCAGCCAGGCTCTTGTCCACTCCACCGCTGCTCGATCCATTTCCTCCACCCGAGCCGAAGCTCTCATGGTTGAAGGCATTGAAGAACTCGCCACGCAGCTGGAACGAAACCCGTTCGGCGATCTTAGTGTTCTTGATGGCTGCAAGGTCCCAGTTGTTTAGACCAGGGCCAAGCAGGCTGCCAGAGCGTTCGCTGCCCCAATGGTTAACTGCAGTAGCGAAAGAATCGGTGCTGAACCACTGGTCCACCGACTTGGTCATATGAACCGGTCCGATCTGGTCGGGACGCGGACTCTGCGATCCAACTCCGACGTGTTCACCATTCGGATCCCACGGGTCGCGAGGCTGAGACAAGGAGAAGCTCTGTCCTGAAAACACTTGCCCGATACCCGATACCTCCCATCCACCGGCTACTCTGCCAACAAGACCTGATTGGTGAGAGAAGAACGGAAGGTCATAGATGACGTTCCCGGTGAAAGTATGCGGCTGGTTGTAGGACGACGGCCCGTAGTCCATCTTGAAGTCATACTGGTAAGTGGAGTACACGTCGCGATCTTGGGACTGAGTTGTCAGATCCTTCGACCACGTGTACGCCATGCCCAGCTGCACACCGTGAGAATGGTGGTTCAGGCTGACCTGGAGTGAGTTGTAGTTGTTTGTGAAGAATGGACCGCGATCCCTGATCGTTGAATAACCGAGGTACGGGCGCAGTGCGTTGGTCTGTGTTGTGGGAGCTGCCTGGACTGCGGCAACTGTCGGCTGGTTTTCGTCAAACTGTCCGAGCAGGTGACGAGCCACCGCGCCTACATATGCAGTTTCAAGCACCGTGCTGGGCAGCAGTTCGCGTTGAATGCTCAGGTTGAAGTTGGAGTACCGGGGCACGAAGAAGTCCGGATTTCCAGCTGCAACGAGCAGATTCGGCCCGTAGTTGACCGACGTGCTGCCGCTCGTAATGTTGTCAAACTTCGCGTTGTTGATTGTGGTGCCCTGCGCCAGCGGCGGATTTACGAATGCATTCTGCTCCCATATTCCATTGAGCAGGCGATCGTAGAAGACACCAAAGCCGCCACGCACTACCATCCTGCCGTTGCCGCTTACGTCATAGGCGAAGCCAAAGCGAGGAGCGAAATTGGTGTTGTAGTTCGGTGCGACATATGCGCCAAAAGGCGAGCACGACACCAAAGGTGAAATCTTCTGAGCATTGCTGCACGCAGCTCCCTTGGGGAAGATAATCCCGTTTGTATAAGTGGATGGTTGCAGCAGGAACCCGTTCACCATCTGATCTGGTACGAAGTTGCCTGTAGCCGGATCGATCTGCGGCGCGAGTTGCGGATCGTACAGTTTGGGATCGAAGTTCGAGACAGTGTTCTTGACGTCGGTGACGGAGGGCAATCGGCTCCAGCGAACGCCCAAGTTCAGCGTCAAACGCGAAGTAACCTTCCAATCGTCCTGTACGTAAGCTTCCGTGTTGATGAAGTGCAGATCCGGGATAATATCCGGCAAGGTCTGGCTGAAGGTGGAAACATTCCCGACGAGGAAGTCAGCCCAGGAATTGAAGCTGAAGCTCGGCGTGCCGTTCACCGCATTCTCGGTCTTGATCATCTGCTGAAGCTGGAAGCCGGTGCGCAGCGTGTGTTTGCCGAGGCTGAATGAGAGGTTGTCGAAATAGGTCCGGTCAAGATTGCGCTCGTTCCAAGGCGAGGATCCTGCGTTGAAGCCAGTGACTCCGTCAATCGAGATTGACGGCACCTTGCCATATGGGTCTGGCTGCCACTGATTGGTCAAAGAACCATTGACAGTACTCGAAGTCGCAAATTGATCGGGCTTGATCTGAGAGAAGTAAGTGCCCTGCGCGTAAGCGAACTCGAATTCGTTCACGACCTTCGGGCTGATAGTCCACGTCAGATTGCCGACAGCGTTCTTGCCCGGCGAGTTTACGAGAGTGTCGACCAGGCCAGGGTAGTTAGAACCAGCCCAGAGGCCCTCTGGATTGTCCACAGGCATGTCATCGTTCATGTACCGCGCGTAGAAGTGTACCTTGTCCGTGAAATAGTGATCGATGCGCGCAATGTCGTCGCGGAAATTATTCTGCGCCGAATAAGAGAATACGTAACGATCGCCGCTGTTCGCCGGGTATTTGCTGAACACATTCGTCAGGTAAACCTGAGAGTTCGCGCTGTAGCAGCTCGGCTTGATCGTGGTGGTATCAGTGGCCGCGTCGTAGGTAGCACATCCTGCGGGAGCGTTCGTGAAGTTCCCGGAGACTGTGCCGTTCAGCATGGCCTGCGTTGCAGCAGGCATGTTGTCACCGCCTGGCGAACTGATCTTCCTCCACTCCTCTGACCAGAAGAAGAATGTCTTGTTCTTGTTTGTGTTGTAGACGTTCGGAATGTAGATCGGTCCACCAACCGTGAAACCATAGACGTTGTGGTGGTTCACAGGGTTCTTGTTTGGTTCGCCGTTCTCAATCTGGCTGCGCTTGTTGAACCACTCATTAGCATCGAGTGCCGTGTTGCGCAGAAATTCATAGGCAGTTCCATGAAAGCTGCTGGTTCCAGCCTTCGTTGCCACAACAACCTGGCCGCCACCCGACCGTCCATACCCAGCGTCATAGGTGCCGCGCGCCAGCGTGAATTCCTGGATGGCATCTATGTTGGGTGCGTTGATTACTGTGCCGTTGGAACCGGAATCATTGATATCCGATCCGTCAACGGTCCAGTTGTTAGCCGTGGCGCGAGCTCCATTGATCGACATCTGCGTCGCGCCGGCACCCGTCTCGTCTCCCATCTGGCTTACAACTCCAGGTTGTAGCGTGACGAGCTGCTGGAAGTTGCGGCCCGCGAGTTCGAGCTCGCGGATCTGCTGCCCCGTGATGGTGCCGGCTTGCGCGCTCGACTCCGTGTCAACACTCAACGCAGCAGCTTCCACAGTGACCGTCGTGCTGGTCGAACCTGTCTTCAACTGAATGTTGAGGCCGCGCTTTTCCGCGACATTGAGTACGACGTTTTTCGCCACGAAAGTCTCAAAACCTTGCGAGGAAACACTCACGTTGTATGTGCCTGCCTGCAAGCTCGTCACGGCATAGTTGCCGCTGCCGTCGGACATCACAGTCCGCACAGCATTGGTCGTGGTCTGCGTGACAGTGACAGCTGCATTCGGAATGACTGCCCCTGTACTGTCTGTCACTTCACCGGTAAGGGTTGCTGTGA
Source organism: Acidobacteriota bacterium (assembly GCA_018268915.1). Classification (GTDB taxonomy): domain Bacteria; phylum Acidobacteriota; class Terriglobia; order Terriglobales; family Acidobacteriaceae; genus Telmatobacter. The sequence goes on from JAFDVQ010000005.1 coordinate 438,551, forward strand.
GTTGCTGCGCCCTCGATTCGCTCACACATGCGAACACAAGCAGGGCGACGAGAACCATCAACACACTGCGGAGGTTCGAACGCATCGGAGAAAGACTTTGATTGAGAACCCTATTGAGGTCAATCATTGCCATCACACCTTCCTTTTGAAATCTCGTGGTCTGGTGCGCTAGAGCGCACGGTGGCTCAAGAGCTAAGGAACGTTGCTCTTGAATGGGTTCTCCCTGGGATTTCTCAAAAAAGACCGGCGGCCATACCGGACCCTTCGCTGTATTGAACCGAGGATGGTTCAGGGCCCGGCTTATCGTAGGACTCTTTCTTATCTGCACTTCGCCTCCCAAGGTTTGTTTCCAAGGCCGGCAGTTATCACATCATGCCGGCTTCTGTCGGCTGCCCCTCTCGTTCGCTATTTACACAAACTGTCGGTGGCAGACACTTTTACTACGTTGGGAAGAAAGATACGACGATTCGAGAGCTATTTCAATAACAAAGTGATCATTAACAGCGAAAATAATCACGCCAAAGGAGGAATCGACCATATTTCAGTCAAGCTTCATTGACTTCGGATCGAATACCTTGTAGCAGTGTCACGAGATGAAGTTCCCTGAGAGGTAGAACCTGGACGCTCCTCTTCTGAAATCTATGAATTAGAGAGCTCTACAAGACGGCTCAGACCCGCATTACTCGAATTCCTTGTCGCTCAAAAGGGGCGAGGGCCTCTTGAGATACGCCGACATTAGTCACAATCGTATTTATTTCGCTCACAGGACAAATGAACGCCGGGCTCACGTTTCCGAATTTGGTGGAGTCGGTGACGACGATGACCTGCTTCGCGTGCTTGAGCATTTTCCTGTAAATTAGCGCCTCGTCTGTCTCCAGTGTCGTGGCGCCCCGTTCCGCATCGAGACCGGTTACGCTGAAAAATACCTTGTCCATATATACATCGTCGAGAAATTCTAGAGCAGCATTTCCTGTAAGTGAAAACGACCAGGCCCATGGAATCACGCCACCCGTCAGATAGGTGCGAACGCCAGGCTGATTGCATAGCTCCATGCCAATGTTGAGAGCATTGGTAATGACCTGAATCTTCTCTCTATGGCGGAGAGCGCGGCCAATGTGAGTCGTAGTTGTACCAGCAGAGAGCCCTATCGTCTCGTTCGGCTGAACGAGTTCGGCCGCCGCAAGTCCAATCCGTCTCTTCTCAGTCGCGTATCGCTGTTCGCGAGCCAGAAATGAGCTGTCATACCGAAATGGCTCGTAAAGGAGAGGCTCTACCAGTGTCGCTCCGCCGTGGGTTCGACGAATCAATCCTCGATTTTCAAGACGCGCTAAGTCGCGGCGGATGCTGGGAGCCGAAGAACCGACCTCACCGAGGATCTCGTCGATCGAGGCAGCGCTAACCCGCAGTAGAAACTTGATGATCTGCTCACAGCGGTCGTTCAGGGTCTCTGGCATGACGCGAACGATTCTACACGGCCCGCAGGCCAATCCTTACAAACTTTTCATCCATCCTGACAATTTGGTGATCATTTGTCTTGTTTTTCGCATTTTTATGAAGGAATGAGGCCCTAATGCTCAAGTCAGTCCTCGAAGACGCGAAGTGGAATGATAGCTATTCTCAATACATATACTCAAAAGCGCTAAGTTTGCACAATCTATAGTGCAATCCATGCTGCAGGAACTTTGCGCCTCGTTGCTGATCGCAAGCCTTTGATCGAACGGCCACTAAACGCTCACACGCGGTACGCCATGATGTACGATTTCTGTGTTCTGAAAGGAGCACGTGTGAGGAATTGCAATCTCAAATATTTGGTACTCGTCTTGGTTATGACAATCGCTACGGGCTGGGACCTCGCACAAGGGCAGAGAGACACAACCCTCCCCCTGATGCCGATGCCTTCTCACGTCAGTCAGGGACAGGGATCATTGAAAGTCGACAGCAACTTTACCGTTCAGTTCGAGGGGTACACGGACGCGAGGCTCGAACTCGCTCGGAAGCGCTTCCTGACGACTCTGTCGAAGCAGACAGGAATCCCTTATCACTTAGAACCAACAGAAGGAACGGCATCACTGACAATCAAAACATCGGCGGCGAGCAAAGCGATTCAGAGCGTCGAAGAAGACGAGTCGTATCACCTCGAAGTCACTCCCACGAAGGCGACAATTACTGCCCCTAATTCTCTCGGGGCGCTGCACGGACTGCAGACATTCCTTCAACTTGTGACTGCAACACCGGATGGATTTGCAGCTCCGGCGGTTACGATCAACGACGCGCCGCGCTTTGCCTGGCGTGGACTGATGATCGACGCTGGCCGTCATTTCCAGCCCATGGACGTGCTCAAGCGAAATCTGGATGGAATGGAAGCAGTAAAGTTGAATGTCTTCCACTGGCACCTGTCCGAGGACCAGGGCTTTCGCGCGGAAAGTAAGGTCTTCCCGCTCCTGACTGGGAAAGGTTCGAACGGCGACTACTACACCCAGGCACAGATGAAAGAGATCGTCGAATACGCGCGTGATCGCGGGATCCGCGTGGTGCCGGAATTCGATATGCCCTGCCATACGACTTCCTGGTTTGTCGGCTATCCGGAACTCGGCAGCGGGAAGGGGCCTTACCAGATTCAGACGCGCTGGGGCATCTTCGATACTGCTATGAATCCAAGTCGTGAGAGCACCTTCGCCGTAATCGACAAGTTCATCGGCGAGATGACCACGATTTTTCCCGATCAGTACTTCCACGTGGGTGGTGATGAGTGCAATGGGAAGGAATGGGATGCGAACTCCCAGCTGAAGACGTTCATGCAGGCTCATCAGCTGAAGGACAATGCCGCATTACAGTCGTACTTCAGCGGGCGTGTACAGAAGATCGTGGCCGGACATCATCGCGTCATGGTCGGTTGGGACGAGGTGCTCCAGCCGAATACGCCGAAAGATGTGGTCATCCAGTCATGGCGAGGCCCGAAAGGACTGGCCGCATCGGCGCGCCAGGGAAACCGCACAATCCTGTCCAACGGCTACTATGTCGATCTCAATCAGAGCGCCGAGGAGCACTATCTGACTGATCCCCTGGGTGGAGATGCGGCGAACCTCTCCGATGAGGAAAAGAAGCGGGTAATGGGCGGGGAGTCCGCTATGTGGTCGGAGTTCACCACGTCCGAGATTATCGACAGCCGCATCTGGCCGCGAACTGCGGCTATCGCGGAACGGCTCTGGTCGCCTCAGGAGATGCGCGACGTGGAATCAATGTACTCGCGAATGTACAAAATCTCCGACAAGCTGGAGGCCTACGGGCTCACGCATCAGTCAGTGACGCCGTTGATGTTGAAGAGAATGAGCGGTGAGACTGACCCGAAGTATCTCGCGGTACTGGCGTCAATAGTGCAGCCTCCGCGCGGTTATGAGCGCGAATCGTTGAAGGAATACGACTGGCACTCTCCTCTCAATCACCTCGTCGATGCTGTTCCGCCAGAGAGCGAGACCGCCAGGCAATTCAGCAATCTAGTCAAGGCAATTGTGGCTGGGAATGCTTCCCAGGAGCAATGGCAGACTGCAAAGCAATGGCTAACGGAGTGGCGCGACAATGATGCGAAACTACAGCCGACCCTGAAAAACTCTGATATCACTGGAGAGCTGGGCCCTCTGTCGCAGACGGTTGCTCAGGTATCCACCATTGGACTGCGGGCGCTCGACGATCTACAAAGCAAGCGCGCTGCTAACGCGTCAGCTCACCAAAGCGATTTGCAAACTCTCAAAGAGGCGAAGAAGCCTCAAGCAGTCTTGCGCAACATGATTGTTGCTCCAGTTGAGGCGTTGGTGCAGGCGGCCGGGAAACAATGACAAATGGCTGCCGGGGTACTCCGGCAACCATTTGTACCTCGGGCATTGGGGAGCAGACAGATGGCTGCCTCCTCATGCCCCGAGAGCTTAGCCCTCGAGTTCTGGCTGACATATAGGAACCTGTTTTTGAGTACCTGAATGGGTACGGCATGCGGTACTCCTGCCCCGTTGACAGTCGCTGCTCGACCGTGGTCCCTTAGGGTGCGAGGTTCCTTACATTTGCAAATGCTCTTCCATCGAATGGCGACGGTGGTCGCGATTCCATTCCTCACACTCTTCGGAGTGTTGTTCCTCTGCGTCCGCAGAGTGTTGGCGATGAGCATGCGAGTTTTCGGCTGGGAACTGGCCTGGCCTCCAGTAGTAGCTGAGGAGCCAGAGCTGCAGATCGAGAGCTCTCACAGCAGATCCCGGCGGTCAAGAATGCCGGCAAGGCAACGCACAGCTGGCAAGAGATGGTAATTATTGCGGCGCCGGCGCCCCAAGTAATTTCTTGAGAGGTTGGGCAGTCATTTCTGAGTAACCCCGGACCCGGTGCGCCATTACCCCCGGTTCGCCATTACCTTTGTCATCCTCGCCAATGAAATGCCTCTTCCGCATCATCACTTTTCCGTTTCAGATTTCGATTACCGATCCAAAGCGTCTCGACCTCTTTCTGACGTCTGAGTGAAACGCTTGCGGGCCACCGGCTCACTAGTCAGACATACGATTGACCCAAACTCTCTCCCGGAGTTGAAAGCAATGATCAACGACAACAAGTTTCCGAGCGTGACCCTTCGCGTTCGCAGGTTTTTCATGGGTTCAGGGCGATATAGAATTCCGATTCTGTTCGGTCTGGCGCTAGCTGCTTCCCTGAGCCTTTCCGGCGGGATTCTATTTCCAAATCCGTTATTCACGATCGATTCCTCCGGCATTCTAAGCACCTACGGAAAAGTCGATCCGACTAATCCTTTCTTCCGCCCATTAGGAACGAATGGACGGACCTGTAATACCTGTCACTTAGCTGGGTCAGCGTGGTCGGTAACACCAGCCGATGTTCAGGCGAAGTTCCATGCGACAAAAGGTCTTGACCCGATCTTCAGGACCAATGACGGTTCGAATTGCCCCAGCGCCGACGTCTCGACCCCCAGTGCTCGGGCGAGCGCCTACAGCATGCTGCTGAATAAGGCAGTTCTGCGCATTTCGCTCGCCGTGCCGGACAACGCTGAATTTCAGATCATTGAAATTCAAGACCCGTACAACTGTCCGGAGACAACCACTACCGATCCGGCTTTCTATCGAAGGCCTTTGCCCTCCACGAATCTTGGTTTTTTAAGCGCGGTTATGTGGGATGGCCGCGAGACTGTTTTCGGTGCAATTCCGGGCAAATCTTTAAACCTGGAGCAGAGCCTTCAAAACCAGGCGCAGGATGCGATCACTGGACATGCACAAGGTGCGATGCCCACTGCCGACCAGCTTGCGAAGATCACAGCGTTTGAAACCAGAATCTCAACGGCACAGGCCTTTGATTTTCATGCCGGGAGCCTTGATGCCAAAGGCGCAAAAGGCGGACCTATTGCCCTCTCGCAAGAGAAAATGTACATCGGAATCAATGACGCTCTTGGCGGCGATCCGAGCGGCGCTGCTTTCAATCCAAATGTCTTCAGGCTTTACGAAGCATGGAAAGATTCGCATTCCCCATATCGGCAGTCGGTTGCACGCGGGGAAGCGCTATTCAACAATCTGCCGATTCCTATCACTGACGTGGCCGGGCTGAATGACGCGCTGAAACAACCGGTGATCATAGGCACCTGCACAACCTGCCATGACACACCAAATGCTGGCAATCACTCCCTCTCCGTGCCGCTTGGGATCGGTACGACAGCGTATCCCACCCAGCCGGCTCTCGACATTGCCGGGCTGCCAATCTACACGGTGCAGTGTCTCACCACTGGTGAGTCACTTCAGGTGACGGATATCGGACGCGCAATGATTTCGGGCAAATGCGCAGACATAGGCAAGGTGAAGGGTCCTGTACTGCGAGCACTGGCGGCGCGAGCGCCATACTTTCACAACGGCGGAGCGAAGACCCTGGGAGATGCTGTCGAGTTTTACAACCAGCGCTTCAGTCTTGCTCTGACTTCACAGCAAAAGACAGATTTGGTAGCTTTTCTCCGCACTTTGTAACGACGACCATGCAATTAGACCGGGTATCCCAACTCTCCGGTAACAGAGAGATGGGATACCTTTCTTGTTGTGAGGCTCTTTTCGTTTCGCCTGCGTTCAGCGCATGGCTACGATCTCAATATTGCCGGTGCGACGAAGAATATTGACGCTGACCGTGTCCGCGTAGCGTTCGCAGGAGATGTCAACACTGCCATTACCGATCCGGAGATTGCGTATACGAACGTGCTGAAGCTTCTCGGGCAATGCTGAGTGGTGCATGTATAGCCGCGATTCGTTGGCCTTGATCTCCAATCCGAGGCACGCCTGCAAAACCATAAACACCGAACCTGCTGCCCATGCCTGCGGTGAACAGGCTACCGGATAAAGCGTGGGACCTTTCCCCGGGCGGCGACCGAAGCCACAGATCAGTTCTGGAAGCCGATGAAACATGACTTCTGACGCGAGGTCGAGGAGGCCCGAGGTGACGCGCAGCGCGAGATCCTTATCGGGACGACGGAGGGCACCGAGAGCAATGAGCGCGTTATCGTGCGGCCACATCGAACCGTTGTGGTAGGACATGGGGTTGTAACGCCGCTCGCCGGTTACGAGGGTGCGCACTCCCCAGCCTGAGAAAAACGCGGGAGAGAGCAGGCCTTCGCTGATCGAGCGATATTGCGCGTCGCTGACGATCCCAGAAAATAAGGTCTGACCGGCGTTTGAGCTCCGGACGCGGCACTGTTTCTTCTTTCCATCGAGCGCCAGTGCGAACATTCCAAGTTCGTCAGACCAGAACTGAGATTGGAACTTGGAGCGAAGATCTGCCGACTGGCCACGGAGTTTTTCAGCCATCTCCTTGTGGCCGAGGTCGGCGGCGACAGATGCAATACCATTTTTCGCCGCGAAAACGTAGGCCTGAACTTCGCAGAGCGCGATGGGGCCGTCAGCCAGGCGGCCATCGCTGTAGAAAACGGAATCGTTAGAGTCTTTCCAACCCTGCTGGACAAGGCCATGGTCAGTGGCGCGCGCATATTCTACGAAGCCGTCATGATCGGAATCGCCATACACGTCGATCCACTCGAGTGCAGCCAGAATGTTGGGCCATATTTCTTTGAGAAATTCGATGTCCGCTGTGCGCTCGTAGTAAGCAGCGGCGAGAAGTACGAAAAGCGGAGTTCCGTCGACCGTACCGTAGTAGCGACCGAAAGGGACTTCGCGCAAGTGCGCCATCTCGCCCTTGCGCATTTCGTGCAGGATCTTGCCGGGATCAGCATCGCGCTCGGGGTCATGGCTGGTGGCCTGTGTTGCCGCTAGATAGGTGAGCACGCCTTTTGCAACAGAAGGCGCGAGCCAGAGCAGCTCAAGTGCTGTGATGATGCCGTCGCGACCAAAGACCGTACTGAACCATGGAACGCCGGCGTAGGGATACAGCCCATGCGGCGTGGGCGTAATCATCATGGCCAGGTCGGCGCGGGAGCGTCGAATCCATTCGTTGAACTGCTCGTTCGAGGTGTGAATGTCGACGTCAGCCAGCGGACCAGAGCTGCGCTCCTGGTTCATACGCTGAAGAGCATCGCTGAAGCCGGGAAGACGGAGTTGATGCCCATCTCCGCCGTGCAGACAGGCCATGTTGATCGTGAAGCTGGCCTCGCCGTGTGACTCTATGTGCAGCGGGACGGTGATGCCGCCGTCGTGTGTCACGCAGGGGATAGAGCTTTCAATAAAGGTAGCTCGATGGATGCGATCGAGACCTACATAGGACAGCTCGACGGAGTTGCGGGTAACTTTGGCAGGACGCTTTTCACCTCGGCGCTGGCGTTTCTGGCCACGCACTTCGAATATGTCTGCGAAGTCCGCATCAAATTCGAACGACAGTTCTACATCGAGAGCCGTCTCCCCGTAATTATTCACAGTGATCTGGTCGTAGCAGACGGTCTCGGTAAGGAACTTCGTCCGGTAAATGTGGACGGTACCACGTGGAAGCAGAGATTGATTCTCGAGATCGAGATCTGGGTTGGTGGAGTCTGCAGCGAAGAGAATGTTGTCTTCGCGAACAGTTGAGCTGAGCAGTAGCGGACGGACGCCGCAGAATCTCATCTCAAGGCGAGACAGATGACGAGTCTCGTTGTGAAAAATGCCCTGTTGGCCGAAACCCACGGGCTGTACGTCGCCGCTGCGATCGAACACGGCAAAGGTGTCTCCGTTCAGCAGCACTCTCGTACGATCGTCCGCCAGTGCGGACGACGCGCGAATGTAAAACTGATGGCCAACTTCGATGACGTCCTGATGTTGTTCCTTCTGCACGACTGGAAGCATCGATAAAGAACTCCTCAATTAGATTGCGAGCGAGAGCCCGCGCTTGCCTCGTGCGGCACGCGTCTTTTCTGAAATTCCGAGTTCGTACGCTTCGATGTACTTCTCACCCATCTTTTGTGATGTAAATCGTTCGAGGAAGCGTTGATGGACGGACTTGCGGTCGAGCGACGGAATCTTCTTCCACGCTTCCACGGCTTCTTCTACGCTTTCGACGATGAATCCCGTAATTCCGTCGTCGATGATTTCTGCGACTGAGCCACCACGAAAGGCGATGACCGGAGTCCCGCAAGACATGGCTTCAATCATGACGAGGCCGAAGGGCTCCGGCCAGTCGATTGGAAAGAGCAGAGCAGCGGCTTTACCGAGAAATGATGTTTTGTCCTTCTCGCCGATCTCGCCGACGAACTCCACATCCGAGTTGACGAGCAGGTCGCTTATTTCCGATTCAAAGTAGTTGCGGTCTGCGTCGTCGATCTTTGCGGCAACTCTAAGTTGCATCCCCGCAAGCTTCGCGATTTCAATGGCGCGGTCGACGCGCTTTTCAGGGGAGATGCGGCCCAGGAACGCCAGGTATTCGCCTCGCTCGAAACTGGGCTCGTGGAGATCGGCAGGCAGACCATGGTAAACGGTTGCGAGCCAGCTTGCCCACGGCATGGGTGCCCGCTGAGCATCGGAAATTGAAATCAGGCGCATGTCGTCAAATTCCCGAAATAGCGGGTAGAGGTCAGGGATGTCGAGGCGTCCATGTAGTGTCGTGACCGCAGGAATTTCGAGGCGACGAATCTGGGAGAACGGAAGGTAATCCAAGTGGAAGTGGACGAGATCGTATTCGTCAGCCTCCTGGGCGACGGTTTCTATCAGATTGAGGTGATGAGCGAGGGGGGACAGCAGTTTGCCGCCTTCAAGGCGTAGCGACTTCTCGCAGACCGACCGCAGGCGTGCGCTCGTCTGGGAATCCCCACTCGCGTACAGCGTTACATCATGGCCCTGTTTCACAAGCTCTTCTGTAAGGTATGAGACGACTCGCTCAGTTCCTCCATATAGTTTGGGGGGCACACTCTCGTATAAAGGCGCAACCTGCGCGATTTTCATATATCCGCTCCCGGGGGTCTTTAGCCTGGCGGGTCCTGACCGGGTTGGATGCGCTAATGGATACATGACGTGGCCTGAAGGGAAACTTGGCTACCCAGGCCCGAAAATCTACAAAGATCAGTAGATGCGGGACCTACAGCCTCTTTTTGCTGCTGGAGCTGGCGTCGTCGCCGGCGAATGGGGCCGGTCCCGTTTCGCCCTGGGTCCGCTGCATTTGATTTGCAATTTGGCCGACATCCTGCGAAGATCGATGTATGGACGTTCGGACCTGTTGTTGTCACTGTATGCCGCTTCGCGCGCACAGGTGACCTTCGGCCCGAAATAGTTCATACCCATTTCAAGGTTTCCTGAGAGCCCGCGACACAGCCACAAGCTGACGCGGGCTTTCTGTTTCTGACGAATCCCTCAAAGAGGTCAAATGACTGAACCGCTGCAAGAGAACCAGGTTGCCCCTCCGAAAGAGACAAAAGCTCAACGAACGGAGCGTCTGAAGAAGGCGAAGAATCCATGGGAGGCTTTCGACGAAGTACGTGTATTCGCGCGCGAGGGCCGCTCGAGCGTTGTGCCTGAGTGGGCCGGCATGTACTTCAAATGGTGGGGCGTCTACACCCAGGGCGACGGTGTAGGTGCGACAGGCGGCAAAGGCGGCGAGGGACTGGTCTCGGACTACTTCATGATGCGCATCGGCATCCCCAACGGGATCGTCTCGTCGCATCAGCTTAGGACCATCGGCGGTCTCACGCGAAAGTATGCGCGCAATCTTGCCGACATTACGGTGCGGCAGAACATCCAGCTGCATTGGCTGACGATTGAATCTCTGCCTGAAGTGGTCGACGCGCTCGATGCGATAGGACTGTCGCCGAAGGGCGCCTGCGGCGACGTGGTTCGCAATGTTACCGGATGCCCTCTGGCGGGCGTGGCACATGATGAGATTTTTGACGCATCGCCAATTGCGCTGGAGATTGCGCGCGAGCTGACAGCCAATCCGGATTTCGTTAACCTCCCGCGCAAATTCAAAATCTCTGTGAGCGGATGCCGCACCTGGTGCAATTACCCGGAGATCAATGACATTGCTCTTACGGGCGCAGAACGCGACGGCCAGGTTGGTTTCTCGGTACGAGTTGGCGGAGGCCTCTCAAATGAACCCCACCTTGCCGTTCGGCTGAATGCCTTTGTGCTGCCGGAGCAGGCCCTTCCTGTTGTCAGAGTGATTACTGAGATCTTCCGCGACCAGCATGTCCTGCGTGAAAGCCGTGATCGAGCGCGCCTGAAATATCTCTTCATGCGTGAAGGATGGACTACGGAGAGATTCCTCGAAGAGATCGAGACGCGGCTTGGTTACAAACTGCTGCCGGGAGCCGACGAAAATGTGCCCGACGAAACGCTTCGCGATCACGCAGGAATTCATCCGCAGCGGCAGCCTGGATTGTGCTACGTGGGAGCGTCAGTTCTGAGAGGACGGCTCAGCGGCGAGCAACTCGAGGCCGTCGCAGACTTGGCGGACAAATATGGTAGTGGCGCTCTGCGCGCCACCGTCGCACAGAACCTGATCTTTATCGACGTGCCGAATGAGAAGGCGCCTGAACTAGTGCGCGAACTGGGTGCGATCGGCCTGCATGTCGAAGGGTCGCCTTTCTGGCGCGGCGCGGTCGCCTGCACAGGAACCGAGTTTTGCAAGCTCGCCATCACGGAGACGAAGGGTTTCACACGCTGGCTGGTGGACGAGCTCGAAGAGCGCGTTCCCCAGTTCGACCAGCAACTGCGCCTTCATGTGACCGGTTGCCCCAATGGTTGCGGGCAGCACTGGATCGCCGATATCGGCATTGAGGGCAAGAAGATCAAGCACGAGGGCAAACTGGTGGATGCCTACTACTTCTGCCTCGGCGGCTCGGTAGGCAAGAACTCCGGAATCTCCAGGCCAGTAGGCTACCGTGCCCCGGCAACTTTGGTCCCGGAAGCGATTGCAAGGCTGCTGCGGAAGTATCTGATCACGCGCGAGGCGGAGGAGAATCTGCGGGTCTGGTTCAGCCGCCACACAAACGACGAACTGCGAGCCTATCTTGCAGGAGAGGTTCTTTCGCCAGTCGAGCGCGACCTGCCGACTGGCCGAGTGCCGCACGCGGTGGGGGACTGAGCAAAGATGAACCTTCAGCCCGTTTTTCTGAAACTCGACGGACGTCCAGGATTGCTCGTAGGCGCTGGGAACGTTGCGCTCGAGAAACTGAATACCCTGCTCTCGAGTGAAATTCGGCTGCGGGTAATTGCTCCTGAGGTGAAGGCAGAGGTTCGCGCTCTCGCCGCAGAAGGCAGGATCCAGCTGATTGAGCGCAAATTTGCGCCGGAGGATCTGGACGGCAACTTCATCGTGATCGCTGCAACGGATGATCCCGAAGTGAACGCGACGGTCTATCGCGAGTCGGTTGCACGCGGAATCCTGGTAAACAGCGTGGATGATCCACCCCATTGCGATTTTTATTTCGGGTCGGTGGTTCGCCGAGGCGATCTGCAGGTCGCGATTTCAACTGCCGGCGAGAGCCCTGCAGCTGCTCAGCAGCTTCGGCGCGAGATCGACGAGCAGCTACCCGAAGATCTGGGTCCGTGGCTGGCGCAGGTAGGTCAGTTACGTCGGGAGATTCTGGCTACGCACCCAGCGGGAGAAGATCGCAAGGCCCTCCTGCACAGGATTGCGAAGCGGCAGATGCTGCAACCGGCAAGTTCTGCGAACTCGAATGCGAGTGAAGCTAGGGTCTATCTGGTCGGAGCAGGGCCGGGCGATCCCGATCTCCTCACGGTGAAGGCGCGAAGACTCATCACGTCCGCCGATGTGATTCTGCACGATGACTTGGTGACGCCGGAGATCCTTGCCCTCGCAAATCCCGCTGCGGAGATCGTCAACGTCGGAAAGCGCTGCGGGATGAAGAACATCACGCAGGACGAGATCAATTCCCTCATGGCGAGCTATGCGGTAGATTATCGGGTGGTGGTGCGGCTGAAGAGCGGCGACCCGCTGATCTTTGGAAGAGCAGCGGAAGAGATGACAGCACTGGGCCACGCGGGAGTGAACTTCGAGATTGTTCCCGGAATCACTGCGGCATTTGCAGCGGCGGCGGCGATTCCCTGCTCGCTCACGGACCGGAATGCTGCTTCGAATGTAATCTTCTCGACCGGCCACCACGCGCAATCGCACAATGACGCTGCGATTCCAGAACGCGAAGACGCGACCCGAATCGTGTACATGCCTGGTCGTGATCTGACTCTGCTGGCGCTGGAGTGGCTTCAGGAGGGCCTGCCAGCAGACTTCCCATGCGCGATCATCTCGCACGCAGGGCGGGCGGAACAGCAGGTTACCTACGCTAACCTCGGTGCGCTCGGCCAAGTCGAAGAGGTCCCGGCTCCAAGTATCCTGTTGGCCGGCTGGGCGCTCAAGAAGTCAGCCAACGCTCTGGCGCTCAGCAAACAAGCAGCCGAAGTCTAGGTTTCGACTGGCACCTCCGTGCATCCCTGCACCATCGCCCCGCAAATTGCGACTGTATGATGGTGCAAATTCCATTCGTTACAGTTCTCGCCTCGCGAAGATGGTTTCGCTGAGCTGCGAGCCTGCTTTGGAGGGCTGGGGGATGCGGGCAGCACTGCGCGGAGCAGCGTTTTCGTTAGTCGCGTTGGTGAGCGCTCTCGGGAGCGGTTGCGGCGGTGGGGGCAACAGCGGCGGAACTGGTGGCGGAAGCCAGAATTCAGTGACCCCCATTGTGACGGTGAGCCCTGCTGCCTCGACGACGACGACCGTTCAGCGACTCAAGGTTACCGTTACTGTAAGGGGCGGCTCCGGATCTCCAACCGGGAGTGTGACCCTGAGCGCAGGCTCTTATACGTCCTCCGCTTCAGTTCTCAATGGCGGCACTGCGTCCATCACGATCCCTCCTGGTTCGCTCGCCGCGGGAACCCAGACGCTGAAGGCAGCCTACACACCGGACGCGGCAAGTTCATCAGCGTACAACGCATCTTCGGGAACAGCTCCGGTCACGGTGAGCCTGGCTATTCCCACCGTGAGTGTCACACCGACTTCGCAGAGCATCGTGGCAACACAGCCCTCGCAGGTTGCCGTGAATCTGAGCGGAGGAACCGGAGCTCCCGTTGCAACTGGGACAATCGTGCTGAGCGGCGGGAGCTACAACTCCGCGTCAACATCACTCGCTGGAGGCAGCGCGAACTTTACCGTCCCCGCAAACACGTTCACCATTGGTAGCGTAACGCTGACCGCGGCATATACACCGGACTCTCCCGGCGCATCGATTTACCAGACAGCATCGGGACAGTCTTCTGCGATCAGCGTGCTCAAGGCAAATACAGTGACTATCGATCAATCGGGGACAGGCATTCACGTCAGTGACCAGTTGCTGGGGATGAACCTGCCATCGTGGTACGACGTTTACAGCAATGCAAGCGGGATCAACACGGCTTTCGCGCAGGCAGGGATCAAAGCGATTCGGTGGCCGGGAGGATCGTGGTCAGACGCCTACCATTGGGGTCAGGGCGGCGGTTTGCCCATCATGTGCAATACGTCTGGCAGTGGCACAGGTTGGGGCGGGTACGGCACGTTCCCCCAGTTTGTGAGTTCAATTGTCCAAGCAGGAAATTACGACCTGGCGCTGACGGCGAATTACGGCAGCAATGCAACGTGCAACGGCGGCGGTGATCCGGCAGAGGCCGCCGCGTGGGTATCAGAAGCGGTGAAAGACGGCGTCCATGCTAGCCACGTAACCGTGGGGAACGAAGAGTATGGAAGCTGGGAATACGACCTGCATGCGAAACAGCACGATCCGGCTACCTATGCGAGCAGCGTTATCGGCACGAGTGGCTACTACAACAGAATCAAAGCCGCGGACGCCTCCGCGCTCGTGGGGGTGGTGGTGGATGCCGACGGATCCAGCAGCTGGGACAAGACGGTGCTCGGCAATGCGAAGGGTTCGTACGACTTTGTCGAATACCACTTCTATCCGGAAGCCCCCGGCAGCGAGAGCGACACTTACCTGGTACATCAGGCTGCACAGGATCTGACGGCGAGCCTGAACTATCTGAAGAGTGAACTCTCGACTGCGGGTGTACCGAACACGCCGATATATGTAGGGGAGATGGGATCTGTCTACTCAACGCCGGGAAAGCAGAGCTGGTCGATCACGCAGGGTTTGTATGCAGGGCAGACTCTCGGCGAAATGATGAACAGCGGTGTTGTGCGGGCGACCTGGTGGATCGGGTTCGGGAACTGCGATGAGAACGCGCAGGGTGGCGCCTTAGGGGATATGAGTTCTTCCCTATATGGATGGCAGACATTTGGAGCTTACAACGTGTTCTCTGACCGCCCTGGAGACGGTCCGTGCGGGGTGGGCTCTGGGCCACTTGGTACGATGTCCCCGACAGCGCGCGCATTTCAACTCTTCAGTCACGTTGCCGTGACCGGCGAATCCGTACTTTCCACGAACGTCAGTGGTGTACCGGATATTCGAGCGTACGCGGCTACCCACAGCGGCGGCACAGCTCTGGTCTTGTTCAATCTGAATCAGACTGTGAGCGAGCCGGTCACTGTGACGCTATCGAATCAGAGCGCGTCGACCGGTGTAACAGTGATGACATACGACAAGGCGATTTACGATCAGACAAATTCTGCCAATCCGGTGTGGGCTCCGCCAACGACAATCGACCTGGGAGCGCAAAGCCTTCCCCTGACGTTAACGCTGACTCCGTGGAGCATGAACGTAGTGAACATCAGATAGCGCCCTTTATACTGAAGTGGTTGCACGAATCCACGCAGGAGCGCAATTTGCCGCAGGCGGAGATTGGAATCATCGGCGGAAGCGGGCTCTATTCCATGCCCGGTTTCACAAATGTTCATGAAGAGCGGGTGGAGACACCGTTCGGCGACCCTTCAGATCCCTTCGTGCTCGGAGAGCTCGAAGGACGTAAAGTGGCGTTCCTGGCTCGGCATGGACGCGGGCATCGCATCCTTCCCTCCGAGTTAAACTTCCGCGCAAACATCTACGCGTTCAAAAAGCTCGGTGTGGACCGAATCATCTCTGTCTCAGCGGTCGGCTCCCTGAAGGAAGAGCACAAGCCTACGGACTTTGTGATTCCGGACCAGTTCATTGACCGGACGTTTCATCGTATATCGACGTTCTTCGGCGACGGACTAGTGGGCCACGTGGCCTTCGGCGATCCAGTGTGCTCGGTCGTGGCGAGTGCCGCTTCAAAGGGCTGCAAGGATGCCGGTGTGGTCGGCAAGCTTGGCGGCACCTACGTCTGCATGGAAGGGCCGCAGTTCTCGACTAAAGCGGAATCGAACCTCTATCGCAGTTGGGGTGCCGACGTGATCGGCATGACGAACCTGCAGGAGGCCAAACTCGCGCGCGAAGCGGAGATCTGCTACGCGACAGTCGCTATGGTCACTGATTATGACTGCTGGCGCGAGGGGCACGACGCGGTGACAATCGAGGAGATTGTTGCGGTGCTGCATCAAAATGCATCGAATGCGTGCACGGTAGTCAAGGCCGCGGTTGCGGCCATGCCGAAAGACCGGAATTGCGCCTGCGCATCGGCCGCGAAGTATGCGGTGCTGACGCAGGCGGATGCGGTACCGGCCGCTGCGAAGGAAAGGCTAAAACTGCTCTTCGGCAAGTACCACGGCTGGTAAAGGCAACCCTGAACAAAACAAACTAGAGAGGTCTCATGGCAATCACTGTAGTTGGCAGCGTCGCGTTCGACACTGTCGAGACTCCTGCAGGACGCAGGGAACGCTGCCTCGCCGGAGCGGCAACTTACTTTTCGCTTTCCGCCAGCTTTTTTACCGATGTGAGAGTGATCGCAGTAGTCGGCGACGATTTCGGCCCTGAGCAGCAGAAGGTCTTTGATGCCCGCAAGGTCGACACCACCGGAATTCAGCATCGGCCGGGCAAAAGCTTCTTCTGGCAGGGCTCCTACATGGAGAACCTGAACGAAGCGAAAACCATCAACACGGAATTGAACGTCTTCGCAGGGTTCGAACCGAGTATTCCTGCTTCGTACAGCGATTCCGAGTACCTCTTCCTGGCGAATATCGATCCCGTGCTGCAGCGGCGAGTGCGCGAAGCGATGCCTACAGCAAAGCTTGTGGGCGGCGACACGATGAATTACTGGATCAAGGATCACAAGCCGGCTCTCCTGGAAGTTCTGAAGGGGCTCGATGTTTTACTGATCAACGATACCGAGACACGCATGCTTACCGGGGCGCGGAGCATTGCGTTGGCGGCCGGGAAGATCTTTGAGCTGGGCCCGAAGATTCTTGTCGTGAAGCGTGGAGAGTACGGTGCAACCGCATTCTTCGCACCGAAGCGGCCGGACGGTGCGGAGCGTATGGCGCACCGAGCATTTCACGTGCCGGCTCTGCCTCTGGAAGAAGTGGTCGATCCAACTGGGGCGGGGGACAGCTTCGCGGGTGGATTCTTTGGCTACCTGGCCTCGCAAAAAGAGCTGACGCCGAAGTCGTTTCGCTACGCAATGTTTTACGGCAGCGTCATGGGCTCGTTCGTGGTGGAGCGCTTCGGAACGGATCGCCTGCAGGAACTGACGCGCGAAGAGATCGATCACCGCTTCAAGCTGTTCCGCGAGCTGACACACCTTGATTGAGACACCGGCGGGCCCTCGTATCAGCGGCCGGGAACGGCTGCTGGTGGGGGCCTTTGCCGTGTTTGCGTCTGTGAGCGCCGGCGTGTGGAGCTGGAGCAATCACGCGATGCTGAACTACGGCGATGCGGTAGCGCATCTGCACATTGCGCGCCGGGTGATTGATGCGCATGAGCCGGGGCTGTCGCAGTTCGGCTCTGTGTGGCTGCCACTGCCGCATCTGCTCATGATTCCCTTTGTCGCGGTATATGCATGGTGGGCGAATGGACTCGCGGGGTTAATCCCGTCGTCGCTGGCCTACGTTGCATCGTGCGTAGGGATCTACAGGCTGGCGCGACGCTGGCTGCGATGGCCGGCGGCCCTTGTAGGACTAGCCTTCTTCGCACTCAATCCAAATCTTCTTTATCTGCAAACGACGGCGATGACCGAGCCGCTATTTTTGTGCGAGATGATCTGGCTCGCAGTGTGGCTGGTGGAGTGGCGCGAGGCTGTGCGGAGTGATCCGGTTCGCGCGACGCGGCTGCTCCGCGGAATCGCTCTTGCATTGGTAGCAGCGGTATTCACGCGCTATGACGGTTGGGTGCTGGCATTCCTGGCGTGGACATGCGTCGGACTTGTCCAGATGCGAAAGAGCACGCTGCGCTCTCGGTCGTTTTGTTGGATGAGTGCCGCAGTGGTGTCAGCGCCACTGTTGTGGTTTGCTTACAACGGCTTCATCTTCGGCGACTGGCTGGATTTTGCAAGGGGTCCGTACTCGGCGGCCGCTATTGAAGCACGCACTACGACCGGATCGGGCCCACCGCATCCGGGATGGCACGATCCTTGGGTATCGCTGCTGTTCTTTGTGAAATCCGGGGAGATGGATGCCGCACCAGAAACATGGGGTAACTTTCTGTTGGTCACATCGCTTCTGGGAACCGCGTGGGGCTTGCTGAAAAGCCGCAGGCTGAGATTTGCCTGGACGCTCTTCCTGTGGCTGCCGGTTCCCTTCTATGCATACTCGGTGTCGTTTGGATCGGTGCCGATTTTTCTGCCCGTGTGGTGGCCGCACTCCTTCTACAACACGCGATACGGAATGGAAATGCTGCCTGGACTTGCGCTCGGCGTAGCGTTCGCGGCGAGCTTTCTGATCTCGGCGACGCGGGAGTTCAAGCCAAGGCTTGTGCCCTATGCCGCAGGCGCCCTGCTGGCCGTTGTAGTGCTGTGCAATTGGGCCGTATTGAGCGATCGACCACTTACGTACGTCGAGGGAACTAAAAACATCGAGTCACGGCGCGAGTTTGAAGAGCAGATTCCGCCCGTGCTCCGCAAGCTGGTAGCTGAGCATCCTGGTGCACCGGTTCTGATGGGGACCTCGGTGTATCCAAATCTAGTCGCGCTCACCGGAATTCCGCTGCGGCAAACCATTAACGAGAGCGACCGCGGTGTCTTCTCCGATGCATTGGCGGCTCCAGCTAAACATGCCGGTGTAGTTGTTGCATTTGACGGCGATGAGATCGATAAGGCGGTCAAAGCTCATCCCGAAGGGTTGCGGCTGGTCGGGCGATTCGAGTGCGATGACCAGAAGCCGGGCGCAGTTTACGTCTCCGATACCCCGCCCGTCATGCGGGAGTGAGAGCGGTGATAGCATCACCCAAGGTGAGAGCCATGAGCACGACACTGGCCTGCATTTCGGCGCCCTTCGACTTCAGCTGGTTTCAGCAGGTCACCGTTTTCAACGGTGCTGTTCCCCGCCTGCTTGCCGCTTCCCTGCTGGGTGGTGTCATCGGGCTGGAGCGCGAGTATAAGCGGCGCTCGGCTGGAGTCCGGACAAATTTGCTCATATGCCTGGGAGCGGCCTTTTTCACCTTGCTCTCGGCCGTACTGGCAGGGGACACGAATGCCAGCAAAGGGCAGGTAGCCTCCAATATCGTTCAAGGCATCGGCTTTCTTGGCGCAGGGCTGATTCTGCATAATCGCAGCCGTATCAGCGGACTGACGAGTGCCGCGACGGTTTGGGTGGTTGCCTCAATTGGCATGGCTTGCGGCGCTGGACTGTTTGCTGCTGCCGGAATCGCGACCGCGATCGTGGTAATTGCGCTGGAGTTGGTTGGATTCCTCGAGCGCCGCGCCAGCATCAAGATCTATTCGCTCATCTACGAGGCCAGGGGAAACGACCAGACCGCAGTCCTCCGCTCCATTCTGGCAGCGATGGACAAGGCGGGACAGCAGCTTTCGGACTTCACCGCCAGTGCAA
Source organism: Acidobacteriota bacterium (assembly GCA_018268915.1). Lineage (GTDB taxonomy): Bacteria > Acidobacteriota > Terriglobia > Terriglobales > Acidobacteriaceae > Telmatobacter. The sequence goes on from JAFDVQ010000005.1 coordinate 457,817, forward strand.
TCGGCGATTTACAGCGAGTGACCTTCAACGTGATCGCGACCAAAAAACAGCACGATCGACTGCACGGAAAGCTCCTTTCGGAGCCAGGCATTGATGCTTTACTTAACTTTCGCGATCCGGAGGAAGATTGATTCCATTTTTCAAAGCTCACGCCTGCGGCAACGACTTTCTGGTTGTTACCGAGGGCGCTGCAGCCGGTCGCGACTGGGCTGAACTCACGCGAGCGTTGTGCGCCCGCAACACTGGCGTTGGCGCGGATGGCGTCGAGTTTTTCTCGTGGACAGGAGCGAAGTCCGGGCGCATCCGGTTGCACAATGCGGACGGATCGGTTGCAGAGATCAGCGGGAATGGCACACGATGCGTCGCTGCGTGGATGAGTTCGATGATCAGTGCAAAGACCGGCGATGAATTGCGTATCGAGACGGATGCTGGACTGCGTGCCTGCCGCATCAATCGCGTCGACTCGACGGTCGGCTATTCGGTCGATGTCACGACAGGAATGGGCATTCCGAGCGCGCGGCCAAAAACGGTGAAGCTGGCAAATGGGAAACAGGTTGATGGCATCGCGGTTTCGATGGGAAATCCGCATTTTGTAATTGCCGTAGATGATGTCGACTTCAAGGTCGCTGGCGAATCATGGGAGAACGTTGGCTCAGAGATCTGTGTGCATCCTGACTTTCCGAATCAAACGAATGTTGAATTCGTCCGCGTTCTGAGCCCGAGCGAGATTGAGATTCGCATTTTCGAACGAGGCGTAGGTCCGACGACGTCATCAGGCACAGGCACGTCCGCTTCGGCCACTGCGGCGGTGGCATTTCATAATTGCACGTCGCCACTGCACGTTGTTGCACCCGGTGGCGCGCAGACCGTTGTCTGGAATGGGACCGGATCAGAACTGGAGCTTACAGGGCCAGCCACCTTGATTGCACGCGGAGAGGCCTGGATCAAGTGAGGACGCAACTAAAGCCGTTGATCAAAATCGCGCCGATTAAGGAAGGCGCGGGCATCAGCGTCATCTCTCCCGCCTCGTTCGCCCTGCCCGAGCGCGTCGGCAGCGGATTGGAGCGGCTTCGACAGCTTGGGTTTTCGCCGAAGCTCGGCGGCAGGACGCAGAGCCGCGGCCCGCTGTTCTTCGCGGGGTCTGCCGAAGATCGGCTCCTCGATTTGCATTCGGCGTTCGCAGATCCTGAAACCAGCTTCGTAGCTGCAGTTCGCGGTGGGTACGGTTCCAACTATCTGCTCAATGGTGTCGATCTTGAACTCATCAAGCAGAATGCGAAGCCATTCTTCGCCTACAGCGACATGACGGGCTTGCAGTGCCATCTGCTGGACAAGCTGGGGTTGCCAACATTTCACGGACCGATGGTTGCTGCAGATTTCTACCTCGAAGACGGAGTCCACCCGCAAAGTTTTCAGGCGGCCCTCGTCGGACGTACATACACAATCGGCAAAGCGGAAGGCTTGCGCACACTGAAAAGTGGTGCGGCACGTGGGATCCTCTACGGTGGCTGCCTCAGCATCCTCGTTGCAATGATCGGAACGCACTGGGAGCCGCAGACAGAAGGCAAGCTTCTCTTCATCGAAGATGTTGGCGCGAAGCCCTACCAGGTGGATCGCATGCTGTGGCATCTGCGCCAGGCAGGCAAACTGGATCGCGTCCGCGGAATCGTCTTCGGAGAGATGCTCGATTGCACATCGCCGGGAGCCGCTGACGGTCTGCTCGAGAACGCAATCTTGTCGGCGTTGGCGGGCCTTGATGTTCCCATTGCCTTTGGATTGCGCAGCGGGCATGTTTCCCGACAAAACGTCACGCTGACATTCGGCGTTGAGGCAGAGTTGCAGGCCGGGAATGAAGCGCATCTTGCGATGCTGGAGCCGGCGATCAGATCATGAGCACATCGAGGAAGCACATTCATCTATGTGGAATCAGCGGCACAGCCATGGCGTCGATTGCGGGGTTGCTGCAGTTGCAGGGACACCGAATCACAGGCTCGGATAAAGCTGCGTATCCGCCCATGAGCGATCTATTGCGGTCGCTTGGAATTCCGGTGATGGAGCCATACTCGGAGTCGAATCTCGATCCGGCACCTGATCTGGTCGTTATTGGAAATGCGCTCTCGCGCGGGAATCCCGAAGTAGAACGTGTGCTGGATGAACGCATCCCCTTCGCATCAATGGCTGCGCTGGTGCACGATGAATTTCTGAGAGGCCGCGAGTCGCTCGTCGTTGCCGGAACCCATGGAAAAACCACCACGACAAGCATGCTCTCGTGGATCTATCAGGTGGCTTCTCATGAGAATGCTGCGCTGGAGCCTTCGTTTCTAATTGGTGGAGTCGCCGAAAACTTCGGGTCAAGCTTTCAACTGCGACCCACACGAACCTTCATCATTGAGGGAGACGAGTACGACACGGCGTTTTTTGACAAGGGACCGAAATTCCTTCACTACTTCCCGGACGCACTGATTCTGACGCATGTTGAATTCGATCACGCAGATATCTACGCCGATCTCGATGCGGTAAAGACGGCCTTCAGGCGGCTGGTAAATCTGGTTCCGCGACGCGGACTGCTGATGGCTTTCGACGGAAGTGAGAACGTTACTGAGTGCATCAGTAAGGCGTTCTGCAGGGTAGAGCGCTACGGTTTCAAGCCGGAATCGGATTGGCAGCTTCGCAACATCCGCATCGCAGATGGCCAGATGCATTGGGAGATCTGGCGCGGAGCCGAGCTTTGGTCCAACGTTTCGATGCAGCTTGCCGGCGAGCATAATGCGCTGAACGCAACTGCGGCCGCCGCCCTCGCCTTCGGCCAAGGCGTCCCTAAAGATGCGATCCGCAGGGCGCTTGCAAGCTTCAAGAGCGTCAAGCGGAGGCTGGAGGTGCGCGACGTAATCCGCGGGATCACCATCATCGATGACTTCGCTCATCATCCAACGGCAATTCGTGAGACACTCCGTGCGCTTCGGTCGGTGTATCCAAAGGCTCGGATCTGGGCAGTGCTCGAGCCCCGTTCGAACACACTAAGGCGAAAGGTGCTGGAGTCAGACCTTGTGGAGAGTCTGCGGCTGGCAGACCGTGTGATCATGGCCGGCGTCTATCAGCAGCGACGCGTACCCGATGCCGAACGGCTGCATCCTGAAGACGTAGTGGATGCGCTGAACTCAACTGGAACTCCCGCGGAACTCCACCCCGATGCGGCTGAGATCGTGGCAAGCATTGCACCCAGGCTCGAAGAAGGCGATGTCGTTGCCATCCTCTCCAATGGCGGCTTCGACGGCATCTATGAGAAACTGCCTGCGCGACTCAGACAGCGGCAACGCTGAGAGCGAAAGCACGACATGATTTTTTCCCTGCTGCTGATCGTCTGGATTGTAATTCTCGGAATTCCGACGGCTATCATCTGCCTGCCCTTGGCCTTCATCACCGGCAATGTCATTCCTCTCTATCGAGCATCAACGTTCATCGTAAGAACCGGGTACGTGCTTGCCCGTATCAACGTGCGAGTCGAGGGGCGTGAACTGATACCTCCGCATACCGCGTGTATCTTCATGGCCAATCATGTATCGAACCTGGACCCGCCGGCACTGCTGCCGAATATCCCCGGGCGGGCCTCCGCGTTTGTCAAAAAATCGTTGATCGGCATCCCCGTTTTCGGCCTGGGATTGAGGCTCGCGAAATTCATCCCAGTAGATCGATCAGGAGATCGCGACAGCGCCGTCGAGAGCGTAGCCGCAGCGCAACAGATTTTGTCTGAAGGAATTCACATCATGACCTTCGTTGAGGGAACGCGATCCCCGGATGGGCGAATGCTGCCCTTCAAGAAGGGCCCGTTCTATCTGGCTAAAGAGACCGCCGCGCCCTGCGTTCCCGTATCGATTTGGGGAACCGAGACGATGATGGCCAAAGGCAGCGTGCGCATTCACCCAGGTACGGCGCATGTCGTCTTCCATCGTCCGCTGAACCCTGGCGATTTCGAGACACGCGAAGAGTTGATGACTGCTGTCCGCGCTGCAATCGCGTCTGGATTACCAGAGTGGATGAGGAACTGAAGCTACTGCACGATGGCGTTGTAGCCGTCACTCAACAGCTTTTGCCGCATCGCATTTGCATCGTTGCGGCTGGTGAACGGGCCGGTTTGCACGTGAATGAGATTGTCACCTAGTTCGCGACGCTCAGTAACTGAGTATCCGCGCTTGCGCAATGCACCCACAAGTACATCGGCATCCTCAGTGTGGGAGACCGCGGCAATCTGCACCATCCATCCCTGAACCTGAGAGGTGGCAGGCTGCACGCGAATTGGCACGTCAGATTGCGCGGTCGCCGGTTGTGACGACCCATCCTGTGAAATACCCGTGGAAGATTTCGTAGCATCTGTCCCGCTGACGGTCGCATCCGGCGATGACGGTGAAACTGCCTGCCGAGTCGCGCCCGGCTTTGTTCCGGTCTTAGCGGTCAAGGTTGCTGAATTCGAATTAGGAATGACAACAGCAGCATCCTGATTCGCGGAAGACCGATGGCCTACGGCATAGCCGAGAGCGAAGCAGACGATGCAGAGCAGAAGGAGACCGGCTCCGAGGCCGAGCACCATCCCGATGCCAAGGGTTAGCTCAGTGTGATTGCTGCCTGCCGGTTCCAACTCTTCCCGGCTGAAATCTCGAATCATGCAATGCCCTCGGATTCGCGCAGCGTTCGGCGAAGAAGTTTGACACTCGTTTATGCTGATTCGCCGACCTGGGGTTCCGCTGGCTTTGAACCTGCGCTGAGCTTGTTCAACATCGAGAGCAGTTCGACGGGCAGCGGGAAGACGATTGTCGTGTTCTTTTCAACACCGATCTCAGTGAGCGTCTGGAGGTAGCGGAGTTGCAGCGTGATCGGCTGTGTAGCCAACAGTTGTGCAGCGTCCACCAGCTTTTGCGCAGCATCGAATTCGCCTTGAGAATGGAGGATTTTCGCGCGCGCTTCGCGGGCGGCTTCAGCCTGCTTGGCCATTGCGCGGAGCATCTGCTCAGGCAGATCGACTTGCTTCACTTCCACGGAGATAACTTTGACGCCGAATGGCTCTGTGCGCTGATCGATGATGCTCTGGATGCGAAGGTTGAGCTTGTCTCGGTGGCTCAGGACCTCGTCGAGTTCAACTTCGCCGAGCACTGAGCGGAGCGTGGTCTGCGAAAACTGTGATGTCTGGTAAACGTAGTTGGAAACTTTGATGGCGGCGGCGTTCGGGTCAACCACATAGAGCGTGACAACCGCGTTGACTTTGAGGGTGACGTTGTCGCGAGTGATAACGTCCTGCGCGGGGACTTCTAGAACTTCCTGGCGCAGCGAGATGCGTACCATCTGGTCGAACGGGCGAAAGACAAGGATGATTCCGGGACCTTTGGGTACTGGGAGTGCCCGGCCAAGTCTGAAGATCACGGCACGCTCATAGTCGCGGAGAATCTTGATGGAATTGATCAGGTACAGAACAATAATGGCGATCGCAATGAGAATCGGAACTGAAACCTCGGGCATGGCTTTCCCCCATTCAGGACGGATTTTACTCCTGCGCTAACTCAAGCGGCGGGCGTGGCTGTGAGGCTGACTCAACTGGGGCAACCCGCAGCAGGTATTGCTCGTGGCCCACAACGCGGAGCTTTGTGCCTGCTGGAACCGGCGCGCTGGCCACGGCACGCCAGATTTCTCCTTCTACCAGTACGTGCCCTTCCGGCAAGAGCGGCTCCATCGCGGAGGCCTCGCTGCCCACAAGGGCATCGGCGCCGAGTCTCGACTTCAGGCGCTTGGCTTTCAATGCAAGATGTACAAGGAAGACTGTGATGGTACCGAAGCCGAGGCTGACACCCACGGCGACCCAGGGGTTAATACGTAGCTCAGGGATCGGAGCAGCGACTAAGGTGAGCGTGCCGAAGGCGAGACAGAGGATGCCCGTGATAGCCAGCACTCCATGGCCGCCAAATTTCGCTTCGAGAAGCATCAATGCGAACGCGGCAAGGAGCAGCATGACAGCGGTGAAGCGGATCGGCAGAAGATCAAGCGCGAAGATGCCCAGCAGCACCATGAGGGTGCCTAACGCACCGGGGACGATAGTACCGGGCGTATTGAATTCGAGATAGATGAGCAGAGCGCCTCCGACGAGCAGGAGGAGCGCGATGTTCGGATTCACGAGCCAGGTGAGGAGATTCTCGCGCAAGGTCGGCTGCACGAATTCGATGCGTGCGTTCTTCGTGTGAAGCACTTGCTTGCTTCCGTCCATGCGCGTGATCTGGCGGCCGTCAACAGCGTTGAGCAATTCAGTGTCGCTGGGAGCAATCAGGTCAATGAGGTGTTGGCTGAGTGCTTCTTCCGCGGTGTACGACTTGGAGGAGGCCACAGCTGCGATCGCAGCTTCGGTATTTCGGTTACGCCGGGAGACATAGGAACGCATGAATGCTTCGGCGTCGTTCTCAATCTTCTGGCTTAGTGTCTCGTCTGGCTTGCTGCCCTCGAAAACAACGTGCGCCGCTCCGGCATTAGTCCCGGGCGCCATGGCAGCAACGTCAGCAGCCTCAAGCAGGAAAAATCCAGCCGAGCCCGCCCGTGCTCCGGCCGGAGCTACATAAATGATGACAGGGATGCGGGAGCTGAGGATTGCTCCCGCCATGGAACGCATCGACGTGACAAGGCCGCCTGGGGTGTCAATCTGGACAAGAAGGGCCGCCGCATTGGTGGAGTTGGCTCGTGCAATGGCGCGATCGAGCATCGCGGCGCTCACTGGCTGAATGGTCTCATCGAGAATCAGCTTCTCGACTATGGGTTGCTGTGATGTCGCTCTCGCCAAAGCGGTGAAAACAAAACCGATGAAAATCAGCAGGCTCGGAACTTTGTGGAACTTCAATCCACGCACTAGCTCTCGCATGGCTTTGCTCCCCCGGATCGTTACTGTCTCTTCCCTGTTCTCGCCGCGATCTCGCGGTTTAGTTCCTGAGCTGGTCGGCTGGCTGGATCGAGTTTTAAGGCCTCGTTGATTTCCCGGCTGGCATCGTCCATATGATTCTCAGCGATGTCGAGACGTGTCAGAACCAGATACGCATCGGCGGATGGCGTGATCTGAAGCGCCTCATTCGCTTCTTTACGGGCAGAGGCTGCATCGCCGGTTCGCTCCCTGACCGCTGCGAGCCCGGCGTGGGCCTCAGCAAGCTTTGAATCGTCCGCGACAGCGGACTGATAGAGCCGTTCAGCTTCAAGAAGCAGCCCGCGATTGAAATACTCTTTCGCGCGCCCGGCGAGCTTCAAGGCACGCGAGTGCGCAGGAAGGGCGGCCAGGCGCGTCGCCTCCATTGAGTCCATGACCTGCGCGGCTTGTTTGAACGCCCCAGCGTCGAATGTCCGGATAATGCGCTCGAGGGTTTCAGAATCACTTTCTGCGTCTGCTGAGGCAGGCGCTTTCCAAGCTGTCAGCAGCTTCTGCGCTTCCGTGTCATTGGGACGGAGCTTGAGCGTCTGAATTAGCTCATTGCTGGCGTTGACAGCGGAACCGTGGCGCTTGAGGCTGACGGCGAGATTGAAGTGGTAATCGGCTGCGTTGGGATCTGCAGCGGCAGCCTGCACGAAGAGGCCTGTTGCGTCCTTCCCCTGCCTGCTTACGGCCACTCCCTCGTTGTTGAGCACTTCAGCGAGCGGAAGCTCTCTCCCGACGGTTGCGAAGGCTTCCTGTGCCTGTGAGTATGCGCCGAAGTAAAGAAGGGAGAGGCCGCGATAGAAGCTGGCTTCAAGTTCATCCGGATCATTGGGGCCGAGATGCGCGAATGATGCGGCGGCTTCTTCATATTTCTGAGCATTAAAATCTTCGCGTCCCAGAGCCATCCAGGCGGGACCAAAATTGGGGCTAAGCTCGACTGACTTCTTGAGATGCCGAGCCCTTTCCTGCTGGTCTGGCTCGGAGATTCCGCGAATGTACTGCTCAAAAGCATCCAGGCGAAGATTGGCGCCAGCAGCAAGGAATGTTTCCTGCGCGACGCTGAACCCCGGATCCATGATGCGAGTCAAACGCCATGCCAGCGAATCGAAGATGGCGATGAGGTCCTTCATCTCCCCGCGCGCCATTACGGCGTCGCTCATGTGCAGATGGGGCACGTTGAGAACACGAGCTTCCGCAATGATTCCGGCTCCTTCGAGGCGATAGCTGCCGACGATGATGGAATCCACATCGAGAGTCTGGGCGAGCTTCAGAGCGCTTGCGCGAGACGGCTGAAACTGCTGCGGCAGGCCAAGATGGTCGAGCGCGTACATGCGATCAGGACGGCTCATCGGTGCGAATCCGGCTGAAGTGAAGCGTGCATCAACGATGGACGGGGCTGCCTCGCGGATCCATTCCAGATTCAGTTGGCCGGTTCCATTGTCGAAGGGAAGGACTAGGAGGATGCGATTTCTGCCAGCGGTGGCGGCATCAGCCGGTCTCAGCTGTCCCCTGCATGGAGGGGCCTGTAACAGAGTCATGCCGACAATCAAAGCGAGGATTACGCGAGCCGGCCATAGAGCTGGTCGAAATGGGAAGATATGGGCCACTACAGCCTGATTATAGGTGTTTCACTCATGCCTCGCAGCGATTCAACCAGTCTGCCGAAGCACTAACGTACAGGCTCAGGTACCTGCAGCCCAGCTTCAAATTGGCGGTTGAATCGAAGCAAAGCGATCCACTGATTGTGGTCGTCGCGCTTCCAGATCAGCGTCCCATGAAGCCGGAGCGCGATAGCCTCAGGAGGCATGTCGTGATGCAGTCCGAAATAACGCTGATCAAGCGCCTCGCTCTTCGGCCCCATGCTCAGGAGCCTCGTTGACGGATCGTACTTCGTTGAAAACACCAGCGCGGAAGAATACCCGCCGGAATCAGCAGATGCCCTCTCGATCTGTTCCGGAGTGAAGTTCTCGATTCGGTAAACCTGGTAAGGCGTCTTCACATAGCCGAGTTCCGGTTTGCTCAGCTCGTCGGTAACAGGCCATGCGGAAAGCACAGTTGAGCCCGGGAACTGCTTATTGAGTTGCGCGATGCCCGACATATGCAGGCGGATGACCCTGGCATACTCCAGATTGTCCTCAGGCGCGAAGCGATATGGCGGGTTGATGAATAATCCCGCGATAAACGCCCCGGCTGAAAGCACGGCGAAAGACGGCCAATACCGTACGCGTTGCGCGAAGGTGGACACCGCAACAAGAAGAACAAGCGGATATATCGGGAGCAAGTATCTGGTAAGCAGTGCTCCTCCCAGAACGCTGAAGAAAAGCGCGTTGACGAGTAGTACAAAGAAGATTCGCCAGAGCGCCGCCTTGCTGATGTGAGGCCTTTCCCTGCCATTCCTGTCGAGCCTCGGGTTCAGCATAAGCGCGGCAATTGTTAGCAACGCAGGAACAAACATGTTCATGTGCGCGGTGAGATGCATGAGCCTGTGGCCGAAAGCCGCGAGAAACCGGACAGGAGAGAAGTTCGCCCCAGCGTTGTATTTCAAAAACTCCGGATTACCGAACACAAACCCGGTCTTCGCGTAGTGCCAGCTGTACCATCCGATCAGCGGCAATGCGCAACTCATGAGCCACCCCGCCTCCTTCAACCGATTGATTCGGTCGGGCTCTCCCGAACGGAGCGCCTTCGCCGTGTCGAAGGCTGCGAGAGTGAACGGTATCGCAACTGCAGTCTCCTTCGAAAGAACAGCAGCGGTGAAGTAGATGGCAGCCAGCAATGGTCGCCTGTTGCCCTCAGGCAGTGAGTAAACAAGTCCCCACAGGCTGAACGTAGCGGCAAAGATGTCGGCCTGTGCAAGAGTGCTCTGCGCAAACCAGACCGGATAGATTGCCGTCAGCAGCACCGTCCAGAACGCAACCGCGCCAGACCCCGAAAGACGCTGTGCCAACCGCCACACAGCGAGCAGTCCGAGTGAGGCAATGATGAGAACGGCTTCCCGCGTAACTTCAGGAAAGAAGCCCGAGAGCTTCCACCAGAGCGCGAGATAAAGGCTTGGCAGCGGCGGGTGCGCATTGGACAGGGTTGTGGTTGGGATCAGCGATCCGGTTCGGAAGAAATCCCATGCTGCAGGAATGTAGTACCCCGCCTCATCCCAGTAGTACGGCAGCCGAAGCAGAGTGAAGTGACTCGCATAGAGGGCCGCAAAGATGACAGGAAAGATCATCCACAGCGGAAACGGCGCATCCAGGCGCGGCTCCAAAATGTGTTTCAGAAGCGATCGTGTGGACATCCCACTCTTCTCAATCGGCCAATCATCAATTCACAAAAGCGGTTCTTCCAGAGCAGGTTCTGCCGGCGGCTAGTTGACCGAACCTTGGGGAAAGTTCACGTTCTGCGGCTCGAGATTCAGAGTGCCGAATGCCTGCTCATACTGCGAAAGGTTCTGCCCAAGAACGTTCCAGAGAGCCTTGGCCTGTTGGGGACTGAGAAAGATGGCCTGGTGATTGCGGATTGTCACCTGATCGGGGCTGTCACTGGAGGCGAGGCCAAAGACCAGCGAGAAATCCCAAACGCTCACGCGCACTTGTACGCTGTTGGCATAGGTCTCCCGGTAATCCGGCGTCTGGACGACATTCATCTGCGGCTGCTGCGGGGTAGGAGGCATAGTACCTACAGCTTACAAGGTTTGGATACAGGCGGATTTTCTCGACAGCGTGCCGCCCATGCGAAGTCATAGTTCAGTCCAGCTTCCGCGATATCCGAAGGGCGGCAGCTGAGTTCAGACAAACTTAACGTCGTGGAAATGAAACCCTCACAGTTCGGGCTGCACTATAGAGTCGCAGCCACCAATAAGCGCAGTGACTGACTCAGTTAACGGATGGTTCGTATGTCTGGATGTCCGTATTGTGTCGAAGGCAATGTTCCAGTTGAGGTTGTCGGCCTGTGGTTCCACCAGTTCAATGACCGCTGGCAATCGTGTCATCCCCACCTGAACAGCGACCTTAAAACCAGGGAAGCAACCGTCACTCTCCCACCAGACTCTTCGTTCGACACCAGTGCAGAGGCTGCCTTTGCCTCGAAGTAGCAGCTGCAGCGAATCGTCTCGCTGTCGGATTCTCCTCACCTGATCACAGCCTTCAGGATCGCCCTGGAGAGCCACACAGTCCATAACCTTGGCCGTGATCCTGGCGAGGGTCTGCCAATGTCGTCACGAGCCAGCCGAACAGCAGCGATGATGGCCGCCGCAATCACCACAGTGGAAGCAAACCTGTCCTCACTTCCCCGGCTCCGGTCTTGCTCCTCCCGGGAAATGGCTCTCTTCATTCGCACATCACAGAGTCCTCCGCTCAGCCCGGACCGGCTTCCTCAGGAACAGCAGGTGCGACAGTCTGCCGCGGAAGATGTCGGGCGGAAGGTAGGCTCTGCGGCTCCCGCACAGCGGACAAACCGTCACGATCCAGGTGTCGGGCATCGTTCTGACGGGGGCAGGAATGTTCTCTCCGCAACCCTTGCACTTCACCGTGTAATCGCAGACGCGGGAGTCGGGCAGGTTCCACACATGATCAGTATAGGCGAACAAAAGGCGAAGATTTCTTCACAATTCGAATGGCGCAACGGGACGATCCAAGGAAAAAACGAAGGGCCAGCCATGTCGGCTGACCCTCGCTGATCCTTCTGATTTCTACGTTGGTGCGGAAGAGGGGACTTGAACCCCTAAGCCTTTCGGCGCTAGCTCCTAAGGCTAGTGTGTTTGCCATTTCACCACTTCCGCACTCCCTCTATGATAATCGCGAATCCGCTTCACAGCACGACGGGTTCCGGGCGGGAACCAGCAGGGTGTTGCACGCCATGGAGCCCGGACTTCTTAACCGATCAGCCGTTGGACGAGCATCGCAGTCTCCCCCAGCACTTCCCTCCCCTGAGGACGGATCACTGTAACGAAGAACGCCGAGCCAAAAGAAACAAAGAGAGCGGAAACAATGACCGGGATTCCCTGCATCCCCAGCGCTCCGCGAAGCACAAAAGCGACGATCGCCAGCGTAAACCCGGCCGCCAGCACAAGCGGAACCTGGAGCCGGCACAGATCGCCCGCTGAGACCGGCCCCACTCTGTTCAAAACCGCATACTGGATCGGAGCCTTGATGACGGATTCGGCAATAGCATACGCAGCCGCGAGACCCACTGCGCCGCCGAAGTGAAGCCCGACGAAGAACGAAGTGACGGTGATTAGAGACGTCGCGACGCCCAGCCGAAACATGACATCAGTCCGGCCCTGTGCGATGAGGATCCATCCCGTGGCGTTGGTCAGTGGCTGCACCATCCCCGCAATCCCCAGGTAGAAAAAGATGGGTGCGACCTGCTCCCAGCGCGGACCGAACACGAGAAGCACGAAGTCGTGCGAAACAGAGACCAGTGCGGCCATTGCCGGCACGACAAAGAATGTGAGTTGGCCGGCTGCGCGGAGAAACATCGCGCGGAAGCGTGGCTTGTCATCCTGAACGCGGCTCAGCAGCGGCGTCATCACGCTGTACAGCGGCGCGTTCAGATGCTGGATAGGAAAACTGAGAAGCTTGAAAGCTCGGTCGTAGTAGCCCAGGGCCAGGGTTCCGAGTTTCCGGCCGATCAGAACGTTGTCGAGATTCCGGGAGAAGTAATTGACGAATGTGAAACCGGTGAGGTTCGCACCGAAGAGTCCGGTCTCTCGGTCTACAAATTTCCAGCTTGGGCGGTCAGGCCGCCAGCGCGCGAAGCTCCAGTAGCTGACAGTCGTAAAGAGGTTCGCTGCCAGTGCGGCAACAATCAGAGACCAGTAATGCAACCCGAGCAAGGCTGAGGTTATCGCGGATGCCAGCCCAATGGCGGCGGCGGAAGCGTCAGAGATGGCAAGACCGCGGTAGTTCAAGCGCCTGTTCAGCAGCCCGCTTGGCACCGCCGCGAGGCTGCCGAATAAGAGAGAGATGCTCAAGGTAATGGTGAGTAGAACGAGCCTGCTGTCGTGAAAGAACCATGCCACCGCAGGGCTGGCGAGGGCCGCTGCGAGTGAGCAGGCAAGGCCAAGGCCGGCCGTAATCCAGAAAAGCGATGATATCTGATTCTGCGATATTTCACGGCGTTGGACGACTGCCTGTCCATACCCCAGGTCCTGGAACAGACCGACGAAGGTGATCACGGGTGTAACGCAGCCAACCAGGCCAAAATCTTGCGGCGAGAGCAAACGCGATAGCACGATCACGGAGCAGAACTGCAGCCCGATACGAATGAGCTGCGCGGTGCCGATGATCATCCCGCCGCGCAGCGCGCGACCCGAAAGGCTCTCGGGAAGTTCGGGCTCCTCGACACTGGCGGAAATCCGATCGAGCTCTGTGGCCAAGTGAGACTCCGCGAAACATCAAGATTTAGCTCATAAATTCGGCTATTTGACGCGATAGAAGCTGGCGCAGTTTTCACCCAGAATCATTCGCTGTTCATCCAGCGTCAGCTTGGCAATGTAATCGCGAACCAGCGCCATGGTGCGGCTGTATGGGGCTGAGGCGGTGCATACAGGCCAGTCTGAACCTATCATGAGGCGGGCCGGGGAAAAGGTGTTGAGCACCACATCGAGATAGGGCCGGAAATCTTCCGCCTTCCAGTCGTGCCAGCGAGCCTCCGTAACCATTCCAGAAAGCTTGCAATAGACATTCGCAGACTTGCCAAGTTCCCGGATATCGCGATCCCAGGGTGCTATCCGGCCTTCTGCAATCGGCGGTTTCGCGATGTGGTCGAGGACGAAGCGCTGATCCGGGAATTCGCGCACAAGCTTGATGGCCGCCGGAAGCTGCCGCGGAAAAACCAGAATGTCGTATGCGAGATCGTACTCCCGGAGACGGGCAATCCCGCGACGGAAGTCCGGAAGCAGCATAAAGTCGTCGTTCGGCTCGTCCTGCACAACGTGGCGGACACCCACCAGCTTCGGGTCTTGTGCGAACTGGTGCAGTTGCGCGGTCAGATCGGGAGAACGGAGATCGACCCACCCAACTACGCCTTTGACGATATCGTTGTGGGCTGCGAGTTCCAGAAGCCAGCGCGTTTCCTCAAGACTTTGTCGCGCCTGGACTGCGATCGACCCGTCGAATCCCTCCGAAGTCAGGAGCGGTTGCAGATCCTGAGGCAAAAAATCGCGGCGCAGGGGAGCCATGTTGTCGCTGATCCAGCCGTAGTCAGCAGTGCTGTACTTCCAGTAGTGCTGGTGTGCATCTAGGCGCATCGAAAAGTCCTCGCTATTCGGCCTCTTGAAATGAACGCTTCGTCACAGAAAAGAGTAAACCGCTGCGCCAGGGCAGGTAGAATCCGGTTCGCATGATTCGGATAATTCTGATTTTCGGATTGCTGGTAGCTGCACAACCAGCAGTGCCCAACGCGCGGGATCAACTTGCCACTCTTCGCAAAGAGGCACATGTTGCCCGCGAGGCCGGAGATCACGCCGGCTACCTGCGTGAAGCGCTCAAAGTCAGAACGCTGCTCAACAACTACCCCAGCGCCATCCTGTCCGTCGCGCGCGGATACATGGAAGCGGGTAACACCGAAAAAGCGCTGGATGCGCTGATGAATTTCGCTGACATGGGGCAGATGGATGACGGAATGCTCGACGGTAGCAACAAGATATTCGGGCCGCTTGCAATGTCGCCTCGCTACAAGAGCGTTCTCGAAAAGTTTGCCCGGAACAAGAGCGTCATTTCAGCCGCTGATCCTGCGTTCAGTCTGTCCGACCCGGGGCTTGTCGCAGAAGACATCGGCTACGATCCGGCGTCAAGGGCGTTCCTCATCACCAGCGTTCTGGAAAAGAAAATCATCCGTGTAAGTGAGAACGGCGCCGCCACAGATTTTGCTGCGTCTCCCACCGGCTGGCCGATGCTTGCGATCAAAATAGACAGCGCACGAAAGCTCGTATGGGCGACGGAGGTTGCTCTGGATGGTTTCACGTCAGCTCCAAAAGCTGATTGGGGCAAGTCTGCCGTTCTCTGCTTCGACCTCAAGTCGGGCAAGCTGGTTCACAGAGTTGAAGGACCTCCGGGCACTGCGCTTGGGGACATGGCTCTGGATACGAAAGGCGATCCGATCGTCAGCGATGGCGAGAAGGGCGGCATATACCGCCTGAGAGATGGAAAGCTCCAGTTAATAAATAGATCGGACTTCATCTCGCCCCAGACTCCAGCAATTCTTCCAGAGGGGAAGCACGCGCTCGTTCCTGACTACCTGAGGGGCATCGGCCTCCTCGATCTGGACTCAGGCAGCGTGAAGTGGCTTGTCTCCAAAGATACCGCGCTGAACGGCGTAGATGGATTGTACTTCTATCGCGGATCCCTCTACCTCGTTCAGAACGGAACCTCGCCAGAGCGTGTGATTCGAGTCAAGCTCGACGCAGCAATGACAAGCGTTGTTTCGAGCAGCCTCATTGAGCGAAACACTCCGACGCTGGGCGATCCGACCCATGGAGTCTTCGTCGACAACGACTTTTACTACATCGCCAACTCCGGCTGGAGCGAACTCGATGATCACGGAGATGTGAAGCCCGGATCCAGGCTGACGCCGGCCCACATCAAGCGTTTCAAAACGCATTGAAGAGCAGTCATCCCATTTCGAACTTGACCTGCTTTCCGCAATTTATAGTGCGTATATGCCTTCCCATCGCATCCTGACCGTGCTTGGCAGTTCTGCTTGCATCCTCTCGGCCCTGTCGTTAGCTGCCCAGAAACCCACCATCACTCTTGATGAGTTCATGAACACAACTGAGATCACGGGTACGAGCCTGGCGCCAGATGCTTCGGCAGCGGTGATCGCCGCAGAGGCTCCGGACTGGAAGGCAAATAATTTCCGGCATGATCTGTGGATCTGGACAGAGAAAGAGGGCTTGAAACCCCTGACGCGCTCAGGCACTGACGAGCGTCCGCAGTGGAGTCCGGATGGCAGATGGGTCGCGTTTTCTTCCGATCGCGCTCCGTCAGGCGATACGACAGATTCAGACACCGAGAAGCCGAATCGCGTATGGCTAATATCTCCCTCAGGTGGCGAGGCGCTTCCTCTCTACAAGGAAAAGCTGGACGTGCACGCGTTTGCATGGGCGCCGGATGGATCTGCGATTTACATCTCGGCCAAAGCCCCGCAGACACACGACGAAGAAGACAAGCAGAACGACGAATGGAAAGATGTCGTGCGGTGGCGGGAGCAATACCGCGGAGACTTGCTGCTGAAGATTGCAATTGCACCGGCTCTGTCTAGAGCTGTGGCAATGCCGTTGGCGAAGGAGACTCCCGGTAAAGCTGCAGGCGATGCCGAGCCATCAGCAAAACTTCCGGAAGGCGCGTCGATGATCGCAAAGGCCGACGTGTCAATCGCGGAAATAGCTCCCACGCCTGATGGGAAGCAGATCGCTTTCCTCACTGAGCCCATTCACAAACGGATTGAGAATCCTGGGGATTACGAAGTGTTCCTGGTCAGCGGCGAGGGTGGCACGCCGAAGCAGCTTACCCACAATGTGGCAATGGAGTCGAACCTGCGATGGTCGAGCGATGGCCGGTGGCTTCACTTTGCCGTGAACGCGGCGAATGGCTCGATCGAGGGCAAATACCGCGATGTGCAGGGACGGTTGTACCGGATGGAGGCCGCATCCGGGAAGGTAGAACGGCTCGGATCTTCGTTTGACGGTTCGTTTGAACAGTACACGCTGCTCCCAGACGGCCGTGAATTGGCGGTTGGCCTGAAAGGTACGGCGGCACAGCCCTACTTGATCGAAGGGGACAAAGCCACCAAACTGCCTGGCATGCCAGGGACATACGCAGGGTTGGAACCGGCACACAATGCGAGCGCTTGGCTGGTGCGTTTTTCAGCGATCAACGATCCCCAGCAGGTCTATCTCATGGCGGATCCGGCGCACCCAGACAAGCTGAAGAAGCTGACGAATTTCAATCCAATATTTGCTGAGCGTGCACAGCCGGAGTGGGAGCCGTACACGTGGAAGTCAGACGACGGGCAAGCTGTTGAGGGTGTCCTGATCTTTCCTCCAGGCAAGAAAGACTCGAAGCATCTGCGGATGTTCACGTTCATCCATGGTGGCCCTGCAGATGCGGACGGTAATCTCTTTGGCGCGAACTGGTATGACTGGGCGACTCTGGCCGCCTCAGACGGTTGGCTGGTGTTCCGCCCGAACTACCGGGGATCATCTGGCTACGGAGATGAGTTCATGCTCGGCATCGAGCCTCATCTGGTCTCTAAGCCTGGGCGCGACATTCTTGCTGGCGTAGATGCTCTGGTAAAAGACGGCCATGCAGATCCTGATCATCTGGCGATCGGCGGATACAGCTACGGCGGCTACATGACGAATTGGCTCATCACGCAAACCACGCGGTTCAAATCAGCCGTGACGGGCGCTGGCGCCGTTGAGCACGCAGCCAACTGGGGCAACGACGACATGACGTGGGACGACGCATGGTATCTGGGTGGTCGGCCCTGGGAGAATCCTCAGCTCTACCAGTCAGAGGCCGCGTTGTTTCAATTCGATAAGGTGAGAACACCCACACACCTGGTGCAAGGCGGAGCGGACGTTCGTGTCTCCTATCTTGAAGGGGAGACTATGGAGCGGGCGTTGCAATCACTGGGGATTCCGCACACGTTTCTGGTCCTGCCGGGTGAAGGCCACGGCCTGGATAAGAATCCCTGGCATGGTTATATCAAGGTGCGAGAAGAGCTGAAGTGGCTGGAGAAGTACGATAAACAATAGACGTCCGGGGGGGTGGCAACAGCCGGCGAAAGAAACGCTCCTGTGCATCGCGTGCGCAGGCATCAGCGTAGCCACCTCGAGCCGCTGACTATTGTGCTGGAGCGGACCTCCCCAGTGGCGCATCCTATCCTGTAGGAAGCAATGAATCCTGTTCTAGAACAGACGCGCAACAGTTCCTTCCAGCAGACGCTGCTGAGCGCTCGCCGCACCATGATGTTGAGCGAGATTCTCAAGCTGGCAATCGACAGTTTCGCTGCCAGCAAGCTGCGCTTCGCGCTGACAGCGCTCGGCATGGTGATCGGAACGGCGTCCGTGATCCTTGTTGTCACGATTGGCCTGACCGGACGGCAGTTCATCTTGAACGAGATTCAGAAGATCGGCACCAATCAGGTCGAAGTTGAGTATTCAGGCGGTGGCGCGGTGGGCGCGGAGAAAGTCGTCTACAACGACTTTCTGACACGCGACGACGAGAAAGCTGTGCTGGCCGCCGTTCCGAGCGTGGTGGCTTCATCACCGGTTCTCCAATCGCACGACCGCATCAGCTTCGGCGGCGGGGTGGTCAAAGACACACTGGTGCTCGGCGTCAGCCCTCAATACCGAGACGTTCGCAACCTGATTGTGCTGGCCGGACGGTTCTTCGATGTGCAGGATGAGAATGCGCACATCAAGTGCGCGGTAGTGACGGTCCCGTTTGCTCGCGAGATGTTTGGCAGCCCCGAGGAAGCTATCGGGAAACAGTTCTCCATCTTAGGCATCCCCTTCACAATCGTGGGGACTTTCAAAGAGAGCGTCGACACTTTTGGACAGACCGAGATTGCGGATCAGACCATCCTGATTCCCTTCTCTGTGGCTCGCTACATCACTGGAACCGACAATGTGAAGCAGCTGTATTTCAGCATCCGGAGCATGGATGAGGTCCCGGATGCGACGCGTGAAATCCAGCGGATCGTCCAGGGTCGCCACCGGCCAAGCTCTGTTTACAAGAGCTTCGACCTGCGAGAACTGCTCTCGATGGCCGACCGTATTTCAATCGCCTTGATCGCTGTGTTGGTGATGGTCGCTGCTGTGACCCTGGCTGTAGGCGGTGTAGGCATCATGAACATCATGCTGGCGAATGTACGGTCCCGAATCCGCGAAATAGGCATACGCAAAGCGCTGGGAGCAACTTACCGCGAGGTTAAGCTTCAATTTCTGGCCGAGGCAGTGATTATTTCGCTGGCGGGTGGGCTGGTGGGGTGCTTCGTGGGTCTCGCAGTTCCGCTTTCGATTCGGCTCTTCTCGGACTACTCCCTGCCCATCTCGATGTGGTCTGTAGTGATCGCACTTGCAGCAGCCACAGCAGTAGGAGTGGTATTTGGTACGGTGCCGGCGACCCGCGCAGCCCAGATGGATCCGGTGGAATCACTGAAGTATGAGTAATGATTACAAACCGAAACCCGAAGCAGGCGACGATCCGGAAGAACCCATGCAAGGCGCCAATCTAAAGCTGATCTACAGCTTGATTGCGCTCGCAATCCTTGCCGCAATCGCCATTGCGCTATTCATCGTCGCGCCCTTTTATCACCCAATCCGGCCATGAATTCTTGAAGTTGGCTTACTTCTTGCGGATCGGCTCTCCTTCAATCACTGGTGCCTGATGGCGCTGGGGCGTATCTCCGCTCTCAATATTTCTTGACTTGCGCCAGACATTCGCAACCGCAAGCGACCACAAAGGGACGAGGTCGACTCCAGGCACGAGTTTGCCGAGGAACGATGGCGCAAACTCCCAGTGCCATCCAAGCAGATAAGTTAGAATTCCCGCCATCCCGAGATCGAAAACGTCGTCGACGGGTGAGGCCGCGCCCTCGATGACCAACGGGAAGATCGCCATCTGTACAACATCGGCGATCACCGCAAGCGCCATCGCCGCTCGCATCTTCATCCCCGACGGGATTGTAAGTTCACCTGTTTCCACAGCGATCACGACAAAGCTCCAATCATGCTTATCGGCGTTCTGACCGTGCCCTGCCAGCCTCAACGCAAAGCTACGAGCGCATGGGACGGCACCGTTACTGATCCGATGCGGCCGGAGGTCACATCGACTACGACGACACGCAGTGACCCTTCCAGTTGCTTTGACTCGATGCGCTGGTCGAAGGTGAGGCCTTGCTTCAGGGCGCGTTCGTAAGTGACAGGTTTCAAATGCAGTCCGACCGTCAGACCTGAGACTTTGGCGCGAAGAGCCTCTTGATCTCTCTGAACCAGAAATATGTCGAGTTTGCCGGCCCATGTTGAGTTCTGCTGTTTGAGAGCCAGATCCGAGCCAGCAACAGTCACTCGGAGGGCGTTGCCCTCTGCATCGTTGACGACCTTCGCAGTTACGCCGATCTCGCTCGCATCGACTGGTTGCCACACCGTCTTAGCAAAACGCTGCTTGAGCGAAGCAGCTTCCTTGTCGTACTGATAGCCTGACCGGAACCGCACCGTTGCATCGTGATGGCCGATGAGCTTGACCCTAAGCAGGTGGTATTGGTCATCCGCCGGCTGGCTGGGTGAGAAACCGAGCAGATAGTTCGCATGGCCGTCAGCAACGACTGCATTGAGTTCGCCGATGATGTTGCCGGAGCGGCGGAAGGTCCGACCGCCCGTAGCGTCGGCCACTTCGCGGAAAACTCCCTGGATTGGATGGATATCCTGCTCCATTGCGGCGGCCAGGCGGCTGCCATTGCCCCACTGGCGATTCTGAATCAAAGGATTGGTATCGATCCCCGCGGTGGCCTCCGCACCCTCGAGTTCATGCTCCAGGAGGACGGGGCGCTGAAATGTCGGCGTCAGCTCCACGTTGCGGCGGCCGATTTCAGCGGTAACGACACCCGCTTCCAGTCGCGAGGCATCGAGCGGGAAAATACTTACGTGGGCATTATTCAGAGCTTCCTGTGCACGCAGAGCGATGGGCTCAATGAACTTGCTTCCCTTGTCCAGATCGTAGGAAAGCTTGTCCCAGTCGGCAAGCGCGTTGTCGCTGGTGACCCAGATAAGGTTTTTGTGGCCGGGGACGGCATTGAGATGATGTGCAACTTCAACGAGGATGCCCAGCGACGTCGGACCCGGACGGCTGCCAAGTTCGCGCAGCTTGGGATCGAGCGCTTCCTGCTGCGTGCTCGTATCCATCGTGTAGCTGCCGTTCACGCTCAGTTGATCTTCAGGACTGCGAACCGTTTCGATCTGCTGGCGATTGCGCTGCTCTTCATCCTGTGCGTTCGCCACATCCTGTCCGTCAGGCTTCCAATGAGCAAGCTGCGTAGCGAGAGCTTCGTGATCCGTAGTCGCTTCGTGCAGGACCTGATAGCCGTGGTACTTCATCGTGTAGAGAGCTACGCGCTCGTTAGGTGCGACGGTCCTTAAAAAGCGCAGCATCTGCTGTCGCGCGTCGGTGAAATCCCCGAAGCTGAGATTGCTGGAGTCGATGAGCAGGATGACCGCGTTCTCCTGATTTCGAGCCGCCTGCAGGTTTTGCGGAGCGTGATTGGAGAACTCCGCCGGCACAATGGCTGGATTTCTGGCATCGGCCTGTGGAGCAGTTTCCGCACTAGTCTGAAGGAACGAACTGACGTTCTGTTTCACGCCGTTGTCGTACACTTCGAAATCCTGGGCTTTCAAATCCGTGATCGGATGACCCTTTTTGTCGAGAGCCACCACGTTCACCTCGACCAGGCGGGAACTGACGCGCAGCGTGAGATCGTCTGCCTGAGCTCCGGCTGCAGACTGGTCGGATAACTGTTCGGGGAAATCCGGGACGTGAGATGCCTTCGCCGTGGTGATCTCCTGCGGCTCTGCATTAACCGGCGGGGCCGAGGCCGTCTGCGTCGACGCTGAGGCGAGTTCTGCCGGTTTTTGGGCCGTACTGTCAGCAAGCTCCTCTTCGGCGGGAAGCATCTCGGCAGGATCTGGTGTGGGCAACGTGGCGTCAGGAGCGAGCCCCTCAGCGCGCTCTTCATCGGCGCTCAGCACACGCGAGTCTGAACGGAACAAGTGATACTGCGAGAAGCTGACATCGTTCAGCAGAAGCTGCTGAGGCCCCATCACCGTCCATGAGCGGCCGGTGGTGTCCTGCATCTTGCGGACCGTTTGAGCGAGGGAGATCGAAACGCTTCGAGTCGGGCACATGTAGGAAACCCCACCGATTTCGACAGGGCCATATTCGACGACAAGCGCCGCGCGAGAGATCGGATCGCCGCCATCGAGCGCTGCTTCGATACTCAGTCGCTGGATAACCCCCGTTGAGGGATCGACCGCGATTTCGCCGCGATAGGCGCTCATCTCAGAAAAAGGCTTTCTCTCAAGGCCGAAAGAAGAGGCCACGCAGCAGTAGCGAACCTCATAGTGAGAACGGGCTTTCGGGACCGCGTATTGAAACACCGCTGTCATGTCAGACGATGTATGTTCCCAGCGAGCAAACTCCAGCTTGTTCTGAGCCGCATCGACGAGAACGAGGCCGAGGATGGGACCGAAGGTTCCCCAGGTTTTGAGTCCCGCCTCGTTTCCCTTGCCCGCCGATTCCGACGGATGAGCGTCAACCTTAAACAATCCCGGCTCGAGCACCTCCTCGCCATCACGGTAGAGCACGGCAGTTCTGGAAATGCGAATGGCGCGCAACGAATCAGTCCCTGTCCATTCTGCGCTGCGAGTGTCCGATGGATTGTCTTCGAAATGCGTGACAGCGCGAGAAGCATAGAAGCGCGGCAGCTGGGGAATTGCCTTGCCAACATAGGCTGCAACCCGCGCCATAATGCGTCTCTGCTCTGCTAGGTCGGGAACAGGTCTGCCCTGAACCTCGCTATCTGGCGGGTTAAGGAACGCTGAGCGATCGGCAAGTCCGACGAGGGCGCGCTGCGAGCGGACGCCAGGAAGCGACGACTTCCAATGCTGAAGGCGCTCAGAGTTGAAGCGCTCGCTGAGCTCCAGAGTAGCGAGGCGCGCGGCAAATGCGTTGTCCTGCTCACTGTCAGCGTTGGCCAGAATCGTCTCCAGCTGCGCCACGCTTACGCGTTCAGCAAGCCCGGGAACAGTAAGAGAGAGAGAGAGTACGAGTAACGCCCCAATGCGGATCATCGACTGCCTCCAGAAAGCAAAATGCTGCAGATTTACTGAGCTTCAACTCAGTGCTGGTCCGGTTGGGGTCAGTGCGCTGAACGCGAACGGCTTCCAGATCGTGCCTTGGCCTGCAATTGTATGCCGATTCAGCAAGGCTTTTCACGCCGAAAAGATGCAAGGCGGCTTCATGCCTTCAAGTTCCGGCCGTAGACGGCGAGACTCTTCAAGCGATCGACTAGTGCGGCTATGATTCTGGAGAGCTTGTTGTCCAATCCTTCCTCAGGACCTCCCCAATGTTCACGCAGAGCGAGAAGGCCGTCGTCTTCAAGACCCTACACCAGCGCAACAAACCTTTTGTCATTGGGAACCCATGGGATGCAGGATCGGCGCGAATCCTCACCAGCCTGAAGTACGAAGCGCTTTCAACGACGAGCGCCGGCCTCGCTTTCTCGCTGGGTCGAAAGGATGGAACTGGCGCTGTGAGCCGGGCAGAGGCGCTGGCCAACGCCAGGTCGATCGTGGAGGCGACGGATCTTCCCGTCGCTGCCGATCTTGAAAACGGCTATGGACACCGGCCAGAAGACGCGGCGGAGACCATCCGCCAGGCCGCGGAGGCCGGGCTGGTCGGTGGATCGATCGAGGACGCGACTGGAGATGAGGCCGATCCGATTTACGAGTTCAACCACGCGGTCGAGAGAATAGCTTCTGCGGCGGCAGCGGCTCGTGCGCTTCCCTTCCCCTTCATGTTTGTGGCGCGAGCTGAAAACTACCTGCACGGGCGGCGTGATCTCGATGACACGATCCGTCGCCTGCAGGCTTACGAGAAGGCAGGGGCCGAAGTGCTCTATGCGCCAGGCCTCACGACCGCCGAAGAGATCCGGACCGTCTGCTCGTCTGTGACGAAGCCGGTCAATGTGCTGATGGGCCTGAAAGGTGCAAACCGGTTGACTGTGACAGTGCTGGGAGAATTGGGCGTTCGTCGGATCAGCCTCGGTTCAGGATTCAGCCGTGCTGCGCTTACGGCCTTTCTGCACGCGGCCCGCGAGGTGATCGATGAGGGAAAATTCAGCTTCGCTGATGAGACAATGTACATCTCAGAGCTGACCTCACTTTTCGCGTAGTTGCTGAAGCTGGTCATCCGTCCGCAACGAGCTGGCTCGCGAAAGGCGGGACTCATCAGACCGATGACGTCCTGGCAAGGGCGGCGAAAGCGGCTCGGATAACTTCATCAGAGATAAGTTCCGGCGTCAGGAGCCGCTGGAAGGTAAGCCCTTCGATCATGGAGTGAACAACGCATACAAGCTGGGCAGCGGGCATGGGGATCTCGTCTGGCGGCACGACAGATGCCAGCCACGCCTCGCCAAAGGCGTAGCTGTCACGCGTGACGCCGAGAACGCGCTGGCGCATCTCTTCGTTGCCGATGGCGTACGCCATTCCCGTCAGGCGGCCAATGGCGACGGACTGCCGATCTGCAAGGGCTGCAATCGTGGCGTCGGCGATGGCGCGCATTACATCGGCAAAGCTGGCTCCCACCTTCACCCTTGGCTTGATGGGCGCCCAGTATGCCTGGGCGAGGGCAATAAACAGATCCTCGCGGTTTTTGAAGTTCCCATATATCGCTCCGGTTGTCATCCCTGCGCGCTCCGCGATGGCCTCGAGGGTCGCAGCTTCGTGTCCCTTCTCGCGGATCAACTGGCGGGCTGCCTCTAGAAGGGTGGCACGTGTGCGTTCGCG
Organism: Acidobacteriota bacterium; assembly: GCA_018268915.1. Lineage (GTDB taxonomy): Bacteria > Acidobacteriota > Terriglobia > Terriglobales > Acidobacteriaceae > Telmatobacter. Next base: position 482,308 of record JAFDVQ010000005.1, read on the forward strand.
CTTATCACCCTTCGCTTTCGACACTTGATCGGATTTACCAATGCCTTCTTTCACGCTCTTGATTTTATAGTGTAATTATTTTATAAATCAATTATTAAATGTAAGGATGTTGCAAATGGATCAGGGAAAGCTGCTTAGAGTTCTGCAAAAGACGGTAAATGCGGGCCAGTTGGCCGGTGCCGCCGTTCTCCTGTACCGCCAGGGGAAGACGCACTTCGCCCTCGCGGGCTGGCGTGACATCGAAAACAAGCTGCCGATGGAGCGCGACACCATCTTCCGGATCGCGTCGATGACCAAGCCGATCACGTCGGTCGCCGCCCTGATGTTGGTCGATGAGGGGCGCATCGCGCTGGATGAGCCGATCGCGCGTGTAGCGCCGGAGTTCGCAACAATGCGTGTGCTGAGAAAGCCCGACGGCCCGTTGAACGAGACCGTGGAAGCCGGACGTCAGATCACGTTTGACGATCTGTTGACGCACCGCTCAGGCCTGACCTACGGAGATCCCCACCGCAGTCCCCTGTCGGCGGCTTACCGAGAGCAGCTCGGCGGGGATATCGATTCCGAGGTCCCTCCGAACGAGTGGATTCAGCGATTGGCCGAGCTTCCGCTCATCGGCCAGCCCGGCAGCGCGATGTACTACGGCAACTCCACCGATCTTCTGGGACTGCTCATCGCTCGGATTGAAGGCGCTTCGTTAAGTGAAGTGCTTCGGCGACGCATCTTCGACCCGCTGGGAATGAAAGACACCAGCTTCTGGGTCCCACCCGACAAGCGGCCCAGGCGTGCCGCGGCATACGGCTTCGACGAGCAGGGCCGGTTGATGAAGCGGGCGACGTGGGGAGGCGTGGTTGTTGAAGAGAGACCAGAGGAAATGGCGTACGAGTCGGGCGCCGTGGGATTGTGGTCCACTCTCGATGACTATCTGAAGTTCGCACAGCTGTTCCTGGGAGATGGCGAGGTGCATGGTATTCGTCTTCTGCGACCGGAGACGCTGCGGAAGATGATGACCAATCAACTTACCGATGCGCAGCGCTCAAATTCCGTGTTCCTAGGGCGCAAGCCCTTTGCCGTGGGGAGAGGCTTCGGGCTGGGCGTTTCGGTTGTGCTGGAGCAAGACAAGACGGACATGTTCAGGCGCGGCAATCCGGGAACAGTCAGCTGGCCGGGCGCTTACGGCGGCTGGTGGGAGGTCGACCCAGCCAATCAAACTGCATGGGTTTTTCTCGCGCACAACATGGCCGATCTGTCGCAGATGGCCAAACTCATCGGAATTGGAGTGTGGGGGCTGATTGAGGATGTGCAGAGAGAAATTTCCCAGGCTTAGGATCGGGATCAAGACCACTTTTCTGAGCAGACCCCTTCAAACATCTGTTCCCAAAGATCAGATTGCGGCTGTACACTCCGCTGCGGTCGGTAATTCCCCCCTGCTCGCCGGCTAGAAAGCTAAACCGGAGAAAGCGAATGACAAGTAAGAGAAAGATGTTCGCAGGGCTGTGTGCCTTCGCGTTTACAGCACTGTGTTCAGCAGGGTCTTGGGCACAGGCTCAGGAAGTGAAGCAGAAACCGCCGATGTACACCTATATCGCCAACTGGGAGATCCCGCGCGCGCATTGGCCGGAAATGGAAAAGACTGCGGATGCGGACAAGGCGGTGCTCGATAAGGCCGTGGCAGATGGAACAATCGTCGGTTACGGAAATGATGAAAATGTAGTGCACACGCCCGGAGAATTCACGCACGACGACTGGTGGTCCTCCACCTCGATCGCAGGTCTGATGAAAGTGCTGGATCAAATCTCAGGCGCAGGCGGCGCGAGCCGGTCAGTTCTGGAGACCGCAACGAAGCATTGGGACTCCATCGATGTGAGTCACTACTACAACTGGAAACCCGGCGCATACAAGAACGGGTACGTGCAGGTGGCGTTCTACACCCTCAAGCCGGATGCACCCGACGATGCGGTGGAGCACTTGAGCAAGAATTTCATCGTGCCGCTTCTCGAAAAACAGCTGGCCGACGGAACCATCGTCGAGTACGAGATCGATGTTCCGGCTGTGCACACCAGCGCGCCCGGCACCTTCGCGATCGTCTGGGTCTGCCCCCAGGCGGATGGAATCGACAAAGTATCTGCTGCGATTCGAGCAAGCAGAGAGAGCAATTCTCTCGGTGCCGCAGCCTTCCTCTCTGCGATCGACTACAAGGCACACCGGGACGAGTTGAACCGAGGCAACGGCGTCTTCAAATAGTTCGATGTGACAGCCGGAAAAACCAAGAGCGGCAGCTGTGAAGAGCTGCCGCTCTTTTTCTTTCTCGTCGTCGGGAGACTTGCTTATCGGTGATGTCCGCCTCCGCCACCCGAGTGCCCTCCACCGCCGGAGTGGCCTCCGCCGCCAAAGTGTCCCCCGCCTCCACCGCCGAAGTGCGATCCGCCACCACCGCTGAAATGGCCGCCTCCCCCACCGCTGGAGTGACCGCCGCCACCCCATGAATGGCTGCCCCCGCCGCTGTAGCGCGGAGCGCTGAAGCCTCCGCCTCCGCCCCACGAGTGACTGCTGTAACTGGGTGCCTTTGGAGCGCGGTAGCTACCCCCGCCATTGCTGTAACCGCCAGAGGAGCGACCTCCGCCGAAGAACCCGCCGCTGGAGGGTGCCCGCGCTATGCCGGAGCCACCTCCCCCGTAAGAACGGCCGCTGAAGCCGTAGCCGGAGTTAGGCGAGCGATACTGCTGCCCATAGCTGCCGCCAAGGCTCGGACGGGATCCATAGATACTCGATCCGCCGCTGTACGAACGGCCGTAGTTGCCGCCGCCGTAAACATGCGGTGCAGAGATCCCATAGCCTTGGCGTCCCTGCCCGAAAGATCGACCTCCGCCATACGGTTGCGGCTGCTGGGATCGTCCGATTGCCTGTGGCGCTCGATTATATGCTTGCCAGCCCTGCGAACTTCTTCCTTGCTGCCCGTAGCCGCCACCTGGTGATGCACTGAAGCCATAGCCACGTCCGCTGGGGACATGAGCTTCGGCACCTCCATGGGCGTAAGAGCCTCCGTTCGGCATGCCATTGCCGCTACGGCCGAAGCCGCCGCCCTGGCCGTTTCCGTTACGCGCCCAACTGCCGCCATTCTGGCCTCCGCCATATCCTTGGCCACCACCGTTGCCGTTGTGTCCACCGTAGCCGCCCTGCCCGCCGTTTCCACCCTGACCGCCGCCGTTGTGGCCCCAGTTGCCGCCCCGATAGCCGCCGTAGCCGGAACCACCCCCGTTATGGCCCCAGTTGCCGCCTTGGCCGCCACCGCTGTTCCGACCCCACGAGCCACCCTCACGGCCGCCATAACCGGAGCCACCGCGGTCACCCCAGCCACTACCTCCGTTGTGGCCCCAGGACCCGCCACCAGAACCGCCGTGGCCAATGCGGCCTCGGTCAAGGCCGGAGCGGAAGGTACGTTCATGCCAGTTGTCGCGGCCATTCCAGCCACCTCGCCCGCCCCAACCGCCTCGTTCGCGCCAGCGGGCCATCTCGCCGTGGTGCCCCCAGTAGCGTGCACCACCATGAGCAAAGCCCCAGTCGCGCCCTCTATATCCGCGCGGGCACCAGACATCATTGCCGTAAAAGATGGCGTGCGAGTACCAGTCGAGGCCCCAACCGAGCCAGCCGAATGGGAGTGCTGCGAATGCATCGAGGTAAATTCCCGGTCCCCACCCGATGTATGCGCTGCTTACATATCTGCTCCATCCGAAGCCAGGGTATGGGCTCAAAGGCTGGCCGTAGACTGTCCAGGGATCGTATTGAGGAACATAGACAACCTCAGGAGTTGGAGGAGCGATCTGAATCTCGCCCTGGTCGACAACAACTTCCTGTTGCTGCGTGTTCTGAAGGTTTCCAGCAGACTGTGCGCGACCACGCAGCACCTGGATGGTCTGCATTACGTCCTGTGGCTGGTTGTAGTACGCATTGCCGAGGTCGGTGGTCCATTGGAGGTTCTGCGAGAGCATGTCGAGAACCTGTGGAAAGGCAGTGAGCGCCTTTACGCTCGGATCCCAGCTGGTTTGAGCGTTCGCTCCTGCTGCAACCTGCTCCGCAGGCGCTCCGCCCTGCATGTGTAGCCATTGAGCAGCTGACGACACTTCCGCAGGGTATGTGGAGGCCGCCAGGACCATCGACACGAGGTTATCGGGGTAAAGCGCAATCGGTGCAAGCATCTGCTCAAGGCGATCGGGTGTAAGGGCCTGCTGCGGCTGGTAGCTGGGAGCCGCTCCCTGGTCAGGCACACCCCACAACTGACCCGAATCTGAATCCGCAGGCGGCTGATAACTGAATTGCTGTTGGTCGTTAGGAGACTGACTGTACTGCTGGGGATAGTCCGGCGGCTGTTCATAGGCTGGGGGCTGCTCTGTCTGAGCCTGATCGTATGGTTGGCGCGCGTAGCCGTAGGCCTGGTTTGAACCGTTCTGACTGTATTGCCCTGCAGATGTACCTGGTGAGGAGGGAGTCCAGTTTGGAATAGGCGAAGGCTGCTGGGCAATCCCATGCTGAGCCGCGAGGACTAGCGCGACGACTGCGACTGCAGAACCGCCCGCTTTCCAGTGTCGGATATTCGAACGTGAAATATACCGTAGAAGCGAAGAGCAGAAAATCGGACGCGCAGAGTCCAAACCAGATAGGGGTGCCATAATCCCTCACAGAATTCGGTCAATGCGCTGGTTCTAGATCGACAGAACCGCCAGCATTGTCGTCGCCGAATCCTCTTGCATCCAGGCTCGGCGATAATTCAAACCGGACCAGGGATACCTAATAAGCAACCCTGATCAAAAGAGTTAGTTTCGCGGATGTAACGAATTAATTGGAAGTTCTCGACGAAGGACACGGAGCGCTAAAAGTGAAGTGCTTTGTTTTCTGATTCGGCCGCCTGATTGCTTGAACTCGGATTGATCTGAGCGCATGGTGCAGAAAAAGCCTCCTCGCACAGGTCCGGTGAGTCCAAAGACTAGCGACTCTGATCGCAACGAGACTTAAGCCCGAAGGACTACAATCGTTTTCGCTATGGCAACTGTGACCCTCCCTACTGAAATACAGCCACGCTCGCCAAAAGGCGAGTTTCGGAATGAGCCGTTTACCAATTTCAAAGACCACGAAACTGCGCGCCAGATGAAGGCGGCGCTGGAACATGTGGCAAGTCACCTGGGACACGAATACGACCTCATCATCGGTGGACACCGCCTTAGGACCGAAGGCAAGATCAAGTCTGTTAATCCTGCCCGTCCTTCGCAGGTTGTTGGGGTTCATCAGAAGGCAGGAGCCGAGCACGCCGAGAAGGCGATGCAAGCGGCCCTGGAGGCTTTTGAGAGTTGGAGCCGGACCTCAGTCGAGACGCGGGCTTCGCTTCTGCTGAACGCAGCAGAGATTATTCGCAAACGCAAGCTGGAGTTTTGCGCGTGGCTGACCTATGAGGTCGGCAAGAACTGGGTGGAAGCCGACGCCGATGTTGGCGAGACGATCGACTTTCTGGAGTTCTACGCACGCGAGGCACTCCGGCTAACGAAGTCGGAGACTCCGATCCAATTGCCAGGAGAGCACGATCAGCTGATGTACATACCGCTGGGAGTGGGTGCAGTGATTCCGCCATGGAACTTTCCGTTTGCGATCATGGCCGGCATGACGGTTGCCTCAATCGTAACGGGAAACACGGTGATCTTGAAGCCATCGAGCGATTCGCCGACGATCGCGGCGAAGTTTATCGAGGTCTTGGAAGAGGCTGGACTGCCCGGTGGGGTTGTGAACTTCTGCCCGGGATCGGGCGCGAGCTTCGGGAACGCGGTTGTTGAACATCCGAGGACGCGGTTCATTGCGTTTACCGGTTCGCGGGATGTGGGCCTCGAGATTCACGAGCGCGCCGCCAAGCACCGAAAGGGGCAGATCTGGATAAAGCGCACAATTCTGGAGATGGGCGGCAAGGATTCAACAGTCGTGATGGCTGACTCGGATCTGGATGCTGCCGTCGATGGCGTTGTTGCGGCAGCATTCGGATTCAGTGGGCAGAAATGTTCGGCATGCTCACGGGCGATTGTTGATGCGCCTGTGTATGACGTCTTTGTTGAGCGAGTCCGCGAGAAAGTGGCCACTCTTGTAGTTGGTGATCCGGCGGTCAACTCGAACATGGGACCGGTGATCAACAAGGCCGCGATGGATTCGATTCTCAAGTACATCGAGATTGGGAAGAAGGAAGGTCGTCTCGTGGCTGGTGGCAAAGCCGTTGAGAATCGCGACGGCGGATTCTTCATCGAGCCAACGGTGATCGCAGATATCTCTCCGAATGCTGTGATTGCGCAAGAGGAGATTTTTGGGCCGGTGCTGGCAATCATCAAGGTAAACGGCTTCCAGGAAGCCCTTGGAGTAGCGAACAATACCGAATACGGCCTGACGGGTGCTATCTACACGGGCTCTCGTGAAGCTCTCGATATTGCATCTCGTGATTACCACGTAGGCAATTTGTACCTGAACCGCAAGTGCACGGGAGCGATGGTGGGCGCACATCCGTTTGGCGGCTTTAATATGAGCGGAACGGATTCAAAAGCCGGAGGACCGGATTATCTGCTGCTATTCACTCAGGCGAAGAGTGTGGCGGAAAAGCTCGGGTCAGCTCCATCGCGGGTTGGAATCTAAACACTTCTCGAATTTCATTGAGGGGAAGCGGCAGGAGATCATCCTGCCGCGTTCGTGTTTCTAGATGGATCTCCGAGTGTCCCAAGTCGAGCGACAATCTCGAAGACGGGATATGCGGCTGGCAGTTCCCGGCTGTCATGTTCGATTGAGTAAAGCCAAACTCGCGCTTCGTCCCGCAGTTTCGCCACATCGATGCCGCAGAAGTGGGCCGGGGATCTGTCGAGCCTTCGGATAGAGCGCGAAAGCAGCGACATCGCGCCAATGAGGTTGCCGCGGCGCAAGTGGTGAAAGGCTGCTGAAATCTGCACCAGAGATTGGAGGAAGCTCTTTTCGGGCTCAGCTAGCGTGAGCCAGACTGTCTCCCAATGCTCATGAGCCTCGAAGAACTTCTCTGTGCGATAGCAATGGAGGCCCTCAGCAAGGGGGCCGGTCGTCCAATCGAAGTGTGTGGCCATCAGAAAAGAGTAAGGCCGCTGACGAATCAGCGGCCTTCGGAGTCAAGTGCGAACTACGATTGGGCGAGTGCCGGAGAACTAGTAGCAACCGGCGCTGGAGCCTGCTGCATTTCGGCTTCAAGCTTGCTGCCCACTTCCGCCGCGGCCTGCGCAAGGACGCGATGGTGAATGGTGAAGAGCGCGAGTTCGAGACGATCGCTGACACCGGTCTTGTCGTAAATGGAGCGGAGGTAGTTCTTGATGACCTGCTCCGTAGTCTTGAGCCGCAGTGCGATTTCGCGGTTCTTGCAGCCCTGTACGATGAGGGCGACAATGCGCATCTCCTTGGGCGTGAGACGATCGCGAACGCGAGTGCCGACCATATCCTCTTCGGGCGAGTCTGGAAGCTGAAGCTGGGGAGGAGCCCAGGTATCGCCAGCGGCGACCCGACGAACGCACTCAACGAGCGCCTGGCCGGTAACATTCCGGAAAACTACACCCCGAAAGCCTTGCTGGAGATAGCTGGATGCGGCCTCGGTGTTTTCTGCGATGACGATGCCGCGGCTGTTCGAAGCTTCCAGCAGGGTGCGAAGACGAGCCATGTCGGGCCGCAGCGAGGCGGCAAAAACCACAATCGAGCCAGGGAAGGTCGTGATCGCATGCATCATGCGGTCAAGGTCAGTGCACTGGGCGATGATCCGAAGATCTTCGTCCATTGCGAGGACCTTGGCTGTCCCCGCTCTGAAAATTGCTTGTGAATCCGCGAGAATGACTTTGTTCATGTTTTGCGCCTCATCGCCTGTAGAACACTTCAACTGTGGGCCGAACCGGCTTCCCTCTCTCACGGGCCCGGGTGCTGCCAAACATTGGACGGTACTTCTTCTGCCTCGCTTCGGTTATCGGCAGCCGCCCAGAAAAGCTCGGGGAAAACTCCCACTAGGTGCAGTGGAAATCATACACAGGACTTTCGTCACTCTCTTTGCTCAAGGGTACCTGCACCTTAGTAATACCCCGCAATTTAGAGTACAGCCCAAGTGACGAATTCGTCACGGGGAAACCAGCGAGGCTGCCTCATCATCCTGTTTACCGATTTGGCACAGTATGGCTGTCGTGTGGTTTATTGAAAATAAGTTGCTATATGCGCCCAAGCGAGTGAAAGCGCTTTGATATGAACGGAAGCCGATGAAATTTGGCGAAAACGGTAGACTTGGAAAATCATGGCGAGGCCGAATCTATTAGCAGTCGACGACGACGTGAGTGTCCTGGAAGCAGTAGTTCAAGACCTGCGTCGTCAGTACGGGGCAGACTACCGAGTAATGCGAGCGGCAAGCGGACAGGCGGCTTTAGATACTCTTGGCCAACTGAAGGCTCGCGAAGAGCCCGTCGCGCTGCTATTGAGCGACCAGCGAATGCCGGGAATGCCGGGCGTAGAGTTTCTTGAGCGTGCCAGGGAGGTCTATCCCGAAGCAAAAAGGGTGCTCCTGACCGCCTACGCGGACACGGAGGCGGCTATCCAGGCGATCAATACCGCCCGGATTCATTACTACCTCAATAAACCATGGGATCCACCCGAGGAGAAGCTGTACCCGGTTCTGAACGATCTACTCGATGACTGGAAGGCTGGTTACAGGCCGCCCTTTGAGGGACTTAGAGTCATAGGGAATCGATGGGCGCTGGCAGACTACAAGCTCCGTAACTTTCTTTCGCGGAACCATGTGCCATACCGATGGCTGGACGCGTCGATGTCAGAAGAGGCGCAAAAGCTATTGAGTGACCGGAAGCTGGGGACGGATCAGCTGCCTGTCGTGCTTTTTGGTGATGGAAGCGCCCTGTCGGAGGCCAACCAGGATGCGGTAGCAGCCAAAGTTGGATTGAGCACCCATGCGACGCAGGAGTTTTATGACATGGTCGTCGTCGGCGCGGGTCCAGCGGGCCTGGCATCCGCAGTCTACGGGGCAAGCGAAGGGCTCAAGACGCTGGTAATAGAGCCGGAGGCGCCTGGCGGCCAAGCCGGATCGAGTTCGCGAATCGAGAACTATCTCGGATTCCCCTCAGGCATCACAGGTGCTGATTTGGGCCGCAGGGCACATATACAGGCATCGCGATTCGGTGCGGAGTTTGTCACCCAGAGAGCCGTAGGTCTGCGGACCGACGGGCAATACCGCTTCATTCAGCTTGCGGATGGCCGGGAGGTCTCTTCTCACGTGGTTCTGCTGGCGCCTGGAGTGCAGTGGAGAAAGTTGGGAATACCAGGGTCCGACAGGCTTACAGGGCGCGGAATCTACTACGGGGCCGCTCTAGTAGAGGCTTCCTCCTGCAAGGATGAGGAAGTTTACGTCGTAGGTGGCGCGAATTCCGCGGGACAGGGAGCGTTGTACTTTGCGAAATATGCCCGAAAAGTCACGATGCTGGTGCGCGGGAGCGGTCTGGTCGCAACCATGTCGAAATACTTAATCGATGAGATCGAGCGCACATCCAATATTTCAGTGGAAACGCATACCCAAGTAATCTCGTCAGAAGGGGAAGAACGACTAGAGACCTTGCGCTTGCGTGGGCCGAAAGGCGAGTATTGCGTAAACGCCAGCTCATTATTTGTGTTTATCGGTGCGGAGCCCGGAGTCGAGTGGCTTCCATCCAGCATTCTGCGCGATGAAAAGGGGTTTGTGCTGGCAGGACCAGATCTGAAGCAGGACGGCAAGTTGGTCTCGAGCTGGAAAGAGAATAGAGAACCATTTCTGCTGGAGACGAGTGTTCCAGGGGTGTTCGTTGCAGGCGACGTAAGGCATGGCTCGGTCAAGCGGGTCGCCTCAGCAGTGGGGGAGGGATCGATCGCAGTGCAGTTCGCGCATCAATACCTCGCAGGATTCTAGATGGGGATAGAAACAGCAGAAATGAACGTGGCGGGACAAAAATTCATCGTCGATGCAGTTCCCTTTCAGGAAATTGCAGGAGAGTTGACGAAGACTCGTCCGTTCTCATCGACTCCTGTAACTGCGCTGACGGGAATCGACGACGTTGAGCGCGTGACCGCCAAAGCCGGCGCAACCCTTACCGAGCCGGGGAATCCCACGATGTACTATTGGCTCCTTCTCCATGGCAAGTGTCAGGCCGACCGCGTAGAGCCGGACGGATCGCGCAGCACTGTCGGGACAGCGCAGGATGGCGAAGGGTTTGGCGAGACCCCGTTTCTCACCGGCAAGACGCACGCGGCTTTTCTGATCACGGCGGTAGAAGACTCAACGCTGGTGCGATTCACCGGCGATCAGTTTTGGCAACTGATGTCATGCTGTCCTGGCGCACGGAAGATCGTCCTTTCAGACATGGCCGCACGGCTCTCCGCGTACCAGGCAGAAGCTCTGCATCGTGAAAAGCTCGTTTCTCTGGGAACGCTGGCGGCCGGACTGATGCATGAATTGCACAATCCCGGGTCAGCGGCGAAGCGGGCGGCATCGCAATTGCGAGAAAACATGCTGAAGCTTCAGGATCTCAGTCTGCGATCCTCAAAAAAGCAAAAGAGCCCGGAACAGCTGGAATGCATGCACAGGCTGCTGAAGCACGCAGTGAAGGGCTGCCAATGCAAGGCAATGAGTTCTCTGGAGCAAGCTGACGCCGAGGAGAGACTGGGGGAATGGCTGCATGACTCTGGCGTTGAAAACGCGTTCACAATCGCACCTGCAATGGTAGCCATGGGTTTCGAGCAAGAGGAGCTTAAGTGCGCGCGGGAGTTCTTTGATGTTCAGAGCTTCTCGGACACATTGAACTGGCTTGGCGCGCTGGTCTCGAGCGTCTCGCTAGTTTGCTCCATCGAGGAAAGCATCTCGCGGATCTCAGATCTGGCAATGGCTGTGAAGAAATTCGCGTATGACGATCGGTCGCCGCTCAAGGAACTGGATGTACATGACAGCCTGCAGAGCACGATCACGATTCTGGGGCATAAGCTGCGCGTGAAGCAGATCGCAGTGGAGAAAAAGTTCGAAGCGTCTCCCTCGGTGATTCATACCCGCGGGTCCGCACTGAGTCAGGTTTGGACAAACCTGATTGATAATGCGGCAGACGCTTCGCCGACGCAAGGAAATATCGAGATCGCGACCTGGACCGAGCCGGCGAGCGGTAAGGTCGATGATCCAGGATGGCTCGCAGTCAGTGTTACGGATCATGGCCCGGGCATTCCTTCCGACGTTCTGCCGAGGATCTTTGAAGCATTCTTCACGACGAAGCCGCAGGGATCGGGTACCGGCCTGGGGCTGGAGATTGTGCATCGTATCGTGACGCAAAAGTTTGGCGGCAAAATCGACGTGGAGTCGAAACCCGGCAACACAACATTTGAGGTTAGGCTGCCATTGACTGGAAATGGCACGAGCCCCGCGAATTAGAATCAGTTTTTCTCAGTACTGGATCCGCTTGCTCTGAACCTGGACTTTAAATTTCTCCTATCTTTCCGCCTGCCAGTGCCCATGTGAATCAAGTTGCCTCTTGCCTCGCCGATGAACGGAGTGGAAGGACTAGGTGTGGCTGAACGCCTCGAATTACTGGAATCTGCTTTGGATGCCTTTGCCGAGGCCGCTGCGGTGGTGGACCTCCATGGGCAACTAGCGTTCTGGAATCGTGCTGCAGAGATGCTGACTGGCTATCGTGCCGGCGAGGTCGTCGGCAAGCCCGTCCGTGATCTGCTGAATCAAATCGTCGCCGAAGGTGCAATGCGGCAGATACGGAGTATTCGCGGGGAAAGTTCAAAAGGCGGCATCGTCATTCGTATACGACACGCACTCGGGCACGATTTGCCAGTCATGGCGCAGGTAAGAACTCTTCGCGACGCCGTTGGTGCCAGGATCGGATCGGAGGCGATATTCCATCCAGCCGACAGCATCGACTCCTTACCGCATGGAGAGTCGGATGAAAATCTGAGGATCAGCCAAAGCCAGACGCAACTCGAAGACCGTCTCCTCCGTTTGCACGAAGATTTTGCCCGTGGCGGTTTGCCTTTGGGTGTTCTTTGGATCAGCGTGGACCAGGCTTTCGAAATGCGGCGATCGCGTGGCTCGAGCGCCTCCGAAGCAATGCTGGAAGCGATCGAACGGACACTGGCCAGTGGTCTCAAACCAACCGAGGAGATTGGACGCTGGGGTAACGACGACTATCTTGTCTTGTCACATGAGCGCAGTGCAGCAGCCCTTGCAAATCATGCACAAACACTCGCTGGGCTTGCCCGGACAGCGGAGTTTCGGTGGTGGGGAGATCGCATTTCTCTTACGGTAAGCATCGGCGCTGCTCAAGCCATCCATGGCGAGGAACTCTCCGCTCTACTAGAACGCGCACAGTCAGCGATGATCGCAAGCATTCACGCTGGCGGGAACCACATCTCGGCAGCACAGGAGAAGAGCTAGATGTTTGCCATCATCGGCATCGTGATCGTGTTCGGAGCGGTGGTCGGAGGCTTCTTGATGGAAAAGGGGCATCTGCCCGTTCTGGTCCAACCTGCCGAACTGCTGATTATCGGAGGTGCATCGCTGGGCACGCTGCTGATCGCAAATCCCATGCACATCTTGAAAGGAATCATCGCAAGCCTCAAGGGTGTTCTAGCCGGCTCAAAACTGACCAAGCAGCGGTATCTGAACTTGCTGAAGATGATGTACATGTTTCTTAACAAGGTGCGCAAGGAAGGACTCCTGAGCGTCGAAAACGACGTCGAGAAGCCAAAGGAAAGTTCGGTCTTCAAGGCATTCCCAGATTTCCTCGGGGATCATCATGCGCTTGGTTTCGTGTGTGACACCCTGCGGATGGCCATTACTGGCGGCGTCGATCCCTTCGATATGGACCAGATGATGGAACTGGACATGGAGGTGCATCACCAGGAAGCGACGCAGCCAGTAAATGCTCTGACGACAGTTGCGGATGCACTTCCAGGATTAGGAATCGTGGCAGCCGTACTTGGAGTTGTAATTACGATGGGAGCACTTGGTGGACCGCCAGAGGAGATTGGACACAAAGTAGCGGCGGCGCTGGTGGGGACATTTCTCGGAGTCCTGCTTTGCTACGGGTTAGTGGGACCGCTGAGCGCGAATATGGCCAAGTCTGCCGACGAACACAATGAGTATCTCCATGTGTTGCGCGTTCTGCTGCTGGCATTTCTGAAGGGGTCGGCCCCGATCATTGCGATCGAGATGGGAAGGCGCGCAATTCCTGCGCGCGTGCGGCCGACGTTCGATGAGATGGAGAAATATTGCAAGCAACAGGGCGAAGGATCGGCAGCTAAAGCAGCCTAGGGACGCGAGATGTCTTCGAAAACGGCACCGATCATCGTCATCAAGAAGAAGAGTGGGCATGGCGGACATCATGGCGGCGCCTGGAAGGTGGCCTACGCCGATTTTGTGACGGCCATGATGTCTCTGTTCATCGTGCTGTGGCTGATGAATTCGAGCGAAAAGATCAAAAAGGCGGTTGCAGGATACTTCAACGACCCGAAAGGCACCGCTTCCCTGATGGGAACAACGATGACCGGGACGGGCGAAACTATGAGCGCCGCAGCAGCGAAAGACATGGAGAAGCTAAAGGAAAAGCTGGAAGAGCAAATCAAAGCAAAGAAAAACCTGGAGAAGCTCTCAAAACAAATCGAGATCACACTTACGCCGGAAGGACTGCGGGTGGAGTTGCTGGAAGACAAGAACGGAACCTTCTATCAGAGTGGAAGCGCGTTGTTGAGTGATAGTGGGCAGGAGCTTTTGGCGCTTCTCGCTGGAGAACTCAAGACGCTGCCGAACTCGTTGCTGATCGAGGGGCACACAGACGCAGCTCCGTATCTTGAGGATGCCGCCTATTCGAACTGGGAGCTGTCGGCGGATCGTGCCAATGCGGCACGTCGCCTTATGCAGCAGGATGGTGTTCGAACAGATCAAGTGACACAGGTGCGTGGTTATGCTGATCAGTTGCTAAGGGTAAAAGCAAATCCATATGATCCATCTAACCGAAGGATCTCGATACTGGTGAAGAATCAGCAGGGTGTCTCCGCTGCCGTGAAAGAGGCGGCGACCTCCAATGATCAGCCAGAAGCAAACCTTGGCTCAGCGCATACAGAGGAAACAAACGCTGAAGCCAATCGGGCGGACACATCGAGCGGTCACGACACCGACTCTCACAAAGATGTCGGGCAGACTCCACCACCCACCCAAGGCGGCTGGATGGCGCGAGTCAAGAGGATGATTCCGAGATTCGGCAAATAGGCTCTGTGTACACATCCACAGTCTTGCGGTTGGTGTAGTCTGGTGCACGAGCAGGAAAGCGTTTACCGCAGGAGCAAGTAATGGCCGTTGTAGCGGGGGTGGATTTCGGCACGCTGAGCGTGCGAGTGACATTGGTAGACAGCGAGTGCGGGCCGGTGGGAACCGCATCTGGGTCCTATCCGCTACATCGCCGGCGAGAGGATCCGGATTTCGCCACGCAGTCTCATGCTGACCAGATGGCCGCGCTGGCTGTGGCGATGAAAGACGTTCTAGCCTCGACGGGCATAAGCGGCGACAGCGTTCAAGCCATTGCTCTAGATACGACAGGGTCAAGCGTGATCCCTGTGGATGAGCATCTCGAGCCGCTGGATGAGTACTACCTGTGGTGCGATCATCGCGCGCATGCCGAAGCCGAGGAGATCACGCGCAAGGCCCATTCCATGGAGCTGGAAGCGATCAAGTGGTGTGGAGGGGTGTATTCGCACGAGTGGGGCTTCGCCAAGCTTCTGCACTGGCTGCGGCACAACCCTGGCAAGCGCGAATCTTTTGCCACTGCACTGGAACACTGCGACATGGTGGCGGCCACACTGTGCGGAGTGAAGAATGTGCGCGACGTGAAGCGCAGCGTCTGCGCCATGGGCCACAAGTGGATGTGGAATCCCAAGTGGGGCGGTCTGCCGTCGGAAGGCTTCCTGGTCGCTGTCGATCCTCTGCTCAAGGGAATTCGTGCCAAAATCGGCGGAGAGTACCAGACAAGCGACAAAATTGCCGGGCACCTCTCACCGGAGTGGGCCGTGAAGCTCGGACTTCGTGCGGGGATTCCAATTCCGGTGGGGGCTTTCGACGCTCACTGGGATGCGATTGGATCGAACATTCGCGAAGGCGACGTGGTCAATGTGGTTGGAACTTCGACCTGCATCATTGGAATCGCGAAAGATGCGCAGCTTGTGCCGGGCGTGTGCGGAGTAGTGCCAGGCAGCGTTCATCCTGGCTACATCGGGATCGAGGCTGGGCTTTCGGCGACAGGCGATATCTTCGAAGCGATCGCGCAGCGAGCGGGTACGCGAGTGCACGAGCTGTCGAAGGGACTTGAAACCTTCAAGGCTGGCCAGACAGGGCTTCTGCGATTGAGCTGGGACAATGGGGATCGAACGGTTCTGGTGAACCCTGAACTCGGCGGCGTCACGCTTGGCTGGAACATGGTCAGCACGGCGCAGGATGAGCTCTTTGCGGCAATCGAGGGCACCGCCTTCCACACGCGCATCATTCTGGAGCGTATGGCGGAGCATGGAGTACGGGTCGATCGCGTGATCAATGCAGGGGGGATTCCGCAGAAAAACGAAGTCCTCAACCAGATATATGCCAACGTTCTTAACAAACCGGTGCTGATCCCGGCTGGTCTTCCAACGAGTCTTGGATCGGGGATCATGGCGCTGCTTGCAGCTGGGATATACAAGACAGTTGAGGAAGCTCAAGCAGCCGTTTGTTTGCCATTCCGCACAGTTGAGCCGGACCACCACTCCGCAGCTACCTACGATCAGCTCTATGCGCTGTACAAGGACATTTATTTTGCTCTAGGTCAACGTGATGCTGCTGCCGCTCCACTGGGAAGGGTTTTACCGCGGTTGAGAGAGATTGCCACTGCGGCTCGGCAAGTGAAGGCGTGAGCCGATTAAATGAACAAGTGAAAAGAAAAACGCCGGAAGAGTGTCTGGTCGTCCGGCGTTCGGCCGTTGAGAGGATTGATTAAAAGTCGAACCTTAGACTGAACTGCATGCGGCGGGGACTTGACAGAAGGCTTGTCGCTTCGCCAAGACCGCCGCCCGTTAGGCCTGAACCAATCGAAGCAGCATCGAAGCGCACAGAATTGGTTACGTTGTAGACTTCCCAGGCGAACTTCAAGGCACCATACTCACGGATTTTCCAATTCTTAGCGAGGCCTGAGTCGATGTTGAAGGCTCCATCTCCGCGGAAGTTGTTGCGTTGGCCGGCTTCGCCTGGGTATGGAAGTCGGACCGGAGTACCGTTGTATACGCCGCTTTGGATGCCATCCGGGTCGTCTGGAGTTCCATCTGCAAAATACTGGGGAGCCCCGTTCTGATCGATATGCTTGTGCATCTTGACCTTTGATGGATCTTCGACGACGCCATAGCTTTCGATCTCCCAGTTTGTGGTCCAACCCGGCTCAAACAGCGACCAAGGTAGGCCGCTAGTCCAGTGAGCAATACCTGACAGCTGCCAGCCACCAAAAAAGGAATCGACTAGTGTATTGGCAGTACCGGCAATAGTTTTGCCACGGCCCAAGGGTAATTCGTAGACGTAGTTGGCAGTGATGAGGTGACGCGTGTCGAAGTCAGAGGATCCACGATTAAGCTCTGGCTTCCAAGCGTTCGTGATATCGGAGAAGGAGCCGCCACCGTAAAGTGCATTGCGTTCGCTGTCTGACCCCATGTCGATGGAGTGCGACAAGGTGTAGGAGAAGTCAAAGGCGAGACCGTGGCTCATGGGGTGGTGCATGGTCAGCTGTCCCGCGTGGTAGTAGCTGGAACCCACATTGGACAGGGCGTAAAGAGAGGAGAACTGACTCTGCCAAAAGTGAGACTGCCAATCGTCCGGGCACCCGTCATAGCAGTAAAAGTCCACATCGGAAAGAGATGTAGTTGCGCCCCAGTTGTATCGATAGGGTGCCCACTCCCAGTTGTAAAGGGTCTGTGTGGCCGATTCGCCATCATACTCAGCATTCTGCAGGAACGAAAAAACATGCTCGAAGTATGGAATTGCATCGACGTGAGGATTAGAAGGGTCGTCCCCAATATATGAGTTGCCGCCGTTCGCGTCGACGGCTTTGGAGAGTAGGGTCCCGGCAGCGAAATAGTCGCCGCCTCCTTGAGGATCGACATAGTCAACTGGCTGGGCAAGGTCGAGATTCTGGAGGAGGCGCTTACCGAGGCGTCCGACATAAGCAGCCTCAAAAGTGAAGCCTCCGGGGAATTCGTGCTGCACAGAGAGATCGAATGTCTCCGAGTAGGGAGTTTTCATCTTGCTATCGAGCCCCCACGTTATAGCGAAGCCATTAACCGGATCAGAAGCTGGAGTAAAGGGGAAACTGACGGTAGAAGAGCCGCCCCCACCGATGTTGGGCAGGGTGTTTCGATCTGTGAAGCGTGGCGCACCAGGATGGCTGCATCCAGTTGGGCATTTCCCTTCTATTTGGTACTGGCCGGCGGCATTGGTGACCGAGGAACTCATGCCATAGGAGCCGTTTTGATCAAAGGTGTTGATAAGAGACTCGCCAAAGTGATCAAAGAAAAGTCCCCAGCCGGCTCTGACGGACGTATGGGTCGAAGGAGACCAAGCGACAGCGAATCGTGGAGCAAAATTTTTCTTTTCGGGATTCCAGAAACCTGGCTGGTTGTAGTAGTTGCCAGCAGGGGTAAAGCTCAACAAGTCTTCAAAAATCTGGCCCTGCTGAGCAGCAGATTCTCGCTTGGAGAACCAAGCATGAGTATCGACAGTAGGAACAACTTCTTGTCCCTTGGTTTCCCACGGCGTCTGGAGATAGGTATACCGAAGACCCACGGTAAAGGTGAGATTAGGCTTAAGGCGGAAAGCATCCTGAACGTACCCTTCGTATTCATTCGCGCTGAAATGACGGTCGAGAAAATCGCCGTCTGCCAGGGCGCTGCCGGTAGTGGCGCTGTCCAGGTGGTAGTTGTAGTTGTGCGTGACCGAGGGAATGCCGCCAGCGAGGTTGGCGAAAGCGATGTCGTAGGAGTTTGCGAAGCCGTTGTCAGCAGAGCCGGAAGCAGTTAGGCCCGGGGCGTCGGCGGAGAGCCAATACGGGTTGGAGCTCGCGCCATTGTAGGAATTGGCATCGGAGGAATGGTTCTGATGTACGAGACGCCAGTTGAACCCGAAACCAATGGTGTGCTTGCCTTTGGTCCAACTCACATTGTCGATAAGATTATTAACAGGTATGGAAGTGATTGAAGAGCGCGACTCCGATGTAGCGGTAGAGAGGAAACGGAAGTCCACGTAGTCACCCTTACCGACGCCGGTAGAACCACCACCCTGTCGAATGTAACCATAGCGGATGTCATTGATCAGGTTTGGAGTGATCGTCCAGGTGTACCCCGCGATAAGCCCCTTGTTGTCGGCAACAGTGATAGAAGATGGTCCTTGGCCTGGAAAATATTCGACGCCCTGAGTCGAATCCTTCTGCAACTGGCCGCGAACGAAGATACGATGCCTGTCGGAGAGGATGTAGTCGAGTTTGGCAATGTAGGTGTCGAGTTGCTGCGGATTGTGCGACGAGAAGGAGTAATTCCCGGTGTTATATCCGCCGTCGCCGCCAAAGGGCAGATTGGCAGCAGGCATGGAATTGAAATAGGACAACGCATTGGGATTGGGGCCGGGAGGATTTGGATAAGCCGGGGAGTTGCAGACTTGGCAGCCATATCCCAAAGAGTCGTCATCCCCAGTGGTGTCAAGCGAAGCAACATCGGAGGCGCTCCACTGGCCGCCCGGAAAACGAATAATGCCTTGCTGATATGTTGAGGTAGGCGCAGTGCGAGTAACCTGAGCATTCTCCGCCAGTCGGGACCCCTCGTAGTTCATAAACAGGAAGACCCTATCCTTTTTAATTGGGCCGCCCAAGTCCGCACCGAAGATGTTGCGAATCAGTTTGCCGGGAATATTGGGAAGACCACTGCTGATCTCCGCTTGCTTGTTGAACCAGTCGTTCGCCACCGTCATGGTGGGACGGTTGTACCAATACGCCGCGCCATGTATTTTGTTGGTTCCTGACTTGGTGAGCATGGATACCTGTGCGCCGGAAGAGCGACCGGCGTCGGCATTGCTGCCTCCAGTGACAACTCGAAACTCTTGGATTGAATCCTGAGTCTGACGAAGGACTCCCGTGAAGGGTGTACCGTTCACCTGATCGTTGTCGTCGATTCCATCGATCGTAATGTTTCCTTGATCTGAGCGACCGCCATTGACCGCACCTGAGCGCGAGTCCCCAACGGTGCTTGTAGTAGGCAGGTAGAGGACGCCGGGTTGAAGTGCAAGAAGATCTGGCACATTGCGGGTTTCCGAAGGCAAGGCCTGAATTAGGTCATTACCGACAGCGTTTCCGAGCGAAGCATCCGTGACGTTGAGCGTTTGAGCCGTGGCTGAAACGTCAACGCTTACTGTGTTCGTCTGAACAGAAAGTGCAAAGTCGATTGTTGCAGGCTGGTTCACTAGCAACTCTGCGGTCTTCGTTTGCGTTCCGAACCCCGCTGCCGAAATCAAGATTGTGTATTTCGCTGGAGGTATCTGCGCAAACACGTATGCGCCGCCGTTATCAGAAATCTTTGATATTGATGTCCCACTAGCGGCATCCGTGATGGTGATCTTCGCGCCCGGCACCAAAGCGCCGGAAGGATCCTTGATTGTGCCGCGGAGAGAGGTTGTTGCGACCTGGCTGAAGGAGAGGGTAACGGTGGAAAGGATACACAGAAGCATCCATCCCGCTAGGGATTTCTTCACGGCTGTTCCTCCAAAAAAGACGTACGTGACTTGTTGTTTTCTCTGCAAAAGACCGCTTTAACCATGCACCCGCACAAATGCCGAAGTGAACCGGAGTTCTTCGTTCTCGTTATTGAGAACGGGCCGCGGGATCAGAAAATGCCACTCTGAAGCGTCAACTGCGACGCCGGCACCGATCGCCGGGTCAGGGGATGTGGAATTAATCTATTCGGTCAACCAATCAAGATTCAATAAAAAATGATATTTATCACGCCTCGATTATGTTTCGTCACGCGAAAACTGCATTTCGACCCATTACTGCTGTTGCTGCATCTGCTGAAGATCGATGAGGGGAGCGGGAGCCTCGGGAGGCTGCTGAGCGCGTTCGACCAATACCGACCAATCCTCCGGGATCGGCAGTTTGCGGTCCAGGGCGGGGGCCGTTTCCTTGGCGTCAACGTGAACAGCGACATAGAGTTCGCTGGAGGTTTTGCCACGGAATATACCGTGCGTTGGCGGCACGTCCGCGTAATCACGGCCAATCGCGGTGCGAATGTGCCGATGGTGAGCCACGAGGTTGTTTGTGGGATCAAAGCCTACCCAGCCGAGATGGGGCATAAGCACATCGATCCAGGCATGACTGGCGTCAGGGGTTGAGCGGTCGTGGTCTTCTCGGCCCCGATACAGGTAGCCGGAGACATATCGTGCCGGTATCCGGACATGGCGGAGCAGAGCGATCATGGTGTGTGCGAAATCCTGGCACACTCCTCGTCGATTTGTGATCGCCTCATCGATGGGCGAGTCTACGCGGGTAGAGCGCGGCACATATTCGAAGTACTCGAAGAGACGCTGGTTCAGTTCGTGAACCAGTTGCAGAGGATCATCTCGGCGAGTGACCCCAAGGCGCGTCGCCAGTTCGAGCAGGGCTGGGGTCTCAGTTGCAAATTGACTGGGCAGGAGCATCTCCCAGTAATCTCCAGAGTTGACCATGGCGTCCAGAGCCTGCCAGGCGTCGAAGGAAAGGAATGCCGGGACGTCAGGCATCGGCTGCTGCTCAACGACAGATTCCGCGACAATAACGAGCTGGCTATGCTCTCCGGGTATGTCGAAATGATGGACGTTGTTCCCGAAATGGTCTCGATACGTAAACACGCGGCAACGAGGACTGACGGAAAGCGAAAAAGCAAGGCAGTGCTGTTGGGAATCGGATCGAGGGTGCATCCGCGTTTCCATGATGCTTTCGCTCACTGGCTGCGAGTAGCGGTAGCGCGTGAGATGCCGTATCGAGTAGAAGTTCATCGCCCTCCGGCTCTAGATGGTTAGAGCAGATTGAATCGAATACTGGATGTAGTAGCGGTACATGAGGTCATGAATACTCATGCACTGCTGGCGGATCTTATGAAGGAAGGCCGCCGCGTCGCCGTTGAGAATCTCATTGATCGAAGTAAAACTTAACATGGCATGGAGGCGGCCGATGCTTGCAGTTAGCTCGTCAGGAGGACGACGGCCTCCTGTGTGCTGAATGGACTGGATGGCCTGCCGCACACCGTCGACCGAGTAGCGAATCGCGTGTGGGAAGTCGCGGTTCAGCAAGAGAAATTCGAGAATGCGATCGGGACTCAAGTCTGCTGTATAGACCTGACAATAAGCCTCGAATGCGGTACAGCAACGAAGCAAACCAACGAGTTCGAGATACTGATAGCCGGAGATTTCACGTTCGGGTGCGTGAAAGAGATGCGGCTGATAGACCTCGAGCAGAGTGGCTATAGCGTATGCGCGTTCGAGATATCGGCCGAGACGGATGAAATGCCACCCCTGGCCGTGGATCATGGTTGTGTCGCTGACGCCCTTGAAGAGATGGATTGCGTCGATGATCGAACCGAGGGCATCGTTGACATTCGACCGGAACTGGTTCTCCGTGTTCGGCGAATGCATCTGGTGATAGAGCCGGTTGAGACGCTGCCATTGTTCCGTGGATATTTCCTCGCGAATCTGGCGGGCATTCTCTCGGGCAGCGTCAATGCAGCATGAAACGGATGCCGGATGATGTTTGTCAAATACCAACTTCTGGGCATTGGATGCGGCATCGCCGTTCCATTCGAGCCCCGCAGGTTTGCCCAGGGCGGCGAAGAGACGATTCCAATGTGTTTCAGCGCTGGCACCCCCCGAGTCGAGCATGAGGCTCATGGCAACGTCGAGTTGGCGCACAGTATTTTCGCCGCGCTCGAGGTAGCGGCTCATCCAGTAGAGGCTGTCGGCAACGCGCGATAGCATCTTCGTCGTCTCCGGAAGTCGATGACTGATCGTTACTCCAGCACCCATGTGTCCTTGCTTCCGCCGCCCTGGGAGGAATTCACCACGAGCGAGCCCTTCTCAAGGGCAACACGGGTCAAGCCTCCTGGGACGATGTTGATCTTGTCGCCGTACAAGATGTAAGGCCGCAGGTCGACGTGCCGCGGCTCGAGGCGGTCGCCGATGAGGCATGGCGCCCGCGAGAAATCGAGGGTGGGCTGAGCAATGTAATTACGAGGGTTCGCCTCTATCCGGGCTGTGAACTCTTCGCGCTGCTTTGCGGTGGAATGCGGGCCAATGAGCATCCCATATCCACCGCTCTCGCCGACCGCCTTGATAACCAGCTTGTCGAGATTGGCGAGGACATGCTGGCGCTCCTTATCTTCATTTAACAGAAATGTCTCGACGTTGTTGATAATCGGGTCTTCGTCCAGGTAGTAGCGAATGATGCGGGGAACATAGGCATATAGCGCCTTATCGTCTGCCAAGCCAGTTCCGAAAGCATTGGTCACGGTTACGTTGCCAGCGCGATATGCGTTGAAGAGCCCTGAGCAGCCGAGAATGGAATCACTGCGGAAGATCAGCGGGTCGCTGAAATCGTCGTCTACGCGCCGGTAAATGACATCAACGCGTTTGAGCCCGTCCGTGGTGCGCATGTAAACAATGTTGTCGTGGGTGACGAGATCGCGGCCTTCGACCAGATCGATGCCCATCTGACGTGCAAGATAGGTGTGTTCGAAGTAAGCAGAATTGAAAACACCGGGAGTGAGAAGAACAATGTTTGGCTCAGGGCGACCTTCTGGTGCAAGGGAGCGAAGTGTTGAAAGCAAGAGTTGCGGGTAGTGCTCGATAGGGCGAACGCCGTAGCTATGGAAGAGTTGCGGGAATGTTCTCTTCATCACCCGGCGGTTGGTGAGCATGTAGCTCACTCCCGATGGCACCCGCAGATTGTCTTCGAGCACGACGAACTCGCCGTTATTCAGGCGGAGAAGGTCGGATCCGACAACTGAGATGTACACGTTACGTGGAACCTGCAGCCCGCGCATCTGGCGACGATAGTGCTTGCAACTGTAGACAAGTTCGCGTGGAACGATTTGGTCGTTCAGGATTTTGGCTTCTGAATAGACGTCCCTCAGGAACAGGTTGAGCGCCGTAATGCGCTGCGTCAGGCCGCGTTCGACCTGTTCCCAATCATGGGAGGTGATCAGTCGTGGAAGGAGGTCGTACGGAAAGATCTTCTCAGTTCCCTCATCTCGGCCGTAGACGGTGAACGTGATGCCTTGGGTCAGAAATGCGAGTTCCGCCGATTGCTTCCGACGCTGCAACTCCTCCTGCGGAAGGCGGGCGAGTGTGTCCGCCAGCGCGCGGTAGGCTTCGCGCACTTCGCCGGACGGCTCACGCATCTCGTCGTATGCATGGTCGAGGCGGTAATCTCCGTACAGTTCTCGCAATTCAGCGACAGGGCCGGAGCTCATGCGGATTCAGTCTTTCCTGGTTGAATTGAATGAAATGGCCTCCGCGGATTTCCCCGGCTGACATATGAGCACATCGTTCTTTTGCTTTTAACACGTGGGGCATAAGGGCACAATCAGGGAATCGTTCGCAGGAGATCGGCAGTCTGATTTTTCTGTCGGCGCAGCGCATAAGGCAGCATGACCGGATAGCATCTGACTATGAGCTACGACCTTATGGTCTTCGAGCCGGACGCCGTTCCGACGGGACACGAAGAGTTCCTGGAATGGTATTCGCGGCAAACAAAGTGGAGCGAAGACCACGGGTATGACAATCCTGCCATCTCAACACCGCATTTGCAGGCCTGGTACCAGGACATGGTGCAGATGTTTCCCTCGATAAATAAGCCGGTCTCACTGGATGATCGCGTCGGAGACGAAGAATCGAGTACAGATTACGCGATTGGCCGGGACTTCATTTACGCCTCATTTGCATGGTCGAAGTCAGAGGCTGCGTACATGACCGTGGCTCGGCTCGCGGAGAAACACCGTCTGGGCCTGTTCAACGCAAGTTCAACCGGGGAAGAAGTCTGGGTACCCGGTGACGGACGAATGGTATTAGCTCACGACAAGGGACCGCCGACGTTCGCAGGACGGATCAAGAGCTTTCTGAATTTCGACTGAGAACGGCTTTACGAGCAGCACAGCGGAAATCTAGTCCCAAATGGCTGATCTCGGAGCGTGGGGTAACCTGATCTTTTGGAGGTCCCGGTTCCGATGCGCCCCCTACGGCTTTGCGCCGTCCAATTCCCTGCCCTTCTTATCGTCGCATTGAGCGTCGCAACTGCTAGTGCGCAAAAAGAGCCGATACAAATCACAGCCGATCTGACCGATGCTCCTCGCAAGATTTTCCATGCAGACATCGATATTCCGGTTTCGCCTGGGCCGCTGGATCTGATTTCGGTCGAGTGGGTTCCGGGACATCACATGCCGGGGGGGCCAGCCGGCCTGACGAGCGTGGTGTTCACAGCGAACGGGAAGACTCTGGACTGGCGGCGAGATGACGTCGACATGTACGAGTACCATCTGACGGTTCCCGCCGGAGTGACAACGCTGCACGCGAGAGTAGAGTCGATCTCCGCGCGCCGGGTCTCCCAGAGACTTGCGGCGCTGGAATGGGAAGCTCTGATGCTCTATCCGGCGCATGTGCCCGTCAAGGACATCCCGATACAGCCTTCGGTGAAAGTGCCTGCTGGATGGGGCATCGGTACGGCACTGAAACCGGTGAGTGGCGGAGCATACCCGGTCCCAGCGGCTGGGGCTATGACAAAGTTCGAGACAACGACTGTGGAGCAGCTTGAGGACTCGCCCGTTCTTACCGGACTCTACTTTCACGAGTACCCCCTTGCGCCGACGATCTCGCCGAAGCACTATCTCGATGTGGCGGCAGACGCACCTGAAGATGCAAATCTGCGTCCATCCGTGCTGGCTGCGGCCGCGAACCTGGTGCGGGAGGCCGACGCGCTCTATGCGTCCCATCACTACGACGAGTATCACTTCTTGCTGACCCTTTCAGACGTGGCTGGCGGAATGGGGCTGGAACATGGTCAGTCGTCGGACAACGGAGTAGGCGAAAAGGGCTACGCCGACGATGTGCACCAACTGCCGGAAGCCGACCTGCTTTCGCACGAGTTCACGCACTCGTGGAACGGCAAGTACCGCCGGCCAGCGGGTCTTTATCAATCGGACTTCGCTACTCCGATGCATGGCGCGCTTTTGTGGGTCTACGAAGGGATGACGCAATACTGGGGCGATGTGCTGGCGGCGAGGTCGGGCCTGAAGTCGGCTGATCAGTACAAGGACACAATTGCGATGGTTGCGGCAGATCTGGACTACACACGAGGACGAGAGTGGAGATCGACTGAAGATACTGCGGTCGCGGCGAGCGTTCTGCGTGGCGGGAATCCTGCATGGTCCAACTGGAGGCGCGGCCAGGATTATTACTTCGAGGGCGAGTTGCTGTGGCTCGATGCGGACACGCGGATCCGAAAGATGAGCGACAACAAGAAATCGTTGAATGATTTTGTGAAGATTTTTCTGGGTAAGGGTGGCAATACGGGGCCGCTGATCGTGACATATACATTCGACGAGCTAGTGCAAAACCTCAACCAGGTTGTGGCGTACGACTGGGCGAAGTTCCTGCATGACCGCGTGGACCGGATCAATCAGCGAGCGGATGTGGCGGGGCTGGAGCAGGGCGGCTACAAGCTCGTTTACAGAGATAAACCGACGAAGTCAGAACGGATGATTCAGGCAGCTGAGGGGCGTCGAGGCGGAGGGATTGACTGCTGGTATTCGATCGGGTTGCGGCTGGGGGCGGATGGGTCCATCTCCGATGTGCTATGGAACGGGCCTGCGGACAAGGCTGGGTTGGCGCCCGGCGAAAAGATCATCGCGGTGAACGACAAAGTCTACTCCCCGGATAATTTGCGGGAGGCGATTCGCGGAGCGAAAGATCCATCGAAGGCGATTCGAATGATCGTGCAGTCGGATACCTTTGTGTCAACGGTAGAGATCAACTACCACGATGGTGAACGCTATCCGGCACTGGAGCGAGTGGATGGAACGCCTGCCTACTTGGATGACATCGTCAAGCCGCTGACGACGCCGGAGAGGGCTCCGGAACAGAAAAAGGAAGACGGCGATTAGTGCTCATTAGCTGATCTCGTGTTCAGCCGAAGCGCGCGCGCTTGACGGTTTGGCGGAAGTCTTCGCCGGTCATCTCGACCTTGACGCACATTTCGGCGAGGCGGGAACGCATGCGGTCGCCGATGCGATCGCCAAGGGTCTGTTCGCGGGCAGCGCGCTCCACGCTGCTTAGCGCTGCACCGCCAGCGGGCAGGTCGGGGTAGTTTGTGGTGATGATGGTGGTCTGCTTGTCGTTGTAGCGGGTGTTAAGAATGAGCGCAACCGTATCCCAGACCCACTCGTTCGGTTTCTGCGCGCCGAGGTCGTCAAGTACGAGCACATCGGCGGTGAAAACTGGCTTGAGCAGTTCGAGTTCCGTCGTATTGACCTGCGGGTTGTAGCTGTTCTGGATGTTCTTGAGCAGTTCACGGTAGTCGCAGAAGAGCCCTCTGCATCCTTTTTCCTGTACGAGACGACGAAGAACTCCGACGGCGAGGTGAGTTTTGCCGACGCCGATGGATCCGGTGAATAGCAGGCCCTTGCCGCCGGTGTCGTGCGGAAATTCGTCAACGAAGCGGCGAGCGGTGAGCAGACCTTTACCGAGGGATGGATTGGCTCCGCGAAAATCAGTTTCGTAGCCATCGAGGGTGTAGTGGCGGTAGCGCTCGGGAATGTGAGCGGCGCCGACGCGGCGCTCTTCGCGCTGCGACTGCTGGCACTCGCAGGGACGCGAGACCCAGAGGCCTCCGTCGGATTTGACGCGGATCAGGCCGATGCCGTCGCAGATGGGGCACTTGGTCATTGCTCTCTTCAGGCTAGCGCAATCGGAGCGGGTGCGTTGCGGTGGGAAAGACGGGGTGGATCGTGGAAAAGGCTTCGACTGTATTTGATAAATCTGCGTCCTTGGTTTCCCACCTTTGCCGCGCACGGATGGAGCACCCGACTTTGGCGAATCATCTCTGTCTCCCACGTTTCCAAAGGCACAGCGATGGATGGGCACCACGATAAGATTGGGAGTTCGCTAATTTCGAGTTTATTGAGGGGCTGGCATTCATGAATCGAGTTTCCTTGCGGGTTGCTGTTGCGTCGCTTGCCGTTGTTTGCGGATTGGTGATTGGCTTGGGACGGATGAGTCAGGCATTGCCTGCGCAGGAGCCGGGTAATGTGCCGGAGACAAAAGCACCGGCGCCCGCTCCGGCTGCGCAGAAACATCCTGCCAACGACTACTGGAATGAGCATGACAGGCAGTTGTTGAACGATTTCCCGTTGCTCGCACGGTTCAAAGAGGCCGATACAACCTTAGGGCCTCCGGCGGCGGGAGAGAAGCGTGTAGTGTTCATGGGCGACTCGATTACCGAGGGCTGGCATTTCGAGAAGCCGGACGGTGTCTTTGCTGCAAAGCCTTATGTGAATCGCGGGATCAGCGGCCAAACTACTCCGCAGATGGTGTTGCGCTTCCACCAGGACGTGATCAATCTGCGACCGGCGGTTGTCGTGATTCTCGCAGGAACGAATGACATCGCAGGTAATACGGGTCCGATGACGCCGCAGGATACGGAGAACAACATTGCTGCCATGGCGGAGATGGCGGCGCAGAATCGCATTGCGGTGGTGCTGTGCTCGATTCTGCCGGCGTTCGATTATCCGTGGCAGCCGGGCCTGACGCCTGCGCCGAAGATCGATGCATTGAATGCGTGGATCAAGGACTATGCCGCGCAACACAACTATGTGTACGTGGACTATCACACCGCGATGAAAGACGCACGCGACGGACTGCCGGCAAACCTGAGCAAAGATGGTGTCCACCCGACTCCCGCTGGATACGAGATCATGGCACCGCTGGTCGAAGCCGGAATTGCGAAGGCTGTGAAGAATGCGGGAGTTTGACTGTCAGGCGTAGGAATCAGCTGTCGGGCTCGAAGAGACTCGCAGGTCCAAATTCCCGGTGCGTATTTCAAGGGGTCCCCTCCCCCCACCCTTTTTTGGCTTAAAAGTCTACTTTCTGCAACTTGTTGTCGATTGGTATCTGCAAGTCATATATCTAAGGCACTTAGCGATTTGATCTTGACCGAAGACGGTTTGTAGCTGGTCATAATTTCCGAATTGAAGCCTCACCTCGCTGAAGCAATTACAAACTTCACGACGGTTCTAATTTCAGTATGCACAAATACACGAAATAGCCTGCCAACTGTCAGTTCGATTCAAGCGCATTGCCCGCGGAGGAGACCGGATGTATCGCGCGAGTTCTGGTCGATCCCGTACCAGGAACGAAGTCCTGAGAAGTGGGGTGTGGAGTGAGTTCAGTCAGGAGTCACAGACGGATCGGCCGGCAGGAAAATGCCCACCCGGGACAGCGGATGGGCACTTGCCTTTCACGCATTAATTCGGACTATGCTGCGGCCGTGGATCTAGATTCGCGCTGTGCCTTTGGATTTGCGCTGTGCGAGATCTCAGTTAGCAGACGGTCCGCGTGCTTCTCTTCATCGAGGGTCTGCTGAAGAATCTGTGTGTGCTCAGTGAGGCCGAGGGTTTCCGCCCAGTCGCGTGCGCTGCCGTAGGATGCGATCTCGTAGTGCTCAACCTTCTGGGCTGTAGCAATCAGGCCAGCATCGCGAACTGAGCCGGGATCGGTTTCCTTGGTGATGTTTTCGCCGGAGCCAACGATGGCTGTCAGGATTGGGTCCTTCTTGTCGTCGGCATCTCCCTTGACATCAATCAGCAGCTTCTCAATGCGTTGCACGTGGACTCGGCTCTCCTGCAGGTGCGACTGGAAGGCCTGTTTGAGCTGAGGCTCCTCTGCGTGGTCAATCATCTTGGGAAGTCCATCGACAATCTGGTTCTCGGTAGATAGGAGATAACGGAGTTGGGCAGTGTAAAGTGCACGAAGACTCTGAAAGTCGTTGGGGGTAATAAGTCCCATAGATTTAACCTCTAATCGATTTGCTTACGCTCGTTCCTGCACTTGGAGGCGAGGACCTAAGTACGCGTTGTCCCGGCCTGGGGACTTGCGGTGGAAATCGAAAGAAAGCGTCGGCAGCAGTTGAAGCTCTGAATGACTGCAACTTTCAGGGCAGAAGGCAGTAGAATCTCAGCTTCCGAGCATCTCACAATCAAGGTGCCATCTACTTGTCTACTTCCTCATTAACTTCGGTCCTGTTTGTCCTTTTATTGCTCATTGGCCTTGCGCAACTTCTTGGCGCTTTGTTCGTGAAGATGCGCCAGCCCAAGGTGATCGGGGAGATCCTGGCTGGGGTTGTGCTGGGGCCGGCTTTGCTTGGTCGCTTCCCTGCTGTAGCGAATCTGACGCAATCGGCCCTGCACAAAAGCGACGTGCTGGAGTTCATTTATTGGCTGGGGTTACTGCTGCTTATGTTCCTGAGCGGGGCTGAGACGCAGCAGCTATTCAGTCGCGAAGAACGGCGCGAGGTGGGCTGGTTGACTGTTGTGGGGACCGGAATCCCCTTTGTTTTAGGGCTGATATTTGCTCCCATGCTTATTCGGCCTTCGCTGGAGGGTCCGAACGGCAATCGGCTTTCGATGGTCATTATCCTCGCCGTAGGCGTGGCCGTAACGTCGGTCCCTGTGGTCTCCAAGATCTTCAGCGACCTGAAGATTTTGCACACGCGGTTTGCACGGCTCGTGCTGGGAGTTGCGGTGCTGGAAGACATCGTTCTCTGGCTGGCATTGGCGATGGCGACGGCTGCAGCCGGAAAGCAGGCTCTCGATCCGAAGAAAATGACTATGCACCTCGGGTTCACGGTCGCCTTCTTTGCCCTGGGGCTCACGCTCGTGCCACGGATCGTGAAGAGGATAAACAAGGCTGAGTACAACATTTTGGCCAAGAGCAGCCCAGTCGGATATGCGATCGCCGTACTGCTAGCTTATTGCGCGGTGGCTGGGGCTCTGGATGTCAGCGTGGTGTTTGCGGCGTTTCTGGCGGGATTCGCGGTCGTTCACAAGAAGCGCAGGCTGTTCGCGGAGGCGCTGGATTCGATTGGCAAGGTAGCCTTTGCCGTGTTCGTTCCGGTGTACTTTGCAATCGTTGGGCTGAAGCTGGACCTGGCGCGAGGTGTCTCGCTGGGGATGATGGCGGCATTCATCCTGGGGACGTGCGCCGTGAAGATCGCTTCGGTTTCGCTGGCGGGACGGTTCGCAGGGTTTCGCGGACTGGATTTGCTGAATCTGGCGATCACGACCAATGCACGGGGCGGACCGGGAATCGTGCTGGCAAGCGTGGCTTTCGATGCAGGAATCATCAGTTCCCAGTTCTATACGACACTGGTGGTGGCAGCTGTTCTGACATCGCAGGTGGCCGGGGCATGGTTGGAGTTTGTTCTGCGTAAGGGCTGGCCCCTGTTGACTCCTAAGGAGATGCTTCCGGGAACGAAGCCTGCCGAGGACAACCCATCTGTAGCAGCCTGAATCGTTTGCGCTGCCTGCTGAATCCCAATACAATAGATAAGGAATATCGCTGGAAAGGTCAGTCTTTAGATGCCCAAGGAAAAGATTCACCCAAATTACGCGAGCGTTCGAGTAGTGTGCGCATGCGGAAACAATTTTGAGACCCGGTCCACCCACAAGGGTGACATCCACGTGGAAATCTGTTCGAACTGCCACCCGTTCTTCACTGGCAAGCAGCGCCTGGTCGATACGGCAGGACGCGTCGAGCGGTTCCGCCGCAAGTACGCCAAGGCTGGGGAGCAAAAGTAAGCACCTGCGAGAGCAGCGGCAGAGTGATTGGGCCTCCGCCACGGCGGAGGCCTAAGTTCGTTTGGCGGGAAAAACAATCGTATGGCAGGCAAGGGATTCACGGTGAAAAAAAACTGGGACAATCCCATCGAGCACACAATGCCCGTGGGGGTCCGTGTGCCTGCCGAGATGCAAGTGGGATCAGTGACGGTAGCTCCCGCGACCGTTCTTGCGCCCATGGCTGGCGTAACAGACACGGTATTCAGACGTTTCATTCGCCATGCGAGCGTTTTCTCCAGAGATCTGGAATCAGCGGTGGAAGTTCAGGAAATAGCCGCGGTTGAGGCGGACGTTACTAATCAACAGTCCGGTTGCGGGCTGCTGATGACCGAATTCACGTCGGCCGACGGGCTGTCACGGATGCGCGAGTCCAAACGTCGGCGATATCTGACGTTTTACGACGATGAGCATCCAATCGGAGCGCAATTATTCGGATCCAAAGCCGAAACGCTGGCGGAAGCGGCCCGCATTGTGCAGGATACCGGCTTCGATACCGTGGATCTTAATCTTGGCTGCCCTGCGAAGCGTGTAGTTGGCTGCAACGGCGGTTCAGGACTACTGCGCGACCTGCCTAAGATCGGTGAGATCTTCCGAGAGGTCCGGAAAGCGGTGACAATCCCCTTCACCGTAAAGTTTCGGCTCGGGTGGAACGACTCCCAAATTGTCTGCGTCGATCTTGCGCGCATGGCGGAAGGCGAAGGGCTCAATGCCGTCGCGCTGCATGCTCGCACGCGGGAGCAAGGATACAGTGGACAAGCCCGATGGGAATGGATCACTGCGGTAAAGCAGGCGATAGGTATACCTGTGGTTGGAAACGGGGACATCCGAACTCCGGAGGACGCGGCGGCCATGATTGCGCAGACAGGCT
Organism: Acidobacteriota bacterium; assembly: GCA_018268915.1. GTDB lineage: Bacteria > Acidobacteriota > Terriglobia > Terriglobales > Acidobacteriaceae > Telmatobacter. Next base: position 514,172 of record JAFDVQ010000005.1, read on the forward strand.
GCGACGCAGTTATGATCGGGCGTGCCGCCCCGGCCAACCCCTGGATTTTCAGGCAGATTGCCCAGTACACTGCCACTGGAAGCTATCAGCAGCCGACTTTTGCTGACCGGCACCGAATGATTCGCGTCTACTTCGAGATGCTGCTGGCAGAGGCAGAGGCGACCCGGGATCTTCCGCGAGATGCACGGATAGGGGAAACCGCAGGAAAAATGAAGCAGTTTGCAACCTGGTTTACACACGGTGTGCCGGGGGGAGCCAAGCTGCGTAAAGCAATCTACACAGCTAAGACCGGGTCGGAAGTTCTGGATCGAGTGAACTCATTCTTTGCCGACCAGCCAGCCTCAGGTGACTTCGATGTCGCTCCGACTGCGTTCCCCGAATCTGAGTTGGTATGCGATTGATGGCGTGACATCACGGGTGAAATCAGAGAGATAGCATTTCCCATCCGAGCCTGTATCCGTCGAAACCTGAGTAACGTACCCAGGATTACCTCTGCACCTTTTTCTACCAACAACTTAGACCGAAAGTGGCATGTCCTGGAGGGAGACTTGTCGCTATATTTGGGTTACTGAAGTAGCGAGGTCTGGCTTGTCGGTCCTGGTCGGGGATTCCGGCAGTGGAAGGGTCTGAATTTCTCTGGTGTAACGACAGTCCTCCCAGATTTGAGTATTGAGAAAGAAGAAAGATTGCGGGATTGGAGACTCAATTCGCTCAGGATTCTCGCAGGACTCGCCGCGGGAGTGGCGATTTTATGCACTCTGAGCTCGAGTGTTTCTGCCCAACGGTATAGCTTCCGCGAATACACGCAAGGATTAGGAAACCTCAACATCACAGCGATTCAGCAGGATCGCACGGGCTACCTCTGGGTAGGGACTCAGAATGGGCTTTATCGCTACGATGGCAGCCAGTTTCAACGATTCGGGCAAAGCCAGGGCATTCCGGACCGAATCATCGACACGCTGTATGTTGGGCCGGATGGGACGCTGTGGGTGGGAACCTCAGCCGGTATTTACTTCGAGCGCAAGGACAGCAGCTTTACGCCTCTGCCCCTTCCTCTTGCGCTAAACGAGTTCACGCATCCAACTGGGACGACCTTTGCTTCGAATAGACCTGATGAAGTTGTGACAGTGTCCAGCAGCCGAGGGGTGAGGCTGCATAAGGACGGCAATGACCATTGGACCGCAGAATTACTGAACTTGCAGGGCACATTCATATGGAGTGTGCTCTACGGTCCGGATGGATCGCTTTGGTACGGTTGCGACAAGGACCTTTGCAGGCTTAAGAATGGCCGCTCGGTCCACATGCGCGCCGGGCTCGATCTGCCTGAAGAGCAATGGTTGACGATGATGGTGGCGCGTAATGGCCACATCTGGCTGCGCAGCAATCAGCACATTGTCGAGTTGGCGGCAGATGGAAGCCGTGCAGACTTGCGAGACCTTCCGGGAAGACCGGGTGCACAGCCGTATCCATTGCTGGCTGAGGACTCACAGGGAAGAATTTTGACCGCACAGGGTTCAGAGATCGCTTTATGGGAGAAAGATCACTGGCGTTTTGTGACGGAACACAATGGTCTGTCGCCATTTGAAGTGCAGGGCTTATTCGTCGATCGAGAAGGATCGATATGGATGGGAGTAGTCGGACACGGGCTGGAACGCTGGGTGGGTGAAGATCGTTGGGAAGCTTACACGCAGGCGGACGGTCTGAAAGACAATCTGGTCTGGGCTTCGATTCGCGATCAGCAAGGCCGCATGTGGATCGGCACGGAAACCGGAGTGAGTTGGATTCCAGCAGGAGCAAATGCGCCAAAGATCTGGCAGTCTGCACAGGCTCAAATCAATCGCGCGGGATCCCTGGAGGTAGCTGCAGACGGAGGCATCTGGGTCGGCAGCATGGCGGGCAGCCTCACGCGAATCGATCCAAAAACTCTGGCAGGCAGGCAGATGAAAACGCCAGCTGTATACGGATTGCTGGCGGACGCTCCTGACCGTATGTGGATCGCTACGGTGTCTGGAATGTATTCGGTCAATTCTGCCGATCCAAAAGCAAAGCCTGAAGCGGTGGTGTCCCCGGTCTTTCCGAAGGCTGGACTACGCTTCACCAGCATGAGCAAGGATCTAAACGGCAGATTGTGGGCCACTTCGGATCAGGGGATATTTGTATTTGAGTCCAACGCCTGGCATGCGGTTGATGCGGGGGTCTTCAAGATCAAACCCGATCTGATCGCAGCTGACCCAAAAGGCAACTTGTGGGTTGCCGGCCCCACGCAGGACCTGATGAAGTTGCGAATCGATGGCTTCAAGGTCGCTAAAGCTGAGCCCATAGGACGCCCACCGCTGATGTCGGAGGGAATTGTGTCGTTGATGGTTGATCGTCGCGGACGCCTCTGGGTTGGCGAAGATGCGGGCGTGACTGTCTACGACGGGAAGGTGTGGCGCAGCTTTACGCAAGATGACGGACTGATCTGGAATGACACGGATAGTTTTGCCATTTCAGAAGATCGTGATGGAAGCATGTGGATCGGGACGTCAGCCGGCCTGAGCCATCTGATCACACCAGAAAACGCGCTAGCCGGATCGCCGCCGCCGCCGGTGATTTCGCAGGTTTCACTGGGAGCCGCAGACGTGGCTGATGGCGGATCAGTGAAATGGAATTCGAATGCACCTCTGACGGTCTCGATGGCTCTGCTATCGTTCAAGGACACGCAGGATATCGGGATTCGCTACAGGCTGGTGGGGGAACAAGATTCTGCCTGGGAAAACACACGAGAGCTGACTGTTCACTTCCGGCATTTGCTACCGGGAAGCTATCGCTTTGAAGTCGAAGCAGTGAACGCGGCAGGCAGCTCGGTTTCACCGCGAGCATCATTCTCGTTCAAGATCGTTCCACTGTGGTGGCAGAACGTATACCTGCAACGTGGACTGGGTGTGCTCTGCCTCGTGCTGATCATCTGGGCGTGGCGTCGCCGTGTAGGCCAGCTGATGCGACAGAAACGGCAGCTTGAAGAGGCTGTGAAGGATCGCACTAAGGATTTGGAAAAGGAAAAGACCGAACTGGTGCGTACCCGCGAACAGATGCGGCACTTTGCTGAGCACGATGGGTTGACGGGCTTATGGAATCACCGGATCATCGTTGAGCGTTTGCGCACAGAAGTGGATAGGTCGATGCGCGACGGCAGCCCCATGGCAGTAATCCTTGCCGATCTCGACTACTTTAAGCACATTAACGATGCGATGGGCCACGTGTGCGGTGATATGACGCTGCGCGAAACGGGAGCGATCTTCCAGAGGGCGGTGCGGAGTTATGACTGGGTAGGACGTTACGGTGGCGAAGAATTCCTCCTCATTCTTCCTGGCTCAACGATGGAAGCGGCGCGCGACAGAGCTGAACATCTACGCAAGATCCTCGAGAGTTCAACGATCGGAGACGGCGATAAGAAGTTTTCTGTAACGGCAAGCTTCGGCGTTGCGGCAGGATTCCCGGTGAATTATGAAGAGATGATTCAGATCGCCGACGCCGCGCTCTATCGAGCGAAGAACAATGGACGAAACTGCGTCGTTGCCGCCGAAATCAAACCGAACGTTGTGTCAATCTCTCAAGCCGCCGGCTGAGCCACTTCAAGGCAGTGGCAGATGAATGGTGGCCCTGGCGCCGGGGGCATCTTCGCGATTCACCAGACGAATTTCGCCTCCATGCGCACGTGCGATTTGCTGTGCGAGAGCCAGACCTACACCACTACCTTTCGGCTTTGTGGTGTAGAACGGCACGAAGAGATTTTCGGAGTTGGCTATTCCCATACCGCTGTCTTCGATGCCGACAACCAGATCTGACTCTGAAACTCGCCAGCCCATGCGCACCGGTTTCGCGCCGTTGGAAAGCGATGCATCAACTGCATTGGTTAGCAGGTTGATGAACATCTGCTCGAGTTGATCGGGATCGGCGTTGAGCATGACGGGCGGTCCAGCATCTACCTGAACAGGAACCCGCTGCTCGAGAAGTGCGACCCGCTCCAGCAATGGGCCTGCCTGGACCTGTTTGAGATGCGGAGGCGGCAGCTGCGCGAGCAGCCGATAGGACTGTACGAAGCGGTGCAGTGCATCGGCCCGGCTTTCTACGACGCCCAGGCCTCTTCTGAAGTCGCGAACAGTAGCCTCGTCGGCAGAGAGGGTTTCGGCTCTTGCGAGAAGGCTGCCGGCAATCGACTTGATGGGAGCCAGGGAATTTGACAGTTCGTGGCCGAGTACGCGGATGAGGCGTTTCCATGCGATCTGCTCCTCTTCCTGCAGAGGCTGGCTGACATCGGCGAGCAGAAGTAGTGTGTGAGGCGCGCCCTCCTGACGGAACAGTGCTTTGCGTAGAAGCCAGCGAGCCGGCTTGGCTCCGAGCGCGTGAATGGATTGGTCAGCTGAGGCAAGCAGACTATCAAGTCCCAGTTCGTGCGCGCTGTGGCCGAAACAGCGCGCCAGGGGGCGGCCCAGAAGCTGCGCACCTGCATTGTTTACGAGTTGCAACAGGTTGTCGCGATCGAACGCAAAGATGGGCGCATGCATAACCTCAAGGATGCGTGCAAGAAGAGCCGTCGCTTCAAGCGAGCGGACTCGCTGCTTCTGCAGGAGGTCAGCCAGGGCGTTGATTTCGCCGGCGAGTTCTCCGTAAGCGTCAGGAGTGCCAGCGCCGCGAGCGCGAAACGAATAATCACCCTCTCGAAGCGAAGAGACGACGTTGGAAAGCGTCTGAAGAGGACGCATCACGCCTTCGACAAGCGATGCAGCGATCAGCAGTAGATAGATGAGAAGGCAGAACAGCAGCAGGAGCGCCGGTGCCATGGTGACCCGCTGCTGCCAAAGCAGGATGCCTGCGAAAAGAAACGTGGGAAGCGAGAGCAGAAAGCAAAAGAGCCACGCCCGGCGAACAGCCGACGGGTTGCGTTTCCGCGCGCGCTTGTCATAGGCCATATTTTTCGATACGACGATACAGCGCGGCGCGGCTCAAGCCAAGAGCTTCAGCAGCCTGCGAGATGTTGCCATCGCATCGGCGGAGGACTTTGCGTATGAGCAATGCTTCTACTTCGTCGATGCTCATATTCTCAAAATTGGGTGATGAAGACTTTGCTGTGGCGATGGCAAGATTCGCAGGCTCAATCTCTTCGCCGCGGCAGAGAAGCACGGCACGCTCGACCGTATGTTCGAGCTCGCGAACGTTCCCTGGCCAGGGGTACTGCATCATCTGCTGCATAGCGGCCGGCGAAAAACCGGTGACCTGCTTGCGATAACGGGAACGGTTCTTGCCGAGGAAATGCATGGCAAGCAGCGGGATATCTTCGCGGCGTTCGCGAAGTGCCGGCAGATGAATCTCAACAGTGTTGATACGAAAGAGCAGGTCCTCCCGGAAGTTTCCGGCCTTCGCCTCTTCAGGAAGATTTGCGTTCGTTGCCGAAAGGACGCGAACGTCGACCCGCCGGGTTTGCGAAGAGCCAACACGTTCCAGTTCGCCAGTTTCAAGGACGCGCAGAAGCTTGGCCTGCTGGCGTAGCGGCACGTTGGCTATCTCGTCGAGAAAAAGCGTTCCCCCATTGGCGAGTTCGAAGCGGCCTACGCGATCGGCGCGGGCATCGGTGAATGCTCCCTTGACGTGGCCGAAGATTTCGCTCTCGAAGGTTCCTTCGGGAAGTCCGCCGGCGTTCACGGCTACCAGGGGCATTCGCGATCTTGGCGATGCTGCGTGAAGGAGCTTGGAGACGATCTCTTTGCCGGTTCCGTGTTCCCCGGTGATAAGAACGTTCGCGTCAGATGGACCAACCTGGCTGATGAGTTCGAGGACCGGCTGCATCGATGGTGCAGCGGCGACGAAGTCGGGCATGCCCTCGGCGCGAAGTAGACGGTTCTCGAGTTCGAGTTGACGCGCACGGCGGAGCGCCTGATGAAGTTCGGCATGAACTCGAATGAGCGAAATGAGACGCTCGTTCTCCCACGGCTTCTGGATGAAATCGCGAGCGCCGCGCTTGATGCTTTCGACCGCAAGATTGATGTTTCCCCAGGCAGTCATTACGATCACTGGCAGACGGGGGTCGATCTCCTGGAGACGAGCGAGCAGGTCGAGCCCCTCCTGCCCTGATGTAGTGTCACGCGTGTAGTTCAGGTCGATCAAGAGGACGTCGTAGTCGCTTTGTCCTAAGGCCTCCAGTAGCAGTTGAGGCGAGCGCACGCATTCCACATGAATGCCCTGGGGCTCGAGCAAGAGCTCTACGGCTTCGAGAATATGCGGTTGATCGTCAGCGACTAAAACCCGGATTCTGTCTTTCTTGCGAGGTTCTGGCATTTAATGGTTGTCCGCCTCCACAACACCGGACTTTGCATCTGCAATTGAGATTCCGTAGGACTCGAGCACCGAGCCGGTGGCCTGCTTCAAAAGGATTCGAGATTTCTCGTAGGCAGTCTGTGCTGTGACCAACGCGGATTCCGCAACGGACAAATCATGTTCAGATGTCAGAGTCTGTTGGTTGGAGCCCGCCCCGAGTTTCTGTTCCTTCTGCATGATATCGAGTGTCCGCTGGGCGAGGTCACGTGCCTGTCTTGCGGCTGCCACGCGGCTGGCACCCTGCTCCACGGAATAGCGAGCGTTTCGAACTTCGATGACGATGTTTTTCTTTAATTCCTCTGCGTACACCTGCGACTGCCGATACTCGAGTTCGGTACGGTATTGGTCGGCCTTGCTCACTCGATTCCGGAGGGGCATCTGGAGGTTGAAGCCGACCTGGTATTCAGGTGACGAATTGTTGAAGGTGTTGGCGATCGTTCCTCCGAACCCGGAGGGGGCGACGATGGTGCCGCCGGTTCCCGGTATTGGAGTACCTCCTACGCCAGTGCCTGAGTAGAAGCCATAAAGCGTCAACTGAGGCAGCAAGGCGTTGCGTGCCGTCTTTCGGGTCAGTTCGCGGTTGCTTTGGTCGAGAGCATTCTCCTGGATCTCCCACCTGTTTTTGAGGGCGTCAGCGAGCGCCTGCTGAATCGGCTGAGTATCTGGCTCAACCTGCGCAGCTAGGTGATCTGTAGGTACAACCGCCATCTCCTGAAGAATCGGATCGTCGAATGACCGCGTGATCGCGTTCTTCATGTAGAGTTCCTGGAGTTCTAGGTTGGTGCGGGCAACGGTGAGCTCCTGCTGGCGAGTCGCCAGTTCGCTCTCAGCTTTGAGGACATCCATCTCTGGAATTGCCTGAAGCTCAAGTTGCTTGCGGGATGTGCCAAGCGTCTCGGTTGCGAATGCAACGGATCGTTCACCAACCTGCTCGGTATCGTAGGCGTTCACAAGATCCCAGTAGATGTTGCAGATCTGTGTGACCGTAGAGATGATTTGGGCCTTGAAGGCAATATCAGATATCTTCTGATCGGTTTTGGCGATCTTGAGAAATCGAAGATTTGGTCCCAATCCAAATCCTGCCAACAACTGTTGGCCCACGTAGAAGACAGTGGTAGAGAAGAGCTGCGGGTTCAGGGCATTGTTAGGACTATTCGATGTCTGACGATTGTTGTTGAAGTCAGCTTCGAAGAAGGTCCCAGTCGGAAACGCTTGCTGATAGCTGATGTTGGCAAGGTTTTCGTTGAGGCGGTAGACGGGGACGCCAAGCACGATCTGGTTAGGCACTAGTTGAGAAGTATGATCGTTATATACCTTCGCCTGAATGAACGGGTCATAGCTGGATACGTTCGTTCCGGTACCGAAGGTGGATTGCACGATACCACCTGCTCCGGCGCCTGCGCCGCCCGCTCCAGTGCTTGTTCCGCCGGCGCCGCTTCCAGTGCCCCCGTTGGCTGCTGCGCCACCTGGAGTACCGGAAACAATGCCTGTATTGACGCCGCGTACAGAACCACCGGCCTGCGTGCGAAGAACGTCCATCTGTGCGATGGGCAGGTTGTAGCGAGCAATGACGAGATCGAGATTGTTCTCAAGCGCCAAGTCGATGGCATTACGTAGAGACAGATAGAGCTTGCCATCGCGGACCAAAGAGTTCAGACGAGGAGAATTGGACAGACTCGGCGGCGCAACAACCTTGCCTCGATATGCGTCGAACGGATTCCAGGACTTGCGAAGCATAGCGTCAAACGGAACCTGAGGACCGGTTTGAAAGCTGCCGGTGCTATTCACCGTTTGCTGCTGCGGGGTCGTTTCCGGTTGCGACGGCGAGCTTGGGCTCTGAGCTGGCTGAGGCACGGGCGCTTGCTGGTCCTGAGCGGGAGCCTGCTGTGGCGCTGGAGCGGCGGGTTCCTGGGCCATGGCCATGTTGAGATTGAGCAGCACTATGGCCGCTCCTGCGATGATTCGCGTGCGAATGGGCGTAACTGGGGTCTGGATCAATGCCTTCACCTGTGGGTTCTTCACTGTGCACCGACCTCCGACGGAAGCGGCTGCGGGACTTCGTCGCGCGTCATCCATCCGTCGCGCAGTTCAATAATTCGCTTTGAGTAGCGGGCGTTTTCTTCAGAGTGCGTGACCTGAATGATGGTGGTGCCCGCCTTATTGAGCTCGACAAAAAGGTCCATGATTTCGCGGGCCTGGGTGGAATGCAGATTACCTGTGGGCTCGTCGGCCAGCAGCAGAGATGGCGCGTGGACAACAGCGCGCGCAATGCCTACGAGTTGCTGCTGGCCACCTGAAAGCTGATTTGGAAAGAGGTCCTTCTTCGCGACGATCTGGAAGCGATCAAGAATGTCGGCGACCATGCCGCCGCGGTCCTTCGAAGGCAGGTTCTTGTACGACAGCGGCAGATCGATGTTCTCCGCTACTGTGAGATCGTCGAGCAGATGGTAGCTCTGGAAGACCATGCCAATTCGCTGGCGCGCGAGGTCAGCACGCTGCTTACGGTTCAGTGAGTGTACGGGCGTGGAGCCGAACCAATACTCGCCTGTCCAGCTGTCGTCGAGCAACGCGAGTACGTTCAGCAGCGAGGACTTCCCTGCTCCAGACGGCCCCATGATCGTGACGAACTCGCCCTCGCGAATGGTCAGATTAATGCGGCGCAGCACCCAGGTCTCGGTGTGGCCGGTCTTATAACTACGTTCAACGTTTTTCAGATCAATCATGTTCTTCTTTACTCCGATCTCAAGACCGAAAGATTTGTTATTCCGTTCTCAGTGCCTGCATAGGTTCGACTGCGGCAGCGCGGCGAGCCGGCATTGCTGCTGCAATGGAGAGCATAAGAACGGTGAGAATGACGGCGGCAAAAAGGGTGAGCGGGTCGAAGGTTGTGACACCGAAAAGTTGCGACTGGAAGAGACGTGCGAGCCCGACGACTGCCGGCAGCGCAATAGCAGAGGCAATCCCGGCGATCAGGGCCATCTCCTTCACGACGAGCATCACGATGACCGTGCGAGGCGAGCCAAGTGCAAGGCGAACTCCGATTTCTCGGGTGCGCTGCTCTGTGGAGTAAGCCAGAACGCCGTAAAGGCCGACCGCGGCGAGGACCAGAGCCAGCGAAGCAAATCCAATGGCGAGGAAAGCGAGGGCGCGTTCCTCAGACGTGCTGTGGTCGATCTGATCCTGCATCGTGCGCAGGTCGTTGACCACGAGCGTGGAGTCGAGCTGCCGCATGGTCTGGCGGATTGCGGGCTCGATCGTCTCCGGTGGACGCGCAGTGCAAAGGTAGATCATGAGGCCGGTCGGATGCTTCTGCTGCAGGAACGGCTTGTAGATCGCTGGACCGAGCTTGGTGCGAAGGTCAGTGTGCTTGGTATCGCCGACCACTCCGACAATTGTGATGTCGTACTTGATATCGTTGCCCGATCCCTCAGCTACCTGGCGGCCAATCGCGTTTTGGGGAGTGCCGAAGAACCGCTTGACGAAGGCTAGATTCACCACGGCAACGTTGGGCTGCCCCTTGGTATCAGCTGCCGTGAACTCGCGGCCTGCCAGGATGGGCTGTGCAATCGTTGCGAAGTAGCCTGATGTAATGCGGGGTTCTTCGAAGTTCATCTTCTCGTCTTCAGCTGGTTTGTATCCCTGAATCGAGTAGTTGGAGGTTTCAGTGTCTCCGACCAACTCAGGATCGTTGTTTCCAGCAACTGACGTCACGCCCGGAATCTGGCTGAGAGCAGCAATAGAGGAGTTGATGATTTCCACAGAGCGATCTTCGCCATACCCGGAGTCGCTGGGGCTGAGCCCAAACTGGATGAGATTGTCGGTTCTGAAACCAACCTGCTCATTGCGAAGATTATTGAGGGTGCGGACAAACAGGCCCGCGCCTCCGAGGAGCAGAACGCTGAGCGCTATTTGCGCACCGACTGCGAGTTTGCGGAACCGCTGCGAGTCCCTGGAGAGGGTTCCGGAGTTCTGCCGGAGTGCGTTGGTCAGGTCGGGCTTCAGGAAATGAAAGACCGGAGCAACGCTAAAGAAGAGCGTGGCCAGCACGGAGATTCCGAGCGTAAAGAGAAGCACGCGCGTATCGACCGAAGCTGAGTATGGCTCGGCGCCCGGATCGGAGTTGGTGATAATGCGAACTAGAATGCGCGCAACTACAGGAGCCATAAACAGGCCGGCCACTGATCCGATGAGACCGAGCAGACCACCTTCGATCATGAGCTGGGAGATGATGCGTCCGCGACGTGCGCCCAGGGCATAGCGCATCGACATCTCTCGTGCACGATTTGCAGCTCGCAGCAGGAGAAGAGTTGCGATATTCACGGCGCAGAGCAGAACCAGAAGTCCGGCCATGCTCATCAGAATGGCGAGTGGCTTTTGAAGATTCAGACGGTCGGGATTGAAGCCGCGAGAATCGTCGATGACATTCAGCCGCGAAGTATCCAGGAAATTGTGCTTGAAACGCTCAGAGTGATTTTTGTAGAGCGTCAATTCGTATGCGCGGAGGGAATGCCAGACAGGTGCAAGGCTGGCTTCTGCCGACTGGCGGGCCACTCCCGGCTTGAGACGCGCTACAAGGGTGAGGAACGCCGACTGGTGATTATTGAGATCGTCGAGCTGCTCTCGCCATGGGATGGCTATGGCAACCATGCTTACCGGAATGAAGAGATTCGGCTTGTAGCCGCCGATGGCGGAATCGAAATTCGCTGGCGCAACTCCGAGGATTGTAAAGGTGTGCCCATTGATCAGGATCGTCTGGCCAATAACATCGTGGGCCGCGCCAAGATGAGTGCGCCAGAAGTTGTAGCTAAGCACTGTAACGGGGTTCGCATTCTTCTGAGTGTCGTCCTGCTGAGTGAATAGGCGGCCAAGCGCGGGCTGAAGGCCGAGCACTTGAAAGTAATTACCGCTTACGACTTCGGCCTCGTCGTTCTCAGCCTGGTTATGCCAGGAGACTCCCACGGAGGTCTTGTCTGCTGCGAGTACACCCTCCAAGACCTGGTTGCGATCGCGCAGCTCTTTGTATGCCGGATAAGAGAAGTAATTGTCGGAGTCGCCGCCGAAACTGCTCATCGATCCGGAGAAGCCGCCGGTCCACTGGAAGCGAACAAGATCCTGCGGTCGGTGGACAGGCAGCATGCGGAGAAGCACCTGGTCGAACATGGTGAACACTGCTGCGTTTGCACCGATGCCAAGAGCGAGCGTGAGAATTACCGTGAGCGTGAAGCCGGGCGACTTGCGCAATTGGCGCAATGCGTAACGAATATCCTGCATGAGCGAATTCATTCGACCTCTCCTACTCGATCCTTAAAGCGCGCATGGGTTCAATTGTGGAGGCGCGACGCGCCGGAACAAACACGGCGATCGCCGCACAGAGCGCCAGCACCAGGGTGGCTTCTGTGAGCGAAGCCGGGTCGTAGGCGCCCACACCGTAGAGTTGGCTGGCCATGAAGTGGCCGGCAAGCAGCGCAAATGGAATGCCGAGCGCAAATCCGAATACCACCTGAAAGAACGCGCTACGAAACACCATCGAGATCACGCTGCTCCGTGTTGCGCCCAGCGCCATGCGGATGCCGATCTCGCCGGTGCGGCGCGCGACAAAATAAGACATCACTCCGTATAGGCCCACCGAAGCGATGATCAGGGCGAGAATTCCAAAGAGGCCGGTGAGCTGGGCAATCAGGCGATCCTGATTGAAATTGCCAGCCACCTGTTCGTTCATCGAACGCATGTTCATGATGGTCAGGTTGGGATCAATATCAGCGATGGTACGACGAGTAAGCTCTTCGGCATTCTGCTGAGAATTTCTGAAGTTCACTACCATCGAATTAACCAGCATCGATTGGGTCTCAGTGCTTATGAGCGGCGCTTCTTTGTAGCCGGTGTACGGCTGCGCCAGTGGACGCAGAAAGACCGGTCGAACGAGTTCGCGCGGATTGTTTATTTTGAAATCGCGAAAGACGCCAACGATTTCAAATGATCCGGAGTATTGAGGAAAGTCGATGCCGAAGTGTTTGCCGAGTGGGTCGTCCTTAGGGAAGAACCGTTTCACGAATGTCTGGTTTACGACAGCCACCATGGGAGAGTTCGCGGTGTCGTTTATTGAAAGATCGCGACCGTGGACAATTGGAACGCCCATCGATGAAAGAAAGCCGGGGCTGACGCGGTCCCAGGTCGATCCGCAATGATCATTGGGACCTGGGGCTGGATGCCCCTGCTGGATTACGCACTCTCCCCAGTTGTCGCCTTCCAACGGACTGTAAAGCGCCATGCCGATACTGGTCACTCCGGGTAGAGCTGCGAAACGTTCTTCGAGTTGGCGATAGAGCCCGGGTGCGCGCTCGGTGGTGTATCCGGCTCCTGCAGGGTCGAAGTGCAGGACGTATCGGTTGGTCGTGGCAATACCGAAGTCCTGATGTTCGAGGTTCGTAAGCGATCGAGTGAGCAGAATCGCTCCGGCGATGAGGACAAGCGACATCGCGGCCTGAATGATCACAAGGGCCATCTGCGGGAACGAAGCGCGGTCACGCACAGAGCGATTTGATCCACGAAGCACCTCTGCCGGCTGCGCGTGCGAAGAAAGCCACGCGGGAGCGAGACCGAAGAGTATGCCTGTGATCAATGAAACGAGGAATGCGAAGCCCAGCACCAGCAAGGATGGGCTGGCATTGATGGGCATGTTCCGCGCATCAGGGAATGCCGCACCGAGTATGACGCGTGTACTGGAGTAAGCGACAGCAAGGCCGACGAGGCCGCCGATACAGCTCAGCAGCACGCTCTCGGTGATGATCTGGCGTATGACGCGGCTTCGACCTGCGCCCATCGCCATGCGCACCGCAATGTCCGCTCGCCGGGCCGTTCCACGAGCCAGAAGTAAGTTGGCAATATTGGCGCAGGCAATGAGCAGCACGAATGAAGAGAGCACCATCAGCATCTTCAAGCCGAGCCCGTTCTCCTGCTGCAGATTCTGAATGCCGCCACCTGCCGGAACGATAACCACGTGCTGTTTGGGAATGACAGTGGATCCGCCGTTGTCGGTGTAGACGGGACGGGTGGATAGCCAGTTGCGAAGAGACTGGGAGAGCCTGGATTGAAGGGCACCAATGTTGGTATTGGGGCGAACGCGTCCGATGGCGTAGAGCCAATTCGAGTCCTGATGCGTGAGGATGGAGCTGCTGCCGCGCGTGTATGGCTCCATGTTGATCGGCATCCAGAAGTCGGCTGGAACATCTGTTACGCGGTCGCCAAAGAAGCCGGCTGGAGCGATGCCAATGACTGTGAAAGGCTTTGTCTGAATCGATACTGTTGAGCCAACGATCCAGGGGTCGCCAGCAAATTCAGACTGCCAGGTGCGGTAGCTGAGCACGAGGACAGGCGAAGAGGAAGGAGTGTCGTCAGACTCGGTGAAGACGCGGCCCATCGCTGGACCGATGCCGAACATCGAAAAGAAATTCCCGGTGACAAATTCGCCATGCAGTTCTTTGGATAGCGTGTTGCCGCGACGGACGCTCCACTGCGGGCTGCCGGCCTGGACGGCGGAGAGCTGCTCGAATTCCGGGGCCGACCTCTTCAGTTGCAGGAAGAGATCGTAGGAGAAGATGTCGAAGTCGCCGGCATCGCTGACGAAGCCGCCATTGACACAGCAATTATCGGTATCGCCAATCCGGAAGAGCCGGGACGGATCAGCGACGGGAAGACGTTGCAGAAGGATTCCCTGCACCAGAGTGAAGATCGCCGTGTTCGCGCCTATCCCTAGTGCCAGCGTGATGACAGCCGTCAGGGTAAACCCCGGCGACTTGCGCAACTGGCGAAGCGCGTAGCGAAGATCCTGCAGCAGATTGGTCAGGGCCTGTTTCATTGCGACTCAGCTCCAGGGCTGTCTGGTCTTGATCGATCTCGGTACTACTCGGTTCGCAACGCCCGCATGGGTTCAATGCTGGCTGCACGGCGCGCAGGCGCAATGCCGGCAAGCAGAACCGTCATGACAAGCGCAATTGCCGCAAGTGAAAAGCTGATGGGGTCAAAAGGAGCGACGTCGAAGAGCATTGAGCGCAGCAGGCGTACGCCGGCAACGGAACCTGCTCCACCAACGATGAAGCCGATGAGGATGACTCCCGCGGAGCCTTGCATAACCAGGCGGAAGATTCCGCTGCGCGAAGATCCGAGCGCCATGCGTACGGCAAATTCACGATTCCGCTCAATGACAGCGTAGGCCATCACCGCGTAGAGCCCCATCATGGCGACGAGCACACTGCAAATTGCATAGACACCCAGCAACTCGGCCGGAATGCGGGAAATCTGGTACTGCTGGCTTGTCACGTCATCCAGGGTACGGATCTGCTCGACGGGCAGAAATGGATCAAGCGCCGAAACTGCTCGACGGACCTGGCCTGCCAATGCCGTCGCCGTCGTTTTTGAATGGACGGCCAGGATTGCATACCCGTAACCTGACTTGCCCTGAAGCATGGGCAGAAAAACGAGCGGGTCATGATCGGTGTTGTTTGGACTGTGGTACGCGAACTCAGGTGCGATGCCGATGATCTGGCGCGGGAGTTTGTCGACAACAATGGTGCTGCCAATCGCGTTGCCATTCGGCCAGTAACGCTGCGCCATAACGGTGTTAATGATGGCGACCTTAGGGGAATTCTCGTTGTCCGCTGTAGTGAAATCGCGACCCTGGTGTAAAGAAATACCGACAGTCCGGAAATAATCAGGTCCTTCAAAATCGGTGACGATTTGCGTATCCTCGCCTTTCGCCGGCACGTGTCCGGGGACGCTGAAGTCGCGAGTATTTCCCGAGCCCCAGTCGCCCATGGGAAGATGCGAAGTCACTGTGGCAGATGCAACTCCCTGCGAGCCGCGGAGATGATCGAGGAGGCTGTTGAGAAAGACGCGCGCGCGATTATCGTCGTAGCCGGATCGCGACAGATCGATGATTGCAGTGATCGTGTTGTTGCGATCAAAACCAACCGGGCGATTGAAGATGTTCAGCGCAGTACGCGTCAGCAGGCCGCAGCAGGTGAGGACGATGAAACAGATGCCGAGCTGAACGCCAAGCAGGATTTGCTGGCCATAACGCTTGTGGCTCGCACCGGCAACGGACGTGGCGCCTTCGTGCAGCGCGTCGCGCTGCGATATGCGCAACGACTGGCGAATGGGATACATTCCGCAGGCCAGTGTGACTGCGACAGCAACAGCAGCGACGAAGAGAACGATTCGGTAGTCGCTGTGCAGATTGAATGCGATCGAGAAGCCGAGGTTTGGCAGCAGTGCGTAGACTGACCGCGAGATACCGATGCTGGCCGCCCATCCGGCAACCGCGCCGGCGATTGCAAGCAGGCTGGTTTCGACCAGCACCTGACGGGCGATGCGCCCGGGGCGTGCGCCAAGGGCAGTACGGATAGCAACTTCACGGCGGCGGCGGGCAGCGTGCTGGCCGAGGAGCGATGCGATGTTGATGCAGACCAGCAGCATCAGAAGCCCGGATGCTCCGAGCAGAACCGGCAATTGCTCACCGATTACGCCAAAGAAGCCTCGCTGAAAGTGAGAGGAATCGTCGAGATTCAAATCCCAGCTGTTGTATTGATTGTTGTGCTGGGCAAGCGCGAATGAGCGGGCAAGTGTGTGCAGTTCCGCTTCCGCGGTTTTGTCGCTTATGCCTGGGCGCATGCGCACGACGACCTGCAGTCCCTGATGCAAGAGCGGATCTGCCGGGGCATCGGCCGAGAGATCGCGACCGGCGGAGAGCGGGACCCACGCCTCCTCGCCGAGGCCACCGTAGATTCCGGCAAAGTCGCGAGGAGCTACGCCGATGACGGTGAAGGCATGCTTGTTGATGGAAACGACGCGACCGGCAACCGAGGGGTCTGCGTTGAACCGGTCGCGCCACAAGCCGTCAGAGAGGACAATAGCATCCATCGAGCCATACGCTCTATCGTTCGCATTCGGCTCGAAGAACGTTCCAATCTCAGGCTTGACCCCGAGAAGCTGGAAGTAGTTTGCCGAGACGATCCCACCACTGATCGCCTGCGGCTGGGTGTTGGGGAGGGCCAGGTTGAGGGTGGTGAACTCGAACGCTGCCGCCTCGCTAAACGAACGAGATTGTTGGCGGAGGAACTGGAGCTGGTCGTAATGAACGGAATATCCATTGCTGCCCAGCACCGTAGCGGAGATGAAGCGAAGTGATCGCGCATCCCTGACCTGAGGCCAGGGATTGAACAGGACTGCATTTGTCCACGTAGCAACCGTGGTCAATCCGCCGATGCCCAGCGCAAGCGTGAGCACCGCCGTAAGGGTAAAGCCAGGCGACATGCGCAGCTGGCGTACCGCGTAACGCAAGTCCTGGCCGAACACTTACGCCTCCACTTCTGCGGTGAGCTTCTTCAACTCGTCCTCAGAGACCACCTTGCCGTCGAACAGGTGCACCTCGCGCTCGGCGTGCTTGGCGAAACGCGGATCGTGCGTCACCATGCAGATGGTCGAGCCTTCGCGGTGCAGATCGGCAAGCAGATGCATCACGGCTTCACCGTTTTTCGAGTCGAGGTTTCCAGTTGGCTCATCAGCCAGCAGGATCGAAGGCGATCCGGCGAGTGCACGAGCCACGGCGACGCGCTGCTGCTGACCGCCGGAGAGCTGTGCGGGATAATGCCGCATACGGTGCGCCATGTTCACCCGCTCCAGGGCTTCCTTCACGCGCTTCTTGCGTTCTGCGGAAGGCATACCCGCGCGATAGGTCAGGGGAAGTTCGACGTTCTCTTCCACGGTAAGATCGCCGATCAGGTTAAAACTCTGGAAGATGAACCCGATCTCCTGGTTGCGGATGCGCGAGCGTTCGCCAAAGCTGAGGTTCTCGACGGGCTTGTTGTTGAGCAGGTATTTTCCGCCTGTCGGAGTATCGAGCAGGCCGAGGATGGAGAGAAGCGTCGATTTGCCACAGCCCGACGGGCCTGACATGGCCACGTACTCTCCACGCGAGATAGTGAGGTGAATACCAGAAAGCGCGTGGGTCTCCACTTCATCGGTGTAGAAGACCTTGGTGAGATCTTCAATTTCAATCAGCTTGTCGTTTGCCATTCAATCCCCCTCGTGATTGAAGTTGTCGGTGGTCAGAGAACAGAGATCAGCGATCAATGTTCAGAAACCGGTAGAGGTCTGAGCATGCACCAGCCCGCACTTACTCCAGGCGGATGCGATCGACGTTGTCGTAGCGCGACATGTCAGACAGAATGACCGTGTCGCCTTCATTCAATCCTTCAATTACCTGAATTTCATTAACCGAAGCGCGTCCCACCTTCACCTGAGCGCGAACTGCGCCCTTGTGATCCGGCGATTCCTTGAACAGGCTCAGAGTCGAATTCTCGTTGCCCAGCGCCGGACGACCCACCTTCAGAACATCGTGCAGTTTCTCCAGGTCGATCGTGCCGTCGACACTCAGGTTCGGAACCGCTCCCGCGGGAAGAGCTCCATCCAGTTGTACGTCAACTGTACGCGTTCCGTTCACTACCGATGGATCAATTCGGGTCACATGGCCCGGAATGACTCCGTTATGAGTATCGACCGATGCCGGAAGGCCCACGGAAATATCGCGCGCCTGAGTTTCTGCAATTTGAAGGGCCGCCTTGAGCTTGTCTTGCTGAATCACTTCAGCGACGGAGGTCCCGGCAAGCACGTGCTGGCCGACCTGCACGGGCGTGGCCAGTGGGGCTACGACGCCAGCGATTCCAGCCTTTACCTGCAATGCGCCGGACTGCTTCTGATAGAGAGCGAGAAGCGTCTTGGCCTGCTCAATTTTGGTTTGTGCGGACGAGAGCTGGACTTCGATGTTCTTTTCGTTGAGTTCGAGATTCTGCAAGCTCAGTTTGTGCTGCGCCGCGAGTTGGTCGGCTGTGCTCCGTGATTTCTCGTAGGCAACCCCCGACAGCACACCGAGCTTGTTCAATTGCTCATCGATCTTGGCCTGACGAGCGTCTGTGCTCGCGTCAGTAGCAACCTGTGCGGCCGCGATCTTTTTTTCCATCAGGGTACTGTTCAGAGTGGCCTGCTTGTCTTTGTAGTCGGCCTCGGCCTGCTTTACCTGCAATTGCGCATCTTGCAGTTTCTGTTCGACCTCGGGAGCCACCATGTCCATCAGGACGGTGTCTGGCTTGACGATGGTTCCAGGCAGTACGCGAATCCGAACAACCGTGGCGTCGGTCAGGGCCGGGACAAGTTCGATCGAATCCTCGCGCGGAACCAGAAGGCCCGTCGATCCGCGTACTTGGCGGATCATGTCTCCGCGTTTCACAGTGTCTGGCCATACGGTTGACGCATCGACGACGGGAGCCGCCGGCTTGAGGCGGGAAACCAGAACCACCGCGATGGTAAGGACCACCACTCCGATGCCGGCCCAAACGATGAGGCGGCGCTGCTTTTGCTTCTTAATATCTGGCCGTGCGATATCCATCACGGGGAGGAGTTTGCACTTGCCGTGCCAAAGACGGGCAGTGTTGGGACGCAGGAAACAAAAGAGTTACTATGCGTAAGAGTTTGATGGATTGGAAGTTTAAGTGACCGCTCGCGGGCCGCATTGTCCATTATCGGACAGCTCCGAAACGGACTCCCACCACCACAAACGGCTCTGAATCAGGGCAGTTCCACCGCCAGAGCGACGGCGCTACCGCCGCCAAGGCAGAGGGCAGCGATGCCGCGTTTGGCATTGCGGTCGATCATGGCGTAGATAAGCTTGACCAGCACTGCCGCACCGCTTGCCCCGATCGGGTGCCCCAGCGCCACCGCGCCGCCGTGAATGTTGACCTTCTCTTGATCCAGGCCGAGGTCGCGAATTACGGCCAGGGCCTGAACGCTAAAAGCCTCATTGAGTTCAAACAGATCAACGGAGTCGAGGGTCCAGCCAGCATTGGCTACGACCTTACGGACCGCATCAATGGGCGCCAGAGAGAACCACTCGGGCTGGCGGCTTGCACCTGCCTGCGCACGGATAATAACCATCGGATCGCGACTTAGGTCTTCTGCGCGGTCAGCACTAGCTACAACCAGGGCAGCGGCTCCGTCGCTCACGCCGGGGGCATTCCCGGCGGTAACGGTGCCTCCTTCCTTGAAGGCAGGCTTCAGTTTGGCAAGAGCCTGAACGGTCGTGTCCGGGCGGATGGCCTCATCCTGATCAAATGAGCGCGGGGCTTCTCCTTTTTTGGCGGGCGGAACTTCAACTGGAATGATCTGTGCGCGGAAACGGCCCTCTGCGGTGGCTGCGGCGGCGCGGCGGTGCGATTCAACGGCGAAGGCGTCCTGCTCTTCTCGACTGATGCTGTATTTTTCCGCGACCATCTCGGCGGCGGCACCCATGTGGAACTGGTTGTAGACGTCCCACAGTCCGTCATTGATCATGACATCGATGAGATTTCCGTTGCCCATGCGGTAGCCGGATCGGGCCTGCTGTAGCAGGTACGGCGCATTGGTCATCGATTCCATGCCACCAGCCACGACAACTTCGGCATCGCCGGTCTGGATGGCCTGAGCTGCCAGGGAGACAGCACGAAGTCCTGAACCGCAAACCTGATTCACCGTAAGAGCGCCGACTTCAGGGGGAAGGCCTCCGCGGATGACAGTCTGCCTCGCGGGACTTTGCCCAAGACCTGCCTGCAAAACGCACCCCATGATGCACTCGTCTACCTTCGCGGGGTCCACCCCGGAACGCTTCACTGCCTCACGAACAACGAGAGCGCCGAGTTGCGGCGAACTATATGACTGCAATGAACCCTGAAACTTGCCGATGGGTGTGCGTACCGCAGATAGGATGACTGCCTCTTGCATCTCAGACTCCGTCGACCAGAGTTGCAGCCTCTCATGATACGACTTGAGGGCTGCGCCAGGTTAGATGCGGGAAGGAGGTGAAGTTCGTGTGATCGGCTTGGCGATAGGAAGATGCACTGAGTCTGCCGCGCCCATTGAGAGGATTTCGAACAGCGCGGATGATCTGCGGCTGGAGAAGTCCATCTGGTCTGGACGGAGCGGCCTGCTAAAGAGGAAGCCTTGCACGTCATCGCATCCATGAGCCCGGAGTACGCGCAGCTGATTTTCGTTCTCCACACCCTCGGCAGTGACCTTGAGGTTGAGACACTTTGCCATCTGAATGATGGCAGCGGCGATGGCCTCGTCGTTAGGATTGTGTTGCAGGTCGCTGACAAAGCTGCGATCAATCTTGAGTTTGCTCACCGGAAGCTGCTTGAGGTAGCTGAGGTTGGAGAAGCCGGTGCCAAAATCATCGAGGGCTAGTCTGACTCCGAGCGTCTTGAGACGACCGAGGACTTCAAAGCGCATGTCTTCCGTCGCGAGCAGCAGGCTTTCAGTGATCTCCAGTTCGAGGAATTCGGGATCCAACCCTGACTGGTCGAGTACATCCTTCACCATGTCGCAGAATCCTGCCTGGCGGAACTGCACGGCGGATACATTGACGGCTACCGGAATATGGTTGCCGCGATCATGCCAGGAGCGTGCGTGCAGACAAGCGGTTCTCAGCACCCATTCGCCGATGGGGATGATCATGCCGTTCGTCTCGGCCACGTGAATAAACTTGTCGGGTGCGATGAGACCGAGGTCCGGATGTTTCCAGCGGATGAGGGCCTCCCAGCAGGAAACATTGCCGGTGCGAAGATCAAACTCGGGCTGGAAGACAAGGAAGAACTCATTGTTCTCGAGCGCCGGCCTCATGCTGTTGCCGAGTTGCAGACGTTCGATGGCCTGCGTGGTCATCTCTTCGGAGAAGAAGCTGAATGTATTTCTTCCACGGTTCTTAGAGGCGTACATTGCGGCATCGGCATTCTTGATCAGTGTCTCAACATTTTCGCCGTGGTCGGGGAAGATGCTGATTCCAATGCTGGACGTGACCGTGAAGGAATGACCGTGCAAATCAAAAGGTGGAGTCAACTCTCGAGCAATGCGTTCCGCAATGACAGCCACGTCGGAATACGTTTGAATCGGGCCTAGCGCAATCAGGAATTCGTCGCCACCGAGTCGAGCGATCGTGTCTTCTTCACGAGCACAGGACCGCAAACGCTGGGCGATATGCTGCAGCAGTTCGTCGCCAACTGAGTGGCCCAGGCAGTCGTTGACGATTTTGAAGCTGTCGATGTCTAGATAGAGAACCCCCATTCGCTCGCGGTGGCGTTTTGCGGCCGCCAATGACTGCGAGAGGCGATCTCTGGCGAGTGTGCGATTGGGCAACCCGGTCAAAGGATCAAAGTAGGCGAGGGTTTGGATCTGTTCTTCAGCCCGCTTGCGCTCTGTAATGTCTACGAGCGATCCCTCGAATATCTGCACGCCGTCTTCGCCTCGTTCGGTGGGACGGATGCTGCACAACGCCCAGCCCTCTGTGCCGTCGGGTCTTTCGAATTTCTCCTCGCTTGCCACGGTGAACGAAGTCTCCGATGAGTTGGAGTGAATTTTGCGAATGACTGCTTCAGCTCGCTGACGACTGTCCATCAGCTGCTGTCTATTAAGGAAGCCGAGGATGCGAGAACATGCGTCGTTGCAGTCGAGGATCTCCCCACTCTGAGTTGCAACATAGAGACCCGTAAGATTGCGCTCGAAGATATTTCGGTACTTCTCTTCAAGGGCCATCTCGTTCTTCAGTTTTCGAGTGATGACTTCAGTCTGCTGGCGAACGCGGCGACGAAGGATGAACGCCCAGGCGATGCCCGTTATAGTCGCGAAGAAAAGCGCGGAAACAAGCCACGCTGCGCGCAGAGTTGTGAGCCACGCGGAAGCAACGACAATTTGAATGCCGGTAACACACGCACCAAGTGTCGGCTCAGAATGAATGGGCTGGCTGAGGAGGTTAGCTGGCAGAATGAAAAGCGCGATCAAAACTCCAGACTTGGCTGTGATCCAGGAACTCGACGCGAAGGTGCGGTGAAACTGAAAATGGCTCGGATGTACCGATCGACTCCGCATCCGTTACTCCCCGAAAACCAATCGCTCCATTGCACTTACGTGCCGACCGACCTAAAGACAAGGTCAAGGAACTTAAAAGGTGAAGTTAGGCTAGCACAGCCCAGATCGGGGCAACTTCATCTTCTTAGGAAGGGTGGTTACGTTCGAGTTACCCAGATAGCAGATTGCCTCTTGCTTTTCACAAGAAATGAGGCGCCGTTTCGAGATATAGCTTTCCATACTGGTTCAGCTTTGAATTGTGGGCGGAGCATGTGCTCCACTGGGTCCAGCCGCCGAAATTTCTTCGTTTGTAGGCACTTGTTTTTTCCGGTCATGGCCTTTTTGATGGTGAAGAGGCGGCCGGAGCATATGAGTTTGGAAGTACGGGATCGAAGCCTATCTCAATATAGGTTGTGGATTGCCGTTCTTTGCTTCGCTTGGCTGGTAGGGGGCTGCCGCTCCGGATATCGGACTACAGTGACGCTCTCCGTTGCGGCAAGCCTGCAGGACTCGATCGAGGAGATCGAGGAACTCTACAAGCGGGATCACCCCGTGGAATTTCGCAACAACTTCGGAGCCTCGGGAACGCTTTCGCGGGAGATTGAGCAGGGCGCACCTGTTGATGGATTCATCTCGGCAGGCGTCAAACCGATGGAGCAACTTCAAGCGAAAGGAATGCTCGTCCAAGGTTCACGCGTGGACTTGCTTAGCAATTCCCTTGTACTTATCGCGCCGAGTAATTCCGATCTGAAAGGCTTTAGTGGGTTAGTCGAGAAGCGGGTTCGCACGATTGCACTTGGCGATCCAGCGAGCGTGCCTGCCGGTCAATACGGCAGGCAAGCACTCGACGCGCTCCGCCTGTATGAGAAGCTGCAAACGAGGATCGTATTCGCAAAGGATGTCCGACAAGTGCTGACATACGTCGAGTCCGGTAACGCGGATGCCGGGCTGGTTTACGCAACGGACGCGGAGAAATCGCATCGAGTGCGCGTTGTAGCAGAGGCGCCCGCAGGCACACACGATCCCATCATCTATCCAGCTGCCGGGGTCAGGGGCTCGCAGAACGTATCGGCAGTTCGTGACTTCATCTCCTTTCTTCGATCACCTGCGGCGAGAGTGATCTTTGAACGGCACGGATTTAGAATGGCCTAACTGTGCAGCCCGCGTTCGACCCATCCCCGCTCATGATCTCGATCGCGACCACTTGCACAGCAACCATCGCTACCTTCTTCCTCGGTTTGTGCGCAGCGCGCGAGATGTACAGGGTGCGCGGATCGTTGCGGGCGTGGATAGACGGAGTGCTGACGCTGCCCCTGGTGCTGCCTCCCACTGTGGTGGGATTCTTCCTTCTTCTGATTTTCGGGCGCAGAAGCTTCACAGGACATCTGCTGGAGCAGATTGGGGTGACGATCGTCTTCTCCTGGCCCGCAACCGTGATTGCAGCAACCGTGGTCGCGTTCCCGCTGATGTACCGCACTTCTCTCGGCGCACTGGAGCAAGTGAATCCAACGCTGTTGCAGGCTGCACGGACCCTGGGAGCTTCGGAATGGGTTGTGTTCCGCCGTGTGCAGCTTCCGCTTGCAGGGCCCGGAGTGCTTGCAGGAACAGTGCTGGCATTCGCCCGGGCAATGGGCGAGTTTGGCGCAACGCTGATGCTGGCCGGGAACATTCCAGGGCGAACGCAAACGATGCCGATTGCAATCTTCTCGGCAGCGGAAAGTGGCGACATGAGGAGCGCGCTACTGTGGGTTGGGCTGATTGTGGTTCTGTCACTCGCGATCATAAGGCTGTTGCACTATGAGAAAAGGTTGCGGCCCACGCATACAGTCGAACTTCAAGGAACAGTTTCAGAGCAGCTCGCCGTAGTTCCCGCGCCGCAAACTGACGGAAACGGTTCGGCAACACACAGTCTCGATGTGAATGCAGAACGACGCCTTGAGAACTTCGTCCTCAATATTTCACTGAGAACCTCCCGTGGTGCAATCGGTCTCCTCGGACCATCGGGCGCAGGAAAATCCATGACCTTGCGCATGATCGCGGGGCTGACTGCTCCGGACCGAGGCCGCATTGTGCTGAATGACCGCGTGCTATTCGACAGCAATTCGAAGCAGAATCTTCCTGCGGCTCAACGGCGGATCGGGGTCGTCTTTCAGGACTATGCTCTATTTCCTCATCTGACTGTGGCAGAGAATGTTGGCTTCGGACTACGACAACTGCCGGTTGAGGAACGAAGGGTCCGCGTGAACCAGCATCTGACATCCATGCAGATTGCGGATCTGGCCGATCGCTACCCTCGCGAGATTTCTGGAGGGCAGCGTCAGCGGGTGGCCATCGCGCGCTGCATGGCGACTGATCCTGACGCTCTACTTCTCGACGAACCGTTTGCCGCGCTCGATCCACATCTTCGCAGACAGACGGAGGAGCAGCTTCGGCGTGCCCTTGCGGGATTCAAAGGACCGGTGGTCTTCGTGACGCATGATATGGAAGAAGCTTTTCGGTTTTGTACGAATCTGCTCGTGCTCGATCGAGGCATGGTGATCGCAAGCGGGCGGAAGCATCAGTTGTTCGAAGATCCGGGAACTGTGGCAGCAGCGCAATTGACCGGATGCAAGAATATTGTCAAAGCTGTTCGGATTGGCAGCCATCGAATTTTCGTGACGGACTGGGAATGCGAACTCGAGACTTCTCAGGAGGTCGATGCCGCAATGACGCACATTGGGTTTCGCTCACATCAAGTCCGGTTCATGGACGGGAGCGGAGATAATGTATTCCCTTGCTGGCTGGCCAGCATAAACGAGGCGCCTCACGAGATGACTCTCTACCTGCGACTACACGCACCGGCCAGCCTGGGTGATACCGCACATCTGCAGGCTGACGTGCCAAAGGATCTGTGGCGCGTCCTCAGCTCAAAGCCGCAACCTTGGAACATCCAGTTATTGCCCGAGCGAGTCCTGGTTTTGCGCGCCCACTGAAATCGGCATCAACTGCGGGCACATCAGCGCCCCTTCGCGTGAATCCTGCCTTCCGGGAGTGCCCACGCGAAGAGCAATCCGCCGCTACTGTTCACGATGTATTGCCGACCATCGAGTTCGTAGCTGATGGGAGAACTCTGTATTCCAGCGCCGGTGCCTGCATGCCACAACGTCTTGCCATTGCTCGTGTCCAGGATCAGCATATTTCCGTGCGCGTCGCCGGTCACTGTCAATCCAGACGCAGTTGTCATCACGCCGGCGCCTGAACCGCCGTCTCCGAGTTCATGACTCCAGCGAATCTTGCCGGTCTGGTAGTCAATGGCCTCGATGATTCCCTTGCCCCACACTCCATAATCTGCACCGGCCCAACCGTATGCGCCGTCAGCAGGTTTCGCAAAATAGATGCTCCAACTCGGGTGGGCATCGACGATGAAAAGGCCGGTCTTCGGATCGAAGCTGGGGGAACGGTAATTGGTCAAGCCGCCTTCGTCGGGAGCGATTATGCGGCCGTCGGGTGCGGGCTCCTTGTTCGGATCCGGGATAGGACGACCATCCTTATCGATGCCGGTAGCCCAGTTCACGGGGCCGAACGGAACAGTAAGCAGGCTTTTGCCGTTGGTGCGATCGAGGACGAAGAAGTAGCCGTTGCGCGATGCCTGCATCAGCATCTTGTGCTGTTTGCCATGGAATGTGCCGTCAACGAGAACCGGAATTTCCACCGCATCCCAATCATGTGTGTCGTGCGGCGAAGCAGAAAAGCCCCAGGCAAGTTTGCCCGTGTCAGGATTAAGCGCGACGATGGCGCAGGTGTAGAGATTGTCGCCGGGACGTGTATGTCCGTTCAGCACAGGCGTCGGATTGCCCGTACCCCAATAGAGCAGGTTAAGCTCTGGATCGTAGGTGCCGGTGATCCATGTCATTCCACCTGTGGTCGCATTGGGCGTACCAGCTTTCGGTGTCGCGTTCCATTGCCACTGAACGGAACCCGACTCGGGATCGAATGAGCGAATGTAGCCTGTGAGGTTGTCGAGATCGCCGGAGACTCCCGTGATGACATGGTCCTTGACGATCAAGGGTGCCATCGTGGTCCAGTAACCCTTGTCGACGTCGGCAATCAGCTTATCCCAGCGCACCTTTCCGTCTTTTGCATCCAGCGAGATCAGATGGCAGTCAGGCGTCGTGGTATACACCCAGCCCTTATAGATTGCTACTCCGCGATGCCCGATGTGGTCACCCTTCGGGGACGGCCGGTGGTAGTGCCAGATCATATGGCCTGAACGCGCATCGACCGCCCAGATGTGCTCCGGCACGGTGAAGTACAGAATGCCATCCACGAGAAGGGGCGATGACTTGATCTGTGCCTGCTGATTCGTCTGGAAAACCCATGAAAGCGAGAGGTCGCTGACGTTTTGAGGCGTGATCTGCGTGAAGCCTACATGACGCTGGCCCGTGTAGTCTCCGTGATACGACGGCCACGAATCCGCTTTGGGATGCAGCAACAGTGCGTCGTCAACGCCCTGTGCTCCCGCAGTCAACGCTGGGCAGATGCAAAGGAAAAGCCCAGCAAGCAACGATAGCGATCGGTCATTCACCAACTTCATCAAATCAAGACCTCTAGTGCCCCGCAATCAACGGAGAGTTTGCAGATATGCCATCAAGTTGTGGATGTCGTCGTCCGTGTACTTGGGAAATAGATCAACATGCGCCTCGACAGGCGCGTCCACCTTGTAGCGGACACGCTTTACCGGCCATGAGCGATACACGCCGTTTGCGTCTCTCAACGCAACAGTAAATTCGTCGCGATAAGCGAGAGTTCCCGCGATCGTCTGACCCGAGGGCAGCGTCACCTTGACGGCACTCTTCACGTTTTCCGGGTACAACATGCGCTGTTCCAGTTCGAGGCCCTCATGGCGCGAGGCGATGCCGGCGAGGTCTCCCGTGGGCGAGTGGCAATTCGAGCACCCACCTGCACCTTCGAAGTAGCGTCTTCCCGCAGCAGCATTTCCTGTCTGCAAATCCTCAACAGACACGCCACGCCTGCCACCGGGATGCGCGACGGCCTCAGCCTGGCGCTCGCGGATAAAGGCGATGACGCCGCGCGTCTCCTGTTCAGAAAAGTTGAACGCCGGCATTTTGTTATCGGGACGGCCCTCGTGAATGACCTTGGCAATTTCGTCCCCAGTGCGGTCCTTACGCACTAGTCTCGACTGGGTCAGGTCGGGGCCAGTCTCGCCGCCCATCGCATCGCGGCCGTGGCAGAATGCGCAATTCTGCTGGAAAAGCTGCGCGCCGGCTTGCGACAGGGTTGAGCCCGATGCAGATATTCCGGCGGCGGTCGTCGCGGATTCGCCCGTGGTGAGGAAGTGGAGGAGCTCGCTCAACTCTGTATCTTTAACTGCGGGGAAACCGGGCATTCGGCCCTTTCCCACGTGGATCAAGTCAGCGATCTTGTCGTTCGACATTCGATGCGAAATACCGAGCAGAGGGGGAAACCCCGGAAGATTACCCTCCCGCAGATCGCCGTGGCAGATAGCGCAGCGCTTTGCATACGATTCTGCCCCTGGATCCTTGGGCAAGGGCGAATCGGTATGCGATTGCCCCGCAGGGCTGTTCGCTGCTCTCACGTTGACTGCCCAGGGCAACGCCACTGAGGCACCTGTAAGGACTGCAGCTACGGAAAGAGCGGCTCGGATCGCTTTCAATTTAGTCAATTCACAAACCCCTGGATCTTATGTCTGACCTTTCGCTCTCGACGATCGATACTTGCTAGGTCGCGTACTTGATCAACTGCATAAAGCCATAGTCCATATGTAACTGCTGGTGGCAGTGCCATAGCGTGTCGCCGGGATTGTCGGCGACGAAATCTACTTCAACAGTGTCGAGGGGCATGACATTGATGACATCCTTCTTGAGACCGCTGAGCTGCTTGTCTCCGATCCGCGTGACCTCAAATGTGTGCCGGTGAAGATGCAATGGATGTTGGTCGCCGCTGCCATTGCGGAAGACGAGCCGGTAGCGCTTTCCTGCGTGGACCATGAGCGGCTCAACGTCAGGCCATGACTTGTTGTTGATCGTCCAGGTATCAAACTGCGATCCCTTCTGGGGGCCGATGTCGCGGAACGTCAGTACGAATTTCTCATCTGGCTCGGGCGCTGCCGTCGTGTTTGCGAACTGCGTGTAGTCCCACTCGACAGGCGATGAGTCTTTCCACACAGGCGCGCCCGATTGGCCTGCGTATTCGATCACGACGCCGAGGCCCATCTTGCGTGACTTCTCCAGCGTTGAACCCAGGATCCACACCCCCGGAGTTGTCATCTCCACGATCGCGTCTACGCGTTCGGCAACCGCAAGGGAAAGCACGTCGACACTTGCTGGCTTCGGGACGGGGTTGCCATCCATCGCAATGACCGTGAAGCGATGCCCCGGCAATGCGAGAACCACGTTCTCGGTCGCGCTCGCATTTAGCAGGCGCATCAGAACGCGCTGGCCCTTCTTCACGCGAATGGGTTCGCCTGCACCCAGCATGCGGTCATTGATAGTCGCGTATTTATATCCAACGTCAGACCCGCTTGTCAGGGGCATGTTGGCCGATTCGGCACGCATGTTCTCGACCATGGGCACGAATGACGGTTCCCAGTGATGAATGGCGAGATTCACCTCCGTGTCGTACTGCGGCGCGGACTGATTGCCTTCGATCAACAGGAATCCGAACTGCCCGGTGTAGGTACCCATCGCCAGATTCCCGAATGATCCCGCATGCGTGTGGTACCAGCGCGTACCGGCCGGCTTTGGCGTGAAGCTGTAGCGATGCGTCTGGCCGGCGCCAATCATGGGGGATCCTTCTTCCATAGCGCCGTCGTTCAGCGAATCGATGGCCAGCCCGTGCCAATGAACGATATCCGCTTCAGTTGCAGCGTTCGTCACGTCGATGCTGACGGGGACTCCTTCGCGAAGCTTGAGCAGCGGTCCAGGCACTTTGCCGTTGTAGGAAAGCGTTTTGATGGAGATGCCTGGACCGATCTCGAGATTGCAGGGTTCGATACGAAGGGCATGATCCACCTTGCCTGCAGCTTTTGCCTGCGCGGGCAAACGACCAGCGATCGAGTGGCCGGCAACAAGCATTCCTGTGGAGGCAAGGAAATTTCTGCGGCTGATTTGAATCGGGGAAGATTTCAAGTTTTTTCCGGGTGTCCTTAGTCACGCACATTTGTGGCAGCGTTCGAAGTGGACGTCAACCATTCTCTAGGGACGAAGGCACAGATGTAAACGTCTTCGTCCCGAGAAGCGAACCTAGCCTCGAAATTTGAGGTTGGTTAAAGAACGGCTATTGCTGAGGGGGAGCCGGCTTCTTGTGGCTGGCAGTGCTGCCGTTGGTCATCCACAGAGCCCACTTGATGGCTTCAAAGTACATCTTGCGCACATCCGGATCGTTCCAGGACTCCTCTGTGTGCCCGAGGGTCGAGTAGAAAACGCGCCCCTTGCCGTACATCTTGCTCCAGGCAACAGCAAAGTCGTGATCAGTGCGGTGCACGCGAGGATTGTTCGCATAGTTCAGCTTGTTCGGGTCGAGGCTGAGCAGCACGTTCACCTTGTCGCGAGACCATTCTTTCGGCTGATAGATCTCGTCGTACTTCACAAAAGACTTCGGGAAGTGGCGGACGGCCGGGAAATCAGGATCTTCGTTGATGATCGGCGCATTGAAGGTCATCCACGGGTGTTCATTGAACCAGCCTCCAATCATTTCGCCGTACTCGGGCCACTTGTAGTTCGTGTCCAGCGCGGCGTGAATGCCAACGAAGCCTTTGCCGTCATCGTGGATGAACGACAGGAAATCCTGCTTCTGGCTGTCGTCGAGGTCGAGTTCGCCAGTGGTGCTGGCAAAGACTATCAGATCGAAATACTTGAGATTCTTTGCATTGCGCCCCAAATCCTTCTTGGTCAACAGTTCGGTGTCGGTGCGGATAACCGTGTCCCACAGTCCGCTTTCCTTCCCCATGTTGTAAACAGCGACCATGGCATCCGGAATCGAGTCGTGCTCGAAGCCCTTGGTCTGCCCAACGACAAGGACGTGCTTCATATGCACCTGCTTGGCACCCGGAGAGGGCGGCATATCCGGTGAAGCCTGAGCACAGGCGCGCGTAAGCTGGGTAAGTGAAAGGGCTGCAAGCAGCCCACAGGAAACGATCAATAAGCTTCGTCCAAGGCGCAAGGGATCTCCTTTTTGGGCACGGCCAGGAGCGAACTGGGCAGGTGCCTTTTTAACGCACTAATTCTAATGCTTTGGAGCGCCTTGACTATCCTGTCCATTCCCGGCGAGTTCACGAAATTGCTCGGCAGATGAGGGATCGATTTGTATTTGAAACCTTTGGGAAGACTGAGAAGACATGCAGACACCATATCCGAATTCAGCAGAATGCCTGCGAGAGTGATCGCCAACGCGATGTAGCGGACAGGCTTTCCACTACTCCAAAGGGGGCGCAAACCGGATTCTTGTTCGGTGCTGTGGTGACAGAACGTGCCTGGGATATTGGACATCGCCGCATCTTTGCAGGAGTCAGCGGCCCCTGCCCTAATTTGAATGAACGTCCCACGGCCTGAAAGCATGCTCGCACGCGTCCATATCGACCTTCTTTCCGTGGAAGCGTGCTCCTTCCAACTTGAGGCGGGATCGCTGTTCAGCAGCCGCCCCTCCTCGAAGCTTTATCTCCCCGCCTGCGCCCAGGACTCGATGCCAGGGCAGCTGGTCAACCGGGTCAGTTCTTAGCAGTCTCGCCACAGCTCTATGGAGACGCGGGTATCCTGCAGCGGCGGCAACCCGGCCGTAGGTACTGACCTTACCGGGCGGGATTGAGAGAATCATTCGCCGGAATGCGATGTCGCGTGGCTCGTTCGAATGCATCGCAGCGAAGAGCATGCTTCGCTTGGCCTGTTGTATCGAACGCTGATCCTCAAGTAACCGAATGTTGGCGGATTTTCTCACCGTGCGGACCATCAGGGACTCTCCGCTGCCGGACTGGATAGAAATGACGCTCTGAAACAATGTGGGGCGAGCGAGCAGACCATTACTTCTTTGACCGTACACGACTCGGTTGATTCTAGTCGGATTAACGCAATCTCCTCACGAACAAAAACTCGAAATATCGGCAGATGAAAGTGGAAAGGCGCAAATTGGACTGATGTGTCGGCGCTCGTCACTTTTCGGAGACCATCGTATCCCGTAGAATCGGAGCCGGTATAGATGTAGAGCTCTAGTGCAAAGGCGCGTGCGACAGCCTTTGTGAAAATTCAATAACGATTACCTTGCGCAGGGATACACCTTGTTCAGTGAGAGTTACAGAAATGAAACCGCACAGTTCGCAAGAGCTCGACGGTGAAAGGGACACGAATGAAGTTTTGTACTTTGATCTTGCTCGCAGCGATTCCCGCTGCAGCTTCTGAGATTCCTGGCGCCTGGCATATCAGTGGATCCGTTCACGGGCAGGATCTCACCATCCTTTGCAATCTGAAGCAGCATGAGGATAAGGTGACGGGCTCCTGCAAGATGGACGGCCAGCAACCGATGGATGTTGTGGGGACTGTCAAATCCAACCAGGTGATGCTGCAATATGGATTCGATGATGGCGGAACGAATCTGATCATTACATTGAATGGCACCCTCAGCTCTCCAAGCGACATGAAGGGTGACCTCTTCGTCGATCCCTTTGAGATGCAGGGAGTGTTTAACGCACGACTGGGGTCAGACCCTGAGCCTGCCGTCGATACGACAGCACCGCCGCCAGAGCCCGCTGCAAAAGCAACCGCCCCGGAAGCTCCGGCTGTCCTCGACCCTGGCAAGAACGCAACCCTTTATGTCGTTCCCTACGCGCATCTCGATACAGAGTGGAGATGGGAGTACCCGACCGTCATCGGCGAATATCTCTCAAGAACGATGCGGGACAATTTCGCTTTGTTTGAGAAATATCCGCACTATGTCTTCAACTTCAGCGGAGCCAACCGCTACCGCTTCCTGAAGGAGTATTACCCAGCCGACTACCAGAAGCTTCAGAAGTATGTTGCTGCGGGCAGGTGGTTCGTCGCGGGTTCTTCGATGGAAGAAAACGACGTCAATAATCCGTCGGCAGAGTCAATCATTCGCCAGGTCCTGTACGGCAAGGAATTCTTCCGGCACGACTTCGGGAAGACCAGCGCGGAATATATGCTGCCGGACTGCTTTGGTTTTCCGGCATCGCTGCCCAGCATCCTCTCTCACACCGGCATCAAGGGTTTCTCGACGCAGAAGCTGACCTGGCATTCGGCCACCACAGCAGGTGGACCGGGATCGCCTCAGGACACCGCCAAGGGCATTCCATTCAACGTGGGCACCTGGGTTGGACTCGACGGCAAAACAGTAATCGCCGCTCTGAATGCAACAGACTACGGCGGCAACGTCACTGAGGACCTGACCAAGAGCAACGAGTGGATCAAGCGCGCCGAAGCGGTTGGCAAGTCGAGCGGCGACTATGTCGACTATCGCTACTACGGCACAGGCGACATCGGCGGCTCTCCCCGTGAGCCTTCTGTGAAGCTGATGGAAGCAATTGTCACGAAGGGTGAAGCTGAAATTCCGAACGAGTCAAATCCCAAGGCTACTCCGCAAATCGTCAAAGTGGGCGATGGACCTCTTAAGGTCGTGCAGGCGACGGCTGAACAGATGTTCCTGGATATCAAGCCGGAGCAGGCCGCTCATCTTCCTCGTTATTCCGGCGATCTAGAGCTCACTGAGCATTCGGCGGGTTCGTTGACCTCCGAGGCCTACATGAAGCGGTGGAACCGCGAGAATGAAGTACTCGCTGACGCCGCAGAGCGTGCATCTGTGGCAGCGGATTGGATGGGGGGCCGGACGTATCCACGTCAGCGGCTGACCGATGCCTGGACCCTCGTAATGGGTGGGCAATTCCATGACCTCATCCCTGGCACCTCAACACCCAAGGCGTATGAGTTTGCGTGGAACGATCAGAATATTGCCCTGAATCAATTCGGGCAGGTTCTCAAGAGCGCGACTGACGCCATCTCCTCGGGCCTTAACACCCAGGTCAAGGGAACCGCGGTCGTAGTCTACAACCCGCTTTCTATCGAGCGTGAGGACGTTGTGGAAGCGCAGGTTGCGTTCCCCGGTGCCGCGCCCAAGGGAGTTCGCGTAACGGGTCCCGACGGCAAAGAGGTCGCGGCTCAAATTGGCGAGGCCAGCAAAGATGGCGTCAAGGTGATCTTCCTCGCGAAGGTGCCTTCGGTAGGCTACGCCGTCTATGACGTCCAGCCATCCGAAGCAGCATCGCAAGCCAACTCACTTAAGATCACGGAATCCTCGCTTGAGAATGGCCGCTACGTTGTAAAGGTCGATACCAATGGCGACGTCTCCAGCATCTACGACAAGCAGATCAAGCGTGAATTACTTGCTGCTCCTGCCCGACTCGCGATCAAGACCGACAAGCCTGCGGAGTGGCCGGCGTGGAATATGGATTGGACCGATCAGCAGAAGCCGCCGCGCGGCTATGTCTCCGGTCCAGTTAAGGCAAAGATCGTCGAGAACGGTCCAGCACGGATCGCGTTGCAGATTGTGCGCGAAACGGAGGGCTCCAATTTCGAACAAACGATCCGCTTAGGTGCAGGCGGAGCCGGCGATCGCGTTGAATTCAGCAATGTGGTCAACTGGCAGACCTCTGAAGCCAACGTAAAGGCCACGTTCCCTCTAGTCGCTTCGAACCCGAAAGCCACCTACAACTGGGACATTGGCAAGATCGAGCGCGGCAACAACGACGAACGCAAGTTTGAGGTTGCTTCGCACCAATGGTTCGATCTCACCGACGTGAGTGGCGCCTATGGTGTCACGATCCTTTCAGACTATAAACATGGATCGGACAAGCCCGATGATCACACGCTGAGGCTCACGCTCTTGCGCAGCCCTGGCATCAGCCCGGCAGGTCTCTCGTACAACGATCAGTCCACGCAGGATTGGGGCCGTCACGAGTTCAAGTATGGTATTGCGAGCCATGCAGGCGACTGGCAGAAAGGCGAGACCAACTGGCAAGGTATCCGACTCAATCAGCCTTTGATTGCCTTCCAGAGCCCGGCGCACGATGGTCCACTCGGAAAGAGTTTCTCTCTGCTCAGCGTGAACAATCGCAATGTCCGCGTAATGGCTCTCAAGAAAGCCGAGCAGGGCGACGAGGTTGTGGTTCGACTCGTCGAAGAGACAGGCAGGCCTCAGAAAGATGTGCACCTGACGTTCCCTGCGGCAGTCGCATCGGCGCGTGAAATCAACGGTGCCGAGGAAGAAGTGGGTTCAGCGACGGTGGCGAAAGGAGAGCTGATTACCGATTTCACACCGTTCCAGCCCCGCACCTTCGCCGTGAAACTTTCGTCTGCGACTGCCAAGGTCGCTCCGACGCAGGCGCAACCGGTCGAGTTGTCATACGACACATCCGTTGCATCAACCGATGGACACCCCTCAAGCGGAGGTTTTGACGATGTAGGGCATGCGCTTCCGGCAGAGTTGCTGCCTTCGACAGTTTCCTACGACGGCATTGACTTCAAACTTGCTCCGGCGGCTGAGTCCAAGCCGAGCGCAATGACGGCGCGCGGCCAAACAATCAAGCTGCCCGAGGGTAAATTCAACCGCCTTTATCTGCTGGCTGCTGCATACGGAGGAGACCAAAAGGCAACTTTCCAAGTCGACAGTAAGCCGCACGAACTGACGATTCAAAATTGGACAGGATATATCGGCCAGTGGGATAACCGGCAATGGAAGACAGTTCCTTTGCCTCCGCCGGCAACTCCCGCCGACGGCGACAACAGTGCTGAGGCGAAACGTGCACGCCGAACTCTGACGTACATCGCGTCACACGGGCCAATGATGTCTCCGAAAATGACCGGACTTACTCCTGGGTTCGTGAAGCAAGCACCGATCGCGTGGTATGCCTCGCACAGCCATGGAACTGACGGGAGCAATCAGATCTATGCCTATTCGTATCTGTACGCTTATACGATCGATGTGCCGGCCAGCGCCAAGACTCTGACTCTTCCAACAGATGAGCGGATCCGTATCCTGGCTATCACAGCAGCGGAAGCCGGAACGACAACCAATCCAGCGCAGCCTCTGCATGACACGTTGGAGACGGCAACGACCGTGATGCAAAACTGACCTGCAGCAATTCAGCCCGGTTATGCGTGGCGCTCGAGCGGAAGAACATTTCTCTCCGCTTGAGCCCTTCACTACATCGTCAGACTTGATGGATCGCCGGAATAGGCCGCGGAATGCTTTCCTACTCTGCATCCTTAACGCATCGAAATCCTACTGCTCCTGAACGGTCATAGCTGGGCGCCATCAGGAGCAACTTTCCGTGCTGGTCATTTTTGTAAGCCTGCGGGAAATACCAGACTGAGCCCTGCGGCTGATAGTGGCTTCCTCCTCGAAGGATTGCAGCTCGCGTATGTTCATCAACGTACTCATCGGTCCACTGCCAAACGTTACCGACCATATCCATCACGCCAAACGGACTTGCTCCTTTCGGATGGCTGTCAACGTCGCTTGCTGATGCCAATGTACGACCCTTGTCGGGTAGTGGCGCGTAAGTCTCCGACCCGCCGAGTTGTGAAGCACAGGTTGATGGTCCACCGGGCATCGGGAGGACGAGCCAGTCGCAATTCCCCCAGGGATATGGGCGATCGTCCTTACCCTGCGCCGCGTACTGCCATTCCCACTCATGAGGAAGGCGCTTGCCAGCCCACTTGGCATACTCGCGTGCATCTTCGATCGACACCCAAGTGACTGGTTTCTTTGCTGCGCCCTCGGGATAGGTTCTGCCGTTCCAGCCTTTCAGGAAGTTGAGTTCGTCTTTCGGATGATAGTTTGTGGCGTCGAGGAACTTCTTGAACTCCTGATTCGTGACGGGATACTTATCAATGAAGAACGGCTTGATCTGGATTTCGTGTTCGTGGAAACGTCGCGGGCTGTTTTCCCAGGCATATTGAACGTCAACGCCCACGTCGTTGCTTCCCTCGATCTCGACCCCTTCGACTTTGAAAAGATAGTTGGCTCCATCGATGCGGATCATGCCGTCGGGCACGGAGGATGCTGGTTTTGTAGCGGGGATTTCGACGACGGCCTGGCTCGTCATTTGCCACTCGTGCGAGAAGCTCGAAAGCGGCTTTGCAGTCATGTCCTTCATTGTTTTGAAGAACTTTTGCGTGTTCGCGTCCGGGGCTTCGTCGGTCGAGAGAATGGCCCCGTATCCGTGCGTTTCGGTAGCGAACGAGAGGACAGCACTCTCTCCTTCGATTTCGGGCTTCAACTCAACGCCGTGGTAGAGGTCGAAATACCTAAGGCCGGACTTATATGGGACCGTGATCTGCCTGCCGTCTATGTCGTAGTCGTTGCGATTCACCAATGTCCAGAGCGTTCGATTCCCCTGAGGCCATCGGCTCGCGAAGACTCCGTAGCGATGTGTGGGATAGAGAGGTTCCCACTCAGGACTGACCAGAAAGGGAGCGTATGCGCGCTCAATGGCGGCCACGCGCCGGGTGGCTTCTGCATCTGCCGGTGTGATTCCGTTCCAGATGCCCCATATGTTTTCCCAGCTCTCCCAACCTTCGCCGTTGAAGAATGCGAACTGGATGTTATCGGTGTGGTTCTTATTCCAGCGGTCCGAGACGTGAACCATGTGACGAGTCTCAAGCCAGCGGTGCCTATCGACGCTGGGTACGAATTGGAACTTGTAGTAGCCCCAACTCATGACATTCCAAGCCACCGCTTCGTCGCTTACGCCGACTTCGGGCTCGAAGACGAGGGGATGGCCAGACTTGTCGGCAGCGAGCGTGAAAGCGAGCGGCACACCGTCTTGCGTGTCGCCGTTAATTCCATCAGCATCGAGTTCTTTCATGAGTTCAGCTACAGCGTCCGGCCACCGCTTCAGCGGATCGCGCGTACCCTGGTCCCACATCATCATCGGGAACAACACCTTGACGCCCCTACGATGGAAATCGGCCACCATCTGTTTGACGCCTTCGACCCCGCCGGGCATCGAACGGACCATGTCCTGCTGATTGCGGTCGTCGATTCCCATGTTGGGATAAGTCGCCCAGACCAGCACGGAATCGATGCCACCGTATCTTTTCTCCACGTCATCGAGATAACGGTCGACTGTGTACTTATGCTGGACGGGATCGTAGAAATATCGATCATGAACCATCATCTGCGGCTGAATGAAGCTGGATTGAGTCCACTTGAATGCTGGTAAGGCGTATCTATCCCCGTCATATCCGACACGGATCTGACGCTCAGACCGCCAGTGCGTCAGGTCCTGGAGCCACTGCTGATGCGTGAGAGCGGTACAGGGCATTCCGCCCCCTTCCCACGCATTGCGCATCGTGAGGCAGGGCGGAGCCGGAATCAGCTCATCCATGAAAGTGAATGGCACCACCTTCGTATCCTGTGCCAGGGCGGACAGAGAAACCAGGCCCAACAATGTTGTGGTTCCACCAATCCTGGCAAGTACACCTTTCCACAATTTCATTTCGCGTCTCCTGAGTCCGGTTTATGGATCGAATCAGGCAGCTACCTCGCGATTTGTTTGGGTAGCTCGACAGCATGTTCGATCATGAATTGTTTTGCCTCTTCGAGGTTGGGCATCGAAGGCTGGGCGCCTTTGCGCGTTACCGAAATGGCGGCGACGGCTGTCGCGAATGTCGCGCTTTCTCTTGCAGAAAGGCTCTTCATCAAGCCCACTGCGAAAGCTCCATTGAAGGCGTCGCCTGCTGCCGTCGTGTCTACTGGTTTGACCCGGAATGCACGAACAGAATCCTGGCCTTGAGGTGAAGACAGATAGACACCGTCAGAGCCCATCTTGAGAACGACACCTCTGCATCCTGTCTTCAGCAGGGCATTCGCCCGTTCTTCTGCGATTGTTGGCGCCAACTGACTGGACTCGCCGGCGTAGAACGCGGCTTCGGTCTCGTTCGGAGTGAACCACTCGACCGCGCGAAACACGGTAGATGGAAGTTCCATCGCGGGTGCAGGATCAAGAACGAGCGGAACCTTCTCCCTCTTGCATAAAGTCGCCAGGTGCTCGACCGTCTCCAGAGGTATTTCCAACTGGGTGAGAACCATTCCTGCGTTGCGGATGAGCTCGATGTTCTGATCCAGACACTGGGGGCTGACGGCCTCATTGGCCCCAGGCACCACAACGATGCTGTTATCGCCCCGCGATGAAACAACGATCAATGCTGCGCCTGACGGTCCTTCAAATGTTCCAATGGCCTCAGTGCCAACGCCTGCCACCTGAAGATGCTTTCTTAATCCCGTTCCGAATGCGTCGCTGCCGAGTTTGCCGATCATCTGTACGGGATAACCGAGACGAGCGATGGAGACAGCCTGGTTGGCTCCCTTCCCTCCGGGATGTGTCTGGAAGTCATTTCCGATGACCGTTTCTCCGATGGATGGAATCTTCTGGGCAACTGCGACCAGATCCAGGTTGATGCTTCCAACGACGACGATCGGCTTTTGGGTCAACGTTTCATCTCCCTAGTTTGCAGGCAAGTTGGCGATTGCGAACTGTCTCTCAGTAAAGAGGAGCCAGAGCCACTGAAGCCAGTCCAGCTAGAAACAGAACGAACATCCACCAGACGAATGTTTTGGCCGAGGCAGACGCGGTCGCGAACTCCTTCCATACAAAAACACCCCAAGCGGCGGAAACCATCGTCGCGCCTTGCCCGATCGAGTAGGACACGGCCGGACCAACTAAATGCGCATTCGATGAAATGAAATTAAACAGCGCGCCTGTACACCAGATCATTCCGCCAAGTAAACCCCAAAAATGCGGGCCGACGCCTGCTTTCGCATACTCTCCCATGGACGTCGGCTCGCGTCCGTCAAGAGGCTTCCTCATTAAGAGCCAGTTGAACGGGATCGCGGAGAGAGCAACTCCAAATGAGAACAGCAGCACGGCAGCATACGGACCGAGCCGGTGCTGGCCGGTCATCGCAGCCGACACGAAAGGATAGAAACATCCCATGAGCACGCCGGCTATGAGGCTGATCATGATTCCGCGACGGCTTAATGAGGAATGAGAGGTCTCGCGTTTTCGATACGCAATCGCGTCGAAAACAATGGCGCACACGACGAGCGCCACGCCGCCAAACAGGAGGGCGGGATTTCCCTGCGGGGCGATGATGTAATTGCTGATTGCACCGATCACGAGAGCCAGGCCGATTCCGATTGGGAATGCGACAGCCAAACCGGCGATGTCGATGGCAGCAACCAACAGCAGATTCGCTACATTGAAGATTGCGCCGCCGATGATTGCAAGCATCGCGCTTTTCGAACTCGCGCCGGTCAGGTCTTGAAGAAAGGGTTGCCCGGCATCTCCGAAGGATCCGAGAGTGAAGCCCCAGAGGCACGAAGCCACGATCAATCCCAA
This sequence comes from Acidobacteriota bacterium, assembly GCA_018268915.1. Classification (GTDB taxonomy): domain Bacteria; phylum Acidobacteriota; class Terriglobia; order Terriglobales; family Acidobacteriaceae; genus Telmatobacter. Next base: position 553,875 of record JAFDVQ010000005.1, read on the forward strand.
GACGTAATCCCAATAAAAAAGCTGGAATCTATAACCCGGGCACAGTTTCAACGTATTGGCCCAGGAACCCCAGCAGAGCATGCTGGTGATCATGAATGCCAGGACGACCGCATACATTTCCGGCTGATACATGAACCGTAATCCTCTCCATGCCCTCGGCAAGACGATAGTCAACTGCATTTCAGGCGGAGGGCGATGTGGGCTGGCCAGCCTGTACTTGTCAGTTGAAAGCTTTCAAGTGCAATCGAGAGCAACATATCCAGCGCAACAGGGAAAGTCAAGCAAATCTTTGAATCGTTTCAAGCTATACTGACTCCGCTATGGTTGGGCATCGCCTGGGGGAAGCGCACTGAATGGCAAACATGAAAGACATTGCGAAAATTGCCCGCGTTTCACTGGGCACGGTTTCTCACGTTTTAAACAACTCTGCGAATGTTCGGCCCCATCTCCGGGAACGGGTTCTCGATGCTGTGCAAAAAGCGGGATACCAGCCAAGCCAGCTGGCGCGCGGACTTAGACGCGATAAGACAAACGTGATTGGAATGATCATTCCGGATATTACGAATCCCTTTTTCCCCGGAGTCGTTCGCGGAGCAGAAGACACGGCATTTGCTAATGGATACCGCTTGATTCTTTGCAACACGGACAATGATCACGCGAAAGAATTGGCACACTTGAAGGAGCTGCAGACGTATCTTCCTGCTGGTCTGATCGTGATCCCTTCGAACTTTAGTGATCTGACCGCGCAAGCGGAATGCTACCGTAAGGCGGGCACAGGAGTTGTGTGCGTTGACCGTCTTCCCCGAAACTGGGCTGGCGATAGCGTAACAGCCGACAACCAGGAAGGTGCGCTCGAGGCTACCCGCTATCTGCTGCAGGTGGGCCATCGGGAACTTGCGATGATAGTGGGGCCGCAGCATCTGACCAATGCGAAGGACCGCTTGAACGGATTCCGGAAAGCAATCCGCGAAGCGAAACTTCATGTAAAGCCCGAGTACATTCAGGAGACTTCCTTCGATAAAAACGGCGGCTACACCAAGGCCCTTATCCTGCTTCGTCTGATCCCACGCCCTACTGCAATCTTCGCGGGCAATGACATGATTGCACTGGGAGTGCTTCGAGCTATTCGAGAGTCCGGCCTGAGATGCCCTGAAGATGTGTCGGTGATGGGCTTTGACGATCTGGACATCGCCGAACTGACGAGTCCTCCATTGTCGTCTGTTTCGCAGTCGGGGTATCAGTTGGGAACGACTGCCGCGCACATACTGATTGGCCGCTTGCACGGCGACAAAAATCCAGCCAGGCACATCGTGTTGAAGACTTCTCTGAGTATCCGGAACTCCGTAGCCGCACCTACGGATATGGGTGTGTCTTGAAGTGGACCGGAAGGATGGGAGACTGATTCCCTTTTGAAGAGACCCTGGGGTATGCCATCGTCTATCGTCACTCATGTCACACGTTTGCGAGTTAATAGTCGTCAAAGTTCTGGTCGTTGCCTTTGACGGATCATAATTTTTCTTGACAAACGAAATTTGAAACGTTTAATTTTTGGCGCGACCTCTAGTTGGGTCTAAATACGCAATCAATCTGCAGACTTGATCAGTTCAGTGCAGCTTTTCATCTCTTTGTTTTGAAAGCTTTCAAAATATGACGACTAAGCGGCTAAAGCAGAAACGGATTCGTGACAGGTGCACAAGAGCTATGGCTGCTTGTTCGCTCACAGCCGTGACGTTGCTTGTCATCCCACCGTGTGCAGCGGCACAGAAGATCTCCGGCTCGACTGTTTCAGACGAAAGCACAAGGTTGTATCAACAAGGAGTCGAACTAACTCAGAAGGGTCAGATTGATGCTGCGATTGCTTCTTTTGAGCAAGGGCTGAAGGCAGCCCCTCGAAACAAGCTGCTTCTCAATGCTGAAGGTGCTGCATACAGCATGAAGGGAGAAATGATCGCGGCCAGGAACCTGTTTCTCAAAAGCCTTGATTCGGATTCAGGCTTCGTAGGTGCGAGGCGCAATTTAGGGATTGCTTATTTCAGTCTTGGCGACTACCAGGCTGCCGAACTGCAGTTCAAGATCATTGAAGGACAAAGCGGATCCAATGAGGGAGACAGACTCTTTCTCGGAATGATCGCGGAGAAGCGGTCCGATTGGTCCACTGGAGCTGAGCTTTTGAAGAAGGCCGGCTCAATTCTGGATCAATATCCAGAGGCTGTACTCGCTTACGCGCAATGCGAATACCAGCTTGATAACTACGCTTCTTCTGCTCAGATACTCGCAGCTCTAGATAAGATTCCGAACGCGTCTTCGGATCAGTTGAAAGCTGCGGCAGATCTGAAAAGTCGAATTGGGCAGCACATACGCGTGAGAGCTGAGCCGGCAAAAGCTAGCACAGGCAGAGAGCTTGTTGGAGGCGCAGATTTGAAGAAGACGATCAAGCTCGAGAGTCCTGATCGTCTCGACGAGGCTCAACACAAATTGGAAGCTGCGATGATGTCTGCTCCGACCGCAGATGGGCTGATGGACCTTGCGAAGGTTGCAAAGAAGCGAGGTGACATCGCACTCGCTCTCAAGTCGCTGAAGCACGCGTCCGAACTAGCGCCGGAGCTTGAAGACGCCTACCTCGAATTCAGCTCGATCTGCTCCGATCATGGCAGTGATGCACTGGCGCTGGAAGCTGCAGAAACGGGACTGGAGCATCTGCCTAACTCCTACGGCCTCATGGTTCAGAAAGGCGTAGTGCTCGAAAAATTAGGACATTTGACCGATGCGGAGACGGTACTCCGTTCAGCAACGACGATGGCAGGCGACACCAGCATTGCGAGGCTGAGCCTGGCGATTGTTCTTGCTCATGAGGAGAAGATTGCTGAGGCAGAGGAGACGCTGGCTGACGCGATTCGAAGCTATCCGGAGAACTATTACATGCACTATTTCCGGGGCAAACTTCTGCTGCAATTCTCTGCAAACGCCGCCGACAGCGAGGAGATGAACCATCAGGCGCAGCAGTCGCTCGAAAGATCGATCGAGCTGAATCGCGAGTACGCAGACTCGTACTATCAGCTCTCAAAGACCTATGAACAGAGTTCGCCTGCGCGCACGGAGTCAGCCCTTTCGAAGTGCCTGAAACTTGATCCTCATCACATACCTGCCCAGTACGCTCTGGCACGGCTCTATGTTCGCACTGGAAGAAAAGCAGCCGGCCAGGAGATGATCGCCCGCTTGAAAACCCAGCAACGCACTGAGGAGATCCGCCAACAAAAGCAACTTCTGATCGAGGTCGCACAGGACTAACGAATTAAGAACCGCACTTGGAATTGACCGACTCAGCCATTTGACGCAGGAGGCAAGATGACTCATCTTCGCAGATTCAGAGCAGCATCACTCGTAATGGCGCTCTGCGCTTTCGCAATTCTATTTGCCCCTAGTGGGTATGCCCAGTTCAGCAGTGGATTTACGGGCATTGTCGTGGATCAAACCGGCGCGGTCGTAACAGGTGCGAAGGTCACGGTCATCAATGACGCGACTCATGTGCAGAATGTGTCGATCAGCAACGAAAGCGGCAACTTCAGAATTCCGTCACTCGCAGGTGGCACCTACACCATCGAAGTTGTCGCGAGCGGATTCAAGACCTGGAGCCAGAGCGGCGTTCAGCTCGAATCCAACGAGACGAAGACGCTACATCCTGCCCTTGCTTTGCCCACACAGTCGGCATCCGTTGAAGTCTCCGAAGCTGTAGCGTCGGTGCAGACCGACAAAAGCGACACATCGCGGGAGATAGCCGAGCAGACCATCAGCACCGCGCCGCTCGTTGGACGAAACGTGTATACCAGCATGATTCAGCTTGCGCCCGGCGTTACAGGATCTGGATTGCCCAGCGGCGGCGCCCTCGGATCGGGATCTGCCAATAACGATAGCTTCGAACAAGAGGCCGGATACCAGATCAATGCTGCCGGGCAAAGGCAGGAAGACAACGAGTATGACGTCGACGGGTCAGGCTTGAATAGCGCATCACGTGATGGCGTCGTCAATCTGTCGCCCGAGCCCGACTTCATTCAGGCGATTCGCGTTTCAGGCGCTACGTTTGACGCGGCGAAGGGGCGCTACAGCGGCGCTTGGGTACAGGTGTTTACGAAGCCTGGGACCAATAATCTCCACGGCAGCGCTTCAGAGTATTTCACCAATAACAACCTGACGGCACGAACCGAATTTCAATATTGCGCGCCGGACGATACAGGTTGCAGAGCCATTCCGGCCTTCCGGCGAAATGAATTTGGCGGAACACTTGGCGGACCAATCATCAAGAACAAATTGTTCTTCTTTATCGGAGCCTTTGGCCTTAAGTCATCGAACGCAACGACAGATGTTGCGACGGTCGAAACCAAGGATTTTGTTGACTTCGTCAATCAGAACTTCCCGAGCAGCCTGGCAAACACGTTCTTCGCGCAGGCACCGCCACCTAGTTATCCGACGTCAAACATTTTGACCGTCGCTCAGGTAGATCAACTGAATCCGGGCTTTTACTCGGACTCCACTTTCCCCTCGGATCTTCCAGCTGTTGGAACTCTCAACCTTCCATTGAGCCTGACCCACAATGCATACCAGTGGCACATCCGCACTGACTACGATCTAAATCAGTCGAAGGATCGAATCTTCTTCAATTTTTTCAGGACATATTCAGATCAGCTCCAGAACGATCCGCGACCGCTCTTCAGAGTGATTGTTCCTAACACTGGACTCTACGCCAAGGTGGATTGGACTCATGCGTTTTCAGCAAGTTTGATGAACGAGGCCGGTGTCACCCTCGTCCGAGCCGTCGGGTCGAATCCAGGCACAGCACACAACAAGGCACTGCCTAATGTGAACGTCTCAGGGGTGGCCGGCTTCAATCAGTGGGGATCGGCCGGATGGGTGCATGAGAACTTCAATTGGCATGATGTGCTCACCTCCACGCACGGAAAACACACCGTTACAGCGGGAGTCGACTTCGACCGTCACCATGACGACGACAAATTCACGTCGGCTGTGCTTCGGCCCACCTTCGGATTTGGAAACATCATGGACTTCGCGCAGGATGGGCTGCTGTCCCAGAGCGGCCCGGGCATGAAGGTCGCGACAAGTTCACTCGCTGACGATCTGTATGAGATTCTGCGCTGGATGTATGCGGGAGCATTTGTTCAGGATGACTGGAAGGTAACACCGCGATTCACTCTCAATGCCGGGCTGCGCTGGGACTACTTCGGCCATTGGGGAACCTACTATAACTCACGGACGCCATTTCCCTTCTTCCAGCCTGGGTCGGGCGGAACATTCGCTGATCAGGTCGCAGGTGGCGCAATGACTTTGCATGGAGGGAATAGTGCATACGTTGTGACGAACAAGCCCAGCGGCTTCGATCCGCGGGTGGGATTTGGCTGGGATATCTTTGGAAACGGCAAAACGGCTTTGCGTGGAGGATATGGCTGGTACTTCAACAATGTGGCGGACGGATCGTGGTCGTTCCCGTCGCGTTCGAATCCTCCAGTCTGGGCCAATCCAAGCTTCAACCTCTTCAGCAGCGCGCATCCATTCACTTATTCGCTCGGAAGTGACGATGGCCTGGTGTGGCCGATCCCTCCAGGTATCACATTCCAGACGACTCCCTCGGGAGGAATCGCTGGGCTCCCGGTTTTGACCTCAGGAGTTCAGCCGCACGTCGATCAACCGCACACGCAGATCTGGATGCTCTCCATTCAAAAGGATCTGAGCCACAATCTGATTGTCGAAGCTGACTACAACGGATCGAAGAGCGCGAATCTCTATCTGCAGACGGATGTGAACAGGTTCCCAGGAGATCTCATCGTTAACAAAGGTAGCCAGACTCGCCTTCAGCCTGAATTTGGTCCGATCATTTTCGGCCGGACGATCGGAACAGCGGACGGTCACTACGCATCCCTTATGTTGACCAAACGGATGAGCCATTCTTGGCAACTGCGAGGGATCTACACCTTTGGAAAGTCCACCGATGAAATGAGCAGCAACGACAACGGAACTGCAAACGGAGAGGCGATTTTCAATGCTCTCGATCCAATGTCGCAGCATGGGCTGTCAGACTTTGATGTGTCCAAGCGTTTCACGATCGACAGCATGGTAGTCATTCCGGATGTTTTCAAGAATGGGATCGCGAAGCAGGTGTTGGGCGGCTGGCACATGTCGAATATTGTGGTCTTGCAAAGCGGACTTCCCTTCACCGTGTATACCAGCGCTTCATTCAACCCCGTTTATGATTCCGGCGGCAACGTTGTGGGTCTAAAGCCGGGAAGCGGTGATTTCAATGCGGACGGTTATGGATACGACGTGCCCAACCGTCCGACGGGGGGAACTGTAAAAACCGGAAGCCGCAGCGACTTTCTGAAAGGGATTGCATCGGCCACCGCGTTTCCAACGCCTACGCTCGGATCACAAGGGAATGGCGGAAGGAACACATATATCGGCCCAGGTCTTGCCAACGTGAATACGCAATTTGCAAAAGAATTTGGTTATGACCGATTTAATGTTGAGTTCCGCGCGGACTTGTTCAACATCTTTAACCGTGTAAATCTAACGCAACCAGACAGCGACCTTTCGAGCGGCACCTTCGGATTCTCGACCGGACAGAACTTACCTCGTTCTGCGCAGTTCGGCCTTGATTTCAAATTCTAAGGAATGAACCTTTCAGGTGCGATCCTGCCTGGGATCGCACCTATTTCTTTGTTCCCCACAATATTGCAACCTCGAATCACAAAAATGAAATCGGAGTTCGAGTGTGTTCGTAGAGCATCGCGGCTGGCTTGTCTTTGAAAGTGGACTTCAGGGCGCGGTTCAGTGTGCGCGGAAACTTCTCTCCCGTTAGGCAATGCGGGGATTGCCTTTAAAGCGGGTGTAGGACGGACTGAGATCATAGCGGATGCCTGGCTCCGTCAGATCCCGACGGTTCGAGAAAAAGACTGCGTCGCCTTGTTTGATCAGGTAGTCCGCAGTTCTCGCCGCAAGAGCTTGTATCGTGAGGCCGGGATTTGCTGAACCTTGGGTGGGAAGTATGCTTCCATCGCATACGAACAAATTGGGGATGTCATGTGTACGCCCAAACCTGTCGACCACTGAGTTCGACGGATCGCTTCCCATACGGACAGCACCGACGAGATGAGCGAACCGGGATTCCTGCACGACTTGTTTCGCTCCCGCAGCCCGCATGATCTCCATGACCTTATTTTCTCCGAATTGAATCAGCTTCTTGTCGTTGTCGTGAAGATTGAAGGTGACCTTTGCCACAGGCAAGCCATGCTGATCCCTCTCATCGGCCAACTCAACACGGTTATCCTCCCACGGAAGAATCTCGCCAAGGACACCGAGTGTGGCCCAGTGGTTGTAATCCATCATCACGCGGCGCATACCCCAGCCCCACGCCCCCATGGCCGCCGTCATCTGCTTGGCGAAGGCTACCGGAAGTGGGCCCACCGTTTGGACTGCGAAGCCTCGCGCAAACCCGCGATGCGGGTCTGTTTCATAAAATTCTTCTGAGAGGGCATGAGCTGGCGGCGCTTTATAAAGTCGAATGAGTTCTTCGAAACGGCCAGCGACAACATTGCCTGCCTGAGCCATTAGATACTTACCCAGCGTTCCGCTGGAGTTGGCAAGGCCATGACGGTGACCGGGACAAGCAGAATTGAGTAGAAGTCGCGGTGTTTCGATGGCGTAGCCGGAGACGATCACCGCACGAGCACGCTGGAAATGCTCCTTTCCTTCTCGGTCGAGATAGAGCACACCCTCGACACGCCCGTCTTCACGCAGACTGATGCGGGAAGCCATCGAATGAGCACGAACCTCCGCGCCGTGAGTAATGGCATCCGGAACATGCGTAATAAGTGTGCTCGCTTTGGCGCCTACTTTGCAGCCTTGAAGACAAAAGCCGCGGTAGATGCAATGGGGGCGATCACCATGAGACCCAGAAAGTATTGCAACCGGACCACCCGCGACCGATCGGATGCCGAGTTTCGTGCAGCCACGAACCAGTACATCACCGACGCCGCCCAAAGGATGCGGCCCATAGGGATGGCCGTGCGGATCGCCCCAGGGAAACCACGCCGGCCCAGCCACAGGAATCTCTCGCTCCAGCAACTCGTAGTAGGGTTTCAGGTCCCAATAGGACATGGGCCAGTCAGCGCCCACGCCGTCCTCGGTATAGACACGGAAATCGGAGGGATGGAAGCGCGGCGCGAAGGCGGCCCAGTGAACTGAACCTCCCCCGACACCCTTACCGCTGTTGTTGGCACCCAAGGCCAGAGGGTGTGTGCCGCCTGTAATGCGCAAATCGTTCCAATAAAGCTCATGCGAGCCTTTCTCATCACTGACCCAGTCTTTCTCGGTATCCCAGAACGGCCCGGCTTCAAGACCGACGACGCGAAACCCTGCCCGTGCCAGGCGTTGTACCAGTACGCCGCCCGCGCTACCGACACCCACAATGCAATAGTCGACGACATCATGATCGGCGAATTTGCGCATGGGCGAAGGGAGAGTCTGCATCGGTCCGAGACGATGCGTCATCAATGGCTTCCTCCATGACCATGCAAGGATTCGTGTTCAGGTGGTGCATCGTCCTCCGCTAATTCTGAGACAGAGTCGACGGGCGCATTCCATTCATATCGCTGTTCGTTCTTCTCCCACGGCTCGGGAAGGCCATTTTCAAGGCGCATATAACCGCGCGGGTACGCGGGGCCTCCAAAGCCGATCTCATCCCAGGCCCAGGGATGCGAATAGTAAGCCGTGACGCAATCCTCCATAAGCATGGCCCAGAAACGGTGAACCGGCATTGTGCACCACAGTGCATTCTCGGGATCAGGCTTTCCATTGTGCAAGGACTTTAGGATGAGTTCTTGCTGGTGCACCGTGAGATCGACGAACGAACTCTGAAAGCGCCCTAAGGCCATCTCGTCGATTGCTTTGATGGCCAGCCGATATGCGTCCCGATCCGGAGGCATATCCTCATAGCGGAAGCCGTTGAGAGAGTTTTTGTAGAGACGCTCATCAAGGATCGGAAGAATCGGAATCGTTCGCTCTTCCGTGCGGTCATCCTGCGGAAGAACTCGATCGATCACAGCCGCCATGAGCGCTGCTTCGCTTTCAGAGAAAAACTTTATGGGAGGAACTTTCTCCAGACGATCGGTGATGACGTCTCTTGTAGCCTTCTCCCAGTTCTTCCTTTGCGCCATCGTGCTGTAACCGGAGAAGTAGCCTGGTTGCTCAAGATTGTTCAATTCACCGCCCGTTGCCAGAAAGGGAAAGGATTTTTTGGTCATCGCTTTTCTCTCCTCAGTAGGCTTGCCATGAGACCGAGAAATCCGCATGCTGCGAACAAGAGCGGCGCGAAGATAGGAGGGCCATAAAGTGTGTTGTAGAGCGGCTTCCTCATACCTCCTGGTCTGCGCGCAATACCGCGGGCATGGTAGTAGAAACCGACAGCTCCATCTGCCAGCGCGAGAGCCGAAACGGCGGGAAGCACAGTATTGGCAATGCGGCGGCTCTTGATTGCTCCCACCCCTGCCGCGATCAGAACCGGCGTCAACAACACCGGCGTCCACTGCGCTTTGTATCGGAAGTTCGTCTTGTAATGCGAGTACATCGCTTCGAATCCGCTGAAGAAAGCCCACAGCACGGTTACAAACGACAGGTGCTTTTGAAATCGTCCATAGCGAAGATTCGTTCGCCAATCCGAGCTTCCTGCCTCAACTATCTCTCCCAACTTGTCCCCAACCCGATTCAAGTCCTCTTCGCGGCGCAGATAGGACGCCATCAATCCCAGATAGGCACTGGTGCCAAACAGCAACGGAGCGAAGAGCGGTGGCCCCATGACGATGTTGGTGACCGGAATGCTCCAGCCGCCCGGCTTTCGTGCCACACCACGTACGTGAAAGCAAAAACCGATGATGCCATCGGCAAGCGTGACGATACTGATCAGGCGAAGAGCAGTTCGCGCGGCCACACCGCTGAAGGCGCCCAACAGTCCAGCTACGGCGAGAGATCCGCTCAGCAGTATCGGCGTATACATCACCGGATTGCTGTAGCTGCCCTTGTAGTGCTCATAGCCCACTTCCAGGCCGCTGGCGACGCTGGTGACCGAAACAATGAGACAGAGGCTTCGTTGAAAGCACCCTTCTCGCAGATGCTCTAGGATTGAGGTCATTGCTTCGGAAAGTGGTGCGGGAAGAGCTCGGTTTGCACTGCGCTCCAATTCGGTCGTTAGGACGAAGGTCATGCCACCATCTTCCCTTCATCCCAGGCGACCGCCCGCGTCCAGGCTTCGCCCGCTCCTTGAATCAGTACGGGAAATGCGGCGAAATGTCGCCACTTTCCATCAAGCAATGCTGTCGGGACGCGAATGTCCTCGATGATCAGCCTCTTGGCACTCAGCAGCGCTTTATGAGCTGCAGTCTCCTTTTCGGGATCATCGAAACCTCCAATACTGAGTCCCTCAATTCCGACACCATGAATGCCAAGAGAGACCAGGTACTTGGGGCCTTCTCCACTTAGATAGGGCCAAGGAGTCAGAAGCTCCTCTGTAAGAGTCCACGTCTCCGCCCAACCCGTCTTCAGAAGCACGATGACATCGTGTTCGATCCGCCCAGTGTGAGGCTCAAGATCTTTTGCGGTAATACCGCTCCCTGCTGCCTTGTGCCTTAGATCGAGTGATACACAAGAGCCACAAAAATAGCTCAATGGGAGTGCATCGACAGTTTCAACATCTGAGAAGAAATGGAAGGGGGCATCAATATGTGAGCGGGTATGCGTCATCAGCTCCAGGTGTTCGACATTTGCCGATTCGATTGCCGTGAGGTGCCGAATCGTTATGGTGCCAGGACGGATCTTCGGCCACTGGGGCACATTGTTAAACATTGGCTGACTCAGGTCGTAAATCATTTGCTTCTCCACACGAGAAAACGCTCTGCATCCCGGCGCTTGAAGACAAGGCCCAAGCCTAGGCGCGACCGATCAGGTGTGAGTCGACCATCTTTTGGCGGCATAAAGCCATCGAAGAGCATGGCTTCAATTCGGGCGTGATCGTGGAAATACTCCACATGACGAAATTGCGGAATCGCACAGCCGACCTGCATGTGCAGCGAAGGCGCGCAATGCGCGGAGATCGGACATCCGAAGCTTGCCGCAACAGAGGCTGCCGAGAGGAAGCCGGTGAAGCCTTGACATCGGGTGGCGTCCAGTTGAATGACATCCACGGCCTCCGCTTCCAGCATGCGCCGGAAATACAGGGACTCATACCCGTATTCGCCCGCGGCAATCTCCATAGCCTGCGGAGCGCGATCACGGACCCGCCGCAGTCCATCGAGATTGTCGGAGCTGACTGGTTCTTCAAACCATGTGACGTCGTACTTATCTATTTTTCGCGAGAAGGCGATCGCTTGCCGCGCATCGAATGCGCCGTTTGCATCCACAAACAAATTCGTAGACGGACCTATCGCTTCGCGTGCGGCGCGTACTCGATCAATGTCTTTGGCTGGCTCCGCGCCGATCTTCATCTTTACGTTCTTCAAGCCATCGCCGACCCAGCCTGACATTTGCGAAGCGAGTTGTTGGTCGGTGTAGGTGGTGAAGCCGCCACTCCCATAGGCAACGACACCGGTGTGAGCCGCACCGAACAGATCGAGGATGGAGCATTGCAATAGCTTTGCTTTCAAATCCCAAAGCGCGATGTCTAGGGCAGACATCGCCATCGATGCAATTCCGCGGCTTCCGTCGTTTCTTACCTCTCGGAACATCGTTGCGTGCAGAACCGGAATGTCCAACGCTGGTCTGTGCAGCAAGCATCTACGAGCGAGGTGATCGGCTACGAGCGCGGTAGCTTGATTGCCATAACTGTACCCAATTCCTACCTTGCCCTCTGCACGAACCTCGCAGACGATGAGCGTCGTAGAATCCCATAGCAAGGTACCATCCCCTTCCGGCGCGTCGGTCGGTATCGTGTACGCGGAAACGTCCACCTTGTCCATCGAGATGTCCGACACTGTCATCCTTACAATGGCTCCTCATGGCGCAACTAGACCAGTTCGCGAACTTTATCGTGCGCATTTGTGAGCGCAATCTTGATTCGGTTGGGCTCGCCGCGGACGAGGGCTTCGGCCAACTTGAGGGCCTGTCCGGCCTTGATCTTTGCTGGCATTGGAGGCGTGAACTCGTCCACCACGGCTTCAACTAAAACCGGCCCTGACCGACTTACTACGCTATCTAATTGGGCACCACAACTTGCCGGGTCTTCAATCTGGATTGCATCGATCCCGGCGCCCCTCGCGATCGTCGCGAAGTCTGCGGGATAGAGGTCACACGCGTACTCGGGATTTCCGAGGAACACCATCTGCTCCCACTTGATCTGTCCCAAAGTGTTGTTCTTGATCACGATGATCTTGATGTTGAGCTTGTAGGCTGCAACGGTGATCAGTTCCCCCAGCAGCATGCTGAGACCGCCATCGCCTATGATGCAGTAAACCGGCCGGTCGGGAAAAGCAACAGCAGCAGCAATGGCGTAGGGCAGACCGCAAGCCATGGTAGCGAGATTGCCCGAGCAGCTATGCTTCTGGCCGCGCAAAGCAGGAACATAGCGAGCCCACCAGGTCGTGATGGTACCCGAATCCGATGTGACGATGGCGTTCGATGGAATGCGCTTGCCAAGCTCCCATCCGACCACCTGCGGCTTCATGGGCTTGTCTGGACGCGTTCCTCGTTCTTCCATAAGCTTCTGCCAGTCCGCCTTCGCCTTCTGCGCTTTCTCGAGGAAACCTTTGTCATGCTTCTCTAGTATTGGGAGCAGCGCACGGAGCGTATTCTTCGCGTCGCCGACCAAACCCACATCGGCTGGATGCCGAAGGCTGATGCGCTGTGGATCGATATCAACCTGGACGCATTTGATCGATCCCGGTTCAGGCAGGAATTCAATATATGGAAACGAACTCCCCACCATCAGCAGAGTGTCACACCCCTCGATTGCATCCTGAGATGGCTCCGTGCCCAACAATCCAATCCCTCCTGTTGTATAGGGACTGTCGTCCGGCACGGATGCTTTGCCGAGGAGAGCCTTGATAACCGGCGCGCCCAAAGTCTCGGCAATCTCCTCCAACTCCTGGGTCGCATGCAAGGCTCCCTGTCCTGCAAGGATCGCAATCTTCTTCCCGCGGTTCAGGATATCCGCCGCATGCTCTAACTCGATGCGCGCAGGAATCTGATCAAAATATGTCGGAACCGAAGAGGTGTGATGAAGCGGATTTCGCTCAGAACGTCCCTTCTTGACCTCCTGCACCTGCACATCCACCGGAATCGTGATGTGCGCAACGCCTCGCAAGGCCATCGCCGTGCGGATGGCCAGGTCGGCCACGCTTTCCATGTGGGCACCGCTCATAATGCGCTCGTTGTAGACCGCAACATCCACAAAGAGCTTGTCGAGTGCCACATCCTGCTGAGTAAAGGTGCCGATGAGATCACTATGTTGGAGACCTGTGATGGCCAGTACTGGAGCGTGATCCATCTTGGCGTCATAAAGACCATTTAATAGATGAATTCCGCCTGGACCCGAGGTTGCAATACAGACACCTAGCCGTCCGGTGAACTTTGCATAAGCGCAAGCCATGAAGGCAGCCGCTTCTTCATGCCGCACATGAACAAACCGTATCTCGTCCTTGTGCGTTCTCAGGGCCTCGAAGACTCCGTTAATCCCGTCGCCCGGGAGGCCGAATATGGTGTCGACGCCCCAAGCGAGAAGACGCTCTACAAGTACATCTGATGCGTTACTCATTGACTGTCTCCGAAACGGACTGGTCCGACGGGCTGGACACACAGTTGGACGCGCATTTTCTCGGTCGGGTTTGATAGCGGCGCAGGCGGTCAAAAGATGACATTCGCTCGGTGCGCCGTTTGAGCTCGGGGAATACGTTCTAGACATCGCTCGCATCCAATGCGGAAGAGGGTGGAATGCGCTCAAAACTGATTGCTGCTGAACCAAAGACCTTTGTGTTGATCCTCGACAGCGACGACGAGATTCTCTCGTCGCTCAAGGCGTTTGCGCGTGGAGAGCGCCTGTCGTCAAGCAGCTTCAAAGCAATCGGTGCTCTCAGCAAGGTTGAGCTCGGTTGGTTCGACTGGGATACGAAAAAATACGAGACTGCGGTCAAACTCGATGAGCAGGTCGAGCTCCTGTCCCTTATTGGAGACATTGCCCTCAAAGACAACGAACCGCAGGTCCACGCTCATCTCGTCGTAGGACGCAAGGATGGATCTGCTCACGGAGGGCACTTGTTAAGTGCCACTGTACGGCCGACCTGCGAGATCGTCCTGACAGAGAGCCCGAAATATCTTCAGAAAGAGATCGACCCCGAATCCGGCATCGCACTCATTCGTTTGTGAGCCTGCAACGCTCGACACGATCGAGCAGATTTGCTCCGGGAAGTTAGGTGACGATCACCTGTTTGCATCAACGTTTTCTCAGTTGGTCGATCGCGACAATCAACCCGTGAAAAATGGTGAATTAGCCGGACCCGTGTTTGATATGGGTCCGTATCCCGTAAATGCGGCTCGTTACGTCTTTGAGGATGAACCCATTGAAGTGGTCTCGGCTATTGGTACGAAGCACCCCGAATCCGGCTTTCCGCAAGATTTCTATGACACCATTGCGGTGACGCTCCGCTTTCCAAACAATAAGCTCGCCCAATTCAATCTCTCCTGCTTCGGGACCCCATCGAACTCTCTGATCGCCATGGGCACGGAGGGTGCGGTGGGGAACTACCATCTTCCGAGATCGAACTGACACAGAGCCACTCTTGGCATCTGCCCTGTTCGCCAACGGGTTCCGGAAAATCAACCCTCAGAGGGTTGGGCTATTTCTTTCCATTTTCGCTTTACTGGAGATAAGTCCATAGCCTGCGGTACGGGCACTATCTTCAATTGTGATGAGCTGTGCATTGGCCTTTGCTGGCTGATGCATCTTACCGGTTAGCTGAGCCTGTAGAAGCCTGTTTTCGAGCCGAAGTCCGGCATAACCAAGTCTCTGGGTATCTTGATCGATCTGAGCCAGTAAAGGTCGAGAATCAACCGGACGATCGGAGTTGATTTTGACCCGTGCGTCAGCCAGTGCATACTGCAACCGTGCGAAATAGTTCTGGCTATTTTTCGCCAGAGTCTGATTGGAATCGAGCTCATGCCGCGCCTCAGGCACTTTCGCCTGACCCAGCAGAGCTTTGACGAGCACGATTCCTGCCATGAGTTCGTCGTCGGTGGCCTTTTCCAATTCAAACTGTTTGCGTAGTGTGCGAGCCGCGGTCGCCGCTTCCGAAGAGTGACCTTCCTCGATGGACAACTGCGCCAGCGCCATCTCTGTCTCCGCAGCGAAGTGCTTCTCGCCTGCCTCGTTGCGCAAACGCAAACACTCTTCGTATGCTTGACGGGCTTTCACGAGATCTCCTCGATCAAGGAGAAGGTCGCCCTGTCCACTCAGAACGTAGGCGATCGCATTCTTATCGTCGATCTCAGTCGCCGTAGCTTTCGCCTGAGAATAATACAGTTCAGCCGACTTCAGGTTTCCGTTCTGGCGAGACAGGTCACCCAGATTATTGAGATTCAGGGCAACTCCTTCTTTATCGCCTATCGCTTGATAATCCGGGATCGCTTCTTTGAGCGACTTACGTGCTTGCGGCAGATCGCCAAGCGAAAGGCGCACAGTCGCAAGGTTGCTCAACACCGTAGCGGAACCGGAAAGATTTCCTACTTCCCGGAAACCTGAAAGAGCCTGACGAAATATTTTCTCCGCCTCTTTCAGTTCACCTTGCTCGAAGTAAATCGCAGCTAGGTCGGTCCGCATCAGAGATTGCCCGTTAACATCGTGGCTCTCGATACTCTCCTTGAGTGCGTCTTCACAATCCTTTTTGCCCTGCTCGAGATTGCCGAGCGAGGGACCTTGCTGGCAAAGAATCCCGAGCGTCCGGGCAACAAGAATATGTGAACCCCGTCCGCTCGCTTTCTCGATTGCCCTTCTTGCGCTGTCTTGTGCGCGATTGAAATCGGTGTTGATCCAGGCGGACGCCTCCGTCATATCTATCCTGGGATCATCACCCATCGGTGCAGGCAATCGACGAAGTGCCTCCAGCGTTTGCAGCGCATCGGCGTGTTTCAACCAGGCTTGGGCACTGGCCAGAAGCAGCCCGTAGTCGATGCTGTCGGGATAGGTTCTGAACAATTCCTGGTAGGTTTTTACGGCTCTTGGCCAATCTCCAATCGTCTTTCGATAGGTCCCTTCGACCATCAGTTTTTGCTCCTGAGACAGACTGGTTGAGAGGTCGACAGCCCGTTTAGCCTCGACGCGAGCTTTTGCCTCATAGCCCGAATGCCACAACGCGTCGGCCAGCGCCGAATGGGCCAAGGGATAGTCAGGAGCAACTTTGATTGCTTCGGAGAGAAGATTTCTCGCCGAAACCAGGTCAAAATTCCAGAGCTTTTCGCGTCCCTCAGCGTATAGTCGAGCGGCCTTCTCGTCCGATGGAATTGCAGCCCGGGTAGCGACGGAGGCTTCTGACGATAACGGATGCAGACCAAGTTTTCGACGTAGATCTTGTCCCGCTTGTTCCGCCAATTCGAAGAGGTCATTCTCATCTCCTGAGAGCGCTTCTTCGACAATCGTCTCGCCGGCTGCCGTGTCTTGGATGCGCAGGTCTAGGCGAATCTTCTTTTCTTCCGGCAGAAGTGTGTACGACCCAAGAACCACGACGTCTGCACCCGGATCGGTTCGGAGTCGGTGCAGCGTCGCTTGCGCCAGGGTGTCTTCGTCTGCCAGCACAAGATCGCTCTTCGCACGAGCTACATCCTCACCTGAGACCATGCGCAGCTCTCCGCCAGCGCCAAGCTCGGTGTTGAGCATCTCAGAGAACGCCGCGGATAGCCATTTATCCTCGGGCCGACCCGGGAGATTGCGGAATCCCAGAATCGCAACGGATCGTCGGACGTTAATCGAAGGAGCGAGGCTATGAGCCTCAGCGTGGCCGGCCCCGGTTCTCGTGGATGAACGCACTAAATAGATAGCCGCCGCGAGCAGAGCTGCCACGGCAATTGCAGCGATCACCTGAAGTCGACCGAAGCGCCTGACCGGCTGGGGTTTGATTGCGATGAGCTCGCTTCCCTTTTCCGCTTCTGGCAGGGTCATTGAAACAACTGACGGCGTTGCTTCGGGCACGGGATCGGGAGTCTCCGACGTCGTAACTGGGGCGACAAAGCGGTAGCCTCGCCGGGGAACGGTCTCGATGAACCTCGGGTTACTCGCCGAGTCACCCAGGGCCTCGCGCAGCTTTCCTACAGACACACTCAAAGAGGCGTCGAAGTCGACATATGTGTTCTCCGGCCAAAGCCGCTGGCAGATCCATTCACGAGACACGATCTCAGCCGGCTTTTCGAGCAGAAGGAGCAAGAGCTGGAATGGCTGCTCTTGCAGCTTGATCCGAACTCCCTTCCTCATCAGCTCGCCGGTTTCTCGGTGGGCTTCAAACATCCCAAAGCGATAGATGGAGGCGGATTTTGGGTTTTCAGTCATTCAGATCAATGAGTCGGGGAAGAAATGGAGAGGCAAGAAACGCTCTTGGGAGTTTTACCACAGATTCTGTTCAAGGGAACGAGTTCGTTTAGGGAATCTTGCAATCATCTGATGGTGATGAAGTTAGCTGTTTAGAAATATTTTGAGCGTTGTTTCTTTGACTGCTTTCGAAATGTGCCCGATTGTGTCTGCGTTGAGCGCGATGTCCGTTTGAGCGCCATAGCAATTGTTTGCCTGGCCCATCAACAGGAACGGTTTGAGAGCTCACGGGAGGCAACGACAATGGCCAAATTCTGCGGCACGTGCGGCTCACCTTTGAATGAGGGACAGAAGTTCTGTGGCAAGTGCGGGACGGGAAGCTCTGTCCAGCAGCAGTCTGTCCCTTCGCCAGTTCAAACGCTTAACGCTCCCTCGCCTTCGTCCCCGCCGTTGGAGGTCACCGCCCCGACACCGGCTCGTTCCAACACGCTGTTAAAAGTCGGAGTCGCCCTCGTCCTCATCGTTCTGGTTGGCAGCGCTGCTGCCCTGGGGGCGGTTTATTACGCCGTGCATAAGGTCAAGCAGAAAGTTCAAGCCGTGTCGAAGCAGTCGCTCGGTGACAACGCCGCCAGTCATGAAGGTGGTCTCGCGTCACTACTCCAGAAAGCGGCGTCCTCAGCGAAGGCGGATGACGCAAGCAGCAGCGACGGCGAATTCAAAGGTGATCCGTGTCGCTTCCTCAGCAACCCGGATGTTTCCCGCGCAGTAGGAGTCGAGATTGTTCGCACCCAGGCACAGGACGGCGGCTGCAGCTACTTCGCCAAAGGTGATCCGGCGGATATGGTCTCGAAACACATGTCGGCAATGGTTACCAGCCAGGCAAAAGCCAACGGATCTCACCCCACAGCCGACCAGACGAAACTGATGCAACAGATCAGCGGCGCTTTCTTCAAACAGCAGGAAGCCTCAGACAAAGACCTGTCTAAAGAGGCGTCGACCGGCGAGGTACTCATTCTTTCGGTCAGCTTTTCCACTGGTAATGCCGAGCTTGAAATGAAGATGAACCGCGCCGCCTTCAACCATGTAACGGGCGGAAACGCTGACGGCAAAACCACAGACCAGAAGGCCTCAGGCGATCTCGATGGTATTGGTGACGACGCATACGAAATGGGCGGAAGCGGACTCATCTTCCGAAAAGGCCAGACCGTCGTTCACATGATGTTTCCCGAGTGCCCCTGCGACGCCAACGCAATCAAGCCACTCGCTACCAGCATCGCCAACCAGCTGTAAGCCAGTAACTGATTTGAAACGGAGAATTCTATGAGCTTCTGTCAGAACTGCGGGCGTCTCCTCACGGAGAGCTCGTCTGCATGCCCCATCTGCGCCACTGCCGGATCAACAACAACGGCTTCCGCTGCCTCGCCCAGCAATTCCGGATTGCAGCCCCAGGCGGCTGCTGCGCTTTCATACCTTGCTGGGTTTGTCACCGGGATCATCTTTCTGCTGATTGATCCATACAAGACAGATCGTTTCGTGCGTTTCCACGCATTTCAGTCGATCTTCTTCAATGTTGCCTGGGTCGGCTTCTGGATTGTCTGGATCATTGCCGGAATGATCCTCGGCGCCATCACGAAAGGCCTCTTCTTCATCGTCGAATTGCCAGTCAATCTACTTCTGACCGTCGGTGGCTTTTGCCTTTGGGCCTTTCTTATGTACAGCGCGTATCAAGGAAAGACCTTCAGAATCCCCGTCATCGGCGCCCTCGCCGCCAAGCAGGCAGGGCTGTGATGCGAAGAGCTATGGCGCGCCTTCCAAGAAGACGTACACGAAGGGTGACACTCTCGATTGCCCTGATCTGCATGCTCGCCGGCGGATGCAGGAAATCCGCTGCGCCCGCACCTGGTTCCAGTTCCGTCCAGCATTCTTCCGACACAGTTTCGAGCCCGTCGGTCGCCGATGAGTTGTTTGACTTCAAGCGGCATCCGCGCAGGTCAATGCTCCGCCCACTTGACGTATCCACAATGTCGGAGACCGAGAAGAAATATGGCCGGGCGCCGCAGCTTGATCCCAGCGTCGAGTACCAGCCCGGCATCATCCTGATGACGCAAGGCGACAAGGCGATCCGTTCCGTGGGCACCGATGGAATGTCCTGGACCTTCGATGCAAACGCTCCCCATGTGAACGAATTCGAACAGGGCAAGATCGTTTTTGCGACCGGCCGTGCGGTCGGCCGAATTCTTTACGTCAAGCATGAAGCTGACACCGTCAAGGTGGTTCTCGGACCTATCCAGCTTACCGATGTCATCCGCAATGGTGACTTTGGCATGAGCGCGGATATCGACCCCAGGAATGCGCTCGTATACATCAATCCGGATATTCCGCAACCCGGGGTTGAAAAGTCTAAACCGAACACCGCGCAACTCGATTCTCCCTGGAAGGGCTGGCACAAAACGGTCGTCGTGTCCTCTGTGTCCGTGACAGGCAAATGGACGCCGATGAAGATGATGAAGGTCGACCGTGAAGGGCGAGCTACTAACTTCCACCGTGTCGGTCGCCGCTGGGCGAGAACCGGTTATCAACCTGCTGTACTTTCCGGCTTCGCAAGACGCGGAAATGGAGCACCGCGGTTCGAGCGCACAACTTGGGCCGGCCAATTCGGTGTGCCGTCGGTAGCGGGGCCCTCGATCAATGCCCCGAAGATTCCATCGCTGGATGTGCCGAAAGCCATCACGGTCAATGCTGCTGATCTGACGGCACATCCTTTTGTCACTGGAACATCGATAGGCGTTCAGTACGTCTACGACAAGAATGACCTTCACTACGAAGCCACTGGCGTTCTCGAGTTGCACAATCTTCATGCAAACTTCGGCCTCGGTATTTTGAATGGCGTACCTGGCGACTCAGGGCTTGATCTTGGTGGCGAACTTGGCGTGCACGTTCATTTGAACGCACATACCTCGCAAAACTTTCATGTCAACTCTCAAACCAAGTTGTGGGTGCCGGTAGACTTCTCCATCCCCATCGGCGGTCCGGTTCCCTTCGCTCTCTCGTTCGAACAAGCGGCAATTATCAATACCGGCTTCAGCGCTAAGAACTCCATCATGAATGCCGATGGCATCTACAAACTAACCGGCGGCCTCAAAGCGGGGAGATTCGGCGGTAACTGGGGCGTCAGCGCGCCCATGAGCATCAGCTACACAAATGACGTCGGTAGGTCGCTTGAAGGTTTGTCAGTAGGAATCAACTCTCTTGTGCTGGGATGCTCTTTGGAAGGGATCGTGGGTCTCGGCGTAGCGGGATTCACGACCGGCGTATACGTGACGCTCACGGTCACCTCAACTCTGCTTCGAGCGCCAGATATCGCAATGCCCTGCCGCCGCGGCACTATCGATGCACGCCTGTATTCCGGATTGGGCTATGCCATGCCGAAGTGGCTAACCGACGCAGTCAACTACGTACTCAGCTTCTTCACGGAGAGCCGCGTCGACCAGGTTGGCTCAATCCTGAAGGGCCCGGAAGCGCCGCTGTTCCATGGCGACACCAGCATTCCAAGAGACTGCGCTTCTCCAAGCAAAGGAGGGGCATAGATTCCTTGATTTACTGCACACAATGTGGAAGTCAACTCGTAGCCGGCTTGCGGTTCTGCACTCGCTGCGGCGCGGAGGTTGCATCGGGAGCGCAACCCGATTCGTCGCAAGGATCGCCTCAAACAACCGGGCCAATCTCGCAGCAATACGCCACAACATCTCCGCACCAGACCACGGAGGTCGTACCGCAGCAACAGACCGCCGAGATCAAGAAGAAGGGGAGCTACATGCCTGCCGTCTTGGCCGTGCTGGTGGTCGTTGCGTTGATTGCGGGCCTGGGCATCGGCGGGTTGGTCTATGCAGGCTACAAAGTTAAACAAAAAGCCACAGCGCTCTTAAACAACGCAAAGCCCGACGCAGCATCGCCCTCTGCGCAAAAGCCTGACGGCCCGGGCAAGGACCAGCAGGAACAGTCCGCAGCCAAACCTTCAGATGACTCTGGCGGATTGTTAGAGGGCCTTTCAAAGGTGCTTGGAGACAAGATCAATGGCAGCGAAGATGATGACGGAGACCCTGTTCAGCCAGTCAATGACGCTACACCAGTCGAACCTTGTGCGACGGCCCCCCTGTCCTCACAAGCAGCAGCAAAGATCCCTCTACAGCCGGGGACAGTCATTACTACCGCCTGGGGAATCAAGTATGGAGATGTAGAAAATCGAGTCAAAATAGACTCCACCTCTCCTACCTCGTTCGTAGAGGACATGGCAACGGAGGAGTACAAGGACGATAACAATCACGATTGGAAGCCTACAGACTATAAAGACACTGTTTGCAACGACGATCTTGCATCCTCAAACACCTATGTAACGGTCACCGCTTTGCACATGCCACATTTGTTTCACGGAGTGACCCGACTTCGCCTGTCAGACAAATCCTTTCAAGAGATAAAAAGCACTGGCCAACTGGATCTTCGATATCTCGACATCTTGCAGCTACAGGAAGGCGTGAAGCCAACTTACGAAGGCGGCGTTCTTTCCCGGGTTGAACCGCAGGATATTGCGTATTCCATGATCGTGAATGATCAACCAGTTACTTTGCCTGCAATTCATCTGACCGGCATCATGAAGTCTGTGGGCAAAGACCCGAACCCAAAGAAATATCGCCCATCCCACAGTGAAGCCGAAATCTATGTCATCGATGACCCCGCGAATCCGCTAGTGCTCTTGTGGAAGCTGAAAGACTCGCTCTTCCATGGCGGAAAATTCAGAGTCGAAGTCGTGAAAATCGAATACAAGGTCCCAAATCCTATCAACCTTGTTGAGAAGCAGCTTGCGGAGCAGAAGCGCGCGATCACCTACGGAATCTATTTCGACTTCAACAAAGACACCATCAAGCCAGAATCTGACCCTGTGCTGAAACAGATCGTGCAGGCACTTAAGGATCATCCGGACTGGAAACTGACCGTCAACGGACATACCGACAACATCGGCGGAGACGCTTACAACCTCGACCTGTCCAAACGACGCGCCGCCGCGGTGAAGCGGGTCCTGGTCAGTCGCTTTCACATTTCTCCCGATCGCCTTTCGACAAACGGATATGGCGCATCGGGGCCCATCGACACCAATGACACGCTCGAAGGACGCGCTCGCAATCGCCGCGTCGAACTCACGCGCGAATAGCGCCAACCAGCACAACCATTCTTACCAAGGAGAAATGAGCATGAGAGCAAGATGTCTTTCCATTCTGTCTGCCGCAGCCGCTCTGTTGCCGCTCGCACATGCCGACGTCACATATCAGGAGACAACAAGAGTCACGGGAGGTTCTCTTAAAGGCATGCTGAAGGTTGCCGGAGCATTCAGCGCACAAGCCAGGCAGGAGTCCGAAGGCTCCGTGACGACTGTCATGCTCCACGGCAATCGGATGGTCCGATCAAACGCTCGACAGACCGAGATCATTGATCTGGATCAGCGCACCATCACGTTTGTCGATCACGACAAGCACAACTATTCGGTCGTCACCTTTCAGCAGATGCAGCAGGCCATGGCCAATGCCGCAGCAAGCATGAAAAAGGCGAGTAAAGAGCCCAATCCATCCCAACCCGCATCCACTGATGCCCAGATGAACTTCGACGCGCACATCTCAACGAACGGAACCACGCGCGTCATTGACGGGCTGCAGGCAAAAGAGTCGTTAGTCACCGTGACGATGATTGCCAACGCGAATGACGGATCGAACGTAAAAGCGGGAATGGCCGCAACGAGCGAGATGTGGCTGGTACCCGATGCACCCGGAATGGCCGAGTTGCGCGCCTTCAATCAGCGGATGATGGAAGAACTTTCGGTCGATGCAAGCGCCAACCAGATCTCCGGAATGCTGGCGGCTCAACCCGGCGGAACGGAAGCAATGGCGCAACTAAAGAAGGAAGCGTCAAAGGTTCAGGGTTTCCCGATTTTGCAAGTCACCCGCGTTGGCGTCTCAACGGACGGGCAGCCGCTCGCCGCTCCATCTGTTGCGCCTCTTACCAACAGCCCAAACGACTCTTCAACGGCGGGGAACGTGACTCGCGAAATTGCTACAGATACCGGGACACAGACGGCAAGTAGCGAAATGGGCAAGCTCGGCACCTTTGGGCGGGCATTGGGCAGTTCAAGCCTCGGGGCATTCATGCGACACAAACCCTCCGGTTCGTCAAAGCCGTCAGCATCGCCGAGCCCGGATAGCTCGGCAAATGGAAACGTGCTGCTCGAAAGCCAGACCGAGACCAAAGGCTTCTCGACCAGTCCGGTCGATCTGACGAACTTCCAGATCCCGACCGGCTACAAACAAGTGACCTCACCAATAGCGAAGCACTAGCTAAAACGCGCAATAAGAATCAGGATGCGACCCAGCAGTTGCATCAAGCATTGCTCGAACGCGTCAGTAATCGAATGCGGTGCATCCGCATCGATCCACGCACATCGGAGAGAGAAGGAGAAAAATGATGCGGTTAAAAAATATCAACCATACGGTCCTCGGAGTTTGCCTCATTGCAACGATGGCGATGCCGATTGCTGCGCAACAATGCAAGCCACTGGTTGGTAGTTTCGAGGCAGAATTGCAACCAGCTGCCACATGCCCTGGCCCACTCTGCACTGCCGGCCATGTCTGGGGAGGCCTTCACGGCACCTACAGGTTCACCATGGACAAAATCATTCCCAATGGCGAACCAGAAGTACCCACCGTCTCGTTCTTCACCGGACATAGCATCATCACGCTGAAGAACGGCGATTTGCTCTTTGGAACGGACACCGGAGCTATCGATCTGCCTCCTGGACAGGGAGGGTTCGCCTCCTTGATCACATTTTCGGGCGGCACTGGCGCGATGGCAGGCGCTACCGGGCAGATTCGCCTCCGCGGCGAATTCGATCCTGTCGCCGGCACAACAAGCGGCGACTACATCGGCACAGTTTGCAAACAGCGGTGAGTACAGTTTCCCCGAACCCTTGTTCGATGATGGGCAAGCGCAACTAGTTGAATCTGCCGAAAGCATTGCCGTGCTTGCTTCCCCCGACACGAATGGCACGTTCGACGCAAGAGGTCTGACACGCGAGCGACGTGAGTAATTCAACGCAAGCCAACACATGGAAAAGGAGCTTCTCATGGGAACTACAAAAAATCTATCCGAGAAAATGGTGACCTCAACTAGCAGCGCAACAAAAGCGGTGGCCACAAGAACCACAGCACAAGGACCCTCAACATCGAAGCGGATTTTGGATGATAAATCAGCAATCGATAAGGCTTCCGACTTTGTAAAACCAGCACCTCCGCCTGCGAATTCTGAAGGAGAGTTCAAAAACACAGGCTCTGTCTGGTGGATTGGGCTCAATAATGATCAGACTCATGCTCTGGAAGCGGTCCTTGCCACCGCGGGTAATGCGCTCGCGACCCTGGCCGGACCGATCTGGCCCGCAGTAGCAGCAGCCCTCAACGGGTCAATCGGCTACATCGAACTTGTCAACAGGCTCGGCGGAAACAACGGAGTGGACATCAACGGGGTAGTCGGATTTGAGGGGCTCGTTGTGACTCCCCGTGTTGGGAAATTCTATGAAGAATTAATTCAGGCCGCTCGGTTGGTGATATCCGGCAGAACCATTGTAGATTTCATCATCATTGCATCCGGCGACGTGCCCGCCCTTGGTGCGACCCTGGGCATTCCCGTAGTCGCGTCGGTGTTGACTGCTCTGGAATCGGGCACACCGCTTGGCTGGGCTCTCGCCGGCGCCCTTGGACTCGCGGTAGACCTGCTCGGTTCAGCGCCAGATCCCAATCAACATGGGCACATCTGGGCAAACAGGGATGCAGCCGGACCTTGGGAGAGCTTCATCATGGCACAGGTCGCCAATGGGAGCAGGATCTCATTGCTCTCGTGGCAAGGTCTCTTCTCTGCACAGATGGGCGGTGGAAACGACGTTTACGCCAACCGGCCTCAAGTTGGCGATTGGGAAACCTGGACGATCATCGATAACAACGACGGAACCGTCAGCTTCAAGTCATTTAACGGAAACTATCTCAGCGCGGAGCAAGGCGGCGGAGCTGCGTTGTATGTAAACCGCAGTTCGATCGGCACTTGGGAAAAGTTCTATCTGGTAAATCTTCCTGACGGCAAGATTGCCCTGAGAACACACGACAAAAGCAAGTTCGTAAGCGTGCAGCAGTGAGAGTGCCTTGCCTGATCCTCTCGATCTCATACGACTTGGTCTCAAAGAACTCTCTTGGAGGAATCATCATGCGCAAACTCACCCTTACGGCTATGCTGCTGCTCACTTCGCGCTTGTTTGCATTCGCAGCCGGCTTACCGCAGGCGATCACTGACTTTCACGTCGCTCAAAGGAATGTCGGATTCCGATCCATTCTGGAGTCTGCGCAGTTTTGGGAGCAAGGCCAAGCAGAGCACGAATGGCACTGCCGGTCTGGCTTCGAGCGCGGAGTTCCATCACGTGTCCCAGAAGCACGAGCACGATGATCACGGCTGCAGGCTCAAAGTAGAGGCCTATTTCGCCAGTTGTCTGGAGGAAGGAGACAGGAAAAATGCCCGGGGCGCAAGGATTGCAACCACGCTATAGGCGTATGCTGCATCGCTGCCCAGTGCAATCAAAATGAACATTTTCAGACTGCGATGAACCAAGGACTGACCGCGAACTCGTAAGCTCTATCTAGTCATTCCTGCATTGATCGTCTTCCGATTGTGCTACTACATTCGTCCATTCTGAGAATATATCTGCTTCAAGTCCAACTCGCCTTAGATGAAGGCTTCACCAAGGGAAGTTTCCGACATGTCTGCACTGGTTCGAAGCGCGCATGGAGTCCGAACCAGTTTCGCGGCAAGATGCAGTGGATTGAGGCGCTTAGCTTGCTCCGCGCAACCTAACAAACCTTCGTGCATTCTGACAAATGGAGGACTTCACATGAGCGCGGCGGGAGCGAAAGAAGTAATGTTTGTCTATATTGAAGCCATTTGCTGCCGCGGAAGTGCGCTATTTTTGCAGCGGCGAGACAAACGAAGCTAGAGACTGGTTGGAAGAAATTCTGACAGACCCGAACCTGCTGCAAGAAGCCCTTTGGATAAAACAGCATCGAAGAGACTATGGAGGAAGGATGATTGCTATCGCCGGTATCGCCATTTGTTTCATTGCCATTGCACTCTTTTTTTTATTCAAACATCACCACGATCGGCCACTGTGACGTGAAGAGCTGGTAAGTATGGCCGCACCCTCTTCTGTCATCGCAAATTCCTCCTGGCCGATAGTTAGATAACTCTGTGTCGTTCCGTGCCATAAAAGTGCCCTCTTCAACTAAATTCCGGATTCACCTTAGGTCGGAAACGCCTGCGAGGCGACTTGAGGTACGCCTCTGCATTGAACCTGAGGCGTTTTCGATTTGCAGGTGAGAAGGAAGCGGCAGGCGTCGTTGGAGGATCTACCTATCTTTTGCTCACGCTACAAATCTGCCGGCGTGGTATTGCCGCTTCCATGCAGATGACGTCTGTGTAACGCCTATCTCATGACGCTGCACCTACAGCAGCCGATCCTGGAGATCGCTAGTCACGGACACGGCGTTATAGGAAGGAAATCATGTCGAGCATTCGCCAAGGATATCGCCCAAGGTCAGGGAGGCATCTACCTGAGGGTCACTGACGGCGAGCGCGAAGCGCTCCGGCGTGAATCGCAGTGGGGTGCCAACAACGACGTTGGACGGTGGACGAAGCACGCTGCTCAGCCCAACTCGTTAGGAAATCAGCTGCCCCCTTTTCTGGGACACTCTTCGCACACTCGTGCTGGTAAGCCCTCACGATACTCTAAGAGCGGAGGCTTAAAAATGCCGGATCAGCACACCTCGCCGATCGCTGGTGCCTAGGCCTGTTTGTCTCACCTGTCTGAGTTGGACCGTCAGGAAGTCCAAGCCGGTTCGATATTACGATTCTCTACTAAACGAGCGTGGCTACGGTTGATTTGTTGCAGCCAGGTCGCCGCTGGAAAGCAACCCGTTCAGCTTTTTGGCGAGCGCCCTAGCTGCGAATTGTGGATCTAGCCGGGTGAGCATGTTCATCATCGATGAATCTCGCCCCACGTAGACGTGATGCGCGTTTCTCTCCACCGCATCTACTATGATTTCTGCAGCTTTCGCCGCGGACATAGGCTTGGCACGACCCTCTCTTTTTGACTCACCGCGAGCTTTTATTCCGGAGTTCCCGGCGATGTTTGTAGCAACAGCTCCAGGAAAGACAACGGTCACTCTCACGTTGGAATTGAGAAGCTCTGACGCGAGCCCCTCCGACATTAGCTTCACTCCAGCTTTCGCTGCGCAATAGATCGTCTGTCCCGGAACTGGAACAAAACCGCCCATACTTGAGAGATTGACAATGTGGGCTTCTGGACGTGCGATCAAATTGGGCAGAAACGTCTTCAGTACATAAAGGGTCCCGAGCAGATTAACGCTGAACAATCTGTCAATTGTCGGGTAATCGAGATCCATCAGCGGGAGAAATGGTTGAATTATTCCCGCGTTGTTGATCACCGCATCGACAGTCCCGAATCGGGTCCGCACAATTTCTGGCAATCGCTCGACGGCACTTCTGTCGGTTATGTCGGCGATGAACCCTTCGAATCCTCCACCCTTGTGACCGGCTAAGCTCTTGGTTTCGGCGAGCGCTGCAGCGTTCAGGTCAACGCCAGCCACCTTGGCTCCTCTTGAAAGGAGAATTAGCGCAAGCTCGCGGCCAATTCCGGCTCCAGCCCCGGTCAGTACAACGACTCTACCTTCTAGTCTCAAGGCTTCCTCATGACTGTGATTCTCACAGTGCTCCAGCGCCATCTTTCGAGACGCAAACTAGACGGCCGCAGTCAGCGAAATAGCTGTGAGCCCACCCAGATGTTCGCCAGTACGATACTGCGACGCTCCAGTGCTGCAATCGAGCAGACTGGAAGACGTCGCGGTATCAATGGTTTCTGATGGTCTAGAACATCAACTTCAGCGCGAACTGGAACACGCGAGGTTCACGAGCACCCGTAATTACGCCAAAGGCTGTTGGACCGCCATGATAGTCGGAACTCGGTCCGTAGAAATTAGGGTGGTTGAACACATTGAATGACTCCGCCCGGAACATCAGTTGAGTCCGCTCCTTCACCAACGGGAAGGTCTTCATAACCGCTGGATCGAAGTGAATCCAAGCAGGAGTACGGTAGGAGTTCCGCCCAGAGTTGCCGTAGGTTCCCTCGGCGTTATCCGTGAAGGCGGCATAGTTGAGTCTGCGGAGCTTCGTAGATCCGGCCGTAGGTGATACTCCCGGCACCACATCAGCCAGATCGTGTCCATTGCCCGTCAAAGAATGATCGCCCGAATCCGTGACCGAAAACGGAAAGCCTGCATCTGCTGCGATTAGACCGCTAACTGACCAAGATCCGGCCACCGTCCGCATTAGCCCGCTATGACCTTTCAGAGATGGTGAATTCCAGATCAGCGTAGAACGGAAAGTGTGGTTCTGATCGAAGTCGCAGCGCCCGTGCAACAGACGAGAGTCCGACCCATTCGCAGTGACACCGCCCGAGGTAGCGGGTTGTGATCCGTCATCGAGGCATTTCGACCAGGTATAGCCGGCAGATAGATCGAGGCCGCCCTTTGTCCGATGCTGGTACGACGCGTCCATACCGTTGTACTGTCCAGTCGAGTCGCTTCTTACGACAGCAATCCTCTCCAAACCCTCTGAGAAATACGGCCGCCGCTGATTCTCGTTGCCTGTAGTAGCCCCTGGGCCATAGACGGGCAAGTTGACGTCGTAAGTCTGACCAACGTGGATGCTCTGAGTGCCGGCATAGACCAACTCAAAACTGTCTGATGCGGTGAATGCTTTCTGCAGGGACAGCGTCCATTGCTCGGTGTAAGCAGGCTGGAAGTTCTTGTCAATCCCCGATGCATTAAATCCTGGACCACTCGGTGGAACGGGAAAAGTTACATCCTTGGCCGGCACGTAGTTTGCATTGTGGAATCCATCAGCAAATGGATCGGCCAGTCCGTTGGAGCCCCACGGATTGTCGATTGACTGGAACGGGTTCACTTCGAAAAAGCTGCGCACGAACGGCGGTGATGAGAATCCGACCAGGCTCTGCAATTGCGCCTGAGTCGTGTACATACCCCAGCCAGCTCGCAAGGCCGAAGTTCCCTTCTGATCCAGCTTGTACGCCAAACCAAAGCGAGGCTGCACCATCCCGTACTTCGTTGTGGTACCTGCAGTGTTGCAGCCAGAGTCGCCGGGATAGATAAGTCCCAGTGGAGCATTGGTAAACACGGTCGACTGCTGACCTGGATTCCAGCAGTTGATGTGATTATGAGCCGGAGTGAATGGGAAGAAAGGATCCCAGCGAAGGCCAGCCGTGAGAGTCAGTCGAGAGGATGCAGGGTATTTGTCTTCTGCAAAAAGGCCAAAGAGTTTTCCATTCACGTGAGAATAGATGCCGTCGGCCTGGACGAATACCAACGGAGCTCCCAGGATGAAGTCGGCATAGGCATAATCGGTCACTGTCGGGAAGAAGAATGAGCTTAGAAAGCCAATGTATTCGGCAGCTGCTTGCTGTCCAGAATCATTTGCTTCGTCCATGCTCACTGCGCGGAAATTTGCCCCAAACGAAAGTTCATGTTTGCCGGTTGGGTGCAGCACGTTCAGGTTGTAATCCCAGCTGTTACGCGGAAACCGTGAGGTGGCTCCTCCGCCAAAAACCAGGAAGTTCCCAGAAAACAGCACGAAGGTCGGCATTGTGGGGCTGACGCCTGCGCTTACGTTTATTGCTCCGAGATCAGGCAGAGTGAGATTGCTCAGGGTCGGCGTGTTGTAATTCTTAATTCGCACCCGAAGCGCGGACGCCTGAGTATCCACGATCCAGCTTCCCGACTTCGAACTCCAGGTATCCCCGATTGCGACCGTCTCCCAAGATTTCTTGTTGCCTTGGGTCGCTGTCAAAACATTGTTGTTCACCATGTCGTTGGCCGGAGCAGAGACGTAGTCGCCGAAATACCGAGCGAATAGTCGATGCTGGCCCAAGTAGTAGTCCAACCGAAGTACGCCTTGCGGTTCGCTATATCGGCCCGGATTCACCCCGTTATAGAAGTTCTTGACGTTGGTGCCGGGAGTGTACGCATTTGGCGCTGGCAAGTATTTCAGCGCGTTTTTGGTCACCGTTGCCATGGGCAGCGTTATGGACCCGCCGTCGTACGTAGGCATAATTCCTTGTTGTTCCTCGGCGGTTCCCACAAACATGTTTACGATCTGTGGCTCTCTCTGAATGAAGTTCTGGTAAGAACCGAAGATGAAGAACTTATCCTTCAGAATTGGACCACCGGCGGCAAAACCGAACTGGTTGAATTTCAATGTGTCCGGGCTCGGTGAGAAGTAGTTCCGCGCATTGAAGAAGCCGTTTCGGAGGAACTCAAAGGCAGAACCATGGATCTGATTGGTGCCTGACTTTGTCACGATGTTGACGGCACCTCCGGGTGCCGACACATAGCCCGACCCATAGGAACCCGTTACTACAGAGAACTCCTGCGTGGCATCCGGGTTTGGGAATACACCGCCATTCAGATTGAACGGATCCACGTTTCCGGCGCCATCAAGCGAGAAGTACGTTCCGCCAGGCCGGACACCGTGGGTAGTCGGAGCGCTCTCAGCATCAAGAGTCGCATCCCCCTCTTTGACCGAGCTGTTTGCGGCC
The DNA here is from genome assembly GCA_018268915.1 of Acidobacteriota bacterium. Classification (GTDB taxonomy): domain Bacteria; phylum Acidobacteriota; class Terriglobia; order Terriglobales; family Acidobacteriaceae; genus Telmatobacter. Next base: position 585,200 of record JAFDVQ010000005.1, read on the forward strand.
GAGCTTAACGGAGCGACCAACGCATCGCTCGTTCCCGGAACTGTGTACATCAGCTGAGCTGTGTTGCGCGCATTGAGCGGGATGTTGGCCACGGTTTCGCTTTCCACGGTGTCCTGAATTGTGCTAGTTGTGCTGTCAACTGCCGGAGCCTCGCCGGTGACCACGACATGTTCGCTCGTGGCGCCCACCGTGAGCTCAATCTGCAGGGTTGCAACCTGTCCAACTGTCAGAACAATCCCACTTCGGCTGAATGTCTCGAACCCCTCTCTGGTGACCTTCACTATATAGGGTCCCAGCGGGAGCACTGGGAAATTGAACGAGCCGTCCCGTCCAGACACTGTCTCAGTAGTGAAATTTGTCTGATTTTGAGTGGCGATGATCCTCGCACCTGGAACGAGAGCGCCGGAGCTGTCCAGCACCGTCCCGTTCATGGATGCAGTCGACACCTGTGATTGCATGGGGCTTACCACGCAAAAGGTCAGTATGCCCAAAAATAGAAAGAGGGCGACCTTGCTTACACGCACCGTGCGCAGTCCCAGCAAAACGGTTGCCAATGAGTGAAACGTCTTCATCTCTGCCTCCATATGCGCGAAGATCTTCGACGGGCAGTTCCGTGTCATAGATGGTCTGTTATGACATGTTATGCCATTTGGCAGAGAACTATAGACGACACTTTATGTCATTGTCAACACCATATGTATCGAGAAAGATTCTATGAGTTTTAGTGACGGCGGGATGAGCTGTCGGCATCCCCGTCGAGAGAAGAGAAACAGATCGGCTGTTTGGGTGTGCTTGTACGGCCGTCTCCGGAGGCTTACACACGAAACTAAGCGCCGCACCGGCGGGCTCATCGCAGTCAAGTGTTTGGATTGGGAACCCAGAGGGTTCCTAGCGCGTCTCTACTTCGAGCTCTTCTGAATGCTGCTTCCCGTTCTTGCGAGCGTTTCCCCGCGTCGCCTTCTCGGGATATGGGGAAGAATCAGATACACAGAGCTTGACCAGCTGTCCGAATACATTTCGATGCGCGGCCGCAGGTTCTTTAAACTCGCCGGCAACCCATGAGTTGACCGCCAGAGAAATACCCATCTGCGTGAGGAATGCGAGCATTCGCGGTTTGAGATGGCGATTGGCTGACCGCTTCAATCGGGATTCGTATGCATCTCTCAGCCGATCCTCGACCTCTACCAAACCAGTTGCGAATGCCTGCCTGGCTGGACGGTTACGGCGAGTGATGTCCATGACCAAGCGAAGCCGAGGTTGCGAAGTAGCAAAGTTCACACCGGCAAGCGACGTTTCACGCACTAATTCCAGAGGCGTAAGTTCTGCCGACGCGGAACTGAGCGCCGCGACCAGAGCGTCTCCGTAAGAGCCAAGAGCATATCCAAATAGATCGTTTTTGGTCGGGAAATACCGAAACACAGTCCGCAAAGACACTCCTGAAGCATCCGCGATCTCTTCCATTGTGGCTTCGTTGAAGCCTTTCCGCGCAAACAGTCCCATCGCGGTGTCGTAGATGGTGTCTCTCACTAGTTCGAGTTTGCGAGTCTTCATGCTCTTCGTCATGTGATTCACTTCTCCGCTACAATCGTCAGACACAATATACACCAATGCCATACATTGCAGGTTATGCCATTCGTACTCCGGGCATCAATGGTGGCCAACAGTGCTAAATGAGTCATGTAATGCCTGCCTAGAGTTCTCCGTTTAATCCCCAAGCAGCAATCAGATTTCTACATGACGTGTTGACAATTGCACGTTATGCCGTTTATCGTTCCTGCATTTGGCATAACATGTCATTTTTCGCCGATTATGCCGTCGAGCTATTGGGTTTCCAGATCAGAAGGAGCTACAGAGACAATGAGGACCCGGTTCATCAAGCGCGTTCTTTGTTGGGCAATCTTCGCATTTGTCGCAATTTCCGGTATCGCTCGCGCATACGGTGCGGACCAGCCGGAGAGCGCAAGGCTGACTTCTGTTTGCACGCCCGATGTGTTGTCTTCTGTAGCTTCCAGCGTAGCCGGTGGGATTGTCGTGAAGAAGGTTCAGAACGGGCCTCAGCTACCAGGAGGCGTCAAGCTGACTGCCGCTAAGGGCAAGGTGCAGGCGTATTGCCAGGTGACGGGAAGCTATGTCACCAATCCCAAGACAGGCAAGACAGCGAACTTCATCGCAACCTTTCCTGAAAAATGGAACGAAAAGTACCTGCAACTTGGATGTTCAGGTGTCTGTGGCTACCTGCTAATGAACGACCCTGCAACTCCGCCAATCATCATCACTGCGCAGGGCTATCCGGGACAGCTGATGGAGAAAGGCTACGCCATCTTCGGTAACGATCTAGGGCATATCGTGGATAGCCCTGCTTCCCAAAGCTCTGAATGGATGAAGTCGCCAGACGGCAGCCTCGATGAAGATGCACTCACGGACTATCTGTACCGAGCGGACCGCGTCATGGCCGATGTTGGAAAAGCATTCACGCGTGCCTTCTATGACCGCGAATCGGGCTCTCGAGCTGAAATCGGCAAATCGTACTTCATGGGCTGTTCGCAGGGAGGCCGCGAGGCGCTGGTCGCGGCAACCCACTTCCCTGAGCAATTTGATGGAATCATTGCCGGTTCGCCGGCTTCCGATCTTGGAGGCCTCATCTGGTCCAGCACTGCCCGCGGCTTGCTGGCTCAACAACCGGGAGTCGCGAAGCTCACTCCGGGCCAAGTCGCGATGCTGAAGGATCGAATTGTATCCAGGTGCGACGAACTCGACGGCGTCAAGGACGGTCTGATCCAGAATCCAGCGGCTTGTGAGTTTCATCCCACCCGCGACGTGCCTATCTGTCAGGATGGAAATGCTGGCGACACGTGTCTCACGACAGTCCAAGCAGAGATCGTAAGCACGTTTCTGTCCGGAGTGACCGATGAAGCAGGTCGCGAGCTTCAGCCAGGATATGCAGTCGGCGAGCCAGGCGAAGGTTGGGTCAATCCCATCCCCGCGTCGGTGCCTTTGGAAGAACCTCAACGATTCGTCATCGGCAAGGCATTTGATGGCAAATGGCTTTCGAAAACGCAGGTCGGAGGACCCGGCAAGATCGATTCTCTGCATATTGTGTTGAACGCCGCAGCCTACCGAAAATATGCCGAGATCATGCGGGAAGGTACCGTTGAGCCCACAGACTTCGCCAAGACGCTCAAGTGGAAGGGGAAGCTGCTCTGGTACCACAACCTAAGCGACGAGGCTCTCACTCCATATATGTCTGTAAACCGGTACAAAAAAGTGGCTCAACTCAACGGCGGCTATGCCAAAGTGCAGAAGAACATCCGACTCTTCGGTCTGCCTGGCACCAATCACTGCGGAATGAGCGGAAATGCCCCCACAAATTTCGACGCAATTGGCACGTTGGAGAATTGGGTTGAAAATGGCTCTGCTCCTGATGCCATTTCGGCACGTCAAAATGATCCCGCAATCTCGAACGTAATCATGGGAAAGATCGACTGGTCGAAGTCACCTGTGCGAACCATGCCCCTCTGCAAATTCCCTGAGATGGCGAACTATAAAGGAAACGGCGATATCAAGGACGGAGCAAATTGGGAATGCCGCGGCACCGATACGAGAATGCTCAAGGTAGGAGTATCGGGTCGGGAAGCAGGGGTTATCGAGTAGCTGATGCAATCAATGACATTTGATGAAAGAAAGGCGTCCGCGGCCGCCGGAGGAGATCTCGTGGTGAGTTTCAATCTTAACGACTATGCATTCTCGATGCCGGCAGCCCCGGAGTCGCCATCAAGACCCCGAAAAGTCTGGTCGATAAGCGCGAGCCGTCTGTTGGCAGTTGTGGCTCTCGCTGTGACGGCACCGATGTTCGCCGCGACCTGCCCCACGAACGGGAAGCCATCCTTCGGCGCCGAGCCTCAACTCCTCGTCGATGCGACTTGTGAGGATCCCGGATTCAACGAGCGCAACTTCGAAATCGACAAAGTGACCCAGTCCACTTTAACGGCAAAAGGTACAGGCCAGCAGATTCCTTACACTCAGGTCGACGGCCACTTCAATCCGACCCAAACGCAAGCCTCATTACCTACTGGTGTCGGTAGCAGCCCGACAACAGTGCGCCATGGCGCTACATGGCTCTTCCCTGCAAAGCAGTTCTGGCAGAACCGTTTCTTCGAGGCGGTGTACCCGCTGGCGGCAAGTCAAAGCTACATCGGCGATCCAACGTTCGAGTTCACTCACGGCGGATACATCGTCAATGTCAGGCCGGGCAGTCCTAATGTGGGCTACCGCGTAGATGCAGCAGCAGCAAAGCTGGCTAAGGCCTACGCGAACAAGCTCTATGGGAATAGCGCTCGAATTTTCGGTTACGTCTACGGCATCAGCGGCGGGTCGATACAGACGATGGGCGCTGTCGAAAGCACGACGGGAGTGTGGGACGGTGCAATGCCAACCTCCCTGGCTACCGATGGACTCAGCATGCATTCCTTCATGTGGGATTCACTCCTGATGATGGCTATTCCGCAATCCCAGAGAGACTCCATCGCCGAAGCAGTTAAGCCGGGCAGCGGTAAGAACATCTATGAAGGTCTTAACGCTGAGCAACATGCCGTGCTTGACGAGTTCTTGAACGCCGGCTTTGCTCGCCGAGCGTTAGAAGACTCGGAGACTTTCCACTTCTTTCTCCCCTTCTATACTGCGGGGGGCTTGGCTGAGGTCGATCCGACGTATGAAGAAGATTTCTGGTCGAAGCCAGGATATGAGGGAGCAAACCCACCCAGCTTCTTATCGGCGGCGAAGGTCGACGCATTCGCCACCATTACACGCATTGATCGCGATGCGCAGAACTTGCCCACCAGCATCGTTCTGGATCCAGTGACTGTCCCGCAGATGGGCTCGGTTGGCGCCGAGGGGCTCCAGTTCTACGTGTACGCGGCGGATGGAAGTACTAGGACGGGTGGGAATCTCAATGGAGAGTTGAAGGGATCCACGCTGTCGTTAAAAGGGCCAAATGATCCGGCCATGCTCAATGCACTGGTGGTCGGCGGAAAGATCCGCGTCAACAATCGCTTCCTCCTCGCTCTTTGTTTCTATCCACGCCACAACATTGTGGCAAACGGAAATCCAGCATACAAGCAATACCTCAACGCTGACGGAACTTCAAAATATCTCCAGCGCACGGTGGAAGGCTGGAAGTTGAACTCGCTCGGAACGCAAGGCGGCACCCTCGAGACGGGGAAGATTCACTTCAAAACGATCATCATGGAAAATCTCCTGGATAACCGCTCGTTCCCGTATACAGCAGATTTCTATCATTCGCAGATTGTGAAGGCCCTGGGACCTGCTCGCGCGGCACAGATGGTTCGGATCTACTACAACGACAACGCCGAGCACGCAGACCTCTTCGAGGTCAAAGGCAACGAAAACAGCTTCACCGTTGCTTTCGGTGGTATCTGGCTGCAGGCCCTCGACGACTTGGTGAACTGGGTAGAAAAGGGCGTAGCTCCGGCCGAGTCCACTCACTACCGGGTAGATGACCATAACCAGGTTAGCGCGCCGCGCGATGCATCCGAGCGTGGAGGCCTCCAGCCCGTCGTTACCCTCACCGTCAATGGTAGCGATCACGCGAAAGTAGGGGCGAACCAACAGATCACGCTGATTGGGAAGATCGAAGCGCCGCCGAAAATGAGCAAAGTTGTGCAGTACGACTGGTATCTGGGTGACGGCCCCGTGAAGTATGAGGCACCCACTGTGCTCCAGAAGCCTCAGCCCCTCGTGAATGTCTCACGGAAGGTGAGCTTTCCGAAGCCGGGCACCTACGAAGTTACGCTGCGCGCGACGTCTCAACGAAGTGGCGTTTCCGACTATTGGACGAACATGCAAAATCTCGCTCGCGTCCAGATCGTCGTAGAGTAGGACTCTCAAAGACTGCCCGTAAGCATCGGATCTTGACGCTTCCATGTGCGGAGTGCGGAGGCTAGTAGAGCACCGAGTGCATGCGAAATTGAGAACACATCAACTTGAAAGGTGAATGATCATGAAGAAGCTCATCGCAATGTCCACTCTCCTCTTCTCTTCGGCCGTCTTTGCAGCTGGCGCACCCACAATCACTGGCAAATGGCACTTCCAACAGGATGTTGCCGGAAACAAAAGCGAGCAGAACTGCGAATTCGTACAGGCTGAGGCAACTCTCACCGGAAGCTGCAAAGGAACCGGCGAAGATGACAAAGATGTACAGATCAAGGGCACAGTGGACGGAAATAAGATCACGTTTCAATACGACACAAGCTACAACGGAACTGCGCTGACCATGAAGTATGCGGCGACTCTCGATGATTCGGGCAAGATGGCAGGGACAATTGTGGTTGACCCCTTTAATGTGAACGGCGAGTTCACAGCTGCTCCGTCTGGTTCAGAGTCAAAGTAGTTCAAGCTGAAGAGAGATACAGTTCATGGCCAACGATCAGATCGAGAAGGACAGTAGAGGTAATAATTCAGTCGTTCTTCCGCGTCGTGAGTTGCTGCGATCGATTGCGATCGGTACAGCTGGCATCGCTGCGAATAGCCTGGTTGCGCCGGGAGCAGCGGATGCAGAGACAAAGACGCATGCGGTGCCGAAGAATGAGCGCCGATGTAAGGAAGTTTCGCCTGCCTGGCGATCGGGCTTTGACGGTCAGCGTCGTGCGGATCTTGGCAACGGACGTTTTCTGAATCCCGTCGTCTCTGGTGATCGCCCAGATCCGACCATTCTCAAGGACGGCGAGGACTATTACATGACGTTCTCGTCTTTCGACTATTATCCCGCCGTTGTGATCTGGCATTCGCGGGACCTGGTCAATTGGACTCCTGTGGGTCCGGCCCTCCGCAAGTGGATCGGTTCGGTTTGGGCTATGGACCTGATTAAGCACCAGGGCCGGTATTACGTCTATATTCCGACGGTGAATGTAAAGATTTCACCGGAAGGCAAGGTGATGCTGGCACCCGGGGAGTCACCGTTTTCGATTCACGTCATACATGCTGAGAATATTCACGGACCATGGAGCGATCCGATTGACCTGAAGATCAACGGCTTCATCGACCCTGGTCACGTAGTCGGCGAGGATGGCAAACGCTATCTCTTCGTAAACGATGGCCACCGTGTACGCCTCACTGACGACGGACTGGCCACCGATGGCAAAGTTGAAAAGGTCTACTCCGGCTGGAAGTATCCATCGGATTGGGTCGTTGAGGCCTTCGCGCTTGAGGGTCCCAAGATAGTTCGCAAGGATGGCTGGTTTTATATCATCGCTGCCGAAGGTGGCACGGCAGGGCCGCCAACTAGCCACATGGTGATCGCTGCACGGTCACGCTCCATTCACGGTCCCTGGGAAAACTGCCCACACAACCCGATTGTGCATACTCAGAGCGCGGTCGAACCCTGGTGGTCTCGTGGACATGCCACTCCGGTTCAAAGCCCAAAAGGAGATTGGTGGCTGGTGTATCACGGATATGAGAATGGCTATCGAACACTAGGCCGCCAGACGCTCCTGGAGCCGATGGAGTGGACTGAGGACGGTTGGCCTCGAGCAAAGGGCGGTAATCTCTCCGGTTCCCTTCCAGTGCCTGCCAAGCCAGAGCCGAAGTTTGCCGCGGGGCAACCGCTGTCAGACGATTTCTCGGTCGATACTTTGGGGACTCGTTTGGCATTCTTTTCTCCGCGCGACGGATACTTGGACCGCATAAGTTACGGCCCGACCGGTTTAGTTGTTCAGGGAAGCGGCACCGGTCCGGCTGATTCCTCTCCCCTTGCATTCATCGCCGGCGACCACAGCTACGAGATCCGAGTGGAAGTTGAAGTAGAAGGAGATGCACAGGCAGGTCTGCTCGAGTTCTACTCCCCGCGCGCTTTCTGCGGACTCGGCTTTGATGGAAAGCGCGGGTACTCGTACGGTGGAATGACTGCTTTCGGAGTAGGATCGGAAGCGGGTATCGGTCAGACATTCCACCTAAAACTCGAGAATAACAACAACGTGGTCAGCTTCTACCACAGCACTGATGGCGAAAGCTGGAATTTGGCGTCATCCGCGGAGATGTCCGGTTACAACCACAACGTGGCTGGTGGGTTCCTAAGCCTTCGCCCCGCTCTCTATGTATCCGGCAAAGGTAAAGCTACATTTCGCAAACTGAAATATGCGGGGACAAACGGTGCGCCAGCGGGGAAAGCACGCGCCTAAACCTCACATTGAACAATTACGCCCGAAGGGATGGTCGGCATGAATATGTCCAAATCAGCACTCCACTACCCGCTGCTTCTTTGCACCATCATGCTGAGCATCTCCTCCGCAAACGGACAGTCGCGGAACGCGCCTTCTACGATTCTGTTCGGAGCAGCGTACTACGAGGAGTACGCGCCTTCGGATCGCCTCGATGAAGACGTCCGCATGATGAAGGCGAGCGGTATCAACGTAGTTCGCATCGCCGAATCCACTTGGGGCACTTTGGAGCCCCGTCCAGGCGTCTTCGACTTTACCCACATTGATCGTGTGCTCAACGCGATGGACAAGGCCGGCATCAACGTCATCGTTGGGACGCCCACTTACGCGATTCCAACCTGGCTCGCCCGCCAACATCCTGAAGTGCTCGCAATCACGCCACAGGGATCCTCGGTATATGGCCAGCGGCAGAACATGGACATTACCAGTCCCGCATTCCGTGAAGCCGCCCAGCGAGTCATCATCGCCCTTGTCGATCACGTCAAGGACCACCCCTCAGTCATCGGCTATCAGATCGACAACGAAACCAAGGCTTACGGGACCAGTGGGCCGAACGTACAAGCTGCATTCGTGCGCTGGATGCAGAAGCGACATCCCGATTTGAACCAAATGAACAAGGAGTTCGGACTCGACTACTGGAGCAATCGAGTCAATGATTGGGCAGACTTCCCATCCACCAATGGCTCGATCAACGCCAGCATCAACGGCGCATTCGCCCAGTTTCAGCGCGAACTTGTGACCCAATATCTTGAATGGCAAGGCGGCTTGATTCGCGCCCACTGCCGGCCAAGTCAATTCCTCACTCAGAACTTCGATATGGATTGGCGCGGCTACTCCTACGGCATTCAGCCTGATGTCGATCACTTTGCCGCTGCGCATGCGGTCGATATTGCCGGCATCGACATTTACCATCCTGCGCAGGATCACCTCACGGGCGCGGAGATCGCCTTTGGCGGGGACCTTGCACGCTCGATCAAGCACGGGCAGAACTACCTCGTGATAGAAACTCAGGCGCAAGGTATGCCCGACTGGACGCCCTATCCGTGCCAGTTACGGCTCCAAGCCTTCAGCCATCTCGCCTCCGGCGCAAGCATGGTCGAGTACTGGCACTGGGGAACGACGGCGAACGCAATAGAGACCTATTGGCGCGGCTTGCTCAGCCAGGACTTCCAGCCCAATCCAACTTATGAGGAGGCGGGGACCATCGGTCGCGATCTGGCTCGTCTCGGCCCTCAACTCGTCAATCTCCGCAAGCATAACCAGATCGCGATCTACGTCAGCAACGTCGCGCTTACGGCGTTCGATTCCTTCAAATTCGGTTGGGGTTCAAGGACTAACTACAACGATGTGCTTCGGCCCTTTTACGATGCGCTGTACCGGATGAATGCCGAAGTTGATTTTATCGATCCCTCCACCACCGATTTCTCGGCCTACAAGCTCATCCTTGTTCCGGCACTCTATGCCGCGTCTGATTCAGAAATCAAACACTTGAACGATTTTGCTAAATCGGGTGGTCACCTTCTCTACACATTTAAGAGTGGGTTTTCGGACGAAAACGTCAAGGTGCGTTCAGCGACACAACCCGGCATGATCGCCGATGCGGCGGGAGTTCAGTACAACCAGTTCACTGTTCCTGAGAAAGTCGGCCTTGAAGGCAACCCCTTTGGTCCCGATCCCGCAGATAACCAAGTGCGATGGTGGATGGAGTTCCTGGAACCAAACGGTGCGCAGGTCGTCGCGCGCTACCACCACCCAGTCTGGGGCAAATACGCCGCGATGACTCGGAACACCTACGGCAAAGGGGAGATTACGTATCTGGGGTTCATGCCAGCTGACAAGGCGATTGCCAAGATTCTTCAGGATGAAGTTCAAAGAGCCGGGGTGGTGTCTGAGCAGCAGCGCTTGAGATATCCAGCGATCGTTCGAAGCGGAACCCTGAACAACGGGCATCAAGTTCACTACGTTTTGAACTACTCTTCTGAGCCGTTGAAGGTCAATTCTCCCTTCCGAGACGCACATGATCTGCTTAATGAAAAGCCATGCGCGCACGACAGTTCGATTACCTTACCCGCTTGGGGAGTGGCGATATTGCAAGAGGACTGACGACTGGGAACAGCCGACTAGCCCACCGACAAAGGAGACGTGATGTTGATACCGTGCATACGCCGTTCTGCCGGGAGACGCAACATAATTGTTTCTGGACTGGCGCTTGCCGCGATCCTCGCGACCCTGCCTCTGACTGCGCAGGTGAATCACCTCGCCCTGTCTTCATCGTCGGCCCCTTCCATCGTTGGCTTCTGGGCCGGCGAGGACGCGGCAGTTGCACAAAGTGACAGAAAAGCGACAAGTCCTGCCACATATTACGAACCTGCTTACCGAGGCGATTTCACTCCTGAGGTCTGGCAGGTTCTGCAGGAGTATCGGATTCCTATCTACCTTAACGTTCGCTATGGACGTGACTTCGGACCGGTACGTCCCAACGTGCAGAGCGATGTTGTCGAATTGGTCCGGAAAGCGAACTCTCTGAAAGTTCCCGTCAGCGCTTGGATAGTCATTCCGTACGAGCAGGGATATTGGGCATATCAGGGAAACGCTCCAGAGATGCTCAAGGCGGTAAAGGCCTGGGCCGAGTGGAAGAAGGCGAACCATCTTCAGTTTCTCTCGGTAGCCGTTGACCAGGAGTTCTCCTGGCAGAACCTCCAAAGCTTCATAGCGGGAGTGACCAGCCACGACTCAGGGAAACTCACATCATGGATGCGGACGAATATCGATCCTACCGCTCAATGTGCTGCGTTTCACGGCTATCAGCAATTCATATCGTGGGCCCACCTTCATGGCATCCGCGTTGTTGCTGCTGAAGCACCGATGGTCGCTGACGATCTTGCTGACGATAACATGGCACTTCAGAATGCGCTGCAAATCACAGGTTCTTCGCCCGGCTACGACCGGATGTATCTGATGGCCTATCGCAGTGCAGTTGCTCAATCAGGCTTCGATCCCGGCTCCGCCTACGCCGCTTCTTACTACACATCGATGCAGAAGTATTTCGGGAGCATTGGGCAGGTCAGTTTAGGAATTCCTGGGCAAGGTCCATACAAGACGTTGGACCCTCTCGTGATCGACGTCAGGATGCTGGTGGGGATGGGCGCGAAGGAGATCCCGATCTACTCCCTGGAAGAGATGGTCGCGAGCTTTGGTGTTACTGGCCTAAAAGCGATTGCGGATGCCGCTCAGCATCCGATGCAAGGTTCTGAGCTATCTGAAGCCACCAAGCCTTCACCCGCAACTGGAGGCATGCTCGCCATGAGCAAGTCGCAGGATGCTACCGCATCCGAACTCACCCTCGCTGTCACCAAGGAGCATGGACATCAGCAACCTCCGAATCGCTGGCCCGAGGGTTGTGGCGACCTATCGGTGCGGCCGCTCGCCAATTCTCATGACTGATCACGCCAATTGGCGGGACAATTCATCTTTGGAAATTGTGTTCGGCTTCTTTGTGAGACTCGTACATGCTATTTGAATTTCACACATTTTTCGGCCGGGGGTTGCAGGCCAAAACGGAGGCTCAGAATGAAGGTAAGTACTTGAAAACATGGGAAGTGGAGATTGACTGGTGGGCGAGGCGGGAATCGAACCCACAACCCCCGGCTTAGAAGGCCGGTGGGCTTTCGGATTCCGGCAGGTGCTCTATCGAGACCGCGAAATCCACCCAGAAAAACCCAAAGACATTTACTGATGCAGCGTGAGACTGTTCTCCACCTTACGCCACAAATAACGCTTGTCAAGTACTCGAATGTGGAAATGTTGCACACTTTGGTGCAGCATCCGCCAGCATCTCACCCTCTCGGAGGTGGTTCCGATGCTGACTCTCATTCTTCTGGCTCAGATCCTCAGCGATTCACACATAACAATTCACTGAACCGCCCCCCGCGCAGGAACAGCGATCAGCCTAGCGCGCCGGAGCTCCTTCAACTCATCTTCTCGAGGCTCAAGCCTTCGCTCGCGCGCCGGAGGCTTCGGGCCCATGATCGAACGCCGCTCCAGTCGATCGACAGCATCCGTCTTCGGCTCCATCTGGACGTGCAGGTAGTAATCCGTCATGCGGCTCGTCTTGTGCCCCATCAGCGCCTGCACGACTTTGTCCTGCACCTTTGCATCGAGAATCATCCTCGAGCAGAATAAGTGCCTCAGATCATGCGGTGACAACTTCGGCAAACCCGTCACCTGTCGCAGCTGCGCCCACGCCTTGCGCAGAAACCATCGAGACGCGGGCCTCCCTGGATCGAAGTGACCTTTCTGCGTCGACATATCTGCGCGATTGAACCTGCCTCGCTTGACGCGAAACGGAAACAGAAAGTGGTCAGCATCCGTACTTCCCAACCTGAGAGCCCTCTCGTAGATCTGCTCGAAAGCCCAACGTGCGGTTTCGTTCAGTGGAATCTTCCTCGGCCGTACATTATTTTTACAGCCTTCCTCTGGAATCCAGATCCAGGCCTGCGCCTCTTCGAATGGCGACGGGAGGAACAGATGCCTGAGCCGCATATAGCGCAGCTCCGATCCGGATGCCGAAGTGTTTGCTGTGATCATTGCTACCCAGAGCGCCAGCGCGGCCCCTGGATCCGCAGCACCTTTCTGAAATATTCGAACCTCCTCGTCGATGTTCGGGATCTCGCGCGGAGACCAGCTCGGAACTGGTTTAGTCGAATAGTGCGGCTTGACTCGTTCCCACAGCCCAGCTGCTTCCATGATTTGCTTAAGCACGTTCAGCTCGTGATTGATACACGAATTGCCGGCGGCCTTACTCCAGGGCCGAATAATTCCCTCTTCAAGTCGAAGCTCGTTCTTCTCTCTCGCAACCTGGTATTCGCGAAGATGTCCTGCAGTGATCGCTCCGATTGGAAGATCACCGAAAAATTTGCCGAGGGCGGTCAGGGCTTCATCTGTTCGCTCATGCGTTCGCGGCTTCAGATTGCGAACCGAACGCATGCTCTGCCAGATTGGACCGACTTCGACAATCGAGAGACTTCGGAACTCCAGAGGGGAGCGCATGAGTTTCTGGGCCCGTGCCGCGCACGCAGGACAGTCCCGATGATCCCGCGTGTGTACAGTTAAAAGCTGGTCAACAAATTTCAGTGCCATCATACGCCGCCGGAATTACGAAAGTCCGGTTTCGATCGTGCAACTTTGGTGTCAGTGCCTGTACATACGCCGTACACCTCTCGTATGTCCAAAACCTGCAATACGATGGCAGTGTGTCTTCCCTTCGTTCAGTCACAATTCGGCTCAGCCCCTCCACGCTCAAGCTGGTGGAGAAGATAGGCACAAAGACTGGCCTCGACCGGACAAACGTGATCCGGCTGGCAATCGCTAGATTGGCAGAGAATGAAGGACTACTGCCGCCGCCTGCACAGCGCTGAAGTTCTCCCATGAGCCCGGCAAGGAGGGGAATACGTCGGGAGGCTTACTGATTACAGCTGCGAGCACGTTCGGAACCTAGACAAGATATTGCACTCGTTACCGGAATAACGCAAGACATTAATTATTAATATACGGCTTTATTGCGTTATTTCCGTAATTGGAGGACAATCGATGGCTATGAAGCAGGAACGAAAGCGCGGCGCCGGCAGACCAAAGGTGGCAGCTCCCCGCGAGTCATTCACCGTGCGTCTCCGTCCTGATCATCGAGAACAGATCGAGCGTATCGCCGAGGACAAAGGCGTGACGCCTAGCGCGATCATTCAGATGGCGGTGGCGGAATTCCTCAAAAAGGAATCGTGAACCTCCTTTCAAAACAGCGTCCCAGCCGGACTGGCCTTAATATTTGCGAGCTTCATTATGCTGCGCTTCTCGATCGAGGGCTCATAGCTCAGCACATATTTCCAGCGGCCGCTGGGCATCCACACCAGGCCGCCGTTCAGTCCGTTCGTAACTGCCGAACCCTCTTCATCGGCACCAATCAAATCCACAAGCCAGTTAAACTGACGCTCAGTGATAAAGCGCATGTTGGCCGCGACGTTCTTCTGCGGTCGCGCAAATATATCGGAGATCAGTTGAAACGCTGTCATTTCAATTCACACCATCTGCTGATCGCGTTGCTTCTGCTGGTTCCACCCGCCGACGCAAAACAGCATCGCAGTCACGCGGCCAAGCTGGCTTTCGAGCGTTCTCACCCGTGCCCCAGCACCGGCCGCCGAACCGGACGATGCCCCGGCTATGTGATCGATCACGTCATGCCGCTGATGTGCGGCGGTCCAGATCAGCCCTCGAACATGCAATGGCAGACCGTATCCGAAGCGAAAGCAAAAGACCGCTGGGAACGGAGCTGCAGATCGACAAGGAGACAACGACCATGAGCAGAGACCTAGAACACCCGCGCTGGAGAATATGGCCAGTGGCGCTCGGCGCCGTCGTTCTCTTCTTCGTCATCGCGCATGAGGTCGATCGCCAGGGCGCCGTCAAAGCCGCCGCAGCGAAGGATGCGTTCATCTCAGACTGGACCGCCGGCCGAATCGCCACCGTCGAAGCCTTCACCTCTCGCTGCGGCCAGCCGCGGTCAATAGAACAAACGAAGTCAGGGCCCGTACTTCACTACACCTCCGGCGGCATCGGCGACTATCTGGTCAGATTCCCTCTCAATGCCGAACTCGAACACCCGCGCGTTCACGACTCCTACACGACCAAGGTGCAGCCCGAACAGCTTTTCACTCAACTTCACTGCAAATAGCCCTTACTGAACCGAGACTACAGACAACAGCGGCGACCCGACCGATGTGGTCGGCGGCGGTGGTGGAGTTCCGCCGACCGTGACGGTCACGCTGCCGAAGGTGAAAGCGGGATAGTTTGAGTCGCCCGGGTAGCGAGCGGTGTAGTTATGAACTCCAGGCGTCGGGCTAGAGATCGTCAGTTGCGCGAACGTGCCGTCGCCGGCCAGCGATCCAGTTCCTACTGAGACGCCGCCATCGAGGAAGGTGACCGGCTGAGTCAGCGCGGCCGACTCCTGACCGTTGATCTCAGTCGCTGGCTGAAGCTGCACCTGCAGATTGAATGCCGTCGGCGTCGCGACCGTGTACGACTGGTTCAGATTGCCGAGCGCGGTCTTGATGTTCATCTCGCCGATCAGCGGCTGCCAGGTCGACGTCGTGCATGGGTACGGAGTACTCGAGCCCGCGGATCCGGAGGTGCTCATACTCGTGCCAGCTGAGAACTGCGAGAGCAGGGACGAAGGCACCGCGCCTGGTCCGAGGTAGATGTCTGAGTACTGATCCTTCGTGATGCCGCTCTGCTGAGCGACGCCCTGGTTTGTTCCATCGATCACGATGTTGTCGATCTCCACTCCCATCCGGTACCCGGAGAGGCCCTGGAAGGTGTAGGTGCCCGACTTGCCGGTGGTGTACGGCGCCGTCGATGCCAAGACGTGGATGTTATGCAGGTAGAGGTTGGTGTACCGCGGAGGCGAGCTTCCGGTCTGCCCACCATAGTTGGTATACATGCGAACGCTCTGCTGCTCGTTCACCATGCACACGTTCTGGTAAGTGACCTTGTCGACCACTCCTCCATTCGCAGTGCTCGAGCCGATCTGAAGACCTGTCGATTGAGCGTTGAAAAGATTGCCGCGCTGCACCAGGTGATCGAAGAGGATGTTGCGGATCCCGCCCGAGTTGATGTCCGTGCCTAGGGCCGCGCCGATGCCGGCGCCGGTCTGAAGGTTCTTGACGGTGATATTTGCCGTCGGCCCAGCATCAGACTTGAGTGCGGTGTGGTTGTCTCCGTTCGAAATGAAGCTGTTCGCGATGGTGACGTTTGTGCAGTTGACCGGATCGATGCCATCGGTGTTTGAGACCTCATAAGGGTCGATGACCTTGACGCCCCAGATCGTGACATTGCTGCAGTTCTTCAGATTGACAGTGAAGTTTCCGGAGTCGCGAAGCGTTGTCTTGTAGATATTGAAGTTGGAGATGCCGACCAGGTTGAGCAGGTTCGGGCCGTAGCTGTTGTTGCCGGCGCCGTTCGGGCTGCCAGCCGGCGAGCCATCTGTCGCAGTGCCTCGCTTGTTGATGTAGCTCTGGACTCGGTTGCCGTAGATGCTGTCGGTCCTGCCGATCAGCTTGCGCCAGCCGCGGCCGTCGATCGTTCCTGGCCCCTCGATGAAGGAGCCGTTCGCGTTCAGTGCCGTGATGAGATGATTGCAACTCGAACTGCTTGTCGTGACTATCCCGCAATTGTGGCCGCCGTAGTCTGATAGGTTGCGGCTGCCCATCAAGTCGACGCCCAGGTCGATCTTGAGGCCTGTACCGCTCGGAATGTTCAGTGGAGCTATGACGAGCGCCTGCTGCCCGCTCGTGCCCAGGGCGAGCTCCACAGCCTTTCCAGTTCCAGCACACGATGAGAGGGCCGCATTGATGGCCGAGTTGTCGAGCGACTCCGAACTTACGAAGCTGCCGGATGAAGAAGACGGATCGAAGCTGGTCGCGCCCGTTGCTCCGAGAGTGCCGTAAGTTCCGCCCGTTGAGCCCGCGCCTGGCCCAAATGGATCCAGATTGAGCGTGTTCGTCGATACCAAGTACTTGGTCGCACGAACGGTCGCGCAGGTTGCGTGGTAGCTCGGCTCGGTAACGGTGCGGGTGTCCCCGGTGGCGGGCGTGCTCTGCGCCATTGCGGGATCCGCTATACCCACGCTCAGCAGCAGTGCTGCCATTTGGCTGATGAGCGCAAGAAAAGCGGATGATCTTTTGAAAGAGACCATGGGTGGAGCCCCTGTCTGTGGTTTCGTTGGTAACTTCGTGAATTCGGGACTGTTGGCTTACACTGGTGCGTATCGAAATGCCCAGCTTCAAGCGATTCCCGTTCTGGTTTGAGATCGTTCTTCTGGTCGGCCTCGCCATCATCTTTGGCGCGACCTACTGGCAGTACAAGAACGCGCAGTCAGACACGCAGAAGCAGAGTGAAGGACGATGACCCTACTTCAGAAACTCCTGGGACCTATAACTGCAAGCGAGCGCGGGCTGTTCGCTGTCTCTGCTGCGTCCTGCTTCAAAAATGGCGCGCCACTATCGCGCGACGGCAACACCTATCTCGTCCGAAGAGGAGATCGACAAATCAGGCTTTCCAGACAACACCTGGTTTATGCGATCGGAGTTGCTCAGCACTTTGAGACCTACTTCTCTCAGGTAGAGCCGATCCAACGCGACAGATTCCTTGAAGCCAATTACTCTGGGCCGCAGCTGCACACCCTCCATAACGGCCTTCAGTTCGAAATCGCGAGCATGCCCGAAGAAGCCTCAGCCCTGGATGCATATTTCCGCTTCTATCGCCCCGGACCGGGAGAGCTCGTGTTCGATGTCGGAGCATATTGCGGGATTTCTGCCTACGCCTTTTCTCACGCGGTAGGTCCTGAAGGCCGAGTCATAGCCTTCGAACCCGATCCGTTAAATGTTGAACTACTCCGCAGGAACATAGAACGGCACAAGCTATCGAATGTCGCCGTCGCACAAGTAGCACTCAGCGACAGCAATGGCACTGCGACCTTCAATTCTGAAGGATCGACCGGATCGGCACTTTCAACGGTGCTCGACAGGCCGCCGACTAACGCCACCGCTTCAGTACGAACAGCAACCTTCGAGCAGGCCTGCGCAGAATTCGGCATTCCTTCTTTCGTGAAAATTGATGCAGAGGGAGCAGAGATCGAGATCATCTCAGGCTCTCAGGACTTTTTACGGTCACATCCGATTCATCTAGTTCTCGACACTGACCACATTCGCGACGGCAAAACCACTCACTCTGCCGTGGAAGGAATGCTCAACAGGTGCGGTTACAAGACAGTTTCAGAGCTCGACACCGGCGGATTCATGACCACCTGGGCAACGCCGAATTCTAAGAAAGGAGACAACGAATGAGCATCACAGCACTAAAAGTTGAGGGAAACATCAAACGCGCCGAACTAGCTCAGAAGTGCATTGAGGCTCTGATCGAACAACACCTCATCGATCCAGCAAACAAAGAGAAAGCCATCGAAGTCCTCGGAGCGTCCCTTGCGGTTCCGCGATAAGCTACTTGCCTTTCTGATCGCGACTGCCGCACGCCTGAGGCTGTCTCGTCTCGTCGTTGCATTTCTAAGCGCAGACAAGAGCCAGGAAGCGATTGACAGGAATTTGAATGCCTTCTACTGGAATGCGGCATTTGTCTACGTTGTGACGATCGCGGCTTTCATCGCCGCGTTCTTCGTACAAAAGTGATTCATCAGTGGCCCTCAATCCAGTTGCCTAGGCTAGCGCTCGCAGCCCACGAACAACTGCCAGTGTTGCTTCCCCATGTGAACGTGTAGTACCAATTGGGCGGAACGACCACGGTTCCGCTTATGTCCCTAGCTGCACTGCTCCCAGATATGTCGTATTGAAAAGTGTTTAGGTTGGGCGTGCTGGTAGAGCCAATGGTACCTATCATGCAAATGCTGCTGACTGTTCCAGTCGAGACGTGAACGCTCACATACATCGGCGTCGTATTGGTGTTCTGGTAGACAGTGTTCACCGCGCGCGAACCAGTCACATCCGCAAACGTGGTCGGTCCACCCCCTCCGCCTCCGCCTGATGATGCAAATGTCTGACCGTTGGCAGCGGGAGTTATCGTCACATTTGATCCGGCGACGGGCGGAGTACCGCCCCTGTAATCGGTCGAAGTTGCCGAGTTCGCCCAAATCGACAGCGGATTGAACTTGAGAAGGACAGGAACGCTCGAGCCGCTGTTATATGTGTCGCTTCCGCCCAGAGCGATAGTCGCATTGGTAGATCCGATCGTCTGAACGGTCGCAGACCAGGTCGCCGAGGGTTGGGTAGCCGGCAGAGTATAGGCGCAGGCCGCCGAGCAATTAAAGATAACCAGCTTTCCGTTATCGCTCGCTGAAGCGGTCTGCGAACTCGTATAGGTCACGGTTCCGTTCGCGCCGCCGCACCCGCTTGAGCTGAGAGTGCCGTCAGATGCTGCGCACACGATGCGGCTTCCCGTTCCGGCAAGGGCATTGTTCTTTATAGTGCCGTTAATTACCGAATTCGAAGGGCTGTTCCAGCTGTTTGTGCCGTTCGCATCTGCGACTGGCGAACTCGACACGTTTTCCCAGACATTGTCATTGGCGATATTGTTTGCAGCTGACGCCCCGAAATTGAGCGCCAGCGTGCTGCTTCCGCCACCCTTGATGTTATTGCTGTTGATCCCGTTGCCAGTCGACGTTCCGTAGACATTGATGATAGGGCCGGCACTCGCCCCCAGGCCGCTGAGATTGCAGGTATTGCTGGACACAGACGAGTAGTTGACGTTCTCTAGCGCGGCGCACTCAAATCCGGTAGACGGCGTCACGATGTTTCCGATGAAGCCAAGGTGACTTGAGTCCTTCGCATGAAACGCAGCTAACCAACCCTGATTGCCGGAATGAGATCCTTGAGAAAACTGCATACCTAAGAACGACACCGCGGTACTCGATTGCACTTCAGCGCATGTTGCAACACCGCTGGTAGCTGTCGGCTGAAGAGAGCACTCACCGCCGATAAAAGTTACCGCCGAGTTGCTGCTGCTCGGCATGTTCGTAACCTTCACTCCGTTCGTGTATGCGCCATCGAACTTGGAATCGAGGACCGTGATATCGAACCCGGCAATTTGGCCCGACAGGGCTGACCCGTCTAGTTCAAATTCGAGGTCGGTGCTCGATACCTGGAGTTCCTGGAACCACTGATCATTTAGCGATGTACCACTGCCGTAATATCCATGAACGACCGCGCCTGCGCCGTGGGAACTGAGACCGTTTATATTCACTCGGACGAACGCGGCGGATTGCGGAGCAGCAGTTCCGTCGACGCGAAGCCCATATATATCGCCGCTCGTGTATGTTCCGGCCCACTGCGAATCGCAGTCGATCATCAGGCCGTTCTGGAAGTTTAGAAGGTGGAAATTCTCGATGTTGTCTTGAACTAAAACATGGTCGATCACAGCAGACTGCGTATAGCTGAGGCTGACCCCCTTTGCGGTTCCGGTCGCCGTTCCAGAGTGCTTTGCAGTGAAGTGGTCGAAATGAAGGTTATACAGGGGACTATTAACCCCGCCCCCTGCTGCGTCGATGATGTCCGCGCCCGCAGTGGTCTGGACGATCATGCTTCCGGCGCCTGGGTACTGCATGACCGCGCCGTGGATGCCTGTGTTCGAATTCGTAAACGAGAGAGCTGTTCCGATGTTGTACTGCCCTAAGAGGGCGTCGCACTGAACGGGCTTCGCAGCGATGCATGCCTGCATCGCCGTATAGTTATTGGTCGAGCCATCGGCGATCGCTCCCCACCATTCGAAAGGCGCGTGAGTCTGGGTGGACGCCGTAAAAGCAATGGTCACGTTGGATCCGAAATGCACCCATGGCCCATCCATCTCTTTGGCTGGATACGCCAGCGTCACGGTCAGCGCGCTGCCTGCTGACCACATTCCGCCGGCACTGAAAACGACCGGGCAATTGATCGTCCCGCCGGCCGTAAGCGTCGCCGCAGTACTCAGAAGGTAAGCCTGCCCGGATGTGCATTTGCCGTTGATGATTGCGACAGTCGTGTCGCTTGTCGACGATGCGACGAGGTTGGTGTAGCTTCCGCCACCACCACCGCTCGCTGTGAGAGTGCTGCCCGTCAGTCCAGGAGAAAGAGTCAGACCTGAACCCGCGAGAAGAGGAGAATTTGAATGCCAGGCTGTGCCGTCGGTCCACACGAACAATGACGAACCTTGCGGAAGTTGAGTGGTAACTCCGTCGTAGCTTGTCGCACCTGGATTGATCGTCACGACGCCGGCTGAGACTCCGCGCTGGACAGCTACTGTGCACCCGGCGGCGAGGCTCGGCAGAGTGATCGTCGAAGTTCCGCTAGCATCGTCGCGGATGAATTCACCGCAGGCCGCCGTCGTGCTCGAGGTCACCACGCGCCCGTTCGGAACGCCAGTCGCACCATTGCCGCGGTACACCCAGCCGTCGGCGCCGCAGGTGCCCCACTTGTTCGGCGAAACGTCGGTGCGCTGAAACGGCTGCCCATAGTTCGCTGCGGTGCAGGCCTGAATAGGAGTGTCGGATCCGGTGATGGTCGTCAGCGGCCATTTGATCTGCGCCGGGCTGGTGGGGTCCACCTGTGCATGTATCGCAGCAGTCGACAGCACCAGGACCGGAAGAGCGAGGACCTTAATTCTTGTAGTAGATAAAAGTGAAAACATCACTTCCTCCTGCAGCTGTGGCCAGCGTTGCGGCTGCGCCGGACATTGAGTAGTAGTCGGTGCGGGTGTTGTCGGTGGTCTGCATTCCGAGGCCGTTGCGAAGAGCCGCGATGATCTTCCTCGGCGTGTTCGCCAGCGTCCCGTTTACCCCTGTGAACGTGACGTACTCGACGATCGCGTCGTCGACCTCCGCCGAAACATTCACGGTCGGAGACCCGCCGTCGTTCTGCCACTTGACGTTGATCTTCCCTGCTGACGCCGAGGGAGTAGTGTCAGAAAATTCGATAATCGATGCTGGCATTTGAGTTCCTCAGACCGTAGATGGAACGCCGGTGGGCGAGTATTGGTACTCGACGATGCCGGAATCAGTGAGAGACTGAGCGCCGGCGCCGAAGCTGTTGAAGCTGAGAATTTTGAACTTGAGAATCTGCCCGATCCAGATCGGATCCATGTTGACCTTCAGGATCCCGGTGCCGCTCGGCCATAGAAGTGCGAACCGCTCGCCTGCCGGGTGATCGATGCCGTTCCCCGTGTTCGTTGGTGCGTTGAAGACATCGCGACGAAGCTTGTTCCCCGCGCCCGTGGCTTTCAAGGTGTACTTGCTGGTGGCCGTCAGCTGCGCATTTGCGTAGGTCATCAACTCGTAGCCGAACCCGCCGGCCTGGGCGATAACCGTTCCGTTCATGGCGAAGGCTGTGTTCGCGAGCTCTGCAATCGTGACGCCGTTCATCTTCACGATCAGCGGCTCATCGTTGCCCGAGACGTAGCAGGGATAAACAAAGTTGTCCTCGTCGCTCACTGCGTAGCTGTCGAGCACACCGTTGCATTCGGTGAGGTCAACCTGCAGATCGTTCGTTGTGTCCGGATCCGCGGCGGCCGGCCAGTCGGCGATTACGTTGCCGGTGATCGCTGAACCCATGATTGGGTCGCCGAGCGGGTTGTAGCTCGCGCCGCCATCGGTAGAGACGTACACCTGGCAGCCTCCATAGAGCAGCGAACCGCTCGAGACGACGATCCAGAGTTGAGGCTTCGTTCCGGAGTAGAGCCGCGAGACCGGTTCGAAGATCACCGGCGTGTTTACATTGCCGGCGCTCTGGTTCCTCGTGCCGCCCCCGCTGTAAGGCTGAGGGACTGTTGCCGGCAGCGGTTGCGGGGAGTGGATCCCGTATGCAAAGGGTTCAGCCTCGCATGCGATCTCAAGCTTGTCATTCTCCTCCCACGAAGTGAGGCGCACCGGCACCTTCACAATGCCCTGCGAACGATCAGTGATTCTGACCAGGTCGGTCGAGTCGAGCCAGGAAAGCCGCTGGTTCACGGTGAAGCCGTAGCTGATCTGCTCGACGTAGTTCCGGCGCCGGACTCGAATCTGCAGGATGGTCCGCGCGATCGCCACGTCCTGCACCGCGTCGTTGCTTTCGGGGTCCTTCTTTCGGACTCCATACTTCGCGATGCCGATGGTGTCGGGCTCGGCCGTCGTCACCTGCTGATAGCCCGAACCGCGATTAATGTGCTGCATCTGCAGGACGGTGTCCGTGTCCGTGCGAGCCTTGCGCGTGACGCGAATCGCAGGCTGCCCTTTCTCTGCGATGAAGTCCCCGTTGTCGACGTCGAGGTCGACGACGGGCCCTGAAGCCGTGGGCGCAACAAAGATGGCGCCATTGCCGACCGCTGACACCTCCGATCGAGCGATGCTCCGCAGTTGGTGGCCGGTGAACACAGGCCATGCGTCGGCCGCTTCATACAGGTCCTTCAGCCAGTCCGCGGCCGACTTCTGCGCGATCATCGCGAGCGAACCGAACAGACCGCCTGCGCGACACTGCGCTCGGACATTGTCGAGGCTTGGCAGGTGCATAAAGCCGCCGGCTGGGCGAGCGAAGCGCGGCGCGTCGTTCCATCTCACCCCGATCATGCCGATCGAGACAGAGGTTATCCCTGGCGCCTGAAAGGAGAAGGTGCCCGGGTTATAGACAATTCGGCCGTGGGCCTGAAAGTCGGTCAGCGAACTGCCGTAGAAATTGGTCGGAGTCAGCGCTTCATACTTTGCCACCTGCGCGTTCGCCGGCGAGTCTCCGTTGTAGAACGGCGCTGCGAAGAGGAACGCGGGCCACCCCTGAGTGATCGACGAGCCATCAAGCGATACCTTCCCGACTCCGGTGGCGGTAAAGTCCGCAACAAATCCGCCGACGTTGATCTGCGTAACCAGTGGAGTTGTAGCGGTCACCGAAGGAGCAGGGTTAAATCCGAACGCTGTGCCGTCGACGGTGAGGTCGCCCTGTGCGCCGCCAAAAATGCTTCCACCGCCCGGGTGATGGTACTGGCCAAAAGGCGAGATCCGCGTCGGCACTGCCCAGGTCACAAACTGCCCGGCGGGCGGAGCGAACGGCACAGGCATCGGCGCGGGCAACGTGGGGCCCGTGCTGCTCGCGCTGGTGTAGTAAATAGCCCATGCGCAGTTCTGCACGGTAAGGGTCGACACTGGCGTCCAAGGTGGATCCAGCTGACGGGGATCGGAGCACTGAATCTCCGCGTTGAAGTATGCGCTGATCAGCCGACTAAGAGATGTCCCAAGCGACGAACCATATTGCTCGACCAGGCTGGTCGTCAGCGGAAACCCTGAACTCCCTGAGCTAGTTCCATAGTTTGCGTCGCCTGTACCGACGCCGGCGGCGACGTCAAAGGCTGCAATCATCACGGGATAGATTCCCTGAATCACAGCGTCAGCAGGCATCTCCTCCTGGACGACTGGCATGTCCCACGTAGCTCCGACCCTGGTGGGCGTTCCTATAGAAGCGCTGCAGTCGCGAGTGATCAGGCCTGCAGCCGCACCCGTCACCGAGCCAGGGAAAGAAGCCGACGAGTCGACAGAGAGTGAGACACCTCCGAAATCACCAATTTCAAAGATCGCGACCTCAGACGGCTGGCCGGCGCCGCTGACCGAGACAGTGTTGGGGTCTCCGCCAACAGCTGTCGCGTACCAGAGGTTAAAGGTGCTGCTCGAGCCGAAGAGCGGTGTCCAGTTCTCGCCGTTCGAACTTGAGATTGCGAGAGGACCCTGCCCCTTCGCCGTGCACACGAGGATGTTCCCAGGCGTGTTCGGCATGTCGTAGAGCATCGGTGGGACGCCCGCGGGGTTCGTGCTGGCGCCGAGCTTCTTCTGAATCGTGCCTGGAAGATTGAAGCACGACGCACCGTGCCCGACCTGCTCCCAATTCCCCACTCCGCCCATCGCGGACTGCGAAATGCCGTTCTTGACTACGTCCTCGATGATGTCTACGAAGTCGCAGTCGCCGTCCTTTGACACGCTCCACTTGCCGAGGTGCTCGACCTTGATCGCGGGAATAGCACCCATCGAACCGAGGTCGATGTTCGGCGAGCCGAGCCCCGCATACATCGGGTAAATAATCTGCTGCGAACTGAACCCGTCGTACTCATCACCCGATCCGAGATTGTTCTCGAAGCTGAGAAGCAGCCGGCTGATGGGCGGCTGGTTCTTCGTCAGCGATGTCATCTGCGCGTAGTAGACCTTCAGAGTGCCAGTCGGAAACGCGCCATAGGGCAAGTCGTCGATGTAGAACGTAGCGCCGAAGTCCGGCTGCCAGCGATACCGATATGGGAAGTTCCGCGGGTCTGTGCTGTCGCACGGATCGGGGCCGGCGAACAGTTGGTTCCAGAGCGGCAGTTCCATTGAGCCCGTCAAGTGGCTCGACCCTGGAGCGCCGTAGTCGTTGAAAGTCTCGTCGTAGTTGATCGTGAGCGTGACGCCGACGATCGCATAGAAGTGCGAGTCGGGGACGGTGAACACACCGCTCGAGCCGGCAGTGGCCGTCGTCGACCAGGAGGTGAAGGTCAGCGGATAGAGAGTGCCGTTCGACCATGCCTGCAGCGGCGAGAGGATCGGGTTTTTCCCGCACAGGAAATCGATGTTCTCGCAGTAGGCCGTGACCCCCTTCTTCATCTGCTTGAACTTCTTCGTGGATCCGCCCTGGCGCAGATTCGCCGCCCAGATCGCATAGAGCGGTCCCTGGGCGCGACCATAGATCTCCGGAATCACCAGGCCATAAGTGGAGGCCTGAAGCATCGATCCAAATGCGGTCGGTTTCTGTGAAGCCTGGTTCTTGCCAGCTTGCATCTACGCGGATCCCCACGGGTCGAAGACGGCCATCTCTGTGTGAGCGGTGAGCGGGTGCAGTGAAGGTTTAGCGACGGCGACGCGCTGAGAGAACGCATGCAGCGAGCGAGGCCAGCCGAGCATGATGGAACCGTGATTGAACCGTTTGCTGTCCGCGACCTTGTAGAGCGCGATGTCGCCCGGCTGTGCCGGCGGCTTTCCACTGCAGATTCCCTCCCAGCGCAGAGAGGCGAACTGCGTCAGCGCGTTGAGGTAGGTTTCGGAATCCGTGTTGCAGAACCAGTCGTTCGAAAGAAAGCCGAGGTCATCGAGTAGCGTTTCCATCTCGGTCGGCGCGACTCTTCCGATTCCGACCAGGTACCCTGCGAGGAGCGTTCCGCAATCCACCCCGCCATGCGGACCCTTGATGCGACCCGAGCGGACATAGGGCGTCCCCTCCCAGGTGAGGGCATATTCAGCCGCTTGTTCACGCGTCATCATGCGGCTGTCTCTGGGGCCGGCACATACGGGAATCCGTAGTAGTCGCCGTCCGCTTGGTTGATGGGCGCCTGCATCGTGACATAGAAGCGATCACCCATTGACGGAACCCAAGGAAGAGGAGAATAGAGAACGCACACCTGGCGCGTGTTGGGCCCATCAGGCAGTGGGTAGCTCTTTCCGATTACCGAGTACTGTCTCTCGAGAGTCGATCCCGCCATGAACACGACATATCCGTCGTTCAGAGCGTCGGTCGAAAAGACGTGCGAGTCGTTCGGGTACCTCTGATCTGCGATAAGCATGGTCGTCGTCTGCGGATGGTCTCCGATGACGAACTGCGGACACACGCTGTAGCTGACCCCATCGCGATCGTGCGCCGGCGGGCGGCCGGCCGAGTAGCTGGCCACGGTATTCGTGACCTCAATGACTCCAGATGGAACCTTCTGATCGAGCGCGTAAAGGTACGAATTGATCGAGAACTGAATAGCGCCTGGCTGCGACTGCGCGTCTCCGATCCAGCCCGCAAACCACTCAGCTGCTCCAAACGTGTCGGCGTCGCCAGGCGTCGGCATCACAGTGCGCCACATCCGAAAGCGCATGTTGTCGAAGAAGCCCACGCGCGCGAGCTCGTATGCCGAGGTGTTCTGAATGTTCCCGGTCGCGGTCCTGTTGCGAGGCGACCAGGTGAGGTCGAGCGATTCAGCCTCAAGGCCGATCGCGCTGCGGATCGAGCCGCGCTTCAAGACTGTCGACTTGAACGTTCCCCACAATGACCACTGCAGAGGAGTAGAAAAGTTCGTAAGCCACAACGCCTTGGGATCATCCGGCTCGCCAATGAGGATGAGATCGGCTACCCACACCTGCTTGTTGGCTCTGAGATGTGCACGTACAGCCGCCGAGGTGTCGACGCCGGCGCCGGAGAGATATTGCTTCATTAGATTTGCGCGATCTTGGAAGTGCAGAACCTGAGAACGCCCGAGCCGCTTTTGGATTCAGATCCGCCAACAGTCCACATCGAGCTCAGGAATTGCTCGAATTCATGCGTGTCCTCTTCGAAGTGGCAGCGAAAGTAGAAGTTGAATTCAGCGGTCACAGGACCCGTTGGCGGCGCGGCCCATTGCAGATACATCCCCTCAAATGCCGCGCCAGATATAGATAGCCCGGGCCCGGCGAGCGTGTAGTCGACGCCGCCGCCAGTCTTGAGAACGGCGTTATCGTAGACGGTGATCGAACCGTTCAGATCCGTGATGTCTTCCTGGAAGAGGCCGCCAAAGTTGCGCTGAATTGGAGAATAGTAATTACCAGCGCCATCGTTCACGACCTGGAGCTGCGCGGCGGTATTCGGCACACCGGCAATCAGGGCTGGCCCAACAGTATTGTCGCTTGGATCTGAATACAGGAAGTCGCCAAAACTGCCGGCGAGCGAAAGAATAAGACCCTGCAGCTGACGATATTCCGTAAAAGTTCCACCATCGCGAAGCACGTCGAAGGTCATGCCCCAGTGCCAGCGCGGATTCTTTGCCTGCTGAACGCGCGTATCAAACAGAGCGCCGGAGTCCTGTGTGAGCGTAGAAAACTCAGACGCTTTCGGAATGGTCCAGGATAAGCCCGGCAAAGACGGAAAGACGGGAAGACTCATGCATACCCCACGCGGCCGCGACGAATTGCATCATTGATCCCTCTGGCGGCCTCGCGCGGCGTTGCCTTGGAACCGTAGAAGTGCTGGTCGAGATCTATGCTGGTACGACTACTGTGCGAGCTGCTCGAGCTGCGATTGCTGACCAGCGTCTCGAAGTTTTGCGTCTGTGAAGGAGTCAATACACGCTCGCCCGCATGCGCGAGAACCGGTACAGCCATCCCGTTGCCGCCGCGAACGACGCCGCCTTCCGCAAAGCTGTCAAAGGCCAGCACGCCAGCAAAAGCCGCTGCGGCGGCCGGTGGTGCGAGAAAGGGCCCAACAACAGGAATCGCCGAAACTGCAGCATAGGTGTTTGCTGCTGCCGTTTTCGCATCGGCAAAGATCTGCGATTTCTGCCCAGCCTTCTGTAGCGCCAGGCCGATCAGGAACTGCTCGGACATCTTGAGAACATTTCTTACAAAATTCTCGGTAATGCCGCCCATGATCTGCGCCATCGATTGAGCGAAGCCCTTGCCTGAAACCACCCAGTGAGCGACTGCATTGTTAAAGGAAGCAGTTGCGTTGTCCCACGCCTGACGCCACACACGCTGGGTATCCTGCGCCGACTCCCGCATCAACTGCGCGATCTGGCGGTCGGCCTGTCGCGTGATCTGAACGCTCCGATTTGCATCCTGCTGTTGCTTGGCGAGATCTCCGTTGTCGATGATCTCCTTGCCCTGGATGAGAGCCTGCTCTATGCGCAGCTCTTCCGCCGCAGCCTGACGCAGGTAAGCGATCCGCTCCTGCGTGGTCATCAGGCCCATGCGGACCTGCTCGTTCGCATACTCCTCGGCGACTCGATATCCCTCGGCCGCATCGCGGATCTGTTCATCGATGGCTTCGCGCTGCGCATCGAGCTGCTGCTTCTGCTGCTCCTTCACTTCAGCAGTCATCTCGCTGATGATAGAATCGAGCGTCGACGTCGAAATCGTTGATTCCTTCACCTCGGCAAACTTCTGCGGTTTCGAGCCCTGCTTGATCCGTTCCTCTTCGAGGCTGGCGAGCTTCTCGACGATCCTCTGATACTCTTCGCTGCCCTGCTTGGCTGCAGCAAGGCGCTTGTTCCAGAATTCAATCTCTCCCTGAACTCCCAGAACATACCCATTCTTCGCGGCCTGCAGGCGGATCCCGGCCAGTTCGCGCTCATCGTTCTCGAAAGCTTTATCCACTCCCTTTTTCTTTGCGGAGGGCGCAGGACCTTCGCCAGGCTCGAATTCCTGCTCGAGCTTCGGCACTGGGGTGCTCTCCGTGAGAGTGCGCTTAACCTCGGCCCAGTAGCCCTTGATGTCGTCGAAGCCAGCTTTCCAGACACTGGCAAACTGCGCCGGAGCGGCCTTGGCATCGGAGATCAGCTTCGCGTACTGACCGGTAGTCAGATCGAAGAGCATCTGGCCGAGCTTGCCCAGAGGGAAGAGAGCGGCCGTGACCGCCGTGCCGATCGCTTCAAAGACGGTCAGGATCACGGCACTCGCCGCCTCAAAGGTTGCGGCAATGCCGCGAATGACATCCTCGGCATGCTCCATCACCGGGATCATCACCGAGCGAAATTGCGCCGAGAGCCGCGCGGTGTCCTGTGTCCATCGCCGAGCTGCCTCGGCACTTTCTTCTGTAACGCCGGTCAGCTTGCCCGTCGCTTCCGCATTCGAAGTGAGATTCTTTCCCTCTTCGACCAGGACAGGAACGAGCGCAGCGCCGCCGCGGCCGAAAACAGCGCGGGCAGCTGCAGCACGATTGCCAGAGTTGGCCGTTTCAGCGAATGCCGTCGACAACTTCTGCAGTTGTTCTTCCGGTCGAAGCCCTTGCAGCTCCTCAGCACTCAGGCCGATGCCATGAAGCGCGTCCTTCAGCTCTTTCGAAGGCTCCTTCGAAGACGCCAGCGCCTGATTCATCTTGATCAGGCCGGTCGCGATCGGATCCCACTCCCCGCCCATCTCGCGCACGATCTGCTGCAGGCCTGCGAGCAGAGGCACAGCCAGCCCGCTTTGAACCGAGAGGTGATCGAGCTCGACGTTCATCTTCGCCAGGCCGTCAATGTAGTTGGCCGCGAAACCTACAGCGATGCCAGCACCCAGAAGCTTCGAGAACCCCGCGAACCCAGCAGTGATTCCCTCCGCCTCGAGACCTCCGACCTCTGCAGTCGATATCAGCTGCTCTTTGATTTCGGCCGAAGCTTCTGTCACCGCTGCAGCTGCGCGTTGGAAAGCACGGATGACGACGTTCTGGCTCAGCTCTTCTTCTTCGGCAGCCGCGGCAACCGCTCGCGCCTCGTCGGCCTTCGCTTCGGCCAGATTCTTCGCTGCGGCCGCTGCCTTTTGCTGCGCAGCCGCCAGCAGGTTCGTTGTCTCCGCATCGTCGAGCTTGGCATCCTTCGCGACAACCGTGGCGTTGCGCAGCTCGGCCTGCGCCTGCGCGAATTGCTTGGTGGCCTGCGCCACCTTGGCCGATTCAATCGAGACAACCTGCGCGGCCTGCTTCGTGTCTTCGCTGATGCCGTTCAGAGCAGCCTTGGTACGCCCACGCGCCTCCTCGAAGGCAATAGGGATCTTCTGCGCAGCCGTCTTGACTTCGTCGACCGTCTGCTGCATGCCGGCCTTCAGCTCAGCAACATCGACGGTCGCGCCGATTCTAAGATTTGCGCCCATTCTTCCCTCGCTTCAGCTTGTCAAGTTCGCCATCAGCCCACTGCGCCAACTCGCGCAGATGCGGCGGCAGCGGAGCCGCTGCGCCCTGGCCCAGCATCTCCTGAGCCCCGGCGAGCTGCTCCATGGCTTCGCGTTCTGTCTTTGGTTTGCGTTGGCCCAGATACCGCAGCGCCAAAATCACGTGGGTTGGGGGCTCTTCGCCCCAGTACTCGAGCAGCCTAAAAATATTGACAGCAGGTTCGTCGTCGATCGCCGACGGCAGCACGCCCAGAGCTGTGGCTACGCGCCCGTAGATCCAGTCCCAGTTGGTTGGCTCGCCGTCGGCTCCGCTTCCCCCTCCGTCACCGGAGTCATGCCACTGGCGTTCTGCGTGGCCTTCCAGGCAAGGTTGAACGTATGAGCATCCAGCCAGTCCCACAGGTCGTCATCTGTGACGTGAGGATAGTTGCGGCGCAGCGCCATGCCGATGATAGGCACAGCGGCTTCCTGCACACGGATCGCATAGGCGATCACGCTCTCGCCATCCTTCTGGTCGAGCGAGCCCTCGAGCGCGGCTTGATTCTCTTTGTATTGGCGGGTGGAGATGGAAGGGATGAAATAATTTTGCCCGTTCAAATAGACCGGAACGCCGGGAAACTTCAGTCTCATTGTCGTACCTCTAAAAAGTAATTGAATTTAA
Source organism: Acidobacteriota bacterium (assembly GCA_018268915.1). Taxonomy (GTDB): domain Bacteria; phylum Acidobacteriota; class Terriglobia; order Terriglobales; family Acidobacteriaceae; genus Telmatobacter. The sequence goes on from JAFDVQ010000005.1 coordinate 616,254, forward strand.
AAAAGCCCCGGAGCCGGACCTTGAACGGCGGCCCCGGGGTCCCAGTTCGCGCTCTCGCGCTCCCCAAACTTTAAGCTAGATCCGCGTAGATATAGCCCAGCGTGTCGGTCGCATCCACGCTGGCATCGGCGTCGAAATCGAGGATCCAGAAATCCTCCTGCTTCGAAGGAATGCTCAGGGATCCCATGACGCATGAGTTGAGCTGCAGGCCGAAGTACTTCCCGCGGAAGTTGTCATACAGGAAGGCCTGGAACTCCGGCGCATAGCCCATCAACTGATTGCTCAGCTTGATGGTTTTGCCGGTGCTGTCGGGGTAGAGGTAGTTGATGATGATCGACGCCGCGGTCTCGGAGGCATTCAACCCGAACGCAGCGGCTGTTGGCGATCCGCCCGTGGTGGCCTGCGTGAAGGTGTATTGCCCGATAGCCGGCGAACTTGCCACCAGCTCCATAGTCGCCCCAGTCGATCCATTCTGAACCGAGAGAACGGTGATCAGAGTGCCTGCCGGAGCCTTTGTGTTGTCGGGGTGAACAGTTGTCGCCGTCGCCTGCGACTCGTCGCCACTCGGCCGCAGCAGGCCGGTATCCGCAGCCTGGCCGAAGTAGAGCTGATTGAGCGAGTCGACGTCGAGAACCGCCATCTTGCCCTTCAGTGTCACATCGAGCTTGCCGCGCGCCTTGGCGACTGGAAATTGCTTCTGCCCGTACAGCTTCTTCAGATCGCCTTTGAACTCGACGGAAACTTCCTGCAGCACGCCGAACTTCGTGGGAGTGGGATTCGCGGCAGTGTTGCCAGCGTTGGGGATGCCGAAAAGCACCCCGGAACCAAATTGCAGGTTCATGGTTGTGTTCTCCTGAGCGCTTTCAGGCGCGGGGTTAGATGAGGGTTGAGGTTACGGAACGAGAATGTGAATCGGCATGATCACGGCCGCCTGGTTGCCCAGAATGCCGGGATCCTCGCGCGTATCGCCCTCGATCCAGCAGTGTTCGACAAGATTGCCAATCGTAAACTTCCCGTTCGTGCTGTCCGGCAGCAAAGCCGAGTCGATCGCATAAAACAACTGGTTGAGCTGCGTCGCGGCCAGCAGTTGCTCCTCGCCGACGTCCTCGGTGGGCGCATCGGAGAGCAGGTAGAGAATCAGATACCCCGACAACGTGAGCCGCGTCGGAACTCCCGGGAACGGCTTCGGCGCGTAGTTCTGCTGCACCTGGACGAGGAACAACGCAGGCTGTTCCGCTACTCCCAGCGCCGGCGGATGCTTATGCTTGCGACCGATCGAGACCACGCCTGCGCCCGTGTCCAGCCACACAACCTGGTTCACGCCGGGATTGTCGGTGATCGTCCCTCCCGATTGCGAAAACGCCGGCGCATCCGTTCCAGTCGTCCCATCGTTCTGAGCCTTCTGCAGATGCCCGTAACGATCGGTGACCACATCGCCGGTGGTGATCGTCGCGCCCGCTTGCCAGGGCAATGCCCACAGCTTCGACTTAAAGTGCGTAAAAAGCGCCGCCCAGATCGCCTCGCGATCAACAGCCTTATAAGGAGCCCACATTACGCAGCCACCGCGTCTTCCACTGCTTTCTCGATGATCTCGCCGATCGTCGTTTCGTACTTCGCCAGCGCCGGATTTAGAAACGGATGCGGCTTCATGTCGAACGCCTTGTGCCCGCGCGAGAACAGCGTCTTATTCCCCTGCGGTTCCGTGAAGCCAAACAGCACGCCCTTCACTTCAGGAACGTGCGTGCCCTCTTCCATCCAGAGCCCTATATGTTTCGCCTTGCGGCCGCCCAGTGTGATGTCACGCTCGGCGGCGACCGTGCCGCGAATCACCGCGGCGGTCTCCGTCACCTTCGGCGAGTACTCGATATTCTCGACCGTCTGCCCGTCGCGGCTGTGCAGCCCCGCCGCGTAAAACTCCTCGATCGTCGTATCGGCAAGGCCTTCCATCGCCGTCTTCATGCCTTCGCGAATCGCCTGCAGGATCCGCACACGCATCTCCTCGATATACGCGACGGTTTCGTCTACCGATGCGGGATCGAGAACAAAAGCAACGCTCATCTGGCCCTTCCGAAAACGCCAGGCACAGAGCCGCGCGGGGAGCGACTCTGCTCTTCGTCATACCTCCGGCTCACGCTTGGGATCCGCCGCTTGTAGCGCTCGATGCAGGCAAGCGTGTTCGCCGGTGCCGCAGCCTCGGTCTGCTGCAGGCTTTCGCCCTCCGCGCCGCGCTGGATCTGCGTGCCAAGGTTCGGCCGCTGCTTGTAACGCTGCGCAACCCACTCGGCCACCGCCTGCGAGATATCGAACGGCGTGGACGAATACCCGGCCGTGTATTCGATCTTCACGGCTGCATTGTCAATGAAAGGCTGGCCAACGAGATAGAGGTTGAATGACCGCTCCGGATCAATGTCGTTGTCGAAGTAGTAGCCGGGCGCGATTTTGTCTGCGCTCTCCGGAACCACGATGCCTCCAACCGTTAGCGTGGTGATCTCGCCGATCGGCCAATGAAACAAACAGATCCGATATCCACCGTCGCCCTGACGGACCTCTATATAGTCCGCTTCCAGCAAATCTGGCCGGTTCGTCGCACGCAGGAAATCCGCGCTGCACCCCTTGATGAGCGCAGTAATCGTGGCGTCGTCGTTCGAATTAGTGTTAGCGATGGGCAGAAACGCCTTGACCGCTGCGAGCGTCGTGAGGTCTGTCTCTGGATTCATCTACTCCACCACATTCCTGTAGTAGCCAAGCAGGCGCTTCACAACGTTGGGCAGCTCGCCGCCCTCGCAGCCCTTGTCATAGTAATCCTCTACCGTCAGCTTGATTGCGTTGCGGATCTCTTCCGGAACAGGCTGGCCAGCCCATCCTGCTACATTCGTCACACTTGCCGCGGCCTGATCCTTCAGCGTCACAACGCCGTTCGTACCAACCGAAGCGACGAATGTATTCAGAGCCGCACCCTCCGGACCCGCGCCTGGAACTGAAATCGGAAGTCCCAAATCGCCCGCCATCAGTGGAGCGTCGTCAGGGTTGAACTTGATACCTCCAGCCAGACTGAGCACCGCAGATCCGTTCGTCATCGAGCAAGTGATCGGCTGGCCGTAGCCGCAGCGGTATTGGATCATGACATTCGATGGCACCATGCGCGTCGGCGGCCATGGCCTTGCCCAGCTCGAATAAATGATCCCTGGCTCCGTCTCGCTGCCGCGCCAAAGCTGATACCCATATTGCGGAGCATCGTTACCGTATGTCGTGTCCAGTGGCAGTGACTGCACCTGGCCTGACGTATCGACGTACTTCACAAAATCGATCGACTGGAGCGGGCCCTTCGGCAGACGGATCGCGGGATAGCCGTTCCAGTTGTATCGCCAGTCTTTTCCCGGAAAGCCGTCTGTGCGCAGAAGCCAACGCTGGGTAATAAAGGCGCGGCGGCAGTAGCTCTCGCACTCGCGGCGCGCGGCCGTGATAAAGGGCCGCAGCTTGTCGGAGAGAATCGACGAAGCTTCGCGCGTCGAATCCTCTACCGGCCCGAAGCCAAGCTGGAGCTTGATTTCGGCCAGCGTAACTGGCTCGGTCGCCGGCGCCGCTATGAGAACTGGATCGTTCATCTATCGAGAGACCTTATTTGCCGATTTCACGACGGGTTTCGTGGATGCCACACGAGGAGTAGCTCGAGCGATCGGAATCTTGGCCGCGACAACAGGTGCGTCCGCATACGGATTCTCGGCTCGACCAGCGGCGATCAGTTCCTTGCCGATCTGCGGAAGCACTTCGCGGATCTCGCCGGAATATCGGCCATCTTTGAATCGAACAAACATTTATAAGTCACCGGCTGTACCCACGCCCCAGACAAGCGGCGCGGGCCCTGGCCATCGTTGAGTTGTTCCGTTAGGCCGTGACTGTCGGGTTGGAGAGCCCGGCATAGCGCAGCCCGCTAAGGATTGCCACAGCGGATGCGATCACGGAGTTGGAAGTGTTCGCCAGCGCGAGCTGCACATACGGCTTGCCGGCAGGAAGCTGCTCAGCGTCCACTTCAATGACATAGAAGATCCCGTCGTTGGCCGAAGGCGTGAAGCCAGCGGCTGTGACGTCCGTACCTGCGTCCAATACATCGTTGGCAGCGCCTGCGGTTTCCTGCTTATAGACTCGGAACGGAATGGCAGTTGCGCCGGTTACGTTCGAACCCACAGCGGCAGTCGCGGATCCGGCCTGCACAGTGACAGCGCCAGGCGCGGCCGCGGAGACGCCGAGCTGAAGGATAAAGGAGACGTGACCTGCCAGAGCCATATCGATGGCCTGAGAAGTCTTGCCGCCTGTAATGTCGACCGGAGGCAGAGCGTTGACAACATGCCCCGACTCGGCCACTCGAAAGCCTTTTGCACTCATGAGCGATTCCTTTCTTCGAAAATCGAAGGGTTAAGGATTCGGCCGCCAGCGGACTTGTCGCAAGCGGCCTCAGCCGAATGTCAGGAACTAGGGACGGGTTGCGAGAGCGACGAACGGCGATAGCGTGTTACTGCCGTTCTTCGGCGTGAGCGGCTTCTTCCATGCAGGCTGACCGTCGAGCCGTGCCTTCCAGCGGAATGCCTGCTGATCGGTGAGGAATTGCACGTGGATCGAGGTGTCCATCTGGACGCCGCTTCGGCGGGCCAGATAGTACTGGCTCAGATCGGCGAACACGATGTCACCGGGCGTCCCAAGCGTGGCAGCATACTCCACAGGGATGACCGGCCGGCCCATCATCACGCCATAGTTGTTGTTATTGCCCCGCTCTCCGGGCCCGGTGTAGAGCAACTCGACGGCGGTACCAGAACCGCGGGTGAGGTTCCACAGGCTCTTTTCCACGTCGACGTTGATAAACCAGGCGCCATTCTTACGCGATGACGGCCAAGTCCTTCCCCACATGTTGAAGACGTCATTACTTGAGACCGTCGCTGAGCTGTCGCCGGAATCCTTGGCGATCGTCAGCAGCGCTCCGGAGAGCAGGAAGCCGAGAGGCATCCCGGCCCCGGTGCCGTTGTAGATCGCATCGTCGATCTTGAACGCGAATTCCAGAGGCACAACCTTGTCGAGGTAGGCGGCCAGAGCTGGGCCATCGGCGAGCTGCTCTTCCGTCGCATAGCTGAGCACGATGAGCTTCTTCGCGATCAACTCCATCTGGCGGAACTTTGCCTGAGACGGAGTGAACGTTCCAGCCTCGCCAAGCCAGTAGGACTGAACTCCGCCCCAACGGCTGCCATCGACGCGGCTGTCTTCGTCGACTGCGTTCACGAGCAGGCGATTCGAAGCCGTCATCGGCTGATCGAAGCAGCGCGAGGCCAAGTCGGATGCTTCATATGCGCGCTGCCAGACGCCGGGAGCGAATTCCGGAGCGACCAGGAAGCCACCTTCTGAATCGACCGACTCGTTTGCACCCAGAGCCGCCGCGCGAAGACGTGGATCCGTCTGTGTACCCCGGCTGCGCGCGTGGTTACGAACAGCCATCAACTGCTCAGCCAGGGAACCCCACGGCCGCTCTGTCGCATGATCGGCGCCCACTTCGATCGCGGAGCTGGCTGCCGGTGCATTGCGCTCGATCTCCAGCAGAGCTTCCTGCGAGACGATCTGCTTTTTCAGCTTTTCGCTCTCAGCAATCAGGGCATCGAATTCGGTTTGCTCAGTGTCGGTGAGCGTACGATTTTCGCTCACGGCCAGCTTGTTGATCGCCTCCGCTTTCGCGCGCGTATCAGCGAGCAGTTGCCGCAGTTTCTTCAACATGATTTTTCTCCTTTTGCGGTTGATGGTTAAGTTGGCGCTGCGGCTTAGGCCTGCGCGTTGATACACGTTTCCCGATGGGAGCGTTGGCTCCCCAGAATGCCCGGGCATTGGCCAGGGCCCTCAGAACTTGTTTTGCTAAATCGCTGCGAGCGCGAGCTGCCGCCGGCGGGCATCTGCTGCCACGTCCGCAACGGGCGCTTCAGCCTGGATCTCAGGCACTTCCGCCTCGGCCCTCGCGGAGGAGCTGCTCGTCACCACGCCATACTTCGACAGGACATCATCGAGCGTTCCCACGCGATCGGCCATTCCGATCTTGACTGCAGTCTTCGCATCGAATACGCGGCCCTGGCCGAACTTGCTGTGCACTTCTTCGCGCGAAACGTTGCGGCCGCGGGCAACAGCTCGCTCAAACATCGCGCCGAATGTATCCACCATCTCCTGCAAGTGCCCACGCGCCACATCCGTCAGAGGCTCGTAGGGATTCCCCTCAGCCTTGTTCTCGCCGAATTTGATGAGCGAGAGCTTCACGCCCAGCTTGGTCAGCATCTCGGAGTCGTCTTCGTGCACGCAGTAGACGCCGATCGAGCCGGTCATCGAGCTGGGGCTCACCACCACCTCAGAGGCCTGCGAGGCAAGATAGTACGCAGCCGAAGCCATCAGGCAGTTCGACACAGCCGTGATCTTCTTCTGTTTCCGAGCGTTGTAGATCTCGGTGGCGAGCTCGTCGACGCCGTCCGTGTCGCCTCCAGGCGAATCTACGTCCATCACGATGGCGCTGATGTTGGGATCGTTGACCGCCTCGCGGATCCGGCGCGAGAGAACCGTGCACGATGTTCCGCCAGGTCCGCTCAGATCCATCGACGGCCGGTGCATGATCACGCCATAGACCGGAATCACAGCCACCGTACCGCCGCCCGCAGCTGCGGCAGACTTCGCGCGAAGCTCGGAAGCCTCATTGGCCGCGCGAATCGCAGCGATGGTCTCTTCGGCCGCATGGCCACCGGAAAGCCTCATCTCAAGAAAGGCCATGATCTCGTGCATCTTCTGCTCGTGCACGTACCAGAGCCTTCCGTTCATCGCCCGGCGCAGGCTTGCGAACTGAGTCATGCTGCCACCCCTTCCACTGCAAATTTCGAAAGCCGCAGCGACTCGCGCACGGCAAGATTGTCAATGTATGCCGCGGTCGCGGCAGATCCGCCTTCACCCAACGTCTGACACAACTCACTGGCGCGCTGGAAGTACTCCTGGCGGAGCACAGACAAGGCATCTGACTCGAGAGCCAGAACGGTCCCAACAAACTCAAGCTGTTCGGTGTAGAATTCCTCGATCTGATAACTATCGAAGCCTCGCGACGTCAGCTTCCGCAGGCCTGCGACTTCCTTCCTCACACATCTGTCCGCCGCCGAATTCGCCAGCAATTGCAGCCGCGCCTGAATCGTCTTAGGATCTTCCTTGCCCTGCGTGCCATCTCCGGCTGTGTTGTCGTCGCTCGGATCCTCAGTGTCTGTGTCATCCGGCAAGTCACCCTGCGGCGTAGGCGCCGGCGTCGTGACTTGATCAAGCGGGGCCCAGTTGACCGGCCGCCAGAACTTCTTCCCGGCGCCATTCGGAATCGGGTTGAGGTCCTCGAGAAGCCGGACCTCGTCCTGGCACATCCACCCGTTCTCGATCGCGACCTTGTAAGCTGCAAATCTGCTGGCTGTGTCGCCGCGGAGCAGCGCACCCATTCCGAACTTCGCGAAATACCTCTCGTTGGTGATCAGATCCCGCTGGATCGCCTGCTCCCACATCACCAGGCGCGGCAGAATGCAATGCACCGCGTACATGATGTTGAACTGCTCGACGCTGGCGTAAGTCGCAGTCTTCTCGGTTTCGCCGATCAGATGAGGAGGGACGCCGAAGATCGAGCAGATCTCAATCCGCGAAAATTTGCGGGCATCGAGCAGCTGCTGATCGCTGGGATTGACGCCCAGCACCTTCGCCGTGATGCCGTTCGGCAGTAGGCCAGCCTTGCCGCGATTCTCTGCGGTGTGGCCCTTCTGCCAGCTATCGAGAAACGAATCCTCCTGGCTCTTATTCTTGAACGGGAAATTCTGCTCGAAAACGATCGGCGGCCGCGCATCGTTCTTCAGGAAGCGGGCTGTGTAATCCTGCTGCGCCAGGGCAACGCCAAAGAGGTCTATCGCCATGGCCACCGTCGACTGCCCAGTAAAGCCATCGTCAGAGAAGTTGCGAAGATGGAAGACTTCTTCTTCCATCAGCTTCTCGGTCTCGTTCGTCAGCGGATTATTGTACAGATACCGTAGCTTCCCATTCGCGAGCCGCTCGATCCGTACCCGATCTGGATGCATCGGGATGAGCTGATCGACTGCTCCGCGCGGGCCCGGAAGAATCTTTGCATACGCATTGCCGCGCAGCTCGACGTGGCCCTGCATCATCTGCTTGAACTCGAAGGCCGTCTGCTGCGAGTTCGGACGCGAATACAACACGTCGTAGAGCGGATGATTTGAGACCAGGCGCTTAGAACCATCGGGCGCCTCGGTATAGATCTTGATGGGCATCATGCCGAGGTTGCGGCCAATGACGCCCACGCAGGCCAGCACGGTCGCGATCCGTTTGGCGCTGTCTGCATTCACGCGCACGCCGCTGGCTGACGAGTAGCCGATCGGCGAATACCAGTAGTCATCCCACGCCGCCGGCGTGCCGGTAACGTCGGCGCGGAAGTTGATCGCGCCCTCAGTCAATGACCGGATGAAACCCATCTAGCGGATCCTCGAGCGGCGCTGCGCGGTCAGAAATGAAAACACTGCGACCAGGAGGCCGCCGACAATAAAGCCCAGCGGATGCCAAGCCAGCCAGAACCCATAGCTCGCCGCGGCCAGGCCGAGAAGAAACATCACATCCAGAACAAGCTCGCCGATCATACCCACCGAATCTCCGTGCTCTGATACGTCTCCAGCTCGAGAGTCATGAGCCGATTCATGCCTAGGACAATCGCGACAGTGCCGTCGATCTTCCGCTGGACGTTCTCGCGAACTGGAAACCAGTTCTCAGTTTTCTTATTGATCAAGCAGCGCGTATTCCCGATCATCCACGTCAGGCATTCATTGCCATTGTGGTGAAACCTCTTACTTAAAACAGCAGCCTCAAGCTCCTTCATGGAAGGAGACATGTGCTCTTCGCTCTGCTTCAGATCGACGATTTCGATATTCTGTGGCCACTCACTTCGCTTCTGCATGAACTGCACGAGAGGAGCCGCATGCAATGGATCGAAAACTAGCTCTCTGACAATCAGGTTGTTTGCATCGTTGACCAGGTCGTCAGTCACCGTGACGTAGTCGGTGACCGTGCCTTCGGTCTCGATCAAAAAGCCCTTTTCTTTCCAGTCTCGGAAGTGAGTGTTCTTTTCCTCTTGCACCTGCTCCGAATTGAGGTAGTGCCGGGTGAAACAGTAGTAGTGATATTCGACCAGGTCGTTACCTTCCTGATCTTTCCTGCCTGAAGTGAAGCCGCGCTTAAATAGCAGCGCCTCGGACACCGTGTCTTTCTTCGACGCTAAGTCGATGCCGATAATGCAAGGATCGCCAGCAAAGTCCTCGAGCCGCAGATCGGCGTCGTAGCACTCATCCCAGCGCTCCATGTTCATCCACGGTTGCGCAGCGTTGAGCCAGATGTTTTCGTTCTTCGTCTTGAAGGCCGCCTGCTTTGTCGCAGACTGCCGAGCCTGAAACTGATCCTCCTGGATCTGCTCCGGATTGACGCTCACCCCAAGGTTGGGGTTCGCCATTGCGAGAGCTCTCTTACTCTTCCAATCGACACCCTTGTCGATCGTGTAGATCACCGTGAAGAAGCGATCGCTTTTCCTGCGACCTTCGAGAACCTCCTGCGCCTCGAGGTGCGTCTCATAGCACGGCGATGCCGTGTCGGTTCCGGCTGTCGTGATCCTGAATAGCAGCGGCTGGAATCGGCCGACCATGCCGTTGCGGGCCCATTCGATCAGCCGATTTGTCGGATACTCGTGATACTCATCCGCGCTCACCATGTGAGGCGCTGGACCGTCTACCGGTTTACCCTTCAGCTTTTTAAAGCTTGCGTTCTTCTCCTGGATGACCAGGCTGTTTACGTTGACCCAAACTTTATATGCCGCCCGCAGCTCCGGGGAGGCGAGAACCATTGCGCGCGCAGCGTCGAAGACTTCGGCCGCCTGATCCTTCGATGACGCGCCGGCGAAGATTTCGGCGCCGTACTCGCCGTCGCAGCATAAGCCATACAGCAGCACCGCGGCAGCCCCAGGCGTCTTACCGTTCTTTCGCGGGACCTCCACATAGGCGTCGTTGAAACGCCGGAAACCCTTCTCTTTGTCGACCCAACCAAAGATCGAGCAGTAGATGAAGCACTGCCAGTCCTCGAGGTGAAACTTCTCGCGATGCTTCGCATGGCCGAGGAAGTCATCCTTGACGTGCGGAAGCCCCTCGTGAAACTTGATGAACCGGTTTGCCCGGTACTCATCGTAGTGCCAGCGGAAATCCTTTCTCTTACTTTTGCGCAGATCGTCGCGCTGGCGTTTGCACGCCAGCTTCACCCATTTACATGCGACCTGCTTCCCGCTGAAAACAGCTTCGACGTACCTGGCAGCGCGCTCTACGCCGCTGAGTTTAGTTTGGGCGGGAGCGTGACCGCTCTTCTTCTGCGAGCTCCTCGAAGACGTTGGTTTCTTGCGGACCATTCTCAGTTATCAGCGCTGCCGGCGCAGCGCCAGCTCCGACCTGCACCTTCGGACGATCTGACGGGTTCATCGCCATCTTGCCCAGCGCTGCCTCAAGCTTCGCGAAGTCACCACTCTTCGGCGACAAATGCCGAATCTTGTAAATCAACCTGCAGGTCATCTCGACGTGCAACCGATCGGAGCTCGTAAGCACTCCTGGCGGGGCCTGCGAAACAACCTCATGCCAGATCGCGATCAGCTTTTCGCCGGTATAGCCGTTAGGATCGAAGCACGGCGGCGGATCTCCGAGCGGACCCTTTGGCTTCGGCATGTTCTTATAGGCAGCTTCGCGCTCTGGGTGCTTCTCAAATGTCCCCTTGAGCCGATGCTCTGCTTCAGTTTGGCGTCTACGTCCCATTGTTTTAGGCTTTCGAAGCCGTTGCGGTGCTTTCCGACGGCTCTAGAGCCCTCCTGCGCTCACTTGCGATCCATCGCACGCGCCGTTTCGATGGCAGTTTATTTTTCGATTTCTACCCGATGATTTTCAAATTTTGGGGAAATAAAAATTTCACTTCGGTACGGTCTAGCAATCGCGGTTTGCTAGAGATTTCGACCCCCATCCCCCTCGTTCAACCATCACCGTCCAAGCCGCCTTGGCAGCTCCAGCATTTATGCAACCCGCTGGCGGCCACAGCCCTTGCTGTTCCAGTGCTGTCTTGCGATCGTGATCGCTCTTCGTCAAGCCCTGCCAGTTCTCCTGATCCCAGAACAGCTCTCGATCTCCCTTATGCGGGATGATGTGGTCCACCACCACCGCACGCAACAGCCGTCCAGAATGGCGATCGAAGATATCAGCTGCGATCGGATGCTGCTTTAGATACAGCCCGCTAGCTCGCTGCCATCTGTAGTCATAGAATGTATGCCATTCCGGCTTACGTTCCCGGGCCTTACCTTTGCCTCGGCATGCACCACAGAAGCCCTCAGCTACCAACTGGCCACAGCCACCTGGACACGGTCTCTTCGCCGCAACTGGCAATCCTTTAAGCTCCTTTAGACCGTCGGTGGCGAGAGCGGTGTCTGATCAGCGAGCAGTGCCTGAACAGACTCTGCGGTAATCGGAATACCCGAGTTCGCACTCCATGCCCGCAGCGCCTTGATTGCCATAGTCCCCAGCGCCTCTGCCAGATCGATTGGGGCTGCAAGCGCCGGATCCAGCGTCTCCACCGTTGACAAGACTTCATCAGCAATGATCTTGATCTCGCTGGCGGTGTCCCCAACCTGCTGAACCGTGATCGACATTTACTTACCTCCATAGAGAGCTTTAACATCGCCGAGGATGGCAGGAAGAACCGAGAGCGCGGTTTCAACGTCCGCCTGAGCTTGGTTGAGCGCCGGCTGCCCTGCTGACTTGGTTTTTGCGTTCTCATACGCCACCATCGCATCCACAGCCGTCTTATCAGCAGCTTGCGCCCTGGCGATGACATCGTGCACAGCTTGAGTGTGAGGCAGACACGGATGCTGCGGATCAAAGTTCGCAGGACACGGCGCGATCGCAGATGCCTCATACGCCTGGTGAGCATCATTGATGGTCTGCTGTGCCGTTCCCAGAGTCTGAAAAGCTGAGCGTTCCCAGTTGGGACAGCCCGCCAGCACACATGCAACGACAAACAAGCCTGCAGATTTAAGCAGTTTCATTTTCAGTTCTCCTTCGGACTTTGCGGATCCGACTTCGGACTCACCGTGACTTGCGTCTGTGTCGGCGGATCTAGCGGGACCTGGACGGAATTCTTTCCATCGCGCTGGCCCTGAATGTAACCAAACGAGCCTGAGATGATGCTTGCTCCAGCGGTAGCAACAGCCATCAGCACACCAAGTTCAAGCTGTGTCGTCTGAGCCGTCACCTTCATCAGCACTGCGATCAACAGCCCGCAGCCCATCAGCATGAACAGCAAAGCCCAGAACGGATTCGGTAGATCCTTCATACAATCCTCTCGACAACCTGCAGCCGATTGTTTCCTTCCGACACTTCCCCAGCGATCTGCAACCTCAGCGTGTGGCCGGCAATGATGCAGCCCTCACTCGCGGACCGATCGCCCTTCGCATTGTCGCCATGAATCATGAACCCAGAACGACCGAACATCTGGTTACCGTCATCCGCGGCCAGATGCGCAACGATCGGCCCCTTGCCGCCCAGATCGTCGAAGAACTTGCCGATCGTGTACCAACCCTGAGGTATCGGCCCGAACTCATGAACGTCCTGATAGAGCGGATTGTTCACGCCGGCGCCGTGGCCGCTGTAGCAGATCCCCAGCAATGAGCCGTCAAACAACAGCTCACCCGTCGCCTGCACATACAGAAAGTTCATGGCGACGCCTCGATCTCAAAAAATCGGGCGCTGAGTTTAAACCCAGCGCCCAAGTTGCCTTGGTTCCCTGGCCGTTGCCAGAGCTTGTTGAGACTTGGCCGTTTGAGGTTGGGTGCTGACGATCTTCACGCCCTGCGTATGCCACGGATTCGCGCAATTCGCGAACTCAGTCTTATCGGTTCGCCCGCAAGACGGGCAGATATCAACTAGCGCCATCTGTTGCCTACTTCCAGAAGTGTCCGGCCAGAACAAGCAGCAGGCCGATAACGATTGTGGCCGCATGATCTCGCAGCCATGTGTTTTCCCCTCGCCGCCCTACATCCGCACCCTGCGCAATACGCAGATCCGTAATGAGCGTTCTCAGACCTTCGAGCTCCGTTCGCAGTTGCGCCAAAATTCCGGGCTGACCGTCACCGCCGACGATCGGGATGATCTTCCCTCTCAACTCAGACATCTCCAGGAGCATCGCCTGTACCTGGTTTCGAAAGCCATGAATGTCAGTGCGATTCTGATTATGCTTTGTGTCGATTTCCCCGCGTAGCCGTTGAATCAGCTCAGCGCAGCCTTCGCAGTTGTCGTCGCTCATCGCCCTCGCCTGTTCCCCCTAAGATGTCGACCTTTACAAACCTGCAAGTGCCCAGGCTCGATTGATGTCTCCCTTGCGCGGCCCGACGTGCGGCCATACCTTCACCTTCGCGATCGTGCGTTCGATCGCATCTTCCGGATCGCGGCGTTCCAGCCTGCGATCCTCACTCATCCCGAAGGTTCTGGACCTTCCCATGCAGCCCGCATTCACCTGCATCTCCTGCATCGAAATCGATGCCGGCGCGTGCATGCTCAGAATGTCGTAGTCACCTTTGACTGCGCGATCCGGCGAACGCAACTGGAAAGCTACTCCGCCGTCATAGTCCTGGACTTCTTCCCAGTCCCCCAGCGACACCATCTTCCGGCCTTCCTCGAGGCCGCAGCTGCGCACCACCCGCCACCCGAGCGTGGTGTAAGCTCCGTAGACCTTAAATCTGCCGCGCGCCTGCCTGGGCATCACATATATCCTCCAGCCGAAACAAAAAGCGCTCAGAGACACAACTCCATATCTCTGGGCGCTCCCACACTTATCGGCATGTGCATCCGGCTGCCGAAGCAGCAAACATTTCAGGAGTGATTCGCAGACAAACTTACATGATTTTTTTGTTCAGGTGCAGGAATACAACCTAAATTTGTATTTCTAGTGATCGCGGCCACCGGAATCCCCAGCCGCCTGGCAATCTTCGCCATCATGAAGAGCGAGCAACGCGTCTTCCCGCACTCGATCGAGGCCAGCGATTGTTGCTTAAGGCCGACAGATTGAGCCAGCGCTCGCTGCGTCAATCCGGCCCGCTTACGCAGACTCTCGATATGCTTCCCGATCGACTGATTGAAGAGATCTTCTTCGGCTGTCGTTTTCTTGCGCGCCATTCTCAGAATCCCCTCGCCGCCCGATTCTTCAAGCTATTGCCGTGGATTCCCAGCTCCGCCAGAATCTCTTTGCGCGTCATCCGCTCATCGCGTTCGCGCGAAGCCCCTGATCTCCAATTCGGCCGAAGCGACGGAGGCAGCTCCATCTCCAAAGCATGTTCAATTTCCAGCCGCCGATTAGCCAGCCACTGATCCCCAGCACTCAGCAACTCTGGCTCCGGCAGAATTCCCCGCTTCAGCGTGCTTAAAACCCAGAATGTTCTCATCGCCCACCCTCCACAAAACCCAGCCAGTGCCCATCGCGGTAGAACTTCAACGGGCCATAGCGAGGCCCATCGCTTCGTTTTCGTCTGTGCCATGCCTCGATCATGTCGGGCCCTGTGATCCACGGAGGCCGTTGAACGCGTTGCCACTCAGCCGTCAGCACCTGCAGCAACACACCCGGAAGCTTGTTTCGCTCGTCGCCTGCCACAAAGCCGCATCCGCGCATCACCGCCTTCACCGCCCTTGCGCAGTCTGGGAATTCTTCACGACGACGCGCCAGCTCTGCGATCCGAGCGCGAGCTTCCCGGGCCTGAGCTTCGTTTTCCTCGCGGTAGTGCCGCTCCCAGAACGCCGCATCCTCGCCGCGCTGCCTCACTCTCGCCAGGTGCTCCAGCTGCTCAGGCGTGAATTCGGGGAACATCGTCGCCCCCGAGTCTTCGGAAACTTCCCCCTCGCTGGCGAGGGGGTTGGGGGGAGTGAGAGGTTTTGAAGTCTTGCTTATATAACTATTGTTGGCTGTCGCTCCAGTAGTACAGTTCTGTGCGTCCGGCGCGACAGAACTGTCGCACTGCCCATTCTGAACAGGCGCTTGCGGCGCGACAGAACTGTCGCTGTGAGCGACAGTTGTTCCACATGGAACCACGGCTTTCCGTGCCAGTTTTCCCTTCAACTCTTTGACCGCAGCCTTCAGCTCAGCCACCCTGGAATCCGGGAGTCGATAGGCGCCAACCTCTCTGTCGTACTGACCGCCCTCACGGATCACCAAGTCCTTCACGTCCGCCAGCGCATAGCAACCTTTACTCTTCGCGTTCCGCTCGCTCTTGATCAGCCCGACCAGCTCGAGCAGCTCCAGGCAGCGCCACACCGTGTCCACGCTCTTGCCGCACCACTCCGCCATCTCGCGGAGGCCTACTCGTCGGTCCATCGTCCCGCGCAGCCTCGGCGAGACAATCCACGCCCCGTTCGCATACCGGGCGATCCGACAGTAAACCCAGATCGCGTCCGCCCCAATGATCGCCTGGTAGCAATCCGCAACTTCGTTGTCGACCCAGAAGTGGCAGGCCTTCCGCTCATTGCGCAGGCCCGCAATTTGTCCCGTCTCTCGCACAGCTTCCCCATTGCGCCGCGCTAGTTCGCGCAGCGTCGTTTCATAACCCCAGTTGTCGACCTCTTGAAAAAGTGCGGATCAGTCCGCAGCTTCGCTCGCGCGTGGCTCTGCGACAAGAGCATCCAGCCGCGCCTGCAGGACGGCCGCGATCGCATCAGCCTTCTCCCCCGGTTCAAACTCGGCAAAGATCGCATCCATGCGATCAGCTGAGACCGTCAGCGAGAGATCCCAGGCCGCTGGCATCTCGATCACCTCCGCCTTCAGCTTCGGCTTGATCGGCCCCTTTCGACGCCCCGGTTTCCCAGCTGGCATTTCCTGCCAGTTAGGGTCCTGGATCTTCTTCGCGGCCTGCCACGTGATCCCAAACTCCTTGGAGACAAAGTTCACGCTCTTTCCCTGCGCAAACAACTCTCTCGCCCGCTCTTGCTCTTCGCCGTTCATTCCTCGCCCCCGCCCCCTACAATCGAACTCATGCCAACCCGCCGCAAGATCGATATCAAATCCTTCGATCTCACCTTCCCCTGTATTCACTGCGGCTACAAGATTCCGCCTTCCGAGATCCTCCACATCGACGGCATCCACGTCCGCTGCCCGAAATGCGGCAAAGACAGCGAATACGGTACAAAGCCGCACCCGCGCACGTCCTAAACTGGAAACTCCTTCCACTCTCGACCATCGAGCAGCGCGCCCGCGGCTTTCTTCCCCACGCGCACAGGCGCATCAGAGCAATTCAGCTCCTGATTGTCGCCAGGCGCCCCATCGCACATCGGCGGCAGATACTCACCCCACTGTTTAAAGAAGAACGGCACGCCGGCGGCCTTGCATTGATCGCGCAGGCCTCGCGCCCAGGCTTCACTCATCGGCCGCGCATGCGGCCCACTCTCCCCACCGCAGATCACCCAGTCGATCGAGGCAATCGCCTCATGCAAGTGAGCAACTGACCCTGAAATATGTCGAAAGCGATAAAAGCCTTTACACATGCAGCACTGCCAGATCTTCTCATCGGTGCACGCGGTCGCATCTATCCCATCAAGCGATGGGTGCTCACACTCGGCATCCATCGGCAGATTGACTTGTCCCAACAGGGGCTCGCAACTCAGGAATCTCTTCGCCGCTGGCGTCTTCAATAGCAACGCGATCCGCTCATCCGCCGCCGCCTGGTTCTCCACGCTCACGCCGAGCCAGACGTTCAGCAACGGAAAAAGAGGATATAGCTCGCCCTGGACAAATCTCGATCTCTTGAGCACTGAAACAGAAAACAGCTCCCGGTCATTCAAAGTCGCGATATAAGAATCCGGATTCTTCCAGCGGCACTCGATATAAGCCAGCATCCGCTCCGGCCGCTTCGTCAGCAACTGAAACGTATGCTGCGGACACAACGCCATTACCGCGAAGATTCGATCGCGCTGCTCATCGGTCACGTTCTCGTGGAACAAGTCGGACATCGAGTTAACGAACACGCGCTTCGGCTGTCGCCAGCTCAGCGGCTGCAGCAGCTGGCGCGTCTCGGCGATCTGGCCGGTCCACACCGCCCGGCCATTCACGATCTTCGTCAGCCCGCTGTAGACCGTCTGCTTGCCATTGCCGAAGCGCCCAGCGATCGCCTCGGCATAGCAGTTGCGGCAGCCTTCGCTCACCCGCGAACACCCGATGATCGGGTTCCACGTCGCGTCCGTCCACTCGATGCCCGTCTTGCTTCCCATCGTTACCCTTTCCCCAGCAACTTCGACAGCACACGCTTTATTGTGCAGAAGTGCTTACAGTGACTGGGGTTGGTCCCAAAGGGATGGTTGCCGCGACCTCGTTCGATGGCGTTGACGTCTGCAAAACCCCATTGATCGTCGCAGTGGAATAGACAATGTACTGATAGGTCGTGCCCGCAGTCACGCCCTGGTCGACATAGGTTGTCGGCGAAACCGGAGTCAGAGTGAGAAGCTGCCAGGTCGAGCCCGACGTGGGACACACGCTGAGCGCTCCCGTGCAGCGATACACATTGAAGGTACAGGTGATCGTGGTATCGCAGGTATTGTTCCAGGTGAGCGTTGACTTGTGCTGCGTTGGAGTGGGGAGGGCCGCGCCCTGCGCATGCAACGACAGTGTCGACAAGATCACCGCCATCGCCAAGACATACATAAGTTTTTTCATTTACTACTCCTTCCTCGAAACGTCTTCACTATTCCGCTTCCCAGCCTTCTCCGCAAAATCCAACATGCCGTCCATCCAAGCATCTAGACGACTGCGCTTGAATCTCCAGCGATTGCCTAACTTGAAGGCAGGGACAAAACCGCTGCAGGCATACTTGTAAAGCGTGTCGGTACTCACGCCGAGGAACTCCGCAGCCTGCTTGATGTCGAGAACCTCACGCACGTCAAATACATTCATGCAGTCTTTTCCGCTTGATACGATCTGAATGCTCGGGCAAGTGTTTGAGCTGGCAACTTTCTTTTCCGATCCGCCCTCAACTCTTCCCGTACCTCGTGCAGCGTCAGCCCCAGCTCCGCCATCGAGCGCGACAAGGTGTTACGGTGCGCACCCATCTCCATTGCCGCCTTCGACTGGTTGCCGCTATTCGCCTTCACGATCTCGCGAATCAATGCTCTCTTGAACTGGTTGACCGCATCCTCGTATGCGATTCCCTCTTCGCGCATCCGCCTGGCTACGCCTTCCACATCACATCGCAAAGCCGCCGTCATGGACCCACCTTTCCGTCATTCGCGATTCGATACGCACACCGCAGAGCGCCGCCGAGCCCCGCAGCACAGACAGCCAAGCCCCACATAACTGTCACGAATGACCACCAATCGTCGAAATGCCTGATTGCGGCAAAAGCGGACACATAAGAAGCCGCGATCGAAATGCACAGGCACAGCAAGCCGCAAAACAAGAGCCGACGCTTCGCCATCTCAAGATCCTTTAGTGCTGCGCGAGAGAGCGGCATCGCGCAACAAACGTGGGGCCCGCTCACCCCATCCCCTTACTTCAGGGACTCGCGTTCTTAGGCTGTGGCCGGAGGCGCAGTTGTCGCCGGCGTGTTTGCTGTCACTGCCGCTGCGAGCGCTGCGGAGTTTGCGTCGACGTGATCGATGATGGCCTGAATGCGGGCCGGATCACCGGAAGCAAGCGCGTCTTTCAGCTGCTGCGAAAGCCCGTTCAGAAGAGCGATTGCGGACTGTTCGACGGTGGTTTCGTTGGCAACGGAAGTTTCAAGTTGAGCGAGATCGGCCATGATAGATCGACTCCTTTTCCTCACCAGCACGATGAGGTAAATGGTTAAGGCCAGGTTGATGAGACCCAGCAGCGTTGATGAATGCACCTTCGAACCTCCTTAGTGCCTGCGTAAGAAACTAGTCCCTGATCATTCGTGCAAGCTCTGCAAGCTTCTCTAGTTCCGGCACGGTAAGAGCTCTAAACGTCACAGTCCACCCGGTTGTTCTGTAATACGAAACATCACAGCCCAAGCCAGCAAATCGATTCCGAATCGCGTGAACAAGTTGCGGGTCAACGAGTGATCGTCCGCTTTTATCCTGCGCAATCGATGTGCTCATTACTCCCTCACCGGCTCCATCACGTCCCGTGCAGCCGCCCGGCCTTCTTTCCTCGCCTGGTCAACATTCGCCAGCAGCCTTGGCAACCGATCCGCGAGCTGCTCCCCCGCATCCTTCGGCGCTAGGTCCTCGTCGATCGCAATTACCGCGTCGTCGCGCCTGATCACCACCACCACGAACGCGCCTGCCTGCTTGCGCAAGTACTCGGCATATCCGGCCACCGTGCCCGTCTTCTGCCAGTCCGGAGGCTTGCGACTCACGGGTCAACCCTCTGCCTCACGATGGCCAGCAGCACTTCGCGCTGCATCTCACCGAGGATCTTCTGAGTCTTTCGCTCTTCACCTTCCCAGCGCGCCATGAAGCGCTGAGCAGCGCCTGGTCCATCGGTATCGCCGTAAACCTCACGAGCCATCGCCGTTAGTTCAGCCTCGGCCTTCATCGCCCGAAGGAGAGCGGATGGCTCGCCGAAATCGCCCACATGGATACTCATCCGCGCACCACGCTCTTGATCTCTTCGCAGCAGCTCAGGATCCGATCGCCGTCCGAATTCCGCACCGGCGCGAGGTTGCAGATCAGCATGCAGAGATTCGCCAGGCGGAAAGCTGCTGACTCAGGAAACGCGATCATCAGCGCGAGGTTCATGAGCGGCCCGGAAAGCGAGATCAGCAGGTTTTGCAATGCTGTTCCCGCCTCGCGCTTCAGGCACGGTCCACGCAGATGCCAATTGACCGCTTTCACGCGTACGCCCAGCGCCCACGCCGCCAGCAAGTGGCCCACTTCATGCATCCACATCGCCAGCAGTCCCAGAGCAATCGTCTTTACCAGAAAATCAAACATCGTTCGACCTCGTTCTTGACCTCAATCTCGTTTTCCGGATGCAGCGGAGAGAGGTCGGCGCTCCGCTGCACCACGTTTCCGCGCTGACGGCCGCCTCGCGAGCGGGAGATCCGCGCGGAAGCTCAATCAGGAAATAACTGGAACGCCCGGGATGTTCTCCGTCAGCCAGGCCGCGATCGCATTGCGAGTATCGAGTCCCCATTTGGCATCGATCTCGAATAGCGCAATCTGCGGCAGCCCATCCTTCACGCCCTTCATACGCAGGAGGAAGCGCGACTGGACCGGCGCAACCTCACGGAAGGTCCGCCAGGGGATCAGAGGCACACCGTCCGCCGGCAGCGGAATCGACTGCTTCGTCACCGTGCCCGACTTGACAACGACCTCTTGAGACAAGCCGTCATCGTTTACTGCTACAGCCTCGCCACTGCCAATCGCAGAGCAGAGCTGCTGCACCTTCGCGGCATTGTCGTCGAAGTAAAAACTGGCGCGGAACGGGATCAGGAAATCTTCCGGAGAGGCGTAGTACTTGTCAAAAACAAACGGTGTTTCCACCTTGTGCAGCGCCGTCGCGTACACGTGCCGGCGTCCGAACTCATCAGCCCTGAGGCTGACCAGGTCCACCTGCCGATAGGTCGCAATGTGTAGCCCAACCTCTTGCGGAAACTCGTCCAGCTTCGCATCGACCAGGCCCTTCAACCCGGCCAGCGTCGCAACATTGAAAGTCGGCTTTTCAAACTGCGGCTTCAGCTGGCGGATCGGCTCGCCGAGTGTTCCGTCCGCTTTCACCGCGTAGTCCTGGTCGCCAACCTTTGTCGTGACCGGTCGCTCGTCCTTGAGTCGGCCCATCAGATATTGCAGAAAATCCCCAATCGTCATCCCTCCGCTCCTTTCCGCGGCTACTGGTTGAAACTGCGTTGCTCTGTTACTTCTTCGCCGCATCGAATTGCACCACTGGCGGCATCGCTGGTCTCGGTGCTTCCCAGAGCGGCATCTGGCGCGGATCCTCACTGAACGCAATCAGGGCGCCTTCAGTGGATCGACCGACAAACATCTGCGATTTGTGCTTCTCGATTCCAGCCAGCTTTGTCGAGACCACAAACTCGGTGTGCACCTTGCAGCGATCGCTCTCTGGCTTGAAGTCAACGCGGAGCGTAATGCTGCGCGTCGCAGTTGCCACTGTCGAGAGGTCCGCAATGTTTTCCAGAATCTTGCGCAGTTCCAGGTCGAACGCATCGACAGCCGCGCCCTCGTTGATGTTTCCAATGTTGACCGTCAGCAATTCCTTCGCCTTCTCCACCTATCTCCCTCCCGTCCAGAGCCAGTACAAAAGCACAGTGCAGCCCACCATCGCCAAGAGCATCTGCGCAGCACTCAGCGCGTCGGCCATCACCCGCGCGATCGCGTCTTTCTTCACCGCATCGAGCGAGGCCGCGCCCATCGCAACGACGAGCGCCCAGAGAATCGCCATCCCAACCGATCTGAAGTCGATGGGCACGCCGATCGCCGTATTCCAGAGGCCTTCACCAACGAGCATGATGATCAGCGCGGAAGTGAACTGACGGCGCCAGCGATCCCGCGCCTGGTAGATCGGAGCCGAGCGCCGCGCCTGATTCTCCTGATACTCCCGCTCGAGCGCGGTATATTGATCCCAGCACTCGAGGCAAAAGATTCCTTTCATCGCGAGCTTGCCGCACTCGCAGTAGGTGTGCTCCTGAACGAGCACGGGGCCTGATGGTTTTCTGATCCCCGCGGTGGTCATGCCGCACGCCCTTTCCGCGGCCGTCGATTGCCTCTTCGGATCAGCTTGTGCACTTCCGCCGGCGTCATCCTCTTCGGCGTGGAAGCTTTGCGAACACGCTCGAGACGCTGCGATTCCGCCACCTGGCATCGCGGGTTGCTGCAGCAGGTTCTGGTGGTGTTCACCCAGCAACAGGTCTCCCCATCCTCGAGCCTGCAGGCATTCGCTTCAGTGCAGTTGCAGTGCCGGCATACTCCCGGCTGAAGAACAGGCGTCATCACTGACCCTCCCCGCGATACATACGCCCTGCGCGTCGAGCGAAGATTTCATCGAGCGCCATCTGCACCACGAGCCCAACTGCGATGACTAGAAATCCGAAGGCGATGAAAATGTCAGGAAGGGCAGAATAGTTCACACCGCACCGCCCTTCTCAACCGCGACTTCTGCCGGCGCCACGAAGGGAATCGGGATCGCACGACGCACGACATCTGCGAGTTCGGTGAGGGCTTTGGCCCTTGCCGAACTCGCGTCGTTTGCGAGAGCGGTCTCATTTCTACAGGCGTAGGCGGCGGCGGCGGCGGCGGCGGCGTAGGCGTAGGCGGCGGCGGCGGCGGCG
>JAFDVQ010000006.1 GCA_018268915.1 Acidobacteriota bacterium
AGCCGGAGCGCTTGAGCCGGGCGGTGTTGCCCTGGCGGAGCGAAGTTCGTTCGTAGGCCCACTGTTTGAGCCGCATGATTGCCATGACTTGATCAGACGGGATTGGCGCGATACCAGGCATTGTCGTTTTTCCGGGTCGTACTCGTTGAGTTCGGTTATGGCCTCCTGCATTTGTTTGAGGGGCCAGCCGATGGCCTCACAGATTTCACGAAGAATGAAGTCCTGATCGCTGATGGGGGGCGGGGGCGGCTGGGGATCTTTGAGCCACGCGAGGGCTTCGGCGGCGGGGGTTTCTTCTCGGGCGGGGGTGCGTTGGGCGGGGTCGGAGTCTTGGAGCGGGTGATGCACCTAAGAAGACTACTACATAGGGTGCACCGTGGGCGATTCGGAGATGATTTGATTGGTGAACCCGCAGCCGCAAACATCAGTATGAAGCCGCAGGCATTCGGCCAGCGCATTCAGGCGAGCTGAAACTGCGATGCGTTCTCGACCAAGAAGGCGGCTGTCTGCGTAGCGAACGGAATGTGGACTTCGGGCTAGCCGGGAGGCAGACACCGACAGTTGCGACAGAGATTGGAGACAATCAGAAACCCGCCGTTCCAATTCGCGACGCTCCGGACAGGAGAGTTTCATCGGGCCCATGGACACCAAGTTACACCGAAACCTAGGGTTTCAACTAGGGAGGCGGATGCGCGCGGGGGAAGTGCCCATCTTTCAGGAGCTTGAGCACGCGGCGAGGATTCGGCTGGCGATGGCTCGGGCCTCTTCCCACATTTGGCATTCGTCCTGTTCGGTGGCTACGTCCCACAAATCCATGGCGGCCATGTGAAGGACGGCGGCGAGCTTGGCGGCCGGCGCGGGTTGCCGCACCAGCGGACCTGGCACCAGTCGGCGTTGTTCTGCCAGGGCGTGTTGGACTCGGGCGCAGACTTCGGCGGCGCTGGGTGGGTTCGTTGGCTTCCCGCCCATGCTGCGCATGGACGGGGCACCCGAGATGGTCGCGGGGGTGGGGGTGGTCACTTCTTTTTGGCTCCTTTCGATTTGAGAGTGCTCATGGCAACTTGTGCGGCGTAGAGGAGTTGTGAGCCGTCGCGACCGTCGAAGACTTCGAGAGCGATGCCCTGCGCGATGCAGGCAATGGCGGCGCGGATGGCGTTTAGAGACTCCATGCGGGGCATGGCGAGCTTGTAGGCAACCGACGCCATGCGGAGCGCTTTGGGCTGGGCAAGGCCTTTCTCCTTGGCGATGTTGTAGGCGTGGTGGTATTCGTCCTGGCACTTGGCGACGGCGCGGGCGGCGAGGCTGGTGCGATCGCGCGGCGGTTCGGCCTGGGCGTAGAGGATGAGAGGACGAGCGAGTAGGGCGGTTCTCATGCGGATTGTTCTTCGCTTTCTTCAATGCGTGGGCGCTTGATGAGTTCGAGGGTGTGGCGTTTCACGGGGCGGAGATCGTGGTCGAGGTAGATCACAGTAGAGTGAAGCGACAGGTGTCCGAGAAACGCTTGCACGTCGCGGAGGTCGCCGGTGGCTTCGAGCATGGCGACGGCGGCGGTGCGGCGCAGGTCGTGCGGAATGATTCGGCGGTTGAAGTTGAGGCGCTTGCGCAGGCGAGTGAACGCGCGGCGCATGATGTGTCCCCACTTGGTGTCGGGGCCTGGCTTGCAGCCGGTGCCGGGGCCTGTCCAGAGTTGCGCAACGAAGGGCTGGCTGCTGTCGAGGTCACAGGACTCGATCATGCGGCGCACGTCCTCGGTGACCGGTAGAGTGAGGGTCGCTCCGCCCTTGCTGATGAAGTGGAGAGAGCGGCTTTGCCGGTTGTAGTTCTGCGGCGACAGCAGGGCCGCGGTTCCGCTGCGGATGGCGAGATCGCTGCAGAGGAGTGTGTAGAGCTTCAGGTGCGGCGGCGACGCGCTGAGGATGCGATTGATTTCTTCGCGCGTGGCGGTGTTGTTCCTGGGCCTGACCCCGGTGTAACGCCGGATTTGACCGTCGAGCTTGGGCGCGTTGTGGTTCTCCCAGAGCCAGCGGAGGACGCGGCGGAGCGCACCAGCACGGGACGCTTTGGTGCTGCGGGCGAGTCCGCTTTGGAAGAGACGACCGTCGATGTCCTGGATATGCGAGGCTCGGAGTTCGCTCGGGCGGAGGTCGCCGTAGGAGCTGATGATGAGCTTGGACGCCTGAAGGAGATGAGAGCCGCCCGGTGCGGAGCCGAATTGGGCGAGTAAGGTGCGGGCGACCGTTTGCCTCTCGCCGTTGGTTTTGGGTGCGCTAGTTCCTTCTGCTCGGCCTCAAATGTGAGGGCGGCGCGCTCGGTAAAGAAGGATTTGCGTTTGCGCTGACCGTTCTGATCTCGCCAGTCAGCAAAGAATTTGCCGGATTTCTCGAACATGTACGCTTACCTTTCTCGCATGCTGAGCGTCCGACAGCCTGTGATCACTGACACCGATGGACACCATGCGAAGTGAGCGAAAACCCGCGTCTGGAGCGGGGTTTGCTGGTGTCCGGAGAGTAATGCTAAAGTCGAGCTCGATGAAGGTCGTCCGCGCGCTGCCGCTTCTGATCATTGGGCTTGCTGCCACATCCTGGGCCAACGACCACAAAGTTCCTCCGGTACAGCCCGCCACGTCCTTCGCTGCCGTCGAGACGCACGAGAAAGAACACGTCTCCATCGCCGTCGAGCCTTACGACACCCGCGAAAAGGAATCCATCTTCCGCGTCGACTACCTCGGCCACGGCATCATGCCCGTCCGGCTCATCGTCACCAACGACGGCAATCGCCCCATCTCTCTCCGCGACGCCCGCATTCTCTTCTACACACCCGGCGGAGACCGCATTCAGGCCGCCGAGCCCGCAGATGTTGAACGCCTGATGACGCGAACCGAGCGCGAAGGCAAAAAGATCCCGATGCCTGGCCCCTTCCCCTCTATCAAGATGAAGCCTAAGGCCAGCAACAAAAACATCGAGGAAGACTTCAATCAGTTTGAATATGGCGCGCTCGTAGTCGAGCCCCACACAACTCGCGCCGGCTTTCTGTTCTACGACGTCTCGCAGCTCGATCACCCGCTCGAGGGCGCCAAACTCCACCTGCACAAAATTCGTGATGCCGATGGTAACGAGCTCTTCTTCTTCGAAATCCCCTTTGACACTTATCTCAAATCAAAATCAAAGGACATGAAGTAGAGGCTGCGAGCCGTTTCTTCCTTCAGGCGGCCCTTCCCCTGCCAGAAGTAATAGCCGCCATTACCCTGGTCGTAGATTCATCCCCTATCTGTGTCATTGAGGGCCTTGCGTTTCGATGCCACCATTCTCGGCATGCGAATGAATCTTATTGCCCGGTCTTCCGGCGACTCCTCCATCGGAACGATCCCCCTCTCGCTGACGCTCAAGCCGTCATGCGGGCTTCCGGGTGACTACGAATTTCCAACCGACAGCGCCGCGCTTATCCGTCTGCTCCGCGCTCAAACCGACCTCCCCGGCACCGTACTCCAGCACTTCGAAGACGATATCCGCGCCGGCTTCAATCCCCGTCTTCTCGGCGTCGAGTTGAACGACAACGTCCTGGAAAAAATCGGCTACTTCATCGACTGATCGGGCACGCAAGGCCGAAGCACAATCAAGCCGATCTGACCTGCGAAAGCAGACAAGACGCATCAGTCTTGGGACGATTCAGGCATTCACTACTGGGGGCGGCTCCAGACCAATTGCTGGTCACATCGCCGCCGCGACCCTCTGCAAACCAGCGCCCTGTCCGCGATCCTGTACAGCCTTTGGCTGCTCAAGCGGCGGACTCGAGGGCAGATAGATAGCGAAGACCGTCCCGCACGGAGTCTCCGTTCTCGAGCGGAAGCGTAGCTTGCCGCCATTCCTCTCCACAATGTCACGCGTCAGCCAGAGCCCAAGTCCCGTCCCGCTACTTCCCTTTGTCGTAAAAAACTGCCGGAAGAGCTGCGGCCGGATCTCCTTCCGGATTCCACCGCCCGTGTCGGCAACGGTCATCCGTGCATACTCAACGCCATCCACGGATACCGGCATCACGTGAATACGCAGGCTTCCACCATCCTTCATCGCATCTACGGCATTGCCAATCAGGTTTACCAGCGCCTGCCGTATCTCGCCTTCGCTGCAGTAACCAAAAGCCCGCTCCGCCGTGACCCGTTCACGAATCTGTCGTTCGCGCAGCTTTCCGCGAAACAGCGTAACCGCCGACATCGCCAATTCCGACACATCGGTGAATGAGGGGTGCGCCGGAGCACGATGAAACTTCAGCGTATGATCCACAATCTCGCTGATCCGGTGAAATTCTCTAATAGCCAACTGCCCAAACGAGTGCGCTTCATCAAGCGTAGAGCTGTTCTCCACGAGGAACAGCAAGTTCCCGAGCGCTTCCAGCGGATTGTTCACCTCGTGTGCCAGAGTCGCCACAAGTCGCCCCGCTACTGCCAGGTGTTCCGACTTCTTCAGGGCTTCGTCGCTCTGGAACTGCTTAACCGCCGCGTCGCGAACCTGCAGCTGCTTCTGTCGGGCATTGAACGCGACCTGGATCGCACTCAGCAACATCTCCTTGCGAATCGGTCGGTCCAGCAGGATCAGACTGCGTACCTCGATGCGAGCCTGGCTCGCCAAGGCTGCACAGCCCGGTTCAGTGGAGCTGCTGGTAAGAAGAATCACAGGAAGGTCCGACCACACTGGCTGCGAACGAACTAGCCGCCTCACTGCGTCCAGGCCGCCGCGCTGCAAAGCTTCATCCGTCAGGATCAGCCCCAGCAGCATCGCTCCATCGCGCGTCTCAACGCCGCGGAGTTGCTGCAGATTCTCGGCGGGAAATCCCGCTCCATTCAAGAACCCAGAGATCAGATCACCATCACGGCCCAGAGGAGCAACGACAACGAACCGGGGAACATTGGCAGCGAGTTCGCTCACAACAAGTCTTGTCCTCCTCTGTATTCGGGCGTGCCGCTCAAGACACCTACGAAGTTCTTCAACGGCTCACCGATGCTCAGCTTGCCCGAACTCATCCTCATCTCTCGAATCGAACGTTCATGCGGCCCCGACCTGCGCTTGACCACTGAGATCGCCTGTCTGACCTCTCCCATAGCTTCGAAATACCTGAGGAGCAACACGTTATCGGCCAGATAACTTACATCGGTTGGAGACGACATAGCGGCGCCGAGCAGCCCGTATTGCGCCAGAACCATAAACGAAGCCACACCTACCTGGTTTAGATACGAGAGCAGTTCATGAAGCTGTACGGTGAGCGCCAGTTCTTCGCTCATTGAATTCATCAGCCCGTTCAGGCTGTCGATCACCACAATCCGCCAGCGCTTCTCCTCTACCCCCCGCCGGATCCGGTGAATAAACTCACCGGGCGAAAGCTCAGCTGGATCAACCTGTTCCAGATGAATAAGATCCTTCTCCAGAAAGGGATCCAGATCCATCCCCAGCCCTCGGCTGCGCACCCGGAATGACTGGCGGGTCTCATCAAAGGTGAAGATCGCACTTTTCTCGTTTCGCTTGGCCGCCTGCATCACAAACTGTGTACAAAGGGTCGACTTTCCGCATCCCGTTGGGCCTGCGATAAGGGTGCTCGTCCCTCGCTGAACCCCGCCGTTGAAGAGGGAATCCAGCTCCTTCACACCGCTGGGCAGGTTCTCGGTCATAACGGCCGCGCCGCGGTGCTCACCTGACACGAGCCGCGGAAAGACAAGCACGCCGCCCTTCACAATGATGTAATCGTGATATCCCTCCCGGAAGCTCGACGCACGGATCTTCAGCACTTCAAGCCTGCGCCGGGTGATTCCATAGCTTCGCGAAAGGACCTCCATGCTTAGAACCCCGTGGGCAATGGTCTGTACCTGGGTTTCGTGATTCTCCTTGAACCGCTCGTCCAGCAGCAAGGTCGTGCAGTCCTGCCCCTCAAAAAACTGCTTCAGGCTGAGCACCTGCCGCCTGTAACGAAGAGAATCGCGAGCCAGCATCCGCAGCTCCGACATCGAATCAATGATTACCCGAGACGGGTTGATGTCACGGACGCGCGCCAGAATCGTCTCCAGCACGTCCGATAGCTCCACCTCAGCCGGCTGGAACACTGTGTACTGCTTTCCTGCGTCCCCGGCGATCTCCGGAGGAGAGATCTTACATATCTCAATGTTCTTGAGATCCATGCCGTGCGAGTCGGCCACATGCCGCAGCTCTGCCTCGCTTTCGGCCAGCGAAATATAGAGTCCCTTCTCGCCTTTCTTCGCGCCGGCAATCAGGAACTGCAGCGCAAGAGTCGTCTTCCCCGCTCCCGGGCTTCCCTCCACCAGATATAGAAAACCTTTGGCCAATCCCCCGTGCAGGATGTCATCCAAGCCTGCAATCCCCGTAGACAGACGCGAGTCCATTTGCCCAACACCCCATCAGTGATTTTGTGGTCGTGCCCTGGCAAACAGTTACATCGATGCAACATTCGAGGCGTAACGTAAGGCCGAGACAAACGATTTAGATGCAGCCATTTCCCGGCTTGTTTGCCCGCAGTTTAGACAAAGTCAAGAGTCCGAGGCCAATCTCGTTATCGTGTTACTTCTCCTCGACTCACCGCTTCTCGTCCCCTGGTTTCCTTGAGGCCTGCGTATTCGTCCACCCAGTCATTCACCGTCTTCCACCACAGCTGCGAGTTCTGCGGCTTTAAGACCCAGTGCCCCTCATCCGGGAAATACAGCATCTTGCTCGGCACTCCGAGCCTCAGCAGCGTGGTGAAGAGTTGGTAGCCCTCGCTGACGTCCAGCCGGAAATCAAGCTGGCCATGCACCACCAGCGTCGGCGTCTTGAAGTTCTTCGCCGACATCATCGGAGCCCACCTCCGAAAGGGGTTTTGCGAGTCTGGTTTGCCGTAGTACTCCCATGGCTTGCCCCCGCTGCCGTTTGGAGATTTGAACTCCCACTCGTTGAACCACAGCTCTTCGGTCGTTCCATACGCCGACTCCGGATCGAACATCCCGTCGTGCGACACGATGCACTTGAACCGGTTCGTATGCCCAAGCACCCAGTTCGCCATGTACCCGCCATAGCTCGCGCCCAGCGCACACTCGCGGTTCTTGTCGATGAATGAATAGTGCTGCTCCGCGTAGTCCAGCCCCGACATCAGATCCGTGAACGGCTTCCCTCCCCAGTCGCCATTCACGCGATCGACGAAGGACTGTCCATACCCAGTCGACCCACCCGGATTGATCATGATCACGACATACCCGTTCGCGGCGAACAACTCCGCATTCCACCGGTACGACCACGCGTCGCCCCACGCCCCCTGCGGCCCCCCATGAATCAGGAACTTCACCGGATACTTCTTCGCAGCATCGAACCCCGGCGGCCGGATGAGGAACCCCTGTTCCTTCGTCCCATCTGCTGCGGTAAACCAGAAGGACTCCATCGGTTCTGCTTCATGGGGTCCCCCGCCCCAGATCTGAATGGAATCGAGGAGTGCCTTGTTGAGGTGCGTCACTTGTTCAACTTTGTAGATGTCGTATTCGGCTGATTCAAACGAACCAGGAACGGGACCAATCCGGTCTGGAGATCCGAACTTGTCTACATTGATTCCGCTACTCACGCCGAGGTGCATCACGACCACATCGGCTGGTCTCGATACGGTCATCCTTGAAGCGGTCAAGAAACGACCGTCTGAGCTCACATGCAAATCACTGTATTCTCCCCATTCGATGTCATCCTTAATCACCCCAATAGTGGTTCTCCAGTTGAGATTCTTCCCGTCGACATCGACCGAGAAAATGGGCTCATTTCCTGAATTGCCGCAAGTAAAGTAGATCGTTTTGGAACTCGAACTCCATACAAATCCATCAATCCACCGGTCAAACTTCGGCAGCAGATACTTAATCGACTTCGCCTCACGGTCATACAACGCCAATCGGAACTTATCGCCCTCATACCCCGCGCGCTCCTGCGACCGCCACGCCAGCCACTTCCCATCCGGCGAGTACGCCGGACTCAAATCTCCGCCCGCTGCCGTGCTCACCTTCACCGGCTTCGCATCGGGATTGGTCAGGTCCAGCGTGAAGATATCCGAGTTCGTGCTGACCGCCTCCTCCGGAACATCTTTCTTGACGAACGCGATCTCCTTCGAATCCGGCGAGAACGCGCAACCGCATCCCAGCGGGTCGGTTGGATAGTCGGTAGGCGCATCGTGCGTGTCGTTCGGCGTCAGGTCCCTCACCTTCCCGCTCGCCACCTCAAACAGGAACAAGTGTGAACGCTTGTCGCCCGTGAAGTGGTTCCAGTGCCGGTACATCAGGTGCGTAAAAATCTGCGCCTTCACTTTGCTGTCGGCCTTCGCCTTGTCCCGATCGGCATTGCACTGGTCGCCCGTCTTCGCATCCGCAAACGTGATCGGCGCGCAATCCGGATACACCGCCGACGTAAACACCACAAACTTCCCATCCGGCGACCACTTTGCGCTATCCGCCTCGGTCGACATCGCCGTCAGCCTCTTCGTATTGGTAGTCGCTCCGCTAGCCCCATCGAAGTCCGCTGTCCAGACCTGTCCCCCGCCCTCGCGCCCACTCACAAACAACACGCGCTTCCCGTCCGGCGCAAATTCGAGCCCATCATCTCCCGGCTGCGCCGCCGCAACCTTGACCGGCTCTCCACCTGCAATCGCCTGCACCCATAGCTCCGGCGTCTTCGTATTCTTCTGGAGATCAACCGTCGTGACCGAGTAGCCCAGCCATTTCCCATCCGCAGACACAGCCGTCCCACCCAGACGCTTCATGTGCATCATGTCTTCAAACGTCATCGGACGCTTCGTCTGTGCCTGAGTTGTTATGGAAGTCGCAAAGAAGCCTGCAAAGAAAAGAAAACAGAACAACCAGAATCTACGCATACCGTTCCCCTCGCGCCAGCCTTCCGCGCGAAGAAGAAGTGTACAACGCCAGTTGTCAGTGTTCAGTGCTCAGTGGTCAGTGGTCAGGTCTTTGACAATCGGTTCTTCGGAGACAGGTGAAAGCGTAAGGCCAGGAAAGCTACTGACCCCTGATCACTGATCCCTGCTTTTTACGCCGCTTGCAGTTCCAGCAGAATCCCGGCCCCGCGCGGCTCGAAATTCACCGCACTCGCCTTGCCGTTGTTCTCGCGCAGAATCGAAGCGCACATACTCAATCCCAGGCTGGTCGACTCTTCGCCCGTCGGCTCCGGAACAAATGGATCGAACGCCCGTGCCGGAACGGTAAACTTCGCTCCACTGTGCGCCACCAGAATCTGCACGTGCTCCTTCTCGACGGTTGCTTCGAGTCGAACCGTCTTCTCGTGAGCCGTATCCAGCTTCTCCACCGCGTCCATCGCATATTGCAGGCAATACAGCACCGCTTGCCGCACCTGCTGGGCATTGCCCATGATCCGCGGTAGCGCCGGCGCTATTTGCACGCGGAAATCTATCGATCTCTGCACAAACTCTGACCTGTGGAGTTGCTCCAGATCGCTCAGCAGTTCGGTCACGGAGATTGCAGCCACCTGGTCGCCTTGAGGTCGCGACATCCGCGCCAGGCTCTCCAGTGTCAGCCGCATGTGGCGAGCCTCAGTCAGGATCGCTTCAATCGCCTTCTGGGCCTGCGGATTCATATCTTCCGTCTCGTCCAGTAGCGAGGCATACCCGAGGATCACCGTCAGGGGATTGTTGAGCTGCCGCGTTACGTTTCCCGCAAGCTGCCCCAGCCCTACGAACTTCTCGGCATCCACCAGCTTTTCCAGCATCATGGTCTGGCTGCGTTTGGCCTGGAGCCTCGTCGCCAGCACCTCGAGGGGCAACAAATCCACCGCGGTGATCGGCTCCTCTGGTCTCTCCAATCCAGCCAGAAAGATCGCACCCTCCGTCGACGATCGTCCTCGCAGTGGAATCGCCTGCACGGTCGTGAGCTTCAATCGCGCCAAATCATCCCCGGGAACCAAAAACGGTGTCAAGTCCAGATCGAAAGTCTGTGCGTGCTCAATCGTCGGGGGCACACTTGCGGGGTCAAGGAATCCCGAAACCGGTATCCGGCCCGTCAGCGCCTCCAGTGCTGTTAAAGTCGCGTCATCGAATCCGGCCGACCCTGAGAGCTGATAGCGCCCCGAGCCCTGAAGCAAAACGATCGCAGCTTGCTTGAACCGACTGTTGGAGATGATCGAATGGCAAATCATCCCGGCTTGCCCGTCGAAATCCTCCACGCGTCGTCGCGAAAGATTCAGGCGGGTGTAGGCTTCCATCTCCTCCCGCGCATGGCGCTCCCGCCTTTCACCTGCAAGGTTCGTTGCCAGCTGATCTTCGAGTGCGAGCACGATCATCCCGACCGCCGCGATCACCTTCGACATCACGATGATTCGCTCTTCGATGAGGCCCGGTGGTCCCATGTGAAACAAGGGCAACGCCTCACCGATGTTCAGCGACCAGCCGATGAAACCCAATGCCGCTAACGCAGTTCCTACCGACAAGCGGCGGAACACATAGAACACCAGCAGAGCCGTGGTAAGGTGCATTGCGCTTTCGACAAACGTAAGCGGCCAGGCGCTCCCTACCCTGAAGCAGATCCACAAACCCGCTGCGCCCAGAACAATGCAAACCAGAAGCGGAATTGCTTTCGGAATTCCCCGGTGCGACATCGCCCACGCGCAAGCGGCAAAGAGCGACAAGCCTCCCAGCATGGGGAACATCAGAAATGCGTTTCCACTTGGCGTCACGGCCCGATACACCCCATACATGAGCAGGGCGTATGCGATCAAAGGAAGAATGAACGGTACGACGTAGAGAATTCGAACCCGCCCGAGGCGGAAACGCAACGGCGTCAGCGACGCCAGGAAGAACGCGCTGCCAATGAGCGCGGCGCACTCGCCAGCCGCCACCCACCAGGGGTGCTGCGAGGCACTGGTGTAGTCCCAAATGCCCACCTTGTAGAACTGCATCATCCGCATGCAGGCAAAGAGGAACCCAAGGAACCACAAGAGTGTTCGCGTATTTCGGAAACGGAGATACAGTTGGCCAAACGCCGGCAGCAGAAGCACCGTGATCACTAGCGCGGGTAGCTGGTAGCTGTCGGCCATGGAAATGCGCGTCTCTCCTTGGACGTCCGCGCCTGGTCAGCGGTCGCAGCGTCCAGTTAAGGTCTTCGCCGGGGGCAGCTTCTGACTTTAATCAGTGAGCTTAAACTATTGATCCCCAACGGTAAATGCTGAGTTTGAGTCCGGCCGGACATGGACCACTTCGAGAAATTCGTAGCGTCCCGTTCGCACCGGGCTTCGCCACTCGGAGATTTTGCTTGGCACCCGGGCCAGTTGTCCATACGTCTAACGTGGTAACAAGAAGACAGAGTCCTCTCGTGGGGCTTGAAGGAGTTTACGACGTGAGAAACCGTTGGTGGCTTGTACCCGCCATCGCTGCAGTGCTGGTTCTCCCGGCAGGCGCCCAGGACAAAGACAGTTTTACCCCAATGCCCCTCGATGCCGGCTTTGGCAAGCTCGACCTCACCGAACCGTCCACCCCGCCTGAAGAGATCATCAAGAAGTTTGCCGCCAAGGAAAGTGAATTCCGCGAGGCGCTCAACCACTACACATATCGCCGCGTCGCCCGTGTTCAGACCCTCGACGACGACAACAAGGTCGACGGTGAGTGGTACCAGGTTGACGACGTAACCTTCGACCCCACAGGTCGCCGAACAGAAAAGACGGTCTTTGCACCGGAGAACACACTTCAGCGGGTCTCCATGTCGCCCTCCGATCTGCAGGACATCCAGCGGGGCTACTCCTTCGTCCTCACCACCGAAGAAATCACCCAATACAACGTCAAGTACGTCGGCAAACAAAAAGTCGATGAAGTCGACTGCATCGTCTTTGACGTCACCCCCAAACAAATCGAAAAAACGAAGCGCTATTTCTTAGGCCGCATCTGGGTCGATTCCAATGATCTTCAGATCGTGGTCACCAACGGCCGCATGGTTCCTGACGACACCCGCAAGAACAGCGAGGATCTTCATCCTCCCTTTATGACCTGGCGGCAGCAGATCGATGGGCACTACTGGTTCCCCGTTTACACCAAGGGCGAGGGCATCCTTCACTTCAAGGGGGGGAGCTATTCCATGAGCCAGGACGTCCACCTGCGTGACACCATCAAATACACCGACTACAAGAAGTTCGGCTCAACGGTGAAGATCATCTACGACGGACAGGACATCACTCAGAACGGCCAGCAGCCTAACCAACCTAATCAGCAGAAACAACCCGCACCCGCCAAACCGCAAAAGTAGGGCACTCAAGCCAGTAGTTGTCTATATCAGCTACTGGCTGCAAGCTACGGCTCTGATCACTGACTACT
This sequence comes from Acidobacteriota bacterium, assembly GCA_018268915.1. Taxonomy (GTDB): domain Bacteria; phylum Acidobacteriota; class Terriglobia; order Terriglobales; family Acidobacteriaceae; genus Telmatobacter. The sequence continues at coordinate 12,328 of JAFDVQ010000006.1, forward strand.
GATCCCTGACCACTGTCTTTCAGAATCGCAGCGACAAGCAGCTCAATCCCCCATCCATCTTCTGAAACTCCGACATATTCAGCACCAGCGACTTGAATCCGCGGGCAGCAAGATCAGCCGTCAATTTTGGGAATCCCTCTGCCACTAGAACGCGATCGTTCACTCGCACGCAATTCGCCCCATAGCTTTCTTCCGCGATGACTCGAATCAGCTCGAACCGGCTGAACTGCGGATTCGCCGCCATCTCTTCCATCACCACCAGGGTGTTGTCGCCGACGTAGCTGATTCCGCTCTTCAGATGAAGGATCGACGTCATGCCGCGAACGTCAATCGTTGAGGCCGTATATCCCAGCGCATTTAGACACGCCGTAAGCTGCCGCGCTCCCTCCGGATTCGTCCTCTGAGAAACACCGATGAAGAAGTGCGTACCCGCCTCGCAGATATCTCCACCATCCACGCTGCCCGGAGCCTCGATCGTGAAGGTGCTGAAGTAGAACCGCTCCACGGCGGGACGGTTAGCCGCAACTTCCCCCTGACGGCTCGACGCCCCCGGCCTGCAGAAGATCGCCACCTGCGGTGTGAGAATGGCCGTGTCCTCCACAAACGTCGAATCGGGATGGCGCAGATCCGGCTCCAGCGTGGTCAACTCAAGCCCGCACTCCCGCAGCGCCTCACAATAGCGCGCGTGCTGCTTCAGCACCTCCTCGAATTGCGGTACTCCAAGATCTACGCTGGTCAGGCCGTCCGCAAAGTTGCTGCCCGGAACTCGCACAATCGCTCGCCTGAACAAGTCGGCACCCGCACTTTCTTTCAAAGTTGTGAAATATCTTGATGCCAGACGACATCCAGGATTGAGGGTGCTCCGTCCAAGCTTGGGCGGGACCAAATATCAAAAGTGCTTTGGTGCGGAAACCCGAACCTCAATCTTTCAAAGGCTGAGAGTCAATTAATAGAACAGATACTTTCGCCAGCGGTCGTCGCCTCGTCCCAGCATCCGCATGATCTGCCGGCTCGTATGCAACGAGAACGGCCTCGGCTCACGCAGCAGAATCATGTCGTCGATCTCCGACAGCATTCGATTCCCTTTGCGCCGGTTGCAGGCATGGCAGCACGCTACCAGGTTCTCCCAAGTCGAATTCCCACCCCGGGAACGCGGCACCACATGGTCCAGCGTCAGCTCGCCCGAAGGGAGCACAACGCCGCAATACTGGCACTGATTGCGATCGCGCAGCAGAATGTTCTTCCGCGACAACGCCCGCGTCTGATGAGGAATTCTACGATACTCGAGAAGCCGGATCACTGACGGCATCGCAACGAAACTCCGCTGCGCATGCAGGGTCGTTCCGTGCTCCTCCTCTGTCCTCGCAATGCCCTTCAGTACCAGCACAAGGGCCCGCCGAGCCCCGCAGATGTTGATCGGCTCGTACGAAGCGTTCAGAACCAGTACCGGCATTTGCAGGATGTGACCGGCGTGGATGCCCGCGTGAGTGCCTGATTCAGCAGCATAGGCAGCGGCGCGGGCAGCAGTTTTTTGCTTGCGTGCATGAATCATGGCTTTTCCGAGCGACATCCTTCTTCCCCTCGTTATGAAGCAGGTTGATGACTGGATGATGACGAATGCATGTCTGCGAACGCGTCCTGTACAACAGGGTCAGGTTGAAAGTTGCTGTTGATGCGGCGCGCACGTGCCAGCGTCGCTACGTATACCGATGCCGCTCCGGCCTTGATCAGCGACTGCGCTGCGGCTCGAGCGGTCGCCCCCGTAGTCAAAATGTCGTCAACAAGCAATACGTTTTGTCCCCGCACTGCCTCTGGATCAGAAACCTTGAATGCGCCGCGTACGTTTTTCCGCCGCTGCGTCGGCGTGAGCCCAGCCTGCGTCTCCGTCGGGCGCAGTCGCATCAGTGTGCTCGGCGCGAGCGTCAATTTCCATCCCGGATGCGAGCGGCCCAAAGCCTCAATCGCCCCCTGCGCCAACGCGCGAGCCTGATTGAATCCCCTCTGCTTGTGTTTGGATCTGTGCAACGGAACCGGAACAACCAGCATTCCATTCGGAACATGGGGCAGCAATGGCGCTATCGCTTCTGCGAGCATCGAACCCAATTTTCGTGCTGCTGGATGCAAACGGTCATACTTCAGCGCGTGAATCGCCTCGCGCAGTTTCCCTTCATAAGTGCCAAAAGATACAGCTCGGGCAAAGGATGGCGGAGCCACACGGCACGCCCGGCAAAGGTGAGTCGCCTCAATCTCGTCCACGACCGGCGCATCCAGGGAGTCTCCGCATCGCCGACACACATCTCCGCTCTGGACTGGAATCTCGGTCCAACATGCTTCACAAATTGGAACGGAAGAAAGTCGCGGCAGCGGGGCGCTGCAAAGCGTACAGGAAGCGGGAAGAAGGGCTGAACTAATTGCGTCTACTGGACTTCGGAGAACACGCACTATCGCGCGCCAACGGGATGTCTCCGATAGTGGACCGTCAATCGACAGTGAACCGAAGTTCCTGCGGAAGGCACACCTCACTTGCGCCGCGTTCAGAACCAAGGTGTTCTGCTGCTGCGGCGTTACTTATATCTATAGCTTTATTCGTAATCACTTAGCAAGCAGGGTGCCAGAATCGGCAACTCCCGTACACATGCTCAGCATCAGTCGAATCATCCGCAACCCGCCAAATAGTGAATGAGATAGCCCGGTCGACAGCAGGTCGACTGATTGCGATCACAGACCCAAAAAGGAGGGAAGCCGTTTCCGGCCTCCCTCCTTGTCCTACCACGGCTTCAATCAAAGATTATTCCCGCTCGCGGATCGTCTCACGGTCGGTATTGTCATCGATGTCCCGATTCGTCTCAACATCGCGGTTCGTAGTTGTTCCCGGCTTCAACGCGTCGCGAAGACCACCAACTGCCTTTTCCACCTTGCCCTTGACCTGCTGAGCTGCTCCGTCCGCCTGCGTGCTCGTATCGCCGGTCCACTCTCCCACCTGGCGCTTCGCACGGCCCGCCGCATCGTCCATTGCACCCTTGATCTTGTCGCTATTCATATGTATCCACCTCCGTGGGGTATCGCTTGCGTTTACGTCTTCAACCCGGTCGAGACCGGGCGCTTTGCGAAAAGGCGCGTACTCGCGTACGCGCCCCTCACTCAAAACCTGTTTTCCCGAACTGCCGCTATAGTGCTGCTCTACGCCCGGATATCAGCTGGATCACGAGGACAACCAGTGCCAGCACCAGCAACACATGGATGAAACCACCCAACGTGTAGCTGCTTACCAGACCTAGAAGCCACAGAACCAGGAGGACGACAAATATTGTCCAAAGCATCTCTAACTACCTCCCTGAAACTTTACGTATATCTACAACACCAGCTTTGACGCCGCACTCATTCCGGTTGGTTGTTCGTGTGATCAAGAATCGCGAAGAAAAATAATCGAAAATGTCAAGTCTTCTCTCTCACTTCTTCAAGAGTGGCTTGTTTAATCCACTTACAAAAGCGCCATTCAAAACGTACAGCTTTCAGCAGCGATCTCAGCATCTGATTCACAGTTGCTGCTAGAGGGGATTCATCGGTGGGTGCAGCTCGCTCGGCAATAGAAACGGCGAAGGAATTCATCCTCGTCAACGCTCAATAAATTAACGAACGAAGGAGATTGTATCTATGATTATTCTTCTCATTGTCCTGATCCTGCTCTTCGGCTTCGGCGGCTATCGCATGGGCCCCGGGCTGGGCTACTACGGCGGCGGCGGTATCAGCCTTATTCTCACCATCGTGCTGATCCTGCTGCTTCTCAAAGTTTTCTAAAAGAAGTCAGAGCTGTACTGCCCTGCAGCGCATTGATGCGACGCAGACGACAGCTCTCCATTCGAAAGTGATCCCCTCGATGCGATACACTGCGTCCGTATCCACTGAGGGGGTCTTTTCTTTTGCGTGTCCGCGGTCTCGCATGTTTTGCCTCAGTCCTGATCGCAGCTTTCACAGCAACATCGCAGGCTCCCTCGAGCCCTCCGCAACAACCTCAAACTCCGGTCCAGAAACCGGGAATGTCCAGCGGCATCTCTTCCGGCGTTCAGTCTGCCCCCCAATATGACGCAGAAAAGCGCCCCATTACCGCAGGTGGTTTCGTCGATTCAGGACCAGTGGTCTTCCAGGACGTAACCAAGACCGCCGGTCTCTCCGGCTGGATTCACAAGATGGGCGTCCCGCAGAAGCAATTCATCGTTGAAACCAACGGCTCTGGCGTTTGCCTCATCGACTACAACAACGACGGATGGCTAGATATCTATCTCGTCAACGGGTCTACCTTCGACGCTCTCGACGGCAAAGAGCCCACGCCGCACGCCGCACTCTTCCGCAACAATCATGACGGCACTTTCACCGACGTCTCCAAGGAAGCCAATGTTCAAAACGATCGGTGGGGATACGGCTGTTCAGTCGCCGACTTCGACAATGACGGCTGGCCCGACCTCTACGTCGGCAACTACGGCAAGAATCGTCTGTTTCACAACAACCACAACGGCACCTTCAACGACGTTGCCGAAACCGCCAAGGTCGACCTCGGCAATTGGTCTCCCGGCTCCACGTGGGGAGACTACGACGGCGATGGCAAACTCGATCTCTATGTCACTGGCTATGTTCACTTCGATCGCAACAACCTGCCAATCGCCGGGACCAAGGCAGTCGGCTATGCCTCTTGTCTCTATCGCGGAGACAACGTGAACTGCGGACCGCGCGGCCTGCTCGGCGAGCCCGATCATCTGTTCCACAACAATGGTGACGGCACTTTTGCTGATGTCACCGTCAAGGCCGGCGTCGAAGACAAAGACAAGTACTACGGTTTCTCGACCATCTTCGTCGACATCAACAATGATGGAAAACCCGATCTCGTCGTCGGCAACGACTCAGAGCCTAACTTTCTCTACATCAATAAAGGAGACGGCACATTCGACGACGAAAGCTACGTCTCCGGTTTCGCTCTGAATAAGGATGGCCGCGAAATCGCGTCCATGGGCATCGCTGCCGGCGACTACGAAAACAGTGGACTCGTCAGCTTCTACGTCACCGACTTCGGCGACGACTACAAAGTTCTCTACCACAATGATGGCGACGCCAGCTTCACCGACGTCAGCTACAAAGCAGGGCTCGCGCAGACCACTATCCCGTTCGTCGGATGGGGAGATGGCTTCCTCGATTACGACAACGATGGCTGGCTAGACCTATTCGAGGTCAACGGCCACGTCTATCCTGAAGTCGATCAGCACGATTGGGGCACAACCTTCGCCGAACGCCCGTTACTCTTCCACAATATTCCCGAGGCAAACGGGAAAGGCCGCAAGTTTGAAAACTTACCTCCGGTAAAGAACACGGGCCTTGCGGCCGTCATTCCCGCGCGCGGAGCAGCCTTCGGCGATCTATTCAATGACGGCAAGATCGACGTCATCATCAATCCCATCGACGGGCCGGCTGTTCTGCTGCGCAACGTAAATCCCGACAAGCACCACTGGATCGAGATCGGTCTCGTAGGCGGTAAAAATCCTGTCAACGGCAAAAGCAGCCCCCGCGATGCAACCTGCGCCACCGTTTATCTGCAGGCCAACGGAGTGCGCCAGCGCCGCGACGTGCTCTCCAGCGGCAGCTACATTTCCGCCAACGATCGCCGTCTCCATTTCGGTCTGGGCGACGCCACGGATGCGGGTACAGCCGAGATCCACTGGCCCTCTGGCGCAAAGCAGAAGATCAAGATTCCCGCCGTCGACCGCATCTACACGATTGAAGAAGGCAAAGGCATCACCGCTGCTCTTTGCGATGGGAAGCCTTGCGAAGTACCCCACCCCACTCCCGCAGCGACCAAACGCTGATCGAATGAAGCAGCTTCGACTGTTCCTCGCGTGTGTTGCCTTCGCGCTCGGAATCGCATCGGCAACCACGCAGCAGCCTTCGAGCCAGAAGCCCAAGCCGTCTCCGACAGAACAGCCGGGCGGAATGGGCGGCATCTCCTCAGCCGGCACCTTCGCTCCCGTCTACGACGAACACAAGCGCCCTATCACCGCCGGCGGTACCGTTGAAAAAGGTCCGATCATCTTCGAGGACGCCACCAAAGCCTCGGGCCTGAGCACATGGCAACACGTCATGGGCACAAAGCAGAAGAAGTACATCCTCGAGACCGACGGTTCCGGCGTCGGCCTCATCGACTACGACAACGATGGGTGGCTCGACATCTATCTCGTCAACGGCTCAACCTATGAAGCTCTCTCCGGCAAGAAGACTTCGCCCCACGCCTCACTCTTTCATAACAACCACGACGGCACATTCAATGACGTTGCCTCGAAAGCCGGCGTGGCAAACGATCGCTGGGGCTTTGGCGTAGCTATCGGCGACTACGACAACGATGGATGGCCCGACATCTTCGTAGGCAACTTCGGTCACAATCGCCTATACCGCAACAACCATAACGGAACATTTACTGACGTCGCAGAAAAAGCCGGCATCACCCTCGGCAACTGGTCCGACGGCGCAACCTGGGGCGACTACGATGGCGATGGACGTCTCGATCTCTTCATCTCCGGCTACGTTCATTACGACTTGAACCATCAGCCCGAGTCGCTAAACACCGGCGGCGTTGCTTTCTCCTTCTGCCAACTTCACGGCATCCCCGTGATGTGCGGACCGCGCGGACTGCCAGGCGAAGGCGATCATCTCTTCCATCAAAACGCCGACGGTACATTTACCGACGTCAGCGTGAAAGCCGGCGTCGCCGATCCCGGCCACTACTACGGCTTCACCACGATCTTCGTCGATGTCAACAACGACGGCCGCCCCGATCTTCTCGTCGCCAACGACTCCAATCCCAACTATCTCTATCTCAACAAAGGTGACGGCACCTTCGAGGATCGCAGCTACGTCTCAGGCTTCGCCCTCAATAATGATGGCCGCGAAATCGCTTCGATGGGACTTGGCGTCGGCGACTACAACAACGACGGCCGCGTCGACCTCGTCGTCACCGATTTCTCCGATGACTACAAAACCCTGTACCACAACGATGGAGAAGGCAGTTTTACCGAACTCGGCAGTGAGGCAGGCATCGCGCAGGTCCCCGTTCCCTTCGTCGGATGGGGCGTCGGCTTTCCCGACTTCGACAACGATGGCTGGAAAGACATCATGATGATCAACGGCCACGTCTATCCCCAGGTCGACGAACACGACTGGGGAACGACGTTCGCTCAGCGCCCGATCCTCTTCCGCAATCTCCGCAACGGAAAGTTCGAATACGTTCCCGCGGTGAAAGGCTCAGGCCTCGCCACTCTCACCTCAGGCCGCGGCGCGGCATTCGGCGATCTCTTCAACAACGGAAAGCTCGACGTCGTCATCAACCCCATCGACGGCCCGCCGGTCCTGCTCAAAAACGTCGATCCCGATCAGCATCACTGGGTTGAACTCAAGCTCATCGGTGGCAGCAACGCTGCAAACGGCAAAACCAGTCCCCGCGACGCCGTCGGCGCAACAATCTATCTGACTGCCAACGGCATCAGGCAGCGCGAAGATGTCATGAGCGGTGGCAGCTTCATCTCTTCGAACGACCAGCGGCCTCACTTCGGGCTCGGTGACGCCACCGACGCAGGCACCGCCGAGATTCACTGGCCTTCAGGCGCCAACGAGACCGTCAAACTCCCCGCCATCGACCGCATCTTCACCATTACCGAAGGCAAAGGCATCACCGGCGTCCTCTGCGCAAAACAACCCTGCACAACAAAGTCCCGCCTCACAGCGCCACACATCTCCCGCCCCACGGGTGAATCGGGCCCCGCACGACAAAAATGACTGTCATGCCGGGCGACCAACGGGAGCCGAGGGACCCGCAGTTGCTCTTCGCTGGTTCCACTAACAAAGATTGGGAGCCCATCCAAGGGCCCGATTGGGTCGGATGCGACGGTGAGCTGGGCCGGGCTTCAGCACGGCGAACTGAAGAGATTCAAGTCAAGAACCGGCCCCGCCGGGTGGAATCTTCCGCACCCTGGATTGAATCCACCCGGCGTCGCGTCCGGTTGGTTTTGCGGTGATCCCGGCTGCCCCAATGTCCCAAGCCATGGATCCCGTGTGCCGGTAATCTCTAGAACACGCCTGCCAGAAAACTCTCTGCTGCATGTTCTTTGTGATGTAGCACGCCGCTCTCCGCCAGCACCGCCGGCGAAAGCGTAATCACCGGGCAGTGCGAATGCGCGAGCACCTTGTAGACAATCCCATGCCGCGCTATCGCGGCAAAGGCCGACGCCCCATGCGCACCCAGAATGATCAGGTCAGCCTGCTGGGCCCGGCTCTGATACAGTAACTCTTCCGTCGGATCGCCCGGAACCACGATGGTCTGAATCGAGATCCGGTCCCGCATCTCCTCCGGTATCAGGCACAGCACATCGGACTCGATCTCTTCAATCGTCCGTCCTGCCAGCACTTCGGCGCGATCCTGCGGCCGGATTACATGCTGGAGGATTAGCCGCGCATCGTGCTGCAATGCCACTTCAGCGGCGAATGTCGCGATCACATAGCTGCTTTCGATCAGGCTTACAGCACAGAGGACTGTACGAGTCGAAAAATTCCTGTATGCTCCGTCAACTACCTCCGGCCCTATCGTGAACACCGGCACGTTCGCACTGCGCAGCACCGCTTCCGCCACGGACCCAACCAGCAGTTTTCCTATCGGCCCCGGCGAATGCGTTCCCATCACAATTCGATCGATCGGGCGCTGCCGTACGTACTCAAGAATCTGATCTGCCGCCAGCCCGGGCCTGACCACCACCTCGCATTTGATTCCAGCATTGCGAGCCCGCTCGGCCAGCGGGTCCAGATGTTTGATGTCGGCGCGCGCGGCCGCTGCGTAATCGTAGTAGCGGATCCCCGAAGTCTCTGACGCTGCCACCACCAGCGTGTCGTACGCATGAAACAGAATGAGATCGGCTGCAGATTCACGCGCCTCCGCAAGTGCGAAGTTGAACGCGCGCTCATTCGCCGGAATTTCCGTTGCGAACAGGATGGTGGAAGGCTTGCTCCAACCCGCCTTGATGGCCATGGGAAACCTCCTTCGAGGTGATGAAAGATACTAGGCCCGTTGGACGCCTCGATCAGTGCTCTGGACCACAGAAAAAGGTGATTTAAATCACTCTTGCAGCCTTCAGCCGATCACGGTCAAGGCAGAGGTCCTCAACCTCAAATGACGGCGGGAGAACCTCTCAGTTAGCTGGATTTTGTACCCATACCAATTTTTTGTCTAGTGACCGCAGTCCCAGTCTGATGAATATTCATCGCAATTTGGTGATCTGAATCACTGATTGCCCCATTCCGGTGGTGGTCTCCTGAATGCGACAAGGGGCGCTTACTCACTGTCTCTGAAAGCCGCTCCTGGAGGTTGGAGGCCGAACGATGCAACAACCGATGCACCACATACCCGCCCGCGGCGGGCTTAACTACGACGAAGCGCCATTCCTCGCCATCTGGGAAGTCACACAATCCTGTGATCTTGCCTGCAAGCACTGCCGCGCAGCTGCCCAGCCCATCGCGCACCCCGATCAGCTCTCGACCTCCGAAGGCAAGGCACTCATCGACCAGATCGCCGCGATGCACATCCCCATCTTCGTCTTCACCGGCGGCGATCCGCTCAAGCGTCCCGACCTCTACGAGCTCATTCGCTACTGCGACGAAAAGGGCGTCAAAGTCGCCGTCACGCCCAGCGCCACCCCTCTGCTCACGCGCGACGCCATCTTCAAGATGAAAGAGGCCGGAGTCGTTCGCCTCGGCATCTCCCTCGATGGCTCATCACCGGAGATTCACGACACGTTTCGCGGACTCCCCGGAGCGTGGGCCCGCACGATTCAGGCAGTCGAGTGGGCAGGCGAAGCGGGACTCCCCATCCAGGTACACACCACCATCAGCCGACACAACGCGCAGGACCTCGACAACCTCTGCGCCTTGTTCGAAAAATTGAACATCGTCATGTGGAACGTGTTCTTTCTCGTTCCTGTCGGACGCGGCCAGCTTAACGACCTGCTTAGCGGAGACGAGTTCGAACAGGTCTTTGGAAAGATCTACGAGCTATCCAACCGGGTCAGCTTCCAGATCAAGACCACCGAAGCGATGCACTATCGCCGCTACCTTCTCCAGCACAACCTCGAAGAGAAGAAGAAGGGCCACGGACACCCCGGTTCACACCCGGCCAACGTCTCCCGAGAATACGAGCCCGGCGCTCCCGAAGCCGACGCCAAGACCCGCACCAAGAACTGGATGACGCGTCGCGTCAACGACGGCAAAGGCTTCCTCTTCGTCTCCCACGTGGGCAACGTCTATCCCAGCGGATTCCTTCCGATCCACGCCGGCAACATACGCGAGGATTCGCTTGCCAACATCTACCAGAACGCGCCGATTTTCAAAGCTCTTCGCGACACCAGTCGTCTTGAAAGAAAGTGCGGCGCATGCGAGTACAAGGAGATCTGCGGCGGCTCTCGCGCACGCGCCTACGCCATCACCGGCGATCCGCTCTCGCAGGAACCCTGCTGCATCTACCAGCCTAAAAACTGGGTCCCGCCCGACACCCCCGCGGTCTGCCAACCCGAACTCGCCGGCCCCCTCGTCACCCTCTAGTCTCCAAAACAAAATCGAACTGCGGATTCTCTTCCGCAGTTCGATTTCTGGCCCGAATATCTATTCCCTACTTACTATCCGCCGATCCCTGATCTGCATGCGGATGGTGCATCTCCGCCTCCATCGCATCCAGTTTCGTCTTCTGCTCATCAGTCAGATACTCACGCAGCTGTTTGTCCGCCTTCATCATGGTCGAATGCATCTGCGCATGCATCTGGTCAGGCGTCAGGCTCTTATCCTCGCCAACCTTCTGCAACCCGTCCTGCATTTCCTTCAAGATCGGTCGGGCCTTCTCCTGCTGCTCTGCCGTGAGTGTGAGCTTCCCGCTCAGCATCTTCAGATGCTGATCCAAGTCGGGCATCACCATCGCGTGTTCCGGAGGTACCGCCTTCTCCTGCGCGATCGTGGGAGATACCAATCCAAGCCCCGCGAACGCCGTTAATCCCACCAGCACCGCTCGTCCAAGCCATCCAGCTTTCTTCACCAACGTGACCTCCTTTTTGCCTACGACAAGTGCCTCTTCAGGCCTATGATTCGGACTGTACCCAGGAATCTCCTGCGCGTCGAGAGCTCAACGCGCGTTGCTGAACAAAGAGGCCGGCGATGTCCAGGAATGCGCCAAAGAAGAGCCGCGAGACCCTAGCGCTCAGCGAAAAATTCTCGCGCCCGGTCGACACGCTGTCCGCCATCGAGCCCGAGTCGATGCGCAATGCCGACGCCCGAGTCCGCCGCACGCGCATGCAACTCGGCACCGCACTTCTCAATCTCGTTATCGAGAAGCCCATCGCCGACGTCACCGTGCAGGACGTGCTCGACCGCTCCGGCGTTGGACGCTCCACCTTCTATCTCCACTACACCGACATCGGCGACCTGCTCCTGAGCCAGCTCGATATGTTCTGCGAAACCATGAGCAATGTTCTCAGCGATCGCAAAGACAGATCGCACCGCGTCGTCCCTGTTGCCGAACTCTTCGCGCATATAGGCAATCACAATCCTCTCTACCGCGTCCTCACCGACTCCGGTCACGTAAAGGATTTCTATGAACTCGCCGAAGGTCATTTCGCTCGCGGCATCGAGCGCCGTCTCATCGAATCCGGTCGGCTCAAAGACACTCCGCCGCGCGAACTTGCCGCCCGAGCGACCGCCCTCTCCGGCAGCATGCTCGCGCTTCTCCGCTGGTGGCTCGACCGCGGCGAAAAAGAGAACCCGATGCAGATGGATAAGCTCTTCCACCAGCTGGTCTGGCCAAATCTTTAATCCCTGGTCCCTTATTCCCTGCTTCTCGTTCCCTCGGTCCCTGCTTCTCGTATACTGCTCCCCATGCCGACAGACCCCGTCGAAGAATGGCGTCGCCTCTCTACGCTCTACAGCGAGATGGGCGATATCGAGATCGAAGAACTTGCGAATCAGATTAGCGACCTCACGCCCAACGCTCAGGAAATCCTCCGCGAAGAACTGAAGAAGCGAGGAATCACCGCTGGAGCGGAGGCGAAACAACTGAGGACCCCTTTTGATGGGAGCGTTCCGGCAACGCATTGGGTCCAGGAGTACGGCACGGCGGCCGATCGTGAATTCGATCCGTCCGGAAAAGACGGAGTTCTCGATTACACGTGGAAAGTCGCACTCTGTCGTTGCGAGTCCATCGACGAAGCTGCAGCGCGATCAGAGATGTTGCGCCGCGCAGGGATAGATTCCTGGATTCAACGCCCCGGCGCCCGATTTGTGGTTCCCTGGACCGAACTTGGCGTAGGTGACATCCAGATCAATGTTGGTGCAGATCAGCTCGATCACGCTCGAGTCATCCTCGAGCAGCCAATACCCCAGGACATCATCGACCAGCTGCACGAAGAAGCTTCAACTCCGCAATATGAACTCCCTACCTGTCCCAAATGCGGCGCGCCCGACCCCACCCTCGAATCCGTCGAGCCCTCCAACAACTGGCTCTGCGAATCCTGTGATCACACCTGGTCCGATCCGATTCCCGACAAACCCGCAGACTCAATTGAGCCCTAGTTCCCCTTCGTACTCTCCGTCTTCTTCGTCCCCGTCCACATTCCGTCAGCACGTCCTTCGACGCGGATGCGCCCCTTTGCTTTATCGCCATCGATCCAGCCATCCATGAAGGCAGTTGTCGGACCGGGCGCACCATCGTTCATTCCCTCAGGCCATTCAAACGGAAACGATAACTCCACATATCCATCCCGCCAAGTTCCAGTCACCGGAACCGTCTTTCCCGGCTCTAGCTCTGCAGTCCCGCTCAATTTGTTTCCATCGCGCGTCAGCTTCAACGAAGTCTCGAATCCAATGGCATCGGTTCCCGCCTTCACATCCCACATCCCGCTTGCATCCGAGCCATTCTTGATCGGAGCAGCCGGCGCTGGCGTGATCTTCAGGTTCGTGAAGTAGGACTCCTCCTGCGGGTACACCCACAGGCCGATCGCGCCATGCAGATTGGCTCCCTTCAGCCCATCCACCACAAGGCCCGGCTTCGCCGACCCATTCACATACAGCCGAGCCACCCGACCGGCCACTTCGATCTTGAGGTGAGTCCACTTCTCCGTCTCGATTTCCCCATAGCTCTCGTAGACGAAGGGCCACTCGCGTCTCAGCTTGTACCATCCGTATCCCGGCTCAGCGGAGTACTGCAGCGCGTGATTCCTCTGCGCCTGGTTCTCTGCCAGCGCATTCTTCGGCCGCAGATAGAAGAGCTCGTACTCGGATCCATCCTGCTTAGAGCGGAACATCAATCCCGTGAAGCCCGGCATCCGCACACCCGGAGGCGTCAGCACCTTCACCGCTACATCGACGTCGATCGTCCCATCCTGAAGATCCGTCCCGGGCAGAAGCGCAAATCCCGCCTTGTCCTCATTCGACAGCGTGGTCACCAGAACCGCCTTCCGGCCCTGGTAGGTTGCCGGAGCGAACTTCACCCCATGGGCCTCCATGCCCGACCCGTCGGCCAGCGGCAAATTCTGCGCCTGCTGGCCTACAGCGACTGCCGTGACGGATATCAACGCCACCATCACACCCAGCTTCAAACGCCTCACTTCGAGCCTCCTTGCTGCGCTGACTGCCGCCCTAGCTCAGCGAGTCGAGCCTCCCACATTGCACTCGGAAGTCAGAAGAGATTTGTCGTGAGCCAGACGCCTTTCGTGACGGTCCGGGCGGGATCGATGAGGGGGACCCGGGCCCTGTCCAAAAAGCAGGCTCTAAACGCGGAAAGAGCCGCCCGGCAACAGGGCAGCTCCTTCCTAGGGAGAATAGTTCCAACGGAGGCAAAACCATCAGAACTTTCTGGCTGCATAGTAGGGTCGGGGGAACGGAGTGTCAAGAATAAATCCGGTACATAATAAACTACTTAAATTCAATTAGATACAAACTGCCTAATGCAGGAAGTTGTTCAAGTGTCTTCGCCCCATCTTCGCCTGAAACAGTGCTGGAAATGGCCTGTTTTTTCGGTGTTTTCTAGGGTTTAGCTCCGCTTTTCCACAGAAGAAAGGGGGCGTTTACCGTTCTGATGCACAACCCGCCCAGTTCCAGCGCCGGTCTCAGTCCTCAAGATGGAGCCGGATGAACTCCGCTTCATAGACTGACGACACCGGCTTTCCGCGCGCAACTCGGTAGAGCGCCCTGCCCCCACCAAGAAAGAACCCGAGCAGAATGGCAGCGCTACATCCGATGATTACCAGTGAGGCGACACCCATCAGGAACCGGCTCGTCTTCGACACCTCTGACTCGTGCGACTGAGGTATCGAGGTCAGGTCTGCCGAGTAGTGCACCTGTGCGATCAATTTGTGGCTCTCATCGGGAATGGCATCACCGCTCACGAGCGCCACGATCGGTCCACTCCGTCTCACCTCGAGCGATGCCTGGTCGGAGTCCTGCAGCGCCTTCGTAAATGCCGGCTGCGCCCCGGCACCCGATTTCACGTAATCCCGAATGCGCTTTTCCTCCGCCTCTGCAATCTGCGGCGTCGGGTAGTCGATCAGCGTCAGCACTGCGGGCCCGGACGACAGCGAGTAGTTGACCGTCACCGCCTCTGCGTCCTTGTCGAAGCCCACCAGTTCCGGAGGCAACACTCCACCAGCTCCCGCGTAGCCAACAGGCCCCTGCGCGAAGTGCATCGTCTGTCGTTCCTGCGAGCCCTGCGGCAGCGCGGCCAGGATCGGCGGATTCAGAGCTCTGTTGCCCTGCGGCATGGGAAGATTCTTCGCCAGCTCTCGCAGTTCCCCTGCCGACATTGGCCCTACGTGCGAGAACTTCGCGTCTACAACCGTATTGCCCTTCCAGAACAGAACGTGATTATTGTCAGAAGCTCCTCCCGTTCCAATCTCGGCTTTGGGCCATCCATTTTGCCGGTAGAACGAATACGCACCGTAAGCTCCGCTCACATCCTGGAAGCTCAGCGCCTTCACTTCCAGTGTCTCGTCCGACCGCTTGTAGCTCCCCAGCATTCCGCCGCTGCAGCCGTACTCCTTCAGAGCCGCCGCATTGGCGCTGTCCAGATCCGCGGCGCTTTCAACTAACTTCGGCTTGTCTTTTGCGACCCATCCCGCAAAGGCATCCGGAAGCAAAGGCCCCTGTACTACCGGTGCTGCGCTGGCAGGAGCAGCCTTCGTATCCGGCACCTTCCCTGCTGCGGCAGGAGAACCGGTCGTAACCATGATGGGGGAAGGTTTTTTCTCGGGAGCCTGCTGTGCATTGAGGCTCACCCCCGCCAGCAAAGCCGCTCCGCATACAACAAAACCTATCCACCGCATCCGAACACTCCCAGTCTCAGGCTACCAGTTCCCTTGCGCAGGGCGCGAAAAGCCCACGTTCTCGCCCATCTATGTTTGACACCGTGACCCAATGAAATGTTCGCTAGCTGACGTAGCGCTGCCACTCCTCGCCCTCAGCCAAACGCTTGATCAGCGCAAAGCGTTCCCGTAGCAGTTTGCGGACATGCGGCGCCACGAGGGCGCGCCCAGTCATCATTCCCGCAACTCCCCACCTCATCCGGAACCGCACTTCGTCCCGCAAAAGAACCAACCCATTCTCCTGAAGCGTAAAACGGTGATCGTGCTGAAACGCAGCGAAACGTCCCGCGAGCATCCGATCGCGAAAGAAGCGCGGTGGATCGAACGCCTCGATTAGACTCTCGTGCGCATGAGGCAGTCCCCACTTCCATCCACGCCAGAGCACGGTATCGCCACC
Source organism: Acidobacteriota bacterium (assembly GCA_018268915.1). Lineage (GTDB taxonomy): Bacteria > Acidobacteriota > Terriglobia > Terriglobales > Acidobacteriaceae > Telmatobacter. Next base: position 28,144 of record JAFDVQ010000006.1, read on the forward strand.
AATGACCGCGCCTTTCACTCGCCCGCTCACTGGACGCATCGCCAGCGTCATCTCGACGACTGCCAGGTGCGTGGAGAGCGCGAAGCAGCGCGCAATTGGAGCACGCACGGTTGTCTCGTCGCTGATCACAAACACTTGCGAGTCGACTGCCATTCCCGATTAGACCGCGCTCAAGATCGCACGAGGCGAAGGAGGCTAAACCTTGTTTCACAATACGAATCACTGTCCAGCAAGTCTGCGGATTGCGTCAATGCGGATGGCTCTTCGCTCCCTGCATCTCTCTCCGGACGCACAGCATCGAACCTCAGCAACACGGAGGAAACCTGAGCATGTTTCGCATATCTTTATACGTCGTCGGAATCTCTGCGTTTCTTGCCGCGTGGGCCATATATCGCGATCAGCAGAGAACACGGCCCGTGCCGGTCAAGAAAGCAGCCGAGATGCTTCAGAACGCATGGGCCGACCACCACACGCGCGCCTGATTGCCTCTTCACATCAAAGCCTGCAACAGAGACAACGGGCGTCGCTCCGGCTGGTCACTACTAATCAGCCGGGGCGCCCGGCAATCCAGCCTGCGAAACCTGCGTCGCTGGAAATAGCGTCTCGCCCAGCTTCGCATAGCGGCTCCCGTAGAACACCAGCGCATACTCGCGAATCCCGGTACTCACCGGCCCGCCAATGCTGATTCCGATCACCAGCGCAAATCCGAGAGCGACCGCGCCGATGAAAACTTCCAACATGGCTCCAATCGCCATCGATGCACCTGTCGCATCTGCGAAAGCGGAGTGAACCGCATACTCCGCACCTGCAACACATCCCAACAGCACAAGGCCCGGAATCAACAGCACCATCACGATCCCGATGAAGGCGATGATCGGCAGCACGATCCGCAGAACCGCGTACGCAAGGAAAGATCCCTTCTCATCCAGTACGCGCTCCCACACGGCGGACCAAGCTTGCCCCGCCGTCGCATCCTCAAGCGCATAATGCGGCAGCATCCAGTCACGCAGAATGATGTCGAGCGCGATTCCCGCAACCACAATCAGCATGAAGATCGGAATCAACGGCAGCGCCAGAGAAAGAATCAATTGAAAGTCCGGCCCACGCCCCTCCTGAATTCCCCGGAACAGCCTGATGAACCCTGGAATAAAGGGCGATACCATTAGCCCAACCATCAGCGCGAAGCATAACCCAACCCACACATTCATCCGGAAGAACCGGTTCGCGTGAGGCCGGTAGAAACTCCATCCCGGCTTAATCAATCTTGTGTTCGACACCAGGCAATGAAAATACGCAAACCGCAGCCGTGTCATCACGTAGAAAACCAGCAGGGCAACAACAAGCAGCAACAGCGACATTGCCACAGCCGCCGCAATCAGCATCGGCGAAAAATGAAACGGCATCGCTCCTGGCAAACCCCCGCCGAGATCGCCGTTCGAATGTTTCTTACTGCCATTTGATTGGAAATTCGACCCCAGCCCTTCCGTGATCGCCGCGACCAGACATAGCTTCAGAAATGTTGCCCAACGGAACGGCGGCGCGAACAAAAACTCGCGAGTGCGGTTGATGGCAGGAGAGATGGCCTCCGCGGCTGAGAGAGCTCGCATACATACCTTTCCGGGGGAACGCCCAATCTACCACGAAGATACGCAGAACAGTGCAGCCCGGTTCCGTCCGCTAGCCGCTCGCTAGAACCGGAAGACTGTGCCATTAACTGGAATATCGATCTCCCCCAGAATTGAGGTGGCGGTGACCTCCTGACGGAAATCCTTCGGCTTCCGGACAAATACGTACCCACTCGCCTGCGACCCCGCCTTCACGGTCGTGTGCTTCAGAAAGGCAGGCGGATGAGCCGGATCGAGCTGCGGTCTCTGCGGACCGGTGCCTCCCGCATTCCGCAACCCCAGGTTCCGAGCTTCCTCGTCCGACTTCGACCTCTGATTTGTATCGCCGAGCCCGCCCCTCTCCATCACCTCAGGATGCGTCATCGGTGGATTTGCCCCGCTGCTGTCTCCATTCGACCCGCCGAAACCGCCCGGCGGTCCACCCGGCGCTCCTCCCGGCTGCCCCATGCCCTGTGACCGCATGCTCGCCAGCGTGTCCAGATCGTGTTTCTTATCGAACCAAGATAACCGCGTATGCGCAGGATCCGAAAAGAGCGCGTAAATCTCCTTGGGATTGATCTCAGCGCTGCCATCGCCCTTCTGCGAAACCATTACGAAGAGTGAATACTCGCCATTCTCCCAGTTGTCCGGCATTGAAACAGCAACCGTGGTGCCGTTGTATGTGCTCGCCAGCAGCGGTTTCCCGTTCGCTACAAGAACCCGGCAATGCTCCGTATCGGCCCGGTTGAACGTAATCACCGTAGGAGACGTCTGCGCAACTGCGAATACCGGCACGACCAAGAGCAGCTCGAACGACTTCATTGCCTCACCCCGACAACCAAGCATAACGCCGTCCGACCTCATTGGAGTGTGTGCCTCATCCCTTCGGCGGGTGCCCCCGGTCCCTCGCATTTGGGGACCGGGGTTCTTCCTTGACCATCCCTCGGTTTCGAAACAAAAGCTCCTAACCACTCATCAAACTCCGCCAGCGCCTTCGCGCACTGCATCCGGTGTCGCTCCTTCTTGTCGCGCACCTTTCTGCGGACCTCTTCCTCAAGCGGAACCAGCAGGTCGAACGTGATATTCGCAGGCTGAAAGTGTTTCGCCTCCGCGTGCGTAACGTAGTGCACCAGCGAGCCAAGAGCAGTGCCGCGCGGAACTGCGGTCGGTTCCTGCCCGCTTGCCAACGCCGCTGCATACAAACCCGTCAGCATCCCCGTCGCAATCGATTCGGTATATCCCTCAACGCCCGAAATCTGTCCCGCAAACAGAATCCGCGGATCGCTCTTCAGACGAAGAAACTCATCCAGCAGCACAGGTGCACATATATAGGTGTTGCGGTGGATCTGCCCATAACGCAGAAACTTTGCATTCTCCAACCCCGGAATCATCCGTAGCACCCGTGCCTGATCGCCGTACTTGAGGTGATTCTGAAATCCCACGAGGTTATAGCTGTCCGCGCGCACGTTCTCTTTGCGTAGCTGTACTGCAGCCCACGGCTCGCGTCCCGTTCTTGGATCGCGCAGCCCCTTCGGCTTCATCGGCCCATAGCGCAGGGTGTCTTTCCCGCGACGTGCCAACTCCTCAATTGGAAGACATCCTTCGAAATAGTCGCAGCTCTCCCACTCTCTGATCTCCGCTGGCTCCGCCGCAAGCAGAGCCTCATAGAATTGGCCGTACTCCTCGCGACTCATCGGGCAGTTGATGTAGTCCGCAGTTCCCTTGTCGTAGCGAGCTGCAAAGTACACGCGCTCCATGTCGATCGACTCGGCATCCACGATCGGCGAGATCGAATCGTAAAAAGAAAGATGTTGAGCACCGGTGATTCGCCGGATTTCTTCGCCGAGAGCATCCGATGTAAGCGGCCCGCTTGCCACAATCGTGATTGCGTAGTCTCTCGCATCCAGGCTCGTGACTTCCTCGCGGATCACCCGTACTCGCGACTCACGAGAAATCTCCTCTGCAATCTGCTGCGAAAATTCGACGCGATCGACAGCAAGCGCATGTCCCGCCGGGACGGCTGTCTCATCCGCAATTCGCAGCAGTGCAGAGCCGGCACGGCGCATCTCCTGCTTCAGCAGCCACGGAGCCGTGTTCGGCGACTCGCTCTTCAGGGAGTTCGAACAGACCAGTTCTCCAAACTCAATCGTCTGGTGCGCCGGCGTCAGTCGCGGCTTGCCATCCACAATTGCGCGCATCTCGTAGAGATCCACCTGGCATCCTAGTCGCGCCGCCGTCAGAGCCGCTTCCGGCCCCGCCAGCCCGCCGCCAATCACCCGAATCTTCACTGCGTCTCCATCTTCCCGCTTCAATCTCCTGGTTCCATGCGAAGCTCTGCCCCATTGATGTCGACAGCCTCATCGTCGCCATGAGTGGGAACACCATCACCCTCGTCCCTGTGCCCTTCATTCGCCCGCTTCATTGCAAACGAGTGGTGCTCATCACGAGCTTCCCCAATCTTTTCAGCGCCTCTCCACTCACTCTCACATTTCGCCACGTATCCAGAAACTCCGCTCCCATCGCCGCATAAAACTCGATCGCCGGCGTGTTCCAGTCCAACACCTCCCAACCCAGACGAGGGCAGTCCTTCTCAAGCGCAACTCCCGCCACCCGCTGCAGCAGTGCCTTGCCGATTCCCAGGCCGCGAAACTTGGGCAGGACGAACAGATCCTCCAAGTACACTCCTGGCCGTCCCAGCCAGGTCGAATAGCTGTAGAAGCAAAGCGCAAAACCCGCCGGCTCGCCATCGTGCTCGGCGATAAGGCACCAGTAGTAGGGATTCGGCCCGAACCCATCCCGCAGCAGATCCGCTTCCGTCGCGACCACCGCCTCCGGCTCGCGTTCATACTCAGCCAGCGCTCGAATAAACGCAAGAATCTGCGGCACATCTTCGGCCACAGCCGGTCGAATCGTCATTGCCATGCCAATATTCTAGGGTGTGATGCAGACCACACCTGCGGTCCGCGCCCGCCATCTAACATCAAGGCACGCGGGATTCCGCCTTCACATTCCGGTCTGCAGTTTTCCCGGTCTTGTGCTGAAGTATCCGTTGGATTTACCTTGGACCGTGCCGAATAGAGGGCTGCTCGCCGCCCGCAGCCATTCCAAAGTGTTCTCGATGCGCCCTTGAATTCGAGTTTCGTACGAAGGCGCATCTAACTGAAGAAGACCGGGTTTATTTGAATTAGCGATGTCTGACACCTACACTGAAACTTTTCGATCGAGCGCGCGAGGCCTTCCACTCGCAGAAGCTCCCAAGGAGAAGAATATGAAACGCACGTTTTCGCTCTGGATTGGACTGCTGGCCCTTGCCGCGATGCCCGCGCTCGCCCAGGCTCCCGCTCCTGCCGCAGGCCAGGAAGCAGCTGCACCTGCTGCGGGACAGCCCACCGGCAAGATCCACGGCAAGATCACCAATCCAACCGGCGCTCCCCAGACCGGCGGAACGGTTGGCCTCAACCAGGGACAGAAGGAAATCGCCAGCTTCCCGGTCGATGCCAACGGCGACTACTCCGGCTCTGCAGCCCCCGGCACCTACACCCTGGTCTATCGCACCCCCGGCATGCCCGCCGATAAGGACGCCGACAAGATCGATAACGTAAAGATTGTCGCCGGACAGGACACCGCGGCCGACGACGACATGTCGCGTGAGGAGTACGTAAAAACTCTTCCGGAAGAGACCCGCAAGCAGCTTGAAGAGATGAAGAAGCACAACTCCGAAGCTCTCAAGGCAAACGCGGTTATCAAGAATCTCAATGCCGATCTGAAGACCGTCACCGCCGATATCCACGATGCTGACACCGCGCATGCGGCCGCCGTCCAGCAACTCGGCGCCTCGGCTGCCAAGACCGACGTTGCGGCAAAAGAGACCGAGATCAAGACGGCCAAGTACACCGACGTCGTCACGCTCATGACGAAGGACACCGAACTCCGTCCACAGGAGTCCGTCCTCTGGGCGTATCTCGGACAGGGACAGATGGGTTTGAAGAAGTACGACGAAGCCGAGACCTCCTATAAAAAGGCTCTCGAACTCGACGCTGCTTCCAAGAAGCCCCGCCCCGATATCCAGGGACTCGTCAACGCAGGCCTTGGTGAGATCTACGCCCGCACCAACAAGGTTGATCAGGCGAACGCTGCGTACGATGCCGCGGTGAAGATCGATCCTACAAAGGCTGGGTTCTACTACAAAAATGAAGCCGTGATCTTCTCCCAGATCGGCAACACAGACGGCCAGGCTGCGGCCGCTGACAAGGCCATCGCCGCCAACGCTCAGGATCCGATCCCGTACTACCTGAAGGGTCAGGCCCTCATCAGCAAAGCCACCGTCGACCCGAAGACTTCCCGCATCGTCCTGCCTCCGGGCTGCGGCGAGGCCTACCAGAAGTATCTCGAGCTCGATCCCAACGGCCCGTACTCCGCCGACGTCAAGGGCATCCTCGACTCAGCCGGGCAGAAAGTTAACTCCAGCTACAAAGCCGGAAAGAAATAAGCCTGCTGCATCTCCTGACTTAAAAAGGGCGCGCCCAATGGGCGCGCCCTTTCCTTCTTGCATCGCCCCCCCAGGAACCGGTCCTACGCATGCGAAAGTTCCTGGCCCAGGGCCTCTTCCCGTCGTAACCTCGCTCCCTTGTTCCCTTGTTCCCTGGTTCCCTCGGTCCCTGTCTCACCTCGCGCTGAAGGCCAGCAACACATTTCCCGGCGCCGCTCCTGCCTGGTCATATCCCGAGATCGCAAACACCATGCCTCCCGCAATCACCGGACCGGCAACATCCAGTGAGCCGCCGCGCCCCTCGACGCCATTCACCGTCTTGTAGTCATGGGCGGTGTCGTAATCCCATAGAACCTCGCCGTCATCCGTCCCGTACGCGCGGAGATGTCCATCCATCGATCCGGAGAACACCACTCCGGGAACAACGGTGACCGCTGCCTGTTGTGCCGGACTGCAAGGCCGGTGCGCATCGCACGGATTGGCTGGCGTCTCCCAGGTCTTCTCGCCGTCGTCGAGATCAAGTGCGAACATCCCGCCACCCGTATTCGGATCGAGGTCGTTCTCTTTGCCCGACTCGAGAAATGCCTCATCGGAGATCGCAGCGTACACTCTTCCACCATCGGCTGCAGCACCCCATTCAATTCCTCCCAGCACTCCTCCCTTACCGATCTGCGCGTGCCAGATCTCTTCGCCCTGCTTGTCAGGATCGATCGCGTAAACAGCTCCCGACTTCTGCGTCAGAATCAGCGCACGTCCTCCATTCGACAATCCCACCATGATCGAGGAGGAGCCAAAATCGAAATCGGGGCCCTTAGCATCAGGGCAGTTCTTGTTCTCTTCATCCATGCACGCGTTGTTGAATGCATCGCCACTGCGGAACTGCTTCCACCACTCAATCGCACCGGTATCCATCCTCAGTGCAATCAATCCATCGCTCTTGTCCGTTACTGGGTCCGAATAGTTATCGCCTGTCGTCACATACAGCAATTTCTTCTCTTCATCGATCGTCGGAGCCGACCACACGCCCACCCCGGAAGGTCCTGTGCTTTTCGCTCCCCGATTGTTCACATGCGTGACCGCATCCGGCTCCTGTACCGTGTAGGTTTTCCAGAGCACCCCTCCTGTCGCCGCGTCGATAGCCATCACGCTGCCTCTAAACGTGCAACAGACGTAGTCCTGCGCTACAGCCGCTCCCTCTTCGTAAGAGGCGACCGGCACATACAGCCTCTCGTCGTAGTACGCAGGCGTGCCAGTCACCATCGCAGTGAAGTGGTTATCCATCTTGCTCTGCCACACGGCTTTCCCCGTGTCGAAGTCGAAGGCCTGCACACCCCCGGCATGATCGCCGAAGAAGATCAGCTCTTTCCCGCCCGCGGCACCAATCGTGATCCCGCTCCGCGCACCCACAGGCAGTTCCGCCGCCCAGTACGCACACCCGCTCTGCGCATCCAGCGAATAGAGCAGGTTTCCGCCTGCCACAATGATTCGCCCGTTATAAACAACCGGCTGCGAGCGCATTGACGTCGCATTCGGCACCGCGAATGCCCACTTCAACTTGAGCCGCGCAGTGTCCTTCGCTGTCAGTTGCGCAGCGCCCCCCGATTGAAAACGCCGGTTCGCAACTCCGCCACCCCACGACGTCCATGACGCCATCGGGTCCAGACCTCCCGTCACGCCGCTCTTCGAGCAGGGATTCGTGAGGTGATCCGCATCCACCGTCGTGCTCGTCTTGCGTCCGAGCCATTGCGCAAGGACCACGCGGTCGCCATGCGACATCGCCGCAGCCTGCTTCTGCATCACGCCATTTTCCAGAATGCCCAGAATCGCCTGGCTGGTGAGATCCTTCATCTGCGAGCGCGGCGGAAGGCGAACGGTATCGCTCTCATGACACGTCGCGCACCGCATCTTGTACAGATTCGCCCCAACACCTTCTGCGCTCTCGGCGACTAAAACGATGGGGCCCAACAGGAATAGCAGATAAATAATCTTCAACATCCAAGCATTTAGATGCGATCCCCTGCAACTTGTGACGTCGCCACGGTCACAAGAGATCTGCCGATAAGGGAAAAAGGCTCCGCGAGTCGCCGGGAAGGACCTCGGTGCATTCCCTATTTCAAAGAAACCACGACAAGCCCATTGGGCCCTGTTCCGTTCGCTCCCTTGATTGTCATTGGCGAACCGGGAATGAGGCTATAGCTGCTGGTCGTCACTCGGTAGACTCGAATCTTTCCTGTCTCCTTGCTCAGCGCAAACAAGTGGCTGTAGTTATCCCACTCCATCTGCTCGATCGGATCTTTTGTCAGGACACCCGTGTAATGCGTGATGGGATTCGCTCCGTTGAACCGGAAGATCTGAAGCCCGGACACTCCGGTGGCGGGTAAGAGCATGCACCACGAGCAAGCGCCTCCGGCAACCGCGAGGAGGCCGCCTCCTGGCGAAATTCGCAACAGCGTTGGACCGACGTCCGGTGTCGGCATCTTGTCCGAGGTGTTGGTGGAAGAGATGTTGCCGCTACTATCCACGGTGTAGCTGGCAAGCTGAACGGGGCCGTCGGCGACGTCAGGCGAGCCAAGGAACTTGACGGTGCCAAGTGCCATTGCCAGCCTGTTGTTCGGCGCTTCGGTCACCTGCAGTGGATAGTAGTCGTAGGGCTGTGGCGGCTCAGGATCCGACTCCGAGAAGTCCAGGTTGGTCAACGCTCCCGCGCTCTCGCGAACGAACCCGGCAAGCCGCACCTCTGGGAGGTTGACATCGATCGCGTACCCGAACCGGTTGTTGGATGTCTGGGCAACGGGGCCAAGCACATTGCCGATATTGGAGTCAGCCTCGGCGGACCCCACGAACGTCAATGTGCCTGTGCTCTTGCCGATCTTGTAGGTTTGGTATGCGGTGCAGGGCTGGGTGGCATTGTAAGTTGGGTTGAATAAGATCTCGACGTATTGTCCGGTATGATCAAGCACTCCGCTTCTTGGAGAACCGCATTGACCATCTGTGTACTTCGCCATGGTCACCTGAGCAGCCTGTGCGCCAATCCGCCCTTTCGTAGTCACGGGATAAAGGTGGACCAGGGTCTGGCCGAGTGTCACGACGTAGCTGCCGGTGCTGCCAATCAGTTGACCGGCAGTCTTGAACGGCGATGCCGAATCGAGCGTCAGGCGGCCATCTGCGGATTCGTCGTACAGGAGCACGCCGCTGGTGGTTTGTACATAGACATACGCAATTGGCGCTGCTGTTGACTGTGTCCAAGCCAGAGCATTTGAGAACGCCGCAAAAGCAACCATTGCCAACACTGCAACGTTGAGTCGATTCATTTTTCGTAAACTCCTCTTCGCTTCTCTGTGCCGGAGAGCTTTCGTGCCGGTTTCGATTGAGATGCCGGAACCAACGAACGGGAGCCGGAGTGGACGGCCTCTCGGAATCTTCACGACGGCCGCAGATGCAATGTGCGGAATTGTACCCTGAAACTCTGTGGGCAGGAGTGTGGACGAAAGTCAGGGCATGGGGAAGGTACAAGTCACGGTAGTGCCATCAGTTCTCTGAGACTTAATTTCCAGAGCGCCTCCGATAAGTTTTGCCCGGTTCTCCATGGTGTAGCGCCCAAACTTGTCCGCAACCTGGTCCGGATCGAATCCGACTCCATCATCGCGAATGATGAGTGTGCCTGAGGGGCCGTTTGAGGAAAGGCTGATCGAAATCGCCGATGGTTTGGCATGCCTTATGGCGTTGTTAAGCGCTTCCTGCGCGATGTAATAGAGATGGTACGCCACCTCTTGACTGGTTATCAGTACAGGCGGCTCAGACTCGAAGCGGCACTCCAGGTGCGCTGTCTTTGATATCTCGTCGGCGTTTCGCGCGAGAGCCGACCAGAGACCATCGTCTCCAATGAGCACTGGAGCCATGCCTCGAGCCAACTCCCGCGTTCTCTGGATTGCTTCGGTGATCAACGAAACGATCTTTCCGGCCTCTGCGGATTCAGGGCGGTGCCCCTTGTCCAAACTGTTTTCGAGGTATTTCGACATGAGGCTGATGCCGGTGAGGCGCTGCCCGAGATCGTCGTGGAGGTCCTGGCCTATACGACGCTGTTCCCGTGCACTCACATCCAGCATCGCCCGCTCCAGACGCTGCCGGGCTTGAACTTCCTCCGCCAGCTTTGCGTTAGCGGTGCGTAATTGAGCCGGACTCGGAATTGCCATGGCCTGGGGGATCAGCTTGAGAAATAGCACCGCGGTCGCTGCCGAAGCCGCTGCGGTGATGGCTTTGACGAAGCCTGCAAGCCGATAGGCAGGATGCCAGATGGTCCAGACCTCCATCAGGTGCGTTGTGCCGCAACCGAAGATGAATAATCCAAACATCACAAACATCCAGTGGAACGGAACATCAGGGCGCTTTCTCACAAAGATAGCGAGAGCAAGGGGAATCATGTAGTAGGAGAGGGTGATGATGACGTCCGCAACGGCGTTGAGCCAGAGCACCTCTGGAGCCCAGCGGTAGCAGAAGCCGTGCGGCATGAAATCCGTTGAGAAGATGTGCAGGAAGAAGTTCCACATACGTTACGTGCTCCGCAGTGTTCCAGCCGTCGAAGCTGGCTTGACAAGGTTTTGGGGAGAGCCAAGAAATGATGGGCTTCGGCGGGAGGGAAAGGCAAGTACCAATTCGGAGTCTGCCGGGTGCATTGTGGATTCCAGCTTCGAAGTCCAGAATTGCTGCCGACGTAAATCCGACCGAACACAATGGCCTGTCAAGGCGGTTTCGGATTGGAGTACTCGCAGGTAGCTGACCCGCTCCCGGAATGATTCGCGAGGGTCGCCTTGACTACCAGCCCATCTGGTGCATTCGTTCCTGGATGAGGGCGCTGTAGCGGGTCATGCGCGCAGGGCGACGGCGAAGCGGGGATGGGAGAATCGCAGCGAGCCTTGCGGCCTGGTCGCGATCCAGGCTGCGAGCGGAGGCCCGATAGTGATAGTGGGCGGCTGCGTCTGCTCCGTAAACTCCGGGTCCCCATTCGACGACATTCAGATAGAGCTCGAGAATGCGCCGCTTGCCGAGAACGAGTTCAGCGACGGGTACGAGGACAAACTCGGCGCCTTTGCGGAGGTAAGAGCGTCCGGTTCCGAAGAAGAGGTTTTTGACGAGTTGCTGGGTGATGGTGGAGGCTCCGCGACTGCGCGTTCCTTCAAGATCGTCTTCGGCGGCGATTTGGATTTCGTGCCAGTCGAATCCGTGATGCTGGTAGAAGCGCGCATCTTCAGCAGCTACGACTGCGTGCTGGAGTTCGGGCGAGATCTGGTTGATCGGGAGGAAGCGGCAATGCTTGTGGTACGGAGGGCCGTGCAGCAAGGACTGCAGTCGGCGCTCGATCTGGACAGCTGTGGTAGGCGGGTCGATCCAGCGAAGCGCGAGAAGCGTGATGGCGGCAAGCGCCCACCCGAGACCGAGAGTTGCGACAACGCCGAGCAGGACGTGTCGAAGACGGATTGTTCGGAGCCGAATCGACCCAGGTCGAATCCAATTGAGCCGCTGTTTCCAGGACCTGAAGCTGGCGAATGGAGTGGAGGTTGCGGCCACAAATCAGGATAACCGGGTTGCGATGTCGATCAGGATTCGATGGTGACTGCTTTTCCTTTCACCATTGGCGGAAGACGATGCAGACGGTGCTTTTGTCGAGAACGGCGAACTCGAGTGCGCCCCACGGTTTTTTCTGAATAACCTTGCCGTTGGGATGCAGCATACGCGGACACCTCGCCTTGATCTCGTCGTAAAGCTCCTGGATGTTGTCAGTTTCGATGGCGATTTCGGGACGGTCTTTTGCTGCAAATTCGGGGCTGGCGACGACATAGGCTTTTGCGCCGTCGCGCTCGACAACTGCAAGATCCTCGTCCTGATAGCGAACTTCGAAGCCGAGGCAGTTGACGAAGAGGTCGAGACCCTCTTCCAGGGAGTCGTAGAAGACCTTGGGGATGAGGCGAAGCATCATGGGGACATTGGAACACAGGGGGTGGGCTGTGTTTTGCTGATTGGCGAGAGGCCCCCTCATCGCGATGAAGCTGTAGATGAACGGGGCACAGCTGTTCCGATAGTCTCAGCCCCTCACTTGCGTTTGTAGTCGCCAGATTTGCCGCCGGATTTTTGCTCGAGCTGGATGGAACGGATAAGGATGGATTTGTCGAGCGCCTTGGTCATGTCATAGACGGTAAGTGCTGCGATGGTGGCGGCGGTAAGGGCTTCCATTTCCACGCCGGTTTGGCCGGTGGTAGCGGCGGTGGCGCGGATGTTGACTCCTCTTTCGACGATGGTGGCTTCGACGTCGACGTGGGTGAGCGGGAGCGGGTGGCACATCGGGATGAGCTCGGATGTGCGCTTGGCGGCCTGGATTCCAGCGAATCGGGCGACTTCGAGCGGGTTGCCCTTTGGGTTCTGAGGGAGTGCGGCGAGCACCGCGGCGGAGAGCTCGATGAATGCGGATGCGGTGGCTGTGCGCCGTGTGGATTGCTTGTCGCTCACATCGACCATGCGGGCGGTGCCGGAGGCGTCGAAGTGGGAGAGCTTGGGTGGTTTGGATTCGTTGTTCATGTTATCTGGGATTTGTGGAATCCCAGGTCTCAAAATCGAGACCTGAGGCACCCGCATTGAGTTTTCTGAGTAATCACTGATTCCCAAAAGCAAGGTTCGTTCGACTTCGCTCGGGACAGGCTATAGGCTCGCGAGGTTGATCTCAATGTAGCAGGATGCGGACGGTGGATCCGGCTCCGAGGCCGGATTTGTCTTCAGGAATGACAAGGAAGCAGTTGGATTGGGCGAAGGCGGTGAGGTCCCCGGAGCCATGCCAGGGAACGGTTTCGACTTGTGGAAGCGCGTCGACGGAACGATTGAAGGTGCAGTGAGCGGGGAGAAAGCGAGTAAGGCCGGGTTTCGCCTTGCGGTCGGTATCGCGTGCGAGTTGAGCGAGAACGAAGCGGGGATGGATCTCGTTGCTGCCCGCGAGTGCGGCAAGGATGGGAGTGGCGAAGAAATGGAAGGTTGCGGCGGAGGAGATGGGATTGCCGGGAAGGCCGAAGAAGACCTGCGCTGTCGGCGATTCTGGGCGCCGGGGGATTTCGCCAAAGACGAGAGGCTTGCCTGGTTGAATTTTGACGCCGGTGAAATAAAACTGCGCACCGACGCGGGCGAGGGCTGGTTCAACGAGGTCGTGTTTGCCGGCGGAGACTCCACCGGAGATAAGCAGCATGTCGGCATGGACGACTTGAGCGAGAGCAGAGTCGAGGGCCTCCGCGGTGTCGGCGGCGGTGGCGAGGACGACGGGGTCAGCCCCGAATTTTTGGATGAGTGCGGCGAGCATGGGTGCATTGGAGTTGCGGATTTTACCAGGGCCGGGTGTCGAGTCAATCGCAACAAGTTCGTCCCCGGTGGTGAGAATAGCCACGCGGGGTCGGCAGAAGACTTCAAGTGCGGAATAACCACAAGAGGCGGCGAGAGCGATTTGCGAGGAGCCGATTGAGACTCCGGAGTCGAGGATATGGTCGCCGCGGCGCGATTGAGCTCCTCTTGCGACGAAGTTTTCGCCCGACGCGATGGTGCGTGATGGAGCAAGGCGGATTGTATCCGCGGTTCGCTCGACATGTTCGAGCATGACGACACAGTCGGCGCCTTCAGGCACGGGCGCGCCGGTCATGATCTCCCAAGCGGACTTTTCCGGAAGAGGAGCCGCGGGAGCTTCGCCGGCGTGAGTGATTCCGACTACAGGAAGTGCGATACGCGACGAGACTTCAGTAGCGCGGCAGGCATACCCATCCCGTGTAGAGCGGGGAAAAGGTGGTTGATCTTCGTCGGCATGGAGAGGGGAAGCGAGAATCCGTCCGGATGCTGAGGCGAGATTGATCTTCTCGCGACACTGTTGCGCATACCCGCGGATGGCGTGTGCATACTGAGCGACAATGGACGCGGCCTGCTCGTATCCCAGGAGGTCAGAGGACATTCCAAGATTGTAGGAAGACAGGGAGCGAGGGAACAAGGATTCGACAACACGCGCGTAGTGAAAATACAAGTAGCAAGACAAAGGGGGAGGCAGGACGCTCGATCACATCGAGGTCCTCAAGCCGCCAGATAAGCTGGCGGCTGAGAGCTGGCAATGACTGCTGACTAAGGCTTCGCGCCTGCTGGCGGATGATCGTGGTCGTGATCTTCCTTTGGCGGAATGAACTTCGGCGGATGAGTGTGTCCGCGGTGGCAAGTTCCGCACGAGAGCCCGTCCTCATGTTCATGCTCCTCGCCCTCGTCGTGGTGATCCTCATCCTTGATCTTGCGCAGATAGTTCTTGTCAATGTCTTGCACCATCCGGAGCATTAGCCGTGCCGTGTTTTTCTCCGGCTTGGAGTCATCCGCGAAATTCAGCGCCGGATGTCCATTCGGCATCTTCCGGTTCGGGTCAACAGCATGGCACGTCGTGCACTCAGTACCTAGTTCCCCGGCCCACTTGTGCATGATTTCGTGCACCTGCTCGCCGGTCAGGTTCTTAGGAAGCACCTTCAGGTTTGTCGGTGCCGGGGCGGGAGGATGATGATGCTCCCCTGTCGGTTGCGACGGGTGATCCTGGGCAAGTGTTGTTAAGGAGAAAGCAGCGGCAGCAACAGCGATCAGCAACGGGGAAGCGTTCTTCAAGTGCGACGACCTCGCAGGTTCAAAGTTGACAGCTATTGTATCGACGAAGAACCGGTTCGGTAAGTTGACTATTTCGATTGCCATTGTTCGAGCTTTCGCGGACCCGAAACGCAAGAGTTCCCTCGCACCGCAAATCGAAGCGGCAGATCTACAGCGTGCTTGATCCCGATCCGCGGCGTTATCACAACATCCGCTTTTGGAAATCCGTCGTCCCGCACCTGCAGAATCGACTCGGAGTTCGTGACGTCGAGCCCGTTGTGTCCCGGCCGCGTCAGCCCAAGCGCCAGGCACAACCGGCTCGGCCCTCCAGAGATCATGCGCGGGGACGCGTCTTCATCCAGCCCCCGGTTCTGTCTCATCTCCGCAATACCCAGAACCGGCTCCAGCGCCCGAAGCAGCACACACCCCGCAAGCCCCTCCTTCTCGCAGGAGATATTCATGCAGAAGTAGAGCCCGTAGATCGCGTAGACGTAGGAATGCCCGGCTGGTCCGAACAGCACCAGGTTCCGCGGTGTTGGCCCTCGATACGAGTGCGCCGCCGGATCAGGCGGATCGTTGTGCGGCCCAAGATAGGCCTCCACCTCAACGATCCGCCCCGCCAGAACCCTGCCCGAATCCACCGACACCAGCAGCTTCCCCAGAAGGCCTGGCGCCACCTTCTCAGGCGGCCGCTCGAAGAACGCCCTCGGAATAAGCTGCCCCGGAAGATCAGATCGTCGACGGGCGCTCACTTCTGCTTTTTGTTCCATTCCTTCAGCAGCGCAAGTACCTCTTCGGCATGACCTTCCGGCGTCACCTTCGGAAAGACATGAATGAGCTTCTGGTCGGGCCCAATCAGGAAAGTAGTCCGCTCGATCCCCCAGACCTTCTTGCCGTACATGTTCTTCTCCTTCATCACACCAAACTGATTGCAGACTTTCTCGTCTACATCAGCAAGGAGTGTGTAAGGCAGGTCGTACTTGGCCTTGAACTTGGCCTGAGCCTTCGGCGTATCTCGCGAGATGCCAAGCACCACCGCACCCGCATTCTGGAGCTTTTTGAAAGCATCCCGGAAGCCGCAGGCCTCGATCGTACAGCCCGGAGTATCCGCGCGCGGATAGAAGAACAGCACCACCGGTTTCCCTTTGTAGTCTGAGAGGCTTACTGTCTCGTCTTCGTCTGTCTGCAGGGTAAAATCGGCGACCTTCTGGTTCACTTCCATAGGAGTTTCCTCGTATCGTCAGTATGGTGGATAAACATTTGGCAAGTCTGTTTCGTTTGCATTATTTCCGAGAGGCGCGCCCTGTGTCACCGCGCCGCCGCAACGCAGTTTCAATCAAGCGAACATCGACCGCTCTCGTCACGGCGTTGATCGCCTCTGCAGCAATTGCCCAATACCCCGGTCAGATCGAGAAGAAATCCAAAGATGCCCCGACGCTCCGCGCAGTCGCAGTTCTGGAGTGGACCGGAGACATCGGCAAGCCGAAGAAGAGCCGCCTCGTCCCCGTCACCATCTACGACGGTCAGAACCTCCATGACGCCAGCATCTACATGGCGCGTCCCCATCCGATGGCGCTTGCCGGAGAAGTAGAGTACGAACTTCAGAGGAACGGCGCCCCCATCGGTCTCTTCGACGTGAAAAACGCAGCCCAGGAAATGGGAATGTGGGTCGGATATGGCTCATGGAAAGCCATGCCTTCAGCAAAGCCTGCGCCACCCAAACCCGTCGTTGATACCGGCTTCGACGCGGATGACGATAAGCCTGTCCTGCACCGGAAGCACAAAGATTCAGGCGGCAAGCCCGGCTCCACAGCCTCAACCTCTGGCCCCTCGCCGGATCCCGATCGGCCTACCCTTCATAAGCCTAAGCAAGAAGACGCAAGCACCGATCCCGCTCCCGCGGCAGATCCAGACCGCCCGACACTACACAAGCAGAAGGCCGCCGACGAATCAAGTGACCCTGTCCTGCACAAACACACTGATGCTGAGAGCGATGGCGACCACGGCAGCTTCACGGACCCCGACCGGCCCAAACTGATGCGAGGCAAACAAAGCGGTGCCAACGGCCTCGAAGTTCTGCCCAGCCTCCTCGGCTTTCCACCGGAGATGGAGCAGGCGGTAGCTGTCTCTGACTCCAAATCGCACCCTGAACACACCTGGGAGTTCAAGTGGGCCAATCCGGGAGACGAAGACAAGATGAAGGCAGCGATGGAAGACGTCGCACGCGCAGCCCTCGGTCTCAAGCCCCCTCCCCCGCCTCCCGCCACCCGCCGCGCCTCCACGCGAAAAACCGCCAAGCCAGCTCCAGTTCCTGAGCCCGAATCCCTTGCAGACGAGAAATTCCGCGTATTCGAGCTCGCCTACGGCTCCGGGGCGACAATGGTTCTTTCCGCGCACGGCGACGGCCCTGAGAAGACTCGGAAGTCAGTGACTCTGATCGCCCAACCCGATCTCTACGGCAATCCTCTGATCCTGCTCAAAAACGTCACCGATCCGGCTCACGCAGATGAGACTCCGCAAATGCGTCTTGTCGACGCAGTCGATGCACTCGCCGACAATCGCGGAGAACTGCTCTTTGAGCTTCGAGGCACAAGCCAGCGCCAATTTGCCCTCTATCGGATCCTGCGAGGCACCGCCGAGAAGATCTTTACAACTGGCGGCGGCGAATTCGAGGTTGCTCCTGGCGAATAGATGCAAGCTTCTTCATCACAACACTTAGCCTCGCGCTGTCTACGGACATCCACACAACCAGATACCGTTTTTTGCCCTGCCAACAAGGATTAGTAACTTTCGTGACAATCATCTTTCGATTGAACCTACAAACCCCTTGCCTCCTATACAATTCAGGAAGAAAGTGGCAGTAACAGCAGCAAATTTCAGAGAGACTCACTTCAAAGCCTGCAACTGAAGTCGGCGCAACCATTCAGCTCTTTCGCGAATTTTTCTACCGTCTGAGCATGATTTTTGGGTAGCGGCGGCCTGCCGAACGGCTGATACGTTATCCCTCTCTGGCTTTGCAGCAAGCAACCTCTCTAAAGGATTTAGCACCGAATGGCGTCAGTTTTGACCGCACCATCCCCCGACCGCTCGACCCAACCATCAACCGAAGAACTCGCGGATTCGCACGCGTCAAAGCCGAAAAGTGCTCATGATGTGGCTGCTCGCGATCTCATTCAACTGGGCCGTGCCGCCACCGTCAAGGAAGGTCTCAACTGGATCACGCTCGTCACCGTGATCGTCTTTCACATCGGCGCCCTGGCTGCCTTCTTCTTCTTCAGCTGGTCGCGCTTGGCCGTCATGGCGATCCTCTATGTTCTGGCCATCAATGTGGGCATTGGCATGTGCTATCACCGCCTGCTGACACACCGCGGCTACCAGACCCCCAAGTGGATCGAGTACATCATGGCCGTCTGTGCCACCATGTCTCTCGAAGGTGGACCGATCTTCTGGGTTGCCACCCATCGCATACATCACCAGAACAGCGACCATGAAGGCGACCCGCACACCCCGCGTGAAGGCGGATGGTGGGCACATACCGGCTGGATCCTCTTCGGTGAGGCGCTCCACTCCAAGACGAACATCCTCAAGCGCTACTGCCCCGACCTCTATCGCGATAAGTTCCACGTTTGGCTCAGCAAATATCACTGGCTTCCCATCACCGCCAGTGGACTTGCCCTGGTCGCGGGTGGCTGGTACCTGGGTGGCTGGAAGAGCGCCCTTGGTATGGTTCTCTGGGGCGTCTTCCTTCGCGTGACGCTCGGTCTTCACGCCACGTGGCTCGTCAACTCCGCCACGCATCTCTGGGGCAGCCGCCGCTTCGAAACCCGCGACGACTCGCGCAACAGCTGGTGGGTCGCGCTCCTCACCGGCGGCGAGGGCTGGCACAACAACCACCACGCGCATCCGGTTTCCGCTCGCCACGGCCTGAAGTGGTACGAGCTCGATCCGAATTTCTGGGGCATCTGGATTCTTTCCAAGCTGGGCCTCGCCAAGAAGATTCAGGTTGCCAAGTTCGATCCAGCCGACCCCAAGCCCGCAGGGTTGTAGAACAACCAAACTGAATACAGATTCAAGACGGCCATTCCTCGGGAATGGCCGTTGTTTTTTATCAGGTACCGCGACGGAAAGTATCTCTATCGCGACTTTCGCACATTGCAGTCCATTCATTATGAATTGCTAAGCTTGGATCAGGATTTGAGCTACACCCGTTTCCTTCACTGACCAGAGAGGATGCAAGGTCGAAAGATGAGCAACGCAGCGGCAGTAGCGATAGTCACCGGAGGAGCGCAGGGCATCGGCCGCCGAACATCCGAGTTGCTTGCCGAACGCGGTTTCTCCATCGCCATCATCGACCTCCAGGAACCAACAGGCACTGTTCAGTCGATTGAACGCAACGGTGGCGACGTCTTCCCGTTCACCGGCGACATCTGCAGCGAGCCGGTCATTGAAGAGTTCTCCCTCAGAGTATTCGAGCGCTTCGGCAGAGTCGATGTGCTCGTCAATAACGCCGGCATCAGCCTGATTCGCCCTGCAGAAGACACTACCGCTGCCGAATATCGCCGAGTCATGGAAGTAAATCTGGTAGCTCCCTTTCTTCTCGCGCGCGCATTCGGCCGCAAAATGCTCGAAGCTCGCAGCGGATCGATCGTAAACGTCGCCTCGATCGCCGGCCTGCTCGCCGTATCCGACCGCGCCGCCTACAACGCATCCAAGCACGGCCTTGTTGGACTCACCCGAACCCTTGCGGCTGAATGGGGAGGCCGAGGCGTACGCGTAAATGCCGTCTGTCCCGGCTGGGTCAAGACCGAAATGGATGCCGCGGATCAGGCCCACGGCACCTACAACGATGCCGACATCACGCAACGCGTGCCGATGGGCCGATTCGCAAGTCCCGACGACGTCGCCCGCGCTATCGCATTCCTGGCTGATGGAAAGCAGAGCGGCTTCGTGAACGGCCACACGTTGACCGTAGATGGTGGCTGGAGTTCCGATGGCAGCTGGGAATCAGTTCGTCTGAGTAAACGATAAGGAGAAGGTTCGGAGATTGAGCTAACCGAGTTTCGCTCCCGCCATCTTCTCGAGAATCGCAATCGGAGCCGACTCACGAGTCACCATCGCCGCCGGATCCACCAGAAACGTCTGCTCCAATGCAAACTGCCCGCCAAGCACCGCGTGAGGAACGGTCTCCGTGTAAACCATCCAGCTTGAGCCCGGCGCGAACTGAACCTCTTCGCGCACGCAACTTTCCTGGAACACCGAATCCTCTTTCATCGTGTTGTGCAGGCGCATCATAAACTCGTCATACGGGCCGCGCTTCCACTGAGGAACGAGAGTCGCAAGACCAGTTGCCTGTGCGACCTGTTTACCTGCTCGCACAACCGGGCTGTCGGATCGCGGGATAGAGAGTTTGCCCGGAGTAAAACTGCCGACCACGCGGCCAAACGGCTCGCCAATCACCCAGTCGCGCGTGCGCGAGGGATGAATGTTATGAAAGAACCGCAGGATGCGCCAGCCCCTGGTCGGCCGCGTAGGAAATGCGTCAGTGTGCAGCAAGTCATTGCGGCGGCGAACTGGTAGATCCCGACCCTTTTCCTCAAGCGGGCGGAAGCTGGCGTAGTCCAGTCTCCAGCGCCGCTCGTATGGCGCGAGAAAACCGGAAAGAAAAGTCTCGATGCTCTTCGAATAGCGCCGCATCACTTCATGCATCCGGACGACTTCAGCAGGCTTCGCCGACTTCTCGTCGACGCCGCTCAGCTTGTCCCGATCAGGCTTGTACGCGATGTTTTTATGCAAGCTGCTCGAAGTCTGCTGCTGGCTCAGCAGAAAAGTCAGATCGTCCGGCGGAATCGGAACGGGCGTCTGCGCGAAATACAGTACCTCTCCTGCTTCCAGGCGGGAACACCAAGTCCGAATCTGTTCGTTATTCGGAGACCCGAGTGACTCTGAAGGTATGGTCTGGACCGGCATGCAACGATCCTACTTGCGAAGCTTGGCTCGAATCCACAAAGTTGCAAACAGCGGCAAAGCGATGAGAAGCACAACGCTCGCGACAGGCAGTCCAATCAGGAGATAACTATCGGCGTAGTTCACAGTATGGTGACCTGCGATGTTCCAGGCGAGCAGGCCGAAGATGGCGAGAGTCGTCGTCAGGAAAAACGCAAAAAAGGCCGATGCGAACGAGAGCAGGAGGCTCTGAAAGAGACTGAACCCCTCCAGAGGAAACCCGAGAAACGTCCCGCCGCGGTGGTCTTGGGTATGTGCGGAATGCATCGTGGAAGGGACCTCTCTCGTCTAGAATACAGTTTTATGCCCAGCAGCGCCCAGATCGAACTATGGCCGGCAGAGAGAGTCGCAGCGAAAGTGCTCATGCTCCGCGCCGCCAATGGGCTGAGTTATGCGCCCTGGGGCGAAACCCGCATGGGCGAAAGCGACCTCGAGCGGCTGGTTGGCGCAGTCCCCGCCGCGATGGCTCCGGCATTGAAGAGTCGCGCCTACTACTTCGTGCCGCTTGCGATCGCAGACACCGGCGAAACTCTTGTCGCTCCTTCCTATACGGTCGAACTCGGCGACAGGGCGGTCTGCCATCGCAACGCGGCGTTCGGAAGCACTGAGGCTGTCTTCCTCTCCACCCGATTGGTCGAGGATCGCTTCGGCTTGGCATTCGAGTTCTTTATTAACGTGGCGCACAACTTCGTGGATGTAGCCGGAGTGCCCGAGAGTTTCTCGCAGTTGGTCTGGTCCCAGGCCGACGCCCAGGTCAGAGGGGAAACAAGTCAGGATGCATGGGAATCGCGTCGTCGGGCCCAGGATACGAATGGGAAGAAGACAATCGACGAGCGTGCACGCGGCACATACTACGATGCGTCCTTCTCAGATTCACTCGCAATCTACATGCTTTCGCTCGCCGTTGACTTCGACTATCACGACTTGAGAGAACGCGAATACCCGCTGCTCGCCGCTCCAGCATTGGCCGAGCGGCTGCGGCATGTCGCCAGCCTGTTCCCGCCAAACACAGGCTACGAGTTCCAGATCCTGTATCGCCGCAAGGGCTAATCAGAACATCCATCGGTCCTGGCAAGCCATCGCCGATATACGGCTGTTCTAGTGAAATGTATTCCATCCAATGTCGGCGAGCATGGCTCTTCCCACCACCAGTGCCGTCACGATAAGGGCCGCCAGAACGCAGGTCCAGAACCCCATACGGCTGAAGGGAATGAAGAGGACGCTGTCCCTGCCCGAGAGATTAATGCCTGCCTGGTCGGGTAGAAGCGCCTGTACAGCCACTGCAATCAGAAAGCCCGCGGCCCAGACCAGGGCGATTCTGAAAGAGAGCTGAAGGGTGATGTTCATCATTCGAGTCGATGGCTCCTCTCTTGTGTGGCATCAGATCTGCTTCGCGTCCTGCCCCTGGAAAGGACGCGGCGGGCTCGGGATTGGCTGCCTCCTCGCGCCTGCTTTACCGAACAACAGCGCAACGATACAATCGAAGGAGACCCTGTTCAGGCGCATTTCCTGTGCCAGTTGCAGCGGTCCACCTCACTAGCCGACGTAGCTCAGTTGGTAGAGCAGCTGATTCGTAATCAGCAGGTCATCGGTTCAAGTCCGATCGTCGGCTCCATTCGGCTCAGTCAAAAACGTCTTCTCTAAACTTTAGACACCGCTGGGCCCGAGTGCGGGCAATGCGTCTGTTGCTCTGCGTATTACTACGCGTAAGCTGCGGAGTGGCCCGCCTTCAGTCTCGCTGGAGAAGCGCTTTGAGCTCATTCAGAAGCCTGTCGCGGAGCTGATGCAGGTAAGGCAGCCGTTCGAGTGCATCGATCATGCGGTCCTGCATCTTCCATTCGATGATCTCGCTTCCGCAGGTATGGAGTTCCTCGTGAATTGCTGAGACTTTGCGGAGGAGAGAAGCCTTAGCGCCGGAGCCACCGTTCTCGGCCTCCATCCAGACTCCCAGGCGGCATTGAGTTGGGTCAAGGGATGGAGAGACGCGCCGCATGCCATGAAGGAAAGCCTCAATGGCGCTCACCCATGCTGTGTGCTCAGCTCCCGCATAAAGAAGCGGACGATCCGCTGGATCGAGCGCCGCAATTTTCGACCACTGGGGATCCGGGGTCCACGACGCAAGCCAGTCTGGGAGCTCAGCAGGCGGCATAGGAGGAGCAATTCCAAAACCTTGCGCGACTTTGCAACCGAGACGAAGCAGGAGAATGCCTTGCTCGACAGTCTCTACTCCTTCCGCGATCGCCTCACGTCGAAATGCAGACGCAAGACCCAGCATCCCTTCAACGATCGTGAGGTCTTCTGGATCATCGAGCATGTCGTGCACGAAGCTCTGGTCGATCTTGAGCACGTCAACCGGGAGCCGCCTGAGGTAAGCGAGAGAGGAGTAACCTGTACCGAAGTCGTCCAGCGCAAACGAGACGCCCAGCTTCCCGCAGGAGTGAATCACCTGAGAAACCTGAGCCATGTCCGGAAGGGCGGTGCTCTCCAGCACTTCGATTTCAAGCCTTGAGGGGTCAATGCCGCGATGTTCAGCCAGGATCACATTGAGTCTGGATGAGAATTCGGGATG
Organism: Acidobacteriota bacterium; assembly: GCA_018268915.1. GTDB lineage: Bacteria > Acidobacteriota > Terriglobia > Terriglobales > Acidobacteriaceae > Telmatobacter. The sequence goes on from JAFDVQ010000006.1 coordinate 51,443, forward strand.
CTGTAGCTGCTGAGCAGAAATGTTGACGCTGACTGGGATATCAAGTCCCGCTGCCATCCAGGCTTCAAGTTGTCTCAGTGCGTTCTTGATGACCCATTCCCCGATCTCGAGCACGATGGGGTGGCCTTCTACTACTGGTAGAAACTGAGATGGCAGAAGCAGTCCGCGTTCAGGGTGCTCCCAGCGGATGAGAGCCTCAGCCCCATGGATCGCGCCCGTCGCCAGGTTCATCTTCGGCTGGTAGTACAAAACGAACTCATTCCGCTCGAAAGCACCGCGGATCCGCTCAAGATCCTCGTGATGACCACGCACCGATTGATCGAGGTGTGAGTCGAAGATGGTGTACCGATTTTTGCCCTCAATTTTGGATTGATATAGGGCTTGTCCCGCCTGGCGAATGAGCTGATCAGGATCGACATCGTCAGGCTGGGGATAAAACGCGATCCCGGCACTGGCTGAAAGGCTCACCCACTCATTGCCGACCCTCACCGGTTGTGAAGCAAGGTCGAGGAGATGTTTAACGATGGGGAGCGCCTGATCGGGATTGTCCTGGTCAGACAGCACAACAATAAACTCATCGCCTCCAAGTCGTGAAAGCGCGCCGTTCTCGCGAAGAGCGAGCTTGATGCGGTGAGCGATCGTGGTCAGTATCCCGTCCCCGGCAGCGTGGCCATATTTGTCATTGATGGATTTGAAGCCATCCAGATCGAGGCAAACCACCGCCAGAACAGCACCGCGCCGATTTGTCAGTGCCATCGAATGATGAAGCCGGTCGCGGAGCAGTGAACGGTTGGGCAGCCCGGTAAGGATGTCATACTCCGCGATTCGCCTCAGAGCTTGTTCATGCTCCTTGTTCGAAGTGATGTCATTGAATAGCGCCACATAGCGCTCGGCACGGCCAGATTTATCTCGGACAGCATTGATAGTGAGCAATTCTGCAAAGACTCGTCCGTCTTTCGCGCGATTCCAGATCTCGCCCGACCAGTGACCGGTCTCCACGAGATCGCGCCACATGTTGTCGTAGAACTCTCTGCCATGCCGGCCAGACCGGAGCAGGTTGGTGTTGCGTCCGACCGCTTCCTCTCTGGAATAGCCGGTAATTCTTGTAAAAGCCTCATTGACGTCGAGGATCTTGCCTTGGGGATCAGAGATTACGATTCCTTCCGATGCGTGGGTAAAAACGCTCGCTGCAAGTTCAAGGCGTACCTCTGACTGTTTGCGGGCCGTGATGTCTTCGCTGAAGATGACTATCCCGCCAATGGCGCCCGCTCCCGTGAGCCAGGGGCGTACCTCCCATCGGAGCCATTGCACCTTCCCATTCGCCCTTTCGAAGTGGTCTTCGTCGTTCTTCAGGGTCTCGCCACCGAGCGCCCGGCGGTGGATCGAGACCCATCGGGCGGGTATATCAGGAAATATCTCGTAATGCGAATGACCAACGATCTCACTGCCTACCAGACCGAAAGCCTCCCTCCAGCGGCGGCTGGCAGCGATATATCGCATATCGCGATCGAACATGGCGAGAGCAGCCGGTGCATGTTGAATGAATAAATCGAACAGCTCCTCATTCTGGCGAAGGTCGGCCTCTACGCTCTTCCTCTCGGTGATGTCTTGAATGGTGCCGCGCATGATGATCGGGCACCCGCATTCATCGAAGTCGAAGCGTCCCCGACCATGCACCCAGCGCCGGGCGTGATCGGACAGCCGGACAATCCGGTACTCCTTATCGAAGCTCGAACGGAGCTTTACTGCAACCGAGAGATGCGATTCCATCATGTCGCGGTCGTCGGGATGAACAATGTTGAGCCAGCCTTGCACCGTGCGAAGATGATCCGGCCCTATGCCGAAAATCTCGTCCAGCACATCGGAAGACGTCCATACCATCGTCTTCAGATCGAGCACATAGGAGCCGATACCGGCGATTCGCTGGGAATCCTGCAGAGAGCGCGCAAGATCGCGAAGGGTTCGCTCGACGTCGTTGGTCGGGATCTGGTCGTTCATTGGCCCTGGCCGCTTGCCAACGCGGAGCGTCTGCTAATGGGGTGACCGTAAAAAATAGCACAGTAATGGAATCAGCAGAAAGGCCCTTGTTGTCTGGCGCGTAATTCCAGATCGGCACCCATAGCTCAGTTCCATAACAGAACTGCCGTGAGGTCACCTTGCGGACCAGCCTCGATGGGCGACTCACGCGCTTTGCACCGGAAGTGATGCCGAACCAATGGCATGGAACCAAATGAGGTACCACTTATCCACTCACTTTTTCATACAAAGATGTTTCACCCTCCTTATCCACGCATATTCTTGGCATAATCCAAGCTGTTAAGTAACTTTCGGGACGTCCGCCCAAGGCGTGTAAACCATAGGGACTTAGGCCTGAGGCCGGATGCTCCGGATTAACGAAATGCATGGAGAGAGCGGTTCCTTCGCAGCTGATCCGAGTGGGCATGTGCAGGAGCAGAAACCGGGAATGGAAACGTGAGCCGAGTTTCGCAGCCTGAATCCGACTGGAAGAACAAACGCCGGAGCATTCAAGAGTGACCAGCTTTAGCCGCCAGGATGTACAAAGGATCTTGCAAATCAGCTCCCGCCAACTGCAAGGTTGGGAAAAAGCCGGGCTGATCTCTCATCGCGAATCCTACACATTTCAAGATCTCGGGCAGTTGCGGACTCTACGCACTCTGCGAGAAGACGACATTTCCGCTGCTTCGATACGTCACTCAATCGCTGCTATGCAGGCCGTTGCTGGATTATCCAATCCGTTACAGCAGGCCTCACTGGTGCGATCGGGCAGCCGGCTTGCGTTCAGGGTGGATGGCGCGATGGTCGATCCTATCCGCAGGCAGCTGATATTCGACTTCGAGAGGATGGGAAGTGAAGCAGCCGCGGATGCAGGTGTAAGGCCTCTCAGGAAGGTGCACCAACCTACTCGTGGAGTTCCAGAGTTGTTCGTGGCGGCCGTCCAGGCCGAAGAAGCTGGAGACAAGCTGCGGGCGATCTCACTGTACGAGGAGATGCTCAGGCTCGATCCCGAATACGCACCGGGCTACATCAACCTGGGCACGATTCACTTCCATTTGAAGCACTTCATTCGCGCCGAGGAGTTGTACAGGACCGCAACCCAGAAGGATCCCGGGTACGTTCTGGCATTCTTCGATCTCGGCAACGTTCTCGATGAACTGGAACGGCCCGACGAGTCAATCGCTGCCTATCAACGTGCGGTTGAACTGGCTCCTCGATATGCCGATGCCCACTACAATCTCGCTCTGGCATTTGAGCGCAAGGGGGAGAAGCGAGCCGCTCTTCGTCACTGGCATGCCTACGCGCGTCTGGATAAACATGGACCATGGGCAGAACACGCCCGTGGGCAGATTCGCAAGCTGCTGGAAAATGAAAAGCTTGCTATCGCTTGGAGGGCCAGTACCTATATCGCTCCTAAAAGGAGCATCGCCTCCATTCAGGTGGTTCCGCGGGTCGGCTGAAGAAGCTCCGAGATAGATCTTTCGACTGCTATGGGGTTGGCAGGCTTTTGGGCCTGCCCTTTCTCTTGCTTCGAAGCCTGCGTGTTCGCCTGCCGGTCTGTTAAACTCCGATGCCGGAGGTACCAGTCTTCTTGTCGACCAAAGCCCACTCCCCTTCTCCGCTTACATCCCTCAGCGAAGAGGAACAGCTTTTCTACAGCACGGTTCGACGTTTCGCCGAAGAGACGATCGCGCCCGCGGTGCGCAAGATGGACGACGACCAGCAAATGGCTCCAGGTCTCGTTCAAAAGCTCGCTGAACTTGGGTTGATGGGAATCGAAGTACCTGAAGCGCTTGGCGGGGCGGGTGGCAGCTTCTTTGACGCAGTGCTGGCGATCGAAGCGATCTCTCAAGTTGATCCCGGAGTTGCTGTGCTCGTCGACGTCCATAACAGTCTGGTTGTGAATGCAATTCGGCGTTGGGCGACCGAAGACCAACGTGGGCATTGGCTGCCCAGATTGGCCGAAGGCACCGTAGGCGCCTATGCGCTGAGTGAAGCCGGAGCGGGGTCGGACGCCTTTGCTCTCCAGACGCGAGCGGAAAAAGTGGATGGCGGCTACCGCCTGAGCGGGCGAAAGCTTTGGATTTCGAATGCAAAAGAAGCAGGGCTGTTTCTCGTGTTCGCGACGCTCGATCCCACAGCTGGATACCGTGGGATCACCGCATTCTTCGTTGAAAAAGGCACACCGGGTTTCACCGTCGGACGCAAAGAAGACAAGATGGGTATACGCGCAAGCAGCACCTGCGAACTGCTTCTGGATGGATGTGAAGTGCCCGCCGCCAATCTCCTCGGAGAAGAGGGTAAAGGCTACAAGATCGCGATTGAGACCCTGAACGAAGGACGAATCGGCATTGGTGCACAGATGCTCGGGTTGGCAGGGGGTGCGTGGGCGCACGCCGCGAAGTACGCGAAGGAACGGAAACAGTTCGGTAAGGCAATCACAGAGTTTCAGGCAGTCCAATTCTCATTGGCGGAGATGGCGACCGAGATCGAAGCCGCAAAGCTGCTGGTCTACAACGCTGCACGCCTCAAAGACGCTGGCCAGCCCTACGTGCGCGAGGCAGCGATGTGCAAGTTGTTCGCCTCGCAGGTGGCCGAGAGCGTTGCCAGCAAATGCGTGGAAGTCTTTGGCGGAAATGGCTTCGTGCGCGACTACCCTGCCGAGAAATTCTACCGCGACGCCAAGATCGGGAAGATCTACGAAGGCACGTCAAACATGCAGTTGATGACGATCGCCAAGCAGGTGCTGTAGAGCTTTGACGGGAAGAGCGGGCCTCTTGATTATTAGTTCGAAAATAACCGAGCGGTACATACTTCGCGAATATGAGCAGGACGGGTGCGGCAGCATCCGCCAATGATCTGCGCACCTGCAGCAAACCATTCTCTTGCCTCATCTCCGTACGCACGACTATCACTGACGCCCGTCCAGCAACGACGTTCTACATCCCATACCTCTCCGGAATTCGGATACACAACAATCGGCTTGTCTGAAGCTGAACGGATCTCTGCGATGAGCGAGCTTGTGAGTGCCGGCTGCGTGCAGTTGACACCAACGGCCACAGTCTGCGGCAACGCATCAACCGCTGAAGCACATTGACGAAGCAGTTCGCCGTGAGCTACACGTTGCTCTTCACGGCACGTGAAAGAGAACCAGACAGAAAGTTCGGGGTGGGCCGCGAGAGCCTGCCCGATCGCCTCGGCTTCGGCAAGCGAAGGGATTGTTTCGAATGCGAGAAGATCCGGCGCCTCAGGCGGCGGAGCACTCGCGAGAGCATCGATACGGTGCCGGTGAAACTCGATCAGGTCAGCGAAAGTGCAGTTGTAATTACCGTGATATTCCGCACCGTTATGAAGAGCCGCTCCATAAGGGCCGAGCGAAGCTGCGATCAGAATGCGGCGATCGGGATAGAACTCAGCTGCCTCTCGAGCAAGTGCAACCGACCGAAGAAGCGCCACATCCGCTCGAAGTGGATTGAAGCCGACTTCCGCATACCCAATGCGCGAAACCTGATAGCTGGATGTTTCAATGATTTCGGCGCCAGCCTCGATATACGCGCGATGGACAGCGACTATCTTCTCCGGCGCTTCTTCAAGAACTCGAGCCGACCAGAGCGGACCGCTGATATCGGCGCCAAGGTACTCCAGTTCCGATGCCATGCCGCCATCGAGGACGTGAACGTTGGAAAGTATCGACTCGCGATTCACGATGCGTTTGTCCATGCCTGATCAGCTGAATACCTTCCAGAAATATGTGAGAAAAACCACCACGGTGCAGATGAAGGCGCTGAACACCCAGGAAATCCAGAAGACCCATACCCACCTTGGCCGCAATGCGGCAACCAAGGTGACGATTAGAAATCCGACTACATACGGGAGCGTCCGAAGATCGGAACTGTAGCTTGCCTGGCCAAGTCTCTGAGCGCCATGAGCGAGATCGAGGAAGAGTCCCACGCACAGTGCAGACGGAAAGACGACGAGCAGCCAGCAAGCCAGTGTCTTGCGCCTCGTGAAGCGCAGCACAGCGCACGTCACGACGAGAAGGACCGCGAACCAACAGAAGACGGCAGCCATCGGAAGCCTCCTTCGAGTTCTATGTTTCCAACGCGGCGCCAACCGCTCAATTAGAGCTTCTGGGTTCGCTGAACGGCACGGACGCCCTGCACGCGGCGAATTCCGAGGACCATACGGTTCAGATGTCGCAGATCCTCTGCCTCGACTACAAACTCGATTACAGCTTCGCCGTTGTCATCGTGATGTATGTCGACGCCACGGATATTCGTATTGTCGTCTGAGATGACGGCAGTAAGTTCCTTGAGCATGCCCGTTCGATCGTCACAGTAGATCGTAATCTTCACCGGATAGCGCTGGACGCGGCCATTCTCATCGCCCACTCGTGACCACTCGACATTGATGCGCCGGTCGCTCTCGTAAAGCAGATTCTGCACATTGGGACAGCTGCGCGCGTGAACAGCAACCCCCTTGCCGCGCGTCACGTATCCGACGATCTCCTCGCCGCGAATCGGATTGCAACATCGAGCTCGATAGACGAGCAAGTCGTTCTGTCCTTCCACCTGAAGCGAATCCGAACCGGTCAGATGCAGCTTGCGCACCGCATCAGACATCGCCTGCTCAACCGTTCCCGGTTGCTGAGGATCATTCGATGGAGCGCCCTCTGGCGGGTTCGCATATCCCGGCGCGAGCTTGTTCAGAATCTGATGTGCAGAGTGCTTTCCTTGCCCGATCGTGGCCAGCAGGTCGACAGCGGTTGCAACCCCGTACTCACCCGCAATCCGGCTCAGGTCCTGATCGTCAATCTGCGACATCGGAACTTTGAATCTCCGTGCTTCCCGTTCGAGAAGCTTGCGGCCGATGTCGATAGCCCGCCGTCGCTGGTCTTCATTGAGCCAGTGCTTGATCTTGTTACGCGCCCGTGGGCTCTTGACGAACGTGAGCCAGTCACGGCTGGGCTTGTGGTCTTTCTGCGTTACGATCTCAACGATGTCACCGGTCCGCAACTTAGTACGCAACGGGACCATGCGGCCGTTGACTTTGGCGCCGACACACGTATGCCCCACTTCGGTGTGGATCGTGTACGCAAAATCCACGGGGGTGCCGTCAGCGGGAACCACAACGACTTTTCCCTTGGGCGTGAAGGTATAGACCTCGTCGGGATACAGGTCCATCTTCAGGCTGGAGAGGAACTCGTTGGGGTCGGTCATCTCCTTCTGCCACTCAACGAGTTGCCGGATCCAGTTAAGTCGCTCCTCGTCGCGCGCGGTCAGCACATCGTCCTTGGTCTTGTATTTCCAGTGCGCGGCGATGCCTTCCTCGGCTATGCGGTGCATCTCTTCCGTGCGAATCTGCACCTCGAATTGATGACCGCCCTCGCCTATCACCGTGGTATGCAGCGACTGATATCGATTGGCCCGGGGAATAGCGATGAAATCTTTGATACGGCCCGGAACTGGCCGCCACAGAGTGTGGATCAGGCCGAAGACTGCGTAGCACGATCCAACATCCTGCGTAATCACGCGAACAGCAAGCAGATCGTAGACCTGGTCGAAGGTGACCTTGGAACGCTGCAATTTCTGGAAGACCGAGAAGTAGCGCTTAATGCGCCACTCGACCCGCGCCTCGATATTGTTCTCACGCAGCTGCTCCACCAGCGTATCTTCGACATTGCGAAGAAACTGCTCTCCCTCGATGCGCTGAGCTTCTACTGCCGCCGAGACCTTCTCATAGCTCACCGGATCGGTGTAGCGAAATGCCAGATCCTCAAGCTCGCCTCGGACTTTGCCCATGCCCAGGCGATGTGCCAGCGGGGCATAGATGTCCAGGGTCTCGCGGGCAATGGCTTCGCGGCGGTCAGCCTGAAGGTGCTCCAGGGTGCGCATGTTATGCAAGCGATCAGCCAGCTTGATGAGCACAACCCGCACATCGGTAACCATCGCCAGCAGCATCTTGCGTACGTTTTCAGCCTGCCGGTCTTCGCGGTTGGCAAACTGAATCTTGTCGATCTTGGTCACACCCTCAACGATGTGCGCGACCTGGTCGCCAAAGTCGCTTTCGATCTGCTCGCTTGTCGCCGGCGTATCTTCCACCGCGTCATGAAGCAGACCAGCTGCGATGGCCGTCGCGTCGAGCTTCATTTCTGCCAGAACTTCAGCCACTTCAAGCGGATGGATGATGTAAGGCTCGCCAGAAGCCCGCATCTGGCCCTGGTGGTGCTGAACACAGAATTGCCAGGCCTTCCGGATGAGAGCGATGTCTTCAGTAGGTCGATTCGCCTGAACCGTGCGAAGAAGTGATTCGATTCGCCGATCAATAAAAGCCTGATCCACCAAGGGCTTAGGTGCAGGCTGGGCAGCCTTCACCGTAGCCGCAAGACGAGCGGCTGAATCAGGATTCGCTTCGGGAGTCGGCTGGCGGACTGTCGCCATGCTTCATTATAGGCACCAAATGTTGAACTTGCCTCAATGAGGCTGATGGGTAATGGCATGACCTGGCCCGAAGCAGAATCCTCCTTCAGCTCAACGTTCGAGCCTCCAAACGACTCAGTTGGTCTCCGGAGCTATGAGTTGAATAACATTAAGGAACACCGGGCTTTCACCATCAATTAAAAGGCTAAAAGCGCCGTTACCTAATCTGATCAATGCCAAATCGTTGTGTTTACCATCACCGCTCGAGAGACCCGGAACGGGAGTAGAGTCTCGGATGGACTAGCCCCGTGGTTGGAATGTGGGGCGCCATCGAGCCGCTGCACGAAAGGCGCATGCTCATGGCGGTTTTGACCGTCCAGAAATCGAGGAAGTTATGATTAGAAATCTCTTAATCACAGCCGCAGCTGGACTTGCGGTAGCCGGTGTCGGCTTTGCGAATCAGTCCAGAATCGTGATCCCGGCGACCCGGACCGCATCCAACAACGGCCAGCAAATGTTCACCAGCTATTGCGCGCCATGCCACGGCGTCGACGGCAAGGGACGCGGGCCCGCAGGAAACGCAATGAGTCCAAAACCCACCGACCTGACGCAGCTGATGCGAAAGAATCATGGAAAGTACCCAGACACTCATGTCGTTTCAATTTTGGAATTTGGCACGGAACGGTCGGCACATGGCTCAGCAAAGATGCCGGTATGGGGACCGATTCTTGGTACCATGAACCGGGCGAACCTCCAGGACAAGCAGCTCAGAATCAGCAATCTGGCTCGCTATCTCGAGACGATACAGCAACCCTGACAGCCGGCCGAATCGAATCCGGCGAGGAAGCACATGACCAAGCCGGGAAAGCCGACTCACAAAAAGCGCGAGACGCCCTCCGATCAGAGGGCGGTCTCCTCTCAACCTTCTTCCCTTCCGAGCAAACCAGAACACTCCCAGCCAGCAGATTTCGGAGCTCGTGTAAGCAGACGCGCTGCTGACCGGCTGAGAGCAGGACACGTCTGGGTATATGCATCCGATATCGAGTCTCTTGAGCTGGGCAATCCGCCCTCAGGTCAGACTCCTGCCTTGCTTCCAGTCGCGGACTACCGTGGAGTGCTGCTGGGGACTGCACTATATAGTCCGAGCTCTCAGATAGCTTTGCGGATGATCTCGCGAGAAGCGATCGGTGAGGAGGAGTGGCTGAATCTTCTCGCCAAGCGTCTCATCCACGCGATCGACGGCCGCGTGCCCATGATGAATGCGGAAGAGGTCAACAGCGACTCGTGCCGGTTATGCTTCAGTGAAGCTGATGAGATTCCTGGCCTCGTCGTCGATAAGTACGGCGAACTGGTCATCGTTCAGTTCCTTTCCAAAGGTCTCGATTCGCCTTCCGTGCGTGAGCGAGTTGTCTCGACCATCCGGGACCGCGTGCATCCGAAAGCGATTCTCGAAAGGCCCGATCCAAGGATTCGCGAGTTGGAAGGAATGTCAGCCCCCTCGATGGAGCCATTGTTCGCTGCCGACCCGAAACATCCGATGACGTCGACGCAATTCCGGCTGAATGGGCTGACGTTTCACTACGACGCAAACGCCGGGCAGAAGACCGGAGCCTTTCTCGACCAGCACGCAAACTACAACGCCGCGGAGGAGTGGGCATGGATCCTCTCTCCCGGGGGTCGCGCACTGGACGTATGCACCTATCAGGGCGGCTTTGCACTTCACCTCGCGCGCGTCTCGAAGACCGTAACAGGCATCGACACTTCGCATGCATCGCTCGAAGTTGCCGAGCGCAATCTCGCCGCCAACCGCGAGAAATTCCGAACCGAAGTGGACTGGGTCGAAGGCGACGCCTTCCAGGTATTGCGAGATTGGTCTTCAGCAAAGGAGCAGTTCGATACCATCGTGCTCGATCCGCCCGCCTTCGCAAAAGGCAAGCGCGCGGTTGAAGGAGCTCTTCGTGGTTACAAGGAACTGAACCTCAGAGCCATGCAGATGCTGAAGCCGAATGGCCTGCTGGTAACCTGTTCCTGCTCGCACCACGTCTCCCTGGCAGACTTCGAAGCGATCGTCGCCGCCGCTGCGGCCGACGCACATCGCCGAGTACGGCTGCGCCAGCGTCGCGGTGCCGCTCCCGATCATCCGGTAGTCTTGAACATCCCGGAGACTGAGTATTTGAAATGCTTGATCCTGGAAGTCGAATAGCATTCATGCTGGCTACAATCAAATGCCCCACTGAATACAGTGGTTATGCCCCCACCTGTAGCGGCACCGAGTACAACTTATTGGCCTCAGTGTCCAAATAGCCGACCACTGGCTCACAATGCCTGAAATGCTGCCCTCGAGCGGCTCAGTGAGTGATAAGCCTGTTCTCGACCATCGAACGTTGTCAGTCGCCTGTTCGAGTTGTCGGAACAAATTCCCCACATATGCCTTGACCTTCTACATATCTACGATTATATGTAGAAGCACAAGGCATGAAAGAAGACAGCAAATTCGATCTACCCCAGGGGACACTTGACCTGCTCATCATGAGGGTGGTCTCGCTTGGACCCATCCACGGCTATGCCATTGCTCAGCGCATTCAGCAAATGTCTCGGGAAGCTCTGCAGGTTCAGCAGGGATCTCTATATCCGGCGCTGCACCGCCTCGAATACAAGAAGCTGCTGATGGCCAAGTGGCAGGCAACCGAGACCGGCCGAGAAGCCAAGTTTTATGAGCTAACCAGCAGAGGGCGCGCCTTTCTCAAAGACGAAACCGAGAAGTGGAAGCGGCTGACAGATGTCGTCGGCCTCATTCTCAAGGGAACATTGGAGGGAGTCTCATGAATTGGTTTCGGAGATTGTTCTCGCGAAAGAGCATGGACATCGAGCTGGATAAGGAGTTGCTCTTCCATATCGAAGCGCAGATCGCAGACAAGATTCGCTCCGGCGTTCCTGAAGATGAAGCACGCCGTCTGGCACGACTCGAGTTTGGCGGTATCGATCAGATCAAGGAAGACTGCCGCCAGAGGCGTGGCACCGTCTGGCTTGAATCGCTCCTGCAAGATGTCGGGTACGGTCTGCGCCAGCTTCGCAAATCGCCGGGTTTTACGCTTACGGCAGTGCTGACGCTGGCCTTCGGCATTGGCGCGAATGCGGCCATCTTCACCCTTGTGAATGCGGTGCTGTTGAGAGACTTGCCCGTGGTCGATCCAAAGTCGCTGGTGCGATTAGGTAACTGGGCTGACTGCTGCCAGAACTCGGGGCCGAAGCAGGATGGAAACTACAGCATGTTTTCGACCGAGACATATGAACAGCTGAAGAGAAATTCGCCCGAGTTTGAAGAGCTCGCCGCAATGCAGGCGGGATTCGAAAATCGTCCAGTTGTCACGAGGCGTGACGCCCGTCAGGAAGCTCCCAGGCCGCGTATGGGAGAGTTTGTCTCTGGAAATTACTTTGGGATGTTCGGGCTGCAGCCCGCTAAGGGACGGTTGATTTCCCCTTCAGATGACCTCGCCGGCGCCCAACTAGTTGCGGTGATGAGCTATTCGACCTGGAAGAACGTGTACGGCGGCGACGATTCAGTGGTCGGCAGTACCTTCTGGATGAATACGAAACCGGTAACGGTAATCGGCGTGGCTCCAGAAGGTTTCTATGGCGATCGCATGTCCAGCACGCCGCCAGATTTCTACCTGCCAATTGCAACTGTTCCCGACGAGATGGGTGGAAAGGGCTTTCGTGATCCCTCGCAAAATTGGCTGGATATCATCGGGCGCGTGAAGCCTGGGATTGCAATGCTTCCACTGCAGGAGAAGTTGAGTGCAGAGCTGAAGGGAATCTATGCGAAGGACTCACACTTTTCAGCAGCGGATATCGCAAAGGCGCATTTGGTTCTGACTGCTGGCGGTGCCGGCACACAGTCCATGCAGGATAGTTATTCCTCCAACCTCAAACTTCTGATGTGGATTGCGGGGCTTGTGTTGATGATTGCATGCGCCAACATCGCCAATCTGCTGATGGTCCGTGGCATGCAGAGAAAGACAGAGATGAGCGTGCGGACTGCGCTGGGCGCGATACGCATAAGAATTGTGCGGCAACTGCTCACAGAGAGCCTGCTGTTGGCAGCAATAGGCGGCGTGACCGCTCTGGCCGTTTCTTATGGCGGGGCGCGAATGTTACTTATGCTGGCTTTTCCAGGCGACCAGCATTTGCCCATCAGCGCGCGCCCTTCGTTTGAGGTGCTGGGTTTTGCGATATGTGTGGCAATGGCCACAGGTGTGATGTTCGGTGTGGCCCCAGCGCTGATTGCCGCGAAGGCATCACCCGCAGATGCCTTGCGTAGCGGGACCCGGACGACGTTGGGCGGCGCTTCACTCGTGCAGCGTGGGCTGGTTGTGTTTCAGGCGGCGTTGTCAGTGGTATTGCTGGTAGGCGCGGGGCTCTTTTCGCAAAGCCTGAGTAAGCTGCAACATACTGATATGAAGTTGGAGTCGCAGAATCGGTATATTGTTCACATTAACGCACAGGCCGCCGGTTACAAAGATGACCAGATCGACGCCTTATACAGGACACTTGAAGAGCGCTTTCATGCAATACCCGGCGTCGTGAACGTCGGCGTGAGTACCTTTACGCCGATGGAAGGCAACGACGACGGGTATGGAGTCCACCTGGTCGGTGAGTCGGACATCCACATCGAGGCCACCAACATCATTGTGAATCCCGAGTACTTTGATTCAGTCGGGACTCGGGTGCTGATGGGGCGCGGAATTAATGCGCACGACACGGCCACGTCGCCGCATGTTGCCGTGGTCAACCAGGACTTTGTTCATTCGCTTTTCAAGCCGGGAGAGAACCCAATAGGCCGCAGCTTCGTCGCGGATGGAAATTCTCCGAAGCCTTACAAGATTGTCGGCGTCGTAGCGGGAACATCCTACACAAACGTGCGTAGGAACGGGAAGCGCCCCATGTACTTTGGCCCACTGACGCAGCCGTCTGAGGTGGGGTACGCAGGCGCTATCGTGATTCACACTTCCCATCCGATTAGCGACATGGAGGAGATTACGCGGCGAACATTGATGGGGATTAATTCAAATCTGGCGATACAGACATTTGAAACTTTCGATGAGCAGATTGCCGGCAGATTCACGCACGAGCGAATGCTGGCGACACTGATGCTCCTGTTCGGGGGATTGGCTCTTTTGCTGGCGACGTTGGGACTTTACGGTGTCACTGCGTACTCGGTGGCACGCAGAACAAGCGAGATTGGCATTCGCATGGCACTGGGTGCAAATCGCAGCTTCGTTGTGACAATGATTCTTCGCAGCTCCATCTTGCAAACATTGTTCGGAGTTGCCATCGGGGTCCCAGTAGCATTCTATGGAGCCACGCTGGTGAGGTCGCAGCTCTATGGGCTGACCTCCATGAGTGGCAGTGCCCTGTGGGCGGCCGTGGGCATGCTGCTGGCTGCCGCATGCGCGGCAGGGGCGATTCCAGCCCTGCGCGCGGCATCGGTCAATCCTGTGCGGGCATTAAGGATGGAATAGCAAAAGCTCCAAGTTCTCCCTGCAGCCGCTGCTGCCTCAGCAGATCCCCGACCTGCATTCGGACAGTTGCTTTAGACCTGCGAGCCCCTTCCCGCCTGTAATTGAGCGCGCAATCGCCAAATCGCTCAAGAGCTAAAACGACGTTTGTGGGAGTATTTCCGGCCATGCGGACAGTGAGGACAAGAGATTGTCAGGTTCCCTATGGCCGACGACTCGGGAACTTCAATTTGCAATGAGCACAATTCCAGTCTTTCGTTCACCTTCCCTCAACTCGATGATCTGCGCCTCTCCCTGCACGAATCCTTGTTTGCGCGTGAATTGGGCCAAATACCTACCGGGCTTCAGATGCGCTAGTTGAAACGACCCGCTTGGCTCCAGCTCTGACGTCAACACGGTGTTCCACGGCCTGCCGAGGGATGTGACAGTGTCTGCCTTCACCCAACCTTCAGCTTTCTTACCATCGGGAAATCGGACAGTACCGGAGATGCTTGCTGACGGCCCCACCATGATTTCAGCGCGACAGACAGTTTGGCCGAACGCATCAATTGCAACGGGCGGAAGTGTTTCGTTAATAATCTTCCCAAGATTCGAGAAGGCGACACTCACTGCAGCTGGCAGATTCAGAGACAGGCGATAACGCCCATGGGGCACGCCATCGAATTCAAAGAAGCCACCTTTGTCAGCAATCACTGTGGTGGAGGCACCACCTGTTTCGGGTCGCAATGATACGGACACACCCCCAAGCGGACTCATAGTCCCCCCTTCGGGTTCTGACATCTGCGAAAGTTCACCGACGAGTTCAGGTAACCGCTGGTGCGAAGCAATCCTTCTGAGAATTCTGACGTCAGCTTGCCCACGATCAAGGGATGCAGTTCGGGAACAGATTCCGGTGTTTAAGATACCGCCGCGATCCCATGCATCGATGAGGTATTGCTTGCCGACCTCGAAGTGGAATCCGCAATCGCCGCCTCCCATTCCGGTTCGGACGTCAACTATATCCCCAGGCTTCTTGGTCCCTCGAAAACTCTCGACCACACGAATCCGAACGGATAGGTGCCACCGCGTGATCCCGTCGCCGGGGGGAACAGGTACTTTCGATAGCACCTCGCCGACGAAATCCACGTCAGCATAGAAGTGTGGATCGCAGACCTTATGCTCGATGCAACTGCACCCCCAGAGCCTGAGTCCACCGGATAACAAGAGAATCCAGATGAGCGCGACCACTCTGATCCACAGTTGGACCGGACTTTTGGTGTTCATACTCTTTTAGACACCGAACAACCGAATTAAATCACGAACGATGACTTGCGGTTGGGTGACCGGCCAACCGGACCTTGAGGCCAACTTCTTGACCTCAGTGTCCATACAGCCGACCACACTCCCGGAAGTGATTAGTGGAGCGAGTATTCTGATTCATGCAGCAATTCACAAGTCATAGGAAGCGTATGAGAAGGCTCACAATCGCAATCATCTTTGCTGTGTTCGGATGCCACTGCCATGGACAGACGACGGCTGCATACGAGGGATGTATTGAGAAGTTGAAGACGCAATCAGAGTTGAACAATTGTGCCAGCGACGAGGCAGCGCGAGCCGATTCTGAACTGCAAGCCGCATATAACGGATGGCTCGCTAAGATTGCCGCAGACTCGCTCGCCGTTGCGAAGCTCAGGGTAGCGGAGGAGGCCTGGCTGCGCTACAGGGACGCATACATCGCGGCGGTTTATCCCGCTCAGGATAAGCAATTGGCTTATGGTACGGAATACCCTATGGACGTTGATCTCCTGCGAGCAAAGCTTACACGCGAACATTTGGCTGCGATTACGTATCTCATCACCGAGTTATCAACCCACGCAGCAGTAGGGATTATTGTCGGTTAACCGGCCACCGGGAAGTTGAGGCCATTTTCTTGTCAGCGTCTCCATTGGCGACCATACAACCATAAGCTCTCGACGGGAGGTATATGCTTCGATAAACCCCCGAGGAGAAGTTCGATGCGGCCTGGATCGCTGCCTCTTTCGCAATTGGTTCTTTTGGATCTTGTCGCACCACCTGCGCTTGCGTTGGCGTGGGCGCTGCTGTCGGGAGGATGGGCAGCCATCGTGCAGGGAGGAAAGGTCAGTGACGAGACTCAGAAGCGGCAAAAGACGGAATTCTGGGCGATTCTCGTTATGACGTTCCTAATGGGGGTGGGGTGCACGGTGTACGCGTGGCTGACCTAGTTGGAGCAAACTTCCGAATTGCCGACAATACGACCGCGACCTCTTTCCACTTGTACCATAGGTGCATCGATCTTTGTGACAACAGAGTGCTCCAAAATCGTGAACGGGCTGACAGCACAAAAAAACTGACGACATGGTCATGCGACCAAAGGCGGTCAAAATCTCAACATGGCTTATGGCCATTCTCAACATTCTCGGTTACGCGATCTTGTGGGACCCAGCGGCGCATAAGTCTCGTTTTGCTTTGATCTTCCTCATCACGGTCTTCACTCTAACCATTGCCGCGGGATACGTCGTGCTGTGGTTCTTCTGGAAGGGGAAGAACTGGGCGAGAATTCTCGTTCTGTTAAATTGCTTTGTCTGCTTCTATAACGTCCACGACATTCATTTCTTCCTTCGAGTGAACCCGGTTGAAAAAGTGATGCTCCTAGGCGAAGGAGTACTAGCGGTTTTCCTTCTTTATTGGCTGAACACTCGTGAAGCGAAAGCGTATTTCAAATAGGCAAATTCCGCACGCATGTCACAGCGGTTGGATAACCGGCAATATGGACTGAGGTCAAGAACTTGCCAGATCGCGGCCGGACGAGAGCCTAGATGTCAACCAGAGCCATCTTCTCCGGCCGGGAGGTGATGCTGATTCAGCGTCCCCGCCGACGTGGGAGGTTCCAATGTACAGCGTGGGGCGATAACTCTGTACTCAGTGGCGGCATTTTGTTACATCAAGTGCCGGGATTCATCGTAATCCGCAGCTCAGGGATCAGCTCCTGGCTTAGTTCGCCGAAACCAAGCCGGAAACAATCCTTTGAGCCTTCGTCGCGGCTCTTCGGCCATATCGGTCTGCGCGGATTGCATCTTTGTGAGCGCCTCTTTGACCTGGCTGCGCAGCGACTCCGCTTCGAAGATGCACAACCGGAGGTACGCAGAGACGCTCAGTCCCGCATTCACGGCGCGCTCATGAAGCTGGGCCTGCTCTTCTGCGGTAACCCGAATCGTGATGCTGGCGCTCCTGTGCTTCTTTCCTGCAACAGTGTTCGCCGGAGCACTCGAAGAAGTTGGGGATGCTGATGGATGGACTTTGTTCCTGTGCCCTGAATCCACTGCAGTTCCAGATATCCGAGCTCCGCGGGGGGCGCTCAATGCCTGCTCGTAAGTAAGAGTGACCGCGTCGCTCGCAAGGGCGCTGTCATCCCAGGAATCGCTCTGCTGCCGACCAGCGAATGATGCAAGAAAGCTGGCGAAGCTTCCGGTAGTTTTCTGACCCGCTTCTTGTATTGGATGCGGCATGCCAAAGATGTTATGCGCAGGCAATCACAAATGCGCCAGAGCCTGTTTGACGGTTACAGACGGCCTTCCCGATTCGGACCGATTCCCAAATATGTTTCTTCTTTCGGTCTGAGTCTCAGAGCCAAGTCTCAGGGTTGATCCGCCGGATGCGTCTGAGTTTGTCTCGTCTTCGACGGAGCTCCTGTCTCTGTCCACAGGAAAGTAAGCTGATCTGCGTCGTCTTGAATCTGCTGCTCAACGCTGACTCCCGCTGAGTGTCCTCCCGTAGTGCTGTAGTGCAGGAGTACCGGGCGGCCGCTCTTCGACTCGAATTGCAGCAGCGCAGTCATCTTTCGCGCATGTAGCGGATCAACCCGCGTATCGCTGTCGCCCGTAAAAAACATAACGGCGGGATAATCGGCGCGGGGCTTGACGTTCTGATAGGGCGAATACTTGTACAGATATTCAAAATCCTTCTTCTTTTCTGCCGATCCGTACTCGGTCGTCCAGTGCGGACCCTGCTCAAACTTCTGGTATCGAAGCATGTCGAGCAACGGATACCCGCACCATACAGCAGAGAACAGCTCGGGATGCTGCGTGATCGAAGCTCCCATAAGCAAGCCGCCATTCGACCGTCCGCTGATAGCGAAGTGATCGGCCGAGGTGTATTTCTGCTCAATCAGGTATCGAGCAGCCGCAAACCAATCATCGAAAACGTTCTGCTTTTTTCCGAACATCCCCTGCTCATGCCAGCTCTCGCCATACTCCCCGCCTCCGCGCAGGTTGGGAACTGCAAACCGACCGCCTTGTTCCAGCCACCATGCCCACGCGGGATTCCAGGTTGGCGTCTCGCTGACATTGAAGCCGCCATAGCCCGTCATCAGCAACCGCTCCGTTGCGTCTTGCTTCAAACCCTTCTTGCCCGCGATAAACATCGGAATCTGCGTGCCGTCTGCGGATTTGAAGAAGACCTGCTTCAGTTCATAATCCGCAGTTTTGAAGGCGGTCTTCGGCTCAGCAAAAGGCTCTCGTTTACCAGTAAGAGTGTCGATGCGATAGATTGTCGGGGGCTGAATCCAGGACTCGAAACTGAAGAACCCATAGCGATCAGTCGTGCGCCCCTCCACATTCGAAGAGCTGCCAATACCTTCAAGTTCGACCTGTCCCGTCGGTTTCCCTTCCGGAGTGTAAACACTGATCTCCGACTTCACGTCGTGAAGGCGCTTCACATAAAGTTTCCCACCCACAATATTGAAGTCCTCGATGACATCCTTGCTTTCTGGAATGACCGTCTTCCAGGCCTCAGGCATAATGCCGGGATCAGCTCGCAATATGCGGTAGTTGGGAGAACTGTAGTCCGTGCGAACGTACCATGCTCCCCTGAGGTAGCTTGCCGAGAAGCGCGAGTCGAGCCCCCAGACCAAGACGTCGAATGGCGCACCGGGCTTCTTGAGATCGCGAAAGCATATGTCGACACGCGTAGGCGGAACCCCGCGCTCGATCGTGATCACGAGGTACCGGTCGTCGTCAGTAATCTCCGCGTTGAACAGGTCGATGGGCCCGAGCAGTTCCCCATGAAATTCGCGGCCGAAAATGAGCTTGTCATCCGAGTTTCGCGTTCCGATGGTGTGAAGATAAAGCAGCGTTCCCTTCGCGTCAGTCCGCGCGTAGTAGAGGCCCTTGCCATCAGGCGAAAAGAAGACAGAGTAGTACACGCCTGCCGGAATCTCGTCTTCAAGGACCTTCTTTCTGGTCAGGTTGTAGATGCGAACCGTGGCTTCGTCAGCGCCGCCCTGACGGACCTCGTACGCGACTTGCAGGCCGTCTCGCGAAACATCCGACAATGTGATCGATGTATTGGAATCTCGGCTGAGACTGGGCGGATCAACGACGCGCTCGTCTTTGGGAGCGCTGCCCTGGCCCTTCCCGGCAGCGCCGGCAGAACCATGGCGTACATAGATGGATGCCTGCTCTTCTCCCGCAAGCCGTTTCATGAAATAGTAGTTGCCTGCTCGCTGTATCGGGATTGACCACCGAGTACTGTGCTCGAGAGGGTCTAGATCATCGACAACCTGGTTGCGAATCTTAGCCTGCTTCAAATAGCGCGTCGTGTATGCGTTCTGCTCATTGATGAATGCGCGAGTCTCAGGACTCTTCGGATACTCCAGCCAACGAAAGTTGTCAGTCACGTTCGTGCCGAAATAATTGTCGATAACTGGTTGTGACTCAACGACAGGCGGCGGCGGCATGGTAATGCCATCGCGGCCACGGATAGTCTGAGCGAAGCTCGCAGTACAAAGAACAACAATCACCAGCAAACCGACGACGCGAGACATGAATAATAGCTCCTGCCTGACAGGATACGCGTGCGCAGGGATTCGCACCGCGTGATCTCCATCCCCGATAGAATCGACTGAGTGGAAGAACCCGTCCCAACTCAAGCATCCATAGACAGCCCATCACTGATGCAGCGGGTGATGAGAGTGCTGCGGCCATCGCATGCCCATTCTGCGTTCAGCGCGACCTTAGTGCTTATGGTGTCGGTGTTCCTCTCGCGAATCATAGGGCTGGTGCGGGTAAAGTACATCATGTGGCTCTTCGGCAGCGGAATGCAGGCCGACGCGCTTAATGCCGCATTTGTGCTGCCCGACATGATTTCGTATTTTTTGGTCGGGGGAGCTGCCTCAATCACTTTTGTGACGATCCTGACTCGCTACCGAGAGACCGGTCGCGAGAAAGAGGGACAACGCTCGCTTTCCGTGATTCTGACCACGATGTACCTGGTCCTTGGCGGCGCCATTCTGTTGGCTGAGATATTTGCACCGTGGTACGTGGGATGGTGGTTCAACGGATTCGACGCGGAGAAAGCTTCTCTATGCGTTAGGCTGACCCGTATCCTGCTGCCAGCGCAGCTGTTCTTCTTTGCGGGCGGTGTGTTCGGCGCGGTCTTGCTGGTCCAAAAGCAGTTCAACGTGCAGGCAGTTTCTCCGCTGATCTACAACCTGGGAACAATTGTGGGCGGTGTGCTGCTGGTAAAGCAGCTTGGAGTAGCCTCACTGGCTATAGGAACGGTGGCAGGCGCGTTCTTTGGCCCTTTCCTTCTGAATTGGTTTTTCGCACGGCGCGCTGGAACTCGATACAGGCCGATTCTCGACTGGCACGACCAGGGGCTGCGCGAGTGGGTTCGACTCTCGTTGCCCCTGATTGCCGGCGTTTCCCTTGTGACAGCAGATAGCTGGATCATTGCGCACTATGCATCGAAAATCGGCGGCGCTGTTTCGCAGTTCAATTACGCTAAACAGTTCTTTACTGCACCGATGGCCGTACTGGCGCAGGCAGCGGGAGCTGCATCGATGCCCTTCTTCGCGAGTTTGTGGGCCAAGAACAATCGGCATCAGTTCGCCAACGTCGTAGCGGATTCGGTATCGCGGGTTGTGTGTCTCGGAGTGCTGGCGGCGTCGGCGATGATAGCGCTGGGCAAGCCTGCCATTGACCTCGTGTTCACCGGCGGCCACTTCACCCGCGGTGACTCCACACAATGCTTCGCTTACTTCGCTGTCTTTTCCATCTCCATGTTCCTCTGGTCTGCCCAGGCTATCTACTCGCGCGCATTCTATGCCGCAGGCAATACCCTTGTGCCGATGGTGGCCGGAACAGTTGTCACGATGCTTTCGCTGCCCATTTACTACGGGCTGTTCCACGGACTCGGCGCAATGGGTCTGGCCGCCGCCTCTGACCTGGGAATCCTAATGCAGACCGTGACAATTGCAGCTCTGTTGCATCGGCGTCAGATGGTGTCCCTGGCGAGCCTCGATTATCGCGAGATGGGGCGTTGCATGATTGCTGCGCTTGCAGGAGGTGGCACGATCTGGATCGTTTTTTCATTGATCGCGGAGATGGGACTGCGGGCAATTCACGCGGCCGCACATGGGCGGGTTTACGACTTCCTTGCGCTGAGCGTAGGAAGTTTGTTGTGGGGAGGAGTCGCTCTTTGGGTCCTCAAATGGACTGGGTCCGCACTGCCGTCAATCGTAAGGAAACGGCTGCGCCTCGCGTAGCTCTCCGACATCAAAGGTCGATGAAACACCAAGACCCCTGCCTCGGCAGGGGTCCTTTCGGTCAAACAGATTTGCCTAAGCGTTCGCTGCGACTTTTTCGTTCTGGGCAGCTGCGGGCTTTCCATCTGCCTTACGAATATCGATTCCGCCCTTGAAGAATGCGCCGTCTTCGATGCTGATGCGGGCGGCAGCGACGTCGCCGGTCAGCGCGCCCTCGGCGCGGATGTCAACGCGATCGGTGGCGGTAACGTTGCCCTTCAACTTGCCCAGCACGACGATCTCGCGGGCGCTGATGCTGGCGTTCACAACGCCGTTCTTGCCTACGGTCACGCGGTTTCCGGGGATATTGATACTGCCCTCGACCTTGCCATCAATAAATAATGATTCGGTTCCAGTAATCTCGCCCTTGATCGAAAGGCCCTTGCTGATGGAGGCCTGCTCGCCGGCGGGGGAGGCGGACGAAGAAGAAGATGGTGTAGCGCGCGGCGTCTCAATAGAAGGCTGCACGGGGGTGGGGCGCACTGGCTCTGGGGTCTGATTCGGGGTCGATTGGCCCTGTTGGGTAGGTTTCCACATAGCGCTCAAGACAATTTCCTTTTCTGTCCTTTTAGGACCAGGGTTCCAAGGCAGGGACCACGAAGGGTGGGCCCGGAAAATCTAAAATTGCCGAACAGCGGGAACTCGCTTGCGGGGTGAGGACGCGCGTTCGCAGTATGACATCAGTCCTGCTCGGGCATTACCAAGCATGGTTGTTGCCGTTATTGTAAGCCGAGTAGCCGAAAGATTACGAATGTGGAAGGTACGGAGGTCACGCCGCCATAAGGTGTGACAATGGCTGGAAGCGAAAACCCAAGGAATCGCGGAGATAAGCCGAAAATTTCCGAACCATAAAAGGAACCTATGTGCAAAAAAGCTGTGCAACTCGCCTTTCTTTGTGCTCTGGGACTGGTAGCAGGGCCCGCGCTGAACGGACAGAATCAATCGCGAACTGAGCGGTTCGACGTCGTAATCCAGCACGGACACATCATCGACGGGACCGGCTCCCCATGGTACTCGGGCGATGTGGGAATCAGAGAAGGGCGAATTGCCGCAATCGGCGACCTCTCCGGTCTCCCCGCCAGGCAGACGATCGATGCCCAGGGAAAGGTCGTTGCCCCCGGCTTCATCGACATGCTCGGCCAGTCTGAGCTGACAATTCTGGTCGACCCCCGCCTGCCTTCTAAGATTTACCAGGGAATCACGACCGAGATCACCGGCGAGGGCGGCTCCGTTGCGCCGCTCAACGACGCCATGATCGCCGCCGACAAGGCGAGCTACGACCACCTCCACATCACTCCCGACTGGCGAACATTGGGCCAGTACTTTACCCGGCTCGAGAAGCAGGGCATGGGCATCAACCTGGCCACATACGTCGGGGCAACTTCCGTGAGGAGAATGGTGCTGGGCGATGCTAAGGTAGACCCGACTCCTGCCCAACTCGACCAGATGCGGCAACTCGTAAATCAGGCAATGCGCGACGGAGCCGTGGGAGTTTCGACCTCCCTGCAATACTCTCCAGCACCCTATGCGAAGACCGAAGAGTTGATTGCGCTTTCCGCGGAAGCCTCGAAGTATGGCGGCATCTATGCCACGCACATGCGAAGCGAAGGCGACGCAGTTCTCGAGTCGATCGATGAAGCGACCCGGATCGGGCGTGAAGCGCACATCCCGGTTGAGATATGGCACCTCAAAGCGGCGGGCAAAAGCAATTGGGGAAAAATGCCGCAGATCGTCGCGCACATTGATGCTGCCCGTGCCGCGGGATTGGATGTGAGCGCGGACACCTACGCATATCCGGCCTGGTTCAATACGTTCTCGGCATTTGTGCCACCATGGGCGCACGACGGTGGCGACGCTCAATTGATCGCCCGGCTCAAAGACCCAGCGACGCGCGCCCGCATTCGCAAAGACATGACCAGCACCGGCAAGGACTCCGCAGGTGAAGACTGGGACAACGAGTGGCAGGAAATACCCGGACCGGAGGCAATTCTCATCGCGGTGGTGCAGAATCCAGAGTTGCTCCCCTTGCAGGGTAAGCGCCTCTCGGAAGTGGCGACACTCTGGCATGAGGACGCGATCGATGCCCTCTGCGATCTGCTCATCAAGGACAAGGCATTCACCGACGTGGCGGTCTTCGGCATGGATGAACCCGATGTCGTACTGGCGCTCAAACAGCCCTGGATGTCGATCGATAACGACTCCCAGGGAACATCACCGGAGGGCTTGCTCGCAGGCGAGCATCCGCACCCCCGCGCCTACGGGACATTCCCCCGCGTCCTGCGAAAATATGTAAGAGAGGAGCACGCCCTGACGCTGCCAGACGCGATCCGTAAGTTCACCGCGTTGCCCGCGCAGCGAATGCGGCTGACCGATCGCGGTGTTTTGAAGCAGGGAATGTGGGCCGATGTTGTTGTCTTCGATCCGGAAAAGATTCGAGACAAGGCGACCTTTGAAGAGCCCAACCAGCTTTCCATCGGTATGGACTACGTCCTAGTGAACGGTGTGCCCGTGATCGCAGGCGGAAAGATGACCGGAAAGCTGCCGGGAAAAGTTCTGCGCGGCACAGGCTTTGTCCGATAATTTTCACTCAACATCAACTTCGCGGTATATCGATAATGGTCCTTGCATGAAGATGAGAAAACTGGATGAATCGGTCTTCTTAAATGTCGATCTTGAGATCTTTTCGCAGACGGACCTGAAACCTCTTGCCGATGCACTGAAGAAATCTCTAACTGTTCATTTCCTTGGCATTGAATTCGGCAAGCAGAAAGCCTATTTCGCGCTCGCGACACAGCCGAAGACTCCTGACGAAGCCATAATTCGCTACTGCAAACTGGTTCAGACACTCCCGTCAAGCAAGCGAAAGATCTGGGACGACGCCGAATCACGCAGCTTTGATATCGGATTTGAGTCCCCGAAAAGAGGTCGCTATTTCTGGGGCGCAGTTACCTCCGAAGCGATCCGTGCTGCGAGTGCAGTTGGAGCGCAGATCGCGATTACCGTCTATGGCCCGATGAAAATAGTGAACGCGCCAAACAAGCCGCGCAGGAAGGCAACCAGTTGAATCTTTGCTTCCAATTCAGGTCTGCCGCATCTCTTGTTTGAACGATTGATTATGACTAACCCTCTTCTTACCCCATTCCAGCTGCGTTCCGTCGTCTTTCCCAACCGCATCGGCGTTTCACCCATGTGCGAGTACTCGTCGGAAAACGGCTTCGCCAATGACTGGCATCTCGTCCACCTCGGCGCGCGCGCACAAGGTGGAGCAGGCCTGGTGATGGTGGAGGCTTCGGCCGTAACGCCGGAGGGACGCATCTCGATCAACGATCTGGGAATCTGGAAAGACGAGCACATCGACAAGCTCGCCCAGATCGTCCGCTTCATTCACTCCCAGGGCGCGCGGGCCGGCATTCAACTCGCTCACGCAGGACGCAAAGGCAGCATGACCGCTCCCTTCGGCGGCGAGCGGCTGCTCACCCCGGAGCAAGGCCGGTGGCAGACCGTGGCACCGAGCGCCATTCCCTTCTCCGAGACCTACTCCACTCCAAAGGCAATGGATGAGACCGAAATCAACGCAACGGTACGCGCGTTTTCCGATGCGGCAAGACGAGCCGAAGCCGCGGGTTTCGATTTTGTCGAGATCCACAGCGCCCACGGATACCTGCTGCATGAGTTTCTCTCTCCGCTGTCGAATCAGCGCACCGATCGCTACGGCGGCAATTTCGAAAACCGCACGCGGTTGCCACTGGAAGTTGCCGGCGCGGTTCGTGCAGTGTGGCCGCAGCACCTGCCGCTGTTCATGCGAATCTCGGCCACAGACTGGGCAGAAGGCGGCTGGACCCCGGAAGAGTCACTTGAGCTGGCCCGCAAGCTGCGCGAGAGCGGAGTTGATCTGGTCGACGTATCTTCAGGCGGCCTTGTGCCGCACGCAAAGATTCCTTCAGGTCCGGGATTTCAGGTGCCTTTCGCCGAACGTATCCGCAAAGAAGCGAATGTACCCACCGCGGCCGTCGGCTTCATCACCGAGCCGCAGCAGGCAAACGAAATCGTCGCAAACGGGCAGGCCGACCTCGTGCTGCTCGCGCGCGAGATGCTGCGCGATCCATATTGGGCTCTGCACGCGGCCGAAACACTGGGAGAGAAAACCGCCTGGCCGGTGCAGTATCTTCGCGCCGCTCCACATGGATCAGCCAGCCGAAGTGCAGTAGAGCGGCCATCGAATAGCTGAATCCGCCATTTTCGGCCCAATTTTCAACAATATTCATAATCAGCAAGCGTCAAAGCAGCGGATTTTGCTTCACTTTGGGTGCAAGCTGTGGCCTATACTTCGACTAAGCAGCGCAATCTGCTGTGTTTTGTTATGGCATCGCATCCGTCCCCGAAGCGCGCCGTTGAGATTCCGACTATACCGGACCGTCTCTATTTCAAGATCGGCGATGTTGCTCGTCTTCTGAAAATCGAGCCATATGTGCTGCGCTTCTGGGAGTCGCAGTTCCCTCAGCTCAAGCCAAACAAGAGCGGCACAGGTCAGCGGCTCTATCGCAAACGCGACGTCGAAGTAGCCGTCGAGATCAAGCGCCTCGTCTACGGCGAGGGCTACACGCTCTCCGGAGCGCGTCAGGTCCTCGGCCAACAAAAGCGAGCCGAGGCCGCGGCAAATCCTCCCGCAGCAGCAAAGCCGGCTGCGGTGAAAACCGCTCCGGGTAAGAACGACAAAGTCTCCGTAGTGATCGGCCGTGCGCGTGCAGAACTCCGTGAGATTGCAGGAATGCTGGCCGCTCCGGCAACCACGGCAGCGAAGGCGGTAGCGATGCCTCAGGTCCATTCCATCCGCCGCAAGACTCGACCTTCCGCGATCTCAAACGCCTCAGGCTCCCTCTTCGATTCCTAGAAAGTTTCCAACATCGGAGAGAGCAGCTGCCTTCAGGCTGCTGAATTCCGCCCGCCATCGTCGAAACGGCTCTAGCCGCGGAGATCCTTCAGACTAACCATCTCACCCACCGGCCTTCTGCCCCTCCCAGCGGCATCACGAACCAAGCACCAACCCGCCTTCCAACCGCTTCAATCCAAACGCTGGTGTAAACTAAATCAGAACCCCTATGGGCCGGCTCCTCGAGCCGGCTCGACTGTGTCGGGACGTGGCTCAGCCTGGTAGAGCACTCGCTTGGGGTGCGAGGGGTCGGCAGTTCAAATCTGCCCGTCCCGACCATTAAATTCCTATCCGCCTAGTCAGCCTTCGTGCATCGCAGTTCAACTGCCGGCCCACGAAGCACCCCAATACGTCATCTGCCGCAGCAGATGGCGCCAATTCAGTAGCGAGGGGTCCGCGAGGCGGAGCCGAGCCACTGGCAGTTCAATCTGCCCGTCCCGACCATTAAATTCCTATCCGCCTAGTCAGCCTTCGTGCATCGCAGTTCAACTGCCGATCAGAGCAAGTCGAGGCGGTCTAGAACTTCGGTTAGTTTGCGGCGGGCGTTGAAGAGAAAGTAATAGAGCTTACGGACACTCATGCCTAGCATGCTGGCGGTGTGGTCGTGGCGGAGTCCGTCGCGATAGGTGAGGAGCAGGACTTGTTCTTCTTCGGGATCGAGCTGTGACAACGCGCGCTCGGAGTCGATCACGCTGACCTGGCGGCTGTCGGCCTCTCGGCTTCGGCGCTCTTTCCAGCCTGAGAACCCGGGCTTGCAGGTTCTGCCGTGGTGGGCGGAGAGCGACGCGTTCGAAGGCCCACTGTTTGAGCCGCATGATGGCCATGACTTGGTCGGATAGGGCCTGACCTCACCAATTCAAAATATATTGACTATAGTTTCCAAAGAAACCATAATAGTGTCTATGGAAACTAGCGCTGCGCGGTCGGCGATATCCGATCTTGAGAGTCACCTAGGCTACTGGCTCCGTCGAGTCTCGAATTCTGTATCCGGAGGATTTGGCCAGTCTCTCCATGCCACTCAAACGTCGGTCGCTGAGTGGGTCCTACTCCGCCACCTCTGGGACAGGGATGAGGCTTCACCGGCAGAGATGGCGGAGGCTCTGACGATGACCCGTGGCGCGATTTCCAAGATCATCGACAAACTCGAGACCAAGGGCTGGATCAGGAGCAAGGTGAACCCAGAAGACAATCGAGGGCAACTGCTCTCGTTGACCACTGCGGGGCGCCGCATTGTTCCCGAACTTGCACGTATTGCCGATCTCAATGATCTGAGGTTCTTTTCCTGTCTCGATTCAGGGGAAAAGGCTGCTCTGCGCCACCTACTCGGCAAACTCGCAGCACATCATCAAATGCACGATATGCCGTTGGTATGAACTTGTGCCTATCCATTCACCCATGACAAAAGGAGGACTTTCATGAGTATTGCAATTGATAATCTGAACGCCGCAATGCAGAGAGCGGCTGTCATTCGGCCAAAAGTGGGCGGATTTCCGTACCTCGCCGAGAGTCTTCGACAAGCCGGAGTCACTCGCAACATTTGGTCCCTCCCCGCGTGTCAAAGCTTGTTCCTCACCTCGCAGGGAGCGGTCATGACGCAAGGCGTTCCTCTTATATCTGGCACCGTGGACGTACCGTCCTTCAATCGTAAAGCCCTGATTAGGGCTCTTAGAATCGATCAGGCTGGAGAAAGCACATTTCCAGAGTTTCTCGCGGCTAGTTGGAGCGCGGGAGTGGTGCGCTATGACGTGGATTTCGCAGCCCGCAAGGTAGCTTACCAGGGCTCGAACGGCGAGGAGTATGTCGAAGACTATCCAGCGGTCGAACTTAACTAGCTCCTTGGCCCGCGAGAACAGATTTACCTGATGCGCTCGCACAATTCTCGATCAGCCGGTCACTACGTGCATCATCGCCAAATCGCTCACCAAGCGGACTCGGGGATAATCGAGCTGCATCTAGGTCGAGAGTTCGACAGATTTTCGCTTCAAAGCGACAGTGGTCGACCACCCACTCAGAACTCTGATTATGCTGGAAACTGACTCTCTTCGATCTGCTGACGCAAACCGCGAAAGGGGACACTGACCTACTTCGACAGGATGATCAAGCTGGAGATGTGTTTGCTACGCCGAGGGAGGTCGATTTCGCTTTTGAGAGCGCCGAGAGACAGAATGCGGACGCCTTTGCAGAGTTCGTAAACGGGAAAAAGTCGGGAGAGCAACGGTGACCGAACTGGAAGGTAGCAGATGCCGCATCCTCGTTTTCATCACAATGCCGGTAACTCAACATCTCATCTGCACAGTCTAGGGCTTCATGTTATGTCTGAGCCGGATATTTTTAATCGACTATCAGGGCTGGGGATCGGTCATCCAAAGGCCTTGAATCAACTCGGACTTTTGCCGACCTTTTCGCCTCAAAGCGATAGTAGCCGACCCTACGGTATCTGACCAAAATTCATGAGGCACAATGAGTGATACATGGAGCCATCAGGCTATGCAACCGCGATCACGTTAACGCCTCCGCCCGAACTCAACGGCTCAGTGCCGAGAAGAGCGCAGATGGACTATGGAGACGCGCGTTATCTGTTGACGGTCGTAATGCTGTTCTTTGTAGGCGGATTGATCTTTTTCGGATTGCTCGGTCATGAAGACTTCAAGTCCGGCAAAGAGCTTTATTGCGACGTGATGCTCTTGAGACCACGGCCAGGTAACTGGGTTTTCGTGTGGTCGTTACTCGCCAATGTCGGTCAACTTCGAGTTCAGTGTTGATGGGGTGAGCTACTACGGCGAAGCTCTAGAGCTGCAGAATCCTCAACCTGGAACTTCGTTTGACAAGGGCGATGAGATACCTGTGCGCTTTCTTCCATCCGATCCTGCTATAAACCACCCGTCTGCTTGGGAGTGGTCGTTGGCCATCGGATGGTAGTCAATCGAGATCAGACCACGTCGACTTCGAAATGAATTCGACACTGACACTCGCGAAGATTATGATTCCGAATCAAGAAACGCAAAGAGAGGACCGTTAGCTCGGAGCTATGAAATACAGGACCTTGATCTGGGGTGTGATTTCGCCGGTATTGGCGTTTTTACTCTATGGGCTTGTATACGAGTTCCTCACGCGTCGCAGTTCTGCGCCGGAGAAGGATTGGCTCTTTCGGCTTTCAGTTTCCTCACTTGCGATGAGTGTGCCGTTTCTCGTCACGCTCTGGTCTGCTGTTTCTGATAGGCACAAAAATAAGTTCTCGACATCAGGAAAGATCGGCCTCTGTGTGGCTGTGCTATCCCTGGGTCTGCTCGCAAAACCAATCAGCGACGGTTACTTGCGGTCGAAGCAGGAGAAAAACCAATCGCTGCAGGGCGTTCCAGCTCCGCTTTTCGCCACGATCGATACCAACGGGACCATGCAACGCCTGGCTGAGCACAAAGGTCAAGTCGTGATCGTCAACATCTGGGCGACTTGGTGCGGGCCCTGCCGGACCGAAATGCCCCTGCTCGATCAACTGTATCGCGACCGCAAAGATAGAGGGTTGGTGGTCTTCGGTATTTCGGACCAATCCGTAGCCACGCAACGGAAATTTCTTGAGAAGGTTCCCGTTGCCTATCCACTTCTGACCGTGGACGGTGACGTCCCAAGTTTCTATCGGGATATCGCGCGCTATCCTGCAACTTTTCTTATCGATCGCCAAGGACGATTGCAGCCCGCCCCAAACCCAGAACAGTCTTTCAATGAACTTGTCTCCTCGGTAGATTCGCTTCTGAGGAGTGATTCAGTTCCTAGAACATAATCCAAATGAAAAATTCCCGCCTCAGGCGTTGACTAATCGGCGACGAGTAATCCAATCAAGCGGATCTAGTTCGAGGGGCGAATCACCCGGCAACTCCGTCGAAAATGGCCACGGAGGTGGCCATTTTCATCCATATGGGTGGGTCAAGGACCCATGCGTAACTCGGAAGTAAGGAAAATTTTGGTGCGGAGGAAGTCGCACCAAGAGTTAGGCCGTAGGGCATGCGGCGAGAATGCGGCTGGCGATGGCTCGGGCCTCTTCCCACATCTGGCATTCGTGGGGGTCGGGGAGTCGCTTCGCGATCAACTTCGTTCCAAGCTGCACGTGAAAAATCCCGGCCCCAAGGCCGGGATCGCTTCGTTCAAAACCTTAGAAGTGGCTACTGTGTCGGCGGCACGTACTCTTGCGGAAGGGCAGACCCTTCGCCAAAGAAGAACTGCTCCATCTGCTCCACGAGAAACTGCTGAGCCTGTGGGGTCCACGGCTGGAGCCGGTATTCATTCAAAAGCATCTTCTGGCGGTCGACCCACTCGCTCCACGCAGCCTTTGAAACGTTCTTATAGATCTTCTGGCCAAACTCAGAATCGAACGGGGGCTCGTCGAGGCCCTCCATCTCTTTCTTGTAACGAACACAAAATACAGTATGTGCCATGAACTCTTGCCCCTCCTCTCTATTGTAGGCGATGGAGTTCCAGTACCCTTCTTCCGAAGGAGACCAGGCAAGACTCAGAAAGTGAGGACCTGGTTGAACAATCTCGCGACTTCGATATCTCGATCCACGCAGTACCTGCGTACGACTAAAGGCCTCAATCTGCTTGACTTTGATTCTCGCAGGCGCTTTCTTAAAAGATAGCCACCATTAACAGGGAAGGAAACGATCGATGTCGTACGCAACTTCTGCGGAAGGCGCTCCGCTGCAGGGTCGAAAGGAACAAGAAATGACGGTGGACGATAAGCCGGCAGTCTCTTACAACGCGGCCAGCGCGATCGCCTACTTTACCTTTGTTCCCGCGGTCATCTTGCTGCTTGTCCCTCGTTATAAAGAAAGCCCATGCGTCCGCTTCCACGCATGGCAGTCCATTCTGCTATTCATTGCAACGTCGGCTGTGGATATAGTTCTGGGAACCATTGCTTTGCTCACCCCTTTCATGGGAACGACCGCGCAGGCCTACTCGATCAGGATGTTTTTTCTATTCTCATTCGTGCTTTGGGCAGCCTGTGTAGTCATGGCTTCCAGAGGCAAGCGACTGAAGCTTCCCATCATTGGTGGAATTGCAGAGAAAGTATCTCTGAAGTAAGTCACGAAGCTTATTTGTCTGCCTACTGACGTACACTTCACGGCTGAGTGCTAACGGCGCCGGCCTCGTTTATTCGAAAAACGCGGCTTCTTGCGGGATGCACCAGATGCTTGGCTTTTCTCTCGTCTGCTCTTTTCCTTTTTCCCGGCTTTGGGAATCTGCTTTCCAGTCAGCGGGATTCCTTCCTCAACAATCGAGAACTGTAGACGGCGCTCTTGCACCAGGATGCGATCGAGGATGACCTGAACGCGATCTCCAGCGTGGAAGCACCGTCCCCATCTTTCGCCAACAATCTCGTGAGTGTTCTCACGCCAGGTGTAGCGGTCATCGCGAAGACTCTCGATAGGAACCAGACCCTCGACGAAGAGGTCAGTCAGCTCAACAAACATTCCGTACTTTGTCGGATTGAGAACCAGTGCGGAGAACTCCTCACCGACGCGGTCCTGCATGAATCGAACCTTCTTCCATTCAACGAGTTCTCGTTCGGCTTCGGCAGCACGGCGTTCAGCCTGGCTTGCCTCTTCCGCGATCTGCGCCAACTCTGCCTCCGCTATCGGTGGTTCGCCCTTGAATCCATCCCGTTCCGGACGTCTCTTCGCGTGATGAATCACAAGTCCTTTGAAACCTTCATTCGGATGCGTCCAGGGCGAAGCGTGACGACTCTCGCCAACCTCCGCATGACCATCTACGCCTGCCAGAAGAAGTGCCTTTGTGATTCGATGAACGATGAGGTCGGGATATCGCCTTATCGGCGAGGTGAAGTGAGTGTAGGTTGGAGCAGCCAACGCGAAGTGACCTTCATTGATCTCGGAATACCGTGCCTGGCTGAGCGATCGCAGCATCAGGTAGCTAAGGATGCGCTCTTCTGGCTTTCCCTCAATGCGAGCCGCCAGCTTCTGGTACATCTTCGGAGTAACCGCAATGTCCTCGGGAACCTCGTGACTGCGCGCCTGTCGTCCACCGCGCTGGGCCTCCCGCCGGTCGCCTCGGGTCTGAATTCGCTTTACTGGCAGCGCACCGAGCCCCAGCGTGTAGCCGAAACCGGCAGCCAATTCCTCAAACTGCACGACGCGACGTGGATCGGGCTTCTCATGAATTCGATAGAGCGATGGCACGCCGAGATCCTCTAGCCAGGTCGCAACACACTCGTTCGCCGCAAGCATGAATTCTTCAATCAGACGGTTCGCCCAGGTGCGCTCTGCTCGCGTAACTCCCCGCATCTGCCCCTGCTCGTCGAATTCGATCACAGGTTCAGGCAAGTCGAAGTCGATGGAGCCGCGTTCCTCGCGGCGCTTGTTCATCATCACCGCGAGGCCCTTCATGCGCTCGAAGTGTGGGACCAACGCGTCATAGCGCTGTCGAACTTCCGGATCTCCTTCCAGGATCGCATGCACGTCGGTGTAGGTCATCCGCTCAGCAGAACGGATAACGCCTTCCACAACGTCGAAGCTCTCGACCCGGCCCGCTGAGTTCAGCTGCATCAGACAACTCAAAACACGACGATCTTCCCTCGGACGCAAACTGCAAACGTCCGTAGACAGTTCGTGCGGCAGCATCGGAATGGCGCGATCTGGAAAGTAAACGCTCGTGCCGCGCAGTCGAGCCTCCAAATCGAGATCCGTACCGGAGCCCACGTACTCCGATACATCGGCGATGTGCACTTGCAACTCAAAACCGCCATCCGGTCGATCGCTCACCAGCACCGCATCATCGAAATCGCGCGCTGTTTCTCCATCGATGGTGACGATAGGCAGATCTCTGAAATCGCGGCGGCGATTCACCTCTGTCTGATCAACGATGGCGACGGCACGCGCTTCGGCCAGCACCTTTTCTGGGAAGACCCGCGGAAGCTGGTGCTTGCGAATCATCATCTCGACATCTACACCAAAGTCGTCAGGGTCGCCCAGCACCTCGATCACCTTGCCGATGGGTGGACGCGTGGGAGTGGGCCAGCTGGTAATTTCAACGTCAACAACCAGACCCTCGAGATCGTCGAAGTGCGAGTGATTATCTGCTTCACGCCCAATCACTCGATGCGGGGTCGAAGTTTGCTCCGCGGGAATCTCCTGGCCTCTTGGGATCACGATGGGCTGAGTCATGCGCTCATCGAACGGGACGAGTTTATGACCGGGCTCTCGATCAGATCGGGCGTAGTGAAAGACGCCAACAACCGTCGGATTGCGCCGCTCGATGATCCGGGCAATGCGCCCCAGTCTGCGCCCATCGGCCCTGGGCGGTGCAAGCTCGACGAGAACCTGGTCGCCCTGCATCGCACCGTTGATCTCGTCGGGAGGAATGAAGACATCGTCTTCTTTGCCGGCTCCCTGCCTGGCATTCGGCCGCACGAATCCATAGCCATCGCGATGAAGATCAAGGCGGCCCGCCAGCAGATTATCCCGCGAGGAACCGGCCGCCTTCTTTGGAATACTCCAATGCTCTCGGTCTGTTTTGGCGAGATCGCCACGCGCCGTCATTCTGGCAAGTTGCTCAAGAAGCAAGCGCCGCTCGCGGCCTCCGCCAAGCCCGAGCTCCCTGACAAGCTGCTTGTAGCCCGCCTTGCCTCCGGCGGATCGTCTTATCTGCGCCAGTAGCTCGCGATCATCCATCCTTCAAGAGTAGTGCAAAGGTGCGTTACGGGAACGCCAGCCTTCATGCAAGCCGAATGAATTGAAAGCAGAGAACCCTCGACGGGCCTTCGGGACTACTGCTTTTTGAGGACTGCCGTCCCCTTCTCGTCCATGAGGATTGCGCTCTCAAGCTTACGAAAATCCGCGGCCCGAGAAGCGGGAAGTTCCACCTGCTTCACAATGAGTTCCCGCTCATAATGGAGCTTGTCGCCCTTTGCAACGATCGTAGAGTGGTAGCTGGCGAAATCGAGGTCAAGGGCCACCGGATCTGGAGTCTCGTCCACCACGTATCCAGTTGGCAGTGTGATGTCAAAGCTGTCGCGCCATCGTCCGGTTGCACTCAGGTCGATGGGCACCGTTCTTGGCTTGTCATTGAAGGGCATTGCGTCTGAACCAACCACTCGCGGCCGAATGAGCAGCAGTGAGCCTGCCTGGTGCGCATATTGCGCAGATGAGAATTTGTAATGCAGTTCCATTGGCTTATCAAGCTCAACCGGCTGCACGTATTCGAAGGAATTCAGCACCACGCCAGGAACATCGCGAGCAACGGAACTCTCCAGAGCCGCGCGGCGTTCCTTCTCATCGGCATTCTTGAGCATGAGACGCATCTCTGCGCCTTCCGCTCCGCCGTGAGTAACGTCCACCTGACCCGTAAGCCCACCGTCTGCCGCGAGAGTGAACAGTCCCGTGCGCTCATTCCCGTTTGCATCCGGAGAAAGAATTGGGAGAGCAAGCACTTGGCTCGCCGGTCCCCCAGCAAGAATTCCGTAGCTTCCCTGCAAATACGACGGGAGGTTCCCCACAGGAGTACGTTCATTTGTTGGATCGAAGATTAAGTACCTTCTTCCATCATGACCCTTCGTGGTTGCCATCAGGCGGGAGTCATTAACGTCAGCGGGAACCTCAATGGCGGTGATCATGTGATTGCCGTAGATCGACGGCGCATCAGGATCAACGATTCCCCGCCGATCATCGACAGGCATGTAGTACGCGTTAATGCCGGCCACCCGCAGCATCGCGATCAGAAGCGTGGTCTTGTCTTTGCAGTCTCCATAGCGATTGCGAAAGATATCCGCAGCGTGGTTCGCCTGAAAGCCGCTGATGCCGCGAAAAACGATGAAGTACCGGATGTTCTTCTGGATGTTTTCTGTGATTCGACTGAGTTTGGTGTAAAAGTCCGGTGCCCCCGCAATAAGAGACTGCGTAAAGCTGGTTATTTCGGGCGAGGGCAGGGGTCGATCTGCTTCCAATCCCGTGACCCAGGCGCCGATTCCTTTCCATTGGTTATCCGTGCCGTCGACCGCCGCGTCACCCCACTGCACGCTCATGCGTGCCGCAAGGGCCTCCCATTCAGGATGAGAAGGAATGTCGCGAAGGTCGAGGGCAGGCATGTCCTTCACCTCCCACCGCCAGTGATTGGGAGCTACCTCGACGGCCGGTACTGCCTTGAAACTATGCCACGCCTGACTGTGAGGGCTTCCGGGCGGAAGATCGACCTCAAGCGCCTGGAAGACAACCGGGATACCGTTCTGGATCCGCCAAACTTTTTCGTGCATGTATGGCCGGATTAACTCTTCCGATTCACAGAAAATGGTGGCGCCGACATCTACTGCCGGCGGATGCGCGATCCGTTCCTTGTAGGAGGACAGCATAATCGGAATCTGCGTATCGCCTGCTTCCGCAAAATCCGTGTCCTGTGCCATGTAGAGCTTTTCGTCCGCAGCTACGGTCCACACCCGGAAGTAGTTGATCTTCTCATCAACGTCATATCCGACCCCACAGCCGTTATGACGGCCTTGGGGCTTCAGAATCCGGATAGCTTCGCGCTCTCGTTCCGTAGCTCGGCCATTCGCGTCGATTGTCTCCACGTACTCGTCATACAGGATTACAGCGGGCGCATCCTTCGCGTAGTCGGGTACGTGGGTCTTGCTTGCCTGCACAGCCCAGTCAGGCAAGGGCTGATTCTTGCCGAACATTCCCGCCGAAGCAGATCCAGGCAAACCCGCGAGCAAAGCAGCCACAAGCAGCGGTTGAAGATGAGAAGCCATCCCAGGCCCGGATTTCATCTCAGTTTCCTTTGGCGACTTGCGATCTGGTTAGAACGAGTTGTTGCTGATCCGCCGCTGCAACCTTCTGATAGAAGTCATGCAGGTCCCCGTACTCCTTCGGCTCAAGCAAGGTGAAGTTGTAACCCACCGTACGTGTCGTTACGATGTCGCTCCCCTTGACCGTCGATGAGGACTTGAAAGCTGCATGGTTCGCCCAGCCTATGCTGGCCGGTGCAGGCGCGGCATCCATCGTGAACTCCGCCGGAATGTGGTAGGTCACTTCATCCTGATTCAACTGAGCAAAGTGAACATCTATTCCAGTCGTTCGCTTATCCTGCGCAAGAAAAGGATGACGCGCATGCGATGCAAAGAATAGCTCCGGCATGATGAGCCTTTTTCCCGTGACGTTCGCCAGTGTGCCCGAAACGTCGACCATCGCCATCAGGTTCGACTCATAGTCGGACAGGCCTAGAAAATGATTGAAGTCTGCCTCAACACCTTGAGGCAGATCGCTGCGGATTAACTCGTTGAATCGCTTCTTGACCTCGTCTTCATCATTGCGCAATGTCAACTGACGCCAGTGAAGCGCCTGCTGCCCACGCATGATGTATCGAATGGTGCCCTTTACATTCCCCGACGGATCGATCGTGAGATCTGCAATCCTGTTCGTGACATTGGTCGTATAAGCAGCACCCGGTGCGGAGCCTGCCGCCATTCCTTTGTCGCTTTCCCTGAAACCCTCCGCTAGCATGTGTTTCCAGTGAAGGACTCCATAAGGACACATCTTCTGTCCGGGATCGAGATAGACCTCTTTGCCGGCGATGGTGACCACCGCGATATAGTCGTCAAGCTGAGATGTAGATAGCAGAGTCGGATCAAACATCGCGCGGCTGCGATTTACCACCTGCATCGGGAAGACGTGTAAACCAGCTGCACGTGCAAGAGCGATGTAGAGAAGCGCGATCTCGTCAGAAGTGCCGCCCTTCTGTTTCCACACGTCCTCTGCGCTTTTGATTTGTTTGAGCTTTTCGTTCTTCAGTTCTGCCTTGCTTTTTTCACGCGTGAAGTCGGTATTCTCCAGCTTCATGACCTCGGCGTAGATCTTGCGTGACTTCTGATCCTCCGTATCGGAGGGCGCAACGATCTGCGCAACCGCATCCCTGAGCGTCTTTGACGGATCAGCAAAGTGATCTGCCTCCTTCTGCCAGCGATTCCCTTCCTTCTGCCAGAATTCGCCGCCGCTCGAGTACTGCGTATAGTAGAACTGCATCCTCCAGTTCACGCTGTTCTGTGGAGGCATCCAATCCTCGGATGGAATTGCGGGAATATCCATT
The DNA here is from genome assembly GCA_018268915.1 of Acidobacteriota bacterium. Lineage (GTDB taxonomy): Bacteria > Acidobacteriota > Terriglobia > Terriglobales > Acidobacteriaceae > Telmatobacter. The sequence goes on from JAFDVQ010000006.1 coordinate 88,994, forward strand.
AGGTCGAGTTCGTAGCCGCCGCTGATCTTATGGGTAATCCTGTCGCCAATGCCGCCTGTGGACGAGTACATCAGCCTGTTCAGCGCCTCCCCCCGGCTGTTCGTGATCACATAGCCGTTATCCCGAGCTGGGAGAAAGGCGTAATGAGCCTTGTGAACGAAATACTGCTGCTGGATATCCCAGTCCGGAGAGGAGACGACGTTGTCGTCATAGCGAAGCAGGAGCTTGTACTCCAGAACGCTTCCAACTTCAACACTTGGGAGTGTGAACACCATTGTGTTGATCTGGAGGTCCTTGGTCTTGACCTCCATCAGATCGGAAGGCTTTGTTGTCAACGGAATGATTGTGCCGTCGGCATGGATCGTGCGGCCCTTGATGTCCGTGACCTTGAAGCTATGTCGCTCGTATGGAATACGGACAGTGGCCAGTTCCTTACCCTTCTCGGTAAGCACTTTGATCCGGGCGTTGATCGCGTGATAGTGAAGGTTATCGTCAGTCGTCTCTTCGCGAAAGAGGTAGACAGCATCCGCGCCGGGAGCCTTGGGATCGGAACTCATTCCCAGTTCTTCTTTGGTTGGCGCCGGGAACTGCGCGTATAAGACCGTCGGAACAGCGAGGGACAGGCAACAAAGCGAAAACAGCAGGTGTTTCAGCCTCATATAGTTTTGACCTTGTAAAGGAATCGTTGGCAGTGTACCGCAGTTTTGTTAACTTTGAACGCCTAATCGTTGCCACCTTTGAGCTATTTCCAGATAGTCACTCACTTAACCCAAGTAATAGTGGCTTCTGAAAAGCCTGAAGGCCCGTATTACTCTGGAGGGACTAAGGTGGCAGAATCAAGAAGGGAAAGGTATTTGGAGGTTTCGATAGCTTAGACAATCCGAATTGTCAGATGCGATGCCCAAGTGGGCCTTTTAAAAAATGCGGCTCTAACATGCTTGTCACGAGCGCGACCGGTAAACCGACAACATTGAAGTAGCAGCCCTCTATTCGGGGGATCCATCTCGCGGCATAGCCCTGGATTCCGTAGGCTCCAGCTTTATCCATTGGCTCTCCGGTCGCAACATAACCGGCTATCTCTTCTTCGCGCAATGTGACGAACTGAACGCCTGTTACTTCGGCGGCAACTTCGAAGCGAGTAGCCGTAACGACCGCAACTCCCGTAATCACTCGATGCGTCCTGCCTGAGAGCATCCGGAGCATGCGAATGGCATCTACATTGTCTTCGGGCTTAGCCAGTATGTGGCCGTCAAGGGTGACGGTCGTATCGGCACCGATAACGACAGTCTCAGGGTCATCAAGCTGAGCGTATACAGCCTGCGCCTTTTCGCGAGCGAGGCGAACGACATAGGCAATCGGATCCTCATCTGGGCGGGTGTCCTCGTTGATGTGTGCGGGAACGATCTCAAAACGAAAGCCCGCCTGCTTGAGCAGTTCGCTTCGGCGGGGTGAGGCGGATGCCAGGACAAGTCGGCGCATAGGACATCCCCAGCTTAATCCCTTCCCCGGCGCACGAGCAGCTGTCGGCATAAGGCGGTGTACGATCAGAATCGATGATCTTTGCTGATCGTGAATTGGCCAAACGACTTGAAGCAACAGAGGCATATGCCTGCGCGCAGTTCGCCGAAGCACGAAAGAAACTCGATCCACGGAGTTCCTCCATGTGGTTCAAATGTGCTGGAGCTACGGTGGTCTTCGATGGCGTTGATGCACCGACCACTCAGACTTTCGGGCTCGGTATGTATGAGGAAGCTACGCCGACAGCTCTCGATGAGATTGAGGAGTTCTATTTTCAGCGTGGCGCCGAACCGATGCATGAAGTTTGTCCTTTTGCAGGCACCCCTACGCTCGACCTGCTATGCAGCCGCGGTTATCACCCCTTTGAGATCAGCAATGTCATGTATCGAGCTGTCGAGATAAGCAGTGAACAGCTTGCTCCCAATATCTCGGTCCGTACAATCACAGCTGACGAAGCAAAGCTATGGAGCAGCATCAGTGCTCGCGGATGGGCAGATGAACACCCTGAGCTTGAGGAGTTTCTCCTCGACTTAGGCGCGGTGTGTGCCGCTCGCCGGGGCAGTCCATGCTTCCTCGCTGAGGTCGCCGGCTTGCCGGGTGCAGCTGGAACTTTGATCATGCATGATGGCGTGGCTCTTTTCGGAGGTTCCGCAACAGTCCCCGAGATGCGGCGTCGTGGCCTGCAGGCCGCCTTGCTGCATGAGCGCATGCGCTATGCGGCTGAGCACGGATGCGATTTAGCGATGATGGTGGCTGAGGCCGGATCGAATTCACAAAGAAATGCCGAGCGTAAAGGCCTCCAAGTCGCATACACACGCTCGAAGTGGCGATTGGGCCGCCGCCAATAGATTCCTGGAAGGCGCAGCACGCGCTTTGTTCAAAGGGAGAGGTAGCCAGATGGAAGATTTCTTCAAAGACCGTCGTGATTTCCTGAAGCATGCTGGGCTGGTTGGCTCGTTCGCGATGATGCCGGCAGTCCAGGAGGTCTGGGCCGCGAATGGGCGGGGCGGAACTGTGATTGAGGATGCGGTGTTCCCTCAGGAATCACCACAGTCTCCTGTCAACCACATCAAATTCGCGGTATGCGGAATGAGCCACGATCACATCTATGGCATGGTTGGAGCCATCCAGCGTGGCGGTGGAGAGCTGGTCGCCGCCTGGGGTGGTGAAGAAGACAAGCTCGCCGCCTTCACAAAACGCTTCCCCGGCGTGAGGATCGTCAAGTCACAGGACGAAGTCCTGCAGGATTCGTCTGTTCAGCTTGTGCTCAGCTCGCAGATCGCCAGCGAACGCGCGCCGCTGGGTATTCGCGCGATGAAAGCAGGCAAAGACTTTCTCTCGGACAAACCCGGAATCACCACACTTGAGCAGCTCGCCGACGTCCGAAAGACCGTCGCGGAGACTTCGCGTATCTACGGCATCATGTATAGCGAGCGTCTGGAAGTCAAAGCCGCAGTGTACGCTGGCGAACTTATCCGCCAGGGAGCAATCGGCAAGGTGATTCAGACCATCAACATCGCTCCTCATCAGATAATCCAGCGCGGCGGAACTGCTGGAGGTGGCGCTGGGAGGCCGGACTGGTTCTGGAACCCCGAACAATACGGCGGCATCCTATGCGACATCGGCTCTCACCAGGTTGATCAATTCCTCTACTACACCGGTTCTACCAATGCCGAAATCATCGAGTCGCAGGTTGCGAACGTGCGTCATCCCGAGCACCCGAAGTTTCAGGATTTTGGTGACATGGTCCTGCGCGGAAACCGCGGTCTTGGGTACGTTCGGCTCGATTGGTTCACCCCCGACGGACTCGGCACCTGGGGCGATGGTCGCCTGTTCATCCTCGGCACCAATGGATACATCGAAATCCGAAAGTACACAGACGTGGCTGTAAAAAACCGGGGAAACAATCTCTTCCTTGTTGATGGAAAGCAGGCGAGGTATATCGATTGCACCAACATGCCTCTGCCGTTTGGGCCGCAGTTCGTTTCTGACATCGTGAATCGCACCCACACCGCGCAGGATCAGACGGAATGTTTGCTCGCCGCCGAACTCGTAATCATGGCGCAGAATAGCGCGAAGTTTATACAGCTTCAGGAATAGTCCAACACTATCCGGTCTGCATCCGGTCATGCGGACTTTGATCTGCGACGACCACGTCACCTATTCTTTCAACTTTCCGCTCAAGGAGAACCTGTTGCGTACTCAGCTGATCTTCCTACTCCTATTCAGTTCTCTGGCTCTTACAGCACGAGCCGGACAGTCGTCCGACTCGGCCCGTCCCGGAGCGCGCTCTGTTATGGACGCGCACAATTGCTATCCCTACTGGGAATGGTGGAGCGACCGTATCGATCGTGCACTCGCTGCGGGCACGCCTGTTGCCATTGAGCAGGATCTTGGCTGGTACACCGATCCGAAATCCGGACGCAGTTGGTCTGTTGTCACGCACGGCGACCCCATCACTGGCCACGAACCAACGATGGAGCATTACTTCTTCGATCGAGTGCGGCCCATTGTCGAAAAGGCCCTCAAAGACGGCAATCATGGAAACTGGCCACTGATCACGCTGAACCTTGACTTCAAGGACGACAAGCCCGAGCACCTTGCAGCTGTGCGAGCACTTCTCCAGAAGTACCGTTCCTGGATCAGCGAAGCGCCAAGAGGAAAGGATCCGAGCGTTGTCCAGAAACTGGTCGTCCGGCCGATCCTGGTTCTCACCGGTGAACCCGATGCGCAACAGGAGGTCTTCTACGATCAGCTAGGCCCAAATGATCCAGTCCTGGCGTTCGGAGCAGTGCACACGACAGACAAGGACTACCACGCGTCTCCGGAAGTCATCGATTCGGAAAAGGCCACCAACTATCGCCGATGGTGGAATAACGCGTGGCATGTCGTCGAAGCTGGAGGACAACAACACGCTGGCGAGTGGACGGCGGAGAAAGCTCACCGCCTTAGAGCCCTCGTCGAACGTGCCCACGCCAATGGCCTATGGATACGCTTCTATACCCTGGACGGCGAAAAGGAAGAGGAAGTCAGCTGCCACGGCTGGTTCCGCAGCTACAACTTTGGAAATATCCCACAAGCTCGCAAACGGTGGAAGGCTGCGATCGACGCCGGCGTGGATTACATAGCATCCGATCAATACGAACTGCTGGCGGACGAGATTCGCCAATCATCCCATGCCCAGAATGTCTCTTCGCAGTGAAACGCCGTGCCTATCCAGATCAGCGAATGATCGTCATCTGGGACGTGCTCGAAAATTGACGCTGGCTGTTGGCAATGAAAGGAAGTGGAAATCTGAAATTGTAGCTCACGGTCACCTTCACAATGCAATTGGGACCATTGTTGCCGTCGGCCGTGTCGCATGCGGTTCCGGTCGAAGTCGTCCCGGGCCACGATGTGGACACACTCAAGTTGGCTGTCGATAACCCCGGCGGCGTCGAACCTTTTATGTAGTTGGAGATGTCCGTGCCGGAGGCTGTGCAGTCCAGTGAATTAGAGCTGCACGATGCGCTGCTCCAGCTCGCTCCCCGCACACTGCCATACCGCGCACCCTCTTCTGCTGCATTCGCCACAAAATGGGCCGCATAAAGCGCAAACGAAACATACATGACCATGAAGGCGATTGCCATCCAGACTGACACCGCCAGGGCAAACTCCACGGCCTCGCTTCCTCTGTCATCCCGCAGCCTGGCTGGCCAGCTATTTCCATCTGTCACTCTGCCAGAAGATACGATTCCACTCCTGAGAATCCTCATCTCTAGTTTCCGCCGGCGCGCAGCCGGAATTCCCTTGTGATGTTGATTGAAGATGGTAGGCCGGGATATCCAAAGACCGTTCGATACGGACTTGTGACTGTGACATCTACGTAGGTTACATAGTTATAGGTGCAAGTTGGTGTCGAAGTGCAGGAAACTACGTCCGATGTCCCATCCGAGCATTCACATCCGTACTTCGCCGTCGCAGTGACATTAGACAGATTTGAAGCACCAGCTTTGGCTGCCTGGATCATTCCATCGGTATCGCTCGGATTCTCCACCCCGTAAATGGCTCCCGCGTGAGCCGCTGAAGCAACTTCAATGGCGGCATAGAAGCCTCTGCCAAGGTCAACTACAGGAATGAGCATCGCGAGGAACAAAGGAAGCACGAGCGCGAGCTCTACAAAGCTTGCGCCCTCCTCCGCGCTCATCAGCAGGCCCAATTGTGTCTTCACAGCGGCTTCCTTCTGCGCTTTCATTGCACGAGCGTTACATTGTTACCGTTCAATGGAGATCCCTCGGCCAGACCCGAATAGTCATCTCCGAACACGCTGCCCACCGCAACGTTAAGGTGAATATCTTTCGCTACCAGTATGTTGTATGCGGACGATATGGCGCTTACTCCATAACTCACATCTCCATCGGGCAAATAGATTGCTCCCTCCAGCTTGCTGTCGTTAATTAGGTTCGCAACGAATACGCTGTTGGAGGTTATCCCGTGAGCTTGGAAGAACAAGATGCCGGAGTATGTACCGCTCGTCGGCGCTGAAAGCGACACATTGCTCAAGCTCAGGTAGGACGCCCCTGTTACTGGCTCTATCACCATAAGGCTGCCGTGCGATCCTGCGTTGTAGAAGGTGACTCCGTTTCCCTTGATCGACGTCAGCAGATTGAGAGTCAGATTCAAGCCGCCCGATGTGATCCCAAGCAGTCCGGGTCCATCTTTTAGGATGTACGTTCCCGGATTGAATTTAATGTTGGACGCAATAGCCGCTGTAATTGAAATGCCGCCGCAATAAACGCCTGGATTGAATGTGACGTCGCCCCCAAGCAATACATTCACTGCCGATGACGACCCGTAGTAAGGAGAGGATGTACTAGTCCCACAGGCAGCATTGGCGTTGGACGGTGCAGGCAAGTACGCCAGCGGATCTGCAGGTGTTGGGGTGGCCTGGTAGGTTTGAGGCTTTGAAGCGGCAAGGCAGAGCAGACCTTCAGTTCCGCCCGTAACGCTGATTCGCGGAGCGTAGAGAAACGCCCCGACAACACATGTCAGCGCTCCCGCGGACGCTGACTCGTCCACGATCGGGCACCGCGACTTTACTATGACCCCGGCCAGAATTGTAAGCGCCGGGCCGGTTGGATTGAGAGCGTAGATACATGGGCCGCCAAGCCCGTGCGCCGCCTCTGCCCTGGCCGTTACTGTCACGCTCTTTAAACCAACAAGAGATGCGAAGTACGTCTGCACCGGTTGTGAGACTATCGCTTCTGCGTATGTGCCTTTGCCCTTATTCGGATCGCCGGCAACCGCGCAGGGCGGGTTATTCAGCGTCAACGTCGTTCCACTTTGAACTCCCGCCGAACAATTCGTCAGCACGGTGTCAGCCGACAGTCCATTCTCTTGAAGAGCACCCTGGGCGGCCGATTGCATGGCCGTACAGACCTGCGTGCCGTTGCAGCTCCTCGCTTCCAGTGCGGCAGCCAGTGCTGCGGCATCCGCAGCCCCCTGCAGATTGCGCTTCACGAAAAGAAAGTGTCCAAAATCGATTGCGAGCCCCAGAATCGCGATGAACATCACCATGCAAAGCGACGTCGTTACTAGAATCGAACCGCGCTCGTCCGGCATCATGCGTTTGATCTTCATAGCGTCGCTTGATCAGCAGTGATTCTTTGGAGCGTCCCGGCCTCAGCAGATTTCCCGAAGGCCGCACTCGGTTTAGACTGCGGATCAACTCCTTGAAACGGTCTGAACTGTTACTTCAAGAGAAGTGGTCTAGACGCCACTTGCGAACGAATCAGACAGCGAACACTATGGGGAAGCAAACGATCTTTCGATCGGATATGAGGATCACATATAGCGAGAGTCACTGAGAATACTTCGGAGGTGGGAGGCAATGCGTTAAGTTATCAGGATTTACCGGATACCAATCGCGGGCACATATTACTTAGTTCTCTCACTTAGATCGCAGGCTGATTTTGATATCACATCCGATATCATCGTCTGTTCCTGCTTCTGCAATAACCTATCCCTGTTTGCGTTGTACTAAGCCTTGAATTGCACTGCTCGACAAATGCTCGGGCCATGCCGTGTGCTCTAGCCGAGTTATCTTCTCGGCAACTGCAAGACTTATGAACTGGTTCAATGAAAGGCCCTCTCTCTGCGCAATCTCGATCGCCTGGCGTCGGGTAGTGAAAGGGAGGCGTAAGGGAAAGCTGACTGGGCGGCTGTTTTCCTTGATCATTTGGGCAACCTCGCGTACATAAAATCGAACAATGATACGTAGACGATAGTACCCGCAACGTCATATGTAATCTAAGTGACCATGGTGATGCCGTACTTTGCGGATTTCCCCGCCTCTCTCGTACTTCCGATTGTGGCCATGTCAGGCCGCTTCAGTGCTCACAGCAACTTACTCTTCCTTATCTGTAGATGGTTGTGGAGGATAGAGAGGATGAGTGAAACATATAGACGACAACATCTCAGGTCGAACACAGACATAGAGGTTAGGGGACTGGCCATTCACCAGCCTAAGGCAATCCCTTGCGACTCGCTTCTGCCCATAAGGATTGCCCTTATGCGTCTACATTACTAAGGGCTGTTGAACTGGGTGAATTCACCCGTCCCACAGCCCTTAGTACCACTTCGACGCCTAAACGCAGCTCTATTTTCCAACTACTCGACAACGAACTGCGCTCTGCGGTTCTGCTGGAAGCAATCTTCACTGCCATCCGAGCAGAACGGCCGTTCCTTCCCGTAACTAATTACCTCGATACGACCGGCCTCAACACCCGCGGACATGAGAGCGCTGCGCGTCGCTTCCGCACGCTCCATACCCAGGGCCACGTTGTACTCCGCCGACCCTCTTTCATCCGCATATCCGGCGATCGTGATGCGAACGCTGGGATGAGCTATCAGAAACGCGGCGTCCTCGTGGACAACACGCGCCGCATCTGGACGGAGGTCGGCCTGGTCATAGTTGAAGAACAGGTCTTGCAGGCTCTTCTGCGCGGCTATCTCGAAGCTGTTGTCTCCCGGAGGAGCCGCAACCTTCGTCATGAGTTGCTGATTCTGGCTCTGGTCGTCTGCAACCTCGAACTGAACTTTGCAACTGAGCGACTGATCGGGATTAGAGTCAAGTACGGCATGGCCAGCTACAGAATAGGATCCAGGTGCCAGCCCGTCGGTATTGATCGTAATCACGTTTCCGTGGCCTACAATCGCGCCACCACTTGTTTTCCAGTCGTAGGTAAAGTAGTACCTGTCAGGATCCGCGGACGTCTCAGCGCTAATATGAACCGGTCGCCCGGAATTCACGATGTGGTTGTTTGTGTAGCACGCCAGGGCAATATCTTTGACTGCCTTCACGTAATGCACCGGAACGGCCGCTACGTATTGGGGAGAGTCCCCACGCGCGCCTCCAAAGTGCATCACCATGCCCGCGTTGATCTGCAGCTGGCGTTGGACGCCATTCGCTCCATTCGGGAACGAAGTGTGAAGAAACGATGCATCGAAGAGGCGGACTGAGTATCTTGAATTGAGGTTGAAGTCGACCCCTCCGCCAGCGGAATATGCGAACGAAGAGGCACTGGAAGCTCCCGAAGAGCTATTGGGGAAGTAGGAGTCTCCGGCATGTGCTCCGCCGGCCAGAAATTCGCCGAATGGAGAGAGCCGCCTTCCCGGCAGCGTGATGCGAGGCCCGGCGAGAAACGTGGTAAGCGCCAGGTTTTGCCCGAGTGCACTGATCCTGGAGGCATGCACGGTTCCAACCTCACCATTCAGGCCTAGCCTGGAGCTGAGGTTGTACTGTGCACCGATGTAGCCTCCGTTTGCGGTGAAACACCCGCATTCCGCTGGCGGGGCGTTCGCATTGATCAGGTGGTAACCGGCGGTGATATCTATCCGGGGAGCATCGAACGATTGGTTGGCAAACACCGTCTGCTGCCCTTCTGCTGCATATGAGCCCGCCAGTGCCGCCACGAAACCTAGTGCGATTAGTTGCTTCATATTCCAACTCCTCTTCATTCAGTGCTGAGGTTTCGCTGCTCAGTAGGCCAACGAGACACCGGGGGAAGTAGTCACTGCGTTCGTGTCGACCAGTACGAATCTGCCAGGAGATATCGCATAGATGACCGTCGTTCCGTCACCCAGGAGGTACCGTCCTGCGGTTGCCGGTGTAACGTTCCCGTTGTTGTTCGACAGGTTGTAAGTTGTGCTACCGGCAACTCCGAGTTGAAGAACATTCAGCGTGCCAACACCGACGTTCTCGTCAAGCGTGAATGTCGCGTGCCCCGCTCCATCAGCAGTGGCAAAGCCCGAGGTGTTGATACTTGCCAAAGAACTAGCTGGTATGGTTCCGAGAACAAACGTTCCGTTCAAGGTTGCATTGCTGAATGGCGCACCAGTCTGAGGCTCGAACTGGCCAAGTCCGGCGTAGCTCGTCTCAAGGAAGTAGCCTTGGTTTGGCCCTACCAGGTACACAGTGCGCGTATCGGGAGGCCCCGTCGGCAGCCCGAGAAGACCGAGGAGCACTGAGATCAGGCCCGAATGGTTTGGATAATGGAACGTTCCGCGTCCGTTACTGCTTACTGTGCAGGTAGACGTTCCGGTGGCCGCATAGGATCCGAGCAGCGCATTGACCAGATTGTTCTTATCGCTGTTCGTCAACCCGGTAAGGTTGTCAATAGTGGCAGTCAGGCCGCCCATATCGATGTTCGTCGTATTGCAGGTTCCGGCTCCATTTCCGCTAGCACGGAAGATTGTTGCCGTCGAAACGTTCAACACATTTTGCAAGGTGGTGCCGAGCAAGCCTGGATTGGACTGCGCATTCTCGTATCCCACGAATGCGCTGTTCAAAGAGGCATTGCTGAAGCTCGGTGCCGTTTGCAGCTGCGCTGTTCCGGCCAGCAGGGTGAATTCTGAGTGCTTGTCGATCGACATCACGAATGCTTCGTTGGCATTCACGACGTAGACCGCATAGTTCGTCGGATACAAGCCATCGGCGATGCCCGTGTTGGTCATCTCCAATTGCAAACGTCCATTCTGATCCGTGCTCTGGTAGGAGCCCGTCAAGGGAGCGTTGGCGAAGTTGAAGCTGGCAATATTTGTATCTGCCGTGCCCGCTGTCAGACTGCCTGCACCGTCAGTGGTAAATGCACCAACAGTGGCCACAGGACCAGAGGCAATGCCCACCGTGCACGAGATCAAGCATGGTGTATCTCCGGAAAGACCAAATGCATAGCTTCCGTTGAGTCCGGCCGAGAACGCCCCACTGGTTTGGGCCAGGAGCTGTCCGGATCCCTTAGTCCCTACCAGTTGGTCGTTGTCATACCGAATCAGACTTCCATGTGTGGATACCGTGGCCGGCGAGACAGGAGCCTTCAACGAGATTGCATAGGTGAAGGTCTGATCCGTCGTTCCGTCGTTGTTGAGAGTTGTGATGGTGATGAATCCACGGCTGTCGGCATTCACGATGTATGTGCCGAGGAAGTTTTGCGAGGCCACTGTGGTTCCGCTCGGATGCGATGATTGGTGGTTCGCATCGAGTTCGCCCATGTTGATCCCGCCCGTTCCATCCGCGGTGAAGCTGCCGATCGACGCCGTCTGATACGCGAGAACGCCTGCAACCACGTCGTCGTATCCCTGGAAGAGATATGCGTACGGTCCGGTGAGCTCTCCGTCATACGGAGTGGTCGGGTACTGCACAAGCATCACCAGCGGAACTGACGCCGTTGCCGAAACACTATCCGTCACAGTTGCTGTGAAGCTCGTTGCTCCTGGCTGAGTGGGTGTGCCTGAGATCACGCCATCCGACTGCAACGTGATTCCAGGAGGCAGAGCGCCCGCCGTTAACGAGTAGGTATACGGCGAAGTTCCGCCGGTAGCCTGCAGCGTGTACGTGTATGGCACTCCGACCGTGGCTATCGGCAGCGTCGCAGTAAGGCTCAGCGTGCCTGATGGGTTGATCGTGATGGTCTCGGACTGCGAAACAGTCTTGATTGGATTGCTCGAGTCTGTGACGGTAACCGTAACTGTGGAAGCTCCGGCAGTTGTCGGTGTACCGCTCACGGTGCAGCCAGTCAGCGTAAGTCCGGCAGGAAGCGTGCCGGAGCTGATGGAGCAGGTATACGGCGTGGTTCCACCATTTGCGTCGATTGGTGCACTGTAAGCCACGCCAACCGTGCCATTGGGCAAGGTGTTCGTCAGCGTCAGCGCAGCAGGATTGATGACAATCGTCTCTGGGCCCGAGGTCGTCTGCGATGGCGACCCGGAATCATCGACCTTTACCGTAACGGTTGAGCTACCGGCCGTAGTCGGTGTGCCGCTTACTGTACAGCCACTCAACGACAGACCAGCAGGCAGAGTGCCCGACGTGATCGTACAGCTGTACGGAGAAGTTCCACCAGCGACGCCAACTGTTGCGCTGTAAGGAACACCAACGGTGCCATCCGGCAGAGTCGATGTCGTGAGACTCAGCGGCGCAGGACTGATCACGATGGTTTCGTTCTGGCTCGCTGTCTGCGTCGGACTACCGGAATCCGTCACCGTTACGGTGATCGGCGAACTGCCTGCAGTCGTCGGCGTGCCGGTGATCGTGCAACCAGTCAGGATGAGACCGGCCGGCAGAGTTCCCGTGATCGAGCAGGTGTAAGGTCCAGTGCCACCCGAGGGCGTGATGGTTCCCGTGTAACCCGTGCCCACCGTACCGCCAGGCAGAGTGCCCGTGATAGTGAGCGGCGCCGGGTTGATCACAATGGTTTCGTTCTGGCTCGCGTTTTGAGCCGGACTTCCAGCATCGGTCACCTTCACAGTGACCGGTGAGGAACCAGCCGTCGTAGGCGTACCGCTCACTGTGCAACCAGAGAGCGTAAGTCCTGCGGGCAGAGTTCCCGTAATTGAGCAGGAATACGGCGTTGTTCCACCGCTCGCCGTGATCGTTCCCGAGTAGACGACGCCAACGGTACCGTTCGGAAGTGTGCCCGTGATTGCAAGCGGAGCGGGTGAAATCACAATCGTGTCGTTTTGCGTTGCGTTCTGCGCCGGGCTGCCGGAGTCGGTCACCTTGACGGTCACTGGTGAGGAGCCAGCCGCAGTAGGTGTGCCGCTCACAGTGCAACCGCTGAGCGATAGGCCTGCTGGAAGCGTGCCTGTAATCGAGCAGCTGTATGCGGGCGTTCCGTCGGTCGCCGTAATGGTGGCGCTGTAAGCAGTGCCTACAGTGCCGTTCGGCAACGTGCTGGTTATAGTCAACGCTGCAGGAGCGATGACGATCGTCTCAGCCTGGCTGGCGTTCTGAGCAGGACTTCCAGAGTCCGTCACCTTGACAGTGATCGGCGAAGAGCCTGCTGTCGTCGGTGTGCCGCTGACAGTGCAGCCCGTCAGCGAAAGTCCCGCCGGCAAGGCGCCGGTTATCGAGCACGAGTAAGGAGTAATGCCGCCTTGTGCGCCGATCTGCGAACTGTAAGGAACACCCACAGTTCCATTCGGAAGTGTGTTGGTGATGGAAAGGGCTGCCGGTGCAATGTTGATGGTCTCATTGGCACTGGTGTTCTGCGCAGGGCTTCCACCGTCGGTCACAGTGACAAGAACAGTGACGCTGCCGGCAACTGTCGGCGTACCGCTCACGGTACAGGCCGAGAGGCTTAGGCCCGTAGGAAGCGCGCCCGTGACCGCGCAACTGTAAGGCGACGTGCCGCCGGAAGCTGTGATGTTCGCGCTATAGGCCACTCCCACCGTGCCATTCGGCAGCGGGCTACCCATTGTCAGGGCAGAAGGCGAAATCACGATCGTCTCAACCTGGCTCACTGTCTGTGCAGGAGAGCTTGCGTCAGTCATCTTGACCGTGACGGTTGCACTGCCTGCGACAGTCGGAGTGCCACTCACCACGCAGCTTGATAGGGACAACCCTGCGGGAAGAGCTCCAGTAATCGCACAAGCGTATGGAGTCGAGCCACCAGCCGCCGAGATCGGGGCGCTGTAGGCAACTCCCACTGTGCCGTTGGGCAGGACATTCGTCATGCTCAGAGGCGAGTTGATGGTGATGGATACTGCCGCAGTCGCGGTCGCGCCCAGGCTGTCTTTCACCTGAACGGTGAATGCAAATGTTCCCTTTGTTGTCGGCGTTCCAGAAATCAGGCCTGTCGTCGCAGAGATGCCCAGTCCTGGAGGCAGTGTTCCAGCCGCGATGCTCCACGAATACGGAATCGAACCGCCGGAGGCGACTAGAGAAGTGCTATACGCCACACCGACAACGCCATCGGGCTGGGGTCCGCCCGCAAGCGACAGGGGCGATACAACAGTGATCGAAACCTGGGCCGAAGCAGTTGCGGTTGTGCTGTCCTGAACCTGAACCGTGAAGGTTGATGTTCCCTGCGCAGTCGGTGTTCCCGAAATGATGCCTGTCGTCGGAGAGATCGATAAGCCTGCTGGCAGCGAACCGGAAAGAATGCTCCACGAATACGGCGTGACGCCACCGGCCGCGACAAGAGAGGTCGTGTACGGAATTCCGACTTCTCCGATAGGCTGAGGGCCGCCTGCCAGGGTGAGCGGCGGGACAGGATTGGAAATTGTGATCGACTTGTTTGCAGTCACCGTAAATGGCACCGCGCTTGTGTCGCTCAACTGCAACATGAACGGAAAAGTTCCTGTTGCGGTCGGCGTGCCCGCAATCTCGCCTGTTGCAGCGTTGAATGAAAGGCCCGGCGGCATAGTTCCGCTCGCGACCCACGTCTTAAGAGGCGACGTGCCACCTGCGGAGACCATCATGGTCGAATATGCAGATCCAACAATGCCGGCAGGAGGTGCGCCAGTAATCGTGGGATCGGGATTCACGGTGATAGTCACGGTCTCCTGGCTCTTCGTCTGCGGAATCGACGCGACGAGAATTACCTGCATCGGCGATGTAAGCCCCGCAGGAGCCGTGTAGGTCGTAGTCAAGCCGGTTGCTGCCGACAGAGCACCGCACGCGGTTCCGGTGCAGGACGTCGTCTCATTGAACGCCCAGCCCACCTGGTATTTTCCGGTCAGATTGGCCGTGATGTTGACCGACTGTCCAGCGTCGATCACGAACGAAGTTGCCGACAGGCTGGCAATACCGCCGCCGGCATATCCGCCTCCACCGCAACTGCTCAGTACAACGCACAGCGATAGCATCGCTGCCGCTCCGAGCGCAGTCCGTGAAGCGAACACTTCGAACACCGAGTCGAGACGCTTTTTCGAGAAGAACGTTGTGATCGATCTAACAGCACGGGAAAAGGAAGTCCCTGCAAGCACCATGGGGAATCTGACCTCCATCAAAGAGCTCTTACCATTCGCTCCCGACCTCCGGGAGCGATATGTGCCGAAAGGAATAACTTCGGCGCACGAGTCAATGGGAGTTTGCTTTGATGGTTACATCGGGTCCATACAACGAAGGTACTAGCGCGCTATAGGTGAACTAAGTAATTCGTGATAGTTATTTGTTTCTTCAGTATTTACCAGCTACATCTCGCATGTTTCGAAGGTAACTATATGTGTTTTGTTATTGATACTACCTATGACACCATGTTTTAGATAGGTCGCTATATCGCAGTCTGATGATAAGTTGTCAGCATAAATGCGGCTTTCAAATGATAAGTATTAGAGCAGCACTCACTAATGCCGGTGGCACTGATATTACAAGTGATATCACCAGCAATATAACTAACTATTTCTTCAATATTGCTTGGTTGCGCTGCCAGCGAGCCCTGTCGATCAGTCCCCAAGTCGTGACGGATCCTTCGCGCAATCGACTAGTTTTTGGATAGCCTTTGCATCGCATGCTCAGCAGCAACAACGCCGCGATACTGAGCTTCTTCGAAGATCGAGAAGCCGCTGACATCTGAGTTAGCAAACAGTAAGCTCCCTCGAAGCTCTTTAAGCTTTTTGCGCTCCGGCGAAAAGATCGAGCCGACTGTCGGTCGTGCCATCGCGTGTCCCATCCGCATAATGTCGATTCGCGAAACACACTGTCGTATATCCGGGTGAACGCGCTCGAGGTCGTGAAAGATCGCTTCCTTCCAGTAGTTCCAATCACTACTGAGCAACATCCGGCGGTTTTGAGAAGCAGGGCCATCCGCCAGAGCCCAGTAAAAGGTCCATACCGTTCTGTCCACGCGAGTGCGCAGTGTCTGATGTGTGGCGTCAACGTAGCCCAGAGTCGGTGATTCCATGCAGACGCTGTCCCATGTGGGGTCGGTACCGTAGTTCTTGGGCAAACGATCGAGCGTCAGGTTCGCGGTCAGCCATGGAGAGTATTCGAAACTGCGCAGAGGCGCCATGCCCTCGACAAGGTAGGGCGCCAGGAAGGTGGGTGCCGCGAAGATAGCGAAGTCAGCAACATACTCTGTGTCGCCCGCGAAGACTCTTACGCTCGATCCCGCCTGCGTTATCTTGTGCACCATTCGATCTGTCCGGACATATCGTCCAACACGCTCGAGAAGTCTCCGAACAATCCAACCATTACCTTCCGGCCACGTGAGTGGACCTTTCTCTTCAGGCTCTCGAGATGCGAAGTACTGGATTCCAGCCCATGCAGAGGTCTGATCGGTCATCGCACCGTAGTCGTCCCTGCAGCAGTAGTTCATGTACCAGTGGAGAATTTTCGAATCCAGTCGTTGCTGCCGCAGCCAATCTAAAAACGAGACGCGGTCCAGGTTTGCGATTTCTTCGGAAAAGCCAACTTCCATCGGAACGGTAAACTTCTCCGTCTCCCTGAATGTGTGTATCTGCTCCTCTAGTCGTCGGAACTGGTCTCGATCCTTCTGCGTCAGCCCGATTGCTGGCTCAATTCCCTCCTGCCACCGTCCATAGAGAAATAGCCGTTCCTGCGGAGTGAAGCACAGATAGCGCTCTTCCCATTTGCCATCCTTGAGAACTCCGAGGTCCTCGCACAACTCGCGAACGAACACCGCCTTTCGTCCCGGCACCGGAAGGTAATGGGCTGCCCAGGGATAGGCAGTGACCTCGTTCTCGCCCCATCTCGCATTGCCACCCGCCTGGTCGCACATCTCAAGGAGGACGAAGTCGTGAAAACCCCTCTTCTGAAATCGCCACGCCGCGCTCAACCCTGCAATTCCGCCTCCGACTATTACGACTTTCGTCTTCTCTACTCTCTTGGCCGGCGGAAAAGCAGCGCGATCGCGTAGCATGTGCCCCTGCTGAAACGACTCGTTCACAAACCCGCCGGCAATCTTGGGCTCGGTCTTCATTGAGAGCCCCACAATCGAGAAGCCAGCCGATTGGACGAAAGAACGGCGCGAGACCGTCAATGGCTTATGTCTTTCCAGTCCTGGTCGTAGAGGTGGACCAGAACCTGATCGTTCAGCCGATTCGGCTGCATCGAGAGCGGCGCCATGTCCGGCGGAAACTGAAACAGAGCGGGCATTCCCTTCACATCTACAAAGCGAAGTCCCGTCGGCAGCGTTGTAGGCATCCTGTATTCATGATGACCTGCGAGAACAAATCCCCACTCTCCAAAAGACGGCACATACACGTGATAGGGATAAGTCATCATCCCTGCCTGTTTAATCGTCTCTGCAATGCACCAGAACGAATCGCGGGCAAACATCGGCGACGTGCTCTGCACCACCATCAAACCTTGCTCACTGAGATGTCGAGCGACCGCCTTGTAGAACGCAGTTGTGTAGAGCTTACCTAGCGAATAGTTGGTTGGATCGGGAAAGTCGATCACGATGAAATCAAAGCTGTCAGTATTGGTATCCACCCATGGAAAGGCGTCGCCATTGATGACATGAACTTTTGGCGATAGGAACGATTTCTGATTTAGCCCAGTCAGCATTGCATTCGTCGAGAACAGTCGCGTCATCTCGGGGTCGAGATCCACCAGCGTTACGCTTTCCACCTGCGGATACTTGAGAATTTCACGCACCGCAAGACCATCGCCTCCCCCAAGCACCAGCACTCGCCGCGGTGCCGCAATCGCCGACAGCCCCGGATGAATGAGTGCTTCATGATAGCGATATTCGTCTCGCGAGCTGAATTGAAGGTGGCTATTGAGGAAGAGGCGAATGTCGTCTTTGAACCGAGTGAGCACGATGTGCTGGTAGTGTGTATCGCGCGCAAAAATGATCTCATCTGCATAAATGTTGTCTTCCGCGGCCTGGGTGATGCGTCTGGCCTGTGCAAGTCCGATGCACAACGCTGCAAGAACAATAACGCAGAAGATACGCAGAACTGTTGTTCTCGCGATCTGATTCGCAAAAATGAACGTGCTCCATAATGCGACCGCCGCATTCAGAATCCCGAACAGCATCGCCGATCGCACAAGGCCCAGATGCGGCACCAGAAGAATCGGAAACAGCAGCGAAGCACCCAAAGCGCCAAGATAGTCGAACGTTAAAACGTGCGCCACGACATCGCGAAAATGATAGCGATCTCGAATGATTCGCATCAGCAACGGGATCTCGAGACCAACCAGAACGCCGATGACGATCACCAGCGCGTACATCAGGAATTGAAAGCCCTGCGAGTAGGCAAACGCCAGAAACAGCAGCGCCGACGAGAATCCTCCCACAACGCCGAGCAGCAGTTCTATCCAGATAAATCGGTAGGCCAGGCCTCGATTGATATAGCGCGAAAGCGCGCTGCCAATCCCCATCGCAAACAGGTAACAGCCAATGATCGTCGAGAACTGGAGAATGCTGTCGCCAAGCAGATAACTCGCGAGCGTGCTCGCAACGAGTTCATAGATGAGCCCGCATGCGGCGATCAACAGAACTGTGATGAAGAGAAGAATTCCCACTTTAGTGAACGGCCGCCGCTATGATCACGCACAAACCCAGAGACATAGCCCCAAGCAGAATCGCCAGCGCCAGATTGTGTTCCTGTACGATCTCCTTCCACAGGTTGTAGGGTGTGATCTTGTCCAGCACCAGGAAGGCCCCGCCAAATATGACGATCCCGATGCCGGCATACACAATCGCGTTCACCACATTGTTGATCTGGATGCCCATTACTTGCCTCCCGTGTAGTGGTGGTAGGAACTGTACACCGACCGATAAGATCCTGGGTTGTCGCGAACTGACCGTGGAACATTCTGAACCTCATTCACCCGACTGAGGCTCCACCCGCGGTATTCAGCGAAGGAAACAATCGTCAGTACCATGAGGCCATATATCAGAAAAAATGTTCGTGTCATTCGTCATCTCCCGATTGAAATGAATCCACGACAGCTCCTACTGTACTCAGGAATGACCCGTCTGCAGGTGAGCCGTAGTCGCTCTCTGCCCAGCGAAGGTGTTCAAAATTGAGGGAACGCCATGTAACCAGTCCCGCGGGAATCAGCAATGCCAGTAAGGCTATTCCGAAGAAACTGGCCTGTGGAACGTCGCGCTTCACCGTCACAACATAACGGATCAAGCCCCGGTTAGGATCGCTTTCCGGCTCAATTCGGAGATAGTAATTTCCTGGGGGAACGCTCGGTATCGTTACCGAGTTGGATGTCTTCCCTTCCGACCAGGAGCCATCGGAATCGTATCCATGGTAATAGCTGACCTCCCGGCCGAAATCATAGGCATGGCCGGTATCCTGATTGATCAGTGCATAGTTCAGGTAAATCCAGTCATTGTCGACGCCAGCGTTGGTCGTCAACTCAACATCAGATGTGCGCCCATTGAGCTGAAACACAGGAGTGACGAATGAGGCTTCGCCACCCGCACTGCTGTTGAATTCGAACATCTGCTCAAAAACCTGCTCATCGCTCTCCGTCCAGTAGACGCCTACTGCAAGCGTCAGCAAAAGAATCATAAAAATGCCCGCCATCGTCCAAACGCTTTTCACGTTTGAACTCATCGGAGACGGCTGGTTTTCGTAGATTCCAATCGGGGCCGGCGGATCACCCTGGAGTTTGAATGCCTTCCAAATATCCCGGCCGCTCCTATATTCGCCAATCGACCAGGTCACCTCTTTGCCACTTCCCTCGCTGGAGATCACGCGTGGCGGCGAAATGAAATCTGAAACACGAGCTATTTCGCCTACCCTGACCTGCCACGGAAACTCGCCCAGCACAAAAGCTGTCGCGGCATCCGCAGTCTGAAAGTGACGGTATGTCTCACCTAGATACTTGAGAGTCGCACCGCCTCCGCTTTCATCTGGCAGCGCGCGAAGAATACTGATGTCATTCCAGTGCCCGTCATATTCAGTCAGATACCGAAATCCCTTTGCTGGATTGAATAGGACGTACTCATGCCAGCTGTACGAGACTCCCTCCACCTGGATGGTACGGCGCTGAAAACCAATGACCTCGTATTGAACTCCCCGAATCGCCCCGCGCGAACCAAGAGGAATCAGCGGTCGATCTTCGCTCGTCGCTGCATGAAACTGCTGCAGAATCCTCAGTTTTGGATCCTGCGCGTCAAGCACCGAATGGCAGCTCTCGCAGATGATCGTGACCGCATTTCCGAAGGACCGCACCGTCAAGCTCGCACCGCAGCCCGGGCAGTTCAATGACTTCACCTGCGGCGCTCCCGGAGGAGTGGGCCCAGCCGGACTCACGACCAACCCTCGAAACTGCGCAGGTTCTTCAGCTTCAGGTCGTCGAAATCTACCGACTCACCCAGAAAAAGTAGTGGCGGATCTTCACTGTAGTCGATGGTCGCGACCTTCTCTGAGTGCGACATCAGATCTATGAACACGACGTCAGCCTTATCCCAATACTGAAAAGGAAGTTCTCCCTCAACTCCGCAGTAGTGGGCTTTCGTAATCGTACTGACAATGTAGGTCTGCTTGTCCCATGTGTATTGCTGACCGATCTTGCACTCACGCGGCAACTTCTCTCCTGATGCCGGGAAGGTGACGGCGTAGTTCAATTGCGCATCCGAGAGCCAGCCGCTCACTCCATCATTCGTGACAAAGTGCCACTCATTCCAGTTGCCCTGATCGTACTCGTAGATGATGCGGCCGATAACGGAGAACGCCCGTTTGCCAAATATCCCTTCTGTCCCAATCTGAATCGGCGAAGCATTCGGCGGCAAATCGGCCACCTGCCCAACCTTCTCAAGATCAAGATCAGTCCGAATCAGAATAGACCTACAAAACTCGCAGACCGCCTGCACGCTGCCCGACCAACGGAAAGTAATCTTTGCTCCGCAATTTGGACAGTTGGCAGTCGGCTGGGTCATCGATTCTTCCCTGCTCCTGCCAGCACATCAGAAACGCCACCGACCATAGAATAGTCACGCTCGATCTCTGTCACACGAACGGACGACGCCTGGAAAAACTCAGAGAGCTTCGTCTCAAAGTCCCACCGCCTGCGCGGCACGCAGCAAAAGAGGTTTATACAAAGCGAACCAAATTCAGGAAAGGTGTGGCACGTGAGATGAGATTCCGATAGCAGGCACAGCCCGGTAATACCACCCGTTCCCGGAAATTGATGCCAGTGTGTATCGCCAATGGTCCGAAGTCCGAGATCTTCAACGATCGATGCAAAGAGCTTGCGCAGACACACGAGGTTGCGCAGCGCATCCGCACTGCACCCCTGTGCATCGACAATCCACTCAGTTCCACTCATGAGCTCTTCGACAAACTACTGCTGTGCGTGACCGCATTCGGGACAGAACTTGCTCGACTTCGGGATCGGCTTGCCACAGCTGATGCAGAATTTTGTCTCAGTCGCCGCAGCCGCTGGAGCAACTGCCGCGTCCGCCTGAGATGATCCTGGCTTTCGCAGCGCATCCATCATCGCCTGCCCCATTGCTATTCCAGCGCCCAGCCCTGCACCGACACCTGCCGTTCCTGCACCTTCATTGGCCGCCGCAATCGGAATCGACTGTGCCACCTCGAATTGCGTGTAGCGCCCAATGTCTCCCACCATGTTCATGCCGATGCGCTGGTCAAGTATCTTTTGGAGTTCATCCGGCAGCGACAGGTTCTCAACCACGAAGCTGTCAAGAAGAAGTCCATATTCAGCGAATCCCGGCTTCAACGTTGCGAGCAGCTTATCGGCCAGAGCAACCTGGTTGGCTGCCATGTCTAGAAACGGCACCTGACTATTCGCGAAAGTATCGGTCATCCGGCCCACGATCGTGTTGCGCAACTGGCCTTCTAATTCCGGGACCGTGTACAGATCACGAGTGCCGCTGATCTTCGAATAGAACGTCTTCGGATCGACGATGTGGTAGGTATAGATTCCGAACGCTCGAATGCGAACCGCCCCGAATTCCTTGTCACGAATCGTGATCGGATTGGGAGTACCCCAGCGCTGGTTCGTCTGAAGTCGCGTCGAGAAAAAATACACGTCAGACTTGAAAGGCGACTTGAATGCCTTATCCCAATTCATCAGGTAGGTGAGAATGGGCAGCGTCTGCGTATTCAGGGTGTAGAGCCCGGGCGCGAAGACATCGGCCACTCGACCCTCGTTTACGAACACCGCCATCTGCGAGTCGCGAACCGTGAGCTTTCCACCATTTTGGATCTCGCGATCCTGCATGGGATATCGATAAGCGAGTATGCCGTCGTCCGGCTCGACCCACTCAATGACATCGATAAACTGCTTGGATAAAAAATCGCGAAGGCTCATGGAAACGCTCCGTCAACAGAATCAATTCCACTGTTCCGGTGAGGGCATCGTATGGCCTTCGATTCCCGGTGTCAACAATAACCGATATTGCTGATCTGCAAACAGTTATTGCAAATCGCGAACTGGGCAGTGCGGGGAGAATATTCTAAGTTCGACCTTCTTCACGCTCTGCCTTTTTGGGCAGAATCAAATTGAGTTATCAAGAGCCGCTACCCAACCGCATCTATAGTTCTTATCGGCCCCGTCAAACATACAGAGGTAGGAATGCAAAGAAGAGATTTTCTGTCCACCGCTCTTCCCGTCGTGGGTGGAATGATGGCATTCGGCAGCGGGTTCGCCGCCGCTTCATCGACATCCAGGAACATTATGGAATTCGGAGCGGTCCCGGACGGGAGAACGCTCAACACCAAAGCTATCCAGAAGACTGTCGACGCTGTCTCGCAGGCAGGTGGCGGAACTGTCATCGTGCCTTCCGGTGTTTTCCTCACCGGCCTTATTGAGTTGAAGAGCAAGGTGACACTGAACCTCACCGAAGGAAGCACTCTCCTCGGCAGCACTTCCATGGAAGACTACAAGTTCGACTCTGGTTCCCCAGGGCACGATGGCGCGAACCCTCGCCATCTCATCTTCGCGATCAATTCGGATGACGTCACAATTTCAGGCATGGGGCGGATTGACGGCCAGGGTCCTAGTTTCTGGGAACCGTCCGATAAGGCCTCGACTCCTGAAGACCAGCCATGGGCCGGCGTCGCTTCGCACGACCTCGCTCCCAGGAAGGGTGGCCGGCCCAGCCCGCTACTCCTGTTCGTAGGCTGTCACCGGCTTACCATTCAGGATCTTCACATTCAGAACTCGCCGGGATGGACGCTGCACGCCATCAACTGCGATAGCGTGGACATCCATTCGGTCTCGATCACGAATCCAGTCAACGGCCCGAACACCGACGGAATCGACATCACCGGTTGTCAGAATGTCACCATCTCAAACTGCTCGATCCAGACCGGAGATGACGCGATATGCCTGAAGAGCCAGAACCCCTTTGGGCCAGAGCCACGGCTGGTGAAGAACGTCGTAGTCACGAATTGCCACCTGTCTACATGTTGTAACGGATTCAAAATCGGAACCGAGACCGAAGGCGGCTTCGAGAACATCACGTTCTCAGATTCGGTGGTATTCAACAACGACGTCCCCAATCGAGAACGGGTTATATCGGGTGTCGCACTTGAAATCGTAGACGGTGGCTGGATCGATGGAGTCATCGTCAAGAACATCCAGATGCAGCGGAGCCGGACACCGATCTTCATTCGCCTCGGAAACCGGAAGCGTGCACATGACTACCCCCAGCGCGGTATCCGCAACGTGGATATCGAGAATGTGGAAGCGACCGAAGCGCTCGTCCCAAGTTCTATAACCGGCATTCCAGGAATGGAAGTTCAGGGCGTCACGATGTCACACATCCGGATCCAGAATGCAATTCAAGGCCACTCAGACTGGGTCAAACGACCGGTTCCAGAGAAGGAAACTGCCTACCCAGAATCCAGAATGTTCGGCATGCTGCCAGCATCCGGACTCTATGTCCGGCACGCTCGAGATATTCGCATGGCCGACTTGACCTTCACATCGCCATCGGGAGAAGGCCGCCCCGCGTTCATCTTCGACGACGTCGCGGGCGCTCGATTGTCAGGTATCCAGAGTTCACCCATCAGCGGTGGACTGCCCCTCGTGCTCCGAAAGAACTCGCGCGACATACAAATGCTGAAGTAAGCCGAATAGCATTCAGAATCTGTCAGTCGCGCAAGGGAACTTGGTTCAACCAGACTTCAGGGACCCATGTCCGCCGGCGTGCAGGCGCTCACGCTCGAGGGTGTTGGGATGTTGCTGGGTGGAGTCGACCACGGAACCGCATTGAAGTCAAAGAAGTCCAGCAAATTGGGCTGTGCCGCATCACGCGCAGTCAAGTGCGCAGAAGAGCCGATAAATCGGCTTTCTACAAACCTGATGACTGCTGTGTGGTCCATCGGAATATGAGAAACATAGTGTTTTCGTGTGAACGGGGATATCACCATGTTTGGCACTCTGAATCCAATCTGAGCTCCAAACCCCTGCAGGGCAGCTGCATCCGCTGGTTTCGCTCCTGGATCATTTGCGTAGAGGTCGCAGTGGAGATCTCCCACAGCAGCAGGAACGCATGGGAAGTATGCAGGGTTCGAGTCCGGGTTTACGGCGATAGATGAAATGTCCGGAATGCTCCGCATTGAAGCAGAAGTGAAGTCATTCGAGTGGCCCGGAACCGGAGGAACGTGATCGTACGGACCGCCACCTTCGTCGTAACTCAGGAAGAAGACCGAATCCTTCCATGATGAGCTCGCCATGAACTTGTTCACAATATTCGCTACTTGGGCCTGGCCTAATGTGACAGCCTGATCTGAACCGGGGTGTTCGTCATTGCGCCCGTAGCCCGCCTCAATGAAGGCGAAACTCGGCAACGTATTGTTTTGTAAGTCCGTAAAGTACTGGCTGATAGGCGCGATGTGCTCAGGATCAATACAGAATGAGTTCGAGGTGTCCCCGACGACGCTGGAAGGCTGCGTCGGCGGCGAACACGTACCCGTTGTGTTCTCGTTGATATACCGGAAGGAATAGGTAAGGTTGGAAAAGTGAATTGCGGGGTAGTGCGCATTTGCCGACCCAATACAGTCATCCTGATCAAGGCAAAAACCCTCCGTCACGGTGTAGTAAATCTTCCATGAGACCTTTGCCTGATCGAGCTCGGAGAAAATATTTGGGATATTGAGCTGAGGCAGGTGGTCATTTCCGCCCGGATCATGCACCAGCCCTTGGGAAGTGCCTCCCGTAAATGTGACTAAGCGATTCGGAACGCTCTTGCTTGCCATTGGCGAGAACCAGCGGTCCGAGATCGCGAACTGCGAAGCCATGAAGTAGTAGTAGTTCAGAAAATCCTGATCGTAATACCCCATCGCACGACGGCCAACAAGGTCTGTAAAGCTTCCCGAACACGACTGGCTATTGACGCAGCTATTTGCGAAACCCTCCGCCGTGTGCACGAAGCCGTCCATCCGGATCGGGCGAGTATCGAGGAAGTTGTAGCGGTTCACGTCACCCCAGCTTGACAACCAGTCAGAGGAATCGTCGTCAATGCAAGTACTCTTCAGCTTGAATAAGGAGTATGGATTTCCCGCGTCATCAAGATTGCTGATCGTGTTCAGCTTGTCGTCGATCCCATCCACAAGATACTGAACGCCGTCATCGCCCACATCATAGTGATTGGTTGCTCGATACGGATTGAGCATCCCGAAGTAGTTGTCGAACGAGTGGTTCTCCTGCAGCATGAATATGACGTGATCGATCGCCTGTACACTTCCCACCGGATTCACGGTTACCGACGCCGATGCCGTTGCTTTGCCGCCCGATCCGGTGGCCGTCGCGGTGTAGGCCACAGTGGCTGCCGGAGAAACAAGCTGCGTCCCTCCAGTAGCTTGAAGATTGTAGCTGGAGTTGTCAGAACCGGTGATGACAACCTGCGTCGCGTTAGCTGCAACAACGGTTAAAGTCGACGAGTTGCCGACAATGATCGCCGAGGGATTCGCCGTGATCGAAACCGTTGGCGCAGGATTTGCGGTTACCGTAACAGTGGTTTGCGCTGTGGCTGTTCCGCCTGCTCCAGTTGCTGTCGCAGTGTAGGTAGTCGTGGCAGTCGGGCTTACCAGCTGCGTGCCACCTGCTGGATTGTTTTGGAAGTTGTAACTTGAGCCATCCGATCCCGTGAGCGTTACTGAGGTTGCATTGACGGCTGTAACCGAGATCGTCGACGACTGGCCTGAGTTTATCGAAGTGGGATTCGCTGAGATCTGAACCGTCGGTGCAGGATTGGCGGTCACTGTAACCGTCGCCGTCGCAGTCACGGTCGTGCCACTGCCTGTCGCGCTCGCAGTGTAGGTAGTTGTCGCTGCAGGACTGACTGCCTGAGTTCCCCCAGTCGCTCCGAGCGTAAACTTGCTCCCATCTGATCCGGACAACGACACCTGCGTCGCATTCGTTGCTGTGATGGTCAGAATCGAGGAGCTACCCGCTGTGACGGAAGCAGGGTTTGCACTAATGGTGACAGTCGGCGTTCCCGTGCCAACGGTCGAGACAGTAACGGTTGTTGATGCTGTCGCGGAACCACCCGGCCCTGTTGCGTTCACCGTGTAGGTTGTCGTTGCAGTCGGGGTCACGCTCTGCGTTCCGCCCGCCTCCGGCATCGTATACGAGCTTCCATCAGAGCCCGCAATCGTCACCTTTGAGGCCTTTGTTGCGCTTACTGTCAGGGTGGACGCAGCTCCTGAAGTCACTGTCGTCGGACTCGCGGAAATGCTGACCGTGGGAGCTGCACTCGTGAGCTTGCCGCTGACTCCGCCGCACCCAGCTAGCATCAGTGCGGAAACGAGCCCGAAAAAGTTGAGAGAGACTAGACGGCGAAACCTGTCAGATTGTAGCGACAATGGAAGGCCTTCCTTGCCTTCGCGCCTGGCGCGAAATGGTGATCCCGCACGTATTTAGGCGCAGTTCTCCGAGCATACCAGTGCAGGCATTTTGGAAAAACACACGTTTGTATGACATCAAATGAAACCGAGACACATTGCTCCATGGCAGAAGCGGGGAACACTAATACCAGGGTTTAGTTACTTAGATTGTCCAAGCGCTCAACTTAGATGCCTGAGTGCCTCATTCCCCGATCCGAAAGATCCCTGTAACCACGGGGCTGTCTTTCTTACCCTTCGCAGAAGCAAAGGCCTTTATCGTCAATGCTGTTCCCTTCACAATCACCGGTGACTGATACACAGAAGCACCGTCAAGAGGCTGAGATCCATCAACGGTGTAGCGAATCACTGCACCCGGTGTACCGCACAGCAGCGTTACTTCAGTATCGCTCTTGAACACGCCAGGAGTTGGACTGAATTGCGGCTCGCAGGTCACATCGGCTGTTGAGGCCTTTTTCGCTTGCAATGAAGGCGAACCGGCCTTGGCAGGTAATGTCCCGCCAGTCATCTGTGAGCGCAGATAGAAACGCCGAAGGTCATGGACGGGCCAGCCCTGGTAATCCTCATTCCATTCCTTCAGAAGATCAACAACATTCTCAAATGCCCCGGAAATCTTGGCCAACCGAGGCGGACGCAGAGCTGCAACGAGGAGATCGATGCGCGGCGTATTCAGGTGATCGTAGATCAGAACCGTGAACAGACCCTCGGACGGGAGATCCAGGTTGACGAAACCGCCATGTTTTTCGAAACTCTTGCGGACCGACGTCCCAGATGCGAGTGATCGGGCCTCGTAATAGTACGTTCCGTCGGAAAGCTTGGCGGCTAGTCCTGCCACCTTGATGCTGTTGTCGGAGCCGAGTTCGGCAACCGCTTCGTCCTGAGATGCTCCCGGGCTCCCTTGTTTCCCCTCGGGTTCAAGACGCCTTCCCCGCATCGATTCCAAATTGACGCGAGACACAAGATCGATTGCAAGCGGGGTAGGCTTTGTGTAAAGCGGCGGCACCCGAAAACCTCTTTCGCAATCATGCGGCGTGAAGCACTCGTAGAAGATTCGCTGACCATCTGGCAAAAGGACTGTTATCGAATGCTCCTTCCCACCTGTCATAGGTTGCAACAAAGCTTCGGGCCAGATTGCATCTCCGGCTGCCACTATGGTGTTATGCCCTGCCACATGCCAGGAGCCAATCACTCGCCAGGCAAGACCAAAGGAGACATCCTCGCTCGGCTTCTGCTCAGCATTGGCACAGACCGACATGAAAAGCAAGAAAAGTGCCGAGAAGCCCAATGAAGAGAGGATTATGCGAGTTCTACCAGGAGGCAGGTCAGGCTTGGTCAGGCGAATAGTTTTTGCTGCAATGCGCATAGGCTGTTCAGACCGAATGCTCTATTTTTGCGCATCCTCCCCGAGATGGTCGAATGCCCTCGTCCGAGCAACGGAAGATGAGAGCAGATCATCTCATCCAATGTGATCCATGTAGCAATCGCTCGATCCCGCAGACACCTGGGACTCTTATCAGACCTAATGCAGGATCAGAGACAGGCTCTGAGTTGGTCTACCAACTTGTAGCTGACGGGGAGTTGGGGGATGCTACGCGCAATCCCGCTGAAACCCTCTCGGGCCCTTTAGCGTCGTATGGATTGCGTCGCTGTACTGTCCTTATCCGCCCGCTGCTTTAGCTGTTAACAATGCTTTTAATCTTTGTTGCCGATGCAGGTGCTAGCGCATGTCAGACTGTCCCTATCTCTCCTTGCCATCCAAAAAGTTCAATCTTCTTCTCTCTAAGAGAACTGTGTCGCGTATCGAGATGCTTTGCGTCGCAATTCTGTCAATTTTTTGCCTCAATCATTCCTTGGTCTTTGCGCAAGCTCCAACTCCGGTTCCAGTTTTGACCTGGCGTTATGACGAGACCCATGCCGGACAAAATACCTCCGAGACTGCCCTCACCCTATCCAACGTGAACCCCGATTCTTTCGGGAAGCTTTTTTCACTCAAGGTCGATAGCAGCGTCTATCCGCAGCCTCTTTATGTTCCGAACCTGAAAATGAGTGACGGGCAAACGCACAATGTGCTCTTTGTCGAGACCTCGAACGACACCATGTACGCCTTTGACGCGGATTCGAACGGCGGTGCGAACGCCAGTCCCCTCTGGAAGGTCAGTCTCGCCGACACTGCCCACGGAGCCGCCTCGGGTGCGACCGCGATCGACTGGAATGACACTGGTTCACCAGATGTCGCGCCGACTATCGGAATCACAGGAACTCCAGTAATCGATCCTTCGACCAACATTATGTACGTCGTCGGAAATACAGTCGAGAACGGCACCTACTTCTCGCGCCTCCATGCCATCGACATCACGAGCGGCGCAGAACGCTCGGGGAGCCCCGTAGAGATTAAGGCGACAGTCGCGGGAACAGGTAATGGCAGTTCCGGTGGCCAGTTGTCGTTCAGTCCACTCTGGGAGAATCAGCGCCCGGCACTTGCGCTGCATAACGGCTATGTATACATCGGCTTTGCCGCCCATGGAGACAATGGCCCGTGGCATGGCTGGTTGTTCTCTTATAACGCCGCCACTCTCGCACAGAAGGCCGTCCTATGCCTCAGCCCGAACAACTACGGGGCAGGGATCTGGGCATCCGGCGCCGGTCTTCCGATTGATGATGGGGCGACGGGCGGTCGCATGTTCGTGGTTACCGGAAACGGAACTCGAACCGCACCCCCATTCAATGCCGGTAGCTCATTCGGCGAATCCGTTGTTGCTTTCAGCCTCGCGGATGGCGGCATCACTCCAATTGACGAATTCACTCCCTTCAACCTGCAGACCTTAAACGACAAGGATTGGGATCTTGGTTCAGGCGGCCTCCTGATGGTCCCAGACCAGCAGGGCACTCATCCCCACGTTCTAGTGCATCTGGGCAAAGAGGGACGCATTGTTGTGCTCGACCGTGATAACCTCGGCGGATTTGCATCCGGTGCGTCCTCAAACACGAACGCTTTGCAGGATATTTCAACCGTCATACCGCAACCGCATGGGCTTTGGGGTTCACCTACCTACTGGAATGGCAACGTCTATCTCTGGGCCAGAGATAACGTCGGGATGATGTTCAAGATGAATGGCGGTGTCATGAATACCGAACCCGACAGTAAAAACGATGTCACCGTGGATTGGCCGAGTCCTACATTTTCGATATCTTCCAACGGTACCCAGAACGGTATAGCTTGGGCCGTCAACTCCGATCAGTTCGATTCCAAAGGACCGGCAGTTCTCTACGCATGGGACGCCAACGATCTGACGACGCCAATCTACGCAAGCAATACCAAATCAACGCGCGACCATGCTGGACCGGCGAATCGTTATTCTATCCCCGTTGTCACCAACGGCAAGGTGTATTTCGCCACTAACGGTGAAGTCGATGTCTACGGCTTGCTCAATGGCCAGGCCGCTGCCGCTGCCCCAGTGATATCGCCAAACGGAGGCAGTTTTGGTGCTGCTCAGAGTGTCACTCTGTCGAGCACCACTCCTTCTTCCTCCATCTACTACACACTCGACGATTCAACGCCCACAAGCTCATCGACGCTGTATAGCGCGCCAATAAACATTAGCTCTGAAACAACCGTTAAGGCGATCGCGAGTGCGCCTAACTATCTGCAGAGCTCCGTGAGCAGCGCCACATTCACGTTTACAACGCAAACTCCAGCTCCGGTGTTTGCGCCGGCGCCCGGAACCTACCAGACCATCCAATCGGTCACCATCAGTGATACGGATGTTAACGCGAAAATCTACTACACGACCGATGGATCGGCTCCAACAGCCTCCTCAACCCTGTACACCGGAGCAATCCAGGTTTCGAACTCAGAGACGATCAAGGCGATTGCGATCGACGCCAACTTGCAGGACAGCAAGGTCGTAAATGCGGCATACATCATCCAGGACCCCACTACGTCGCTCGATTTCAGCAACGGGTTCTCGACGACACAGGGCCTGACCTTCAATGGAAGTGCTGTGGCTTCAAATGACACCCGCCTGCAGCTCACAGACGGCGGACTAAACGAAGCTGGAAGCGTCTTCTGGAATACGCCTGTCGGGGTTCAGGCATTCACTACCACCTTTGAGTTCCAGATCTCGGGAGACGCGAAGGCAAATGGATTCACCTTCACCATCCAGAATGCCGGCCAGGGCGCTAATGCCCTGGGCGGAAGCGCATCTGGCCTGGGCTATGGAGGCATCACCAAGAGTGTGGCTGTAAAGTTCAACTTCTATGACTACCAGGGTGAAGGCGGGGACTCCACCGGCATCTACACCAACGGCGAAGCACCCATCCTGCCGAGCACCGACATCAGTTCGAGCGGCATTCAGCTCAATAATGGCGATTCGATACAGGCAACGCTCACATATGATGGTGCGACCCTGACGCTGAAGCTTCTCGACTTTGTGTCGGACAAGACATTCACCATGTCCAAAGCGATCAACATCCCTCAAATCGTCGGCGGAACGACGGCGTACGTCGGCTTCACAGGGGGAACGGGTGGACTTTCCTCAAGCCAGAAGCTCCTGACCTGGATCTACAATACCCAAGCTGTCACTGCCCCCACTCCTTCCTTCGCGATGAGCACAAGCCCAGTGGCGGCAATCAAGGCGGGTGCATCTTCCACGTCAACCATCACCATCACGCCTAGTAACGGATTCACTGGCGCGATCGCGCTCGCGTGCTCCGTGACAACCAGCCCGACTGGTGCGCAGAACGCGCCAACCTGCACTGTCGATCAATCCGCATCGGTGTCAGGAACTCAGCCAGTAACGGCGACCCTCACAATCAAGACAACCGCACCGAGCGCGGCAACTGCTCACTCCCAGGTTCCGCGTATCTTCGCCGTTGGCGGTGAGACCCTTGCTGCAGCTTTAATCCTGTTCGCCTTTCCCATCAAGCGCCGCAGGTGGCAAACGTTGCTGGGAACGCTGCTGCTCGTATTCCTCGTGAATGCTGCAACCGGATGCGGTGGGAAAAGCACACCTATCACTGGGGGAGGAAGCGTCGGTACAACGCCTGGCAGCTACACAATTATCGTGACTGGTTCAAGCGGCACATCGACCTCAAGTGTCTCGGTAAACTTCACAGTTCAATAGAAGAGCGAACCAGCAGTTCGGTAGAACCTACAGCCCTGTCGCCAGCAAGTCGATGCTAAACATCGGCACGTTGGTGGCAGGGCTTTTGTCATCCGGTCTACAACCAACCCCTTGCGTCACTTCGAGCGATTCTGGCATCAGCCGATAGCCGCTCTGAGGCCCCGCCACTATGCCCAGGGACAAAGTACCTCAGTAATACACTCGGTACCCTCTTCATCTTCCTCGTGGTGAAAGCGCCGGGTATGCTCATTACCAACTAGTCAATCAAATACTCGTGCAACTCACCGGATGAACGATGTTCTGGAGATGAACACGATATCCGTTTCAGAATGTCTCGTACGTTGGCATTTGAAGCGCATTGCTGGGCTCACCAACAGTGTCGGCCCTTTGGTAATCCTTAAGCCCGATCTAGGTTGGATTTCTGTCAGGAATGGTCGGGATGTACTTTAGTGCGCTCTACTACAACATTGATTGCCGCGCTTCAAGCGGCCACTATCTCCGGTCTTTCAATTCGCTAAACGAGAAGCGCTTCGGCGCTCATAACAACCAAGCCATATCCGGTCCTTCACGTCGAACGCAGGAAAGTTCGAGAAACAATGCGACGTTACGGTTGGACTCTTCTTTAGAAACACCGACAGTGATTCCCCCCGCTGTTCGTTCCGGTAGTGCGCAACTTCTCAGCTGCTGAGCACACGTACCGGCATATCACTTGAGGTTGACCTTATGAAGACTTTCGTATTTGCCACACTAGCGCTAGCAACTTTCTCGGTGCCCGCGCAAGCCATCAGTGTCTACTCGCCATCCAACGGCGCCACAGTGACCTCTCCCTTCGTCGTGTCCGCCAGCACTTCGACATGTGCCGGAGTTCCCGCGGTGTCGATGGGATATTCGCTCGACAACAACACAGCCGTGATCGAGCCAACTTCATTCTCTGCTTCGGTCTCGGCCGCGCCTGGAGCGCACGTCCTGCACGTGAAGTGCTGGGGCCAGAAGGTCCATGCAGAAACATTGCTGAACATTACGGTGCAATCTGGCTCAAGCAACTCCAACATCACCGTGGCAGCGCCGAGCGCTGGTGCGAGCCTGAAATCTCCATTCACCGTGTCGGCCAGCGTTAAAACCTGCGCCTCAAAGCCTGCAGTCTCGATGGGCTATTCCATCGACAGCGGCACCGCAGTGATCGAACCCACCTCGTTCACAGCTTCTGTGAGCGCCACCCCGGGAACTCACGTTCTGCACGTCAAGTGCTGGGGTCAGCAGGTGAATGATCAGGTTCTCATTAGCATCAACGTCACCTCGAACACCTCTACAGCAACGCCAACTCTGTCTCTGCCGTCCGGCACCTACTCAACGACCCAAACTGTGGCAATGGGTTCTGCTACCTCGGGCTCCACAATCTACTTCACTACAGACGGTTCTGCTCCGACGACCGCCTCTTATCGCTACTCGGGCCCGGTCTCTGTTGCGAAATCAATGGTCGTTCAGGCAATGGCTGTAGCACCGAACCTGCCGAGCAGTGGAATGGCTCGTGCCAATTATGTAATCTCAACAGCTTCGAAAGGCGGCCCGTCGATCCCGTCTTATGCCACCGCCGAAAAACAAATTCAACTGCTTCCCGGCTGGCGCATCAAGCACGATCCCGCCACACCGGGAACCTCCACCGGCTCTATGACCCTGGTCAGTGATCCTACTGTGACCGGCCAGACGCAGAAGTATCACACGACCTTCACCAATGGCGGCGGGGAGCTCTATTCCATCACTTACGAACACGACACTGACGCCAAGAACTTCGTCTACGATGCACATGTTTGGATTGCTTCTGGCAGCGTGATTAGCAATCTTGAAATGGACAATAACCAAGTGATGCGCAATGGCAACACCGTCATTTACGCATTCCAGTGCTCGGGCTACAACAATGTTTGGGAGTACAGCGCAAACGTAGGTTCGCCGAGCCACCCTGACGTCAAGTGGATCAAGTCCACGGTTGCGTGCAATCCAGCGAAATGGACTCGTGACACGTGGCATCACATCCAGATTCAGACCTCGCGAGATGATTCTGGCAACGTCACATACCACTCCGTCTGGTTCGATGGAGTTGAATCGCCCATCAACAAGACAGTCAACTCAGCATTCTCCCTTGGGTGGGCTCTGGGTGCTCTTGTCGCCAACTTCCAGATCGACGGAATCGGAACAGGATCTTCAAACATCTACCTGGATCACTTCGACATGTATCGCTGGTAATCAGAAAACTCTCCACAGAAAAATGGCGGGCCGGCAAATGCCGGCCCGCCATTTTTTCTTCCGTTGACTCGAGAACTGGAGTCGAGCCGCGTTGCTGAGCTGCCAGGTCCTCTCCCTCAATTCGCAATTAAATGCTAAGTAATCAAGAGTTTTAGGTGAAGTTTTTACCTGCCAAAGATGTATGTTTTGCTCGATGCGGGTAAATATTTCCAAGATGCCTGAAGCCTAAAACTTTTTTTCAAAAATGTGCCATTTTGCGTTGAATGAGCCCCACATCTATGAAAGGATGCTCAAGAACATTACAAAAAGTTGCCTGTGGTCATAAAAAAAGACCTGGGGCGAATGGGCCTAGTAAACGCGGACAAACGACACCGCAAGAATCCGCAAAACAAATCCCAGTCGAACCCTTCGGGCCTTTCCATGAAGTTGTTCCAGAGTTCACATGCGGACCCTGGGACTGCGATTAGAGGTTGCTGAGCAGTAAGACCTGGTACGTGTCCTTCGTGCCCTCAGACCAGCCCACTCAAGACAATCCGAGTTCGACCTGCGCTTGCGAACGAGAGCGAGTGGGAGTCGGCGAAATCTGTGCCTTCAAATCGCAAAGGAATCCGATGAAGCATTTCAGAAATCTTTTCATTACGTCATCCGCAGTCCTCACCCTTTCACTTCCGGCTCTAGCTGGTGTCACCATCAATAGTCCGTCGAATGACGCAACAGTAACATCGCCATTTACACTCTCGGCTTCTTCTTCCACCTGCTCCTCAACCAGTGTCAAAACGATGGGCTGGTCATTCGATAGCAGCAGCGATACAACCGTCATCTCCGGTCAAACGATCAACAAGAGCATCTCCTCATCCACTGGTACGCACGTCCTGCATGTAAAGTCCTGGGGCTCCGGCGGCGCAGCCTGCGTCTCCGACATAACCATTAAGGTCACATCGTCCACTAGCGTCTCGACCACTACTACGACGACGATTCCGGACTATGCAGATTCGGTTAGCTCCATTGAATCCCTGGGCGGGTGGAGAGCACAGCATGACACCGGCGGCGCCGGAACCTCCACCGGCAGCATGAGCATCGTCTCGTCCCCTTCCAAATATGGCAGCGCGCGGAAGTACTACACGACGTTCACAAACAATGGCACCGAGCGCTACAGCGTGTCTTTCTCTGACAACACCAGCGCTAAAAACGTCTTCTACGACACATGGATATATCTCACCAGTTCTGCCAGCAAGATTGGCAATCTTGAATTCGATGTGAACCAGACGATGGATAACGGGCAAACCGTCATGATGGGCTTCCAATGCGACGGCTGGACTGGGAAATGGGCTTACACGGTTAACACAGGAAGTGCCAGCAGTCCCAAGCCCCACTGGGTGAGCAAGAGCGGTACTACCTGCAATCCTCGCAGTTGGTCTACGGGTAAGTGGCACCACGTTCAGGCCAGCATGTCGCGAGATAGCTCTGGATACGTTACCTACCATTACGTCTGGCTCGATGGTGTCAAGACCACCCTCGGCGTCAAGGCATTCTGCGCGATGTCTCTTCACTGGGGAGATATCATCAACACTCAGTTCCAGGTTGATGGATATGGCTCCAGTGGAAGCGTGACCGCCTATATGGACGGACTCAAGGTTTCAGTCTGGTAGAACTCTCTACTTACTGACCCGCATCTCAGAATCCCCGGAACGCGACCCGCGTTCCGGGGATTCTGCTTTTGCGCGGCCCGCAATCCAGCTCCCGCAGCGTCAGATCAATGAAGTATCGTCTGTGTAGATATGAAAGAGGCAGAACTCATTGCGCCCGGAAGCTTCCGATTGGCCGAGATGCCTATCGATGATCCCGGACCCGGCGAGATCCAGGTACAAGTGAGTGCGGTCGGTGTCTGCGGATCAGATCTGCACGCCTACTCCGAGGGATCCGTCGGCAGTACTCCGAATGTCTATCCGATGGTGCTCGGACATGAGCCATCCGGAACCATAGCGAAAATCGGTTCCGGCGTCACCGGACTCTCACTTGGAGACCGCGGAGCACTGGAACCTGCTCTCTATTGCTACCACTGCGAATTCTGCCTCTCCGGTCACCATAACGTCTGTGCGAATATTCGCTTCCTGAGCAATCCAAGCTATGCGGGATTCTTCCGCGAGCGCGTAAATCTGCCCGTATCAAACTTCGCTCCAATTCCCGGCAACATGTCATTCGAAGTAGCAACGCTCGCCGAACCGCTCGCGATAGCCCTGCATTCTCTCCATCTCGCATCCATCAAAGCGGACGAGCATGTTGCCGTCATTGGCGCTGGGCCGATCGGCCTTATGACCATTGCCGCTCTTCGCGCCTTCAATGTCGGCAGAATCTGGGCAGTCGAACCGCTTCAGCACCGCCGCGAATTGGCGCTCAGTATTGGTGCTCATGCAGCACTCGAGCCCAAAACGGCGGTTAAAGAAATTCATAGGGACACAAATGGTCGTGGCGTGGACTGCACAATCGACTGTGCAGCCGGGGAACGCACGACGGATCAGGCCCTTGAGATGACCCGGAACGCCGGCCGCGTCGCTCTGACAGGCATTCATGCAACGCCTTCCGTCTCCCTCGATGGCTCGACAATGAGGCGAAAGGAATTGGCGATCTATAACGTCCGCCGCTCCAACCATGAGACTCACGATGCCTTGGAATTACTCCGGGCGCACCCGGATTGGTTTGCTCCCGTCGTCACCCATAGAAGGCAGATGGACTGCATAGGAGATGCCTTCACGATTGCCAGCCAGTACCTCGATGGCGTTGGAAAGATGATCGTTACGCCCTGAATCAGGCATCAGGCTCACCGCCAAGCCTGCCATGGCTGGCCCAAATCATGAGGAACTGCGATCATAAGGGGAGACCCTCGAGTCGAAAGGCATCCATGACCTCGCAGCAGTTGGCAAAGTTCACTCGCTCTCAGGAACTTGTCGACCTGGAAAACCTGTACGGAACCAACAACTACCGGCCGCTGGACGTCGTCATCGAGCGCGCCGAGGGCGTCTGGGTCTACGACATCGAAGGCAACCGCTACCTGGATTGTCTCGCTGCGTATTCGGCAGTCAATCAGGGCCACTGCCATCCGAAGATTCTGCAGACCCTCTACGAGCAGGCAGCAAGGGTTACGCTGACATCGCGTGCGTTTCGCAACGAGCAGCTGCCTTTGCTCTACAAAGACCTCCACGACCTGACTGGCTTCGACAAAGCCCTCCCCATGAATTCCGGCGCAGAAGCAGTTGAAACTGCCGTCAAGACCGCGAGGAAGTGGGGCTACAAACTCAAGGGGATTCCGGAAGGTAAAGCCGAGATCATCGTCTGCGCCGGAAA
This sequence comes from Acidobacteriota bacterium, assembly GCA_018268915.1. Lineage (GTDB taxonomy): Bacteria > Acidobacteriota > Terriglobia > Terriglobales > Acidobacteriaceae > Telmatobacter. The sequence continues at coordinate 126,286 of JAFDVQ010000006.1, forward strand.
TTTCCACGGCCGCACGATTACAGCCGTCAGCTTCTCAAGCGATTCGCAATACCGCGACGGTTTCGGCCCGTTCACTCCAGGTTTCAAGATTGTCCCCTTCGGCGATTCAAACGCTCTTCGCGAAGCCATCACTCCGAACACCTGCGCTTTCCTCGTCGAGCCGATACAGGGAGAAGCTGGCATCGTTATACCTCCCAGCGGTTTCCTTCGCGAAGCCGCTGCGATTTGCAAAAAAAATCAAGTGCTCCTCATGCTTGATGAGATCCAGTCAGGCCTCGGACGAACCGGCAAGCTCTTCGCCTACATGCACGAGGGCATCACACCCGACATTTTGATCGTCGGCAAGGCTTTGGCTGGCGGCTTCTACCCTGTATCCGCGGTCCTCGGCTCTAACGAGATCATGGGCGTTTTCAAGCCGGGAGATCACGGAAGCACCTTCGGTGGCAATCCTCTCGCATGTGCCCTGGCAAGAACTGCGCTGCAAGTTCTAGCGGAGGAGCACCTCGTTGAAAGGTCAGCAGAGCTAGGCGCGTACTTTCTAGAACGCCTTCAAACTCTGCAGAGCCGCTCTATCAAGGAGATACGCGGCAAGGGGCTCTGGATCGGAATCGAATTGCATGGCAGTGCGCGCCCCTACTGCGAAGAACTCATGACCGAAGGTCTCCTTTGCAAAGAGACTCACGACACGGTGATCCGCCTGGCGCCCCCGCTTACTATCACGAGACCCGAAATCGACTGGGCATTCGAGCGCATCTCGGCGGTGATAGCGCGAATGGAAAAGAACTAACTCAAGCGGGACTCAACCCGAGTCCCGGTCCAGTCGGCAAGAGAACCTTTCCCTTCTCGATGCGCACCCCATGCCATGGATCGTTCGCCACAAGCAGGCCGCCATCCAGATCAGCATGATCGACCAGCGGCGAGATATGCGCCGCAGCGGTAATCGTGCACGAACTTGAAACCATGCAGCCCAGCATCACTTTCAGGTTCAATGCCCGAGCCATCTCTATCCAGCGAATCGCTTCCAGGATCCCACCCGATTTATCGAGCTTCACGTTGATCCCGTCGTAAGCATTCGCCAACTGCGGAATCATATGAGCATCGGTGCAGGCCTCATCGGCATAGATCGGTAGATGCACCTTGCTCCGAACATACCTCGTCTCCTCAAGCATGTGCGCAGGCATTGGCTGCTCGACATATTCGATTCCCTGGGATTCAAGCCAGTTGATTTTGCGGATCGCCTCTTCCTTGTCAGTCCATCCTTCGTTCGCATCTACTCGAATAGGCTTCTTCGTCACACTTCGTACGGCTTCGATAGTGGGCTCATCTGTCTTCAGGCCAACTTTGACCTTCAGCACAGGAAAATCCGTAGCTTCCCGTGTCTTCTGCCGCGTGATCTCCGGAGTATCAATCCCGATCGAAAAATCCGTCACCGGAGCATCCGCCGGATCAAGGCCGAAGAACTTGTACAGCGGCACGCCGAGCTTCTTCCCTATCCAGTCGAAAACTGCAATGTCCACGGCCGCCATCGCTGCATGCTGACCAGGCCCAAGTGCCTGACGAACCTCCTCCAGCATCTTCCGATATGCGAGTGGATCACCGGCAGTGATCTTTCCTGACACAGACTCGATCGCTCTCCGTGCCGATTCGGGAAACTCCTTGTAGCGAACAATGGGCGCGCCCTCGCCATTCCCTGTGATCCCATCTCTGCTGTAGCGAAGCTGAACGGTCTCTCGGAACTCACTCGAAGACATCGTAGTCGTCCACGTATGGCGCAAGTTCAGACGCGAAAGGCTGCACTCGATTTTGGCTGGCTCCCCCGCCGACGTTGATTGCATACCAGAAGACATCAAGGGAGTTGTCGCCATGGCTCCTGCCAGCTTGAGGTATTCCCGTCGATTCATTGCTTCACTCTCCGAGTCGCGACCAGCAGTGTTGTCCAGGGCGCATCGTCCAGCCGGCTGATCTGCACTCCAGGATGATCATGCGTTGTATCGTGAATGAACTCTCCCCGCCCGAGATACATCCCCGTGTGCGTGATCTTCGACGCACTCGACCCGAAGAACAACAGGTCTCCCGGTATCAGATCCTTCCGATCGACCAAAATCACCCCGGTCCATCCGGCCTGAAGATCAGCATCCCGCGGCATTTCAATTCCGCGCTGTCGCACAAGCATCTGGGTAAAACCAGAACAATCAAATCCGAAACTGCTGACGCCTCCCCACGTGTAGGTTGTCCCGAGGAATCTCCGTGCTACCTGAAGTGTCTCGTCGATTGACAGTGGCGCACTCTTTTCTCCGACGTCGCCACGCTGCACCCACGCCGTCTGGCCGTCCACCAGCCGCACTTTCAGCCATCGGGCATTGTCTTTGGGCGAGTCTGACGCCATTTCCAGAATCGACTCCCACGGCAGTCGCAGTGCAGGAGCGTGCTCGGTAACATCGGGCTCGCGATAAGCATTGGCGCTGATCGCAGTCACCCGCACTGATTTGCCCTCCGCCGCGTACGTGTCAGCTGCCTGCGCTTTCATATCCGCAGAGCTGACCCAGCCCGTATATCCATCCGCAGTGCGAATCCTGATCCAGTCCTGATGCTTCTCGAGCGACAGAACACCCGTGCCATACAACACCTGCGAGGTCACCTCGCTATCTGCATTCGCCTCCCTATACATATTGACGACAGGCCGCGAAACAACAAAGTCCGAGTTGGGAACTGTCTGCTGCGCTGCCAGGACTGACCCCCACGATAGCGCGCACACCAGCAGCAGTCGAGTTGCCATGGGTAATCGAAACGGCAATATCGCTTTGTTCGGTCGATTGGCCTTCATCTCTCCCTCGCTCCAGTTCCTCTCGATCTACTCTATCCCGCCTCGATACAAATCAGTAGAGAAGGTATTGCTTCCGCTTCTCGATGAACGCATTGTCCGCATCTTGCCAATCTTCAGCTACTCTCCGCGGATCAGCTCCCTTCTCCATCGCTTGCAGCGACGCTTTGTTGCGCATCAGACCATCGAGCGACCCGGCCTTGTATTCCTCCGGATAAAAAAGACGCAGCGCCGAAGCGATCTCCAGTCCCAGCTCCGGTGCATCAAGGCTGTCCCTGGCAGTCACTACGATATTCACTCCCCCGCAACGTTGGTTTGCATAGGTGGACGACGCAGGAGTAAAGCTTACGGGAACAAAACGAACACCGTCGATCTGTCTTCCGTTCAGATAATTTGCAAATGTCAGTGGATCCACCCAGGGTGCGCCAACAACCTCGAAAGGAGTTTCTGTTCCGCGGCCCACCGAAACATTCGTGCCCTCAATCATGCCGATACCGGGATAAAGAGTCGCTCCTGTCAAACTACGCATGTTGGGCGAAGGATTCACCCAGATCCGCCCAGTTGAGTCGAACCAGTCTCCGCGCATCCAGCCATCCATCGGCACAACCGTCAACTTGGTGCCGATGGAACGCTCACCATTGAACAGCCTCGCCAATTCACCAGCCGTCATACCGTGTCGGACTGGGATTTGAGAATAGCTCACGAACGATTCGCTACCTGGATCAGCTACCGGACCTTGTACGTGGACTCCACCAACAGGGTTAGGCCGATCGAGCACAAAAACCTGTTTGCCCGCCTTCGCCGCGGCTTCAAGAAAATACCCAAGAGTTGTTTCGTATGTATAGAATCGGACGCCCACGTCTTGAATGTCGTAGACAATCGCATCCAGATCAGCCAATTGCTCCGGCCTGGGCCGTCGCTTCGCCTCCGTATCACCGTACACGCTATAGACCGGAACATTTGTATCGGCATCTTTTGAATCGTCGATCGCCGTCGTATCCAGCGCTCCGGCAATCCCGTGTTCGGGACTGAAGATTGCCTTCAGTTCGATTCCCGGCACATGTGCCAGCACATCCGCAGTGCGTCGCCCGTGACCATCGACGCCCGTCTGGTTCGTCACCAGGCCGATCCGAACTGGATGATCCTTGTCCGGGTGTAGCTCTTCAAACTCGTGATCTTCCAGAACGTCGATCCCCACCTTCACGCTTCCATTGCGAGCCGTAACGCGTCGTTCCCCCATCAACGATTCGTTATAGCCAGTGATTCGCGAGAGCCGCAGCTTCTCGCGTTGGCTCACCGTCAAATCGAGAGAATGAACTACAGCCGTTGCCAGCCGTGTACGCAGCGAGATCACCGACCCTTCTCCGATCGGATGCACCGCGTTCGTCAGGAGAATGATGTAAGTGTTTGTTGTGGGGTCAATCCATAGTGACGTGCCCGTAAACCCCGTGTGCCCAAAGGATCCCACCGGAAGCAGTTCTCCCCGATTGCTGGCAAACGGCGAATCGATATCCCATCCCAGGCCTCGCAAGCTTGCGGCAGTAGCGGGCTGTTGCGGTGTCGACATCTTTTCAATCGTGAGCCGGCTCAGCACCGCGCTGCCACTCAGCAACTGCTGCGCGAACTTTGCGAGATCGTCTGCCGTTGAGAAGAGGCCCGCATGACCTGCCACTCCTCCCATTCGCCGCGCAGTAGGATCGTGAACCACGCCGCGCAGCATTTTCCCGCTCTCGTCGTATTCGGTAGGAGCGATCTGCGGCAACCACTCTGCGGGCGGCAGGAATCGAGTTTTGCTCATTCCTAGCGGCGCGAAAATCCTCTTCTCTGCATATTGATTGAGCGGCAAACCAGACACTTTCTCTACCAGGAACCCAAGCGTCTCAAAGTTTATGTCGCTATAAACAAAACGTGCACCGGGCGAGTTCACCGGCTTCGAATCCATCACCATCTTCAAAGCCGTATCGTGCCCCTGCCACGGCTTCGTCAGATCAAGATCCGGTGCAAGTCCCGAGTAGTGCGTCAGCAATTCCCGGACCGTAATCTGACCTTTACCATTCTCCGCAAACCACGGAAGATACACACTGACGGGATCATTCAGGCGAACTCTGCCGCTTTCCACCAGTTGCATTACAGCCGTCGTAGTTGCAATGCACTTCGTAAGGGATGCGAGATCGAAGATTGTACCCACCGTCATCGGTTCGCGCGTCGGCTCGATCGATCGCGACCCGAATGCCTTGCGGTAGACGACCCGCCCGTTATGCCCGACTACAACCACGGCCCCAGGCATCTTCCCCTGTTCGATAGCTCCTTGCACAATCGCGTCCACATCCCTGAAGTCTTTCAGGCCCCCTCGCACGGGCGGATGCTCCGCTCCGATGATCTTTAAAGGGCCGGCGAGCACCACAAAACAGGAGAGCACTGCATTCAAAACATTGATCTTTGTTGGCCTGCCCAGCATAGTCTCCTCACGAGCCGCGCGATCAAATGAAGACATCAGCGATTCTATCCAATCAGGCAATCTTTAGAGCTGCAGATGCTACCCTGAGCACCTATGCGTGCCGTAGTTCAGCGTGTTTCGAAGGCCTCTGTGTCCGTAAACGAATGCGGAGTCGGAAAAATCGAAGTCGGCCTCCTGGTATTGATCGGAGTTTCCACGGGCGACTCTGAATCTGATGTGGAATATCTCGTTGACAAGATTGCGGGACTGCGAATCTTCGAGGATGATGACGGTAAGATGAACCGCTGCGTTTCAGATGTCGGCGGAGCTGTGCTGGCCATATCGCAATTCACGCTCTACGGAGATGCGCGCCGGGGCAAGCGCCCATCGTTCGATGGAGCCGCTCGGCCTGAGCGAGCTCGCGAACTATATGAGTACTTCGTAGCGCAAATCCGCCAGCGCAATCTTCGCTGCGAGACCGGGCAATTTCAGGCCACGATGTCAGTCTCACTTATCAACGAGGGTCCCGTGACGATCCTTCTGGATAGTTCGAAGCTCTTCTAGACTTGGACCAGGGCACTCCTTTTTCCTTGCTTGCCTACGCATCCTGCAACCGATACCTTTGTCTACGTCATCCACGAAGTCCGGAGCTTCTAACTTGCCTGAGACCGCAGAGGGAGCCAAGCCCTCCACACACTGTCTGTTCCTGCCAGACGCTCCCTCATCGCTGACGGACCCGGTAAAAGCGTGGGAACAGGACGTGGAGATCTTTACCTACACGCCAGGCACGCCGGAACGGAATCCGATGTTTCTGGAGCGCCGGGTATATCAGGGCAGTAGCGGCAAGGTATACCCCCTGCCATTTATCGACCGGATAGCAACAGCACCTGAGCCAAGGCGGTGGAAAGCTATCCACATCGAGAATGAATTCTTGCGTCTAATGATTCTTCCCGAGATTGGCGGCCGTATTCATATTGGTTACGACAAAACTACTGGCTACGATTTCTTCTATCGCCAGAACATTATCAAGCCGGCGCTGGTAGGTCTCGCAGGTCCCTGGATATCCGGAGGCGTCGAATTCAATTGGCCTCAACACCATAGGCCAGCAACCTTCATGCCAGTTTCAACGGAGATCGAGCGCGCAAGCGACGGGTCCATCACCGTATGGTGCAGCGATCACGATCCTATGCAGCGCATGAAAGGCATGCACGGTATCTGCCTTCATCCCGGACGGGCAGTTGTGGAACTGAAGGTCAGGCTTTACAACCGAACTCCCTTCACCCAGACATTTCTCTGGTGGGCGAATGTCGCCACGCGGGTACACGAGAATTATCAGTCCTTCTTTCCCAAAGATGTCAGGTTCGTCGCTGACCACGCGAAGCGCGCCATCACCTCGTTCCCTCTGAGCGACCGCGCCTACTACGGCGTAAACTACTCCGACCGCGCGCAAAACGGCGTACCCGCCGACGAAGCACCGGGCCAATTTGTTCCGGACGGCAGCTATCCGGCGAACGACCTCAGTTGGTACGCAAACATCCCAGTCCCGACCAGCTACATGATCACCGGCACCAAGCAGGACTTCTTCGGCGGCTACGATCACAAGGATCAAGCTGGGGTCGTGCATGTTGCCAATCATCATGTCTCTCCCGGGAAGAAGCAGTGGACCTGGGGCAACCACGAATTCGGGTATGCGTGGGACCGAAACTTGACTGATCGCGATGGCCCATACATAGAACTGATGGCCGGCGTGTACACCGACAACCAACCTGACTTCTCCTACCTGTCACCCTGGGAGACAAAGACTTTCTGTCAGAATTGGTACCCAATTCACGCCATTGGCACGCCGGTCGTAGCGAATCTTGACGCAGCTATCAGCGTCAAGAGAGAGAGCAACATCTTGCGGATCGGTGTTTACGTCACCGCTCCCGTGACTGACACGTCAGTCGTCCTGAAGATCGATGGGATTGAAGCAGCGCGCTGGCATAGAGACATCACCATCGCAGGTCCTGCTGTCTTCGAATATCCACACCTTTCAACTCACCAATTCACTGACCTTGCCGTATCTCTCTGTGCTGGACGGCGCCTCCTGATCGAATACGATTCAGCGCAGATCCTTCCGGCATCTCCACCGATCGTGGCGAAAGAGCCGAAGCCTCCTGAAGAAATCGACAGTATCGAGGAACTGTACCTCACCGGCTTACACCTCGAGCAATACCGCCACGCGACGCGAATGCCTGACGCCTACTGGCGCGAAGGCCTTCGCCGCGATCCAGGCGAATCTCGCATCCTCAATGCGCTCGGGCTCCGGCATCTTCGCCGCGGCGAGTTCGAGCAAGCCGCAGAACATTTCCGCTATGCAATCGCGCGCCTGACTGCACTCAATCCAAATCCGCGGGACGGCGAAGCGTACTACAATCTAGGCCTCGCAAGTCGTTATCTGGCTCTCAACAAGGAGGCCTACGATGCCTTCTACAAAGCGACGTGGAATGCAGCCTGGCGGGGACCTGCATTCCTCGCACTCGCCGAGTGCGATGCTGCCAGCCAGCAATGGACCACGGCCATCGACCACCTCCAACGCAGCGTCCGTGCCGACGCGGACAACTTGAACGCCCGCAACCTCCTCAGCATTGCACTTCGCGAATCGGGCGAGCCCGAAGCCGCCGACCTTGCCATTGACGAAATCCTCTCGATTGATCCACTGGACATCACCGCGCGATGGCGAAAAGGCATTCTCCCCGCGAACGGCCAGGAACGCCTCGACATCGCATTCGATTTCATCCGCGCGGGACTTCACGAGCAGGCCCGAAGCGTTCTTCAGGCGGCAGACCTGAGTGCGCAGGACGGATCGCTTCCAATCATGTTGTTCACTCTCGCTTACGTTCAGGAAAAGCTCGCAGACCCGCAAGCCGTGCAGTCGCTCGAGCGCGCAGCCACATCTTCCCTTGACTACTGCTTCCCGCACCGGCTCGAAGAAATGATCGTCCTCGAGTGGGCGCTCGCCAGAGTCTCTGAAGTGTGGATGCCCTCGTATCTCCTGGGAAACCTCTACTACGACAGACGCCGCTACGATGAAGCTATCCACTGTTGGGAGCGCGCCGCAAAAGGTAACCCTTCCTTTGCTACCGTTCATCGCAACTTGGGAATTGCATACTTCAATGTCCGTCAAGATCTGAACTCTGCATTCAAGAGCTTCGAAGCTGCCTTTGCCGCAGACCGAAACGATGCACGCGTGCTCTACGAGCGAGATCAGCTCTGGAAAAGGGTCGGGCGATCTACAGAAAATCGGCTAAGCGAGTTGCTTCAGTATCCAGCGCTTGTTGAATCACGTGATGACGTGTCTGTTGAAGTCGCTACACTCTTGAATCAGTTCGGAAAGCCTGACGAAGCGCTGAAACTTCTCCTCAGCCGCCAGTTTCAGCCGTGGGAAGGCGGTGAGGGCCTCGTATTGGGTCAATATGTTCGTGCACGCCTTCTCCTGGGCCGTCACTCGCTTGACCGCGGAGACTACTCGGAAGGTCGTAATCACTTCCTCACTGCGCTCCAATCCCCCACAAATCTGGCTGAAGCCAGGCATCTCCTCGCCAATCAGAGCGACATCTACTTCTGGCTGGGTGAGGCATTCCATCGCCTGGGTGACGAAGAGACAGCCCATGTATGGTGGCTCCGTGCTTCAATGCAGAAAGGCGACTTTCAGCAAATGTCTGTGCAGGATGTCTCCGACATGACGTTCTGGACGGGCCTTGCACTTCAGCGCTTGGGGAGGAAGGACGAATCCGAAGCTCTCTTCAACCGCATCTATGAGTACTCAGTGAAACTTGAGGCGACTCCGCCGAAGATCGACTACTTCGCCACATCTCTCCCCGCGATGCTCCTCTTTAATGAAGACCTCGAACGACGCAACCGCATTGCCGCGCTGTTCCTTCGCGCACAAGCTCTGGCCGGGTTGACTCGCATTGATGAGTCCGAGGCTCTATTGAACGAAGTAGTTCAGCTCGACTGCAGCAACGGCGGAGCTGCTGACCTTCTTAACAGGGCTGGAAGCCTTGCCCTTCAGGCCAAACGTTCATGATGCAGACTCCGCCTGTAAACCCACCCAATCCGTCCGCGCAACCCGATCTTCATCTTGGCTACATTTGCACCATCGCGTTCATCGCAGCGCTAGGCGGTCTTCTTTTTGGCTATGACTGGGTTGTCATAGGCGGTGCCAAGCCCTTCTACGAGGTCTTCTTCCATCTCACGTCCGAGGCGCAGATTGGGTGGGCAAACAGCTGTGCGCTTCTCGGCTGCTTCGTCGGCTCTCTCCTTGCCGGTCCTGCCGCCGATCGTTTCGGCCGGAAAAAGCTGCTCATCTTCTCCGCATTGTTGTTCGCCGTCTCCTCCGTCTTCACTGGCTGGGCTCAAACCTTCAACGTCTTCATCGTGTGGCGCATCATCGGCGGTGGCGCCATCGGTCTGGCATCGAACGTCTCGCCGATGTACATCGCCGAGATCAGCCCGGCCCAATGGCGAGGGCGGCTGGTCAGCCTGAATCAACTCGCGATCGTTATTGGGATTCTTGCCGCTCAAGTTGTCAATTGGCGTATCGCTGAAGCGATTTCCGACGCGACCGTACTCCCAACATCGTGGAACGCACAGTACGGCTGGCGCTGGATGTTCACCGCGGTTGCCATACCTGCTGTCTTATTCCTGCTCTCCGCTCCGATCATCCCGGAGAGTCCCCGGTGGCTCGTCGCTAAGAACAATCTGCAACGCGCTCTCGGTGTATTGAAACGACTTGGCGGATCCGACTACGCACAATCGGAGCTGTCCGCCATTCAGCAAGCGCTCGCCGCTCCTCATCAGAGTACGGGCTGGCGCGACCTACTTTCCGGGAACAGCGGCAAACTTCTTGCCATCGGAGCAGCTCTGGCCGTCCTTCAGCAGTGGAGCGGCATCAACATCCTCTTCAACTATGCGCAAGAGGTCTACCGCAGCGCAGGCTATGGCGTCAGCGACATCTTGTTCAATATCGTCATAACCGGTGCAATCAACCTCGTCTTCACGGTTATAGCGATGCTGCTGGTTGATAGCATCGGCCGGCGAAGGCTTATGATCGTCGGCTGCATCGCCGTAGGTGCATCGCATCTGGCCGCCAGCCTGGCATATCGTTCCCATGCGCGAGGCACGTGGGTGCTCGCCCTGACTCTGTGTGCGATCGCGTTCTATGCGATGTCCCTGGCACCTGTCACCTGGGTGCTTATCACCGAAATCTTCCCCAATCGCATGCGCGCGTCTGCGGTCTCTGTCTCTGTCGCGACATTGTGGGTCGCTTCATTTCTGCTCACCTACACGTTTCCGCTGCTGAACCGGGCGATCGGAACGTCAGGCACATTCCTCATCTACGCAGACATCTGCCTGGCCGGTGCCTTCTTTGTGTCCGCGGCCGTTCCAGAGACGAACGGTGTTTCCCTGGAAGCCCTGGAGGAGACAACCATCCACCGCTAGTTGAGACTGACGATCAAGATGGAAAAACCGGGTTCTACGGAATGACCAGATAAGGCCGCATCATGTCGTTATCCTCATGTTCCAGCATGTGGCAGTGAAACACGTATCTGCCGGTATAACCTTCGAACTTCACCAGAATCGAAAGAATTTCGTTGGGTAGAACGATTGCAGTGTCTTTCCATCCAGATTCTCCCGGCGACGGAAGGCGCTCCTCGCCAACCGGCTGAATGTTCCCCTTGGTGAACTGCGGGTAATCAAACCCTTGCCGGTGCAGGATCTGAAATTGCACCAGGTGAAGGTGCATCGGATGTGCATCTTCCGTTGTGTTGATGAAACGCCACTTTTCGAGAGTCCCAAGCTTTACGACTTCTGAGACCGGATCGTCATAACCCTTCTCGTTGATCCTTACGCCCAGCGATCTTCCCTGCTGGTCCATCTGCTCCACCAGTAAGAAGTCTCTCGACTTCACTGCGTCCTTCTCCGAATACCGGATGAATGGAGTTGGCGCGCCAACCTTGACTGTCTTCGACACTGCCTTGACTGCCTTTCGATCAAGCACGACACGAAATTGCATCAGCTCTTCCAGCCGGGGTGCATGCATCCCCATCGAAGCCCATCCTGGATACGGAGCCGCTGCGTTATTCATCAGCGTGACCGTCTTGCCTTCGAACCCCGTGAAGTCAACAAGCAGATCGGCGCGCTCTGCCGGGCCGAGCAGGATTGACCGTTTGGTTTCCGGCTTTGGCAGCAGGCCTCCATCTGACCCAATCTGAGAGAACATCAAGAGAGATGGAATATCCGCAGCGCGCCTGGCCAGATTGAAACGTAGATCAAAGAACCGCGTGTTGGCGCCGTTCAAAACGCGCAGGCGATACAAACGCGGCTCAACATTCAGGTAAGGACAGATTTTCCCGTTGATCACGGGACATTTGCCCAGGAATTCAGGTCCCCAGATCCCCGGAGCCAAAGGCACGCCGTCGTCGTTCATCGGCGCATAAACAAGCTGGCCTTTATCATCCACTGTGCGATCCTGCACGACCAGGGGAATCTCATAGTCTCCTGCAGGCAAACTGAGGCTCTGTTCTTCTCCATCCCGCAACAAATACAGACCGGAAAGTCCGGCGTATACGTTCAGTCGCGTGATACCCACTGCGTGATCGTGATACCAGAGTGTCGCGGCCTGTTGTTCGTTCGGATAGATATAGCGAACGCTCTTGCCTGGAGTGAACCATTTCTCTGGAAGCCCGTCACTCTCCGATGTTGTGCGTGCGCCGTGCAGGTGCGGCACAGTGCGAACCGCAGGCGTCGGTGGCATGCCGCCGTGGATATGAGGATCGACCTTGAATAAATGATCTTCTGGAAGGGAATTTTCCCAGATGATCTCAACGCGTTCTCCGCGGGCCGCCTCAATAGTTGGACCCGGATATAGCCCTTCGTACCCCCAAATCTTCGCCTGTGGAAGGGAGGAATGCATTCCATGCAGGCTCTCTTTCATCCGGACATGGTAGACGGCTCTGAACTTACGCCTCTCAATGGGAGCGAGAAGTTTCGGAATCGGAAGTTGGTCTACGAACCCAAACAGTGTTGGAGCGTCTGGATCCTCATGCGGACCAGCAACGCCTGCCTGAGATAAGAGCTTGCGCGATGCAAGGAGAGAATAGGCGGCAGCCTGATTTATAAGATCTCGCCGGCTAAGGAAAGACATTTCACCTCTCTGCCTTATGCGTGTAACAGCTCACATCTCGTTTCATAGCGTGGAACATCATTTTGGCTCACATCTCCGCCCAGCGCCGTAGCAGATTGTGATACACACCCGTTAGCTGCACACCGGTCTGACTGCCTGGCAAATCCTTCGCCAATCGTTGAATCGCGCCATCCAGGTCGTAGAGCAGCGTCCGGTCTTGGTCAGCGCGGATCATACTTTGAATCCAAAAAAACGAGGAAACCCGCGCTCCTCGCGTGACCGGTGTTACACGGTGCAGGCTCGTTGCCGGATATAGAACAATGTGGCCTGCCGGCAACTTGACACTGTGCGTACCGTAGGTATCTTCGACGAGCAGTTCGCCGCCATCGTAGTTCTCTGGCGCGGTCAAAAACAGTGTTGCAGAAACATCAGTGCGAATCCGCTGCCCCGTCGTGGCGAACGCCCGGATAGCCGTGTCAACATGCGTTCCAAAGTGTCCCCCACCCGTATAGCGATTGAACATAGGCGGAAAGACTTTCAATGGGAGCGCTGCGGACATGAAGAGCGGGGATCGAGCGAGAGCCGAAAGAACCATCTCGCCCAGTTTCACCGCAACTGGATGCCCTTCCGGCAGTTGCAGGTTCTCTTTGACCGCCTGCGCCTGGTAGCCTGCAGTCACTTTGCCATCGATCCACTCGGCCGCATCAAGGGCCGACCTGGCGTGTGCAATCTCTTCGGCACTCAAGACATCCGGAATCGTAATCAGCATAAATACAACACTCCAAAAAGATCAGATCGCAGCTCTACGTTTGCGCGAAACGGCTCGGTCTACTTGAACCTGTAATTGACGCCGAACAACGCACTGGCTCCCGCACCCGGAACGAGGTGGCTGGGATGCGGAAGATCGATGTAGAAACGATCAAGCAGGTTGTTGAGATTGGCCTGGAACTCAAACCTTTCCCCGATTGGCCGCTTCACCATCGCGCCGAAGACCCAATAGCTTGGTACCTGCTTCGTCGCCACGCTGGTTACCACATACCCGGGTCCATTTGGATTGGGCACGAATCCGGTCGGTACAAATGGCACAGTCGAGCTCGCCGTCCGGCTTCCGACGTAGTTGCCGCCGAACCCTCCGTTGAGCCGCCAGGGCAAGCGATGGGTCACAAACAGGTTGAAAGTCTGTTTTGGGACATTCGCAAGAGGATGGCCAACAGCCGCCGGAAAGAACTGCGAAAAAATCACGGCGCTATCAATGTATGCGTATCCAACAACAAGGTCCATTCCGTGGGGCAAACGGCCAACTGTGCTAAGCTGCACACCCTTCACCAGCTGATTTCCGGCGGCAACAATCTGGTTGGAGTTCGTAGGACTGGTTTCATGGGAATTATCCTTCTCAGTGCGGAACCACGCGCCCTCCGTCAGTAGGCGGTCATTGAGGAAGCTCCACTTGGCGCCCGCTTCATACGATTGGTTTTCTTCCGGCGCAACGTTGCCGTTCACCAACCCGACACTCAGGCTGAGGGACTCCGCATCGGGATTCCAGCTCGTTCCGTAATCGAAATAGACACTGCCATGCGTTGAAGGCTTGTATACAAACGCCGCTCTGTAGCTGGGCTGCTGGTCGAGCCTGCTGATCGGTCCAACCTGCGCAGTCACTGTCCCGCCCGCTGGCGGCGTCGGTTGATACAGGTTGTAGTCGGTGTCGAAGTGATCCCATCGTAAACCGCCCGTCAACTCAAAGCGGCGCCCGAGTTTTACCGTGTCGATGAGATAGAACCCGACGCTCTTCGATTTCGTGTGAACGATGGATGTAATGTACCCGGTCCCTGCGAATGGTTCATGCTCGTTGGGGTGAAGCAGACTGGTAGACGGAACCGTATTGATCTTGTTAAGCGTGTAGCTATACCGGATCGGGTTTGAGATCTCCTGCCCTCCCTCTGCGCCGGCAACAAAGGCGTGATGAGTCTTGCCAATGTCGAACCTTGACGTTAGCTCGAGCTGATCCCAGAGCATCCCTTCCACGCTCTTCACCTGGATTTGATTTCGGTTCACCTGCGTTATCTGATCCGCAGGTGTCGATGAAGTATATGGGCAAGCAAGGGTAGAGTTGTACGAGAGCGTCGGCAGCGACGCAACGATGCCGCCGACAGGCACACTAAGCGACGCGTTCGAGCAGATCTGTGGTTCCGTGATCTGCGCCCTGCGTGGATAGTTCGCCGCACGGCCAATCATGTGCACGTTCAAGCTGGGTGTGAACTCGTGTTCGACCTTCAACGTAAGAATGTCGTCGTTCGTCTTCAAGTCGTTCTTGTCGGCGAATCCGAAGTAGCTGTGGCGGTCTGCTGGTGCAACCGTATTGAAGAGCCATGGCAGTCCGTAGTCCGGTGTGTCGTTTTCTGAGAGATGCTCGTAACTCAGAGTGGCTGGGGTCTTGGATCCAAGGCCGATCGAAACGGAAGGCGCAACCCCGAACCGTCGTACTTCGGCTGCATCCCGGCCGGCAACACCGGCTTCTTCCGCCATGACATTCAAACGGAGTGCTGTGCCTCCAAGCTTCTTTTCAAGTGGGCTGTTGAGATCGGCGGTGAGTCTCCGTGTGAGGTCAGTGCCGAACTGAGTTTGCACATTGACGAACTTCTCAACGCCCGGGATCTTGCTCTCCTGATTGACAACGCCGCCTGTCGATCCGCGTCCGAACTGAATGCCCGCGGGTCCTTCAAGAGCATCCACTTGCTCAAAATTGAATGAATCGCGATAGTAGCTGCCGAAGTCGCGTATTCCGTCGAGAAAAATATCGTTACGTGCTGTGAAGCCGCGGATCGTCAGGTTGTCTCCTTGCGCGCCTGCCTCGCCCGCTGCCAGACTGATGCCCGGTACATTGCGAAGCGTGTCGCGAAGCGTAGAAAGCCCCTGATCCTGCATCACAAACTGCGGAACAACCGTTACGCTTTGCGGAGTATCAAGGAGCGGCTCCGGGAACTTCTCCATTGCGACAGAACCGGCAACTGAGGCGTTGACAGAGACAGAGTCGCGCGCCTGTACCCCGATCACCACGGTCTCTCTGTCCTCAAATCGAAAATTCAAACCAGTGCCGCTTAGAATCAAGCGCAGCGCGTCCTCTTCCCGGTATAAGCCAGTCACTCCCTGCGAGTTGAATCCAGCGAGAGTGCCGTCTGGAAGCACAAGCTTGACCTTCAATCCCGTTGTTTTCTCGAATGAGTTGAGCGCTTGATCCAAAGGTCCCGCAGCAATATCAAATTTCTTTAGAGGTAGCGCCGCCGGGGCTGCACCATCCACCGTTGGAGGATTCCTCTCAGCAGCCCGTGCCGGCCGTGTCCCTCCGAATGCCGCATAAGCCGCCAATGTTCCCATCGCAAGAAATTCACGATGGATTACTCGAATTCTTCTTCTGCGCACGAACTTGTTCTGGCGCTTCTGCTTCATTCTTCCTCCCACAAAAACCCTGTTAGCGAAATCGAATCGCAGCCGTCACTTCTCGTCGCGTGCAAGCGCGACAACTTGAGTGCGTGAAACAGATCAGTAGTGGGATTGGTGCAGGAGCCGCAGTTGAAGAGCAGACCGCCCTATAATGCAGACAGTCTGCAGCCTTCAACAGGCGGCAGTCGCCAGGGTTTCGCGGTCCTCCGCCAAGAGTCATCCGCGGAACCCTGGTCCCTTCACACATCCCAGGTCTCATGAACTGCGACCAAAATGGTCGCCCTTCTCAAATATATACGACATATTCAGTCCGATATCAACTTGTCTCGGAAACTGGCCGGATCACACTTCCGCCGTACCAGGACCTGATACCAGTCGGCAAGCTTTCATATCTGCTTCGCATGCCATAGCTCGAAGAAATCAGGAGACTCGGAAAAGGCTTCCCCGCGCCATACCTACCGTTGGACATATACAGGAAGACGATCGGCTATTGCGTGAAGGACGCGGCTGGTTGTGTGCACCGGGAAGGCAAGATCGGTTCGAGCCCGGGCGCCGACCGAAATCCGCGATCGGCGAGGCGTGCTGCCCTATCGCAACCGGCTTGAACAGATCTGCCTGAAGACACCAAGTGAAATTCTCAGTTTCATATCTGCTGGCTAGGGAAGCTTTGCTTTCGGAACCGAATTCATGCTGTTTTCAAGCTGTGCCGCCGCGGCCTCAATCGAGCTCGCGGCCGTCTCCAGAATGTGGCCAATTCTGGGGATCTGTTTGTCGGCCTGATCCCAATCCTTCTTATCCATCGCTTCTCGAACGGCAGCGAGTGGCTTCGCACCGTATCCGGTATAGGCTCCAGGCGCGTAAATCTGGTGCCGGAACCAGGGACGATCTGGAAGCCCATCGGGATTGGTGAAGCTTTGTTCTACATGAAGCAGGCGCTGGTTCACGCTTCTGAGAGAAATAATCGCCAACTTGTCGCTTCCTTTGGCTTGCGCCTGCTCGAGCGCACGCTGATAGCGCTGGACACTCGTATCGAAGTTTTCCAAACCGTTCTCCAGCGGCGCAAAGTTCATGAAAATAGGAACACGCTCGCTCGAGGGAGGAACGAAATGCTTTTTCGGATCAGAAATTGCGCTAAAGACCCCCTCTTCGATTTGAAGATTGCGCTCGCGGGCTTCATCCTGACTTGCCTTTAAGGATTTCTGAAGGTCTTTTACGTATCGCCGAATCGTATCCGCGCTGTTAGTGAACTGAAATGGAATAAGATCGGCATCCGCGAGGCGCATCATTGCCGTGCCTGCGGTTTGCGCCAGGGCCCGACCATAAGCAAAATCCGTATCGGCAAAATGTGTATACCAGTAGAAGTCGTCGTAAATCGAGTGATATTCGCCGCCCTCGTCTTCTCCTCCAAATCTCAGGTCCATCGAAGCAATGCCCGCGTGGTGGATGAAGGCGGTGTAATCGGAACCGTCACCCAGAGCTCCGATCTGAAGGTCAGTTCTTTGGCGAAGTTCCTGGCGCTCATCAGCGGTCTTGGCATTTGCGATCGAATATAACCGCGCACGTTTCCAAACGGAGATCCCTTTCTCCGGATCCCCGATATCGCGTGTCACGTCGCTGATGAAATGCTCCAAACTGTGGGAACCGCGAGCCCGAAAGAATCCGCGGCCATTGTTATCCGAATTTATATATGCAACTGTGTGCTCCTGCAGTTCCGGCAGGTGGGTTTCCACCCATTCAGTGGAACCAAGTAGACCGGGTTCTTCGCCGTCCCACGCGGTGAAGATGATGGTCCTTTCCGGTTTCCACCCCTGGCGCACGAGTTCTCCCAACGCTCGCGCTTCCTCCAGAACCGAGGCCATACCTGAATCCGGGTCGCTTGCTCCATTCACCCAGGCATCATGATGATTCCCACGAATCACCCATTCGTCAGGCGTTGAGGCACCTGGCAACTTTGCAATGACGTCGTATATCGGCTTGATGTCCCAATTGGACGTGATCTTGAGGTGGACTTTCGCCGGGCCCGGACCGATCCTGTAGGTGATCGGCAGACCGCCACGCCAGGACTCTGGAGCAACAGCACCGGTCAACGACGACAACAAAGGCTGTGCATCTCCGTAGGAGATTGGCAAAACCGGAATCTTCGTGATCGTCGTCGCTTCCTTGATCGAGAGGCGCTTGGCATCCTTGGTGCTGCCAACTCCGGGAGTCAAAGGATCTCCGGGGTAATCCGTATCCATGACACTTCCGCGCTGTACACCATCCTTCGGGCGCATCGCGCCGTTAGGATAGTCCAATCCCTCAAAGAATCCGTCTTCCTTCGGGTCGGAGTAGATGATGCAACCAACGGCACCGTGCTCGGCGGCTACCTTTGGCTTCACTCCACGCCATGCCTCTCCGTAACGCGCGATAACGATGGCGCCCTTCACAGAGATACCCAGCCGGTCCAAGGTCTCGTAGTCGTCGCGCGAGCCTTCATTCACATATACGAGAGGAGCTGTGACATCGCCGTCGACCGAATATGCATTGTATGTGGGGAGTTGCTCGGCCGTTTGTCCGGATGTCGGATCTACGCTCAGAGCCGGTTCCTGCAGCTTTGCCTTGAACTTCGTTGGGGAAATCATCTCCAGAACGCGTTCCTTCGGCGTCGGAAACAGCACGTCGAAGGTTTCGATGTGCGCCTGATAGCCCCACTGCTTGAAGTTCGCCAGAATCCATTCTGCGTTGTCTTTGTCGTAAGAGGAACCGACATGGTGAGGCCTGGCGCTCAAACGCTTGTCAAATTCGCGAATATTCTCGGACGAGACGATCGAGCGGAACTTGTTCTCCCACTCACGTTGCGTTTTGGAGTGATTCGGCGAATATCCCTGTAGGCTGTCGCCGCGGTCCGACGACCAGCCTGAAGCCATCAAAACAGGTAGAGAAACACAAACGGCAAGAAAAGGAAGAAGGCCATAAAGAGTGGAACGATTGGCTCGCCGGCACAAGCACGAACCAGAATTTGAATCTCTAAAGTTCCACTTCGGCATACCAGCCCTCATCGATGATTTTGGTCTTATAGGGTGCTGAAAGCTTTTGAATTAAGGCAATGATCTCCTTCGCCCTCTTGGCGCTGGCCAGTCGTGGCGCTCCATACTGCCGTCCTTCGTCGTCCAGCGTGACGGGGATTAGCTGAATCTTCTTCAGTTTGTCCTTGTTGACTGTCATGCGGACGAGAATGCTCTCCATCTCCTGACGCGAATCCCGTCGGTCGTACACAGAGACATTGGTTGGCCGTTCAACCTCTGGGTCGCGCTGATGAACGAGATCGATCGGAATCTTGTCCGGCGTACGGTACTGATAGATGAAATTGCCCAAGCTATAGAAAATTGGCTTGCCTTTGTAGATCTCTATTCCGCGCAACACGTGAGGTCCATTGCCGAAAACGACGTCCGCTCCAGCGTCGATTGCACTGCGATATTCAATGGTGTCGTTCGGTGGAGTCACATCAGGATATCCAAACGACCTGTCATGACTGAGGTCGTGAACATGCAGGCTCACCATCACAAAATTGCTGTGCCGCTTCGCCAGGACGACATCGTCCTCCATCGCTTCGACATCGCCCTTCAGCGGTCCCTCAACGGCTTCAACCTTGTCGCCGCTCCTCACGAGTATCTCGCCTGGATCAATCGTCGCAAGCGACGGGCCGTTAGGGTTTGAAGTTTTCTTCGGGGTCCAAAATCGCATATACGACAGCAGCGCAAACTTCGACTTTTGGTTTTGAACTTTTTTGATCGCGGGCGAATGCGCTTCCGCCAACGTCGTCCCGGCGCCGGCGTGCTTGATCCCGCTGTGGTCCAGGATCGTCAGGCATTCGGCGACACCCTCAGGTCCATAGTCCATGGAGTGATTGTTGGCCATGCCAACCAGGTTGATGCCTATGTTGGCGATCTCCCACGCAAAGTCTCTCCCCATGCGGAAGTTGTAAAACGGTCGCTGCAAATCGGGACGTTCGTTCAGGGACATCTCAAGATTCCCGAACGCGATATCGGCCTCACGCATCAAGCGGTAGAGATTTTGGTGGTCCGGTTCTGGGAGGTCGCTAATCTTTTCGTTGAAGATCATGTCGCCGACAGCCGTCAATATGACGTCGTCGGGATCTTCCTTCAGCATTAGGGCGATTCTGCCGTCCCAGTCGACCTGTTCCGGTGGTTCGGGAGACTTGAGTCGCCGGTTGTATACCGACTTGCTCTGGTCCCATTGATACTTGTCCTGAGCGGAGGGTGCGCTGGTTTGTTGGGCTCCGGTGGTTGCTGCTGCAAGTATCAGTAGAGACAATAACAGTCGAGTTCTCATGTGCCCTTCATCCCGGGGAGTGGCAGCCGTCCTGTCTTGCGTATCCTGCTTGCCGAAAGCAGAGCCCAACTTTCGGGGCTCCGCGGAAGGGCGGTATTACCAGATCACTTTCAAACCAAGCTGGATATGGCGAGAGCCGCCAGAGCCTACGACGGGGTTCGCCTGGTAGACATCAGGTGTGAAGACCAGTTGCCCGACTGTGCCGCCGGCGACTCTGCTGGTCGCGCTTGAAGCGTAAAAGTTGGGATGGTTGAGAATATTGAAGAACTCCGACCTCAGCTGCATACTCACTCGATCGTTGAACTTCACGAGCTTGGTAACCGACGTGTCCCAGTTCTGGAAAGCGGGAGCGTGAAGAATATTCCGTCTCATGTTTCCGAACGTCAAGGGCTCCGGAGGAGTCATCACCGCAGAACCCATCTGGTAGCAGCCGTAACTCTCAAGCTGAGAAAGCGAGGCATTAGCCAGGCACTGCGCGTTGTTGGTCACTCCCCCTGGACTGTCGTCGCCCACGGCGTCCGGCCCGAAGCTAGTATCCGGAAAATATGGAATTCCCTTGGTCGACGCTTTCATGTCTCCTGCGTTTCCGGCGAAGTTCCAGCGCTCATATCCATAGGTGAAGGTCGCACTAATGTCATTCGAGCCGTCATACGGATCGTATGGGAGGCCGGTCTGCTCCGTAACGATGCTGGTGAACTGCCATCCCTTGAGAAGGCCGAGAGGAGCTCTTCTTTCAGGCAGGTTATAGGTCAGCGCCATCGTGAATCGGTTGCGAATATCGGCGTCGCCATTGCCCCAGTTCGCGTCGTAGTTGAACGCGTCCTGCGGAGCATCGCTAGAGAGATTACTGGTTCCGTTATCGAGCGCGTGCGCCCACGTGTAACCCGCAAGGAAGTCGAGGCCCTTCCATGATTTCTGGGTGAGCGTCACTTGCAGCCCGTCGTATCTCGACTTGCCCAGATTTTCAGTCATCGCCGCATACTCGATCCATGGGAAGCATGGTCCACCACGACCGCCGCCACCTTCGGAAACAGGGCAGTTGTACGTGAATGGACGGCCGAATTGTTCGCTCCCATCATCCAGAATTGGATCCACCTGGTTGATATCGCGGTGGCTGTAAAGGTCTATGCCCTTCTGCGCCACGTATGCGATCTGCAGGACCGTAGTTCTGCTCAACTGCTGTTGGATATTTGCGTTCCACGAAAGCACGCGCGGCGTCTTCAAGTCCGGCAGCACGCCGAGTATGTCGCAGGTGCTGTCCGCGTCGCATGTCGATGAAGCCGGGCTGGTCAGGTCGAAAACTGGTCCAGCCGATGTCCAATTAATCTGACTCTTCGATATAGTCCGGTTGAACACGTCGATGTTGCCGGTATCTACGCCGATAGCACCGGTGGGGTTCGTGTTCAATCCGCTGCCGTTGATAAACATGCGGATCGGCGGAACTTCGTAGATGAGGGCCGTGCCTGCACGGAATACCGTCTTGCCCGTTCCATGGACATCCCAGGCCATTCCAAAGCGCGGAGAAAAATTGCTCCACTGGGTATCATAAGGTGAGTCGATTCCCTTCCCTACTTGAACGAGGCCTTTATCCGGAATGAAGTTCGCGATGAGGTTGTGCTCTTCTTTGATCGGCATCTGAACGTCATAACGAAGCCCGAGGTTGAGACTCAGTCGCTGCGACACGCGCCAGTCATCGCGGATGAATCCGGCATATCCATTGAGTGTGACATGGCGTGTCGGATCGCCCTGCGTCAGAGATCCGTCCCGAACATTGCCGGTGACAAAGTCCGTGAGGCTTCTGAACCGGATACGCCCGCGACCGTAGCTCGCCCTGTAGTTGTCCGTTCCGCCGCGACGAATCTCTCCTCCGAATCGGATCTGATGGGCACCGTGCGACCAGGACACGTTATCGGTGAACTGATAGTTGTAATTCGGCGTCGTCTCCAAAGGCCAGCCGCAGGAACCACCCAGGTCGTCGAAATCCGTGAACACCATACAGGGCAACCCGCCTAGCTTGGGGTCTGTGATCCCTGTATTGATGCCATACACCTTAGCCACATCAACGTTGTGGTCAGCGGTGCTGATCGCCTGCCACATGTTGTTGAATCCGAATGCTGCCTGGTTGATCCAGCTCGAGCTCGGCGTCCATGTCCAGTTCAATCCGGCAACGGTGCTCTTTGTATTTGCCAGGGAGAGGAACTCCGGCCGCATAACGATCCCGTCCTCCTCCGTCTGATCGCTGTTGCCGTAAACCCACCTGCCCGAAATCACCTGATTCTTTGTCAGGTTGAAATCGGACTTGACGAGAAAGTTATCTTCGCGATTCAGGTTCTTCAGATCGAGATTGATTCCCGCGGGACTCTCACTAGCAGCGATGGCCGCCGCGTTTCCAGGATTTGTCGGGAACAACTTCGCGATTTGGAGACTCAGAGGGTTGCAGGTGTTGGCTGCCGTGCAGTCAGCGATCGCGTCCGGCAAACTGTACTCCAGCGCATACGATGACGACTTGCCCTGCGCCAGGAGGGAGGTCGTCAAGGGCGTAGCTGTTTCAAATGGATTGCCGACTTTGTGACGCACGCCTTCGTACACGCCAAAGATGAACCATTTATCCCTGATAATCGGACCACCCGCGCTGGCGCCGAATTGATGCAGCAGCAGCGCTGAAATCGGCTGCGGTTTCTCGTTGAAATAATTTCTCGCATCAAGCGCGACGTTCCGGTGAAAGTAATAGCTGGTTCCGTGGAACTGATTCGTGCCGCCTTTCAATCCGACGTTGACCACCACACCAGGCTTCCAGCCATAGTCCGCCCCTTGGTTCTCTTCTGTATTGAATTCCTGAATCGCGTCCAGGGGCAGATGCGTGGCGGGAGTCCCCTGCACTCCCACCCCATTGAAAACTGTGTCGCCGTAGTAAGGGTCGTTGTTGTCCACGCCGTCGACAATGAAGTTGTTATCTTCCGACCGATTGCCGTTCGAGGTTACAGACAGGAGGCCGCCACCAGGGCTCCGCTGCACTCCTGGACGCAACGCGAGGAGGTTCTGAATGTCTCGGCCCTGCAGCGGAAGTTCATTGATTGCGCGATTCGAGAGCGTACCGCCCAGGGTGTCACTCATCGTGTCTACCAACGGCTCCCCGGTCACTTGAATTGATTCGGAGACCTGTCCCGGCTGAAGTCTGAAATCGATTTGCACATTGCTCGCAACTTCCAGCCGAATGTTGGTTCGCACAAATTTCTGAAACCCTGTCATCTCCACCGTGACCGAATAGACCCCCGCGCTCAGATCCGGCGCAAAATAATCGCCTGCCCCGTTTGTCCGCAGTTCCCGGCCGGTTCCTGTGGCGATGTCCGTAACGGTCACCTTTGCATCAGGTATGACTGCCCCCGTGGAATCCGTTACGCGGCCAGCGATACGGCCTTGTTGCGACTGCCCAAACAGGATCGAGCTAAAACTCAACAAGACGAACAACCGCAGAACAATACAAGTGCGAGACATGTGACCTCACTTTATCTCTCTCATTTGTCGACTCGAGTTGCGGTGCTCCGCCGTGTGTGCACGACTTCGGAGACCTGGTCAACCTCGCCCTGGCGTCACAAATGTAACAGTTGTTCCACTGGCGGGGAGAAACACTTTATAGTGAGAGTCTGATGCCGCTGTCAAGCTATTTTGTGATCCCGCGTTAAACAGCAGGGACGAACGGCATCGATCCCGAGAAATTCAGATGGCCGGTTCTGTTACATCTGTGACAAACTGATCGACACGGCAATCTCGGGTTTGAAAGACGCTGTGAGGCGAAAGATGACTTCCCAGAAGAAGCGGACGAAAAATGGCGTATCTGTCCTTAACTGGAGTCAGCGAATCGCTCGCCTTACTCCTCAGAAGCAGGAACTGATTCATCCTGTGGTCGAGAATCCGGGCGATTTTTTATTCTTGAGCATTCGCGCTCTGGCTCAAAAGCTGGATACCGATACGGCAACAACTCTCCGGATAGTGCGGAGAATGGGATTTTCAGGTTATCCCGAATTCCGAAGATATCTGCATGAGGTCACCATCGCCAATGTGACTTCCTTCCAGTCGATGATTTCGAGTCCTTCAAAGGACTCCGATGTCCCAGCACATGTTCACGACGCTCTAGTTCAGGACCAGAAGAACCTCGCCGAGCTACACAATTCATTGAGCGCAGATAGGTTGCACGACCTGGCAAAGCGCATCTGGGACGCCCGGCGAATCGTACTCGTTGCCGGCGACCTCGCTTCCTCATTGGTTTTCTACCTCGAATATCATCTGACAATGCTGGGCCTGCCGGTGTTCGGTGCGACCATTCCCGGGCGCACCGTGGCAATGCTTCGCACTGCAAATAAGAAAGATGTCGTGATCGCCATCAGCTTCCATCGAGGACTGCGCCAGACAGTCGAAGGATTAATGCAAGCCAGATCGAAGGGCGCATTTTGTGTGGGAATCACCGACACCCTGGTGTCCCCTCTGGTTCGCCATTCCGATGAATGTCTTTTCGCGTCGGTCATTACGCCTCACTTCGGGGACTCGTACGTTGCTCCAATGGCACTTATGAACGTACTGCTCGCCGCCTGCGCAAATTACCGACGAGATCGTACGTTGCGGCTGATGCGCGATGCCTCACTTGACGAACAACGGGGGTATCGTTGGTTTGAAGAGACTGATTCTTGATCCCCGATAGCAGCTCTCGGCACGTGAACCGTACTTCGAAACACAACTGACTCGAAGGCACAATGAAGATCGAATCGATCACCATACGGGAGCTTTCCATGAGCCTTAAGGCTCCCTACGAAACAAGCGCTGGAACTGAATGGGACCGCCGCGTACTTCTTGTTCAAGTTATGTCAGAAGGATTGTGCGGATGGGGTGAAGTTACAGTCGATCAGACTCCGTCGTTCACTAGCGAGACTACCGACACGGCCTGGCACATTCTCTCTGATTTTCTCGTGCCGATGATTCTGGGCAAGACGGTAAGTGGGGGCGAAGAGGCCGGCAGATTGATGCACTCCGTGCGCGGTCATGAGATGGCACGCGCGGCGCTCGAAAACGCAATATGGGACATCGAAGCGCAGCGGAACGGCCTTCCACTGGGAGTTCAATTGGGAGGAACACTTTGCGAAATCCCTTGCGGCGCCGCCCTTGGGATACAGCAGAACCTTGATACGCTTCTGAACAAAGTTCGAGACGACGTCGAAGCCGGTTACCAACGAGTCAAGTTGAAAATAAAGCCTGGCCACGATATCCAGGTCATAAGACAGGTGCGACGAGCGTTTCCTGATATCAACCTGATGGTAGATTGCAATTCCTCTTACCTGCTGGCACACGCTGCGTTGTTCCAGGCTCTGGACGACTTTGGGTTGATGATGATCGAGCAGCCGCTCTGGTGGGACGGCATTCTTGATCATGCGAAATTGCAGGCTCAACTGCGAACTCCCATATGCCTGGACGAATCGGTACGTAACGCACACCTCGCACAGGAAGCAATTGAAATGAAGGCATGCAAAATTATGAACATCAAACTCGGCAGGGTTGGGGGACACTCGACAGCTCGCAAAGTACATGACCTTTGCGTTGAGGCAAACATGCCGGCGTGGTGTGGCGGCATGCTGGAGTCGGGAATCGGAAGAGCGCACAACATTGCGATGTCTACCCTGCCTGGGTTCGTTCTCCCCGGGGATGTCTCCGCCAGCCAACGATATTGGGATGAAGACATCATCGAGCCCGAAGTGGAAGTGACTTCGAGGGGAACGATCGATGTCCCCAGGAGCGCGGGGCTGGGCTACACCGTCCGTCAGGAACTTGTAGAGAAGTTGACCGTCCGTCACCGCCAATGGAAATCTTCCCTTCAATCCTCCATCGGTGCTGTTGGAGCCGTCGTTAGCTGAATTGAAGGAGGATTTCATCGCACGTGCGAAGATGCTGGTGCCTTGCTGGTTTATTGCTGTCATCACTGCCCTTGAGTTTCGTGCAAGCCGAGAACCTCAAGCACTCCGCAATGCCGCTTGATGACTTCTTCAACTACGTTGTCCTTCAAGACCTCCGCATCGCTCCAGATGGGAGCGCTGTTGTCTTTTCAACGCGGCGTCCAGATTGGCAGCACAATCGCTATCGTCTCGACCTGTGGATCGTCCGGCAGGATAACTCTCCTCAGTTGCTGGCAGGCTCAGGCGATGACAGCGACCCTGATTGGTCCCCCGATGGCAAGTGGATCGCCTTTACCTCGTCTCGAGAATCCGGTCGCAAAGACGAACAGCATTGCGGTGGCGATCAGATCTTCGTAATCCCAGCTACAGGTGGCAAAGCGTTGCCAGTCACGTGCGAGGAGAACTCCGTGCATGCGTTTGCGTGGGCGCCGGATTCGCGCGCCCTGTATTTCTCGATGCGTGAGCCCATGGAGAAGACCGCTCAAGCCGCCTACAAGAAACAGTGGAAAGACGTAATCCAATATCGAGAGGCAGACCGCGGAGATGTAATCGAAAAAGCGGATGTCTTTCTGGCCATTGAACGATCAAAAACAACAACCAGACCTCACAACAGAGGTGCCGACCACGCAAGCAGGCTTGCCTCCCTACCGCGTGTTGTCAATGACATCGCTATCTCTCACGATGGACGCACGGTAGCCTTCAGTACTGGCCCGGCTTCCCATCGCCGCGAGAACCTTGGTGATTATGAGATATTTCTTCTCTCGACCGACGGCGGAGCTCCCCGACAACTCACTCGAAACAATGCAACCGAGAGTTCATTGGAGTGGGACCCGGGAGATCGGAAAGTTTTCTTCACCACCTATGGCAACCCCGTCGGTCCACCTGAGCAGGTTCAGGAACGAACGTATTCTGTTGACGTGGATTCCGGACGGCTGGAGCGCTGGGGATCTGACTTCCGAGGGGCGCTCGGCGCCTCCTATTCAATTGCTCCATCCGGCGCTCTGATCGCGACCGGAGTACTTGGCACTGAAACAGCAATCTATACTCAACATTCCCCGACCGGAAGCCTCGAGCCCGTTCCTGTGCCGCGCGGATCATTCGCTTCTTTCTCGCTGGCATCAAAAGCTGCAAAGATTGCATTCATTCACTCCGCATGGGGTAGTCCCGCCGAAGTGTATCTCGCGGATGACATCACTCGTTTAGCCGACGCAAAGCCGATCACCCACTTCAATCAGGCGTTCAACCAATATGAACTTCCTCTGGGCCAAAGCTATCAGTGGACATCTGACGACGGCACTAAGATCGAAGGAGTCTTACTGTATCCACCCGGCGAGTTCGGTAAAAAGCACTTGCCCACCCTGACCCTGATCCACGGCGGCCCGGGAAATACCGACGGCGATCAATTTCGCGCTGACTGGTATGACTGGTCTGTTCTCGCTGCGATGCATGGGTATCTTGTCTTCCGGCCCAACTATCGCGGCTCGGCAGCGTATGGGGACTCATTCCTGCAGCAGATTTCCCCACAGATTGTGTCACTCCCAGGGCGCGACGTTTTATCCGGAGTGAGCGCGTTGGTGACGGAAGGTATCGCAGATCCCGAGAAGCTGGCTGTTGCAGGCTACAGCTACGGAGGATTCCTGACTAACTGGCTCATCACGCAGACGACACAGTTTAAGGCTGCAATGACCGGCGCAGGCGCCGTCGAGCACATCATGCAGTGGGGCAATGACGACCTTCCTCTGGAAGACATCGAAAGCTTGAAAGGATATCCCTGGGAGGTTCCGCAACATTACCAGGACGAGGCGGCGATCTTTCAGATGAATAAAGTGAAGACCCCTACACATATTGTTGCCGGCTCTGTTGATTCACGCGTCTACGTCGGTGAGCAGTTCCTGCTTGAGCGTGCCCTCTACGCGCTGGACGTACCACACACGCTGCTGCTGTTTCCCGGTGAGGAGCACCTTCTCAGGAAGAACCCGTGGCATGGCAGAATCAAGGTTCGCGAAGAACTCAGGTGGTTGGAAAAGTACTGCCCCGCGTCCGAAACATCGCGCTCAGCAAATGAGGGTGCGCAATGAGCCCGATCTTCTCTCATCTCGCACCGCATGTATCGCATTTCCTTTCGCATGCGCCATAGACTTGTCTGCGCAGTCCTCGCCACAATCGAAATACTGGCACTATCGTGTCGGACTTTTTGATACGTACTGGAACGCTTTGTGATCTTCTACGTGCCGAGCACAACAAAAGAGCCACCGAGTTCGGTGGCTCTCGGTCTGGCCCTGATGGGCAATGAACAGCAACATCCAAGTTGTTGAAATCGAATTGGTTGGGGCTACTGGACGATTTTAGAACTTTTCTTTCCAGCCCTGAAACGATCGAAGTTCCTGCGGTCCCCCCGTCTAAGTACTTGAAGGAACAAGGCCCTACGGGCAAGGCCAAGGCACCAATTCCAAGCCAAAGGGGGAATAGCCATGCTGGTCCAAAGGCGCCTTCTCGTTCCTTGCAGTCGGGCACCCGCCCGGGGGAGATTGCAGGTTCTCCCGGCGAGCCGCCGATTGTGCCGGCGACTTTGATGAACCAATACAACCGTGAACAGCTCTATCGACAGGCATGGTCAGCTTCTTTAAAGGAGGCGGCAGATCAACATGGAGTATCAGAGCAAACATTAAAGACTGTCTGCAGGCGGCTGCACATACCGGTACCGGGCAGGGGGTACTGGAAGAAAAAGCATGTAGGCAGGATCACAGGAGAATGGCCCCCTCTTCCAGAAGTCCGTATCACGCCTGCTGCACAACCAGCCGCGACGGAGCCGGTTGTAGTGTCTGGCCGCCTTATGGAGCGCTTCAACCGCGAACAACTTTATGATGATGTGTGGAAGATTCCGAAATGCCAGCTCGCTTCCAAGTGGGGCATCTCAGAGCACACACTGGGTGAAGTTTGTAGGAAGCTGTGCATCCCCGTCCCCGATCTCGGTTACTGGCTTAGACCGGCGGAAAGACGTACTGCGTTTCCACCTCCGCTTCCACCCGTACAAGTTGACCCGCGCTACCTAATACGGCAGCGGCTCTCCAAAGCGGATCAATCCTTAAATTTGGAGACTTCGGCCGAATCCGCATTCTATGAGCAGGAGAGCGCGCATGATTCTCGTTTTCCAGAGGACGGTGAAGCGAGATTGGGTGAGAGTTCGTCGCTTCCGATTTCGCGAGTTCTAGGCAGTGTTGCCAGTGATGGACAGCCTGACATCATCGAAAATAATCAAACGGATGACCATGGTTCCGAGGCGGTCGCCCCTTCGCTCGGTACTGTAGCCGAAGTTGATCTCGACAGGGTTAAAGAATCGGGCACGCCCGGAGAAGAAGTGGCTCCCCTTTACCGCAGCAGCGATTCTGCGGGACGGGTTCGAAAGGACTACGATAGGGCCGAAGCCGCGGACGCACTGCTGCCGAGTGAGCCCCCAAATCGTGATGCTGCTAAACATGATGCAAGTGGCAATGGGCTGTCAGACTCGGAAGCTCCTGAGGGAGTTCTGCTAGTTCCTGCAAGCTTAGCTTCTCGCTACAACCGACGGGAGCTTTATGACAGAATCTGGTCGGTCCCGATGTGGAAGCTTCGCGAGGAGTACGGAGTGTCTGACGTAGCCTTGGCGAAGACATGCAAGCGGCTGCATGTACCTGTGCCGGGCCGGGGCTATTGGGCGATGCTGGCAGCCGGAAAACCGACCCGCCCGCGTCCTCCGCTCCCAAGCGTCGAAGTGATTGAACGGCTAGCGCCAAAACGAAAGAACCACCATCATTCTCGCGAGGAAGTCGTTGCCTTGATAAAAGGCATTAGGGCCGCAGTTGAAGCCGGGAAATCGATCCGCGAAGCATGCGGCGAAGCCGATATCTCCGAAGACACGTATCGACGGTGGCTCTTGAGCTCCGTTGCAGTCTAGCGAGTGACGAGCCGGCACCAAGTGTCCCGACATCTTGGAGAATATGACTATCCTGGAGTCGTACTAAGGCGCACACGAGCTCAAATCGAATCACACACGTACTGTCCGCACCGAACCCGGCAAGCGGGCTTTCGCATTCTCATGGAAAGGCAGGCTTCTTAAACGCCGGTGGTAGCACATTTCAGAATCCACAACCTTTGTCGAGAAGCTATGAACGAAAGACGATATGAGCATTTCCTAAATCAAGCTCTCTTTTATGCTCGTTCAATCTCGAATGAGCCATTGAACGCCGGTCGAAAGATGAAGGCAGGCGAAATCTGTCGCTCTTGCAAGTCACCTCTTTCACTGCCGCACTCACCGGGCCTGAAACTGTGCGACTTCTGCGCAGATAAGCACCTTGTCTGCATGCACTTTCGTCGTCGCTTAAAGTGGTATTGCGGCTTCAGGACGGTCTCTAGAGAGAAGCTTCCTAGGGAGCTTAGCTTGCGAATGCTGCCAGCTCGCGCGGGATGGTGAGACGCGGCAATGGTTTGATCGACAAGTGGGATTGCGAGGGGTTTGAACTGGGCCTAGAGATAGGCAGAGGCAGAGTTTGGCTCAGGCTAACTGGGGCAGATCGGTCGCCGATCTGCTCGCCACCCTGCAGGAACTGGAGCATCTCGGCGTGGGCTTCGTGTCGCTCACCGAGGCTCTCGATCTGACTACGCCCGCGGGTCGCGCAATGGCCGGACTGCTGGCTGTCTTCGCTGAGTTCGAACGTGAGGTTCTGCGCGAACGCGTCCGCGCCGGGTTGGCTCATGCGCGAGCCAACGGCAAGCGCCTGGGCCGCCCCATTACCGCTGCTCTCAAGGCCGATCAAGTCCGCAAGCTCCGCCGTACCGGCCTCAGCAAATCCGAGATCGCACGCCGCCTCCGCATCGGCCGAACCTCCGTGCGCCGCATCCTGGGCAGAAGAACCCAACGATAAGAACATGGCCAAAGTGCGACGAAATCACGACCGGGAAAGCCGCATCCACGAGGAAATCATCGTCGATGCTTATGGGCCGGAAGAACAGGCAATGAGTTGGTACTACCATCTCGAAGACAAGCTCCAGTTCCCGTTCCGTGCACAATCCGTTGCTTCTGTGCCGACATCTCCGCTGCGCAAAGGGGACACAATCGAGATCCGAAAGATGGCGCCTGAGGATAGCTGCTCGATCGATATGCTCGTAATGACCCGCTGGCAGAATCGAAATATCGCAGTGCCACTCTCTCAGCTGAAGGCTATCGACGCGGATGAATCAACCACCCAGGCAATCGAAGACTGGCATTACTGGATCGCTCAAGGTTACTGCTTCTGACCTACGCAGCTCTGCCGAAAACACACCCTGTATCGTCATTTCAGAGAGAAGCCCACCTCATTTTCTTGCGGCGATTCCTTTGGTCTCTTGCGTCGGGAAGAAATCGATTCTGTTCTAAAGGAAGGAACAAGAATGATTTGCGAACCAGCCGTCAGGAAGTTGGTGGCGAGCTAAACAGATAGAGCCGCCGGCGGTTCATTCCTTCTCCATTCCCGGAAGCACCAGCTGATTTTCGTCTTTCTTGTGCTTGGGAAACGCCTTCTCAAACAGCTTCTTGAACATTGCCTTATCATCGGAGACCCGCATGAGAGCCGTGACCTCGATAATCTGCCGGTCCAGATGAGGGTGCCCCGTCTCGGGCGTTAGAAGCTGATGATGTGTATGCTTCCGTCTTCCCGATTCGTTGGGAGGATTGAGCCGCTTGAGTTCGGGGAGTACACCGGGGGGAAGGTGTTGGTAGACGAGATTGTTCACCATCTTCCCGACATATCGCGGCCTCTTGTGGCTACCTTCCACATAGTTCCACTTGTTCAATTTGTAGAGTTGCTTGAAAAACTCGTTCGGGAATCTCTTCGTCCACGGAAGAAGTTCCGGAGAAATGTACGCCTCCAGAATCTTGTTCAGTTCGTCTCGCGCACGTTCTTGTTGGTATCCTGTTGCCTCATCGACGAGAGCAATGATCCCGACGTGCGCCATTCCCCTTAGAAGAAGCTCTGCCTTTGCCGCAACCTGCTTCTGACGCTCACCTAAAACACCAGCTTTTTCAGCATCGATCCAAACCTCGCAGATCTTAGGAAGAATGGCTGCGCTCAGTCCAGATGTGACCACGTTTCCTTTCGTGGTGACATAAGCGAGAGGGCGAAAGTGAACGCCCCCTAAGTGCAAATCAATGAACGGCCTAAGGTTCTTGTGGGCCAGGGAAAGAGGAATCTGTGTACTATCATCCTCTTCTCTTCTCCGCACGGATACAGCACCGCTGCGGTACATGCCCATTGCTTTCATAAAAGCAGCCTCAGAGATAACCCTCGTTCCGTCCTGAAGAACCGCTGCCTCAAATTCAAGGTTGCCAATCTTCAAAGGCCCGGAGTGTGTCGCTTTGGGTAGGGGAGTCTTGCCACTCCTCGCCCAGCGCGCCTCGATTGCAGCTCGAGCTATTTCCTTGCGGCGCTCAGCAGAGAGTTTCGCGGCACGTGCATCTCCACCCTTGGCAGCGCCAAGCTCCGATAATTTCTTGGCCGCTTGTGAAGTGATCTTCAGGGTCATCATCTGTTACGTTAATACTTGCTCGAGAAAGAAGGCAACAGTTTTCTCATATTCCTGCCCGAGCAAGTATGGAGCCAGGGCCTAGAAATTATCCGGCCACTGCGGTAACCGTGTACCGGGCCGTGAAGTCACCACAGACGAACTCAAAGCCTCCGGAAGCGCTTGTCGCGATCAACGCAGAGTGTGATGGCTCACTATCGTTACCCCTTGGGCATCGAGGACGTGCTCAATTCGCTGACTTGGTCGAATTCACTCCAGCAATAACACCTTCGCGCGTGGCGGTAGATCAGCGCGAACCAACGTTTCGCGATCTTCTCGAGTCAGACTCCTCAACTTCCGGGCCGATCTTGCAAGTTGTTCAACTGCCTTCTCGTCCCAATCTTTTGCCGAAATCAAGGTGTCAACTACAGCTGTAACAACCTCCCTGTGTGGAAGAAGAGCCTCAATCCTAGGGAACGCGCGAAGAAGTGCATTCCTCAGACGATCTGATGGATTCGCGGACAGTTCAAGTAGTCGTCGGAAAATCTCACGGCAAACGGATGGATCATCTGTTTCGCGGGATGCATTTTCAAGAACAACGGCAAGGGTAGCCGCATTGCCGCTGTCCAAAATGGGGCATTCTTCAATGATCCGCAGGACTCGCATCGGGTCAGCCTTCACCGTACTTTTTAAGAATGTGAGGAGATTCGACACGACCTCGGGGCTATCAATTCTCCGAATGAGCGAAAGAAACTTCGGTTCAACAAGAATTGCAAGCAGTCGCGCCCGTATCTCGAAGCTACGCCATGCCACAAGCTGAAGGAAATAGCCAAGAGTATCACTTGTCAGCTTCCAGTCAGAGAATTCCCTAACTTTCTCTAGGAGATAGCAGATGAAATCGGCTGACGAGACCGTACGACTGGAGTTGAGCAAAGCATTGATGAAGTCTCTCCGATGAGTAGCAAAGATCCGGTCTCCGTACGATTGCGCAAGTTCAACATCTACTTCAGAGGCATATCCAACAGCGCAAGCAGAAACTCGGCGCTCTTCATCCGTTGCGGATCGGTTTCCGAATCCCCAGTCAAAGAACTCCATGAAATCTTCTCTGATCAGCTTCTCTGCAGCGCGTTCCGCAAGAATTTGAAATCCTACTAGAATCAACCGTCTGCCAACCGTGCCTTCAGTATCAGATTTCCGAGATCTAAGCCACGAAAGAACTGCAATAGGATCGACATCCGCTACCCCCGCGATCAATTCGCGGTAAGCATCGCCCGACCCGCTCTCGGTCGGCGGCCAACGATTGAGAACTGCAAGCATTCTTTCCGGATCGTGAACTCCAGAAGCCACGAAATAGAATCCGTTCACAACCTCTCTTCTTAGCGGTTCATCGGGGTTCAATGCAAGAAACTGATCAAGAATCTCGGGCAATTCTCTTGCTGCGGCCCGCAGAAATTCGCTACCGCATAATCTGGATTCATGATCTCCTTTTAGGACGCTGCGGATCGCATGTCCTACTTCGTCGATGCTTGGTCCGGCTGTCCCAAGCAGCCGGGCCGAAAACATTCTCGCTGCCAAGTTAGGGGATCCTCTATATTTGGCTGCGCAACTTTCCGCAAGTACACGAGCAGCACTAGGGTCTATCCGGTAGAAGGCGGCGAAATTTCGCGCGAGCGCTGCTCGAACCTCGTTCTTCTTGAAAGAAGCTGCACGCTGGAGCATCCCATCGACAAATTCAGCGGCCGCAGACTTCGTATTGGCGGACCATGCACTTCCCAATTCATCCAGAGCCCCAGATTGAACCCCTGCGCTCAATCTCGGAAAGATGTCACTTAGAACATGCAGTGCCTCGACCTCGCCGGTCTTGAAAATCTCCAGGACGGCATCCTTCAGCAGATCGCCATATTGAGAGCACATGCGTTGATCTTTGCCCCATAGGCGCTGAACAAATGCTAATGTCTCCTTGGGCTTCATTCGGGCAAAAAAGAGGCGACAAATCGAGAAGATCTCCCCACAGATTGACTCGTTTGCAATTACCTCGAGTATCTCGAAAGCCAATGCGACGCGTTTGGCCGGGTAATAGCGAAGTACCTCGGGCGCAGCGGCTCGAAACAGATCCGGGGTTCGATCACACCAATTCAGAATCAGTTGATGTAGCGGATGGACTTCTGATGCTTTCCCGAGGACCTCCAGTGCAAGGCGCACCGAAACGGGAGAATCCACTGCTGTTACTGCCGTCGAAAGTTCTCCAAAGAGTTGCGCACTTCTGTCGGACGCCTGGATCATAAGCTGCTTCAGAACAGGAAGCCGGAAAAGATTCGCATTCCCCACATCTGAAAGCAGAGTTTCGATACAGCAACCGCGCAAATTCAGATCGTCAGATTCGAGGATGGCTTTGGCTGCAGCATATTCAGCAAATGTTTGATGAAAGAATCCAAGAGTTGCACCCATCTGCCAGAATCGAACAACACCAGTGGATACCAAGCTTTCGATCACGGAATGTGGTGCCTGCTGTCCGGTCGACTTGCAGATTGTTACCAGCTTTTCCATTGTGATGCTTTCCGTCTGAGTATCTGACCCAAAGTAAAGACTGTGAGCAAGAACCTTGAGGGTCATGCTCCGGGCGTCAGCCATTTCCATGCCCCTTGAGGTCCTGTCCCATAGAACTTTCTGAGCCCAGTAGTGGTCATAGATTCTTTGGGTATTGATATCTGATGGAATCTTCTCCGGGACGTAAGCCTCGAAAATCATTCTCAAAAGAAGCGGCTCAAACGTAAGGTCTTGAATTCGCCGACGCGCATCAAGAAGCTCCCATATGCCCATCGCTTGTGCCCTTCTCTGCGCCTCTGGGGCGTCCGGGTACGACGCATCGACGTATCGTTCAATAGCGGCACGTGCTTCGTTTTCTTCATATCGCCGCAGTTCAAGTGTTCGATTGCTTCTAATAAACGAGGCAAGCGTCTGAATCTCCTGTCTTCTGCAGGTCGTTAATAGAAGGCCACCTTTGGCACGAATCGCGTTCAGTTGCGCACTCAGTGCGGCGTCATTCACGCCGATCAACAGGTCCAGCGTATCCAACAGAAATATCGGCGGGCGATCGTTGTCCGGGAGATCTTCGATCACATGTGCGAGAGAGTCGACCCCAAGGTGTAACGCTTGAACTGCAACTACCTGACAACCGGAATCGCTGAGCTGCCGTGCAAGATACCAGAGAATCGAGGTCTTTCCGTGGCCCGCATCACCGATGATGCTTAGCCAGCTGCCTCGAGATATTGGCTGATTCGCAAGGAGATCGCTCACGAATGTCAATATCGCTTTTTCAATTTCGGTGCGGTGAACGTAGACATCGTCCAAGTAGACAGCACGAGTTCCAAAAGGCGCAGCCAACTGAGCCGCTATGCAGGAGTCCGCGAGGAATTCGGGCAAGAGCGAATTCAACGCCACGGAACTCTGAGCAGATGAAAGCGGGGCTTTCATGTCTTCGGCGTCGTTGAGCAAGGTTAAGAGGGATTTCGGGATTTCCTTAAGCTTCTTGTCAAGGATCGACTGCCTCAATTGCGATAACAAGGTCCGAGAGATTTCAACGATCCCAGACTGAGTGGCCTCGTCTAGCTCAATTGTAGTGTCGATCAGTAGGGCCAGCCACCAATAGAGGAGAAGCCACAAATACTCTGTGAATGGTAAGTCTGAGAAGTGCTCCGATTCAAAGATATATGCGCTACGTATTGCAGAGATCGTCCCGAGGATCTTTAGAATATTTGATCTTTCCTGAACCTCAATTCCATCGAGAGACGGAAGGGTACCGCCCTCGAGACAATTGTTGATCGACTTCATCATTTCCACACAGCGATGAGGGTCTGGAAAAATTGCGCGCAGGCACTTAAATCTCAGGTCGCGTTCTAGTTTTGCCCAATCGCGCGCCGGGCAGGCCTCGCCGGTTAATCTCTCGAAATCGATCAGGCAGCAGTTCAACCGGCTCTGCTTTTGCCCAAAAAATGCGACGTTGCGAAAATTCACATCGCCGTGTGTGTGGCCTGCAAGTGAGAATTTGGCGTTTCCAACTTCATGCAGCACCGAATCGAAGGGATCGGAAACAAACCGGATCAGTTCCTGGCATTGAGCGGGGTAGCCTTGGAGAATCGACAGCAGGTTATTCTTTGCTCCATCTGACCAGTTCCATGAGAATGATGGCGGCTTCACATCTGAAACCAGGCCCTGGTCCTTGTACCAAGCAAACGCACAGGCAATCAGTTCCTCGACCGGATGAGTTATGTCCGATACGTTGATATCAGAACGGACGATCAAGTCAAGGACTTGCTGTACGTTATATCGTCCTCCCACCCACCGGTAAGCAAAGGATGCCCAGCTCTCCTCTACTTGGATGAGAGCCTCATCGTTCACAAACTCGGTGAGGCTCCAGAGCAGACTTTGTCGGATTACTGAATTGAAATTGTGGAATTCTCTCGCTATCAGTTCCTTTGGTCCAAACTTCACCACCTTCGCGAGATTATTTTGGGGAAGGAGAAGTAGAACGCCCGCACCCGATTTTCCGGACCGTAGGTAACGTATCCCGGTTTTTAGGTCCGAATGCGGTGCAATTAATCGCGCGAGAATCGCACAGCCAGGTAGAGGCTGTTCCGACAGTTCCCGCAGTGCCGGATCTTCAGATTGTCTAAGCTGCTTCTCGATCCATTGGCAGTTCTCAGTTGTCAGCTCCATTGCGCGCCCCAACAAACCCGAGAGAGATGTTATGCGGTAGTGACAATGATACCTTTCAAATCCACATAGTGCTTGACGCTATGCCCTAACGCAGCAGCAGCCCGTAAAGATTTATACTGTGGTTCTTCTCTAGGACCCATCCAAGCGGGCGAGAATGCGATCAGCACTCCAGTTGCATGAATAGAGCCCGTAATGCACACGACAGCTCGCTCTCGGCGTTTCCAGTATCCTTGGCAGCTGTTCTTTCCCATAGACCCCTACACTCGTTGTGGCTGAAGCGGCGGACAATGCCGGGGCTTTGACGAGCTTCGCCTTCTGGTTGTCTCTCCGAGAGAACTCTGCGTCTGCAAGGGATTCTGAAACTTCTAAGGGTCGTGGGGGATCTTTAGCATCACGCCGCTCCGATATATCCCTCGCATGCTTGTGCGCCAAGCTCGTGCATTTCTGGAGCTAGGTGGCATAGCGTCTGGGTGTCGCTAGACAAGCGCCCGGCGTCAGAGCCGGCGAGCAAAACAGTTACGAGGTGATACTCATCACATGACAAGTAAACAAAGTGGAGACACAAGCCGATAGTTCTTGTGTATCAGGTAAAGTCGAAGCCTGCTCACCAACGAAGGTCGCGCTTGTTCTTGATGAGGGGAAAAGGTCCTCAGGTTCCCGAACAGCAAAGCTAGACAGGAGAAATGAATGAGGGCCCTGAACAAGTGTGAAGGAAAGTTCCGAGTTGTATGTACTGTGTGCGATTTTCACACCGAGTTCGAGTTCGAGGACCTGGATTCAGCCATTGAAGTAGCCACGGCACATAGGGCGGAGAATCCTGAACATCCTGAGGACACCATCCTTGTTACCACCCGGCAGACTAGCGGTTTGCTTTGCCATGGACATATGCGGAGCAGAGTCGAACGGGGCAAGCGAACGGATCACTGTCGTGGCTTTTGACCACTACATCGGATAGCGTTCGACGTGCGGGGCACTCTTGCCAGCAGCAAGTCGGGCGCTTCTACGCGTCGAGGACCGGGCTGCGAGATTGCCAGCTTAAATATTCTCATCAGCTTCTTGCATCCAAAGGTACATATCGTTCGCCAGGCGTTTTCCATGAAAGCAAGGACTTGAATGGATCCTGCATGCCGATGAATTCTCGTGCCAGTCGAAGGCGCTCCTCGACGATTGCTCGCTCCGTTTCAGGAAGATTACCTGCCCGCTCCTCGACTTGCTTAAAGAACTGCTCGATGCTAACGGCCTTCGACCAGGCTTCAATGGCCTGACTCAACTGCTCCCTGCTATCGCGAACAGACCAGGCGATTTGCTTTTGGTCCTCTTCGCGGCGCCACCTTTCTTGCTGCGCTTCCCACTGCTGTATTCTTAGCTCCGCCCGATGGTCCGCTTCGTGGATCTCCTTCTGGACGTCTTCAGTAGAGCGCTTAATGGATTTCACTATTCTCGAGACGTCCTGAGTCAAGGTCCGCTTTTTAGTTTCTTGAAATGACATGGACCACGCGACATCTAGATGCGGGGAATAGACAATGAGCCGCAGACGGCCGCAAGGAATGTCTTTGGTAGTGGTCCAAGTCTGCTCCCCATACGAGCGGGGCCTCTTTGTGGGCTCATATTCTGATTCTCGAATGTATTTGCCGTTGACGTAGCGCATCAGGACCTCTTCCGTCATTTCTATGACTGCCAATCCGAACCGAACGTTCTTCACGTAAGCGATCGTAGGCGATGAAGGACGCCACAAATGCTGACCTGTATAGCGATGTTGGCGAGTCTTGAGCTTTGTGATCGTTTCATGCTCGTCGATGTTAGGGCGATTGGAGATCTCTTTGCCACAACCAAAGCCCACACGAGCACCAGCAGACTCCAACGCGTTGAATAGTTCACTGGCAAATGCGAGGGCCTTGTCGAGTCCTGATGCTGATGCAGTCACATCGACCAGCTGGCGTTTGTATGGACGAAGTAACTGTCCAGATTCAACCTTGTAGCCCTTTTCAAAGTGCTGCTTCGCCCCTTGCACGAGAGCGTGAATTCCGCTCAACACATGCTGTACTCTCGCTTTGTGCGGTGCAGATGTAGCTTTCGTAGCGTGGAATCGCGATGAACTGAGATCATCGCCTCGTAACCAAGACAGCTGGTTGCTTGGTGAGGCTTCCGGCAATTGCGGTCGTGGCGGAGCTTTCCCGACTTCGAGTTTTGCCCAATATCCCCTCTCTGGACGTGGAACCTCTAACGCAGAGCAGACGCGCGCCATGTAGGTCCCTGAGACCGCAAACTTTTCGGCCACTTTGGTCATCGGTATCGACCAAACAAGTTCATACAACTCTTCTCTCGTAGTCATCCGCCCCTTCCAAAGATCGTGTAACGCGCAGGTGCCATAGGACTGAGAACGCGCGTCCAGTAGAGCAGGAACGCTGAACCTGCATGATGTGGCGCCCTGCACGCCGCCTCACCTAGAAGACCACCCACTTGAAAGAAGCCGCAATGACCAACCTACATACCCGGGATCCTCCGCAGAGTTCCAGGCTAGCTCCGTGACTTTCGCCCTTCTGCCCAATGGCAGATTGGCGCAAACTTCAGACTTCATCCCTAGCCCGTTCCTCGCGCCAGTACCAGGTGCACGGGGGCGGGCTTTTTGCTGCTGAGGACTACATATGGATTCAAACAAAAAGCTGCTGACCCGCCGACGGCAATTGCCAACCGCAACCGACCGCCCCCACCACCTGCCCGGGAACTTAAATGCGCCCAGAAGCCTGCCCCTTGTAAGCCGGCGCATGTGGGCTAAACATCCCGCCTCCGGCCAGTCAGGCTGGAAGAGAGGCTACCGCATCTCTCGCAGGCGATAAGCACGGCCATCTTCTGGACTGGACTGATTGCACATTCCTCTCACCAACATACCTAAGCTGACAAGCAGCGGCACGACAGTCTGAGACTGTTCCTGCGAAGCTGCGGAATTGCGAGTACCTAATGCATGATGACGACGACAACGAACAAATACGCCGTGAATGGGACGACAGCTATTGTCCAGTCCTACAGGTTATAGACCTGAATGAACTGGAAGATCTATTGCGTGATGCCATCCTGAACGGCTCAGCGCCGAACGTCTGCAATGACGATCTTAGCTTCGCCGAAATCGACAACTATTTCGCTCACGATGACGAAGAGGGCAAAGTGCAGCAGCAAAAGTCCTATCTGCGTTTACTGGCTATGCTGCAGCCAAATCTCGCTGAGTTGTTGGGTGGTCCCCCTGCTCAGTTGCACTCCGTGCACTTCGTCTTCACGCGACTAGCCGCGGGGTGGTCCTGTCAATTCACTGACGAGGATCATACTCGAGTGTTCAAAGAAATCCACCTCGAGACCGCTGACGAGATCTTTCACACCGCGCGCCAGGGTCGCGCTTTCCAAGACCGGAGTTCGCGTATTCAGCTTGATGCGGCCGTCGCACATCAGCATGGAGAAATCCGGCTTTGGCTCGATGATGAGCAGTTCCGGTCGCTCGCCCACGCCGACTAGTCAGAACCCAACTCCCTCTTATTCCTTTTATTCCGTGCCTTAGTACGTAGGTAACATTACATAAGCTACGTGTGAAAACACTCACATGTTAGTGAAATAGTGCTACGATGAGAATCGTTTCAGATTCGGTTGATGCGCTTCTGGGACTAGACGCTCGCGAGCGCGAGCAAAAGAAGAGATGGAAACGGTGAAAGAGCAAATTCCTAATACGAGATGTGAACACCGGCAGGCACCAAGGAGGGGTGCATTTGTTGCCGGCGCGGATCAGACCCGAAGCCGGTTGAACCCGATTGCCCAATCGTGTGATGCAGTCGCTAGTGATTCAAGCGATCTTGCTGCGACTGCCCCCGGCGCCGAAACCGAAGCGCTCAGTGATCAGGAGCTAGCGATGCTGCGGAACTTCTTCCAGCTTCTGGATCACTATGACCGGCGACATGCCTCTAGCCTGCAAAGTGCCGCCTGAGGGCTGGCGGCTTAACTCTGCCGGCGGAGATTGGAAGGGATCTCCGTCGGCGTGGAGGAGAACGAATGAAAGCAGTACTTTTTGCACGGGTGGCGTGCTGTGAAAGCAATTGCACGCCGCTCCCAACGTCACTTCAGCGCTTGCGCGAGTATGCGAAGGCTCATGACATCGAGATCGTAGGCGAGATCACGCAAATCGGAGTTGCGGAACCTACTCCTCCCTGTCTACTGAGCGAGTACCTGCGACAGCACACTGAAGTATCCGCCGTGCTAACGACGGAACCCTCTCGGATCCTGCCAACACCTCAACTCTGGGTCGAACTCGTGTCGATGGTGAAGCAGACAAGAGTGGACCTGCACTTTGTTGATCTTCCAGAGATCTGGACCGAGGAGCGACTTCCGTCCCTGGAGCTGGCGTATCGCATTCGTAGCGCGATGAGCGAGTACTACCTCTGCAGTTTGCGGGAATCGATCCGAAAGGGTCAGACCGCTCTCGCCCAGAAGGGTCGCTTCCCCGGCCGTGTGCCGTTTGGATATCGTGTTGACGGCGGGTCCCTTGTGGCTGAACCAGCCGAGGCTGCGGCCGTGCGGACTGCATACGAGCGGTTCGCCAGTGGCCACACCAACATGCGCAACCTGCAGCAGGCACTCAGCTCCACAAATGGAATAAGAATATCGCCTTCGGCGCTCAGCAGGATTCTCAGGTCCAGGTTCTACTTGGGAGAGTTCCTGTGGGGCGGTCGCCAATATACCGGCAATCATCCGGCCCTCGTTGAGCTCGTCACGTTCAAGCTGGTCCAGAGGCTCCTTGCGCGGCTAAGGGGAAAGGGACAAAAAAGCCGCTAGTGTCTCGATTGCCAGGAACCTTCGCCGGACTGCCGTCAAGGTCCGGCATTCCGAACCACCAACAGAAACCGCCGCTGGTCCTCTTGGCCGCCAGGGGCAGGAAAGGGAATGAATGGAAGATCTAGTGCTTTTCACTCGTCAGCGTGGCGCCAGCTCTAATGCAACCGAAGAAGAATTGCTCGATGCTCAAATTCAAGCGATCGAAGCCTACGCTCAACTTCACCAGCTCAGGATCACGGACAGAATCGCCCTGACCGGCATTTCGTCCCATGAACTATTCCAGAAGATGGTTGCGTATCTCGCTGAGCATCTCTCAGTACGTGCAATAATCACCTACTCTACAGATCGTTTGCTGCGTGATATTGACGACTTCTCTAAATTCGACGAATTACTGCGTGAACGTTCGATCAGCCTGTTTCTCGCCCGAGAGGCACAAGGTCGAGAGCTTAAGGCGCGCCATGAGTGGCCCGTTGGCAAATGGTACAAAACCGCCGCTCTACACGGAGAACAGAATGAAAAACAATGAAATAGACACGCTACCCCTGCCTGATCCTTTAGGGCCAGTCTCCGCTATGTTGGGAAAAGGAGAATCGCGACTCATTGATGCCGTGCGCGCAAGTTCATCAAGAAAGTTCGGTGATGCAGGCTGCTCCGTTCCGGTAAAAGCCAACAAGCCGTTACCTCAACGGACTTCCTTTCAGCGGGCGGATAGCGGTGTTCGCATTTCGAGAGCGGCTAATGGCCAGCTGATCGATGTGATTGCATACCTCCGCGTATCATCCAACGAACAGAAGCTTGGCTTTTCTATAGAAGCACAACGTAAAGCGGTTAGGGACTATGCGTCGGCGAACGGGTTGCGTATTGTCCAGATATTTGAAATCGCAGAGAGCGCCAGCACCCAGGGACGCAGAGTCTTTAGCGCAGCGATCGAATTTGCCCTAGCTAACCCTAATGTGCGGGGAATTATCACTGAGAAACCCGACAGGCTTTTGAGAAGTCTTGACGACTTCAACCTTGTTGAAAAATTGGTCGCTGAACAAGGCCTTGAGTTTCACTTTGCCAAGGATGGTCGGGTGATACGTCGCGATTCCAATTCTCGGGAGAGGTTGGTCCATGGCCTTCATGCCTTGCTGGCTAAGTACTACATTGATAATCTCCGCGAAGAGACGATGAAAGGCCAGCGAGTTAAGGCTGGCCGTGGAGAATATCCAGGTCGCGCTCCATACGGATACGTCAACGACAGAAACGACCGTGCTATCGTTGCTCACCCAACCCGCGCCCAAATTGTGAAACAAATTTTCGAGATGTACGCGACCGGCAATTACAGCGTAAAGACGCTACGAAAGGCGATCCATGGCGAAACTGGCGAGAAGATCAGCAAGTCTCGCCTCCACCAAATCCTGAAATCGCGCTTCTACATCGGCCTTTTCACCTGGAGTGAAGAGGAATACGAAGGCAACCACCCGGCGTTGGTAGACGAGAAAACTTTCTACCGCGTGCAGCGTCTTATTGCTGGAAAAGGCAGTCCAAAAGGCAACAAACATGACTTCGCGTTCAGCGGGATGATGTTTTGCGCCGAATGCGGTTGTAAGATCACAGCCGAGCTGCATAAGGAAAAATACACCTACTATCACTGTACCTTCGCAAAGGGCAAGCACGGATTCCCTTGGCTGATTGAAGAGGCGGTAGGTGAAATGCTCGGCTTGGCGTTGAAGTTGATCTCGGTTCCGAAAGATTTGGCTTGTCAGATCGCGGAGTTCGATCAGAACGCTGGGGCTAATCAGAGCGCACGACGGAAAGATAAGATCACACATCTCCAACAGCGCCTCAACACTATCAACACCCGCATAGATAAAGCCTACGATGATCGCTGTGATGGGCTCATTTCCGAAGACTTGTGGACCAAGAAAAAGCAGGAGTGGGAAGCACAAAAGGCAGATCTTGCGGTCGAGATTGAAAAGGCCGAGAAGCCAGATTCCCAACCACACCATCTGACTTCAGAAAGGATTCTAGACCTAGCTGCTCGGGCCCATCAGATCTACGGGGGATTGTCTGAAAGAGAACGCGCAGAGACACTTCGCATGGTCGCAACCAAGTTCGTCAC
Organism: Acidobacteriota bacterium; assembly: GCA_018268915.1. Taxonomy (GTDB): domain Bacteria; phylum Acidobacteriota; class Terriglobia; order Terriglobales; family Acidobacteriaceae; genus Telmatobacter. The sequence continues at coordinate 170,569 of JAFDVQ010000006.1, forward strand.
GGACGGAGAGACAGCCCAACCGCATTACCGTGATCCATTTCAAATGATTCTTTCGCCGGCCACAAACTGCGCTGGTGCAGCAACCGTTTGAATTGCGCTCCTCGTATCTGCCGCTGAGCCAGCCTAAAAAGGGTGGACTCAGCGGTAGTAACGAAACTGTGTGCTGTTCACACATCTGGATGGCAGCCAAGCCAATAACTTGATGTCCACTGTTGGGAGCGGCTCAAGCCTTTTGAAGCGACTTCTCCGCCCATCGATAGTCAAGTCTTGCCGTCTATCCAAAGGCAGAGTGCGACCTGGGTCAGGCAGACCCTTAGCTATAGTGCTATCCGCCTCCATGGTTATCGCCGGCCTTGAGGCTTAGCCTCTTTCTGATCTGCCCGCGCGAGGACTGTGGTGACAAAACGGATTCCATAGTTACACGCAGCTTGGCGGACCAGCACAAATTGCACAATGAGAATCGCAACGTACACCAGGCGGACGTTCATCGAAGGAATAGAAAGCGCTCCCGCCACGCCGTAAAAGATAAGGAATACCGCGCAGAGGCCAGCGTAGTCTCGCATGAAGAGGTAGTCGAGATGTGCTTGGCTGACAGCTCGATCGTCCTCGATGGACTTGTACATCCGGTACCACGTCCGGTTCTGCTCTGTTGGGTCAGTTGGCAGTGGAAGGCCGTGAATCTTCTCGAGGGCCGCGACATCAATGCGCGGGTCACGCAGAGCGTATTCGGTAAACGCGCGATGACCGGGCAGAGCATGGTGCCAACGAAGGAAGACCAGGCGAGCCTTCGTGTCGGCGTTCACGAGGCCATTCAATACGGTCGCCACGATCAGCGCCACACCCACTGGCACAAGGTTCTGCGCATCATTGAACATGGCGCGCAGCCCGCTAACCCTGATGGCGTTGGTCTGAACGATTCCGTATAGAAAGAGCGTGTTAACGGCAACAATAATCCAAAGCTGCAGCCGGTACCGGTCCTTCAGCGATTTCTTCTCGTTCCGCGTGCTAGTCATAGTCCTCGACCTCGGGCGAGAAAGGCAGGTTATCCAATCCAACGTAATCCGGCCGAGGCATGAAGCCACCCCAAAACACAATTTTTCGACCCTGAGTGGCGGCAACGCCATAACCACGCCGGGTAAATGCGTTCAACACCATTTTGCGAGGATGCGTATCGTCATCTTTTGGCGCGGATACGTACGCCTGTGCCGTAGACTTTGTATCTTTCGGCTTGATGGGACCCAAGATTTCATTCAGAATTGTGGGACCCACATTCCGGCGGCTGCCGTGGTGCGGCACTTGGACGAACATGAAGTCCTGCAGCGCGAGCCCGTTCTTCTGGGCGAAGTACTTCGCCATTGTCAGACCCCAAATCCCGGCGTCGCCAGTCAGCAGCACGCGTCGGCCAGGTCCGAAGTCACCATAGAGCACGACACTGCTCTCATTGCTGGCGCTTGTCACGCCCCCGTCCTTGAGGCGTTCATTTTCCCAGCTCTCGTTGATCCACTTTTGGACTTTCGCGGCGGCCTTTTCTAGTAAGGTCGCGATGAGCCCCGGAGGTTTTCCGATCCAATAGCCCGCCGCTTCGATAGCTGCTTGATCAGGATCAGGCGTACGATCAAACTGCGGAATGAAATATGTGAAAACTTCCTTATGAGGTGAAGCTACGCGGAACGGTCCAATGTTCATACCAGCAAACGGCTGCATGACTGTGATCTTTTTTCTCTCCGCCGTTTCGACCAGTTCGCTGATGATTTCGTAGTTGTCGCGGATCTCTTTGGCCAACCCCTGGTCGGTCCAGTTCTTGTTCGCAAAAAGCGGCCGTGAGACTTCGGCGAACTCCCACGGTTTATGCAACCACAGATTTTTCACGGGAAGCCCAGCGATTACTTCCCGCATTCCCGAGGCATGGTCTGCATCGGGATGAGTCACTATGGCGTGGGTCACGATGGCGTTGGGACCGAAATATTTCTGGATATGGCTGACGACAGCCTTGCCGGAATCTAGGTTGCCGCCGTCAATCACCATAATTTCGTAAGCGTTTGCATCTCCGTAGCGGACCACGATGGCATCGCCCGGCTTGCAGCCGTCGCCAACGGGCAGGAATTCGATCTCGCAGTTCATGTGTCCTCCTTAGGCCTCCCCGTAAAGACTCGCAAGATAGCGATATTCACCTTGGGTGGCCCGGGCGTAATGGAATCGGTTGTAACCTATTGCGGTTTACGTCTTGGCTCGCGGCGGCTATCAAGCGGCCCGATCGGCCGTTGTGTCTCCAGGCAATTCAAGAGATGGCGGGATCGACGGAGTAGCATCCACCTCGACGTCACTCGATGAATTGCCCAGAATGCCCCTAAGATCCCCCACAAGCTCAGCGGCGCATCGTTGGATGAGCTCCACATGCTTTTCTCGCTCGGCCCAGGATGCTGACATCCAGCGCTTCTCGCGGCTAAGCTGCGCGCGCTCTGCTTCGACTCCTTCGAAGATCGCCGCGACCTTCATATGGAAGTTCGGTCCAGAGATGTAGGTGTACATACGTTCGGTTTTGCTCAGCCGATCCTGATCTGCAACGTGCGTTGCCGCAGTCTCGATCAAGACGAACCGCAAAGCTGTTGCAAGTGGAACTACATAGGACGATGCGGAAACCCACACCTGGTCGATCCGGTCAAATGCTTCGATTCCCTTTGGAAGCGCCTTCGAGACAATCGCGCACACAGAGGCATTCGCCTGCCGCTGATCTTCACGGAGCTTCGTCAGCCAGTTGGGCTGCCATTTCGCTGTGCGCTTAACTTCCCAGAGAATCGTTCCGCAACTGATGCCATGCTGATTAACAACCGTCTGCAACAGGTCGCCGCCAGAACATCCGTTCGGTACGGGTTCGAACGTATCACTGGGGAATTGCTGCCGCAGCGCCTGTTCGATCGCGAGTTCCTGAACTTCGCCCTGAAGCTGCTGGGATCCCTGCTCGCTCTTTCGGCGAAGCTCCTCTACCTGCGTGCGCATGTCCTCAATAACCTTGTCCTTCTCCGCAAGCTTCAATCGGTCTGCCTCCGCCTGTTGCCGCATTGCGGATTCGCGAAGCGAGGCACGCTCGGCATCAACCTGACGTGCGACTTCGAGCTTCAGAGAGGCGGCCTGATTTTCCAGTCGCGTTCGTTCGGCTCGAACCTGCAGTTCGGCCTCCTTTGCTTCGGTCAGCTGTGCAGAGAGCTCATTTACGAGCCGCTCCTTTTCATCCAGCTCGGTTCGGTTGCGCATGCGCTCGGCAGAGATCGCCTGTTGGCGGATGGACTCGCGCTCCTCGTCCACTCGCCGGGCAACGGCAAGGTCTGCCTGCAGTGCCTGTTCGATCAACTCTGCATTTTGTTTGCGGATGGCGAGCTCCGCGGCCTGGAGGTCGGCTATCTGCGCCGCCTGTTGCTTGAAGTGCTGGCGGGCCGAATCCAGCCGAGCCTGATATTCACCATCAAGCCGCTTTGCCTCCGCAGCAGCGATTGTTGCCCGCTGCTCTTCAGCCAATTGAGTGACAGTGTTGCTCAGATCACGAGTCTTCGAGGCAAGTTCGGTGCGCTCCAGCTCAAGTTGCTTGGCACGGGCCTGAAGCTCTTGTTCACGGTTTGCGATCTCAGCGTTGTGTTGACGGATGACGGCATCGGCTCGAGCGCGCTCCGCAGAAATAATAGGGGCGGCCAGCGCTTCCGAGATCGGAACCGGCGTACCGCAGTTCGGGCAGGGTACGGTGAGTTGCTCGTTCATTCTTCTCTCCAAGAGGCTCCCGTGAGCCGCATAGAATCTATTTCCATGCGAGCTCACAAAACTGAGTTACTTACAACAAACCGAATAATGCGCCAAATCTTGGTTCATGTCAACTATAAAATTTCCATGCAATATCACATTGACATAATTTCGAACCTCGGCTAGGATTGGCAATGTGAAAGCCGGAACGACCAAAATCGACGCGAATTGCTGGTCACCGCAGCTGGTGATCTCCGGCTCAGCTAAGCTCCCCGGGACGGTTCAGCTTGGGGAGATAGCTACTCAAATAATTGAAGGTAAAAGAGATATACTTGAAACGGAGAGATCTTCCGGAGAGCCTTCCGTGCTCTACCGTCAAGCCAACCTGGGAGTTCTCCGTTGGAGCCTTGAGCCCGCACAAATGCTGATGCGCCCGCAGGTTGATCGCGCGGCGGTTCAACCCGGGGACGTCGTTCTGAACAAGATCATGCCGATAAGGGCTTCGTGGGTGACCAGCAGGCTGCGGCGCCATCCTGTAGACGCTAACTGCATTCTGGTCCGCGGCTTAGATCCCGCTTCATCGTTCTGGATAGCTTTCTGCCTGAATCAGCCCCTATATAAGGAGTACCTGGCCGCCTCTGCCGAAGGGTCTGCCCTGCCCCGGCTCAAGCTTCGGAGTCTACGCGAGCTACCGGTCCTTCCGGCGCCAGCGGCTTTCATAGCCTTAGCTGTTCGGGCAGCAAATGTCCTGAATGAACTCCTCGGAGCGGAAGAGGTCCTTAGGGCAGAAATCGACGCAGCAGAGGAGCGGATTACTCCGCCGGAAATCTTCGAGTTTTGGAAACAGAGGGTTGCGGCCATTGACAGGCGATCTTGGTGGAAGCGAATACCGGGACAGGTGGTTCCGGAGTCGCTGTCCCCAGGCCATGCCCTCTCCGAGGTGCTGCGGGAGGAGTTGCAGGCAAATTTCGGCTGGATCCCACTCACCCGATGCCTAGCTCCGATCTCAGAAGGCGAAAAGAAGGAGTACCGGCAGCGCTTTGCTCCAATTGCCAGCCAGCAGATAAGGTCTCGATGCCTTCGCATCTCCGATGTCGGATCCGATTTCACCATTACCGAGGCCCCGGAATTGCTCCCGATTGATTGGCCCGGCCGTGTATATCAGCTGCCTCTTCAGCCAGCGGAGGTATTGAGTTCGCTTCTAGTGAGCAGTTCCAAAGTGGCGTTTGCGGGACATTTCCCTCCGGACGAGATTCACCTTACAGACCATTGGGAGCGGCTGGCGTTCCGGGAAACACCGGGCGCTTGGGCCATTATCTTCAATAGTCCCTTGGTGAGAATTCAACTCCGGCTTTTGGCCCAGGGCTCTGCACGCCAGTTTGTCGGCTCGGACTCGCTAGGCCAGATCGTCGTTCCGAACTTGCCTCATGAGGAGCGGCTCCCGCTACACAGGTTCCTTTCGGATTACCAGCAGAAGCGCCTGAGCCTTGAGCGTGAATGGCGGCGCGTCAATCGAGAGGCACAGGAGATCTTTGAGGCTGCGCACGGACGAACTCTGACTGATTCTCCGGTGAGTTATGCGTGGAATGAGGTGCAGCAATGACCGAGGTGATTCTAGACAGATTGACAAACGCATTGCGAGCGAAACCGCGGAAGCTGGACGAGTTGCACCGGATGGCTGTCGAGTCAGGGAGCAATTGGAGCGCCGATCAGTTGTGGTTACTCTTTGCCTGCCTGGATGGATACCGTGTGCAGGCTGGGAGTACGGACCAGGAACTGCCCACGATCAGTCTCGGTGATCGCTCGCCGAAAGAGAAGTTGCAGGAAGCGATTGTTGAAATTGTTCGCTCTGAAATTGGGCGGCCGGTGCCGGCGCAAAAAGTATTCACGTTATTGCCGTCGGAGTTTGTGACTTCGGTGGCGCAGATTCTGGCCATTGCTCGCGAGACTCCCACCTTGGAAGTATTCGGGCCCGGCCTTTTGAGACTGAGGAAGTAAACCGGAGAACAAAATGAAAGAGAAATCCGACTTGAAGAACACGCTGATTGCGTTGGAAAAGAAGGCGACGGGATTGGGCTTCGATCACAAGCTCGCAATGGACCTGAAGAGCGAAGAGGAAGCTGCTGCGATCGTCTGGGGCATGCAAAAGGGCGAAGAAACACCACGGCTTTTTTTGTTGGCACTCGTACCCGGAATTTGGGAAAAGGCTACCCCAGAAACTGTCCAGCAGCGCATGTGGGATGTAACGCCGCCCGAAACACCGGAGGACGCTTTCCCGAAATTCGGCCTTGTTGCTGACGGTTCAGGTAATGAACGCTGTTTCAGCCTCGAGTACCCACCTCATGAAATTGATCAGCTGCCGAGTGCTCAGGAGAGCATGTTCTATCGGCGCATCAAGGCTGATCCGACCTATCGCTGGTCGATGAAAATGTACGATCGGCTCCAGAAGGGATTCAACACCTTCCATGAGCAGGTCTATCAGACGGTCAAAGACCGGGTGAACGACAAGAACGACATCATCGAGGAAGTTGCCAAATTCCTTTTCCTGGAGTCCTTCCGTCTCCATCACGAACGGGATACTCTCGACTTCGAGGTTGATGGCAGGAAGTACAACCTCGCTGATGTATTCACGGTCGCGTATGTGAAGAAGAATGGGAAACAAGCGGTCAAGCTCATCCAGGCATCCTTCGATCACTTTAAGACTCATCCGGATTACGTCGTTACCGATGATGACGGCAACCCGCATCCGATCTTCGACGAACAGACCCACCTTCGGCTTGACCAGCCGCGCAATCACGAGACTCTTCTTGACCTCATTCAGAACTTGGGACCAGTCACTGATAACCGTGGCCGGGAAGTGAAGATGGAGGGCACGCTCGCCGATGTGGCGGCTGATGCATTGGGTCGTGCTTTTGATGTGTTTCTTCGAGCCAATTTCGACTCAAAAGGCGGCCTTGGCGTTTATCTCACACCCGCACCCGTTAAGCACGCGATGCTCGAGATGGCGTTTCACGACATCAAGCAAGAAACACCTGAAATGCTTACCGCGCGCCAGGCCGACGGCAGACCGGCGTTCCGTTTCGGAGACCCGTGCGGCGGCACCTTTGGTTTCGGCGTGGTTGCACTCGGTTATCTGGAGCGCACGCTTGCGGAACTTCTCGGAAAAGAAACCTCGGCCGACGTACGGCGCGAGAAGCTCTTTCAAGACATGTGCCGTTACAGCTTTGTGGGCTCAGACAATTCGCCACGTATGGTTATGTTGGCTCGTGTCAACATGGCTTTAATGGGCGCTCCAAAGGTCTTATACCTACGCACCGACTCCCGCATTACACCGCAGCTCAAACCAAACAGCTTTGACCTGATATGTACGAATCCTCCGTTCGGCACTCCAAAGTTCAAAGCGGGTCAAGAAGAGGCGCGTCGACGCTACGAGGAGGACATGGAAAAGATTCTTCAGATATATCGGAGCGATCTCAATCTGATTGAGGGACGCAAAGATCAATACACGTATGCGCCGACGGTCAGCGGATTGGCAATGGGGGGTACTCCCAACAATAAGGGGATCTGGAAACCAATTGGGCCGATGAGCATTGACCCGGCCATCATTTTTATTGATCGCTGTCTGCAGTTGCTAAAGCCCGGCGGCCGGCTCCTGATTATCGTACCCGATGGCGTGCTCTGCAACTCCGGTGATCGTTACGTCCGCGAATACATCATGGGGAAGAAAGATGAGGCAACAGGTCAATTCCACGGCGGCAAAGCGATCGTCAAAGCGGTGATAAGCCTACCTCAAGATGCATTCAAGCTATCTGGGACGGGCGCTAAAACTAGCGTGCTGTATCTTCAGAAGCGCCACTCCCGCAAGGACGATCCGAATCTATTTCAGGACCTACCCCAGATAGACGTGTTCATGGGCGTTGCCGATAGTCTCGGCTACGAGGTCAAGAATAACGTCGAGGACTACACAAAAGGGCTTCCGAACGATCTCGCGGCGATCGTTGGGGCGTATGTGAGGGGGGAATGAGATGTTCACGACCCGAACTTCGCCTTCGACACTCGAGCAGCGACTGGATCCTCAGTTCTATTGGCCAGAGCATATAAACGATGTGACTAATCTCGAGCGGTTTGCCAGGCAGACGCTAGATTCGCTCAGAGACAAGGCCACGCCAATCACCTACGGGGTGCTAAAGCCGCGATTCCGCGATTCACAATTCCGGCTCGCGCGCATACAGAATTTCAATGATCCTTTTCTTGATGTCGAAAGCTGCCATGGAATTGAAGAGATTCAGTTTCTCGATTACAAGAGGTCAGAAGCGGCTGCTGGAGATATCCTGATTGCCATCGGCGGCTACGTAGGGCGTGCTGCAATTGTCCCGCGCCTCTCGTTTCGTCTCAACATCAACCAGCATATCGCGAGATTTCGTCCCTCAAAGCTTATTGATCCATACTTTGCTGTCACGTATCTCATCTGCAGCGTAGGTACCCGCCAAACGCAAAGGTACGTCTCGGGATCGGTGCAGACGGGTATCAATCTCGAAGATCTCCGTGAACTGCAAATCCCTATACCGCACTATTCATCTCAGCGTTATATCGGTGACAAAGTTCGGCAGGCTGAATCGCTTCGCACGTACGCTTATGAGACCGTTACTAAACTCGATGTCCTCTTTGACAGATATATACCTCGCCAAGACTGGTTACCATTTGGGCGTAGAACACAGCGGGTCACTCAATCGCGTCTGGATGATCGCCTAGACGCCGAACATTTCCCAGCAGCAGTGCAGCAATACCTTCGATCTCTGAAAGGTTCCTTCAGTACTCTTGAGGAGCTTGGCGCACAGGTCTTCAATGGACAGACACAACCGGATGCGCACGGCGGCGAAGCATCTTCACAGATCACCGTAGCTAATCTCGCACACTACTTTGTTCGCGGTGAGCCCCGACGCGTTACTCCTGGCGGAACTGCTCGGAAATTATCTGCGCACGATCTTCTGCTTTGCAATGCGGCGCATAGCAAATCTTATATCGGCAAAGATGTCGCCTATTTTGATGGCGAGGAATCCGTTATACCCTCCACTGAAGTGAGCGTAGTAAGAGTCAACCGAGCAAAGCTCCCAGCCTCCTATGTGCGTCGCTATCTCTTGACACAAGTAGGGTATCTCCAGATTCAATCGACTGTTCGTGGAATAACGGCACATTCGTACCCAAAGGATCTCTGTAATATCGCTATCCCCATACCAGAGATCGCGGCTGCCGACAAAGAACTCTGGAGTCGCGCTGATGATTTGATGCTCAATGCGGCTCGTGCCAATCGACTTGCCGATCTGTTGAGCCGGTCTGCGGTTTATTTCCTCGAGGCACTCATTTATGGCCGAATCTTAGAAGCCACATTGATAGCCACACAGCAGTCGATAGAGAAGGGCGATCGTAGACAAGATCGAGATTTGTTATCGCGCCTCACTCCGGAGGGCTTTGATCATTCCGATCATCGACAATTGTTTCCAAATGTCGACTCCGTTTATGAGATCGTCGATGCTGCACAGCTTTCTGCAGTGGAGGCGCGATGAACAATACTCAACGCCCCCCGATCGAATCCGTGACAGCGTTACTGACCAAGGGAGAACTCAGGGACGTTTCCCTGGATGCATATGTTCCAGGACATTCGATTGGATTGTGGTCTCGGTCAATCAATTCTTCAGAGCTAGTCGGATCCCCAGTTCTTGCGAAGGTAGCAGCGGACTCACTAAACGCTCAAGAGGCGACTGCGGCTGTTTTCGCCTGTGTGCCCGAGTTCCGGGACGAATGGCTATCAGCATTGGCGGATCGTTTGAAGGAATACGGCGCCGGGAGGAATTTCCGAGAAATTATCTCAGCGATCGACAAGCTTGCAGCTGCCGCAAAGGCCATTGGACAGCGATTGCCGAGAACGCACCCCGGCCCGAGCAGACTCCATGAGATGGAGATCGCGCTTTTCGGGGCAACGATTCGAGAAGCAGTGGTATTTCCCCGGCTCGTCCGGGCCATTGCAGCAACAGCAGCTTTGATCGAAGCTGGACAAGGGGCGCCGGCTAGGACTTTGCCGTACATTGACCCGCTGAATCCACAATCATCGTGGCAGCAGGATCGTCTGCTTCGCCTTCCCGCACTCGACGATCCAGCACCGAGCGGCACTTACTCGGTCCTAACCGGCTCATTGGCTTCGCCGTCAGTAGACGAGATCAGAAGTGATCTGCGCCTTCAGTCTGTGATCGGTTGGGTACTCGCACGACCCTGGGCGTTTCTCTTGGCGCAAATCGTGTTTACACAAGAGGCCTGGGCGGCGGAGCGGTCCGGTAGCCAACTGACGTTAGAACTGCCGGAGGATCAGTTCAATCATGCGCACGAACCCTGGCAGGTACTTGTATTTGTCACTCTCGCGAATGGCGATGAAGTGCAATGCGGCACTCTTGGTGAACTCATTAGCAGAGTTCTCCGCCGACTCGGGGTCACTCTGCTGATACCGCCCGGGACATCGAAGCCGCTTGATTTGGACGCTCGCTTGGCGCCGGCAATCAGCCGAATGCTCCGCGAACGAGTCTGGCGAATCGCAGATTTCTCGGGATTGAGACCGCGGCGCGGCTACGTAATTGACGAGGAGTTTTCGAACTTGTGCTACAGGTCGTTTGGGAATAGGCATTTCAGTAGGATGGGCAGTCTGGTTACGGCCGCTATTCGTACAGAGTGTGAACGTTGGGCTGAAGAGAAGCTCGCAACAATTCAGGTTGCGCGACCATCGACAGACTTGACGCGTATGACCGACGGTTTGTCAGCTGCCTTGTAGAGGATTGGGAAAATGAGCGAAGCAACGATGAATCTCATTTCAGCAGGACCAGCAAAAACGCATCAGTGGGCCGCAACGGGTGTCTCCGGCTACCCGCTTACTCACCCAATTGTTGGCCAGGGCCAGTTCTTCGAAACCTTCCGGCAATTCATTCACATCGTGGATGCCGAGCAAGAGGGTTTTGCGCATGTGTTCTCGGTGGTTGCCCCATGGGGCATCGGTAAATCGCGCCTCGGTTACGAATTGATTGCACAAATCAATGACGCTTCCCGAGGTTGGTTCGTGCGAGACTCCGCAGCCGAACTGAAGGAGGCGCAGCTCTTTTACGACGATAAGGATCGCGAACAATACCTTGGCCTTTATCTTCGCTACTCCCAAATTGCGAACGAATATCAGAACATCGACAACTGGTTCGGCTACGGCCTGTACAAGGCGCTGCTTCCGCTGACGCGGGACACATTTGATAACTCGATCCAAGGGCAGATCGCGAGGGAAGCCTATGACCGGTTGATTGTGCTCGGCTTCGATTCATCGAAACTGGCGGAAGCCATGGAGGTATCTGCCGGACATTCCGATGAAAAGCTCTATGAAGATGACACTCTAGTGACGCGTCTCTGCGAGGCGGCATACAAGTATCTCGCGCAGTTCGGAATTAAGTATCTACTGATTGTTCTTGATGAGCTGGAAACCGCGGCTGAGGCCGCAACATTTGGGTTGGAACGTGAGGATCTTAAGTACCTCGACGGCCGCGCGATCAAGCTTTTGGGGAAGGCCATTAAGGAAGAGGATCCCCGCCGCAAACTGCCGTGGCTCCGATATGTGGCGCTTTGCTCGCCCGCAATCGGCGATGAATTGCGCGAGATCCAATCGACCGCGCGTCGATTCGAACTGGTCGACCTAACCCCAAATAGTTTCGCCGACGTGAGTGATTTTGTTGAGCGGCTTCGTGAGGCCGGCCGATTGCCGCAGAAGTACCTGCCTGGCTTAGTTGAGGCGGCGTACACGATGAGTGGCGGAAACTTCGGCTGGTTCAACGTGATCATGGCCAATGTAGATGGGTTGCTGAGAGATCCCAAGTTCCAGGGCAAAAATGCTCCAGCCACGATCGGCGAACTATTTGAGAATGCGGTTCGGGTCTCGAATCGTCTTCGTGACCATGTTTTGGACTACAACGCCCTCGACGAGCTGAAACTAGCCAAAGCATTCGCCTCCGCGGCTCGAGATCTGATTTACGGGCAATTGCCAGTGCCCCTAAAGGCGTTCACGGCGGAACAGCGAGAAGCATTGCTCAATGCCCGAAATGAATACGACGAGCCCGTGGCCACGCTATATGCCCGGGTGGAGTGGGACGAAAAAGCCTGTACGGATGTACTGCGCGGGATCAAAGCGAAACGCGATAAAGATCGCTGGTTAATCCCTGGAGTAGATGAACCCCTCGATCTACGGCAACTGCTGGCCAACCTAAGTACATATGCCATACACGAGATCCACGGCAAGCAGCAGGAGCCAGGGCGTTACACATTGCTGATTCCTCTGCTTTCCAGTGATTTCGTCCAACTGGTTTCGATGCTCTACCCACATCCGGCGAGTCCTGATGTTGCTCGAGCGTTGTGGGCGTCGTTCGTAGGTGAGGAGGTAAGCGCAAGTTCCGCATCGTACATCGGACCAAGTGTCGCCATGTTAGGCCGCGTGAATCTTCGGTACCGCAAACAGACACACAATTCCCTGATCTTTCGCGATCCCGCGGATGCCGCGGCGTTAGAAGCGGCACTGGCAGCGCGTAAGGGCCAGTCTGAGGAAGAGCGTGCCAAGCACATTCTTACAGGCGTAATGCGATCACTTGACGATAACTGGGACTACGAGCCGGTCAGTCCGGGGCTGAAATCGGATGTGGCAGCAATTGTGACACAGAGCGGAAAAGGCAAAGAGAAGGGCCTAGTCCGATTCGATGGATTGAAATTACATCCGGAAGGTCGGGTCATTCTTGCATACGTTCGTAGTGAAGCAGAACTCGTGCAGCTTGCGGACGCGACGGCAGCCCAGTTTGACGACGAGGGCCGGACGCCAGTGCTCGCGTTCACGTCGTCCCGTACACTCGGAGATCGCTTGGCGAGCGCGCCAGCTGGGATCTTAAAGGACGCGCAGGAATTCCTGACGCTCTATTGGTTGAATCAGAACGAAGAACAGATACTGCAGCAGATCGGGCTCCCGAAGTCCTCCGCAAATCAACTGATCTACCGTCCAGAGAAGTTCACTACACAGTTTTCGAACCGATTGCAATCTTTGCTGCGTTCCCTGAAAACTGAGATCTATCGATGGCGGATCAAGCTCAACGAACTTGGACGTATTGCTTGGCCATTCCGGCCAGGCGCAGCAATGGCGGACGACGATCGTAAGGTGTTGATTGAAGCATGGATCAAGCTTTTGGTCGAACCACCCCAACCGCGTAGGCTGGAAGACCTGGACAGCACCGACGGGATTTCACCACAAGAGGTCCTTTCCGTACTTAAAAAGATGTCCATCTCCCAACGTGCAGCATCTGCTGGGTATCAGGAGAATGAACGTGCAGGCTTGTTTAGCTCGCTAGAAGACACAACGGAACCCGGGGTGCCGGCATTTCTACTTTCACTGGTTGAGCGCTTGCTCAAAGGTGGGACCTGGTCCTACGCAGATGCCAAAAGGCAGTGGTTTTGGGGCTACGTATGGGAAGGTAGTCGCACGTCCGACACTTTTGAGCAGTGGATGGCACTCGCTTGCAGCGCTGGATACGCAGAATTCGTCGGGGCCTTGACTGGAAAACCCGATCGGAAGTACCAGCTGATCGAGCGGAAGAAGATACGCAACGCGATCACGGAAGCCGACAATTGGCTCGCGGGCGATTACGCCGAAGTCGTGGATAAGCTGGAACTCGTCTTCGGAGAGGGCAAAGTCCGCGACTATTTTGGGCCGCTGGGAAGCAAGAAGCCCGGTTCGAAGACGATCGAAGGCAAAAATAAGCTCAATGCTGCAAGTGCGCTCCTTGACGAGCTAGATATCCAGGAAGCAGCCCCGAGCCGCGATGCAGGCAGACTCCTGCGAGGCGCCAAGTTGCGTATTGAGGCTCGTAGATATGTAGATATGGTGTACGACAGAGACGAGTATCAAAAGCTTTCCTTAGATGATGCCAACTTGAAGACGCTCAACTTTGAGGATGACCGCAAACCTCTTTGGCAACGAATCCGGCGAGCTGAGATCTTCGCGAATTATGCGCTTCTACTAAAGGACCGAATAATTAACCAGGCCGCAGCAGTGGCTTCCGAGATGGAGAGTGCCGTTAAACCGTGGCCGAAATTTCCCACGGCGTTGTTCAAGCGCAGCTTAGATAAAATTCAAAACATCCTGACGGGGGCCCTAGAAGTTAAAGAACTGCTGGGCACAACGCAAAATCTTCAGGCCACAGAGCCGGGCACTCTGAAACAGTCTCTGAGAGATCTTCGAATTGGGGAGGCCTTGGGCAAGCTTCAACAGTTGGCTCGTGAGGTAGGGTTGGACGGAGCAGGAGCTTCGTCATTGAAGCTAGATCAGATTGAGGGGCAGATCGTTGGCGGGTTTCATGAACTACGAAGGGCCTACCAGCAGTTGCACGAACGGCTCGAGAACTACACTAATCAGATCGCGGTTTTGTCGCGAGTCTTAAAGACGCAACCGGACGACTTCGCATACCCGAAGGACATTCCGAGCTTCACCGGATTGATAAAACAGCCATCTGAGATTCGATCGGAGTTGGAAGAGTCGATCTTCGACGACATCGAAACACTGTTCGAAGAACACGAGCACGCAGCGCAACTGGGTAACTTTCAGCCCTTGATGTCCGCAGCCAAAGATCTCCTTCGTAGTCCGACTGTAGCGCTCAATAAACTGGGTGGTTTCATCGTCACGCTAGAAAACCAGGTCACAGAGTACCGGGCTCGCTTGCTGGGAGATCCTCAACTGCAGGAGACCAGAGCTGCGATCAATGGTTTACGAGCAACACGGGGAGAACCAGCGCACAGACCGCTTGACATGACTGATCTTGAAGCAGAAGAAGGCCTCGATTCTGCAAAGAGTCTAGTGCGTGCGCGGCTGGATGCCTGGAGGGCAGAAGGCGAAGAGCTATTGGCGTCGAGCGGCGTTTCATTTACGCGGTGGCGCACTGTGGTAGCCGCACTCGCGAAGAATCAGGAACCAGACCTCAATGTGAGCGAGGCTGATGAATTGGTCAAGCGCGCTTTTCTGAGGCGGACCTATGCCTTGGTGGGAGGGTCGTCCGAATGAGTCTTGAGGTACGGATAGCGGGCCTTCTGAAAGATCATGCTCGTGGTCGGCGGTTGATAGATCTTCTCGACGCGGGCACGATGAGTATCCCCGACAACGCGGCGGGAATTTCTCTTTTTTTTGGTAATGAGTTCCAGAAATTGGATAAAGAAGCACAGAGCGAATGGATGAATTGGTCCCAGAAGCCCGGACGCGCGTTTCTTTTATTGCCGCCATACCAACCCGGATTTCTTACGCCGCTGCTCGACTGGGAGCTTCTAAGTGTTGGGTCATTCGTGGACTCATTGGCTTCTCCCTTGGCCCGGCGATTGAGTGGTGAAGTACGTCACCAGTTGAAGGGCAGTTTGCAGGTGCCTTCAAGCCCGTCAGGCTTTTGGGACAACGGCACTGTTAATACCTGCTTCTATCGGCGCCATCCCCACGCTGGACTCTTCGCGGCCACCTGTCTGCCCTTGTGGTCGCTGTCGCTCCTTGATGCGAAGAGTGAATTGAAGGGGTGGCTAGAACAATTGCTTTCTTTGGCGGGCAAAGCCTCGCAGCAGGAGCTGGAACCGCAGGTCTCCACGACTGAATTGAAACCGGAACACTTCACTCTTCTTCTGCATCTGTGCTCACAGGAATTCCGATCAGATGATGAAGCACTAAATGCCATTGCAAAGTCTGAGTTATTCGAAGTTCCATCGATGCTCTCGCGTCGATTCATGACGGACTTGGCTAATTACGGTCTGAGCAAAAATGGTCGATTGACGGAAGCTGGCAGAGCTGCATTGGCGAATAGCTCATTCGAACCCTTTGCAGCCGAACTGGAGGCCAGAGTCTCATGAATGAACCACGAACCTCACGCCCGACCACACTAGCGCAGCGCCTCGCGGTAATGACACAGGTTCATCTGCCAGGCACAGTTGGGCGAATCTTAAAACAGAACCGCGACATTGAGGCAATTGCGCCCTACTTCAAGCGCGCCGGATTAGTACGCTCTTATCCAATTCCGGTCCCGTTCACTCTTAAAGTTGCTGGTATCGTAACAAACGTGGCAACGCGGCCGGTGTGGGGCGGATTGCTTTACGCCTCTGCGGCAGTGCGCGTGGATCTCACTATCGAGAACAGCGCGATCAAGACAACGGGCGAGGATTCAGCTTGTGAGATAGACGACATTGATTATGAGGATCAATCAAAACGGTTTCAGCTGATCGGTATTCGACAGGCTTACGAAATGGCTGCCGCCGCGATACGCAGCGGTGATAGACCGGACCTTATTCTCATGGATTGTCCTTTGGTGTTGAATCGAAGCATGGTACCAATGGGCGATCCGGCAGACAGTCCGGGGTACCGAAGAGCCTACGAAGAGGCCATTGAAGGCATTACACGGTTCTGGAATGAGCATCAAGCGGCGCTATTCCCATGGAATCCCCAGGGCGTTATAGTTGCGTCGCTCGCGTCTGAGCGATTTGGAGCTATCATCTTTGCCGCACAGCAGGATTTGCGGACTGTAGAAGGCCGCAAGCATCTTCTCGCCACTGAAGAGGTGGATGACCAGCAGGTGCAGAATCTGGTCGAGTCACAAACCGCGATTGCGAGTGTCGGTGCTCGAAGGTTCTTGCAGGGGATTCTTGAGAAGCAAACAAGAACTGTCGCGTTTCGAATGAATGTAAAGGCTCCTCGGATGGAGCCGGCGGTTGTCGCAGCCAATGGCGTCATCGGATTGCACGTGCGTGCTGTCGACCAGAATGCTCCCCAGTTGGTCCAGATCATCGGGGATGGGCCGGGGTGGACGAGAACTCGCCTAGATCGCCTAGCCGGGGAAATATCCGCGTTGACCATCTCCAGTGGCAAACATTCGATCCCGATCCCGCTGCTTTTGGCAAGTCAGGCTACTGCATCTGTTCCAAGCTTCGTGGATGCCTACCGTTCGGATGTAGAAGATCACATACGGAGAAGGCAGCTTGAGACCGACTGGTTGTCAGGCATTGAAGAGTTTCATCCGGAGAATGAATGAGATGAAAAAAGGTGTGCTCGGAAGGCTAGTCGGCAACACAGGCGATCCCAACAATTTAACTATGGTGCTTGCATCCTCCTTTGCTGCACGCAGAGGCGAGTTCGTTCGCATCAGCCATAAGGAGAGAGAAGAGGAACCGCAAGCGGATGTGCTCGGTCGGATTATCAGCTTAACCCGAGTAAACACACTCTACAACGCTGGTCTTGGCTCCTCTGCAGCGAATCTCGAATTAATGCCCGGGGCTCAAATAACGGGCGAGAGCATCGCAGGGAAAATCGAGCTTATCGGGTATCGCGACCCGGTAACGGATGAAGTCCGCATACCCCGGCGACCACTGGATCCCGGAAGCCGCGTGCTGCCCGTTGACTACCAGTTCCTGAGTTCATTCTATCGATTCGATGAGCAGACGAGTATTCACATTGGCAATCTAGTGGGATATGAACGCGGAGAGGACACCGTTCCCGTATTCCTCGAAGTGAACAAGCTCGTCACCGAACACGTGGCAATCCTCGCAATGACGGGATCCGGCAAGTCTTACACGGTGGGCAGAATCATTGAGCGCTTGATGGCACTCCATAATGGGACCGTTGTCGTTTTTGATCCTCATGGCGAGTATGGGAGAGCCCTGCAAGGAGGTATTCTCCATTTCAACCCTAATCTGGGAGCTACTACAGATCCCAGAGACCAGCTTTCTATACCCGTAATCCAAGATACAATCCAAAGGCTACAAACCGCTGGCGCGGGCATCTCGGTCTATACGCCGCAAAACCCAAGCTTTCGACAGAAGTACGCCGGGAAGAACAATGAGTTGGCTCTGCAATTTGATCATTTTGAGATGGATGATATTGCAGAGATTCTGCCAGGGTTGACCGAGCCGCAGCAGCGGGTCCTCGACGTCGCGATGCGCTACTGGCGAATCATGGACAAAGCCGAACCACGCGACATCAATAGGTTGCGCCATCTCCTAGGGGATGGACTTGATGAGCTTAAGCAGTGGGACCAGCTCAGCAAGGCAGAATCCGAGGCCCTCAGCAATCGCAGTGCAGCGATAGCATCAATGAAGCTCTCTAGGGTCCTCAATGAGGCGCAGACCTTCTATTCCTCGGCTCTAGCTCAACCAACAAACGTGTATGACTTAGTGGGAAGGCCGGCCGATCGACGTGGCCGCCTCACAATTATTGACCTGCAAGGCCTGAGTGATACCGCTAAACAGATAATTACAGCACTCATTGCAAGCGAAATTCTTGCCGCAGCATCCAGCAAGACCGATCCGAGTCGCCCCACTTTCGTAGTGTTCGAAGAGGGTCACAACTTTGCACCCGCTGGGCAATCGGCAGTGAGCCTGCGCATCATCAAAAAGATCGCAGCGGAAGGGCGCAAATTCGGCGTTGGTTTTGCAATCGTCAGTCAACGCCCCTCAAAGCTAGACCCGGACGTTACGTCTCAATGCAACACCCTGATCACAATGAGGCTGCGGAACCCGGATGATCAGAGATTCATCTCAAAAACCTCCGATATGATCAGCTCCGCCGACCTTGAAGAACTACCAAGTCTCTCCACAGGAGAGGCGCTGATAGTTGGGCGGTCTATAACGGCCCCCCTGCTCGTCAAGATTGGGCCTAAGACGCTCGTGCACGGTGGCGAGTCGCCGGAAGTCTTGAAAGTTTGGGGACGCTTCGGTGCGTGAGAAATTGACAGTTCGCATACGTGAGGAGCTGCTAGCCATGACGCTCGCACACGCGCTCTTTCCAATTTGGACATCGAACGGGCTGCCGGATGGAACCATTCACAGTGCGGGGATTTCGCTCTTGACTGCTTTGGGGCAGAGCCTAGGCTATGAATCTTACTGCGAAATGCCAGCACCGCGGAAAGGGGCTTATGGCTACGTTGGAGACGACGTCCGATCCGATTCAGCATGGTTCGATCGCGACACCGCTCGCGCAGTTCTGTTAGCTGAGTTCGAGAGATACGCGGGCACGATCGATGAGGGCAAGTTGATCAACAAGGTACAGAATTTGTTACTGGCCAGACACCGTTGGGATCAGACACCCGAGTGTGTTGTCCTCGCATATTGGACGAAGAGCCTAAGAGATCTACCCGATCACAAGGCATTGGATGATGTGTATCGGAGAGGCTTTCGCACCGGAGCGATGGAACCTGTTCAGGGAACATCGACCAGCACGCTCCTGATTTGCCAGTTCATCCACAGAGAGGGCAATGCCGGCAACTGGAGGTTGGACTTAATCAAAGAAAGAGGTTTGAGGTGAGTACGACAAATAGGCTCTTCATTCCTCGGCCAGATTTGCTGCTTGGTGATCGGTATCAGCTCATTGAGTGCTTAGGTGAGGGATCGTACGGTTGGGCTTGGCGGGCTGAACGGATAGAGGATGGCACGACCATCGCGTTGAAGATACCAAAAGCTCAGGCATCCAGGCGAAGTGATCTCGAGGAGGGCAAATGGCTGATTGGCAGACCAGCTCATCCCAATGTGATTCAGATTTTCTGGATGGGGCGCGTCCCTCCTCAACATGAATGGTTTGTCATTGAGATGGAGTATTTCCCAAGCGTGACACTTGCTCAACTTCTCGATCAGGATGATCCTGCATTTTCCACGAGCTACGATCGATTACTAGAGATGTACGCTCAGGTTCTCGCGGGCGTTCGCCATTTGCACGGGTTGAATCTCTGCCACGGTGACATAAAGCCTCAGAACATTCTGGTATCAGAAAGACTGCTCAAGCTTACAGATTTCGGAAGTAGCTACTTGCCTGACGATCTTTACGCCAAGACCCGCGAGAATGGGGGGACGGTTCTGTACTCAGCACCGGAGGTGGTGGGGACTTCTCTGCGAGGGCGGGGAACCGAACAACATATGGCAGCAGATATCTACAGTCTTGGAGTTCTTTTGTATCACCTCGTGACTTCACGCCTGCCACATGAAACGTTGAGCCAGGTGGCAAGGCACACCCCCTACCCGCGTCCCTCAGAAGTGAACTCCACGGTATCCCCTCTCACCGAAGAATTCATCCTTCGGTGTTTGGAACCTGAACCGACAGACAGATGGCGGTCGGTTGCTGAAATGCAGCAACACTTCGAGCAAGTTCGATATGCTCAGCTGCAATATCAGCCATTGCGGGCTATCGGGCGTAGGGTTGACGTATGCAGTGATTGGGCTAGCCGGGCAGTTAGTCTGATGAGCCAAGGCCGTTATAGGGAAGCGGAGCAAAGCTCTGGGCAGCTGTTTGAGCGGTCTCGCGATCCGCACGCGTTTCTCTGTATGGTGTCAGCTGCATTCAAAGACGAAAGGTATTTCGACGCCCTAGCCTATATCGATACGCATCCAGAAATGGCTAGTCCTGGCTCGGCCGTTCGGCGAGATCTCCTCTTGGTCTCCCTCAAATGCTACCTAGCTACTAGGCAGGTTACAAAGGCTGAGCAGGTGGTTGACCAGTGTATATCTGAGACCGGAGAGTCTCCGTCCCTCATGCTCGAGAAAGCGTCGATACTTGGGCTCCAGGCAAAATACGAAGAGTCCTGCGCCATTCTAATGGGGCTCAATAAGGAGTTCCCTCAGCGTCCGCAGGTGTTGAAGCGACTTGTCCTCGTCTACGAGCAACTTCGTGACATGGGGAAAGCCGCTGCGTTTCTCAAAGCGTACCGTAGAATCGCCTGCGAGGATCCATGGCTCCAACAGAAGATGGCTCAATTCTCGGACCTTGGCCTAGTTTGATATCGGAAGCTTCGCTCGCGGCGCGTTAGGAAATCGAGATTCGTGTGGTGGGTCATCTGGCGAGTCGGTGCGAGGAGAAGGGGTGGTAAACTGCCTCAAATGCATGAACGGGCCCATGTAGTTCTCATTCGATTCGAACGGCGGATCATGCGCCCGCTGGATATAGCAACTCTCCTCCTGATGCTGTGGTTTGCCTTTCACCGACACTGGGTTTCAGCCGCTCTGTTCTTGGTTGCCACCTTCCTTGTTGGCGCCGTCGGACAGGGCTTGCCACATCGGAGAGCACAAAGTACCAGGGAACTTTCGAGAGGCAACAGAGTTGAGGCGGAACACGGTGAACTTCGCTTGAATGATTCGCAGGCGCTGTCTCGTGCTGTGCTGAAGCTAAACTTCCTCGTCTTTTTCTTATTGATCGGGCTCGCTTGGTCGGAGCACTATCCGCTCTGGAAAGCGTCAAGCGCCATTGTTGTGACATTCTTTCTTTTTCCGATTGCCTCTGTGCTGATATCAATGGTCGGAGCTCGCACTCCAAAGGCATAGAGCTGAATCCTTCTGCAAAGAGAAGCGGCGGCCCGAGGAACAAAAGAACCGGGGCGCCGACAAGTGAATCGCATGAGGGCCTAATGCACCACCCAAATGGAATCGATTGACAGGTTACGCCATCGACAGCAGCCGTGCTGCATCTGAAGGGTAAGCACTGATAGTGGACGCTTCTCAACCAAACAGCGAATTTCAAAACGATCGCGCAAGCGCCGAGCTCGGAGCTCTCCTCGATGCGCTCATTCCCACCGGACTGCTCTATATCAGGCAGGACCTAAACGATTTAGACGAGCACCAACGCAAGGAGCTCTTGCTGGATGTGTACGGACCTGGGGATCTGAACCTGCGGCTGGACAACCTGCACTTCGTTCTGCCTCTCCTCCATAAGGCCCGAAGCATAGACGAACAGCAGTTTTTATTACGGGTTTTCCTGCCCTGGGTCGGCATGCGCAGAAGACTCAGAGTGAACCGGAATCGAGTTCTTGATGAATTCGCCAAGATGGGATCCTTTACACCTGGCACACCGGATGAATACGCCCATCTCGTGAACGTCTATCGCAGCATTGTCGCCGATCTGATCGACCCGTACTTAACACTTCTTGTGGCCTGCTACCAGTTCGTGGAAGGCGGATTCACGAATATCGTAGACGCAAATTTTGGCCAAGGAGAACGCAACAAAGATGAATACCTGACTTCGAGGATCAAGAATGACGACCCTCAAGTCCGGCTGCTGTCCGGGTACAGTCCTATCGTCCGTAATGCCGTCTCGCACAGCGGCTCCCACGGCGTGACCTACCAAATCGGGAAGGTTCTCTTTCGGGATATCAAGAGAGGGAGCTCGCCGACCGTCGTAGCAGTCGAGTGGACAGAGGACGAACTTCTGGACAACATAACTCGCCTCTACGAATGCATTCTGTCGATTGACGCAGCCGTAGGAATCTTCGGGCTAGATATCTCAGATCTGTTGGTAAATGATTGGACGCTGTACTCTCAAGCGCTTCACTATACGACTTCACCCGAGGAACAGGCTGAGATGCGATCTCAGACCGATGCACAGCTCGAACTGATCAGGATTAGTGGAAAAGTTGGGGTGGAAGATAAGCTCAAGGTACTTCTCTATGTACTCCAGATCAACTGTAGGCGCCGAAGGATGCCTCTGAACGGTATCAAATACTCCTCGGAACGGAATTTAATCAGGGTAGAAGTGCCTGGCACCGATCTTGACGAAAATAATGATGAGCAGATTCGCGATCGAGTCGCGGATCTGAGTCGGTACGCCATATTGGCTGAATCGGTCTTCGCGCAAATGGCAGACACTTATGTGATCGCTGAAAGTCAGGAAGTCGGCAAGGAACAGGTCGTCGTCGGATTCAAAAGAGACTTGTTGCACGATTGCGGCGAGCAGCGCGCAGGGCTTCTCGATCTCATCCACGATGCTACGATTCGAGTCAATGGAAAGTGCTTGATCATATCCGTTGATTTTGAAGAACTCGCCAAGCAGGAACGAGAGTCACTCGGCGAAACTTTTCCGAGACGAGATCGCGCACAAGAGCGACGAGACGAGGGTGATCAGGTAGAAAGTCCGAAGCCAAAAGCTTGAATCGAGCTCAGCGGCAGCGGCGCAGTTTTGTATTGAAGAAGAGGCATATACCTTCCTGTTGGAACAAGGTCTGGTGAAGCCTATTGGGACAGCTGGCCTCGATCGAGCAGATCCACCGCCCACGCAAGGCGGCCTAACCGCAGGCCATCAATCCCAACCAATTCCTCCGGATCATGGTGCGTACGAATGAAGTGAATTATCCCAAACATCCGAATTTGACGTCTTGCTCAAACTCGGAAGCTCGGTGCGAGGATCAGCAAGCCGGTTGGTCGCCCCCCTTCGCACATATGCACGGTTGTCGTGGGTGGAACAGATAGTCTCTGATTTATTGATCTCAACCACGATGATTGGCTGGCCGCTGACACTTGCAATCTTGCATGCGATCGAAGGCACTGGCTGGGTGCTTTCTCTGATTAAGACCTTGAGGCGGGCCATTTGTGCGTCGATCGGTTCTTCCGATTTGAAGCATTTTCTCGCCTGAGCGACGCCGATGGGTACTCCTTCGTTATCCACTCCGACAAAGATGGTGCCCCCGTCAGTATTCGCGAAGGCCACAGCTGTCTTCACGATCTCCAATTCCTTGACGTCGGTAGGAGCAATGAAGGGCTTGAATTCTCTCCTTTCGTTCTCTCCCTTTTGCAATTCGAGCTGCCAGTTTGACTGATCGAATTCCTCTTGCGCCCCCGATTCCCCAAACGAACGGTAAAGCTGCGTCAGTGTTTGGCAAGAGAGAAGCTCTCCTTCGGCATGGACGAGATACAGCGCTAGATCATTGGCATCTTCGGGCACCTGGAATGACAGTGCTCCCGGTTGGATCGAATGATTGGCGGACCGGGATTTCGCACCACCATGAATAATTTGCAACTCCACTGACTTTGGGGCAGTGTTAAGTTCCACATCAAGAGTGAGGGAACCGGGAGACCACCGGCAAGATTTGAAGCGAGCCCGAGTATCAGGAATCACAATTACGAACTGATCTTGGTTATTTACGTTTCCGCTCACAACTCCAAACCGAGGAGTTTGCCCCATCCAACTTGTAACCGCTTCCGATGGCGATTTGAATGGAGGCAGACCTTTGGCGACGGTGGGTATCGGCTCAAGGTTCAAGCGCTGCTGGCCATCAATTGACTCTGCCGAAGTTTCGTAGATCCATGAAGGCCAGCCTGATGCGCTGTGTCTGCCGCATTCTCGATGCGTTATGGATCTCTGGAACAGGTTTCGAACCGGCATCCCACCGACGGATTCCCTACCATCAAAGAGCCGGCCAACAAAGCTGAGTGCGGCATCTACTCCTTTGATCCAGAACTCAGAGAGTCGAATATGGCCATAGTCAGCCGTTTCGCGGCTCTTCGGTTCGTGCTCCAAGAACACCATTGTTCCAGTCAAGAAGCAGCTGCTCGAATCCACACGGGCTAGCGCCACGCGGACCTGTGCGCCTTCAAATGGGCGGTGAGCTGACTCGATTCGCCACTGAATGGAATCAATCGTTTCCTTCGCTGTCGTGAATTGTTCGATAGGCATTTATCGCTCATTCTAGGCGAAGGCCTGCCTGTTTGCAGCTCATGCCCTCCAAAGAGGCCTGCATGCCTTCCAACGGCAGATTCGCCACAGTTTTGCCGAAATTATGCATCTGGCACGCGCAGCCCGGACACCGATCATTCGCGATGTCCTCAGATGCTCGATCAACACTCGCATCCGCGGAGGAATCTGCCGTTCCCGCCCTGTCGTCGGCTTCGGTTTCACTGAACTGGCTGTGGCGAGGAGAAGAAGGACAGTTGACCTGGCTCGGGCGGAAGTCGCTAATGACCATCACAAAGTTCCAAAGCCAATATGTTCCCGATCGACGGGTTGCGTTCTCGACCACTTGCAACAGGGGCTGCGATTACGTCCTTGATCCTAGGTCTCTGTGCGGCGGACAATAGCAGTGTATTCATTGACATCCTCGGGCTAGCCGCGTTCACCTGTTGACGCCCTGAACGTATAGAGACGCGGTGTAGCACAGCAAGACGAACTGGCCTTCGCTGCCGAATGGCCAGTTGAGGACGAACAGCTCGAACAGAACGCCAAGCCGCTGAAGAAAGCACAGGAGAAAGGGCCAACCATGTCGATTGCCGCTCAGGATTATGAAACCGAGCATCTAATTCAATTCTTGAAAGAAGAGTTTGAACGTATCATAGTGCGCTGCGGACTTGATTGCGGTGGAAACATGCTAAGCGATGCACGTGCTCTGGCAGTGTGGTTCCTGCATCAGGAAGTTGGGCTTCCGTACGAGCAAGCTAATCTACACGTGCTGGATCAAACAAACGATTGTGGCGTCGACTTCATTTGGGACGACAAAGAAGGCAAGCAGATTCTCATCGGGCAAGTCGAGTATGACTCCAAGCGGTGGACGAAGGAGGCTGCCAATGAAAGAAAAGCCATCGAAACCTTCGACAGATTCTGCGCATATCTAAAGAAGGACATCTTGCCAGATCACCTCCACGAAGCCGCGCGGGAGGCTTGGCGCAAGGCGAAGCGTCTGATTTCGCAGGATGGATACCGGGCTCATTACTTCTTTGTTACACCGAAGTCGCTAACGACGGTACAGATGGAGCGGATTCGCCAGAAAAGCGGGCTCCAGAACTACGATTTCTTCACGCGAGACGAGTTGATAGAACGGGGAGAAGAGTTCTTGGACGGGCAAACAGGAATGAGTTCGTTCAAGCTTCCCTTCACATGTCTTCCATTGAAAATCAGCTGTGAATACGGTCAGGTCTTTGTTGCTCCAGTCGCTCTGAAGAGCATACACAAAATTGTCGACACGCACGCAAAGCAGAAGAAACTTCGGGCTCTGTTTGCATCGAATGTGCGGAGCTATCTCAATGTGAAGAAGCGGAGCAAAGAAATTGCAGATGCAATTCAGCATACGATCGAACGTCAGCCCGATCAATTTCTCATCTGCAACAACGGCGTTACGATTCAGTGCAGTAAGGCTACCTTGAACGACAAATATATATATCTAGAGCGCGCTTCGGTGAGTAATGGCTGTCAGACTGTCATGAACGTTGATCGGTACTTCCGTGAGCATTCGAATGCCAATCCGCATTCTGAAGTTCTTGTGACCGTCATTGAGCTTAAGAAAGACGCCGCAAGCATTTCTTCCGATGTCGCGATTGCACGCAACAACCAGAACCCCGTTGACAATCGAGACTTGAAATCCAATCACTTCCTCATGGTCACGCTTCATCACAGGCTGTTTGCGGATAAGCTCAAGGGGTCGGAGAAGCGGTATTATCTCGTCCGTAAGCAAGGCGAGAAGCAAACAGTCTCAAAGGAAGAGCAGGACGCAAAATGGAAATACTTCTGGATTGACGCCGATTTTCTTGCGCGCTGTATTGCCGCCGTATTGAGAGCTGATCCTTTCGTGAGCCAGCAAGGTACCAACGACATCTTCGGGCGGTTGTTCTCGAGGATATTTCCGGCGATTGAAGACCCGTCACATGCACGGTGTAAGTACGCATACTGGCTGGTAAAGTCTGTCGAGTCTTCCTATGACAAGAACGCGAAATGGAAAGGGATCAGAGATCTCCGAATTGACCGCCAGAAGGACTTCAAGGCAGGAGCTAAATGGGCCGCCTCGTCTCTTATTGCAGAGTATCTGAAAATGGATTTCTCTTTCAGCGATAGTCTTGAGGGTAGATTCGTCGAATACTGCGAACGACGGCGGTTTGGCAGGAGTCAGCCGGAGCTTGACCTCTTTGAGGAGGCGATCGTTGACGTCGCCGATGCTAGCTTCCGGCTCTTGCATGCGGTTGCAAAGCCGCTCCTCGGAAAGCCCCTACCCAAGTCCAAGGGAATCTACTCTCAATACGAGGATTTGTTTAAGGGTCCTAACTACGACTTCATTCGTCAGCAGTTGAAGAAGGGTACAAAGATCAGCTATCAAAGGAAGTTCAACAAGTCCATGTCCAGGCTGGTTAGCCTGCTAGAACAGGGCTAGAGGTTCACGAAAGGCCTCTGGAGTATGGTGGAAGGCGTCGATGCCTGCCTTACCTCTTCTGGGTAAGATCTTGTCTCACCTTGCGCCCGGTTGAGGCTGGATCAAGTGATACTCACAGGCTGTGACCGAAATCGCTGTCCCATCTGATCTCTCCGACATCTCCTGGAGTTCAAGCAGAATTGAATGCAGCGAGCAGAGTCGCCGAGGGAGGTTCGGTCAGGATCTCGACGGTCTTCATTGCGTCCACTATCGCTACCGTTAGGATGCTGGAGCCGACAAAGTGGAACCGAAACCGCTTCTCATAATGCCCTGCGATACACTGATTGCTACTCATTCCGATTTCGACAAGTTCAAAGAGGCTCGGTAAGCGCTTCGAAATGGAATTCCTGTGACCACCACTTCTACGAGCGGAATAGAAGGCAATTCGACAGGGACTATAACTGCGCAAGGGCAGATCCGTAATATCGCTGCATCGCAGATCGAGAACTATCTGAGGCAGCCTGCAGAGCTTGTTGGGCACTTCAACCGCGAATTGAGCGCACTTGACGGCTACCGCGGTCGTCAGCTGCTTGAATTGTTGCAGAACGCGGACGATGCTGGCGTAGATGCGAGCGGCTCCTGTAACTTACTATTCTCTCTCTCGCGAGAACGATTGGTGATCGCAAACACCGGAAAGGTTTTCAGCGACAAGGGCATTACCTCATTAGTAATCAGTGATTGCAGTCCTAAGCAGCTCGATCGTAATCGGTTCATCGGATGCAAGGGTCTTGGCTTTCGATCGGTTCTGACCTGGACAGATCGGCCGCTAATCTCAAGTGGACCGTATGAAGTGTGCTTTGACCGTGCCCACGCATCAGAGGTAGTCGATAGACTCGCGGAGAAGAGCGCGGCGGTTTCCGAAGTTGTCACTCTTTTCAAGAGCGCCACCAATCAGCGGCCTGCAGCGGTTATGCGTTTCCCCGATCTTCCTATCGAGCACGACCCGCGACTGGTTGAGGCTCGAGCATTCCGAGAACGAGGCTACGATACAGTCGTCGTGTTACCTCTGCCTGACGGACTTCGTGGCGCGGCTGTCTATGAAGAAGTGTTCGCTCAGTTGTCTGAGCTGCCAACCAGTTCTCTGTTGTTTTGTCGCCACCTAACGCGTGTCGAGGTCATCGGAGACCTGACGCGATCGTGGGATCTGGAACGCGAAAACCATGGTGCAGATAGGGCAACGATTGTTTTGCAGCAAAACGGGGCAACCCAGCTGTGGAGGATCTATCGCCATGGTGGACGGGTCACAGCTGAGACCGCAGAGGCCAGTTTGGGTCGCAGGCGGGAATTCGAAGTCGCAGTCGCCGTGCCTGACAACCCAACCGTCAGGTCCGACGGCAATCTCTGCGTGTTTTTTCCTACTCACGATCGATTGCCGTGCGCTGTCGTTATGCACGCGACGCTAGAAACCACGGACGACCGCAATCGTTTGGTGGCGAATGAGTCAAATCGAGAGGTGCTGAGACAACTTGCCGCTCACGTCGCATGCATTCTTGAAGAACAGGCGGATCCGGCCAAACCTACACGAGCACTCGAATTACTTGCAGGCTTGGAAGATGCTGATCCGGAGCTGAGGGCTCTCGGCTTTGTTCGCGCGCTCATATGCGAGTGTACAAATCGGAAGATTTTTCCGAGACTAGATGGAACGATTCAGTCCTCGGAATTTGTTCGCAAGGTCCCGCACAAAGTGTGGCTCTCGCACCTCGATCGCAACGTTTTCCCAGAGCTGTTGATAGTCCAACCAGAGGATCGATTGGGGGGGCTATTGTCATTGTTTGCTCTTGCTTGGTACGATCCCGGAACACTGAAGGACCGCCTTAGGACTTGCATGTTGACTCTTGACCGCAGCAGCGCCGGTGACGTTCTCGGCCGACTGTTGGCGAAAGGACAACTACTTTCCGTTGGAGCCTCAGGTCTGCTGATTGGCGCAGATGGGAATCTGATCACAGAGGGCAATTGCTTCTTTACACCTCTGGAGAACTTGCCCCCGCTTCCCCAATGGGTTTCGAATGTCCGCTTTGTGGATGAGGCTTTTCAATCTGGCTTGGTGAGAGGCTCAGAGACTGCAGGTTTGCGTATCATTGCCTCTGACCTGAGTCGCTGTAGATGCGAGGTGGATGAGTATCGTTTCGACACGGTCTCTCGCGCGCTGATCAACGAGGTTGAAACGGGCGTGGCGGATGATGCCCCTGCGAAATTGGGTCGATGGCGGCAGCTGCTGCGGTGGCTGTTCGATGCGTCGCCTGCAGCGCGCCAAAGCTTGCCAATTTTGCCAATCAAGGTGCCAACAACGACTGGAGGACTGAGAAGGGCAACAAACTGCTATTTCGGCCCCGATTATCCCCGAGGGCAAGTGGTATATCGCCTTTATCAGCAGTTCGGTATTGATGAGTTCGTTGCCGATCCGACGGTCTGCGGTCTTGCTGGAGTTTCATTGCGTGATGCCGAGGAGTTCCTTACTGCAATTGGTATCAATGCGTTTCCACGCATGGAAACTGCGCCGCTAGATGCCGATTACCAGAGATTTAAGCGCGCCGTTTTGGATCGTTTGGATTATCCGCGGACCATCCGAGAGCGGCTTTGTGCCAGCGCGGCCGAGGCCCGCAAATTGGTCAGTGACTACTCGATCGAGAACCTACGCCTACCCGACCGCTGGCTGAAGCTATTGAAAGAAGGGGACGCTACCGCAGTCGCCGCCTACCTTATGTCTTCAGGAGCGAGCCTGCTGGTCGGAGATTTCGATCCCCAAGCCCGGTTTATGGCAACTATCGGCACGGAAAGATCAATGCGGCACGATCCGTCCGTGCCAATCATGAACCCGACACTGTTCTTCTTGCGGGAGACCGGCTGGGTGCCCGCGATCGACGGGAAGCGCCATCGACCGTGCGAAATCATGCTTAGCAGCCAAGGTGTACGTGTCCTACAGGGTGTTTATTCGCGTCATGGGCTTGATTCACACGACGTTTTAATCGGTGCCTTTGGTGGTCGAGCATCCATGGATGCTGTTCTGAGCAGGCTCGGCGCAGTGACTTCCCTCGAGACTCTGAGTGGCCAGTCTCTGTATGAACTCCTTCAAACGCTTCCAGAACGTGATCCGCAAGGAAGGGTCGCCCGCGGGATTTACCGCACACTGATTAAGTCTAATGTGAGTGTGGAAGATTCTCCCCAGCGTGCAAGGTTTTTACTGACAGGGTGTATGTGGGGCCGACGAGCTGGGTCTGAGGGATACCTACCTGTTCCCGATCTTCGCTACAACGCCAATCTCACGATCACCAAAGCCGTCGAAGCTCACCTTGCGCTTGTAGATATTCCGATGCGCATGAACACAGCAGTTGTGAAGGAGCTCTTTGGAATCGCCACTCTGAGTTCGAAAGAAATACGGTTGAAGCTCCTAGAGAATGGGACAGAGTACGACTCTGGAAGCGAAGATGCCAATCAGCACCTGCGGCTGGCCATGCCCTACATCTACGCGTTGCGACTCGCAGACAATCTGGATGAAGGTGGTCGGGAGCTTAATCTTCTAAATAGGGCTGTGCTCCATGTTTGCGAACGCGCGCGAGTATCGGTCACACTTCCGGATGGTACATCCGAAGAAATTCTTCTATCACAACCCGGTGAGGGAATCGTCGTCGACACGGCTTTGGTCAAGATCGGGGAGTACTTCGAAAGCAGCACCGGCTTCCTGACTTTTTGGCTCGGAGTAGCCGAGTTGGTCGCGCAATTACTCGGACGAGACGAAGCGGCTGAAATAGGTGGTGTGTTGCGATGTCGCACTCGGACTGAGATGATCGAGGTTGTCCGGGTTCGCCTTGGCGATACAGCTGACGACAAGCTGGAAGAAGCTCATTCGCGCTTCGAGAACTTATTAGAAGATGTAGACGACAATGCGGAGCAAGCGATTCCGCCTCCAAAAGCGGTCGTACCGGCAGCTTCTTCTGGGCCAGTGGATGGGCCACCAAATTCGCCGGTGTCGCCTGGCACCTGCGGAACTGAGACACCCGATTCAACAACTTCATTTGGAGCTACAACTTTTGAGCCGGTGCCAGGCCCGGGACGTAAAGATCTCAAGAGGCGTAAAAAGCTCGTGGTGACGGGGATAGGGGGAGGCGGCGGACATCGACGCGGCCCTCTTGCCACCGAATCAGTGACATTCAAAATCGTTGAGGCCTTTGAACGGCAGGCGGGGAGATTCGTGATTCAGGTCAGCCACGTACGTGGGTCGGATAGTTTTGGTTGCGATTTGGTGAGCGTGGAGTCCGCAGCCATTCGTGACAGGGCAATGACAGAACAGTCGATTTCTGAATCGGAGATTGTGCGATATATCGAGGTCAAGGGGCGAAGCAGCCGCACGGGCGAAGTTGAATTGACCGACAACGAATACCGCGCAGCGAAGCGCATTTGTGGCCGGTATTGGCTTTACCGCGTCTTCGTCGATCCTAGTCAGGAGGGCCGTTTTGAGATCGCAACCCTTAGTGACCCGCTAAACTCAAATGCTGTGCGGACCGTGACGCGGTTCGATCTGGCAGAAGGTTCAGGAGCCACCTGGTACTCGATGATAGAGACTCTGGATGAACCATAATCGCTGCTCTTTTTGGCTGGGCGAGAGTGTGTTGTCTGCCTCCCAAGCTCGTCGCAGGATTTTGTGGTTCGGGTACGTACGTCCATGTCAACTCCGCTCGCAGGGTCAATTCATAAAAAGCAAGTAACCTACCCACAGGGTGAGAAACTATTCACCCAGTGGGTAGCTGTTCACCGTCCGAGACGCGATAGATACGAGCAATCTCTGCTAGAATTTCGTCGCGCGTACCGGTGCGTATCCCTAAGGCCTTAAGGTCAATTTCCTCTCCTCGCATTCTCTGGATGAATTCGCGAAGGTGATTTTTGACTGTATCTGGAGCTCCAGGATCAGTGTCGGGATCGAGGATCTGGTAGAGCCGGAAGACGTCATTTTTGTGTTTCTTGATCGTCTTGCTGTCGATCTTTTCGCCGCGTTTCTCACGTTCCGTCAAATCCAGCCAGGCCCGCGCCTTCAAAGCGATCAGCTGAGCAACGCCGACCATTGGAAGTCCGTCGAATTCCTGTCTGCCCAGACGGATGAAGGCGTAATAGTCGTTATCAAGGAGGATTGCTGAGAGGCTGGATACATCTTCCTCAAGCGGCAAGGGTGCGAGATGGCAGCCTTCGGGAACCTGCAGAATATCCGGCTGCCGGGAGAACAATTCCAACATGAAAGGGTAGTCAGGGTTCGTGGGTTTCTGGAAGCGATAGAACTGCTTCTCACCAGTCGATTTCTCCTGAATCTCGTAGTTTCCGGCCCGAACGAATTCCCAGAATGCCCTGACAAACTCTGCATCCAAAGCCTCAAGGTAGAGGACGATGTCCAGGTCTTTTGTAGCCCTGAATTCGAGACCAGCGTTGGTCATGGCAATATCGCACGCGGCGCCACCGATGAGGACATAGTGATCGGCGAAATTACGGAAATGCTCCCGGAAAACTTCCAACCCTTTTACCATTTGAATTTCTCCATCATCTCTTCCAGCGCGGACTCCGTACGTTCGTCGTGGTCGGCCTTGAGAGAAAGGTAAAGGGACAACCGGTCAACGATCCCATGTTCCGCAAAAAGTGCCGGCGGGTACCACCACACTTGAATCTCGCTGGCGTCTGGGTCCTGATCTGGTAATTCGATGATCCTCTGCCGCGTGCGCAGCTCTTTCCAAGTCTCGCGACTCAGTGCATAGGTCGTGTAAGGTGGCGCTGCCAGCATACTGTAGTGCGCGAGGGCTGTTAGCCCTGCACGGATAGCGCTTCCAATGCTTTCGGCGCGGCGGATAAAGATTCGTTTGCTTACCGGGCTTCGAAGAAAAGGCTGGGCCTTCTCCCAGATTTCTCTTCGACTTTCGTTGAACTGTAGGCAGCGTTCCCGACCGCGAACCGCCACTTCAGCAATATTCGCGGACTCCAACTCGTCGAAAGCGCGGGTCATCGTCATGGTCGAATATGCCAAGAGCGGGGCCGTTTCGGTTGGATTGAGTACAGGCGGGGAATCGCGTAGTAGTACGTAGAGAACGACCACCTGAGTCGAGGGGCTGAAGGTGGTGATCTCCTTCCGGATTCTGCGGAAGTTTTCGCGCAAATCAACGGCTAGCATGGGCAAATACATCTGGTTGCCCGGAACGATAAACGGTACTCTTTGCTCGACTAGGCGCTTCCTGTTGTACGCAGTTATTTGGGCGCGGACATAGATAGGGTCCAGGTGTTGCTTGGTCTGGAGCATATCCAAGTGTTTACGCACAATGGCTGGTGGCTGCTCTACGGGATCGATGTCCACGACCAAGAGGGCATGAAGTCCCAGCAGATTCGCTTGTGCGAACTCGTATCGTTCCCTAAGGAAGTGCGGCAATCGTTCGGCTCCGCTCCAAGGCGTAGTTTTCAAGGAGACGCTCAGGATCTCGTGAACATAGCGTTCAAGTTCGGAGATTTCGCGCTTTGCTCGGCCTTCCTTCATACTTTATGCACGATAACACACGAAATGTTACAGTGCATAAAAATTGTTATATTGCTTATTTTAATTAACTACACGTCGCTCTTTCCTGTTAGCAGGCATTCTGGCCTACACATCTCGATGATGCTCCTAAGGCTCCGAGCGCACCTGTGAATCGGCTCGCACGTGAGTAAAAAATCGCGTAAAATAGTGGAAAGAACCATGTGTGGATGGCAGCATGCTAAAACAGAATCAAAATCTTGCGAACGAAGCCAAGCGACAGAAATTGAAGGAGATTGCCCGCGTCAACGGACAACGAATCCGTCAGCTCCGCGAAGCACTCAATTTAACTCAGGGAAGTTTTGCGGCAAAGTGCGGGGTCAGCCGTACAGCGGTACCGCTCTGGGAAAGTGGAAAAGCAAGTCCTTCTCAACGGTGCTGGAGCCGCATGGCGTTGCTCGCCCGAGAAGCGCCTGCCATAGATGGGGCTTGGTTTTTCGGGCAAGCTGGCATTGATCTGGCGTATCTGTCGGAGCTGCTTCCAGAATTTGGACGGATATCTCGCGAGTCCGAACAGAAAGCAATCAACACCGCTGCCGCAATGGTAGAGGCCTCTGCGAAAGGCGCCACTGCTATCCCACTTCTGCGCATTCCTGCCAGCATCGATAAACCCATCTCGATACGAGCGGAAGAAATTGAAGGTTGGTTATCCCTTCCAGGAGAGATGGTTGGGAAGGACCCGAATATTATTGCCCTACGCATATCTCCTGCATTTGTTCGCCCAATTTTCGGACTCGGCGACACGTTGATTATCGATACTGGCGATCGGGATTTAATGACTCTTCATGGTGCGCTTACCCTTGCCTCCTACAGGCCTAATGCAGAAACAAAAGCCGCCGCAGAGCATATGAGACGCGGCCAGCCAGGGTCGGAATATATCAAAGAGGGCATCTGGCCACTTCTTCCAGAAGGTCTTTACTTGGGATGGCTCCGGTTTGACCCACCAGCACCTGCGTCCGGGATCAGACCACTCAAACTGATTTCCCCAAGAATTGATGACATACCATCGCCAGTGCTTTCCATGCTTCCGCTTATATCTCCGAATGAGGGCTACGACCAACTGAAGGCCGAGGCCAGAGTTGTTATTCAGGAACCGGAAGCAGTAGTCCTCGGAAGGGTGCTTGCCTGGATCGCCAGCCCCAAATCCCTCAGGGAAAGTCAAGCCGCCAATCATGCAAAGCCGCAGGGCACCGGGGATTTCGTTGCGGAACAGCAGGCAGAGTTACCTGCGAGGCGGCGGGGCGTAGGAAAACAACCAAAACCGAGTAAGTAGAGGGGACAGATGTCACTTCGAGAATGCATTCTTTATGCACGCGTATCATCCCGGGAGCAACGCGAGGGCTATTCAATCGAAGCCCAGATTCGTTTGCTTCGTGAGTATGCGGCGAAAAACGGCTTCAGGATTGTCATAGAGTTCATTGACGAACAATCTGCCACGAACCCAGGCCGGAAGTATTTTGGGGAAATGGTGGAATATTTCAAGCGAAATCGTGGGTGTCTCACGTTGATCGTCGAGAAGGTCGATCGGCTCTATCGCAATAACCGTGACCCTATAACTATCGAAGACCTCAATATTGAGGTCCACTTCGTTAAAGACAACGAAGTCATTTCGAAGGATTCTCGCTCCGGCGCGCACTTCATTCATGACATCCGAATCGCGATGGCCCGCAACTACTCGGCGAACCTCAGCGAGGAAGTTGTCAAAGGGATGCTCGAGAAGTGCCGGCAGGGGTATTATCCCTTCAATCCACCGCACGGTTATATGGTCGACAAGGCCACTGGACTTCTGGTTCTTCACCCTGAAAAATCCAAATTCGTGCGTATGGCGTTTGAATTGTACGCAACTGATCTCTACTCCCTCATGACGCTCAAAAAGGAGTTGTACCAGAGAACGAAGGCGAATCTCTCGAAGGCCGCCCTCGAACGCATCCTCAAAGACCGGTTCTACATCGGGTCTTTTGAGTGGAGAGACGAAACCTTCACTGGCAAGCACCCCCTGTTTATCGATGCAGATTTGTTTGCAAAAGTCCAGGCAGTATTCAAAAGCGCGAATAAGCCGAAAGGGTGCCATCAGGACATTGCGTTTCGCGGGCTTCTCCTCTGTCAGCTCTGCGGGCGCATGATCACGGGCGAGCGCAAGAAGGGGCGGTATGTTTACTATCGGTGCACCGAGCGCTGCAACGGTAAGTGTGAGCTACCAAGATTTCGCGAGCAGGAGATCGCCGAGAGATTGAGTGAAGCAATAGCGGCGATTCGTCTTCCTAAGGACGTTGCGCAAGAGATCGAGACAAAGCTGCGAGCCGAACAGGACCACACTCAAAGCCACATCAATACAGAACGGGCTCGATTGACCAAGGAGCTCAATTCTCTACAAAGCCAGAGGGATGATGCATACACAGACAAACTAAGAGGCGAGATCACAGTAGAGTTTTGGCGTGCGAGGCAAGCAAAGTGGGCAGAGGAGGAATTGGCAATCAAAGCTCAGCTTAGTGGCTTGGAAGATGCGAAAAATGCCCAGCGCTTTGATAACATGCGTTATATTTTAGAACTCGCGCAAACGATTGATTCTAAAATGCTTACTGAAAATCCATTCGAGAAGGCCGCTTTAGCGAAAATTGTGCTTTCGAACTCAAAAATTGGTGCCGTAAGTCTTTATCCCACATATAGAAAGCCCTTCGACGTTATAGTCAGAAGGGCCAAAAACGAAGAATGGTTGCGGGGGGCGGATTTGAACCGCCGACCTTTGGGTTATGAGCCCAACGAGCTACCGGGCTGCTCCACCCCGCATTCACAGTCTAGCAATGCCTCACCCCTCGGTCAAATTCAAAGACAAGCCTTCGCTCTCTCCTCCTTTACACTGCACCAAGACTGAATCTAGCCTCGCCCTCTGCTCCCAAACCATATTCCGCGTAAGGGTTAGCGCCTGCTAAAGTTCGAGGAGCGCGGGCATCGACTGACCACGCCGCTTTCGAGCATTTCGATCAATCTCGGCAAGGAGCATCACCGCATGTCGCAACTTTACGTCGCAGTCCTGGCCATCATCGTCGCGGTGCTACTGGCGGTCGCCATCTATCGCGCTACGCGCGTAAAAACCAAAGCCGACTATCTCGTAGCTGGCCGCTCTCTCCCCGCGCTCGTTCTGGTGCTGACGCTGCTCACATCGTGGATCGGCGCAGGGTCTCTTTTCGCAGGTGCAGAAAACGCCTACAAAAATGGATTCGCCGCACTATGGCAGCCTGCCGGCGGTTGGCTGGGCCTTCTGCTCATCTATTTCATCGCCCCTCGCGCTCGCAAATTCGCTCAGTTCACGCTGCCTGATCTGCTTGAAGCGCGTTACAACCAGACCGCGCGCGTGCTAGGAACTCTCGCAATCCTCTTCGCCTACGTCGGAATCACCAGCTATCAATTCAAGGGCGGTGGAGACGTCTTGCACCTGATCTTCCCCGACACCGTCACCTCGGAGCTCGGAACCTACATCATTGCCTTCTTCGTCATCGTCACGACCGCGCTCGCGGGAATGTCGTCGGTCGCATACATGGACGTTGCTATTGGGTCCCTGGTCACGTGCATCTGCATCGTCTCCGCACCTTACTTGCTTCATCAGGCTGGCGGCTGGACCGCCCTTCATTCATCCCTGCCGCCTCAGTACTTCGAGGTGTTCGGAAATTACCGCCTCTCACCCGGCGGTGCATTGCAATCACCCGCGATGGGCCTGGTCCGCGCTCTCGAGTTTCTCGTTCCAACCATGCTCCTCATGCTCGGCAACCAGGTGATGTACCAGAAATTCTTCTCTGCAAAAAGCGAGAAGGACGCACGCAATTCCGTAATCGGATGGATCATCGGAACGCTGGTTCTCGAAACTCTCATTGTCGCCATAGCCGTTTTCGGCCGTGCCCTCTACCCCACTGGAGAAGTAGCCCTCCACCCACGCGAGATTATTCCCTACACCGCCCGGCATGGACTTCCAGCCATTCTCGGAGCTCTCCTGCTCGGAGCCGTCTTTGCCAAAGTCATCTCCACCGCGTCGAACTATCTCTTCTCCCCGGCAACCAACCTGGTGAACGACGTCTTCGTGCGTTACATGGCGCCTGATGCCTCCAACAAACGCGTTCTCATCGTCTCGCGTCTTGCCGTCGTGCTGCTCGGATGCTGGGCCCTCTATCAGGCCATCTACGCCGAAAGCATCCTTCAGAAGATGCTTTGGGCCTACACCATTTACTCCGCCGCTCTCACCCCTGTGGTCCTCGCCGCCTTCTATTCCAAACGCGTCACAGCCTGGGGAGCGGTCGCCGCCATCGCCAGCGGAACGGTCGTCACCCTCGCGTGGGATCTTCCCGGAGTCAAAAGCCTTTTCCCCCACATCATCGCCGATCGCGACGCCATCTTCCCTGCTCTATTCGTTGCAGTCGCGGCGCTCATCCTGGTCAGCTTGTTTACTTCGCCGCCTACTGAATCCCAGCTCGCCCAGGTAGCTGAATAGCAACTCTGGAATCACTCATTGCGATACTTCGGATTATCTGATTGACCTAGACTGGTTACTTGAGCAGCTTTCTGCAAACTCGTCCCTGCCGGGTTGAAATCTCCATTCGCGCCTTCGAAGACAACTGCCGGCTTGTGACTAAGCTCGCGGGGCCGCACGTCGACCTCCTGGCCATCGTCAAGGCCAACGCTTATGGTCACTCTCTTGGGTTCTGCGGCCCTGCCGCCGTTCGCGCAGGCATCAACTGGCTCGGCGTCACCAGCGTCGAAGAGGGCATCGAAGCTCGCCGCATTTGCCCCGATGCTCGAATTCTTATCATCAGTGGCGTCTTCCCCCATCAAGGCGAAGAGGTCGTCCGCAACAAGCTGACAGCCGTTGTGTGGGATTCGTGGCAATTCGATCTTCTTGAAGACGCCGCGCGATCGCTTGGCGTCCGGTCAATTTCCGTGCATCTCGAGATCGATACCGGCATGAATCGCCAGGGTGTTCAGCCCGACGCGCTTGCTCCCTTACTGGCACGTTTCCGTCGCGACTTCCCTCTCCGATTCGAAGGCGTCATGACCCACCTCTTCGCTGCTGACGAAGCGGACGGGCGCATCACCGAGGATCAGCTTGCCCGCTTGAACGATGCTCTCATCACCATCAAATCGGCTGGCATTCACCCCGGCATTCTCAACGTGGGCAATTCCGCCGCGCTCGTCGGCGGAAAGGCAAGCGCGATTGCAAAGCTGGCGGATCGATTCGAGATGAAGGCGCTTATTCGTCCGGGGCTGGCACTCTACGGACTCGTGCCCGAATTCGACCCAAGCTTTTCCCCGGCTGAACCCATCTCTCTCGGTCAGGCCCGAGTTGCCCTGCGTCCCGTTCTCACGTGGAAGTCACAAGTGGTAAGTGTCCATTCAGTCGAGCCGGGCACTGCGGTGGGCTACAACGGGACCTTCATCGCCACTGAGCCCATGCGCCTCGCGCTCATCGCCGCCGGATACGCCGATGGTCTCAACCGCAAACTCGGTAATCACTTCTCTCTGCTCGTCCGGGGGCAACGCGCCCCAGTTGTCGGGCGAATCAGCATGGACCAGGCCGTTCTTGATGTCACAGAAATCTCCGACATCGCTCCTGGAGATGAAGTCATCCTCATTGGACAACAGGGCGAAGAATCAATTTCAGCCTTCGATCACTCTCGCGCCGCCGGAACTATCCCCTGGGAAATTCTCACCAGCATCGGCTCGCGGGTACCGCGCATCGAGATCTAGCAGTTGGTGACAGTCCCGATGGAGCTTCCCGCACCAACCGGCTGTGCGATCTCCAGTTCGGCCGCACCCGCAACTGACGCAATCATCGCGTCAGTTCCCATCGCCGAATTCAGCAGCATGTGGTAAAGCCCGCGCGCGCACCACTCCTGCTGATAGAACTTCCTGATCACCGCTGCTCGCCGCTTATCGTGCTCCGCAAGTCTCTGTTCCGCATGCTGTGCTTCCTTCGGAAACGCCTGCGCAAACCAGTCTCGCTTCGACTTTGCTGTCGCGTAGACAAATACATGGAAGCATCCCGGCTGACACGACAGCGCGCACGCCGCGCCCCGGCCCACCAGTACGCAATTGCCCGTCCTCGAAGCTTCCATAATCTCTTCGCGGATGAGTGTCAGCATCCGCTCCGAATCGAACACCTGATCTTCTGACAGCCCCGTCATTTGATAAGCCGTGTCGTGCCAGAAGACTTTCCCATAGCGGTAGTACCAGGGATCCAGTCGCTCATCGTACTTTGCCGCCAACTCGGGCGTAACTCCCGCTCGACGCGCTGCTGCGCACACAAGCTCTGAGTCCAGCAGACGCCATCCCAGCCTGTCGGCGAGATCATGCGCAAACTCCCCGCCCCGAGACCCATATTCCCTTTCAACCGTGATGACCCGGATTGGTGTCTGCCTCATATGTCTCTCCCGTGCCTGGAGCATATACCCCAAGAGCACACGCCCGGCAAGTATCTAGACACACTCAAAACCTCTCAGTTGTTTCCTGCTCATCTGACTCTCGCGACCTTCTCCCCTCGTGCCGAAACGCTCTCGTCACAGACACCTTGACGATCTACAATCCCTCTTGTAGATAATCTAGGCATGGGCAAACCCAGCGACCTCGTCCAGGGAACACTCGACCTCCTCATCCTTAAGACGCTCCTCCTCGAACCTCTGCACGGATGGGCAATCGCCAAGCGGATTCAACAACTTTCAGGCGAAGTTCTCCAGGTACAACAAGGCTCCCTCTATCCCGCCCTGCACCGGCTCGAACAGCAGGGCTGGATCAAAGCCAAGTGGGCCGAAAGCGAGACTGGCCGCCAAGCCAAGTTCTATGCGCTCACTGCCGCAGGCCGCTCCCAGCTGGAGAAGGAAACGGCCAACTGGAATCGCCTCTCCGCCGCCATCGACCTCGTCGTTGGTGAAGCATAGATTTCTACAGCTCTCAGGGAGAACCCGATGCGTCTCTTCTCGCAAATCCAAATGGCCTTTCTGTCTCTGTTCCGCCGGCGTCAGGCCTCCGCAAGCCTCGACGACGAGATTCGCTATCACCTCGATCGCCAGATTCAGGAGAACATCGCTGCCGGAATGTCGCCGAACACCGCGCGAGAAACCGCTCACCGCCAGTTCGGCAATCCGGCTCTACTCCGCGATCAGGCCACCTCGACCTGGAACGGTGCGTGGTTCGATTCTCTGCTTCGCGACACGCGTTACGTCGCACGTTCGTTGATGCGCACGCCGGGATTCACGATCATAGCCGTCTTCATCATTGCTCTCGGCATCGGAGCCAACGTCGCGCTATTCACCCTGGTTCATCGCGTCCTTCTCAATCCACTTCCCTATCCCGATCCCAGTCAGCTCGTCTCTATCTATGAACACGACGCAGCTCAGAGTAGCGAGCACGGGTACGCGCCCATTGCTGCCGGAAGTTTCGCAGAATGGCAAAAGGCTTCGCAGGGCGTTGCCGACATGGCCATGGTCTCGCCATTCCAGGGTTACAGCGTTTCATCGGAGGGAGGGAAGCTCCCCGAAAAGATCGACGCCGGCATGTGCTCGTGGAATTTCTTTTCGCTTCTCGGAGTCAATCCGGCCCTCGGACGCACCTTCGGACCTGCAGATGATACTCCCAACGCTGAAGCCTCCGTCATCCTCTCAGGTTCATTCTGGAAGCGCCGTTATGCGGGGGATACATCCGTGGTCGGCAAGAAGATATGGCTCGACGCAAAACCCTATACAGTCATCGGCGTCATGCCGGAGTCGTTCGTCTACTCGGGCGCATTCGGCGGCAATACCGTTCAGGTCTGGACTCCCATCGCGCATGAATTTCCGCCATCGTTAATGAAAGTCTTTGACGACCACGAGGCCATCGCCGTCGCTCGGCTTCATGCCGGCACCACGCTGCACGCGCTGGTCAGTCGTCTTCAGGGAGTTCAGAAGCAGATCAAAGCTGAACATCCGGGTCCCGGAGTTCATGACTCAGTCATCGGCCGTTCCTTGCTCGACGATGCAGTGCAGGATTACAAGACGCCTCTCTATGCACTGCTCGCCGCTACCGGCTGCGTGCTTCTCATCGCATCCATGAATGTGGCCAGTCTTCTCGTTGCAAGGCTTGCCTCTCGGCGAAAAGAGCTTGCCATCCGAGTCGCCCTTGGGGGTGGATGGGTGCGCATCATGCGCGAACGCATACTCGAGAGTCTTCTCCTCTCCGCTGCCGGCGGCGCCATCGGTCTGCTGATGGCATGGGCAGCGATTCAGTGGCTCGTCAAGACTCGTGATGACATGAACCGCATCGAGTCAATTCACATCGGCGCGGTCGAACTCGGCTTCGTCATTTTGGCGGTCCTGGTAACCGCTCTTTTTGCGGGCCTCATCAGCGCCTTCAGCTCGAAGCTCAAGGATGTGCTCAGCGGATTGCAGGACTCCTCGCGCGCGATGTCAGGTAGTCGCGCTCGCGCTGGCCTTCGTCGCACATTGCTGGTTCTCGAAGTCTCCCTGACCGTAGTCCTCCTCGTCGGAGCGGGCCTGTTGCTGAAGAGCTTTCAGCGTCTGCGCTCAACCGATCTCGGAGTGCCGGCCGACAATGTCCTCACGCTGCATTTCGGCCTTCCGGAAGCCCGCTACAAAACCGGAGTAGAGCGTATCGCCTTCTTCGAGAATGTGCTTTCGCAGGTGCGCGCTCTCCCCGGCGTGCAATCAGCCGGCCTCGTCAGCGCTGCTCCTGGGCAGGGCTATGGCGGAGACCACCTCGTCTCGGTCGTTGAGCATCCTCCACTGCCCAAAGGCACTGGCATAGACCTGCAGACACGCGGAGCTGATCCTGGCTACTTTGCCGCCATTCACCTTCCGCTTATCCGCGGTCGAATCTTCACTGCCGATGAGCGTCTGGACCGCGCCAACGTCGTCGTCCTCAGTAAGAAAGCCGTCGAAATGTGCTTCCCCGGAGAAGATCCAATCGGGAAGCACATCAAAATCAGCGTGAACGGCAAAGTCGGTGAGGTGATCGGCGTTGTTGGCGATACGCGCTGGAACATCAACGAGCCAATCATGGGACAGATCTACTGGCCACTCCTCGCCGATGACTGGATCAACGTCGCCCTGATTGTGCGCGCACCCGCGAATGTCTCCGCCTTCGCCATGCCGATCCAGAAGATCATCGGCGGCATCGATCCAGATCTGCCCGTCTCCGGCATCGGAACTCTCCGCGAATCGATCGCGAAGTCAACTGTAGATTCGCAGTTTGACTCCCTCCTCGTTCTTGCCTTTGCCGTGATCGCTCT
Organism: Acidobacteriota bacterium; assembly: GCA_018268915.1. Classification (GTDB taxonomy): domain Bacteria; phylum Acidobacteriota; class Terriglobia; order Terriglobales; family Acidobacteriaceae; genus Telmatobacter. The sequence goes on from JAFDVQ010000006.1 coordinate 213,095, forward strand.
TGTTCTCGCTGCAGCAGGTCTTTATGGTGTCCTCACCTATCTGGTTACGCAGCGCACCTCCGAACTCGGGCTTCGCATTGCGCTCGGCGCGCGTCGCGAACAACTTCTTCGCACTGTTCTCTTAGACGGCATCCGCCCTGCTCTTCTCGGTCTCTTCCTCGGTCTCATTGGAAGCGCAGCCGCTGTCCGCCTGATTCGTTCCATGCTCTATCAAACCGAACCGTTCGACCCATTCGTCTTTGCATCGGTCACTGCTGTTCTCCTCGCAGTGGCAACCCTCGCTTGCATCATTCCCGCCTGGCGCGCTTCCCGCCTCGACCCCATGCAGGCTCTCCGAACCGAATAAGCACACACTCACTCGCAGAAAACAGAAGAGGTGCGGATCAACTCCGCACCTCCCTTCTCGTTTCCTCGTTCCCTCGTTCCCTGCCTCTACTGCGTTACCGGCGGAGCCGATGGAACTTTTGGCGCCTTCAAGTGAGGCGCATTCGGACTAGCAGGAATTGCCGCCGCGGCCGGTGGTGCGGGTGGCGCTTCATCTCCCTGCTTGATATGGATGTCCCCGTTCTCAGCTTCGAGCGTCACTTTCGGCCCGCCCGCTCCGATAGTCCCACTTACAGTTTTGCTCTCATCACCGCTGATCGCCAACGGAAAATCCGACACCACATCGCCATTCCGCGTGTTCCCGGTGAGGGAAGCCTTCGCGTTCGGCGGTAATCTCAGCTCCACATCACCCTTGCGGTTCTTCGCTTCGATCACGTAGCTGCCTGCCGGCTCGATTGCAATCCGCCCGTCGCGATCCTCGACATACGCATCGCCGAACACCTGCGTCAGATCGACATCCTTCGAGTGCGTAATCACCCGCACCTGGCCCTTCGACTGGGTAATCCGCAGATTGTCTGAATTCAGTGTCAGATCGCCTGGCAATGACGCCACATCCATTTCAGTCACCGATGTGTGCACGTGCAATGGCCCGTTCACGCTCTCCATGTGCACGTCGCCGAAGAGCTCTCCGTTGATCGATACCTTGCCTGTGACTTCAGAAAGCGTCAGATCGTTGCAATTGCCTTCGGCCGTGATATCGCCATCGACCTGGTGCGCCGAGAAATCGCCCCGATCATTCGAGAAATGCACCTGCACGGAGCCCTTGATCACGCTGAGGTGCACATCACCATGAGAGGAACCTATGTTCACGCCGCCATTCAGATTCGCCGCCGTAACATCGCCGTGACCGGAGTGCACGCTCACATGCGCCGACTTCGGAACCGTGATCGTCAAATTCATTCGGCCTTTGTTGTTCCCGTCAGACTTGACCAGCACAGCGCTCCCGCTCACCGTGACGCGTGCCTGCTCCGCATCGAATATCTTCTTCGCCTCTTCATCTGAGCTTGCAAATGCGACTTGATGAGCCTGCACTTCGATGCTCGACGAATCCCCGGACGTAATGCTCACGTCCCCGCGCGGATTCTCGATTTGCACTGACGCGTTCTCTGGAATCTGCACGCTCTGCGGTTGCTGATCCATATCATGCTGCGGCTGTCCGAAGACATTGAAGAAATCGTCGCGATCGCCCCAGTCACTTCGCCAGTTTCCCCAGTACCCGCGCGTCCACCCCGACGCTGCAAACCCCAGAACTGCCAGCAGCACCAGAACTCCGACAAATCCTGTCCCTCGCCGCACTGGAGTGTCACGCCGCATGTCCAGTGCCCACTCAGCCAGAAGAGCCAGCCCTGCCGCGATCAGCATCAGCGGCCACCACCTGCCGTACCAGCTCCAGAAACTCGATGCGGTGATGTGGCCCGAGTAAATCAGCAGCCACACTACGCCAATCGCAACCAGGATCAACGGCCCCACAACAGAAGGAACACGCGGTCCATATGCTTGCTGATAGTTGGCTTTGTATGCGTGCTGCTGCGCCTTCCATGCATCTCGCTGTGCGCGCCATGCTGCGCGTTGCTGCTCGCGATATACCCGCCATTGCGTCCGCGGGTCGTAGCCGCCCGGTGGAACATTCGGAGGAGGTACGCTGCTCATGACTGACCTCCTTCAGGACCTCTGTAGTCCGTCGTCGCCGTGGGTACGACAGACGTCCCGGCCTGGGGCTGCGCGACATTCGCCGCCGGAGCCGCCGCTCCATATGGGTAAGGCGATCCAGCATACGGAACTTCATCCCCTGCCGCGGCCAGAGCTGCTCGCTCCGCAAGCTTCAGTACTCCAATCAAAATCAGCAGCAGCGGAAAGAACAGGCTCCAAAACTCTACGAGCCCAGACTCATGCAGTAGCGCAATGACTCCCAGCAGCAACAGAATCGCCGGCCCTCGTAGACGTCGAATCAAAATGTAGCGGTTCATTGCGCGCCTCCCTGCGTTCCACTTCCCGGTCCCTGCGGCGGAATCTGTGGTGTGTCCCCAATGCGCCGAATCACCAGCCACACGCCGATCGCGATGAAGATCAACGGCCAGAGGATATGAATTACTCGCTCTGCGAGATAGCCCAGCTGATTCAGCAGCAGCAGCAACCCAAAACCGATCAGGATCAGAGCTCCGATCGGCTCCTTACGCTTCCAGAACACCGGAGGAACAGGCGGTGGTGGCGGCACAGCAGGGTCAACAAATCCCGGCGGCGGAGTATAGGCCGCCTGATACTGCGTGTAAGGCACTTGCTGATAGCCGCCCGTTCCCGGCGCGGCTCCGGGTCCAGCCCCTGGTGGATTCACCGGCCCTCCCGGCTGCCCAGGCATACCCGGCCTTTGTCCCGCCTGCGGTCCACCCAGATTCAACCAGTTCCCTACTTCGTTCAGCCCCAGCGGATCCGGCAGCGGCTGGCCGTCGCGAATCGCCTTCGCCGTGTGAAAGGCTTCAAACGACTGATAGAGCACCCACGCGGGAATAAACAGCCCGAACAATCCGTAGTGTGTCGTGATGCTGATGATCACCACGAAGATGACCACGTGGATAAGGCCTTTGAAGTACTGCGCGTTGTACATCGCGCCGACGCCGGGGATGATTCCGAGCACAGCCGCCACGGAAGGATTCGGTCCGCCGGCCTGCGCAACAAACGGCTGCTGCACGCTCTGCCACGCCATCAGACACGGCTCGCAGAGAATCTGCCCGTTGCCGGCATTGCGAACGCACGTTGCACAGAGCGGTTTCCCGCAGTTTTGGCAATACGCAGTTGCTGCCACCCCTTGATGATTTACGCAGTCCATACTGTGCTCCCTTCCCGTACTGCCGAGTCGTAACCGGGTCGCAAAGAGCATCCGCCGGAATGCGCGGACTGTGACCCCAAACCACCTCTTTCATTGGCCGGGGCAAATTGCCGGTCGTGAAGCGTAACGGAAGTCTCCAGATAATCCGAGTCCCTCAACCCTGGCGTCCCGCTCTGCTCCGGTGTAACGGATTGCTGCGGGGGATCGACGCGGGACCCGCCGTCTTTCCGATTAGGGTTTTGCTTTGATTCCCCCGGTGCGGGCTGAGTCTGATTTCGTTGCTGCTGAAGCTGGCTGTTGCGTCGCATCTCTTTCACGCGCGACTCAACCTCGTATACCAGCCGCAGATGATCGTAGTAGCGAATGATCGGCGTCGAAGCCATCGTCAGCCGGCGCTCCATGAAAGAACGCACCGCGCTGGGCCTCAGATTCGACAGCCGGAAATCCGTCAGCCGCACGCCCGTCATGTTCATCGTCAGCGCGATCGAGAAGAACGCCATCGCCGCGGTCATCAGCAGCCGAGGCTCCGCAAACCGGCGAATCCGCCCCATGATGCCCGGCTTCTGCCAGGCCGGAATCGGCATCGTGACCACGTTGCCTGCCGTGGCCAGCTTGTATTCGGATGTGTGTCCCGGCCCGGTCTGCGCGAGGATCTTATCCAGGAGACCCTCCGGGACCTCTGGTTCCGGGCTTAGAAACTCCAGCCACTCCCGCCCCTGACGCGCTTCTTCAAACAGCGCTGTGCACGCCGCGCAGGAAGCCATATGTGACGAGAAGATCGCCTCATCCTCTGGCTGCAGCAGCCCGTCCAGAGCATCTGCCAGCAGGGTTTCCCACTGCCCGCATGCTGGAGAGTTCGGAATGTTTCCGCGGTCTGCCATCACATCACCTCCCGCTTACTACGTTCCAGAAGCCTCGCAAGTTCCGCGCGGCCTCTGCTGATGCGGGATTTAACCGTCCCTTCCGGTATGCCCAGCACCTGGGCGATTTCCCTATAATCCATGTCCTGCAAGTCCCTTAATATCACTGCTTCGCGCAACTCAACGGATACTTTAGCCAGCGCCCCCTGCACCATCTTGGCAAGTTCTTTTTGCGCTGCCTTTTCATGCGGTGAAGCTCCGCTGGCCTGCAATCGATCTACAGGCCTCAATTCGTCCGTCTCGTCCCACCCAGCATCGAGCGAGTCTGTATTCCTTTGGTTCCGGGTCCGGCGGAAGTTGTCCACCAGCAGGTTGCGGGTCATCGTCGTGATCCATACCTGCAGGCTGCCCCGCGCTGTGTCAAAACTGGAGAGATTGGAATATATCTTCAGGAAGACATCCTGCGTAAGATCTTCTGCGTCAGCAGGATTCCCTGTAAACCGATAACAGAGCCCGTAGACCCGCCTGTGGTGAGAGCGGACCAGTTCGGCCCAGGCGCCCGAATCCCCGTCCATGCAGCGGCGGACGACTTGCGACCAGTCGATCTCCAGTGCATCCGGCGTCATCGTTCTCAATTCCTGACCATGGCGGGTAAGCGGCGTCCGTGGCGTTTGGCCCAGCTTGCGCGAGCTCTCCGCGACCGGGCCGTAACCGGACACCCTCTGGGCCGGGTGGCTCGTGGCCTGATCTTTGCGCCGGGACGGCACCGACGGCGCCATCACTCCTGCCACGCTCCAGCTTAATGTACCTGCACAAGCCATGGAGGCCTATACGCATCATTTTGTGGCCCGGTTCCCGCCTCGGCACTAGAATTGCCCTCCACGGCTACCGTAACTTTTCATCGCCCGGTACATCCCATCAGCAGGCGCCAGAGACGCCCCACGTCCGGAGATAAAATGTCCCTCCCCCATTCCCCTTCAAAAGCCTTCGCGATTGCCTTGCTGACTCTCAGCATCTGCGTAGGCTGCCAGGCAGCGACCAGTACCCCCCTCCCCCCTCCCGCCGCTGACACCCCTCTCACCAAAGCCCCCGCCGAGCAAACAGCAGTGTTCGCTGGCGGCTGCTTCTGGGGCGTTCAATCTGTGTTTGAGCGAGTGAAAGGCGTCGTCGCCACCACCGCCGGCTACTCTGGCGGCTCGGCAAGTACCGCAACCTATGCCCAGGTAACTACGGAAACCACGGGCCATGCCGAGTCCGTCCGTGTCGTCTTCGATCCTTCGAAGATCACCTATGGGCAACTCCTCCGAATCTTCTTCTCCGTTGCGCACGACCCGACACAGCTCAACCGTCAGGGTCCCGATGTCGGCTCATCGTATCGATCCTCGATCTTCTACACGAATGAAGACCAGCACCGCATCGCTGCCGCCTACATTGCTCAACTCGACAAAGCCAGGGCCTTCCCACGGCCGATCGTTACGCTGGTCGTTCCCCTCAAGAGCTTCTACGACGCCGAGTCCTACCATCAGGATTACGCGCTCCATAATCCCGACAACCCGTACATCCTCGTTTGCGATCGCCCTAAAATCGGTGCGCTAAAGCAGCAATTCCCCGATCTCTTCCAGGACTATAAGGGCAAATAGCGACCTTAAACATTCGTGGTTAGACAGTGCATCGACCCAATAGTTGCCAAAAGCAACTATTGCCCATTATCCTACCCTCCATGGCAGCCGATCCCCGCCTCGCCGCCCAAATCTCCAGTATTCGCGAGTTCAATCGCTTTTACACCGCGAAGCTCGGCCTGCTTCGCAAACACCACCTCGACAGCAAGTTCTCGCTCAGTGAAGGTCGCACCCTATACGAAATAGGCTCTCGTCCCGGGATCACCGCCTCCGAACTTCGCGAAGCCCTCTCCCTCGACCGCGGCTATATCAGCCGCCTTCTCGCTTCACTCACGCGCCGCAAACTGATCCGTCAGAGCACCTCGGATGAGGATGCGCGCGAAAAGCATCTCTCGCTAACCGCCTCCGGCGAGCGCTCCCGGGCTCAACTGGATGAAGGTTCCAATCATCAGATCGCGACAATCCTCGATACCCTCGATCCGAGCCTTCGCAACGACCTCGTCGATTCACTGCAACGCGCACACGGAATCCTCAGCCGCCCTCCCTCGTCGGCTGTCTCCATCGAGCGCCTGACCAAACCTTTGCCCGCCGCCCTTGAAATCCTCGAGGAATACTACGAAGCCGTACACGTAGTGAAGCGCGACAAACCCGCCGACCTGCAGGCCCTTCTCGCCGAGCCCACCTCCGCAATGTGGCTCGCCAGGCTCAACAGCGAGATCGTCGGCTGCGTAGTCCTCCGTAATCTTCCCTCGATCCCGCACTCGGGCGAATGCAAACGTCTATATGTACGCCCGGCCGCACGAGGACATCACATCGCCACACTCCTCCTGGATGCCCTCGAAGAACAAGCGCGCAATCTCAAGCTGAAGTGGATTTACCTGGACACCTACGACGACCTCAAACCCGCCATCGCACTGTACGAGCAGCGCGGCTACGAGCGTTGCGGCCGCTACAATGACAATCCCCAAGCCACCTTGTTTATGCGCAAGCGTATCTGACACTGAGGGCGGCCCTACTGCTCGCGAATAGCCAGAGAAAAGCGGCCTTCGCAGGCCGCTCTCTCTTCAACTTACTCGCTTGCTTCAATACCGGTTCGCAAACTCCGGCTCCACCGGATTCTCGAACAGCGACGCATCCCTCGTAACAATCGTCAGACCCGACGGCGTCACAAAATACCGCCTCTTGTCCTCCACCGGGTCGTACCCGATCACCGTCCCCTCCGGGATGTGAACGTCGCGATCGATGATTGCCCTTCGAATCCTGCAATGCCGCCCGATCTGCACGTGCGAGAAGATGATGCTCGCATCGATCTCGGTGTACGAATTCACACGCACATCCTGCGACAGCACTGAATTCGAAACCGTGCCGCCCGAGACGATCACGCCGGCCGTAATGATTGAGTTCATCGCCATGCCCGTACGTCCCGGCTCTCCGAAGACGAACTTCGCGGGCGGGTATTGCCGCACCCGCGTCCGGATCGGCCAGCTCTTGTCATACAAGTTGAAAATCGGTGTGACCGAGCAGAGGTCCATATTCGCTTCGTAATACGAGTCGAGCGTCCCCACATCTCGCCAGTACAGCGCGGTCTGCTTGTTCTCGTCCACGAAGCTGTATGCCATCATTTTCTTCTTGCCCAGCATGTTGGGCAGGATATTGTGTCCGAAGTCGTGCTTCGAATTCGGATCTTCGGCATCGGCAATCAGCGCCTTCAGCAGAATCTCAGTATTGAAGATGTAAACGCCCATCGACGCTTCAACCTTGTCCGGGTTGAACGGCGATCGGAACGTCGTGCTCGCAGGCTTCTCCAGAAATCCCTGCACTTCACCCGTGTTCCCGACATCCACCACGCCGAAACGCGCAACCTCGTCTGGCCCCACCGGAATCGTGGCCAGAGTCACCTCCGCTTTGTTCTCGCGGTGATAGTCGAGCATCTTGCTGTAATCCATCTTGTAGATGTGGTCGCCGCTCAGGATGATCATGTGCTTCGGCTGCTCGCTGCCGATTGAATAGATATTCTGATAAACCGCGTCGGCGGTTCCCATGTACCAGTTCGTTCCGGTCCGCTGCATCGGAGGCATCAGTTCGAAGAACTCGCCCAGTTCCTGGGCCACAATTCCCGTCCAACCCTCGCGGATATGCCGGTTCAATGACAGAGCTTTGTATTGCGTAAGTACATAAACCCTCCGCAGACCCGAGTTGATGCAGTTTGAGAGAGTAATGTCGATGATCCGGTAGTGGCCGCCAAACGGAACTGCCGGCTTGGCGCGATCACGGGTTAGCGGGAAGAGCCTTTCTCCGGCTCCGCCCGCAAGCAAAACACCCAAAGTGTCTTTCATGTCCGTATGAGCCTGCCTTGTCGCGATGTCTTCCCGGAGATTTTCTCAGCGCGATTCGAATGTGCCGTTATCCGGTACGGCGTCTTCAGTGAGCGATTCCATTCGAATCCCCTCTGAACGGCGAAGAATACCACACGCCGATAAACAGCTGCAGCACCTCGCCCTTACGCACTCTTGATTCGGCCAAAAAACGAAGGCTGAGCCGCATCGCGACCCAGCCCTGATCCCACCCGGTACCCTATCTGCGCTTCGCGCTGAATCGGTATTCCGCCCCAACCGAAATCGCAAAATTCACGTCGGTCTGAGTTGCCTTCGATCCGTAATTGATCCCATACCGCGTAATCACCGCATCCGGCGTAATTCGAAACACCCACCGAGGCGATCTATTCAGATCCATATGTCCGCCGATAATCGCCGCCGGCGCAACCTGGTCGTTGTAGAAACCGACAAGCGACGGAGGCTGACCGCGCAGATCCTGCTCAAATTTCCCGTAGGCCCCGCCAAACAGTGCGTGCGCAATCAGCGCGCCGTGCTTGTTATGGGGCCCCAGCCACTCCGGTCCACCCACAAACAGATACTGAGCGACAAACGGCCCCTGTATGCTCTCGTTCTGACCATTAGCGTTCTTGAAGGAGTTTGGCGCCGCTCCGCTCGTTCCGACATACGCACGACCGCTGCCTTCCACTGCCCAGTGCCTGCTGAACCAGTAGGAGCCTGACAGGTCCAGGCCACCAAGATTGGCCCCCTCCAGCAGGTTCGGGCCCGCCTTGATGTGGTCGTATGCCAGCCCCAGTGATACATCGTACTTGTTGTCGTAGCGCACGTTGGCCAGCGGGTCCACGACTATATAGGTACCGTTGCCCGTGGTTTGCGAAGCGGTGCTCTGTGCCGGACGCTGCACCTGGCCCTGAGCGCGCACAATCTTCCCATGCAGACCCACGGCGAGGACCGCCAAAAACAACCAAAACCTTACTGAAAGACGCATCACCAAAAGCTTACAGGACCATACCTTTCGCGGACAATTCTCTGAATCTCGTGATTAGACGCAGCGGAACCGGCCATGCGAGCGAGATCCTTCTTCACAATCCCTGTGGATCGCAACGCTCTGCCCAATTCGCATAAACGAGGTAACGCATTGTCTTCAGAGTCTCCAATACAGGAGTTCCTTGGGACCCGGCCGAGCCCTGCAATGCCGACGCCGGATGCATCCTCCACTCAAGCGGAGTGTGGCTGAAGATCATGCCTGCCCGCGGCAGGTGGTAGCCCGTCGAGACTACCTCTGCCGAACGCCACCCGTGATTGCTCATCAGCCTTGCTGAGAAACACGCGTTCTCGATCGTGTCCTTCGCTTTTGTTTCAACGAAAATCGCCGACGGCGGTATTCCCTGGGCGGCTGCCACCCGGGCCATCACATCTGCCTCCACGAAGTGATTGCCAACCGCACCACCTGTGAATAAGAGCCGCGGTGCTACCCCGCGCTCGTATTCCCGGACCCCCTCCGTCACGCGCGCTAACTGCTCCGGTGTCGGATTCCCATCATCGTCGGCCGGATAACCCAGAACCACAATCGCGTCAAAATGATCCCGTCCGGTGTTCGACATGGGCGCGACCTGGCGGGCAATCACAGCCCACAGCACCAGCAGCCCGACCGCCCCAATGCCCGCCAACGATGCCAGCACAATCTTCCGCGTGTTGCCCATCTTGATGGGCTTGTAGCGATGATGCGGACGACGTGTGGGTGCACGCCTTCGGGCCGAATTCTTTGAAGAAGCCGTTGGCAAAACGAAACCTCAGACTTCCACTCTACGGGCGTAAATCCGCTTCGCACCGAACGGCGGTATTAACTCAATTGGGGCGCGTCCCGGGACCCTAACCCAGATCCGCCGGATGATCCCACTCCGAGAGCACGATCTCACTCAAAGGCTTGCGGCTTCTTGGCGCTTGTTCCTGCGCCTGAAACTTCTCCTCAAGATCTGTCAATTCTCCGTGATAGCCCAAAGCCATCACCGAACCCATCGCGTAAGTCTCTGGAATCGCAAAGGCCTCCCTTGCTTTTCCCCAGTCGAATCCCGCCATCTGGTGCGCCGCAAGTCCCAGCGCCGTCGCCTCCACGGCCATCAGCGCCATCGCCGCACCAAGATCATGAGCAGCGTAGTTATTGGGTGAGTCGTTGTGGCTGAATCGTGTCTTTGCCACTCCAAGGATCAGCACCGGCGCGCTCTTCGCCCAATCCTGGTTGAAGGGCACCAGAGCGTCCAGGATCTTGCTGTAAGTCTCCGAGCCGCGATGCCCCACGAAGAATCGCCAGGGCTGTTCGTTATAAGAAGAGGGAGCCCATCGGCCTGCTTCGAAGATCGTTTTCAAATCTGCCGCAGACACATCCCTGTCCGCAAATGCCCGGGGACTCCATCGCTCAAGAAACACAGGCAGAACCCCGTCCGTCGAGGGCTGCGCATACTTCATCTGATTGACTTCACTAGCTGTAAGCATCTTCTATCCGACTCCGTAATGAACTTGTACTCAGTCCCTTTTGATTGCAATCGTCGGAATAAAGATGCGCCCCCGGATAACCGGCAACGAGACCAGGCAGGTATAAAATCGCGTCAGCGCCCTGCCTCACCCTCCACTAGCGACACCGGACCCAGCATCCCCGATGGCAGCGGCTTCAGGTCTTCCATTCCCTGCGGAATGAATTCCACTCCGTATCTGCTGTACAGCAATCGATAATTCGGCAATGACGTCCCCGCTAATTCATTGATCGCCGTATTCCCCACGACGACTCGGATCGAGTTCGCGCCGGCTTTCAGCAATTTGGTCACATCCACCCGGAACGGCGGATGCCATACATACCCCGCCAGCTGATCGTTCACGTACACAGCCCCAGCCTCCCGCACCGGACTCTCCAGGTATGCCCTCATGTTGAATTGCGGTAGAGGATCTGGCAGCGGGACCGGCATTCCCTCTCCGAAATCCAGAAACACGCGAACGCCTCCTCTCCCAAATGACTTCGGGACATCCACACTCTTCGTGTACGTCGCCGTCCCGGAGTAGTACCGCAGCTTTGCGTCTTCAGACCAGGAACGCAGCGTGCTCATGCTGCTCGAAGCATCTCCAGCAACGAACTGCCAGTCCTTGGAGATATCGATCTTTTTTATCCGAACTGCCTTACGCGCCGGACTCAGCGATGTGCTCGAGAAGTAGAGCAATCTAGATTCATAAGGCTCAAGATTCAGTTCGGCCCGGTTAGCATCTTCCAACCCCTTGACGGCTCCCGTAAACGGATCCCATTCTTCTCCGGACTTCCCGCCTGCACGGAACGTCGCCTGAACACTCCGCCGCTGATTGCTCGTATTCGCCACAAAATACAAATCGCCAGATTCCAACTTGCGATGGATGAACCCGACCTCAGGCGTAGCCGGCGCTGCGACAAAATCCGGCTTTACCAATTTCGCCAATTCTGCACCCAATCCATGCTCATTTTCAACAAAGTGCGCCGTTGAGATTTGCCCGCGAAACAATTCGCCTGAAAGTCGCTTCACTTCTGCGGCAATCGAATCCGCATCCCTGTATCCCGGCGCTGCATCAGGCAACCGTATGGTTGCAATTACAATCCCGCCATGCTTCGCGAAGTCGACAATCTTCTCGTAAGCCTCGGGTGAGATCCGTTCCAGACCCGGGAGGACAAGCGCCTTATACGGAATGCCCACAGTATCGATCGCGTCCGCATCGATGAAATCGAAATTGAACCCGGCGTCGAGAATCTGCGGAATCACTTCGTTCCCCAGAAACTTGGGCATCTGTTCATCCATCGACACATTCGACCCCCTCTCGTCGAATCCGCCCACCGAAAGCGCCGACTTGTTCTTCTGTATCCGCGCCTTGAATGACGCCCACACATCATCATTCGGCAGCAGCACCGCGACGTCATTCGCAGGCTTGCCCAGCCGCAGCGCATAACTCACCCGCTGCAGATAACCCGTAAGATCCGGCATCGCCATAAACCAGGGATTGTGCGCATCGAACACTCCCGCCGCGTACATCCGCCACCCCGGCTCACCGGCTTGCGGTGGTGAATACGGCCACCCGTGCCCGATGAGCTGATTGATCCCCTGCAGAAAGTGCAGGTCCGCCTCCGCCTTCATATCCAGCGGCGTCGCCCGGAACGCCGGCGAATGCAGCCACGTCCACGTCTCCGACGAAATCACGTTCTTTCCGAAAAGATGCCCCGCCGAAGCGGCCCATCGCGTGTCTGAGAACGCCCGCCACATATGGATGGATGCCTTCCCCTCGCCCTCGGGCAGATCCACCAGCCGATTGCTCGACAGCGTCACCGGCGGAAATCCATAAGTCTGCGATCGCAACTGCGTCTTGTGTTGCCTCGCCCACTCCTCCATCGGCTTCAGAAAATTCTCGTTCGCAAGTTCCGTCAGCGTCTCGCCCCAGTCATGCCGGATCGCAGCCGTCTCCGGCCCCATGTCTCCTACGAGTGCCGGCAAAAATGGCGTCAGATCGTACCCGCGCCTCTTCTCGAACTCCGCCATCAGATTCGGCGTCCAATCTGACCCATAATCCTCAAGGCTGTCGCTGAACACCGCATACGGTGGGTGATCCCCAAACGCAGACACCAGCCGGTCTCCCACGGCTTCGAGATGATTCCGGGTCGCCGCCGCATCGTAGTGATCCAGCACGAAACCTGCCGCCCCCTGCGAAGGCCGTTTCACCATCATTCCTGTGCGGCTCGAAACGAAGAAGGTCACGACCCGCGCCGACCCCGAACCTGCCAGTTCCAACCGCGCCCCCGGACCCAGCGACATTTCCTTCGCGTCCTTGAAATCTCCCGGCTTCTCTCCACTGGGCGAAACAAACCCCGCAATCAGCGACTCGCCCGCCTCCAGAGCTGGCTTGGCAACCGACGCCTCTCCGGCCGAAACCGGAACCGACTCCACCCGCAGTTCTCCCGCCGCCTCCGACACCGGAATATGAGGCCCACCAAACGGCCAGCCGCTCCCCAGCGTCACATCCATTCGCAGTCCGAGCCGGCGCGCCTCTTCCGCAGCGAACTTCAAGTTCCCAATATGCTCATCGGAAACGAAATCGTAGTTGTGGAATCCCGTCTTCGCATCGTCCAGCGCCAGCGGATAGAGCGTCGCAATCTCCACCCCGCCGATACCTGCCGCCTTCATCTGCTCCAGTTCGCGCTTGAGCTCATCCTTAGTGGCCGACGGCCCAAACCACCACCACCGCATCATGATCCGGCTGTCATCCGGCGGATGCGCAAAGGCCTGATGCAACTTCTGAACATCAGAATCCGAGTTGCTGCCGGGGCTTTGTGCGAACGCAGTCGAGCAAGCCAGACAAGTCGCCACCAGCATGCACTTCGCAAGAATTGATTTCATCAAAAACCCCCTGCTAAGGAGCGCTAGAAAACATCGGAGATCATTCTCGCTCATGGACCTCACTGTACCTGCTGCAATGTGCCCCGTTCATCGCGGCTTTTCGCGATGAGCGGGATCGTGAGCTCGGTTCTCAGATACGGCGTCGTCATCATCCCCGTAACTTGCACCCCGCCATTGCCAGTGTTAGCGTTAGCCTTATCCGGGCCGCTGGCTGCCCGGCCTACCTCAGGAGGCCATCAATGAGCGTCGCACTCCACGGCACCACCCCCACCGATCCCAACAACCCCCTTCACGACCTCGAAGAATGGGATGGCTTTCTAGCCGGACGCTACAAAGAGGGCAAGAGCCAGGAAGAATTCCGCGTATACGACGCCAAGGCCACACCCGGCGTAGCCGAGTTCTACCGCCAGAACCACGAGCACCAGACCGTCGATTACGTCCTCGGCAAAGAAAAGCAGTACTTCACGCTCCAAAAGGGCCAGAAGACCATCTGGGAAGCAGCCGAATTCCTCAACACCCTCGTCGACGACAGCGACCCCGACACCGACCTCACCCAGATCGAGCATCTGCTCCAGACCTCCGAAGCCATCCGCCGCGACGGACACCCCCGCTGGATGGTCCTCGTAGGCTTCCTCCACGACCTCGGCAAATGCCTCTGCCTTTACGGCGAACCACAATGGGGCGTCGTGGGCGACACCTTCCCCGTCGGTTGCGCCTGGTCGCCCGACATCGTCTTCCCCGAGTACTTCGCCAACAATCCTGACCGCAATGTTGCCGAGTACCAGACCAAGTACGGCATCTACAAGCCGAACTGCGGCCTCGAGAACGTCCACATGTCCTTCGGCCACGATGGCTACATCGCCGAAGTCATGAAGCCCTACCTCCGCGACGAAGCCCTATACATGCTCCGATTCCACTCCTTCTACCCCTGGCACAAGCACGGCGCGTACGACCACCTCTGCACTGACAAAGACCGCTCCATGATGCAGTGGGTCCTCAAGTTCAACCAATACGACCTCTACTCCAAGGGCCACACCAAGCCCAACACCGCCGAGCTAAAGCCCTACTACGACGACCTGTTTGCCGAGTTCCTCCCGCCCACCCTCGCCTGGTAACTCGGAACTGCTTCAAAGCACGAGGGGCTCGGATTAATTCCGGGCCCTAAATCTTTCCCAGGCCCCGGTCCGCTCCCTGCTCCCTGGTCCCTGGTCCCTGGTCCCCTGGTCCCCTGACCCCTGACCCCTGACCCCTGACCCCTGACCCCTGACCCCTGACCTCTGACCTCTGACCTCTGACCTCTGTAATACTTGTTGCAACGAATATCTCCCTCCCGCATCTACTACCTGTACGCTAAGAATCACCGCGTCGGAGGTCTCCATGTCGCTTCGGGCCGTCAAAGACATTCTCGAAACCAAATCCACCATCGAAGGAGCAGGAGTTAAGCTCCAGCGTGCCTTCGGTTTCGGCAAAACAAAGGAATTCGATCCCTTCCTGCTCTTCGACGACTTCCGAAACGAGAGGCCCGAGGACTACATCGCCGGATTCCCTTGGCATCCGCACCGCGGCATTGAGACCATCACCTACGTCCTCGCCGGCGAAGTCGCGCACGGCGACTCCCTCGGCAACAAGGGCCGAATGACGGCAGGCGATGTCCAGTGGATGACCGCAGGCAGCGGAATCCTCCATCAGGAGATGCCCAAGGGCGACGCCAACGGCCGCATGCACGGATTCCAGCTCTGGGCCAACCTGCCTGCTTCGCTCAAGATGACTGACCCACGCTATCAGGACATTCCGTCAGCCGAAATCCCCGAGGTCACTGAGGACGACGGCACGAAAGCCCGCATCATCGTCGGCGAATTCTGGGGCAAGCGCGGTCCAGTCGAGGGAGTAGCTGCTGATCCCAACTATGTCGACATCTCGGTGCCGCCCAACAAGCTGCGCCGCATCAAAGTCGACGTCACCCGCAACGCCTTCGCCTATGTCTTCGCAGGCAGCGGCGCCTTCCGCGACGCCTCAGATCCTCAGGCCGTTCTCACCGAATCGGCTGTCGATCCAAACGCCCCGGCCAAGTACGACGCAAAGAACCACTCGCTCGTCCTCTTCGACCGAGGCGACGAGATCGCCGTCCAGGCCGGTCCTGAAGGCATTCGCTTCCTGCTGGTCTCCGGCAAGCCGCTCGAAGAACCAGTCGCGTGGTATGGCCCGATCGTGATGAATTCTCAGGCCGAACTGCAGACCGCCATGCGCGAACTCCAGACCGGCAAATTCATCAAGCATCGGTGAATTTGACTAACAAATAAGTGGGTGCCCCAGGTCTCGATTCTGAGACCTGGGGCTCGTGATTTTGGGTGAAGATCACTTCGCCGCCAAAGCCCTCTCCACCACCTCCCTCGCCTGCGGCGATTTCATCCACGCCCCCGCCACCTGTTTCGTCGCGACATTCAGCCGGTTCCACATATTCGTTGTTGTGATGGTCAACAGCAAAGCCGACAGCTGCTTCTCGTCGAAGTGCCGCGCGGCCTCATCCCATACCGCATCCGGAACCGGATCCTCGCGATCGCTCAGCCGCGTCACTGCCTCGGTCAGTGCAAGCGCCGCACGCTCTGCATCCGTGAAATAAGGCGCATCTCGCCACGCCGCTACAGCAAACGCTCGCTCATCAATTCCCCCGCTCCGCTTCAACCCGTGCCAGTCCATGTCGACGCACACACTGCAGCCATTGATCTGGCTCGCACGCAGGTGAACAATCTCGCGTACCTCTTTCGAAAGCCCGCAGCACTCTGCCAATTTTCCCACCGCCTGCAGAGCCTCCATGGCTCCTGGAACAATCATGGCTGGATGATTCATTCTTGGTTGCATTGCGATCTCCTTCTCACTTCGTTGGTTTCGGTTCATTCACAATGCTGACGAACCAAAACCACGAAGTGTGACAGCCTCCAGACATTCACCGAAGATTCTGATCAGATCACTGCGGCGGAGCACCCGACGGGAGTGTGGCGAATGCCACTGCCACCATGGCCCCGAGAATCACCACCGGAACACACCACGCGATCGCTCCCGATCTTTCGCCGGCCCTGCTCACCAGCATCTTCCGGTTCACAGGTCGCAACGTCCACGACCCCATTGTGAATACCGCAAAAACCAGCGGCGCCACCCATTCGCCACCCGGTCTTCCGCTCAGCAACAGCGACGCACTCGCTCCCAGGTAATCGATCATCGCCCCCGCATACGCCCACTCCTTCAGTCTTGGAAATCGCGGAATCAGCACCACAACGGCGCAAAGAATCTTCGGCGGCCAAAGTATGTTCAGGAGATAGAGTGGATAGCCGAGCCGCTCGAGCGATACCCGCACAAACTCAATGCGCAGCAGATCCCAAATGGCGCCCGCAGCCATCTCAAAAGCTAGTGCTGTCGTAAGCAACCAGTACGCAATCAGCCGCGCCCACTGCATCCCGGTCTTCGGCCCATCTTCGCCTTCTTTCTGTCCGCAAAAAATGCCAGCCAACACCGCACCTAACATCAACAATCCAACCAGCATTGAGAAAATATCCTCCGGCTTGTCACACTAATCTCGTCTCGCTCGTCATTCTCATGACGATTTCCTCTTTAGGAATGTGACTTCATGACCGAATCTCAATTCTTGGCGGAACGATTCGAACAGAACCGCAACCACTTGCGAGCTGTCGCCTACCGCATTCTCGGTTCGCTCTCCGAAGCTGATGATGCAGTCCAGGAAGCCTGGCTCCGTTTCAGTCGCACTGAAGCCGACTCCATCGACAACCTTGGCGGCTGGCTCACCACCGTCGTCTCGCGCGTCTGCCTCGACATGCTCCGCTCTCGCAACTCGCGCCGCGAAGACGAGTTGGATGAGCAGCTACCGGGTCAACCGAAGTTTCCCGCCAGCCCCAACCCCGAACAGGAAGCTCTCCTCGCAGACTCGGTCGGACTCGCGGTCATGGTGGTTCTCGACCGCCTCGCACCCGCCGAACGACTGGCTTTCGTCCTCCATGACATGTTCGATCTGTCATTCGACGAGATCTCCGCTATCATCGGCCGCTCTCCCGTGGCCACGCGCCAGCTCGCAAGCCGCGCACGCAAACGCATTCGCGGCGCCGAACCCGCTACCCCGGCGGTATCACGGCAGAAAAGGATCGTCGATGCGTTTCTTGCTGCGCTCCGTGCGGGAGACGTCAACGCGCTCGTCTCGGTGCTCGATCCCAACCTCGTCGTCCGGACCGACCCCGCTGCCACTACGCCCGCATTGCCCACCGAGATTCGTGGTGCAGAGTTCTGGGCGCGCCAGGCCATCAAGACCGCTCAGGGTGCCAGGGCAGCCCGGGCCGCTCTCATCAATGGCGATGTAGGCCTGGTGATCGCTCCACGCGGACACCTCTTCCGCATCATGCGCTTTACATATTCGGAAGGAAAAATCAGCGAGATCGATGTAATCGGCGATCGCACAACTCTCGCCAATCTCGATCTCGCATTGATGGATCAATGATCCCGACTACTGATAACTGTCGGGTGCCCCAGGTCTCGATTTTGAGACCTGGGCTCCTACGATTCGGCCCCTACTTCAAAGACCTCGGATCCGACCTGTTCACAGGCGACTTGCTGTTCAGCAGCGACACCAATTCCCTCGCACCGCCCGGAACCCCGACTCTGCCTTCACGAATGATCTCCTTCGCGCTCAGCTTCTTCCCATAGAGATTCTCATTCGCGCCGCCATCCGAACGCAGCGTAGACCCCTCCAGCGACACGCCCGCAAACAGCCCCTTGTTCCGCGAGTACGACAGGATCTCCGCATTCATCACGATGTCCGTCGCACCCTCGGCTGTCCTTCCCTTAGGCCCTGCCGCCGCCGAAGCATCCGCGCCCAGTTTCACCTTGCTCGACAGCAGCGACTCCGCGCCCTTCACATTCATCACCAGCAAAACAAAATCCGTCGCCTGCCCGCCGAGCTGAAATCCGATGCTCAGTCCCTCGAGAGCAAACATCGCCGGAGCGCCCCAACGCCCCGTGAAGTGTGCACCGCCGCGGCACACCATCACGCCGCGCCCGTAGCTTCCGCCCACTCCAAACGCCGCCTTCTTCACCGACGGCAAAATCACCACGCACTCCGCCTTGTTCAAAAGGTCCTGCGGAATGTCATCGGGAACATTCAGGATCTCCTTCAACACCGTTCCCGCTTCCTTCACGCGATCTTCTTCGCGCTCATCTTTCGCGGCAAAAACCGGTGCCGCCATCAACAACAAAACCGCACACACAATCAACTTCTTCATGGAAAACCTCCTCGAGACAGTGTTGAAGCAGGATCAGATCATTGCGTCCTGGGAATCGTCTTCATTGTAAGCTGCCGAAAAACTCACATCGCAACAACTCTCTACAATTTCGAGGCTGACTTGAACGTCTCCTAACTCATGCGTCTCGAAGCATCCGTTCACATCCGCCGTTCCCCGCAAGACGTCTGGGCCTATCTCGGCGACGTGTCCAATGTCGCCGCCTGGGATCGCGGCGTCTCCCGCACCGAGCCATCATCCAGCACCCCGCCCGGTGTCGGCTTCGAGTTCGACACCTATGCACACCCGCGCTCCAACTCACGCGATGGCTCGTGGGGCAAAATGTCCTACCGCATTGCCGAGATCGACCCCATCCGCGGCTGCACGATCCAGCTGACAAGCAAGGCCGGCAATGCGCGTTACTTTAAGCACGCCCTGTGGCACTTTCGCGTCGAAGCCGAACAAGACGGCAGTCGCGTCTTCTGTGCCGCTCTCTTCACGCTGAGATGGCAGTATCTGCTTCTTGCTCCCGTTTTCCTGGCCACGAAGCGAGCCATCCGCACCGACCTCGAACAACTGAGAGAAAAGCTCGAAGACGCAGACCAACCAAGTAAGGCGCTTCAGACTCCTTGATTCCGTTGCACAAGTCACATTCGGCCTCATCCTCATGTGCTACTCTCTCGGCGACCCAGAAAGGCAAATCCGGCCATGATTAAAAGGCTCGCCCTCGCATTTGCGTCTTTGACCGCGCTACTTGTCGTTTCAAACGCGCCCGCCCAGTTTCCGGGAATGTCCTCCTCCAAGCACTACGCCTGGTCCGACAAGTCCCTCTCACCCGACGCCCGCGCCGACATGGTCATCAAAGAGATGACTCTCGACGAAAAGATCCAGCTTCTGCATGGCCCAGGTTGGGGCGTTCTCATGAGTTCCGCGCCGGAGTCAGGCCCTCTTACGCGCGCCATCTCCGTCCTCGGTTTCATCCCCGGAATTCCCCGCCTTGGCGTCCCTGATCTCCAGATGACCGACTCAAATCAGGGCGTCTCCATGGCCGGCACGAAGGGCCGTTACGCCACCGCCTTGCCCTCGGATGAAGCCATGGCCGCCGCATGGGACCCAGCACTTTCTTACGAGATTGGCACCATGATCGGCCATGAAGTTCGAGCGCTCGGCTTCAACATGTCTCTAGGGTCCGGCATCAATATGATTCGCGAGCCGCGCAACGGCCGCACCTTCGAGTACAAAGGCGAAGACCCGCTCCTCGCCGGCACACTCGCTGGCCAGGAACTGAAAGCCGAAAAGGCCCTCCACATCATCACTGACCTCAAGCACTACGCCGTCAACGATCAGGACGCTGGCCGCATCGTGGTCAACTCCATCATCAGCAAACGCGCCATGCAGGAGAGCGATCTCCTCGCGTTCCAGATCGCGCTTCGCGACTCCGATGCCGGAGCCTTCATGTGCTCCTACAACCGCATCAACGGCATTTATGCGTGCGAGAATCCCTACACTCTCACTGACGTCCTCAAAAAACAGTTCGGCTTCAGAGGCTTCGTCGTCTCCGATTGGGGTGGCACCCAGAGCACCGTCGCCGCCGCCAAAGCCGGCCTCGACATGGAGATGCCTGGCAACGACTCCTTTGGCGCGCCACTCAAGAAGGCCGTCGAATCAGGCGAAGTCCCCATGGATCGCCTCAATGACATGGTCCACCGCATCCTCCGCACCGAGTTCGACTCCGGTATCTTCGACGATCCACCGCAACAGGATGCTCCCGACGTTTTGAAAGGTCTCGAAGTCGCCCAAAAAACCGAAGAGCACGGAATCGTTCTCCTGAAGAACTCAGCCGGTCAGCTTCCACTCAATGCCGGAGCCATCAAATCAATCGCTGTCATCGGTGGGCATGCTGATGCTGGTGTAATTTCCGGGGGCGGCTCCTCGCAAGTCTCACCCGCGGGCGGCAATGCTGTTCCTCCGCCGCCTGAAATGGCTCGAAACCCGCTGGCCTTCTTCCTCCTGCCCGTCTACCACCGCTCTGTTCCGCTCAAAGGCATTGAAGCCAAAGCCCCGCATGCCGCAGTCAAGTTCGATCCCGGTACCGATCCCGCAGCCGCTGCCGCTCTCGCCAAATCCTCTGACGTAGCTATCGTCTTCGCCGTCCAGCACGAATCCGAAGGCATGGACCTTAAGACCATCGCGCTTCCCGACAAGCAGGACGCCCTCATCGAAGCCGTTGCCGCGGCCAATCCTCACACCATCGTCGTGGTCGAATCCGGCGGCGCAGTCCTCATGCCCTGGATCGACAAAGTTGCCGCAATCGTTGAAGCCTGGTTTCCCGGCATCCGCGGCTCAGAAGCCATCGCCAACGTTCTCTTCGGCCAGGTAAATCCATCGGGCAAGCTCCCCATCACCTTCCCGAAAAGCGAAGCCGACCTTCCTCATCCAACACACATCGATCCGCCCAAAGCTGACGCAACCCATGTTGTGCCAAAGCTCCCCGGAGCTCCCGGCCCAGTCGGCATGATGATGGGAATCGCCCCGCCCTTTGACGCCAACTACGACGAAGGCCTGAAGGTCGGTTACAAGTGGTACGACGCCGAGAAGAAGCCTGTGCTCTTTCCCTTCGGTTATGGCCTCTCCTACACCACCTACGCCTACTCTGGACTCAAGGTCACGCCCGGTGACTCCACTGAAGTCTCCTTCACCGTCAAGAACACCGGCAAGCGCGCCGGCAGCGAAATCGCCCAGGTATACGCTTCTTTGCCTGATTCTGCCGGTGAGCCTCCCAACCGCCTCGTCGGCTGGACGAAGATCGATCTCGCCCCCGGCGAATCGAAACAAGTCACCGTGCCCGTCACTCGCGAGCGCCTTCAAATCTTCGATGAAGCATCCGACTCCTGGAAGCTAGTCTCCGGCCAGTACACCCTGCGAGTCGGCGCATCCTCACGCGACCTGCCCCTCCACCAATCCGTCAGCTTCTAGCCGTTCCAACTCAAATGGAAGGGTGCCCCCGGTCCCTTGCTTTTGGGGACCGGGGGAATGAGATGTCACCTTATAAAGGAAAGGGGTGCCCCATCCTGAATCGTCCGCTAGGACGATTCAGGATGGGAACTGGACACTTACCACTGACCCCTGACCACTGACACCTAGTACTCTTCCCCTAGAGGACTATATGCCCCTACTAATCCTCGCCATCCTCTTCGGCATCATCGCCGGTCTCCGCTCCATGACCGCCCCCGCTGTTGTCAGCTGGGCCGCCCGCCTCGGCTGGATCCACCTCAACTCCAGTTGGCTCGCTTTCTTCGGCTACTCCTGGACTCCATGGATCCTCAGCATTGCTGCTATCGGCGAACTGATCGCTGACAAACTTCCCTCCACACCCAGCCGGAAGATGCCTCCTTCTTTCGCGTTCCGAATCGTCTCCGGCGCGATCTCAGGGTCCGCAATCGGAATGTCTCGCGGCTCTCTTGCCTTAGGCCTTATCGGCGGCGCGATCGGAGCCGTCATCGGAACCCTCGGCGGAGCAGCAGCCCGCTCAGCACTTGCAAAGATGTTTGGCAAAGATCTCCCTGCAGCCCTCCTTGAAGACGCTGTCGCCATCATCGGAGCAATCCTCATTCTTAAAGCCGCATAGGTAGCCGGATAAACTCGAAACCCGCTTCCCAAAATCTGGAGCATCATGACCACCAACTTCGACGCCATCATCATCGGCTCCGGCCAGGCTGGCCCCTTCCTCACCGTCCGTCTTGCCACCGCCGGCAAAAAGGTCGCCCTGATTGAGCGCAATGTCCTCGGCGGCACCTGCGTCAACACCGGCTGCACGCCGACCAAGGCCATGGTCGCTTGCGCCAAGGTCGCACATTCGGCCCGCGACGCAGCCAGATTCGGCGTCCACATTCAGGGCGACATCAACGTCAATCTCGCCGAGATCAAAGCCCGCAATGATCAGATCGTCCAGAACTCCCGCGACAGTCTCCGCAAGATGCTCGACAGCGCCAAGGGCTGCACAGTCATCTACGGTCAGGCGAAATTCACTTCGCCCAACGAAGTTCAGGTCGGCGACCAGACTCTCCACGCCGATCAGATCTTCATCAACGTCGGCGGCCGTGCTTCAACTCCCAGTCTCCCGGGTGTGAAAGACATCCGCTATCTCACCAACTCCACTCTGCTTCAGCTCACCGAGCTGCCACGCCATCTCATCGTCGTAGGCGGAGGTGCCGTCGGCGTCGAGTTCTCCCAGATCTTCCGCCGTCTCGGCAGCGAAGTCACGCTCGTCGAAATGAAATCAGCCCTCGTCTATCGCGAAGATGCGGCAGCCTCAAAACTCATGAGCGAACTACTCCAGCAGGAAGGCATTCATCTTCGCCTCAACTCCGAGTGCGTATCCTTCTCGCCGCTGCCGGATGGCGTCTGCGTTCACGTTAGCTGCAAGTCCGACGAGCCCGAGGTCCACGGCTCCCACGTCCTTCTCGCCATGGGGAGAGTTCCCAACACCAGCGATCTGGGACTCGAAGCGGCCGGCGTGCACACCGACGCACAGGGCTTCATCCCCGTGGACGATCAGCTCCGCACTAACATCCCTCATATCTGGGCACTTGGCGATTGCAACCGCCGCGGCGCATTCACCCACACCTCGTACAACGACTTCGAGATCGTAGCCGACAATCTGCTCGACGGCGCCTCTCGTCGCGTCACAGACAGGATTCCTGTTCGCGCCACTTACAGCGACCCGCCACTCGCCCAGGTGGGAATGACCGAAGAAGAAGCGCGCGCCACCGGCCGCAAGCTGCTCATCGCCACCCGGAAAATGAGCTCCGTCTCGCGCGCTATTGAAAAAGGCGAGACCTTCGGCTTCATGAAGGCCATGGTCGATGCAGAATCAAATCGCATCCTCGGCGCGACCATCTTCGGCGTCGGCGGAGACGAAGCCATTCACTGCATCCTCTCCACCATGTATGCCAACCAGCCCTACACGGCGCTGACACATGCCGTTCACATCCATCCTACCGTCGCCGAACTCATCCCAACTCTGCTCGGCTCACTCAAGCCGGCCAGTTGATCTTCGATCAGCGACCTCGCGACTTCACCACTGACTGCTATTCGATTCGCAGCGCCACCATAGGCTCAACTCCGACCGCCCGTCGCACCGGCACCAGCGAAGCCATCATCGCCGCCGCCGCAAGCAATCCCGCCGCTGACAGGAGCATTACCGGATTCCACGGCTGCACGCCGAATAGCTGATCCTTCATCAGCTTCCCAGCCACAATCGCCAGCGGAATCCCAATTCCCAGCCCGATCCCGATTTGCCAGAACGCACCGCGCAGCACCATCGAGACCACATCGCGACGATCAGCTCCCAGAGCCATCCGCAGTCCGATCTCGTTCGTGCGCTGCTCAACCGTGTACGCCATCACGCCATACAGCCCCACCGCCGCGAGCACCAGCCCCAGCAGTCCGAAGAGCGATGTAAGCGTCGCAATCATGTTTTCCTGCTGGAAATCAGCGCTGACTACTTCCTTATACGGATCAACTCCATAGAGCACGAGGTTCGGATCCACGCTCGAGATCGCTTTGCGAACCTTCTCCTCCATCCCTGGAGGATCTCCCGGAGCCCAGATCACGATGTTGTAGAGAAAGAGAGAATGCTTCTGACCTTCCGTAATCTCCGCCTCGTCGTAATGCGGAATCTGCAACTCCGACACCCAGGCCATTGGCCTCACAGGTTCTTTGTAGTCGTACGTCATGTACCGGATGTCTTTGACCACGCCTACAATCTCGAACGTTGACGCGTACTTGATCCGCCCGAACCCGAAATGCTGCCCAATCGGATTCTTGTCTTTCAAGAACCTCTTCGCAAAAGCTTCATTCACTACCGCGACCGTACGCGTCGCAGCCGTATCATCTTCGTTCAGCGCGCGGCCCATCACCATCTTTGCGCCAATGGCATCAAAGAATCCCGGCATCACGCGCGACCAACCGGCACTCGTGTTTTCTTTTTCTCCGGGCTCCGGCTGCCCTTGAATCCGTACTCCTGAGTTCCAACTGTCGCCCGTCATCGGCGCGTAAAGCGCTGGCGCCACCATCCTCACTCCCGGGATCTTCATCAGGCCTTCATCCACGCGCCTGTAAACCTGCTCCATCTGCTCCGGCTTGTAGTTGCCCAGCGTGGGATTGATCCAGGCGATGTAGCGGCCCTCCATCTCAAACCCAAAATCCTGGTGCTTCAGATTACGCAAGCTCTGGATCAGCAACGCCGCCGCCGACAGCAGCACCAGCGACATCGCCGCTTGCGCAATCACCAGCGCCTTTTGCGCCCAGGTCCGGCCTCTGCCCACAGACCGGTTCGCTCCTCGTAACGCCTCCACCGGATCCGTATGCGAAGCAATCCAGGCCGGAGCCGTTCCGAAAATCACTCCCGTCAAAACCGAGAGGCCCAGCGTGAACAGCAGCACCGTCCACGACGGCTCAGCGCTGACCGGCACGTAGTTGTTCGGTCCGCCAATCTGGAAAGCGAGACGCAGTATCAATCGCGTCCCCGCATACGCCACGCCAACCCCAAACGCGCCGCCGATCACTGCCAGCAGCACGCTTTCCACCAGCGCTCTGCGCACCAGCCTCAGACGTGAAGCTCCCATCGCCACGCGAACCGAGACCTGCGTCCGGTTTTTGAGCCCGCGAGCCAGCATCAGGTTCGCCAGGTTTCCGCACGCCACCAGCAATACGCATCCCGCCGCGATGAGCAGCAACTTTAGTCCATCCTGATACTGATCGCGCATAACCGCAACGCCCCCGCCACCCGGAGCAATATGCAGCGTCTGTTTCTGCCAGACTTGTTTCTCGATCGGCTCCATATCGGCCACGTGGCTCGCAAGCCAGTCGTGCAGTTCCACGCGCAGCTTCGCTTCCAGAGCCGTAGGGTTGACTCCCGGCTTAACTCGTCCCAGCAGATCCAGATAGTTTTCGTTCGCTCGCTTGATCCGCGACACTGGCCCGGCCAGAACATCCTCTGCCGTGATAGGCACCCAGAAATCCGGCATTCCGTTGCCCGACAGCTTCGCCCCGTAGAATCCCGGCGGTGTCACGCCGATCACCGTGAACGCATTTCCGTTTAGCTGGAAGCTTCCTCCCACCACAGACGGGTCCGAGCCGAACTTCATCTCCCATGTCCGGTAGCTCATCACCGCAACCGGCGCGGCGCCCACCGTGTCATCAGCATCGGTCATCATTCTTCCGATCCAGGGTTGTACACCCAGAGTCCGAAAGAAATTTCCCGATACCTCCTGTCCATTGAAGGTCTGCACCGCGGCAGCCGATCCCGCGCGCCTTACCCCCAGCGCAGCGTTCCCTGCCTGCAGCGCTGCCAGGTCGGCAAACTCCGGCGTGTGCTCACGAAAGTTCTTGTACGCTTCCCACGAAAACAACGAGAAGTTATTGTCGAAGCCCTGCGCGTACCCACCCCAGTTACAGCAACGAATCTTGTCGCCAATCCGCCACAGTTCCTCGGGCTTTGTCACCGGCAGCGACTTCAACATCACCTGGTGTACCAGCGTGAAGATCGCAGTCGTGGCCCCAATTCCCAGAGCCAGCGTGATAACCACGGTCGCCGTGAAACCCGGCGCCTTCCTCAGTTGCCGCAGCGCGTCGCGCAAGTCAGCCAGCATACGTGCCCTTCCCTGACCAGAAATCTAGAAATCCCGAGTGGGGGCTGTGCCCCGTTCATCGCGGTTTCATGCGATGAGCGGGCGTTTGTCCCAGTCCATCGTGTTCATCGCGATGCAGAGCTGTGCCCCGTTCATCGCGGTATCCGGGATCCCCGGCGACGGGTCTTCGTCGCTGGGGTGGTACTGCGATGAGCGGGAAGAATTCCCTCAACAAACACAGCACGGTGCTCGCCGTTCTATTTGCGGCAGTCCGTATCAAAAGAATGGGCTTATGCCGCCAAGGCACAAGCCCACCCTGTCCGAATCTCACCCTGCATGTTCGGAACCGAACACCGATTTACAACGCCGGCCCAGTACTACTCCACCCGCAACGCCTGCACCGGATTGATCGAGGCCGCCCTCCGCGCCGGAATCCATCCCGCTACAGTAGCCGCCAGCGTAAGCACCACAACCGAGCCGGCCAGCACCCACCCGTCCACCGACTTGATCTCGTATAACTGCGAGCTCACATACTTCACACAGAACATCGCCGTTGGAACCCCAAGGGCAAGCCCGATCAGCGCCTGCACCATCGCGCCGCGCATCACCATTGCTGTCACCTTGGTTCGTGCTGCGCCCAGCGCCATCCGGATCCCGATCTCCGCCGTCCTTCGCGCCACTCCATAGGCAGTCACTCCATACAGGCCCAGTGTTGCCAGCAACAGCGCCAGCCCTCCAAAGAGCGTCGTTAGTCTCGATAGCAGACGAGCCTGGCTGAACTGCTCCCCAATCTGCGCTGAAAATGTCTGGAACCGTACAACGCTCAGATTCGGATTGATCCCAGCCAATGTCTTCCGCGCCAGCTCTTCCATCTCCGGGACCGGCCTGTTCGTCTTCAGCACAACCGCCCCGGCATACATGTTCTCGTCTTCATCGATCGACTCAGGAGTCGCACTCATGGGCCGCTGCAGCGTCGGAACGAAATACATCATGTGATCTTTCCACGTCGCGCTCTGGTAAGCGGTGTCTTCTACCACTCCCACAATCTCCCAGTCGCCTGCCGACTTCATACCGCCGCCAAAGTGCTGTCCAATCGGGTTCTCTCCCGGCTTGAACAACTGACGAACAAACTCATTGTTCACCACCGCAACATGCGGCGCATCCACCGTATCTGTCGCCAGAATCCCGCGGCCTCTCACCACGTGCGTTCCCACCGAATCGAAATAATCCGGGTTGACCTTGATGTACGAGGCGATCGCATTGTGCTCTGGTTTCCCCTGGATCTGCACGCCCCATCCGTTGTTGTTGTCCTCCATCGGCGTATAGCTTGTGATTCCAACCTTTTCGACACCGGGCAGCGCATGGAACCGTTCCTCAATAGCCCGATACAACGGTCCCACCTGCCGTTGAGAGTACCCGGCCGTTTGCGGATTGATATGCACGATGTATCGGTTCACCGGATCGAGCTTCAAGTCGATATGCTCCAGCTTGCTGAGACTCTTTCCGAACAACCCCGCGCACACCAGCAAAACCAGCGAAAGGCCCGCCTGCAACACCACTAGGCTTGTCTGCAGCACAGTTGCTCCTCCCGCAACCGACCGCGTTCCTCCACGCAGTGCATCTGCGGGAGTCGCCTTCGACGCCACCCACGCCGGCGCAACGCCAAACAACACACCCGTCAACAGCGACAATCCAAAGGCAAATCCCAGCACGGTGAGCGATGGGCTGGCGTTGATCGGAACGCTGTCAGCTCCAGGAAACGCCATCGCCAGCAGCATCCTCGTCCCCGCGTAGGCCACCGCCAATCCTGCCACTCCTCCTGCGCTTGCCAGCAGCACGCTCTCCGTCAGCAGTTGGCGCACGATCCTTCCGCGCCGCGCACCCAATGCCGTGCGTACATTCATCTCCGCCTTCCGAGCCATGCCCCGCACCAGCAACAGGTTCGCCAGGTTCGCACAGGCAATCAACAACACAAGCCCCGACGCCGTCATTAGCATTCGCAGTTGCTTGTCGTACCCCTCCTGCATCGACTGGATGCCGCCTCCCCCTGCCGACAGCACGACATGGATCTTCCTGAGCTTTTCCGGTCCATCCTTGTCACTGAAGTGATTGGTTCCCGCCAGCTGGTGTCGCAGCAGCGTGTTCACTTTCTCCTGCAGCATGCCCTGCGAAACACCTGGCTTCACGCGACCGATGATGTAAAGCCACTGCAGATCCGAGTTGTGTACATAGGGCACGTTGGCCAGCCCTGGCATGGATTCGATCGGCAGATAAAACTCCGGTGGCGTTGGCAGCAGGCGATCCCCGTAAAACCCCTTCGGCGCGATTCCAACCACCGTCACCGGCTTCGTATTTACCCGGAACGTGCTTCCTACTACGTTCGCATCGCTGTTGAATCGCGTCGTCCAAGTCTCGTAGCTCATCATTGCAGTGAATGGCGCGCCTGCAACATCATCGCGATCTTGCAGCACTCGTCCTGCAGCAGCATTTAGCCCGAAGGCCCTGAAGTAGTTCCCAGAAACAAATTCCCCCATCACTGATCGAGGCGCATCGCCGCTTCTATCCATGCGCACGATGACCGGCCGATACGCAAACCCCGCTTGCATCGCCGCCAGATCCTCGAACTCCGGCACATTCTTCCGAAGGTACTGGTAGCTGTCGGTCGAAAAAAACGAGTACTCGCCGTCATCCTGCCAACCAATCCCAACGCAGCAGGCGTTATCGTTCCCCAGTCGCACCAGCGTCTTTGGATCCGCCACCGGCAGATTCTTCAGCAACAAGGCATTGATCAGCGTGAAGATTGCCGCATTTGCCCCGATCCCGAGCGCCAGTGTCAGCACTGCAACCATCGAGAACACCGGCGACTTCCTGAGCATCCTCCCCGCGAACCGCACATCCTGCAACATCGTCTCCAACAGCGGCAATCCTTTCTCCGCGTGGTACTGTTCGCGCACAGCTTCTCTCGCGCCCCATTTCAAGAGCGCTTGTCTTCGCGCCTCGATCTGCGTCATTCCGGCGCGCAAATTCTCCTGAGTCTGCATCGCAACGTGCTCTTCCATCTCCTCGCGTAGCCGTTGCTGGCCGCTCCGTCCCGTCGCGAAATTCCCCGTCTTGTTCCACATGCGCCGGAGAAGCTTCATCACAATTCCTCCGCCTTGGCAGCAAGAAACCGCGCCATGATCTCCGTCGTTTGCTGCCACTCCTGCACTTCGTTCTGCAGCTCCCTCCGTCCGGCTCTCGTCAGCTTGTAATAACGTGCCCTGCGATTGTTCTCCGAAGCGCCCCAGTCCGAATCAATCGATCCTTCTTGCTCCAGTCTCAGCAGCAGAGGATACAGCGTTCCCTGGTTCACCGACAGCAGATCTCCGCTGATCTGCTCGATCCGCCGAGCTATACCCCATCCGTGCAGCGGACCCAGCACGTCCAGCGTCTTCAACACCATCAGTGCCAGCGTCCCCTGCTTCACATCCGTCTTTTCGCCCATCGGCCTGCACCTGTAGCTTTCCCAAAGAAGGCTTACATATTTCCTTTAGGAAAACAACAGGGATCTGTTACCGTCCGTCACAAACCTGAAACGCGAGTTGAAACGGGGAAACTGAATCCTCAAAATGAGCGTCATTCCGACCGGAGGTCGCCTCTGGCGACCGTAGTGGAGGAACCCGCAGTTGCTCTTCGTTTACGCCAAGAAGTCGCCTGGTCTCCGGGCAATGACAATCGCCAGCAACTGAAGGAGGGTGTAGATTCTTGTCTGTGACGACATCACGCAAACGGTCTGCAATTGGCTCTGCAGCCGCACTCATCCTTCTCGTCGGGCTCGTGTTCTCCTACCGAGCGTATTACCTCGCACCGCCATTCAAAGTCGCTCCACTCCCGAAAAATGCACGTACATTGACTTCCGCCGAGGTCGACGAGATTCTCTCCGCTAATTTCCAGGTGATTCGAAGGGTTCAGCAAATCCCACCGGAAGTCAAAGCTGACTACACCACACTTTCAAATGAGCCGTTCACGATGGTGAACCCCGGGCAGAAGAGGAGCACCGATGGAATCATTCCCGGCGTTCCGAACAAAAAACTGGTGCTTGTGGGCTTAGCTGGAGAACGTGCAGTACTTATCTTCAAACGAGGAGGACTCGAGGATACAACCAACGCCGCTGTTTTCTCGCACAGAGGAAATGGTGGCGTGTGGACCGCTAGGTTGCGGGATAACTCAGTTCAGGACATCCCGACATTGAGAGACGCCGTTCACAGTCACCGCTTTGAACCGTGGGACGCAAACTTCCTGTTTGCCAATCCATAGCCGCGAACGACTGCTCATCAAACAGCACCCCAGAGAGCTGGCCGAGACTGTAATCTCCGTCTCGGTTTCGCCTCAAAACGTCCCCGTCAACCTCACAAAAAAACTCCGCGGCGGCCCAATCGCATTCCCTGAAAACAACCCTCCAAAATCAATCACGTCCAGCACATTGTTCAGGTTCTGCCCATCCGCCTGCAGTCGCACATTCACCTTGTCGCCGCGACGATACAACTCCGCCCCCGCCGATGCATTCACCTGAAACGCCGGCAGAATGCGCCCGCGATCGAAATTGATCCGATCCAGCACCTGCCTCCCGTACTGCGCCAGCACAGTATCCGGATCGCCATCAAATTCGAACGGCAGCCCTGAGTCATACTGCACCCCTCCCGCCATCCAGAACCGCGGATGAGCCTGATACCTGACCTGACCGCGGAGGGTATTGCGCTGATCCTGCGTTGACGGAAAATGTCCAGTCAGATTTGTCGTCGCATCGGTCGCGCTATCTCCAAGAAACAACCCGCCCGTCACCGGATTCCACGAGTTCCCAACCTGGTATGAGTAGCTGAGAAATCCCGAAACCTTCCGCCATGCCGGAATGTCCAGCTTTCCCTCTGCTCCGTAAACGATCGCCTTCCGGAACGAGATCGGAAAGCTGATGCTCGTATTCTCAACCTGATCGTCATCCGCGAAGTTGTTCACCACCCGCCGGAAATAATTGACATCCAGCTTCGCCTTACCCAGCACGCTCTGCGTCCATCCGCCCTCGAAGTAATCTCCCACGGAAGGTTCAACAGGCAGCCGCAAAAAGGCCGTTGGATCCAGCGCTTCAATCTCTGCCGAGCTTGAAAGCAAAATATTCTGTGACGATGGCGTCTGAAAAACCCGGTCATACGAGAAATGCAAGATCGAATCCGTCGAATCGAAATGCCTCGAGATTGCAAATCGCGGTTGCACGCTTTGCCGATTCACCAGCAGCTGGTAGTGATCCCATCTCAATCCCGCGTTGATCGACCATTTCCCCAGGTGGATCAGGTCCTGAACAAAAATAGACTGCTCCAAATCCGGCCTTTCCCCCGCAAATCCAAATGTGAGCGGGGTCCCGTCATCAAACCGGCTTGGATCCGTGATCTCGTAGCTCGTGTTTTCGTGAAGAAATGTATTGTCCGACTCAAACCCTGTCTTCCACTCGTGTATTCCTCTGCTCGCGGTTAGCGTTGCTCTGAAATACCCTTCACGAAACCGGTTGTGCTGAAACACCTCCACCGGTGTCGACTCCGGATTCGAATTGAAATCATTCGCGTTCTCCCGCACCATTCCTGCAAAACGCGCAAGCGTCCGCGGCGAGAAGGTGTGCTCATACGACGCGATCCCCATCGTCTCGATGTTGTCTGCTGTCTGCCTCTGGCCCGCTGCCTGCTGGATCAGCTCGTTGGGAATGTCATACCGTGATAACTCATGCCGCACCGTCATGCTTACGCGGTCGTTGCTCGTTACATCGCGCTCAAACCGTCCCGAGAAGTCCCCCAGCGTTCCTCTGTTCGAATAGTTCTGCGGCACCACCGGATTGAGATAATGATCGGTTCTGCCTCCGCTCGCGCTCGCGCCTAGCGTGTTCTTGCCAGACGTATACTGCCCCTGCGCAAACGCACTTCCGCTACCGAAGCTTCCGCCTGCCAGTCCCAAATCTCCATGAAATCCCGGCTGCGCATTCCGCTCCGTATTCACCTCAACCACGCCGCCCAGCTTTCTGCCATACTCCGCCGGAATCCCAGCCGTATAAATGCTCAGCGACTCCACGTCATCAGCCCCAATCTCCGGCCCGAAGCTGGGTGACCTGTTGTCTGTCAACGGAATGCCGTCCACCACGAATTGCGTCTGATTCTCCGACCCTCGCGGGTGCAGCACCGCATTCCCTTCAAAAAGCCACCCCGGTTGCGAGTTCACAAGGTCCTGCAATGACCTTCCCGGAATCGACCCCAGCCGCCGCTGAATCGATGTAGCGCCCACCTGATCCACATTTCCCGGCTGTTCCGGATCGATCAGCGTGCTCGCCGCCTGCACCGAAATCGTCTCCTCCACCGTCGCAAGTCTGAGCGCAATCGAATGCTTGAGCGGAATGCTCGAACGAATTGAAATCGTCTCGCTCACCGCTGCGAATCCCGCCTGATCCACATCCAGCCGATAGATCCCGTACGGCAGCCTGGCGGCATCCACTCTTCCCTGCTTGTCCGTTTCCAGATCCGCGCGGTACTGGTTAGCTTCGCTCGACAAATGGACAGTCGCCCGGACGCCCCCGCCCGACGGATCTGTCACATGCAGCCGCAACTCCCCATGGTTCGCCTGTCCGTAGACCCCACCAGAAACAAGACACAAGACCGCCAGATACAGCGTCAACAACTTCGCCGGGGAAAGGTGTTGCACTTCGATGATCATTCGGTGGTTTACTCGGAAGGTGGACCTCTACACTAGTGACTATTCTCAGGCCTGACAGGTTGTTCGTATATCCCACAAACGCTTCGTTATATCTTTACAAAAACCATGTGACGTGGCTTACCACAGTCGTCCCGCCTCCACCCGCTGAACCTGCTTGCGGGTCCTGTCGATAGATCAATCAAGGATTGCTGACTCCGCGCGGGACAGCTTGCAAGGGAAACTGCCAGACCCATGGAAGGTAGCAAAGCGTGGCCAGACTCATTGAAAAAGTACAGCGGGCGAAAATCACGACTCAATGGTGGCAGATTTTTGCCCTCGCGATGCCTGTCACGGCCCCCACTACGGCGACAATGCGCTCAAAGCCTTTGATTCGCCGACACTTCTATCGGATCTCTCTCCCTGCAGGGAGGCGAAACTGAAATGAAGCGAGCCCTGTCCACCAGCCTCGCCACTGACATCATGATTGTGGTTCTCATCGCCAGTTGCGCCGCCCTGGCCGTCTTCAGCATGGTCTCGGTTAGGCTCAACCGCGACCGACTCCTCGCGCAACTCGATGCTCAGCTTGCAACTCTCGCCGACATCATCGCCCAGAACTCCACTGCCCCTCTCGATTTCGAGGACAGAGATGCTGCCGAGAATGTTCTTCAGGCGCTTCGCAGAGAGCCGCACATCCTCTCCTCCTGCCTGTATTCCGGCTCCGGCGCCCTCTTCGCCGAATACCGCCGCACCACGGGCGACACCTTCTGCCCTGCCCGATCGGCACAGATAACATCTCTTGGCCCCCACTACCGCCGGGCTCTCCGTCCTGCTCTTCGTGGCGATAAATACGTTGGATCCATAATTCTCACTTCGGATTTGCGCGACATTGCGGCCCAGGAGCACCGCCTCATCATCACGTTTCTTCTGCTCGCTCTGATATCCCTTGCAATCGCCGGCGCCTCCGGATCGGTACTACAGTACCGGATCTCCCGCCCGATCAGGAGCCTCGCTCGAGCGATGCACAAGGTCACCGCAGAAGGGAGCTTCGACGCCCACGTTCGAGTCTGGGGCAGCAAAGACATCGCGCAGCTCGCCCTGGGGTTTAACTCCATGATCACCGAGCTTCAGCGCCGCAATCGCCTGGCCAAGCTCGCAGACGAGCGCCTCCAGGAGCAGGCTCGCACCGATTCACTGACCGGCTTGCCCAACCGCCGCCTTTTCACCGAATTTCTCACCATTGCCATCGCCACTGCCCGAAGAAAGCAGCAGCTCATGGCTCTGCTCTACATCGATCTCGATGGCTTCAAGCTGGTCAACGACAGCCTCGGCCATAGCATCGGTGACCTCCTCTTGCGCGACGTAGCGTCCCGCCTCAAGTCCAGAATCCGTGTCTCCGATTCCCTGGCGCGAATCGGAGGAGACGAGTTCGCCATCATCCTTACGGATATAAGAGAGATTCAAAACGCCGGATCTGTCGCAGCATCTCTTCTGGAATGCATGACCACTCCGTTTCGCCTCGAAGGACACGAGATCACGGTTGGTGCCAGCATCGGCATCAGTGTCTTTCAGGACGGACAGCAGCACGGAACGGATTTGCTTCGTCAGGCCGACAGCGCAATGTATGCCGCCAAACGAGGAGGCCGAAACCGGGTCGCCTACTTCACTGAGGAACTCAGATCGGTAGCCAGCGAACGCCTCACCCTCGAAAATCAGCTCCGCGGCGCCATCGGTCGAGGCGAAATCTTCCTTCATTATCAGCCGGAGTTCGATTCTCTTACAGGAAACATAATTCGCTTCGAAGCCTTGGCGCGATGGCACCACCCTCAGCTCGGTCACATCGCTCCGAATCGGTTCATTCCCGTAGCTGAAGAAAGCGGCTTGATTCATCCTCTCGGGCGCTATGTGCTCGAGCAGGCTTGTCGCGAGGCCGTCAGATGGCAGACAACTCCCTCAGCACCTATTCAGGTTGCCGTAAACGTCTCACCCCTTCAGTTCAGCTCCGAGACCATCGTGCAGGATGTTTGCCGCGCGCTCGACAGCACAGGCCTCCCACCTCGACTCTTGCAGATCGAGCTCACAGAATCGGTCATGATGGGGTCACTGCAGCGCTCTCTTGAAAAAATGCAAAGCCTGCGTGCCCTCGGCGTGAGTTTGGCCCTGGATGACTTCGGAACTGGCTTCTCCTGCCTGAGCTATCTGCCCGAACTTCCCCTGGCAGCTATCAAGTTAGACCGGTCGTTCGTGTCCAAGCTGATGACTGTATCAGGCTCCAACAAGATGATCCGCTCGATCGTTGATCTGGCTCACAGCATGAACATGCGCGTCATCGCCGAAGGAGTGGAAGAAAAGTCGCAGCTGGAACTCATTAAGAAACTGGGCGTCGATGAGGTCCAGGGATTCCTGCTCGGCCGCCCAGGCCCTAATCCCATCTCTCTTCTGCAGGCGTCTTCAGCGCGACCACAGCAAAGTTGCGGGGTCGCGCCTGTTACGGTTCTCTCAACTTCCTGAAAGACGCCTCTTCCTGCACGTTATTGAAGCTCGGCAACCGCTCGCGCACTCTTCGCATTGACCGCAACGGATCCATCACTCAGCCCAGTGCCTCTGGCGGTCAATTTGAGAGAACCGGCCTGCCTCGAAGACCGAATCACAACCTGCGCACGTCCCTGGTAGAGCTTGCGCCGATCGCCATGGTATGAATCTGGATCCTTGCCGTCTCCATTTCCCACCGCCGCGATCACACCCGGCCCGGTGATCTGAAATTGAACTTCCTGCTCCGCTTTCAGATCCGTACGGCCGTCAGCATCTACAGCCTCTACAGTCACAAAAGCCAGATCCTCGCCATTCGCATCCACCGTCGCCCGATCCGCCGTCAGACGAAGCTTCGTCGCCTGCCCCGAGGTCCTCAGCAAACTCTCAGCCACCACGCGATCTCCACGCAGTCCCACCGCCTTCAAGACGCCCGGCGCATAGGGAACCGGAAATACCGCTTTGAACTCCTGCTCGCGTCCTGTCGGCTTCTCTCCGATCAGCTTGTCATTCAGGAACAGCCGCACCTTTTCCGCACCCGAATAGACCTCCACCTCCAGTGGCTTCCCCTCTTCTCCCGGCCATGTCCAGCTGGGCAGAGTCGGGTAATCCGCCCACATGATGGCGATGATCTTCTTCTCTTCTGTCTCAGGCAACCTCACGGTTGCATATACACGATCGCCGCCATTCCAGATAATGTCGCGATAGTAGGACTGCGGCTTCCGGAAACCCGTCAGATCGAGATCGCCACACGCCGCCGCGTGCCACGGATAGGGATGGAAGAACAGCTCCATCATGGCCTTCGACGCGGGGTCGGAGTTGTTCTTTGCCATATCTCCCATAACGTCTTTCCCGTTGGCCATCGCCATGAACATCTGATCGATCATTCCTGTTCCGGCCATCATTCCTTCCATCCCCTTGGCTGCCTTGGCCTGCTGCGGAGTGCCATACTGCCACGCGCCAATCCCCGATTCCCCGAGGTAGTCCATCGCCGTCCACGTTAGATCGCCCAGCACATACGCATTGTCGTGCGATACCTCCCACAGCGGAAACACCTTCGACGGCCACGATTCCGTCGTCAGCATCATTCGCGACGGCAGTTGTTCATGATCCTTCTTGTAGGTCGGAAGAATGTTGTAGTTGTACCCCGTGATATCGAGTTGCGAGAAGACAGCCTCCGCCGTCGGTTTCGTCGTCGTCCCTGGAAACGCAAGCGTCAACGGCCGGGTCTTGTCGAGCGAGCGCAGATGATCCGCAAGTTGCTTCCCCAGCGCAGCTCCCCGCTCCACTTCAAGTTCTGGAATCTCATTTCCAATTCCCCAGATCACGATCGACGGATGGTTGCGATCTCGCATCACCATCGACGAGACATCCTGCTTCCACTGCGCATCGAAGTCGCTACCGTAGTCGAACTTGACCTTGTGCGCCTCCCACACATCGAACGGCTCATCCAGCACCAGCAGCCCGATTCGGTCGCACGCATCCAGAAACGCTGTCGACGGAGGATTGTGCGCTGTCCGCACCGCGTTCATCCCCGCAGCCTTCATCAATTGCACTCTGCGCTCCTCCGCGCGATCGAACGCCGCAGCCCCGAGTGGCCCGTTGTCATGATGAACGCTCCCGCCGGTCAGCTTTACCGCCTTGCCATTCAGCTGCAGTCCCTTTTCCGCAGACCACGACAGCGACCGAATACCGAACGGCGTGGTGACCTGGTCGATCACCTTGCCATCTTTGCGAACCGTAGTCACAGCACTGTACATGGATGGCGACTCGGGCGACCACAAGGCCGGCTTCGCTACCGCAATCTCCTGCGCGACCTCCTCTTCCTTTCCCACCGCAATACTCTGCTTAGACTCCGCGCTCCCAGCCTTTCGCCCTGCCTTATCCAGCAACACAGTCTCGATCGACACCTCTCCGGATTCGGAGGACTCATTCGCTACGCGTGCCTGAATCGAAACCTTGGCCGATGTCTCCGTCGCCGCCGGAGTCGTAACGAACACTCCCCAGTGCGCCACATGCACCGGCTCCGTCACCACCACGCGCACGTGCCTGTAAATCCCCGACCCGCTATACCACCTGCTGTTCGGCTGCGCGGAGTTGTCCACTCGCACCGCCAGCACATTCGCGCCCTCAAAATTCAACTCCGGCGTCAGGTCAAACGTGAACGCCGTATATCCGTACGCATGCTCACCAAGCTTGTGCCCGTTGAGATATACCGTCGCATCCCGATAAACTCCATCGAACTCGACGCTCACGCGCTTCCCCTTCCAATCCGCCGGAGCGTGAAACGTCTTGCGGTACCATCCGATCCCGCCCGGAAAGAATCCCTCCCCCGATCCGCTTGGATCATCCTTCACTGGCTTACCCTCGATGCTCCAGTCATGCGGCAGATCCACGGCTCGCCACGATCCGTCCGCAAATGAAACTGCCTCCGCGCCGCTCGCGTCCCCCAGTAAGAACTTCCACCCGGCGTCAGCGGCAAGTTCCTGCCGTCCTGCGTTGTGTTTTGACGCGCCCGTCGCCAGAGGAACGCAACCCGCCATCGCGGCGGCGAGAATCATGATGCGAACTTGCAGTTTCATAAAGACCTCTTTCTGGTTTTGCTAATTCGCGTGCCCGCCTCGGCCGGCGTTCCCGAGTTTTGCATTCCAAGCAACAACACCCGAATGCTCTCCCTCAGCAATTGGTCAACCGGATTGCCGTATTCCGTCTCAACCTTGCTTCCCAGCGACGCGAGCCTCCGCTGTGCCCCGATCACCGCATTCATCACGGCATGCATCGTCAAATCGGGATCGAGATCCGGCCGCAATGATCCATCCGCAATCCCATCCCGTATCAACTCGCTGAAAAACCGAAAAGGCTCCGGGTGTATCTGCGACTCGAGCGACAGCAGCCGTTCCACCGGCCAGTCGCGCGCGTAGATCGCATCGAACTGCGCCATGAACCGCACCTTCTCCGGATTCCGCTCGAGATCGTCCGCCATCATCTCCAGCAGCACAGTGATCCGGGCCAGCGAATGTGGCGCATCCTTCATCGCCTCCGTCGCGATCCCTCTCTTCTCCTGCATCAGCTCGCCAAGAATCGCCCAGACGATCTCGTCCTTGCTTGAGAAATACTGATACATCGTCGAAGGCTGAACGCCGCTCGCCGAGGTAATCTCGGCCATCGTAGTCCCATCGATGCCCCGTCCATCGAAGAGCTTTTCTGCCGCATCCAGAATCCGACGCCGCTGCCGCTCCCGGTGTGCCGGATAACTGCCCTTCGGTTTCTGAACCCTCGACCCCACAGAACCTCTGGAAGGACTCAAATCAAATTCGAAATAGTATTTCGAATTTGTATCGAACCAGCTCCTGACAGTCAAGCACTGTTTTGGTGCTTTGAAGTCGACGCGGCCTGAAATCGGTCCATATGCCCCGAAAAGCTGTCGCTGTTACCCCATAGGTACTATGGTCCAAAGTCGTTGGTTACCCGCATACTCCTTCCCATGAGAGCGAGACTGTTCCTCCTCCGCCTTGGCATTGGCCTTCTTTTAAGCGCCTTTCTTGGCATGCTGCTCGACCACTCCGGAAGCGGAGCTTCGCTGTGGCTGCTTCTGCCGTCTTTTCTGTTGGTTGGCATCGCTGCCGATCGCAATGTCTGGCGCAGATCCGAGAGCGTTCTGGCTCCCGACGCTATCTGGTTCGCCCCCAACTCCTAGGCCCGGCGGGCAGATCCTAAATATCCGCGGCTCTCAGTCGCGGAAGATTCAGAGTGACTTTCTCTGAATCTCCGGGTTAACACTCCTGCAACCTGCCTCCGGTAGCGTCGAACAAGAAGTTGCATGAAACTGCCCGTCTTCCTCGCCCGATCAAAACCCGCGCTTCTTCTCTCGCAGATTCCCATCTGGACCGGAACAATGATCTTGGTGCAGATCCTGGCTCATAGCTGCTACGGACATCGTATGGACTGGCATCTCACTGTCAGCTGGGGAACCCTTATGGCTGCCGCATACACCTGGCGCCCTCGGATGCATTGGAGCCGCTAGAACAAAGCTTCCCCTCAAAAAGCCTCTCCCTCCTGCACTCCACAGCCCAAGACAAAACTCGAATAACAATCCACACTCTGACTCTTCGTCGCTTAGATAGCCCGTGGAGCGTCGCACAGCCCAGTTACAACTGTTTGCCGACTACCGAGTTACGCATGGGTCTCTGACCCGCCCACCCATAGGAATGAAAACCGCCACCTCCGTGGCCATTTTCGACGGAGCGGGCCGACGATCAGCCGTGACACAAATTATCGTGTGTCTCGAGACCGGAGAACGCTGACGAGCGCAGTGAGTGCAGCCGTCTGCTGCCTTCTGCTCGGGTAGTAGATGAAGTATCCGGGGAAGGGCTGGCACCAGTCCTGAAGCACACGAACCAGTCTGCCATCAGAGAGGTAGTGAGCGACTTCGTGCTCCGCTACATAGGCAATGCCAACTCCCTGTAATGCTCCCTGAATTACGAGTTCTGCGTCATCGACAATGAGGGGCCCGTTTACGGCCACTGACAGCTCCTTTTTGCCCTTCTCAAATTCCCATCGGTACAGCTCCGCTGGCCCGTGCCGAAAATTGATGCAGCTATGGACCAGAAGGTCACGGGGGGCTTTTGGTTTCGGATGCGATTTGAAGTAGTCAGGAGAAGCAACAATAGCAGGCCTGTGGTCTGGAGTAAGCCGAACTGTGATCATGTCCTTCTCGATGAATTCACCGAAGTGAATACCCGCGTCGAAGCCTTCTGATACAAGATCTCTGCGGCTGTTGTCGGTTATCACGTCCAGAACAATGTCAGGAAACTCCCTGTGTAGTCTCCCGAGTTTGGGAGACAGCACAACTGGGACAGCAAAGCGTGGAATCAGTAGACGAACTCGTCCCACGGGCTTGTGGCTTTGCCCAGCGATCTGGCCCAGGGTTTCCTCCACTTCGGTCAGAGCTGGTTTCAATCTAGCGAGAAGCTTCTCTCCCGCTTCTGTGAGCGCAACACTCCTTGTTGTTCGCGCCAGCAGTCGAACACCGACCTCTTCTTCGAGCGCCCGCATGCTGTGACTCACAGCCGATGGAGAAACGCCTTGACGCTTGGAAGCTCGCGTAAAGCTGCGCTCTTCGGCGACAGCCAGAAAGGTAGCAAGGGAGGAAAGATCTGCAGGCAGCATTCCTGAATTATATTCACAAGCCTTTGCAGATTATTCTGGATTCTCAAGCAAGACTTCGTGGCGCAGACTGAGAGAGTACAAAGGAGACGCCATGAAGGGAACCGTCTTGCACGGCGCGCACGATGTGCGTTTCGAAGATAGAGAAGACCCGCGAATCGAGAAGCCGACAGATGCCGTTATCCGTATC
This sequence comes from Acidobacteriota bacterium, assembly GCA_018268915.1. Taxonomy (GTDB): domain Bacteria; phylum Acidobacteriota; class Terriglobia; order Terriglobales; family Acidobacteriaceae; genus Telmatobacter. The sequence goes on from JAFDVQ010000006.1 coordinate 254,014, forward strand.
GCCCTCTCCTGCGTCTGCGGATCGGACCTGTGGTCTTATCGTGGCATCCAGAAGATCGACCAGCCTGTGGCGATGGGTCACGAATACTGTGGCGTCGTTGAGGAGGTCGGAAGCGCAGTGAAGAGCGTGAAGCCCGGACAGTTTGTAGTCGGTTCGTTCTTTGCGTCTGACAACACCTGCGCTCACTGCCGGCTCGGCTACCAATCCTCTTGCCAGCATCGTGAGTTCTTCGGCAGCGCACAAGCTCCATTCCTTCGGGTTCCGTTAGCAGATGGCACATTGGTGCCGACACCGGGCATACCGACCGAGAGCAGCATTCCCAGCCTCCTTGCATCCTCTGACGTGCTCGGCACCGGATGGTTCGCCGCGGAAGCTGCGGAGGTCAAGCCCGGAAAGACTGTTGTAGTAGTGGGAGATGGCGCTGTTGGTCTACTCGCGGTTCTCTCCGCCAGGCAGATGAAAGCCGAGCGAATCATCACGATGAGCCGACATCAGACTCGTCAAACACTTGCACGTGAATTCGGAGCTACCGACATAGTCACCGAACGCGGCGATGAAGGTGTTGCTCGCATTAAGGAGCTGACAAAAGGTGTTGGCGCAGATTCGGTGCTCGAATGCGTCGGAACGCAGGAGTCGATGATGCAGGCGATCAAATCGACACGTCCTGGCGGTCATGTCAGCTACGTTGGCGTTCCCCACAATATGACTCTCAATGGCGAGCAGCTGTTTTTCTCTCACATTCACCTGCATGGCGGTCCAGCTCCCGTTCGCCGCTATCTGCCGAAGTTGATCGAAATGGTCTGGACCGAGAAGATTCAACCTGGCAAGGTCTTCGATCTCGAGCTTCCGCTCGATCAGGTGGCTGAAGGCTACCGAGCGATGGACGAGCGTCGCGCGATTAAGGCGCTCCTGCGGCCATGACTGCTTAGTTCCACATAGAAATGAAGGACGACAGATGTTGCACGACAGATTCAACGCTCGAAGTGTGTTTTCGCTTGCCCTGTTGCTAACGACGGCAGTGAGCTGCATTGGACAACAGCCAGAGACTGCACAACCTGATGCCAGTCCGAAGCCCGCACTGGCAGCGAAGTACCCCGAGAACCTGAACTACATCGGCGGAGACACTTCAATGCCTCCCATGTCAGACAGCCCTGTTTCTGCCAGCAATCCATTTCACAAGGCAGTCTGGGAACGAGGCGTTGCATTGCGGGTGATTGCCCAGGCTGTCTACACACAGAACACACTGCACGCTCCCGTAGCGGCGGATGAACAGGTCTATGTCGGGCAGCTCCCGTTTCAGATTGGCATGGTTCAGCCGATCCTCTCTGCCGATCTCCGGCAACTCCACCTCAAACAGGCTCAGCTCTACATCGGTGGTGACTTCGACTGGGTCAGCTGGCGACCTGCGGGTCCGAAGACGTTTCAGCTCTGGGATCTCTACTTCTACAAAGCATTCGGAGAGGATCGCGTTCAGATCAAAGCCGGCTACGTCTCGATGAACCTCGATTTCATCGGCCTTTTCGTGGGTGGATCGACGGCGGCTGGCGGCCAGGGTGTGTATGCGGTCTTGCCCTATGAGGCTGGAATGTCTTACTTCCCGCTGACTTCTCCCGGCGCGACGCTTCGTCTGAAAGCCACACGCAACACCTACCTCAAGTTTGGCGTGCAGCGAAGCATGGACCCGGATGGCGGCCCTGCCGAAGTTCGCCGCAACCACACGGGATTTCGGTTCACGCCTCACGGAGACAAAGCGCTCCTGCTTCAGGAAGCTGGCTACCTCCGTAAGGCAACGAGGGACGCGCATGAACTTTGGCTTCGCGGTGGATATCTCTACAACACGACGCCTTACAAGAACCTCGTCACTGGAGAAAAGGATTCGGGCAATCACTGTGCCTTTGCGCTGGTCGACTATCAGGTGCTCCGGTCCAGCCTTGAGCATCCGAATCAGGGTTTGTACGTTGGTGGGTCATACATGACGGTGCCCGAATCGCTGAACGGTTATGCGCGTTACGGAGAGTTGAGGGTCTACAAAGAAGCGCCACTTCGTTCGCGGCCCGCGGATCTCGTCTCCGTTGTGGCTTCGCGCACCGAATACAGCACTTCACTTGTGAAGAGTCTGCAAATGCAGGGCAAGACAGCTTGGCAGGGCAGCAGTACGCTCACTGCGAGCTACTCACTACGAGCTGCAGCGGGAAGCTACCTGAACTTCAGCGCCAGTTACATTAATGGACCGGCGATCACGCCCCGGGTCCCGAGCGCACTGAATCTTACCGCAGGCTGGACCGTATTTTTCTAGCAGTCAGACACAGTTCTTTGCCAACTACCCAGTCGGCGACTATCCGACCGTCACCCCATTTGAGGATTGCTGAAGGCGCCTATAGTGTTCCTCCATCTGGCCAATTCCGCCAGTGGGTATTTGGCGCCTGTGAAGGGCGGTACAGGTCCGTGTTGCCAATGGCGAGAACCCCTGCAAGTTGTCTAAATGACTCCGATTCGCTGGGGACTTCCCCGTTGACGAGATCGGGATGGCACCATTCCTCAAGCTGAAGTATCTGTGGCAAAGAAGCTGACACACTGATCCGTCGCTCTTCTGGTGTGGCGAGGACTTCATCCCGGGCGACGTCCGCCAGGAACCGGCAGAATTCGAACACGTGCACGCGTGGCGGTTCTTCCAGCGCGATGCCATGATCCGCATACTGCTCAATCGGTGGGATCGGGTACTTGCAGCCTCGCACCATCACGTCTGTTGCTCCAGCTGCAATAAGCTCATTCTCGCCGCGCCAATCGCCCTCCTCTATGGGAAAGACGAAACGGACGTCGTCATTGGGATGATTCGCCAGATGATTGGAAACCCACTCAGGCGAATTCTGTTCAGGAATGTCTCGATTGCAAACTGCACTCGCGAAGGTGTAGATCGCCGTATCAGGTAATCCTGCGCGAGGTGAATACCCAAAAACTTCAATCACGATGGCCCACTCAGAGTTTGTTCGATAGAGTGACAGGCGTGTTGCTGCCAGATAGACGTACCCATTGTCCAGCATGGGGAAGTCAAAGCTCTCGGCACAGCCGTCGAGAACCTTGAGAATCTTTTGCGCGTCGATGCTCACGAAGTGATTATCCTACCTGCCCAGGGACGAGGGTAACGAGAGTCAATCCTGCCCCGCTCGGGATTCTGAGTGAGTCACCGGCCATCTGGACACTGAGGCCAGGAACCTGCCAGATCGCAACCTGAGGGGACCTTTCGGGCAAGACAGCAGGTTACATCGGAAATCACCAGCCCCTTGGACCATTTTTGCCTTCGTGACGCATTCAGCGAGTCGCTGCCCGTTCTCCTTCAATCCGTCCCAATCGAAACTCCCGCAAGACGGAAACCCGGCCTGTGATTTACAACTGGGTTGGCATCCATGTTCCACTCTGTCCCGGAGGAAACGCTATGCAATCTCTAACCCGTCGCGCCTTCATCGGCGTAGGAGCATCTGCAGCCCTCGCTACTATGCATCTGCCGGTACTCGCCTCGGCAACCAGGGCGAAATTCAAGATCGGCGCTACGGACTGGAACCTCAAACAGGAAGGCAAGGTCGAAGCTGTCTCCCTGGCCAGGCAGCTGGGATTCGATGGCGTCCAGATCAGCATCGGGCGCGGGACAGACAAGCTTCCTCTCTCCGACCCTGCATTGCAGAAATCCTTTCTGGACGAATCCAAGCGCGTGGGCCTGCCAATCGAGTCGCTCTGCCTCGACGTTCTGCACCGCAACTACCTGAAGTCTGACCCCCTGGGACAGCGCTGGGTCGCTGATTCCATTTCGATCGCGAAGGCAATGGGGGTGCGTGTTGTGCTCCTGCCCTTCTTCGGAAAAGGAGCGCTGCAGACTCCCGCCGAAATGGATAAAGTCGGTGACATTTTGAAGGAGGTTGCCCCAGCTGCTCAGAAGTCAGGCGTGATCCTCGGCCTTGAGGACACGATTTCAGCGCGAGACAACGTGCGCATCATGGATCGTGCCCAGTCGCCAGCCGTGCTCACCTACTATGACGTCGGAAATTCGACCAGCAATGGATTCGATGTTGTGAAGGAGATCCGCTGGCTGGGCGCTGAGCGAATCTGCGAAGTTCATCTCAAAGACAATCCCCACTACCTTGGCGAAGGCACGATCGACTTCAAAGCCGTCGTCGACGCACTGGCCGATATTGGATTCTCAGATTGGGCCCAGCTTGAGACCGACAGTCCCACATCAGTCGACGCCGACATGCGCCGCAACCTGAAGTTCATCCGCGGCCTGATTGCCGCTCGTAATGCCGGTTGAGGCCGGCAGCTAATTTCGTCCTGGCAATTTGCAGGCTATTTCGCGTTTTTCTTCATACTGAAGATGCATGCTGCCGGGCCGCGCAGCGCGGGTCAATAAAGCAAGGTGATCAAGAAAACGTCGTTCGAGGAGTCCTCGTAGTGCGCACGAACCCGAGAACGTCTAAAGGGTTTGCTTTCAAGATTATATAAATAACATCAATAAAAGGAAGAACTTATAAAAAACGCGTTAAAGCAGGTGGCGGGCGATTCGCACGTCCGAGAAAATTTCTGGCGATATAAGTCCTATGCTTTGAAGATTATACAAATTACACTAATAAAATGAATAACTTAGCAAAAAGCAGTGAGGCGGATTGCCGGTGATTTGAACGGTCCGAAAAACTCTCCGAGTATATAAGCCCTTTGTTTTCAATTACAGATCGCCTAAGCTACGCAATATCTATTAGTTGCAAAAAATGGCATTGGACTTTCCTGATTCGAGCCAATCGCACTGCCCCATACGGCTAATAATCACGTAAACCGATTAGAATAAGCTGCTTAACGCAAAACCATCAAAACCGACGGCCCAGGATGCCGCGCAATCAGCGCTTGGCGAAGCCATTCTCAGCCAATACCTGCGCCGGTCTCGCTCCCTTGCGCCGTAGCTCGCGAATGCTCAGAGCATCGTGGCGCTTGGCAAGTCGCCGCCCCTGCTCGTCGAGCATCAACTCGCAGTGAAACCAGTCTGGATTCGGATAGCCGAGAGCCCGGTTAAGCAGAATCTGCCGCGCAGTGGATTTGATTAGATCCGCCCCCCGAACCACCTCCGTGATCTCCATCGCGAAATCATCGGCAACGCACGCAAGCTGGTAGCTCGGCACGCCGTCGCGCCGCCACACGAGAAAATCACCAAAGTCGACCCCGGCCGTAAACCGCTGCAGACCAAGATTGCCGTCCACAAACTCAATTGCTTCCCCATCCGGAACACGGAACCGCCAGTTCAAACCGCTGGGTTCCATTGCACTGAAAGTGTCCGTCGATGACTCAGCGACAACCGGCCTGCAAGTACCGGGATAGATGGGCTCGTCCTCCGGATCGTCAGCTCGCGCAACCCCTTCGTGCGGAGCCCGAAGCGCTGCCGCCAGATCCTTCCGCGAACAGCGGCACGGATAGACAAAACCTCCATCGCGTAGGCTCTGCCAGACCGCGCGATACAAGTTTCCGCGGCCGCTTTGCTCATAGGGGGCATGGGGCCCGCCGACATCGGGTCCCTCGTCCCACTCCATGCCGAGCCATCTCAAATCGTCAAGGGCCGCCTCGGCGTACTCCGCCCGGCTTCGATCCGGATCCAAATCCTCCATGCGCATAACCAATGCACCGCCCGCCTCGCGGGCGCGAATCCACGCGCGATGGAAAGTCCGCGCATGGCCCAGATGAAGGAAGCCCGTCGGCGAAGGAGCAAGCCTGCCCCTGTAACTCATGGAGGTCATCGGCTAACTACCAGTCTAGAAGCACAGGTACCCTGAAACGCGGTGACCACTTACTTCTCTTCAAAGTAACGGAAAGCACCTTACACGTTTTCGAGTTCCCGGCTACCATAGACGGGTAACTCAGAAGTTCATAGCTGTACCCGCCGTTGGAACCAGGAAAGAGACAGTAAGACATCCAGGCGAGGCACGCAGGGACCTTCACCCCAGGAGAGCCGCAAACATGTCTCAGGATCGGAAACCAACTTTCTTTGCTTCCATCTTCGGTACCAAGAAAAAAACCGAGGAAGATATCCAGGCCGAACAGCAATCCCGCCAGAAACTCGAGGATCGCATCCGCGAGGTCCTCACCGTCATCGAGACCCCCAATCCAGATCACGCTTGAAATTACTCAGTCCTTCGCTGGCACTAAGCACCTCAGTCCTGGTCGGCAAATGAACGCCGGCACAGGACTCTTCGTGCTTCCTAATCGCCTCTGATCCGTCCAACTCTCGTACGCTCTTACGGTTCGCTCCTCCCGGCTCCGCCGGATACAATGGGGGTACGCGCGAAAACCGGCGATCGAACGATTTCTTTCTATATTTGGAGCAGGTGCACGTGATACGTATGTTCCGCCACAGGGTTGCAGCTTGTCTCTGCGTCATCGCTTTACCGGCGCTCGCAGCCCCCCTCAATCAGCAGCCCACTCAGACCTCGCTCCTCGTTGATACTCGCGACGTCGACGGACGCACTCAGGCAAAGATCTCCGTCGCTGTGAGCGGAGAGGATGGCGTAGGCGCTCCGGGCTCCATCACCATCACAGACCACGGTAAGTCTCTGGCTGGCATTGTGCTTGGTGCCGACGGCAAGGCGACCTCAACCATTACGCTCCCCGGCGGCTCACACTCCCTGCGCGCCCTTTACACCGGTAATCCGACCCATGCAGCTTCCAACTCAGCGATCTCGACTCTCGCGGCGACTGCCGGCGCCACTCCGGACTTTTCGGTCGCAATAGCTCCCGGATCCGTCAGCCTCAAGCAGGGTCAGTCCGGCACGGCGGTAGTTACCGTTACGCCTCTCAATGCTGCGTCGCTCACCGCGCCGATGTTCGTCACCATCTCCTGCGCCGGCCTTCCCGATCAGACCTCCTGCACCTTTACTCCGGAAAATATCGAGATCCCGGTCGGTGCCGCGGCTGGAATCAACAGCTCGATGGTCATCGCCACGCAAGCCCCGTCCCTTGCGTCAGCCGACCCAGTCAAAGTTCGCGACACGCATCCAGTCGCATGGGCCATTCTCCTGCCCGGCACTCTGACGCTCGGCGGACTTGCCTTTAGTTTTCGCCGACGGAGACTCCTGAGCCGACTGACGCTGATCGCACTCGTTGCATTTGTCGGAGTTCTCGGTTCTACCGGATGCTCGCCGCTCTATAACTATCGCAATCACGGGCCTCCAACGAACCTCCCCACACCGGCCGGAGCTTACAACGTCACGGTGACCGCACAGTCGAGCAATGGTGTTACTGCCACAACGCACACCACAACCATGGCTCTGACCGTCACGAAGTAATCTCAGTTTCAAAGGTGGATGCATGACTCCCTGGCATCCCCTGCCGCCTCAAGTTCTCAAATACATCGAACAGACGCCGGGTACGGTACTCCTTCATAGTTCCCGACCCGGCAAGTCCTCCGTCAGCCGTCTCTTCACCGCTCCTCTTCAGATCATTGAGATCCGCCGCATCCAGGATCTCGCACTGCTCTTTCCAAAAATCGAAGAGGCAGTTGAGCAAGGTCTGTTCGCAGCCGGCTACTTCACCTACGAGTGTGCACAATACTTCGAGCCCGCCGTTCCGGTCAGGCCTCGCAGCGACTCAGATCTCCTGGCCTACTTCGGCATCTACGCAACCTGCCACACATTTGACCACCGCACCGGCGCCTTCGACTCAAGTCCGTCGTTCTCAACATCGCCCGCGCAGGAGAGCAACAGCCAAAGCCCACAGACTTCACCGACCGTAACCTTCAGCCTCGACGAAAAGCAATTCGCGTCTAGAATCGAGCAAGTTCACGATTGGATTAGCGGCGGTGATGTGTATCAACTCAACTTCACCTTTCCCTTCCAAGCTCAATCCGCCGAATCACCCTCCGACCTGTACTCCCGTCTGACAGCGGCCCAACCCGTCGACTACGGGGCCTTCCTTCATACCTATCCCGGACATCACATCCTCTCCTTCTCGCCCGAACTCTTCTTCCGAATCGACAATAACCGCCGTATTACCAGTCAGCCGATGAAAGGCACCGCGCCTCGGGGCCGAACCACCTCAGAGGACAGGACGTTAGCCGAGTGGCTGGCGAACGACCAAAAAAATCGCGCCGAAAACGTAATGATCGTCGATCTCATCCGCAACGACCTCGGCCGCGTTTGTTCATTCGGTTCAGTGAAAGTCGAGCAGCTTTTCGAGGTCGAAAAATATCTGTCCCTCTGGCAAATGACCTCTCGCATCTCTGGCGATCTGCGGCCCGAGGTCAGCTACGAAGACATCTTTCGTGCCCTGTTTCCATGCGGCTCCATTACCGGAGCGCCCAAGGTACGCGCCATGCAACTCATCGGCCAGATTGAGGAAAATCCTCGTGGTGCCTACACAGGAGCCATCGGCTACTTTTCCAGAGAACAGACGGTATTCAATGTCGCTATCAGAACGCTGGAATGCGATCAAAGTCGTGCCCGTGGCGGCGTTGGAAGCGGCATCGTCATCGACTCCAAACCAGCCGATGAATACCGCGAGTGCCTGCTCAAGGCTGAATTCTTGACCAGTTCTCCTGAGCCGTTCTCGCTCATCGAAACCATGCTCTGGAGCGGCACTTATCCGTTGCTCGAGTTGCACTTGAACCGCCTTGCAGACTCGGCACTCTACTTCGATCTTGTCTTTGAGCGGGTAGCGATTCGCGACACCCTGCTGGCCGCTGCCACTTGCTTCGCGGATGACCGGCCACGAAAGGTGCGTCTGCTACTCAGTCCGAACGGTGAGACTCAAATCGAATCCGAACTTCTTCCAATCTCCGGTCTGGACGATCAGCCTTTGCGCGCCAGTATTGCAACAATCCGCACGAGCCCCGCCGACCGCTTCCTTCTTCACAAAACGACACGCAGAGAGCTCTACAGGCGTGCATACGCCGCCGCCAATTCTGCAGGCTTCACCGATGTTCTGTTTCTCAACACCCGCGAAGAAGTCACGGAGGGCTCAGCCCACAGCATATTTCTCGAGAAATCAGGACAGTGGTACACACCTCCACTCGACTGCGGCGTTCTTCCCGGCGTCTTCCGCCGGCATCTTCTCACCACCCGCAAAGATATTAAGGAGACGATTCTTACTCTGAACGACCTGAAGGCCGCGGACGGTGTCTATCTTTGCAACGCCGTCCGCGGCCTCCGGAGTGTGTCGATCGATTTTGAAGCCGACATCGGGATCTGAACACCAGCCATTGAATCCTGATCAGTGTTCTCAGAACGTCCTTGAGATTCCGGTAATCACCGTGTAGTCAGCGAATGCGGCATCGCCATGTGTATGATTCGCAATGTCAGTCACGCTGGTCTTGCGATTCCGCTCCATCGCCCACGGTCCGCTGGCATAGAATCCCCACCGCCCACGGCTGTACATCATTCCGGGTTCAATCGAAATCACGTACCCTGGACGACGAAATCCATTACTCGCCCCGAACGCGTCTCGAACCGGCACGCCTTCCATCCGCCCTCCGAAACTCAGCGCCATCCCGCGCAGCAACTTTACGCCAGTCACCGGCCGCGAAAAACCACCGCGCCACAGATACTGGTCTGTCGCAGAAATCACGTTCTCACCCGGGGCCGAACGATTCTGTGCAACGCCAGTAGTGTCTTGCGGGCTGAATAGCCACGATCCGGTGAAGTACGCTGACGTCCTCCAATGAATCTCACGGTACGCCTCAGTCGCCAGCGCAAACCCATACGTCCCGTCGCCCGGCTGAATCGACTCGTCAAAGGGCTGCGTTGATGCGGTTCCGTTCTTTGCGTACGTCGTGCCTTTTGCATCGTTGATTCCAGTTGGCAATTTCAGCTGAGCGGAAATTGCGACGTTGCCATGACTCTCTGTCGGTGGACGCCAGACCCAGGCCTGCGCACCGACCGTCACATCACCAATTCCACCCGAGCGGTAGAAATTCGTCGCGCTCGACTGACCATGGCGTGTCGCTTCCATAGCTGGAATCGTCGCAATGACGCTCCAGCGCGGAGTGAGCTGATAGTTCAGGTCCAATTCGAAGAGATTTACATGATTCACAACCGCGTTGTGAAGCGCCTGCCTCTGTGCCTGGTAGTCGGTTCCAATGTAGTGCCGGTAAGAGTTGTAGACACGATAGCCAGTCGAGATTGTGAGGCCGTGCAGAAAGTTCGTTCCGGAAGAGTGTGCGATGACAGCCTGGTTTGTCGGATCAAGACCCGAAATAACCGGCTGAGGAGAGTGGGCGGCGACGCAACCTTGCGCATGTGCGGCTGGTTGCAAACAGAAAAGGGACAGGGACAGAGACGCGGCAGAAACCGCGCTCCGCAACAGGAGCTTTTTCATCTTTTGTCTCCAATCAGGAAGGGAAGCTGACCTCAAGATTTGACAAAGCATTCGAACAACAGGGTTGGGAAGGCCCCGCGCGCCTCGTCAAAACGAAAATATCAGCCTTTCGACTCATGGTGCGTCGCCTAACATGTTGAGCGCTACCTCAAACTTCTGATGGAGCTCCCGCGATCAAATTTCGATTATCCTCACACAAGATGCTGCCCTCCCCCAGTCGACAGCTCCTCGTAATTGTCTTGTGCCTCGTTAGCTGGCCCGAATTCGTCTTTGCGAAAGGCGTACCAGACCCAAAGTTCAAAACTCTCGACGGCCAATCGCACAAACTCTCCGCCCTTCGCGGCCAGATCGTTGTCGTAAACTTCTGGGCCACATGGTGCGGCCCGTGTCAGGAAGAACTTCCCCGCCTCTCGCAGGTCGCTGCATCCTACTCGGGAAAACCCGTCAGCTTCGTTTTCATCTCCATCGATGACCCGAAGGATCGAAGCAAGATTCCGCCAACTCTAACAAAACTTCATGTCGACTTCGCCAGTTGGGTAGACGCCGATACCGATACGCTCGGCAGCTTTGGTCTCGGAAATATTGTTCCCGGAACCATCATTCTCGATGAAACCGGCCAGCCTGTTGCTCGCGTAATGGGAGAAGCCAGAGAAGATGACGTCCGCAAGCCGGTCGATTGGCTCCTGAATGGTCGCAAGCGCGAGCCGCCTCAATCACTCACCAAGCGCTACTGACGTCGTGTCGATCTCGAATTCAAAGGGTTCAACTGCCCGACATAAAATGGGGCGGTGAGAAATCGTTGCTCTTCGGGATTCCTTTGGCTTCTCGCTTCTCTGTTCTCCGCACTCGCCCCTCTGACTGCGCAAACTGCCGATCAAGCCTGGCTCAACTATCCGAAGATAGATGGCCGCACTCTCTTCCCCCGAAACATAAAGGCTCTGGGCACCGGGGCCATCGAGCAATCCGCGATGCGAGAGCTGAACAGGGCTCTTGGCAATCTTGCGGGTAAGTCAACTCATGGTCTGACTCCCCGCGCATTGGAAGCAGTCTCGGGAGAGACAATCATCGGCACCGCTGAAGAGTTCCGCAAGCAACGACCAGAAGGGCGCGTACCGCCTGATCTAGGACCAGGTGCCTTCTGGTTTGATCGCAAAGACTCTAACGGGATGCACCGCCTGCTCATCGTTGGCGGGGACGAACGAGGCGTACTTTACGGAGCGTTCAATCTCCTACGTCCGCGCGACGACAGGGGCTTTCCGCTTGAAGTTCATGAAGCTCCCGCCATGCCCATCCGCTGGGTAGACGAGTGGGACAACATCGACGGCTCTATTGAGCGCGGATATGCAGGTCGCAGTATCTTCTTCGACGCGGGTCACGTTCGAGCCGACCTCGCACCAGTCACGGAATACGCTCGCCTCCTCGCCTCGATCGGCATCAACGGATGCAATCTCAACAACGTCAACAATGCCTCAGCCTTCTTCACTCCAGAAATGCTGAAAGGAATTGCCAGGATTGCCGACGCGATGCGTCCCTACGGCGTTCGTGTCTCGCTCTCCGCCGATATTGCAAGCCCGCAAAAACTCGGCGGTCTCCCCACCTTCGACCCCCTCGACCCCGCAGTTAAAGAGTGGTGGTCCAGCAAAGTCGCCGAAATCTACTCCCTCATCCCTGATTTCGGTGGCTTTACCGTGAAGGCGGATTCCGAAGGCCAGTCAGGCCCTTCCAGCTATGGTCGCTCTCCTGCCGACGCCGCCAACATGCTTGCCGCCGCACTTGCTTCCCACGGAGGTGTCGTCCTCTACCGCGCGTTTGTCTACAACCACCATCTCGACTGGACCGACCCCAGAGCTGACCGCGCTCGTGCCGCATACGACATCTTTCATCCGCTCGATGGGAAGTTTGCGCCAAATGTTATCATTCAAACCAAAGAGGGTCCCATCGATTTTCAAGCTCGGGAACCCGTCTCTCCGCTCTTCGGTGGTTTACAGCACACCAGCCAGGCCGTGGAACTTCAAATCACGCAGGAATATCTTGGCCAGCAGCGCCATCTCGTCTACATCGCTCCCATGTGGAAGGAAGTCCTCGACTTCGACATGAAGGTAGGTGGCTCGACGACACCTGTAAAGCAGATCATCTCTGGGCGATCGTTCCACCAGCTGGGCGGAATCATCGGAGTCGCCTGCGTCGGACAGAACGGATGGCTTGGCTCACCGCTTGCCCTCGCAAACCTCTATGCCCTCGGCCGTCTCGCCTGGAATCCGGATCTCAAGCCCGAAGACATCGCCGCCGAATGGACCCGCCAGAGCATCTCCTCCGACTCCGCAGTCGTCCGTACTGTTGTCAACATGCTGATGCAGTCATGGCCTGCCTACGAGAACTACACCGGCCCTCTTGGTCTTCAGACCCTCACTGACATCACCGGCAGTCACTACGGCCCGAACGTCGAGGCAAGCGAGCGCAATGGCTGGGGTCAATGGCATAAAGCTGATCACGATGGCGTAGGTTTTGATCGTACTGTGGCGACGGGCACTGGCTTCGTGGGCCAATACTCACCTGAGGTCGCGAAGACCTACGAGTCCACTGCAACAACTCCCGACAATCTGCTCCTTTTCTTCCACCACGTCCCCTACACGCACAAACTCCACGACGGCAGAACCGTTATCCAGTACATCTACGACTCGCACTACGATGGCGCTGCGCGTGCCGCCCGGTTCGTCGAGGATTGGCGTTCATTGAAGGGCAAGCTCAACCCCGCCCTCTATGCGGATGTGCTACCGCGCCTCGAATATCAGGCCGGCCACGCCATCGTCTGGCGCGATGCCATCACTCAATACTTTCTCAAGCTCAGCGGAATACCCGACAACCAGGGCCGCGCTGGCCACTACCCCAACCGCTTTGAAGCGGAAGACGCCCATCTGACCAGCTATAAAGTCATCGATCTCACTCCGTGGGAAGATGCAAGCCGCGGCAAAGCGTTGACCTGTGACAGTCAGCAAACTTGCTCTGCCGACTTCCACTACTCCGGCAAAGCCGGCACGTTCAACGTCGCCGTTCAGTACTTCGATCTGCAAGGAGGCGTAGCCAAATTTAGTCTCCTCATAAGCGGCCGAAAGGTGGACAACTGGTCTGCAGAAGACAACCTGCCCTCACGTCTTCCCAATGGGGACAATTCAACTCGCCGCATCATTCATAACGTTGCATTGAAGACTGGTGACAACATCCGGATCGAAGGCACAACTGAAGCTACGGACCCTGCTGCCCTCGATTACGTCGAAATACTTCCACCATCGCTTGCGCCATAGTCGGCGGCCCACATGCTTTACATCGCTGACCGTGACAAGTGTGAGAACAGGATGGCCAACTTTCATTGACACCGGCTGTGCTCGCCTTGTATTCCGGTTTTATGGTTCGACTCAGCGTTCTCTATCCCGCTTCACCGGGTTCCACCTTCGACTGGGACTATTACCTCGGTCCCCATCTCGTCGTCGCCCGTAAGCTACTTGGAACTCGCGGCCTCGTGCGCGTTGAAGTCGATCGCGGTATCGGCGCATTCCCTCCCGGCACGCCCTCGCACTATCACGCCATCGGCCACCTCTATTTCGAGTCCATGCTCCATCTCGACACGGCTCTAGCAGCAACAGCCCCCGAACTGATTGCCGACCAGCGCAAATACTACTCCGGCGAGTCTGTCGTCCAGGTCAGCGAAGTTGTGCCGGTGTGACTTGATTCAGATCTACTTCCCCGCGTGCGGCTTCTCCCCCGACCACGTCCAAGCCTGAATCTTCCATGCTCCATCCTCTTTGTGAAGTACAGCCGTGATTTGACCCTTCTCATCCATAGGCTTGCCATGCTCTTTGTACAGATATTCATTTGGCAGGATGACGTACGCAAAATCACCATCGCGCTCAATTCGCGTTGGCGTTCCATATTTCACCTGGCCATCGGAGACGCCCGTTGCCTGAGCATGCTTCTCATAGGCAGAGGCCCAGTCCTGCGCTGCATGCACGCCACTCCATCGATGCGGAGCAAACTCGTCCACGATCGAGATCTCGCCTTTCGCATAGGTGGCGTAAGCCGCTGCTGTATTTTCCTTGTTGAAGGCATCGATAAACTGCCGTAGTGGCGCGGCAACATCATCCCCTGTCGTCGCGTATGCAGCCGAAATGCACAATGCACTCATCGCTAGGAGAAGCACAGTCTTTCTCATTCGCTCCACCACCCTCGAGAACCGATCCCTTGAAGATTTCCTGTGAGCCTCGCATCTAGAATCGCCAATGTCAACTGACGATGCTGAAATCTCAGTCAAGGTAATTTGGCGTCGCTTCCAGAATGCACGCGCTAATCTTGAACTAAGGACGACCCGATTCCCCGCGGAGGACCATGCCTCTTTCATCCGGCATCTCACGTCGAAATTTCCTCGCCGTCTCCGGCGCTGTTCTCGGCGCTTCTCATCTGGCGGCGCATGCGGGCACAACGCCGCCATCGTCATCCGCCATCGAGTCGCTGCCCATTCTCTCGGCCCAGTCCCGCCCGTTCACAAACGTCGAACGCCAAACCCGGATCGAGCATGCCCGTGAATTGATGACGCAAAACAAAATTGACGCCATCATACTTGCCAATTCCACCAGTTCCTCTGTCTACTTCGCGAACCTGCACTTATACGGCGGCGAACGTCTATGGGCACTCGTTCTTCCCGCGCGATCCAAGTCCTTCCTGGTTTGTCCCGCCTTTGAAGAGGGCCGCGCTCACGAGCTTCTGCTTCCGGCTCTCTCGCGGACAATTGCGACATCCTCACCTGGCAAGAAGACGAAAGCCCTTTCACTCTTCTCGGTCGCGGCCTAAAGGATCGTGGACTCGCGAACGCCACACTCGGACTCGACGAACACATGGCGTTCGTATTCTCTGAAGGTATTCGCGAAGCCAATCCGCACCTGAAGCTTGTCTCCGCCACACCCATCACGGCTGGCTGCCGCATGATCAAAAGCGCGCACGAACTCGACTGTATGCGCCTGGCCTGTCGCGCCACCCTCCTCGTCTATCGCGCAGTGGCGCAGTCTCTCCATCCCGGCATGACCACGGCCGACGTCCATCAGCTCATCTCAGCCGCCTATCACCGTGTTGGCTTCGAAGGCGAGGCCAGCCTCAATGTCGATGAATACACTGCCGTTCCCCACGGTTCTCGCATGCCACAGACGCTTGGCGAAGGCTCGATACTCATGCTCGACGACGGCTGCTCTGTCGAAGGCTACCAGTCAGACATTACCCGCACCTTCGTCCTCGGCAAACCTTCTGACAAGATGCTTTCGGTCTTCGACCTAGTCCGTCGAGCCCAGACTGCCGCTCTTCATGCCGCGCGACCCGGCACGCCAACCGCAGATGTCGACGCCGCAGCACGCAAAGTCATCGTGGATGGCGGCTACGGTCCTGGCTTCAAGTACTTCACTCATCGCGTTGGCCATGGCATCGGACTCGATGGGCACGAATGGCCATATTTCGTTCACCACAACATGTACGGCTGGGACCTGAATCCGCGGCTGGCAGCCGGCATGACCCTCAGCGACGAGCCCGGCATCTATATTCCCGGCCAATTCGGCATTCGCCTTGAAGATGACCTCGTCGTGACCGAGAACGGTGCAGAACTTCTCACTCCCCAATGCCCATCGCTCGAAGAACCCTTCGCCAATGTCTCGTGACTACCCTCCGCTCTGAGCATTTAGCATGATCTGTTCCTGAGAAGGAGTGGGCTTCATGCGTGCGAACGAAAGTGGAAAGATTGACAACTCTGCAACGCTGACAAGACGCGAAGCACTGCAAGCTGTAGCGGGCTTGACCGGGGCATCTCTCTTGCCATTCAGTTCTGAGGCCAAGCCTTCATCGAAACATTCGGCTGAGTGGCCAGCCGACTCCGATTTCACCGCTTTACTCGAGAGCAGGCTCCGACCCTTCAATGACGAGTGGCGTTTCCATCGCGGTGAAGTCACCGGTGCTGAATCCCCGTCCTTTGACGACTCCGCCTGGCGCACACTCGATGTTCCTCACGACTGGAGCATCGAAGACCTTCCCACTACTGCCGAAGGGGACAGAGGAGCAATCTGGACTGACGGAACCAATCCACTTCGGGTCGGACCGTTTGACGCCTACCAGAGTGAAGGTCAGATCTCTACCGGCTGGACCGTGGGCGGCATCGGCTGGTATCGCAAAGCTTTCCAGGCTCCCATTCCCAAAGGTGAAACAACGGAGCTCAGGTTCGAAGGCGTCTACATGAACTGCGACGCCTGGCTCAACGGCGCCCACCTCGGCAATCATCCTTACGGCTACACTCCGTTCACCTTCGACATTACGCCGCACTTGAAAGACGGCACAAACGTCGTCGCCTTGCGTGTCAACAACTCTGGCCGCAACAGCCGCTGGTACTCAGGCTCCGGTATTTTCCGCAAAGTCTGGCTCGCGGTGAGCGGCGACCTTCACATTCCAGAACACGGGATCTCCGTCGTAACACCCGAAGTTTCCAAAGAAGCAGCAACCGCGAGCGTTGAGGTCACGGTCGAGAATGACGCCACAATCGATAAGAGGGCCTATGCTCGAGTCCGTCTAATCGATGCTGCCGGTGCAACCGCCGCGGAGTCATCATCACCGCTCACAGTCCCCAGGAACGGTCATGCCGCCGCAACCTGCGCATTGCATATTCCCACACCGCACCTCTGGTCACCGAACGATCCACATCTCTACCGTGTCGAGGTTCTCCTGGAAGAGGACCACAAACCGATCAACGCTGCAGCTCTGCACATCGGCATCCGCAAAATCGAGATCGACGCTGCGCAAGGCCTTCGCGTCAACGGCGAAGCGATGAAGCTTCAAGGTGGATGCGTTCATCACGACAACGGCCCGCTCGGATCCGCCTGCATCCCCCGCGCAGAAGAGCGCCGCGTCGAAATCCTCAAGGCCAACGGCTACAACGCCATTCGAACCAGCCACAACCCGCCTTCACGCGATTTCCTCGACGCCTGTGACCGTCTCGGTATGCTCGTCATCGACGAGGCCTTCGATTGCTGGGAGGCCGGCAACAAGAACCCGCAGGATTATCACCTCTACTTCAAGGACTGGTCGCAGCGCGATCTGGAGGGCATGATCATGCGCGATCGCAATCATCCGTCCGTGATCCTCTGGAGCATCGGCAACGAGATCAACGAGCGCGCCGAGCCTCACGGTGTGGAGATAGGCAAAGCCCTCGCAGCCCTCGCCCACAAACTCGATCCAACACGCAAAGTCACCGCAGCGATCTGCCATGCGTGGGATCATCCAGGCAAGACCTGGGCTGACATGCAGCCCGCTTTCACTTATATTGACGTGGGTGGCTACAACTACCAGTGGCCTGAATACGAGAAGGATCACACCAAGTATCCAGATCGCATCATGGCCGGCACCGAGTCGTTTCCCAACCAGGCCTACCAGAACTGGCACGCAGTCGAGGCCAACAGCTACGTCCTCGGTGACTTTGTCTGGACGGCGATCGATTACCTCGGTGAATCGGGCATAGGCCATGCAAGCATCGCCAATGGACAGGCTCACAGCGTATTCTCGCCGCCCTACCCGTGGTTCAACTCCTACTGCGGCGACATTGACCTCATCGGCAACAAAAAGCCGCAGTCGTATTTCCGCGATGTCGTATGGCGTCGCAGCAAAGTCGAGATGGCCGTCCAGCGCCCTATCCCACCCGGATACTCAGAACACATCAGCATGTGGGGTTGGAGCGATGAGTTACGCAGCTGGACCTGGCCCGGCTTTGAAAACACTCCGATGCAGGTCCGCGTCTACACTCGGGGAGACAGGGTGAAGCTCCTCTTAAACGACAGGGAAGTCGGCTCAAAGGATGTCACCGAAAAGGACGCGCTGAAAGCAGAGTTCACCATCCCATACGCCTCGGGTGAGCTCAAAGCAATTGCCTATCAGGGCGGGACTGAAATCGGCAGAATCTCCTTTCAAACTGTCGGTAAGGCGTACAAACTGATGCTCACCGCCGACCGGCTAAAGCTCAAAGCTACTCGCGATGACCTGAGCTACGTCACAGTCCAGATTGCCGACGAAAAGGGCCGGCCGCTGCCGGATGCAGTCGTCCCGGTCACCTTCAGTCTTGAAGGTCCAGGAGAACTTGCTGCCGCGGGTAACGCCAATCCCAAAGACGTCTCCAGCTTCAGGCAGCCGCACTGCAAAACATTTCACGGCCAATGCCTGGTGATCGTCCGCCCACATGAAAATTCTGGGAGCATCCAGCTTCGGGCGGAGTCACCCGGGCTCGAGCCTGCAACTATGAAATTGGAAATTTACGGCTGAGGATGAGAGAAGGAAAAGACTGAGGTCTGCTTGATGGCTAGGCGGCCGCTTGTCTGTTCGGTCCTTTTGCCCGCTGCGTTACCGTCCCATTACGATCTTGCCGGCACGTTCGTAGGAGCCCAGGTTGAACACATTTTTGTACCCCAACTCCTCGAGCTTTTTCTTCGCGAGGCCGCTTCGCACACCGGTCGAACAATGCAGCAACAGCACCTTATTCTTATCTTTAACAGCCGACGGAACTAGCACATCGACACGATCCAGAGGCATATTGTAAGCCTGCAGAATATGTCCTGAGTCGAACTCGTTCACACTTCTCACATCGATCAGCATAGCCCCGCTCCTCAGGTACTCGGCGGCCTCCTTCGATGAGATCTGGCCAGAGCGCTTCATAAACATGTACGCGAGCGCCAGCACGAGAACGATAATAAAGGCAACCCAGGACGACATATAGCCAGTGTACCGCCTTTGTCTGAGCCTCCTGCCGCACACCTGGCCCGGCGTGAAGCACGTCTGCTCAACCTCTGTTTAGTTCTGACAGACTTTAAATTCTCCCCACTTCCACCAGCACCGAGTAGAAAGTCGGCGCAGCCCCGATATCAGTCAGCCGCTCGCTCGTCAGCGCATTGATGTTCACGCCACCTTCGCTCAGCTTTGCCCAGTCCAGCCGGGCAGCTACTACTCCCTTCGGAACGGCCCCGTCCACCATCGCGCACAAAGTGATCTCTCCACGATCGTTCCATACACGAACACGATCTCCCTCCGAAATCCCTCTCGCCTTCGCGTCGTCAGGATGCATCTCCAGTCGCTGTCGCGTTCGAGCTTCCATCTTCCGGTGCCCATCCAGATTCGCAAAGGTGGAGTTCATATAGTTATCAGCTTTACGCCCCAGTAGCTCCAGCGGATACTGCTTGGCTGCTTCAGCCCCCCGTGATTCCACGGGTGGCACATAATCGGGAAGTCCATCCTGTCCCGCAGCAGCCAGCGCCTCCGAGTAAAACTCGACCTTTCCAGAAGGCGTCGGCAGCGCACCATTCGTATATGGCAAGAAAGGCTGTCCCTGCGGATCGAGATGGAATTCAAGAGGTATATGCCCCTTCTCCTCCAAATCCTCAAGGCTGATATGCTTCATGTCCTTGTTCTTGGATCGTCCGTCCAGGCCAATCGCCAGTGCCTGCCGGATCATCTGCTCCGCGCTGTCCCTGAAACATGGTTCTGTGAACCCCATGCGCTGAGCCAGTTCCCCGAATAGCCAGACATTCGGTCGCGACTCTCCAATCGGCTCAATGGCCTTTTTCGATCGCTGTACAAAGTAATGTCCGTATGCACCCTGAATATCGTCATGCTCTAGGAACGTCGTTGCCGGAAGCACAAAGTCTGCATAGTCCGTCGTGTCATTGAAGAACAGATCGTGCACAACCGTGAACAGGTCAGGTCGCGCTAACCCTCTTCGCACCGCGTTGTGATTCGGCGCTACAGCTCCGGGATTTGAGTTGTAGACAAATAGCGCTTTCACTGCCGGTCCCCCGCTCAACACCTCAGCTTCTCCTGCTTCAGCATTCAGCGCTCGACCAAGCAGCGACATGTTCACCACTCGTGCAGGTCTGCCAATCGGGGAGTCAAGCGCCAGGTCCATCCTCTCCAGTTCACGCTTATTCCACAGGAAAGCTCCGGAAGTCGAGAGCGATCCGCCCCCACCGCGATGTTTCCAGGCGCCCGTCAGAGCCGGCAACATGGCGATCGCCCGCGTCGCCGCTCCACCGTTATCGCTACGCTGCATCCCGTAGTTCAGTCGAATCGCTGCAGGCCGAGTCGTAGCGTACTCTCTTGACAACTGCTCAACTTCCTCAGCCGTTAAGCCAGTCGAGGCGGCCACCCGATCTGGTGTGTACTCACGCACTCTCTCGGCAAGGCGCTCAAACCCATGCGTCATCTCCGCTATGTAGGCTTTATCTTCCAAGCCTTCTCGAAGGATCACGTGCATCATGCCGAGCGCCAGAGCCACATCTGTTCCCGGTCGAATCGCGATATGCCAGTCTGCTAGCGCTGCAGTCCGCGTCTTGTAAGGATCGATCACGATCAGCCGCGCGCCATTGCGTCTTGCCTGTTCAACCATCGGCCAGAGATGAATGTTATTGCCGTGGATGTTCGCGCCCCACGCAATGATCAGCTTGGCGAGCTTGAAATCCTCCGTTGGCGTTCCCAGCTTCTTTCCGTAGACAAAATTCCATGCCTGTCCGCCGGCTTCAGCGCAGATCGTCCGATCTAGCTGGCTGCCCCCAAGCCTGTGAAAGAAACGCCGGTCCATCGATCCATACCCGAGCACTCCCATCGTTCCGGCATAGCTATAGGGCAGAATCGACTCCGGTCCAAATTCGTCGCTGATCTGCTGTAGCCGGCCCGCAATGGAATCCAGCGCCTCATCCCAGCTCACACGCTCGAAAGACTCTAGTTCGCGCCCCTTTGGAAGTGGCCCTTTCGCAACTCCCGATCTACGGCGTAGAGGATACAGAATCCGTTCCGGCGAGTAGACCCGGTCCAGGTACTTGGCCACTTTGCCGCAAAGGAACCCTTGCGTTACAGGCTGGCCAGGATCGCCCTGTACCTTGATCGCCCTGCCATCCTCGTTCACGGTGACCAGGACCGCGCACGAATCGGGACAATCGTGCGAGCACACCGTGTGTACAACGCGAAGAGGGGAATTCTCAGCTGCCGCTGCCATAGTGTCATTGTAAGCTGGTTGCGTATTTCCGCTGCCCGGAGACCTCTCGATGAAACGCGTCTTTCAGACAATCTGCTTAAGCCTGTTTGCACTTGCAATTCAGTCAGCCGCCTTCGCCCAGAGTCCCGCCAGCCAGCCCCCCGAGGAGGCTGCGATCCGGGCGGCCATCCAGACTCAAACCGACGCCTGGAATCGAGCCGACATTCCAGCCTTCATGCAAACCTACGAGGACTCGCCCGAAACCACGTTTATAGGCCAGAAGCTTCGCAAGGGATACCAGCCGATCCTGGAACGCTACAAGCAGAGCTATAGCACTCGCGAGCAAATGGGAACGCTGACGTTCTCCGACATCGACATTCGGCTGCTTCCGTCGGGATGCGGAAAATCAGAGATAGCCCTGGTCACGGGAAAGTTCCATCTCGCCCGCACCGAACACGGCGCCGCAGCCAAAGACGATGGCATCTTCTCGCTCGTCTGGCGCAAGGGTCCACACGGATGGAAGATCATCCTCGATCACACAAGCTGAGTCCAGCGACTCGCACTTATCTAACCAATGACCGCGTCTTCCAGCAGCTCACGAGGGAATCTCTCGCTTCTTGTAAATCGGGCCTGCTTCCCACTGCTGTGTATCGAACATCCGTCGCGAAGTACATTTATGGCATGTCTGGTGCGAGTCGTAGCGTCCTAAATGTTCGTTTCCATCCGCGCGCGGCCAGCTCCAGGCGTGTACCGGACAGCGCAGGGAAAGCCAGAATCGATCCATCCCAACCACGATCTGCGCTCCGCCAACAATGTGGACGCGCTGGCTGCGGCGCAGGATTTTCCGGGTGAGTTTGGCGTAAACGGGAAGAAGTTGAGTTGTTGCCACTGATGAACCCTCAAAACACCTGCCGGATCAAACCGGCGAAGCTGTGTCACGTTCGATCCCGACTCCGCACGTCCAACATCAACGTTGTAGGGTCGTCACTCGTGCAACAGCGCTGAGCGGTTCGGAAACTGAGAATATTCTATCGCCATAACTGAACTGTCCGCCTCATAGGGCCGGTATTTCATACATGTGCGTTCAACTCCCGCAACTGATGAATGTACTGCCAATAACTTGCGGAATACTTAATAGCCCTGAACCTAACGCAGCTCAAGACCTCGCCTTGGTGACCCCGCCTGAGGGCACCGAAGCCACCCAGACCTGCCATCCACCCCTCAAATTCTGGCCATCGAGAACTTACATCTGTCGCAATGATCTACTTACATTAACGCAATCAGCAGTTTAGACGCGCAATACCAACCAACCCTGCCCCGGTCAGGTCGCATCCCTTTCCCTGTGCGAAGAAAGGCCCTCGGCCAATCCTCGTCGGAAGTCACTCAACTGCTGAGGCGCTCAGTGAGTTCCGCTATATCCCGGATCGTCATTAAATCTGATCAGGCTTTTGGACGTTTTCCCCAACTCGGTCAGGTCGTAGGTGTGGCCGGTTCAACTGGCTTGTATGTGGTTATGGACCTCGATCACGCGAATCGACTCGTTCAGGTAATGGAGAGGTCGGGCAGACACCGCCTTATCAAGGTACCGTTCGAGTCCGTTCGTACTTTCAACCGCAGACTTGCTCAGGCCATACATCGACTTCTTGACGCCCGATAAGACAGTTATCGGGCTGAGCTGACCGCGATTCGCTGACTTGCCTGGCTCGTGCGCATATAGACTCTCAGCATGAGTTGCGTCTTTTGCCAGATTATCGACGGGAGTATCCCCTCGAAGGCCATATATCAGGATGAGTGCTGCTACGCATTCGCTGACCTTAAGCCTCAGGCGCCCGTTCACATTCTTGTCGTCCCGCGTGAACACATCGCATCCATCGCTCACGCCGAGAAAAGTCATAGCGAACTTCTTGGCCATTTGCACTGGGCGGCAGCGGAGATCGCCCGGACAAAAGGCCTTTCCCAAGGCTATCGGACCGTGATTAACACAGGCGCTGATGGGGGTCAGACAGTTGAACACATTCACGTCCACCTCCTCGGCGGCCGCCCGATGATGTGGCCTCCCGGATGATCGACAGCCATGATCTTGCCGAAAGAAAAGGGGTGCCGTTTGGCACCCCTTTTGCTTTGTATGATTTTGTCAACCTAAAACGCCGGCTGAGGAACGTACTCGTCTTCCTCTTCCAGCCCGTATCTGCGAAGCAGGTTAGGCAGGCTCTGTGAAAACGCAGACCGCGGCATCACTGTATCGCATCCGGCCTCGATCGCCTTCAGCTTCAGATCTCCCTGAAGGTGGTTCAGGAATCCGATGATGGAAGTAGCCTTTTTGAACTTCGTCTTGAATTTCGGGATCAAGGTCATCGGCTTTGCATTGAGGTTGTTCAGATCGAACACCAGCAGAGTCGGGGGCTCGGCCGAGTCAGTAATGCGAGAAATTGTTTCCTTCTCGCCCTTAACGAATTCGACCTTCACTCCCAACTTCTTGGCAGTCTCTTGAATCTTCGCCTGGAAGAACAGATCTTCGATGAAGCAGAAAATCCGGGTCGGAGCATCAGCACGCACCGCAACGCTGGATGGCCCTGCGTTCACGTCATAGTAGTTGCTGCCGCTATGGTGCCCATTTCCTGACAATGGGATCGTCGAGGGTGGCGCGTCAGCCACATTGCCGTTCGCAACTCGATAGCTGTGGTCCATGGGACCAACGAACATCCGGGGGCCTCTTTGCCTGTCCTTACGCCGGCCCTGATGTTGCGGGACAATGCTATTTCCAGGTTGGGCCTGAGGCTGCTGCGACCCATTTTTCTGCTGGAAGAATTTCTTCTTCTTGCGGTGCCGACCAGCACCTTGCTTCTGCGGCTGCTGTCCGCCCTGCTGTTGCGGAGCCTGCAACTGCGGCTGAGACAGCTGCGCGGGCTGGCTTTGCGCCTGCCCTTGCGGCTGCTGTCCGCCTTGCTGGTTCGACTTGTTTTTGCGGCGGCGCCGGCGGCGCCGGTGTCCTTGCGACTGTCCTTGCCCGTTGGCTTGGACCGGCCCCGTCTCTGACTGGGGCCCTGTCGGTTCTGTACTCATGCGTGCACTTCCTGGCACTTGCTTTGTGTTGCCGTACTTAAACTCTGGATCAGCATCTTCAAGTTCGGGGATGCTGAACTACCTCGCGCTCGCTGCATCGCTCCCGGAAATGTGGAGTGGTAAAGCGAGACGATCTCTACACGATGCTGCGACGATGCCGCGCACAACTTGCCTGGAACCGAATTCTCGGAGCACACAGTATCGATGCAATTCCCAGGACAATTTTGAACGGCGGGTATGTACCTTTCCTGCCCGGTGCACGACGTCAATCTTTCTGCTCCCTCGGCAATGTATTCATTGCCGTCAGGATCCCCGCAAAGAACGACGCCTATTCTTCTGATGCGCCTTCAGGGCCAAACATCCAATTCGAAATACTCAGGCCATTTATCCAGCCGTAATTGACTCGGCACGATCCTCCGACCCTCATCGGTGGTCTGGTCGGCGTTTCCCTGGATATTGCCTGTCCTAGAGAACCTTCGGACTCTGGTCGAGTATTGGACGCTTCTGTGGTCCGAAGATATCTTTTGTCAGCGGCGAGCCTTCTCTGCCCAAATGGGTGGTTCGCTCAGCCGCCTGATAGGCAAGTTTGATAGTACAGTCTCCTGAAAAACCGCGCAAGTATTGCCTCGAGCTCAGCCTGGTACAAGCGTAATTCGAGGAACCTGGTCCTGGACAGAGAATGTCCCAAACGCACGAAACGCCACTGACTTGAGTGGCGTTTCGTGTCCCTGCGCTGGTCACTGGCCTCCCAGCAATTGCGGCCGATGGTTTTCCATCGCGCCTTCTACAGGCTCCCCGCCGGTTTGCCACTCTATGGTGGCTGCTCTTGCGGTGCCTGCTGTTTGCGGGCTGGCCGGATATTCTCCAGCAGCCGGTACATCACTGGCACCCACTAAATAGCAATCTCTGTGCCGTTCCAACAATCATTTCCTTTCAATAACTTACATCCATTCAAGTGCAAGATCCGTTTTGATTCTGGTAATGAAAGCCCGTGAAACTTCAAAAAACAATAGATCGTTAGTGCTGGCAATTCGCGCAGTAGTGCGTGCTTCGTCCGGCAACCACGATCTTCTTGATCGCTGTGCCGCAGTTTCGGCATGCCTCTCCGGTTCTCTGATACACATTGTGTTCGAACTGAAAGAAGCCCTTCGCGCCGTCCGCATCCACGTAATCCGAAACCGACGAGCCGCCTAACCGAATGGCGTGCTCAAGTACCTCCTTGAGCGATTTCCGGAGCCGCTCCAACTCCTCACGCGTCAGTCTTCCCGCTCGCCTCCGCGGCCGAATCCCGGCCCGAAACAGGCTCTCGTCCGCGTAGATATTCCCTACGCCAGCCATCAGCGTCTGGTTGAGCAGCGCTGCCTTGATCGCCAGCTTTCTTCCTCGAAACAGCGCAGCAAAATCCTCGCCGGCAATTGTGAGCGGCTCCAAACCCGGCCCACCGAATTTAGTTCCTTTTGCTAAGTCGCGAAACTCCAGGCGCCCGAATCGCCTTGGATCCACAAACCGCAGCTCGCGTCCACTCTCCAGCCTCAATCTCGCATGAGTGTGCTTTGCTACTGGCGCGTCGGGAGTAGTGACCAGCAAGCGTCCCGTCATGCCGAGGTGAACGATCCATTGCGCTGCAATCTCACCAGTGCCCGCGCTGTTCCTCAGTTCGCCCTGCGACCCCAATTCCACTACGATGTGCTTGCCAGTTCGGTGGACTGACTCGATCCGACGTTCAACCAACCCTCTTGCCTGACGGGACGCGGAGTTCTTGAGAGGTTCCCGGTGCGAACCGAACCAAACCTCTACGATTCGGTCGCCTCGAACGCGTGAATTCACGCCACGCGCAATTGTCTCTACCTCGGGTAGCTCAGGCATGATTCCATTTTAGGATTACGACGACTCGATGAGCGTCTGGCTCAGCTATTGCGCTTTTGATGAACGCCGTTCACCCGGGTCACGGATTCTGTTGGCCTCGAAACTCACAATCCGCCATACCCCGCGCGCATCGCGCACATAAACTCGGGTGTATCGGTAGCTCCCAGACATTTCTCCCTCGGGTCCCGTGCCCCTGACCTCCGCGCGGGAGATTACCAGCGCCGTTGTGCCATACAGGCGAATTTTTCGATCCGATAGCTCGAGCGAATTGAACTTCATCGCGCCCGATCGAAGAGCTGTCAACGCCTGTTCCTTCGATTGGAGAATGCCAGACGGAGTGATTGCCATGTAGTCGTCGGCCAGCAGCCCATCCATCGCCGAAAAATTGCCGTGAAGAACGGCATTTCTCCACGCGTCTTCAAGCTTTTCAATCTGATGTCGAACCTCGTGCTTTTCAGCCCGGGGCATCGCCTGCAACGAGTCGCCGGCCGCGAACCCAGCTACCGTCAACCCCACAAAGACAGACCACTTCGCGACGACAGAAGACGTTCCCTTGAGTGTTCGCATAGGCGATAGGGATAGTAGCCGGGACACATCGAATGGGTCAATGCGAGAGATCACACGCGCCTCCGACGGACAATCCAGAAGTTCCGTGCCGGCCAGGACTATGGATCAACCGTCAACAGGTTTGACTGTTTCTTTGGAGGAGGGGTTTGTCGCGGGAGATGAACTTCATTTCAATACAGTGTGGCAAGGTCTTCGCGACTCCGCTCCAGCATCTTCTGGTAGAGCCCTCCGACTGCATATTTTTTGAAGTGGGGCGATTGCCGATGTGCCTCTTCTGCCTTGCCATCCTGGTACTGCTCATAGATCAGCACTGTGCACGGCTCTCCCTGCACCCAATGTGGATTGTAGCTAACGCAACCGCTCTCCAGACGTGAAGCTTCGGTTAGTTCGCGAAGAATCTCGGTTATCTCCGCCCGATCTTCCTGGGCGAACCTTATCCGGACCGTAAAGCTGATCATGAAGAGCTGTTCCTCAATTCAGAAATCTAGTTAGGCCTGAATTTCCTTTAGAGCTGCGGCAAACTCCGGAAGTATCATCGTCTGGTCGCGGTCGGGCCCGGTCGACACCATACCAATCCTGGCGCCGCTCTCGCGCTCTTGGAAGCGCAAGTACTCCTGTGCCGCTTTCGGCAGCTTATCAAAGTCCGTGATTCCCTCTGTGGAAGACCGCCAGCCTTTCAGCTTTGTGTAGACCGGCTTTACGCGCTCGATGCCTTGCACATCGGCTGGAATCTCATCGCTCACCTTCCCATCCAGCTGATAGCCCACGCAAATCGGGATCTCCTCAAGCTCATCCAGTACGTCCATCTTCGTCACGACCAGCCACTCCGCCCCATTCACTTGGTTCGAGTAGCGCAGCAGCGGGATGTCCAGCCATCCACACCTCCGCGGCCGGCCAGTTACCGCGCCATACTCGTTCCCGCGCGCTCGCAACTGATCACCTACGTCCTCGTGAATCTCGGTTGGGAACGGCCCTTCGCCGACTCTTGTCACGTAGGCCTTCGTCACGGAAATCACCGTCCCAATCGCAGTCGGCCCGACCCCCGTGCCAGTCGCTGCCCCTCCCGCTGTCGCTGATGATGAAGTCACAAAGGGATACGTACCGTGATCGATATCGAGCATGGTCCCTTGCGCACCCTCAAACATGACCGAACCGCCGCTTGCGAGGATTTGATTCAGCAGTCGTCCCGTGTCCGTCACAAATGAGCGCACCTCTTCAGCGGCCGCTGCGTACTCCTCGAACATCTTCTCCGGCTCCAGCGGATCGGTACCAAAGAGAGCATGTGCAATCGCATTCTTCTCGCTGCAGGCAGCATAGATATGAGTCTTTAGGAGTTCCGGTCGTAGCAGATCGACGATCCGCAATCCGCTGCGCGCCATCTTGTCTTCGTATGCCGGCCCGATGCCCCGGCTTGTGGTTCCGATCCGCTTCCGCCCGGGTGCACTCTCAGCAGCCAGTTCAATCATCCGGTGATACGGCAGAATTACCTGTGCGCGATTCGACACGCAGAGCTGACTGTCAACATCGATCCCGAGACCGCGTAGCTTGGCAACTTCCTTCAAAAACGCGATCGGATCCAGTACCACCCCATTTCCGATGACGCCTTTGCAACCCGGCCGCAAAACTCCGCACGGTATGAGCTGAAGTACGAACTTCTGTTCGCCATGAATGACGGTGTGTCCCGCATTGTGTCCGCCGGCATAACGCGCGACTGCACTGAAACGCTCGCTCAGTACGTCAACAATTTTTCCCTTACCCTCGTCGCCCCACTGGGCGCCCAGAACAACCGCCGTCTTCGCTCGCATCAACCGCCTGCTTCCGTCAGAAATCACACAAACACCCGCCGCAGCCAGCTTTGCTACGCGCGGGTGAAAAGTTTGGCGCAAAACCTGTCGCGCCACGAACGATTTTAAACCCTTAGTTCAAAGCAAGCTGTGAGGACAGCGCAAATCACGCCATTCCTCACTCATTCTCCTACTTCGAATCCTGCTGATGCTCCAACATCGGCGCAGTCACCTGCTTGTAACCGGCAGGAACATCGAAGTGTGAGGGGTCCACGGGGCCGGATGAGAAGTTCGAGGTTGTCGTCTGCATCTCCATCAGGATCGCGCTCGTCTGCTGAGCTCCCGCCGCATCCGCAGTCTGGTCCGGCGGCGGAGTTGTCTGCTTCTTCTTTCCGAACCCTCCAAATCCACCGAGACGGCTCGAAATCATCGAACTCATTCCCGCCTTCGCGATCTCTCCTTTAGTCGGGCCAGCAGGCTCTGTGGGCAGAGGTGCTTCAGACGCTGCAGGCAATGGTTGCCCATTTGTCGTCGTTCCCATTCGCATCACCTGCATCACGGGTACGCCATCCAGCTTCTGCATCTCTTTTGCCATGTCACCCATGGCCTGGTTCGCTCCGGGCTGCTGGGCCAGCATGCGGCTGAAGTCGCGTCCCATCCCAGCCGTAACGTCTCCCATCTTCTTTCCAAATTTCTGGTAGAACTCCCGCACCTGCTCGTAGCCGGGAACCGAAGGCACCATCCAGAGATCGTTGGTCATCGCCAGATTTCCAGACTGCTGTGTCTTCGCATCGGTCGCTGTCATCGTCATAGTGAGGATCGCTTCGTTCGTATTCAGGCCGCTCACATCTTTCGTAGCGCCGGTCTTCCGAACCTTCACATCGAAGCTCATCTTCACGTCCTGCGCATCCGGGTTCTGTGCGGTGGAAGCCTGTCCCTTCTGTTTCGCAGCTTCCTGCTCCATCCGCTGGCGTGCATTTTCGATTGCCTGCTTCATCTGCTCGAATGTCATCACCGAGTAAGTCTTCTTCTCGACATCGACCTGCGTGATCGTCTCCTTGTCGAGATCAATAATTTGTATCTGTTGGGGCGACACATCTGCGAGCCGATTGCCACTTAGATAGATTGTCGACACGATGGGATCGCCCATGTGTCGCGCTTGAGAGCTGAAGACCCCAACAGTCTTCATCATCTTTAAAAGAGAACCACCAGTGATCTGCGTTGTCTGTTGGTAGGTGTAATCACCGGCATAGAGAGCAGTAGGTAGAACAAAGACGGACGACAGCAAAGCACGCTTCAAAAGCGGGAACATAATTTCCTCCAGGTTGGATCTACGGCAGAAAGGAACAGCCGAGGGCGCAGGGAGTGTAGCCCGAAGGAATTGTGAGAGTCAACGCAATTGCGTTTCAAAAAATAGAAGACGGATCACGAGACTCATGGCATTCAAACAGCCATTGTCCATTTCTTGACCACAGAGCTGAGATCGTCACGCTCATCGTGCAGAGCTGTTGGTCCGATGCTACAGATCCCGATGCGTACGAATGGCTTCGACAACCCTGCGAATCGCCGAAGTAACGTCTTCTGGAGCTTCCAACTCCATATTGTGACCCGATCGAATAATGAACTGCCTGCTGTTCGTCGAGAGCCGGAAGAGCTTCACCTGCCCCTCCTTGCGTTCCTGCTCCATCTGTGCGGCTGGAACATCAAGGTCCTCCGAATAGCCACCTTCCGCTCGCGAAAGCACGACGAGCGGAAGCTTCCCAAGCGAACCTTCATTTGATTTCGCGAGCCACTGGGCAAAGTAAACCTCCGACCACTCTCGCTGACTGTTCTCCGCATCCTCGACAGATGGCTGCGCCTGCGCCCAAAGCTGTAGCTTCTGTTCCCGCACCGGCAAATGCTTGTAGAGGCGGTCGAGTTTGGCAGGAGGCGGATCGCCACCCTTCAAACTCGCTCGATCCGCGTCAACCATCTCCTCATGCGGCTCCGGAATTTCGCGCGACTGTGCATTCATTCCAAGTCGAATCGTTTGTTTTCCTCCAACACCAACTCTCATCCCCTCATGCGCAGAGTCCACCAACACTAACCCAGCCGTATCGTTCGGATACGACCTTGCGAAGTTGATCATGACCGGCCCGCCATACGAGTGACCCACGAGAACAAAAGGACCCTTCTCGCCCAGCTTCTCCAGTGCATCGTGAAGTTCGAGGTTTAGCTGAGCAAACGTCCGCGGCTTCGGCCCCGGATCGCTCCACGCATATCCCGCCCTGTCATAGGTACATATGCGTGAAAACTTGGCGACACGCTCTTGCACAAGAAGCCAGTCGAACGAAAAGTCTCCCAGCCCGTTCTCAACAACTACAACCGGCGCTCCGGCTCCTGAACAGTTCACGTGAAGCCGATGCCCGCCAAGATCGACGAGTTTGCCTGGAGGCTTCGGTGCGATCGGTTCACCTATGGCTGAAAGCGAGACAACACTCACCCAAAGCGCGGCGAAAAGCATCCATGAAGTCCCAGATCCCGACCTTGCGCCACGCGTCATCACTATCCTCCTGTGCATGTTGCCCAAGACTAGCGTGATCAACAGCCTGAAGACATCGAATGTCATCAAGCGCCGACGCGCCGGGACAAGCCGACGGTTTCGAGGGTTGGTCACAACTCAACAGTCTTTGGGAACTCCCGCTCGCTTCCGTGCGTACCTCAGGAATCATGCTTAGCGACCTGAAGTTCGCCATGCGGCAGCTTGCCAAATCGCCCGGGTTCTTTTTTACCGCCCTCGTCACCCTGGCGCTTGGCATTGGCGCCAACGCCGTAGTCTTCAGCGTCCTGAATGCGCTTGTCCTGCGCCCCGTGAACGTGCCCCACGCAGAAAACCTCTACACCGTGCAGCGCTTCAAGTTCCCCTCGCAGTCTTATCTCGACTACATCGATCTGCGCGACCGCAACCGAACCTTCTCAAGCCTCGTTGCCAGCCAGATCACAGGCCCTGTTGGTATCGACACCGGCAAGAACCCGTCCACCGCATGGCCCTACCTCGTCAGCGGAAACTACTTCGATGCCCTAGAGATTCAGCCTATGCTCGGCCGCTTCTTCCACGCCTCCGACGAAAAGGGCAAGAACAGCATGCCGTATGTGGTCTTGAGCTACTCGTACTGGCATAGCCGCTTTCACGACGACAAGGGAGTCGTCGGTCGAGCAGTCGAAATCAATAAGCACCCGTTCACGATCATCGGCGTTGCTCCTGAGTCATTTCGCGGGACGGAACTCTTCTTTGCGCCCGCACTTTGGATTCCGATCCTCGATCAGCCCATGATTCAAGGCAATGATTCGCTCCAATACAGAGGAGATCATTCTCCCTGGATCACAGGCCGCCTCAAACCCGGCATCACGCCGACCCAGGCAACCGAAGACCTGGCCTCCATCGGGTCCTGGCTTGCCAAAACCTACCCGCGAGATGACGACGGCATCAAATTCAGCCTCGCCAAGCCCGGCCTCATTGGCGACTTCCTCGGCGGCCCTGCGCGCGCTTTCATGGCAGGACTCATGCTCCTCGCCGCCCTCATCCTACTTGCCGCCTGCGCCAATCTCGGCAGCCTGTTCGCTGCCCGGGCAGCCGATCGCTCCAAGGAAGTCGCTCTGCGCCTCGCACTAGGCTCAAAACGCAGTCTCATCCTTCGTCAGCTTCTGATAGAAGCTATCCTCGTCTCACTCGCAGGCGGTGTCATCGGCCTGGCTGCCGGTGTACTCATCCTCCACGTGCTGAGCGCGTGGCAGCCCATCCCCAATGTTCCCATCAATGTTCCGGTCAATCCCGATATCCGCACCTATGCGATTGCCCTTTTGCTTTCGCTCGGGAGCGGCTTGCTCTTCGGCATTGTCCCAGTGCGACAGGTCATGCGCGCAGACCCATGGCAGATGATCCGCACCGGCATGAGCTCAACAACCG
This sequence comes from Acidobacteriota bacterium, assembly GCA_018268915.1. Taxonomy (GTDB): domain Bacteria; phylum Acidobacteriota; class Terriglobia; order Terriglobales; family Acidobacteriaceae; genus Telmatobacter. Next base: position 286,607 of record JAFDVQ010000006.1, read on the forward strand.
GGCTGCGTCGTTTCACACTTCGCGATGTCCTTCTCGTCGTCCAGATTGCGATATGCGCTGTCCTTGTCACTTCATCTCTGGTCGCGGTTCGGGGACTCGCGCGCTCGCTTCGGAGCGACTATGGATTCAACCCTCAGAATGCCCTGCTTCTTGCCAGCGACCTCCGCATGGCGGGCTACTCCGACGATCGCGTTCCGCAGATGCAGCAGCGCATGCTGGAGGCCGCCGCTGCCATTCCTGGCGTAACCGCGGTGGGATCAATCGATAACATCCCTCTCAGCCTCGGCGGCGGCGACTCCTACGTATACACCGATGCGACGACTGATTTCCGTCCCACCAACTACGCAGCAGATGCGATGAGCTACCGCATCTCGCCCGGGTACCTAGAGGCCGCGGGAACCCGACTTATCGCTGGCCGCAACCTGACCTTGAGCGACGACAAGAAAGCGCCGAAGGTGGCTCTCATCAATCACCAGTTCGCAATCAAAGTCTTCGGCTCAGTCAATAAGGCAGTCGGCGGCCACTTCAAATATTGGGGTGGAGAACGAGCTGAAGTTGTGGGCGTGGTTGAAGACGGAAAGTATCGCACCCTCACGGAAGACCAGATGCCCGCGATGTTCTTCTCATTCCTCCAGCACACCACAAGCGAAACCAATCTGGTAGTACGCTCCGAGCGAGACCCCGCCAACACTGCCGCGAGCCTCGAAAGGACTATTCGCGGCCTTGACTCCGCCATGCCCTTAGAAATTCAGACTTGGAACTCAGAGATGGGATCCGCTCTCTTCGCATCCCGAGTCGCAAGCGTGGCGCTCGGCGTCCTGGGAATGCTTGGCGCGATGCTTGCCATTACCGGGATCTTCGGTATGGCATCCTACGTCGTCAGCAAGCGCCTTCGCGAGCTCGGGATTCGCGTGGCATTGGGAGCCAGCCAGCGGCAGATACTTCATACCTCGCTGGGTCGTGCTTTTCGATTGCTTGCGATTGGCTCAATCGCCGGCGTGGCTCTCGGCGTACTCGGCGCCCGTGTTCTGGCGTTTATCGTCTACCAGGCGACTCCAAAGGATCCGCTGGTGCTCTTCGGAGTAACCGCGACGATGTTGATCCTCGGCCTCTTTGCGTCATGGATTCCAGCACGTCGCGCGCTCGCCGTTGATCCACTTGTCCTGCTTCGTGACGAATAAGGTCGAGAAGCAGGCCTGCTTCTACCCGTTCAGGCCGACTTCCGCTTCGCAGACTTCGCCGGAGCCTTCACAATCCCGATGCCTTTCGCGGGAGATTCTTTCACGCTCTTGACCGGCTTCTTGGCCGCCGTCGGACGCGTCTCACTTCCTATGCTCTTGCGCAGCGCGTCCATCAGGTTCACGACGTTGCTCGGGCGCTGCTTCGGAGCCTCATCGATTGGCACCGGCATATTGTTGACTTTCGCTTCCACCAGCGCCTTCACGGCCGTCTCGTAGCCGTCTTCAAACTTGTTCATATCCAGTTTCGACGACATGCGTTCAATCAGCATCTCCGCCAGCTGTAACGAATCCGCGGGAACAGGCGGCTGCTTGATGTCTTTGAAGTAGTCCTCTTGTTTCCGCAACTCGTACTCGTACCGCAGCGTGTAGCCCATCAATCCGGGGCTGTCTTTTCCTACGGGAACCAAGGCGAAAACATGTTCGCGACCCGAAAATGCCACCTTACCGATCGCCGCTTTCCCCGTGTCGACGAGCGCCTGCCGGACAACATTGAAAGCTTCCGCGGACATGTCGTTCTCCGGAGTCACGAAATATGGCTTCTCCACGAACATCGGAGCAAGATCTGCCACATCCACAAATTGCGAGATCCCAATAGTGTGTTTCGATGGAACCCGCAAATTCTCCAGCTCATTCGGCTCAATGATCACGTATTGGCCTTTGCGATACTCATAGCCCTTTACGATCTCATCGCTCTCAACGGCGGTCGCAGCTTCCCGACTTTCAGCAGCGCTTTCCAGAACCTTCTGGTGGCGAATTCGCTCGCCCGTGCGCCGGCTTATCTGGTGAAAACTGATCTGGCTTTTACTCTCCGTCGCGACATACAAACTCACACTAAATGAGACAAGTGAAATCTGAACGTTTCCTGACCAATAGGGACGTGCCATGAGGCCTCCGAAGAGCGGAGAAAACGCGCATACAGCGCAAAGACCCGCAGACTCAGGAGTCTAGCGCAATTCGTCAACGTCGGAGAAGTGCATATATGGTAAACGCCTTAGCTTCGTCTTATCTTCGCCTGACCACGAATAGAACTCACATCCTGCGCATCAAGTGGATAGCCGACCATCCCGCTGCAACTCCGATTGAGCGCACCATAGTCGGCCACACCGGCATGAAAAGCGAAAACCCGATCGCTGTAAACGTCCATAGAAACAGAGCCCACGTAATCGTGTTCCGAGGATCGCCGTAGCTCTTCTTCAGCTTCGCCAGAAGCCTGCTTTGCTGCTCATCCATTCTGCTTATCTCCTCTTCCGCGACATCAGAACCTGACCGGGAGATTCTCGGAACCTACAACGTCTTCGAAATCCAAAAGTACAGTCTGGGGATAGGTACAAAGTAATTGGTCCGGCGAATTCCTTGAATACTGCTTACGGGGAATGCCTCGCTCGAACGCGTCAATCTCGGTTTTCTCTCGAAAATCCCTGTTAACCAGATCCATCCCTCGACCGTTGTCTGGTTAGAAGAGCCGCTCAAGTCTTTCGTTCGAGGATTGAAATGTTGAATTGCCGCCTGTTTTACCGAGTTCTCTCCGCTTCCGTGCTGACCACTTCTCTGTTTGCCGGCTCGGCGGTCGCCCAACAGCGCCCCGCCGCTTCCTCCGCCGTGGCTGCTCCCGCCGTCGCACCCGTTCCTAACGACGGCGACGTCCGGTCCACCCAGACCGAGCTCATTCGCCTCCTTCGCTTGAGCCCAACCCTCACCACGGTCGTCTCGCATGACCCGTCGCTCCTCTCCAACCAGGAGTACGTTGCGCGTAACAATCCGCAGCTCGCCGCATTCCTCTCTGCTCACCCTGAGGTCGCCCGGAATCCTGAGTTCTATCTTTTCTCCCACCTCAAGCATGAGGACGGTCAGCCCGACGAAGCACTTGAGAAAGCAGTATGGCCAGACGTCTACCGGGCTCAGAACCCCCAGTCGTCCTTCGATCGCATCTGGGACGGACTGATTCCTCTCCTCGCCTTCGCCTGCGGCCTTGTCGCCATCATTCTCCTCGCCCGCATGTTCATCGAGAACCGCCGCTGGAGCCGCATCTTCAAGATGCAGAGCGATGTCCATGGCCGACTCATCGAACGGTTCACGACGAATCAGGAACTTGGCGCGTACATGCAGACTGAAGCTGGCCGCAAGTTCCTCGAAGCTGCCCCACTCCCTATCGCTTTCGAGCAACATCGGCGCGTTCCGAGCGCAGTCGCGCGCATTCTTACCCCGCTTCAAACCGGCATCATCATGGTCCTGCTGGGAATCGGTCTCCTTCTGCTGCGCCACACCGAACCCGAAATGAATACCCCGATGCTCTTCTTCGGAACTGTCGTCCTGATGCCCGGAATTGGATTTATCATCTCCGCAGGCGTCTCGTGGTTCCTCGCATCACGCCTGGGGTTGATGCCCAGCGAAACCGCGGAGAGCCGCCTCGACTCGTCGCTCAGCAACGCTTACAGAGACCGGCAGTGATCTCCGGTGCGGACACTGAAGCCGAGAAAGCAGAAATCAATGTCCTGGGAATCAATCATTCCGAACGTGCTGGCGGGCGACTCGCAGTCGCTCGCCGGCACCGCGCCCGTCGCGGCGATGGATAACGAGCAGTTCGCGGCCTTTTATGCCCGATCGGCCCGCTCCCTCTGGGCCTATCTCGCTCGCGTCAGCCGAGATCCAGGCCTCGCCGATGACCTCACGCAGGAAGCCTACGTTCGCTTCCTCTGCGCCGCCCATCCTCAGGATGGTGAAGTCGCCGCGCGTCGTTACCTGTTCAAGATCGCAACCAATCTGTTGCGCGATCATTGGCGTCGTCCGCAATCTTCCTCAATCGACGACGTTCCGGAACACACTTTTGCTGCGGCATCGGGCGAGACACATTCTGACTCAGTTGCGATTCTCGGCCCGGCCATGGCCCAAATGCGCCCCCGCGACCGCCAGCTCCTCTGGCTGGCCTACGCCGAGGGCTATTCCCATCACGAAATTGCGCAGATCACCGGGCTTGCCTCTGCCAGCATCCGCCTTCTCCTCTTTCGCGCCCGCCGCAAGATGGCTCGGCTCCTCCGGTCCGGAGGTGAAGCATGAGCCCTTTCACCTGTGCTCGCGAGCGGGAAGTCTCCGATCTCCTGCACAACGGCCATTGGCCGCAGGCTTGCCCTGCCGATCTGCGCGACCACGTTGCATCCTGCCGCAGTTGTTCTGACTTGGTTTTGGTTACCGGTTCCTTCCAGGTTTCGCGTCGACTCACTGCTGAGTTGCCCCGCCTTGAACCCGCAGGCGCAATCTGGTGGCGCGCTCAGCTGCGCCGCAGGAACGCCGCGATCGAAAAGGTAAGCCGCCCCATCATCGGTGCTCAGATCTTCGCTCTCGCAATGACTCTGATCGTGATTGCCGCCATCGCAGTCTGGCAGTTCGGCAACTGGAGTGCATGGTTCGCCGATTTCCCCGGCACTCTCCATCTCGGAGCACTGATCCCGCCCTCTTTTTCTGAGAACGGTTTCCTGTGGATCATCATGCCGGCGATCGCCACCATTGCTCTTCTCAGCGGAATCGTGGCTTATCTCGCCTCCGAAAAGCAATAGAACGGTTGCGCATCAACACAGCATGCCATGTTGCTTGTCTCAGTTACTGATTAGTGCGTACTTTGGCAATTGCCTGTTCCGCCTGCCATAGATGCCGCCTCTGGTGGGCCGCAGTCACGACGAAGCTGGACCAGATGCTGTATCGGATCCGAGCGTCAATCGGGGACGCCATCTTGACCTTGTCGATCTCTCTTCCTCTGCACCGGCGAAGCGCCGCCACAACACGCTCTTGCCTTTCGAGAAATCGATCCAGCACTTCGTCGATTCTCCCGCATTCGACCGGCTGATACGGCGCTGGAGTTTTGGAGCGGATCCGTGCAGGCGGCTCAAGAATCCAGCAGAGAATTCGCCCCCAGAAGTCCACCGAGTAGGGTGCATTGACCTCTTCTTTGCGAGGTCCGGCAGTAGCAATGATCTGCTGCCACACCGGAAAATACGCGTCCGAGCTGAGGCTCAAGTGTTGAATGCATTCTGCTGCCGACCACGACTCGGGAGAAGGCCGCGCGCAAATCTCCGCGCCAGCGGATGCCACCAGTGCTCGGAAGCGGACACTGACATCACCAAATTGTTCTTCAAGTTCATCGAGCGTGATGGCTCGTTTGCTCATGACGGCTTTGCTTGTTCAGGTAATCCTTTGACTCGATCTGCTCTTATGCACCTGAGCTACACTCGCCTCAGAGCACAAATCGTCCTGAACACCTCTGACCTGAGTGAATTGAAGTGCGGCAGGACGGCGGGAGGCCGTCTCGGATGCCAACTTACGCCATTCTTCTTCGAGCCGTCAACGTCGGTGGCTACGGCAAGCTCTCCATGGCCGACTTCCGCTCTACACTGACAGGTCTGGGTTTCAAGAATGTCGAGACCTACATCCAGAGCGGCAACGCGGTGATCGACTCCAGCACCCCGGCGGAAAAGGTCACCCGATCGATAACGGCAGCATTGAAGAAGCTCACGGGTGCTCCAATCGATGTGATCATTCGAAGTCATGAAGAGTTGGACAATCTGGTCCGCGCAAATCCTTTCGTTGCCGAAGCAATCGACGGAGCGCGCGTCCACGTCACCTTTCTTTCAGGTCCGGCCGCACCTACAGCCGGTGCGGCCCTTCAGAGCATCGTAGATAAGTATCCGACCCGCCGCGATCGCTATCATCTCGCCGGCAACCACATCTACTTCCATTTCCCGGAGAGCTCAGCCGATACCAAATTCACTGGAAAAGCTCTGGAGAAGGCAATCGTCGCTGTCGGAACCGCCCGCAACTGGAACACTGTCCTCAAGCTTCACGCAATGTCGAAGCGTTGAGAAGAACCGCATCCGCAATCCGCGCCGCCTCCACCGCGGGTCGCACATCGTGTACCCGTACGATCGAAGCGCCATGCAGAATTGCGGCAACCAGCGCCGCAATGCTCGCCGTCTCGCGCGCCTCCACCGGTGCCTGCTTTCCGCCGAATAAATCGGAGAGCGTATGTCCCAGAAAAGACTTTCGCGACACGCCCGCCAGCAGAGGTCTTCCAATTTCCAGCAACTCCGCCTGCCGCGCCAGCAGCACATAGTTCTCATCGAATTTCTTGCCAAATCCGTAGCCAGGATCCAACACGATTGACTCGCCTGCTACTCCTGCCTCAATGGCTTTCTGCATACTCTGTGAGAGTCCGCCGCAAACCGCACCCATCAAATCGTCCGCGGCTAGCTTTTGCTGTCCCCGCCATTCATCCGGGAGTCCCCGGGTGTGCATCAGCACCACTCCGCATTTCGCGTCTGCGCACACCATTGCCATGTCCCGGTCCCACGCAAATCCGCTCACGTCGTTGACGATCTCCGCACCAACGCTCAGAGTCGCCTTTGCAGTTGAGGCCTTGTATGTATCAACAGAAATCACCGCCTCAGTTCTCGCCTTGAGAATTCCTTCAATCACCGGCAACAGCCGTCTTTGCTCTTCTTCGGCGCTCACTTGCGCCGTATTTCCATCGCCGGCTATCGCCCCCGGTCTTGTACTCTCAGCTCCCAAATCAATCAGGTCAGCTCCCTGCTCGATCAATTCAAGCCCACGCCTCACTGCTGCATCCGGTTCGAGAAAATTCCCGCCATCGCTGAATGAGTCCGGCGTGATGTTGACCACACCCATCACCAGCGTCCTCTTGCCAAGCTCAAGCCTGCGAGACCTCAACTTCCAATGCACGAGAGCGCGAGTGAACGGCATGAGAACCTTCCCGCAACAATACTTCGTCGCCTTCTCATTTTATGAGCGCAAGCCCAACGGGAATCGCCTCCTGCTAAACTCCCTCCATGCTCCGTAGACCGCGATGCTTAGCGCTGCTTCCAGCGCTTTTCCTGATTACGTCTTCCATTCTCATCGCCCAGCATCGCGCTTTTAAGCCCCCGGCGCACTCCGCTTCGCACACTGCTCCCTCAAAGGGAGCGATCGCAGATCGCATCCAGGCCGTCCTCTCCGATCCCGCCCTCAAGCAAACCGACTTTGGCATCAGCGTCACTACGCTTGACGGACAGCCCCTATACGGTCTGAACGAATCGAAGCTGTTCACTCCCGCCTCCAATGCCAAGCTCGCAACCACCGCCGCCGCGTACGCCCTTCTCCCGGTTGAAACCCTCACGTGGACGACCAACGTTGTCGCTAACGGCGAGATCGACTCCTCCGGTGTTCTTCACGGAGATATCCTGATCCTCGGTTCCGGCGACCCCACAATAAGCGCCCATCACTACCCCTATCAGCCGCCAACTCCACCTGCCGCCACTCCCACACCTGCAAATCCACCGGCTAAATCGCCAACCGGGAAGCCCGAAGCCACTCCAACTCCTCAGCAACTGCAAGCTGAACCGCGCGCCATGGAAGCACTCGATCTCCTCGCTCAGCAGGTCGTCCAGGCAGGAGTGCGCTCCGTCGAAGGCTCCGTTGTTGGCGACGACAGTTATTACCTCAACGAACCCTACGGAACTGCCTGGGCATGGGACGACCTCCAATGGGGCTATGGAGCACCCATCTCTGCACTCTCGTTCGCCGACAACTCGATCGAACTCACCATCACTGCCGATCCCGAAAAGCCAGGCTCCATGCTCGAAGAGTGGACGCCTAACGTGCCCTATTACACTCTGCAAAACAACATGAAGATGGCCCCGCCAGGCGAGAAGGCGTATCCTGGCCTCGAGCGTCGCCCCGGTGCGTTGCTCGTCCGAACTTGGGGAACCGCCCCAGTGCAGGGACTGCATGCTCCACTGGCCATCGAAGATCCCGCCGAATTCACGGCAGCGGCATTCAAAGACGCTCTGCTCCATCGCGGCGTCGCGGTAAAAGGCGATCCAGCTGCTGCGCACCGGCTTCCAGAAGGCACCGGCGACTTCATCGGCGAGCGCTCCGAACGGCTGACCCTCGCTCCACTAGCGATTCAAACGATGGAGGCTCCGGTTAACAATCGTCGCCTCCTCGCGCATCACACATCGGTTCCGGTCGCGCAGGACATCACCGTCACGAATAAGGTCAGTCAAAACCTCCACGCTGAACTCATCCTTCGCATGCTTGGCAAGGCCTTCGCCAAGGACGGCAGCCTCGCTCAGGGAACGCGTGTCGTCCGTCAGTTCCTCGTCGACACCGGTATTCCCGATTCCGACTTCTTTTTCTATGACGGCTCGGGCATGAGCATGGACGATCGCATTACACCTCGCGCCTACACACACCTCCTCGCGTACGCCTCCCATCAACACTGGGGGCAAGCCTGGCGTGGTTCCTTCCCGGTTGCAGGCGTGGACGGTTCGCTCTACACGCGCTTCAGAAACTCGCCACTCAAAGGAAAGCTCTGGGCCAAGACGGGCACACTGAACGAAACCAACGCTCTCTCCGGCTACCTGCAAGCTGCAAGCGGCAAGACCGTCGCCTTCTCTATCCTCGTCAACGGCCATCGTCCCGGCAGCCGAGCCGAAGTTCCCGCTATCGAAAAAATCTGCGAAGTAATCGCCGCATCAGAGTGAACGCGGCAGACCGAGCCCAAGATTCATCGAGCACTCTGCCGCACGAACAGCCGCGCGGCCACCATCGTTGAACCGCACCCCATTGCAACCAGCACCGCAGCACTCACCCAAAGCTCACCGATCCCTGCGCCGCGCAGAATGATTCCGCGCAGAATCTGAATGTAGTAGGTCGCCGGAATCAAATGACTGATCGCCTGGAAGAACGGCGGCATGTTCTCAATCAGAAAGATGTAGCCCGATAAGAACACCGACGGCAGAATCGTTCCCATCGAAAGCTGGAAGGCCTCCGCCTGCGTCCGAGCACGCGTCGAAATCACGAGCCCGATTCCCAGCACCGTCAGAAGAAACGGAATTGAGAGCACCAGCAACAGCACAACGTTCCCATGCACTGGCACAAGAAAGATTGTTCGCATCACCAGCAAAATCACGCACAGTTCGCCAAATGTCAGTGCCCCGTAAGGAATCATCTTGCCGAGCATCAGCCCGAGCGGGGCGACAGGCGTCATCGTCAGTTGTTCCAGCGTCCCGCGTTCGCGTTCTCGAACGAGGCTCAGCGCGATCATTAAGATCGCCATCATCTGCAGCAGAATCGCAATCAATCCCGGCACAAAGAAGTTCGCCGATCGCGTCGCCGGATTGTAGAGCACCGACGGTCGCACCTCTATAGGCATTGCCCCACCCGGCAGCACCCGCCCCAACGACTCTTTCAGCGCCACGCCCGTCGCCGTGCTCATAGCCTGTCCGGCGACACTCGAATCAGAGCCATCCACGAGCACCAGCACGGTTGCCGTAGTGCCATCGAGAAGACGTCGCGCGTAGTCGTAGGGGATTCTCACGCCGACTCTCGCTCTCCCGGCGCGAACCGCGTCATAAAGTTCATCCTGCGATCGAGCGTAGGCCTTCAATTGGAAAACATCGGACCCTGCAAACGCCTCCAGCAGTCGCCGGCTCTCTTGCGTGCGCGACTCATCGAGCACGACCGTCGGCACCTGCCGTATGTTTGTGTCCACAGCAAATCCAAACAGAAATAGCTGAAGCATCGGAATCAACAGCGCAAAGAACAAGGTCCCCGGATCCCGGATGATGTGCAGAAATTCCTTTCGGCACACCGGCGCCAGACCGCGAAACAGGTCTCTCATCGCTGCGACTCCATGATGCGATAGGTCAAGGTAACAAAGACATCTTCCAGGGATGGATCGATGGTCTCGATTTGCGCCTGCGGGAGTTGCCTTTGAAGCTCTCCGATGCTGTCGGTCTCAGCAAGCGCGTGAATCGAGTGTCCGAAGATTGTCGCCTCGCGCACACCTCGCATATGCCGGATCCCATCCAGCATCTCCGAAGGATTCTCAAGCTTGATCTGGATGCGCAATGTACCCGGCGGATTGGCTGCCGGCAGCTTCTGCAGTTCGGGAACCGTACCGATGGCGATCAACTTCGACAAGTAGATATAACCCACTCGGCCGCATCGCTCCGCCTCATCCATGTAGTGCGTCGTGACAAAAAAGGTAACGCCCTGCCCCGACAGCTGAAATAGAAGATCCCAGAGAGCGCGCCTTGCCACGGGATCGATGCCAGCGGTCGGCTCATCCAGGAACACGACCTGCGGCGAGTGAATGATCGAGCAAGCCAGTGCCAGCCGCTGCTTCCATCCACCTGAAAGCTGGCCGGCCCGCCTACCCATGTACGGCTCGATACCCGTCAGCGCCTGCACCTCACCCGTCCGGTCTGCAGCTTTCTTTGAGTCCAGCCCATAAACACCCGCATAGAACGCGATGTTTTCCGCGACCGTGAGATCTTCGTAAAGCCCGAACTTCTGCGACATGTACCCAACATGCCGCCTGATCTCGGCAGCGTCTCTGCGGATGTCCATGCCCAGGATGCGCCCCGTACCCTCGGTGGGCTTCAGCAGCCCGCACAGTGCCTTTATGATCGTCGTTTTTCCCGACCCGTTAGGACCAAGAAATCCGAACAGCTCTCCCTTCTTCACTTCGAAGCTCACATCGTTCACTGCAGTGAAGGATCCGAACCGGATCGTCAGATGATCGGCGGCGATGATTTCGTTCATTGCAGCCGCACCATGGCCGACATGCCCGACTTGAGCACCTGCTGCGAGTTGTCGACGTAGACCTTCACGCCGAAAACCTGATGCTCGCGGTCGCTCTTCGTCTGCACGTTGCGTGGCAGGAACTCCGCCTGCGACGCAATCTGCCCTACATGACCCGCGAAAACTCTGATCCCAAAGCTGTCGACCCGCACCGTGGCCTGCTGCCCCAGATGCACATGCGCAAGATCTGTTTCCGGCACGTAGACCTTGACCCACAACTGGGACGCTTCCAGCATCGTGATGACGATTCGGCCGCCCTGGACAAGATCTCCGGGACGCACACTCACCACTTCCACCACCGAATCCGCCGGCGCGGTCAGTTCCGCCTCGCGAAGACGCGCGTCCAGCTCTGCGACCCTGCCTTGTGCCGCGGCCAGCCTGCCACGCGCAGCGGCAATGTCCTCCTTGCGGAATCCCTTCCGCGCAAGCACCGCGGCAGCCTCAGCCTGCTTGAACTTCGCCTCCGCCGCATTCAGATCTTCCGGTCGAGTGCCTGCCTCGAGCAGGGCCAATCTCTGCCGCGCCGACTCCGCCCGCTGCGCTGCCGCGTCGTGCTTTTCGCGCGCATCATCGAACTGCTGTCGCGAAATCGTGTCTGCTGCAATCAGCTTCTCCATCCGGCCAAAGAAGATCTGCGCATTCGTAGCATCGGCTGAAGCCGCCTTGTAGTCGGCCTGCGCCTGTTCTATCTCCTGAGAGCGCGGTCCGTTTTTTGCTTCCTGAAACACCGCTCTTTGTGCCAAAGCCGTAGACTCGGCCTGCGCGATCTCTTCTGGCCGGTTGCCACGCACCATCTTGTCGACTTCCGCCAGAGCCTGCCCCTGTGCGGCTTCAGCCTGCGCTCTCTGCGCTTTCAGCTCATCGCATTCGAAGCGCACCAGCACCGTTCCGGCCTTCACAAACTGCCCCTCCTCGACGGCAACCTCCGTGACCCGGCCGCCGACTTTCGATCCAATCTGGATTTCTCGCGTCTCGATAGTGCCCGAGTACTCGTAGCGATTCCGATGTGCAATCCACGCCGACACCGCCCAGATCGACGCGACCACCAGCGCCACCACGCCTCCTGCACTCGCAATCCGCCTTCTCATGCGCTCCTCTCCTGATACTTGCGTCTCTTAGCTCAAGAAAGTTTCATGCCCGAACCGGACCAGTGCATCGCAGGTCGATAGAGATGGGAAGGACGCCTACTGACCACTGAAGACTGATGGCTGCTCTCATCACTGTGCGCCTGGACACACCTGTTTGCTCATGCAGTCCCCGGCACAAACTCCCGGCTGTATCATCAGACCTGAGATGCAGATACGGTTATCAAGCCTTCTCTTCGCTCTGTTTGCCTGCACGGCTTCCGTTGCTACCACCGGTTGCAAATCTTTACCGCCCTCAAAGCCTGCCTCCGAGTGGACAGCCGAAGAAGCTCGCGGCGCTGCTGTCTTCCAGCAGGCCTGCGCGAAATGTCACTACGCAACATCTACTCATGGCCTGCACGGCCCCGGCCTGCAGGCCATCACTAAAATCAAGGCCATGCCTTCCGGCGCTCCTCCAACAGACGATCGCCTGACCGCCGTTATTCTTCACGGTCACGGCACCATGCCCGGCACCGCGATGAACGATCAGCAGCTCCACGATCTCCTCGCCTACATGCATTCGTTATGAGCCATCATGACCGGCCCGCATCCACTATCCCGCCGGGAGAGAGTCCCCCTGTCGCCCCCGCATCCTCAGGAAGTCCGCCGCCGGCCAAGTCTGGCTTCTTTCCGCTGCCAGGTCTGATCGCCATCTCCCTCTATCTCCTCCTGCTCGCTGTCGTGATCGTGGTCGGAGCTGTCGGTGGTCATTACCCAAAACTCTTTCTAATTCTTCCCGTCTTCCTGCTCGCAGCCTGCGGAGGATTGCTCATGCTCTTTCGCTGGGCATGGGCCATGGCGCTAGCGGCGGTCCTTCTTCTCAGCGCCTACCACCTCTGGATCTTCGCGCACATGCACCTTGCCCCATCACTTATTCAAGGTCTGCTCAACCTCGTTTTCTTTCTCTATCTCATTCGCACAGAAGTCCGCGAAAAGCTCCGCTGATCAGGCTTGAACACATTCCCATAGGGCTCTCCCGAGCGCGAATGTTAATCTCTGCCCATGCTGCTAAAACTGGTGAAGTCTTCCCTTTGCCTTGCTCTAACGTTTTCCGCGATCACTGCCACACTCGCCGCTGACACGCCTAAAAAGCGCGACATCACTCTCGACGACCTCGCAAAGTTCCAGCGCGTCGGTGCACCCGTCATCTCTCCAGACGGCGAATGGATTCTCTACACCGTCAGCCAGGTCGACACCAAGGAAGACAAATCCCAGACCCACCTCTGGATGGTGAAGTGGGACGGCTCCGTCCATCTGCAGCTCACCTACGGAAAAGAAGGCGCATCCGCTCCGAAGTTCAGTCCCGACGGCCGCTATATCAGCTTCATGTCCTCACGCCCGGGCACCACGAAAGGCGATCAGGTCTGGGTGATGGATCGCCGCGGCGGTGAGGCCGAACAGCTCACCAACATCACAGATCAAAACATTCAGGGATACGAGTGGGCGCCCGACTCTAAAAGGCTGCTTCTCGCTCTTCACCCCAAAGCCGAACCGGATCCCGAAGAAGGCAAGCCGCCCGCTCCGCCAAAGCCCGTGGTCATCGACCGCTATCACTTCAAGCAGGACATCCAGGGCTACCTCCGCAACGATGCCTTCAACGCCCTTTACCTCTGGGACCTCACAACGAAAAAAGCCGAAAAGGTCACCACCAGCAAAAATGTCAACGAGAATGACGCCGCGTGGTCGCCCGACGGCAAGTGGATCGCATTCGTCAGCAACCAGGACCCCGATCCCGACCGCACCGACAACCCCGACGTCTTCATCGTGGAGCCGAAGGCAGGATCAACTCCGAAGAAGCTCACGACATGGCCCGGCCCTGACGGCGGCCATCTCGCCTGGTCGCCCGACTCCAAATCCATCGCCTACACTCAGGGCGCCAAGATTGAACTCCTCGAGTACTCGCAGGCCAAGCCTGCCGTCGTCACCATCGATGGCAAGGTCAGCTACCCCGCCGCGAAATTCGACCGAAGCGTGAACCATCCCTCTTACTCAGCGGATGGCCACCTTTCCTACCTGGTCGCCGACGATCGCAACGAGTACCCCGCTGAAGTTGAGCTTTCGGGCAATGGCATCAAGCGGATTCTGTCCCAGCGGGGCACAGTCTTGTCCTGGGACTCGGCTAACGGCCACACCTCCGTCTCCTTCACCAGCGACAATGCGCCCCCTGAAATCTATGCTCTCGAAAACAACTCTCTCCGCAAGCTAACCACGCACAACGACGCGCTTATCGCTGAACTCAACCTCGTTCCTACCGAAGACCTCGAAGCCAAGGACAAAGAGGGTGTAGAAATTCATGGCCTGCTGACCAAACCCGCCAACTTCCAGTCGGGCACACCGGTGCCGACAATCCTCTTCATCCATGGCGGTCCCAACGGGCAGGATACGCACAGCTTCGACTTTCTTCGTCAATGGCTGGCCACGAAAGGCTACGCAGAGCTCAACGTCAACTATCGTGGCAGCTCCGGCCGTGGGCAGGACTTCGCCAAAGCCATCGCTGCGGACTGGGGGCACTACGAAGTCGAAGATCTCCTCGCCTGCGTCGACAAAGCCGTTGCCCTTGGCGTCGCCGACCCCAACCATCTCGCTGTCACTGGCTGGAGTTACGGCGGCATCCTCACCGACTACACCGTCGCCAGCACCGACCGCTTCAAAGCCGGCATCAGCGGAGCTGGTGTGGCCAATCCCATCTCCTTCTACGGCGTCGACCAGTACATTCAGCAATACGACAACGAACTCGGTCCACCATGGAAGAACCCCCAGCTCTACGTAAAGCTCAGCTACCCGTTCCTCGAGATCGACAAGCGAGTGCACACCCCTATGCTTTTCATGGGCGGCTCATCCGACTTCAACGTCCCCCTCATCGGCGGCGAGCAGATGTACCAGGCGCTCAAATCTCTCGGCCGTCCAACTGAGCTCATCGTCTACCCCGGCCAGTTCCACGGCTTCACCCGCCCCAGCTTCATCAAGGATCGCTACGAGCGCTGGCTAGCCTGGTGGGACAAGTACTTGAAGCCCAACACCACCCCAGCCGCTCAGCCCAATAAGCAAGCCGAATGACAGGGACTTGCGACTGCCCAAGCGATCACTCCTCGAAGGCGTTCTCTCGCCGCTTGACGGCGGATCGTCCTCTGTCGGGCATTAATTGAACGAAGGCAACAAGCGTAGCAATCGCCAACAGAACTGTGCCCGCAGCGGTCGCTATGAAGCCGGAGACCGCTGGCAAACCGGTGGTTGTGACGTCGATATGGACCGACGCTGCCGAAAACGGATAAGCGAATTGAACGCCGGTCGAGCCGTTGCAGAAGGCAAACAGCAAGGTCAATCCGACTGCGATACAAACGACGGCAATGACAAGCAGAGCCCTCATGCGCGGCACCTCCACATAATTAACTTCACTTAGTAGAAGAGGCTCCGGATGCAGGAAAGGTTTCCATGCACAGCCAGATACAATGAATATCGATGGAACTGGTGCAGATCCAGCCCGCGCGCCGTACCCCTGCTCCCAAGCCTGATTGGCTCAAGGCCCGCGCACCCATGGGCGAGAACTTCCATTCCCTCAAGCGTCTGGCCCGCTCTCTCGGACTCCACACTGTCTGCGAAAGCGCCCAGTGCCCCAACATTGGCGAATGCTGGCATCACAAAACGGCCACCTTCATGATGCTCGGGAATCTTTGCACACGTCGCTGTGGATTCTGCGCCGTTCCCAAAGGCCGCCCCGAGCCAATCGACCTCGACGAGCCCCGCCGCGTTGCCGAAGCCGTCGCCACCCTCGGCCTCGAACACGCAGTCATTACCAGCGTCAATCGCGACGATGATTTGATCGGTGGCGCCAGCATCTTCGCCATGGTCATCGACGAGATTCGCCGTCAAGCCACGGGCTGCCGCGTCGAAGTTCTCATCCCCGACTTCCAGGGCAACCGTGACGCTATCAAGATCGTCGTCGACGCCAAACCCGAAGTCCTGAATCACAACACAGAATCCGTTCCGCGTCTCTATCGCGCCGTCCGCTCCGGAGCCCGCTACGAGCGCACCCTCGAACTGCTGCGCTACGCGAAGGAACTGAATCCCTCAGGCGTTACGAAGTCCGGCGTAATGGTGGGTCTCGGCGAGGAGACGCACGAACTCCTCGCAATCTTCCAAGATCTCGCCTCCGTCAACTGCGACATCCTCACCATCGGACAGTACCTGCGCCCCTCGCGCGATCACCTGCCGATGGCTCGCCTCTATACACCCCGGGAATTTGCCGAGCTAAAAACTGAAGCTCTTCGCATGGGCTTCCGCCACGTCGAGTCCGGTCCGCTTGTGCGCTCCAGCTACCACGCCCACGAACAGGCCGCAGCTACGGGCATTTCCGCCGTCGCCATGTAACTCGGTGGCAGGTTGTAGAATAGCCGTTGGCAATTGATTCAATGGGGGTTGAATATGGCTGGCTCGTTTATGGCAGGCAACGCGGCAACGAAATCACTCTATGCCGATCTAAAGCGGCGCATGGACCAGGCAGTCGCCGGCTTCCAGTCCAACCTCGCTTCCACGCGCACTGGCCGCGCCAGTGCGCACATGCTCGACGCCATCAAGGTCGACTACTACGGAACGCCCACCCCCATCACCCAGATGGCCCAGGTTTCGACACCCGAAGCGCAGACCATCCTCATCCAGCCCTACGATCCCTCCATCATCAAGGAGATCGAAAAGGCCATCCAGACCTCCGATCTCGGATTCAACCCGTTGTCTGACGGCAAGCTGATTCGCGTTCCTGTCCCGCCCATGACGGAAGAGCGCCGCCGTGACGTGGTCAAGCATCTCAATCGGGTACTCGAAGAGCACCGCACTGCCGTTCGCAACGTCCGCCGCGATGGCAACGATGCGCTGAAGAAGCTTGCCAAGGACAAAAAGGTCAGCGAAGACGAAGAGAAGCGCGCCATGGAAGAAGTTCAGAAAATGACCGACGAAGAAATCCGTCGCATGGAAGAGCTCTCGCGCAAGAAGGAAGCCGAAGTCATGCAGATCTGAGGGTCGCCTCAATTTGCGGAAAAGAGCGGAGCCCTTGGTTCCGCTCTTTTCTTTGCATCGCTTCATAGTCATGGAGCATCCCCTGCCTATGGCCCACAACCTCTCCGATACTATCGCGCTTCTGGAGCGCACACCCGCTGCTTTGAATGCGCTGCTGCGCGATCTCCCGGATTCCTGGACCAAACGCAACGAAGGCGAAGGCACCTTTACCGTCCCCGATGTAGTCGGCCACCTAATCTACGCCGACAAGGAAGACTGGCTTCCACGCGCGCGCCGCATTCTGGAGCACGGCGAATCAAAACCATTCGATGCCTTCGATCGCTGGGGCCACGTCGAAGCCTGTCGCGGGAAATCTCTTCCCCAACTCCTGGAAGAGTTCACGCGTATCCGTGCCGTCTGCCTGCAGGAACTTCGCTCCCTGAAGCTGCAGCCCGATCAATTAGAGCAGTCTGGATGCCACCCTTCACTCGGCAGGGTCAAACTATCAGAGCTTCTCGCCACCTGGGCCGCTCATGACCTGACTCATATGCATCAGATCTCCCGCATCATGGCAGCCAGCTACCGCGACGAAGTCGGTCCCTTCGCTGCCTTTCTCGGGGTCCTCAAATGCAATGGGCACGGCGGATGAAAATTCGGAAATCGACGCTCAGCGTTCTTTCAATGCGGCTGCGGCGACCATTGCGTCTGCACCACAGCTCTGCGTGCTCGCATTCACAGCACCACGCGGCACACTCCAGCTAGCCCCGATCTCATGCTCCGGCGCCTTCATCCCTTCCCAGACACTCTCCGCATTCTTCAGGATGAACTCCCGGTAGCTCTCGCTCGGCGCCACCCCGTAGAGGTAGCCGAGATTCCGCATGAAGATGCCCTTGAACTGCGTGCCATCTGCTCCGCAATCGGGCTCGCATGGCTCGTGCAGAAGCCCCTGCTTGTCGACTAGCACAGCACTCGCCAGCGTTGCGCTCGCAATCGCCTTCGCCTCGTCCAGCAGCTTCGTCTCATGCGTTTGCCCATAGAGCTCCGCAAGGCCGCCGAGAACAACACCCTGGTTGTAGGTCCAGGTCGTCTTGTGGTTGTTCACGCACTTCTCATCGAGCCCATCATTGATCTGATGATCAGAGTTGATCATCCCGGTATTCGCGAACCATTTCCACTCGCGCTGCGCCCAGTCGAGATACCGCGCTTTCTCTTTTTCGTCAGTGCTTCGTGCTGCTAAATGCGCTGCAACCGACAGGAACAGCTCATTCGCAATTGCATTCTTGTATTTCCGCTCCTTGCTCCACCAAATTCCACCGGAGCACGTCTCGTCCCATCCTCCTGACATATCCGCAAAGATCGACGCCGCCATGTCGAGATACCGCCGCTCATGCGTGATGTCATACACATCTACCCAAGCCAGCGCCCACCAGCCTTCGTCATCGTAGTAGTCATTCAGGAATCCAGCGCTGGTCTTCTGCGCTGCGGAGAATGCAATCGGAAACGCATCTGCGAACTGATCGTCGCCCGTCACGCGTGAGTAATCGGCCAGCGTAGTGATCGCATTCGCCGAATTCCACCACCCAGTCGTTCGATACAGACCCGTCTTCGGCTCGAACCACGATTGCAGCGTCTTGATCCCGAAAGCAGCTTTCTCCTGAGCGGAAGGAGCCTTCTTCTGAGACCTGTCGGCTTCCTGACCCCACGCGCTGGATCCAGAGACGAGACCGCAAACAATCAGCGCGCTAACGACAACCCTTCTCAGCTCCGAAGCACCCATCTACTTCTTCGCCCGCTTGTAGAAAGGCAGGGGTACCTGCTTCGCCCGCACGCGATTTCCTCTCACATCCACCAGTACATCTGTTCCGCTAGTCGCCACCGCTGTCGGCACAAGCGCCATCGCAATGTTCGTCTTCAAGAACGGTGCTGGCGATCCCGAAGTGATCTGCCCAATTGGGTCGCCCTCGAGCGAAAACACGGGATACCCATCGCGCCCAATCCCTCGTTCCACCATCTCCAGCCCGATAATTTTTCTCTTCGGTCCGCCCTCTGCCTGAACCTTAGCCAGCGCCTCGCGCCCGATGAACTCTCCTTTGTCCATCTTCAGCCAGCGTTCCAGGCCCCCTTCGAACACATTAATCTCATCCGATATCTCATGCCCGTAAAGACTCATCCCGGCCTCAAGCCGTAGAGTGTTACGGGCACCGAGCCCGCAAGGCCGAATCCCGAACGATGCGCCCGCTTCGAGCAACGCATTCCAAACCTTTACTGTCGTCTGCTCATCGCTCGGAATATAGACTTCAAACCCGTCCTCGCCGCTATACCCGGTTCGCGCAATCAGGACGTTGTTCACACCCGCGACCTGTCCCCACGTAAACCAGTAGTTCTTGATGGCGCTCAGATCTGTCTTGGTCAGCTTCTCCAGCGTCTCCTGTGATCGCGGACCCTGAAGCGCCAGCTGCGAGTAGTAGCTGGAGTAATCCGACAAATGGATTCCGGGAAATCCGCCGACCTGCTGCCGGATCCACGCGTAGTCCTTGTCCTTCGTTCCCGCGTTCACAACGAGCAGGAAGTCGTTGTCACCCAGTCGATGCACCAGAATGTCATCGACAAACGCTCCTTGCGGATTCAACAGAGCTGAATAATGCGCCTGCCCATCCTTCAGCTTCGAAGCATCGTTCATCGTGATCCGCTGCACGGCAGCCAGCGATCCCGGCCCGCGAAACTGAATCTCGCCCATATGGCTCACGTCGAAGAGACCAACCGCCGTTCGCACCGCCATGTGCTCCGCAATCAGCCCACCGCCGGGACACGGATACTCGACCGGCATATCCCACCCGCCGAAGTCCACCATCTTGGCCTTCAAAGCCCGATGGGTTGCATTCAGTGCCGTCTTCTGCAGTGCTGGCGCGACCGGTGCTGCTGGAGTGCTCATCGAAAGAACCTCTTCTCCAAACTCTGCTCTACCTTCTCAACGATAGGGATCACACCGAGGCCCGGTCAAACCGCCAACCAGATCAGTTCAAGGGTGGTCAAAATACTCGCTTCACGCTCTATCAGGCTCCTCGCGCTCTAAAATCCAAGTCAAGTTTGGGGGGTTGAAGAGTGAACCCGTTTCGCGGAATTCTCATGATCGCCGCCGCCGCCATCGCCTTCTGGCGCGGCTGGCAGATTCACAGCGGCCGCTACGCCTGGATGGCATATGGCCTCGCGCTAATTGCTCTTGGTCTCGCAGCCTGGCATTTTGGGAGCGCAAAGCGACGTTCCTCTGACGAATAGCAGTACCCACCGGCAGGTAAAAAACTCCGGGCACACGGAAAGCATCTAACAATCGCTTATATCTCTCTACAGAATGAAGAACGCAGCTCATCTGCCTGTTGCCACTGAAGTCCGCGCCCCGATTGCGGGACCTGCCGAGGTTTGGCGCGCATCCAGGATCTGGTTGGTTCCCTACGTGCTCATCGCCCTTACGGCGATCTTTCTTCTACCTCGCCTGGTGCCCACCGCACCGTCGGCATCCGACTCCTACCTCTTCGGCTACAACAATCGCCTCGGAATCCTCCTGCTTCTCTTCTTCATCGCGCTCGGAGTATTTCTTACCCGCGGCTTCAATTTTCAATCGCCAAAGACGTCGAATCCAGTCCCTCTTCCTCGCTGGATGCTTCCCGTCTCTCTACTTCTCGTGGCTCTCGGATGCGCCGCGATGTACATCGTTGCCGGCCGCTATCACGGCTTCGGGGAGTCCTACTACCTCATCGATCGCATCGCCCTCCTCGATCAAGGCCGCGCGCCCTATCGCGAAATCGAATTCGTCTACGGGCCCGCGCAACTCTATGGGCCACTCTTCCTTCGTCATCTTCTCCATCTCGGAGTCGGCGACGCCTACTATCTTTTCTGGACGCTCAGCTATCTCGTAGGCGCCTACCTGCTCTTCAAGTGCATCGACGAGATCCGCTTCCCTTCTCCTGCAAAGCCTGCAATCTATGTGATGATCTATGCCGCGGGCCTCTTTGCAACGATTCGCATGGGTACGAACTACACCTTCCTGCGCTACGCACTTCCTCTCTACTTTGTCGTGAAGTTAAACTCGCGTTTCCGCGACGCCCGGCCAGCCCGCATTGTCTTCGATGTATTCGTGTGCAGCGCCTTCGGCGCTCTACTTGTTCTCTCGTCGCCCGAGACTGCGGTTGGCTTCTGCTTTGCCAGTGGCTGCATTGCCCTATTCTGCCGACCCACAGCTCTCTCGAAAAGGCTGCTCACTTCGGTTCTGCTAGTCGTTGCTTACGGCGTCATCTTTGCGATTGCCCACAAATTTCACATCCTCGACGCGATGCTCGCCGACGGCGGCGGAGCCATCAACTTCCCCATCGTTCCCGGCCTGACCAACCTCGTCTACTTCGTTGCCCTCTTCATCACCGCCTGCTGGCTATATCGCACCTTCCGGAACCGCTCGATGGACGACCCCACTCTCGGCCTGCTCTTCTTCTCGATACCGATGATTGCCGCGGCTCTCGGACGCTGCGATCCCAGCCACGTCTTCTGGAATGGCCTCGCCACTTTCCTCATAAGCCTGCTTTACATGTCGCTCTTGAAGAGAGGCTGGGTCGTATACGCGCTTGCATACCTGCTCTTCGTATTCCTCGCTCCCAATCTCTCGGAGCTCTACCTCTTCGTTCCCCAACTCCGTTCCGCTCGCTTTTTCGACAAGCATCCCGAGGTCCGCCCCCCCGAGGACAAGGTCCGGTCCTTCCTCGCCATGTGGCCCGGCAATTACGTCGCTCCCTTCGGATTCCGTCCGGACGGCTTCGGCACATACCAATCTCCGCGCATCGAATACGGCCGCTTCGAAGATGTCATCAACGTGAGCATGCCCCACTCGATCCATCAGAAGATCAGCGAGATGAGTTCCAACCCCGACCGGGCGCTCATCCTGCCCGCCGGACCTGAAGGCTATTGCATCCCGAACACAATCGCCGAGAGGCACTACCTCCAGTTACTTCTTCTCTCCCCTTACATCGGCAGGGTCAAACACACCGACTCACCCCGCCAGGAGGTATGCCGGTACATCACCGAACACTATCGCAAAGTGGTTGAGCCATCCCAGGAAACCTGGTGGTATGGCATCTGGGCCCCCTCAAATACTCATTGACTGTCGCGATCCTGCAGCTTGGAGAGTGTTTTCGCGCTTCTGAGAGTTTTCCTTTAGAACAGGGAGAACCTAGGTTCTCGCCATGCGGCTTACTCTCTCTTCCGCGCTCGCCAGAAGGAGCTCGCTCCAAGATAGAGAAAAGTCACGATCACGGCCGCGGACGCCAGAAATGTCCGGTGGTCCGGTCCGTGCTGCCAGCTTTCCCGGGTGCGCCACAGAACCGGTGCAAACACGAGCACAGGAAGCAGAAAGAACACGCTGACAACCTCCAGCAATATCTTGCTACCCACCCTCTTGAATGGCTGGAAGAATCCCGACACGCCGCGGCCGACATTGCGCGTGGCCTGACCCGCGCTTCGTCCCCGCCCCTGCGCAGACGCGACCGTACTCTGCTGAGAGCCAACCGCTTGCGGCGTGTCCTCGCCCATAATGGCCTGTCCCGCCACGCGGCCTGCAACACGCAGCCCAATCCCAAGCACCCGTCCGATGGTCTGAGGTCTCACTTCGATATGATGGTAGCAGCGGCGGACATCTCTTCGCCTCCATGCATCCAATGCAGGAAGCCAGTTGCCGGAGTGCCGCCAGCGAAAGTAAGGTAGTTAAATCATTTGCCGCCCTGCGCCATTCCCCACGCTGGTAGCTGCCGGAGGAAACCTTGACATCTCGCCTGCGCGAACTGATCCAACAACTCGGTGAAGCCATTCATGAATCCGTCATCGAAAGCGAACAAATCGCAGGCGTTGTCCAGGATATCCGCAAGCACGGGTTCGACGTCCTCCTGATGCTCGAAGCGACAATCGGGCTCAACGAGGTCAAAGAAGGCGAGAACGCGGAAGCCGCCGAAGGTTCCGAGGGCGGCAATAAGTTCACTAAGAACGACGTGAACTTCCTCCGCTCCCTCCGCATATCCATCGAAGGCGAAGACGGCGAGATCACCGATCAGCCTGAAGAATCAGAAGGCGACCAGAAGTAGCCGAAGCCAAAATTTGCTTTTCCACCTCTGAACGGCGCCAGTACCATGAACTCGGCGCCTCGATGAAAAAACTTCCCTTCCTCATCCTGCTGATCCCGCTGTGCCTCTCCGTCGGGCTGGGCGCGCAGGCTCCCCCATCAGCGCCCGCTCCTGACGAAGAAAACCTTATCGATCGCCCTCACGCGCAGGACTGGTTCACCGACATTGACCGCAACTGGCTCACACGCGAAGGCGATGATCCAACTTGGTCCAGACCGGACATTGACGACTCACAATGGAAGGACGTGCGCCTCGACAGCCTCGGAAGCGCACAGCCCGGCTGGCGTTGGTTTCGTCGGCATATCAAACTGCACGACAATCATCCTGAGCTTTCGCTTCTGATTCAGGGCGGCATCGGCACCTATTCGCTCTATATCAATGGATCATCTGTTCAAGGCCCTGAGATTCTCTCCAGCCTCCTGGTAAACCGACCCGTCGAACGCGTCTTCACCATTCCTGAGGGCCCGAGCGATCTCGTCATCGCTCTTCGCACACATGTCCCGATTGGCTATGCTGCATGGCGATTCCCGCAATTCATGTCCGTCTATGTCGGGACCGCGGACGCCGTCGATGCCGAACGCCAATCCATGCTGCACGACCGGACTTCTTACACGATTCCAGCGCTCGTCATTAACGCGCTCATAGCATTCGCTGGACTCGCACTCTTCGCCCTCTACTCCCGACAGCGGGGTCACACCGAATATTTTTGGCTCGGTCTATATTTTCTTTTGGTCGGCACCGCCGACGTCATCTTCTATCTGCAGCATTCCGGATACGTTCCGCTCGCGTGGAACATGCTCTTCGCAGATCCAATCATCTATGCGTTGATCGTCACCCAGACCCGCTTTACCTATGCGTTTGGAGGTCATCGCCTTGGACGGACCTGGCAAATCTACCAGGCTGCCCTCATCGTTCCAGTCGCAATTCCGTGGCTGGTCTGGTACGGCAAGGTTCCCTCTCAGGCGTACTTGATCATCGAGCCCCTGATCATCCTTCCCGTCGCGATCCTCCTGCCAATCCTGCTCTTTATCTGGTACCGTCGCGGAAACCGAGAAGCTGGATGGCTTGTTCTCCCCAGCCTTCTTCCTCCTATAACGCTGGCCCTTTACGACCTCGGAAGTGCATCCATCTACCTTGGCTCAAACCGCTTCGAGTTTCTGGTTAACACGATCTCCATTGGCCCGGTTGAACTCGAACCCAACGACCTCGGCAATCTGCTCTTCTTCCTGAGCAGCCTCATCGTCATCTTCTTCCGTTTCTCCCGCGTCGCTCATGATCAAACACGTTCTGCTGCGGAACTCGCCGCCGCTCGCGAAATCCAGCAGCAACTCATTCCGGCTTCTCTACCCTCACTTCCCGGGCTGCAAATCGAAGCCGCCTATCTCCCTGCAGAAGAAGTCGCTGGCGACTTCTATCAGGTCATCGAACAGCCCGACAACGCCGCACTCATCGTTGTTGGAGACGTCAGCGGGAAAGGGCTCAAAGCCGCTATGACTGGAACTCTGGCGATCGGCGCACTCCGCACTCTCTCAGTCGAAAACCTTTCTCCTGCCGAATTCCTTCATCGCCTGAATCGACAGATCTGCGAAGCGAAGAATGGCGGCTTCATTACCTGCTGCTGCGCACACATCGACTCCGAGGGAAGCATAACGATCGCAAACGCTGGGCACCTCTCGCCCTACTCCAACGGCATGGAAATCGAGGTTCCTTCAGGTCTGCCCCTCGGCCTCATTTCCGACGTAGAGTTTTCCGAGATCCATTTCGATCTCGAACCCGGCCATACACTTACGCTGCTCTCCGATGGCGTCGTTGAAGCCTCCAACCCCTCCGGCCACCTCTACGGCTTCGACCGCACCCGCGACATCAGCTCTCAGTCCGCAGCCTCCATCGCCGAAGCTGCCCGGGCTTTCGGCCAGTCCGACGACATCACCGTCCTCACGGTTACCCGCCTGGCAGTTCCGAAAATTTCGGGTGCCCCAGGTCTCGAGTTAGAAACCTGGGAGACCAAGGCGTAGCCAACTCCACGCCTAGGTTCCCAGATGGTGAATGAAACGCCTTCAGCTCCGCCAGTGCAGTTCCACGGGCCCATCCATCGGATGTTTCTCAATCCCATCCAGCCTCGCCTGTTTCAGCGCGAAATACCACTTAGCCGGCTTGTCTGCATCATCGATCAGCATCAAGCTCGGATTGTGCCTCAGTCCCTCGGCCTGCTGAATCATTGTCTCCTGATCCTGACGAACAAACTTCGCGCCAAAAAACTTCGCAATCGGAGTCAGAAACGGAACCCAATAAAAGACATTCCAGGCAGCAATCACATCGATCCGACACGTCGAGGCCGTCACGGGCGTCACGGTAGTCAGCGAAGAGAACCACTTGTCTCCCGCGCGAATGATCTCCGTCCGCCGATTCGGCAACACGAAATCGATCGTTGTCTCCACCGGCTGCCCGTACACGCCCAGCAGCTTGTAAGGAGCAGAGTTTGCACTTGGCGCATGCGCGCTCATGCGAAACCCTTCCGCAATCGGCTCGAACTTTTTCGTCTTCTCCCGAATGCTCGCCCGCGAACGCCACCACCATGCCTGGTGCACAAACGGGCCATGCGCTGGATCCATCAGTCCAATAATTCCGTGATCTACATTGCACGGCAAATCCGCAGTCAAGAACGCAGTCCTGTACCGCGGCCCAAACTTCGCCAACTCCGGCACAGGCCTCAGCTCCACGCCCTGTGCTCTCTTTCCGCTTCCCGGCCCCGGTACATACACCCAGGCATGACCATCCCGCTCTTCACACGGATAAGCACTCGCATAGATCTTCGTGGCGTCCAGATGGTCGTGAGTCGACAGCGAGGGAATCAGCTCGCATCGCCCGCTGCAAGGCTCGAACTCCCAGCCGTGGTACCGGCAAGTGACGTGATTGCCGTCGAACCACCCGTAGCTCAGCGGAATTCCCCGGTGCGGACAGCTGTCGCGCATCGCAAATACACGCCCATCATGCCGCCTCCCCAACACCAGCGGAATCCCAAGCAGCATCGCCGTTACCAGCTTGCCCTTCAGCAACTGATCTGTCCGAAGTGCCGGATACCAGTCGTCATAAATCAGCGTTGCGCTCGGCCCCTGAATTGGTACCCCAGCCTCAGTTGTGGTCAAGAGCGGCATTTCGCCTCAAAGCATAGCAGCCAGACCCGGCAAGATTCGGTCTGGCACTTGAACTTGCATCAGAGCGCGAAACTACGGCATCGAAATGCGATACAGATTCCGTTGCACCGTTGCATTGATCCACGCGTATTGGGTCAGGTCTCTTCCGGGCACCAGGACGCCTCGCGGTATTGACTTCGCCCCTCGCACCACACTTGCTTCAGCCTGTGGCGGAATCCCGTCGGTCGGAAAGTCAGGAAGAGCCTCACCTGGACCAAGCGGGATCGCCAAAGTCCTTCCCGGTCCCGTTCGCGAAGCATACTCATCGGGAATGAAGAGGAACTTTCCGTCCGGGGACCACTTTGGCGCACAGTAGTTTACACAGAGATCTCGTTGCGCTCCGTTCTCGAGCGAAACTGCAAGCACAGATTGACGACTGTCTTGACGCCTCTGAGCCGCCAGGATCACCCACCTCCGGCCCGGCGAAATGCTCTGAAAGTCCGAAATTGGATAGGGCAGAGCCTTTGCAAGATTTCCGCCATCAGCATCGACGCGATCCAGGTAATTCGTCCCACCTTCCGAGCGCTGGAACAATATCTCGCCATGACCTCCAAACCTCGCACCCCGTGCGCCGGACACGCCAAGCCTTTTTGCCGGTGAACTTCGGTCCATTGCTGCTAGCCATAGTTCGGTAGAACCGTTTTCGCCGTTGGTGGTGTATACGACCTGATTGCCGTCCGGAGAAATATCGAATGAGGCCAGTGAAACACCTGGAAAAACTGCCTCGCTCTTCCCCGAATCCACTACCGTCTGCCACAGCTCAACGGCAGGGCTGTCCCTTCGGCGCACAAGGTAATAGATCGTCTTCCCGTCTTCGCTGAACACTGGCGTCGGCCACCATAGAACCTCGCCCTCTGATGACAGCGATCGATCGCCGCTGCCATCGTGAACCCAAATCGAGGTTTGATAAACCCCAACCGAGGTGATGATCGAGTTCCCCTCCGGCTCGACAACAACTCCATCCTCTTCCGTCGGCCCGAAGGTGATTTGCTCAGGCACTCCTTCCGGGAATCGTTGTCGCCACACATGGCTTCGCAAAGCCAGCGTCGCAGTGAAGAACATCCACCTTCCATCCGGCGACCAACCTGCTGAGGTGCAGCCTCCATTGGGACCAACCGTCCGTGATGAATGCTGGCCTTCTACAGCGATCAGGCGGCAGGCTCCCCACTCTCCATTTCCGTTCATCTCGACAACTATCGCCCAGCGGCGGTCAGGAGATGGAAACGAGTAATGAGCCATGCCTCGCTCATGAGAAGGCGAGTAGAGATCTTCCGAACCCGTTCGCGTGATGCCGGTTTTCACAACACTTAGATGGATTCCCGATGGAGCCTGCGAAAAAAGGATCCTCTGCGCATCAAGCCATACCAGCCCCGCAGCGTTCTTGAACATAAGCCGCGGCTCACCGCCCAGGGCGGACACCACATAAGTCGAAAACGTCGATCCCTCAAGCACGGTGTAAGCAATCTCGGAACCATCCGGCGAAAAGGTCAGCCCGTACTTTGCCCGGCTGTCATCTGTCACTCGCCGGGCTTCCCCATCCGGCAGCATCTTCACGTAGATCTGGTCAGGAGTCATGAACGTATCGCCACCGCGAATGAACGCGAGCATGCGACCATCCGGCGACAACGCCGGCTGAACCGCCGAATCCGTGAAATCCGTCAGCTGCGTGTATCTAACCTCGCTCGCCTGGTGTCGTAACCGGTACAGCCCGGTGCCTCCAAACGCCAGAAGCGCGCACAACCCCACCCCCGCATACAACGCCCATGCCCTGTGCTTCGATGGCAGAACATGATCTGGCGTCAGAGGCGGCGCCGGCTCCGCAACCGCGATTGGTTCAGCGCTATCAACTGCCGCACCTTGACAGACGGCAGACACAAACCGGTACCCCATCCCCGTGACCGTCTGGATGTACTTTGGCTCTTCGGCATCATCTCGCAGCAGCTGCCTCAATTTGCGAACTGCCGTATTGATTCCATGCTCAGTATCGACGAAGACTTCTCTCGACCATAGCCGTTCGGCGATCTCCGCCCGCGTCACCAACTGCCCTTGCCGCGAAGCCAGGAGGGTCAATAGCTCCATCGGCTTCCGCTCCAGCCGCAAGACACTCCCGTTCCGTCGGAGCTCAAAGCGTCCGCAGTCCAGCGTGAACTCCGCAAACTGGTACACAGGCCCAGCCATGGGAAAGGGGTCGAGCCCTCCTGATGGGGGAAGTAGCAAACAGTGTGTCAGGAAAACTTGAGATTTGAAAGGGCTTGCTGCTTCACCTAAGCTTCACCTCCGCCTTTACCCCTTCTTCATTGCCTCCCGGCCTAGCATCGCGCTTAGCTTCATGGGCAGCCGGCAGTTCCCCGGCCGAGGAGGAAAGCAAATGAAGTCAAGAAATTGGAAGTCGGCACCGGCTCTTGTCTCCCTGGTGTTCGCCCTCATGTCGGTCCCCGCCGCGTTAGCTCAGTGCGGCATGCCCCAGAAAGGCGCTAAACCCGCAAACTGGCAGTCTCAACTCGGAGGCGCGCGCCTTCAGTTGGCTGACGATGACTCCCCGACAATTGTAGGAATGTGGCATGTAACCTTCACAGCTACGACCCAAAACGGCGTCGGCATACCCGCAGACCAGAATGGAAAATATCCCGTAATAGATAACGCCCTCTCCGTCTGGCATAGCGACCACACCGAGATCATGAACTCGGTTCGTCCTCCGCAGGACGGCAACTTCTGCCTCGGCGTCTGGAAACAAACTGGTCGCATGAAGTACTACTTGAATCACTTTGCCTGGTTCTCAAACCTCTGGCCCAATGGCCTTCCGGAGGGCAGCGTTGGCATGCCTGTAGGCCCAACGCACTTCACAGAGTCCTTGACGCTCTCCCGCGATGGGCGGCACTTCACAGGCACCTTCACGATCGACGCCGTCAAATCTGACGGCTCTCCGCTTGTCTCTTTCACAGGTACCATCTCAGGAACTCGCATCACCACCGAAACAACAATGAACGAGTTGCTGCAGTAGTTGATTGCACCCTCTTTAGACCGCCCTGCCTGTGCCATAACTCCTGTCGTGGGTAGGGCTTTCTGCATCTGAAAGCTGTTCAAAAGCGAACGGGCCCGTCCCCTTCCGGACAGAGCGACACCAATCACAAGCAATCCCACTTCGGCCTATCCCTCACATTCCATTCAGTCCCCCCGCCATCCGTGCTTTGGCGCACAGCATGCCTTCACCACAGCAAATACTCTCATTCCCCAAGAGCAAAGTTCTTTGAGGAGGCGTCCATGTCCGGACTGCTCCACGATGTTCGCTTTGCCTTGCGGCAACTTCGCAAGAGCCCAGCCTTCACTCTTACCGCCGTGCTGATGCTGGCGCTTGCCATATGCGCCAATAGCACCGTCTTCAGTTGGATCGACGGCACCATGCTGAATCCCATCCCCAAAGCTCGCAACACCAGCGAACTTGTCAGCGTCATGCGCGGGCAGTGGAGCACTTCTCCGGCTCCGCCCTTCTCCTATCTGGACTACCGCGACCTCCGCGAGCGCAATCATTCCTTCACCGGAATGCTCGCCTATCACCACGACTGGCTAACACTCACCGGAAGCGGCATGCCAGAGCGCATATACGTCGCAAACGTCTCCGCAAACTTCTTCGACGTCCTCGGCATCAAGCCCGCGCTCGGTCGTTTCTTCCTGCCCGGCGAAGAAGCACGCGAGGGCGGCGCTCGCTTCGTCGTACTGAGCTATTCGCTCTGGAAGAACAAATTCGGCGGCGATCCTGACATCGTCGGCAAGCCCATCGAGCTCGCCCGGCAGTCCGGCACCATCATCGGCGTTGCCCCTGAAGGTTTCATCAACGCGATGCCCGGCGTGCGCCACGACGCATGGGTCCCCATTGATCCGCTCGGATCAGACAAATGGCGCATGACACACCGCAGCGCCAATTACCTGAATGTACTCGGCCGGCTCAAACCCGGCGTCACTCGCCGGCAGGCCACCGGTGATCTCGAGAACATCATGCGACAGATCGTCGCTGCTTACCCCAGTGAACACATCGGCGCAAACAACATCACCCTCGACCCGATGTGGCGTTCTCCCTTCGGCGCCAATGTGTATCTCGCAAAATCCCTCCCCATCCTCCTTGCCATCGCCGCCTTCGTCCTCCTGCTCACCTGTGTCAATGTCGCCACGCTCGCACTCGTCCGCTTCGTCGCTCGCCGCCGCGAGATAGCCATCCGCGAGTCACTCGGCGCCAGCCGCTTTCAGCTCATGCGCCAGATGATTCTCGAAGGCCTCTTCGCCTCACTCGCAGGAGGACTCGTCGCCCTCGCCCTGACTTCCTGGACCGCCAAGCGATTTGCCGACTTCATCCCGCCCAACGCGAACCCCATTGTGCTCAACGGCACGGTCGATCACAATGTCATCGGCATCATCGTCCTGCTATCCATTTTCGCCACTCTGATCTGCGGAGCCTTCCCCGCGCTCAGGTCCTCCCGCGTCAACGCCGCCGAAGTGCTGAAAGAAGAGGCCGGCGCCGTCTCTGGCGGACATCACCGCCGTCTGCTCAGTGGCTTGGTCGTCACGCAGATCGCACTCTCCCTCGCACTGCTTGTCTCCTCCGCGCTATTCCTCCGTACGCTTCGCAATATGAGTGGCGCTGATCCCGGCTTCCGCCAGGACCACATCCTCACCGCCTCAATCGCCCTCGGTATCGCCGGTTACTCCGATAAGGAAGCTGACCTCATCGAACACAAAATCCTCGACCGCGTCTCCGCGCTCCCGGGCATCAAAATCGCCGCTCTCAGCAACTGGCTTCCACTCTCCTTCAACGGTAGAAATGCCGACGTCTACCCCGAGAACTACATCCCGCAGCTGCACGAGTCACACGAAGTCCGCCGCGCCGACGTCACGCCCGGCTACTTTTCTCTCATGGGGATTCCCCTGACCGCTGGCCGCGACTTCAAGCGCGATGACACCCGCACTTCACCGCCCGTTGTCATCGTCGATGAAACTCTTGCGAACCGATACTGGCCAGGCCAGAACTGCCTCGGCCGCCACGTGAAGATCTGGGGACGCCTGTACACCGTGATCGGCGTGGCAAAAAATTCAAAGCATCAGTTTGTCAACGAGCCGCTGGAACCCATGGTCTACCGCAGCTTCTTTCAGAATCCTGATGATCCCACCCTTATGGTCCAGACCACAGGCGATCCCAACGCCCTCGCGCCGTCTATCGAGGAAGCCATTCACCAGGTTGATCGACAGCTCGTACTCTTCGACGTCCGTTCGCTGCAGGAAACAACTCGCGCGTCCGCCATCTTCCCAGTCATGGCGAGCACCTTCGCAGCAATCTTCGCGATCATTGCCCTGGTGCTGGCGGCGACAGGAATTTACGGCGTCGTGTCCTACCGCACTCAACTCAGGACCCACGAAATCGGCGTTCGCGTTGCTCTTGGTGCCTCACGGGCGGACGTCATGCGGCTGGTCCTCAAGCAAGGCATGCAATTAACACTCGTCGGACTCGCTGTAGGGCTAGCTCTGACCTTCGGGCTCACCCGTTTCATCGCCAGCATGCTCTATGGCGTCAGCCCTACTGACCCACTGACCGCCCTGGCAGTAGTGGTCCTGCTTGCAGTGATCTCGATTCTCGCATGCTACCTGCCCGCACACCGCGCAATGCATATCAATCCCATCTCCGCGATCCGCGAGCAATAAGAAAGCCCGGGCTGCCGACAGGCTACCCGGGCATTTCTCAACCGCCAATTGTCCTACATGCCGTTTCCGCGGCTTGCCGGCGGCACGATTCCATTCATTCGCAGATATACCGCCATCTGCCCATAGTGATCCATCATGTGAGCCAGCCCGAATGCGGCCATGCCGCCGCGCGTTCCATGCTCTGTCATCACAAACGCATTCTCAGCTGTGATGCCGCTGACAAAAGTGTGAGCCTGAGTGAAGGAATCCTTCAGAGCCTGGATGATCTCCGCCTTCTTCGTCAGCTTCTCCATCGCATCATGCTTCGCCTTCATATCGGCTTCGGACATGTTCCCGCCGAAGAAGTAGTAGTTGGCGTCCGCCACATGCTTTACCTGCGCGCCGAAGCTGCGTACACCTTTAAAGTCGCCGGACGCGGCGGGTGGTGAAAAATCGAACTTGTCTTCCGGCATCGCCTCGGCCGCGTCTACAAATTCCTTCTCCATATTGGTAAGAAGTTTCCCATACGTTTCGGACGGCGCAACCGCCGTACCTACTGCAGGCTTTGCGGGTTTGGCCGCGGAATCTTGCGCAAGAGCAAAGGCAGGTGCAGCTGCGACCATACAACACAACAACAGCCGGCTGACGATATGTGAGGGGATTTGCATCGATCTCTCCTTTCGCGGCCACTCGGCTCTTCAACTGCACACTCTGCGAACCTGTACCGCGTGAGGCCAAATCTATCAGAGCGCTCTCAAACCTCGATAGCGGCATACCGTGAATCCGTCACAATTCGCCTGAAAAGTTCCCAAGCGGCTTGAGCGTGATTCGAGTCTGACGCGTATTGGCTACGCCTGAAGGTCTACATTTGCGACGACCGATGCAGTCTTCCCCTCCGCACCTCGAACTTCTCACCCCGCCACACCACCGTATTCGACGCGAACCCGCCAACCCAGAGTCCAGTCGCAACCAGGTCCCGTACCGGCAGCAACCAGAGCGAAGGCAGCACCTGATGATCCCCCAGCACCTCCGCTCCCACTGTCATCGCCAGCGAAAGTCTCAGGAAAAAGCAGAGAGCCAGCAGCCACAAGCTCACCAGGCTTACGCCGCTAGCGATTACATTCAGCAGAGCAAGAGATAGTCCCTGTGTGAAGATCAGTCCCGCGTATCCACCTGGACGCGCATCGCGCACAGTCCGCAGCCATCGCAACTGGTGATCGCAGAACCCGCGCCAGTCGTATGCCGGGACGCTCGTCTCAACAACTTCCCCGCTGAGCGCAATCCCATATCCCATCTTGAATATCCGCTCACCCAGTTCGTAGTCGTCCGCAAGTTGATCGGCGATCGCCTCAAACCCTCCGATACTGGTCAACGCATCGCGACTCACTGCAAGCGTCGATCCAAGACCATAGCGCAGCCCACCTTCCAGCATCCGCGCCATCAGCACACTCGGCATGAAGTCGGTAGCGATCGTCAGCGATTCGAGTGTTGATCCGAGCGTTCCATGCGCTCGCCCGCGATACAGAGCCGTAACCAGCCCCACTGTCTTAGGTGGCTGATGCAGCTGCTTAGCCTCCACCGGCGCAAAATGCGCCATGACCCGCGTCAGGTATTGCGGACTGACGGTTATGTCAGAGTCATTCACCAGCAGAAACTCGTGTTGTGCATGCGGCGCCATCTGCGCTAGAGTGCTCACTTTTCCGTTCGATCCCAATCGCTCCGGACACTCAATCAACCGAATTGAATGCTGAGGAAACTCTGCCTGCAACTCCCGAACCGCAGCCACCGCAGGCTCCTCGAGCGATGAAACACCGAACAGCAGTTCGTACTCGCCCGTGTAGTCCTGCTTGCAGTGTGACCGGAATGCATCCAGCATCCCCGGGTCTAGCCCCTTCAGCGACTTCAGGATCGAAACACCCGGCGCATAGCTCGCAACCGCATCCCGCCTCGACGAGATAAATCTCCGCGCCGCAATGATCGACGCGATGAAATACCCCATCCCCGCCACAGTCAACACCGTGGTCAGTGCTTCAATCCCAACCGCAACTGCATGTCCTTGCACGTAGTCAGTCTAACGAACCTACGTTCGGAGTCTTTAGTTCACAACTCGGCCGTCGGAGCTACATGCGAACATCTGCGGACTATTGACAACAGCCGTGGACTCTCTCACTCGTACCGCAACGCCTCAATCGGATCCAGATTGGCCGCCTTCCACGCCGGATAGATCCCAAAAAGCAGCCCGATCGCGCAAGACACCGCAATCGCCAACGCGATCCACATCGTCGAAAGCGCTGCATGCAGAAACGTCACAGCATAGTGCAGAATCAGCGTGAACAACGATCCCGCTGCTATCCCCAGCAGTCCACCCACGGCGCACAACGTGATCGCCTCCATAGTGAATTGCAGCAGGATGTTCTTCTTGGTTGCTCCTACCGCTTTGCGAATCCCGATTTCTCGCGTTCGCTCCGTCACGCTGACCAGCATGATGTTCATCACGCCGACGCCGCCCACCATCAGCCCCACACTGGATACGGACACCATGAAGAGAAATAGTCCGCCCGTCAGCTGATTCCACAAGCGAGTCAGCGAATCCGGTCCGAAGATCGCGAAGTTGTCTGCCTGGTCCAGCCTTACTGAGCGCCGGCGGCGCAGCAGTTCCCTTATCTCGTCGATCACCATGGCCTTGTTCGCCTGGTTGTCATATTTCACAGTGATCCAGAAGTCCTTGATCTCCGGATGAATCTTCCTGAATGTATTCAGTGGGAAGTATGCCGCGTTGTCTTGCGTATTCCGTCCGCTCCCAAATGGCTGAGGGCTCTTATCGAGCACTCCAATCACGCTGAACACATTGCCTCCACATTCCACATCTTGTCCAATTGGCGATCCATCCGGAAAGAGGTCCTCCGCGGCATCGTGCCCCAGCACCACCACGTTCGCCCTGCGCTCCTCCTCGCTCTCCGTGAACAAGCGGCCTTCCAGCAGTTCGATATCCTGCGTGACCTTCACCGCCGAAGTCTCCCCATACAGGATCGTGTTATTGATTTTGTGCTTTCCATGTTTCAGCGATACATTGCCAATGCCAAGCTGGAAATTCTGATAGGTCAATGCCGGGTCTACCGCAACGACGTGCGCCAGGCTCCGCATCGCAACTCCGTCCTCATAAGTCAGCTGCTTGCGATTCAGTTCCTCCGTCGTAGGCCTCTTCCCGAACGGCTCAAAACGGAAAACCCACAGATCATTTGTGCCCAGCGCGCTTACGAATTTTCCGATATTCGAATTCAACCCGTTGATCGCCGACGAAATCAGGATCACCGTCGAGATCCCGATCGAGATCCCCAGAATCGTCAACCCCGACCGCAGTTTGTTCCGCCGCAGCGTATCCAGCGCCAGCCGGACCGGCTCCTTGTAGTTGGTGATGTACATGGCTACTGCTCCGCTCTCAGCGCCGCTATCGGATCGAGCTGCGCTGCTTTGTGTGCCGGATATACGCCAAAAAAGATTCCCACCGTTGCCGCCACAATCAAGCCAACCAGGATCGACCAGATCTTCACCGCCGATGGAAAGGCAATCAGCATCGTGATCACCTTCGCCACTGAAATCCCCGCAACAATGCCGAAGAGCCCCCCAACCACCGAGATGGTTGCGGATTCGACGAGGAATTGAATCATGATGTCGTGCCGGTTCGCGCCCACAGCCTTCCGCAGTCCAATCTCGGCAGTCCGCTCCGTCACGCTCACCAGCATGATGTTCATGATCACGATCCCGCCCACCACCAGCGAAATACCCGCCACCGCCGCGACAACCGCGCCGAAATTGTTCAGAATCTTCCCTAACATGTTCTGGAACGTCGCGCTCGTGTCGATGCTGAATGTGTCTGGAGCACCTGGCGCTAAATGCCGTCGCGCACGCATGCTTGTCCGCAGCTGGTCTGAAACCACATCGATCAGCTCCCCTCCGCCACCCGCATCCACGTAGATGTCGATGCTTGCGTGGGATCCATACGACTGCTGAAATGCGTTCAGTGGAATCGCAACCCAGTTATCCATGCTCATGCCCAACATCTTGCCTTGAGCTTCGCCCACGCCAATGATCGTGTAAGGCGTTCCGTCGACACGAATCTTTTTCCCCAAAGGGTCGCCCGGCCCCAGCATGTTGTTGACAATGTCTGCGCCAACCATCGCCACATGCGTGCTGTGGCCATCTTCCAGTTCGGTGAACGCCCTGCCGTACTCCAGGTCAAGGTTCGAGAGCCCCGGCATCGTCCACGTCCAGCCACGAATGTCGGTATCTGTTGACGAATTTCGCCCAAAAACCACTTTGCCCAGCTTCTCTCGTCGCGCTCCAACGGTGACGCATGATTGGCACTCGGATACGATCGCTCGAAAATCATCCATCGTGATGTCGCGCCGTTTTTGAAAATCGAGAAATTCCTCAATCGTGATAAATGTCTGCGGCATCTTGCTGATCGTGATCACGCTCGCGCCGTAGCGATTGAGCTTTGATGTAACAAACTGCTTCGCGCCATTGGTCAGCGTCACCACCATGATCACGGAGGCAACACCGATCACCACGCCAAGCAGCGTTAGAATGCTGCGCAGTTTGTTCGCCCACAGGGATTGCAATGCCAGTTTGGAGGCTTCGACGAGAACCATCTGCAACCCTCCCGCCCCCTTCAGGGCAGCAGGTTCGGGAGCGTGCCTCCAACGCTCAATCCCATTCCTCGGGGACCTCAATACGCTTTATCTAGTTCCGCCCGCCGGTCCTAGTCTCTAATCGTGTTCCAAGTCCCTCTTCCCTAGTCCCTGATCCCTGGTCCCTGCTTTACTCATATCGCAGCGCTTCAATCGGATCCAGATTCGCCGCCTTCCACGCCGGATAAATCCCGAACACCAGCCCGATTCCACACGACACTGTGAAACCCGTCAGAACCCACAAAGTCGACATGGCTGCTGGCAATCCGATCGGCAACAGATAGACAATCCACGTCAACACCGCCCCAATCAAGATCCCGACAATCCCTCCCAGCGCAGTCAGCGTCACTGCCTCCACGGTGAATTGCAGCAGCAATGCCCGCTTCGTCGCACCGATCGCTTTACGCACCCCTATTTCACGTGTCCGCTCCGTGACGCTCACCAGCATGATGTTCATCACGCCCACGCCGCCCACCATCAGGCCGACGCTCGATACCGCAATCATGAACAGAACGAGCCCACCCGTTAGCTGATTCCACAGCTTCGATAAAGAATCCGGCCCGAAGATTTCGAAATCGTCCGGCTTGTCTACCTTCACCTTGCGACGAACCCGCAGCATTTCTCTTATCTCCTCTTCTACAAGAGCCTTGTTGCGCTGATCGTCATACTTCACACTTATGTACATGTCCTTGATTTCGGGATAGAGACTGTGGAACGTGCCGAGCGGGAAATACAATCCATTGTCCGCTGGATTCTTCCCCGAACCGAATGGCTGTTTTCGCTTATCGACAACCCCGATCACCGTGTACAGCCCGGGCCCGACGTTCACTTCCTTCCCGATCGGATCATCAGCGCCGAACAGTTCCTCTGCCGTGTCGTGCCCCATTACGCATACGTGCGCGTGCCGCAGATCTTCATCCTCAGTCCAGAACCGGCCAGCTGTCATCGAAAGGTTGTAAATAAATTCCGTCTGCGCGGTCGAACCAGCCAGAAACGCTCCGGATATCTTATGCCCTTTGTATTTCAGGTCGACATCGCCTACGTGAAACTGCTCATTCACATGCCTGTAGCTGCCGTCCGCCGCCACTACGTGCGGTATATCCCGCAAGGCAAGGACGTCTTCCAATGTCAGCTTCTTGCGGGTGAGCATTTCCGTAGTCGGCCGAACGCCGATTAAGGGCATATGGAATACCCAGAAGACGTTCGATCCCATCGAAGTCACCCACTTATTTACTCGATTATTCAGTCCAGTAATGACCGAAGAAATGGTGATAACCGTGGTGACACCGATAACGATGCCGAGTATCGTAAGCCCCGAGCGGAGCTTGTTTGTCCTCAGGGTGTCAAGTGCCATCCTGACAGACTCTCGTGTCTGTCCTTGTGCCATCGCGTGCCGGCTTTCTTGGCAGCCTGGCAAATCATTATGCGCCAGGTGTGTTTATCCCACCTGCTTCATCAATCACAGTCGGTGTTGCGCATCACAATGGTGGCGCAAGCCACCTGCTACCTGATGTTTCAAACGTCAACCTACTCGTAGCGCAGTGCCTCGATGGGATCCAGATTCGCCGCCTTCCACGCCGGATATATCCCAAACACCAACCCAATCCCGCACGAAACGGTGAATCCCGTCAGCACCCACATAGTCGACATCGTCGCCGGCAGCCCGATCGGCAGGAAGTAGATGATCCACGTCAGAACCGCCCCCACGAGGATCCCAATCACGCCGCCCACCGCGCACAACGTCACCGCTTCCGTCGTGAACTGCACCAATAGCGTCCGCTTGGTCGCCCCAATCGCTTTCCTCACGCCGATCTCGCGCGTACGCTCCGTTACGCTCACAAGCATGATATTCATCACACCCACGCCGCCCACCATCAGGCCCACGCTCGACACCGCAATCATGAACAGCACCAGGCCGCCCGTCAGCTGATTCCAAAGCTTCGACAACGAATCCGGCCCAAAGATCTCAAAATTGTCCGGCTGATCCACCTTCACTTTTCGATGGATCCGCAGCAGCTCGCGAATCTCTTCTTCCACCAGCGCCTTGTTCTTCGGATCGTCGTACTTCACGCTCACCCACATGTCCTTGTCTTCGGGATGCAGGTTGTGAAACGTCCCCAGTGGAAAATACGCCATATTGTCTTGCGGATTTTTCCCGCCACCAAACGGTTGCTTTTGTTTGTCCAGTACTCCGATTACCGTGTACAGACCCGATTCGACCGCGACTTCCTTGCCAATGGCGTTCTGGTCACCAAACAGCTCGTCCCAAGTATCGTGTCCAAGCACCACCACATGCTCGGCGCGTTTGTCCTCTTCGTCCGTCCACAGTCGGCCCTGAAGAAATGTCAGGTTCGCAACCAGCCCAACCTGGGCCGTCGATCCCTGGAGAATAGTTCCCGCGATCTTCTTCCCGTTGTACCGAACGGAAACATCGCCCACACGAAACTGCGACTTTACATGCTGATATCCGCCGTCCGCGGCGACCACGTGCGGAAGTTCGCGCAATGCCAGCACATCGTCAAAATTCAGCTTCTTGCGCGCGAGCATCTCCGCCGTCGGCCGCACGCCGATCACCGGCATATGGAACACCCAGAAAACATTGCTGCCCAGCGAACTCACAAAATCCTGCACGCGATTGTTCAGCCCGCTGATTACCGACGAAATCGTAATCACAGTCGTCACGCCGATGACGATGCCCAGAATTGTCAGCCCCGAGCGCAGCTTGTTTGTGCGAATCGTCTGCAGCGCCATCTTTACCGACTCGCCCGCCTGTTGTCCCCGCATAAAAATAGCTCCTGGCTATCAGCTTTCAGCTTTGGAAGAAATTCAACCCGCGCGTTCACCCCTGACCTGAGAGCCCGCAATCATTACATTTCCGCTCGAAGGGCGACGACCGGATCCAACCGCGCCGCCTTGCTCGCCGGATACACCCCAAAGAAAATCCCCACTCCACTTGCCAGGAACAGACCCAGAAACACAGCCCACAGTGGAACGGCCGTCGGGAAACCCACAAACACAGTGATGAGCTTTCCAACCAGAACGCCCATCAGAATTCCAAATACTCCGCCAATTCCCGCGAGCGAAGCGCTCTCAATCAGGAATTGCACCAACACATCGCGCTGCTTTGCTCCGAGCGCCTTCCGCACTCCGATTTCGCGAGTCCGCTCCGTCACGCTCACCAGCATGATGTTCATAATCACCACGCCACCCACCACCAGCGCGATTGACCCCAGCCCCAGCACGACCCACGCAAAAACCCCGAGCAGCTGGTTCGCGATATCCAAAAACGTATCGTTTGTCTGTATCTCGAAGTCATCCGGCGTTCCCGGACCCAGGTGACGTCGCGATCGCATGATCACGCGGGCCTCATCCTCCGCCCTCGCCATTACCTCCGGAGCGCCCGATGCGCGCGCATAAATGTCTACCGAGTCGTTGTACCCGTAGACCTGCTGGTAAACGCTGATCGGAACAGCGACCCAGTTATCCTGCGATTGCCCCAGTGTCTTCCCCTGACGATCGCCAATTCCGACAATCGTGAACGGAATTCCGTCTACCCTGATCTCCTTCCCAATCGGATCACCGTCCCCAATCAGGTTGTCCACAATGTCGTAGCCCACGATGCAGTTGTGGAACGCGTGTTCTTCGTCTGCGGGCGTAAACCCTCGTCCAACCGCAATGTCGATGTTGTTCAGCGACATCATCGACGCTGTGTATCCCCGAACACCCGTATTACTGCTCGAGTGCCCGTTGTAAACCACCTTCGTCGACTTGTTCAGCATCGCTCCAACTTCGTTGCAGTCGGGGCAGCCGTCCTTGATTGCTTCGTAGTCCTCCATTCGAAGGATCTTGCGCTTCTGATAACTGAAATACTGATCGGCGGAGAGAATCACGCTCGACATACGGTTCACCGTGAACACATCGGCGCCATAACCGGACAGCTTCGTCGAAATGTACTTCTTGGCTCCCTGCACCAGCGTGAGCACCATGATCACGGAAGCCACACCCATCACCACGCCAATGAGCGTGAGGATGGAGCGCATCTTGTTGCCCCACAACGATT
Organism: Acidobacteriota bacterium; assembly: GCA_018268915.1. Lineage (GTDB taxonomy): Bacteria > Acidobacteriota > Terriglobia > Terriglobales > Acidobacteriaceae > Telmatobacter. The sequence continues at coordinate 327,364 of JAFDVQ010000006.1, forward strand.
GAAACGCCAGCTTGAAAGCCTCAAGAATGCTCATGAATCTCTTTCCCTGTCGGAGGTGTTTCGGTCAATTGGATTTGAACCCCGTCAGAAAACAGGGATAGCCCGAGCACGCAATCCGGCGGGAAATCCCTCAATTAACTCCGGTATTTGAAAGACGGCCGAACCCGACCTCCGGCCGCATAAACCAATAGGCCGATCATACCCCTCTCATGATTCGATACGCACCGTAAACGCCGTGGGTTCCCGCCCGGAGTGGCCATCGGCTCTCCCCGCGAGACAAACCGGTTCGGATAAGAGTTCAACTGGTAACTGACAGCTGAGAACCGGCAACCGTCTCGCTACACCGGCCCTCTGCTCGTATTCCGGGCTTCCGTCACATTGTCCGGCTCATCGGTAAACAGCTTCCCCGCCCGATATGCAGCCTTTTTATCCTGCCCGTCTACCCGGCGGATGCAGTCCTGCGCCCCATCATCCCATCTAACCCGAGCCTCTCCATTTACATACGACCAACGGCCATGGATTCTGTGTAGTGAACGCCATGCGCTCCCGTCTTCATTCAGAGTGATGGTGAATTTCCTGCCGTTCCCGTCCCCAACTTCCCATTTGCCCAGGAAGTGTCCCCGCGGTGGTGCTCCCAGTGGCGTTGGACCCGCATCCGCTACCGGCTCGCCGCCCGGAAACTCGATTCGAGAGATTTCCCCCATATTAAAACTCTGCCGGTGACCATCCTTGAACACGATCACGATCTGTCCCGAACCACTCCGGCTGCTTCGGTTCTGAGCTACACCGGAGGCCATCGAACACGCCACTAACAAACCCGCCAGTAGAACAACGATAAACTTGCGCATCGCCTGCCCTTTCTTCAGCGGCTACACGGGGATCCCGGGCCGCGACCCCATTATCTACGGCAACTCACTGCCCGCAGTTCCTTACATGCCCGTGAGTTGAGAGTAACCACTTACCCAAGCTGCCCTCCCTGGAGTCCGGATCCTTCACTATCGCGACGTTATTTCATTAGTCGTTCTTGCGAGCTTGATCTATGACGATGACCGGCAACTGATCCCTGATCACTGACCACTGATCACCGCCTTTTTCACGGAAATACCGAGAACAGCGCCTTCAGATCCGTCGCGGAATCCGCATACCGAATGAGCGGATAAACGCCAAATATCTCCTGGATCGTGCGCAATGTCGAGCTATGCGTGTAGTAAGTCGAGTTCGAGTAGTGGTTCCCCTTGGCAAAGGGCGACAGCAAAATCATCGGGATCGGCCCATCGCCCGAAGCCGCCTCGTCCCACGTGATAAACAGAACGCCGCCGCTCTTGTATGCCGTCGAGTTCAGGATCAACGGCACGGTCTTATTCAACCACGCATCTCCATGCGCGATTGCACTCCCACCACAGCCATCGTGCATGTCATCACACATATTCGGAGTGATGAAGTTATACCTCGCAACCGTGTTCGCAGAAAGGTCATGCGCAAATTGCGTGAAAGGCCTGATATGAGCGATGCAGGTCGCCGACGAACTTGATCGATTGTTGGTCTGATCGCTGAAATAAACAAACGGGTTATGGTGTACCTGGTAGAGCTGGTTCCCGCTCGAGTCCTTCGATCCTTGATTCGTCAGAGGGCAATTGGTTCCGCTGATGTTCTCGTCGTAAGAACGCCACGAGATGCCGGCATTCTCCAACAGCTTCACTAGGTGATTGCTTGTTGTCAGATTGTGCTGAGATGGGGGCCCGTCGTCTCTGACATCAAAGCTCACTCCGCCCTCCAGCCATAAATAGTTCGGCAAGCTCGGATGAATGCCTGGCGGGTTCTTGTATCCATTCGCATACGAGGCCATTGGAAGAAGCGTGTAATTGATGTACGGCGCATCGGGATTCCCTTTGATGTTCCCGCTCTTCGCTCCAGTCCAGTTCCGGTTCTCCATCACGATCATGAATACCGTTTTGATGTGGTGCAAAGTTGTCGCCGCGTCCGGCTCGGGCTGCATTACCTCAGTTTGTTGAGCCCCGCACATGAGTGTCGGCATCGCTGTACTGAAGACAAATAGATAGCCACAAATCGCTCGGCTGATTCGGTTCATCGCAAACCCTCCTCGGACCATTTGGTCCTTTTTCCACTTGGAGAATGTCCCGACCTTGCCTTGAATTGAGACTTGTAGAGTAACCTGCCGGGCAGGGCGGGCCGTAGACACTCCCCCGAATCCCGTTGACTTCCCCAGCCTCCCCGCATCCAATTTCCAGATGGAGCCTGGCAAACAGCGAATTCTGGTCATTGGTGCTGGCATGGCCGGCCTCACGGCCGCGCGGCGTCTCACCGAGGCTGGCCGCCAAGTCCTTGTCCTCGAAGCCCGCGACCGCGTGGGCGGGCGGATCCGCACTCTCCGGGAAGGCAACCAGATTATCGAACTCGGGGCAGAATTCATTCACGGCCATCCCCCCGAACTATGGGACCTTATCCGCGAAGCCGGCCTTGACACCTACGCCCTCGATGGCGCCGACTATTGCCACAAAGACGACAAGCTCAAGAAATGCGACGAACAGAGCGGGATATTCAAGTTCCTCAACCAGCTCGAAAAGTGGAAAGGCCCCGATCTCGCCTTCGCTGACTACCCCCCGCTCGAAAAGCTTCCGCCCGAGAAGCGCGAAGAGATCATCAACTACGTTCAAAGCTTCAATGCTGCAGACTACCGCCAGATCGGCGTCCACTCCCTGGCCGTCCAGCAGCACGCCGAAGAAGAAATCGGTGGGGATGAAGTCTTCCGCATTCGCGACGGCTACGACCGTCTGCCCCAGTTCCTAGCTTGGAAAGTTCGCGAATCGGGCGCACGCATCGAGCTCTCTCGCCCGGTCGAAAGAATCGAATGGCGTCGCGGTCGCGTCGAAGTTTACGCCCGCGATGGCGGCGAACTCCTCGAACTCACTGCCAGCAAAGTCATCATTGCCGTTCCACTCGGCGTGCTCCTTCAGTTCGGCGTTGTCTTCGATCCGGTACCCCACACCCTCATCGCCGCTCACCAGCTATCCATGGGACCAGTCCGCCGATTTACTCTCCTCTTTCGCGAGCGCTGGTGGGCCGAACACGACGAGCTGAAATTGGAAAAGCTCAGCTTCCTCTTCGCCCATGACGCCATGCCGCCTGTCTGGTGGACATCCCATCCGTGGCAAAATCGCTCTCTCACCGGCTGGATCGGCGGCCCACGCTCGTCAGCCTTTGATCAATGCACCCGCGAGCAGGTCGGGGAGATGGCTTGCCTGGAACTCTCCCGTATCTTCTCTCTCCCCCTCGATTACCTGCGATCCCAGCTCGTCTTTTGCGCCACCCACGACTGGCAGACAGACCCCTATGCCTTCGGCGCATACAGCTACATCCCCGCCCGCGCCCTCGATGCCGTTCTAGAGATGGCAACCCCGGTCGACAACACCCTCTACTTCGCCGGGGAGCACACGGATGTAACGGGCCATTGGGGCACCGTTCACGCCGCGATCCGCTCCGGCGAACGTGCCGCAAAACAGGTCCTCACTCCCGCCCGCGCACAACTGCATGAAATGACCGCCCGCGGCGCCTGATCTCCGCCACAAACACAATCGGCGCATGCACCACCAGGTACATACGCCGCATCTCGCAATCCTAGTCCCTAGTCCCTAGTCCCTAGTCCCCAGCCCCTAGCCCCTAGCCCCTAGGTCACTACTCACTTAAGCGTCCGATCCTTCCGCGTCTCATCCGGCTCATCAATCCGAAACGCCTTCTGTGCGTTCGACGGATGGTTCACTTTCGATGCTCGCCCATGACGCAGCATCCGTCGATGCGCCTCGCTCCAGGATGGCATCTCGCCCCCTTCCTGCTCCCAGTGCGCGACGGAAGCCTCATCGCACCACTCCAGCAGTTTGCGCATGGCAGGACCATGCGGACCAGAAGTCATGAACGCCTTCATCGCCGCCTCTGATTCCCAGCAGGTGCACGTCCAGAACGCGTTCCGCCTGTCGCGAAAGACCTTTGCTGCGAGACACCCCTCAGCCTGAGCCGTCTGATTTCCAATGCGAAGCGCGGAGAAGATAAACGCCGGCATGAACCGCCACGACCTCACCCGCAACCTCGTCACTGACACTAACGGCATCTCAACCTCAGCTACTCACCCACGCAGATCAAGTCTGCATCTAAGGCTTGTTCCCTTGTTCCTACCGGCCCGAACTTCCAAACCCTTTCGCCAACCGCGCCGACTCCTCTAAATCCTGCGCCTGCTCAACATGTCCGGTCAGTACCGGTACCGGAATCATCTGCGCGATCTTTTCGCCAGCCTTGAGGTCGATCCGTTCGGTTCCCACATTCGTCATCACGATCTGTACCTCGCCGCGATAACCCGCGTCGATCACACCCGCCGTCGTCGCTATCCCCCTTGCGGCCATAGATGACCGGTCTCGCACCAGCAATCCCAGCGGCACACCCGTCTCCGGATGCCGTGCCTCCACCGAGATCCCCGTCCTTACTCTCACTGTTTTGCGTGGCTCCAACACCGCGTCTTCCAATGCGAATACGTCGTACCCCAGGTCCTCGCCCGGGTGCGCAACAACCGGCAGCCTCGCCCCTTCTTCCAGCAACTTCACACGCAACATGTGTTCATACTAATGGCCGCTTCCGCAATCCAAAACCGCCTCGCACCCCATCCGATGCGCATTTGCCCCGTCGGTTCTGCGAAACAAAGATGTCGCGTCCTCCTTGGCCTCACTGCTAATCTTGCTTAACAAGGGGCGCCGCTGTCCGAAACTGCCTAATTCGTCCTCTCATTCCTCGTCTCACCTGGGTGCGACCCAGTTGAGGTGTGTGTTCTCGCCCTTCACCCCGAGAGGATGATACTCAGTGCAATTAGAAAACCTTGGCTGGAATGGCTTCTTCGCCATCCAGCAACATTCCGGCGTGCCTGCGCGCATTGCCACAGCTTCGAGAGAACGTTATTCCGTCTGGACGCAAGCCGGAGAAATCGAAGCCGTCGTTAGCGGAGAACTCCGCCGCAATAGCCTTGTCTGGCCGGCAGTCGGCGACTGGGTTGCGCTGCGGCCCGGCACGTCCGTCATTGAACACATCTTTGAACGCAAGACCGTCCTGTCCCGCAAGCAGCCCGGCAGGCCGATCCAAGAGCAGGTGCTCGCCGCCAACATCGACGTCCTGTTCATCGCCAGCGGCCTCGATCGCGACTTCAACGAGCGCCGCATCGAACGCTATCTCGTCGTCACGCAGCAGAGCGGTGCCCGTCCCGTGATTCTCCTCAACAAGGCAGACCTCTGCGGCAGTGATCAAGTCGATCTCATCCAGGACCGGCTCACCGCCTCGACTGGCGCACCGGTCATTCCCATCAGCGCCGTCACGGGGCAGGGAATTGAACTGCTAAACGACCACATCGCCCCCGGCGAAACCGCCGCTCTCATCGGCTCTTCCGGCGTTGGAAAATCCACCCTCCTCAATCGTCTCCTCGGTCACGCTCACCAACCCACCGCTGCTGTGCGCCACGACGACAATCGCGGCCGCCACACCACGACAGCCCGTTCGATGTTCATCATGCCAGCTGGTTGGCTCCTCATCGATATGCCCGGACTTCGCGAAGTCCAGCTTTGGGCCTCACCTGACCAGCTTGGCGCCAGCTTCGAAGACATTGAGCAAATCGCTCGAGGCTGCCGATTTCGCGATTGCACTCACTCCGGCGAGCCAGGCTGCGCCATTTCCGAATCCGCAATCGATCCCGCGCGGCTCGAAAACTATCGTAAGCTCCAGCGCGAACTCGATTACCTGGACAGAAAGCTCGACAAACGTCTCATGAGCGAAACCAAGGCGAGGTGGAAGGCGATTTATAAGGCCATGCGCCACCATCCGAAAAACCAATGATTTCGAAGCAATTAGCGGTAAAATAGCGATGGCAAGGGGACCGGGCGGTCGCTGCCGGTGATCGCGCAAGCGTTCACCGGGGGAGGAAAGTCCGAACTCCGCAGGGTAGTGTGCCGGATAACGTCCGGGATGCGGGCTTCAAAGCCCGCAGACGGCCAGTGCCACAGAAAACATACCGCCCCTGTCGCAGGTTGCTGCTCGATGGACTCGTCCAGAGGGCTGCCCTACGTAGTGGTAAGGGTGAAAAGGTGCGGTAAGAGCGCACCGCTCCGGCGGTAACGACGGAGGCATGGTAAACCCCACACGGAGCAAGACCAAATAGGGAGGAAAGCGCCCGCTAAGAGTCAGGCGGTGCTGCGTATCGGCCCGATGCGCCAAGAAGACTCGAGCAAGTTTCGAAACCTCCGGGTAGGTCGCTGATGAGCGCCGGCGGTAACGCCGCGCCTAGAGGAATGACCGCACACGACAGAATTCGGCTTACAGGTCCTCTTGCCAGAATTTTCGATCCGATCTTAGGCCAGAACTACTCCGGCCTCTTACTGGCCCGCACGCTCCGGCTGGAAAGCTCGGCAGCTTCGAGCTCTGCAATACGCGCACGGAGAATTCGCCTCAAATCGGCAACGCTTTTCGCATCGTGGCCTAAGTCGTTCTCGAATCGGCGCAGCACAGCACGCAGCGAGTCGAGCAAATTGTGATCTGAATGTATTGCCAACTGAATCACCTTCCAGTGGATTTCCCACTTTGTCCTTGCACCGATTCGATCTCTGCAATTCTTCTCCGCAGGATTCGCTTCAGATCGGCTTGGTCCCGCGTTTCCGCGAGAACTGAGCCCTCCAGCTTTCGAAGTGCCTCACGTAGAACCGACAGCATCGGACGGCCCGGCTGAATACTCATGCCTTCCCGCCTGCTCGATCAGGCCACAGCTGCTTCCTTACCTGCAGCTCCAATACATGGCGGCGGGTCACCTGAGAAAGCTCATCCGCCTTGCGATGCGCATGATCTAGCCTCAGTGCCGCTTCCAGATCGTCGAACGTGGTGCTTGAACCTTCTACAACAAAAACGCTGGTAAAAACCTTCATGGCAAACCTCCGGCAAGTGCACAACCGTGCCATGCCAGCCGACAGGAGGAGGTCCTCATGGCGAACAGTCAGCTGCAAGCCGATTGAGCTTCTGTAGTTTTCGCTTTTCAGGTCTTGCGGGGAAAAACGGGGGGAAGGGACAGGCCCGAGCCCGAACTACGACTACATCGTCATAGTCCCATGGGATCTACCTCAACGATGTGAGATAAATCACACCAGTAGCGGGCTTCCTTAACCTTAATAATTCGTTTTACTTAGAAAAAGAGGTGCCCCGGAATAAGCCCGGCTTGAGCCTATTCGAGCAAAATTCCCATCCGTTTGATCAGGACTCGGTCCCACTCAGTCAGGCGGTTTTCGAAAGTGTTTTCCCCGTCATGCTTCACAATTGCAGCCCTGACTGCATATGCCCACATGTCAAAATCGCGCATCTTTTCGCTGTTTTCAGGATCAGCCAGCGACATCTCCCCGAGGTTGTACACAGCCGCCACGAGTTCATCGATCACCGAGTAGTAGCCCCGCTTCGCAATCAATCCACCGACCATGGCGCTGATCGCATCCTGATGCTGAGCGTCGCCCGATGCCCCCCGATATTCCGCCCGTTCCATCCCGAGTGTCCTCTTGGCAGTGTTTTCCTGCGTCACTCTAAAGGGATCATCAAATCCTTGGGCGATCGTGTCAACTGATTCAAGAGTAATGAGTAGCCGTAACTGCATCTACGTAACAACTTCGCACGCGAAATAGTTCCAGGCAGACATTGCGGAAACGTTTTTCCGGTAGGTATACTCAGCTCTCAACCATGAAGGCGCGTTGTCTTATTGTCAGGGCTCTGCTCCTGATCTCGCTGCTAGCTCCCTTCGGCCACCGGGCCTTCGGCAGCCGCATCAGCTCGCCTTCTTGTCGAATCCTCAAGCGTTCCTACGAAACCCGCAACCATCAGATCGACAGAACATCGCTCGACGTGGTTCTCGCTGCACCGGCTCACCGCGCTCCTGCGCAGCGGATGCATCGCCTGCGGGGCAAGAGAATCAACCTCGATCCATCGTTTGTTCTCCCGCCTGCACCCTCGCTCGTAGCCGAACCGGTCTCTCTGTTGATTACCCTCCACACACAGGACCTGAACGGCCCCAACCCCTCTCGCGGTCCTCCCTCACTCGCCTTGATCTAGTCTTTAGCCCTTCGAACGAAGTTCGATTTTCCGTCCCTCCCAGAGTACGAATGCGTATAACCATCGTGTCTCCGGGAGTGATTCGATAGCGCCTCGAGTCTTCGTAAAACACGATTCCTTTGAACGCCAGAGTTTAGTTTGGATTCCCGTCGTGTTCTTGCCTGGGGGGAATCCAACGGACTAGTAACCACCCTCCATGGAAACTAGTCCGAGCAGGGTTGGCACTGCCCGGGGAAGGCGGGTCCAACCCATCGCGTCAGCTGGTCGTGCCCTTGAGCCGATCGCTGCCGTCACCGGCAGTGGTGCCCGCCCCGGTCGCCACTGCCGGCATTTCTCGCCCCCCATCACTTTGTATGAATCGACAGCTGGCTGCATCGCATCCATTCTGCAACCCGCCTTTCCCAAACTTCGCTCAAACAATCCGGTCACAAGGAGTTCCCATGAAAATTGCCGCGACAATCGCCCGCTATCTGCTCGGCATTATCTTCGTGTTCTTCGGTTCCAACATGCTTTTCCATTTCCTCCCGAACCCACCGATGCCTCCTGGCCCGCTGGCGGACTTCACCAACGCCCTGAACACCTCCCACTACGTTCTGGCGCTGGGCTTCTTTCAGGTTGCTCCCGGGATTCTCCTTCTCATCAATCGCTACGTGCCCTTGGCACTGACGGCGTTGGCTGGAATGATCATCAACATCAATCTCATCCACATCACCATGGCGCCTTCCGGTCTCCCAATGGCTGCGGTTGTCAGCCTTCTCTGGCTCCTAGTATTCCTGCGCGTCAAGTCAAACTTCGCCGGCATCTTCGAGCCCGCCCCTCAGCGCTGATCCCGACCGCATCCATACAATGAAGTAGCCATGATCGAGTACCTCTACCTCGGCCGCGTGACCTATGACGATGCACTCAAGCTCCAGTCAGAAGTCGCGGCCTTGCGTCTCGCCGGTCTCATCGACAACACGCTTCTGCTACTCGAGCACCCGCCAGTCCTCACCCTGGGCCGCAATGCCAGCCGGGCCAACGTCCTCGCATCCGATGATCTCCTCGCCAGTCGCGCCGTCTCGCTCTACGAAATCAACCGCGGCGGAGACGTCACCTATCACGGCCCCGGCCAGCTTGTCGGCTATCCCATCTTCGACCTGCGAAGTCTCAAAAATTCGAACGGTGGTCGCCTCGGTCCGGTCGACTTCGTCCGCATGATGGAAGAAGCCCTCATCCGCCTCTGCGGAGTCTATGGCGTTCGCGCCGGGCGCATCGTCGGACTCACCGGCGTCTGGTGTGGCCTGCACGACTATCAACCGGGCCCAGCTCGCGAGCGCAAAATAGGGGCCATTGGCATCCACGTCTCCCGCGGAATCACCTCCCATGGCTTCGCCTTCAATATCACCACCGACCTCCGCGACTTCCAGCTCATCAACCCCTGCGGCATCACCGACAAGCCTGTAACCAGCCTCAATCTGGAACTCCCGCAAGGCATGACTCTGCCCCCTCTAGAGAACATGGCCCATCAGGCCGCCAGTCAGTTCGGCCATGTTTTCGCGCAGCAGGTCCTCGCCGTCGAATCCCTCGATGCCCTTCGTTCTCAGGCGCAAGCCAAGAGGAATTTCCCCGCCAATGACACACCTTTGCAGATTCCAGATGAGCTTCGCCAACTGCACGGCGATTCCGATTACCCCAGCAGAGCCTGATCTCTGCTCGCACATCCGATCGTCCGCTCCTCGAGGATCGAGCTGTGCCCCGTTCATCGCGGCTTCATGCGATGAGCGGGAGTGTCCACGCAGCATGAGTGCCGCAATTTATAATCCCCCCTGGAGCCGAGCCTTTATTCCACCTTCACCGGTCAGCTACCTCGTTTAACTGACGACTGGAAACTGGCAACTGATAACTAGTCTCTCGGAGTGAACGATTCATGCCAACACCCGTCATCATGCCCCAGATGGGCGAATCGATCGTTGAGGGCACGATCACCAAGTGGCTCAAGCAAATCGGCGACTCTGTAGAAAAAGACGAGCCGCTCTTCGAAATCTCCACCGACAAGGTCGACGCCGAAATTCCTTCACCCATCTCCGGCATCCTTACGGAAATCAAATTCCCTGAAGGTGCCACCGTCGGCATCAACACCGTTGTCGCCATGCTCGGCGAGAATGGCTCGGCGGTCGCACAGCAGACCAATTCCACTTCAGCTCCTGCACCAAAGGCAGCACCAGCCAAACCGCAGGTGCCCTTAGCGAAGCCGGCGTCACCAGCACCTCTGGAGGCGGCGAAGCCGCAGGTGGTTGTGATGCCTCAGATGGGCGAATCCATCTTCGAAGGCACGATCACCAAGTGGCTGAAGAAAGTCGGCGACTCCGTCAAGAAAGACGAACCGCTCTTCGAAATCTCTACCGACAAAGTCGACGCTGAGATCCCGTCACACGTGGACGGCATCCTCACCGAGATCCGCGCCCAGGAAGGCGAGACCGTCCAGATCAACGCTGTCGTAGCCATCATTGGCGGCTTTTCTGCAGAAAGACCGACCTTTGCGCACGCGCCCTCAACCCCACAGAAAGCACAGACGGTCGCACCGCAAAAAAATGTGCAGCCGAATGCAGCCCCCGCCCTTCAAACGGCTGCGGTACACGCGGGCGAGAAAATCCGGTCCTCGCCGCTGGTCCGCCGCATGGCCAAAGAGCACAATATTGACTTGCGATATGTCGCAGGCTCCGGCTCCAGCGGTCGCATCAACAAGCAAGACATCCTGAACTATCTCGACAAAGGAGCTGCCGCACCGCAGGTGCCGGAGAAGACGCAGTCGGCCCCACCGCCGGTGGCGCTTACTGCCGACGTCGTGCCTTTAACGAAGATGCGCGCTATCATCGCCCAGCGCATGGTCGAAAGCAAGCGCATCGCCCCGCACGTTTACTCCATTTACAAGGTCGACATGACCCGCATCGTGCGCCTTCGCGACCGCGAGCGCGCGGCATTCGAACAGCGACACGGCGTAAAGCTCACCTACATGCCGTTCGTCGCCACCGCTGCCATCGAAGCCCTGCGTCATCACCCCATCGTCAACGCATCGCTCGTCGACAACGCCATCCACTATCACGCGAACATCAACATTGGCATCGCCGTCGCCCTCGAGTGGGGACTCATCGTGCCCACCGTTCGCGAGTCTGAGAAACGCAGCTTCTCCGATCTTGCTCGCATCATTGCCGACCTGGCTGCCCGCGCCCGATCCAAGAAGCTCTCACCCGACGAAGTCGGCGGATCGACTTTCACACTCACCAATCCCGGAATCTTCGGCGACGAATTCGGCATCCCCATCATCAATCAGCCCGAATCCGCTATCCTTGCCATCGGCGCTCTCAAGAAAGAACCTGTAGTGTTGACCGATGCCGAAGGCAACGACACCATCGCCATTCGCTCCATGCAGTACTACTGCCTCGGCTACGATCACCGCTTGATCGATGGCGCCGACGGCGGCAAATTTATGAGCGAGATCAAACGCCAGCTCGAAACCTGGGACCACCCCCTCGATTAGACCTCAGGAGCCTTCACTTGCAATCCGCAACCGGCGCAAAACTTAGCCTTCGGTGTCCGCAGTGGCTTGCCGCAACGGCCGCATGTTGGCCCATAGATTGCAATCCGATGGTGCATGATTGCGTTCTCATGTAATCCCTTAATCCCAGTCAATTGCTCATACTTCTCGCGGACCGGCAGGAAGATCTCAGAAATGGTTGGGTGTTTGAGATCAGACCCCGTAGTTTCTCGGAATTTCTTTGTCCCTTTTACCGCTTCCGAATAGAGCTTGGCGACCTCGGCGAATTCCGTTTCGTCGAGCATCGGCATCTGACCCCGGCAACGCCAGCACCACAGCATTTGCACGTCAGTGAGCTACTTCCCCGCCCAAGCCAGCCCATCGGTCGAGCTTCCCGTCGTAATCGTCCGCGTGACCTTCCAGCTCCCCAGATCGATCTCCAACACCGTTCCCGCCCCATGCATGCACGACACATAGGCGGTCTTTCCATCCGGCTGCACCAGCACCTCCTGCGGATACTCGCCCACTGCTACAGTCCGCGCCACCTGCATGGTCTTCAGGTCGATCACCGCCACCTTGTTCTGATCTGCCATGGCCACCAGCAGCCACTTCCCATCCGGTGTGACAGTCGACCCGTACCCCATCCCTTCCAGCGGAATCCACTTGGCAACCTGGTTCTTCGCGGTATCGATAGCCACCATCTGAGGCTTCGTCTGGTCCGCCGTAAACACCCACTTATCGTCCGGAGTCATCGAGATTCTCTGCGTATTGTCCGAGATCTTGATTACCTTTAAAACCTTCCGTCCCGGCACATCGATCACTGAGACGGTTCCCGGCCCGACGTTCGCTGTATACGCACGCTTGCCATCGTGCGATAGCACCATCATGTGGCTTTGCTCCTGGCCAGTCGGAAGCGCCCCCATCACCTTCAACGTTTTCGGATCGATGATGGTGATCGTCTTGTCCAGTTCCGTCGTCACGTAGAGCATGCCGTCTTTGGGCCCGATCAGCGGACAGTGCGGCCGCACTCCATGATTGAACCCTATCTTGCCAACTACCTTCCCCGAAGCGAGATCGATCGCATCGATCGTGTCCCCATCGGTCCCTGGCTTGCCCACGCCCGAGTTACCGTATACGGGCACAAACGCCATCTTCCCGTCCGCCGACGCAATGACCTCATGCCCGGTGTTACCTCCCTCCGGCACGGTTCCCACCACCGACCCGCTCGTCGGATCGACAACCGCCAGGCTTTGCGTCCCCTTCACGGCAACCAGCAGCCTCGACTGCGCGCTCACAACACCCGCACACACCATCACACCAGCAACGACAACATTAGAAATCTTCAATCGGTGACCTCCACCAGACAGCACCGACTATATCGCACTGGCACGCCTTGCCAGAACAGGAGTGTGGGTACCCCGTCCAGGCTTTGCTTGGGCGGATATACGATCACTTCAACCGGCGAACGTAGACCTTGTATATCTGCCTCAGGAATGTGAAGCCCAGGGGTTATACGTCCCCACGCTCCATGAGTGCCCCTCGGCATCCTTCACCGTGAACTCGCGGCTCCCGTAATCCGTCTCCTGAAGCTCCCGCACAATCCTGCCACCGGCCGCTTTCGCCCGCTCATACACGACATTCGCATCGTCAACCACGATGTAAACGCTCCGCGTCTCCACATCGCCCACGTCACCCGGCGGTTTGAACCCGCGCCCATACGTATCGTCCTTCTCCGAGCCCAGCATGATCATCCCGCCGCCCAGCGCGAGTTCCGCATGTCCAATCGTCCCGTTCGGTCCCGGATACACCGCATGCTTCTGAAGCCCAAATACCTTGCTCAGCCATTCGATCGCCGCGCTAGCATCGCGATATCGCATCGCCGGCATGATCGTCGACGGAGAATTGGGAACATCTGTTGCCATGAAAACCTCCTCGGAATCATCCGCTCCCGGCAGAATTCACTCAGACACTCACTGCCGTCTTGTAAGAATCGGAACTGACAACCCGAGCAACCCAGGATCTGGGTGCCCCAGGTCTCCTGCATTAGGAGACCTAAGATTCGAGTTTTCAGACTCCTACAATTCGGCTTCCTAGTCCGCCCGAATATGATTCGCCCAAACCGTCCGACGCGCCGAATACGTGCTCACATCCACGCCCGAGAAGGCACGGAACTCATTCGCAAAGTGCGACTGATCGTAGTAACCGCAAGCCAGCGCCAGCTCCGCCCAGCGGACCTCGATCCCTTCATGCAGCTGTTTCACAGCTCTCTGAAAGCGCTGCACCCGGCACCACACCTTCGGCGTCAACCCAACTTCCTCGCGAAACACCTGGGAGAACCGCCGTTCGCTCCACCCGATCTGCCGCGACGTCTCCCTCACGCTCGCCGCACTCGGCAACTCGGCAAAATACCTCAGCGCAAAGTTCACCTGCGGCGAACGGCCCCGCATCGTAAGCTTCTCCCCGAATCTCTCAATGAGAAATCGCTCCATGAGTGCCAGCCGAGCCTGAGGTGCTTCCACCTCTCGCAATCGTTCACGCAAACTCTCGGCATCGCTCCCCCAGATACCCTCAAGCGCAACACTCCGGTTGCTGAACCGATCTGCCGCGTCCGACGCAAACGCCGGAAACCCGCCCGGTGCAAACACGATCCCGATCAGGTCCGCCATGTCTGACGTGTCCACAATCTCGTATACCGACCGCGCTCCCACCACTAAGGCTGGTTTCACCCTGCGCGCGTCTGAACTCTCTAGTGAGTCCAGAATGAAATCGCGCGACAGGCTGAGAATGATCTGCACGCACCCGCTAGGCAGAATCCGCTCACGATGGTGAGGAATGTCGCCCGCCCGCGCATACCACAGCACACGTATGAAGGGCGCTAATGGCGCAGCGGGGATGCGCTCCAGATAGAGCAAGACGACCTCCACGCCGTTATAGCACGCACACACCTCATCTCGACAACCAGCCGTCCCATCCCGCTTCAGTCACGAGACTTCTTCGGTACTCTTAGTGTGATGCAGCAGTCATCCCGCGACTCAGAGCTCATCCAGATCATGGACGCGTCCCTCGCAGACGCGACCCGCCGCTCTGGCTCATGGCTTGCCTGCCGCCCGGGTTGCACCCAGTGCTGCCACGGTGCCTTTTCCATCAACGCTCTCGATGCCGCCCGCCTTCACTCAGGCATGACAGTTCTCGACGCCTCTGATCCTGAAGTCGCCCAGGCGATCCGCAGCCGCGCACGCGCCTGGCTCGCCCAGTACGCCCCCGGCTTCCCTGGCGACATCGAGACCGGCATCCTCGGCGAGTCCGAAGAAGACCAGGCCCGCTTCGGAGACTTCGCCAACGACGCGCCCTGTCCGGCTCTCAACTCTGAAACCGGCATTTGCGACGTTTACGCATGGCGTCCTATGACATGCCGCATCTTCGGCCCTCCCGTTCGCGTCGACAAAGGCGAAGCTCTGGCCTGCTGCGAACTCTGCTTCATTGGAGCCACCGACGATGAGACGGCGGCTTGTGAGATGCTGCCCCCACACGAACTCGAAGAGCAGCTCCTCGCCGAAACCGGCGACTCCAGCGAAACCATCGTCGCCTTCGCTCTCCTGCGATGATCGACTGCGCGCATAACTCCCCAGGGCGCAAAACATCTCTCCACCTCCGCATGCTTCCGAGCTAGAATGAATCTCCCCGGAGACTCACACCCAGGGATTCTTTTCTCTGGCCATCGCATAAGGCCGCGCCACCATGCCCGTCGCCCATCTCACTCTCGAACTTCGCATTGAGCACGCCAACTCTCTCAAAGACCGCCGTCACGTTGTCCGTTCCATGAAAGACCAGCTCCGCCAGAGCTTTAACATCTCCGTCGCCGAGATGGACGAAGCTGTCACCTGGCGCTCCGCCACGTTGGGTGTTGTCGCCATTTCCAGTTCCCGGAGCTATCTCCATCAGCTCATTGAAGAAGTCGAGCGCGCCGCCCGGCGCATGAGCAACGAACTCGGCGCGGAACTCGCCGACAGCTTCTGGGAGTACCTCGAAAGCTAAGCCGTCGCACTCAAATAGAACCTGAAAACCATCGGGTGCCCCCGATCCCTCGCCCTTGGGGATCGGGAAGATGACACCCAAACAAGTTGCTGTGCCCCGTTCATCGCGCATTTTGCGATGAACGGGCGGCGATCATTCCCACCGCAGCGCCGTCACAGGATCCGTCTTCATCGCGGCCCGCGCCGGAATCAACACCGCCACCAGCGCAACCGCGGCCAGCAAAATCGGAACTCCTACAAACGTCCCACATGGAAGAGCACGCTTTGCAGAACCCGCGTCAGCGCAAGCGAAGCGCAAAATCCGATCGCTCCACCAATCGCGATCAGCCGCACGCCCTCACGCAGAATCAGCTCCATCACATCGCCACGGTCCGCACCCACCGCGATCCGGATCCCGATCTCCCGTGTCCGCTGCTGCGCCATGAACGCAACTACGCCATAGAGGCCGATCAACGCCATCACAAGTCCCGTACACGCGAAGAAACCGAGTAGCACCGTCTCGAATCGCGGTCGGTCCGCCAGCCCTGCCACGCGCTCGCTCATCGTCTGGATCTCCACCGGCACCGTCCCATCAATCTGCGCGATCTGCGATCGCACCCAAAGCGCCAGTGCCTTCGGTCGCGTGCTTGTCTTCAGCACGAAAACCGCCGACGGGGCCATCCTCCAATCTTCCAGCTCATTCCGCCGCAGCTGGTAGAACTCGGGCAGTTCCTGTGCCTCAAGTCCACCGTTCTTCACATCGCTCGCAACTCCCACCACCTCGTGCCACGGATCGTTGGGCGTAGGCTTCAACCTCTTCCCGATCGGATTCTCGCCAGGGAAGAGCTTCGCCGCCAGCGACTGGCTCAGGATCAGGAAGTAGCCCTTCGACTCGCGCTCCTCATCCGTGAATCCGTGTCCCCTCACGATCGGTATATCCAGGGCTTTGAAATAGTCCGGCGTCACCTGGCGCCACTTCACCATGCCGCCTGTGCCCCCGGTCGAGACCGGGCGCCGCTCGACCTCCATGACGCTATAGATCTGGTCGTGCTGATATCCCCCCGGAGGCATCGTGTCGGCGATCGCCACCTCGCTCACGTCTGGAATCCGCCGCATCGCAGCCTCAGCTTGCAGAAAGAAGTTCTTCTGCAACTGTGGAGTTGTATATTTCTCGCGATTCAGAGATAGCGCGGCCGTAAGGACTCCGCGTGAGTTCAGCCCCAGCGCCTCGTTCTGTAGATTGGCGAAGCTCCGCACCAGCAGCATCGCTCCTGCCAGCAGAATCATGCTCGCCGCAATCTGCATCACCACCATTCCACGGCGCAAAAGCGCTCGCGTCTGCGTCGCCGGCGCTCTCGCTGCCAGTGCAATGGCTCGTGGTCAGAATAACGACGGAGCTAATCCAAACACGACTCCCGCCGTGATCCCGAGCGCCGCAGTAAACGCAACGATGCGCAGATCCAGCTGCGCTTTCGCCAGAAACGGCAGGCTCGATGGTGCAAGCGAGATGAACAGCCGGAGCAATCCTTCCGCAAACACGCATCCGGCTACGGTTCCGAAGCTCGACAGTACCACCGACTCCGTCAACATCTGTCGTATGAGACCTGCGCGAGTCGCCCCCAGTGCAGATCGCACCGCAAGCTCCCTCTCCCGCGCAGCTGCCCTCGCCAGCAACAGACTCGCCACATTTGCACACGCAATCAACAGAACCGCAATCACCGAGCCCAGCAGAATCCACGCAACCTGACGTACATCCTGCATCTGCCGGTCACGAATCGAGCGCACGCGCAGATGGACCTCGCTTCGGAACCTCGGCGGAGCAAGGTTCAAAGAGTAGTCAAACACCGGCTGCAATTGCTCGGCGGCCTGCTGCATCGATATCCCTGGTTTCAATCTCGCAAACGCGTACAGAACGGCGCCGGGATCGGCCTTGCGTTGAGCGGCAATATCCAGAGCTTCCGGCTCAAGAATGTCGGCTTTTTCCAGCGTAGGCATCTCGAAATCTTCAGGGAGCACGCCGACAACGCGAACGGGGTGCGTATCGATGCTTACGAGCCTGTTGAGGATCGAAGGATCGCGGCCATACTGAGATACCCACAAGCCATAAGAAATAAGCGCAGCCCTGGGACCGTGAGGCCGATCCTCCTCTGCAGAAAAATTCCGCCCGAGCACAGGCGAAACGCCCAGGGTCGGCAGGAAGTTCTGTTCAACCTTCGAGCAGCTGAGCCGTTGCGGGTTGCGCTCGGTAAGGTCGCACTCGTTCACTCCCGTTTCCGACGTCAGTGATGTGAACGGTGTCTGCTGATCCTGCCACTGGTAGTACGAGCCACCCAGCATGAATTCGTGCTGAATAATGGGCGCAGTCAACCCAACCGAAACGAGCTGCCCGGGATGCGCATAGGGCAAGCTGCGAAACAGAATCCGGTCCACCACGCTGAACACCGCCGTCGTTGCCCCAATCCCCAGAGCCAGTGTCAGGATCGCAGTGATTGCAAACACCGGGTTCCGCCGACACCCGCGCAGCGCATAGCGAACATCGCGCACTACGCTCTCAATCGCCGGCAGCGTGGCTTGATCCAGGTATGCTTGCCTCGCCTGCTCTGCCCCACCCAGCCGCAGGACAGCCTGACGCCGCGATTCCTCTTCGCTCAGTCCCGCCGCGACTCCCGCGCGCGTGTGCTCCGCAATATGGCTTTCCAGCTCCGCGTCGATGTCATCTCCAACCCGCGCGCTTCCAGACAAAGCGCCAAGCCTCATCCAAAGCGCACGCAACCTTCGCATGTCCACCTCCGTGCAACTCGACCTCGCCCTACACACGCTCTAGTCCGCTCGCAGGGCCTCCATCGGATCCACTCCTGCCGCCCGTCGTGCCGGAATCCATGCTGCCGCCACCGCCACCATTGCCATCAGCACCGGCACCAGCCCGAACGTCAGCGGATCCATCGCGCTCACCTCAAACAAGAAGCTGTGCAGTACCCGGCTCAGCGCGATCGCACCTGCCAGCCCCGCCACGCATCCCGCTAGCGCCAGGAATAGACTCTCTCGCACAACGCTCATCACAATCTGCCAGCGCTGAGCTCCCAGAGCCAGCCTCAGGCCGATCTCTCTCGTCCGCCAGCTCACGATGTATGCGATCAGGCTGTATACGCCCACCGCCCCAATCACGATCGCCAATGCGCCAAACCCGAGCAGCAAAACCGCCAGTGCCCGCGGCGCCGCAACTGAACTGGCTAAGAGGTCGTCCATCGTTCTCACGCGGGTCACTGGCACAAGAGAGTTCACGCTCGCCACTGCGTTGCGCAGCCCTGCCGCCGTTTCCGTCGGCGTTGCACGCGTCCGAAGCATGGCATACATCACAGGCTGGCCCCGCTCCGTCGTCAGCGGCAGGAATACTTCATCCTTGAAGCCGTCCTGCAGACCGCCCTCGAGCGCATTGCGCACGACGCCTACCACGATCGACGCTTTTTCCTGATTCCAGACCGCCGGCGTCTTCTCATCCACGACGTCCAGCAAATGCTTTCCAATCGGATTCTGGTTCGGCCATAGTCTCTGCGCGATATGCTCGTTCACCACCACCGCGTGCGTAGCTCCCGAAGCATCCTGCGGCTCCAGTAGCCGGCCGCGCACCAGCTTGAGACTCAGCACATCGAAATAACCCGGCGATACAACTCGACCCGTTGCCAGCAGCGCTCCCTGTCGCGCATCACGCGGATGGTCCTCGGCGTCGAAGACATAGTTATCTGCACGTCCACTCAAAGGCAGCGAGTCCACCAGCGCCACGCTCTCCACACCTGAAATTCCCTGCGCACGGTCGGTTACAGCACCGAAGAACGCCTGGCATCTCCCTTTCTCTTTGCACGCCGTTGCATCTAGAGCCACCTCTGCTGTCACGACGTGATCCGTCCTGAATCCTGGGTCCACCTTCGTGATCCGATACAGGGAGTGCAGCACCAGCCCCGCCGCGGTAATCACCACCACCGTCAGCCCGATCTGAGCCATCACCAGGATCTTCGAAATCCCGAATCGCGATCCCTGCCCCGCCAGCCCGCGTCCGCCCATCCGCAGCGTGCTCAGCAGATTCATCCCCGCCATCTTCAGCGAAGGAATCAGGCCGAACATCAAGCCCGCAAACAGAGACGCGCAAAGCGTGAACACCACGTCACCCCAGTGCAGTGACACATCCTGAATTCGCGGCGTATCCGCCGGCAGCAGGCCTGCAAAAATCCTCAGGCTCGCGATCGCTGCCCCGAGCCCGACGACTCCGGCCGTCAACCCCACAACCACGCTCTCTGAGAGCAGTTGCTGCGCCAGCCTCTTCCCGGAAGCACCCAGCGCACTCCTCACTGCAATCTCTCGCTCCCGCGCACTCGCCCGAGCCAGCATCAGATTCGCCACATTCGCGCACGCGATCAGCAGAATCAGCCCTACTGCCCCAAACAGCAGCAGCAAACGCGGCCGCATCGCCCCCGTCTGCGATTCCAGCAGCGGCACAACGCTCATGTCCGATGCCCAAATATCCGGCATCCGGAATGGAAAGACGGGCAGCAGCACAGCGTGCAGTCTTCTCAATTCCGCCTGTGCTTGCGCTGTTGTCGCCCCATCGGCCAGACGTCCGAACCCGCGCAAATCAAAGATGCTCCATGGATCGAACGCATCTCCGCCCTTGAATGAAACTGGAATCACAAACTGCGTATCCGCATAAGGAAAGTGCACCCCCGCCGGCATCACGCCGACGATCCGCCGGGACACTCCATCAACCCGCATTTGCCTTCCAACAGCGCTCGCGTCCCCGCCGTAATGCTGCCGCCAGTACCCGTAGCTCAACACAACGTCGTGATCTTCTCCAGCAATCGCGTCTTGGGCAGAAAAGAAACTCCCCAGCGCCGGCCGCACACCCAGAACATCGAATGCATTCACGGTTACTGTCGCGCCGAACACCCGCTCCGGAGCATCGGTGTCCGAAATGTTCGACTCCGCATCCGCCCCATACCCCGCCACCGCCTTCAGAGCCGTCGCATGCGATCCCAGTTCGCGAATCCACCCCTTCGGAAATAGCGGCGAATTCGTTCCTGCGATCCGCACCAGCCGGTCCTGCTGCGCATACGGTAGAGGCCGCAGCAATATCGAATCCACCAGCGTATAGATCACCGCATTCGCGCCGATCCCCAGAGCCAGTGTCAACACCGCGGTTACCGTGAACCCCGGCGCGCTCCGCATTTGCCGCAATGCAAACCGCACGTCCTGCAGAAAGCTTTCCAGCGGAGGCAATGTCGCGCGCTCCCGATACGCCTGTCTCGCCTGCTCCGCCCCACCTAGCCGCATCAGTGCCTCTCTTCGTGCTTCATCTCTGCTTGCTCCCGCGCGCATACGTGCCTCAACGTCCATGGCGATATGGCTCTCCAACTCAGCGTCAAACTCCACAGCCTTCCGCCTCACAAACACGCCGCGCACTCGCAGCCAGAACGCTCTTTGTTGTCCCATCGCTAGACTCCTCTACTCCGTTCGCAGGGCCTGCACCGGATCTACGCTCGCCGCGCGCCTGGCCGGCAGCCAGCACGCGATCAGCGCGATCACACCGAGAAACACCGGCACCGCCACAAACGTCACCACATCGTGCGGCTTGATCCCGTACAGAAAACTCGAAGCAAATCGCGACAGCATCCATGCCACTGGCCATCCCAGCCCCATCGCGATCACCGCAAGCGCCATCCCCTGCCGAACAATGAGTCCTGCTACATTGCCCGTGCGCGCCCCCAGCGCCATCCGGATTCCGATCTCGCGCGTCCGTCTGCTCACCGCGTAGCTCATCACGCCATACAGCCCCACGGCCGCCAGCAACAACCCGATCCCGCCAAACACACCGAACAAAGTCGCCGCCAGCCGAGGCAGAAAGTACGCCGACTTCACGTGCTCCTCCATCGTCTCCTCGTTGTAGATCGCAATATTCGGGTCGAGTCCATAGATCTGCCGACGCACCGCCTCCGACAGAGCTGCGGGATTTCCCGGCGTGTGCACCACCAGCGTGTACCCCATCCCAGACGGATCTTCCGCGATGCTCTGGTCCAGTGATCGATACAGCACGGGCCTCGTGTCTTCCCCAATCGTGCGCGCTTTTGTGTTCCCAACTACGCCGATAATTTCGTACGTCCAGCCACCGCCGTTCACGTGCTGCCCCATCGGATTACCGCCCGGAAAAAGCTTCTCTGCAAATGCCTTGTTCACCACCGCCACGCGCGGCCCTTTGGACGCCACCTCGCCAACATCGTGCCCCGCCAGCATCGGAATCCCCATAGCCGCGAAATATCCAGGAGTGATCATGTACAGTTCCGTCATTGCATTCACAGCGTCCTTGCCTTCGCGGCCCGACACCGTGAACCCATCGCTGCGATGCCCACCCGATAGCATCGCCACATCAGTGGGAACTGCCGCATCCACACCGGGCAGCGCCGCAACTCGTTGCCGCAATTGGCGCATGAATCTGCTGATCTGCTCCGGCGTGTATCCGTTCAGCCGCGGATCCATCGACACCAGTAGCAATCCCTGTGAACGAAACCCAAGATCGATTCTTGCCGCACTATCCAGGCTCCTCAAGAACAGCCCGGTCACGCAAAGCAGCACTACCGACATTGCAATCTGTGCGACCACCAGGACATTGCGCAGAGTCACACACCGTCCCGGACGTGCAAGCGCATCCTCTCCTTTCAGAGCATTCGCCAGCATCGGACGCGATGCTGCCCACGCCGGAGCCATCCCCAGCAACACCCCACACCCGATGCTCACTGCAAGCGTGTACGCCAGCGTGCGCCAGTCCAGAGCCACAAACAGATTCAGCGGAATCGGCGCAGGAACATGAAACGCCGAAAGCGCCTGCGTCGCCCACAACGACATCAACACACCCAGCGTTCCGCCCGCGACGCCGAGCAGCGTGCTCTCAACCAGCATCTGCCGCCGCAGCCGCGCTCTGGTTGCGCCAAGCGCCAGCCGCACGGCCATCTCCCTTTGCCGCCCTGCCGCCTTCGCGAACAGTAGATTCGCAACATTCGCTCCCGCAATCGCCAGCAGCAGCAGCACAATCACGCTCAGCACCGACAGAAATGTCAGCACCGCATTTCTCTCTCGCGGCGGTAGCGATCCTGCCTGCTCGAACCGGAACGCCATGTTTTTATCCGTCTTCGGATACTCTGCCTCGAAGCGGTGCGCCATCGTATCCAGCTCACTTGCGGCCTCATTGCGCGTCACGCCGTCGCGCAGCCTCGCGACGACAGCCAGCCAGTGATACTCGCGGGAGTTCTGCGGAGGCACGTCGGCCGCAAGTTCCTTCGCCAATCCCAGCGGCACCCAGAACTGAATGTTCAGAATCTGATCGACGCTTCGGAAGGATGCCGGCGCGATGCCGACCACCGTGAATGCCTTTCCCGAAAGCTTGACGCTCTTCCCAACAATCTGCGGATCGCTCGCAAACCGGCTTTGCCACAGCCTCGCGCTCAGCACCACATCGGGCGACCGGCTCTCCTGCTCTGCAAATCCGCGCCCCGCCACCATCGGAAGCCGGAGCACATCGAAGTAGTTTGTCGTCACCGCCTGGCCCCATACACGCTCCGGCTCTCCTCCGCCGCTGATGGATGCCGGCAGCAGTTCATAAAATGCGGCGACCCCTGAAAACGACTTCGCCTGGTCGCGTATGTCTTCGTAAACAGGTAGTGGAAACTCGTTGCAGCACGGGTCGCCCTTGGGAGCAATATGCAGCGACAGCAGCGTCGACGGATCTCCCACCGGCGCCGGCCGCAGTACAAACCTGCTCACCATCGCAAAAATCGTCGCATTCGCCCCAATCCCAAGACCAATTGAAATCACCGCCACCAGCGTGATCGCCGGATGTTTTGCCAGCGTCCGGACCGCATAACGCAGATCGCGCGCCACATTCTCGATCCATGGCAATGAGCGCCCTTCCCGTCGCGCCTGCATCACCTGCTCCATTCCGCCCAGCTGCACCCTCGCCCGCCTCCGCGCTTCACCTTCAGTCAATCCCGAACGCATGCCGTCTTCCACCTGCAGCGCGATGTGCGCATCGAGCTCGGCAGAGAACTCGTCATCTGCACGACCCCGCACAATCCCCAGCAGCCGAACCCAAACTGCACGAAGTTTTCGCAAACCTTCCTCCTACTCCGTCCGCAAAGCCTGCATCGGCTCAATCGAAGCCGCTCGCTTCGCCGGCACCACCACCGCTATGAGGCCGCAAACGATCATCAACGCCGACACCGAAATCACCGTTGCCGGATCATGCGCACTCACGCCGAATAAAAACGATCTCATCACCCGCGTCACCATCCACGCGCATGCCAGCCCCATCACTAATCCCGCTCCAACCAGCACTCCAGCATTTCTCAGAATCAGCATCAGCACATCGCCCCGCTCCGCACCCAAAGCCATTCG
This sequence comes from Acidobacteriota bacterium, assembly GCA_018268915.1. Taxonomy (GTDB): domain Bacteria; phylum Acidobacteriota; class Terriglobia; order Terriglobales; family Acidobacteriaceae; genus Telmatobacter. The sequence goes on from JAFDVQ010000006.1 coordinate 351,451, forward strand.
GATGCCAACCTCGCGCGTCCGCCGGTTCACTGAGAAAGCCATCAACCCATACAGTCCGACAAGTGCCAGTGCTAGCGCGATCCCCGCAAACGCCGTCAGCAGCGATGTCTGGAATCTCCGTCGCGCACTCGCAAGTGACACAAGATCCCCCATCGTCCGTATATCCGTCATCGCCAACTGCGGATCGATCGCCTTCAAGGTCGAACGAATCTCATTCGATATCACCGAAGAAGGTAATGTTGTTCGCACAGCGACGGATCCTCCATTCATTTGGTAATTGCCGTAGTACATCTGCGGCTGAGCTTCCTCCTCGAGGCTCACGTGGCGTACATCTCCAACCACACCGATCACAGTATTGAAATCCTTCCAACCATCAGCTTCTCTGTTCGTGCTGATCCGAGCGCCGATCGGATTTTGGTGGGGAAAATAGAGATCCGCGAGCCGCTTATTGATGACTGTGACACCAGCTTTCCGGACATAGTCGTCTTCCGTCAGATAACGGCCGGCAATCAGAGATATGCCCATCGCACTGAAATATTGGGGCGTGACATACCTTGCCTCCGCCTGCTGAAATTCAGTGTTGCGAGAACCTTCCACCCACATCAACGTAATGCTCTCGGAATTTGTGAGCGGTAGATTGTTCACTGCGCCGGCAGCATTTACCCCAGGCAAAGCGTTCAGCTTTGCCGTCAACTGTCTAAAAAAGGAGACCTGCTGTTCCGGTTTGCTGTATCGCTCGTCAAGATTCACATTAAAAGTCACGGTCGAATGTGAAAATCCCGTGTCGACGTTGACCACTTTCACGTAGCTCCGAATAAGCAATCCTGACGCCGCCAGCAGAACCACAACCATCGCCGTCTGCGCCACAATCAAGCCGCTCTGCACGCGGCTATGCCCACGTGAGTCCCCTTGCGCTCCATGCGACTTCAGAAACTCTGTTGGCTCCACCCGCGAAGCGCGCCATGCTGGTAGCAATCCTGACACTAGGCTCGTGAACAGCGCCGCTCCCACCGCCACCAGCAGCACACGCCAGTCAAGCGTGGCCTCGTTTAGCCGCGGAATGTTTCCCGGGTCCAGCTTTGGCAGCAACCGCAAAAACAGATACGCCAGACCGACGCCCAATCCGCATCCCGCTGCCCCGATCAGCATCGATTCCGTCAGCAGTTGCCGCACTATCCGTCCACGGCCTGCGCCAAGGGCCGTTCTGACACCCAGTTCACGCGCTCTTTCCGCAGCACGCGCCAGCAGCAGATTTGCCGCATTCCCGCACGCAATCAGCAGTACCAGCCCAACCGCTGCCAGTAGCAGGCGCATCAACGGCCGCACCGGTCCAATTGACATGTCGGTGAACCTTCTGATCAATGCTCCCCATTGCCGAATTGGACCTAGCTCGCCATTCGGATCGCCGGCATACTCCTTATCCAGCCGCGCCATGATCCCGGTCATCTCTGCCTCCGCCCCACGCACGGTCACGCCTGGCCGCAGTCGCGCGATCGTCTCATTGTTGTTCGGTTCCCGAGCCGCCCTTTGTTGCGGCGTGAGCACCAGGGGAACCCATATCTGCGTAGACTTGATCTCCGAGTTCCCATACGGCATATCGGATCCAAGCGGATACTCAAACTCTGCCGGCATCACGCCTACAATCCGATAGCTATTCTTGTTCAGCACCAGCGATTTCTGCAGCACATCCGGGCGCCCGCCAAACATCGACATCCAAAGCGCATGGCTGATCACCGCTACTTTTTCGCGCCCTGCCTGCACATCATCTGAATTAATCGCGCGCCCCAGATCCGGCTGTGCCTCCAGGGTGTGGAAGAAATCCTCATCCACTCGCGCCGACCCGATGCGCTGATTCGTACCCCGCTCGTTCAGGCTGAACATCGCCTGTTCGAAGTTGCTCATCGACTCGTAAGACTTGCTCTCGCGGCGAATATCGAAGTAGTCCCCATACGCCGGGCAAATGACTTCCGCCGGAATCTTCAAATTTGGATTAGGCGTGAACAGATACACCAGCCGCTCCGCATCCCCATACGGAAGCGATCGGATCAGCACCGCATTCACCAGGCTGAAGATTGCCGTGCACGCCCCGATCCCCAACCCCACCGTCGCAATTGCCGTCAATGCGAATCCCGGCGCCCGCATCAGCGTTCGCATGCCATAGCGCAAATCCTGCAGCAGGTTCTCAAGCCACACCAGGCTTGTTCTCTCTCGACGCGCTTGCCGCACCTGCTCAGCACCGCCAAGCTTCATGAGAGCCTGTCGACGCGCTTCCTCTTCATTCAGCCCCGCCGCAATTCCCGCCTCCGTATGCATCGCAATATGCGATTCGAGCTCTTCATCGAACTCGCTCGCGTTGCCGCGCCTACGTACACTCTGGCGTAGCCGAACTAGAAACGCTCGCATCTTGGCCGAAAACGAACTCATCCGCCGCTCCGCCTACGCCTCTTCCGCCGGAGAGAGAAACCGAGACAGAATCTCCGTCGTCTGCTCCCAGTCTGCCGTCGCTCTGCGAACCTGTTTCTGACCCGCCTTCGTCAGCTCGTAGAACTTCGCCTTACGGTTGTTATCGGAAGTCCCCCACTGCGACCGCACATATCCTTCCTGCTCCAGTTTCAGCAATGCGGGATACAGCGTCCCATAATTCAGCTGCAGCAGATCGCCGCTCGTCTGCTCGATCCGCCGCGCCAGCCCGTAGCCGTGCTGCGGTCCCATCGTCTCCAGCGTCTTCAAAATCATCAGCGCCAGCGTCCCCTGCCAGACATCCGTCTTATCGCCCATTCGTCTCTCCTATGGGTCTACAATAGGAGCACTCTACGCTGCCTTATATGGGAACGCAATAGGAACGACGCCGTGCCATCGAATATTGTGACGAGCTGCGCGGCTTCTGACGCGTGTTAGCCTTGCCTCAATCTGGCCTTGGAGCTCGAACCCTATGGACCTACGTCTCATTGCGCTTGCTGCAATCGCGTCAGCCTCCACCTTTCTTCATGCCCAGGCTTCCGCCGACCTCGCAGCCTCTGTCGACAAGCAGCTTCCTGCCCTCATTGAGACCTATAAAAAGCTACACCGCAACCCCGAGCTCTCCCACCACGAAGAAAAGACCTCCGCATACCTGGCCGGCGAACTCCGCAAGCTCGGATACACCGTCACAGAGCGCGTCGGCAAATACGAAGATGGCTCGCAGGCATACGGCATCGTCGCCGTTCTCCAGAACGGCGTTGGCCCGCGCCTCCTCATTCGTGCAGATATGGACGCGCTTCCCGTCGAAGAGAAGACCGGCCTCGACTACGCATCTAAAGTCCGGTCTGTCAATGCTCAAGGCCAGGACGTCGCCGTCATGCATGCCTGCGGTCACGACATTCACGTAACCGTGCTCCTCGGTACCGCCCGCGAGCTCGTTGCGCGCAAATCGCAATGGCACGGCACCGTCATGCTTATTGGCCAGCCCTCAGAAGAAACCATCGACGGCGCGCGCGCCATGCTCGCCGACAACTTATATCAACGCTTTGGGCGTCCCGACCTCATCCTCGCTGAGCACGATTCCTCTACGTACGCCGCCGGCTCCATCGCCATCAGAGGCGGACCTCAGCAAGCCAGTTCTACGAGCATCGACGTCATCATGCGCGGCATCGGCTCCCACGGTTCCGCTCCGCAAAATGGCAAAGACCCTGTTCTGATGGCTGCCGAGTTCGTCGTCCTCGCGCAATCCATCGTGGCGCGCCAGGTCGATCCTCAGCAGCCTGCCGTGCTCACCGTCGGCATGATCCACGGTGGCACCAAGCGCAACATTATTCCCGAAGAAGTTACGATGGGCCTGACCCTGCGCGCCTACTCTGACAAAGTCCGCGATCAGATCATCGATGCCGTCCGCCGCACCGCAGAAGGCGTCGCTGTAGGATACGGCCTTCCCCAGGACCGCATGCCCGTCGTCACCGTCAGCAAGACCGAGATCACGCCTGTCCTGTTCAACGACCCCGCGCTCGCTGACCGGCTGCGGGCCATCGCAATCCGCTCCATCGGCGCAGACCACGTCGAAGAATTCAAATCGATCATGGGTTCGGAAGATGTCGGGCTTTTCCGCATGGAAAACAAAATCCCCGGGGTGATGTTCTATCTCGGCGCAGCCGACCCGCAAAAGCTCGCCCACGCCCGGGAAACCGGAGTGCCCCTCCCCGGCCCACACTCCCCGCTCTTCGCCCCCGTATACTCCCCAACCATCAGAACCGGCGTCATCGCGATGAGCGCCATGACCCTCGACCTGCTGAAATAGCAGCTTTGCATCGAATTTAGTCATGAATTACCTGTAAGAACGGCGGGTGCCCCATGTCTCCCGTAGTTGGAGACATGGGAGACGAAGATCTCAAAACTAACGTCTGTCATCCCGACCGAAGGTCGCCTTAGGCGACCGCAGTGGAGGGACCCGCAGTTGCTTTTCCAATTTCGCGGCTCGTGTGCAAGACTGGAAGCTTCTCTCCCATGACGATCAAGGATTACGCTTCTCTGCTAGACAGACTGCGCCGAGAGCATGGCTCCGGAGAAGTATTCGGATCAAAAGGAAACTTCGGACACCATTTCGAGCGCAAGCCTATCTCGGCAGAAGAGATCACACAATTCGAGAACGATCTCGGCACCCGACTACCTAGCGAATTCACTGAATTCCTGATCAACTGTGGCTGTGGAGCGGGGCCATACTACGGCATTCTCAGTCCGGCGACGATAATCACCGAACTTCGCATCTTGAACGAAAACCTCGATCCGGGCGTCAATGCGGGAAATCCATCTCTAGACTTCCCCTTCAGCAAATCTGACGCACTCATTGCTTGCGAGCGAAGAAGGAGCAATCGTGCTGAATCTCATTTGAGAGCGCCATGGCCCTTGGATGGATGTATTCCGATCTGCGAGCAGGGCTGCGACGGATATTGCGTACTCGTTACGGCTGGCGAGTTGCGAGGCTCTGTATGGAGCGTATATGCCGATCCTGAACCGGCTTGGTGGTGGCCAGCAGAACGTCCAGTTGGCGTGATCCAAGCAGCCTTCAACTCGCGGCCTCTGGCTGTGATCCCAGAGGTTCCCACATTTTCCGAGTGGTACAAGGGCTGGCTCGAACGAGTAGAGGTTGATCTGAAAGATCTATCTATTCGATAGCATTCACTTCCCCGGCTCCACCAGCGCCCCGTACACCACGCCTCTGCTCTCGTATTGCAGATTCTCCGTATTCGGTCCGCCGCCCATGCGCTGAATCATCCCCACAAAAACCACATCGTTCGTCGGATCGATCCAGAACCATGTCCCAGCCGCCCCATCCCAGAAGAACGTCCCTTTCCCCTCCGGCAGATTCGCCGCGCCCGGATCGAACACCACCGCGCAGTTGTATCCGTACCCGAATCCTGGCCGCATCCTCTGCGCGCCGATACTGAATTCGCCTGTCAGCAGCTTGTCCGAGAGATGATTCGCGCTCATCAATCGCACGCTCGACGGCGAAAGCAGCCGCGCACCATTCAGCTCTCCCCCACGCGACAGCATCTCCGCAAACCGGAAATAATCTTCCGCGGTCGACACCATTCCGCCGCCGCCTGAAGCCATCGTCGGTTCATGCGCAAAGTCTCGCCGATTCACATTCGCCGCCCCGTGATCCGACAGCCCGCCATTCGGCTCAACAAAATACACCGTCGCGAATCGAGACCACTTGTCTTCCGGCACAAAAAAACCCGCGTCCTTCATCCCCAGCGGTTTGAATATCTCGTCGCGGTAAAACTCCGGCAGCGTCTTCCCCGAAAGCTTTTCAACGATATACCCCTGAATGTCCATCGACAGCGAGTACACCCACTTCGTTCCCGGCTGATACGACAGCGGTATTCCGCCGAGCTTCGTCACAAACTCATGGAGATCCTTCGACTCGAACAGATGCGCATCCTTGACCATCTGGTCCACAGGCGTGCTCCCGAAGATTCCGTAGGTGAACCCCGCCGTGTGCGTCATCAACTCCGCCATCGTCGGCGCATGCGCAGGATCCTCAAGTTGCACCTTCCCGCTCGCATCCGTCCCCGCATACACCTTCAAGTGCGCGAACTCTGGAATGTACTTCGCAATCGGATCCGACGGCATCCACTTTCCCTGCTCGTACAGCTTCATCATCGCGACCGCGGTCACTACCTTCGTCATCGAGTAGTCGCGGAAGATCGTGTCCTTCGTCATCTCCTCATGCTTCTCGATGTTCCGCATCCCGTATGTGCGGTAGTCCACAACCTTCCCGTGCCGCGCCAGGATCGTCACCACGCCCGCCACCTGCTGATTCTTCACGGCGTTTTCCATCAACGTATGTAGCCGTTCCATTCCCTCAGCAGAGAACCCCACCGTCTCCGGCTTCACCAACGTCATATCAACGTTGCCGCTCTTCAAGTCGCCCCCAGCTGACTTCGGGGCTCGTTGTGCCCCACCCATCCATGGGCTCACTGCCAAACCAACTCCCAACAAAGCCGTCAAAACACCGCGATCCATTCGCACTTATCTTTCCCCCAATTCAGCAGCGCACCCTTTATACCAAAACAAAGACCAGAACCCCGCCATCGGCATCCACCGACGCAAAGTTCTGGCCCGGAAAATTCCTGTTCCTAGTCCCTATGTCCCTAGTCCCTGATCCCTGCTCTTAGTAGATGAGCTTCAACGAAAACTGAATCTGCCTCGAGTTCCCAGCCGTCTTGCTGATCTTCCCGAATCCGGTCCCCGTAAGGATCTCGCCAGTCGTTTGATTCACCTGCAGAGTATTCGAAGGCAATCCCATCGTGACGATGTTGAACAAGTTGAAAAGCTCTGCTCTGAACTGCAGATCCATTCGCTCCGCTCCGCTGGCTCTTCGCCCGAACGGTGTGTCCTTGATAAACGCAAAATCGAAGTTATAGAAGGCTGGCCCGCGAAACGTGTTTCGGCCAAGCGTTCCGAACCGCCCCTGGTTCGGTCCAGTTCCGCCGGGTACGTGAACCGGTGCTGAGAAGAAGTCAACGCCGTTATCATCGCCGTGGCCGAAATAATCTTCGCGTACCTTCCGTGCGGTCGAGAGTTGAGGCTTCGCAATCTGATCTGGCCGATCCACGCCGCCAGCCCCGTAGCCCGTCTGCTGTATTCCCGAGTACACCGTGAAAGGCGACCCGGAACTGATGCTCGAGATACTCAGCATCTCCCATCCGTCCGTGATTTTTCGGCTGATCGGCCGCAGGAAGTTCACCTCCTGCAGATGCAGATCCTGCGCGACGCTCAACCCAAACCCATGCATAACGTCAAACGACGATGGCCCCTTTTCCGGATGATCGTCGAATGGGTTCTGCGCAGTTCCCGCAGCCACTGCCCCCGTCGCCCCGGTTCCGGGAAGGACAAAGCTCGTGTCGTCGATTGACTTGCCCCACGTGTAGCTGGCCTGGATTCCCGGGCCACCGTGCCCCACCGTACCTGCCAGCGACGTCTGCAGCGCGTGATACGTCGAGTGGGAGTTGCTCTGGATGATGTTTTCTACGCCGAACCCTCCCACCGCATCACCGTTGCTGTCGAACTCGGTATGAGGCGCGAAGCCCGGTGACGCTCCTGCAAACGCATTGGGAAATGTATAGTGCGGTAGATGCGCGCTGGCTGTTCCCACGTACGCTGCACTGGCAGTCAGATTCCCCAGCTTGCGCTCCAGTCCTAGAGTCCACGTGTACATCGTTGCATTGTTGAACTTCGCATCGATTCCGCTCAGGTTTAGTGCGCCGAATTGATGGGTCAGCCCCGCGAGATCCTTCTGATACCGATCCACATCCATGATCGTGTTCGATGGAATCTCATTGACATGCCAATTCGCAAACACGTCTTCCCCTGACGTCGTGTAAACCTGCGGCAGCTGATCCGGCGTAACTTGAAACCCATAGCTCAGGGGAGAACTCGGCGTAGCCACAACGCGTGGGTACACAGAGTAGGGAGTCGATCCGGTCAAAAAGTTGTCCTGCCAGATATTGGGCGGAATCGCCATTACTCCCCCGCCAGCATGTGCCGATAGCTTGTTGGTGGCCTGCCATGAGACCTGCACTCGCGGTTCAAAGGCGCGCCAGTTCGTCTCATATCCAGGCTGCGGGTTGATCACAAATTCCTGCTTGCGGTTGATCGTCCTGAACGACGAAGTCCGATGCGCGCGCTCCGTAATCGGCGTGTACAGGTCCCAGCGAAGACCGTAATCCAATGTCAATCGCGGGTTGATCTTCCATGTGTCCTGCGCATACGCGGCTACGTTGTTGCGGCTGATAGCTGCTGGGCCGATATGGTCTCCGCCTGAAATACCCGGACTTGCAATCACCACCGTGTACGAAAATGGATTTCCCGCAAGAAAAGCCGAAAGCGTGTCAGGCAGCAGTTGGCCGGGAGCCACGTCGTGCGTGCCGCTGCTGGAGTGAATGACGGTGTTCCCGTCGTAGTACGCAGGTCCGCTGCCGAAGTCGTAATCGCCATTCGGCTGCGTACCGAAGTAGGTAGTATCCCGATTTATCCGAACTTCTGCTCCCGCTTTGAAGGCATGATTGCCTCGCGTATACGACACGTTCTCGCGGCCATGGAACAGGTTTCCGTAGGCCTGCATCACTGATCCGCCAGCCGCGTTGAACGCCACAAACAATCCGTCCTTGAATGTGATCGCAGGATCGGTGTGGTCATTCGTCGGAAACCCTGGCGTAGATCGCGTAATGCTGATCGACGATTCGAAGATCAACCGTGGCGATACCGTTCGTGTCCAGGTCCCCAGAACGTTTCGTTGCCGGTCCACATATTCAATGCCGAAATTGGGATCGATCGCCGTCTGTTCCGGATTTGTCGTAGGTCCGGTCAGATTATTGAGATTGAAACGCGCAAGAAACTGATCCTTATCGCTGAACTTGTGATCGATGCGCACCGAAAACTGATTGGCATCCGTTACCACCTTCGACGCTGTCGCGTACGTACGGTCCCCGTACGGTCCGGTTGGATTGTTCGGTAACGGGTACCTGTCCAATATCGCAGCGATCGCGGGATCCACTGGAATGCTAAGCGTGTCCTTCGACTTCGATCCATCAGAGTTCGTAAACGTCACGGTGTCGCATACGTTTGGCTGGCACGGATTTGCGCTGTTATTCGGCCGCTCATAAACCGCTGGAACAGGCATTACCTGCGTCGTCCCCAGCACCTGACGGAAGCCCTGATACTGCGTAAAGTAAAACGTCTTCTTTCGTCCGTCATAGATATGCGGCAGATAGACTGGCCCGCCATTCGTGAACCCGAACTCATTTCGCCGAAACGGCGGAATTCGCCCCGGATACGCCGGTGTCGGATTATCGAAATAGTTCCGCGCGTCGAACGACGAGTTCCTCACAAATTCAAAAAACGATCCATGAAATCCGCTGGCGCCGCTCCGCGTATGGATGTTTGTGAACCCTGCCGCACCACGCCCAATCTCCGCCGGCATCCAACCGGAACTTGAGTCGATCCCCTCCACTGCATCCACATTGAAATTCGAGAAAGTCGCGCCGCCCATCTCCGGATCGCTGACGTCCGCCCCATCCATCGCAAACGTCGCTTCCACTCCGCGCTGCCCGTTGATGGCAAACTGTGCCGTAAAGTTCGTTGCGCCGTTCGCGTCCGTCATCGTTCCAGCTGCCAGCAGCAGCAGCGAGCTGAAGTCCCGCTTGTTGAGCGGCAGTTCGCTCACCGCCTGGCTCGACAGCTCCTCACCGCCAGTCCCTGTCTTTTCTTTTCGCTCCACAACGGTGCTTACGCTCAGCTCGCCGCGGCCCCCGAGTGTCAGCGACGCCTCCGGCCCATTCACCTTCACATCGACTGGCTGGGCGTTGCTCGCTTTCGCGTCCTTGGCAGCCACCGTGAGGTCGTAGCTCCCCTCGGGAACCTGCACCGTAAAGCGACCGGCACTATCTGTCCGGACTTCACCTTTTCCGTGGTCCGAACTCAGCGTGATCTTCGCGTCAGCAATTGGAGCTCCGGCCGCATTGCGCAGCACTCCGCTCCACGGAACCTGCGCCAACGATTGCGCAGAACCAAAAAGCATGGTCATGAAGATCAGGATTGAAAGAGAGCAAGAAGACTTCAGGGCCCGTTCGCGCCCCACACGACTGGCGTACAACATCTCTGTTTTCACTGGACTACCTTAAAAATGCAAATCCATCCCGTGCGTCTGCCGCATCTCCGTCTCTGCGCCCGGAACTGCAGAGAATTATAGTCTCCAATTGCCTGCTAAAACCTTTTTGCAGAACTCCTTTGTGATCAACACCACCGGGTCAGGATGAAGCCATCCCCTGTGCCCCACTTGTAGCCAGCCTTGTCCCACGATCCCAGACCTGTGCCCCATTCATAGCACTTTTCGCGATGAGTGGGTGATTGAATGTCAGGTTCACAGCCGTTTCCGGAAATGCACACACCGGTCCACCACCTCATATCCCAGCGCAGCATGCGCTCTCTGCGACACGTCATTTTCGATCACCGCATCCGACCCCATCTCCACGCACCCAAACTCGCGCGCCCACTCTTCCGCCGCCGCAATCAGCTTCGCGCCGACCCCGCTCCGCCTGTATTTCTCTGCGACATACCAGCCCTCCACATATCCCACCGGCTGCGCCGGATCGCACCCGTCCGCGTGCGATCGCAAGTCCACCTCCACAAACCCGATCACGCCGTCACGCTCAATCTCCGCCACCAACACCCCAATGGGCATCGTCAACTTCGCTGTGCCATCCACCAGCGAACGCACTTCCTTCCCATGCTCCTCAATCGACCCCGTCGGCCACAGCTTATGAAACATCACCGCCAGCCGCTTGCAATCCTCCAGCCGCGCCGCCCTGATTTGAACTGTCTCTCGCATTCGGCCTTCCCACCTGACAGCACTTCGACGGCTTCATTCCGCCAGAAGTTACGACAACGCCTGAACGTGGAAATGGAAACGGTGGGAGTGGTCACAGCCGTTATTGAGCTGCTTCAACGTATCTGCCCCGGAAGCATCTGCTGCCAAATTGTGAACATCGGCACTTCTAGTTTCAGGCTTCTTAGTGTGCTCCCCGTCGCCTTACGCCGCCCGCGATTCGAACCGCCCGAAATACTCCAGGCACTGCCGCACGACTCGCTCGCTCGGCTCTCCGGTCTCAACCTGATTCTGCAGCCAGAGCAGCATGGTACTGTACTCCTCCTGCTCATCCCCATCGAGGTTCAGCTGAGACAGCGCAGCAGCATACCTCTCGATCAACGCACCCAGTTCCGTAGTGTTCGGCATCAGTCATCAATAACTCAGTTCAATGTGAATTAGTCGGTACCGAAATCTCTAACCTCCTCCTCGGCATCTGTTTTCACAATCCCTGCAGATGCACTTGTTTTTCCTGCGCACTGCTGCAGAAGTCTTCCAAATGCATTAACTGCAACCGTGTCTGAGCACGGACCCTCCACAGGGCAACCTTTGCACCCGGCACTCATCTCAACCTGCTGACGTCCTTCTGCGGCAACGTAATGCAGAAGGGCTCGCGAAGACGGATAGACTTGTAGATTTCAAATTATCCAGGCGAGTAGCAGATAAAGCAGGAGGAGTGTATGTCAGAGATTAGACGAGAAGAGAATTTCAGCACGAGCGGGCTCTCTACAGCAGCTTTGGCCCACGCTGATGAACCCGACCAACAGGTCCAAGAGGACGACTATACGGACGGGCGCTCGGCGCAGAGCGTAGATAGGTATGATCGCGGCGAAGCGACCGCAACCCGGTCCAATGCGGTTCCTGCACAATCAACACCTTCGAGAGACGAGCGCACTGCGCTGTTTTCGCCCGATGAGACCAACAGCCTCCGCGGACAATGGGATTCGATCCAGGTAGGCTTCGTCGATGAGCCGCGGCAGGCTGTCGAAAAGGCGGATGCGCTCGTCGCCGGCGCGATGAAGCGGCTGGCCGAAGGATTTGCGGCGGAACGCGAGCGGCTTGAGAAGCAATGGGACCGTGGAGATAGTGTCTCAACTGAAGAGTTGCGGCTGGCACTGCAACGCTATCGCGCATTCTTCGGGCGTCTACTGTCGGTATAGCAAAAACAATCTAGGAGCAAGAAAGAGGGCCGGAAGATTCTTCCCCCGGCCCTTTTGCCTTTGTGATTGATTCGATTACTGCGTCACGGTCAGCTCGGCGTGAAGGGTCGCAGTTGAATCTTCTCCCGCCCACACATCGAACGTGCTTGGCTCTACGACCCACTTCTTCGTCTGCGGATCCCAGAACTGCAGCTCGTTTTTGCCGAGAGTGAAAGTAAGCGTCTGCTTCTCGCCGGGCTTCAGGGCCACGCGCTTGAATCCCTCGAGCTGGCGCACGGGTCTTGAGGCCGAACCCGAGCGCTGGTGAATGTACACCTGCGCTACGGCGTCTCCTGCCACGCCGCCCGAGTTCGTTACATCAACCCGCACCTCAGTCGCCTCGCCTGCCTTGACGCTGGCTTTACCAAGCTTCAGATTTTCGAACTTGAAGTTCGTGTAGCTCAGGCCATACCCAAATGGATAGAGCGGCTTGCTCGCCACATCCCAGTAACGCGAAGTGAAGTTTGGGCGATCTTCCGGCTCGTGGGTGAGGTTGTGGTTGTAATAGAGCGGCTCCTCGCCAGCAGAGTGCGCCCAGCTGATGGGAAGTTTGCCGCCGGGATTCACTTCGCCGAACAAGACATCCGCAACCGCATTGCCTCCCTCGGTGCCGGGGAACCAAGCCTCGAGAATTGCCGGCACGTGCTGCGATGCCCAGTTGATGTCGACGGGACGGCCGTTTTCGAGCACAAGGACAACCGGTTTACCGGAAGCAACTGCGGCTTCGAGCATCTGTTCCTGAATTCCGGGCAGGTTCATGGATGCGCGCGAAGCGGCTTCGCTACTCATCGACGCCATCTCGCCCATCACCGCAATCACGGTGTCCGCATCTGCGGCGGCGCTTTTAACCTTAGAGAGCCAGTCAGCAGTTTCTTCGGGAGTAGGTGGCGGGACGGGCTTTCCGCCGGAGAACTGGTCTACCATCCCGAGAAATGTCTTGCCGGGGACAGGACCGGGCACAGCAGTGATCTCCGCTCCGGGAAGAAGAGCCTTCAGCGCCGCAAACACCGTCACCGGATGGCTCTTTCCGCCGCCGCCAAAGAGACCTTCCACGGTCCATCCGCCTTCGATGTCATGAGTCGAGTCAGCCAGGGGGCCGATGACCGCAATCTTCTTCAGATCCTTCCTAAGCGGAAGCGTATTGTGCTCGTTCTTCAACAGGACCATCGAGCGCGAAGCGAGTTTGCGGCTCAGTTCTCTGCCTTCGGGACGGTTGAGAGTGGTCTCAACCTTCGACTCATCAACGTAGGGATGATCGAACAACCCAAGCTTGTATTTAGCTTCGAGGATCGGCAGGACCATCTCATCCAGTTGCGCCACAGTGATTTTGCCGGCACTCACCAGCTTGCTGATGTTTTTCACGTAAGTGCCGCTGGCCATGTCCATGTTCAGGCCTGCGCTGACACCCTTGAGTGCGGCATCTTCGGGGTCCTTCGCGAATCCATGCACCTGCAGACTGCCGACGGCAAATGCATCAGAGACGACGAAGCCCTTGTAGCCCCATTGATTGCGCAGAACGTCAGATAGAAGCCAGTGATTGCCGGAGGCCGGCACATCGTTCAGATCCATGTAAGCGCTCATAAAGCTTCCCGCACCGGCGTCGGCTGCAGCATGGAATGGCACAAGATAGACATTTTGCATCAGCTCTTCAGGGATATACGAAGAATCGTAGTCGCGGCCGCCCTCAGCCGCACCGTAGCCCGCAAAGTGCTTCACGCATACCAGTACGCTATCGGGCCCTACAGTTTCTCCCTGGAACCCGCGAACCTGCGCCCGCGCCATGGCAGCTCCCAGATATGGATCTTCGCCGGCGCCTTCCACGATTCGGCCCCATCGTGCGTCTCGCGCGATGTCGACCATCGGAGTGAATGTCCACAGAATTCCGGCCGCTCTCGCATCTTGACCTGCGTAGCGCTGCGCGGCTTCTTCGACGGACGGATCCCAGGATGACGCCATGGCAAGCGGAACAGGGAACGCCGTCCGGTAACCATGAATCACATCAAATGCGAAAAGGATTGGGATGTGCAGACGTGACTTCTCTACCGCGAGGTGCTGAAGGCGATTGATCTCCTTCACGTCAATGAGCCACAGAACCGAACCAACTCCGCCCTTGGCGATCAGGTCATCGGGCTTGTCGCCACCGAGTCCCGGGATTACCATTCCCGCTGCCTGGTTCATCTGGCCGATTTTTTCGTCGAGATTCATTTGTTTCAATAAGGCTTCAGCCCGTCGATGTGCCTCGGCCGAGCTGATTGCTGCGGATTGAGCCGGTATGTGAATCGTGAATGCAAGAAGGCAGCCGAGCAGAACGAGCGACTTCACTGGCCTGAAATTTCGCATGGACGTTTTCGTCCCTCCCCGGGGACTGAAAAGCATAGTGCATGAGGATGATGTTTTGCTGGCCGCTCGGATTTCGTGCTGAGTCGGCCGCCGAGGCTATGAACGCGGCACCATTCAGTCACATAACCGTGTGCGCAACTCGATTGGTGTCTCCACAAAAAAGCGCCCCCCGATTAGTCCTGCCTGGATCAGTCCAGGTCTGGTAACCGGAGGGGCGAGGAGCCGCAATCACAAGAAAACGCGCCGTTGGTGCGACACACTTTCGGCACATCTCCTGGACCGGATTCAAATGTATGCAGAACTGAAGATGGCAAAAAGGTTTAATCGGGTAGCAGTGATCCGTCCTCTCCACTAACGCACTCAAAACATGAGCTTTACTCTATTCTGGACAACCGCAATTGTGGGACGTATTATACGCAGTGCAGGGAATCCAGAAATCAATACGTCCGTCTCGTCTTCACTTCACATTCAAAGCCACTGAGAGACGCATGTAGGACTCGCATCCTGCGAAATGTATTTTTGGGTTGAACGGTCGATCTGATTGCATCGAGGCACCCTTTTCTAGATGCGCAATTTCGATCGCTCGACATTGCCCTCTTGAAAAGGGCTAGAGCCGCTTCAAGGAGTATCGATGCCGTTGGCGCCTAAATCCATGCCGGACGTGGAGCAGCCCGCGCTGACCTCAGATCCCGCGGCGGTTCGCGAGCAATTGCATCGGCTTCTCGCTCACCCGCTCTTCGCCAACAGCAAGCGCTACCCCGCCCTCCTCGCTTACACAGTTGAGCAGACGCTCCTAGGCAATGGCGGCGAACTGAAGGAGCGAAGTATAGGGATCGAAGTTTTCGGGCGAACTCCCACTTACGATGCCAATGCTGATCCGGTTGTTCGCATCACCGCAGGAGAGGTCCGCAAAAGGCTCGGTCTTTACTACTACGATTCGGCCCATACCGGTGAGCTCATCATCGAGCTGCCCGTAGGCTCCTACATGCCGCTCTTTCGGCAACCGGAGGGCTTCGCCGAGTCATCATCAGCAATCATCGAGCCTTCCCATGCGCTGGCAACGGTTATTTCGGAACCACAGCCGACAGTCTTCGCTACTCCCGCAGAGGTGCCTGCTCCCCCTAGATCTTCGCGCCTTCGCTGGCCTCTGCTCGCATTACTCACCGTGGTGGGATGCGTCGCTGGTGTTTTGATAGGGATGCGAATTCAGCCCACACCACCGGTGGAAGGCCCATCCAATATCGATCGCTTCTGGGAGCCGTTCCTATCAAGTCCGAACACAACGACGTTCTGCCTCGGCGAACCTGCTAAGAACATCGACCTGGACTCGATCAACTCCTTCGAGGCGCCGGTTGGCGCTCCGGCAGAACCGCAGAAGCTCTATGTGCGTCTGCATCTCTCCGGAAATCTCGCTCTCGCCGACGTGATCACACTGACGCGCGCCGCAGCTGCACTTGAATCGCGCCACAAAGCGTTTCGCGTTGTGCCCGCTTCTGAAGCAAGCTTTGCGCAGCTTCGCGAGGGACCAATCGTTTTGATCGGCGCTTTCGACAACATCTGGACACTTCGCTTGACGCAGAAATTGCGATTCGGGTTCGAATCAAAGAATGGCGATGCGCTGCTCGTCGACCGAAAGAGCGGAGATAAGACGACCTGGGCGACCAACTGGGACCTGCCCTATCAGAAGTTGTCGAAAGATTACGCGATCGTTGCGCGCATCCACGACGGAACGACTGGGCAGCCTGTAATTATTGCCGCGGGTATCTCCGAAGAAGGTACTGAAGCAGCCGGAGAGATCCTCTATAACCCTGTTTACCTTAATACACTGCTTGCGAAGGCGCCCGCCAACTGGGAGAAGATGAACATGGAAGCAGTGATCGAAACTCAGGTAATCGAAGGCCACTCCGGCCCGCCGAACATACTTGCTCTCGAAAT
This sequence comes from Acidobacteriota bacterium, assembly GCA_018268915.1. Lineage (GTDB taxonomy): Bacteria > Acidobacteriota > Terriglobia > Terriglobales > Acidobacteriaceae > Telmatobacter. The sequence continues at coordinate 367,825 of JAFDVQ010000006.1, forward strand.
CTGGTAGTTGCGTCTGCCGTTCAGCTGCGATCGGGACAACAACAAACCCGTTGACTCTCTACTTCGACTTCGCTTTCTGTGCGGCCCAGCGTTTCCGTTGCGCCTCAGCTATTCGCTTCCGTGCTTCAGGACTAAGAACACGCTTCTTTCTTCTTTTACCTGGCCCTTTGGTTGATTTGTTTACGGCACTCGACGAACTAATCGATCGTGAACCTGCGAGCAAAGAGCGCACCTGAGTTAGTCTTGCGATCTCCGCGTCAATTTCGGCAAGGATAGATTCCATCGACATACGTGAAGCATAAATGAATCGCCATCTCAGACATACAGGAAACTCGTTACTTACATTAATGCAATTTGCGGTTACCTAGTTCGGGTTACCAGCATTTCTCTCTTGGTATTCCTTCTGCAGAACATAGAATGCCTTCTTCTTCTCGCCCTGATCGGAGATAAGTCCCTTTCGGTTGAATTCATCCTGGATGCCGGCGAGCGGACGATTTGGTGAGCGGAAATCCATCAGCAGCCAAGGACTCATCCCGCGCAATTGCGCAATCTTGCGCAACATCGGCAGTTGGTGACGATAGATATTTGCCTGGTACTCTTCAGTCCATCGTTGGTTTTCATTTCCATGCAGGCCTGCCTTCGCGTCTCCGCCAAACTCGCTCATGATCAAAGGCTTCTCGTATCCAATCTGCCATTGCGTTGTATCGGCATTCTCAGGACGGCCCTCGTACCAGCCGATATATTCGTTCGTTCCCAACACATCCAGAACCTTGCCAAGGGGATCATCGACAATCTTCGTGCTTCCCTTCGCACGTACCAGAAGGGCCGCTGTGATGAGCCGGGTCGAATCAAGTTCGCGGGCGTGCGACGCCAGCTTTCCAATAAACTCAGTGCGTGCCGCCGTGTTCGGCGTCTCATTGGCCATTGACCAGAGGGCAATCGCAGCGTGATTGCGCGATGTGTTGATCTCTTCTGTCAATTGCTGCTCGGCCTTCGCAAACACTTTTGGATTGTCGAATTGCAGCGCCCAATAAACTGGAATCTCCGACCAGACCAAGACTCCCATGCGGTCCGCGGCCCGCAGCATCGTTTCCGGATGCGGGTAGTGCGCAAGACGCATGAAGTTACAGCCGAGTTCTTTGGCCCAGCCAATCAATATCTCCGCATCCTTGTCAGAGAAAGCGCGGCCAGTGCGATACGGCGCTTCAGCATGTGCGGTTATGCCACGAAGGAAGATCGGCTTTCCATTCAGCAGAATTTCGATACCACGAACTTCGATAGTACGAAACCCAATTAATTCATCTACCGAATCCCGTCCGGAGCGGATCACTACCTTATACAGCTTGGGGTTTTCGGGTGACCAGCGCTCCAGTCCCTTCACGTTGAAATGCAATGCTGCACGGCCGTCCACGCCAACCTCGGCAGAAGAGTTCGCATTTAAGTCGGGAATTTGAACCTGTACCTTCGTTCCGGCAGTTGCGCCTGTCACATGCACCCAGCCCTCAATTACTTCGTCTTCTGTGCGGCTCAGATGAACGTCGTATTGATCGATAAAGGACTCGGGAACTTCAATCAGCGATACGTCGCGGGTAAGTCCGCCATAGTTCCACCAATCGGTTTGGAGAGTGGGGACGTTGTCTTCACTGCGGGTATTGTCGACTGCCGCGACCACGAAGTTGGGGCCTGAATGCACGGCCTGCGTGATTTCGCAATTGAATGAGGTGAATCCGCCTTCGTGCTCGCAGACCTTCTGCCCGTTGACCCAGAACCATGAGTGATAATTGGCAGCTCCTATATGGAGAAAAATATGCGAGTTCTGCTTCGGCTCATAGGTGAAGTCCTTCTCGTACCAGACCGGGCCTTCGTAGTACATGAGCGACTCGCGCTGGGTATTCCAGTCTCCAGGAACTTTTAGTTTTGGCGCTGTGCCAAAGTCGTACTCCGTAGGAAATGGATCGCCGGCCTTGGCCTTGTAGTTTATGAACCAGCCATTCTTCTTCTCTTCGTGATGGAAGCTGAACAGTCCGGAGAAGTAGGGGTCGACGATGGAGGCCCACTCGCCATCGAGAGAAATGGATGTTCGACGGTCTGCACCCGTCAGTACGATTGGCTCCGATGAGGCAAAAGCAATTGAAGCCGACGTTAAAGCCATGAGCAGGCAAGCGACGGCGGTGGTCGCCGATACAAAATGGCGTAAGCCTGGGCGAATCAAGAATGAAGACATGTCGATCCCTTTTTGACTTGATTGAGAGACATCTGAACGGAAAGATACGCGCTCTCGGCAGAGGGATCATCTTATCGTCACGCGCCGCGACGTGTACATTCGAGACCGCCATTACAAATAGAAAGGGCGAGCCACTCAGCCCGCCCTTCACTTGCAGTCAGATCGCAGCAGTTACATCGGCCCCATGAACATTATATGGACATACGTTCCGAGGCGAACGTTGTAGGCGAGGTAATAACCATCGTGGTCAGGGTCGAGATAGATGACGACATCATCCGAATCCCAGTTCCAGTCGCTGCAGAAGGCGAAATCTGCGGATGCGACAGTCCAGTACCAGTTGTTAAATCGAAACCTGGTCGGACCTCCGCCCGTTAGCTGCCAGCGATGCGAAGGACCGAAACCACCGGTGAAGCGCCCGTGCTCCCAGGGATGCTGCACCCGATAACGATCGTCATCTCGTCCTGTATCGTGGCCCACCCATTTGTTTCCGCGATCGACATGCGGAGAATTCGGATGCCCCTTTTGATCGGAGAAGTTGCGCTGTTGCAGCTGTTGCTGGCGCATGCTGTCCATCTTGTGCGCCGGCGCTGCCTTGGGAGCGCGATACGGTGCGGGTCCACGTGAAGGCGGCATCGCCGGCCTGCCATGATCTTGAGGATGCTGCTGAGCAACGACGGGAATGCTTGCTGCCAAAAGTGCTGCCAGAACTACATTCACTGTACGCATGATGTTTCCTCCTTTTGCGTACGCTGAGCGGCTCAAAAAACGTGGCCGTTTCAGTATGATCTCTACTTCATCTCACAGCTCTATAGACACACATCAGAATGCGGAGTTGCAGTGACTGCAACTGCTTGCAACTTCTTCCAGATAAGAATGCGAAAAATTATTGAATCAAATGTGGCGAAAGCCTGCAAACAGAAAAGGGCGGCCCGCAGGCCGCCCGATCCTTTACCGACATCTATCTCTTGATTTAATGCCCCATATACATCACGTGCACATAGGTTCCGAGGCGCAAGTTATATGCCAGGTACCATCCTGCATGATCCGGATCCGCGTAGATGGAGACGCTATCTGCGTTCCAGTCCCAGTCGCCGCAGTAGGCAGCGTCGTACGAAGCGACGTTCCAATTCCAGCCGCTGAATGAGAATGCCGTGGCGGAACCGCTGCTCAGATGCCATATATGTTCTCGCCCATAGCCGCCTTCCCATCGACCATGCTCCCACGCATTTTCAATGCGATAGTGTTCGTCGTTGCGCCCCGTGTCATGACCAACCCAGCGAATGCCGTCGACGTGCGGGTAGTAAGGATGTCCATGATGGTCCTGAAAATCCCATCCTTCGTAGTACTGGTGTGGATGGCCGTGATATTCCCTCGGCCCCTGTAACGGAGCGGTGCGGGAATATTCACGATCGACGCGATCACGTGATCATCGTGTTCTGCGAATATGGGAATGCTGAAAGCGAGGATGCCTGCAACTGCCAGGGGAGCGATGCGCATGGTTCCTCCCTATAGCCTTCAGGGACAGGAACCGCACGGACAGAGAGTCGCTGAAGGCGGGTTCCGAAGTGCACCTACTCTACTCCACCTTCAGAAATCCTGATGCATTACTTAAGATTGACGAGAGACTGGCACGAAGTCACCCCGCGAATCAAGCCACGACAGCGGCAGAGGCGCGACGCCACGCATAGAGCGGGAACTTGTTTGCCAGCTCGGCTACTTCGCCGCGAATGCGATCGAGTGTGGCATCTTCGTGGCGGTTATCCAAGGCCTGTGCGATCCATCCGCCAATGATGCGCATCTCCGCTTCCTTCATGCCGCGCGTGGTAAGCGCCGGAGTGCCGATGCGAATGCCCGATGGCTTGAGCGGCGGATTGGTATCATACGGGATCGCGTTCTTATTCACCGTTATTCCGGCCTTACCGAGAGCCGCTTCCGCTTCAGAGCCTAAAATACCTTTTTGAAAGACGTCGACCAGCATCAGGTGATTGTCGGTTCCGCCTGAGACAATCCGATAGCCTGCCTCCTGTAGTGACAAGGCCAGCGACTTCGCATTTGAGACAGTCTGAGCGGCGTAAGTCTTGAACTCAGGCCGCAGCACCTCGCCGAACGCCACTGCCTTTGCCGCGATGATGTGCACCAGAGGACCACCCTGCTGGCCAGGAAACACGGCCATATCGATGGCTTTTCCGATCGTCTGCTCGGCCTTCTCGCCAACCTGATAGTTCTTCCCGCAAAGAATCATTCCGGCACGCGGTCCGCGCAGCGTCTTGTGCGTGGTGGTGGTGGTGATGTGAGCATGCGGAATCGGCGAGGGGTGCGAGCCGCCGGCAACGAGCCCGGCAATGTGGGCCATGTCGAAGATGTAAACCGCGCCCACCTTGTCGGCAATCTGGCGCATGCGCGCAAAATCCCACAGCCGCGGATACGCGCTGGCTCCGCCGATGATTGCCTTCGGCTTTTCCCGAACGGCGATGGCCTCGAGTTCGTCGTAGTCGATCACTTCCGTATCGCGCCGAACCGTGTAGAACGTGGTCCGATAGAGCTTGCCGCTGAAGCTGAGCTTGTGGCCGTGCGTCAGGTGCCCGCCGTGGGCCAGATCCAGGCCGAGAATGGTGTCGCCCGGATTTAGAACCGCCATGTACGCGCCGGCATTCGCCTGCGAGCCGGAGTGCGGCTGCACATTGGCGAACTCCGCATCGAAAATCTGCTTCGCCCGATCGCGCGCCAGGTTCTCGACCACGTCGGTGTACTCGCAGCCACCGTAATAGCGCCGACCCGGATATCCCTCGGCATACTTGTTGGTGAAGACCGAACCTGCCGCCTCCAGCACCGCTTCCGAGACGAAATTCTCGCTCGCGATCATCTCCAGCCCTTCGTGCTGGCGGAGCGCTTCGTGGTCAATGGCGGCTGCTACTTCAGGATCGGCTTGGGCAAGGGAAAGTGCCATGCGGTCGGTCATATCTAGGATTCTACGGCATTCCGAGCACGCAATTCAGCATACGTTTTGTGACGAACCCTTCCGCGCTTCTGTTGACATTCTGACTATCGGAAGAATATATGTTGAATCTCAACAGGAGAAAGAATGGGCGACAACAAATCCGACGTATTGCAAGGCACGCTTGACCTGATGGTGTTGAAAACTCTGGAAGCGATGAGCCCGCTGCACGGATACGGCATTGCACGACGGATCGAACAGGTGAGTGGAGACTCGATCGTCCTGAATCAGGGCACCATCTATCCTGCACTGCTGCGCCTTGAACAGCGGGGATGGATCAAGTCCGAGTGGGGAACCTCCGAAACCAACCGGCGCGCCCGTTTCTATTCGCTCAGCCGCGTCGGCCGCAAAAAGATCGCCGAAGAAACGGAAAACTGGGAACGTATCGCTGCCACGATGGCTCGTTTCCTCGCGCCATCCAACTAACGCAATGCTCCCAGGAGCCGCCGATGGATTTCTTTCGCACCCTGTTCAGTCGTATCGCTGCTCTCACCGGCGATCGGCACCGCAATAACGATCTCGACGACGACATCGCCGCGCATCTCGAACTGCTGACGCAGGAATACGTCGCAAAGGGAATGTCTGAAGACGCCGCCAGGACTGCTGCGCGCCGAAGCTTCGGCGGCGTCACCCAGACCCGCGAAACCTATCGCGTCCAGCGCGGCTTTCCGCGGCTCGAACAGTTCCTGCGCGATCTCCGCTACGCCTCGCGCCAGCTTCGTCGCTCTCCCGGCTTTGCCTTCACCGCCGTCCTCACACTCGCTCTGGGGCTCGGAGCCGACATCGCGGTCTTCTCTCTGCTCAACTGCATCCTGCTCCGTCCGCTGCCCGTGCCGTACTCCGACCAGCTCGCCGTCATTCGCAGCGACCAGAACGATCAGGAGCATGGCCCCAATTATTCCTTCGGTTCTCCGTTTCTCCGCTCTCTTGAAAAGCATCACGATGGCTTCGAAACCACTGCCGGATTTTCCACCCGTCCGTTCCAGGTTCGGCACGACTCTGCCAACGTGCGCGTTCCGGGTGCGATGGTCAGCGGTCAGTTTTTCCAGATGCTGGAGACTCCTCCTGCCCTCGGCCGCTGGCTCACTCCGCTCGACGACCGCCAAGGACAGGCAAACGTCGCCGTAATCACCGACAGCTACTGGAAGACAAGGTTCCATCGCGATCCCGCTGCAATCGGCCAGACCCTCACCATCGCCAACAAACCATTCACAATCGTCGGAGTCATGCCTTCAACATTCGTCGGCGCCGATCCAATGTACCGCCCCGAAATCTACGTACCGGTCTGGTCCGAGCCAATCATCGACGCGCCTTACAACGCAATTCAGAGCGGCTTTCACTCCTGGTGGATGCGCGTGATGGGCCGTCGCGCGCCCGGCGTCACTCTGGAAAAGGCGAATGCCGCGCTCACTGCGGTCTCCGATGGCATCCTCGACGAATCGATCCCGGATGCGAAATGGATTAAGGATGCGCGAACGCATCGCTTCCACTTCGCTGCCGAGCCCGGCTCGCGCGGATATTCCTACATGCGCGATACATTCCAGAAGCCGCTCGTGGTCGTGTTCGTGCTCTGCAGCGCCATGCTGCTGCTGGCGTGTATTAATCTCGCCAGCCTTCTAATGGCTCGCGCCGCTGCACGCGAACGAGAATTGGCTACTCGTCTCGCCATGGGTGCCTCTCGCGTGCGCCTGATTCAGCAGCTTCTTGTCGAGAGCCTCCTCATCGCTGTCCTTGGCACGGCCGCAGGCCTGATGGCCGCGCCCGCCGTCAGCCGTTTTCTTGCCGCGGTGCTGATCGGAGGAAACGGTGCCTACGTCATACTCGACACCTCCCTCGACATGCGAGTACTCGCATTCGTAGCCATCGTCGCGGTGCTCTCGACGCTCCTGGTCGGGCTTGTTCCCGCACTACGGGCAACTTCGAAAAGCCTTAACGAGCAGATCAAGTCCGGAACCCAATCCGTCCACTCCCGGCAGCATGGGCTTCTTCCGCGAGTGTTGATGAGCATGCAGGTTGCGCTCGCGCTGATCCTCGTCTTCGGCGCGGGCCTCCTCGCCACCAGCCTTCAGCGCCTTCATCGCATCGATCTCGGATTTCAGCCCGCAAACCTCGTTAATGTCAGCCTCGAAATGAACAAGCAAAGCCGCGATGGCGACCCGCTCTTCGCGTGGTATCGCCAGTATCTTGATGCTCTTGTCCATCTGCCGGGAGTGAAGGCGGCCGCGTACGTCAGCTATCCCCCCATGAGCGGCAGTACATGGACCGAAACCATAGAGTCGACGATCAGCAACGGCGAGCAGGTGATTTACATGAACTCTGTCTCGTCCGTGTACTTCAGCACCCTGAAGATCCCAATGCTTGCGGGGCGGGACTTTCAATGGAGTGATAACAGCACATCCGGACTCAAAGTGATTTTGAGTAAAAGAGCAGCAGAGAAGCTGTTCCCCGGCCAGAACGCCGTCGGCCAATCCGTTGTCATGAGCAAGAAGAACTATCAGGTGGTCGCCGTCGTAGGAGACATTCACTACGCATCTCTCCGAAAAGAAGCGCCGCCCGAAGCCTATCTCTGCATGACGCAAAACACTGACCACAAGCCGAACTACGAAGCCATTACTCGCATCGAGGGATCGGTCGCACCCTTCGCCTCCGCTGCCAGGCAGCTTGCCTCAAAAATGGCTCCAGAGATTCCCGCGCCAATCCTCACTCCGATGATGACCGACATCGACGGCTCCATCGCCTCCGAGCGCATCATGGCCATGCTTGCGGTATTCTTTGCAATTTGCGCGCTCCTCGTAACCGCCATCGGCCTCTATGGCACGCTTGCTTACTCCACTGCCCGCCGCACCAGCGAAATTGGAATCCGCATGGCGCTCGGCGCGAAGCCGGAACAGGTAGTCGGACTTGTCTTTCGTGAAAATGCCTGGATCGCCGTCTATGGCTCCGCCGCGGGTCTCGTGGTCGCCTGGTTCGCCGCGCGCGCCCTCACATCGTTTCTCTACAGCACATCCGCTCGCGATCCGTGGGTCCTGATCCTGTCTGTTGTCGTTCTCGGAACGATTGCCAGTGCTGCATCCGTAGTGCCGGCCATTCGCGCGGCGCGCATCGATCCCAGTACTGCCCTGCGCACAGAGTAGCGATTAATGCAGCAACTGCTCGGCCGCGGCAATCACGCGGCCGCTCTTGCTGTCGATCATGAATACCACCAGCCGCATCTCTCCATCTCCGCTGCCGGTCTGCTTCGCCTTTCCAGCCTCTAAGCTGAGCGGCCGTCCATCGGCGTCTTTCCCATCCATCTCTTTCAGCACACGGACTACCGCGGTGTGGTGCAAGGTCCGCCCCGCGTTTTCGCCTCTAGGCACTTCTGAATGCGTCGCATTGGCAGCGATGGCAGCAACCAGCTTTGTGCCCTTGCCCTCGTCCGCACGCACTGCGAAACGAACAGTGCCGTTTTCCCATTTCGCACTCTCGATCGCCAGGCTCGACTTCGGTTTCGCAGCCGCCTTGCTCATTGCCGCAACGAGCGCCCGTCCATTACTGCCGACAAACTGTGTCGTGCCGTCCACAACCATCTGCGGCGTGTAGGTCGAGTCAAGCGAGAACCGCCGGGAATACTCTTCCTGTCTCTGCGTCATCGCATCCAGGGAGAAAGGGTCGCGCCAACCCTGGTGATCCCAGTAGGTCACGTGCTCGCTCAGTACGATCGCTTCCGCGCCGGGAACAAACTGCTTCGCATCGAGCTCCGCAAGAAGCGCGTCCGCCGGTGGGCAGTCGGAACAACCTTCAGAAGTAAAAAGCTCTACAAGAACAGGTACGCGCTGGTCAGCCTGCTGGCCCTGCGCAGCGACACACATCGGCAGACAAAACAGCGCAACCATCAGCGGTCTAAGCGGTACAGAAGACAGCCTCATAAAAGTAGCGCACCATCCTGATCCTATGACTCAGAATTTCATATGAAGGTTACAGCAACTTGGGAGCGCCACGCTCCAATCCATCCGAAAACAGCTAAGTACCAGTTATGCTGAACGCATGACCGGCTCTCGTCTCCTCCGGCTTCCTCTTCTGCTCATCTCGGCGTTGCTGGCGAATGCACAATCAAAACCCGGCACAACGCCGGCCTTTACCATCACTCCCGCGCTTGTGGAAGCCGGCTCGCCCGAGCTGATCACGTTGTCTGCGCGCAATCTAAGTGCCGTGCAGGGCGATTGGCTCGGTCACAAGCTGAACTTCTTTCGCCACGACGGCAAATGGATGGCGTTGGCGGGAGTCGACGTCGAAACAAAGCCCCACTCCTCCACCTTGCACATCACCGCCCAATCGGCATCAGGGCCGCTCGAGTACAGCCGTACCGTCGAGATTCACCCCGCTCACTACCGCACCGGCAAGCTCACCGTCGCTCCCAAATTTGTCGAACCCGGCCCGGAAGAACAGAAGGAAATCGCGGCCGATTCCGAGATCAAGGGAAAGGTCTTCGCCTCCACCGCACCGGAACCACTGTGGCAGGGCGACTTCAGCGCGCCTGTCAAATTCCCACCGACCGACAGCTTCGGTACCCGCCGCATGTTCAACGGCAAGCTCGCCAGCATTCATAAGGGAATGGACTTCCGAGCGCCTTCCGGCACAGTTGTCCGCGCTTCGAACAGTGGGATCGTGGTGCTCGCGCAACACCTGTATTACGAAGGCAATTGCGTGATCATCGATCACGGCCTCGGCCTCTACACCCTGTCGATGCACTTCAGCCGCATTGACGTGCATGAAGGCCAGCACGTATCTGCAGGCGACAAGCTCGGCCTGAGCGGCGCAACCGGACGCGTCACCGGGCCACACCTCCACTGGGCCGTGCGCTGGGAGAACGCATACCTCGACCCCGCAAAAATTCTGCGCCTGAATCTGAATTCAACTCGCTGATGGGCAGAATCTATCGCGAAACCAGGTCTCGTTCCGCTTCAACCTGCTGGTCGATCCCCGACGCGGGAGCGTTTGCTCGTTCCTGTCGCAATGCCTTGAACGCCCGATACACAAACCACCCCATGTGCCAGCCATCCATGTATTGAAATGGCGTCTCGCCGGTCGTGTAGTGCCCGCAGGGCAGAACCCGCTTTTCAAAATTCAGACCAACTCGGGTGAACGCATCCACTACCTGCAGCGAGTATTCCCTGGGAAACGTCAGGTCGTAAGTCGCATAAACAAGCAGGATCTTCTTGCGCAGCCCATCCGCTTCATCGCTAGCCATCCGCTCGTAGTAGCTCACAGGACTAACAGCTGACCAGAGCTCGCGCAGACGAGTCTGCGTCAAACCTGCCTCTTCCAGCGCCTTTCGGATGTGCCGCGTACTCTGTCCCGCCCACACTACGTCGCCGAACGCGGTCGAAGCATGGTTGAACGCGTTCACGCGAATCCGCTTGTCATGTGCGCTGGCAAGGAATGCATAGCAGGAACCAAGACTCGTGCCCAATACTCCGAACTGCTCGTATCCCTGCGACTCGAGCCAGTCAACGCAACAGCGAATGTCGACAACCGCCTGCCGGCATGCCGAAATTGTCCGCCCGATGTTCGCGCTTACCGCGTAGTCCGACCTTTCGAGTTCCGCCGGACGACGAATATCGTGATAAGGCTTCGATAGCCGCAGCGCCGAGATCCCCATGCGGTTGAAGATCGCGCAAAGCGAATTGTGGCTGAAGGCGTCCGCATTCCATTGAGGCATCACCACGATCGCCTGTTTCGGCCTCTTCGGGTCTTTATGCTCGGGCGCCGGATACCATCGAGCATTCACCATGTCGTTTTCGGGATACGGCGTGCGCTCTGGCGAAGTGAACCGCAGGAAAAAGGCTTTGGACGACTTGCCTTCGGCAGACAGCCGCTTGATCTCCGCATCCTTGGCGAGTGTCTCCGGCCTCACATTGGTCGGGAACAGCTCCGGATGGCGCTCTTCCAGACGAAAGTCCGTGGGGCGTTCATAGCTGAAGAAGACATCGTTGTGCCGGATAAGCAGCTGGTTGATACGCACCATCGCTGCTTCTGCCGCCGCATCGTTGCGTGTCGCCTCAGAGCCGGGAAGAGCTGAACTGAACCCGTGGGAATCGAGGAACGGCTCGAGCCATTCGAAGCCCCATTCCAGCGGGCGCACTATCCGATTTTCATCGCGCGTGGTCAGCCGGGTTTCCCACTCGTACATCCAGCGCGCGTACTGTTTCCTGAACATGTCCTATGTTCAAGTTTACCAGTGCCAGCGATTGCGCTTTTGCTGGCTCGCCGCCACAATGAACCAGAAAATATCCAGCAGCGGGATAGCGGCGATGATTCCGAGGGAAATCACGCAGTAGAGGCACCAGACTCCTAGCACGTCGCGCTCGATGTGGGTCAGATAGAGGGAATAGCCAAGCCCCCCGAGCGACGCGATCAGCACAGCAAGCCGCTGTTGCGCGAGACCCAGCCACAGAATAAGCAGATATCCAAGAATCCCGATCAGCGCGACGGGAATGCCTTCAATCACCGCGTAGGAACTATGGTTCACGATGCCGCAATCCCACTTCTCATTGATCGAGCAAGGGCTCGTGGTTGTCGAATAGTGCACCTGCAGCGCCAAAGCCGACACAATCGCACCGGCAAGAGCGAAAACCGCAATGACGTATCGCATCGTGCCTCTGATGCTACCCCATTCTCGCATCGGATGTAATCCGGCTGGTCACATGCAGCCGCCGGGATGGAATCTTGAGCTCAGGCTCCGCGCTAACATGAACGTATGGATGTTCTTGCAGGCGGCTCGAGGCGAATCGCATTTTTTGGCGGAAGCTTTGATCCTCCTCACATGGGTCATCTCGCTATTGCGCGCGCCGCGCAGGCGATTCTTCAACTCGACACGGTGCTGTTCACGCCTGTCGGATCTCAGCCGCTAAAACCAATGGGATCGAGCGCAAGCTTCGAAGATCGCGTCGCTATGACAGAGCTGGCGATTCGAGAGCTTCCAAATTTCGCTATCTCCTTTGCTGACGCGCCAGATCCATCCGGCGAACCGAATTACACAATCGATACCCTGAATCGTCTTCAGGCGCAGTTTCCTTCCGCGCAGCTTTTTAACCTGATGGGCGCCGACTCGTTTCTAAGTCTTGGCCGCTGGTATCGCGGATCGGAGATTCCTTTTGCCGCGCCCTTGATTGTGGCCTCGCGGCCCGGCCAACGCCTCGAACACCTGGCAGCGGACCTCCCTGGTGGATTGACTGTCAAAGCCGAGCCCCTCTCGCCTGATAACCGGCGGGGAACGTTGAAAGTCTTTACGATTCGGAACTCTTCAGGCGGCGAAGCTCCTCTTTACCTGCTCCCCGGCCTTGAAATCGAAATCAGTGCGACGGATATTCGCGGCAACGTGAGCGCGGCGCTCGACCGCATTTGTGCTGGGCATGATCTGCTGCCCGACGCTGTCTGCGATTACATATCAACGCACCACCTCTATCAGGCGGCCTAGCGACTCAGGTTCATCGGAGACCCCGCATACAAGCCCTGTTCTTTTGCTATACGATGAGCGTGGAGACACTTTCCGCTGCATGAGTATAACCCCGGCGCAAGATCAAACACGTATTCTCGTCCAGGCCGCGGCCGCCGCCTGCGAAAGCAAAAAAGGGGAAGATACACGGATTCTCGAGCTCGATCCTGTCGACTCGGGGCTAGCAGACTTTTTCCTCATCACTTCAGCCACCAACGACCGCCAGGCGGTGGCTATCGCCGATGAGGTTGAAGGCCGCCTCAAGAAGGATTTCGGAGTCATGCCGCACTCCGTCGAGGGCCGCCGCCAGGGCGACTGGGTACTTCTCGACTACGTTGACTTCGTCGTACACGTCTTCCTGACGGAGCGCCGCGCCTTCTATGACATCGAACGCCTGCGCAAGTCTGCGCGCCCGCTTACCCCTGCTGAGTTCGACGACGAACTGAAGCAGGCGCTCGCCGCGAAGACTCGTGCCGCACGCGGCAAGTCAGACAGCGCTCCCGCCAAGAAGACTGCAAAGACGGCAAGCACGCCGAAGACAACCGCTAAGAAGGCTAAGACAGAGCCTGCCGCCAGGAAGAAAGTCGCGGCGAAAAAAGCCACCAAGAAGTAGCCGCACTCTGAATCGCAAAAAAGAAAGGGCAGCCGGAAACCGGCTGCCCTTTCGGCGTTACTGCTGCTGTTAGAAGGTGATGGTTCCCTTGAACTGGATCAGTCTTGGCGCTGCATCGCCGCCCAGGAACGCACCCAGAATCGAAGTCGGCGTGTTGGCCGTGCTGGAGATGACACCCAGCGTCGAATCGTTCACGTCGAAATCAGGAATCTGGAAGTTCGGGTGGTTGAACAGGTTGAAGAACTGAGCACCGATCTTCAACCGCGCTCCCTCAGAACCAGGCATCTTGAAGCCCTTGGCGATGTCCAGATCGAAGTCCGTGTAGTTAGGACCGTAGAGCTGATTGCGCCGCTGCTGGCCGTAGTCAGTTGAAGAGGTGAAGTGGGAAGCGAAGTCGCATGCATTGCCGTATGCCAGCGTGTGGCTCACTCCACCACAGTGGTGGTTGAAGTTGTTGTCGATCTGCGCCGCCAGAGGAGCATTTCCGTACGCGATAGAACCGGTGTTGTCGGTCACTGAGAACGGATAGCCGGAGTTGTGGAAGACCGCTCCCGCGAAGTCCCAGTCACCAATTGCCGACTTGACCCCATGGTAATGAGGAACAGTGATCGAGTAGTTGGCGCTGATGTAGTGACGCGTATCGTAGTCAGCGTTGCCGTAGTTCTGCGTCAGGTCGTAGGGGTTGATCTGTCCAGCGCTGTTTACGCCGAACGCATCGAAACCGCCGTTGGACGTCGTATCGAGTGCGTGGCTATAGGCGTAGTTGAACTGCATCCTGAGCCAGTTGATACGGCTTGTCAGAGTCCCAATAACACCGTTGTAGTTCGACCACGAACCGCTGTAGTACTCCGTGACCGAACCGAGAGCAGCGTTCGGGCGGGACTGCGGCAGGCTGGCGTTGAATCCGAACTCGCCGGGTGCCGAGGTGTTGTAGGCGTTTGGTAGACGTGAAACCGGCTGATGATAGCTGCGGTTTCCAATGTAGTTTGCCGAGAACACCGTATTGCGGACGATCTCGCGCTCTACCGAGAGACTCCACTCCTCGTACGTGGGCAGCGAAACTTTGTGAGCGACGGACGAGATCGTCGGCCTGGTAAAGACGCCGCCGGTAAGCTCGCGCAGGCTTAAGCTCGGGTCACATCCTGTGTAGCATGCTCCCTGCGCGAAGAGGCTGGTGAGTGCGTTGTTCGACTCGACGGCTTGTGCATGGCCGCTGAGTGGATCGGCTGCATCCACGGTGATCGGGTTGCCGTATGCGGCTCCGAGAACGGTGAATCGATTCACGGAAGGCATATTCGACAGCAAATCGCCCATGATCTGCGCGGGGAAGTAATCGGAGAACATTCCGAACCCGCCGCGGATCGTGGTTTTGCTGTCCGGGCCGCCGGGCAGGAATGAGAAGCCGAACCTTGGCTCCCATGCGATGTTCTGCTGCTCGAAGAAGGCGCGCTTGCGTCCTGAAGACAGCAACGTGTTGTATGCCGTGTCCGGTGTAGAAGGTGACTGGCTGAAGTCGATTGCGAGGTTTGACACGCAATTGGTCCGGCAAATCGGGTTTGAGTTATGTTCAAGGCGCAGACCAAAGGTGAGCGTGAGATTCGGCACCGGCTTCCACTGGTCTTGCCCATATGCACCCATTACATAGAGTGCGACGGGATTGGAGAGCCGCTGGGGGAACCGCTCTACCCACTCATCGGAGTAGCCGGCCGCGAAGTTGCTGGGGTCGAAAACGATGTTCTCGCCGCCTGCGTAGTTGATGTCGTGCTCGCTGGCAGTGTAGTCGGAGATGTCGTCGCGGCGCATCGTCCATCCGAACTTCAGAGTGTGTCTCCCGCGTGTCCAGCTCACGTCATCGTTGAACTGGTAGCCGGTGACTGTGCGCCCCTGAGGGAATGCGTAGTTCACGCCGCCTACCCACGAACTGGCGTTTACGTTGTTGTCCCAGTCGAAGTAGCGGAGGCACTTGCTGTTGGGGTCTTTGGGGTCTTCCAGCACGCACCCGCTCGCGAACGACTCCGGAATCAGCACAAACGGGATGGTGCTTGCCAGTTCTTTCGCGCGGGTGTTGGTGAAGATCGCGCGATAGTAGCTTGCTCCAAACAGGAACTGATTGGTCAGGTTCGGCGTGAAGGTGTGCGTCTCGTTGATCTGACCTTCGTAAGAAGGCTGCGGGCTTTCTGCATCGAAAACCGGATCGAGGAAGCTCGTTTGGGTCGGCTGAACTCCCTTGTCGGTTTTGCTGTGGACGAAGAGATGATCGTTCTGGCCGAGATTGAAGTCGACGCGGTCGTTGATCAGCCACTCGCGGCCGAAGTTGGTCGTCTGTCCCTGCCAGATCCAGGTGTCAGGATCATCCGGATCCTGGTGGCCTGCAGACCAGTTCTTGGCGTTGTTGTAGTAGTTGAACATCGCCTGGTAAAGCGGCGCCTCAGCTGAGTTGCCGTTTGCAGCGAGATTGCCGTAGGGAACTAGACCATTTGGGTTTGTTGCGTCGAGCGCAGGATCTGTCATCGGCGAAGGATTCAGAATCGCCGACTGGAAGTTCGGGCTCGGGCCATAGGACGGGCCGCTAACCGGAATGATGACGCGAATGCCTTCGGTATCGATGAAGCCGAAGATCTTATCGCGCTTGATGGGGCCGCCAATGGCCGCTGCCCATTGATTGGCATTGCTGAAATTGCGCGGCGCATCGCCCTGCTTGTTGAAGAAGCTGTTGGCGTTCATCACGCGGCCGTTCCACCAGTAAGAGAGGTTGCCGTGGAACTTGTTTCCGCCCGAACGCGAGATCTCGTTGACCTGCGCTCCGCCCAGACCACCGAACGCAGCGTCGTAGCTGTTGGTGATCACCGTAACCTGGTCGACATCGTTATTGCCGAGCAGCAGGTTCGAGGCGCCTGAGTTGTTCAGGTTGAGGTAGGGGTCACCCTCATACGCACCGTTGATTGTGAACGTATTCGAGGTTCCAGGCAGACCGTTTACCGAGAAGTTGCCGTATCCGCCTTGCGTGTTCATGACTGCGCCAGGGGTGGTCTGCGCCACAAAGGTCAGGTCATTGCCCGGATTCGGCAGATTCTGGATTTGTTCCAGGTTGAAGCTGGTCGACATCTGCGCGTCGTCGGTGTGGAGAACCTCTCCCGAGCCGGCGGTTACTTCAACTGTCGTCGCAGCGGAGCCTACTGCCAGCTTGAGCTGCACGGGCGTTACCTCGCCCGCCGTTACGGACGCATTTGCCGTGACCGTGCTGAAACCAGAAGCAGTAGCGCTGATCTTGTATTTTCCGGGAGGCAAAAGCGCAACTCGGAAGTTGCCCGACTGATCGGTAGTTGCGGCGTTCTGCGTATTTCTGTCGACGTTTGTGACGGTAACCTGTGCATTGGGCACAGCCGCTCCCGATGCGTCGAGCACGGCGCCGGAGATGTCACCTGAAATGTTCGATTGTGCGTAGCCGGCCGTGGCTACACCGTTGGTCAAAACTCCAGCAGCGGCAAAGATGCCGAGTGCCAGGACCAACTCCCTGGAACGCATAAAGTGCATACGAACTCCTTCAAAGTTGATTGCAAGCCAAAAAAGCCCCAGCTATTCGGGGCCCCATTTAGCAGCAGATCGCGCAGTGTTACAGTGGACGTCCCGTACGCATTCGTTGCGCACAGAGGCGTAGTCCGCGGAGTGATCTAACTTAGACCGCGCTTAAAGTCTTGTATGTAGGTCTTGCTTGTCCCTAAGGCGTGCGGGGAAGTACAGGGACTCGTGCACAGCCGTCTATGCACGGCGATGACCACTCGTCGTGCGGAGGCTAATGCGCTGAGGGGAAAGGGATTACCTAGGTACCGACAGCCTTAAAGAGATTGCTTAAATACGGAATTTTGGATAAGTAAGGTCCTAAATTCATAAAACCGGAAGACTGAGCGGCAGGAAGGCCGAAGGGCCCACAACGGAAAGTGCGGTTCAGTTTTATGAAGCGAAGAAAGGGCGCTCCTAAGAGCGCCCTTTGAGTTGATTCCTCTCAGTCGTTCAACGATCAGAACACGAAGCTACCCTTCAATTGGATTAGCCGCGGCGATGCATCGCCACCAAGGAATGCGCCGAGGACCGAAGTCGGAGTGCTCGATGCGCCGTAGATCGTACCGTTTGCGCCGCCGTAAGTGACATCTGCCAACGGAATCTGGAAATTCGGATGGTTAAAGGTGTTGAAGAATTGCACCGCGAGTTTCAACTTCGCTGATTCCCACTTCGGGGCAACTTGGAAACTCTTTGAAATGGTCGTATCAAAATCTGTGAAGTTGGGACCGTAAAGCTGATTGCGCCGTTGCTGGCCGAAATCAGTGGAACTCGTGAAGTGCGATGCGAAGTCACAAGGCGTATCGACGTGTATCTTGCCTCCGCAATGGTGATCGAAGTTGTTGTCAATCTGTTTGGCGAGCGCTGTGTTTCCGTACACGTTATCGCCCGTTCCATCCAGCACTGAGAAGGGATAACCGGAATTATGGAAGATGGTTCCGGAAAGCTGCCAGCCGTCCGTCAGCATTCTGGCCCTGTTGGAATGCGGAATCGTGATAGCGTAATTCGCGCTGATGTAATGGCGAACATCGTAGTCAGCATTGCCATAATTCTGCTGGAGGTCGCGAGGATTGATCTGGCCATTAACACCGTTGAGCCCGAATGCGTTGAAGCCGCCGTTCGACGTCGTGTCCAGTGCGTGGCCGTACGTGTAATTGAGTTGCGCGGTTATCCAGCCGAGCCGGGTAGTGCCGGTCGCCTGGAGTCCGTTGAAGTTCGACCACGATCCGTTGTAGTACTCGGTGACTGAGCCTAGAGCCGCATTTGGCCGCGCGGCCGCATTGAGCGTTTCGTTTGATCCGTACGGGTTATAAGCATTCGGCAATCTCGAAACCGGCTGATGATACGAACGGTTTCCGACATACGCGACGGCGATTGCCGTATTCCGGGCTACCTGGTGCTCAACAGCTAAGCTCCATTTGTCGTAGGTCGGCAGATAAACCTTGTGTGAAACAGAGACGATGGTCGGGCGCGTGAATACGCCGCCCGTCGCGCAATAGATGCTCAGCGGATCGGGACAGGCGCCGGAAACGCTCCTATAGTAGCCGCCCTGGGAGAACAACGTTTGGAGTGCGTCATTCGATGCTACAGCGGTTGCGTGACCGCTGTCTGAACGTCTTGGGTCCATCGCAATGTACTCTCCACCTTGAGCTGGACCGAGAACGTTGAAGCGGATCGAGTTCGGCACGTTAGTTATCAGAGAACCCATAATCTGCGCCGGGAAATAGTCGTTGAAGATACCCACTCCACCGCGGATCGTGGTCTTAGAACCTGGCCCGAAAGGTACGTAAGCGAATCCGAGGCGTGGCTGCCAGCCGAACATTTGCTCTTCGAAAAAGCCCTTCGACATCCCGGCCGAGACAAGCTGGTTGTAAGGCGTATTTCTCGCGGTTGGAAGACCGCTGAAATCCTTCGAGAAGTTCGAGACGCAGTTGGTGCGGCAGAGCGGATTGGAATCATGCTCCGCACGTAATCCGAGTGTGATGGTGAGATTTGGGAGGGGTTTGTATTGATCCTGAGCGTAAAAGCCTTCCACGTACATAGCAATGGGCTCAGCAAGATGCTTTGAGAACCGCTCTGTCCATTGATCGGAATACCCGGCCGCAAAATCTCCCTGGTCGAGAATGTAGTTTGCCGCTCCGCCGAACCCGAAGTTGCGAGTACTCGGGGTGTAATCGGAGATGTCATTGCGCCGGAATGACCAGCCAAACTTCCAAGTATGCTTCCCGTTCAGCCACGTCAGGTCGTCACTGAATTGATAGCCGGTTACATTTCTTCCCTGCGGGAAGCTTACGTTCTGGCCGCCGACAAAGTTGGAATAACTACCCTGCAGGTCCCAGTCGAAAGACCGGATGCAGGGATTGCCATCGCTCGGATCCTGCGTAGGATCTTGTAGTACGCAGTCTGTGGATGCCCCTAGCGCAACAAGAACGAAAGGCACCTCCGACTGCCCCAGCTCTCTGCCGTTCGTATTGGTGAAGATCGCCCGGGAATAGCTGGCCGCAAAGAGAAGTTGATTCGTCAGAGTCGGAGTGAATGTGTGCGTTTCGCTCAACTGCCCTTCGTACGACGGCTGCGGGCTCTGTGCGTTGAAGATCGGGTTGAGGAAACTGGTCACCGTTGGCTGAAGACCTTTGTCCAGCTTCGAATGAATGTACAGCTGATCTTGGTTGCCAAGCACGAAATCAACGCGATCGTTGATCATCCATTCGCTTGCGAAGTTTGTTGCCTGGCCGTTGAACACCCAGGTGTCGGGATCATCCGGATCCTGATGGCCGGATGAGAAGTTCTTCGCATTGTTGTAATAGCTGAAGATCTTCTGATACATCGGCGCCATGTCCGAGTTGTTGTTGTAGGCGAGATTGCCATAGGGAATGTATGAGTTCGGATTGTTCAGGCCTGTGACGGCGCCCTCTTCATCGGTGTTGTAGATGGGGTCGATCGCGGCGGCCCCGAGAATGGCAGCCTGGAAGTTCGGGCTTGGAGCATACACCGGCCCAATGGTTGGAATCACAACCCGGATCCCTTCCGTATCGATGAAGCCGAAGATCTTGTCTCTCTTGATAGGTCCACCGATCGCAGCGGCCCACTGGTTCGCGTTATCGAAGTTGCGGGGCGAACCGTAGTACTTATTGAACCAGCTGTTCGCATTCAACACGGAACCGTTCCAAAGATAATCGAGATTGCCATGCCAGCGGTTTCCGCCCGAACGCGAGATCTGGTTCACCTGTGCCCCGCCGAGACCGCCAAACGCCGCGTCAAAACCGTTCGTTATGACCGTCACGCTCTCGATGTCATTCGAGCCGAGGAGAAGATTCGTTGCGCCGGAATTATTCAGGTTCAGGTAGGGGTCGCCTTCGTATCCACCGTTCACGGTGAACGTGTTTGAGGTGCCCGGAAGGCCATTGGTGGAAAAGTTGCCGTATCCGCCTTGGGTATTCATTACGGCACCTGGAGTGGTTTGCGCCACGAATGTCAGGTCACCGCCGGGATTCGGCAGATTCTGCAATTGCTGAAGATCGAAACTGGTCGACAACTGTGCGTCATCCATATGCAGCACAGCGATCTCGCCGCTATTCACTTCTACGGTTGCGGAGGCCGACCCCACTGCAACAGCAATGTTGACAGGAGTGGTGGTGCCGGCAGAAACCTTCACTTGAACTTTGGCAGGCTGAAACCCACTCACCATAACCTTAATTTCGTAGTTGCCCGGCGGAAGCAAGGGAACGCGAAAATCGCCGACCTTGTCGGTCATCACCGCTTTTGCCTGGCCCTTTTCGAGGCTGGTCACGGTGACCTGCGCATTGGGCAATGCGGCGCCGGACACATCCGTAACAGTCCCGGTGATGTCTCCAGAGATGTTGGACTGGGCAAAGACGACAGGAGCTGACGAGGTCGCCACGAATCCGGCAAACACCAGAAGGCTCAGCGCCAAAGCAGAATTCAGCAACCGCAAATATCGCATCGAAATCCTCCAGATCGAAATCCGGATCGGGGGACTTCATTGGGGGACGAGTTCCCGATCCGCGTATCGCGCTCGGCGTCTCGGGTCTAGCTGGGGAGGGTTAGGTCCGTTCCGCAGGGTTAACAAAAGTACGAAAAAACAGAACGTCAAAACGCAGTGTCTTCACACCAAAATCTTCGCTGTGATGAAAACATTGCCAAGATAAACAGATTTACTAACATCGTTAACTGCAAGACAGATGCCAAATAGCTTTCGACATCTCATTTTTCGTTTTAAAGGATTAACAAAACGGAATCAGTGATTTGGGTCACAAGCACATATGGGATTCCGTAAGCACTTTTCGCAGAACTTCACAAATTGGAGCCTCGCGTACTCTGCGCGCACAATTTCGCTGAACCTCGCTGGTGTATTGTCGCTTCCATGCAGATCGTTCTCGCGCACATCGGATCAAAGCCCTCCACGCGCGACCCAGCCGATCAACTTGTCTCGATGTATCTCGAACGCTGCTCCACGTTCGCAAAGTTTCAGGAGCAATCACTCCGCACAGAAGACGCTCTCTTTGAGTGGCTCGATCGCCAGCAGCGCCGATCGCCAGCAGTCATTGTCCTTCTCGACAGCCGCGGCCGCCAGATGACGTCGGAATCCTTCGCCGAGTGGCTCGGCAAACAGCGCGACACATCCGTACAGCAGATCGTCTTCGCCATCGGACCCGCGAGCGGATGGTCTGACGCCTCGCGCAAGCGTGCGACGTTGCTTCTCTCTCTCGGAAGCCTCACTCTCGCACATGCGCTTGCACGCGTGGTACTCGCCGAGCAGGTCTATCGCGCATTTACAATCCTGACAGGCCACCCGTATCACTCCGGCCATTAGAAACCAGTTCACAGTTCTGAGTTCGCTGTTCATGGTTACCGAGCATCGGAGCCGTGACGCGAATCCAACTGCGAACCGTGAAATGTGATTTATGAATTCAGAGCAATCCTCTCGACGCGGTCTCATTCTCATCAACACGGGTCCCGGAAAAGGCAAGACCACTGCCGCAATGGGCACCGCTCTGCGAGCAGTTGGCAATGGCATGCGCGTGCTGATGCTGCAGTTCCTCAAGGGCTCATGGCACTACGGCGAACTTGATTCCACCAAGGCCTTCGGCGACAACTTTGTGTTGAAGCAGATGGGCCGCGGTTTTGTGAAAGTTGGCGGCGCGGAAACAGACCCTGAAGATGTTCGCCTTGTCGAAGCCGCGTGGAACGAAGCGAAAGAAGCAATCCTGTCCGGCGAGTGGGACATGGTTGTTCTCGACGAGATCAACTACGCAATTGGCTACGGAATGCTCGATCCAGCGGTCGTCGCAGAAACTCTTCGCAACCGTCCAGAGATGGTTCACGTCATTCTGACTGGGCGCAACGCGCACCCCACGCTCGTCGAAATCGCCGACACTGTGACCGAGATGCGCGAAGTCAAGCACGCGTACCAGAAGGGAATCCTCGCCCAGCGCGGCATCGAATACTAAAGCAGTGAATGAATAAGCAGCGAAGTGGAAATAGTGCCGGTCTAGGTCCGGTTCCCGATCTCCAACCCTAGTCCCTATGGCCCTCAGTCCCTGGTCCCTGCTCTAGTACAATGACTGTGGCCTATGTCCTGGTTCAAGCGCGAAAACGGTGAGTTAGAGTCTCCTGTCTCCAGTAACGATGATGAGGAGAAAATTGTTCGCACTGAAGGTCTTTGGATCAAGTGTCTTGGCTGCCGGCAGACCATCTGGAAAGCGGACCTCGAGGCCAATCAGAATGTCTGCCCCAAGTGCCAGTACCACTTCAAACTAAGCGCACGGCAAAGACTCGATCTGCTACTCGAACCGGGATATGAAGTCGTCGACGCCGGTCTTCGCTCGACGGACCCACTGAACTTCTCCGACGTTAAGCCCTACAAGCAGCGACTCAAGAAAGCCCAGCAGCAGACGGGGCTCAATGACGCAATCATTAACGCCGTTGGCCAGATGGGACCTTACGCAGTTGTAGTCAGCGCAATGGAATACGGATTCATCGGCGGATCGATGGGCGCTGTAGTCGGCGAAACCATCGCAAGGGCTGTCGACCGTGCACGTCTTGAAAAGAAGCCGCTGATCGTGGTCGCTGCATCCGGCGGAGCCCGCATGATGGAGGGTGTCGTAAGCCTCATGCAGATGGCGAAGATTTCGACTGCCCTCGCACAGCTCGACGACGCGCGAGTGCCCTACATCTGTGTGCTCACCGACCCCACGACCGGCGGCGTCACCGCCAGTTTCGCCATGCTTGGCGACTTGAACATAGCCGAGCCAGGCGCGCTGATCGGTTTTGCGGGTCCCCGCGTCATCGAGCAGACCATCCGGCAGAAGCTCCCTGAAGGCTTCCAGCGCTCCGAATTCCTCTTAGAAAAGGGCTTCCTCGACGCCGTGGTTCATCGCCGCGATCTCAAGGACTACCTCGTCCGCGCCCTCGGTTTTATGCAGATTCCTGCCTCAGCGTAAACCGAGATCGGCGCGATTGAGGTCCAATCCCACCGAAGCACTTCCTGTTAAACCAAAGGCAAGACATTTGCCCGCATACCAAAACTCGGAGATTTAGACCATAAATCCCTAAGTTTGTATTAAATAGACCTTTTCTAGCCTACAGTCAAAGGGCCAGAATCCACGGTTTTTTGTATATTTCAGGCGTATTCTCCAGAGAATTGGCGATACTCCTGCTTTTGGAATGCAAAACTTTTACTAATTCTATTTAAATCAACACTATCTGTTTTGTGACGAATGCCGGAGATGTGGCGATTCAAATGCAAACCAATTGGTAAGATTCAAACGTTTGTTGCCGAGGGATCACCAACGCGATGCGGTACTTAGCTGGTGCTTCCTCGCAGCGACAAAGCCTTCCCTGTCCACCGCAGTTTTGAAGTTTTTCAAGTGATGTTTGCGCGGCCCGCGACTAAGGGTCGGGCGACGGCCTTCGACGAAAGGGGTATCGCAGTGAAAAAGCTGTATACATTGACGCTGATTGCGCTTGTGTTTTGCCTTGGTATCAGCCAGCTCCATGCTCAAAGTTTCGCCTCGATCACGGGAACCGTGACGGACCAGACCGGTGCGGTCGTTTCGAATGTGAGCATCGTGCTGGAGAACTCCGGAACTGGAGACGAGTACAAGGCAACTACGAATTCCGAGGGCTCCTACACGATTTCAAATGTTAAACCGGGTCCCGGATACCAGATCACATTCAAGGGCGAGGGCTTCAATCCCCTTGTGATCACTGGCCTGTACCTCAACGTGAATGCAACTCGCACGCAGAACGGGAAACTGGTAGTTGGCGGGGGGCAACAGAGCGTGACGGTTTCAGCCGCGACTGAGGCGATCACGATCAACATCACAGACGCCACGGTCGGCAACAACTTCGAGGTCCAAGATCTCAATAATCTACCTGTCCAGTTCCGCGACAGCCCTTCCGCGCTTTTCACGCAGCAGCCTGGCGTTACTCTTGACGGTTCCGTTACTGGATCTCGTACGGACCAGAGCAATGTCACGCTTGACGGTCTCGACGTCAACGACCTGGCTACCGGGAATTTCGGCGCGATCGTCGGGAGCGCTCCAGTTGATTCAGTTCAGGAGTTCCGCGGTGTGTCTGCTAGCCCGCTATCCTCGGCCGGAGAGGGCGGAGGCGGACAATACGAACTTGTCACGCGTAGCGGAAGCAACGCATTCCATGGCGCGCTAGTCGAGTACCATCGCGATACCGCACTGGAAGCTAACGACTGGTTCAATAACAACAGCACTCCAAAAGTCGCGCGCCCGCCGCTCATCCGCAATCAATTCGGCGGCAACATTGGCGGACCAATTAAGCGGGATAAAGCATTCTTCTTCTTCGACTGGAACAGTCGCCGCGATACGATTTCCACGCTGGTCAGACGCACGGTTCCCACGGATGCGCTCCGCAATGGCACCATTGCCTACACGAACGACACCGGGGGAGTATCAACACTGAGCTCTGCCCAGATTGCGGCGCTTGATCCCATTCACGCCGGGTTCAATTCGGCATTGCTCAGTGTCATCACTGGCCGATACCCAGAGCCGAATGATTTCTCGCGCGGCGATGGAATTAACTATGCCGGTTTCAACTTCAATGCACCGGCTCCCCGCGTCCAGAACGATTATGTCGGTCGCATTGACTTCGATCTCACTTCCACCCAGAAGCTGTGGGGGCGAGTTACCTTTGCAAGGACCACCGATACTCAAAGCCCGATTCAGTTCCCTGGCGATCCTCTCACGTGGCCATTCCAGGATAAGAGCCGTGCATGGGTAGTCGGACATACCTGGACGATCGGCAACAACAAGATCAATCAGGCCTCGTTTGGCGAGACAGTCGCCAATTACAACTTCCCGAATACCTTCAACAAGACCGGTGAGAATCAATTCACGATGGGCGGCCTTCCGTCGGGGGGCAACTTCCTCTCGGGTGCGTACAGCAACGCCGTCAATGCCCAAGGCCGTGAATATCCAGTTCCGGTAATTCGCGATGATTTCTCCTGGACCAAGGGAAGGCACTCACTCTCTTTTGGTGGGTCTTTCAAATACCTCAATCCCACGGGCTACACGATTCTCGATTACAACTTCCCGACGATCGGATTGGGAGGGCACCTCTCAACTCTCAACGCGGGTCTTCGTCCCGCTGACCTCTCAACCGACGCCACGGACATAGCAGACTACGATGCAGTATTCACCTATGCACTTGGCCGTTATCAGTCAATCAATTCGACGTTCAATTACGACGCAGGCGGGAATCTAGTACCTCAGGGAACCGGGTCGCGTTCGCACTACCGCTACTACGAGACAGAAATCTACGCAGGCGACTCATGGAAGATCACTCCTTCTCTGACGATGACATACGGTCTGCGCTGGCAGAACTACACCGTTCCTTATGAAGTCAACGGAATCGAGTCGGTGCCTGACACCGATTTCTACACACTGCTCAACGCCCGTATCGCCCAAAGTGCCGCTGGGGCACAGGGCCCAAGCACCGACTGCTCCACAGCCAGTCTGGGGGTTCCATGCGTCAGTTACCTTCTGGGCGGCAAGGCAAATAACGGACCGGGGTATTTCAATCCTCAAAATCACAACTTTGCTCCACGCGTAGCCTTTGCGTGGGCTCTGGATCCGAACCGGAAAACAGTACTGAGCGCTGGCGCTGGTGTGGTGTACGACCACACGATCGTGAATGCGATTCAGTATCAGGCGTCTCAGTATTCCTACCTGTTCCAGGCTGAGGCAAACGAAGCGTTCGGTATCACTGGGAACCCGGTGGCCTCCCTCGCAACCGATCCGCGCTTCGGAGGGTTCGACAATCCTCCGGCACCGCCCACTGCACCCGCAGCGCTCTCCGCCCCCTACACTCCCTATGTTGACGGGGGGATTCCCTTTGGTCTCTCGAACGGCCAAGCGTTCAACGAGGGCGTAGACAAGAACCTTAAGACGCCTTACAACGTGCAGCTCACGCTTGGCCTTCAGCATGAGTTCAGAGGCGGTTTCCTTCTGAAGACCAACTACGTTGGCAGGTTGGGCCGTCGGCTCGTTGCTCAAGCCGATGCTAATCAGCTGATCGAATTTGTCGATAAGCAATCTGGACAATCGATGTCGGAGGCTTTCGGCAATGTCGCGACCTGGATGCGTCAGAATCCGACTGCCGATCCATCCTCCGTTCCTGCGCAGCCCTGGTTTGAGAATGAGGGCGCCGCGGTGGGCATCTACGCGCCTGGCGATTTCGGGGTCCCAACTTACACCTCAATCATCACCAACTATCTGGGAACCCTGGCCTACCGGGGCGACTTTGCCGACACCATCCAAGCACTGTCAAGCGTCCCGCTTATTCCCGACAACGTCGGCATGGGCTCGCAGTTCTCGGAGTTCACTTACTACACCAATAAGGGTATTTCAAATTACCACGGCCTTCTCGTCACCCTTCACAAGAACATGAGAAGCGGCCTGTCTTTCGATATGAACTACACCTGGTCTCATTCGATTGACAACACCTCCTATATTGCCAACGCGATTGCACTCGGCGGCTATGGATTCATCTGCGACGTGATGCGTCCTCAGCTTTGCCGTGGAAACTCCGACTTCGACGTAAAGCACTACTTGAATGGAAACTTCCTATGGGAAATACCTGTTGGTCGCGGTAAGCAGTTCGGCAGTAACACGCCGATATGGGTTGAAGAAGTGGTAGGAGGCTGGTCACTCAGCGGTCTTCCGAGCTGGCACACCGGTGAAGCCTGGTGGGCAAACTCGAATGCTTTCGTGGCCGGATATGCGAACAGTGCGCCAGCTATACTTGTCGGACCGAAGAGCGATCTCAAGATGAACATCCACAAGGATGCGAATAACACTTTGTGGGCTTTCAAGAATGAGGACGCAACCATCAACGACTTTACAGGTCCCGTTGGATTCCAGATCGGCTCACGCAACAGCTTCCGCGGACCCGCCTACTTTAACCTTGATCTCGGATTAGGCAAGAACTTCCCGGTCTATAAGGAGAAGGTGAATCTGAAGTTCCGCGCGGATGCGTTTAACGCTCTCAATCACCCCAACTTCTCCGCACCCTCATTCAGTGATGGAAACGCCGACATCACAGAAACCCAGCAAGGCTTTGGTGTCCTGGTTTCTACCGCAAATTCAGCACGTGTTCTTCAGTTGGCTCTGCGGCTGGAATTCTGATCTCCAGACACAAGGGAGTCTCGAACTCAGACCCCGAACTTTGCAGAGGAAGAGGGCAGCCCGACGGGCTGCCCTCTTTCCTTTGCGCTAAGGTCAGGCTCGGTTAGTGCAACTACAAAAAAGAAGATTGGCGGCAATTTACTATTAAAATACGTAAATATTTGCGGACGTTACGCAATACAGAAGGTTAGCAATTTTGTGACAAAAGTACTGTAAACCCTGCAGCCTCAACGCACTGGTCCCTAAACAATACTCACAGAACGGTTTGGCAGCCGAGGTGCATACTCACCTGCCAGTTCAGCAGTCCAACTGGGTTTTTCGGCGTTCAGCGATGCTCATTTTCCGGTGGACTTCTGTAGGTTCCCCTTTCCCTTAGCAAGGTTCTATTTTTGAGCTTCCTCCTCACCGCAATTCGATGAAGGGATAACAGTATGTCTAGAATGTTTCGAGCGCTTTTCATTGGCGCTGTGCTCGGCGCAACCTTTACAGTCTCCAACCCTGGTACACGATTTGCAGCTGCGCAGGGCATCACGACAGGCGGTCTGACGGGCGAGGTCGGCGATCAGGCCGGAGCTGTCCTGCCCAAGACAACGATTACAGCGGTAAATTCTGCTACCGGAGCTAGAGTTACGCAGAATTCCCGTGAAGACGGTGGGTTCTCGCTGCTGAATCTGCCCGCAGGATACTATACGATCACCTTCTCTTCGCCTGGTTTTGCAGACGCGGTCCTCAAAGACGTTCAGGTGAATGTCGGAACGCGTGACGTCGGAAAGGTCGCTCTCAAGCCCTCCAGCGTTCAGACCACTGTTGAGGTCACCACTGCCAATCCCATCATTGATCTCAATGAAGCTCAGGTCTCCACCACATTTGAGCCTGAACAGATTGCTAATTTGCCGCTGGCAAACGGATTCGACGCCGTAACTCTGTTGGAGCCGGGCATTACCCAGACTCACGACAATAATTTCTCCAATAACAACGGAGCTACTTTTTCCGCGAATGGCCAGCGCGGCCGCTCTAACAACTTCGAAATCGACGGACAGTCGAACAACGACAACTCTGTTGCCGGTCCTCAAGTCTTCTTTGGAAACCAGGATGCGATCGCTGGGATTCAGGTCATCACCAACAACTTCAGCGCTCAATATGGTCGCAACATGGGTACCGTTGTGAACTACCTGACGAGGTCGGGCACCAACCACATTCACGGTACGCTGTTTGAACTCTACGAAGGCAGCTGGGGCGAAGCCTTCCTCCAAGGCCAGAAGACTCCTCTTTTCGGTTACTGTGCTGCTGGTGAAGATTCAGCTGACGGTTGCCTGCCTCCAACGCTGCCTCGATTCACGGCCAATAATTTTGGCGGAACGATCGGCATGCCCATCATTAAGGACAAGCTCTGGGCTTTCGCCGGAGCCTACTTCGGTCGCAATCACCAAGGAGAAGGCGTTTATACCAGCGGAACCGCTCTATTTCCGACGCCTGATTCACTTCAGGCCCTGCAGGCTGCCGGCGCTGGCAGTGGCCCGGTTGCTTCGCTCGTGAACAGCGGTCCCTACGCGGTATCGAAAGGCAATCCGCATCCAGGCGCTGTTGTGCCTGACGCCTCAACGATTGTCACCGTCAATGGAACCGACGTCCCAGTCGATTTTGCTCCGGTTATTCGCCAGGAGACCGGCCGAAATGACGATGAAGAACTGATCGGTCGTCTCGACTGGCAGCCAACGACCAGAGATCACATCTTTGCTCGTTACATTTATCAGGACGATCCATTCCTCGGCGCATACGGCGACAGTTCAGCCGCCGATATCGCAGGTGGCCACGCGTATGACGTTCCCGGCACGACCCACTCGATCGGCGCCGACATCACACATACGTTCTCGCCGAGCTGGGTAAACCAGCTTCGTTATAGCTTCCAGCAGGCGAAGATCGTCTTCGAAGGCGGCTCGCAACCAGAGTGCACCGTCAACACCCCCACCAAGTGCAATGCCTCGATGGGTGTTAGCGGCACCTTGGACGCTGGCGGCCTGTATACGTTCCTTGGGTACGGCTATGCCTCTAGCTTCCCCCAGGGCCGTACGGTGAAGGTTACGCAAGTGCAGGACAATGCCACTTGGATTCACGGACGCCACACCTTCAGCTTTGGCGGCGAGTGGAGCTTCCAGAATTCTCCAAATCCATTCCTTCCCAGCTACAACGGCGCCATCTCTGCCGGAAGCCTCCAGAGCTTCCTGGATAACAATTCCACTTTGAATCTGGCGGACGGAGCCTACACAATTCACTTCACTGAGCCAGATGCCGCTGGATACATCCAGGATGACTGGAAGTTAACACAGGACTTGACCCTGAACCTCGGCATGCGCTGGGAGTACTTCGGCCAGGCGGTAAACCTTCTGCATGACGAGACCACCAAGCGCGAAGCTGATCCGTCCACTGCGTTCTGGGACACGACCCTCCCCCTCTCCGCAAGGACGTTTCCGGGCGTGGCAGAAAACTACAAAAACTTCCAGCCTCGTGTCGGCTTCGCATATAACCCGAAAGATTTCGCTCCGCGGTTGGTTATTCGCGGCGGCTTCGCAATCAACTTTGATCCTGAGTTCTACAACATGTTCCTGAACGCTGGAACCTCGGCACCGGTGGTTAACCTCGGAACGATCACGTGCAGCACAGCATCACCTTGCATTCCTTCAAGCGGTTCGACGGGCGCCGATATGCGGACTCAAAACCTGGACAAGATTCCATTGGGCCAGAATCCCAACGCGCGCAATCAGACCACCGTCAGTTCGGACTTCCATAACCCATACTCTGAGAGCTACTCACTCGGTATCGAGTATGGCTTCAACAACAACGTCGTCATGGAAATCCGCTACGTCGGAAACCACACTGTTGGGCTCTTCCAGAGCTTGAATGCGAATCCCCGGATGCTGCAGACTGCGCAGGATTATCCGGACACGCTTTCTACATCGCTCTTCTGCTCAGATCCCACTCAGATCGGCTACCGGCGTCCGAATTGCTCTCAAACCCGCGTTCGTGAGCGTGCGAATACCGCGTTCTCCAACTACAACGGCGTGCAGTTGAACCTCACTACCCGGCAGTATCACCACATGTCCGGTACCCTCGCCTATACCTACAGCCGCACCATCGACAACTCTTCCGACGTTTTCAGCACCTTTGGCGGAGGAAACAGCGTCACTTTCTCTGAAAACCCGTTCAGCACCGACATTACCGAGCGTGGCGTTAGCGGAAACTCCATTCCACACGTTGCCTCCGCCTCGTTTGTTTATGAACTGCCGTTCTTCGAGAAGCAAAACGGCTTCATCGGCAAACTTCTCGGTGGATATCAGTTGAATGGAATCTGGACTTTTGATACGGGTCAGCCGGTAACGCCTTATATGGTGGACTACGGCCAGTTGTTCGGTGGTAGCGGACCTCACTCTTTCCCTGGCTTGAGTAACTATTGCGACGGCAATTTTGCATCGGGCTTTAACTCATCAGTCAGCACGTGCCGTCCGGTCCTCTCAAACAAGAAGGCGCCAATCCAGTCCACCGGAATCTACCTCAGCCCGGATTCTGCCGAGAATACCTGGGGAGTTGACCCCGGCTACTATACGCTGGCATCTGCTTTCTCTTATCTCTTCGGAGAAACTGACGCCGACGGAAACCCCATCTTGCCAGTTCCGACCTCTCCAGATGCTGTCCACTGGCTCTGGAATAACACGGACATCGCAGATGTCCAGGGCAATCCTTTTCCAGGCGTAGGTCGCAATACCCTCCGCGCAAACCGGTGGGACAAACTCGATGCCAGCATCTTCAAGACAATCAAGCTGCACGAGAACTATAGCCTGCAACTGCAGTTCGCAGCCTACAACGTGCTTAACAAGCGCTTGCTCGGTACCAACGATCCTGAACTGGACGATACCGGCACATTCTGGAACAGCGATTACAACGGCGGTACCAGCGCGCGTCAGGTTCAGCTCGGTGCTCGCATCACCTTCTAGCTTGAGCTTCAACTCGCTTCAAAGGGCAGCCTCTGCGCTGCCCTTTTTCTTTGCTCCGCAATCTTCCGATGCATGCCTTAGACTGTTGGCTTTGAGAGGCATCCAGATAACAACATGTCCCGTAAGCCCCTAACTGTTCTCGGCGTGGCGCATGTTGCGCTTTTGGTCGCAGTCCAGGCCGCACCCTGCCAGACGTCCGCCCCCGTCTTCTCGACCATCTCGTCAATCGCCTTTGACAACTCCGGCCCCGTGATCCGCTCCCATGCGGAAACCGAAAAGCCCTTCACGGTCGGCGGAGAGCGCGCCGTTGTCCTCGGCCAGCAGAACGGCGTCTTCGAAGCATGGCCTCTGCCCGTCAAGCTCCTCTCGCACATGACCATCGAAGCCGAGATCGAAGGCTACACCGTCCCCATCGACGTCAACCAGCAGGCCGCAGAAATTGAGGTCCGCCCCGATCGCACCATCATCACCTACAGCCACATCGGCTTCACCGTCCGCCAGATCATGTTTTCGCCCAGCGCAGTTAAGGCCGGAACCGGCCCCGTCGTTCTCTACGAATTCGACTGCGTCCACCCCACTCAATTCACCTTTCGCTTCACCCCCGAACTTCGCTGGATGTGGCCCGAGCGCAACGAAGGCGTACCGGGAATGGAGTGGGTCGCCGGTCCTGCCGCCGCGCCCAACGCGAAAGAGCCCGGCCCCTCCGGCTCCATCTCCGGAGTGCCTCTTCCCAACCACGGATACTACGTGCTGCACGCCGACTATCCCGATCTCGCCGGAGCGGTCACCATCCCCGGTGCTCAGCCCGGCGTTCTCGCTCCCTATCAGGAGCGGCCGCAGGTTCATCCCGTCGAACTTCGTCTCCACATCGATCCGAACCGAGATCGCGGCCGCCTCTTCCCGCTCCTAATGGCCGTCGGCATGGACAAGGAGTCCGCCAGTAACGACGCCCTCGGCGCAACTCTCCAGCACCTGAACGAGAGCATCCCCGATCTCTACAAGCAACAGTCCGAAAGCTATAAAGAACTCCTCGCTAACTCCGTCTCCATCGAGACTCCCGACAAGACTCTCAACGAAGCCTTCCAGTGGGCCGTCATCTCCATCGAACAGCTCAAGACCAAATCTCTCTCCAAAGACTCGCTGGGTGTCGGAAACAGCAACAAGTCGGGTGCCCCAGGTCCCTCGCCTTTGGGGACCGGGGATGACGAAACCGCCTTGGTCGCCGGCTACTACGCCTCCGCCGACTCTGCCCGTCCCGGCTTCGGCTGGTTCTTCGGCCGCGATGCCCTCTATACGCTCTTCGCCGTGAACGGCTACGGCAACTTCGCTCTGTCGAAATCCGAACTCGAATTCCTCATCAAGCGCCAGCGCGACGACGGCAAAATCATGCACGAGTACTCGCAGACCGCCGCCTTCATCGACTGGCGCCAGTTCCCCTACATGTACGCCGCTGCCGACGCCACACCGCTCTTCATCCTCGCCATGGCCGACTACGTTCGCGCCAGCGGCGACGTCGCCTTTCTCACCGCGCATCGCGACGCCATCGAGAAAGCATGGGCCTTCGAAACCGGCCACGCCGATACCAACGGCATCTACGACAACCGGCAGGGAACAGGCTGGGTAGAGAGTTGGCCCGGCGGCATGCCGCATCAGGAGGTCTATCTCGCCTTCCTCGACCAGCAGGCCTCCGGGGCAATGGCCCAGCTCGAAGACCTCCTCCACGATTCCGCGAAATCACAAGCCGCGAAGACCCGCGCCGATGCCATCGCCAAAACCATCCAGGCCCAGTTCTGGGATAAGGATAAAAACTGCTACGCATTCAGCCGCAACTCCGACGGCTCGCTCGACCGCACCAGCACCGTCTACCCCGCGCTCGCATGGTGGAGCGGCAAGGGCCTCGCCGGCGACAACTCCATCCCCACGGAAACCGGAAACTGCCTTCAGCAACTCGCTGGACACGCGCTCAATACCGACTGGGGTCTGCGCGACGTCGCCAACGACGAGAAAATCTACGACGGCATGAGCTACCACCAGGGCTCCGTCTGGCCGCTCTTCACCGGCTGGGCCGCCCTCGCCGAATACCGCGGCAACCAGCCCCTCGCCGGCTATCAACTATTGATGGAGAACGTGAACTTGACCAAGACTCAGGATCTTGGTGCGGTCACCGAACTCCTCTCCGGCGACTACTTCGTCCCCTTCGGCCGCAGCACCAGCCATCAGCTGTGGTCTTCAGCGATGGTCATCACCCCAACCTTACGCGGCCTCTTCGGCATCGACATCGACGCCCAGACGAAAACCGTCACCGTCAACCCGCATCTACCGGCCGGCTGGGAGAGTGCGGAAATCAAAAACCTGCGCGTAGGTGACGAAACGGTCGATCTCAGATTCAAAGTCTCTCAAACCGATAACACCGTTTTGATCTGGCAGAGAGGACCAGCGAAATCAGGAGTTCATCTCCGAACCCTCGAGTCGAAGGCCACCTCGCATTCAGACGAAGGAATTAGCATCAACAGGCAACTGGTTGAAATCGGCTCCTTGACTCAAATGACTCTTCCAGGTGACCGCACCCATTCTTTCCGCGTGTTAAGTGAGCGATATGTGGACCGGAAACTCACAATTGTGGTTGAAGCTCTCGCGGGGACGCATGTTCAGGTTCCCGTCATTGTTCACTTGCAAAAGGCCAAAATGCATGCGGACGGGGCCGATCTCAGCGACTCCGCAGACGGGAGCAGTCCGCAAAATGCGATGATCCACTTCCCACCCGGAGAAGGCTGGAAGACCATCACCGTCACACTCACCTGGTGAGCCTGACCATCGCATTGAAGTGTCATCCTGAGCGCATGGGGCCCCGGACGTTTTCTTCAGTCCGGGGGTGGTAAGCGAAGGATCTGCTTTTGTTCTCCAGCCCCTGCAGTTCTCAAGACAGGCGTGCCCCGTTCCTGGCTCTGCTAGGGCGGGAACTTCCACCAATCGCCCCGCAAATAACAAGGAAGCGGGTGCCCCGTCCTAGCTCTGCTAGGGCGGGAATATGAACAAATCGCACCACCGATTTCCGATTTGGATCCCAGGTTACGGAGCCACAGGATCAATCGCCGGCGGAGGCAGCTTCTTCATCGCCGCCGCCAGATCATCCGGGTGAAATCCGAACGGCCCCGGCGTGCTCTTGTAGAGCACCCGTCCGCCTCGATCAATCAGGTACAGTCGATCCGGCCAGCCCGTGTATGCCAGCTCAACCTGGTTGTTGATCCCATCCACCAGTGCGGGAAAGTGAATGCCCAGCTTGCGTACGCAGGCGTTGGCCACGCCGAACCGCTCCGCCTCATTCGTCGGACTGTGGAAGAGCACGCCGTCCTTCACATTCGACTGCATCTGCCAGACATCCGTCGGATGGGCCTCGAGAATGTACACGGCGTAGAAATCAACTTTGCCCTTGTACTCCTCAGATAGCTTGTTGAGGGCGGGAACCTCCCGCCGAAATGGCGGTCAGGTATAGCTCCCGAACACCAGCACCACTGGGCGCTCCGTCCACAGCGAACCCAGATCTACTGGCGACGTCTCGTTCAGCCTCTTCACCTGGAGCGGCGGAGCCATATCGCCGACCTGCAGATTTCCCTTTCGTGCCCGGTTCCACAGCGTCTCAAATGGGATCACGAAGTACGCCGGCATCGGCATCCGCGCCATCACATGCCCAAACACCTCAGGTGGCTGCCGCATCGCCCAGGCGATGTAGCTGACGAAGCAGACCCAAAAGACAAAGCACACTGCGGCAACGGGCACCAGCCATTTTTTCCATCTGCCCTTCACTTGAGTCGCCATGCTCGTTCCTCGTTACTTCGTCATCTGATTCATTGCCAGGTAGTTCTGTGGTTCAATACCAAACGCATCCGCAACACGATTGAAGAAGGCAAACATCGCCGTAATGTACACCGCCTCGGCAATCTGCGGCTCCGTCCATCCCAGGTCGCGCAGCTTCTGCACGTCCTCATGCGTGGTGCGGTAAGCCGCTTCCGTCACTTTTCCGACGTACTCCAGCAGCCCGCGTTCTGCGTCGCTCAATCCGGCTCCATCAAGATCACCATGAGCCAGCGCCTGCACCGTTTTCTCTTCTGCTCCCTGAACACGCAGGAAGTAAGCATGCGAGTCCAGTCAATATGGACAGCGATTCAGGTACGAAACCCAGCTCGCGATCGCTTCCTTCGTCTGCCGTGTCAGGTGCCCCTGCGAGAAGTGAACCGTGTCGCCAAACTTCATCACATCGCGCAGAAAATCCGGCCGATGGCTGAAGCACTTCAGAATGCCGGGCATCTCCTGCCGCCCTGACTTGGCGCGCCACTCGTCGTAGACCTTGGCGACATCGCCTGCCGCGTCTACGTCTTCAATCAGCTTTATCTTTGAGTTGTCCTGTCGCATGGGGTGAAGACAATTGGGACGACTATATCACGCGGCATTTTCAACCCGGTATCAACCAGAAGATTGACTCACGAAACGATTCGGACATCGCCCTGCTTGCGCGTGATCCTCTCGCGATCAAGTAGCTCCAGCAAGGGAATCGCATGTTTCCGCGTCAGCCCGGTCATCGCCTTGAATGCCGTCACATCGAGAGCCTTTCCACGCATTGGCTTCAATCGCTCTCCCAGTTCCCGCACCGCCTCAGCATGCACAAACGTATCGTCGCTACCCATACGCACCAGAGCTTTTTCGCGAATCAACAGCGTAATGATCCGCCGCATCTCCGCCTCGCCGATCCTGAGCTGCTGCGCGACATCCTTCACCGCGGACGGAGCAAGCGCTGCCTTCCGGTAAGCGGCCGCAACATCATTCCGCAACCGCGCTTCCTTTTCCGAAATCGCGGGAGCAATTCCGGCAAGCGTGACCGACTCGCCGCTTATCCGGGCTGTGCCATCCGCAACAATCCGTTCCAGTGCCGAACCGAAAGCCTCGGCATTCAGCCCCGTCTGCTCCTGCAGCACCGAGCGCTTCACCCCTTGCGCCCCGGCGCTCTTCAGCCGTCCCGTTAATTTCTCAACCGCGTCTCGGAAAGCAGCGCTGGAGATCAGCGCGTCACTCCCCATCGAGACAAGCTCTCCCGAGGTTCGAAAATCCGCAGCCATCTGACGAACGTGATCGGCCCTCAAGCCCATCTCCCGCGCGAGCGTTGCAGCCGGAATGCCCTCCATTTCTCGTCGCCCCACCCGCAACTCGAGCTGCCGCGGCATGTCGCCCTTCACCACTCGCTCCAGCCACGTTTCCGTGACAGCCCGCCGCACATGAGCCATCGGATTCGCATCCAGAACCCGGCCGCCACCCACCGTGCCTGCCGGCAAAGGCTGGCGCAGTACAAAACGATCTCCCGGCGCCAGCACAATCGGCTGCGCGAGCTTCAACCTCGCAAGCCTTCTTGCCCCGGGGCCTGCAGGCCCAGTGCCATAGAGAGAAACCTCCGCCATCACCTCGGAGGTAAATGCATGCAGATGCACGCGAGCCCGGTGCTTCAACGCGGGAGCGTCACCGAGCAGCGTGACCTCCGCGTCGACAACGTCTGCGGGCGTCATCTCTCCGGCAGTGACCAGGCACTGTCCCCGCGAAACCTCCGCCGCATCGACGCCGGAAAGATTCACGGCCGTGCGCGATCCCGCTTGTGCCAGTTCCTCCGACGCGCCATGCGTTTGCAATCCCCGCACGCGCACGCTCCGGCCGCCCGGCTCCAGCATGAGACTCTGTCCGACGCGAATCTCTCCGCTCAGCAGTGTTCCGGTCACAACCGTACCGAAGCCCTTCTTCACAAATACGCGATCGATCGGCAGCCGCATCGGACGCGCAAGGTCCGCATCTCCCGCGCGCAAAGCAACGCGAATCAGTGCAGAGCGAACCTCCTCCAGGCCGACGTCATTGCGCGCACTCGCCGCCAGGATCGGAATCTCTTTTCTCCCGAGAAATGTGCCCTTCAGGAAGTCACGCACCTGCGCGCGGACCTGTTCGAGGCGATCATCGTTCACGAGATCCGCTTTGCTGATCACCGTGAACCCATCCGACATTCCCAGCAGCTCGCAGATCGCCAGGTGCTCGCGCGTCTGCGGCATCACGCCTTCATCCGCGGCGATCACCAGCATCACCGCTGGAACACATCCCGCTCCCGCCAGCATGTTGCGGATAAAAAGCGCGTGCCCCGGCACATCCACAAAACTGATGCGCAGCGCCGAGCCATCGGCAGCAATCGAATCCAGCGAAGCAAATCCCAGATCGATCGTGATCCCGCGCCGCTTCTCTTCGGGCAGGCGATCCGTATCTACTCCGGTCAGAGCGCGTACCAGCGCCGTCTTGCCGTGATCGATGTGGCCGGCTGTTCCAATGACGATGGACCTGAGTGGTTTCATCCGGCCGCGAATCTACAGCTGCTCCAGTGCACGCGCGACGGTCTCATCGTGGTGCACGGGAACCGTACGCAGGTCGAGCACAACCATATCTTCAGCAATGCGCCCAACAATCGGCGGATCGAACAGGCGCAGTTTCTTCAGCAGCTCATTCGCGCCGAGTCGGCGATGCCGTATCGACACCGCGTAACTCTTCAGCCGTGCGTTCGGCGCCGTGCCGCCGCCAACAACGCTCTCCACCGGGATAACCGTCGCGCTCAAATTCTCCGATCTGGTGGCGTCAGCTAGCGCATGGCAGCGTCTCTCAATTTCCTCCGCATCCACGCGAAGCATTCGCATCAAGGGTAGAGCGTCCGTCTGGCCCGTGAGGCATTCGAGCAGAGTCGCCTCGAGAGCCGCATAGGTAAGCTTGTCCACGCGAAAAGTTCGGAGCAGCGGGTTCTTGCGAACCTTCGCAATCAGATCCGCTCGCCCGATCAGCAATCCGCACTGAGGACCGCCGAGCAGCTTGTCCCCGCTTGCCGCAACGAGATCAACGCCCGTCTCGATCGACTCCCGCAACGTCGGTTGATCGTCAAGCCCAACTCCATCGATCCGCGACACAAGACCCGTGCCCTGATCTTCAAACAGCGGCACTCCCAGTGTCTTCGCAAGTTCGACCATGCCCTTGAGCGAAGGCCGTTCGACAAACCCCTCGATGCTGAAGTTCGACTGATGAACGCGCAGCAGAAGAGCCGTCTGTTCGTTCACAGCGTGTTCGTAGTCTGCGGCCCGCGTGCGGTTGGTAGTTCCCACTTCGCGCAGGATTGCGCCCGACTTCTCCAGAATCTCGGGAATGCGGAAGCCGCCACCAATCTCCACCAGCTCCCCGCGGGACACAACCACCTCGCGCTTTTCGGCAAGAGCGTTCAATGCAAGAAACGTCGCAGCCGCGCAGTTGTTGACCACCACCGCGCCCCAGCGCGTTACATCCCCGTCTGCAATTCCCAGCACACGCAGCACGAGCCGCTCGGCATGAACATCTCGCTTGCTGCGTTCTCCGCTTTCCAGATCGAACTCGAGATTGCAGTAGTCGCGCGCCACCTCGGCGATGTGCGCCAGCGCTGCTTCGCTCAGCGGAGCCCTGCCAAGATTCGTGTGCAGAATCACTCCGGTGGCGTTGATCACCGGCTTCAGCGAGTACTCAGGCCCTCGCTGGAGGCCCCGGCTCACCTCGTCGGAGATCGAACAGATCTCGCCTTCGAGCGCCTCAGCAGAAATCTCTCCGCACGAGATCTTTTCGCGCATCGCAACGAGATTCTCGCGAATCGCCGCAACAACGCGATCGCGGCCATAAATCCCGATCAGCTTTTCGACATCAGGCGTCAGGAGCAGCTCGTTCACAGACGGCAGGCGGCGGTAGAGCTCTTCCTGCCCCGTCGCCGTTCGTTCCATCGGATCAACTCCCATGGCTCCTCGCTTGCTCCAACGCCGCTACTTCAAAACGATCGCCGGATTTCCTCGATCGTTCAGCTGCGGCAGTACCCGCCCAATCTCGACTGCATTCACTCCCGCTGCTCGTAACGCGCCAGCCATCCCCGCGGCCTGATCTGCCGACACTGAGATCAGCAGCCCGCCCGACGTTTGCGGATCGTACATCAGCTTTCGCAACTCCTCGCTGAATGCCGCATCCTCCGCGTCCTCTACCATGCACTCCGCGAACTCACGATTCGAAATCAATCCACCCGGAATCGCTCCAGCCCTTACGGCTTCCAGCGCCCCGTCGATTACCGGAACCTTTTGCGTTTCGATCTCCAGCGTTACGCCGCTGCCCGTCGCCATCTCGCGGCCATGCCCCATCAGCGCGAATCCCGTAATGTCCGTCATTGCATGAACACCCGCGAACCCCGACACAATCTCGGCAGCGGCCCTGTTCAACGTTGTCATCGACGTCACCGCGGCATCCACCCACGCCTGCCTGGCCTTGCCCTGCTTCAAAGCCGTCGTAATCACTCCCGTCCCGATCGGCTTCGTCAGGATCAGAACATCTCCAGCCACGGCGCGCGCATTGGTTTTCACCTTGGCGGGATCGATGAGGCCCGTGACCGCATAGCCGAACTTCATCTCTTCGTCCCGCACCGAATGCCCGCCAACCACTGTGCATTCAGCCTCGGCCATCTTCGCCAGGCCGCCGCGCATGATCTGTTCCAGAACCGCGAGGTCCCCGCTCTGCGGGAAGCACACCATGCTCAGCGCGCTCACGGGCCGCCCGCCCATGGCATACACATCGCTCAACGCATTGGTCGCCGCAATCTGTCCAAACGTGAACGGGTCATCGACCAGCGGAGTAAAAAAATCCACCGTCTGCACCATCGCCAGATCCGGTGCAATCATGTAGATCCCCGCATCGTCCGACGTCTCAAATCCAACCAGAAGATTCGGATCGTTCTGCACCGGCAGCTTCGACAAGACCGCGCGCAGCGACCCCGGAGGAAGCTTGCTCGCACATCCTCCGGCCTTTACCTGCTGTGTAAGACGAACAACCTGCTCAGTCGCCACGTTTTCCCTTCGCCGCATCCGGTCTAAGGAGCAGCTTCGTTGAGATCTGATTCGAGCAAGCGCGATTCTACTTCTTTTGCCGGTAAAGACGGATCAGATGATTGGTTGAGCTGTCGTGCTGCAGCTCTGGCTCCGTTGCGCCTTCCAGCTCCGGGATAATCCGCTGCGCCAGCGCCTTGCCTAGTTCCACTCCCCACTGATCGAACGAGTTGATCTGCCAGATCACTCCTTGCGTGAATACGCAATGCTCATACAGGGCCACCAGCTTGCCCAGCACCGCCGGCGTCAGCTTGTCGGCCAGGATCGTGTTCGAAGGCCGGTTGCCTTCAAAGACGCGATGCGGCACAAGCCAATCCGCCGTTCCCTCTGCCTTCACCTGTTCGGTGGTCTTGCCGAAAGCCAGCGCCTCTGCCTGGGCAAACACGTTTGCGATCAGCATGTCATGATGCCGGCCAAGCGGATTCAGCGAGTGGTGAAAAGCAATGAAGTCGCACGGGATCAGCCTCGTGCCCTGGTGGATGAGCTGATAGAACGAGTGTTGTCCATTGGTCCCCGGCTCTCCCCAGTAGATCAGGCTGGTGTTGTACCGCACCGTTGCGCCCTTCAGAGTCACATGCTTGCCGTTGCTCTCCATCGTGAGCTGCTGCAGGTATGCGGGAAAGCGCTTCAGGTACTGCTCGTAGGGAAGAATCGCGATCGTTTGCGCATCGAAGAAGTCGGTGTACCAGATCGAAAGCAGCGCCATGAGCACCGGCAGATTCTTTTCAAACGGCGCCGTCCGGAAATGCTCGTCCATCTCGTGGAAACCCGCCAGCATTGCCCGATAGTTCTCCGGCCCGATCGCCAGCATCGTCGACAGCCCGATCGCCGAGTCCATCGAATAGCGGCCGCCCACCCAATCCCAGAAGCCGAACATATTTGCTGTGTCGATTCCGAACTTCGTGACCTCAGAAGCGTTTGTCGAGACCGCTACGAAATGCTTTGCGATCGCCGACTCATGCCCGCCCAGCTTCTCCAGCAGCCACGCACGCGCGGTATGCGCATTCGTCATGGTTTCCAGGGTGGTAAATGTTTTCGAGGAAACGATGAACAGCGTCTCCTCCGCGTCAAGATCCTGCACCGCCTCCGCGAAGTCAGTACTGTCAACGTTGGATACGAACCGGAAGACCATGTCACGCTTGCTGTAGTGCCGCAGCGCCTCATAGGCCATCACCGGCCCCAGATCCGAACCGCCGATGCCGATGTTCACCACGTTTCGAATCGGCTTTCCCGTAAAACCCTTCCACTCGCCGCTCCGCACCCGGTCGCAGAACTCCGACATGCGGTCGAGCACCTCGTGCACCTTCGGCACCACGTCTTCGCCATCCACCAGGATCGATTGCCCCTTCGGCGCTCTCAGAGCGGTATGCAACACCGCCCGCTTCTCCGTGATGTTGATCTTCTCCCCGCTGAACATCGCCTCGCTGTGTTCGCGCAGCTTCGATTCCTCCGCCAGGGCCAGCAGAATCTTCAGCGTCTCCTCGTTCACTCTGTTCTTCGAGTAGTCCAGAAAAAGCCCGGCGCCTTCCGCCGTCAACCGCTCTCCACGCTGCGGATCGTCTGCAAACAAACTACGCAGGTGCACTGTTGCCATCTCACGCGAATGCAACTTGAGCTGCTTCCATGCCGGCAGGCTGGTCAACGGCTTCACTTTGATCTGCTTGTGGCGACGGCTCTTGGGCGCGGATGACATGAAGACTCTCCTCTGGGCAATGCTTTAAGAACAGCGTTGTGTATCTGATTCGTCGTAGTCGGAGTTGATGCGAACATCCGAGGCTCACGTCCCATTATCCTCGTCGAACCGACGCTTCATCCACAGGTCTTGCGCTCGGGACGGGAGCGCCAAACTGCAAACCCATACCGGAGCTCCGCCAACAGCCCTTGCTGTTCTGGTCTCTTGCAAGCTTCTGTGGCGCAACGCGATAAAAGCATGCCTGCAAGAGTCGAGAAAGGTCGCCATCAGCTCAGCAGCAGGCGGCGACCATGTGGTGACGACCCAAGGTCCGGGCCACGACCTTGACGGGGCTGGGCTGCCTGACCCTTGGGAAAAAACTAGTTACTATTTGAAATCCCTGCCAACCCGGAGCTTTCCCTTCCGCATCATAACCAGCCAAGGGCCCTTTTATCTTGATTTGGCATTGCCTTGGTGCCACTCCCCGCTGCGCGATTTGTACTATAGGGCCCGCTGGACGCAGCGACATTGGAACTCCGCAGATCCCACGCAGATCCACTCGAGCCAAGCTTAATGACATCTACGCACAAACCCTCATTTATCGTTGTCGGACCTCCAAGAACGGGAACCAGCTGGTTGCATAAGGTACTTGAGCCCTATGCCACGCTCCCTTCTCCCTCAAAGGAGACGCGCTTCTTCGATCTGAATTTTGAGCGTGGATTGGACTGGTACAGGTGGCATTTCCCGCGAATTCAGCACGGGCCTCTTGGTGAAGTCGCGCCCACCTATTTTGCCTCGCGGGAAGCACGCCTACGCATCGCCGAAACTATCCCCGACGCCAAAATTATTTTCGTCTTCCGCAACCCGGTGGAGCGGGCTGTTTCCTTATATCGATTGAAACTGGCCTACGGGATGTACCGCTGGAGCTTCCAGGACGCGCTTCGCGAGGATCCCGAATTAATCAGCTCTGGCATGTACTGGACGCATCTCCGCGAGTGGCGCGAGAGCTTCTCTGATGATCAGTTGCTGGTGACGATCTATGACGACCTCGCCGCAGATCCTCAGGCTTTCGTGAGCAGCCTTACAGAGTTTATCGGCCTGGAAAATGTCTCTCTGTCCCAGGCTCAGATGAAACGCGTCTTCTCGACCGAACGGATGACCAGGCCGCGCAGCTACATTGCGACACGCACGGCAACGGCCTTTGCGGATTGGTGCAAGACGAGACGACTCGACCATTTGGTCGCTTCGGTGAGAGATTCTGCCCTGATCAAGCTATTCCTCGGCGGTGGAGAATCTCTGCCGCAGATGCCCACCGAGATCACAGACGAATTAGCTGAAGTGTTCCGGCCCGAAGTTGAGGGACTCGAGTCATACCTCGGTCGGAACCTCGAACATTGGAGAGTCGCGAGAGATCTCGATGAGTCGCGCGCATCGCGGCAGGCATTCTCTTCTTCGCGTATACCTCGCGTCGAATGCTCTGCACGTTAATGCACCCGCACGCGTGTTTGAGACGCGTCTCTGAGTCCTCTTGAGACGCCACCCATTGTCCTGCTAGACTTGACTTGGTCCACCGCAGGCGCGTAGCTCAGTTGGTTAGAGCGCTTCCTTGACACGGAAGAGGTCGTTGGTTCGAATCCAATCGTGCCTACCATTTTAGTTTCAATGGTTTAACCACTCTTCCACTCCGTTCTGGATCCTCTTTCAGCCAGGCACCAGCTTAAAGCCGGCTTAGTTAGCCGCATGAGCTATGTCGATCGCCTGCAGGAACTTTTGTGCAGCCACCTGCGGAGCGTTGACCCATTGCGTCTGGGAGCGCATCCATACGAAGCTGCGTTCTCACGAGTGCAACGTTGTACTAGATGGAACGGTTAAGTACACGGTTTAGGCGCTGGACGAAAACAGTGGGGTCCTTCAAGGCCACACCTTCCAATAGCAGTGCCTGATCGAAGAGAAGCCATGCAGCATCGTCAACCCGGCTGCTGGTGGGATTCGCGAGGAGTTTCTTGATGATCTCGTGATCCGGGTTGATCTCGAGGGTCGGCTTGAGCTCAGGCATGTTTTTCTGGCCCATAGCCTGCATCATCTGGCGCATGCGGGCTGAAGGTTCGTCCTCGTCCGACACAATGACAGAAGGACTGTCGGCGAGGCGCAAGGAAACGCGCACGTCTTTGACGGCATCCCCAAGCGTAGCCTTGATCTTATCGAGCAATGGCTTGAGCTCTTCGGCCTTTTCAGGTGTGGACTCATCCTTCAGGTCTTCTGAGGTGGCCGACTTGTTGACGGCTTTCAGATCGACATCGCCAAACTTGCTGACACTAGAGAAGACGATTTCGTCGATTTCGTCGTCGAGTATGAGGACCTCGATGTCCTTCTTCCTATAAATCTCAAGCAGCGGAGAATTGCGA
The DNA here is from genome assembly GCA_018268915.1 of Acidobacteriota bacterium. GTDB lineage: Bacteria > Acidobacteriota > Terriglobia > Terriglobales > Acidobacteriaceae > Telmatobacter. The sequence continues at coordinate 412,388 of JAFDVQ010000006.1, forward strand.
AGCATCGACTCGGAGGCTCCGGTGATGTAGTAAAGAGCCTTCTGCTCGGGCTGCATACGCTCTTTCGCTTCGGCCAACGAAGTGAGTCCGTCAACCTTCGAGGATTTGAAGCGGATGAGGTCAAGCAGCGTCTCACGGTTGGCGAAGTCGCCGTAGAGCCCCTCCTTGAGCGGCCGGTTGTACTCAGCGATGAATGTCGCGTACTTTTCGGGATCGCTTGCGGCGATATTCTTCAGCTCGGAAAGGATCTTCTTGACGCTCGCAGTCTTGATGCTTGTCAGCACCTTGTTCTGCTGCAATATTTCGCGCGAGACATTGAGCGGTAGATCTTCCGAGTCGATGATCCCGCGCACGAAGCGCAGATACTGCGGCAGCAGGTCTCTCGAGTCCTCCATGATGAAGACTCGCTTGACGTAGAGCTTTACTCCCCCTTTATAGTCGGCCTGATAGAGGTCGAGGGGCGCTTTAGCGGGGATGTAAAAGAGCGTGGTGTATTCGAGCGTGCCTTCAGCGCGAGTGTGGAACCAGAGGAGTGGGTCTTCCCAGTCTCCGGTGATGGATTTGTAGAACTCCTTGTAGTCGTCGTCTTTCAACTCAGACTTGGGGCGCTGCCACATCGCACTCGCAGCGTTGACCTGTTCCATAGTGCGGGTCTTGATTGACTCTTTCTTCTCATCGTTCCACTCGCTCTTATCGTGAGTAAGGAAGATGGGAAACGCGATGTGGTTGGAATACTTCTTGATGATCTCCTGCAGGCGCCAGCCGTTGGCGTATTGCGCGCCTGCATCGTTGAAGTGAATCAAGACCCTGGTGCCGGCGCTCTTGAGTTCATCGACACCGGAGACTTCTTCAATGTCGAAGCCAGTCTTGCCGTCGCTGGTCCATTTGTAAGTCTTCGCATCGCCAGCCTTGCGCGATGTAACCTCCACCTTGTCGGCAACCATGAATACGGAATAGAAACCGACACCGAATTGACCGATGAGGTTAGAGTCCTTCCGGGCATCTCCGGAGAGCTGGGCGAGAAAGTTCTTGGTACCTGAGCGGGCAATGGTGCCGAGATGCGAGACCAGGTCCTCTTCGTTCATGCCGATCCCGGTGTCGGAGATCGTTAAAGTCTTGCTGGATTCGTCCAGGTCGAGATCGATGCGTGGTGGATCGATGCCTTTTCCAACAAGTGCCTTGATTCGCTCCTCAGTCAGGGTAAGATAGCGCAGCTTATCGAGCGCATCTGAGGAATTCGAGATGATTTCGCGGAGGAAGATCTCCGGATGAGAGTAGAGCGAATGGACGATCAGCTGAAGCAGCTGGCTTACTTCTGTCTGGAATTGCTGTTTGGACATAACATCTCAGATTATTCGGGACCAGGGTGGGGGTGCTCAAGTTGCGACATCCAGTCAGTAGTACAAACAGCTCTACTTATACAGATAAGGCCTTGATCACTTCCTCAGAATCTTTTCCATCGGCCTTCCCTTGGCTAACTCATCGACCAGCTTATCGAGATAGCGAATCTGTTGCATGAGCTTGTCCTCGATATCTTCGACTCGATAGCCGCAGATCGGGCCTGTAATCTTGACTACATTTGGATTGATTTGAGGCGCTTGTGCGAAAAAAGTCTCGAAATCAACCTTCTCGTCTATCTGGCGTTGCAGCGACTGCTCGTCGTAGCCGGTGAGCCACTTGACGACGGCACGCACTTCCGCGCTCGTCCGACCCTTCTTCTCCGCCTTTGCGACGTAGTGCGGGTACACGCTGGCGAAGGCCATTTTAAAGATTCTTGTATTGTTCACGACGGCGGCCTGTTGTTGCTTTTTTTTGATTGCCAGCGGTTCAGATCCGCATCGGCATCAGCACGTACCGTGACCGATACTCCGCGTCGGGATCCTCTGGGCGAACTTGGCCGGCAGATTGCGAGTCTTTAAACTCCAGCCGCACTTCGCCTTCGTTCCCCAGCGCCTTCAGGAAATCGATGATGTAGGTCGAATTGAAGCCGACCGTAATCGGGTCGCCGGAGTAGGGCGTATCAATCGTGTCTTCAGATTCCCCGCTCTCGGTGGACTGCGAGCTGATTTTCAACTCGTTTGACTCAAGCCGAAGCCGGATTGCCCCAGATCGCTCGTCGGCAAACTGCGCCACGCGTGCTATCGCGCTCGACAGTTCGCTGGAGCGCACCACCGCAAACTTCGTGTTGTCGCGGGGCATCACTGCCTCGTAGTTGGGGAACTGACCAGACAGCCGGCGGGTGCTAAGCGTGCGATGACCAACTTTGAAGAACAACGTGTGCTCATCATCTGCGAACTCCACCTTTTCGGCATCGGTGTTGGCAAGGAGACTCTGGAGCTCCTGCAACGCCTTGCGGGGAATCAACACGCGCTTCTCGCCGCTGATCCCTTCCATCGCCTCGCTGGGCTTCTCGACAAACGAAAGCCGATGGCCGTCGGTAGCTACCATAGCGATCGATTCCGCTTTCAACACCAGTAACGCGCCGTTGAGCGTATACCGAGATTCTTCATTTGAGATAGCGAAGATCGTCCGGGCAATCAAAGTACGCAATGCCGCGACGGGAATGCTGGTAGATGCAACGGCGGGGAACTCGGGCACCTGGGGATAGTTCGCGCGGGCCATGCCGACCATCTTGGTGTTGGAGCGGCCGCTGCGAATCTGCACCCAGTGGTTCTCGAGCAGCTTGATTGAGATGTCGCCGTCTGGCAGGAGCTTGATGTAATCGTAAAGTTTGCGGGCGGGGATCGTGCAAGATCCGGGCTTCTTCACCTTTACGGCCGCGCTGGTGCGGATTGCCTGGTCGAGGTCTGTCGCCGTGATGTTCAGTCGATCGCCATCGGCTTCGATCAGAAAATTCGACAGGATGGGAATCGTGGTCTTGCGTTCGACTACGCTCTGCGTCGCGGTGAGTTCCTTCACCAGTTCCTGGCGGCTTACGGTAATCTCCATCGCTGCCCCCTGTGCTGCCGGCTTCTCAACTTCTGTTTCCACGATCGGCATACTCTCGCTCCACTCCCGCCCGCCGTTCGCCCCCGCGGATCGGCTGACCTGGCCCCATTTGACGCCCCAGTTGCAGCGCCGCTTGGCCCAAGGCTACACCACGCACTCATCCCCTGCGAAACGGCTGCTGTTTCTTGCCTTTGATTCTATGCATCTTTTCGAAAAGTTGGCGCGTGGAAAACCCGGTTAGTTCTCTGGATTCCGGGGCTGACATACGACCTGCTTCTTTAACCTCGATTCCAACTCAGCCGGGTTGCCGGCTGCTGACTGGGAATCTCACCTGGCTCAGGCGACGGTTAGTGGAGATTTACAGGTTTGAATCAACCCATAAGACCGTAGTCCCCGTCGTTCGCTGCGGAAAAGTGGAAACGATGGCCATCTCCTTATATAGGAGGCCGTTCTCTTGCGGTCCGGATTTCTAAATCGTGACTGTGCGATTCAGGGGAAATGGAAAACCCGACGAGAGCCTGCGTTTGGTGCGCCAGCTTTCCCACGATCCCCACAGCGGCGCTGAATGACCCTGTGAATCCTGACGACGTTCTGTGCAATGTGCGTTCCCACCCGCATGGATAAAGCGTTCCGAAAGCCTGGGTGTTCCACATCGGACCTGTCTTCCACACCACGCACATTCGTTGTGAGGAGGGAGGAAAACGGAGATCAGAATCGGGCCCATCTCCGTCCGTCTCGCCGTTCAACTACAACAATTATTTGCCAATCGATTCCACGTATCGCCGCTGGTGCCTCATCCTTGATGCCTGAACCCTCTGTTTCCAGCGGCTTTTATACTTAGGACTGGTATGTCATACCAGTCCGCCATCGATCATCTAGCCGCCATGGCACCCGAGCTGGCCACCCAGACGGGCCAGACACGGCGAAAATTCTCCCTCGATGAGATCGGCGCTCTTCTTTCCGCCCTCGGCAACCCGCACCGTACCTTCCCCTCCGTTCTCATCGCCGGAACCAATGGGAAAGGTTCAACGGCTTCCACGCTGGCTTCGATCTTGTCGGCTTCTGGCCTGCGTACCGGCCTCTACACTTCGCCGCATCTGAGCCGCCCCAACGAACGAATCCGCATCGACGGCGTTCAGATCTCCGACGAAGACTTTGCCCAGAGCTTTTTCCGGGTTCGCTCCACCGCCCAGCGCCTGGTAGATGAGGGAAAGCTCGCTCAGTCCCCAAGCTACTTCGAGACGCTCACCGCAATGGCCTTCCTGCACTTCGCTGAGCCCGCGATCGAGATTGCGGTGCTTGAAGTCGGCATGGGAGGTCGCCTGGACGCAACAAACATCGTCGACCCGCTCATTTCGATCATCACCGACATCTCCCTGGATCACATGGAGTGGCTCGGGCCGACCGTATCGGATATCGCCCGCGAGAAGGCAGGCATTCTCCGCCGCGGCGGGACCCTCATCACCTTGCCACAACATCCTGAAGCAAACCAGGTAATCGGCGAGGTTGCCACCTCGCTGTCCGTGCTCGGTATCAGTGCCGTCCCCTATCTACCCGGTGCCGACACCTCTCAGAGGCTGGAAGACACAACTCAATCCCGTTCTACTCAAGCCTCCTTCGCCGCAGAAGTTCTGGGAAGTCACATCCAAATCGACTCGCCGCTTCGCGGAGCTCATCAGCATCGCAATGTTGCACTTGCCACCGCGGCAGCCGTTGAACTCGCTATCTCACACGGATTCCCTATCACCGCCAAGTCGATCGAAGATGGCATCCGCAAGACCCGCTGGCCCGCACGGCTTGAACAAATCACAACGCCCTCTTTCGAAGGCGCAGCCTCGATTCAGTGGCTTCTGGATGTCGCCCACAATCCCGCCGGGGCCTGGGCCTTGCGAGCCGGGTTAAGGGAGATGCTTCCCAATCAGCAGATGGGAACACTCATTTTCAGCTGCCTGCGTGACAAGCCCGTCCTCGAGATGGCTCAGATCCTATTCCCGATCTTCGAGCGCATCATCTTTGCCCCCATTTTCAGCTCGCGTGCCACTCCAATGCGCGATCTGCTGGCTGCGGCATCGTCCACGGGGACCTCGGCATCTGCGGCCGCCTCAGTCGGTCAGGCCATCGACCAGGCGCTTGTGCATGCCACCGAACAGCAAGATATCCCCATCGTTGTCTCGGGCTCTGTCTATCTGGTCGGGGATGTACGAACTCGGCTCCTGGCACGTCATGCAGTGCCTGCTCCTGATTCGGCGCCAGAGCGAGTAGGCCAGACTCCGTGATCCGCCGTCGACCTCCCGACCCGCTGCCCCGTCTCTATCGTTGGCGCACAAACATCCTTCAAGCCCCACTTTTCTTTGCCTACACCGGCCTCTGCGGCAGTTGTTCTCTTTTTGCATCACTCTGGGACAAGTCCGGCCGTCTTCAGCATCGGATCGCGCAGACTTGGGCCGGCGGCTGTGTCCGGATCTCCGGCGCCCGCCTCACAGTCCTTGGCGCGGAAAATCTTCGCAAACACCCGGTTGCCGTCTACGCCGCTAACCACACGTCCTACATGGACACGCCGGTTATCTTTTCCACGCTTCCCTTCCAGTTCCGAATCCTGGCGAAAAAGGAGCTGTGGACGATGCCCTTCATCGGCTGGCATCTCAATCGATCAGGTCAAATCCCGGTCGACACAGTCAGCCCCAATGCAACCGTCTCTAGCCTGGGAGCTGGCGTTCGTGCGTTACGCGCCGGCATGCCTCTGTTTGTCTTTCCGGAGGGCTCACGCACTCCCGACGGCACCATCCAGCCGTTCCTTGCCGGAGCTGCCTTCCTTGCAATTCGGGCGCAGGTACCCCTCGTTCCAATCGCCCTCACTGGTGTCTATGACCTCTTACCGATGCATACCCGCCACTTCTATCCAGGAGAAATCATCATGAGTGTCGGCGAGCCCATCTCAACCTCCGGCCTCACCGTTCGCCAGACCGATGACCTCAACTCTCGACTGCGTAAATCGATTGAAGTCCTCCGCGAAGAGGCAGCATCTGCACTTCTCGATCTCGGCCAGACTGCAAAACAAGTGTCGAGCAGCTGATTAGTTGCCCTCTGGGCGATATGCAACTGTTTAGTTGCCTAACGATATTATTCTCAAATCAGGCTAAAAACCGGGCCTATCGCGCCTCAATCTTGCCGGCAATCCGGTTGTACTGGGCCTTCGAGAGGATGTGCTTCGTCACCAGCTCGTAGGAGTCTTTGTATGGACGATGATCGACGATCCGTTGTGCTGTCATGTCGTCAACACCGTCAAGCGAACTCAGATCCTTCACGGACGCTTTGTTGACGTTGATCGTCCGCTGTTGTCGGATTCCCTGGACCACCCCTTGAGTTACTGCCTTCGCATCGCGAACAGCCGTCGACGTCGCCCGCGCGGTTTGCTCCCGAATGGCATCAGGACTGCGATCGCGCGGGCTACATCCCGTCAGCACCACAGCAAACAAAGCAACGACCAAAGAAATTCTCATGTTTGTTAGATGCGAAGACCGGCACGATATGATTGCGGCCATGCGTACCGCACTCTTCGTGGCCCTTCTTCTCTCCGGATCGGTTCTGGCAAAATCCCAGGCTCAGCCTGCCGCTGCTCAGCACACCTTCGCGGTCGCCAACGGTCAATTCCAGCTCGACGGTAAGCCTTATCAGATCCTCTCCGGCGAGATGCACTATCCGCGCGTTCCCCGCGCCTACTGGCGCGATCGTTTCCGCAAGGCCCGGGCCATGGGCTTGAACACCATTACGACCTACGTCTTCTGGAACCTCCATGAGCCGCGTCCCGGAGTCTACGACTTTTCCGGCCAGAATGACATCTATGCCTATATTCGGGAGGCTCAGCAGGAGGGGCTCAACGTCATCCTCCGGCCTGGCCCATATGTCTGCGCTGAATGGGAGCTCGGCGGATATCCGTCGTGGCTCCTGAAAGACCGCAGCCTTGTACTCCGTTCCTCCGATCCCAAATATTTGGCAGCCATGAATGGATGGTTTGCTCGCCTTGCAAAGGAGCTTGCCCCTCTCCTGATGCAACACGGCGGCCCGATCATCGCCGTCCAGGTTGAAAACGAATACGGCTCCTTCGGCGACGACCACGCCTACATGAAGGCGGTTAAGAACGCTCTGCTTAACTCAGGCCTGGCTACATCCGACACGCTGTTGTACACCGCCGACGGCCCCGAGCAAATCCCGAACGGATCTCTGCCCGAACTTCCCGCAGTCATCAACTTCGGCACTGGTGACGCAAAAAATGGATTTGAGACGCTCAAGAAGACCCGTCCAAGCGGCCCTTTCATGACCGGCGAGTATTGGGCGGGCTGGTTCGATCACTGGGGCGAGCACCACCACACCACGCCCGTTGAAGCCAATGCTTCTGAATTCGAATGGATGCTGAAGCAAGGCTACTCCGTCAGCATGTACATGTTCCACGGCGGCACCAGCTTCGGTTTCATGAATGGCGCCAACAGCAACGGCACAAACTACGAGCCAGACACCACCAGCTATGATTACGACTCACCCCTCAATGAAAGTGGTCAGCCCACTCCCAAGTTCGCTGCGTTTCGCGATGCCATCACGCGCGTGACCCGCAAAACACCGCCTGCAATCCCGCCGGCTATCCCCGCAACGACCTACCCGATTTCGTTGCGAGCCGAATCCGCATCGCTTTGGAATAATCTGCCTGCGCCGACCGAATCGGACAAGCTGCTCACCATGGAAGACCTGGACCAGGCCTACGGATACATCCTCTACCGCACGCAGATCGCGAACGGAGCGTCAGGCCAGCTCACCATCGATGGCCTTCACGACTACGCGCAGATTTACGTCGACCGAAAATTGGTCGGCACTCTTGACCGCCGCCTCGGCCAGTCGAGCCTCGCTCTTCCCCCGATTTTGGGTAAGGCCACCCTCGACATCCTTGTCGAGAACACTGGCCGCGTGAACTTCACAAAAGTCATTCGCACCGAGCAAAAAGGAATCACCAAATCAGTCAGCATTGGTGGTCAGCAGCCAGCCCACTGGCAGATCTACTCGTTGCCGATGACAGAGCTCTCCAAATTGCATTTCGGCAAGGGCGCCTGCGAAGGGCCATGCTTTTATCGGTACTCGATGACCACGCCTGCACCAACAGGCCAAAACGCGGCTCTTGCGGATACTTTTCTCGATACACATGGACTGTCGAAGGGGATTGCGTTCCTGAACGGACAGCCCCTCGGCCGCTTCTGGTCCGTCGGACCCGAGTTCACGCTGTACACGCCCGGTCCCTGGCTGCATGCGGGCAGCAACGAAGTCGTCCTCTTTGACCTGCAGGGAACAGCAAAGGAATCCTTGAAAACCATCGAACACGCGGACTACGGCCCAGGCTCCAAATAGCCGATTTCACGTTCAGGAAAGCCGCGATCCATGACGCCGACCTTGGGGGGAATGAGGCCAATGCAGAAGCGTCCTCTAGATCTGCAAACCGCGGCATTGCTCAACTTCGCAGAGCTTGAGCGTTCCGAGACGGTCGCAAATGCATGCATGAATCGTGAACGAAATCTGCGAGGGCCAAACAGCTACCAAAGAGATCTCAAGTTCGATGTGATGGAGTATTTAACGAGTGCCGCGCGCCGGAATGGTGAAGCGAGTTGGCTTGATATATGTTGCGGTGCTGGGCGCGCACTGATAGAGGCTGCCGCTGAGATTCACAAGTCGAAATACAGGATTAAGCTGACTGGAGTCGACCTGATCCCAATCTTCCTCTCAATTCCTGAAGGCATCCAGAGTCTCCGCCTTATTGGTGCGTCTATTGAAGGTTGGGACACACAAGAGCGATATGACCTCATCACGTGTGTTCACGGATTGCATTACGTCGGCGATAAGCTCGGAGTACTGCAGCGTTCCAGTGCGTGGTTGAAAGATGACGGCCGTCTAATGATGCACCTGGATTATCGGAATTTGAAATTAGCAGGCGGAAGACACTCCGGCATTCAGGTTGGAAAGGACCTTCGCAAGGCTGGATTCCTCTATAGCTCTACCCGCCGTCTGCTGACTCGTAGGGAGAAGAAAATCTCCGATCGCTCACTTCCTTACCGATACTTGGGCGCAGACGACAAAGCCGGCCCGAATTTTACAGGCCAACCTGCCGTGGACTCGTTCTATGAAAGAACCGCCTAGCCGCGCTTCCTAATATGAATTGCATGTTTCATCGATGCAGTAAGACAAGTAAAAACTTTATAATCAGCAACTTACGTATTTGATCGATGACTTTTTGACGTGCGGTCCATCTGCAATTTGTCGGCATTGAATCTTCTCATCTAGACTTACAGCGTTCATGTCAATCCGAATAGCCATTCCCGAGCCGACCTCAGCAGACGCGGAATACAATACGCGCTCATTGCCGCCCTACATTGCTGCATTGCAGTCGTCCGGAGCCACGCCAGTCGTGATTCCCCTTCACGAGAGCCAGGATCGCGTTGCTAGGCTGCTGGCTACGACTCAAGGTGTGCTACTGCCCGGCAGCAGATTCGATGTAGACCCAGAGCGATTCGGAGAGGCACGCAAGCCTGAGTGCGGGCCGGCGGATCCACCTCGGACAGCGGTCGACGAACTTCTGCTTCAGGATGCGTTCAACCTGCGCAAGCCAGTTCTCGGGATTTGCCATGGTCTTCAAACTCTGAATGTCTGGCTTAATGGAACGCTTATTCAGGACCTTCCATCGGAATCTGGTTGCTCCGTGAACCATAGTCCTGGCCGAACCGTTGTTGAAGCTCATCCGGTCCTGATCGAAGATCAATCGCTTCTCCAACAATTGGCTTGTCAGGATGGCTCTCCGGGCCCGGAGCAAGTGAACTCCAGCCATCACCAGGCGATCGCGCGCCTCGGAGACAGACTCAGGGTGACAGCCATCTCTGGCGACGACCAAGTGGTAGAAGCGGTCGAACTCGACTCTGAAGATCACTTCGTGCTTGCAGTCCAATGGCATCCCGAGCGGACCTTCGCAGAAAAGCCACTGTCGCGCGCAATCTTCCGCGCCTTTGTTCAGGCAGCCGCAGGATGGGCACCGGCCGCTGAGACTCTTGCAGAGGCTCGCCGGTGACACCGGTGGGCGATTCTGACCCGAATGCTCTGAATGACCTCCTGGCTGCCAAAGGTCTTGAAAGACTTGACAACTCCCAGTTGACGAAATTTGAGAGCTATCTTGCGTTGATTCTCAAGTGGAATCAGCGCATGAACCTGACGGCCATTCGCGACAAAGACACCATCCTTGATCGACATTTTGTTGAGTGCATCGTATGCGCTCGGGCTCTGCCGCCAGGCATTGCGACTGTCCTGGATTTTGGCAGCGGAGCTGGACTGCCTGGGATCCCAATCGCGATCTGCAGGCCTGAGCTAAAAATCACTCTGGCTGAGTCACAAATCAAGAAGGCCGCCTTCCTTAACGAGGCTGTTCGGGCCATTGGTCTGGATTCTGAGGTGTTTCCTGGGCGAGCTGAGACCCTCAAAGCCAAATATGACTGCGTGGTCTTGAGGGCGGTGGACCAAATGGATATTTCGATCCATCTGGCTACGGCTCTAGTCGGTTGCGGGGGCTGGCTTGCAGTAATGACTACCGAAGCAGCTCGAGAGAGCGTCACCCGGAGCGTCGATGGCCAGTTCTCCTGGAACAACGTGGTTTCGCTGCCTGAATCCCAACAAGGGATCATAATGTTCGGAAAGCGAACTTAGAGATGAAGGTTCCACGTGGAACATAGACCCTGAAGATTCACGTAGAACACTGAACTGAACGTTCCACGTGGAACATATAACGAACATGCTTGCGCTTCGACCACAGATTTCCACCGGGTTGCCTTTAAAACGATGATAAAAATGCCGGTCGCCTTGACATAGCTAATTGATTGAATTCACGGGATATCCTGGCAACATACGTCTTACTCGATTTGGGCTTTCCACAACCTTTCCGATTTCTCCACAGACGCACAGCAAGCATCCCCAAGCCTGTTCCTTTAACCTGAAATGCCATGGGAAAGATTCTCGGTGTGGTCAATCAAAAGGGCGGCGTGGGTAAGACAACCACCGCAATCAATCTTTCCGCCTGCCTGGCCTTGGAAGGTCTCAAAGTCCTCCTTGTGGACTGCGATCCCCAGGCAAATACCTCTTCGGGACTTGGAGTTGGCCGGGACGATAACCGTCATTCCATCTACGACGTCCTTGTAGGGGACTCCGAAGCTTCGCAAGTCATCATGCCATCCGGCGTTGAAAACCTGGCCCTTCTCCCGGGTTCGAAGAACCTGACCGGGGCAAATATCGAGCTTGCAACAGCGGAAGACCGGGCTGTAAGACTCCGCGAGGCCCTGGCTCCCCTCAAGGACAAATTCGATCTCATCATCCTCGACTGCCCGCCAGCCCTCGATCTTCTCACCCTGAATGTTCTTGTGGCAGCTGATTCCCTGGTCGTGCCCATGCAGGCAGAGTATTTTGCGCTCGAAGGAATCACAGAGCTGATGTCGACTCTGGAACGTGTTCGTGCAGCGTTCAATCACAACATCGAAATCGAGGGCGTGCTGTTGACGATGTACGACGACCGCACCAATCTCGCGCAACAGGTGCGCGAAACACTCCGCCAACACTTCGGCGATCGCATGTTTATTACGGTCATTCCGCGGAACATCCGGCTCGCCGAAGCCCCAAGCCACGGCAAGCCCGTGGCAATCTACGATTCGCGCTCCCGGGGAACTGAAGCGTATTTCGAACTGGCGGGTGAGTTTCTAGCGCGAAACCGGATCGAGAGCCCCAGAGCGCTCGAGCGAAAAGTCGCTGACAAATCGAAGAGCAAGGCCGAAGTCCGTTTCTGGCCTTACTCGTAAACCAGCGGCCTCAGTCCGAGCCTTCTCGAAGCTTGATAGCCACCATATCCACCCCCGTTGAGGAATTCCCAATGACCACTGCCACTGCTGACAATAAGCGTCGTGCCCTCGGCAAAGGCCTGGATTCGCTGTTGCCCCGAGTCCAGAGCATCCCACCACCAACTCCGGTTGTTGCTGCCGCTCCGGCAGCGGAGCCGGATGGTGGCAAGCCGCGCGAGATATCCGTTGAACAGATCGATCGAAACCCGTTCCAGACGAGAACGCACGTGGATGAGGCCGAGCTGTCGGAGTTGGCGGCGTCAATCACAGCCAATGGCGTTGTGCAGCCTATTCTCGTTCGGCCCCAGGCAGACGGACGCTTTCAACTGATTGCGGGCGAGCGACGGTGGCGCGCTTCAAAGCTGGCGGGGAAGAAAACAATCCCCGCCATTCTCCGACAGGTCTCCGATGAGCAGGCGCTGGAGATCACCATCGTCGAAAATCTGCAACGGGCCGACCTTAACGCCATGGAGCAGGCGCGTGCGTTCGAAAGACTGTCGCGAGAGTTCCACATGACCCAGGAACAGATCGCGACCAGAACTGGCAAGGACCGCGTTTCTGTCTCGAACTACATGCGGCTACTCAGCATGCCAGACGGGATTCAGAAGCTGGTGGAGGGAAGCCAGCTGAGCTTTGGTCATGCTAAAGCATTGATGGGATTGAAGTTCCACCCAGACATGGAGAAGACAGCCCAGCGCGTCGCGAATCTTTCGCTTTCTGTTCGCCAGACTGAGACGCTGGTGCAGGGCATGCTCAATCCGGAGAAGAACAAAAAAGAAGCCAAGCCCGAGCCGGAGGTCGATCCAAACGTCAAAGAGGTTGCTGAACGGCTGCAGCGGGCTCTGGGGCTAAAAGTTCGCATCGAGGACAAGAGTGGCCGTGGCCGCGTGATAATCGAATACGCAAACATCGCCGACTTCGATGGTCTACTTGAGCAACTAGCGGCCGATTAGAATCAATAATACGCAACCATGTAGTTGCATATCGTCATTCGATGGGTTTCAAACGAATCCTCTGCGCCCCTCGGAATCTCAATCCAAACGGGGCGGCCGACGGCTCGATTAGGTGCGGCGCCTGATTAACGACCTGCCTGTTCAGCCGTGACTTCTGCGCCGCTCCGACGGAACCGGTAGTGAAGCAGCCATGAGCTTGGAAGCGCGCTGCTACCCTGTTGCGCCGGCTTGAACTTCCACTTGCGCGCAGATTCCAGGGCGAGACGCGCGAAATATGCGCTCGGCCCATGCGTCGCATAGTCGGCGTTCGTGACAGTTCCGTCTGAATCAGCCTCGACCTTCACAATAACGCTCACCGTACCGTGGATCGTGTTGCTGGCACGCTGCGGGACTTCGGGCACGTCACGAGTGACTACATCGCTGTTGGAAGCAACGGTTGACCTTGCAGCAGAAGCAGGCGCCGTTGAGCGCGGCGAAGGCGCGGAGGCTGTTCGAGGCGACGTCTGACTTGACGATTGAGGTTCTGGTTGCGAGGGCTTTGATTGCTGCTCTCCGGCGGGAGCTTGACTCGTGGCCTCGGTTTGAACAGGGGCCGCGGCTCTGCTGCGGCCATGCAGCCAAAAGCCGACGATCATGACGACGAGAAGCGCAAGGGCGACGACGAGCGGTAGAAACGGCATTCGTGCCGGCAGCGGCTTGTCTTCCTGCCGGTCTCTGGGAGGAGGTTGCGAGGTCGTCGGGGCCGGTCTCACGGTTGCCGGTTTGGCCCGGCCTTCGAGAATACCGCGAATATCTGCAAGACTGCACCGCTGGGCTGGATCGGCGTGGAGACACCGGCGGGCGATTTCCGCAAAAGGGGCAGGAATCGATCCGGGGATGACTGGCTCAGAATCGCTGGCAGCGTCCCAAATCGGAAGCTGCTGAGTCAGCGCTTCAACGAGAGTGACTCCCAGCGACCAGATGTCCGCGCGCGGAGAGACCGGCTCAGTCGTGATCTCCGGAGAGGTGTACAGGTCGTTTGTGAATAGCCTTGGGGCCGATTTCCCGATCGCAAGCAGGCTGTCGGAAGAAAGACGTATATCATTCTCGACTACGAGCACGTTAGACGGCTTCAGGTGGCCGTGAACAAAGCCGGCACCATGCATGTACTCGAGTGCGCCCAGGATGGGGTTCAGCATCTCTCGAGCTTCATCGGCCGTGAGAGGGCGTTCCGGGATGATCTGCGAAAGGAGCTCCTCGGCGAGGTCGTAAACGATATAAGCGCAATTACTCTCGTTGACCTCGGCGCGCCCGTAATGTCGGATTTCCGCCAGATGTGGGTTGGAAAGCTTTGCAGCAGCTGTCCACCCCGCGAGACGATCCTCTGCTTGCGGTGAAGAGGGGATCAGCTTCAGGGCAGCTTTTGGGGACCCTGGGCCGTCGAGCTCAGTGAGGAAGGTGCCGCTGGTGCCAGACCCGCCAAGCCATTCCAGGAGGGGATACCTCCCGTCAACGACCTGACCGACCCAGTCGCCGCGAACCGAAACAGCATTCATGGCTTCCTCAGTGTAGTCGAGCAGAATCAGCCGCTCTGAGAACTAGGGAGGGAGGAACACAGGTGGGAACTGCTGGAGCACAGTGCAAGCAGGCAAATCCGCACCGGCTGCACCAACCGCTCGTCAGAGAATCTGGTTCAAGGGGCGGATGCTGAGCCCGAGGTAACTTCGAAGGTCAAGTTATTGACCTCCTTACTTTTGTAACGCTAAAGTCGCATTGTTGACACGAAGGTCGCGTGTCAGCATCGCCACACATGGAAGACCGCAATGTGCCTAAGTCCAATGCGGCAGATGTCCTTGGTTTCATCGGCCTGGCCTTCGCAGTTCTGGGGATGGCTGACACGCCATTGCTCTGCAGGTTTAGCTGTCTATTCGGCGCGTGCATCTTCCTTCCCGTCTCCTTTCACCGGCAAATCGAGTGGCCGGCCTGGGTGCGCTGGGTCTTCTCGATGATTGTGATCTCGATGATCACTTACGTTGCATGGACCGCCATAAGCGATCGCTAAGTTCGACCGACCTCCTTTGCGGACTCACCCCTTTTCAGAGCAGAATGAGTGATCTTGTGTAGTGCACCCAGAACAAAGGGGGAGAGAACGAGATGAAAGTTGGGGAGATGACAGAGGCGTCTACCTCGCAGAGAAGGGTTGTGCGAAGTATCCTGGCGCTCCTTGCCGGATTTGTTGTGAACATTGTGCTGTCACTTGCAACCGATGTCGGACTTCAGGCCGCTGGCGTTCTCCCTGTTCTCGGGCACGAAGCGATGAGTGACTTTCAATCAGCACTGGCAGCTGCGTATCGAACGGTGTACTGCGTTTTAAGTTCGTACATAGTTGCAAGGCTGGCTCCGTGCCGGCCAGTGGCTCACGCGTTGATCGGAGCAGGAGCAGGGATGGTAATTGCTACGATTGGCGCAGTCGTGACCTGGAACAAAGGGCTGGGTCCACACTGGTATGTAATTGTGCTGATTGGGCTGGCGCTACCTACGGGATGGCTGGGCGGAAAGCTGCGATTGATTCAGATGCAAACAGAGCGCCGGGAACGAGTTGAAGGAGATTGACAGGACAATGCGATTTAACCCAGGTCTCCAGATCAGGAGACCCGGGGCATCGACCATTCACGTATCTATTTCTTTCCAGGCTGAGTGGCGATGATCATGCTCGAGATCTTCGCGTATGTCGCTGCAGGCACAATCCCCTTGGTCTTGAGCTGAGTTTTATTGGCGTAAGGACGGCCAGCGATGATCTTGCCGGAGTAAGCGTCGCCGATTCCAGGCAGAGCCTTTAGCTGGTCGGCGGAGGCGGTGTTGATATCGACGAGATCAGCCTTTGCTGCCGTCTTGGCGGGTGCAGCGGTGGTCTGGGCAGACTTGGCCGTCGACTTCGCTGCCGGTTTCGCTGCTGCCTGAGAGGTCGCAGGGACGACGCTGAGCAGGCAGCAAGCAGTCAACCCGAGAATGTAGCTTGTGAAACGTCCGAGGCGCATATATATCTCCTTATTCCTTGAAAGGTGTGATGCCAGATGATGGGTCGGCGGCGGTCGTGCCGGCGAGCGCACTCATGCTAACCGGTCCGGTCCGCTCGAAGGAAGGGTGTAGCGTCAGAAAAGAGAAAGGGCGCCCGAGAGCGCCCTTGCAGTTCCATCAGATCGATTAGCTAGTTGAGACGCTGATCCTCGCTCCGGCGAGAGTTCTTGCGACGATCAAATTTGTCAGCGCGCCAGTCAGGCGCCCCAGAACGACGCTCCCGGTTATTCATCCGGCGATCTGGAATCTTGCGAGAATCAGGCAGGACTACCATTGCGGTAGTGCTTGAGTCGAGCTTCATGGTTCCTTCTGCCATTTCGGCTTTGCCCACGACGTTGCCGCTCGTCAGGAGCCGGTCGAGTACGGGGATTCTGGCACGCTGGCTCTCGATGTAGTCGACACCCTCCGCGGTCAGGGCGAAATCGGAGTTGTCAGCCTTCGTTACAAAACCCTTCTTCGTCAGATACCAGGTGGTGAAGTCCAGGTAGTCGCGCGGAAATCCCATACGGTGTTCGATTTCTGCCAGGCTGACTTGCGGGTTGTAGGGATTCGAACGGCGCTTGTAATAGAGGACGGCAAGAACAGCAAGACGGCGGTTGAGCTCGCCCTGAACCTGGTCCATGAAATCGACAGTTTGCGAAAGAGGTACTTGACGAACAGGCTCTTCCCGCTCGTACTCGCGATCGTATTCAGAGCGGCGGTCCGGGTCGGAGAGAACATCATAAGCCGACTTCAGAAGGAAGAACTTCTCAGAGTCTCCCGTGTCCGGATTGTCCGGATGGAAGCGTGATGCAAGGTAGCGGTAGACACGATGAATCGTCTCGTAGTCTGCGTGGGGACTGATCTGGAGAAACTCGTAAAAGTCCAACGACTGCGTCGCTTCAAGCATTTGGGAAGCCCTCTGAAAGATTGCTGCTCTCGTTATGAGGAATCTTGCAATGGGGGAAGACTTGCAGCAATCACACGATATGGGTAGGCATGGACTTGCGTAACTCAAAACTCCTTGACAGACGAGAAACTTAAATCAGAGCAGCGAGCGAAACGGCGCAGGATCAATAGCTTATTGGGGATGGTGTAACCGCAGGAGGGGTGAGTTGTAGGAGCGGTGGCGCTTTCGTGTGATGCGGGTGTCGGGACGATCTTGATCGCATGACTCGTGCATTCGCGGGCCCTGGCAGTGCGTCGATATACTCAGCATTTGGGCGCGAACTACGCGCGAGGGAGATGGTGTTTGTCCTTCAGCCGCCGCGGTTTTCTGAAGTCGCTGTCCAGAACCGCCCTTGTCCTGTCACTCGAAGATGTGCTGAGCCTGGCTCGGCCGTTGTTCGGCCAAACGCCTCAGAAACCGAAGGGAAACTCGCGTCAGTCATATGAGGCACCCGCACGACCCGCGCCCAAGGGGCCCGCATCGCCGGTGACTGGAACGCCGCTGGGTGTGCAGTTTGTAGACGTTTCGAAGGGAGCCGGGCTGAATGTCGAGATGATCTTCGGTGGCGAACACCGCAACAAATATCTCCTTGAAACCACCGGTTGCGGAGCGGCGTTCTTCGACTACGACCAGGACGACTGGGTCGATATCTTCCTCGTGAATGGGTGGAGGCTCGAGGGCTTTCCTAAAGGCAAAGAGCCTGTCAGTCGCCTCTTCAAAAACAACCGCGACGGAACGTTTACAGATGTCACGATCAAGTCCGGGCTGGCACGGTCAGGATGGGGACAAGCCTGCTGCGTCGGTGACTACAACAATGATGGGTGGAACGACCTGTTCGTCAGCTACTACGGGCAAAACTCACTCTTTCGAAATAATGGAAATGGGACGTTTACGGATGTGACGAAGGAGGCGGGACTGCTGCAGGACAGACTCCGATGGAATTCAGGCTGCACGTTCCTTGACTACGACAAGGACGGACACCTGGATCTGTTTGTCGGAAACTACATCGATCTGGATCTGAAGACGACGCCTCTGCCCGAAGATGCGAACTGCACCTACAAAGGAATCACGGTTGCGTGCGGGCCTCCTGGGCTTGAGGGCGGAAAAAACATCCTCTACCGCAATAAGGGCGACGGCACCTTCGAAGATGTGAGCGAAAAGGCGGGAATGTGGGGAACCCTCGGAACCTACGCGTTGAGTTGCGCGGCCGCCGATCTCGACAATACCGGATGGCCAAACATCTACGTAGCCAATGATTCGACTTCTGCCACGTATTACGTCAACCAAAAAGACGGGACCTTCAAAGACCAGGCAATCGAGGCCGGTGTGGCCTATTCCCCGGATGGAAAGCCACAGGCGGGGATGGGTGTCTCCGTTGGCGACTTCAACCGCGACGGCATGTTGGACATTGTGAAGACTAACTTCGCTGGTGATACCGACTCCTTATATATGAACCTTGGCGATGGGTCGTTTGATGACCGCACTTACCAGGCAGGCCTTGGCATCAACACGCGCCTGCTCGGGTGGGGCGTGAGCTTTATTGATATCGACAACGATGGATGGCTCGACATTCTGGTCGCGAATGGCCACGTATACCCGGAGGTAGATGGAACGCAGGTGGACGCCGCCTACGCGGAAAGGAAGTATCTGTATCGAAATTTGCGGCAAGGTCAATTCGAAGACGTCAGCCAGAGCGGCGGTAGCGGAATTACGACAGATGCGAAGGCACGCGGCTTTGCGGTGGGAGACTTCGACAACGACGGCGATCTGGATGCAGTTGTGAATTGCGTGAATGCGGTTCCGCAACTGCTTCGTTGCGATTCGAGTCTGACGCGAAGCTGGCTGAAGGTGCGGCTGGTGGGAACGAAGTCGAATAAGACGGGGATCGGTGCGCGGATCAAAGTCACGGCCCAGACGGGGACAGGGTATTCAGGCGGTAAGAGCACGCCGGCGTTGACGCAGATCGAAGATGTGAAGTCCTGCAACGGATACTACTCAGCCGGCGATCTGCGCATCCACTTCGGGCTTGGCGAGGCGAAGAAGGTAGACGCTGTGGAGATTCGCTGGCCCTCGGGAAAAGTTGACACGCTCAAAGATCTGGATGTGAACCGGCTGTATGTCGTCGAAGAAGGCGGGAAGATCCTGAAGAACGAAGCGCTGGTGGAGGCAAAGAAGAGAGCCTGATGAGTGCGACTCAAAATATGCGCGAAGACGTGATTCGAATCGTGAATACCTACATCGATGCAGTCAGCAGAAATGATGCCTCTAACCTCCCTCTCCATCCCGACGTTGTTTTCGAAGGTCCTTTGGGGCGGTATGAAGGAATCGAAGCTTTCGTGCAGGGGTTGGCGGATTTCGTCCCGGTACTGAACGCCATCAAGGTACTTCACCTGACAGCGGACCACGATACATGCGCAGCGGTGCTCGAGATCGACACGATCTTCGGGCTGATCCCTTTTTTGGAGTACTTCAATCTCAAAGATGGAAAGATCGCTTCGATTCGCGCCTATTACGATCCGCGTCCCGTTCTCGAAGGATTGGAAAAGAGAGCAGCCAGTTAGCTGCTCATCTAGAACAGGCGCGAGGGGCGCCGCTCATGATCCAGAAGCCAGCGCTTGCGCTCGATGCCTCCGCCATAACCCGTCAGAGACCCATTCGAGCCAATAACACGGTGGCAGGGAACGATGACAGCAACGGGATTATCCCCATTGGCTGCACCCACGGCTCTGACCGCGGTAGGGTGATCGATGCGCCGCGCTAGTTCGCCGTAGGACGTGGTCGAGCCGCACGGTATGTTGCGCAGTTCCTGCCAGACCACCCGCTGGAAGGTCGTTCCGCCTGTAACGACGCGAATTTTGTCGATGACTTCAAGTTCTCCTGCAAAATACCTGGCAATCGTGGAAGAGACATCGTGTGGGTTGCGGGCATGGCTGCAGCTGAAGCCACTTTTGCCGTAGTGCCGCGTGAGCTGGCGGTCGATCGCAGCTTGCTCATCCGTAAACAGGGCAACGCGAAGATTCCCAGCCTCGTCCACGCCAATCATGAGCGGGCCAATCTGGGTGGAAACGATGTCGACACTGATCTCCAGCGGCATACCAGGCAGCTTATAGAGAATGCCAAATCCAGACGAAGAATGTCATGCCGATTCGGTTTTTGACAAACACTGGTTATGCAACAGGGAATGTGATATCCGTGTGCGCAATCGCTTGCTTACTGACAGGCAGAACCCGGAAGCACAGGAATATATCCTGGAGGGGATCCGTAAGCTCTCATCCAGCCTCCATCGAATCAACCATTTGGTGTAGAGATGTGCCCGTCGGAGGATGGAAACCGCGCCCGGCCTTTCTCTGAAACGAAGTTCCTTCCATATCCCAACATTGCTATGTCATTTAAGCGATTTTATAAACCATTTGTATCGTCGGTAGTGACGAGCTCCGCATTCAGGCGGCGGCTCATTGAGACCAAATGCGGCCAAGCCGGGAGATCCAAAATAACAAATAAATCGCTTTATATGCAGCTTTTTGGGGGCGGTTCGCCTCGAGATAACTGGCCAGTCGCCTGCGGGTTCAACCCGAGAAAAGGTTTCCCCGTAATGACATGTCGATTTGACCCCTTTATCTAAATGTTTTCCGCCGTTTAACGTTGACAGTCGATTGCGCTTTTCAGTAGTGTTTCGTTTGCTCCGGAGTCTCTAAATTTATTGCTCCCTATTTGTGTTCGGGAGGGCGGCGCCGGAAAGGCGAACCTGTCAACGCGACAGAAGAGCGTAGCAAGCCGACTAGCCGAAGTCGAAGATGCCAGGCGGCAGTATCACCACAAGTTGAGATAAGAGAACAACGGCAAAACTTTTCAGGAGACCGCATGAACAAAGTTCTTCGTACAGCACTCGTGCTGGCAGTATTTGCCTGCGCGAGTGCGCTCCTCGTAGTGACGGCCAGTGCACAATCGGTTTACGGATCGATCTTCGGCTCTGTGTCCGACAAGAGCGGGGCTGTCATTCCGAACGCCACGATTACCGTGACGGACGAAGCCAAAGGCACCGTCGTCACCGTTCAATCCAATGGTTCCGGTGACTACACTGTCCCGCACCTCATCTCTGGCGTGTACGACCTCAAAGTCGTCGCTCAGGGCTTCAGGCCTTTTGAGACGAAAGGCATTCAAGTCGCCGTAGACACAGCGCCTCGCATCGACCCCACACTTGAAGTGGGTTCAGACACTGGCACCACGGTTGAAGTCAACGCGGAGTCCGTTCCGCTGCTGAAGACGGAAAAGGCCGACGTAGCCACCGTATTCGACCAGCAGCAGGTTTCCAGCCTTCCCGTCGGCGACCAGAACTTCACCAACCTTCAACTCCTTCTTCCAGGCGCCCAGCAACTGGGCTGGTCTCACGCTGCGACAGAAGATCCGCAGGGATCGAAGCAGATTCAGGTCGATGGCCAGGCCTTCGGTGGCACGGCTTTCGAGCTGGACGGCACCGACAACCAGGACCCAATTCTTGGAATCATCGTCATCAACCCGGCGCTCGACGCTGTGACTGAGACGAAGATCACCACGCAGAACTTCGATGCCGAATTGGGCAAAGCCGTTTCGGCCGTCGTTACGGCACAGACACGTTCCGGAACGAATCAGTTCCACGGCAGTGCTTACGACTTCCGCACTGGCAATGCCAACTACGCAAAGAATCCCTACAGCACGGCGCCTATCCCGGCAGGCTTGAAGAACCGCTACGGCGGATCGATCGGCGGCCGCGTTATTCGAGACAAGGCCTTCTTCTTCGGCAACTACGAAGCACAGCGGTCAAAGGTAGGAACGTCGAACACAACAAGCGTTCCGACGCAGCATCTGATCAACTCCTGCCTCGGTACCGAAGCTCCGTATGCAGGGACTGTGGCCGGTTGCGACTTTAGCGAGTATGCAAACCTCCTGTCGACCAGAGCTGACAAGCAGCTTGTCTATGACAATCCGACACCTACAACATCGAATCCGTTTCCTAACAATGTCATTCCTGCCTCGCGGCTTTCCGCGCCCGCGTTGGCGATTTTGACACTGATGAAGCCATATGCGCCGAACAATGGTGCATCGCCGACAGACCAGACCTTCCTCTATAACAACTTCAGCGGTAGCGGTTCGGGTCTGTTCAATGCCGACCAGTGGACGGTACGCGGCGACTACACACTGAACGAGAAGATGCACGCCTTCGGCCGGTTCTCGCGCTTTACCGATACCCTGTCGGGCAAGGCGATGTTTGGCGATGCCGGTGGTGTAGGCTTCGGCACCGGCGGTCTTGCGGGCAGCTCCAAGGGTGCCAACGACAGCCTGGCGTCTGGTATGGACATTGCTCTGAATCCGAACCTGCTGACGGACTTCCGTGTCGGCTACTACCGCTACAACATCACCACTGCCAAGTACGATCAAGGCGATGAATTCGCGACCCAGATTGGCATACCGAACATCAACGATGGCAGTTACTTCAAATCTGGCGCGCCTGGATTTGTCATCCCCACAGGTGTAAAGGATTCGGGCGGTAATGCAATCAATGCGAACATTGGTGCTGGTCTGAACATCGGCCGATGCAACTGCCCGTTGACTGAAAAAGAATCGCAGCTGCAGTTTGTGAACAACTGGACCAAGGTCTTGGGTGCTCACACGGTCAAGGTTGGTGTCGATCTTCGTTTTGCTAACAACCTTCGCGTGCCCTCGGACACAGATCGCGCCGGCGAGTTTGATTTCGCAAGCGGCCAAACCTCTAACCAGGGCGATCAGGGATCTGGTTTTGCCAGCTTCGTGCTCGGGAATGTCAATCACTTTGGTCGTTACGTTTCCGTGTCCACAAACGCGAAGGAAGCGCAGAAGCGCCTCTTCTTCTACGGACAGGACACATGGCGAGCGAACAAGAACCTGACCTTGAACCTCGGTCTGCGTTGGGAGCTCTACACGCCGGAAGCCGTCAACAAGGCTGGTAATGGTGCCCTGCTCAACCTGGAAGATGGGTACATGCATGTCGCCGGTGTCGGCGGAGTGCCCCTCAACATGGGCTGGGAGACTCACAAGCCCAAGGGACTCGCCCCGCGTATCGGTATCACCTATCAACTTGATCAAAAGACCGTTCTGCGCGCTGGATATGGACGCAGCTTCGATCTCGGCGTCTTTGGTTCGATCTTCGGTCACGTTGTAACTCAGAACCTTCCTATCCTGGCGGCACAGAGCGTACAGACAGGCTCGACTACCGCAGCCGCTTTCAATATGGCTGATGGCCCACCGGAAGCGACGCTTCCAGCGGTTCCTTCGAACGGTCTCCTGCCTGCGCAGGGCTATTCGGTGAGCCCCAAGGCACGTCCCAACCCGCTCGAATTCCCAACGATTGATGCATGGAATCTGAGCATTCAGCGCGCGCTTTCGGCGACAACCAGCCTCACGGTTGCCTATGTGGCGAACAAGGGCACCCACACATTGGGTGACGGGAATTCGAACAACACAAATCCGAATGAGTCCGCACTGTTCCTTCCCGCGGCATACAGCGTCACTGGCCAGGCTCTCAATTGGGATCCTGCCGGTGCAGACGGAACGCTCGATCCTGGTTATTCCGGCGGCGTGAAGAATGGTGACTACCTGAAGCGGTATTACGGTGGCTCGCTTGCTGCTTGCCGCGATGCAGCCTACGCAACCCCAACCAGCCCAAATATCCAGCCCGGAATGTGCGGATGGAACCAGGGCGTCAGCTACTACGGTGACGACCAGAACACTGAATTCGATGCTCTTCAGGTCACCCTGTCGCAGCAGATGATGAAGGGGCTGGCGTTCACTGCTAACTACCAATGGGCCAGTGCATACGGCGATCAGAGCGGATACTGGACCTGGGACCACAACGTAACGCATCTTCGCGACAGCAACGTACGTCGGCAACAGATGACCGTATACGGCAGCTATGACCTTCCTTTCGGCAAGGGCAGGCAGTTCGCCACCGGCAGCCGAGCCGCGGACCTGCTACTCGGCGGGTACCAGATCTCGGGAACCGCGAGCATCGCCAGCGGCCTGCCATGGACTGCCGGGTATGATGACTTCAACGCTGGCGGAACAGGCAACCCTCAAAACTGCCAGTGGAACGTTGGCGGCACAGCAGCTCCGTGCCGTCCCAATGCCAACGCGCACATGAAGACTAATCTCAGCAGTTTCGATCCGGTCAAGCATCAACGGACGTTCTTTACTGCGCAGCCCCGGCAAGGCGGAATCTTCTCCTTCCCGGGCCTCGACAAGATCGGCAATGCAGGCGCCAATACCTACTTTGGACCATCGATCTGGACTTCAGATATAGCCGTTTCCAAGACCTTCTCAGTCTGGGAGAGCGTGGCCATCAAGTTCAGAGTGGACGCCTTCAACGCCTTTAACCACATCACCGCTGGCCAACCGAACAATGACGTTCTGGGTGGCGGCAGTGCCAATGCAGGCGACCCGGCCGGCAACATCACCGGTATGGGACAGGGATGCGATCAGCCGGATTCAAGCTGCGGCCCGCGTCACCTCCAACTCGCTCTTCGCGTTCAGTTCTAACTGCGAAGGAGCCGCAACTAACTCAGAGGGGAGCTTCGGCTCCCCTCTTTTCTTGCATCGCTGACCATAACGGCGCGAAGTCCTGCGCCGTCTAAACACTACGCACTTCGCCCGGAGTTAAACTGAGTCGATCAGGTAAAGGATGAAGGACACGATTCGCATTGCAGCGTTTTGCTTTTGCATCGCCGCGATTGCAGCACAAGCGCAGGAATCTGCGCCTGCATCGAGCAGCAGCGTGACTGGTGCGGCTACGTATGAGTCCGCCAAGGAACTGGCAGGTAGGGGACGCCTGGCCCAGGCGATGGCGCAGCTCGATCAGCTGGCGGCGCAGACTCCGGAAGCGGCAGGCGTCGAACGCCTCCGCGGAATGATCTTCTACCAGCGCCAGCAATTTCAGCAGGCAATTGCGGCGTTCGCGAAGGCCGCCGACCAGAATCCGAGTGACCACGAATCTGTCGAGATGCAAGGCGTAAGCCTCTTTCGCATGGGGCGGATTCAGGAGGCGTTGCCCCTGCTGGAAAAGGCGCGGACCGGAGTCGAAGGAGCAAATGTCGATCCAAACTACGTTCTCGCGCTCTGCTATGCAGACCTGCAGCGCTACGATGACGCGCGGCGCGCGTTTGCCAGCCAGTACGGGTTTGAACCGGACTCGGCGGAGGCTCACCTGCTGACTGGACGCCTATTCCTGCGCCGCGAACTGCGCGATCAGGCAGGATCTGAGGCAACGAAGGCTCTTGCTCTGAATCCCTCACTGCCGCTCGCACACGAACTTCTCGGAGAAGTAGAACTCGCGCGCGGCGACATGGTAGCGGCAATTCGCGAATTTGAGTCTGAGCGCAAGATCAATCCCCTGAGCCCAGGCTTGTACGACCGTCTCGGGGACGCCTATCTCCGCAGCGGTCAATACCCGGAAGCGCAGAAGGCACTGAACCGGGCCGTGCTCCTGGAGCCCTCATCAACGGGACCTTACATTCTGCTCGGGCAGACATTCCTGAAGTTGAAACAGCCAATCCAGGCGCTGCAATACCTCGATCGCGCAGAGAAGATGGATCCATCCAACTATATGACGCACAACCTGCTCGGGCAGGCCTATAAAGCGACCGGACAACTCGATGAGGCGAATCGCGAGTTCAAGCTGGTAGTTGACCTGCAGCACCGAAACGACCCGAAGCCGGCGGAGAAGTAGGCAGATGCGTTTGGGTCATCTTGCTCTTAGATATGCCGCCTGGGGGCTGCTTGCAACTGCGACAACGGTTTTCGCACAGAAGTCCACCAGGCCGGCGTCAGACTCGATCACACGCGCGGACGCGGCCTTCCGGGCAGGCGTGGCAGCTCGTGAGTCAGGCAACCTGGAGGTTGCACGAAGCAAATTCACAGAAGTCGTCACATTGCAGCCGAGGATTGCGGAAGGGCATCAGGCGTTAGGGACAGTGCTGGTTGAGCTCGGCAAGCCACTCGATGGTGCCAGGGAGTTTGAAGCAGCGGCGAGAATCAAGCCTGGCGATCAGGGGATCGAAACGAACCTGGCCCTGGCCTATGCCCGAGCTGGAGAGGCACCCCGGGCGATTCAGCATTTTCAATCAGCAGAGTCACTTTCGCATCAACCCGGCCATCCTGCGCCGGATGCCGCCTTCTACGATTCCTACGGGCGTGCGCTCGTGACGGCAGGAAAACCGGACCAGGCGGCATTGCAATTCATAGCCGAAGAATCGTTGACCGGCCCACGTGCGGATATCGAGGATGCGATCGGATCCTGTTATGCGCAGCAAAGCAGATGGGACGATGCTCACAAGATGTTCGAGCACGCTTTGCAACTCGATAACTCTTATGTGCGTGCGCGAGTTCATCTCGCAGTAGTTCAACGAGAACAGAAGGACCTTCAGGGTGCTCTGAATACGCTTGCCCCTGCAGTCGAAATGAGTCCGCCCAATGCGGAGGTACTGATTGAAGCGGGACGAACCTTTGCGGCAGCGGGCAGAGACGAAGACGCCCTGCACCATTTTGACGCAGCAGTAAAGGCCGATCCCAGGACACCGGGTGTGCAACTCGAGTTGGCGATGGCGTTGCAACGGCTCGGGCGGCAACAGGAGGCGGTGCCGTGGTTTCAGCAGGCGATCGCGAGAGAGCCGAAAAACGTGATGGCGCTCGCCAATCTCGGGCTTGCACTCACGCTGACGGGCAAGGGCAGAGAAGCTCTGGAATATATCAAGCGAGCGCTCGTTGAGGATCCAAAGGACGCAGTGGCCTGGAAAGACCTTGGAGTATGCCATATTCAGCTTTCCGCGTTCGATGAGGCCATCGAGGATTTCAAGAAGGCGCTCGCGCTCGACCCTGACGATCCGCAGGTCCACTACGATCTTGGGCTGGCGTACAAGTTCAAAGACCGCACCGACGAAGCGGTCGCAGAGCTGAGCAAGGCTGGCGAAATGGATCCGAAGCTGCAGGATCCTCCGTACACGCTGGGCATCCTTTACATGCAGCTCGGCAGGCTTGACGAGGCTGTTACGGAATTGCGAAAGGCAGTGGCGCTGCGGCCTGAGAATGGCGATGCGTGGGCGATTCTGGGAAGCACCCTGAAGCAGGATTCGCGCTTGCCGGAGGCTGCGGAGGCTCTGAAGAAGGCAATTCCCCTGCAGCCAGGCCAGCCGGGGCCGCGTGTCACACTCGCCGGTGTTCTCGCAGAGCAGGCAGGAACTCTGAACCAGCAGGCAGAAGCGGCGGATACGGCCGGAGATCCTCAGAAGGCGGAGAGCCTGCGTGCCGAGATGAAGCAGTTGCGGAGCGAAGCGGCTGACTATCGCAAGGAAGCGGCAGATCTGTCCCGAACAGCGGTGAGCAGGCAACGCGCCAACTTTGCTCTCAATGCCGGGAATCAGCAGATGCTTCGCGGAGACATCGCCGGTGCGATATCGCGGTATCAGGAGTCGATTGCCGCGGATCCCACCTTTTCCGAGGCCCATTCCCAGCTGGCAATCGCCTATGAGCGGCAGGGGCGTGTGGATGAGGCTCGTACCGAGCGTGCGAAGGCCGCAGAGACGGGTAAGACACAGTAGAATTCTCCTTCACAACTTCTGTAGCTTTGGAGTCCTCATGATCGGTCGAATCTCGCTATCTGCTATCGCGCGTAATTCTGCTCTGTTCCTGCTCTCCCTTTCGTGTTGCAGTGCGATGCAGGCGCAGCGGTGGACCGAGGCGCAGGCGAACGACTGGTATGCGAAACAGCCATGGCCGGTAGGCGCTGACTTTCTGCCGTCGACAGCCATCAACGAGCTTGAGATGTTTCAGGCAGATTCGTTCGATGAGGCGACGATCGATCGTGAACTGGGGTGGGCAGAGGCAGCGGGTATGAACACGATGCGCGTCTTCCTGCACAACCTTTTGTGGGAGCAGGATGCGAAGGGCTTCCAGCAGAGAATCGATCGATTCCTGGCGATTTCAGCGAAGCACCATATTAGGCCGATGCTGGTGCTGTTCGACTCTTGCTGGGATCCAAATCCCAAGCTTGGACCGCAGCATCCACCTATCCCCGGCGTGCACAACTCCGGATGGGTGCAGGCCCCGGGCGCGGCGATTCTCGCTGATCCGGCTCAGCATCCGAAACTGGAGAAGTATGTTGAGGGCGTAGTTGGCGCGTTTGCAAAAGATGATCGCATCCTTGCGTGGGATCTATGGAACGAGCCAGACAATGGAAACGATTCGTCATATCTGCATGGCGAGCCCAAAAACAAGAACGAGATCATTGCGGGGCTGCTGCCACAGGTCTTTGCCTGGGCAAGGTCTGCACACCCGACGCAGCCGCTGACGAGCGGGGTATGGCACGGAGACTGGACCTCTGAAGCAACGATGACGCCGGTAGGAAAGATCCAGATCGAGCAGTCAGATGTGATCAGCTTCCACAACTATGGCTGGCCCGAAGATTTCGAGGCGCATGTGAAGATGCTCTTGCCATATCACCGGCCGATCATCTGCACAGAGTACATGGCGCGAAACATTGGAAGTACGTTCGACACGATCCTGCCGATCGCAAAGAAGTATCACGTAGGCGCGATCAACTGGGGCCTGGTAGCGGGGAAAAGCCAGACGTGGATTCCCTGGGACTCCTGGCAGCGCCCGTACGTGTCCGATCAGCCCGCGATTTGGCAGCACGACGTTTTCAAGGTCGATGGCAAGCCCTACCGGGAGCGTGAAATTGAAGTGCTGCGGGAGCTGACTAAAAGCAGCAACTAGCTGTCAGCTTTCAGCTCCTGGCCGTTGTTCCGACTCAGTTTGCCGCTT
The DNA here is from genome assembly GCA_018268915.1 of Acidobacteriota bacterium. Taxonomy (GTDB): domain Bacteria; phylum Acidobacteriota; class Terriglobia; order Terriglobales; family Acidobacteriaceae; genus Telmatobacter. The sequence goes on from JAFDVQ010000006.1 coordinate 441,001, forward strand.
TCCTGTTGTCGACGTATCTCTCAACCACCTATAGTCGGCTCATGGTTCTGAACAATCGACGGTCATTCCTCAAGCAGGCGGCTACGCTTGCGGGTGCGTTTTCTGCTGACAGCCTGTTTCACCAGGCGCATGCGGCAGAGTTTCTGCGAGCCGGAGCGAGAATTGCTGGGATGAGTCCCGCGGCAGCCGCGCAGGACGAAGACTACTGGAGCGTGATCCAGCGCGCCTACTCGGTCAATCCAAATCTGATCAACCTGAACAACGGTGGGGTGTCGCCTGCGCCCATCGTGGTCCAGCAGGCGGTCGAGCGCTACAACCAGCTTGCGAATGAAGGTCCTTCTTATTACATGTGGCGGGTTATCGATCAAGGGCGCGAGCCGCTGCGAGAGAAACTGGCGCTGCTTGCTGGAGCGAAGCCGGAAGAGATCGCGATCAACCGCAATTCGACGGAGTCTTTGAACACGATCATCTACGGGCTGGACTTCAAAGCCGGCGATGAGGTGATCGGGACAAAGCAGGATTATCCCAACATGATCCAGGCATATCGCCAGAGGGCGATGCGCGAGGGAATCGTATACAAGCAGCTCAGCTTTGACTTTCCGATCGAAGATGATGAGCAAATCGTAAAAGCCTTCGAGCAGGCCATTACGCCTCGTACCCGGCTGGTCCATGTGACTCACATGATCAACTGGGTGGGCCAGACGATGCCTGTAGCAAAGATCGCAGACATGGCTCACGCGCGTGGGATCGAAGTGCTGGTAGACGGAGCCCACTCGTTCGGGCTAATGGATTTCAAGATTCCTGATCTGAATTGCGACTACTTCGGTACGAGCCTGCACAAGTTCCTCTCCGCACCGATAGGAACCGGAATGATGTGGGTGCGGCAGGACAAAATCGAGAAGGTATGGCCGCTGACATGCAACGACAAGCCGCGTTCCGCGGACATACGCAAGTTCGAGACCCTCGGGACACGGAGCTTTCCTCTGGAACAGGGAATTGGCGAGGCGATCAACTTTCACGAGGGAATCGGTTCCAAACGTAAGGAAGAGCGAATTCGCTACCTAAAGGACTATTGGGCTTCCCGCGTGCAGAACGTGAAGAAAGTCAAGCTTCACACGTCGTTGAATGCCAGGTACTCCTGCGCTATTTGCGGCGTGAGCATTGACGGCATGACGCCGGCCGACCTTGAGGCGGCGCTATTCAATAAGTACAAGATTCACGCGGTGGGAATCGCGTGGGAGAACATCAGTTGCGTCCGCGTGACTCCCCATGTGTATACGCCTCTCGCTGATCTGGACAAGCTCGTGCGAGCCATTGAGACAATTGCAGCCTAGAGGAATCCTAGATACCAGTTCAGTTGCGAGGCTTCCACTCAAGCCAGTCGAGAATCCATCGCCAGGTACTCTCTTGCGTGTGCGGCACTGGTGGCTGTGGCAATGATGCGGTCGGAAAGCTGACTGGCTTGCCGCGATAGTTATCGGCGAGCTCTTTGAAGACGCGTCCTGCGGGCTTTACTTTGCCGTCGTTGGTGAGCAGGCCAAGCGTGTATTCAAGCGGGTTGAAGTCGTACTTGCGATCGACGTCGTGGCTATCCCAGTAGGTAAACCAGCTCACTCCCTGCTCAATGGCCGCATGGACAGCTTTGTCGAGCCACTCCGCCTGCTGGGCGTCGGTGAGCTCCTTGATGCAGGTGTTGAATTCGCCTGCGAAGACTGGCTTCTGCTGGGCATCCGCATAAGAGCGAATGAGCGCAGCCATGGCGGCGAGGAGTTTCACGCTTGGTGGGTCCATCGGACCGCCGTAGTTCACAGCTCCAGTCCAGAAGGGATAGCAGTGCATAACAGGGAATCTCTGCGCTGCAAGCGCTTTCGGAGAGAATGTAGTGTCTCTGAACCATGGGTTGTGGTCGACGCCATTCACGTGGAGGTGATTCGGCAGCGCCGTGTCCATCAGAGCCAATGTCCGCTGCATCCAGGCGTCGCCTGTCGGTGGCTCTGTGCTCCAGCAGGTATTAACTTCGTTGCCCATGTCAAAGCCGATGACATTTTGATGTGGCACGAGAGTGCGGCTAAGCTCGCGGATAAAGAGCTCCTGGGCGTCGAGCATAATGCGATCGGTGAAGAAGCCGTCGGACAGGCGATTGAATGGCGGCAGGAAGTACCAGCCGCTGAGCTGGCCAGTGAAGACGGTCACAAGCGCATCAAGATGACGTTCTCCCATAAGGTTGACGAGCTGCTCGAGTCGTTCAAGATGAGCAGGGCTTACCCACTTGGGATTTGGCTGGAAGAAAGGCCAGATCAGAAGGATGCGCAGGTGATCTGCGCCTAGCTCGGCAATGGCATCGAGGTCGCGGCGGATCGGGTCAGCATTCCAGTCATTCCAGCAGAACCACCAGTTGTGCGAAGGAGTGTAGTTGATGCCAAATCGGTGGCGAGCAAGATCGAGACCTGAAGACGGGACAGGTTGGGGCGCCTTGAACGCCCACGCGAGGGAACTTGACGGGAGAGCTGCGCTAGTCGTGGCCGCGGCAGATGTTGTAAGGAAACTACGTCGGTCCATGGAAGTCCTGTTCTGACGAAGGGAAAGAATAATCGCCTCTGGCACGTACGTCCAGATGGCACAGGCGACCTGGTCCAGGGGTTGCTAGAATTCCACGGAGTAGTTGAGCAGTCCGAAGTGGCTCAAAGAGCGGGGGGAGTCGTGAACGCAAGAAACAAGGTCTCGATTGTTGTATTGCTGGTCGCAACGGCCTGGAGCGGTCGGCCAGCTTCCGCCAATCCTGTGCGGATAACAAGTGGCGAGTGGACAATCTCGGCTGATCCTTCAACGGAGACGTTTTCGGTCGAGGCAGGCAAGCTGGGGACTCTCCTTCAGTCGGGCAGACTCTGCGTTCGCGAGGGAGGCGAGCTGAAGGCAGCGACTGGTTGGAATGTTCGCAGCGGGGAAGGCCTGATCGAAATCCAGACAAGCAATCCGCGAATGGGTTGGAAGCTTGCTGCTTCCGGAGACGTCCTGCATATCTCCTCCACGGATTACGGCAGTGTCGTGACAGCAGATGCCCCGTCAACTGTTGATCGCATTTTTGCGAGGCTTATGGATCGGGATGGAGCGCCTGTGACCTGGTCGGGAACCGGCGAGGTTCATGGAGGATATGGCGGAAGCTACACGCGCAATCCTTCTTTTCTGCCAAAGAAAAATGCCGATGTGATGTACGTCCGGCTAGGGCGACTGGAAGGCGCGGGCTTTCACAGTCTCTTCGATCGGAACTCAGATACCGCGATTGACTTCCCTGAAGACGCGGTGCTGCACCGTATGGAGACCAATCAGGATCTGGTGCAAGCGACCATACCGGTGCAGGGAAACGCGCTGATCAGGATTCAGAAGAACTATTACACCAGCGCTCTAGGAGTGCCGTACTACAGCAAATACGATGACCGGCGCTTCGCCACCGCCCCGATTGTCTGGTCGAGCTGGACAAGTTACTACGAAGCGGTGCGGGAGCAGGACATTACCACGAACGCAGATTGGCTGGGCACCCATCTGAAGCCTTACGGATCGATCTACGTGGAACTCGATGACGGATACGATCGGGGGCCGAAAGGTGAGCACTACTGGATCGAGAACTGGGACAAGTCGAAGTTTCCGCACGGTGCGGAATGGCTCACAAAATACATCCATGACCGCGGAATGAAGGCCGGTGTGTGGCTCGTTCCGAATTCCTATGCAGGAGCCGTGAAGGATCATCCGGAACGCTACGTATATGACAAAAAAGGCGACGTTCTCGAGGACTACTCGACACCGGCATTGGATCAGACGAACCCTGCTAACGCTCAATTCCTAAAGCACGAATTCGATGTTCTGGACGGGTGGGGGTTCGACTACTACAAATTCGATGGCGAACATGCCATCCCGAAATATGTGCCCACAGCTGACCTGAGCAAGCTGCATGATCCGAAAGCAGACTTCCTTGAGGGCTATCGGCAGCGAGTAAAGCTGATACGCGACACCATTGGGCCAGATCGATTCATTGAATCTTGCCCCGCCGGAACGCCACTGAACAGCATCGGACTGGTTGATTCCTATTTCAACGGAGACGACCTCTATAACAACTGGCAGGGGATGTATCCACTCTTCAGCTCGATCAATTCAAACCTGTTCCTGAATCATCTCCTCGTCTATGTCATGCCCGGAGAGGGAATCGAACTCGGCGAGCCAATGACGGTGGAAGAAGCTAAAACAAAGCGGCCGCCGATCGTAGTCGAGACAGAGAAAAGCCGGGAAGATCCGATGACCGGCTTCGGGGTAACCGACGCGGAGGCGCGCACGCTCGTAAGCTATGTGGCGATGACGGGAGTGGTGTACCCGCTGGCCAGCGTGATGCCGGAGCTGCCCGAATCCCGGGTTCGGCTTTTGAAGGCGACGATGCCCACCTTGCCAGTGATGCCGGTGGATCTCTTCAGCCGCGGCAACGACAACAACTGGGACACGTTCCGCCATCAGAGGCCGGATTTCTACATTCACGATTACCCGGAAATCCTCGATCTGAAGGTGAATGCGATTGCCGGCCGATACGACCTGGTCGGAATTACGAACTGGCGCAGCGCCACGGTCACACGCAAGCTCGATATCGCCGAGAAGCTGAGTCTGGATCCGAAAGCTCGTTACGTTGCGTTCGATTTCTGGAACCAATCGCTTGCTGGCGTCTTCGAGAAAGAACTGAAAGTCGAGGTGGCGCCGCACGACACAAGGGTTCTAGCCATCCACCGCGTGCAGAGTCATCCTCAACTCATTGGCAACTCTCGGCATATCTCAGGATTGTTCTCTGTCCTGTCGAATTCGTGGGACGCCTCAAACCTGGCCCTGGCCGGAAAAGCGCAAACCGTGGGAGAAGATACCTACACTGCCTGGATCTACTGCCCTAAAGGCTTTTCCGTATCGCAGGTACAGGCACGATCGGCAAGCGGAAAGGAAACGAAGGTCCAGTACTCATCGAAGGGCGAGCTGATAGGTCTCTCGTTCAGCGGCGCCGGCGAGATTGTGGACTGGTCGGTTAAGTTTGCCAGAGATTAGCGCTAGGTTTTTGGCCGGGCTGGAAACGGAGATATGTCACTCTTTCGGAAACAGCGAGTAGAGCAAATCCACAATGCCTGCGACCTAGAATGAGATGTGCGCAAAGTCCTCTTAGCTATCGTTCTGCTTGTGATTGTGGTGCCGGTCGTCGTGATCCTGGCGCGTTCGGCCAGGCCGGTTCTTGAACTGACTACCGATGTGAAGACGATCGGACAGGCGACGCCCGTCTCGGTCCACGTGACTGATCCACGTGGGATCCGAAGCGCTTCTGCCTGGGTAGTGCAGAATGGGCAGACCTTTCAGGTGTGGCAGCTGCCCCAGCCTCTGAAGGCAACGGAAGCCACCTGGAACTTCGTCGCAGGGGTCCGGACGACCGCTCTGCTGAAGGATGGACCAGCAAAGCTGATCGTGGAAGCGAAGTCGAACGATCTGCTGCGCAAGACGGCTCGCGTCGAGCGGGACGTGACGGTTGTGACGCGTCCGCCGACAGTGAGCGGGGACTCAGAACAGCATTACATCTACATCGGCATGGCGGACCTGGCGACCTTCAACGTTTCGGGCGCCTACACAGCGGCGGGAGTCCGGGTCGGAGATCAGTCCTTCCGGTCGTGGCCCATGCCAGGCGGAAAACCGGGCATGTTCTCGCTCTACGCCTTTGCGTGGAACATGCCTCAGACGACCGTTCCTGTGGTATTTGCTGCAAATGGAGCGGGCAATGACGTAACCAGTCCCCTGACAGTGATCTTCCCCAAGAAGGAACAGCCGCACTACACCGTGCACCAACTGCAGATCAGCGATCAATTCATGCAGAAGGTGGTGGGTGAGCTCGATCCGAACGGAACCGGCGACCTGGTGGCGCGCTTCGTGAAGATCAACAATGAAATGCGCAAGTCGAACAACAAGACCCTGGCGGAACTGCGGTTCAAGACGGCGGATCATTTCCTCTTCTCGCAGCCCTTCCAGCGGCAGTCGCATTCTGCAGCCGAGGCCACGTTTGCAGATCTGAGGCACTACATTTACCAGGGCAAAGAGATCGATCAGCAGGTTCACCTGGGATACGACCTGGCCGTGACGCAACACGTGGGCGTAGAGGCTTCGAATGACGGCACCATCGTCTGGGCGGCTCCTCTCGGCATCTACGGCAACTGCATCGTCGTCGATCACGGATACGGTCTGCAGACCATTTACGGCCACCTCAGCCATATCGACATGCACGAAGGCGATACGGTAAAGCGCGGTCAGGTGATGGGGCAGAGCGGCATGACGGGCATGGCGGGCGGAGACCATATCCACTTCGCAATGCAGCTCGATGGGGTGCAGATCGACCCCAAGGAGTGGTGGGATCCACACTGGATTCAGGACCATGTGGCTCGTCGCGTCGAGCTGCCCGGATTCCGGCCCTAGAGCCCCTTCAAAACGCGGATTTCACTGGGCTTTTGTCATAGCGGGTTGAGCATTGCGAGTGCTATGCTTTCGCGCTATGAAGTCGAGGCTGTTCGCTGCACTTGCTTGTTGTATTTTTGCCGCTTCACCTGGGACCGGATTTCAAAGTTACGCACAGACGCCAGACCCTGCCATCGCTTCGCTCGAAGCACGGCATTCGCCTGACTGGCTGAAAGCGGGAACCGTCTACCAGGTGTTCGTGCGCTCGTTCTCGCCTGCGGGCGATTTGAACGGCGTGACCGCTCGTCTTGACGACCTGCATAAGCTTGGCGTGAACATCGTCTGGCTGATGCCGATCCACCCAGATGGCCAGTTGAAGAAGAAGGGTTCGCTTGGCAGCCCGTACGCAGTGCGGGACTACTACGCGATCGATCCGGCACTGGGTACGAAGGATGACATGCATCGGCTTGTGCAGGAAGCGCACAAGCGGCAGATGAAGGTCATCATCGACATAGTCGCCAATCACACCGCCTGGGACAGCGTGATGATGGCGCATTCCGACTTCTACAAAAAAGACAAGGATGGGCACATCACCTATCCGTACGACTGGACGGATGTGGCGGCCCTGGACTACTCGAATCCCGGGCTCCGTCGTTACATGACGGACATGCTGCTGTCCTGGATCGAGAATTTCGATCTGGATGGGTTCAGGTGTGATGCGGCGGGCGAGGTCCCAACGGACTTCTGGGAGCAGGCCCGCAAAGAACTCGAGCAGGCGAAGCCCGACATCATGATGCTGGCTGAGGCGCAAAAGCCAGAGCTGATGCGAAGCGCATTTGACATGGATTATGCATGGCCGATGATGCATACCGTGGACGACGTGCTGATGAACGGCCAGCCGGCGACCAAAGTTCGCGAGACCTTTGAGCAACAGAAGTCGCTGTACCCAAAGGGCGCGCTGCATCTGCGCATGAGCGACGATCACGACGAGCTAAGAGCTGTCACGCGATACGGCTTCCCAGGCGCCCTTGCAGCGTCCGTCCTGATGTTCACGCTCGATGGAGCACCCTTGATCTACAACGGCATGGAGGTTGGCGATTCCACGCAATCGCGCGCGCCTGCGTTGTTCGAGCCGCAGAAGATCTTCTGGCAGGCGGCAGACTGGCACCCGGATTCTCTCAAACTCTACTCGCAGATCTCAGGTCTGCGCAATCAGCATGCCGCTCTTCAGCAGGGAGCAACCGTATGGTTGCACAATAGCGATGAACAGCACGTAGTCACATCTTTGCGCCGTGCCGGAGAGGAAGAGTTCCTGGTTGCTGTCAATCTGTCCAGCACCCCCTTCCGCGGCAGCGTGGAGGCGCGCGGCAACTGGAAAGAGATTGAACTACCCGTCTCCAAGCAAGAATCCGAAGCCATTCCATTTGTATCGCTGAACGCATTCGAGGCCCGCATCTTTCAAAAGCAAGCCCAGTAGGAAGAGCCATGAGCACACCGCAAACCCAGAAGCCTGGGGCAAAGATCGTCGCCCATTACCGCAAGCCCGAGCGGAGCTTCTGGCAGATCTGGAACATGAGTTTCGGATTTCTCGGCATCCAGTTTGGCTGGGGTCTGCAGATGGCGAATATGAGCGCCATCTATGAGTACTTGGGCGCACGAGCCGACCAGATTCCCATTCTGTGGCTGGCGGCGCCCCTGACCGGGCTCATTGTGCAGCCCCTGATCGGACACGCGAGCGATCACACATGGGGTCGATTGGGTAGAAGGCGACCATATTTTTTGACTGGTGCGATTCTCAGCTCCCTAATGCTGATCTTCATGCCGATTGCCTCGGTTTTGTGGATGGCAGCCGGCATGCTCTGGATTCTTGATGCATCTATCAACGTCAGCATGGAGCCGTTCCGCGCATTTGTGGCAGACATTCTGCCGGAAGGTCAGCGCACCGCCGGCTTCGCGATGCAGAGCCTCTTCATTGGCTTGGGAGCCTCGTTCTCGTCGGCGCTGCCCTACATCCTGACGAACTTCTTCCATCTTCAGCAGAAGGTGGGTGACACGCGGGCCGTGCCCACCGTGGTGAGAATTTCTTTCTACGTGGGCGCTATCGCATTCATGGGCGCCGTGCTCTGGACGATTGTGACCACGAAGGAATATCCTCCGCCCGACATGGAGGAGTTCAGGAGGGCGAAAGCGGAGAAGACCGGTCTATCGGCCAATGTAAGAGAAATCCTTGCCGCAATACGTGAGATGCCCGAGACAATGCGACGGCTGGGGCCGGTGCAGCTTTGCACATGGCTGGGACTCTTCTGCATGTGGCTCTACTTCCCTATTGCCGTGGCGCACAATGTCTTCGGTGCGGAAGATACGAGTTCCCCGCAATATCAGGCAGGCGTGGAATGGGGCGGCAATTGTTTCGCCGTCTACTCGATCGTCTGCTTCATCTTTTCCTTCGCTCTGCCGGGCCTGGCGCGAAGGCTCGGGCGGAAGCACACGCATTCGATTTGCATGCTCATCGGCGCTCTAGGTCTGATGTCGGTGGCCGTAATTCACAATAAGTGGCTGCTGTTGTTGACGATGGTCGGCGTAGGGATTGCATGGGCGAGCACCCTCTCTATGCCATACGCCGTGCTGGCAGCATCGATACCGCCGGAGAGGACCGGCGTCTACATGGGGATCTTTAACTTCTTCATTGTGACGCCCGAAATCCTCGCTTCCCTCTTCTTCGGATGGATCATGATCCATTTGCTCGGCAACAACCGCATCTACGCGATCATTGCGGGCGGCGTGTTCATGATGATCGCGGCTCTGTTGATGCAGCGCGTGCGGGACCCGCAAACGCTGAGTATTCAGGATGCGTAGAGATCGGGTGACGCTGATGCCTTCGCCAGGATCTCGTGTATCAGGCGAACGCCCTCGGTGAGTGCTGCTGGCCCCGGCTGAAGAATCAGAGACGACGGTATCTCGTAGATCTTGCCAGAGCGGACAGCGGTAATCTGATCTGCGCCCGGTCGCCCGGCAATCTCTTCCCTCTTCACTTTCATTCCGCACCATGAAGCCAGAATCACGTCGGGGTTTCGCTCGATAACCGTGTCCCATGAAACGACTCTGTCTTTGGCTTTGCGGCAAGCGCGAAGTTCGGGGAAGACGGGTTCACCGCCGGCGATCTCTATCAGTTCCTCAACCCACTCAATTCCGCTGATGAGTGGATCGTTCCACTCCTCAAAGTAGACCCGTGGGCGACGAGGAAACTTCTTTGCTGCACTCTCCATCTGATCGAGGCCGGATCGATAGTCAGCGATGAGACGATCGCCCTCGCCGCCTTTTCCCAGAATTCGCGAAATCATGGCGATAGTGTCGAAGATCTCCGCGAGGCTGCGCTGATTGCAGTTAAGAACTGTAAGCCCGCGAAGGGATGCCTCGCGCGTAATCTCGGCTTGCACATCCGAGTAGGTGATGAGCAGGTCAGGATCGAGACGCGCAATCTCATCGAAATTCGCATCTTTAAAAGTGGATACTCTCGGCTTGGACCGCACCTCCGGAGGCCGAACAGAGAAGCCGGAGACGCCGACAATCCTGTGCTGCTCTCCCAGCAGGTAAATGAGTTCTACCGCCTCATCTGACAAGCAGACGATTCGCCGAGGAAAGGATTGAGAATCGAAGATCACAGACGCATCCAGTTTTATTTTCAGGCAATGGCCCAATCAGATCTCCATCGACAGAAGAGCAGAGCCAAGGCACTTACCGTGAGCGTCGAGGGCGAGAGATCGGGTAACGCTGTTCGATTTCGGGCGATGCAGCACAAAGTTCAAAGCGCCAAGCTGCGGGAGCACGTAGCGCTCGACAGGGCCCTCGATGAGTTCGGAGAAATGAGCAGCCACGCGCTCAGAAGAGACATGTTGTTCGAGCACTTTGAAGTCGTCGTTGCGAAAGGCAATGAGGGAAATAGTGACGATATTTCCCTTGTCGCCGGTGCGTGCGTGTGCGAGATGTTGGAGAAGCATCCTCAGGACTCCATGATTTGAACATGATGCGTCACGGCCTCGCGCGGGATGAGCGCTGACGTAATTGAAATGACTTCGCGAGTCGATCCGGCTGCACCACCGCCACCGGCGGGCCCGTTGGTGTAGAGCGCTTCCATCTCGCGAGGAATCCATGAGGCAGTCGCCAGTGAGTTTGCGCGGCCCGCGGCGCGGAGGCGGATCTCGTACGGAATGGGTGCGTTGCTGGAGAGTTGAGAGCCGTGAATCGAATTGAGGCCGATGAAGTCAAAACGCAGTTCGGTAATGAGATGATGGGCGAGTCGCCTGGCAAGTATGTCGCGGGCCAGTTCGGCGCGAGCGAACGCAGTGGGGCCTGCGTAAGAGATCTGACCCTCTCCAATGAATCCATCGCGATAACCAACCGACACCTTCAGAGTCGCCGGCCGCATACGCCCCGTTCCGCCGGAGACGCTAACCCGATTGGGACCAACCTCACGAATCGAAACACCAGAAAAATCGGCGACTACATCGGGAGTGTAGTAGGCGGATGGGTCTTGTATCTCGTAGAGCAGCTGTTCCGTGCAAGTAGCGCGGTTCAGGAGACCGCCAGAGCCCACGACCTTGGAGAAGATAGCGGATCCATCGGCGCTCACCTCGGCTATGGGGAAGCCGAGACGGTCGAGGTCTGGGACGTCTTTGTAGCCGGGATCGGCGAAGTAGCCACCGGTGAGTTGACCTGCACACTCCAGCAGATGGCCAACTACAGTTCCCTGTCCGAGCAATTCCCAATTGTCGAGAGACCAGCCGAACTCGTGCATTAGCGGAGCGAGGAAGAGGGCGGGATCGGCTACACGCCCGGTGAGTATGATGTCGGCCTTGCTTGCAAGGGCTTCGAGGAGAGGCGCGACACCGAGGTAGGCGTTTGCAGAGAGCCAGGTATCGGGCGGCGGGAGAGGCCCTTCGGGTGTTTCGAACATTTTCTGGCCTCTACGCAAGCCATCGAGAACGTCGTCACCAGTAATTGCAGCGATGCGGAGACCACTAAGGCCGAGTCGCCGGGCAATGTCACGGGTCTTTGCAGCGGCAGCTTCAGGATTCGCGGCGCCCATATTGCTGATGATGCCAATGCCCTTGCGGGCACACGCGGGAAGTACGGCACTCATGCGTTCTTCCAGCAGAGGATCGTAGCCTGCTGACGGATCGACGAGCCGGGCCTTCTGTGCGATCGCAATGGTTCTTTCCGCCAGGCACTCGAAGACCAGGTAGGAGATATCGCCATTCTCGGCTAGTTCTACGGCGGGATCGATTCTGTCACCCGAGTACCCCGCCCCGGCTCCGATTCTGACGGTCTTCATGGCTGCTCCATCGACTAGAGAGGAATGATACGCAGAATCACTGCAGTCAAGGTCATCAGCAGGGACGCAGCAAACAGGAACGGAATCGTAAATCGCTGATGCTGAGCCAGGCTGATTTCAGAGAGACCGACAACCAGATAGGTGGCGGGCGTAAGCGGGCTGACCGGGAATCCCGTAGTGTGCAGTCCTAGAAGGGCGGCGTGCGCAACGGTTACAGCGGGCAACCCAGCGGAGGCTGCGGCATTGGAAAGCACAGGCAGGACTCCGAAGTAGAAGGAGTCGGGGTCGAAGAAGAGGCTGAGAGGCATTGAGACGGTAGCGAGGCAGAGCGGGATAAGACGGATTCCGTGCTGCGGCAAATGGCTGACAACCGCCGAAGCCATGGCGGTGACCATGCCTGTTCCCTTCATGATGCCCGTGAACGATCCGGCGGCGAAGAGAATGCTGGCCATGAGGATAGCTGCTGGCGCATGAGCGGTAATCCGTTCTTGTTGCCCTTTCAGGCTCGGGAAATTGAGAGTCAATGCGATCACAGTTCCAAGCATGAATGCAATCGCAGGATCGATGCGTCCGCTGATCATGGTGCCCAGAACAACCAGAGTGATCACGACATTGAGCAGAAAGAAGCGAGGACGGCTCGCTTCTGCACCGGAGTCAGACCCAATCAGAAGAGCACCTGCCCGAACGGGATGTTCGCTCAATCGGCGCTCCTCCCGCCTTCCAAGCCACCAGGACGTTCCAAAAACAAAGGCGAGTCCGACAAGCTGCACGGCGATAAGTGGGGTAAAAAGGGCAGACGCTGATACATGGAGCGCTGCTGAAGCCCGGAGCGTAGGTCCAGTCCACGGAAGAAAGTTGACGCCCGCTGCCATGGATGCAACGCAGGCGAGAATGCGTCGATCGATTCCGAGTTCGTCGTAGAGCGGCAGGACCGCGGGAATGGTGACAAGGAATGTAACAGCACCCGATCCGTCAAGGTGCACAAGCAGGGCCAACAGTGCGGTCCCGGGAACAATGCGTGAGGGCTTGCGTCCGATGATTCGCAGCAGCCACGCAATAAACGGCTTCAGCATGCCGGCATCTGTCATGGTGCCGAAGAAGAGGATTGCGAAAACGAACATGCCAATTACGCCGGCTATGCTCTCGATCCCGGAGATCATGAACTTCCCTGTTCGCATTCCAAACCCGCCGAGCAAGGAAGCAATCACCGGCACCACGACCAGCGCGACAATGGGAGACACCCTCTTACTAAGGATAGCCGTCATCAGAGCGAGTATGGTGAGCACGCCGAGCGTGGCGAGTAGCATGCGAAAGACTCTCGAGTGTAGCCGTCTAGAGAACTATAGGGGATGAGGTCGAGGTGAGAACCGGGGCCTCGAACGAATCAAGGTCATTTTCCGATGCAGAAAGTGCTGAAGATGAGATTGAGTATGTCGTCCGGAGTGGTTTGCCCGGTGAGAGAGTCGAGAGCCCACAAAGACCGATAGAGGTCGAGCAGGATCATCTCATGGGGAATGCCAGTCTCGTTGGCGCGGAGGCTGTCTTCCAGCGCGGTCCGTGCAGTGACGATGGTCTGCTGCTGGCGAAGGTTGGTCAGCAAGCCCGATTCCGCGGCAGCCCCGCCAGCGGCGAGTTGAAGGATCTTTTCGCGGAGAGTGCTGATTCCGTCGCCAGTGATGGCGGAAGTGGCCACCGAGGGGAGGCAAAACTCCTCGGCAGCCGACTGGTCGGTGTGCATGGCAACTTGTCCCTGCTGGTCTGTGGCCAGGTCGCTTTTATTGATGGCAACCAGGGCGCTGCGGTCCCGGACGGCAGCGAGCAAGGTGCGCTCCTCGTGATTCAGAGGCTGAGTTGCATCGAGAACGATGAGGACGATCGCTGCGTCGGCGAGAGCCTGGCGGGACCGTTCGATACCCAGCTGTTCGATTTCTTCAAGTGTGTCGCGAAGGCCCGCCGTGTCGACAAGCTCCAGCGGGATGCCATCGAGGGAGATGCGCTCGGTTACAAGATCGCGCGTAGTTCCGGGAATGGCGGTGACGATGGCGCGATCGCGTTCAACGAGCCGGTTGAACAGGGAGCTCTTTCCCGCGTTAGGGCGGCCGACAATCGCGATAGTCAGTCCGTCATGGACAATGCGTCCACGAGCGAACGAGGCTTCGAGGGCGGCCAGCGGCGGGATTAGCTCATTGATACGGCGGGCAATCTCAGCTTGCGGAGTTATGTCGACGTCGTCTTCTCCAAAGTCGATGCCGGCCTCAAGCAGCGCGATTAACTCGACAAGCGAGTGCTTCATCGGTGCAACTCGGCGGCTCAGTGCTCCACCCATCTGGCTGGCGGCTTGGCGGGCCTGGGTCAGAGTCTGGGCTTCGATAAGGTCGCGGACAGCCTCCGCCTGGGTCAGATCGAGCTTGCCGGAAAGGAACGCACGCTCGGTAAACTCGCCGGGTTCAGCAAGTCGCGCCCCCAGCGACAGGGCGCGGCGAAGGAGCAGTTCGAGAACCACAGGAGACCCATGCGCAGCGATCTCGACCAGGTCGTCGCCGGAATAAGAATTAGGGGCGGCGAAGAAAGTGACCATGGCTTGGTCTATCTGGTCGCAAGCTCCACCGGACCCGGCTCCATCAGGTTTAGTTTCGTCGAGCACGGCCGCAAGACGGGCTCGGCCATGCTCGAGTGGCTCGCGGAGGCGGACTAGCTGCGCGGCGATGGAAGCGGAGTCAGGCCCGCTGAGGCGTACGATGCCTATCCCCCCGCGACCAGGAGGCGTCGAGATGGCTGCGATGGTGTCGACGATGGCCGCCGTCACTTCCGGAATTGCAGGCTTGTCTTCGCTCACGCACTTCAATTGTAGGAAACGGACCTAAGCCGCGCCTTCGATCTGGCGAACATGGCGCAGGCAGATGAGCAGAGGAATCACTCCAAGGATGCCGAAGCTGCAGTCAATAAGCCGCCAGTAGGGTGGTATCCCGCGGATGGGTCCAGCGATGAGCGCCAGAGGGATGACTCCGGCACAGGCGATGATGCCGAATTGGAGCACCCACTTGTTGCGCACCGGGTCGATGAGCGGACCTATAAAGGCGATAGCGATAACGAGATGAGCGAAGGCCAGCCAGTCAGTTCCGTAGGCCATAAATGGATATGACTGGTTAGTGCGCACAATGCCTTCGTGCACGCGGCGGAGCCAGACGTTGAGTGCAGGTTCACCCGTGGACGGCGCAGCCGGAGCAACGTGGAACATCTGATTCAGGATTGCCGTCTCGCGTTCCAGTGGGAATGCCGTGATGCCGCTCAAAACCAGCCCAATTACAAAGAGGACGAGCCAGATGCGAATCTTCCGAACCTGACGTGCAGAAGTCGTGGCCACCCCACAGTGTAGTGGATAAAGAACCTGAGGCGCAGCTCTACGCCGCGACGGCAAGTTGATTCGCGTCGAGGGATTCTTCTGGGCGATCGAGCACTGCGCTCAGATTCATGAGGGCGTGCGACGAGCAGGCAGGACATTGATGGTTGGCATTGCTGACACAGCTGCAGTCGAGGCAAAGAACAGCATCGTTGAGCGGAATCATCGAACTTTTGATAAGCGTGGTCATTTTGTGCTTCCCTGATCGTTCAAAAACAGCGCCGGGTAAAGTGTTGCGCCGCATAACACAAAGGTGGGAGATGCATAGAAATAGAGGCCCGGGTGCTCGCAGAACGAGGACGATCCGGCTGTTGTTCTACTGCACTAATCCATAAGTCAGAAAAGAGTTAATCGGCAGACGCCTTTATGGGAACGAAAGCTCAACGTCCAGGCAACGACCTTTGGCCTGTGTTGTTGGTAATGCAACGGACGTGGGAGGCGGCGTTGACTTACGGCGAAAGGGGCTCAGGATTGAGAAAACACAGGCTCAATCCTTAAACACAGGTTCAATCCATGAAGACCTTGTATTGCTTCTTGCTTGGTTGTCTCGTTGCCGTTTCGTCGGTCAACTGCAGTGCTCAGGACATCCCATCGCGGATGGCCGAGATGAAAACCGCCTACACCGCCTCGGGCAGCATCGTGGTGCTCGACGGCCAGACGCTCGTGATCGAACCCAACATGCCGAGTCCTGTCTGCGCGCTGCCCAGACAGGAGGACGGAAAGACAACCTGGTACCGGTACGCTTTTCCGCTTGCCTCAATCACGGTTCCGCTGACCGCCGTTGACGAAAACATCGTGAGCGAGGATCGCGTCTTCACTGACCCCGCCGCCCCTCAGGCATATAAGCCCGGTGATCAGGGCGACGCCACTATGATCGTCGTGGTGGGAATGCCCGGCAAGAAGTTCCCGGCGCTTGTCTACGATCGCGAAAAGCTCGAACACCTCAGCCCCGGCCCCCACAGCTCCGCCGACTACGGGCAGTTCCAGGACCAGGTCGAGGCGTTCGGGCTCACTTTTGCAGACGATGTCGCTGCCCGCGAATTCGCTACCGCTCTCAGAAATGCCGTGAGAATGGCGAAGACGCAGGCGATGGCGACAACGCAGCGATAGCGAGATCTACGGCAGTTCGCGAATCCAGATGTTCCTGAAGCTCATTGGCTCGCTCTTGTCTCCGTGAGCCTGCAGCTTGACCGGCGCACTGTCGTATTTCTTATAGAACGGCTTGCCAATATAGAGCGTCTGTCCCTTCAGCTCGAAGTGATTCTCGACCAGCACGCCATTCAGGAAGACGGTCGCGTAGGCCGGTGTTTTCACTGAGCCATCTTCGTTGAACGTGGGAGCAGTCCAGGCGATGTCGTATGCTTGCCACTCGCCGGGTTTGCGGCTGGGGTTGGCGAGCGGAATCGCCTGCTTGTAGAGGCTGCCCACCATCCCGTTCACGTAGGTTGGATTGTTGTAGCCATCGAGCACCTGAAGCTCGTAGCCATCGTCGCCGGGACCTGTGCCTGCGAGAAAGATGCCGCTGTTGCCCCGGCCCTGACCTGTGCCGGTGATGCTGGCAGGAATCTTGTACTCCACGTGCAGCTGATAATTCTTGAAGCTGCGCTTGGTCTCGATGTTGCCGCCCTTCTTGTTCACGGTCATCACGCCATCATGAACATCCCAGCTAGCAGCAGAGCCGTCCTTTACGTTCACCCACTCATCGATGTTTTTACCGTCGAAAAGAACTACTGCGTCGGATGGCGGCGCGTTGCACTCGGCGGCGGGTGTAACTACCTTTGGCTCAGGTTTCCAGATCTCAGTGTCTTCTGGCTTTGGTTTGGGCTGCGCATTTTGCGCATACGTGGGTGCGGTCACAAGGAGGATAGATGCGGCAAAGAGAAGCTTCGGGAGTCGTGTCAGCATAACCACGGGAGTATACACTACGGCGTTTCTGACATCGGCTCAGCAAGCCATGCCAAATCCTTCGTGGATGACGCACATGCTCACTAGCGGCATCAGAATCTGATCGTAGGCCGTGCGCGCACCCGCATCCATGGTGTGAATGCGATCCAGCATCTTCACGACTTCCTTCTGGTTGAAATATCCAATCGACGCCATCGTCTTCCCACGAAGCAGGTCCTGCACATAGACATGGAAGGTCTGGTCCGGATTAAGAGTAGCCGGCGGGCTCAGGAACGGATGCTTTTGCCGCTTGTACACCGTGTCCGTAATGACATCGCGCACCGACTCGCGCAGCACGTACTTCTCCGTGAGCCCGCGAATCTTCATGTTTACGGGCTGCCTGCAGATGCACTCCACCACCCGGTGATCGAGAAAGGGCACGCGCCCTTCAATCGAGTGGCCCATCTCCATGCGATCTCCCAGCATGGTCAGGATGTAGTTCGCCAGCACCGACTTTCCCCACAGATACAGCGACTGGTTCAGTGCGTCGCGGCCCTTCAGCTGACCCGGAACGTCGATGTCCGAAAGCAATTGCATGTAGCTTTCACGGTGCTTGAATTTGCAGCTGAAGGCATCTGCCAACAGCGGGGCTGATTTAACCGCACGTGACGAGAATGTCTCGAACCAAGAAGGGACGTAGCCCAGGATGCGTCGAACCGCATCCAGATCACCAGTATCGCCGTCAGGCAGCAGCAGACCGCGCGAGACCGCATTGTTGTCGTTCAGCCATTTCAGCAGTTGTTCGATCTCCGCCGGATTCTGCCCTTCGCGGTTGTAGAGCAGCATGTCGCGACGGAAATGCGCATACCCGCCAAGAATCTCATCGGAGCCCTCGCCGGTAATCACCACCTTGTATCCGGCATCGCGCACCGCTTTGCTCAGCAGGAACTTCGCCACCCCGTGCGCATTCACGCACAGCATCTCCGACTGCAGGATCGCGTCCGCGAAGTTCTCAGCCAGCGCGTTCTGGTTGATAGGGATGGTGTGGAACTTTGCACCCGCCAGCGCCGCCATTTCTTCGGCAATCGGCCCTTCATCGTACGCAACATCCTCAAACGTAAGCGTGAACGCCTGAATCGGATCGGGATGGTGGCGCGCAGCCAGTCCAAGCACTGAACACGAGTCGAGCCCGCCACTCAGGTAAACGCCCACCGGAACATCAGCACGCAACCGTATGCGAACTGCCTCCTCCAGTTCATGCCGGAACTCGGCGATGTAATCAGCGTCGCTTCTGTTGCTGCTCGTATCTCCAAGGGGATAGTTGAAGTCCCAGTAGCGCGTGATCTGAAAATGCTTCTCCGTCACAACAAGGTAGTGTCCTGGCGGAACCAGAAACACTCCATCGTAGAGCGTTCGCATCTGGTGCCCGCCAAAGGTGAATGAGTTGAAGACGCTCTCTTCGTCCCATCGTGCCGGCACACCGGCAGTAAAGAGCGCCTTCACCTCCGACGCGATGTAGAGCTTCTCGTTGTGCCACGCATAGAACAGCGGCTTGATGCCGAACCGGTCGCGAGCAGCAAAAAGCGTCTGCTGCTTCTCGTCCCAGATGACAAATGCAAACTCGCCGCGGAGCTGGTGCACGCAATGCACTCCCACCTCTTCATATAGGTGCAGCGCAATCTCGCTGTCTGACCGTGTCCGCAGATGATGACCGCGCCCCTCCAGTTCCCGCTGGATCGATTCGTATTCGTAGAACTCGCCGTTTGCAACAAGGTGAGTTCTGTCATCTTCGCTCGAAATGGGCTGGTCGCCTGTCGCAAGGTCGATGATGCTCAGCCGCGCATGCCCCAGTCCGACGCGGCCATCCCGGCTGATCCACTGGTGCTGCCCGTCAGGGCCGCGATGATAAAGACGTTTCGTTGCCTTTTCAAGAACCGCCGGAGAGACCGGCTCGCGGCGCGAGTAGAGGGCCACAATTCCGCACATCTTGCGTGCTCCTTGCAGTATTTCCTTAGAGGTAGCCGCCCGAAGCAGAGCAACGGGGAAGGCGGGCAGCGCCAGAAGCATACGTGGGCCTCGGATAGGAGCGCAATCGAATTCTCGCCTGCGAACACGAACGCAAAGACCCCGCCATCAAGCGGGGTCTTTGCATCCATGACTGAAGCGAACGACTAATTGGTTCGCAGCGCCACCGTCGGGTTGATTCGCGAAGCGCGAAACGCTGGAATGTAACCCGAAAGCGCCGCGATCATCAGCAACAGAAGCGCCATGCTTCCATACGTGATTGCATCCCATGGCGACGTGCCGAACAGCAGTGCGGCAATCAGCTTCGCCCCAGCCAGCGATGCACCGACGCCGATGACGATGCCCACCAATGCCAGTTGCAGCGTACTCCTGAGAATTCTGCCGCGCACATGGCCCGCCGTCGCGCCGAGCGCCATCCGGATACCAATCTCTTGCGTCTGGCGAGTCACCGAGTACGAGATGACGCCATAGATTCCCAGTGCCGCAAGCAACAATCCCAGCCCCGCGAATGACACGACGAGAAGCATGAAGAACTGTCTGCCCGAGACCGCATGATTCACCAGCAGCCGAATCGGCCTGAATTCATTGGCAGGCTGCTTCGGATTCATCTCGCGCAGCGAGGCCAGCACAGGCCCCGCCAGCATCGAAGGATTCATCCTGGTGCGCACAACCAGTTCAGCCGCGCTCGGCCCTGCCTGGGTCATCGGGTAATAGATCTGCCAGCCCGCATCACCGTCGACATTCTCTTCATGCACGTCGTCCACGATCCCTACGATATGCAGATCTGGCCCCCCGCCGTTGCCGAGCGGCTTGTTGAGCGCGTCCCGGTCAGACCATGCATTAAGATTCGCCAGGTATTGCGCGAAGCTCTTGTTGATCATCACCACCTGCTCGCCTTTCGGAGCGTCAGACCAGGCGAAGTCACGTCCACGAATGGGCGTCCCCATCGCACGCATGTAACCCGGCGTGATCACGTACACGAGCGGCCCATCCACGCCTTGAGGCGGTTTCAGGCCCTTTGGATAAGGCAGCCCCCACGAGCGGTTCTGCCCAAGCGGCAAATAGTCGGTGAAGCCCGCAGCCTCCACCCCCGGCAAGGAGCCGATTCGAGTCAAAATTTGCTGGAAGATCACTCCTCGCTTCTGCGAGCTCAGACTTCCATCTTTGTCATTGGGCACGTTGTCGTCGTAGTCCACCTTGATCGCCGCAGCATGATCCGGTTCGAATCCAAGATCCACCTTCAGAACATTCACAAAGCTGCGCAGTAGAAGGCCGGCTCCCACCAGCAGCATGCAAGCCAGCGCCACCTCAGACACCACCAGCACCGACCTGATCCGCTCATGCTTGCGGCTCGCCGACGCGCCGGGGCCAGCATCCTTGAGAGACTCGTAAACATTTCCTCCCGCCATGCGCAATCCCGGCACGATGCCGAAGATCGTTGCGGAAAAGAACGAGATCAGTACAGTCCACCCCAGTGCAGCTCCGTCCATGTGCAGAGTGCTCAGCAGAGGCAGCGCGATTGCGCCCTGGTGCGCGAGCCACTCCACCAAAACAGCAGCCAGCATGAATCCAAAGATCGCTCCCATGCTGGATAGCACCAGACTCTCGGTCAGCAGCTGCCGCACAATCCGCCCGCGGCTCGCTCCGAGTGCACCGCGCATTGCGAACTCTTTTGCGCGCGCAGCCGCACGTGCCAGCAGCAGGTTCGAGAGATTCACGCAAGCAATCAGCAGGATTGCGCCCACTGCGCTCCAAAGCACGATTAGCGAACGCCTAAGCTTGCCGCCGATGTAGTCCTTGAGCGGAACCGGAACAACAGCGCCTTTATAGTTGCCGCAACTTTCCGGAAATCGATTGTTCCAGCACATCGTCGGAGCAACGCGCACAGCTTCGTCTACCGCCTGCCCGAGAGTTATGCCCGGCTTCGTGCGTCCGATCAGGGTGATGATGTTGCCCCAGTTGCGCGGAGGCCCGTACAGATTCAACGGAGTAATGGCATCCACCTTCGTGCCGGGTGCGAACACTGCGCCAAAGTCGAACGAAGCCGGCAGAACGCCGATCACGGTCGTCTGCTTGCCATTCATGTCGAATGCCTTGCCCACGATTTTCGGGTCGGCGTTGAACTGCCGCTTCCACCATGCATTCGAAAGTAGAACAACAGGAGCTGCGCCGTTCCGTGCATCTTCAGGCGTGAAAACGCGGCCCATCTGCGCCTGCACTCCGAGCACCTGGAAGAAATTCTGAATGACGTCAATGCTGGTCGCGGGCAGAGGTGCGCCCCCTAAATTCAGGCTTAGGTTATCCGCTCCGGAAAACGCAAAATATCCCGTCACGTCCTGATAAGAGCGGCTGTTTGTCCGGAATTCGTCGTACGCGTCCGTCGAATAAGTAGCGCACGACATACCGCACTTGGTCGGCGGCGGAGCTATCCACACCAGCTCGTGCGCGTTCGGAAAGGGAAGAGGTCTCAGCAGCAGTGTATTCACCACGCTGAACACCGCAATATTCGCCCCGATAGCAAGCGCCAGGATCAGGACAGCGACGACGGTGAAGCTCGGATCGTGCCACAGTGTACGCAGCGTGTATTTGAAGTCCTGCTTGAAAATATCCAGAGTCATAAAGCCTCGTGCTTCGCGGTGTTTGTAGCGGGCGTGGTCCATGCCGCCAATGCTGATCAGTGCTGCACGCCGTGCTTCCGTTGGCGTCATACCTCTTGCGATGTTGTCGTCAATGGCGAACTGCAGATGCGCGGCGAGTTCGTCTTCCAGGTCATCGTCCAGGTGTTCTCTGCGGACAAAAGCCCAGATCCTCTTCAGCAGCCTCAACGACTCGCTCACGCATCCGCTCCTTCAGCGGATTTGTCCATGGTGAGCACCCGCTCCATCACGTCCTTCAGACGTTCCCAGTAGCGTGCATCGGCCGCAAGCTGCCGTTTGCCTGTTGCGGTGATGGCATAAAACTTCGCCTTGCGATTGTTATCAGAGGTTCCCCAGTGCGAAGAGATCCATCCCCTCTGTTCCAGGCGCACGAGAGATGCGTAAATCGTCCCCTGGTTCAATAGCACCTCATCGGCGCTCACTTGCTCGATGCGTCGCGCGATTCCATAGCCATGCATCGAGCCCATCACGGTGAGAGTCTGCAGGACCATCAGATCAAGGGTGCCTTGCAGCAGATCAAGTTTTTCCGGCGACATCGACTACTCCCTAACGGTGTCCTGTGGTACGACCACAGAAGTATGCCATATCCCTGTGGCCATGCCACATCAATGTGACAGGATGCGCAGTATCAAACCTAATCAGCTGGGATAACTTGCATTTCGATGTTCAATTCGACCCCGCATCAGCCCCTGAAGTGGCCTGAATCGAGTCACATCCGACGGGGCTCAAGCGACCTAAGTAGCTCATTTAATGCCACCTAAGTATCATTGTCCGATCCACGCGCCCGCCTCTACGCTGAAGAAGACGAGGGGAACTTGTCCGCCTCCTCGGCGTAAGTCCGGGACGAGAAAGCACGGCCATTCTCATTCCAGTTCAGGTCGCCATGTTCCTGCTGATTACAGCAGTGTTGGCAAGCTGGTTCGTCCGGATGCACCTTCGCAATCGTCGTTCATGGCAAGCGATCGTAGCTCGCACGAGTCCCGAATGCAGGCGAGTCTGGGCAGCCAGCGGACTCGGACAGCCAGAAGCCTTCCCATCGATGTGGTCTGCTGTGCCCAGAGTAGCTTTCCGCGACGCTGGCGTGCTGATGGAGATGGCGGATTACGTAGAGAACAACACAGCAATTCTGGACTCAGAGCAGATGCAGAACATTCGCATCTCTATCGTGAGACTCCGCCTGGCAGCGGCACGCGCCATCATCAGACGAGATGTGCGCCGGTAGACTCACGAGTTAAGTCAGCGCGCGATCGAGATGCACATATCCACCGTCAACAATCAGTTGCTGGCCCGTCGTGTGTCCCGATTGCGTCGGCGATAGCAGGAACACCGCGGCAGAGGCAATCTCTGACGCCAGCGTCATGCGATGGCCCAGCGGAATTTTGTCCGTAATCCGCTTGAGCTCCGCATCAGGATCGCCCAGCGTATCGAGCCACCTGCGATAGAGTGGCGTCATCACCTCTGCAGGAAGAACTGCGTTCACCCTGACGTTATATTTCAGCAGCTCTGCCGCCCACTCGCGCGTCAACGCAAGCTGTGCGCCCTTGCTCGCTGCGTAACCAGACGTATTGCCCTGCCCCGTCAACGCAACTTTGGAACTGATATTCACAATTGCGCCCTGCGTGCGCTTCAGAGAACTCAACGAGTAGTGTGCCAGGGCGTAGTAGTGAATCAGATTCTTCTGCAAGCTCTCGACAAAGCGATCGACGCTGCCATTCTCAAGGCCGGCTCCGTCATTGATGCCCGCATTGTTTACCAGCCCGTAGATGTCGCCGTGCTGCTGCTCGATCTCCCGTATAGCGGTTCTGCAGCGGTCGAGATCTTCGAGTTGCGCCTCGACGAAATGGCACGGCGCCGACGCAGCCTTCATCTCTGCCATGAAGGCCTGGACATTCTCCGAAGGCCGTCCCAGCACAACAACCTGCGCTCCCTCATCCAGGCAGGCGCGAGAGATTCCAGCGCCAATACCAGCGCCGCCACCAGTTACGACAATGAGTTTGTCCTTCAGTCCCAGATCCATATCAACTGATCTTCTCAGAATTGGGCAGCCAATGTTTTCAAAGAATTCCTGCTAACGCTGTCCTGCGCCGTCCTCGTCCGGCAAAATGCGCGCGGTTGAACCGAATTTCCGGTAGTTCGTGAACTCTACATCGTTGACGTGCCGTTCGAGGCCGATGCCATAGTCCTTTTGCATATCGGCATTGTAGAGCTCGGTAACGGCTACGCTTCGGACAGGACACAGATAGCTGCGTCCACTAATGATCACATGCCCATATTGAACAGCAAGCGCGGACTGGCTCACATGGTCGCTTTCGGCCAGTTCGGCTTCTACCGTGATTCGATCGATCTCGCCAGTTGCAGGATTGATCGAAAGTTCACCATGATATGCGGGCTGATCTTTGGAGGAATGCTCGGTGGGATCATCTTCCGATTGGCGATAGCAACAAAAGTCGACGGTGTAGTGCGACGCCAGGCGCGGGACTTCATACCGAAAGACCGCCAGCCGGGTGCCCGACGCGCTTTTCTGCCAGCGCATCCAGTGCATCGAATCGTTAGAGCTATCGCCGAAGATCACGGCGAGCATCGCGCCAAACTCGCCCCAACTCGACAAGCCGGAGGTAACCAGAGCATCCCCCAGGCCTTTGCCAGCTACGGCTGAACTGACTTCTCTTCCTTTTCGGACGGCGATTTCGCGCCGCGCATTGCTGGCGAAATGCATTTCGATTTGGGGTTTCTGATGTTTCTTTGTCGTGGCGAGGGGGAGGTTGTTGAAGCTGCGAGTTTCCCTGATGGCCAGGAAGTCGGGTATGAGGCGGATCGCCCCTTGCGCGTAGGCGTGCGCGGAGTTGAGGATCCTCGCCTGGGCTTCCTGATCTGGAGGGACCTCGTTCACCAAGTTCTCCGCAGGCGGAGCCTGAATCATAGAGGCGGCAGTAAGAATCTCAAGTTGCTGCTGCGTCTCCGGTCCCGGATGTGCCTGAGCGACAATACGCTTCAGAGTGCTTGCCGTGAGCTCTTCCGACAGATCAACCCTGCTGAGTCTCTCCGCAATCTCCAGGTCAGATAGCTTCGCCGCACGCGACGATGTCAGAAAGTGCTCCAGCTGCGCCACGCTTACAGTGGTTTGCGCACGAACACTAAAAGTCAGAACGACGAAGCAAATCAGAAACGACAGATTCCGCACAGATGTTCACCGCCATCTCAGCCGTCAGCTCTCGTTCTTTCGACGCCTTTAATTCATGCCTGTCATCACCAGCATTCGCGGCTCCGTCATCTCCTCGATTGCCGAGCGAATACCCTCGCGTCCCAGGCCTGAATCTTTCACGCCGCCATACGGCATCGGGTCCAGCCTCCACGCCGGCGTGTCTCCCACAATCAACGCACCGACGTCAAGTTCCCGGTAAGCAGTCAGAATCCGTCCGGCATCGCGCGTCAGCAATCCCGCCTGCAGTCCGAATCGCGAGTGGTTCACCTCAGCCAGCGCTTCCTCGAAATCGGTGTAAGGCTCAACCACAACCACCGGCCCGAACACCTCTTCATCGCGAAGCTTCATTCCCTGCTTGGTACCGGTGAGAATTGCAGGCGAGATCAAGTTGCCCTTGCGTTCTCCGCCGTCAATCAGCCGGGCTCCTGCCGCCACCGCCTCCTTGATCCACGATTCGATCCGCTCGGCCTCTCCTGGTCTGATCATCGGACCCAGGTCCGTCGCTTCTTGCGAAGGATCGCCCGAGACCAGCTTTCCCGCCACCTCGACCAGCTTCCACAGATAGGTCTGAAAAATGCTCTTGTCTACAAACACCCTCTGCACGCTGATGCACGACTGCCCCGCATATCCAAATGCTGCATGAGCAGTGCGCTCGGCGGCGCTGTCCAGATCGCGATAGTCGCTGTGGATGATGAGCGCAGCGTTGCCGCCAAGCTCCAGCAGAACGCGCTTACGTCCGGACCGTGCCTTCAACTCCCAGCCCACCTTCGCAGAACCGGTAAAGCTCACGAGCTTGATGCGATCCTCTTTCTCCGCAAGCCACGCCGTGTCCGCGTTCTCCAGCGGTAGAATCGCAATTGCCTCCTCCGGCCATCCCGCCTTCAAGATCACTTCACCTAACGCCAGCGCGGTAAACGGCGTCTGCGGTGATGGCTTGATCAGGATTGGGCATCCCGCCGCCAGCGCCGGAGCCACCTTGTGCGCCACGAGGTTCAGCGGAAAGTTAAACGGGGTGATCGCCAGCACCGGTCCCACAGGAAACCGCTGCACCAGTCCCCAGCGGTTTTCATTGCCCTCCGTCAGATCCAGCGGGATGGTCTCCCCACCCAGCCGCGCAGCCTCTTCGGCCGCCGTCTTGAACGTCAGCACCGCACGGTCCACCTCCGTCCTCGCAAGGCGCAGAGGCTTCCCCGCTTCGGCCACGATCAGATTCGCGAAACGCTCCTTCTGTTCAATCAGTGCGGCTGCGATGTCTTCCAGGATCTCGCGCCGCTTCCAGCGCGGCAGTGCCCTCGTACGCCGCAGGCTGGCGACTGCATGATTCACCGCCTCGCGCGCGTCGGAACGCTTTGCGACAGTGACTTTTCCAATCAGCCCTTGATCCCACGGTGAGCGAACCTCGAGCGCTTCTCCATCGCTCCATTCTTTTCCGCACAGAAGAAACCCGGTCTGCGAGCCCGGACGCATTTTCATGTCGATAACTCCAGGATTAGTCGGTCACAAGAATGTTATTCGAAGCCGCCATTCGATAGACTGGTTTCTCCATGATTCATGACGGAAAGAGCAGGAAGCTTCCCTTCGACCCGGCAGAGGCCGTAGCGCATCTGTGTGCCAGCGACCCCAAACTGGGAGCGCTCATCGACAAGGCTGGAGAATTTCGTCTGCGTCTCGACCCTTCGCCGTCACCATTCGAGTCGCTCCTCGAATCGATCCTCTATCAACAGCTTCACGGTAAGGCGGCAGCAGCCATCCACCGCCGCGTTCGCGAGTTCTTCCACGGAGATCCCACGCCTCAGCAGCTGGCCGACACACCCGACGAGCCTCTGCGCGCTGCCGGCGTCTCCGGCAACAAGATCAAAGCCCTTCGCGACCTCGCCGCGAAGACTATCGACGGGACCGTACCGACGCATAAGGCGATCCTCAAGATGCCCGATGCCGACATTGTCGAGCGCCTGACCGAAGTGCGTGGCATCGGCCCCTGGACCGTCGAGATGCTCCTCATCTTCCGCCTCGGACGCCCCGACGTACTTCCCGTCACCGACTATGGCGTCCGCAAAGGATTCGCCCTGACATTTCAGCGGGTGCCGAAGAGCCGCCCTCTGGAAGCAACGGACCTGCCCAAGCCCGACGTGCTCTTTCGTCGTGCGCAAAAGTGGCGTCCCTTCCGCTCCGTCGCGAGCTGGTACATGTGGCGCGCGTGCGATCTGGCCAGAGGCACTCCCCCCGCAGGCCGTGCCGTCGAGCAGGAAAAGTAGCCAGATTCAATTGCAAAACGCCAATTCGCTCGGCGAAACAATCCCGCGAATGCGCCTACAATAATCAGGAACGCTCATTTTCATACCTGCACCCGGAAAGCATGGCCGCAGCGAAACGATACATCTGCATCCACGGGCACTTCTATCAGCCTCCGCGTGAGAACCCATGGCTCGAGACAGTCGAGACCCAGGATTCCGCGGCGCCGTACCACGACTGGAACGAGCGCGTCTGCGCCGAGAGCTACGCCACCAACGGCGCGGCCCGCACCGTGAACAACAAGAACCAGATCATCCGCATCGTCAACAACTACTCGCGAATGAGCTTCAACTTTGGCCCCACGCTGATGAGCTGGCTGAAGGGAAACGCCCCCCGTACCTACCGCATGATCCTCGACGGCGAACGGCGAAGCCGCAGGTTGAATGGCGGCCACAGCTCTGCCGTCGCGCAGGTTTACAACCACGTCATCATGCCGCTCGCCAGCCAGCGCGACAAGATCACGCAGATTCGCTGGGGCATCGCCGACTACGAGAGCCACTACGGCTCTGCGCCCGAAGGCATGTGGCTTTCCGAGACGGCCGTTGATTCCGAGAGTCTCGAACTCCTCGCCCAACACGGCATCAAGTTCACCATTCTTGCTCCCAGCCAGTGCAAACGGGTTCGCCCCCTCAGGCAGGACGCAACCGATACCGACCCAGCCTGGACTACGCCTCTTGGCAATTCCGTCGACACCACGCGACCGTATCTGATGCGTTTCGACTCCGGCGTTTCCATTGCCATCTTCTTCTACGACGGACCCACATCGCGCGCGATCGCCTTTGAAGGTTTGCTGAACTCCGGTGAGACCTTTGCCGCCCGCCTCAAGGCTGGCTTCGAAGATAACGCACAGCCGCAGCTGGAAAGTGTCGCCACTGACGGAGAGTCCTACGGCCACCATCATCGTCACGGCGAAATGGCTCTCGCCTACGCGGTCAAGCTCCTCGAGCAGGACAAGACCGTCAAGCTTACCAACTACTCCAATTTCCTCGCTCAGTTTCCGCCTGAATGGGAATGCGAGATCGTCGAGAATACCTCGTGGAGCTGCGCACACGGCGTCGAACGCTGGCGTTCCGACTGCGGTTGCAATGGCGGCAAACCCGGCTTCAACCAGAAGTGGCGTGCTCCGCTCCGCAAGGCGCTCGACGACCTGCGCGATGCCATCACGCCGCTGACTCAGGAAGAAGGATCGAAGCTCTTCTCTGACGTCTGGGCCGCGCGCGATGCTTACATTGAAGTGATCCTCGACCGCAGCGAAGTGGCAGTCGATCGATTCCTCACTGCGCATCAGAAGCGCCCACTCACCGCAACTGAGCGCGTCCGGGCCATGCAGTTGATGGAGATGCAGCGTCACGCACAGCTCATGTACACAAGCTGCGGCTGGTTCTTCGACGACATTTCCGGCATCGAGACCGTGCAGGTCATCGCCTACGCCGCGCGAGCACTGCAACTCGCCAGCGAGCTCTTCGGCGAGCACGCCGCCGATCTGGAACCCGCATTCCTCAAAACGCTGGCCGAAGCAAAGTCGAACGTCGCCGCCGCCGGAGACGGCGCGCGCATCTACCAGGACAAAGTCCTTCCCCTTCAGCTTGGCCTTGAGCAGGTAGCGGCGCACTTCGCCATCAGCAGCGTCTTTTCTGCTTTTGCGGAAGAAACAGAGCTCTTCTGCTACCGCGTACGCCGTATTTCATACGAAGTTTTCAGCTCAGGTCGCGGCAGGCTCGCCCTCGGACGCGCCCACATCACCAGTGCGATCACAGAAAAAGAACAGAGTTTTAGCTTTGCCGTTCTGCACTTCGGCGATCAGAACATCACCGCCGCCGTTAAGCCGTATATCGACGAGGACGCCGGCCAGTTCGAGAGCTTCGTTCAACAGACGTCAGAACAGGTGGTGCGCGCCGACTTCCCTGACGTGATCCGTTCTATTGATCGCTACTATGGGCACGTCGACTACTCGCTCACGTCGCTCTTCAGCGACGAACAGCGGCGTATCGTGCAGCTCATTCTCAACTCAACCCTGTGGGATATTGAGAGCTCACTAACGAATATCTACGAAGATCATGCCAGTCTTCTTCATTACCTCTCGCAAGCGGGCCTGCCTAAGCCGCCCGCGCTTACGCTCGCGGCTGAGTTTGCCATCAATGCCGGGCTCCGCCGCGCGCTCGAAGGCGAGCCGGTTGATCAGGCGGTGCTGCGCTCGTTTCTGCAACTCGCCAAGTCTGACAAGGTGAAGCTTGAAACTGCAACGCTGTCATATATCGCCGATCAGCGGATGAAACGCGCAATGGTTGAGTTGCAGATGTCTGCCGGTTCGCTCGAGATGCTCGATCGCGCGCTCGCGATGGCGCGCACCATCACCGAATTGCCATTCGACCTGAACCTGTGGCAGGCGCAGAACATCTGGTACGAGATTCTCCGCACTTCCACCTACGCTCTGACCTCGCAGAGCGCCGACGATCGCCCCCACTGGGACAAAGGCTTCGATGAACTCGGCAAATGCCTCTCCATCGAAACCAAGGCCATGATGGCCCCGGATCAACTTGCCGAAGTGACCGGCGACTGAAGGTCCGCCCAACTTCCCTTCGCGAAATCCCTCTTAGCTTGTCCTGACAGGCAAAGCCTTCGAAACACTCCCGAACGACGAGAGCGAGAACCAGCGATCTAGGTGACCGCGGGAACTTTGTGCGCGACAAGACCCGGAAGTGCGAAGAGGAATACTGCCCTGGCCGGTATCAGACAACCTAAGCGTTCCGCATTCGGCATTGTGCAAACCGAATCAGGAACGCCTCTCGATCCGAGAACTAGATGCTGCGACCGACGGCCTTTGCAATCACCCGCAACTCCGCCACCAGCTTTTCAAACTGCTCCGGATACAGAGTTTGCGCGGCGTCCGATGCGGCTTTGTCCGCATTCGGATGGACCTCGACAATGATTCCGTCGGCGCCGGCGGCCACTGCGGCACGCGCCATCGGAGCCACCATGTCGCGGTGACCGGTGCCGTGCGATGGGTCTCCAACGATGGGCAGATGCGAGAGCTTCTTCACGACGGGAATTGCCGAGATGTCCATCGTGTTTCGCGTCGCGGTCTCGTAGGTTCTGATTCCGCGCTCGCATAGGATCACGTCGTAGTTGCCGCCGCTCATGATGTACTCGCTGGAAAGCAGCAGCTCCTCGATGGTCGCCGCCATGCCGCGCTTGAGGAGAACGGGTTTCTTCGCGGGACCGAGTTCGCGAAGGAGATTGAAGTTCTGCATGTTGCGCGCTCCCACCTGAAAGCAGTCGACGTAGGGGAGCATCGGTTCGATCTGCGAGATTTCCATGACTTCGCTGATGACGAGCAGGCCGTTTGCGCGCGCGGCTTCGAACATCAGCTTCAGTCCGGGAATGCCCAGGCCCTGGAATGCGTAGGGCGAGCTGCGGGGTTTGAATGCGCCTCCACGAAGAAAGCCTGCCCCGGCTGCTTTGACGCTTTTCGCAATCTCGAAGATCTGCTCTTCGTTCTCGATCGAACACGGCCCGGCCATCACCGCAACTTTCTCGCCGCCGATTTTCACGCCGTTGGCGAATTCGACGACGGTGCCTTCGGGCCTGAATCCCTTGCCCGCCAGCTTGTACGGCGAGCTGATGCGATGAACCTTGAGAACGCCGGGAAGATTTTCGAACTTCGTTAGGTCCAGAGCTGCGGTTGGTCCGACAGCGGCAAGAATTGTCTGCGTCTCACCGGTGGTGCGGTGAACCTCAACTCCCTCTTCCACCATTGCTTCGATCACGTAGTCGATCTGCTCTTCGGTGGCCTTCTCCTGCATTGCGACGATCATTTTTCTTTCCCAGTCTCGGGCGCCGATCCCGGAAGCTCGCCTTCCGGTGCGCCAGTGCCGTGGCCCTTGAGGGCAGCTCGTTCTGATGCCAACTCGTTCCGCTGCAGCGCCCGCATCACGTCGATGATTCGCTCGTAGATGTGCGTCAATTCGATGTCAGGCAAGGGCCCTTTGTTCGCCGCGCGCACGTTCTGATAGATCACCTTTTCGCGCGCCGGCTCATAGACCGGAAGCGAGGTTTTTACCTTTAGGTGGCCGATCATGAGTGCGGCGCGAGCCCGCTCGCTCAGCAGCTCCACGAGCTGCCGATCGAGATCATCGATTTGTGCGCGCAATTCTTCCAGCGTCATTTCATCCTCGTTTTACGTGAGTTGCCAGTTGCCAGATTCCAGTCTCCAGTTATCAGTCAGCTGCGGGTCACAGCCTCGAACGTCTTTCCGCAAGCCTGCTGAGAACTGACGACTAGAAACTGGTGACTTATTTCATCACCGGGCCAACGCCGCCTGAGGCTGGCGTAGACCCTTGATAAATCGAGCAACAGCTTCCGGTGCTGCTTCGGGAGTTGACCGCTCGATCAACTCCACAATTGCGCTGCCAACCACCGCTGCATCGGCAAACTCCGCAACGCGAGACACATGCTCCGCATTGGAGATGCCGAATCCCACGGCCACCGGCAGCTTGCTCCATCGCCGGATACGGCTCACCAGCGCCTCCGCATCGGCCGTCAGGCTCTGTTGCTTGCCTGTAATTCCCACTCGCGATATCGCGTAGATAAATCCTTTGGCATGGGCCGCCACAGCCTCAAGCCGATCGTCGGGACTGGTTGGCGCTGCCAGGAAAATCGGCGCAAGCCCCGCGCGTTCCATCTCGGCCAGATACTCGCCGGCTTCTTCAACGATGAGGTCGATCACTAGCACGCCATCCGCTCCGGACGCTTTCGCATCGTCCACAAACCTGGAAAGGCCGTAGCGCAGAATCGGATTCAGATAGGTGAAGATGACCAGTCCGGCTTGGGCGCGCGCGGTGCGAATCCCGTTTGCCACCCGAAGGACGTCGGCCATCCGCGTATGCCGGGCCACGGCACGCTCGCTGGCTCGCTGGATCACCGGCCCATCCGCCAGGGGATCGCTGAACGGCACTCCCAGCTCAATGACATCCGCCCCCGCATCGATCGCTTCGATGGCGATTCTCAGCGAAGTCTCCACGTCGGGATCCCCCGTCGTGATGTATGCGACCATGCCCGGCTTGTGCTCGAACTCCAACGCCATACGTTTCGAAACTCAAATTCAAAACAAGATCTTTGGGATCCTAATCGCTTTCCTGACAACCCTGCGGGTGCCCCCGGTCCCTCGCAGTTGGAGACCGGGGATCAACATCTCTACAATTTCAGCTCCCGCGCAATAATCCCCATATCCTTATCGCCGCGTCCTGAAAGGTTCACTATCAGTATGTCATGCGGTTTGAACGTCCCCGCGATTCGGATGCACTCCGCCACGGCATGTGCGCTCTCAAGCGCCGGCAGAATCCCCTCGGTCCTTGCCAGTTTCACCACTGCATCCATCGTCGCCGCATCGTCCTGGGAGACGTACTCCGCTCGGCCTGAGTCGTGAAGGGATGCGTGCTCGGGCCCGATGGAGGCGTAGTCCAAGCCCGCCGAGACGGAGTGGGTCTGGGCGATCTGGCCGTCTTCGTCCTGCAAAATGTACGACAGCGTCCCCTGCAGCACTCCCGGCACTCCGCCCTGGAAACGCGCCGCATGCTGCCCGAGTTCGGTCCCGGTCCCACCAGCCTCTACGCCGATCAGCCGTACATCGCGATCCTGCAGAAACTCGTAGAACGCCCCAATCGCATTCGACCCTCCGCCCACGCAAGCAATCACCGCATCCGGCAATCGCCCTTCTTTCTCGAGAATCTGCTCTTTCATCTCCCGGCTGATGCAGCGATGAAAGTCGCGAACCATCGTCGGATAGGGATGCGCGCCCAGAGCGCTTCCAAGCAAATAGTGGGTGGTGCGCACATTCGTGACCCAGTCGCGCATTGCCTCGCTGATTGCGTCCTTCAGCGTCTTCGATCCGGCTGAAACGCCGCGGACTTCGGCACCGAGCAGACGCATGCGCAGGACGTTCAGGCCCTGGCGCTCCATGTCCACGTCGCCCATGTAGATGACGCACTCGAGACCGAGAAGGGCGCACACGGTAGCGGTTGCAACCCCGTGTTGACCGGCGCCGGTTTCGGCGATGATGCGTTTCTTGCCCATCCGCTTCGCGAGCAGCCCCTGGCCGAGGGCGTTGTTGATCTTGTGGGCGCCCGTATGCAGAAGATCTTCGCGTTTGAGGTAAATCTTCGCCCCGCCCAGTTCCTCGCTCAGCCGCTTCGCAAAGTACAACGGCGTCGGCCTCCCTGCAAAATCCCGCAGCAGGTCGGCGAGTTCTTTCTGAAAGACCGCGTCGGCCTTAGCCAGATCGTATTCGCGCTCAAGCTCGAGCAGCGCCGCCATCAGCGTCTCGGGAACATACCGTCCCCCATAAATCCCAAACCGCCCCGGACGCGACTCCGACGGAGCCGATGGAAGAATCACCGATGCCATATCACCCAACCTCTAACCCCAGTCTACCGAAACCCGTTGTGCCCATGCCGACGCACGGCTCATCCCGCACGGCTCATCCAGGCTCTGCCCCGGGGGTGAAAGGCAGTATGGAAACCAACGACAACCCCGCAAAGCGGTACTATGATTCGACAGGCGCGCCCTTCCCCCAGAAAGGCCATGCGATATGAAGCCTTCTTCGCTATCGCACCCAATCCTCTTCACGGTCGTGATCGCCGTCGCTCTCGCCCGCCCACAGCAAGCCAACCAGACGCCTCAGTACATCCAGAAGTCCTACCCGGTAGTCGCCGGAAACGAGTGGCCCGACAAGAACTCCCAGATGCAGATGCGCCAGAAACAAACCGCTAAGAAGAACTTCGAAGCCGCCAACCTGGAGCGCAAACATCAGATCGACACCGACAGCGAGCAACTCGTCCAGCTCGCAAAAGACTTGAAAGCTTCTGTCGACAGGACCGACAGG
This sequence comes from Acidobacteriota bacterium, assembly GCA_018268915.1. Lineage (GTDB taxonomy): Bacteria > Acidobacteriota > Terriglobia > Terriglobales > Acidobacteriaceae > Telmatobacter. The sequence goes on from JAFDVQ010000006.1 coordinate 475,126, forward strand.
GAAACGCCAGACATCATTCGCAAGGCAGAGCTCATCGAGAAGCTCGCTCACGGCGTTAAAGAAAAGATGAAGCTGACTGTAAGTGGAAGTTGACGCCGTGCACGGTCCAAAGCCAGATCGAACTTATAGTTCTTCGCATGGGCTGAGTTATGCGGACGATCAATCCGCGGGCTGCTCCGGTCCGGCCTGGACCTTAAGGTCTGCGATTGCTCCTTGCAGCGCGACTCTGACCGATTCAAGGCTGGGCGGAGCGTCGTCCATGCGGCGGGCGTAGTAGTTCATCAGAGACAGGGTTCCCTCTAAAATCTCAGCGAGGTTGCGATACGGATTGGAGAGCATGGGAGCAGAGCCATTATTGCACAGATGAAACATCCGAAAAGGAAGTTGATGGCGAACATATCTCGCGGGTCGCGCCTGATCGGCGAACGGATCAAGACTGACTGGGGGGTTCGGATGTGAACGCCTTAAGACGCTCCAGGACCACCATGGGATGAACGGGCTTGGCGAAAATCTCGAAAGAGTGGCCCTGGCTCTGTGCGATGGCAAGCAGGTCTGAGGTGGAATTGTTTCCAGACATCAGCAGGACCTTGGCGGAAGGTAGTGTTTCGCTCAGCTGGATAGCGAGGTCGATTCCCGACATCTGCCCGTTGAAGACAACATCCGAGATGACAATGTCGCAGGGATGAGAGCTGAGCCAGGCCACCGCCTGCTCGGGATCGTAGGCAGCAGTTGCGTCGTATCCGTACATCGCCAGGATCTGCACCAGCGAGTCCGCGACAAGTACCTCATCGTCCAGGACCAGAACTTTCAATCTTTCAGCGTTCATGAGGGCAAGAGCCGTGTTCTACCAAGAAATATAGACGAGCCGTGCCACCCCAAAAACAGGGGAAAATACCGTATCGTATTCAGATCGTGAATTCCTTCGACAAAAAGACTTCTTCGGCGTCGTCGGCTAGGCCCCGTCAAGCTGGAGCATCAGCTCTTCCCACTCCGCGGTCAGCTGCCCGAGCTGCTCACGTAACGCGGCGGCGAGATCCGTCAGGCGCTGCGTCTCTGCTGCGGAGACAAACACTGCGAGCTGCTCCTCGGTGTGCGCGATAGATGCTTCGACGCGGGGAACTTCTTCCTCGAGGAAGGCGCATCGGTCCTCCATCTGCTTCTGCTTGATGGGGTTCAGCCGGCGCTGCCTGCCATTTGCGGGAAGGTCGACTCCACCTTCGATGACGATCGTCGTGCCGCTCGAAGACGCTGGAGCGGGAGACGATGCAGCCGCCGACGTCGAGGGCCGGGGCGTGCTCGATGATGATTTTGGAATCGAAGATAGAGGTTCGCTTGAGGGCTCGGGTGATTCCGCGCGAGCGGCAAGCTCCTCCTTCTTTCTGAGATAGTCCTCGTAGTTGCCTGGGTAGGTGGTGATGACGCCGTTCTCCACTTCGATCACGCGCGTCGCGAGGCGGTCAATGAAGTAGCGGTCGTGGGAGACGAAGACGACGGTGCCGGAAAACGCCGCGATGGCGTCGAGGAGCACGTCTTTGGCACGCATGTCGAGGTGGTTGGTGGGCTCGTCGAGCAGAAGGAAGTTGGAAGGCGAGACAAGAATGCGGGCCAGGGCGAAGCGGTTTCGCTCGCCGCCGGAGAGAACGCCGAGGCGCTTGAAGACGTCGTCGCCGGAGAAGAGGAAGCAGCCGAGCAGGGAGCGGAGTTCGGACTCGGGGACTTTGAGCGCGGCGCGGCTGATGTCGTCGAGCATGCGCGCCTCGGGGTCGAGGACCTTGTATTGATCCTGCGCGAAGTATTCCGAGACGACATTGTGGCCGAGCTTGATGGCGCCCTCGGTGGGCAGCTCGACGCCGGTGAGGAGCTTGATGAGGGTCGACTTGCCTGCTCCGTTGACGCCGACGAGGGCCACGCGATCACCGCGCTCGATGCTGAAGCGAGCGTTGCTGAAGACGCGCTTTGGGCCGTAGCTTTTGCCGAGCCCTTCGGCCTCAACGACTATGCGGCCGGAAGGAGCGGGCTGCGGGAATTTGAAGTGGATTACGGGCTCTTCTTCAGGGATCTCAATGCGCTCGATCTTGTCGAGCTCTTTGATTCGCGACTGGACCTGCTTGGCTTTGGTGGCCTGATATCGGAAGCGGCTGATGAAGGCCTCAAGGTGCTCGATCTGATCGCGCTGATTTTTGTAGGCGGCCTGAAGCTGAGCGCGGCGCTCGTCTTTTTGCGATAGGTACTTGGTGTAGTTGCCCTGGAAGATGGTGAGGCGCTTGTTCCAGATTTCGACGGTGCGATCGATGGTGACGTCGAGGAAGTAGCGGTCGTGGGAGATCAGGATGTAGCCGAAGGGGTAGCTGTGGAGATAGTCCTCAAGCCAGTTGCGGGTTTCGAGGTCGAGGTGGTTGGTGGGCTCGTCGAGGAGGAGCAGGTTGGGCTTGGCGAGAAGCAGCTTGGCGAGCGCGATGCGCATTTGCCATCCGCCGGAGAACTCGTCGACCTGGCGGGACCAATCTTCTTTGCCGAAGCCGAGGCCGGTGAGGACGGTGCCGACCTGCGCGTCGAGGGCGTAGCCGTCGAGGGCATGGAAGCGCTCCTGCAGCATGGAGAATCGCTCGGCGACGGAGGCGTACTCGGGGCTGGCGTGGTCGAGCTCGGACATCTGCGCGGCGGCGCGCTCGATTTCGCCTTCCATGGCACGCAGTTCGTCAAAGACGCTGAGGCACTCTTCGAATACGGTGCGGCCGGTGAGGCGGAGGCCTTCCTGCGGGAGGTAGCCGATGCTCATGCCGCGGGTGAGCCGCATGGTGCCGTAGTCGAGCGACTCTAGCCCGGCCAACACCTTCATCAGCGTGGACTTGCCGGTGCCGTTGGCGCCGACGAGCGCGGTTTTTTCGTTGCTCCGGATGAGCCAGTTGGCCTCGGTGAACAAGACGCGAGGGCCGAAGCGCTTTCCGGCATTCTGCAGAGAGAGCATTCCTCTCTCATTTTCGCAGAAGAGCGGTGAGCTAGCGGGTGCCGGAAGGAGCCGGAGTGGCGGGCTGCGATGCCGGTGCGGCGGGTTGCGCGGAGCTGGGCGTGAATGCCTTCAAAGCATCCAGATTGGCTTGAACCTTCTGCCACTTGCCCTTGTCTTTTTTGCTGTCGGCGGGAGCGGGAGAATTGCCGTAGAAGCCGACAATGTTCTTTTGCAGCTCGGGGCTGGTTGCGCCAAACTTTTTGTCGGCGAGTTGGGAGAGCATCTTTGCGTATGTGTCGTCGGCGAGGCTGTACTCTCCGGCCGCGGTAGCTTTGCCGCTGTCAAGATCGTTGTCGGGAAGTTGCAGGGACTTCTTTTTCACGTTGCCGAGCAGCACGCCATAGTGGTCGACGGTCTTGTTGATGCTGGTGAAGTAGAGGTTCTCGGTCTTAGGCGTGGGGACGTTGAAGTCCAGCGCCTTGAGGGGTCCGACCTTGGGGATCAGCTTGAGTACCAGGGCCAGGAATCGCGTGCCGAACCCAGCATGCTGATAGTTCTTGCCCCATGACTTTTCGTAGTCCGCCCGCGAGAGACGGTAGAGGAATTTCTGTTTCTGGAAGTTCGGCACCTCGCGCATGATCTCTTTCTTGTGAGTTTTGAGAGCGACCTGAGTCATGTGGGGAATGAGCGAACTGACGGAGTAACGGAATGAACCGATGGCCAGGTCTTCATGCGGGACTACGTCTTTCAACTGCATGCCATAGACGACGGGAAAGACGCGCTCCAGCAACTCTTTCGAGACCTGAAAGCCGATGAAGTCGTGATACTGCTGGGGGGCGTAGCGCTCTTTGGCTACCTGCGCCATGTCGAAGCCGAACTCGGTGCGGATGTGCGCGGTTTTGTCCTGCGCGTAAAGGACGATGGGGCCGAACTTGGCGCGCAGCTTGGGATAGGTGATGGCGACTGCTTCGTTAACTGCTGGATGGCCGGTGACGTCAGCCGCGTAATGCGAGAGCGCGCCTAAAGCGAAGGCGTACTCGTCGGCGGTCTGGCTCTGCTTGATGAGCTCCTCGACGAAGTCGCCGCTGCGCACGTAATGAACGAGATCACTGAACTGCTTGTTGCCGAATGGATAATATCCCATGTCCTGAATGACCGCACCGCCGTACGCATAGGCGTGCGCTTCGCGCATCTGATCGTCGGTGAGGCCCGGGTAGCGCGCCAGGATCATGGGGCGAAGATGGTCGTTCCACATCAGATCGATGAGCTCTTCGTGGGTGAGAACCGAGTAGGCGTGGGTAGTTCCGGAGCTAACGATCAAGACGATGGCGACCGCGACGCAACGAGAAGCCGGGCCGAAGAGGACTTTACGGAAAAGCTCGCGGAGGCTGAATAGTTTAGGCATCGATCTGACTTTCTATAACCGGCAAAAAACGCGCTCGAACTCTAAGAGAAACTTCAGGGTTCGATGCCTGGCGGAGACTCGACGTTGTACTCGGGTCCGCTAGCTTATGGGCGGAGGTCGACAGGCGTTCCGACCGGCACAAGCGTGAAAACCTCGTCGATCTCTTCATCTGTAACGGCGATACACCCGAGCGTCCAGTCGAACAGGCGATGGCGGGCGCCAACCCAGCCTTTGCCGTTGGGAAGGCCGTGGATCATGATGGCACCACCAGGAGGAACTCCAAGTCGGGCAGCTCGCCTGCGGTCTGCGGCGTCGGGGTAGGAGACGTGCAGGGCCTTGTGATATTTGCTGTGCTCGTACTTCGCGTCGATGATGTAGTGTCCTTCCGGCGTGCGGGCGTCGCCTTCCCGCTGCTTGGGAGGAAGTCCACCCTGGCCGAGAGCGACCTTGTAGGTTCTGATCACCTTGCCGCCTGCGAGAAGCTCCATGACGTGCTCTTTCTTCAGGATCAGGATCGCCTCGGCTTTGTCCTGACGTTGGGCTGCCGAGGCGGTCTGGAGCGCATAGATGGAGACGGAGTTTGCGACAAGAGTTGTTGCGATGGCAGCGAGCAGAACGGACATCCTAATCTTGCGGAGAAGCCGGCCGGCTAGCATGCGGAAACTGTAAATCATTCCTCTGCGATGCACGTCGGCAAGGGCCTCACTTGGCGGCTGTATGGCCGCTCATGTAAAACAGGCGACGGGACGAAGGGCGTCTTCGCCGAACGATCCTCGGTTTTTCATGAATAAGGTCTACCAAAATTCGAAGGCTGCGCTGGACGGCATTGTACGCGATGGCATGCTGCTGGCGGTGGGCGGGTTTGGCCTGTGCGGCGTGCCCGAAGAACTGATCCTCGCTCTGCGTGATTGGGGTGTGCGCGAGTTGACGATTGCGAGCAATAATGCGGGCGTCGACGGGGCTGCGCTTGGACTTCTTTTGGCGAGCCGGCAAATTAAGAAAATGATTTCGAGCTACGTTGGGGAGAATGTCGAGTTCGAGCGGCAGTTTCTGGCGGGCGAGATTGAAGTTGAGTTCTGTCCGCAGGGAACCCTTGCGGAGCGGCTGCGCGCGGGCGGTGCGGGCATTCCGGGGTTCTATACGCGGACGGGGATTGGGACGATTATCGCCGAGGGGAAAGAGCACAAGGAGTTCGACGGGAAGACGTACATCCTTGAGCGGGGAATCCAGGCTGACCTGGCGCTGGTGAAGGCATGGAAGGCGGATACGCAGGGGAATTTGATTTATCGACGGACGGCAAGGAACTTCAATCCGAATGCGGCCACATGCGGAAAGATCACGGTTGCAGAGGTGGAGCATCTGGTTGAGCCGGGCGAACTGGATCCGGACGAGATTCACACGCCGGGGATCTTCGTTCATCGCATCGTTCACGTTCCGAATCCGTTGAAACGGATCGAGAAGAAGACCACGAGAGAAGGCTGACCGGATGCCCTGGACACGCAATCAGATGGCGGCGCGCGCAGCGAAGGAACTGCAGGATGGGTTCTATGTGAACCTTGGCATCGGGATTCCGACGCTTGTGGCGAACTTCATTCCGGAGGGCGTGACGGTGACGCTGCAGTCGGAAAACGGACTGCTGGGTATGGGCCCGTACCCGCGTGAGGCCGAGATCGATGCCGATCTGATTAATGCGGGCAAGGAGACGGTGACGTTTGTTCCTGGGGCTGCGACATTTTCGAGCGCGGACTCGTTTGCGATGATTCGTGGCGGGCACATCGATCTGGCGATTCTGGGAGCGATGCAGGTTTCAGAGCGTGGGGACCTGTCGAACTGGATGATTCCGGGCAAGCGGGTAAAGGGGATGGGTGGCGCGATGGACCTGGTTTCGGGCGTGCGCCGCGTGATCGCGCTGATGGAACATACAACGCCTGACGGTGGACACAAGCTTCTGCGCGAGTGCTCCCTACCGCTCACGGGCAGCGCCGTTGTGCATCGGGTGATTACGGATTTGTGCGTGATGGATGTGACGGAGCGAGGGTTCGAGGTTTTCGAACTGGCCGAGGGTGTTTCGCGTGAACAGGTGCAGGAGCGTACGGGGGCACCAGTGCTCTTCCGGTGAGAATCAGGATGCGGGGCTTTTCTTCCAGCTGGGTTTTCTCTTCTCTAAAAAGGCGCTGACGCCTTCGCGAAAATCAGCTGTTTCCCGGGATGCAGCGTTTGCTTCAAGAGCTGCGACGATCGCGGCATCGAGCCATGCGCGGTTTTGCGCAGCAAGCAACTGTTTGGTTGCGCTTAAAGCCTGAGGGCTGTTGGCGAGCAGCGTTTCGGCCAGGGTCTGAGCGCGGGTCATCAGCTCACTGTGGGATACGACTTCGTTTACCAGCCCGATCTGATGGGCTTCAGCTGCGTCGAAGAGACGCCCCGTGAGGAGAAGATCGCGGGATCGCTTCTCGCCCACCTGGAGAGAGAGGAAGGCCGAAACCAGTGCCGGAACAAAGCCGATGCGGACCTCGGTAAATCCGAACTTCGAGGACGGCGTTGCCAGCGTGAAGTCTGATGTCATCGCGAGACCTGTACCGCCTGCGATGGCGGGACCGTGCACAGCGGCGATTGTAGGTATCGGCAGCTCATAGAGCGACAGGAATAGCCGGGCGATACGCTCGGCATCCGTGCGATGATCGGCCGCGGTTTTGTTGCTCATGGCCTGCAGCTCGGAGAGTTCCAGTCCCGAACAGAAGGCTTCCCCGGCGCCGGTCAGAATGAGTACGCGCCACTCGCTACGAGCGGTTTCTTCCAAAACCTCGATCAGCTCCGCCTGCATTTCGGAGGTCATGGCGTTGCGGCGATCGGGGCGATTGAGAGTGATGGTGCGGATCGGAGGATTGTCTTCAACGAGAATTGTTTTGTAGTTCAAAACTTCCTCCGGTCACGTGGCTGATGCTTACTGAATAGGCGATCCGAAGCGGCTCGAGATTTCGCAGCTGGCCACGACCAGATCATCGATTCCGCGAATATCAGGCACGGCAGCTCCGCAGTGCCGCAGTTCTTCAACCAGGACTTCTGTGGAAAGGTTGCCGACGAGGACATCCTGCGCAAACGGGCATCCGCCGAGGCCACCGATGGCAGAATCGAAACGCCGGCATCCTGCTTCGTATGCCGCTCGAACGCGTTCTGCTGTTTCGTCGGGACGCGCGTGAAGGTGAGCACCGATGTCGAGACCGCGATATTGACCGATGACAGCTGAGAGTACCTGCCGGATCTGATCTGGCTTTGCGAGGCCGACGGTATCGGCGAGGGATATCTGAGTAACGCCGCACTCGGCGATGAGGTCGCAGGCCTGAAGCACCTCGTCGATGTTCCACTCATCTCCATAGGGATTTCCAAACGCCATCGAGACATATGCGACCACGTCCCGGCCCTCAGTCTCGGCGAGGGTGTAGATGGCCTGCAACGCGTCGAGGGCCTGCTCGAGGGTCTGGTGCTGATTGCGGCGAAGGAACTCCGGCGATATCGAGTAGGGGAATCCCAGAGTGGAAACTGCATCGTTGACGACCGCTCGCTGCGCACCCTTCTCGTTCACGACGATGCCGATGATCTCGACGCCTGAAGGAAGAGAGAGTTGCGAGAGGACCTGTTCGGAGTCTGCCATCTGCGGCACCGCGCCGGGCGAGACGAAGCTGACGGCATCGATGTGCGTGAATCCGGCGTCAATGAGTTTGCGCAGGTAATCGGCCTTTACGTCGGGCGAGATGTGATTCGGTAGTCCCTGCCATGCATCCCGCGGGCACTCGATGATTTTGACTTCATTCGTCATGCGATTCAATTGCTGAAGAAGCTTAGCCGCGCGATGGATAGACCTTGAGAATTTCGCGCGCGATGACCATGCGCTGAATTTCGCTGGTACCTTCGCCGATGGTGCAGAGCTTCACGTCTCGATAATACTTCTCGGCGGGGTAGTCTTTGATGAATCCATAGCCGCCGAAGAGCTGAACGGCATCATCGCAGATGCGGACTGCGACTTCGCTTGAGAACAGCTTAGCCATGGATGATTCGCGCGTGACTTTGCGGCCGGAATCTTTGAGGACGGCGGCGCGCTGGGTGAGAAGACGCGCGGCGTCTAGTTCCGTGGCCATGTCGGCGAGCTTCCACTGAATCCCCTGGAACTCGGCGATGCTCTTGCCGAACTGTCGACGCTCTTTGACGTACTTAAGTGCTGCGTCGAGTGCGCCGCGGCCGATTCCGAGAGCCAGGGCCGCGATGGAGATGCGGCCGCCATCGAGCACGCGCATGGCGTCGACGAAGCCCTCGCCTTCGACGCCGACGAGATTTTCTTCGGGAATCTCGCAGTCTTCGAAGATTAGCTCGCTGGTGTCGCTGGCGCGGAGACCGAGCTTGTTTTCTTTTTTGCCGGCGCGGAAACCTTTGGTTCCCTTCTCGACGACGAAGGCAGAGAGGCCGTGCGTGCCTTTGCTCTTATCGGTGGAGGCAATGACAACGGCGCAGTCGGCATAGTGGCCGTTGGTGATAAAGGTTTTGTTGCCGTTTAAGACGTAGCGGTCACCTTTCTTGAGGGCGGTCGTGCGCGAGTTGCTGGCGTCGGATCCGGCTCCGGGCTCAGTAAGGCCCCAGGCACCGATCCACTCGCCGGTGGCGAGCTTGGAGACGTACTTCTTCCTCTGCGCATCATTGCCGGCGAGGAAGATGTGGTTGGTGCAAAGCGAATTGTGCGCGGCGACGATGATGCCGACGGAGCCGTCAACGGCGGAGAGTTCTTCGATAGCGAGCACGTAGTCAACATAGCCGAGGCCGGAGCCATTGAGCTCCGGCGGGAAGATTACGCCCAGCAGGCCCATTTGTCCGAGTTTCTTCACGACATCGAGTGGAAACTCGCTGGCTTCGTCCCACTTCATCACGTTGGGCGCGATTTCGCGAGCGGCGAAGTCGCGGATCTCGCGGCGAAGTTGCTCCTGCTCTTCGGTCAGAACAAATGGATAGAGGCTATCGGTTATTTCGAGCTCGACGCTCATGTTGGCTCCTGTTCGTCTGGGGAATTGACGCCAGCCCATAATGCTGACTGGGTAAGATGCCGTGTTTTGTTTGTTCGTCCAAAATGACGGGCCCGTTAGGTTTGCAAGACTCCGGGGTTGAACTTCGGAACTTCGGGATTCATGGCACAGGCCTCAAGCGCGGTGATGAGGACTTCGCGCGTTTTAGCCGGATCGATGATGGCGTCGATCCAGAGGCGCGCGGCGCCGTAGCGTGGATCAGCCTGAGCATCGTAGGTTGACTTGATCTCGTCGTAGAGTGCGGCCCGGTCAGTGTCGGAGAGGACCTTGCCGCCTCGTTCGACTTGTTTCGCACGAACTTCTGCGAGAGTGCCTGCCGCGGAAGCGCCGCTCATGACTGCGTATCGGGCAGTCGGCCAGGCAAAGAGGAAGCGAGGGTCATAGGCCTTGCCGCACATTGCGTAATGGCCTGCACCGAAGCTGCCGCCGATGATGACGGCGATCTTGGGAACGACGCTGGTGCTGACGGCGGAGACCATCTTGGCTCCGGCGCGAATGATGCCGGACCACTCGGCGTCTTTGCCGACCATGAAGCCATTGACGTCGTGCAGGAAGACCAGCGGGACGAGATTCTGATTGCAGTCCATGATGAAGCGCGCCGCTTTCTGTGCGCCCTCGGTATATATGACGCCGCCGACCTCGATTCGCTTTGCCCCGGCCGATGGGCCCATGGCGACAACCTGATTCTGATTTGTCTTTTGATTGGCGACGATGCCGATCGCGTAGCCGCCAATGCGCGCGTAACCGCAGAGGACGGTGCGGCCGAACTCTTCCTTGTACTCGTCGAACTCGCTGCGATCGACGATGCGCGCGATGACTTCATGCATGTCGTAGACGTTGCTGTTGCCGGGAGCGGGATTCAGCAATCCGTATACGTCATCGATCGCGTACTTCGGCGCGTCCTGTTTGGGATCGTACGGAGTGCGGCTAAATCGATCTGCCGAAGAAGATGCGGTCGGCCGCGCGCCGAACTTGTCAACGAGAGAACGCATGCGGGCGAGGCAGTGATGGTCGTCGGGCTCTTTGAAGTCGACGGTGCCGGAGATTTCGGCGTGCATCGCGGCTCCGCCCAGTTCTTCGGGGTCGGTCTTCTGGCCGATTGCGGCCTGCACGAGAGAGGGACCGGCGAGGAAGAGACCGGAGCCTTCCGTCATGAGGACGGTGTCGGTCATGACGGGGAGATAAGCGCCGCCGGCGACGCACATGCCCATGATGGCGGTGATCTGCGGGATGCCGAGCGAACTCATGACGGCGTTGTTGCGGAAGACGCGGCCGAAGTCGTCGGTGTCAGGGAAGACGTCCTCCTGCAAGGGGAGAAAGACGCCGGCTGAGTCGACGAGGTAGAGAGTGGGGATGCGATTCTCGAGGGCAATGTTCTGAGCGCGAAGGACTTTCTTCGCGGTCATGGGGAAGAAGGCACCAGCCTTAACGGTGGCGTCGTTGGCGATGATCATGCACAGGCGGCCGTTGACGCGACCGAGACCTGTGACGACTCCGGCACCAGGGGCGCCGCCATACTCTCCGTACATCTCGAATGCAGCCCAGAGGCCGAGCTCGAGAAACTGGCTGCCCTTGTCGAGAAGGATGTCCATTCGCTCGCGAACGGTCAGGCGCTTTTTGGCATGCTGGGCCGAAGCGGCTTTGTCGCCGCCACCTTTGCGGATCGTCTCTTCCTGTACGCGGATCTGTTTGAGAACTTCGATCAGAGCGGTGCGATTGGACTTCGCGCGGGGGGAATTGGGATCAAAGGTGGATTCGATCACGTTTTGGAGCTTGGGGCTTTCGGCCATTCGTCACTCACGCAAACCTGCAGACTATAGCACCTTGGATGGTACCTGCGTCCATAGCGTCATGGGCGCTATGAGGACACCAGATTAGCTGGAAACCTTGGAACGCGCTCCGCGCCAGTAGAGGATCAAGCCCAGGAGAATCGAGACGGCCGTGCCGCCGATGAGCTTCATCTCGAATCCGAGTTTGTTGACGGACTCGCCGGGCGGGATGGCGGAGACGATGATGCCGAGGAGGACGACGGTGAAGCCGAGCCCACCACAGATCCAGGTTCCCGCGGTTCCGCCGGGGATGAGCACGGCGTGAGGATTGCTGCCGCGGTCTCTGCGATAGGCAAGCTTGATGACCGCGCCGAACATGTAGAGGAAGGGGATGAAGTAAAGAATGATGGCCGCATCGATGAGGAACTGATAGGCCTCGATGACGGTGGGGCTTTTGATCTGGCTGACAAGGAGAATCAGTCCCGAGACGACGGCCTGAACAAGGATGGAGATGTAGGGGGTCTTCCATTTCGGATGAATCTTGCCAAACGCGGCGGGGAGATAGCGGTCGATGCCGACGACGAACGGGACGCGAGCGATTCCTGCGACGGTGCTGCCGACTCCGCCCGCATTTCCGAACGTGACGAGGACTGCGGCTAGGACACCGAGGAAGCCGATGCGAAGAGCCATGGAGCCGATGGTGATGGCGCTGAAGACTCCGCTTTGCGGATCGACGTTTGCGGCGGGTATGAGGGTCAGGATCGCGAAGGTTCCGGCGATGTACATGAGAGCGATCATTGCGCCTGCTCCGAAGACGGCGCGCGGGAGGGTTCGCTGGGGGTCGCGGACCTCTTCGCTCATTGCCGAGACCAGTTCAAGGCCGGTGAAGGCGAAGGCGATTTGCGACCAGAAGTTGACGGTGTCCCAGTTCCAGCTCGGCATCATGTTCTGAAGGGTGAAATGAGTGGCGCTTCCGCTTCGCATGCCTACGATCAAAGCGACGACGGCTAGGATGACGAGCGGGACGTAGGTGCCTACGCCGCCGGCATTCTGCAGCCATTTGCCGATGTTGAGGCCGATGATGTTCAAGACGACGGCGACGAGGAGCAGGCCGAGGGAGACGGTGAGGAGGAAGGTGCGGTCGTGCGCGAGGACTGCGCCGCGGCCGCCCATAATGTACGCAGCCATGGAAGCGCTCGCGAGGAGAAGCCCTGGAAAATAGAAGACAGTGTAGATCCAGTAGGTCCAGCCGGCGATGAAGCCGTGGAAGTCGCCGAAGGCCTCTTTCGACCAGGCGTAGAGGCCTCCCTCGTGAGGAAAGCGCGAGGAGAGCTCGTTAATAACTAGCGCGCCGGGGACAAAGAAAAAGACGGCGGCAAGGACCCAGAGGCTGATGGAGGAGGTGCCGTTGTGTCCGGCGGCCGCGATCCAGCGCGGGCCGAGGACGGTGGCGATGTTGAAGAGCAGCACATCCCAGAAGCCCATGGTTTTGCGGAGTTGGGATTTGGAGTCTTGCGGAGAGGGGACGGAGATCGTCATGATGCTGCCTCAGCGCAGGGCTGGTCTGGAGCTTGCATAGGCGAACATCATAGTTGGCGCGAGGGTTGAAGGCTAGTGATCGGTATCGCTGAATTGTCATTGCCTCCAGACTGTCTTGCCTTTTCGCCCGGCAATGATGCCGCTTGATTAGTCTCAACCCAGTCGAGATTTGCCCATAATGCCAAGGTCGCTTAGTTTCCACGCAGGGCTCTCATCGGTTCGATTCTCGAGGCTCGGCGCGCGGGGACATACCCACTGAGCAAAGATATCGCGAGCAAGAGTATAGCCATTACCAGATAGGCAAAAGGATCCCAGGGCGAGGTCGCGTAAAGCAACGAACGAATCAAACGCGCTGCGCCGAGGGAAGCGATAAATCCGACGGCAAGGCCCCCAATCGCTAGGCGAAGCGTTTGACCGAGGATCGCCCTCTGGACCAGGCCCCTGGTCGCCCCGAGCGCCATGCGCACGCCAATTTCCTGGGTCTTCTGTGTCACTGAATAGGAAATCACACCGTAAATTCCCAACGCAGCGAGCGATATTCCCAATCCTGCAAAGATCGTCACAAGCAACACAAAGAATCGGCGCGGGGACACGGAGTGGTCCACAAACGTTTGCAGCGGTCGAAGTTCGGTGGCGGGTTGGGCTGGATTCAGGCTGCGAAGCGCTGACAGGACTCCACCTCCCAGCGTATCCGTATCGATCCGGGAGCGAACCACCAGCGTAGCTCCTTCCACATCAGAATTTTGCGTCATGGGAATGTAGATTTGTGGACTTGCGTTCTGTTCCAACCCTCGTTCGCGCACATCGGCGATGACTCCGATCACTCGATCGGGTGTCTTCCCAGTCGCATATGCCAGCTTCCCAAGTGCATCTTCGCCAGGCCACTCGCGCTTTGCGGCAGCTTCATTGATCACGATGACAGGTTGAGTATCCGGCGTATCACTCCACGAGAAGTCGCGACCTGCCCGAAGCCGCATACCCATTGCCCGCAGATAACCAGGAGTCACGAGATAGACAAGGGCGCCCGTGTCCGCTCCTTTTGCGTGATAACGTCCGACAGATTGAAGACCCCATTCGCGGTTGCGGTCAAGGGGAAGCATGTCAGCAATACCCACAGCTTCGACGCCCGGTAAAGCGCCTACGCGATCAATCTCAGCCTTCAATGTTGCAGTGCGGTGAAGAAGCTCGTCCTTATTTGCTGCGGGAGGAAGATCAGTCTGTATCGCCGCGGCATGAGAGGGATTAAACCCTAGATCCACGTCCAAAATGCGCAGGAAGCTGCGAAGCAAGAGCCCCGCTCCAACCAGGAGCAGGCAAGCCAGGCTAATCTCCGAGATCACAAGAATGGATCGAAAACGATCCTGGCCGCGTCCCCCCGCTGTCCCCGCTGTATTTTCTTTGATCGCCCCATGGATGTTAGACCGTGACATTCGATAAGCAGGCGCAAGCCCGAATAAAATTCCGACCACGATCGCAGTCACTAGGGTCCAGGAAATTGAAGTGAAATCGAGCCGGATAGTGGTCAGCAGGGGAAGCGCGATTGAAGTCTGATGTGAAAGATAGACAAGAATCGCGAATGCCATTGCAAGACCGACAACCGAGCCGGCAAAAGAAATCACAAGGCTTTCGGTGAGAAGCTGGCGAATGATTCGTCCGCGGCTTGCACCGAGTGCGCGCCGCATTGCAAACTCCTTGCTCCTGGCTGCAGCCCTGCCGAGTTGAAGGTTTGATAGATTCACACAAACGATTAGCAGAATCAAGCCGACGGCACACCACAGAACAACGAGGGAGCGTTGCAGGCTACCTTCAACGTGTGCCTTCAAAGAAAAAAGATCCGAAGCATAGTCGTAATACCAGTCTTTGTGTTGAGACTTGAGGCTCGGAAAGAGACGGTCGGCTTCATCTTGTGCCTGAGCAACCGTGATGCCCTGCTTCAAACGCCCAACCACGGCCAGCGTATTGCCCCACGTGCTCCAGAAGTCCATCACCGCCGGTACAAATAGGTCAACCTTTTTCCCAGGTGCAAACACTGCCCCGAAATCGAAGGTGGCCGGCAGTACTCCCACAATCGTGACCGAACCGTTGACTGCGCTTGGACTGGTGTTGATCGTGATGCTCCGCCCGATGATAGAAGGATCTGCTGCGAATTCGGTCTTCCAGAAGTAGTAGCTCAGGATTGCAGCAGGCCTTCCACCCTTCACTACCTCTTCTGCGGTAAAGTTTCGTCCCAGAACTGGCGTGACACCAAGTGTCGGAAAGAAGTTGTCGGATACTTCCACGGCATCGAGCTGTCGCGGTTCGCGCACCCCCGTAAGCTTGTATTGCAGCGAATTGTAGAAAGTCTGAAATGCAAGGACTGACTGGAAGGACCTATTGTTGCGTTGAAATTCGCGATACACGTCTACCGTATATGTTTCGGCAGAAAGGCCTCCACCGGCCCGGATCTTGGCGTCGAAGCTCTTACCTCCCGTGAACCATACGAGCCGGTTCGAATCTGGAAAAGGCAGCGGACGAAGCAGCATCGTGTTTACAACAGTGAAGACTGCGGAGTTCAGTCCTACACCAAGAGCAAGTACAAGGATAGAAACAGTGGTAAACGCCGGATTACTGCGTAGGATGCGGAGTGTATGGCGGATATCTTGCACGCACTCTGCGGCATATTTCTTGAAACGACGGCGACTCTCCATATGCTCTCCTATCTGCTCACCAGTTCTTTGCACAGCGCGTATGTCTCCAAACTGGCGCTCAGCTTCCTTTCGCGCATCGTCGAGACTCCATCCTTGGGCCATCAGCTCCTCTACCTTAGAGTCGAGATGAAATCGAAGTTCAGCGCGGATGTCGGCTTTCGGATCCGCACCAAGGATGCGGTCGTATCGACGCCAGATGGGGATCTTCTTTATCATGCTTCTCTCGCGGGCGGCTCAGTGGCACTCAAGATCTTGGCCACTGCTGCCGCATAGGCTTCCCATGTCCTGGTGTCAGCTCGAAGGCGACGTCGCCCTTCATTGGTCATGCTGTAGTACTTTGCCTTTCGATTGTTGTCAGAAAGTCCCCACTCGGTTGCGACCAGGCCTCTGTTCTCGAGACGCCAGAGCGCCGGATACAGTGTTCCTTCCTCAACGAGCAGTGCATCGTCGCTCTGACGCCGAATAAGCCTGGTGATGGCATAGCCGTGCAAGGGGCCCCAGAACAGCGATTTGAGAATGAGAACGTCGAGCGTACCGCGTACCAGCTCGAGCCGCGCTTTTTCCATTAGGCTCTCTCCCCATGAAATACATAGGGAGGATCTCAGATCTCCCCTAGGAACGCAAGGGCGATGTGACTGATGGTGATTGAAGGTGTCGATTTGGCGGATGCTGGCGTATCGTCGCCGGCTCGGGCCTTGAAGACTTTTCTGCGGCCAAATCGAGAATCTCGTGTTTGCTCCGGCTGTTGAAATTCCAAAGTCTCCCTAAGCCCAGTGCGAGTCACGCTTGGGATTCGCTCATCACAGGCTCTGGGGCACCGATCGCTCGCAGATGAACTCATTTCAAAAGAACGGCACCCTTGCCTCCGCCGTCTTGCGGGCGCACACTTGGTGGAGATCATCTAGCCAGCGGTTATTAGTGGGAAGCGTTCGCGGATTTCATGTTTCGCTCCGCCGGACCCGAGGAATGATTCGAGGAGCAGAAACTCCGACGCAGTGAATCTCGGAAGTTCAAGCGATGTCTGCTCGCGGTCCTGGAGTTTGCGAAGGGCGCGTCCGCGGTCGTCGCCTTTTGAGCGCGCAAGGGTGACGTGCGGATGGTAGGAACGAGATTCCGATGTGAACCCGCACCCCGAAGTGGCAGCGGCAACTGCTTTCTCAAGCATGCGCAGTTCGGGTGAAACCGCAACGCCGGTCCAGAAGACTCCGGCGCGATCGAAGACGCCCGTGCCCTGAAACCAGATGGGGACCTGGGGCGCTTTGATGTCGCGGAGGCGACGCACAACGCATTCGCAGGTCTCGCTTGAAGTTTCGCCGAGGAACTGAAGCGTGATGTGCCAGGTTTCGGACGAAGTCCAGCGAAGACCGTCGTCAGGAGAGCGCAGGGAGCGTGTGAGCTGCTCGAGGGCACGGATGACTTCGGGAGCGAGTGCGATGGCGGCGAAGAGTCTCATACACGCCGCAGTTCAGAGAAATTTTGCGAATGACTCGATCTGTTTCGCCTGGTAGTCGCGCCGTTCGACGGGCGAGGACAGGACGGTCGAGGTGGAAGTCGCGCCGAGAGCGGACAGCCTGTCGATGAGGGTTTCGAGATGACGGATCGAAACGACATCGGCTTCGATGATGAAGGACTCGGAGCCGGTGATGCGATGACAGCGGCTGATCTCGCTCAGTTCCTTCAAGGCTGAGACGGTGCGAGTGATCTGCAGTTCGCCGCCCGGGATAGTGAGGCGAACGATGACCCGGATCGGAACGCCGAGTCTGGCGCTGTCGAGCGATGCGTGATAGCCGGTGATCACGCCGGCCTCTTCGAGGCGGTGAACGCGCTCGGCAACAGCGGGCGTTGAGAGGCCGATCTGGCGGCCGAGTTCGGCGAAAGAGATTCGGGCGTTGTGCTGGAGTGCTTCGATGATCTTCCAGGCGATCTGATCGAGGTCGATTCTGTTTGGAACGGTCTTATGAGCCATCTTCAAGCGATCCTTAAGCCGAGAGCCATATTACGCCTAATGGCTTTAAGTTTCGAGGCTGTATTTTCCGACGATGGCCATTTTCAGTGATCTACACGCGGGCCTATCTTAACCAACAGCCGGGAAGAAACATCCCCCCTGCAGCTCTCCCCGTTCCCGGCACAGGAGGTACCCGCATGAGCGCAACCGTGCACTCGGCCCCAGCGCATCTTGAATCGCAACCCGGCTCGCAGCCAACCACACAGTCAACTTCGGGCGGCCAGGATTTTCTGCCGCTGAAGGGCACTGACCACGTGGAGTTTTATGTTGGCAATGCCCGCCAGGCTGCGTACTTCTACCGGGCTGCCTTCGGCATGTCGCTCGTGGCTTACGCGGGGCCGGAGACCGGCCAGCGGGATCGCGCTTCGTACGTTGTGCAGCAGGGAAAGATCCGGTTTGTGCTAACTACTCCTCTGCGCGGCGGAGATGCGATCGCCAACCATGTGGGCCGGCACGGAGATGGCGTGAAGGTTGTGGCGCTGTGGGTGGACAACTCCCGCAAAGCGTGGGAGGAGACGACCAGCCGTGGCGCAACGAGCGTAGCTGAGCCGTACGTTATGGCCGATGACAGCGGCCGGGTTGTGCTGTCAAGCATTCGGACATACGGCGATACGATCCACACGTTTGTGGAGCGGACCAACTACTCAGGCGCATTTCTGCCGGGTTATCGGGCGATTGCGGAAGACCGGGTGGCGCGGCCGACGGGGCTGCTGCACATCGATCACATGGTAGGGAACGTGGGCTGGCACGAGATGGACGAGTGGGTGCAGTTCTACTCGAAGGTGATGGGCTTCTCACTGTATCAGCACTTTGACGACAAGGACATTTCGACCGAGTATTCCGCGCTGATGTCGAAGGTGATGGCGAACGGGAACGGGTACGTGAAGTTTCCGATCAATGAGCCGGCGGAGGGCAAAAAGAAGTCGCAGGTGGAGGAGTATCTCGAGTTCTACGGCGGTCCCGGCGTGCAGCACATCGCGCTGGCGACGAACGACATTCTGCAAACGGTGAGCAAGCTGAGCGAACAGGGCGTCGAGTTCCTGCACGTTCCGCACAGCTATTACACGGAGCTGCAGAGCCGCGTGGGCAAGATTGACGAGCCAGTAGACGAACTGGAAAAGCTCGGCATTCTGGTGGATCGCGATCCGGAAGGGTACATGCTGCAGATTTTCACGCGCCCTGTTGAGGACAGGCCGACGTTGTTCTACGAGATCATCCAGCGCAAGGGCAGCCGCAGCTTTGGCAAAGGCAACTTCAAGGCGCTGTTCGAAGCGATCGAGCGCGAACAGGAAGCGCGCGGCAACCTGTGATGGAGACCGCCATGACGACCGAGACGCTTGTTGCCGCCGCGCCGTATTTGATGGAGCAGAATTTCTCCGCCTACACAGACGAACAACATGCGGTCTGGGCGGAGCTTGTGGGCCGCGTGCTTCCGGAGCTTGAGAAGTATGCGGCTCGCGCATATCTGGATGGGTTTCAGATTATCGGGCTGCAGAAGGACCGCCTTCCCCGCCTGGCTTCAATCAGCGCGCGATTGGAGCCTAGGACCGGATGGAACTCTACGCCGGTGAGCGGATTTCTGCCTGCGCCTGCGTTTTTCGAGATGCTGGCGGCGCGGCGGTTCCCGACGACGACGTGGCTGCGCAACATGGAATCGCTTGAGTACACGCCAGAGCCGGACATCTTTCATGACGTGTTCGGGCATGTTCCCATGCACGCGAATAAGGTCTTCGCCGATTTTCTCCAACACTATGGACGCGTCTGCGCATCCATCGAGGATCAAGCAGTGCTGGAGAAGCTTGGCAGGCTCTTCTGGTACACAGTTGAGTTCGGATTGATGCGCGAGGGCAGCGAGATCAAGGTCTATGGCAGCGGCCTGATCAGTTCGCATGGCGAGTGCCAGAATGTTGTGGAAGGCAAGTGCGCTGTTCACGATTTTTCATTGGACGAGGTGCTTGACACTCCAGTAAAAGTGGACGAGTTTCAGAAGGTGCTGTTCGCGATTGAGAGCTTCGACCAGATGTACGAAGCGATGCACGAAGCAGAGCAACGCGTACTACAAAACAGCTTGTAAGGTGAGAAGGCATGTCTGAAGAGCTCCGATACCAGACCGGGTTTGGAAATGAGTTTGCCACCGAGGCTGTTGCGGGTGGCCTGCCGCAGGGACAGAACGCTCCGCAGATACATTCGCTTGGCTTGTATACGGAGCAATGCAGTGGGAGTCCGTTTACGGCCCCGCGAGCGGCGAACCGGCGCACGTGGACCTATCGGATTCGACCTTCGGTGACGCATAGGCCTTACGAAGAGATTCCGGCAAGGCTGATCCGCAGCGGTCCATTTGTCGAGGTACCGACTTCGCCCAATCAACTTCGCTGGGATCCTCTGCCGATTCCGGAAGAGAGGACGGACTTTGTCGACGGCATTGTGACGCTTGGGGGAAACGGCGATCCGGCGATGCAGACCGGAGTTGCGATCCACATCTATGCGTGCAATGCGTCGATGGAAGATCGCTTCTTCTACACGGCGGATGGCGAAATGCTGATCGTGCCGCAAATGGGCCCAGTTCGTTTCCATACGGAGATGGGCATCCTGGCGGTTGCGCCTGGAGAGATCTGCGTGATTCCGCGCGGGATCAAGTTTCGGGTTGTTCTCGATGAAAAGCAGGCGCGTGGGTATATCTGCGAGAACTATGGGCTGCCGTTCCGTTTGCCCGAGCTTGGCGCGATTGGAGCGAATGGGCTTGCGAATCCGAGGGACTTCAAGGCGCCGGTAGCGGCGTTTGAGGATCGCGATGGCGAGTTCCACATCACGTCGAAATTTCTGGGTCGGCTTTGGTCGGCGTTCATCGATCACTCACCGCTGGATGTGGTGGCGTGGCATGGGAATTACGCGCCATACAAGTACGATCTTGCGCTGTTTAACTGCATTAATACGGTTTCGTTCGACCACCCGGACCCTTCGATCTACACGGTGCTGAGTGCGCCGTCGAATGTGCCGGGAACAGCTAACTGTGACTTCGCGATTTTTCCGCCGCGATGGATGGTGGCGGAGCATACATTCAGGCCTCCGTGGTTCCATCGCAATCTGATGAACGAGTTCATGGGGCTGGTGTTCGGCGCATACGATGCGAAGGCGGAGGGCTTTGTGCCAGGCGGAGCGAGCCTGCACAACTGCATGGCGGGCCATGGGCCAGATGCGGAGACCTTTGAGCGCGCGTCCACTGCGGAGCTGAAGCCTGTGTACCTGGCGAACACGCTGGCGTTTATGTTCGAGACGCAGCTGGTTGTCCGTCCTACGGAGTTCGCGATGAAAGCGCGCATTCTGCAGCATGAGTACTTCGAATGTTGGCAAGGACTGAAGAAGAACTTCAAGCAGGGATGATCGAGAGCCTGACAGTCATGACCGCGGTTCAGACGCTGCTTGAGGGCTTCTTCGACTACGCCGGATTGTATCCGCCGGCGGGTCTGGATCTTCGCACGGCAGCGAGTCGCTATCTGGACTACGCATGCGGCGAGCGTGCATGGGCGCTGGGCCGATTTATTGTCAACGCGGATCGGCTGGCGGAGCTGAGGGCGACCGTGAGTGCGGATGGTCTTCGGCGATTCAAGCTGGGTGCGATCGTTTCGAATGCCGCTGATGCGGAAATGATTCTCAAAGAGGTGGAAGAGGGCTCGCCCATCGACACGGTTGAGATCAAATGGTCGAAGCCAAGTGTAAGCCGGGGCGTGATTGAAATTCCGGAGTCGCTCACCACTTACCTCGAGATTCAAACGGGACGTCAGGACGAAGACACGCTCGATCTCATCGCCGGCCTTGGCGTGCGCGCCAAAATTAGGATGGGCGGTGTAGTCGCAGAAGCATTCCCGGATGCATCCTCTGTCGCTGACGTGCTGAGCATGCTGGCAAGTCGCCAACTTTGTTTTAAGGCAACCGCAGGGTTGCATCATCCGTTTCGGTCGAGCCAGAGGCTTACGTATGAACCGGAGAGTACGCGGGCGACGATGCATGGATTCTTGAATCTGTTTTGCGCTGCGGCTGCGGTGTACTTCGGCGAGGGAAGAGGGATCGCCGAGGACATTTTGCAAGATGAGGATCGCGCTGCATGGCAGATTGATGAGGGATCCCTGCGATGGCGAAACCTGAGCTGGACGACGGAGCAGATCGCAACCGTGCGGCGTGAATTCTTTATGAGCGTGGGGAGTTGCTCGTTCGAGGAGCCGATACGCGACCTAGAGGCACTTGGGTGGCTATGAAGAGCTGGGTAGAAAGCGCGAACCTGCCGGGTTGCGATTTTCCGCTGGAGAATCTGCCGTACGGCGTATTCAGTCATGCCGGATCGAGGCGGATCGGAGTGGCGATCGGAGACCAGGTTCTTGATCTGCGCGGGTGTGCGGACGGCGGCGTTCCAAAAGCGCTCTCGCCGGAACTGACGGCGGCTTGTTCACAGGACACGCTCAACTCACTGATGGCTCTTGGCGGCGGTGCGTGGTCTCCATTGCGGCGGGATCTTACAGCGATTCTCAATTCAAATGCCGAGGCGCGGATTCAACAGAAGGTGAAGCAGCATCTCATTCCGATGCGCGAAGTCGAGATGCAGCTTCCGGCGCAGATCGGCGACTACACCGACTTCTACGCGTCAATCCATCATGCGACGCGGGTTGGCAAGCTGTTCAGGCCAGATAATCCGCTGCTGCCCAACTACAAGTACGTGCCGATCGGATATCACGGACGGGCCTCGTCGATGGTCGTGAGCGGGACGGACGTGCGGCGTCCGAGCGGACAAACAAAGCCAGCGACGACTGCGGAACCGGTCTTCAGCCCATCACGATCGGTGGACTACGAACTGGAGATCGGAATCTTCGTTGGCCCTGGAAATGCACTTGGTAAGCCGGTCCCGATCGCTGAAGCCGAAGAGCACATCTTCGGCCTTTGCCTGGTGAATGACTGGTCGGCGCGGGACATTCAGTCATGGGAGTATCAGCCACTGGGGCCGTTCCTGGCGAAGAGCTTTGCGACGACGATCTCTCCGTGGGTGGTGACGCTGGATGCGCTGAAGCCTTATCGGGTGGCTGCGGCAGAACGATCGAAGGAAGATCCTTCGCTGCTTTCGTATCTTGCGCAGGGTGATTCGCTGGCCGCAGTGGATGTCACGGTCGAAGTGTTTCTGCAGTCGCAACATATGCGGGAGCGCGGTATCGGAGCAGTGCGCCTGAGCAGAGGCAATCTTCGCGATCTCTACTGGAGCGTTGCCCAACTGCTGACGCATCACGCGAGCAACGGCTGCAATCTGCGCCCCGGAGACCTGCTGGCTACGGGGACGATCTCCGGTCCTGAAGAGCAGTCGGAGGGGTGCCTTCTGGAGATGAAGCATCGCTCAAGCCCAATCACTCTCCCTGCCGGTGAAACGCGGACGTTCCTGCAAGATGGCGATGAGGTTACGTTGCGCGCATATTGCGAGAGACCAGGCTTGCCACGAATCGGCTTCGGAGAGTGTGTGGGACGGATTCTGCCGGCGCTTGCAACTTAGGACGAGCCCTGATGTAGCCGGGCGCGGTGTGTCACACTTTAAACAGGTGATGGCTTCCGTTATCGGCAGTGCCGGTACGGACTTCGAGCGCCTGCAAATCTCGCGGGCCTGTAGCTCAACGGTTAGAGCAGGGGACTCATAATCCCTTGGTTGGGGGTTCGAATCCCTCCGGGCCCACCATCGCGAACATCAACCCAGGGACAAGCCCTAAGCAAAGCGTGAATTCTTCACGAAGGCCTGTACCTTGTTGGGGTCTTTGCGGCCGGGAGAGGCTTCCACTCCTGATGCGACGTCGACTCCCCACGGCTGGAGCTTGCTGATTGCTTCGGTGACGTTGGATGGGTTGAGGCCGCCGGCAGCGATCATCTTTCTCCCTGCGGTGCGGAAAAGTGATGCGGCGGAATCCCAATCGAAACGGATACCGGTGCCGCCGATGGCCGTGGGGGTTCGCGAGTCGACGAGGATGGCATCGATGTTCTCGTTGCCGGCCAGGGTGCCTGCCTTCTCGACCAGATCGGGTCCATAGTGAAGGACGTGGAGGATGCGGATCGAGGGTCCGAAGCGGGAGCGCAGTCGGGCTGGAAGATCTTCGCCGCCGTCGAAGTGAAGTTGCACGCCGGTGAGGCCGCAGGTCTTAACGGCTGATTCGATCTGCTCGAACGTGAAGTCGACAAAGACGCCGATCTTCTCGACAGAGGACGGAAGCGCAGGAGTGATAGCGGCGACCTGCTCAACTGTGACCTGGCGCGGGCTGGGAGCGAAGACGAAGCCGACGGCGTCCGCGCCGGCGTCAACTGCGAGCATCGTGTCGGCCAGCGAAGTGTTGGCGCAGATCTTTACCCAGAGGCTCATCGGCTGACTCGCGATCCGGCGAGAAGGTCGGCGAGCGCGGTGCCGGGATCGGGTTGGCGCATCAGGCTCTCGCCTATGAGGAAGGCGTCGAAGCCGGTAGCGCGCAGTCGGGCTATGTCGTCGGAAGTGGAGATGCCGCTCTCGGCGACCCGAATCACGGATGCGGGAATGCGATCGATCAGGTCGAGCGACGTTTCCATGCGGACTTCAAAGGTCTTGAGGTTGCGGTTGTTGACGCCGATGGCATCGGCACCCGTGTCGCCCAGGGTGTCGAGCACCTGATCGAGTTCGGCGGCGCTGTGAACTTCGACGAGGACATCGAGCTGAAGCGCGTGAGCAGCGTCGGAGAATCGTTTGAGCTCCGATGAGTTGAGAGCGGCGGCGATAAGCAGGATGGCGTCAGCGTGGTGAGCGCGAGCTTCGACGATCTGGTACTCGTCGATGGTGAAGTCTTTGCGAAGGCAGGGAAGGTCCGTAGCCACTGAAGCGATTTCGAGGTTATGCAGGCTGCCCTGGAAGTATGGCTCGTCGGTGAGGATGGAGAGGGCCGAGGCGCCGCCCTGCTCATAGCGCGTGGCCAGCCACCGTACATCGAAGTCTGCGCGAATGAGGCCTTTGGAGGGCGAGGCCTTTTTGATTTCGGCGATGATGGCGGGGCCAGAATGAGAACGCGAACGGAGTGCAGCGGCCCATCCTCGCGGCTCATGGAGCGCGGCGGTCCGCTCCAATTCTGAGACCGGAACGCGGTTTTTGGCCGCTGCGACTGTAGCGCGGGTGGTTTCAATAATGGCGTCGAGGCGTGTTGCCATGGGCTAGATCGAGTATACGAAGAACCAGGGAACGAGTGCAGCCGGAGCCGATGGATCGAGGGGAGCCAAATCAGTTTGACTTCGATCAGACTAGCGGGCAGGTAGGATGGGGTATGCGGTTTTTGCTGGTATCGGGCCTGCTGGTCTTCGGGCTGACTTCGTTGAGCGCGCAAGCGGTCGTAGGAGATGGTTCGCTCGATAGCGACAATGATGGACTGGCGGACTCACTGGAGCAGTCGCTGCTCGAGCAGTTCCAGCCGCGGTTCGTGATCAGCGACCACGACTGTTCGACGAAGCCTGCCGAGTTCACTCCAATGCTGAAGAAGCCTGTCCCGGTCGCAGACAACGGCACGATCTATGGGCAGGCATTCCCTTCTCCTGGCAAGACAGATGCGGTGGAGTTGCACTACTACGATCTTTGGCGGAAAGATTGCGGGCAGGCCGGGCACGATCTCGACGCGGAGCACGTTTCGGTTCTGGTGGAGCGCGATGGCGCAGACGGCTGGAAGGCGCGCTACTGGTACGCAGCGGCACACGAAGACACCATGTGCGATGCCAGCCAGATTGTGCGGGCGAAGGCGCTCGACGCGGAGACAAAAGGTCCGGAGATCTGGGTATCGGCGGGCAAGCACGGCGCTTTTCTGAGCAGGAAGGCATGCCGCTCTGGCTGCGGCGCGGACAGTTGTGATGGCGACGATCCGCTCGGGAGTGCCCGCGTGGTGAACCTCGGTGAGCTCGCCGCACCCATGAACGGAGCCATTTGGGTCGAATCGCTGCAGTGGCCGCTAAAACAGAAGATGGGACGCAGCGATTTCGAGGAGCCGCTTATAACGAGGCTCGATCGCCTGCCTGCTGACGAGATTGCATGGGCAAATCCCGCCAAGCGACCGGCGCAAGCGGTGATCCTCGGCGGAGAAGAAGGCCTGGGAGGCGCGGCAACCGGCTTGCGCGCAACGGACTCGGCACTGACAACTGCAGATACGAATACATCGGGGGCTCTGGATACGGCGCAACGGAAGACCGGAAATGCGCTGGTGAAGTCGTATCGAGGGGTGAAAAAGGCGCTGAAGGCTGCGACGGGCAAGTCGCAAGGCCTCGAAGACCAAAAATGAACAGTCTCCTCTTCTTTTGCAGAAGAGCTTGGCAAATGCTAACAGGCGTATGGCAGCCCTCTCACTGGCTCACGCCTCTCCAACGCCTGGCTATCGCACCAACTTAAAGGCTGACATTCAGGCCGAAGACTTGACGCACGTACGCTACCCATTCATCGTCGGTAATGTCGGTAGACGCGACCCACTGCTCATCGGTCATTGATGCACGCCAGGCAAGGAGTGCCGCTGCGTCTGGGCCGACTGGATGCCGAAGTTGCCACGTTCCGTTTCGGACAATATTGCTTATCTTCTCGCCCACAATGTAGGGCGAGACCGGCCTTTCAAGAGAAGCCCGAAATAGCTCCGTTAGCCTGCGGCTATGTGGGTACTTCGTGGATGACGGTGGTTGTTGCATCTTGCTGAAGATCGGAGTCGAAATTACACCTGGCTCAACAATCAGTACTCGAACGCCGAATGTCTTCATTTCCTGAGCAAGGCACTCGCTGAGTGCCTCCAGCGCGAACTTCGAAGCTGTGTATGGAGCTTGCGGAGCACCAGAGAATCGACCGGCAACGGACGATATGTTGACGATACAGCCGGAGCGCCTTTCTCTCATCGCAGGAACAACAGCCTGAATGCAACGAATCGCACCAAAGTAGTTCGTCTCCATGGAGGCTCGAAATACGTCAAGCGGAAGTTCCTCGACAGCGCCGCCAAGCCCAATTCCAGCGTTGTTGACCAACACATCAATTTGACCTGACTCGGAAACGATTTGATCGAATGCTTCCCGAACGGAATCGTCTGAATTGACATCAAGCGCAGCGTAACGAAGCGGAAGCCCTTCGCGTTCCGCAATCCCGCGCAACTCCTCGCCTCCTGCTTCGGGATTGCGCATGGTTGCATAGACCGTATGACCGGCGCGAGCAAGAGAGACCGCCGTGGCCAGGCCAATGCCCGAACTCGATCCGGTGATAACAGCGATAGCCATCATTTCTCCTTTGGGAATCCCGCTCTTCTACAACTCTCCTGGAACTGGTCGAACTATCAGCGGTAGACCTCGCTGTCGTACCGGTGATGCTTCTTGAAGACGTAGTGTCCGATCATCCAGCCGAACGCGCTGCCCACCAGCACGTCCGAGGGAAAGTGCTGTTGACCAAGTACGCGGGTCACGCTCACCCCTGTCGCCAGGCCGTAAAACATCAGGCTGTTGAAGCGCGATGGATACTCGTCCGCGAGCACCGCCGCGCTGGACCAGGCCAGCATACTGTGGTTCGACGGAAACGACCCATCTACTCCGACGCTCGTCTGAAAAAACTTTCCTTTCGCGCCGTCCACGATGGGCCGCTCGCGCATGAAAATCAGCTTCATGCCCTGTTCAACAACAAGGCTGTCGACCAGAGCTTCGCCGCTCAGAATGCCTGTCTCCCGCGCATGTTCGCTGTGAGCCAGGTGACCAACCCCATACGCTACTAGTGGCGCTGCGACGAAAGGTGCGACCAGTACATTCGAAGCCTTCGTGTTCTCGTCGTTGAAGTTCTTGTCCAGCGAAACCTTTTCGCTCATCACCTGGTGGTCGGTCGTCATTGCCAGCGTGACTGCCAGTCCCAGCGGAACAAGATAGCCGAGATCCTTGTCCCGAACCCGCGCCGGGCTCGACCAGATCGCACCTTGATCCTTCAGAAGATTCAGCGGTAGTTCGCGCACTTTCACATCGCCTTGCGGCTCAGGGGCATTCGGAACTGGCGTCACCGGAGCCGGCGGCCACGTCTGCGCCTGGCTGCTGATGCGTATGACTGCGACGAGAGCGGCGAGCAGGACTGCCCGCCTGGGAAACGATGAGAGCTTCCAGATAATCACGCTGTCTGAAATTCTAAATGGCGTCCTGTTTCGCAAATCCGCAGCGGCCCGAGGGCATGCTACCTGCCAGTCTCCGCCAGATAGATCTTTACGTAGTCGAGGTAGTTCTGCGCGTACTGCAGGATCAGTTTGCGATCCTCATCGCCTAGGTCGCGCCGCTGTTTGCCCGGTACTCCAGCCCACAGCGTCCTAGGCGGAACAACGGTGTGCTCCGGAAGAACCGCGCCGGCGGCAATGATCGATCCCTCGCCAATCCGGCAATCGTTCAGGATCGTCACCCCCATCCCGATCAGCACAGCGTCTTCCACCACGCAGCCGTGAACCGTGGCGTTGTGACCAATCGTTACCCAGTCGCCCACCGTCACAGAGTAAAGGTACCGCTGCCCGTGGAGCACGGCGCAGTCCTGCACGTTCGAGTTCGATCCAACTCGGATTGAGTTCACATCTCCCCGAACAACCGCATTCATCCAGACCGAAGAATTCTCGCCAAGCACAACATCCCCGATCACCTGAGCGGATAGGTCGACATAGCAGCTTGTGGGGATCGAGGGCGTGTGCCCCTGGTAGCGACGGATCATTTTGCTTCCGGAACCTCAGCGGTCAGTGTACGCGAGAGGCTCGTTGCTGGAATGCAGGTTAAAGAAGTTGGCAGATTTGTCACTCTGGCGAAACTGTTCCATAGTGTCAATTTCTGCGGTGAAACCTAAGTTCCTCAATAGCCTAGGGTTTTCCCGAAGTTGAATCATCTCAAGGAATTCCCTATCATAGTTCCTGGGCCTTTCTGGCAGGTTTGGAGGTGGGACCCTTTGGCAGAGGTTCGCTTGCAGGAAGGCGAACCGCTTGAGAACGCACTGCGCCGGTTTAAGCGCAAGGTTCAGCAGGAAGACATCATCAAGGAAGTAAAGCGTCACTCCTACTACCTGAAGCCCGGCGAGAAGCGTCGTGTCAAGGCAGCACTGGCACGCAAGCGGAATCGCAAGAAAGCTCGTAAAGAGCAGGACTGATTTTCAACGGATGTCGTGAACAGATGTGCCGTCCCCAGGATCTTCGCTCCCCTAAGTGGAATCCTGAAAAAGCACGGAAACGGTCGGCACATTACGACTTCCTTATTTGAGATTGCGCTAACCTAAGCGCAGCGCTTTACCCTCCCGGTTGAGGAGATTGCTGATCGCCGCCCACTGTTTGGCGGCCCGGGCCCTTGTTACTTTTAAGGACTTTCAAAGACAGGGAATCGGGACCGGCAAGCTCTTGCGTTGATGTCCGAGGCCTGCGTCTGCCCTTCTTTGGGGAAACCGGCCATGGAATTTGTCGACAGGGTTTTGAAGTGTAGTGACTGCGGAGCTGAATTCGTGTTCACCGCGGGCGAGCAGCTTTTCTTTCACGACAAACAGTTCAAGAACGACCCCAAGCACTGCAAACAGTGTAAGGCGAAGCGTGCGAGCGGAGGGCGCGTGCGGGCCGAAACCCGTACAACCTGCTCGGCGTGCGGTATGGAAACTACTGTGCCCTTCAAACCAACACAGGGTAGACCTGTTCTCTGCCGTGCGTGTTTCCAGAAGCAGATGAAGGTCGAGCCGCCCATGCCATTGAAATCCACATCGGTTGCAACCAGCTGAGCCCACTCGGACTCGCTCAGCGCTGCAGCTAAAACCGCCGGTTCCCCAGGTCCTGTCGATCAGTGTGACTTCTTGAGAGCGCGATGACCGATGTCCCGGCGGAAATAGATTCCCTCAAACTGGATCTTCGCCAGCGCCTCATAAGCGCGGTTCAGAGCTTCCTCGAGCGAGTCGCCTCGTGCGGTAACTCCCAGCACCCGGCCTCCGTTCGTTACAATCTGCCCGTCCGCCTGCCCCGTCCCGGAGTGAAACACCTCTACTTCAGGAACCTGCGCAGCCTCCTTGAGACCGCTGATCGGCAGTCCCGTCTTGTAGCTGCCCGGATATCCCGATGAGCTGGCAATCACGCACGCCGACGCTCCTTCCGCCCAGCGCATTTCGGTATCCGACAAACGGCCCTCGACACACGCCTCCAGTGCATCCACCAGGTCCGACTCCAGCCGCACAAGAATCGCCTGCGTCTCAGGGTCGCCGAACCGGGCGTTGTATTCAAGCACCTGCGGACCCTTTGCAGTCATCATCAGGCCGCAGTAGAGCACTCCCGTAAACGGCGCGTTCTCCTCTGCCATTCCGCGAATCGTGGGCTGTGCGATGTGGTGCAGAATCCACTCGGTCATCGTGGGCTCCAGCATCTGGCTCGTCGAGTACACCCCCATACCGCCTGTATTTGGCCCCGTATCGCCTTCGCCGATCCGCTTGTGATCCTGCGCAGGTACCAGCGGCGTCACGTGCTTGCCGTCGCTCAGGCACAGGAAGCTCAGCTCCTCGCCCTCCAGAAACTCCTCGATAACGATCTGCTGCTCCTTCGATCCCAGTAGGTCGCCGTTGAAGAGCCCTTGCGCCGTCTCCAATGCGAAGTGCCGCGTCGGGCAGATGACAACGCCCTTTCCCGCTGCCAGCCCATCGGCCTTCACCACAATCGGCGGATGAAAATGCTTCAGCGAATCCTCCACCTCTTTCGCGCTCGTACACACTGCGTAGTTCGCCGTCGGAATCTGGTAGCGCTTCATGAACTGCTTGGCGAACGCCTTGCTCGACTCAAGCTGCGCCGCCTCTCGCGTCGGCCCGAAGATCCGGAAACCGCGCGCGCGAAACGCATCCACCACGCCCAGAGAGAGCGGCAGCTCCGGCCCCACGATCGTCAGCTCCGGCCGCTCCAACTCAGCCAGGCGCACCATCGCGCTCACATCTTTCAGATCGACAGGAACGCACCGCGCCACCTGCGCGATGCCTCCGTTGCCCGGAGCGCACACCACTTCCGTTACACGCTGGCTGCGCTTTACCGCCCACGCCAGCGCATGTTCGCGACCGCCAGAACCAAGGATCAGAACTTTCATCGAAACAACACCTTCTCAATCGCTGTCTTTTAAGCCGAAAGACAATCGTCAGCAATCAGACGGCGCGAAGTCAAACGGCGTCGACTCAGCTGTGCGACGGCGCTGATGCGCGGCTGTGCTCCACCTATACTGATCCGTAGCCCAAGAGCCTCTCGAACCTATGGTTGAACGCCGCATCAAGCCGTACGATCAGCAGCTCGCCGAACGCGAACGTCGTCAAATCCAGCAGCGTGCCTTTCGCCGCAACCAGGTCTTCGGCATGCTCATCATCGCGGCAGCGATACTGGTATGGTGGCTCTTCCAAACCAATCCGAAATGGATCTTTCCTCCCGGCTGGTGGCGGCCGTGACGAGAGCTTCAGTCAGTTTCTGTTTTGAAGGGGCACGGCTTCAGCCGTGCCACATCGGCTCATCCAAGTCCCGGACCTCAGCCCCTGAGGGACGTTGTGTCTGATTCTTGTGATCCCCTTGCCGTCCTCATCCTCGGCCCCACCGGCAGCGGCAAAACCGCCCTCTCTCTCGCCCTCGCCGGCCGCTTCAACGGCGAAATCGTCAGCTGCGACTCCGTCGCCGTCTATCGCGGCATGGATCTCGGCACCGCCAAACCGACTTGCGAAGAGCGAGCCCGAATACCCCACCACCTCATCGACGTCGCCAATCCCGACGAGCCCTTCACCGCCGGAGAATACAGCCGCCAGGCCCGCGCAGCATTGCGCGATATCGCCGAACGAGACAAACTCCCCATCGTCACCGGCGGTACCGGCCTCTACCTCCGCGCTCTAACCGAAGGCCTCTTCGCAGGACCCGCTCGCCACGAGGACCTTCGCGACCGCCTTCGCGCCAGCGCCTCTCGACAAGGCAATAACTGGCTCCATCGCATCCTCACCCGGCTCGACCCCGCATCTGCGTCTCGCATCCACGCCAACGACGAGCCCAAGCTCATACGCGCCATCGAGGTCTGCCTTGCTGCCCGCAGACCGATGTCAGAGGTCCTGGCCCGCGATCCGCTCACTGGCTTCCGCCTCCTTCGCATTGGCCTCAACCCGCCGCGAGCCGCACTCTACGATCGGCTCAATCAACGCTGCGATGAAATGTTCGCCGCCGGCCTCATCGAAGAAACCCGCTCTCTCCTGAACCGCTTCGGCACCGTCAAGGCGCTCGACTCCCTAGGCTACCGCCAGGCCCGCACCGTTCTCGATGGTGCCGCAACTCAAGACGAAGCCATAGCCGCCGCACAGCAAGGTCACCGCAACTACGCCAAGCGCCAGCTCACCTGGTTTCGCCGCGAACCCGACGTCCACTGGATCGAGGCCTTTGGCAACAGCCACGAGACCATCCACGCCGCCGCGCAACTCGTACAGGCGAGCCGATAGTTCCCGCTCAACATCCATTCAGCATCAGCCATTTAAACTGAACAATGGCGTGCGCCGGATCAATGCGGCGCGCTGATTGGAGCACCCTTGCCCGACACCCTTTACGACGTAGCAATCATCGGGAGCGGCCCCGCAGGCTACACCGCCGCCATCCGTGCCGGACAGCTCGGCCTCAAGGTGGCGATCATCGAATCCGCGAAAGTGCTCGGCGGCACCTGCCTCCACGTCGGCTGCATCCCCACCAAGGCCCTCCTTTTCAACGCCGAGCTTTGGGACCACCTCAAGCACGCCGCCGACTACGGCATCGACAACGTCGACGGACGCACCCTCAACTGGGAAGCCGTCCAGAAGCGCAAATCCACCATCGTCAACAAGCACACCAAGGGCCTTGAGTTCTTGATGAAGAAGAACAAGGTCACGGTCATTCCCGGCTACGGACGTCTCACCGGCAGCGCTAAAGAAGGCATCCACACCGTCGATCTCACCGGCGCTGACGGAGCAAAGTCCGAGGTCAAAGCGAAGAACATCATTCTCGCCACCGGTTCCGACGCCAAGATGATCTTCGGCCTCAAGCCCGACGATCGCATCCTCACCAACATCGAGATCCTCTCTCTTTCTCAAGTCCCGAAATCGCTAGTCGTCATCGGCGCCGGCGCCGTCGGTGTCGAGTTCAGCTCCATCTTCCGCAGCTTCGGAACGGACGTGACCCTGGTTGAATTCCTTCCCCGTCTCATGCCACTCGAAGACGAAGACGTGTCGAAGGAACTCACCCGTGTCTACAAAAAGCGCGGCATCGATATCAACACCGGCGCAAAGGTCGAGAAGATCGAGAAGACCGAATCCGGCGTGAAAGTCACCTGGACCGCCGCCAACGGCAAGCAGGTCGAAAAAGAAGCTGAGAAAGTCCTCGTCGCAGTTGGCCGCGCACCGCGCATCGCCGACGTCGGCATCGACAAGACCAAAATCGAAGTAGACCGCGGATTCGTCAAGGTTCACGAAGCCGGAGAAACCGCCGAGCCCGGTATCTACGCCATCGGCGACATCGTTGCCGGATTCCCTCAACTGGCCCACGTCGGGGGCATGAGCGGGATCGTGACCGTCAGCAAAATCGCCGGCCGCGCTTATCGCGGAGTCAAACGCGAGCGCATCCCTGCCTGCACCTACTCAGAACCCCAGATAGGCTCTGCCGGACTCACCGAAGCGCAAGCCAAAGAACGCGGCCTCGACATCAAGGTCGGCAAGTTTCCCTTCGCCGGCAACTCTAAAGCCACGATCGTCGGCAGCCACGATGGCTTCGTGAAGATCGTTGCCGACGCGAAGTACGGCGAAATCCTCGGCGTGCACATCATCGGCCCTCAGGCGACTGAGCTCATCGCAGAAGCCGTCGCGGTCATGGAACTCGAAGGCACCATCGACGAACTGATGTTCACCATCCACGCGCATCCCACCATCAGCGAGGCCATGCTCGATGCCTATGCTGCCGTAGAAGGCATGGCCATCAACGCGTAGCCGAGCAATCAAAGACACGCAGTAGACTTTCAACCGTTGGCTTTAAGGAGAGTATTGGATGAAGGCGTTGGTCAAGGCGAAAGCGGAGCGCGGACTCTGGCTCGAGGACATTCCTGAGCCCACAATGGGCATCAACGATGTCCTGATACGCGTGAAGTACACCGGCATCTGCGGCACCGACGTCCACATCTACAACTGGGACGAGTGGGCCCAAAAGACCATTCCCGTGCCCATGGCGATCGGTCACGAATTTGTCGGCGAGATCGTCGCGGTCGGCTCCAACGTTAACGACTTCTTCCCCGGCGACATCGTCAGCGGCGAAGGCCACGTGACCTGCGGGCGCTGCCGCAACTGTCTTGCAGGCCGTCGCCATCTCTGCAAAGCGACTCAGGGTGTCGGAGTAAACCGTCCCGGCGCATTTGCCGAACTCATCGTCCTGCCGATGACCAACATCTGGCGCCATCACGCCGGAATCAATCTTGAAGTCGCCGCCATCTTCGACCCCTTCGGCAACGCCGTTCACACCGCGCTGTCATTTCCCGTGCTCGGCGAAGACGTCCTCATCACCGGCGCCGGCCCCATCGGCATCATGGCCATCCCGGTTGTCCGCCACGCCGGAGCGCGTCACATCGTCATCACCGACCTGAATCCTTTCCGTCTGGAACTGGCGCGGAAGATGGGCGCCACGCACGCCGTTAACTCAGCCGAAACTTCACTCGCCGAAGTGCAGAAGCAGCTCGGTATGACAGAAGGCTTCGATGTGGGCCTCGAGATGTCCGGCAATCCGCAGGCATTCAGCGACATGATCGCCAACATGAGTCACGGTGCAAAGATCGCTGTGCTCGGCATCCCCGCCAAGAGCGCTCCAATCGATCTCCGCACCATCATCTTCAACATGCTCACCATCAAGGGCATCTATGGCCGCGAGATGTACGAGACTTGGTACAAGATGTCGGTGATGCTCGACTCGGGCCTGGACATTTCTCCAGTGATCACTCACCACTTCACCTACAACGAATACGAGAAGGGCTTCGCCGCCATGACCTCCGGCAACGCCGGCAAAGTCATCCTCGACTGGACGAGTCTGGGATAACTGCACCAGCAATTCTGCAATAACCGCATCTTGGCTCCGCCGATTGGATGAAATAGGGCTCGACCCTTCGTCGGATCTCGACCCCAGTAACTGTCCCCAATACTCGTTTTAAAGTTTATCCGCTGAAAAGTACAATTCTGAATCTCGGTTTTCGCACATCGGTCCGCGAGAAAAATGCAGACTACATTCGTAGAAACATCGGCAGGTCCGAAGCAAGGCCAGAGAGTGCTGAGCTCCTTCATCATGCTTGTATTTGCGCTGACGACTTTACCGGCGGTGTCGGCGCAAAAACAAGATAAGTCGCGCAACCTCGACATCAGCATCATCGTCCTTCCCGCAATGGACGATGCTCGGGCCGCGCTCAAGCAATTGCACGATGGAAGCGATTTCGCATCTCTCGCGCGAGAGAGATCGACTGATCCAACCGCCGTTGATGGCGGCTACATGGGCAATTTGGACCCAGCCCAACTCCGAACTGAACTTCGCGACGCGTTGCAGGGCCTTCACCCGGGAGAACTGTCTGACGTCGTTCAGTTACCCTCAGGGTGCGCAATCCTGAAAATTCTCCCCGCTGCTCCGCGCGAAACGGATGTGAATCCCAAACGAATCTCATCACTTCTCGCTACCGGGGCGATCCGCTTTGGTGCTCAAGTTTCGGGCCTCAATGAGGCCGACGCCGTCTTTATGCAATACCGCAAACCGGAAGGCTGGGAACTCGACCTGCACGAGGTATGCCGGATACGCACGGAATCACTTGCACATGCTAAAACTCTCATTCAACGGAATCTTGCACCCGATAGCCCGATCGGCAGCAAGCTCCAGATCGCAGAGCAGATTCAGGGACACGGCTCCCTGGCTCAGCTCTTCTCATTCAGCGGAGAGATGGATCAGGCGATCGAACAGTGGAGGGCTGCTTATACTCTGGCGCAGTCCGCGGATCCGCGATTTCTTCCCAATCTAGAAGAGAGCCTCGGCGCATCCTATCTTCATCTCGCCGAGATGCAGAACAACGTCCACACAAGTTCGGGCGATCTTGATATCTTTCCGCCTCTTCATCCACATGCCGGTTACCAACAGCAGGATGCATCGAAACAGGCTATTGATTACTTCACAAAATACCTGAAGGACAATCCAGACGACATCGAAGTCCGCTGGCTCCTCAACCTCGCATACATGACATTGGGAGCATATCCGTCGGGCGTGCCGAAAGAGTACCTCTTTCCGGAAAAGAGTTTCCAATCGTCTCAGGAAGTCGGCCGGTTCTATGACGCAGCCCCGGCGATGGGGCTGAACGTCTTTCGTGCTGCGGGAGGCGTGATTGTTGATGACTTCGACAATGACGGACAACTGGATTTGGTGGTGTCCAGTATGGATGTCTGTGATCCACTTCGCTTCTTCCACAACAATGGAGATGGCACGTTCGCCGATCGCACCAAAGAGGCAGGCTTGCTCGATCAGCTAGGCGGCCTGAATCTCGTGCAAGCCGACTACAACAACGACGGCTGCATGGACTTCCTT
Source organism: Acidobacteriota bacterium (assembly GCA_018268915.1). Taxonomy (GTDB): domain Bacteria; phylum Acidobacteriota; class Terriglobia; order Terriglobales; family Acidobacteriaceae; genus Telmatobacter. The sequence continues at coordinate 511,128 of JAFDVQ010000006.1, forward strand.
GTACTGCGAGGCGGCTGGGAGTTTCCCCATCGCAAATCATTGCTTCGCAACAACTGCGATGGCACCTTCACTGATGTGACCGAAGCCAGTGGGCTGGCGCTTCCCGTCAGGGCAAGCCAGACGGCTGCTTGGGCAGACATCGACAACGACGGGTTCCTGGACATCTTCGTCGCCAACGAAGGTGCGCCGGCTCAGCTATTCCACAACAAAGGAGACGGAACCTTCGAAGAGATCGGGAAATCTGCGGGAATAGATGAGACAGCCTTCAGCAAAGGAGTTGCAGCCTCGGATTACGATGGGGATGGCTTCGCCGATTTTTATGTAACTCACCAGAACGGACTCAATTCGCTCTATCACAACAATGGCAACCGCACCTTCACCGAAGTTGCGAAGCAAGCAGGTGTGCAGGCGCCAACCTTTAGCTTCTCAACCTGGTTTTTCGACTATGACAACGACGGTTGGCCTGATCTCTTTGTCTCCGGTTACCTGACCGCGGTCAGCGAAACCTTAAAGACCTATGCCGGCCTTCCGCACAATGCCGAAACGCTCAAGCTCTATCGGAACAAGCACGATGGAACCTTCCAGGATGTAACAGCGCAGGTCGGGCTCGACAAAGTCTTCATGCCCATGGGCTCCAATTTCGGCGATATCGACAATGATGGCTACCTCGATATCTATCTCGGCTCGGGGCAGCCCTCCTATACTGCTCTGCTTCCGCATATCCTGTTCAAGAACAACCAGGGAAAATCTTTTGTGGACGTCACAGCCTCATCAGGCACTGGCGAATTGCACAAGGGCCACGGCATCGCCTTTGCTGACCTGAGAAGGCTCGGGAGTGAAGATATTGTGGCTCAGATTGGCGGGGCCATACCCGGAGATAAGCATTCCATGCGCGTCTTTGAAAACCCCGGCACTAAAAACGATTGGCTCGATGTTCGCCTGATTGGCGTCAAGACCAATCGTGAAGCCCTCGGTGCGCAGATCCATGTGACTGTCCACTATAAGAACGCCACAACTCGCTCGATCTACAGAACGGTCGGCCAGACAAGTTCATTCGGCGGAAACCCTTTGGAGCAGCACATCGGCCTTGGTCCGACGACAAGAAGCGTGGACATCGATGTCTGGTGGCCTGTCAGTCGCACTAAACAGCACTTCACTGGCGTTGCTCAAAATCAGTACCTTGAGATCAAAGAGTTCAGTTCCGCCTGGGAGCGTCGCAACCTGCACCTTCTTCCGAAGGCTGCACATACCTTAAGTTCGAGGACATCTCCACTGGCCCGTTAAAGTCAACGGAGGGGGCATGACGAAACTGACGCTGGCACTTGCAATGATATTGACCGCTCACAGTGTCTTCGCTGCTCAGCTGCACAAGGTAAAAGGAATCCTCGTAAAGATCGATGCTGCGCGGAAAGTCATTGTTGTCTCGTGCGAAGCAGTTCCAGGCTTCATGGATGCGATGGTGATGCGATTCGATGTGCGTGGACCGTTGAATCTCAAAAGCCTCGCTCCCGGGGTCGCTGTTCGTTTCGATATGGTGCAGAAAGGAAACACGGAATACGCAGAGAACATACAGCGTATTGAAATCTCGAACTATGAATCCGAACCGACAGAAGCCGGACGCTTGGCCTTTCTGAACCGTGCATTGGATCCCGATGTGGAAGAGAAGGTTCTGAAGGTGGGTGAGCTGGTGCCCGATTTCACTCTTATCGATCAAGCTCACCTTGCAACGCGACTCGCGCAATTCAGAGGCAAAGTGGTCGCTCTTACTTTCGCCTACTCCCGCTGTCCAAATCCGAATTACTGCTTTCGCCTTTCAAATAATCTGGCTCAGCTGAAAAAACGATTTAGAGCCTCGGCGGGAAACGACCTGATTCTGGTGACGATTGTGATTGATCCTAACCAGGACCAGGGCAAAGTACTGGAGAACTACGCAGATACTTGGAAGGCTGACTCCGCAACTTGGCGTTTTCTTACGGGCTCTCTTGAAGACATCCGAAAGATAGCTGCGAACTTCGGAATGAACTTCTGGAGAGATGAGGGCTTCCTCACGCACGGCTTTCACACCGTCGTCATCGACCGCGAAGGCAGATTAGCTGCGAACCTCGAAGGCAATCAGTTTTCCGCCAGGCAGCTCGGAGATGTGGTTGAGAACGTTTTGAAGCAGACCCCTGCTGACCCTTCGGCGTCAGTCTCTTTAAAGAGCGATCCGGCATCGCGCTGATTCAACCACACTGGCCCAAACTGAGTAATCTACAAATCCGTCGACTTGCTCTCCACCAGCCCCTTGCCCTTCGCGACAAACTCCGCCAGCGGCATCGAACCCTGATCGCCCTTGCCGCGCGTGCGCACCGAAACCGCCCCAGCAGCCTCTTCCTTGTCGCCAAATACGAGGATGTACGGAATCTTCTGGTTCGCCAGGTCGCGAATCTTCGCGTTCATCTTCTCGTTGCGCGCATCCGTCTCCACCCGGAAGCCCGCTGCCTTCAATTCCGCCTCCACCTTTGCTGCATACGCTGCATGCCGCTCGCTGATCGGTACCAGTCCCACCTGAACCGGCGCCAGCCAGAACGGAAACGCTCCCGCATAGTGCTCAATGAGCACCCCGAAGAATCGCTCGATCGAACCAAAAAGCGCGCGGTGCACCATCACCGGCTGATGGCGGTTGCCATCTTCGCCCACGTACTCCAGCTCGAATCGCGCCGGCAGCGTGAAGTCGAACTGTACAGTCGACAATTGCCACAGCCGTCCGAGGACATCGACCAGCTTGATATCGATCTTCGGCCCGTAGAATGCCGCCTCGCCCGGAATCGTCTTGTACGGAATGCCCTTTGCCTTCAGCACTCGTTCCAGCGAGCCGATGGCAAGATTCCAGTTCTCGTCGGAACCGGTATAACTCTTCCGATCTTTCGGATCCCACGTCGATAGCTCAACCTTGAATTCGTTAAACCCGAACGTCCGCAGCACCGCTTCGGCGAAATCAATGCAAGCCTCAACCTCGCTCTCAATCTGGCTTGGCATGCAGAAGATATGTGCATCGTCCTGCGTAAAGCCCCGGACGCGCAGCAGCCCGTGCATCGTTCCCGAGCGCTCGTACCGATATACATTGCCCAGCTCGGCGTAGCGCTGCGGCAGATCGCGATAGCTCTTCGGAGAGTTCTTGTAGACCAGGATGTGTCCCGGGCAGTTCATCGGCTTCAGCCGGTAGTCGGCATCATCCAGCTCCATAGGCGTATACATATTGCCGGAGTAGTAGCCTTCGTGCCCGCTCACCTTCCACAGTTCGCGACGCATCACATGCGGTGTGTAGACCATCAGGTATCCGCGCCGCAGGCACTCCTCGCGCATCCAGTCTTCCATCACCTTGCGCACCATCGCGCCCCTGGGATGCCAGAAGATCAGACCCGCGCCCGCCAGTTCCTGAATCGAGAAAAGGTCAAGCTGCTTGCCCAGCACGCGATGATCGCGCTTCGCCGCCTCCTCGAGCCGCGCGAAATGCGCGTCCATATCCTTCTGCGAGAAAAACGCAGTCCCGTAAATGCGCTGTAGCTGCGGATTCTTCTCATCACCCAGCCAGTACGCGCCGGCAAGACTCGTCACCTTCACAGCCTTCACGCGCCCCGTCGATGGCACGTGCGGACCGCGGCAAAAGTCCACAAACTTGCCGTTCCGGTAGAAGCTCACATTCGATCCGGGCTCGGTGAACTTCGTCACGAAGTGCGTCTTCATGAAGTCGCCGTCTTTGTCGAACTCCGCCAGGGCCTGCTCCCGTGGCTCCCACTCGCGAACGAACTTGTCGTCCCGTGCCACCACCTCGGCCATCTTCTTCTCGATCGCCGCCAGATCATCCGGCGTGAACGGCTTCTCGCGATAGAAGTCGTAGAAAAAGCCCGAATCCGTCGCCGGCCCATGCCCCAGCTTCGTCTCCGGGAAGAGCTCCAGCACTGCCGTCGCCAGCACATGTGCAGCCGAGTGCCTCACCACCTTCAGCGTCTCCGGGTCCGACTCCTTCAGAAGCTCGATCTTCGCGTCATCGTTCAGCGGAGTCGAGAGGTCCACCAGCCGCGGCGCAGAAGCATCTTCCGCCGCGTACATCGAGGCCTCCGACTCGCCCTCGCCCGCCGCCTTCTCCTGTGCCGTCACATTCACCGGCGTCAGCCGCGCCACCACCGAAGCCGCAGCCAGCCGCGGCGATATGTCGTTGGCGATCTGGAACGGCGTCGTGCCCGCCGGAACTTCTTTGATGGACCCATCAGGTAAATGAATGGCGATAGATGACTTGCTCATGATTGGAAAATCCGTCTCCGGGTGTTGGGAATCTCGAAAAGTGCGCAGTTCAACACTACAGGATAGTTGCGATAGCCCTTTTCAGTCGAGCAACATAAGTTGTGTTGACCCCGCAGAGACAGACGAGCAAACCCACAAACCTCGAAGGAATCTGACTGACTATGCGATGGCTTACCCTCGCCCTATGGATCATCGCTTGCCTGGCCGTCGGCGGCTTGGGTGGCCGCTGGACCGCTCCCGAAATTGCCGGCTGGTACCGGACCCTCGCCAAGCCATCCTTTAATCCGCCCAGTTGGATCTTCGGCCCCGTCTGGACCACCCTCTACATCCTCATGGCGATTGCCGCCTGGCTCATCAGTCGTATGCCAGACTCGCAGCTACGCACCCTGGCCCTCGCGTTTTTCGTGCTTCAGCTCGCCCTGAACCTCGCCTGGTCGTGGATCTTCTTTCACCGTCACGCCATCGGATCGGCCGCACTCGAAGTCGCCGTACTGTGGATAGCCATTGCAGCCACCACACTCATCTTCAGCCGCGTCTCCAGTACCGCCGCATGGCTCATGGCCCCCTACTGGGCCTGGGTCACCTTCGCCTCCATCCTCAACGCCGCGATCTGGCGACTCAACCAAACCGCCGGCTGAGCCTGGCGGCTTGCCCAACCCCAACCCCCCCGACTAACCTGAATACATGCCCCGATGTCGCTAGCGCCGTCCTGGTGTCTGCTGCGACTCGTCGTGTGCGCTTCCCGCCTCCGGCCTCCATCCTCAATTTGCTGCAAGCGGCACCATCACTCCCACAACAACATCTCATTGCCAGCTGGGCTGTCGGCCCAGAATGAAGGAGCTACTTCCATGGCGCGCATCGCCGCAGACGTCACTGAACTCATTGGACACACCCCGCTCGTCAAGCTCAACCGCGTCACCGCCGGGCTCCCCGCCACCGTCGTCGCCAAGCTCGAAAGCCAGAACCCTCTCGCCAGCGTGAAAGACCGCATCGGCTTTGCCATGATCGAGGATGCCGAGAAGGCGGGCAAAATCACCCCAGGCAAGACCACCCTCATCGAGCCCACCAGCGGCAACACCGGCATCGCGCTCGCCTTCGTCGCGGCGGTCAAGGGCTACAAGCTCATCCTCACCATGCCCGAGACCATGAGCATCGAGCGCCGTGTCCTCCTCCGGGCCTTTGGCGCTGAACTTGTCCTTACCCCCGGTCCCAACGGCATGAAGGGCGCCATCGCCAAAGCCAACGAGATCCTCGCAAAAACACCCGGCGGGTACATCCTCCAGCAGTTCGACAATCCCGCGAACCCGGCCGTTCACGTCAGAACCACCGGCCCCGAAATCTGGGAAGACACCGACGGCAAAGCCGACATCCTCATCTCCGGCGTCGGCACCGGCGGCACCATCACTGGCGTGGCCCGCTACATCAAGGAGCGCAAGCCCGAATTCAAAGCCATCGCGGTTGAGCCGGTTGACAGCGCCGTGCTCTCCGGCGGCAAACCCGGACCACACAAAATTCAGGGCCTCGGTGCCGGGTTCATCCCCAGCATCGTCGACACCCACCTCATCGACGAAGTGGTCCAGGTTTCGAACGATGAATCCATCGCCATGGCTCGCCGCCTTCCGCTCGAAGAAGGCATCTTTGTCGGCATCAGCTCTGGGGCTGCCGTTGTCGCAGCACTTAAAGTTGCTGCTCGGCCTGAAAACGCCGGAAAGCTGATCGTCGTTGTGCTCCCCAGCTTCGGCGAGCGCTACCTATCCAGCGTCTTGTTCGACTCGCTCCGCCAGGAGGTTCTGGCATTGCCCACGCACCCGGTCACGCTGTAACGTCAGCTGAAAGGTCCTGCCGATGTTCACCCGGATTCGCGAAGACGTTCGCTCGGTGCTGGAGCGCGATCCTGCCGCGCGCTCTCGCCTCGAAGTCCTGCTTTGTTATCCGGGTCTGTGGGCCGTCTGGTATCACCGTATGGCTCACTGGTTATGGGCCATGAAGCTGCGCCTGCTGGCGCGCTTGCTCTCTCAATTCGCCCGCCTGCTCACTGGCGTCGACATCCACCCCGGCGCGCTTCTCGGCCGCCGCCTCTTCATCGACCACGCGACCGGAGTTGTCATCGGTGAAACGGCTATCGTCGGCAGCGACGTGACTCTTTATCAGGGCGTCACCCTCGGCGGCACCGGCAAAGGCCAGGGCAAACGCCACCCCACACTCTGCGACGGCGTCTTCGTTGGCAACAACGCCAATGTCCTCGGCAACATCACCATCGGCGCCAACTCCCGCGTAGGCGCCGGCTCCGTCGTACTCACTGACGTCCCTCCCAACTCCACCGTCGTGGGCGTGCCGGCCCACATCGTCTACCGCAACGGCCAGCGCGTCCTCCTCACCGACCCGCACGAGATCAAGGACCCGCTCTCTGACGCCCTAATCGCGCTCGCATCCCGGGTCGAAGAGCTGGAAGAAAAGCTCGGCGCTCACGTCCGCCAACTCCAGCCCTTCGCCACAGAAGAAGCTGAGCGCTCTGCCTACCGCCAGGAGCTCAATCAACTTGCCGAATACGTATCGATGGGCGAGGGCATTTAGGACAAAAAATCTTAGAGCGGTACGTGGCGCACAAGTTGTAAAGGATCTGCCGCTCTCGTCGATCCGACCTTAAGGTTCGCTTAAGGATGCTGAATCTACAGTGAGAAAGCGATCAGGGCGCGTATCGCTAGTTCGATCCTGGGGGAGGGCCGAACCATCGAGTCTTGCGCCCTGTTCGTGTCTTCAAAGGCTGCGGAGAACGCTGCCCTGTTTTGACGGGGCACGACTTCAGTCGTGCCGCAAGTGCTTCAACGCCATTGTCGGCTTCAGCCGCTGAGGGATGTTCTTCTCGCGATCTGACCATTTATCTGCTGCTTCGTTCACGCTCTGCACCCCTGATTACCCACGACCCAGAAAACGCATGATGTTGGCCGGCGGCCGTCCTGCGCGCAACTCACCCGCCATAAATTGCATGTAGGGATCGATGTGTTTGAAGAATTGCTTGTATCCCGCGCATAAATAGTTCAGTCCTGTCTCGCCGTCAGGTGTCGTCAGGAATCGATGCTTGGGGCACTCCCCGTTGCACGCGAACCGCACTTCGCAGTTCCGGCACATTTTCGGCAGCGAATCGAGCTTTGCCTGGCCGAATGCCTTCTGCTCCGGTGAGTCGACAAGCTTTTCCAGCGCAGTCTCCATGATGTTGCCCAGCCGGTTTTCCGGATACACAAAGTGGTCACAGGAATAAAGATCTCCCGCGTGCTCCATCGCCATTGCCGAACCGCACGTCCGGCGGAATACACACAAGCTGGCCTCCATCCCCATCCAGTTCTCCAGTGCCACATCGAACAGCTGCACAAAGACCCTGCCGACATCCTTATTCACCCACTCATCGAAGATGCGCGACAGAAATCTGCCGTAGGCCTCTGCCTCAACCGACCAATCCGTAACCTCCGCCTCATCTCCGAAAGAAGGTTTGATCAGCGCAAGCCCATCGCCGCCCGCCGTCGCCGACCTCCGCTCCACAATCGGGATGAACTGAATGAATCCGCTCCCAATCTCCTTGAGAAACTGGTACACCTCCAGCGGACATTCCGAATTCTTGCGATGCACCACCGTAAGCGTGTTGAAGTCGACTCGATACTCCTTCAGCTTCCCGATCCCCCGCATCACCCGATCGAACGTCGCGGCCTGACCCTTGTCGACGCGATAGCAGTCATGGAGTTCTCGCGGCCCGTCGATCGAAACGCCGACCAGGAAGTTGTTCTCCGCCAGAAACTCGCCCCACGCGTCATCGATCAGCATGCCGTTCGTTTGCAGCGCATTGTTGATCGTCTTTCCGTTCGCGTATCTCTGCTGCAACGCAACCACATTGCGAAAGAAATCAACACCCAGCAGCGTCGGCTCGCCGCCCTGCCACGCGAAGTGAACCTCATCGCCAGGCTGTGCCGCGATGTACTCGCTGACGTATCGCTCCAGGACCTCGCCGGACATCTCCCACTTCTTCGTGCCCGGATACAGCTTCTCCTTCTCAAGGTAGAAGCAGTACTTGCAATCCAGATTGCAGATCGGTCCGATAGGCTTCGTCATGATGTGAAAAGGGGATTGCGCCATCGGGGCCTCTGCTGGCTTTCGATGATACGCGCCACATCCGCCCGTGCGATTCTTCGTTGACCCACCCCGCCTGCGAGGTTTATTACTGCCATGGCCGGAAAGAAGACCATGGAGACTCGCCGAACCGTTCTCAGATACATGGCAGGCGCAGCAGCCGCGTCAGCGTGCGGCGTTGACTCCCTCGAAGCCTTCGCGCGCGGGCTCGGCGATCAGTCCGACGCAACCCGCAAGCCCAATATCGTCTGCTTCGTTGGCGAGGGCCTCCGCTGGGACGAGTTCTCCTCGGCTGGAAACAAGATTCTCCATACTCCCAACATGGATCGCATCGCGAGCGAAGGCTGCACCTTCCGCAATGCCTTCGTCGTGAATGCCCTCTGCCTCCCTTCGCGCGCCACCATGCTTACCGGCATGTACTCGCACACGACCGGCGCAGTCTCCAACGTAGCCGGCAAGATCCCGCCGAAGTTCCCGCTCGTCTCCGACCTTCTTCAGAAAGCGGGCTACGAAACAGCCTTCCTCGGCAAGTCCCACATTGAAGGCGCGCTGATGGAGCACAACTGGGACTACTACTTCGGCTTCGTCGGTCAGGCCGACTACTATCGCCCCGTCATCACCGAAGGCGTTCGCGGCAAATACGGCAAGGCGCAGCTCTACGAAGGCCAGTACGTCGACACTCTGCTCACGCAAAAAGCAGTCGAGTGGCTCAAGCAGGAGCGAACAAAGCCCTTCTGTCTCTTTCTGTGGTTCTACGCGCCTCACGCGCCCTTCTACTGCCCGAAGGATATGGTCAACGACTTCAATGGCGTGCCGATCCCGAAGCCCGCGACCTTCGACGAAGACCAGAAAGGCTATCCCGGCAAACCAAAGTCCGTCGCAGAGGCAGACAACAAGGTTGGCTACTCCGAAGTCTTCAACGACGATCCGCGCTCACTTGAAGAACTCGTAAAGGACCACTACGCCGGCGTGCAGGACAACGACCGCAACGTCGGCGCGATCTGGCAGGAACTCGAACGCCAAAAAGCCACCGACAAAACCGCCATCCTGCTCAGTTCCGATCACGGCTTCTTCCTCGGTGAACATCACTTCTACGACAAGCGCCTGATGTACGAGCCCTCCATCCGCGTGCCCATGATGCTGCGCTATCCCGGCAAGGTGAAGTCCGGCGCGAGCAGGGATGACATGGTCCTCAATCTCGACATGGCTCCCACGCTGCTCGAGATCGCTGGTCTGCCCGTCCCCCGCGACATGCAGGGCAAGAGCTTTCTGGGCCTCGCCGAAGGCAAACAGGATTCGCAATGGCGCAAAGACTGGCTGTACGAGTTCTACGAGTATCCCGGCTTCGAAAATGTCCGGCCCAGTCGCGGTGTGCGCACCGAACGCTACAAGCTCATCCACTACTTCCTTGCGCCCGAAGAGTGGGAGCTATACGATCTCCAGTCCGATCCAGATGAAGCCAACAATATCTACTGGAAACACGACGTTGAAACAATCAGGCTCGTCGAGGACCTAAAAGCTCGCCTACAGGCACTCCGCGCCGAAACTGGCGATACATACGAGTACAAGCCGACCGGCATCCCCAAACACTGGACCGTCGGCACTACCACCGAATCAGGCCTGACCAGAAGCAACCAGAAATAGCGCTTCGATCAAGATCAGCTGCGCGCGTTGCCGTCTGGTCTCAGTGCACGTCAACCGACCGGTCTACTTCGTACTCCATGATGTGGAAGTAAGCCTCCCACCCGGTCCATGACATTGGAGCAAGCATCCTCGCCATTGGATCTTTCAGGTGATCCTCATACGCCTGCACCAACTCACGCGTTCGGTAGACACCCGTAAGCCAGTCTCCCCGATACCAGTTCTTCCACTTGCCGTACTCCGCCGCATGCATTGACGCCTGAACCGCCTCGAGCGAGACGTTCGCTTCGTGCGCCTCCAGCTGCGCCTTCAACGCGTCTCCGGCCTCGTCATCCTGCACGGCCTGCGCAATCAACTCCAGCGCGCGGTTGCTCTCGCGATTGATCGTGATCATGGTCAGCACGGCCGCCTGGTAGTAATCGCGTCTCTCTGCGGCAACCAGCATCTTCGCCGCCACCGCATCCTGCCACACTGCGTCCCACCGCGGCTGCGCCTCTTCGCATTCCTTGATGTCCTGTTCCAGCATTGCCTTGTTCTGTTCAGCCGAGAATTGTGGAACAAGTCGCGGCGCTGTCCACTTAGGCGACTGGCTCGGAATGCTTGCAACCTGTCCCTCGCTCAGCCGGTCCAGCAGCAATCGCCGAATCTCCGTGTGATAGTGCTGGTCGCCATTCATGCGCGGCACTCTGCTGTACTCCGGCCTTGCCGGAGGCGCATTGCCCGCCGACGTTAGTTCCGTCGCCGCATGCTCACTCCGCATCGACGGTGCTGCAAAGTACTCCCGGTACACGGCCGCCACCGCATCGGCAGCCTTCGCACCAAATTCCTCCGCAGCCCATTGCTTGTAGAACGCGATATCCGCATCCGGGCCGGTCTGTGCGCCACTCCATGCCGCCTCCATCACCGCGCGAGCCGTCATCGCCACAGGCCGGATATCGCTTGTGTTGACCAGGAAATAATTCGTCGCTCCCGCCTTGATATACCGGCCCATCTCCTCATCGATCACCGAAACCGGCACCATCTCCGAAAGCTGATTGGCATTGAAGTTCATCATCGCGACGTGAAAATACGCACCCTGTCCTGCTGCGACCCTACCTCCATCCTGCATGTCGCCATAGCCCGTATCCGCCCACACCAGCGTCACCTCCGGCGGAATCTTCAGCAGACCTTTCTGCATCAGCCGCGCGCCCTCCTGCCATAGATCCGTCACAAACTGCGCCTTCGGATATCTCGCGCGCACAATCTTCATCTGCTCTGCGATCGCATCGCTAATCCGCTTCCCCAGCAGTTCGTCGTTATCACGCACGCTTTCGTCGAGCGATGCATAGCTCGCATCCGACAGTCCGCGCAATCCCACGCTCCACAAGATCTCCTCATCCGGCTTGTACGTGGCCACCGCATTTGTCCACGCCCGCTCCAGGATCTCCGGATGCGTCGAGAAGTTATACGGCACATCCTTCGGCCACCGCGCCACATTCACGCCCAGCGGAATCGCATGGTGCTGATTGATGATCAGCCCGCGCCTCGACGCAGCTTCAACCTGCGCATCGTCCGGAAAGATCCACGTCCCCGGCACGATCATGTTGCCCTTCAACCGCAGAATCGTCTCAAAGATGTTGTCCCACACCCGCAGCGAAATCCCGGTCCGCTTGCTCTTCAATCCCGGAATCCACCCGCTCAGCAAATCCTCGTCATTCGTGAAGACCCCCCGGTACTTGATCACCGGGCTTGGATACACCTTCGCAAAGTCCGCGGGCAGAACGATCGAGCTGCGCCTCTCCGGCAATTTGTCCGTCCACAGGTACATCGGGTCCGTTCCCAGCACCATCTGCGAGAACTGGTAGATCGCATAGATCGTCCCCCGCATATCCGCGCCCGTCAGGCACACCATGTCGCGAACCTGGCGTCCTCCTAGATGCACCACCGAAAACGCAAACGACTCCGTCTCCTTCGGAGCTTTGCACCGTGCTCCAAACTCCGGTGTCTTCGGCCCGGAAATCAAAATGGCCACCTGTCCTGAATCTTCCAGATGATCCGAGAACGTCGGCTTCTGTCCAAAGACCTTGCTGAAATCGCTGAGCAAGTCCTCCGTGGCCCGCCGCACCGGAGCCGATTCGTCGTTGCTCTCCAGAATCGTCACCGAGCTGTCGATCGTTACGTTTCGCTGCACTCGCTCCGCTCTGAGTTCCGAATATGAAAAAAGCAGCGCGAGCGCCGCAACTACGACCAACTTTGATTCGAGCAAGTGAATCTTCAAGTGAGCTCTCATGAACGTGGGACCCTCGCCAGGACACCTGAATCCTAGCGAGAATCACGCTCCAATGGAAAGGGCAGCCGTGCGTTCTCACTCAAACATTGTGACGGTTGTTGCGCTCCAGCCCAACAGACAGCAAGGCCCGCCATTCTTCTGGCGGGCCTCACTGCATCGGGCACTGCCTACCAATGATAGACAGTCATGTTGTCTACGAAGATATGCGAACCACCACTGCCGCTCGGCGGATCCACCTGTACATTTGCCGTCAAAGTCTGCCCCCAGCCAAGCGAGTAAGCACTGAATGCCGTAACCCCGATGTTCGACACCTTCCCATCCAGGGCCACGCTCTTGTAAGTCACCCAGCCGGAATCATTGCGCGAATAGAGAATCTGCACATGGTGCCACTGGTTAGTCCCCCAGCTGTGCGGGTTGCAATATGCCGATGTATTTACCCAGTGCGGATTGGGACTCGATGCCGATCCCGTGTTGGTCGAAAAATCCCAGGTACTCGACCACCCGTTGCATTGAAAGCCGTACAGAATCGTCTGCCCATTCGACAACACCTGGTTCAGATCGAGCTCCAGAATTTGCACGCCCGTCGAGGGCGATTGCAGATAGACCCACAGGTCCAGAGCGAAATTGTGCGCCGCCGCATCGTCGCTGAAGCTCACGCTGTAGCGCTGCCCGCCGTAGTTGCTGTAGCTTGTCGCGAACTGCCTCGCGGCGCCGCTCATCGAGTGAGAGCTAACGATGTTCATCCATCCGCTCGAGCTTCCCGGCGTTCCGCTGTCGTGAGTCGAAATCCAGTTGCCCAGCGTCTGCAGTGAGCTGTTGCTCGCGGCATTCGCTGGAATCACCGAGGATACGCTGGTTACGTTGATCGCCACATCGGTGACACAGACGCCGCCTGCGTTACCCCACGCCTTCACGTGCAGCGTGTGCCCGCCGGTCGACGCCGAAACAGAAGTATCGATCGTCTGGCTTTTGAAGACCGTTGTGCTCGTGCTGCTGTCGAGGCTGTATCCGGTTGTCACAACGCTCTGTGATCCACACCAGTTCGAGAATGCCGAAAGCTTGAACGGCGAGCCGACGCTTGCATTGTTTCCAGGACTGTAGACGATGACTCCTGCCACTGCGGGTACTGCTGAAATTGCGGGTATTAGTAGAAAAAGAGCGATTCTTCTCAACATGCGATCGGTCCTTCACCCATCCGTTTCTTTAAGTGCGGAACATGCACTCCGACTCAGAGCATTTGGCGCACAGCTCTCCTCATCTCCTTTTCGACAAGGAGCAGCTATGCGCTGCGATTTCAAATGGGTTGTTTTGAGCGGAGGCTGAAAGCGCCTGAGAGAACTACTCAACAACCTCTTCAATCTGTATTCGCCTCACCGCGGCGGAATTGTCGCCGGATGAGTTGGCTTTCCAATCAGAGTTTCAGAGCCCGAGGCAAAGGTTGAGTGATGCAGATCACCAGCATTGGAGCCCGCTCAACCTGACCTGCGGACAGAAACCTGGACCGGCAGGCAACCAGTATGAGAGTTTTTGTTACGCCCATACTTACATCATCCCCGGAGGGCTTGCAATACACTTCTCCCAGCCGATGCGAAAGATCGATTACGGTCGTTACAGATTTTCTTATTGACTCGGGACGGGAACCAGAAGTCTCCGTGCCCTGCGCGGAAATAGCGAGCTATGTTGATCACAAACTCAGTGCGGTAGTTGTGTCGTATCCCATCCGCCACCCAGCGCGCGAACGAGACCCACACTCGCCGCGAACTGCCTGGTCTTCAGATCCGTCAGCGTGCGCTGATTCGTCAGCAAAGCCGTCTCCGCAACCAGCACTTCGAGATAGTTCGTTACGCCGCCCTTGTATCGCTGATTCGAGAGATCGAGCGAATGCTGCGCAGCGTCGACAGCGCGCCGCTCCGTCGTTGTCTCCTCGTCAAGCACACGCAAATCCGAGAGCCGGTCTTCTACTTCGTTGAATGCGCCCAGAACCGTAGCCCGATACGTCGCCGAATCTGCTTCGTACAGACGCCGAGCCTGCTCCGTGATCGCATGGCGTCGCCCGGCATCAAACAGAATCTGCGTCGCCTGCGCACCTAGGCTCCAGAGCGCGCTCGGCCCTTGAATGAGTGTCCCGATGTTCGTGCTCTCGAATCCGCCTCCGCCGCCGATCACCACATTTGGATAGTAGGCGCTGATCGCCACGCCGATACGTGCGTTGGCCGCCGCCGTCCGACGCTCTGTCGCGGAAATATCCGGCCGTCTCTCGATCAGCTGCGATGGAACTCCCACCGGAATGCTCGGTAGGTCAAGATCGAGCGGCGCGGTCTGCAGGGTCACCTCGCGTGCCTCTTTGTTGATCAGCGTCGCGATCGCATGTTCAAACTGGCTGCGCGCCTGGTTCACATCCACGAGCTGCGCCTGCGTGGTCTCCAGCTGCGTCAAAGCCTGCGCCACCACAATCTCTGCCGCCAGCCCGCCCTTTACCAATTGCTGATTGAGCTCAGCCTGATGCTTGTAATCGGAAACCGTTCTTTCCAGCAACCGCGCGTCCGAATCCAACCCACGCAGTTCGAAGTAGTCCGTTGCCAGCTCTGCATGAAGAACAAGGTCAAGATTCGCCAGATCCGCTGCCGTCGCCTCAGCGCTGGCCTGCGACGCCTCAACATTGCGCCGCACGCGGCCCCAGAGATCCGGTTCCCAGCTAGCCTGTCCGCCCAGTTGCAGATCGGTGTACTGAGTCCCCGCGCCCGGCTGCACCAGAGGCCGATGCGCTGAAACCTTTTCGCGAGTGCCGGCAGCATTCCCTGAAAGCGTGGGATAGAAATCCGCGCGCGCAATCCGCACCGCGTCGCGAGCCGCGAGGTAGTTCTGCATCGCCGCACGCAGATTCTGATTCTGCCCGGCGATCTGGTCTTCAAGCGCGTTGAGCTGCGGGTCCTTGTAGACCTCCCACCATTTTCCGCGCAGCATTCCATCCGACGGCGTGGCCTGCTTCCACGTCCCTCCATTCGGATTCGGCGGCGGCTCAGTCGCAGTTGCGGCGCTCTCTTTGTAGGCAGGAGGAGGCGCGGCAGGCAGATCCGGCCGCTTGTAGTTCGGCCCAACTGTGCATCCAGTTAGAAGAGACAGGATTGCCAGCATCCCCCGGCCCCGCAGTTTTGACATCAACTGCGTCACCCTTTACCCCCTTGGCCCTGCTGTCCGTTTAGTTGTTCCTGGCTGGGGCTCTGCGGATTCACCTTCTCGCCCTCGATCAGCGAATCCGGCGGATCCTGGATCACCAGGTCTCCTGCCTTCAGCCCGTTCACAATCTGCACCGTACGTCCGTCGTCCTGTCCGATCGTTACCGGCACCACATGCGCGGTCTTGTCCGCTCCCAGTACGCCCACCTGCGTCCCCTCGCGACGGAAGATAATCGCAGACACCGGCACAACAAACGTCTGCGCCGACGGCGCCTTGAAGTGCACCTGCGCCAGCGATCCCGGCAGCAGCTCGCCCTTCCGATTGTCCACATCGATCTCCACCAGCAGCGTCCGGCTGGTCGGGTCGATCGCGTGCGAGGTGCGCACCAGCGTACCCTGGAACATCTGGCTCGGCCGTTCGGGGAACGACATATCAATCTTCGTTCCCGGCTTCAGATTCGCCGAATACATCTGCGGCACATTTGTGTACACACGCAGCGTGTTCAGCGATTGCATGTGGAACAGCTCGCGAGCTGCGCCTGTGTCAATCAGCTGCCCTGTATCGATCGAGCGCCCGGTCACCACGCCGTCAAAGGGCGCGTAAATCTTCTCGAACGACTGAAGCTGCTTTAGCCTCTCCACGTTTGCCTGCGCCGACTTAACCGACGAGGCCGTAGCCGTCGCCTGGTTCGTAAAGTTCTCCGTATCCTGCTGCGACACTGCATTTGTCGCCACCAGTCCCTGGTAGCGCTGCGCCTGGGCCTTCGCGTTTTTCGCGTTGGCTTCTGCCGTGCCAAGGTCTGCCTCAGCCTGCGCCAGTTGCTGGTCGAGTTCGGGAGTGGCAATCTCCGCCAGCAACTCACCCTTTTTCACATGCGAACCAATGTCGTGATACCACTTGGTCAGATAGCCTGAGGTACGAGCGTAGATGGGCGCATCGGTGTAAGCAGTCACGTTGCCGGGCAGAACGAACGTGTCTGTCGGCGCGCCCTGCTTTGGAGCCAGCGCGATCACCACGGGTGCAGCAAGTTCCTGCGTCGACTTCGCCAGAACATTCGTGCGATGAATCCGGCTCAGGATGCCGAACGTCGCCAGTGCCGCAAACACGATCAGCACGATCACCAGCGCTGTCACCGCAAGCCCTTTCGCAATGGGCTTTGCCTCGGGCGCGTGTTGCGTGTCGTGCCCCTCGTGCGGCATCTTCTTTTGGGCCTGACCCGAGTTCGAATGCGATTCATTACTCATAGCCTGCTCCAGATTCCATTCCAGTACCGCTCATCAGCTGAACTCATCGAATGTTGCGGCCTCGCTTTCACGGCGGCTTGCGCGATTTTTCTTTTCAAGCCACCCATGCACGACGGAAAAGAACGCCGGCACAAAGAACAGTGTCGCAAACGTCGCCAGCAGCAATCCGCCAATTACGGCGCGTCCCAGCGGCGCATTCTGTTCGCCGCCTTCGCCCAGTCCAAGGGCCATGGGCATCATGCCCAGGATCATTGCCAGCGCCGTCATCAGCACCGGGCGCAGCCGGACGAAGCCGGCATTCAGCGCCGCCTGCCGTGCATCTCCCACCAGCTCTTCCAGCTGTTCGCGCGCAAAGCTCACCACAAGAATCGAGTTCGCAGTAGCCACACCCATGCACATGATGGCTCCGGTCAGCGCCGGAACGCTCAGCCGCGTACCCGTCAGGAAGAGGAACCATGTGATTCCTGCCAGCGCTGCCGGCAGCGCCGAAATGATCAGGAATGGATCGAGCCATGATTGGAAGTTCACCACGATCAGCAAGTAGACCAGCAGCACTGAGAAGATCAGCCCCAACAGAAGCCCCATATAAGACTTCTGCATGGTCTCGCTCTGCCCGCGCAGCACAATGTGCGATCCGCGCGGCAGCTGCTTTTCGTATTTCTCTTTGATCTTCTCCACCTCGCGAGTAACCGTGCCGAGATCCGTTCCCACCACATTCGTGTAGATGTCGATCACCGGCTGCACGTCGTAGTGGCTCACCGTTCCCAACTCCGCCCCGGGTTTGAACTCCGCAAGGTTGCCGAGAATCTGCACAGGCGGCGGCGCGCCCGGAGCAGCCGTCGCTGGCGGCATCGAAACCGCTGCAGCATTCCCCGCGAGATTCCCGCCGGCGCTCGCTGATGCGTTGCCCGCTCTCGTCACCGGCAGGCTCTGCAACCCCGAAATCGTGTCCAGCCGGTATTGCGGCGCCTGCACAGCAACGTTGTAGCTCACGCCGTTCCGTGGATCGAGATAGAAGCTCGGCGTCGTCTGGAAGCTCCCGCTCAACGCCACCAAAAGACTCTGCGCCACATCACGCTGGGCGAAGCCAATAGCCTGCGCGCGCGTTCGGTCTACGTTGACAGTCAAGTTGGGAAGATCAAATGGCTGCTGAATACGCGCATCTGTCGCTCCAGTCACATAGCGCACTTCATTCAGCATCTTTTCCGCAATCGCACGGTTGCCATAGAGATTCGGACCCACGATCTGCACATCGATCGGCGCCGACAAGCCGAAATTCAAAATCTGCGTCACGATGTCCACGGGTAGCACATAGAAGGTGACGCCAGGGTAATCGTGCGCCAATACAGCTCTCAGGTCCTCGACATACTCGTCAGTCGGCCGGTGCTTCTCTGCCAGCTGCACCTGGATATCCGCATCGGCTGGCCCGACGGTAGCGGATGTCGAATAGGAGAGATTAAGGCCGGAGTAGGGCAGTCCGACGTTGTCGACAATCGTTCCGACCTCATCCGCTGGAATATGCTGTCGGATCGTGCGATCGATGTGATCGCAGAGCGCCGCTGTCTCCTCGATGCGCGTGCCGGTCCGCGCCCTCACGTGAATCTTGAACTGCCCCGCATCGACCGAAGGGAAGAAGTCCCGTCCCAGCCATGGCACCAGCAAACCAACAGACCCGACCGAGAACAGGATGAAGATGATGAGAAAGACGCCGGCGAAGTTCACGCAGAGCGTCAGCAGCCGCATATAGGCGTTCCGAAACCCAGTGAAGAATCTTTCGAACCCGCTCTGGAACCGTACGAATGGATTACGGCTCGCTCCTCTTCGCGCCACTGCCGCATCGTCATGTTCGTGCAGCAGGTACTTGGCCATCGTAGGCACCAGCGTTCGCGAGAGCAGGTAGCTTGCGAGCATGGCGAAAATCACGGCTTCGGCCATCGGCACAAACAAATACCGCGCTACTCCGCTCAGCAGGAACATCGGCACAAACACAATGCAAATTGCCAGTGTCGAGACGAATGCGGGGATAGCAATCTGGGCCGAGCCGTCCAGGATCGACTGCTCCAGTTCCTTGCCCTGCTCCAGATAGCGATTGATATTCTCGATCGCAACCGTAGCATCGTCGACCAGAATCCCGACCGCCAGCGCCAGACCACCCAGCGTCATGATGTTGATCGTCTCGCCCAGAGCCGAAAGCACAATCAACGAACAAAGAATCGATAACGGAATCGAGACCGCGATAATGATGGTCGATCGCCAGCTCCCTAAGAACACCAGGATCATCACCGCTGTCAGGCAGGCCGCAATCAGTGCCTCGCGCACCACGCCGTTGATCGCCCCGCGCACAAAAATAGACTGGTCTGATAGTGCCTCGATGCGCATCTGCGGAGGCACTTGGCCTTTAACGTAGTCGAGCTTCTCGCGCACCTGCTTGATAATGTTGAGCGTTGACGCGGAACCCGTCTTCATGATCGACATCATCACGGAGCGCTGCCCGTCCACCCGCACAATGTTGGTCTGCGGCGGATTGCCGTCGCGCACGTGCGCCACGTCGCGCACGTAGATCATCGCGCCATTCACGACGCGAATCGGAAGATTATTTAGCTCGTCAACAACGGTGGGCGCTGAGTTCGTCTCGATCGCATACTCGAACCGGTCCATCTTCATCGTGCCGGATGGCACGATCAGATTTTGGGCCGAAACCGCGTTCACCACATCGGCGGGAGAGAGTTGATGTGCCTGCAACGCGTTGGGGTCGATATCTACCTGGATCTGGCGCTGCTTGCCGCCATAGGGATACGGAGTCTGCGCGCCTTCGACAGTCGCCAACTGCGTTCGTATTGTGTTCTGCCCCGTATCGAACAGTTGCTGTTCGCTCAGACCCGTTCCCGATAGGCCCAGCATCAGCACTGGAACGCTCGATGCGTTGTACTGGATGATGAAGGGCGGATTTGTCCCAGGCGGCAATTGCCGCAACTGTACCTGAGAGATCGAGGTCACCTGAGCGACAGCACTGGCAATGTTGGCGTGTGGCTGGAAGAAGATCTTGATTACGGCAACGCCGGCCAGCGTCTGCGACTCGATGTGCTCGATGTCGCTTACAGTGGTTGTCATTCCCCGTTCACTGTTGCTGACAATCCGGTTTGTCATCTCCTCCGCTGATAATCCGGAGTAGTTCCACACCACGGTCACGACAGGGATGTCGATGTTCGGAAAGATATCCGTCGGCATCGACATGATGCTGTACACGCCCAGAATCAGAATCAGGAGCGCAAAAACGACAAATGTATACGGCCGCCTAAGCGCAAGCCGAACAATCCACATACGGTGGTACCCGCTCCTACGGCAAAACCAGAAATACCGAGTTCTGCCCGATTCTTTTCAAGGTCCATGCTTCCTGCTGGTCGCGTCGACCTTGCTGCAGTGGCCCAGAGACACGCGGTCCCTGCGTCTGTATGAGGCGATTTGCCGGTTAACGATCGGGAGAGGAACGCCTCGCGAACCGTGGCGAACCGTTCAAGGCAAAAAGCGGCTCAAATGATTCCCGGGACGTCGGCAAGGTGCCGGACCGTCCGGTTGAAGGTTACAGCTAAACAAACAATCTTAGTCGATGACGCATTTCTGACTGAAACCGCCCTTTGACCTGTGAAATGGAGGTCTTGCAAATGAGCAGCCCTCCGCTCTATTAGGACGGGATTCGGAGTTCCGAGGGTTCATCTTTCCGCAAGTCATGTATCAACATGCGAGTTGCAGTCGGTTTACGGGTTCGAGCGGAATTAAGGTTCCGTTCACCCGTCGATCGGATGATGGGCCGGCGGAGAGTCAGCAGACCATGCGTTCCTTACCTGAAAATGCGAACTCCACGAAACAACGGTTTTCCAGGAATCGAGATGCATGGGCTTTGTATAAGATGGCTGCCACAAAAACCTCGGCTATTCGGTGCTGCAGAACTGGGCCATTCAGGCCGGCCGCAGGAAACCTTTCATCCCTCGAAACCGTCCGTATAGAGGGTGTCCGCGCCGCAAAAAGCCTCTCTCAATGATCCGTGTTTTCAGCCGGATAAGCTGAATTCTTTTTTGAACATACTGAAGGACTGGAAGCTATAAATATGCCGATTCAAAACGCCACTGAGCCTGATCTTTCAAAGACCGGTGAGTCGCAGCCTCACAAGAGTCCCGCTGTCCGCATTCTTGTCTACTTCGTGCTCATCGCTGCCGGTGCGTTCATCGGATGGCGTGTCTATCAGAACAAGGAAAAGGCCAACGCCAACACCGCTCATCAGGCAGCAGCCCTCGCAAACCGCCCCGTTCCCGTGCAGGTCATCGCCGCTGAACAGAAGCCGATGCCGATCTACCTCACCGGCCTTGGCACCGTCACTCCCAACTTCACAGTCACCGTAAAAGCGCGGGTAAACGGCGAGTTGCTTCCCGTCAAGTTCACTGAGGGTCAGGAAGTCAAAGAGGGCGAGACCATCATGGTCATCGATCCCAAGCCCTACCAGGCATCCCTCGACCAGGCAAAAGGCACATTGGCCCACGACCAGGCCTTGCTCAAGAACGCCCAGGCTGAGGTCAATCGTTACAAGGCCCTCTACGCTGCCGGCGTCGTCTCCAAAGAATCCCTCGATGCCAACGAGGCCCAGCTCGGCCAGTATGAAGGCGCCATCCAGTCAGACAACGCCGCCGTCGAGAACGCTCAGCTTCAGCTCAGCTGGTGCTACATCAAGGCCCCCATCAGCGGAAAAATCGGCCTCCGGCTCGTCGATCCAGGCAACATCATCTCGGCAAACTCCACCAACCTGGTGGTCATCAACCAGCTCAAGCCCATCGCCGTCTACTTCACCCTGCCTGAAACCCAGCTCCCTCAGGTGCTCAAGCGTCTGTCAGCCGATAAACGCATGCCGGTTGATGCTTACGACCGCAGCGACTCGCAGTTGCTCACCAAGGGCAATCTCCTTACCGCCGATAACCAGATCGACCCCACTACCGGCACGGGCAAGCTCAAAGCCGTCTTCAATAATCAGGACTCCGTCCTCTTTCCCAACCAGTTCGTAAACATCCATCTCGTTCTCGAGAACCGGCCCAAAGCCCTCGTTGTCCCATCCGCCGCGATTCAAACCGGCCTCAATGGTGCCCTCTTTGTCTGGACAGTGAACAGCGACGGCAAGGGGGGACAAGTCGCTCAAATGCAGCCCGTCAACGTTGCTCTTGCCGAAGGCCAGAACACCATCCTCGACAGCGGTCCGGCGCCCGGCGCTCAGATCGTCGTCGACGGTGCAGAGCGCCTCCGCCCCGGCCAGCCGGTAACCACTTCTGCCGGTCATCCGCGCAAGGCCGGCGCAGGGCAGGGAGGCCAGGCCGCAGGATCAGGCGACGCAGAATCCTCGCCCAGCCAGCCCTCCGGCACCCTCCGCCAGCCAGGAAACAAGCAACACCCCGCCCAGGACCGCTCCAGCCAGAGTCCTTCTTCGAATCAAAGGCAGCCGCAGTGAGTATCAGTCCATCCCGGCCGTTTATTCTTCGCCCCATCGCAACCTCGTTGCTGATGGCGGCCATCATGCTCGCGGGTGGTGTCGCCTTCCTGCAACTGCCGGTCTCCGCCTTGCCTGAAGTGGACTACCCCATCATTCAGGTGCTCACCTTCTATCCCGGTGCCGGACCCGACGTCATGGCATCTTCCGTCACGGCTCCTCTTGAGCGCCAGTTCGGACAAATGCCCGGCCTCAAGCAGATGACCTCCACCAGTTCCGGTGGCGGCTCCGTCGTCACCCTCGAGTTCAACCTCGACGAAAACATTGATGTCGCCGAGCAGGAAGTTCAGGCTGCCATTAACGCCGCCAACAGCTTCCTCCCCGCCGACCTGCCCAACCCGCCTGTCTACAGCAAGGTCAACCCGGCCGATGCGCCAATCCTGACGCTCGCCCTTACCTCCGACTCCCTCCCTCTCGACAAGGTCGAAGACGCCGCCGACACCAACCTCGCCCAGAAGATCTCCCAGGTCACCGGCGTCGGGCTCGTCTCCATCGCCGGCGGACAAAAGCCTGCCGTCCGCGTTCAGGCCAACCCCGCGCAGCTCGCCGCCTACAACCTGAGCCTCGAAGATCTTCGCACCGCCCTCGCCGCTGCCAATGTCGACCAGGCCAAGGGTACTCTTAACGGCGCTCGCCAGTCCTACACCATCAATGCCAACGACCAGCTTCTCTCCAGCGCCGACTACCTGCCTGTCATCGTTGCCTATCGCAACGGCGCTCCTGTCCGCACCTCCGACGTCGCCAACGTAATCGATGCGCCGGAAAACACACAGCAGGCTGCCTGGATGAACAGTCAGCCGGCCGTCATCGTGAACGTGCAGCGCCAGCCCGGCGCCAACATCATCGCCGTCGTCGACCGCATCCACAAGCTGCTTCCGACCCTCAAGGCCAGCCTTCCCGCCAACGTTCAGGTCCACATTCTTACTGACCGAACCAGCACCATCCGCGCATCGGTCAAGGACGTCGAATTTGAGCTCATGCTCACCGTGGCGCTGGTCGTCATGGTCATCTTCATCTTCCTGCGCAACCTCGCCGCGACCATCATTCCGTCCGTCGCCGTGCCGCTCTCCATCGTCGGCACCTTCGGCGTGATGTACCTGCTTGGCTACAGCCTCAACAACCTCACCTTGATGGCGCTCACCATCTCCACCGGCTTCGTCGTCGACGACGCCATCGTCATGATCGAGAACATCTCGCGCTTCATCGAGGAAGGTGAATCGCCGATGCGCGCCGCCCTCAAGGGCAGTGAGCAGATCGGCTTCACCATCATGTCGCTGACGGTCTCGCTCATCGCGGTGCTCATCCCGCTGCTATTCATGAGCGACGTCGTCGGCCGCCTCTTCCGCGAGTTCGCCATCACCCTCGCCGTCACCATCCTCGTCTCGGCTGTTGTCTCGCTCACGCTGACGCCGATGATGTGCTCTCGAATCCTCAAAGACAAGTCAGAAAAACAGACGAAGTTCTACTACTGGTCCGAGTCGGTCTTCAACTCCATCATCGATTCCTACGGCCGTGCCCTCAGAAAAGTCCTCAACCACCGCTTCATCACGCTGCTCGTTACCATCTCTACCTTCGTCGCGACCGTCCTGCTCTTCATCGCCATCCCCAAGGGCTTCTTTCCGGTGCAGGATACCGGCGTGATCCTCGGCATAAGCGAAGCTCCGCAGACCGTCAGCTTTGCCGACATGGCCCGGCGCCAGCAGAAGCTTGTCGACATCGTCCTTCAGGATCCGGCCGTCGATAACGTCTCCTCGTTCATCGGCATTGACAACGTCAATCCCACCCTCAACTCCGGCCGCATTCAGATCACGCTCAAAGCACTCGAAGACCGCAAAATCTCCGCCTCTGACGTCATTCAGCGTCTTCAGCCGAAGGTCACCGACGTCAACGGCATTCAGCTCTTCCTTCAGCCGCTGCAGGACCTCTCCGTCGAAGATCGCGTCAGTCGAACACAATTCCAGTACTCGCTCGAAGACCCGAACTCCGTTGAACTCGCGACCTACACACGCAAAATGGTCGAGGAGCTCAGCAAAGACTCCGCAGTCACTGACGTTGCCAGCGACCTTCAGGACCAGGGCCTCGGCGCGAAGCTCGTCATCAATCGCGATACTGCCGCCCGCCTCGGCATCGCCATGGCCGATATCGACAACACTCTTTATGACGCTTTCGGCCAGCGTCAGATCTCGACCATCTTCACGCAGCTGAATCAGTATCACGTCGTCATGGAAGTCGGTCACAACTTCCAGACCAACCCCACTACGCTCAACAATCTCTACGTCAAATCCAGCAACGGCACCCAGGTTCCGCTCAGCAATCTCGCGCACTGGGAGCAGACGCGCGCCCAGCTCTCCATTGGCCACCAGGGACAGTTCCCGTCCACCATCGTCAGCTTCAATCTCGCTCCCGGAAAAGCCCTGGGCGACGCGGTCAAAGCCGTTAATAACGTCGAGAAGCGCATCGGCATGCCCAACAGCATCAACGCCAGCTTCCAGGGCACCGCGGCAGCCTTCCAGACCTCGCTTGCCAACGAGCCGATCTTGATCCTCGCCGCGCTCATCACCGTCTACATCGTGCTCGGCGTGCTCTACGAGAGCTACATCCATCCCATCACCATCATCTCCACGTTGCCGTCGGCCGGCGTGGGAGCGCTGCTCGCGCTCATGCTCTTCCGCGTCGAGTTCAGCGTCATCGCGCTCATCGGCATCATCCTGCTCATCGGCATCGTGCAGAAGAATGCCATCATGATGATCGACTTTGCGCTGCAAGCCGAACGCGAGGAAGGGAAATCATCGGAAGAAGCAATCTTCCAGGCCTGCCTCCTGCGCTTCCGCCCCATCATCATGACCACCATGGCGGCTTTGCTCGGCGGACTGCCTTTGGCTCTTGGTGGCGGCACAGGCGCGGAACTCCGCATGCCCCTCGGCGTCAGCATCGTCGGCGGCCTGATCTTCTCGCAGATGCTCACGCTCTTCACCACTCCGGTTGTCTATCTCTACTTCGATCGGCTTGCAAAGCGCTTGCAGCCGCGCGACCTGACAGAGCCAGAACGGCACATGGCTACGGCGGACTGAGGCAAAGCGATGCATCTATCCGCACCATTCATCAAGCGGCCCGTCGCCACATCACTCCTGAGCATCGCTCTGCTGCTCGCGGGGTCGGTCGCCTATTCGGTGTTGCCCGTCGCCTCGCTGCCCGACGTCGATTTTCCCGTGATTGGTGTCGGAGCCGGCTTACCCGGCGCCAGCCCCGAAACCGTTGCCTCCGCCGTTGCCACACCTCTCGAGCGCCAGTTCGGCCGCATTGCAGGCGTCAATCAGATGACGTCGACCAGCTCCCTCGGCTCAGCCAACGTCACCCTCCAGTTCGACCTCAATCGCGACATCGACGCCGCATCGCGCGATGTCCAGGCCGCCATCAACGGAGCGCGCAGCCAGCTGCCTGCGTACATGCCGCAGAACCCCGGATACCGCAAGGCCAACCCGGCCGACGCGCCGATCCTCATCCTCACCCTCACCTCCGACATCGTTCCCAAGCCGCAGATATACGACATGGCGGACTCGATCCTCGCGCAGAAGATCGCGCAGATCGCCGGCGTCGGTCAGGTCTTCGTAGGAGGCAGCGCGCAACCCGCCGTCCGCGTCGAGCTCAATCCCATGCAGCTCGCCAACAACGGAATCGGGCTGGAGGCCGTCCGCACCGCGCTTACCAACGCCAACGCCAATCGCCCCAAGGGCAGCTTCAACGACGCGCAGCACCGCTGGCAGATCGACGACAACGATCAGATCTTCAAGGCATCCGAATACAAAACCACCATCGTCGGCTACAACAAGCAGACAGGAGCCACAGTTCGCCTTGCCGATCTCGGCCAGGTCGTCGACTCCGTCTCCGACATTCACACCGCAGGATTTGCCGGAACCAACGTCCCCGGTCAGCAGGCCGTCCTCAAAGATGCCATCCTCCTGATCATCTTTAAAATCCCCGGCGCCAACGTCATCGACACCGTCGATCACGTCCTGAAAGAAATGCCGCGCCTTCAGGCCGAGATCCCCCCGACCATCAACATGAACGTCGCGGTGGACCGCACTACCACCATCCGCGCCAGCGTTCGCGACGTCGAAATCTCCCTCGGCATCAGCGTCATTCTCGTCGTCCTGGTCGTCTTTCTATTCCTTCGCGAAATCTGGGCCACCATCATCCCCTCCATCGCCGTGCCTCTTTCCCTGGTAGGCACCTTCGGAGTGATGTATCTGCTCGGCTACACCATCGACAATCTCTCCTTGATGGCCCTCACCATCTCCACCGGCTTCGTTGTAGACGACGCCATCGTCGTCATCGAGAACATCACGCGCTATCTCGAAGAGGGCATGAAGCCCTATGAAGCTGCGATGCGCGGCTCAAAAGAAATCGGATTCACCGTCCTCTCCATGAGCACGTCGCTGATTGCGGTCTTTCTTCCCATCCTGCTCATGGGCGGAATCATCGGAAAGCTTTTCCGCGAGTTCGCCGTCACCCTCAGCGTAGCCATTGCAGTCTCGATGCTTGTCTCCCTCACAACGACCCCCATGCTCTGCGCCCGATTCCTCAAAGAACGCGGCGCTGTTCAGCACGGACGACTCTACCGCTTCTTTGAACAAGCCTTCGACTGGGTTCAACACGAGTACGACATCGCCCTGCGCTGGGTCCTTCGCCATCAAGGTCTTACCCTCGCCATCGCAATCGGCTCCGCATTCCTCAACATTTACCTGTTCATGATCGTGCCCAAGGGCTTCTTCCCCCAGCAGGACACGGGCAGAATGGGCGGCCAGACCATCGGCGAGCAGGACATCAGCTTTCCCGCAATGCGCGATAAACAGAAACAGCTCGCGCAGATGGTGCTGAACGATCCCGCCATTGCGACTGTTACCGCCTTCGCTGGCGGCGGCCGCGGCAGCAACAACACCGGCTTCATGTTTGTCGCTCTCAAAGATCCGGACAAGCGTCCCGAGCGGCTATACCCCGACGACTGGTTCGGTCATCTGCGGCAGCGGCTGCACATCAGTCCCGGCCACCTTACTGCGGATGAGGTAGTGAATCGCCTCCGTGGCAGGCTCCTCAGTGTGCCTGGTGCGCGAACCTTCCTCCAGGCCCAGCAGGACATCCAGGTCGGCGGCCGCGGCAGCGCCGCGCAGTATCAATACACGCTCTCCGACCCCGACGTCGACGAGCTGAACACCTGGGCCCCGCGCCTCGAAGCCAAAGGCCGCACCATGCCCGAGCTGCGCGACGTCTCCACCGACGAGCAGAATCACGGCCTCTCCGAAACCCTCGTCATCAATCGCGACAGCGCTGCACGGCTTGGAATCACAACTTCGGAAATTGACGCGGTGCTCTATGACGCCTTCGGCCAGCGTCAGGTCTCCACCATGTACACCGGCCTCAACCAGTATTTCGTGGTGATGGAAGTCGCCCCCGAGTACCAGCTCAGCCCCGACTCGCTCAACAACATCTACATCAAGACCGGCACAACCGGCGCCGCCGCTTCCGTACCCCTTCTCGGATCAACCGCAGTAGCAGCTCCCGCAGCCACTGCCGCATCTTCCACCACGGCCGCTACAACACCCTCAGGAGCCTCCAGCGCAGCCGCATCCTTCCCCACGTCAGGCGGGCAGCTGGTCACCTCAACCAGCAGCACTGGTGCCACCAGTCCAGGCTCTTCCATCAGCACCAGCACTCCATCCACCCCGACCACCAACCCGGTCGCCTCCAACATCGCCGCCATAGCCGCTTCCAGCAACGTCTCCACCAACGTCGCAGCCATCAGCTCCGGCACCCTCAGCGGCACTCCCTCCGGCGTCACCTCGCTGCCATTCGCAGTTGAGAGCACGGGGTCCGGAGCCGCTACGGCTGCAACTCCTGCGGCCACCACCGGCGCCATGGTCCCGCTCTCTACCATCGCCCACTGGGACGAGAAGCGAACTTCGCTCACCGTCAATCACCAGGGCCAGTACCCCGCCGTCACCCTAACCTTCAATCTCGCGCCCAACGTCGCGCTTGGCGACGCGGTCACCGCCCTGCAAAAGGCTCAAGCCGACATGGGCATGCCCTCCACGGTCCATGCCACCTTCCAGGGAACCGCCCAGGCCTTCCAGGAGTCGCTCAAAAACGAGCCCTACCTGATCCTTGCTGCCCTCGTCGCCGTCTACATCGTCCTCGGCATCCTCTACGAGAGCCTCATTCACCCGCTCACCATTCTCTCCACGCTCCCTCCCGCAGGTGTCGGAGCAATCCTGGCTCTCCTCATCACTGGCACCGACCTCAGCATCATGGCCCTCATCGGAATCCTCCTCCTGATCGGCATCGTGAAGAAGAACGCCATCATGATGATCGATTTCGCGTTGCAGGCAGAACGCGAGCAGGGCCTGCCCCCGGTGGAGGCCATCTACCAGGCCTGCCTCATGCGCTTCCGGCCCATCATGATGACCACCTTGGCTGCGATG
Organism: Acidobacteriota bacterium; assembly: GCA_018268915.1. Taxonomy (GTDB): domain Bacteria; phylum Acidobacteriota; class Terriglobia; order Terriglobales; family Acidobacteriaceae; genus Telmatobacter. Next base: position 539,865 of record JAFDVQ010000006.1, read on the forward strand.
TTCGGCGGCCTGCCCCTCGCCATCGGCATGGGCGTTGGTTCCGAACTGCGTCAGCCCCTCGGCATCACCATCGTCGGCGGCTTGGCCGTATCTCAGCTCCTGACCCTCTTCACGACTCCCGTCGTCTACCTCTTCTTCGACAAGCTTCAATGGCGCGTCATGAAGCTCCACCGCATCGGCTCAGAACTGGAAGAAGGAACCGGCGATTAGCTTTTCGTCCTATCCGAGAGACTCAATGGTCATCCGGCACTGCCCGATGCCTGTTGGTTACCATCGTTCGAAGAACTAGTCGTTTTTATTTCAATCACTTAGCAGATGCCACTATCACGAAGGTCCGCCCGGATACATACTTCGGGTAATGTCTCACATGGTGACCTCGGTCTATTCTTCCGTGCATAGCAGTTCAGATTCTGCTAATCACATCCGCCAATCCCCACGCCCTCTCGTTCAGAGAATTAGCGGATCAGATCAAGAGCAGATTCCCACGAAGAACTGCTGCAAGGAGATCCGATGGGCAACCAGGGCTACCGGTCAAACTACATCGCCGCCTTCGAAGGCGCAAACCATCAACTGGAAAGCATCTACGCCGAGTACCACGAGCTTCAGCGTCGCAAAGAGAAGCTCGAGGAGGCCCTCTCCGCGCTTGAGCCATTCCTGCAGTCCGCATCCTCTTTCTCTCACGAGATGCGAATTCCCGAACCTGTGATGCGCCAGCCCGAGCCGGTCTACTCTGAGCCGGTCTACGCCGCGCCTGCATACACAGACCAGTACTCCGCGCCTGAGCCGGTTGTCGAACCTGTCATTCTTGCCGACAAGTTCGCTGAGCCCGTCGCTCCAGCGGTGTTCGCCGCAGATGAATCCAGCATGGATCCGCTCCAGCTCCGCATCAACCGCGCCCTCGGCCTCGCCGTCGCCTAATCGATTCCAGTCAGCTGCACTCCCGGCCGAGCCCACCAGCTCGGCCTTCCTTTTTCGAATCGGACCCTTATTCTTCGGTGAAGCCCTGCTTTGAAGGGGCACAACTTTAGTTGTGCCGCAAAGGTTGAGTAAAAGCACCGGGGCTTTAGCCCCTGAGGGATGACTACGTTGGAAGGACGTAGTTCTCACGCCGGCACTTCCGCAGTGCGCTCCGCCCTTCAGAAAACTCCACCACCTCAAGACGCCGAGCCAGACAGAAAAAGGGCGGCCTCATTTCGAAGCCGCCCCGCCTTTCTCTTCCTTTACGTTCAGGCGCGCACGTAGATGGGCTCTTCCACGCCGGCCTTAGCCACATCGATCAGCCGAACGGGATAGTAAGCATTCCGTGTGTACTGCTTCACCATGCGATTCGTGTTGAAATACGAACCGTTGAACGCCAGCGTGTTTCGCATCAGCTTCGCCCAGACTTCCGGCTCAGCTCGATACATCGGAACCACTGCCTTTTCAAGTTTTGCGTAGAGATTGAGTGCTTCTTCCGCGTCGTCTGCGCCGTCTTCGATGGCCCAGCCCGTCACGTTTTCAATGCATCCCTCAATCCACCATCCATCCAGAATCGACAAGCTCGGCACGCCGTTCAGTGCCGCCTTCATGCCGCTCGTTCCCGACGCTTCATACGGACGCCGCGGCGTATTCACCCACACATCCACGCCCGCCGTCAGCAGCGCGCCCAGATCCCATGCGTAGTTTTCGAGATACACAATCCGCAGCATGTCATTCGATAGTTTGCCGGCCGTCTCGATCACGTTATGAATAAGCGCCTTACCCGGCTCATCTGCCGGATGCGCCTTGCCCGCATACAGAATCTGCAATCCGCCCGCCTGTGCTGCGATCTTCAGCAGCCGCTCCGGATCGGTGAACATCAGGCTTGCGCGCTTGTACGTGGCTGCACGCCGCGCAAATCCCAGCGTCAACACATTCGGATTCAGCACCAGCCCTGTTCGCGATGCGACTTCCGCCAGCAGCGTCTCTTTTGCTGTGCGGTGCGCGGTCAGAATCTCCTGCTCCGGTAGATCAATCGCATTGCGCAGGCAGAGATTGTCGCGTCGCCACGAATGGATGTGCGTATCCAGCATCTGTTGCACTGGCTCCGAGATCCATGTCGGAGCATGCACTCCGTTCGTGATCGCATCAATCTGATACTGCGGGAACATCCCCCGCGAAACCTTGCCGTGCTGCATCGCAACGCCGTTCGCATAGCGCGAGAAGCGCAGCGCAAGCATGGTCATATTCAGCAGACCGTCTTCAAAGACGCCGAGCCGTTCCAGCCGCGACGTTCTGTCGCCGCCCAGAATCCGAATCGCCTGCTCAGTCGAAAACCGGTCATGTCCAGCCGGAACCGGCGTATGCGTCGTGAACACGCACTTATTTCGCACCTGCTGAATGTCCGCTTCCGTCGGCGAATTCAGTGGGCCGCCGCCCATCTCGCTCTCCAGCAGCGCCAGCGTCAGCAGCGCCGCATGGCCTTCGTTCATGTGATAGACGTTCACCTTCAGGCCCATCGCATTCGCCAGGCGAACGCCTCCGAGCCCGAGAACAATCTCCTGCTGCAACCGGTAGTTCGTGTCGCCGCCGTACAGATGATCCGTCAACCCGCGATCCCAACCCGAATTGCCTTCAAGATCCGTATCCAGCAGGTAGATCGGCACAATGTGTCCATAGCGGCCGACCATGTCGTAGCGCCATGCGCGCACCGTCACGTCGCGGCCTTCTACTGAGACACGTACTCGCGCCGCTTCTTCGGTACACAGATCGGCGGGGTTCCACGGCTGCACTTCTTCCGTCTGATCGCCGGCCTGGTTCAGGTGCTGCTGAAAATATCCCTTGCGATGCGCCAGCGAGAAGGCGACGAGCGGAATCCCAAGGTCTGCCGCCGAGCGAAGCGTATCGCCGGCAAGCATTCCCAGGCCGCCCGAATATGTGGGGATTCTGCGGTCGATCGCAATCTCCATTGAGAAGTAAGCAACCAGACCAGAAGCAGGGGTTATTTCATAGGAGAAGGGCTTATTCAAATTCTGTTGCATCCTTTATTTCTCTCTGCGTGCTCAAGATGCCGGAACGGCACAAAATCGGGAACCCACCCGGAGAAGTCGCCCGCCGGAGATCGTTTTCTCTCCTGGTCATTTCTGGACAACTTCTAGTGAAACCTGTCAAAGATTCTAGCAAGGAAAAGCGTTTTTGTTTGCCAGATACAGCTCCCCTACAGTGACTTCGGAGGGCCGCGTTTTCCACCTTATGGTTAATCAGATGCACCATCGGGTGATCCGGGAAATTATGAGTCTTTCAATGCGAGAGGCTCGCGATTACTTTGTGTGCGCCGCTCGAAGCATGGCAGATATGGATCTGCGGCGTTATGCCTGTTGCATCCGCGTAACTTGCCCCTAGCGCCTCTGCGAACTTCTTCGCCTCTTTCTGTTCGACCAGATTGATCGTGCAGCCGCCGAATCCGCCTCCCGTCAGCCTTGCGCCGATCAGACCAGGAAGCTTGTTCGCCAACATGACCATCGTGTCGGCCTCGCTGCAGCTTGCTTCGAAATCCTTGCTGTAGCTCTCGTGCGCCTCGGCCATCAATCTTCCCAGCTCTTTCAGGTCGTGATGGATCAGCGCTTCCGCAGCCGCTACCGTTCGCGTATTTTCCGTGATGACATGGCGCGCGCGTTTCAATGCGTTGGGACTCATCTCGCTGCCCCACTTTTTCAAGTCATCGACAGTCGCATCGCGCAGAAAACGAACCTCCGGTCTGTGCCGTGCAATCACGCTTGCGGCCTCTTCCACTTCTGCTCGCCGTGACGTGTATTCGCCGCCAGTTACCGCGTGCTTCACCATCGTGTTCGCAATCACCAGCGCAACATTCGCAGGAATCGGCGCAAGTTTAAAACTCAAATCGCGGCAATCCAGCAACAGCGCATGATTCTCCTGGCCGTTCGCTGATATAAACTGATCCATGATCCCACAGCTCGAACCGACAAACTCGTTCTCCGCTCTCTGGCAGAGCCGCGCCACCTTCGGTCCCGGATAGTTCACCTTCAGTAGTGAAGTCACCGCCAGCTCCGTTGCAACTTCAATTGCCGCCGAACTCGACAGACCCGATCCCAGTGGAACATCTCCCAATAGGCTCAGACTGAACGCCGGAATCTTGTGTCCTTCGCCGACCAGGATCGCGATCACCCCCAGCGGATAGTCGCTCCAATGCTCGCTCGCTTCTGCAGGCAGCGCTGCTGCGTCGAACGTCCGTTCTTCCTTGAAGTTCTCCGAGTAAATCACGATCTTGCCGTCTGTCCTCGGCGATATGGCCGCCAGCGTCGCAAAATCAATCGCGGCTGGCATCACAAATCCCTCGGCATAATCGGTGTGTTCTCCGATGAGATTCACGCGACCCGGTGCAGCAAAAATCTCCGGTTCAGAATGGAAGCGACTCACATGTAAGGAACGCAGTTGTTCAGGATCATGCATCTGTTTTTCTCTCGATTCGTTCGATCTCAACCTGCATGGGCCACGAAAACGATTCGCCCGGCGCCAGCTCGCGCGACCACGACCCTTTCACCGCCAGCGAATCCACCGGCGCAGTAGCTGGCTCCATCGCCACGCAAACCTGCTTCAGCCCGGGTTTCTCCGGCCATCCTCCATAGCAGATCCAGAGACCCAGATATGGAGTTGCTGCACTGTCAAATTTCACTCGAATGCGCACTCCGGCCCTCTTACGCTCCAGAGCGCACCAGTTCTCTTTCGCACTCAATGGGCCTGCAAACAGCTTGTCGCCAGTTCCTGCGTCACCGCGTTGGACCGCGCTCAGATCAGCACTTCCACCACCGGCAAGCGTGGCAACAGGCCACATCACCGAATCGCCATTCTTTCCCAGCCGCTCTCCGCCAGATCCTTCCACCCTGAGCGAGCGGATCGAATCCGCCAGCACGATTCGATCACCCTCTTCGCAGAAAAACAACGGATGCGCCGCCCACGACCAGGGCGCCGCGTACTTGCCGCAATTGCGGATCCGGTAGTTTAGATCTAATTGCCATCCGCGCTCTATCTCGCTCAGCGCAATTGCTCTCTCAACTTCCAGTGGCAGCGAGAAACACCTTCCAAGCAAAGTAAGCGCTGTACTTGGTCCCTGTTCCCTGATCCCTGATCCCCGCTCGTCTGATCCCTGATCCCTGTTCCCTGTTCCCTGTCTCTCCCACTCCACCCGCCATAAATCCCCGTGATCCGGGATCTCCGCTACGCCAGCGCCCGTCTCAACAGAGCACCCCGCTACCGACGGAGCGCACTCATCCCATCCGCTGGCGTCGGCCTCGTCAAAGCCCATCGTTCGATTTCGGGTTGTAATTGGTGCGAGTGGTGCCTGAAGTAGCTCCTGCGCGCCGATTCGAATCGATGAGATCTTGCCGCCAAATTTCGGAAGAACCGTAACCTCGCAATCGCCCGCCCGGATGAGAACGTTTTCACTTTCGGCGATAGATGTTCTTCCCTCTGCCATCTTCAGCCATTCTCCATCTCAGAGCAGGCATCGCACAATGCGTCCCAGATCCGCTCCAGCCACGTCTCATGTTCCGGCTTCATTAGTACTGAACGAAGGCAGGTCACCAGCTCTCCGCTGCCGCTGGCAGATCCAAACCAGAATAGCGGCAATTGTACTAGCGCAAGGTGTAGGTTGCGTTGGGCGCAAGCCGAAAAAATCGATTGCGCCAAAGCTGACGACCTCTCCTTTGTCTCCGCTCTCACCTTCCAGACCACGATGTCCAGCTCCGGGCCACCCGCCGCAGGTGCCTCAAATCGACCGTCCGCCCGCAGTCGCCGATCGAGTTCCCGTGCGGCACGCCGCCCCATTGCCAGCCCCTCTGCAAACTCCCCATCCGCTCGTAGCGGCAGCAATCTCTGCGTAGCCCAGAGCGCCACCGCAGCCGCCCCCGCCCTCGAGCATTCAAGGCTGATCTCGCCTAAGTGCAACTCCTTTGAAGTGAAATAGGTATACGGCGAATCATGCTTATAGAACCGCCCTACCCCCGGATCACGAAACAACACGCACCCACATCCATATGGCTGCAAACCGTGCTTGTGGGGATCGATGACAATGGAATCCGCCTGGCCAATCGCCTGATACGCCCGCCTCGCCGGCTCCTCCAGCCTGTCCTCGATCAGCTTGAAATACCCTCCATATGCCGAGTCGACATGCACCCGAAAGCCGTACTTGTCCCGCAGCTCCAGAATCTCCGGCAGAGGATCCACCGCTCCAATCGCTGTCGTCCCCAGCGTCACCACAACCGTTCCCACATCTCCTCTGCGCAGTTCATCTTCCAGCGCATCCAGACGCATCCGCCCCCGCGCATCTGCAGCCACCGACCCATAGTCCAGCTTCAATACATGCGAGATCCGATGGTGCGTGTAATGCGCCTGCTCTGACCCCACAATTCGCCTCTGAACCCTGGTCCCTGGTCCCTCAGTCCCTGATCCCTGACCCCTGATCTCTGATCCCTGTGATCTCTGCAACTCCCCCGCCACCCACAAAGCCTCCAGGTTCGCCATCGTCCCGCCGGACGTCAGGTGTCCCAGGTACTCCTTCCACCCGAACATCCCTGCAATCTCCGCCACTGCCTCAATCTCCATCTCGGAGCTGGCCCGCCCCCCATCGCGCGCATGATTGTTAGGATTGATCGTCATCGCCAGCGCATAGGCCGCCCGAGCCACCGGGTGTGGCGGCTTCAGCATCTGCCCTGCATACAGAGGATGGAAGTACGGATAGTTGTCCCCGAGCCGGCCCGCCGCTTCTTCCAGCACCTGCGCAAGAGCCCCGGCGTTTGAGTCCGACTCCCGCACCGTCTTGAACTCCGGCAGTCCGGCAAACTCCCGCTCAAGGGCCTCAGCAGCGCGATCCAGTAGTTCCGGAACTCGATCTTTCGTCATAGCGACTTTTCACCCTATCACAACCGAGCCGCATCAGGACCCGGTGGCTAACCTCTCCGCTATCAATACCATTCGTCACATTGGACTTTCGTAACCACCGGCAATCGCAGCGTCTATGCAGTCGTCCGATGGTACACTTGTGCCAGCGTTAGAGTGGAACCGGGCGTGAGCAGTAACTCGCCCAATGCACTTCAGGGAAACCGGAAGTGCCGATCCAGCAAGATTCTGCCAGTGGTCGCTCCGATTCATCCAGCGCAATTCAATACCAGGAAACACGGAAAAAATGGAACAAGGTACTGTGAAGTGGTTCAATGACGCGAAGGGCTTCGGCTTCATCTCGCGCCAGAACGGTGAAGACGTCTTCGTGCACTACTCGGCAATCAATTCAAACGGATTCAAGAGTCTGCAGGAAGGTCAAGCCGTGCAGTTCAACGTGGTGAAGGGGCCCAAGGGCTGGCAGGCTGCGGACGTTCAGCCGCTGTAACCACAAGTTTCGGCAGAATCAGCAAATTCAGTAGCAGACAGAAGCAAGGGCTGGGAGCAATCTCAGCCCTTGGCTTTTTGGTCATCCGGTTGAGTGGCAGCTTGATACGCGTGCGCTACCTTTCAAAACCTTTCCGGATCGAAGCCCCCGTTACATTTGCGTTTCGGCGCCCAGGCTCCGTCCTTGATCCCAGTGCGAACGGCCACAACTAGCTCTAGTTGATCGTGATGTGAAGCGAGTTCGAAGCCGATGCACCGGGATTGGTCGCGACGATCGTCACGGATCCTGCTGCCGCGAGATCGCTTGAAGGAATGGCAACGGTCACATGAGTCGAATCAACCACCGTGGTCGTGCGGTATTTCCCATTCCATGTGACTGCCACGCCGGGCGCAAAGTTGGAGCCGGTGAGAGTTAGAGTCGTGTTCGCAGAGCCATGCGACAGGGTTGACGAGGAACTCGAGGCGAGGGTTGCCGCGGAACCGATTGTGAGTTCTTGCGGAACAACGAAGGGTCCGCGGATGAGGATCAAGTTACTCACGGTCTTGTTGGTTCCGTAATCCTGGCCGTTAGCTAGAAGAGCAAGGCCGTCCTGTCCCCAGCGCATCATCGTCCATGCAGGGCTGACTGATGAGGCCGAGTCTGGCATGATGACAATCGATTCGGGAAGGTAGTTCGTCAGGTCATAGCGTCCGAGACCGTATGCTGTGGTCCCGGCGGTATTTGCCATCATCACGAATTCTTTCTTGAGAGAGGGATCTGCAACAACGCCTGAGCCGTAGCCGACGATGCCGGAGTAATAAAAATCGAACAGAGGGAGGCTGGCTATCTGCGAGGGAGGGGTAGTTTTGGGATCGATGATGCCTCCTCTACCCCCATAGACGAGGCCGTCGCTTCCTACTTGGAAGGTTGCTTGGAATCCACCGAGGCCGTAGAGTGTCGAACCGTCGATAAGGTTCGCACCATTAGCGTCGATGCTGTAACGATAAAACTCCGCGCCTGAGCTGTAGGTATCGTAAGTAAAGAGATGCGCAGCATCGCCGAACTGCGGAGAGCTGTTGTTGGCGAAATTGGTCCGGAAGCCCCCTGTGGAACCGGAGATGTCATAGATACCGCCAACACCAAAGAAGCCTATGCCGAGTGTGGTGTTGGTTCCCGGCATGACTGACAACCAATTCGCAGCAGGGTTGGGCATACCGAAGTTGGGCACCCCCGAGAAGGTAAATGTCTGAAGCAGCTTTTGTTTGCCCGGATCGTATTGAGCTAAACCCGACGAGCCGGTAAGGCTGATATAGATGTACTTGCCGTCAGCACTCTCTGCCATGGCAGTTGGCTCACTACCGACCAAGACAGAAGTTCCGACGTTGCCTGTCACGGGATCGACGGTGACAACGGAGTTGCCCGAAATGTTAGTCGAGGTGCTGGGAACTGCGGCGTACAGCAACTGTGTGTACGGATCGAAAAGCAATCCGCTGGCAGGGACGTTGACCAAGCTGTAGATAGTGAGGGGGTAAGTTTGTGAGTTTCCGCCGCCAGGTGACGGATTGAAAACGGTGACGGGAGCCCAGCCGTAAGTGGCGATCTGCGAAGCACTGACCTTTGCGGTGAGCTGAGTTTCGCTGACTAGGGTTGAGGAGAGTGACGTGGAGCCTAGATTGACGGCCGAGCTGGAGTTGAAACCCGTGCCATTGACTGTGAGTGTGAAATCAGAGGACCCCGCCTGAACGAAGTTCGGTGAGATGGATGTGATTTGAGGGACAGCGCCGTAGAGCGAACCCGAAACAATCGTGCTGGTAGACGCTTGGTTATTCGTGGTGGAGGGATCGAGTGTGGTACTGGAGACCGAGGAGATCGCGCTGAGCGCCCCTGCCTCGGAAGGAGTTGCTTTAACAATTACGGTAGCGCTGGCACCGCTGGCCAGGGTGCCGAGATCGCACGCGAACACGGAGCCCGAACCGCACGACCCGACTGTAGAAGTAGTACTGGCAATAATGGCAGTTGAATCGAGGTTGAATGCCAGAACCACACCGGTGGCCTGATTTGGCCCCTTGTTTGTCACCTTAGTTGTCCACGATATCGCGGAGCCTGTTGCTGCAGCGGAAGGAGCTGTCATGGAGATGGCAACATCGGCAGGCGAAGACGAAAGGTCGGCCACGATCGGAGACTGGAATATGAAAATTTGGTTTGTTGCGGTGCCGGCGCTGGCGGCGGCGCTGACGGCGAGCCCGTTCTGTCCCCAGCGTACGATCTTGGAGAAAGTCGTGGGATAGCCTTGAGTTCCCACAGCATTCACCGGGATAGTTCCCGTGCCGTTGAATGTGGATTCGTTGAAGCCGAGCACCTCAGAAATAGAAGTAGAGGAGTTGTTCACCCCTATGAATGCACGACCCAGGGACGGATCAGACACGACAGGTCCGTAGGCTGGTGTCGTCGCAGTGCTGTAGAAGGTCCCAAGGAGAGTTCCGACCGAGGCATCGAAGACCTGACCACTGGAAGCGTAAAGTCTGCCGTTGTCGTATTGAAGGGTGATTATGTCGCCGGATGTCGAGGCCAGGTTGGTGGATCCAGTAACGCCCGTGGAGTCGACTGTGAGCTTTTGGATGGAGCCCCCGTACACGTTGTTGGCCGTGTAGAGCACTGAAGGTGATGAGCCAAATGTGACAGGTCCGGAGCCGTTCGGATATACGTTAGCCCGAGGTATTCCGGAGTCATAGATGGTGATCTTGTATCCGGAGTATGCGAGTTGCCAAGCGCTAACCGCGACGGAATTTGGGGAGGCTGGGACGGCGGCCAGATACAAAGCAGTAAAAGGCGGGTCGTAAACACCAGGACCGCCGCCAAGAGAGAACTGATTTACGACTTTCCCCTGTGTGAGATCGACCTGGGCAACGGCGCCAGCTCCGTCGAGGCCCACGAACAGTTGTTTGCCATTCGTGGAGAGTGCAAGCTTATTGGGATTGCTGCCAACCCAGATTGTTCGCTTTATATCTCCAGTGAATGGATCGATGCCGACCACCGAGTTGCCGCCGGATCCGATACCGGTAACCGGAACCGATGCATAGAGGAGGCCATCGACTGAGTCGTAGACGATGTCGTTGTTAGAAATCGGGAGAAACACGGTGTAAGGCAATGCTGCCGATGTACCCCCGCCGGGCGCCGGAGTGGTGACAGTGATGTTAACGTTCCCGGGCAGAGCGACGCTGGAGGCTGGGATGGTTGCGGTGATCAGACTGGAGTTTTGGAATGTTGAGAATATGGTTGCGCCATTTATGGCGACGGTGGTGTTTGCTGTGAACCCTGTCCCGTTAAGGGAGATATCTGTAGCCGTGTTGACCGGTCCACCACCTGGGTAAGAGGCAGTGAGAGTGGGAGCGGGTGGATTGGTGATCGACACGTTTACACCGTTCGAGATCGAGGGAGTTGCTGTGGGAGTCCTGACTGTGACCGCCGCTGTGCCTGCAGAGACAAGGTCGGCTGCCGGAACGGTGGCATAAAGCTGAGGAGGAATGTAAGAGGTCTGAAGATCAGCGCCGTTCCAACGCACTACGGAGTTTTGTGTGAATCCCGTTCCAACCACATTGATGGATGAATCTGGGCTCCCTGAAATAAAGCTATTGGGGGAGACAGACGAAATGACCGGGGTAGCGGTTGGCGGTTGGATGGTGAGATTTGCCGCTGGGGAGGTTCCACCCCCCGGAGAGGGATTGGTGACTGTGACAGCAAGGGTGCCCTGAGTAGCCTGATCGGCGACAGTTGCAACGAATGTGAGGGCGGTTTCATTGACATAGGTCGTGGAGCGCGCGCTGCCGTTCACTTTGATCACGGATGCGGAAATAAAACCTGTACCAGTAACAGAGATTGTGGCGGAAGAAGTCGCGCCAACCGGTAGTGCAGCGGGGGTGATTTGAATTGTTCCGACGGGAGGGTTGTTGACTGGGAGGTTAGACGCAGCGGAGGTTCCACCCCCGGGAGTGGAGTTAACGGCGGTCAGTGACAAACTGCCGGATTGCGAAACGTCGGTAGCGTTCAGCGTCACTTTGACCTGTGTCGAGCTGAGGTAGGAAGTGATTCTGGAGGCACCGTTAATGTTTATGACTGTAGTGGGCACAAAGCCCGCACCGGTCACGGACACAATAAGGGAAGGGGTGTCGACGAGTTCGATAGATGGCGACACGGAAGAGATCGTGGGCGCCGGATTGTCGACTTCGAAGTTTCCCGCTGAACTGCTGACAGTTCCGTTGACAACGACGACAGAGAGATTTCCGCCGCTGGTCAACTGATTGGCAGGAACAGTGGCAGTGAGATGTGACGCGGTGTCGTAAGTAGTGACTTCTGCGGTGCCACCGACCTTTACGACGCTGCTCGTGATGAATCCAGAACCCGATACGGACAGCGTGACCGCGCTGGAGCCAGCTGTGACGGTCCCAGGGGTAACAGCGGTGATCACCGGGGTCGAGTTGTTTCCACCCCCAGCTCCTGATCCGCTGCCGGATGACCCGCCGCTACCACCGCAGCCGGCGAGGAGTTGAAAAGTTGTTAGACAAAGGGCTAAAAACAGAAATCGAACAAGCCGCAACCTGCGGGAACCAAAGCCTTGCACCGGGGAGCCTCAACCTTCCGGAACATCTCAATTGGATTTGTTGGGGAATGCGTACTAAAGATACACCAGTCGGTTTTTTTTGCAATGCAGACTTGAGGGGATTGCGATATCAACGTCGCCGGGTCTGAATGGTAGTTGCGCACGAGGGTTCCGAACCATCGTTCGATAAGCCCGGTTCGTCGGCCACGTTCGCTAGCTTCTGAACGAGGATTGATATACTGCTACTCCGGGTGGGTCAACACGGTTAGCTCCGGCCACCAATAAGCCACCTCCATCAGCCGAGCTCCTCCGATCTCAATCACCCTGGACACGGCCAGCCGCCCACCGCAGCTCTCATAAAATCCTCGCGACCGGTTCCGCTCCAGCACCCACAGCGCCACGCTCGTGAACCCCTGCTCCTGCAGCACAGCTGCGACGACCCTCAACAGCCCCCGCCCGATCCCCCTGCCTTGCGCGTCCCTCAACAGATACAGCGAATAGACCTCCGCGTCGGCAGTCTCAATCGCTTCGCGAATCTTTCCGGCGTGCACAAATCCCACCACTTCGCCTTTTCGCTCCGCCACCAGCACAACCGCACCGCTGCTCAGCCACTCCTGCCACAGCTTCACGCGCAATGTCTCGTCAAGCCCAGCCAGATACTCATCCGGCACGATTCCCGCGTAAGTAGTCCTCCAGCTCTCCACGTGCACGCGCGCAATCGCAACCGCGTCATTCAGCTCCGCAGCTCGAATGGAGACCATATTCGAACACTAGCGCACTCTTGCTCCGATCTAACACTTTCGTGGACCCCGTCGCAGTTACTACTGATTCCTCAGCGAATTACAAACAGTGGATTGTTCGCACTTGCCGCCGATAACAGAATGGACAGACAGCCCATCCCCTCCTCAGGAGCTTCGCATGAACGTGATTCCAACAGCCGTAAGCTTCCTCCGCACTCTGCTCGCCAACGAAGATGGCCAGGACCTGGTTGAGTATTCCCTGGTTTTCGCAATGATCGCTTTCGGTTCTGTCACCGGTATGGGATCCCTCGCATCCGGACTTAACGACGTCTTCTCAACCGTCAGCTCAACCCTCACCACCAACGTCTAGGCTGGGTCCTCCTCAATCCACACACTGTGCCCCATTCATCGCGCCTTTTGCGATGAGTGGGACCGCGGATCACACATTTCTGCCAGTCACACTTCGGTCACGTTGATATCACGGATCGTATCCCTTTTCCTCGCAGGATCGGGATACTATCAAACTCAACAACGCAGCTTTATTCATATTGCAAAGCGTCTAGCCTGTACGACCTCGTACGGAATGAACTGGGGGGGTGGCTAGCGTCATGGGCCGTGGTGCGACGACTACCACCTCGGCCCGTGATCCAAACTCCGCCTGCTTCCCGTTCGGGTACATTCGTTATTCGCCGCATGAATCCTGAACTTCCGTTACTTTAGGGTTCCAATCTGCGGGGACTTTCGATTTTCGACACGAGGCCAATGCTAGACTTCGCCCAGTAACACAGCAGAAGTGGAGAGAACTATGGATCCCTATCGCGTAGCCTACGAACAAGCCATGACCGAGCTCAACGAGATCACCCGGAAGTTCGATCTCCTCCGGCTGCAAAAGGCACAGGTCGAGAACCTCATCAACGCCTTCCGTCCCCTGATCGAGAGCGCCGATCAAACCGCCGCCATCGCAGGATAACTCGCCCTGTTCGCAATCCCCATGCCGGCCCAGCGCCGGCATTCCTGCCTCTGCGCATTCAAGTCTCTGCTGAGGCGAGCAGCAGTCACCTGCTGCACCATCCCTCGCTCAACCGCGTCTCCTAGAATTTCCAGTTGCTCTGCCGCGCCGGCGGATGCGGATACAGTGATCCCGCCCCTGGCTTGCTCAGCGCCTGAAAATCATCCACAACGTGAGCAAGGGCCTCATCGAAATTCTTGTCGTGCGTCTTCTGCAGGTGAGCGATCTCAATGGGCTCGGTGATAGTCCAAAGCAGAAAATGCGTCCTGCGGTCGTAGATCGTCAGCTTGAAAAACGGCAACGCGTCTGCGCTGCCCAGCTCCTTCGACGCATGCGTTGGACCCATCGGTGCCGCGAGATGAATTTCCAGTATCAGATCCGCCTGCCCTGGATCGTCTGCAACTTCAAGCGTGCGCGTCGCGCGTAGCGCCTTCAGAGATGCAAAGTAGCCCCGGTTCGGATCTCCGCTGAACGGCTCCGGGAAGAGTCCCCCGTCCGCTCCGCCATTCGCGACAAAAGCTGACTTCGCATTCACTACCGCCGGCGGCGCCCCATTCGAGTCCGCCGTAACAGCCTGAGCCCCGGCGGCGACAGTCAACGGCATCGCCAGAAACGCACTCCAAAACGATCGAGTGAGCATTCTCTCGGCCCTCCTGATCCTTGTCCCCTTGGACGCGCAGCCACTCTCCCAGGTTCCGCGCTTCCTCACAACTCAGCCAAGATCGCCTTTCATCCACTCACCCCGCCGTTCCGCATCAAAATGAAATATCAAGGGAGACATATGCGCGTCACTGTATCGCACAACCGCCCCAAAGAAGAAATCGTGCGGTCCCTCGACCGCTCCTTCGACGATCTGTTCAAAGGTTTTGCAGCTGCTCCCATACAGATCGCGAATGAAACGCGGAAGTGGACCGGGAGCCGAATGGATTTCTCCTTCAACGCAAAAATGGGGATCGTCAGCTCGCCCATCCGCGGATTCATCGACATAACAGACAAAGACGTAACGATCGATGCGGACCTCGGTTGGCTTGAGCGCCTCTTCCCCGCCAAGCAAGCCCAGGCCGCCCTCGAAGGAAAAATCAAGGGATTGTTGGCTTAGAAGCAGGCTGTTCATACCGATGCCAGCTATGAACCAGCATCTTCTCTACTCCCTTAGTCCCTAGTCCCTAGTCCCTAATCCCTGCCTCACCCCGTATTTCTCAACCCCGCCGAAATCCCGCTGATCGTCGCCGCAATCGCGCGGTTCACCTCCGGCGTATCCTCGCCGGCCCGCTTTCTCCGCAGCATATCCACCTGGATCAAATGCATCGGATCCACATACGGATTGCGCAGCTTGATCGAATGCGCCAGCACGCTATTCGTCTGCAGCAACTCGTTCTGATTCGTCACTGCCAGCACGGCTTTCACCGACCGGTGAAACTCCGCCTCAAACATCTCGTAGATCCGCTCGCGTAGCTTCGCATCTTCCACCAGCTCTGAGTAAACCCGAGCCGTTGAAAGATCCACCTTGCCCAGCGCCATCTCCACGTTGCGCACCAGGTCAATGAAAAGCGGAAACTCCTTCGCCATCATTCGCAGCAGATCGACTGAACCTGGCTTCTTCGTGAACTCCTCGATCGCAAAACCCACGCCGAACCATGCCGGCACCAGCAGCCGCGACTGTGTCCATCCAAACACCCATGGAATCGCCCGCAGATCGGACAACTTTGGCGAACTGTTTCGCCGCGCCGGTCGCGACCCGATCTTCGCGTGCTCCA
Organism: Acidobacteriota bacterium; assembly: GCA_018268915.1. Lineage (GTDB taxonomy): Bacteria > Acidobacteriota > Terriglobia > Terriglobales > Acidobacteriaceae > Telmatobacter. The sequence goes on from JAFDVQ010000006.1 coordinate 555,307, forward strand.
GTTCGCCCACCGGCGTTGACTGCTCGAAGTACGTCACCACATCCGGATTCTCCAGAACAAACTTCCGGTAGAACCCAAACGAAATCTCCGACAACTCATCGAGCGCTGCTTCCCACTCCGGCTTCAGCACGCCCGTGAAATGCCCCTTGGGGTCCTTCGCGTTCGGCCTGGCCAGCGCATCCAGCGACGCTGCGATCATCAGCTCCAGATTCCGCTCAGCCAGCACCTCATCGGCGTACTTGAAATTCAGAACCTCGCCCTGCTCTGTAATCCGCAGTTGTCCTTCGAACGCATCCATCGGCTGCGCGAAGATCGCCCGATGCGTAGGCCCGCCGCCGCGTCCCACCGTACCTCCTCGACCATGGAAGAGCCGCAGCTTCACGCCGCACTCGCGCGCCACCTTGTGCAGATCGCGATGCGCGCGGAAAATCTCCCACGTGCTGGTGAGCATCCCGCCGTCCTTGTTCGAATCGGAATACCCCAGCATTACCTCTTGCCAGTTGCCCCATGACGCCAGCAGCTTCTTGTAGTCCGGCCTGCTCCATAGCTGGCGGCAAACCTCGGGCGCTTGCCGCAAATCCTCGATCGATTCGAACAGCGGCACCGGCATCAACCCCGGATCGCGCTTCGATCCCTCTACCGTCACGCCGCCAAGCCGCGCCAGCCGCACAACCGCCAGCACATCCTCCACGCTCGATGCCCCGCTGATCACGTACTGCCGGATGACCTCAGGCGAGCAGCCTTCCTTCATCTCCGCCACAACGCGAAACGTCTCCAGCACTGAAGTCGTGTCAGCTGACATCTCTCCCGGCAGCTCCGGCGCAATCGTGTCGCTGATTGCCTCCTGCAACGCCGCCGCGTGTACTCGCGCGTGTTGCCGGATATCCAGCGTATGCAGATGCAGCCCGAATGTCCGCACCTGGAGGATCAGTGGATCGATCAGCGTCTCCGCGATCCGCAACCCCGCGTTCGCCGCCAGCGAAGACCGCAGCGCCTCGAGATCCTCCAGGAACTTGCTCACCGAGCAGTACTCCGGCAAAATCTGCGCAAGCTTTTCCTGTCCCTTCGTCAGCGTGTACGGCATCACAGGCAGCATCGTCGACCCATGTTTGCCTGTCAGCTCGAGCGTTCGCTGGATGCGCGCTTTCACGCAGATGATGAATCGCCTGTAGTATTCAAACTCATACTGCGCGCCGAAGACCTGCGCCTCCGGCGTGTGCACCAGCGCAACGTAGGCGTCCAGCCGTTCGCGAAGCTCCTTGCTCACCGGCCGCTGCTGTGCGCTTGTTGTCAGCAGATCGATAATCTCGTCCAGCCGCGCCTGGTAGTAGAGCAGCAGGTGCCCGCGCGCCAGTTGAATCGCATCGCGCGTCACCTCCGGCGTCACAAACGGATTGCCGTCGCGATCGCCTCCGATCCACGACCCGAACTTCAACACCTGCGGCAATTCGTGCGGCTCGATCTCCAATCCATACGAAGCCCGCAGTGCCTCCGCAATTTCCCGATACAGTCCCGGCAGCGTCGCAAAGATCGACACATCGTAGTAGTCGAGCCCCATCTTCACTTCGTCGTACACGGTCGGCCGTCGCGACCTCACCTCATCCGTCTGCCACAGGCTCGTGATCTCCGCACGGATCGCATCTTCGAGCCGCGCCATCTCCTGCTCGGGAACTGGAATCCGATCCAGCCGCGCCAGAAAGTCTCCAATGCGCCGCCGCTTCGTCATCACTGTCCGCCGCGCCACTTCCGTGGGGTGTGCGGTGAACACCGGCACAATCAGGATCCGCTTCAGCCATTCCATCGCCTCTTCGGCCGTGATCCCCACCCGCTTCATCTCGCACAGCGTTCCAGCCAGCGAGCCGCGCTGCTTCTCCGCCTCGCCTGTCAGTTGCAGCGCAATACGCCTGCGCTTGCGGTGATTCGTCTCCGCCAGGTTGATCAGCTCGAAATAGAACGCAAACGCCCGCGTCAACAGCAGAGCCCGCTCTGCCGGCAGCGAGTGCACCAGTTCCAGGGCCTTGGCGCCGTGCCGCTCCGCCTCTTCTTCGTTCCCGCGAGCTTCGGCATCTCTCCGCCGGATCGTACCCTGCCGCAGCGCTTCCACATGCGCAAACAGATCCTCGCCCGCCTGCTCCCGCAGCACCTCACCCAGCAGCGTTCCCAGCGACCGCACGTCGCGCCGCAGCGGAGCCTCCTTCAGCTCCCCCGAACGCGCCTCGAGTTCTGCCAGTCTTTGCGACCAGCTCTCAGGACTCCACAAAAGGGCCATCGTCTCTCAATTATCCCTTACCGTCTCTGTAACCCCGAGAGGGCGACCGTCCATCACCGCTCGACACCGCATGTCCCCCGTCACAATCCGCCGCCCGCAGTTTCAGCTATCCTTGCTCTGGCGGGAAATAGGCGCTTGCCCGCGGATGCAAATCAGAACACGTGGAGCTCGAGTGCGTCCCCCCATCTGGCCGTTCGCTTTATTTGTCTCTGTTCTAATTTCATCGGCCATAGCGGCACGCGCTCAGGTCACAAATCAGAATCAGGGCCAGCCCACGCCGTCCGTCGTCCCCCAAACCCCTCCCCGAACGCAGCCAGCTTCCCGTCTCGCCGTCCCTTTAATCGAACACGGCATCTCCCTCGCCGACTTCACCGGCATGGCCCCTCGCCCCGATCTCCGCGATCAGCTCGCCCACGTCGAGCACTTCATCCAGAACCAGCCCACCGACGGCGCTCCCGCCACCCAGAACACTGAGGTCTGGCTTGCTCGCACCGCCAGCGCGCTCTACGTGGTCTTCATCTGCTTCGACCAACACCCCGAGCAGATCCGCTCTCATCTCGCCCGTCGCGAAAACATCCAGAAAGACGACTGGGTCTCGGTCCTTCTCGATCCCTTCCAGGACCACCAGCGTGGCGTTCGCTTCGAAGTGAATCCCGCCGGCGTGCAAGCCGATGCATCCTGGACCGAAGCTGTCGGCCCCGATTACAGCTACGACCAGGTCTGGAACTCCGACGGCCGCATCACCAGCAACGGCTGGATGGCCCTCATATCCATCCCCTTCCGCAGCCTCCGTTTTCCCGCCGCAGGTCGCGACTGGGGCGTCATCTTCTGGCGCAGTTTCCCCCGTAACAGCGAAGTCGACTTCTGGCCTCGCGTCAATGCCAGCGTCAGCGGAATCCTCAGCCAGGAGGGCGCACTACAAGGCATCAAAGGCGTCACCGGTTCGCACAATGTTCAGCTAAATCCCTATGTCCTCGGCCAGAACGTGCACGTCCTCGACCAGCTCGATCCCAGCAATCCTAACTTCAGCACCCGCAACGCCGAAGCCACCGCCGGCGGCGAGGCAAAAGCCGTCTGGCGCGACTCCATCGTCTTCGACGCCACCTTCAATCCCGACTTCAGCGACGTCGAAAGCGACCAGCCGCAGTTCACCGTCGACCAGCGCTACCCCGTCTACTTCCCTGAACTCCGCCCCTTCTTCCTCGAAAACGCCAGCTACTTCGCCACGCCCCTCACGCTTCTCTACACGCGCAACATCATCCGCCCCGACTGGGGCCTTCGCGTCACCGGCAAAGCCGGACATACCAACCTCGGCTTTCTCGCCATTGACGACCGGCAGCCTGGCCGCACCATCGAGCCCGGCGATCCGCTCCACGACAACAAAGCCGGCTTCTACGTTGGCCGCGTCTCCCACGACATCGGCGAGGGATCAAATTTCGGCCTGATGTACACCGATGAGGAATTCGGTGGCGGATGGAACCGCATCGGCGGAGCCGATCTCACCTGGCGGGCCGATAAGCATTGGACCGTCCTCGCGCAGATGGTCGAAAGCTCAACACATCACAGCGAGTCCGACAGCGCCGCAGACATCTTTCCTCCCGGCTACTCCGCCGGTCCCGCCGCCGACATCCAGGTCAACCGCAGCGGCCACGCCTTCAATATGTTCGACGAGTTCCAGGACATTAGCCCCGGCTTCAAAACCCTCACCGGCTTCCTCCAGACCGCCAACATCCGCAGCAACCACCTTCACGCCAACTACCAGTGGTATCCGAAGAAGAGCACCGTTCAGTCGTTCGGCCTCGAGCTCAACCAGCAGATCGCCTTCGACCACCAGCACAATCGCGTCTACCGCTACACCACCTTCGACCCCTTCTGGCTCCTCACGCGCAGCATCGTCCTCGCCCCTCTCTTCGGCGAAAACTCCGATACCGTTGGACCTCAGAACGGCTATCCGCTCGCATCCAACCGCAACTTCACTGAGAACTTCGCCGGCTTCGTCGCGCGCGGCCAGCCCTGGTCCATGTTGAACTTCAACATCATCGCCCTGCGCGGCGGCAACGTGAACTACAACCCGGTCGCCGGCTCGAACCCATTCCTCATGGACCAGCAGACCGTGCAGGCAATCTTTAGCATCAATCCGCTGCGTCAACTCACGGTCGACAACACCTGGCTTTTCGATCGCGACAAATCCGTCAGTGACGGCCAGCTCGTCTACGAGATCGAAGTTTTTCGCACGAAGCTCAACTACCAGTTCACCCGCGCCTGGTCAGCGCGCATCATCGCCGAGTACGACTCCACGCTCGCTAATCCCCTCGAGACCTCATTGCAGCGCACCAAGCAGATCCAGACCCAGGCCCTGCTCACCTGGCTCCCGCATCCCGGCACCGTCATCTACGCCGGCTGGAACAACGACCTGCAGAACTTCAACCACTCCCTCTGCACCCTCCAGCCCACCGCAACTCGCCAGTGCGACCCAGCTTTCCCGATCCTTCCGCGCGGTCCCGACTTCCTGAACGACGGCCGCCAGTTCTTCATCAAAGGCAGCTACCTCTTCCGCTTCTGACCGCGCACTTCCACTGCCCGCTTGTGACGACTCCAAATAAACTCGGCTGTCATTCTGAGTGCACGGGGCTCCAGGCGTAGTCTTCGGCCTGGGGGTGGTAAGCGAAGAATCTGCTTCTCCTCGCCTAGCCGGGTGCCCCCGGTCCCTCGCATCTGGGGACCGGGGTTGTAAAAGCAAGGATCTGGGGTGCCCCATCCTAAATTGGTCGTCAGACCAATTTAGGGTGGGAAGCAATGCTGCTCTCTCAACTCGAGCTCGAGCAGTCTTCCTGAACGAAGGTCCTATTGGCGGATCACAAACTTTCTGTCGCTCTTCAGCGTGCCTTTGTTCGTCGTCACAGTGATCCATCCCGTCGCGGCCCCACTCGGTACGACCACCTTCATATATGTAGGAGCAACCGCGACAACCTGTGCACGAACTCCATTGAAGAACGCCTTGCTGTCGCCGCTGAAGTTTTCTCCCAGAATGTCGACCTGCGTGCCAACTCTTCCATAGCTGGGCAAGTACGAAACGAATGGCGCAAGCCCGAGGTTGTAACTGTAGAAGGTGCTATAGGTGGGCCCACCCGCATCCATCCCTCGTGTCTCGTTGGCCGTGTCTCCGTACAGAAGCCCGTTGGTGTGCTGGATGAGAGCAACAGGCACGTCGCCCGGGGAGTCTTCTCCGCTGTTGAAGTTGTGCAGCACGCTGAATTGTCCGCTCGGAGTCAGTCGAAACAAAACTCCCCCGCCCTTCACGTTCAAGCGAATGCTGGTTCCGTACAGATTCCCATCCGACCCGAGCACCAGATTGCGCGGAAACGCACCGTCGCTTTCCCCGCTGAAGTTGTGAATCAGCGTGAACTGCCGCGATGGCGATAGTCTGTAAACCGCTCCGAAAGCACTTAGGCCGTCATCTTGCGTAGTTCCATAAAAGCTGCCGTCATTCGCCTGCACGAGCCAGCCGTTGGGAAAAATGCCATGCGCTCCGTCAAAGCTGTACACCGTTTCGAAATGACCGTCACGATTGATCCGGAAGATGCTGCCTTTCCCATGCGCCCCGCCAAGCCCCGTCGTTCCGTAGATCCATTCGTCAAAACCCTGGATCAGGCGCCCGGCGGCCTTGTCTCTGTCTGCAAAAGAGAAAACATGAAGAACGGTGAAGTTTCCGTTTCTGCTCAATCGGTAGATCACTGCGTAACTCTCTCCAAGTGAGCTCCCTCCTGAACATCCACCTTCCGTCGTCCCGTAGAAATCGCCGGACATACTTAGGATGGGTGGATTGAAGGGACACCCGCCGTTGTCGCCTCCCGTAAAGGTGTGAAGCGTCTTCACTGTTCCATCCGGAGTCATCTGGAAAACCTTCCCTACGTTGTAATCAGTGCCGTACTCTGTAACCCCATAGAAGCGTCCATCCGTCCCCAGCGTCAGGCCGCCGGAAGGATTGAAGAAGTAGTGATTGGAGTCGCCCGGCGCGAACGGGTGCAGATATGTGAATGTGCCTGAAGTCGTGAATCGAAATACGCCAGGTGAAAACCCCTGCGGCACCCCGGTCCCCAGCAGGTATCCGCCCCGGCTCTGCGTCAGGAAATCAGAACCCTGGGTGATGATGTTTCTATCGTTCAGGATTCTAAAGTTCTGCGCGAGCGCGGTAATCGCGAGTGCCGGGATCAATGCCGCTGTCGCTAGTGGACCCGATTTCATGGAAAACTCCTCGCTATCCGCGGCGACAGGCTCTCAGTCGTTGCACAGAGATTCGCCCCTGTAGAACGGATAGCTAGCTTTTGCATCTGTGTTGCCGAGCGCCAGTAGTTGAAGGAGTCGTGCTCTACGGAGTAGGCAGCAGACAGTCAGATGCTGAATTCCTACCGGCGCGTTTTCCCGTTCGCTCAGCCAGAACCTCTCACCTGCACCTTCAGCTGAGTTGCTACCATCCCCACATGGACCACTCCACCGGTTACGAATCCGTTGCTCAAGAATTCCTCGCCCGCAGAGGCCGCACACCCTGCACAGGAATCGGCGCAAAAGAAGTCCGCAGCTGGGCCCGCGGCCTCTCGCCAAAAAGCAGCGTCATCGACATCGGCTGCGGCCCCGGCTTCCCGCTTACTGCAATTCTCGTCGAAGAAAAACTCGACGTCTTCGCCGTCGATGGATCCGCAGCCTTCGTCGCCGCGTTCCAGCGCAATCTTCCCGGAATCCCCATCCTCTGCGAACCCGTTCAGACCTCAAAAATGTTCGACCGCACCTTCGGCGCCGCCCTCTCCTGGGGCCTCATCTTCCTTCTCAAAGTCGAAGATCAGCACCGACTGATCCAGAGATTTTCTGAGATCCTCGTCCCCGGAGGCCGTCTCCTGTTCACCGCGCCAGCCCCGCCTTGCTCCTGGATCGATGTCATGACCAATCTCGAATCCGTCTCCCTCGGTGCGGATGAATACCGGAAGCTCCTCGCCGGCGCCGGCCTCACCGTCTCCGCTGAATACGAAGACGAAGGCCAGAACCACTACTTCGACGCCATCAAGAGTGGTCGCAATGAACAACAAATTCAGCGAAGTTCTGATGCTGGCACTGGCAAAGGCTTCTGATCCCTCAGCGCGCGCGATTTTCCCTCGCAAATCAGGTAGGTTCCGACAGCAAGTTATCGTCCTCAACTTCCGTATAGCCGGTGACTCAACCGCAAAGCTAATTCAGCTTCGGCGAAAGAACAGTTGCGACCTGATATAGCCATTCCCTCGCGGCCTTCCCATCGCCGCTTGGAGAGTAACAGCAGCCCAGCTTTCGGAAGAGAGTTTGTTCCAATTCCTCGTTGTCGTAGCCACAATCAATCAAGCGAAGAATCGCTTGCGAAAGGCGGATAACCTCGGACGGTGATGCGTCGCAGATGTACATTGCCACGATTCCATCTGGGCTTTCTGATTCGCATATCCAGTCTTCGTGGAAGTACGCCGCAAAGAAGTTCCGCAGGGTTTCGCGTTCATCTTCTCGGAGAGTGTCCATGCACAATCATCTTGTGTCACGAATGGTGAAAGCAGCAAGAAAATGGCCTCAAGTTACCCATGGCCGGTTATTCGGGCCGCAATCACGGTCCAGCTCAGTTTCCGGCTTTGCGCACGCACAACGCACGCTTGAAGGTGCTGTATCCAAGCATGTCATTGAACCTCTTCCCGCTGTTGAAATCGAATCGGGGCGCAGACCCGGAAGGTTTTCCGCGTTCATCGTGGTTGCGACTGCTGCTCCATTCATAGCCTGTAAGAAACAGGTTCCCTTTTACGTGCCAGCTTACAGTCCTGCCGGACCCTGCAGATCCCGGGCTGTCGAAGTTCACGTCATAGATATCCTGCAACTCGTAAATCGTCGCAAGTCTCCAGTTGGAGTACCCCGCTAACCGGAGATTGCGGCAATACTTTGTTGCCCCCTGCCAGCTCACATCTTTGCCGTTGTCTTTACCGGCCCACATCAGCCCAGATGTATCAACCCAGTACGCTCGCGATGGCGTCTCACTCAGAGCACAGGAGATTGCGACAACAAGAACGAGCGCGGCGACCCTTCTCATGCAAGTCAAAGTTAGCTCAAAAGGCGACCATTCGGTTTGGAGTCTGTGACACTTCCGCAAGCTGTCCCTGTGTCGCTCCATGCGTTCTGGAGCCAATGGTCGCCAACCCGGACCCAAACCAAGAGATTGCTGGTTCCGAGTTGCCGGTAACTCGGGATTTAGAGCTCAAACTGTAAGATTTGAAAAATGCTTGGTATCGCTATCGGCATCGGCATTTTCGCCCTTGCCTTCGCACAATTCATCCTCCTTCGGCGCGTTCGCGACAAGGCCATGATTTCGCTCGCCTCAGAACTCGGATTCGAGTACTCGGGTCGTTCAGTGCCTAAAACATTCCCAAGGCACGATGAACGTTTTTCGCAAATCAGCAGCATATGGAATGTCAGCCATGGACATCAGAAATCGACGATTGGGGGCGGCCCATCAAGTTCTGGATTAGCGGCATCTCGCCGGTCGTACACCGATTGATCGCAACGATCGTCGAGGGCGAGAGTTGGCAGCTTCTCGTATATGACCTGAATGCGCCCCACAGTAGCCCCGCTGTCTATGTCCTTTCCAAGAACTTTCTACCAAAGCTCTCGTCCTCTTGCAGACAGTCTCTCGGGGTAGTAGGGCTCACCCAAGCAGGGAATCCTGTAATCGCGGGAAACGACGCTGCATGTACTGGCGAGGCGCACAAACGATGGAAGGTAAAGCAGGACGCTGCAGAGCAATATGCGCGGGCGCTTCCAATGCCACAGCATGAGGTAATCATGCTTCTTGCGCCTCGACGTCCGCCAACTTTATGACGGCCAGTGGCGTCGCGGGAACCATTTAACGTGCGTTCTGAGCCTATCGTCGGCAACACGTACATTACCGTCCGGTTAAATAAGCTCAACAGGACCTCTACCCCAATTCAGGCACTGAGTGCCGGCCATGGGCCTTGGCAGCCCTTTCTCCGCCATGCAAGCAGGTTGAGAACGAGAATCTCGGATGAACATCATCTGACACGTTCATATCGGCAGCGGATTTCTCTCGGGGGTGTTTCGTTGGTGCCAGTAGGGATAGGCGGGCTGCACAGCGCTTGCTGCATCAAGCTTCGATACCTGCTCGGCGGTCAGGTTCCACCCCACTGCCCCGAGGTTCTGCTTGAGCTGCTCTTCGTTGCGCGCGCCAAGAATGATCGAAGAGACCGTCGGACGCTGCAGAAGCCAGTTCAGCGCGATTTGCGGAACAGTCTTGCCGGTCTCGGCCGCCACTTCATCCAGCGCGTCGACAACCTTATACAGATACTCATCCGGCATCTGCGGTCCGCCTGCCGCTGCTTTGTGAAGGCGGCTCTGATCGGGCAGGGTCTGGCCTCGGCGTAGTTTTCCGGTGAGACGTCCCCAGCCGAGCGGGCTCCAAACCAGTGCGCCGACTTTCTCCTGCTGGCCGAGGGGCATCAGTTCCCACTCGTAATCGCGGCCGATAAGCGAGTAATACACCTGGTGGCCAACGTAACGAGGCCATCCATATCGGTCGGCGACGGCGAGCGACTTCATCAAGTGCCATCCGGAGAAGTTTGACGCTGCGGTATAGCGGACCTTGCCCTCGCGAACGAAGGACTGAAGCGTGTCCTGCACCTCTTCAATCGGAGTGAGGGCGTCGAAGGCGTGCATGTGGTAGATGTCGATGTAATCCGTCCCCAGCCGCTTGAGGCTGGCTTCAATCGCCCGCCGCATTCTGAATCGCGACGTTCCCGCATCGTTGGGTCCCTCGCCAATTCGGAAGTAGGTTTTGGTGGAGATAAGAACCTTATCGCGCCGGCCTTCGAGCGCTTTGCCCAGGATCTCTTCGGAGCGCCCATCGGAGTATCCATCGGCGGTATCGAAGAGATCGACGCCGGAGTCGAGGCATAGATCGATGAGTCGGCTGGCTTCGGCAACATCGGTGTTGCCCCAGGCTTTGAAGAACTCGTTACCGCCGCCGAATGTGGCGGCTCCAAAACTCAGAACGGGGACCTTGAGGCCTGAGCCTCCCAGAAGTCTGTATTCCATGGCGTTTTGGATTAGAGCGGGGAGGAGGAGGATGCATTGAGTTTCGGTTACGGCGCGGTGGAGGGCGCGTTTCGTGGGCATTTAAACTAGAGGAGATATGGCCACTTTGAAAGCTGTGCGCGGGACGCGTGATCTTTTGCCGCCGGAAACCGCGCTTTGGAACCGGATTGAGGCGACGGCGCGCGATGTGTTTGCGCGGTACAACTTTGGGGAGATTCGGACGCCGATCATTGAAGATACCTCGCTTTTCTCCCGCAGCGTAGGGGAAGAGACGGACATCGTCTCAAAAGAGATGTTCACTTGGCAGGATCGAGGCAGGTTGCGCTCAGATCATGCCCAGTCGTTGACGCTGAGGCCAGAGAACACAGCCGGGGTTGTCCGCGCTTACGTCGAGCACAAGCTCGGAGATGCAGGTCAGTTGCAGAAGTTCTATTACATCGGGCCGCAGTTCCGGCGCGAAAGGCCTATGAAAGGCCGCTACCGCCAGTTCTCCCAGATCGGCGCCGAGGTCATCGGGCCGCCTCACGCAGGGAGTGAATCGCCTCTCCGCGACGCGGAAGTCCTCGAGATGCTCGCCACCCTGCTCGACGAGCTCGGCATCAACGGTTGGACCCTCGAATTGAATTCCGTCGGCTCAGCGGCCGACCGTGCCCGCTACAACGAGACGCTACGGCAGGCGCTGATTCCAGTAGCGCCAAAAATGTGCGAAGACTGCCAGCGCCGCGCCGTGACCAATCCGCTGCGCGTGCTCGACTGCAAAGTCCCCGAAGACCAGCCCATCATCGACACGCTGCCAAAAATCGCCGACTCGCTCGACGACGACTCAAAGTCCCACTTCGCCGCCGTGACCGCCGCTCTCGACGCAGCCGGCGTCCCCTACACCCGCAATCACCGCCTCGTTCGCGGTCTCGACTACTACACCCGCACCACCTTTGAATTCACTCACGGCGGTCTCGGCGCGCAGAACGCGCTGCTGGGCGGCGGGCGCTACGACGGGCTGAGCGAGGCGATCGGAGGGCCGAAGGCTCCGGGCATCGGCTTCGCCATGGGCGAGGACCGCCTGGTTTTGACACTCCAGGCCCTTGAAGCCGCCAAGCCCGAGAAGGCGGATGCCTATATCGCTCCGCTGGGCGAGACGGTGAATGCTGCGGCTCTGGCGCTGGCTCGAGAACTGCGACGAGGTGGGCTCACGGTCGAGCTGGGAGACGGATCGTTCCGGCTGAAGAAGTCGTTTGACGCGGCGGACCGGACGGCCCGGCGGATCATCATCATGGGAGAGGATGAAGTGGCATCCGGTATCCTAACGGTGAAGGACTTTTCAACCGGAATCCAGACCAAGGTTCCGCGCGCGGAACTGGCGGGCGTCCTGAAGACTCCCGGTGGTAAGTGACGGTTAGTCCGGATATCGAAGCTGGGTCCTGAGGTTTCCCTCCGGGGCTAAAGCCCAAATCTGTTCTAGTCGTTTTGCGGCACGGCTGAAGTCGTGCCCTTCCAAATCGAGATAGGGATTGGTATTGTGCTCGACTTTCTAGGCAATCTTGAACGCACCCACATGTGCGGCGAATTACGCGCCGCCAACGCCGGCGAACAGGTCGTACTGATGGGCTGGGTCAACCGGCGCCGCGACCACGGCAATCTCATCTTCCTCGACGTTCGCGATCGCAGCGGCATCGCTCAGGTGGTTCTCGACAAGGAGCTTACGCCCGAAGGCCATCTGAAAGGCGAGCAGGTCCGGCCCGAGTACGTGATTGCGGCCGTGGGCAAGGTCCGGCTGCGCGGCAAGGATGCGATCAATCCCAAGATGCCTACCGGCGAAGTGGAGATCGAAGCCACGGAACTGCGCGTTCTCAACGACACCAAGCTGGCCCCGTTCTCGCCCGCTGAAGACGCGATCGCGAACGAAGAGGTGCGGCTAAAGTATCGATACATCGACCTTCGCCGTGCGGAGATGCAGCGGAACTTCTGGCTGCGGCATGAGATCACGCGCTCCATCCGCGAGAGCCTCAGCAACCAGGGCTTTCTCGAAATCGAGACTCCCATCCTCTGCAAGTCAACGCCCGAAGGCGCGCGCGACTTCCTCGTGCCAAGCCGCATTCACGCGGGCGAGTTCTATGCGCTGCCGCAGTCCCCGCAGATCTTCAAGCAGATCCTGATGATCTCGGGCTTCGACCGCTACTTCCAGGTGGCGCGGTGCTTCCGCGACGAAGACCAGCGCGCCGATCGCCAGCTCGAGTTCACGCAAATCGACCTGGAGATGAGCTACCCGCGCCGCGACCACGTCTTTGGCGTTGTCGAGAAGTTCTGCGCAGCAGCCTGGGGCGCTGCGGGCATCACGCTGCCGACTCCGTTTCCCCGGATCACCTATGACGAGGCGATCCGCCAGTACGGCTCCGACAAGCCCGACCTCCGTCTCCCCGGCCTCACCGATGTCCGCTCCGCATTTCCCGATGGCTCGCTGGAGACACTTCAGATCGATCCCGCGCTCCCCATCGTCGCCTTCCGTATCCCCTCCGTCGGCGAACTCAGCCGAAAGGAGCGCGAAGACAACCATCCGCAGTTCGACCAGAAAAAGGGCGCCAAGTTCATCGACGACTTCAAGCGCCTGGCGAAGTCGTTCCCAGACACGGTAACGAAGATTCGCGAGCTCAGCGGCGCTGCCGATGGCGACTACCTCATCGTGGTTGCCGGCGATCCCGCCCACCACATCAAGGCCAGCGACACGAAGTTTGAAGGCCGGCTGAGCGAGCGCGAGATCAATGTGTACATGGCTGCGGGTAATTTCCGCAGCGAACTCGCAAAGAAATACGCCGACAAGCACAAGGCGTTTCAACTTACTGACGAACTCGTCCAAAACGCCGACCCACGGAGTGGCGGAAACAAGCTGGACGGGTCGAAGGCGTTCCATCCCATCTGGATCGTCGACTTCCCGATGTTCGAGTACGACCTGGCCAGCGGCAAGTGGGTGCCTGCGCATCATCCTTTCACTGCGCCGTACGAAGCCGACATGGCAAACCTCACCACTGACCCCGCCTCCGTCCGCGCCGACTGCTACGACCTCGCGATGAATGGGCTCGAACTCGGCTCGGGGTCGATCCGTATTCACCGCAAAGACGTTCAGCAGCAGATCTTCGCCTCCCTCGGGATCTCAGAGGACGAAGCCAAGCAGCGCTTCGGTTTCTTCCTCGATGCTCTGGAATATGGCACGCCTCCGCATGGCGGCATTGCCCTCGGTCTCGACCGCATCGTCATGCTTCTCGCGGGAGCACCGAGTCTTCGTGAAGTCATCGCCTTCCCCAAGACGGCAAAAGCGATCGACTTGATGGCCGATGCCCCGACAACGGTCAGCGAGCAGCAGCTGCGCGAGCTGCACCTCAAGGTGACGGGGCGGAACTAACCTCATCTCGACGCTTCCACTATCGATGGCTCCCCATCCTGAAAGCACGAAGAGTGTGCTCGCACAACTCCGCCCCTTCTCCGACCCCCACGGCATTGCGCAGTGGGCGCACCGGCCTCGATTACTGTGCTTCCCGATTACAGCTCATGGCTATGCGGCTCCGTAGAATACTCTCAATAGCATGATGGAAAGCATCGCAATTCTGGGCACAGGCTTGCTGGGAACCTCGGTAGGCCTCGCTCTGCGTGCGGCGCAATTTCCAGGCGAAATCATCGGATGGAATCGCAATCTGGCCCATGCCGAGACTGCTGCCCGGATGGGCGCGCTCGACCGCATCGCCGGCGATCCCATCACAGCCGCGCGAGAAGCACAGGTAGTCCTCATCTCGGTCCCCATCTACGCAACACTCGATCTCATGGAGCAGCTTTCAACAGCCCTTGGACCAGATCACCTCATCACGGACGTGGGAAGCACGAAAGGACAGATCACCGAGGCTGCAGACCGCCTGTTCAATACCCCTGATCGCGCAGGATTTCTTCCCGGGCATCCCATGGCCGGCAAGGAGCGCGGGGGTGCCGAGCTAGGTGATGCCAATCTCTTTCGCGGCGCAGTCTGGCTCTTCACGGATTTCCCCGCATGGCATAGATCCGACAAGGCAACCGCACTGGCGCGAAGCTTTCGCGAGTGGGTCATCAAAATGGGCGCGCGCGGCATTGACCTTGAGCCAAGGCGCCACGACGAGCTCGTCGCCTGGGTGAGCCACCTCCCGCAGCTGACCTCCACCGCTTTGAGCGCGCTCTTACAGGACCGGGTCGGTGACGCGCCCGAGCTCAAGGACGTCGGCGGCCGCGCCCTGCGCGAGATGACCCGCCTCGGCGCAAGCCCGTTTTCCATGTGGCGCGACATCGCCCTTACCAATACCGAAGCAATCGACGCCGCTCTTCAGGCGCTTGAGCAGCACATCGCGCACATCCGCGAAAACCTCAAGACGCCCGAGTTGCGCGAAGAGTTCGAACGAGCAAACCGCTTCCGGCAACAAGAGAACTAGCGTAAGACAGCGCACCTGAATCAGCCGTGTCCTGCTCTGCCTCCCGAAAACGGTCCCGTGAAAACCAGATAAATCCACACCTCGCAATCTGCTGCCCCTGCATCCTATTCTTCGAACCTGCCCCAACGGTAAGGAGGCATCCGTGCGTTTTCTCATCAACGGTCAGCCTGTCGAAGTCGACGTCGACATGCGAACATCGCTACTCGATCTGCTTCGCGATCATCTCAATCTTCACGGCTCCAAAAAGGGCTGCAATCAAGGCGCCTGCGGCGCATGCACCGTGCTTGCGGACGGAGAGCGCATTCTCTCCTGTCTTGCACTTGCGGTGCAGTACCAGGGCAGAGAGATCACCACGATCGAGGGCATCGCCGAAGACGGCCAGATGCATCCTCTCCAGCGAGCTTTCATCGAGCACGACGGCTTCCAGTGCGGATACTGCACGCCCGGCCAGATTTGTTCTGCAATCGGTATGGCAGCCGAAGCAAAACGCGGTATGCCGAGCCACATGACCAGGGACCTCGGCGCCGAATTTATCACCCTCGATCGCCACGAAGTTCGCGAACGCATGAGCGGCAACATCTGCCGGTGCGGTGCCTACAACGGAATCGTCAATGCAATCTCTGAAGTCTTCGTGGAGGCCGAATGAACCCCTTCACCTATGCTCGGGCAGAACAGGCAGAAGACGCTTTGAAGCTCGCCGAAGCTCAGGGAGCCAGATTCCTCGGCGGCGGAACAAATCTCGTTGACCTGATGCGCGAGACCATCGAACGCCCGCAGTCTCTGGTGGACGTAACCGGCTTGTCCGCGGCAATCGAAGAGACAAGTGCCGGCGGCTTGCGCATCGGAGCTGCGGCCCGCAACAGTGCGGTTGCCGAACATCGTCTGGTCCGAACGCTCTATCCCGTTCTCTCTCGCGCATTGCTTGCTGGAGCCTCCGGACAGATTCGGAACATGGCTACCCTGGGCGGCAACATTATGCAACGGACCCGTTGCGCATATTTCTACGACGACGACGGCTCGCGCTGCAACAAGCGCACTCCCGGCCAGGGCTGCGACGCCGCAGAAGGATTCAATCGCTACCACGCAATCCTCGGCGCTTCGCCGTCCTGCGTGGCGACTCATGCTTCCGACATGTGCGTGGCTCTTGCTGTACTCGACGCCGTCATTCATCTGCGCAGCCCTCGCGGCGAGCGCACCGTTCCCTTCGTTGACTTCCACCGACTCCCGGGAGAGACACCTCAGGTCGAGACTGTCCTGGAACCCGGTGAACTAATCCTCACCGTTGAACTGCCCGCCAACCCCATCGCGAAACGCTCCACCTACCGCAAGGTCCGCGATCGCTCCAGCTATGCATTCGCACTCGTCTCTGTCGCCGCGGCTCTCGAGCTGGACGGCGGAAAAGTAAAAGACGTTCGCCTTGCTCTGGGCGGCGTTGCGCATAAGCCCTGGCGTGCACTCCGCGCGGAAGAAGCCTTGCGCGGACGCGAAGCCACTCCCGAAAACTTCCGCGCCGCGGCCGGAGCAGAGTTGATCGACGCCAAACCGCTCCGCTACAACGCATTCAAAATCGAACTCGCCGCTCGCACAATCACAGCGGTCTTGCAGGAACTCGCGGAGGAAGCGCAATGAGCTTGAAATCTGCAGCAATGAAGCTGATGCAGAAGGCGATCGAGCACGCGCCCGACTCCATGATGCCCGGCGGCAAGCCGGATCCGCTCATTACCCGCAAGCACGGAATTGTCGGCGCACCCGTGACCCGCATCGATGGTCCGCTCAAGGTAAAAGGCGCTGCTCCCTTCGCAGCCGAATTCGAAGCTGAGGGTCTGCTGTACACAGCGGTAGCATTCAGCACCATCGCGAAAGGCCGCATCACCAGCCTCGATACCAGCGCAGCCGAAAAAGCGCCCGGCGTCAGGCTGGTGATGACCCATAAAAATGCTCCCAAGCTGAAGCCAACCCCGATGTTCAACACCCAGCCCAAGGCTGCCGGCCCGAGCGACCTCCCTATCATGCAGGACGACAGCATCCACTGGAACGGTGAGCCGATCGCCGTCGTTCTCGCTGACACACAGGAGCAGGCGGACTACGCCAAGTCGCTGATTAGCGCGACGTACAAAGAAGAACCCGCCGTCATCGACTTCGACGCCGCGATGAAAAACGCGCACGAGCCGAAGACCATTCTTGGCGAGCCTCCGACGATCAACGAAGGAGACGCCGAAGCGGCATTGTCTGCCGCGCCAAACCTTGTCGACAAAACCTATACCACGCCGCGCCACAATCACAATCCCATCGAGCTGCATGGCGTCACCTTGTTCTGGGAGGACGGAGAACTCTACGTCCACGACTCCTCGCAGACGGTCGCTCAATCAGCCTGGACCCTCGCCGAAGTTTTCGGCCTCGATGAGAAGAAGGTTCATATCTGGTCGCCCTATGTCGGCGGCGGCTTCGGAAGCAAGACGCTCTGGCAGCACCATGTTCTTGCCGCAGCTGCTTCCAAAATGGCTGACCGGCCGGTCCGCCTGGTCCTCTCGCGCGAAGGCGTCTACCGCACTGTCGGCGGACGCACAACCACTCAGCAGCGTGTCGCAATCGGAGCCGACGCGGATGGCCGTTTTCAATCGCTCATCCACACCGGCGTTGCGGCGATGACCGAACACAACGACTGTCCTGAGCAGTTCACCTTCCCCGCGCGCCACCTGTACGCGACGAAGAGCTTCCTCATCGGCCAGAAAGTCGCCGACATGGACATGCTCGCCAACACCTTCATGCGCGCGCCGGGCGAGTCCATCGGAACCTTCGCCCTCGAGAGCGCCATCGACGAGCTCGCTGAGCAGATAGGAATCGACCCCATTGAGCTTCGCGCCCGCAACGAGCCCGAGAGCGATCCCACCACCGGAAAGCAGTTCTCATCCCGAAATCTCATCAAGGCCTATCGCGACGGCGCCGAGCGCTTCGGCTGGAACAGTCGTAGTGCCAAACCCGCAGCACGTCGCGATGGCGAATGGCTCGTAGGCATGGGCTGTGCCACAGGCACGTATCCGTACTACCGCATGCCCGGAGGCAAAGCGCGCCTGACCGTCTCCAAAGACGGCTTTGTCACCGCCGAGTTCGCGGCGCATGAAATGGGAATGGGCACTGCGACCACCCAGACGCAAGTGGTTGCCGAGCGCATGGGAGTCGCGCAGCAATGCGTACAGATAAACTACGGCAGCTCCGACCTCGCAGGAGTCTTCCTTGCCGGCGGCTCTTCGCAGTCAGCCTCTATCGGCGCGTCCATCCACGCCGCGCATACCGCCTTGGTCGAGCAACTCATCAAGCTGGCCGGCAGCAAATCGCCACTCCACGGCCTTGATGCAGACGACGTCGAATCGCGCGATGGCGGCCTCCACACAAAAAAAGATCCCTCGCACGGAGAGAGCTACGCTGCCATCCTTCGTCGCGCCGGCAAAGATGAACTCAGCGTAGAAGAAAGCGCCCCTCCCCCGATGGAACTCCAGCACTGGTCGATGCATTCCTTCAGTGCCATCTTCGCAGAGGTCGGCGTCAACACCATCACCTGCGAGACACGCGTGCGGCGGCTCCTTGGGTCGTTTGACTGCGGGCGCATCCTCAATCCAAAAACGGCGACAAGCCAATTTAGAGGCGGAATGATCATGGGCATCGGCCTCGCTCTGATGGAGGAGACAATTTGGGATTCCCGCAAGGGACGCATCATGAACCCGAGCCTCGCCGAGTATCACGTTCCCGTGCATATGGACGTACCGGAGATCGATGTCATGTGGACCGACATTCCCGACCCGCACACACCATTGGGTGCGAGAGGCATCGGCGAAATCGGAATCACAGGAGTGGGCGCAGCCATTGCCAACGCGATCTACAACGCGTGCGGCAAGCGCATCCGCGAACTGCCCATCACCCTCGACAAGCTGATGTAAATCAGTCTGCCGACGCGATCTGCTTCGCCGCTTCCAGAACATCCGTCTCAGGATTGAGTGCCTGAAAGCCCTCTGCCCGAGCCGCTTCCAGCAGCATCGGCGACGCCGAAACGAAAACGATTTCCGTTCCGCGGAACATCTCTCTCGCGACCATCGCCGCTCCAAGCTGCAGCGCATCCGTCCACCGCAAACGAGAGCGATCCAATAGCTGGCGGGCCGCTTCAAGCACCGCCGGGTTGAGCGGCTCCTGCACCATCCTGGCTGCTTCAATTCGAAGAATCTCGAAAGCAGACGCTGCGTTTGCGGCGCTGATATCACCAGCGCGCTCGCGTCGCCGGATCGCCGCATAAACCTCGAGCGGTGCCGAGGCAGCGATGAGCTTGCGATTATCCTCGACCGACTCCATCAGTCGAATCAGCGGGTCCGTCCCCGGCTCCAGCACGAAGAGCTTGGCGAAAGCCGTAGACTCGAGGAAATAGCAGTTCACAGCTTGCCCCGCTCCTCATGGATGTCTTCCGTGATCGGATCGCCCTGCACCACAACTGGATGAAACCGCTGCGCCTCTTCCGGAACTCCAGCCTCGGCGCGGTTCAAACGTATTGTCGTGGTCGGGTAGGCTGGCGTCTTCGGATTGGCGATTTTGCTCGTCAGCACAACTCCCCGCTGAATCGCCTCCGCCAATACCGCCTGCCGTGATTCGGGATGCTGATTCCACCGGAATGTCTTCCGCGGCAGAAAAGAATCGCGAAACCACTTCAGCGCGATGAATGCATGCCCGCCCCGTTCTGCTTCCGCCAGTGCGGCGCAAAGTTCCTTCACCCGCGCATCGAGGTCGGCCGGGATCGCAGCTGCTTCTTCTGGCTCGTCATCGAAGTCCCTCTCGATGGGGCCCCGCGTGCGGCTCTGTCTTGCGGGCCCGGTGCCGTCATCAAGGCGCTCGAAATAGATCCGAACTTCATCCTCTTCCGGAGACCACGCCTCTGCCGACGCGTTTCGCCGCTTGCTGCGGCCATTTTCACTGCAGAGCTCCACGATTGCCTGGTATCCCGGAGGTGCCAGGAACCGCAGTGCGCGAACAAGGCCCGGGTCCTGCGAGAAGGCAAGCTCGCTTAGGGCTTCTTCGATGATTTCTTCGGCGTCTGGAATGCTGAGATTGCTAACGTCTGCGCTGCTTTGCGCAGCCCGATTCGACTTCATAAAGATTCTCCGTATAAAGCATCTCTAGCCTGTTTGTTCCCGCCGCGCTCTATTGCATTTCCCGACCTTTTTCTAAAGCAGGCGCTATGGTGGTGGGTCACAGGTTCCTATTCTGGCTGTAACGGACCGAATTCCGTTTCCCGAACATTTGTAAGGTACTCATCACGGCGATTTAGTCTGGCTGAAGCAGCCCCATGGTCAAAGCCTCTGCTTCGTTCTGACAGACACCCCACAGGGTCGAGAAAACTTTAAGTAGAAAGCACTTCCGGGCTCAAAAACCCGTGTAAATGATTGTGCAACTTAACCCTTTGCCGGTGCAAGACCAGCACGGTGTCCCATCTAAAGGAATTTAAGTCTAAGAGAGACATGAGATGTGTGGTCCATGGAATGCTTTGTTGCTCTACATCTCCGTACAATAGAGAAATGCGGCGAATTTCCCTGGTGTTGTTCCTGATTCTGGTTTGTTTGGGGAGCAAGCCTGCACAGGGTCAGGCCGGGCCACCGGCTTTTGACCTGGTCGGCCCGAAGGTTGACGTGCATGTGAAGCGGGGCGAGGAGACCCTGCCCATCGGACAGGTCCCGAACCTTATGCCCGGTGACCGGCTCTGGATCCATCCTGACTTCCCAGAGAGCCAGTCAGCGCACTACGTGCTCATCGTTGGCTTCCTTCGCGGAGCGACCAATCCTCCGCCTTCTGAATGGTTTACGCACGTTGAAACCTGGTCGAAGAAGGTCCGCCAGGAGGGGGTCTTCGTCACCGTACCCGCCGAGGCGCAGCAGGCGATCTTGTTCCTGGCGCCTTCCACAGGCGGCGACTTCAGCACGCTCCGAAGCGCGGTTCGCGGACGTCCTGGCCTCTTTGTCCGCTCGACTCAGGATCTGAACTTCGCCAATGCCGACCGCATGCGGCTCGATACCTACCTCTCCGAAGTCAAAGTCACCTCCCAGACCGACCCCAAGTCCCTGAAAGACCGCGCACAAAAAGCGGCCGCGGTGCTAGGAATTCGTGTCGAGCAGCAGTGCTTCGACAAGCCATCCGACCAGCAGGCGCCTTGCCTTACTCAGCACACCGAGGGCATGGTCCTCGATGACGCCAACGTTTCCAATCGCGTCTCCCAACTGACCAGCGGCAGCAGCGTCGACCTGATGAACCAGCTGGCCTACTCGCCCATCGGCGGTGCCGGGGTATTCAGTCCCTACATCGGAGCAATTCTCGACACGGCGCGAATCCTCGCCTCTCTTCACACAGCGCACTTCCAGTACATTCCTGCTCTGTCATTGCCAACCGACGACACGCTGAATTTGCGGCTGAGTGTCCCGCCCTCATTCAAGGATCCCAAGTCTGTCGTCGTGATTGCGCTTCCCCCCGTTGGTCCGGCGAAAATGCCGCCTCTTCATCCCTCGAATCCCTCTGAACAGTTCTGCGCCCAGAAGCCCGGATTGGTTCTGCCTGCTGAAGGCGCGCCTATGGTCTACGGAAGCCCAGAGGCCCACGACCTCAAGTTGCGAATTCAGACCAAAACAGGTCCGATCGAAATCCCTGTCAAAGCAGACGCCGGCCAGGGCGGCCTGGTACTCACCAAGCCTGCTCCTGCTCTGCCGCCGGGCGATCTGACTGGGGTTGTGGTTGGCAAGTGGGGATTCGACAACTGGGAAGGACCCCGCTTCCACTTGGTAGCATCCGGTCCGGGCAAGTGGAGAGTCGCCGCCAGCGACGAGCTCGCCCTGGTTGTCGGGCGCGAGGACACGCTCCACGTACAGGGCGAAAACACCCTGTGTGTAGCAAAAGTTAACGCGCAGCCGAATGGCGGCGTTCCGCTTGACGTTCAATGGAAGTCTCCACGACCGCAGGCGCTTGAGTTCGCCGTTCCGCTGAAAGATGCGAAGCCCGGCGAGGTTTCCATCAGCATCCATCAATATGGATTGGATAAACCCGACAAGCTGACATTGATGGCCTACTCCGAAGCGGCATCGCTGGATCGCCTCACCCTGAGCGCCGGAGATCCCGAGGCGATTCTTTCCGGAACGCGCCTCGATGAAGTGGCAAAGGTTTCCTTCAGCAACATCGACTGGACGCCGGCGGAGTTGAGACGTGTGCAGGATGTCGATCAACTCAGCTTGAAGGCGGGCAGTGCGACAGAGACTCTCGAACCCGGCAAGCGCTACACAGCCAAGGTCACACTCAGAGATGGCCGCGATCTGAAGGTGCCCGTCACCGTAGAGCGCTCACGCCCCCAGGTCGCACTTCTGAGCAAGGGCTCGCAGGAAGAAGAGACCGCCGATCCCTCGCCCGTGCATCTGGGAAGCCCGAACGATCTTCCCGTCGAGCGCCGCCTGGTCTTCTTTTTGAAGTCGAAGTCTCCGCAGAATTTCCCGCGCGATCAGAAAGTAGAAGTCGCCGCTGCCGACAATAGCTTCCACACCACACTCTCGCTGAGCGACGGAACGTTGATGCTTGAAGACTCGAGCACCGCGCTCGGAGTCGTGGAACCCCTCGCGAAGTTCGGCTCGTCCGCATTCGGACCCGTTCAGGCGCGTGCGGTTTCAGGCGATGGAGTCCCCGGAGAATGGCTCTCGTTGGGCACCCTGGTCCGTCTGCCTGGCTTCAAGGAACTGCGCTGCCCCCATGCTGTCTCCAAGCCATGCACCTTGACCGGGACAAACCTGTTCCTGGCCCATTCCATTTCGGCATCGTCAGACTTCGACAGTCCCGTAGATGTGCCGGCCGATTTCACCGGGACGCAGATGACGGTGCCCCACCCATCAAACGGCGTGTTGTATCTAAAACTCCGCGATGATCCCGAGACGGTTCAGACACTCGGGCTCACGGTTCTGCCTGCGACGCCAACCTCGTCCGTGGCAGCGAAGTCAACTGAGAAACCCAGCGAATCCAAACAAACTGAATCCAGACAGTCAGACCAGCAGAGTGCCCAAACTCCCCCTCAGTCAAAGACAGACCCATAAGCTTCTCATCCCGACTGGAGGGAGCAGCGGCCTTCAGGCTGCTGATTGCCGCTCTCACCGTTGAACCGGCTTTAGCCGCGGAACCGCTCGATTGCTATCAACGCCTTCAGCCTTGGTGGCACAATGAGCGACGAAATGAAGTGATCGCAATTCTTTTCAGCTGAACTCTGTCTTGAAGGGGCACGGATTTATCCGTGCCGCCAAGTCGCAAAAGTGAACACGGCTTCAGCCGCTGAGGGGATGGTTCAGCGCATTCAACCGGCGAAGGGACTGTTCAGCTCGCAGTCTAAAGGCCAACGAAGAATTGAACACTGTCTTGAGATCTCAACCTTCGAAACCGGAGGGAGCAGCAGCCTTCAGGCTGCTGATTGCCGCTCTCGCGAGTCGAGGCGGCTTTAGCCGCGGAATCTCTTGCCGTCGGACCTTAAAAGCTAATTGAAATACGCCCGGTTCTTCTCCACAAATTCCGCTTTATCAGCCGGCAGATCGGCCTCCGCAAATATCGCGTTCTGCGCGCAGACGCTGGCGCAATTCCCGCAGTCAATGCACTCATCGGGATTGATGTAAACCTGCGACACCGTCTCCGCGGCCGCATCAGATTGCTGCGGCGCGATAGCCGCCGTGGCGCACTCTGAAACACAGACAAAATCCTTGGTGCATGCATCGGTTACGACATAAGCCATGAACGATTGCTCCTTGAAGAATGGCAGCGCGATAGGCTTCGCGCTGTATCGAGCCTACCGACCGACAGTCAAGGAACTCCGTGACTCGAGTCACACCCCGCCGCTGACAGCCCCGAGCTGACGCACCGGAAATCACTTCAAAAACAGCGCGACGCCTCTAGCTCACCCGCAAAACACAATGCACGCCGGGCTGCCCACCCCTGAGTACTTCCCGGTGAAGAGTAGACGACCACCCTTCGCATCAACGCGGAACGTCGTGATCACGTCGCTGCGCTGGTTGCAGGCGTACAGGAATCCGCCATCCGGAGACAGCGCAATGTAGCGGGGATAGTCGCCTTCAGTCGGTGTGTCATCCAGATGCTGCAGTCTCCCGTCCGTCCCAATAGAAAACGTAGCGATCGAGTCGTGCAGCCGGTTCACTCCATAAACAAAGCGACCATCGTGAGAGATCGCAATCTCCGAACAGAAGTTCGTCCCCTCATATCCAGCGGGCAGCGTCGAGAGCGTCTGTTGATGCGCAAGCGCGCCGCTCTGCTCGTCATATCCGAAGAACGAAATCGTTGATCCCTCTTCCTGAATGGAATAGAACCATCGCCCGTTTGGATGAAACACAAAATGCCTCGGCCCGTCTCCCGGCGGAAACGTCACGAACGGATTTGCCGCCGGTGTCAGTTGCCCCTTATCCGCGTCGAACCGGTTCACGTAAATCCGGTCCTGCCCCAGATCGGCATATAAGACGAAATGATTCCGCGGGTCTGCCTGAATCATGTGCGCGTGCGGTGCATCATGTCCGCTGATCGCGAAGCTCCCCTGCGGCGCATTCGATGCACGCTTCGGTCCCAGAGAACCCGCATCCTTGTGCTCGAAACACGCGGGTCCCAGCCGTCCGTCCCCAAGAATGGGAAGGACTGCAACACTGCCGCCGTTATAGTTGGCCACGAATGCAAACTTGCCGGTTGCATCAACACTCATGTGCGCCGGGCCCGCGCCGCCCGAGTTCACCGTGTTCAGTGTTCGCAGCTCCCGGGTCTGAGGATCGATCGCAAACGATGTCACCGATCCGCTGTTTCCCTCGAACGTCGAAACCTCGTTCACGGCATACAGATACTTGCCGGATGGATGAAGGCTCAGCCACGAGGGGTTCACCGTTTCCACCGCCAGCTTCATCTGCTTCAGTTCGCCGGAGCCTCTGTCCACTTCGCAAACGTAGATGCCCTTGCCGTTGCCCGAACCATCAACAGGCAGGGTGTACGTCCCCACATACGCAAAAAGCGGTTTCAGGCCCGCAGCTGCTGCCAATCGTGTCCGGTGCGCCGCCGCAATTCCGAATGCCGCACCGCTTAGAAGAAATGATCGTCTCGAGTTTCGCAGCTCGCCTCTCCTCGGCCAGATAAATCAAGGCTGGCTAAATCATATTGCAGTCCGCTCGTCATTCGATCTTTGCAGCGCTCTGTAATCAGGGCACGACTTCAGTCGTGCCGCAACAGCCCAAGAAAAAAGAGCAGGGCTTTAGCCCCTGCAGAATGTCTCAAGCTCATAAGAAGACGGCGAATCTCGTCAAAGTCATTGAATGTGGTGCGTCGCTGGGTCCGCAGTTTTTTCCGCTAGTCAGATATGCGATGAACAATTGTCGTTCTCAACAACCCACATAGCCGGTGACTCGCCCTCAAAGCCGCGAATCGCAAGGGTGAATAAGATATCCCAAATTGATCTGTGCTGGAGCTTATGTTCTTACTGCTGGTGCGCAGTCAGCCACTCTTGCACCGCCTTTGCGACCACCGTGTAGCCGGTACCATCTGGATTGTTCGTATTCATAGAGCCGTCTCCGCTCAGGTGCAAAGAGTCGGCGGCGATCCATGCTGCGGTGCTCAGGTGAGTAGCGGCTGAGGTTTGCCCATATCCACGGGTGCAGGCATAAGCTCCGTCCGTTCCACCACTGATGAGAATGTATTCCGAATCTACAACGACGATGTAGTTGCCCGGTACCCTCTTTCCGAAACTGATCGCGCAGGTGCTTGTATCTCCGATCCCAACTGAAAGTTTTCCCGCATCATCGAAAGCTCTCAGACTGAATGGTGGAAATCCATTTTGGTGATCGAGCACGTCTGCTCCGTTGCCGGGATTGTAAGCAGCGACTACGGGCGCATTGATCTCCAGACTGTTATTTGGGAAATTGGCCAGAATCCAACTATTGATCGCGCTAGTCCAATCGTAGGCTGTGCTTTGAGGTGTACCCTCCAGGACTCCGTGGAGTACAGTCAGCACTAGGGCTTGCCCTTTGTGAGCTGTAACATACGAAGTCATCGCTGCGATGTTGCTGGCTGCTGGACAATTCTGGGGCGTGACGTTGGATGTCGGACACAAACTCGTATCGTTTCGACCCGCCCAGATGATGTTCATGCCAGACAGCATTCCATCCGGAAGCACAGGGGTCCACGAATCGCCGCTGCTTACGCTCTGCGCTGTACCGGAGCTGACTCGCGTCAATGTGTAGGCGCCGTTCCCCGCATCTTGACAGTAGACCTGTACGCCGTCGATGGTGCCTTGGACAAGCCCTGGCGCACCGGCATTTCGGCACGGAGCGTGCCCAGATTGAAACGTAACCTCAGAAACCGAACCGCTCGCTGGAATCGCAAAAGAGTTCATCACGCTCGTGGGCACGGCCCCCATACGGACGGCAATCTCCGTTGAGGTTTCGCCTCCGATGCCTTCATCGTTGACGATGCTGCCAGGAATCAGCTTCAGCAGTTGATAAGGATACGAACAAGCAGGAGGTGTGCCATCCTCACAACCAGCCGTGAGCGAATCTCCCCAGGCGGTATAGATCTTTGGAGTCACCGTGGGTGGCGGGGAAGAACTACCAGTCCCGCCATTTGAGGTCCCCGCGCCCCCGCCACATCCGATAAAGAAGACTGAGAAGGACCCTACAAGGGAAAGGAAAAAATATCCGAGCCGTTTCACAATTTCAATCTCAACCTTGTGCGAAACTAGTGGCCTGCAAACCTGCGTCCCGATTGTAGCGCAATAGAAATTCCCGCTGCCAATCAACCTTATGCGGCATCGTTGGCGTGTGATCTCTTAGGATGACCTTGGCAACTTCTTGTCCTCAGCATCCAGATCGCCGGTCGCTCGCTCTCGTCAGGAGTCTTTCTTCGGAGTTTGTACCACTAGCCTGACTTTCGCTCCGTCCGGCAGTGTTGAGATTTGGTGGTGGATGTCGCCGAGAAAGCTGACGTGTTCATATAGATCGGCAATATAAGCCGAGTCGAGTCCGCCGCCCTCAGCGAATACCACGGGCGTGCTGAAGCCAATACATTGCTCGGCGCCGGGAATTAAACCACGCTCTTTGGCAGCGTTCATTGCCTCTTTCTTAAACCACTCTTCTTGCATGTCTGGCGTTAACGCAAGCCTTCTGAACTCGGGAACTGATTCGGCGATGAGGGTGAAATTGCCCGATCCGACCTCAAGCCTGTGAACTCTCCCCGCCTCGTCTCCGAGGAAGAGGTCACCGAACGCGTTTCTATCGATCACAGTAAAGGGCTGAGGACAGAGCCATCGCCATTCACGAAGCAGGCGCTCGCTATCCAGATCCTTTCCATTGCTGCTTTGGCCCATGGATGAAATCTTCCCAAATTGCTCGATGAATTGAAAGCTCGCTCGACGGGGAACTTGCAACCTCTTGCTCTCAAAGCGACGCTTGCCGGTCATTCGCTAACTGACTGTTCTTTGATCGACCGCGCTGGAACCCACTTCTTCAAATCAGGCTGTCATTCTGAGCGCACGGGGCCCCACGCGCTTTCTTCAGCGTGGGGGTGGTAAGCGAAGAATCTGCTTTTGCTTCACCCAAAATGGCTCAAAGTCAGAGTGGCCAGTGACTCGACCGCATAGCAAAAACAGCTTCACTCTTTCGGAACTTCGTGGTTCACATACCCCTGTATCTTGCACCCGTTGTCCCACCTGAAGGTGCGGAACTGCCAGAGGATACGCGCAGTCGGCATCGCTGAATCCAGCCCGTCGAGAAGCTCACACATTCTTGCGATCCGGATATGGGCTTCTCCTGTGAGGCCAGATCCAACCAGAGTGATGTCCAGCATGTCGGTGCCCCGCCGATGATTCGCGCTTTCGAGCTTCTTCCTCCCGCGTGAATCGTACCAACGGAGGTCAAGTGCTTTCAGACCTTCCAATATGCGTTTCATCTCCCCCTTGGAGACAAAGATGTTTGCTTGATCGTCCGCGATGAAGTCGGTCAACTCGACCTTGTGCAATCTCTGATCGGTGTCAGGAACGACGAAGAAGTTTACAGGGTTTCTGAAATGGCTCTCCATATCGCCAAACCAGAAAAAGCTCAGCGCAGTCTCTTCGCTAATCGGAGCGTCTAGAAGAACACTTGGCTGGCTTCGCTGAGCTGCTGTGGGCAAGACTCTGGGCGCCTGTGGGCCGCGTGCTTCGGCGAGGAGCCTGTGATTCTCGGCCGCAAGTTTCTGTTCTCTTATTCGAAAGACGACCGCCAAACTCGACGTGATCAGCGCAATGACCACGAGGACTATTGACAAAACTCGATGCGAGGGCAGATGAATACTCATATCGGGCAATCGTCATCAAGAGGAACGGATAATTGTATTCCGGGTGAGTGGTCGCCAATCGGGACACTGACAAGACTTTGCTCTCAACTTCCCGGTGCCCGGTCACTCGGACGTTCTAGCTTCCGTACTCTAACCTGCTGACGTCAGCGCCGGTTCAATAACCGGTACACGGGTGACGGAGATAACACTGATGTCGTCGGCTTGGCCGAAGGATTGCGCGGCGTTCGCAACTTCCGCGGCGCATTTTGCGGAGTGCAACAACGCGTGAACGCGCTCGAATCCAAACAGGTGACCTTCGGCGTCGGTGGCCTCTGCGATGCCGTCGGACATTAAAACCAGTTTGTCGTCCGGCCTCAATTGGAAGTGCATGACGGAAAACTCTGCGCTTTCCAGCATTCCCAGCGGCAATGCGCCTTCCATTGCAATCGGTTCTGAATTGAGATAGGGCGCCATGTGCCCGCCATTGGCCAGCGTGACTGCGCCATCAGCCGTAATCTTCAGTGCGAGGCAAGTAGCCTGCGAATCATCGCGGCCCAGGAGGCGTTGATTCAGAGCCTTCAGTATCACAATCGGATCGGTGCTCCAATCTGATGTGCTGCGAATAGCCCCGACCAGCAGCGCGACGAGCATGCCCGCCTGGAGTCCTTTGCCAGTTACGTCTCCGGCCACAATCAACACGCTGTCGTCGCTCTGGTTCGGAATGATCTGGAAGAAATCGCCGCCCACTTCGCGCGCTGGCCGGTACTCGCTCTCGATGGTGAGTCCCGGCAGCGCCATCCGTGCTTCGGGCAGGATCACCTGCTGGACCTCCTGCGCCTGCTTCACATCCAGCGCCATGAGCCGCTGGCGCTTTACCGATTGCAACAGCCGCCGCAGCAGAAGCAGGGCGATCACCACCGCCACCAGCAGATTCGCGATTGTGCTAAGGGAGACAGTCACGCCGAATGGGAACCAATAAACCCTGACATGGAGAAGCGTGAGTTGTGGCGAGAAGGCATGGATCCCCCGCAATACAACCAGAGGCAGAACTATCCAGCCCTCCACGCCCTGCCGGCGAATGCCTTCGAGCACGACCCACAACAACAAGGCGAATACGAGCACTCGAAGAACCAGCGAGACCGTTACGAACTGGACTGCAACCCCGTGAGGGACGAGCCCGAAGAAGATCTCCTCGCCCAAAATCGTAGATACCATCAACAGCAGCGTCAGCACGGAAGTGAGCCGGGGCAGCCACAGCGGACGCTGCAGCCCGAACCACACCCGAAACACCATGACCCATGCGGCGGAAATCGCAGGGCTCACAAGACCATCCAATAGCAGGTTGTTGACTCGGATGCTCTGAAGTTCCGTGCAGACGCCGATGAAAATGAAGGCTGAGTTGACAGCGAAAAGCAGGAAGAGGAATCCCATCCACAGGTAGACCCGGTCGGAGCGGTCAAACAGGATGAGAGTGAAGGCGACCGCCGCCAGCAGGCCGAACAGCGGAGCCTGGACGGCCGAAATTGCGTAAGTGCGGATCAGTTCTAGCCAACGCATCTGGTAGCCCGCCGCCACCGCGCCTGCCTCGCCCAGCACCGGCGCCGAGTGCATGCCGCCAGCATCGGGCTGATTGATCAGCGCGAAAGGCCCCATCCACAGGCGAAAGGCCAGAACCCGCGTTCGCTCAACCGGGCCAGTTTCGTCGGATTCGGTTCCTCCTTGCCCGGTTCCTTCTTGTCTGGTTTCGGCGTCGTGACTTCCCGGTTGCGCCAGAGAGAACATTTTGGGCTGGGTGAAGTAGACGACGGGCTCGCTGCCGGTAAAGTCGCCGAAGTGCCCGGCCAGCTCTCCGTCGTCGAACACCTGATAGGCGTCATCTACGTCGGCCGGCCCCACCAGCGCCAATCCCTCACTCGGCCGCGCCTGCACCTGCACCCGGATGCGGTACCAGGCATAGCCAAAGTAGCCGGGGTGTCCCTGGGCCGTCCAGCCGGGCTCATAGCCTGAGAGCCCATTGGCCGGATCAAATGCGCCATCCTTCGGCGTCAGGTCCACCGTCTCCCACTTCGAGTCGTCAAAAACCGGCTCGGCCCAGAGCGGCTTGCCGGTCTTGGGGTCAGTCGGAGAGTCGCCCACGGTGAACTTCCACGGCCCGTAGAGCGGCACGGCGGCCTGGCCGAGGGTGATGCGCGCTGCACTCTGTGCCTGCGCGAGCGCAGCACGTGGGATTGCGGGCGGCCTGGCCGGCTGAGCCGCAGCCAGGTTACTGCACACTAAAACAGCAGCCGTCAACAATAAGAAAGCGGCGCGTCGTGCCATCGCTTGTCCTCGAATATATGGAACCGATTCAAGAACTATACGCAGTCCATCCCCAGCGGAGGAAAGAATAATCCTCAAGCTGACGATGCTGTTTGAACTCCTACCGACATCCTTCGCAAGCCGGATGACGATGAAGGGAATGAGGCCGCAATGAAATATCTGATCGAGGTGCGCTTGAATGTTCCGGGCAGATTGTCGCCCACTATCGCTTTGAGATGAAGAAGTAGGAAAAGGTGCCGCTTGCGGTGTAGATTCCACGCATGACGCTTAAAAGAATGGATAACGTAGGAATTGTCGTCGACGACCTCGGAGGGGCAATCGACTTCTTTCGAGAGCTAGGCCTTGAGCTCGAAGGCCGGGCCATGATCGAAGGAGAATGGGCAGGACGCGTCACCGGACTTGTCGGTCAGCGTGTCGAGATCGCAATGATGCACACGCCTGATGGCCACAGCCGTCTCGAACTCTCCCGCTTCATCAGTCCATCGGTCATCGCAGATCACCGTAACGCTCCCGTCAATGCCTTGGGCTATCTTCGGGTAATGTTCGCCGTGGATGACATCGACGAGACACTTGAGAGGCTCATCAAACGTGGTGCACAGCTCGTCGGCGAAGTAGTCAGATATCAGGACTCGTATCGGCTCTGCTATATCCGGGGACCCGAGGGGCTTCTCATCGGACTCGCCCAGGAAATGGGCTGAGCGCACGCAGATCCAACGGTGATCCCCTCACTATTTCATGAACTACAACCCTTGCTCTCAAAGCGATGTTTGCCGCTTACTCTCCCAGATCAAGGGATTGTCAGAAGTAGAGTGGTCGCCCCTCGGCGCCTGACCATGAATTGTATCCAGCCTTCCGCACCAACAAGTTCCCTTCAGCGCGTGAATTCGATATCCGCCCCATCATGCTTCGGCTGGTTCGCGCGCCTCTGATGCTTCGCCACGTACATGGCCGCATCCGCCGAATTCAGCAGGCTGTCCTGCGTATTTCCGTCCACAGGAAAGAGCGCAACGCCGAAGCTGGCCGCTCCGCGAATTTGATTCTCACCCACCTGGAACGGATCGGAGAAGCAGCCCTCAAGGCGCTCCACAACCGCATCGATCTCTTCGTGGCTTGATGCATGGTAAAGCAACACAGCAAACTCGTCGCCACCAAGCCGCGCCATCACATCGTTCGGCCGAAGCTGGTGCTTCATGCGCAGCGTGACTTGTTGCAGATAGCGATCGCCCACCTGGTGGCCGTATTGATCGTTGATCAGCTTGAATCCATCAAGATCCACGTAGACTAATCCGAAGCTGGACTTCTCCACCTTTGCTCGTTCGATCATCTCCCCGAGACGCTTCTCAAGAGAGAAGCGATTGTGGAGTTCTGTCAGCAGGTCGAATTCAGAGCGATGCTGCAGGTCCGAATAGAGCCGGCGATTTTCGATCGCCAGCGATATTAGTCCGGCCGCTGAAGAAAGTGCGTCTGTCTCGATTCTGGTCGGCTTGGTCTTGGCGTGAAGCGCGGCGCTGATCACACCCAGTTGCGTGCCCGATCGCGACAGGATCTGGTGCTCGATGATCCGCAATCCCGTGAATTGTTTCGGCCGCGTTCCCCGTTGCAGCCCATCGGCAATCTCGCACCAGCAGGCTGCTCCGTTCAGTCGGAACGAGACAATCTCCGTCGCTTCTTCCACCATATCTAGCAGGCTCGTCGACCCGTTCAGGTGCTCGAGCACGCGGCTTCGCATCTGCTCCATCCGCGCCAGGCGGGCGATATGGGTACGTCCCCCACGCTCTCGGCGCCATGCAAAGATGCCGATCAACACCATGCCCGCCAGCAGCGCGCCTGTGAGAAAAGTCAGATTCCTCACCGTGAGGAACGATGGCCCGGCGAGTACCGTCAGATCCTCCGGAGAACGCAGTAGAATGTCGAACGCTGTCGGCTTCTGGCTCTCCTGAGCCTCTGTCACCCGGCAGACGCCCACGATCCGCACCATCGATCCTGCCTCGATTTGCCGCATGGGCCCAGGCGCGCCATCGAGATGCCGTGGGTGCTGAAGAATCGCCTTGAAAAGGTGCTCACCCGAGACAAAGACATATTCGTCCTGCCCTGCCTCTCGCACCGCGGTGATCAGTTTCGCCTCGATCGATACCAGGTCGAGTGCGTGTCCTCCCCGCGCCAGTACATCTGAACTGGACTCGACGGGAGCGACGCTTGACGGCGAATTCAGAACGTCCACCGCGCCGCTGGTCAGAACCAGGGAGCCGTTCTCCACATCCGGAAATCCGCTCACCGTCGCAAGGTTCCCCACCTTGGCCGGCCGCTCGAATTGCGTGGTCACCAGCACACTTCGGTCGCCATTCTGCAAAACCAGCGTCGACCCCGGCAGGTAGTAAGTGATCGTCCCCGTGATTTTTACCCGCCCGGTGTTGTTCTGAACGCTGTAGCCGCTCAGCATCTGGTCGATCGGGGTGATGGGCAGGTCTTTCGGAGCGACCGCAGCCGGACGGATGACCTTCAGGTCAGCGACCGATGAGGCCTCGATCAAAATGCCCGTGATCTGCATCTTTCGATCGAACCTGCCTGCGACTGCGCCGGTAAGCTCCACCTCAGCGTCGAGCAACGACGCCAGGTCGGTCGGACCGCTCTCCGGCATCTGCGCATCGACCGTCCCGTCCTTCATCTGCAGCTGCAGATAAAGTATCGAGTTTCCTTCGTCCTTCACTACGTTCGCGCTTCGTACGAAGCCTCGAACTGTCGCTCGCTGGCAATCGAGCTCTGCTCGAATCAGCTGCCGAAATTCAGCCTGAACCGGCGCGGGCGGCTCCCCGTGGCCTTGCACCACGATCCTGTCAGCCTTTACCTCAGGTCGAAAACTCGCCCGCGTAGTTCCCGTTACAACAACCCGATCTCCCGGCGCCAGGGTCTGGCTGGGAGTCGTTTCAACGTAGATAGCGGTTTGGCCATCCTGCACGAACAGGTCCACATTGCCGTTCGCGTAGTAAGTCACCACGCCCGAAAAGGAAACTGGAAGCCCCCGGCTTGCCTCCTGATTTGTAAGAGAGTGAATCGCACCAAGCGTCGTCAGCGGGGCAGTCTCCGCCGTTCCCATCACCGCCGTGCACAGCAGCACCGCGAAAAAGACCTGGCCGAAGGTGCGGTAAAGCTTCATATCCTAGCCGATCACCAATCTTTCATCGTGCTGGACGTGCGGATAAGGTCCGGACGATGAGATCGGAGGAGTTTCCGCTCCTGCGAGATCGCGAGGCCCAATATGTGTATTTGATTAAGTCTAACGCCCCTCTCGCTGTATCCCCCCCGTACAAAAACAGCACCAGGTGACTTTGGATTTATGCGACAACTTTCCATGTTCCAGTCCCAGATCGGGACAACATCAAGTCCGTCCAATCGCGATACTCTCCGCCGCAAAACGACAACAAAAAACCCACCGTTCCCGGTGGGCTCTTTGTTTGTGGGTCAAAATCGGTCAACACTCGCCTCAACCCACGCTGCATCCACAATAGGTCACCTCACGCCCGGTCGCATCCCTCATCGGTAACCGCCGAGGCCAAAAGAACAAAACCAAAGTACGTTGACGTCCGAAAAATCATCTCGGCGAAGAGCCGTTTCTGCCGAAGGCCTCCGTTGCCGCAAACGAATCTCCGCTATTCGGCCGCTCGCACAGCGTGATAGCGTAAGAGGACCGAAATGAGCAGCTTCCCCGTCCGAAAAGCAAAAATCTGCGCTCCAGCAAGGACCACACATGCCTGCGCAACCGGGCTGATAGCCGTTCTGCTGCTCACTTTCGCACCGATCCCGTCTCGCTCTCAGGCCAGTGGCGGACCCTCCGTAGTCCAGCCAGGCGCTCCCGGAGAACCCACAAAGACCCTCCCGAACGACACCCATGCGACCCTCCCGCCCATATCCCGTGCCGACGTGGACTTCATGCAGGGAATGATCATGCATCACTCGCAGGCCGTGGAGATGACGGCATTGATCCAATCGCACACAGAGAACAAAAACGTCCGGGCAATGGGCGCCAAGATCAGCAGTTCCCAGGCCGACGAGATCCGAATGATGCAGCGCTGGCTTGCGGCCCGCGGCCAGGCAACATCCATGGAGATGCCGGGCATGCCGGGAATGGACATGGGTGGAAAGGCGATGGCCCCGATGCCTGGAATGCTGACGCCCGATCAGATGACCGCCCTCAAGCATGCCACGGGAACCGAGTTCGACCGCCTGTTCCTCTCCGGAATGATTCAGCATCATGGCGGTGCGCTGGTCATGGTGAAAGATCTGTTCAACAGTGCCGGTGCGGGGCAGGACGCGGAGATCTTCGATTTCGCGACAGATGTCGACAACTCGCAGCGGGCAGAAATCAAAATCATGCAGAAATATCTGGAGGAGCTTCATTGAATTCGACGCGAAGTCTGACACTTCCCCTCGCCGCAATGGCCGCGGTTCTCTTCTTCCCCTCGCAGAGCAATGCACAGGAACAAAAACCGGGCCCCGATGCCGCCGCACAGCCCGCGCCTCAGGCGCAGGAAAAGCCAAAAGAGGAAGGCGACCCATTCGCTCCTCAGCCCGCTCCACCTCTGCCGCCGGGTATGACAGGATCAGATACGAAAGACCCGCGGGCATCGCTGAAGCCCGGAATGTATGACGCGGGCGAGATCGCCAGGGGCATGAAGCATGTGGCCCACATCAAGAAGCCGGACGCGTTTCAGCTTCAGGCGACATCCAGCGATGATCCCAGCGTGCAGAAGGTTCTCGGCCAGCTAGGCATCGGCGCTGTTGAGAAAATGCCCAAGGCTCTGCAGTTGGTAATTGCGCAGCTGGCGTTTGCAAACTCCGACTTCGCCTTCCAGGGTACCCACCTCTTTCAGGGCAACTTCTACGGAGTGAACATCTACGACATCAGCAATCCTGCCAAGGCCTCGCTGCTGACCTCGATGGTCTGTCCCGGAGGTCAGGGCGACGTCTCGGTCTACGGAAACCTGATGTTCATGTCCGTTGAAATGCCAAATGGCCGCGTCGACTGCGGCGCTGACGGATTCCCCCCGGAGCCCGCGCCGGAGTCGGGCAAGGAAAAAGAAAAGCGCCTGCCCGTTCCGCAGAAGGATCGCTTCCGCGGAGTCAGAGTCTTCGACATATCGGACATCAAGAAGCCCAAACAGGTCGCAGCCGTGCAGACATGCCGCGGCTCCCACACCCACACTCTTGTCCTCGATCCCAACGACAAAGAGAACGTGTACATCTACGTTTCGGGAACATCCTTCGTGCGCCAGTCTGAAGAGCTGGCCGGCTGCTCCGGCGAGGGTCCGGAAAAAGATCCAAATACAGCCCTCTTCCGCATCGACGTGATCAAAGTCCCCGTCGCCCACCCTGACCAGGCAGCCATCGTCTCCCATCCGCGCGTCTTCATCGATCCGCGTTCAGGCGTGGTCAACGGCCTCAACAACGGCGGAAGCCATGGCAAGGGCGAAGAGAAGCCGCGCGATACCGATCAGTGCCACGACATCACCGTGTACTCGGCAATTGGGCTCGCCGCCGGCGCATGTTCCGGTAACGGCCTTCTCCTCGACATCAAGGACCCCGTAAATCCCAAGCGCGTAGACGCCGTCAACGACCCGAACTACTCCTACTGGCATTCCGCTTCGTTCTCCAACGACGGAACAAAGGTGGTCTTCACCGACGAGTGGGGCGGCGGCCTTGGAGCACGTTGCCGTGCCAACGACCCGAACAAGTGGGGCGCCGACGCCATCTTCAACTTGAAGGATGACAAGCTGACCTTTGCCAACTACTACAAGCTCCCCGCTGCTCAGGGCGACACAGAGAATTGCGTCGCGCACAACGGATCGCTCATTCCAGTGCCGGGACGCGACATCGAAGTGCAGGCCTGGTATCAGGGCGGCGTCTCCGTCATGGACTTCACCGACCCGGCTCACCCGCAGGAGATCGCCTACTTTGATCGCGGCCCGATCGATCCAAAGATGCTCGTGCTCGGCGGCGACTGGTCGGCCTATTGGTACAACGGCGCGATCTACGGCTCTGAAATCGCCCGCGGCCTCGACGTCTTCGAGCTCACCGCTACCGATCTCCTCTCGCAGAACGAGATTGACGCTGCCAAAGCCGTCCAGGTCAAAGAGCTCAACGTCCAGAACCAGCAGAAGCTGGAGTGGCCGTCAAAGCTCGTCGTAGCGAAGGCCTATGTCGATCAGCTCGAAAGATCGCAGGCCCTGCCAGCCGATCAGATCGCATCCTTGCGAAAGGGAATTCGCGATGCTGAGAAGTCGCACCTGAAAGAGAAGCAGGTGGCAAAGCTGCGAGCAATGACAGAGAAGTTGGCTGCCAATGCATCTTCTGCGAAGCCCGCCGACGCAACCCGGCTTCAGGCACTCGCCGAGATCCTGAAGCATCCCGTGGCCTAGAGCGCAGATAGTCAGTATCCAAAGCCCGGCCGTGCATATGCGGCCGGGCTTTCTATTTGATCCCTCAAATCTCGCAATCAAAAGTAGGTCAAAGAATAAGCAGCCGGATAACTCCCCGACGATTTTCAGCGTCTCTACTTAGCAACGATGCCCGTGCGTAGCGGGGCAGTGCGTTACATGGGGAGACTCTGTCTGGTTCACGGGGAGTAAATTCAGGAAGCTATTCAAGAGTTAGAGCGAGACTAAGTAAGCTGTTCACCTTCTGCAGTACAACCGCTTGACATCATTGCATTCACTCGGGGCGCAGGAGAAATCTGTGCGGCTCGCGCGCAGACAGGGACGAACTTGTCTCCGACATATCCATCTAACTCCCGCAATCGGAAACGTTGATATATGGAATTCATTTCTCAATTGGTATTTGTGCCAGAGGCAGGTAAGCTCCTTCGCAAAATCGTTAGTCTCTCCCGAGAACCTTTACTCTCGCTGGATAGAAAAAATGGCATGAACCGTGTAGTCCTTACACTCCCCTCTTTGCAACTCATTGCCTCACAAGAAATTGCCGCAACCAATAGCGCGCACTGGAATCACAGAAAACCTGCGTGCATGAAAGTCGCACAAAGCAAAGAACTAAAGCCCGCTGTGAGGAATCTGGCATCTCCCTCAAAATGCCGCGAAATCGCCAGTCAAGTCCCCAAAGGTCCATCACCGCAGATTGGCCATTCAGGTGCTTTATCTAGGGCGAGATATATACCGGCTTCGGAAACAGACAGCCGGAAAGCTTACATCGCAAGCCCATGCGCAAGCCATCCGGAGTTCAAGACCGATGGATCCGGAAGGGCATGGAATTACAAGAGCGAGGGTATCGCGAATGCAAGGCAATAATACGCAAGGCAATAATGCATTAGATATATTGGAGAGCGACAGTCCGGCCCTAGGGACACTTTCGGCTGTCAGCGTACTGCGTGAAACCTTTCCGGCGTCATCCTGGAGACGTCCGTCGCCGTTCCTTTCTTCGGCTGTCAGGCATGCATTCTCACTCCGGTACGCTGTAATGAAGCGCACCATCGATATCGTTCTTTCGAGCCTCCTCATTCTTGCGCTCTTCCCCGTAATGTTGGCGGTCGCCATCGCGGTGGCAGTCACGTCGCAGGGACCGATCTTCTTCACGCAGGAGCGGCTCGGACGCTTCGGCGTGCCGTTCCGGATCATCAAATTCCGCTCCATGTTCTCGCGCCAGCACAAGAACAACGTGCAGGCCATCAATGTTAAGCGCGAGATCCACCAGCGCAACGAGCAGGCCTATCCTCTGAACAAGGACATCCCTGATCCCCGCATCACTCCCGTCGGACGCATCCTCCGCAAGTTGAGCCTGGACGAACTTCCCCAGCTCTTTAACGTCCTGAAGGGCGACATGTCCCTGGTTGGCCCTCGTCCGATCGTCGAGGCAGAGGTCGAGTTCTACGGACAGGAATTCCCGTTCTACGACCTCTTCAAACCCGGCATCACCGGTCTCTGGCAGGTCTCAGGGCGCAGCGACATCGGATACGAGCGTCGTGTTCAGTTCGATCGCGAATATGCAAGCAACTGGAGCTGCTCGCTCGACTTCGAAATCCTGACGCGAACCATCCCCGCCGTCATCACCATGAGAGGCGCCTACTAACTCCTCTCCTGCCGCACGGGTTAGAGCTGAGTAGTTTAGATCACCATTAAATTAGAGCTTCACCCAAGCCGCGCAAGGCGCAGAAAGATACAGGCGCCCGGCGCGGCTTTAGAATTTTCAGGTGCTCTGTTGCTAACTCAGGCTGCTGAATGTCCCTCAAAAATCATCAAAGCTAACAAGACCCTCTGAACCGAAAGACCGGCCCATCAGACTAAAGGAAGCAAGGTGAACGTGCGGAGCGAAGGAAAGACCAGGGATGTGCATCTAGGCAGTCCCTCGTCGCCGCCTTCTCGCGCCGCCCAGGGCGATCTGACTTTCCTGGATCTGCTCCTCATCCTCACCCAGCGTAAAAAGCTAATCGTCTCCGCAACGGCGCTCTCCGTCATCGCCGCCCTGATACTCGCGTTCGCGCTCCCGCAAAGATTCACCGCAACCGTGCTCGTTCTTCCTCCCCAGGGGAATTCCTTGACGAGCCTCATGCTCGCAACCCAGATCTCCCGGAAGAACGGCGCCGCGAGTTGGAAGCCCGGTGGCCTGCCTGCGGAAAAAAACATCAATGACATGTATGTGTCGTTGATGAGAAGCCCTTCCGCGGAAGACGCCGTGATTCGCCAATACGGGCTCCAGTCGGAGTACCGCCGGCAAAATCTTGAAGACACCCGCAAGGCCCTCGAGAGCCATACCGTCATCGACGGAGCCACGAAAGACGGCTTGATCCGGCTCAGCTTCACCGATCGCGATCCGAGGCGCTCTGCCGAAATCGCAAATGGCTACGTCGATCAGTTCAAGATCCAGACGCAGCGTCTGAACCTCACCGAGGCCTCGCAGTGGCGGACGATCTTTGAAAACCGGCTGACTGAGGCCAAGACCGACCTCGAGACTGCCGACGAGGCCCTCAAGAAAGCGCAGCCTTCCTCTCGGTCGGAACAGCCCGCTCCGCTCACTCTGGCAATGATCCAGTCCGCGGCTCGCATGCGGGCTCAAATCGTCGCCAGGGAAGTCCAGCTCGACGCGATGCAATCCTATCCGGGCGATGAGTACCCGGCACTGTCGCAGGCCAAAACAGAGTTGGTTCAGCTGCGGACGCAGTTTGACGTGCTGGACGCATCGAAAGATACATGGCCCGCCGCTATGCAACTAGGGCAAACATCCCCGCAAGCCTCCCCGGACTACCTTCGGCGGCTTCGCGATGCGCAGTTTGCCGAATCCACCGTAGCCGCGCTCACCGAGCAGCTGGAGCTTGCCAGGCTCGACGAAGCGCGCGAGCGAGCCTTCCTCCAGGTAGTCAGCCCGGCAGTCACTCCCCACAAAGCCTCCTCCCCGAAGCGCGCGCTACTCGTCATTGCGGGATTATCCGTCGGCTTCACGATGGGAATAATGCTGGCGTTGTTGCAGGGCGGTCTGGTCCGCATGCAGCAGAATCCAGCGAATGGAGAAAAACTCCAACTGCTCAAGCAGTCACTCGAGATTGGCTCCCATGCAGCATCAGACCTCACAGCAAAAGCGGTCGGCGAGAACGAAGAGGTTGGCAGTCTCCGCCCCACGCAACCGGAACCATCGAGATTCGAAACTTCGCGTTCTTAACCTGTAGTTTCTCAGAACGACATACATTTCTTAGATTAGGCCTCGAATCATGCTGACCGAAACGCCAACTTCGCCGCAACCCTCGCCAGGCACATGGGGGTCAGTGAAGTATTTCCTCCGCTACAAGGTCGCGCACGCCATCGGACTTGATCGGGCCATCGCCTTCACCGTGCTCGGCCGCATCGTCCAGGGCCTCGGCAGCGTCGGAAGCGTTCTGCTGATCGTGCACTTCCTCACCGCCGCAGAGCAGGGATACTACTACGCACTCTGGAGCCTCGTCGCCCTGCAGAGCGTATTCGAGCTCGGATTCTCCTTCGTCATCCTGCAGGTCGCTGCGCACGAACGCGCCCACCTCGAGTTCCACGCGGACGGAAGCATCACCGGCAGCGAGAATTCGCATCTGCGTCTGGCGTCCTTGCTGCAGCGCGCCGTCAAGTGGTACACAAGCGCCGCCGTCGTTATGGGAATCGTCCTCCTCCTCGGCGGCATGCGATTCTTCTCCCTCCATCAGCAGCCCCAGGCGCCAAACATCTGGATCGTCCCTCTTCGAGTAACGGTCCTCGCATGCGCCATCACTTTCTCAATCGGCCCCATCCTGTCCTTCCTCGAAGGATGCGGCCAGGTTACCCACGTTGCCCGTATGCGCTTCTTTCAATCCATGGTGAGCGTGGCAGCGTCGTGGACAGCGATGCTCAGTCACCACGGCCTTTTCTCGCCCGCAATGGTTTTGCTTGGCCAGGGATTCGTCGCCAGCATCCTCCTCTACTCCCGACGTGATCTCCTGCTGCCGCTCCTGCGAAAACATGTTCGCGGGCAGGGCATCAGCTGGCGTCGCGAGGTCTGGCCCTTCCAGTGGAAGATCGCCGTCAGCTGGCTCTGCGACTACTTCATCTTCCAGTTGTTCACGCCGGTGTTGTTTGCCTTCCGCGGCCCTGAAGAAGCCGGTCGAATGGGCCTGTCCATGAACATCGTCACGCAGATGAGCGCGATGATGCTGGCGTGGATGACGACCAAGGCCGCGCCTTTCGGCAGCCTGATCGCCAGGAAGGAACGGCCGGAACTCGACCGCATGTTCTTCCGGTCCCTGCGTCAGTCCCTCGTCCTCTTTACTGGAGCAGCAGTCGCGGTCCTCATCGGTGTGCTCGCTTCGCCGTATATCTTGCCGAAGATCAGCCGGCGTATCGAAAGCTGGCCGATCTTCCTGCTGCTGCTGCTGACAGCTCTCGGCAGTCACGTCGTGCAGAGCGAAGCCATCTATCTTCGCGCCCACAAGATGGAGCCGTTTCTCATCCAATCCATTGTCATCGCCACGTGCACAGCGGCCAGCGTAGTAGTCCTGGCAAAGACATCCGGCGCGATGGGAGTTTCCCTGGCCTATTTCCTCGTGCTCGGTGTCGCCGGCGTAATCTCCGCTACAACGATCTTTCGAACCAAGCGCAGACAATGGGCGCAGGCGGAGGTGTGACGATGCGTGCCAGTGATAGAAAATCCGATCTTCGCACATCGGTGGCCATGTGCACCTTCAACGGCGGCCGCTACCTCGAAGAACAATTGCAGAGTATAGCGGAACAGACTCGCCTGCCCTTCGAAGTCGTAGTCTGCGACGACGGCTCAACAGACAACACCATCGCAACCCTCAAAACATTCAAGGCGAATGCGCCATTTCCGGTCACAATCGTCGAGAACACCCAGCGCATGGGTTCCACGCGCAACTTCGAACAGGCGATCGAGATGGCAAAAGGAGACGCCATCGCCCTCTGCGATCAGGATGATCGCTGGCTGCCTCACAAATTGCAGCGTCTCTCCGATTGCCTCATCGACAATCCCTTCCTGGGCGGAGTCTTCTCTGACGCGGAGCTGATCGATGGGGACGGAAAGCGGGTAGACAAAACGCTCTTCGCGCGCCACAAGTTTACGCCTGCCAAACAGCGTAGCTTCGTCCACTGCCCGACAGCCACGCTGCTGAAGCACGACATCGTGACCGGAGCAACGCTGATGTTCCGCTCCGCGATCCGCCGCTACTGCTCCCCGATCCCAACCACCTGGGTGCATGACGGATGGCTTGCCTGGATGCTCGCACTGCACTCCCGGCTGACTCTCATCTCCGAGCCCCTGATCGAATATCGAATCCACGCCGCGCAGCAGCTTGGAGTCGGAACCTCCCAACCAGCACAGCGCGGCAAACAGGAAACCCGCCGCCAGTTCTATGCACGTGTCGCCCGCCAGTTTGAAGATCTGCTGTCTCGCGTGCTCACAGAGGGCTGGAGCGACCACGACCCGCTCGTTGGGAAGATCCGTGCCAAGATCGCATTCCTCAAACGCCAGTCCGCACTGTCGCCGCAGCTCGGCGTAAGAACCATGCAGATGCTCGGCCAGCTTCCCAACTACCTGCACTACGCACGCGGCCTTGCCTCGGTACGAACAGACCTCCTGCTTGGTCGTGAGATGCTATGAGCGAGCGTTTATTGAGCACCAGCCCGCCTGCGGAGGCATCTATGTCTTCACCGGCCCTTTTTGCGTCGCTCACCGAGAAGTTCGCGAACCGCAAGCAGTTGCGCGGTGAGTTGAACCCCCTCACCGAGCTCCCGCTCTTCTGTAACCCCCTGGCGATCTTTCTCGGCAACTGGGCGCTGATGATGATCTCGCTCAGCTTTCAGGTTACGTACGTCTCCTATCCGCACGCGGGAATGCCCCTCCTCCTCTTCAGCATCGCGCTCGGATCGTTCCTCTTCGGATACATCGTCTCGCGCATGCTGCTCCGCAGGTGGCCGGTCTCGAATAGTTTGTCGATGTACTCGCTCGATGCCACTCAGCTCTGGCAAATAAACGTGCTGCTCTGTCTCGCCGCACTTATGATCGTGGCCTTCAACTGGATATCTTCAGGTCCGCCTCCCGCCGTTGGCGATCCAACCTCGTACCTGACCTACGGCCGATTCAAGCAGGTCCTCTTTCCCTTGCTGGTAACGGTCACGGTGAATGCAACCCTCGACCCATCGAAGTGGCGCAAGTCGCTCCTCATCCTCTTCGGAATGGCCGGCATGACGCTCTACATCACGCGCGGCCTCATCATGGTGGCTTTGCTGCAGATGTTCTTCGTCTTCTCGCTCAAAACGCGCATGAGCCGTCGAAAACTCTACACGATCCTCGTCTGCTTCCTCGTATTCGCGGTCGCCGTCATCACCCTCATCGGCAACGCGCGCACCGAGCACAGCGTCTTCCTTCAGTATCTGCAAATCAGGCATACCTACTCTCACTGGCCGATGTCCTTCCTGTGGGTCACATCCTATATTTCGATTCCGTTTTCCAATCTGTGCTGGCTCTTCGCCAAAGAAACTTTTCACGGTCCGACGCTGGCTTTCCTTTACCCCCTGCTGCCGTCGTTCCTTATGCCGCCGGATCCCCACGCCTACATTCACAACGATCTCAGCATCATTGATGGCGCAAGCACCTATCTCGCGGGCTATGCCCTCGACTTTTCCTATGTCGGCGTTTACCTGGCCAATCTGTTGCTCGGAATAGGCTGCGGGTGGATGCGTGAGCGTGCATTGCCGAGGAGCCTTCTGGTGTCCAGCATTCTTCTTACTTGTCTGTCGTTCATCTTCTTCAGCGACATGTTCACTCCGCTCTCCACAATCCTGCAGTTGGCGATTCAGAGCGTAGTGCAACGAAGGTGTTTCCATTGGGGCGAAGAACAGGTTGTGGGGATGGTGGCGCAATGAGCGAGATCAGGCCGGTATTCACAGAATCGGCAACACCCTTGAAGGCGATGGTCGTCATCGTCCTCTATCGGATTGCTCCGCAGGAATCACCCGCATTCCGCAGCGTCATCGCCGCGAGGGAGGTCATTAATCAGAATGCAGGCGAGGTCCGGGTCCTGTTGTGGGACAACAGCCCAACACCCGGCTCAGGAGACAACCTCCCCGACGGCGTGGCCTATTTCGGCGATAAGAGCAACTCCGGCCTGGCGACCGCCTACAACCGTGCGATGGAGTGGGCCGAGCTGCACGGCGCCGAATGGCTCTTGACCCTCGATCAGGACACAGCCGTCCCGTCGGATTTCTTCGCCAGGATGGCTGCCGCGGCAACCGCAAGTTCGCGCTATGCCGGCATCGGTGCGATCGTCCCGCAGATCGCCGCCGAAGGCAGGCAGCTCTCGCCGAACTGGTTTCAATTCGGCGCAATTCCGCGCTGG
The DNA here is from genome assembly GCA_018268915.1 of Acidobacteriota bacterium. Taxonomy (GTDB): domain Bacteria; phylum Acidobacteriota; class Terriglobia; order Terriglobales; family Acidobacteriaceae; genus Telmatobacter. The sequence continues at coordinate 599,633 of JAFDVQ010000006.1, forward strand.
TACAGCAGCGGATACACCGGCGTTCCTGCGCATCCCGTATTCGCATTCAACTCCGGCGCGATGCTGCGCCTCGATGCGCTGAAGCAGGTCGGCGGCTACGATCCGCGATTCTGGCTTGACGACAGCGATGCCATGATCTTCAGCAAGCTTCACCAGCACGGCAAGCGTGTTTACATTGCTGGCGACATTCAGGTCGAGCACGAGTTCTCCATGAAAGACATGCAGCGCCGCATGAGCGTGGCGCGATACCAGAATGCGCTCTGGGCAGAGACCGCCTTCTGGGACCTGCGCATGAATTGGCTGGCCGGATGGGAGCGAACCCTGCGGCTCATGGTGCGCATGGTCAAGCACTACATCCGCGGTGATTCAGCCGAGCTCCGGCGAATCACTTGGGCTGCCCTGATGCGCCGTCTCTTCACGTCACGGCGGAAGCGGATCAAAGAGTGGATGGCCTCTACCGATGAGCGGGCGCGCACCGCGCAGCAGCCGATGCGCGATCCTCGACTCTCCGTCTGCATGGCCGCCTACAACGGCGGACGCTTCGTCGAAGCGCAGCTGCAGTCAATCCTTCCCCAACTCGGGCCAAACGATGAAATCGTCATCGTCGACGACCTGTCGAAAGACGACACCGTCCTGCGCATTCAGGGATTCAACGACGCACGAATAAGGCTGCTGAGACACGAAGCCAACGCCGGCGTCCTCGCCACCTTTGAAGATGCGCTTCGATCCGCTACCGGAGAAATCCTCTTCCTTTCGGACGACGATGACGTCTGGGCTCCGGAAAAGGTCCTGCGCTTCATGGATGTCTTCAACAGCAATCGCGAAGTGGAAGTGGTATCGAGCCGCGTGCGCATGATCGACGAAAACGATCAGCCTCTTCCCGACTCCCGCATCAATCGCGGCGGCAGGTTCCGCGCGGGCTTCTGGCGAAACCTCTACAAGAATCACTACCAGGGATCGGCAATGGCCGTTCGCGCATCCTTGCTGGGCAGCGTACTGCCGTTCCCCGCGCAGAACTCCTTCCTCCATGACGCCTGGATCGGGACCCGAAACGATCTGCTTGGCGGCAGGGCAGTCTTCATCGACGAAGACTTGTTGCTCTATCGCCGGCACGCCAAAAATGCGAGCCGGACAAAATCTCTCTCTCGCCAGTTACAGACTCGCATTGATCTGCTGCTGGCTCACCTGAGATATGCGCTGTCCATCGGCACAACCAGCCAGGCGGAGTGGTAAAGACTGTGACGCCCGGCCGCATCGAAGTCATCATCCCGACCTACAACGCCGCCCGCTACTGGCCGGCGCTGTCGGCCGGAATCCGTGCGCAGAGCCTCAGGCCCGCTCGCGTCATCGTCATCGATTCGGCTTCAAAAGACGGCACCGCCGACCTCGCCCGAGACGATGGCTTCGAAGTCCTGGAGATAACACCGCAGCAGTTCAATCACGGCGGCACCCGCCAGATGGGAGCGGACTACGCCTCCGATGCCGCCATCCTCATTTACCTCACTCAGGACGCTGCCCCCTTCGGAGAGGATGCGTTCGCAAATCTGGTCAGGCCGTTCGAAAATTCTGAAATCGGCGCGGCATATGGCCGCCAGCTTCCTCGGGACGGAGCAAGCCCGATCGAGGCCCACGGAAGGCACTTCAGCTACGCGGAAAGTCCCATGCTCCGTTCGTGGGAGAGCCGCCAGACCATGGGTTTCAAGTCGATATTTTTCTCCAACGCCTTCGGCGCGTACCGCCGCGAAGCCCTGATGAGCGTCGGCGGATTCTCCTCCGATGTCATCTTCGGCGAAGACACCCTCGTCGTCGCCCGGATGCACCGCGCCGGATGGAAGACGGCATATGTTGCCGATGCGCTTACGAAGCACTCGCACGACTACACCATTGGCGAAGAGTTCCGCCGCTATTTCGACATCGGCGTGCTCCACTCGCGCGAGAGCTGGCTCAACGAACACTTCGGCAGCGCATCCGGAGAAGGCCGCCGCTTTGTGTTCTCTGAGCTGAAGTACCTGCTCAGAAAAAGTCCGCACCACATTCCGTCAGCCGTGGCCCGCACTTTGGCAAAATATCTCGGATACAAAATCGGACGCCGCGAAAGCCGCATCGCGCCCCGTCTCAAGCACCGCCTCGGCATGAACCGTCAGTACTGGCTTCGGTAATCCTGAGCTTTCTGGTTTGCTGAATCAACCTTCAGAGTAGGGCACTGTAAAGTAGAAAGCCGCTCCCTTGTCGACATCGCCGTTCGCCCAGATCTTCCCTCCGTGGCGGGTAATGATCCGGTACGCCGTTGCCAGCCCCACTCCCGTGCCGTTGAACTCGCTCTGCGAGTGCAGCCTCTGAAATGGCCGGAATAACCGGTCTGCATAGCGAGGATTGAATCCCGCGCCATTGTCTTTCACAAAGAAAACCGTCTCGCCGTTCTCGTCCCGGTACCCAAACTGAACAAGCGCCGCATCCTGCTTCGATGTGTACTTCCACGCATTGCCAATCAGGTTGTCGAGCACCACCTGCATCAGCCCCTCATCGGCGAAGACATGCGCGCCCTTCGCTACATCGAAACGAACGCTCCTTCCATCCTTCTCAGCCTCAAGCCGAGCCACGATCGAATCCGCAATATGGCTCAGATCGATTGGCCTCCGATGCAGCGGATGGCTGCTGGCGCGCGACAGGTTCAACAGGTCATCAATCAGCACCGACATGCGCTTCGAGCCTTCCAGCAGGCGGTCGACAAGCATGCGGCCCTCCGCATCGAGGCTTTTTGTCGACGAGTGCTGCAGCAGAAAGCCAATGTTGTTGATATGCTGCAGCGGCCCGCGCAGATCGTGCGCAACTGAGTACGAAAATGCCTCCAGCTCCTTGTTGGTCGAGGAAAGCTCAGCGGTTCGTTCTTCAACGCGCTGCTCAAGCTCCGCGCGTGACGACTCCAGCGCTCGATCGCGAACCTGAATCTGCTCGAGCATCTCGTTGAACGACTTCACTAGAAAAGAAAGCTCGTCGCTCGAAGGCGGAATCTTTGCCCGCACCGAGTAATCGCGTTCCCGCGTCACAACCTGCGCCGTGCGTGCAAGATCTGTGAGCGGATCGCTCACCAGGTGTCGTATCGTCGCCGTCGACAGCAGTGCAATGGCGAAGCAGACAATCAGCATCCCTGCCGAGATGAGCCCGAAACGTTCAATGCTGCGCGCTACGCCGCTTGTCTCCGCAAGCATATAAACCGAGCCGACCCACCCTCCTTGGAATCGAATGCGCGTCCCGAGAAGTATGTCGCGCCCCTTCGTCCAGAAACGCTCGCTCTCGTTGAGCGTCAAGTGCTCATTCAGCTGAAACTGGCTCGAAGGATTTCGAACGTATCGCGCGAACTCCGTCCCATCCGGCCGAATGATGACCGCCGCCCGGATCTGCGACGAGTTGCGCAGCGCCGCCATCGTATTTTCCGCAGCCTGCTTGTCGTCGAACTCAAGCGCGCTTACGCAGTTTGCACCGATGATGTTCGCCTCAGCCGTCATCGAGATCATCAGCTGCTGGCGCAGGCTGTACAGGTCGTAAATCAGAAACGATATGTACGCGAGCAGCAATGAGACCCCGCCAACCAGCAGCGTCATGCGTGTGAGCTTGTCTGAGATGGACTGGCTCTTCCAGATGCTCATGGCAAAGCTCCAGCCGGAGGCTTGCCCGAGACCGACGAAGCCACACGTAACAATTCCGAACTCAGCACCAGGTGCGTCCGGTTAACAGCATCGAGGTTAACGGCCATGCGTACCCGGCCCGACGCCTCCACGAACTGAATCATGCCGCCACGCTCGAGAAAATCAGGCGCATCGCTGACCGTGAGAGCATCGGCGTTGCCGAGGATGGCGAGATCTTCGCGGACCCGGGCGCTCTCGACCGAGCCAATGAACACTATCGCGCAGCTCTTCGCGACCGAAATATCGGGAAGATGAATCACCCTGACGGGAAGGCTATTGACCCGTGCGTTGCCGGCGATCGCTTCGAGCGACGACGCCACCGAATCCTGGCCGAGCGTGCAAATCTCAAACGATGTCCGGGCCGGAAGCGGTCGCGACAGACGCACGAACTTTCCCAGATTTAAGAGATAGGCGGCCTTTGCATCGGACTCGCTAGGCTTTTGAGGCGGCGCGGCATGCCCCGCTGGAGCTCGCACCAGAAACAGGATCGCGGCTAGTACGCGGGTAACAGCGAAAGTCCACGATGGCTCAGCGGGTCGATCGAGTTTCGATCGCCTCCGCTCAGTTGGAGATACCGGCGGCATCCCTTCCACTTTCAAAGAATTCAGTAGCTCCAGGCTGACTTCGCGGCGCAAAATACCACTGACTTGGATGTGTCGCCCGGCGCAAATGTTGCCAATAGGAACTATCGATTCTCGGCAGCGGACTGCATGTGGTCAATAGCGCCGGCCCGCGGCGTGCTCAAGTATTGCGCCACAGTCTCCAGCAGCATCGCGGGCTCCCCCTTGCGAACGAACCCGGAAACAAACGGAGCGATATCCGTGGGAAGCGCCCACAGATCCGAGAGCACCAGTATCGGTATATGCGGATAGGCAGCGCGAATCTCCTGCGCAAACTCTGGCGAGGTCCTCGTCGAATTCAAACGGTAGTCGAGAAGCGCCAGTCCCACCGGTTGATTTCTCGGAATCTCGGTGCCCGTAAATCGCACCAGAAGTGGAAGGGATTCGTAGCCGGCTTGTTTCATCAGAAGCCCGTAGATCTCGAGATGCATGGGGTCATCATCAACAATGAGAACTCTTTGATGACTCGAGTGCATGTCCTACCTCCGCGAGTGCCAGCGTAGAGCATAACCGCAGGCCGGGATTGGGTCAAAAGGGAATCGGGCCCACAAAACTGGCCCGGGAGACCATCAGATTCAGCCTATCTCCGTCTCTCTAAAGGACGAATCAGGACCGATTTCGCTATCCACAGGCAGAGAATGAATTCCGATAAAATGATAAAGATGAGTTTCCCGGTCAAAACCTGCGTCGTCTGCGGAGAGGAATTTGAGCTGAAGCCCGACAAGCCCGGGTTTGCGAACCGCTGTCCAGAGTGCAGCGTAGCCGAAGAAGAGCCCGAGCAGAAGAAGCAGAATCTCAGTCCCGAAGAACGCAAAGCAGAAGCTGAAGCAAACGCCGAGCGCCGCAAGGCTATCCGCGATCTTCTCTACAAAAAAGACCGCTGAGAGAGTCTAGACCGCCAGTTCCAGCGCTCGTCTTGATCGTGATTCACGCAGGGAAGCCCCGAACGCCTGCAGCTCTTACGCACATCGCGGCTCATCAAAACCGATAACAACAACCCGCAAGATCCAATGCATCCTCTTGCTCCGTGCCCATCGCTCTCCCGGAGGGAGAACCGACTTTAGCCCAGGGTGAAACCCTGGGGTAACTCCACCCAAAAAGCCCCCGAGCCCCGTAGGGGCGGCCGAAATCCCGAGCCCAAACCGCGATAGAAACCTGTCAACCCCTCTTGCATCTCGCACCTGCCTAACCACCTCATTCCATTCATAAAATTCCCGTCGCCCGGTTTGCATGTTCCTCACCCCATTCGGCGCAAACTTATCTCGTAGTCAAAATCTCTTTCGCTAACTCGGCTCATAGCGGCGCCCGGCAACACAGTTGCCGGGCTTTCTAACGTGCGCGCCAGCGCACGCTAACTCCGCTAACTCCTCCGCTTATTCACGAACAGGCCAATCCCTGTTCCCTAATCTCTGATGCCTTGGAGAAATATGTTCGCCAAATGTACGCACACCCTCGAATCCGGCAGCACATGCCAGTCACCCGCCGTCCGTGGAACCAAACTCTGTTTCCACCACACGCCTCACCAGAAACTGGAGCGGAAATGGCCCCACGAAAGCGAGCCATTGGAGCTTCCTGCGCTCACCAGCAAAAACAATATACTGATCGCCGTCGGCGACGTCCTGCGAGCCATGGCCGAGCGCCGCATCAAGCGCTCCGAAGCTGACACACTTCTCCACGGTCTCAAGTTTCTCGATCGCCTAATGACCGAACTCGATCAGCAGGCCCCCTCGCTTCCAGTCGGGCCAGGCATCCGAATCCCTGGGCGCTCGCAACCAAATCCCCCATCCAGCCCGACGCACGCCCGCATTTCCAAACAAGCACACTCCGCCTGGCCGGGAACCAAACCACCTTCCCTCTCGGAATCCCGCATCAATCATGGAGACATATTCAAGCCATATCTCAAGTCCGCCGGCATCAACCCACACCCCCACGCGCCAGCTTGGTCCAGGGACGACGAACCTTCCTTCGTGCAGCTGCTCTGTTCCAAAGCCAGCGCAGCCGCGATGGCACAGGCCTCACAACCGATCCACGGCTAAATCAAGTCCACTGAGGAATTTGACAAAAAAGCGGGACAATTCGAGCGCGGAGTTTCTTGAGCCACACGCGCACTCTTCAGCTTCGAACAGGGCGGCTAGCGAGTCAGAATCACACGTCGCCGCCACACAAAATCAAAAGTCGCGTGTCTCTCACACCGCACCCGGCCGAAAGAGCGGGAAAGCTCCGTCGCAACCAAAGCGTTATCACAAGCCGGCCGTTGGCTTTCTTACGCTGCAGCAACCCGCCTGATCAGGTCCGATTGTTCGCCATCAGTTTCGGCGCCGATCGTGAAAGCATCGAGAACTCCCGTGCCAAGAGCAAAGCGGATCGCCTCGTCCTGCCGCTTTCGCATCGCGCCCTGGCCCAGAATCTTCATTCCGATAATTCCCTTCCCTTGAGCGCGCATCTCCTTGATTACGCCGACGACCGTCTGCGGATCCGCATCCATGTGCGCGCCAACCGGATTCAAACGAACAAGATCCACGTCTACCCACGGCGACGCAGCCGCCGCGCGCAACGCTTCGATGCTGTGGCACGAAACGCCGTGAGCCTTGATGATCCCCTTTTGCTTGGCTTCTGAAAACACATCCATCACGCCCCGATAGCGTGTGCTCCAATCTCCTTCCGTGACGCAGTGGATGAGCAGGATGTCGATGTAGTCCGTCTTCAATTCGCGCCGGTAGCGATCGATTGCACCCTTCGCCTCTTTCGGCTCGCGAATATCGCATTTCGTCATGATCACAACTTTGTCGCGCGGAAGCTTCGAGACCGCTTCGGCAACCTCAGGGTGAGAACCATACGAGTCGGCAGTGTCAAATAGCGTGAGCCCGCGATCGTAACCCGTACGCAGCAGGCGCGTGAGGCTGCCCCCCCGCGTCTGATTCGACGAGCCGCCGAAGCCAACCGTGCCGGTGCCCATGGCCAGGCGGCTGGTGCGAATTCCGGTCTTGCCGAGCACGACGGTGTCTGTAGCTTCAGCCCGGTGAGGCGTGTCGAGAACAAGCAGATCGGCAATAGCGCGCGGAGCGAGGTACGATGCGCCTAGCCCAGCTGCAGCATGCGAGATGAATTTTCGCCGATTCATTTTGACCTCCAGAGTCGCGAACGAACGGGGACGCGCAAACCGGAGCCGGATGGATTACGACACCGGTGCAGTGATTCTACGCCGGGTCTGAATACCTGACTACCCACATGCAGCGGCCGAGAGCTTGACTCTCAGGCTCGACTTCAATTGTGAGCGATGGGAAAGTATCAGGGCACGACTTCAGTTGTGCCATCAGCATTTCTTCAAAGAGTGAAGGGTACGGGCTTTGGCCCGTACGCAACAAATCTTCAGATTGAGTGGGGCTTTAGCCCCTGCGCTATTCGATTAGCGAAGCCAGCAGAAAAGCCCGGCGCTGCACGCCGGGCCTTCTGTCAGGAAACAACGAAATTACGGACGACCACTCATCAAGTGATCCCACGCTACCCGATATCCGCGGCGATAGCCCTCCTGGAAAGGCCGCTTCTGATCGCGCGGAACATCCGGATGCCGATACGTGTCGTGCCGATTGATGTCCTGGCTACGGTGATTCTCGTAGTCATCCCGCGCGGATTCAATCCCGTGCCGGAACCCGTTGCGGCGAACATCATCATACCCGTCCGGAAATGCATCCCATCCGCCGCGTCCAACCGGGCCCTGGCCATAAGCGGGTGGTGGTGGAGCGTACGCCGGAGGCGGACCTGCCAGGTGCGACATCGCTACGTTATAGCCGCGAACGAACCCATCACGATATGCCTGCTTCGCACGCCCTGGGACATGCGGATGGCGATAGGAGTCATGATCATCGACATTGGGTCGCCGGCGGTTGGCAACATCACTGCGCGCAGCTTCGATGCCGTCGCGAAAGCCGCTGCGCTGGATATCGTTCCACGTGTCGTCGGGCCGATCCCAGCCGCCGCGGTCCTGCATGAACCCGGCAGCAAAAGTGGGGGAGGATAATGCGTGAGAGCGAGGTGCAGAGAGCAGTAGGAATGCCGCACACCCGCTTAGCGACGCGATGCGAAGCCAGTTGAGATTCATTTCAACAAATCTCCTTTTCGAATCTATTTGTAACAACCTCAGCAAAGAATGCTAAAGCTGTGATGCTCAAGCTGCCAACCAAATATCGGCAGGCAAAGATATCAACCCGGATTACCTCGGAGTGTTGTGTGCGAACTGGCAGAAGAATGCCCGGCCGTGAGCCGGGCATTAAAGCTCCTTAGTTCATCTCAACTTACGGCCGATCGTAGTCACGGTCACGATCTCGGGCATGCTTCATGTGGTCCATCGCCCGGCGATATCCCACCTTGAAGCCCTCGCGAAACTCTCCGCGGTCATGCTCATCGACGGGCGGGTGTTTGTACACCTGATGGTCGTCAGCATCGGCATGACGGCGGTCCATGTAGTCGCGGCGGGCGGCTTCAACGCCCTCGCGGAAACCCTGGCGTTGGGGATCGCGATAGGTATCAGGCGTCCGGTCCCAGTCCCGGTCACGATCCTGGTACTGATCCTGGTATTGTGGCGCGCTGTATTGCGGCGCAGGTGGCGGCGGACCCGGTTCCTGTGCAGCGGCCTTGGTCGCTACAGGAGCGGCGATAAAGAGAGCAAGAGCAGGAATCGAAAACCACTTTATGTTTTTCATAAGATATGTAACCTCCGTAGGAGCTAGAGCTCCACGTACGAAGGATAGAGATGAGGACCGGCAGGTCCGCGTTGCCCTTCGATGGGTTGCCCGGTGTGGAAAGAAACTAGCCGGTGTAAGGCGCTGCGATGGCTGGGGTTGGAGATCGCGGATCAGTTTCTTGACTGAACACCCCACCTCAAGCGACGGCCTGCCATCCCCAACCGAACGAAGGTCAGGTTACTGGCGGGAGTCGGGCTCGCGCTGGGATTGCACATCATTACCACCATCTGGCCTAAGATGAGCTTAAAGACTCATGAACAAGGTCGAGAGATGGGCGGGTCTGTGGCTCGCTTCAGCCATTTGGGTTGCAGCGGCGGTATGGACTGCCCCGGCGTGCATTGCGCAATCGAGCACGAAGCACGCGAAGAAGGCTGCGCCGGTCAAGGAGCCCACTTCAGCGGAGTTGTTCGCTTACATGCGTGGAGTGCTGTTGCAGTACAGCGCCGACGATGGAGTCAACGACAACCTCGAAGTGGCGATCGATCCGACTGCGACCGTGCTCACCATCAGGCAGCCCGATGGACACTGCGACATCTTTCTGAGCGCTCTCGACGCTAACACGATTTCCTGGGATGTCTACGACGCGACGGATTCCATGCAGACCCGCGCGCCTCTCGCGCGCCTGACCGTCGTATCCGTCGCGGGCAAGAAGGCGCGTACCTGCTACGACGTCGAGAACAACATCGACCCTGCGCCAACCGCGACCAGGGCGCGGATTCTCTTTTCATGGGAGAAGATCCCCGAAGGATCAGGCTTCCAGTCGAAGTTCACAAAGGCCTTCAAAAAGCTCATCACCCAAAGCGGCGGCGCCGCAGAAGCAAGTCTCTTCAAGTAGAGCCGCTACACGACAAATCACTTCCGTATAGCCCGTAATGATGCGGGAGTATCCACCTTGTGCAGGCGCGCCCGGGCACAAAGGCAGAGGCTCAGGAATTGCGATTTGACCTGACATCGGTCGGGCTCATTCGCCGCAACTTTTTGGGGAGAGTCAGAGCATCGGCATTCGAGAACAAAATAATTCCTTCCCGTAGCTATTAGAGGGACGAAGTATTTTGCGGGATTTGCCGAGCATCTTGCAAAATGTGTTTCAATGTCGAATCCAGATTCACTTCGTGGTTGATACCGTTCTGGGTGAGGCGTTGCGGCTTGTGAACACGTTCACATCCTCCAAGGTTAAGCCCCGACGGTGTGAGCCCGGACGGTAAGGCGTAGCACCTGGAAACATCGTCGCCCCCGTCGACTACGTGAACTGGAATGCCTTTATCGACAAGCATGGTCAACCAATCGTGAGGTTCTCGTTCAGACCAGGATGACGATACGAAGACAAGCGCTTTCGGACCGGAATAACTGGCAAGCAGCCTCGCTGCCGCTGACAATGATGACTCTCTTTCTGAACCAGCCGGCAAGGAATGGTCAGCGAGTGCCGCTTCAAGCGACGAACTCGCGACGTATGGCGTATAGGTGCCGTCTGGCCGATTGATGCTTATGAGCCAGCCGCTTGCCGACAACGCTCGTAGTTTCCGTGCCAATTTGCCACTACCCGGACGTTTCTCTCCAGCTCTGTAGATCAAGAAGAGATGGCCAGCCTCTACACCCTCGTCCGTCTGGACTGGACAAGCCGCCGGATAGCTCAAAACAGGGATTAGAAGCAAAGAAAGCCAAGTGACTACTGTACGTCGTGCGTTCATAGCGAGTCTCCGCCACAGAGATGGACAACAGTAGACAAGATACTGCCAAATTCTTCGCTTTGTCTCTTGGTCGGCAAGGAATTGCATTTCAGGTGGGCGAAAAGCAGAAAGCTGACTGCCGGTTTCTCTGCTTCGCCCTGCGCTTTACGCAGGTCTGCAGTCGAAATGACAGTCTGTACAGCTGTGCAACCTGAACACGAATGCCAGTTGGTGTTGCAGAAATTGAAGCCTGCAGCGGGATAGTGACGAGGGAGGCACTTGGTGAGATACACCCCCGCCTCCCGTTTTGCTCGGGAGGCGGAGTGGTCATAAACGGCCGGAGCTAAAAGCTGAGGGCTGATAGCTGAAAGCTGCGTTCAATCCGCGACAGCCGTGTGAACTGGCTCAGCCGCTTCCTGTGCTGCATCGGCTGCGACGTGCACGCCGACGTGAGCGGTGACTTCGCGGTGCAGCTTGACTGACACAGTGAAGTTGCCCAGGCTCTTGATCGGCTCAGAGAGTTGGATTTTGCGGCGGTCGATTTCGAAGCCCTTGGCGGCGAGTTCGCCTGCGATGTCGGCGGTGGTGACGGAGCCGAAGAGCTGGCCGTTTTCGCCGGACTTGCGAGTGAAGCTGAGGGTGAGGGGCTCGAGCTCGGCAACGAGGGCCTGCGCCTGAACCTTTTCTTCGGCGGAGCGGCGCGCGGCAGCGGCTTTCATCTGTTCAATGACGGCCTTGTTTGCCAGTGTTGCCTGCAAGGCCAGCTTGCGGGGAAGAAGGAAATTGCGTCCGTAGCCGTCGGCAACTTTCACCACGTCGCCGCGGTGACCGAGATTGGCTACGTCTTCTTTCAGGATGACTTCCATGTGAAACTCTCCAGATTTACGGGCAGCCGAACTTGGGTGCCGTCCGTCCGTGTTGTTAGACCCAGGCGTACGACTTTCAGTTGCGCCGCGCCAGATTCTATCGCGACTCAAGCGCGGGCGTCGCCTGCGAAATTGTTAAGCCGGCTACAACTAACGCGTCATTCGTAACGGACGCGCCAGAAGCGTTCCGGTTAGTGCCTTGTTGCGAAGGGCAGCAGAGCGATATTGCGGGCCTGCTTGATGGCGCGGGTCAGGCGGCGCTGATGCGTAGTGCAGACGCCGGTGAGACGACGGGGCACAATCTTGCCGCGCTCGGCCACAAAGCCTTGCAACAGACGGACATCCCGATAGGGGATGGCGTCGATCTTCTCGGTGCAGAACTTGCAGACCTTCTTGCGGCGGAAGAACTTGCCGCGTCCGCCGGGGCCTCCGGGACCGCCCGGCCGTCCACCGGGGCGTCCGCCCGGACCACCACCGGGACCGCCTGCGGGGCGGTCGGATGGGGGACCACTCTGAGCGGCTGGTGCGGCTTCGGGTGCTTTTACCTGGTTCTCATCAGACATGTTGTTTCCTCTTCAAGTACTGACGGGTTTATCGACCCTTCAGGGGCTAAAGCCCAGTTAATTTCTCGATCTCTTACCGCTCGACTGAAGCGTGCTCAGAAAGCTCCTATGCGCTTGCCGGGGCTGCTTCCGCAGCAGCGGTTTCGGCGGCCGGCGGGTGAGCAGCCGGAGCAGGAGGCGCAGCGGGCGCTTCCGCGCTCACCTTGCGACGGGTACCGCGGATCGCCTTGATCTTGGCAAGCCGCTTCTCTTCCTCGTCCATGCGCACGGTGATGAACTTGATCACCGGCTCAGAGACGCGGAGACGGCGCTCGAGTTCCAGCACCACGGGGCCAGCGGCCTCGATGGTCATCAGAATGTAGTTGCCGTCGTTAAATTTGCGGACAAGGTAGGCCAGCTTGCGGCGGCCCATCTTCTCGACGTTCTTCACCACGCCGCCACCATTGGTGACGCTGGTTGTGAAGCCGGCGATCAGCTTGTCGACGTCTTCGTCGACCGCATCCGGCCGAACGATGAACATTACCTCATATAAGCGAGACATCCGTGTTTCCTTTCGCCGCAACAGCGGCAGTGATCAGTGGTCAGTGAACAGTGATCAGAAGTTCCTGACCATGCCACTTGAATCTCTTACCTCCGCAAACTTTCGGTCGAGAGCCGTTTCGCTCTGGGCCGCTGAACACTGAGCACTGATCTCTGACCACTGCTCACTGTTCCTTGCGGTTAAACTCGTTCATCGCGGGGCTCGGGCCGTCCTGGATGATGCGCCGGGAGGCGGTTGCCACCTTGTCGAGCACCTCGTCCAGTTTTCCCAGATCCCCTTTGCGCATCGGCGATAGCAAATAATCTTTGCCCGGCCGTTTGCCGCCAGCCTCTTTGGCCTCGGGCGGCAAGTCCAACCCAACTCCTATGCGCAACCGCAGCCACTCCTGGCTGCCGAGAGCGCTGGTTACGCTGCGGGCTCCGTTGTGTCCCGCGGGCGAACCTCGCTCCCTGATCTTGAATGTCCCCAGCACCAGGTCCAGCTCGTCGTAAATGACGAGAAGGTCTCGTGCCGGGTCCACTTCCAACTCCCGAATCAGAGCGGCAACGGAAACACCGCTCAGATTCATAAAAGTCTCCGGCTTGGCCAGGACCACTTCGCGTCCTGCCATACGGCAGGTTGCGGTAACGGCCCGGCATCGCCGGTTTTGAACCACAACGCCCTCTTGTTCAGCGATGCGGTCGATTGCCATGAACCCCGCGTTATGCGGCGTCCATAAGTACTCGAGTCCCGGATTGCCGAGCCCAACCACCAAAAAAGGTCGATTGGGCCCGGGCTTGTTTTCGTTCTCGAGCACTTCGTCCAAACCCTACTTCTTGGCCGGTGCAGCGCCTTCTGCTGCCGGTTCGGCCTTGCCCTTCTTGGCCACTTCCGGTTCGGCAGGTGCGGCACCGGCTTCTCCGGCTGCTGCTGCCTCGCCCTCTGCGGGAGCGGCTACTTCTTCGCGAATCGTGATAACGTGCGCCACGGTTGCGTCTTCGTTGCTCAGGTACTTGATCTTCTCGTTGTGTGGCAGGTCGCTGACGCGGAGCACGCCGTGAAGCGCGAGCCCGGTGACGTCGACATCGATGTGATTCGGGATATCGGCCGGAAGGCACTCGATTTCGACTTCGCGAAGGACCTGGTCCAGAATGCCGCCTTCCGTCTTGACGCCCACCGGAATGCCGATGAGCTTGACGCGGACGCTGACCTGGAGAAGCTTGTCGAGCGCGATCCGCTTCATGTCGATGTGAATAAGACGATCCTTGATGGGCTCACGCTGCCACTCGACGATCATGGCCTTGGCGGAAGGAACACCCGCAACCTCGACGTCGAAGATGGTGTTATGGCCGGTCTCAGAGAAGAGGATCCGCGTGATCTGCTTGGGATCGACTTCAACGGCGATGGCATCCGCACCTGCTCCATACAGGACGGCAGGAATCTTTCCGGCGGCACGCACGCGGCGCGCGGCATTCTTGTTGAACTTGCCCTCACGGGGCTTGGCTACGACGACTTCAGGCATTTGTATCTCTCTTTTCTGTATTCGGGCACGGGGATGGTGAAATCCTGTCGCTCCCTTTGTTGGGCCAGAGGGCAGAGAACATAGATCAGAGAGTTTCGATCGTTGTTCTGTGCCCGAGAATCTGGCAAGGTCGTTTGTCGTGGGTCAGGCTTTAATGATCTCTGACCCCTGTTCTCTGATCACTCACGAAAACAGCGTACTTACGCTGGTCTCCATGTGGATGCTTTCGATGGCGGCGCCTAACAGACCCGCGATGGAGAGCACCTTGATTTTGGGCAATTTCTGAGCGGCTTCACGCAATGGAACTGTGTTGGTGACAACCACCTGATGCAGGCGGGAAGCAGCGATTCGTTCAATCGCCGGACCGGAAAAGATTGCGTGGCTCGCGCAGGCGTGCACGCTGGCTGCGCCGTTGGCATAGAGCGCGTCCACGGTCTTCACAAGGGTTCCGGCGGTATCGATGATGTCGTCGATGATCAGGCAGGACTTGCCGTTCACATCGCCGACTACGTTCATGACTTCGGCAACGTTGATGTCGGTACGGCGCTTGTCGACTATAGCGAGCGGTGCTCCCATCTTCTGCGCGAAGAAGCGCGCGCGTTCCACGCCGCCCGCATCGGGCGAGACGACTGTGAGATTGGGAAGATTGAGCTCGCGGAAGTAGCTGACAAGAACGGGGCTGGCGAAGAGGTGGTCGACGGGTATGTTGAAGAAACCTTGGATCTGCGCCGCGTGAAGATCGACGAAGAGAGCTCGGTTGGCGCCGGCGGTGGTGAGCAGATCGGCGATGAGCTTGGCGCTGATGGCGACGCGGGGGCGATCCTTGCGGTCTTGCCGGGCGTATCCGTAATAAGGAACGACTACCGTGATGCGGGCTGCGGAGGCGCGCTTGAGTGCGTCGATGATGATGAGGAGCTCAACCAGGTTCTGGTCGACGGGATAGCAGGTGGGCTGTACGACGAAGACGTCGACGCCGCGGACATTCTCAAGCAACTGAAAATAGACTTCGCCATCAGCAAACCGCTGCAGTTTGGCTTCGCCGACCGTGACACCGATGTGACGCGCGATCTCGTCGGCGAGAGGACGGTTGGCAGTACCGCAGAACAGCTTGAAGCGGCGATCCTCGCTAAGATTGCGGGTGCGCTTTCGCTCAGCTGCGGGCTTTGCGTCCTTCGCCTTCGGATCGGGGTTGGAACCCTGCCCACCAGGCTGCTTTGGAGCGCCACCGTCTTTATTAGCGTCGTGACGCTTTTCTTCGCCGGGATCGCCTGAGCCGGGTTGTTTTTCTTCCAGTGTTGCGGTCGTCGTTCCCACTTCCATCTCCAATACCTCCAAGCCGGTTAGCGTTGGCTGCATTTAAGGCTTCGCGGATGGCAGAGAAGCAGTACTGGCTGGGCGACCTGGATTCGAACCAGGATAAATGCCTCCAAAGGGCATTGTCCTACCATTGAACGATCGCCCAACTCCGCTTCTGCAACCCACTGTGATTGACAGCCGATGGCGAGTTTCTAATCCGCCGTGGAGCACTGTCAACCGCTTGCACAGAGACTTATTCCACAATCATTTCAGACCAGTACTTCGACCGGGGCAGCGTCTGCGTGATCTTGCTTCTTACGCCCGCCGCGGTCAGCCGTTGCTGGGCTGCCTGTGCGTGTTCCCGGGTCAGGTACAACCCGAAAAGTGCCGAACCGGACCCTGACAGGGACGCCAGCAGAGACGAAGCAGGGCAGGCTGCCTCCGGATGACCGTCAGCCGCAAGAAGACGCTTGATCTCAGCAAGGGAGGGATGCTGGGGGAAGACGACTCGTTCGAAGTCGTTCTGTATCCAGCTCGTGATCCCGGTGCGGACAAGCGCGGACTCTTGAGGTCCGGCCAGGTCCCTGTCGTTTGCAGGGACACCGGAGGAGCCTTTGCCATGCATTGCCTCGGAAAAGGCCCTGACATAGGCGCGGCTCAACTGTTCCAGTCTATCTTCTGATGCATCAACGGTCAAACCTTCGCTGGCGCAGAGAGTATCCCAGTCACGGAAGGCCTGAGGGGTGGAAACGCCGATGGGCGGGGTAGCGACGACGCACCAGGTGGACTCGAAGTCGGGCAGGGGATAGACGATCTCGCCGCGTCCCCGGCCCAGAACGGCCCCGCCGATCAGGAAGAGGGGTACATCCGAGCCGACCTGGGCGGCGAGATCGAGCTGGCGGGAAGGCCAATTGCCGGTATTAAGGTCCAACGTCTCGTTGGACGGAACTCCCATGTTTTGTGCGAATTGACTAGGATTCAGCCAGGTCGCTGCACGGCTGGTGAGAGCCCGTTCAGTTTGGCCGACTCGCTCCAGTTCGGTCTCCAGCCCCACCAGTGCCGCGATGGCATTGGCAGAGCCGGCGCCGAGACCACCCTGAATGGGCAGGCGCTTATCGATATAGATGGAGACACTGGCGGATGTTCCGGAGTCCTGAAGCGCCGAGGCGACCATCTTCCATGCAGTGTTCCGGCTGTCGGTGGGGACGCGATGGTCGTTCGATGTAAGGCGGATCGAGGTTTCGGTGTCGGGATGGGCGGTCACCGTGACGAAATCGTGGAGCTCAAGTGTCTGATAGACGGTGGCGAGGGGGTGATAGCCATCCGGACGCGGCGCGCCTATGTACAGGCCGAGGTTGATCTTGGCATGCGAACGGACAGTTGTGGGCATACCGGTCCATTGTAGAGCGGGGCCGTTTTAGGGTGCTGTGGCGTGGCTGGTCACGGAACCCGAACTTCCTCTCCGAAGCGAACGTACAATCGGTTGCATTCCGGCATGGCAGGTGCGCGGACGGGAGGGCATCATGACTCCGATGAGCAGAGTTCGGACCACTAGGACCCTCCTGTTGTGGGCGGCCGCTTCCCTGCTTGCAGGACCCGGCTGGTCGCAGAATGCCCCAACCGCGTCTATGATCCCGATCGAACTGATCCACGACAAGCCCTACGTGATGGTATTGGTGAACGGCCATGGGCCCTACCGATTCCTGATTGATACGGGCACTGGTACGCAGGCGCTGATTTCGCCGGAACTGGTGCAGGAACTGGCGATTCCGGCGGTGGGCCATGCGCGGCTGACCGACCCAAGCAAGCAGGGCGAACAGCGGTCGGATGTTGTCTGGGTAGAGTCAATCAAGATCGGGAATGTCGAATTCGAAGAGGTGCAGGCGGTTCAGCACAGGTTGTTCCGCGAGGAGCAGAACTGCCAGGGAGTGCTTGGATTCCCTCTGTTCGAGGACTATCTGCTGACACTGGATTTTCCCGGGCGGCGAATGATTCTGAGTTCCGGAACGCTGGCGGAACGCGCTGGCGGATCGCTGGTGCCGTTTCAGGTATCGGATGGCGTGCCGATAGCGGCTGTCCAGATTGACGGAGTGAACGTTGATGCCCAGATCGATTCCGGCGGGACGGGATTGAGCCTTCCGGAGACGGTAGCGGAGCGGATGAGATTTGAGTCAGCTCCGGTCGAATACGGGATTGCCGAGTCCCTTACGACAAGGTATTCGCTCAAGGCTGCGCGACTTCGCCCGGATGTGCGATTCGGGAGTTTCGTCTTCAGAAAAGCATTTGTGGAGATCAATTCTGCATTTCCGGTGGTGAATATCGGGTCGACGCCGTTGAAGAACTTCGTCATCACCTTTGACCAGCAGGAAGGCTTGATGCGGGTGGATGGCAAAGAGAAGGTGATGTCTGTGGAAGCCTCGCCGGTCCTCATGGAGTTGCAGAACGCACCGCAGCGGCAGGCCTCCGATGCCAAGCTGGTGCCGGTGGGGTGAGAAGCAGCCTTTAGCTTTCAGCTATCAGCTCTGAGTCATCTGTGGCGAGCCCCAAAGCTAGATCATCCGCGTGCAGTTTTCGTTTGTGGGCGAATAGCTGACATGCGTAGTCTGAAGGGCGTTACTTCCCTACTCTTTGTCACGCGGAGATCCGATGAGGCGGCGTTCGTTCTTGAAGAGTGCGGCAGCGTTGTTGCCGGCTGCGGGATTTGATCCTTTGTCGATGGCGGAGACCCCCGCGCTGGGCCAGGAGCATGTCATTGCTGCTGGGCAGGACCGGCTCGGAGAGGCTCACTCTCGCGGATACAGTTCAATTCTGTTCAAGGTGCTGCCGCGAGAGACGAACAACGGATTGTTCGTGGTTGAGCACATGAACCTGGTGAGTGGCGGACCACCTCTGCACATGCACCCACACCAGGAGGAGTACTTCTACGTAATCTCGGGAGAAGTAAGATTCGCATTGGGAGATCAGCGAGTGGTGCTGAGGGCGGGCGATTCAGTACTTGGACCTCGCGGCGTACCGCATACTTTCTCGGCGGTCGCAGAGAAGCCGAGCCACATGCTGATTGCGTTTACACCGCCCGGAAAGATGGAGCAATTCCTCCGAGCTACGGCTGTTCCGAATCCGCCGAAACAAGATGCGGCGTTCTGGCGATCGTTTGATCTTGAATTGATCGGGCCTTCGCCCTTTGCCGAGTCGAAGACCTAGCCACATTCGCGGCAAGACTGAAACAAAGTGCGTGTATTACGCGTACTGGTGGTAGAGCTACACTAGTGCGGCACAGGAGACCTGTGTCTACGGACACGGAAAGGCGAAACGAGACGATGAGGATCATTCAGGGATTTGCGGTGGTCGCAGTTTTGGTTGGCGCAATGGGATTGAAGGCACAGGAGCCGGCACCTGCACCGGTGGCACAGGCGCCAGCAACAGCGGCGGGCGCCCCCACGGCAGATGAGATTGTGGCCAAGCATATTGAGGCGATCGGCGGTAAGGCCGCGATCAGCCAGGTGAAATCGATGACCATCGAGAGCTCTACGTCCGTGATGGGCAACGAGGCTCCGACGGTGACCACCTTGGTCGACGGGGTGGGATACAAGAACGAGACGGACTTCAATGGCACGAAGATCGTTCAGTGCTACAACGACAAGGGCGGCTGGATGGTCAACCCGATGACCGGAGCTGCCGACCCCACTCCAATGCCAGACGATCAGTACAACCAGGGCAAAGGGCAGATCTACGTTGGTGGCCCGCTGTACGACTATGCCGCGAGAGGCGGCAAGGTCGAGCTGATGGGGAAAGAAGGAACTGCATACAAGATCAAGCTGACGTCGAAGGAAAATGCAGAGATGACCTTTCTGATCGATTCGACCAGCTACATGATCACTACAGTCATGGGAAAAGCAAAGATGCAGGACCAGGACGTCGATATCACGACGAAGTTTTCGGATTATCGCAAGACGGATGTCGGATACATGGTTCCCTACGCGATCGACATCGATCTCGGGCAGTTCCAATTGTCGGTTGCAGTGAAAAAGGTCGAGCTGAACAAGACCATCGACCCGGCGGTATTCCAGATGCCGAAGGCCGCGGACGCGCCGAAACCGGCCATGTAAGCGTGGAGCGCTGACAGCCGCGCTCTGTTAGAGCGCGGCTGTTGTGCTTGCCACCATCTCTCGCGCCTTGCGAAGCGATGTGACGGCGTCGCCGAGTGGTTTGAATTCCATCGCGGCTATGTGCTTGTACTTGAGTTGAGCTAGTTTCCGATAGACATTCGCATAGTTGATCTCGCCCGTGCCGGGTTCGTGGCGGCCGGGAACGTCGGCGATATGAATCAGGCCGATGACGTCGATGTGCTTGTCCAGCTTTTCAATGAGATTGCCTTCGGCAATCTGCTCATGGAAGAGATCGTAGAGGAACTGGACCTGCGGGTGGTTGACGGCACGAATGATCTCGATAGCTTCAGCGGCTGACTGCAGGAAATATTTCGGATTCTCTTCCGGATCAATGCACTCGAGCAGAAGGCGAACTGGCTGGCCGTCGATCTGCTTCCCTTCCACAAGCGCGGCAGCGCGTTTCAGACCCTCAATACAGCTGGCATGTTGAGCTTCGTGAGAGAGGCCAGGGACGATATTGCCTGACATGACGATCATCGCCGGACAGGAGAGCTTCTCCATGGGAGTGAACGCCTCTTTCAACTCGGCAAGAAAAGCGTCACGGACGGCGGGATTACCGACTCCATTATGCAACCCTGCGGTTGTGTCGAAGTGGATTCCATGTTGTTTGGCGGCCGCGATCGCTTTGGCGTAATCAGCTTCAGACCACTTGTTGTATTCGCCGACGAGCTCGACGTTGGTGTATCCGGCTTCGGCGACCTTGGCGAGACGCTCCTCGAAGGGAAGGTCGGTGAAGACGGTCCAGAGCATGATGGATAGCGGGAAGGGAGTCGTGCCGCTCGGGGCATTTTCGGCAGCTTCAGTGCGAAGGGCCGAGGCGGCCAGGGTAGCGGAGGCGATTCCTTGAGCGAATTGACGACGATTCATCGGGTCCTCTTTTTTGTTAGTTCAACTTTGCCGGAACGGCGCAGGGTCTGCCAATCTTTTTCGGTCTGGTCAGCATACAGGGAACCGAACTGGGCCAGAGCTTCGGCGAAGGCTTCTCCATTGCCGAGATAGCCGGAAATTACAAGGGGGTCGCCGGAACGGGCATGGCCGCGGGCGAGAAGCTCGCCGCAAACCTCAGCGAAGGCGATGAGACCGCTGCCAGCTAGATCGGTCAGGTCGATGGAGCCCTTGTGGTCGTTGAGCTGGCGAACGAGAAACTGGCGCGAGCCGATATGTGTCCATCCCAGAAACGGATCTGACTGCAGCTGCATGGCACGCTGGCCGATAACGACTCGCTGGCCATTATGAGGAGATGGATGCGAGTGCTGCAAATACGGCGTATAGGCTGAGACGGTCTCTTCCTTGATCTGGAGGAAGAGAGGGTCATTAGGCCCATTGCCTTCGAGGTAAATGCAGTAGTCGCGCAGACCTACAGATCCGGTGCCGACGATCTTGAAGGCGACGTCGACCGGATGGTAGAGCGAGAGCAGGTGCTGCCGCTGCGGCTCGAGGACCTCGCGGTAGGGAGCCAGAGCGTTGAGGATCTTTTCAGCCTGTGCTCCTGTGATTCGGCTCAGGCATCCGTTGATTTCCCGAAAGCGGCGTGTGCCGGGCTTGCCGTGAACGGGCTCGGTGAGCAGGTCGAGGCTATGGAGGGGAGTGGCGCGTTCGGCTTTGACGAGCGCTGCATGCACGGGCTGGATGTCGCCGAGCCGATGGACCTGAAAGCGAGCGACTTCGAGAAGCGGCAGACGGGCGAAAGCGCGCATGTGGTCGCAGTAGCGCAGGATGCAGTGCTGGACGGCGTCGCGTGCCGCGGTTTCTTTGTGCTGTGACTCGCGACCGGCGAGCACGATGGATGCGGCCATGCGCTTCAGGTCCCACTCGAAAGGACCGCGGATGGTTTCGTCGAAGTCGTTGATGTCGAAGACCAGCCTGCCGTCGGGCGCGGCGAATGCACCGAGGTTGCGTACATGGGCGTCTCCGCAGATCTGCGCTTCGATACCGGTGTTGGGAATGACGGCGAGGTCAGCGGCCATGATCGGAGCCGCTCCGCGAAAAAAGACGAAGGGCGACTGCGCCATGAGCTGATGTTTGAGCTTGAGGAGAGCCGGTACACGGCCTCTCTCGGCACGCTGGAGAAGTGTAAGCGGCGGAGATTTGCGGTCCTTGATACTGAGTTGATCGTTCTGCAGTCTGCCGACCTGCTTACGGCGTGAGTGTCCCAGATTGCGTCGCTCTTCCGGGGATGCCCAGGACATCGAGGCGGAGCTCCAGTGTTCTCCAGATGGAAGGATAGACGCTCAAGGCTGTGTCCGGCATTGGGACGACCAGCGGTCTGATTTTGCTCGGGTAAACTGGAGCCCGGCATAGCTCACATACCTGATTCCGAAGGATGATGCCAGCCTGGAGGAAGTTCCTTGAGGTCTTTTGCACGCTGGGTTGCGATTGCGTCGGCGGCAACGGTTTTATCGACGTTTGGAGCACAGGGGCAGGAAGCCGCGAGTGAGCTGACGGTGGAGAAGATCTTCGGCCACGGGCCTCTGGCAGGAACTCCGCCAAGCGCATTGGAATGGTCGCCCGATGCGCAGCACCTTACCTATATCGACGGCGGCGAATTGATTGCGATTGAACCGGGGGTTGGCAAGCCGCATATCCTGGTCGGACATACGAAGCTGGCAACGCTTCGCGCCAAAAGCGAATTGAACGATGAGGACCAGGACCATCGCCAGCGTTATGGGATGCCGAGCTATCAGTGGGCTCCGGATTCGAAGCACCTGCTCTTCGACTCGAATGGAAGCATCTGGTACTACGAACTGGCCAACGGAACAGGGATCGACATCGGCTTCACAGGAGCTGGATCGGGAGACGATCCGAAGTTCTCGCCAAATGGAGAATATGTCTCCTTTATCCGGAATCATGGCCTCGCAGTGGTGCCGCTGAAGAGCGCGGACACGCCGACAATTACCGTGGCTGGATCGACGAATGTTAATACGCTGAATGGCGAAGTCGACTGGGTGTACCTGGAAGAGCTGGGAACGCGCAGCAACTACTTCTGGTCGCCGGATTCCAGTCACATCGCCTATCTGCAAATGCTGGAAGAGAACGTTCCCGAGTATCCGATTGCGGATTGGATTCCGACGCACGCGACGATTGAGAGACAACGGTACCCGCAGCCGGGAGACCCTAATCCAGATGTGCGCGTCGGCGTGGTAAGCGTAAAGGGGGGGAAGACGTCCTGGATTCACATCCCTATCGAGCAGGGTCAGGACTACATTCCGCGCTTTGGATGGGTAGATCGCAAGACGTTGTGGGTGGAGACGCTAAGCCGCGATCAGAAACACAGAAGGATTTACTTTGCCGAGCCGGGAATGGGAACTGCGCACTTGGTACTCGAGATCAACGATGAAAAGTTTGTGAACGAGTATATGGATGTGTTTGTTGCGCACGGTTGCATTGTGCTGACAAGTTGGGAGGACGGGCACAACCATATCTACCTCTACCGCTATGACGAAGGAAGAACGGACTCGACACGGGCGACGCTGGACAGGCAGCTAACCAAAGGAGAGTTCGATGTTGCGGAGGTGTACCGGGTCGACACTTCGCGAAAGGAAGTCCTATACGCGTCGAACGAGAGCGATCCTTTGGACCGTCAGGCTTGGCGGGCTGGATTTGATGGCGAGCGCACACGCATCACGGATGAAGCGGGATTTCACGAACTGCAGTTCGCTCCTACAGGCGGCAACTACATGGACAAGTTCTCAACGCGACGAAGCCCGCCGACGATGAAGATGTGTGGAGTTGCAGCGAGCTGTCTTGCGTTCTGGGGATCCCGCTCGGTAGACGAGCTGGCGTTGCGGGCTCCATCGCGGTTTGAAGCCACGGCCAAGGATGGAACGACTATATACGGAACTTTGCTGATGCCGGCGAATGTTGCTGGTTCAGGCAGCGTTCCGCTCATCGTGAATCCGTACGGCGGGCCTTATGTGCAGACGGTCGTGAACAAATGGAGTGACTCAGTGATGTTCGACGAGCTCCTCGCGCAGCATGGGTTCGCAGTCCTGCATGCGGACAACCGCGGCACCGGATTTCGCGGGCGCGATTTTGAGCAATCGGCATACCACAACTTCGGTCCGGTACAACTTGAAGATCAACTGACGATGATTGACGCTGCGATTGCCAAACATCCGGAACTCGACGCGAAACGATTGGGGTGGTGGGGTGGAAGCTGGGGTGGTACATTCACGCTCTATGCGATGACGCATTCGGACCGGTTTAAAGCTGGAGTTGCGCTGGCGCCGGTGACAGATTGGCGCAACTACGACTCGATATATACGGAGCGGTATCTCAGCAAACCCCAGGAGAATCCTGGTGGGTACAAGGACTTCTCAGTCGTGAATTCGGCAGCGAACCTCAAAGGACGGTTGCTGCTGGTGCACGGGACCGGCGACGACAATGTGCATCTTGGAAACACAATTCAGTTCGTACAGAAGCTGGTCGAGGCTGGGGTGCCGTACGACCTGCAGATCTATCCGCGAAAGTCGCACTCATTTGCGGGTAGCGACGTGAAGACGCACCTGTACGGGCGGATTCTGGAACATTTCGAGCACAACCTGAAAGAACCAGAACTCTAAGGGAGCGCTAGCGGGGCTGGTGTTGAAGTGATGGAAACCTGTGGAGAGCACGAAAAAACCCAGAGGGGACACTTTGCATGCTTGTTGGCCACGCGGGCGGCGAGACTTACAGCTCGTGCCGACGAAAGAACTCGTCTTTCTTACTCTTCGGACAGTTGGTGCATTCGAGGCAGCAAACAAGTAGAACTGCAACGCCCAGGGTGACCAGGATGGCCAACACGCTCGCATAAGAACCGATTAGTTGAGTGAAGGTATGCATATGGCAAGGCGGACTGCGCTACCCAGCTCCGTTCTCAGGTATCCCTAGAAAATCGGTAAAACGCTTTTGATGCCCAAGTCTACCACTTATTAGGATGTGGGATACGGGTTCCTCAGTTGTAAACAAGCGAATAAAGAGCGAACATGGTGGGATCGTGGAAGTGAGCGGTGGAAATCCCGGATCAGAACTCGCGCGGGTGGAGTGGCCGGAAGGAACTGTGCCGCGCGAAGTAGTGTCGACTCCTCAAAACCAGGTTGAGACTGCGCCCGCAGTTAACTGGCTCTTTGTTGATTTGAATTCCTACTTCGCTTCCGTTGAGCAGCAGGACCGGCCTGACCTGAGAGGAAAACCGGTAGGAGTGGTCCCGATGGTGGCGGACACCACCTGCTGCATTGCTGCAAGCTATGAAGCGAAGGCCTTTGGAGTGAAAACCGGAACGATCGTGGCGGACGCGAAGCGCATGTGTCCACACATGATCTTTGTCGAGGGAAGGCATGAGCTTTATGTGGAGTATCACCACCGGATCGTGGCGGCGGTTGAGAGCTGTTTGCCGGTGTCGGCCGTCATGTCGATCGACGAGATGGCTTGCCGTCTGATGGGGAGGGAACGCCCTCTGCTTGCGGCGCTGGAATTGGGGCGGAAGGTGAAGGCGACGATTCGGGACAAGGTTGGGCCGATGCTCCGAAGTTCCGTGGGTCTGGCGACGAGCCGTTATCTTGCGAAGGTAGCGAGCGACATGGAGAAGCCGGATGGGCTCGTCGCGTTGACCCTCGACATGCTGCCGGATGCCCTCAGACCCCTTAGCTTGCGAGACTTGCCCGGGATTGGTGCGCAGACCGAGAAGCGGCTCAATGAAAAGGGCATTCATACGATGGATGACCTGCTGAAGCTGGACTGCGAACAGTCCGGCGAGATGTGGGGATCGGTGTGGGGACAGAGGCTCTGGTACTGGCTTCGGGGCGAAGACTTCGAGATGTCGGAGACCGATCATCTCAAGTCGATCAGCCACTCGCATGTGCTTGCGCCGGAGATGCGCACCGCCGAGAAGGCCTGGGCGGTTGCGCACAAACTTCTGCACAAGGCGGCGATGCGGTTGCGGTCGCACAAGCTATGGGCTGGATCAATCGGACTGGCAGTTGGGTTTTCCGTTCCGCGGGGAATGAATGCGCCTGTCAGCCGTTTTGGAGTGCCAACGCGCGGATGGCATCACGAGATTCGGCTGATGGAGTGCCAGGACAATCAGACACTGATCGGAGCACTTCGCCGGCTGTGGAACGAAAAGCCGAAGGGCAAAGGGTACGACGAGCCCTACTTTGTCGGGGTAAGCCTGAACGGGCTGGTGCCGGACAGGCTGCACTCGCTGAACCTGTTCGATTCGCTGGAGAACGCAAAGAGCCGGGCCAGGCTGCTGGAAGCGATGGACCAGCTGAATCAAAAGTATGGAATGAGTACGCTTGCCCCGGCGACGATGCTGGCTGCCTACAAGGCTGCGCCGACGAGGATCGCGTTTCACAGCATTCCGGATCTCTTCTGAGATGTGGAGAGATTTGATTGTGGGCAGAGGCGGTGCTGCCCGTACACTCCTCATGTTCCTGTATTCCTCCTGAACTGAGAGGCTGCCATCAAATGTTTTCACGGAATCGCACGTTATCGTGCACGCCAGGTCGGAGCGTATTCTACGCCGTTTTCGCAACTATGTGCCTGATCTCGGTTCTGCCTCTTCTCGAGGCACAGCGTGTGCCGCCCGCGCTCGAATCGCCCCCGGCAGGTCCTCCGCAGACGGGATCACACGGCGAGAAGTTGGCAGGCATGCCAAAGTTCCACGATCCCGAGCCCTACGACATCGATGAACACACGGGCTACAGGCAGATCTTTGATGGGAAGAGCCTTGCTGGCTGGGACGCGGACACCAGTATCTGGCGAGTGGAGGGAGGCGTCATGGTGGGAGAGACGCTGGAAGGAAAGCCAAAAGGGAACAACTATATCGTCTATCGCGGCGAGCAGACTCGCGACTTCGACCTGAAGCTGCAGATGAAGATCGAAAAGGGCGGCGGCGGGGGGATTCAGTATCGCAGCGACACGGGCATACCGTGGAGTCGTCCGCAACCGGCCCGCCTGCCCGCTTATGACTTGAAGTTCATGATGACGGGCCCACAGGCAGACTTCTGGTTTCCCGTAACGGCCGAGACATCGGCATACACGGGGCAGTGGTACTCCGAAAACACGATGCAGGGCATCCTGGCCTACCGCGGGCAGGTGACGCAGGCGCTGCCGGGACAGAAGAATCGACTAGTCGCGAGAATCGGCGACAAGGACGCTCTTGGAGGCTACGTCAAGGTCAACGAATGGAATGATTACGAGATCATCGCGCGTGGCGGAGTGATGATGCACATCATGAACGGGCAGTTGATGGCGGTCTTCATCGACGACAACAAGGATTCTGTGAACAACCAGCCGGGCCTGATTGGTTTTGAGATCGAGAGTGAGCCCTGCAAGATTTCAGTGCGGGACATCTGGCTTCGCAACTTTGACGTGGACGGCCGCCAGGATAAGATACAGAGGCCGTAGCGTTCGACGGCCTCTGCGAATCCCGGCTGCTACTGGTGAACCAGCGGCTGAACGCTGATGTACTCCGGATTTTGAATAAGGCGGGGTGTTCCGGAAACCAACTGCATCGAAGTTGGGGTTATGGTGTAAAGGCGCAACTTTCCAGTCGCCTTACTGATTGCGTAGAGATGGTTGCTGTTATCCCAGAAGACCTGGTCAACAGGGTCTGTAGTAAGCAGGCCAGTGTCGTGCGTGATCGGATTTGACCCATTGAAATGAAAGATCTGGAGACCCTGCTGCCCGGCTACGGCGAGAAGCCTGCCGGATGGCGACATCTTCATATCGTAGGGATTGGTCACAAGGGTTGCCGGCATGTTGGAGTACTTGCTTTTCGTGCTGAGATTCCCCGCGGCACTGACCGTATAAACCGCCAGTTGCGGCGGAGCGGCGGCGCAGTCTGGAGGATTCGCCGGCTGCATGAGCATGGCGATGTTATTTGCTTGATCGGTTGCCAGAAGCTCTGGAACAAATCGGCTGAAGCTGGTCGATGGAGCGGGATAGTTAGCCAGCGATCCGCCGGTGGCGAGGAGTCCGCTTGGCCGGCGCTGAAAACCGTAGATCCCGTAGTACATGCAATCGGAGTTTACGGCCGTGTAGGCGTAGACATTGTTTCCGATGAAGTGAGCAACGTTATCGTCACCCGGGAAGTCGCCGGTGATATTGACGCCCAGGTATCGCAGGCTACCTGCCAGCTTATTGAGAGCAAAGGATGCTACGCCCGTATTAGCGCAGTCAGCGTTGAATTCCTGAACATAAAGCGTTGACCCGGTGCGATCGAAAAAGAGCTTGTTAGCAAACACGCAGTCGTTGTTCGGGGCGTGCTTCGAGTAATCGGCTGAGGACTGGTAGCGGAGGGCACCATTCGGTTCAATGGCGAAGATGTCAATGTTGGGCCGGGAGTTGTTGATGGCGGCGAGATGGCCTCTATTCACGGCCATGGCACCCACGTCCTCGCGGAATGGTGAACCCGCAACCGTCGAAAGCTTGCCATCAGCCGATACCGCAAAGGCGGTGATTTGGTTGGTACTGCTGTTCTTGGGATTGTTGGCGACGTAGACGTAAGCCACTGCCTGTGAAAATGCATGACTGGCGACCAAGGCAAAGGTCAGGAAGGCAAAGAACTGCAAGCAGCGTTTCATTGGGGAAGCTCCTCTGGAGGGGCATACCCGTACTGGCCCGGGTATTACTCAGGTGATTCGAGACATTTTCTTGAACTTCGGTTGTATGGAGTGGTTGAGGCTTCCCGCCTGGTTGAAATGATTTTCAGTGATTCGGACTGAACATTTTTTCTTCCACGCGCGTAGTTTCTGCATCCCGCCCCGCAATCTGCTGCGGATTTAGAGGTAGAAGCGAAACCATGGCGCAACGATGGCAGCCGGATTTCGAACAACTGGTGGACGAACACCAGTCCATGGTCTTTTCGCTGGCGTGGCGCATGACTGGCGACCGCGGACTGGCCGAAGAAGTTGCGCAGGATGTCTTTCTGGAGTTGGACAGGCATATGGAGAGGATCGAGAGCCCGGAACACGCATTGAACTGGTTGAGGCGCGTGGCTGTGAGCCGGTCGGCAGATGCCCTGCGGCGTCGGCGGGTGAGGGGCGTGGACTTGTGGGTGGAGATTGAAGATAAACACGGCTCTCCAGTAGAGGAAAGGCAGTCTCCTCTGGAGACTCGGCTCGAACAATTGCTGTCGACTTTGCCCGAGGCGCAGAGAGCGGCCCTGGTGCTTCGCTATCAGGAAGATATGACGCCCGAAGAAATTGCGGCAGCGGTCGAAGCGCCTTTGGCGACTGTGAAAAGTAACTTGCACCGCGGGTTGAAACTGTTGCGCTCGAAAGCGACAACGCATTTGAAGGAGTACGTTCGTGGACTTTGAATGGTCTGATCAACCTCAAAAATCCGACGAGTTTGAGCACGAGCTTCGGCAATCAATGGAACGGCGGCCCGCTCCTCCAAACCTGAAGCGACGGATCATGCAGAAGCGGAGCGCACGCAGGACAGAGCGGCGCCACACGACCATGATCTGGTGGCAAAGGCTTGCAGCATCGCTGCTGGTGGGAGCGGTGGTTGCAGGGGGCTTTGGTTGGCGGCAGATGGAAGAGCGGCGCAAAGGCGAGGAAGCCAAACAGCAGGTGATGACGGCGCTGAGGATTACGAACCAGGTGTTGACCAACATGAACCGGAAGCTCGCGGAGCACGACCGGTCGGACAACGGGAAGTAAGTGGGAGGAGATCGATGAAGAACCGGGTGATTGTGTGGGGTCTGGGGCTAGTTTTGACGGCGGTTCCGGCATTTGCGCAGAGCGGGTTGCCGCTGCCGTCGCCGATAGAAAAGGAGCTGGCGGCGCGAGCTTCCAACGTGACCGAGGTGACGCTGGGGAAGAACATGCTCGCGTTTGCTGCGAAGTTCCTTGACGGCAAGGACAAAGACGACGAAGCGACACGGCACTTGATTGAGGGCCTGGACGGGATCTACGTCCGGTCGTACGAATTCGATAAGGAGGGTCAGTACTCTCCCGTTGAGATCGAAAAGCTGCGCTCGTACTTTCAGACAGGCGGAGAGTGGGCATCCATCGTGCACGAGCAGGACAGGAGGAGGGGCGAAAGCACGGACGTGATGATGAAGATGGTGAACGGGAATCCGCATGGGCTGTTTGTGCTGGATGCGGAGGCGAAGGAACTGAACATCGTTCTCATCCTTGGTCCCGTGAAGATGGAGGATCTGGGCAGACTGTCGAGCATTGGAGGGCTTGGCGCGCTCGGCGACCTCGATCTCGATTCGCATGACAACGGAAACAAGAACAAGGACAAAGACAAGGCGAAGGGCCCGAAGGGTAAGGCGGGGGGTGACGAATGAGAAAGCTGATTCTGATTCCTGTTTGCTTCTCTGCTCTGGCCGTCCCAGTAGTTGTTCTGGCGAATGGGGTATCTGGTGGATTCGATCAGGTCGTGAGTTCGATTGAAACGCGCTACCACGTGCACGCGGATCGAATTCCGATGCTTGGGCTTGTCAGCTTTGTCGCGCGAGCTTCAACGCACGACGGCGTCCGCGGTCTGCACGTAGCCGAGATCGAGGACTTCCATGCCGACGTAGACGGTGAGGAGCTTAACAGGCTGGTGGCGGAGAAGCTTGGCTCAGGATGGGAGCGCGTGATCCGCGAGACGAGCCGCAAGGGCGGCGATCAGACCCTGATCTTCATGAGGCCAGAAGGGTCGCGGATGGGAATGTTCGTTCTCGACCTGGGCGGACACGAGATGGATGTAGTGCAGATGTCAGTCGATCCGGAGCATCTGAGTGAGAAGATCGGGCAGTACGAACGGCATGAGAAGGACTAAGACAAGGGACCGAGGGGATAAGGGACTAGAGGTCGTCAAAAGGGGGCTCGAGGAGCAGATGGCTCTTCGAGCCTGTTTTCTTTTCAGTCCTGGCGGAGGAGTTGGGCGGGATTGATAGAGAGGGCCCGGCGTGCGGGGATCCAGGTTGCGACCAGGCCGATCAAAACCATGGCAGTGACAGCTCCGAGAAGCACAAGCGGATCGCGTGGAGATGCTTCGTAAACCAGGGCTGCAAGCAGTCGGCTGGCGAGGACACCCAGGATGAGACCAGCGAGGGACCCGGAGACGAGAACAAGAAACGGGCGCGCAAGTGCGGCACGGACAAGCTGTCCGCGCAGTGCGCCAAGTGCGATGCGGATTCCAAGCTCGCGAAGCCGGCGCGAGACTGTGTAGGCCGCCATGCCGAAGATGCCGGTGACGGCGAGCATGGCGGCAAGCAGACCCATAACGCCAAGAGCAGCTGTCGCGATGCGGGCCGGGAAAAGGACGAGCGAGAGTCTGTCGTTCCAGCTGCGTAGATTGAAGGGCAGATTGTAATCGATGCTTGTGAGAGTCCGATTCAGTGTTGAAGCGATTTCAGCGGAGGGTAGATTCGAGCGGACAATGAGGTTGGTGAAGGCATCCGGGCTCTGCGCAGTGGGGAAAAACATGGCGGGGCTTGAGTCTTCAGTCAGCATTTCGTATTTTCCGTTTTCGACGACGCCGACGATTTCGTATCTGGTCTTGTCGCCGCCAAGGAAATGAAGTCCGACGGCGGGCCGGTCGCCGCACATTTTGTGCGCGAAGGTGCTGTTTACGATGGCGACCTGAGGCTTTCCGGGTCCGTCGTCCCAATTGAAGTCGCGACCGCTGATGATCGAAGTGTGTGCGGCAACGAGATAGCCGGGGGACACCTGATACGCGCGAGGGCTCATGATGCTGTTTGAGGGGCGGAAGTCCGCAGTTCCTTCTTTGTAGACTGACCAGTTGCTTCCGCCGCCGCTCAGCGGCAGGGAGTTGACGACTCCTACGCCAGTAACGCCGGGGATTTGAGAAGCTGCGTCGATCATTCGGCGCTGAACGGGCAATGCAGATTCGTCGGAGTATCCCGCCATGTGCAGGTCAGTCTGGGCAATCATCACGCCTTGGGGGACGAAGCCGAAGGGCGCGTGGAGAGAGCGGCCCAGGCCACGAACCGCAACCAGTGAGGCCGTAACCAGCAGGGCGCAGAGAGCGATTTGTATACCCAGCAAGATGTCGCGGACTGTGAAGCGGCGGAGAACTCTTGCTGAGGCAGAGCCGCTTTTCATGGCATCGGTAACCTCTGTCCGCCATACCTGGCGCGCGGGCAGGAGGCCGGGCAGGATGCCGGCTGCGAACGACAGCAGTAGAGCGAGGATGTAAGTATTTGCGTCAGCGACAACGGTTACGTGAATCGGATACTCGGAGATCGGTTGCCAGTGCGTGAGAACGCGAAGCATGACGATAGCAAGGAGCGTTCCCAGCAGGCCGCCCATCAGGGAGACGAGCACGGCTTCGGTCAGGAGTTGACGCAGAATCCGCCACCGCGATGATCCGATGGAGAGGCGTATCGCCAGTTCGCGGCTGCGGTCTGCAGATCGGGCGGCGAAGACGCCCGCGAGGTTAACGCATGCGGCTACGAGCACCAACAGAGCGAGGCCCATCAGAGCAGCAAGGAACATCTTCGCTGGCCCGCCGAGGGTGTCGCCGAGGAGGCCCGGCTTGACCAGACGTACGACCAGTTTGTCGTCCGTGGTCGGATTCTCGCGAGTCATCTGATGTGCGACTACGACGAGGTTGTCTTGAGCCTGGCGTTCGTTCACACCGGGCTTGAGCATTCCGATGACGAATATGCCGTGATTGCCCCGTCTGGTCAGGAAGTTGTATCCCTCGACCTGCTCCTCGTTGATCATGGGCATCCAGAATTCAGGCCAGAAGAAGAGCTCGGTTCCGTGGAAGTCTTTTGGGGCAACGCCAAGGATCGTGTAGGGATGCTTGTTCAGGTCAACGGTGGTTCCGATGATGCGCGGGTCGGCATCGAATCGGTTGTGCCATAGCGTGTCGCTCAGGACGATATAAGGAGCAGAGTTCGGGCCGTGATCATCGTTCGCATGAAAGAAGCGGCCCACCTGCGGCTGAATGCCGAGCATGTCGAAGTAATTGGTTGAAACCTCAAATTCCCAAGTGATTTGAGCGCTGCCGGCCGAGCTTAGGCCAACGGCACCCATGCGGTACGCAGCCATATCGGAAAACGTTGAGTTGCGGGATCTGTAATCAAGAAAATCGGGATAGGACTGGTTGTCGTCACCAGGGCGCTCGTTGGCGAGTTCCATGAGGCGCTCTGGCTCATGAATACTGAGCGGATGCAGGATCATGGCGTTGAGTACGCCGAAGACGATGACGTTGGCGCCGATGCCCAGCGCGAGAGTGAGGATGGCGGTGATCGCAAATCCAGGAGAGCTTCGAATCTGCCGTGCGGCGTAGCGAATGTCGCGGGTCATGCCGGCGAAGCTGAGTGTTGCGTCGGATGCGGTCACGCGCTCCTTGGTGATGGCAGGATTTCCGAACCGGAGGAGAGCTTCGCGTCGAGCTTCGGCTGGCGACATGCCGGAGGCAAGGTTGGATTCGATGCGCAGGTCGATGTGCGACTGAAGTTCGTCGGCGATATCACGATCGATAGCAGAACGGCGGAAAAGGTTGGTGAAACGGCGGAGGACGGACACGGGGAATCTCCTGTTTCAGTTATTCAGATCGCAGCGCCTGCATGGGGTCGACGCGCGCTGCCTGACGCGCCGGCAACCAGCTCGCGGCGAGCGCCACACCGATGATGATGAGCGTGACAGTCGCGAAGGTGATGGGGTCGTCGGGGCGAACTCCGCGCAGGAGATTGGCGACGAGGCGAGCCAGTGCGAATGCGAGTGCGAGACCGATGATGAGGCCGGTGCCGGTGAGCCAGGACGCGCGCCGGATGATCATCCGCAGTACATCCTCTTTGCTTGCACCCATGGCGAGACGAACGCCAATTTCGCGAGTGCGCTCGCCGACGAGGTTGGCCATGACGGCGAATATGCCGATCGCAGAGAGAAGCAGGGCAATGAACGCATCAAGCGCTAGCATTGAAGCTGCATACATGAGGCCGACGAGATTGTCGCGAATCAGGTCGCGGTAGGTCTGGACGGGATCAAGAGGAACTCCGGCATCGATGGAAGCCAGAGCCTTGCGCGCGGGATTCGCGAGGGCAATGGGATCGCCGTTTGAGAATATTGTTATTGTTGAGCCGGTGAGGGGTTGCTGCGCAGAGCTTGTGTAGACGGCTGGGGGATGATCGTTTTCCCAGAGCGAGTAGTTGGCTTCCTGAGCAATGCCGACAATGGTGAGCCATGGCCCAGGTGCCTTGCTATCGCCAAGGCGGATGCGGTGGCCGATGGGGTTGGCGCCACCGAAGTACAGGTCTACGAAACGGTGGCTGACGATAACGACCGGAAGAGTATGAACCGAATCTCCTTGCGAGAAGTTGCGGCCATCGAGAATCGGGATGTGAAAGGCGTCGAAGTAGCCGGGCGTTACCGCGAGACGAACTGCTGTTTGCAGTTTGCCTGGAGTGGTAGGCCGGTTTTCGATGGCCAGGTCAAGCTCCCAGCCGGAGTCGGTATAGGGGAGTGCTGTGGCGAGTTCGACTCGTGAGGCTCCGGGGATCGCACGAAGCCGATCGAGTGCACTGATGTACCACTGGGCCTGCTTCTCAGGCGTGTCATAACGCTTAGTGGGAAGATCCGGATGAAGCGTCAGGATCTTTTCGGGCGAGTAGATATCGGCCTGATGAAACATCGAGCTCATGCCTTTCGCCATCAGGGCGGCGCCAATAACGAGGGCGACGGCGAGGGATATCTGGGCAACAGCGAAGATGCTGCGGAGCCGGCTTCGACCAGTTGCCTGACGCGAGCCGGCGCGAAGCTGGTCGACAAGGCGGATGCGGAGTGTTTCGATAGAGGGCGCAAGGCCTGCGATGATTCCGGACAGTACGGCGAGGAATACGGAGAACGCGAGGGCACGGCCGTTAATGGATATGTTGTCCCAGCCGGGTATGTAACGCGCAACACGGGCGGGCATGGCTATCAGAGTGAGGTGCAAATAGATGGCCGCTAGAGCGATACCAAGTCCGGCTCCTACCAGAGCGAGGAGAATGTTTTCCGTGAGGAGCTGCCGAATGATGCGTTTGCGGGTTGCGCCGAGCGCGGTGCGCATCGCGATCTCGGAACGGCGGGCGACTCCCCGCGCGAGCTGGAGGTTGGCGACATTGGCGCAGACGACGAGGAGCACGAACATCGTGGCGCCCATGATGAGCTTGTAGTAGAGGGGAGTGAGGTCGCCGTTGATGTCATTCAGCAGCGGCTCAACGTGGACGCTCCAACCCTGATTTGTAGCCGGATAGGATTTTGCGAGGCGCTCGGAGATGAGCTGCATCTCCGACTGGGCTGATTTCAGCGTGACGCCATCGCGCACACGTCCGATGACGAGGTAGGCGTGGTCGCTGCGATCGGCCAATTGACTCGCGGTCGGTGCGAAAGGCAGGAGCATGTCGACCGCCGGCGGGTACTGCATGGTGCGGGGAAGCACGCCGATGATGGTGTAGTCGTGCTGATCGAGCTGAACCTTCTGTCCGATGATGCGGGAGCTGGCGCCGAAATGGCGTTTCCAGAAGCCGTAGTTGAGAACGACGACGGCATCACGGCCGGGCTGGCACTCGCTCTCGTCGAATACTCGGCCGAGAAAGGCCTGAGTACGAAGAACGCTGAAGAAAGATGAGGAGACGAGATCGGCACTTATCTGCGCAGCATCGCCAGCGCCGGAAAGGGTGTAGTTTGCGCCTTGCAGGACGGCGAGATCTTCGAAGGAGCGGTTCTGGCGGCGGAGATCGTTGAAGTCGGCGAGAGTGACGGGCTCTTTGCCGCGCTGCTGCTGCTCGGCAAGAACCATCACGCGATCAAGCGCGGGGACCGCGAGGGGGCGAAGGACGACTGCGTCCATGCTGCTGAAGATGGCGACGTTGACTCCGATGCCGATGGCGAGCGTGGAGATAACGGTGATGGTAAAACCAGGAGACCTGCGAAGCTGCCGGGCAGCGTAGCGGATGTCTCGACCGAGGCTGGCGAGAGCGAGGCTCGCGTCAAACGCTGCGACGCGTTCCCGTGTGCTGGTGGGATTGCCAAATCGGAGGAGAGCGTCACGACGAGCTTCTTCCGGCAACATACCGGAGGCGAGATTCGACTCAATGCGGAGATCGATGTGAGACTGCAGCTCATCGGCGATGTCGCGGTCGATGGCTGGCTGTCGGAATAAGTTGGTCAGGCGGCGGAAGAGGGCCATGAGATGACTCCGTGGTGCTTGGCTTTCAGGCAAAACGCAGGACGGCGCGAACACCGCGAACAAGCTGGTCGAAGCTTTCCTGCGCGGCTTCCAGCTGGCGACGGCCTTGCGGAGTGAGCTTGTAGTACTTGGCGCGGCGGTTGGTCTCGGTCATCGACCACTCGGAGGAGATCCAGCCGCTTTGCTCCATGCGATGAAGGGCTGGGTAGAGCGAGCCTTCTTCCACGCGAAGGAGGTCGTTGGAGGCGCTCTGGATGTGTAAAACGATGCCGTAGCCATGAAGGACGCCGTTTTGATCGAGCGTTTTCAGGACGAGGAGGTCGAGCGTGCCCTGCAGATCGTTTTTAGCCATCGGTAGTGGACCCCCTAGATTTCTTGGTACATAGAAATCTAGGCCTAGATATTTAGGTGTGTCAAGAAAAGAGTGATCAGTGATCAGTGGTCAGGGATAGTTGGGAGGGTAGGACCTGGGAACAGGTGCTGATGCGAAATTGATGTTATTTGCTGCGTTGTGTGGGGTCGATGCCTCACGCGGTATTCTTCTGAGGTTGAGGTGAGAGATGGCTGAGACTGCTGCGCGTCCGCAACTGGCTTATTTGACTGACGTGATGAACGAACTGAAGGCGAAGGGGACGCACTTCAGGCTGCGTGTGCTGGACGATCAACAGGCGCCGGTATGCCACTACGACGGCAAAGAAGTGATCAACCTGGCGAGCAATAATTACCTGGGTTTGGCGAACCATCCGAAGCTCATGGAGGCATCGCTGAAGGCGACTCGGGAGCTAGGCGTCGGTTCGGGTGCGGTACGGACGATTGCCGGGACGATGCGGATCCACATGGAGCTCGAAGAGAAGATTGCGCAATTCAAAAACGTTGAAGCGTGCGTCGTCTTCCAGAGCGGGTTCGCGGCGAATGCGGGAACTGTGAGCGCGATTCTGGGCAAAGAAGACTTCATCCTGTCGGACGAGCTGAACCACGCGAGCATCATCGATGGGGCGCGGCTGTCGCGGGCCAAGATCAAGGTGTTTCGGCACAAGGATGCGGCGCACTGCGAGGAACTGCTGAAAGAAGTGCAGAACGAGCCGGGGCACAAGCTGGTGATCACCGACGGCGTCTTCTCGATGGACGGAGACATCGGTCCGGTAGACAAGCTGGCAGCGCTGTCCGAGAAATACGGCGCGATCATGATGGTGGACGATGCTCATGCTTCAGGAGTGCTGGGGCGGAACGGGCGCGGATCGATCGATCATTTCGGAATGCACGGGCGCGTGGATGTGCAGGTCGGGACGCTGTCGAAGGCGATCGGGGCGCTGGGCGGGTATGTCTGCGGGTCAAAGGATCTGATCGACTATCTCTATCATCGAGCGCGACCGTTTCTATTTTCGACATCGCATCCGCCATCGGTGGCGGCAACTTGTATCGCAGCTTTCGACATCCTGGAGCAGGAGCCGGAACGCATCGAGCGGCTGTGGTCGAATACGCACTATTTCCAGGGCGAACTGAAGCGCGCGGGATTCAACATTGGCGGTGTAAACACGCCGGCAACTGAGACGCCGATTACGCCGGTGATCATAGGTGAGGGGCGCGCGGCAATGGACTACTCGCGCGCGCTGTTTGAGGAAGGCGTGATGGGGACTGGGATTGCGTTTCCCACGGTGCCGGAGGGGAAGGCGCGGATCCGGTTGATCCTGACGAGCGAGCATACGAAGGAGCAGATGGACCGCGCGCTAGAGACACTGGAACGCGTGGCGAAGCGCATGGGTCTACTTGGCTGAGTTTTCCTGAGGGCCTCCATCGCGAGCAGGTGCATGGCTCCATGCAGCCGGCGAGGCGTTGAACCACTTCTGCGCAAGTTGGTACAGCGATGTCATCTCACTCCGCTTCGCCGAGGCATGCACCTCTTTCCTCTGGCGAGGCGTGAGAGACCAGTTCAATGGATCGGTGCCCACCGAGTCATTGGACCATTGATCTGCGAACACAAGTGACTGAATGATGAGCTTGCCGGCATAGGCGTGTTCCAGCAGTTCGAGGCCAGACTGATCGCGAGGTGTGATGCTTTCGTGGCCGGCCTGCCAGAATCCGAGGAGAGGGCCGCCTACCTGACTGAAAAGATTCCACGGGGCAGTTCCGCCGTTGTGATCAGGCTCCGATTCGGCGCCACTACCGTAGATGCCATTGCTGTTGCGGATTTCGATGAGCAGGATTCGGAGAGGCTTGTTCTGAACGGCGGGCGACGATGGGCAACCGGTAGCCGCCTTGGCAGGCTCGGGTGCTGTGCCGGAAGGAGGGTTCGAGTTCGCTGGACCGAGGGCGTAGCGCAAGAATTCGATGGCCGATGATGTGCCGTCGTTGTCGTAGTAGCCGCCGTCTGCGAAGTGCACGCTGTTGACGGCGTTGTCGACGGCCATGGGTGCGCGAGCGGCAGATGAGACGTACGGAAAAGTAGCGGAGAGCTGAGCTGCGCTGGCAATTGGAAGGTCAGCGAGCCCGGAGTCCTCCTGGTCGACAGTGCGCCTTTTAAAGGTCTCCAGAAAAGAGCGGGCGCGGTAGTCGGGCCGTGAGTCACCTTCGAGCTTGCAGTCGGGAATTTTATAGTTCGCAGATAAGAATCTCTCACCGCTCTCGACCACGGTTGTGTTCATGGTGAAAGCGGGGCTCGATCCGGCGGGAAAATCTCGCAGAGTCAGGCCGCTGCCAGTCAGGTCCGTCGATTTCGAATGTACACGGTTCGTGTCCTGATGCGACTTCCATCGAGCCTGCGAATTGGTGTCAGACTGCCACACATGCCTGCAGTAGGTGTCGTCGAGATTGCGAAGAAATGATTTTCGCAGCGACCACGTGCGATCTTTTCCGAGCGGGGTTCGGCCGGCTCCGTTGGTGTCGAGATCGCCGTCACCAGATGAAGGTGAAACGAACCAGGGCAGTATCGGGATGAATGCTTTGGGGAGGTCGTAGTAGACGAGCCCCCAACCGACTCCTTCAAGACTCGAGCACTGGGCCACGCTTTGCATGCGCAGCGTCGCGAGACGTTCGCGTGAGTCGAGCGTGCCATCGTGGAGTTCGCGCAGGTATGACATCAGACCGACGCTGCCGCCTGAGACTGTACTGGCTAGCAGAAGATGATTATGAAAGTCGGGACCGAAAGTTTGTTCCAGATGGGCGAGGACTGCAGCGGTCCAGGCAGAAGCGTGGAGGCCGCCTCCGGTGGCAGTCACAATGATCAGAGGCTTGTCGTCGACATCCGCAGCTAAGCGCTGCTGGAGGATTGTTGAGGGTTCGGGAAGTTCGGCCTCGGCATCGCTCTTTGCAGATGTGATGGAAAGGTAGTGTTCCTCCTGTCCATTGCCGGCATGCACTCCGGAGGAATCCACGTAGAGGGTGCGATCGAGGTGGAACATGCGCGGGACGACGAGCGACACCAGCAGCAGAGTGAGAACCGGCACGCGGTAGCGATCGAAGAAGAAGGCGAGCGCTCCAAGCATCCAGCTCACGGCAGTGATGAGGATGAGTACGGTGGCAAAGATCGGGAAGCGCTCAATCTGCGTGAAGAGATAGAGGAACAAGATGGTCAGGAAGAACACAACGATTGTGACGGTGTTCCAGATCTGGATTTTGCGTAGATGAACGACCTTGCCATCAGACGAAATGGGCTGCGCCGACCAGAAGACGAAGAGCACGAAAGCAATGAAGGCTCCCAGGGCTGCAATCGCAATCCAGGACGCCACTGGCGCGCCGACCGGAGCCGTTAACGGCCACAGCAGCAGATACAAGCCTCCGAAAATAACGAGCGAGATAATGGCAAAATTATGTGCTTCATAAAGCGAGGTTGCATTCGGGTTCTTTTCATATCCGGGGAGCCCGACGAAGAGACCGAGACCGGAGAACTTGTGAAGCTTCCCAAAGATTGGGCGAGAGAAGATTGTGTGGGCCTGCTCAATGGTCACCTTGCCGGGGCATTGCTGGTGCGGCGGATTCAATCCGAACAGCACCCTCGGGAAAAGGATGGTGCGGGCGGCATTTTGCCCTAGTACGAATTTCAAGGGTGTGCCTGAGAGCGCTTTGTAGGTTAGGTAGTACCAGGCATTTGCATTCCACCAGAAGATACAGGCGAGCAGGACACCGACCACCAGGCCAAGAACGATCTGCTTTACTGCAACGCCCTGATCGCGGCCGAAGTAAATCAAGTAGCCATAGACGAAGACATTCGGAAGCTGAGAGAAAAGCAGCGCAAGGAACTCTCGCTTGCCATCGTCATTGACGAGAAGGTTCTTAAGAGCGAGCGGACGACAGTCGTCCGGTGTTGTAATCAGGTCAAGCCGCTCAGGACCGTAGATGAGTGCAATGCGAGCCAGTACCAGTGCGGAACATGCGGCACAGATCAGAAAGAATGATACGCACAGGTATTGCTCCCAGGCTTCGCAAACGAGAATGCCGCTAGTCAGAGTGGCACTGAAGATGTTGAGCAGGCAAAGGACGGGTGCGAAGAGCCAGAGCAGGATTGCGAATCGTAGCAGATACACGAAACTGGCCCACTTGCCGAGGGCGACCAGAAATACCCTTAGAAGCACAAAGAACTTATTCATCAACCAATTTCTCCCGGGGGTGGAGATTTACGGTAACGATCAGGTCTTGTTTGTTGTTTTCAGTCTGGCGCTGAGCACACTTTTAATCAGATCGAAGAAGCGGCGGGGTTCACAAGCCGCGATCGAGCGCAGAACTGGGCAAGGAGGAACTCACCTAGCATAACCTGAAATCGCCTGCAGGAGCCTCGGGAAATTCAGGTGATCCGTGGTGACGAATGGCTGAGGCCATCTCTGTAAGATGTAAGAAACCAGATTTGCGAATTGAGAGCACTCGATGATCGCGCATCTTCGTGGCAAGTTGATTCATAAGCAACCGGGGCAGGCCATTGTGGAAGCTGGCGGCGTGGGCTATGACGTTGCGATCTCTGTGCCGACGTTTACCTCGCTGCCAGGCGTAGGGGCTGAAACTTCACTGCACGTTCATACGCAGGTGAGCGAAGATCAGATTGCGCTGTTTGGATTTCTCGATCGAGAAGAGAAACGGTTGTTTGAGCGACTGATTACGGTGAGCGGCGTGGGGCCTAAGCTGGCGATCAAAATGCTGAGCGGACTTTCGCCGGAGCGAACAGTGCAGGCGATTCGATCGCAGGATCATGCGCAGCTGACGCGGATTCCCGGCGTGGGGAAGAAGCTGGCAGAGCGACTGGTCGTGGAACTCAAGGACAAGCTGGAAGATTTCGCGGTTGCCCCTGCGCCGAGCGCTGTGGCCGGGCCTGCGGTGGACGATGTGCTCTCTGCACTGACCAACCTTGGATACCAGAGACCCGCGGCGGAGAAGGCGATCGAGCAGTCGGTGGCGAAGGACAAGGCGCTGGCTGGTGATTTCGATGGGCTGTTCAGGGCGGCGTTGAAGGTGATTCGGTGAAGCAGCTTTGAGTCTCCCAGGTCTCAGAAGCGGACCTGGACACTCACCTTTCAAGTGACGGACTGATTTCCTCAGGAAAGATGCGGCCTGTGCATGCACTAGGGTTCGCACTTTTCTACACTGGCAAGCGTATGCCATCCACTTCAAAGACTTCCGCGTCCGCGACAGCGGCATATCTGCGGCCAGAGGCGATTACATTCCTTCGCAATCTCGCAAAGCATAACGAGCGCGACTGGTTTCAACCCCGCAAGGCGGATTTCGAGGCGCTGCTGAAGGAGCCGATGCTTTCGATTGTGCGGAAGGTGACGGAGGCTATGTTGGACTTCGCTCCGGATCACGTGAGACCTGCCGAGAAGAGCCTGTTTCGGATTTATCGCGACACCCGGTTCAGTCACGACAAGCGTCCGTACAAGACGCACGTTGCTGCGTGGTGGACGCACATGGGTTTCGATAAGACATCGGGTGCGGGCTACTACTTCCAGGTGAGCCCCAAAGGCGTGGTGATTGCGGCGGGTGCGTACATGCCCGAGAAAGAACAACTAGCCGCGATTCGCAACTGGCTTCTCGAGAATCATGAAGACTTTCGGAAAATTCTGAAGAAGCCGGCGGTACGGAAGACGTTCAGCGACTTCGAAGGCGAGGCGCTCACGAGGCCACCGAAGGGATTTCCGGCAGAGCATCCGGGAATGGATCTGATCCGGTGCAAGCAGTGGGGAATGAGTACGACTCTTCCGGCAGGAGCAGCGCAGCGGAAGGATTTTGCGAAAGTACTGGTGAAGCATTTCAAGCTGCTTGCTCCGATGGTGGATGCACTGAATATGCCGATTGCGGCGTCGATTGCGCCGAAGCGAAAGGTGCTCTTCGGGCTTCACTTATGTACATAAGAACGAGTCGATTTGCGCAGGCCCGTCCCTCTAAAGTGGCAAAAAATCGGCCAAAATAGGCTGTTTTACCGGTAAAAACCCAAAAAACCCAAGAAAACTGTGGAAAAGCCGAAGTTTTCCATTGACTTCAGGCCACCCTAAGCCGCATTGTTACGAACGACAGGGTTCTCGAGAACCCGCATGAATAAAGGGGTTTCGTGCAATACGTTGCCTCCGGCGTTTCGAAAATGCAGCAAGAAGCGCTTTAGGTCGCACTCCCTCATGCGGTCGTTCCCAAGCCTCTTTCGAGAAGGTTCATTGAAGAAGCTGGGCGGCGGGATACCAGGCAACAACTAGCGAAGGAGAACATCACATGGCAGCAGGATTGACGAAGACTGGGCTAACCCGGCAGATGGCCGAGAAGCTCGAGCTGACGAACAAACAGGCGGCGGGATTTCTTGATCTTCTCGCGGAGACCGCGATCAAGGAAACCAAGAAGAACGGCGTATTCGTAATCCCCGGCATCGGACGCCTGGTGAAGGCGGAGCGTAAGGCGCGCATGGGCCGCAATCCGCAGACGGGCGAGGCAATCAAGATCAAGGCAAAGACTGTGGTGAAGTTCCGCGTTGCGAAGTCGGCCAAGGACACCATCGCACCGCCGAAGAAGTAGTTCCATTTCCTGAGGGTGAAGCACAAAACTAGGGGAAGAGCGCGAGCTCTTCCCCTTTTTTGCTGCGTTTGACGTGACCGGTAGCCCGGCGCAAAGTTACGCGCATCTTTTACAGGCGAGCACATCCAATGAGCATGTCAACGCAACTTCAGCAGATTCCAGAGACATCGGGCGCAGTTACAGGATCGGTGGCAATGCTTCTGCGGATTGAGGGGCTGGTCGCGGCAGTTGCATCCGCAGTGCTCTATGCGCACACCGGGGCCTGCTGGTGGCTGTTTGCGGTGTTGTGGCTGACGCCGGATCTTTCGATGCTCGCGTATTTGAAGCGTCCCTGTCTTGGAGCGCGCTTCTACAACGCAGCACATACTTATCTGCTGCCGGGAGTTCTGGCTCTTTGTGCATGGACTCTGCACACGGGCTGGCTGTTGCCGTTCGCGCTGATCTGGGTGAATCACATTGGGGTAGACCGTCTGCTGGGTTATGGTCTGAAGTACTCGGATGGATTTGGATTCACGCACCTGGGTCGTCTGGGAAAACGGGAAGTCAGCGCTCCGGTGCAGCACTGACGACGCTCACAGGCAAGAAGGCGCGTACCACCAGCGAAGTTCCAAAAAAGATGAGGATGACGCGGCCTGCCAGGGCCACATCGTAATTTCGCCAAAAGACAATAATGCCTGCGAGCGCTCCCATAGGAACAAGTTCTGCGAGGCATGCGCGCAACCAATGAGCCTTTGCGCCTTTTGGCGCTGGCGCGCCGCGAAGGCGCGGAATGAACCGT
The DNA here is from genome assembly GCA_018268915.1 of Acidobacteriota bacterium. Taxonomy (GTDB): domain Bacteria; phylum Acidobacteriota; class Terriglobia; order Terriglobales; family Acidobacteriaceae; genus Telmatobacter. Next base: position 643,171 of record JAFDVQ010000006.1, read on the forward strand.
GGAACAGAGCGCAGGTAGATGCGATATGGTTCGCCGAGCCGTGCGCTCAAGAAAGCCTCTTCGCCGAGCGTGAGACGGATCATGAAGAACGTGACGAGTATGACAGCGAACAGGGCGCCAGTTACAGGCATCAGGAATGCGATTGCGGCGACCATGCACCACAAGCCGATGTAGAGCGGATTGCGCAGGAAGCGATAGGGACCATCCACCATAATTCCGCCCGCTACCATATCCATGCTGTTGACTGTGCCGGGCCCGAGCCACGCTGTGCCTGAGATGCGAAGAAGGACTGCCGCAGAAGCCAATATCAGAGCCAGACTGAGAAGACTGGAGATTGCCATGCCGAAAGAAGCAATACCTGTGCGGCTAAGCTGAAGCGAGAGCCACTCGATGACGGAGATGCGCTTGCCGATTTTCAATGCTTCGATCCACGGCGCCCAGAAGCCGAGGATGATGATGACGGCGTTAATCGCCATCCGCAGACGGAATTCGATTGGTGTGGCTTTCATGCCGGTCCTCGCCGGAGTGTAACATCCGGCGAGCAGCAAGACAGCGTCAGACCGGCGGCCGGCTAGTCGTAGTGCAATGCGCGCGCCACATCCAGGCGTAGCGCCTTTCGAGCAGGTAGCAGCGCTGCGATTGCGACGATTCCCGACAAGACCAGCAGCGCCGCCGCGTAGCCGATCGGATCAAGATTGCTGACGCCGTAGAGTGCAACCCGCAGCAAGCGAGAGCCCAGCGCCGCAGCGGTAGTCCCGAGCAGCAGGCCCAGTGTCACTGGCCATGAAAACTGCCGAAGTACAGCAGAGAGAACAGCGATGGGCCTCGCGCCAACCGCGATGCGGATGGCAATTTCTTTTGTGCGCTGCGAGACCGTGAAAGCAACCAGCCCGATGAGGCCGATGCCTGCCATCGTTACAGCAACAAGCCCGATGGCGCTGACCGCAGTAGCAATCATCTCGATGCGCGAGACGTTTTCGCGATAGAGTTGCTTTATCTGGCGGATCTCGGGCAAGGTTTTCGGATCGAGAGATTCGCTGATGGACTTGATCGCCGGCGCGAAGGAGCCTGGCTCACCGATTGCGCGTGCAACCACGACCATTCCCGGCATGTCGTCAGCCTGCGCGGGCCAATACTGTTCGACGGCATCGTCATCGTTGAGCGCGTTGATATGCGCGTCGCCGGCAACACCGACAACAGAGTCCTTTGTATCGCCCTCGCCGATCTGCTTGCCCAGCGGATTCTGGCCTGGCCACTGCTGTCGCGCGAAGGATTCGCTGACGATGACGGCGTGTTTCTCGCCGGGCAGGAAGGTGCGTCCCGTCTTGAGAGGAATTCCCATGGTGGAGAAGAAACCGGGCTCGACCCAATTGGGATAGATCGTGACATCGCGGCCATTGATCTGAACGTTGCTGTTGGAGACGGTGTGTCCCATCGGTGGCAGCTTCACGAGAGCAACAGAGGTAATTCCGGGGACGGCGTGGAGCCGGGTCTGCATCCGCTGAAGGTATGCGCGGGCTGACTCGGGCGAGTAGCCGTGCCTGCCAAGCTGCGGGTCGACTGAGATGAGTTGCTCGTAGCCGAAGCCGGGATCGGTGAAGATGACATGCTGTGTTGCGCGGACGAGCAGCGCGGCAATAATCAGCAGCACGCAGCTTGCGGCGACTTGGGCGCCGACGAGGATCTGGCGAACGATGGCTTTGTGCTGGCGCTGGCGGGCTATCTGAAGAGCCGGCGCGAGGCCGAAGAAGGCGGCGGCGAAAACCGTGATGACGATGGTGAAGAGCATGACACGCCAGTCTGGAATTGCACTCAGCCAACCGGGAGTATTTGGGAAAGAGAGAAGAACCCTCATGACGGCATAGCCCAGCCCGAGCCCGGCAGCCGATCCGAGCGAAGCCAACATGAGGCTCTCCGTGAAGAGCTGACGCAGAATCCGCGCACGACCTGCTCCGATGGCAATGCGAATGCCGATCTCGCGCTCGCGCGCAACCGCACGGGCCAGCATCAAGCCACCGAGATTCGCGCAGGAAACCGCGAGAATGAGCAGCGTGAGCACTCCAACCATCGCAGCAAGCTGGTACATCCTCGGCTGCATGATCTGCAGATGACCGCCGAACGAGACTTGAAGGAATTCGTTCTCGTCCCAGACAGCTTCGGGATGCTGCTTCCGTAGTTCATGTGTAAGAGAACGCAACTCCTGTTCGGCCGCCTTTGCAGTTACGCCGGGAGCTAGACGTCCCCACATGCGGGAACTTGAATCCTTCCAGTCCGTGAGAACTTTGCTGCCTTGAATGAAGTACGGTTGCTGGACCATTGGCATCCAGATCTCAGGGCCGTGGCCACCGAGGCTGGCGAAGTCATAAGGCAGAATGCCGATCACCGTTGCGGGTCGTTTGCTGATGTGGATGGTTCGGCCGATGATCGAGGGATCGCCGGAGAAGCGATGCTGCCAAAGCTCGTAGCTAAGAACCACTGACGGCGGCGAAGAAGGCGAACTGTCGAGAGAGGGTGTGAATAAGCGCCCATACGCGGCAGGCGTGCCAAGTTCAGTGAAGAAATTTGGCGTTACAAAAGAGGCGCTGAAAGGTTGAAGGTCATCGTCAATCTGCATGGGAGGAACGCCGAGCGAGGCCATGGAGGCAGACAGCGTCCGAGAGTGATCGCGGTAGAAGGAGAATGACGGGTAAGCCATTTCGCTGGTGTAGGAATCAAGGGAGCGGCGTTCGAGGCGCACGATGGATGCCGCATCGCGGACCGGGAGCAGCTTGAGAGCGACCATGTTGAAGAAGCTGAAGGCCGCTACGTTGACGCCGATCCCGATGCCCAGAATCAGGATTGCCAGGAACGTGAATCCGGGAGAACGGGCAAGAATGCGGGCGCCGTAATTCAGGTCCTGGAGCAGGCGGTCGAGCCAGGTCCATCCCCATGCCTCTCGGGACTGTTCGCGCATGCGCAGGGTGTTGCCGAAGTTATTGTGTCCTGCTCGAGCGGCCATCTCGCGATGAAATTCCATGTCCGACTCGAGTTCGGCGTCGAGACGGCGGCGATTGAAGAGATATGAGATGCGGCGCCAGAGTTCGCCCATTGGAAAGCCTCCTATGCGGTGCGCAGAATGTCCTGGATAGCCTGCGTGATGCGGTCGTAGCCGGCCAATTCGGCTTTGAGCTGAGCGCGGCCTTGTGAAGTCAGCTTGTAGAAGCGAACTTTGCGATTGGTCTCGGAGACTCCCCAGTCGGCCGTCACCCAGCCCTTCAGGAGCATCTTCTGCAACGTCGGATAAAGCAGACCTTCCTCGACGGCGAGCACTTCACTGGAGAGTAAGTGGATACGCTGGGCGATGGCATACCCGTGGAGTGAACCTGAATGAAGCACCCGGAGGATCAACATGGGCAGTGCGCCCGGAGGCATGCCCTCTTTAGGCCTAATTGACATAGGCATAATAATCTTATGCCTGCGCACGGGAGTCAAGGGTTTAAGGTGCTGATGTGACGAGTGACCGCACGATCAAGGTGGCGAGGGAGTGGGACCGATGAGGGCGATTGTGGTTTTGGTGTTATCCGGGCTGATGAGCATGTCGCTGCTGGCAGCGCAGAACGGCTCTGCTGGAACGGCGGAGGTTCATGCGGATCTGACGAAGACGATCGGACCGTATACACCGATTTACAGATGGTTTGGTTATGACGAGTCGAACTACACGACGATGAAGTACGGCAAGCAGTTGCTGCGAGAACTGCACGATCTCAGCCCAGAGCCGGTCTACATACGTGCGCATCATCTGCTGACTTCGGGTGACGGAGTGGCGGAACTGAAATGGAGTTCGTCGAACGTGTTCTCGCTCGATGCGAATGGGAAGCCGGTCTATGACTTCAAGATCACGGATGAGACGTTCGATGAATATCAGAAGGCAGGCGTGCGGCCATTTGTAGAGCTGGGCTTCATGCCAAAAGATCTGGCAGCCGAAGTGCCGGGCATCAGTGAGTACCAGTTGCACTATCCGAAGCCGACGATGGGAGGAGCTTCCAACAATCCGCCGAAAGATTATGCAATGTGGGGCGAACTGGCGAGGAAATTTACCGAGCACCTGGTGCAGCGGTACGGACGAGAGCAGGTGAAGAGCTGGTACTTCGAAGTCTGGAACGAGCCGGACATCATCTACTGGCACGGGACGGAGGCCGACTACCTGAAGCTGTATGACTACGCTGTGGCATTTGTGCGTGCGGCACTGCCGGAAGCCAAAGTGGGCGGCCCCTCAACGACAGGGCCGGGATCCGAGAAGGCGTCGGCGTTTCTGGATGCGTTCCTGCAGCATTGTCTGCATGGAAAGAGCGCGGCGGATGGAAAGGCGGTGCCGCTGGATTTCATCTCGTTTCATCCGAAGGGGCATCCGGAGACGGTGGAAGGCCACGTGCGTATGGGGCTTGCGGCGGAGTTGAAAGCGGCGCAGACGGGATTCGAGATCGTGGCGAAGTATCCGCAGCTAAGAAAAGTGCCCATTGTGTTGAGCGAAGCCGATCCCGAGGGGTGCGCGGCGTGTTCGATGAAAGTGAATCCTGCCAACGCATACCGGAACGGACCGTTGTATGCGACGTACACGGCGGCGGCGATGAAGGCGTTGTTTGATCTGCAGGATGAGGCACACGTGAACCTGGCTGGGATGCTTTCGTGGTCATTCGAGTTTGAGGGGAAGGAATACTTCGAGGGGTTCAGGACGCTCGCGACAAACGGAATCGACAAGCCGGTGCTGAACGTGTTTCGGATGGCTGGACTGATGGCCGGCGATCGCGTTGAAGCGAGCAGTACGGGACGTATTGAAACGGGCGAAATTGTGAAGAGCGGAGTTCGCGGAGCTGCCGATGTCGATGTGCTGGCGACGAAGTCAGACCGCCAGGCGGCGTTGATGGTGTGGAACTACCACGACGACGATCTGCCAGCGGCCGGTGAGCGGATGAAGGTAGTCGTGGCGGGCGTTCCGGCCGGGGTGAAGCGCGTGCAGTTGCAGCACTATCGGATCGATGAAACGCACAGCAACTCCTACACGGTGTGGAAGGGGATGGGGTCACCGCAGACGCCGACTCCTGAACAGTACGCGCGGCTGAAGGAAGCGGGGCAGCTGGAGATGCTGAGTTCGCCGGAGTGGCTGGATGTACAGAATGGCAAGGTATTGATCGAGATGGAGTTGCCTCGGCAGGCTGTATCCCTGCTGAGGCTGACGTGGTGACAGGTCGACGCTGGAGGTGCGGAATCCGCATCCAAACGTCGATATGTCTATGAAGAGAGTTTCACGGCGGGAATTGCTGAGAACGGGCGCACTAGCGGGCGCGGCAGGGATGGCGGGGTCGCTGATACCCGGATGCGGTTCCAAGGGTGGCGCGACCATCGGGATTCCGGGAACCAGTTCCTGCGGAAAGCTGACGGATATCGAGCACGTCGTGATCATGATGCTCGAGAATCGGTCATTCGATCACTACTTCGGGACTTACAAAGGTGTTCGCGGGTTCAACGACCAGAGCGCCGCGTATAACCAGCCCTACCCCAACAACACTTCGAGCGCTCCTGCCGGCGTGTTGCTTCCCTTTCATCTGGACACGACGACTACCAACGCAGCTTGTACGCACGACATCACGCACGACTGGGTTCCGCAGCACCAGAGCTGGGACGGCGGGAAGATGGACGGCTTCGTCACCTCGCGGCTGCCGATCAATGCCAATGATGCAGTGCTGTCGATGGGCTACTACACCCGCGCCGATCTGCCGTTCTACTACGCGCTGGCAGATGCGTTCACGCTGTGCGACAACTACTACTGTTCGGTGATCGGGCCGACAGACCCGAACCGTTTGTACTCCATGGCGGCGTCGATCGATCCGGACGGAAAGAACGGCGGCCCGATTATCCAGACTCTGGTCGCGACGCGCGCTTCGATGATCGGAAAGCTGACATACACGACGATGCCTGAGCAGTTGCAGGCACGCGGAATTTCGTGGAAGGTGTACAACGCGCCGGACCAGAGCGTACTGAACGGCGTGTACAGCGACAATGTGCTGCCGTATTTCAAGAACTTTCAGGATCCGTCGGGCGTGTTGTACAAGAATGCGTTTGGACCGCAGTTCCCGACTGACTTTGTGGCGGACGCGGCGAAGGGAAATCTGCCGCAGGTTTCATGGATCATTCCTTCGGTGGTCGATTCAGATCACCCGCCCTCCCCTGCTCTGCTTGGAGAGGCAACGGTGTCGGCTGTCGTGGCGGCACTGACAGCGAACCCGTCCGCGTGGGCCAAGACAGCGCTGTTCATCACCTACGACGAAAACGGCGGTTTCTTCGATCATGTTCCGCCTCCGACGGCGCCTGCTGGCACGCCGGGGGAATATCTGACGGCAGCGCCGGTGCCGGATCCAACGCTGGAGGGCAGCCCGGCTGTCACTGGGCCGATCGGCCTGGGCTTCCGCGTGCCGATGATCATCGTTTCGCCCTTCAGCCGCGGCGGGCTGGTGTCTTCGGATGCGTTCGACCACACATCCCTGCTGCGCTTTCTGGAGACGCGATTCGGGGCCGAGGTTCCCAACTTGTCGGCATGGCGGCGATCGGCAGTGGGAGACATGACGACCGCATTCAACTTCAACAAGGTGGATACATCCGTCCCGTCACTACCTGCGACGAGTACCGCGGCGGCTGGCACGATCACGGAGTGCGCTGGGAATCTGCTGGGCTTCTCTCCGCCGCAATTGCCGGCACTGCAGGCGATGCCGACTCAAGAGGCAGGAAGCCCTGTCCGGCCCAACGGGAGTTGCTGAGAGATTCCACCAGATCCGCTCTGATTACCGCGGGATACCCCCACCCAATCGCTGTGCCTCTTCGATCCTGCTTTCAAAGATTGACGGAGGAGGGGGTGTCCACGTGAGGGTGTAGAAGGCGTCCCGGTGATAAGGGAAAACGATATATAAACCAAAGCAAGCATACGAAAAGCGCGCATAGAGAGGTCCCTTGCTTGAGCCTCGCCTTTTGACGCATCTTTTAAGCAAGCCGCTCCGGGTTGATCGTGTGCGTCGGCTCTTTCCCGGAGCGAGGTCTTCAAAATTACAGCTGTTGCGGGATTCGCAGGATTGCAGCTTCGTTCTGTGCTGCATGTGACGCCGCGAAACGCGGGATGGAGCCTCAGGAGTGAAGTGCTGCTCTGTTATCCTGACTGGTTTACTTGAAGCGGCTCGGGGGCGCTGATTATGCCGGAACACAGAGGACGGAAACACCACCAGGACCGGGTGGCAGAGACCCTTCGCGAGGAGATTGGCGCAATGATCGAGGGGGAACTCTCGGATCCACGCATCGCGTTTTGTTATGTCACCGAGGTGGCCTTGAATCCGGGAGGGAAGTCTGCGCGGGTTTATGTAGCGGTGGACAACGCCGTTCCGGATATCGAGAAGGCCGAGACGGACACTGTTGCCGGGCTTGAGGCGGCGAAGGGATACATTCGGTTCGAACTCAAGGAGCGGATGGGCGTGCGGCATGTGCCGGACCTGACATTTCTGGCCGATCGGTCGGGGCGCTTCCAGGCACGGATTGAGGAACTGATGGGTCGCGCCAGAAAACGTCAGAAGGCGCCCGTCGAGTAGCGTGCGCTCTTATGCGGGTCTCGACGGGGAAGTTTCTCGATGCACCCGGATCAACCTCTGCTTCGGGCAAAGCTGCAGATTGTGGGCGAGTTGAGTGCGGCATGGGGCAGTTTACAAGAGCAAGAAGACAGCAGGAATCTGATAGCCTAGCTTTTGCGTTCAGGTCCTTGGACGCAGAGACTCTTTCCGGGCCGGCTGAACTTCAAGCCCCGTGAAGTTGGCCGGAGATCGGCGTTAGTTGCCGGGCTGGGGAAATTGCTGGAAGTGAAAACAGAGTTGGAGCCAGTAGTGCCTGAATCACCGGAAGGCCGGCGCTTCCGCCTACCCACGTGGGCCACATTCTGCGAAGCCGCGGTACTGGTGGTCTTCAGTGCCTTCTTTATCTCCTATGGAGTGGTGCCGCTCTTCGGCGGAGACGGCCTCGGGCTTGTCGGGGCAGACGAGCCGCGCTACGCGCAGATAGCGCACGAAATGCTGGTGCGGTTTGATGGCGCACACTCGCTGAGGGACCGGCTGGCCTCGTGCGTTACGCCCTATCTGTATGGACACCCATGGCTGGAGAAGCCCGCTCTCTACTACTGGAGGGCGATGTTCGTATTTCAGGAGTTCGGGGTTCACGACTGGAGCGCGCGGCTGCCGTCGGCGAGCTTTGCTTTCATCATGGTGGCGCTGATCTACCTGCATATGAAGAGATTCAGGCGGGGTGGGCACCTTGATGCGGCACTGATCACCGTGGCTTGTGCGGGGATCATCGGGTTTTCGCGCGGCGCCTCGACGGACATGCAGATGGCGGCGCCACTATCAATTGGGCTGCTGGGCTGGTACGCGTGGTATGAAACCAATTCGAAGTTCTGGCTGTTCGATATCTACTTCTTCACGGGTGTGGCGACTCTGGCAAAGGGGCCGGTGGCCCCGTTTCTTGCATTGCTGATCGTTTGCGCCTTTGCGTTTTTGCGCAAGGAGTGGTCGATTGTTCAACGCTCGGTGTGGTGGCCGGGGATTGCGCTGTACTTCGCGATCACGCTGCCGTGGTTTATCGCAGTACAGCATCAGAATCCGACGTTCTTCCGGGAATTCTTTCTTCAGCACAACCTCGAAAGATTCGCAACGAACCGGTATCAGCATCAGCAGCCATTCTGGTACTACTGCGCGGTGGTGATTCTGGCCGTGATGCCCTGGACGGTGATCGGGGCCCGAGCGTTCATCGATGGCGTGCAGACATCGGTGGCCGAGTGGCGGCTGCGGAGGTTGAATCCTAAGCGGCGGGCACCGAATCGGCCGGGAGACGCCTTCCCAGAGTTTCTGGTACTGTGGGCGATTATCCCGGTGGTTTTCTTCTCGTTCTCTCAGTCGAAGCTGCCCGGGTACATTCTTCCCTCTATCCCGCCAATAACGATTCTGACGGGGGACTATCTCTTCCGAAAACGGCAGCCAGGATTGAACCGGTGGGAGTTGGTGGGCCATGCCGCACTGTGCGGCGTAATGACGATGTTCGCGTTGCTGATGCCGTGGTTTGTGAATCACGGCCGGGAGATGCCGCCTACACGCGCCTGGGCGGTGGCTCTGCTGGCGTCTCTGGGTGCGGCTCTGTTGATTGTCATTGTGGTGAAGGGATACGGAGTGGCCCGCCTTCGCCTGGCAACTACCGGGGTATTGGTTGTGCTGACCTTTTTCCTGTACGGGGTGGGACCGTTCTTTGGGATTCCGGAGATCGCGGCGACAAAGCGCGTGATTCGTACGCTGGACAGGTCCTACTCTGCGCGGCCGCTCGCGGACCGGCTGGAACAACTGGCGCCGCCGGACGAGACCGTAGCCGTCTTTCGGGTGCGGCGGGACGTGGAGTACGGGCTCGCGTTCTATCGCAACCGGGAAGTGGTGAACTACGAAGATATCGGGGTTCCGGAAGGCGAGCACCTGCTGGTTGCCAGGGTGATGGGCCGGGGCGGTATGGATCTGCACACGCCGGCTGCGCTGCAGCAGTACCTGGAAGGACGGCATTACGAGGAAGTTTTGAGCTGGCCTGAGCAGGGGTTGGAAGTGTATCTCGTAGGTCCCCGGTTCTGACATCCGGGACCAACATTCGGCCATTGTGTAACTTGCGGGAGACCAGCTAATCGTGTCAAAGTGACCGGAAGACCCTTGTCGAGCGCGACAGGGCTTTCGAGACGTCGCGCAGTCAACGACGGGCAGAAATCGCAGAGGAAGTATGGCAGCGGGCGTAAGTCTTGAGATCCTCGATCTTCGGCATTTTGCCGCGCCAGTTCTGCGACCCGTCCTGGACGCAGAAGGGGAGCTCTGGAGCAAACGGCTGCACTGGGATTACCGTTCCAGCGCGCGACTCCTGATGCAATATCTCGACAACCACTTGCTGCCAGGATACGCAGCTCTCGAATCCGGACAAGTTACTGGGTACACCTTCTGTGTTTATGAGGAGACGAAGGCTGTCATCGGCGATGTATTTGCGATGCCGGGGCGGAATCCCGAAGCCGCAGAATCGGAGCCGGAACCAGAGCGGGAGATTGAAGCAACTCTGCTGAAGCACCTGTTTGAGACGCTGCTGAATTCGCCGAACGTCGATCGGATCGAATCGCAACTGCTCCTGCACCCGTCAGGAACTCATGCGGAGATTTTTCGAGAATCAGGTTTCGAACTGTATGGGCGACAATTCATGGTTCAGCCGCTGGCAGGTCATTGGAGCCGGCCGCGAGTAGAGATGCCGCCGCAACTGGAGCTGAGACCCTGGCGCGATGATGATCTGAACGCGGCAGCCAGACTGATATCGACCGCGTACTACGGGCATCCGGACAGCCTGATCAACGATCAGTACAGATCAGTAAATGGCTCGATGCGGTTTCTGCATAACATCGTGCGGTATTCGGGATGCGGGGTGTTCTCTCCTCATGCCTCGCACGTAGTGGTGGAGCGCGGGACTCATGAATTAGCTGCGCTTGTTCTGGGATCCCGGGTTAGCCCGCAAAGCGGGCACATAACTCAGCTGTGCGTTCATCCCAAGTTCCGCAGACAGGGGCTCGCACGCAAGATGCTGCTGGTGGCTGCTGTGCATTTCGTTGGGCAAGGAGTGAGTGAAATCTCGCTCACCGTTACAGAGGCAAATGCGCAAGCAATCGAGCTCTATAAGAGCGAAGGATATGAATGCGTGCACAAGTTCGACGCGGCAGTCTGGGAAAGACAGGGTTTGGGCATTGGAAATTAGTTAGTGAGTGAAACAAGATCTCGTAATTCATTCGAATTAGAGCGCTGAGTCCAAGCTCGTCCTATCTTGCTAGACCGCCGATTTTTCAGATTACTGGCGCGTTCGGGGCCTTCGCTTCATCGAATCGAACCCAGGTCGAATTGATATCAGATTGATCAGTGGGTTTGTTAGGCTTCGAGTCATCCCCATGCTCGCCAGATTCTGCGGACCTCTATTCGGAAAGACTCTCTGCGTCCTTGTGTTGTTCAGCTGCTTTGCGGCTGGTAAAGATGCGCCGCGTAAGGAGACTGTAGCCAAGGCTGCTGATCTTCAGGCAGACATGGATGTGCTGCATAAGGCGCATACCGAATTGCACCGCCGACGGGGGCAATCAGCGGGGAATTAATGGAGGTGTTTTTCTTTCTTCGTTGCCGCACTCGAAGCTTGAGATGGATCTGCCGCTGATCGGAAGCTTTCCGGAATCGGCAAAGCCGGATGCCGGGCTGACACCAGTTGTGATGGTAAAGACCACGGCAGAAGATGTCGCCGCGCACCGCGATGCAAGTATGAAGCCGTCGAGGGATTGATTGCGAAGTCGGCGACGCGCTAGCGGGCGATGAAGTACATGACCCAACTGAGAACGATGGCGGATCCCACAAAGAGAGAAAAACAATAGAGCCCGTAGCGGAACATGCGCTGAGGGGTTTCGCGCTGGGTGATGCCGAAGACAGTTGATGCGAAGACCCCGAACAGTAGCACAGCAGTGAAGTGGGAAGGTGAGAACACTAAGACTTCCTCCCCGTGCGCAGGTTGTGCGCGTCGACCGCTGCGATGATGTTCAGAAGGCCGGCAACGACGATAAAGCGGGTTCCCCAGTCAGCTACGGTGAGTTGGACTGAATCCGCGCCAAGACCCATGGTGCGGCCTACGACGTAAAGAAGACCGCTGCCCAGATCGCCGAGCAGGCCGAGGATTTCGAGGATGTCGTGGGCATTTGCGTAGAGCTTGCCCTGCATGGCGAGCCCAATGGCAAACATGCAGATGATGGAGATGGCGAGCAGCGCGCCGCGACCCCACTTGCGGAGCAGGAAGTGTCCGGCTCCGGGTATGAGCCAACCGGCAATTAGCGGAAGGAAAACGAAGCCCTGTTGTGGTGGTGCAGCCGGGGCAGGTTTATTGGGGATGCTGGACATTCCTTTTTGAATATATCGCACGACGGGGGCAGGATCAGACCGGCCCTAGTCACCAGTCGGGATGATTCCGGCATTTTCCACCATCAGGATTACGGTGCGCTTTGGGGCTCGAGTGCGGTGGACGATGCCGCGCGGGACGACGAAGCCCTGGCCCGGGTTGAGTTCGATGGTCTTGTCTTCAAGGTCGATCAGCAGTTGGCCTTCCACGGTGAGGAAGAACTCATCGTCGCCGTCGTGTTTGTGCCAGTGGTATTCGCCTTCAATGTTGCCGACGCGGACGACGGAGTCGTTGACCTGACAGAGGGTCTGATTGAACCATTTGTAGTTCTCCGCTTCAGGGACGTGGATGTCGATGATTTCGAGCGGGCGATGGAGAACGTTGAGGCGAGTTTCGTAGGGGAAGGCCGAGGAGGAAGACATGAGGGGACGCTCCTTCTGGGGCGAGGATAGCAGGCGCGGGCGAGCGCTCACGAGTCCGGCACTTGGAGGCGCGTCTCAGGGGAGGGGACATGACATATGTCCCATGGTGACACAGCACTTGCAGTAACTACGTTGACCATTGGTGAGTGAGCAACATCACGGCAGGCCTGAGAGTGTGGGGCGAAAGTTAGATCATCGTTGAATAGAAATATCTTCGTTTTTCAAATGCCATGGATGTTGGATTGAAGCGAGTTGCCGATTCATTAACCAGATCTAGATACAGTTAGCCAGGAATAGCAGCTTTGAAAACGGGTTCTATTCCGTCCTCCCGACGAAGCGCAGGGCAGGCCAGCAACATAGTGCGCGGATGCGGGGAGTGATTCTACAGAAACTCCGACAGTGAACTTCTCCCGCTGTTGTTCCGGTGGTACGCCGACGTACCGCGAGGGGTTCACGCATGAGGGCAAGGCTATTTGCAGCACTAGCGCTGGTTGGGTGCAGTGCGCCGATCACACAGGCCATTACGGTTTCAACGCCAGCCAGCGGGGCTCAGGTGACTTCACCGTTTACGGTGACGGCCAGCACGGCAACATGCGCGGGAGTTCCGGCGGTGTCGATGGGCATTTCGATCGACAGCGCGACGGCGACGATCGAGCCAACGTCGTTTTCAGCGAAGGTCTCGGCTGCTCCCGGTTCGCATGTGCTTCATGTGAAGTGCTGGGGCAAGAACACTCACGATGAGCTATTGCTGAACATTAAGGTGTTGACCGCCTCGATTTCGGACATTGTCGTCGCGACACCTGCGAATGGAGCCACTGTTGCATCGCCGTTCACGTTGACGGCGAACTCGAAGACATGCGCTTCGAAGCCGGCGGTGTCGATGGGTTATTCGATTGACAGCGGAACAACGGTCATCGTGCCAACGTCGTTTACCGCTTCAGTGAGTGCATCGGCAGGAGCACACGTGCTTCACGTGAAGTGCTGGGGTCAGGGCGTGGCCGATCAAAAACCACTGAATATCAATGTTGCCGCTCAGGCGGTGGCCGCTGCTCCGACTTTCTCCTTACCCTCAGGAAGCTATTCGAGCAGCCAGATAGTGTCGATGTCGTCTTCGACTGCCGGCGCGAAGATTTACTACTCGCTTGATGGATCTACCCCGACGGCGACTTCGCTTCTATATACGGGGCCGATTTCGGTTTCGAAGACGATGGTGGTGAGTGCGATTGCGGTGGCGCCCGGCTGTACGAAGAGCGGAGTGGCTTTAGCGAGTTACACCATCTCGACCTCGAAAGGACCCCAAGTACCTTCTTATGCTTATGTGCAGCAGCAGATAGATCTGCTGCCGGGATGGAGGATCAAGCACGATCCAGGGACGCCGGGGGCTGCGTCGGGCTCCATGACGCTGGTGAGTGATCCTTCGCTGACGGGGCAGGCAGCGAAGTACTACACGACCTTCACTGATGCGGGCGGAATGCTTTACTCGAACACTTACGGTCACGATACGGATGCGAAGCACTTTGTATATGACGTTTATGTGTTGCTGACGGCTGACAGTGTCCTCAGTAATCTGGAACTGGACAATAACCAGGTGATGCGCAATGGACACACGATCATCTATGGATTCCAATGCTCGGGCTGGGGAGGCGTCTGGGAGTTCTCAGAGAATGCCGGGACTGTGGAACAGACAAAAGCGCATTGGCTGAAGTCGACTGCGCCGTGCAATCCGGCGAAGTGGACGCGGAACACCTGGCATCACATCCAGATCAGCGTGTCGCGAGATGACTCCGGCAACGTGACGTATCACTCGGTATGGTTCGACGGCGTGGAGCAGCCAATCAATCAGACAGTAATGTCGGAGTTCTCACTGGGATGGGCACTGGGTGCACTCGTCGCCAATTTCCAGGTGGATGGGCTGGGAGCGAGTGGATCGTCGACAATCTATGTGGACAATCTGAAGATCTCGCGCTGGTGAGCATCTGGCAAAGCAAGCTATTGGCAGGGCTATATCCTCACCAGTTCTTGCTGGATGTTGCCCGTGACCCAGGCTTTGCCGGGGGCGGTGAGCATGTCGATCTCGCTGCGGATGCCGAACTCGGGGAGGTAGATCCCGGGCTCGACGGAGAAGCAGGTGTTGGGCAGTATGCGGCGCTCGTCGTGAGTTTCGAGATTGTCGAGATGTGCGCCGGGGCCGTGAATCTCATGCGCGATGTTGTGCCCGGTGCGATGGGTAAAGTAGTCGGCGAACCCGGCGGCGCTGATAACATTCCGCGCGGCATCATCGGCTTCGAAGCCGCAGATGGGACGGTTCCCAGCGAAAGCTGAAGTCACGGCCTTGATGGCGGCGTCGCGAGCGTTGCGGACGGTTTCAAAGACGAGCTGTTCGCGCTCCGAAGGCTCGCGGCCGACCACGGCCGTCCAGGTGATGTCGTAGAAGATGCTGTCAGACTCGTCGGTTCTTCCCCAGATATCGATGAGCAGGAAGTCACCTTGCTTTATCTCGGAAGTGCGGTCGGCAGTGGGTTCGTAGTGCGAGTCGGAGCAGTTCGCGTTGACACTGACATTAGGTCCGTTTTCCCATACGAGGCCGCCGCGACGCATTGCTTCGGAGAGCCACTGTACGATGTCGAATTCGGTGACGCGGCCGGAATTGCCGTCGGAGGAGCGGACGCGGCGACCGATCTCCTTCCAGCCTTCTTCCAGGATGGCGTCGATGACCTGTTGTGCGACGGAGTGCGAGGCGATCTGGCGTTCGGTGAGCACAGCTTCAAACTGGCTGACGAGGTCGGCGGAACTGACAATGTGCTTGCCCAGGCTGCGCAGGAATTCGACGGTGCCGGCGTCGACCATGGAGACATACATGATGTCGTTGTTGGGCGAGTATTGCATGGCGATGCGGCGAAAACCTGTGAGCATGGCCTTGAGGCCGGCGCGGAGTTCCTGCCAGCTTGAGTACATCCCTTTGGACCCTGGGAGCGAATCGAGTCGGCTCTGTTCGATGCGGTGATTGAGCTTGCGCGGTTCGCCGGTGGCGGGGATGAAGTAGTACCAGCGGCGCGTGATGTGCGCCTTGGGATCGAGGCCCAGGATGCTCTCGCCGATGGGATCGCGGTGGTGATGATCGTAGAAGAGCCAGCCGTCGATGTTGTTGTCCCGGAGAGCAGTCTGAATGGCTTCGAGGTTCATGGGGAGATTGTAAAGGCAGTGGTCAGTGCTCAGGGGTCAGTGATCAGGGATTCGGAAACAGAGATGCAAGCCGCAGTGAATTCGCCGTTGAGCCTGAGTCATTTGGTGGCTTCCATCCATTCCTGTTTGGCGCGCGTCAGGAAGGCCTCGCGGTCTTCAGGGAGGACCCAGCGCTCTTTGATGAGGGTGTCGAGGGATTGCGTATAGCGTCTGATGTAGTCACCTTCACTAATGTAGCGTTCGATGACGGAGAGGCGCGGGTCGCCTAAGCGCCTGCGGTCTTCGGCGGTTTTAGGGAAAGCAATGTAGGAGGCCTCGAAGGAGACACGCTCGGTCGGTGCTCCGATTGAGGAATCGCGGAGATTCCATCCGGTGATGGTGGCGAGTGGAACCGTGATTTCAGGAAGGCGAATGCCATCTCGCTCATTACCATCTTTGTCGACTTGCGGAACGAAGATCGGAAAGGCTGGCCCGACGCGAGGTGGCTGGAGGGTCAGGACTCCCTGCTGCCAATTGGGACCGAAGTCCAGACGTTCGCCGGTGTTCGCTTCGTGAGGAGTGTTTACGCCGGGGATATGTGGGAATGCATATCTTGCCAGCGGGACCAGAGTGCCGTCTGAGATGTGTGGATAGCTGCTGGGTGGCGGGGCTGTCCCATTGCGAACCCAGGCATCCATATTGGAAATCATCGAGCGCCAGAAGTAACGAATGGGAAGCGGCGACTGTGGTTCCTCGCCGTGGAGATCGTCTGGGCCCTTCGCGGGCGGAAAAGGCCCGGAGAAGTGCTGAAGGCCGGTGAAGTGATAGATGCGGACGTTGTCGGATATGGGTACATCCTGTTTGCCGTCGGCGGAGATGTGAATGAGCGCGGCAGCCCGGCCCCAATATTCGTACGATGTGTTTGAAAAGAAGATTTTAGGAACAGTTTTGTCGGCACGTGCGCGATCGAGCAGGCCGGCGGTGGCGTGCGTGAGTGGGTCGGTCTCGGGCTGGTCGGTGAAAGGGAAGATATCGGTTGGGAAGAAGACGGAAGATGTCGGTTGCGCGTCGCGGGAGGGTTGCGCGAAGCGGTAGTTGAAATCGCCTCGTCCTGCTCCGGCTACATGGGAGAGCACCCCATCGAGCGCTATGCGGCCTTCTTCGTCGGCGTTGAAGCCCTGGTAGAGGAAGTTACGAAGGAAGCGGCCGTTTTGCGAGATGCCTTCGGCAATCACGCGCTGAGCTGGCGTAATGGCTTCGGAATTGTGCTTGACGTAGGAAGCGAAATCGCGAACAGCAGCGAATCCGCCGCCAGCGACGACGGGATCGGCGACGACATAGACATACTCGTAGATGCGGCCGGGCTGAAATCCGCCGTCGAGATGGATGTGGCGATCGCTGGGAACGAGCTTGCCATCGACCGTGTGAGCGAATTGCCAGTGATCGCGCGGGATGGTAGTGCGCGGAGCATTGCGTGACTCACGCACGGTGAGCATGTTGCGAGGGTCGTCGGGTGTGCTGACCGGGTATTCGGTGCCTCCCAGGCTGTCGCGCATTAAATGTCCAAGCGGAATCTCCTGCGCAGCTTTGGGAAGCATAAGGTCGCCGCGAAGGAGCCCGGTGATTGTCTTGCCGTTCTCCTTTGCGATGGGGGCGTGGAAGTGAAGTGCGTCGTCCCCCGCTGCGTCCGACTGCCAGCCAAGGCTGACGATGGTGAAGCCATTGCGGAGGAGCCATGCGTCGCCCGCATCGTGCTCGACGTTCCAATCGCCGCCCTCGACGAGCGAGATGATGCGGCTGTGGCCCCGGTTTGGATTTTCGAGAAGCAGCGAGCCATTTCCGCGATGCGGATTCTTGGGGCGAATGGCAATGAAGTCGGCAGAGAACTCAACTTCGCCGTCGCGGAGATTGACGGCGTTCTTGAGGTCGACGATGTTGGCGTTGTGAGGATTGTCTATGGGGAGAGAAAAGTAGACAGTGCCCAGGATGCGTTCATAGGGGCCGGCATCACCGAAACTCTTGCCTCCCAGGACATCCTGGCGCGATGTGACTTCGACTCGCGATACGCGCGCTGAGGCGATGATCGAGGAGCAGAGCAGTAACGTGGTGATGAAGAGGCCAGCCAGTTTTGAAGGCATGGACCGGAGAATATCACTCCAGCTGGAGCGTTGTTGGATTGTCTCAGGGGTTGGTGACGTATTCTGAGGGCCGCGATGAAGGAGTGTGTAGTGGCATCGAATGATGTGATTCAAGGGCGGTACTTTACGGATTTGATGAACCAGCCGGAGGCGCTGCGGGCGACTTGGGATTCGCTGCAAGCTGCGGATGTTTTTAGCAAAATCGGGCGAGAGTGCGGGCGCGAGCGATTCGAGCGAATTGTGTTGACCGGAATGGGAGGATCGTTCTTTGGGCTGCATCCGATGTCCATGGAAGTGGCGGCGAGCGGGTGGACTCCGATGATGGTGGAGACGTCGGAACTGATCCACTACTACCCAGAGTTGCTGACGCCTTCGACGCTCGTGGTTGCGATCTCACAGTCGGGGAAAAGCGCGGAGACAATTCGGCTGCTGGAGATGAATGCGCGACGAGCAAAGGTTATCGGGGTGACGAACTGGGCGGATAGCCCTCTGGCGCGCGAGGCGGATTTTGCTGTGATGACCGCGGCGGGAGATGAGTATACCGTTTCGTGCAAGACGTACGTGACAGCGCAGATGGCGCTGCGGGTGCTGGCGGCTCTACTGAGCGGGGCGGATGCAGAGGCACGCTTGAGAGAGGCCGAAACCACTCCCGAGGCGTTTCGCGAATACCTGGGTAGGTGGAAGGAACATGTTGATGAGTTGACCGGCTTGCTGCGCGGAGTGCGGGATGTGTTTCTGGTGGGGAGAGGCGGATCGCTTGCGGCGGCGCAAACAGGAGCGCTGACGATCAAGGAGTCGACCCACGTTCACGCAGAGGGAATGAGCAGCGCAGCGCTGCGGCATGGACCCTTCGAGATGCTGAAGGAGGGAATATTTGTCGGCGTGTTTGCGGGAGGTGCGAAGACCCGGGAGTTGAACGAACGAATGGTGAAGGACGTATCTGGCACGCCAGCGCGGGCGGTGTTGTTTGCTGATGATGCACAGGGCGTTTGCCGGTTGCCGCAGATTCCCGATTCGGCGCGGCCGATCGTGGAGGTTCTGCCTGTGCAGATGATGACACTCGCTTTAGCAGCGCTGGCGGGACGCGAAGCGGGCAAGTTCGAACGCGCGACAAAGGTGACGGCGGTGGAGTAGGCGATGGCGGAACGATCCCAGAGAAGCAGATTCATCGTCGGCCTGGTGTTCCTGATGTTCTTTGTGCTTTCACTCCTGACGAACATCCTGGGGCCGATCATCCCGGACATTATTGACAGCTTTCATGTGAGTTTGGCGGCAGCGGCATTTCTGCCGTTTTCGTTCTTCCTGGCCTACGGGGTTCTGAGCATACCGGCTGGATTCCTGGTTGACCGGTTTACGGAGAAACCAGTGATGGTTGCGTCGTTCGTGGCGGCACTAACGGGAGCGCTGGGGTTCGCGGCACGTCCGACCTATGCGATGGCGATTGTCTCGTTGTTCACGATCGGGGCGGGGATGGCGATACTGCAGGTGGCGATCAACCCTCTGCTTCGGGTGGCAGGCGGCGAAGAGCACTTTGCGTTCAACGAGGCAGTGGCCCAGTTTGTATTCGGGGCTGGGTCGTTTTTGAGCCCGTTGATTTATGCGTACATGATCAGCCATGTCTCGGAGAGCGGCGGCCCGTTGATGCGAATGTTTGCGCGTGCGACTCCTGCGGCCATGCGGTGGGTCTCGATTTACTGGATATTTGCCGCAATCTCGGCGGCGGTGGTGGTTCTACTGGGCGTCATAAGGTTTCCGAAGATTCAGCGCACGGAAGAGGAGCAGGCGGGGAAGGCCGAGACCTATGCCGCAATGCTGCGCCGAGGCATGGTGTGGGCCTACTTCGTTTGCATCTTTGCATACGTAGGTTCGGAGCAGGGCACCGCGGACTGGATCTCGAAATTCTTGATGCAATATCACGGCTTCGATCCTCATACCGTCGGAGCGAGCGCGGTCTCCTGGTATTGGGGGATGATGACTGCTGGATGCTTTCTGGGGATGATCCTGCTGAAGATGTTCGATAGCCGCAGGGTGTTGCTCGTGTTTGCCGCGTGTGCGCTCGTGGCGCTGACGGCGGCGCTGTTTGGGTCTGCAACGGTGTCGCGGTGCGCCTTTCCAGCGATCGGGTTCTTTGCGTCCATCATGTGGCCGACGGTGATTTCACTGGGGTTGAACTCGGTGAAGGAGCACCACGGGTCGTTTGCGGGGATTCTGTGTACCGGTATTGTGGGTGGCGCGGTGGTGCCGCTTGTGATCGGCAAGATTGGGGATGCAGTTGGGTTGAGGTGGGGAATGCTGGTGCTCTATCTGACGTTCGGCTGCGTGCTGAGCCTGGGAGTGTGGGCAAAGCCGATCGTGACGAATGCGAAGTTCGGGGACCAGCACTGAGCGGGACATCGAGAAGTGCGGAGTGAGGAAGGCGTAAGGAATAGAGGGTTGTTCATTCGTTCTGATAGACTCTGGGACTAACATGAGCCTCTTTCGCACCAAGCCCCTTGCTACCTTACTGAAACAACTGGACGAAGGAGGGCTGAAGCGCACGTTGGGCTGGCCCGGCCTGATTGCCCTGGGAATCGGCGCGATTATCGGCGCTGGTTTGTTTGCGCGGACTCCCGCAGCGGCGGCGCAGAACGCCGGACCGGGCGTGACGTTCTCTTTCATCATCGCGGCGCTAGGATGCGCGTTTGCAGGTCTCTGCTACGCCGAGTTCGCGGCGATGATTCCGATCGCGGGCAGCGCTTACACGTATGCGTACGTGACGATGGGCGAGCTGGTTGCGTGGGTAATCGGGTGGGCTCTGATTCTCGAGTACGGACTTGGCGCGGCAACGCTGTCCATTTATTGGACGGAGTATTTCAACAATCTCTTCCCCAATCTGATCCCATGGCAATTGAGACATTCGCCTTTACAGACTGGGCCGGGTGGGATTCATGGCATCGTGAACGTTCCGGCGCTGGTAATTCTGGCGATCATGACCCTGTTGCTCATCAAAGGAATCTCGGAATCGGCGACGGTGAACGCTGTGATCGTGGGCATCAAGGTCACGATCGTGCTGATGATTATTGCGATCGGCTGGCACTTCATCAATCCCGCAAATCACACGCCTTTTGTGCTGGCACAGGATTCGCTGCACCAGGGAATGTTCCAGCATGGGTGGGGTGGCGTGCTGGGTGGTGCGGGTGTAGTGTTCTTTGCGTTTATCGGCTTCGATGCTGTATCGACTGCGGCGCAGGAGACAATCAATCCCGGCAAGAACATGCCGATCGGGATCCTGGGGTCGCTGGCAGTCTGCACGTTTCTCTACATCCTCTTCAGCTGGGTGCTGACGGGGATCGCCCCGGTGTTGGATTTTATCGACCCGAATAAAGGCATGGAGGCTTCAGTCTCGTACGCGATTCACACGTACATGCCGGGGTATGGGTGGCTGTCGACTCTGGTGTCAGTGGCTATTCTGGCGGGCTTCACGTCGGTGATGCTGGTGATGCTGCTCGGCCAGAGCCGGGTGTTCTTTTCCATGTCGAAGGATGGGTTGCTGCCGAAGCTCTTCGCCGAGGTGCATCCGAAGTTCCGGACGCCTTACAAGTGCAATATGGTTCTCTACGTCTTTGTGGCGCTGCTGGGTGGCTTCCTCCCTGGCGACATCACCGGGAACATGACCAACCTTGGCACGCTGTTCGCGTTCGTGCTGGTCTGTATCGGCGTCTGGATCATGCGCAAGAAGAACCCGCAGCAGCCCCGGCCCTTCCGAGTTCGCGCTGTGCCGTTTGTGTCGATCATGGGAGCGCTATTCTGCCTGGCGATGATCATTTCGGTCGATGCTACGTCAAAGATCGCGGCCGGAAGCTGGATGGTGATCGGGCTTGGAGTGTATTTCCTTTATGCAAAGAACCACAGCAATTTGAACAGGACGGATGTTGGGGCGCTGGAGTCGAAGGCGGGAGATTGATTCGCAAGTTTGTTGAAATCGGGGCGCATCGGCTTGGCTGATGCGCCCTTTGTGTTTGGATGAGCGGAGGCCCGCCCACTCGTCGCGATGAATGGGGAAGTCTTAGACGTAGATTCCCAGGTCTCAGAATCGAGACCTGGGGTACGCACTGCTTTTGTCTGGAGAACAGGCTGAATTACAGCGCCGCGAGGGCATCGGCCTGGGTCGGGAAGAGGCCGGCGTACTTGGTGATGCCGACCATGGTGAAGACCTTGGTGAAGTGCGGCGAGAGACCAAAAGCATAGACCTTCTGGCCGGAATTCGCGGCCTCGATCAGCATCTGGATGACAAGCGCGATGCCGCTGGAGTTGATGTAGTCGACCTTTGTGAAGTCGAGCAGGACAAGCTTAGCCGTTTCCTTGGAGAGCGACTGATAGCTGCCGAGCACCGCGTCCTTTGAGGTGCTGGCGATGTCGCCTTCGAAGCGAAGGGCGGTCACGTTGTGTCCGGCTGGGGAAGTTAACTGGTCTACGCGCGCTTTAGTTTCGCTCTGCACGATCTCGTGTCTCCGTAATGATGGTTAGTCGTGTTTAGTCAGCGTTTGCATTCACGTCAAGACGAATGACCAGCCTGACATAGCTGCTTTTTCCGTTGGAGCCTTTGACCCATTCGGCTTCATCAACAAGCGCCTGGATGAGGAACATGCCCATGCCACGCGGGTCTTCTTCGCCGTGTATCTTTTTGTCGATGTCGGGCTTGGGAGGAAGTGTCTTCAGGCCTTGGCCGTCATCGATCACCTTTATCTCGAGGGCGTTTTCTCCTGTTGAGAGAACTACGCCGACCGAGAGATCATCGTTCAATTTATTACCGTGCTCGATCGCGTTGATGCAGGCTTCAGCAACAGCCGTTTTCAAATCTTCGACGCGATCTTCGCGGAAACCCATCAGCTTGGCCACAGCGGCTGCGGTGCTCATAGCCACCTTTTCGTAGCCGAGCTGCGAGGGCAGCCGCACCTCCACTGAAGTGGATTTCACATTGCTCATGCAGGTGTCTCCGTACCCCGCACACACCGGCACAAGGCCAGTGCGGTCATATCGTCACTTTGAGGTCCGCCCTCGGCAAAGTCCTCAATCTTTGTCCACAATGAATCGAGAATAACATCGGCCTGTTCGTTGGGACATTTAGAAAATTCGTCCATAAGTCGTTCTGAGCCAAACTCTTCCTCTCCGCGGAAGACTTCCGTTAACCCATCGGTATAGAAGAGAAGGCGGGCGCCTGGCGTGAACTCGGCCTCTTCGCTTGTGTAATGCATCCCCGGGAGAAGGCCGAGCGGTGTGCCAGCAGACTCAAACTGGCGCATAGTTCCGTCGGGCATGACCAAAAAACCGGGGTTGTGTCCGGCATTGGCGACTTCGATTTTGCCCTGGTCGGGGTAGAGGCGCATGAAAATAGCAGTCACGTATCGCCGGCGGGCCTCCTCTCCCTCGCGCCAGTGGTGCTCATTCATGCGGGTGGCGAGTTCATCCAGTGGAAGACCGGTGATGGCCATTGCCCGGAAAGCTGCGCGGAAGCTGGTGGACATCATGGCAGAAGCCAGGCCTTTGCCGGCCACGTCGGCCACTGCCAGAAGAAGGCTGCCGTCAGGCTGTTCAACGATGTCGAGGTAGTCGCCGCCAACCTCGTAGCAGGTGACAGATCGGAATGCGACAGAGTAGCCGGAAATCTCCGGCAGGGACTGAGGCAACAGAGAACGCTGGATGTTGCGGGCCGCGTCGAGATCCTGCTGGACACGCGCCCACTGCATGTTGCGCTCGTGATTGCGGGCGTTCTCAAGAGCTACGGCGGCTTGAAGAACTAGCCCTTCGATAAAGTCGGACTCGTACAGAGTAAGTTCGCGGCCATCAGGAGGCGCGACGACAAGCTCCGCCATCCGCTTGCCTTCACGATCCTGAAGGAGATAGAGCGGGAGCACTGGGCCGTCTTCCGCCTGCTCAGCGGGATCGGGAACCTCGCCGTAGCTGAGACCAGTGCCGGGAAATGCCGCGCCCGCCATTTCGAGTTCGCGGACGACGATGCGCAGGACAGCTCCGAGAACTGCCTCTTCGCGAATGGTGGAGTGCACCTGACGCGACGCCTCGAGCAGGGCCTGTAACCGGGCCACCTGCTGCTGAAGATCGATCGTTTCGTTGCTGCCGGGCAGATGGATGCCTGCTGCCATGACCTCTACCTTACACTTGCGGGAATCTCAATGTATCACGCGGAACAGTGCGGGAGTCCATCGCTTTCACGGAGCAGGTTTTAAGCAATGGTAAGCAGTGGCAGGTTACGGATGGAAGCTCACGCCGGAACGTCAGGGGTACCGGGCGTCTGTTCCGGCAGGAGGATTTCGATGAGCAGGCCGTTCGGTGGGGCGTTCTGAGCGCGGATTGTTCCACCGTGCGTTCGAACGACGCGGTCGGCAATGGCGAGGCCGAGACCGGCACCACCGGACTGGCGATCGCGCGAGACGGCGACACGGTAGAAGGGGCGGAAGATGTTAGTGAGTTCGGACTCGGGCAGTCCCGGGCCATGATCGCGGATCTGGATGCGCGCTGGGGACTGCTTCGGGGCAGAATCGCGATTGAGGAGAATTTCCACCTGGGTCCCCGGGTCGGTGTAGTGGATGGCGTTGCGCACGATGTTTTCGATGGCGCTGTGCAGGAGCTCGGGATTGCCGTGAACGAGCGGAGCGGTCTCAATTGTCAGCTTGACGCGATCTTCGTTTGGATGAGATTCAAAGTTTGCATTCCGAGCTATTTGGGCGAGGAGATCGGCGAGGTCAACCTGCACCATCGGGATGTCGCGTGCTGAGACGTCGAGCTTGGCGATGGTGAGAAGGCGTCCAATCATCTCGTCGAGGAGGGCAGTGTCCTGTTCGGCTTGATCAAATGCGGGGTCGTCGCCTTTGCGCTGGCGAGCGAGGTCGATAGCGACGTTGAGTCGACCGAGCGGGGAGCGCAATTCGTGTGAAACGTCGGAGATGAGCTGGCGCTGACGTGAGACGAGCTCTTCAATGCGATCGGCCATCGCGTCGAAATCGCGGACGAGATCTCCCAACTCATCGCGACGGGGAGAGATGCGGGCGCTCGCTCGCGCCGTCAAGTCACCTGATGCGAGCTGGTCGGCCGCTTCGCGGAGGCGGAGAATCGGCGCGGTGAGATATCGAGTGAGCAGATAACAGATCAGTCCTGAGACGAAAAGAGCAACTCCCCACTGAAGCGCGAACCCTAGTCGAGTCAACCTTGGACCGGGACGGGGTGCCTGGGGCGGAAGTTCGGTTGCGAAGATGTACTCATGGCCGCTTTGGCTTTTGAGAATAAGCGCGACACGTCCAACTCCGGATCGAATGCCAAAGTCGGGCACTCCGGGATCTCTCAGATCGGGAAGCATGTCCGCGACGGTGTCGCAATCTCGTCCCGCAAGAACGTTGTGGGACCTGTCAAACAGACAGGGATTCTGGAGATTGTCGCGCCTGAGCATCGCCATATATTTGGCCGCTGCTATTGGGCCATTCTGTTCGTAGATTTGGATAGCGTTCTCACCTGATCTTCGGGCTGTCTCAATCAAGGAAGCGTGCCATTGATATGGAGAGCTATGCGCCCGGGCCCAGAACGTGATGGCCGATGCGATTGCTGTGATCAGCACAGTGGCCCAGAACCAAAGGAATATTTTGACGAGGAGGCTACAATGGGTCGTCTTCATTTGGCCTCGGGTCGCGCAACGAAGAGATAGCCACTGCCGCGGATGGATTTGATCCGCTGGCCATGTTCGGATGGACCAAGCTTCTTGCGGATATTGCTCACGTGCACGTCAATCACGCGATCGAAAGGGCCGAGTTTGCGGCCGAGCACGAACTCAGTGAGTTGTTCGCGCGTGACAACGTGACCGGCCTGGCGGAGAAGCAGTTCGAGCAAAGTGAATTCAACGCTTGTGAGTGTCAGCGGGATCTCTTTCAAAAATGCCTCTCGTGATTGCGGATCGAGACGCATATCGCCGTTGACAAGCGGGCCCGAGGTCGCGGCGGCATTCGAGCTTCGCCGAAGAATTGCGCGGATTCGAGCGACGAGTTCGCGTGGGTTGAAGGGTTTGGGTACGTAATCATCGGCACCGATTTCGAGACCAAGGATTCGGTCGATGTCTTCCCCGCGTGCAGTAAGGATGAGGACGGGGATGGGAGATTTCGCACGAATACGGCGCAGTACGTCGAGCCCTCCCATGCCGGGCAGCATCAGGTCGAGGACGACGAGGGCGTGTTCCAGGGAAAGTGCACGCTCGAGGCCACGCACGCCGTCGTGCACTGCTTCGATGGAGAAGCCCTCGGTGCCGAGCCGTTCAGTGAGAAGCCGGCACAACTGAACATCATCATCGACGATGAGAACGCTATCCATTCGGAGACTTCCTACGCTTTCGATGGTAGTTCAGGTGAAGTTTCGCGCTTCGTTCATTTACAAATCTTTACTCTGCTTTGCCAATCTTGACGGCACGTGAGTCGATGCGCTGCTGAAATCATGATGTGCCACCGGAGCGGCCGTGATGCAAGTGAGCGGATCGCACGCGCACCAAGGAGGAGAAACATGAAGCGTGCTACGTCGATGATGGCTGGAATGCTGCTGGCTGTTCTGATCGCGGGTGGAGCAGCGGGGACAAAATCAAGTGCTCAGAGCGTGTCGGGAGAAGTCTTTACGGTTCCATTTGCGTTTACCGCGGATGGACATGAGGTCGAGCCTGGGACCTACGAGGTCAGGCGCGATTCAAGCCAGTTTGTGATGTCGATTCAGAATGTGAAAACGGGAGAGAAGCAGTTGTTCCCCGTACGGCCGGAGAGTCGGCCGGCTGTCCATCAAAAAGGACTGCTGGTGTTTCAGCAGTGCGGCGACCGGAAGAGCCTGAGCGAATTTCACGTTCGAGGCACGAGCCTCTACAGCGCTACGGTTACTTCGGGCCGGAAGAGGAATTTCGAAGTGGAGAGTTGCTCACGGCCGGAGACATTGGCCCTGGCATCACGTTAAAGAGATTCGAGCAAGGAAGAAGCCGGAGGGCGATGCCTTCCGGCTTTTCTATTGCGTTTCACTCCAACCATTCCGTCACATACGGTTTGACATTGGTTTGCGGGAGAGCTATCTTCCCCTAAGAAACTTATGGAAAGTATTCATGATGCAGGCGATTTGATTCCGGGGACACTGGAGATGCTGATTCTCAAGGCCCTCTATCGTGGTCCGCAACATGGGTATGCAGTAGCGGAGTGGATCCAGGGCACATCCCAGCAGGTTCTCAAAGTGGAAGAAGGCGCGCTCTATCCGGCATTGCATCGCATGGAGTTGCGCGGCCTGCTCAAGGCGAAGTGGGGAGCATCCGAAAATAATCGGCGTGCAAAGTTCTATGAACTTACGGCCGACGGGCACAAGCAACTGCAATCGGAATCGCGAAGGTGGGCGAGATTGTCGTCCGCGGTTGCATTTGTCATGCAGGCATCGTGAGAGATCCGAACGAGGTGTTGCCATGAAGCAGTGGTCGCATGAGTTTCTTCTAAGGCTTAGAGCGCTGTTTTCCAAGCGGCGGCTAGATCGCGAGATGGCGGATGAGCTTGCATTTCATCAGCAGATGCTGAAGGAGAAGCTTGTGCAGCAGGGTGTACCGGTACGAGATGCAGAGCGTGTAGCGCAATTGCGTTTTGGAAATGATGCGAGATGGCATGAGCGTTTGCGAGAACTTTGGCAGTTCCGATGGCCGGAGAACATGCGCCGGGATATCGGCTATTCGATCCGTGTTCTGCGCAAATCGCCCGGATTCACGGCGATCGCGATTCTGACTTTGGCACTCGGAGTCGGCGCAAATACGACGGTCTTCTCCATCGTCAATGGTCTGCTTCTGCGGCCCTTGCCCGTTCCAGAGAGCGACCGCCTGGTCATTCTTGAGATGCTGCGGGGCTTTCCGGACCCGGTTGAGGGATTTTCCGAGCCGATGTTTCGCGCTCTTGAGAATCGACACGACTCTTTCGCGGAGGTGTTCGCAACATTTCATACCGAAGCGGAAATCAAAGGCGAGAGCGGGACAGAACGGGCCCATGTTGAATTGGTTAGCGGCGATTTCTTCGCCGGACTGCAAAGTCCTCCACTGATGGGACGAGTGTTGACTCGCGCTGACGATCGAAAAGGCGGCGACCTAAACGGCTTCGCAGTTGTGATCGGTGAAGGATTCTGGCAGCGCTGGTTCAACCGCTCTCCAAACGTAATCGGCGAAAAGCTGCGGGTAGACAATACTCTCTTTACCGTCGTAGGCGTGATGCCTAAGCGGTTTATAGGAGAAGACCCGCTCCAGCGACCCGAGATATTTGTGCCGCTCGCAGCCGAGCCGGCAATGGATGGCGATCAGAACCTGACGACCGGAGGGCTCAATGCATGGTGGTTAACTATCATGGCGCGTCTGCAGCCGGGCGTCACGATGGAGCAGGCAAACGCACGGCTGGCCGCGGAAAGCGGACCGATTTTGCGGCAGGTCAATGCCGATCAATCCTGGATCGAAAAGCGGGAGAAAGAGCACTTCCGCCTGGTCGCGGAGTCAGGTTCGACGGGGTACACCTACACCAGGATGGTCTTTCGCAAGCCGCTGGCCGCGGTGTTTGCGATGTGCGGCGGCGTTCTGCTGCTTGCGTGTTTGAATCTTGCTAGCCTCCTGATGGCAAGAGGAGCAGCGCGGCAGCGAGAACTTGCGACGAAGCTCTCGATGGGTGCGACCCGCGCTCGACTGGTTCAGCAGCTGCTGGTTGAGAGCCTGCTTATCTCTCTTGCAGGTACCGTGTTTGGACTGGTGATGGCGCCGTGGGTTGGTGAATCGCTTTCGGCGATGCTTCTCGCCGGACAATTCGAAACCAATATCGACACGAACCTGGACCTCCGCGTATTTGCTTTCGCAGCCGCGATCGCTGTTGTGGCAACGCTCCTCGTGGGCTTAGTGCCTGCGTTGCAGGCGACGTCGAGTGGCTTGAATGAGCAGATGAAGCAAGGGCAGCACACCACACAGGCTCATGAGCGGCAGAGGCTGCTTCCGCGCGTGATGATGGCGATAGAGGTCGGGCTAGCTTTACTACTCGTTGTTGGTGCGGGCCTGCTGACCTCGAGCCTTATCAAGCTCTACCGGTCTGGCGCCGGATTCGACGCGCGAGGTCTCGAGAGCATCGCTGTCAGCATGGACCATCAGTCGCTGCGAGGCGAAGCCCTGATGCAGTTTTACCGGCAAGTTGGGGAAGAGCTGAAGCGGCAGCCCGGCGTGAAGTCGGTGAGCTGGCAGTGGGTCGTTCCTCTCGCACACATGACGTGGGACGAAAACTTCTATGCTTTGGGAGGCAGGGAAGAGGACATTCACGAGAACGCCATTGCCCCTGAGTATTTCAAGTCGATGCACATACCGCTATTGAGCGGGCGGGATTTTCGGTGGGACGATCGTGCTTCCTCCGGCCAGAAAGTGATCATCAACAGGACGGCTGCGAAGCTGCTTTTTCGTGACCGCGATGCGGTGGGGCAGACAATCAATAAGAAGAATGAAAAGAAGGTCATTCCCTACGAGGTTATCGGCGTCGTTGGAGACGCGAAATACGAGGATGTCCGATCAGCCGCTCCTCCAACGATCTACCATGCGATGACCCAGGGCGATAAAGACCAGGCGCCGTCGTTCAATGCGGTTGTACGTATGGATGGATCAGCGTCAGGATTGGCCGCTGCGGCACGATCGATCGTGCAAAAGATCAATCCTGAGATTCCAGCGCCAAAGGTATCGTCGATGGAAACGATGGTCGATGAGTCACTGAGCGCGGAAAGGACGATGGCTCTGCTATCAGCTTTCTTCGCCTTGTGTGCCTTAGGCGTGACAGCGGTTGGACTGTACGGAACACTGGCGTATTCAACGGCTCGACGCACAACCGAGATCGGGATCCGAATGGCGCTTGGAGCGAAGCGCACGCAGGTGGCGCGCATGGTGTTTGCGCAAAACTCCGCAATTGCCTTGGCCGGAACCTCCGGTGGGCTGGCTTGTGCGTTTTTCGGGTCGAAGCTGCTGGCAAGTTTCCTTTACGGCACCTCGGTACGGGATCCCTGGATCTTTGCGGGCTCGATCATGATTTTGGCATTGATTGCCAGTGCGGCATCGCTGTTGCCGGCCCTGCGAGCAGCTCGAATCGAACCGATGCGGGCGATTCGGTGCGAGTGATTTGCAATCGCGACTGAGACGGCATGCAGGGCAAATTCTTGGAGGAAGTTGTTCGTCTCCTGAGAATTAGCTGCCCCAAAGTGGCATGTCACGGGTATTCTCGTTGGCATGAATCCCCGAAATTCGCTGCGCGGGCGGCCGGTGCTCCGCAGTTTGTGGTGCGTTTTTGCCGCCGTCTGGTCCCTTTCATTTGTGACTAGTCTTGCCTGCGCACAGTCGCAGCAACCGAAGGCGTCTTCTCTAAAGATCGAAGGGCTAGGCAAAGGCGCAGCGCCATTGGAAGGGCTATGGCAATTTCACATGGGCGACAATCTCGCCTGGGCACAGCCGGGCATCGACGATGCGACCGGCCACGATGGGTGGGAGCAGCTGACGGCGGATGCCCCGTGGGGCGCTCAGACACACGCGAATACGGAAGGGTACGGATGGTATCGCCGGCACATCGATCTAACCCTGGCGCCGGGTGCGCCGAGCGATGTGGCGCTGCTGATTCCGGCTATTGACGATGCATACGAATTGTATTGGAACGGCCAGCCTGTCGGGCGACTCGGGTCGTTCCCGCCGCGGCTGGATTTTCAGAGTGCTGTTCCTGCCCAGACATACGGTCTGGGCCCGGTACGCACCGGTGTACTGGCGGTGCGCGTCTACAAAGTGCCATTTGCCTCCAATGACGATGGAACGGCGGGCGGTTTTGAAGGCGTGCCGATCATCGGCAGCCCGCAGGCGATCGCGGTCATCAAGGATTCGCTCGACTACAAGTGGCTTCGCGGGCAGCAATCGCGTTTCGCGCTTACCGGGCTCTACGGAATTGTGTGCCTGCTGAGTTTCTTTGCCTGGATGCGTGATCGGCGTCAACGGCTGCTGTTCTGGATGGCGGCTTATGCGCTGATGCCGCCATTGGAATTGCTGCTCAATGGCATGCGGCTGCAGGCTTCGTCGATCCTGATCACCTTCCTGGTGCAGTTTGCCATCCAGCTGCGAGAAATTTCGCAGTGGTACGTTCTCATTTACCTTTTGCAGCTAGAGGATCTTCCGCGTCTGATGCGGTGGGCCAAAGTCTTCGCTATCGTCTCGCTGGCAGCCGGAGCGCTGGACGGAAGCCTCGGATTTTTGTACGGCACGATGGCAAAGACGACTTTCCAGATCACAGATGCCTGCCTGACGTTTCTCATTCTGCCGGGCGAGGCGATTCCGATTCTGCTGGTTGTTCTAGCGATCATTCGGAGACGAAAGCTCGACTCGGCACGATGGATTGTGGCGAGCATCGCTCTGCTGAATGACGTGATGTATGCGGTCTCGAATATTTCGCAGCAGGGCGAGAGGTTTACTCACTGGCCGCTTGCCGGCTGGCTGCAGACCGCGCACCTTACGGTGTTTGGAAACACGATCGGGCTGCAATTTGTGCTGCGCACGGCGCTGTTTCTCGCGATCGTGTACGCGGTATTGCGCTATGCCATCGACTACCGGAAAAGGCAGAATGCGCTTGAACGCGAATATCAAAATGCAAAAGAAGTACAGCA
Source organism: Acidobacteriota bacterium (assembly GCA_018268915.1). Taxonomy (GTDB): domain Bacteria; phylum Acidobacteriota; class Terriglobia; order Terriglobales; family Acidobacteriaceae; genus Telmatobacter. The sequence goes on from JAFDVQ010000006.1 coordinate 674,567, forward strand.
GGTGCTGGTGCCCGAGGCGCTTCCAGCGGTCCCGGGCTTCAACCTGGCGAGTGCGTATAAGCCGGCCCGTGAGGTGGGAGGGGACTTCTTCCAGATTCTGCCGATGGATAGTGGCGGAGCGCTCATAGTTATCGGAGATGTGAGCGGCAAGGGCATGCCGGCTGCCATGACAGTTTCATTGCTGGTGGGAACGGTGAGGACGCTGGCGCACTACACGCAAAGCCCGGGCGAGATTCTGACGGCGATGAATTTCCGGATGCTGAATCGGAGCGCAGGCGGATTTACGACTTGCCTGGTGGTCCGGGTTGACCGCGACGGGAAACTGACGATTGCGAACGCAGGGCACCTGGCGCCATATCTCGACGGACATGAACTGGCTGTATACGGAGGGATGCCGCTTGGGCTGGAGGTTACACGCAGCTATGCGGAGGTGAATTTCATGCTTCGCTCAGATGAGCAGCTAACAATGTTGACGGATGGGGTAGTCGAGGCTCGCAATCGTTATGGTGAGCTGTATGGCTTCGACAGGACGGCGGGAATCGCTATGAAATCGGCGGAGTCAATTGCGAATGTAGCTCGGGAGTTCGGGCAGGAAGATGACATCACGGTTTTGACCCTGAGCCGAATCGCGACGGCGGAGATGAGTGAGCCGGAGCTTCAGCCGGAAGCGTTGTCGCCGTCCCCGGCCTGAGCTCCAAAAAGTAACTTTAAATAGGTGACTCTTGTACTAGCCACACGTGAATCTGAAGTGCTGGTGCCAGCAACCAGGTAACCACTCTCTGTGTATTTCCTGGTAACTGGCTCGTAAGTGGGATTGGGGTTACTGCCATCGGGGCATTCCGAAAGTACTGGACGGGGAAGATAGTGTTCCCACAGACGCTCGGGGACCCCACGCCGAATGTCGAGGCAGTCAAGGAGCCCCACAATGGGTTTTCTGCGCGACGAGAGCGGTTACGTGCTGGTGCTGGGAAGGCCCCGGCTGATGGCGGTGGGTGCGGCATCCCCTGCGAAAGAGGAAACTGCCAAGCGGGTCGAGATAGCGGCGAAGCCGATGGTGGTTGCGGCCTGCTCCGTGCCTCAGTACTGCTTCTCGTGCTCATGGTGCGGAGAGCAGATTCTGCTTCCGACTGACAGGATCGGGTCTCCATTCGGAAATCCGGATGCGCGCAAGGTCGAGGCGCAGTCCATTGCGACGGTCTGCATGCACTGCAAACACATTGCAAACTATTCCATGTTCCGGAACTGCCTGGGATTCGATACCCGGCATCGCCTTGTCCACGCACAGAGGAAAGGCGAAACCGTGCTTCTGAACTGGCTGCGCTGCGCGGAGCCTCTATGCATGAAGCCGGTTCCGCTCTTCGTGAATATCGATCAAGAGAATCCGATCTTTGAGGCGGACGCCGAACGCTGGCTCTGGGATGAGTTGACCTGCTGCCTGGGGCACCGGGCGAGGCAGATTTCGCTCGATCCGACGATGCAACTGCCGTTGCGGAGTGCAAGCTGGCTACGCTGACGCACCGCGGGTAGATTCGCGGATAGATGGTTTATTAAGTCTGTGCCGATATGAGAGAATCCAGCCATTCCTGATTCCCCGTTCCTGAATTTGCACTGGAAAAGGTAGGCGTATGGCCCAGGCCGCGGCAGTCTCTGCTCTGACGCTTGACGTCGAGCGCAATGGCGATGTGTTTACGGTGAAGTGCCACGGCAAGCTGGTGCTGGGCGTGTGCGACGTGCTCGCCAGCAAGGTGAAAGAGCTGATTCCGCAATCGAAGCGGATCGTACTGGATCTGACAGACCTGTCGATCATGGACAGCATTGGTCTGGGAACGCTGGTACGGCTCTATGTGTCGGCCAAGGCAGGTGGAAGCTGCCTGGTGCTGGTAAATGTGGGGCCACGAATCCGGCAGCTGCTGGGAATCACGAATCTGCTCTCGGTGCTAACTGACATGTGCGAGCAGGGCGTGAATATCCGGTTCTGATTACATCCCAGGTTTCAGAGTCGAGCCACTTCGACATCGCTCAGTGCAGGCGTGATTTATCCTGCGGGGGATGCCCCGGAAGACTTTGTCGGTTGCGATGATCGCCATGAACGAGGAGGCGAACCTTCCGCGCACGCTCGAGAGCGTGAAGTGGGCAGACGAGATCGTCATAGTGGACTCGGGATCTCGCGACCGGACGATTGAGATTGCCAAGTCATTTGGGGCGAAGACCAGCTATCACGCATTCGGTGGACATGGTGAGCAGAAGAATGTTGCGCTGGATCTCTGTACTAGCGACTGGACTCTGCTGCTGGACGCGGATGAGGTGCTGACCCCGGAACTGCACCGGGAGATTCAGGGCCTGCTCGCGGGAGAGCCAACATTCGATGCCTACTGGATTCCGCGTTTGAACCTTTACTTTGGCAAGTGGATCCGTCACGGTGGATTCTATCCGGATCACAAGCTGCGGCTATTCAAGCGTGGAGTGGCTCGGCTGAGCGAGGGCGTGGGCCCGCATTCGACTCCGCAGTTTGCGGGAGCGAAAGGCAAGCTGAAAGGCGACATGCTCCACTATGCGTATCCGACGATGGGGATCTACCTGGAGCACATGGACCGGTACAGCTCGGATATCGCTCCGCTGCTGCTTGAGCGTGGGAAGATCAGTCGGTCTGTCGCGGCGTTCGTGTGGAATGCGGTGCTGAATCCGGCGGCGACGTTTGTGTACAACTACTTCTTCCGGCTGGGATTTGTGGACGGACGCGAGGGGTTGATACTGCACATCAACCATTCTGTCTACGTGCACTGGAAGTTCATCAAGGCCTGGAGGCTGGGGCAAGGGAAGGAGTAGCCAGTGCCCAGCTACCAGTTTCCAAATCGGCCGGAAATCCGCTGGAAACTGGCGACTGTGAACCGGGAACTGTCTTCAAATGTGGCAGCTCGCCTGGCCGCGCTTCTCAAGGTATTTCTGGTGGTATTCTTCGGCGCGCCAGAAGGTCTGCGCGGGTTCCACCTTGGTGACAATGCGCTTTGGCGAGTAGTGGCCTGAGGCGGTCAGCTGTTCGATCTTGGCTTTGGCCTGCTGTTCCTGCTCGGGGGAATGGAAGAAGATGGCCGAGCGGTACTGCGTGCCCCAGTCGGGACCCTGGCGGTTTAGAGTCGTGGGATCGTGGAGACTGAAGAAGGCGTCGAGGATCTTGTCGTAGCTGATCTTCTCGTTATCGAAGTCGAGCTCAACGACTTCGGCGTGGCCAGTCTGGTCAGTGCAGACTTCTTTGTAGGTTGGGCGGTCCAGACTTCCGCCTTCGTAGCCAACTGCGGTCGAGGTGACGCCGGGGATGGCTGCAAAGGTCGCTTCCACACCCCAGAAGCAGCCTGCTCCGAATGTAGCTTTTTCGATGCTCATATTCCTCTAGATGCGCTGGCGGGCCTGAAGGTGACAAGAAGGCCGGGGTGTGCGGCAACTCATTTCTCTGCATGCGATTTGCGGCGACCTGCTGTCTGCTCCCACTGCTTTGAGACCGAGGCGAGGTACTGCTGAAGCTCCTTGATCGGCTCTTCTTCGAAGCTGAAAAGACGCTCGCGGCCGGATTGCTTGCTCGAGACGATCCCGGCGCGTTCCAATACACCCAGGTGCTTGGTTATGGCCTGGCGCGTGAGCTTGGAGTCGTCGGCGAGGAGAGAGATGGAGGCGGCCTCACCAGAGCATAGGCGAGCAACGAGGGCGAGGCGGGTCTTGTCGCCCAGTGCGGCAAAGACGCGAGCTTTGGCTTTTGGCTTGGCGGTGATGCGCTTACGGTCTTTTCGGGACATGGGAAACGATCATAGGACGCGTCATACGGTTTGCGCAACTCAGGGGTTGCATGATCTTGAGGGAACAAGCCCGCTTCACGAGATCGGTGGGATACCGCGAAGCGAGCTAGTACTTCTACGGGCGCCGTTTGGGCCTGCTGTTGCCGCCGGGGCGGGAACCAGGCCGTCGGCCAATTCCGGAGCCGGTGGCGCCTTGATTTGAGCCGGGAGCACCTCGCTTACCGCCTTTGAAGCTTCCTTTGAATTTGCCGCCGGGACGAGATGTGGAGGGACGCTGACTCGGACGGCGATCAGAGCTGCGATCGGGGCGTTTCGAGCGAGTTTCGCCACGCTGCCCTCCGCTTGACTCTCTGCGCGGCCGATCAAAGCGGGGTTGTGCCCCCTGTTCGCCTGTACGATCGCGGCGAGGCGGACGGCTATCGTCGCGTCGACGGTTGCCGCGATCTTCAGCGCGGGGACGGTCGAAACGAGGGCGACTATCGCTTTCACGACGAGGTGGACGGTTGTCACGGGAGTTGCCACCGCGATCGTCTCTGCGCGGACGATCGAAGCTTTGCTGGTCTGGTTTTCTGCGCCCACCCGCCCGATTGGGATCGAATGGGCGTGATCGGGTGCGTGGCGGGAACGGGCGTTGGCTCTGGCGATCGGGTGCCGCTGCTGATAGCGGTCTTTCGAAGTTCTCGTCGGCTGGGCGTATTTCGAGGCGCTTTTTACCGGGAAAACGATCGGGTCCGCCTGCGCGGTCACGGTCAAATCTCTTTGGACGGAAGGCTTCGCTTGACCGCGGAGGGAATTGACCGGACGGGCCGCGTTCAGAACCTCGATCAGGCCGTTGAAACCGGTCTGAGCGAGGGGCGGCACGTCCTGGTCTGGCTTCGCGATCAAAGCGCGGAGGGCGTGTTCCGCGCTCCGGCTTCTTGTTCCACTCGGGTTTAGGTCCGCGGTCCTCGCGAGGACCAGTGCGGGAGCGGTCTTGCCCGAAGCGGGGATTCGGGCGTCCTGGAGCGGACCGGAAATCGCGCTGTGGTTCTCGGTCGCGATCAGGGGCGGGGCCGAACTGGCTGCGTTCATTCCGCCGAAGATCGCCGGATTCTGAACGCTTTTGAAAAGCTGGTCGGTCTCCGCGGAATGGCCGGCGTTCATCCCTTCCACCAAAATCCCGAGGCCTTCCACCTTCAAACCGGCGTTCATTGAAAGCGGGTCTCGAAGCTGGGCGGTTGGAACGCGGGGTAAACTCGTGCTTGCGAGGTTCCCGGGGCTTCGGCTTGCGGTACTTGCCTTCGGCGGCTTTGCGAAGGTTTTCTACTTCTTCGGGTTCGAGCTCACGGGTTTTGCCCGGCTCGAGATCGAGCACGAGTGGTCCGTAACCTACGCGGCGAATCTTTTCGACATGGTGTCCGATCTCTTCAAACATCTTACGGAGTTCGCGGTTGCGGCCTTCGATGAGGACGACTTCGTACCAGGGATTGTCGACAGGGCGCGAGGGGCCTCGTTTGCCGGCGGGTTTGCCGGGATTGAACGGGCGAATCTCGGCGGGAGCTGTCTGCACGCGACCCGAGCCAGGTTTGCCTTTCTGGATCCCCACCCCTTCGCGGAGACGAGCGAGGGCTTCTTCGCTAGGCTGGCCGCTGACTTTGACTAAATAAGTCTTCTCGACTCCGGAGGCGGCGCGGGTGAGCTTGTTGGCGAGTTCGCCGTCATTGGTGACGAGGAGGAGGCCTTCGCTCAGGTAATCCAGACGGCCGACCGGATAGAGACGCTCTCGGGTCTTGGAGAAGAACTCCATGATGGTGGGGCGGCCTTCTGGATCGCTGACCGTGGTGACGTAGCCCTTGGGCTTGTTGAGCATGAAGTAGCGATGGCGCTCGGAGCCCTGGAGCAATTTGCCGTCAACCCGGATATGATCGCGAGCGGGATCGGCCTTGCTGCCGAGTTCGGTGACAACCTTACCGTTGATCTGAACCCGACCTGAAGTGATGAGCTCTTCAGCGTGACGGCGGCTGGCGATTCCGGACTTCGCGAGGATCTTCTGGAGGCGTTCAAGCTGAGCGGGAGGTTGAGGCGCAGGCTCATCGCCTTCTTCGACGATCTCAGAAATTTCGAGGCCGGAGGAGGCGAGATCGTCTTCGGCTTGCTCAAAAGTGTCGCTTGCTGCGGCGGCTGATTCGGCTTCGGCGTCCGTCGCTTCATCCGACTCCAGAGCAGAGTTCAAGGGCTCGTCGAGCTCGGGGCGATCAGACTCGGGCTGATCCGGACTTTGCTTCTTACTGTTTTTCATGAATGGATCTCGGTTCTGCCTGCTTTGACGGCCGCGCGGCGTGGTCTGGTGAAGAAAACCGGCCTATTCGGCCGGCTCTGTCTTGGAGTTAGATTCGAGTGCTGGTTCCGGGGTCGGCGCGGAGTTCTCGGGCGGGGGAGATTCGCCGTCCGGTTCTTCCGGCGCGTTCTCGTCAAGTTCGGGGCCGTAATCTCCCTCGGTGTCGTAAGCTTCCGCAGCTTCGGGGTCGGTGATGGGGGTCGGTTCTGCTTCTTCAAGTTCGCTGGCCATCTTTTCGAACTCGTCCATGGAGGGAAGTTCGTTGACGTCCTTAAGGCCGAACCGCATGAGGAATTCTTTGGTCGTTTTATAGAGGATGGGCCGGCCGATGACCTGTTTGCGTCCGGCGGTGGTGATGAGCTTGCGGGCGAGGAGCGAACCAAATACGCCGGAGGAGTCTACACCGCGAATCTCGTTGACCTCTGGTGCAGTGACTGGCTGCTTGTAGGCAATGACCGCCAGAGTTTCGAGGGCCGGGAGAGAGAGCTTCAGCGGTGGCTTGAGGCTCTTGATGAACATGCGGACGGCATCGTGACACTCGGGCTTGGTGGCCATGCGATAGCCGCCGGCGATCTCGCGGATCTCGATGCCACGTTCGTCGTTGGCGTAGTCGGTGATCAGCTCGTCGATGAGTTGACGCAGGATCGCCTTGATGTCGCGATCGCGCTGACGCGCCAGGCGTTTGGCCTCGGCTTCGGGGTCGAGCGGAGCAGCATCAGGCGTTTGGGGTTCGACAAATTCATTCGGCGCGGGAGGCTCTGAAGAGTCTGGCTCTTGTGCCAGTGAAGCCGCTTCTTGTGCGACCTCCATCGTCGACTCGGTGCCGGCTTGCGGGTCGGACGGTTGTTCTTCGGCTGTTTCGGACGCGGGAAGAACCGCGAATCCCGGCTGCTCGACGAGGGTGCCGTCCTCGGTCCGAAGCTCAATGTAATCAAGGCCCTCTGCCACGATGGGTTGGGTGGGATCCACTGAGGCGGCAGCAGCAGCGGCTGCTGCTCTCTGAGCGGCAGCTTCCTCGGCGGCCTTCCTTTCGGTTTCCCATTCCACTGCCTCCGCTCCGAAAAGGGTGGCGAGCTGAGCGAGCGTGACCGGCTCCTCAGAGGCGTAAATGACGGCTTCCAGCTTGGATTTAAGGCTCATGCAGCAATCAGTACCACTTGTATGGTACTGGACGGGACGAGGCGATGTGTCCACAGAGCTTACGAGGAAAAGGGCGTCCAATGTGGACGCCCTTGAAAGGAGACAAAGCAGGTTGAATCAGGCGAAGTGGCGGAAGACCCAAAAGAGAGTTCCGGAGAGCAGAGCCGCTACCGGCAGAGTGAAGACCCAGGCCGCAGCGATGTTACGGAGCGTGGACATCTGGAGGCCGCTTCGATTGGCCGCCATGGTTCCAGCGACACCCGAGCTGAGGACGTGAGTGGTACTGACAGGGAGACCAAAGTTGTCGGCGGCGGAGATGGTGGCCATGGCGACGAGTTCGGCACAGGCGCCCTGTGCATAGGTGAGATGCTCCTTGCCGATCTTCTCGCCCACCGTGACGACGATGCGCTTCCAGCCAACCATGGTTCCACAACCAAGAGCGAGGGCCACTGCAACCTTTACCCAGCCGGGAATGAACTTGGTGGCTTTGTCGATCTTGCTCTTATAGGCGGTAAGGGTGGCGTTCTCCTGAGCAGTGAATGCAGGGTTCTTGCTTTTCTGCATGAGCCGAATCGCCTCACTGACCACGTACATGTCGTTGCGGACATTGGCTTGTTCCCGCGCAGGAACTTCTTTGAACTCCTTGTAAAGCGCGACTTCGTGACTGAGATCCTGCACCAGTTCGCGCAGGGCGATCATCGTGTCGGGCTGCAACTGCTTGGTGCGGATGTATTCGGTGACGGTGGCGCGAGCGTCAGGGCCGAGGATTCCTTTTGAGTCGGCGTGTGCGTTAAAGATCTGGCCGGTATTCTCAGAGGCCACCACGAACTGCTGAACGTCGCGGGGAGTGACGGCGTGGTTCAGAGCGTAAGCAGTAGGGACCGTGCCGATGAGGATGAGCATGATGAGGCCCATGCCTTTCTGGCCGTCGTTGGAGCCGTGGGAGAAACTCACGCCTGAGCAGGTGAGCACGAGCAACGCCCGGATGGGCCACGGTGGAGGTGTGTTATCTTTCGGCGCCTGGTAGAGGGCAGGGTACTTGATGAGAGCCTTCGACAACAGCATCAGAAGTGCTGCTGCGGTAAATCCGACAGCAGGCGAAATGAGGAGAACTTTGAAGACCTTGGTGGCCTGTTCCCAATCCACGCCCGAGGTGTTCGAGTGGGCATTCATCAGCTGATTGGCCAAGCCGACGCCGATGATGGAGCCAACCATGGTGTGTGAACTTGAAGCGGGAAGACCGAAGTACCAAGTGCCGAGGTTCCACAGAATTGCGGCGATGAGAAGCGCGAAGACCATCGCGTAGCCGGCGCCGGAGCTGACCTGGAGGATGAGCTCGACCGGCAGCAGGGTGATCACGCTGAAAGCGACCGCACCGGAAGAGACGAGGACGCCGCAAAGGTTGCAGAGGCCTGACCAGACGACAGCAATGTTGGGGTCGAGAGAATGTGTGTAGATGACAGTGGCCACTGCGTTGGCTGTGTCATGAAAGCCGTTTACGAACTCGAAGCCCAGGGCGATGAGGAGGGCGACTCCCAGCAGCACGTAGGGCCACCAGCTGACGACCGTGACGTTGCCCATGTCTCCGGCGATGTGGAAGCCGACATAGACGAGTCCGCCGAGCAGAGATGTAATCACCAGAGCTCCGGTGATCCAACTGGGAAATGCGTGCTTTTTGCGGTCGAGTAAAGAGGCCCCGATTGGAGGGGCGACAGCTGTGGTTGCCAGGTCTGCCATTGGATGAAACTCCGGTTTGATCTGGAATTGATCTGGCGGTTAGGGGAGGGCACTCGCCGGACTCAACAAGGATTACTGACCGATGTGAACGGCGGATGAAGGGAAGATGAATATGCGGAAGCAGCCGCAAATGAAAAAGGCCGCGCAGTCGCGCGGCCTTGAAGTCTGACCTGATCCAAATCAGATCAGTCGGAAGAGGCAATAGAGAGTTCCCGAAAGGAGTGCGGCGGCAGGTAGCGTAAAGACCCATCCTGCCGCGATGTTGCGGATGGTTGCGAAGCGCAGGCCGTTTCCGTTAGCCGCCATTGTGCCCGCTACCCCGGAGCTCAGGATGTGTGTCGTGCTGACGGGCAGGCCAAACTTGTCAGCGGCGAAAATGGTTCCCATCGCGACGAGACCCGCGCTGGCCCCTTGCGCGTAGGTCAGGTGTTCCTTGCCGATGCGCTCGCCAACGGTAACGACGATGCGCTTCCAGCCGACCATGGTTCCGAGACCGAGTGCCAAAGCCACGGCCACCTTGACCCAGGCGGGAATGAACTTGGTCGCCGTGTCCGCCTTTGCTTTGTAGCTTTCCAGAGCCTTTCGTTCGTCCGGAGTGAAAGCCGGATCATTGGCCTTGATCATGATGCGAAGCGCTTCGCTTGCAACATACATATTGTTGCGAACGTTTGCCTGTTCCTGCGGCGGGACTGACCTGTACTGCTTATAGAGGCTGATCTCGCGCGTCGTGTCGTCGACGAGTGTGCGAAGCGCGAGGATGGTGTTTGGTTGCAGCTGCTTAGTGCGGATGTAGTCCGTTACGGTCTGACGAGCATTGGCTGTCAGAACCGCTTTGGGATCCGCGTGATGCTGCAGAATCTGCCCTGCGCTCTCAGAGGCGACGATGTAGCTCTGGGCCTGAGCCGGACTTACCGCGTGATTCAGAGCGTACGCGGTCGGGACCGTGCCGATGAGGATGAGCATGATGAGTCCCATCCCCTTTTGCCCGTCGTTCGATCCATGGAAGTAGCTGACGCCGGTACAGGTGCCGATCATGAGCGCGCGAATCGGGAACGGCGGCGGCGTGTTGTCTTTCGGCGCCTCGTAGAGTTCGGGGAACTTCGCGACCTGCTTGGCGAGCAGGATGAGCATGCCTGCGAAGACGAATCCGATGAGCGGAGAGATGAGCAGGGCCTTGAGGACCTTGATGCACTGTTCCCAGTCGACGCCCGAGGTTCCGGTATGCGGCATGAGGAGCTGGTTGGCAATTCCGACGCCGATAATGGAGCCGACCATAGTGTGCGAGCTTGACGCGGGAAGACCAAGCCACCACGTTCCGAGGTTCCACAGGATGGCGGCGATCAGAAGCGCGAAGACCATGGAGAAACCAGCGCCGGAACTTACCTGGAGAATCAGCTCAACAGGCAACAGCGTGATGACGGCGAAGGCCACGGTACCGGAGGAGAGGAGTACTCCAGCTAGATTGCAGAGGCCCGACCAGACGACAGCGACGTTGGGCTCGAGCGAATGGGTATAGATAACCGTGGCGACCGCGTTGGCTGTGTCGTGGAAGCCGTTGACGAATTCAAAGCCAAGCGCAATGAGAAGCGCCATTCCCAGCATCAGGTACGGCGCGTAACTCGTGATGGATGCCGCGTTAAGGTCGTGAGCGACGTGGAAGACGATATAGACCACGCCCGCGGCAACAGCGGAAAGAAACGCGATGAGCCCCTTTTTGCTCGGCCGGTGCTTGATCTTGCGGTCGAGTATTGAAGGACGAGGAAGTGCTGTTGCGGTGGTGGCCGCCATCAGATTTCTCCCGACGCAGTTGAAAACGACTCGCTACATTGCGCGGGGAGGAACAACGCGGAGTCCGTGAAACGTTTTTGGGGAAAATGGGGATGGAACGATCTGGGATCGGAGCAGGAGGGACAATCAAAAAAGGATTGCATAAAACCCCAACAACCGTATTCGAGCCACAGTTGTTTGATGCGCGGTTTCTTCTTCGAGGCACCGCCAGTGCTGATTCTATACGGGATGCCGGGCATTTCTGTGCAGTGCATCCCGGAGTCGTGGGATGCTGCCCCCTACTAAACCCATCTACATCATTGGTTTAAGTGTTCGTTAAAATCGTGTTAATTGCTTACTCTTTGTCTTGGGATTGCACCGAATCTGCAGCGAATAGCAAGAATATGCTCAAAATCGGAATTCTGCTTCGAAAGCGCGCCAATTACGGGCCAATAATGTGCAACTATCAGGTTGCGTGAGACGCGCCGGTATGAGCGACCGATCACTGTGCAACCGAAAGGTAGCGCTTTTTTGACAAGGACTTTTTCGAAATCCGCGCTATCGCCATTCGTCGGTCGCGGTGGGGATGCCTTCGCTTACGACAGAGTCAAATCCGGTGCTTTTCTTGATAAAGATTTCCGAAAACGCCTTGTCCTGACGGAGAAGAATTGCCTGAAGGCGAACGAGCTCGAGCAAAGCCAAGAACATGGCGACAAGTGCCCGCGATGACTTGGTGTGGGCGAGGAGCCGGCGCAGCGCGAGAGGGCGATCCTCCATGGAAAGGCGGCGCGTGAGGAACTGAATCATCTGGCCGACGGTGACGGCATCGTCCTGCACATTAAAGGTGGGACGTTTGCGGGCGCGATCGAGGATATCGCGAAAGATGCGGACAAGGTCGACGGTGTCAGCGGCGATCTCGGGTTCAGCTGCAGCATCGTCTTTGAATTCGCGAACGCCTGGATTGGTCCAGGTGGCGGCTTCAAGCATTTGCTTCTGCTGAAGCATCTGGGCAGCGTTCTTGAAACGCTCGTGCTCGAGGAGGCGTTCCACGAGTTCGCGGCGTGGATCTTCAGCGGCATCGTCCGGTCCGGCAGGTGCCCGCGGCAGGAGCATCTTGCTCTTGATGTGGATGAGAAGCGAAGCGGTGTAGATGAAGTCGCCGGCGACGTCGACGTCGGTGGCTTTGAGCTGATCGACGTAAGAGAGAAACTGCGCGGTGATCTTCGAGATTGGAATGTCGTAAATGTCGATGTCCTGCTTGCGAATGAGATCGAGCAGGAGATCGAGAGGACCGTCGTAGACTTGACCGACCGTGACGGAGAACGGGGACTGCTCAGGTGGGTCTTCCGGCTTCTTCTTCGGCACACTTGCGGACGCGGGCTTGGCGGCTTCCTTTTCGGCAACCGGTTTCGATGTGAGAACGAGCGGCGGTGCGGCGTTCACTCCCGGCTCATGGCTCGGTGGATCTCCCTGAGGCGGTTCAGGCGAAGGCTGGGGAGCATCTGGCTCCGGCTCGGGCCCGGGTTCAGGATCGCTCACGGGTCCGCGATGGCCCGGTTCGGGATCATCGACGGGCTGCGGTTGAGGATCGGGTTCCTGAACCGGCTTTTCTGCGGGGTCTGTGGGCTCTATTTCGGGATTTTGTTTTTCTTCAATCAATTCAGAATCTCTGCTGGGGGATTACCGTCTATCGAGCTTACTTCGCCGCGGGTGTCAGTTGCATCGCGGTGCGTACCTCGGTCATGGTCTGCTCGGCTCGTTTGCGCGCACGACCGGCGCCGTCCTTGAGGATATCTTCCACTTCATTCGGCGTGAATTTTGCGCGACGTTCCTGGATGGGAGCGAGAACCTGTACGAGCGCGTCGGCGGCCCAACCTTTGCACTCGATGCAGCCGATGCCCGCGGAGCGGCAGCCCTCATAGACCTTGGCGAGTGTCTCGGGCGCGGAGAAGACCTTGTGAAGATCGCCGACGGGGCATTTGTCTGGGTCGCCGGGATCTTTGCGTCGGATGCGGGCCGGGTCGGTGACCATCGTCTTGAGTTTCTGACGCACCTCAGGCTCGGGGTCCGTGAGCATAATGGTGTTGCCGTAACTCTTGGACATCTTGCGGCCGTCGGTGCCGGGAAGCTTCGGCGAAGGAGTTAGCAGCACGTCTGGCTCGGGAAGCACCTCGCGACCATCGAGTTTGTAGAGATTATTGAAGCGCCGCGCTACTTCGCGTGTGAGCTCGACATGGGCGGCCTGATCCTGGCCTACGGGCACGTACTTCGGCTGGTACATCAGGATGTCGGCTGCCTGCAGGAGCGGGTAGCCAAGAAAACCGTAGGTGCTGAGATCTTTGCCCACGAGGTTTTCCTGCTGCTCTTTGTAGCTGGGCACGCGTTCGAGCCAGCCGACGGAGGTGATCATGCTGAGGAGCAGGTGCAACTCGGCGTGGGCAGGAACATGGCTCTGGACGAAGAGGACCGATTTGGCCGGATCAAGACCCGCAGCAAGGTAGTCGAGGATGACCTCCCCCGTGTTTGTGAGGAAATTCGAGGTGTCGGCGTAATCGGTTGTGAGGGCATGCCAGTCTGCAATGAAGAAGTAGCACTCGTACTGGCCGCCATCCTGGAGCTTGACCCAGTTGGCGAGCGCGCCCATGTAGTTGCCGAGGTGGAGCTTGCCCGTGGGGCGCATGCCGCTGAGAACGCGCGGGCGTGAGGATGAATTTACGGAGTCAGACATTCTTGTGTTCTAGTCCGGAAAGGCGCCGGGATAAGCAGCCGTTTTGATTGAAAACGTCAAAGTGAGGCTTCGTCCATTGTAGCGGCTTGGCGAGTCGGGTCAGCCTTTGGTCAAGATCGCGCCGACAAGGGCATCAGCTGGGCCAAGAAACATCCTTATGATGATTCCTCCGATCACGAACATCAGAAGCCAGCTTACCCAGACAGGAATTCGATCGTAGGACTGGACCGCGTTGTACGGAAGCACATTGCGCAACAGGCGACTTCCATCAAGGGGCGGAATAGGAAGCAAATTGAAGACGAGCAGAGCAAGATTGATTTGGACAGCGGCGATACCCAGGAGAACTACTGCCTGCACCGACGAGTTTGCTCCGGGTAGCAGAAGGCCTCGCATCGTAAGGATCACGATCTGGCGCCCGTTGGGAATGAAATGATTGATGAAGAGCAAGATGAGGATGGCGGCAACAGCAAGAATCAGGTTTGAGACCGGTCCGGCGAGAGTGGTGAGGTTGTCGTCCCGGCGAATTTTGGTGAAGTTGCGCGTTATGACGGGGGTGGGCTTGGCCCAACCGATAAGGACACCGCTGAACATGGTGAAGCCAATGAATGGACCAAAGATGATGATGGCGGGAAGAATAAGAGTGCCGACCACATCGATGTGGTTGATGGGATTGAGTGTGACACGGCCTTGAAGCCGGGCTGTCTGATCGCCGAGGCGCGAAGCCATCCAGGCATGGGAGCACTCGTGAAAGCTGAGCGAGAAGATAAGCAGGACGAACTCAAAGACCGCAATTGCAAACTGAGCAGACTGCAAAAGATGCTCCCCTGATACGGAAAGCTCAGGTTAGCATGATGGGTCGGCGGATGTGTTTTCGGAGGAAATGTTCCCGAAACGTCAGCCGGCGGTGTCTAAATCAACAACCAGTCTGTCAACGAATTCACGTTTGTAACTCCAGGGTCTCGAACGAAAGGAGCCTAATGCGGAGTTGGGTCGTGGTTGCTTGTCTGTGTGTGACTGTGGGATGCGCTTCAGCGCAAGGTGATGAAGCGGCAAAGGCGAATGCGCTCTATCTAGCCGGGAAAAAGCTCGAGGCACTACCGCTGTACGAGGAGATTACGAAGGCGCAACCCAAAGAATACCTTTATTATGAGCGGCTCGCGGATTGCCTGGGGGCGAAGTCACTGCAGCTGGATGATGGGCCGGAAGCGGTGAATGTTCGCACGCGCATGAGGGATGCAGCGAAGCGGGCGGTGGAGCTAGGTGATCCCAAAGAGTTCATGAAGCTAATGGCCAACAGCGATCCGGCAGTGGCGCTGGATGCTGTCGCTGGGCCAAGCCCGGGTAGAGATCTCGTGAAGGAAGGCGAAAAAGCGTACGGCGCGGGCGACTACGAGACCGCGATCGCGAAGTATGCGGCTGCTCTAGAGGCGGATCCGCATCTTTACCAAGCTGCACTCTACGCGGGTGACTCGGCATTCGCGCAGAAGGATCTGGCTACATCCGCGAAGTGGTTTGCGAAGGCGATCGCCATCGATCCGAATCGAGAGACCGCGTATCGGTACTGGGGTGACGCGATTCTCCGGTATGGCAGAAAGCCGATGGCTGCGAAGGAAAAATTCATCCAGGCCGTCGTCGCCGAGCCGTACAGCCGGCTGGCATGGCAAGGGATTCAACAGTGGGCGCAGACGGAAAAGGCCACGATCGTGCCTCCCAGGATTGATAGACCGTTGCCCCCCCAAGTCGATTCGAAGAAGCCAAATACTACCAACATCACGATTGATATCGGAGCGCTGGATGACAAGAAGAATCCGGGAGGGTCTGCGTGGATGATGTATTCGCTCATTCGCGCGTCCTACCGGGGAGACACATTCAAGAAGAACTTTCCGAATGAGGGAGAATATCGGCACACATTGAAAGAGGAAGATGCCGCACTGAGCGTCGTGGCAAGCAGCGTGAAAGAGAAAAAGATCAAACCGTCGAAACTGGATGAGGGCTTGCGCAACCTGATCGCTGTCAACGATGCGGGAATGCTTGACTGCTGGATTCTGGTAAATGGTGCGGACAAGGACATCGCACAGGACTATCCAGCGTATATGAAGGAGCACCGGCAATTGCTGTTCGACTATCTGGACCGCTTCGTCGTTCACGGAGGAGTAAGTCCAGCTGAGCAGTAGTGCCTAGACCTTGAACGCGGGATAGTGCCCTACCACCTGGTTGGCAGGGATGTTGGCGCCGCCCATGATGATTTCGTGGCTGCCGATGCGGGCTCCGTCGCCGATGGTGGTGGGCTGAAGCTTCACGTCTTCTTCCTTGTTGCTGTCTGAGTAGCTGTGCGAGAAGATGCGGGCGAAAGACCCTATCACCGCATTTTTGCCGATCTTGATGCCGCCACGATCGTGAAGCAGCACGCCCTGGTGGATCACTGCGCCGTCGTCGATGGAGAGCTTATAGCCGTAAGTCAGGTCGACGCCGTGGTGGATCTTCACCCCCGAGCCCATGTGGTCGAAGATGTGGCGCGCCAGCATGCAGCGGAAGCGAAGTCCGAGCCAGACATTCAGGCCGATTGGAGAGCGGTCGAACATCTTCCAGAACCAGATAAGCGGCTTGCGGATCGCGAACTCGACCGGATCGATGTCGTTGAAGTACTGGGCGTCGAGGGTGACGTTTTCGGGATCGAGCGAGTAGCTGAGGACGTTGCCGGGAAGCTCGCTGGTGAGGGAGACGTTGGGTTTGGAGCCATGGGGACGGCCAAGGTAGAGCTGGTAGAGCTGATCGCGGACGATTTCAGCGCGCCGCTCGGGCGAGCGATGGCGGTAGAACTCCTCATCGAGGAAGCGAACCCAGCGGCGAAAGACCTCTTCGGCTTCGGGCGTGGGATGAGGCTGGTTGGTCGTGACCGGCTGAGGATTAGTGGTCGCCATATGTGTATGGACGATAAATCAAGCGGGCAGGATGCTGCGAGAGTGATCGGGGGCTGTGGAGCGAACGAGGTTTATCCTAGAGGGTCTGGTTTGTTGCGTTCACTGTTCCCAATCATTCGCTGATGCGAAATGGATGGGGCACCCGACTGCATTTCGATTTTGAAGATCCGAGAGCCGAAGATATGTCAGAAGAGACGGTTGGAACCACTGAGACGACCAAGCTTAATGCGCCGGTTGCGACGATTGCAACGCTGGGAAAGTTTGAAGGCCAGTCCGTGCAGATTCGCGGGTGGCTTTACAACTCGCGCGAGAGCGGGAAACTGATCTTTCCCATTTTCCGGGACGGGACCGGCACCGTGCAGGGAGTAGCACATGTGAAGAGCGTTCCGGCAGTAGTCTTCGAGACGCTGAAAGGGCTCACGCAGGAGTCGTCAGTGATCGTCACGGGAAAGGTGCGGGCGGACAAGCGCGCACCCGGCGGTTACGAATTGGATGTCGAGAACGTGGAAGTCGTTCAGCGTGTGCCGGAGACTGAGCCGTACCCGATTACGCCGAAGGAGCATGGGGTCGACTTCCTGATGGAGCGGAGGCACCTGTGGGTGCGCTCGCCCCGGCAGTCGGCGATCCTGCGCATTCGCGCGGAGATCATGCGGGCGGCGGCGGAGTACTTTGACTCGAACGGGTTCATCCGAACTGATCCACCTATTTTGACGCCGGCGGCGTGCGAGGGAACCTCGACTCTGTTTCCCGTGGACTACTTCGGGGATCCGGCATTCCTTACGCAGTCAGGTCAGTTGTACATCGAGTCGACGGCACTGGCCTTAGGGAAGGTGTATAGCTTCGGGCCGACATTCCGCGCCGAGAAGTCGAAGACGCGGCGGCATCTGACCGAGTTCTGGATGATCGAGCCCGAGGTTGCGTATTGCGACCTCGACGGGCTGATGGAACTTGCTGAGAACTTCATCTCGCATATCGTGCAGAGCGTGATCAAGAACCGCACGCCGGAACTGGAAGTGATCGGTCGCGATGTGGAGAAGCTGAAACAGATCACCCCTCCGTTCCCGCGGCTGCGCTATGACGAAGCGGCGAAGATGCTGAATGAGGCGCACGCGAAGGGAGTGCTCGAGCAGCCGTTTGAATACGGAAACGATTTTGGTTCGCCGGATGAGACATGGCTGAGCTCGCAGTTCGACAAGCCAGTGATGGTGCACCGCTATCCAGCAGCCGTGAAGGCTTTCTACATGGAGCCAGACCCGAAGGATCCCAACTTCGCGCTATGCGTGGATGTGCTGGCGCCAGAGGGATACGGCGAGGTGATCGGCGGATCGCAACGCGTGTCGAGCTATGAGCTGTTGAAGAGCAGGATTGAAGACCACAACCTGCCGCTCGAAGCCTTCCAGTGGTACCTGGATCTGCGTCGGTATGGATCGGTCCCGCACTCGGGGTTTGGAATGGGCATCGAGCGCGCCGTTGCGTGGATATGCGGACTGGAGCACGTGCGCGAGACAATTCCGTTTGCGCGCATGCTGCACAGGATCTATCCGTAGGGCAGGGGTCAGTGTTCAGGGATCAGTGTTCACGCTTCGGCTTCTGACACTGGAACTGAACTTACTGAGAAATCGAATCGGCACGGGGAGACCCGTGCCGTTGTTCTTGCTGAACACTGATCACTGACAACTGATCACTGCTTTATAAACTGCGCTTCGATGGTGATATTCACGTCGTCGCCTACCAGGATGCCGCCTGTCTCGAGCGCCGCATTCCAGCTGAGGCCATAGTCTTTCCGGTTGATCTTTGTCGTGGCGGAAAGGCCGATGCGGGTGTTCCCCCATGGATCTTTGCCGGGTGCTGTCGGGCCCTCAACGACGAAAACCTGCTGCCGGGTCTGGCCATGAATGCTGAGGTCGCCGGTCACGTTGTAGCCGCCATCGCCGTTGGGCTGAACTTTGGTGGAGCGGAAGGACATGGTGCCGAACTGGGCGGCGTCGAAGAAGTCGGCGCTCTTAAGATGTGCGTCGCGCTGGGCGTCGCCGGTTGCGACCGTATTTACGTCGATCGAAGCTTCGATGGTGGAGAGGGTCTTGTCCGTCTCGTGTTCGGTCAGAACGCCTGTGAGGCCGTTGAAACTGCCTTTCACGTTGGAGATCATCATGTGCTTGACCTTGAACTCGGCGTGGGAGTGAGCGGGGTCAAGTTTCCAGGTGGTGATTGCTGCGGGATTCGCGGTGGTGGTTGCCATAGGGTGGCTCCTTTCAGAAGTCTTGGATGCGCGAGGGAGATAGTTGTTGCAACAAATAATCGAGTTTCCAGTCGCTAGTTCCCAGTTTTCTGTGTTTTGTGATGGAGGTGAAGGGCTTGCGGAGCGGGGATCGGACGGGGAGGGAGCAACCCCGGACGCGCAGTGTGGCACCCGGGGTGTAAGTTACTTAATTTCAGTGAGGTATTCGGTGGGTACCGGCGATGGTGAATGGAGCGGAGATGGCGGAGGAGCCGAGGTCGCCGCCCAATTGAGAGCTGCCCACAGAAAACTTGTATTCGCCTGCTGTTACGGCGCGAATTCCCTTCTCGTCAACTTGCGACAGCGTCCTCGGATCGAGGTGGAACGTGATGTGTTTTGTTTCGCCGGGTTTCAGGTGAAAGCGCTGGAAACCTGCGAGGGCCTGCTTCGGAGAAAGCGCAGTTTGAGGCGGAATGAGGTAGAGCTCAGCGACCTCGTCCCCGGCTGCGGATCCAGTGTTTTTCACATCGGTCTCAACGGTCAGAGTGTCGCCGGCATTCGGCTTTGTGGACGATAGTTTCAGGCCGGAGTAGGTGAACGTCGTGTAGCTTAGTCCATCGCCGAAGGCATAGAGCGGCTTGCCCTTGAAGTAGCGGTAGGTGCGATTGGCCATCGAGTAGTCGTCGAAGGGCGGCAGCTGATCGAGACTTCGGTAAAACGTGACCGGGAGGCGGCCGGCGGGATTGTTCTTGCCGCTGAGGGTTTCGGCGATAGCCTGTCCGCCGGATTGGCCGGGGTACCACGCTTCGAGGAGTGCGCGGGCGTTCTGGTGGGCCCAGTTCATGGCGAGGGCGCTGCCGTTGAGCAGAACGACGGTGACAGGCTTGCCGGTTTTCGCCACAGCTTCGAGCATCTGCTCCTGAACATCTGGAAGTTCGATGTCGGTGCGGTCACCGCCAGCAAAGCCCTTGGCATCGACCTTCATCTCTTCACCTTCGAGGCGTGCCGTGAGTCCGACAAAGGCGATGATTACATCGGATTTGGATGCGGCTTCTTCCGCCTGCTTGAGCAGAAGATCGGGCGAAGGCGTCCATTCGAAGGAGAGACCGGCACCGTTGATGCGAGCGGATTGAACGTATTCGATGCGAAGTTCGTGGGGGCGCGTGTCAGCGAATGGAACCGAGAAATGCTGGATCGCTCCATAGTTGCGGCCGGAGGGCGGGAGTTTGGTCGCGGTAGGAGTGGGCGGTGCAACCGGTTCGAGTTTTTTACCGTCGAGGTAGACGGCGAACTTCAGCTTGTCCTGGCAGGGATAGCAGATGGGCAAACGGAACTGCAGCCTGAGCGTTTCGGCTACCGGCGATCGCAGAGCGCCCACCCAGCGGACAGCGAATGCCTGTTTGGAAGTGTCGGAAGGCTCGACGGGATTGGCGAAAGCCCAATCGAAATCGATCTCCTTGTCGATCCGGACCATGGCGGGAGCGCCGTCGAAGCTGGGCTTAGAGAAATACTGGCCCTCGAGGCCGTCAACAGTGGAGTCCGATGCGGCTCGGAGCATCGTTCGCGGAACCGGAAGGTCGCCACTGGCGATGTAGGTTGCGCCCTGTGCGTAGAGCACGTGATCGTGGCCGAACTCCGACTCGATTCCATCGATCGGCAGAAGCGGGTGCAGCGGGATCGCGTTGTAGTTGCCTTCAAGCGCGACGCGCGACCCGGCAAGCGGGCCGATGACAGCGATGGTCTGGTGCTTTGCTGGATCAAGCGGCAGAAAGTGCCTTTCATTCTTAAGCAGCACCATGGACTCGCGTGCTGCACGAAGAGCAAGCTCGGCGTGCTCCGGCGAGTTCACCAGCGACATGGCCATCTTCGAGAACGGAACCTGCTCTGCCGGATCGAACATGCCGAGCTTCATGCGTGCGGTGAAGAGCCGCTTGAGGGAAACGTCGATCTGAGCTTCCGTGACCAGACCCTTGTGCACAGCATCCGTGAGCGCGCGATACTCGGTGCCGCAGTCTGTGTCGGTTCCGGCGAGGATACCGGCGGCTGATCCGGAGGGAGCGTCGGGCGAGTAGTGATGGCCGTATGACTCGTAGAAGTCGCTGATCGCGCCGCAGTCAGAGGTAACGAAGCCGTTGAAGTGCCAGTCGCCACGCAGAATGTCGCCGAGAAGCATCTTGTTGGCGCAGGCGGGAATGTTGTCCACGCGGTTGTAAGCGCACATGATGGAGTCGGCCTTGCCTTCGACGATGGTGGCGCGGAAGGCGGGAAGGTAGGTATCCCAGAGATCATGCGGAGTGGGGTCAACGTTGGCTTTGTGTCGAGTTGATTCGGGACCACTGTGCACCGCGTAGTGCTTAGGCGTGGCAATGGCGCGAAAGTATTTCGGGTCATCGCCCTGGATGCCTTCCACGAAAGCGGTTCCGAGACGGGCTGTAAGGAAAGGATCCTCGCCGTAGGTCTCCTGGCCGCGGCCCCAGCGCGGATCGCGAAAGATATTGATGTTCGGCGACCAGACAGTCAAGCCGAAGTAGCGGTCGTGATTGTTGTGTGCGATAGCGTCGTTGTACTTGGCGCGGGCTTCAGTTGAGACGACTTCGCCGATGGAATGAAGCAGTGGTACGTCCCACGTGGCGGCGTTCCCGATCGCTTGCGGGAAGAGGGTCGCGTAGCCGGAGCGGGCGATGCCGTGAAGACCTTCGTTCCACCAGTTGTATGCGGGTATATCGAGACGAGGAATCGCCGGCGCACGATCGATAAGCTGCGAGACTTTCTCTTCGAGAGTCAGCCTCCCAACTAGATCATCGACGCGCTTTTCGACCGAAAGCGAAGGATTGCGGAACGGCAGTCCTGCCGCGGCTTTGACCTCTTCTGCAGTGGGAGCAGGCGTTGATGTCTGAGCGGGTGGCTGCGAGTAGATGGCGGCAGGAAGCAGCATAGTGAAAGTAAGAAAAGCTGGATGCAGGCGCATGAAGGTCATTTCTCCGAATGCATACTAAGCGCAGAACGATGGTGAACGCAGTGAGATGACTGGCGGATCGAGATCTATCAGGGAAGGACTGCTTCCGCTTCGATTTCGAGCTGAACATCGTCGCGAAAAAGAGCCTGAACTCCAGCCAGCGTGCTTGCAGGTGGATGACCTTTGTCGACAATCTTGTCGCGGGCTTCCCGGATGGCGAGCAGCTTGTCGTGATTGAGGCCGACGACGTAGTAGTTCAGCTTGACGAGGCTGGCTGGCTTGGCTCCGGCGGCGGCAAGCGCGGACTGGATGTTAGCGAATGCCTGACGCGCCTGAGTGGCGAAGTCACTGCTGATCTTGCCATCCTTGTCCATGCCGACCTGGCCGGAGATGAAGATGAGCTTGCTATGGTCAACAATTACCACGTGGCTATAGCCGTTCGGCTTGCTTATCTCCGCAGGATTCTTGAACTCCGGCTGCTGCGAAGGTGCGATGAATGGGAAGAGGAACGCTAGGGCAAATAGAGTTCGCTGCAAACGCATGGTGTTGAAGTCCCCCCGGTGAATGGTAAGAGGCGCATAGTCAACAGAGCAAAAAAAGAGGGAGGGAGGACGAAGCCTCCCTCCCGGCACACCACAAACTCAGAAGATGAATTTGCCGCCCAGTTCGAGCAGCCGCGGACCATAGTCAGATGTCACCTGGCCGAAGTTGGCATCGTGTGAGGCGCGATCGATGCCCTGATAGTTCGTGTGATTAAACGTGTTGAACGACTCGAAGCGAAGTTCGATGCGCGGACCTTCGTGCGAGGTAAGCGCGAACATCTTGAACAACGACAGGTTCTCGTTGATCAAAGCAGGGCCAAGGACAGAATCTTTCCCGGTGCTGCCGAATCCCTGGTTGGACCCGCCATTCCACGGTGCGATGGGATCTGCAAATGCACTCTTATCGAACCACGCCCCCGCCGTCTTGGGGTATTTCACCGCGCTGACCTTGTCGGGACGATTGGTGAAGCCGCCACCGAGACCGACGGTGTCTGCGCCGTTGTAGGTAATGGTTTGAGGCAGGCCCGTCGATGCTGACGTGATTCCCGAGATCTGCCAACCACCGACGAGGGTGCGTGCGAGTCCGTTGCCACTGTGCTTAAACCAGGGTAGCGAGTAGACGTAGCTGGCGTTGAAGATGTGACGGCGATCGAAGCCGGTATCCGAACCCCAGTCATACTTAGGATCGTACGGATTGGAAAGGCCGCCGAGATCGTTGGTCACTTCGTCGATGTTATGCCCATACGTATACGAGAACTGCGTGGTGAGGCCCCAGCGGTTTTCAATGCGAAGACCGGCCTGGAACGAGTTGTAGTTGAAGTGGGTTTCATTCTCTTCCTGGGTGATCCCGGCGAATCCAGGGTAGTTTCTGTAGAGGTTGGCGTTCGCTCCACCCGCAACTGCCTGCCGATTAGTGATGTCATTCAGCGGCAGTGTATTCACAGCGCGATCGTTATTCTGGTCCCATCCATCGGAGCCAACGTACTGTATGACCGCGACGACTGAGGGAGCGAGTTGGCGCTGAATGCCTAAGCTGTAGTCCATGGTGCCCGGCGGCGGGTAGTTGTAGTTGATTGCAGTAAGGGTCGAGGGGAAGGTCTGTGAAGTCGTTGCTCCGGTGACTGCACTGGTGTGCGGATCAGAGAAGTAGACGTTCTGCGCCGATGGTTGATATGCGAAGGGCGGATTCAAAGCGGCGTTGTATACGTCGTTGCCCTGAACTCGTTCGTAGAAGACGCCGGCGCCACCGCGAAGCACGGTCTTGCCATCGCCGAAAACATCCCAGTTGAAGCCGACACGCGGCTGCCAGGTGAAGTAGCGATTCTCTACGTTGCCGCGCGGGAAGCCGTTGACCCCGGCTGCACGGATACCGTTGAGGTAGAAGGGCTGGTCGCCGGTTTTCGAGAACGTGGTGAGGAACTCCGGGCGAATAGTGCCCAGGTTGGGATCACCAGGAGTGTTGTTGAGCGGATATCCCTGCGACCTGTCGTAATCTGCCTGAACGAAGTTGGCGAATGCGTCATAGCGCTCGAATGCGTGAGGCATGCCGTCGAAGCGCAGACCGATATTCAGAACGAAATGCGGCGTGAGGTGCCAGTTGTCGTTGGCATAGCCGCCATAGTTGTTATTGACCCAGTGCTTGCCGGCCAGGTCCTGCAACTGCGTGAAGCTCGAAGCGTCGCCGAGCAGGAAGTCGATGTAAGAGTCGCCCGAGAAGTTCTTGTTGCTGGAGTTGAACGCAGCAGTGCCCTGCGTATTTGCCTGGAGTTGCTGATTCTTGTAGTCGTGAAGCCAGTTGGCGCCGAACTTGAACTGATGACGGCCCTTGTTCCATGTCAGGTCGTCACGATATTCAAAGCCTTCGTAGCCGTTCTTCCAGGGGAAGTAGGCTTCCGTCCACGTCACGCTGAGCGGCGAGCCTTGCAGGTCGATCTCGGGCATGTCGTTGCCGGCGTTATTTGCGACCGGGAAGAAGCTGCTGGCCGTCCAGCCGCTGGGGATCTGGAATGATCCGCCCTGACCTGCAATCGGAGTCAGGTTGATCTTGTTCCCGCCGTAGAGGAACGATGTTTCGTTGAGCAAGTTTGGCGAATAGGTCTGGGTAAGACGAATCACCGCAGTGTACGAGGGGTTCTGCATCGTGGTTCCCACCGTGGGATAGGTGCTCGAACTCCACAGCGGCGGGAAGAAGGTCTTGGTCATCGAGTCGTGCAGGAAGTGGCCCATCAATTGAAATTTCTGGTTGATGGTGTGATCGATGCGGACCACGTCCTCGCGAACATTCTCAGGCTGCGGAATCGAGGCGATGTACTGATTGGTGCCGAGATTGGGTTGAGGGAAGGCGCCGGAGTTAACTTCGAGGATGGAGTTTGGATCCATCACCGCGGCCGGGATGTTGTAGGTGCCGTCCCCGTTTGTTGGGAAGGGCGCGCCAGGAGTCAGTCCGTTCGCTGAGTAAATAGCGAGCTTCGCCGGGTCGGTTGTCTTCGGTACGAGAGGAGCGGTTCCGTTCGGAGAGGTATAGGCGAGGTTCTGTCCGGCTGTCGGGAAGTTATCCGCCATGATCGTGTTGGCGATCGACGGTGCGCTGCCCTGGATGAGGCGACGCCACTCTTCGTTCACGAAGAAGAAGGTGCGCCCTCCGGTGAATGGAATCGGGCCGCCGAGGTTTGCTCCCGGTTCGTTGAGCTGGAATTTTGGACGTTCTTTCCCCGACCGCTTGAGGAAATAGTCGTTTGCGTTATAAGCCGTGTTGCGGTTGAACTCGTAGATTTCGCCGTGATACTGCTTGCCGCCGGACTTGATCACCATGGTGACGGTACCGCCGGAACCAATGCCGTAGTCGGGGCTGTAATTGCTGTCGAGAGTGCGGAACTCGGCAATCGCATCCTGCGAAGGCAGATTCATGAAGCAGCCGCCGCAGCCGCGATCGTTCTGCTCAGCGCCGTCAATCAGGTAGATGTTGTGCGATTGACGTGTTCCGTTGAATTCGATGGCGTTGGACGAGGTCAGCGCATCTACGCCGCCAAACTGAGGAAGATTGTTGGAGACGCCGAGGCCAAGAGCGGCGAGTGAGGTGATGTTGCGGCCGTTCGTGGAGAGCTGCGAGACCTCTTCGCCGTTGATCAGGTTGCTGACTTCGCTAGTCTCGGTTTGGACCTGGAGGGAGTTGGCTTCGACGGTGACGGTTTGTGCCTGGCTGCCAACGGCCATGGTCACATTTTCCTGACGGGTCTGGGCGACGTTCAGCACAACTCCCGTTTTGGAGTATTTCTGAAAGCCCTGAGCGGTGGCAGTCACGTTAAAGGTGCCGTGCGCGAGGTTCGCAAATACATAAATCCCGGCCCCGTTCGAGGTAGACTGCCTTTCCTGTCCGGTGGCGGTGTCCGTGAGAACGACGGTAGCGTTGGGAATCACCGCCCCGCTGGGATCCGTAACGGTTCCGGTGAGGACCGCGTTCTCCTGCGCGCGCAATTCGGGCGCGAGGAAAGCGAGTGCTGTCAGGACTGCTGAAAGCGTCAAAAATGAACGCCAGCGTCGTGCTGAGTACTTATGGGTTGATGCGAGATTTCTCCCGCGAAGGGGGAAGAGATACATTGTTTGCCTCCTAAGCAAACGACTCCTGATGCGTCCGGAGACCGCGTCCCGGGCGCCGATTGCCGTTTCAGTAAGTGACTTTCAGTTCGAACCTGACCCTTCCGCAGCCAGGAGTCTGGCGGCGGCGGGACCCGATCTCGAGATCACCTGAGTTTTTTCATGTTTTCTTCGGACGATCTTCGATGCTTCTCACGGACGACAGCCCTTCGGTCACGGCGCGTGTCCGCGACAGAGGGTAGGGAAGTCTGACGTCAGTCTTGCAGGCCGCGTGTTCGTTTACCGGCTGGGTGTGCGAAGGTGGTTCTCTTCTAGCTTTTCTACGGGTCAGTTCTTATCGAGCACACCGTATGAATATGCCGAGGCCGCTATTCCGGGAAGCAGGCAAGCGTCAATTTCGATTCTTGGCTGTTTCCCGGCAAGCGTTATCTTCAGCGCAGGTATTCTTGCGCCTTTGAAACATGTTTGTCAACGTTTTGTGACTCGATTCTTCAGGTCGATTAGAGCGGACCCTCTGCCTAGAAAATCAATTTATCTACTAGGTATAAGTACTTGATCACCGTGAGCTCGGGCTCATGCGACGCCCCAGGAAATCGTTTTCGGAAACTAGTAGTTTTCCCGGGTTCGGGTTGGATGGTGGCAACTTTCGGCTCTTCCGATATCTGGGGATGAATGGTGTCCGTAAATGGACGCGCAGAACAAGCTTCGGACGGTAGTTCTTCTCCGGGCAGTGGCCCTCGCCCGCCAAAATCCAGCATTCGTGTCGGAAAGAAGCTCGTTGCGTTTGGAACCTCAACTGCTTGGATTTCGTCATACGATCTAGTCCGGGCCGCGCATTTTGGAGGGTTAGGAATGCAGAATCTGTTACACGACTTGCGCTACGCGATTCGACAATTGCGCAACACGCCGGGGATGGCGCTGCTGGCGATCTTGACTCTGGCTCTTGGCGTGGGTGCCAACACCGCCATCTTCACGGTGATCGACACCGTTCTGCTCCGGCCGCTGCCCTACTCGCATTCTGACCGGCTGGTCTTCATTGGGCCTGGCGGGGACAAGCCCAGCTTCGGATCCACGTCGTGGCTGAACTACAAGGATGTGCAGACCCAATCCGCGCTGATGGAGACTGTAGCGGGGTATGCCGAAGATGTAAGCGTACTGGAGTCGAAGGACTCCTCGGTCAGCGTGGTCGCTCCGCGGGTAACGCCGAATCTCTTTACCATGCTGGGTTCCCGGGCAATGTTAGGGAGGACCTTCTCGGAAGCTGAAGGACTATCGGGCGGACCGGCCGTGGTTCTGCTCTCAGAGGGCTTATGGAAAGAGACATTTCATTCTGACCAGAACATCGTCGGCCAGGTGGTGAAAATCGGGGGGAAGCCCAGCATGGTAGTCGGCGTGATGCCGGCGAGTTTTCGCTTTCCCGACAACATGGGACCCGATCTGCAGAAGGGTGTATGGCTGCCGATTCAGCCAACTCCGGAGATGCTGAAGGATCGTGGATATCACTTCTTCAATGTTGCAGGTGTGATGAGGCAAGGAGCCACGGTAAAGCAAGTGCAGCAGGAGGTGAGCGCGATTGCAGCTCGCCTGCCTCATGAGCATGAACCGGTAACCTTCAGGGTTGACCCCTATCAAGAAGTCCTGACGGGGCCGGTGCGTCCGGTGCTGATTGCACTTTTCGCTGCGCTCGGTCTGGTGCTTCTCATTGCCTGCGCGAACGTTTCCAATCTGCTGATTGCGCGCGCGCTGAGCAGGCAGCAGGAGTTTGCAGTGCGTGCCGCGCTCGGTGCTGGTCGATCGAGGCTGGTCGGGCAGATGCTCTCCGAAGGACTTCTGCTGAGTGTGCTTGGGTGTGGAGTGGGAGTAGGCCTGGCCGAGCTGGCGATGATGGGAATTCGGAAGCTGCCCGACGGGACGATTCCCATGGCAGACTCGATCGGCATCCGCTGGACGGTACTGCTGGTGCTGGCGGGGATTGCCGCGGTGACGACAGTGCTGTCATCTCTCTTGCCGGCTTTGCTTGTAGCGAAGGCCAATCCTCAGATTGCGCTGCAGGCGGCTTCACGCGGTGTCGGATCGAAGTCGACCGGTGGGAAGCTGAGTGGCTGGCTCGTCGCAGGAGAGGTTGCCCTTTCAACCTTGCTGCTGGTAGGAACGGGTTTGCTGTTCCGAACGCTGTGGAATCTGGAGCAATCGCATCTGGGCTTCCAGACTGAGCACGTCACGACATTCTCCGCCATGCCCGCGGATGCGGCCGGTTTCTCGGGAATGTCAGTTTCGGAAGATACCCAGAACGCGCCAGTGTCAGTTGCGACGATCACCTATGAACCAGTGCTTGCCCGCATCAGGCAGCTGCCAGGCTTTGAGGCTGCAGCAATGGCGACCTCTCCGCCGCTATCGGGCATGGATCTGCACTCGAGTTTTGATATCCTCGGTCAGCCTACAGACAGTTCTCATCACCCTCAAGCGAGAGTCTCCGCCGTGAGCGGCGATTACTCGCGAGCAATGGGAACCCCGACTGTGCGGGGCCGGGTGGTGGGTGACTCGGACACCCTCACAACGCCTTTTGTCGCTGTTGTCAACGAAACCCTGGTCAAGAAGTATTTCGCAGACAAAGACCCGTTGGGGAAGCAGATCAACCTGGGCGGCAAAGACACCGGCATGATCAAGCCGTACACCATTGTTGGCGTCCTGGCAGACCAGGTGGATTCGAGCGTGGGTGGGGCCATTCAGCCCTTAGTGCTGCTGCCGCAACAGCAGATTCCAACAACGTCCCTCTTCTACCAGGCGCTGCTCAAGACAGTGGTGACATTTGTGGTGAAGACGCGCGGCAGCATTCCTGTAGCCCAGCAGATGCGTACCGTCTTCCATCAGCTTGCACCGGGCTTCGCGCTGGACAATTTCCAGACGATGCAGGAGGCAGTGGATAAGAACACCTTCAGCCAGCGGTTGGGGCTTTACCTGGTCGCATCTTTCGCGGGACTGGCGATTGCGATGGTGATTGCAGGTCTTTATGGCGTACTTTCGCAACTAGTGAGCTACCGGCGGCGTGAGATCGGAGTGCGCATGGCACTGGGTGCAACGCGCGCGAGCGTTGCAAAGCTGGTGCTGCGCCAAGGGTCGCTGCTGATCGGATCGGGGCTTTTCCTCGGGCTCTTGCTGGCCTTTGCATCCGGCCGGTTGATTAAGGGATTCCTCTATGAGGTGAAACCGCTTGATGCCAGTACGTATGCGGCGGTGGCAGTGGTCCTGACGGCGATCGGACTGGTGGCGGCGCTGATTCCCGCGCGACGGGCGGCGACGATTCAGCCGATGCAAGCTCTCCGGGACGAGTAAGGCAGGGGACGAAGGAACAAGCAGGAGTAACAAGTTCTTTGGCTGCAACGATCGATCAGGAGCTCAGTTGCTCGATGGTGTCGCGCGCATCCAACTCCAGATGTGCGTTGGTAGAATCTGGCCATGATCTGTGAAGGCTGGGAAGGGCTCACGGTCGACGGCAGGTTTCCGCTGCTTGAGTGGCTTGGCGGATGGGCTGATCGGTGCGTTTTTCTTACGGTACGGCAGTCAACACATACCGCGAACATTAAGCTGATACAAGCGAGCGGCGCGGACGCGGATGCGTGCGTTGCCAAGTGGGAAGCGGCGAAGGCGTTGCCCCATCCCTGCCTCGTGGAGATGATGGAGACGGGGCACTACCGCCTCGGCGATACGGATGTTGCGTACGTCGTGACCGAGAAAGCCGATACGTTTCTGTCGGGGATAATTCCTCGAAAAGCGCTGGATGCGGCGAAGGCAAAAGAGATTCTTTCGCCCGTGGTAGACGCGCTTGCGTTTGTGCACGAGAGCGGCTATGTGCACGGAAGCGTCAAACCGTCGAGCATCGCTTTGATTGGCGATCACTGGAAGCTGTCTTCTGATGAGATGGCGCGAGCGGGCGACCCTCTGAAGCTGAATCGGGAACTTGATACCTACGACGCCCCTGAAGCTGGTGGCAGCACAGTGACATCCGCGGCCGACATGTGGTCGCTGGGAATGATTGTCGTCGAGGCATGTTCACAGCGAACTCCTGTGTGGGATCGCAATACGGCAGGCGATCTGGGTGTACCGGACTGGCTGCCGCAACCGTTTGGCGAAATTGCGCGCGAGTGTGTTCGGTGGGACCCGGTTGCTCGAATGTCCATCACGCAGGTGAAGGACCTGTTGGCGCGAACCCCGATAGCTGAGAGCGCAATAGCTGGATCTTCTGCCGCTCGTGAGCCGAAGGTTCACAGCGTTGCCGCAGCAGCGGCGATCGCAACAGATGCGCCTGTTTCTAAGTTGTCAGATCGGGTCGCTGCGGTCCGAGCTGAGGAGCCAGGTGAGCTGCGACCCCCCGCACGAGGAACATTTGAGCGAGAGACAGACGAGCTTACACCCCGTTCGCCGCGTCTCTTCGCTGACATCGCCGAGGACGAAGAGCGCCCCAGCCGCACAGGGCCCTTATTGTTCGCGATTCTCGCTCTTCTGGTGATCGGGGTTGTCTTGGGGATTCGTTACAGGAGCAGGATCCGGCCACTGATTGCAAAGCAGAACGCGCCGTCGTCGAGTCAACAAACGCCGCAGACCGAAGCGCCACAGAATCCGGCTGGAGCGGTGAAGCCGGATCAGGATACGACCCCGAGTGCAACGCAATCTGCACCTGCGCCAAATCAGACCTCTCCACCTGCAACGGGAACCCGCAGTCAGGCTGCCGAGCCTCCGGCGGAGACGGCGAAAACACCCTCGCAGGAGGCGGGTTCTCAGGATGCCGGTGAAACAAATCAGGCAAAGTCGGCGCCTCAGTCAGAAGAGAAGGCTCCGCCCGAGAGCGAGACTCCGGCTTCACCACGAGTAATGAATGCAAAGGGAGCTGTTCTGAAGCGGGTTCTGCCGAACGTTGCGCCAGGCGCATTCCAAAGTATGCGCAGGCCGGTGCAGGTAGATGTGCGAGTCTCAGTGGACGACAGCGGTGCAGTGTCAAGCGCCCAGTGCGTGACCCAAAGCCGGGGAAACTACTGGGCAAAAGTCTCTCAGCAGGCAGCCGAAAGCTGGAAGTTCAAGGCGCCAGTTTCCGAAGGACATACACAGACTAGCTATTGGATGCTGCTGTTTGAATACAACCGGGGGCACACAGACGTGGTGGCAAAGCAGCTGCGTTGAGGAAACACTGCAGGAAGTGACGCAGGGACTTCTGGTTTTGTCGTTCCTCACGGGGTGTGCCGCAAGCCTTGAGCAGGGGAGCGCAGGCGTTGATCAGGTTATTGACGTCTGGCGTGGACACTCAGTTTGCATGGTTAAGAGCAGTCCATGCCACGACGAACAGAATGTGCACCACATCTCCCTATTCCAGAAAAGCCCGGAGTCTACTTCGTTTCCGGCAACAACGTGAACGGCAAAGAAGAGGCAATTGGCACGAGAATGGAAGTATGACGCCATCGCTCACGTGCTTATGTATAAGTTCACGCGCGGAATCTTTCGGCTGAAGATCGAAGGCGACGAGCTGGAAGGCGACCTCAGGCTTCCCGATGGCACGCTGTATCGCCAAATCTACCTCGAGTAACTGATTGCATTACGGCGTCGCACAGGTGAAGTTCGCCGCATCGTTCGTGTCGCCCGAGCCTGAATACTTCAAGACATTAGGGTAGGCGCAGAGCGGCCGTGTCATGACTACTTTCGGTGCGCCATTTTCGCCCTGGCCATATTTTGTGGCGGTGATGTTCTCTTCCGGTGAGCCTTTCTCAACCCAGTTCACGAGCGAATCGAAGAGGCCGTATGTTGGGCCCTTGGCGGTTTGCAATCCGAACTGGCCGAAGAAGCTTGGTCCCGGGCCGCCAGCGCAATGTTCTACGCCGGGGGCCATGTAGAGACGTAGGAATGAATCAGTGTCGCCCATCTTCTGCTGAACGCTCTTGAAATACTCGACGGTGTTCCAAGGCGAGATGGCCTGATCATTCCACCCGTGATAGAGGATGAGCTTGCCTCCATGCGCAGAGAACTTCCCGAGGTCGGGATCAGTAGCATCGAGATCCGCTGCCTCTTTCTCGCGTGATTGGCGGTAGGATGCTACCGGATCGGCAGTGAGCGCGCTCCATTTCGGATCGCCGGTGACCATGTAGCGGAAGTAGTTGTCGATGTAATGGAGACCGGATGCGCTGGTTGGATCCTGGCCAATGACCCACTCCCGCCAGCCCATCTCGTCGCCAGCGGTGAAGCCGGGATAAGAGATTTTCGCGGAGTCGTTGCGCACCCCGCTGTAGATCGAATTGAGAGTTGCGATTTGCGGTTGCGTCAGGCAGTCGGAAGCCTCTTCGCCTTTGCACAGAAGCACCTGCGGATCGAAGTGGCATTTCGCCGGGTCGTTGACGATGCCATCCTTTACGCCGTCGAGTGCGTCGCAAGCGGCCAGTGACGCCTTCTGAATCGCCGGGAGCTTGAGGTCGGAGAAGTAGGAACGCGGATCGGATTGCCTTGTCTGTATGACCATGACGCCGGCACCCACCATGCTGGACCACGCGTTTGCGGGTGCGCCGGCGAGAATGCCGTCGTAGTCGGTCGGGAAGCGTTGCGCTTCCACCAGCGCCTCGCGGCCTCCATCGGAGCATGAATCGAAGTAGGCTTTATTCTCGTGCTTTCCGTAGTAGGCGGAGATAATCTCTCCCGCTGCAAGCCGAGTAAGGTGAACTGCACGCCAGCCGAAGTCCTTCACTTTTTCGGGATGCTGGTAAGCCCATGTCGCGTCGGTGGCATTACCCTGGTGACCGGCGTCTGATCCTGCAACCGCAAAGTTGCGCTTCAGGTAGGCGGAGAGCTCGTCGTAACCGATGGATCCGGCGAATCCGCCATTCCCTGCGCCCAGCAGGCGGCCATTCCAGCTCTGCGCAGGCAGCCAGATCTCGAAGTGGATAGACGAATCGCTGGTGGGGCGAAGGATGCCGGTAACGCGACAGAAGGAAGGTAGCCCGGTGAACGAAGGGCGAGACTCCATGATTGTCACCGTTCCAGAGGTGACAGATTCTGCGAGAGTGATGGTGGTGTTCTCAAGTTTGAGGGATTTCAGTGAAGCGCAATCGGCACCGTGGAGGGATACTGCGCATGTGATGAAAAAGAGAACGAACCAGCAAACGCGGGCATGACGATTCAAGCGACCCCCTTGAGGTACGACAACGTTATCGAGTGGATTAAACCAGATAGGCTTGGCCGCGTGCCAGCAGAGGATGATCAGGCTCATGCTTTGAGCCGCAGCTCCAAATTGTGACCGGTGGCATCTTGCTGAGATCAGCCGGCACAAAATGCGGGTAGACTTGCGGCAATGATCACGAAGAAGGTTTGGATCTGGATAGCCGGGTGCGCGGTGCTTGGGGCTATCTGTGGGGGCATCCCGGATGCGGCCGCGCAGCAGCTCACACCGGTGAACCGCTCGCACAGCTTCGGGCCAGACCAGTGTGGGCCCGGCGACCCTTCGTATATCAAAACGGCGAATGAGACCGGCGGAGTGCCGCTCTTTTTGCAGCGCAGCGAAGCTGGCAAAGCGATGCAGTTGATGCTGGAGTCGACGCGCCAGAACGTCTCCACTGTTCTGTGGGCTTCCTCGAAGCTGGCGGGCAACACGCAAAGCTTAGACATACCGGTTGATTCGGTTACTGAACGGATCACCTTCACTTTCTCTGTCGATAACAAAGGAACGAAGCTGATCCTGCGGCAGGCAAACGGTCAGGAGATCGGTGTCGGCTCACCCGGCGTGACAGACACGGAGCTGAACTGCGGTCGCGTAATCACGATTGTGAAGCCGCAAGCAGGTACCTGGCATGCGGAGGTGAAAGGCAGCGGTACCTTCTGGCTGGAAGCGAAGGCACAAAGCGAGATCTACTTCATCAAGGCTGAGTTCGTTGAGCTGGGCGGGCGGCTTGGTCATCAGGGACTCTTCCGCATTCATGGCCAGCCGATCGCCGGACAGCCGGCTACTCTGCAGGTTTCAATATCGGCTACCAAGGCCAGGTCCACCGAAGTTGCGCTGGTGAGCTCAGGAGGCGAACTGCTCCAGAAGCTGCACCTGAAGACCACGGACAATGATCGTGAATTCCTCGAGTTGATGGGAGCAGTAGCTTTGCCAAGCGTGCCGTTCCGTATCGCTGTGATTGGCCGCGATGCGAAGGGGATGCCATATCAGCGCTACAACTCGCCGTTCTTTCACGCGGAGAGCGTTCAGGTCATTCCACGCTTCAGCTTCGATGAGCTCGCAGCGGGAGAAAAGAAAACCGGCGAGTTCGAGGTGAGGAACTTCGGTCCGGCACGAACCTTCAAGGTGACACTGACAGATGCGCACAAGTTCGTAACGAGCGTTGAACCGCAGGAGCTATCTATTCCTGGCGGAAACGTGGGGCTGTTCAAGGCGCAGCTGGATGTTCCAGCGGGAACACAGGCGGGTGTCGGAGACGATGTTATCGCAGTGGTCGCGAGCACTTCGGGTACTGCAACCTCCAACTCGGCGATCGTGCATTTATCCGTTGCGCGTAAAGCTGACCCTGGCGGGCAGCGCTGACCATAAGGCCTGCTTTCCACGGCTTCCACATCAATGGGATCAGCGCGGACGTATTCTTGAAGAACGTCCCGCGTGAGTGATTTTGCCCAGAGCGTGAAGCAGCAGGTCGACATCGTGAAGATTGTCGAGGGATACATCCGTCTGCGCAAAGCGGGTGCCACCAACTACTCCGGTTTGTGTCCCTTCCACAAGGAGAAATCGCCATCCTTCAACGTACACGCGGTCAGGCAGTTTTTTCACTGCTTCGGGTGCGGCGTCTCAGGAGATGTCTTCACGTTTGTAGGCAGAATCGAGAACGTGGGCTTTCCGGATGCTGTGCGGATTGTGGCTCAGAAGGCGGGCATCCCGCTGCCGAAGCGGGAGTTCTCGTCGCCGGAAGAGGCAGCCGAGGCGCGAATGCGAGGCAAGCTGCTGGATCTGCACGAAGCGGCTGCGAACTTTTTTGAGGAGCAATTGCGCGGGGGCGAGGGAGCACTTGCCCGGGAGTATCTCGCCGGGAGAGGAATGACACCGGACGGGATCAGGACATTCCGGATCGGCTACGGACCAGACAGCTTCGGAGCGCTTCGCGATCGGCTGAGTGGCATTGCAGACGAAGCTACCCTACGTGCATCAGGGCTGTTCAGCTCCAAAGAGCAGGGAGACGGGTCGCAAGGGCCAATCTACGATCGCTTCAGGAAGCGGGTGACTTTTCCGATCTGCAATGAGAGCGGACGGGTCATCGCATTTACGGCACGGACGTTGGAGTCGGGCGAAAAGGCGGGGGCAAAGTACATTAACTCGCCGGAGACGCCGCTGTACCACAAGGGCGAGGTGCTCTTTAACCTCGACAAAGCCAAAAGTGCGATAAGGCAGGCCGGATACGCGTTGCTGGTTGAAGGCCAAATGGACTGTATCTCGCTGTTTCTGCGCGGGATTCAGCACGTGATTGCCACCAGCGGTACGGCCTTCACCGAACAGCAAGTAGCCATTCTGAAACGTCACACTCAGAACGTTGTGGTCAATTTTGACCCGGATGCTGCCGGGGCGAATGCGGCGGAAAAGTCAATTGCCCTACTGACAGAAGAGGGCTTCAACCTCAAACTGGTGACCCTAGACGGGGGGCTCGACCCGGACCGGTTCATCCGCGAGCGCGGCGTTGAGGCCTACACCAAGGCAGTTATGGGAGCGAGGAGGCAGTCCGACTACCTGATCGAGCGGGCGCGGCAGATGTTTCCCGGGGCTACCGCTGAGCAGAAGGTGAAGGCGATGAACTACCTGCTGCCGCATATCCGGCGAATTCCGCAAAAGCTTGTCAGGGACCAATTCGCGATGGATGCGGCACAGAAACTGGGGATCGATTCCTCTGTACTACGGGAAGAGCTTCGTCAGGCGGCGCTGAAGCGGCGAGAGCACATCGAGGTGAGGACAACCGCTCTGACCGAGGTCGAGCGCGTTCTGCTGCGCGCGCTTGCGATTACGGACCCGGAACACGAGGAGGCGCGACACACAGCGGCGGATGCGATCATGCGGCAACCCCAATGGTTTGAATCGCTTGGCGCGGTACCGGCTCTCACTGCTCTGGCGGGAAGAGGCGCGCGTGATCCGATGGACGTCGTCGAAGACCCAGCACAAAAAGCCCTTTTGGCGGAGGCGCTGCTCGCTGAGAACGAACCCCCTACTCCTGAAACGGTGGTGAGCACCATCGTCAGCCTGCAGAGGAGGAAGATCGAATCTGAGTTGAGGGAGATAAGGGCTCAGATCGCGGAAGCGGAACGCCGAGGGGACGTCGCCGAGCTTGCAAAGCTCACCCAGCGGAAGCTGGAGTTGGACCGGGCATTACGGCAGCTGCGCACTTTCGGAGGCTGACCCGGTCAGAGGCGGAAACGTGTTGATTTCTCTGAGTCGCTCCAGGGTCAGATTCCGTCTAATTGAGTAGGACAACGGGCAGGAATGGCGGCCTGGCCCTGGCTGGTTTCTCAACGCAGCAGGCTTCAAGCGGCAAAAGTAGGGGAAATCAGCCCGATTTCATCGTGCAGCGATGAAATTATTTGTGTTAATCTATTGATCTCTGTGAGGATGCGCGCCCCTCTGCCCCACACATGAGCTTCGGCTCGCGGGCTTACCAGGCGAAACCTGAAGCGCGAACATCCTGCTCCGAGCGCCTATTACGTCCGCTTCTTTTTTTGCGGGAAACCGCGAGTTCGTGTCCGTACGCGCATGTAGGGCATCAAAAACATGTTGCGCGCGGATTGGGCCTACGCACTGTTGCGCGAACCGGTGCTAAAACTTGATCGCGCTGGAGAACCGTTTTGGCCATCAACGACAAATTCGAAGACGACATCGAGAAGCTCATCGACACGGGCAAGGATAAGGGATACCTGACCTACGGCGATGTGAACGAGATGATGCCGGAAGACATGAGCACCTCGCCCGATGACATGGACGATCTGCTTACAACAATCAAGGGTCAGGGAATCGACCTGCTGGACGCGCCGAAGTTCGGCGACGAAAAAGAATTCGAGCTCGAAGAGGGCGAGGACGTCGAGCTTGATCTCACGCCTGGAACACTGGAAAAGACCAACGACCCGGTCCGCATGTACCTGCGCGAGATGGGCACCGTTCCGCTGCTGACGCGTGAAGGCGAAGTTGAAATTGCCAAGCGCATCGAGCGCGGACAGCTGCGCGTGATGAAGGCGATTTCGCGTTCGTCCATCGTCATCCGCGAGATCGTGGCTCTGGGCGAGGACCTGCGGCGCGGCGTTCGAAACGTAAAAGAAGTAGTCATCTTCGACGAAGAAGAACTCACAGAAGACGTGGTGCAGGCTCGCGTGCGTTCGACCGTCGGCCGCATTGACGCGCTGATCAAGCACCAGAAGAAAATTGCTCAGCTTGAAGAGAAGCTGGCTGCTGCAAATAGCAAGACAAGCCAGAGGGAGCTGCGCAAGACGCGCTGGCTGATTGCGCGCGAGAAGGTTTACGTATCGCGCATCGTTCGCGAGCTGAAATACACGGCTCTGGAGCGCAAGCGCCTCCTCGACAAGGTCAACAAGACTGTCGACACCATGCGCACGCTGGAGCGGCAGATCCGCTCGCTCGATCAGAAGTACGACGCGTCGAAGAGTGAGGAGCTCAAGAAGGAGTATCGCCGGCAGCAGAAGAACTGCAAAGTTGATCTCGAAAAAATCGAGGGCGACGCGGGAGTTTCCATCGTCGAGCTGAAGCGCACTCAGCGCGAGATGATCCAGGGCGACATGGACGCTGAGCAGGCGAAACGTGAGCTAATTGAAGCAAACCTTCGTCTCGTGGTGTCGATCGCGAAGAAATACACGAATCGCGGATTGCAGTTCCTCGACCTGATTCAAGAAGGCAACATCGGCCTGATGAAGGCAGTAGACAAGTTCGAGTATCGCCGTGGCTACAAGTTTTCAACGTATGCGACCTGGTGGATTCGCCAGGCGATTACACGCGCCATCGCGGATCAGGCGAGGACGATCCGTATTCCGGTGCACATGATCGAAACGATCAATAAGCTGATTCGTACGAGCCGACAATTGGTCCAGGAGCTTGGCCGTGAGCCCAGCAGTGAAGAGATCGCGCGCCGTATGGACATTCCTGTCGCGAAGGTGCGCAAGGTGCTGAAGATTGCACAGGAGCCCATCTCGCTGGAGACGCCTATCGGCGAAGAGGAAGATTCGCACCTCGGCGACTTCATCGAAGACCGGCAGGCGGTTTCGCCGAGCGAGGCTGTCATCAGCGTGAACCTGAAGGAATACACCTCACAGGTTCTGCGCACGTTGACGCCGCGCGAAGAGCGGGTGATCAAGATGCGCTTTGGACTGGAAGACGGTTCGGAGCACACGCTGGAAGAGGTTGGACAGAGCTTCCAGGTCACGCGCGAACGTATCCGCCAGATCGAAGCCAAGGCGCTCCGCAAGCTGCGGCATCCCTCGCGCTCGCGCAAGCTGAAGGCGTTTGTAGACGGCGTGAAAGAAATGTAGCCATCTGCGGTGGGGGTGACTGCGCCTTCGGTGCCAATAGTCCATCGCAAAAATACGTGGAGAGCGGGAACTACAAGAGCCGCGGCCTAAAGGGCTGCGGCTCTTGTTTTTCTGCTGAAGTGCTTCTTTCCAAACCCCTGAAACCGTCGGTGCGAATCGATCGGGCTGTTTCCACTTGCCATACCCCGAACCCCTCTGCTAAAACGTTTTGGTTGTAGCAAGGAGTTCGGAATGAACAGGATTACCCGCCGTCAATTTGGCAAGGGAGTGGCAGCAAGTGCTGCCGCTGCGTATGCCGGTGTTTCGCTTCCATGGTTCGCATGGGGAGACCCGCAGCCCGGGCATGTTGAGTTCCCTAAAGGATTTCTGTGGGGGTGTGCGACGGCTTCGTATCAGGTGGAAGGCGGCGCAAAAGATGATGGACGTGGGCCGTCGACCTGGGATGTGTTTTCGCACACGCAGGGCAAGACCCACAATGGCGACACAGGTGATGTGGCGGACGACTCCTACCACCTCTACAAAGAGGACATACAGCTGCTGAAGAATCTCGGCGTGCAGGTTTACCGTATGTCGATCTCATGGTCGCGCGTCTTCCCGACAGGCAAGGCGCCTGTGAACCCTAAGGGACTCGACTACTACAGCAAGGTCGTCGACGAACTTCTCGCGAATAACATCACGCCTTACGTCACGCTCTTCCACTGGGACACGCCGGCAGCGCTTGAGGGCGGATGGACGAATCGCGATACGTCGAAGGCGTTCGGCGATTACGCGGCGTTCATGGGTAAGCATCTAGGCGATCGCGTCAAGCACTGGATGACGACAAACGAATTTGTCTGCTTCACGGATCTCGGATATCAGATCGGGCAGTTCGCGCCAGGCCTGAAATTGCCTCCTGCGCAGGTGAACCAGGTGAGGCATCACGCAGTGCTGGCCCATGGAATCGGAGTTCAGGCTCTTCGTGCGAACACTCCTGCCGGGACTAGGGTTGGCCTAGCGGAGAACGCTAGCGTATATGTTCCCGTGATGGAGACAGAAGAACATATCGCGGCCGCGCGGAAAGCAACTCGCTTGTTGAATGCGCCGTTCCTGACTGTGCTGATGGAAGGGAAATATCCAGCTGAGTATCTGGCCCATGAAGGCGCAAACGCGCCGAAGGTAGAGGAAGGCGATCTCGAAAAGATCTCGAGCCCGCTGGACTTTGTTGGTCTGAATGTCTACACGCCGTCCTACGTGCGCGCGTCAGACAAGCCCGAGGGATTTGAACTGGAGCAGGTGCCGGCGTCGTACCCGAAGATGTTCTCGCCGTGGATTCAGCTCAGTCCTGAGTGCATCTACTGGGCAGTTCGCAATGTATGCGACTTGTGGAAGCCCAAGGAGATCTACATTACCGAGAATGGGACATCCTCAGACGATGTCCTCACAGCAGACGGGCACGTGGAAGATACAGATCGCGTGATGTACCTGCGAAACCATTTGACGATGCTACATCGGGCCGTGAAGGAAGAGTACCCCGTGAAGGGCTACTTCCTGTGGAGCCTGCTCGATAACTTCGAATGGGCCGACGGATATTCCAAGCGATTCGGGCTTCACTACGTGGATTTCAAGACGCTGAAACGGTATCCGAAGCTGAGTGCGCAGTGGTACAAGCAGGCCATCGCAGCGAACGCTGTGGTGTAAAGCCAGCCCTGGAAATAGAGCCCGCGGCCAGAAAGGCTGCGGGCTTTTTTTGTTTGTGTCGGGCGATATACTGCGAAGGCATTCCTGAAGGAGCTCCCCTTGAATCCTCGCTCTGCTGTGAACATATGTACGTGTGCTTCCCTGGCGCTAGCAATTTCATGGGCAGCTTTCGGTCAAAGTTCCGGCTCCGCTCTCAAGCCTCCGACGATCGATCAGTCTCTCGAAATGTACAGCGTGAGCTCGCCAAAGATTTCTCCCGACGGCACTCGCGTGATCTACGAGCAGACGCGGACGAACTGGGATGCAAATACGTTTGAGACGGACCTGTGGATTGCGGATGTGGGCACCCGCGAGCGGCACCTGCTCAGCGCAACAGGGCACTCGTGCAATTCTGCGGAGTGGTCGCCGGATGGGAAGTGGATCGCTTTTGCTTCGGACAGGCCTGGCGCTCTACCCAAGTCTCCCGAAGGTAAGCGACAGCTATGGATCATGCCTGCGAATGGCGGCGAGGCGCAGCAACTGACGAAAATGGAAAAGGGCGTGGGTGGATTCGTGTGGGCGCCGGATTCGCAACGGATCGCGTTCAGCGCCGAGGCTCCCGAGCCAAAGACGATGAAGGACCGGAAGGAGAGCTTTGGGGATTATCAGGTAATCCATGCGGACTATGAGATGTCGCATTTGTGGCTGATCGATCTGCCGAAGGTAAATGTGGCGGGAAGGGCGAGCGCAGCTCCCGAGCCGAAGGAATTGACGAAGGAAGACACGTTCAGCGTTGAGGAGTTCTCATTCTCGCCGGATGGCGAAAAGATTGCGTTCAGCGCGAAGAAGGATCCTGATCTTATTTCAGAGGGATCGAAGGACATCTACTTCATGGCACTATCTGATGGCAAGGTGAAGAAGATCGTCGATACGCCAGGGCCGGATTCGGATCCGAAGTGGTCGCCAAACGGGAAGCAGATCGCGTACGTGACGTCGAATGGAGCGAAGTACTTCTTCTACGCCAACCAGAAGATTGCAGTTGTAAACGCTGATAGTGGAACTCCGCGAGTCGTGAGTGACGCGTTTGACGAAGATGCAGAACTGCTGAGGTGGTCGCCGGAGGGGATCTACTTTTCCGGCCTGCAAAAGATGA
Organism: Acidobacteriota bacterium; assembly: GCA_018268915.1. Lineage (GTDB taxonomy): Bacteria > Acidobacteriota > Terriglobia > Terriglobales > Acidobacteriaceae > Telmatobacter. The sequence continues at coordinate 715,618 of JAFDVQ010000006.1, forward strand.
GCTCGGCGCTCTATCTGCTCGATCCGCAGAACGCGAAGCTGAAGAAGATTCAGATGCCGGGCAGCGAGGTTGCGGCGCAGTTCAACTTTTCCAAAGACTTCAAGCAGGTGACGTACCGCGGTGCCGGTGCGAATCAGTATGCAGAGATCTTCGCAGGCGAGATTCAAAACGGAGCGCCGAAGAAGCTGACTGCGGCCGGCGAACAGGAATCCGGTTTTACAGTCGCAAAGCGCCAGGTAGTGCGGTGGAAGTCGGAAGACGGCACAGAGATTGAAGGTGTTCTGTACGAGCCTGCGGACTTCTCATCGTCGAAGAAGTATCCGCTGCTGGTTGTTATTCATGGCGGCCCAACCGGAATCGATATGCCGCTGTTGAATGCCGATCGCTATTATCCGATCGAACGATTTGTCGCGAAAGGTGCGCTGATACTGAGGCCAAACTATCGCGGGTCAGCTGGCTATGGAGAGAAGTTTCGAGCGCTGAATGTTCGCAACCTCGGAGTCGGCGATTATGCCGATGTCATTTCAGGCGTGGATTATCTGATCAGTCAGGGATTCGTCGACAAAGACCGCGTCGGGTCGATGGGCTGGAGCGAGGGCGGATACATCTCAGCCTTCATCACCACGTCGAGCGATCGCTTCAAGGCTGTGAGCGTGGGCGCGGGGATCTCGGACTGGATGACGTATTACGCGAACACCGACATCACGCCGTTCACGCCGCAGTATCTGCGCGCGACGCCGTGGGACGATCCTGAGGTTTACCGCGTGACGTCGCCAATCAGCTACATCTCCAAGGCGAAGACACCGACGCTGATTCAGCATGGCGGGTCAGACCACCGCGTACCGATCGCAAATGGATTCGAGCTCCGGCAGGCCCTCGAAGATCATGGCGTGCCGGTGAAGATGGTGGTCTACGACGGATTCGGACACCCAATCAACAAGCCCAGGCAGCAGCGAGCGGTGATGGAGGAGAACGAAAACTGGTTCGCACACTACATCTGGGGGGATCCGCTCGCGCCGTCATTGACACCGAGGCCCAGCGAGAAGAAGGACGAGAAAGGTGCGGCCGCGAAGTGATCATCCGGCCTGCTACGACGCAGCTTCGAGTTGCGCCCATTCATCAGGGCCGATCTGCAGCGATACGGCTGCGACGTTCTCCTCTAGATGCTTGACTTTCGAAGTGCCTGGAATGGGCAGCATTACGGGTGAGCGATGGAGCAGCCAGGCCAGGGAGAGTTGAGCTGGAGTGGCGTTGTATCGCTTCGCCAGTTCCGAGAGAGTTCGTGAGAACGGATGATCGGGCTTGAGCAGCTTTCCGGCTGCCATGGGATACCAGGGCAGGAAGGCGATGCCACGCTGCTCGCACCACGCGAGCGTCTGCTCGTGACGGCGATCGGCAAGTGAGTAGCGGTTCTGCAGGCTCACGATGGGAACGATCTTCTGCGCGTCTTCGATTTCAGCGGGAGAGACTTCACTGAGGCCGATATAGCGAATCTTGCCTTGCTCCTGCATTCGAAGAAGCGCGCCGAGAGATTCTTCAAGTGGAGTGCGAGGATCGATCCTGTGCAATTGATACAGCTCGACGCGCTCGAGTTTGAGTCGACGGAGACTCATCTCGACGCACTGAATGAGGTAGCCTGCGCGGCCGACGTACTCGGTCCTGGCTGGACCCTGCCGAGTGATGCCGCCCTTGGTCGCAATGACAAGACCAGCCGGATACGGATGCAGGGCTTCGCAGATGAGACGCTCCGCGATCTCAGGCCCGTACGCGTCCGCAGTGTCGATAAGGTTCACGCCTAATTCAACGGCCCGGCGGAGAACGCGCCTGCATTCATCGGGGGTGTCGGGCTCGCCCCAGGCGCCTTCGCCAACAAGACGCATGGTTCCATAACCGAGACGATGAACCGGGAGGTCGCCGCCAATGTTGAAAGTGCCAGAGAAAGACGAATTAGGAGCGGTCATGATGCCTCAGATGCTAGAAGACAGGAAACAAGGGGACAAGAAAACAGGGGCGAGCGAGAGACAAAAGAAGCAAAGACCAGGAGAGTCGGCGGGAACCCGAACGTGGACGGGTGCGTATGCTCTAATGCAGGGAACGCAGGAGACGCGACATGGCAACGATGCCTTATGTGAATGCGCAAGCAGTGTTTTACCAGCAGTATGAGCAGGTAAGGCGCGACGAGGTTGTTGGCATATTGCTGGCCTTGTTTCTGGGAAGTTTCGGTATTCACCACTTCTACCTGCGCCGCACAGGGCTGGGAATTCTCTACTGCTGCTTTTTCTGGTCGGGATTTCCTGCAATCCTTGGATTTATCGAGTGCTTTTTCATGCCGGGACGGGTGAGAGAGTTCAATGCGATTCAGGCGGCTGGCATTGCGGCTGCACTCGGGATAGCGATTCCGACGTATGCCCCGCCCGTGAATGTCACCGTCAACGTGCCAGTAGCCGGGTCTGCGCCTGCACCGGTCTATCCGCCGGCTCCGGCTTACTCACCCGTGAATACCGCCATCCAGCCGAGTTCGCAGATCACTTGCAGCAGGTGCCAGAAAGAGACTCCCTTCGGCGCGAAGTTCTGCTCCGGCTGCGGTAACGCGTTGTAGATCTGGTCGATGGTTCCCAACTCACCGCCCTTAAGACTGCGGCACGTTTTCGGAATTCGCATTTATTTCGGGATTGCCGATGATTGGACAACAATCGGTCATTCCTGACTATAGAGAAGAATCATGAAACGCTGACGTGGTTTCAGGATCGAACTCTTGAATTCGAATGTGCGGATCCCGAGCCGATCCGCGGCGTCTTCCGCTTCCGGTCACATATTGGCGTGGCCGGAGCGCATGGACTCGTTGAACTGGGGCTTGGTGAAGTTTAACGCGGAATCGCGTAGTGCTTCGTACTCGGGCGCGCGAGCCATCAGCGCTGGGGTTGCGGAGGCGTATTCGCCATCGAGAGTCATTAGACCTTCACCTGCTTCGTGATTACCCATGCGGAGCAGGTCGGCTTCTGTCGTATTCAAGTATTGCGCGTCGCGAGGATCGGCAATCCATACGGGTTTGCTGTTGCCCAGAACGCCGGATAGCCAGTAGACCTTGCTGAGCAGAAAGCGCAAGCGCTCCTTGTCGTCGGTCTCGGTGAAGACGAACTTCTTCTGCCAGCGGCTGTAGAAGCGAGTGGTGACAGGCACCGGTTGGCGATTGCCTGACTTCAAGAATTCAAGCTGGCCGAAGTCGATGGTCTTCCGAATGGCATTATAGACGAAGGACTCGGCGTAGGGCTGCTCCATGGCAGGAACGATTTCGGCGAAAGTTACAGTGACGGACGCGGCGATTTTGGCATGCAGATTGTGCGCGCCACCGTCTTCAAGCCGGATCTCGCCATGCACGATATAGGTGTCGGCCCCAGAAGTAGAGCGATGAAACGGCCACTGAAATTTGCCGAAGGACAGGGGCAGACCGCCGAGTGTGACATAGCAGTCGGGTCGGGGATTGCGAAGGCGCTTGGCCTCGCCTTCCAGGTGAGCGGCCATCTCAGGCAAGAGGTTCGGCTTATTGAAGTCGAATGCCTCAGTCAGTTCCAGTTGAAGACGCCGATCGTCGCTTGCCGGAAGTCCGAGCGAAAAGATCTGTGTTGGCTGGCCGTTCAGGTCGGCTTCTGTGTTGGAAACGAGCTTCAGGCCGGCTTTCGCGGCGGCGGCTTCGATGGACGTAATGAGAGATGCTTTCGTTGGCATGATGACCTGCTCAGGGAACTTGTACATCTCCAATTTTAGAGCATGGAGAAAGCGCCGATTCTGTCCAACTATAGGGGCTGTTGGCCTTCGCCTTTGGGCAGGTCAGAAGCCGCTCCGGCCTGACATTTACAATGATGGGTGTGCAGGCAGAAGCGTCCAGACCCATTATTCACGCTGACAATTTGAGCAAGGTTTACGCGGCTGGCCGGATCATGGTGGCGGCCGTTCGCGAGGTCTCATTCGAGGTGAAACCGGGTGAGTTTGTCGCGATTGTGGGCCCATCGGGGTCAGGCAAGTCGACGCTCTTCTATCTGCTGGGCGGCTTGACACGAGCTAGCGAGGGGCGCGTTCTTATTGATGGCGTGGACTTTGCTACACTCACCGACGCCGAACGGACTCGCCTGCGTCGGCACCGGATTGGGTTTGTTTTCCAGAAATTCAACCTTCTTCCGACTCTGTCCGCGATCGGAAACATCGAGATTGCTTACAAAATCAGCGGCCGTAAGGAACCGATGGATCGAGCGTATCTGGATCACCTGTCGGACCTGCTTTCGATCCGCGGCAGGCTGGAGCACCGGCCGTCCGAACTCAGCGGCGGCGAGCAGCAGCGGGTTGCGATTGCGAGAGCCCTCATTACCAGGCCCGCTATCGTGCTGGCAGATGAGCCAACAGGTAACCTGGACACGAAGAATTCGGACGCTGTACTGAAGATGCTGGTGCGATCAAACCGGGAACTGGGCCAGACGACCCTGATGATCACCCACAATCCCGAGGCGGCGGCGATCGCAGGTCGCATTCTGCACATGCGGGACGGAGAGATTCACAAGATCGAGTCTGGAGCGGGCGCTTTTGGAGGTCCAAATGGGGCATCGCAGCCGAAGGCTGAAAGCGGTATTTCGACTGTTTGACCCTATTTAGGCCGCCCGGTATACTCAGATTTGCAGTAAGCGGGAGTAGCTCAGTGGTAGAGCATCGCCTTGCCAAGGCGAGGGTCGCGAGTTCAAATCTCGTCTCCCGCTCCAATCGCCCTCCGGCACCAGCCGGGTTGGCTACGGCGATTTGGAGCGCAACGTAAAGACAGCCCTGCCAAAGGCGCGGTACCCAAGTGGTAAGGGAGAGGTCTGCAAAACCTTTATGCGCCGGTTCGATCCCGGCCCGCGCCTCCAATTCCTTCCTGAATCAGTCGCCACTCTAAAGCGTGAGCAAATGTTTTGGGAGAGCGTTAACTGGTGTGATCGAGCTGAACTAACCCTTTCGCCCAAGACGGCAACTAAGCCAATTGACATTCGCTATGAGGGATCTAACAGCAGCAGCTTTAACTCGTCTGAATTAATATGTGTTGGAGTTTCGACCTACTTCGATCCCTCCAAATCAGAATCTTAAGTTTAGGCCGTTGGATGTTTGTTGATGGCTAAGGTAACCAATGAATGCGAGGTCACTGTAAGTTGTTTAGTTATAGTGGAGTACCTTATTTCGTCTCGATCAAGAAAGATGATCTAGATTTAACTCTAGGTACCTTTGCCACTCTGTAACCGTCTCTTTTCTGAAGGAATGATAATATCTGCCAAGTGGAGCGAGCGTCTAAGGACATTGAGGCCGCTAATGCACCAAGGGAGATGCGGTCTATCCGGTCCCTCCGCAGTCAGCCCTCTGTTTCGTTCCGGCTGTGGTTCACTACAGTTACATTCACTCAGTATGTTTTCCTTGCCGCTTAAGTACGCACGCCAAAATGACAGCTTCTGTTAACCGTGAGGGCAAAATTGGCTACGGAATCGTTGATTAGGCAAGATTTCAGGCCCGAAAGTGCAAGGATGCAGAGCGCCAAGCTGGCACCTACCGCATACTTTGAAAAAACTAGTGTCGTGTACGAGATTGCTTCTGATCACTGGTCTCTCTCTCGACAGAAGCGGGCGTTCGATGTGGTAAGCGTCCTGCTTACACTGCCGTGCGTCCTTCCTCTTCTTGTCGGGATTGCCATCGCAGTCCGTCTTACGTCTTCCGGACCGGTTCTATTTGCGCAGAGGAGGATAGGCCGAAAGGGACAGCCATTCACGATTCTCAAGTTCCGAACAATGGAACACGCCTACCACGGATCGCACAGGTCGGTCACCACGGCAGACAATCAGCGATTTACACGGATCGGGCCATTTCTCCGCCGGTGGAAGCTCGATGAGTTACCGCAGCTGATCAATGTGCTCAAGGGCGACATGAGCCTTGTTGGACCACGACCGAAGCTGCCGGAGCACCAGCTCGCAAGCTTCGCATGGCGTCCCGGCATTACTGGTGCCGCTACTTATGCGTTTGCGTGCGAAGAAGAGTTCCTGGCGACTGTGCCTGCGCATCAACTCGATATTTACTACCACCGGAGAATTCTTCCTGCTAAGCATAAGCTGGATACTGACTACATGCGAAGGGCAAGTTTTCGTTCCGATCTCCGACTTCTTGTCGACACAATGCTGCGTCGATGGGGCAAGTCAATTGTCGAAGATCAACTCGGAGATTGCGAAGAGGAACATCACGTCGAAACAACCATCCGATGGAGAGCGATGCAGTAACAGTCTGCGTCTTAAACTTTGAATATATGGGATAGAGATTTCCCTGACTGTTCGGGCACCGGACTTCAGATTGCACGTCCGACTTTAAGTCAGGAAGTTCGTTGAGTCCAAAGGAATCAACGAACTTTGCGTTTGTCCACCTCACTGCGCCGTCAAATGTACGGCCGCAAGGTTAGCCCCTCTTCAAGAATGCGGACACCTCCAGAGACTGGCGATCGAAGTCCATCCTGAGTTGTCGCGAGTGTTGGTTCAAGCAGGTCGTTTCCGAGGTCAATATAATCACCAAGGTGAGTTCTCGGTCAGAGCCACATCCACCCTTGAAAGGCAATATGCAGGCGGACAGTGCACTGAAATCTTTCGACACTGCATCTTGCCCTCAATGCGGCGACGGATCGAAGAAGTTTATTTCCTCTCCAGACGTGAACCGTCGGATAGGTTCTGAGGTTTTCAACTACTTCCGCTGCCCAGCGTGCGGTTTGATTTTTCTATCGCCCATTCTGTCCGATCTGTACAAATACTATCGAGGTGGATATCAAAAGATCCCGAAGACGCTAAGTGAATTGCGAGCCATCGCGACAAAAGAGAGATACCGACTCGATTCAATCTTGAAATATAGAACAAAGGGTAAATTGCTTGAGATCGGCCCTTGGATGGGGATCTTCAGCTGCATGCGAAAGATTCTGGATTCGACGTTACTACAATCGAAATGGATGAGGCGTGCGTCGAGTTTCTCCGCAATACGCTCGGAGTCACGACGATACCGTCCCAAGATCCAGCGGCGGCCCTCGACGGAATGGCCGAACAATTCGATTTCATAGCAATGTGGCATAGCCTCGAGCATATGCCGCGGCCGTGGGAAGTACTTCGCAGCGCTTCCATCCGGCTGTCAAGGGTGGGATTCTGCTCATAGCCGTGCCGAACATTGAGAGCCGCGATTTTGAGACTCTCAAAGAACGCTGGCTGCACTTGGACGCGCCCCGCCACCTGTCCTTCTATACCGCAAGCTCTCTAGAGGCGGCTTGCAGAAGAAACGGACTGTCGAAACTCGAAATCACAACATCTGACCGCTTGAGTTCGATACTGAGCTGGAATGCATGGTTAGATGTAGCCAGCCGCAGGCTTCCTGCAAGGCTTGCTCGACAACTATTAGCGCACTACCTCTACACAGCTGCTAATCGAAAGAGCCATGGGCAGGGTTCTGGCCTAACCGGAATCTTCATCAAGGACTGAACGCAAGATTGCGCATCAGCATGGACTCTCGAACTCTACAAGAGCCGAGCGATCCCACTCCACATCCTATTTCGCTCAGACTGCTTCAATCCGAGCAGCAGAGCAAGGGCTACGGTTGCCACCGCCCATGCAAGGAGAGCTGGAAGCGGAGCGGGCACCAGGGCGTATCTGCGCCAAAAGGGAAGAAGAACAAGGGAAGGCAGAATGCATACGAGCGGACGCAGCAGTCCCTGCATCAGAAATTGTGGACGATGAATTAATATTGCAGACCTTGTGAAGTGCATGCTGACAGTAACGTGAAGAGCGATGCTCACGATCGCTCCTGCAAGTGTTCCAAGGGCAACACCTAAAGCCCCCATTCGCTGAATCAACCAAATACTGAGGGAAATATTCACAACAGCTTCTGCCACAGCGGCTATGGTCGCCAGATGCTGCTTGCCCGTGGCTACGACAGCGAGTGCATAGGGATAACCAAGCTGACGAATCATGTTTCCGACCAAAAGAACTACCAGGTATGTCGCACTTTGGGTCGCGTAACCTTTGCCCACCCACAAAGAAAGTAAGCCATAGGATCCGAACAAAACGGGCAATCCGCAAAGGAAGAGGATTATGGCACAGTATCGCGTCGTGTTGACCGCAACATCTCCGATTTGCTTAGCGCTTCCAACTGACTGCAAAGAAGAGATCGCAGGAATCAACGGACCAAATGCATTGCCCACAGCGACCATCAGAAAGTTCGTCACACTGCTTGCGATCGCGTAGTAACCCGTGTTCCGAAAATCATAGTGCCCGACAAGCACTGTATCGAGGCCGCTGATCAGCAAAGATGACAGACTCCAGATAGTCAACACGCCACAGTACTTCAATATCTGTATCGCGAACGTTGGCTCGTACATCGCCCAGGAGAAATCTGTCTTGTCCGCGGCAAATTTCCTCCAGCCAAGAAACTGAGCAAATGCAGTCCCTACATTGAAGAGAGCGATGACAGCAGCTAATTGCAGCAGGGTCGGTCGCGTGAGCAGAAGGACCACTAGCGTCCCAGAGGAAAGAACCTTACTGATCGTCAGAAGAATCGTTGGAAAGCCATATCGCTGTAGACCGATGAAGACGGCGAGGAAAGCATTGAAGGGGAGACTCACCGCCACGGAAATCCCGATCAAAAGGAGAGCGCCTCGGACGTCTCGGATCAATGTGGCGGGCATTTGATGGAATAATTGAGGCACTTGCCACGTCAATATTGCGATTAGGCCCATGCCTGCCAGCGCCGCGAAGGTGAGGATGCGGAACGAGGTGCTCAAGACTCGACTGCATCCAATCTGGTTGCCGCTGGAATCGTACTCCGCTATGAACTTTGATATGGCAGTTTGTATTCCGAGATCGAGCAGACTGATGTACGCACTAAGCTGCAGGATAAGCACCCACGCACTGTATTCCGGCGGAGACAGGTGACGCACAAGGAACGGAGGGAGCACGATTCCGACAAGCGCGGACAAAAATACTCGAATGAGATTGGAGCCCGACCCTTGAAGTATTTTTCTTAATTGCAAGGTCAGCTACGTCTCCCCGAAAGCTGGCTCCGTCTGAAAATGCTCGAGGGCCCTTCCGCCTTTGGTGTCAATGAAAGGGTTGAATCACTCTCTGCGACAGCCTTTTGATCGATTCGCTAGGCTTTGCATGGAATCAGGGCGCCGAAGCTTCCCCTTCGACTCGGAATGGTGCTCCAATCCAATGATGATTGTACGCTGTGCCGAGAAGCATACCCTGAGTAGATCGAGAGACGGTTTTGTTTAGAACTGTCAGGAAGTACCGAAGACGAACCGCCCGATCTCGGCCTTGAGTAAATCGTGTTCATGGGGTTGTCTGGCAGAGGCGAGGTGACTCGCTCTTTCACACTCCACAACTGCATTCTTGAACTCCTCGAGGTCGGAGTACAAAAAGGTGAATTCATCGCGCTGCTCCCGGAAAGGAGAAATCGACGTCGCAACGACAGCACCTCCGCAGAACCTGGCTTCAGCGATGGATCGGCCGTAGCCTTCTTTTCTTGAGTGCACCCAGACCCATGAGGCGCTCTGATAGGCCTTGATCACGTCCGCATCGCTCATCTCTGGGAGAACCTCGATTTGCTCCTGTGGGATCGATGACCTTCCACGGAATTCGTCTACGATTGCATTTCTTCCCGCCAGGCCCAGGATCTGCAGGCTCCGGTGCTTGTACAATTCTGACCGAGAATACAAATCCAGTGCGCCTTCAAGGTCTTTATTCTTGCCCCACCCCGAGCAGAGCAAGATTTGTTCCCCCCGCTCCATGAAAGGCTCTGTTCGCTTTTCGAGGAACCGGTAGAAAGCGTTCGGGAAATAGAAGGTGCGCGATTTGCGGAACAGGCGAGACCTTCTCCCAACCCGCTCGGTACTTCTGGAAACGTAGATAACATCTCTGCCGAATGCGCTGAGAATGCGCTGAGTTGCCCGGATGTAGCGTGCTGCAAAGGCAGTGTTCCGCTGATTCACCGATATGAAGTCATGGACGATGATCGCTGTACGCCTGGTTAAGCACCCGATGATCGACACGGAATTTGATGCATGGATCACCTTGTCATATCGCATACCGAGGACGGGCATCACAAACTGCTCGGTGAGCACAAAAAGCAAATTTAGAACTGATCTCGGAAGACTGCGGAGAATCTGCGGGCACCGGAATTGTTTGCATTCAATCCCGCATTCTTCAAATGCGCAACAGAGGTTATCTACATACAACGGGATCCCTCTCGAAAGAATCCCGCCGAAGAAGTTAAAGATGAGAACTCTTTGAGGCCTTCGATGGTGAGTTGGGGCAGGGGCTGCGGATCGATCAGTCTTCAACTGCGTTCCCCTTGCGCTTCTCCCAGTCTGCGCTGCTGTCAGAAGGTCCAGACAGAACCTTCAGAAAGCGCGCGCAAAGATCAAACGCGAGCGCAAATGCAATCACTGCCGAGATTCCGACGCAGGATTTAAGCAGAACTGCAAGCGGGTTGAACATTTCAAGGCGGGGCAAGTAGATTACAGGTGGCAGGATGAACGCCATCAGGAGTACGCCAATTCTCCTGGAGCTTAAGCGATGCAGGAAGCCAAGGCAAAAACCAATTAGTAGAGAGCCAGCAGCCACCGCGCTAGTGCCGCCGAAGAGATACAACTCCGCAAGGTAAGAAGAGGCGGTTCCGAATCCCATATTGCTTGAGATCGGGTTCAAGTAAACACTCAGATCCCCCGACCATAGGTGAAGACCGGCAGCCGCGGTCGGCGTGAGCCCATTCACAAACCCTCCCCAGAGGTACTCCCAGCCGTAAGGAGAGAAGGTGCTGTAGAACTTCACCGCTGCTTCCGTGACATTCATGGACACGCCTTGCATCACGAGGAAGCCGATCGGACTTACCATTTCGAAAGCATTATCTTCCCGGAAAAATCCCACAATTACTGCGCTGGCACTGATCAGGACTGCGCTCGTAACCAGCATGGGCAACCGAAAACGACGGCCGGTCTTGAGATTCATCAAAAACCACAAACTGAGGATGGTTGAAAAGAACTTGCCACGGAAACCAATCAACAGGTCGAGAAACGACAAGGCTCCGAACAAGGCAAGAACGCCCATCACATGGCGGCGGCGGGTTTCAACAACAAAAAGAACAAGGATGGCGGTGATATTCACCATCGACAACGTTCGTGCAAGTACACCGGCGCTCTGAAGCACATCGGCATTATCCGTATACACAACGAGGTACCCCCCATGCGTCCGGATGTACCAGAGGTACATGAGGTTCTTATAGAGCGAGAATGGAAGTGTGAGCAGCACCAGAGAGTAAAGTGCGGGAAGCCAGCGGCCGGCATTCGCCTGGCGGAGGGAAACGGGTCTGTAGCTGAGGCGACAGGGCGCGTAGACCAGGATCGCAGAGAGCACGATGATAAGCAGCGTGATCTCCGCGTATCTGGATTCGACACTGATTGGGAACCTTGTCTGGACATCAATGTACATCGGATCTTTCTTGGCGCCGACAACGTAGCCCGCGAGCCTGCCGCCCTGAAAAACGAAGAGCATCACCATAAAGAGAAAGCACGGATGCCTGCCGCCATCGAATCGATACCACGACAGCCAGACGATCGCGCAAAGCAGGATAGTACTCAGCCAAATGCAACCGGACTCTGGCAGGACCCCCGTAGCGACCAACAGACACGCTACAGCCACGATTGCTAACAGGCTGGAGATCTCGACAAAAGCTGTCAGTTTGTCCGGCATATGTCCAAAAAATACTTGCTAGTTTGCACGGTCGTTCGTCCGATTGATGGGAACGAAAGCACCATCGAAAGCACCTGACATCAGTCTCTTAAAACTCGCAAGCCGGCCCGTCATCAATCTGTACGCGGCGCTTGCCAGGATCGAGGGGACTACTGAAATCAGCGCGATCGGATGGTGGATTCTCGTGTACAAGATACGGCTTCTTGGCCCGTACATTCCAGAGACGCTATCTGAGTCTTCCATCCCGGACCCCTGACCTGTGCTTCTGCCTTGCTTGTGGAAGACGATGCTGCGAGGGCTATAGACCAGCTGGAATCGATTTCTGGCTCTGGTGATCCAGTCGATCTCTTCGAAAAAAAGAAAATATCTTTCGTTCATAAAGCCCACAGTCTCAAGAAAGGCGCGACGTACGAGCAGGGATGCGCCGACGACATAGCTCAGTTGTTTCTCTACCTCCCGCTGGGGAGGGGCAACGTCCATGGTCAGGCCTTCTCCGATATGGTGAACGCGAGCGGTCCATTTGGAATATCGAGCACCCCCTAAAGCTTGCACCGTTTTTCCGTCGTCATAGTAGAGCAGTGCGGAGCCACATATTCCTGCCCGAGGCTCTTCTTCCATTCTCAAGACAAGCTCGGCAAGAGCATCGGGAGCGACAGCCGTGTCGTTATTCAGCAACCACGCATATTCGAGGTCGCCCGTCTTTAAGGCGAGTCGCAGGCCAATATTATTTGCCCCGGCAAACCCAAGATTACGACCGGTCTGGACCAGGAAAAGGCGCTCTTCGCGGCCAGTGAAATCTGCGGCAGCAATTGAATCGAGTCTCAGGTAAGGAATAGGCTTGGGATATGGCGGATCGCCGAGGTGCCTCAATTCCGGCCTTGTAGAAGACGCCTGGACTTCTCCATCTGCCCAGTTAGCGATTCGAGCCAGCGATTCGTCAGAAGAGCCGTTATCGCAGACAATGACGCTGAAGTTGTCATATCTTAGTCGGAAAACGGACTCCAGGCACTCGATGGTGTCTTGCCACCCGTTCCAGTTCACGATGATGATATAGACCTTCGGCATGGATGCAAACCGCGGGCATTGGGGAACTTCCGGGAAAGAGCGGAACGCCTCAGAGGCTCAGTCCATTATAGATGGGCGTTGGATTGAACCTTGCTTGGCCAAGCATTGCAACCGTAGGCGGGCAGCGGCCCGCGCTACTCCTTGGATTCACTCTGCCAGCGATTTTTAGACTGAAGTCGATCTGATCGTGGATCCAGCAATCTCAACACACATGCATCCGTCATTCATGGATACCACCTAGCAAAGCGTGCGCAAAGCCGGTCTATGTAGCCGGCGATATCAAAGTCGAACATCAACTATCTTTGGCGAACTGGAAAGACAGGATGAGCCCTGAACGCCTCGAGAACATCCTCGAAGCCGAGTCAGCATTTAACGATATCTACAAAGGCCCAGTTGAACGACTGCTTCTGACTATGAAGCTGTTGGCGCTGTTCGGTAAGCGGAAACTGAAGAAAGAAGATCCAAGATTCCTGCAAGTGATCCGGAAGGAGATGCTGCGGCGACTATTCGAGACTCGCAGCGCAGGAGTGACGAAGTGGCGGAACTCAGCTCGCGTGAAACACCAGGAATGACCGGAGGTAGTATTTGGTGATTCCTTCCGGACCGGGCTTTCTTCTAGGCCGGGCGCTTCCTGAACGAAAGCGCATCTCTGAAAAGATGGTATCGCTGGGCCAACCGGGGCTCACCCTTCACTCGCTTCGTAATCGCCTGCAGTAGAGCCACGACAACGCCTGCAAAGAAGCCGGCGAGAATTGAGCAGATTACGATCAGAGTCCGGTTTGGAAATGAGCGCTTATCTGGAATCGTTGCCGCGTCAACGACTTGAATGAGCGACCCCTGTTTCGCCTCATCCACTTTGGCGATCTCAAACTGACGTGCCAGGATGTTGAACACCGTCTCGTAGTACTTGACATCGCGAAGCTTGCGGACGTAATCGAGTCCAGCAGCCGGCACCTGCCCTTTGGGGACGATCAGCCCTTCGTCAATGTTCGCCGATCCTCCCAGTTTTGCGAGCTGTCCGCGCAGTGCATCCAGTTCTTTCTGGCTTTGGACCAACTGAGAGTTCTCTCCGGTCGCGAATGTCTTTAGAGACTCAATTTGTACTTCTTTGGCTGCAATCTGAGCGCGAAGGAGCGCAGCGGATTCGATCAGAGCTCTTGCCTGAGCATCAACTTGAATCAGACCAGTTTTTTGTTCGGTTTGCTTCAGAGCCTCTTCCGCATTTGCAAGGCTCTCTTTGGTCTCTTCCAACTGCTGCTGAAAGAACAAGCGCCTCTGCGAAGCTTCTGTGATGGCCATGTGCTCCGACAATTTTCGAAACTGGTCGACATAACCATTCGCGAGTTCAGCCGCTCGTTTGGGGTCCCGGTCATCGATTGAGATATGAATGAGACCGTCTTTCCCGCTGCCGTCTACCTTGGTGTGATTCTCCAACTCGTGGCGTGCATCAGAAGCGAATTTCTTGCGATACTCCTGCATTAACTCGAATCGCTGCACCATTGCATCCTCGACTGTGCGGCTCTTGAGCATGCCGACGTACATGTCGTTAGGGTTCTTCAATCCGAGGCTGCCCCCAGCCAGCGATGCCATTCCGCTCAGACTGCCTAGTTGAGAAGAGAGTGCAGATGCCAGCGATGAGTTCTGCTGAGGCGGCAGGAGTGTTGTAGTTGCGGTGTAGCGCTTGGGCAGAAGTAAGGACAGGATAATAGCCAGTACGGCGAAGACCAGAGTGACCAACCCGATTGTCGCTTTGTGCTCCGCCAGGACGATCAGGATATCCAGGAAGCTCAGATCATCAGACCTAGACGACCGAGGAACGGTCGCCGGTTCTGATGGCGCCTGCGATTCTTGAGTGGAAACGTCTAAAGCCATGAAATCCTGCTGGTTCAGATCCCTACGATGAAAACTAGTCTACAGGACCACGAACTAGCCCCTTCAGCTGCGCTCAAACTTGTGTTCTGCAAACCTGTTGACTTCCGTTCGCCTTTCCCCGGTTCCTTTCGAGCCAGAGCCGCGGATCAGACAATGTATTGAATCGCCCAGCCCTGCGAGTTGTGCCGGCCATGAGTGGTGCTCCTGGACGAAGCGCCGGGCTGCGATCGCCATCGGGCTAGAAATACCGCGGTCAGTCAAAAGCTTCACGATCTTGTCCGCCCAATCGCTTGGCTGGACAGCGGTCATCAGATGGACACCAGGAACAGCTGCTAACCCCTCTAATCCAAGGGGTGAGGTGACCGTCGGAACACCAAAGGCCATATATTCCAAGATCTTGTTCTGAATGCCCGCCCCGATGCGGAGAGGGCAGACGCCGACAGAAGCTCCTGCGGCGGCATCAGCAACACTCACTACTGAACCTGTGACAATAACCCCGCGCACTTCTAGCTTTCGTCTAAACTCGCTTCCGATTTGCCCGATGACTTTGAAGCGCGCTTCTGGCAGCCTGGCTCTTACCAACGGGAACACTTCTTCCTGAAAAAACAGAATTGCGTCCATGTTAGGACGGGTTGAGTTCTTGCCGATGAAGATGATTGTTTTACCGTCGGGCGCAAATTGAAAAGGGAGGGCGCTACTGTCGACGCCGTTGGAACAAACCATTACATTACGGTTCTTGCCGGGCGGAAAAAGGAAAGCGCGATCGACCTCCGAAACCAGAACGTTAAGGTCGCATTGATCAGCCACCGCCCGTTCGAAATTTAACAATCTTCTTCCTTCCAGCCGGTGCAAGGCAGCTCTGATGAAACGCTCGTGTTGTGCGGTGCGTAGATAGGACATTGAAATCGCGTCTGTCATTTCCAGTACCTTCGGCATTTCGAAGTCAGTGATGTAGGACGCTGTGCGGATCAGGTGTGCGAGCAAGCAATCATGCTCCGGTGCCATCTGCCGCAGCCGCTTCTCAAAAATGGGATTTTGGTAGTAGCCAACCTGAATTGGAATCTGGGACGGAATTGCGCGCAGGCATCCCGTCACGCGACGCAAAGTGCCGTGAAATATCCGCTCAATTCGCGCAAACACGCCATCATCGGGAATTGCAGCGTCCATCTCTTCTTGCGATTCACACATGCTGAGGAGGGATAGGTCAAATGTAGCTGAGAGTTGCTTGCAGATCTGGTAGATGCGAAGCCTGTCTCCCCCCACTGGAGGATATGGAAAACGTGGCGTAAGTACGAGTATTCGATCCTTGGAGGTTGGACGGTGTTCAACCATTGCCTAATGATCCTAGAATCTCAGGGCCAGACCGGACCAGAGAGGTCCAGGCTTCAAATAGCTCTGTTCTCCGAGTGCTTCCGGGCAATGCCGCCTGGGAATAACCTTGACGAAAACAGAATTCCGGCGAGCGCACTTTGAGTTGAAAAACCTTGCAAAAGCTGATGGATTTGATTGTCGTCCTGGAGCTTCGAAGCGCGGTAAGTCGTTGGCGCGGCGCATGCTAGACTCGTGCCATATGTGTTCTCGTAACTGCGGGAAGGACCAGCGAAGCCCTTCAGGTGAGGGGGTCCGCTGGTGTCCCGCAAAGCAGTTGAAGGTCATTGGCTTAGCTACGGCAGCATTGCTTGTTTTCTGGGGAACCTCCCGCGGGAGTGCGCAGGAGCAATATCCGGGTTACGACACCGGCATAAACGGGTATCAGAGCCAAAGTTCAGCAGACTGTTCTGACCCGGCATTTGCCGCGTCGCCAGGATGTTCTCGGCAGAGCACAGGGCAAAATGCCAGTCAAACAGGCCAGGGGCAGCAAAACCAGACGGGAATACTCGGTCAGCTGAATCAGAATCCACAGAATTTCTCGAGGCCAGATAGGAACTATTTCGATCTTGATCAGTATGGTCGTCAGCCAAACCGGCCGTATCGAATCAATCAGCCTCCGCCCCCGCCCGAGCACCTGACAGAATTTCAGAAGTTCATTGCCTCGAGCACGGGCCAGGTACTGCCCATCTACGGATCAAATCTCTTTCGAGATGTCCCGTCAACCTTTGCGCCAATCGATATGGCACCGGTCCCCTCCGATTTTGTGATCGGTCCAGGCGATGAGTTGCGCATTCGAGTTTGGGGACAACTCAGCTTCCAGGCAAACGTTCGGGTCGATCGATCTGGCGAGATATATCTTCCTCAGGTTGGTCCCATCCATGTTGCTAGCGTGCCGTTCTCAGATTTGGACAAACAGCTGCGCGATGCAATCGGCAGAGTTTATAAAAACTTCGATTTGACTGTAGACCTTGGGAGAATTCGGTCGATCCAAGTGTATCTGTCAGGTGAAGCACGGACCCCCGGTCTCTACACGGTGAGTTCACTCAGTTCCCTGGTCGACGCGCTCTTTGCAGCAGGTGGTCCGAGGGCCTCGGGCTCTCTCAGACGGATCGAAGTCCGTCGTAATGGCGAGAAGGTTTCCGAATTCGATCTCTATGCCTTGCTCATTCACGGAGACAAATCGAAAGATGTGAAGCTTCAGCCCGGTGACGTGATCTATATTCCACCGACAGGCGGCCAAGTCGCAATCACAGGCAGTGTGCGGGTGCCCGCCATTTACGAATTGTTGCCGGGTGAATCCGTCTCGGACTTGGTTGCGGACGCGGGCGGAGTTTCAGCGGTGGCGTCACAGGCACGCTTGTCGATTGAGAGGATCGAAGAGCACAACAACCGTCACGCGATGGAAGTTGCTTTCGATCAAACCGGGCTTGCCACTGTTTTGGCCGATGGCGATCTCGTTCGAGTCTTCTCCATCGTTCCTCAGTACAAAAAGACCGTTATTCTTCGCGGGAACGTCGCGAATCCAGGTCGTTTTGCCTGGCATCCCGGCATGCGAGTGAGCGAACTGATTCCGGATAAGGACTCTCTCGTCACCCGCAATTATTGGTGGAAGCGTACGCAACTCGGATTGCCCGCGCCGGAGTTCGAGCCTACTGCCAATTTCCGGCTCCTTCGCCAACCTAAAGAAAACGAGCCCTTGACACTCAGACAGGGAAACTCTGGAGCTGTTGATCAGCAAGGCACTCAGGATCAGACCTCTGCGGAACAGGCCAGCTCACACCAAAGCCGGACGTCGCAGGATCAGGCTCTTCTGGCGGGAGCCCAGGACCAATCAAGCTCCGCTGCGGCTCAAACTCGAGGTGCGAACAGTTCACTCGCTGCTCAAGGAGAGATTGCGTCGCGAAGGGATCTTGCTAATCAGGTGCAGCAGAAGACCACCGTCAGTATTTTGGCGCCCGATATCGATTGGAATTACGCAGTCGTTGAGCGAGTCGATCCCGAAACACTCAAGACGACATTGATCCCATTCGATCTCGGCAAGCTGGTTCTGCAGCACGACTCTTCTCATGACCTTGAGCTACAAAGTGGCGACGTGGTGTCAATTTTCTCTGAGGCGGATATTCGCGTACCTACCGAGCAGCAAACCAAGTTCGTGACTCTCGATGGTGAGTTCGTCCACGCGGGTATATACAGCGTGCGATCCGGCGAAACCTTGCGCGACGTTGTGTCACGCGCTGGCGGAATCAGCTCGAAGGCCTACCTCTATGGCTCGGAGTTCACGAGAGAGTCCGTTCAGAAAGCGCAGCAGGCAAGGATCGATGAATACGCCCGCACCCTGGAGTCCTCGATTCAACGAAGCAATCTAGCGCTCGTCGCGGCTGCGTCGACTTCTCCCGAGAGTGCTGTAAGCAGTTCCGCTGCACAGGCAACGGAAAAAGATCTGCTGGCCAGTGTGCGGCAGATAAAAGCGACCGGACGCATTGTCCTGGAATTCAAGCCCGGTAATCAGGATATGGCCTCTATACCTGCAATCGATTTGGAAAATGGGGATCACTTCGTCATTCCGCCAATCCCAGCCGTGATTAATGTCGTTGGGGCGGTGTACAACCAGAATTCGTTTCTCTACAGGCCGTCACAGAGAGTTGAAGGGTACCTGATGCAAGCCGGTGGCCCAAATAGGAATGCGGATAAGCGGCACGCATTCATCATTCGCGCGAACGGCAGCGTGGAGAGCCGGGATCGGTCCGGCAGTATCTGGACCTCCGACAAGTTCAGCCAGTTGCATCTGAATCCAGGTGACACAATCGTCGTTCCAGACAAGACATACAAGCCCTCTTTGCTCCGAGGCTTCCTCGATTGGTCACAGCTTTTCTCCCAACTCGCGTTTGGAGCAGCAGCCATCAATGTCCTCAGATAGTGCTTCGCGGCAAAGCTGTACCGATTTAGTGGCTGCTGATGATGCCTTGGCGAAGTGCTAGAGTTGCTGCTTCGGTTCGATCGGCAACCTCGAGTTTGGCGCTGATGTGATTGATGTGATTCCGAACCGTGTAGTGGCTGATCTGGAGCGCCCCTGCAATCTCCTTGTTCGTAAGACCTCGCGAGACCATCTCGAGAATCTCGATTTCCCGGGCGCTGAGGCTCGATCGACTGTCGCGTTCCAGCATCCATTTGGAGAGCCGGTCTGGGAAATAGGTGCCCCCACCGGAGACCGTTTCAATAGCCGTAACGATTTCTTCCCGTGGAGCATTTTTGGAAAGGTAGCCTCTTGCCCCTGCTTTGATGGCCCGATACAGCTCTTCCTCCAATTCATAGCTTGAGAGAATGATCGACTTGGGTGGGCTTGGATCCTCACTGAGGATGTTCAGCAGATCGATCCCGTTGATGGCGGGCATCCGCAGATCGAGGAGAATCACGTCTGCCGGGCTGCGCTTCAGGATTTCGATGGCTTCTTCACCCGAGTGCGCCGCGCCAGAAAGCTTTATTCCTGCCTGCCTGCGAAGTAGCGATGCCAACCCGGCGCGAACGACTGGATGATCGTCGACGATTAGAACTCTGATATAAGTCTTAGATTCTAGCGTGCTCATCTTTACTTTCCTTTGAACGAATCAGCCGCTTCATAGACAGTGCGCGGAAAACCGACGGAGGCAGAGGCGCCACGACGTGAACACCTGTTCCATTACCCGGGGCGCTGTCTACCCGGAATTGGGCCGAGATGCTATCCGCGCGTTTGTGCATTCCGCGAATGCCAAATCCAGCCGATTCGCTCGAAATCACGAAGCCGATGCCGTTGTCTTCGATGATCATCTCAACGTTCGATCTACCATACTCAAGGGTGATCGTCAGCTTCGAACATTGCGCATGCCGCACAGCATTGGCTATGGCTTCATAACCAATGCGAAGAAGGGTATCGGAGACGCGCAAGGGGATGTTCTGTGCAGTGCCCTGCACCTTGGACGTGATTTCGACTGAGGAGCTTTGGCGGACCATGCGGCGCGCACACTCTTCTAGCGCCGACAGAAGTCCAATGGACTCGAGATGTTCCGGACGCAGCGCTGAAATGCTGCGTCGCGCCTCTTCATGGCTGTTGCGCACCATGCCTTGAGCCTGTTCAAGTTGCGGCGTGATATCGATTCCGTCTTCGACATCATCACGAATTGCCTGCAATTGAAACCCCAGTCCTGCAAAGCTTTGGGCAAGGGTATCGTGCATTTCGTGAGCGAGGCGCTGACGTTCTTCGAGCACAGCTTTCATTCGCCAGCGCTCAACCAGGATCAAGCCAAATACCACGACAACAGACAGCAGGATTGTAGCGAGGGCGCTTTCAACGATATGCGCTGTGTTCCACCAGGGAGGCCCTTCAAGAACCTCGACATCACCCGAAGATGGAAGCAGCAAAGCGAACGCAGTAAGGTCGTGGGTGTACATCGAATCTGTGACACAAACCCCGCGCAGCCGCAGCTTGCTCCTGGGCTTGAGGCCCTTGAGTTGCGGGCCACGTCCTGAGCCGATCACGAGAGCAACGAAGGACTGACTTTCGTCTTCGAGCGTCAGGATCGTCAAACCTCCACTCTCCTCATGCTTTTCGGCCAAACGTCCTTCCACTTCGACATACTGGGCATCGAATGCACCTGTCGCGGCCTGCGAAGCTGCAACTGCGACCGGAGATACAGGCGTATGCGACCACAGGCGACGAATTTCAGCGTTGTGCAGTTCCGAGCTGAAATCGTCTAGGTATGCATCTCCTCTCACTTCGATCTCGTCGCCGATCTGCAGAGGAGCGTGCGGGCGGCTGCTCGAGATTGCGACCCCTCCGGTTGAGTCCTGAATGTATAGCCTCGGAGACGTAAGAGTGACAACGCCCTGTACCGTCACCGGGCTCGGCGAGTCCGGTGAAAGCAGGCGAAGACTGCTGATTGCCTGAGCGTCCACCTGCGAACGATGCGCCTGCAGATCGCGCTCGATAGGCTCGAGGAAACGATCATACAACGCGGGCTCCATGCCGGTGGGGAGCTTCTCGGGGGTTGCTAATTCCGGCTGCAAAGACCCGATCATCGCAGAGAAGTCAGCCTGCATTGCCGGCCGAATCATCATGTTCCGCCATTGTGCGCCGGTGTTATAGGACTTGACCCCGAACCGCCCGGACCGAATGCAGTCGGGATCGCGAATGGCGATGGTGGTTGTTTCGCCTTTTTGAGACGTGGCGCTCACCGCGAAGTCGCAGGCAAACGCCATGAATTTGAGGTGATACCACTCCTCGGCGAATACTCGCGGCATCACTCGTTTAGCGGCGTATTCCTTCCACCCGTAGTCTGCACGTCCCATCATGAGCGTGTTGTCGAGGTCGCGTAGTCCAGCCATGTAGCCGTGATAGGCATCGACGCCTGTTTCCTCGTCGCTGGCGCGGATGATCAAGCCAGCATCTCCGTATTGACCAAGCAGAAGCACGTCAGCTTCGACCGAATAGTCAGTCCATGAGCGCGGGCCGGTCATCAGCTTGGCGCCTCGCTCATCGGAGTTGTTCGTCATCACCCCGTCCGCATACTGCCACGTACCCCCGAACGCCTGCCATTCATCTTGATTCTCAAGAGGGACGGGAACTGTTTGTTTCGGCCCTGTTTGAGACAGCGAACGATAAAAGATTGCGGCGCACGTGGAGAGCGCAACCGTTGCAACGGCAAGAATGAGGATCAGCCAGAGCCGCGCTTTCCGGGAGAGACTCATTGCGGGGCCCACCATGACATATTCTCGATCTGGCGAATCGCGGCTGAGTCAATGTTTTCCCGCGTCATGAGGACAGGTTGAATCTTGAGTTGAGCAGGACTCGGGGAGCCATGCATCTGACGATTCATGGTTTCCATTGCCGCGCGGCCCAGTTCGTAGGTGTTCTGAACGACGACGGAGTCGATGCCGCCGTCGCGAATTGGAGGAATCAAATCCTGATCGAAACCTACCAGCTTAATCTCGCCAGCTTTGGAGAACTCGGCCAATGCATAGTAGGTGCCTCGAGTGGCGGCAAGCGAAAGCGCGACGATCGCGTCGAGCGAGGTTGAGCCGGAGAGAAGCTCCTCTGCGCTGTGCTGCTCTTGCGGCACACTCGAAAGGCCAAGTCTGCGAATCAAAACGTGAATTCCAGGGAATTCACGGTTGAGAGTCGACTCAAGGCTGCGTTCTCGGATCGTGTTGCTCTTGAGTTCGGGCTGGATACCTACTATGGCGATCTTCCCCTGGCCGTGCAAAATCGATCCGATCCTCCGCGCGGCGATGCGCCCTCCAGTTTCTTCATCGTTCAAGACGTAATTAAGATGCGGACCCGATGGAATACCGAGCTCGGTATCGATTACAACGACCGGTATCCCTTTGGCGATAACCCGGCGAATGGGAGTCCGCAGAGGCAGCGTCTGGATCGGGGAGACGATGATTCCGGCCATTCCACGTTCGACAGATTTCTCGATGAGAGAGATTTGAGTACGGATATCGTCGTCGCGCATGGGCGCATTCCAATACAGGTTCAATCCAACCGAACGAGCTACCATAGCAGCCCCGGCATGTTCTGGTTCCCAGAGGGCTGTGCCGCAGGTGCGCGGAATGACGGCGACTGTTGGAGCAGTTCGCCTGCAACTCACAAATGCAAATGCTATTAGCCCCAGCCCGCACACCAGCGCTCCTCGACGGAGGGGAGGAGCGAAGAAATGCCGGGGCAGGACGTTCATGGCAGATACTACCTTTATCTCTCAACGCACAACGGAAAGAGGACGTCGATTGCGCGTTCGTCTTTGTGGGCGAAACATGGTCATCTGACCCATGCAGGGGCCTGCTTTGACGCCTGCAGTCTCTCAGATGGGCGGTGGGTCAGCCCGGCAATTATACGGCGCAATCGGGTTTGCTGGCTCAAGGCGGTCTTCGGAAGAGTAAGGCGATAAACTACTCAGCAATGCAGGCGGAGGGTTGTCGGCGCTGATGAAGTCATGGCTGTTCGCAAAAGGCGTTTGTTTGCTTCCGCTCTTGGTATTTATTCAAATCAGTTTCGCGGCGCAAGCGGCGAATGAGCGGAACTCAACGATCATAACTGCCCTTCAATCCGGCGAATTCGATCAGGCGCTGGAGCTGCTTCAATCTGCACTTCGCGAGTCTCCCAACAATCCGCAGCTCTGGATGTTTCAGGGACTCGCGTTCTCAGGCAAGCACGATTCGCAATCGGCGCTTGCTTCCTACAAGCATGCATTGAAGGCCTCTCCCGACTATTTGCCTGCACTGGAGGGCGCGGCACAGATACAGTACCAAGCTGGAAATGCGGATGCGATTCCTTTGCTCGAACACGTACTCAAGATTCGTCCGGACGACGTGACGACTCATGCAATGCTGGCTGTCTTGTCTGAGAAGAAGGGCGATTGCTCGACTGCAGTACAACACTTTTCGCGCGCTACGCCGGCGGTCGAATCGAACCCCGACGCGCTTCAGGGCTATGGCTTCTGTCTGCTGAAGCTCAAGCAAACAGAGGATGCGATCAGGGTGTTCAAGGAGCTCCTCTCTTCCCGTCCTGATGATGTCCGCAGCCGGCGGGCGCTCGCGACAGCCCAGCTCTCGGCGGACAAGCCCCAGGATGCACTGGCAACAATGCAGCCTTTGCTGACTTCAGATGCCGATGTCGAAACGATGCGGCTGGGATCGGCTATCTATGAGGCAAACAAGGACACCCCTGCCGCCGTAAAAATTCTGCGCGATGCGATCGTCAAGGACCCGTCACACACCAGCCTGTACGTCGACTTCGCTGAGCTCGCCATGGATCATCAGTCATTCCAGGCCGGAGTGGAGATGGTCGATGCCGGAATCAAGCTTCACCCTGATGCGCAACTGTATATGGCGCGAGGCGTGCTCTATGTTCAGCTTGCCGACTATGAGAAGGCCGAGATTGATTTTGAAGAAGCTGAGAAGCTCGATCCATCCCTGGGAATGAGCGCGGCGGCTCAAGGCATGCTTGCGAATGAGCGGAATCAGAATGACCCTGCTCAGGCGCTTGCATCCGTCCGGGCCAAGCTTGTTAAAAAGCCCAACGATGCCTTTCTTCTTTACCTTCAGGGAGCAATCCTTTCGAAGATGGGCGCCGATCCGGGCTCTACAGACTTCAAAAAGGGCCTCGAATCGACACAGCGAGCAGTGAAGCTGCAACCTTCGCTGACGGCCGCTCACAACCTGCTGGCGAAGTTCTACCTGGATGCGGGAGAGAATGCGCTCGCCGTAAAGGAATGCCGAATTGTTCTGCAGCAAACCCCTTCCGATCAGAGCGCTTTGTATCATCTGGTAATTGCGCTGCGCAAAAGCGGTAATCAGGCTGAGATTCCTGATCTGCTGAAGAGACTCGCGAAGGCTCGACAGGAGGCGACGAAACAGGAAGGCGAACGCAATCGCTACAAACTCGTGGTCGCGTCCGAGAGTCAATCAAAGTGAAAGTATCGACTTCATGACCATCACTCGCCGTTCTTTCGTCGCTCTGTCACTCTGTGCTTCTGCGCAGAGCCTGCTCGCGCAGCAGGAAGGCGGAATTGCTTCGCGAGGAGTCAAAGCACAGGCCAAACCGGCTCCTTCCGGCCGGCCCTTTAATGCCCAGTTCACTGACGTGGCAAAGGATGCTGGTCTCCACGCTCCTGTCATATACGGCGGAATCGATCAGAAAAAGTACATCGTTGAGGCGAATGGTTGCGGCTGCGCATTTATCGATTACGACAACGATGGATGGATGGACATTTTTCTGCTTTCGGGCACCCGTCTTGAAGGTGCCCCACCGGAAGCGACGAACCGCTTGTACAAGAACAACCGAGATGGCACGTTCACCGACGTCACGGAGAAGGCGGGGCTCAAAGCTGTTGGATGGGCCAATGGCGTCTGTGTTGGTGATTACGACAACGATGGATTCGACGATATCTTCTGTACCTATTTCGGCCAGAACAGGCTCTTCAAGAACAACGGCAACGGCACCTTCATGGATGTGACAAAGGAGGCGGGTCTCTTGCAACCTGGACCTGCGCGGTGGGGAGCGGGATGTGCCTTTGTCGACTACAACCGAGATGGGCATCTCGATCTATTCGTCTCGAATTACATTCGCTTCTCGTTTGAGCATGCCCCGGTACCTGGTGAAAAGTCGACATGCAACTGGAAAGGGATTCCGGTCAACTGTGGCCCTCGGGGACTGCCCACGGGGAGGCATATTCTCTATCGCAACAATGGCGACGGGACGTTCACTGACGTGAGCAAGCAGGCAGGCATCGACGTTGCTATCGAGAGCTATGGCATGACCGTTGTCGCTGCCGACTTCGATGAAGACGGGTGGCCAGACATCTTCGTGGCTTGCGACTCCACGCCTAGCCTACTGTTCATGAACAATCACGACGGAACATTTCGCGAGGAAGGTGTTACTCGAGGCGTAGCTCTAAGCGACGATGGCATGGAACAGGCCGGCATGGGTGTCGGGATCGGCGACTACAACCTCGACGGGCATCTCGATCTGTTCAAAACCCACTTCATCGACGATACAAGCGGCTTCTACAGGAACGATGGCAAGGGGAATTTCGATGAAGTGACCCGGGCCGCCAGGATCGGTGTCGAGACGCGTTTTACAAGCTGGGGGGCGGGGATCGTTGACTTGGACAACGATGGCAATCCTGATGTTCTCTTCGTGACCGGCAGTGTTTATCCGGAGGTTGAGAAGAAGCTTCCTCAGTATCCATACAAGACGCGACGTGTGTTATTTCGCAACCTGGGCAACGGCACCTTTGAAGAGCTTGAGTCCCAGGGAGGGGAGGGTATCTCTGCCGCACATAGCAGCAGAGGATGTGCCTTCGGCGATTTCGACAATGACGGGGACATGGATGTTCTGATCGTAAATATGAATGAGCCGCCGTCGCTGCTGCGGAACGATCTTAAAGTCAAGCAGAACTGGCTGAAGGTGAAACTCGAAGGAGTGAAGTCGAACCGGAGCGCGATTGGTGCGCGGGTGATTGCCCGGTTCGCGGGTAAAAGTCAGGCGCAGGCTCTAGTGAGTCAGTCGAGCTACTACTCCTGCAATGATCCCAGGCTTCACTTCGGACTCGGTCCTGCGTCGGAAGCTGACCTGGAAATCTACTGGCCGAGCGGTTTACATGAGAGCTATCCCAAGGTTGCGGGCAATCGACTTGTGACGATCCTCGAGGGCAAGGGATTGGTGCCAAACCGCGGGTGGAATCGATAGCCGGAGCTCGCGGCTCGCGCATAGTACATAGAACCCATTGACACTCGTTCTGAGCATCTTCTACAAGGTTGAGAAATCGGGGAAACGTTTTCTGGATACGCACAATGATACCCCGACACGTGTTTTCAGGAGGTATTCATGCCACGACGCAGGGTACTCGCCCTTGCCATCTCGCTGTGTTCCTTGTTGGCTCTGTGGGCCGTTCCCTCGTTCGCGCAATTCACCGCGAACATCCAGGGAGTGGTTCAGGACCCGACAGGAGCAGGCATCGCAAAAGCTCAAGTTGAATTGATGAACGTTGCCACGGGGGAGAGGAAGGCAACGGCATCTGACTCTTCCGGCAATTACCGCTTCGTCAGTCTCGCTCCGGGAAGCTACAAGGTAACCGTCGAAGCCACCGGCTTCTCGAAGACAGAGACGTCCGTGACCGTTCTGACGGAGCAAAACGTAAACCTGCCGATCTCGCTGCGCGTAGGCTCCGCGAGCGAATCTGTGGTTGTGAGCACGGAAGCTCCCATCATCGACACGGCCGATAGCCGTACAGAACTCACTCTCGACAACAAGGGCGTGGCTCAGTTGCCGATCGTGGGTAGAAACCTCGTCACTCTCGTGACAATGGCGCCCGGAGTCTCCGGTCTTGGAACGAGTACGTCAGGCAGCCCGGCCTCCGGCGTAGACAACTACTCGACAGAAGAGCAAGTCGACGCCAGTGCCAATGGGCAGGGACAGAACAACAACCAGTACGTCATCGACGGACTCGATGTCACGAGTGGCATCCGGCAGGGCGTGCTGAATCTCACTCCGCAGCCAGAGTCGATCCAGGAGACGAGCGTTCAGGTGAACACGTTCTCCGTCGAACACAGCCGGGCCGCCGGGCTGCAGACAATCTTCACAACAAAGTCGGGAACGGATGCATTCCATGGGTCTGCATCCGACTGGTTCAACTACCAGGGAATGTATGCCAGCCAGCATTTCGTCAACTACCCGTATAAACCATTCCACTCAAACAATATGGACTTCGCCATCGGCGGTCCGATCATTCCTCACCACAACAGCTTCTTCTACTTTGCGCTCGAACCGCTCCGCTCGTCCGCCAGCGCTGGCGGCCTGGTCACCTTCGCCGCTCCTGAATTCATCCAATGGGCCCAGACCAATTACCCCGATACGGTGGGTACGCATATCCTCAGCACGTACGTGCCGTCGGGAGTTGGGGGAATCACTGTCCAGTCCTCAACCGGTACGACGGGATGCGGTGGAGTTGGGGAGCTGCCGTGCAACCTGCCCTTGATTGACGTGGGATCTTTCGGCGCCACTCAAGTTCGCAACGGCACACAGTATTTTGCCCGTATCGATCAGGCATTCCACAAAGAGCGCATCTACGTAAGCCTTTTCCGCACCCTGCTTGAGACGGGCGCGGCTTCTCCGATGCCCGATTTCTCCGCGCTGAATCATACGTGGCAGGTTGCAGGACAAGCCTCGTGGACGCATACGTTCTCGTCAAACACGCTGAACGAAGTAACGGCAGGTCAGAGCCGAGTCGAAGGTGTTCTGGGTAGCGGCGCCAAAGACTACACGGTGCCGTCGATCTCCGTGAACGGAATCAATGCCGATGGCGGTCAGGCCTACGGCGTCGGCTTTGCTCAGGGCGATTTCATTCAGCACAACTGGCATTGGCGCGATGTGCTTACACACGTTAAAGGTGCGCACACTCTTAAGTTCGGATACGAGGGCTGGTACGGCGATGACGTCGAGCCGTTCCAGGGCCCGTGGTCTCAGCCGAAGTTCGCGTTCGATAACCTGCTGAAACTCGCTCAGGATGCTCCGACGAACGAGAGCGGCATTATGTATAACCCACAGACCGGTACACAGCAGTTGTGGAACTGGGATGCCGCGGCAAGGACCTTCGGCCTGTTCGTCGAAGACACCTGGAAGGCTCGCAAGAACCTGACTCTTACGCTTGGCTTGCGCTACGACGACAGTGGCAATCCGTGGTCGAAGAGTGCTGCCACGGTCTTCGGAAACTTCTATCTCGGGACTGGCACTTCAAGGGCGGAGCAGATTTCCAACGGATATGCGAAGCCCACGCACAATGCCTTGCTGCACTCTGTCGACAATCTGTGGAGCCCGCGAGCCGGGTTCGCATGGGATCCGACCGGCAATGGCGATTGGGTAGTGCGCGGCGGCTGGGGCCTCTACGCCAACTGGCTAACATCGGCGAACGTGCAGGAAGAGTTCCGCGGCAGCCCGCCGGGACTGGTGCTTGCGTCGTTCACCACTGGAACTCCAACACCACCCATCTTCCAATTGGGAACCAGCAACAAGCCTCCGTTCGGGTTCACCTTCCCGACGTTCCAGGGCGGCCTCGATACGAAGGGCGGCAAGGTCGGCGGCAACTTTGCAATTGGAGCCATCAACCCACTGCTCAAGTCACCCTGGGCAGACATCTGGTCGGCTAGCGTGCAGCGAAGGCTTACGCGCGACATTGCTGCGACGGTGGGCTATAGCGGTTCACACTCATGGAACATCGTAGGCAATGGGAATTCGATTGGCAACGTGTCGTATGGCGTGGATATCAACGTGGTTCCGGGTGATTTGATTGCGCATCAGAGTCTTGTTCGCACCGGACTGAACACGAGTTTCGGATCGATCGGCTATGCAGATAACGATCGGTATGGCAACTATCAGGGTGTCTACTTCGATGTGAGGGGACGTTTCTCTCGGGGATTCATCGATGCATCCTATACGCGCTCGAGTTCGAAGGACGACGGTCTTGCGTATCCGACTCCGGACAATCCGGGCCAGTACTACGCGCCGTCAATCTTCGACGTGCCGAATCGCTTCTCTCTGAGCTGGAACTACTCTCTCAAGGGACTGAACCAGGGGAAGGGGGCTGTGGGAAGGGTCACCGGCGGATGGGGCCTGAGCGGTACAACCATCTACCAGTCGGGTTATCCGTTCACGGCTACGAACTTTAACGGATTCGCACCCGTGTGCGCGGACACTTCTGCGGGCGCGGCTGCCTGTCCTTCTGTCGCCAATCCGGCAGTTGGTTTCCAGTCGTATAGCGGCGACTACAACGCTGACGGCAACAACCTCGATTACCCGAACGCCACGAGCTACAAGCAGTTGAGCGGCAATAAAGCGTGGTTGACGGGTTCAGTACCGCAGTCGAACTTTACGACCCCGGGGCTGGGCGAAGAGGGTGATGAGAAACCGATGCAGTTCCGTGGGCCGAACTACTTCGAGACCAACACGAACATCTACAAGGACACGGCTATAACGGAACGCATCAACTTCCAGCTCCGGTTTGAATTCTTCAACCTGTTCAACAGGGCAAACTATGCGAACGTTGACACGAACATCCCCGATGGCAGCTTCGGCGCGGCTACCGGATCCCATGAGCCAAGGTTCTGGCAACTGGGCGGGAGACTATCGTTCTGATGTAAATGCATTTTGCCTCCGGGGCCGGTTAGCTCTTCGAGTTGGCCGGCCCACTCTTTTTGAGTAACATCGTCTTCGAATCTTCGCCTTGAAGCGCGTGCCGCATCACTGCCATTCAGAGCTATGCCTTCTGTCCGTTTGATCTGCCGGATGCTCGTTCTCGCTATAGCGATGGGGGCTCTGCCGACAACTATCTCTGCGCAAGCCCCGGACCGCCGAGTCTCATCCATCACCGCTGCGCTCAGAGATGAAAACTATGAGCTGGCTCTGCAGTTGATTCGGGCTGCGCTTGCAGATTCACCAGCGAGCTCAGAACTCTGGACGATGCAAGGAGTGGCATTCAAGGGCTCAAACAGACCCAAGGAAGCGCTGGCTTCTTTCAGGAAAGCTCTAAAGCTGTCTCCAAACAACATGATTGCTTTAAGAGGCGCCGCCCAGATCGCGGTTGACCAGGGTGATGCGGCGGGCATCCCGATTTTGGAGCACATTCTGAAGCTGGATCCCAACGATAGAACCAGCCATGCAATGGTGGCGGTTCTGGAATACCAGCAGGGCGACTGCACCGCAGCCTTGCCGCATTTTGAGAAAGCTGCCTCGGTGTTCGAGCAGCGCCCCGCGGGATTGCGCGCCTACGCAGCGTGCCTGGTAAAGCAAAAGAGATTCGACGATGCGATTGCAGTGTTTTCACGCACCCTGGAGGCGGATCCGGAGAATGCCCAGGAGCGCAGGGTCCTTGCCGCCGTTCAGCTAATGGGACAACATCCCGAAGCAGCCATCACCACGATTTCGCCGCTGCTCTCAGCGACGCCGGACCCCCAGACGCTGGAACTCGCTTCGCAAGCCTACGAACAAGCCCACGAAACTGAGAAGGCTGTTGACTATTTGCGTCAGGCAATTCTGCTCAATCCGAACGACGTCAATTTATATCTTGAGTTCGCAGCGATCGCAGAGAAACATCAGTCCCTCCAGGTCGGCATCAATGTGGTGAATGACGGCATCAACCTTCAGCCAGAAGCTGCGGCTCTCTACTTCGCACGGGGCATGCTCTACGTGCAACTCTCTGAATACGACAAGGCGCAAAGCGACTTTGATCGGGCGTATCAGCTCGATCCAAAATCATCGCTCTCCGCGGCTGCTCAAGGGCTGACGGCGGTACAGCAGAATGACTTCACCAAGGCGCTTGCGGGGATCCAGGAGAAACTACGCACGCGTCCGAACGATCCGATTCTTCTTTATATGCAGGCAGACATTCTCACCGAACAAGATCCAAAACCGGGATCAACGGAGTTCAATACAGCTTTGAATTCAGCTAGGCGAGCCGTCGCGCTCAAGCCGAGTCTCGGACCGGCACACGCCGTCCTTGCAAAACTCTACATGTCTGCAGAGCATTATCCCGAAGCCGTCCGCGAATCACGAAAAGCGTTCCAAGCCGATCCGGCAGATCAGACCGCCCTGTATCATCTCGTCCGCGCATTGCGAAAGACTGATCAGAAGGGCGAGATTCCCGGACTATTGAAACAGCTTGCCGTGCTGCGCCAGCAGGCTAACAGCAAGAAGCGCGAAGAAAACCGCGTAAAGCTTGTCGAAGGAGAACCGGAAGTCCGATGAAACCTCATCCGCGCTTCAGATTACTTTTATGCGGTAGATGCATCTCTTGCCGCCTCGAAGTATCGATTCCTCGAGTTCAGCTTTGACGGGTCGGCCGAAAATCTCAGTGTAGGCCTGTTCCTGCCATCCGAGAGTGCAGTCGCAGAAACTGGCTGGCGTCATACCCACTTCGACGAGCGGGCAACTACACGATGGCCCTCGATCGACGATACGGATTGTGCCCTTGGCCTTGTCGTAAGTGGCTTCCGCCATCCAATTGCGCCGTCCCTCAGCGAGAAACCCCTCGATATCGCCTCTGTAGCGATCAATCAAGGCTGCCCGATATGTGTCTGCACATTTGCCGCCGAGAGTATACAGAATCTGCCTGCGGTCCTCCTCGGGCATTCGAGTCTCGAGAATTTCGATCAGACGGGAGAATCGCAGCCGCGCTGCCTCTGACCGCTCCCTTATTTGCGACGTCTGTTCGGAACCGCACCCGTCGCTTTCTTGCTTACTCTCCGCAGATCCAATGGCCTTCGCGGAGCAGACACCTCCTCCGCAAAGCGCCATCGCGCAGCCTCTTACAAAGTCTTTCCGGTTCATCGACCCACTCACCCTTTTCCTTTTTGATCCTCGCCCTTCCTTAGGGCTGGAATCAAGTCGAGCCTGATGACCTCCACGGTTTCGCAGACAGTGGCACATGGAGTCAGCCGCTGGTCCGCACATAGGTGCTGTAACTCTCTTTGTCGATCGACATGAAAGGCCGCATTGTCACCTCTCCGCTCACAGAAGAGGCCACCCAGTCTCCGCGTTCGTTTTTCAGCGGCTTTGCTCGCAGAAGAGCCTGCGGATCAAATGTCGGCTGCGATTCTGCTATGGCCATCAATACAAGCGGCCCCTGGACCAGCGCCACGAGATTGGGATGGTTTGCATCGACTGCTTCCAGCCGGAGAGGCATCGGCAGTTCGATCTGAATCCGGTCGCCGTCCTTCCACGTTCGGCGAATAGAGGCGAACGATCCCGGCTCTACCCTGCTCTTCACTCGCGCGTCATTCACCATCACTGCGGGGTCCGATTTAGACCACGCAGGGATGCGTAGATAGATTGTCTGCTCGTGTGGCTGCGATGAGGAGACGCGAATCTCAATCTTGTTGTCGAAGGGATAGTTGGTTGACTGTGTCAGCTGAAGTTTTGTCCCGCCATCGGTCCAGTGAACACTTGATGGCGCATACAGGTTGACATAGGCGCCGTCGTGCGAACGGAGATAGGTGCTGATGTGGTAGTCAGCCGCAAGCTGTGGGAATGTCCCCGAGCAGCAAGGCCACTTGTCCTTGTACCAGGCTTTCTTCCCGGTATTGGCGTAGTCCGAGTAGTAGAACGAGGTACCATCGGCTTGGATTGGCCACGCGCCGAGAATCGTGTTGTAAAGCACGCGCTCCATGCTGTCGCCATAGTGCGCATCTTTAGTGACGCGCAACAGGTAGCGAGTGATCTTGAAGTGACCGTAAGCGCCACAGGGGGTCTCGAAGCTCGAGTGCGTCTGGCTAAGGCTATCGCCGAGTTGTCCAACTCCCGGCTCTCCGAACGCCTCGTTTGGACCCCATCCACCTGTGGCAAAGCTCTGTGTCTTCTGCAGCATGTCGAAGCCGTTTTTGGCGGCCCGCAGGTGCTTCTCGCTTCCAAGCGTGATGTACGCCTGCATTGCCGAGCTGAATGCATTCACGTGGCTGTAGGCGTGCTCAAACGGAAGTACGTTGTTGCCTTCGGATAGCGGATTGAAATAGGTATCATCTTCGAGATACTCCTTCGCCATCTCCAGGTAAAGCGGCTTGCCACTTCGCTGATACGCCAGGAAGAGATTCTCAGGAAGCGTATATGTCTCATCCCAGGTGTAGGCAGTGTCCTTGTGCGCCCGCGATCGCTGTTCTGCGCGCGACAGCGCCTTCTCCGGCAAGTAGGCCGCGATCGCCCCCGTCAATCGCGCATGAATGTCGAGTGCCATCGGATTGCGAGCATACTCGTAAGCATCAATCAAACCGCAGGACAGCTTGTCATAGGTGTAGGCCGGCAACCGGTAGTCGACGAAAAACTTTGCCTTTGCATCCAGCGTCTCACCGTAGCCCTTCACCAGCCTGTTGATCTTGAGCCTGGTTGTCTCGTCACCGGTCACGGCATAGGCTCGCGCTAAGCCGGAGACATATTGTCCAAAGGAATGGCCAGCAATGAATCCGTGAAAGTCGTTCCGTTCCAGGCTGAACCCATTCAGGTCGTACCAGCCGCCCATGTCTTCTCCGGGCGCGGGCATTCCAGCTACCTGTCGGAAAACCTTCAACATTCTGTCGTCGTCAAGGTTCAGGAAGCGGGCGTGGTTCTCGTCGAACTGACGCCGCATCGGCCCATCATGCAGCTCAACGTCCGCATAGTTGAACAGCGTGAGCGGTGTAGAGATGGCCATCAGGCTCTTTTGTACCTCCGACAGCAGAGGAATTGTAGATAGTGCCTGAACGCTCGCAATTGACGCAGCAGCCTTAACGAAATCCCTGCGATTTATTCTTTGATCCACTTGCGTCCCCTCGTTGCCCGTTGATTCTTTTGGACGCAGCGTAGGTTTGTGCTTCATGCAGTGTCAATGGGTCATTGAAGCTATCCGCTTACCTTCAATTAGTGACCTTACGCATGAATGCTTCACCCGAAGAACATTCACCTGCGACACATCTGTCCCTCCATTTGTCAGATCGCTTTGCGAGAAAGATCGGCGCTTCAGCTGCGCATTGGAACGAGAATCTATACTGGTGAATTGCCAGTGGTTCTCAATTTTCATTGAGTTGTCTTCGAGGTTTTTCGATGCTTAATCGTCGTGAGTTTCTTGCCGTGGTTTCAGCAGCTGCTGGTTCAGCCCTTATCGACAAGACCGCTTCGGCCGAGATAGTGGCTAACCTGGGAAGCCAATCCGGAACAGGCGAGGACTACGCCCGGTATGTCAACGTCTTCGTGGGCACAGGTGGCCACGGCCACTGTTTTCCTGGTGCCACCGTGCCCTTCGGCGCCGTGCAATTGAGTCCCGACACGGGTGTGCGCGACTGGGACTGGTCGTCCGGCTACCACCACGATGATGCCACGATCATGGGCTTCAGCCACACGCATCTCAGCGGCACAGGCGTCGGTGACATGCTCGATCTTCTTCTGGTGCCGCGCACGGGCTCACTGGTGCTGAATCCGGGAGTTGATCCTGATGCGAAAAGCAAACCGGACGGAACCTATCGCTCGCGTTTCTCTCACGCCGACGAAAAGGGCGAGCCGGGATATTACTCAGTTCTGACTGAAAGCGCGGGCGGCGCAAGGATCAAGATCGAACTGACCGCCACTGAGCGCACCGGCCTTGCGCGGTTCACCTTTCCGGCCAATGAACCGGCATACGTCATCCTCGATTGGCACCACGCATATGGCGAAGAGAGCCCGGTGAAGTCAGCTGAAGTCGAGGTCGTCAGCGATACGCTGGCGCAGGGCGGCCGGCATGTCAGCCGGTGGGCGCCGGATCGCGAGATTTACTTTGCGACAGAGATCTCAACCAAACCGAACAAGGTTGAGATCTTTTCCGATGACAAGCCGGTGAATGGCAAAAATGCGAGCGGACTAAATCTGAAAATCGTTTTGCATTTCGAGCCAGGCACCACAGTCATGTTCAAGTCCGGCATTTCGATGGTCTCTGTAAAGAACGCACTGGCAAATCTCAAGAAGGAGCAGCCGGGCTTTGAATTCGACGAGACCAAAGCCGCAGCGCGGCGCATGTGGCAAAAGGAGCTTGCGCGCATCCACGTCGATGATCCGAGCGAGGAGCGCAAGATCGTCTTTTACTCGAGCCTCTATCACATGATGTGCGCGCCGACCCTCGCCGATGACTGCAATGGTGAATATCGCGGCTTGGACAAGAAGGTTCATCAACTCGGTGCCGGCGAGCATAACTACAGCACTTACTCCCTCTGGGATACGTATCGCGCGCTGCACCCCTCGTTCACGTTATGGCAAGTGGACCGCATCGCTCCGCTTGTGAATTGCCTGATCCGCATGGCTGAGCAGAGCATCTATGGTTTCCCCATCTGGCCGCTGCAGGATGGCGAGACGTACTGCATGCCCGGCTATCACGGGGCCAGCGTGATGGCTGAGGCCTGTGCCAAGAAGATTCCAGGCATCGACTGGAATCGCGCGTACGCCGGTATGCGCAAGCGCAACATGGTCGACGACTACATGGGACTAGCCCTCTATCGTCAAATGGGCTACATCCCCGCTGACAAGGTCGACGAGTCGATCGGCAAGTTCGTTGAGTACGCCTACAACGACTGGGCATGCGCGAAGGTTGCTGAGGCGACAGGGCATGCTGACGACGCGCAAATTCAGCGAAAGCGCTCCCAAAACTACCGCAATGTCTTCGACGCGAAGATGCAGTTCATCCGGCCGAAGCTTGCGAACGGCGAGTGGGCTCCGAACTTCGATCCCAAGGCTACTGGCCATGTCCCAGAACATCGGGACTACACGGAGGCCAACGCCTGGCAGAGCACCTTCTTTGTTCAGCACGACGTGAAGGGCTACATGCAGTTGTTCGGTGGGCGTGAACCATTCTCGAAGAAGCTGGACCAGTTGTTCACGGAGAAGCCGGGCGTGAGCAACGAGTCCGTCGCAGACATGACCGGCTTTATCGGCCAATACGTTCATGGCAACGAACCCAGCCATCACATCACCTATCTATATACTTGGGCCGGCCAGCCATGGAAGACGCAGGAGAAGGTTCGCGAAATTCTGTTGACCCACTACCGCAACGACTTCGACGGCTTGGATGGAAACGAGGACTGCGGCCAGATGTCGGCTTGGTTTGCGATGAGCGCGATGGGGCTTTATGCTGTCGATCCTGTTAGCGCGACCTATGTGCTGTCCGCGCCGCTTTTTAAACGCGTGTCGATCCAACTCGGAAATGGCCGTCAGCTGGTTATCGAAGCAGAGGGCGGCGAAGACACCTCGAAGAATAAATACATTCAATCCGTCTCTCTCAATGGGAAGCCACTTGATCGTCTCTGGGTGCGGCACGAAGATCTGGCTCAGGGAGCGCACCTGGTGTTCAAACTTGGCGCTGAGCCGAATTCGAATCTCGGCACCGCCGAGACCGTGATGCCACCGTCGCTGACCTCCTGAAGCTCAACCAAAAGGTGGATAGAACAGCCGATTCGTCACTCGGAGTTCCTTTTGGGAACAGGGAAAGTACCCATTTGTTCAAATTCCGAATTATCTCCTTGACAGGGGATAGGGGCCGAATCTAACGTTCGGTTCGGACTTTGAACTATATGCAAAACTGCCGGGTTCAACCTGGATTCTGGAGGTTTCAATGATCGTACGCACCCCCTGGAAAAGGCTGATCGGGATTGGTGTCTTCTCTCTGCTCATGTGGATGTCCCGCGTCATGATGGGACAGGCTGTTACGGGAACTCTGCTTGGTACCGTGTCGGATGCAACCGGAGCCGCAGTACCAAATGCCAAGGTGCTCATTAAAGAGACCTCGACAAATGCAACCCACGAATCACTGACCAACGGAAGCGGAAACTACACCTTCCCTGATCTTCCGCCCGGCGCATACACCGTGTCGGCGGAATTGAGCGGCTTCAAGAAGGCGATGCAGGAGAACGTCCAACTCCTGAGCAATTCCGCCATCCGAGTCGACATGACCATGCAGCCAGGCAATGTGACAGAAACTGTCACGGTAACAACGGCACCGCCTGTGCTTCAGACAGACCGCGCTGATATCAGCACCAAGATTGACGCGACAAACGTGATGGCACTCCCCCTCACCACAGGGCGAAATTTCCAGTCGCTTCTGAACCTCGTCCCCGGCACCAGTCCGGCAACATTCCAGCACTCGCAGTTCTTCAACGCGCAGAATTCTTTGCAGACTCAAGCCAACGGTATGCCGCGCGTCAGCAATCTCTACCAGATTGAAGGCATCGATGACGACGAGCGCACTGGCCTGCTGCAAATCCTGATTCCTCCGGCTGAAGCGATTCAGAGCGTCGATGTCTCGACGAATAACTATGAGCCGGAACTCGGCCGCTCGGTGGGCGCCATCACCAATGTGACCCTCAAGTCCGGCACGAACGCGCTGCATGGCTCGGCATTTGAGTACCTGCAGAACAATTACGTAAACGCTCGTTCCTACTTCGGACCGAAGTTAGGGCATCTTTCCTATAACTACTTCGGCGGCTCCATCGGGGGGCCAATCAAGAAGGACAAGCTATTCTTCTTCGGGGACTACCTCCGCACGGTCGATAGCGAGAAGGTCAGCAGCACCTTCACTGTCCCGGATGCTCGCTGGTATACCAACGCCGGAGTCACTCCCGGCTGCACCGACCCGACCGGATGTGTGGACTTGAGCGGCGCGCTTCAGGGCGCAACCGGTCAAATCTACGACCCGAGCACGGGTGACGGAACAGCTGCTCATCCGCGCACTCCATTCGCGAACAACCAGATTCCCATCAGCCGGATCAATCCTGTTTCGCTGAACATGCTTCAGGAACTCAATGCAGCATTTCCAAAGTACGGAACGCTGGATTCGACGAAGCCCCTGAGCAGTCCTACCAATAACTACACCACCAATCTTCCATTCAGAAAGGACGCGCACAGCTTCGACGTCAAGGTCGACTGGAGCCTGAACGAGAAGAACCATCTTAACGGTCGCTTCAGCTGGCAGCGCACCAAAACCTTCCAGGCGGCGGCCTTCGGCAATTTCCTCGGCGGTCCTCAGGGTGGCGGCTTCGAGGCGCAAGGCAATCAGACGGCATACAGTACTGGCGGCATCTACAACCATGTGTTCTCGCCAACATTCTTGACCGAGGTTCGGGTCGGCGTAGCCCACCTCGTCAATACAGCACTGCCTCTCGACTACGGGACGAACGACGCCACAACCATCGGTGTGCCTGGAGTCAATATCGAAGGCCAGCCCTTCACATCCGGACAAGTCGGTATCACCATCAACGGCGGCTTCTCAAATCCGCTCATCGGGTATTCAGCTTCAGTGCCATGGATTCGCGCTGAATCAAACATCGACGCGGTGAATACCTGGACAAAGATCGCCGGAAATCACACCTTCAAGTGGGGCGCCGACCTTAGGCGAGTTCGCGATGATCTCCTGCAGGATCAGACCTTCAGTCCGCGTGGCGCGTTCACCTTTAATGACTTGACGACTTCGACGGCTGGCGCCAAGACAAATATCGCAAACTTTATGGGGAGCTTCCTGCTTGATCAACCCGCAACGACGGGTCGCGATCTGAACACGTTTGTCCCGCGCTACCGGCAATGGTGGTTCTTCGCCTTTGCAGGAGACAAGTGGCAGGCGACACCCAAGCTGACGCTTGATTATGGTCTTCGCTGGGAGTTCTATCCGCCCGCTACTCCTCCAGTCGACGGCGGCTTCTCGAACTACGACCCATCGAACAACACGCTCGTCCTCGCTGGTGTCGGAAGCAATCCCAAGAACCTTGGAATGGAAACCCGGTACAACTACTTCGCTCCGCGTACTGGACTCTCCTACCGCGCACATGATGCCACTGTGATCCGCATGGGATTTGGCATGAGCTATATTCCGTTCACAGATAACACGTATGCGTACAATTTCCCAATCCGCGCCAACAATAGCTATCAGTCAGCCACGGGTTCACAATTCCTCCCTGCAGTTCTGTCTGATAACGTGACGGTGGCCTCGTTTCAGGCTGGCTTCCCGGCGCCGGTTCCAGTTGTGATCCCCGACAACGGGATCATCGCTGCCAATACGCCCCAGCTGATCAGTCAGGCCTATACGTATGTCCCGAAGAATTTCAAGAATTCCTATGCGGAAGCTTGGAACCTCGCTCTTCAGCAGGCCTTCGGCCCCAACTACAGCTTGCAGATCGCATACGTCGGCAATCACGGCACGCGCATGAATCTGTCCCAAAACATCAATTTGCCAAGCACATATGGCGGTCCATTACCGGAAAACTCCCCGGCATTTACTGGTGGTGCCACGGGACGTACCGCAGCTACAAACGAGTACTTCCTGGGGTATTCCTCGAACTACAACGGCCTTCAAGTTCAACTTACAAAACGCTTCTCTGCCGGCCTGACATTTACCTCCGCTTTCACATGGGGTAAGGCGCTTACGTACGCGACAGGAGGAGACGACAACGGTAGTCTGGTCTTCTTCATCGACCAGCGCAGAAACTATGCTCCTGCTGATTTTGACCGGTCCAAGAACTTCGAGCAGAGCTTCACGTACGAGCTGCCGGCCGGGCGTGGCCACCAGTTATTCAACTCAGGTGTCGGCGACGCAGTGTTCGGGGGCTGGAGGTTGTCAGGCGTGATTTCGATACTGTCTGGTCTGCCATTCAGCGTCTACGCAAATCAGGGCGCCATCAATACATCGGGAACGGCGCTGTTGGCAAGCATGACGGGCTCTCCTAAAGTTACGCACCAAATCGGATCAGGCACAGCATGGCTGGATAAGTCCAATCTCACACAGCCAGCTGGCTGCACCGACCCAACGTGCAGCAATCCTGTACTTGGTAACACTGGGCGGAATCAATTCCGGGGACCAGGCTACTGGCAAAACAACTTCTCGCTTGCCAAGAAATTTACGATGTTCCGGGAATTTGCAAGTGAGCTTCGTATTGATGCAGTGCAGCTCACGAATACTCCTCAG
Organism: Acidobacteriota bacterium; assembly: GCA_018268915.1. Lineage (GTDB taxonomy): Bacteria > Acidobacteriota > Terriglobia > Terriglobales > Acidobacteriaceae > Telmatobacter. The sequence continues at coordinate 755,666 of JAFDVQ010000006.1, forward strand.
TTCGCCAATCCGGCTGCGGGCAGCGGAACAAACATTACAAACGCGAACTTCGGTAAGATAACGAGCACTCTGGGCAGCGGCCAGGGCACTGTCAACGGCGTAGGCGGTGGCCGAAGCCTCCAGGGTTCACTCAGAGTCTCCTTCTAGCTTCCACTTGGGCGGGCGATGCAGCGATGCTTCGCCCCATCATCATCCGCGGCGCAGGTGTACGCTGCTGCCCGCAAGAGGACATCAACAATGAGCATCCACTCCCGCCGGACATTCCTAAAAAGGTCCGCGGCGGCAGCGTCTCTATGTGCTGTTCCGTCGCTCGCGCGGGCTGCCAAATCACCATTTCGGGTTGCCGTGATCACGGACGAGATCTCGCCTGACTTTGATCACGCCTGCCATGTGGCTTCACAGGAATTTGGAATGCACTGGGTAGAACTGCGTTCCCTGTGGGGCAAGAGCCTGATGAACCTGAAAGAAGATCAGCTCTCGGACGCACACAAAATCCTGGACAAATACAAACTTCAGGTTACGGACATTGCCAGCCCGCTCTTCAAAACCGACTGGCCAGGAGCGCCTCGATCGAAATACGGCTCGAAGGGCGACATGCATAACGCACCTGAAGCGACCTTCAAAGAGCAGGACGAGATCCTCGAGAAGTCCATCGCGCTCGCAAAACAGTTCAAGACCAACAAAGTGCGTTGCTTCGATTTCTGGCGAATCGACGACGTCAAGCCGTATCGCGAAGCCATAGACGAGAAGCTCCGCCAGGCTGCCGAGAAAGCAGGCAAGCAAGGCGCTCTGCTGGTGCTGGAAAACGAATTCGAGTGCAACACAGCAACGGGACGTGAAGCGGCTCGGATACTTGGGGCGATCAAAGCACCATCGCTTGCGTTGAACTGGGATCCAGGCAATGCAGTCATGTGCGGCGAGATGGACGCCTATCCAACTGCATGGGAGATGCTGCCGAAGAACCGGATTCACCATTGCCATGTAAAGAACGCAGTGAAAAATGATGCTGGCAAAGTAGTGTGGGCGCCAACCGGAAAAGGTGTGATCGATTGGACGGGACAGTTCCGCGCACTCAAAGCCGCAGGATTCCGAGACGCCGTAAGCCTTGAGACGCATTGGCACGGAGCGGCAACACCGGAAGAGTCCAGTCGAGAAAGTTGGGCTGGAATGAAGAAGGCTCTCATCGACGCAGGCGCGCTGTAAATCGGCAGAGAACTTTCAGTCAGATAGAACCATCATTAGCTTGGAGGGTACGTGATCACACGACGAGAATTCATCGACACGCTTGCGACGGGAACAGCAGGGCTCGCCATAGCGTCAACGGCCAAGAGCTACGGGCAGATCCTTGGATCCAACGACCGGCTGAACTTCGCTGTGATCGGTCTGCACTCGCGCGCCTATGCGCATCTATCTGCTCTACGAGCGAACAAGGCCTCCGCCCGCATCGCCTACGTCTGCGACGTCGACACGAACACCATGAAGAAGTTCGCGGCAGAGACCGAGAAGGAGATGGGCGAGGCTCCCAAGACGGATCAGGACTTCCGCAATATTCTCAAGGACAAGGAAGTTGATGCGATTACCATCGCCACTCCCGATCACTGGCATGCGCCGATGGCGATCGCCGGCCTTCAGGCCGGTAAACACGTTTATGTCGAGAAGCCCTGCAGTCACAATCCAGCCGAAGGCGCCATGCTGGTTCAGGCGCAGAAGAAGTACGGCAAGCAGGTGCAGATGGGCACGCAGCAGCGGTCGAGCCCTCACACCATCGAGATTGTCGACCGTATCCACAACGGGGATATCGGGCAGGCCTACATGGCGAAGGCGTGGTACTGCAACACGCGCAAGTCCATCGGAGTCGGCAAGGAAGCGCCTGTACCTTCACAGCTGAATTGGGATCTATGGCAGGGACCTGCGCCGCGCCGTGCCTATACGGACAATATCCAGCCTTACAACTGGCACTGGTTCAAGATCTACGGTACGGGTGAAACGCTGAACAACGGCACCCACGAAATCGATGTCTGCCGGTGGGCGCTCGGTGTTGAATTTCCGCAGCGCATCAGTGCGCAGGGCGGCCGGTATCACTTCAAAGATGACTGGCAGTTCTACGACACGCTGGTGACAAATTTCGAATACGGCGACAAGATGATCTCGTGGGATTGCCGTTGCTGCAACGGCATGAAGGTCTATGACCGGGATCGAGGCTCAGTCATCATCGGAACCAACGGCTCGGTGCTCGTCGATCGCGACGGATACGAAGTCTACGACCTCAAGGGAAAGAAGACCGGCGAGAAGAAGGCGGGCTCCGAGACTTCGTCCAACGACCTGATGGGACGGGACTCGATGACAGATGCTCACTTCGCCAACTTCATCGCAGGGGTTAAGAAAGGCGAAAAGCTGAATGCGCCGGTTTCAGTCGGCAATGTGGCAGTCACCACGCTTCAGCTAGCCAACGTGGCCTGGGATCTCAAACGGGTACTGACACTCGATCCGTCCGACGGAAAAGTTCAGCACGATCCTGAAGCCATGAAGCAGTGGGCTCGCTCCTACGAAAAAGGCTGGGAGCCGCACGTTTAGCCTGTTCAGTGTTGAGAAGACCTTGCATCTCGGTGCCTGAATCATTGAGGAGTCATTTCAATATGAAAGAAAACGTTTCACGTCGGCATTTCCTGCAGGGAAGCGCGTTGGCTGCAGCTGGTGCGTCGATGCCACGCTCATCGCAGGCACTCGTTCCATCGCAGGAAACCGGAAAGCCCTGTCCGTTCCAATTCGGAATCGCTACCTACACGTTTCGCGCCTTCCCGCGCGAGAAGATGATCGGTTTCCTGAAGCAGATTGGCATCGACCAGATCAATGCCAAGGACATCAAGGACCATCTTCCGTCCGACCCCCAGCAGGAAGACGCCGCAATCAAGGACTACTCTGCAGCAGGCATCAAACTGCACGCAGCAGGTGCGATTTATTTCCGCAAGGATGAAGACGAGGATATCCGCGCCAAGTTCGAGTATTGCAAGCGTGCGGGCATCGGTGTGATCGTGGCGGGCGACCCAACACCGGAGACCCTGCCCAGGGTAGAGAAGTTTGTGAAGCAGTATGACATTCGAATTGCAATTCACAACCACGGTCCCGAAGATCCGGTTTGGCCGTCGCCCTTGAACATTCTCAAGCTAATCAAGAATCTAGATCCGCGTATCGGCTGCTGTATCGACGTTGGTCATACCGTACGTGCAGGCACTGATGTTGTAGAGGCAATCAACGCGGTTGGCCCTCGCCTCTTCAACATGCATGTCAAAGATCTCTCCGATTTCAAATCCAGGGAGAGTCAGGTTGCCGTGGGGCGCGGGCACATGCCAATGCGCGAGATCTTCGCGGCGCTGGCCAAGATCAACTACAAGGGTTTCGTTGATCTCGAATACGAGATTCACGAGGATGACCCAATGCCCGGAGTGATTGAGAGCATCTCTTACATGCGGGGTGTTCTGACTGGCATGGGATACCTATTGAACAGCTAGACGAGTAGTGGACTGGCTTCGAATCAGGCGTAGTTGGCCACTGGGCTGGCCGACTATTGTTGACAAGAAGGACAAGGGAGATGCTCTTACATCCAGATCGTCTTTTTCCGGCGGACCCATGTGCGCGAAGGATCGCGCGACAATTGTATGCCGATATTTCTCCGCTTCCGCTTGTGAGCCCACATGGGCACACGCAGGCAGCATGGTTCGCGCGAAACGAGCCATTTCCAGATCCGGCAACTCTATTTGTACAGCCCGATCATTACGTCTTCCGCATGCTCTACAGCCAGGGAGTGTCGCTCGACGAACTTGGGATTGGGCAGTCGGAGATCAAGGATCCGCGAAAGGTCTGGCGTCTGTTTGCCAGCCACTACTACCTGTTTCGCGGCACTCCGACACGGATGTGGCTCGACTATTCCTTCCAGGAAGAGTTTGGGCTGTCCGAACGCCTGTCCGAGAAAAATGCCGATCACTACTACGATGTGATCGCTGAAAAACTCCAGACGCCCGAATTCCGCCCGCGCGCGCTATACGAGAAGTTCAATCTTGAGGTGCTGGCTACGACTGACTCGCCTCTGGATTCCCTTGAAGACCACCAGAAGATTCGAGATTCAGTATGGAATGCGCGCATCATTCCGAACTATCGTCCCGATTCGGTGGTGGATCCAGACTTCCCAGGGTTCGCTGAGAATGTCGCTCGCCTGGGCGAACAAACGGGCCAGGACACGGCTTCGTGGCAGGGATATCTGCAGGCTTTACGCAAGGCTCGGGAGCGTTTTCGTCAGGCGGGATGTACGGCTACGGATCACGGCCATCCGACGGCGCAGACCGCAAATCTGGATGAAGCGGAAGCCAGGAAGCTGTTTTCTGAGGTGCTCTCCGGGAAAGCCAGCGCCGATAAACGCGAGCTTTTCCGGGCGCAGATACTCACCGAAATGGCAGCGATGAGTCTGGAAGACGGCCTGGTGATGCAGATCCACCCGGGCAGCTTCCGCAACCATAACGTTGCCTTGTTCGGCCGATACGGCCGCGATATGGGCGCTGATATCCCAAAGGCCACGGACTACGTGTCGGCCTTGCAGCCTTTATTGACGAGATTCGGAAACGAGGCGCGGCTTACGATCATTCTGTTCACGCTCGATGAATCGACCTACAGCCGGGAACTGGCACCCCTGGCGGGACATTACCCCTGTCTGCGTCTCGGGCCGGCCTGGTGGTTCCACGACAGTCCCGAGGGCATGATGCGTTTTCGCGAGCAGGTCACTGAGACTGCCGGGTTTTACAACACAGTGGGGTTCAACGACGATACGCGTGCTTTTCTTTCGATTCCGGCTCGTCATGATGTGGCCCGCCGGGTAGATTGTGCCTATCTTGGGCGCTTGGTTGCTGAGCACCGAATCGACGAGGACGAGGCGCACGATGTAGCTCATGCGCTCACTTACAGGCTTGTGAAAGAAGCCTACAAACTCTGAGAGGCGACGACGCTGCATCGAACTTGAGCCATCTATACTGGAGTTTCCCCGATTTTTGAGCGGTGTTTCATCGCGCCCTGAGTGGTGACGGCGCGCGGAAGGATTCTTACTCGATGATGCCGATGCTTTTGTTGGAAGAGAAGCAAAGCGCGTCCAACCGAACACCGCGTCATATCAACCGCAATTTAATCTTCAACCAGATCCGTATCCGCCAGCCGATCTCGCGCGCAGACCTCGCTAGAACATCCGGTCTGCAGCGAAGCACTGTGTCGCTCATCGTTGAAGAGCTGCTCCGTGAACGGTGGATCGTAGAAGGAACGATCGGCGATGCGCCGCGGGGCAGGAAACCAACCGGCCTGATCGTGAATGACAAGCGCACGGTTCTGGCGGTGGATGTTCATCCCTCTCAGACCACCCTGGCAGTCGCGGACCTCTCCGGCCGCATCGCAACTCAAAAACAACTGCTTTTGCCCAGCGACCCCAAGAAGGTTATTCGCGCTATCGTCAGCGCGATCAAGAAGATCATCGTGGAGCATGCCGACTGCTCATTTGAAGGCATCGGTATGACGGTTCCAGGTCGATTCAGCCATCAACTGAAGAAAACAGTGTTCGCACCGAACATCGGCTGGCCGATAGGAGAAATCAAGTCCCGCGTTGAGGAAGCCACCGGCCTGACGGTGGTCGTGGACAATGTTGCCAATGCCTGCGTGCTCTCCGAAGTCTGGTTCGGCAATACAGACGAAACGCACGACATCGTTCTCGTCAACGTATCAGAAGGTATCGGCACCGGGATTTTCGTGAACGGCGGGCTGGTTCGTGGTGCAGGTGAAATGGCTGGTGAATTCGGTCACGTGCAGATCGATCCAGAAGGTGTTCCGTGCGGATGCGGCAGCCGTGGATGTTGGGAAACGCTGGCGTCGAATCGAGCGGGGCTTAGGTATTACAAGGAGATCACTGGCGATTCCCTGGCGTCGATCAACGTTCTTCTGGACCTACTGGAAAGGAACGATCCATCTGCCGATGAGGCAATTGTTAGGATGTGCAAGGCTCTCGGGCGAGGAATGCACATGATCGGCAGAACGCTCGCGCCTTCTGAAATCGTGCTCGTTGGAGAGTTTACCCGCGCCTGGTCGCGCGTCTTTCCGATCATCCGGGATGAACTGAGCAGTTTCCCCCTCAGCGCCCTTCCGACACTCCGCCTGGCAACAGAGCCCGATACAGCCCGCCTTCGCAGCGGCGTGGCGCTGGTCATGAGCGAAAAGCTCCTCTGATCGCGGTTGGCATGGTGGAAATGTTTCCTTTCGGGCCGGGAAAATCGCTTCAAAATTGAAAATCTCGAAACGGACGGGCATGTCCGTCCGTCTATCGGCATAGCAGTCCCGACTTGAATCTCGACTCCTACCCCGGAGTTGGTTACATCCTCCATCCGGCGCTATAGTGGGTCAACCATTTTTCGCTGCAGTCAGGCGTGCATTCACAAGATGCTGGGAGCAGGCAGAGGTGAATAGCGAACCAACTTCTCCGAAACTGGAATTCGGCGCCGCGCACGCAGATGACGCCCGCCAGCGGTCTGGCAGCCTTCGATTCTGGATCCTGGCGGCGACTGTCACCGCATTAGCCGTTGTCGGCCTTTATTTCGTTCGACGCACACACTCCATTCCCACCCGCTTGCCGGTATCGGTCTTTGCCGGGCAACGGATCAGCACACCGCAACTTCGGCTTACGGGGAAGACCCAGGCGGCTACATCCCGGGCCATCCTTGCACCTCTCCTCTCTGGCCAGCAATTCAGCACTCTTACGGTCGTGCACATGATCCCCAGCGGAAGCCGCGTTAAGAAGGGTGACATCCTGGCGGAGTTCGACCGGCAGGCTCAGCTGCGCGATTTCGTAGACAAACAGGCGCAGGTTGAGGACCAGAACGGAAAGGTTCTCCAGGCGCAGGCTGCCGAACTGGCTGCCAAAGCGAAAGACGAGACGGAGCTTGAGCAGGCCGAGACCGCTCTGAGTAACGCTGAGCTCAATATGAGAAAGATCGAGCTTGTGTCGCGCATCGATGCGGAAAAATATCAGGAGGATCTAGACGAGGCCAGGGCTACGCTCGCGCAGCTGAAGCAAACCTTTCTACTGAAGCGGAAGGCGGGAGCCGCTTCAATCCGAATACTGGAGATACAGAGGGACCGCACCCGCGAAACCATGGCCCATGCACAGGCTAATGCGGCGCTCATGCAGGCGCGTTCGCCCATCGAAGGCATCGTTGTCTACACCACCATCTGGAAAGAAGGGACGATGGGTGAAGTGCAGGAGGGCGACCAGGTGCGGCCCGGCGTCTCTTTCATGCAGGTTGTCGATCCTTCGGTGATGGAAGTCCATGTCCAGGTGAATCAGGAGGATCTGGCAGGTCTTCGGGTGGGAGAGAAAGCTCGGGTGCATCTAGACGCCTATCCCGACCTGGCATTCTCAGGCAGGCTCGAGTCCATTGATCCGCTCGGAAAGAGAGGAGATTTTTCGGCCAAGGTCCATAACTTCTCAGCAACGTTCAGCATTGAAGGCAACGACCCTCGGCTGATGCCTGATTTATCTGCTGCGGTCGATGTGGATCGCGCAGGTGCATCGGAAGGGGCGATGCAATGATCGACTCTCTACACCGCCTGTTCAGAGAACATCGCATGTTCGCCGTGGCAGGGATCATCCTGGCCGGCAGCGCCGGCCTGTTTGGCTGGGTTCACTCGGTTAAGAAGGATCCGATCGAGCCGGTCTTTCAGGTACAACGATCCGAGTTTCTTGATGTGCTGCAATTTCGCGGCGAGCTAAAAGCGGCGCGGACCGTGTCGATCTCTGCTCCATCTGACATTGGCAACGTGCAGATCGTAAAGCTGGCAGCGGACGGCAGCACAGTGAAGAAGGGAGAAGTAGTCGTTGAATTTGACCCATCGAAGACGAAGGTCGAGTTGGATCAGGATCGCTCCATCCTGAAGTCGGCGGACGCACAGATCAACCAGGGACTGGCTGAAGGGAAACTCGCCGAAGAGAAAGATACAACTGCTGTCTTGAAAGCTCGCCTCGACCTCGAGGCTGCGAAGCTCGATGCAAGCAAAGGCGAGATACTCTCCGAAATTGAGGGAGCCCAGAAGCGCCTCAAGGTGAAGGACGCGGAGCGGACACTCCAAGAGGCTGAAGATACGCTCAAGTCTGATCGCTCCAAAACGGCAGCGACGGTTGCCGCGTATCGCTCAGCCAGTGCCAAGGCTAAGTTCGACGCCGAACGAGCAGCTCACTCATTGGAGCGAATGGTAGTCACAGCTCCCGCGGATGGAACCATTCGCCTGGTCCCTATCTGGCACGACGGCGCGGAGACCCCTTTCAAATCCGGCGATCGAGCATGGCCCGGATCGGAAATCGCCGAACTTCCCGACGCAACTTCGCTCAAGATTGTAGCGCACGTGGATGAAGCAGAGCGCGGGCGCCTCACCCTGGCGCAACCAGCCACGGTACAACTCGACGCAATCCCCGACCGGCAATTTACAGGTAAGGTCCAGCGAATAGGAACAATCGCAAGTACCGATTTCTCTGCTGGATGGCCATTCCCAAGAGCATTCGATCTGCAGGTTGATATCGACCAGAGCGATCCGCGTTTACGAGCGGGAATGAATGTCCAGGTTACGGTGATTGTGGATCGCGTCCCCAATGCAATCTCCATTCCGACACAGGCATCATTCATGAAATCAGGCCGTACAGTAGCCTACGTCTGGAATGGAAACGCCTTTTCCGAGCGGGCTATTCAGGTCGACAGGCGCAGCCGGGACCGTTGCCTCATCGCCAGCGGACTGCAGCCTGGTGATCGAGTCGCACTCAAAGATCCGTCGGTGAAGGACGAATAATGCGAAAACGCGCCCGGCTCATTATTGGAATCACTGCTATCGTCCTTGCCGCTGTTGGCGGCCTGATCGCGATGAGCCGCAATCGCTCTGTTGCCGGTTCCGACTCAATTCCCACCACTGAAGTGACTCGCGGCGACCTGGGCATCGAGGTGCACGCCACAGGGGAACTCAACGCCACACAATCCATCATGCTCGCGGCGCCTGCAGTTGGCGGCGATTCCCTCCAGATAACACGCTTGTCCCTCACAGGTGATCAGGTTCACAAAGGCGACGTTGTCATTGAATTTGATCCCAGCGAACAGCGCTACAAACTCGAACAGAGCCACTCCGAGCTTCTACAGGCAGAGCAGGAAATCGTCAAGGCCAATGCAGACGCCGAGGTTCTCGCGGCAAAGGACAAAGTTGATCTTCTCAAAGCACGCTACGATGTTCGACGCGCGGAGCTCGAAGTAGGAAAGAATGAACTGAAGAGCAAGATAGACGCGCAGAAAAACGAACTCCTTTTACAGGGGGCGAAACGTGCTTTGGCGCAGTTGGAGAAGGACGTCGAATCGCACCATGCGTCTGGCCAGGCAGCCGTGTTTCTGGCTAAAGAGAAGTACAACAAGGCAAAGCTGGCGATGGACCAGGCTCAGCAGAATCTCGATCACATGAAGGTGACCTCTCCGATGGATGGCCTCGTATCGGTCCAGAAGAACATGTCGACGGGGATTATGTTCCCGGGCATGTCCCTTGCTGATTTTCACTCCGGTGATCAGGTCCAGCCGGGGACATCCATACTTCAGGTTCTGAACCCGGCCAACTTGAATCTCGTGGCGCGAATCCCTGAGGACCAGCACTCAAATGTCCAGCTGGCCGAACCAGTCACAGTGCGCTTCGACGCGCTTCCTGGCCGCGAGTTCAAAGGCACCGTGAAAATCGTGGGCGGGATGAGTGTAGCCGTGATCTTTGGCGGCCCTTCGATGCGCGGCTCGGACGTTACCATGCAGTTGCTGGAGAACGATTCAAGACTGCGTCCAGGACTAACAGCGGAAGTAGTGTTTCATGGGCAACAGCAACACGCGGTTCTCTCAGCGCCTCGCCAGGCACTCTTCATGAAGGATGGGAAGCGGGTGGTCTTCGTGAAGAAGGGCGGGAGCTACGTGCAGCAGGTCGTAACCGTGAAAGGCGAGAGCGAGAGCCGGGTCATGATTGAGGGAGTTCCGGAGGGAGCTTCGCTCGCTCTTCTCGACCCAACCATTCCGCAAAAAACTTCAGGCAGCTCCGCAGCCGGAACAGGAGCCATCTGATGTCCGTGCTCGCGTCTGAGCGTCGTGCGATCTTCGTCTCCGCCACACAGGCCTGGGGGCGGGATGCCGAACTGGGCCTGAACAATCTGCTGGTACACCGAACGCGATCTTTGCTTACGATGCTGGGAATGATCTTCGGAGTGGCTGCGGTGGTGGCCATGCTTTCCATCGGCGCCGGAGCGCGGCAGAAGGTGATGGCTCTGATCGAGCAGATGGGTGTCCGGAATCTGATTGTCGAAGCCAAGGAGACACTCGATTGGCAGGCGCACAACAAGATGCGGAAGACCTCCCCAGGTCTGACACTCTCAGACTTTCGTGTGATCGAGGCCGATCTGACTGGGGTTATCGCGTCGACACCGCGCAAGCGCATTGTGCCGTCGAAGGTGATCCCCAAGCCCCAGCAGGAGATACCCACTCTCTACGGTGTCAGACCCTCCTACCAGCAGATTGCTAGGCTTCAGCTTCTCGAGGGATCGTTCTTTAGTGATGAGGATGAGAAGACTGGTGCTCCTGTGTGCGTTCTCGGATCTGCTGCGAAATGGAGCATCTTCGGAACCTCGCGTGCGTTAGGCGAATACGTCAAGGTCAATGAACAATGGTTTCGAGTGATCGGAGTCGTGAACCCTCAGTTGAGCTCCACTGCTCCAGTGGCTGGCGCCCCAGCCGTTGACTCCAACAACATCATCTACGTGCCCCTGCAGGCTGCCATGCTGAGAATGGAAGACAGCTATAGCGAGAATCGTGATGAAATCGACGGTATATACGCTGAGCTTGGCGATGAGTCGAAAATACCGACTGCCGCGCAATTGACGCGAGCCATTCTCGACTCCTCTCATCATGGCGCTGACGACTTCAGTATTGTCGTGCCGGCCGAATTGCTTGCTGAACAGAAACGCACCGAACACCTTTTCAACGTGGTCATGGTCGCAATCGCTGCTATATCCCTGCTGGTCGGCGGGATCGGCATCATGAACATCATGCTGGCAAGCATTCTGGAGCGTACACGCGAGATCGGGCTCAGGCGCGCGGTGGGCGCGCGGCAATCCGACATCGTGCGTCAGTTTGTCGTGGAAGCGACAATGATCTCTTTTGTAGGCGGAACAATTGGGGTGATGCTTGGGTTTATCATCTCGCGCGCAATCGCATGGTTTGCAGGTTGGTCGACGGTTGTAACCTTCGGCTCGATCGCGCTTGCATTTCTTGTCTCGCTTTCAGTTGGACTCGTCTTCGGAATTTATCCTGCGACCAAAGCTGCTCGCCTCGATCCAGTAGAGGCGATTCGCTATGAATGATGTAGAACCCTGAGAGCGCTGCAAGGTCCGGTGATGTCCGGCGCATGTGGCAGCGCGGATTTGCGGAGAACGAATGATTGTCAGGTCCCTCGTTTGGTTGTTGATCGCGTGCTGCGCCGCGATTGCGGCTCGAGCCCAGTCCCCAGAAAGCTACCGCGGCCTGCTCACCGCTCGAGTCCGCTCAGACAAACTTCCCGCGTCCGACCGCCTCAAGAAGTACGTCGACAATGGCAAACTACGGCTCAGCCTGCGCGACGCGATTCTGCTCACGCTCGAAGCAAATAGCAATATTCAGATCGAAGAGACGCAGATCGAAACCAGCAAGTTTAATCTCCTGAGTTCCTTTCAGCCCTTCGACCCTCTCCTGACAAGCAACTTCACAGTTGCGCGATCATCTACACCCACCTCATCGCAGTTGCAGGGCGTCGGACAGACGAGCAGTTCCACGCTCAATGTGCTGAACCATAACGCCGCTATCAATTACTCGCAGCTGTTCTCGACTGGCACCATCGTCTCCGCCGGAATTCTCGGTAGCCGCTCGTCGACGAACAACGGGTTTCTCTTCCTGAATCCGTTCTACAGTACTGGTCTGAATCTTCAATTCACCCAGCCACTACTTCGTAACTTCGGACGCTCCGCCAACACGGCGCAGATCCGGATTGCGCGTCGCGGGCTTGCCGAGTCTCGTTCGGTATTCGCTGCTGAAGTTAACGACGCCATTCAGCAGGTGATCATTGTGTATTGGAGCGCGGTCCAGTCTCGCGGCGCTCTCGATGTGCAGCAACGAGCTCTGAAACTTGCCGAGACTAGCTTTAACCGCAACAAGCGATCGCTCGAACTCGGCGCACTTCCGCCTCTTGACATCAGCCGTTCTGAATCTGAAGTCGCGGCACGTCGCGTGGAACTCATCCAGGCGCAGCAATTTTCGCAGCAGGCGGAAGAGGCTCTTCGGCTAACGATAGGCGCAGATCAGGATCCGATGCTTAAAGCAATCTCTATCGAGCTAACTGAGAGCGCGCAGCCAAGTGGCGACTTGGAGAATGTCGATTCAGATCATGTCCTTGCCACGGCTCTGAGTTTGCGGCCAGAAGTTTCCGCCGCGAAGGATGCTTTAGCAATCGATGAGACAGGGATTCGTTTTGCGCGCAATCAGCTGAAGCCCGACCTGAGCCTGAACGGGCAATATGCCTCTAACGGTATAGGCGGCAATCAGTACGACCTTGTGACGGGTCAGTTAACCTCGCAGGGTGGCCTTGGCTCCTCATTCGGTCAGCTTTTTGGTTTCGGATTCCCCACCTATCAGGGTTCTCTGACCCTCAACTTTCCTCTCCGCAATCGCGGAGCCCAGTCCCGTCTCGGCAATGCACTTGTGAATCGCACCCGCGATCTCTACAACAGCCGCCAGACTGAGGAGGTAATCACGCGGCAGGTGAGAGATGCTGTGAATCAGCTCAATGCGGCTAAGCTGTCTCTTGCTGCGGCAAACACCTCGGTGGACCTGGCAAAGAAATTCCTTCTCGCCGAACAAAGGAAGGTGGAGATCGGAGATGAAGATGACTTCTTCGTCCTCGATGCTCAGACGCGCCTCGCCGCAGCGGAAACTTCTCAGCTGACAGCTCAGATTACCTACCAACTGGCCGTCGCCGCGATTCGCCACGCAACGGGCGATCTGCTTACTCCTTATCAAATGCAGATTGAGGCAGCATCGAAGTAGAGGTGCCGATTGACATCTTTAGTGTTGCGACTATGCTCGTACAGGCACGGCACGATTCCCGATTGCTCGCGGGCCTTCTTCGGTATCAAGAAATGCGAGCCACGAATTGTTCTGAGCAAGAACCTCTGTAAGCTCTTCCTCTTCGAGGACCATGCATGCGGTTGAGAGAGCGTCGGATTCCGCAGCTGTGTCGGCAAGAATCCACGCGCGCGCTTGACGTAGCGCCGGTTCCCCTGTTCGCGGATCGAGAATGTGCGCGCCTTTAACAGCAAGGCCGGAGCCGCTCAGCGAAGCGTTCGACAGGTAGATGCGATGCGGCGAGTCATCATCTCCGAGGCCGCACGACCATCCCTGCGCCTCGGGTGGAGGATCTCCCGTAAGGATGCTGCTGCCGCCAGAGACCAGCAGAAAAGCAGGGCACTCCCATTCACGAAGCAATTCCGCCATGCGATCGAGAGCGAAACCTTTGCCGATGGCACCCAGATCGAATTCGAGGCGGCCGCTGACGCACAGGACCGAAAGCTCGGCTGGAAACAGCTCCCACTCCGGCAGTGTGGGCTGGCTCTGCAATGCCGCTGGCGTTGGGCAGAAAGCGCGTCGAGTAGCTGCTTCCATCTGCTTTGCGATCTGGAGGCATGCAAAAGCCGGCTCGCCCACCCGGAGTCTCTCGCCGGGTGCGAGGCGTGCGAGCTGAGAGACGTCGCTATTAGGACGAAAGCGGCTCAATTGTGATTCAGACTTGTCGAGAAGATCGAAGGAGGCTTGCGCTGCCTGAGCTGCATACGTCTTTTCCTGATCAGCGATGCGCACCTCGAAGTGCGTCGCCATCGCGCGGTGATTGAATGGATGAATTTCAGCCATAGGGCTCACTTAGGTGCCGGAAGCCACAACAGGATGAGCACACCGGGCCGTTCACCGAAAAAGTCCGGGCGGAAATCCTTGAACTGGGCCTGATACTGTTCGGCGATGTCAGTCGACGTGATGTAAAAGTCTGCCTGGTCTGGCTGCCGCCCCGGTTGCCAGAAGCCCACCTGAGAGAAGTGCCGCAGATACCAGGGCAGTGGCCACGGATCAGAAGCAATCACGGCAATGCGCGGATTCGAAATGCCGTCTCGCTGTGCGAATTCCGAAATCTCCGTCGGAAGTCCGAGGATGTCGTCCGTCGTGTGAGCGTAAGCGTAAGGGTTGTTTTCGTCCGCAGGTTGAAGAAAGACTCGCTGCCGAGTGTCATGCGCGATTGAAGTGCCAACAAGGATCGCCAATACGCCGAATGCCGGGATTGCAATCCGTACAAGTGCGTGTGAAGTTGCAGCTTGCCAAAGGAGGCTGATCGCGCCACCTGCGAACAGCGCGATCGGCAGCCAAAGATTCAGAGCGAGCCACGGCGTCTTATAGGGAATGAGGCTGTAGATCGCGGCGATCAGAACAAAGTAGATTGCGAGGAAGCGATAAGCCGAAGGATCGCGCCGTTTCATCACTGCGAAGAAACCTAAGCATGCAAGCGCGATAAGCACTCCGCCGGAGCGACCACTCACAAGGAGCTGACCGAAGTACCACAACGGCTTTCCGTGCCCCTGTCCGGCTGCGCGTGACAGAAGATGCGGTGTCGCAGTTAAGAGTGCGGGCAGCGCTCTCCAGTTTTCACCGAACCACGTGTAGAGAAGGGCGCTCAGCGCAAGAAACGTTCCGCCGCCCGTGAGAAGAATGCGAGTCCAGACTCGAGCACGCGCTTCGGGGCGGCTCCAAAGCCAGAACACAACCGCTGCGGCCATCAGCGCGAAGAAGTGAAGAACAGCGGTTTCTTTCGACGCGAGCATCAATGCGGCACATGCTCCGGCTATCGCTGCGTTAACCAGCGAGCGCCTCTCCGCCGCGCGCCAGCCCGACAAGATGAGCCCGAAGGTCGCCGCGCAGAATAGCGTTTCATGGATGAAGTAGCGATCGTAGTAGACGGAAAGAGGCCCGAAGGCGAAAAGCAGCGCTGCAACGAAGCACGGCAGAAAGCCAAACATCTCGACTGCTGCGCCGAAAAGGAGAATCGTGACTGTTCCAGCGATCACGGGGCAGAGTCGCAACTCCGATTCCGTCAGGTCAGAGAACGACTTTGCACCTTGCATCCGCGCCAAAGGCAGCGCGAGAGCCGACAACGCAGGACCATGGCGATCCTGTGGATCGTACCGAAAAGGCTCTCCTGCGAGAAGCTGTCCAACAATGTAGCCGTTGATCGCTTCATCGGTGTGCATTGGCCGCTCGCCGAGTTTTGGAAGGCGAACGGCCAGCCCGAGAAACGCTACAAAGAGGAAGAGGACCCAGCGAAGCCAGAGCGAACGAGCAAACCCGCTCGCCATCAGAGCTTCGCCGCCGCGAGAATTACTAGGCAGCGGGCTTGCCCCACACCTCAACCTCGATATAGTCGTTCAGCTTGTTGGTCGTGTTGCCGTTGCTGTAGAGACGAACATAACGACCCTGAGCGCCCTTGGCGTCGATCAACTTGCCCTGGTACGTCTCAACATAGTTCTGGTCTTTGCCGGCGCCGGCTCCAACTTCATTCTTGAAGTCGTTGTTAAAGATGGTCGTGACCCCCGACTTGAAGTTCGGATCGTCGGAGACCTGCGCTACGACATCGCGGTAAACGCGCGCCTGCGAATGGTAGTGCCAGACGAGCACCGCGTAGATGGTCGCCTTCTTAGCGAGATCGATCTGTACCCACTGCTTGCCGGGTCCGAGTTCTACCCACGATCCTTCGTCGCCGGCTTTGTCGCCGTCTGTGACCAGGTCCAGAGTTCCGGTGACAGGACTGTCGTCGCTGGCCGTGACCTTTTTACCTTTCGACAGGAGAACGGTGCCTGCGGGGACCATGAAATCGGCACGCTTGCCCTTGAGCGGCGGCTCGAGGTTCGGCACATTGAGGGGCACGGGCGTGCCAACAAAAAGGGGCTTCGGCAGCTGAGTCTTCAACGGAACCTTGTCCTGTGCCATAGCGGCAGTTGCAACCAGGAGCGCAGCGACAATCGGGGAAACACAGGAAACGAATATTTTCATAAATTCAGGCTCTCACTTCTTCATCAGAGATGCTAATTTTCTTCTCCGCGGCTACAGCCTCATTAGCTTTATGGATGACATACTCGCTTGTGAATGCCTCATCCGCAGGGCAGTTCAGCTTTGCAGTGCCTCGTATCGCATTGAAGAAGTTCTCCAAATGCGGCTGATGCGGCGGCTTATTGAAGAACACCGGAATCTCATACTCCGCCAGGGCCGCGGTCTCACGAACATCAACCTTGGCGGTGTCGGCGGCGAGCGGCTTGGCTTTCACGTAGCCCTTCTGCGTCAGATCATCCCATGACACGGCGGTGGCTCGAGCTTCGCGATAGATAGCGCAAATGGCCGGATCCTCTGACATCCTGATCGTCCCGTCATCGCCCATGAACTGCTCGTAGTAGCCGCCGCCTGCGCTGGTCGTTGTCTGCACCTGGTAGAAGGCGCGTGCCACAGCTTGCTCTACCGGATACTCGTAAATCACCATCGCGTTGTCATACCAGTCGTGGTTCTTGTAGTAGTCCAGTCCACCGCTTGCCATGACGGATTTGGGCGTCTTGCCCATCCACCAATTGAAGATGTCGATCTGGTGCGCCCCCAGATCCGACAACGGTCCGCCACCGAGTCCTTTGAACCAGCGCCAATTGCGGAACTGGTGCATGTCCTTGTAGCCGTACTTGGCCAGCATGGTCTGCGATATCTCGTACTTCTTCGGCCAGCCGAAGTCTTCCTTCACAGCGCGATTCCACTGCCCCTGTATCGCCGTCAGCTTGCCGCAAAACTGAGCTTCATGAAGCAGCCTGTTCAAGGTGAAGAGATAGCGCGGGTTGCTGCGCCGTTGATGACCGATCTGCAACAGCTTTCCGGTATCGCGCATGGTTTTCACCATGGAGCGTGCACCGTCGATGGTGTTGCTCATCATCTTTTCGCAGTAGACGTGCAGCCCTGCCTTCAGGCAGGTATTTGTCATAGGAGCGTGCCAGAAGTCCGGCGTTGCGATCAGAACTGCTTGCAGGTCCTTTTCTTTGGCCAGCAGATCTTCGTAGTTCTCGTAAGAGCGGACCTCATTGCCCAGCTTCTTCAGATACCGCTCACCTTCGCCACGGTGGTATTCCCAGATGTCGCAGAGGGCAACCAGCTTCACGCCCTCGATGTTGAGAAAGGCTTCGAGAAGGACTTTGCCCTCTTCGCCGTATCCGATGAGAGCGACATTGATGTTATTCAGCGAAGACTTCTTGACTACGGCTTTCTGATCGCTCGAGTCGGACTTGCAGGCATCGATAAGCATCGCGGCGCCCGCCACCGCGGTCGCGCTCAGAAATTCGCGGCGATTCAGTTTGTCTACCATTTTTTGAGAACCACAAATCTGTTGTGCTGGGCGAGCAGGAACGCAGCAGCGACCAGCCCGATATGGATGCCGAGATATGCTACGCCGGCGTTTTCATCGATCAGCACCAGGCCAACCGTCAACGCGATAAAGAGCACCCCTTGAATTGCAAGGGAGAGGCGTGTGCCGAGCCCGATGAGCAGCATGATGCCCGTCAGGATGAACGCCGGTCCAAGCAGCTTGTCGAACAGCGTCAATGCGAATCCGGGGAACACCGGGTCATGAGCGAACTTGTCACGAAGCGCCGTGGGCACACCTGCGTAGTTCGCCCAGGCATACGACTTGACGTTCACGTTCACCATCACGCCGCTGGCGTCAGGCTGACCGGTTGTGGGATCGATGAGCGGCTGTGCCACCGCTTTATAGACCGCATACTTCTGAATGCCAACGAACAGCGCGCGAGCGCCGAGCCAAAGGCGCAAAGCCCAGAACGCGAAAGTGTAGTCCCACGCGAGTCTCTGGACAGGAGTCACTCTTACTTCAGTTGTTGTAGCCATGTATCCTCAGGGCGTGCAATCCGCCTAGATGGTGAGGCCCTTCAGGTATGCCGCATCCACTTTGAGCGACTCCTGCCAGGGAATGTCAAAAGCCTCCTGTTCAACGAAGGCATGTCTTACTTTCTGATTCTTCGCCGCCTGAGCAAAGACCGGGCGATAGTCGATCGAGCCACGGCCTAGCTCTGTCACCTTCGCCTGGTCATGCTTCGCGATCGAGATGTCAGGCGGCAGATGGAAGTCTTTCACATGGAACATCGAAAATCGGTTCGGATACTTCTTCATCAGATCTACAGGATCATGCCCCGCGACCTTGACCCACCCGCAATCCATCTCGAAGGTGGTCTTATCAGGTTCGCACAGGCTTAACAGTTCTTCATAGGGCACCTTGCCGCCAACCGGCGCAAACTCCACCCAGTGATTGTGGTAGCCGAACGTGATCCCCGCGTTTTTCAACTTCTCGCCGGTCTTGTTGAACTCCTCGGCGTTGTACTTCCAGTCGTCGATCGTCAGCGGACCGCGTCCTGCGCTTCTGCGGCCAGGACCCGGGCAGATGATGTTCGATACGCCGATGGTCTTCTCAAACTCCGTCGTGGCGTCCAGATTCTTGGTCACATCGTCAAAGGAGCGGTGCGAACTGACGCACTTCAGCCCAGCCTGATCGAGGGCTTTGCGAATCTCGGCTGCCGACTTCTTCGGCAGAGCGGCGGATTCAACCTCGACATAACCGGCCTTTCGCACCGCGGCGAGCGTTCCTTCAAAATCTTTCGCCATCTGATCCCGCACGCTGTAAAGCTGAATCCCCGGCTGTAAACCCAAAGGAATTGCGAACGAGATATTTGAAGCTGAAAGCACCGCAATCGCGGCTGCTCCGCCAATAAATTCCCTGCGTGTTACGGGCTCCATTGTTCCTCCAATAATTCGACCAGAATTTAACTTGGCTGCTCCAAGCCTGCATCTCAGACTGCAAGTAATGCTGACCCTTGTCGTTTGGATGCAGGCGATGAATGAGTGTCGATCCCTAGCTCATCTTCCACGGCCCGCGATATTCACGGGTCATCAGTTTGCTGGCTTCCGGATCGTCGATAATCTTTTCTTCTTTCGCATCCCAGCGGATCTTTTTGCCCGTCAGCATCGAGATGTGGCAAAGGTGCCCGGGGGTCGCTGAATTGTGTCCAACCTCAACCGGGGTGACCGTCTTCTGACGCGTACGGATGCAGTCGAGGAAGTTCTCCATGTGATCGGACGAGGTATAGAGCTTTACCTTGCGAAGTTCACGCGGCAGGTACTTGCCTTGCTTCCATGCAGCATTCGATGCATCGAAACCACCGCGATCGACCCACACCCAGCCCTCGCTGCCGATCCATTTCACGCCGCTTCTGATGTCCTTGTGGCCGCCAGCGATGGTCATAGTTACGTCTTGCGGATACTTCAACTCGAAGCGGAATTTCGTAGCACTGTTCCAGACAGCATCATGTGGGGGAAGCTCACCGCTGCCTTCCACTTCCAGCGGACCTGTCTGGTCGAAATCCAGCCCCCAGTGGGCGATGTCGCAATGGTGGCCGATCCAGTCGAGTAGCTGTCCGCCGCCTGTGTTGTAGTTCCAGCGCCATGACTTATGAGACCGCGCCTGAATGTAGGGCTCCATCTTGGACGGCCCGATCCACATCTCGTAGTCCAGTTCCTTCGGCGGATCGGTGACAAGCGCGTTCCATGCCGGGCTACCCGGAACGATTTCTTCGAGGTGGCTGACCTTTCCGCCCGCGGCAGCGGCCTTCGCCAGCGAGGCCTTGCCCACTCCATCGAAATCGGAGTTGCCTCCAGGCAGTCCGACTTCGACATGCGTAACTGTCCCGATGAGTCCGTTGCGAACGATCTCGGCGGCCTTGTGGAACATGGGCACCGAGCGCTGCCATGATCCCATCTGCCACACAATCTTGTTTTCCTTCACGGCGCGAACGATGGACTGCTGCTCGGCAAGAGTATGCCCGAGAGGCTTTTCGCCGTAGATGTCCTTCTTGCGTCGGGCTGCCTCGGTAGCAACAATCTCGTGCCAGTGGTCTGGAACCGCAATCATCACAGCGTCGATATCGTCGCGCGACAGCAGCTCACGAAAATCGTGATAGCCCTTGCAGTCTTCGTTCCCATACGCAGTGTTGATCTTCTTGACTGCTTCCTGAAGATGATTGGCATCGATATCGCATGCGGCAACAACCTGGCAGTCAGACAAAGCCAGTAGGTTTTCGGTATTTCCCGGCCCCTGCCAGCCCATGCCAATGACGCCCACATTGATGCGGTTGTTCGGCGAGGTTGTCGAGGTTTGAGCAGCGCCGTATCCACGAAGAACGGTGGGCAGGATGGCTGCGGTTCCGGCGCTCTTCAAAAATCGGCGGCGGTTGAAGGGGCGACCCAGGGCTCCAGTACCAGTCTTTTCAGGCATTATTCATCTCTCAAAAATGCATCGATCAGGATCGGAAATGATTTTAATCACTTTTCAGCCATATGGTCGAACCCAAACCTCCTCATATGAGCTGGATCACAGTGCGAGACCCCAACTCCCGAATGAATTTCGCGCGACAGGCGGATAACAGGCCTAGAATGACTCCTTGTTCAAGAGCAGCACTTTGAGCTTGATCCAATTTCCCGTCTCGAATTCGAAGACGGGGAGGCCAGAAACCGGAGGAGGTAGTACATGAAAGACTCTTCGTTATCACGGCGGGAATTCCTGCATGCCGCAGCGGGTGCGGCTGGAGCTTCAGTGATTGGGGGAGCCGGCTTGATCCCGTACGACTCCTCCTTCGGCCAACCCAGCTCAATCGCTCCGAGCGACCGCCTCAGGTTTGGAATCATCGGTGTTGGAATGGAGGGTTCGGGCCTTCTTACATCGGCGGTTCAACTTCCGGGTGTTGAATGCGTTGCCGCGGCTGATCTATGGGATCCGCGGCACGACCTCGCAAAGGAAATTGTCGGAAAGCCGATCCGCACCTCGCGCCGCTACCAGGACCTTCTTGAGTCCAAAGACATTGATGCAGTGATCATCGCCGTGCCCGACCACTGGCACAAGCAGGTAGTGGTGGACGCCATCTCAGCCGGCAAAGATGTCTATTGCGAGAAGCCCATGTCGCATAACGCTGCCGATGGACTGGCAATGGTCGCTGCTGCAAATAAGTCCGACCGCATTGTTCAGATCGGCGCCCAGCGTACCAGTTCGGTGTTATGCGCCAAGGCTCGCGACCTCATTAAGCAAGGCGCGATTGGTGACCTGGACCTGATCGAGGCGACATATGGCCGCAACGATCCCAATGGAGCATGGGAGTATCCCCTGCCACCGGACTTGAATGCGAAAACCGTCGATTGGGACACATGGCTCGGCACTGCTCCCAAGCGAGCATTCGACCCCAAGCTCTTCGCGCGCTGGCGCTGCTGGAGAGAATTCGGAACGGGCGTAGCAGGCGACCTCCTTGTTCATCTTGTCAGCGGCATGCAATGCGTTCTCGGAATCAACGAGGCGCCTCAAGAGGTTTCCGCTCTGGGCGGGATTTCGAGATGGAAAGACGGCCGCGACATGCCAGACGTACACATGGCGCTGTTCCAGTACAAAGATGTACCCGTCTATATGCGTTTAACGCTGGGCAGCGAGTCGGCTGAGGTCACACGGTTCATGGGATCGAAGGGCGTGATCGAGCTCCGGGAGTTCAGCCTCACTTACTCTCCTCAGCCCGGCGAAGACACTGCCCCAAGTTACTATTCCGGATCCTTCCCGCGTGCCATGAGAGACGCGTACGTGCAGCAGTGGCATCGCGAACACGATCCCGCTCCCGGAAAAGAGCCGGCGCCTGAATCGATCACCATCAACGGGAATGACTACGACGACCTCCGCCCGCATCTATGGAATTTCTTCGAAGCGGTACGTTCTCGCCGCAAGGTGCTTCAGGACGCCACATTCGGCCACCACGCGGCGCTAGCCTGCCACATGGCAAATGAGTCGTACTTCCGCAAGCGCGCCGTTCGTTGGAACGAGAGTTCGAACACAATCGAGACAGTCAGCTGATTCCGCCATCAGCAATGGAGAGCGAATGAGGATTGAGATGAAGGGGTTGCATTTGGCTTTGATCTTCTGCGGATTTTCTATCGCGACTTCGCCGCTACTGGGCGCGGCGCAGGCAGCGCAGTCCTCTGAATCCGCGTTTCTGGGTCGGTGGGACTTGACCCTGAAAGCACCCGACCGTGAATACCCATCCTGGCTAGATGTGACGCTCGACGGATCGGCGCTCAAGGCGGAGTTCGTCGGACGATGGGGAAATGCCAGGCCACTGCCGAAGATCGAAATCTCGGATGGCGCGCTGAAATTTGTATCGCCCAAAGAAGAAGAAGACAGCAAGCAGGACCTAAGCTTCGAAGGTCGCCTCACGGGTGCGACGTTGTCAGGAACCGTCAACGGTCCAGACGGCAAGGAATGGAAGTGGACCGGAGTAAAGGCTCCGGCGCTCAAGTCACCTCACACTCCGAAGTGGGGAAAGCCAATCCAGCTTTTCAATGGGAAAGACCTGTCCGGATGGAAAGCCAGCGGACCAGGCCCAACCTGGACAGTACAGGATGGGAATCTCATCACTCCCGGGCATGGTCAGGAGTTGATTAATGATCAGCAATTCAAAGACTTCAAGCTGCAGGTGGAGTTCAAGTGCGACAAGGACTCAAACAGCGGCGTGTACCTTAGAGGCCGCTATGAGGTTCAAGTCGAAACCGACTCACAGGCCGAGCCGGCGAGCCACCACACCGGAGGAGTCTATGGATTCCTCGCAGCTTCACCCGAACTCCCTCGCAGTCCCGATCAGTGGCAGACCTTCGATATCACGCTTCTGGGCCGCATGTTGACGGTGGTACAGAACGGAAAGACCGTCATCAACAATCAGGAGATACCGGGGATAACAGGTGGCGCTCTCAACAGCCACGAAGGCGAGCCGGGCCCCATCTATCTGCAGGGAAGCGAAAAAGGCCACGTGTCGTATCGAAAGATTGAGCTGACGCCTGCTGAGTGAAGATCGGGACCCAAGGTGGGCTTTTGACGAAACTGAAGGCCTAGCGGACTCCGGAGGCGGGATCGTCCGAGTTCTTGAATCCTTCTTTGAAGATCGAAACCCAGCTGATTGCGACGACGAGCACGCAACCCGTGATCCCGACGAAGAAAAGGACTTCAACGACTTTCGTAGCTAAGACCAGCAATGAGTGAAACATAAGGAATCACCTGGATCCACGGAGGAGACAGATCCACAAACCCAAGGTTAGCAGATTCCGGAGCCGCCGCTCGGCTGCGGCTCTCGTGGATTCGAGTGCCGCAGCCATGGGCTGTCCTACTTAGATCCAGACCTTCGAATCAATCGGTCCGGTGTCTTCCCGCTCGCTGGGATATTCGGGCGGACTTCCAACCCGATTCCGCCTTGCGAAGTTGGGAATAGCAACGAGATCCGATCCATCCTGCCATTTGCCCTTGATCACCATCACACCGCCAAGCAAGTCTGGTCGCCACTCCGCTGAGAGCGGCGCGTCGCCGGGCTTGCGCTGGATGTTCTGATTGTCGACAGTCTCAACGTTGTAGATCAACGGGCCGTACTTGAACGCTACCTGGCTTCTGTCCGCCGCGATCCGCTCATCGGCGGTGGTGCGTTGGGGTTCCATGGGCAGTTCAAGCTCAATGCGGTCCCCGGCCTTCCACTCGCGCGTGATGACTGCGTAGCCTTTTCGGATCTCCGGCGTGAGCGATTCTCTGTTGACCGCAAGCCTTGTCAGCCCGCTGATAGCGGGGGAATCCTTGTAAAGCTTACTGGTCGTGCGGTTCGGAGCTCTGATGTTGACGGAAAAGGTCTTCGCCTCTGCGGGATTGATAGTGATCGCAACCGATCCCCGCCACGGATAATCGGTCTTCTGCACAATCTCAACGTCGGTGCCTGCAACCTTGCCGACATTGATCTTGCTTCCGACAAACATATTCACAAAGAGGCCGTCTTTGCTCGTCACATAGCTCCAGGTCGGAATCATAAGTAGCGTGCGCGAGAGGTTCCCAACGCAGCACGGGCACACATGCCACTTGGCGCGCTCCGTATTCACCAGCGGATTCGTGTAGCAGTAGCTCTTGCCATCGAGAGCCACTCCCCCCAACAAGGCGTTGTACATCGTTTGCTCGTAGAGATCGGCATACTTCGCATCGTGGTAGGCGAGGTTCAGCTTGTACTGGAAGAAGACGACGCCGCAACTGGAGCAGGTTTCGCAATAGGCTTCATTGCGCAGCGAGTAGTTGGGCCCGAAGCCTTCTGAAGTTTCTCCGCTGCCGATGCCGCCGGTGACGTAATACTTCCGATTCACCATGTTGTCCCAGAGCGAGATGACGGCGCTCTGGTAATCGCGATCCTGCGTCTCGGCGGCGATATCGGCCATGCCCGAGTAGAAGTACATGGCGCGAACGGCGTGTCCAACTGCCTCGTACTGCTGTCCCGGCGGCAAGTGGCTCTGGTCGTACTCAGAACCACCTCGGCGCGAGTCGAGCAGGAACTTCGCCAGCGCGATGTAGGCATCACCCCGGTGATTGCCTTCCTGGTCATTCACAAAGCGGCCAAAGCGC
Source organism: Acidobacteriota bacterium (assembly GCA_018268915.1). GTDB lineage: Bacteria > Acidobacteriota > Terriglobia > Terriglobales > Acidobacteriaceae > Telmatobacter. Next base: position 780,353 of record JAFDVQ010000006.1, read on the forward strand.
ACCAAGGCCTGCTCCATCTCCTGGTGCCCGTCAAACCACTCCTTTTTACCGGGACCGATGTTTGCAGCCCAGCAGTCCGCAAGCTTCTTGGCCGCATTGTAAAGACGCAGGTCTTTCCCGTCGGTCAGCGTGTAGTGATTGATCGCAGACTCGATAAAGTAGCCGGAAACGTAGCCCTCGTGATTTCCGCGATGATCGGGCGACCAGCGTTCCGGCCACTCCTTGCGGTCGGCGAGGATGTAGGCGGTCTGCAAATATCCATCGGGCATCTGTGCAGCCAGAATGATCGGAATCCAGCGTTCGAGCGTCGCTCGCATTTGCTCTTGTGCCTTTAGGATCTCCGGATCACCTTGCGCGTCGACCATCAGAGCGATGCACATCGATTCGACCGTCTGATGGACCCACGCATTTGAGAACACGTACCCCTTGTGTTTGCCATGAGGCTCACCCCGATTTGCTTTTGCAGCCTCGATGAAGTTGTCGATCCCGCCGTCACCGCGCATCGGCGCGATGTCCGTGCGCTCGCACATGTCGATGCAATGAGGAATCCAGTCGACGATAAGCGTCTTTGCGCGCGCATTCCAAAGTGGGCTATCGATCGAATATTTGCGTGTGTACACAACATCGAGACGATCGGCAGGAGGCGCCGGCTCAACGTGAACGCTGATCGGGTGAGGTGCGCCCTTGCTGCCCGAAGCATCGAGTTCCAGCACATAGTCGCCCGGCTGCGAAAACGTGGCAGTCGTTACTGGGGATGATGCCGCCGCAAAAGAAACGGCGCCCGGCCCGGAGGCCTTCTTCCACACCGCCTTGTTGCGAGGCGAATCCTGCAGCCACGAGACTTTGCCTGATAGATATGTCTTACCGTTGCTGACCACCGACCGGTCAACACCGGCATCCACGACGGGCGGCAGCGCCGGAGCGGGGCCGTGATTGAAGACTCGCCATTCAAGAATGCCCGCCGGCCGGTCTGGCTGCGGGACAACTTCGAGGCGCAGTTTGCTGGTCTTCACAGGCTCGAATGTTGTGCTGTTGAAGGCATCCTGTGTCACTCCAAGTCCCTGAGGCTGCGCAACGGGAACGAACTCACTGCCATTCCAATAAAGAATCCGGCAGCTCTGAGGAGCCTCGAGCCTCGGCCAGGCACTTCCGGGGATCGCACCCGGACGCGGATGATCGACTGCCCAGTAGATATCCACCTTGTTCACTTCGACCGGCTCGCTCCACTCATATTGCACCCAGCTGGCGTGCTCATTTGCGGAGCGGTCAGCCCAGAGCGAATAGAGCGCGTGGGCTCGATCGTACGAATCTGCCGGCGCGAAGCCGTCGTTCAAGGCAGAGATTTTGTTCTCGCTCAACAGCGATCGGCTCGAAGGAACAGCAACCCGGGCGACGTTGAGAGCCTCTGGCTTCTGGCCGAACATCCTTCTCCCGGAAAATGCCGCTACCGCAGCAACGCCGCCGACGCCGGCTAGGAATTCGCGTCGACTCTGGTCCGGAGCTTCATTCACGGAATGAGTCTGGTGGTCGATGTTCGAAGAAGTCTTATCAGTCATGGCCAGTTTTCTGTCTTGATGCCGCGTCGTCCTGTTGTGTGAGAGTCTGTTGATAACGTTTCCCGAAACCTCTGGCAAAGCCGCAAAATCGAGTAGACATTGGCCCCCAAGGGCTGTCAAGAATGGCTGCTGGCAGTGGCCCGAGCAGTAGGTTCTTTATCGGGGGCTACAAGCTCTGATCTTGACGCAGCTGATTGGAAATCGTTTACTTGGTTTTGCATCCTGACCATCATCAGGCGTCAGCTACCGCGCCTGCCATGGTTCATTTGAACCAGAGAGAGTTCCGACGCGTCCTGTTCCACTGAAGTGCGCAAATCGAAAGCTACATCATCAAGCTCTGAGCGGCGAAATTGTGCCCATAAGGTGCGTAGCTTAGACTTCTCCTACCGCAATGTAGTCATGGAAGGCAGATGAAGAAGAAGGGCACCCCTCCCACTGTCAGCGAAGTGGCCCGCGCCGCAAATGTGGGTACAACCACTGTCTCTCGCGTGATCAATGGGGGCGAACGCGTAAGCCCGAAGACTCTGGCGCATGTACAGCGCGTCATCGATGCAATGGGCTATCGGCCGAACCAGGCGGCCCGAGTCCTGAAAGGACACCGCACTAAAACCATTGGCCTCGTGATCCCCAGTATTGCCGACCCTTTCTTCTCAAGCTGCGCCGAAGCAGCCCAGGCCGTTGCCCAGGCAAATGACTCCCTGCTGATCGTGACCGCGTCTCATAACGATCCGCACAGCGAACTCGAGAATCTCAACATCCTCATCAGCCACCGCGTAGACGGACTCATCGTAGCCCCGGCCAATTCCCAAAGCGAGGGCCTTCGCGAGCTGCTGAAGAGCCTCTCACTCCCTGTCATCGCAGTCGACCGTCCGGTGGCAGACGCCCTGGTCCCCTCAGTAGTGTCGGACAACTTCAAAGGCGCGAGATTCGGAACTCAGCACCTCATAGAGCACGGCTACAAACGAATCGTGTGTCTAACAGGTGAAAGCACGCTGTTTACGATTCACGAGCGCATGCGCGGCTATCGGGCGGCGATGGAGTCGGCGGGCCGGGCGGCCACTTTAAACACGTCTGTCAAAGACTATCGATCGGCCGAGTACGCTATTCAGAGCATGCTCTCTGGCCCGAATCCGCCAGATGCACTCTTTACCCTGAAGAACAGCACGACGATCTATGCCTTCGAGGTTCTGCAGAAGCTGAACGTGAGCATACCCAAAACCATTGCGCTGCTCGGCTTCGATGACTTCGAGCTTGCTTCAACAGTGCGCCCTTCCATCAGTGTCATTCAGCAGCCTGTGGAGGAGATTGGCCGAGTAGCCGCTGAACTCCTATTCGAACAGCTGCTGGGTATTCGAAGCGTGACTACCCAATCGAAGGTGAAACGGGCGAGACTGGTCACGCTCGAGACGAGGCTCATTCAACGCAACTCATGCGGATGTTCTCCGTCCAATTAGTACGCACCTCACGATTGGAAACGGTACCATCCGCATTTCTGCCGTCGTTCCTGGGTCATCAGATTCCGCTTCGCCGCCAGAGTGCCCCAGTAGAAGCTTCCATCTGACTCCAAGTTATACACCTTAGTCGACCATGTTGCAGCCGGCTTGTGACTTGCGTTAGATTGACGGCCATTTCGGATTGTGTGGTATCGTTTCCAAGAACCGAGCGAAAGATACTTGGTGAAACGTTTGTTTACTACTTCTCGAAGTCTTAACCAAGTTTCGTCCGGCTTCGGACAACTGTAATAAGCGAAAGCATGTCGCATCTCCCGCTTTCCGCGGTGATCGCAAAAATGGCCTTGGATAAATCGAAAGTTCTCACCATCGGCGTCGACCTCGGCGGCACCAGCCTGAGGATTGCTGCCTACACGCCCAACGATGGCGTGCTCGAATCAGTAAGCCTTCGCACCCGACTTGAAGCCGGCCCCCTGGCCGTCGTCGACGATATGTGCGATGCCATACTGAAGCTTCTGGCAAAACATTCAAAAGGTCGCGAGTGCGCGGGAATCGGTGTCGGGTCCCCAGGGCCGCTCGAACTTCCCGCGGGACGATTGCATCATCCTCCAAACCTGCCCGGGTGGGACGGGTTTCCTCTACTTGCTGAGATGGAGAAGCGCCTTGAGCGCCCCGTGATTCTTGAGAGCGACGCGAACGCCGCAGTGCTCGCCGAATATGAACTCGGACTAGGGAAAGAGCTCGGTGTCGACTCCATGTGCATGCTCACTCTCGGCACCGGTGTTGGCAACGGGATCATCTTCGAGGGAAAGCTGTGGCACGGATCTGCCGGAATGGGCGGCGAAGCGGGGCATGTCACCGTAAATCCCGATGGCGCTCTCTGTGGCTGCGGCAATCATGGATGTCTCGAAACGTGTGCCTCGGCAACGGCGCTCGTGAATGCCGCCGAGCGCATGATCAGCTCCGGCAAAGCACAAGGTCTCGCGAAACTCAAAGCCAATGGCGTAGGCCTTACTGCGCAGAGCATCTCTGAGGCGGCAAAAGCCGGAGACGCGGACGCGAAAGAGATTTACAGCGAGACCGGCCGCTACCTCGGTATTTGTCTCGCAGGACTCATTAATATTTTCAACTTCCCGTTGTATGTCATCGGTGGGGGAGTTGCGAATTCCTGGGATCTACTCTCGCCTTCGCTCTTCAAAGAACTTGAGCGGCGGAGTTATGTCTACGCTCTCACTGCACCCGGCAAGGCAGCTGCTTCGGGTATGCCGGGCGGCGGAACACAAGTTTTGCCAGCACGGCTAGGCGCAGAGGCAGGCCTCATGGGCGCATGTATCCTACCCGTGTATTCCTCGAAGCCAACCTGGGCGTCGGCATAGATCGCAGCTGATTTGCCCGATGTAACTCCGAAGATTCAGAGGAAATGCTGTATGAAGCCTTCGCTCCTGCGCGCCATCGGAATCCCTGTGTTCACCCTCGTCGCCGCTGCCAGCCTGCAGGCACAGTCGAAATCAAACTTGAATTTGCGGCCGCCTTCAACGCCTCTCATCGTTCATGATCCGTACTTCAGTATCTGGTCGGATTCTGATCGACTGACCGGCGGAACCACGCGCCACTGGACCGGTGCGCGACAGGAGCTGACAGGCATCATCCGCGTCGACGGCAAAAACTATCGATACCTCGGAGACTCCGAAGACCAGATTCCTGCGCTTGAAGAGACGCAGCGAACGATCACCCCAACACGAACTATCGTTACCCTCGGCAATCAACAGATCGAACTTCAACTCTGCTTTTTTACGCCTGCGTTTGTTGAGGACATGGCGCTTCTGGCCCGGCCCGTCACTTATCTTTCATGGGAGGTCAAATCGCGGGACGGTGCACAGCATGATGTGACGCTCTACTTCGATGTGGACGGGACTGTCGCAACCAATACCTCGGGAGAAAAGGTGGTGTGGTCGCGTGACCGCATCGACGGACTTGATCTGCTTCGCATTGGGACACAAAAGCAGGAGATGCTCCAGGAGTACGGTGATGACCTGCGCATCAACTGGGGCTACTTCTATCTGGGAGTTCCAGACGGCCAGGGCAAGGCGTCAGCAACAGCCGGCAACTGGTCCGATCGTCGCAGCTTTGAAGAAACTGGCAAGATCCCAGCGCAAGACGATCTCGAGCAGCCGCGAATGCCGAAGAGTGAGCATCCTGCGTCCCCGAAGCTGATCGTGACGATGCCGATCGGCAACGTCGGAAGCGCCCCTGTATCGCGCCACATCCTGGTGTCCTATGACGATATTTATTCGGTCGAATACATGCGTCAGCGGCTCCTGCCCTATTGGCGGAAGCAATTCTCTACATTCGCCGAAATGCTGAATGCCGCGGATCACGACTATCCTGCGTTGACGAAGCGAGCGGAACAGTTCGACGCGGAATTAGAACATGATCTGGTCCAGCAGGGCGGTGCAGAGTATGCGTCGATCGCCATCCTCGCCTATCGTCAGGCCATCGCGGCGCACAAACTGGTGGAAGACGATGCAGGCGTCCCATTCTTCATGCCGAAGGAAAACTTCAGCAACGGATCAATCTCGACAGTCGACGTGCTGTATCCGTCGTCGCCGATGTTTCTCCTGCTGAATCCAAAACTGGTCGAAGCTCAGCTCGAACCTGTATTGCGCTACTCGGAAACCTCCCATTGGAAGTTTCCTTTTGCTCCACACGACCTTGGGGTCTATCCCCTGGCGAATGGACAACTATATGGCGGCGGTGAGACCAGCGAGGAGAACCAGATGCCGGTGGAAGAAACCGGCAACGCGATCCTGATGATCGCTGCTCTTTCCAATGCGGAGCATGACACAACTTTCGCAAAGAGCCACTGGCCATTGGTGACGAAGTGGGCAGACTTTCTTCTTGCTAAAGGCTTCGATCCTGAGAAGCAACTCTGCACGGATGACTTCGCAGGACACCTTGCTCACAACACTAACCTGTCCATCAAGGCGATTGAAGCTCTCGCAGCCTACGCGCAGCTTTCGCGCAAACTCGGCAACGATGCAGCGGCGAAGAAATACGAGGCAGCTGCGAAGTCGATGGCCGATAAATGGGGATCAATGGCTCTCGACGGCGATCACTATCGGCTAGCGTTCGACAAGAGCGGCACATGGAGCCAGAAGTACAACCTCGTGTGGGACAACATACTGAGTCTGCATATGTTCTCTCCTCAGATCGCACAACGCGAGGTCGCCTTCTACAAGACCCATCTCAATCCCTACGGACTGCCCCTCGACAATCGCGCTACTTACACAAAGCTGGATTGGACTATATGGTCAGCTACGCTTGCGTCCAGTCCGGATGACTTCAAGGCCCTCGTCAGCCCTATCTTCCATTTTCTCGATAAGGCGCCCGAACGAATTCCAATGACTGACTGGTACGACACGATTTCTGCGAAGCATCCGGGCTTTCAGGCACGTTCGGTTGTTGGCGGCGTCTATATCAAGATGCTGGCTGATCCGCAGATGTGGAGCAAATGGGCAAGTAGATCCAGCCCAAGCCACTAGCTTGCGGATCCCGTCAGTTATGCAATCTCTGGGATAGACTCAGCAATGGAGGAGCCGTATTGTCGTCCATTCGGCGCATCTCATGCTGCGCGGTAGGCGCCGCTATACTGGCCTGCGGTTTAGCGAATGTCGCAAGGGGCCAGGACGCGCCCGCGCAACGGCCGAATTCCGGCATGCAGCACTACTCTCCAAATGGGCCTGCCGAGAAACGCGATCCAAACAAGCGCTCTGTCACTGAGAGCGGGTTCGTCGACTCGGGACCAATCATCTTCCAGGACGTCACAAAAGCTGCAGGCCTTTCCAACTGGAAGAGCGTCATGGGCGCAGCAGACAAGCGCCTAATCATCGACACGAACGGTTCAGGCGTTGGTCTGATCGACTATGACAATGACGGCTGGCTCGACATCTATCTGGTCAACGGATCAACTTTCAATGCGCTTGACGGCAAGGAAGATTCTCCTCATGCTGCGCTGTTCCACAATAACCATGACGGTACTTTCACAGACGTAGCCGCGAAAGCCGGCGTGACTAATGATCGTTGGGGTTTCGGTGTTGCAATCGCGGACTACGACAACGATGGCTGGCCAGACATCCTCGTAACCAACTGGGGTAAGAATCGTCTGTACCACAACAATCACGACGGCACGTTCACCGATCTGGCCGAGAAGGCAGGCGTCGCTCTCGACAACTGGTCTGCGGGCGGCACCTGGGGCGATTACGACGGAGACGGCCGGCTCGATCTCTTCATCTCGGGCTACGTTCATTTTGATCGCAACAACCTGCCCTACGAAAAGACGAAGGCGACCGGATTTTCTTACTGCGAGTTTCGCGGAGAGCCGGTGATGTGCGGCCCGATGAACCTGGAAGGCGAGCCCGATCACCTCTTCCACAACAATGGGGACGGCACGTTCGCTGATGTCAGCGTGAAAGCTGGCGTCGCCGATACTCTCAATAAGTACTACGGCCTGACCCCTGTATTCGTAGATGTCAACAACGATGGCAAGCCAGACCTCGTCGTCGCGAATGACTCGACGCTGAGCTATCTGTACCTCAACCGCGGTGATGGAACCTTCGAGGATGCGAGCTACACATCCGGCTTCGGCCTGAACGCCGACGGCAGGGAAGTGGCTGCGATGGGCATCGCCGTCGGAGACTACATGAACAATGGACGGCTCGACTTTGCCGTCAGTGACTTTGAGGATGAAAGCAAGCTGCTATTTCGCAACGAGGGCAACAGCGGCTTCAACGAAGTCTCGATGCAGTCTGGCATTGGTAAGATTTCTTTGCCATTCCTTGGCTGGGGTGATGGATTCCTCGACTTTGACAACGATGGATGGCTCGATCTGATGTTTGTAAACGGTCACATCTACCCAGCCGCTGATCGTCTCGACTGGGGCTCGTCGTACGCGCAGAAGGTGCTCCTATTTCACAACGACCACAACGGAAAGTTCACTGCAGCACCGGCAGTGAAAGGAACCGGACTTGCCGACGTCGTTTCAAGCCGTGGAGTCGCCTTCGGAGATCTCTTCAACGACGGTAAGATCGATGCGATCATCAACCAGATCGACGGCCCGCCCGTGCTCCTCAAAAACGTCAACCCTGATCAGCATCACTGGGTGGAGTTGAAGCTAGTCGGAGGCCCGAAAAGCCCGCGAGATGCAGTCGGGGCGACAGTCTGCCTCAACGCCAACGGCATACGACAGCGCCAGGATGTGATTAGCGGTGGAAGCTACGTTTCGAGTAACGACCTTCGCCCGCATTTCGGACTTGGCGACTCTTCAGACGCCGGCTCTCTCGAAATTCACTGGCCCTCGGGCATTAAAGAATCCATCAAGCTTTCGGCAGTCGATCGCATTTACACCATCACGGAAGGAAAAGGGATTACGTCCTCAATGTGCGCGGGGAAACCTTGTGCTAACCCTGCTTCCGCAACATCGGGGAGCAAGCCGTGAGTCTGAATCGTTTCCGGATTTTGCATCTTCTGTTTTACGCAACGCTAGTCTTCTCTGCGGCCGACTTCTCGCCCGCACAGTCAGCTCAACCAGCCGCAAAGCCGACCCCCGCGCCTGCGCCGCTCGTCCCAGGCAAGTTCGTAGATGTTACCGACAAGGTCGGAGTGCATTTTCTGCACCAGGCGCCGCACACCTCACGCAAGTACCTAATCGAAACCATGGGGTCAGGCGTGGCCCTTTTTGATTGCGACAACGACGGCCGTCTCGATCTGTTTTTAGTGAATGGTGCGCCATACAGCGATCCCACTCCGAAAGGATTCATCCCTCAGAAGACCGGCCCCGAATATTGGAATCGCATGTACCACCAGAAGGCTGACGGCACATTTGAAGACGTCACTGAGAAGGCTGGTGTGCAGGGTGTTGGCTACGGTATGGGCGTTGCAGTCGCCGACTACGACAATGACGGCTACGAAGATCTGTACGTCACGGCGTACGGCGGCAATCGGCTCTACCACAACAATGGAAACTGTACTTTTACCGATGTAACTGAGAAAGCCGGAGTGGGCGGCGGGGGTTGGTCGAGTTCTGCCGCGTGGGTCGACCTCGACAACGATGGCCTGCTTGAGCTCGTAGTCGACCGCTATGTGACCTGGGACTGGGAAGACGTGTGGTGTGGCGAGCATCGGGAAGGCTATCGCGGTTACTGCCATCCTGACGTATTTCCGCCCATCACGATGCTGGTCTATCACAATGATGGCAAGGGCCATTTCACGGAAGAGGCGCACAAACTCGCACTCGATAAACCGGCGAAGGCGCTGGGCATTGCATTTGCAGACTACGATCGCGACGGCCGAGTGGATCTATTCATCGCCAACGATTCAATGCCCGAGTTCGTTTTTCACCAGAAGAAGGACGGCACTTTTGAAGAGGTCGGTCTTGAGTCCGGAGCTGCCGTGAACGCCGAGGGTCAGACCTTTGCGGGCATGGGTATCGATGTTGCCGACTACGATAACGACGGCTGGCCAGACATCGTCGTCGACGACCTTGCCAATCAGCGCTACGGCCTCTACCAGAACAACCGCGACAGCACGTTCAACTATGCGTCCGGCGAAAGCGGTATCGGTGCGATGACTCTGCTTCATTCCGGATGGAGCTTGCGGTTTCTCGATTTCGACAACGATGGATTGAAAGACATCCTCATCGCGCAAGGACATGATCTCGACACCATCGAGCGCATCAATCCCCAGTTTCACTATCGGGAGCCGATGCTCCTCGCACGCAACACCGGAAAGAAGTTCGTCGATGTCTCTTCTATTTCAGGAGATGTCTTCCACGAAGCATGGGTGGGTCGCGGCATGGCCATCGGCGATATCGACAACGACGGACGGATTGATGCAGTCGTGACGACGAACGGAGGCCCGGCCCATGTCCTGATGAATCAGACAGAGCACCCCGGGCATTGGCTGATGCTGCGGCTTATCGGACATAAGAGCAATCGTGACGGGATTGGCGCCGTAATAGAGACCCAGACGGCGGCCGGCAAGCAGTGGGCGACCGTAACATCCTCAAGTGGATACATGTCGTCCAGCGATCCCCGGGTTCACATTGGTCTGGGCACGAGCACGAGCGCCTCGTGCATTCAGATCCAGTGGCCGAGCGGGATCCTGCAAACGCTTGAAAACGTTAAAGGAGATCAACAGGTTCAGGTCGAGGAACCGTCGCAAAACCCGACTGCTGTCGGCGCCAGGCCCACGCCAGCGTGCGGCTCCTCCGGACGATAATTCAGAAACTGTCACATTCTGGACCGCCATCGCCCTCCGGAACGGCAAAGTTCATTTCATCCCCGGCACGGAAGGTCCCACCTTTCCAAGGCCGCCATTTGTCACCAAGTTTGTAGCAAAATTGCTCTTAGCAAACGGGCTCCGTATAAAGAATCCATCAGAATTTTCTTGACAGCCCAAATTTGGCGGACGTATATTTGCGCGGGATGGAATCGCTACCATTTTGTGGTATCGTTTCCATTCTCCGGCCCCCGGATCCAAGGCCAAGTAGAGCCCTTCCGACGTCGTGACACCCTAAAAACTACTGAGTTAGACCAACTGAACTGGGTAATACCAGGAGGCAAAGTGAAACGAATTCCCGTTTATACGGAGAGTGCCGCCCTATTGCGCCGCTCGAAAGCGGGCCTGTGGGCTGCAGTCATCCTCGCAATCGCATGTCTGATCTCTCTGGCGCCAAGGGCTGCGTATGCCCAGGCCAGCGCCGGAATCACAGGCACGGTGACCGACCCCAGCGGGGCGGTTGTGCCGAATGCGAAAGTGACCGTCACCAACGATCAGACGTCAGTCTCGAGCGATACCACTACCAGCAGCGCTGGGAGCTATGCGTTCAGGGGACTCTTGCCCGGCAAGTACGATTTGTCGGTCGACGCCCAGGGCTTCAAAAAGGATGTAAGGAAGGCCGTTACTGTCGAAGTGAGTACGACGGCGACGGTCGACTTCACCCTCACAACTGGTGCAGCCAGCGAAACCGTCCAGGTCACAGCCGACGAGATCGCCCTCAACACCACCGCGCCGGAATTGGGCAGCACCATTGAGCCTGCCGTCGTCGCAGCCCTGCCGGAACAGGTTTCCGGTCGTGGCCGTCAGATCGATCAGCTGCAATTCCTCGCTCCCGGCACCACCGGCGACAACTTCTCGCACCGCGTTAGCGGCGGCGTCGACTTTGAACAGGAAATCATCTACAACGGCATCCCGGTTCCGCAGTCGGAGACCGAAGGTTACACCGTGAACTACAACCCGCCTTTCGACCTGGTTCAGGAATACAAGGTTGAGCGGTCCACCTTCTCGGCTCAGTACGGCCTGGGACAGGGCGCTCTGACTTACCAGATGAAGTCGGGCACCAACACCTATCACGGCAATCTCTTCGAAATCAACCGAAACAGCTTCTTTGACTCCGTGGGCTTCTTCAACGGTCCGCCGTGGAACTCGAATAACGTGGACAAAAAGCCGCCTGTCGATCACGAGAACAACTACGGCTTCTCAATCGGCGGTCCCATCCGCATCCCGCACATCTACGACGGCCGCAACAAGACCTTCGGCTACTATGCGCAGGAGTGGTACAAGCAGAACAACGAAAACACGAACAATGGCACAGTGCCGACCGCTGCGGAAAAGGCAGGCGACTTCTCGAATTACCTGGGTCTCAACGCGGCTGGTCAACAGGTCGTGCTTCCAATCTACGATCCCCTCACTGGCAACCCGTTCCCGGGGAACATCATCCCTGCAAACCGTATCAGCCCAATTGCGGCAAGCATCCTGCAGTACATTCCTGACCCTGACAACTCCGGTACCGGTATCGGCGGGCAGGACAAGAACAAGAACTTTGTCCCTTACATCTCGCCGAACATCCAGCACGTATGGGGCTTCACGGTCGATCAGACTCTGACACCTACTCAGAGCCTGCACTACACCGAATGGCGCAATACCTATCACAGCCAGGGATTCGACAATAATCCGATTGTTGTAGCTCCGAATCCGCTGGAGAGTCTGCGTGACTACCCGAACGTCGGTACTGCGTTCCTGTTGAACTACACCAATACGCTCAGCCCGCACCTGATCATGACCGCAGGCGCAGGATGGATCGGTGAAATCAACAATCAGTTCAACGTAAACAAGTTCCCACCGGTCGATAACTACTTCGGCGTGCTTCAGGAAGACATCATGCCGAACATCACCTTCGACGGCCCGCATGCGACAACCAGCTTCGGAACGAACGGTTCTAACTCCGGATCGGTCAACCGCAAGCTCGGTATCGCTCTCGTGAACAACTGGCTCTGGACGAAGGGCCGCCACACCTTCAACATCGGTGGCGAACTTCGCCGTTCCTATCAGGATGACAACGAAGAACAGACCGAAGGCGGCCAGTTCAACTTCAGCCAGAAGCAGACCTCGATCCACAATGCGGCTGACGCCAACTTCTCAAACTACGGCAGCTCGTTTGCCAGCTTCCTCCTGGGACTTCCGGATAACACGAACCGGTCCAACTCTCAGGAAGAGAGGCTTCGCAACTGGGACTTCGCTCCTTATGTTCAGGACGACATCAAGCTGACCCCGAAGTTGACCGTCAATTTGGGAGTTCGCTGGGACATTCAGGTGCCCTTCACCGAAGAGCACAACCTGATCGTCTTCTTCGATCCTGACAAGCCGGGGATCAATCCAATCGCCGGCATTCCGGGTGCTGCCACCAAGTTCGGCAACTGCGATGGCTGCGCTGGATACAATCGAGCCGATATCCACTTCACCCACTTCGGACCGCGTCTGGGATTTGCCTACCAGCTGACCAAGAAGATGGTTGTTCAGGCCGGCTTCAACATCGCCTTCCTGAACGGGGGAGCGTACGAATACGGCACCAGCAAAGTGGCAGTTAACTACGGCAACCTGCTGACTGGACAGTTCCATCGTGCCAGTTCTGGAACCTTCGTCTCGGCGCCCGGATCGTGGGATACCAATCCCATCCCCGCCACCGTGGCGACACCGTTCAGCCCTGGGCTGGGCAATGGAAATACCATCAATGCCTTTAGTCGCAAGAATGGCTATGCTCCGTACAGCCAGCAGTGGAACGTTAACCTTCAACGCGAAATGCCGTACAACATGTTCTTTGAAGCGGCCTGGGTAGGCAATCGTGTAATTCATTTGCCAAGCCAGAACAACAAAATCAATCAGATGGATCCCAAGTACGACGACCAGTACGGGAACGTCCTGAGCACATGCGCAACAAACCTCGGAAACTCTGTTCTGTCTGACAGCTTCCAGGATGGCTGCGCTCAGGCGGACGGCTTCGCTTTGCCGTACCCGACGTTCGTTGACGACTTCGGCGGTTCGGCAACAGTGCAGCAGGCACTCACGCCCTATCCGCAGTACAACTACATCTTCAACAACTTCGAGGGCTATGGAACTACCTATTACCAGGGTCTGCAGGTCACTCTGGAAAAGCGGTTCTCCAGCGGCCTCTCGTTCCTCACAGGGTACACGCTCTCCCGCCTGATGGATAACACCAACAGCGGTTTCTCGAGCTTCACCTCTGGCGGCATCAACAAGTACAACCAGAAGCCGGAATACACGATCTCCAACTCCGACACTCCGCAGACCCTCAAGGTATCCGGAACCTACGAGTTGCCGATCGGCCCCGGAAAGCAGTTTGTCAACAACCGCAAACTAGGAAACGTGGTGGGCGGATGGCAGGTCGGTTGGGTCCTCAACTACCAGGCTGGAACGCCGATGTCTGGATGCCAGTCGAGCTCAGTTTGCGAAAACGGCTCGCCGTTCCCGAATGGATTCAATAGGCCTGACCGGAATCCGTCAGTCAAGCTGAAGACCGCTTCTTACAGCAAGGTGCGGGACTACTTCACCGCGGGCGGCACAGGAGCCGGTCCCTCCTTGTTCGATCCAGCTGCATTCACTACAACCCCCACGCAGTACGTTATCGGCAACGCAGACAGAATCTATGGCGATCTGCGCAATCCGGCATACCTGATGGAGAACCTGAATGCCCGTAAACACTTCTACATGGGCGAGAAGTTCCAGGCAATCCTCCAGGTCGACTACTTCAACGCATTCAACCGCACGCGATTCAACGGACCCGATGAAAACGCGAGCAACGGTACGTTTACGCAAGACACTGCAACCGGCTCGCAGATCAACAACAGACAGGGCCAGTTGAAACTGCAAATCTTGTTCTAGGTTTCCATGGGCTCCTGAAATTGAAAGACTTGTGGCTTCCTTGCGCCGGACCGCTCTCATGTGGTCCGGCGATTTTTTTGCTCCCTCCCGAACTCAACAGATGCGCTCGACAAAACCTATAATTAATGAAGTATGATGTTCTCTCTCGCCGGCAAAGCCCACCGCTCCGTACCGCTGTTGGCTGCTACTCTGGCGCTCGCCCTCTGCTTCCGAGCAGATGCTCAAGCAAAGCAAGACGAAGTAACTCCCGAAGTCCAGCGGCTCTACGCCGAAGCGCACCAAGCTTCGCAAAGCGGAGACTCAGCGACCGCTATCGAAAGGTACCGGTCGATCATCAAGCTCGCTCCCCATCTCGCCGCCGCCTACAACAATCTCGGCGGCCTCTACTTCGACGAGCATGACTACGCACATGCTGCAGAGGTATTGAAGAGGGGGCTCGAACTTAATCCGAATATGCCCACCGCGGCTGCAATCCTCGGCATGAGCTACGTTCAGCTCGGTGAGGACGATAAGGCGGAGCCGCTGCTCCGGAAGGCGCTCAAAGCCAATCCAAAAGACGACAAGGTCGAGATGATGCTTACCAGAATGCTCATCAATGACAAAAAACTGGAAGAGGCAGCGCGGCACCTGAATGACTATCTCGCTCGCAATGCCAGGGACCAGCAGGCGTGGTATCTACTCGGCAAAACCTACCTGCAGCTATCAGAGGAATCGCTGAAGAAGATCAACGAAATCGATCCGGACTCAGTCGTCGCCCACGAAATTGCCGGTGAGATCGACGAGAGCATGCACAACTACGATCTAGCCCTGGTCGAATACAAGAAGGCAGTCGATATGGCTCCCGACAAGCCCGGTACCCACATGCACATGGGCGATGCCTACTGGTATATCGGCAAGTGGCAATCCGCGCAGACCGAGTTCCGTGCAGAGCTCAAGAACGATCCATACAACTGCATGGCCCATTGGAAGCTGGCCAACGCAATACTTGAGGCCAACGATTCCAACGACGAGGCTCTGTCTGAAGCCAATTCTGCGATCGAGCGTTGTCCCTCGCTCATGCAGGCTCGAGTTGACCGAGCTCGCGCTCTCGTTAGGCTCGGGCGGCAGCCGGATGCGTTGCCGGACCTGCTGATGGCTGAGAAGGATAGCCCGACCGAGCCGAGCATTCACTTCCTGCTGGCTAACGTGTATCGCTTTCAAGGCAAGAGCGCCGAGGCTCAGAAAGAAATGCAGACTTACGGAAGGCTGCAGCGAGAGGCCAGCGCCGCCGTCGCAGGGCAGGCCAGCGATTCGAGTGCGATTAAAAATGCGGCTCACTAGTGCGTGTATAAGGCTATTGCTCAGGAGAATCGCTCTCACAGGCGCGACGCTCGGCATTCTTGCCGCCCTCATCTCGTCTCTCGCTGCAGCACAATCCTCTCCTGAGCCTCTCGCCACAGCTCGCGCGCTTTTGGATCAGGGCAATCTGGCGGAGTCTGAAAGCCTGGTTAGAAGTTTCCTCGAGCAGAAGCCTGATTCCGCCGACGCGCACTTCCTGTTGGGGTACGTTCTCTTTCGGCAAAAGAAAGCCCAGGAGTCTTTAGCCGAGTTTACCGCGGGAGCGAAGTACCGACGTCCCGGACCCGAAGAATTGAAGACGGTCGCCTCCGATTACGTTTTTCTCGGTGATCTCGTCGATGCTGACAAGTGGTTCTCTGAGGCGGTCGCAGAAGCTCCCAATGATGCGAACGCTCACTACCTGCTGGGCAGGACGAAGTTCAACGAAAACGACTACCACGGTGCGATAGACAGTTTCGAGCGCGCTCTGGCGCTGCACCCAAAGTACGTTGAGGCGGAGAACAACATTGGCCTTGCCTGGAGAGAATTGAACGAGCTCGACAAGGCCAGAGCCGCATTCGAAACGGCGATCGAATGGCAGGGAGCATCGCCCACAGATGCGCAGCCGTTCTTGAATCAGGGCAGGCTCCTCGCCGCGCAACACCATTCCGATGAAGCGATTTCCTACCTTAACCGCGCTGTTGCGCTCGCGCCAAACAATCCGACCATTCATGAAGAGCTGAGCCACGTATATCTGGCTCAGCCCGATCTGCCCAAAGCGCAGGCAGAAATCGAGAAGGCCATCGCTCTGGCTCCTAATGTCTCCAGTCTGCACTACCAGCTCGGGCAGTTGTATCGGAAGCAGGGGCTCGCAGACCAGGCGCAGAAGGAATTCGAACTGACCGCGAAGCTTAGCGGCGCGCATTCATCATCCAAGACGCCCAACCCGCTTTCGATCAAGATCGCCCCTATCGAGCCTTGAGCGTCCCGGACCACAAGGAAATCGATGCTCTACTAAATGGCACTCGCGGAGGACCAGCACCGCAGATGAAGGCTAAAGGCATCTTTGTAGGTCTCTCGACGATCGACATTATCTACACTGTCGCCGAGCATCCAGCTCCAAATAAGAAGATCGCAGCAGAATCGCAGCAGATAATTGTCGGCGGCCCGGCAACCAATGCGGCAATCACCTTCGCGTTCCTCGGGGGAAGAACAACGTTGGTCGCACCGGTCGGTCGACACTCCCTCGCCAACGTTGTTAGAGAGGAATGCAGCCATTCCGGAATCGAATTGATTGATCTGGCGCCCGATTCACAGGACCCACCTCCCATGTCGTCAGTGTGGGTCGATAGTGAAGGCCAGCGGAGCGTCATCTCAGCGAATGCCGCTGGTCGAATCATTCCCGCTGCTGTGGCCGACCATGAAAGGCTTGCCGGAGCATCGATCCTGATGGTCGACGGCCACGCCATGCAGGCTTGCAAGACTTGGGCCGAGGCAGCCAGGTCTGCCGGAACACTTGTCGTTTTGGATGGTGGAAGCTGGAAGCCCGGAACCGACGCGATGCTGAGAAATGTCGACGTCGCCATCTGCTCCGCAGACTTTCTGCCGCCCGGCTGCGCCACCGAAGACGAGGTGATCGATTGTCTCCTTGCCTCTGGAGTTCATAGCATCGCGATCACTCACGGAGCATCGCCAATTCGTTTTGTATCGGACTCAGGCTCAGGTTTCATCGACGTGCCAAGAGTCGAATGCGTCGACACGACTGGAGCAGGCGACATCTTTCATGGAGCCTTCTGCTTTCATCGCGCAAATGGCTGCACGGTCCAGGATGCGCTTCAGAGGGCTGCAATTGTTGCCTCGGAATCATGCCGATATCGCGGGACACGCCAGTGGATGCAGGAACACTCTGAGGCGTCTTCAATTCCGCCGGACTGAAGCTCGCTCCGATTCGGATTGGCGATGCTCCGGATCCGCCCGCAGAATACGTTCGGCTCCGTGATACACATTAAAGTGGTCTCCGCGCAGGAATCCCACCAGTGTAATGTCGAATTCGCGCGCAACCTGAACCGCAAGGCTGGACGGCGCGCCAACTGCTGCAACCATCGGGATTCCCGACATAAGAGCCTTCTGCAGCAGTTCAAAGCTCGCTCGGCCGGAGAGGAGCAGGACGCAATCCCGCAGCGGCAGCCGGTCCTCGAACAGGGCCGCGCCAACGAGCTTATCGAGCGCATTGTGCCTGCCAACATCTTCTCGAATCACCTGCAAGGATCCATCATGGGTGAACAACCCCGTTGCGTGCAGTCCGCCAGTCTGCTCGAAAATGGCTTGTTGGGCTCTCAGCAGTGCCGGCAGCCGGAAGAGAATTCTTGCGTCAATTTCAAATGAATTCTTGATCCGCGGAGGGCAGACCGTTTGTAAAGCTAGAAGGGAAGCCTTCCCGCATATTCCGCAGCTTGAAGTTGTGTAGAAATTTCTGCTCAGGCTTCCCGCATTCACTTCAACATTCGGAGACAGCCGAATGCAAACAGAATTCCTTCCCGCCTTGTCATCTGACCCTGCGTCGTCTTCGATCTCGACGGCGTCTCTGATTACGCCTTCGGTATAAAGAAATCCCGCTGCAAGTTCCCGGTCGTGGCCAGGCGTACGCATGGTGACGGAAATGGCTTGGTCAACACGGTGATCACGAGTTCCATGTTCGATGCGAATTTCGAGAGGTTCTTCTGTCGCCACGACCTCGCATAACGGCCATCGGCTGTCTCTGTCGAATCGCTCAACGTCCAACGGCGCACTCGAACGCCTCAGCTCATCTTGAGTATCATCGCGCGATAGCGAGTGATTTGAATGGTTGCAATCTGCCACCCAGGTTTCGATGAGTTCCCCTCAGGCGCAGTTATCCGGCCAGCGTGATAAGCTGCCCAACAGTCGTCGACATGTCTTCTGCGCTTGAATTCCGAGACATCTCCGTTGTTACCGCGAGCCAGCGGCGGCTATTGGATAGCGTCTCACTCACTGTTCCGGACGGCACGGTGACGGCCCTGATCGGCCGCAGCGGATCCGGAAAGACCACGCTGCTTCGCACCGCCAATCGGATGATCGAACCTGCCAGCGGAGAGGTCCTCATCGCGGGCGCGCACGAGAGAGACGTCGTAGCGCTGCGTCGCAGGATCGGTTACGTCATTCAGGAGACCGGTCTCTTCCCGCACCTCACGATCGAACGAAACGTCGGCATCATCCTCGAGGCAGAAGGTCGTCCGCATGAACAGCGATCCAACCGTGTCCGCGAATTGCTGAAACTGGTTGGACTCGATCCCGCGACCTTCGCCCATCGCTATCCGCATCAGCTCTCGGGCGGTCAACGGCAGCGCGCAGGCCTGGCTCGGGCCCTCGCTGTAGAACCGAAAATCCTCCTGATGGACGAACCCTTTGGTGCACTCGATCCGCTTACGCGAGCCGAGATGCAGGACATGCTGCGCGAGCTTCTCGCGCGCGTGAAGACCACCGTGCTTCTCGTCACGCATGATCTTGACGAAGCGCTTTATCTCGCTGATCGTATCGTTCTACTGAGCGAGGGCAAGATCGTCGTCGATGTGGCGCGCGACGAGTTCCTTCGTTCCGACAACTCCGAAATTCTCTCCTACGCTGCCGCCTTCCATCGGGGCGTAGATCGAATGTCTTCGCATCAGAGCGGTTCAGCATGAACAACTCCTTCCTGTCGCAGTACGGCTCCGACATCTGGACGCTTACGATAGAGCACCTCTGGCTTACCGGCGCGGCAATGCTGTTTGCTGCAGCCCTCGCAATTCCCGCCGGCATCTGGCTTACGCGTTCACCTCGCTGGGCCAAACCGGTCATCGGCGTGACCAACGTGCTGCAGACCATTCCTTCGCTGGCGATGTTCGGCTTTCTGTTGCCGTTACCCTGGCTCGGTGAGCGGGCTGCGCGCATTGCAATTGTCGCCCTCACTGCATATGCGCTTCTGCCAATCATCCGCAATACCTATGCCGGAATCCGCGGCATTGAGCCGACTCTGATCGAAGTCGCACGCGCAATCGGGCTTACCGACCGACAACGACTATTCAAGATCGAACTGCCCCTTGCCGCATCTTTTATTTTTGCCGGTCTACGAACAGCAACCGTTACCTGCATCGGCATAGCAACCATAGCCGCGGCTGTCGGTGCCGGTGGCTTGGGTGAGTTGATCTTCCGCGGCGTGGCGTCGGTGGACAACCGGCTCGTGCTCGCTGGAGCTGTCCCGGCCGCCCTCCTCGCGCTCATCGCAGATGGAGCACTCGGCCTTCTTGAGAGGCGATTCAAGGTTCCCGCGCCAGAGAGCAACCGAAAATGAAGCAAGCCCTCTTGGCAACCTGTTCAGCGCTGCTGTGTTCATTCCTTCTCAGCTGCTCACCGCCGCGGCCAGACCGTCCCGTCATCGGCGCAAAGAACTTCACCGAGCAGGTCATCCTTGGGGAACTTCTCGCGCAGGAGATCGAAGCCAGGTCGGGCCTGAAAGTGGAACGCCGCTTTTATCTTGCGGGCAGCTACATCTGCAATCAGGCACTCGTCTCCGGCCGCATAGACGCATACGTGGAGTACACAGGCACTGCCCTCACTGCAATTCTGAAGCAGCCTGTGAACCGCGATCCTGACGCCGTTCTCCAGACCGTGCGTCGCCTCTACGCCTCTCGAGACAATGTGACCGTGGGCGAGCCTCTGGGCTTTGAGAATACCTTCGCCATGGTGATTCGTGGCGACGACGCTAAACGCCTCAATCTGTCCACGTTGAGCCAGGCCGCGCCGCACACGCCTAACTGGCGACTCGGCGTGGGCTACGAATTCGAGCAGCGTCCCGACGGACTGCCGGGATTGAGCGTGGCGTACAACCTGCACTTTTCCAGTCCACCCCGCACCATGGATCTGGGCTTGCTCTATCGCGCACTGAACGCACACCAGGTAGACATGATCGCGGCCAACTCCACCGACGGCCCGATTCAGGCGTTTGGGCTCGTCGCTCTTCAAGATGACAGGCACTACTTCCCGCCGTACCAGGCAGTTCCCCTCGTGCGCACACAATCTCTAGAGCGCTGGCCTCAGATCGCTCAGGCATTGCAGGCGCTGGCCGGCAAAGTCACCGCCGACGATATGCGCGCCATGAACGAAGCCGTAGACGGTCAGCATCGCGACCCCGCCGAAGTCGTGCGGCAGTTTCGTGTAGAGCACTCGCTTTGATGAGGTGCTGGAAGCGTGCCTTCGAGAACAAACGTGAATACACAAACGCGAGGCATTTGGAGTCGGCTAAATCAGTCATTCTAGGCATCACCGCTACGAATTGGTTCGTTCTTGAAGCAAATCACGAAGAGCGGAACGAAGGCCGCCGGCGTAGCGGAAATATCCCGGCAGGTTTGCGCCGATGAGCCATAGTCTCTTCAGGGGATTGTTGCCAAGGGCGGAGCGAACCTGGCAAATCGAGATCAAGTCGCGGACTTCCTTTTTGGCGCTGGCTGGAGCGTCCGGGAACTCGTTAGCGAGATAACGAGCAAGCTCGGCAAAGCGGGCTGCCCTCGCGCTGCACACCGCTGATTGAGAGGTTCTGCAATTCCGGATGCGATCGCGGACAGATTTTGTCGGCGTTCCGATCTGCTGCGAGCGGTGCACGCGGTACTCGATCAGGCAATCCGCGACGAAGCTCACCCGGCAGCGAAGTGCGACCATCCACGCCAGCCACGCATCATGGATCCAAGACCGGGGAATCGGGAGGAGAACCGGCCGGAGCGAGGTTCGGAGCATCATCGTGGCTCCGGTGATGAAGTCCCCATGGCATAACAGCCTGAACGGACCTTCTGCCCGGAACTCTCTCTGGTTCTTTTCCCAAAAACGGAATACGTGCCACAAACGATTTTTATTTGTCCGGCCATCCTCGTCTATCAGCTGGCCATCACTGAAAACGGCGCCGACGGAAGCGTCTTGTTGGAATTCTAGGGAGAGGCGTTCAAGCTTCTCCGGCACCCACCTATCATCTTGATCGCAGAGAGCGATTAGTTCCCCCGCGCACAGCGAGATTGCCTTCTCGAAGTTTTTGGTGCTGCCAAGTCTGTCTTCATTGCGATAGATCTTGACCGGAAATGAGACTGTTCGGGCGAAGTCAGTCACAATTTCGAGAGTCGAATCCGATGACCCGTCGTCGCATACGATGAGTTCGAAGGGCAACATCGTTTGCGCTGCAATACTATCGAGTTGCTCGCCTAGGTAGCCACTCCCGTTGTACGTGCACATTGCAATGGAAATGCGGTCGGTTTTCATTGGCTCAAGCGTGCTGCTGGGCGAGCGAAGACGGCACAGTATGCAGACCCGCGCCCTTCCTTTTTCTGCCATCTTCTCCCCAGCAGGTAGAAAAGCCTCCAGAGGGGGGCCCTGATGAGGCGTAGGTTCGATACTGAGCGGGCCAGGCTGACCCAATTCTGCTGGCTCTGAATGTCGCTGAACTCATCCGCTGTTGTGATTTCCAGCAGCTTGAGCCCTTGCTCCCCGCACAGCTTAATGAGCGGCTGGACAGGAAAGAGATAGAGATGGCGTGGCGCGTCCAGGTGCATCCATCTCGATTTGAGAACACGAAATTCGAAGCTGTCCGGATTGGGCATGGCCAGCAGCAGGATGCCGCCTGGATTGAGCAAACGCGCTGCCTCCTGAATCACCAGCCAAGGTGCGGGCAGGTGCTCCATCGAATGCCACGCGGCAATCGCATCGAAGCCCGTCTCCATTGTGCGCATGGTTTCGAGCGGATCTACAGACTGGATGGCGTCGACCCCGATGGTATTGCGTAGAAAGCTGACGCATGCTTCATCTCTCTCGATTGCGGTCACCTCGAACCCCGCATCTCTCATCAGCGAACACAGCACCCCGCGCCAAGGGCCCAGCTCAAGGAACCTCCCGCCCTTTTGGTACCTGAGAATTGGGTCAGAGCGAAAATGCTCACGTTTCGCGATCTCGCGCAACGCTTCCAAACTATTCGGAATTGGATCATAGCCACCGCGGTAGTAGGGCCCCATATCCTTTGGACAAGATTCAATGAATATCAGCCCGCAGTTGGCACAGGAATAGTAGTTGAAATTCTCGGCGGTTGTTTTTCGATTCCTATCAGTTGCGGAAAGGAGGAAACGACTTGCGCCGGCGCAAGCAGGGCATGGAATGGCATGGGAGGGGGGTGTCAGTTTAGCAGGCATCATCAATGAAATATGTGAGACTCGAAAGGGGCAGTATTTCTAAACTCTCTGGAGGGTCGCTGCGGGTCGAGTGCCGGAGAGCCATAGGATAACAGGTCGCAAGAACGGTCGCATTGTGCTCCCGATGCGTCGGCTCTGCGAATGTTAGGGCATTGCTTCGCTGCACCCGAAGACAGTGGCATCCGTTTTCGGACTAAAATCTCGCCAAGGAGAATGGCCTGGAGTCAGTCCGCAACAGGCGGGGTCAGCGGCAGCATCAGCCAAGCTAGACCTATGCTTCTGTGCATATGTGATTTGCTGTGTCCTCCCGCTCCATCGCACCCCGGCGGTGCGCCACATTCTTGTCAGGAATTTACGGAAGATTATCGGGAGGTGATTGGCTTGTACGAGAGTTGCCAAGGCATTACCGGCAGTAGCATGGCAGTGACAGATCTCTAAAGCGAGCTGATTCAGAGGAGATGGTGCCGAAGAAGGGACTCGAACCCCCACACCCTTGCGAGTACGTGGACCTGAACCACGCGCGTCTGCCAATTCCGCCACTTCGGCACGGGACACGGATCTGACTTGATCCGTCAGATCGGCAGTAGCTTAAGTCTCGCAAAGCGAGCGGGTTGTGTCAACATAGCCGACCCCAGGCTCGTATTCCGGACCGGAACGTACTAGCGACCAGAAGATGCTGCCAGATGGGCGCCTTCATACGGCTAACTATCTACTTCCTTTTCAATGCCTCCAACTCGTCCAGCGTTCGCGGCCAGTCCGATCCGAGCAACCGCGACAAACTGCGATCGGCCAGCACCTTGCCTCCGGTCTGGCACTTAGCACAGTAGTTCGTTTCGTTGTCGGCATAACGAATCCGCTGAACCTTCTCGCCGCACCGCGGGCAGGGCAAATTGAAACGGCCGTGAACTGCCATCTCCGGCCGGAACGCGGTCACTTTTTCCGGGAAGCTCTTCTTCGCCTCCGCACCCAGCCGATCCATCCATTCCGTCATCACTCGTCGCGTCTCCGCAAACAGCCGCTCCCACTCTTCCGGTTTGAGCTTGTGGGTCAGCGTCACTGGAGACAGCTGCGCCGCATGCAGAATCTCGTCGGAGTATGCATTGCCGACTCCGCTGATCAGTCTGGGATCCGTCAACGCACGTTTAAGTGTTCGATTCTCCGCCGACAGCGCCGCGCGAAAGCCGTCAAGATCTGTCTCGAAGATCTCAACTCCGCCCGGGTCCATAGCACGAAGTGCGTCTTCTCCGCGCACAACATACAGAGAAGCGCGCCGCTTCGATCCTGCCTCCGTCAGCACCAGCGACCCGTTTGGAAAATCAAATGCGGCGAGCGCATTGCGCCCTCCAAGTTTTGCTCCGCTAGGCTTCCAGTGCAGCCGCCCCGCGATCATCAGGTGCAGCACCAGCCAGATACCCTCATCAACTCCTATAGCGATTCGTTTTCCGACGCGTCGCAACTCGCGAACAGTCCTGCCCTCAACCGCAGTCAGCGGCGGATCGACACTGCGCAGCAGGAACACCGAGCCCAGCCGAACGTGCTCCAGCGTCTGTCCGACGATGCGCGACTCAAGCGCCGTGATGTAGGCAGAAATGTCAGGCAGTTCGGGCATCGCATCCAGACTGCAGCGAAGGCGCGCCGTTTTGCAACGCCATTCAAGCTACCCAATGATCGCATTGTCGATCAGTCGCGTGGATCCTACCCACGCTGCAAGAGCGAGCAGCGTTCCAGGGCCGGCCGTTGTAACCGGCAGCAGCGTCGCCCAGTCGACCAACTCCACATAGTCCACTCGCACCATAGGCTCTTCTGCAAGAACTCCACGCGCGGCTTCGATCAATGCACTTGACTGGCGCTCACCCCCGCTCACAAGTCGCTCAACCTGCCGAATGGCGCGACTCAGCACCAGCGCTTGTCTCCGCTCCTCGGCACTGAGGTACACATTTCGAGAACTCATCGCCAGCCCATCCGGCTTGCGCACAATAGGACAAACCACCAGCCTCGTGCCCAGTCGCAGATCCGCGACCAGCTTCTGGAGCACGGCTACCTGAGCCGCGTCTTTTTGTCCGAAGAACGCAAGATCAGGCTCTGCCGCGATCAGCAACTTCGCGACTACGGTAGCCACTCCCCGAAAATGCCCCGGCCGCGACTTGCCGTCGAGCCGCTCACTCAATCCCTCAACATCAACGAACGTTCCCGCGCCGGCCGGATACATCTCTTCCACGTTGGGCGCAAAGATCACCGTCGCCCCTGCACGCGCAGCGATCTCGCGGTCAGCATCAAATGTTCGCGGATACCGTGAAAAGTCTTCATTGGGTCCGAACTGTGTCGGATTTACGAAGATGCTGACCGCAACGCGTCCCGCGCATTGCTGTGCTGCAGCGCGAATCAACGATGCGTGGCCCTCATGCAGCGCACCCATCGTGGGGACAAGACCGATCAGTCCCTCACCCTTGCATCTCAATCTGCGGCTCCACGCGCGCAGCTCCTCAACCGTATGAAGAACCTGCATCACGCCTTGCGCAGTTGCTTAAAGGGCTCTACGCTTGTCCGCTCCGCCTGCATCTCTTTCTTCACTGCGGAGGGAAGGTGATAGCTCTCTTCGTCGGCAGGGAATGCGCGGTGCTCCACGTCCTCGCGATAGTGTTCGATGGCCGTGCGGAACAGCGACGCCGCATCCGCATAGCGCCGCGCGAACTTCGCTTTGGGCGCGAAGCTCAGGTTCACCATGTCGTGGAAGACAAGGATTTGTCCGTCGCATTCAGGTCCGGCACCGATCCCGATTGTAGGAATCGTCAGCTCCGCCGTGATCTCCGCAGCCACCTCACGCGGAATCCCCTCAAGCACCAGCACGCCCGTCCCTGCGTCTTCCAGTGCCTTCGCATCCCCCTTGATTTGCTGGATTGCGTCGAGCGTCTTTGCCTGCACTCGGTATCCGCCCATCCGGTTCACGCTTTGTGGCGTCAGGCCGAGATGTCCAATCACTGGAATCTCTGCATCACTGAGCGCCTGTACCAGAGCGACTCGCGGACCCTCAACTTTCACGGCTTCTGCGCCGGCCTCTTTCACAAACCGCACTGCATTCGCAACGCCGTCGCTCACCGTGCCGTGATAACTGCCGAAAGGCATATCGGCAACCACCAGTGCACGGCGCACTGCCCGCCGCACTGCGCGTGTGTGGTGCAGCATCTCGTCCACTGTAACTGCGAGCGTGTTGTCATGGCCCATCACAACCATCGCCAGCGAATCGCCAACCAGCACCAGGTCGATCCCCGCTTCATCCACCAGGCGAGCGGTTGCATAGTCGTATGCGGTCAGCGCGGAGATAGGCTTGCCCTGGCGCTTCATCTCTGCGAGCGCGGGGATTGTCACCTTAGTGATGGAGGGATCAAGCGGCGAAGAACTCGCGCTTCCGGGGAAGTTGGTAAGACTCATGCTGTCTCCAGTGCCGCTCCGAACACACAGGATGCGACCCGAACAGCTTTAGTATACGCCTTGGGGAAACGGGCCCTTTCGGTGTTTTGCGTGGCAACTCGGTTTGGGTCGGCTCGCAAACCGGAGGGAGCAGCAGCCTTCAGGCTGCGGTACGCGGCACCGTTATCGAACCGCCTTTAGCCGCGTCCGGGCGAAGTTTATCTGTTACAGCTCGTCACACTCCTCTTG
The DNA here is from genome assembly GCA_018268915.1 of Acidobacteriota bacterium. Lineage (GTDB taxonomy): Bacteria > Acidobacteriota > Terriglobia > Terriglobales > Acidobacteriaceae > Telmatobacter. The sequence goes on from JAFDVQ010000006.1 coordinate 806,786, forward strand.
CCCCCACGGCGCATGCCGCCGCACACTATCAGAAGCAATGCTTTCTCACTTGGCGACGGCGGGCATCTATGGCGCAATTGGTGTCGCTGGTGCGGCTGGACTCGGCATTGGCGGGTACACCTATGCAGCTCGCTGGCCCGGCTCGCAACTTTTCGGTCGCACGCTCATCGCGCCGCGTCGCCCGAAAGAACTTGCTCTCACCTATGACGACGGCCCCAATCCTGCCTGGACACCGCGCCTGCTCGACCTGCTCGCGGAACACAAGGTGCGCGCGACCTTCTTCATGCTTGGGAGCTTTGCCAAGGCCGAACGTGATCTCGCCCAGCGCGTCTTCGAGGCGGGCCACCTCATCGGAAACCACACTTGGAACCATCCAAAGCTTTCCGCAGCATCCGATGCGCAAGTCCTCGAGCAGCTCACCCGCACTAACGACATCCTCTCGCAGATCATCGGAGAGCCTGTCCGCTTCTTCCGTCCGCCGTTCGGTGCTCGTCGGCCCTACGTTCTCAAGTTGGCAAGACAACTCGGGCTGATATCCGTCACCTGGAACGCCATGACCAGCGACTGGAGCGAGCCTTCCGCAGACAAGATCGCTACCAGCCTGATGAACAAGATCGATCGCAATCAACGCCGCGGATATGCCAGCAATATCGTCCTGCACGATGGAAATCATCGTACCCAGGGCGCGGATCGCGGTCCTTCAGTCACCGCTACCGGCCAGCTTCTTGAGCGCTACGCTGGCACCCACACCTTCGTTACGCTCGACGTCTGGAGCTAGAGCATCTGGACTAAAACGCTTTAAAGGGACAACACTCACTACCCGAAGAGTCTCGCCATGCCTTGAAGGGGCACGGCTTCAGCCGTGCCGCAAAATGCAGCAAGTAAACTTTCGGCTTTAGCCGCTGAGGGATGTTCTCGCGATCTCGTCTTCTCACTCATCTTCTCCGAAACGCTCTACGAAAGCCTCCGCTTGATTCCCATCCATTGCAGTGCGATCGCCGCGCTCACGCACAAGGCAACCGTGACCACCCACTGAATCTTCTGCGTCTCAACACCCTGAAACGCAAACGAGTGCACCGCAACCAGCGCAAAGACCGCATAGTTCCACCGCTGCAGTTGCTTCCATCCACGCGTCCCGAATTTGCGCAGCGAGAGATCGTTTGACGTCGCCAGCAGCGCGATGAGCAGCAGCGTTCCCAAAGCTCCGGTGTAGTTAGCCAGGCCGAACAGATCGTGCCGCATTCCACGATGATGCTCACCGGGCCCGTAGATGTAATAGAGCCACGGCCGCCCGCGCAGATGTACGAACTGCCCCACGCCTGCATGCAGAATGCCCAGCAGCCCAGCCCAGATCCCGATGTCGCGCCTCAGATCGCTCGACACAGGATTTGCCTTCTTCCGCATCAGATTCCATGGACCGATCAACAACGTGATCGCGAGGAGCGCGAGCGCGGGGTACGCCGTTGCAAAACTGGCCCGGCTCAGTATGTCCGGATACGGTCGCGTCTGATACAGCACCGCGACGCACACAAAAGAGAGCAGCAGTAAAGGCACATGATGCCGCCAGACTCGCGGCAGCAAGCGCCCACGCCACCTCGGCGTCACAGAAACAGAATTCAATTCGAATCAACTCCCATGACAACATGAACGCTGGGTGCCCCAGGTCTCGATTTTGAGACCTGGGAGACCAATCATGCTTAGTGCACCTTTTCTACGTAGCTCGAAACGCCTCGCGCGCCGCATCAATCGTCGCCTGAACTTCGGCCTCACCGTGCGCCGTTCCCAGAAACGCCGCTTCAAACTGCGAAGGCGGCAGCCACACTCCGCGGTCCAGCATCGCCCGATGAAATCTACCGAACGCCGCGGTATCCGACTTCGCAGCATCTTCGTAGTTCCGCACTGGCTCATCCGTGAAGAACCACGTCCACATGGCCCCCACTCGGTTTGTGGTCAGAGCCACGCCGGCCTTCTCCCCCTCCGCCGCAACTCCCTCCGCGACAGCCTTTGCCGTCTTCTCAAGCGTCGGGTAGACCTCACCCTCGTGTTCCAGCAGATACCCGACCGTCGCCAGCCCCGCTGCCATTGCCAGCGGATTCCCGCTCAGCGTCCCCGCCTGGTACACCGGCCCAAGCGGTGCCAGCATATCCATATACCTCTGCTTGCCGCCGAACACTCCCACCGGAAGCCCGCCACCCACAATCTTCCCCAGCGTCACCAGGTCCGGATCGATCGAGTACAACTCGCAAGCCCCGCCCAGTGCGACACGGAACCCAGTCATCACTTCGTCCACAATCATCAGCGCACCTTCGCGACGAGTAAGCTCGCGAACTCCCGACAAAAATCCCGCAGCTGGTGCGATACATCCCGCATTCCCAACCACTGGCTCCAGGATCACCGCTGCAATCTCATCCGGATGCGCATCGAATGCCGCCTCTAGTTCTGCCAGATCGTTGTAAGGCAACGGATGCGTCAGTCCCGCAATCTCCTCCGGCACTCCAGCCGATCCTGGAATCCCAAACGTCGCCACCCCGGAACCAGCCTTCACCAGCAATCCGTCCGCATGCCCGTGATAGCAGCCCTCAAACTTGATGATGATTTTGCGCCCGGTCGCCGCTCGCGCCAGCCGTATCGCCGACATCGTCGCCTCGGTTCCCGAACTCACGAACCGCATCTTCTCAATCGCTGGATAGCACTGAATAATCCGATCCGCCAGTTCTGCCTCGCTCGCCGTCGAGGCGCCAAAGCTCGCCGAGTTCCTTGCCGTCCGCTCAATCGCCTCTACCACCGGCGGAAACGCATGCCCCAGGATCATAGGACCCCAGGAGCCCACGTAGTCGATGTAGCGGTTGCCGTCCGCATCCACCACGTATGCGCCTTCGGCCCGCTCCACAAAAGGTGGGGCCCCGCCCACTGCGCGAAACGCTCTTACCGGCGAGTTCACGCCACCTGGAAAGAAGCGCTCGGCGCGCTGCTGCAACTCCTGCGATCGAGTGTGTGACCGGACAGGCGACGGGTTTGTAGTCTTCGTGCTCATGCTGCCCTCAGTATATGAGTCTGGTCAAAACTGCCAGCGACATGCGTCACCCATCGCTTTGTTCTCCACATTTTGAACATTCAGCAGCGTTCCCGCCCACATTTACCGTCGCACCAGCCCTGTTAGAATCGACCTTTCCGACGCAGATTGTTTTCGGAAACAAATCCTAGCCCCGGGCAATCGCAGTCACCGGCGCCAGCCGGATCGTCTCGGGGAGCGAAGAGGCCGTGAAGTGCCCGAAGAATCCAAACCGAAAGCCGTCTCCAGCAAGCCCGTTACTTACGCGGATGCTGGCGTCGACATCTCCCGCGGCGATCGCGCCAAAGACCGCATCAAGTATCTGGCTCAAAAGACCTTTACCCGCAATGTGTTAGGCGGGATTGGCGGCTTCGGAGCCCTTTTCCGGCTCGACCTCCAGAAGTTCAAAAGCCCCATCTTGGTCAGTTCCGCAGACGGCGTCGGAACCAAACTCAAAATCGCCTTCGAGATGGGACTGCACTCCAGCGTCGGCGGCGACCTCGTCAACCACTGCGTCAACGACATCGCCGTCCAGGGTGCCACCCCCCTCTTCTTCCTCGACTACTTCGCCAGCGGCAAGCTCGATCCAGAAGTGACCGAAACCGTCGTCTCCGGGCTCGCCGAGGCATGCCGCGCCAATGGCTGCGCCCTCATCGGCGGCGAAACCGCCCAGATGCCCGGCTTTTATGCCGACGGCGAATACGACCTCGCAGGCTTCATCGTCGGCGCAGTCGATCGCGACAAGCTCGTCACCGGCGCCGACATCAAAGCCGGCGATGTTCTCATCGGATTCCCGTCCACCGGCCTTCACACTAACGGCTACTCACTGGCCCGCAAGCTCCTATTCGAAGTCGCCGGCTACAAAGCCTCGCAATACGTCACCGCCATTAAGGAGAAAGCCGGCGCCGCGCTCATGAAGACGCACCGCAGCTACCTCCACGTGATTCAGAAGATGGTCGCCGCCGGACTCACCAACGGCATGGCCCACATCACGGGCGGCGGCATCACCGAAAATCTGCCGCGCATTCTGCCCAAGGGAACCGCCGCCCAGGTCGAACTCGGCTCATGGCCCGTCTTGCCGATCTTCGAGCACCTTCGCGAACTCGGCCAGGTCTCCCAGGACGAGATGATGCGAACATTCAACATGGGAGTCGGCCTCATCGCCGTTATCCCCGCCGCCAAGTTCACCCGCGCCAAAACCCTTCTCGACCGCGCCGAGGAAAAATTCTTCGTCATCGGCCGCATCGTAAAAGGCGAAAAACGCGTGCAATACACATAGATCCGCTGATTCCGGACGCTGGGTGCCCCAGGTCTCGATTCTGAGACCTGGGAGACGATGAAGTCATCGGCCTCGATCGCAATGGGAAAGACATCAAACCCGAATCAACTCCAGCGCCTCGGCATCCTCCTCTCCGGCCGCGGTTCCAACTTCCTCGCCATCGCCCGCAACATCCGCGAAAACAAACTCCCCAACGTCGAAATCGCAGTAGTCATCTCCAACGTGGCCGACGCCGCCGGCCTCTCCGCTGCCAAGGACCTCGGCCTCCCCACCGCCCTCTACGTCTCCAAGGGCCGCCCCCGCGCCGATCACGATCAGGACCTCATCGCCTGCCTTCGTGGGCACAAGGTCGACTTGGTCTGCCTCGCCGGCTATATGCGCCTGCTCTCGCCGGAGTTCATCGCCGCGTTTCCCAACCGAATCCTCAACATCCACCCCTCACTGCTTCCTGCCTTTCCCGGTCTCGACGCCCAGCAGCAGGCATTCGACTACGGCGTGAAGGTCGCAGGCTGCACCGCCCACTTCGTCGACGAGCACCTAGACCACGGCGCCATCATCCTTCAGCGCGCAATACCGGTCTTAGAATCCGACGACGCGCACTCTCTCGCATCGCGCATCCTCGTCGAAGAGCACATAGCCTACAGCGAAGCCATCGCTCGCGTTGCCAGCGGAGAATACGAGATCCAGGGCCGCCGCTACCTCCAGCGCGCCAACGCCTGACTTCCACTCCAATCAATGCGCGTTAAGGCGCTGCATGAATCACCGTGTTGAATAGAAACGGATCCTGGTACTCCGTCATCTCTCCAGCCTTCTTCCCGGGCACCGGCTGCAGCCGCGCTGAGAGCGGCTTGTTCCACTTCAGCGCCAGCGAAGCAACGTCTCCGTAGATGCGCTCCATCTGCTCCACGCTGATGTCACCCGGCAGCGGAATCGTATCCAGACCAGTCCCGCACACCGACGAATACGCCAGCAGCGAGTCCACGTTGAACGTGCCTTCCGCCCAGCGCTGCGCCATCAGCTTGTCCTCCATCACTGGCACCATTAGCCCCGAATAGCCAATCTGCTTCACCGGCACCGACTTCACTGCTGCCGTAATGATGCGCGCCGCCGTCAGCGTTCCGCTCGAGCCGAACTTCGCACCCGTGAAGTTCTCGATCGCGGCCGCAATCGATACATCTCCAAGCGGCGCAGGCGTCGGATCGACCCCGACAAACTCCCATCCCGTCTGCGATGCGATCCGGTTCCCAATGCCATCCGCTACGCGCGCATGTTTCATCAGAGCCGCAGTCAGATCGGTAGTCGCTACATCGGCATCGCCCTTGTCGCGTGCGAACACCTCCGCCACCACTCCCGCTCCTTCAAACCCGATCGCAAACTGCTTTCCAGCACCCATGTGATACGCGCCCGGATAAAACGGTCCCAGCGGCTTCAGCATCGCCGTCGCCGCAAAGTTGAACGTTCCTTGCGCGCGCACGCTGTGTTCCGCCACAAACTTCACCATCTCCGCTGTCCGGTGGATCGTCTTCCAGTGAATCCCAGAATCATCCGCGATGATCGCGCTCGCCTCGATATTCGGCAGCGTCGATAGCACCCGTTCCAGCACGCGCATCGGCGCCTGGTCATCGCTGTCCTGCATCATCCCCGGCCCGACATTCGGCAGAAAGTTTTCCTTCACTGACATCTCGTCGATTTTCTTCAGCAGTGCAACAGCATCATCCTCTGACAGTCCCGCGATCAGCTCAGGTAGCGGCTGCGTCACGATCCGCACGCTCTCCACCTGGTAGCCCGCCAGCTCAAACTCCTTTTGCGCCTTTCGCAGCACAACAAGGGTCTCTGCGATCTGCTTCTCCCAGGTCGCACGATCCAGCCGGACAAACCCGGTGATGGCCCTCACCTTCGGCTTAACCGTGGATGCGGCGGTCGAGGCCTTTTGTGCAGCCAGCGGAAACAGCAGGAATAGAGCAGCGGCGAGGGCGAAGATTCGCCTCATCGGTAACCTCCGGTTCAGGGGATTGAGACCCATCTTATGGCATAATTCCACCAATTTCATGCAGATCGCCTGTCCCACCTGTCGCGCGAAGATTGCGACGGACGACATCAACGTCTCCACCGACGTAGCTCTCTGCCGCGCCTGCGGAAACACGTGCCACGTTTCCGAGGTCCTTGGTGGAACCAGCAGCATCCTCGCCTCCCTCGTCAACAGCGTGGTTCCACCCTCTGGTCCGGTCGACCTGAACTCTCCGCCTTCCGGCGCCTGGTACACGCCCATGGCCGACGGGTTCACCGCCGGAGCCACCACCCGCAGTTGGGCCGCTCTGTTCCTCGTTCCGTTCACATGCGTCTGGGCGGGCGGATCGATGTTCGGCATCTATGGAACCCAGATCTTAAAAGGGCACTTCAATCCGGCAATGTCCCTCTTCGGCCTCCCGTTCCTGATCGGTTCGTGTTTCCTCGTCTCGATGTGCGCCATGGTGGTCCTCGGCAAGGTCACCGTATCTGTTCACGGAGACCGGCTCGCCGTCTTCACCGGCGTCGGCCCGTTCGGCATCACCCGGACCGGAAGCGTCTCCGAATTCAAAACAGTCAGCGAGGGGTTCGGCTTGGTCTCAATGAATACGAACCGCACATCGCGTGTCATCCGCCTCGAGGGCTCTCGTTCCATGGCCTTCGGTTCCGCACTTTCCAATGAACGGCGACACTTCCTGGTGGGAGCTCTCAAGACGGCGCTCAGCGGATACGCGCCTTCGCCGATCTTCGTCTCCCGTAGCTGATCTTTCAATGCGATGGCCAGCCCGCTACAGACCGCGCGGATCGATTTGCATAGGATTGCGGCCTGATCGTAGATAATGATGCCAGTGAGAGATTTTGGCCGCCCATCGCTGCAATAGGTGTAAGTCGAGCGTTTGGAATAATATACCGATAAGTCATTGCGATAGAAGAATATACGAAATCTTGAGATCAAGCTGAGATGGTATCCAAAACGCTAAGTGCATTGTTTTCAATTATGGAATTATAAGTTCCTTGAAATCTATTACTTGCAAAAATTGGCACAAAACTGGTAGCCTCCAGTCCCGTGCGCGTCCGAACCGAACTCAACGCAAATGCCATGCTTTCTATTACTTGCGAATAAACTGTTTGACATATATTAGTTATAAAAAAGAGGGGCTACTCTTTTCGCAAATTTGACCGGGCGAGAGTTGGCGAAAGTTAGCAGCTCACCAATCTGGGGCGCCCGCCTCCTATTACGTCAAGTCCCCGGACCGTTCACGTCATTGCAGGCTGTTGATTCGGCAGTCGCGACGACTCTCATCACTTTGCAGTTCAATTCGAAGTTTTCTCTAAGCTCATAGCTATAGCCCAGACAATCATTCGCCCCTCATCTCGCGCCAACCAGCGTGAGCCGGCGGGGTGCTGCCTGAGCTGGCGCGCGGGACAGCGATGCTTTGCCGCTCCGGTGAGCAGACCTGGTCTCCATGCGAATTTTCTTGGAAGAAGGAACCGTTGCAATGGCAAACATACTCGTCAATATCGAAAAGGGAATTGAGATCGCTGCGGAGGATGTTCTCAAGTGGCTCGGAGGCGCAAATAAAGCCCTCAAGGCAGCTCCTCAGGTGGTCGCCGCACTCGCTACGCTCATCGCCGCCGTAGAGAAGCCGATGGCTGAGCTGGCTGGCGCCGCAGCCAATCCGCTCAACATTGCTCTCGACATCCAGACCGCCAAGGACCTGAAAGCCGTCTGGCCCGAGGTCAAAACCTTCCTGGCAACTCTCGGCGTCAAATTCTGATCTTCTATTCAGCAACATCAGGCCCATCCATCAAACAAATCTTGCTCAGGTGGATGGGCCAGATGTCTGTAACTGAAGACTGGCAACTGGAGACTGACGACTCTGGTTACGTATTCACCGTCTGTGCCGCGCCCAGGGTTATCTTCATGGTCATTTGGCGCCTGCCGCGCATCACCGTCACGTTAATCGTATCCCCAGCTTGGTGCTTATCTAAGACCACGGCAATGTCCTGCGGATCGGTGATCTGTTGCCCGTCCATCGCCACGATCAGATCGCCACCCAGCATCACGGCCTGATTGCCGACCCAGGCCTTTTCATTGCCGCCACGCAGCCCGGCACGATCGGCGGCTCCGCCGGGCACCACCCTCTGAATCAGCACTCCATACTCCGCTGAGAGCCCCATCTGCTGCGCAAGATCAGGCCCGATCGCATAGGACTCAATCCCCAGAGACGGCCGTCGAACCTGCCCATACCGCGTCAGATCCGAAAGCACCGCCTTTGCCGTATTGATCGGGATTGCGAACCCGATTCCCGAGCTCTGCTCCGCCCCATTCGAAGCAATCATGGTGTTGATCCCGATCACTTCGCCCCTGGAGTTCAGCAGCGGACCGCCGGAGTTCCCAGGGTTGATAGCCGCGTCAGTCTGGATGGCATCCTCGATCGGAGCGCCGTCTCCGTTCCGGATCGACCGGATGGAGCTGATAATGCCCTGCGTCATCGTGCCGCTCAGGCCGAAAGGGTTGCCGATGGCGTAGACCTTTTCACCGACCGCGATATGACTGGAATCCGCCAGCGTGACGGGCTGCAAGTCCGGCGCCTCGATCTGCAGCAGCGCCAGGTCGTGGATTCTGTCCGAACCAATGACCTTCGCCTTGAAGCTGCGCTTGTTGCTCAGCTTCACCTCGATGCCGCGATTCGCGCCCTCGACCACGTGGAAGTTGGTCAGAACGTGACCCGACTTATCGAGGATGAATCCGGACCCCTGTCCTTCCTGCGGAACAGCTCCGTAGAAGAAATTCATGATCACTGCGCGCGAGGTGATGTTCACCACAGAAGGCAAAACCCGCTTGTAGACCGCGATATTGTTCTGCTCTTCGGAGTCGAACTCCGGCGCTGCGTGAGCCTCGGTGAGCTCAAGCGGGGAACTGGAGCCTGCGGCACTTGTCAGTGCGAGACGGTTCAAACCCGTGGGGAAATGTGTGGTGGCGAACCAGAACCCGCCTACCAGCGCAACGATCAAAACCATCTGGCGAAGTTTCATACGCTTCTTGGAAACCTGATCACCTTTCAATACAGTTACGCTGCCGGCGCCAGACAGTTCCAAAGTGGAGCGGCGCGAGGGCCACGCACCTGATTCGATGCTGCCTCTATTTTAATGAACCGCCCGCAGACCGTTGGTTGCTCTGCTGCTTAAGCTGGGGCCACAGACGCTCCACCTGTTGCCGGAGCGAGTCGAGGTCGCCGCCGTTTTCAAGTACGTAATCGGCCCGTCCGATCTTTTCTCGATCCGGAATCTGGTGTGCCTGTCTGGACCGCGCGTCCGCCTCGGCCTTCTCCATTCCCATTCCGCACGTGCAAACGCGTGCCACGTAGCGCGCGATCTTATCCTCATCCGGAGCGGTCACCAAGATGACCCGATCGATGCGCTTCCGCAGATCCGCGTACGCAGCCGTCGCAGCCCCGCCCTCCCTTGCATCGCGCTCGACCTCGAAGATTAGAGCGGAAACAACAACAGCAACAGCCATCGGATCGCGTGCAAAGATCTGCTTCATCCACTCGGCCTGTGCTTCGATCACTGCTGGATGGACGATCGCATTGAGTTCCTTCACGCGGTTATCTTTGAATGCCAGATCGGCGAGCCGGGGCCGGTTCAGCCGGCCATCAGCGCCAACAACCTCTGATCCGAAAGCCCGCACGATCTCGTCGTAGGCAGCATTCCCGGGCTCCATCAGCGCTCGACCCAACTCGTCCGACTCGATCACCTCGGCGCCAAGCTGCCTCAGCATTTGCGCGACGGTGCTCTTGCCGCTGCCCAGTCCGCCAGTTAATCCAACGCGCAGCATCGTCTAAAGGCCTCTCCGCAATTTGGCCGCGCGCACGGTGTTGGCCATCAGCATCGCAATCGTCAGCGGGCCAACGCCTCCGGGAACAGGCGTGTAAGCACCTGCAAGCTCAAACGCCTTCGGATGCACATCGCCCACAATCGTCGATCCACGCTTGGCGAACGCGGCTTCGCGTTTCGAATCTCCGGCGAAGAACTGATCGAACTCCTCGCGTGTCGTGATCCTGTTTATGCCTACATCGATGATCGTCGCGCCGGGCTTTACCATCTCCGGCTTTATGAATCCGGGCCTTCCGATAGCCGCCACGAGAATGTCTGCCTGACGCGTGATCGCGCCTAGGTCCCGTGTCTTGGAGTGGCAGATCGTGACCGTCGCATTCTCGTGCAGCAGCAGCATTGAGACGGGCTTTCCCACGATGTCGCTGCGGCCGACAACAACCGCATGCTGTCCGATGATAGGTAGACCGCTGCGCTTGAGGATCTCAATGACTCCTGCAGGCGTGCACGGCGCAAGAGCGGGACGTCCAGCTTGGAGCTTGCCGGCGTTCACCGGATGGAATCCGTCGACGTCCTTGTCCGGCGAAACGCTATCGAGGAGGAACTTCGCCTCCACATGCTTCGGCAATGGGAGCTGTATCAGGATGCCGTCGACATCCTCCCGATTGTTGAGTGCAAGGACCAGGTCCAGCATCTCCTCAGTCGTCACGGTGTCCGGAGGAGTGATGAGATCGCTGCAGAGGCCGAGCTCGCCGCAGGTCTTTACCTTGCTTGCTACGTAGATCTCCGAGGCCGGGACATGACCCACCAGGACCGCAGCCAGCCCCGGTCGGATTCCCTGTTTCGCCAAGGCTTTGACCTCTTCCGCTACTTCACCCTTGATTGCCGCTGCAATCGCCGCCCCATCGAGGACTCTCGCCATCCATACTCTCCTCCTCAATCGTATCGCCTTCGCCCAGCGACTCCGGAGGATGGTTGCGTCGAGTTTCGTGCTGACGAGCTTTTGGCGTATCGTCGTGACGTGGACGACGAAGCGCCTCCCCAGCCGATCGATGAGCCTCTGAAGGTCGACGTATCGACCAGGGCGATCGCGCTGGAACCCGCCCTTCTAGATCGGCTATGGCTTGACTCCGAAGTCTCATCGTGGGGCTTGGCGAGGGGCGACTTCGAGCGCATCATCCTTGTGGCGGGACTCAGGCAGAACTTCGGCGTTGCCGCTGGAACTGCAGCAAGCTTAGGGGAACAAGCCGAGTTCTTCCGCTCAATCAAGCTTGCCGACCTGGTTCTGGCCAGCGCTTGCGCCGAAGGCAACGAATGCGCCTGGGAACACTTTATGTCCGCTTATGGAGCACAGCTGACGCGGGCGGCCATCGCGATCAGTGGAAGCCAGACTGTGGGACGCGACCTGGCCGACGCCTTCTACGCTGAGCTTTATGGCTTGAACACGCGCGATGGGAAACGTAAGTGCCCGCTGGAGTCGTACCGAGGGCGCGGCTCTCTTCTCGGGTGGCTCCGGACAACGCTCTCGCAGAGATTCGTCGATCACTATCGGCGGACGTATCGGGAGGAAGAGTTGGATGAGGGCAGACATGATTCACCGATAGATGAGGGTTCAAGCCTGCCAGATAGCGCTACCGGAACAGCGCTGCGGGAGGCGGTACATCAAGCACTGACCAGCCAGCCCGCCGAAGAACGATTTGTGCTGGCAGCTTACTATCTCGACGAGAGGACCTTGGCAGAAATTGGGAAGTTTCTGAATGTTCACGAGGCCACGATCAGCAGACGATTGAAGAGATCTACGGAAGCGATTCGAAAGCAGATATTGAAGTTACTCGAAAAAGGTGGATTAAGTAGAACGGCCGCACAAGAGGCGATCGGGACAGATCCTCGCGACCTGGAACTCGGAATGGACTTGAAAAAACTCCTGCAATATCCCAGTTCAGAATCGTTCAAAGAACAGGTACCTTCTCAGCCGGCGGTTGAGAGTGGAACAGTGGCCGGCGCAATGCTGTCCGATATTTCCGCTTCCCGGGCAGGCGAGGCAAACAGCGAGAGATGAAGCCCACAACCCAACCCGGAACGCACCCTGACGCTGAGCTCCTTGCTGCTTTCTCAGAGCGGCAGGTCACCGACACGGAGCGGGAGGAGATCCTCGCGCACATGGCTGTGTGCAGCCGATGCAGGGAGGTCGTGTTCCTCGCGCAGAAGGCGATGGAAGCCGACGAGCCTCCTTCGCATATTCAGGAAGCTCCCGAAAGAAAAAGAGTGGGAGGCTGGTTTGCCAACTGGAGATTGGCATGGATTCCGGTAGCTGCCCTGGCCGGCGTTGTTGGTGTTGCGGTGTTGGAGCACGAACGTCACGCGACGGTTCCACAAACGCAGATGGCGAAAAATGCAGGGCCTGCGGAGACGACGCCTCAGACATCCGGGGCCATTGCGACGCCACATCCGACGCCGCTGCAGTCGCGCGAGAAGCCCAAGTCCAAGATAGTTGCTCCGGCCCGCGAAGACAGGGACATGGAACGTGATCGAAGATTGCTGGATTCGAAAGACGCCTCGAAGACTGCGCAAAAGAAGGATGAGGCTGTGAAGGAGGCAGACTCCCTGCGGCAAGTTCCTCCGCCGCCATCGGGCGGGGCACTTCATGGAACATTTGAGGCACGAGCGAAGTCTTCTAGTGTTGGCGGTCCCCTTGCGCAGAACCAAATGCAGGTGCAGAACAACGCGCAATTGCAGCAGCAACAAAACTACTCCAACGAGGTTCAGAAACCGTCAGCACTTTCGGATTCAGCAAATAAGCCGGTGTCGTCCGTGATTCAGTCGGGTGTGTCTTCTCAGACTGTGGAGGTCCAGGAGTCAGGTGGTCCTGTGCCAGTAGCCCCCGTCCCTGCGGCAGCGCCAGCAGTATCAGCATCCCAATTGGAAACCGAGAACGCCGATCTCGCCGGGAACAATCTGGCAAAGGACAAGGGCGGGAAGCCGCCGCTGCCGAGCAACCTCGGCGTACTCTCGAAGGCCAAGTCAGGGAAAACGATCATTGCAATTGATTCTGCTGGAGCGGTCTTTTTGAGTGAGGATGCAGGCAAGCACTGGCAAACCGTGGATCCCCGATGGACCGGACGACCAGTACTGGTGAAGCAGCGATCATCGCTCGGGGCAATGGGAGGCTTGTTGAAGCAGTCGACACCGCGATTTGAAATGACGACCGACAAACACGAGATGTGGGTGAGCGAGGACGGGAAGACCTGGACGCCCGAGCCCCTGACGCGATAATCAGTCTCAGGATTTAATGACGTTGTCTTCTGGAGTGAGTGGCATGTGCCGCAGGCGAGTTCCGCTTGCGGCAAAGATTGCGTTCCCGATCGCTGGTGCGATGCCGACGATACCGGTTTCACCCGCACCCGCCGAAGGCAAGTCCTTGCGGTCAATGAGGACAACATCGATCTGCGGTGTGTCGCTAAATCGCGGTACTCGGTATTTAGACAAACGCGGGTTCTCGATCCGGCCGTTCGAGAACAGAATCCGTTCGAAGAGCGCGCCGCCCAGTCCCTGAACAAGTGCGCCCTGCACCTGATTCCGAAGTCCGTCAGGGTTAATGATGGCGCCACACTCCCAAGCCTGTACAGCACGAAGCACCTTGACCTTCTGTGTGGATGGATCAATCGCCACTTCAGCGCACGTTGCAACGTAGCCGCCCTTGTCGGTCCCGCAGGCGATTCCGAACCCGCGTTCAAGCGAAGATTTGGAAGCTCCCCAACCAAACTTTTCAGCCGCTGCCTGGACCACGGCTTTCAGCCTCTGGTCTGAAATGTTCTTGAGACGGAAGGCGAGTGGATCCATCTTCAGCGCGTGAGCCATTTCGTCCATCTGGCACTCACGAGCGAAATGATTGAAGGTTGCGGCCAGGCCTCGATAGGATCCCTGCCGCAAAGGCGACTTGGACGGATGGAACTGTATAAGCTGATTCGGAACCTCATAGGGTGTTCCAATCGCGGCAGGACCTGAGTTGTAGTTGTGGAACTCCCAGGAGACCAGGATTCCGTCGCGGTGCGCGGCAGACTTAACCTCGACGAGACCTGCAGGGCGAAAGTAAGCCCAGGTGAATTCTTCCTCCCGAGTCCAAACGACTTTGACCGGCTTGCCCGTGGCGCGAGCGAGGCGTGCTGCCTCAATTGCGGCCTCTCCAGTGTGCTTGCCGCCATATCCGCTGCCCATATCCGGCTGGATGACGCGTACCTGCTTCGGAGAGAGCTTAAAAGCCTGCATCAGCTCTTCTTGAACTCCAAAGGGGCGCTGCGTGCCCGTCCATACCGTAAGCTTCCCGTCGTTCCACTCGGCCACTGCGGCGCGGGGTTCAAGCGGTGTGTGCGCGATGTACTCGATGGTGTATCGAGATTCGAGCTTCACATCGGCCGAAGCGAACGAATCGATGACCGAGCCGGACTGATGTTCGGCATCACTCTTTCCCTCGAGATTGGCCTTGAGATAATCGAAGAGACCTTGATTCGAGGGTTGGGTTGGAGAACTCCATTTGGCCTTGATTGCGCCGAGAGCTTGATGCGCAACGAAGGCACTGTCCGCAACAACTCCCGTGAAGTCGCCGTCGCGAACAACTCTTACACCCGGCATCTTTTCCGCAGCGCTGGTGTCCATCGAATCCAACTTCGCGTTGTAGGATTCCGGGCGAAGAACAGAGCCGAACAACATCCCCGGACGCGCTAGATCGGACGGGAACTCATGCTTCCCGGTGACGAAGTCTCTACCACTCACCTTGGGCATTGCCGTTCCGGCAACCTTCCATTCCGTTGCTGGAGTGAGCGTAGGATTTCCGGAAACTGACTTAACAAGGTCTTCCCCGCGAGTCAGATTCGCATAGGTGATGAATTTCTTACCATCCGGTGATGTGACTTTGCCCGAGCCGGCGATGAGTTTGGATGCATCAACGTTCCAGCGCCGTGCTGCAGTTTCTACCAGTAACTCTCTGGCCGCGATGGCCATTTTCCGCAGTTGAGGAGACATTGTAGGCGTGGTGCGGCTGCCGAAGGTTCCCATGTCCCAGGGAACGAGGTCGGTATCACCCATGACCATGGTGATTGACTCAAACGGGACGCGAAGTTCCTCAGCAACGGCCTGCGCGAGCGAAGTGCGGATGTTCTGCCCGACTTCGACCTTTCCGGTGAAGACCCTTACTTGGCCGTCCGCGTCGATGTGAATCCAGGCGCTGATCTCGGTGGGAAGTTCATGACGGTTTGCCGCGCGACCTGATTCCTGCGCGATCGTTGGTACAGGCGAAAGGCAGACGAGAAGACCGCCTCCGAGAACTTTGAGAAAGTCGCGCCGGTTTACGTCGCTGTGAAGAGATTGGAATTCGCGTGTGATCATCGAGCGCCTCCAGCGGAGGCTGAACTGGCGCGCCTGATTGCGGCCAGGATGCGCGGGTAGGTACCACAGCGGCAGACGTTTCCGTTCATGGCAGTGACGATCTGCTCGTCAGTCGGTGCATGGTTATCGTGCAGCAGAGCTGACGCGGCCATGATCATTCCCGACGTGCAGTAGCCGCACTGGAAGGCTCCCTCCTGAAGGAAGGCTTCCTGCACAGGAGTAAGGCGACCGCTTTGTTCCAGCCCCTCAATCGTCATGATTTTCGCGTCAGCAGCCGCCGCGGCCGGAATCTGACATGAACGTGTCGCAGCGCCATCCATGAGAACCGTGCATGCACCGCACTGTCCTTCGCCGCAACCGTACTTTGTACCTGTCAGGCTGAGATGGTTACGAAGAACAGAAAGCAGCGATTCGTCGTCTTGAGCCTCGATGGGGTAGCTTTTGCCGTTGATGTGGAGAAGGAATTTGCTCATGGCCTGAGTCCTCGGCGCCGGCAGGCTGGCATCCAGCATAGCGCAACAGCACATACTTGTTCAGGTGCGGCGACGTTTGCCGGATCTGCGGTGGCTCTTTCCTTCCGCGGCTGCGGAATGGTATTTACGGCGGATCTCTGCAATGTCAACCGTTGGTTGAGGAACCTGGAACTTCATTTCTACCATCGTGGAGACGATGATCTCGGAGATAGCAAGATCGCGGAACCACTTATGGTCAGCGGGGATCACAAACCAGGGGGCTTCATTGCTGTTGCAGCGGGCGAAGACGTCTTCGTAGGCACGAAGATAGTCATCCCAGCGCTCACGCTCCTTGTAGTCTGCATCGCTGATCTTCCATCTTCTGCCAGGATCGTCGAGGCGCTGCTCAAACCGTCGTAGTTGTTCTTCTTTGCTTATGTGCAGAAAGAATTTGAGAATGTGCGTTCCGTTCTGAATGAGACGGTCTTCGAAGTCATTGATTTGGTCGTAACGCTTAGACCAGACCGACTTGGGCACAAGATTGTGCACCCGCACGATCAGAACGTCTTCATAGTGGGAACGATTGAAAATGGCGACTTCGCCACGAGCGGGAGTCTGTGCTTCAACGCGCCAAAGAAAGTCATGGGCGAGTTCCTGCGGGGTGGGCTCCTTGAAATTGGCGATATGGCAGCCGTCGGGATTCATCGATCCAATAACGTGCTTAATGACTCCATCTTTTCCGGCCGCGTCGAGTCCTTGGAGAACGATGAGCAGTGAACGTTTACGCTCCGCAAAAAGGCGCTGTTGAAGATCGCCCATCTTGATGCGAAGATCTTCGATCTTGTGCAGTGCTTCGTGCTTCCGATATTTGCCTTTGTAGCCCGGGTCCAATTCTCGGAGACGGAAGTCGGAGCCCGGAGCTATGTGAAACTCTTTCACAAAGTGTTTTCTGGTCATTGCTTCTCCATGAACTCGGTCACCCGGTTATCAATCAGCCGAGCACGCATCTCTGGCCATGGCTCTGGGCCTGCTCCCTGTGCAATCCTCCGAGCCGTGAAGTGGCTGTCCCATGCAGAGTTTGATGCCTGTGGCTCTGGAGAGTGGCCGACCATCGATACCGGCACAGCGAGGGCGCTTTTCTGATGAAAAATGAGAGCGTGAGAACAACTTAAGGCGTCAAAAACTATGAGGGGGAGAACCAGGATGCGGGTGATTGTCGGGCTTTCAGTCTGGGTGTGTCTGGCAGTCGTGGGCCAGGTAAGAGCAGCGGGGCAGGAGACGCCGGTCCCGCCGCCACCGACGGCGACACCTGCGCATCCGTTCTTCATCACCAAAACCTGGATCGTTGGAGGCGTGGGGGATTGGGATTACCTCACGATGGATCCGACCACAAGAGAGCTGTTCATCGCGCATGGCCCCGTAGTTCAGGTTGTGAATGTGGATTCCGGCGCGGTGGCGGGGAACGTGAAAGGTTTCCGCCAGGCTCACACCGTCGTGCTCGATCCGCAGGGAGTCTATGGATTCGTGAGTGATGGCCAGGCAGACGCAGTACGCATCTTCGACCGCCGATCATTCCAGGTTGTGGCGACAATTCCCACGGGACCCGCTCCGCGATCAATGGTTCTGGACGCGCCAAGTGGATTGCTGTTTGTGGTCGGCGGACAGCCATCCAGAGCGAATCCGGCGATTCAGGCAGCTCAGGGCCCGAACTCAGCTTCGCGAAACGCTGCTGCAAGGCAAGCGACTGTTCGCAGATCAGGGGCTGCGCCTCAAGGGGCCATGTCTTCCGTCACTGTCATCGATGTAGAACGGAGGATTCAGCTAGCGCAACTTGTTCTCCCGGGCGAACTGGGATTTGCGCAAGGCGATGGGGACGGACACGTGTTCATCACGGTCCGGGATAGAAATCAGATCATGCGGCTAGATTCGCAGGCTATAGGAAATGCGCTGCACGGCATTATCGAAGCAGGCAGGAAGAGTGGGCGCCAAGCAAACATAAGACGAGCCGGTGCGACTGGAAACCCCAGCCCTCGGAACGAGAGGCCCCCAGTTCTGGATTGGTATCAAGGATCAGCGTCGAATCCACCGCCGGAAGCCTTGCCGGCCTTTCTGGGACTTGGGTCGACTTGCGATGGACCAAGAGCTATGGCGATTGATCCGAATCATTCCCGGCTTTTCGCCGCATGCAGCAACTTCAGAATGGTCGTTGTCGACCCGCAGGCAGCTGGCGTGGTGGCGACCCTGCCGATTGGGCCGGGTCCGGACGCGATTGCTTATGACGCGAACAGAGGGTTGATCTTCACCGCGAACGGTGAAGGAGACGGAAGCCTGACCATCGTTCGTCAGGACGTTACAGATACCTATTCGGTGATCCAGACACTTCCGACCCGCCGACATGCACGGACACTTGCGGTCGATCCGTCCAGCGGGAATGTCTATTTGACGAGTGTGATGTACGGCGCGGCGATGAACACGCCGATGACGAATGGCACGCCGGCACCGTTGAAGGTGTCGCGTGTCGATAGCAGCTTTCAAGTGCTGGTTGTTGGGAATTGAGAAGAGTTCCTCAGTAGGCTGGCGAGCGTGCCAAATTCATGCCTCCCCTCGGTAAGTCTCTTAGATTGCGCTGATTAAAAACTATCTCGGATCTTTGAAAACCCTTTGTCACAACGCTCAGCGAAGCAGAATCAATCGTTTTCGCGATCCCGCAAAAATCCCTCGCCCAGCGTGAACTAGATCACATCGCTGTATCGCAACCAGCTCCTAGAATTGCGGAGTTGGCGGACGGATAGATGGCACTTTCTGGCCGAAGAGGGAGTCCACGCCGTCCCGGTAGAAATGCCGGAGTTCCCCCTGGGATATCGGAGCACGGATGGCGAAAGTGCAGGAAAGCTCAAAAGTAAAGAGCATGCAGGAGCGGATCGTCGAACTCCGCGCGCGGCGAGCAGAACTGGAACTCGGCGGCGGCAAGGACCGGGTCGAGAAACAGCATGCTTCAGGCAAGCTCACTGCGCGTGAGCGTGTGAATGTCCTTGTTGATAAAGGGAGCTTCGAAGAGATCGGCGTGTACGCGCTGCACCGCGCAACGCTCTTTGGCATGGCCGGGAAAGGGACGCCGGCTGATGGGGTGGTGACAGGTGCTGCGACGGTTGATGGCAGACTCATTCATCTTGCCAGCCAGGACTTCACGGTCTTGGGCGGCGCGGCAGGAGAGGTGCATTGCAGCAAGATCGTCGAGATGATGATCATGTCGTTGAAGACCGGCACGCCGTTTGTTTTTGTAAATGATTCGGGGGGAGCTCGCGTACAAGAGGGCATTGACAGTCTCGACGGCTATGCTCGCGTCTTCTATCGCAACGTGCAGCTTTCTGGTACCGTTCCGCAGATTGCCGTCATATGCGGTCCGTGTGCTGGAGGAGCAGCGTACAGCCCTGCGCTAACCGATTTTGTGATTCAGACGCGGCAGGCCCGGATGTTCATCACCGGCCCGCAGGTCATCAAGCAAGTGACGGGCGAAGACGTAAGCGCAGAAGATCTGGGCGGGCCGCAGTCACAGATGAACCGGTCTGGTGTGGTGCACCTGATCGCGCAGGACGACAAAGAAGCTCTTCAGCTTTGCCGCCGCCTGCTCAGCTTCATGCCTTCGAACAATCTCGAGGATCCTCCGCGCATGCCGTTCAATTCGCGGATCAAGTCGGACTCGGAGATGAACTCAGTGGTTCCTGTCGATCCTAAGATCGCATACGATGTGCGATCGATTGTGACGCGGGTTGTGGACTACAACGACTTTCTGGAGATACAGCCGGGGTTTGCGCCGAACATCGTCATTGGTTTCGGAAGGCTGCAGGGCCGTCCAGTCGGAATCATTGCCAATCAGCCAAGTGTCATGGCCGGTGTTCTGGACATCAATGCTTCCGATAAGGCCGCTCGATTTGTGCGTTTCTGCAATGCGTTCAACACTCCCTTGCTCACGTTTGTAGATGTTCCGGGTTTCCTTCCGGGGGTAGAGCAGGAGCGTGGTGGAATCATCCGGCACGGAGCGAAGTTGCTCTTTGCGTATTCGGCTGCAACGGTTCCGAAGATTACGGTGGTGCTGCGCAAGGCCTATGGCGGCGCATATATCGCCATGTGCTCGAAGGGACTCGGTGCAGACCGTGTCGTGGCATGGCCGACGGCCGAGATCGCTGTCATGGGTGCGGAGGGCGCAGCGGAGATCGTGTTCCGGCATGAGATCGAGGCGTCGCATGATCAGGCGCAAAGGCGGCAGGAACTTGTCGAAGAGTATCGAGAGACGTTTGCCAATCCGTATGTTGCCGCCGGCAGGAGACTCGTAGACGAAATCATTGAACCTGCTGAAACGCGAAGATATCTTGCGCTTGCGCTGGAGTCGCTGCATGGCAAGCGGGAACTGCGGCCCGCAAAGAAACACGGCTTGATCCCCCTATGAGGAGGTTGCTTTGACTTTGCACGGAATCGATCTGATTGTCGTTGCGGTAATGATTGCGGGCGGTTTTTCAATCTGTTACTTGCTCGTGGCACGTAACCTGCGGGCGATCCTCGGCGATCGGAACATGAAGGTGGCTGACCATATCGGGAAGCTCGATGACGCCATTCGCGCGCTCGAGACCCGGCTGGCCGAGCATCAGTCGCGAGGCGTGTCTCTCGAACAAGCCAGAAAAATTTCAGAAGTTCAAGTCTCGCCATCGAAAAGCGGCGAATTCGCAGACCACCGCAGCGAGGAAGACTCTGAAATCGCACCCGAGATTCATGCGGTGATTGCCGCAGCAGCGGTTGCGGCCGTGGGACCGAATGCTGTTGTCAATTCAGTAAAGTCGGCGCCAAGCCCCTGGACTCAGCAGGGACGAGTTCTTGTGCAGGGCGGCCACAATCTGCGTGTGCAGCGATGAAGGAGGAAGGTTGAGGCTTCGGATCAAAATCGAGGGCAAGACTTACGAGGTCGACGTCGAAATCCTTGACGGGCAAGAGAGCGCACCGGAGTATCCGCCGTATCCGCCGGCACAGCCGACATTCGTCCCCGCTAAATTGCCGGAGCAGTCAAGTCATATAGAGCCGGACCGGAATGATGAGAAGGAATGTCGCAGCCCGGTCGTTGGCATCGTGATCAAGGTGAATGTTGAGCCGGGTCAGCAGGTGGAGCCCGATGCGGTGGTGGTTGTACTCGAGTCGATGAAGATGGAAATGCAAATCACCAGAACCCAGGGTGGACTGGTGAAGCGTGTTCTGGTGTCCCCGGGCGCTGCGGTGAAGGCGGATGAACTAATGGTGGAGTTTGCATGACGGGGCCTGCGCGTTTAGAAGAGCCTGAGATCGAGAAGCATGATCCGTCAGAGCTAGAACAGATTCCTGGAATTGAATTTGTTGATCATGTCGCGATTGCGGTGCGCCCCGGAGAACTCGATGGCCAGGTGAAGGCGTACGAGATGATCGGATTCCGCGTGATTCATCGCGAGGAAGTGCTGGGATCGGATCAGGTTCGCGAGGTTTTATTACAAGTGGGTGATGGCCCAAACCTTGTCCAACTGCTAGAGCCACTGAATTCAGATTCTCCGGTAGCAAAGATGATTGCGAAGAATGAGGGGCGTGGCGGGTTGGCTCACATTGCTTTCCGCGTCAAGAGCGCCCTTGCCGCATTCGAATCAATGAGGAATGCCGGATTCAGAATCATCGATGACGCTCCGCGTCCCGGCTCGCGTGGCACGACGGTCTTCTTTGTTCATCCGAAGTCGAGAGTAGATAGCCCATTTGGTGTGCTGATCGAGATCGTCGAAGATCCGGCGGGTAAGTGAAATGGCAAATGCAGGCTTTTTGTCCGAGTTCCCGGCAGTTTCGACCGCAGATTGGGAGAGCGCGATCCTCGAGACTGTGCCGGGTTCGGACTACAAATCCAAACTCATCTGGCATCCAGAGGAAGGACTCGCGGTAAAGCCTTACTACCGAGCCGAAGATCTTTCCGAGCTAAGTTTCTTAACCGCTGCGCCGGGAGACTTTCCTTACGTGCGGAGCGCTCGAACGACCGCTGACTGGAGGATTCGCGAGACGGTTGAAACCGCCTCGGCGGAGGAAGCCAATCGGTGCGCGATCGATGCCGTCGCTGCTGGAGCAGATGAGATTGAGTTTTGTGGCGTCTCGATCGAGAGCAGCGGCGATCTAGCACTTCTGCTGGCAAATCTGCGACAGATACCAGTGCGCTTCTGTGGATTGGATAGGCAGGCTGTGCGCATTGCTGCTGATTGGCTTCGCGCACATCCGCACTCGGCAACGGTCTCGGCGGATGTTGATCCTCTGATCGATGTTTCATTCACCGCAGAATTGTCCCGTGTTTTGCCCGGGCACCAGTTATTCACAATTTCGGCAGAAAGGTACGAAGAGCGGGGAGCCGGCTCCATTGAGCAAGTCGCGTTCGCGCTTTCAGCCGCAGTTGAGTTTCTAAACACAATGCTCGAACTCGGTATGAACATCGACGAAGCTGCAAAAATGTTGGGTTTCTCGTTTGCGATCGGGCCCCAGTATTTCACTCAGATCGCCAAGCTCAGGGCATTCCGACTTGCATGGGCTCGCGTGGTGGAAAGCTTCGGAGGTAACCGGGCGGCTGCGAGACCAACTATTTTTGCGCGTGGTGCGCGTTGGAATGAAACGATCTACGATCCCGAGGTGAATACGCTGCGGGCCACTACAGAGGCGATCTCTGCAGTGCTTGGAGGAGTAGATTCACTCGCGCTTAGCTCATTTGACCGTTGTTATCGAGAGCCAAGTCAGGCAAGCCGAAGGCTTGCACGCAATGTCCAGCTGATTTTGAAGCGCGAAGGAGAATTCGCTCGCGTGGCTGATCCCCTGGGTGGCGCATATGCGATTGAAGCACTAACGAGTGATGTGGCAACCAAAGCCTGGAAGATGTTTCAAGAGCTTGAAGCGGAAGGCGGCTATCGAAAAGCACAGGCTGACGGGTTCATTGAATCCATCGTGCAGCGCAGAGCAACAGATCGAGATGTATCCATCAGTCATCGTCGGCTAGCTCTGGTCGGTACCAATAGACTCGCAGATCCGGGAGAGACAGCCCTGGATCGTGTCGATGCCAGCCAGACGAATCAAATACCAAGAGCTGCTCAAGACTTCGAGAGCATTCGGCTTCGCACGGAACGAGCGGCAACGATTGGCAGCCCCGCAGGGATACTACTCGCCGAGTTCGGAGATGCGAAGATCAGCAGCATTCGCGCGCATTTCGTGAAGGAGTTCTTGAGCTGCGCAGGACTAATGGGGGAGGCCCGCCGCGTTAGAAGTCCGCTCGACGTTGCCGGATCTGATGCTCGCTTGATTGTGCTTTGCAGTACGGATTCGGAGTATCTGGCATTTGCGGAAGAGCTGTTAACTCTGCTGGCAGAGCGCAAGTCCAGAGCTCGCATAGTGGTTGCTGGATATCCCGAGAATGCAGAAGAGTTGAAGCGACTTGGGGTCACAGAATCTATTCACCTGCGAAGCAACGCGGTCGAAGTATTGACCCGGCTTCAGCAGACTCTGGCAGTTGAGGGCTGATCATGCGTCCGGATTTTTCAAAGATACCGCTGGACATCGTCACAATGCCCGGACAAGGGTTGAAAGGCGAAAGCTCGATTTCACCGGAGCATATTGCTGTAGCACCTGCCTACTCGGCGGATGACCTCGCAGGTATCGAGCATCTGGTTTTTGCAGCGGGAGTTCCACCATATCTTCGTGGGCCGTACAGCACGATGTATGTGCTTCGGCCATGGACGATCAGGCAATATGCGGGGTTCTCTACAGCGGAAGAATCGAACGGATTTTACCGGCGCAATCTGGCTGCAGGACAAAAGGGACTCTCAGTGGCATTCGATCTTCCTACTCACCGGGGATACGACTCAGATCACGAAAGAGTGCGAGGCGACGTTGGCAAGGCCGGGGTAGCCGTGGACTCCGTCCTGGATATGAAGATCCTGTTCGACCAGATCCCGCTGGATCAGATGTCGGTTTCGATGACGATGAATGGGGCTGTTTTGCCGATCATGGCGTTTTACATTGTCACCGCCGAAGAGCAGGGGGTTTCGCCAGAGAAATTGAGTGGAACCATACAGAACGACATCCTGAAGGAGTTCATGGTTCGCAACACCTATATCTATCCGCCGGCTCCGTCCATGCGGATCATTCAGGATATTTTTCAGTATTGCTCCGAGAAGATGCCCAGGTTCAACTGCATCAGTGTTAGCGGTTACCACATGCAGGAAGCAGGAGCCACGGCTGATCTGGAACTGGCTTATACGCTCGCGGACGGGTTGGAGTATCTGCGCACTGGTCTCAAGGCTGGGCTACATGTCGATGACTTTGCCCCTCGCATTTCATTCTTCTGGGGCATCGGCATGAACCACTTCATGGAGATTGCCAAACTGCGTGCCGCTCGAGTTTTGTGGGCAAAGCTTGTCAAACAGTTCAATCCAAAGAACCCAAAGTCGTTGGCGTTGCGGGCGCATTGCCAAACCTCGGGATGGAGTCTTGCCGCGCAGGATCCTTATAACAACATCGTCCGCACCTGCATTGAGGGACTGACTGCAGCGCTGGGACACACGCAGTCTCTTCACACAAACGCCTTGGATGAGGCCCTGGCGCTGCCAACCGAGTTTTCCGCGCGCATTGCCCGCAACACGCAGACCTATTTGCAACTGGAGACCGGAATCACTAGAGTCATCGATCCATACGGCGGCTCCTACTATGTAGAGCGGTTAACTCACGAATTGATGCATCGGGCCTGGGGTTTGATCGAAGAGGTGGAAGAGTTGGGCGGAATGATGAAAGCGATCGAAGCTGGGATTCCTAAGATGAGGATCGAGGAAGCAGCTGCGCGGAAACAAGCTGACATTGATTCTGGCAAGCAGGTCATCGTGGGGGTAAATTCGTACCGGGCCGAAGAGAGCTCGGAAATACCGGTGCTTTCGATCAACGACGCACAGGTCCGCTGTACACAGGTGGGGCGGCTGGATCAACTGAAAAGAGAACGCGACTCTGACGCAGTTAAAAGTGCGCTAGCGAGAATCGAGGAGTGCGCCAGATCGGGAGACGGAAACCTGCTGGATCTTTCTGTTGCGGCAGCACGTGTGCGGGCAACACTCGGTGAGATCTCATCTGCGCTGGAGAAAGCGTGGGGGCGATACGAGGTTGTATCTCGGACGACGTCAGGCGTCTATTCAGCTGCTGCCGAAGGGTCCGAAGAATTTCGCAAGGCCTGCAAGATGGTCACCGACTTCGAGGCTGAAGAAGGGAGAAGGCCTCGGATTCTCATCGCGAAGATGGGACAGGACGGGCACGATCGCGGAGCGAAGGTCATCGCGACGGCTCTGGCCGACATTGGCTTTGATGTTGATATCGGGCCACTCTTCCAGACACCGGCAGAGGTGGCTCGGTTTGCTATCGAGAGCGACGTCCATGTCGTCGGGGTGTCATCGTTGGCTGCGGGACACATGACGCTCGTTCCCGAGCTGATTGAGGAACTTCGCCGCTCAGGCCACGACGATATAGCGGTTATAGCAGGAGGAGTGATCCCTCCGCAGGACTATGACTTCCTCCACAATGCCGGGGTCTCGGAGATTTTCGGCCCGGGCACCGCGATTCCGGGTGCTGCACAGCGCATTCTCCGTGTGATTAGCGCCCGATGTGTTGGAGGACGTCGCTGATTGAAGGCTGAGCATAGAAGCGAGGCAATAGGTAAGATGCCATCAGAGTCAAGCCCTGTCGAGTCGCCGCGTCAACATCTGTCAGCATCACGGTATATCGAAGGCATCAAAGCAGGCGATCGATCGATGCTTGCAAAGGCAATTACCCTTACCGAGAGCTCAAATCCAGCCGATTGTGACTTGAGCGCAGAGGTTTTAGAAGCTTGCCTGGGGCAAGACAGCGATCAGGTTGTGGTTGGAGTCAGCGGGGTTCCTGGAGCCGGCAAAAGTAGCCTGATCGAAGCGATTGGAAAGCACATCATTACCCATGACAAAAAAAAGATCGCGGTTCTCGCGATCGATCCAAGCAGCCGTCTACGTGGAGGGAGCATTTTAGGAGACAAGACACGGATGCCATTTCTCGCGACCAGCGACATGGCGTTTGTTCGACCTTCACCAAGCCGGGGAACGCACGGAGGAGTTGGCGACCACACGCGTGATGCGATCGTCCTATGCGCAAGGGCAGGCTATCGGATTGTGTTCGTCGAAACGGTCGGGGTTGGGCAATCCGAGACTGCCGTGCGCGAGATGGTTGACTTCCTTTTGCTGGTCGTACTCTCAGGCGCCGGCGATGATTTGCAAGGGATCAAGCGCGGCGTGATGGAGATGGCAGACGCGATAGCAGTAAACAAGGCAGACGGCGAGAATGCTAAGCAGGCAGAGAAGGCTCGTTCAGATGCCGCGTGTGCACTGCAATTCTTTCGATCACCGGCCTCAGGATGGAATCCGCCGGCCATTGCATGTTCTGCGCACACGGGCCTGGGAGTGAAGGAAATATGGGCGCACATCCTCGAGCATCACAAAATCGTGGGTGAGAACGGGCATCTGGATCGATTGCGACGAAAACAGAAACTCGGCTGGCTACATGAGAATCTCGAGCGAAGTCTCATGCAGATGTTTTTTTCCAACTCGAAGGTCCGTGCCCGATTGGCCGAACTCGAGACAGACATTGCGGATGGCAAAACTACCCCTCTTGTTGCCGTTCGGCAACTGATGTCACTGTATGATTCAGAGCGGAAACCTAAGTACAGCGAATCCTAGTTCTGCGAATGCATTTCCGGACTCGCGAAGAAAAAGATCAGCTATCTCTGCGCAACGAGCCGATATCCGTCTCGCGTCCGCAGGCGGTATTTCTGCAGATCCTTGCCAACAAGTCTCACTTTGATCGATCGCCAACCGCGATTTTGATTTGCTTGCGGGTAGTAGCTCAGCGTGTAGAGGTGAACAAGGTCGTTGCGGATGGAGGCGAATGCCTTTTTCTCGTCGAGCCAGTTCTTTGCGAAGTATGCTTTTCCGCCGGAGACCTTGCTCATGCGCTCAAATGCGGCAGCCGATGCGGGATCTTCTTCGGCCTGGCGCGTGCTGATGATGTAGATGATCGTTCCAGTGGATTGAGCCAACTCTGCTACATCCTCCGGCGGCACGGAACTCGCGTTGTCTGGACCGTTCGAAAATACCACGATCGCCTTGCGGCCCTTTAGCGGTGCAGCATCTTTCACTGTCAGCAACAAGCTGTTGTAAAGCGCAGCATCATCTCCTGCAACAGTACTGCGCACAGCATTGACGATGCGGAAGTGATCGGAGGTAAGCTGCATGGCGCGTGAAAGGTCACGACAGTAGCTGTAGAAGGCAACTCTGCTAGCGTTGTCCATCGACCGAATGAAGTCTGTAATCGCGTCCTGTGCGAAGACAAATCCCCGATACATGTAGTTACTGGTATCGAACAGCACGAACACGCTTGCCTGGCTTCCATGAGGCTCCCCCTGCTTGGCGCCTGTCCCCTCCACATGAAAGTCCGCAGGTTGCCCATCGGAAGGGGCAGTCGATTTCGCTACGGAAGGCTGATCGGTATCTCCGGAATCTGGCTCTGCGGATGCACCGCTGCCTTCCTCGAACGAAGAAACCTTTTGAGGAATCTTGTCTTCAGTGACCTCGAAATCTTCGGGGCGGAGTCCGTTTATGTAATTGCCCTTCCCATCGGTGACCGCGACGCTGAGTTGTACCAGTACAACGTTCATCCGCAAATGCGTGGAGTCGTCTTGAGGTGCGGACTGGGTGTTGGCAGGATGAAGAAGGAAGCAGGGAGCCAATCCAAAAAGAGCTAAGGATAGTTTTCGCATCGTTTCAATCCATGGTTCGCTGACTTGTTGGCGTTATTCCGCTGATTTGGCTATATCCGCGTTCGGCAAAGCTTTGCCCTTGCGGAAGTCCTCGCCGGTCTGCAGCATCGCCCGTTGCAGCGCCGGCCAGTCATCAGTATTGCTGGCAAAAATATTGGTGATCATGTTGCGAGTTAGTTCCGGTGCGAGGAGATTCAACTCGACCGGTTGATAGCCCATCTCGTCTGCGATCCTTGCCCAGTAGAGATTGTTGGAATCCCAGGACTCAGCGAAGATTCGTCCCGCGTTTCCTCCGTAGCTGGAGGCAGCTTTCAGGTTAAGGAGGGACGATGAATTTGTGACCATGAACGATGGATGAGGGACACCGAAATCCGCAGAGAGGCGCTCCCAGGTTGATTCAGAGGGAGATTTGGCGCAGAGTTCGTTCAACTCTCGTCCCGCTGTCCCTGACTTTTCCGCCAGTTCTGGGTATTTGTTGCGAAATGCAAAAGCGAGATAAAAGAGATCGGCGGGCGGCACCGCAGCGACTACTCGCTTAGTATCACCCCCACTCTGCAGGGCGGCCGTCACTTGCTCGAGACGGATTGGAGTAATCCGATCTGAGAGTAGCTCGATGACCTTCGCTCGCAGCTCCGGATCGTGAGCTGAGGAGTTCACCAGTTCCTCTCCGGCTCTCTGATAGAGTGCGGCGACATGCAATTCGTTAGGATTGACGTCCCACCAGCGCGGGAGAGTCGCGCCGACGAGGAGATTCGGAACGACTTCGCGCCAGATGAGCGCCTGCACGTTCTTGGGGACGATGAAGTCTTCTTCCGTCATCGCCAGAGCGTAAGGCAAGTCTGCGAGAGAGCCGAGCAGATACGCACCGCCACCAGCGGTTACGCCAACGCCAACGAGACGGGGCACATCCCAGATTTCGGTCACGCCTTGAACGGACACGGATGAGAAGTCATGTGAGCGCACGAAGAGAGGATTGTTGTGCAGAACCTCGGCGCCCGGTGGTTCGTAGTATGCGTAGTTGAGTCCGACAAGAGTATCTCTAAGGAAAGGAGTAAGCTCTCCGCGCGCGG
The DNA here is from genome assembly GCA_018268915.1 of Acidobacteriota bacterium. Taxonomy (GTDB): domain Bacteria; phylum Acidobacteriota; class Terriglobia; order Terriglobales; family Acidobacteriaceae; genus Telmatobacter. The sequence continues at coordinate 835,719 of JAFDVQ010000006.1, forward strand.
CCTCAACCTGAGCCGGCGTTGCCGAGGACTTTAGAACCCTTGTCAAATCTGTTCTCACCTGCAACTCGGCATGCCGGCTGGTGTAGATGATGGGAGCCCAGGAACTCCGTTCGTTGCCGCTGAAGATTGGCCGAGGCATTTCGAATTCGCGAAGTGATTCAGCGAGCGGAAGCAAAGAGCTCCCAGCCGCAGACCCATGCGACATTTGTGTCAATCCATCGTAGAGCCCAAACAGGGAATCAAGAGATGCGAGGCGCTGATCTTCCAGTACGGCGCGAATCCTGTTGGCCATATCACGATGAACGCGCTGGCTATCACGATCCTGATGGGTAGGGCCGGCAAGCAATTCAACGATTTGATCCTGGTCGAGATTTGCATTACTCGAAGCCGCTTTGAGAGTGCCCTGCAATCCACTGCGTGCAGCTTCAAAGAGTTGCTGGGAATTCGTTACTCCAATAAAGGGTTGAACTACGCTGAGCCACGAGGAATCCAATTGGCTCTCGGGAATCTGACGTTGATGCGCGAGAATTTGCCACAGCCCAATGTCAGCCTGAAAAGATCCGAGCGCATTCGCACGCAATGCTGTGTTGGAGATCTTATCTATTTTGTCGGCTGCTTCGACGAATTGTGTGATTGCAGTGTCGGAAAGCGCAGGGAACTCAGCGAAGGTTCGGAACCAGCGATTGAACTCGGGGAATCTGTGCGCGACTAGTTTTGCGGTGTCAGCCGACAACTGGCGATCCTGCGGTCTCGCACCGTCAATTGCACTGAGCATCAGGAAGACCTGAATTGGACCATTCTCAGATCGGTAGTTCGAGGATCCGATCAAGGTCTCCAGCAATCGCCCTGAAGTGTTCCATTCGTGACTGCGGCCTAACCAGGGGCGAACTTCACGGGACTTGGCCATTTGTGCAAAGATCGCATCCCATGTTGCGACATCACCAGGAATCGACACATCTCCGTCAGGCTGCCACTTCAAGGAGGCGAGGAGAATGAGAAGGTCACCGTTTCTCGGGTAGACACCCTTCGAGGCGTCAGATCGGGCGGCGGTAGATCGATAGACGTTGTAGAAGCGCTTCAGACGAGCGCCCTCCGTGAAGTGAGCCTGCTGTGACTGGTTCAGCCGGCTGAGCGCATCGAAATATGCCGCCAGCCATCCCCCATCTTTTGAGAGAAGGTTCACCACAAATTGGCCGGGTGAGCGGGGGCTTTGACCCGCTAGGTCTGCCCATGGCTTGTCGATGTTTCCGGGAACGATTACCTCCCCGCCCTTGATGCAAATCTGGCCGCCGTACAGATCGATTACAGCGGCGAGTGACACAAGCCTATTTAGCCCAGGCGCTTGATTGAGAGCCCGGCGAGTCTCACTGTCATATCTGGCAAAGGCGGAGTAAAGGCGATCTAAATCCTGATCGTGTAGAAGGACATCAAGGAGGGTGTCGGCCCCGGGGCGTCGCCATTTGGATGCGGAAACCCAAGTCTTTTCGGGGAGGAGAATCGGGACGCGAGTTCCGGCGAAATCATATTCAAATGAGGTGTCTTTTTGAAGCGATCGCTCAAGAGCTGAGAGAGGGAACCCTGAGTCAATGGTGAGAAATGCTCGATCGGCATTCGCGGTCATCAGAGCTGTATTACGTTGCCCGCATGACTTCTCGAACTTGTAACCCAGCGCATTCAGCAGCTCATTTGCATCTTTGCAGCCGCTGATCCGGATCATTCCCTGACCATCGGCGAGACGTTGAACGTCTCTTGCCAGGTGAACGTATCGATCAAGCAGAACAAGATATTCCTTCTGATTACCTCCGCTATAGCCATAGAGCGAGACGTTTCTGGCGAGCATGGGAAGCACCTGGTCTGGCGTGACTTCCTGACTGATGCCTGCCATACGCAGGAAAGATCGCAAAGGCCCTGGAATGACGATGGAATCGTCATCTGCCCGAGTAGGGGCGTCTGGACCGGAGCTCGAACGGGTACTAGTCAGGCAGGGCGAATAAAGCGGGCAGAAGAGGGCACTAAGACACGCGAGTCGGAAGATCTGGTGACGAGGGAACCTCATTCGGATACCTCTAGTAGCAAGTCTCCGAACTGGAACTAGCACCAACCCTTCGCATGAAACGGCCTTACGTTGGAGTCTTGTCGGGACCGAACTCCTGAGTTCCGCGCGATTCGAACAAAAGAGGAAGAGGGTTGATGGCCTCCGTTCGGATGCTGTGCCTGGCTGCTTGTTGACCGAGAAATCGCTATCTATTTCCGACGCGTCTCCGAGAAATGGGGGGCGGAGCCGACGTAGGTCAACCATCATCGCAAAACAATCCAAGTCTCGCAAGTTGTATTGAAATCTGATCTTGAGGAGATCGAATTCTTGAGAAGCAACGTACGGGTTTCGAGTCGAAAGGGCCGCTTAGGACCACAATTTGTTGTCACGTGGCTCTAAAGCCGGAAACACCTGGCGGCAATCATTGCCTTCTTCAGTAGAGATGTGTTCTCAAGCGTGCTATTCAAATGACCCGGACGCGTGGAAGAATGGGGTGAAACGCCGGGGATGTCATTGATCAATCTGAGGATGAGTCAATATTCCCTCCTGACGTCGGCATATGTAGTCGATGAAGCATGTCTGCTATATGAAATCTTCGAGAACGATGGCTGGCTTTAGTCGGCTCCTGGCACTGTCCGTTGCGATTGGTGCGTTGCCTTGCGCGGGGTTCAATCAGCCGCAGAGCCGCGGGACGTCTGCCGTCACTGGGACGGTTCATGACGGTTCGGGAAATGGAGTTGCTGAAGCTTCTGTTCGTCTGCAGGCGCAGGGTGATGGCCGAGCAGAGGAGCACAAGACAGACACCTCGGGCAGTTTCGTTTTCTCGGAATTGAGAACGGGAACCTATGTCTTGAGCGCATCGAAAGGGGAACGGCACAGCTCCGAGATCACAGTCACGCTCACGACTGCAGGTTCCATCCAGCGGGTCGAACTGACCTTAACAAGTTCAGACGAGCATCTCAGGGCCCAGATGGAGTACGCAGACGCGCCGAATTTTACTGTCGCAGCTGTTACGGACTGGACTGCAGCAGGAGGCCACGGGTCGGACACGACTCTTCGGACAAGCGAAGCCCTGAATCGCGACACCATGCATTTGAAGCCGACGACCGGGAAGACAGCTATTGCGGGTCCCATTGAATCTGAGAACGAGGGAGCTCTTCGTGCAGCGCTTGAAAAGGCACCACAAGATCTGAAGGCGAATGAGAATCTTGGCCGCTTCTATCTGAATGGAGAGCGGTATTCGGATGCGCTACCCCCACTGAGGACTGCGTATGATCTCGACAAGGCCAACGAAGAAAATGAGTATTACCTTGCCGTAGCTCTCACGCGGACTGGGAGTCTGGTAGACGCACGAGGGCACATTGCGCAATTGCTTTCCAAAGGGGACCGGCCGGAATGGCACCGCGTGGCCGGAGAACTAGCAGAGAGATCTGGTGACTCTCTCACAGCTGTCCGCGAGTTCGAGCGAGCAGCGAAGGGGGACCCTAGCGAGGAGAACTACTTTGCCTGGGGTTCCGAACTGCTCGAACATCGCGCGATTTGGCAGGCAAAGGACGTCTTCGAGGCAGGCGCGAAGGCCTATCCAACTTCGGAGAGAATGCTGACTGCGCTTGGGGCGGCACTATTTGGTGCGGCGCTTTATGAAGACGCCGCCAGACGGTTGTGCGAAGCCTCGGATCTGTCTCCAATCGACGCCCATCCATACCTATTTATGGGCAAAGTTGAGGCAGCTACACCGAATTCTCTTCCATGCATCGAAACCAAGCTCCAGAGATTTGTGCAAATGCAGCCCGGCAATCCTTTGGCAAATCTGTACTATGCATTGTCCTATTGGAAGGAGCATGGAAAGAGGGTTGATCCAGAGATACGAGATTATGTGAAGACATACTTAAACAGGGCAGTTAAGGCGGACCCTGGCTGCAGCGACGCTTATTTGCAACTTGGAATTCTGGAGGCGACTCAAGCAGATTTCGCGGCAGCTGCAGAACTCTATCGAAAAGCACTTGCTGCGAATCCCCAGTCGACAGAGGCGCATTATCGGCTAGGAGTCGCCTATGACCGGCTCGGCGATAAGCAAAGGGCGGCTGAGGAATTCCGGCGACATGATGAGCTCGAAAAAGAACAGGCTGCGATTGTTGACCGGCAGAGAAAAGAAGTTAAGCAGTTCCTGGTGCAGGCAGAAGGAAACGGGCAAAGGCTCTCAGAGCAACCGTAGTCGTTTTTATGACGGCGGATGTGCAGCGATAATTCCGTTACCTTCGCGAATCGTCAGGATCTGATTTGCCTTCACGTGTTCAAATCGTTCGATCTTCTGGGTGGTCGGCCATTTCACCTCAATCGCGTCCACAATCTTGTTGGCGCCGAGGCCGAAATGAAGCCTAAGATCGTTTTGCGACATGACACTGGCTCCGCTCTGGACCTCACCCATCTGAATGTGTTTGCCGGTAATCACTCGTGCCCGGGCCCCGATCGCGGTGCGATTGCACTTGGTGCCGACCAGCTTTAGCTTGATCCAATTCTGTTTGTTCCCGCCTACGTTGTGGAGGAGAGACGGAGGCTCGTTCATATTGAGAATCAAGGCATCCATGCTGCCATCGTTGTCGTAGTCACCAAACGCAGCACCCCGGCTAGAGAACCGCTCGGTGATTCCGGGTCCCATTCCAGCAGATACGTCCTTGAAATTTCCGTTGCCCAGATTTTTGTATACAAGGCGCGGGTTCTTGAAGTTCTCGCCGAAGTTGTATTTGTCGATCTCGGGATAGACATGCCCATTGATCTGGATGATGTCGGCCCAGCCGTCATTGTCGTAGTCGATGAATCCGCAGCCCCAGCCGACGTACGTGTTGTTGATCCCCAAACCAGAATTGAAGGAAAGGTCGGTGAATGTGCCGTCTCCGTTGTTGTGATAGAGATTGCTGGTATCGTCAGCGAAGTTGGTTTTGAAAATGTCGAACCAGCCGTCGCAATCGTAGTCAGCGACGCCGAGTCCCATCCCGGCTTGCTCATGGCCATCCGCGTTATAAGCGCAACCAGAGATCACAGCTACGTCAGTGAACGTGCCGTCGTGATTGTTCTGGTAGAGGATGCTGGGCATCGAGTCAACTGCCACGTAGATGTCGGGCCATCCGTCGTTATCGAAATCGCAGCAGACAGACGTGATGGAATAGCGCGGCCCCGGCTTCAGGATGCCCGCTTTGTCAGAGACGTCCACGAATGTTCCATCACCGTTGTTGTGGTAGAGGATGTTGGTGTCGCCGGGGAGACCGCGAGGTCCACACATCGTGGGAACGCCCTTCCATTGGCAGAAACTCGCATCTTCGATCGACGGTGGATGGTCGGGATCGAGATGGACAAAGTTGCAAACGAAGAGATCAAGATGGCCGTCGCGATCATAATCCACGAAGCTGCAGCCAGTTCCCCAGCGTCCTTTTTCCTGAGCCAAGCCAGCTTTCTTCGTAACGTCGGTAAAGGTCCCATTGCCGTTGTTGTGGAACAGGATGTTGTGACCCCAGAAAGTGCAGAAAATATCATCCCAACCGTCGTTGTTGTAGTCACCAACGCACACGCCAGTTTGCCATCCACTTCGGCCAATACCCGACTTCTCGGTTACGTCTGTAAATGTGCCGTCGCGGTTATTTTTGAACAGGTGAGTCGTCGGAGTACCGCCGGCAGGCCATTTCGCGTCAAGCCGGCTCCCATTCGTGAGGTAGATGTCTAGCCAACCGTCGTTGTCGTAATCGAAAAAGGCGATGCCGCTGCCTTTGGTCTCAATGATGAGGCGTTTATGCTCGGTGCCTCCCCAAACGTTTGGGATCTTGAGACCAGCGCGCTCTGCCACGTCAATAAACTGCACTGGCGACGATGGAGTAGAGGCGACTGCGGTCTTTACCTGCTCCGGATCGGCAAATCCATAAAGAGGCGTGGTGAGGCGATCAAGAAGGTTGTTGCCGAGGAGCAGGGCCGTAGATCCCAAAAAACGACGACGTGGAATAATCATGCGATTCCACGATTATAAAAACTTCGGAGGCGGCAAGGGAACTCGTTCATCTGGATCTCACTTTTGGGAAAGGGTGAGGAACGATGCCAACACCTTCCTTTACCGCGATTACCGTGTCGATAGGGACGTTGGTGAGTTTGTCGACTTGTCCGCTGGGCCAGGTGATCTGAAGCGAGTCGATTTTGCCTCGTTTGCCCAGGCCAAAGTGGATGCGCGGATCACTGGCAGACATGTAGCTGGTGCCGCCTTTCGACTGGTCCACCTGCACAACGCCACCCGACGAAAGCTTCAACAGCGAGCCGATTCCGTCGCGATTCGATTTTGTGCCGATGAGCATGATTTCGACCCAATGGTTCGTAGTGCCCTCGTTCCGGAGTACCATTGGCTCTCCGCCGCGGCAGTTGACCGCGATCCCGACCTGGCCGTCGTTGAAAAAGTCGGCCGTTGCAAGCCCGCGTCCTGCCATCGGCCTATTGAAGTCAGCCCCCAATGACTCGGAAACTTTCTCGAATTTGCCATGGCCGAGATTGCGAAACATCAGCAACGGTTCCTTGTAGCTGACGAGGCTGTGGTAGAGATGCACGTTATCCAGCATTGCTCCGTTTGCTTGAAGGATGTCTGGCCAGCCGTCGTTGTCGTAGTCCAGGAATTTGGCCGCAACCCCGCTCAGCAGGATAGCTTTGTTCCCAATGCCAGAACTGTAAGTGGCGTCTGTGAAAGTGCCGTCGCCGTTGTTGCGGTAAAGGCGATTTAACTCGAAGTCGAGGTGAGTGATGTAGATATCGAGATTCCCGTCTCCGTCTACGTCAGCTGCATCGATACCCATGCCTGCTTCGTATCGCCCGTCTTCGCTGGCAGCAAGTCCGGAGATCAGTGAGACATCGGTGAATGTTCCGTCGTGATTGTTTTCAAAGAGGAAATTCGGCCAGGTATCGTTGGCCACCGCAATGTCGGGCCAGCCATCGTTGTTCAAGTCGGCGAGTACCATGCTCATGCCCTTGGATTCCGGGCTTCCGACTCCAGATTTTGCGCTCACATCAGTAAATGTGCCGTCATGGTTGTTGTGATAGAGGGTGGTTTTCTGGCCGCGATAGTTGTTGGGGTTGCAATAAGACCTGTAGCCCGGCTTATGCTCTCCGCACCAGAGATTGTTCTTCGGTGACCAATCGATATAGTTGGTGACGAGGAGGTCGAGCCATCCATCCTTGTCGAAATCAAACCATCCGGCACTTGAGGACCAATTCCCCTGGTCTGTCACTCCTGCGTGGGCAGTCACATCCGTGAAGGTGCCATCGCCGTTATTGTGATACAGAATTGCACTCTGATATCCAGTGACGTAGATGTCCGGAAATCCATCGTTGTCGAAGTCGCCCACTGCGATTCCCTGGCCATAATGCCCGTCTCCACCGACATGCGCTCTTTCAGTTACGTCACTGAAAGTGCCGTCGCCGTTGTTATGAAAGAGAGCGGATCGTAGCGGATGGTCAGGTTTGTATGCGTCAGTTGCGGCCGACTGAACGAGATAAAGATCCAGCAATCCGTCCTGATCGTAGTCGATCCATGCGACACCTGTGCCCATCGTCTCGAGGTAGTACCTCTCATCGGTTTGGGTGGAGTCTTGAACAAAGTCGATACCGGCAGCCTTACGAATATCAGTGAAACGTACAGCGGGCGACGAGGGTGCTGTCGCTGTTTTGTTCGACTTTCCGGTTTGCTGTCCCGAGATCCCGATGATGGATGGGGATGTTGCGAAAATAAGGGCCAGGGTCGCTGCCGGGCTAAACCTCGATCTCATAGAGTTCGATCCGAGAGAGAAAGAGCAAACTGCAAAAGCTGCTGACGGTTCTCGGCAGTGAGTGAGCCGGTTGAATTGGCTGTCGGTGCTGCTGCGCGATCCAGGACTTGCTCAATGCGGCTTATGTCGAGGCTAGGGCCGACACTGCTTTCCTTGAAACGGCTCAGGACCTCTCTGGCTTTCTCGATTTTGCCGATCTGGAAATAGAGGACGCCCAGGGTCGAATAGGCGCCGGCCCATTCTGGCAGGAGTTCTATCGTGCGCTCAAAGCGGGAAGCGGCTTCGTCTGTATTGCCTTCCATAGCTGCAGCGAGTCCAAGTCCCCAGGAGATTTTACCGGAGCCAGGAATCCTTGTCTGGCCCTTTACCAATGTCTTCTGGGCAGCCAGGAGATCGTTCGAGCGTAGGTCAATCAGGGCAAGTGAAAGGTAGTTCTGATCATTGTCAGGATTGCGGGTGATCGCGTCACGAAAGATGTCTGCCGCTTTTGCGCCTTCTCCGATGTGTGCGTAGATGTCACCGGTTAATGTGAGATAGGCATCGTCTTTCTGGCCTTCCTCGGAGATCTGCTTCACGACCTCAAGTGCCTTCGAGTATTGACGCTTCTGAAAGTATGCGTTGGCGAGATTGAACTTCACCTCGTCAGAACCTGAGTTCGCCTCCAGCGCCAGGTCAAAATGGGCGATCGCATCATCGTAAAGACGATAGCGAGTCAGCAGAACGCCTGTTCCGTTGAGAGTGCGGTAGTCACTCTGACTTAGCTTGTCGAGTTCCTGAATTGTCTTTCTCGCGTCGTCTGTCTTCTCAGCCTTCAGATAGGCCTCAGCAAGCATGTAGAGATTCTGGGGCTGATTCGGGTGTCGCTGGATTTCGGCCTGAAGTTCGGTGATGTCGAGTTGCGTACGAGCGCCTGCACCCAGTTCAGATCGATTGTTGAGGTAGTCGAACAAATGCTCAAACGGATACGGTCCGGCCTGAGCATTTTTTGACATGGTCTTGAAGACATTCAGATCGCGATTGGCAGCCTCCGTCTCATGCAGGCTTCTTTCAATCATCGCAAGCTTGTAGTACCCGTTCGCAGGATCGGGCGCGACCTTTACATACCTTCGCAAAAGTTCGGCGGCCTGAGGAAGCTTCTTGGCTGCGCTCTGAATGTTTGCAAGTTCGAGTAGGGCGTCTGAGTATTTTGGGTTGTATTTTAGCGTTTCCTGGAAGTACCTCTCCGCCGCTACCGCATCCCCTTGCCGTTCTGCGATGAATCCGAGATTGAAAAGGCAAGTGGAACTATGCGGATCGAGTGCGATGCCCCGCTGGAAGTAAGTTTTCGCTTCATCGAATCGACCGAGGTTGCGGTACGAAAGACCAAGGAAAGCGTAGGAACGTGCCGATTTCTCAATCTCAAGCAGCCGGTTAAATTCTTCGATTGCTTTCTCTGTCTTTCCGGCCATGAAGTAACTTTGTCCGAGTGCCGCGAGGAGGTCGGGACGCTTCGGAGCGATCTTCAAGCCAGATTCGAGAAGGGGAATCGCATCCTCGAAGTAGTTTTGCGACATCGTAATCTGCGCCATCAAAGAGATGATGTCGACGTTGTCGGGTGCAATCTTGTGCGCACGGACCAGAGCGTCTAGCGCGTCGAGAGGACGCGACTGCCCTGAGTAACTCTGGGCGAGCAGATAGAGCGCATCTGCATTTTCCGGCTGAAGCTTGGTGGCTCGGCTCAGGATGAGCTCGGCCTTTGCGTTCTCTCCTGTGTGCAGGAGGACCTGAGCGTAGTTATAAAGGATCTCGGGGCTGTCGGGCTGCAGACCGGCGGCGCGATCTAGAACACCCTGGGCCATCTGGTACTGATGCTCGGAGGCCATCAGCACCCCCAGCGAGAACTGCACCTGGACATTCTCCTTGTTGCGCTCCGATAGGTCTCCAGCTGTCCGAAGAGCATCCGGGGTGCGATGCGCCTGAAGGTAAGCTCGCACCAGATTCAGTTGCGCCTGCGGGGTCTTGACATGCTGCAGATAGGGAATCGCCTGAACGGAAGCTCCCTTCATCATCAACAACACACCTAGGTTGTAATTCGCGTCGGCGTTCGCTGGATCGATACGAAGAGCAGAGCGGAACTGCCGCTCTGCAGGTGCAAATTGATGCTGGGCAGCGTAGACGTTTCCCAGATTGGTGAGCGTCTTGGGCGAGCCCGGCTTGATGCGAAGTGCATGCTGGAACGATGCGATTGCAGCCGCGAAATCCTGCTGGTTTGATTGGATAATTCCGAGCAGGTTGTAACCATCGACAGTCGGATGGGATTTGAGTTGCTCAACGGCTTCTGTACGCGCCTCCGCTAACCGGTGCTGAGCAAGTAAATTCTCTGCTTCTCGAAAAGGGGATTCAGGAGGATTCTGCAGTGCGAAGGCTGCTGAACAGAGAAAGAGAACAGCGCTAAACCGACAGGCAGATGCCCGGCTGGATGCGAGCACTGCCTTCAGTGACATGCGGGGATTCACCTTCTGCACACCTGGGATAACGTGCTTATTGCGCCGATTGTAGCACCGTGAGAGCATCTCTCGCGCTGGTATTGCCGGGTTGAATCTTGAGCAACTGCTGAAGCACATCGCGAGCTTTCTGGCGATCCGCCTGCATCGCGTAAAGGCGAGCCAGATTGAGGTACGACTGATCATAAGCCGGAGCCACCGCGATGGCGGTTTTGAATTCCTCTTCAGCTTTGGAGACGTTTTGCTGCCTGACGTGGAGTACGCCCAGATTATTGAGAGCTTCCGGGTAAACAGGTCGCAGTGCGATTGCTCGCTCGAGGTATTGGGCAGCCTGCGCCAGTTCGTTTTGCTGTGCAAAGAGCATTCCCAGACTGTATTGGACGTCTGGATCATCGGGCCGCAAAGACAGTGCACGCGAAAGAGAATCGTGCGCCTTGTCAAAGGCTCGTTGACGCCGGTACAAGTTGCCGAGGTTCAGGTGCGCCGTGAAGTAATTTGGGCGAATATCTATGGATTGCTGAAAGTTCCTAATGGCCTCATCTGAGTGTCCCTGCTGAGCCGCGAGCATTCCAAGGTTGTTCCAGGCTTCTGCAAAATTTGGCCGCAGTTCGACCGTCTTCTGGAGAAAGCCTTTCGCTTCGTCGAGACGGTTCCGACGGAGGTTCAATGTGCCGAGGTTGTAGTACGCATCTGAGTTGTCAGGTTTGGTCGCGATTACCTGCTGAAAGGACTCAGAAGCCTGATCCAGAAATCCATGCTGGTAGAGGGCAACTCCATAGGTGAAGTCGTTTCTCGCGAAGTCGTCTTGGATCAGCAGACCCGGGAACGGCAAAGCGCGTCGAATACTCGTTTGCTTGTCGACAGGTATCGAGGTGCTATCGGAGTGGAGACGCGAACTGCTCGCAAATCCTTGATATACCTTTACGATCATGCCTTCGCGATCAAGAAGAAGAGAAAGCGGGATTGGCATGTCGCGCTGGCGATCGAACAGGTTACGGTAGAGAAGGTTGTATATTCCGGCGACCTCCGTTGTCGTGAAAAGAACGGTAGCAGCGGCTTCGTAGCGGATGGCGCTCTTCCGCGCTTCGGAAACCCGTGTTGAGTCATCGAGGTTGATCGCGATGATTTTCAACTCGTCCGCTTGTGTCGAACCCGACTTAAATTCATCGAGGAATCGAAGACTTTCCTTAGAGGAAACTGACCAGAAAGTGAGCAGGATTGGCGCGCCACGCAACGACTCAAGCGTATGTTGAACTCCCGCTAGATCATTCAGCTTGAATGTCGGTGCTCTGAGCGGCTGAACCAGCCATGTCTCTGAATTGCCTGGGAGCTTCTCATCGAACTCCGCCGGACGAGAATGAACGGTCTCTTTGCCGCTTGAGAAGGCTTCCGCACGAAAATTAGAGTTCCCTTCTTCAAGCAGAATGCGATTCGCCACGGGAAGATTTGCGAATGTCTGAGAGGTGCCCGAGGGCCAGCGGATTGTTGCTTTGATGGCCCCGTGATGAGTTCCGAGCCCGAAGAAGAGTTCTTTGGTGTGCTGCGAGAGGAAGCCGGAACCAGCCTGAAGATACTTCGTCTGGGTTAGCTCACCCGCAATGACGGTGATGGAAGCGCCAATTGCATCCCGATTGCTTTTTGTGCCGCGAAGACGAAACGAGATGGAACTGCCGATCTGTGACAGGGCGTTGTGAAAGACCCTGACCTGAGGGGCATTGCGATTCTTTAGAACAACCTCAAGTCGGCCGTCATGGTCGAAATCCGCCAACGCGAAGGCGCGAGAGTCCTCGCTGGAATCCAGGAGAACCGCTCCGGATGTTTCCGTGAACGTCCCGTCGCGATTGTTTGCAAATGCAACGTTTCGAGCATGACCGTGCCAGGTGTAGTCGGAACGAATGAGTTCGTTGATGGCATTCCATCCCCGCTCATATGCGGTAAGTGGGGTAGTGTCCTCTGGTGACTTGGCGACAACCTGACGCCAGAAGAAGCCAGCAAGTTCGTCGTTCCGGGGGCTGCTCAGGTATCCATTTGTGACGTAGAGGTCGCTGTAGCCATCGTGATCCCAATCCCAAAAATCGGACGACCATGACCAGCGTCCCATCTCAACGGCAGCACAGTGCCCGACATTTTCAAACTGCCCATTGCCGCGGTTTCGATAGAGCACATTGCCGCGGGCATGACGGCGATAAAGTTCCCGTGTGCTGTCGGGAGCCTCGCGGTGAAATTGCGGCTGAGCGGAAATGCGCTGGCCAGCGGCTTCCCACATGCTTGGAATGTAGATGTCCTGATGGCCATCATTGTCGAAATCTGCCCAGCAACAGCCCATGCCTGCACCGACGCTTTCAATGTGTGCTTCCTTGGAGACGTCTGTGAAGGTTCCGTTTCCGTTGTTTCGGTAGAGCTGGGAGCTGCCGAAGTCATTGGCAACGAACAGATCCAGTGAACCCTTTCCGGTCGAGTCCCCCCAAGCGCACGCGAAGCTGTAACGGTCATTGTTAACCGCGAGGCCAGATGTTTCTGTCGCGTCTGTGAAAGTACCGTCGCCGTTGTTGCGAAACAGGCAGTTGGGCGGTCCGTTGCGGGCGTCGTAATACGGAACAGGGTAGTTGTACTGCTCTAATCCGAGGTAATACATGTAGAGGCAGAAGTACACATCAAGGCGGCCGTCGTTGTCGTAATCAGCAATAGCCGCATGGGTAAACGAGCCCTGAGGCGGCCGCGCGAATTTGAATGCATCGCGCTTCAGCGAGAAGGTTCCGTCCCCATTGTTCAGAAATAGAATGGGCCCGGTGCCGCAAACGACGAGCAGATCCTGTCGTCCACGATTGAGAAAATCTGCGAATAGTGCACAGGCTGTTCGATCGAGAACGCCTACACCAGCTTTTTCCGTGACATCTTCGAAAGTTCCGTCGCCCCGATTGCGATAGAGACGATTGGGCAGGCCCGCGGATTGGCAGATGTAGAGATCGTCAAACCCATCCCCATCGAAGTCGCCCGTCGCAACGCCGTTATTGCCATAAATGTCGATTCCGATCGCACCATCGAGGATGGTTCGCCAATAGTCGGCGCCATGGGAAAGCTGCGAACGATATGAGTCGATAGATCCGAGGACCTTGTCAGTTATGTCAATGAACGCTGGGCTCTGAGCTGTGCAAACAGTCTCGCCAGTGAAGTGCCAGGAATGCGCCTTCCACGATTCAGCACCGTTGCGAGACCATTCCATCTTCCAGGTACCAACGCGTTCTTCGCGTTTCTGATCTCGATGGGTGTTGACGATGTCGTAACGGACATCAATCCTCACGGTAAGGGGAGTTGCCGCGACCTGCTCAATATTGAAGATTTCGAATTCGGTGGTCTCGATCGAAGTGGCCGGTTCCAACCAACTCGCGAGGCTTTTCAAGAATCGCTCGCGGGAGAACTTCCTCGGTTCTGAGTAGGCTCGCCTGACGGCATCGATACCGAAGCCAGATCGGAGGACAGTCTGATTCGGGTTAGCGGGATCCGAAGCGTCGATTAATGCGTCCAGAAAAGGAGCTGGATCGGTGGAATCGCCATGTCTCCTCTTGAGCGATTCACCCCACTCGTTCAGGAGTGCCTCAATCTCGACTGCGAATCGCTCGAGTGGATAATCGTCGGAGCCCGGCTGGATCGTCCGAAAGATGTCTGACAACGGAGAGTCGGCAGGGTAAAGGGGCGAAAGCCGAATGTCATCTAAAGACAACTCGTTAGGATGTGGACGTTTTGATGCTTCCTGAAGGTAGAGAGGATAGATCGGTGCCGGGCGAAACAGGAAGGGGGCAGAACTGAGAAATTTGAGGATTGAACGCCTGGAGACATTCCGGGTTTGAGACCGTCTGGAAGACTTCATTCGGATCATGTCAGGCGTGATGCTCGGAATCATAGCATCGGGCGGGCTATTTAAGGCCCTCTGTCTCAATTTCGCGAGCTCAGAGCCTGATGACCAAATTCGTCGCCTGCTCTTTCGATTTAGTCAAATCAGCCTTCCATTTAGCGACCGTCTAGCTAAAGAGTTCTTAAGGGGAGGTCACCTGAATATTTTATTGATTAGAAGTTACTTAACTCAGATTGGATGTGGGAATTGCCCGAGATGTGCGGGGTAGCCTGCGCTGCTGCAAAGTTGGTATGAGAGCAAACTACAACTTTTGATTGACAAACATTGTGAAAATCGCATAACTTTGCTCGCTAGTTATGAAACCGTTTACAGGAAAACGATTTCATTTCGCCCCTGCACCCGAAAAAACCTTGTTCCACCGATAAGAAGTGGTGTTCAAGATGAGGAAGCAGGGATCGGAGGTTTTATTTATGGGCAGTGACTTCAGCAAGCTCGGGGTGACGAGAACACTTCGGTACGTGGTTTTGGCTATCGCATGCGTTCTTCTCTTCCAAAGCAAACCGATCTTGGGCCAGGTGGACGAGGGTGCCATCACCGGTACGATTCAGGATGCGAGCGGCGCCGTGGTTCCAAACGCGGACGTGACCCTGCTGAACACGGATCAGGGCATCACCCTTCAAACGAAATCTAATGCGAGCGGTACTTACACGTTCTCTCCTGTACGCGCCGGGCACTACACGATAACGGCGACGGCCCAGGGTTTTGCGAAAACCACGCAGAAGAATGTGACCCTAAGCGTCGCCCAGACGCTTCAGGTAAATATTTCGCTCAAACTCGGAGGCAACACCGAGACGGTTGAAGTCAATACGACCCCTCCGCAGCTGCAGACCGAAGAGGCCTCGCTCGGCCAGGTAGTTAGCGGCACGGAAATCAACAATCTTCCCTTGAACGGGCGCAACTTCACCTTTCTTGCGCAGCTTGGGGCCGGCATGCAGACTCCGCAAGCCGACACTCGCGGAAACGCAGCTTCGGGCGCGTTCTCGGCGAACGGCTTGCGTCCGGCGCAAAACAATTATCTGCTCGATGGGATTGACAACAACTCGAACGCGGTCGACTTCCTGAACGGCACGAATTTCGTGATCCTTCCCCCTGTGGACGCTATCCAGGAGTTCAAAGTACAGACGGCCGATTTCAGCGCGGAACTGGGACGCTCAGCTGGCGCGGTCATGAATGCAACCATCAAGTCGGGAACAAACTCGCTGCACGGAGCAGCTTGGGAGTTCTTCCGTAACGACAAGCTGGATGCCGCCGACTATTTCGAAAACAACACCGGCATCAAGAAGGGCGAACTACGCCTGAACCAGTTTGGGGTATCGGCAGGCGGACCGATCATCAAGAACAAGCTCTTCTTTTTCGGCGACTACGAAGGAAAACGGCGTGTCCAGGGCACAGCGGAAAATGCGAACGTCCCGACTGCCGGCATGCGGGAAAGCAACTACACGAACCTCGCGGATATTCTCTCTTTGAATAACGGCTCCACGCGCACCGATATTCTTGGTCGTGCAGTTCAAACCGGAACCGTTCTCGATCCTTCGACGACGCGTTATGTAGCAGCCGGCGCGGTCGACCCGGTTTCTGGCAGAACAAATACCTCAGGTGGCGCCGGATACGTTCGTGATCCGTTCAGCGCAAATTGTGGACCTTCAACAGCGACCTTCACGTTGTCGGCCTGCTCAGACCTGAACCAGTTGCCCGCGGGGCGTATTGATCAGGCAGCGGTGAAGTTGCTCAACCTGTATCCATCGCCTAACTCTGGACTCCAGACCTACGCAGTTAGCCCTAACCTTTTCGAACATGCAAATTCGTTCGACACCCGCGAAGACTTCAATCCGACCGAGCATAATCAGATTTTCTTCCGCTTTAGCTACTCCGATGACCCAATTTACATTCCGGGTATTTTTGGAGGCATCGCGGACGGCGGTTCCTTCCAGCAGGGTATCCAGACCGCGAAGTCGGATCAGGCTGTCGCTGGATTCACGCATGTATTCAACGGATCGACGATCAACCAGGTTCGTGCCGGGTTCGCTCACCTGCACACCACGCGATTCGGACCTGAGGGTACGGTGGATGGATTACCCGATCAGTATGGAATTGCAGACATCCCGCAGGGGCAGGAAAACGGCGGATTGCCAGCGTTCTCGATCGGCAACCTGCAGACCCTCGGAAGCAACTCGTTCCTTCCTTCTGACGAAGTCAGCCAGACGCTTCAAGTCACGGACGACTTCACGAAGATCTACGGCAAGCACAGCTTCAAGATGGGGATTGAGTACCAGCACGTGAAGTTCTCGACCCTGCAGCCAGCATGGTCGCATGGGCAGTTCCAATATAACGGCGGCTTTACCGATATTCCGGGCAACTCAAATATCACGACTGGCGGTATTGCACAATTCCTGCTTCCCCCAACGGCGGCGCCGGCAACGATTGCAGGCAATCCAAACCCCAATGGGTTCGGATACTCGGGCGGCTCTGACGGTGTATTCGCTTCAAACATCAACAAGACGTACGACGAAAAGATGTACTTTGCATCGTACTTCCAGGATGACTTCAAGATTTCTCCGAAACTGACTTTGAATCTTGGCCTGCGCTGGGACTACTTCGGCCCGATCAACGAGACGAACGGCGGACAGGCCAACTTCGTTCCGAGCGGGCCGCCGGACGGCAAACCTGAATTCATCATTCCTGCGAAAGGCAAGGATGATCGCACACTATCAACAAGCGCGACTTGCGTTGGAATCGGTTGCGTTGGCTTTGTAGATCTTCTGGCGCAGGACGGAATCGCGCTCAATTCGACCGACAAGTATGGGCAAGGGCTGCTGAAAACGCAGAAGCACAATTTTGCACCAAGAGTAGGCATTGCGTGGGAGACGACCCCCAAACTCGTCGTGCGCGGTGGCTTCGGGCTCTTCTTTAACTCGTTCGAGAACCAGGGGTATGGGCCGAACATCGGCGAGAATTACCCGTTCGTGTTCAACCTTTCCTACTTCCCACAATCGAACCCGGCTGATCCGAGTGTTTCGTCCCAGGTTGCGCCTATTCGGTACAACTCTCCGTACGCAAATTGCCCGACGAGTGGTCCCGGAGGAACAGCATCATTTGAATCGGGATTCTCTTGTATCCCTCTCACTCCGTCCGCACTGAACGCTCTGGGTCTGGGACTCCAAGGGTTGCAGTTCGACTACTCGACACCGCGAACCTACAGTTCGAACCTGACGCTCCAGTACTCGTTTACAAATACGCTGTCGGCAACCGCCTCATATGTGATGACGCACGGAGCGGATCTGCAGGGCGGCGTCGGCTATCAAAACGTGACGCAACTTCTACCCGCCGGAATGGACACAAAGAATTGCGACGCCTTCGCAAAGTTCCAAGGCGGCAGTTGCGTTCCGTTCAAGGACTTCGGCGGTGGCAGCTATCAGGCGACATACGGCAGGAGCCAGTACCATGGTCTGCAGACCAAGCTTGAGAAGCAGTACGCCAATGGCCTCACCTTTCTGCTGACTTACACATTCTCCAAAACGATGTCGAATGCTGGTGACCTCCTGAATGGGGGAACAACCGGTGGCTTGCGCGCCTACTCCATTCCAGGCCTCGGCCCCGATTTCGACTATGCCTTGGCCAACTTCGATATTCGCCATGTGGTGCACTTCAGCGGCGGCTACGAGTTCCCGATCGGAAAGGGCAAGCAGTTCATGAACCATGGAGGTCCCGCCGATCTAATCCTCGGTGGCTGGGCGATGAACTGGATTGTCACGCTTCAGGGAGGGCAGCCACTAAACTTCACCTGTCCCACGAGCACAGCTGCCGGACCACAGTGCAACGACATCCTCGTGGCTGGCCAGAGTCCCAAGCTCGGTATCAAGACGAAGACCGTCGATGGGGCGCCGCGACCGTTCTGGGTAAACAATGCTGCGGCGTTTAATCAACCGTGCCAGCTTACGTGGCATGATAACGATCCGACTACCCTTGGGCCTAATGGGGGCCCTGACGGTTGCGTTCCTCTCGACGGCGCAGGTGCGCTGGGCAGCAAGCCGGGTCAAGTTTCGGGACCGGGCTTCCACCGGTTGGATTACTCAATGTTTAAGAACTTCAAGATCAACGAACGGTTCTCAACTCAGTTCCGCGCGGAGTTCTTCAACATTCTTAACCATCCGAACTTCAACGCCCCCAACTTCGGCGGTAACGGCGTTGTGGCGATTGGTGGCTCGGGCAACTTCACTGATCCGCACTTCGGCGAAGTTGGATCGACCCGCGATGCGCCATTTGATCCGCGGCAGATCCAATTTGCTCTGAAGCTGTACTACTAGGCTAAGATTGCTTACACCCCGGTTCGGGACCTCCCGGGCCGGGGTGTTTTAATCTAGCGACGCTGCTCACGCGGAGGCGGATGGTGAGCAACAACTTTCGGTGGCGGGTTCTGGCGGTCATTCTTGGCTTGATAGGCGCAACCTGTATTACTGCTCAAAAGAACGATACTCAAAGGCTCGATCAGCAGTATCGATCTGCAGTGGCTGACTATGAAGCAGGCCGCTTCGCTCAGGCAGCTTCCCGCCTAGAGCCTATAATACAATTCGCACCAAGGAGCTTTGAGATCCATGAGCTACTCGGAATGGTCTATGCTTCATTGCCAGAGCCAGACAAGGCAATTGAACAGCTGAAGATCGCTGCGCAGATTAATCCAGACTCCCCCGAGGCTCAAACCAATCTTGGAGCAACTTATCTCCGCTTTGGGAAGCTCGATTTAGCAGGCGAGCACTTTAAAAAGGCGCTTTCGCTTGAGCCCACAAGCTACGACGCGAATCACAATCTGGGTGAGTTCTACATTCAGACTGGAAAGATCTCCGAAGCTTTGCCTTTACTCAAGCAGGCATATCAGGCGAATCCCAGTGCGTATGACAACGCATATGATCTCGCTATGGCCGAGTTCATGCTGAACAAACTTGACGACGCGAGGACTGTGGTACAGGCGCTCCTGAAACAGAAGAATAGTGGCGAATTGCACAATCTGCTTGGACAGATTGATGAGAAGGATGGAAAATTTGTTGCCGCAGCGAACGACTATGAGGCCGCCGCTCATCTAGATCCGAGTGAGGACAATCTATTCGCGTGGGGCAGCGAAATGCTATTGCATCGCACCTACGAGCCGGCAATCACAATCTTTCAGAAGGCTTCAGAGATGTACCCGAAATCGCCCAGAATTCTGATTGGGCTTGGTCTTGCTTTGTATTCTCGCGGCATCTACGACAAGGCGGTACAGGCGCTAATTGCGGCCTCAGACTTAAGCCCGAAAGATGAACGCTGCTATCTCTTTTTGTCGAAAGCGTACAACAGCTCTCCTTTGCAGGCAGAAGAGGTAGTCGACCGATTCAAGCGCTATGCTGGTCTGAAACCGGACAACGCTCTGGCGCAGTACTATTACGCAATGAGCCTCTGGAAGGGCAAACGGAACGGCGGAGCAGGTGCGGACATGGAGTCGATAGAGACGCTCCTAAAGCGATCGATTTCACTCGATGACAAGCAGGCGGATGCATATATGCAACTAGGCAATCTCTATGCGGATCAGCATCAATATGAAAAGTCGATTCCGCAGTATGAGCGTGCTCTCGAACTGGACCCGAACTTGCCGGATGCTCATTATCGGCTCGGTACAGACCTGGTTCACGTAGGGCAAAAGCAGAAGGCGCAGAAGGAGTTTGCGCTCTATCAGAATTTGCGCGCTGAACACCTGGCAGAAGTGCAAAAGGAACACGATGAGGTCCGGCAATTCGTGTATTCCGAGAAAGAGATGAACACGGAAAGGCAATGAATCTGGACCGCGCGATCGCCGGACTTGAAACGGCGGCTCTCGTCAGCCGATCTCGGAGGGAGTTCCTTCGCGATGCGGCGGGCTTAGCTGTGGGGAGCGCCGTTCTCCAAGCTAGCCCCTTGATCCGCGCAGAGTCAGCGCGAAAAAAGCGCAAAGTCGTTGTTGTCACATTCGGCGGTGGTGCGCGAGATCAGGAGACCTTCGCACCAGAAGGCCAAGAGAATATACCGCACATGCTGGACGATATGGCTCCACAGTCGAGCTTCTTTACGCATGTAAAGAACCAAGGCATTTTGGGGCACTATGTGGCTACGGCAAGTTTGGCGACGGGAGTCTATGAAACGCTGAATAACTTCGCCTCAGTCGCTCCCGAACATCCGACGGTTTTCGAATATTTCAGAAAAGAACTGAAACGCCCATCTTCGGATGCCTGGGTTGTTGCTCCGAGCAATGGGTTTCATCGGATCGGCGAGAGCGGGTTCAGGGGATTCGGGCCCGGGCAGGGAGCCCGTGTCATCCTGCCGAAGAGACTGTTAGGGCTCGCGAGCGCCGGTGGCAGAACGGATCTCGAGCATCTGCTGCACGACAATTATGAAACTCCGCTTTACACGCCTGCGCTGGCCGGTGGTGAAGTTGAACTCCAGCAACTTGAGACCATCCTGAAGCTTTCAGTGAGCGATTTTGCTTCGCATGCGCGAACTCTGTCCAGCCCCGACGAACTCTCGCTGTATATCGCCAAGCGCCTGATGCGCGAGGAGGCGCCCAGTCTTCTCTGGATCACAATGCACGACATCGATGTGGCGCACTCAGGAGCATATTCACTCTACATAGAGGGGATCCGAAGGACTGACAGACTGTGTGCCGAGCTGTGGAAGGCGATTGAGACAGAACCTGAATATGCGGGAAATACCACGATGTTCGTGCTGCCTGACTTCGGACGTGATTCTGATTTGGATGCAGGAGGAAATGGATTTCAGCATCACCGCACGGGTGATCCCGCAAGCAGGACGACTTGGATGATGGTACTCGGCGCAGGAGCACGTCGCGGCGTTGTTTATGACACGCCTATTCAGTCGATCGATCTCGTGCCGAGTATCGGTGCAATGATGGGTTTCTCATCCTCGCAATCGAATGGAAAGCTCATCCAGGATCTGGTGTAGATATGCTGCCAAGCGAGTTGAAAGCCGAAAGCTTTGCCAGCTATCCTCCGCAAGCGCGGGCGATCGCGATAAATCACCTCGAGGCACTACAGAAACTGCCGATCGCGTTCGCGCCTAGCTTGTTGCGAGAGCTAATAGACTACGATTACAAATTTCCAATCGAACGATCGAAGATTGACGCAGAGTTGTCAACTCTGAATGAACTCCCAGATGGCGAATTTCATGAGTGGTTCAGTGACTTTGCGGCGATTTCGATATCTCCCGGTCTTCAGGGCTTCAACTGGGTAGACCTCCCCGCTCAGTTCGTAGAGCAGGAGGCCGCCTATCTCTGGTCGACGCATCAACTAGACGCGTTCCGACACGCTGCCAAGGCCTACGGCGATCGCCTCGAACAACTTACAAAACCCGAACCTCCGAAGCATGGCAGGCTGGGAATAGCGGTTGTAGGTCGCGACGTACCTACTTACAACGCTCAATTGTTCAGGAATCTCCGGAAACACGGCACCTACTTCACAAGTATCGACCCCAAGGATGGGCTGGAGTCACTTATCGCTGTGGTAGACAAGCGTGCAGAAGCGGACCCAACTCCGTATGCTCATTGGTATATAGATGGCGGCAGTTCGTTTCCGCACAGTGAACGTGTCACTTGTGTCTCTTATGAAGCTCTGGCGCCAATTCGAAAGTCGCTACTAAAGAGGATGCAGTCAGAGATCGACCGACCAGGAATGGGACCTGAAGAGCTTCGAAGTGTGCTGGCGAGATTGGCCCCCACTGATCTCGGAATGGAAGCCACTTCGGATACGGTCCTCGCTCGCTTTCAACTGAAGTTATTTTCAGAGGGTTCGGGAACCCAGATCTACAGCACGACCTTCGCCCAGTGGGCGACCCGTGAGGTTTTGCGCCGAGCACAGGCAAGTACGTTGCTCGTGAGGTATGCTCCTCGGCAAAGGCAGAGAGCTATGAATGAGTTGCTGGCTGGAGGAAGCAGCGAGTCGGAAACGGATCCTGTTGGTTCTCTTGTTGACGGAGAGATGGGAGCCTACTACCACTGGATCAACCAGCAAAGATTGCCCGACTCGGATCGATCGCGCTTTATTGCCTGGTTTGAGGGGCACCGGCAAGCGGTGGCCATCGGTCCTACGATGCCTCGCGGCACCGAATCGAACTCCGCGATTGGCTTACAAGAACTACTGGCCCTGGTTTCAAGCTGAACATACCAATCTGAGTGAGAGTGCTCGCAGCGGATAAACAAGGTTTAGTGCATCACGAAATTTTCGTTAGGGGAAGGCTATGATTCGGCGTGATTTCATCAAATTGGCGGGCGCATCAGTAGCGGCAAGCGCGCTCTCGAATGCTGCAGCGGGAGCACAGGAAGGGCTCAATCCCGGACGAAAGGTTTTGCCGATCAATCGTGGCTGGCGATTCCACCCGGCGAAGGTAGATGGTGCGGAAGCGATCAACTTCGACGATTCGAAGTTTCAGCGCGTGGTGATTCCACACACAAACGTCAAACTTCCATGGCACAACTTCGATGACAAAGATTACGAGTTCGTGTCGACGTATCGGAAGCGGTTCCGATTCCCGAAGGGAGCAGAGGGTAAGCGCGTCTTTGTGGATTTTGAAGGAGTGATGACCGCATCCACTGTGTGGATCAACGGGCGGCTGCTTGGAAGCTATCGGGGAGGCTTCACACCCTTTTCGTTTGAGCTGACCAAGGATCTGCACCGCGACGCGGAGAACGTTCTGGTCGTTCAAGTCGATTCGACTGAGCGGGAAGACATACCTCCATTCGGATATGAGATCGACTACATGACCTTCGGCGGGATCTATCGCGAGGTCAATCTTCGCGTTGTGCCGGATAACTATATCGACAACATCTTTGTGCGACCTAAGGACGTATTAGGCCACCCAACTGTTGATGTGAGTTGTTTTATTGCGGGCGAGGATCGCGGCGCAGGTGCGCTCTCGCTCGAGATAGATCTCCGTGACGGCGAGAGGACAATCGGAAAGGGCTCTGGAAGACTTGAACGTGCCGCCGAGCCGAGCCAGGATACTGGCCTCGATCCCTATGCCGACGCTTCGCCGTATGCCACGACTCAAACTCTGAAAGACACCGCGCGCACGGTCGTGACAATTTCAGATTTGCAGAATGTGAAGCTCTGGGAGCTTGATGCGCCAAAGCTCTACACGGTACATGTGAAGCTTCTGCGTGCCGGAAAAGTTGTCGACGAAGATATGCGTCGCATTGGTTTCAGAGATGCTGTGTTCACGGACCATGGTTTTTCCTTGAATGGCAAGATCATCAAGCTACGCGGCCTGGATCGGCATCAGACTTTTCCTTTCGTAGGCCAGGCAATGCCGGCCCGAGTGCAGAGAAAAGATGCGGACATTCTACGAAAAGATCTGCATTGCAATATCGTGCGTACTTCGCACTATCCTCAATCTCGCCACTTCCTTGATCGATGCGACGAGATTGGTCTGCTGGTTCTCGAGGAAATTCCGGGATGGCAGCACATTGGCGACGAGAGCTGGCAGAAGGTCGCGATCGACAATGTCGGCCGGATGATTCGCCGTGACTGGAATCGTCCGTCGATCATTCTCTGGGGAGTACGTATCAACGAGTCGCGCGACAACCATGATTTCTACACAAAGACAAATGCGCTCGCGCATGCGTTGGATGATTCACGTCAAACCGGTGGGATCCGATATTTCCAGGAATCCGAGTTTCTCGAAGATGTGTTCACGATGAACGACTTCGGATTCCCATTGAAACCGCCGAACCACCCGCGTTATCTGAATACGGAGTTCGTGGGGCACACTTTCCCGACTAAGATGACCGACGACGATGAACGACTTCGCGAGCATACGCTCCGCCATGCGCGCATTCATAATCAGCTTGCGTCTGACCCGCAGTATGCGGGAGGCATCGGGTGGTGCGCATTCGACTACAACACTCACGCGAATTTCGGATCAGGTGACCGAATCTGCTATCACGGCGTGACGGACATCTTTCGTGAGCCAAAGCCTGCCGCAGGCTTCTACAAGTCGCAGTGCGATCCGGCTGAGGAGGTTGTACTTGAGCCCGCCTTTCACTGGGCTCGCGGCGACGAATCGGTTGGCTTTACGAAGGCGGTGTTCTGCTCGAATTGCGATCACTTGAAGATTCTTGCGCGGGCAGACGGTCTGGAGAGCAACCCATGGGTGTTAATCGCGGAACTTGACCCGGATCGGGAGGAGTTTGCGCATCTGAAGTACGCACCGTTCGTGCTCGACGTTGAGAAGGCTGACTTCAAAAAGCTGCGGATCGGTTGGGGCGACCTACGGGCTGAGGGCTATATCGGCGGCAAGCTCGCGATTACCAAAACGCTTTCAGGCAGCGGTGTTGATCGAAAGTTCGTTCTGATTCCGGATGATCAGGAGTTGATTGCCGATGGTGCGGACACTACCCGCGTGGTGGTCCGGGTCACGGATGAGTTCGGGGCTGTGCGTACGTACGCCAACGACCCGATCGTGTTCGAACTGGAAGGGCCGGCTGAGCTGATCGGCGACAATCCCTTCGCCTTGATTGGGGGGCGGTGTGCTGTCTGGGTGCGGGCCAAAGAAGAAGCTGGTACGGTTCGGCTGAAGGCAAAACATCCCCGCCTGGGTGAGCAGAGTGTCTCGTTCACCGTGAAGGCGGCTGAGGCTGAAGAAGTCTAAGGCTGAGAAGCGAGCTTGAAGATTCTGGCGGAGAGAGGGGGATTCGAACCCCCGATAGAGGTTTTAGCCCCTATAACGGTTTAGCAAACCGCCGCCTTCAGCCTCTCGGCCATCTCTCCGTGCTCAGTCTGGATTATAGCGGAAATCAGGGTTTGTCCTGCAGAAGCAAATTTCGAAAGGCCGCGCCTCGTAACATCCTCAGGAGGCGCGGCTTCCAAACTTCAGATCTCTACTTAGCGGCTACCTTCTGCTTGACAGCTACGGGCTTGAGCTTGGATTCCTCGCTTTTGTGCCCTTCCTCGAAGAGCTTGGCCGCTCGGACGACACGATCGCGGGCGTAAGCGGCATCGTGCCAGCCCTTGATCTCTACGCGCTTGCCTTCAAGGTCCTTATATATAGAGAAGAAGTGCGTGATTTCCTTGAGCATGTGCGGATAGATATCGGTGTAGTTCCAGACATTGGTGTAGCGGGGGTTGTTTTTCCCGACGGCGAGAACTTTCTCGTCGAGTGTGCCCTGGTCGAGCATCTCGAGGAGGCCGATGGGACGGACTTCGTGAACACATCCAGGGAACGTGGAGTGAGGGACGAGCACCAGGACGTCGAGCGGGTCGCCATCATCGCTGAGAGTGGAAGGTATAAAGCCGTAGTCGCCGGGGTAGTGCACGGGTGAGTGCAGATTGCGGTCGAGCTTAAAGACGTGCAGCTGCTTGTCGTACTCGAACTTGTTTGTACCGTCTTTAGGGATCTCGATGACGGCCCGGAAGACCTCAGGCGAGCGGTCACCGATGGGGAGCTCCAAATAATTAACCATTCTGTTTCTACATCCTCTCGGGGTTGTGTTCGGCAGGTAGAGGGAACCGGAAATAGATTAGATGCGCGGAGCAAGTTGCGCTTTTTGCAACTTGAGAGGGACCCTGGAGGGTGCCATGAAGGGAGCCACCTACCGGGCGAGGCACTAACCAGGCACCACCTGAACTATATAATCACGGAAGATGAAGGCGCATGTCTACGTTACGCTGAAGACCTCGGTCCTCGATCCTCAGGGCCAGACCATCCACAATGCTTTGCGCAAGATCGGCTTTTCGGATGTCGCGGCGGTGCGCCAGGGAAAGTATTTTGCCCTGTCTCTTGCCGATGGACTTGACCAGCAGACGGCGCGGACACAGGTCGAGCGGATCGCAAAGGAAGTCCTGACGAATCCCGTGATCGAAGAGTTCACCTATCGAATTGATGAGTAGTTCTGCTCTCTCCGTCCTGAAGGGCGCGGTTGCGATCACCTCGCGAATCACGTGACCCGGTCATTGAATCGCTTCGACTGAGTCATGATTTTAGTAAAATATTCAAAATAGACCACTTAGCTGTATATTCCTCAAAACAATAGGTTTGAGTCAATGCGTTTCAGGCGCTCTCGAGCCTAAGTCTGCTGCAAATAAAACGACTGAAACAGCTTATGCCTTTCCGGCGGAGAGGCCTCCAGCAGGCTGAGGGAGCAGTACATAGCCGACAGTGTTCCGGTTTAGCAACGATTTTATGCAGATAATAGATTCTGAACAACTTACGCAGACGGTAATTGAAAACAAAACACTTAGGCATGCTTGGGGCCCCGGTCACGGTTGGGGCCCTCCTTTCTGCCCCTCAGAACACATTCGCCTGCAGCAACAAGCGTTGATTCAAGCATAGACGTTTTGATCAAACAGCCTGCAAATTGGCTGCAGTTTGCTCCGCCTGCAAAAGGCCAAGAGCGACTGGGAGGGTTGGAAGTCACAAGAGAGGCAGTTGGGTAGGGACGCCAGGACCGATCCAATGAAGTCGGTCCCTGAGCTGAGCGGCGGCGAAGGATTGGTCAATG
This sequence comes from Acidobacteriota bacterium, assembly GCA_018268915.1. Classification (GTDB taxonomy): domain Bacteria; phylum Acidobacteriota; class Terriglobia; order Terriglobales; family Acidobacteriaceae; genus Telmatobacter. The sequence continues at coordinate 862,453 of JAFDVQ010000006.1, forward strand.
ACTTCACGAGATTCAGAGAAGTGCTTCCATCCTTCGAAGTGGACGGGGACGATGGCAGCCTTCGGGAGAGCCCGGGCGAATCGGATGGCTTCTTCGGCGGTGAAGGTCAGGTGCGAGTCGACGATTGGAATTCTCGCGGCTCCCAGGAAGAGGACCGCGACGGCGATGGACGGGAAGCGCTGGATGACTTCCTCAACTCCGTCGAACCATACGGTATCGCCAGAGATGTAGATGGCGTGTGCCGGTTCTTCGAGCAGGTGAAGAACGAAGCCGATCACCGGGCCGCGGTCGGCATAGGCGGGACCGTGACGCGCGGGTGTGGCCGTGATCCGAATGGTGCGCTTGTCGGGCGTTGTGAGGTCGAGGTGTTCCCAAGCCTGAAGTCCTGTTGCGTTCCCACCAAGCTGTTCTGCTCCTAGGAGGGTCGTGATTACACGAGGGACAGACGGGAGAAACTGACGGCCGGAATTGTCCAGGTTGTCGAAGTGGTGGTGATGGCTGAGGAGGATGGCATCTACCCGGCCCAAGGCACCGGGGCTGACTGCGGGGCCTGCGGTCTTGGTCAACGTCACGGTACCGTAGTTGATCTCGCTCCCAGCAGGATCGAAGGTTGGATCAGTGAGGAATCGCAATCCACCGAATTCGAGGAGGAGACAAGGTCCCCCCAGATAGGTCACCGTTAGAAGCCTCATGGCTTAGAGATTCAGGGCGCCGGCGATAGGCGCACGAAGTTTCACACAGGACGGCCAAGCGTCGGATGCGAAGGCAGCACCTTGCCGCGAGTCGAAATCCGGCAGCGTGAGATGATTCTGCAAAAATCTGTTGGCGCTTCCGAACCCGATTGAAGGTAATATCTCTGCAGGATTTTCCTGACAATGATTCCCCTATCGGTGTTGCAGATGGCAGTTTGTGCCTTGCGGTGTGTTCGTCGGGTGCGTATCGAGTGCGGTCAGCTCCTTTTTATCTGCCTGGCAGCAGCGAGCGTGACGGCAGGTTCAGCTCAGGACGTGACTACCTGGCACAACGATATTGCGCGGACGGGAACGCAGACAAAAGAGACCGTGCTGACGCCGGCGAATGTGAATTCGCAGCAGTTTGGAAAAGTCTTCAGTTTCGCTGTTGTTGGCGACGTGTACGCTCAGCCGCTTTATCTTTCGCAGTACGTCATGGGCGACGGCGTTGCGCACAACGTGCTGATCGTGGCGACAGCGCAAGATTACATCTACGCGTTCGATGCCGACGGCAACAACCCTGCGCAGGGATACCTATGGCGGGATTCGCTGCTCGGTTCGGGAGAGACCTGGGCTCTGGCTTCCGACGTCAGCACGGTCGATATAAATCCGAACATCGGAATCATTGGTACGCCCGTGATCGACCGGACAAAAGGGGCGGTCTATGTCGTTGCCAAGTCAAAGAACGTGAGCGGAGGAAGTCCGGTGTTCTGCCAGCGCCTGCACGCCCTCAACATTGCAGATGGCACAGAGATGCTGAATGGGCCAACGCTGATTGCGGCCGAGGTGCCGGGCACAGGTAATGGAGGAACGACGGTCGCGTTCGATTCGATGTTGCAGAATCAGCGGGCTGCCTTATTGCTTGCGCCAACACCGGGAGTTGGGAGCGGCAACTCAGTATTCATTGCCTGGGGATCGCACGGCGACAAGGGCGACTACCACGGCTGGATTATGGCTTACGATGCCTCCGACATCTCGCAGCAGATGGGCGCATGGACCTCTACGCCGAATGGCGATGGAGGCGGCGTGTGGATGAGCGGCGGAGGAACTTCCTCCGATGGCAGCGGTAATATTTTTGCGGCATCTGGAAACGGCCTCTTCGATGCCAATGTGAGCGGAAGCGACTTTGGGGACAGTGCGTTTCGACTTACGCTTTCAGGGACGGGTTTTGCGGTTGCAGATTCGTTCACTCCAGCGAACCAGTTGAGCCTGGATACGGGTGACCACGATATGGGCATGAGTGCGGTGCTGCTGATGCCAACGCAAACGGGACCATTGCCGCATCTCGCCATGACGTCGGACAAGAACGGGACGATCTATCTTTTGAATCGCGATGCGATGGGTGGATTCGACACGCCGACAAATAGTTCGTTGCAGACTCTAGTCACGGGTTATCACATACACTCGAGTGCTGCTTTCTTCAACAACACACTTTATCTCGGACTCGACAATGGACCACTTCAGTCCTGGACGCTGAATCCGGCAACTGATCAGCTGGTGAGCAAGTCTGCGAGCAATACGATCTTTACGACTCCGGCTTACAGCGGGGGCGGAGGAACGCCAAGCATTTCGGCGAACGGAACCAACAACGGAATTGCGTGGATGATTCAGGACACGCAGTACAACTCTGGTCCAGCAATACTGCATGCTTACAACGCCGGTGACCTAACGCAGGAACTCTACAACAGCCAGCAGGCGGCGAACGGCCGCGACACTGCGGCAATTGCAGTCAAGTTCACGACACCGACCATTGCGAACGGAAAGGTGTATGTGGGCGGACGCAATGCGGTGACGGTGTACGGAGGGCTGAGCGTCTACTCGCTTCCTGCCTCCACCCCTTCGATTCAGCCGGCATCGGGAACATACGCGGGCCCTCAGACCGTGACGATCACGGATGCCACGCCGAATGCTTCGATCTACTACACGAGCGACGGCACGACTCCAGGAACCAGTTCGATGTTGTACACCGGGCCTATCCAGGTCAACGGTTCACAGACGATCGAAGCCATTGCCATCGCTCCCGGCACGTCGCAGAGCGAAAAGGCAGTCGCAACGTATACGATCAAGCGCTCGACACAGACGCAGGTCTCTTTGTCGAGTGTGGCGAACATTACGGGATTGTTCGTTGACAAGGCGATTGTGGCATCGAACGGTCTGGATGGCTCCGGGCATGCTTTCTCTGCGACCCAGATGGGAAGTACGCTTTCGCCTTTTGGAGTCAAGTTTTCGCTGGGCACTCCGGGCAAAAACGACATGGTGAGCGGGGTGCGCTCGACGATCATCCCGCTCCCCGCGGGTCCTTTCAACAAGTTGCTGATGCTGGGGACAGCTGTCCACAAAGACCTGACCGGGGTGGTGTTCACCGTGACTTACACGGATGGGACCGTGGCACGCTTTACGCAAAATATGAGTCCGTGGACGTCGTCCAAGAGTCACTCAGGAGAATCGATCGCCTATGCGGGCACCTATTACGACACCAAGTCTGGTGGCCGGGTGAACGCGAAAGTATATCTGTACCGCTACTCGTTCACGCTCAACAGCGGTAAGACCGTGAAGAGCGTAACGGTGCCGGCGAATGCGGAAGTTGTGGTCGCGGCGATCTCGATGCTGGTGAACTGAGCAGAGACTAGCGGTGCGGATGGCAGGCGCAGATGATGCCATATCCGCCGTCGGAGAGCTTGTCGACCGCAAATGCGCAGCGATGCGAGCCGGAGGAAATGTCGCTCTGATTGAGACGTACGCAATCGACGGCAGCCTGCTCCCTGGTGGAATAGCGTGCCTCTGGAGTTGGGTGCGAGCCGTACTGGATGTTTGTCTGGGAATTCAGGTCCAGGCCGTAGCTGATTGCATATGCCTTCATTGCGGGGGCGCACCTCTACATCAAAGATGAATCCCGTTTGGAGAATCTTTACAGATGAAGCCACTACTCCGAACGACACTTTGGGAATGCCTGTGATGATTACGAATGTTGCAGGGATGTCGCACGGATTGCGGTATCCGTAACCGGATGGCGACTCGCATAGAATCATGGCATGTGCGGAATAGTTGGGTACGTCGGCCGTAAGAAAGTGGTCCCGGTGATCATCGAGGGCTTGCGGCGGCTGGAATATCGGGGTTACGACTCGGCTGGGATCGCGGTGGGCGGACCGAACGCCGCTTTGCTGGAGGTGTGCCGCGCGCCGGGGAAACTTGGAAATCTGGAAGAGACTCTCCGCGAGAAGCCGCTGGAGGGCACGTTTGGAATCGGGCACACGCGCTGGGCGACGCACGGCCGACCGACGGAAGAGAATGCTCACCCGCACAGGGACTGCTCGGGACGGATCGTCGTGGTGCACAACGGGATTGTTGAGAATTATCTCCAGCTCAAACGCGAACTGACGGCGAAGGGGCACAAGTTCGTCACAGAGACGGACACGGAAATCATTGCCCACCTGATCGAGGAGATTCAGAGAGAGGCGGAGAAGAGCGGTGCGGCTGTGTCGCTCGAGGACGCGGTGCGCAAGGCTGTGAAGCATTTGACTGGGGCGTTTGCGCTGGGGATTCTTTCGTCGGCGGAGCCGGACAAGATTATTGCGGCGCGATCGGGGCCTCCGGTGGTGATTGGAGTGGGCGAGGGCGAATACTTCGTGGCGTCGGACGTGCCCGGGATTCTGCACCACACGCGGGATATCTATTTTCTGGCAGATGGGGACATGGCGATTTTGACGCTGGATGGCGTCAAGCTGACCGACTTCAACGGCAAGCCGATTGAGCGGCAGCTGCAAAGAATCCAGTGGGATCCTATTCAGGCGGAAAAGGGCGGCTACAAGCACTTCATGCTGAAGGAGATTTGGGAGCAGCCGCGGGCGATTCGAGATACGACGCTGGGGCGGGTGTCGCTGGATTCTGGAAGCATCTTCTTGGGCGAGATGGAGATTGATGACGAGGAGCTGGCAGCGGCTTCGAGCATCAACATTGCGGCGTGCGGAACAAGCTGGCATGCAGCGCTCGCAGGAAAGTACATGATCGAGCGGCTGGCGCGTGTACCGGTAGACGTTGACTATGCGAGCGAGTATCGATATCGAAATCCGATTCCTGATCGGAATGCGCTTGGATTGCTGATTACGCAGTCGGGCGAGACGGCGGATACGCTGGCCGCACAGCGGGAGATGAAGACACTGGGATCGAAGACGGTTGCGATATGCAACGTCGTAGGCGCGATGGTGGCGCGCGAGGCGCACGGCGCGATCTATACACACGCTGGTCCGGAGATTGGCGTTGCGTCTACGAAGGCGTTTACGTCGCAATTGACGGCGCTGTTTCTGCTGGCGTTGAAGTTGGGTCAGCTGAGAGGCCGGTTGAATAAGGAACGGTCTGTGCAACTGATCGAGGAGCTGAGCCGGGTTCCTGCGAAGATTGAGGAAGCGCTGAAGAGTTGTTCGGGGCAGTGTGAACAGCTGGCTTCGAGCTTTGCGAATGCGCGCGACTTCCTGTATCTGGGACGGGGAATTCATTTCCCAATTGCTCTGGAAGGGGCACTGAAGCTGAAAGAGATTTCGTATATTCACGCGGAGGGATATCCGGCGGGCGAGATGAAGCATGGGCCCAATGCGCTGATTGATGAGACCCTGCCGGTTGTGGTGCTGGCAACGCGGGATGAGGCCGACCCAGCTTCGAGGCTGCGGTATGAGAAGACGCTCTCGAATATTCAGGAAGTGACGGCGCGCTCGGGGCGCGTGATTGCAGTGGCGACAGAAGGGGATGAGACGATCGGCGGGCTGGTGGAGCAAGTGATCCACATTCCACCTGCATTCGAACTGCTGTCGCCGTTGATTGAAATTGTGCCGCTGCAGTTGCTGGCGTACTACATTGCCGTGCGACGCGGGTGCGATGTGGATCAGCCGCGGAATCTGGCGAAGTCGGTGACAGTGGAGTAGCTCACTGGATTTGGGGCCGGAAGAAAGAAGAAAAAGCTGCTCGTCTCACCAACACAGGAGATTGCGCTGACAACCATCAGCGTTGGAGACGAAGCCTTTTACGTCGAGTCAAGAGGAAGAAGACTGGAACGAGGATCAGGACGTGGATCGTGGAGGTGATCATTCCTCCGACGATTGGGGCGGCGATGGGCTTCATCACGTCGGAGCCTATGCCGGTCTCCCAAAGGATTGGCGCGAGACTGAGAATGACTGCGGTGACGGTCATCAGTTTTGGGCGGAGCCGCTGTACAGCGCCGTCGACTACAGCCTGTTCGAGGTCGGGTTCCGATTGCAGTGTGCCCTTTGTCAGGCGATCTTCGTAGGCTTCGTGAAGATAGACGACCATTACTACGCCGGTTTCGACTGCGATGCCGAAGAGGGCGATGTAGCCGACCCAGACTGCGACGCTGAAGTTGTATCCCATGATCCACTGCAAGAGAAGGCCGCCAGACATGGCGTAGAGTGTCGGGAAGATCAAGACCAGCGCCTCGATCGCTGACTTGAAGACCAGGTAAAGTAAAAGGAAGATCACGAAAAAGACGATCGGCACGATTACCTTGAGGCGCTCTTTCGCGCGCAATTGAAACTCATATTCTCCAGCCCAGTGCCAGGTATAGCCGGCGGGCATCGCCACATTAGAGTCGATGAGTTTTTGAGCACGAGCAACATACCCTCCGTAGTCATTCGTCTTTGGGCTGAGATAGACGTAGCCGGTCAGCTGCCCTTCTTCATCGCGAATCATCGCGGGGCCGCGCGAATACGAGACGTGCGCGACCGTGTTTAGCGGAATCTGCTCGCCGGTAGGTGTCGGGACCAGGGCCTGCTCAAGTGCATTTGGGGTATCGCGTGAACCACGGTCGTAGCGAACGGCAACAGGAAAGCGTTGGCGCCCTTCGATGTTCTCAACTACATTCGAGCCGCCGATCTCGGAGGAGATTACTCGCTGCACATCGGCGACCGTCAATCCGTAGCGAGATGCTTTCGGCCGGTCGACCTCTACGTTGAGGTAGAAGCCCTGGGAGACGCGCTCCGCAAAGGCGGAGCTGGTGTCGGGCATGGTCGAAAGCGCCTGCTGCATTTTCGTACCAAGGTCTTCGACGGTGGCAAGATCCGGGCCCTGAATTTTGATTCCTACGGCAGTCTTGATGCCGGTCAGTTCCATGTCGAGCCGATTCTGCACGGGCATAGTCCATGTGTTGGTGAGGCCCGGGAACTGCAGCTTCTCGTCCATCTGCTGAATGAGCTTTTGATAGGTCATGCCTGGACGCCATTGCTCTCGCGGCTTGAGCATGATGGTGGTGTCGTACATATCGAGGGGTGCATTGTCTGTTGCCGAATCGGAGCGGCCGACGGCGCCGAGTACCGTCGCAACCTCGGGAAACGATTTGATGATGCGGTCTTGGTCCTGCATGAGTGCAGTTGCCTGAGTTATAGATATGCCAGGCAGCGCACTTGGCATGTATAGAGCAGAACCTTCATAGAGTGCGGGCATGAACTGGCTGCCCAGCTTGAAATAGAGGGGCACAGTTACCACAAGAAAGATGACGTTCAGAGCAACCACGATTTTCCAATGCCGCAGGCACCAGCGCAATACAGGCAGATACATCGCCTGGGAGATGCGGGCGGCGGGATTCTGCGACTCGGGGCGCATCTTTCCGCGGAGAAACAAAGGCATGAGCGCCGGGACAAGCGTAATCGACAGAAGTGAAGAGAAGATCAGCGCCAACGTCTTGGTCCAAGCCAAGGGGCGAAACATGCGCCCTTCCTGCGCCTCCAGCAGAAACACGGGAAGGAATGACACCACGATGATGATGAGCGAATAGAACAGAGCCGGGCCAACCTGCTGTGCTGCTCCGATGAGGAGCGATCTTCTCTTCGGCCCATCCAGTATTTCGCCAGATTCAGCAAGGCTGCGGTAGCCATTCTCGACCATCACGATGGCCGCGTCGATGAGAACACCGATGGCGAGAGCCAACCCACCAAGCGACATGATGTTGGAACTGACGTGCAGGTAGTACATCGGAATGAAGGCCGCCAAGACAGCGATTGGCAGTGTGAGGATCGGCACGAGCGCTGATCGAAAATGGAACAAAAAGGCGATGCTGACGAAGCTCACAATCACGGCCTCAACGATCAAGTCGCGCTTCAATGTGTGAATCGATTCGGCGATCAACCAGGAGCGATCGTAGGCGTTTACGATCTCAACGCCAGAGGGCAGAGACGGAGCGATCTGCTTGAATCGCGCCTTTACGCCGTTAATGACGTTAAGAGCATTCATGCCGTATCGCATCACCACAATGCCGCCGACTGTCTCGCCTTGTCCCTGCCAGTCCACAGCACCGCGTCGAACGTCGGGTCCGAACGACACTGTTCCCAGGTCCTTGACCAAGACTGGTGTGCCGTTTTTAGTGGCGACGGGCACATTTTCCAAATCGCTCAGGGTTTTGAAATAGCCAAGGCCGCGGACCATGTATTCTGCGCCATTCATCTCGATCACATCGCCGCCAACTTCGTTTGTGCTCTGGCGAACGCGTTCTGTTACGGTCTGGGCTGAGATCCCGTAGGAGAACAGTTTCGTGGGGTTCAGATTGACCTGGTACTGGCGTACGAAGCCGCCGATGCTTGCTACCTCGGCTACTCCGGGGACTGTCTGCAATTGATATCGGAGATACCAATCTTGAAGCGCTCGCAGGTCTGCGAGGCTGTGCGTGTGGGAGCGGTCAACAAGTGCATACTCGAAGACCCATCCAGCACCGGTGGCATCCGGTCCGATAGCGGGATGCGCATCTTGGGGCAGCCTGCCGGCAATCTGCTGAAGGTACTCCGTGACACGCGATCGAGCCCAATAGAGATCGGTTCCATCTTCAAAGATAACGAAGACATACGAATCGCCGAACATGGTCTGTGCGCGAACATTTTTAACGTTTGGGGCTGAGAGCAGAGCCGAGACGATCGGGTAGGTGACCTGGTCTTCGATCAGGTTTGGAGGAGCGCCCGCCCAGGGCGTGTGAATGATCACCTGCACGTCACTGATATCGGGTAGAGCGTCGAGCGGTATCCGATGCATCGACCATGTTCCAGCGGTTAGAAGTGCGGCCGCGCCTATGAAGACGAGAAAAGGATTGCGTGCACACCAGGCAATGATTCGTGCGATCATCACATGCCTCCGCCGGCGGTAGCGCTCAGCTTTCTGCTCGCGACCAACTGCCCGGCACGCATCACCTGGACGGTGACCTGCCATGTGCCGGCCATTGGGAAGTCAGCGTTGCCTTCGTAAACTCCGGCACCACGGTCAGCGAGCGAAGCTTCTGACCGCATGGCTGCCATGCCCATCTGCGGCATCGCGGGCATGAAGAGCACTAACTTGACCTGTGATCCGCCGACTGGCTTTCCATCCGGCCCTGTTAGCCTGACGTGAACAGAGTTGCTGCCTACCCTGGGCGGGTCGGGAACAGTACTGAGATTGATTGAGATATTCTCTGTCGCTTTTTCGCTGTTGGTTGACGACTCGGTTGGCGGCGTCGTGAAATTCTGCGATGCCGCCTGGAGTTGCGCTTCAGAATCGATCAGGAAGTTCGCTGAACTCACAACCCGGTCGCCAGCTTTGAGACCGGCAAGAATCACGATGTCGCCGTCGACCTGGGGGCCTGTTGTTACTGTGCGAGGCTCCATACTTCCTTCCCCGCGATCGAGGAACGCAACCGAGCGTTGTCCTGAGTGCAGGATGGCAGAGGAGGGTACGACGAGCTGGCGCCCGATCTCTGCAGCGATGGTTACATTGACAAGCATTCCCGGTTTCAATGCCAACGTGGAATTCGCCATCACCAGCCGAACGCGAACGGTCCGTGTTGCCTGGTCCAACTGGGGCAGGATCTGATCAACACGCGCGTTGAAGGTCTTGCCGGGATATGCGTCGAGAACTACTTCGGCGCGTTCTCCGGGTCGAACGCGTCCAACATCGTTCTGAGGAACGTTTGCATAGACCCATACTGTGTTCAGTTCGGCAATGGTGTAGAGCTTCGTTTCGGGCTGCACGTATGTGTTTGGGAGAGCAGCACGCTCGGTGATAAATCCGCTGACCGGTGAATAGACGGTTAGATATCTTTGTTCTTTTCCTGTCTTCTCGAGGTTGGCAATCTCTTCCGGCGCCACACCGAACTGTTCCAGGCGTTGCGTCGCCGCCTGTACCATCCAGCCGCCATCTGCGTGGTCCATGCCCCGCATGGAATCGCTGTGTGATGTTTGCGAAAATGCGTTCTGAGTTTTGCGGGCGAGCAGGTACTCCTGTTGGCTGCTCACGAGATCGGGGCTGTAGATGGTAAAGAGAGGCTGGCCCTTACGCACGTACTGCCAGGTCGCACTGGCGAAAACCTTTTGAATCCAACCGGGAAAGCGCGTTTGTACGCTGGCGAGCTTCTCTTCGTTGATCTCAACATTTCCTGGGGCCTGAATGGTGCTGGCCAAATCTTTCACGGTTGCCACGGCCGTAGTTACACCGATTGCCTGCATGCGTTGCGCCGACAGCTGAACCGGGGCGAGTGCAGGATCCAGTCCGCTCGTTTGAGTAGGGGGTTTGTTCGTGCTCGTATCAACAGAAGACGGGCCTTTCGCAATTACGGGGTCTTCCGCCATCGCTTGCATTGCTGTCGTGGAGTGGTTGCGCGCAGCCAGCAGATATACGACTGCGGCGGTGAGAGCGATGCACAACGTTGTCATTCCTGCGATCACAAGCTTGTAAAAACCTAGTCTCATCACTTCACCTCCACGCTGGTCTGGGGCAGGTTGTCGAGAGTTGTGCCCATAACCATTTGCAACTCAGCGAGCCGATCATCGAACTCGCCGACGGCCTGCAGACCCGAAAGATCGAGATCGACTACCCGCATCTGGCTGTCGAGAAGATCAAGGAAACCTGCCTTATTGTTTTCGTAGGCGATCACGCTGGATTGGAGAGCGGCTTCGGCCTGAGGCTTCAGCTGCTTCTGGTAGAGCAGAGCCATCTTCTGGGCTGCCTGTGTTTCAGCGAGCGCTTCGGCAATCTGCCCGCGGACCGTGTTCTGCAAGGCAGATAGTTCCGCGTCCTGCTCCGTCGCCTTTACTGTCGCTTCTGCGATTTCGGCATCGTGTTTCTTGCGATTCAGCCAGGGTAGATTCATGGAGCCTTCCACCATGTAGGCATTGCGGAAGTCCTGGCCAGAAGGCATCAGCATGTAGCCGGCGGAGAGGGTGAAATCGGGGGTGAACGCCTTAGCGGCAAGCTGCTGCTCTTTGTGACTGCGTGCGGCAGCAACCTTTGCGGCGGCAAGGTCCGGTCGTGCGCTGTATGCCATCGCCAGGAGAGTTTCGATGGCCGGTAGTTTGCCAACGACAGCAAGTTGACCTTGGAGGACGAGTGGCGAATCGGTATTTCGCCCGAGCAGAGTATTCAAGCGCGCACGAGATACTTCGGCATTCCGATCGAAGCGGATCATGTGCTCGGCGAGTTGCGTCATTGCGATCTGTGCTTTCAGAATGTCCTGCTGCGGCACGCTACCCGCGGTGTACTTGATCCGCGCTGCGCCAATTGCATGCTGCGCGATTGCAACGTGTTGCTCGTGGACTAGGACTTGTTCCTGTGTGAGCAGCAGGCCGAAGAAGGCTTTGCGGACTCTCACGGTGAGGTCGAGGCGAACCTGGTCGAGATTTGCCTGGGCCTGGTCTACATCGGATCCAGCGATGCTGGATCGCAGATTTCTTTTGGTTCGGCTGGCGAACGTCTGGCTCACACTGAACATGCTTTGTGCGGCGTTATAGTTCCAGGGATTCTTGAGGGGAATGCCCCACCCGCGGTACATCGCCATGGGATCGTCGAGGGCGCCGGCGATCGGGACATGTGCCTGCGCCATTGCCAAGCGGCGACGAGCGACCGCAAGCTCCGGGTTAGCCTGTAGGGCAATGCGCTCCACCTCATCGAGGCTGAGTGGCGTCGCACTTGAGGCGGTCTGCGATGGCAACTCAAGTAATGAGGCCATCGAGTTGAAGGCATCTTCGCTGCCTGCTGCCTGTCCCCAGCTTGCAATGCTGGCGAGTGCAATCAGGCAAAAGGCTCCTGTACGTACGGCGGACTTCATGATTTCCTCCCGCGAGTTCGCGGAGAACGGCGCGTGGTGGCAATTTTCTGGACACGACTGAAACGCACGCAGACGCGTGAGTGCCAGGGGATTACCTATAAGGAGGGAGATCTAGATTCTGAGAATGGAGAGTTGACCGGGAGACGGGTCGGGTACCGATTGCGACTGGATCGGAAGGTGGCCATGTAGGGCATTTGCCACAGGCGGGTGCATCGATATGGAGCAGATGTGTGTGGCGTACTGAAAGGTCTCTGGCGCAGACTCCGAGGGCAGAGGAGAAGGACTTTTGCCTGGAGAGATCTGGCAGCACGAACTCGCCATTGCGGCATCGCACTCGTGCATCATTGCGGCGCAGCAGTTTTCGGACGAATGCGCGGAAGTGATTGGCAAGCAGGCGAGGGCCGGGGCAGAAGTGCAAAAGAGCATCAGAAGCAGGACTACAAACGCGCTTTTTCTGCCAAGGGCCATGATCGTTCCGATATCAGAATCAGGTTTTAGTGTACGTCCTGGCAGTGATTTGCATCACTAGCCAGGTCTGAAGGCCAGCAGAGCCGGGTGGTCACTGGCGATCACGGGATCCCACAACAAATTACGTCATTCGTCCCACAGTTTTGTAGAGCGTAGGGACGAATGGTGGATGTGAGGCAAGGTAAGAGAGTGGCCGTAGTAAACTTCCCACTCAGTCGTCTTTTCAAAGAATGCCCGTGCTGATGCGGGTTTGCTGTGTCTCTCTGAACAATTCAGGTGCAAAAGGGATGGATATGCAAATGTCATTTGCGGTTCGCCGTGTGCTGGTGTCTGTGGGCGTTTTTGGCGGGTTGATGGTGGGTGTGGTTCCAGCGGCCCAAGGGCAAGGAGCGGGGAATACGCCAGCGCCCATGCATCGCGGGTACTATACGTATCCGGCTGTTCGCGGCGAGAACCTTGTCTTCACGGCGGAGGGCGATCTGTGGGTCGTTGGGGTGAACGGCGGAGTGGCAAGGCGGCTGACTTCGAATCCGGGCAAGGAGTGGAGCGCGGTGCTTTCGGCGGACGGGAAGACGGTGGCGTTCAGCGCCAACTTTGAGGGGCCGACCGAGGTTTACACGATGCCGCTTGAAGGCGGGATTCCGCAGAGGCGCACGTGGGATGGAGATTCGCGACCCGCAGGATTTGCACCGGATGGACGCCTGATGGTTTCGACATCGCGCTATGCGACGCTGCCGGGAACTCAGCTGGTTCTGGTGAACGATGTGGGCGCGCGAGAGATTGTTCCCTTGGCGGAGGCGGCGCAAGGGGCGTATTCGCCGGAGCGCAATTTGTACTTCACGAGATGGTTCCGGCAGCCGAGCGAGACGAAGCGGTACAAAGGCGGAACGGCCGAGAGCATCTGGAAGTTCGATGGGAAGGGTGAAGCGACAGCGCTGACGGGCGACTACGAAGGCGCATCGACACAGCCGATGTTCTGGAACAAGCGGGTGTATTTCCTAAGCGACCGTGATGGCGTGATGAACGTGTACTCGATGGATGAGGACGGCAAGGGAGTCAAGCAAGAGAGCCATCAGAAGGGATTTGATATTACGTCGGCGGCTGTTGATGACGGGCGGATTGTGTATGCGAGCGGAGCGGATCTGTGGCTGCTGGATTTGAAGACGGGCAAGGAGCAGACGATTCCGATAACGCTGACATCGGACTTTGAGCAGCTGCGGGAGCACTGGGTGAAGAAGCCCTCGGACTACTTAACTGCAGTACACATCGCGCCGGATGGAGGGAGCGCTGTGTTCACGGCGCGCGGCGAGGTGTTCACGCTGCCACTGCGCAATGGGCGGATTGTGAAGGTGGCGGCGAACTCGGCGGTGCGATATCGCGAGGCGCGTTTCCTGCCGGATGGGAAGAGCATTCTGGCGCTGTCGACGGAGAGCGGTGAGACGGAGTTCTGGAAGTTTCCCGCGAACGGGGAAGGCAAGGCGGAGCAGTGGACGAATGATGCGAAAGTGTTGCGCTGGGATGGAGTTGTTTCGCCGGATGGAAACTGGCTGGCGCATCACGACAAGGATGAGAAGCTCTGGCTCTTTGATGTTAAGGCGAAGAAAGAGAAGTTGATTGCTGAGTCGAAGACGGGAGATTTTAGTGATCTGAGGTGGTCTCCAGACAGCAAGTGGCTGGCGTTTGTGCAGGCAGCGGACGATCAGTTTGCGCAGATCAGGGTTTTGAATGTGGCTTCAGGGGAGATCAAGGAAATTACGTCCGATCGATATGACAGCGTGAATCCGGTATGGAGCTCGGATGGGAAGTGGATGTACTTTCTGTCGGACCGGGCGCTGAAGACCATTGTGCAATCGCCATGGGGACCGCGACAGCCGGAGCCGTTCTTCGATCACCAGCTGAAGATTTATCAACTGGCCCTGGTGCCGGATTTGCGTTCGCCGTTTTTGGCGCCGGATGAATTGCATCCTGATAGCGATGCTGGAAAAGATGAGAAGAAGGAAGATGACAAGTCGAAGGACGTAAAGAAGGACGAAAAGAAGCCGGCGGAGACGGCGAAGAAGTCGGACGAGAAGAAGACTGAAGATAAGAAAGACGATAAGAAGGATGAGAAGAAGCCGCCGCCGGAGGTGAAGATTGACTTCGCGGACCTGTCGTCACGATTGAGTGAGGTTCCGGTGCCAGCGGGGAACTACGGAAATCTGCAGGTTACGGAGAAGCGACTCTGCTGGATGAACGATGGAGACAATACACATCAGCACCTTGCGCTGCAGTGCGTGGATGTGGCGAACAAAGGTGACGACGTCGATAACGTGATGGGCGACGTGAAGGGGTTCGAGATCTCGGACAACCGGAAGAAGATGCTAGTTCGCAAAGGCGATGATTTCTACATTCTGGATTCGGATGTGAAGCCGGCGGCGCTGGGAGATGCGAAGGCTCTTGCGAAATCGGCAATCAATATGTCGCGCTGGTCGTTCTCGACGAAACCGGTGGATGAGTACCGCGGAATCTTCATGGATGCGTGGAGACTGGAACGGGACTACTTCTACGACAAGAACATGCATGGGGTGAACTGGACGGCGATGCGCGATCGTTATCTGCCGCTAGTCGATCGCGTGGCGAATCGGGATGAGCTGAACGCTGTGATTGCGCAGATGGTTGGCGAGCTTTCGACGCTGCACACGTTCGTGGTGGGCGGAGATGCCCGCAAGCCGGCGGACCAGGTGGATCTGGCATCGCTCGGAGCACGGTTGCGGCGAGATGAGAAGGCTGGCGGGTTTGTGGTGGAGCACATTTATCTTCACGATCCAGATTTGCCGGAGATGGCTCCTCCGCTGGCACGGCCAGAATCGCTGGTGCATGAGGGAGAGATCATTGTCGCCATTGATGGGCAGGATCTGCTGGGTGTAACGGATGAGAGAGCGCTGCTCAGGGGCAAAGCAGGGACGCAGGTGATGCTGAAGGTGAAGGACGCCACGGGCAAGACACGGGACTTACTGGTAACTCCGATGAAGGACGGAGATGAATTCCGCTTGCGCTATGCGGAGTGGGAGTACTCGCGGCGCAAGACCGTGGAGAAGGAATCGAACAACACGATAGGCTATGTCCATCTGCAGGCGATGGGATCCGGCGACATGGATCAGTGGGCGCGGGAGTTCTATCCGGTATTCGATCGGCAGGGACTCATCATCGATGTGCGGCACAACAATGGTGGAAACATCGATTCGTGGCTGCTGGGGAAACTGCTACGCAAGGCATGGTTCTACTTCCAGCCGCGAGTGGGTAGTCCGTCCTGGAACATGCAATACGCTTTCCGCGGACACATCGTTGTGCTTTGCGATCAGTCCACCGCTTCGGATGGCGAGGCGTTCACGGAAGGATTCAAACGCCTCGGTCTCGGCAAGGTGATCGGAATGCGGACGTGGGGCGGGGAAGTATGGTTGAGTTTCAGCAATACGCAGGCCGATAACGGAATCGCGTCGGCGGCAGAACTCGGCGTTTACGGGCCGGAAGGGAAATGGCTGATCGAGGGGCACGGAGCGGAGCCGGACATCACCGTGGATGACTTGCCGCATGGAACGTTCGCCGGGAATGATGAGCAGCTGCAGGCGGCGCTGAAGTTGCTGAAGGAAGAGATCAAGGCAGATCCGCGGCCTGTGCCGGAGCACCCGGCTTATCCGGATAAGTCGTTTAAGGGCGTGGGAAATTAGGAACAGCAGCTTCCAGTCTTCGGTTCTCAGTTAGAAGAGTGCTAAACCAGCCACAATCGCCTTTCGAGTGGTTCCCAGGTCTCAGAATCGAGACCTGGGGCACCCGGTTATGAAGGTGAAAATGAACGTGGTTATTCGCCCTTGTCAGTGCTTGGGGCGGGGTGGACTACTCGGTAGGTTGATCCACCGCGCGACCAGACGAGCAGCAGAACATCTTTGCCGTCAGGGACGCCGCGGATGCTTTCGGCAAACTGCTCGGCGCTCTGCACAGGCTTGCGGTTGACTTCTTCGATGATGTCTCCAGGCGCGAGACCAGCATCATCAGCGGGGCTTGCGGGACGGACGCTTTGTACCGCGGCACCGTGTACCTGCGACGGGATGTTCATCTGCTGGCGCATATCGTCGTTGAGGTCGCCGACGGAAACGCCGAGTCGGCCTTTTTTCTGCGAGCCGCCGTCACTGTTTTCCGCGACCTGCTTTTCACCTTTGAACTCGCCGACTTTGACGGTGAGGGTTTCGGGCTTCCCATCGCGGAGGATACCGAGCTTGATGTCGCTTCCGGGTGCGGTCTGGCTGACGACGACCTGAAGTGCGCCGCCATTCTTGATTTTGGAGCCATTGAGCTCACGGAGTACATCGCCGCGCTTGAGGCCGGCCTGGCTTGCGGGTGAATCGGGCGATACCTGGCTGACGATAGCGCCGGTGGCGTCAGGCAGGTTGAAGAAGGTGGAGTTGTCGGGCGTGACATCGTTCATGCTGATGCCGAGATAGCCGTGGTGGACTGCGCCGCTCTTGATGATGGACTCAGCAGAGGCGCGGACGATCTGAGTGGGAATAGCGAATCCTGCGCCTGCAAACGCGCCGTTGTTGGTGATGATGAAGGTGTTGATACCGACGAGCTCACCGCGTGCATCTACGAGGGGGCCGCCGGAGTTACCGGGATTGATGGCAGCGTCAGTCTGGATGAACGCACCAGGCCGGCGAGGATCGTTGGAGTAGGGGTTCGGCCGGTCGAGAGCGCTGACGATTCCTCGGGTGACGGAGAACTGGAAATAGCCGAAGGGGCTGCCGAAGGCGAGTACAGTCTGGCCGGGGCGGAGCTTGGTTGAATCTCCCCACGCGACCGTGGAAAGGTTTGTGGCGTTGATCTTGATGACGGCCAGATCGTTGAGCTTGTCGACACCGATTAGCTTGGCGGGAAGGACTCGACGATCATTCAGCGTGACCTTGATCTGCGTGGCGTCGTTGACGACGTGGCTATTGGTGACGATGTAGCCGTCGGGCGAGATGATGATGCCGCTGCCGATGCCGTGTTCAATCTGCTGCGGGTTCTGGCCGCGCCCCATCGGACCCATGGGGCCGAAGAAGCGGCGGAATTCGGGTGGGATGGAGTTGGGTGGAATGCTGTTGCCGTGTCCATTTCCATTGCCGCCATCGTTATCCTGGGCGTCGTCATCGTCGCTATCGCCATCCTGACCGTTGACCCGCGCCGTGACGGAGACGTTGACGACTGCGGGAGTTACGCGAGCGGCGACGGCCTCGACGGCATTGTCGAGAGCGACGAGAGACGAGACGCTCTGGTCATCCATGGGCGATGCCGCATCGAGTCCACCGATGTGGGCGGCGGCGTGCGCGGTGTGACCGACGATGAGGGTAAAGCCAAGGAGGACAGAAGCGGCTGCGGCTGTGGGAACTCCGAACCGTTTGACTTTGGCTCTTAATGAATTAGTTGATGCAGGCATGTGTGATTCTCCGTTGACGCTTGAAGTTGAACTTAGAGTTGAATTACGAACCAGCCGTCGCGAACCATGGTGGATGGCGGCTGGGTTGAACTCGGGCTTGCGGGAACTACGCGCAGGATCAGGTGTGTGACGGTGAACTGATGCGTCGTAGCTGTTGATGTAGAAGCCTTGGGATTGATCTCTTGAGCCGGCGTGCTGGCGCTGGCTTGCACCTGCGATTCGCCGACCTGAGACACAGCCTTCTGGGGATCGCTCTGTTCGAAGTCAGAGATTGTTTGCGGCATGAGGCTTGTCGAGCCAACTTCGCGCCACTCTGTGACGACTACCCACTGCTGAGGCTGAGGGGCGGGGCTGGTCACGCGATCGCCTAGCTGGTCGGCATTGGCGACTTGCTGTGCACTAGCCGAATCGGCGCTGGCTGCCGGGCGAGACACTGACGCCTTTGGCGCTTTGCGTTTTGCGGTATGCGCTGAGGCGAGCGATGGGTTATCCGGCAAGACCGCCTTGGCAGGCACTGCGCTGTAGGCTGCGAGAAGATTTGATTTTGTGTCAGCGGTCTCGCTGGCAAGGAGGGTATCAAGTTGCACTTGACGAGCGGGAGTCATCGCCTGTGTATTGTGCTTCGGTACGAAGGCGATGAGCTGCGGAGTGCGAGCCATCTCGACCGATCCGGCAAGGAGCATGGTGCCGAGCGCAGCCAGTAGCGCTCCGGCGGCGGTCTTGCTCATGGCGTGTTTGTGCAGCAGAATCCGCTGAACGCGATCGACAAGCTCAGGGCGGCCATGCCATGCACCAAGGGAAAGAGCTTCGGCGCGGCGTTGCAGGCGACGTTCGGCTAGGCTGGCGAGACATGCGGCATAGGCACGTGGTGCATGGGTGATGCGCACGACACCTTCATCGCAGGCGACCTCACGCTCGCGGCAGAGTCGACGTTCGATCCAGGCAAGCGCAGGGTTGAGCGGGAAAACGACGAGACAGAGCTTCTGGATGAGGTTGGTCCAGTCGTCGGCGCGGCGAAGGTGCTCCGCTTCGTGGAGAACGATCTGATCGAGCTCGCCGGGAGTCAGACGCGAGAGAAGCCACTCGGGAATGAGAATGCGCGGCGCGAGGAAGCCGATAACGCTTGGCCGGTCGAGCATCTGCGTCGTGCAGATCGCGATGCGGCCGTGGCGGAGCTCGCCGAATGTGGAGCGGAGCGATTCGCTGATCTGTACCGGCTGGGCGGCCTTCCACAACCGCCGCAGCCGGATGGAATGCACGGCAAGCGCAGCCGCGCGGATGACGGAAGCGATGAGCCAGAGAGCTGCGATGGCCAGACCCCAGCGTGCATCCAGCTGAAGAATTGGGTGTGACGAGATGTTGCTGACGGCAGAATTGGTTGCCAGAACGGGCGATGCGCTGCCGGTGAAATCGACAAGAGAGAGAAGCGGGAGTGCCAGGGTGAGGAGGAAGCCCGCGCTCCAGAGGGCGAAGCGGTGCGAGGCCGAGATTCGCGGCATGAGGCGAGTGGCAATCTCGAGAACGCACACGATTACAGCGCCCTGCCAGATCGCGGTGATGAGGGTAGTGCCTACCTCTGATGCGACAGACTGGGAATGGACGGCGAGCCACGCGATGGCAGCAGGAGCAGATGCAGCAAATTGGGCGGCGATGTACATGGCTAGATCTCGTCGACCTCATCGGGAGCGGCAGCGTTGATGGCGGCTTTGAGACGGTCGAGTTCTTCGCGGGAAATTTCGTTGTCGCCCAGAAGAGAAAGCAGTAATTGTTCTCGTGAGTTGCCGAAGAAGCGGCTGAGGATGTGCTTCACTTCTGTGCGGCTGGCTTCGTTTTCTTCGATGAGAGGACGGTAGATGAAGGCACGGCCCTCCTGGCGATGGTCGACATAACCTTTTTGCTCGAGAATGCGAATGGTGGTGAGGACTGAGTTGTATGCCAGCGATTCACCATCGGGCATGGCTGCGACGAGGTCGTTGACGGCAGATTCACCGCGCCGCCACAGGATCTTCATGAGTCTCAGCTCGGCTTCGGTCAACGTGTTTGATTTCTTCGGAGGCATTGTGTAAGTTGTTGATTCTAAATTGTAGAAAAGGAGATCTATTTCCCCTTTCTAAACAAATAGACGTGCAACTAATGGATTAGTTAACACCGGGTAGCCGAAATTTTCAAGTATGCGGTTCCCACCGGCAAAAACAAGGGGAAGGGCATCTATAGTGTTTGAGTTGCCGATAGCCGGGATTCAGGAACTTCGGAGGAGAAGAATGGGAGCGCTTTCTGAAAATGAAATCAAGTCGAAGCTGGTGTCGATTCCGGACTGGCAGGTGGAGTCCGGGGAACTGGTGCGGACGTTCCTGTTCAAGGACTTCCGCGGGTCGCTGAAATTCGTAAATGAGGTCGGCGAGCTGGCGGAGCAGGCAGGGCATCATCCGGATATTGATATTCGCTATAACAAGGTCCGGCTGGCGCTGGTGACGCATGATGCGGGCGGCATCACGGGGAAGGATTTCGACTTGGCGGCCAAGGCGGACCAGCTCTGCTGAAGCGCATCTGTGATCGCGTCCAGTTTCGAACAGGTTGAACTGATAGCGGACGCAATCCGTTGGGATATGCAGTTCATATGCAGGTCTTGGGCTCCACTTTGTGGAGCTTGACTTGCTAGCTTGAGCTCGGTGAACTTTTCAGGCGGCTTCCTCCGAATTCGCAGGTCAGTGAGATCGTTTGCGCGAGCGCCGGGCCTTTCGCTCGTTCTGCTGCTGACGATTGCGCTCGGGGTGGGAAGCAATGCGGCTATCTTTGGATTTCTTCAGGGGCTGACTCACCCCGAGTCGCCGATTCGGGGCGCTGACAGACTGGTCTCGATCTTCGGGCAAGACCGGCTGCGCAGCGCAGAGCCGTTGTCGCACGATGAGTACCAGCTCCTCGCCAACAACAAAGGGATGTTCGAATGGGTTGGAGCGGTGCGTGTCGAACCGCGGGCCGCGGAGGTTGGTGGCCACACGGGAGTCGCTACCGTCGCGGCAGTGACGTCTCATGGCCGAGGCATTGTCGATGCCACTCGGCAGCGGTGTGGTGATCAGTCATCGCGTGTGGAAGAGCGAGTTTAACGGGAGCTCGAGCGCGGTCGGCTCTCCGGTCCGTATAGACGGCGCCGATTTCAGGATTGCGGGAGTTGCACCGGAGCGGCTTGACGGCTTGTACAGCGACCAAAGCATCGATCTCTGGGTTCCGGCTGCGAAGGAAGATACAGACGGAGATGGTCGACGAAGGCGTGACTTGTGGGTCGTCGCACGCCTTCGCGATCGCGTCTCCGCTGAACAGGCACAGAAGGCAATCCTGTCTGGTGCAGCGAGCTCAGCGGAGCTGATTGTCGTTCCGTTCACTGGTCTCCCGCCGAGCATGGCGCGCGGATTGTCGCGGGTGGGACTGTTTCTAACTATGTCGGCGGCATCGGTGTTTCTGGTCGCATGTCTCAACGTCGCTTCGTTTCTTCTCGGGCGGGCACTGCGGCGATCGCATGAAACGTGCCTGCGTATTGCTCTGGGCGCAACACGAGAGGAGCTATTGCGGGATATGTTTGCGGATAGTCTGGTGATCGCCCTCGGCGGCGGATGCCTGGGAGTGTTGCTCGGTGTGCTGACGGCTCGCGCTCTTCCAGTTTTTCTGTTTGAAGGAGACGCTCAGCGACTTGCCTTTGCGCCGCACCTGCTCCCAATCGGAGTGGCTTCTTTGCTGTGCGTTGTCTTGACGGTGATCTGCGGAATGCTGCCGGTGGTGGGGACAGTGACGGATCGGCCATGGATGGTGCTTCAACGTGAGACCGGCTCGCCATCTAGAGCGGTTCTGCGTTTACGATCAGCGCTGGTTGTTGGGCAGATCACCGTCTGCTGCACGCTGGTCGTATGTTCTGCAGTCTTGATCAATGGACTCCACTCAGCGCTTAAGACGGGCGCGGGACAGCAGCTGGGCGGCCCGGTACTTCTCACCGTGCAGGCACAGCCATTCCAAGGACCGGAGATTGATGCCGGATATTTTGAGAGTGTCGAGAAGAAGGTGCGGTCCATCGCAGGCTTGACTCCCCTTACCTGGACCCAGAGACTGCCGGGAAACCAGCCGGCGTGGCAAACCTTCAGAATCCAGCAATTGTCTGCACAGTATCGTGAAGTGGCGATGGACATCTCGTGGCTTACGCCTGAGTCGATTGAAGGTTTGGAAAGGCTACCAGTCGCGGGAAGAATGTTTGGGATTGGGGATCAGGGACGACGAGTTGCTGTTTTGAATGAGGAGGCAGCGGCAGAACTATTTGGGAAACAGACGGTCGGAATGATCATTCGGGATTCAGCTGATCTTCCGGTTGAGATCATCGGAGTAGTGCAAAAGGCAGGGACCAAGGGGCCAAGGGAACAAGGGAAGTCGAAAGACACGGAGGAGGGGACGCGGCCCACGATCTACTACGGATATCTGAATCAGGCAGAGGCGCCGAGTACGATGCGAGATGCCCGATTTCATGTGCCTCTTGCAGTGCCTGTGCCGAACGTTGAACTAAACGCAAACGTGGTTTCGGCGAATTACTTCAATGCACTCGGAACCTCTCTCGTTGCGGGACGGAAGTTCGGTGCGGATCGAGTGGCAACTGAGCGCCGTGTGGCGGTAATCAATCAGGAGGCGGCCGACTTCTATTTCAATGGACGACCTCTGGGTGCAGGGGTGATCGATGAAAGTGGCGTCCGGACAGAGGTTGTCGGGGTGGTGAGATCGCAGTCGTTCGGAACTTTCGAGCAGCACGTGGAGCCCACGATCTACTTCCCGATGTGGCAGGACTGTCCACCCCGAATGACACTGATGCTGAAAGCTTCGAGATGGAACAAGGCGATCTCTTCTGATCTGCGACAGAAGGTCGAAGCGGTTCCAGGGCGGAGCCTAGCTGCGAGCACTGTGTCGACTCTCGACGCGCAACTTGAGCACTCGGGGCTTGCAGCGCTGAGAATTGCGACGCTGATTGGTGGCGCTTCGGCGGCAATGGCTCTACTGCTCGGGCTCCTTGGTTTGATGAATGCTCAGGGCGATGCTGAGCGTCAGCGGCAACGCGACCGGGCGCTGCGCATCGCGCTCGGAGCGCAGAGATGGCGCATTGTTCTGCTGGTTGTGAAAGCGGCGGGCCGACTTGCTTTGATCGGGTCGGCAGCCGGAGGCCTTCTTTCGCTCTCTGCCGTGCGATTCCTGGTGGCTGATGTTGCAATGGTGGCATCGCCATCGCTGGACGTATGGCTTCTCGCTTCGCTGTTGCCGATGGCAGCGGTGCTGATAGTCAGCCTTGTGCCTGCAGGACGTGCTTCTGTTATTGCACCTGCGGTGATCATGCGCGATATGTAGAAGATGTATCTCCGCTGGTAGATGCACCTATCCCATAAAGCCGAGATAGGGACTTGCTCCGAAGTTTCCGAAGTTGGGGAAGATGGTTTTGATCTGGCCGTCGGCCAGGCCGAACCAGCGCGCCAGGGTTCCAGCGTACTGATCGACGGAAGTGGTGGGGATGAGGCGGCCTGCGCCGAGATCGTCGGCTTGGTTGGCACCGACAACTGGATAGGTGCCGTACATGTCCTGGCCGGCGACTGAGCCGCCGACGACGAAGTGATGACTTCCCCAGCCGTGATCGGTGCCGTCGCTATTGGAGGTCAATGTGCGACCGAAGTCGGATGCCGTGAAGGCGGTTACCTGGTCTCCGACTCCCATGGCCACCATCTGGGCGTCGAAGTACTCCAGCGCTGATCCGAGCTGGGACAACAGACGGGCGTGCTGAACTGCCTGGCCATCGTGAGTATCGAAGCTCCCCAACTGGACGTAGAAGATCTGGCGATTTACACCGAGGCTGGCACGGCCCGAGATGATTCTTGCGACGGTCTGTAACGAGACTGCGAGATCGTTGTTGGTCAGCTTGTTGGTTACCGGATCGAGATACTGCGGAGGATCAGGAACGCCGCCGACACCTGCAGCTGCCATCGCGGTTGCCAGTGTCTGCTGCGCCTGAATGGAGCGCTGCACAACAACTTCGTATTCCTTGGCAAAGAGATTGGTCTCGTCGGCAGAGAGGATGGACTGTAAGGCGCTGGAGCCGGCTGAATTGCCGAACAAAGGATTCGCACTTCCGTAGATTGGAATTGGTCCAGCGGAAGTCACGTTCAACTGGAACGACTGTTCGCCTGAGAGGAACAGAGCGATGCCGGATGTCGAGATGCAGGTGAACATGGAGTTGGAATTCACCTTCATGCTCTCGATGACGTCGGCGACGGCGCCGCCCCAGCCGACGTGCTCGGAGCTGCCTCCGTTGGAAGCTATCGCCTGCCATGCCGCGGTCTGATCGAAGTGGGAAAAGAGAGAAGCGGGCAGAGGCACTGAGTTCGAGTTGATTTGTGACTTCGTTGCAGGTGCGATGAGGGTACCGGTGTTGGCTACGACTGCGGCTCGTCCGGCGTTGAACAGATTCTGCAGGCCAACCAGCGAGGGGTTCAGCGCGAAAGTGCGGCCGCTCTGCGATGTCTTCGGCATGATGGGCAGCAAATCGGCCAGCGGATAGGCGAGCCCCGCTGCGCCCGATCGCGCCTGCGTGAATGCGCTGAACGAGGTTGGGTCGGTTGCGATAACGGTTCCGTGTCCGTCGTTGCCGCCCTGGAGAAAGACGCAGACAAGCGCGCGATAGTCGCTAAGGCCAGTGCTCTGCGCCATGGCGGCGAGGGAGTTGAGGCCGATGAGAAACGGGCTCGCGTAGAACCCGGCCATTGAGGTCAGCGACGCAGTTCTCAGAAACGATCGCCGTGAATGATCAAACTTACACATGATGTCTCCTAGTACTGCGCGCAATACGATGGCGAAGCCAGCGTTAGAAAGACGGCTGTTCTGACGCGGGCCGCGAGCGCTGCGTTGATCGCATTCTGATCGCCTGCTGGAACAGAAATTGCGCTCACTGCGCTGAGGATCTGGCTGTAGAGAGTGCTGTCCATCTGGCCTGACATCAGAAGCAGATTCACGCGGTCAACGAGCGCGCCGGGATTGCCGGCAAGGTTCATCTCCGCTGAGTAGCTCGAGAAGATGTCGAAGCCGTTGACGGAGTCGGAGCCGACGGCGGTCTGCATGTAGTTGAGGTAGCCGACAACCGACGAGACATTCGTCATCTGGAATTCCGGTCCTGTCATTCCAGCCTGCTCGATGCTGGTGCCGGGAGGAACGTAGCCGGGAGCGAACCAGTTGAAGACGGTTGGTGAGCGAAGAGTCATCTGGCCAAGGCCCCAGATCGGATCTTCGGTACTCCCGATCCAATATCCGCCTGTGCGAGATTGCGCTGTGAATGCGCGCGCCCAGTGCGTGTACCTGAGCAGCGCTTCGCGGACTTTGCCGAACTGAGGGTTGCTTGCTCCGGCTGCGGTGTCGCGTGCTTCGGGATCCATCAGAATGGCGGTGATTACTGCTTTCAGATCGCCGCGAACTCCGAGTCCGTTGTCCTTGAATACAGCGGAGACTCGGCTTACGTACGCCGGGCTTGGGTTGCTCGTCACTAGGTGCTGAATCATCTGCTTGGAAAAGAACGCGGGAAGATTCGGGTGATTGAAGAGCGTGTCGAGCGCGATCTTGAGATCGCCGTTTGGATCAGGCGAGCCGCTCGATGGGATCGTGACTCCGAGGAATGCTTTCTGAGCAGTGGAGTGATGGCTGGGGTAGCTCTGCATCGGCAGCAAGTCTTCGCCAACTCCCGGGCCGACGTACATGCAGCAATCGGACCATGCGCTGTCTGAGGTGTTTCCGGGAACGTTCCAACTGAAGCCGGTGAAGACTCTGGCGAGCCCCATCACGTCAGTGTTGGAATAAGTTGGAATCGGTTTGCCCGTGCCATCGAGCTTCTGTGTGCCGTCATCGTTGAGTTGGTACAGGCCGATGGTGAAGAGCTGCATCACTTCACGGGCATAGTTCTCATCGGGATCGGTGTTGGCATTTCCCTTGTCATTGCCCTGCATGGCGAGCCACTGGCCCATCATTGGATCGAGGGTCACGTCCTGAAGCAGCTGCCGGAAGTTTCCGAATGAGTCCGCTGCGAGGGTGTCGTAGTAGTGTGCGGCGCCGCGCGGCATGTTCATGACACCCGTCGAAGTCATCGAGACCACGAGCATCTCGTGCAGCGAGTATGCGACGCGCTGGCGCAGCTGGTCAGGCGCTGTGAGGCTCAACTGCCAGAATGCGTTCTCGGGGTAGTTTTGGCCCTGATTGTTCTCAAGGAAAATTGCGCTGTTGCACTTCACGTCGCCGGAGGAACACGCGGGCTGAGTGTTCACGATCAGAGCCTGCTCCACGCCGGGCGTCATGAGCGTCTGCTGAGCAGCAAACTGTTCATTCAGCCAGGGCTGATATCCGATGAGAGAAAGGTGATGGATGTCAGCATCGGTGGCGCCAAAGGTCGCCTGATTCAGGAACCTTGCGGCATCCTGCGGGGAGACGATCGGCACGGGTGGGGTGCCATTCACGCTTCCGATCAGATCGGCTGAGGTGGCAGGTCCGGGGCTCGGGTTCAGCACTTGCAGGTCGAGATTGCCGGGCTCGGTGGGATTGATGCTTGCGGTCAGCTGCGTGCCGCTGTTGAACGTGGTTGATACCGCTGCGCCATTCATCAAGACCTGAGCACCATTGATGAAGTCGGAGCCAGTGAGCACTATGGTTGTCGCCGGTGGGCCGGGGTTCATGCTCAGTGGTGTAGCTGAGGTCAGGACCGGAATCGGATTCAGCACGGAGATGTTCTGACTGACGGAGATTGTCGGGTTGTCGACGCTCGTCGCAGTGAGAAGAACCACGTTGTTCGGAGTGGGTACGACTGCAGGTGCGTGATAGGTGATGCTTCCGTCGGAGTTCGCTGTTGCTGTGCCGATAGTGGAGTTGCCGCCGGCAATGCCGTTGAGGGTCAGGGTTACTGCTTTGTTGATCGTTCCGGTCACTTCGAGGCCGAGATTCAGCGTATTGCGGACGCGAACATCACTGCCGTTCCAGGCCTGAAGCGTGAGTTTGACCTGCCCGGGAGCGACCTGGACCTGGAGAGTTTTGGAGTTGGCGGAGCCGGGATCGGGATTGCTCACCAGCAGTGGGAATGTGCCGGGATTCGCGGCGGGGATGATTGCTTCAAGATGCGTGCTGGAGACGTAGGTAGTGTCAACGGCCTTGCCGTTCCACATCACCTTGGCGCCGTAGACGAACTTCGATCCAGTTACAGCGACCTGGGTGTCGCCTTCCGGGAAGCCGGAAGGGGTAAGGGTATTGACGACAGGAATGGGATTCCAGACGGCGAGCGTTACGGTTCCCTTAGGGTAGTCAGGGTGAGCGACCGAGGCGCTTGTAATCGTTACGGAATTGGGGATGGGAACGATGGCAGGAGCGGTGTACATGCCAGTGTTGTCGATGGTGCCAAACTCTGCATCGCCGCCGAGAATGCCATTGACGTAGAACGCGAGCTTCGTGCCGTCGAACTGCGTGTGGGTTGCGAGTTGCGCTGTTTCGTTCACGCGAAGTGAATTGACGGGCGCGGAGATTGCGGTGAAGCTGCTCGGGTCGCCGATCGTGATGCTGGAGCAGCCGATCACCAGCCACAGTGCGATAGCGCTCAGGACAACAATCGGAAGCTTGAAGATAGATGGACGTTCAGGGCGTGCCTGCAAGGAATCTCCTCGTGCGGGGAAGACAAGAGATCAATGCAATCTGCATTCTCAGCTGTTTTTTTGATCTTGGGCGAGGATACTGGGAGGGGGCTGAGCAACAAACACCTTTTTGGAATTTGGTGGTTACCGCCCGGGTACAAAGGTCCTAGACGCATTTACCCGATCAGGTCGGACTGAGAATACAACAACTTCCTCATGCGCCATTTTGGAAAGAAGCGATCTTTGGATGATCAGAGGCATGAGCTCAGGAGGTTCGCCAGAAGAAGAATCTGAGAAGGGCGAACTTCAGGCTATGGCTGAATCGGAGTCCCGCTCATCGTCTGCTTTGTCACGTGCAGGTTCTTCGGCATTCACGAGGTGAATCACGGATTCAGCACGCGCTTTCCCAGTCTCAAGCTCGATGATTCGATTGAGTAGATTGCACTTCAAATCGACGAACGCAGCGCCCTGCGTGTCGATCGTAGGGTCGGCTTCGAGCTGCTGAATTGTCTTGCGCAGTACGTCTGCGGTTTTTCGAAAAGGTGTCTGGCGACCCATTACGGCTCCGGGATTAAAATTCTGGCTCGCATCTCCTTGGATGCCCAGAAAGGTTTGCTGAGAGGCCCAAAGTAGCTGAAAACGGTGATTTTCGTCACCATCGAGCTCGAATCAAGCAACTGAATGGTGGCTGGAAAGCCCCGAAGTATCTGTTCTCACAGTTACTTACGAAAACGTATACAGGTCAGACTTGCTCCTAGCAATGCCAATTTCATAGGGAGAGCCCGAAATGCAACTAAATCGCTGTATTTTTGGTGATTACGAAGCTTTTTTGCGGCTGTGGACAGCGGTTTATCGTCTAATGGACATAGATGAGCACAGTTTCAGCCATCCGAGCGATATTTGCTCCTGGATCTGCCGCCGCGACGGAAGAGCAGGTTCGGCAGGAGAATCTCGCTGTCGCGGAAGGGCTTAAGCGCAAGGATGCGGCTCTGCTTGATCTGCTCATCGTTCGCTACCAGCACCGGTTGCTGAGGTACTTGCTCTTTTTGACCGGGAATCGTGAGCAGGCGGAAGACCTGTTTCAGGAAGTCTGGATGCGCGTGCTCACCCGCGGATCGCAATTCAATGGAAAGTCGCGATTCGAAACCTGGCTCTTTACGATCGCGCGCAATCTTGTAATCGACCAGCGCCGTAAGAAGACCATGTCGAGCCTCGATGAACTCTTCGAAGCGGGAGGCGAGGACGATCGTCCGCTGGCTTTCGAAGTAGCGGATCAGGAGCCCGGGCCCTTCGACCGCTTATCGAATGTTGAGGACCGCGAGCAGATTTCGACGGCCCTGCTTCAGCTCGATACGCTCTATCGTGAAGTGCTGGTGCTGCGGTTCCACGAGGATCTTTCCCTGGAGGAAATCTCCAAGGTCACGCAGGCGCCGCTTTCGACGGTGAAATCACGACTCTACAGAGGGATGGCTTCCATCAAGCCACGCCTCGAGCGTGCACAGAACCGCCGTCCGGAGGTTGTGTGAGCTCTTCCGGGTCGATGGTAGGGAATCACAAACCATCGCAAAGCGATTTGATCGAAGCTGTGTCACGTCCCCAGGGCGATCGCGACAGGACTGTAGCTGACAAGACGCGCCGTGTGGTGATGGCATCCGCCGGCGTCATGCAAGACCAGCAGGCTGGGCGAAAGAAGATACGCGCATGGGCCATCGCCGCTGCACTGGTGGTGTTCTTCATCGTCGCGCCGCCTATCTGGTGCCTGGCCGAGACCCTGATTGAAGAGCAGCACCTGACGAGCACTTTTGGCGAGATTGCGATCTGGAGCTTCTTTTCTATTACTGCGCTCCTCGGTGCAGCGTTACTTGCGGGATGGCTTCGGCGCAAATCTTAAGGCATTCCGGTCTATACTTGGCGCAACTTCAGCGACCGCAGTTCCGTCCATTTAACAGGATCATGCTGTACTGACTGCGGGAAGTCCCTCCCCTAGTGAGGGTGTTTAAGTCATGCGAGAACCGGAAACGATCAACCCGAATGAAGACACGCGGCTCGTGCCTTTGTGGTCCATTGCCATGGCTGCCGCGGCCTTTGTGCTGGTTGAGTATTATTTCTGGATTGTCTTTCCCAAGTCGCAGCACCATCCGGTGCCGCTGGGTCTGCGCGCATACTTCGACATCACGTGGGGACTGCTGGCCGCTCTCTACATTCTGATGGTGGGATACATCAGCAAAGATGCGCCACGGCGTGCGATGAGTTCGCGCTTCTGGATGCTGATCTGTTTCGTGATGCCGGGCGGAATCGGCGCGGTGCTCTACTTCCTTCTGCGGGCCCCTCTCGTGTCGACGTGCCCGGCGTGCGGCACCCACGTGCAGAGTGACTTTCACTTTTGCCCGCAGTGCGATTACCAACTCACCGCGAGCTGCGGGAATTGCTTCCGTACGGTGCGGCCGACAGATCAATTCTGCACTCGCTGCGGCCACGAGCTCGAACACGATCATATGCCTGCCCGCCTCCGCGTCCACGCGGGTGGCGACTAGGACTCAAGCCCTTCCTTTCGCAATTCGCAGCAGGTCTCGCACCGCTCAGCCCGCGCGCGATTGACCCTGCGCCTAGCGGCTACCTACAATCAAGCTTCGGCTTGCCGCAATGACCATATCCGCCTTGATCATCGATGACGAACAGCTGGCGCGGGATGAGCTGGCCTACCTGCTTCAAGCCGCGCCCGACGTTGATGTCGTTGCTCAAGGCGCAAATGGCATCGAGGCTGTGGAACTGATCGAGGAGCATCATCCCGACATTGTCTTTCTCGACGTTCAGATGCCGGGCCTCGATGGTTTCGGTGTGATCCAGCGGATCATGGATCGCCATCGCAAGCTCAAGGACAACCAGAGCTGGGAGCTGCCGCAATTCGTATTCGCCACGGCTTACGATCAGTACGCGGTTCGCGCGTTCGACGTTAACGCGGTGGATTATCTGCTCAAGCCATTCGATCGTGTTCGAATCGACAAGGCGTTGGAGCGGGCCCGTGCTCGGTTGAACAATGCGGCAGCGGGAACGCAAGGGGAATCGCCGATCGAATCGCAGCTCGATGCACTTCTTCACCTCCTGAAGAACAACTCTCAGGGAGGAGGACGCAGTGCGCAGCCGGCGAAATTGATTGTGCAGGCTGGCAGCCGCCTTCTGTTAGTTGATCAGGGAGAGATTTGCTTTGCAGAGATTGACGAGGGCGTGATCAGGGTCGTGACGCAGCAGTTTGAGGGGCAGTCGAAGTGCAGGACCATCGAAGAGTTGCTGGAACAATTGGATCCCGGCACCTTCTGGCGCGCTCACCGCAGCTTTGTGGTCAACATCAATCAGATCCGGGAAGTTGTGCCGTGGTTCAAGTCGACCTATCAGTTGCGAATGAGCGACAAGAAGCAGACAGAAATCCCCGTCAGCCGCGCTCAGACCAAACGGCTGCGCGAGTTGTTCAATCTGTGAATCTGAACGGCGCGAGACCGCTGCTTCGGAGGATTCAAATCCGAAAATCAGCAAGCTGGCCTAGTCGTATCGCTCGAAGATGATCTGCTTGCGGTGCCAGCCGTAGCTTGAAAGCTTTTCGCGGACACCAGCGACCATGTTGTTCAGACCACAGATGTAGGCATAGATGTCGAATTTCAGCTCGGAAGGCAGGATGCCAGGGTCAGGTGGTGGCACGGGCAGAGAGATTCCGAGCTTCGCGGCGCGAGCTTCGACGATTTGCGCGACGTGATCCTGCACATAGCCCCGAAGGCCCTTCCAGCTCTCATCAGCGCGGCTCAGGGTTGGCAGGTAATGGAAGTTCGGCTTGCGTGCTGCGAGAGCTTCGAACTCTTCGCGGTAGTAGAGCTCACTTTCGTGGCGTGTACCGTAGACCATCCAGATGTCCTTGCCTTCGCTCCGATCGAGGCCCGCATCCGGGCCGGTATCCGGAAAGAGCCACTGAGCATAGCCACGCATTGGTGCGATACCGGTGCCGGTGGAGATGAAAATCGAGTCGGTGACCGGCTGCTTCAGCACGAAATGCCCGTGGGGACCATGTACCTGGATGGATCCGCCGGGAGGAAGGTCTGTAAGGTCGGCGAGATGGTTAGAGAAGAACCCCTCGGGCACACGGTTAACGCAGAGCTCAAATCGATTCTGATTGGCGGCAGATGCGATCGAATAGGCGCGAGTCTGCTGCTTGCCGTTGGGATCGGGCGCGAGGGCCGAGATGAACTGGCCGGAGATGAATGGAAAGCTCTCCAGGTCTTCCAGAGCAAATTCGAAGTGGTAGCACTGGGCCGATTCGGAGATGCATGCCTTCCTCAGAAGGCGTGCCGTGTGCAGTTCACGCGCCAAGGTCAAGTCTCGCTTGCAGAAGGAAATAGGGCATCAGGATCGCCACTCCAAAGTATATCGCCCTGCAGTAAGGCGTCGGGATACACCTTTCGTGTGTCCGCAGCGGGAGGGCAGAACGAAGGCTATGCCAGGGCGTGCCAGCAGAGCTGTATACCCATTGCGAAGAGCCACAGGGCCAGGGCCAGACGCATTGCACGTACGGGAATGCGCGATGCCAGCCCGGTTCCAACCAACCCGCCGAGGACTCCGCCAACAATGAGGTTGATGAGCAGGTTTGCATTCAGCCCGGCGCTGTGGAGGTGGAGGGTTCCGCCGACTATCGACAGGCACAGGCCAAATGCCAGGTCCGTGCCGACTATGCGGCGGACATCGAGTGGTGTCAGGCCGAGAAGGGCGAGACTGCCCAGAGCTCCCGCGCCCGACGATGAAAATCCTACTTCCGCGCCGATCGGCAACATAACGGCGGCGAGCCATGCTCGCGAGTCGGTCCGTCGTGCCAACTCCCCGGCAGGCTTGAAATGTCTGTAGATGTGCCAGGCTGAGGAGACGACGATCATCAAACCGAGTGACATGTAGAGCCAGAAGTTGTTGGCCTGATTGTGCGCGACGCGCTGGAAGATGTACGAGCCGAGCGCGACGCCGGGGATGCCAGTGGCGAGAATCAGGCCCAGCGTTTTCCATTCGATCTGGCGCTTCCAGATTTGTACGGGAACGACGACGAACTTCACAGCGGCTGAATAGATGAGCGCAGTGCCCACTGCTTCAGCCACCGGGACGTGCAGGAAGAGGATTAGCAATGGCGCGATCAGCGACCCGGCGCCGACGCCGGTTATCGCGATGAGCACGGCAATTGCAAATCCGAGGACGAGTTCCATCTTGCTTTCCCTTTACTTGGCCGCTTACTTGGCCTGCAGGTGAATGCCGCACTCAACCTTGCGACCGGACCAGCGTCCCGACCGCGCATCGCCCGGATCAAAAGGCAAGCTCGTGCAGGGCGCGCAACCGATGGAGGTGTAGCCCTTTTCGTAGAGCGGCAAGAGCGGAATGTCGTTCTGTGCTGCGTAGCGCCACACGTCGCGAGTCGTCCAGTCCGCAAGCGGACTTAGCTTCGCCAGAATGTGGCCTGTCGGCAGCGTGAAAAACTCCCGGGTCTGCAGATTGGCGCGGGTCTTCGATTGCTCACGGCGCAGACCTGTCACCCAAGTCGTGTACGAGCCAAGGGAGCGAAAGAGCGGCTCAACTTTGCGGATTCCGCAGCAGCGGTCGGGAGCTGTCTGGTTCAAAATGCCGAACTTCGACTCCTGCTCGGCAACGGTGATTTCCGGCTCGACGTTGATCAGATTCAAATTCCACTCGGCCGCGATGCGGTCGCGATACGCGAGTGTCTCGGGAAAGTGATAGCCGGTCTCGAGAAAGAGCACAGGAATGCGCGGCTTGATCTGACGTGCCATGTGCACCACGACGACATCCTCAGCCTGAAAGCTGCTGGTGATACATGCACGCTGGGCATCTTCCAACTGTTCCTGAAGAAAGCTGAAGGCCGCCTGTGTGAGTTCGTCAGATGCCGAGACCGTTGTCATTGTCATCCTCTCCTGTAGGTAGTGAAGCGATTCGTTCGATTTCCGCAAGAAGCTCGTCGGGGCGAGCGGACTCAAAGTCTGAGCTGATTTCGTGAGCCGTTCCATTCAGCGAGTCAGCTCGGGTAAATGCGATCGGGGAGAACTGGTCCGACTCGCTGATCACAAAAGCTCCCAGACGCGCCAGATTTATCAGCTGTCCAGCTCCCGTGAATCGTGTCCTGAGCACAACGGAGCCTGCCGCGAGCAGCACCTGCTCGAGTTGATCGGCGAGAAATTTCCTATCGCCGACTTTGAGCAAACCACTGGTTGCACGTCTCTGTGTTTCTGAGCCTTCGTGAATATGCCGGATCATCCCAGCACCGGCAGTGCCGTTGTCTGTTGGATCGATCAGGATGAAACTGCCGGTGGCGCGGCTTTCACGATACAGATCGGCAAGCAGCGGGCGGCTCGTCTCGATGACGACCTGACCGATGTCGTTCAAGGCGAGCTGCGATGCGGAGTTCTCGGCGAGGTGTTCGACGTCGGTCTTTGATTTCAGTTCTACGACGGTGGCTTTGACCGTCTGGCTGGCATGCTTCAGCTGATAGGTCGCGCCTACACGGAGGGGCTTGGAGTGCATCCAGACGACGGTTGACTCGAAGCGAGTAGTCTTGCGGGGCGGAGCCGTGACGGCGGCGATCATATCTCCGCGGCTCAGATCGATCTCATCTTCGAGCGAGACGACGACAGACTGCGGGGCATGAGCGCGAGCGAGTTCGCCTTCCCATGTCGTGATGGACTTGACGCGCGAACGGCGCCCGCTAGGCAGGGCCAGGACTTCATCGCCTGGTTGAACTGCGCCCGCGGTGATCTGGCCGGCAAAGCCTCTAAAATCCTGGTGCGGACGGACTACACGCTGCACCGGCAACCGGAAGGTTGCCTGTATTCTCTCGATGGCAAGCGGCAGCGTCTCCAGCAATTCGAGGATGCTGGGCCCGTCGTAGAAGGGCATGCGAGTGCTGCGGTGGACAACGTTGTCGCCATCGAGCGCACTGACCGGGACAGGTATGATCCGCGGGATATCGAGCTGTCTGGCAAGGGCCTGGAGACTGTCGCTATGCTGCTTGAAGACCTCAGGGGAGAAGTCAACCAGATCCATCTTGTTGATGGCGGCAATGACGATGGGAATTCCCAGCAGAGAGGCTATGCAGGAGTGACGCCGGGTCTGGTTGAGGATTCCTTTGCGAGCGTCTACCAACACGATGGCCACATCGGCCGTCGATGCGCCGGTTGCCATGTTGCGCGTGTACTGCTCATGGCCTGGGGTATCCGCGATGATGAATTTCCGCTTTGGTGTCGAGAAATAGCGGTAGGCAACATCGATGGTGATTCCCTGTTCACGCTCGGCGCGGAGGCCGTCGGTGAGCTGGGCAAAGTCGATTGCGGCGTTTCGAGTTATTGACTTGATGTGGTCGTCGTAGACGTTGTGCGAGTCGTAGAGCAGGCGACCGATCAGCGTTGATTTGCCGTCGTCCACGCTGCCGGCGGTGGAGAAGCGGAGAAGATCTTTGCGGAGCTCGGCTTCGAGGCGCTGCTCGATGGGAAGTACAGCTTCTTCTTCTCGCGGATTCAGGCTCGTCTCGGTGCGAGCGGCCACTTCGATCACGTTCTCTTCAGCAGAAAGCATCAGAAGTACCCCTCGCGCTTTTTAAGTTCCATCGAGCCATCCTGGTCGTGATCGATGATGCGGTTGGCGCGTTCGGAATTTCGGACGGCCATGAGTTCCTCGATGATCTTGGGCACGGTGTCGGCCTCAGAGCGGATAGCTCCGGTGCAGGGACTGCAGCCCAGGGAACGCAGGCGGCACTTTACCAACTGCTCTTCGCCGGGAAGTCCCTGAATGAAGGGCTGCTCCAATGGGATCAGTGAGTCAGCGCGAACCAGCATCTTGCGGGGCTTGGCGAAGTAGAGAGGAACGATGGGTATGTTCTCGAGATGGATGTAGTGCCAGATGTCGAGTTCGGTCCAGTTGGATAGAGGGAAGACTCGGATGCTCTCGCCAGGGCCGATCTTGCCATTGAATAGAGACCAGAGTTCGGGGCGCTGGTTCTTGGGGTCCCATTGGCCGGCGCCGTCACGGAAAGAGAAGATGCGTTCCTTTGCACGGGACTTCTCTTCGTCGCGTCGAGCGCCGCCGAATGCCGCGTCGAAACCCTGAGAGCGCAGGCCGTCGAGAAGTGCCTGGGTCTTGAGCAGTCCGCAGCAGCGCTGGGTTCCAAGCTTGATGGGATTTGCACCGTCGGCCAGCGCCTCTTCGTTGCGCCAGACGATCAGCTTGAGTCCGAGTTCAGCTGTGTAGCGGTCACGGAATTCGAGCATCTCGCGGAATTTGTAACCTGTGTCGACGTGCAGCAAAGGAAACGGGATCGGGCCGGGATGGAACGCCTTTTGCGCCAGCCGCAACATCACCGATGAGTCTTTGCCGATCGAGTACAGCATCACCGGGTTCTGAAACTCGGAAACCACCTCGCGGAAGATGTGAATGCTTTCCGCTTCGAGAAGCTGAATGTGGTTGAGCCGGTCGCGCGGCACTTCTGCTTCGGGGATCGAAGGAAGGTGCCCGTTGGTGGCTGCTTTGCGTTCTGGTACTGCGGTTACGGTCATTTTTCTCCGGATGTTCGGGGCAATAAAAAACCCGCGGCGGCAGGGAAACTGCTGCGCGGGGTATGGGAAGTTCCGGTAAGTCTATTGGCGGCTTATCCCATAGTCCGGCGCGGCGCACAACAACATGCGCAACAAGCGATCGGCATGGAACAGCACAAAGCCATTGTGTCTACTATAAGTGCGGTTAGACGTGAGGTCAATCACCTAAGGCGAATAAGAAGCGAATCTCTGAGGTCCAATTGAAGTGTGTCCTAGTCTCGAGAAGGAGACTACTCGTCGTGAAGAACCGTCAGGGGATCGACCCTTGTTGCTCTGAGCGCTGGCACGAGGCTGGCGGCGAAGGATACGAACACGATCAAGACTGTTGCTGCCGTGTACGTTGCGAGATCTCGGACACTGACTCCATAGATGAGGCTGGCCGCGACGCGCCCAAGTGCGAACGCCGCGATGAGGCCAATGCCGACGCCGACAAGAGTTGGCTTCATCCCCTGAACGATCACCAGGCCCACAACATCTTTGAAACCAGCGCCGAACGCGAGGCGCAATCCGATCTCCCGCATGCGGCGCTTCACCGAGTAAGCGAGCACGCTATAGATCCCGATGGTGCACAGGACGAGTGCTAGCGCACCAAAGATGGCAAGCAACTGCATGTTGAAGCTGCGCTGAGTGAGCGTGGATCCAACGAAGTCTTCTAACGTGATTACGTTGTCAACCGGGATGTTGCTGTTCACTTCGGAGATGGTTTTCGCAATGGTGGGAGCGAGGTTTTGAGGCGGGGTGGAGGTTCGCACCACCAGGGCACTTCCGAATGCACGCCAGGGCCCTTGCGCGGAGTCGCCGACCTGGGCCCGAGGCCAATAGAGTGTAGCAATGCCTGAGGTCGTGTCGAGCCCCTGTTGCTTGACGTCGCCCACCACGCCGACTACCGTCCTTTCCCGGTCAGGGAAAAAGGTCAGCTTTAAATGGTGTCC
The DNA here is from genome assembly GCA_018268915.1 of Acidobacteriota bacterium. Classification (GTDB taxonomy): domain Bacteria; phylum Acidobacteriota; class Terriglobia; order Terriglobales; family Acidobacteriaceae; genus Telmatobacter. The sequence continues at coordinate 899,378 of JAFDVQ010000006.1, forward strand.
GATGGCACTTTGGTTGGGCCAGAACTGCTGGGCCATGGCCTTGCTGATGACGACTACGGCATTGGAAGCAGCTGTATCGCTATCTTGAATGCGGCGACCCTCGAGCAGGGGGATCTTCATCGCCTCGAAGTAGCCACTGGTCACCTCGCGAACCGAGACTTCCGGTTGCTCAGACATCGGCACGGCCGGCTGTCCCTCCACTGCCACCGGTTGGTTAGAACCTCCAGCAAGTGGTAAGTCGTCCACGCCCCCTGCCGATTCGACGCCTGGCAAAGCGCGGATGCGCTGCAAAACCTCACTCAGATATTCATGTTCTTCAGCCGGCTTGGTGAACTGATTCTTGGGAACGTTCAGCTCCATCGTGAGGACATTGCGTGCATCAAAGCCGGGATTTGTGTTCTGCAGGCTCCACAAGCTTCGTAACATCAAGCCCGCACCGATTAGAAGCACGATAGATAGAGCCACCTCAACTGACACAAGCGCTGAACGCGTGATGCTGCTTCCTCCTTCTGAATCCATCCGGCCGAGTCCTTGCTTCAGGGCCTCATTTACGTCGCCTTTGATCATGCTGAGGGCGGGCAACAGGCCGGAGAGTAGGCCGGTGAGCACGGACAATCCGAGTGTGAACCACAAGATTGACTGGCTGAGCCCGATCTCAGCCATGCGCGGAAGTTTGTCAGCGAAGAACTTGACCAGCAGCTCAATTCCGAAGTGCGCAAAGAGGAGGCCCAATGCTCCGCCGCAGACTGCCATGATCACGGATTCCGTCAGGAGAGGCTGCACAATCCGGCTGCGGCTTGCGCCCAGAGCTGAACGGATGGCAACTTCTTTTCGGCGGCTGAAGACGCGAGCGAAAATCAGGTTTGCGACGTTTGCGCAGGCGATCAGGAGTACGAAGCCAACCGCTCCCAGCATCATCAACAGCGCGGGACGCACATCGCCGACGAGATCGTCACGCATGGAGATGACTGAGGCGCCCCAGCCTTTATCGTCGGCTGGGTAAGACTGCTCAAGCCGGTGAGAAATGGTGTTCATCTCGGCCTGCGCCTGAGCCAGTGTGACGCCGGGCTTCAGCCGGGCGATGGCAAGGAAGTGATGCTCGCCACGGACTGCAGCTTCTTCAGCCGTGAGTCCCAGTGGCGTCCAGACGTCAGCGTAGTCGGGCTTAGCCATCTTCGGCCCCATCACGCCAACGATCACATAAGGAGCGCCATCGAGAGTGATCGATCGCCCAACTATGTTTGGGTCGGCCGCGTAGCGGGTTTGCCAAGTCTTGTAACTGAGGATCAGTTCTTTGTTGCGGCCGGGCTGATCCTCTTCGGGAAGGAATACGCGGCCAAGTGTTGGCTGCACGCCGAGCACTGAGAAGAATCCTGATGTAACACGCCCGGCGTGAATGGTCTCGGGCTTGCCATGTCCAGTGAGTTCAAACCCGCCGTGACTGTAGAGAGCCATACCGGTGAAGACGTCATTCTGCTTTTGCCAATCGAGGAAGTTTGCCGCCGAGACGGCAAACTGCGTCATCCCCGGGAAGCTGGATTGTGGAGGCACGTGCCATAGCTGAACGAGGCGATCGGGATCCTGAAATGGCAGGGGCTCAAGAAGCACCGCGTGGACGACGCTGAATATTGCTGTGTTCGCTCCGATTCCCAGGGCCATGATCAGGACAGCAACGGATGTGAAACCGGGACTCTTGAGCAAATGCCTGATGGCGAATTTCAGATCCTGAGCGAATTTGGACACGGCGCGGCCTCCTGCATTCCTGGAGTCAATGCAACTGCCGGTCCATTTCAGATCGGGTCTAACCAGCTTTCTTTCAGCGGTATTGGGAGGCAGACCTTGTCGCGTTGTGTTCGCGTCTGGACGCACTGTTCACCTGCGTACAGTTACGAACAGATTCAGCCTGAGGCTGCCGTCTCACGAAACACCTTATGCTTCGAGGATGCGCGCGATGGCGGCTGTACGGCGTTCCCACTCCTCTGTTTCAGTTGCGAGAGCTTTGCGGCCCTTTGGCGTCAGGCCGTAGTACTTTCCGCGGCGATTGTTTTCAGTAGCCCGCCACTCGGATTTCACGTTGCCGGCACGTTCCATGCGGCTGAGTGCGGGGAGGAGAGAGCCGGCATTGACGCGGAAGACGCCGCCGCTGATCTGCTCGATGCGGAGGGCTACGCCATATCCGTGCATAGGCTCGAGAGCAAGGGTTTTCAGAATCAGCATTTCCAGCGTGCCTTGAACCAGGTCGCCATTCGCCTCAGGTTTGGTCACCGTGCTTGCTCCTCCTCTAGATGAACTAGAGTAGAAGGATTGCGCGATTCCTCTAGATTGTCAAGAGGTGCGCGACGGGGACGGTGAGTCAAGCCCAGTTAGGAAGGCTCGCAAGCTCAGGGGAATGTAGTGAGTGGTGACGAGATGCTGATGCTGAGTGACGATCGGGATGTTTTTCGTGCGAGAATCGATGGACCGGGCTTCCTCTGGAGGTTGCTTATGGAGAGCCAAACCGATCGCAGAAGTGGCACAGTTCGTGGGCTGGTTGTCTCTCTCCTGCTGCACGGCGCGTTCTTCGTGTGCGTGGCGGTCTTCGGCGTTCGCGCGCCAATCGTGATTGTGAAGAGCGTGCGTCCGCAACGGGTAGCAGAACTGGCGATGGCAGGCGGTTCGCATCGGATTCGAATTGTCCTGCCCACGGATCAGATGTCGGCCCATGTTAAGGATCCCGATGAGCATGCGGAGTCGTCGAAGAAGACGATCATCCCACTGCCGGTGCCGGAGCAACTGAAGTCGGGAGGGGGTTCGACGAAAGACCCCCATCACGGGGATGGTACGGGCAAGGCGATGCGGGGCAATGGACCCGACGCCGTCAATATGACGCCGGCTTTCCCGGTGTATTCGCCGCATCCACCAATCCACGATCGGGCGCTGCTTCCGCAGACGGCGGAAAAGATTGTGATCGACGTCGATCTGGATGATACAGGTGTGGTCATCAAGGAGACGCTGGTAAAGGGGCTGGGTAACCAGCTCGACGCGATGGTGTTGGGAATTGTGAAGACGTGGAAGTTCCAACCCGCGAAGATCGATGGAAAGCCGGTGGCGAGCCAGGCGGAGGTAGTCTTCCCGCTGGATCGGAACTATCCGGTGGCAGATTCCTAGAGGCAGGGATCAGGGATCAGAGCTCAGTGATCGGAACCCGGCTTCTGTCTGAAGATCGTTCAGGATCGGCCAGGCAGGTTCTGGTGCACACGGCACGCGAAGATGTGCGAAGCTTTGAGGCGTGGGCTCTGAGCTTGATCCGAAATTAACGAAGACATTTCGCGCGAAGCTGGAGGCGACCGGGACGTCGCTGCGCTGGGTGATTGCGCGTGTGCCAATCGATCTAAAGAAGGCGTGGCCGGTATGGAAGAGCAGGCGCGTCTTCGGGGAGATCAATGGATTTGCGTTCAAGACCGCGCTAATTCCTGCGGGCAAGGTCGGGGGATTCACTTTGATCGTGAACAAGAAGATGCAGGAGGGGGCCGGAGCGCGTGCGGGCGACAGAGTGCAGATCAAACTTGCGCCGGATCTTGGTCAACTGGTCGTTGAAATACCAGGAGAATTCGCGAAGATCCTTAAGGGCGATCGAGGTCTGAGAGCGTATTTCGATGAGATGAGCCCATCGATGCGAAAGGGATTCATGGGGATGATCGCCGAGGGAAAGACGAAAGAGACCCGACAGAAACGGGCGGAGGCGATCGCAGAGGGTCTGATGATGGCCATGGAGGGGGAAACCGAACCGCCGCCAATTTTGCGAATTGCATTTCAAAGACAGCCCGAGGCGCAGCGGGGATGGGAACTGATGTCTTCGATTCAGCGAAGAAATCATCTGCTGGGAATCTTCTATACGCAAACGATGGAAGGACGAGAGAAGAGGCTGGCGAAGGCGATCGAGGCGTGTTTGGTAGTAGCGAGGAGGAAAACTGCTAGCTACTAGCCTCTAGGTTCCTCTTATTTGGAGAATCGTGGGGTTCATCGTCTCCCATGTCTCCAAAAGCGGGAGACATGGGGCACCCAACATCTTGACGCGATAGGTTCGTGTCTTTGGCAAATAAACTAGAGAGATGGACGTTTTGTATGGCGTACACCCGGTTGCGGAGGCGCTGAAAGCGGGTCGGCGACGGTTCGACCATGTACTGGTTGCAGCCGAAAGGCATGATGACCGGTTGGCAAGCCTGGTAGCTCACTGCAAACAGCTAGGCGTGCGGGTGCGGCAGGAGGCACGCGAGCATCTGACGCAGCTTGCAGGGACTGCGGCGCACCAGGGCGTGGTGGCAGTGGTGCGACCAAAAGAGTTGCTGACGATTGAAGACTTGTTTGAAGCGCCTGATGCGGGACAGGGAAGACTCCTGCTGGCGCTGGATGGCGTGGAGGATCCGCAGAATCTGGGTGCGCTGCTGCGCGTCGCAGATGGTGCGGGTGTGGATGGCGTGATCGTGACGGAGCGAAGGTCTGCGCCGCTGAGCCCCGTGGCGGTGAAGGCGAGTGCAGGAGCGGTGGAGCATCTGCGGGTTGCGCGAGTGGTGAACCTGGTGCGTGCGCTCGAGGAGTTGAAAGAGAGAAACATCTGGGTGATCGGGCTGGATGAGCGGGGCGAGACGGACTACGACCGCTTCGATCTGACCGGAAACTGCGTCCTTGTGCTCGGGCGCGAAGGCGCAGGGCTGCATGAGCTGGTGAAGCGGACGTGCGATCACCTGCTACGGATCCCGATGTCGGGCGGGGTGAGTTCTTTGAATGTCTCTACGGCGGGGGCGGTGGTGCTGTATGAGGCGGCGCGGCAGAGGCGTGCGAAAGCTTGGGGCGTGGTTGGCGACGGGGGCCCTGGCGCGTCCAAGAAGAAGCAGAAAGGTTTAGGTTCATGAGGTTGTTCTTTCGCCGCGAAGTTGCGATCACTGCGGTCGCCGCGGCAATGGTTCTGGTACAGACCAGCGCGCAAAGTCCGACGAATACAAATCCAGATCAAAGCCGAACGAAAAGCGAGGCCGGACAAGCGAAGAAGCCTTCAGGGAAGGTATTGTTCGAGCGATCGCTGGATGGTAGCGGGAAGACTGTGAGCACAACCGGCGCCGAAGCGAAAGCAGGAGCGAAGACGGCGGATGCTCCAGTTGCGACAGATGAAGAACGTCTGGCTACCGCGGTGACGGGGCTCGATCTGGATGTACGTTTGATCAGCGAAGCGCAGCAGATTGCGGTGCGCGGGCTTGTGACTGTACGAAATGCGGGGAACGTGCCTTTGAAGCGGATACCGCTGCAGATTTCGTCGTCGCTCAAGTGGGAACGGATTCGCGCTGCGGGGCGGGACTCGACGTATTCGGTGGCAACGCTGAATTCCGATTCGGACCACACCGCGCAGCTGCATGAAGCTGCGGTTGAGTTGGTCGAACCCCTGGCGCCCGGTGCGACGATGCAGATGGACGTTCTCTACTCCGGGAAAATTGAAGCGACGGCGCGACGGCTGATCTCGGTTGGAACGCCGGAAGACTCGGCGGCGCATTCGGACTGGGACGTGATTGGAGCCGGGTTCACTGGATTGCGGGGATTCGGGAACGTGGTGTGGTATCCCGTGTCGAGCATACCGGTGATCCTCGGCGATGGAGCAAGGCTGTTCGATGAGATCGGCAGACAGAAGCAGCGCGCCGAGGGGTCGCAATTCCGGTTGAAGCTGACGGTGGAGTTTCCGCATGGACAGCCTCCGACGCTTGCGGCAGTTAACGGCCATCCGCTCAAGCTGGACGTTGCTGACACCAAGGCAGTGGCTGCGGATGTTGCAGGTGTTGCGACAGGAGATACGGGGGAGACAAAGTTAAGCTTTGAGTCGCCGAGTTTGTTTGTGGCTACCGAGGCCGCGCACGCGGGATCACACATGACGGTCTACGCAAGTGCGGAGAATGAGGTTGCGGCAAAAAGCTGGCTGGCGGCGGGGAGGAGCGTCTCTCCCATGATCGAGCGCTGGCTGGGGGAGCAGGCACTCACGGAACTCACTGTGATTGATTTGCCGGACCCTGATGATGCGCCGTGGGAGTCGGGGCCGCTGCTTGCAATTCCCGTGCGAGATGGGACATCGGATCAACTCGAGCCGGTGCTGTCGCACGCTATGACCCATGCGTGGATGTCTGAGCAACCATATTGGCTGAATGAAGGCGCGGCAAACTTCATGGGAACGATATGGGACGACCGGCAGCATCGACGCGAACATGCTCTGGCGACGCTCGAAGACGGCAGAGGCGCATTGGCGCTAGTGGAACCGCCGAGCCCAGGTGAGGCGCAAGGACAGCCACTCGCGAAGGCAACGTCTCCGGTTTATTACCGCACGAAGGCAGCGTGGGTGCTGTGGATGCTCCGGGAGATGGTGGGCGATGACGCGTTGAGTGCTGGACTGCGGGCGTCGAATGCTGCGGGAGCTCGCGGCGAGGCAGATGCAGGAAGGGCCTTTGAAAATGCGCTCGTGTCTGCAGCAAAGGGACGCGACATCAAGTGGCTATTTGCAGACTGGATCGATGCGGATCATGGACTGCCGGATCTGAGCGTCGGCAAGGTGTTTCCGAATGCGGTGCAGGCAGGAAACTGGCTCGTATCGCTGACAATTTCGAATGCGGGATATGCGGCTGCGGAAGTGCCGGTGACGGTGCGATCGGCAACGAATGTAACGACCGAGCGGGTTCTGGTTCCAGCGCACGGGAGTGTGACGCCACGGTTGGTTGTGCAGGGAAAGCCAACTGAAGTGCAGGTGAATGACGGGACGGTGCCGGAGACGCAGGCAACGGTCCACGTGATGCACCTGGATGATACGGCGGATGCGAAGCCGGTGAATCCGGAGCCGTAGTCGTGTTCAATTAAGGTATCGACGTTCGCACCTGCCAAGGACCGGTTGGAAGGGGCACCCACCGTTAGAAGTGGTTCCGACTATCAATCCAAAGTTCGATGCGCGGGTAAGCCTGTGGTCCGATAGGATGAGCAGACCGTGACTGCAACTTCCCAAGCTTCCGAACGCGCGAGCGCCGCTGCAATGGCGGCGAGTTCTGCGCCTTCGACCAAACGACAGCTTGGAGTGCTGGCGGCAACTGCCGTTGTGACTGGCGAGGCGATCTCGCTGGGAATTTTTCTTACGCCAGCGGGGATGGCGAAGTCGCTGGGGTCGCCGGCGCTGCTGGTTGCTGTTTGGTGCGGCATGGCGTTGATCACGCTGGCGGGTGCGCTGTGCTTTACGGAACTGGCGGTGCGGAATCCGCAGGACGGCGGCGAATATGTGTACCTGCGGCGGGGGTTTGGGCGGCAGGTTGCATTTCTCTATGGATGGATGGCCGCGGTCGTTATGTATCCGGGTGTAGCTGCTGCGCTATCCGTGGGGATTGTGCCGTATCTCCGGGCGCTCGTTCCGATGCCGGAGCGCGTGGCGGGTGCGATGCCGGCGGTGATTCTGCTGGCGCTGGGAGCGTTGAACTACTTCGGCACCCGGTTGAGCAGTGGCGTGATGTCGACGCTGAACTGGCTGAAGGTTCCGGTGCTCGCGGCGCTGGTGGGGTGGGCGTTTTTGTCGGGACACGCGACGATGGCGAACGTGCTGCCGCTGGCAGCGCGCAGAGCGGGATCGGATCCGCTGGTCGATGGGATTGCGGGCGCAACGATCAGCGCTTTCTTCTGCTTTGGAGGATGGTGGGAGGCAGGGAAGATTGCGGGAGAGGTAAAGAATCCTTCGCGCAACCTTGCGGTTGCGTTCTCCGGCGGCGTGCTGATCGTGACGGCGATCTACCTTTTGCTCAGTTTTGCGTTCGTGGCGGTAGTGCCGATGCAGCAGATCGGGTCGAATGCGGCATTCGTGGCGTTATTTGGAGAGGCGCTGTTCGGGGCGGCGGGCGGACGGGTGCTGGCGTTGTGCGTGGTGCTGTGCGTGATGGGCGGACTGATGGTGCTGACGATGGCAGTGCCTCGGGTGACGCTGGCGCTGGCGCAGAGTGAGTTTGGCGATACGAGAGGCGGAGTCTTCGGGGCATTTGCAAGGCTACATCCGAGATTCGGCACTCCGGCGAATGGCGTGTTGCTGCAGACGGGCATTGGGCTGGCTGTCGTGACGCTTGGGGCGTTCGACAAGATTCTGGCTTACATTATTTTCCCGTCAGTGGTTTTTCTGGCGCTGACGGCGGCAACCCTGTTCAGATCGAACCCTCCCGTGCAGCGATGGTGGTACCCCGTCGCGCCGGTGGTGTTCATTGCGGGGAGCGGCGTGTTGGGATTGATGCTGCTGATGCACAACCCAACGGCAGCGCTGCTGGGGGCGGGGATTGTGCTGTGTGGGCTGCCGGTGCGGTGGGTACTGACACGGGGTGATGCGGACAACCGACCGGTAAAGGCGCTCACATCTGAGGTGGATTAGCCCTCGTTCTTGTCGGCGTTGCGAGCTTTGACTTTGAACCAGATGGGAGTGCCTTCGAAGCCGAATGCGGCGCGGATCTGATTTTCAAGGAAGCGCTCGAAGGCGAAGTGCAGCTTGATATTGCGATCGGTGAAGAGGACGAAAGTGGGTGGGGCGACGGCGGCCTGGGTCATGTAGAAGATGCGGATTCGTTTTGCCATCGGCACGGGCGCGCGCTGGAAGTCGATCTTGTCGAGGAAGCGATTCATCTGGCCGGTGGTGACGCGCTTGCGGCGTTCGGCGGCGAGCTTCTTGACTTCGCGGAGAACGCTCTTCATACCTTTACCCTCTTTGGCGGAGAGGAAGAGGACGGGGGCGTAGTCGAGGTATTTGAGCGCGCGGCGCAGTTGTTGCTCGAAGATGTCGCGATCGGCAGGCGGTTTGCCGTCGGCGCGAGCGGTGGTGACGGCGTCCCACTTGTTGACGACGAGGATGACGCTACGACCGGACTCGTGCGCATAGCCACCAATGGTGGCGTCGCTGGCGGTCACTCCTTCAGTGGCGTCGATGACGAGGAGTGCGACGTCGGCGGCTTCGAGGTGGCGGCGAGCCATGACGACGGAAAGCTTCTCGGCCATGAGATTGGTTTTGCCTTTGCGGCGGATACCGGCGGTGTCGACGAAGCGGAGAGTGTCGCCTTCATACTCAACGGTCTCGTCTACGGCATCGCGCGTGGTTCCGGCGATAGGAGAGACGATGGCGCGGGAGGTGCCGGTGAGGGCATTGAGCAAAGTCGATTTGCCGACATTGGGGCGGCCGATGATGGCGACGGCGGTTTCGTGCTGTTCGAATTCACCGTGGGTCCTATGCGGGACCTGCGCGGTCGGCGAATGCGCTTCGCGTTCGTCCACGGCAGGCTCGTCGGAGTCCTGTCTGGTGGTGATGGAAAGCATTTCAGGTTGTTCGGGGATGGTGGCGGTGACGGCGTCGAGGAGTTCGCCGATGCCGAGGCCGTGTTCGGCGCTGATCGAATGGAGATCGCGAATTCCGAGGCGGCGGAAGTTTTCAGCTTCGAGGGCCATGGCCTCGCCTTCGACCTTGTTGACGGCGAGGAAGACGGGCTTCGAGCCGCGAGTGAGCAGCCGGGCGAGGTCGTAGTCGGGGCGCGCGAGCTCAGTGCGGGCGTCGACCACCATAATGATGGCCTGGGCTTCGTCGAGCGCGACTTTGGCCTGGTTGTAGATCTCGGTGGGAATGAGTTCGGGGTCGTCGGGGACGATACCGCCAGTGTCGACGAGGCGGAAGCGGCGGCCGTCCCACTCGAATTCGCCGTAGATGCGGTCGCGGGTGATGCCGGGCTCATCTCCGACAATGGATCGGCGGCTTCGGGTGAGGCGATTGAAGAGGGTGGACTTGCCCACGTTGGGACGGCCGACGATGGCGATGAGGGGAAGGGTCTCAGCGCCGGGCCCGGCGGGGATTACGGATCTGCGATAGGTGGGCAAAAGACTTACTCCGAGATTGCGAATGCGGCTCTTCCAGTTTACGGGAGGCGATGTGGGCCCGATTCGGGATCGATTAGGGATGAATTGTGTGCAGTGGGATTTCGCATTTCGTTCGCCATCGGAGTTGGACCTATGATGGAGGGAGTATCCGGCGCAGATGGCCACCGCACAGACCTCAAATCGAACGTTGCCGACCCTTCATGAGTTCTTCTCGCCGGGGGGAGTTCTGGCTAAGTCGCCGCTGCCGTATGAGTACCGGCCTGGGCAGCTGGAGATGGCGAAAGCGGTGGAGCTAGCTCTCAGGGAGCGGCGGCACCTGATCGTGGAGGCTGGGACGGGAACCGGGAAGACGCTGGCTTATCTGCTTCCGGCTTTGCGAACGGGACAGCGGGTGATTGTGTCGACGGGGACGAAGGCGCTGCAGGATCAGTTGTTCTTCCGGGACATACCGTTTCTGGAGTCGCTGCTGGGGGAGCTACGGGTCTGCTACATGAAAGGGCGGGCGAACTACCTATGCCGGCACAAGCTGGTAACCCTGCGAGATCAGCCGATTCTGTCGGGGCTGGAAGAGATCGACCAGTACCGGCAGATCGCGGAATGGGAGAAGGTGACGGAGACCGGGGACAGGTCAGAGCTGAACGAGCTGCCAGAGACAAGCGCGCTATGGCACAAACTGGATGCGCGGAGCGAGGCCTGCCTGGGGTCGACGTGTCCGGATTACCGGCGGTGTTTCATCACGGAGATGCGGAGGAGGGCGCTCGAGTCAGACATCATCATCGTGAATCACCACTTGTTCTTCGCCGATCTGGCGGTGAAGCAGGAGGCGGCGGGCGCTGCGGATGCGGGGATTCTGCCAGAGGCGGCGGCGGTAGTCTTCGACGAGGCGCATGAGCTGGAGGAGGTTGCGTCGAGCTATTTCGGACTGTCGGTGTCGAACCTGCGGTTCGAAGAGCTGGCGCGGGACACGGATACTCAGCTGCGAGGGAAGGCGGGGGCGGAGAAGTTTCCGGCAGCGACGCAGCAGCTGCGGGATCGAGCGCGGATGTTCTTTGCGAGTCTGCCGATGAGCAGCGATGGACGGCAGCCGTTCGAAAATCGCGAGGAGTTTCTGGAGATGTCGGGTGACCTGTATCTCTCTCTACGGAACACGCTGCGGCTGCTCGAGTCGGAGATGGAGCTGCTGGAGGATATCGATGAGGCTCCGGGGTTGCGGAAGCGGGTGGCGCGAATCAGGGCGGAGCTTGAGTTTCTGCTCGAGTCGAACTCGAGCAACATGGTGTATTGGCTGGAGCGGCGGGTAGTGGGCGGCGCGGATAAAGGCGGGGCGGGGCGTAACCCCGGTCCCCAGAGGCTAGGGACCGGGGGCACCCTTGGGCGGGGGCAGAATCGGCATACATTTGTGCAGGCGACGCCGATTGATGTTTCGGAGCTGCTGCATGAGATGGTGTTCGAGTCGATACCGACTGTGGTGCTGACTTCGGCGACGCTGACGGTGCAGGGGGGATTCGAGCATGTGCGCAAGCGGGTGGGGATGACGGAGGCGCGGGAACTGGTGGTGCCTTCGCATTTCCGGTATGGGGAGCAGGCGCTCCTCTACCTACCGCCAACGATGCCGGACCCGCGCGATCCGGAGTTTCCGGAGGCGGCGGCGAACACCATTCGCCGCGTGCTGGAGCTGTCGAAGGGGCGGGCATTCTGTCTTTTCACGAGTTACGCGCAGATGCGCGATCTGTATGAGCGGCTGCTGCCGGTGCTGGAGTATCCGATTTTGCTGCACGGGACGGCCCCGCGAAAGGCGCTGCTCGAGGAGTTTCGGTCTACACCGAATGCGGTGCTGTTCGGGACATCGAGTTTCTGGCAGGGAGTGGATGTACAGGGCGAGGCGCTGAGCTGCGTGATTATCGACAAGCTGCCGTTTGCAGTGCCGAACGATCCGGTGGTGATGGCGCGGATGAAGGCGATCGAGGAGGCGGGCGGAAAGCCGTTCTTCGACTACCAGGTGCCGTCGGCGGTGCTGACTCTGAAGCAGGGTTTTGGAAGGCTGATTCGTTCGCTGGAGGATCGCGGGGTGCTGGTGCTGCTCGATCCGCGAATCCGGAAGCAGCGTTATGGACAGACTTTCCTGCAGAGTTTGCCGCCGTACCGAATGACGGCGACGATCACGGATGTGGCGGAGTTTTTTGAGAGGCAGGGGACCGGGGAACAAGGGGACAAGGGAACGAGAGGCTAAGTCAGGCGCGCTGGAAGTTGATTTGCCAGCTGACGGTTTGGCTTGTGTCGAATCGGGGCCGCACGCAGAGGAGGTCCGGGGCGGTTTGACGAACTGAATAGTTGCCAAGGTCTTCGACGTAGCCCGGATGAGTGGTGTTCCAGCGGTACGCAGCCGGGATGTATACCGTCATTCTGTGTGCGGAGCCAGTGGGGCCTTTTGAGGTTCCGATCAGGGTGTTTTTCGAGGCGTCCCATTTCGCTTCTGCCAACTCCACGGCGCCCTGCGTGAAGTGGCGGTCAGTCGACAACACAAAAGGAACTTCTTTTCGAGGATGAACGGCGAAGAGAGCGACCGATTGAGGCATGACGCTGTACGTCAGGTCGGTCTTAAATTCGCCTGCGAGCCGCTGGCTCCAGAACTCGAAGGCGACATAAGAGTTGCTTTTGGGAAGCCGCAGGCGAGAAAACGGGACACGCTTGTCTGACGTGCCATTCGAGTAGTTGAAGAGAGCCACCACGGACCATTCGCCAAAACTCGTTTTGATGGGAAGCTCGAATATTTCGGGCTTGTCTGTTTCGAAGAGATCGATAGGGCGGGCGGCAACACCGTAGGACGGGAAGACCTTGCGGAGGATCTCGAGGCGCTCGGGATCGAGATCGACAAGGCGATCACCAGAGATCATCGTGCCACCGGACAAAGCAATGATTGACGCAGCGGCCTTCGCTTGCGGCACGGTGAGCAGGGCGAGACCGAGATGGTCGGCATCGTTGGTCCACGTCTTGCGGTTGAAGTAGTACCGCTTTGCCATTGCCGGAGCGTTGCTGTTGGAATTGGCGGTGTATTGTTCCCACGTGAGGTGAGGCTGGTCAAGCTCGATGCGCGCGCTATCGATCAGACCCACGGTGCAGTTCATTGGGCCGCAGTCAAGAAGATGACATTTTGGCCCGATGCCCTCGCGGATGGTCTGCATCCCGAGTCGATAAGCGGCTGCCTGGCTGACGGATGGATTGTGATAGCGTTCCGCGCTGAGGAGAGACCACTCCACAAAATCGATCTTGAGGAAGTCGTAGCCCCAATCAGCACTGATCCTCCGGCATTGTTCGCGGAGCCAATCGGCGGCGTCTGGATGAGTGATGTCGAGCCCGTATACCTTTTTCATCAAACTCGGGATGCCGTAGGGACCAACTTGTGGCGTCGTCAGGCCGCCGCCACACTGCTTGACCTTGCCTTCGGTGTTGGTAATGAGCCAGTCCTGATGGTGTGTGAAGAGATCTGTACCTTCTGCAATGCAGTAGGGAGCAAGCCATATGCCCGCTCGCAAGCCACGCTCTCGGATCTGGGAGGCGAGCCACTTCATTCCATGCGGAAAGCGCTCATTGCCCTCCCAGTCGCCGTACGTTCGGAACCATCCGGCGTCGATCTGGATGAATTCGAGGCCGTATTGCTTCAGATAGCGTGCGGCGAAGTCGGCGTTTTTGAGGACTTCATCCTCGCTGATGTACTCATGCGTGTAGTACCAGTTGCACCATCCATTGATGATGGGATTCAAGCGGAACTGGTGGAGGTCGGCGATGCTTTGCGCGAAGGTTTCCAGTGCTGTGAAGGTATCCGCGGCAATGTTGAAGATGACCTTTCCAGAACTGATCGATGCGCCGGGACGCAAAACAAAGCCCAGGTTGTAGAGGGACTCAATGGTCAGGGACATACCGCCCTGGGACTGCGCAGGCGTAACGGTGTGGTCGTATAGCGCAGAGATGCGTCCCGTGGCCACGTCGTTTTCCAGGTAGCCTATGACGAGCCCTTCGCTGTGCTCTCCGCGATGGAAGCCCATGTTCCACATGCTGGTGACGGCATGACGATTGGCCTGTCCCAGATCCTCGACGCGTCCAGGATCGGCGTAGAGGTAGCCGTTAGTGAGGGCCTTTTCAGCGTCAGGCCAACCGCAATCTGCTTCTTCCTCCAACACTGCTCGCACTGGCTCGATCTTCAAGAGGTTCAGATCGCTCTTCGATGCGTTTCGGCAGATCACCTCGATCTGGAGAGCATTTCTGCCGTCGTAAAGGGTGAGCTGAATTTCGAAGTCGAGTTGACGGCGATGGTCGGTGCAAGTGGCAGAGAGCTGGCGACCATTGCCTAGTGCATTCCGGCAGGGCCGGATGGAATATTTCCGTGCGTAATCGGAATCTGAAGTGGAAAGGGTTGCGCTTGAGAGGGTCGCGCGGGCTACGGCATTGCGAAGCAGGGCGGTTCCATCTTTGCGTTCGGCATGTATGAGTCCTGAGGCTGTGTCGAATCGTGCTGAGAGGAATTGATTTTCGATTGCGGCTGCCGAAGAGTTCGGGCCGGAGATCAAGGAGCCGTCGACGGAGAGCAGCAGGCCGGCTGCGGTGGCAGATGAAAGGAACTCTCGTCGGCTTTTCACAGCGGGATTCTATCAAGCGATCAAGCCTAGCCCCTAAGCAGACATTCTCCCGATTTATGGCTGTACCTCAGGATGGGAGCATATCGTTCTTAGAGAGGATTCATGGACATCATCTCCGACGATGTGTTGATTGTTATCGATGTGCAGAATGATTTCTGTCCGGGTGGGGCGCTGGCGGTTGCGGGCGGGGATGAAGTTATCCCGGTAATCCATCGGGTGGCGGAGCGGTTTGAGCATATTGTGCTGACGCAGGATTGGCATACTCCGGATCACTTTTCCTTTGCTTCGGCGCATGCGGGGAAGAAGCAGTTTGAGCAGGCGGAGTTGAGCTATGGGATGCAGACGCTGTGGCCGGATCACTGCGTGCAGGGCACCGCAGGTGCGGGTTTTCATTCCGACCTGAATTTGACGCGGGCGGAGTTGATCGTGCGGAAAGGGTTTCATCGGACGATCGATTCGTATTCGGCGTTCTTCGAGAATGATCACGCGACGGCGACTGGGCTGGGTGGGTATCTGAAGGAGCGCGGGTTCGGGAGGGTGTTTCTGGCGGGCCTGGCCTATGACTTTTGCGTAGGGTATTCGGCGCTGGATGCACGGCGGCTGGGGTTTGAGGCAGTGGTGCTCAAAGATGCGTGCAGGGCGATCGATCTGAACGGGTCGGCGCAGGCGATGGAGGAAGAGTTCGTGAGGGCTGGCGTTCAGGTGGTGGACGCCGGGGAGTTGGCGGAGTAGCGGGAGACTAGAATTAGGTCAAGGGATAGGGTTCGGGAGGGTACGAGGAGCAGGGGCTGAAGACCAAGTGCCTTCTTCAGAATGCTTTCGGCATGACTCGAAGTCATGCCCTGATACAGACCGATTCCATTCCGCAGTCTTAGATTGAGATCATTGTGTCGCGGAACTTCTACATCCTGGCTGGGGCACTGGCGTTCTTTGCGCTGCTTTCGGGTGCTATGACGCTAGTGCCTTCGAGCTTTCAGCCGGGTTTGCCGGCGAATGGATCGCTATGGCGCATGGTTGCGTTGGTGATGCTGCTGTCGGCTCTGGGATGTGCGCTGATTGCGGTGTTCAGCAATCTATTTGAGCAGGTAGATCGCAGGAGCGAGGCGCAGCGGGTCGATGAGCGGAAGAGAAGGCGCGAGTTGCGAGAGCCGCCAGCAGAATAGGTAATCCTTCTCACCCAGGCAGAGCCTGGATGGGACACCCGGGAATCTGGCAAGAATCTGCCGGTGGCCGGCCGATGAAGATCCTGGTCTCGCATGTCTCCAAATCGGGAGATCCTTCGACCAGCTCAGGGCAGGTTATGGGGCACCCAGCACCCGCAAAGGGCGAGGGGACGAGAGACCCCGGGACTGGGGCCCACGGGGAACTGCGAAAGCAAATAGAATTAAGAGGCGGGGACGTCTCCCCGCGAGGACGTGATCGCTGATGTTTGAAGTTACCGTGGAGGGCGGGTTCTCCTCCGGACATTATTTAAGGAACTACAGGGGCAAGTGCGAGAATCCGCACGGGCATAACTATAAGGTTCGGGTGACGCTGCATGGGAAGGAGCTGGACGAGGCTGGGCTGCTGCTTGACTTCAAGCTGCTGAAGCAGGTCATGCGGCCGGTGATCGACAGGATCGATCACCAGATGCTGAACGATTTGGAACCTTTTACGACGCTGAATCCTTCGGCCGAGAATATCGCAAAGTATTTCTATGACCAGACGAACGAACAGCTCTCTGAGATGACTAAGGGCCGGGTCAGGGTGAAGGATTGCACCATCTGGGAGACGGACACCACAACGGCAACCTATTTCGAGTAGCTCTAAGATCGCGGGAGATATGCTATCCGCAGTGCGGGCTCAGCGATGCAACAGAATGTGCAAAGGTTGCTCCGATTGAGGTCGATACTCAAGGGCCGCCTTTCTTTACATGAGTCGCGAAGTTTGTTCTTTTTCTGATTTACTTCCATGGGCTAAACTTCGTTCATGTAAGCGGGTGTACGTATGAAGCAATCTGGTCTGCTCCTGGTGGTAGAGAACGAAGCAAAAGATTTAAAGAATGCTGCAGATTCGGCGCGAGCCGTGGGGTTCGCAGAGGTAGAGGGCAAGACGAGCCCATACGCAGCGCGAGTTTTCCTCGAGGACAGGCTTGCCAACGGGCCCAAACTTCCAGATGGAATTCTGCTAGACCTTGATTTTGGAATAGAAAGCGGATATGAATTGCTGCGCTTCTGGCACAGCAATCCAAGTCTGCGGACCATTCCACTCATCGTGTGGTCGATATTGGGTGAAGAGCAGAAGCAGATGTGCGGTCTCTTCAAAGTGAAAAAGTTTGTCGGGAAATGGGAAGGAAACGAGGCATTGCAGGATGCCTTGAAGGAAATTCTGGAATCGCAGAACTAGCGCAAGTTCGGTTCTCCCACTGAAAGAGAGAGGTCGACCCGCCTGACCACGTCCCCCCCGTGGTTCAAACCAAATCATCAATCAAGTGACAGCAGCATTTCGGAGAATTCAATGAACGATTTGGCTGAGATTATTTCTCAGAATGAAGACCGGCTTCGCACGGAGTGGATCCGTACGATGTCTTCGTCAGTGGAACGAGCCGACCTGATCAGCAAGGCCGAGATGAACGAGCAGTGTGGCTCGATACTCAAGGAGATTGTGGAAGGGGTAAAGACGAGCGGCCCTGAGAATCTCTCCGGAGCTGGGTGGAATGGGACTCGGGAACTGCTGAGCTCAATTTCAGCGTCGCGGGCGCGTCAGGGATTCTCGCCGACGGATGTAGCGACGTTTGTCCTGTCGTTGAAGCAACCGCTGTTTGTGCTTATCCGCGACAAGATGGGCAAGAGCCCGGACCAGTTGTTCGAGACGGTATGGTCTTCGACACGGCTGCTGGACAGTCTGGCTCTCATCACCACCGAGGCTTATACGGCAACGCGTGAGGAACTGATCATGCGCCAGCAACAGGAGTTGCTGGAGCTCTCGACGCCGGTCGTGAAGCTGTGGGATGGGATCCTTGCGTTGCCCATTATCGGGACGTTGGACAGCGCGCGCACGCAGGTGGTGATGGAGAGCCTGCTGCAGGCGGTGGTGGCGACGAATTCACGCTACGCGATTATCGACATCACGGGCGTGCCGACGGTGGACACACTGGTGGCGCAGCACCTGTTGAAGACGATCACAGCGGCACGGCTGATGGGCGCCGAATGCATCATTAGCGGTGTAAGGCCGCAAATTGCGCAGACTATCGTTCACCTGGGGATCAATCTTGAAGATGTGATCACGAAGGCGAAGCTTTCGGATGCGTTTGGACTTGCCCTGCAGCGCAGCGGGCGTGCTGTGGTTAAGACGGCTGCCGCAGCGGCGGCCAATCCGCTGAGCGGGCTCTTCGGCAAGCGGGAGGAGTGATGGAGCGAATTCCGGTTTTGCGGATGGGGTCGCTGCTGCTGATCACGATCCAGGTCGACATGCACGACAAGCTGGCGCTTCAGCTGCAGGATGACGTGACGGAGCGGATTTCGGACTGGGGGTCGACGGGAGTCTTGATCGATATTTCCTCTCTCGAGATCGTGGATTCGTTTATCGGCCGCATGCTTGCGAATATCGCGGGGATGTCGAGGGTGCTGGGAGCTGAGACGGTGGTGGTGGGCATGCAGCCGGCAGTGGCGATCACGCTGGTGGAACTTGGCATGTCGCTCACGGGTGTACGGACTGCGCTGAGCGTCGAAGCGGGAATGGAGCTGCTCTACGGTAACTCAATTACTGGATCAGAAGATGAGCGTACAGAAGCGTGAGGTTCTTCCAGTAAAGAACTCGAACGACGTGGTGCTCGCCCGGCAGAAGGTGAGGCAGCTGGCGGTAGAGCTGCGGTTCAGCCTTGTCGACCAGACCAAGCTGGTGACCGCGGCGAGCGAACTGGCTCGCAACGCGCTCGACCATGGCAAGGGTGGCTCCATGACAGTGGAGGTCATCGTGAACGGTGCGCGCTCTGGGTTGAAGATGGTCTTCGAGGATCAGGGACCGGGTATCGCCAACATTGAAGACGCGCTGAAGGATGGCTTCACTACCGGTAATGGGATGGGGCTGGGTCTCGGAGGCAGCAAGCGCCTGGTGAACGATTTCAGCATCGAAACAGAGGTAGGGAAGGGGACCCGGATCACCGCGGTGCGATGGAAATAGCCTTTACAGAAAGCGTTGCTATCAAGGATGCAAGCTCGGTCGGCGAGGTGCGTCGCACGGCTGCTGCTGCGGCAATCAAGTTGAAGCTGGATGAGACGCGTGCGGGCGAGCTTGCCATTCTAACTACGGAAGTAGCGCGTAATGTGCTGATCCACGGCGGCGGGGGGCAGGTCATCATAGCGGGGCTCGACAATTCTGGCGGTCCGCTGGCGAGAATTCTGGCGCTGGATAGCGGCCGCGGCATTGAGAACCTGGCTGAAGCCATGAAGGATGGGTTTTCGACGGCCGGCACCATGGGAGCCGGACTTGGAGCAATGAAACGGCTGGCCAGGCACTTTGAGGTTTTCACGGGCAAGGGCGGCACGATGGTTCTGCTGGAAGTGGGCGAAGGGCCTGCCAGGGACCACATCGATTTTGCAGGAGTAGCGTTGCCCTATCCGGGGGAGCGAGTTTGCGGGGACGGCTGGTATTGCGATCACACACCCGCGCGCACAGTTGCTGTTCTGGCGGATGGGCTGGGGCATGGGATAGGAGCTGCCGAGGCTGCTCAGGAGGCGGTTGCTACCGTGCGGCAGCGGATATCGAAGAGTCCCGGAGAGATTCTTGGCTACATGCACGATGCGCTGAAGAAGACTCGCGGAGCGGTGGCGGCTGTCGTTGAAGTGCTCCCTGGCGAAGGCAAGGTCATCTACGCGGGCATTGGAAATATTTCGGCTTCGATTCTCAGCAAGGGAGCATCACGGAGTTTGATTTCTCACAATGGGACCCTTGGTATGACGGTTGCCCGGGTTCAGGAGTTCAATACCGAGTGGTCACCGGATTCGGTTTTCGTGATGCATTCTGATGGATTGCATTCCAGGTGGGATCTGCATGCATATCCGGGACTGATTCTGAGGCATCCGGCGCTGATTTGCGGAGCGCTGATTCGCGATTTTCGCCGTCATCGTGACGATGCCGGCGTAGTTGTGTTGAAAGCTGCTTGAACTATGTCAGTACCCATTCTCCAGATTGCGCTCCAGTCTGAACGGGATGTCGTTCAGGCAAGGCAGCGCGCGCGCGAAGTTGCAGCGGAGCTTGGGTTGGACAACCAGGACCAGATACGGCTTGCTACAGCAACGTCAGAGATAGCGCGGAATGCTTTCCGGTATGCAAGCAACGGAAAGGTTGCGTTTTCGCTTGACCTCGAACAGCAACGCATTGAGGTGGAAGTTACCGATACGGGAGGAGGGATTCCGAATCTCGAAGAAGTTCTGGAGGGCCGGTACCGGTCGATGACCGGGATGGGCATGGGGATCATTGGCACGAAACGCCTCATGGATGACTTTGAGATCGCGACCTCGCAGAGCGGCACGATTATTCGTATGGGCAAGGTGCTGCCGCGGTTCCGAAACAATTGGACGGAACGATCGGCACGGGAACTTAAGCAGAAGATCCAGGGACGGATTCCGAGCAACCCGTTCGAGGAGATTGAACAGCAGAACCAGGAACTGCTGAAGACGCTGCAGGAACTGCGGACGCGCCAGGAAGAGCTGGAGTTGCTCAACCGAGAGCTCGAAGATACGAATCGCGGAGTGGTGGCCCTGTATGCAGAACTGGATGAGCGGGCGGACTATCTGCGGCGCGCGTCGGAATTAAAGACGAAGTTTCTGTCGAACGTCTCGCACGAGTTTCGGACACCGCTGAATTCGATCATCAGCCTGGCGCGTATGCTGATGGACCGGATGGATGGAGATCTGACGGAAGAGCAGTTGAAGCAGATCCGGTATATCGAGTCTTCGGCGCGCGTTCTGCAGGAGCTGGTGAACGACTTGCTGGATCTGGCAAAGGTGGAAGCCGGTAAAGTTCGTATGCGGCCTAAGCGGTTCGAGATCCATGAACTGTTCAGCGCGTTGAAGGGGATGCTGAAGCCGCTGCTTGCGGACAACACGTCAGTGAACCTGATTTTCGATGCGACAGATGATCTGGTTCCGCTGCGGACAGATGAGGGCAAGGTTTCGCAGATATTGAGGAACCTGATCTCGAACGCAATCAAGTTCACGCCGGATGGCAGCGTGACTGTGGCAGCGAGGATGGTCTCGGGAGAAGAGGTGGAGTTCCGGGTTGCAGACTCCGGAATCGGAATCGCGCCGGAGCATCACGACACGATCTTCAAGGAATTCAGCCAGGTTGATAACCCTTTGCAGGATAAGTACAGGGGCACAGGATTGGGCCTGCCGCTCTGCAGGAATCTCGCAAAGCTGCTTGGCGGAAGCATTTGGCTGGAGAGTGAACTGGGGAAGGGTTCGACGTTCTTTGTCCGGATCCCGGCGATCTATGTGGGTGAAAAGCTTGAGGCTGATGAAGCGGAGATGCCGCCCGCGCCCGAGTATCACCGCTCGCCCGTATTGATTCTGGAAGACAACATCGAAACAGCGCGGCTGTTCGAATCGTATTTGCGCAACTCGGAGTTCCAGGCGATTCTCGCTGCAAATGTAGCGCAGGCTGAGGTCTGGACCGCGAGACATGCCCCGGCAGCTGTGATTGCGGACGTGTATCTGGAAGAAGAACTGTGCTGGGGCTTTCTGACTCGGGTTCGCGAACGGTGGCCTGATCTTGTCTGCATCGCAAGCAGCGCCAGCGATGAGTCAGAAACTGCGAGGCAGTACGAGGTGAGCGCATTCCTGCAGAAGCCTGTAGACCGCGATGTGCTCTTACAGGAACTGCGCAGCCGGGTATCTCAGGCCGAAAGCCGCCGGATCTTGCTGGTCGATGACAACGAGATCGCACGGTACATCCTTCGCGATCTGCTCGACCAGCCGTGGTTGAACATTCGTGAAGCTTCCAATGGGACGGATGCTTTTGCCGCCATCGAGCAGGAGATTCCCGACGCTGTGATTTTGGATATCCTGATGCCGGATATGAGCGGGTTTGACGTGCTTCGAAAGCTTCGTGGAAGTTCAGCAACTGAAAAATTGCCGGTTCTGATCTACACGTCCAAAGATCTTTCAGAATCAGAGCGGTCAGAGCTTGAGACGTTGAATGCCTCGGTAATCAAGAAGGCGGAGGTGTCGTCCAGGTTGTCGGCGAAGCCGTTTCTTGACTGGGCGAAATCCGCCGGAGTATCACCCGAGGATATGACAACAGAATCGAATGGTTGAGAGTCGCCCAGGACGGGTCGTGATTGTGGACGACCGGGAGGAGAACCGGTACGTTCTCGAGCGCATTCTGAGGAACGCAGGATACCTCTGCGAAGGCGTAGACCGAGGCGCGCGAGCCCTTGAGCTTGCGCTCACAGACCCTGATCTGATCATTCTGGATGTTCAGCTTCCTGACATGTCGGGCTATGACGTGTGCAGGAGACTGAAGGCCGACCCGGTGACCAGTTCGATCATGATTCTGCAGGTTTCCGCATCTTTTGTATCGAATGACGACCGGGTAAAGGCGCTCGATGCAGGTGCTGACGCGTACATCACACACCCTATCGATCGCATGGTCCTGGTGGCGACCGTGCGAGCGCTCCTGCGACTGCGAGCAGCGGAAACAGCATCGAGGAAGTCGTCTGACCAATGGCAGACCACGTTTGATTCTCTTTTAGAAGGCGTGGCGCTGATTGATGAGCAGGGTTGCATTGTTCGATGGAACAGCGCTTTCTTTGGCATGTGCGGCGTGGCGGCACAGTTACAGGCTGGAGAGAGCGCAGCGTTGCTGCTTGAACGAATGATTGGCACGAGTGAGCCGTTAAGCGGGAATGACCAGCGCTTCAGCGCGGAGTATGGTTTCGGCAAGCGAGCCTTGCAGGTTTCAGTCAACCGGATCGACGGGCGAGCGGCGGAGGGAGAGAAGGTGTTGATTCTTGCCGATACCACCGACCGAAAGCTGGCCGAACATGCGTTGCGCATGGCGGAGAGGCTTTCAGCGAGCGGCAAGATGGCAAATGCGATCGCCCATGAGATCAACAATCCGCTGGAAGCGCTGACAAATCTGATTTTTCTCGCGAGGTCCAGTGACTCCATGCAGATGACCCAGCCATTGCTGGAGGCTGCTGCGAGAGAACTGGACCGGGTTTCGCGAATTACGAAGCAGAGCCTGTCATTTCATCGAGACACGGACAAGCCAATTGAAGTCGACCTCGGCGAGCTTCTCGAGGACGTTACCGGGATGATGGATCGATCCGCGGCGGTGCACCGCGTGCGTCTGACACTCCATAAGCAGGCGGCAGGAAAAGTTCGAGGCTTTTCGGGGCAGCTAGTCCAGGTTTTCAGCAATTTGATTCGCAACGCAATCGAAGTATCGTCACCGGGCACTGAGGTGACCGTCCGCCTGAGTTCGGTAGAAAGGGCTGGACATCAGGGGAATCGAGTGACCGTTCATGATCGAGGGGCTGGAATTCCCGCCGATATTCGAGCGAACATCTTCGATCCGTTCTTCACTACCAAGCAGCTTCGGGGGTCCGGACTGGGGCTTTGGGTGTCGAGGTCGCTGGTGACACGGCATCAAGGGACGATACGTTTCCGATCGTGCCAGCTGCCGGGAAGAAGCGGAACTACATTTGAGGTCTTTATACCGTCAGTGAGAACTGGCGGAGATCATAAGGAACAGGGCAGCTGAGCGCGGGCAGCTTCCACGAGGCTAGAGACCCATGTTTTGGTTTACGAGTACTATGGCCCGGATATAGCCGTGCCCCTTGATACAAACCTTCCGCAGGCACTCTTTGAGGCGCCATAGACAACAACCTTTTCAAGGTGAGAAACTTTTGCTCTCTGGAAAGTTGCCCTTCGACACGTTCCCCAGTACTCCTTTCCAGATCAAGACGATCAGGTTCCAAGTAGTTCTTTTCAGGGAGCAAACCAAGCTTTGCCTACGATCTTCACGGTGCGACGGTCGGAAGCCCGAGCTCTTCAGGGTGTGCGGAAACTGGAAGCTGCAATTCTTGCGGCGGTAGTCACTTTTGCCGCCGGGTGCCATCATACGGCGACCCAAGAAGCCGGAAAAAAACTGGACTTCAACCAGGACGTGCAGCCGATTCTCGCAGCGAGGTGTTTTGCCTGCCATGGGCCGGACCCGGAGATGCGGAAGGCCGGGCTGAGGCTTGACCTGGCTGAGTATGCAGAAAAGAAGCGCCAGGGGCACCCCGATGCCATTGTGCCGGGACATCCGGAGCGGAGCGAACTGATCAAGCGGATCGAGTCGCATGATGCGCATTACCTGATGCCGCAGAACCCCCAGGGCGAAGCCAAGCCGATGAGCGACGCGGAGATCGCCACGCTGAAGGAGTGGGTCAAAGAGGGAGCGGTGTATCGGCCGCACTGGGCATTTGAAGCACCGATAAGGCCACAGACTCCAGAGTCAAAGTCGCATGCAGACTGGCCGAAGAATGCGATCGACCATTTCGTGCTGGCGAAGATTGAGAAGGCTGGGCTGCAGCCGTCGCCTGAAGCCGACAAGGCGACTCTGATTCGCCGCGTCACATTGGACCTTACTGGACTGTTGCCAACTCCGGAAGAGGTGCGGGCGTTCGAGAAGGACAATTCGCCGAATGCTTATGAGCATTTGGTGGACAATCTTCTGGCAAGGCCGACGTACGGGGAGCAGCGGACGCGTTATTGGCTGGACTATGCGCGATATGCCGATACGTACGGACTGCACTATGACAACAGCCGGCACATCTGGCCTTATCGCGACTATGTGATCCGAGCGTTCAACAGCAACAAGCGGTTCGATCAGTTTGCGATGGAGCAGATCGCAGGAGATCTGATGCCAGCCAAGGACCTCGATCCGCTGATTGCGAGCGGGTACGTAAGGCTCGGCGAGAGCAGCAATGAAGGCGGAACGATCGCGGAGGAACTGAAATTCAACATTGCGCGCGACCGGACAGAGGCTTATGGAGCTGCGTTTATGGGCCTGACGGTTGGCTGCGCGGTTTGCCACGATCACAAATTCGATCCGACGACGCAGAAGGATTTTTATTCGCTTAGCGCATTCTTCAACAACATTGATGAGAAGCCGTTCAACGGCGATCGCCCGGTTTGGTCGCCGGTTGTGCGGATTCCACGTGCGCAGAATCGCGATGCGTACGACCGAGTGTATGCGAAGCGATCAGAGATCCGCAGCCAGATTCGATCGATGCGGCTACACGAGCGCGACCTGGTCCGCAAATGGATTGCGTCGCACAAGGATGCGCCGCGAGGCGTTTCGACAGACAAGCTGCTGGTGAGACTGCGGCTGGATGAAGGGAAGGGCGACGTTCTGCATAACAGCGCTCCGCAGGCTAGCCCGACGACATTCAAGGCGGCGATGGTGGCTCCGCAATGGGGCGAGACGACCTGGCTGTGGCCGGACTTCCGAATGCAATCGAATACGCGGGTGGTCCTGGATAGGTCGGGAGACTTTGAGGGGAATCAGGCGTTCTCGGCAGGCGGGTGGTTCATGTTCCGGTCGGCGCCTTATTTCGCAGTGGATGACACCCCGGGCGCAATGATCTCGAAAATGGATACGAAGCAGCATGATCGCGGCTGGGATCTTGCGGTACGGAATGGCGTGATCACGGTCGAGCTGGTGAATTCAGCGCCGAAGGAAGTGAAGGACAAGAAACATCCGGACAAGAAAGAGATGTTCCACTATCCGTCGCCGCAGAACCTGACCAAGAAGGAGCTATCGGCGTACAAGCCTCCGGAGAAGAAGGAGCCGAAGAAGAAAGAAGAAAAGAAGGAAGAGAAAAAGCCAGAGAAGAAAGAGGCTCCGGATACGACTCCGCTGGTGGCGATACGCGTGTCGACGGTTGCGCCGCTGCCGACGGACGGCGAGTGGAGACACATCTTCTTTACCTACGACGGGTCCGGTCATGCTGCGGGAGTCAAGGTATATATCGACGGCAAGGTTGCGGCGACGGAGGTTGAGACCGACACGCTGCATGGCGCGAGCATTCGGACGAGTGCGCCGATGCAGCTTGGATGGCGCGCGCCCGCGGAGAATCCTGCAAAGGAGTTCCGGTATCAGGACATCCGGCTGTACGGACGTTCCCTCGCGCAGGATGAAGCGGGCCGTCTGCCGTTTGAGGACTACGTGGCGGAGATCGCTGCGAAGCCGACGTCGCAATGGACTGAAGATCAGTGGCATGTGGCGAGCGAGTTCTACCTGAACAATGTGGACCCGGCATTTCGCTCGGCATACACGCAGATGCATGCGCTGGACGCACAACTCGATCAAATCTCATCGGGCGGCGATGTGACGCAGGTGGCATGGGAGAAGCCGACACTGGCGTATGCGAGCGTGCTGGAACGCGGGAACTATGCGGCTCGCACCGAACGAGTGGAGGCGAACACGCCGCACTATCTCCCGGCGCTTCCGGCGGGGATACCGCAGAACAGGCTGGCGCTGGCGAAGTGGACGGTGAGCGCGGAAAACCCGTTGACAGCGCGCGTGACGGTCAACCGCATGTGGTACGAGCTGTTTGGTACGGGGATTGTCGAGACGACGGAAGACTTCGGGATCATGGGACAGAGGCCGTCCAATCCTGAATTGCTCGACTGGCTGGCGGTGGAGTTCAGGGATAGCGGCTGGAACGTAAAGCACATGTACAAGCTGATGGTTATGTCGGCGGCATACAGGCAGAGTGCGAAATCGAGCCCTGAGCAATTAAAGAAGGATCCGCGCAACCTGCTGCTGTCGCATGGGCCGCGCTTCCGCATGGACGGCGAGATGCTCCGGGATATTGCGCTGCAATCGAGCGGGCTGCTGGTCGGGAAGATTGGAGGACCCAGCGTGAAGCCGTACCAGCCGGCGAATGTGTGGGAGCAAGTGAGCTATCCAACCAGCGACACACTGATTTACGCGCAGGATCATGGACAGGACCTTTACCGGAGAAGTATGTACACGTACTGGAAGCGGATGGCGTCGCCGCCAAACATGGATGCTTTCGATGCGCCTGTGCGGGATGCGGTGTGTACGCGGCGGCAGCGGACGGATACGCCGTTGCAGGCGCTGGTGACGATGAACGACGTGCAGTGGATCGAAGCGGCGCGTGCGCTGGCGGAGCGTGTGATTCATGAAGCCGGGCCGAAGCCGGAAGACCGGATCGACCGGATGAGCGAGATTCTTTTGTCGCGGGATCCTTCCCCGAAGACGCTGGCCGTGCTTGAGAACTCGCTAGGGCAGATGCAGAAACACTATGCGGGCGATCCGAAGGCGGCGCATGCGCTGGTGCACGAGGGAGAGAGCAAGCCGTCGGGCAATACACCGGAGGCGGAGCTTGCTTCGTGGACGATGATTGCGAACGAGATGTTGAACCTGGATGACACGCTGAACAAATAGCAGAGGACCCGATGAAGCAGCATCCGCTTTGTACCGATTGCGAACGCGAAGTTGACGTAAATGGTTTACCGATTCCGGTTGGGCTGAAACGGGAGTGGTCGGCGGTGGAGACGCGCCGGCAATTTCTGGGCCGCTCAGGGAAGGTGCTCGGCTGGGCTGCACTGGCAAGTTTGTTTGGAGATGCAGCTCTTCGCGGGCGCGCGATCGGAGCGGATACGAAGAGCCCGGTCACTTCGCCCGGGCGCGGCAACCTGGGGCTGCCGCATTTTGCGCCGAAGGCGAAGCGAGCGATCTATCTGTTCATGTCGGGTGGACCGCCGCAGGTTGATCTGCTCGACTACAAGCCGAACCTGGCTTCGCAGTACAACAAGGATATGCCGGATTCTGTTCGCGGGAATCAGCAGCTTACGGGCATGACGGCCGGGCAGTCGCGGTTTCCGATTGCGCCGTCGCACTGGGCCTTCAAGCAGTACGGGCAGACGGGGACGTGGGTGAGCGATCTGCTGCCGTACACGGCGAAGATGGTCGACGATCTAACGATTATCAAATCGACAAATACGGATGCGATCAATCACGAGCCGGCGATCATGTTCATGAATACGGGAAACATGAATCCGGGAAAGCCGTGCCTGGGATCGTGGCTGGCATACGGGCTGGGCAGCATGAACGACAACCTGCCGACGTTTATCGTGCTGCAGACGAAAACGAATCCTAAGGAAAACAACCAGCCGGTTTCTTCGCGGTTGTGGAGCAGCGGATTCCTGTCGTCGGAGTATGCGGGTGTCGGGTTGCGATCGGGCGGCGATCCGGTGCTGTATCTTGCCGATCCTGATGGAATCGATCGCGAAGTACGGCGCCGGATGCTGGATGCGGTTGAGGAGATCAACCGGCAGACGCAGGCGGAGGTTGGCGACCCCGAGACGAACGCGCGCATTGCGCAGTACGAGATGGCGTTCCGGATGCAGGCTTCGGTGCCTGAGCTTACGGATCTGAGCAAGGAACCGCAATCCACCTGGGATCTGTATGGGCCTGACGCGAAGCAGCCGGGGAGCTTCACATATAACTGTCTGCTCGCGCGGCGAATGGCGGAGCGCGGTGTGCGATTCACGCAGATTTACAAGCGGGGATGGGATGTACATGGGGATGTGGTGGGCACTCTGCCGACGCTCTGCGCGGAGACGGATCGCGCGAGCTACGCACTGGTGACGGATCTGAAGCGTCGCGGGCTGCTGGATGACACGCTGGTGGTGTGGGCCGGTGAGTTTGGACGCACAGTGTACAGTCAGGGCGGATTGAGCCCGGAGAATTATGGGCGGGATCATCATCCGCGGTGCTTCACGACCTGGATGGTGGGCGGCGGGGTGAAGCCGGGGATCACGTACGGGGAGACCGACGACTATAGCTACAACGTGGTGAAGGATCCGGTGCATGCGCGGAATTTCAACGCTACGATCCTTGCTTGCCTTGGGATCGATCACAATCGGCTCACGTATGACTTCCAGGGACTTGATCAGCGGCTTACCGGTCCGCAGCCGGCTACTGTTATTAACGGATTGCTCGCGTGATCGCTGAGGAACGATTGGGCGCCAAGCGCGCCCGGGTCAGACGGTCAGCGTGGGTGTGGATTGGATGTGCGAGCGTTGTGCTTGCTGCGCTGCCATTTCTGTTTCGCCTTGATGGAAACGCGCATGGCGACTGGCTCCAGTTTCTAGGAAGGTTTCATCCGACGCTGCTGCATCTGCCGATCGGGCTGATCGTGCTGGTGCCGGTTCTGGAGGTTGCGGGCGCGAGGCGTCCGGCGCTGCGCGAGGCTGCGGATTTCGTTCTGAGGGCTTCGCTGGCGCTGGCGCTGCCGACATTCGCGCTTGGCTACATGCTTGCGTATGGTGCGGGTGACACTGGGACAACAGTGTCTCGCCATATGTGGGGAGCGGTTGTTCTGTGCATCGGGCTGATGCTCTGCATTGTGATGAGACCGCTGAGGGTATCGCGAGAGCAGACGACGGCATATCCGGCATTGTTGAGTGCAAGCCTTCTGGCTCTGATCTGGACCGGACATCAGGGCGGATCGATAACGCACGGCAGCGACTACCTGACGCACTACGCGCCGGGCCCGCTGCATATGCTCTCGGGGTCGAAAGAGGCGGGTGATTCTTTCTATGCACAGCACATCCATCCGGTGCTGGATGCGAAGTGCGTCTCGTGTCATGGATCGGGCAGCGCGAAGGCAGACCTGCGGCTCGATAGCTACGACGACATGATGCGAGGCGGGAAGGATGGAGCGGTTGTGGTGGCCGGCAAGCCAGAAGCAAGCTTACTGGTGGCGCGAGTGACGCTGCAGCCGGGCGATCCGCACTTCATGCCTGCCGAAGGCAGGACGCCACTGACGTCAGAAGAAATATCGTGGATACGGGCGTGGATACGAGCGGGAGCAACGAAGTCCGCAACGAGTGTGCCCGGAGTAAAGTTTGCAAGGGAAGAGGCGGAGCCTCCGCCACAGCCAGTTGGCGACTATAGCAGTCTCATGCCTGAGATTCAGCAGATGCAACATGCGCTCGGCGCCAAGCTGGTGCCGATGTCGGCCAAGGCTTCTGATGGATTGATTCTGCGCACGGTGGATGTCTCTTCTTCGTTCGGAGACGCGCAGCTGGCGCAGTTCCAGAAGTTCGCGCCATATATTGTGGAAGCGGAGCTTGCCCGCACAGCGATTACGGATGCGAGTTGCGATACGTTGAAGACGTTCAAGAATCTGCGTGCATTGCATCTTGAAGGCACAGCGATTTCGGGTAGTAATCTTGGGAAGCTAAGTTCGTTGTCGCAGCTCAGGTATGTGAATCTGAGCGGGACAAAGGTGACGGCACAGTCCGTGGAGCCGCTGAAGAAAATGTCTCAGCTGCGCCATCTCTACTTGTTCAATACGGCAGCGGAACCTGAGGGAACTGCGGCAAGGAGCACTCCATGAAGGAAGGTATCGACAGCCGATCGCGCCGGATTTTCCTGGCAACCGGTGGAGCAGTAGCACTAAGCTCAGCTATTCCGATGCATGCGCTGGAAGGCGCGGGGAATATGGAAAAGTCATCGGGAAAGGTTCTTATGACGGGAAATGGCGAGTGGACGTACGAGGTCGCGACAGGTTGGGGAGCGCTGCCGGCGGGGACGAACTTTGGCGGTACGCATGGCGCGATCGCGCAGGACAATGCGGGCAGCCTCTACGTCAGCACGCAAAGCGAGACGGGCGTGCTAGTCTTTGCTCCTGACGGCAGGCTGACCAAGACGATCGCGCACGATTTTCCTGAGGTGCATTCGATGGTGCACGCGGAAGAGAACGGCGCAGAGTATTTCTACTGCACCGTGCAGAAGGGAACACCCAAGGAAAACTGGATCTTCGTCAAGATGAAGACGGACGGGACACCGGTTCTGAAGATCACTGCTCCGCCTGAAGCTGGTTTCAAAACGCCGAATGAGTGGAGGATCACGGCTGCGGTTCCGGGAACGGACGGGTCCATCTTTATCGCCAACGGGTATGGCGATTCGCGAATATTTCACTTCGACGGCAAGGGGAAATATCTGAGGAGCTATTCGGGGAAGGGATCGGAGCCCGGCTCGCTGAATTGCAGTCATGGGTTGACCGTTGATACACGATATGGGCAGCCATTGCTCCTAGTCTGCGATCGCGAGAACCGGAGGCTTTGCCATTTCGACTTGGACGGCAAGTATGTGGACACTGTTACTCAGCATTTGCGGCGGCCTTGCCAGATATCGTTGCTTGGGGACTACGCGATTGTTTCAGAGCTCGAAGGGCGGGTAACTGTGCTCGATCGCGACAACGTGCCGGTTGCGTTTCTTGGTGACAATCCGGACAAGAAGCAGTGGGCGAATTACGATCTCGATCCGAAGACGATTGATAGCGCAGAGTTCAGCGCGGCGCATGGGTGCTTCATCGATCGTGAAGCGAATATCTATGTCTCGGACTGGAACAAGACGGGCAGAGTGACGAAGTTGAAGCGGCGTTCGCTCTAGCCTGCGCGGAGCCTCAGTCTCCCATGTCTCAAAGGCGAGACATGGGGCACCCGGCAACTCTCTAACTCGTCGAAACTCCCTGTCGACGATGGATCAGGGATGTGGCGGTGCCGCCGGCGGGATTGGGTTGGGCTCGATGTGGGGCATCGAGCTGGGGGAAGGCAGAGGCTTGCGAATATTGCGGTTTACGGTCATGGCAAGAATCAGCTGTGAGCCGGAAGCAAGCACAAGGTGATTGTTCTCGGTGCTGATCCTGTCGCTGCATTCGACGCCCCGAGTGGGCTCGAGCTTGAGGTTCTTGATGCCGACGACGATGCCGGGGCGGATGGTGTGGGGCGGGCCGCCGGGATTGAGGTCCTCATCAAATTCGCTGGTTCCGTATACAGCCTGATTGATATCGCGTGCACCGCCAGCGACCTCGCTGGGCAAGTCTTCATGCATGTGGCGCAGTTGGTCAGGAGGGCCGACAATCCCGATGATTCGCAGCTTCAGGGGCTGCTGGTCATGATGGTTGCAATCCGCGCGATCGAAGGAAAGGGATACCTCATTCGAACTGACCGCGATGACGTGCGCGTAGACGACGGAATCTGTGTCGAGAGAGCAAGCGGGATAGTTGAATGGACGCGCAAGCTTGAACCAGACGTCTTTGCCGGGTTTGAGGTGACCGGAATCGAAGTTTGTCACTTTTGCCAGGATGGCGGCCCGACTGGGGACAGCAATGTTGGCCATTGGAGCGCAGGTGACGGGAGTGGCGGCTGTGGTGGGCGAAGTGGAAGCTGATGTCTGGGCCAGCGCGACGAAGGGGCACAGGATAGCAGATGCAAGGAGAGAGAAGCGGGAACGGTGAATCAGCGACATGGAGCGGCGCTCCCCGAGCGGGATTTGGACAAGCGGATCTATACCTCTACGACGCGACAGGCCGGAGAATGGTTAACAGAATTGTGACTAGCGCGTCTGGGTCAAAGCGAGAATGAACTCGGCTCCGGGCCCTAGCTGAACTTTGCTGGCTGTACTGGTCATCTTGTCGCTGCACTCTGGGCCGGCGGCGGGCTCAAGTTTCAGATTTGGCACGCCGACAACAATTCCCGGGCGAACGGTGTGCGGTGGGCCGCCGGGGTTCAGTTCCATGTCTGCTGCATTGGTACTTTCCATAGCGCTATCGATCTGGCGGCCGCTGCCTGCGACCTGAGTGGGCATCGCCTCGTGCATATTGTGTCTTGCATCGGGCGGCCCGAGGACGGCGATGGCGTGAAGCTTGAACGGCTGCTTGTCGTGGCCGGAACAGTCGGCGTGATCGAAGGAGAGGGAGAGGTCGGAGGAGGTAGCTCCCTTTCCGCCGGACGCGGACAGGACATGCGCGTAGACGACGGAGTCTGGCTCGAGCCGGCAGCCGTCGTAGATGACGCCGTGCGCCACCTTAAGCCAGATTTCCTTGCCAGGCTTCAGCTTCGATGAGTCGATGCTTGTTACTCTCGCCTCAACGGCTGAGTTGACAGGGATGGTGGAGTCACCCAGGGCGGGGCATGAGGCTGCTGGCTTGTCGGTGGCAGGTGGGGCTGAATCTTGTGCGGGAGCCTGAGCTATACAAACTGCGGATGCCAGGACGAGAAGAGCGGGAAGAAATGTCTGAGAGACTGAGCGGCGAAGCACCAGCATTGGGCCCCCTGAAGAGGTAGTTGATGAACAAGTGGGAGTATACATGCGATGACGCTAGCTCATAGGTTGCCGTTGTCACTTGGAAGAGTTGGAAGAGTACGGTATTTCCACATCAGCAGGTATCAAAGGGGAACCGTGTGGGAAGGTTGTCGTGTGCGAAACTGGCTGCGAATAGATGAATTTACGGGTGGACTGCGTAGCGGAGGCAGGTTGATTTTCAATTTGTCTTTCAATAGGGGCGGAGTTTCTGCCATACTTGATTGTGCCCACCAGGTACGGCCAATCCCAACAATCAAATAGTGAGGTTGCAGCGATGTCGGCAAAGTATGTCTTTGTGACGGGCGGAGTTGTGTCCAGTTTAGGCAAGGGTCTTGCCGCGGCTTCGATCGGGTGTCTGCTCGAGAGCCGCGGACTGCGCGTGAACCTGATGAAGTTCGACCCTTATCTGAATGTCGATCCAGGAACGATGTCGCCGTTTCAGCACGGCGAAGTGTTCGTGACGGACGATGGGGCAGAGACGGACCTGGATCTGGGGCACTACGAGCGGTTTACACATGCGCCGCTGTCTCGCGACAACAACCTGACGACGGGAAGGATCTACGAGCAGATCATCCTGAAGGAGCGGCGTGGCGACTACCTGGGGAAGACGGTGCAGGTGATTCCGCACGTAACCAACGAAATCAAGAACGCTATGCGGAAGGTTTCGGCGAACGGGGCGGATGTGACGATTGTGGAGATCGGCGGGACGGTGGGCGATATCGAGTCGCTGCCGTTTCTCGAGGCGATTCGGCAGATGCGTCAGGAACTGGGCCGCGAGAATACGGTGTTTGTTCACCTGACGCTGGTGCCGTGGATTGCGGCGGCGCAGGAGCTGAAGACGAAGCCAACACAGCACTCTGTGAAGGAACTGTTGAGCATCGGAATCCAGGCGGATGTGCTGCTTTGCCGGAGCGACCGGAACCTGGGCAAGGATATGCGGCAGAAGATCGCGGCGTTCTGCAACGTAGAGGAACGGGCGGTGATCGGGGCGACGACGGTGCCTTCGATCTACGAGGTTCCGCTGAACTTCGCGCAGGAGGGGCTGGACGGGCTGATCCTGAAGTATCTGCACAAGGATGCGCCGGAAGCCGATCTGAGCAAATGGAAGGAGCTGATCCATCGAGTACATCACCCGAAAGATGACGTGAACATCGCGATCGTCGGGAAGTATGTGGAGTACGAGGACAGCTACAAGTCACTGAAAGAGGCGCTCACGCACGGGGCGATTGCGGAGAACCTGAAGCTGAACGTGACATGGATCGAGGCTGAGGGGCTCGAATCAAAGACGCCGGAGGACAAGGGCTACGAATCGCAGCTTGAGGGTTTCGACGGGATCCTGGTGCCGGGCGGATTTGGAAAGCGCGGGATCGAGGGAATGCTGAATGCGATCCGGTATGCGCGGGAGAGGAAGGTTCCCTATTTCGGGATTTGCCTGGGAATGCAGACGGCGTGTATCGAATATGCGCGGAATGTTTGCGGGCTGAAGGATGCGAATTCGAGCGAGTTCGATCCGGCGACACAGCATCGGGTGATCTACAAACTGCGCGAACTGCTCGGCGTCGAGGAGATGGGCGGGACGATGCGGCTGGGGGCGTGGACGTGCGTGATTCAGCCGGATACGCTGGCGCATCGCGTGTATGGGGCGACGGAGATCAGCGAGCGGCATCGGCACCGGTATGAGTTCAACCGCGAGTACGAAGCGTTGCTGACGGGTGGTGGATTGCAGATCAGTGGGTCTACGCCGGATTCGACGTACGTGGAGATGGTGGAGATTCCGGGACATCCGTACTTCATCGGGTGCCAGTTCCATCCGGAGTTCAAGTCCAAGCCGCTGGAGCCGCATCCGCTGTTCCAGGAGTTTGTGAAGGCTAGCTACGGGAATCGAAAAACTACGAGTGTGGGCCGGAGAGCTGTCGAAGAAGCTGTTCAATAGGGGTGCTCCATGGAGCATGCTTCACTTGTGGTGCCGCGGTTGCGATTGAAGCGGCGGGTCTACGTAGCGGCGACTCTTACAGGAATGGCAATCTTACTGCCCTTTCAGCATCACGTATGGGCGCCTTATGCGGCTACCAGCGTTAGCTACTCGATTCTTGTTCTTGGTTTGCGCCGACTTGAGCTCACTCCCAAACCCCATTTGTTCGCGATATTGCCTGGGAGGGGGCTGGCGACTTACGCTCTCTTTCTATGCGTTGCAACGTTTTGGATTTGGCTCCTCATCGCGCTGATTCCGCATCTCCCATACATTCTGCGCACGGAAGACACGAGCCATCCCTATTTTGGCCTCGCCTTCATTGGCGTTCTTTGTCTCTTGCTTCTCGAAGCGGCGGAGCAGCGGTCATTGCGTCGGCTGTTTCATGGTGAGGGACAGGGTGCTCCAAAGGATCCGATGGGAGAAACGGAATCGTAGGCTCGGGATCTAACGTCGGGCCATGAATCCTCGTGGAATGTGGCGCTTGTCACAGGGGTACGTGACGACGATGGATCGTGCTTGACAGTCGTTTTTGCGCGGACCTAGATTTGCTGCGTTTTTCGCAAATCAAGGAGGTTTGGCATGACTGCTCGATTTGAACTTCAGCCCAATGAGGCAGAACTCCAAAAACTGGCGGAACAGTGCTGGGAGGAGGCTCCGAACCGGGAGAGACGTCTGGAGGAAGAGGCGTATGAGGCCGGGGAGGCGATCAAGCGAGGCGAGTACTCGTTGGCAAACCTCGAGGCGATTGTCCGGTGGAAGGCGGAGCGGCTAGTCGTTTATGTGATCGCAAACAGCACGACCAGCATCCGGCGGGCGCTGGAGATAGCGGCGACCGCGGAGAGCACGACGGCAGAGGCGATGAGCGCGCTGCTGGCTCTGAAGGGTGTGGATCTGCCGCTGGCGACGGCAATCATGGCGGTGATTCATCCGGACAAATACATTGAGCTGGATATGGGCGACCTGGAAGCGCTGGGGCAGATGCGGCAGGATGTGCGGTTCTACGAGGAGTACCTGACGTTTTGTCGGAGGCTGGTAGGGCGCGGGATCGTGATGCCGCAGACGGAGGCTCCGGGGCCAACACCGCTCCATGCGCTGGATCGGGCTCTTGTGCAGTGGTCACGGAATCGGTCGTTGTAGACCGAACTTCTTTGGTTTCCCAGGTCTCAAAATCGAGACCTGGGGCACCCGCAGTGGTCGGGGAACCGGTGGTTGTAAGTGTCTCTCCCCGGTCCCCAGGTGCGAGGGACCGGGGGCATCCGTATCAAGCGGATAAAATCGGCTCGTGAGCCATACGTTTGAGATTGGACCGGTACGGGTGGGAGAGGGCCGGCTGTTTCTGATTGCCGGCCCTTGTGTGATTGAGTCGGAAGCGCATGTTCGCCGGATGGCGGAGGCGATCCAGCGGATCACGAGCGATCTGGGCGTTCCCTACATCTTCAAAGCGAGCTACGACAAGGCGAACCGGACGAGCGTGAAGAGCTTTCGCGGACCGGGGCTGGTTGAAGGAACGAAGATCCTGGGCAATCTGGCGAAGGATACCGGGTTGCCGGTGCTGACAGACGTGCATGAGCCGGGGCATTGCGAGGTCGCGGCGGAGCATGTTGACGTACTGCAGATCCCGGCGTTTCTTTGCAGGCAGACGGATCTGCTGGTGGCTGCGGGGAAGACCGGGCGCGCGGTGAATATCAAAAAAGGGCAGTTCGTTGCGCCCTGGGATATGAAGCATCCGGTAGAGAAGGTGCGTTCGACGGGGAACGAGCGCGTTTTTCTGACGGAACGCGGGGCGAGCTTCGGGTACAACACGCTTGTGGTGGATTACCGATCGTTGCCGGTGATGCGGGAGATGGCGCCGGTGGTGTTTGATGGGACGCACTCGGTGCAGCAGCCTTCAGCGGCAAATGGAGTGAGCGGCGGGCAGCCGGAGTTTATTCCGCTGCTGGCGAGGGCGGCGGTGGCGGCGGGGGTGGATGGGGTGTTTCTCGAGGTGCATGATGATCCGGCGCACGCGATGTCGGATGGGGCGAATGCGTTGCGGCTGGATTTGTTGAAGGCGTTGCTGGAGACGTTGTTGGCGGTGCAGGAGGCAGTGGGCGGAGCAGAGATTAGGGGTTAGGTTAGAGTTAAATTCAGCAACTAAATGGTTGCTCGTGCGGATCTAGTGTTGAGTAACCCGGCCGGGGCTAAAGCGCGCGTATCAGATGAGAATCGTGTCAGAGGCCTGAAGGCTTCTGCTCCCTCCGTTCTATCCCAGGTCTCAGAATCGAGACCTGGGGCACCCACCTTCTCGAGAATCCTTCATGCGGCGGTGGAGCGGTGGTGGGCAGAACTGCGAATCGCGGTGCGCTGGCGGTGTTTGCGGCGGTAGTTGCGCTGGAAGGCGGAGCGGCGGGCTGCCACTACATCGTCGTCGTAGACACGGCTGATCAGGTTGCGCAGGCCAGCTTCGAGTTCGGCGACGCTCATCTTTGCTGGTTGGAAATTTACGTCGAAGAGTGTGCAGAGGTCCCAGGCTTCATCGCGGAGGATGCGGCCTTCCTGCTTGAGGCGCGCGTAAAGCGGCGTGCCGGGAAAGGCGGTCTGGACGGTGATCTGGATGTCGTAGACGCCGGACTGCTGGACGAAGTTCCAGATGTCTTCGAAGGATTCGGTGCCGGTGGTGTCGAGGCCGAGGACGAAGCAGCCGTTGACACGCACGCCGCGGTCCTGGATTTTGCGGATGGCTTCGAGGTAGTGGTCTACTTTGCGGGCTTTCCAGTTGGATCGCTGCTCGACTCCGTTCACTGCCGAAAAGGATGTGCTCTCGAAGCCGATGAGGACTTCGGCGCAGCCGGCATCGTGAAGGAGATCGAGGAGTTCGTCGTCGTCGGCGACTGAGAGGTCGGACTCAGTGAACCAGTGGATTTCTTCTTTCGCGATGGCGCGGAGTAGTTGCTTTGAATGCGATTTGTTGACGAAGGAGTTGTCGTCTGCGAATTCGATGAAGGGGCGCTTCCAGATGCGCTTGATCGCGTGGATCTCGGCGATGACCCGATCGATGGGCTTGATCTTGTAGTTAGGAGAGATGCGCATGGAGGCGGCGCAGAACTCGCAGCGGAAGGGGCAGCCGCGCTGTGTCTGCACAGTGAGGCGGTTGTAGCGCTCGATGTCGAGGAGGTCGAAGCGGGGCATGGGGGAGTTGGCGAAGTCGAAGCTATGGCCGCGTGCGTCGTAGATGGGCTTGAGGCTTCCGGCTTTGAGATCGGCGACGACGGCAGGCCAGAGCGGTTCGCCCTCGCCGATGACGACAGCGTCGGCGTGGCGAAGGGCTTCGAGGGGGAGGGCACTGACGTGCAGTCCGCCAAGGATGACGCGGGTACTGAGAGCGCGGTAGCGATCGGCAAGTGCGTAGGCTTCGAAGATCTGAGCGGAGAAGCTGGAGATCGCGACGGCGTCGAATTCCTCGGGCACTCCGTTGACTTGTGCGAGATCTGCAACCTCAAGGTAGCGGATATCGACGTCATCGGGAGTGAGTCCGGCGAGGGTGAGGAGGCCAAGGCTGGGGAGGGATGCGATGACCTGGCTGCGCTCGACGAAGCCGGGAAGAGTAAGGCCAAGGGCGAGAAGTTCGGGGTTGCGGACGCGGACGCCGCTCATTGCGATCAGACCGAGTTTCATCGAGGCCAACCTCCTATGAGGATTGCGAGAAGACCCGTCGTGACAGAGAGGACGGGGATGGGGAAAAGATGCCGCAGTGGCTTTCTCCAAGCGGAGAGGAAGCAGCAGAGGGGCATGGTTGCTGCTCCGAGGATGAGGGCCCAGGAGGCGATGGCGAGGTCCTGGCCGGAGAGCGCGAGTTGGGAGACGGTCGCTGCGAATATCAGGTTCAGGAATCCGAGGCCGAAGAAGGCGATGTGTCCCAGGCGGGCGAGTCGGCGGCGGTAGGAACTGTAGCCGCCCATCCAGTCTTCGCGGTGGAAGAAGAGGCCCAGGATGGCGCCGGAAAGGACTCCGGCGAGCATGCCTAGCCAGCCGGCGATGAGGTTCAGATTTGCGGGATGTGGGTTCATGCGCGGGTCCATGCTGGCTTCGGGAGGGTGGTCATGACTGGTTGTTTACGGAATGCATGTTTTGATTCTTTGGAGTCGATTTCCCCGGTCCCCAAGTGCGAGGGACCGGGGGCACCCAGTGAGATTGTGTCGGCTTCCAAGGCCTTTGGCTGCAAGGGACCCTTCGGCAAACTCAGGGAAGGCTCGGGGGCTGCCATCATTAGGGAGGCGCCGTAGGCTTTTAGGCCGTCGATAAAGGCGGAGCAAAGGAATGCGAGCCAGTCGGATTTGGCTTTCGTTGTTTGTGAGGCCGTCGGAATAACTGTGGAGTGCGCCATCGAATTCAACCCCCTCTTTCATTCGCTTCGTTCTTCTGTGGGGAAGAGCGAATGATGGGAGATTAGCTAGAAAAGAAGGCGCAAAATGGGCGTGCGATACAGTTTCTGAGGTGTCACAAGGAAAGGGTGGTCAGGCAGGGCGACGGCTCAGGAGAAGCGGGCCAGTTCGTCGCGGGCGGCGTCGGCGAGGAAGGGGAAGATGCAGATACGGGGACCGGAGGGGAGCTTGCCTGAGGCTGCCGTGCAGGCATCGCAGATGATTGCGGCGGTCTGATCGAGGCCGCGAACCCAGCGCGGGCGGGTTACGTTGCGCAGGACCAGGCGATCGTTTTCGACTCCCGCGGCTTCGAGGACGGTGCGAGCGATCTCGATGAAGTCGGGCCAGCGGGAGGCGACTCCGATGAGCCCCCCGTGCAGCGAAGAAAGCCAGGAATCGAGCCACGCTCGGGCGGAGCGGATCTGGAGGGTGATGAGTTCGACACCCGCAGGAAGAAGGGGACGAATGGCGTTCGCCTGGCTGGGGCGGCAGAGGGGGACCGCTGTGAGAGTGGCTTCCGGCTT
Source organism: Acidobacteriota bacterium (assembly GCA_018268915.1). Taxonomy (GTDB): domain Bacteria; phylum Acidobacteriota; class Terriglobia; order Terriglobales; family Acidobacteriaceae; genus Telmatobacter. The sequence continues at coordinate 938,958 of JAFDVQ010000006.1, forward strand.
GGCGCAGTCTTCGAGGGAGACTCCGACGACGGGGAAGGTGGAGAGCTGGCGAATTTCCGTGAGGAGGATCTCGCGAACTTCGGGGTCGGGCTCGATGAGCAGGAAGTGGTCGGGAGGCGGTGAGGCGAGCCATTGGGCGACGCGACGGCGAACATCGGCGGCGGGCATGTTGAGCTCGCGGACGGCGCGGAAGAATCCGGCGATGTGCTGGTCAAGGATCTGCTCGGGCGTAGAGGGAGGCGTGGCGTTGTTTTTGATAAAGACGCCGCTGCCGTGGCGGAATTCTGTCCAGCCATCGCGGGCGAGCTGGCGGTATCCCGCGCTGATGGTGTTGGGGTGAATGCTGAAGCGGCGAGCTAGCTCGCGGGTGCTGGGGAGGCGGTCGCCGGGGCGGAGGTCTCCGGCGAGGATGGCGAGCACCACCTGCGTGACAAGCTGGCGGTAGATGGGGACTTCGCTGGTTGGAGAGAACCAGAAGCGCACAGAAGCATTGTTGCAGGGACGGCGAGGCGGGGATTAGGGAATAGGGAGCAGGGAGTAACGAGCTAGGGACATAGGGACTAGGGACGTAGGGACGAACATCGAGCCTCACTCGTTGCGGAGGGCTTGCATGGGGTTCACGGAGGCGGCGCGGCGGGCGGGGATGAAGCAGGCGGCCAGGGCCACGAAGATGAGCACGAGAGTGGCGGCAGCGTAGGTGATGGGATCAGTGGCTTTGATTCCATAGACGTAGTCGGCCATGATGCGGCTAAGAGATAGGGCGGCTGCGAGCCCGATGGCGACGCCGATCAAAGTGACACCGAGTCCTTCGCGCAGAATCTGACGGAGTACCGTGAAGCGGTCCGCGCCGAGAGCCATGCGGATGGCGAGTTCATGGGTGCGGCGGCTGACCGTGTAGGACATGACTCCGAAGATGCCGACTGCGGAGAGAAGCAGGGCAAGTGACGCAAAGATCCACACTAGCGTCATGGGGAAGCGCAGCGTGCCGTAGGTGCGGGCAATTTGCTCTGTGAGGAGCATTGGATCGCTCAGCGGCTGCTCATTGTCGATGGCGAGTACAGCTTCGCGAATTGAAGGCACGATGGACAGTGGAGCTACAGTGGTGCGTACATCCAAGGAGGCGTACGAGATTGGGTGCTGTTCGAAAGGGACGTAGAGGTCGGAACGAGGCTCCCAGAGGTCGTATCCGCGGCGGTCTTTGACGATTCCCACGATTTCGACGGATTGGTTGGCGCTTTCGTTCTTGCCGGAGTAGACCTTCGCGAGGACGGACAGATGCCGACCGATGGGATTGGCGCCGGGCCAATAACGGTGCGCTGCCGTTTCGCTGATCAAGGCGACGGGAGTGGCTCCGTCACCGTCACTCTCGGCGAGATATCGACCCGCGACGAGTGCTATTCCCATGGCGGGGAAATCGCCGGGAGAAACGATATTGAGGCTCGCGGTAGGTTCCTGGCCGGCGATTACGACTGGCTGGCCTTCGGGCTGGAAGAAGACGCGAGAGCTATTCTGTTCGATTCCGACGGCAATGACCCCGGGGAGGGCTTGCGTACGCTGAAGAAGTTGGCGGAAGAACTGGGTCTGGTTGGCGGTAGAGGAGTACTTGTAGTGGGGCAGATCGATGCCCATGGTGACGACATTGGTTGGGTCGATGCCGAGGTCGACCTGCATCAGTCCCAGGAAGGTACGGATGAGAAGGCCAGCACCGGTGAGCAGAACCAGAGCGAGTGCAATTTCAGAGATGACAAGGCCGTTGCGGAGGCGGCGGCGTCCTGATTCAGATGCTGAGTTGGCGCCGGTTTCTCGCAGCGATTCGTTGAGGTCGGTTCGAGATGCGATGAGAGCAGGAGCAAGACCGAAGATGATTCCCGTGAGGAGCGTCAGAGCGAGCGAGAAGAGTAGAACCCGCCAGTCGAGTTCGATGACGCTTGCATTGGGTACGCTGAACTGGCGGTAGTGAGTCATCTCGTAGGTGAGTATGCAATCGCCGATGAAGGCAAGAAGAAGGCCGAGGATGCCTCCGACGGTGGCGAGAACTACGCTCTCAGTGAGCAACTGAGTGACGATGCGGCGACGAGAGGCTCCGATCGCGGCGCGAATGGCGATCTCGCGTTTACGCACGGTGGCACGAGCGAGTAGAAGATTCGCGACATTTCCGCAGGCGATGAGCAGCACGAATAGCACTGCTCCGGACATGATGAACAGGGGCTGGCCGATGTGGCGGTAGTAGGCGGCGTGAAGCGGTTCAACTTTGAAGCCCCAGCCTTTGTTGGCCACGGGGTGTACGACAGCCAGGTTTGCGGCGAGGGTATCCATGGCGGCCTGCGCCTGCTTGACGGTGACGCCAGGCTGAAGGCGGGCTTGCGTTTGGAGGTCCCGCGATGTGGCTCGGCCTTTCTCGCTGAGTTCTTCGGGAGTGAGAGCAAGCGGAACAAAGACGCCCATCTCCTGATCCCACGTGAATCGAAAACGCTCGGGCATCACGCCGACGATGGTGTAGGGCTTCTCGTCGAGGCGAATGGTCTTACCGAGGATCGCGGGATCAGAACCGTAGCGCGTCTGCCAGAGTTTATGGCCCAGGATGGCGACTTGATCGTGGCCTTGCTGCATTTCTTCGGCGATGAAGAGGCGGCCTATCATCGGCTGAACGCCGAAGATGGGGAGCATATCGAGCGAGGTCGCGACGCTGTCGACGCTTTCAGGGTGATTGCCTTCCGTGATATTGAAGCCGGCCCAGCGGCAGTAACCAACTTGCTGGAAGATGTTTTTCTGATTGGCGATGTCGAGGATGTTTGGGCCGGAGACGCCGGTCTGCACGTAGCCTTCGCCCTTCTGGTTTCTCCATTGGCCGAGGCCGACAAGCTGTTCGGGACTGGGATATGGGAGCGGGCGAAGAATGATGGCGCTGACCAGGCTGAAGATTGCGGCGTTGGCACCGATGCCGAGGGCGAGAGTGAGAGTCGCAGTCAACGTAAAGCCCGGACTCTTGAGAAGGGCTCGCATTGCGTAACGGATGTCGGCAAAGAGCCGTTCGATGTTAGCCCAGCCCCAGGCTTCGTGGGTATATTCGCGGATCAGAGTGGTGTTGCCGACGGCGCGGCGAGCGGCATAGCGGGCAGCTTCAGGCGATAAACCACGGTCGCGCTGTTCCTCCTCCTCAAGGTCGAGGTCGGATTGAAGTTCGCGCTCGAGGTCGGCGTTTCGTTTTCGAAGCTGCCACCATTTCATTTCAGTTCTCCTCGGCGGTGGGCCACATGACGCGGGCAACGGCTTCGGACATCTGTTTCCACTGGGATTCTTCTACGAGGAGTTGTTTTCGCCCTTTCTCGGTGAGGCGGTAGTACTTGAATTCACGATTGCGATCGGGAGCGGTTTCCCATTTCGCTATTACCCAGCCTCGTTTTTCGAGACGGTGCAGCGCAGGGTAGAGAGAACCGTGCTGCATCTGGAGGAAGTCGTCTGTGGTGCGCTGAATGTGCTTGCCTATCTGGTGGCCATGCGCCGGGCCATAGAGCAGCGTTCGAAGGATGAGCATGTCGAGCGTGCCTTGCAGGAGGTTGGCGCTCTGGCGTTTTGCGGTCATAGAAGACGTTCTACCCTCGTTGAAATGCGAGGGTAGACACTCGACTATCCGGTGTCAAGAGTCTTGTGACGGGCGAATCGACCGCGTGGGTATCGACTTGTCCTATTTCTCTCGATCATCGCTGCGCGATGCCGGCTCGGCTGCAGGCTCCTCGCCATACCACCACCATTTGGGTTCGGGGCGGCTGCCGTGGCGGAGGAGAAGCGCATCGATCTGCGGATTTACCGGCACGTGTCGTTCCGGAATCCTGGCACCCGCGGCGATGAGTGTTTCGATGATCTGCGAGTAGGTGTGCGTATCACCGCCGTGTGCGGCGGACCATAGCGTCTGTCCGAGGATGGTGCCGCCATACATGTTTTGCGATTCGAGGTCAGGCTTGTATTTGAGCAGAAGTTTCAGCGTGCCGAGGCGGCCGAAGATCACGGTGTAGTGAATTCCTGTTTGGCCATCTCCGGAGTGCTCGGTGAGGTCCGCGCCGCGCTCGACGAGGAATTCGACTACGCTATTGGCGCCGTAACCACAGGCATATCGGAAGGCCTCCTGCATGAGCTTTTTGGAGAATTTGCGGGTGCCATTTTCGTTGAAATGCTGGCGGACTCTGGTGAGGTCGTCGAGTGCGGCAGCTGAGATGAAGTCGACAGGCGCGCCCTTTGCCGCCAGAAAGCGCGCAGACTCGAGTCGGCCATTTGCGAGGCAGGCAAACACGAGGGAGTGCGCACGTCCCGCCGCGCCCTTGTTGCCTAAGTCCGCACCGCGATCAAGCAGCAATTGGAGCAACTCGTTCATGACGCCCGCCTTTGCAGGATGGACGCTGGTGGCGACGAGGCCGAGGGTCGTGCATTGGCTTCCGTAGACTTCGCAAGTTGCATCGATTTCGGCACCGCGATCCAGGAGGAGCCTGGCAAGTCTCACAATGTTCTTTGGAGTTCGCTGGCGATAGCCTTCCATGCCGTTTGCGGAGACGTAGTGAAGCAGCGTCGCTTTATGTTCGCGATCGGAGCGAGCGCGCACAAGGTTGGGATTTCGGGTGAGCAGGCTTTGCAGCGTAGCGAACTCCCCGTTGACTATTGCCTCTGCTGCCGCCTCGAACTGGGCAGACGGCGAGTTCGGCTGCGATAGCTTTCGGAAATGCTGCGCAAATCTTGCCCAGGTGGAGAAGCCATGGGATCGGGCGAGGACGAGGCGGGCTTTCGCCTGGGTTGCAGTGCTGCGCAGTTCCTGAGTTGCAAAGGCGAAAACTTGATTGATCCACCTGCTTGTCCAGGCTGACTTGTTCTGCCTTTTGATGGCTCCGGATGCGCTGATGTGTCGGGTGATCCAGTCATGGGCCCAATCGGACACTGAATCTTCTCCGGCTTTCGATGCGGCTACCAGAGACTTGGCAAGCTTTTCAAAGTGGGCGATCGTGACATTTTTTGGAAGGGGGAGCGCGTCCTGAGGGTTGGGGAACATCTGAATCTCGCCTCCTGTAATCAGGCGGGGACGTTGCCGTCGGGAGAGGTCTTGCGGCTACCAACTTGAAGCGTGCAGTCGCGAGCAGGCATGCGAAGGAGTTTTGCGGAGGAGACGGAGGGATGCTGTGAATCCGATGGGGATGCGGAGTTAAGAAGATCGCGCATGAGCCGATAACGATCGCGATCAAACTCGTAAGCACCTGCGATGGGAAGTTCGCGAGCGAGGGCGGCGCCGACGTTCCACGCGTCGCGTGCTTCGAGCGGGTGGTTCTCGATGAAATGGAGAGCGGAGCGAGCGAGCCAGTAGTCGACGCCGAAATGGGTGGGTGTCTTTGCTTCGAATTGATCCCAGTACCGACGTGCGGCAAGGGCATCACGTTTGAGAAAGACGGCATTGAAGACAAACGACGGAAGCAAATCAGACGGGAAGCTGAGGGCGGCGTCCTGAGCCATCGAGGTCACTTCAGTGAACTGCGCGCGTGCTTCGTCGATCTGGTTACGGTCGAGGAAATAGGAAGTGGCGAAGATGCGCAGCATCAGAGCTTCGCGTCCGGAGGTGAAATACGCCGCCGCGCTGTTGATGGCCTGGATGTCGTAGTTGCGCGGACGAAGCGGCGTGACTGAGCTGGAGAGGACGAAAGAGTAGACGCGGTGAAGCTCGGCCCATGGTCCGCCAGAGAGCAACTGGAAGATGCGCGCGCCGTCGGAGTAGAGAGCTTCGGGGCGGAATGGAACCAGATTGATCGTGAACGTGACGATGTTTACGAGCGCGAAGAAAGCTGTCGGTTCCCAGTAGAGCTCCCATTGCTGATCCCTGGCAGAGACGGTCAGGAATACGGCGAGAAGGCCGGCGATGAGATTGCTGAGCGGCCCTGCACTGATCATCGCGATCTCGACCCAGCGGCTCTGGTTAGGTTTAGCGGAGACGATGCCGGTAGATCCGCCAAAGGAGAGGAATCCAGCGGGAACAAAACGATAGGTCCAGCGGCCGTCGCGGATGCGCCACTGAAAGGGCCCAACAACGAATGTGCGGAGCTTCATGCCGAGCGCGAGTCCGACGCACGCGTGAGCGGCTTCATGCAGGCAGATGGTGAGGAAGATGACGAGCAGAATGATGGGCCACGCAACGGCTCCGCGAATGAAGGGAAGGTTTTGCGCGTGTCCCCATCGGGTATAGAAGATGATGCCGCCCCAGACTCCCGTGAGTGCGAGGCCGGAGACGAAGAGATCGAGGAAGGCGCTGGTCCCGTCGCCACGATGGCGGGTCTTCCGTGCGGATTGAATGGACTCGGACGATGTTCTCGAAAAGACGATGAGACCGAGGATTCCGACTGCCAAGAAAAATACCTGGAAGAGAAGATAGGTTCCGCGGAAGTGATGGCGTCCGGAGTTAAAGAGGGTCAAGCGGGCGGTGAGGAGCGCGGCGGTGGAGAGAATCATGAGAATGCTGGCCGCGATCGACCACCCTCGTGCGGATCGGCGCCCTTGCTTGAGAGTCCACCACGCCGTGCCGTAGGTGAGTGCCATCAGCAGCGGGATGAAGCGGACGAAGTAGCTGAGTGAAAGAAATGAGATGGATGATAGGTGCCTGCCACCTGCGGAGTCCCACGGATTGGGCTGCGGGTGCTGGCGCATCCAGAGGAAAGTTCGCACCATGAAGATGGAGACGACAAGAGAAACGAGCGTGAGATAGCCGAAGCAGATGCGCAGGAATGCTCGGAGGCGTCGCATGGTGGGGGTTTCCATGGGCAGGTTGGAGAAGCAGGTTCGGCTGCTTGTCACTATATCGCAGGAAACAGAATGGTTTTGGCAGAAAGTGACGAGCCGAAGATGGTCAAAATCTTGTTGGAGGATGTAAAGAAGATCGATCCTGTGAGTCGAAGACGGCAAGTGAGCCTTGGAAAGTGTGGCGGACAAGACAGGATCACCAGGCTTGTCGTCACGTTCCGCGTGGCGCGGCTCGGCTAAGCTTCTCTGCAAGGGGGAGAAGACATTGCCTGAAACTGAAAACATCGCGATAGTCGGCCGGTTCGTAGAGGAGGTCATCAACCAGGGTCGGTATGAAGTGGCAGATGAACTTGTTGAGGAGAATTTTGTTGAACTCGATCCTCTACCCGGGCAGGAGCAGGGGCGGGAAGGGCTGAAGGATGTGATTCGCATGATGCGGTCAGCCTTCCCGGACATTCACTGGTCGATTGAGGAAACAATCGCGGCGGCCGATAAGGTGGTTTCGCGATTCCAATGGACGGGAACGAACCGAGGGAAATTTCTTGGATTTCCTGCGACGGGCCGGCAGGTTGTGGTGACCGGGGTCGTGATTGACCGGCTGCATGCGGGGAAGATGGCGGACAGCAGGATTCTGATGGACTCCATGGGGATGATGCAGCAGCTCGGGGTGATCCCGGGGTAAGTCGGTCCGAGATAGGACTATTCAGACGCCAGTACTGGAACGACCTCAGCAATCGGCCCGGCTGATTCAGATGTCTCGATCGCTTGTGATTCCGGCGTTGCGTCTAGTATCTGCTTCATGTGCGCATAGAAGTCGCGATCGTAGTTGTAGGTTCCAGCATCAGGCAATTTCTCCAGATAAGCATGGCCCACGTTCCAAGTATCTCGGGCGGCAGGGATGTCGCCCTCAATCCAATGGAAGATGCATTTTGCGAGCAGATAATCCTGGTCAAGATTGGTGAGCTTTTTGGATTGCATCGAGTTCCACCAGTAGCGCACGTAGGCCGGATCTGTGCCAACGAAGAAACCCTTGATGACGAAACTCGTGTGGAGTTCGGGCGGCGCGTCCGATGCAGATTCATGGAAGATGCGTTCGGCATCGCAGAGGGATTTGCAGGCTTCATCGATGAGATGTCGATCGTAGTAGTAGGACGATGCGAAGAGGCGAAGAAGCAGAGCTTCGCGTCCGGCGGTGAAGTGGACAGATGCTCGCCGGATCGCCTGGATGTCGTAGTCGCGGGGGCGACGCTGAGAGACGAGGGTGCAGCTCACAGTCTTTACAACTCTGTGATAGTCGGCGGTGGGAGACTGGCGGAATAGCTGAAGAACGCGTGCACCGTCGGAGTACAGGCCGTCAGGGCGGAGCGGAATGAGGTTTACGACACCTGCGACGAGGCTGACGGTGGCAAAGAGCGCAAAACTCTCCCAGAGAAACCACCAAGGAGAATCCGGAGCGGAGTATGCAAATGCGGCCGCGACTGCACCCGTGAGGAGATTTACAAATGGTCCGGCAGCGATCATTGCAACTTCATGCCAACGGCTTATGTCGGGATCGACAGGCGTGAGACCGGCGGCACCGGAGAAAGCCAGAAGTTGAGCAGGATGAAACTCGAACTTCCATCGGCCCCGGCGGATCTGGAACTGAAAAGGGCCGACGATGAACGCGCGCAGCTTCATGCCGACGCCGATGCCGACGAGGGCATGCGCGGCTTCGTGAAGGACGGTGACGAGCCCGATAATGAGCAGCCACTGGATCCATGAGGCCAACCCATGGGTGAGTGGGAGCCCTTGTTGCATGCCCCATCGCGTATAGACCTCTACAAGCCATAGGGTAGCTGCGACCTGGACGATGACGCCGATCGTATCGAGATATTTGTGAGTCCCGTCTCCGGCGACGCGCGGAGACGGCGAGTCCGTAAGCGCAGAGTCTCTAGAGGTGAAGGCGATGATGCCGGCGATTCCGACGAGCACGTGACCACCGATGATCCACGCGAACAGCGGTGGGTGTCCAGTGGGGAAGCGGCTGTTCACGTAAAAGTCGATCGACCAGAGGCCCACGCCTGTGAGCAGCAGGCTCGCGCTTGCGATAAGTGCCCAGACTCTTGCTGATCTCTTGCCCGCTCTCAGAGCCCACCAAGCGATCCCGTTGCATGCAGTGAGGATTACTGGAAGAACGAAGATGAATTGCGCGAGTAACAGCAGAAGGTTTTCGAGGAAGGTGGGACTTCTTGGGGCTTCTTCGAGAAATCGGTGGTTATCCGCACGCATGCGAATGAGAGCCGGAAGCACAGAAAAGCTTGCGACGAGATATATGAGCGCAGCATTCGCGAAGCAGGCGCGCAGGAGCTTGCGGAGGGTGAGCATTAGCAGCAGGTCTCCGAGTAGATGGGAGCGGCTGGGGAAACCGCTGGGGCCACTATAACGCAGCTTTCAAGTGAAAGCATCGCCTTTAAAGTACCTTCAGAACTGACCCATTTGGGCACCGCAGGAGTTACTCTCTTTCGCAGAAGTGGCCTATGGAGATGGCTGATAGCATTCTGGGTATGTTTGGGAGATTCTTCCGCAGAGACTTGTGCGCCGTGATTGCCTCCGGCGCGTTTTTGTTTTTCGGTGCCGGATGTTGCAATTTCTTGCACGCGCAGGATCCGCCTGCGAAGGAAAACTCAGATCGCGCGCGCATTGAAGGGGCGCTGCGCGGGTTGAACCGCGGACAGGGAGTGGGGCAGGTGGCGATCTCTCCGGATGGGAAGCGGCTAGCCTGGATCGAGGGCGGACGCGGAGGCGGGGAGATTCGTCTTGCTTCGCCGGAGGACCTGTCGAAGAGCCAGCGCATAACGGCGGCAGTCAACTCTGAACAGCATTGCGAAGAAGGCGAGCTGACATGGGAGCCGGATTCAAAGGCGCTGGCCTTCTTTTCCAATTGCGGCGATGCGGCACGCCGGCAGGAGGATCTATATCTGTCTCGTCTGGATGGGAATCCGGCGAAGAGGCTGACGTCGGCAAAGGGATATTTACATGAGCCGGCGTTTTCTCCGGACGGGAGCAAGATTGCGTTCCTCTATGTAGAGGGCGCGACGCGGCAAGCGGGAGCACTAGCGGCGATGAAGCCCGCGGCAGGAGTGATCGGTGAGGACAACGTGGAGGTTCAGAGGGTGGCGATGGTGGCTGCGGACGCTTCCGCTGCCGCGCCGACGGAGGTGACCCCGGCGAAACTGCACGCGTATGAATTTGATTGGGCTCCGGATTCGAAGGGGATGGCGTACGTTGCGGCCGAGCCACCGGGAGAAAACAACTGGTGGGTGGCGAAACTCTACTCGCAAGAACTGGAGGGCGAACCCAAGGCGGTGCTTGCTCCGGCGGAGGTGAGTGGGCCGCTTCATGGACTTCAGATTGCGGTGCCGCGGTGGTCGCCAGACAGGAAGTACATTGCGTTCATTGGTGGGCTGATGAGCGACCAGGGGTCAACGGGCGGGGATGTGTGGATCGTGCCTGCGGCAGGCGGGCAGCCGAAGGATCTGACGTCCGGAAGGCCTACGTCGCCGGCGTGGGTGGAGTGGGGAAGCAACGAATATCTGTTTGTGAGCGAGCTGGCTGGGGGAAACAGCCAGCTGATCCGGTTGAAGGTGGATGGAGATGTGCGTAGCGGGTCGAAGCCGCCGTCTTATGGATCTCCGATCTTCTCGATTCCAGGCAGCGTGGGAGACGGGCGGTGGTCGCACAGCTTGTCCAGTACTTCGGATCACTCACTCTTCGTGTTTTCGGCGAGCAACTTCGAGCATCCGGCGGAGATTTATGGAGCCAAGCCGGGGACCGTGATGACGTCGGGGCTGGAAGGCGTGATGCAGTTCTCGCACTGGAACGACGGTGTGAAGCCGGGATGGGGGAAGGCCGAGTCGCTGAGTTGGAAGAGCGACAGCTTCAGGGTGCAGGGGTGGTTGCTCTTCCCGAAGGACTACGACGAGCACAAGAAATATCCGCTGGTGGTGGAGGTGCATGGCGGGCCAGCAGCAGCCGCGACGGCACGCTGGGGAGGGGGCGGCGGGATCAGCGGGACCGCTCTGTCGGCGCTGGGGTACTTCGTACTGATGCCGAATCCGCGGGGGAGTTATGGGCAGGGAGAGGCGTTCACGCAGGCGAACCGCAAGGACTTCGGGTATGGAGATCTGAGGGACATTCTGGCCGGCGTTGATACCGTGGAGGCGAAATATCCTGTCGACCCACAGAGGGTGGGAATAACAGGGTGGAGCTACGGCGGGTTCATGACGATGTTTGCCGTGACGCAGACACAGCGGTTCAAGGCAGCGGTGTCAGGAGCGGGCTTGTCGAACTGGCAGAGCTACTACGGGGAGAACTCGATCGATCAGTGGATGATTCCGTTCTTTGGGGCGTCGGTGTATGACGATCCGGCTGTATACGCAAAAAGTTCGGCGATCAATTTCATCAAGAAGGCGAAGACACCGACCTTGGTTGTGGTCGGAGACCGCGACGGGGAGTGTCCGGCTCCGCAGTCCTATGAGTTCTGGCATGCGCTCCGAGACCAGCATGTGCCGACGGAACTGGTGGTGTATCCGAACGAGGGACATGGGTTTGTGAATCCAGAGCACCGGCGCGATGTGATGGACCGGGCGGTGGAGTGGTTTGAGAAATACATGCCAGAAAAGCAGGGAACGAGGGACCAAGGGAACGAGTAGACGAGGGAACCACGGACCAAGGGAACGAGCAGATGAGGGGGCGAAGGGAATCGTGAGTAGCGAACAACGGGCTGGGATAATGAACGCGAATCGCTCCCTGGTGTGAACTTGCTCGCCAATAAGGGTCTGGCTGAGTCTATGTAAATACAGACAATCGGAGGGTGGGAGAACCCTGCCCTGATACACTTTGCTTTGGAGCAAATCGAGCGTGGTCACCAGACCGGCTGCATGGAGAAGTGAAATGCCGAAGGCCGGTTTCCTGTGTGTGGAGGCCGAAATGCAGGCCTGTGGTTGGCGCGGGAAAGACTCGCTCTTAACCCTCATTTTCTAACGGATTTGGAGAGACCGTTCCGCGGTTGGATTGGGCGGGGCGGGGAGGATTCATGCGGCGGTATCTGACGCTTGTCTTCATGGTGTTTTTGGTTATACCGGCTGGGATTTCGTTTTCCGGCTGTACCCGCAACCCGGCTGGAAACTACTGCAACGGCCTGGGCTACGGACTAAAGGATACAGACGTATATAGGATCGACCTGGAGCCGAAAACGACTGGGCTCTCACTGGCGTTCGGCCAGGAACAGCAGATAAGCGCTCCACAGGCATTCAACTGCAAGGGTACGAGCGCGACCGCTTCGAGCTTTAACTATTCGACAACTGATAACAAGCTGGTAGACGTCTCGCCGACGGGCAAGATCTGCGCTGGGACCTGGAATCGCAATTCGGGCGGCGGCATCCCGGACTACTCGACCTGCAACAATCCGAGCCCCGTGCCAGCGACGAGCGGTTTGCCATACACCTCCGCTTATATTTCGGTTTCGGCAAATGGGGTGACTTCGAATCCCGTGCAGGTGTTCGTCCATGCGGCGGTGAGCGCAGTTTCACTGGCTCTGGCGGGGAACCAGCAGTGCTATTCGCAGGGAACAAGCACGCAGCTTGACTCGGAGGCGTGTTTCTCGCAGAACGGCAAGCAGTTTGAGTTTTGCGCACCGTCGTCGATTTCGCCTGCGAACTACGCATGCGCGCTTCCGAGCGGAGTGACGTCAGTGCCTGCGTGTTCGAGTTCTATCGGGACCCTGGCTTATTCGGTATCTACGGGTGCGGTCGCGACGGTAAACGCGGCTACGAATGTGATTACGGCAGCCCAGCCTGGTACGACGGCGATTCAGGCGTCCATCGCCGGATCGGGATCGTCGGCTGGTTACTTCACCACGTGCCCGCCGAAATCGATATCGGTGACACTGAACGGTAAGACAGATGTGACGGTCACGAAGGGTGTTACCCAAAACCTTGTGACAACCGTTGTCGACACCAGGGGCAGCCTGATCTCTGGGTTGACGCTGGACTACCAATCGACGAACCCGCTGGATATCTCGGCCGGCACAGCAGGATCGGTGCTGGCTTCGTTTCCGGGGGAAGCATCGGTTTATGCGATCTGCCAACCGTCGGCGTGCAATCCTTCGCCTATTAACCAGGTGGGACTGTTCGGGACCGGAATTCCCATTTCGAGCAATGCAGTCGACATCACAGTGCCGGGAACTGCCAGTACCTATGTATGGTTCGGAGCGCCGGGACAGTCGCAGTACTTTGTGCCCTACGATCTTGTAGGGAACAGACTGGGCTCGACGGTGCGCCTGCCGTATGTGCCGAATTCCATGGTGATGGACCGGCAGGGAACGACGATCTATTTCGGTTCCTCACGCGCCTTGATGTCATATTCGACAGCGAGCAATGGAACTGCTAATCCGCCGGATACAACGGTGCCCGGAGTGGTGCTGGCGGTTTCGCCGGACAACAAGCAGGTTTTGATCAACGATCAGAGCAGACAGGTGTTTTATATCTACGGCGTCGGCACTACAAGTGCAGGGACACTCACGTTTGCCGGCATGGGGACGGCCGCGCAGTGGACACCCGATGCCAAGACGCTATACATCACCGACAGCGCCTCGACAGGTCCCGGACACACAGACACGCTGTATGTGTACAACGCAAACACCGGATTTACGACGTATAACTTGAGCTCGTCGGGTGGAGGCAAGAACCTGACGCTTGCCATTCCGAGCGTGGGGGCGTATCTGGCGGGCAACCCAACGGTTGCACATACCTGGTGCCCGTCGGGAACCGCGGCGAACTACAAGAACATTGTGTTCTATCCGCAGGGAGACTCAGTGCCGGCCCAGACTGATGTCCTGGAAACCACGACAGACGGTCAGCATGTGCTTGGCGCTGCTCTCGTGGGCGGGGGTGTGCAGCTTTCGGATATCGGAGTCACGGTTCCTTCTACGACAGCTCCACTGCCGGATCCTTGCCCGCAGTCGGGTTCACAACTGAATCCTCTTCTGCTGCAGCACACGCTGAATCAGATTGGCGTGAACGGGATCAATGCGACGGCGCTGAACGCGATTGTGACTTCGCCGGCGCAGAATCTGGCGTTCATCACTTACGACGGAACTGCGCCAGGCGGCAAGCTGCCCTACTATGTGCCAGGGGCGAAAGGCACGACGGGAACGCTGAACTACATTACCCTCACGGGAGGCAACTCTGTTCTGGCGCCGATCGAGGGAGCATTTAGCCTGGATAATCAGTACTTCTTTGTCTCGACATCGGGCGATGGACAGATTCACTTCGTGAAGATATCGACGCTGACCGATACGCAGCAGGTTAATCCAGGACTGCCTGCCTGCGCGGCGGGGAGCGATCCGAGCTGCGTTTACAACAACACTGCACCGCCCTCTTCAGGAACGGTGCCGGCGACGGTGATCCTCGTGAAGCCGAGAAACACGGTGTAGGGGAGCCAAGGCTCGACGGAAAAAGGCCGGCAGATTGCCGGCCTTTTTATTGTGAGAGCTAATTAGTTAGATGGCTTTTCAGCGCCCTCCTTTGCGCCGTGCACCGCGCCCTTCGTGGTGCTTTTTGTTTTGTCCCACACCTTTTTGGTTCCGTGGGCGGTGGCGTGGGCTGCTTTTTTCGTGTCGCGCTCGGTGGTATCGGCGGCTTTCTTTGTTCCGTTTTCAGTTGCGTGTGCCGCTTTGACCGTGCCTTTTTTCACGGCGTGGCCAGTGTCCTTGGCTGCGTCTTTTGCTTCTTGCCCTGCAGCCTTAGCATCCTGCTTCGCACTGTCCTGAGTTGGGGAATAGGGTTGACTCCATCCGAGAGCTGACACTAAAACCAGAGCCGCTCCCAGAAACTTTGCAGTGAGAGTTCGCTGTGTTTGCATGGTTCCGGGAGCATACAGGCTGGCTGCACAATGAGACAAGGGTGAGGGACTTGTCGCAACGAGGTCAGTTGCCGTTGGTGGATGCCGGCACTGACTTGGAGCTTCTCTCTTCTCGAGAGATGATCTGCAACTCGTAGCCCGGCTTGAGAAGGACATCGCCTCCGGTTGTAAAGAACGCGAATGCGACACCGGTGATCGGAATCATGTAGCCGGACTTGAAGACTGCTCCCGAGATTCCATCGACGAGGTCCTTGGAGCCGACGCTGACGCCGCCTCCTACAAGCATGTTGGTGATCTGGCGAGTTCGTCCGGCCACGATCTTGCCTTCGTCACCCTCCTTCTTCGGACGCAGGACAACCGGCTGATCGAAGACAAGCATCAGGTGACCGCGGCGGAAGAAGCGCCGCGCTGGAGTTGAGACGAGGTGCCCCGAGTAGTCGCCTGATGGACACTTAACCGAAAAGGGAGTGCCCGTCGCCATCCAGGAAGATGCATAGGTCTGGAGCTTGCAGGTCTCCGCGCGGAGTGAAAGGCTAGCGGCAAAGGCGAGAAAGAGCAGGGGAATGTGGGGGATCTTTTTCATGCGAGGGGTTTTCCTTATTTGACTCAGAGGAGCGATTATACTCACCGACCGTTGCGATGTGGTTTCTGTACGAGAGCGCAGAATGGATCTCGATCTGACAATTCTGCATGGGCGCCCACAGGCTTGCAGGAACGGGTAAAGGCGGGGCCACACGATAGAATCAGAGCATGATCAAAGGGATTTCCATCCTTCGCCGGGCTGAGGACAAAGCTGTTTATGACAGGCTAAGCAGCTTCTTCGCGTCGATGGGGTTTGCGCCCGGAGCCGGATGGAAGGACTCAGTGAGCAGTGGTGCTTCGTTTCTTGCTCCGCTGGGAAATCTGGAATTTGTGAACGGCACGTTTCCATCGGTTGCAGACCTGATGGTCGAGGTGACATCGCTGGACCAGGCTTATCAGGCGGCGGAACGCTGGCTGCGCGCAGATGGCGGCGAAGCGGCGACGAAGAAACTGAGCGAACCGACTGACACGGATTGGAAGGCACGCGCATTCACCGTGGAGCCGGAGCCGGGATTTGCGTTCACGTTCTGGGCGTGGACAGATCCGCTCAAGGGCAAGCTGGTGGCGCTGGAAGGCGATCTTTCCGCTGAGGGGATGAAGTTTGCGATCGTAGTGGCGCGCTGGAATGCCGTGATTACTGACCGGCTGCTGGAAGGCGCGCTGGATGCGATGCTGCGCAGTGGTGCGAAGCGGCAGGACATTCAAGTTGTGCGCGTCCCAGGGGCATGGGAGGTTCCGGCAGCTGCGAGAACGATTGCGGAGCAGAAAAAAGTGGATGCAATCGTGACACTGGGTTGCTTGATACGGGGAGAGACGGCGCACTACGAAGCGATCTACAACGAGGTGTCGCGCGGGATAGGGCAGTCGCAGCAGGAGACCGGCATTCCACACGGATTTGGAGTTTTGACGTGCGAGACATTGGAGCAGGCGCTGAATCGGGCCGGCATCAAAGCGGGGAATAAGGGATTCGAAGCGGCAGCTGCGGCAATCGAGATGGTAAGCATGAAGCGGAAGATTGCGGAAAGCGGTAAAGCGTGACCGTTGGTTCGCGGAGGAAATCGCGTGAGCTCGCGATGCAGATGCTTTTCCAGGGAGAGATGGGGAAGCAGACTCCCGACCAGGTGCGCGCAACCTTCTGGAAGTCGGTGGATACGACCGAAGGTGAGGTTCGGGGATTTGCGGAAGATTTGTTCCGGTCGGCCATTGCCAACCAGGAGCAGATCGACGAACTCATCGCGGTGAATTCGCGGCACTGGCGTCTGGAGCGAATGCCGGCGGTGGATCGCAACCTGCTGCGAATGGCTGTTGGCGAGATGATTGGATTCAAAGCGACGCCGTTTCCCATCGTGATCAACGAAGCGCTGGAAATTGCCAGGCGGTATTCGGCGCCGGAGTCGATCAATTTTCTGAATGGGATCCTGGACGCAATCGCTCACAGCCTGCTACCCAAGTAGAGACTAGTAGAGCGGGCCGGAAGAGTAGAATTGCGAAACGCTCAGTTTTGGCGTTTACAACTGAAACAAGGTTGGCGGCGTCCAATGCCAGAGAGCCGGGGGGAATAAGTCCTAAGGCTAACGTTTGGTTGTTGCGGCATTAGCTGTGCGGTGAGCAATTTTGAGGCGTAACTAGGTTTTGTGGCTGGCTCAAGCCTTTCCGGCATACCCGGGCGGCAGAACCGAAGACGGGAATCTGGCGTATTGAGCAAAAGGAGATGAGATTATGAGCGACGAAAGAAGTGGGATCCAAGGAGCAGCGTGGTTTCTGGCCGGCCTTGGTGTGGGAGCGTTGATTGGTGTTCTTTATGCTCCAAAGAGCGGTCGTGAGACGAGGGAGGACATCGCGCAGGGGGCCCGGGAGGGCAGCGAGTACCTGCGGGCACGTGGCCGGCAGGCTGCGGAGCAGGTTGGACAATATGTAGATAAAGGCCGCGAGCAGATGAATCAGTATGCTGGACGCGGACGGGAGATCGTTGATCGTGGGCGCGCGCAATGGGAAGACTTTGTGGAGCGCGGCAAGAACATCGTGAACGATCAGTCGAGCCGGGTGAGCGCGGCGGTCGATGCTGGCCGTGAAGCGTACCAGGCGAATGCGCAGAAGCCGGCAGAGCCGACTGCGTAGAACGATTGGATAACGCGCCGGGGCTGACGCGGTCGGTCCCCGGCGATTGTTGTTTTGAATGCTGGCGTTCTCTTGGATGTGGGGAGGCGCTGAACGGGACTTCAGGGAAGCATTAAGATCGCGTCGGTGTCGAGATGAACTATCACAGCGAAACATTCTGGCTAATTGTCTTTGTGGGACTCACAGCGGTTGCCCTGTTCGGGCAGTTCATCGTGATGCTGTCGGCATACTTCCTGGTGCGTAAGAACATCAAGACTGTGCAAGAAGAGGTGAGCGATCTTCGTTCGACGGTGATGCCAATTCTGAACCGGTCGAAAGATATGCTGGAGAAGGTTGCGCCTAAGGTGGAGTCTGTGGCCGCTGACATGGCGGACATGGCGCAATCGGCACGCGAGCAAACGGCGCACATTCGATTTACTGCAGATGAAGTGCTGGCTCGTGTCTATCGGCAGACAAGCCGCGTAGACAACATGATCACTAACGTCGCGGATGGTGTAGAACATGCGAGCACTGTGGTTGCAGACTCTGTTACCAAGCCAGTGCGGCAAGTATCGGCGATATTGGCGGCTGCGAAAGCATTCCTCGGTGTGCTTGCGACTGGCAGGCGGCCGGATCGCCACGAGGTGGTGGCGGATCAGGACATGTTTGTCTAGACAAGCCGACTCTTCCGCGGGTATCTGATTAACATCCATCCCTGCTCTGGTGTAGTCTCCTCTACACGATGAAGAGCTTTCCGCAATTTGGAATTCTGGCAGTCTCCGCTGTGGTCTGTTCTGCGGTGGTCCTTGCCCAATCGGCAACTACAAAGACGTCGCTGCTGGTGCTTTCGAAGCACGATCATACGCTGGCGATCGTCGACCCGTCGACTTTGAAAGTGGTCGGGCGAGTTCCCGTAGGCGACGATCCGCACGAGGTCGTTGCGTCCGCAGACGGGCATACAGCTTACGTGTCGAATTACGGATTTGGAGCATTTCATACGATTGCAGTGGTCGATCTGATTGCGCAGCATCAAGAGCCATTGATCGATCTGGGTGCGCTACGCGGACCGCACGGGCTGGTGTTTCAGCAAGGCAAGGTGTGGTTCACAGCGGAGGCGGCGAAGGCAATCGGGAGTTACGATCCGAGCTCGGGGAAGGTCAACTGGATCATGGGTACGGGTCAGAACCGGACGCACATGCTGTATGTCTTTCCAGACGGCCAGAAGATTGTGACCGCGAATGTGAACGCTGCGACTGTGACAGTGCTGGAGCATACGGATGGCCCAGCCGGTGGACCGCCTCCTCCTCCACCGCCGGGAGCGACGCAGGGAATGCCACAGTCTGTTGGTGGTCCGAAACGGATGCCGGGACCTCCGGGAGGAGACTGGAATGAGACCGTGATTCCTGTCGGAGGAGGAGCGGAGGGTTTCGATGTTTCGCCAGACGGAAAGCAGGCCTGGGTCGCGAACGCATGGGACGGAACGATCTCGGTAATCGATATCGCACAGAAGAAGGTGACGGCGACAGTACAAGCGAATGCGCGCGGAGCAAACCGTTTGAAGTTCACCCCGGATGGGAATCGCGCGCTGGTTTCGGCTGGCGCAGAGCTTGTTGTTTTCGACGTAGCCACGCAGAAAGAAGTGAAGCGGCTTAGCATAGGAAAGGGTGGAGGAGGCGGCATCCTGGTGCAGCCCGATGGTCAGCGCGCTTACGCAGCCTACGCAGAGGATGGCTTTGTGGCAATTGTGGATCTGAAATCGCTTGAGGTCGTCGGGAAGGTGGATGCGGGACCAAATCCGGATGGGTTGGCTTGGGCGGTGAGGGAGTAACCGATTCTCAGTCATGCGGCGAATAGCGTCGTGCCGCATGAATGGGACACAGATCTGTTAATGAGTGCAAGAGAAGGCCGGAGCTCGTGCGAGTTCCGGCCTTTTGCTGTGGCAAGTCAGAGCTAGTGCAGGTCGAACTGAATGACCTGAATCGAATATGGAGGCAGCGTCACGGAGAAATCGCTGCTCACGTTGTGAAGCGCGGACTCGACGGGGATGATGCGTCTGGGATCGTCAATGGAGTTGGTGGTCTGCGTGTCGGGCGCGCTGATGCGAATGAGCTTTGCATTTGCTGCGGGGTGAGCGCCGGGAAGAACCAGATGCACTGGCTTTGAATCCGACGAGCCGTTTACGAGTTTCAAATAGAGCTGTTTCTTCGAGGCAGAGACGGTCGCGGAATAGAAGAGCTTCTCTCCGGCGTCTTCGATGTTCGAGGCGATCGTGTGGTCGCCGAGATAGGAACCGAAGAGGACCTGCGCGTAGTAGGCGGGAGATCCGTAGCTGGTTGACGTGTTATAGCCGATGAGGTCCGTGTCCCACTGCATGCCGCCGGGGTTCACATTAACAAGGAGCGGCGCGTAACAGGACATGACAATGAGATCGCTATTGCGCTCGAGGCCAGTCATCCATGCGGCGTCACCGAGAGCCGCGCCCATATTGGGAGTGGGGATGCCTTCGCGCGTGGCCCACTCTCCGACGAAGATCTTCGGGCCGTTGCGGTCAGTTTTGTCGTAGTGATGTGCGTCGGCGAAGTTCTGCTTGGCGCGGACGTAGTAGTGATCGTCCTGCACGTCAGGCTTCATGTTCTTGAGAGGCATGGTAGCGATGAGCTGGAGATCGGGGTACTTCGCCTTGATGGCTTTGTAGAACTGGGTGTAGCGGTCTTCATAGCTGTTGGAGCGGTCAAACTGATCTTCGTTGCCAATTTCGACGTAGGTGAGCTTGAAGGGAGCGGGATGGCCGTCCTTGGCGCGTTGTGCTCCCCATTTTGTGTCTGCGCCGCCGGAGACATATTCAATTTCGTCGAGGGCGTCCTGAACATACGGTTCGAGATCAGCGCCGGGATTCACATGTTCCTGCATCAGCGAGTAGCCTGCATAGACGGCGAGCACAGGCTGCATGTGAAGGTCTTCGCACCAGCCGAGGAACTCGAGCAGGCCCATGCCGTCGGATGACTGATAGTTCCACGGACTGCGATGGGAGGGTCGATCGACGAGAGGGCCGATGGTCTTCTTCCAGTCAAAGCGCTCCTTGATGTGGTCGCCTTCAAGGTAGTTGCCGCCAGGGAAGCGGAGGAACTGTGGGTGCATAGCAGCCATCTTTTCCATCAGGTCTGTGCGGAAGCCATTGGGCCGATCGTGATACGTGGGTGGGAAGAGTGAAACGAGCTGAATCCAGAGAGTGCCGGCGTGCGATGTGGTGATGGCCAGATGGTTCGATGTTGAAGGCTGAATGGCACCGGTCTTGAGAGTGAATGTGTATTGCTTCCACTCGGTGTTAGCGCCGGTTACGGTAGCAGTTGCGACGGCCTTGCCGGTGTTGTCGTTGATCAGGCTGACGGTGATCGGTCCGAGTGCCGTCGCGTCGGCTTTGGCGTAGAAGGACCCTTGATAGGTGGTGTTGGGATGAAGTGAGTATCCCCACCATCCGGTATTGAGAACCCCGGCGGGGCTCTGCGCGTCTGCCTGCGATATTTCGATCTTCAAGCTGTTAGGCAATGCGGTGCTGGGGCCGGTGGAGGGGTCGAGGCTCATCTTCGCGGTGGCATGGCCGCCTTCAACGAGGTACCAGTTAAGAATGCCGCTCCAGTCGCCGAAGAAGGTGCGGTTGCGAACCATATCCGCGTAGAGGCCCCCGTCGTAGGAGTAGTTGATTTCCTCGGTCATTAGGCCGTAGAGGGTGGGGCTGACTGCGGTGGTGGGCTGATCGGCGTGCAGGGTGAGGGTGGCAGGGATGTTCTGGGCGGAGATGAGGAGAGTGGACGAGAAGAAGGCGACAACGTGCAGCAGTCTGGCAAACGTTTTCTTGAGCATGCGGTTGAACTCCAAAAGAAGTGACGGGACAGTATAACGTCCTGAATCTGTGACGTCCTGGATCAGTACAGTAGACCAGCGCCGAGGTAGTGGATTTTTGACAGGTAAGTTTTGGGTTGATACGCTTTCAGAGGGCGCATCTCGGCTGTTCTGCCGTTCTCATCTGCGCTCTTCAAAGTAGCGTCCCCGTCGTCTAGCCCGGCCTAGGACACCGCCCTTTCACGGCGATAACACGGGTTCAAATCCCGTCGGGGACGCCAAACATTACTCACAGCATCGCGAATCTATAGCCCTCCTCGCGGGCGCAGCGCTCCTCGTTTGTAGTAGAGGCCTGCTGGTTTCAGACTCCTCAAAAAACAGGAATGCCGGAAGGGTTTGGCCCTCCGGCATTCGGGTTGGGTAATCCACGCCTGCGTGGCTTCGGGTTATTGCACCTGGAATGGGATGCTCACCGATGACGTAACGCCCTTGGAACTGCCTTGGACTTGCAGAGTGTAGGGGGCGATGGTTGTGGTCTTCACGGTCTGGATATAGACGTAGCCTTTTACGGCGGCCGTGCCTGTGATAGCGGGAGGCTGAGTGGAGACGGTGCAGGTGGGAATGCTTACCGCGCCGGTCGGAGCAATCACTGTGCAGGTGAGAGGAACCGTTCCGGTGAATCCTCCGCTGGGCGTAACGGTGATGGGAATGTGGATTGAGCCGCCGCGCCACGTAATTGTGAATGTACTACCCGAAAGTGCGAAAGATGCATTCGAGGTCGATCCCTGGATGACGTACGACGCCGCTGAGACTACGCTCGTGCCCAGTGTTGGGCTAACCGCGATGGTCTTGATTGTCTCTGTGTTGGAGACGTTGATGGGGCCTGTGTACTTGGTTGAAGCAGCTGTCGGTATGGAGCCGTCGGTGGTGTAGTAGATGACGGCGTCGGTTGTCTTGCTGGTGAGCTTGACGTTCTGCGGCGAGGAGTAAGTACCGCCACCGGGCGAGAAGTCGGGATGCACGGCCTGGGTGGAGTATGTCCAGCTGAGGAGTTTCTGACTGGAGGAGAGTCCGCCGGTGCCTCCGGTGAAGCCGACATAAGCGGTATTGGATCCGATGATCGTCGGGATGTTCATCGACTGTGAGTAGGTGAAGGTCTTATTGGTCACCATGTCGAGTAGCTTGAGATTTAGCGTGAGGCCGGTGTAGGAGACGGTCGCCTGGATTGAGTCGCCGCTGTTCAATTGAATTCCGCTTGGGCT
Source organism: Acidobacteriota bacterium (assembly GCA_018268915.1). Taxonomy (GTDB): domain Bacteria; phylum Acidobacteriota; class Terriglobia; order Terriglobales; family Acidobacteriaceae; genus Telmatobacter. Next base: position 961,406 of record JAFDVQ010000006.1, read on the forward strand.
GATGTCGACGGTGGGCGTGATTGGCGCCTGCCCATTGGTGTAGAAGCCGGTGGAGTCGCTACCGCTGCCGTTGAAGTTGTAGAAGTTGAATTTCACGGCGACGCTTTTCAGGATGCCACCGTAGCCGAGTCCAGAGGCGCTTCCGCCGAGCGCGGTTGGGCCGACGTTCTGGATGGTGAAGGTGAATCCATTGGCCTGCGCGTTGGAGAGCTGAAACTGAAAGGTTGTGGTGAAGGCCTGGATGTTGATCGGAGTGTTCCAGTAGACGCTGCCCGCTTCGTTCAGTCCACCATCGGTGAGCTGGAGTCGCGTGTCGTTGCTGGCGACGGCACTGCCGTTGAACTGGAGGCCAGTGGGATTGGAGAAGCCAGTGGCGAAGTTGATGGTGTTTCCGCCAACCTGAATGACGTAGGCAGCGGTAGTGACGTTGCTGTTCTGCAGCGCGGGATCAATTGCGATGGCTTTGATCGTCTTGGAGACCGTGACTGAAATTGGGCCGGCGTAAAGCGTGGACGATGCCGAAGGAGTGGATCCATCGGTGGTGTAGTAGATCTTTGCATTCGCATCGGCGTCGGACAGAGTGACGCTTTGCGCTGAGCCATAGGTTCCGCCAGCCGGAGAGAATGTCACCGAGGCCACCTGAGAGGTGAAGGTAAATGTGGCGGAGCGAACGGTACTCTGCAAATAACCCGGCGCGCTTGCAATGGCCTTGATCGTCGTATTGGTACTGATGGTGAGCGGGCCGGTGTACTCCGTTGAGGCGGGCGTCGGCGTTGATCCATCCAGGGTGTAATAGATGGCCGCTGATGGTGTAGTCGAGCTAAGCGTGACGCTCTGCGCAGTAGAGAATGTGCCGCCGTTAGGGCTGACCGTCGGGGTCGCGGCCGTGGGCTGGCCATTGAGCAGCCCGTACACATCCACTTCTTTCTGCGCGGCGACGTAGACTTTTCCGTTGGTCACGACTGGAATGGAAAATCTGTTGGCCGGTCCGACGTTGTCTCGAGTTGGGTTTGTGTCGCTTTGATAGATCGTGCTGGTGAGATCGTTGGCTTCCCATGCGTAGAGAACGCCGGGGCCTTTGGTATTGAATTGATCTACGCGCACCGCCCATGCGATGCCATTCTGCGCTCCGTTTGAGGAGATCGAGAAAGAAGGGTCAGGGTACGCGGATGTTATTGGCGACTTACTAGCGGGCTGCGTATCCATCACGCCTGCATTCAGCTTGAAGAGCATGGGCACGTTGTTCTCAGCCCACATATAAACGTTGCCCTGCCAGTAAGCGGGAGTGCTCCAGAATCCCTTGCTTTGCGGAACTACGCCATTGATGTCCTGGAGGGCATTGGTGCTCGAGGTTGTGCCCGCAACGTAACCGCCGAGGTTATCGCGATTTAGCACAAGGATGCGGCCCTCTTTGCCCGCGGTGATTAGCAGGTGCGGATGTGTTCCCGGCTGATCGGGCGGCATGAGAAGACCACCTGAGCCTTGATCCCAGTCCATGGTGTTGAGGGTCTGGTAGTTGAAAGGCGTAAAGCTATCGACGGGCGTGATCTTACCATTGGCAAGAGTGAATGCAACGACGCTTTCGCCGTAGGCGCTACCCGAGTTGAAGGGAGGAGTGCTGGTGCGGGTGCCATTGCCGGTGACAACGTACATGCGTCCGGTGGTAGTGTCGATGGGCAAGCCGGCGCCTGCGGCCCAGATACCTGCTCCGGATCCATTCGGAGAGAGGCAGAGAACGGAAGTCTGCTGAAGGGTCGTCGCGTTGTACGAGAACAGCCAGCCGTGCCACGGTCCGTTGTCTCCGTGAGATGCATAACCGATGTAGACGAAGCCATTGTAGAGAGCGAGTGCGGGACGCTGGTTCTCCCAGAGGGCGCTAAAGGCTAGTTGCCCTCCGGAGCTACCGTTGCCCGTACCAGCGACACTTGCTGTGATGTTGACGGGGCTGTTGGGCTGTTCTTTTCCAGTGATGATGTTGATCGCGTGCAGGCGGGAGAAGTACGCGCCGTTCTCTTTGGTCGAGCCGACTACAAACATTGTCTTTGAGGCTGTATCAATGGCGGGTGTGCCAGTGATGCCGACAGTGGGTGCGACGTCCGGTGAGCCGTTGTCCTGCCATGGCACAGCAACTGCTCCGGATGCGGCGCCGTATGCAGGGGTGAGCAGGCTTATCTGCCAAAGGGGTTTTGCATTGGCTCCGCCGTTGGAGTCAGCGTCGTAAGCGTAGATCGAGTCGTTTTCCGTCGCTACGAAGACCACGTTGTGCACCAGGCCGTCGCTCATTTTGAGAGCGGGGACATAGAGAGGCTGCGCGTATACGGTGCTGTCTACCGGGAGCGAGAAAAGCTTGCCGAAGGAGCTTGCGTTGACGTTGGACGGAGTCAGCGCAGTTTCCTGCGTGTTTTGCCCTGCATGGCCTAAATCGTATCGCCAAGTGAGCACCGGCACAGGGGTGGGCGCTTGCGCCAACAACCATGGAGCTGCTGCGAAGACGAGAGCCCAAGCGCAGAACCGGGAAAGTGCGGATGGAGTCAGGAGCCGGCGACCAGAGACACTGGTACTAGAGGAGAGTCGATTCAAAGAAACAGACATTTTGGCCTTCAAATGGGATCGATGCAAGGTTTGATGCAGAACAAGTACTCAGGATCATCTGCTGGATGCATCGATTTTCAAAGCGTTGGCATAGCCGAGAGACGGAAAACGCAAGAACTTGTACAGCGCTCTTCCGGAGTGCAGGTGCGCAGACGACAAATATTTTCGTATTCGGAAAACGCAAAGGCCCGGATCAGGATCCGGGCCTTCAGCGGTGTTTCTCTTCCAGGTGTCACGCGACCATGCTTCCGACCCGATTCTTGACCTGGGTGCTGACCCAATCAAAGGTCTTGCGAAGGCCCTCCTCCAACGGCCGCGACGGAGCCCAGCCGAGTTTCTCAGCGATGAGCTTGTTGTCGGAGTTTCGCCCGCGAACGCCCAGAGGTCCCGGGATGTGACGGATGCGCAGCTTTTTGCCGGCGATGTTCATTACCATCTCGGCAAGCTGATTGATGGAGACCATCTCTTCCGAGCCTATGTTGACTGGACCGGCGAAGTCGGACTCCATTAATCTGCGAACGCCTTCCACGCATTCGTCTACGAAGAGGAAGGAGCGAGTCTGCTTTCCATCCCCCCAGATTTCAATCTCGCCATCTTCGGGAGCTTCGGAAATCTTTCGGCAAATTGCGGCTGGAGCTTTTTCTTTTCCGCCTTCCCAAGTGCCGTCGGGTCCGAAGATGTTGTGGAAGCGCGCGACATGAACTTCGAGGCCGTAATTGCGTGAGTAGGACGCATAGAGGCGCTCGCTGAAGAGTTTCTCCCATCCGTATTCGCTGTCAGGCGCGGCGGGATAAGCGGATGCCTCGGAACAAACCGGATTGTCGGGGTCTTCCTGGTTGTAGGCCGGATAGATGCAAGCTGAAGAAGAGTAGAAGAGGCGCTTGACGCCCGCCTTGCGACCTTCCTCGAGAATGTTCAAGTTGATGCTGGCAGAGTTGTGCATCACGTCAGCATCGTGATCGCCAGTGAAGATGTAGCCAGCTCCGCCCATGTCTGCCGCGAGCTGATAGACGTCCTCTATTCCTTCAACGGCCTTGTGCGCGACTTGCGGGTCGCGGAGGTCTGCCTGGATGAACTCGTGACAGGCCGTTTGGGAGAACTCAGGATATTTGAGGTCGACCCCGCGAACCCAGAAACCCTCATTCGCGAGACGCCTCGCAAGATGACTGCCTATAAAGCCGCCGGCACCACAAACCAATACACGCTTCACTGAATCTCCTTAATGTAAGCAGCCCGCAAGGCTTACCGAGATTGGAGGCCAAAGACCTCACGCGGGGCGCTGTTTTGAATTTAGGGCATCTCGGCCTTGATCGTGAAGATGCCGCTTTCATTCGTCGCGTTGCTTAGATTTATGAGCGGGATGCGGCTTTAGAGAAGCGTGGGTCGGTAGCAGCCTGGATTCTGCGCTGGCCCATGAGTGTGAGGCTTCCTGGACTCAGGATGCCTCCTGCAACTGTTCGGAATCGGGCGCACTCAGAGGAAGGCCCTTGAGGAATTGCGCAAGCTTGGTGAGATCAACGCGCGTATTCAGGCCGCCAGCGGCGGCCTCTTCAGCGACATTCTGTTGGAAGCTGAAGCCAACCCCGTCTTCGCCAATGCGAATTACTGTCGCATGAACGGTGAGATTGCGACCCATGCCTGCTTCATCAGTGCGTTCGAGGGTGATGGGGAAGGAAGTACCGGGGATCCAGCGCTCTTCGGTGAGCATGAAGAAACCGGCTACGCTGACATCGCCCACCTTGTATTCTTTTGAGCTGCGGACCATGCCGAGCCAGGCGGTCAGAGGCGGCATGGAGTGCCGATGCGCGACGCGCTGATCCGGGCAGATCCAACGGATCAGCCGCTTCATCAGCGGCTCCTTTGCGGGGGAATGCGTCATGGTTCTCTCCGATAGGGGATTCGCAGAATTTATGACTCTTACCTCAGCGCGTCTCGAAAGTGTCTCGGTCGCTTCAGTAGCGTTGTTGGTTTCTAATTTCATAGTGGCAGATTCCTTTCCCGCACACCAGTGGGATACGCCGGATTCTATGGGTTAAGCATTCAACGTAGCACTTGGGCCCACGGTCCTCCATACCTCGTAAGTTGAAGCGACAGAGGATAGTAATGACTTTCGGAGAGGTTGTTACTTTAGTCGCGCGTACGTTTGGCTTCGGCGCTGATTAGAGGAATCGGGCGAGAGCGAACTTGTCCGTAGCCTGCGAGGGCTGGATGTCGTGGCTGATGTGGCTAAGCGCCTCCGGCATCACGAATTCGACCGCGACTCCATCAGAACCGCGGCGAATAATCCGGGAAAGAACGTTGATCGATTGCTTCTTTTCTCCTGAGGCGCATGGCTTTTGCAGGGTCATCTGGATCATGGTTCCGGGCATCCAGCGATCGTCGGTAAGAAGGTACATGCCGCTCATACTGATGTCAGCAACATCCTTCGGCTTAGGAGCTCCGCCGGTAAAGTAGTGAGCCACCATGCCGGGAACGTAGCGTCTTGAGGATTTGCGGCGGTCACTGGGGGACGAAGCCGGATTCAGCCAATGTTTGAATTTAGAGCGCAGGGTGCCAGTAGTGGGCTCGGCTTTTGATGTGACAGGAGCCGGGCTAGGACTCAGGATTGGCGCGACAGCTTTGGTCGGATGGATTGAGGCTGCCGTGGAATGAGGTTCAGCACTTTTGGGTCCGGCCGAAGCTGATATTGGCTGGGTTTCCGGCGGTGGCGAAGACGCAGCCTTGGATTGGCGGGCCCGCTGCAGTTTTTCCTGCAGGGATGCGACGAAATCGCCTGGCTTGTGAGCCTCCGCATCTTTGGAGTCTCGAAGCACCGGCACTGGAGACGCAGTAGATGCAGCCGGCTTGGGTGCAGAATTGACTGGCGGTGTGTCGACGTTTGCCTGCGAGACGGAGCCAGAAGCTTGTGCGGTAGCCGGGGTTGCATCCCTAGCTGTCGAGGAAACTTCAGGACGGTTCTGTAGGTTTGCGGGCGTAGTGGGAAATGAGGGTTTGGCTTGACCCGGCTCGGCTTTTTTGTCGGGAGTGTCAGGGCTCCTTGGAGGCGCGGGCGACTTTGCGCCTGTCATCGGAGCCACTGCTGTGGGCATACTGATTTGCCACATGTTGTAAGGCACTGCGGTGAAGGTTGTAGTTGGAGGCAAGGGGGGCCGGGAATCGCTGACACTGACCTGGCTCTCGATCCCAGCCGGCAAACCTGCCTTCAATTCGGAGGAAGGGACAGGCTTTTCCGCTTTCTCGGAGTTGGCCTCGCTCCGGCCGTTGGCAGGTGGAGGATCGGCTGCAGAAGTCACAGACTGCGTTGCGGCCTCATGGACGGCCTTCGCGGATACTGCTGATTTCCGACCGTTCTGCCGGACGCGCGCCCCGGTCTGTTCTTGTGTTGCAACGTCGGGTTTTGACGATTGTGGGGGAGCAGGAGGGGGGAACCGTCCCGTTTGAGGCGCAGGAGGCGGAGAAACGACCCAGTTTGAGAAGAGATCTTCGGGGTCAATATGATGCTCGATGATGGCGGGCTGAACTTCCCGATGTGACGCCGGTGAAACCGTAGGAGACGTCTCGGGATGAAGGCTTCTATGAGTTCCGACGGCATTTTTCGGTTCCAGAGCTCTGCGAGTTTCTGCGACTTTTGCAACTGCGCTAAGTACGGAATGCTCGAAGGCTGTAGCTGGTGCTGGGGCAAAAACCTGAGCCCCTTGGTGCGGGAGCTCAGGGCGTGGAGGCTCTTTTGACGATGTATCCAGACAAGGGCTGATTGCTTCGGGACCGTTGACCAGGGGCGCGGCGTCGGGCGCCGGCAAAGAGCCCGCTGCCAACAGAGCCTCCAACTCGTTGGAAACACAGACAATGAGGTGATCGAGTACTCCAGTCTTCGTGTGGACGAGGGTATTGGGGGGAAGAATCAGCGCGCTCGCAACTTCCGCATGAAAGGCGGGGAATTCGATGCCCGGGCCCATCTCCGCGGCATCGAGCACCCGGTATTCCTTATCGAGATAGAGAATGTCGAAGGGGAACACTCGGGGCACAGCCGGAATGGCATGGAGGGGGGTAAGCCAGAGTCCAGCTGACGAATCCATCCCCATGCCACTGATCACGATGTCTAGAAGCTTCAGAGGCTGGTTGCCACTGTCGGCGAGCGTGAGCCTGGAGTTGAGGAGAACCCCACGTGCCAGGTTGTATGCCGAGAACCTTCTGGTGATCATATGTGTTCGTTTTTCAGGGATTTAGCCTTACTTCCCCCTCGCGAGACTCTCTGCGGCACTATGAGTTATACCGGCGGGAGATTACGTACGTGCGCGGGAAATTCAGGTGGCCGTGAGACCAATCGCAGGAGGGATTCTCTCAGGTTGAGAAGGTAAATACAACCGGAAGATGAGAAAGAGGATGCCCGGCGGAATCGAGAAGGAAATTACATCATGACGCGATTGCCTGTAGCACGAGGCCGGTTCCCTTAAAGGCTTTAGCCGAACGCGTCTGGGTCACGTTCGGCTAAAGGAAGGGAAGATCTGGAGAAAGGAGTTCAGGCTAAAGGACGGTTAGACGTGTGACGACTGTGCAATAAGGGAGATGTGTGGTCTTTTTGACTGTTCTGCCGTCGTCAGGGTACTCGCTTACACCCACTTCAGGTTTGAGGACCTCCATAAGCTTTTCTACTCGATTCTTCTGAGCGCACAGCTGCTCGAAGGCCTTCAGGATCTTGCGCAGTTCAGACGATGCCTCGTCGTATGCGAAGCGGTAAACGTCTTTCCGTACATTCTCTTTCATGGTCTCTCTCTCCAGCTGTCTACGATTCAAAGTCTAGCTATTTCGGCAGAATGGTTCATCGCACGATCGTGGTAACAAAAGTACAACTAACATCGTGTCCCTTTTGACCCGTCAGGGCTGTTTTGGTGACCTGGAGCACTGGCTGTGCGGGTACCAATTGAGCGAACTTTGGTTGAAAGATCGATTTCATTTTTGAGAAGCCTTTTGCGATCGCAGTTGCTGCCAGCACATGGCTATGCGAAAGCCGTCGGATCCTTCGATGGGAAGCATATTTGCGAGTGCATAACAGAGGTTTGCCAGGCCGAAGAGGTGAGCTCGCCCTGAAACCGCCAAGAAGATCAGGTTGCTGAGCGGCCCAGCTACCGCCACAAGGAGATCCTGGAGAGGCGTGCCGTGTTCGCGAACGGTATAGAGGCCTTTGTTCCACTTCATTCCGACGTTCTTGATTCGCAATCCGAGAACAAAGGCGGCGATGAGGTGACCACCTTCATGCAGAAGCATTGCGAGAACACCTAGCCCCATACCTTGTGTGAACGGGAATAGCCACGCCACGACAGCCATGACGGAAACTCCAGAGCGCGAATGATCTCAATCATTGAACATTCGGCAATGAAGTTTGTCGGATGTGCGGATGAATCTTTGCACCAACGTCATGTTTGGGAGTGGTTCGATCGGGACGTCTCAGAACGGGAACTGTTAAGCCCCGGCAGAGGGTTTGCTGCCGGGGCTCCGATTTGCAACGCGACGCTGAGGTATCGATCTATCTAATATTCGGCCCTTGAGACCAAGGCGCTGTAATGCTCTCTCGCAACGCTATAAGGTTCCCTCGTCTTAGGAAGCGGTTGTGGAATGTTTATCGGTCTTGATCTCAATCTCGTTCACTACCTGCTGCACATTGGGAACTTTCTTGGCAAGATCCTCCGCTTCCTTCTTCTGCTTGGCTGTCTTCACGGAGCCTTTAATCACCAGCGTTCCGTTTTTTGCTGAGGCACGGATGCTCTGGTCGTTGAGAGCAGCGTGAGCCTTGATCATGGCTTTGTAATTGTCTTCGATCGCGCTGTCGAGATTGGAAGCGACGGATCCGGCGTTGCTTTCACCTGGAGGCCGAACGCCAATCTCGTTGGCAATGGTGTAGTCCGGCGCGGCCTGCTTCGCAGCGTTTTCAGCCTGAGTCTTGAGATCCATCGAATCTACGTCGCCTTTAAGTGTCATGACGCCCTTGTCGCGATCCTGCGATACGCTGACGGCGCTGAGATTGCTGTTTTTCAGGGCATCGTTGACTTGAGACTTTTCATCCGGGTGGGCTGGCTTATTGCAGCCTGCAACGATCAGCGCGCCAGCCAGAATGGCGGCTGAGCTACGCAGGAAATGGCGATGACTATTTGTAAGTTTCATATATTCCTCTCCTGGGGCAAAAGCACAACTTGTTACAGCAAGTCAGATGTGCACCTGAGTTGCGTTGGTTGTACCTGATGGTGTTGAGAGGTACGCGGAAATATACGAACTTTGCTTTTGGCGTTATTTGAGAGCCGGAGCCAGATGGGGATTGAGTGGTAGCAGGTTCCGCGGTGAGCACCTTAAATGCGCAACTTTTCAGGGGCGTTTTCCTTTGTTTTTCAAGCAGAAACGCAGCCGCCGAAACGTTGTTATTTCAGACTTATGGGGTGATTGCGGTCACAGTCCGGTTCCGACCGGGGAGAGCAGCATATTCCGGGATTCGAGGATATTCTCTGATGCCCGAAGATGTTGCTAGCCTTGTAGACGTTAGGCGGTTCGCCGCGGAGACGAAACATCGTGAACTGGCGTGAGGAGTACCGGAACAGGCGCATGAGTGCGGCGAAGGCGGTGAAATCGATTCGCTCCGGCGACCGGGTATGGATCCAGCCGAGTTGCGGAACTCCAAAGCCGTTGATCGATGCGCTGGTGGAGCGTGGACCAGAATTGATCGATGTAGAACTCGTGCACATGAAGACTCTGGGCGAGGCGATTTACACGAAGCCGGAGTTCGATGGGCACTTCAGAGTGCGCGGACTATTTCTCGGCGACAACGTGCGTGAGGCGGTAGCGGCTGGCCGTGCGGACTACACGCCGATCTTTCTGAGTGAGATTGAAGGGCTATTCGAATCGGGAGCGCTGCCGCTGGATGTAGTGCTGATGCAGGTTTCGCCGCCGGATGCGCACGGCTTCGTGAGCCTGAGCACGACGGTTGATTGCACGATGACGGCGATCCGGTGCGCGAAGACGGTAATCGCGGAAGTGAATGAGCGCGCTCCGCGAACGCATGGCGACACAGCAGTACACGTGAGCCAGATCTCGATGTTTGTGGAGACATCGAGACCGTTGCTGGAACTGCACACCGAACCGTTCACTGAGATGCATCTGAAGGTCGCGCGGAATGTGGCGGCACTGATTCCGGACGGCGCAACCTTGCAACCGGGTATCGGAGGAATCTCGGAGGCGGTACTGCACTGTCTGGATGACAAGCGCGATCTCGGAATACATACCGAGATGTGTCCTGACGGCGTAGTGGATTTGATGGAGGCAGGGATTATCAACGGCAGCCGGAAGACGCTGCATCGCGGGAAGGCGGTTGCGGCGTTCGTGCTGGGGACGCAGAAACTCTTCGACTATATCCACGAGAATCCTGCATTTGAATTCAGGCCAATCGCCTATGTGAACGATCCGTTTGTGGTGGCGCAGAACGATCGGATGGTAGCTATCAATTCAGCGCTGCAGGTGGATTTGACGGGGCAGGTCTGTGCGGATTCGCTGGGAACGAAGCCGTACAGCGGTTTTGGCGGGCAGATCGATTTCATTCGAGGCGCCGCACGGTCGCGCGGCGGAGTGCCGATTATTGCACTGCCCTCGACGGCATGCGGAGGTAAGGTGTCGCGGATCGTGCCGGTACTGGAGCCGGGCGCTGGGGTAGTGACGTCGCGCGGAGATGTGCACTACGTGGTGACAGAGCATGGGATTGCTTACCTGCACGGAAAGACTCTGCGGGAACGTGCAGAGGCGTTGATAGGAATTGCGGATCCGCGATTCAAACAGGAGCTGGAAGATTTTGCGGTGAAGGCGCACTACCTAGAGAGAAAGGCGCCGGTGCTTGCTTGATAGTCTCCCAGGTCTCAGAAGCGAGACCTGGGGCACCCCAAGTAATCGGAGATACAAGAAATGGTGAACGCAAATGTGACAAGCACGGGGAAACGGGATCGAGGGCTGCTGCGCGTTGATGGGAACGAGTGCAAGGGATGCGGGTTGTGCATCGAGGCGTGCCCACCGAAGGCAATTCACCTGAGCGATGGTTTGAATCACTACGGCTATCGCACCGCCACCTACAACGGGTCGGGCTGCACCGGGTGCGGGATTTGCTTTCTCGCCTGTCCGGAACCGGGTGCGATTACGGTTCTGAGGCTGCGGCGCGATGTTGCTGTTCAGCAAGAGGAGGCCGTGGCATGCGCAAGCAACTGATGAAGGGCAATGAAGCGATTGTGAAGAGCGCGATCCTGGCGGGGTGCCGAGCTTTCTATGGCTATCCAATTACTCCGGCGAGTGAAATCGCGGAGGCTGCGGCACTCTATATTCCGCAGACGGGCGGCGTCTTTCTGCAGGCCGAGAGCGAAGTGGCGGCGATCAACATGCTCTACGGTGCTTCGTCGGCGGGGGTGCGGTGTATGACGGCATCGAGCGGCCCGGGAATAAGCCTGATGCAGGAGGGAATCAGCTACATGGCTGGAGCCGAGTTGCCGTGCGTGATCGCAGATATTTCGCGTGGGGGACCGGGGCTGGGAAATATCGCTTCGGAGCAGAGCGATTACCACCAGGTGGTGAAGGGCGGCGGAAACGGAAATTACCGGACGATTGTGCTGGCACCGTACTCGGTGCAGGAGATGGCGGACTTAACTTCTCTCGCCTTTGAACTGGCTGATCGCTATCGGAATCCGGTGGTGATCCTCGCCGATGGATTTGTCGGGCAGATGATGGAGCCGGTCGAATTTGCCGGAAAGGCGACGTTGCCCGAGCTGCCGTTCTGGGCTGTTGCGGGCACAGAAGAAACGCGGATGAACATGATCACGTCGCTGCATATGGGGACGGATGATCTTGAGGCGCACGTGAATGCTCTGGAAGCGAAGTATCGCAGGGCTGAGCAGAGAGAGGCGCGCGCAGAGCACTGGTACACGGATGACGCGGACATCGTGCTCGTGGGTTATGGAATTGTCGCGCGCATTCTGAAGGCGGTGACCTCAGAGCTTCGTGGCATGGGTCTGAAGGTCGGAATGCTGCGCCCGATAACTCTGTATCCATTTCCGAAGGCAGACTTTCAGAGTCTGGCCAAACACGCTCAGTCATTCATTGTGGTGGAGATGAGCACCGGGCAGATGGTCGATGACGTGCGGCTGGCGCTGAATGGGGCAAGACCGGTCGAGTTCCTGAACAGGGTGGGCGGCAATGTGCCGTCGCATGAGGAGATTCTCAGATTCGTGATGGCACATGCGGAGAGAGGCCAGGTGGCGCATGTCTAACTTTGTGGATTCGGACTACGAAGTTGTCCACGAGAAGGCAAAGTCCTTTTACGAGATCTACGAACGGAAGGAAGAGCTTCAGCACCAGACGCACTACTGTCCGGGTTGCGGACATGGGAATGCGCACAAGTTGCTGGCGAAAGCGATCGATGAGCTTGGAATTCAGAATCGGGTTGTGTTGATCAGCCCGGTAGGGTGCTCGGTGTTTGCCTACAACTACTTCGATGTGGGGAACGTGCAGGCAGCGCATGGGCGGGCTCCGGCTGTGGGGACGGCAGTGAAGCGAAGTCATCCGCAGAGCATCGTGATCAGCTACCAGGGCGACGGTGATCTGTCGGCGATCGGGTCGGCGGAGATTCTGCATGCAGCCAATCGCGGCGAAAACATGACAGTGATCTTCGTCAACAACGGGATCTACAGCATGACGGGCGGGCAGGCAGCGCCGACGACGCTGCTGGGGCAAAAGAGCCTGACTACTCCGTTTGGTCGGAGTGCTGCGAACGAAGGTTATCCGCTGCGGGTGAGCGAATTGCTGGCCACCCTTGAGGCTCCTGTTTTTATCGAGCGCGTTGGACTGGGTGACAACAAGCAGATTGCGCAGGCGGCGCGGGCGATCAAGAAGGCGGTGGAGAACCAGGTGAAGGGGCTCGGGTTCTCGCTGATCGAAGTGCTGTCGCCTTGTCCGACGATCTGGAAGATGTCGGCGGTGGATGCGCAGAGGTGGGTGAGGGAAGTGATGGAGAAGACGTATCCGCTGGGCGTGGTGCTCGACCGCACGAAACAGCGGGAGCCGCAAACGATCGTCCATCATGCGCCGAGTCTTGAAGAGATTCCGGCGATTCTGGGAATCAAGCATGATGACGAGCCGGAGATTCCGATTGCGTGCAATGGGCGCAGTGATGTGGATCTGCATGTGCGCGTGGCGGGATTTGGCGGGCAGGGAGTGCTGCTGCTGGGCGAAGTGGTGGCAGAGGCCGGGCTTGATGCAGGCTTGGAGGTTTCGTGGCTGCCGTCGTACGGACCGGAGATGCGGTCGGGCACCTCGAACTGTCATGTGCGGGTATCGAAGGAGCCAATCGATTCGCCGCTGGTAACGGTGCCGAATGTTCTGGTTGCGATGAACGAGCCTTCGCTGCGCAAGTTTGATTTGAGCGTGAAGCCGGGTGGATGGGTGATCTACAACGGAGTCGAATTTCCGGAAGACTGCATACGCGATGACGTGAATGTGATAGCGCTGAATTTCACCAAGGCCGCGAACGAGCTGGGCGATCCGCGCGCGGCGAACATGGTGATGCTCGGGGTACTGCTCGAGATTTCGAATGCGCTGCCGCAAGCGAGTATCGACGCGGCGTTGCGTACTCTCCTCAAGTCAACGAAGTGGTATGAGCTAGATGAACAAGCCCTGGCGCGGGGGCGTGAGCTTTACCGAAATTCGCGCAAAGAGGTCGAAGCATGAACGCGAGTGCGGATCCGAATCTGATCGTCTATTTCAACGGGAAGTACATGCCGCTCAAAGATGCACAGGTGAATATCCTGACACATGCTTTGCACTATGGGACGGGCGTCTTCGAGGGTATCCGGGCGCACTGGGTCCCGTCGGAAGATGAACTGTTCGTTTTGCGAGTGCATGAACACTACGAGCGATGGAAGAAGAACTGCGGCATTCTGAGAATTCACGTACCGGCGTCAACAGCCGAGCTTTGCGCTATCACAGTTGAGCTGATGAGGAAGAACGCATTCCACACGAATGTCTATGTCCGGCCGCTGGCGTTCAAAAGCGCAGAGCGTATCGGTGTAAGTACGGACGATGAGAATGCATTTGCGATCGTGGCGCTTCCGTTTGGGGAGTATCTACACAGCGAAAAGGGGATTCATGCGGGCGTAAGCTCCTGGCGTCGAGTTGAAGACAACGCGATTCCGGCACGCGCCAAGATCTGCGGCGCCTATGTGAACAGTGCGCTAGCCAGCGACGACGCACGGCAAGCTGGCTACGATGAAGCGATCTTTCTGAATGAGAGCGGACACGTGGCGGAAGGCTCTACGTGCAACCTGTTCATGGTGCGTGACGGGAAACTGATTACACCCGGAGTGACGGAGAATGCGCTGGAAGGAATCACGCGGAGTTGCGTGATGGAACTTGCATTTCGCGAGATGGGGCTGCGAGTGATCGAAAGACCAATCGACCGCAGTGAACTTTACGTAGGTGACGAAGTGTTCTTTACCGGCACGGCTGTCGGGGTGGCGCCGATTGTGCGCGTCGATCATCGCCCGGTGAAGGACGCCGTCATTGGACCGGTGACGCAGACGCTTCGAAAACTGTACTTCGATGCGACGCGCGGTCACCTGCAGGCTTACTGGAACTGGCTTACCCCGGTTTACCAATCACGGATGAGGCACGAGCAGGAACTTGTCTCCATGGCAGATTCGATCTGATCTAGATGCAATCTGACGGAGCGGTACCCGACTCCCGCCTGCGCTGTTGAGGTTATTCGGTGCGGCCAAGGAGGAACATAATGCTGGCAACAAAATTGGTTGATAACGCCTACGACGTTGCGCTGGAGAATTTCGATGCCGCAGCGGACGCCCTGGGCCTGGATAACGATACGCGGGAGATGATCAAGTATCCCGAGCGCGTGCTGACGGTATCGGTGCCGGTGCGCATGGATGATGGGAGCATTAAGCGATTCCAGGGATATCGCGTGCAGCATTCAACGGCGCGCGGACCTGCGAAAGGCGGAATTCGATTCCATCCGCAGGTGACGCTGGATGAGGTGAAGGCGCTTGCCACGTGGATGACGTGGAAGTGCGCGGTGGTGAACATTCCATTTGGCGGCGGCAAGGGTGGCGTGACCTGCGATCCGAAACACATGTCGCAGCACGAACTCGAGCATCTGACGCGGCGGTATACGAGCGCGATTCTGCCGCTGATCGGGCCGCAGCAGGATATTCCGGCACCCGATGTGTACACGAATCCGCAGACCATGGCCTGGATCATGGACACCTACAGCATGACCAAGGGCTATACGATTCCCGGGGTGGTAACGGGCAAGCCGATCAGCCTGGGCGGTTCGCTGGGACGCAATGAGGCTACCGGGCGTGGCGTGTTCTATACGATTCAGTGCGCGTGCGAGCATCTGGGCATTCCGCTGAAGGGAGCGACGGTAGCGGTGCAGGGATTCGGAAACGCCGGATCCGTTGCGGCGCAGTTGCTGCACGAGGCCGGCGCGAAGGTGATTGCGGTGAGCGATTCTGCAGGCGCGATCTATAACAAGGACGGGCTCGATGTTCCGGAACTGATCCACATGAAGACGATCGCGGGACACGTGCATGGATTCCCGGGAAGCGAAGCGATCGATTCCGCTGCTCTGCTTGCGCTGAAGTGTGACATTCTTGTGCCGGCGGCGCTGGAGAACGCAGTGACGGCCGAGAATGCGAACTCAGTGAACGCGCGAATTATCGCCGAGGCGGCGAACGGGCCTCTGACTCCGGCGGCTGATCGCATCCTTGAGAGCAAGGGTGCGTTCATTATTCCGGACATTCTTTGCAATGCAGGCGGCGTGACCGTGTCCTATTTCGAGTGGGTTCAGGACGAGCAGCATCTTTTCTGGGAGGCTCAGGATGTGTACAACCGCCTGGAGAAGGTGATGAAGACGTCATTCCGCGATGTGCTGAAGATTCACCTGGATCGCGTTGTGCCGATGCGGATCGCCGCGAACATGCTGGGAATCGGACGTGTGGCAGAGGCGATTCATATTCGGGGAATCTATCCATAGAGCAGGGAACAAGGGACCGAGGGAACAAGCGAGTTGATCCGTAGTTGACGGACTTGTACGAGAACACTTGGGCGGCACGATGATGTGCCGCCCATTTTCTTTCAAAGCAGGGAACGAGGGCACAACAAAACGAGGGACAAGCGGTCGCGCGAGGACCCGCTCATCGCGATGAAGCCGCGATGAACGGGGCACATGCCGGTGTTCTTGAATCGATTCTGTCCGCAACAGTCGCGAGACGCCGGTAAGATTCGAGGCGGGCGTTGTGATCCCAGGTGTCGGTCACGGCGATGACTTCATCGGCGCCAGTGCGGGTGAGGAGGTCTTCGATGCCGGCCTTGACCGTGGCTTCGGAACCGACGATGGCTTCGCGCAGGCGGCTCTCGACTGCGGCGCGATCAAAATCGTTCCAAAGCGCATCCATTGAGTCGACGGGCGGGAGCAACTCGACCGGCTGATTGCGAATGAGCCGCAGAAAGCGCTGCTGCGGTGTTGTGAAGAGGCGGCGTGCGGCTTCGTCGGACTCAGCAACAATGACCGGAACCGCAACGGTGAGCCAGGGCTTGAGCAGCGTTTCGCTGGGCCGGAACTGGGTGCGATAGAGATTTGTGGAATGCTGCAACATCTCAGGCGCGAAATGTGCTGCAAAGGCAAACGGCAGTCCCAGTTGGGCGGCGAGGCGTGCACTGAAGGCGCTGGAGCCGAGGAGTGTGATGGGCACGTTGCTGTTCTGGCCCGGTAGCGCTCTGACGGCCTGGTTAGGAATGCCGGGGCCGAGATAGGTGTGGAGTTCAGCGAGCAGTTCAGGAAAGTCATCTCCTGACTGGCGGAGGTCGCGACGCAGAGCGCGCATGGTGTGGAAGTCGCCGCCGGGTGCGCGGCCGAGACCTAGATCGATGCGGCCTGGATAAAGGGCTTCGAGTGTTCCGAACTGCTCGGCGATGACCAGGGGCGCGTGATTAGGAAGCATGATGCCGCCGCTACCGACGCGGATGGTGGAGGTGGCTGCGGCGATGTGGCCGATGAGCACGGAAGTTGCGGAGCAGGCGAGACCGTCAATGGAGTGATGTTCAGCTAGCCAGAAGCGGCGGTAACCCCACTGTTCCGCGTGGCGAGCGAGATCGACAGAGCGGGCGATGGCGGCGGCAGGACCTTCGCCGGGGTGCATGCCGACGAGATCAAGAAGGGAGACCGGAAGAGGCATCGTCTATTGGATGTGGAAGGCGAGAGCTCGATTCATGGAAGGCACGCGAAGGGCTCGGGCCGGAGTCAGGCGAAATGAAGTCTGCGTAGCTAGCGACGAGATTTGCGTTTGGCGTCGTTACGGGGCCAGTACTGGAACTCGTCGGAGTAAAGCTCGCCGTTCAGGTCGGATACGCGCTGGGCGAGGCGGGCCTGGGCGTCGGCGATGGCCTGGTTGTAGATGACGGGCCCGATTTCTTCCAGGAAGAAGTTAAGCAGGAGACCAGCAGGAAGGTCACCAATCGGGTCAAGGTACTCTTCGAAGTAGCGCTTGAGGGATGAGATAGCGGTGGCGCGTTGATGCTTGTCGAATTCCAGGGGGACCATCGATCAGCTCCGAATTAGGATGAGTTGATGTTAGCGAATTCAGGCCTGTGCAGCCGGGCACAAGGATTTTCACGTCAAGTGAAGTAGGGTGAGAAAGTTAGTTGCAAGCATCGCGGAAGGGCCGGATATAGCTGAATTCAGGCTGGGAGGATCGATGCAGGGTTGGATGATTTGGTTATACAGACAGGCAGCGTAGGCGCAGTTTCGATTCGATCGTGGAGATGTCAAGAGCGCTGCGTGAGGCAAGATCACAATGTACAGCGTTTCGCAAATTCGTGCATCGGGAGCTAACCCGATCCTGTATCAGCATTTTCTTAATCCTGTGATTACATACCGAGATGCAGAGAGGGGAAATCTTGGATTGAAGGTTTTGTTAACGCAGACAGGCGGCAAGATCATGGGACCGGGTAACGATCTGATCAGCCAAATGAACTGGTGCGTGGAGGATGCAAGCAGGTTTTACCATATCTCTTTTGATCCGCCGACCGCGAAACATGCGGATGAGTTTCACGAGTTGAAGGGCGTGGTCGACAGGCCAGGGGTTGTGGTGAGAACGAATATGGGTTACTACAACGAGCCGGTGAATTGAGCAACCGCAACGTTGCGGTTTCCCTGAAGGCCCTTGTATCAGCAGTACCCGAGTGCGAAATGCCTAATGTGAATCGGGTTGGAGCCTGGATGCGCAACGAGGTCGATGAAAAAGGCGTTTGCGGAGAAGCCAGAGTCCTACGGCAACGGTGAGCCAGACGACAGTTGCGAGCGGGAAGACGATCCAAGGGCTGATTCGGGGAAGCCAAATCCAGAGGACGAGGGCAAAGCCAGCGAGGGCTACGCAGCCGATTGTGACTCCGTAGGCGTCGACAGCGGCGACAGTACGCCCCCGGTTGGTCCCGTCGAAACCGGCGCGCATTTTGTGCTGTTTTTCGTGCGCTTCGACCAGGCTGGCGCTGGCTGGGAAGATGGCTGGGAAGGCGAGAAAGAATCCACCTACGACGGGGCCATACCGCTGTGCGATGAGGCCGGCAGCAACGCAGACAGCACCCCCGAATACGAAGCGGATGATCCACTCGTTTGGTTTAATCCCTTTGATGGCGGAAAGACGTGCCCCGATGAGCATCGCGCTACCTGATCACCAGCCAAAGGGCGAAAGAGACTCCGAACCAAATAGGCAAGAGCGATAGAGTGGCGGTGAGGGCAGGCGGTTTGTAGCGCCACAGGAACCATGTAGTCGCGGCAGCATAGCAGAGAAAGGCGATGGCTCCGAGGATCATGGAGCGCGCTTCGGTGGCTGCATAGTTGGGGCCGCGGGATGCGATGGTGAGTCCGAGAGTGGCGAGCGCAATCGATGGCGCAGCACCGAAGAGTCCGGCGAAGGTCTTGGGGCGGAACATCTCTGCGAGGACGGCGAAGAAGCTGACGATCGTTCCTCCGATGACGAATCGAGCTAAGCTCTCAGTGATCTCGTGCGACATGATCTCCCTCAGGCGGCTCGCTGTGCGTCCTTGATGGCGCGCATGGCTGCCTCGGTGCCTTTGCAGCCGAGGAGTTTGTACTGTTTGCCTTCGAGTCGGTGGTAGTTGACGAAGAACTCCTCGAGTTCGTGAATGAATTGTTTCGGAAGGTCGCTCAGTTTTTTGATATAGGCGTATTCATGGTTCATCTCAGCGACCGCGAGTAAGCGGTCATTGCGATTCTTCTTCTTGCCCTCGACTTGTTCGCCTTCGATGATTCCGATGAGGCGTGCGCGGACTGCAATGCCGGGAAAGGCGGGTTCGTCCATCAGGAGAAGAACATCGATGGGGTCATCATCGGGCGCTTTTGTGCGAGGCAGGAAACCGAAGTCGTACGGGAAGGACATTCCCGCGGGAAGGACCTTCTTGACGGCAAAGATGTTCTGCTCCTCATCGTAGGCGAATTTGTTGCGGCTGCCCTTAGGTGTTTCGATGATGACCTGAATAAGGCCTGCACCTTTATCGATCGGTTTGAGTAGAACGGGATTACTCAGGCTTTTAGCAATCTTCTTCGGCATGGTGACTTCACAAACGTCCTTTTCACAATTGGTAGAAGAGGTGACTTGCCATTCGGTTGCCCAAGTTCAAATTCGTTGTACTAGGGAGAGCCGACACGCAGCATCTTGACACTGCGAATGTGAGATTTCTAGAATCAGCTAGGCGAATCCTACTCGTTTCAACTTGTAAGCATCTCATTACGAGAGGTTTGTGCCGGCCTAGGGCAGGAGGGCCGGTGCCAGGGGTAGCTGAGCGATGCCTGAGATACGTGTCAGTCCGCGAGAGCGGCTGGTTCTTACGGCGATCATTGAGCTCTATATCGCTACCGGCGAACCTGTGGCTTCACAGGCCGTTGCCGACCACTTCGCGCACAAAGAAGGTTTGAGTTCGGCGACGATCCGGAATGTGATGGCGTCGCTGGGAGATGCGGGTCTTCTGGAGCAGGCTCATACCTCGGCAGGGCGCGTGCCAACGGCGGCCGCCTTTCGCTACTACGTCGAACAAATCACGCGGCCGGATGCGCCGCTTGGGCGAATCGGTGTTTCGACCGCGATCCCGGCGGGCGGGACTTCGCTGAGCGAGCAACGACGCGGACAAATTGAAGAGATTTTCTCAGGGGTGACCAGTTCGAATGAGTACCTCGAACGGACTTCGCACGTGCTGGCGCTGATCTCGAGCGGGCTGGGTGTTGCGTTGGCTGGCGGCAGCGCCAATCAGGTGCTGGAACATATTCATTTCTCGAGGCTGTCGGCGGGTCGTGTGCTGGCGGTCGTTGTGACACGGGCAGGAACTGTGCTGGATCGAGTGCTTGCGCTGGACCGCGAGATGACGCATCTGGAACTGGAGACAGCCGGAAGGTATCTGAACGAGACGTTTCATGGGTGGCAAATCGAACGGATCCGCACGGAGATCGCGCGGCGGATGGAGGCGGAGCGGGCAGCCTACAATCAGCTGCTTACATCCGTTGAGGAGCTTTGCCGCAAGGGTGCGCTGACGGTGGGAGAGGGTGCGCAGGTGCTCTACATGGAGGGCATGGCGAACCTGATTGCGGCCGAGGCGGACCGGGAGAGGCTGAAGCAGATGCTGCTGGCGCTGGAGGCGAAGCAGCGGCTGGTGGATTTACTTACAGCATATGTAAATGGGAGCCAGCAGGAGGTTCGGGTGGTGGTGGGGCTGGACGAAGCTTCCCCGGCAATGCAGGATCTGGTGCTGATTGGATCGCCGACCCGGCTGGGAGGGACCAGCCTTGGAACCGTGGCAGTGATTGCGCCGACGCGCATCCAATATCAGGAGATGATCCAGGCAGTTCGGTACGTGGCGCGGCTTTCAGAGCGGATACTGGAGATACCGGAACAGTAGTGACTGATTGAAAACAAAGGGCTTTCCCCCGAGCTATAGCGCTCATACTTCTTTTGCGCTTTTCCGGCACGACTAAAGTCGTGCTCCTTCAAAACAACGGATGGTCGGAGTTTTCCCGTAGGCTCATAAGCTAAGGTTGCACGGAACCGCGGAGTCGAAAAGGAATTTAGAATTGAATAAGAAGCGAAATATTTGGGGAATACGTAGAGATATGCCAGAGAAGGAAGCAGAGTTGTCGACATTAGAAGCTACCGAGAGCGCGTCGCCGGATAGAGCGGTTGTTGAGGCGGGGGAGAGTCCTGCTGCCGAGGTGAGTAACGAAGAAGCGCCGGTTAGCCGGGGCGAGATCGATCAGCTTCAGGCAGAATATGAGCAAGTGAAGAAGGAGCGCGACGGGCTCATTGACCGAGTGGCGCGGCTGCAGGCTGAGTTTGAGAATGCGCGGAAGCGGGCGGAGAAGGAGAAGACTGACTTCCGTGATTACGCAACCGGGTCCGTAGTGGAACAGTTCTTGCCGGTGCTGGACAATTTCGAACTTGCGCTGAAGGCGGCAGGAACGACCGAGCAGTTGAAAGCTGGCGTGGAGCTGATTGTGAAGCAGATGGAAGAGATTCTGCGTGGGTTTCAGGTGCAGCCGATAGCGACGGTTGGGCAGGAATTCGATCCCAGGCATCATGAGGCGATGGGGTCAGTGGAGAGAGACGATCTTCCCGATCAGCATGTAGCGGAAGAGATTCGGAAGGGTTACAAGCTACGCGAAAAGCTACTTCGTCCGGCTCTGGTGCGCGTCGTATCGAATACGAAACAGAAGAGTGAGTGAATCTTTAAGGGCCAGATTGGTCCCTGTGGCGCCGGGGATTGAGTCCGTTTGTGTCCCTTGCCCATCTGTAGATTTGAGAGAAGGTAAAAACAGGTTTGAGTTCAAGAGTGAGTAAAGCTGACTACTACGAGGTTCTTGGTGTTTCGCGAGATGCGAGTGAGCAGGAGCTCAAGAGCGCATACCGCAAGCTCGCGCTTAAGTACCATCCCGACCGGAACCCAGGGGATCACGCGGCGGAAGAGAAATTCAAGGAAGCCAGCGAGGCCTACCAGGTCCTGTGCGATGCGGACAAGCGCGCGGCTTACGACCGGTTCGGCCATGCGGGCGTTAGCGGCGGGGGACCGGGCGGCTTTGGCGGCGGCTTCTCAGGAGCGGTCGACCTGGGGGACATCTTCGGTGATTTATTCGGCGAAATGTTCAACATGGGAGGCCAGCAGAGAGCGGCGCGTCAGATGCGCGGCGACGACCTTCGCTACGACCTGACGATCGATTTCCATGAGGCGGTCTTCGGGACGGAGAAGGAAATCCGCATTCGCAGGCTTGAGGCCTGCGAGACGTGCAAGGGAGCGGGCAGCAAGTCGGGACGCGGGCCTGTAACGTGTCCGCAGTGCCAGGGGCGCGGTCAGGTGCGTTATCAGCAGGGCTTCTTCTCGGTGGCGCGGACGTGTAACGCGTGTGCAGGGCGTGGATCGATCATCAATGATCCCTGCGACACATGCCGTGGCGAGACGCGAGTCACGAAGGAGATCAAACTGACCGTGAAGGTTCCGGCAGGGGTGGAAGAGGGTACCCGGATCCGCTACGGAGGCGAGGGCGACGGGGGCCGCACGAACGGGCCGAGCGGCGATCTCTACATTGTGCTGTCAATCCGTGCGCACGATTTCTTCCATCGCGAAGGACAGAACCTGCACTGTGTGATTCCGATCAGCTTTCCGCAGGCAGCACTCGGGGCGGAAATCGAGATCGAGGGAGTTGACGGGCAGGTAATGCTGAAGATTCCAGAGGGCATTCAGAGCGGGAAAGAAATTCGCGTTCGAGGGAAGGGCGTGCCGTATCTGAACGAGAAGGGGCGCGGGGATCTGATCGTCAAGGTTGTGGTGCAGATCCCGAAAAAGCTGAGTAAGGCGCAGCGCGATCTGATTACCGAGTTGGGAAAATCGATGTCGGTGGAGAATAAACCCACGTCGCCAGGCCTGCTGGAGAAGATGAAGGATCTGTTCAGCTAGTCCGACGGGATCGGGAGAATGGAAGAGCCGCTCAGAGATGGGCGGCTTTTGTTTTTATTCAGATTGCCAGCAGAACGATTACAAGGACGCAAACACCCATGAGGAGGCTGGGGATATCAGTAAGTGCGAAAGCTACTGGGTCTTCATTCAGCTCTCCTCGCGATGCGAGGAGCCAGACGCGGCATGTCCAGAGAATCATGAAAGGGACGAAGAGCCATAGGTATCGAGGGTGGCCGTAGAGCTTCACCACGTCCTGACTGCTGATGTAGTTAGAAAATACGACGACGGCGGCGAAGGCGCTGGCGGTTCCGAAGGCGCGCATCTGATCGACGTCTGTCATCAAGTAACCGCGCCCGTTTTTTAGCTGCTTGCCGGCAAGACGGATCTGCTCGAGCTCTGCGAAGCGCTTGACGATGGCAAGGGAAAAGAAGAGAAAGATCGCGAACCCCGCAAGCCAGTGGGAGATCGGCGTGTTGGTCGCCGCCCCTCCGGCAAGTATCCGAACGGTGTAGAGGCCCGAGAGAACGAGTACATCGAGGATCGCGATGCGCTTTATGTAGAGAGAGTACGCGAAGGTACTCGCGATGTAGAGCAGGAGCCAGAGGAAGAAATCGGAGGGCAGTGCGACGGCCACTGCAAGGCCGAAAATAAGAAGCGTAGCCGATGCTATAAGTCCGATTGCGGGCGAGAGATCACCGGAGGCAAAGGGACGGGTACGTTTTCCGACGTTGCGGCGGTCGGCCTCAATATCAAGGAGATCGTTGACCAGATAAGTGGAAGAAGCAATGGCGCAGAAGCAAAAAAATGCGAGGGAGGCCTGGACGTATACAGAAAGGGCGCGGTGATGTGCGAGAAGAGGCGGTAGAAGGATGAGAAGGTTCTTCGCCCACTGATGCGGACGGAATGCTTTGACGAGCGAGCGGAAAACATTGGCTCGCTCCTCGAAGATGTGCGAAGGAGCGATGCCACGCTTACGGAGACTGCGCTTCAGGACAGTGCTGGGGTTGGCCAGCATTTTCTCGGAGGCGTCGGAGAGCAGCGCCAGGTCGACGGTGCTGTTACCGATGTAAGCGTAGCCGCCTTGCCCGAAATGATTATGAAGGCTGGCAAGTTTCTTCTGGCCGGTGAGGTTGGTGGTACCGTCGCTGCCTAGGACGCCACTGAAAATTCCGAGATGGCTGGCAATACGCTCGACGACCCGGATGTCCGCTCCGGTAGCCAGGTAAATTTTGCGGCCGCGAGCGTGTTCCTCCTGTAGGAAGTGGAGCACCTGGCGGTTGTAGGGCAGCTGAGTGACATCCAGTTCAACGTGAGAGGCGATGAAGGCCTTGAATGCCGCTTTGCCGCGCATCAGTGCGCCCGGCAACTGAAGGAGAAGGTGCGGATGCGTGCGGGTGAGCACGAGGATTGCGTCAACCAGGGTGTCGGACTTTACGAGGGTGCCGTCCAGATCCACGCAGAGGGGCTTGCTGTTTGTTTCAGCTGAATCTGTCATGGAGGGGGTTTGCGGCAATGACTTCCTCGAGTTGACCACCTGCGAATGTTCGAGTGTGTTGAAGACAGCGGATAGCTATTCGATTGCGTTTCGAGAGCGACTGAAACGGCTCAAGTATATCGCGAGGTCTTCAGGCGAGGAGGGCAACCGTCATCGGCCAGAGAGGGAATATGTACCTGCCGGATCAAGCTGTTACGCCGGATAATGCGGCGTATAATCGCGCAAGATGCCGCTCGGGGAACATCAGTCCATTGATCATTACGAAATCCTCGCGCTGATTGGCGCCGGGGGCATGGGCGAGGTGTACCGCGCGCGGGACACTCGACTGAACCGTGATGTCGCCATCAAGGTATTACCCGGGTTCTCGAGCCCTGAGGCGGACCGTCTGCGACGATTTGAGCAGGAAGCGAGAGCAGCGGCGGCTCTGAATCACCCGAACATTCTGGCGGTCTACCAGATGGGAGTGTATGAAGATGCGCCCTATCTGGTCTCAGAGCTGTTGGAAGGCGAGACGCTGCGGGAGCGATTGAAGCGCGGCGCACTACCACTGCGCAAGGTGATCGACTACGGCGTGCAAATTGCGAAGGGTCTCGCAGCTGCGCACGAGAAGGGTATCGTTCATCGTGATCTGAAGCCGGAGAATCTGTTCCTCACAAAAGACGGGCAGGTGAAGATTCTCGATTTCGGCCTGGCGCGGCTCACCCAGGCTACGCCATCAAGTTTTTCGCAAGCACCGCACGAGGTGGAGACGCTTCCGGGGCTGATGATGGGCTCGATGGGATACATGTCCCCGGAGCAGGTGCGCGGAGGCACAGCAGACCAGCGATCCGACATTTTCACCTTTGCGGCCGTGCTGTACGAGATGCTGACAGGCCAGCGAGCCTTCCAACGGGCGACATCGATTGATGCGATGAGCGCGATCTTGAATGAAGAGCCACCGCCGCTGGCCCAAGTGAAGCCGAATCTCCCGGTAGGCCTGGACAGGGTGCTGCAACGCGGCCTCGAGAAAAATCCGGAGCAGCGTTTTCAGTCGGCGTCGGATCTTGGTTTTGCGCTGGAGTCGATGTCGGATGCGACGCACTCGACATTTGTGACAACTCGAGGCTTTCAACGAGAGCCTGCGGCGGGATCGAAGCGGAGACTCGTGCTGGCGATTGTTGCTGGATTGGCAGTTGCGATCGCTGTAGCGGCGTGGATGTGGATGAAGCCAATGCCGGAGCCGCAGGTTGCGAACTACGTACAGCTGACTCACGACGGCGTACAGAAGTCGCTGATAGGGATGGATGGATCGCGCATATTCCTGACTATGGGCGATTCGGGCCGGGAGCAAACGGCAGCCATTCCTGTGGGTGGGGGCGAGCCCGGAAGGATCGCAATGCCGGGAGTGGATATGGTTCCGGTGGATATGTCTCCGGATGGATCGTCGTTCCTGGTTGTGGATGGAACCGGTTATCCAACAACGGGACCTCTATGGAGTTTGCCGGTGCTGGGAGGTTCACCGCGAAGGCTGGGAGACGCAACCGGTCACACGGCGACGTGGTCTGCGGATGGCAAGCGGATGGCTTTTGCAAACGGAACCGACGTCTTCATCGCGAGCGCAGATGGCTCAGGAGCCCGCAAGATCGCAACGATGAAGAACTTCGTGTCAGGGTTGGCAATTGCGCCTGATGACTCAGAAGTCCGCGTGGAGACGGAAGAGATATCGCAGAGCGGCTCGAGCGTAGTTGTGGGCGAACGATCAGTTTGGAGAGTCAAAACGACGGGTGGCGAGCCGGTGCCACTAGTTGCGGACTGGCCGAACACGCGAAATGAGTGCTGCGGGCAGTGGACAGCCAATGGAAGATTTTTCGTTTTCCAGTCGCAGGGGCAGATTTGGGCTATCCCAGGAGAGGCGAGTACCTTTCACAAAAATGAGAAGCCAATCCAATTGACGTCGAGCCCGATGCAGCTGCAATCGCCTCTGACTAGCCGCGACGGGAAGAAGCTGTTTGTAGTAGGAATGACGTTTCGCGGAGAGCTTACAAGCTTCGACGTGAAGAGCGGGACGGCTTCGCTCTTCATGGGGGGTATCTCCGCAGACTGGATGGAGGCTTCGCGAGACGGTAAACAGGTTGTGTACGTCTCTTACCCGCAGGGCGATTTGTGGAGGAGTAATACAGACGGGACGGAGCGAGTGCAGCTAACTTTTGCGCCGTTGAAGCCAGTGTTGCCGCGCTGGTCGCCAGACGGGCAGAAGATTCTGTTCTTTGAATTTCCAGGCGGGCCGAATCATCCTGGGAAGATCTACGAGATTCCAGCCGCGGGAGGAACTCCGCGACCGTTGCTGCCGAATGACAATCAAAACCAGCAAGATCCGACGTGGTCGGCCGATGGCAAACGCATCGCGTTCAGCGGAGATGCGAACGATGCCAATCGGACGCCAGGACCAGCGATCAAGATTCTGAGCGAGGCAGCAGGAGAAGTCTCTGCACTTCCAGGCTCTGAGAAGATGTTCTCGCCGCGATGGTCACCGGATGGGCGGTACCTCACAGCCATGACCAGTGATTCGAGCCATCTGATGCTCTTCGATTTTCAGACACAGCAATGGAAAGAGATCGGAAAGGGCACGCTGAGCTGGTTGAACTGGTCGCGCGACAGCCAATACATCTTCATGAAGGATCTCACTGGCAAGGGAGCAGTGGAGCGTGTCCGCGTCTCTGACGGGAAGGTGGAGAAAATCGTCGATCTAGGAGGCTTTGTATTCACGGGTCTCGGGGGAGGCTCTGTCTCGGTGGCGCCGGATGGATCGGCACTGCTGTTGCGTGACCGCGGAACGCAGGACATCTACGCCCTGGACTGGATCGAGCCCTGAAGCATTCTGGAGTTGAGTTTGTCGGGAAGGATTGGTGGAGCTGAGCGGGATCGAACCGCTGGCCTCCTCGTTGCGAACGAGGCGCTCTCCCAGCTGAGCTACAGCCCCACAGACTTTCTATAGTTTACCAGCGGAAGGGCAATCGGCAAAGAGCGCCTGGGCGATGATTCGCTCACGGTGATTACCGGAGGATTGAGCGAACTCCGTAATCGGAATTAGTAGTAATAGCGCGTCTTGAGAGCCCACGGAGACTTGGGATAGCGCTTGTGCAGCAGTTCGAAGGCGGCTTTGCTGACCGGCGTGTAGACGGACTTAGCATCGGCGGATCGGTTTGAATCCCAGGATTCGCAGGCATAGTGGCCTGCGCGTACGGTGAGAGCGAGTGCCTCCGGAACTTGAGGGTCGTTTTGATGATCTTTGGCGTAGTCAACTACGCGGCGCCCGATGAGTGCGATGGAATCTGGAAGTTCCTGCAGATGCTGATACTCGGTTTTGGCGAGAGCTGCAGCGGAAGGTGCGAGAAATGCTGGAGTGGGCTGTTTGTCGGCTTTTTGTTGAGCCGACTCCATGGAATCTTCGGGGTTATGCGGCTTGTTCCACGGCTTGCACCACCAATTGTCGCGGAAGTCGTCGAACTGGCTAAAACTCGCGACACGGGGAATGCCGGGTTCCAGGTATGGACGAATACCAGGATTGCGCAGGATGAAGAGGCTGGCGCGGAACCCGACGCCGGTTCCAGCGTCGTCGCGCATTGCCTTGGGAAGAGCGGGCGCTATTTGTGCTGCGCGGCCGGAATCCTGAAGCAAGACAGCGCGAGTCCAGGCAACGATTGCGATTTGCTCCCGCAAGTTTGCAGGGAGAATTGTAGATTGCGCCGCCTTGATGAGCGCGCCAATCGAAAGTTGACGATTTACCACTGCGGCTCCGTCTTCGCCTAGTTCGAGCGGCTGCCTGAGGGCAGGGCAATCCGCGCCGAGTTTTGGCGGCTTGAACCTTGCATTGCACAAGGATTGCAGGGTCTCTGCCGGCGAGGAGCCGGTGGCGAGAACTGTGCGCGGCGCGAATCGCAAGAACTCATCAAGGTCTCGCGCTACTTGCATGCGCTCGCCGAGCAGCGCATTGAGCGTAGAACTAGGCTTCTGGCGTTGCAGCGGAGGCAACGCAGCATCGAGGAGGACTCGCGCTTCATCGGTGCGCTTGAGTGCAATGAGAAGACGCGCGCGGTGATAAAAGGCTGTGTCGTATGCGGGCGTTCCGGGAGCGATTCTGGCCGCTTCGTCGATGAGCGATGGCGTAAATGCATCTGACGGTCCGGCTTTAGAAAGAGCAATCATGAGCCACGGGAGAGCATGGCCTTGCTGCCACGAGGTGAAAGCGGTTGCTGCGTCTGTACCACCGCGCCATGCGTGGATCCAAGCGAGCAGAGGAGGAGGACTCTTGATTTGAAGCCGTTTGGTGAGAAGCCAATTGAGATCTTTGATGTCGTTAGAGAAATCAGGATCAGGTGCGGGACCGGCGAGCGCAGCACAAATCTCCTGTACGCGTTCCTCCGGCTCAGTGCGAATTCGGATGAAGTTTAGCTCGTGCTCAATGATGGAACGAGACGGGGGCGGGTTATGTGCATTGAGCAAACCCTGGAGCATGTTTTGCGCTGCGATCATGGTGGGCTTGTCGTAGCTCGCCAGCTCGCCTCCGTAGGGATCAGTGGGGCTGCCCATCGCGAAAGCCTTACGCACAGTGGCGCGCGCGGCGAGATAAATGCCCCACGATTGCCAGTGCGAGGTCTGATCCTGGCTGATGAGATCAAATTGCCGGATAGCTTCGTCGAATTTTTTGCCATAGAGAGCAGCTGAAGCGATCTGATAAGCGCGATCGGTTTTCAGCAGCGCAGGGGCCTCAGCGCTCGCCGATGAGGGTACAGCCGAGGATTTCCCTGCGCAATTCGAGAACACTGTGTCTTGCGCCCGGATCCAGTCGACCAGCCAGGGACTCTGCTTGCCCCACGTTTCAGCGCGCTTCTTGAGCGTCACATAGGCATTCTCGAAAGCAGCGTCAGGGCAGTTGAGATAGTTCTCGTCGAAGACGATGTTGCCTTCATAGTCGGTGGGGAATGATGACTTTTGATCTGCAGATGCAGCTTGAGGAACATACCTGACGCGCTCCGCCAGCCAGAGTTTTGGTGGTTGAGCCGCCTGATGAGCTTTGATCTCCGCCTGCTGCGCTTCATAGACTTCGTCGGGGGAGAGAATGCGCCCGCTTTCTGCAACCCGAGTCCGGTCGGCGGGAGCGTAGAATTTGAGTTCCTCTTCAGAAAGCTTTCCTGCATTGAGGTAACGATACGCCACGGCGTACTCGTTGGAGTCAAAGCCGGCTTGCAGAATTCCCAATTGCCCTTTTGCAAATGCCTGAAGGTCATCCGGGGCGCCGGTTCTAACGAAGATGTCTGGCTCAAACCAGGGTCCGCAGGCATTGACGGTATGCATCGGGAGGAAAATGACAGCGAGGATGAAAGCAAGCAGGGCGAGAGAGCGGGATCTCATCGAAGTCTCCGGAGCGTATTGTTCGGCGAGTCTGCGCGCCAGCCGTTGTCGGCGAAGATGTAAAGGCGTTTGCCGTCGAGATTGGAAGGCCACGGTTCCGTAGTAGAGATGCCGTAGGAGTTTCGGCAGAGTGGTTCCCGAATGACGAAGTCATCCGCAATTGGTGACGCGAGGCGATGATCCGGCTCCATGCGAAACATCATTGGTACTGCTTCGTCGACTGGAAGGCCGCTAATCCAGTTATCCCAACTGCACCAGGAGGCAAGCGCGGTAATTGAGAGTGGCAGGTTGGGTGGCATCTTCTCTCGAAGATCAGCCAGGATATCGCGATAGAAGGTGCGTTGCGAGGCGGTGGCGTCGAAGTCGATCTGCAGGGCTGCCGCTCCGGTCTCAGTGGCGCTATCCAGAATTGCGGTTACGGCGTCTGCACGGTTACTGGCGGTGAGCATGGCGGTTCGTGGGGCTTCGATTCGTACTACCGGAATTCTTTTGGCGGACTCAGGAATGGCTAGCGAATTGCGGCGAATTTGTGTGTCTACCGATGAGCCAATCGTGATCGTTCGATCGAGGTAGGCGATTGCATATCGTTGAGGATCAATGCTGCGGAGGTCTTCACGGCGTTCCCACGCCCATAGAGTAATGCGCGGCAGTGCTGCCATCCGGCCCGGCACTTGGGGCAGCGCATCGGAGCGGATGGCGAAAGAAACGAACAGCGCAATGGACGCGATACAGGTGTAGTTCCACAGCTTGTTCGAGATGTGCATTGAGCGTGGTTCCACAATGCACCAGAGGGGACTGGAAATCAAGTCCAGCGATCTGACGAGGCAGGCGCGATATCGATCAGCGACGTGTGAGCAGGTCGGGGAGACCCGCGATTGTCTCAAGAAAAATTTTGCGGTTGCCGGTAACGCGGGAGAGAACTAACGAGCCTTCGATCTGTATGAGCGCCTCACGGGCGCGGTCTTCAGCGAGGCGGCGGCTGAGGCCGCTCTCGCGAGCAACGGCTGCAAAGGATTCGAGCCAGGATTTGTAGGCGCCAGAGAGTGCGGCTGCGAGTTCGGGTGGACCGCCCCGGAGAGAGAGGGCGTCAAGGACACAAGGTTTGGAGCCGTCGCCGTAGAAGGTGCGCAGTGCGCGAGAGACTGCCTTAATGCGGTCGGTGGCCGGACCAGGTCCATTGAGTGGACCGAAGATATCGCTCTCAAACCATTGGCCCACGTGAGCGGCGGCAGCGAGGGCCATGTCTCTTTTTCCGCCGGGGAAACGGTAGTAGAGGCTGGCCTTCTCGAGGCCGGTGGCGGCGGCCAGGTCGTTGAGGCTGGTGCCTTCGTAACCCTGCTGACGGAACAGGTCGAGGGCCTTTTCGGCGATAGTGCCGTCGTTGATACGTGAGTGGACCACGGAAGTATTTTACCGTCTGTTCGAAAACTTTTTAACTTTACCGATCGTTCGGTATCTAAGAAAACAGATGCCGCCCAAGACCGCAAGGATGCAAGGCAGCTCAATACCTTCGAAAAGGAATAGCCATGACAAATTCGACACTGCAACTTGAAGATCGCGGAAGCTCCTCCGTCCAGCTGCCTCGTGTGTACTACCGAACTGCGAAGGTGGAGGGACTAACTCTCTTCTATCGTGAGGCAGGATCAGATCACGCCCCCACTGTGGTACTGCTGCACGGATTCCCATCCTCGTCGCACATGTATCGCAACCTGATTCCCGCGTTGGCCACGAGGTATCACGTGGTCGCGCCGGACTATCCGGGATTCGGGTACAGCGATGCGCCGGCAGCTGAGAAGTTCGAGTACACGTTCGATCACCTTGCGGAGATAGTGAATCGTTTTCTGGAGCAGAAGGGTATCGAGAAGTATTCGATCTACATACAGGATTACGGGTCGCCGGTGGGATTCCGGCTGGCGACGGCTCATCCGGAGCGAGTGCAGGCGATCATCTCGCAGAACGGCAACGCTTACGACGAGGGTTTGTCGGCGTTCTGGGGAGAGTACCTGCAGCCGTACTGGAAGGAGCGCAATGCGGCGACGGAAGCCAAGATGCGCGGCCTGCTCTCGCTCGAGGCAACGAAGATGCAGTACCTGACGGGCGTGCGGGATGCCGAGCAGGTGAGCCCGGATGCGTGGCAGCAAGATCAGGCGCTGCTGGATCGCGTGGGTAACCAGGAGATTCAGCTGGATCTGTTCTACGACTACCGGAACAATTTGCCGTTGTATCCGGCGTGGCACGAGTATCTGCGGACGAAGCGGCCGCCTGTACTTCTGGTGTGGGGAAAGAACGATCAGATCTTCATCGAGCCGGGTGCGCGGGCGTTTCTGCGGGATCAGCCGGAGGCGGAGTTGCACCTGCTGGACACCGGACACTTCGCGCTGGAGGAGGATGCGGAGACGATCGGAAGGTTGATGCTGGATTTTCTCGGGCGGAAGGTGAAGTAGATTCAGTGGTCAGTGGTCAGTGGTCAGAGATCAGGGATCAGTGTTCAGTTCTTGGCGGCGCGAATATCTGTCGATCGCTGGGCACTGACCCGGTTGGTTTATGAGGAGGCTGCGATGCGGGATGTGTATGCACAGACGATGTTCTCGGAGCCGTCGAAGAGGCTGCAGGAACGGGCTGGGTCGCGGGAGATGTATGAGCGGATGGCCTGGTCGGAACGATTCGAGGATGGTCTCAGCGAGTTCGAGAGGGAGTTCATTGAGGCGCGGGACAGCTTCTATATGGCGACGGTGACGCCGGATGGGTGGCCCTACATTCAGCATCGCGGAGGTCCGGCCGGGTTTCTGAAAGTGATGGACGAGAAGACGCTCGCGTTTGCGGATTACAGCGGGAACAAACAGTACATTTCAGCGGGCAATTTGAGCGTGAATGATCGTGTGTCGTTGTTCCTCATGGACTATCCGGACCAGGCACGGCTGAAGATCATCGGGCATACGCGGGTGTTGAGTCCGGGTGAGAGTCCGGAGATCGAGAAGCAACTTCTCAAGGAGTTCGGGGCAAAGGTAGAGAGCGTCGTCGCGATCACGGTTGCCGGGTATGACTGGAATTGCTCGCAGCACATTACGCCGCGGTTCACGAAAGCAGAGATTCTGCAATTCAACTCTTAAACTCTTCCCTTGCACGTGAGATCGCAGTGCGCGTCTGTTGCAGCAGTTGATGAAGATCTACCTGTTCTCCCTGTTCGATTCTCTTCGAGATCATGGTTAGAGCGTTGATGTTGATGCTTGTTTCTCCCAGGCGTAAGGTGGGATCTGAACCGTATTCGTCGGTGATGATGACCCAGTGCAGAGGGAGTTGGCTTTGAAGAACATCCCCGAATGCCACTCCCAGGCACTGTAACTCGTATTTCTGCGAACGTTGGAAGACATCGTCGTCAAGAAGCTTCTGCAGGTTCGCGAGGTCCGAGTAATTTCCAGTGAGCGACGTGACGCCGTACTGTCGCTTCAGCTCGGCAGCAACTCGGGATCGTTGTTGATCGAGGCCAGCAATGTCGCCAGCGGCTAGTTCGGAAAAGAGTGTTGGTTCTGCAGATTTACAACCTGCCTGTGCGCTCCGGCGTCCGAACAAAGTGGTGAAAGGCCATTTCATTGCAGCGAGCGTAGCAGAGCGTAACCTCCAAATTCAAAACTAAAAGGCCGGAGAGCTTATCTCCGGCCTTTGCCCAGCGTCTGGAAATTTAGTACCACCTAGACCCCAGAGCTGGAAGCATCTGCGATGCGGCCAACTACGCCTTACTCGCACATAGATGTAAGTGCGATCTATTGAATGGTCGTTTTCGTCTCCGGCGCACTCTGAATTGGATGCAATTGGATCTCGGGCTCTCCTTCAATTTCCCATTCGATGGAATCGAATTTTCCGAGCTGAAGAGCGGCCGCGATGATCTTGTCGACATCCATCTTCGGTCCGCCGCCTTCTTCATCGGTTCGCATGACTTCTAGCGTGATGGGAACCGAGACGGTTGTGGTCTCGGTTCTTACTCGGCGAAGTCGAACGGACATGGAAAGCGTGGAGGAATCCATAGACTTATAGCTGGTTCATGTTGGTGAGGAACTCGGCGTTGTTGCGGACCTTCTCGAGACGGCTGATGAGGAGTTCCATGGCTTCAGTGGGCGACAACGGGTTGAGCACCTTACGGAGGATCCAGATGCGCTGGAGGTCTTCCTTGGGGATGAGCAACTCTTCCTTACGGGTGCCGGAGCGCTGGATGTCGATGGCCGGGAAGACTCGCTTGTCGACGAGCTTGCGGTCCAGGATAATTTCGCAGTTGCCGGTGCCCTTGAACTCTTCGAAAATCACTTCGTCCATGCGCGAACCGGTGTCGACGAGGGCGGTCGCGACAATGGTCAGGGACCCGCCTTCTTCGATGTTGCGGGCCGCTCCGAAGAAGCGCTTCGGACGCTGGAGGGCATTGGAGTCGACGCCGCCTGAGAGCACCTTTCCCGAGGGCGGGACGATGGTGTTGTAGGCGCGGGCGAGTCGCGTGATGGAGTCGAGCAGGATGACCACGTCGCGCTTGTGCTCGACGAGACGCTTGGCCTTCTCGATGACCATTTCGGCGACCTGCACGTGACGCGCTGCCGGCTCGTCGAAGGTGGAGCTGATGACCTCGCCCTTCACGGAGCGCTGCATGTCGGTAACTTCTTCCGGGCGCTCATCGATAAGGAGGACGATCAAGACCACTTCGGGATGGTTGGTTGTGATGGAGTTGGCGATGGCCTGGAGCAGCATCGTCTTGCCAGTACGTGGCGGCGCGACGATGAGTCCGCGCTGTCCCTTACCGAGTGGCGTGAGCAGGTCCATGACGCGGCCGCTGGTGGCTTCGCGCACGGTCTCCATCTTGATGCGTTCCTGCGGATAGAGCGGCGTCAGGTTGTCGAAGAGGATCTTGTTGCGCGTCTCTTCAGGAGACTCGAAGTTGATGGCCTCGATCTTGACCAGCGCGAAGTATTTCTCGCCTTCGTGGGGCGGGCGCACGTTGCCACTGATCGAATCACCGGTCTTCAGGTCAAATTTGCGGATCTGCGAGGGGGAAACGTAGATGTCGTCAGGGCCCGGCAGATAGTTGTAATCGGGTGAGCGGAGGAATCCGTAGCCATCGGGCAGGATTTCGAGGACGCCGTCGGCAAAGATGTGTCCTTCTTTTTCGCTCTGGGCCTGAAGGATTTTAAAAATCAGGTCCTGCTTGCGGAGGCCGCTGGCACCGGGGATGTCGAGGGTGCGCGCAATACGGCTCAGTTCCGTTATGTTCTTTTCTTTCAGTTCAGATATGGTCATGATCACCTGCGGAAGGAGGTAAGTGGGGACCCGAGAGGGGGAAGTGCTCCAGGAGAGATAGGCGGGGTTTAGGAGTTGCGGTCGTTTGGACCGTGCACAAGTTTATGCACGGCGGAAGCGGTCAAATACAACGTACGAAATGACCGCCTGGAAAAATGTTGTTTGCTTAACTTACTGGATGATACAGCAGAATCGGTTAAGCCGCGCGCCGCGTCTCGATCGGCCGGGCCGCAGGCTTCTGAACCTGAGGCAAAGTGCCGGGGTTGGTGGAATGGAAGCGGACGAGAACCTCATTGGTTGTGTCCTGCAACCGGGTGTTCGGCTTGTGCAGCATCCGGGTAGCTTTACTTGCAAGCTGGCAGAGCTGGTAACGATTGGACACATTAGAGAGTGCCCCAAAAACCAAATCAGAACGCATAAAGTGAATCTCCTTCCAGAACTGTCCAGCGAGTGCTACCTGGCACTGCGGTACAGAGAACAGATAGATATAAGGTCGAGCTGCCCCAACAGCCTGTCCTCCCTTTAGACGCACGAAGCGGGCATGAAGTTCAAAAAACTTTCGCCCTGAAACGCTGTTCTGTGGAAACAGGCCACGTACCGTCCAGGAGGCAGAAGTGCTTGCTTCAACAATCTTTTGCGCTAGTGTGCCCACCTCTCGCGCTAGCCCAGACGCACCTTAACGGTGAGTGGCGCCGGGAACTGAGATGAGGTGGGAAAAGCAGAAACGCACAATCGCGCCGTGCAATCTTACCCCTGCGGATGGCACTCATGAATGTATAACGCGTGCGGAGTGGGGTCAATATTTATTTTGGATCAACTGCGAACTATGTGATAGCCGGTAGCGCCGAAGCTCCGACGTCTAAGTGTAAGTAAACAAGAAGCTTGCTTGTCGAAAGCGAGGGTCAGCCCTGAACTTCGCCTTGGGATGTGGAACTTGCTCAACTGAACGAACCATTTGAGTTACAGACCGGGAGTGATCTGAAGCACAGTTGAATGTTCAACGATGTATGTCATGACCAGTAGCTGCGATCAAGGGTTCGGTATTGGATGGCCTCGGCTAGATGTGGCACCGCGAGACGATCAGAACCATCCAGGTCGGCTATAGTCCTGGCGACTTTCAGGATTCGGTCGTGAGCTCGGGCGGTCAGCCCTTGCTGCTGCATAGCGCGCTCAAGAAGTCGTTCGGAGTCAGCTCCCAATTCGCAGTGGGTGCGGATTTGCCGGGTGGACATCTGGGCGTTCGAGAAAATGCGGTCACCGGTTTTCTTAAAACGATGACGCTGGCGGTCGCGAGCGGAGAGGACGCGAGTCCGGATTTCGGCGGAGCCTTCGGCGGCTGCGCCTCCGCGCAGCTCCTTATATTGAACGGCAGGCACCTCTATATGTATATCGATCCGGTCGAGGAGAGGCCCGGAGATCTTGGCGACATAGCGCTGAATCATGGGCGGCGTGCACATGCACTCGCGAGACTTGTCGTTGAAATATCCGCAAGGGCAAGGGTTCATCGCCGCGGCGAGCATAAAACGCGCCGGAAAGCTGAGCGACATGGAGGCACGGGCGATCGTCACCGTGTGGTCCTCGAGGGGCTGGCGCATTACTTCAAGGACGTTGCGGGGGAACTCGGGGAGTTCGTCGAGAAAAAGAAGGCCATTGTGGGCAAGAGAAACCTCGCCGGGACGGGGGACAATGCCGCCTCCGATGAGACCGGCGTCGGAAATAGTGTGGTGAGGAGAGCGGAAAGGACGCTGGGTGACGAGGCCGTCGGCTGAATCGAGCACGCCGGCGACGGAGTGGATCTTGGTAGTTTCGAGCGCTTCTTCGAAAGAGAGTGGAGCAAGAATTGAAGGAAGGCGCTTGGCGAGCATCGTCTTGCCGGAGCCAGGGGGGCCGATCATCAGGATGTTGTGGCTCCCAGCCGCTGCGACTTCAAGTGCGCGCTTGGCGGTGTGCTGGCCACGCACGTCCTTGAAGTCGACGGAAAACTGCTGGAGTTCTCCGAGGATCTCCCGAGTGCTGACGGTGAAGGGATCGCGCGGAACACTGCCCATGAGGGTGGAATTGAGAAGATCGATGACGTCGAGTAGCGAAGCAACGGGGTAGACATTCACTCCCTGGACAACCGCGGCTTCTGCAGCGTTGGCGGCTGGAAGGATGATGTTGGGGATCTTCTTTTCGCGGGCGAGGATGGCGACGGGAAGCATGCCGGGAACGGGACGGACGCTGCCGTCGAGGCCGAGTTCGCCGACGAGGAGAAAGCGGTCGACATTGTCGACACGGAGCGCGCCGTAAGCGCCGAGAATTCCGACTGCGATGGGCAGGTCGAAGCCGGAGCCTTCTTTCTTGAGATCGGCCGGAGCGAGGTTGATGGTGGTGATAGTGGGCGGAATGAGGTAGCCGGAGTTTTTGATTGCGGCGCGGACCCGGTCGCGGCTCTCGCGAACAGCGGCGTCGGGAAGGCCGACGGTATGGAAGATGTCTTTGTCGGTGACAACGCCGCTGTAGTCAACCTCTACATCAATGAGATTGGCGTCGATTCCATATACGGCGGCGCTGAGAGCTTTGAAGAGCATGGTGACTGTATTCGTGCTGAAACCTCGGGAATTCCTGTGATCCCAGGTCTCCAAACGAAGGAGACATAGGGACAGCCTTGACGTCGCAAGTGCGGGCCTGAGGTCGCCGATCTATTCGTAATTTTGCGGGGAGTTTAGCAGATGGGACTGGGAGAAGGATGGGCTGCCCATCACACCTGTTTGGGCAGCCCAGCTCAAGACCTTACTTTACTGAGATGACTGGCTCACCTTCCAGGGTAGCCTGGCGGCCTTTCTGTGCAGCGCTCTCGTTTTTAGGAATTGGCTTTTTGTCGACTGTCTGCACCTTGGTCGCCGTCGTCGCTTTCTGCGCTGAGTCTTGCTTGCCGCGCGCTTCATATCCGGCAACTCCATCCACGGCGCCGTTTGACAGGCCTTTCCCGCCGACCATCGGCGACTCGACAGCGTGAAGGCCAAAAGAACTCTGCCATGGGCCGTGCATGTCGGTGTCGCCTTCATCACCGTCTCCGGTAGAACCATTGAAATATTCATCTACTAGTTTGGGAGTAACGGCGAGGCGGCCGATGGAGAACGGCGATTTCTCCAGACTTTCCAGCGCAGCAGAGAAGGCCTTCATGTGGGTGATCTCGCGCGTCATGAGGAATTGGAGAGCGTCGACTGTGCCGGCGTCGTCGGTGTGGTTGATGAGACGTTCGTAAACGATCTTGGCACGGGCCTCGGCAGCGATGTTACTGCGGAGATCGACGTCGAGCTCGCCGGTGATTTTGAGGTAGTCGCCTGTCCACGGATTGCCTTGAGAGTTGAAGAGGTTGAGTCCGCCGCCTCCTGCGATGCAGACGAGAGGATCGGCTTCCGCGGCTTCCCTTTTCTCCTTCATCGGTTTCAAGTGCATGCGAATCAGGGCTCCGACGATCTCAAGATGGCTGAGTTCTTCGGTGCCAATATCAAGGAGGAGATCGCGACGGGCCAGGTCATCGACGCAGTTCCAACCCTGGATGGTGTACTGCATGGCGGCCGCGAGCTCGCCGTTGGCGCCGCCGAATTGTTCCAGCAGCATGTTGCCGAATCGGACGTCGGGAGTGCCGACGTTAACTGTATACATAAGTTTCTTAATGTGGTGATACATCTATCCCTCCAAATCGAGATGACTCCCGAAGTGCGGTTGGATGCGGTGAGGGTAGAGGTACGTTCGTTCAGAATCCTAAGATTGGTAACGAAGTCAATCTGACGGCATCTTGTATTGAGGGATAGAATCTTCTGCGGGATGACGAGTCTTTTCGACCTATACAAGATTGGCGTGGGACCATCGAGCTCGCACACGATGGGTCCGATGCGGGCAGCTTGCCAGTTTGCTCGCGAGCTGGCGCAGAACGGCGAAGTGGATAAGATTGAGCGAGTTCAGGTGGAGCTGTACGGATCACTGGCCTTGACGGGTTTGGGCCACGGAACGGACCGTGCGGTGCTGCTCGGTCTGACGGGGAATGAGCCTGCGTTGATTGATCCGGCGGTGATTGAAAGTACGGTGTCGGAGATTCGCGCGACGAGGAAGATGAAGTTGACCGGCAAGCGAGGCATTGGCTTCGACGAGGAGCGTGATCTGCTGTTCCGGCGAGAGTCGATGTTTCCGCCGGGAGCGAAGACGCAGCATCCGAATGGCATGAGGCTGAAGGCGTTTGATGCGAGCGGGAATGTGATTCAAGAGCAGACGTTCTTTTCAATCGGCGGCGGATTCATCGTTGAGGACGGAGTAGAGGCGGCGAGAGGGAGCGGACGTGAGACGACTTTGCCGTATCCGTTCAAGAGCGCGGCGGAGTTGTTGGAGGTTGCGCGGACGCATGGATTGAGAATTCATGAAGTGATGATGGCGAATGAATGCGCGCGGCTGAGGGCGGAGAGTCCTGGCATGAGCGAGGTGGAACTCGAGAAGCTGGTGCGAAACGGAATCGAAGCAATCTGGCAGACCATGAAGGGCTGCATTGAGCGAGGGATCTCGACGGAAGGGATCTTGCCGGGTGGTTTGAACGTCAGGAGGAGAGCACATCGGCTTGCGGAGAGGCTGCGCGAGAAAGAGACGGAGGGGAAGTCGAGCGATCCTCTTGCGCCGTTGGACTGGGTGACTGTCTACGCGATGGCGGTGAACGAAGAGAACGCGGCAGGCGGCAGAGTGGTGACTGCTCCGACGAATGGAGCCGCTGGCGTGGTACCTGCGGTGGCGGAGTATTACGAGCGATTTTTGGAGGGCGCGGATCTGGACGGAATCATCCGGTTCTTTCTGACGTCGGCTGCAATTGGGATTCTGTACAAGGAGAATGCTTCGATCAGCGGAGCCGAGGTTGGTTGCCAGGGCGAGGTCGGCGTTGCGTGCTCGATGGCGGCGGGTGGACTGATTGCGGCGATGGACGGGACGAATGGGCAGGTGGAGCATGCGGCTGAGATCGCGATGGAGCACAATCTGGGGATGACGTGCGATCCCATTGGCGGCCTGGTGCAGATTCCGTGCATCGAGCGGAATGCCATGGGAGCGGTGAAGGCGGTTCATGCCTCTCGGATCGCGATGAGTGAATCGGAAGAGCACAAGGTCTCGCTGGATCAGGTGATCAGGACGATGTACCTGACGGGGCTCGATATGCAGTCGCGGTACAAGGAGACTAGCCTGGCCGGGCTTGCGTTGAATGTAATCGAGTGCTGAGTGGTTTTGTTCGGGAAGCGTCTACTCGTCTACCATCCAACTCAAGATGGAATTGCCAAACGAACAGCCGATGGTTGCTGATCCAAGCCAGCAGTTAGTGGACTTTACTCCTGAGCAGAGGGAACTTCGGCGAGCACCAATTGCTCCGGTGTGGCACACGGTACTGCTCATCGCGGTGATCATCTCGGTGTCGGCTCTGGGGTTCATGAGGCACACAGGACCACATGGAGCGGTGGTGGTGAACAGGCTTCACACCTACGGCACCACGGCAATTCTGGAGCTTGTGCTGATTGGGTGGGTTGCGCTGGGGGTAAAGATTCGCGGGCTCAGGCTGCGCTCCCTTTTCGGAAAGGTGTCGATCAGCGTGAAGGCGATCCTGGTCGATTTCGGCATTGCGATCGTCTTCTGGATTCTCTCGATGATGGCACTCGCAACGGTGGCCATGATGTGGATCAGCATCGAGTCGTGGATCACGCACAAGCCAATTCCAATCCAGACGGACAGGAGTGGAACGCCGACGATGCCGAACCCGCGAGACGACCGGGCAGCGAAGGCCGTTGTGCAGTTGGCTCCGCAGAATGCGAAGGAAGTGGCATGTTGGCTGCTCTTGTGCGCACTGGTGGGTGTTGCGGAAGAGCTGGTTTTTCGCGGCTATTTGCAAACGCAATTCACTGCGTGGGCAAAGGGAGCGGCTGCTGCAGGCGTGGTGTTCTCTGCGATGACATTCGGCGCAGCTCATGGATACGAAGGAGCACGAGCGATGTTCATGCTCACAGTGTTCGGAGCGTTCTTCAGTCTGCTTGCTCTCTTCAGAAGAAATCTTCGCGCAGGAATCTTTGCTCATTCATGGCATGACGCAGTTGCGGGATTGGCAGTGGCACTTCTTCACTCGAGACACGTTCTGTGATGAGAAGAAAGTGGAGGGCCAGGTCGAGGAGGTTGTTGCCACTTTTTCCACTCCGTCGTCGTTTTTTTCTTGACACTGACTCCGCATGAAACTATACATTTCCTCAACTGCAACAAATGTTGCAGAACTCGATGCAAACCATCGAAAAGGGAGAATAGGCAAATGGCAACTAAGAAAGCAGCCAAGAAGGCACCCGCAAAGAAGGCCGCGAAGAAGACCGCGAAGAAGAAGTAAAGCGGGACTCCAACACAAAAGGCAACACTTCGGGGGACGCTACAGCGTCCCCCGAAGTGTTTTTGCGTATCAACGAAAGGTGCATGAATAAAGGCGATGACGCGACGTCGATGGATTGCAGAACGGTGGGATGAAGCAACAGCAAGCCTGAGTGGAGCGCAGGCGGAACATTTAATTCGCGTGCTGCGCGTGCAAGAAGGAGCGGAGGCAGACGTGGTTGCGGGAGGCCACGTGTTCCATGCTGAGGTGGCCGGATTCTCGGACGGAGGAGGAGGCAGGACTGCGGAGGTGAGGTTCAATTTGCTCGCCGAGGTCGAGTCGGAGCCCGCAATGCCCATTACGCTGGTAATGTCTGTTTTCAAGTTCGATCACATGGAGTGGGCGATCGAGAAAGCGACTGAGTTGGGAGTCGCAGCGGTTGTTCCTGTGATTGCGAGAAGGACCGACAAGCATCTCGCGCAGGCTGCGATGAAGCGAGTTGAGAGATGGCGGCGCATCGCGCACGAGGCTTCGCAGCAGTCGCGGCGATCGGATGTGCCGACTATTGCGGACCCGATCAAGCTGCCGGAGCGAGTCAAGGCAGCTTCAAATCTGCGCAGAGTGGTGCTGGCTGAACAGGAGCGTGGGACAACGCTTCGCGTGTTTCTTCAAGAGGCGATTGCGAGCGCCGGTGCGGAGATGCCGGAGCTTGAGCTCGCGATCGGGCCTGAGGGCGGCTGGGCTCCGGAAGAAGCAGCACTCTTTGATGCGAATGGATGGAGCGCGGTTTCTTTGGGTCCGCGGATACTGAGAGCAGAGACGGCGGCGATTGCAGCACTGGCGGTGGTGGGGTCAATGGTGGAGTAGCTGGATTGTATCCCAGGACTTAGAATCGGGACCTCCACCCCACGAACGGGAGAATGTTCGCGGGGACGGGAGCTGGAGCACCCCAGCCTCCTGGATGAATAGAAACACTACGAAGATCTTGATTCGCTGACCTATAGAGAGACACCGCGTTTCCAGGGGATGAAGTCGTTCTGGCCAAACTCCTCTGCTTTGGTGAGGCGATTCCCGCTTGCCACGTCGATGCACAGGTCAAGGAGCTGACCGGCACACTTAGAAATGGTCGTCTCTCCTGTGACGATGCCGCCTGCATTGAAGTCGATGATGTCGGCCATGCGCTCGGCGAGCTGCGAGTTGGTGGAGATCTTCATGACAGGTGCAACCGGATTGCCTGTGGGTGTGCCGAGGCCGGTGGTGAAGAGAACGAGATTGGCGCCTGCGCCAGCCTGTGCCGTTACGCATTCGACATCGTTGCCAGGCGTGCAGAGAAGTGTGAGCCCCGGTGTCTTAGCGTATTGCGGAAAGTCGAGGACGTCGCGGACTGGGGCGATGCCACCTTTGCGCGCGGCTCCGGCAGACTTGATGGCATCGGTGATGAGGCCGTCTTCGATGTTGCCGGGTGATGGATTCATCTCAAATCCGGAGTGCACTGCCTTGGCGCGAGCGGAGTAGGCCTGCATCAGGTCGTAGAAGCGCTGTGCGAGCTGGTCTGATGCGCAGCGGTTGATGAGTTCCTGTTCGACGCCATGGAGCTCCGGGAATTCACTGAGGATGGATTTGCCGCCGAGCTCACCGAGAAGATCGGAGATGTAGCCGAGGGCAGGATTGGCGGAGATGCCGCTGAAGCCGTCAGAGCCACCGCATTTGAGTCCGACAGTCAGCGCGGAGAGTGGCGCGGGTGCGCGCGTGACGCGATTGGCTTCTACGAGTCCTGCGAAGGTTTGCTCGAGGGCGCCGGTCATAAGAACAGTCTCGCGGCCGGAGCGCTGCTGATCGAAGAAGAGGACCGGCTTGGTAAGTTTGGGATCGCGGGCGCGTAGCTCGTCCATCAGCATGGAAGATTGCGCATTCTGGCATCCGAGGCTGAGGACGGTGGCTCCGGCGACGTTTGGGTGGTGAATGTATCCGGCTAGAAGACCGCAGAGCGCCTGGGCGTCCTGGCGCGTGCCGCCACAGCCGCCCTGGTGGGTGAGGAAGCGAATGCCATCGACGTTCGGAAAGATGCGATCGGTGCGTGATGACGCTTCGTGCGAGTTGCCATTGGATGTCTTCGACTGTTGCGAGATCATCTGGCGGACGAGCGGGCGATAGCTGTTGTGCGAGCTGCCGTAGCCGAGTTCTTCTTCGAGAGCTTCCCGCATGCGGTCGACGTTACGGTTCTCGCAGAAGACAAGAGGAAGGACCAGCCAATAGTTTCGCGTGCCTACTTGGCCGTCGGCGCGGTGATAGCCCATGAAGGTGCGTGAGGTCCAGGCCGACGCGTCAGGAAGCTCGAAGGAGACGGGATGACGTTCTGCACTATATCCGCCGGCCCGATGACGAATGTTGCGAGTGGAGAGGAGGCCTCCGCGAGCGATAGGTTGCGTGGCTTCTCCGACGACCATGCCGTACATGATGACGACATCGCCGGGCTTGAGGTCCACCAGCGCAAGCTTCTGTTTGGCAGGGATGTTCTCTGTGACGACACAGGAGGATGAGCCGTAGTGAACCGTGACGCCAGGGGTAAGAGGCGAGAGAGCGACGAGGACATTGTCGCGCGGATCGATCTGCAGGACGTTATCGGGCATCTAGAACCTTGGAGGAGCGGAGTGGGAATCAAGCGTTCTTGGCAAGGATACAACTTGGGGAACCGACAAGCCGGGGCCGGTTCGCTATCATCGAGAGTTCGCAGGAGTGACGAGATGAAAGCGATTGTGCTGGAAGGTCCGGGTAAGGCGAGGGTGCAGAATGGTCCAGAGCCGCGTCGCGTCGAGCGTGAGGTGTTGCTGCAGGTACGGAAAGTGGGGCTATGCGGTAGCGACCTGAATTCGTACAGGGGTCGTAATCCTCTGGTGACATATCCACGTATCCCCGGGCATGAAATTGCTGCGACCGTGGTGGATTCGGTATCGCATGCGGAGTGGCCTGCTGGGACGAACGTGACTCTGTCGCCGTACCGGGGCTGCGGCAGATGCGCGGCGTGCCAACGAGGACGTCCGAATGCG
Source organism: Acidobacteriota bacterium (assembly GCA_018268915.1). Taxonomy (GTDB): domain Bacteria; phylum Acidobacteriota; class Terriglobia; order Terriglobales; family Acidobacteriaceae; genus Telmatobacter. The sequence goes on from JAFDVQ010000006.1 coordinate 1,005,606, forward strand.
TGCAAGGATAACGAGACGATGGGGGTGCAAAGGGACGGCGCGCTCACTGAGTTCATCAGCGCGCCGGTGGAGAAACTGTTTCGCGCCGACCTTTCGCTAAAGGAGCTTTGCCTGGTTGAACCGTTGACGGTGGGATTTCACGCGGTCTCACGCGGACGCGTGAGTGCGAAAGACACGGTTGCCGTCTTTGGTTGTGGAGGTGTGGGGCTCGGGGCAATTGCTGGAGCAGCATTCAGGGGAGCACGCGTGATCGGAATCGATGTGGATGATGCGAAGCTGGAGACGGCGAAGACGTCTGGTGCATCGGATGGTATCAATTCGAAGAAGAGCGACGTACACGAGAGACTCGCGGAGCTGACAAAGGGGCGGGGGCCGGATGTCGTGATCGAGGCGATCGGATTGCCCGCAACTTATCGGTCAGCTGTAGAAGAAGTCGCATATGCGGGACGCGTGGTGTACATCGGATGGGCGAAGGAGCAGGTTGTGTACGAGACGCGGCCTTTTGTGCACAAAGAATTGGACATCATGGGTTCGCGCAACGCCATGCCGGAAGATTTCACAGAAGTGATCAGGATGCTGGAGGCGAAGAGATTTCCTGTCGACCAAGCTGTCACGCACACCGTGCGAATTGAGGAGACGCCAGAAATTCTAGAGGCGTGGCATCGCGAGCCGGAGCGGTTTACGAAGATCATGGTGGATGTGAGCTGATGGTTCGGCAGAGACGCGAGAGCGTAACTCAGTGCTGAAGCCTTTTCCACCAGCCCTAGAGGTGCGCGAAATGGAGAAAGAGACCCGCGAGTGCGCCGCCCGCGAGAGGCCCGAGGACTGGGATTGGAGCATAGCTCCAGTTGGAACCGCCCTTGCCCGGGATGGGGAGGATGGCGTGGACAATGCGTGGCCCTAGGTCGCGCGCGGGGTTAATGGCGTAGCCGGTGGTTCCGCCCAATGAGAGACCGATACCCCAGACGAGGCTGGCAACTAGCCACTGGCCTACTCCGGCAGACGGCGAGACGCCGTGAGAAAAGATCGAGTTCGCGACGAGGACCAGAACCATGGTGCCTATGACTTCGCTGACGAAGTTCGCGGATGGATGATTAATTGCGCCGCTGGTACAGAAGATGCCAAGCTTGGCTCCTGGGTCGGGCGTGAGAGACCAGTGCGGGGCGAAGTGCAGAGCCATGATGGATGCTCCGCAGATGGCGCCAAGAAATTGCGCAGACCAGATGGAGAGAAGTTGCGAGTAGTTGCCGCCGACGATGGCTGTCGATAACGTGATGGCCGGGTTGAGATTGGCTCCTGGGCTGCCGAATGCCTGGGCAACGAGGACTCCGCAGAGGACGGCGATGGCCCAGCCAGTGGTGACAACCATCCATCCGGCGTCAGCAGCATATGTACGGCGGAGGGTGACGTTGGCGCAGACACCGTTACCGAGAAGGATCAGGACTAGAGTTCCCAGGAACTCACCAAACCAGACGGAGTGCATGCTTTTCTTTCCTGTTTAATCGCGGATTGAGTGTCGCAGATGGGGAGCGGGTTGGGCAATACGGAACAAGGGTCAGGTGTTTGAGATTGTCTTAGCGTCGCATTGAAGCAGTTTGACGGGCACGGATGCGCGAAGGGTGTTCTGGATTTCTGCGACGGTGTCGGTGTGGCGCATAAGTGCAAGCAAGTCGCCTCGCGAAGCGCTGCCTTCAACGAACGCGCTGTAGGAGATGTTCGAGGCCCCTTCGCCTTCGGCGCCAAATTCACCAGCGACCTCGACGCGGATCGAGATCATATCGATATTGCGCTTGCGAGCCTCACGATAGAGGTCGTTGCAGTAGCAGGTGGCAAGGGCGAGGAAAAGGAGTTCTCCGCCATTGGTGCTGGAGCCTAAGCCTTCCGATTTAGGGGTGATGACGAGCGAATGTTCGCGGCCGTTGGTGGCGAGGGTGACGGCGTGGTTGTCGCGGCGGTTTTCGACGATGGCGGAGATCTTCATTGAGGTTTAGCAAGTGTCTCTTGAGTCGTGGGGTGCGTGCCGCTGGAGGCGACTGGATTCTTTGGCCACTGATGCAGCAGAACTTCGGCGACGGCGTGTCCGACTCGGTAGGCGCCTTCGAGGGCGGGGAGATAAGCGCTGTAGGTTCCGATGCGCTGGTGAGCGAGACTCTCAGCGGCGGTCATTCCGCGAGGCTGCTGGTCATAGTTGCTGACGGAACGGAGAACAAGAATGCGATGCCAGTCGGCGCGTCTTACGGCGGCGAGGAACTTTAGAGATTGCAGTGTGCCGGTGTCTTCCATGCCGGTGGTGTTGAATTGCCCTTTGCCACCGGTGAAGTAGCTGATCCACTCATTGGCCCACGCATCATTCAACTTTCCATGCCAGAAGGTCGAACTGGAGATAGTGTCGCCGATGGCGACGAAGGGCGGTCTCTGTGCCGCGGCACCGTCGAACGAGGAGCGGGCAGCTTTCAGAGTGTCACTGTCGGGAAGAGATGTGTTACGGCTGATGGAGAAGGCCCACTGCGTGAGGGACGCGTCCAGTTCGTAGGCCTGGCCGTCGGGCGGAGTTGCAGGAGGCTCGAAGGGCCGGGTCTTGCGGAGGGGGATGTAGCCGGTAGACCAGTCTCGCGGAATTTCACGGGAGTCGATCTCATAGCCGAGGTCGCCGTCAACGACGTAGCGGGCCCATGCCGCCGACCCGAGTGAGATGCAGTTTGGATTGCCGCCTGCGATTCCGGCAACGATCCAGAAAGCGCGGCTGAAGTCGAAGCGAGGGTCGAGACCAACGGCCATTACTGTTGCCGCGGCGTGCGCAGTACCGGACCCGGTGAGGATCGCCATCTCTCCTTGATTGTTCATCCGGACGGAATGGTAAGCATCCGGCATGGGATAGATCTGATCAAGATGGTCGCGTTCGACCCAATACTGAAGTTCTCCCGGCGTATCCCCGGTGTCGTTGCCGACCTCAAACATCGTGATCACGACAACCTTGACAGGAATGGCCTTAGGTCCCGCCGCGCAGCAATGCGAAGTAATGCTCAGAAACAAAATGAGAGCAAGGATGCGATTGATCATTGATCCGATGTTAGTCGAGGGGTAAGGTGGAGCAACAAAGTTGAGTTGGCAAGACTTTTTGTCCTTCAATGCACAGCACCAGAATCGTAAATGTGCAAGAGAGAAGCGAGAGAAGTTTATCTGAATGTGGTACGGAAAAGCCGCTGATTGCACAGGAAATTAATCTGAGTGCGCGACTGGTGTTGCGATAATCTAGAGTCACAAAGACGATAACAGGCCATCCATCCGCTCTTGCAATCAATAGATGAAAGTTATCTTTGGAAACAGGGATGCGAGGCCATCTGCAGTCCCCATTTTCTGCCCTCCAGCTTAAAGGTCAGAGCCCACCGGGTTATGACGCATTTCTTTCCCAAAACAAACGACATTCTTGAACCACAACCTTGAGGAGAACCAAGACGCAATGACTCTGAATCATGGCATTCGGAATCTCTGTCGACCTATCGCCCTGTCCGTCGCTTTCTGCATATGCATGGCTACAGCATTGATGATCCCGGCGCACGGGCAGAATGCCGGCTTCGGCGCCATCAGCGGAACGGTAGCAGATCAGAAGGGCTCGGTGGTAGCCGGCGCCACAATCACTGTGACCCAGGTGGAGACCGGTATTTCGCGCGATGTAATCACTACATCGGCGGGCACTTACTCGGCGACGTTTTTAAAGCCGGGGCAGTACGAGCTTCTTGTCACAGCTTCCGGCTTCGGAAAAGTGAATCGTAAAGGCCTGACTGTACAAGTGGGACAGACAGTCGATGCCGACATCGAATTGCCAATTGCGTCGGCTGAAGCGACCGTGACGATTACCAGCGAGACGCCCCTCATCGATACAGAAAAAGTAGGCACATCGCAGGAGATAGGCCAGAACCTGCTTTCGAACCTGCCAATCAATGGACGCCGGTTCGATGAAGTGGTCTTGATGACCCCGAACGTTGCGCCAGACGGCGGGAGCGGCCTGATCGCTTACCGAGGCGTATCTGGTTTGTACAACACAAACCTGATCGATGGCGCCAACAATAATCAGGCATTCTTCTCAGAAGCTCGCGGCAGGGCCATCGGCGCGCCATATGTCTACTCGACGGACTCCATTCAGGAGTTCCAATCCGCGGCGTCGTCTTACGGCGCGGAGTTTGGACAGGCAGCGGGCGGACAGATAAATGCGGTCACGCGCTCGGGCGGCAACGCGTACCACGGCGATTTGTTCTACTATTTGCGGTATCCGGATCTGAACGCGCTCGATCCATACGGTAAAGCGCATAATCTCTTCACGCAGCCAATTCATCAGCAGCATCAGTTCGGCGGGTCTGTTGGCGGTCCGATTCTTCGCGACAAACTGTTCTTCTTCTTCACCTACGACGGTTTCCGTAAGGTGAACCCGATCGTCTATCTGTCGAATTTCAACACGAGCAGCGCGACCTGCCCAGTACAACTAACGGCTGCCCAGTGCCAGGCTGCCCTGGACTATCTCGAAGGCAATATCGCGGGAATGGGCGGATTCAAGAATCAAGGCATCACTCCCCGCCTGATCAGCCAAAACATTTTCTTCCCGAAGATCGATTGGCAGTTCAGTCAGAAGAATCACTTGAGCGCCGAATTCAACTGGCAGAACTTCAGTGAGCCTAACGGCTACAACACCGCGAACACGGTTACGAACGGCGGACTGACTCAAAACGGAACCGCGAGTTTTCACGAGCGTTTTGGAATTGCGAACTGGACGAGCGTCCTGTCGCCGACCTCTGTAAACCAGGTGTTGTTCCAAGCCTCACGTGACTTTGAAACCGCGAGCACAAATACAGGAGGCCCGGCAGTAAGTGTCTCCGGCGTGGCAGGTTATGGAGAGACGAGCGCTCTGCCGCGTGGAGCCTTCCCCGATGAGCATCGCTTTCAGATCGCCGACGTTTACTCAAAGACGCATGGCAAACACGACCTGAAGGCCGGTGTCGATATGAGTTTCATCCATGAGTATCTGGCCAACCTCTTCCAGGGCGACGGCGGCTACAGCTACTCGGTGGAGGGAACGCCGGCAGGCAATCTGGCGGACTGGATGCTGGACGTCTATGGCGTCGACACTGGCGATGTTCTGGCTGGTCGTCACTACAAGAGCTTTACGCAGGTGAACGATCCCATCACGCACATCGGAGCGGATGATTTCTGGAACAAGAACTTGTCAGCGTTTATTCAGGACCGCTTCAAGATCACTCAGAAGCTTCAGATTTCCGGCGGCGTACGTTATGACGTTCAGCTTGTGCCGCAGCCTCCAAAGCCGAATACAACAAGTGACATTGCTACAGCTACCACCGATACGATTCACATCGGCTACGGGTGGTTCCAACCTCGTGTGGGCTTCAGCTATCAAGGCTGGAAGAGCGGTGTGATCCGCGGCGGCTACGGAATGTTCGTCGGCCTGACTTCTAATTCGACTTACTACACGATGCGCGTCGAAAACGGAGTCTACCAACAGCAGTACAACGTGAACAAGAGCAGCAGCCCGACAAATCCGTTCCCGAGCTGGGCTCCGCAATACACCAATGTCTTGTTCCTTCCTCCTGGCCCGGCACTTGCGGCGCCGTTCGAAGGCGCTGTCACGCCAGCTGTGGTCAACAACGGAGCCGCATTGGCACCGCTGGCGTTCCGAGGTCTCGATCGCAACTTCGAAAATCCGTACTCGCATTCGTTTGACCTGTCGATCGAGCAAGAGCTCCCTTTCCATGCAGCTTTGACGCTGGGATATGTAGGTAACCGCGCGATGCGCCTTCCGGTATTCATTGATGCGAACCTTCAGCCAGCGACACAGACGAAGACATACGACGTGACCGATGCGGCCGGCACAACCCTGTCGACTGTGACGCTGCCCTGGTACACGCAGAGAAAGACGTATGCTGACGGCAGCATCCTGACGGGTTACAGCGTATTGAACAGCTGGTACCACTCGTTTGTTGCGACCGTTAAGAAGCGGATGGGTTACGGCGTTGAGCTTCTCGGCAATTACACCTACTCGCATGCAACAGATGGCGGCCAGGTTTCCGGTGTGAACGGTACGTTTAACGGAACCGATACACCGATCGATCCGCTGAACCTCAAGGCAGAATACGGACGGTCCGACCTGGATATGCGGAGCCGCGTGACGGCGAGCTTTATCTTTGCTCCGACCTTGAATACGAACTCTCGTGCTCTGAAGCTGGTGGCGAACGGATGGAGCCTCTCCGGCTCTCTTACCGCTCAAAGCGGCAACCCGATTACAGGCTTCATGAGCAACAGCCCGGGAAGCGGTCTTGGAACCGGTGATCCCGCAAACACAGGCAACGTAGCGGGCGACGGCGGCCTGACCGGCGCAGCGTTGAGCCTGTTCAATTCCGGTACAGGCGGACGGGTCCCGCAGTTGAAGAGGAACGTATTTGCAGGACCCGGAGTTCACAACCTTGATGCGCGCCTCTCACGAACGTTCACGATCTACGAACATCTCAGCATGCAGTTGATGGCTGAGGCGTTCAACGTCGCGAACCACCCGAACATCCTGGCCGTAAACACCAACTACTCGTCGTATGCAGCTCCACTGGTGCCCGGGAAGTTCGGATACTCCGCCGCGTGCGACGCTTCGGAGCACACGAACGGGTGCATTGTCCCGTATACGGCGGTGCAGTTCGGCTCGGCGTCTTCGACAACCTCAACGCTGTTTGGACCTCGTCAGACCCAGTTCACTGCGAAGTTCATCTTTTAACCGGAATCTCTCAAGGCGAGGGCGTGGCCGCAGTTGCCGTCACGTCCTTTTCTTTTGAGCGATGGAGTCGGGCAGAATAGGATTGCATTGCGAAGCAGAACGAGAATCCCGGTTCAACTGAGGTGGAGATGATGCGGAGGCCTTTGGCAGTACTGGCTGGTGTGGCTTTGTTTGGAGCGGCGAGCGTGGTTGCGTGTGGCCAGCAGCAAGGTGGCCATCACTGGGCGCTCGTGGTGCATGGCGGTGCTGGAGTGATCGAGAAGTCGCAGCTTGGGCCGGAGGGAGACAAGGCATATCGCGCAGGGCTCGACAGAGCAATCCACGCGGGTGCGGCAGTACTGGATAAGGGCGGAGCGGCGCTGGATGCGGTGGAAGCGACGCTGCACGTCCTGGAGGAGGATCCGCATTTCAATGCAGGCAAGGGCGCGGTGTTCACGCGCGAAGGCAAGAACGAGATGGACGCGTCGATTATGAACGGGTCGGATCTGAAGGCGGGCGCAGTGGCAGGAGTGCAGCGCGTGCACAGTCCGATCAGCGCCGCTCGCGCGGTAATGGAGAAGTCGCCGCATGTGATGATTGCCGGACGGGGAGCGGATGAGTTCGCAGCCAGTGTTGGATTGAAGATGGAGGAGCCGAGCTACTTCTTCACAGAGAGCCGCTGGCAGGGGTTGCTGAAGGAGTTGAAGACCAAGGGGCTACCGGTCCCGCCGCGGCCTGAGGGTGTTCCGAAACAGGGCGAGCAGATTCCGGTAGCGGTGGTGGATGAGGCTGAGGACTCAGGAGTTCACGGGACGACTGGAGTAGTTGCGTTGGATCGAAACGGAAACATCGCGGCCGGTACCTCCACCGGGGGAATGCAGGCCAAGATGCCCGGTCGCGTCGGAGATTCGCCAATCATCGGCGCTGGAACGTATGCGTCGAATCAGTCGTGTGCGGTGAGCGGGACAGGAACGGGCGAGTACTTCATCCGGCTCGGCGTGGCGCGCGAGGTTTGCAATCTCGTTTTCTACAAAGGCATGAAGCTACAGGACGCGGTCGATCACGTGATCCACAAAGAGCTAGAGGATCTGCACGGCGATGGAGGCGTGATCGCGATTACTCCGGATGGGCAACTGGCATGGAGTTTCAACACGCCGGGAATGTTCCGCGCGAAGCTGGTGGAAGGCGGACAGGTGCAGATGGGGATCTATAACGACGAACCATAGCTTGGCAGATCCGGAATACTTTTGCTGACAAGTGCGCTAGCAGAATGAGTAGGCTGATCTCATGGCTTTGCAATTCACGACGTCGTATATCGAAGACGCGCTGGCCGTCTTCCGGCAATATAAGCAGCTGGGCGAGAAGGCTATCGCGCAGGTTACGGACGAGCAACTCTTCGCTACGCTCGACGAAGAATCGAATTCGATTGCGATCATCGTGAAGCACATTACGGGAAACATGCGATCGCGGTGGACGGATTTCCTGACCAGCGACGGAGAGAAGGCTACACGCAATCGCGATGGTGAGTTTGTGGATCCGCCGGCTACGCGCGAGGCGTTGATGGCAGAATGGGAGCATGGATGGGCTAGCGTGTTCTCAGCGATCGAGCCATTGACCGATGCAGATCTTGGGCGAACCGTGGCGATTCGAGGCGAGGCGCATTCCGTGATGCAGGCAATCAACCGGCAGCTATCGCATTATCCGATGCACGTTGGGCAGATTATCCTGCTGGCGAAGCATTTCGCGGGCGCGCGATGGGAGACGCTCAGCGTGGCCCGCAATCGGTCAGGGGAGTTCAATCGCAAGGTGGCCTTGGGAGAAGCAAGCCAGCGCTAGAGCTTTGGAAGCTGCGTTGGACGTCCCTACGGGACTTGGATCTTCGTCGGGGCGCTAACCCAGGACTTCGCTGCGCTTCGTCCTGGGCTATTCTCGGGCGTTCCCTGCAGGAACTTTTTGCGATGCTACGTGAACGCTGTCGTTGAGCACTCGGTGATCGGGTTCTCTGTAAGGATTGTGCGCCGGTAGCAGGCCGGCCAAACACCTGATCAGAAGGCTCAGCGAATCACTTCGAATTTGTCGAAAGCCAAATTGCAGACGGGGCAGCGTTCCTGCTCCTCAGCTGTCACTGTTGTGTATCCGCGAGCGACGCAGACGTAGAAATTGCAGGCAGAGGCTGCCCAGGAATCTTTCAGCCCCTTCTCGACGAGTTCGATGGCCTCGGCATAAAGGCGGGCGTGGGTCTTCTCAGCCTCCATGGCCCAGGTGAAGGTGCGTTTTGCGATGGGAATATCGCTTGTGACGGCTTCCGCGATGAAAGCCGGATACATGGTATCGATTTCGTATTGCTCTCCGGCAAGGGCGGCCTTCAGGTTCTCGAGCGTGGACTTCTCATCAGCGGGATGGAGCTGGCACTTCGCTTCGGCGCCAAGCTGTTTGAGAACACGGGCATGATTGGTGGCGTGAATCTCTTCGGCACGAGCAGCGGCGCGGAAGAGGCTTGCGGCGCCGTGCCAGCCCTCGGCGTCTGCCTTGGCGGCGAAGACTATGTACTTCAAATGCGCGTTCGACTCGCCCTCATAGGCAGCGAGGAGATTGGCGATAGTAGTGGTATTCGCGAGTAGCGAGGTGGACATTCTTCCCTCCGGTCTTCAGAGGAAGAGTAAAAACGCCAGCCCCGGATGGGCTGTGATGTTCGCTACAAAGAGAAGGCCATCCCGAAGGATGGCCTTTGTTGATCCGAATTGATTATTGGGCCGTTACGCCGTTAGCGCGGGCTTCCGCTTTCTGCGCAAGCACCTTGTGAGCGTTGTCTTCGAGGGCTTGTGCTTCGGGCAGGTAAGTAAGCGCCTTCTGAATCATCGGGTCCCAGTCGGCAAAGACGCGGAGGCCTTGCTGAGAACCGAACTGGCTGCCAATCACTTCCTTCTTGATGTTGCTCTTGACCCAGTCGAGATTGTCATTGACCTGCTTGTCGCTTATCGCAATCTCAAGTGGAGAAGCGGCGACGTACTGTTTGAATTCGCTAAGCACAGCATCGTCGACCTGGAAGTTCCGGTCGACCGTGCGATTCGAAAGGTAGTGCGCGGTGAAGTGGAAGAACGCTGATTTGTAGATCAGCTCTTCCTGAAAGTGGTTGGGCTTGGGAGAGTCGATCTTCTGGTCGGGTGTGATCCCACCGCCACCGTAGACGGTGCGGCCCGAGTCAGTCATCTTGACTTCGCGGTTGGCAGCGCCCGGAGCGGTCGCACCTGCGTGATTGTAGTAGTAGTCGTAGAGCGAGACACCGGAGTAGTTGCGCTGGATGAGGCGGCCGGATGGTGTGTAGTAGTGATACGTCGTCAGGGCGAGGCCTGTGTTTTCGCTCAGGTTATAGACAGTCTGAACGAGACCCTTGCCGAAGGTGGTTTCGCCCACGATGAGGGCGCGGTCGTGATCCTGAAGTGCGCCGGAGACGATCTCGGCTGCCGATGCGGTGTTTCGATTGACGAGCACCACGATCGGAAACTGCTTTCCGCCGTTGCCGTGGGTGGCGGTATAGTTCTGATCGGGGTACGCTCGTCCGCGCTGGGAGACGATGGTCTGTCCCTTGGAGAGAAGGTGATCGCAGACTTCAACCGCCTGGCTGAGAAGACCGCCAGGATTGCCGCGGAGGTCGAGAACCAGGCCCTTAAGATCGTGGAAGCCGTCGATCGCTTGATTGACTTCCTGCGCAGTGGTCTCCTGGAACTGGGTGAGGTGGATGTAGCCGACTCCTGGGCGGATCTCGTATTTCAGATCGACTGACGGATGCGGGATCTCGTCGCGCACAAGGTCAAAGGTGAGCGGCTTTGGCTGGACATCGCGAACAACGGAAACCTGGACGTGCGTGCCTTTGGGTCCTTTGAGGTTCTTCGCGACTACGTCAGAGGTCATGCCCTCGGTGGATTTCCCGTCGATGGCGGTAATGATGTCGCCCGGCCGGATGCCCGCGCGAAAGGACGGGGTTCCCTCGTACGGCGTAATGACATAAACCTTGTTGTTCTGCTGCTGGATGACCATGCCAACGCCGTAGTAGTGACCGCGCTGGTCTTCGCGCATTTTGGCGTAGGCTTTGGGGTCGTAGAAATTGGAATGCGGGTCGAGGACGCGGAGCATGCCGGGGATGGCGCCGTCGTAAATGGCGGTGTCGGCACGGTCGCCGGAGATGGGCTCGGCGTAGTTCTGCTCGACGAGGGCGTAGACGTCGGTGAAAGATTTCAGGCTGTCGCGAATCTGGCTCTCGTCCTGAGAGGATTGTGCTCCCACCCTGCGCTGCAAGAAGGTGCCGGCAACGGCACATACGGCGAAGAAGAGAATGAGGCTGAGGAGTGCCCGACGGGCAGGCGGGGTCATTGCGGGAGGTACCTCCGAAGTGCGACTTCTACAGGCGCCTCCGAGGCACCTCGCAGGCCAAACCTGGGCTAAAGTATAGCACTGGCTAATTTGACGCCGGTTTCGCGGATTCGGATAGCTGGTTACCGATGTGGCGGTGCCTTGCTCCGATTCGGGAAACGGGGCCCGCTAGTCCCGGATCGGGCTCAATTCAGCATTCTTTGCTGCCCCGGGATTTACAATGACGTCTATGCCTAAGGTGGTCTCTGCAGACCGCCTTGTTGTGTGCCAACTATGACTTTGAGAATCCTTCGTATCCCCGGAGCGCTTGCGCTCTCTGCTGTCTTGTCTACCGGTCTGACCTTCGCTCAACAAAAGCCCAGTTCTACGGAGAGCCCCTATGGGGGGACAACCGTGGAAGAGATTGTTGCGCGCGTCAACAACCAGATCATCTCGAAGTCGGACTATAACCGCGCCCAGAATGAGCTGGACCAGGAGATGCGGCAGCGGGGATCGAGCATGCAGGAGATCTCGGATGCGCATAAGGACTTGCTGCGCAACCTGATCGACCAGCAGCTCTGGCTGGCCAAGGGCAAGGAGCTGGGCATCACGGGCGATACCGAGTTGATCAATCGTCTCAACGACATACGAAAGCAGTACAATCTGGCCACCATGGAGGACCTGGAGAAGGCCGCCAAGGACCAGGGGGTGTCGTTCGAAGACTTCAAGGCCAATATCCGCAACCAGATCGTCACCCAATCAGTGATGCGAGACCAGGTTGGGCGAAAGATCCAGCCGACACCGGGCGAACTACAGCGGTATTTCGACGCTCATAAGCAGGAGTATGCGCAGCCGGAGAGCGTGAAGCTCGGGGAGATTCTGATATCGACAGGGTCCAATCCCGACGATCAGCAGAAGCTGGCCGAGGCGAAGACCAAGGCAGACGACCTGGTGGCGAGGCTCAAGGCTGGCGAGGACTTCACCCAGTTAGCCAAGAGCTTCAGCGAGGGAACTACGGCTGCAACCGGCGGCGAACTGGGGACGTACAAGAAGGGTCAGCTCGGCGAACCCTTTGAGAGCAAAACCTTTGGTCTGAAGACGGGCGAAGTGGCGGACCCGATCCGCACGAAGCAGGGGTACGTCATTCTCAAGGTGCTGGATCACAACCAGGGCGGCGCTCCGCAATTCAAGGACGTACAGAACGACGTCGAGCAGAACTATTTCGAAGCCAAGGCTGGACCAGCCATGAGGCAGTACCTGGGCCAGATGCGCGACGAAGCCGCGATCTACATCAAGCCGGGCTACGAGGATAGCGCTGCGACCGCCGCGGAAAAACATCCGAGCATCACCTTCAGTGCTTATCAGGCGCCTACCACGAAAAAGAAACGGAAAGTCGAGCGGACGCGATTCCGTGAGACGACTCGCGGATTCCGCCAGAAGACTGCTGTGAAGCCCTTGCCGAACGAGACGGCGGATGCAGGTGCCAGCGCTAGTTCCGCAAAGCCTGAGAAAGAAAGCAAGAAGAAGAACAAGAAGGATAAGACTCAAGAAGCCTCAATGAAGCCGGGCAAGAAGGAGAAGATCCGGTTCGGCAAGGCTCCCCAGGAGACACTGCCAGAGGCGCCTGCCAGCCCGACCGAGGATGCGGGTGCGGTTGGCCAAGTAGCTGCCGGAAATGAGCCCGAAAATCCGCTGGAAGCTGATTCGAAGCCTGAGAAGAAGACTCGCTTCAGCGCACGCGCGAAACTGCCGAAGCAGCCGAAGCCGAAGGGACCTCAGCTTGATCCTGAGGCTCCGACTGCAGCTGACGCGGAAGAGGTTGCAGACCGGCAGGCCCAGGCTGGGCCGCTGGGACTAGGCGGCAATCAGACAGACAAGAAGAAAAAGAAAGCCACGACAACCGGCGACAAGACGCGGTTGAGCGACAAGAAGAAAGATGAGCAGAAAGAGGATATGGGACAGAGGCCATTGGGACTCGCTCCTCAACAGGCGCCGAATGGAACGACTCCTGCTCCGCCGATCCCGGGGACGGACGGGGTCCCACCGCAATAGGCAAGTTCTTCGAGTCGAAAAGCGTTCAGGCCTGGGAGAGATCTCAGGCCTGAAGTTTTCTGGAACTCGGATAGGGGTTATTCGCGGTCTGCTCGGGACGATGTTTCTCGTAGACATGAGAGAGCTTTGTGAGCTTGTATCCGTTGCGTTCGTAGAAGCGATGGGCATCGAGGCGAGTGCTGCGTGAGGTTACCCGGAGGATTTCCAGTCCGCGTTGCCAGGTCCATCCTTCGACGTGTTCGCAGAGGCTAAGACCGATCCGGCGATTGCGGTAGCCGTCTTTTACGACGAGTCCACCGATGAGGCTGTGAGGAGCGGATTGAAGATGGTGTTGGATGGAGATCTCGATCCAGCCAACGATGTCTCCCGCGATGGAGGCGACAAAGGCGGCCTGGTTCTCGGCGCGTCCAGGAAGTGTTTCGATCCAAGCTTGGATTTCAGCGGACGACCGGTGATAGCCGAGCTGTTCGGTAAGCACCGCGACCTGTTCTGAATCGCGGGGCTCGATGGGCCGGATGAGGAGTTGCGGGGAATCGAGGCTGCCGGAGTCGCTCACGTGAACATGGTCTCATGCGAGAAATCGAGCGCCAACATGGTGCGAGCGCTTTTGATGGTCATTGCGAATTCCTGTATCCTTTCGGGCAGAATGAAGGAAATTTATGTAGCCGATCTGGCGTCGTTTGAGGAAAGCCGGATCTTCGATGCGTTCTTCCTGGTGCTGAGCAAACAGCAGCGGATGACGAAAGCGAGCAAGCCATATCTCAGCCTGATTCTTGGAGACAAGACGGGACAGGTAGAGTCGCGAATCTGGGAGCCGGGCGATTCGCGTATCGCAAAAGAGTTTGAGCGCGGCGACCTGGTAAAAGTGCGCGGATGTGTATCGAAGTTTGACGAGCGGCTGCAGATGAGGGTGGACAATCTGCGCAAAGCGTCGACGGACGAGGTGGACCGTCGCGACCTGCTGCCGTGCACCTCTTGCGATGTGGATGAGCTTTGGCGAAAGCTGCTGGAATTTGTAGAGAGCTTCACCGATCCGGATCTGAAGCTGTTGCTGAGTACCCTGCTGGCGGATTCGGGGTTGGCGCAGGCGTATCGGGAGGCCCCGGCTGCGAAGCAACTGCATCACGCGTGGCTTGGCGGACTGCTGGAGCATGTTGTGAGCCTGCTGACGCTGGCGGATCGCGTGGCGCCGCATTATCCGGTGCTGCATCGGGACCTGCTGCTGACCGGCGTGGTGCTGCACGACATTGGCAAAGTACAGGAACTGACCTGGGAAGTCGGCTTCGAGTACAGCGTCGAAGGAGTGCTGCTGGGGCACATCCAGATGGGCATGGCGCTGGTCGAGAAGACGATTGACAAGTTGCCCAGTTTTCCGCCGCGGCTGAAGACGTTGGTGATGCACCTGATCCTTTCTCACCACGGGAAGCTGGAATTTGGATCGCCTAAGCTGCCGATGATTCCGGAGGCGCTGGTGCTGAACTTCGTGGACGATCTTGATGCGAAGATGCAGGCGATGATGAGCGAGTTTGAAAAGTCAGCGCGCGAAGGCAAGGGCGTTGATGAACTCACGAACCGGATCTGGGCGCTCGATCAGCGGCAGATGCTGAATACACGTGAGTGGCTGAAGAAGGATGTGAAGCCGACAACCGGATCGCTATTCGACGAACCAGCTCCACTGCTCTTCAGTGAGGGGAACGACGGATAGGCGGCCGATCTTGACGAGCGGCGAGTCGCTGAAGATGGCTGCGGCTTTGATTTGATCGAGAGACTTCGGTGTCTTAAGGCGTTTGCCGACTTTCACGCGAACAATGGGGACCTTGGGATCGGTTGCGTCGACACTAACAACAGAGCCTGTGCCGACGGCGGTGCGTTCATCACCCGTGTGGTAGAAGATCCACTTGGTGCCTGGCTTCATCTCGCGGAGATTTTTGACGGCCGTGGGATTGGTGACGCCATCCCAGTTGGTCTCTTTGTCGCGCAGGAAGTCGTCGAAGGAGTAGGCGTCTGGCTCGGTCTTGAAGAGGAAGCATGCGGGCATGGGAATGATGGTATGCGAGTTAGATCAAACTGAAAACAGAATTGTTTCAGACTACGCGGTGCCGTTCACACTGAGATTTGAAAATGTGCGAGTAGACGGATCGTAGACAGTTTGCCAATGACACGTCCCTCCGTCGTTTACAAATATCAGCCGCTTGCGCCAGTTGTCATTGGCTCCGTACGGTTCAGAACACAGCCCGTTTACGAAAAGAAGGTTTTTTTCATTTACCTCGATTGCGAGATATTGCCGCAGATATTGGTTTGCATCAATGTGACTTTCTGAGTTGAGGTTCCTATGCGTGAGCTTGGAGATCTGAGGTAGCTCGCTCTCCAAGGCTTCGATGTCGCCCAAGGTTGGTTCCCAGCTTCTTACTTGAGCGCGAGGAGTGAGGAGCTTGCCATACGAGTCGTTGAAGGCACCGATTTCGGCGGCAGGCAGCAGTGCAAAGTCCGGCTTGTGGAAGGGACGAGCTGAAGTCTGGGGTTCTGATCTGGGTGAAGAGCGGAAATGCCACAATTCAAATCCAAGGGCAACACAGCACAGTACGATAAGCGCGATTTTTGGCCAGATGTTTTTCATGTCTTTGCCGGAACTTGCATTATCGCTCCAAGGAGTGCTCTGAGCCAGTAGTGGTCCTCCCCTTCGAGCACCTGCTCCCGTTACAATCTAAAGAACATGATCCGATTCTCAACAGCGGGCGAGTCGCACGGAGAAGCACTGATTGCGCTGGTCTCCGGGCTGCCTGCAGGGCTTCCGGTAGACCTGGAGTTCATCAACCGCGAACTATGGCGTAGGCAGCAGGGCTACGGCCGCGGCGGCCGGATGAAGATCGAAACCGACAAGGCACATATCCTCTCAGGCGTGCGGCACGGCAAGACGATCGGGTCGCCTGTAGCGATCGAGATTGTGAACCGCGACTGGAAGAACTGGGAAGAAAAGCTGCCAGTTGAGACCGGAGATCCGGCGAAGCACCAGGCCGTGGCGTCGCCGAGACCGGGACATGCGGACTTAGCCGGGGCGCTGAAGTACAACTTCCCGGATGCGCGCTATGTGCTCGAGAGGGCTTCGGCGCGGGAATCTACGGCGCGGGTGGCGGCAGGCGGTTTTGCGAAGTTGCTGCTGCGATATCTGGGAATCGAAGTTTCGAGTCACGTGGTCCGCGTAGGACGTGTGGAACTGGAGCGGGCTGCGACATGGGACGAGATTGCTGCGGTCGCTGAGCAGAAGGAGATCGTGCTGGGCTGTGCTGATCCTTCGACGGAAGCGCGGATGAAAGAAGAGGTAGAGCACGCTTCGCGAACAGGCGACACGGTAGGTGGCGTTTTCGAGGTGGTGGTGCACGGGGCTCCGGCGGGGCTGGGAACTTACGCCAATTGGGATGAGCGGCTGGATGGGCTGCTGGCGTGGTCGGTGATGAGCCTGCAGGCGGTAAAGGCGGTGGAGATCGGGCGCGGAGTTACAGCGGCAGAGTCATTTGGATCAACGGTGCACGATGCGATTCACTATGCGAAAGAAGAGACGGCCAAGCCGACGCGTTTTACGCGTGATCGGAACAACGCCGGCGGAGTGGAAGGTGGAGTCTCGAACGGCGAGGACATCGTGGTTCGCGGATACCTTAAGCCGATTTCGACGCTGCGCAGGCCACTCGAGTCGGTGCGGTTTGACACACGCGAATCTACAAGCGCAAGTTATGAGCGCAGCGACATTTGCGTAGTGCCTGCGGCCGGAGTAGCTGCTGAGGCGATGGTGGCAATGACGGTGGCAGGACTGGCACAGCAGAAGTTTGGCGGCGACTCGGCGGACGAGATGAAACGAAATTTTCTGGGATACATCGAACAGATACGGAGCTATTAAAGAAATGAGCAGATACGGAGTTGTTGGCAGACGGTCATGATTCTGAAGATTGTGAAGTACCCGGAGCCCGTGCTCTCGCAACCCGGCGAGCCGGTGACGGAGTTCAATGACGAGCTGAAGAAGCTGGTCGATGACATGTTTGAGACCATGTATGCCTCGCAGGGGATCGGGCTGGCTGCGCCGCAAGTTGCGGTTTCGAAGCGGGTGACGGTGATCGACTTGAGCCAGGGGAAGGATCCTGAGCAGAAACTGGTGCTCGTCAATCCGGAGATCATCTTTCGCGAGGGCAAGCAATATGAGGAAGAAGGCTGCCTCAGCTTCCCTGAGATTCGCGAGAAAGTACAGCGCGCTTCGACGGTAAAGGTGCGGGCGCAGGACTTGAAGGGCAAGTGGTTCGAATTGGAAGGCGAGGAGCTGCTCTCGCGCGCTTTCCAGCACGAGATCGATCATCTCGATGGAATGTTGTTCATCTTCCGCATGAGTTCGCTGAAGCGCGACCTGGTGCTGCGCAAGATTCGCAAGATGCAGCGAGAAGGCACCTGGTAGAAACGTGAAACTGGTTTTCTGCGGGACGCCTCAGTTTGCGGTGCCGACATTGCAGGCATTGATTGCGGCAGGACACAAGACTGCGCTGGTGGTTTCGCAGCCGGATCGGCCGGTGGGACGTTTGCAGCAAATGACTGCACCCCCAGTGAAACAGACGGCGCTGGAAGCCGGGTTGGAAATAACGCAGCCCGAGAAGATCAAGAACAATTCAGAGTTCCGCGCGCGGCTGGAGGCGATCGCTCCAGATGCCATTGTGGTTGTGGCATACGGGCGGATCATTCCGCCGTGGATACTGAGCTTGCCGAGGCTGGGCTGCATCAATCTGCACGCATCGTTGTTGCCGAAGTACCGTGGGGCTGCGCCGATTCAGTGGGCGGTTGCGATGGGCGAGACCGTGACCGGCAATACGACGATGTTGTTGGAGGAAGGACTCGATACTGGGCCGGTTCTGCTGCAGCAGGAGATTCCGATTGCGCCGGGACAGACGGCGGCGGAATTGTTCGACGTGCTGGCGAAGGCTGGCGCTCCGCTGGTTGTGAAGACACTGGCGGGGCTTGATGAGGGCACGATTACGCCGAAGCGGCAGGACGATTCGCAAGCGACCATTGCGCCGATTTTGACGCGAGATGATGGGCGGATGGACTTCGCGAGGTACACAGCTCGGGAATTGTGGAACCGGTGGCGGGGCTTTCAGCCCTGGCCCGGCGCGTATACAAGTCTGGACGGAAAGAAGCTCATCGTGCACCAGATGCAGGAAACGCAGAGAGGCGGCGCTGCGGAGCCTGGTCTCGTTGAGGTTGCACGGGGCATGATCATGGTGGCGTGTGCGCAGAGAACCTGGATGGAAGTTACGGAACTCCAGCTTGAGGGCAAGAAGCGGATGACGGCTGCAGAGTTTCTGCGCGGTATGGCGCTCGAGTCCGGCGTTCGGCTGGGATAGCAGATGAGCACTGTTTCGCCGGCGCGGAAGGCTGCGTTTTCCATTCTGAAAACGATGGAGAAGTTTGGGCACTCCGATTCGCTGCTGCGAGGCCGCAACATAGAGGTTTTGTCCGATGCCGATAAAAAGCTGACAACCGCACTGGTGCTTGGTGTGCTGCGCTGGCAGATCGAGCTCGATCGGCGCTTTCGGCCGCTGTTGAAGCATCCCAATGCAAAGCTGGACACAGAGGTGCTGATCCCGCTGCGGATGGGTGCATTTCAGCTGTTGCATATGGACCGGATTCCGGCACGTGCGGCGATAGATGAGAGCGTGGAGCTGACTAAAGAAGCGGGTCACCAGTTCGCTTCGAAGATGGTGAATGCGGTTCTGCGCAAGATTGCGGCTCCAGGGGCAGAGAGAAGTAAATTCGACAACTGCGTGGCGGGGTATCCAGAGTGGATGGTGGAACGCTGGACTAAGGTCTATGGCGAAGAAACGACCTGCGCGATCTGCCGGCATGGGCAGGAGCAGCCGCCACTGTTCCTGCGATTGAGAAATGCACAAGTCGAGCAGGAGCTTAAGGCAGAAAGTGTTGAGCTTGGGAGTGGCGAGTTGCTGACGGCGGCGAGACGCGTGGTTTCTGGTGACGTTACCAAGACAGTTTCATTTCGCGAAGGGCGGGTGCGGATCCAAGATGAAGGATCCCAGCTGATCGCGGAGCTTGTGCCGCGAGGTGGGAAGATATTGGATTGCTGCGCTGCGCCGGGTGGCAAAACTTTCATTCTGGGTGAACGGAATCCTGAGGCGGAGATCGTTGCGTGCGACGGAAGTCACCAGCGGCTGGGAGAACTTCGGACGAGGCTTCGATTGCTAGGCGACCGAGTGGAATGCAGGCTCTCCGACGCGACTCAACTGGAGGAAGAAAACGCATATCATGTGGTGCTCGCGGATGTGCCTTGCAGCGGGACCGGCACATTGGGACGAAATCCGGAGATTCGGCATCGGTTGCACGTGGAGGATTTGCCTCGGCAGGCGGAGCGGCAAAGAGCGATTCTTCGTTCGGCATTGCGTGCGGCGCGGTCCGGCGGTTTCGTGGTGTACTCTACCTGCTCGCTGGAGCCGGAAGAGAACGAGCAGGTGATTGAGGCGGCGCTTAGGGAGGTCTCAGGAGCAAAGCTTGTTTCGCTGAGGACGAGAATTGAGGACCTGAAGTCGGAGGGGATTCTGACGGGAGATGGTTCAACGCGACTGCTCGACTGCGTCACATTCGAGGGAACTCTTAGACTTCTGCCGGGCGTGTTTCAGACGGACGGATTCTTCGCGGCGTTGATCCAACGTTCTGGAGCGTCGCTGTGAATGTCCTTTTCGTGTGCAGCAGGAACAAGAGGCGCAGCCCTACCGCGGAGTCCATCTTTTCCAATTTAGAAGGCGTAAATGTGCTCTCCGCAGGTACCAGTGTCGATGCTGAAACACCTATATCAGCAGACCTGATTGAATGGGCCGACTTGATTCTTGCAATAGAGAGTGTGCACCGGAGACGAATACAACAGCGATTCGGTACTCTTCTCCGGCAGAAGAAGATTGCGGTCTTGGGGATTCCCGACGACTACGAGTACGGAGACGAGGAACTTGTCCGGCGGCTACATAAAGCCGTCACGTCCTATCTTCGCTCTGGCGGTCTGTGACACGCCATCAGTTATTTTCGGTTTCCAGCTGAAGATCCTTGTATTCACGGCCCAGAACAGAACAGAGCGCTTCGACTACCAGCTCATGATCCTGACGCATGGGAAGGCCAGAGACCGTGATGCTGCCGACGATACCGGCGTTTGCGATGCGAATGGGAAATGAGCCGCCATGCGTGGCGTAGTCGGCGAGAGGCAGGCCCTGGCTCTCATAGATGGTTTTGCCCTTCAGTTTTTCATTCAACGAAGCCGTGTAAGAGCTGTGGTGGAAGCGGGCAACTATGTTGCTTTTGCGGCGTACCCATTCAGGATTGTCCGGCGTAGTGCCGTCCATAGCGGCGTAAAAAAGTGGATGGCCAAAGCGGCGAATGTCGATCACGATTGGCAGGCGGCGCTCGCTGGCGATATTACGGAGCTTCGAGCCGATCTGCCAGGCGATGTCGGCATCGAGCTTTGGGAAAGTGAGCTCGCGCTCCTGGAGTGCGATTCGTTCGAGGTCTTCCTGCAGTCCCATGGGTTCTCCTCGCTGGCAATGATAACGGATCAGCTCTCAGCGGCTTCTTCGAGTGGAGGCTGCGGAATGATGCCGAGGCGCTGGTAGATGGGGCGCATGTCTTTGCGGATGGCAGGTAACTGCGAGGTGAACCAGATGCCGCCGAGAATGCAGGCCACACCGCAGACGATAACGGTCCGAGGAGCGCCGATGGCATGGGCCATTGCTCCTGCCAGCAGGCTGCCAAATGGAGCCATGCCGACGAAAGCCATGGTGTAGTAGCTCATCACGCGGCCACGCATGTTTTCGTCGACGAGCGTCTGGATAATCGTGTTGCTGCCAGTAAGGCCCTGCATCATGCCGAAGCCGGTGACAAGCATCATCAGCATCGAGAGCCAGAGGTAGTGCGAGAAGCCGAAGGCAATCAGGCCGATGCCGAAGATGACAGCGGCGACCGGGATAACGCGCGTGAGTCCGCGAACGGATCGCCGAAGAACGAGCGAGAGCGCGGAGGCGAGCGATCCGATGCCAACAGCTCCCATGAGGAAACCGAGCGTATGCGGGCCTCCATGGAGAATCTTCGCAGCAAAGATGGGCATGAGAACCATGAAAGGCCATCCCATCAGGCTGAGCAGTGCGAAGAGCAGGAGGATGGAACGGATAGGAACGAATCCGGCAACATAGGTCCAGCCCTCCTTTAGCTGAGTGAGCACGGATGTCCTTGCGCGCAGTTCCTGATTGCGCGGTACACGCATCATGAGCAGGGAGACTATGACTGCGATGTAGCTAATGCCGTCGACGAGAAAACACCAGCCTTCATTCTTTACTGCGATGAGAAGACCTGCGAGCGAGGGACCTACCAGTCTGGCCATGTTGACCATTGAGGAGTTGATCGCGATGGCATTGGAGAGATCGGCGCGGTCTTCGACCATCTGGACCATGAAGGACTGGCGCGCGGGCATGTCGAAGGCGTTAATGAGACCTTGAAATGCGCTCAGGGCGAGAACTTCTGTTATGCTGATGCGATTCGAAAGCGTGAGCCATGCGAGGACAAGCGACTGGAGCATGGCGAGAGCCTGTGTCCAGACGAGGACTTTTCGGCGGTCGATGCGGTCGACGATGACTCCTGCGATAGGCGCTAGCAGAAACGTGGGAATCTGCCCCGCGAAGCTGACGGTGCCGAGAAGCAGAGCGGAGTTGGTGAGGCGATAGACTAGCCACGATGTTGCTACTCGCGTCATCCAGGTGCCAATTACGGAGATGCTCTGCCCGCCAAAGAAGAGGCGGAAATTGCGATGACTAAGCGCCCGCCATGCGTGCGAGAAGTCGTGTGCAGGCGCAGATTTCG
Organism: Acidobacteriota bacterium; assembly: GCA_018268915.1. Classification (GTDB taxonomy): domain Bacteria; phylum Acidobacteriota; class Terriglobia; order Terriglobales; family Acidobacteriaceae; genus Telmatobacter. The sequence goes on from JAFDVQ010000006.1 coordinate 1,027,639, forward strand.
CGGCAGGTTGTCTGGATTCAGGCTGCATGCGTCATCTTGTTAGATGATCGTGCGATTGCGATGGCTTTATTTTGCGGCGACGAGCTTGATGGTAGTGTTCTGGTCGACACGCGCGCCAGCCAGGGGCTGCTGCGTGATGACCGACCCGGGCTGGGTGGGTGGAACTGGAAGTGCGCCAGCGTCGCCGACAGGCGGGATGTTCACGTCGACATAAGTCGGTGGGTCAACTTTAAGACCGATGCGGGTGAGCTGGTCGATAGCGGAAGTCACTGGAAGTCCGGCTAGGTCGGGCATGATGTACCCGTCGGGTGCCAAGTTATCAGGCGCAGCGACGAGGATGTTAATGCTGGGCTGCGCTATTCCATGGGAGTGAGCGGGAGGATCCTGCGCGAGCACTACATTGTCCTGAACTCCGGGCCAAGGCAGCTTCGCAGTCACTCCGACTTGAAGTCCGGCGCGGCGAAGACGTAATGCAGCTACACGCGCGTCAGTGCCGACTGTGTCCGGAACGTCGACTTTCTGAGGCCCGAGGCTCTCAGAGACGCGCACATGCCACTCTCGGCGGACCACAGATCCGGGAGGCGGAGACTGCGACAGGATATGACCGGCTGCTACATCCGAGGAGTAGTAACGATTGTCGACGTCGAGGTTGAGGCCCATACCGGCTGCCTGGCTACGTGCCTCCGCTACAGTCATGCCTTTGAGGGTAGGTATTTTTACTTCGGCGCCGTGGATGGCGAAGTGCATGGTGGTTATGGCAGAGACCATCGCAACCGCGACAAGCAGCATAACGACGCACGCCATGCGGAATAGCCGAAGAATGAGGCTGCCCCTCATGGCTCGGGCTCTCCATCGGGATAGATGATGTCGTACTCGATGGGAGTGGATTTCTCGAGCATCTTGGAGACAGAGCAATATTTGTTCTTAGAGAGCGACACAGCGTCTTGGACCGCCTTACGGCTAAGGTGGCCGCCATGAACAGCATAGATGAGCTTAATGTGCGTAAAAACGCGGGGAGGGGTTTCAGCCTGGGTAGCGTGGGCAGTCACGCGAAGAGCAGTGAGATTCTGTCGCTTCTTCTTGAGGATGTTGACGACGTCGACTGAGGTGCAGGAACAGAGAGCCATCAGGACGATCTGAAGAGGGCTCGGTCCGTGGGTATGGGCGGAATCGCCATCGATGGTGATCGATTTGCCGTCTTCGGTTGTGCCCTGAAAAACCTCGTCGTGCTTCCAATTGGAGTGCGCGATCAAGAATCAATCCTCCCGCTGCCGTTGACTCCATTATCGAACATTTCTTGAAATTCAGCGTGTGTTATCGGTGACAGGCTCGGGATGGATGGTGACGCGATGAACTTCGGGGCATTCGAGCTTGAAGCGGTCTTCGAGCGAAGTAATGACTTCGTGGACACGGTTCATTGTGAGCTCGTCAGGAAGGGTGCAGTGGCAGGAGAGCGAGAGGTGTTCCGTAGTTCGTCCGACCTTGATCTGATGGACGTCGATGATCTCTCTGTCGACTGCTGCGGCAGCGCGTAGGGCCTTCTCGATGCGGCGGTCGGATTCAACGATCTCTTCTGGCTGCTCGATGGTGGCTGGCTCACTCTCGATGTGCGTGAGGATCGAGTCGATCTCGGGTGTCTCCCGCATGATTTCGGCTTCGAGGCCACTGACAAAACTGTGCGCGGCGATGAGTGGAAGATTTTCGTCCAGTTCGACATGCAGTTCAACATGGAGCTTGCCTTGGAGCGACTGGACGCTGAGATCGTGGACAGGAACGTTGTTGCGGGCTGCAACCGCACGCACGCGTTCGAAGATGCTGCCTGTGCGCGCTTGACGCGGCACGGTGTGAATGACGACGTCCGCCTGAGGCAACACATGGTGTACCGCCTCCGTGGCGGCGCGGACGAGTTCGCCCGTGTGCTCAAAGGTAGTGCGCGAAGGCATAGCGAGCGTGAGATCTGCGAAGTAGTTGGGGCCGGAGCGGCGCACGCGAGCTTGTTCGACGGCGAGGACGCCGGGAACTTTCTCGGCTTCGTGGATGACTTTGAGTCTTGTCTCGGCGGGAATCTGATCCATCAGAACGCCCACAGTTTCGCGGGTCAGCGTCGCCGTGATGCGGAGGATCATGAGCGAGACAAAGATAGCGGCGACGGGATCGGCGTAACGAAGCCAGGCGATGTGCCAGTAGACACCGGCCCAGGTTGCAAGCAGGCCAGCGAGGACGGCAACGGATGCCCAGATATCAGACGAAAAGTGGAAGGCGTCTGTGGCAAGAGCAGGTGATCCGGTTCGCTCGGCAACACGACGCAGTGCGCGAGATCGCCAGAAGTCGACAGCAATGGAACTAAGCACTACGAGAACGGGCCAGATGGAGAATCTGAGCTCGTAGGTGTTCAGGCGGATTCGCTGGACTGCTTCCCAGATGATCCAGACGCAGGAGAGGGCCATCAGGCCTGCTTCAAAGAATGCCGAGAGGTTTTCGACTTTGCCGTGGCCGTAAGTGTGGTCTTCGTCGGCTGGCTTGTCAGACACGCGAACTGAGAAGAACGTGAGGGTAGCGCCTGCCAGGTCGAGGCCGGAGTGTGCCGCATCTGACAGCACGCCGAGTGATCCGGAAATGATACCGGCCGCGAGTTTCAGCGCAGTCATGCATGTTGCCGCCAGCATGGAATTGAGCGCAACGCGGCGCTTGAGAGCCGAGTTCTCCGGAGGCGTCAATGCCGAAGGGCTTGTGGCGGCGATGTTCATCGCGTACCTAGGGTACAGTCGGGCGGGCGGCCGTGTACAACCCAGCGATGCCGAAAGTGTAAGGCTGCCAATCGCATTCGGAGTAGCCAACTCTCCGCATCATCTCGATCAGTTCCGGAGGAGATGGAAATGCCCCCACAGAAGATGGCAGATAGCTGTATGGACCGTTCTTCCCGCAGATAAGGCGACCGATGATGGGCAGAACGCGATGAAAGTAGAGTTCGTAGGCTTTGCCAATGAAACCGCCGGGTTGGCTGAACTCAAGTATGCCTAGACGCCCTCCCGGTTTGAGCACACGATGGAATTCTCGCAGGCCGGCTTCGTAATTGGCGAGGTTACGGAAGCCAAACGAGGTAATCACCAGGTCGAGCGATTGGGAACGAAGCGGTAGGTGAAGAGCGTCAGCTTCGAGAGCGATGGCGTGGGGCTGGTTCAGCTGAGTTACACCGAATTTCTGTGCTCCTCGGTTCAACATGGCGTGGGCGAAGTCCGCGGCGAGGATGGGACGGGCATCGCTGGGGCGACGCTTGAGGAGAGCAAGAGTAAGATCGCCCGTACCACAGCAGATATCGAGAATGGCAGCGTTTGAATCAGCAAGTGTGGAGCGAAAGGCCAGTGCCGCGCGACGCCACCAGAGTCGATCAATGTTGGCAGAGAGGACGTGGTTGAGCAGGTCGTATCGCGGCGCGATGGTGTTGAACATCTGCTGCACGGCCTGCGCCGCGTGAGTTTCATCCTGCGCCCCCAACGGCTTTGCGCCGGAAGCGATCATGGTTTGCGGGCCTCTTTCGCTTGCGACAGCATGTAGGTGACGGCCGCGAGGAGTTCAGGATTGGTCAGGTCTTCAATCACGCCGGCGTCTCCAATCCCGATTGGAACTACGAAGCGACGGACTCCGCCGACGTTCTTCTTGTCGCTTCCCGATGCTGCAATGAGGCGGGGGGCGCGAAGGTCCAGTGGCGGGAGCGGGCCATAGAGGTGAATGAGCTCTTCGATGCGAGCGGCCTGCGCTCCGGTGATGCTCTTGCGACGATGAGCGACATAAAGAGAGACGATCATGCCCCAGCCCACAGCTTCACCGTGCAGAAGGACCTTGTATTTTGTGACCTGCTCGAGGGCATGCCCGACAGTATGGCCGAGATTGAGAATCATGCGAAGGCCGTTTTCACGTTCGTCTTTGTTGACGACTGAGGCCTTCATGCGGATGGATGCGGCGATTACCTTCTCAAGAGCCTTGAGATCGCGCGCGAGCACCTCGTCGACGTGCTCTTCCATGAAACGCACGAGCGAGCGGTCGCGGATCACTCCTGCCTTAATGCTTTCCATCAGTCCAGCGCGGAGTTCGCGATCGGAAAGTGTACCGAGGACGTCGATGTCGGCGAAGACAGCTGCGGGGTGATGAAAGCTGCCGACGAGGTTTTTGCCTTCGGGAAGGTTGACTCCGGTCTTGCCGCCTACGGAGGAGTCGACTTGCGAAAGAAAAGTCGTTGGGACCTGCACGTATTGAATGCCACGCATGAAGATCGCAGCCACGAAGCCGCCTACGTCGCCGACGATACCTCCGCCGAAGGCGATGAGCAGCGAACTGCGATCGCCGCCGGCTCGGAGCATCTGGCGAAGAATTGTTTCGACACTCTTGACGGTCTTATGCTTTTCGCCGGGAGGAAGGAAGAGGACCGTTGGCGACTCTGCAAAGGATTTGAGAAACGTGTCGCCCCACAAGGCCCAGATTTCTGGAGAGGTGAGGACAAAGACGCGACGGGGCAACTTGCCGACTGCACGTTCTATGCGTGGGGCGAGCGAAGCAATGAGTCCGCTGCCCGCGAATACGTCGTACTTTGCAGAAGGAGTTTCGACCCGTATGGTTTGCACGTTGATTCCATCCTATCGGAAGCGGATGGCTCGTAGCGTCGACGAGGCCGAAAGGTAAACTAGAGCTCTTTCGACAATTCGCGAGTCTATATCGAGTGGTGGGAGAGGATGCGTCAGCCCGTTGATTGATGACGGGCGGCTAAAGTGAGCAGCGCGCTAATCGGCGGAGTTAGAGCCGTTTCATGCTATTCCCATCTAGCAAGACACGCCTGACTGCAGTCAGAAGGAAATTGCTGGAAAGATCGATCGGACAAATATCAAGAATGAACTTTTCTAATGGAGGGGTATCTTCTAGGCGAATAGAAACATCACACTATCTGTGAGTATAGGCTTCTTGCAAACGTCTCATTTACCTAGGGTTTCCCCTAGTCCCAATCTTTTTAACCGCGGAGTGGATGTACGACGCAATGTTATTCCGCCTTTCTCGAGTTACTAGTTATGAATTCTCATGCTCGTGTATTGGTTGTAAGTCGTGACGAGATGCTGCTTCGATCGAGAGAGATGATTCTGGGAGCGTTTTTCGCCGTGCGGGGTGCAGGCCGATTCATTGAGGCCAAGACCCTCTTAACAAACAATGACTTCGATTTGATCGTTCTCTGCCATTCGTTGGCGCCTGACGAGTGCGAAAGGCTTGCGGCTATGGCGCATGACCGGACGCCACGATGTCAGGTACTGGCAATGAGCCCATCTTCGCGCGGGAGCGTAAAGCCCTGGGCGGACAAGCAGCTTGGCGTAGATGTCGGTCCCTACGGTCTGCTGAAGAAGTGCGCAGAAATGCTGGGGTTTGTGCTTAAAAGCAAAGCTCGAGCTGCACATGCGGCTTAGGTAGTTCAGATTCGACCATTCGAGGCGAATGATAGCCTCGAATGGATGGTCTTTGAACCCCGTGTTGACTTCATCGTGATGGGTGCGGGCGTAGCCGGGCTGCGCGCAGCACTTGAACTTGCAGATGGGCATGATGTTCTCGTGGTCACGAAGGAGTCCCTCGGCGAGTCGAACACTTTCTACGCGCAGGGCGGCATTGCAGTGGCTTCGTGGGAAGACTCGGAAGACGTTTCTCTGCACTTGAACGATACTGTTTTCGCTGGGGACGGGCTTGTTTATCGACCTGCCGCTGAAGTTCTGACCGCAGAAGGGCCGGCGCGAGTCGCCGAGCTGATCGAGTGGGGGACTAGGTTCGACCACGAGAGTGGCAAACTGCTACGCACACGCGAGGGAGCGCACTCCCGGCCGCGGATTCTCCATGCAAACGGAGATGCTACCGGTGCAGAGATCAGCAGGTCGCTGGTGGCGCAGGCACATGCGCATCCGCGCATCAAATTTGCTGAGTGGACGATGGTGAGCCGGCTGATCCTGCAAGATGGGCAGGTGGTCGGGGCGGAACTGGCTTCCGCGGGTGCCGGCGGCTCTTCAGGGATCGTGAGTTCGCGTGCAGTTCTTGTTGCGTCAGGTGGTGCAGGTCAGGTCTACAGCGACACCACGAATCCGCCGGTTGCAACGGGCGATGGTATAGCTCTGGCATCGCGAGTTGGGGCGGAACTTGCGGATATGGAGTTCTACCAGTTTCATCCAACAGCGTTTTCCTTTCCTGGCGCTCCGCGGTTTCTGATGTCGGAGGCACTGCGTGGGGAGGGAGCCTACCTTCGCAATGATCGCGGCGAGCGGTTCATGGAGCGGTATCATCCGCTACTCGAGTTAGCTCCTCGCGACGTGGTGGCGCGGGCGATCACACGCGAAGGTCTGGACGATAAGGGTGAGGACCATTCGGTCTTTCTCGACATGCGGCATGTGGAGAACGTTGATCTGCATAAGCGATTTCCGGGGATCAGCGCGTTTCTGGCGCGTTATTCGCTTGATTTGCATCGCGATCTGATTCCGGTGCGCCCTGCAGCGCATTACCTCATGGGCGGAATTCGAACGGATCTAACGGGGCGTAGCAACGTGAAAGGGCTATATGCAGCGGGCGAAGCTGCATGTACAGGTGTCCACGGTGCGAACCGACTGGCGTCGAACTCGCTGCTCGAAGGACTGGTATTTGGGGCGCGGGCAGCCAAGGCGATGTTGGTAGATGACCTGCCTCTGGGTTCTGCCGAGAATCACGCAGCAAAGATGGAGCCGATGGATCATGGCGATTCGGCTGTCGTAGAGGCGTCCGTGACTGCATTGCGCCGGGCCATGTGGGCGGATGGGGGCCTGTTGCGGTCGGAGTTGTTGCTGCAGGAAGGGCTTCGGAGTCAGGCAGAAAACGAGACCGACATGAAGTTGTCTGCGCGGCGAGGCAAGGCAAGCCGGGTTTCACTTGAGGCCCGGTCGCTCTGCAGTGTTGCGCGAGCAATCTTGTGCTCTGCACTGGCGCGCAAGGAGAGCCGAGGCGCACATTTTCGAAACGATTATCCGAAGCGAAATGATGCTGAGTTCCTGAAGCACTCGATCTACACAGCCGATGGGCGAGTCAGGTTCGAAGACCTGTAGATTTCAGTGACCGGCGCTGTGCCCTGGTTTTGGGCCGGCTATCAAGGACAAGACTGCGCAGATGGCGAGGATAGCTCCCATGATCGCGAGTGACAGCGTGATCGAGACGTCGATCCAGTGTGCTGCCAGCATCTTGAAAGCGATGAAAGCGAGCAAGGCTCCGAGGCCGTAGTGCAGGTAGCGCAGTCGGTCAAGGAGGGAGGCAATGGCGAAGTAGAGCGAGCGGAGCCCAAGGATCGCAGCGATGTTCGATGTGTAGACGACAAAGGGATCTCGCGAGACAGCCAGCACAGCGGGAATGGAATCGACGGCGAACAGGACATCGGTCAGTTCCACAGCAAGTATTACAGGCAGCAGTGAACCTTTCTTAGGGTGCATGTTGCGCACCCAGCGTGGAATCACATCGCGCGTCGAAGGCTGGCTTACGAGTCGCCATGCCGCATAGAGCAGTAGGGCGCCGAAGAGGTATGTGATCCACTCGAAGTGATCGATCAGAGTGACGCCAAGGGCAATGAACACGGCGCGCATGATGATTGCTCCACCAACGCCCCACGCCAGGGCCTTGTGCTGTTCGCCGCCGCTCAGGCGGAAACCTTGAAAGATCACAAGGAACACGAAGAGGTTGTCGACGCTGAGCGATGTCTCGATCGTGTAGCCGGCGATGAATTCCATCGCCGTGATTCGCCCCTGCTTGATAGCAATGAAGCCGGCGAAACCGAACGAGAGCAGCGCGAGAACGACCGTCCAGAGCCACGCTGTCTTGCGCGAGGGTCCGGCATCTTTTTTGTGGCTTGGGAGCAGTAGATCGACGAGTAGCAGCGCACCCGTTACGACGTGGAAACCGATCCACCAAGACCAGGTCGCACCACCAATCATGCCTGGATGTTACTAGACGGAAGCGTGCAGGAACCAGCGATAGAGGGACTACCGCTGGTTGATGAGGCGGATGGTTTCCAGGAAGACGTCGCCGACGATGGAGAGACTGCGAGCGCTCACCTTGTCCATTGTGTCCTGCGCGGTGTGGTGGTAGCTATTGTTTGGGCCGTAGTCGAGGTCGATGATGTCGATGGAAGGAACTCCCCGCTTCACGAAAGGAAGGTGGTCATCCTCGACAGGCTCATCGGTCTGGAAGAAGTAGCGCTCGTCACCCAACTTTTTCGCGGCCTGACGGACGAGATCGACGAGCCAGCCAGTGGAGTTTGTTTCACGCTGGATGTCGAGATCCTTGTCGCCGATCATGTCGGCGAGTATGAATGCTTTGATCTTGCCGAGGGTGCCGTCGCCTCCCCACTTGGCTGCGAGGTGCCGGCTGCCGTAGGTCGAGTCGGATGCTGACCAATGCTCAAAGGCTTCTTCTCCGTCGAAAAAGACGAGCCAGACGGAGTAGCCATCGAGCTTCTTGCCGCGCAGCTGGTCGGCAATCGCCATGAGAAGGCCGGTAGTAGCAGCGCCGTCATTAGCTCCTACGAAGTTGATGTCGCGAAGAGGATAGTTTGTTTCGTAGTGAGTGCTGAGGACGATGATGCCGTCCTTCTTGCCGGGGAAGCGCACGATGAAATTGTGCAGGGCTACCGGACCAATCGTCGTGTTGGCGGTGAAGGTGTCTTCTTCGAGCTGATCCTGTTTGAAGTGGCTACGGATGAAAGCCTCGGCTTTGACGTGTCCGGGACCGGTGGGCCAGCGCGGGCCGATCGCAGCGAAAGATTTGGCGTATTCGTACGCTTTGGCGCCGTTGAAGCGGGCCTGCGCGAAGGCTGGCTGGAAGAAGAGTGCGAGCAGAGAAAGTACAAAGGTCGACTTCATCCGGCCCTTCGGACGGCGGATCATTGTGCGGCCGCCTCTTTGGCTCGTTTCCGATCTGGATGGACCCACCAAGCGACGAGGATCCCGACCACGTACAGTGCGAGCATGGGGATCGCATAGATGCACATCGTCCATGGATCGGGGCTGGGGCAGATTACAGCAGCAACGATGAAGACAGCGAGGATGGCATAGCGGATGTTCTTCCAGAGGAAGCGCGGACTGACTATGCCAAACAACGCGAGGAAGAAGATGAGGATGGGCAACTCGAAGCTGATGCCCAGGCCGAGAATGATGGAGAGGAAGAAGCTCGAGTAGTCCTCGATGGTGATCATCGGCGTGAAGTCGTGCCCGAATTGGATCACGAGAATTTTGATGGCGCCAGGCAGAACGTAGTAGTAACCGAAGGCCGCGCCGAGCAGAAACAGGCTGACCGTGGCGGCCATGAAGGGGATGACGAAGCGCTTTTCCTTCTGATAAAGGCCCGGAGCGATGAATAGCCAGACCTGATACAGGATGAAGGGGCTGGCGATGATGGCTCCTGCAAGCAAAGCCACGTAGAGATAAAGGTTGAGCGCATCCATGGGATGCGTAAAAACCAGGGACTTACCGATCTTAAGCAGCGGCTCCTGAAGGAAATGCAGCAGCTGGATTCGAAAAATCCATGCAACGGCGAATCCGCCGATAAGGTAGGCGGCGGAGTGGATGATGCGCCGGCGGAGTTCGTCCAGATGCTCCATCAGGCTCATGCCCGGGAGTTCTGCGCGTTCTGAAACTGCTGCGCGTGCTTTGTCGATGGCGTCCGCGGCGTCAACCATGTGGGTTCACCGTCTCCGCAGCCTCGGAAGTGCGTGGAATGGATTCTGGGTCGGCGAGCCCAGTGGACTGCTGCTGAGAGGAGCCAGGCTCTTCCAGCGCCGGTGTTTCGTCAGGGGAGCCGTAGGCGCGATTGGGCCGGGAAGCCGGGACAGTTTCGCCAACGCTGGGAGGCATGATGCGCGGCTCGGAGTCGTCCAATCCGGGCTCGTCAGGAACCGTTTCGGGCGGGTACGGCTCGGGGTCAGTTGTCTCGCCGGGATACGGCGAGTCTGCCGATTTGGATGCGATGGCCGGATCCGCCGAGACCGAAGCCTGTTCGGAAGCCGCCTCAGCGGCCAGTACGCGCTGGCGCTCCTCTTCCTTCTTCCGGCGCTCCGCCTCTTCGGACTGACGCAACTCCTCTTCCATCTGGAACTTGAAGTCGTTTGAGGCTTTGCGGAACTCGTACATCAGCTTGCCGATTTGCCGCCCTATCTGAGGCAGCCGACGCGGTCCAAACACTACCAGCGCCATGATCATCAGGATCACGGAATCGACCATGGAAATGGTGCCGAGCAGGATGGACGGGTGCGGAGCCATGAAGGGTAATGATAACTGTCGGTGCGCTTCGCTCACAAACCGGCCCTTTAGTGAAGTTGCAATCACCTGAGGGGCCATAAACCAGGGGTGAAAGCTTTGCTAAAATTGGGGTAACGGAAGCGTCCCGAGCGGTCCAAGAATCTTGAGTCCACCGTGTTTGAGGCGCATCCAGTTAATGGGGCTGCAACATCCCCGAGGGTGGGGTCGGAAACGACAGCGCATCCTCTGCAGCCGCTGAGTGCTTTCAACATCCCCGTTCGCCGGTTCCACAAGAGCTGGGCGGACTGAAGGCGGCAAAAGGTGAACCTGGTTCTTGATGAAGTGACGGCGGTCTCGCCGGAGACTGGCGTGTCGTGCAGCCTGGAAAGCTACCTGGCTCTCCCTGACAACAGCATGGACGAACGCATCGCGGCAGCGCGCGAGCGGCTCGGCTCTACAACCATTCTGCTGGGGCATCACTATCAGCGGGATGAAGTGATTCGCTTCGCCGATTTCACCGGCGACAGCTACAAGCTCTCGAAGGTAGCGGCGGAGACCGATGCCAAGTACATCGTGTTCTGTGGCGTGCACTTCATGGCCGAGAGCGCCGATGTGCTTGGGCGAGACGATCAGCAGGTGATCCTGCCGGATCTGAATGCGGGTTGCTCTATGGCCGATATGGCGGAGATCTCGCAGGTGGAAGCGTGCTGGGAGGTGCTCGAGCGCTTAGGGCTGGCAGAAGAAACAATTCCCCTGACTTACATGAATTCGACTGCGGCGATCAAGGCGTTCTGCGGAGAGCGCGGCGGCTTGGTGTGCACGTCGTCCAATGCAAAGGCAGCTTTCGAGTGGGCATTTGCTCGCGGCAAGCGGATCTTGTTTCTCCCCGATCAGCACCTCGGTCGCAACACCGGTTACGCGATGGGCATTCCGATGGAGGAGATGCAGATCTGGGATCCGTGGGGATTGCAGGGCGGCCAAACTGCTGCTGCTCTAAAAGCAAGTCGGATAGTGCTTTGGAAAGGGCACTGCTCGGTCCATCAGCGTTTTCTGCCGAGCCATGTGGACGAAGTGAGGGCAAAGTATCCGGGGATCCAGGTAATTGTGCATCCCGAGTGCCGGTGGGAGGTTTGCCAGAAGGCGGATGCGCTCGGCTCTACTGAGCGAATCATCAAGGTTGTGGAGGATGCCCCTACAGGAAGCACGTTCGCGATCGGGACTGAGATCCATCTCGTGAACCGGCTTGCGAATCGGTTCGCACCGGAAGGCAAGAAGATTATTAGTCTCGAGAGCAATGGGTGCCTCTGCACGACGATGTATCGCATCAGCCCGCAGCACCTGGCCTGGGCGCTGGAGAACCTCGTGGAAGGCCGAGTGGTGAACCGGATCAAGGTGAAAGACAACGTCAAGCAGTGGGCTCGTGTGGCTCTGGATCGGATGCTGGAGATCAAGTAGCGAGCCAGGCGAGTCTAGTCACGTCCGATAGAGGTGTTTGGGTCCCGCGCAAGCGGAGCTTGGGCGGGACACCCTAGATAGATTCTGTGCTGCTGATGAAAACCGGGTACATAAGTGCCTTCGCCCGTTTGTGCATTCGTCGTATGCTAGTCGCAGAGCAATCATGAAGACTTTCACACTTGATGAGGCACAATCACTGCTCCCGGTCGTCCACTGCTCCCGGTCGTCGAATCGCTTTTGAAGAGGGCGATCGAGGGCAAACGTGCCGCGCAGGAAGTCGAAGAACGTCTTGGAGAGCTTGGCCGTCGCATATATCTCAGCGGGGGTATGCGCATTGATGTTGCCGCGGTGAGCAAACGGCGTGCAGAGATGGAAGCACATCTGCAGCGCGTTCGTGAGAGTGTCGCTGAGATCGATTCGATTGGCGTACAGGTGAAGGACATGGACACCGGCCTGCTTGATTTTCCATGCAAGGTGGACGATGAGGTTGTCCTGCTCTGCTGGCGAATGGGCGAGAGCGCGATCGAGCACTGGCACTCGATTGAAGACGGCTTCAAGGGGCGCAGGCCGCTGGATGAGCGGTTCAGGCGGCGTTCCAATTCGAGCAGCCGGCCAAACTGACCTGGTTGCAGCTGCTGCCGCTGTACACTGACAACCGCCATGTACATTTCTGAGGAAGAAGTTCGGGCGGTTCTCACCTATGAGGAACTGATTCCGGCGATCCGGCAGGCTTTGATTGATTTCTCTGCGGGACGCGTGAATCAGCCGGCGCGGATGATCCTGCGGGCCGGGAATGCGGGTGACCATCGCAACGGATGGTTCGCGGTGATGCCGGTTGTCGCCGGTGACTACATGGCCGTGAAGACCGTGACCTGGTATCCCGCCAACGACGAGCTTGGCTTGCATACACACATGGCGATCGTGGAACTGCTGAGCCGAGCGACTGGAGAGCCGCTCGCGGTGATGGACGGACGGCTGATCACGGAGATGAGAACAGCTGCGGTATCGGCCGTGGCGTATGCGGCGCTGGCCCCCGCCCATTTTGATGTTGCTCCCGAGAGTTTCGGAATCCTCGGCTCGGGAGTGCAGGCTCGAGCGCATATCGCCGCCTTGAGACATGTGTGGCCCGAAATAAGTGAAATTCGCATCTGGAGTCGCGTGCCATTAAATGCAAAGAGGCTGGCAGATGAGTTGGGTGCAAGGGCAGCGTCGATTGAGGACGCTACATCCGCGGATGTCGTGCTGACAGCGACCTCAGCCCAGGTTCCTGTATTGCAGGGAGGACTTCTGAAGCCGAACGCGTTGGTGCTCGCGGTGGGCGCCACAGGAGCAAGCATCCGCGAGATCGATGACGAGGCGATGTTGTCGAGCTTCATTGTGGCCGAGTCGAAAAAGTGTGTTGAGCGCGAATCTGGCGATGTGCTGTTGTCGGGTGCAACGGTAGACGCAGATTTAGGCGAGATCCTCGCCAATCCGAATGCAGCAAAGATTCCGCGGGATCGACGAATCATTTCGAAGTCGGTGGGAATGGCGATTGAGGATGTGACAGCCGCCCGACTGGTTTGGCAGGCACGTCAAAGCACTGCCTCTCGTCACAAGGGGTGAGCGGAGTGCGGTGAAAGGGCGTCCTTGGATCAGACGGCAGAATTGGGAAATCCCTGTCCGAAGCGCTTGAAAGGACAGATGCGCCGGGAGGCGTTACCCTTAGAACGACAGGCATTGAAGACTTGAACAAGGAGCGGCCATGAGGACGCGTTATTGGGTGTGTCTGGCTTTGGCGGCGCTGTGCCTGACAGGCTGCAGCGGTTTTTGGAAGGCGCCTTCGGGCGGTGGCGGGGGTGGTGGCGGCACGACGCTGAGTAGCGGAGACTTCTACGTCATCAATTCAGCGACCAATGAAATCGCCGGGCTTTATGTGAAAGCAGGTACGCTCACAGCGCTCGGCACATCCAGCAAACTGTCTGCGTCGCCGATTGCAATTACGATTGCTCCGAACAATGCGTTTCTGTACGTGAGCACGCTCGGCGGCATATTTGTTTATACGATTGATAGTTCAACGGGCCAGCTAACGGTGGGCAATTCAGGCCAACCAATCTCGTCTGATCCGGCAACGAGTATGCAGGTGGACTCGACGAACTCGTGGCTCGTGGAGGGTTTTTCGGGTACATCGAATCTTTTTGCAATCCACGTAGACCCCAGCACAGGTATCTTGCAATCGAACCAGGAGCAGTCGGCGGTACTGTCAAGCTCAGGGCTCAGGCAGGTAGCAATCTCGCCGGACAATACAACTGTCCTTGTGGCGATGGGAACGGGGGGTACAGCGACAATCCCGTTCAACGCGCAAAACGCAAATCCGTTTGGAAACGGGGGAACGATCGGGACCAAAGGGTCCGGCGGTGCGGCATTCTCCGTCGCTTTTGACCCAATCCCGTCAGGCGCAGGCGCTCCGCGATTGTTTTACATCGGCGAAACATTGGCTGTGGGAGTAAATGGTACCGACACGAACACCGGCGGCCTGCGGGCTTTCACCTACAGTGGAAAGCAGGAGATCAGCGGCTCGCCGTTCAGGATCGGTGGGCTGGCTCCGTATTCCATTCTGCCGTTTTCCGATGGGAACTACGTGTACGTGGTGAACAGACAGACGGCCAGCGGGACTACGGGAGTGATCGCAGGCTTTTCGGTCGCTACAACGAATAACGTGGTCGGTCTGACGGCACTTGGCAGTACGTTCAACGCTGGAACGAATCCGCAAATGCTGGCAGAAGACAATACCAACCAGTTTGTATTTGCGGTCAATTTTGGCGGCAACCCCGACCTGCTGGGTTACACGATTGATGCGACCAACGCGGGCTACCTGGATAAGGTGACTTCGAACTCGACGGGGACGGATCCAGTGCAGGCGAGCGCAATTGCAGCTGTTCATTGACGTAAGCGATTCAGTTAACACCCCAGGTGTTGCGGGGCCAAGGTAGCTGCTATCCTCAGATAGACCTCATTGGCTGTGTTGACGCGACTTTCAAATTTGCTCCTCTCGCCTTTTCGGCACAACGCTGCCAAATTTCCCATTCTGCTCCTGCTGGTTACGCTGGCCTTTGCAACTGGCTGCAAACATCTGCGAAAAGACAAGCGCGAAATGGTATACGTCGCCGCTCGGCAGATGTACCTGAAGGACCGCGTCGCAGCGGTGTCGAATCGTGTCGGTGAAGTTTCCAATGGCCAAGCACTCGAGGTGCTGGAGCATGGACGGCGCTTTCTCAAAGTTAAGACCGAGAAGAATGAGATTGGCTGGCTTGAAGAGCGCGCGGTCATCGATGCCGATGAGTACAAGGTATTCCAGGATCTCTCCGATAAGCACAAGAGCGATTTCGTCGTGGCGACCGGTACGCTGCGTGACGATGCGTACCTGCATGTAAGCCCGGGACGGAACACAGATCGTTTTTATCTGCTTCCTGAGGCTGACAAACTGCAACTGCTGGTGCGGGCATCTGTGCCAAGGGTTGCGCCCGGAACGCCACCTCCGGTAAAGAAGACTCCGCCGACCGCGACAACGGCAGCGGGTAAGGCCCCGGCGCAGTCGACAGCAAAGCCAGCGACCGATAAGCCGACGAAAGATGAGGACGACAGCAAGGTCGCCGATGAGCAGCCGGCCCAGCCGGAAGTTCCGATGGAGGACTGGTGGCTGATCCGCGATGCTCATGGCCGCGTGGGTTGGTTATCCTCAGGCCGTGTGGATGTGGATGTTCCGGATGAGGTAGGGCAGTATGCAGAAGGCCAACGCATTGTGGGAGCGTATGTGCTGATGAAGGTAACCGACCCGGAAGCCGACGTTCCTAACCATCAGGTCTCGGAATACGTGACCGCGATGAGCCCGCCAAGGTCCGGACTGCCGTTTGATTTCGATCAGATCCGCGTGTTCACCTGGAGCGTGAAGCGTCACCGCTATGAGACGGCGTTTCGCGTTCGGCCGATTCAGGGTTATCTGCCCGTCAAGATAGGCACGCAGCCGAGTGGCAGCGGGACGGAGCCGACCTTCAGTTTTCAAATCGCGAGTACTCCAAATGTTGCAATCGATCCGAGTACAGGAATTGCAAAGCCCGCGAGTCTACGCACCATCACGTACGCTATGCGCGACAACATGGTTAGGCGCGTCGGACCGGACATGGCGCCGATTCCCACGACGCATGTGCCCGGCGAGAAGGCAAAGGCCAAAACCAAAATAGCGAAGAAAAAGCACCGCTAGTCGAGTTCAGGCTCTCCGAAAGGGCAGATGGTCTGCCTCTGAGACTGGGCTGTGGTGTGACACGGTCAATGCGCGCTCGGGAATCCGCGTCCATCCAGCTATCCGGCCGAGGGCCCCGGGAACGAGCGAAAGCACTCCGGTTGCCAGCATACGCCCAGTCGAAGTTACCATCATGCGCGAGAGCGAATTGGCGATGCTCATACCATTTTGCAGATGGCCTTGAAGTTGGGCGAGGTACTCGTCTGCAGATCTTCCGGCAAGGAACATCTCCGATGCGAGATTGGCGCTGTGCAGCGCGATGGACATGCCATCCCCCGTAAAGGACGGGATGACGGCAGCCTGATCGCCGATGCGCCAGATACCATTCGAAGTCTTCGCAACGTAGCCATAGGGAATTGGCGAGATGGCGAGAGGTTTAAGCCAACACGGCTCCGCTCTGTCAAGAATTTCATTTAGCGCAGGCGTTTCTTTGCGGATTGCTAGCAGCAGTTCGGGCCAGCCCCCCAGTTCGCGCATGCGCCGTTGACGAAGAACAAAGCACAGGTTGGCGGTAGTGCTCTCGACACGTGCGAGTCCTCCATAACCTTCGCGGAAGAGAAACAGCTCCATCGTGTTTCGGACTGCCTGCAGCGATTGCGGATCGAGCCGCCAATGCATTTTGAAACCGACAAGGTCTTGATGAGAGCCAGCGCCGCGCGGAAGGTGCGCGAGATCGTGCTTGCCGGTGGCGACAAATACGTGGTCAGTTGCAATTGACTCGCCGTCGCGGACCTGGATTGAGAAGCGATCGGATGTGCGTTCCAGCTTCTCGACGAAGCTTCCCCGGCGAACTTCGCATCCCTCCAAGGCAGCTCTCTCGAGCAAGGCATCATCGAGAACGCGACGTGAAAGGGATTCGGCGCAGAACGGCAGGTCCGCTGCAACAGTCTTGCAGCCTGAATGAAGGCGAACGCGCCGGATGGGATGGGAACCGAGTGCACGCGCGTCGATGCCCACGCTGTGCAGATAGCCGAGCGCTTCTGCGCTGAGGAATTCACCACATACTTTGTCGTGAGGACCGCGTAGCTTTTCCAGCAGGATCACGCGACGTCCTGCGGCGGCGAGCCTGAAAGCCAGCATGGATCCAGCGAGTCCTCCACCAATGACAACGTGTTTGGCTTCGCCGGCCATCAATGGATCCGCTGCTTTCTGCGCCCTACGCAAAGACGGGCAGGCGTAAAGCTCTGGATGCGAATGTCAGATTCTGCAAGTCCGGCCGCGGTGCACATTCTGCGCCAATCATGCGGGATGAAGGCGCGGGCAATGGAGACAGGCCCATCGTGCTGGACGAATGGATGAAGCCTTGCGACTTTGGCGAAAGCCTTGAAGAGTTGATAGGGGACCGAAGCTCGTGAGAGGTCGTTGATGAACCAGCCAATGCGCGCGGTGGCATCCATCCACTGAATGAATCGAATTATGTCAGGCTCAGTGAGATGGTGAGTAAAGAGCGAACTGACGATGATATCTACAGGCTTATCGCATTCGAGAGAGAAGATGTCGGAGGCGACCCAGCGAATTCGGCTTCTGGCAGGGGTTGCCTCACGGGCGATCGCAATTGTGTCCGGATTCAGATCGCATCCGGTCATCGCGACAGGAATTTTCCGACGGCTCGCCCATTGCTCGATGCGGCGAAGGCTGTCTCCATAGCCGCAGCCTACGTCCATGATGTGGACTCCTCCGTCCTTGGGTAACGCCAGCAAGTTCAGCCAGGCGAGAGTAGGCCTGTAGGCAAAGAACCAGCGGTTGACGCGGGCTAGATCGCGAAGACAGTGTCGAAGAACGTCGCGTGAGCACGGCTCGTCCATCAACTCCGGCAGCTCGGAGATCTCTGCGCGCCGGCTGAGATCGATGGCGTCAGGCGGCATGGAAGAGCATAGTCTCCGCTGTGACGCCGGGGCCGAATGACATGGCGCATCCACGCTGGCCTGGGGCTGCCGTTCTCATCACATTCTCCAGGACAAACATCACGGTTGCTGATGACATGTTGCCGAAGCGTGCCAGGATGTCGCGGGAGTGGCACAAGGCGTCTCCAGGTAAGCCCAGGCCCTTTTCGACAGCATCGAGGACGGTGCGGCCGCCGGGATGTACCGCCCAAAGATCGAAGTGGAGCGGGTCTTCTCCGCGAGTGATATTGCGGCCGACTTCTCTCATGGCGCGAGAGATTTCTGCAGGAACCTGGCCGGAAAGAAACATGTCAAACCCTGACTCGCGAATCCTCCATGTAATGAGGTGGCCGGAATCGGGCATTCGCAAGGCAAGAAAGCTATCGATACCGAGACCCGTTCGTTTCCCGCTGATGAGGCACGCCGCGCACCCATCGGCGAACAGAAGAAACGACAGCATCTGTTCGAGATTCTGAGTCTCCTGCAGGTGAAGCGTGCAGAGCTCGAGGCTCAGGACCAGGATGACAGAATCCGGTTCGGACCGAACGATATGATGAGCCGATTTGAGTGCGTTGATTGCAGCGTAGCAGCCCATGAAGCCGATCATCGTGCGTTCTACCGAAGGATTGAGGCCAAGATGGTTCACGATGTCGAAGTCAAGACCAGGCGCGTATAGGCCGGTACAGGAAGTGACGATGACGTGCGTTACAGATCTGCGCTCTTCCATCGTTAGAGAGAGCTTGTTAAGCGCGCATGCCGCAAGCTGCGGCGCAAATTTTTCGAAGGCCTGCATGCGACGCGCAGTGTCAGGGAAGTTGCCCGTTTCATAAACACCTTCAGCGTCGCGCCACCTGCCGTTTCCGCAGTCGATTGGTTGAAGGAACGAAAATCGATGTTCGATTTCGGACATGCGAACCATGCGCCGGAATAACGATCGCTTGATTCCTTCCGGCATCATGGTCTCAGCAAAAGCAACGAAGGAATGATGGACGTCGTGGGGTGGGACCGAGCTGGCGATTCGGTTGATGTAGGCAGTGGTCACTTGCACCCTCTTTGCTGAATTGGAGACCTTAGAGATTGTTAGATTCGCCGTGGCGCTTCGGTGTCACCTGAATGTCACTCTCATTTCAGCAGATGGTCGGAAGATGATCACAGTGTTCAGACTGTGAATAAAATCTCGTGGCAATCACCACTGCACGCCGGGATAGAGGCTTGGCCAGCGGTAGGTATGGAATTGGTCTCCGCTGGGCGTTGTGCCTTGCCAGAGCACCCGAGTCGCCTGTGAATTGAGCTCTTGAACGATACCTCCATTAATGGTTGAACCAAAATTCGCGTGAATGTTGCCGTTCGGGAGCTGCTCCACATTTCCGCCGAAGAAGGTGAAAAACGCTGGTGGCGGGGTGTAATGAGTGACCAGAGTTGCGGTCATGTTCGTCTCGTTGAGCTCGAGCACCGGAATCGTAGAGTAGCAGCTCGAAGCTGTGGGAGCGAGCGGCTTGCATATCACCTGCCCAGATGGGAAGAGGCGATCGTTGCCATTGTCCATTATGCCAAGGCGATAAACACCGGTGGTATTGGGCGAGAAGTAATTGAGCCCGTGTTGTGCATAAAACCAGTCGGTTGGATCGGTGCCTCCGATCAGCTTGAAGTCGCCTCCTTCACCTAGCCGCCACATTACGTCACCTGAGCCCTGCCCATCCTGGAAATTGATCTTGATGATCCAATTCTGATGGCGGATCGACAGGAGCAGGTTGTGATCGTCGGTCGAGTAGAGCAAGCCGTTGGAATGTGTCCAGTCGGGGAAGCTCATGAAGTGCCGATTGATGTCGAGATGATCGAAGGTGTTCCAGACCCAATCCGGATTCCCGTTCTGATCGACATCGACAATGGCATCTCCCAGCACAGGCGTGATTCCCGGATACCCCGGCAGGTCAGTGAAGTTCTTTCTGTAGTCGGTCAGCATCGCCCAGTGGCCATTTGGAAGAGCGAGCACGCTGTGATGAAAGCCCCTGAAGTTGTAGACATTCCCGTCGGCATCACGGAGGTTCGAGGCGGCTAGCTTTTGATTGAGATCATCCATTGTGAGGCTACGGATCGTGTTGCCCGCGAGGTCAATTTCGCGAATCTCGTTCACAAGGCCAGTGGTATTGGTGACGGTCGTAGAAGAGAGGTATGAGATAAGCATCAGCATGTCGCCATTGGGGAGCAGCTGAATGCCTTGGATCAGGTCGGCGAGGGAGCCGTGGTAGAGGTAGGTCCAGATCACGTTGCCGTCGAGATCGGTAGCGAAGGCCTGGAGCACATTGGATGGGATCGCAGTGTTCCAGAGTTCAATGCCGGGTTGGGGAATCGCTCCATTGGCTGCGGTCGTCTGAACAGGAGTTGTTGGCGGCGGCGTGCCTGTAGTGCAGGTGTGGTCTGAGTCGGTATAGGTTGCGCCGTTGTCGAGTGTGACGCGAGCGCGCATGTGGTAGAGCGTCTTGGCCACCATGCCGGCGACGAGGACTTTCACACTGCCTCCAGCGGGACCACTGGGAACCTGCCAGGTGCTGCGGCCATAGTCGGTGGTCTTTCCAAATTCAATGGAGACTTTGCCTGAGGCAGGAAGGTTGATAGAGTAGGCGGCGACAAGAGGGCTGCCGGTGATATCGGGGCAGGACACCTGCGCAGGAGGCACCAGTGCCACGACAGCGGTGGCGTAGTCTTGCGCAGGCGAAGAGGATAGGGCCGCGGTGACAGAGATGTTAATTCCTTGCGAGACGATGGACGGCGCGACATAGTTCCCGGCAGCGTCGATCTTGCCCGTTTCGGGTTTGCCGCTGACGACGCCATTGACGAGCCAATCGATCTTTTCTCCTGTGGGCGATGAAGCTGTAAACCGGAATTCCTGCCCAGGAGCGAGCGCAACGTAGGTGGGTGAGATTGTGACCGAGCCCCTCTGCGAGGGAGTGCCGGGACCGGTGGGAACCGTCGCGTTGGGATTGATCCAATAGCCGCATCCGGAAACGACGAGCGCAAGCAGAAGACAGAAAAGGCGGAATGAGTCGCCGGCATCGGGGAAAGATCTCATCAGGCAATTCGAACCTGGCTGTAAAGAGAAAAAGTCAGTAACCCGCTTAGAACCTGTTGAGACTATTGACGTCGCTCAGAGTCGGAAGGGTGCTTGAGGTCAGGCCTTTTTGCCGCGGCCGTTGGACGAATGCGACTCTTTTGGTGCTGCTTCGGCACGTTTTCGCAGCTCATGCTCGACTACTTTCAGCATCTCGGACTCAGGCGCGGGTTTGCCGGTCCAGATTTCGAATTGACGTGCGCCCTGCTGAACGAACATCTCGAGACCGGTCACAACAGGAATGCCGCGTGATCTGGCCAACTTGAGCAACGGGGTCTCGAGCGGGTTATAGACCATGTCGAAGACGAGGCTTGCGTTAAGCTCGTTTTCCGCGATGGGCATGGCTTGCTTCGCCCCGGCCATTCCGCATGGAGTGGCATTGATGATCACGTCGAATCGCTGTTTGGCAAGCAGTTCGTGTTTGAGGGACTTGGCTTTTGCCTGCCGGGCGAGGGTGACCGCATGCTCGTGAGTGCGATTGACGACGAGTACTTCCGCTCCCTCTTCGACGAGGCCAAAGACGGCTGCGCGAGCCGCTCCTCCAGCACCAAGGACGGCAACTCTAGCGCCTTTGAGCCTGAGCCGACGCTGCAGTGGACGGACGATGCCTGCAACATCAGTGTTGAAACCGTAGAGCTTGCCGTCTGCGCCCATCCGGAGGGTATTGCAAGCCCCGATCTTCGAAGTCAGCGGGTCCATGTTCGCCAGGTGCGGCAGGACCTCAGTTTTGAATGGCATCGTAACCGCGCATCCGGCCAACGGGAGCTCAAGCGCCAAAGTCAGCAGATCCTGTACGGATTTGGCTTTGAGCGGCAGGAGGGTGGCATTGACGATCTCTCGACGGAAGGCGGCGTTTTGAAGCAGCGGGGAAAGGGAATGGCTGATCGGATTTCCGGCGACTCCAAAGATACGGGTAGCCGGGTCGAGATGCTCTAGCCGGTAGAGATCGCGCAGGGCTTCGGCTGTCACTTGGCCGGGAGCAGTTTCGGTCTCCGCAGACCAGGAGGCGAAAGTAAAGGCTGCTCCAGTGCGGGGACCCAGGATGCGGCTTACAAGTCCCTCTTCCCCCATGGCGATGCCGACTACCTGCGAATTGAGAGAGCGGTCTTCGATGAGGCGAAGCACGGCAAGATTGTCGGCAAGATTTCTGGCCGTAGAGACAACCTTCACAAATTCAGGCTTGAAAGCCTGAATGCGATTGGCAGCCTCCTCCAGGCCCTTGGTGCGGCTGAAATCATGAAAGCTGACCAGTAATGCGGCTCCGGCCGTGCGCAGCTTGGCTACCTGGGCCGACTTGGCTTCCTCTGCGGACTCGACTTCGAGATCGATGATCTGGCAGCCGCACTGGGCGGCCTTGGTCAGGATTTCGAGTTCCGAAGCAAGCTGACCATCGAACGAGCCGCCGTGAGCTTTGCGACGGCAGGTAGCGATTGCAGTCACGTCCTTATGCTCGGCCAGAAACTGCTTGACGTACGGCAGGGCATTGGCTGGTTTGGACAGGGAATCGAGACGCAACTCGAGGAACTTGAAATCTTTGCAAGCCGCTTCCGCGCGCTCCATCAACTCAGCGGGCGACTTGCCTTGAATGGCGACACAGAGCTTACCCAGCCGGGGCCGGGGAGGTGCCGGGGCGGTGGGAGTAGGCGCGACTGCGACGGCGTTCGGCATTTTCGTTCAATTGACGCATATTAGTTGCACGAGGTTTCGTATGCAACAGGAACATAAGACCTTCGTAATATCCTAAGCTCCAGATCCTTAACCCTGAGCCGGATGTGACCTGCGCGATGGATTGTGCTTGCTGTGAAATGCATTTTTGGCGGCAAGCTGCTCATTATGAATAGTTTGTAAGGATATAGAGGGGGTCGCATTAGGCGCTGCAGCGCGTGAGGGTAAGCACCCTGATGCGTTGTGCTGTTCAAATTGTTTCGCTCCCTCTGCGATAGCCCTCGCAGACTCGGTGCTGATGTCCTGAGTTCATTGGAACCCGAAGAGCTCGCTCTGCTCGTTCATTACCTCTACGCCCCCGTGGAGATTCCAATGGGTGGCCTTCTGTGTTCATGTGGATCGCCAGATCCAGTTGACAGAAATCTCGCCTGTCGGCATACTGGCATAGTTTAACTATGTCAACGCCTGCGAGGAAAGAATGGCAGCCCTGATAAGAGCTGGAAAAAATACGGCAATCGATCGCGACGAAATTCCGCCGGGAACTCTTTATCTTTTGATCTTGAAGACGCTCTCAGTCAGCGGACGGCTGCACGGCTACGAGATCGCGGAAGGCATTCAGCGTGCTTCTGAAGATGTCCTTCAGGTGGAAGAGGGCTCCCTCTATCCAGCTCTGCAACGCATGCTCATCAAAGGCTGGGTCACAGCGGAGTGGGGCGTGACGGCGGGAAACCGAAGAGCCCGCTACTACACGCTTACAGCTTCCGGCCGTAAACAATTGCTGGCTGAGCTTGATCAATTTCAGCGTGTGATCGGGGCCGTTGCCCGCGTCGTTCAGACAGCGTGAGAACTGCGATGGAATGGATCAGGGAATCAGCTCGACGACTCAGAACGCTGCGGCGTCGTGACCAATTGGACAGCGATCTTGAGGAAGAAATCCAACTTCATCTTCACCTGCGTGAGCAGCAACTGATCGACAGAGGCATGTCCCCATCCGAAGCTCCGCATGCAGCTCGACTGCGATTTGGAAACGCAACGCGCGTCAAGGAGAAGAGCCACATGGCCTGGTCGTCCGAGATACTTCATGATCTGGTGCAGGATGTTGCGTATGGCACACGCGCCTTATTGCGCAGCCCCGTGCTCACTACAGTTGCGATCATCTCACTGGCGCTCGGGATCGGTGCCAATACGGCAATCTTCAGCCTGCTTGATGCAGTGCTGCTGCGGTCTCTGCCAGTGCGTGACCCTGGCCAGCTGGTGCTTCTGGGCACAGGAAGCGATGACGGGATTGGGAACAGCATTGCTGACAGCGAGCTGTATTCCTATCCTTTCTACCGCCAGCTTCAAAAGCGAAACAGTGTTTTCTCTGATGTGGCGGCAATCTTCAGCATGACAAACGATGTGCACGGTTTCATCGTGAGCAAATCGGATCAGGTAAATTCCGAATCAGAGCTGATGCATGTTGTGCTGGTCTCCGGGTCCTATTTTCCTCTGCTCGGCGTCAAGGCTCAGTTCGGACGCGCGCTGGAAGAGAGCGATGACACTTCGCAGGGCGAACACCCTGTCGCTGTCATCAGCCAGAGCTTCTGGAAGAGGGCATTCGCGAGCGATCCGGACATTCTCGGCCGCAAGGTCAAACTCGGCTCTGCTTTCTTTACCGTTGTAGGCGTCGCGCCGGGGGAGTTCTTCGGCACAAAGGTTGGAGAGTCGCCTGATATCTGGGTGCCTGCCAGCATGACAAAGAGCGTTCCACCGGGTTGGGACTTCTACAACGGGAACTTCACTCAATGCATGAATATCATCGGACGTCTCAAGCCGGGCGCCTCGATGGATGCGGCGACCTCCAACGTGAACCTCCTGCTCCAGCAGATTACGCGGGGCTTTTCAGACGCTGACCTGAGCGTGAAGAACATTCAGAAGCTCGACCGGGTAAAGGTCCCGCTCACTCCGGTTTCGACTGGCCTCTCATCCGTTCGTCGCGAGTTCTCTCAACCGTTGAAGATTCTTATGGGAGTAGTGGTGCTGGTATTGCTGATCGCCTGCGCCAACATCGGAAATCTCCTGCTCGCGCGATCCACATCTCGTGCTCGCGAGTTGTCGGTTCGCCAAGCGCTCGGTGCGCGTAGATCGCGCCTGGTTCGCCAGTTGTTGACAGAGAGTCTGCTTCTTGCGATGGCAGGAGGAGCAGCCGGCGTCGCGCTTGGGGCCGGTGCCGTCCATCTCCTTCTTCGCATGTCCTCTGATGGGCCTGACGCCATGTCGGTCGAAGCTGGACTGGATCTGCGCGTACTCGGCTTCACTTGTGCGGTCACCATTCTCACCGCACTTCTCTTTGGCACTGTGCCGGCATTTCGCGCTACCCGCCTTCGGTTGACTGACTCTCTGAAAGAA
Organism: Acidobacteriota bacterium; assembly: GCA_018268915.1. Lineage (GTDB taxonomy): Bacteria > Acidobacteriota > Terriglobia > Terriglobales > Acidobacteriaceae > Telmatobacter. The sequence goes on from JAFDVQ010000006.1 coordinate 1,052,686, forward strand.
GGCCGTGCTTCAAGCAACACGAGCGCGAAAAATCCCCTGGCGAAAGCCCTGGTGATAGCGCAGGTTTCGCTGTCTCTCGTCTTGATGGTCGGTGCAGGGCTTTTCCTGCGGACCCTCGTAAACCTGAACTCCATTGATCCAGGATTCAACCGTCAGGGAGTACTTCGGCTCAACATTGACTCGCAGTCGACCGGAATGAAAGATAACGATCCTCGGCTTACCGCAATGTTCCAGGAGATAGAATCGCGTGTCAGCGCGATTCCCGGCGTAAAGGCTGCAAGCTTCTCGGCATTCACCTTCCGCGAGGGCAGTTGGAACGAAGCGATGCTGGTTCCAGGAATGCCTGGCAATGAAAATATCGGAGTTCACCAGAATGTAGTCGGCGACGGATACTTTGCCACGATGCAGATACCGCTATTGGCAGGAAGAACCTTCAACCGCAGCGATGTAGCCAACTCACAGCGTGTTGCCGTGATCAGTGAGCACATTGCCCAGACACTTTTTCCGCCGGGCAATCCGATTGGCCGCCACTTCACCATCCACGATGACGGCAAGGACATTGACCACGAGGTGATCGGGATCGTCAAGGACGTGAAGTTTTCTGATCTTCGCGAGAAGACAAAGAACGTGAACTATCTCTCGTACAGGCAGCGATCGTGGGGATTCGGAGACTTCGAGGTGCGCTACAGCGGCGATTTCGATGCTATCTCTCACGCCGTCCAGCAAACGATTCACTCCATCAACCGCTCAGTGCCCATCATGAACGTGACAACTCTTGACGAGCAGGTGGCGCGTACCATGACCAATCAGAGATTGGTCGCCCAGCTTTCAACCTTCTTCGGCCTGCTTGCGGCATTTCTCTCATGCATCGGTATTTATGGTGTGATGTCGTACACCATGAGCCGGCGTACCAATGAGATTGGGCTCCGCATTGCACTCGGAGCGGACCGCGGGAATGTGAGGTGGCTGGTCATGCGTGAGACTCTGCTATTGGTTTCGGGTGGGATTCTCGTCGGCATTCCGATCGCGATGGCAGGAAAGCGTCTAATCGAAAGTATGCTGTATGGCTTACAGGGGACAGAACTCGTCAGTCTGGCGCTGTCCGTTCTGTCGCTTCTCGCAGTTGCAGTTGTTGCTGGTTTCATACCGGCGCATCGCGCCTCGAAGGTTGATCCGATGGTTGCACTCCGCTACGAGTGATCTGTCGGCAAAGCTAACATCAGGTTTTCTTGGTCGCGCGTGCATTCCCCGCTCTCCTGCGATCGACCGAGTGCCATACTGACTCAACCGACGTTATGACCGACCACGATCAATCTTCCCGGAGGGTGCGGGCAGGATCGATTTTGGCGATTCTGAGCGCAGGCACCGTAGCTGCAATCAAAGAGACAAGTGTAAGAGCTACGAACACGGTGGCGAGGCTCGGGATGTCATAGACACCGACGCCGTAGAGTACGCTCCGCATCACAGGAAGTACTCCAGCGCAGAGGGCTAGGCCGATAAGAAGCCCGGCGGCGGTAGCGCCGATGCCTGAGGCAGAGATCTGAGCAATTGCCTGGCGGAGGGTGGAGCCCAATGCGATTCGAATCCCAATGTCGCGCGTGCGCTGGGTGACGAGGCTGGCGACGAGCGCGAAGATTCCGATAGCGCTTAGAAGGAGTGCAAGTCCGGCCATTGTGGCGAGAAGCGCGACCTCAATGCGCTGCATGGAGAGGGCCTTGGCTTGAAGATCGTTCATGCGATAGAAGCCGGAGAAGGGCAGACCTGGCGCTACAGAGGAGAGCGCACGCTGCATTTGTTCGGTGAGGCCTTCGACGGGTGCAGAGGTGCGAACGACCCAGCTGGGCTGGAACCATACGTGGACCATCAGCATGGGCGCCGCGACCTGGGCAGCAGGGATGTATATTGTTTCCTCACTCTGGATCGGGGCAGTTGGATTGAGGCCGGAGCTGAGCTGTGTGTCGGAGACAACGCCAACGATCAGGGCGTTCTTAGCGAGAACAAGACCGACTGGATTGAGCCCCGGGAAGAACTTGCGCGCGAAAGTGGAGTTGATGATGACAACGGGACGGGCATTCGGACCGTCGGCATCGGTGAAGGCTCGGCCCCGGCTGATCGGCATCTGGAGCACGTCAAAAAACTGCGGCGTGACATACACCACATCGGCCCCGACATTTTTGCCGTTCTGCGGACCATCGTGAAGAAGAATGCCGTCGTTGAGTGTGCGTTCGTAGGGCAGCGTGAGTCCGACGGCTGCGGACTTTACGCCGGGAATGCGTTGCATGGCCGCGATGCTGTTTGTCATCAACCGCTGGAAGGCCGGCGCGTCTTTATAACGGGCGTCGTCGAGCGATGCCTTCGCGGTCATCACGCCATCGGGGTTGAAACCGGGCGGGAGCGTCTGGAGATGTATCAGGGTGCGGATAAGAAGGCCGGATCCAGCGAGAAGGACGACCGTGAGCGCGACTTCTCCTGCGATGAGAGCCTGGCGAATGCGCGTGGAGTGGCCGGATGCCGTTCCGCGGCTGGCGAGCGAAGAGCGAAGATCGACGCGCCGCGCTGAAAGCGCAGGAAGCATCCCGAAGAGCACGCTGGTGAAGAGCGTAACGATGGTTGTAAATGCGAGGACGCGTGCGTCAAGAGAGACTCCTGAGACGGGCAGGAAGTCTTCGGGAAGAAGCGAGAGAAGCCCGCGGAGAGCGAGGAATCCGATGCCAACACCGGCCGCGCCACCGATGCACGCAAGAAGAAGATTCTCAATCCAGAGTTGGCGAAGGATTTGCCAGCGAGATGCACCGATGGCCAGGCGTGTGGCGAGCTCAGGCAGGCGGCGAGCCATACGAACAAGGGTGAGTCCGGCGAGGTTGGCGCATGCGATCAGGAGGATGAATCCTGCGGCAGCCATCAGCCCAATAGCTTGCGGACGCAATTCGGAGGTGACGCCTTTCTGGAACGGGACTGTATAGAAATGGATCTTTGCGCTGGGATTGCGAGATTCGATTTGCGAGATGCGCGCGGACCACGCTCGATTGATTTCAGCGTCGGCTTGCTGCCAGGTTGCACCATCATTCAGCCGGAAAATGACTCCGAAGTTTGTGCCGTTGCCCTCGCCGTGAGGGCCAGGCTGCAGCGAGGTGTAGACGTCAGCATTGAGGGGAGTGATTGCGTTTTGTGGGAGGATGCCGATGACGGCGTAGGGCTCGCCTTTGAGTCGGATGGCGCTGCCGATGAGGCTACGGTCGGAGTTGAAGGTAGAGCGCCAGAGTTCGTAGCTGAGGATAGCGGCTTTTGGCCCGCTCGGAGCGTCTTCAGCCTGGGAGAAGTTTCGACCCATCGCGGGACGCATGCCGAGGACGTCGAAGTAGTGTTGAGAGACGCGGCCGTTGTGGATGTATGCGATCTGCTTTGAGCTGGATTCAAGATTTGCGCCGCTGGCCAGCGATGCAAATGTAGCGGAATTGAGCGAGGGGACGTTGTCCCGCAGCTGATCCCACTGTGTTCCATCTATCCAGCGCTGCTCGTCCGCTGGGTTTGGGCCCTGGGTAAGCTGGAAAAGAGTTCCCATCCGCTCCGGCTGCGGATAAGGGAGGCTCCTCAGCATCAGCGCATTCACGATGGAGAAGATGGCGGTGTTAGCGCCGATGGATAGCGCGAGGGTCAGAACTACGGTCAGCGTGAAGCCTGGGTTGCGAAGAAGCTGGCGAATTGCGAAGCGGAGATTTTGCCGGATGGAGTTCATAAGTGTGCCTCCGTGCGGGGATCAGGAAGGAATGGTGCTGCAATCGAGGGGCCGAAGATTTGGGGCGGATATTGTGTGGATCGAGGAGTTCAGACGTGGTTCTTGCAGCTTGGTGTGTCCAGTTGTGGACCTAGCGTTCGGGAGCGGACAGGTGAGCAACTGCAGGATCTTCGAGTGCGGTCGTCCGCCGTTCGGACGACCTTCGCTCAGAATGACAGCCGTTCTTGAGAAATTTAAGACTGAGTGGCGATTTGAGAGATTTCGCGGTGTTGCCATTTGCCGCGGGTGAAGTCGGGGATCTCGATGGGGGCGCTGCCCTGAGCGACGGATTCGACGCTAAGAGGGCCGATGGAGGACCAGGCTGCTGCGTCGTACACGTCCATATCGGGTGCGAGGCCCTCGCGGAGGCACTGAAGGAGGCGATACAGCATGATGAAGTCCATGCCGCCGTGCCCGCCGATCTTCTGAGCGATCTCGCCTTCGCGAGCCCAGAGAGGGTGCTGGTGCTGCTTGAAGTTGTCGATGGTGCCCCACGCTTCGTCCTTGTTCATGCCGTCGATGTAGATGCGCGGGGGATAGTCCTCGAAGATTGCCTTGGTGCCGGCGATCTGGTTGATGCGGCTGTAAGGGTGCGGCGTGGATACGGCATGTTTGACGCAAATCGTGAGGCCCGCCGCGGTCTTAATCAGCGAAGTGTTGAGGTCGCCACAGATATAGCGTTCCTTCTGACGGGGGTCGTCGGGCTGGAGCTTCTGTTTGCGCCAGGCATCGAGGCCGCGCTGAGGAGAACTCATGGAGACGAGGTGCTGGAAGCGATCGCCACGCTGGACACGCATATAGTTGGCGACGGGACCGAGACCGTGAGTCGGGTAAATATTGCCGTCGGCACGGGTGTGTTCGGCGCGGCGCCACAGGCCTTCGCCCTTATTAGAGAAGAGCTCGTCGCGAAGGTCGTGGAGATAAGCACCTTCGCCGTAAAGAATCTCTCCGAATTCACCGGCGTTGATCATACGGAGAATGAGCGTCTCGTTGTAGCCATAGCAGCAGTTCTCGAGCATCAGGCAGTGCTTACGGGTTTCTTCCGAAGCTCGAACGATGCGCCAGCAGTCTTCGAGCGTAGTGACTCCCGGAACTTCAATGGCGACGTCCTTGCCGTGAGCCATGGCGGCGAGAGCCATGGGAGCATGCCAGCTCCAGGGGGTTGCAGCGATAACGAAGTCGATGTCATTGCGCGCGACCAGGGTTTCGTAGTGCTGGGGACCATCGGTGAAAAGTTCGGGGCGCTTTTGGCCGGCGGCAACGACGAGGCCGGCGGCGTGTTCCGCTTTGCTCTTGACGACGTCGCAGATGGCAACGACCTGACCGTTGGCTGCGAGCAGGTTTTCGAGAAGGTTTGTGCCGCGTCCGCCGACACCGATCATGCCGATGCGGGGTTCACGCTTTTGAAATGGGACGTCGGCCATCGTTTCGCGGTCGGCGGGAAGGGGTGACTCCTGCGCGAGGCCCTGCTGGACAGCTCCTGCAACGGCAGCGGTGGCGATGCCGGCTTGCATGAAGCGACGTCGCGACCAGGATCCGAAGTCTTCGTTTTGCATTGTCGTTTGAAACCCCCGGTGAGAATTCATGTTGATTGAATCACAACATGCAGAGCACAGAGCAGGGTATCACTCGACTGCTGGAGGAATCTGCAGGCGGGTTTCAACAGGCGCACGGAATAGCAGGCGGATATGGCACCCTAGTGTCTGGAGGTTGTAGCAATTATGTCGTCTGATTCTTCCCTTTCCGCAGCTCAGGTTACGAAGGATGTCCATGTATGGGAGGCGGGTGGAGCGACTTCACCTGAGGCGCTCAGTGCATGGGTGAGCGCAAGGCTGGCTGCACATGAGGCGGCGATTGCAGCGCTGGTTGCGGTTGAGGGAGCACGTACTACCGAGAACATCCTGCGGCTCTACGATGCAGCGATCGAGCATTTGAGTCTGGCAGGAGCCCAGGCGGGTGTGTTGAACTCGGTGGCTCCGGAAAAGTCCGTCCGCGATCAGGCGCAGATCGAAGCCCAACGCGTGGCTATGGCGGGCAGTGCGTTGAGCTTGAATCGCGGAGTGTATGACGCGTTGGCGGCGATGAGTCTGGAGGGAGCAAGCGCGGCGACGAAGCATTTTGTCGAGCGGACACTGCTGGGCTACCGGCTGGCGGGCGTTGACAAGGATGAGCCAACGCGTCAGCGGTTGCAGGCGCTGCATGAAAAAGCCACAAAGCACTCCCTGGGTTTCAGCAGGAACATCCAGGAGGGGGGAAAGACGATCCTGGCGACGCAGTCGGAGCTTGAGGGGTTGCCGCCGGACTATCTCGGACGACACCAGCCAGATGCGCGCGGGCAGATCACGTTGACAACGGATCAGCCAGATATGCAGCCCGTGATGACGTTTGCCAGCGATCCGAATCTCCGCGAGCGTATGTTTGTCGCGTACAACACGCGCGCCTATCCAGAGAACAAGCAGATACTGCTCGAACTGCTGAGCACGAGACAGGAAATCGCGTCGGTGTTGGGCTTCCGAAGCTGGGCCGATCTTGCAACGGCTGACCAGATGATGGGTTCGGCCGCGAATGTGCGGAAGTTTCTCGCCAGGCTTGAGGAGGCTAGCCGCGAAGGCGCGATCCGTGAGCATGAGTTGGTGCTGGAATTCGCACGGACGAGGCAGCCCGGGCTAAAGGCAATCGACATCACCAGCCGCGGCTACTGGTATGAGCAGTACCGGCGTGCGGCTTTCGATTTCGATTCGCAATCGGTGCGGCCCTATTTCCCCTATGAGCAGGTCGAGGCTGGGGTGCTGAAGACAGCAGCGCAGCTGTTCAAGGTGGAATTTCACCGTGCGGATGCCAAGGGGTGGGATCCAGCGGTCAGCGTCTATGACGTCTTCGAAGAGGGGGAGCACGTCGGGCGGTTCTATCTTGATATGCATCCTCGCGAAGGCAAAGACAAGTGGTTCTCAGCAGCGCCAGTGGTGACAGGAGTGCGCGGGCGGTACATGCCCGAAGCTGCTCTTATCTGCAATTTTCCGGGTGGAGAGGTGGATGATCCGGGCCTGCTCCAATATAGCGATGTGGTGACCTACTTCCACGAGTTCGGACACCTTATGCACGCGATTCTCGGCGGCCAGACGGAGTGGGCCGGTGTGTCGGGCTTCGCGACGGAAGGCGACTTCATCGAAGTGCCGTCGCAGATGCTGGAGGAGTTCTTTCGCGATGAGAAGCTTCTGCAGAGTTTCGCGAAACACTACGAGACGGGTGAGTTGCTGCCGGCCGAGATCATCCAGAAGATGAAGACGGCCGGTTCGTTCGGTCGGGCCGACTGGGTGCGGACACAGCTCTATTACACGACGTTGTCACTCGATCTGCATGACCAGGAGCCGTCGGCGATTGACTTCGACGAGATCACGAAGGGGCTGTACACGTCCCTGGTGCCGTGGACCTGGCTCGAGGGGAACCGGATGTATGCGAGCTTCGGGCATCTGACCGGGTATTCGTCGAACTACTATACGTACGCATTCGACAAGGTGATTGCGCTGGACTTCTTTGCGCAGTTCGATCCTGCAGACCTTCTCGGCGGCGATGCTGGGGCACGTTACCGCAAGCTGGTGCTCGAACAGGGCGGTTCAAAGCCCGGTCGCGAAATGGTGAGGGACTTCCTGGGGCGGGATGAAGAGTTTGCGGCATTCTCCAAGTGGCTGAATGAGGAGTTTGATAGTCAATTGATTAGCGCTACGGCGTAGAACCGATTATCTTGTTTGGGGGTCTTGATGGGGTGCTACAACATTGCGCAGGTCAATATCGGGCGGATTCGGGCGGAGCTGGATGATCCGGTGATGGCGGGGTTCGTGAATCGGCTGGATGAGATCAATGCCCTGGCGGACGGGACTCCGGGATTCGTGTGGCGGCTTGCTGGGACCGAAAACAATGCGACGTATCTGCGGCCGTTCGATGATTCGTGGATGCTGCTGAACATGTCGGTTTGGGAATCGGTGGAGCATCTGCGGAGATTTGTTTATGAGACGTCGCATCGAGAACTGCTCAAGCAGAGACATGAGTGGTTCGAGAAGCTGACGGACGTGTATGCGGCGCTGTGGTGGGTGCCGGTTGGGCATGTTCCCAGCGTGGTCGAGGCCAAACAGAGGCTTGCGCATCTGAAGAAGAATGGGCCGACGCAGTTCGCCTTTACGTTCAAGACGGTGGTATTGCCAGATGAGCAATTTCAGCGCGGCATCGATTGGGGTGCATTCCGGCCCTGTTCGGCGGTATGACCGATGAATGCTGCTGGATTTCGTCGGCTTGCCTTGAGTCTTGAGGGTGCGGAGGAAGGATCGCACTTTGGCGTCGCAGACTTCCGTGTTGGCGGACGGATCTTCGCGACGCTTGCTGCGGTGAAACAGGGCTACGGAAATCTGATGTTAACGCCGGAGCAGCAAGCGGCGTTCGTAGCGGAAGCGCCGGCGGTATTTGTGCCGGTTCCAGGCGGATGGGGCCGCAGCGGGGCGACACACGTGGTGCTGGCGAAGGTGAGTGAGGACGTGTTGCTGGGAGCGCTGCGGACGGCGTGGAAGTTGAGGGTTGAGAAGAACCAGAAGACCCGTCCGCGACCAAGCGGAACCGCTGCTAAGAAATCTGCGCGACCCATTGATCCCAGGCCTCGCAAACGCATCTGAAATTTAATCCCTGCGCAGCACGGTCATCGGTTCAATGTTGCTGATGCGGCGGACGGCGAGGTAGCCGGCGCAGATGGCCACCATTGCCAACGCAGCGCTCACGAGGATGAATGTTGCGGGATCGTGAGGCTTGGTTTCGTAGAGGATGCTGGCGAGCAGGCGGGTGACTCCTAGCGACACCGCAATTCCGAAGACGATGCCGAGACCGGCGAGCGTCAGGCCGCGGCTGAGTACAAGATGGATGACGCAGGTGCGCTGTGCGCCGAGTGCCATGCGAATGCCGATCTCGCGGGTGCGCTGCTCTACGTCGTAGGAGATGATTCCATAGATTCCAATGATGGCGAGGAGGATGGCAACGGACGCGAAGGCTGCCATCACCTCCGTGGCGAATCGGGTTCGCGCGACGGAGAGGGAGAGGAGCGTTTCCATTGGAACGACGTCGGCGATGGGCTGATTTTTGTCGATGCGCAGGACGGTTTGACGGAGATCGGGAATGAGCGAGCGCGGATCTCCTTCCGTGCGGATCACAAGAGTCATGAACTGGAAGCCGAGTTCAGGGTAGGACCAGTAGGCGGTGGGCTTTACAGCCGTTGCGAGACCGGAGTGCTTGACATCACCGACGACTCCAATGACCGTGCTTGGTTTGTTGTCGCGCTTCATGTAAATGGTGACACGCTTGCCGAGTGGATTCTCGCCGGGCCAGAGCATCTGCGCCATCGACTGGCTGATGACGACGTTGTTTGTGGCCTGAAAAGCTTCGCTGCGGTTGAAGGTGCGGCCGCTGATCAGCGGAATGCCCAGAGTCTTAAAGAAGTCAGGTTCGACGAGCGACACGTTAACGTCTGGTTGCTGCGAGACAGGCAGGATTGGGCGGCCCTCGACCTGAACGCCTGTTCCGGCGATGATGCCGGCGAAAGGGAGAAATCCGTCTGCGCTGGCGGAACGCACGCCCGGGATCGCCCGGATTGAATCGAGCAGGTGCGCGAAGAACTGGTTCTTCTGTTCGTCTTTCTCGTAACGGGCGCTGGGGAACTGGATCCAGGCGGTAAGGATGTGGTCGGCACGGAACCCGGGATCAACGGCTACCAGGCGCTGGAAGCTGCGGATCAGCAGGCCAGCTCCCGTGAGCAGCACCAGTGCGATTGCGACTTCACTTACCACGAGGATACGGCGTGCAAGACTACGACTGTCGCCAGTACGGGCTGCCATTGCGCCTTCCTGAAGCGGTTCGCGCGGAGCTGTACGCGCAGCGTCTATAGCAGGGATGATTCCGAAAAGAACGCCGGAGATGAGTGAGACCGCGAAGGCGAATCCAAAGACCCGTACATCGAGGTGGAGAGCTTCAAGCGGAATGAGGTTGGCAGGTGCGATGAACTTGAGCACGTTGAGACAGAGGTAGCCGAGGCCGATTCCGGCCAATCCACCAAAGAGCGCGAGGAGACAGCTTTCCGTGAGAACCTGCCGGACGACGCGCATTGCACTCGCGCCGACGGCCATGCGGATGGCGATTTCGTGGCGGCGCGTGGAGGCGCGGGCGAGATTCAGGGTTGCGACGTTAGCACATGCGATGAGCAGAACCATTCCCACTGCGGCGAGGAGAAGGCGCAAACCTTGCGCGACATCGCCGGTGAACTGCGAGCGGAGGGGAACGAGGTTGACGCTCCAGTTCTTCATAGAGGCGGGGTCCTGCGCTTCGAGCCGCGATGACAGTCGGAGCATTGATTCCTGCGCCTGCATGAGAGTGACGCCGGGGCGGAGCAGCCCAATGGCCTGAAGGAAGCGACCGTGGCTGGCGCTCAACTGTGGCGTGAAGTGCCATGCGACCCAGATTTCGGGTTTCTTTGGCGAAAATGATTGCTGCTTGACGAAGAATTGAAATTCGCGCGGCATGACACCAACTACGGTGAAGGGCTTGTCATCAAGAGTGATCTGGGTTCCGAGAACGTTTGGGTCCGAGGCGAAACGGCGTTGCCATAGTTCGAAGCTGAGAACTGCTGCGGGGTTTGAGCTGGGCTTGCCATCCTCTGCGGGCACAAGGATGCGTCCGATGGCCGCGTTGGCACCGAGGATGGAGAAAAAATTCGGAGATACAGTTGCAGTGCCGATCTGTTCGGGCGTGTCACCGTAGAGAATCGACGAGTCGTTGAACATCGCCGCCATCTGATCGAAGACGGTGTTGTCTCGCTGCCAGTTGAGGAAGGTTGCGGGAGAGGTGACATTCTGGCTTTCGCCATCGGGCAGGCGGTGCTCCCAGACCATTACTGTTCGGTTGGCGTTGGGATAGGGAAGCGGCCGGATGAGTGTGGCATCGACGACGGTGAAGATTGCGGTGTTAGCGCCGATTCCGATGGCGAGAGTGAACAAAGAGACCAGGGCAAAGCCACGGTGTTTCAGGAGCATGCGAAAGCCGAAGCGAAGATCCTGCCATAGAGCTTCGAGAGGGCCGAATCTGTCTTGCTGTTCCATGTCGGCCAGGATTCTGGTGACGTTGCCGAGCTTGATGTGGGCGGCGCGTCGGGCATCGTCGGGAGACATTCCGCGCTCAATGTTCTCTTCGGTCTCGCGCTGCAGGTGGTCTTCGAGTTCGAGCTCGGATTCTCGTCTGCGAGAGGGTCGTTGGAAAAATCTTGTGACGAACATGGGCTACTCCCGGACTGGTTTCAGAACGCGGTTGACCGCGCGAACGAGTTCATCCCAACGGCTTGTTTGACGGGTGAGTTGCTTTCGGCCGGCCGCTGTGAGGCGGTAGAAGCGAGCCTTGCGATTGTTTTCTGATGGCCCCCACGCAGAGCTGATCCAGCCGCGGTTCTGGAGACGATGCAGGGCTGGGTAGAGAGAGCCGTGCTCGACCTGGAGGACTTCGTCGGAGCGATGTTCGATGACATGGGCTATGGTGTGGCCGTGTGCGGGTCCGAGCAAAAGCGTTTGCAGGATGAGGAGATCGAGAGTTCCCTGCAGCAGGTCGGCTTCGAGAGGCGGTGCGTCGCGCTTGGGCATTGCGTGGGTATGCTCCCAAAGATCATCTACTGGAGGCTCCACACGATGATCTATGGGAGAGGAGTACTCCTGTTGTTTGAGAGTTGGCAAGAAGGATGTGACGAACTGTGCTCCGGCCGAAGCGCTCGCCTAATCGAGCCATCCAATGCTCTTCAGCTTTGTGATGGCCTCATCGGTCGCTCCGCACTCCTTCAGGATGAGCTCTAACTCGTGCCCTTCAAATTCCCAATCCATGGGGAAGGCAACAAAGCAGTCGGCGGTGGCAACAAGTCTAGGAAGACGTTGAGTTATGAGGAGAGCGGCGTTCCGGAGCATTCTCGTGCCGGGCTCCCAATCTTCGTCACTGTTCAATCGGCCGGTGAACTCAGTCATTTCCGGCTCGAAGTCCTGATCGATGAGGTCGATCCAATGCTTCTGGTCAAGGCTTGAGACAGGACCGGGGCCCGCGTTGAACTGTCTCTCGGTGACAACGATGATGTGTGGCACATAGTATGTGACCTGCCGGTAGAAAAGCTCCACGCTCATTAAGGGCGAATCAACCCCAATCTTCTGCAGAGATTCAATCACTTGAATGGCGATCTTCTCGGACAGCCTATCGGCCAGATCGCCGATGCTGGTTGCTGTTTGAGCAGCATATGCGGTTGTCTTCCATCCGGTCTCTTGCGTGCGGGTGACTTGCAGCAGTTTTCCGCTATCGGAGTACGAGTACTCGAGGATGGCTCGCATTCTAGGCGCGCCCAACCCTTCCGATTGAGCGCTGCCGGAGACGATTCGGCCTGCAGCGGATTCGTATTCTTCAACTTCAATCCAATAGTTGTAGGGAGACGAGGCGATGTATTCGATCGCTTCCTTTCCGGTGCGGCCCGCGAGGTGTGATCCGCCGCCGTTCACTTTGAAGTGCTGGAACGATGAAGGCAATCCGTTATGCAACACAATGCGGGAGTAGTCGTTGACAACCTGGGTCTGGAGGCAGGCCTCAACGCACTCGGCCCTATCGTCTGAATAAAGATAGATTCCTTCCCAATCAATCTTGTTGAAGTTGTGGCGGGCGCTCATATGGATTGGGTTACCAGCCTCATCAAGCGAGTACGCGTAGTAGAAGTTGGCTTCATCCGGCGGATCCTTCAGCATGCGTCCACCGGATGGGAAGGTGTCTGGGCGGTAGTCTCTGAGGTCGAAACGACGGGTTTTCGCGTAGAGTCGGCGGTCTTCTAAGTTCGCCTTAACTTCTCGAAGTTCGCCAATTCTGTCGAACGCTTTTTGCCATCGGGTCCAGAGGTCTTCACGAAGTTGCTCAAGGCTGTCCACGAGTGCAAGTGTAATTAAAGGTCTTCAACCCACGCCTCGGACGGCTTGCATCGTGAGCAATCGCTGCATGACAATTGCGTGCAAGATTCATCGTGTTTCGTTCAGGAAGCTGAAAGGCCCTTATGAAACAGAACGTGCTGTTTGTGGTTCCGGCTTTGCTCTGTTGCGCAATAACTTGTCAGGCACAGTCTCAACCGGAAAAGAAGACAACGCCCGGGGCCGGGCCTGGCGGAGTGGCGCAGGCGACGTTTGTGTCGCACAGGCTGGGGACGGACCACGCAGAGGGTGTGACCACGCTGGACATGAACGGTGATGGACTCGCAGACATTCTGAGCGGGGCATACTGGTACGAAAACCCCGGAGCAAAGGGCGGCGAGTGGCAGCGGCACCAGTACCGGGAGGCCGGCATAACCGGGGAATTTGTTGCCGATTGCGGGGAGTGGGCCATTGATGTGAATCACGATGGCGCGCTGGATGTCGTGACGGCGGCGTGGCAGACGAATGGAGTCGTCTGGTACGAGAACCCGAAGCAGGCCGGAGCGGAGTGGAAAAAGCACCCGATCACGGATAGCTACGACACCGAAGGCGGTGTTTTGGCCGACATCAACGGCGACGGCCTACCGGATCTGATCTTTGCGCACTATAACCATGGCGGCTTGATCTGGATTGACTTCGCAGGGGCTGAGCCGAAGGTGCATCGTGTCGGCGACAAGGAGATGGATGGGCACGGTGTGGGCGTGGCGGATATTGATGGCGACGGACTCGCGGATATCCTGACGCCGAGTGGATGGCTGAAGCAGGTCGATGCGAACAAGGGGAACTGGGAGTGGCATCCAGACTGGAAGCTGGGCGACGCGGGCTTTCCTATCATCGGTTACGACGTGAACAACGACGGCAAGATGGATGTGATCTACGGGGAGGGGCACAGCTACGGGCTCTACTGGATGGAACAGATTGGGGAAGGCGATACCCGGCACTGGGTGGGCCGTGCCATCGACGAATCGTTCTCGCAGGCGCATGCTTTGAAGCTGGTCGACATCGATGGAGACGGCGAGCCGGAGTTGCTGGCCGGTAAGCGGTATCGCGGGCATAACGGGAAGGACCCTGGTTCCTACGATCCGCTCGTCATCTACTACTACAAGATCGATCGCAAGACCGGAACGTTCAGCCGGTATCCGGTGAGTGTGGGGGGGACGGCGGGAGCGGGAACGCAATTTGTTGTCGAAGATATGGACAAGGACGGGGATGTGGATATTGTCGTGGCGGGGAAGACCGGGGTTCATTTCTTGGAGAATCTAAAGGTCGACCGGGTGCCTAAAGATCAGAGGGAAAAGGAGATTCTGCTGGATAAAAGCTGGCCATTCCAAGGCGAGGGGGCGGAGGTTAAGCAAGAGAACTCTCCGGATACACCGAAGCAATAAGTGCCCATGCAGCATCGAGTTACACACACATACTGGTTTAAATGCTCGCGCTCTCTCCGCTGTTCGGAATGTCTCAAGCGCGAGAATTTTCCACAAGAAAGCTCCTCCAGCAAGAAATTTCTTCCCCTGGAGCAACGTTTCACCCCTGGGCGCATCTGACTTAGTAATTAGCAGAGGCTTCCTCGAATTTGGCCCATCCAAGAATGGTAACTACTTCCTCTGAGGGTCTGATTTAGACCCCCATCTCTCGACCCCTTCAGGACCCCCCTCCTTATATGCCTCTCGAGCGGGCCCGCTGGAAAGCGGGCCCATTCGCTCGTTTGGGCGCAAAACACAGCCTCTACAATCGAGATTGTGACCCGGTCAAAGCCTTCCCCTTCCTCACAAATCGAGCAGAATCTTCGGGAAATCGACGAATTGCTCTCGAATGCCGGCTTGGTGCGTAATCGCCGTGCCACGCCTGCGGGCGTTACCACGCGCCTGCGAAATGCGCGGAGAGGCGCTGCTTCGAAAGAGGAACTCGCGGGAGCCATGCCGGAGACTCAGCGGTTTGCCAACGGCGTGGAGTTGCTTCAGGTCAGTCCATGGCTCGAAAACAAAAAACTGAAGAGCTGGCTATGGCATGGCTTCAGCACACGGATCGGGGGGGTAAGCGGCGCGTATTCTGCTGAGGATGCGCCAGGAGACTTGAACCTTGGTTTCACGGCTGCGGACAGCCGGGAAGCCGTGCAGCGAAACAGGCAACTGCTAGCCGAAGCAATATCGGGCAAATCAGATACGCCAATTGCTGCGCTGCGACAGTTCCACTCGAATCTGGTGGTGGTAGCCGAGCAAGGGGACATCAGCCGGCAGCAGCCCCGAAAAGCAGATGGTGTGATCTCCTCTGTGCCGGGGTTGCTGGTTGCAATTCAGACCGCAGACTGCATCCCGGTGCTTGTGGCCGATCGACGACAAAGAATTGTCGCTGCATTCCATGCTGGCTGGCGGGGAACAGTGAAGCGGATCGTCGAGCTGGGCGTCGGGCGTATGCGCCTGGAGTTTGGCTGCAAGCCAGAGGACCTGGTGGCGGCGATTGGCCCAGGCGCATCGCAGTGCTGCTATGCGGTCGGCGAAGAGCTGCTGTCGGAGTTCGAGTCGCAATTCAGCTACGCACGGGAGCTTTTTCGCGAAGTATTCGATTCCGATTCGGTACGAACCAAGTACCCTATGCTTTTTCTGACGCAACGCGCGCCAGGGCACTCCCCGATCGGACCCCAACTCCATCTCGATCTGATCGAAGCGAATCGCAGACAGCTACTGGATGCAGGGGTGAAGACTTCTGCGATCAGCGCGACAGGCGGCTGTACCAATTGCCACCCCGAGCTGTTCTTCTCGCATCGCGTTTCTCGAGGACATGCGGGGCGCATGATGAGCGTGATCGGGATCAAACCAAAGAGATAGAGCCTGACAGAAGAGAGAAACCGAGTTTTCTTCTGCGCCGTGAGCACTCTCTGACAGGATTCAGGCGTTCTGTCAGAGAGTGTTCGACAATCATTTTCTCTTGAGGTGATAGTGCTGTGGGCCCCTATCTCTCGCGGATAAAAAGCACAGTTTGAGTTCCGCCGCTGGTTGAACTGACAAGCCGTACTTGCTCTCCTTTGCTCACTTCGAATCGCGATCCATCGACAACACCCTGGTAGGTTTCGCCGACTGTTTGCGGGCTGAGTTTGAAGGAGTGTATCGAACCGTCGTTGCCGCGAATGGAGACCGTCTGACTATGTTTATTCCATTCGGTGACTTCTCCCGTTGTGGATGAGAACGGCCCAGTCCCAAGGCTCTTCAGGGCCACGGCGGTTCGGTTCTCCTGGATTCCGTAGTAGAAGAGGATCACATAGGCTCCCTGCTTCTGGAATTCCTTAGCAGCTGTGACCTCATCGGCGACTTTCTTATCAAACGCGACGCGCGTGCTTGAAGATGAGCTGACGTTGAAGGTCGCCGGCGAGCCTGTGTCCTGAAAGAGCGTGATTGTGTGGCTGGCAGTGTTTATCGAGCTGACCGTCCCGCAGAGGGCGTGCACGATTTCCTGCGATTGCAATTGAAGCGGGAGAAGCGAGAGTGAACTAACGAGCACGAAGGCGAACAGGAACTTTTTCATGATGAATTCTCCGAGGCGTTTACGGTTGATGGCTGAATTTGGATCCGCAATGAATTGTGGGCTTTTGCTGCGACGGAGGGGGGCAGGCTGAGATCCAGGACTGCAGAAAGGCCAGGAGCTCGGCGGGGGGCTTGATCCAGGCATCGGCAAGGGTGGGGCGGTAAGCAGTGCGGACGAGGATGTTAAGACCGCGACGAGTCAAGGCGCCGAAGGCATCTTCGTCGGTTATGTCGTCACCGAGATAGGCGATGGCGGCTTGCGGTCCCATCTCACTGAAGATGGAGCGAACAGCGTCTCCTTTATCTTTAACTGCGGCGCGGATTTCGATTCCGCCGTCGAAGGGAGCAAAGCGAAGATCGCTCCGGTCGGGAATCATCGACCAGATTCGGCGCATCCGCTGGACAACGTGTTCTGAAATCTGTTCCCGGCCGCGCCAGTGCACTGCGATGCCAGCAGTTTTGCGTTCTGCGAGATGAGAAAGGCCCTCGCATGCGACGAGATTGCAAGCGGTTTCGACGGCTGCGAGCAGTCGCGCGTCTACGCGGGCGATCTCGTTCGAGCCGTCGGGGCGGAGTCTTTCCAGACCGTGACAGCCCCATATTTCGATATCCACGAGGCCGAGCAGCCTGGGTATATCGGATGCGCGGCGTCCGGTAACGATGACCAACCTGGTGTCTGTGTCGCTCTGAATACGGTGCAGCGTTTCGGGAACCTCGGGATACGGAAAAGCCCGGGCGCGATCGCAGGCGAAAGGCGCCAGAGTGCCGTCGTAGTCCAACAGCAATGCGCGCGAGCGCGCTGTGCTGAGGGTAGAAAGAAAACTGTTGATTTTAGTACATCGTTGAGAATGCTCGACCGACTCCCCATTCTGCATTGGATGGATTTCCCCCTGGATGACGGACAACACATGAGACAGACAGCGGCTGGCCCAGGTTCAATAGAAGAGTTTCGTCTAAGTGGGGAGCGCTTTAGCAGAGCAGGCAGCAGGACAGGTCTAAACATGAGACCTGTTGCGGAGGCTCGTTGACACACATCGCTCGACCGACGATGGCGGGAACCATGATGATCTGAAGACACATCTCAAACAGCCAAGCGATGGAGAACATAGCAACGATCAGAGTCAACCATTGCTGTGCTCGCAGAGCTGAGGGCTGCAGATCGACTGTAGGAGCGATGAGGACGGCGAGAATGAACAGAATTACACAGGCGACGAGCGCAACGATCAAGATCCTGTTCATTGCCCGGAGTATAGCATCCGCCTCATTGAAGGGGAAATGGCCAATTTGAACGCTACGAACGCTTCGCGTTGGAGGCGTCAGGAAATGCGCAACTCAAGGGCGTCGAGCTTAAAGAGGGACGCCTTTTCCTCGAAGGTTCTCAGGTGCAGGATACAGAAGATAAGCGTTCTGACAACTGCTGAGTTTATCGTTGCATCGCATTCACCTAAATGGGTTCGCGACGAATCAAGCGTTCGCGGGGCGATGATGGAGGAGCAATGATATGGCGATATTGAATTCAGTTGCTAAGGCCATTACGAAGCCGATGCCGCGAATGATTTCGCCGAGGTCGCACTCGATGCTGGATTACGTGACCGCGGGAGTGTTCATTGCGAGCGCGGGATTCTTCTGGCGGCGAAACAGGCGTGCGGCGATTGCGTCTCTTGTCTCAGGAACTGCAGTTGCAGCGATGAGCGCACTGACGGAATATTCGGGCCAGTCGAACGGCGTGTTCGATCTCGAAAAGCATAGGGACATTGAGATCGGGATGGCGGCAATGGTGGCGGCCATGCCAACGTTCTTCTCCTTCGCCGATGAACCGGAGAAGAACTTCTTCCTTGTGCAAGGTGTCCTGATGACCTGCGTCAGCCAACTGACAGATTTCGATCAGCGATCTCAGCCGATCGCTGGTGCTGTCTATGAGGCTGTTGATTCCCAATAAGAATCGAGAGTTTGCCGTGCTGTTCGTGAGCGGCAGTGTTTGAATTGGTGTTTGCTCCTGGCCAATGAGACTCGAAAGTCCGGCAAGTTGATAGAGTCTTGGAGAGACTTTCTGCTGGGAGTGGAGATGGCTGAAAAGCGGGACGGAGTTTTTCTGGGTTCGGACAGGCGCAACTTTCTTAAGGGATCGGCGCTAGCAGCGGCCGCGGCGGTTGTCGAGGGACATCCGGCTCTGGCAGCAACTGTTCATAGTGCAAAGCCAGCGGAGCGGCCTGATGGGTCCGGGCAGAGCGACGCAAGTGCAAAAGCTGGGCGGACAGTTGATCTGGCGAATGTGCTGCAGGGGACCGACTCGACGTATGCATTTTCGCGCGGGAACACGTTGCCGATTGCGGCGCTGCCGTTTGGGATGGCGCACTGGACGCTGCAGTCGGAGGCGCGGAGTCCATGGATGTTTCAGCCAGGGGCGAGGCGGCTACAGGGATTTCGCTGTACGCACCAGCTGAGCCCGTGGTTATCGGACTACGGAGAGGCCCTGTTTCTGCCGTTTTCGGGAGAGACGAAGGCGGAGCCCGACGCCAGCAGTTCGTCGTGGAGGCCCGAAGAAGCGGTGCTGCGGGCGTATTCGTTCAAGCTTTCGCTGCTGCGGTATCAAGTGGACGCGGAGCTGGTGCCGACCACGCGGTGCGCGGTGATTGCGGCGACGAACCGGAGCGGGCTTGCGTCGGGGTTCCTGATCGAAGTGCCGAAGGGCGAAGAGCCGGTGGATCGCGACGAGGCGAAGCATACCGTGCGGTTCAAGTCGACGATCAACGAGGGCGGAGTTCCTGCGGGCTTTGCGACGTACTACGTGGTTCGGTTTGCGGAGGCGTGGCAGGGGCTGGATGCGAAGGCCACGGCAGGACGCTTGTCGATCGTGGCGCGATTTGGGAATGCGAAGAGCGTCGAGGCGCGCATTGCGACTTCGTTTATCTCATTCGAACAGGCGGAGAAGAACCTCGACCGCGAGTTAGGCTCGAAGCCGATTCAGCAGGTTCGCAGCGAGGCAAAGGCAGACTGGGCGAAGCATTTCGAGCGAATGCAGATCGAAGGCGGGACGGACCGGCAGCAAAGAACGTTCTACTCGTGTTTGTATCGGGCGCTGCTGTTTCCGCGGACGTTTCACGAGATGGGTGATGCGGGGAAGCCTCAACACTACAGCGGATACAACGGCAAGGTTGAGCCGGGCGTGATGTATGCGGATCACGGGTACTGGGACGTGTATCGAGCGTGGTATCCGTGGATGTCGGTCGTGTTTCCGGAGCGGCTGGGCGAGATTCTGCAGGCGTGGGTGAATGCTTACAAGGAAGGCGGCTGGCTACCGCAGTTTCCAGCGCCGGGGTATCGCGCTTGCATGACAGGGAGTTTGATCGACTCGCTGTTTGGCGAGGCGGCGGCCAAGGGGATCAAGGGGTTCGACCTTGCGGCAGCTTATGACGGCTTGAAGAAACATGCGACGCAGCCGGGTGATCCGGATAAGGGGTTCGGTCGGCGCGGAGTCGAGGACTATCTGAAGCTGGGGTACTGCTCTGTCGACAATGTTGACCAGGCGGCGGCGGAGACGGTGGATGCGGCATATGGCGACTTCTGCATTGCGCAGGTGGCGAAGGCGCTGGGGCACGACGACGATGCTGCGATGTTCATGAAGAGGTCGCAGAACTGGAAGAACCTCTTCGATGCGGGAACGGGATTTTTCCGCGGCAAGCATGCGGACGGCAAGTGGCTGGAGCCGTTCGACGAAGTGCAGTGGGGAAATCCGTACGTGGAGGGGGCAGCGTGGCAGCACCGCTGGGATGCTCCGCACGATATGGATGGCCTGTTCGCGGCGATGGGTGGGAAGGAAAAGGCGGCTGCTGCGCTCGAGAAGATGCTGACGATGGAGCCCGTGTTTCACGTGGGCGTGTACGGTCAGGAGATTCACGAGATGTCAGAGATGGCAGCGGTGAACTTCGGGCAGTACGACCATGGGAACCAGCCGGTGCATCACGTGCTGTATCTGTTTGCGCTGGCAGGAAGACCGGAGCGGACGCAGTACTGGGTGAAGCGCGTGATGGAGGAGCTGTACTCGCCTGAGACATTCGCGGGCGATGAGGATACGGGCGCGATGGCTGCGTGGTATCTGATGAGCGCGATGGGGTTTTATCCGGTGTGTCCAGCAAAAGGAGAGTATGTGCTGGGGCGGGCGTTCTTCCCGGCGATGACGGTACGCGTGGGCGATGGGAAGACGCTGCGGATCGAGAATCGCGGGGCGGGCGGCGCGGCTAAGGCTTCGTTGAATGGGAAGGGTGTTGATGGGGTTGTTGTGGGGCACTCGGCGATCGCGGGAGGAGGGCGGCTGGTCTTCGAATGATCTGATCACTTGCATTCAGGTTCGAGACTTAGAATCGCGCATTTGATTTATCCGTCAGGAATTTCGCTGGATCCGGAAAGCAAAGAGCAGTGAGTTGTAAGCAATTGCGCGCGTCCTGAACCTCCGTCCGCATTGCATCTTGAACTCATCGCGAATGGAAAAAGATCCGTCTGATGGCGTTTAGCATAGAGACATATGCTTCGCGTTGGGTATTCGACAAATATTGCGCCTGAGTTGCTGAAGGACTTTCCTGCAGAAGTTGAACTTATCGCGCTACCGCGCGATCTGGATCATGACGTTGAGATTGAGGTGTGGCTGCCGGATCCCTATCCGACGCGGAATACGAACATCTATCCGCGCCTGCGTGGATTGAAGCTGGTTCTATCGCTGATGGCGGGGACGGAGTGGATTCCGGCGGCGGTGGGGCCGCGCGTGACGATCTGCAATGCGCGTGGGGCGCACAATATCTCAACTGCAGAGTGGACCGTGTCGGCGACGCTGGCGATGTTGAAGCATTTCCCGTTATTCCTTGATGTGCAGAAGTCGGGTGAGTGGAAGCGGCGGTTTGAAGCGACACAGGAGTACGAGAAGATTTCTGGCGACGAACGGCAGCATTATCCGCCGGTGATGTTAGAAGAGCTGACGGGAAAGCGGGTGCTGCTGGTTGGGTACGGGTCGATTGGTAAAGAGATCGAGCGGATGCTCGAACCGTTTCGCGTGGAGCTGACGCGGGTGGCGCGGACTGCTCGGGAGAATCCGAAAGTTTATTCGGTAAGTAAGTTGGACGAGCTGATTCCTCAAGCACAGGTGATTGTGCTGATTTTGCCGTCGACTGCGGAGAGCAGAGGGCTGATCGGCGCAAGGCAGTTTGCGCTGATGGAGCAGGGAGCGCTGCTGGTGAACGCGGCGCGAGGGCCGGTGGTGGATACGGATGCGCTGGTGGCGGCGCTGAATAGTGGGAGGATTCGCGCGGCGCTGGATGTGACGGATCCTGAGCCGCTGCCGGATGGGCATCCGCTGTGGAAGTGTCCAAATCTGTTGATCACGCCGCATGTGGGCGGTTCGAGTCCGGAATTTGCGAGGCGCGCGCTGAAGGTGGCGGAGCTTGAACTGCGACGCTATATGGCGGGCGAGCCGCTGCTCAATGTGGTGCAGGCGGCAGTTTGAGGGGAGCGGGCGGCGCGACGCCAGTCGCGGAGGCCGAGTATGGCGAGGACGACGAGTCCGGCGTAGAGGACCGCGGTGATCCAGAGGTCTTTGTAGATGTACTCGCCGATGTAGACGATATTCACGACGATCCATAGCCACCAGTTGGCTATGTGCTTGCGCGCCTGCCACCAGCTGCCGACGAGGCTGAAGCTGGCGAGTGCTGCATCGAGCCAGGGGAGTGCGGCCTGGAGATGCTTCGCGATCTCGCCGAGGATGAAGGTGCCGGCGACTCCGGCGGCGATAGCGGTGAGGGCCGCGGGGACGGCGAGAGGTTCGACGCGGACTTCGCCTTCTTCCCGAACGCCGTGCCACCAGTGCCACCAGCCATACAGTGTGAACGCGATGAAGAAGAGCTGCAGGAGCGAGTCTGAGAGCAAGCGCGCGCGATAGAAGATGACCAAGTAGAGGATGTCTGCGGCGAGCACAACTGGCCAGCAGATGAGAAGGCGCTTAGTCGTAAGCCAGATGCCGAGGGCGGTGGTGATGAAGCCGGCGAGCTCGACCCAGTTGGCGAGGAGGTAGTGGGTGATGGCGGCGAGCGTCATGCGCGGGCCTTCTGAGCGCTGGAGTGCTGGCGAGATTCGGCCCAGCGGCGGAGGGGGTCGAGGAGCTTGCGGCGGCCGGGGCCTGCGAACCATTGTGCGTGGGCGAGGAGGTAGTCGTGAGTTGCGACGCGGGCTTTGGGTGGTGAGAGCAGGATCCCGAGGAAGTAATCGGCTTCGCTGAGGGCGTACTCGGCGTGGCAGAGCGCGAGCATTGGCGCCAGCGCGGTGGCTTCGGTTGGAGTGAGGGGACGGATCTGTTCGTAGCCTTCGAGGAGAGCCCTGAGGTGTTCGAGGTGGACGGGGACGCGATCTCCTGCGGCGGGATCGTTCATGAGGACTAGCCATTCGATGATGTTGCGTTCGATGCAGTGAGCAAGATCGTGGACGGCATTGGTGCGATCGGCGAGGCCGAAGTCGATGATGGAGTCGGCACGGGCTGTAGAGGTTGTGTCGCTCCAGAAGAGGTTGGAGGCGTGGAGATCGTTGTGGGTCCAGAGCGGGGCGAGTGAGGGGAGAAGAGGTTTCAACTCGTTGTGAAAGGGAGTAAGGAGTGGGAGTGCTCGGTCGGCGTCGGTGCGGGTCTGCGGGTCTTGTGCGATCGAAGGCCGATCGGACAGGTATTGGCAAAGCGTAGCGGCGGGATCGAGTGAGGCGAAGACCGAGAAGCCGGCAACGAGCGGCTGGATCTTGCGGGGTGCGGCTGCGAAGCCTTCGGCGGCGAGGTGCATGTGGGCGAGCATTTGTCCGGCGGAGTGAGCGTGTTGGACGGACCGAAAAGGTGTCCAGGAGACGGCGTCCTCATAGAGGTCGATGCCGGTTGGTAGCGAGTGGACTTCGTAAGTCCAGTTACCGGACGCCAGCGCGGTGCCGCCTGAGTTGGTTGTGAAGACGACGGGTGCGCTGATGCCGTTGTCGCGCAGGTGCCGCATGAAGCGGTGTTCTTCGGCGAGGCCTGCGGTGTCTCGTACGGCACGGGCGTGGCGCTTGATGAAGACGCGGCCGGTATCGGTTGCGACTACTGCGGCAGCAGAGAGAGGGCGTGGGCTGCTGGAGACGATTGCGAGTGGTTCGCCGGCGGATGGGAAGTGCTGGAGGGCGACGCGAATTTCGGGAAGTGTGAGGGCAGGCCAATCAGGCTCGACGAGGGAGCCATCGAGTCCGTGGGCCAATGCGGGTTTTTGTGATTCGTTCACGAGGGTCGTTGTGTCTGAGGCAAGCTAAAAATTGTAGTGCGCGGAGAGGCGAACAGTTGTTGGAGCACCTTGATGGATGAAGGTGTCGCCAAGGCTGGCGCCGGTGTCTTTCCAATAGCGCTTGTTGAGTATGTTGTCGGCGTAGAAGTGGAACGTGAGATGACCTGCCTCGCCACCGGGGGTATAACGCGCACCGAGATTGAAGAGGTTGTACCCGCCGACGCTAACGCTTTCGTCGCGTGTGGCCTGCTTGCTGCTGGTGTAGCTCCATCCGGGCATGAGGTGAAAGCCGCGGCCGTGAGGTACGAGGATGTCGGCGAAGAGAGCGGAGTGAAACCGCGGGACGTTGATGACCTGCTTGTTGTCGTAGGCAGGGGTGCCGGTGTCTGTGGAGATGGCGCGGATGGTTGCGGCTGAGGCGCTGAGCTGCATCCAGGCAGCTGCTTTGCCCTGTGCGTTGAATTCGAATCCGTCGTGGGTTTCGTGTCCGGCGGATTCGAAGCAGAGATCGCCGGGAGCGACGTCGACTCCGTAGAGAAGATTGCTGTCGCAGAAACTATCGGCAGACTGGATGACGCGCGGATAGAAGAACGGCTGGCGCATGCGGAAGTAGTCGGCGGTGATTAGCACACCGTGATCGTATTTTGCGCCGATCTCGGACTGGCGGGTCATGAAGGGAGTTAGGAAGAGTGCGGAGTTGTCGACCCACCAGGGAGCTTGCGGTCCGAGGGAGAGAAGCGTGCCGTAGTTGCTGTAGAGGGTGAGACTCGGAATTGGCGTCCAGGTCGCTGCGTATTGCGGAAGCCAGAGGGTGCGTGCGCTGGAGTAATTGAAGTCTGTAACTCGGACAAAGCGGCCTCCGGCTTGGAGGACGATGTTGCGCGGGAGATGTGCGCGTTCTTGAACGATAGCGGAGGCCTGATGGTTGAAGTCGGCGAGTTGCTGGGAGTCGTCAGCTTCGAGACCGTCCGGCTCGTAAGAGATGTTGGGCTGGTAGAGATTTTCAATGCCGAGGGGCTCGTAGACGATTTGCTTCGCCAGGTCAACGGAACGATGGAAGAGCGAGCCTCCACCGACTACATCGTGACCGACGCTGCCGGTTTTGAAGTGGCCAACGAGAAGAGCTTCGCCGGTGGAGTCGATGCGCAGCTCATTGGGACTGCGGTAGTCGTAGATTTCGTAGCTCCCGTCGGGGCAGAAGAAGTAGTAGGGAGAATCGGGGCAGAGGGAATTGCCTTCAGCGTCGAGAGCGGGGCCGTAGGGATAGATGACGTTGTCGTCGATAAGAGAGTGGCTGTAGGAGCCGCCGATGCGGAGGGTCCAGTCGGGCGCGAAGTTGTGCTGGAGGCGCGCGCCTGCGTTGAGCGTGTCGAAGGTGTTGGGCTTGGACCATGTCTGAAAGCCAAGCATCGTGGAGGGGAAGACCGGCGAGGGAACTGTGGACCCGCCCAGCAGCTGGTAGCCGGCTTCGGAGCGCTGGACTTTGTGCTGGTATTCGAAGTTGGTTGTGAGTTCAGTTGCCGATCCCAGCTGCCAGCGTCCGTCGGCGGCACCCATGCCGCGCCAGCCGTCGGCGTGTTCGACGTAGGTGCGCATGTCTTCGGCAGCAGCGGTAATCAGAAGACTGTCGCGAAGCCCCGGCATGAGGAATTGCGTGGAACCGTAGGAGGAACCGCGATGATCGGTGGCGAGATCGATTGTGGGACGCAGTCCGCGGTAAGGCAATTTGGTCGCGTAGTTGATGACGCCGCCGCTGGAGGCTACTCCGGTTTCGAGGCCGGCGATGCCCTTGATGATTTCGACGCGCTGTTTGTTTTCGAGCGGGACGTCCTGCTCACCGGCGATGGTGAGACCGTTGATCTGTAGGCCAGTGGCGAGATCGAGAGGGAATCCGCGGATCTGAAAGTCCCCATAGTAGCCAACGGGTGCGTAGTCTTCGCCGACTGATGCATCGTTCTTGATGACGTCTGAGAGGGTACGCGAGATTTGGTCGCCGATGACGGCGCTGGTGATGCTCGTTACGGAGATGGGGAGGTCTTTGATCGGCGTGTCGTCGAGGCTGGCAGCGGTGCGCGGATCAGAGAGGTAGTCGTCTTTGACTTCGCCGTGAACTACGACGGTGGTGGTAACGCGATCGGGCTTCTGGGCGGGCTGCGGATTGGAAGGCTGAGGGCTCTGTGCAGATGAAACGGAAGCAAATAGGGCGATCGAGAAGATTAGTGTTGCACTGCGGCGAGCGTGAATCAGGTGTCGATGTTTTCGAGATTTGAATGTAAGCGCAAGCATGCCCTTGTTCCCACTTTCATGAAACAGGGGAGTTCAAGCTGAAGCTGGAAGGAAGTTGGTGAGACTGGCTTCGAAAGCTTCCCACGCCGGTATTATCCGGATCGGGTTCTAGGGTATTTTCTCAGCCCCACACTGTGGAGCACCCCTGTTTCAATGATTCGATTGAAACATTGAAACAGGGGGATTGCAAGGAGGGCGTCTCAGTTTCGCAGTCCCGGCGAGGCGTAGCCGCAGTGTAGGAGGCGTTCCTCAGGGGGATTTTGAAACTAAGAACAAAGCAGATCCTTCGCTTACCACCCCCACGCTCTGTCCCAACGAACTAAGACCTGTCGTTGGGGGGCGCTGAAGACTGCGCGTGGGCCCCGTGCGCTCAGGATGACAGCGCTGTATTAGGTGTGCAGCTAGTGTTTGGTCCAGCCGTGCATTCCGGCTTCGAAGAGGCGGCGATCCATGCGGGGCAGGGTGGATGCGATTTTGTGTGGGAAGAGCGGGTAATGGCGGGCGGCGATGAGGAGTTCAGGGACGCACCAGACGTCCTCTTCCGATGTCATCCAATGCTTCTTGTCGAGGCGAGAGAGGTTGACTGGGCGAGCGTAGGCGCGAAGGGTGCGCTGGCCGCGGAGGTTGTAGTAGTGATCGAAGTAGCTGAGAGCGAGTTCGCGCAGGGTGCGGTAGATGGGCGCGCGGAAGCGCAGCCCAGCGAAGTTGGACTTGGCGATGCTGCCCCAGAGACCATTCTGACGGTAGACGGCGAGGACGTGGTCATCGTCGTGGACGGCCTCGAGATCCATGAGAAGCGGAGGACAGCCGTTGACGCGGAGGGCTGCAGCAGCGACGAGGGCGCCTTCCAGGCAGTGTCCCTTGCGTTCGCGCAGAACGCGCTGGGGAGACCAGGCGGTGTCGGCGTATTGGTAAGGGATGTCGTCGATGAACTTCTGTATCTGGGCAGGCGTCTTGAGAGCGCGGAGGGTGCGCAGGCTCTCGGGAGTGAGACCCCAGGATGCGCGGCCTTTTGGGTCTTTTGATTGATATCTTTCAGCGGCAACGCGCCTGGTCGCTGGCACGCCTATTTCTCTCCGAGTTCGTATGGAATGGCAAAGCGGCCAATTTGAAAGACGGCTTTTGAGGACGGCGGCCAGATCTGGAGCTGCGTAACGGTTCGATTGCCGGCCATGATGTGCGCGTCGGTAGTGCCAACGAGGTTTCCCGTGGAGGCTTCATTGAAATGGACATTGAGGACTTCGCCGGAGTGCGTGTAGCCGAAGACGTATTCGCCGGGCTTGAGTTTGACGCCGCCGATTTTGATGGGCGACTGGACGATGAGGTAGTGAGAGTACTTGCCTTCAGCGCTGTAGCCGGCGGTGATTAGCACGACTCCGGCTATGTAGCGGCTTTTGCCGTCGACAATGCCGCTGGCGGTGCGCATCTCGGTTTCGATGTGCTCTTTGATCACGGGGGCGCGAGCAGGGAGCAGAGAGGCGAGTTCAGCGCTAGTGGCCTGATGCCATGCGGAGTTTTGCGCATGCAGGTTGAACGAGAAGATGAGGGCGAGAAATGCGAATACAGAAAATCGCTTCATGGTCACCTTATTGTTTCGGCTTGCGGAGAGATTCGAGTGGAACGATGCCGCGTTGAATGGCGGCCGTGGCAGCCTGGGTGCGATCGGTAACGCCGAGTTTGCCGAGCAAGCTGTTGATGTGAGTTTTGACGGTAGCTTCGGAGATGTCGAGGAAGCTGGCGATCTCCTTGTTGCTGCGGCCGTGAACGATTTGCTCGAGGACGTCGAATTCACGCGGAGTCAGTTCCTCGGTTCCCATGCGTTCGGCGAGACGTTGGGCGATCGCAGGCGGTATATGCGATTTGCCAGCGTGGACGGCGCGAATGGTCGAGACGAGATCTTCTGTTGTCATGCCTTTCAGTAGGTAGGCCCTGGCGCCGGCCTGAAGAGCCCGGTAGATGTCTTCGTCGCCGTCGTAGGTGGTGAGGACGATGAAGCGGGCCTGCGGCGTTTCCATGCGAATACGCTGGATGACTTCAACACCCGAGAGGCGCGGCATTCGGAGGTCGATGAGAGTCACGTGAGGCTGGTGCTTGCGGAACTGCGTGATGGCATCGACGCCGTCGGCAGCTTCGCCGATGACTTCGATGCCGTCGACGACGTTGAGCAAGGCAACGAGTCCCTGGCGTACGACGTGGTGATCTTCAATGACGAGAACGCGAATGGTTTCTTCGGCGGCCATCAGGACTCCATTCTTTCTTTGACTTCCCTGGTATGGGTTTCTTTTGCTGTGGTGAGGTGGAGATGCACGGTGGTGCCGGATCCGAGCTCACTGGTGACTTCAAGCGTGCCCCCAATGAGGTCGGCCCGCTCGCGCATGCCGGTAAGACCGTAGTGACCTGCCGGCGAGCTTGCGCCATAAGTAGAGTCGAAACCACGACCATCGTCTCTGACGATGAGCGCGAGTTCGGCAGGTCCGTATTCGAGCTGCACAGTCAGGTGTTTTGCTCCGGCGTGCTTCTTCACATTATGGATGGCTTCCTGACCGATGCGCAGGATTTCGCGTTCGGTGCCGGGAGGGATGGGCCGGTAAGCGCCGTAGAGGCTGAAGGAAGATTCTAGGCTATGCCCATTGGCGTTCTCGGTGGCGCGGCGAAGCTGGACAGGGAGAGTGTTCTCTCCGGTGTCCTGAGAGCGCAGAGCCCAGATGGACTGACGCGCATCGGCCAGACCTTCGCGGACGTGCTGGCGAGTTGTGTCGAGATGGCGGACTGCGGCCTCGGTCTTGTTGTGGCGAAGGAGTTCGGAGAGCACTTCAAGCTGGACAGAGACCCCGACGTAGCCCTGGGCGAGAGTGTCGTGCACTTCGCGGGCAATGCGATTGCGTTCGGCGAGGACGGCGCGGAATTCCCGTTCGGCGCGGAGGAGTCGGAGGCGAAGAGCGAGAAAGACGAGTGCGCCGGCGAAGGCGAGGAGGAGCAGGTAGAACCAAAACGTCTGGTAGAAGTGCGGACGGAGTTGGAAAGCGAGAGATGCGCCCGCAATGTTCCAGAGACCGTCATTGTTGGCTGCCTGAATGCGAAAGGTGTAGTCGCCCGGCGGAATACTGGTGTAGTAAGCGGAGCGACGTGATCCGGCTTCGGTCCACTGATGGTCGAAGCCCTCGAGCATGTAACGGTAGCGGACTTTTTGCGGAGCGGTGAAGCTAAGACCGGCGTAGTCGAATTGAAAGTGGTTGTGGCCAGCGGGGATTTTGAGAGCGTTATCGTTCAGAGGCTGATCGAGGTCGTCGACAGCGAAGCGTACGAGGGCGACCGGCGGCGGAACGGTATTGACAGGGAAGTGTGCGGGATCGACCTGGACCAAGCCTTTTGGAGTCGCGAACCAGAGGAGGCCGTCGCGGGAGCGCCATGCGGAGGGATGGCTGTTGGTTGCCATCTGGCGGGTGCGAAGGCCGTCGGCAGGGCCGAACTCCATCCAGTGAGAACATCCGCCGTTCATGCCACCCCCGCGACCAAGGCCTGTCGCGGGAGCCCCGGTGTTGCCGCAGTCGCAACGGGCGATGCCGCTGGCGGTGGCGAACCAGAGATGGCTGTGCTCATCGTCAAGGATGGCGTGGATGGTGGTTTGGTTCAGGCCACTGTTCGCAGCTGGAAAGAAGGACTTGCCGTTCCATAGATTCCAGCCGTGATCCTGAGTGCCGATGAGGAGGTTGCCGTTTGGGCGAGGCAGCAGGGAGGTGATGACGTTGCTGGAGAGGCCATTGACGATCGTGAAGTTAGTGATCGCGGGTTTTGGGCTGCTGGTCAGGCGGGAGAGGCCGGCGAGAGTTGCAACCCAGAGGTTGCCATTTGTATCGCGAGACATGGCACCGACGAGGTCGCTGCCAAGCCCGGTGGACTGAGTAAAAGTGTCGATGTGGAAAGGTGAGCTGGCAGTGAGGTGCGCGAGACCGCGGCGGGTGCCTGTCCAGAGAGAGTTGTCAGTATCGACGTGGAGTGAGCGAATGAAATCGTCGGGAAGGCCGTCGGCAGTGGTGAAAGTGGTGATTACGCCGTGGTGGATACGGTTGAGCCCGTCGGGAGTGCCGACCCAGAGGTCGCCATCGGGAGCGGCGGCGAGGGAGAGGACGATGTCGCTAGTCAGGCCTTCGCGGACGGTGTAGGTTTTCGTTTTGCTGAAGGCTGGGCCGCTGCGAGTGACCGCGTTGAGGCCATAGCCGCTGGTCCCGACCCAGAGAGTGCCCGCGGAGTCTTCGACGACTGTTGTGGTGGAGTCGGAAGAGAGTCCGTCGCGTGCGCCGAGGGTGCGGAAGCGCTCGTCGCGGAGGATGTGGAGGCCGCCGGATTCCGTGCCGACCCAGAGATTGCCTTCGTGGTCTTCCAAGATGGAGAGAACGGAGGCTGTTGCTAGTGGGTCGGTGAGGGGGAAGCGGTCGAGCTTGCCGGAGGCGTAGCGTACGAGGCCGGCGTTGGTGCCGATCCAGAGGGAGCCAGAGCGATCGGCAAAGGCGGATTGTATGCGGGTGCCAGGAAGATCACGACCAACGGTGAAGTTCTGCTGAGTATGGTTTTTTGACGTTACAGATATAGCGGTTCTGCTGACTTCCACGCTGACGCCATTTCCCAATGCACCCGAGAAGAGAACTCCCGGGTTGCCAGATTGAACAGGGTCGATACGAGAGCCCGCTATTGCGACGTTGCCCGCTTGGGTCTGAACGAGGATGGAACCATCAGGTCCTGACTGCAGAGAACGAATGGAGTTGGAGGGGAGCCCGTTCCCCACGGTGAAGGTGGTGACAGCGTTGTTCTGGAGTTTGGCCAGGCCGTCAGACGTGCCGACCCAGAGGATGCCGTCAGCAGTGGCGAGTAGGGCTTGGACGCCGTTACCGGGAAGCGACGGTTTCGAATTTTGATCGAAAACGACAAAGCTGTTGCCGTCGAATCGGACGAGGCCCACTTCGGTGCCGATCCAGAGGAATCCGTCTGGAGTCTGTGCGAGCGTCTGGACGGTGTTCTGGGGTAGGCCGTTTTCCATGACCCAGGACTGGCGGCTGAAACTAGCGAGCGGAGTAGCGGGTTCGAGAGAGCGAGCGGTCGCAGCGAAGAGGAATGAAAAAGAAAGGATCCAAAAGAGGATTCCGCGGGACGGGAATGCTCGCGAGACCGGGGTGGAATCACAGGTCCTCATGGTTGACGGATTCGAATCAGCTCGCGGCAAAGTGGGTCGATCCAGATGGCAGGCGGAACGCTAATTCGATTATGAGGGCTAAGAGGGGGTTGGAATAAGTGCTTTTAATTGTTGAGGAAGTTCTCAATCGATTGATGGATACAGGGGTCGTCCGAAGGACTCAAGACGGGAAGGGGGGAGGGGGGTACTCTAAGACTGCCTCCTGAAATGGTTTTGTACATTCTCTGGCAAAGAGATTCAGGGCGGACCAAACGGTCCGCCCTTTTTATTTGCCCTGCGGCTATTGTCGTTCGAAGACCTGGGTGTCGGGTTCGGTTCGGCCGGGAATCTGGACGGTGACGCTGAGGGTCTTCCCGTCGGGAGAGAGCTCGAGCCGGCGAGTGCGGAGCAGCGTGCCACTTACTTTATCGGTAAGTTCGATGGAATGAGAGGCTGACCTGTGCCCGGAGGAGACGAAGCCTGCTAGGGAGTTGGGTCCGGAGTGAAGGTAGTCTTTGCCATCGAACTTGACGTTGTTTGTGTCCTGACCTCTTGAGTCGGAGAAGGAGAGGCCGTCTTCTTCGTAAGGGCGGATCTGGAGGACGACTGGCGAGGTCATCGCCTGGGGCGTACCAATCCAGGTGGCCGTGAAGCCCGTGCCTGGTCCGGAACGCTTGTAGGTGTATTTGATGTTGTTGGTCGTGCCGTCTGAACGAATGCTGGTAAAGTCGTCGATGAGAGTATTGGCGTCGCTCGAAAGGCTCCAGATCGCGGAGATCATGAGATGGCCATCTTTCTTCCGCATGACCTTCCAACGGTCAGGTGCTTCAACGGCGACGGCGAGCGTGGTGCCGAATTCGCCGGGCTGGTCGGTTCCATCGAGAACGATGGTTTCGGCGACCGGTCCGAGATTGAAGACGCACTTATTCGATTCTATGCAGTTCACTTTCATCTGATCGGAGATGTGGCTCCTGGATGGGTTGAGCTTCCAGTCACCGACAAATGGATCGGTTGCTGCAGAGGCTGACGTGATAGCGATGCAGGCCATTGAAAGCGCGAGGAGTGTGCGAAGCATGAAGCCTCCGAGCAAGAACTGGCGTTAGTGCGGATCGTAACTGTCAGCTGCAACGCGTTTACGGGCACATGTTGTGAGACGGAACTAGAGGAGTGCAAGTCGGAAATGTTGTGACGTGTGGTGAAACAAGGTTGCTTACTGATCATCCCTTAAGGAGGCGCATGATGGCTCCGAATTTCTTCGCGAGACAGTTCGTAGATGACATGGAGTGGAGCGAGCCGAGAGTCACGGGGACGAAGAATCCGCTGGTTGATGAGGATGATGTTCTTACCCTGAGCGCGGGTCGACAAAGGAACTGTGTCGATTGCGGTCAGGCAATTCCAGATGGCGCGAAATTTTGTCCATCGTGCGGCAGAGAGCAATGAACTGTCCATCGTGCGGCGCTACGATGCGCCTGAATGACGATGAAGATTGCCTAACGTGCGAATACTGCAAGAGCGTCTTCTTTCCATCAAAGGACGATGAGGGCGTGAGCGTGCTGGAGGTGGAGTCGGGCGAGGAATGCCCTGTCTGCACAGTGTCGCTAAAGCACGCGGCGATGGCGAAGATCCGGATTCGCTACTGCACCAAGTGCCGGGGGATGCTGATACCGATGGGCGCGTTTGTGGCGCTGGTCGAGGCCTTGCGGGCCGGAGAACCGGGTACGCTGGTTGCGCCGACACCAGACAGGCACGATCTGATGCGTAAGATTGGATGTCCTCATTGCCATCGTCAGATGGAGACGCACTTCTACAACGGCCCGGGGAATGTGATCATCGACGATTGCGAACACTGCGAGTTGAACTGGCTGGATCACGGGGAACTGATGCGGATTGTGCGCGCACCGGACTATCTGCACTAGACTCCAGTTACCAGTTGCTGGCCTCTTTCAAATTAGTGCGCTATCTGGATCTTCATCGCTTGCGATGCACCTTTCGCGATATAGAGCGGAATGTGAATCTGCGCGGGCGTGGCAGTGTGCTGCCCGACTGCGGCTCCTAAGCCGGAAGGCGGAGCGGGTCTGATGACGACTGGGCTGAGAGGGAAATCGAGATGCGTTTCGCGCTGGAGCGGGCTTAGAAGCGATTGAGCGGAGGAGGCCGCGTATCCGTTTGCCGTGGCAAGAAGCTTCGCGGACGCGTTGTTGGGAAGTCCGGTGAGTTCGAAGCGATAAGCGCCGTTTTCGTTGGTGATGTCGTGAATGGGGCCGGAGATGTTCACGACGCCATCCAGATCGAGCTGGACCATGGCGTGCGCAACGGGAGAACTGCCGGAGTAGACCATGCCTTCGAACGTGGTGACAGCTGGAGGCGGAGCGGGACGGGTGAGGTAGTACACCGCGACCGATCCGATGATGCCGGCGAGTATGCCGGCCATCCACTGAACAACCTTCTTCATAACGCACCTGGCAGGGACCGCACGCGGGGGAGGCCGGGGAAGGCGGGTGCTTGGTCCTGGATTATGGTGTCGCGAAGATGCGAATCGTTACAGCGAAATTTTCGATGGATCGAGAGAGATTTCTGATCTCACCTTTGCCGCGAAAGCACGGGCAACCGTATCGGACTAAGGAGACGATGTTGACGTGAAAGGAATCGACTCCAAATTTATTGCGAAATGAACGAAATAGATTGGGTGTTTTGAGCAAGAAGGCGGGCTGCTGAATCAAGTGTGGAGACAGAAAACGCCGCATAGTTAAGGCTGATCGAGATTCGATTGAATCAAGGAAAGAGAGAGTACTGAACACATGAAAATCAGAGCCGCGGTTTCCCCCGTGATGAACAAGTTGAAGGCGCGTGCTGCGTTCTTCGCAGTTGCAATCGTCGTAACCCTGGGCATGCTGAATGCGCGAAACATTAACGCACAGGATGCCTCGCAGGTAAACATTCCGTTTGCCTTCGCAGCCAATCAAAAGTCTTTCCCGGCAGGGCACTATCGCGTGATTCGCGAGTCGGACAATCACCTGACGGTGCTCAGCATGGAGAGCGGAGTGGTTTCAGAGTTCCTGGTCCGCACGACGCGAACACTTCAGCCCTCCGGCAAGAACAGCCTTGTGTTTCTTCGCGATGAGCGCGGATACCACTTAATGACTGTGCGATTTGGGCATGGCGGTACGCAGACGGATCTTACCGTTCAGCCAAAGACAGAACGTGACATCGCAAAGACGATCACCGGTACTTCTACGGAAGTAGGAATGAACTAAGTTTCGTCGTTTGATTTCAAGGCCGGGACCAAGCGGTTCCGGCCTCTTTGCTTTTAGGAAGCAGGAAGCAGGAAGTTGGAAGGTTCCCCCAGGTCTCTCGCACTCGGGGATCAAGGGCAGCAGTCAGCCTCACGTACCAATCTCTGGTCACCATGGCCCCTGTTCACTACTCACTATTCTTACTCCCACCTTGATTCGCGATGCAAACTACTTGGATTCGTTGAAGGGTGTGATCTTGTCGAGGGCAGCGGTGGCGTGCTGGACCTTGCCGTCGGGCCAGTGGATCTCGATGTCATCGATCTTCGTCGCGACACCGAGGCCGAAGTGGAGGCGCGTGTCGTTATTCGAGAGGTAGCTCCCGCCGCTGATGACGTCGCCGCGCTGCTTCACTCCTCCAGCAGTCAGGTAGACGACAGTGCCAGTTGCGTCGCGCGGAGTTTTGCCGCTGCCGGTGAGCTTGAGCTCGACCCAGTGGTTGCGGTTGGGGTCGACGTTGCGGAGAAGAACGGGATGACCGTCCATCACGTTGATGACGGCGTCAATTTTCCCGTCGTTGAAGAGATCGCCTACCGCCATGCCGCGTCCTGCGATGACCGCGGCGAGGCCCGTGCCTTCTACGGCGGGCACGTTCTCGAAGGATTTGCCCTGAAGGTTATGGAAGAGCATGGGGCGCTCCTTCCAGCTTGTTCCCCAGTTGTACTTGTCGGCCTGCGGGTAGACGTGGCCGTCGGACATCATGAGGTCTTTCCAGCCGTCGTTGTCGTAGTCGAAGAAGGCGTCGCCCCAGCTGAGGAAGGGCACGGTGACTTCGCCAAGACCGATGTGGTAGCTGACGTCAGTGAAGTTGGCGTCCCCCTCGTTGCGGTAGAGGGGCTTGTAGTCGTCAGAGAAGGTGGTGTTGAAGACGTCGAGCATGCCTTTGTTCTGGGTGTCACCCACGGCGATGCCCATGGACGCGGTTTCTCGTCCGGCTTCGTTCAGAGCGTAGCCCGACGCGTAGCTATCATCTTCGAAGGTGCCGTCGCCTTTGTTGATGTAGAGGTAGTTGGGCGTGGAGTCATTGCCTACGAGGAGATCGGGCTTTCCGTCATTGTTGATGTCGACGAAGACCGCGCCGAGTCCGTAATAGCCGGGCTTGTCGCCTACGCCAGCTTTCTCGCTGACATCCGTGAAGGTGCCATCGCCGTTGTTGTGGAAGAGATGATCGGGCTCGCCTTTGAGGCCGCGCGGACCGCAGGCGGTGGCTTCGCCGCGGAAGGTGCAGAAGGAATTGCTGGAGCCGCCCTCGCCGCCTTTGGCTGGAGGGTTGTCCCAATCCCAGTGTAGATAGCCGGCTACGAAGAGATCGACTTTGCCGTCTCCGTCGTAGTCGCCCCAGGTGACTCCGGTTGACCAGTTGCCGAGGGTGACGTTGGACGGTCCGGCCATGTCGGTGAATGTTCCGTTCTTGTTGTTGTGGTACAGGCGATTCTTACCGAAGTTGGAGACGTAGAGGTCTGGGTAGCCGTCGTTGTCGTAGTCGGCTACAGCACAGCCCATGCCCCAGCGATCGTTCTGGACGCCGGCTTTTGCGGATATGTCAGTGAATGTGCCGTCGTGGTTGTTGTGGAAGAGCGCGGCGTGTGGAGCACTGGCTTTGCCGGCGAGTGCTTCGAGAGTTGAGCCGTTGACGATGTAGATGTCGAGCCAGCCGTCGTTGTCGTAATCGATGAGGCAGACGCCGGAGCCCTTGGTCTCAATAATGTAGTCCTTCGTGGGCGTGCCCATGTGGTGGGTCCACTTATTGAGGCCCGCTTTTTCGGAGATGTCCTGGAAGACGATGGGGCCGGATTTGACGAATCCGCCGGCGGTGATGACGCGGTGCTCGGCATCAAGCTGAACGGCGTGGTTGGATTCGACTTTAGGTGCGGAGTCGGCGCCCTGGGTGGGCTTGTCCTGTGCAGAGAGGAGAGATGAAGCGACCGCCATGTAAAGGGCGGGGAGGCTCAACGCGCGGATTACCGGAAACATGGGCCAAGTATACGGGGCGGTAGGTGGGACGGGCGATCAACCGAAGGGATGAAGTGGGGGCAATGAACGAGGAGACAGGACGAGGGAACAAAGGGACCAAAAATTAGGAAAGGAAGCCATCAGCAGTGTGGATCGCGCTGATGGCTCCGAGTTGCGAAGGTTACGGACGGACTGGAGGCTCGCTCTGAGGGGTAGATGGCTGCACGACCCAGCCGCCGTTGCTGTCCTTGACGAGGGTGGCTGTCGCGGACTGAATCGAGGTGTCCTTGGCGATCTTGGGGAAGGCGCGTCGTGACTCAGGCGTGTTGGCCCAGCCGGGGATGCCTTCGACTTCATATTGATAGGTGACCGTGTACTGCGTTGGGTTGGTTGCGTCGTTGGGAACCGCGGCGGTGATGGCGGTGACGTTGAAGTGCCCGAAGCAGAAGTTGCCGTAACCGGGGTTGCTTGCATCGGGCGTCCAGGCAGTGTGGCCTTTGTCGGAGAGGTCATAGAGATTCACTTGCTTGGAGCCGATGAGGAAGCGCTTCTTCTCCTCCGGAGCGCGAGCAAGGAGTCCGGCGTCGGTTAGCGCGTCAAAGTCACGGGTGCGGTCATCCTTGGCTGGATCGGCTTCGGCCGGC
The DNA here is from genome assembly GCA_018268915.1 of Acidobacteriota bacterium. GTDB lineage: Bacteria > Acidobacteriota > Terriglobia > Terriglobales > Acidobacteriaceae > Telmatobacter. Next base: position 1,089,595 of record JAFDVQ010000006.1, read on the forward strand.
ATCTTAATGGGCTCGGGCCAGAGGCACTCGTGTTTTCCCGCGTATGAGTTGTTGATGGCAGCTTTAAATTGGGCGGTGTCGATCTGTTTTTTGCAGGCTGTGGGAAGAGTGGCGAGAACGGCAAGAGCGAGCAGAGGAGCAATATGTCGGCGCATTCGGAAGACCTCGAAAGGGTTAGATGCAGATAGCCCGGTTTACGGAGTCCAGGCTGTGTGGAGGAACGAGCTCGAGGTGGCTGACGGGGAACAGCAGGTCAAAGTTCCAGCGGAGTTCATCGTATCCCACCTGAACAACAGGTTCGCGGATCGATCAGGCAACTTGAGGTTCCCAGTTCAGGCGAAGGGAAGCGAAACCGATCCCGAGGGTAAGGCGTTGGTTGCCATGGAGGTGACGGTAGCGGACATGAGTACTTCGAGCATGGCGCGCTGGGCACGTGCCCAGACAGGATGAGCGGGACAGGCGGATCTGCGTTCGCAGCCTTTTCCTCCTTGAAGGCAGACATTGAGGCAGATGGGGCCATCGATGGCTTCGATTATCTGTAGCAGTGTGGCGCAATGTCCTGCGGGAAGGATGGCGAACCCGCCGAGCTTGCCGCGACGCGACGAGATGAGCTTGGCGTGCGCGAGGGACTGAAGGACCTTGGAGAGGAAACTTTCGGGTGCATCCGTGGCATGGGCGAGATCGGGAAGGAGGGCACGGGTCTCCCCGGGCAGCTGGGCGAGATAAATCATGACGCGGACGGCATAGTCTGCGGCTCGTGTGAGCTGCATGGAGGAGTTGCACTTTTCAGAGGCGGAACCGTCTGCTGGATAAGATTGCATGCGTTCACCGACCGGCGCACTTGATATGGACCATTCAGGTCCAAATTCCCAATTGAGTGCAGGGTAGCGAAGCGTATCACCGCAGAATGTATCGGAGATCACAGACCGTTGTTCGCGGTGCGTCCCAGACGCGAGACGCATGCGTGGATGATCAGACAGGAAGTCAGGGATAGATCGGAGCGGTCGGCATGGGAGCGCGCTCGGCGGCTTTGGGATCGAGACCCCATTGGTTGGCGTAGGGCTCGCTGTCCAGGAGAGTGAAGAAGAAGAGTACGAATCCGCCGACAAGGGGGACGAAGGCGATGAAATACCACCAGCCGCTTTTGCCAATGTCGTGGAGGCGGCGAATGGTGACGGCAAGGCCAGGCACCATGACGATGAGGGAGTACGCTCCCATGAGCCCAAGAGGAAGGAGGGAGGGTTTCTCATCCGCGCTGAAGGGTATGGCAAACAGAAGCAGGAAGAGAAAGACAATGCAGTTGAACAATGTGAAGTACCAGTATTCCTTACGGCGAGACCGGCCGCTGAAGTCGGTGGCACGCTGCCAGGCGAGTATGAACCAGGACATATTGTTCGCTCCGGAAATGCGGCCAGTGTACGCGAAGACAGAAGAGAGATGCGCGAATTTTCTGCCCTGACAATAAATTGCAAATTACCAGAGCCTAAGACTGAAGCCGGAATGCCCGTTTCAACTGCAAGCGGATTTGTCTGGAGAGTCTGGGATTGGCAATCGTCTGATCTCTCGCTTAGCATCAAGCTCTCCGGGGCAAAGAGAACTGAGAAAGGACATCCTTGATGAAAAAGCCGTCTACACAAACCTTATGCACCAATAGGCGCTTCAGTCTTGCCATTCGAGCATCGATTGCGACCCTATGTTTGTTCATAGCTCTTCCGCTCGCTGCCCAGTCGAATTTGCAATCGATCATCGTGAAGCATCTGACGACTTCGCGAGACTTTACCCTCAAGGTGGCCGAAGCCATGCCGGCTGCAGATTACGGATTCAAATTGACTGCCCCTCAGATGAGCTTCGGGGAACAACTGGTTCATCTTTCCCAGGGGCTCTCGTACTTCCTTGTGGCGTTCTCCGGAGAAAAGCCGAATCCTGGAAAGCCTAAGTCGGAATCGAAAGAGGATGTGATCGCCTTCGTGCGACAGTCGTTCGACGATGCCATCGTCAAAGTGAAAGCGCTAACGCCTGAACAGGTGACGAAGACGTACAAGACCGAAGGGGGAGAGGGTTCGGGAACCGATTTCTTACTTGGAATGCTCGACCATACGACACATCATCGTGCGTCGGCTGAAATGTATCTGCGGGCCAAAGGAGTTACTCCGCCTGAGTATCAATTCTAAGTGGAACCTGTGAACCTGAACTCTGAACCACTTGCCTGGTTTAACGGGTTCAGCCTTGATCGGGGAATTGGTCGCGGAGGGCTTTCAGAGCGGCGGCCGGATCTTCGATGGGGTCGTTGAAGCGGTCGAGGAGAAAGTTGGCGGCTTCCAGGGCGCGGGGTGCCCGCTCCTTATCCTTCAATCCACTTATGACTTCGGGAAGCGAACGAGGGTCTTTGCGTTTTGCCAGACCGACCACGGCTTCTTCTCGAACGTCCTCGTCTTCGTCGCTGATGTTTTTGAAAAGCGCTTCGCGAATTTTGGGCGAATCGAAATCGCCAAGACCGCCGAGGCCGAAGGTGGCCCAGTCGCGGACTTCACTGTCTTTGTCGCTCATGAGCTTGATGAGGGTTGAGACCGTGCGCTCGTCATCTGCGAAACAGCCGAGTGTGAATGCCAGGCCGTAGCGGACGTCGGTATCGGAGTGATAGCTGAAGGGGAGAATCTGGGGAATGATGAAGGGGTTTTCGAGGTGTCCAAAAGCGGTGACGATGGCGCTGAGGGCGACGGGGTCGGTTTCGGAGTCCAGCATGCCGGCCAGGACTGGAAAGGATTCGCTGGCGAAGAGAGTGGTCTGGTTCTCGGCGGTGTGGCCGAACTGGGCGAGAATGTCGGCGCCGCGAGCACGCTTGAGGGGCTCGTCGGCCCGGCACCAGGCGACCGCTTTGTCGAAGACTTCGCGCGATCCTGTCGCGCGAAGTGAGTGGATCGCGTCCCAGGCTTTGTCGTTGTCGTAATCGCCTTTGATTGTTTGCGCGAGGAGCTCGTCGATGGTCGCAGTTGGCATGGATGCCAGTGTAGCTCCGTAGATGGAGGGGTGCGCTAGGATGGAGAAGAAATCGAGGGATGCATGTTCGTGGTGGTGTGGCAGTTCGAGATTGCCGAGGAGAAGGTAGCTGCGTTTGAATCGGCCTACGGGCCCGAAGGGAGCTGGGCGCAGCTGTTCGGCCGGTCGGCAGAGTATCTCGGTACAGAGCTGCTGCGAGATGCGTATGCCGCGGGGTCGTATCTGACGATTGACCGGTGGAAGAGCGAGGATGCGTTTCGGGCGTTCCGGAAGGATCATGACGCTGCGTATGAGGAGCTGGACCGGGCTTGCGATGTGCTGACGCAGAAGGAGACGCGGGTAGGGGCGTACGTCAGTAATCAGAGTCAGTAAAGCTGGTTCTGTACCGGGTTTTCCTCTGGATTCGTGATGGTCGATACAAGGGTGCCATTCTATTCACCTTTTGTTCGCTTTTCCGATATCATTGGAATGTCACGAACTGCTAGAATCCGTTCGAAATCGAGTAGCCGACGCGTGTTTTTGACCTTCCAGACGAGGCGCGCAAAGCGAAGCAAATGTAGAGGAGAAGCACCATGCCAGTCGCCGATGAGCGCGCTAAAGCCGTTGAATTAGCTCTAAGCCAGATCGAAAAGCAGTTCGGAAAGGGGTCCATTGTCCGCCTGGGGTCCCGGGAGGCGCTGGTCCCGATTTCTGTGGTCTCGACGGGATCGATCAGCTTTGACGGAGCTCTGGGCGTTGGGGGCGTGCCCCGTGGCCGCGTAATCGAGATCTTTGGGCCGGAGTCTTCGGGCAAGACCACCATCACGTTGCAGATCATCGCTGAGGCGCAGAAGAATGGCGGCCTGGCGGCGTTCGTGGATGCCGAGCATGCGCTCGATCCTGCCTATGCTAAGAAACTGGGCGTGGATGTCGATAATCTGCTGGTTTCGCAGCCGGACTCGGGCGAGCAGGCGCTGGAGATCACGGAGGCCCTGGTACGGTCGGGCGCAATCGACGTGCTTGTTGTAGACTCGGTGGCTGCGCTGGTGCCCAAGGCCGAACTCGATGGCGAGATGGGCGATTCCCACGTGGGATTGCAGGCGCGTTTGATGTCGCAGGCGCTCAGGAAGCTGACGGGCACGGTTGCGAAGTCGCGGACGTCTCTGATTTTCATCAATCAGATTCGCGAGAAGATTGGTGTGATGTTTGGCAATCCGGAGACGACGACGGGCGGACGCGCGCTGAAGTTCTACTCGTCGGTCCGCGTGGATATTCGCAGGATCGCTGCCATCAAGGAAGGCGACTCGGTCGTCGGCAACCGGACCAAGGTGAAGATTGTGAAAAACAAAGTTGCGGCGCCGTTCCGGGAGGCCGAGTTCGACATTCTTTACGGGGAAGGCATCAGCCGCGAGGGCGATGTGCTGGATCTCGCAGTCGCGCACAATATCGTGGAGAAGTCGGGCGCGTGGTACAGCTACTCCGGCGAGCGCATCGGACAGGGACGCGAGAACACTCGGAATTTCCTGAAAGAAAACAAGGACATCTTTGCCAGGATGAATGGCGAGGTCCGCAAGAAGCTTGGGATCGGCGAAGCGGCGAAGGCCGAAGTGCCAGAGGTTCCGGCAAGCGGACACGCGGATGCCAAAGAGGCAGTGAAGGCCCGGCGGTAGGAACTGATCCGGTTCAAAACGCGTACAGGATGACAGGTCGGTCGCAGGTGCCGCTTTGTCTCGCGCGAGACGGGCCAAGCGGCCGGATCGTGCTCTAATTTTATTGATACGCATGCGAATCAATCGGCGAGCAGCGGGACAGCTCTTTTTGCGAGCGGTTCTCTGCTCGTTTTTGCTTTCCGGCCTTTGGGCTGCTCCGTCGGAAGGACAACAAACGCCGAAGCAAGCTGGCGTTGCATCGCCGAATTCTGCGCCGACGACTGCAGTTCCGCTGCACGGGGCTGTGAATCTGGACGGGCAGTGGAAGTTTCATACCGGGGATGATCCACTATGGGCCGATCCGGCGCTGGATGACACAACCTGGCCGGCGGTAAATCTGAGCCAGACGCTTGTAGAGCAGGGATTCGACACCTATTCGGGATATGGGTGGTACCGGCTCAAACTGCAGCCGGAGCAGGTGGCGGCGATCAGCAAGATGGCAAGCAGTCAGGAACTTGCATTGCTGGTGACGGGTAATTCCGCCGGGCAAGTGGATGTGTACGTGAACGGGCTAGAGGCGGGTCATACCCGGGGAATGACGGATGCACCCGCGGAGTATCTTTCCCCGCCGGTCGTAGCGCCTCTGAATCCTGCGTCGTCGGGACCGACGGTGATTGCGGTCAGAACATGGGCCGGGCCGACCATCACGATCAGCCGCGGACTATTGCAGCGTGTTGACGTGGGAGCCGCGAACGAAATGGGGCTGCGCCAGTCGATGGCAGTAGGGCGGCAGTGGAACGAGAACGTGATCGCGGGTTCGGTGGTGACGTTCCTGTTCATTTGCGTCGCGGTGCTGGGAGGATTTCTCTACCTGGCGCAGAGAAATCACCAGGAGTACCTGTGGCTTTCGCTGATGTGCCTGGCTGTGGCAGCGACAGGTTCGGCTGACGCAGCCTACGGGCTGGGTAAGGTTTCGCTGGGCGCATATCGCGTGTTGACGGTGTTTTCGAATCACCTGTTCATGGCGGTTACGCTGGAGTTCATTCTTCATTTCACGGCGACGAAGTCTCGCAGGTTTGTACGGGCAGTGCAGATTGCGGTGATTGTGTTGCCGCTGCTGTATTTCGTTCATCTGCCGCAGCTGTACCAGGTGTTGTCGATTGTGGCGGAGGTCCTGTTCTGCGGGCTGGTGACGGTGCTCCTTTACTACGCGTGGCGTGGGGGAAGGAAAGAAGCGGGCGTTATGGTGGTGCCATTCTTTCTGGCCGCGATGGCAGATTCCGCGGACTCAGTGCTGAGCTATGCGGCCTTTAAACATTGGTTGCCGGATACATTTGCATCGCACAAATTTCATTTCGGGCCGGTGGTGTTTGGAATTGGGACCGTGGCATACACGGTCTTTCTGCTTAGCCTCATTGCTGTGATTCTGTACAGATTCATTCACATCAGCCAGGATGAGCAGAAATCGGCGGCAGAGATTTCGGCGGCGAAGAGCGTGCAGGCATTGCTGATTCCGACGCAGCTGCCTTCGAACAAGAATTTCATGCTGGAGAGTGCCTACCTGCCGGTGCATGGGGTGGGCGGCGACTTCTTCCAGGTGCTGCCGCTGAAGGATGATTCGCTGCTGATTGTTGTTGGCGATGTAAGCGGAAAGGGACTGCAGGCCGCGATGAACTCGAGCACGCTGGTGGGAGCGCTGCGGAATGAGCTGTCGCATGATCCTGCGACGGTGCTGAAGCACTTGAATCATGTGTTGATTGGTGCGGTGGCATCGCCGGGGACGGCGGTGAAGGAGCTAGACTGCGCTCCGTGCTATGCGACGTGCTTGTGCGCGCGGGTTTATCCGGATGGGACTACGTCGATCGCCAATGCTGGGCACCTCAGCCCCTATCGCGATGGGCGCGAGGTGGCGGTGATGCCGAGCCTGCCTCTGGGAGTGATTGCCGAGGCGGAGTATGAGGCGACCACGTTCCAGCTGAACCGCGGTGACCGACTGGTGTTCCTATCAGACGGGGTGGTCGAAGCACAGAACGATCAGGGTGAGCTATTCGGTTTTGAGCGGACGCAGCAGGTGTCGAATGAGTCGGCGCGGTACATAGCGCAGACGGCGAAACATTTTGGCCAGACTGACGACATCACCGTTCTGTCTCTATATCTTGCTTCGCGGACAGCGCAGGCTCAGCGGGAAGAACTGGCGTACCGATGAGGCATGGAACCGCGGCCATTTACCGACCCTGCAGGCTCCTTAGTTAGCCTTCAGCCGCCCATCGCAAACTTCTTCCCACTCTCTAGCAGCCTCGCGACCGCATCCTTCGACGTCGACTCCGTATAAATCCGCAGCAACGGCTCCGTTCCGCTCGCACGAAACAGAATCCACGTCTCCGCCGCATTCGGCTTGCTCTTCGCCTCAGGATTATCCAGGTAGAATTTCACGCCATCCAGCGTCTCCTGCCTCTGCACTGCCATGCCGCCGATCGCTGTGTCACCTGTCTTCAGAGCCTTTGCACGCGCGATCGCCCCATTCTTCAGCTCATCCGGAATATGCAAATCGATCCGCCCGTACTGATGCTCGCCGTACTCGTTCTGCAGATCCGCCACCAGCTCGCCCAGCGTCTTTTTTTCCTCCGCCATCACATTTGCCAGCAGGAGCGCATTCAGCAGCCCATCGCGCTCCGGCAGATGCCGTTGAAATCCGATCCCGCCCGACTCTTCGCCGCCCATCACGATCTCGCGCTCCAGCATGTAGTCGCACACAAACTTGAACCCGATTCCATGCTCAATCAGCTCCCGCCCATGTTTCTGCGCAATGCGGTCCAGCATTTTCGTCGTATTGAACGCACGCGTCACCGCGCCCGGCCAGCCCTTGCGCCGAAGGACCCAGCTCAGCAGCACCGAAAAAATCTTGTGCGGATCGACAAAGTTCCCATGCTCATCGGTTGCGCCAATACGGTCCGCATCGCCATCCGTACACAACCCCGCGTCGCACTTTTCTGCTACGCACGTCTCGCCGAGCATGCGAATATGCGGCTCAATCGGTTCCGGATTGATTCCCGGAAACAGCGGATCCGGATTCCCGCGAATCTGCACGTGATCCACGCCGATGCGAGTAAAAATCTCCGACAGGATCGTCCGCCCTGCCCCATACATCGAGTCAATCGCGAATTTCTTCCCTGACTTCGCAATCAGATCCAGATCCGCGAAGCTCTCAATCGCCTTCAGATACGGCGGGAGAAAATCCACCTCTTCAATCGTCGCTGCCTGCTTCACCTGCGGAGCCGGCTTGTCCAGGTAAGTCTCGATCGCCGATATGATCGACGGCTTGCCCGAACCTCCGTACCACGCCTTGTACTTCACGCCATTCCACTGCGCCGGATTGTGCGACGACGTGATCATGATTCCGCCCGCCGCCTTGCGTTCGCGCACCCCGTAGCTCAACGCCGGAGTCGGCGTAATGTCATTCGCCAGCGCCACGTTGATTCCGGTCGCGGCCACCACTTCCGCGCATGTCCGGGCAAAGGCCTTCGAGCCGAAGCGCGTGTCGTACCCGATGCAGATCGCCTTCGAGGGATCTTCCTGCGCATGAACGTAAGCCGCAATCGACGCCGCCGCCGTCCTCACATTCGCAAACGTAAAATCATCGGCGATAACGCCGCGCCAGCCGTCCGTTCCAAACTTGATCTGAGGATGAGCCATCGTGAAGTTAAGTCGTTCTCCTTGCAGAGATATCTATAATCCAGCACCGGGCCGAAACCCGGCAACCGGGCACACGTCGCCCGATCTCGTCATGTACAACGAAGCCCTTCTTGATTCAGATGCAAATAATCAGGATCAACTGTCCTTGCGCGATGGCGACGCCTTCCTCTTTGGTCGCACGTAGTGGAACCGGATCAGGAAGATCCTCTCGCCCTTCCCGTGTTTCGCCACCTTCAGCAGGCCCAGCACCCCCGCGAAGCCCGAAGCCCGCGCCAGCTCAGGCGTAATATCCGGAAACCCGATCGGCTCAATCGAATCCACCTCGACCTCCCCCTCTTCCATCTTGTACCGCCCGCCCACGCGCACCTGCAGCCGCGACCAGATCCGCACAGTGCACGTGATCTCACCCTTACGCACACCCTCGCGCAATTTCTTAGTGAATTGCATGACTGATCCAGGCTGGTTGCATTCGACTCAACTTCAAAGGGTGTCATTCTGAGCGAACGGGGCCCCAGACGTTTTCAACAAGTCTGGGGGTGGTAAGCGAAGAATCTGCTTTTCGAGAGACGTCAAATACTTGATCTAAGTCCACAATGCAGCTTTAAATTAGTTCGTCCCGCCCCGAGAGTCCCAACTCCTTCACCACCTTGCCCACATCCTGCGAGTGCTCGCGGTGCGCGATCAGAAGTGCGTCCTCGGTATCCACGATAACCAGATTCTCTACACCTACAAGCGCCACGAATTTCTTCGGGCTGTAAATGTAGTTGTTCCCGGCCTCGATCGTCAGGTGCCCGTCGGTTTCGGCAACGTTGCCGTCGCCATCGCCGCGCAGGCGCGTCTCCATCTGGTACTCGTAGAGCGAAGCCCACGATCCCAGGTCGTTCCACGCAAACTCCGCCGGCACGCAATACAAGTGCGAAGCATGCTCGCCCTTCGCAGAGCGCGGCTCGAGCACTGCGTAGTCCACCGAAATGTTCTCGCAGGCCGGATACCACTCCCGGAACACATCCTCGAACTGCGGTGTCCCATACGCCTTGGCAATCTTCTCGAGCAGCGGAGCCGTCTCCGGCAGGTGCTCCCTCACTGCATTGGCCAGCGTCTTCGCCGACCACAGAAACATTCCCGAATTCCAGTAGTAGTTCCCCGCCGCCACAAACTCCTGGGCCCGATTCAGGTTTGGCTTCTCGGTAAATCGCCGGACCCGCAGCGCGCCCTTCTCTTCCGAGTTCTCGCCCGTCTCGATATAGCCGTACCCGGTCTCCGGTCGCGTCGGCTCAATGCCCAGCACCACAATGTTGGCGCCCGCCGCAGCCAACCCGATTCCCTTTTGCAACGCCTTTAGGAATCGCGGCTCATCCGCGATCACGTGGTCCGAGGGAAATACGCCCAGCACCGCATCGGGATTATCGCGCTCAATCAGAAACGCTGCCAGCCCGCATGCAGGAGCCGTATTTCGCGCCACCGGCTCTTCAATAATCTGCTGCCGCGGCACGGCCTTCAGCTGGTCCGCAATCTCATGCGCCAGGAACTCGTTCGTGATTACCCACGTCTTTTCATGAGAAGCAAGTGGCTTCAGACGCTCCACTGTCTGCTGAATCATCGAGCGCTCGCCATCGAGCGCCAGCACCTGCTTGGCCCGTGCGCGGCGCGACCGCGGCCAGAACCGCGTCCCGCTGCCACCCGCAAGAATAACTGGACGAAAATCAATAGACTTCGGCATGGAAAACACATCCTACTCGACAAAAGCTAGGTTTGCACAGTAATGCAAATTTCTGGTTTCGGGCAAACGCTCATCTGCCCCGCGGTCATTATTCTTTTAACTGGTTTAGCCCTGCAACTGCCCGGCCTTCCTGGGTAAAAACAAGGGTAGCATCTTTGGCTGTAAACGTTCCGCAAGTGCGGCCTTAACACGCTTTTCCCACGACTCCGACCGTCACTTCAGCTAAGCTACCTCCATGTTCAGCGGCCAGGGTTCATTCAAGATCTTTCGCATCGCCGGAGTCACCGTCTATCTCAACTGGACCTGGTTTCTCGTCGCCGTCTACGAAATCCAGGCCCGCGGGCGTCACTACACCTCGCCCGTCTGGAACATCCTCGAATACCTGGCCCTCTTTGGCATTGTCCTTCTCCATGAGTTCGGACACGCCCTGGCTTGCCGCTCCGTTGGCGGCAAAGCCGACACCATTCTCCTCTGGCCCCTCGGCGGCGTAGCTTACGTCGATCCACCCCAGCGCCCTGGCGCCACCCTCTGGAGCATTGCGGCCGGCCCGCTCGTTAACGTCGTACTCGCGCCAATTCTTTACGCAGCTTTCAAACTTGCCCAATATGCGAATTGGCGATCCACGATGCCAAACGAATACCGCCTTATCGGCGCGGTTCTCACCACGGACATCGTGCTTCTTGTCTTCAATATCCTCCCAATCTACCCTCTTGATGGCGGTCAGATACTTCGCTCGCTACTGTGGTTCCCCCTCGGCCGCGCTCGCAGTCTCATGATCGCGTCTGTCCTCGGCTTCGTCGGCGTTGCTGGATTCATCCTTCTCGCTCTTTGGACGCGATCCCTCTGGACCGGACTCATCGCCGCCTACGCAGCGATGAACTGCTGGAGCGGTTTCAAACAAGCCCAGGCTCTCCGCAAACTCGAGAGAATCCCCCGTCGCCAGGGATTCGCCTGCCCCAGCTGTCACACCGCCCCGCCCGTCGGCCCCTTCTGGACCTGTAACCAATGCAGCACCCGCTTTGACACGTTCGAGACCGGCGGCATCTGCCCTTCGTGCGCTACGCGCTTCGCCAACACCATGTGCCTCGATTGTCGCCACAAGGCCTCCATCGCCGAGTGGCAGCCAGGCTACATCCCCGGCACCGGCGTCATCAGTTCCGAGCTGCCTGTCCGTTGACGCCATGCGGGTGCCCCAGGTCTCGACTCTGAGACCTGGGAGTGATGCCACCCGTGAAGCGAGCCCAAGTGCCACCTCTCCCGTTGTTGGAGATATGGAACAAAGAACTAAACCTACCCACAAAACAAAAAGGCCCGGATCTCTCCGGGCCTTCTATCTGAACTGAAGGGAACGGGCTTCAGCCCGTACATTAAAACGTGAAATGAGCTCGGGCTTTAGCCCCTGAGGGACCTACCGCAGATTTCCCAGGAACTCACCCATACGTTTCGTTCCCTCGTCGATGTTCTCCTTCGTCACCGGGTACGACATCCGGATATGCTCGGCGGTTCCGAACGCCTCGCCCGGCACCGTCACCACATGTCCCTCGTGTAGAAGCTTCGTCGCCAGCTCTGTCGCCGACCGGATCCCGCCCTTGCCGATGAATTTCCCAATATTCGGATACACGTAGAACGCGCCCTCAGGCTTCGTGCACGTCACACCCGGAATCTCCGCCAGCTTCTTCAGCATGTAATCCCGCAGTTCGATGAACTCCGTCCGGAACTGCGAGACACATTCCTGTGATCCTCCCAAAGCCGCGATAGCCGCCTTCTGCACAAAGCTCGTTGCATTTGAAGTCGACTGCGACTGCAGCTTGTTCAAGTTTGCAATCACCGGCTTTGCAGCCAGCGCATAACCTGCACGCCATCCCGTCATCGAATACGTCTTCGACAGCGAACCGAGAATGACGATGTGCTCCTTCGCAAACGTGTACGACCCGCCTGACACCGGCTTGCCCTCGTAGTTCAGGTACACATAGCACTCGTCCAGCAGCAGATAAATTCCGCGCTCGTGCGCCAGGTGGACAATCCGCTCCAGGTCCTCGGCAGACATCACCGACCCAGCCGGATTCGACGGCGAATTCAAAATGATCGCCTTCGTCCGCGGTGTAATCGCCTTCTCAATCGCGTCCGCCGTGATGCGGAAGTTCTCAGCCTCGTTCGTCTCGAGGAAGATCACCTTCCCGCCCGCATACTGAATGATGTCCTTGAAGCTCACCCAGTACGGCACCGGCAGAATCACCTCATCGCCGTGATCGATGAGCACCTGAATAGTGTTGAACAGCGCCAGCTTTCCGCCGGTCGTGAACACCGCCTCATCGACCGCATACTCCGATCCGAAATCCGTCGAGTGGCGGTCCACAATCGCCTTACGAACATCGGGGATTCCCGGAACCACGGTATAGCGTGTGAAATTCGCCTCGATCGCCGAGATCGCCGCGTCCTTGATATGTCGCGGAGTGGCAAAGTGCGGCTCGCCCGCACCAAAATCCACCAGGTTCACGCCCTGCCCACGCAGCTTCGCAGCCTCGGCGGCCACGGCCATCGTTGCAGAAACCTCAATACGCCCAATCCGGTCGGCAAAAACTTTCGCAGGAGCAGTAACTGTCATGATGCTTCCATTTTCCCAGATTTCCCGCCCATCGCAAAACACAACATTCTGAGCATGCGCCCCATTTATCGCCTGGCGTCCCAGAGCCTGTCCTGAGCGAAGTCGAAGGATCCCTCGCACTTGGGGACCTGGGAGCGATGCTCACATCTGATCAGATATGTTTCCGCACAAAAAGCGTCCAGGAGGGACGCACCAAAAATGGTCCCGGGTGAAACCCGGGGATTATCAACCATCTATAAGCCCCCGCACCGGAGGGCCGCCCGGCACCAATCCACAACCTGGTCTCAAATCCCCGAAACTAATTCCCCCGACCCGGTTCTAGACCCCTTATGTCGAATGAAGAGCGTACTCATCTGCTGCACGAAATCGAAGAGATCAGAGAGACACTCGAGCGCCTTCAACCCGAGGTCTACAGCCAGGAGGCAACTGGCGCGGAAAGCCGGCGGCCCCTCCTCATCGCTCTCCGCAAAGACCTGGCGCGCGACATGGATCAACTGCACGCAAGCTGAACTCGATTGTTCGCGGGACAAATAGAAAGGCCCGCGTCAGCATAAGAGCACTGCGGGCCTTTCGAGGACGAGTCCACGGGCTAATGGACTCACACCCACCTTATCTGCTCTGCAACAACGCTTAAATAGCACTTGGGTGCATCAGTGATTTCCCTAGTTACCAAAGCCCGATCCCGATGCTACTCTTAGCCGCACTCCCAAGCTATCCTTGAGGAACCCGTATGCCGTTCCCGCACCGCATCAACAGCGACGGAACCATCGACTCCATCTGCGACCAATGCTTCATCACAGTTGCCACCTCAACCCACGAATCCGATCTCGCCCACCTCGAAGCCGAGCACACCTGCGAACCCGCCCGCTTCGACTACTATCACCACGAAAGCATCGCCTCCAAACGTCCCCCAACTAGCGACCGCGATCATCAATCCGCAAGAAGGCCCCACACCGCCACCACCCGTCACTAACAGCCACCCTCGTCCCCTTGGTCCCTAGTGCCCTGGTCCCTAGTCCCTCGGCAATGTTCTAATTCCTTCACACCTCCATGCCGGCCGGCCTGCGCATGTTTTCGCTCGCTCACCTTGCGATCCTCTGCACGGTCCCAGCCCTCGCGGCTCTGCTCGCCCTCGCGCATCGCAATCAACTTCCAGGCCACAAATCCATTCGCTACATCCTCGCGATCCTCACCGCCGCAGCGTCTCTATCGATGTACGTCTACTTCGCCGCCACCGGCGCGACCATGTTCCCCAACCACATTCCCCTCGAACTCTGCGACGCCTCCCTCTGGCTCATCGTCATCTCGCTCCTCACCCTGAACCGCGCCATCTTCGACATCGCCTACTACTGGGCCATCGCCGGAGCAACCCAATCCCTCTTCACGCCCAACCTCGTCAACCCCACGCCCTTCCTGTCGGTCCAATTCTTTGTCGACCACGGACTCATCGTCTGCGCCACGCTCTATCTCATCTGGTCCGGCCAGCTACGCCCGCGCCCCGGTTCCGTCACCCGCTCCCTCATTAGCGCCAATATCTACGCCCTCCTCGTCGGCACATTCGACTTCCTCTTCAAAACCGATTACATGTTCCTGCTCCACAAACCGCCCACCCCATCCCTACTCGACTATCTCGGCCCCTGGCCCTGGTACATCCTCACCGGAGAGTTCGTCGCCCTCGCCCTCTTCCTTCTCCTCTACCTCCCCTTCCGCCAACAAGTCCCGATCAAATCCCCTTCCTCGAATGACGGACAAACAAAAAAGCTACCAGCCGTCAGCCAGTAGCTCTCGTTCCTCGTCATCTTGTTCCCTCGTTCCCTTGTCCCCTTTGTTCCCTCGTCCGTGCCTCTCAGTCTTTCTGCTCGCTCGACTCCCTCTTCAACTCCACCAGCCTCTTCATCAGCCCGTACGCGGCCGATAGAATCGGTCCCCCCATCGCATCCTGGTTCAGTGCCTCCGTCGGACCCTGCCCCAGATGAATCCCGCTCGGCGTCAGCAGATTGATGCGGACCATGCCGTTCTTCGGCTCCGGTGGCTTTGGCTGAGTCCATGGCGGAATCGCATTCGCCACCACGCTCCCTGCCTGCAGCAGTTCATCGATCAGCCCATCCAGCGTCTCGTCCCGTCGCTCCCACAGCACCCCGGCCCCGCCATAGTTGAAATACCGCGCCCGGTGATCGCGATAGGCCGCCACAATGTCCAACCCCTTGGGCATGCCGACCTCGACCACAATCCCCAGAACCTCCTTCGCACGCTCCGCGGGAGGCTTCTCGCCCAGTTCGCGCAGGTTATGCCACGCCTGCAGAAAGATCCGCGTCTCCAGCTGCGGCGTCTTCAGCACCGGACGCAGTTCCCGCTTCGCACCCTCTGCATCGCCCGCGTCGTGCAAATCCCGCGCCCGCTGAAACGCAGCCCACGGCTCCGCCAGCGTCATCTTCGGATGCGCCCGCACCACATCCTTCAGCGGTACATCGCCAAACAGCGTATTCCTGATCTCCCGCTGAATCGACTCCGGCTTCAGTGCAACAAAGTCCGACACCCTCGAACCTCCCGCAGCCCCCGTCTTACTAATCCCTGTTCTCAATCCCTAATGTGCGTTCGTTACTCACTACTCACTACGCCCAACTCACTCGTCCTGATCTCTGATCACTGATCTCTGATCTCTGACCCCCTGATACTGACCCCTGATCACTGACCACTCATCCTGCTCTTCAATCGTTTCAGCACATTCGGCGGCACAAGCCCCGCCACCTCGCCCCCAAAGCTGAACACTTCCTTCAGCATCCGCGAGCTCACAAACGAGTACCGCCCCGCCGGCTGCAGAAACACCGTCTCAATCTCCGGCGCCAGCCGCCGATTCATCAGCGCCATCTGGAATTCATGCTCGTAGTCCGAAATCGCGCGAATCCCCCGCAGCACCGCCGTCGCCCCCAGCTGCCGCGCAAAATCCACCATCAGCCCGTCAAACGTCGCCACGCTCACATTCCCGATCGCCGCCGTCGACTCGGTCAGCATCTCCACCCGCTCGTCCACCGTGAACAGCGGATTCTTGATCGGATTCCGCAGCACCGCCACCGTCAGATGCTCAAACAGCTTCGCCCCGCGCTGGATCAGGTCGATGTGCCCATTCGTCGGCGGATCAAACGTCCCGGGATAAAGGGCCTTTACACTCATCCGCACCGCTCCACCCTGATCCTACAGCACTTTCCCGCAATCCAACCTCACCCAGAAGTACCCACCCAGATGCGCAATCGACCGATGGCTTCTTAAGAACTCGATGCCCCACTGTCTCGCACATGGGGTCCGCGAAGCGGTGCCCCGATCAATCCAACGCCATCGCTGCTCGATCATTCTTTTTGAAAAGCTCGCTCACCGAAGTCCTACGCGATGAAGCAATTCGTTGAAGCGCGGATCTGAGCGCAGCGGATCCCACTCCACGCGATGGCCGGCATCGAGTGGAAATGTGTGCTGACGGTAGGCTTCCGTCAGAAGTGCGATACTTTTGTCACGTTCACCAAGCCCGGCATATACGTAGGCAGCATCAGAAGGGTTGTCAGGTGGCAGCTTGGTGAGTATCTTCATCGCTTCGCCCGGCTGACCCGACTGAGCCACAACGTTACCTAGCCGCGCGAGGTAGAAAGCTTGCTGCGATCCGCCGTGCGACATCTCTACTGACCGCTTGATCTCTTTTATCGCCTCGGGGAACATGTGTTTCCCCAGGTAAGCTTCACCCAGTTCGCAATATTCGCCGGTCTGGGCAGGGTCAAGAGCCAGAGCTTTTCGATACTGATCGATCGCAAGATCCCATTGCCGTGAAGCAAGGTATTGATACGCCAGGTGCCCGCTCGGCGTCGGCGATACAGGATCAAGTTCCATGAACTTCTTAGTCTCGCCCAATGATTCGTCGTATCGGCCCAGGTCAATCAGCAGATGAGAATACGTATGGTGCGCCGCCGCGAAGTTCGGACTTAGAGCTATTCCCTTCTTCAATTCCGCTTCGGCGCCCGAAAAGCTCCAATCTCGTTCAGCAAGCAAAATCCCCAGAATGGCGTGCGCTTCACCCATATCCGGCTTCAATCGAAGTGCCTGCGAGATCGCGTTGAATCCGCCATCCAGAGCGGCCTTCTCACTCACGCCCGCCACTCCATAGACGTAGCACTCTGCCATCCCCACAAACGCCAGCGCGTAATTCGGGTTCAGCTTCGCGGCCAACTGGAAATACCGCAGCGCCTCCGCCGAATCCTCCGCCGTCCACCTGTCGAGCGCGGAGCGCCCCCGCATATAGGCCTCAAATGCCGCGGGATTTACCGTGTCAACCTGCAGCCGCTTCTGCTCTTCAGGACGAATGGCCGCTCGCACCTGACCGGCGATGGTCTTTGCCAGTTCGCTCTGAAGAGTAAGAACATCCTTCACATCGCGTTCATAACTCTCCGACCACATGTGCCTGTCCGCACGTGCGTCGATCAGTTGCGCTGTAATCCGCACCCGATCTCCCGAGCGCACAACCGAGCCCTCGATCACTCCATCTACATTCAGTTCCTGCGCAATCTCCGGCAACCTCTTTTCCGACTGTCGATATTGCATCGCTGAGGTGCGCGAGATGACGCGTAGAGCAGATATCTTGCCCAGATCGCTCGTCAGCTCCTCCGTCATCGCATCGGCGAAGTATTCCTGCTTGGGGTCTGCTGAGAGATTCTCGAACGGCAAAACTGCGATGGATTGAATTGCCACGCTCCGCAAGTGACTCCAGTACCAGCCGGTCACTCCAGCTGCTACCGCCACCGCAACGAGCCCAGCGCCCACGATCCGCCATCGAAGCGAGCCTCTTCTGCTCTGCTCCGACACCGTTTCGGGTGCGCTCGAATGCGAATTCGGAGTCTCGTCCGAATCCTTCTCGGCGACAACCTCCCCGATGAACCGGTACCCTCGCCTCGGTATCGTCTCGATATAGATCGGCATTTCGGGTGAATCGCCCAAAACCTCGCGCAGCTTGCGAACCGCCGTATTGATACCGTCATCCGATTCGACGAAGGTGTCTGCCGGCCAGAGACGCTTCTTCAGCTCATCCCGTGTCACTACCTCGCCCCTGCGCTCCAACAGAAGCAGCAACACCTCCAGCGGCTGATCTTGAAGCCGGATCGTCTTGCCCTTGCTGCGCAGCTCCCGCGAACGGGGATCGACCTCAAATCCGCCAAATCGCTGGACGAAATTGGATCGCGCGCCAGTTGACATTGACTCCTCTGCGCTCAGGAATCAGCCGTCGCGCAAGGCATGCCCGGCTGTAAGTATCTCAGTAGTGAGAGCACAAGTTTAACTGAATTATGGGTTTAGCCGTCCGGATATTTTTCAGAAACAGTTCAGCATCGGTTCATTGCCCCCGCCTTCGCGTTCATTGAGAGTCTCCTCACCCAAATCACGGCAAGACCGGAGTCAGTGTGACTTGTTTGGGTTCTCGCAGGGCAACTCCGCTCTTCTTATCAGAGGGACCTTGCGCGGGGCAGTCTCCGGGCACCTTGGCTCTGGTCTTGCCACCAGGAGCGATCTAATGAAAATCAATTTCCTCAAAGCAACACTCGTGAACCTCGCCTTGCTGTCCATTCCCCTCGCCGCAGACTCGCAAAACTTCGGCCCGTGGCAGTCGCCCTCTAACCTCGGTTCGGTGATCAATTCGCCCTGCAACGAGATGCACCCCACCATATCCAAGGACTCTCTCAATCTGATCTTCAGCTCCAACCGCCCCTTCGATCACAAACCCGCAAGCGCCGCAGACTGCCTCCCCGCCCTGCACCTCTGGGGCTCGCAGCGTGCGGCCGTCAATGACTCGTGGTCCGCGCCGCGGCCTTTACCTATCAACATGCCATCCACTTCCACCTACGAAGACCACGCTCCAAACCTATCCACCGACGGGCACTGGCTCATCTTCCACAGTCAGCGTCCTGGCGACAGCGATAACCCGAGCTGCAACGGCGGCGGATACCGCGAGCTCTGGGCATCGCACCGGCATGACAGCGGCGACGTTCTCGATTGGGAAACCCCTATCAATCTCGGTTGCACCCTCAACGCTCCCTTCGCCGACGATGCCGGACCGAACATCTGGCAAGATCCGGCCACCGGCCTCATCAACCTCTACTTCACGCGCGATCTCACCCCACTCGGCCCTGGCACCGACACGGCCGGTAATGGATTCGACGTGTATGTGAGCACCTGCACCGCCGACATCAGCAGCTGCATTCGCCGGAACCTCTGGAATGCAGCCGCATTCGAAGCGAACCTCAGCAGCCCGGCCCGCGACACCAGGACTGGCATTCGACGCAGAGACGGCCTCGAGATGCTGATTACGACCAACCGCGCCGGCTCAGTCGGCAACCTCGACCTCTGGGTCGCAACCAAGGCAACTGCGCAGGACGCCTGGTCTACTCCCATCGATCTCAATCTGGACAATACGAACAAGGGCGGAGCAGCGCTTCCGGACACAACATCAAACGACGGCGGAGCTGTCCTCTCGTGGGATGGGGAAACGATGTTCTTCTACTCCAACAGAGCTGGTGGCCAGGGCGGAAACGACCTGTACATCACAGCGCGGCGAAAACACCACTGCGCCCGCTGATCCCAATCGAGAGCTTGTGTAGTCCGGGGTCTCCCATGTCTTAAACCCTCGAAGGCCTGGGAGACCACGCAATCCAACAGACACTTGTCCCAAAGGACCGCCTTGATACATTCAGATACAACTTAGTTCCAGCATTGCTGCTGAATCCCGAGGGCCCTCATGCCAATCACCCGCCGTCAACTCCTCCATCGCTCCGCGCTCGCAGCCGGAGCGCTCGCTCTCCCCGCCATCGCCGCCCTGGCATCCGAGCCCGCCCCACTCGCCCTGGTCCCTGGCGACAACCTGTTCAACCGCATGACCTGGTTCAACGAGCCTGCATCCAGCAAAATCAACGGCGGCGAACTCACCGTCCGCAGCAAACCCAAAACCGACTTCTGGCAGAAAACCTTCGACGGCTACGCCGCCGACACGGGACACTTCTTCCACCTCTCAGCCTCCGGCGACTTCAAATTCACCGCGCTCTGCAACGGAAACTTCGCCACCCAGTACGATCAGAACGGCCTCATGGTCCGCATCGACGCCGACAACTGGATGCGCTGCGGCACCGAATTCATTGACGGCAAGCGCTCCGCCAGCGTCGTCTTCACCCGGACCTATTCCGACGGCTCCACGCTCCCCGACCTCTCCCAGAGCGCGCCCATCTGGTGGCGCATCGTCCGCAAAAACGACTCCATCGAGACCTTCTGCTCCCTCGACGACGAGAAGTACATGTCCGTCCGCATGGGCTACTTCCCCACTCAGAAAACCGTTGAAGTCGGCGTCATGTGCTGCGCCCCCACCGGCGGCCGCGATTTCGACTCCACCTTCCAATCCCTCAAACTCGAAGCGTCCTAGAGAGTACAGGTTTGCAGGCTATTGAGGAGAGCTCGGCTGCGGCTGAGTGCCGGGCGCGTGTTGCTGTGCCCAGGTTTCGAGGGCGTGCGCAGTGTAGGGGCCGGGCCGCGTGTTGGCAGATGCATCGGTTTCGTCGTCGACAGTAGCGTGAGCGGCTGACTGGGAAGTTCGTTTCGAATAGATACGGAACGAGACGATGAGATCGATGGCGACCGGTACGGGTTTGCCTGCTTTCAAAGCGGGCTGAAACGAAGCGGCGCGAATGACTTTTTCCGCATTTTCATCGAGACCGAAGCCGATGGGCCGGCCCGCGACGACTGCCTGGACCTTGCCGTCGGCGCCTACGACTGCGTGATACAGAGCCATGCCTGCGATGCCGCTGGACTGGGCAAATTCGTTTGACGGCGGGTCGATGGCGGAAACGAGAGTGGCTTTCAAGTCCACCGCGTTCTGGCGGAGAATGCCAGGGTCGGTCGGCTTGATGTCGGCGTGTGCAGCGGATGCCTGGTAGTAGATACGCCAGAAGTCAGGCATGGAGGCGATCATGCGATCGTCGATGCCGATGGAGAAGACCTTATCGAGAGCGGAGACAAGCAGCTGCGAAGCGTGCGCAGGCGAGGTGGTTGTAGTGGTTCCCTTATCGCTGTTGTCAGGAATGACCTGCTGAGCTGATGG
The DNA here is from genome assembly GCA_018268915.1 of Acidobacteriota bacterium. Taxonomy (GTDB): domain Bacteria; phylum Acidobacteriota; class Terriglobia; order Terriglobales; family Acidobacteriaceae; genus Telmatobacter. The sequence goes on from JAFDVQ010000006.1 coordinate 1,110,351, forward strand.
TTCGGGTGCCGCTGTGGCAACGCGAGGCTCGTTCGATTGCTGCCCGGCAGGCGCGTTGTCGGGGCCCTTGTGCTTGTGCTTTTCCTTTGGTTTCTCGACCTGTTCGCGATCGAAGGAGATGCGAACGGTTTTCTTTTTGGGCGTGATCTTGACGCGGTCGGTGGCTTTGGTTGGGTCTTCAAAGGGAGCGGCGCCGAGAAAATGGAGTCCGTATCGATCGCCCTGGAGTTCGAGCTTGTGTTTGGACAGCTTGATCTTGTTGATCTGGACCTGGCTCAGCGTGAAGGAGCCGCGCGATGAGTGGCTGGTGAGTACGCCGTGCTCGTCGAAATCAAGGCTGTTGTCCAGGTAGCCGTCGCGAAGATAGAGAGTCTTGCCTATGAGGAGCTGCTTGAGCTGGTCTTCCTTGAGCTCGCCCTGGATCGTCTGAGTCGAAAAGGCGCCGGCGGTGATTGCGGGGCTTTCCTGTTTGGGGGCCTGGGCAAGGGCAGGGAGGCTCGCCACGATCATGGCAGCGATGCATGCTGATTGCGCGCGGGACTTCAGGATGGACTTGCGCATCCGTGTACCTTTCGAGGGCGGTCAGTTTGGGCCTTGGGGAGATTGTATGAACGGAATGGAAGGATGGTTACAACTCGTAAGTTGTTGCAGGTACAGAACGTAACGTTACGAGCGGTGTGGAGTTTGAAGGCGGCGGAGGATGCGGCGGAAGAGGCCCAGGGCGCGGCGCTGGTCGGCGGGGTTGAGTTGGAGGCGGCGGAGCATCAGGCGCAGGTCGTGTTCGTTGGCGGCCTGCATATTCGCAGGCGAATAGTTAGAGGCGAGCATGACCTGCTGGATGAGCGCAGCGAGAACGTCGAGATTGCCCGAGGTGGGGCGCGGCTGAGAGGGCGGATAGGGAGTTTCGGCGGGGAGGCCGGAGCGGGTGGCGAGCTCGTAGAGGCAGACGGCGGCAGCCTGACCAAGATTCATGGAGGGCTGGCGGATGTCGGTGGGGATCTCGACCAGGTGGTGGCAAAAGGAGAGATCTTCGCGGGTGAGGCCGTGCTTTTCGGGGCCGAAGAGGAGGGCGATTCTGCCGGAGGGCTGATCGAGCTCGCGGGTGATGATGGGAGCGAGCTGGTCCAGGGGCACGACTATCAGTTCGGGTTTGCGATGGGTGAGGGTACCGGTACCGAGGACGAGAGTGCTGCTGCCGATGGCTTCGGCTAGAGTCGGGGACTCTTTTGCTGACTGCAACAACTCAGAGGAACCAATTGCGGAGCGGGCTTCGCGCCAGTGCGGCTCGTAGGGAGAGACCGCAGTGAGATGGGAGAAGCCGAAGTTGGCCATCGCGCGAGCTACGGCTCCGATGTTGAGGGGATTGCGCGGAGAAACGAGGACGACGGAGATGCGGTCGCGTTGGCTGGAAGTGAGCAAGGGATGATTTTAGTGCGTGGGATCCGGACGATGCGGAGAAGCGCTCCTTCTATGATCGAAAGAACATGTCCTCTGGAGATTCCGGCAAGAACGTCCTTATACATTTTTCCGGGCATGACCGGCCCGGGCTCACGTGCGAACTGACGAGCGCTCTGGCGCGGCATCCGATTGTGGTTCTGGATATCGGGCAGGCGGTGGTGCATGAATCGCTTTCGCTGGGAATTCTGATTCGCGTGCCTTCGCAGAATGCTCTGGCGCCATTGAAGGCGGAGTTGACGGAGCGGGCGCACACGCTGGATTTGCAGGCGCGGTTTTCAGTGGTGAGAGCCGACGCCCTGCAGCACTGGATGCGCGGACTGCACCATCAGCACTTCATCGTAACGATTCTGGGTAGATCGATCGGCGCGGCAGAGCTTGCTCGCGTGACGACGATTGTTTCTTCGCATCAGCTGAATGTGGACAGGATCGATCGGCTGTCGGGCGAGCTTTCGCCGGAAGATCCCGCCGCGAATGCCTGCGTGGAGCTGGCTGTTAGCGGAGATGCGTCTCGAGAAGCTCCGATGCGCGCTGATTTTCTGGCTGCGGCGCAGGAGCTGTCGATCGATGTTGCTTTTCAGCGGGAGAGCATCTTCCGGCGCAATCGGCGGCTGTTTGCGTTCGATATGGATTCGACGCTGATACAGGGCGAAGTGATCGATGAACTGGCGAAGATGGCTGGGGTGGGCGATCAGGTTGCGCGGATCACGGAAGCGGCGATGCGCGGCGAGTTGAACTTCGATGAGAGCTTTACGCGGAGAGTGGCGCTGCTGAAGGGACTGGCGGCGGAGCGGGTGCACGCGCTGGTGGATGCGATCCCGATGGCGGAGGGTGCAGAGCGGCTGATTCGCACGCTGCGAATGCTGGGATACAAGACGGCAATTTTGTCGGGCGGGTTTACGTTCTTTGCGAGTGCCCTGAAAGACCGGCTGGGAATAGATTACGTCTACGCGAACGAACTGGAGATTGCGGATGGCCTGGTGACGGGGCGCGTGCTGCCGCCCATTGTGAATGGAGAGCGGAAGGCGGCGCTGCTGGGGGAGATTGCGGAGCGCGAGGATATTTCGCTGGAGCAGGTAGTGGCGGTGGGCGATGGGGCGAATGATATTCCGATGCTGAAGGTGGCGGGGATGGGGATTGCGTATCGCGCGAAGCCGCTGGTGAGACAGAGCGCTCCGCAAGCGATTTCGGCGCTGGGGCTGGATGGGTTGTTGTATTTGATCGGGGTGCGGGACCGGGATCTGCATGAGGTGCGATGACTTTGTTAGGCAGTCGCAGGGATTCTTGTTAAAGAGACGATGCTGATGTCGTCTTCCTGTCCGAAGTGCTGGACTTCATCGGCGATAAAAGAGGCGGTCTTACCCGCTTTGACGAGAGCCTGCACGCGTTCGAATCCGAATAGCTGGCCTTCGGCATTCGTGGCTTCAGCGAGGCCATCGGTCGCGAGAAAAAGCTGATCGTTTGGATTTAGCCGAAGCTGAGCTGTTGAGAAATCAGCGCCGTCCATAGCCCCCAGGGGTAGAGCGCCATCCAGTTGAACGGGATTGCCGTTGATATAGGGCGGCAAGTGGCCAGCGTTTGCGATGGTTGCGTCGCCCTCGGCGGTGATTCTCAGGGCCAGGCAGGTAGCGTAAGCCTCACCGCGACCCAGCAGTCTGCGGTTGAGAGCCTGCAGAACTGCGAGAGGATCAGACGTGATTTCGGCAGTGCTGCGAGTCGCGCCAACCAGAAGCGCGACGAGCATACCGGCCTGAAGGCCCTTTCCTGCTACATCTCCGACGACGATGAGCAAGCTGCCGTCAGCTGGATGGGGAATGATCTGGAAGAAATCTCCACCAACTTCGCGCGCCGGGCGGTATTCGCTTTCAATGTTGAGGCCAGAGACACTGACATGCGACTGGGGAAGGATGACTCGCTGAACTTCCTGAGCCTGCTTAAAATCAAGCGCCATCAGGCGCTGACGCTTGATGGAAAGGAAGAGACGGCGAACGAGCAGAATCGTGAGAACAACAACCAGTAGCAGTCGCGAAGCCACCGCGAGGTTGATCTGGACGCCAAACGGAAACCACGATACCCGCAAGCCCAGTTCAGACAGTTCGTGGGAGAACTCCGCCGTACTGGCGAGCAAGACCGGAGGAAGAGCGAGCCAGCCTTCGATTCCCTGGTCTCGAATTGCCTCGACGACTATCAAGAGCAAAAAGGCTGCGAGGATGAGACGAACGAGCAGTGATACGGAGTGACCTATTGTGGTGAACTGCGATCCGGCGGTGGCGGCGAAGAAATTTTCAGCGAGTGCCTCAGAGATGCCAAGCGTGACACTGAGGGGTATCAGCGCCCAAGGCAACCATGACGGTCGACGCTGGCGAAACCATACGCGCCAGATCATGACCCATCCGGCGTACTCGAGGGCGTAGAGGACGAAGTTGTGAGAGATCAGGTCGTATTGCGCATGGATGTAAGTGGACCAGACAGCGAAGGAACCGGAAGTGGCGTCAATGGCGGCGAGAAGGAGGAGCCCTCCGATCCACAGATACACCCGATCGGAACGATCGAACAGAACCAGGCTGACTGCAAGAAGACCGAGGAGTCCGAAAACGAGCGCCTCGATGGGCTGCCACAGGTAGGCACGTTTCAGCTCGGTGAGGTGGGATTGATGAACAAGAGTGATGGTGGAAGCTTCGCCCAGCACGGGCGCCGATTCGAATCCGCCGACTTCGCTTGCCTCGTAGAGGGTTTGCGGGTGCATGTATATGCGAAATGCGAGAAGGTGAGTTCCGGCCTTTGCAGAAGGCAGGAGAAACATCATTGGTTGCGAGTAATAGGGCTGCGGCGGATCGGAACTAAAGTCGCCGAAGTAGCCGATCATCTGGCTGTTATCGAAGAACTGGTAGGCGTCGTCGACCTGCGAAGGCCCAGCGATGGCGATGGGTGTATCTGCATCGGAATCTACCTGAACGCGCAGACGGTACCACGCGAAGCCCCAGTAACCTGCATGGCCGTGTGCAGTCCATCCGGATACAAAGCCGGATGCGCCGGTGATTGGGTTTTGAGCGCCAGACTTGGGAGTGAGGTCGACGTCCTCCCAATGTGAGTCGTCAAAGGCGGGGTCGGCCCAGAGGGGCCGACCTGTGCCAGGATCGAGCGGCGAGTCTCCGGTAGAGAATTTCCAGGGCCCGTACAAGGGAATCGCCGATTGGCTCAAACGGAGATGCTCAGTGTTCGAGGGCTGAGGCTTCGATTGCGCGCCCGAGGTGATTGCGGCCGCAACAAGGATTGCGAGAGCTGTCGAAACCGCAGAGAAGAACCGGTGAGAACGCGGCTGCATTTTCCGAGGACCTCGGGGAGTGGAACGGGGGTTGCATCTCAATATAGCGGAACGCATGGATGAGCAGGCAGGGAAGTCGGTGCTTTTCCGCGAACAGACATTTGGGCAATCAGTCGATGTGGTGCTTCGCGAGCCATGCGGCTTGTTGAGTGGCGAGGTCTCGGTCGTGGGCGCGTTCAGCTTTGTCGCCGATGGCGTCGCGGGGATCGAGCTGATCGAAGAAACGAGCAAGTTTTGCGGGGTCTTGACCGTTGAGAATTTGCTGCGAGACTTGAGCGAGTTTTGCGGCGCATGAGGTCATGACGGCTTTGCCGAGTGCAGCAGAGCCTTGGCGGGGAGAGCCGTAGTAGCCGGGCCAGTCTGGTTGAGCAGCGAGAGAGTAAAGGTCCTTGAAGTCGCGGCCAGTCAGGGGCGGGGCAGATTTGTAAGCGGGGTCTACGAGTTCAGGATGAAGAAACAACATCTGGCTGTGCTCTCCGGCGCCGGCGTGGACCGTGAAGCCATCTTCGTCGGCGGCCTTTTTGTCGAGGACACTGGTGGCGACGTCGTAGCACTCGTTAACGGTGGTGAGACCGAAGAGGTGGACCATTGTGCCGCTGTAGGTGTCGTGGAAGAAGTCGGATGCCTGGGTCAGAGCTTTGTTGTGCGCGGGATCGCCGTGATCGTGGACGATGAAGATCCATCGGAAACCCTGTTCGCCGAGAGAGCTTGCCAGGTCCATGTAGATGGCGCGGAACGTGGCGAGGCGGATGGTGATGGAGCCCGGATAGTTCCATTTGGCGCCCATACAGTTGGCTCCGCAGAAGCCGAGGGGGATTTCAGGGAAGATGAGGACGGTCCAACCGGGTCGTTGTGAAAGCGAGGCGGCGACCTGTTCGGTGTAGTAGCGATCGGCATAGCCGTCTGTGTAGGTGGGCAGATAGGGGCCGTGCTCTTCGAGGATGCCTCCGGGGATGAGAATGACGGTTTTGGCACGATCGAGTTTGGCGATTTGAGGGCTGGTAAGGTCGGCGAAGCGGCGGACCTGGGCGAAGGCGATGGAGGATAGAAGCAGGGTGCAGAACGCGATGCGGAGAGAGAGGGCTTTCATGGGAACTCCTGGTGGTGATCGCGGGAAGCAGGTTGGGGGTGAGAGCATGTTGCAGCGCGCAGCTAAGAAAAAGCAACTGCTGGTCCCTCGACTGAGCCGGTTTCGATGGGCCGGCTGCGCTCAGGATGGCAGTCATTCTCGTGAGTCGGAATAGATAAGAACAGAGAGCTATTGCTGATTGCTACACTGCATTCACGTATGGTCCCCGATGCGCCCCTGCACCATCACGAACAGCTACAAAGAGAGGTCGAAGAGCTGTGTTCTACGGCGCGGCAGTGTTATGCCCGGGGGTGGGTTCCGGCGACAAGTGGGAATTTCAGTTTGCGATCGGGAAACCGCGTGTTCATCACTGCGAGTGGGCTGGATAAGGGAAAGCTGAGGCCCGAGGATCTGCTGGAAATCGATTTGGATGGAGAGGTGATTGGCGGACAGGGACGGCCTTCGGCGGAGACTGCACTGCATCTGGTGATTTATCGGGAACGGGTAAGTGCGGGGGCGATTCTGCACGTGCACTCGGTCTGGAATACGCTGCTGTCGGGAAAATTTGAGGGAGACGGATTTGTTGCTCTGCGCGGATATGAGTTGCTGAAGGGGCTTTCGGATGTGGCGACGCATGAGCATGAGGAGCGCGTGCCGATTATCGCGAACACGCAGGAGTATGCGCCGCTGGCGGCGAATTTGAAAAACGTGTTACAGCAGAACGCTGATGCTCATGGGGTTTTGTTGAGTCGACATGGGCTTTATACTTGGGGTGAATGGGTGGCTGGAGCCCGTCGTCACCTGGAGGCACTCGAGTTTCTGTTCGAGGTGGAGGGACGGCGGGTCTTCGGAGGGTTCTAGTTCCCATGTCTCAAAATCGAGACATGGGGCACCCGACTTTTCGTTCCCACATCTCTTCGAGATATGGGGCACCCAGTTCTTGACAGAAGGAGTGCGGGTTATGGCAGTTCTTCGCTTCCCCCATGACGATCAGAAAATTGATGTCGAGTCGGAGATTCGCGAGGAGCTGGCGGGTCTGGGAATTGATTACGAGCATTGGAGCCTGGATCGCGTGGGGGCGGATGCTTCGGCTGAAGATGTGCTGAAGGCGTACGCAGTCGAGATAGATGAGATGAAGCGGGGCGGCGGATATGTGACGGCCGATGTGATCGATGTGAATCCGGCGACGCCGAATCTGGATGCGATGCTGGCGAAGTTCGACAAAGAGCATACGCACTCGGAAGATGAGGTGCGGTTCATCCTGGCGGGTCGCGGGATTTTCTTTCTGAACATACAGGGCAAGGTTGCGTCGGTGGAGGTTGGGCCGGGCGATATGCTGCGCGTGCCGAAGGGAACTACGCACTGGTTCACGCTGTGCGAAGACCGGCGGATTCGCGCGATTCGATGGTTCCAGCAGACTTCGGGATGGACGCCGGAATATACGGCGTCGGGCGTGGATAAGAACTATCAGCCGCTGTGCTTTGGTCCTGCGTATGTGGGGCCGCGCGTGGAGACCGGCATCTGCGTATGAGCCTGAAGGCGCCGAAAAAACATTCTGACGAGATGAGCAATTCGCTGAAGGCTCCGAAGCTGTTTCTGCTGGACGTTGAGGGAACGGTTGCGCCGATGTCGCTGGTGTACGAGCAGCTGTTTCCATATGCGCGAACGCACTTCGAGCGCTATCTGCAGGGCCACTCCGGCGAGCAGGGAGTGGTGAACGATCTGGCTGCGCTGGCGGAGGAGAATGCGAAGGAGACGGATCCAGAGGCGCCGAAGTTTACGAATCCGGATTACTGGGATGAGGCGCTGCCATATCTGAACTGGCTGATGGATCGCGACCGGAAATCGACGGCGCTGAAGAGTCTGCAAGGAAGGATCTGGAAAGGCGGATTCGAGCGCGATGAACTCGAAGGTACGTTGTTTGACGATGTGCCGGGGGCGCTGGAGCGGTGGTCGAGCGTGGCGCATGTTGCGATCTACTCGTCGGGGTCGGTAGCGGCTCAGATGCTGCTGTTTCGTCATTCGAATTTCGGCGATTTGACCGACAGGATCTCGGGGTACTTCGATACGCGAACCGGATCGAAGACGGCGAAGGATAGCTACACGTCGATTGCGAGCGCGATGGATTGCGAGCCGCGCGAGGTGATGTTTTTTTCCGACGCGGTGCTGGAGTTGGATGCGGCGCGAGATGCCGGTTGCCACACGCGGATCGTGATGCGCGAGGGCAATGCTCCGGTCGATGATGCGCATGGGCATCGCAAGATCAAGTCGTTCGACTTGCTTTAGTGCGCTGAGGCGATAGCGGAGTTTTCCGGTTGCAACGGGATGCGAAGCGTTCCAACTTTTCCTGTTGTGAGGTCGTGGATGCCGGCTTCGAGTATGACGGGCACTTTGGGCAGATCGATCTCTGCGTGGGCGGGAATGCCGGAACGCTGAATCGCTGTGTAAAGTTCCGGTGTAATTTGCATCTGCTGTGTGGCGCCGTTCCAATTAAGCGCTTTGCCGGTGTGATCGTAGGCGAGCAGCTCGATCTGCACTTTTCCTGTGTGCGTGTTGTTGGGACCAGGGGTGAGTGCGACGTCATTCCAGCGGATCATGAAGTCGATGCTGTAGCGTGTGGTTGGGCCGGTGAGGTTCGCGTTCTTCCCTGCGATCTTTGCGCCGGCTGCCGGCTGCGGAGAGGCGGGAACGGCGCGGACTCCGAAGAGAAGTTGCGTGGCATCGGGGGATCCGGGTCGGAGAAGAGAGCGGAGCGGATCGGTCTCGGATGGCTGCAAGGTTTTGGCTTCGTCATCGGCGTTGTAGCCGCGGCGATAGGAGAGCTTGTATTTTCCGTCAGGAATTTTGACGTCGATGGAGCGATACTTGCCGTCCATCTTTTTGTTCGCGGGCGTGTAGACGATGGAGTAGTAGTGAGCTCCATCGGCGATGGAGCGGCCGATGGCGGCATCGAGGTCGTTGGTGTTGTAGACGGCTTTACCGCCAGTGTCGGAGGCGATCTGATTCATCGCTGAGATTTCGGAGGCGCGATCGCTGTTGCTGCTTGTGTATACGCCGGGGCCGGCCGTGCTTGCCATGTTGCCGATTGGGGCGGCTGATGCGGGGCCGCGATTGTCGGCGGAGACGATGTCGTCCGCCATGATTCCGCTGGCGTAGATGGGATACACGGCGACGCGGGCGGCGGTGAGGAGATTGGCGGTCCTGCGAATTTCGCTGAGCGCGATGCCGTTGTCGGAGGCTTCCTGGCGCTGATCGAATTTGGGAAGGATGACGATGGGGAAATCGCCTGCGAACCAGATGAGATTTTTGCGGCCCGGAACTCCGGAGAGATAGCGAGCGATGTCGGTGATGGCTTCGAGCGTCATGCGCGAACGGTTGACGTCTTTGGAGCTTTGATAATTCGCAAAGGCGTCGGCAACTGCCGTGGTGGCGGAGATGGGAGCGGAGGGATTGTTCCAGCCGGCACCGGATGGGCTGTTGCCTCCGGGCGATCCTGTGCTCGTCGTCGTGCTTCCGGGACTCGGGGCGTTGCTATTCAGAAAGCTTTCGAATTCCTGTTCATCGCCTACTTCACCTTTGGTGACGATGGTGGGGCTGATGCCGGGTGCGGTCTGCTTGAATGCGACATCGCGAAGGAGGGCGGCATCGCTGCTGAATCCCTGTATCACGCTGAGCTTGTGATTGAGAGCGATGATCGCGATGCGCGTGCCGGGTTTGACGTGGTCGAGATAGCCGAGGATCTGGGTGCGCGCGTAAGAGACCATCTGCGGCGGCGTGTTGAGGCTGTCGAGAAGCAGGATGTTCACCGCATCATCTTCCGGCGCGGAAGGAACGTTGGTGTAGACACCCGGAGGCATCTTGGGAAGAGGCTGCACCATGGCGGGGGTGAGCGGTTTTGCAGAGTGCTCTTCAAAGAAATCGATGGTCTGCGGCTTGCCGTCTTCGAAGAGCCGGAAGTCTTCTTTGCGGAGTGCGGAGACAGCTTCGCCTTTGCCGTTATCGACTACGACATCCACGATGACAGCGCGGGTACTGGTTTTGAAGACAGGTGGTGGCGCTTCAGACGTTTGCTGAGATTGGGCGAGAACGGCGCTGGAAACGAGAAGAGGGAGAACAATGGCCCGACCGCAACGTGCAAGGGCCCGAGTTCGAGCAAAGCAGACCATCGGTGGCTCCGTGGGTTCTTATGAACTCAGACGAGCGAAATCTGGCTCCGGTTTCGCGCGAAGAAATAGATCGCGGGAATCGCTGGAGGGAAATTGTACTCTGGGAATGCATGTACCTGCCGAATGGAGCAACGACTGCGCTGAACGAGATCAGAAACGCCGCGATCGTGCGGTTCTCTCTGCTGGCGCTGAGCTCGATCTTCTTCCTTGTCGATCCGTTTGCGGCCATTCCAAGTTTCTTGGCGATCACTGAGGGTGTGGATGAAGCGCGCCGAAAGCGAATGGCGCGGAAGGCATCGCTCACCTGCTTCATCGTGCTTACGAGCTTTGCGCTGGCGGGACAGCTGATCTTCAGGATGTTTGGGATTACGCTGGCCGCGTTTGAGATTGCGGGCGGGCTGATTCTGCTGCTGATCGGGCTGGACATGCTGGAGGCGCGGCGGTCTCCCACGCAGGAGGCGCAGGGGGATACGGAAGAGGGCGCGGCGAAGGAGGATGCAGGCATTGTGCCGCTGGGGATTCCGATGCTGGCGGGGCCTGGTGCGATTTCGTCGGTGATGGTGCTGGTGGGGACGGTTCCAAGCCTGTGGCACTTTGAGATGGTGGCGATTCTGGGATCGATCGGAATCACGTGTTTTGTCAGCTATCTCGTGCTGGCGGGAGCGGGCCGGGTGCGAAGAGTGATGGGGGAGACGGGCATCCGAATTTTGGTGAGAATCATGGGGCTGCTGCTGGTGGCGCTGGCCATGCAGCTTTTTGTGAATGGGCTGACGGACCTGGGGATTATTGCGAAGCAGTGAGGAGGCGAATAGTGGCGATTCGCGCGGTTAGCGGAGTTAGCGTGTTTCCCACAAGGCACTCCCACTGAAATCTCTCCCCGGTCCCCACATACAAGGGACCGGGGGCACCCTAACGTTGGGTAGGCTGATCTGGAGCGGGGTTGAGGGGCTTTCCCACAGATTCTGGTGCCTTTCCACAGGCGGGTTGGGTTGCGGGATATGCGGGTCGTTGGTATTCTCAGGAAGTCGCGAAACGGCGCTAAGAACAAGGCGATTCGCGATTTGCATCGAAGAGTATGCTGTGTTACTCTTGAAAAGTTGCAGATGTAGCAGTGGAGCCTCCCGTGGCCGATGTGGCCTGCCCCTAGTGGGAAGTGGGAAGCCGGTTCGTAGGGTCGGATGAGGAAGCGTTAATCGCACCCCTGGCCCCTGTAGGGAATCCCGCAGAGAACAAAAACCATTGCATGACCCAAGGAGCAAGTCTTCTTGTGCGCGCGAAATGCGCGGGGCGATTTAGTCGCTGGTCGTTGTTTGAAATTTTGCGCAGTGCGACCTTCTGCGGTGGGCAATTCTCCACTGCTATGTCGATCGAATTAGGCAGGAAAACCTGCCTGCTGCAGGTACCGAGTTATGCTCTTGATTCACACAGAATCGCAGCTTGACACGATACCGGAACTTCGATAGGTTTAGAAGGTTCGCGCAAAAACGCCCTTAGCCGCTGGAAAGCGTGAGATTGGCGAAGCGCAATAAGTTCGAGGACAACTTCGACGTCACAGTCTGAAGCCTCGATCCAAGCGACCCCGCTCAGGCGGTCAGTCATAAGGATCTTTGACAATAAGGTTGAACGTGCCAGTCGTGAGATAGCGATCAGGTTTGGCTTGATCATTCTCACAAGGTAAGGCGTCTCGGCTTTCGAGCCCGAGACGCGGCCGATCCCATCGACCTCCGTCGAGTGGGTGAGGCAACAGGTTTCAAACGAGAGTTTGATCCTGGCTCAGAATCAACGCTGGCGGCGTGCCTAACACATGCAAGTCGAACGAGAAAGTGGAGCAATCCATGAGTAAAGTGGCGCACGGGTGAGTAACACGTGACTAACCTACCCAGGAGTGGGGGATAACTGAGGGAAACCTTAGCTAATACCGCATAACACCTACGGGTCAAAGGAGCAATTCGCTTCTGGAGGGGGTCGCGGCCGATTAGTTAGTTGGCAGGGTAATGGCCTACCAAGACGATGATCGGTATCCGGCCTGAGAGGGCGCACGGACACACTGGAACTGAAACACGGTCCAGACTCCTACGGGAGGCAGCAGTGGGGAATTTTGCGCAATGGGGGAAACCCTGACGCAGCAACGCCGCGTGGAGG
>JAFDVQ010000007.1 GCA_018268915.1 Acidobacteriota bacterium
AGTTCGGGGACCGTGACGTAGTAGCTCTTGTTGGCGCCATAGGAGGTGAACGCCAGCCAGCCGATCGTACCCAGGATGACCGCGACGGCCAGTCCGATCCGCACCGAATTGGAAGACTTCTTCATATCTTTAGCTTTAACGATACGAGCGCCTTGGGGACAAATCAATGGCCGTGACAATCTCGTGACCAACATCCGTGATTTGGATCACAATTTTCGGCCCATTTTGTCGTGCCGCAAGACCGCCTGCCCAGCCCGGTCAGTGAGCAGATTCAAGCGTTTGCGCGGCCCGGCTGAGACAATCAGTCAGGACCAGGAGCTGGGCGGCGGCGGTCCGCGCATCCTTTGCCTCAATGGCCTCGTTCACTCCCGGTATGACGACCGCGGCGTAGCCGGTATATTCCCCCGGGGCGTAGATAGTGTGTTTGTACCAGGGCCGGTTTGGCAGTCCCGCTGGCGACACCAGAGCCGTCTCGGTTGCTCTTAGAGTTGAATTCAACTGCGCCATGTCAGCGGGTGGGCTCAACTGTAATTTGTGCGCATGTTCTGCCGCGCTCGCGAACTTCGCAACCGCCGCCAATGCGGGCGCAAAGTCCAGTCCGGCCACCTTGGTGTCTTCGGCTTTCCGTTTTGCCGATTCGATATAGGCCTTCACCTCGCGCGCGTACGCTTCATAGTCGTAGGGAAGTACATCGGCATCGGCCATGCGCAGCGCCTCAATCCCAAGCACCCGGGCCATCTGCTGCAGGTACACAAAATGCGGATCCGCGTTGAGGGTGAACCAGGCATAGTTGTCGAATACCGAGTGGTAGACGCCGTAGGGGCCGCCGGAACCTACGTCAGTCGACGGCACACCCACATGCTGCAGAAAGGGCGTGAAGTCCGATCCCGAACCGAGGTCGCTGACATGCACCTCATCTCCCGGCTGGGGCGGAGCATTGCTGGCCCGGTGCTCGTTCGATCCATGCCGGTTCGAGCGCCACTCCTGGTAGACGGTGTTGCCCATCGGCCCCGGCACAGACTTGGTCACTTCACGCATGAAGTTTTTGAGCGAGGGGACAGCCGACGCGCCGAAGTCCGGACCGCTGACGGCCACGTCGGTGTTGAAGTAGGCCACGGCGTTCTTCAACTGGTCGGCATGCTGCTCGACCCACTCGGTTGATCCGATCAGGCCTTCCTCCTCAGCATCCCAGCTGCAAAAGAGGATGGTCCTCTTCGGTTTCCATCCTTCGCGGATCAGAGTGCCCACGCCATGTACAGCTTCGAGCATTGCGGCCGTTCCGCTGTTCGGGTCGACTGCGCCGTAGACCCAGGCATCGCGGTGATTGCCGACGACGACCCAGCTATCGGGCGACTCCGTGCCTCTGATCTTGCCTACGACATCCCAGATCGTTCGCCGTTGATAATCCTGCTGCGAGACGAGATGCACCTTCACGCCGCCAGGGCCAAGGTGATAGCGGAAGGGGAGCGATCCCTGCCAGCCCTGGGGAACGCTCGGTCCCTTCATCGCTTTCAGGATTGGGGCGGCATCCTCATAGCTCAGGGGAATCGAGATGATGTGCGGCTGGTTGCCTTCGGGATTGACCCGGGCGGAGTCCGGAAGGTCTGCGGTCGAGGCAACATTCGGCGTCTCAGGATCGCCGGGGTACTTGAACAAAAACTGAACAGAGCCGCGCTGTACGCCGCTTTCTGGACGCCAGGGACCCATCGGGTAGGGATCGCCCTTGAAGAAGCCGTCGTCCTGCGGATCGCTGTAGATCAGCACGCCCGCCGCACCGCGCTTCTCCGCGATGTAGACCTTGACGCCGCGGAAGTTTGCGCCGTAGCGGACGACGACTATCTTTCCGTGCAGATCGATGTGCTGCTTTTCGAGCTCGTCGAAGTCTTCGAGCCGGCCGTAATTCGCGTAGACCACATCGCCTGTTACGTCGCCGGAGCCCGAGGAACCGTTGAAGGGCATCACGACGTCGGGATTGTTATCGAAAGGATCTTTCTCCACATGCTCGCGTGTTGGACCGCTCATCAGCTGCCTGCCCGCAGCATCGACCGCCTCGACTTTGACTACTTTTGGCTGATTCAACAGGACGCGATAGGGAACGATCTCCGTCTCAAGGCCGGCTGCCCTGAATTTTTGCGCAACGTAGTCGGCGGTCTTCCTGTCCCCGGGAGTGGCAGCCATGTGCGGCTCGGCTGTCAGCGTCTTCAGCTCCTCGCCAGCCAGCTTTGCGCTGGGGACGGCGAGAAACTTCTGCTCAACTACTGCTTGTTTGGTGAAGTCGCGGTAACCGAATACCGAGTCCTTTGCCACGGACGGTGGAGTACTTCGGCCAGGCTCTGCCTCGTCGGACGTGATGCCGGCACCCTGCGCCCAGACAGCATTCGGAACTACGAAAGAACAAACCGCCAGGACTGCGAGCGCAACGCGCAGAGTCATCCATTCATCCTTTGAGCAGAAGTAGGAGGAAAACACAAAGGAACAGTGTAATTGGGTGCCCTATATCTCGAAGAGGTGGGGCACCCAATTTGGATGTGGGTGAGACGTGGGCCACCGTCGTTGTAGAAATTGAATCGGAGTGGAAGAAGAGGTTTGGGCTCCCACTCATCGCGATAAAGCTGCGATGAATGGGGCACAGCTATGCACAGCTGTGAAACACATAAACGGCATTCAAAAACGGTGAGTGAACCACCGCTGTTTATGAGAAGAATGAACCCACATCTCAAAAACGAGATGTGGGGCACCCAGATTTGGATGTAGGTGAGATGCGGGCCGCCCCGCCTTAACGCTTAGCCGCCGCGGCCTGAAACAGCCGCGGTGCAAAGTCTTTGAGGTCGCGACGCCAGGTCTGCCACTCATGGTCGGTTCCGGGCGACTCGTAGAAGACGTGCTGAATTTTTCCTTCGTCCAAAGAGGTGTGGAGCTTCTCAAGGCCTGATTTCATCCGCTCCGGTTCGTTTGTGCCCACGCCGACCCAGAGTAGATGAACCCGCTTCGCAAACGCATCGGGGTCGGCCATCGCGCCGTGATAATCCGTTTTGAGATCGAGTTTGTTGTTCCCGAAGAGGAACGGATTGCCGGCTCCGCTGAATCCGCCGATGTATGAGAAAAGATCGAGGTGATTGAACGTCACCTGGAAGGTCTGCATGCCGCCCATGGAAAGGCCGGCCATGGCGCGATGATCGCGATCTGAGAGTGTGCGGAATGTCTTGTCGACAAATGGAATGAGCGCCTGTGTGATGTCGTCTTCAAATGCGCCCATCCGTTCCTGCATGACCTTCATGAACTCGGGCGAGCCGAATGCTTTGCCCGTGAGGTCGGGGACTACGTAGCCTGCGCGAGTTGCGTATCCGTTCGCCATCACGATGATCATCGGCTTTGCGCTTCCAGCGGCGATGAGATTATCGAGGATGAAATTTGCATTGCCCTGACGTATCCAGCCGGTCTCGTCTTCGCCTCCGCCGTGCTGCAGGTAGAGAACCGGGTAGCGCGACTTCGACGTGTCGTAATCAGGGGGAAGGTACACAAACGCATCTCGCCATGTCCCCGTTACGGTGGAGTGATACCAGACCTGGCGCACCTGGCCATGGGGCACGTCTTTGGGAAGGTAGTAGTCCGCTCCTGCCTCGGGCACCTCAACTGCGCTTGCCCATTTGCTGCCGCCAAAGTACGCCGTGCTTCCGGGATCGCTGACCTCTGCACCGTCCACGATGATCGTGTAGTAGTGGAGCCCGGGGGCGAGCTGCGGGGTTGTGAATGTCCAGAAGCCGTCGGCCTGCTTCTCCATGTCGGCCTTCGGGCCGCTCCAGAAGTTTACGCGCACCTTTGTTGCGTCAGGCGCTTTAAAGCGGATCAGAACGCGCGATGCACTGCTGTCGACCTGCGGATACTTCGCATCCAGAACGTTCGAACTCGCCGGTTTGAAATTCGCCGACTCCTGAGCGAGACAGACGGTTGCGGCCAGCAGCATTGCCATTGCGATCGATCTCATTGCTTCCTCCGTTGGTGAAACGTTTCCCTAGACAGAGAGAATTCGAGGGCCAGTTCTGAGCCAGTCTCTGATCACCGGGCATGATAATCCAGCAATGTAGCTAAATAAAGCGATTTATTTAGCTTGTTCGCCTTCCCCTTCTCTGTGTATATTCGGGGGTTCCGGCTAACGGCTGCGACGAGTGTGGATTCTGATGCTGAAGATCTTCTGGGGGCACCAGGATGCGCAAGTCTGGCGGAAGGCAAACGTATTCTTGCCGTTCAACACGGGAGGAGCTCGATGAGAATTATGAAATTGGTCATTGCCTGCGCAGTCGCAGCCGGCACGGTTCCGGTGATCGCCCAGGTGCAGACCAACGTTCCTGAAGTGGTTGCGGGGGCAAAGCCAGCCGCGGTAGAGCACATCAAGGTTCATGGCACGGCGCTGGAAGGCAATCTTGAGGGCGATGCTGTCGATCGCGACGTGATTGTGTTTCTTCCGCCCAGCTACAAGAAGGAAGGTAAGCGCCGTTATCCCGTGGTGTATGCCCTGCATGGCTATTCGATTGGAGCCGAGCAATGGACGCATGAGATTCATGTTCCGCAGACCATCGAAGGCGCGTTTGCGAAGGGTTCGCAGGAGATGATCGTTGTTCTGCCCGATTCGAAGACGATCTATAACGGCTCGATGTATTCAAGCTCCGCAACGACAGGAGACTTTGAGAAGTTTGTGTGGCACGACGTGGTTGGCTATATCGATGCGCACTACCGCACGATCGCCAAGCGCGAGAGCCGCGGTCTTGTCGGGCATTCGATGGGCGGCTACGGCGCTTCCCGCATCGGCATGAAGCATCCAGAGGTCTTCGGCGCGCTTTACATCATGAGCCCCTGCTGCATGTCTCCGATGACGGGCGGAGGACCTGGACCCGCAGAGCAGGCAAAGGAGCGGGCCATCGCCGGCGAGAAGAAGGCTGCCGCCGCGAAGTCTCCGGCTGATCTGGCAGCCCAGTCGCCGGGCTTCGGCGCAGCTCAGTACGCCACGGCTGCAGCGTGGGCTCCGAATCCGAAGAACCCTCCGCTGTTTTTCGATCTGCCTACGAAGGATGGAGTTCCGCAGCCGGAGATTGCAGCGAAGTATGCCGCAAACGCGCCGCTTGCGTTTGTAGATCAATACATCGGGAATTTGAAGCAGTATCGCGCCATTTCCATGGATGTGGGCGACCAAGATGGGCTGCGTGTCGATGCGACGAAGCTCCACACAATTCTCGACAACTACGGTGTCGCAAACAGCTTTGAGATTTATCCCGGCACGCACGTCAGCGCCGTGGCCGATCGGTTCCAGAATCACGTGCTGCCGTTTTTCAGCAAGAATCTATGTTTCGCCGCCTCGTGCAAGTAGACACGTGAAGGATGTGAATCAAGGTCACTCGGCGCGCAGAGCCTCAACCGGGTTGACGGACGCTGCACGACGCGCCGGGAGGAAGCTCGCAAACAACGAAGCCAGGCCGAGTATCGCTATCGTGCCAGCGACGGCCAGGCCATCCCAGACCTTCACACCAAAAAGAAGCGTCTTGAGGTAGCCGGACATTCCGGCGGCGCACGCGATGCCGATGACGAGCCCTATAGCGATCAGCCATGATGCCTGGCGCATCACCAATCCATAGATTGACCTGCGCTGCGCACCGAGAGCCATGCGAACGCCGATCTCGCGCGATCGTTGTGCCACCGAGTAAGCGATGACGCCATAGATTCCCACGACGCTCAGAATCAATGCCACCAGTGCGAAGCTGCCTACGAGCCAGGCCATGCTTCGGTGCAGATAGGCGGCGTTCGAGTCGCGGATCACGTCATCCATGGTGGTTGCATATGAGGTGGCAATGCTCTTGTCCACTTCATGAACTGCTTTGATCACCATCGGGAGCATCGTCTGCGGCGCTTCGGAACTGCGTACTACCAGCTCGAACGACCCGGAAGAATTCTGGTTGAAGGGGACGTAGATGACTCCGCGGTTCGGCGTGTCCAGTGCGCCTTCTTTGATGTCGTCGATTACGCCGATGATCAGCATCACTTCTTTTGATCCCGAATAGGCGATGCGTTTTCCAATTGCGCCTTCTGTTGGGAACAGTTCGCTTGCAAGAGACTTTGTGGTTATCACGACGCGCGGCTTGGCAGGATCGTCTTCGACCTCTGTGAAATATCTACCCCGCAGCAGCTTCGCGCCGAGCATGGGGAGATAGCCTGCGCTCACATCACGCTCCGGAACATCGTGGCGTTTGTCGGGTGCTGCGCTGCCGGGAACGACGATGTTGGTTCCCAGATCCCACGCGCGAAGCGGTTTCGCGACTGTCAGACCAACCGATACTGAACCGGGAAGATTGCGGACACGATCGAGGAGCGTGTGCTGCAGGGCAACTCCCTGGGCGTCGGTATAGGACTTGGGAAGCTCAACGAAGACGGAAGAGAGATGGTCGGCTCGAAAGCCTGTGTCGACATGAAGCAGTTTGTACAGGCTCTTGCCCAGTAAGCCCGCGCCGAGCAGCATCACGACGGAGATCGCCAGTTCAACGACGACAAGCTTCGACCCGACTCGACGCCATGCGGTACTTCCGCTTCCACGTCCACCGTCGGCCAGACCACTGTGCAAGTTGCTCCGCCTGAGCCGAAGAGCTGGAACAATCGCGAACAGGATGACGGCGAGCGCCGCAATACTCGCTGCAAAGCCAACCGTATGCCTGTTTAGTCCGAGATCAAGCAGAAATGGCATGCCATCGATGCGGTTCAATGGCACCAGCCGCGGCAGAAGCTTTATCGCCGCGTAGGCAATTGCGAGTCCCGGAATTGTGCCGGCGGCAACCAGAAGCAGGCCTTCCGTTACGAATTGTCCTGCGAGCCGTGATGAAGATGCTCCAAGAGCGCCGCACACGGCGATCTCGCGCCTTCGCGCCTCCGACCGCAGAAGGAGCAGCCCGGCCACGTTCACGTAAGCGATAAGCAGAAGCAGGGCTGCGGCGAAGAACAGGGCCATCAGGACCGGCCGGATCTCGCCCACTACAACCTCTGTGAGCGGTACGACGGTGGCCCCGTATCCGCGATTGGAATCTGGATATTGCCGCCCGAGCTGCGCCGCCACCGACTCCATTTCATCTGCAGCAGCGTTCGCTCCAACTCCGTCGTTCAACCTGCCCAGACCGAAGAGCCCGTGACATGCGCGCCGCTTGTCGCAGCCATTGGGTTCGTTCAGCGTCGTCCAGAAATCAGCTTCCCCGCGAGGAGTGAAGTGAAAGCTCCGCGGCAAAACACCAATGACCATGTAGCTCGTTTCATCCAGCTGGACCGTCTTTCCAACGATCGACGGGTCTCCGCCGAAGCGCTTTTGCCATGCGCCATAACTAAGCAGAACGGTTCGCGGTGCGCCGGGGCGGTCTTCGCCGGCTATGAAGTCACGGCCGAGCATGGGAGCGACACCAAGAGCGCGGAAGAAGCCGTCGCTGACACGCGCACCGTCGGCGGATTCGCTTCCGCTCGACGACCTGATTGTGTAGCGGGAATATCCCCAGGCTTCGAGGAATCGAAACGAACGTGCCGTTCGCTGCCAGTCGCGAAAGTTCTGATAGGAGATATTGCAGAGAGGGCAGGATTCGACCGTTTCATACACGCTTACCAGCTGCTTTGGATTCGAGAATGGTAGCGGTTTGATGAGAGCCGCATCGACGAGAGCGAAGATCGCTGTGCTCGCTGCGAGTCCAAGCGCGAGAACGATGATCGCGGTCAGGGCAAAGCTGGGATTGCTGACGAGCTGACGAACTGAGAATTTCGCATCCCGGGCAAGGTTATCGAGCCACTGGATGCGGTTGCGGAGATTGAAGCGCTCCTGGCTGCCGATGGCATTCCCGAAGTGCACCCGGGCCTGCCGGTGCGCTTCTTCATCGCTTAATCCTTCTGCCTTCAGTTCGTCGGTTTCGAGTTCGAGATGCGACCTGATTTCTTCCGCGAAATCTTTCGCACTGCGCTTGCGCCTGAACACGTTCGATCCTCCCTGCAGGCGCTCTTCGGGTCGGCACCCTACCCGAGCGTTGCACCCCTCGGGTCGGATGTCAACAGGAAGGTGACGAATGGAATGGGTGCGACGAGACGATCACAGATAAACTAGCTGTCGGAGCGTCTCCCCCTGAATACCCGCCCCAAATTGACCGAGGAGAACCTCGCCGCTGCGTGCGACGAGGCGTCGACGCTCGCCCAGGCTCCGCCGGAACCTGAGCCGACGGAATTGCCGCAGGTCATTCGCGCGCTGCGAAATCCAAATTTTCGACTCTTCTGGGGCTGCAACTTCACCTCGAACGTCGGCAGCTGGATGGAGAACATAGCCCGCGGCTGGCTCGTGCTCACCCTCACCAACTCCGCATTTTGGCTGGGCGTCATCGGCTTTGCCGGTCAGATCCCATTTCTCTTTGTCACCGTCTTTGGCGGGGTCATTGCTGATCGCGTCAATAAGCGCCGGCTGCTGCTCGTTACCCAGTCCGTGATGATGGTGCTGGCTTTCATCCTGGCCGGCTTCACGTTCTTCCACCACATCGCCGTGTGGGGGGTCGCCGCCATCGCGTTCGGCACCGGTGTTGCCATGGCGATGAATGCGCCCAGCTACCAGGCGCTCGTGCCAAAGCTCGTGAAGCGCGAAGACCTCACGAACGCTATCGCGCTCAACTCGGCGCAGTTCAATACCTCGCGCATCCTCGGACCCACCCTGGGGGGATACGCGATGGCCGTATTCGGAATGGCGGGGAATTTCCTGCTCAACGGCCTGAGCTTTCTCGCGGTGATATGGGCTCTGCTCCGCATCGAGTATCCCGAAGAACATCTCAACCGGCACGAAAGCATGTGGCAGAGCCTTCATAGCGGATTCGCGTATCTTCGAGCTCACCGCGAGATGTATGTGCTGATCTGGATGACGGCGTTTGCCAGCTTCTTTGGATTTCCGTTCATCACGTTCATTCCGTACTTCGCGAAGGTGCAGCTGGGTCTCAACGAGGCAGGGCTCGGATGGCTGATGGCCTGTTCCGGATTTGGATCGGTGCTGGGCGCGCTGACTGTTGCTATCTCCGGAAATATCCGGCATCGTGGGCGCATCCTTACAGGCTTTGGAGTTGCATTTTTTGCAGCGATCATCGGCTTCAGCTATTCGCACGTTTTTGCGTTGTCGGCGGGATTGGCGTTTTGTGAAGGGTTCTGCGGAATCCTGATGATTTCGTGCTTCAACGTCTCGATCCAGCACCTGTCGTCGGACGCGATGCGCGGGCGCATCATGAGCATCTATGCGACAAGCTTCCTGGGGCTTCCGCCGATCGGGTCTCTGCTGGCCGGCGAACTCTCCCGGCATATCCCCACGGGCCACGCGCTGGCGGCGATGGCTGGAGTTTCAATGCTGTCGTTTGTGGCCTTTTATGTGTTCTCGGAGCCGTTGCGGAATTTTGATTGAGGCTGGGAACAGGGACCAGGGAACAAAGATTAGGGAACAGGGATCAGGGATCAGGGAATCAGGGAGTAGTGAGTGGCAGTGAGTAGAGAGTAAGGGGCCTAAGGCTTGGTTCAAGTTACTTACTACTCACTGTCTTCTCTGCTTCTACGCTACCGGCTGGGTGCAGTGGGCGCAGCGCGTGGCGTCGATCGCAATATCGCTCTTGCACTGCGGGCACTTCTTGGTCGCTGGAGGCTCAACCACGGGCGGCTTGAAGCGCGCCATGATTTTCGCCGTCGGCATGACGATGAAGAAGTACACGACGAAGGCCACGATCAGGAAGGCGATCACAGCATTGAAGAAGTTCCCGATCTTGATGACGCCCGTGCCGACGTGCACCACGACCGCACTGAAATCAGGCTTGCCGACTACGGCTGCGATCAGGGGGTTGAGAACATCCCCCACCAGTGAATTGATGACCGCGGTGAATGCCGCGCCAATGATGACGGCGATGGCCAAGTCAATTACGTTCCCTCGAAGAATGAAATCACGAAAACCTTTGAACATCTGCCCCTCCTAGTGTTGTTCTTGCAACTTCCGCTTTTGCTCCTGTGCGAGATGTAGTGAGCAATCAGCCTGGGTGGCACTTTGGCCCATGCTACACAAACAAAAGGAATTTAGAACAAAGAAATTCTCGTCATTACGAGAATTTCATTTCAGCGGTAGGCGACGAGGAAGACGATCAGCATCAGGATTACGAGATCGGAATAGAGCAGAATGAGGACGCCCGCTGAGTAGAGGCTCCATTTTTTGCGCATGCAGCGTCCAGTCTCCACCATGCCCCACGCACCGAGAATGAGGGCCAGAACCTGCCACGGCGAACCATGCAGATTCTCGATGTGCGGGAATCCCGCCAGCAGCAAGCTTGTGATGAACGCGATCAGTGACAACGCAATCCCGCGCACAAGCGATCTCTCGCGCAGCCGGAAGATGATCAGCGGGGAATACACGACTTCTACAACTGTAGACAAAGAAGCCTAACCTGCGACTAACTCCATCTCTCTAAGAGACTCTGCAAAGGGGGCCCGCAGGACGCCGCGCTCGGTGATGATCGCGGTTGTGTACTTCGCGGGCGTCACGTCGAAGGCCGGATTGCAGATGCCTACATTGTGGGGCGTGAGCTGCTTGCCGCCGTGGTGGGTCACTTCTTTTGCCGAGCGCTCTTCGATGGGGATTGCATCGCCTGTCGCCGTCTCCATATCGATCGTTGACCACGGGGCAGCGCAGTAGAAGGGGATGCCGTGCTCTTTGGCGAGGATGGCCACGTTGTAGGTCCCGATCTTGTTGGCGAAGTCGCCATTCGCGGCGATACGGTCGGCGCCGACAACTACAGCCTTGATCTTTCCTGCGCGCATGAGGCTTGCTGCCATGTTGTCGCAGATCACCGAGGTGGGGATGCCATCTTCCATCAGTTCCCACGCCGTCAGCCTCGCGCCCTGCAGGAACGGCCGGGTTTCATCTGCGTAGACGTGAATGTTTTTGCCCATCTCGACGGCCGAACGAATGACGCCGAGAGCCGTTCCGTATCCGCAGGTAGCCAGAGCGCCGGCGTTGCAGTGGGTGAGGACTCCGCCTTCATCGGGAAGGAGTGCACCGCCATGGGCGCCCATCGCCTTGCAGGCGGCGATGTCTTCGTCGTACATAGCGTGGGCTTCGGAGAGCAGCTTCTCCTGCACCTGCTTCATGGTCGCGCCGCTCTTCAGCAGTTCGGCAAACACGCGCTTCATGCGGTCGATGGCCCAGAACAGGTTCACAGCGGTCGGTCTTGTTCCTGCGAGCCGGGCGCAGACTTTTTCGAACTCGGGCTGGAAGTCCTGGGGAGTTTTGGCCGAACTACGGATTGCTCCAAGAGCGACGCCGTAGGCGGCGCTTACTCCGATGGCGGGCGCACCGCGCACAACCATGGTGACAATGACATCCGCCACCTGTTCGTAGTCGGTGGCGAGCACATAGCTTTCCTCGAGGGGAAGCTTCGTCTGATCGATGAAACGGACGCCTTCAGGGGTCCAGGCAAGCGTAGGAATCATGCTCTTCCAGTGTAAATGCCGCTCGGCTTCGGCGCAGACCCGCTCAGGCAACTAGACTTGAGCCAGCCGCTGAAATTACCGGGGGGGAAACTTCGTTGCCTGGACCACCATCGGATTACTCGCACCTATTCATTGAGTTGGGTTGCGCCGCGGTTGGTCTTGCATTTCTTGCGCGTCTCTCCCGCCGTCTCGGACTCTCTGCGATCTCGCTCTATCTACTGGCAGGACTTGCCTTTGGCAATGGCGGCCTGCTTCCTCTGAACCTGACCAAAGGTTTCATCCAACTCGGCGCAGAGATCGGCGTTCTGCTTCTTCTGTTCATGCTGGGCCTCGAGTATTCCGGTGAGAATCTCGCGAGGGGGCTGCGTAAAGGTGTCTCCGGAGCGGCGATCGATCTGCTCCTTAACTTTCCACCTGGTTTTGTTGCAGGACTGATCCTGGGCTGGTCTCCGCTGGCGTCGGTTCTGCTTGGCGGCATCACCCTTGTCACGTCTTCCGGCATCGTTGCCCGGCTGCTTACGGAGCTGAAGCGCATGGACGCCCCGGAAACATCGACGGTGCTTTCCATTCTCGTTCTCGAAGACTTGATGATGGCAGTCTACCTGCCGATGGTCGCGGTGCTGATTGTTGGGGGAGGACCGCAGAAGATTCTCATCTCCGTAGGCATTGCCAGTGCCACAGTGCTCGTTGTCCTCTTCATCGCGACCCGGTATGGCAACTCGTTCAGCTCGCTCGTTGCTCACCAATCCGACGAAGTCGTGCTGCTCAGCATTTTCGGAACGGTGCTGCTGGTCGCCGGCGTGGCTCAGCATCTTCAGGTCTCGGCGGCCATTGGAGCCTTTCTGGTCGGCATCGCGGTTTCAGGGCCGATCAGCGAGCAGTCTCATCGGCTGCTCACACCGCTTCGCGATCTGTTTGCAGCAACGTTCTTTTTCTTTTTCGGACTGGAGATCGATCCCCGGACGCTGCCGCCGGTGCTTGTTGCAGCTGCCGTGCTGGCCGTTATCACTGCTGCTTCGAAAGTGATGACCGGGTATTGGGCAGCGCGAGCCCAGACGAGCGATCGTCGCGCGCGGCTCAGAGCCGGGCTTTCGCTGGTGCCGCGAGGCGAGTTTTCGATTGTCATAGCCGGACTTGGGGTGGCAATCGAACCGCGTCTTGGGTCGCTCTCGGCTGCTTATGTTCTTCTGATGGCGATCGCCGGTCCGATTCTGGCCCGGGCAGTTCGTTGAGACGCAAAGCTCAGGAACGATTTCGGCAACAATGAAAACGTTTGCAATTTGGGCTGGACTTGTTGACGTTTCGCTGCGTAGAGTTGTCTGCGTATCATCGGACGTTTCATCCGGAATCTTTTCTAGTCACTTTTGGACGCGACTAACGCCGCTCTTGCGCCCTGTATCAAGGAGCTTTCTTGCAACTGACCTTCGTTGATTGGCTGATCATGCTGCTGTACTTCGTGTTTGTGCTGGGAATTGGATTTGCCCTGAAGCGCTACATGAAGACCAGCAAAGACTTCTTTCAGGCTGGGCGCGCGCTTCCTGCGTGGATCTGCGGACTTGCCTTTATCAGCGCCAACCTGGGCGCGCAGGAAGTCATCGGCATGGGCGCTTCAGGCGCCAAATACGGCCTGGAGACCTGCCACTTTTACGGCATCGGCGCGATTCCGGCGATGGTCTTCGTTGGCATCTTCATGATGCCCTTCTACTACGGGTCAAAGGCGCGCTCGGTGCCGGAGTTTCTGCGGCTGCGGTTCGACGAGAAGACACGCGCACTGAATGCGTGTTCGTTTGCCGTGATGACGGTTTTCAGTTCGGGCATTTCGATGTACGCGATGGCCCGGCTCATTCAGGCGCTGCACGTTTTTGATGGGCTGTTTCACGCACTTGGCTGGGCGCCGGAAGGCATCTTCACCTTCTCGATCATCCTCTCAGCGATCATCGTTTTGCTGTACATCTTCCTCGGAGGACTCACGAGCGCGATCTATAACGAGGTTCTTCAGTTCTTCCTGATCATTGCGGGTTTCCTGCCGCTTGTGCTTCTAGGCCTGAAGAATCTTGGCGGGTGGCATGGACTGACTGCGGCGGTGTCCGCTGTCGATCCGCGAATGATGCATGAGTGGAAGGGCGTTCTGCATCCGAGCACGAATCCGATGGGGATCGAGATCATCGGGATTGGCATGGGGTTGGGCTTTGTGCTTGGGTCGGGCTACTGGTGCACGGACTTTCTTGTTATCCAGACGGCCATGGCCTCGAAGAATATGGATTCAGCCCGGCGCGTGCCGCTGATCGCGGCCGTTCCGAAGATGATCTTTCCGTTCCTGGTCATCCTTCCGGGACTGATTGCAATTTCGCTGCCCACGCCGCACACCACCACCACGGTGACGCAGCAAAACGGCGCAATCATTCATAACACGCAGGTCGTCTCGCAGACCGCCGCGGAGGGTCGCGGGATCGTTCCCGCCAAGGTCAATCCCGTCACCGGCAAAGCCATGCTCGACGCGAGTGGAAAGCCGCTGCTCGATTACGACATGGCCACGCCGAACATGCTGCTGCACTACTTCCCAACGGGCATTCTCGGGCTCGGGCTTACGGCTCTGCTTGCCAGCTTTATGAGCGGAATGGCCGGGAACGTGACTGCCTTCAACACCGTCTTCACTTACGACCTCTACCAGTCTTACATCCACAAGGGCGCGTCGGATCGGCACTATCTGGCGGTGGGACGATGGGCCACGGTAGGCGGAATTCTACTGTCCATCTGCACTGCATATGCGGCGATCAGCTTCAACAACATCATGGACACGCTTCAGCTTGTATTCAGTTTTGTGAATGCGCCGCTGTTTGCTACGTTCCTGCTGGGCATGTTCTGGAAGCGCACAACGGGCCACGCAGCGTTTACCGGTCTCATCACTGGAACAGTCGCCGCCATGCTGCATCATGGCCTGACGCTTCCGCTGGAAGCTGTGCCCGGAATCCATGGTGGGTGGCTCGGGGTTACTCACCGCTACTCGAGCGACATGGCGCAGAACTTCTACGGCGCCATCTGGGCCTTCTCATCAAACTTCGTCCTCACGATCATCATCAGCTTGTTTACGAAGCCCAAGCCGGAGTCGGAACTTGTAGGCCTGGTGCGCTCGCTGACGCCGAAGCCTGAGACATCGCATCTGACCTGGTGGAAGCGGCCGGAAGCGCTTGGTGTCGCCGTGCTCCTCGGAGCCGTCGCATTGAACATCTTCTTCGCATAGAGCCCTGAGAGAAAGGAACAAACATGCAACTCGACCTCCGCACTCCGATGGGACTGATGTTCGCGATCACGGGCGCGATTCTTGTCGCCTGGGGGCTCAAGACAAATGGCGATGCCATTTATGCCAAGAGCCTCGGAATCAATGCGAATCTGTGGTGGGGAATTGTGCTTCTCGTCTTCGGATTGATCATGTTCATTCTTGGCGAGCGGCGTCAGCACAAGTTGGCAGATGAGCCGCCCGAGCCGATCGATGAATCCGCACCGCGCCGCGGTCACGGACACTGATAGCGAAAAGAATCCGCCATGTGGCGAAGGCAGATATCCTAGTGCGGATGACTTCGAACGACCCTGCCTGTCGCAACGCCGGTCTTATTGTCCGAGAGAATCAGCCGACGAACCTGGAATCTCCCTTCGATCATCTGAATGGTTTGATAACGCCCAACCATCTCTTCTACGTTCGCAATCATTTTCCTGTGCCGCTGATCGACGGCGGCACTCACGAACTTACCGTCAGCGGAGCGGTTCAGAGACCTTTCGCAATCCAGTTTGAAGAGCTGCGCGCGATGCCCGCAGAAACGAGAGCCGCCACGATGGAGTGTGCCGGGAACTCCAGAGTTTTTCTGCCGCCACCAGTGGACGGAGTTCAATGGCAGCTTGGCGCAATCGGAACAGCCGAGTGGACTGGCGTGCCTCTGTCGGCTCTGCTCGATCGTGCCGGGCTGAACGATCGAGCATGCGAAGTTGTCTTTGAAGGCGCCGACCATGGAAAGGCGAAAGAGAAGCCCGCTCCTCATGGAGAGATCAGATATGCGCGCAGCATTCCTGTCGGCAAAGCTGCCGACGTTCTCATTGCGTACGCAATGAACGGAGAAGACCTGTCGCCCGAGCATGGATATCCTCTTCGCGCAGTAGTGCCGGGTCACTACGGAATGGCGTCTGTGAAGTGGCTGACGGCGATTCGCGTTACGACGAAACCATTTCAGGGCTACTTCCAGACCACGGACTACGCCTACTGGGATGAGGACGGCACAGGCAGTCCTGAACGCGTTCCGCTTGGGGAGATGTCGCTCAAGTCGCAGATTGCGAGGCCTCGGATCGATGAAGGTATAGCTGCGGGCTCATGTTACCGGGTCTTCGGGGCTGCCTGGAGTGAGGGCACTGTCGAGTCAGTGGGGTTTTCAGACGATGACGGAAAGACCTGGCGGGAAGCGCGCCTGCTCGATCCAGAGATGCGAGGCGTGTGGAGGCGTTGGGAATACGAATGGCGCGTTCCATCCACTCCGGGAATCCGCATTCTCAAATCGCGCGCCAGAGATTTCAGAGGCAATGTGCAGCCGGATCAGCATGACAAGCGATTTGGCACTTACGTTATCAATCACGTGCTGCCGGTGCGCGTCATGATTCGTTCCTAGCCGCCCAAATCCAGACTGCCTCAAGGCCTCAAAACTAGAGGCTGTTTGGATTGCCGATGAACCAGGCTCGCATTTCTTCTGACTTCGCGAGAGCGTGTGGAAACGCTAGGATCGTCATCCTCACGTTCTCGGAAGAGACCGTGGCACTCTTCGGATGGACCGCTTCGTTTCGTTGAACTCGTATCGCTTCGAAAAGTGAAGTCAAGTGCGCGTCCGATCCATCGAAAACTGCACGGTGGGTTTTCCGCAATGGCGGGAGCACGTCGCTAATCGATTTCTCCAAAAGCAAAATGCTCCTGCTTTCCGAGATGATTTGCTGCATTTTCTTCCGCTTTGTTGCGTCTTTGAGCGCCACCAGTATCGCCTCAGCAAGAAGGTACGCCTCTTTCTCCGCTGAGGCACCGATCATCACTGCCGCCGCGAGAAACGCTCCTCGATTGAAAGCGATCAACGCCTCTTTAACGTAATCCTCAATCACGGAATCCAGAGAACCAACGAGGCCGTGGATAAACGCCATATATGCTTGAGCGTCTTCGGGAATCGGCTCTGAGCTGGCGAACCAGTCGATGCCGCGCTTCGTGACGTTTAGATTGTCGTATAGGTTGGGGGCATGGAGATAATCGTTCGGTGCTGCAGGTGCCAAGTATCCATTCCTAAATAAGTAGAACCACGCTTCCGCAGTCGCATTCTTGAGCTCTGGCGGGAATGCATCATAGTAAAAAATTCTGCCGGAACCCATATGTTGTTGTGGTGTCCTAACGACGCCATCGATACCAGCTCTCTCCAGTTGTTGCCAGACATGATCAGCAAAAAGTCGATAATTGAGGCTTGTACCTGGCTGGATTCGGCGAACGTATGAAAGGATCCACTCTAACGTGTATTCAATCTGGCCCATGTGACACCAGCCTATTCCGGTCTGATTGTGGCGTAAAGGCTCTGGCCAACCTTCCGCGAGGTTCGAACTTCCGCGAAGGGAGTTTAGTCTCGAGAACGCTGCGCGGCTAGGGCAGAGCGAACGCCAGTACATAATCTCCCTGTTTTGAGCCCAGCTTGCCGTGGCCGCCTGCGCAGATTACGAGGTACTGCTTGCCTTTCCACGTGAAGGTCATTGGCGTTGCATTTGCCGCGGCAGGCAGGTTGTACGTCCAAAGTTCCTTGCCAGTCTCAGAATCGAACGCATGGAGGTGCGGATCGATGGTGGCGGAGGTGAACACGAGACCGCCCGCGGTCACCATGGGTCCGCCAAGGTTGATCGACCCCGTTTGTTTTCCGGGAGACAGCGTTCCAAGCGGAACATCCCAGGCGACCTTTCCAGTGAAGAGGTCGACTGCCTCCGTTGTTCCCCATGGAGGCCGGTTGCAGGGAGTGCCGCTGGGAGAAAAGAGAAATGACCGGTAAAGACCGAAGGGCGCGGGCTCCTGATCTCCAAACTCGCCGTAGATGCGGTTGTCCTGATTTTTGTGAACTTCAGCGTCGTACTCAGCGCGGGGAATCAGCTTCACCCACGCGATGAGGCGGTTGGTATTCGCGAACATGATGTGATGCTGCGGGTCGAATGCGGCGCTACCCCAGTTGACTCCGCCGACGTTTCCCGGCGCCTGCACGGTGCCTTTCAAACTTGGCGGTGTGAAGATGCCTTCGTTTCGCAGGGAGGCAATCTTGTCCTGGCACCACTTCACGTCTTCTGGTTTTGGACCCCATGCGTCTGCTGAATCGAATTTTTCCGGGACCAGCGAGATGGTCGAGAAGGGCTGGGTGGGAGAACTTTCTTCGCCTTGGATGTCTGACTGCGGTACTTTGCGTTCTTCTACGGGAAGCAGAGGCTTGCCGGTGAGACGGTTGAGAACGAAGACATGACCCATCTTCGTGTTGATTACGACTGCGGGGGTTCCGTCTTTCCAATCGAAGAGCGTGGGCTGAGCGGCAACATCGTAGTCCCACAGATCGTGGTGCACGACCTGGAAACCCCATACAAATTTCCCGGTCGAGGCGCGCAGAGCCACAACGGAATTTGCCCACTTGCCGTCGCCCTTGCGGATGCCGCCGAAGTAATCCGGCGCAGCGCTACCTGTAGGCACAAAGACCAGATCATGTTTCGCGTCGATTGAAAAAGCAGACCACGCATTGCCACCGCCCGTTCTAGGTGTGGTGTGTTCGGCCCAGGGAATTGGATCCCAACTCCAGCGCAGCTTGCCCGTGTGCGCATCGAATGCGCGAACGATGCCGCGTCCCGTGTCCACCTTCCAGTTGTCGGCGATCGACGATCCGACGATCACCAGGTTTTTCACGATTGCCGGTGGCGATGTGACCTGGTAGCCTCCGGTCCATTCTGTTTGCGTAGCAGCGTCCTTGTTCAGATCAACCGTGCCGTTCGCGCCGAAATCGGAGCATAGCTTTCCGGTTGCGCCGTCGAGCGCGATGAGCCGCGCATCCAGCGTGCCGATGAAGATTCGAATCCGGCAGGGCGCACCGGCTTTCTTATTCGAATCGATCCAGGCAGAGACGCCGCGCGATGACACTTCGGAGTAGTTGCGGTCGAGGTTCACGGCAGGATCGTATTCCCACAGTTTGGTTCCACTCTCCGGATCGAGAGCGATGACATGGTCGTAAGGTGTGGACAGATAGAGCTTGCCGTCAACGAGAATGGGCGTGGCCTCAAACGCAGCTTTGCGCTTCAGCTTCGTCTGAATGTCGTTCGAGCCGGTGCGATAGGTCCACGCGACTTTGAGATTTGCCACATTGCTTCGGTTGATTTGCGAACTCGAGGAGTAGCGCATGC
Source organism: Acidobacteriota bacterium (assembly GCA_018268915.1). Taxonomy (GTDB): domain Bacteria; phylum Acidobacteriota; class Terriglobia; order Terriglobales; family Acidobacteriaceae; genus Telmatobacter. The sequence goes on from JAFDVQ010000007.1 coordinate 18,934, forward strand.
CGCCTGCGTCGCCACCGTACGCAGTCCATTCGTCTGACTTCTGCGCCGGCGAAGAAACGCTCGTGGAAAACGCAATCGAAACGCAGCAAAGCAAGAGAGAAGCTCGACCCAAGCCCATAATCCTCATTCCGAAAACATACACTGCCGGGCCGCACAGCTTGTCAACTGCGATCTAGACTTTCAGGGTTCCTCTGAATCCACGCACCTTGTAAAAACACGGGGATGTATTCGCACCGACAAACACGCGTCCATATCTTCGCTCGGCGAAGAGCGCCCCACCGAGTTTTGCGATCTCATCGGGGGTCTTAAGCCAGCTCTGCGACTTCAGATCGAATTCGCCGAGCGTCTGCAGATGCGCGTACTGCTCTTCGGTTAGGGGCTCGATACCCATGGACTTTGCCATGTCCAGAACGTTTCCAGCTACCGGCAGGCCTTCTTTCTCGCGCTTCTTCTGACCTGCGCCGTCGTAGCAGACACTCCTGCGGCCGGTGGGACTTTCAGGCGAGCAGTCGCAGTAGAGGAACTCGCCTGTCTTGTCGTCTATCCCCATCACGTCGGGCTCGCCGCCGGTGCGCTCCATTTCGTTCAATGACCAGAGAGCCTTTGCGTTTTTCTCAAGCCGCGCATAGACGTCTTCCCACTTGAGATCCGCGTGGCGTTTCCAATTCTTTTCGAATCGTTCCTCGAGCACTTCGAGGAGCGTCTCCTGCTGTTGTCTGGGTAAACTCGCGCTTGGCATTCCCTGACCTCCGCTACGGATATCATCTATGCTTTCGGAAAGGATTTCTTAGCAGGTCCCAGGGGCTCCTTGAGGAGCTTGCTTCTGCTTCCGTCTTCTCTTCATAGCGAGCCACTTTCAGATCCACCGGCGTTCTCCCTACAAGGCGGCAGAGCCTGTTCATCAAATCTTGCGGGTGAAAAGGGAGACCCACTACTTCGAACTCGTGCCCCTGTTCTCGAGCCTTGTTCAGCACGTCAGCGGCGGGCGCCCCTCCCGAGAACATCAGAAATTTGGCGGAAGGCAGGATCTTCTGCAGACGAATGGCGCCATCCACTCCATTCATCGGGTACAGCAGGATTTCGCTTACGACCACATCCGGTTTAATCTCGAGCGCTTTCTCCAGCATCTCTTCCGCCGTGGGAACGAGATAGCCCTCGAACCCCTCACGATTAAGGATCATGATCATCGGTTCCATCACGGTATCGAGATACGTCACGAAGAGAATCCTCGGCCTGTTCGGCGATGACTCAGCCATCTTTACCTCCCGTTGATCCCAATTAGTGAACCGTTGTTTGAACTCACTTTTACCAGAGCCGCGCCCATGATGGGGAGTTGGCTTGTCTGTACGAAGTCCTACGTCTTAAGTCAAAGTTTCCACGGGCAAGAAGGTAAGCTTCCGTGCGCCCTAACGTGCCCTTTATACATGCGCAGATAAACTGGTCATAGCGATGAAGCGCAAGAACATCGAGCACTACGAGATCATTCGCCGGCTGGGGGCCGGAGGCAGCGGCGTGGTTTATCTCGCCAACGACGAACTCCTGCAGCGTCCTGTGGTCATGAAGATTCTCCGTACCGGGCTGCTCTCTGCCCAGCAGCTTCGCACCACTGTTCTTCGCGAGGCCCGCCTTGCTTCAGCTATTGAGCACCCCAATGTCTGCGCCATTTACGAAGTGGGCGAAGCCGACGACGAAGGCTTCATTGTCATGCAATACGTGCCGGGCCAGTCGCTCGATCAGCTGATCGCCAGGGGTCCTGGCAGTCCACAGCTCGTTCTGTCTGTAGGCATCCAGATTGCCGACGGGCTTCAGGCCGCGCACGCGCTTGGCATCTTTCATCGCGACCTGAAGCCCCAGAACGTGATGCTGACGGATGGAGGCTTAGTCAAGATTCTCGACTTCGGCCTTGCTCGCCGTCTGCGCCCGGAAGACGCAAGCTTCGATCCTTCCAAGCCGGCGATGGCGAAGGACGCATCCGTAGCCGCAACCTACACCGCGCGGGGCGGCACCATTCGCTACATGGCCCCCGAGCAGTTTGTCACCGGTCAGTCCAGTGTTCAGTCCGACATCTGGGCACTGGGTGTCATCCTCTACGAACTGGTCAGCGGGCGCCATCCATTCTCGCGTCCAGATGCTGAGGACTTTGCGGCGATCCGCTCCATTCAGTTTTCTGATCCCGTCGATCTCAGCGAGATCGTTCCCGAGATCTCCACCGAGTTGAAGAGCGTTATCTCTACGTGCCTCGAAAAGAACCCGGCGAGCCGCTACGCATCGGCTGCTGAAGTACGCGAAGCTCTCAAGACCATCATGAAGGCCCTGCAGATCGAGACGGGAATCATACCCGGCGACGCTGCAGCGAACCTTCCCATCACGGAAGCCGAAGCGGAAAAGCGTACGACCGGATTCCTGTCGATGCTGGCCGAGCGGTTTCGCGAGTCCAACGTGGAACGCGCAACGCAGAATTCCATCGTCGTCCTACCTTTCGCCAATCTCGGGCCAAAGGATGTCGCTCCGCTCTATGGCTATGCGCTGGCCGATGCTATCGCAGCGCGGCTGGCGCGCATACCGGCGCTGGTCGTTCGCCCTTCGAGCACGCTGATGTCGCTGCCGATCGCGCAGATGGATCCGCTCTCCATCGGACAACGGCTTCTCGTTTCCTACGTGCTGGCGGGCAACTTCCTCCGCTCAGAAACTGGTTTCGATCTCAACTGGCAGCTGCTGGACGTGGCATCTCAAAGCGTTCGCTCCGGCGGATCGATCAGCGTCGCCTCTCTTGATCTGATCGCTGTGCAGGCTGAGATTTCCAACGAGGTCTTCGCCTCGCTGCACAGCCTGGGACGTGCGGAGAAGGCGGACGCTCCGCGACCGACTGCTCGCGATGGCTCCCTGCCTGGGCCGGTCAGCGAACAATACCTGCAGGGCCGCGCTCTTTTGAGCTCCTTTATGGTTCGCACCGGCTCCAAAGCCGACCTCGATCGCGCTCACGCGCTATTCACCAGCGTCACGCAGAAGGATCCTGAGTTTCCTTCGGGCTGGACCGGCCTTGGCATTGCCGAACTGCAGTACGTGCGTCACGGTTTCGGCGGGCAGATTCACGTTATGCATGCGCGACGTTCGTTCGACGAAGCGCTGCGCCTCGATCCCGCCGCTCCCGAGGCGAATCTCTATCGCATCTATATGCTTTTGTCGCGAGGCGAGAAGGAGTCCGCGCGTCACGGCATCGCGAATCTGCTCTCTACGGCGGCGAACGATTGGAATGTGCACATGGTTGCCGGAATCGCGCTTCGCGGCGACGGCATGTACGACGAAGCTCTCGTTCAGTTTAATCGTGCCCTGAAGCTCAATCCCGCGAACGCTGCAATCCTCTATAACCACCGTGCCCGCGTGTATCACTATCAGAATCTGCTCGAGCTTGCCGGCGATGAGCTCGAGAAGGGCCTCGCGCTCGAACCGCGCCATCCGCTCCTTCGCACCTCCTCCGGATATCAGCAGATGCGCATCGGCAATCTGCCCGAAGCCATCAGCATCCTCGAAGGCGTGATCCGCGACGATGCTTCGCTGCGCATTGCGGTTCCCACGCTGGCAATGTGCTACGTGCAGACGGGCGAACGGGAGCGAGGCGCCGCCCTGCTCAAAGACGAGACCCTCGCCGCAGCCGAAGCCGACAGCGAGATGGCCTATCGGCTCGCCACTTACTTCGCGGTTGAAGGCGACTCCAGTGAGGCATTACATTGGCTGCGCCGCGCCATCTATCTTGGCAACGAAAACTTTCCATGGTTCTCGAAGAATCCCGCGTGGAACAACCTGCGCACCAACTCTGACTTCGACCGCATTCTTGAAGACCTCAAGAAGGGCTATCGCCGCAACCAGAAGACCTGGAAGCGTCTCCTAGAGCAACTGCCGGGCGAGGCAGAGTAGCTTTCGCACCGACCGAGGACACTGCCGAGAGCGCACGTCGTAGCGGGGCTACACGCCCGCAAGCACGCGATGGACGATCGCGGCGTTCTCCTTCACCTCGTCCTTGTATCTCGGGAACATGCCGACAAAGACGCCATCGTTTGGCTTGATGCTCTGGAATGCGGTGCGGAATGCTCCCTCGACGCCCTGGTCTTCGACCCGACCGGCTGCCAGAATCTTGAATGCGAAGCAAGGTTTCCTGGTCTGCCGCATCACCGCATACATTCGTGCCGGATCGCTCTGCAGGTAGATTTCACGCGGCATTTCCAGGAGTTCGCCGCCGAGGACCTTCTTCCATTCTTCAACCGTTCGTGTGCGGTTATAGACACAGCAGGCGTAGAAGTCCACGTCCCAGCCCTGTTCCTCCACCAGGGCAATCACCTCGGGCTTGTGCGTGCCTACACCCACCATCACACCCAGGTCTCGAACCTGTTTGCACCAATCGCGCACCGCGTCCATCTTGCCTTCACGAAACGCTACGTCGACCACTTCGCCCTGCCGATGAAGTGCAAGCGGCTTCAGATCGCGAACCAGCGCCGAGGTATCATCGCGCGCTGTAACCTGCGCGATCAGGTGCATCTGTCCGCCTTCAGACTTGAATCGTGCCAGATCCTCGGGCGATCGCTTCCACGTCACGTAGTTAAAGGCGTTGATCCCGAAGGTATTTGCCCGGTGCAGCACTTCGCAGACGCGATCCTGTGTGTACCACTCCGCCATCGTTCTAGAGAAATTGGAGTTGTAGTGCGCAAAGCCGTACATCGGATTCACTCCGAGGACCAGCCGGCTGATCTCTGCATTGCCGAATTTCATTCGCGGCACTTGTACCGGCGCATTGCCGGGCTGCAGAGTGGTCGTGTTATCCGGAACCGCTGTATCCAGGTGTAATTCCTTCGCATGAAGCAGCCCTGGTGTTCCAGCCACACCAGCGGCGAGCGCCGCACTTTGTTTTAGAAACATCCGGCGTGAGTTTGACATTCCTCAACGATTGGCTCGCTTGCTTCGGTAATCTGTGAACCGGATCACACCTGTCGGTGAGTTATCCCGTTACACTTGGCTGAGCCTGCCCAATGCACGTCTACGAAGACATCGAGGATCTAAGCTACTCTCGGGGGCCGGACGTTCCGCTCCTCGAACTCACGATCGGCGATCTGCTCGATCGTACTGCCTCGCGGTTCTCCGACCGTCTTGCCGTAGTATCGCGCCATCAATCGCAAAGAATGACCTGGGCCGAACTGAGCGAGAATGCCGATCGCGTCGCTCGCGGCCTCTGGTCTCTCGGGATCGGCCGGGGAGATCGCGTTGGGCTCTGGTCTACCAACTGCATCGAGTGGGTGATGCTGCACATGGGCTGCGCACGGGCAGGCGCTGCTCTCGTGAATGTCAATCCTGCTTACCGGTCGCATGAGCTGCAATACACACTGACCCGCTCGCGCATGAAGGCGCTCTTTCTCTGGCACAGGGACAAGCGTGCCGATTATGCCGAGATCCTCGACCGCGCACGTCACGGCCTGACACTCGATCTCGAGCACACGATCTTCTTCGATTCGCCGGAGTGGCCAGCTCTGCTCGATACCGACGGCCGTCTCCCGGACTCAGTTGCCCCCAGCGATGTAGCCAACATTCAATACACCAGCGGGACTACGGGGCATCCGAAAGGCGTGATGCTCACCCATCACAATGTGGTGAACAACGGCCAATTCCTCGCCCGGGGATTTCACTACACCGAGCAAGATAAAGTCGTCGTGCCGGTGCCGCTCTTCCACTGTTATGGCTGCGTGATCGGGACAATGAGCGTGCTCAATTCCGGAGCCGCGCTCATCCTTCCCAACTGGACATTCGACGCACATGCCACCCTTCAGGCTGTTCACGACGAGCGAGCTACTTCGGTGTATGGCGTACCCGCAATGTATGTCGCCGAGTTTGGTCTTCCCGAATTCAGCAGCTTCGACTTCACCAGTCTTCGCACAGGCATGATGAGTGGCGCACCCTGCCCCGTCGAATTGATGAAGCGAGTGCTCAATGAAATGCACGTTCGCGAACTCGTCATCGCCTACGGCCAGACTGAAACTTCGCCGGTCGTCACCATGAGCGACGCCGGCGACTCACTCGACATTCGGGTCAACACCGTCGGACGGGCCATGCCTCAAACCGAGATCCAGGTCATCTCAACTACAGACGGCGCGCGTCTCCCCGTCGGCATGCAGGGCGAGATCTGCGTGCGAGGCTACGCGGTGATGAAAGGCTACGATGGCGACCCGGAAGGAACTGCGCAGGTCGTCAAGCCTGACGGCTGGCTTCACACCGGCGACCTCGGCGTCATGCGCTCCGACGGATGCATTCACATCACGGGCCGTTCACGCGACGTCATCATCCGCGGCGGCGAGAATATCTACCCGCGCGAGGTTGAAGAATTTCTCTACACGCATCCCAGGGTCGGGGAAGTTCAGGTCGTCGGAATTCCCAACGAGCGTCTCGGCGAGATTGTTGTTGCCTGGATTCGTTTGCGTCCCGGACTCGAAGCAACCGAATCAGAGATTCGTGAGTGGTGCCAGGGCCAGATTGCGTACTACAAGATTCCCGAGCACATTCGCTTTGTCGATGAATTCCCGGCAACGCTCTCCGGAAAGATCCAGAAGTACAAGATTCGCGAATTCGAAATCGAAGCGCGCGGTCTGCAATCCGTTTCGAGAACAGCTACCGCCTGAGACTTATGTTCTTCCAAATGTAAGTAGCTGCTTTTCTTTTCAGCGTGGCTTCGCAAACGAAGAAAACCCTCTCCTGCTGCCTGCATCCTAAGACTGCAGAAAGAACTAAAGCACGATACTGCGAAAGTTTGTGGGCGATGAGGATTCACCGCCCGACGGATAACTGTGTCCGCACCAACCCACGGAGATTTCCCCTATGGCTCAAACAGATGTTTACACCGATACACTTGCCGCATACTTCAACGATTCGAGCGACGCGCGCAAAGCGGTTGACGCTCTTCAGGAAGCCGGTTTCAGATCAGCTCATCTTGGCGTTGCCCATCGCGGCTCCTACACCGGACGATCTTCAACTCTAGGCAACACCACGGTACGCGACACCACCGAGGAGAACGGCCCATCCACCTGGGACAAGATCAAGTCGTGGTTCAGCGGGGACGATGTCGCCCCCTACGCTGACGAGCGGCTCGATCGCGATCCGGCTCAACGAGAGGTCATTCCTCCCTCTGAGCGCTACGACGAAGGCTATGACGATACTTCTGATCTGCATGGCTCCTTCACGGCGATGAACATCCCGACGGAGCGAGCGCGCTACTTCTCCCACCGTTTCAGCAGGAGCGAACACGGATCGGTAGTCACGGTCCAAGCTGGGGACCGGAAGGCGGAAGCTGAAGCAATTCTCACGAGGTATAACGCCGACTTCGGGGAGAACGCAGGAAGCTATGATTATTCGTCCGAATCAGGCGCATACCGGTACGACGGTCGCGATCGCGACGACCGGGCCACCCCTGAAGTCGCAGGGAGCTTATCAAGGGACGAACAGAGCAACATAACCAGCGAGCGCCCCAGCAATGTTCAGCTGCTAGGAGAAGTTCTTCGCGTCCACAAAGATCGGGTTAACCGCGGAGAGGTTCGGCTCCGGAAGGAAGTCGTAACGGAGACTCAGAACGTTCAGGTGCCAGTGCAACGGGAAGAGCTGGTTGTTGAAAGACGGCCGGTGACAGACGCCAGGCCGGCTACAGGCACACTCGGTCAGGACGAGATCCGGGTGCCTCTTAGTGAAGAGCGTCCAACGCTCGACAAGTCGACTGTAGTGCGAGAAGAGGTGAATGTTTCGAAGAAGCCAGTCGAAGAGGTCCGCGATCTCACGGGAGAAGTGCGACATGAAGAACTGGTTGTAGACGACCCGACGAAGCGCAAACGCCCTGCGTGAGACAAAAGCCCGCAAAACGATGGAGCTTGCAAATGGAAGCGAGCTCCATCATTTCTCTTTAAACGAGATTGCTATCGGCTTTCGCCCGTCCGAAGGATAGCTTCAGTCCTTTTGCTGTAGCGCCCGGTCAAAGCATTCCAGCGCACAATCGCAAGCTCCTTCAGCATCTGCAGGCCGTCTCTCAGGTAACTCATCCGCGTGCGTTCATCATGCGCCCAGCTGACGGGTACCTCGACGATTCTGAACCGCCGCTTCAGAGCAATGAAAAGAATCTCCGGGTCGAATCCCCAGCGCTCAATTGTCTGCAGTTGAAACACCGTCTGTGCCGCGCTTCGCGTAAATGCCTTGAACCCGCATTGCGTGTCTGCGAAGGGAAGGTTCATCACCATCCGGCAGACCATGTTGAAGCAGCGTCCAAAGAATTGTCGATACAGTGGTTGCCGGTGAGTCTGTCTTCCGCTCTCCAGCCAGCGGGATCCGATGGCGATATCCGCCCCGTTTGCGATCGCCGCGAACAGCCGTTCCGCTTCTTCGATCGGCGCGGAAAGGTCGGAGTCGGTGAACATCACGATCTCGCCCTGCGCACTCAGAACCCCAGCCTTGACGCTGTAGCCCTTGCCCCGGTTTCCCGGGTTTTCGAGCAGCCTGACCTCAGGTGCGCGGGCCGCGAAGTCCTTTACTAACTGCGCGGTAGAGTCAGTTGAGCCGTCGTTGACCACGATTACTTCGGCAAGCCAACGCCTTTCCCGGATACAGGCGACAACCGTCTCGAGAGTGGCGGGAATGCGGGCGCTCTCGTTATAGGCCGGAATGATGATGCTGTATTTGGGAAAATCCACTGGCGTTTCGCTTCTCCATTTTTGACGCGGCTCAGCTAGACGGAGACTCAGCAATCATATATTGTCGCCTCTGCTCGAAACTGGCTATGAACGGGGTGCAGGGGCCATGTGAGGTATCCGCCAGGTAATCTCCCGGGGGTCTCTTCCACATGCCGATCGTTTTTTCTTAACTCCATGTACCGAATGCGTTTATCCTGTTGTGCGGAGGCCAGAGGACATGACGAAGGCAGATCTGGTGGAAAAAGTGACCCGGCTCGGCGACCTGACCCGGCGCGATGGTGAGGTGATCGTGGAGACGGTTTTTGACTCAGTTATCTCTGCATTGCAGAGCGGCGACAAAATCGAAATACGTGGATTTGGCTCCTTCCGTATCCGCCAACGCAATCCCCGCATCGGCCGAAACCCCAAGACCGGCGAACGAGTGGAAGTGCCCGCAAAGCGTGTCCCCTACTTCAAGCCCTCCAAAGAGTTGCGCGACCTCGTGAATCCCGGCGAAGCCGGGCAGACCTCCGCGCAAGAATAGCCTTTCTCGATGCTGGCCGCTGCGTTCCGGCTATGGCCTCAGGATCGCAGCGGTCGCACTTTGTCCGCCTTACTCCCTCCTCGATCAAGCCTGGTCTCGCTTTGCAAGGTGATGCAACGGCATCGCTCGCACCAGCTAACTCAATGAGTTGCAAAATAGAGAGACAAGACTCATTCTGTTTCCGTCAAACAAATGATTGCAACATCACCTGAAAACACACAGGTTGGCTGTCCGTCTCTTACACGCTGCTGGAACACTCGCAAGCGGAGTTGTTGATGAAGCGTTCCTTGTCTTTCAGTGTCGGGCTCGCCATTCTTCTCGGTCTCGTTCCAGCAGTCCCATTGCAAGCCGAGAAACGTATCTCTCTGGCGCAACTTGAGCAGATTGTCGCGCAGCTGAAGAGCGCGGTTGATCCGGACGCCGCACAACGCCTCGCGGAAGTGCAACTGACAGAACGGCTCAATGGAGAGCGCTACTCCTCACTTGCGAAATCTCTTCCGGGCGATCAATCCCGGCACGTTTTGCGCGCCGTAGCTGACCGGTCGCAGTTCGTCCACCCGCCGGCAAGCGAAATTCCCTCCAATCCCGTTCCCTCCATGGCTGAGCAGCGACGCATCATGGGGATGGTTGCCGCGTACGTAAGAGACTCGATTCCGCAGCTTCCTAACTTTTTCGCAACACGGATCACCGATCATTTCGAAGACTCTCCACAACTGCCGCGCGGCGACATGTTCTCTACTCCGTACCAACCGATCCATTTCGTCTCTCAATCGCAGGTTGCGGTTTTCTACCAGGGCGGTCGCGAAGTTGTAGACAGCAAAGCTCGGTCTGGCCGGTCGAGACCTTTGAGCGAGGGACTCACAAGCTGGGGCACCTTCGGGCCGATTCTTGGCACTGTCTTAGTCGATGCGGCCTCGAGCAAGCTCGCCTGGAGCCACTGGGAAGCCGGCACCAAGGGGCCTGTGGCGATCTTCGATTTCGATGTTCCTCAGCAAAAGTCGCACTACGAGGTGAACTACTGCTGCTATGTGACGCAGGCGGGTTCATCCGTAGCCGATGGTCACCCGTTTCGTCGGATCGTGCCATATCGGGGTTCCATGGGTGTCGATCCGGCAACCGGCGTTATCGAGCGCCTGATCGTCGAAGCTGAACTGAAAGCGACTGACCCGGTGACCGAGGCTTCCATCCTGGTCGACTACGGTCCAGTAGAAATTGGCGGCAAAACCTACACCTGCCCTGTCCGGAGCATCTCGACCACCATTGCTGAGAGCGTGCAGGTGGATCCGAAGTACAAGTTCGCCATTGCCAATGCGCTACAGCCGCTGAAGACCTCGCTCAACGATGTCACTTTCGAGAACTACCACATGTTTCGGTCCGACGTGCGCGTGCTGACGCCAGAGGAGGCCGACCTTGTTGAGCAGGTGAAGGCTGGGCAGCCGGCAGTCGCAAGCGCAGCAGAACGAACAACAACAGAGGTAGCGCCTGAGGGTCAACCGGCTGCGGCCATTTCCGAAGCAAAGACTCAGTCCTCGCCGGAAGCATCCGGGACGCCATTGGAACCGAGGACCGATTCCGCGACGGCCTCAACAGCAAATACACCCGCGCCTTCCTCTGCCAAACCTGTAGAGCCTGCGCCGGCCGAGATCACGACCACGGCAGCCGCAAGCCTTCCTGATGTTTCGAATGCATCAACCGCGTCCGCCACCGACACTGGTTATCGGCTTCGCACCACAACGCGCATGGTTGAAGTCACCGTGGTGGCGTTCGACAAAAAAGGCCATCCCGTCACGGATCTCAAGCCTGAGGACTTCGAGGTCTACGACAACGGCCGCAAACAAAACATAAGCTCGCTTACGCAAGCAGCAGCCGAGACACCTTCGCAGTCTGCGGCAGGCCAATCAGCTGCCTCTTCCAGCGAACCAACTTTCAGCAACCGTCCCGTCGATACGTCGTCGGCTCCTGCCAGTGGGCCACAAAGAGTCAGCAGCAATACCACTATCTTCCTCATCGACTCCAGCCACGTTGCTTTCGCCGATCTCACGCATGCACGCAGCGAGATGCTTCGCTTCCTCAAGACGGTTCCCGCGGATGAGCCGGTCGCGCTCTACGTGTTGAAGAAATACGGCTTCGAAGTTCTCCGCGAACCCACAACAGATCACGAGCAGCTCTCCGCTGTGCTTCGCAAATGGATGCCCAGCGCCCAGGATCTGTCTCAAGCGGCGAACGAAGAGATGCGCAATCGGCAGCAGATGGAGTACGTGCACAGCGCCAACGACCTTCTTGCCATGAACGGGAACACCCCAACAGGAGCGGGAGATGTCACGTCAGCTCCCGATATGCAACGTCGTTCTCTTGGCGATAGTCCCGAGTTGAATGCACTTGGGTATGTCATATGGGTTGCGCGGCATGCCGCCGCCTTCAAGGGCCACAAGAGTCTCATCTGGGTCGCCACCGACAACGTACTCGCCGACTTCAGCGATAAATCGCCAGACGTCGAGAAGGGCGACAAGTATCTTGATCCGCTCTCAATCAGAGCCAGAGAGGCTCTCAACGATGCCCAGATCAGCATCTATCCGCTCGACAGCTCTCAACTCGAGGGCGGAGTCGTGGGGGCAGATCTTCAGCACGCCAATGTCCAGGTGAATCCCACCGCCACGGACATGCAATTACAGGGAACGCCGGGTGCGAGCGCGACGGAGGCAAGCCAGCAGTTGCGAAGAGCCCAGCGCGATATCAACCCCGGACGCCTCACGGCGCAGCTGCAGCAGGACACGCATCCTATTCAGGGCGCCTTCCGCGAACTTGCCGAAGCCACGGGAGGTCGCACTCTTCGCCGTGCCAGCGATATCGCAGCCGAACTCGATTCGATCGTCAATGACGGCCGAGCTGCCTACACGCTCGGCTTCTCGCCCGACACGCCAGCCGACGGCACTTATCACCACCTCGTTGTGAAGCCGATCAATCGTCGCGGCATTACTCTTCGTTATCGCACCGGCTATCTGTATGAGAAGGAACCAGCCACGCTAAAGGAGCGCTTCCAGAATGCCGTGTGGCGTCCTGCCGACCAGAGTGAGATCGGTCTCTCTGCCAAACCCACGCACGACGCGAAACCCGCATCCCTGAAGCTCAACATTGCAGCTACCGATCTTGCGCTCGCGGAGCAGGCGGGATTCTGGATGGACAAACTCGACATCTTTCTTGTTCAGCGCGACGACGCCATGCTGCACGCGAAACTCGACGGGCAGACGCTTGGCCTGCGCCTCAAGCCATCCACCTACCAGCAGGTTCTCAAGGATGGCATCAGCATCGACGAGCCTATCAAATCAGTTCCTGAGAACGGCGCGCTACGTATCGTTGTTGTCGACGAGAACACCGGCCGCATCGGCACATTGACGCTTCCGGCCTCTGCGCTCAGTCACAAGTAACGCGCGTTGCGTGCCAATAGCAGTCGGGCTGCGTTCTCTGGCTTGCATCGGAGCTGAAAGCAGCGTGCAAAAAAGCCGCCCTGTCGAGGCGGCTGAACATTTGCGTCGATCCAGAACGCGAATCTTCGCTCTTGCCATTTTTAGAATAGCAATATCCTGCCTCAGAAAACAGACTGTATTTTCATTCCCATTCCAGTACTCTCGTCCATCGGAACTCAAATCTTGCCAGCATCCACTGGAGGCCCATGATCCCTCAGGAGAAGAGCGCCGCGGTTTCTCGCGGACTTCAGGAAGCTTTCGGCAACACCACAATCGACAACATCAGCAGGATGACCAGGGGTCTCAGTTCGGATCTCGTCTTTCGAATCATCGTCAGCGGCTCTCCGTACTTGTTGCGCATCATGACCCGGATCAACGAGCAGATGGACCCTCGCCGCATCTTCGCCAGTATGATCGCCGCCTCCGATGCCGGCATCACGCCTCACGTGCACTACACCAATGTTGAAGACGGAATCTCGATCACCGACTTCATCGAGCCGCAGCCGCTCTCTGCTCCACAGGCATTGCACCTTCTTCCTCAAGCCGTTCGCAGGCTGCACTCGCTCGCACCGTTTCCGAAAGAATTCAACTACCTCACCGCGCATAAGGGATTTGTCTGGCGGTTCCGCGGTGCCGGTCTCCTTTCGCAGAACGAAATCGACGAAGCCTTCAGCTCGTACGACAAGCTCTGCTCCACATACCCGAGGCTCGACGAGGACATGGTCTCCAGCCATATGGACCTCAAGCCGGACAAGATCCTCTTCGACGGCGGACACATCTGGCTCGTCGACTGGCAGGCTGCTTTCGTCAATGATCGCTACTTCGATCTCGCTGTCGCGGCCAACTGCCTCGTGAACTCTGATGACGACGAAGCGATATATCTCGAGCGCTACTTCGGCCACGCGCCGGATGAATACCAGCGGTGCAGATTCTTTCTCATGAGGCAGTTCCTTCACATCTTCTCAGCGTCAGTCTTCCTGATGCTGGGATCTGGTGGCCAGCCGATGACGCCTCCCGAACACCTGCCGAGCTTCGAGGAGTTTCATCGGCAAGTCTGGGCCGGAGAAGTGAATCTGGCCGACAAGGCGCAACAGATCGTATGCGGCCTCGTTCACTGGAAGCAACTGCTCAACAACATCCGGCTGCCCCGATTCGAGGAGGCCTTGAAGGTCGTCTCACGCCGCAACCCGCCAAGTGTTCGTAAGCTCTTTCCGGCTGAGTTGGACACTGCACAGCACTCTCCAAACTAGCCGAGGCTGAGCACCAGCTTCCCGAAGTGTGTCGCGTTTTCCATTTCCTTGAAGGCCTTTTGCGCCTCGATCCACGGATGGCTTTCGAAAACCGGCTTCAACTTTGAGTCGGATATGGCCTTGTTCATCTCTTCGAAGTTCTCTCGCGAGCCCACATAGATTCCCTGGATGTGAACCTGCTTGTGCAGAATCATCGGCACCGGAATGGGCTCCGCTGGTCCGCTCAGTACCCCGATCTGCGCGATGGTGCCGCCCATTTTGACGGCGCGCAGCGAGCGGGGGAGCGTCCCGACGCCGCCGACTTCGACCACGAGGTCGACACCGTCGCCGCCGGTCTTCTCCACCACCCACTTGTCCCACTCTGAGGTTTCGCCGTAGTCGAGCGCCTCATCGAGACCCAGCGAGCAGGCCCGCTGCAGCTTCGCATCGCTCGAAGAAATCCCAAGAACGCGTGCGCCTTTCAGCTTCGCAAACTGCAGGGCAAAGATAGACACGCCACCTGTCCCCTGCATCAGCACGGTCGAACCCTGCTTTACTCCTCCGGCTCGCAAAGCGTTCCACGCGGTCACTCCGGCGCAGGGAAGCGTAGCGGCCTCTTCGAAGCTCAGGTGCTCCGGAATCCGCACCAGGCCCGTCTCCTTCAATACCACATACTCGGCGAGCATGCCATCGATGTCGCCGCCCAGAGCGCCTTTGATCTTCGCGGGAGATGGCGGACCGTCGATCCAGTTCTGCATGAAGATGGCGCACACACGGTCCCCCGGCTTCCACTGTGTAACGCCGTCGCCCACAGCCTCTACCTGGCCCGCGCCGTCGGAGCAGGGAACTCGCGGGAGCTTCATTTTCGGGTTGTAAACTCCCTTCACCATCATCAGATCGCGGTAATTCAGCGATACAGCCTGAACCTTCACCAGCACCTCGCCCGGCGCGGGCCGCGGAGTCGGTCGTTCAACAAGCTCAAGAGAATCAATACCAAAACTTGAAATCTGCCACACGCGCATGGAGCTTCTCCGTTGAAATCAATATTAAAAGTGGTTCGATGCCGCTTCGTCCGTGGTACGACACTTCTATTTCGCTCGTAGAATGAACATATGGCGCGCGGTTGGGAAAGTAAATCGGTGGAAGAGCAGATGGCGAACTCCACTGAAGCGAAACCGGTGCGCGCCGGAGAGGCCCAAATGAGCGAACAAGAACGGCGACTCGCCGCTGAAAACCGTGCCGCAACCGAACGCCGCCGCCAGTCCCTCACCCTGCAACGCGAAAATATTCTTTCGCAGCGCACCTCGAATCCGGGGCGCCGCGCCGCATTAGAGTCAGCGCTCTCTGAGATCGAGACTCAGCTAGCCGCGCTCGACTAGCACTTGCACTAGGTTTTGGGCGTCTCTACTCGTCCCGGTGGAAGAGCAACGAGTTTGCCTGCTGCACCGGGGTCATGAGCACGCGCGCGATATTCACATGCGCCGGTCTCATCGCTGCCCAGACGATTACCTCGGCTACGTCTTCAGGCTTCAGAGCCTTCACGCCTTTGTATACCTTTGAAGCGCGCTCTGTATCGCCGTGAAACCGGACGAGGCTGAAGTCCGTCTGGACCATTCCGGGGTCCACGCTCGTGACCCGGATCGGCGTTCCCAGGACATCCTGCCGCAATCCATCGTTGATCGACCGCTCCGCTGCCTTGCTGGCGCAGTAGACTGCGCCGTTGGGGTAGGTCATCTCACCCGCGGTCGACCCCAAATTGATCACGTGTCCCCGCCCGCGCACCACCATGCCCGGCACCACGGCACGCGTCACGTACAGCAGACCCTTCACGTTGGTATCGATCATCTCTTCCCAGTCCTCAATTTTGCCCATGTAAAGCTTCTCGAGCCCGCGGCTCAGTCCCGCGTTGTTTACCAGGACGTCGATCTCGGCCCACTCGGCCGGCAGTCCGTCGATCGCATTCTGAACCGCGCGCCGATCTCTCACGTCGAGGTCAATGGAGTGCACCGCTGGCGCACCGCGTTCTTTCGCTTTGGATGCCACCTCTGACAGCCGGCCCGCACGACGTGCGGCGAGCAACAGCTTCGCACCCTGTTCGGCAAATGCCAGAGCAGTCGCCGCGCCAATTCCCGCGCTGGCTCCCGTTACGAAAACAATCTTTCCCTTGAGGCTCATCTCATCATCCTAGCGAATTCACTCGACGCGCAAAGTGACGCCAACCACCATTCGCAATATCCACACTTCGGTTTCACTGCTTTGCCCGCTTCTGTGCAACTCGATACTGTCCTACCGCCCAATCCTCGTTGGACAGCCCGGCGCGTTTGGCTTCTTCGAAGACATCTGCAAGCCGATCCGCCATGCTCAGGCGCGTGTTTCGGGCCTCAGCTGCCTCTCGCAAAAGCCGTGTATCTTTCGCTCCAAGATCGATTGTCGCTCCGGGCTGTTCGGGCGGATTCAGCATCACGTTCCCATAGGAGGCGTAGAAAGGCGATTGGAAGAGCGCGCTGTTGACGGCTTCAAGAAACACGCCCGGGTCGATACCCTGCGAATCTGCGAAGACAAATGCTTCGCTCAGCGACTGGATCATGGTGCTGATGAGGAAATTTCCGCCGACCTTGAGCGCATGCGCCTGCCAGGGCTCGGTGCCGACGATTGAGATTCCTCGCGACATCGGCTCGAGGATCGGACGCGCGCGATCGACGTTTTCGGGCGATCCAGCGGTCACAATCCAAAGTTTGCCGGCTTCCGCCACGTTTGGGCGGCCAAATACTGGTGCAGCTACAAACGGGATTCCGCGTTTCGCATGTTCTTTCGTCAAGCGCTCCGACAATGAAACGCTGATCGTGCTGCAAGAGATGTGGAGAGTCGAAGGTGTCAGCGCCTCCATCAGCCCGTTCGAACCATAGAGCACCTCTTCGTGGGCATGATCGTCGAAGAGCATCGTGATCACGGCGTCTGCGCCCAGCTCGGCTTCGGCTGGAGTTCCCGCAACAATCGCACCTTCCCGGGCGAGCGGCTCCGTCTTTCCCTCGGTTCGATTCCAGACGGCGAGTTCGTGACCTGCCGCGATGAGGCGCTGTGCCATCGCTGCGCCCATTTTTCCCAGTCCAAGGAAACCAATCCTCATCAACGAATCCCTTTCAGCTTGCTAACACTTAGGTTCGACTCGATATTGCCGGATAAACTGAATCTTCGATGCTGCGAACGGCCCGAGCGACGCGTTATGTGGTGCCCCTGCGCGAAGGGGGGTCCCTGCCTGCGATTGTAGAAGCTGATGACCTGGGCCTCTACGTCGTGAAGTTTCGCGGAGCAGGGCAGGGGATTCTCGCGCTCATCGCGGAGTTGCTGGCTGGGGAGATTGGGCGAGCGCTAGGCCTGCGGGTTCCTGAAATTGTCTTTATGGAGATCGATCCTGCGCTTGGCCGCAACGATCCTGACTACGAGATCCGTCAGTTGCTCAAGGCGAGCCCAGGATTAAACCTTGCGCTGGATTATCTGCCCGGCTCGACCATGTTCGATCCGGCTGCCCGCGACACGGCGCCTGCGGACGAGGCGTCGATGCTGGTGTGGTTTGACGCGTTCACGCAGAACATCGATCGCACGCCGCGCAATGCCAATCTGCTGGTATGGCATCGCAAGCTGTATCCCATCGATCACGGCGCGGCTCTCTTTTTTCATCACGACTGGCCCAGCCGAGAGCAGAAGATCGCATCTCCATTCCCGCAGATTAAAGACCATATTCTGCTTCCGTGGGCGAAAGACATTCGCGGCGCATCAGCCATTGCACATGAGCGCCTGACGGAGGCTGTTCTGGCTGGGATCGTGAAGCTGGTACCTGAGGAATGGCTTGCGGCTATTTCTGACGGTGTATCGCCTGCTGATCGGCGAGAGGGCTACATGCAGTTCTTTACGCAGAGACTCGCAAGCTCCGCGGCATTTGAAGAGGAGGCTATCCGTGCCCAGTCCGGCCTCGTTTGATTACGCCATCCTCCGCGTGGTCCCTCGCGTCGAGCGCCAGGAGTTCATCA
Organism: Acidobacteriota bacterium; assembly: GCA_018268915.1. Lineage (GTDB taxonomy): Bacteria > Acidobacteriota > Terriglobia > Terriglobales > Acidobacteriaceae > Telmatobacter. The sequence continues at coordinate 36,886 of JAFDVQ010000007.1, forward strand.
ATGCAGGCGTGGTCGCATTCTGTCTTGAGAAGCGATACCTCGCAGCTCGGATCCATTTAGATGAGGCTCGGCTCCGAGCGCTCTGGCCTGAGGCTGATGTGGACCTTGCCCGCGAACATCTCGAAGCTGTTCGGCGTATCTGCGAGGGGGACCCGGCTGCCGGCGCAATTGCAAAGCTCTCGCAGCGCGAGCGGTTTCACTGGATCACTTCGCCGCGCAGCACGATTATTCAGCCCTCGCCCATCCATACCGGAGTATGCGACGAGACGGGGGGCGTGCTTGATCGGCTGGCGAGCCAATTCCTATTTTCGTAGTGCCTTTCAGTTGGCCGGATCGAAAAGCAGGGAACCGCTCTGGAACAATCGCGTGCGGATCGAGCCGTTCAGCAATTTAGATTGACCAGTGTCCGTCTTCCCCGGGTCCTCCATGAAGCTTGCTTCCTTGCTGTTCGGAGTCGCCTCTGCACTCGCGGGTCTCTTCGACCTGATCTGGGGCGAATTCGAGCCCGCTCACCAACCCATTCAGGCCTGGAGTGACCACATCCCCGGCCTTGCAATCCTTGCCCGCATCGCTGCTGTGTGGTTGATCCTCGGCGGGCTTGCGCTGCTGGTCAGGCCGGCTGCCCGCTATGGCGCCGGCGCTCTGGCGGTTTTGTACGCGGTCTTCTGCTTCTTTCCCCTGCCACGCCTGATCTCAGCGCCGCACTATCTCGGACATCATCCGGGTGTCTATATCGGGGTGCTTGTGGGCGTGGGACAGCAGGTTATCGTCTTCATCGCCGCGATTCTGCTCTGGCTTTCTCTCTCGGAACGCCCTGAAAAGGGGTCGCGCAAGAGTGCATCCCACGTCGCCCTGTCCGCCAGATTTCTTTTCGGCCTCTGTTGCATCGATTTCGGGCTCGGTCACTTCACCAATGTGGCGGGCACAGCCGGCATGATTCCAGCCTGGATGCCGCTCAGCGGCTCTCTATGGACCATTCTGACCGGCATCGCTTTTCTGCTTGCAGGCGCGGCCATGATGACCGGAATACTCGATGTTCTCGCCGCACGGCTTCTGGGCCTGATGCTTCTGGGGTTCAGCGTTTTTGTGCTGATTCCGCGACTCGTTGCGGCGTCACACAGTCATGTACCGTGGGGTGCAAACGCCTACAATCTCACCGCCGTAGCCGCCGCCTGGATTCTCTCCGCGTGGCTTGAGCGCTTCTACGATGCTGGAACCAAACACCCTGCGTCTCTCACCGGCCGGCCCGATCCAGCCTAGGAGCAGGCCTCAATCGTTTTGAAAGAGGCGACGGTCCTCAGGCATACCTACCCGCTGCGGGTATCATCTAAACGAACTCGCGGACGGGAAAGGACATACGCTATGCGCAAGGTTCTCATCGCCATCGCCGTTATCGTGGTCGTTGTTATTGCAGGGGCCGCCATCTTTGTCGCCACCTTTGATGTAAACAAGTACCGCGGCACCATCCAGACTCAACTTCAGCAGCACCTGGGCCGGCAGGTCCAGCTCGGCGAGATGCACCTGAAGCTTTTCCCACCGAGTATTACTGTGCAGAATCTCGCTATCGCTGACGATCCGCGCTTCAGCCCCGACGCGCCGTTTGTAAAGGCGAGCGAACTTGATGTTGCCGTGAAGCTCTTTCCGCTTCTTCACAAAGACGTTGAGATCGAATCGCTTAACCTGCAGCAGCCGACTGTCAATCTGATCAAGAACAAAGCCGGCCAGTGGAACTTCTCTTCGATCGGCGGAGACACTAAGCAACCTGCGTCGCAATCCTCGAACCAGCAGTTCTCTTTAGGCGATCTGATGATCAAGGACGGCGAGATCTCTCTTCTGGATCAGACGCAGAGCAGCACCCCTACTCTCTACAACCACATCGACGTCACACTTTCAAATTTTGCGCCGAACACGCCGTTCGATGTCGATGCTACGGTGCACATGGCTGGAGCGGGCGACCAGGCGATCGCCCTTAAAGGCAAGGGCGGCCCGATCAACTCGCAGGATGCCACCCTCACGCCATTTCACGGCACGCTTCAACTCAAGAATGTGGGTGTGAGCGATTTCACCAAGTTCCTTAACTCTCCCGCCACGGCCGGCACCGACGGCGTTCTTACCGGTGAAACAAAGATCGACAGCGACGGCGGCAAGATCACTGCGAACGGCCAGACCAACATTGAGAAAGCCAAAGTCCGCGGGATGGAACTGGGCTTCCCGGTTTCGATGCAGTACGATCTGACGGACGACATGCCCAATGGCGCGATCGCCATCCGCAACCTGACTACGAAGCTTGGTTCAACGCCGATCGAGATCAACGGCACTATGCTGACGAAGTCCACGCCGGCGCATATCGATGTGAATCTTCGTGCCAATAATGTCTCTGTGGCTGAGGCTGCCAAGTACGCGGCGGCCGCGGGAATTGCACTCACTCCAGGGACCACGGTCTCGGGCAACATCAACGCCAATATCCATGCAGTCGGATCGGCGGACAAGCCTGCACTCAGCGGAACGTTGGCGGCCAGCAATCTTCAGGCCAGCGGAAAGGATCTGCCGCAGCCTGTTCAGATTCAGTCAGTGAATTTGAATCTCACTCCGACTCAAATCCAGTCGAACCAGTTCACCATCGTCTCCGGCAATACCTCAGCCAACGCTCAGCTCACCATGCGCAACTACACGGCACCGGCAGCAACGGTCGATGCGACGCTCAAAGCTGCGAATGCACAACTGCCGGCGATTCTTGCGATGGCCAAAGCGTACGGCGTCACGGCGCTCGACAAAGTCAGCGGGCAGGGAACGCTCAATGTGGACATGCGCGCCACTGGCGCAGTGAAATCACTCACCGCTTCCGATATCGAGAGGACACTGAACGGGACCGTCAACGTTAATTTCAACAATGTTAAGTATTCGGGTGCGAACATGAGCGGGGAGCTAAGCAAGATCGCCGGATTCCTTCGGCCCGGTTCTTCGCAGAGTGCATCCGGCATGACCAACATCTCCAAGATGACCGGAAACATTGCGGTGAGAGACGGTATCGCCGAGACCAAGGACCTTCAGGCGACACTCGACATTGGCAACGTCGGTCTCGCGGGCACGGCGAATCTGGCAACGGAAGCTCTCAACATGCGCGCAACGGCGGTGATTGCCCAGAACGTGAGCCAGCAGGTCGGAGGCCAGCAGATCGGCGGATTCATGAAGACCGCCCTGGCAAACAATCAGGGTGAGCTCGTCATTCCGGCGATTATTACCGGCACATTCTCAAGTCCGAAGTTCCAACCTGATGTTCAGCAACTTGCGCAGATGCGGCTCAAAGGCCTGGTCCCGAATCTCAACAATCCGAGTTCGATTACAGGTGCGCTGGGAGGCCTGCTTGGAGGCGCCAAGACTCCGGGTCAGACCACAGGTCAGCAGCCCGGCCAGCAGCAGAAGCCGGCTGATGCGGTGCAACAGGTTCTCGGGGGTCTGTTCGGCAAGAAGAAGCAGGCGAACCCGCCGAAGTAGGCTCATCCGCACCCGCATCCCGGATCCTCAACAAAAAGAAATCGCCCCCGCGAAGCTGGCGGAGGCGATTCTTTTTGATCTCTGACTCGTTATTGCTGCTGCTGTTGCTGCGGCTCAACCAACTGATGCGCGATGGCGAATAGAGCCAGTTCCAACCGAGTTGATACGCCGGTCTTGTCGAAGATGTTCGACAGGTGGCGCTTCACCGTTTCCTCGCTCAGCGTGAACTGCTTGGCGATGTCGCGGTTGCTGCAGCCTTCCACTATGCAGCCGACGACGTCGAGTTCGCGCGGAGTGAGGCCGTAGGTCTTTCGCTGCGGTGGCTGAGCCTGCCGCATGAGCTCGTGCAGTGCCGACACCAGGTTGACGACGCGCTTTCCGCCGATCCAGTAGTCTCCGGCGTACACGGTCTTGATTGCAGTGTGGAGAGCTCCGGCGAGCGCATCCTTGAGCACGATTCCGCGAGCGCCGATGTGCAGGGCCTCGATGATCTGCTGGGTAGTGATGGTGGAGGTGAGAAGAATGATCTTGACCGTGGGCGACCCGTTCATGATGGCGCGCATTGCTTCGAGGCCGGGCAGGCGCGGCATCTGGACATCCAGAAGAAGGATGTCGGGAGTCTGTTCCAGGGTCTGAGTGATGGCCTCATCGCCGTCATCGGCTTCGCCTACTACTTCAAAGCCGTCGCGCTCGGTGAGCATATTGCGTACGCCGATGCGGACTACCGGATGATCGTCGGCCAATACAATGCGGATTGCTTGTTCCACGTGAGCCTAATCCTCCGAAAAGCCCAAACTGACGAGCAGGCAACTGAAGTTACCCGCACTTATATATCTCACGCCCCTGCGTAAACGCCAAACACCGCTCGTAACTACGCAGGAAATTCCTTTTCCAGCATACGCTCGAGTCTTTGCGTAGCCGTAGACAAGTCCTTCAGGGCAGCGGCACAGTTATCCAGTTGGTCACTCTTGCTCTCGAAGATCGCCCCGATTCTGGCAGCCTGCATAGCTCCAGCCATGCCGCACCCACCCTTGATCGCATGTCCCAGGCGTCTCACTTCTTCCGAGTTTCCTTCGCCTATCGCCTTATCCAAAACGTCTTGCCGCTTATGAAGGTCGTTGACGACGGCCGCATAGATTTCCCGGATCGTTGCCTCAGTCATCAACTGGCGGAATTGCGCCAGCGTCTCTGGATTGATAACAGGATCTGCGTTCTCGGGTATTGGCCTGGACTTGGGCTTATGCTGCCCGAGTTCCTTCGCCAGTTCTTCAGCTCCAAATGGCTTGAGCAGGAAGCCATCTGCAGCCTTGATCAATTCATCGGCCGGCTGGCTTCCGCTGATCAGGAAGATTTCAGCATCGCAGCCGTCGCGAAGCTTCGCAATCAGCTCTGTTCCCTTGAGGCCCGGCAGTTGGGCATCCATCAGCACCACGCCCGGAGTGACCGCTCCCGCCTCGAGCATCTGCACAGCGCCGTCGCCCGACTCCGCCGTATGCACCAGGTGCCCATGCAGCGTCAGCACGGTGGCGATCACTTCACGGCTGACGAGGTCGTCATCGATGAGGAAAATGGTAGGTAAATCGCGCTTTTCGCCAATCCCGAGCATACTTCTTTGCCCTTGTCGTGCCTTGCAGGATTGGTCTCCACCCTGCGGTGGTCCACTCCTGATCGCGTTCCAGCGGTCAGGGTAGTGGTTCAAAACCCGGACCTACTCTTCAGCCACCGAGATCTCGTGGAGCCATCCCGGCGCCTTCAACAACTCTCGCGGTCTCGATCCATCCGCGGGACCTACCAGCCCGTCCCGTTCCATAAGATCGATCAAATGTGCAGCCCGGCCATAGCCGATCCGCAACCGCCGTTGCAGCAGTGAAGTCGATGCCTTCCCAAACTCGAATACCAGCCGGACAGCGTCGTCGAACATCGGATCGTTCTCGTCTTCGCTGCCGCTGCCGCCTTCGAGATTGTTCTGGCGTTCGTCCTTCGGCGACTCCAGGAAGCCTTCAACGTACTCGGCCTGCCCTTGTTCCTTCCAGAATGCCACCACTGCGGCCGTTTCCTTCTCGCTGACGAAGGGCGCATGCAACCTTAGTAACCGGCTCGTCCCAGGAGGCAGGAAGAGCATGTCGCCCCGCCCAAGCAGGGCTTCGGCCCCGTTGGTGTCCAGGATGGTGCGGGAGTCCACCTTGGTGGCCAGCCGGAAGCTGATGCGGGTGGGGACGTTGGCCTTGATGAGGCCAGTGATGACGTCTACCGAAGGCCTCTGCGTTGCGAGCACGAGGTGGATGCCTACGGCACGTGCCATCTGCGCGAGACGCGTAATTGACTCTTCCACGTTGGCCCGGTCGAGCATCATCAGATCGGCCAGTTCGTCGATGATGATCACGATGTAAGGCAGGGGCTGCTCTTCGGTGGCGTCGTCGAAGAGGGAGGGCATCGCGCTATCGAAGAGTTTGTTGTACTGGTCGATGTTTCGCACGCTGCGGCTGGCAAGGAGCTTGAGGCGCCGCTCCATCTCGCGCACGGCGTTACGCAGGGCGTTGGCGGCCAGTTTCGGTTCTGTGATGATCGGCGTGAACAGATGGGGGATGCCCTCGTACATGCCGAGTTCAACTCGCTTGGGGTCGACGAGGATGAGGCGGACCTGCGCCGGAGTCGTGCGGTAGAGCAGGCTCATGATCATGGCGTTGATGGCAACCGATTTGCCCGATCCGGTTGAACCTGCGATCAGCACGTGCGGCATCGAGGCGAGATCGGCTGTGACGATGCGGCCGTTGATGTCTTTGCCCATGGCCAGGGTCAGCCGCGACTTTGCCTTGGCGAAGGTTTCCGATTCGAGGACGTCGCGCAGGTGGATCGTTTCGCGCTCGTGGTTCGGCACCTGGATGCCTACGGTGCTCTTGCCGGCCATGCGCTCGATGAGGATGCTCTCGGCTCGCATAGCCAGGCACAGGTCTTCAGCGAGACCCGTGACACGCGAGTACTTGACGCCCGCCTCAGGCTTGAACTCGTAGGTGGTGACCATGGGGCCGGGATTGATCTGCACGACCTGTCCCATCACATCGAACTCGGCGCACTTCTCGACAAGGACTTTCGCCTCATCGCGAAGCTCATCTTCGCGGACGATCTGCGGACCGCTGCCGGAGTTCAGCAGGGTGCTTGGGGGCAGTTTGTACCCGCTCACATGCTTGGGAGCAACTGTTACCTGCTTCTCGTCGACGTCGGCGCGCTCGTGAATGGCAATGCTTCCTGGGGCGCCGCTGGCGGTCACGGCGTGATTCGGAGCAGGGGCAGCGGGTGCAGGTGGAGGTGCGACTGGGGCCGGAACAGGGATCGGAGCCTGAGCAGGCGCGGAAGGCGGCCTCATCTCGATAACGCTGCGTGGAGGCGCAGGAGTTTCGGTTCGATTTGCTGCCGGAGATTTTTCGTTGACCGATGGAGGTGTAGTTTCCCAGATGCTGGAGCGCCGAGGAGCTATGGGCTCTTCCGCAATTTTCCCGGTCCGTTGGAACGCCGGAATCTCTTCAACCGGATCTGGCTCAATCACCGCGGCAGCGCGCTTCTTCGCGAACAGCATTGCCAGCTTGCTGGTGAGAGTCTGCGGCGGGGCGACGTCCTCAGGCATCATCTCCTGCCCGTCTCCAATTGCGCCGGAGAAGAGTCTCTGCGCAGGTCCCGGTTGCGTTTCCATGTATCGCTCTTCGAGCTCGCGTCTTCTCTCCGCGCGATCCTCTTTCCAGTTGCGGTAGCGGTCGTGCCACGCGACGAGATTCAGCCAGCGGTCTTCGATATGCGTTTTGATTGCCTTGAGGCTGATATCCGACGCAAAGTAGATGCCGACTCCCGCCAGCACCACCGCCACCAGCCAAGCACCCTGCGTATTGAGGTAGGCAACCAGCAGTCCGGAGATGACGCGTCCCATGACTCCTTCTACGGGAATCGCGTGCATCCACCGCCAGTGCCACGGGAGCAACCCGAAGAGCGCCGGTGCAAAAATCACCGCCAGGGCTACGCCCATCCAGCGGAGAATCGCAGTGCCAGCGTCGCGCGAGCGGATCCACTTCCACCCCAGCCCGCCCATCCAGATCGGCGCAAGAAAGACGGAAAGCCCGAAGGCCTGGAAAAGCACATCGCTCAGATAGGAGCCCAGCAGCCCGATCCAGTTGTGAACAGCATTTCCTGCCTCCGGCCCGGTGGCCGTGTTCATTGAGGGATCGGAAGGGTGATAGGTCGCGAGCGCAAGGAAGAGGAGAATCGAGGCCAGGGTCAGCACTGCGCCCAGAAACACGTTCAGCGCACGGCTGCGCGTCGGCGACAAACTGATCGGTATCGGCTTCATCGAAGGGATGCCTCCGCGCCAAGGGCCGTCCGCATTCGACCGATCTACAGGACCGATGCGATCAGGCCAAGGGGCAGACAGAATCCCAGAGCAGCCTTCATTATCCCCGCTGCCAGCTATGATTTCCGGCGAAATACCTGCGCAGGAACCAGCGAATCCACTCCCCAAAAGGGTGGCGCGAAACTGGGTCACCGCAGAACCGATTCAAGCGGCCCGGTTGCTATTCATTTGTGTTGATTAGGGGTATCGATTGGCGCTCTGCCGGGGAAGCAAATTGGCAGGCTTGGGGGTGAGGAAAAATGGGCAGGCTAGAGCCGGGGATGGCAGACGCAGAAGACGCCGAACTCACCGCCGGGAAGCGGATCGGTCGAGAAGGCACAGTTGTGCTGCCCGACTCGCACCACAAGGGAGTTCAAACCCTTACAGACTGCCTCTGCGGCCTGACGTGACTCGAACCTTGAATACGTGCCTGGATCGTTGCTGTAAACCACCTCAGAAGCCTGTAGCCTTTCAGCTCCCGTCCGGTACTCACTGATGTATGCCTTCATAACCCCTGCTCTTTCGAAGAGCCCGGCTGCTCCCCAAAAGCAGCCGGACCAATCAGCACTTGCGTTCCCAAGGAGATGTGAACGGATCATCCGCCTCCAGGCAAAAACTTGCAAATTACGGGTATGCGGTTACTGAAAGGCTGGTGAGGTTACGAGTGGGGTTACTCGTTGATTTGAGGCTTCTTAGTCGCAAATACCTTGTGGGAAACAGCAGACAAATCGCGGCAATTGGCGGCTCAGAGGTTGAAGAGCCGGCTGCCCAGGATCAGCAACAAAATGCCCGCAATGATCCGGTAAACAGCGAATGGCGTGAACCCGTGCCGCCGCACCCAAGCGAGGAACCACTCCACTACCCCGAGAGCAACCAGGAAGGAGACTACAAAGCCGATCGCCAGCACCATCCAGCGCTGGCTGTTCATGGAGACCTCAGCCATGGGCACCGCTCCGGAGGCGAGTGCGGTCTTGCCGGGGTGGATGGACTTGAGCAGATCCCAAGCCGTCGCGGCAATCATTGTTGGAATCGAGAGCAGGAAGCTGAACTCGAGAGCCGAGGGACGATCCATTCCTACGAGCTGCCCAGCCGCGATTGTCGCCATCGACCGTGAGGTGCCAGGAAAGATTGCCGAGAGGGATTGGCAAATGCCGATCCAGATAGACTGCATCAGGCTCATCTCTTCAACATGGATCGTGGTGGGCTCGAATCTGGAAGCTCGCGCATCGATTACCCACATCACGATTCCGCCGACCAGCAGTGTCCACGCCATCACCGAGACGCTCTGGAGGTGTTTTTCAGTGATCTTGTGCAGGGGAAGAGCGATCACCGAGGTGCAGAAGAAGGCAATCAGCGTGAGCGAGATCGGATGATCTTTCCAGGTTTTGTCACCGCTCTCTCCACGCGGGAAGCTCTTGATGAATGCGACGATGCGTCCGAGGTAAAGAAGAACGAGCGCCAGGATAGCCCCGGCCTGGATCACGATGGTGTACATCTTCCAGTACGCATCATCCAGCGGGATACGCATCGCAGCCTCGACGATGCGCAGATGCGCGGTCGAACTGACCGGTAGGAATTCTGTCAGGCCCTCAACGATGCCCAGGAGAAGCGACTGAATATAGACGTTCAAAGATCCTCCGCTCTATATCCTACGGTGCGCACCGTGCCGGGCTGTATCAAAGTATGGTCTATTCCTTTTCGAGCCCGTAGACCGGAATGCCCTGGTCCAGTTTGAAGACCAGCATCGCCGCGCGGGCAGTGTAGTCAGACTGGGGAAATTTGTCCTTCAGCCGCGAGGCTAGCTCACGAGCGTGTTCATGCGCTGCTTCGCTCTTTTTCTGGTTCTCGTCGCCGTACATGTCCTTCAGCACGGCCTGGCGATACACGGCGAGGTACAGCGCCTGCGCTGTCCGCGGTCCATCGGCGTGTTCGGCTGCGAATTTTTCATAGATCTCGGATTCTTTCTCCGGGCATTTCGGCTGTCCCTGCCAGTCGCCGCAGAGCTTGTTGTCCAGAAGTTCGAAGGCGGCGTAGTCGGCCTGCCTGGTGTGCGGATAGTCGCGTATGAGGTGTTTCAGGAGATCTTCATCAAGCTGTTGCCGAAGGTAGGCTTCTTTTTCTTTCGCCGATGGACGTGTTGCCGCGTCTGCCTTCTGGATTTGCCAGGAAATATCTGCCGACCGCCATGCCGCCTCTGCAGCGATTGGCGAGTTGGGGAATATCTCGGCGAGCCGCCGATATAGCAAGTGCGCAGTGCGCGCGGCATTGACTGGTCCGCGTGGATCATTTGCCTGCGCTTCTTCGTCGGCCGCTGCTCCCATCAACACCTGGTCACCGCTGGGGGTGCTCTCAATGACCACACCCTTGGCCTGCATCCATCCGGAGACCGGCGGCGTGACTTCATTCGTGTCGAAGATGGGCTGATCTGCCGTGCGCTCAAGCTCGATGTCAGTGTTTGCAAAAACTCGGAGCCACTCGCCGCTCTTTTCAGCGACTACGAGTTCGCGGCCGGGCTGTACCCGATCTACCTTCTGTGCCTCGGTGCTGGCCGAAACATAGAGCCAGGTCACGCGCAGTGCTGTGGCACGGGGCCCGGCGATCGGCTTCTGAATCTGGTCTTTCTTCTTCTGGGCACAAAGCGGAAGTGCAGACAATACGAGCAACACCGCAAGCAGCCGCATACTGGCTAAGGGGGTCTTCATCTCACACAAGATCATAGTTCAAAGGACGCTACGCGCCGGACTCGGTAAGCACCTCTGCCAGCAACGCCGGATCGACGTTACCGCCGCTGACTACTGCTACGGCTGTCTTGAACTCCGGGAGTTCAGCGCGATGAAACAGCAGTGCTGCCGAGGTGACAGCGCCGCTAGGCTCGGGGACGATGCGAGCTGACCCGACGATCGCCCGCATCGCTGCGCGAATCTCCGGTTCCGTGACGTTGATGATGCCGTCGACGAATTGCTGGATATGGGCGAAGTTTCGCTCTCCCAGGCTTTGGGTGCGAAGGCCGTCGGCGATGGTTCGCGACGTCTGTTCCGCCGACCAGGTGGTGAGCTTTCCCGTCCGGTAGCTCTCAGTGGCATCGGCTGCGAGTTCCGGCTCGACGCCGAAGACCTTTGTCTTTGGGCTGATTCGCTTCACCGCGGTCGCGATGCCGCTGAGCAGTCCGCCGCCGGAGACGGGAGCCAGCACGAGGTCAGCGTCAGAGAGGGCTTCGATGATCTCCAGCCCGCAAGTGGCCTGGCCCTCGATGATCTGCTCATCGTCGTAGGGAGGGATCACTACGTATCCGTGCTCGCGAACCAGTTCTTCGGCTTTGGCGAGGCGCTCGCTTGAGGCCACGCCGACTTCGACGATTTCGGCTCCCAGCGCAAGGGTGGCCGCGCGCTTGATCGTCGGCGCGTTGGACGGCATGACGATGACGGCCTTGGCGCCGACTTGTCGCGCGGCATAAGCGACTCCCTGCGCGTGGTTCCCGCTCGAGTAGGTGATCACGCCTCGAGCGATTTCATCCTTTGATAGCTGGAGAATTTTATTGGCCGCGCCGCGGAGCTTGAAGCTGCCGATGGGCTGCAGGCTTTCCGCTTTGAGCCAGACCTGGCCGGGGACATCGGGGAAATAGGCGCGCACCAGAGGGGTTTTTACTGCGATGCCGGAGATGCGGTTCGCGGCGGCGCGGATGGCGTCGAGCGAAACGAGGGAATTGGAATCGACACTCAACGCTTGTGTTCTCCGTCTACAAATAGACGCTGCGAGGGCAACAGAGCTGAACTAGATTTCCAGGATCACCGGGATGATCATTGGCCGTTTGCCGGTTGATTTCTGGATGAGGCGCTTCAGCTCTACACGGACCTTTTCCTTGACCATGCCGTAATCGGTTCGCTGCTCGCCGCTCAGACTATCCAGCGTTTTCATCACCAGCTCTCGCGCCTGCTCGGTGATGTCTGCGCCGCCGAAGCCGCGCATCACGATCTCCGGCTCGCGCTCGACCTTGCCGATGCGCTTGTTGATGGCAAGGATCGCCAGCACGATTCCGTCCTCCGAGAGGATGCGACGGTCGCGCACGACCAGGTCTTCAACGATATCTGCCGTCGAGCCTGAGTCAATGAGTACGCGTCCGACTGTAACCTTGTCTTTCTTGCGCGCGTCCTGCTCGTCCAGTTCGAGTACGTCGCCATCTTCGATGACAATCGCATGCTCTACGGCACCCGTCTCCATTGCGAGCTGCGCGTGACGCCTCAAGTTGCGGTAGTCGCCATGCACGGGAACGAAGAACTTTGGACGAACGAGATTGATGAGCAGGCGGAGTTCCTCCTGCGATCCGTGGCCGCTGACGTGAATGAGGCCATGCGAGCCATCGTCGAAGATCACGTTTGCTTCGCGCCGGCTCAGGTGATCAATCACCCGGTAAATGCTCTTCTCATTTCCGGGAATGATTCTGGAGCTCAGCACCACCGTATCGCCAGCGTCGATCTTTGCGTGCTTGTGCGTATCGACTGCCGCCCGGCTCAGTGCGCTCATCGGCTCGCCCTGGGTTCCGCTGATCAGGACCAGCAGCTCGTCTGGAGGATAGTCCCGCATCTGTCCCGGATTGATGACCAATCCCGGCGGTACCTCGATGTAGCCAAGGTCCTGCGCGATCTCCGTGCTCTCCATCATCGAGCGGCCCAGCACAACGGCTTTGCGGCCGTGCTTGCGCGCAAGCTCAAAGGCGATCCGAATGCGGTAGATCGAAGAAGAGAAGCAAGCAAAGAAGAGTTTCTTTTTCGTCTGGGAAAAAATCTCGTGAAGGCGCGGAATCACGGCGCGCTCGCTGGGTGTGTATCCCGATCGCTCGACGTTGGTCGAGTCCTGCAGCAGCGCCAGCACTCCGCGCTTGCCGTACTCGGCAAAGGTGTGCAGATCGAAGGCTTTGTCATCGAGCGGTGCGAGATCGATCTTGAAGTCGCCGGTATGGATGATGACGCCCACCGGTGTCTCAACCGCAAGGGCCACGCAATCAACCAGCGAATGCGTCACCCGTATCGGCTCGATGGTGAAGGGGCCGATGGAGAATTTTTGCTTGGGAGTGATCTCGATGAGCGTGGTCTCATCGAGCAGCTCGTGCTCTTCGAGCTTGCCCTCGACGTATGCCAGCGTGAACTCGGTGGCGTAGACAGGGACCTTGAGCTCGCTCAGGATCCAGGGCAGCCCGCCGATGTGGTCCTCGTGCCCGTGCGTGAGAATGATGCCGCGGACGCATTCCTTGTTTTCGACCAGGTAGGTGATGTCGGGGACGACTACGTCAACGCCCAGCAGTTCGGTTTCAGGGAACATCAGGCCGGCGTCGATAACGATAATGTCGTCTTCCCAGCGAATCGCCAGGCAGTTCATTCCGAATTCGCCCAGGCCGCCAAGAGGGATGATTTTCAGCTTTTTGTTTTGCATCTTTCAGCTTTGATGCTAACACTCGTGTTTGTGCCCGGATGCACCCTTAGAACTGCTCACGGAGTTTGAAAGCGGCTGGAGCTTCATGCCTGAACAAGGCCAACCTTGCCCGCGGCGGGGCGACAGGAACTATGCTTGTTGTCACGGCTGTTCCCCCGCTGGCCGCAAATCCGGTTCCGGAGTGATTCATGAGACTCAATACCTACCTAAACTACGGCGGGAACTGCGCCGAAGCGTTTCAGTTTTACGCTGAACACCTCGGCGCCCGAATCGGCATGATGATGAAGCACGGCGACATGCCCGACCCCAGCAAGGTGCAGCCAGAGATGAAGGATTCCATCCTTCACGCCCAGATCACGATTGGCGACAGTGTCATCATGGCCAGCGACGTGCCCCCGGACCAGTTCAAGCCAATGCGATCCGTCTATCTCACCCTCAACGTTGAAGACGATGCCGAAGCCGAACGCATTTACAAGTTGCTCGTGGAAGGCGGAGAGATCTACATGCCCCTGCAGGAAACCTTCTTTGCCTCGCGCTATGCCATTCTCCGCGACCGCTTCGGCACATCGTGGATGGTCATGCATGAGCGTCCGATGGGCGACCGCCCCTGATTGCTATGTATCGATTGCGGCGTGTTGTCTTGTTCTCTCTCTTCATGGCGTTCGCGTGCCTTTCGAGCGCTCAATCTCCGGCCGCGCGGCCTTACATCATTACCGGCTACGTCTTTCCCCGGAGCGGCGCACTTACCGCCGGCCAGATCGATCCCAGCAAACTGACCCGCATCAACTATGCGTTCTCCAATATTCACAACGGGCGTATGGTCACCGGCTCTGCTGCAGACGCGCAGAACTTTGCCATGCTGCGAGCGATGCGAAGCACCAACCCCCATTTGACTATCCTTGTCTCGGTAGGCGGATGGCTGTGGTCTACGAACTTCTCTGAAATGGCGCTCACGCGCGAGAGCCGGAATGTTTTTGTAGACAGCGTCATGCAGTTCCTTGTCCGCTACGATCTCGATGGTCTTGATGTGGACTGGGAGTATCCGGGCATGCCGGGCGCTGGGCATCCTTTTCGAGCGGAAGACAAGCAGAACTTTACGGCGCTCCTTCGCGAGCTCCGAGAACGATTCGACGCCTCAGCGCGGCGCGGCCGGCGTCTTTATCTCACCATCGCCATGGGCGCATCCGATGAAGTCATTGCGAACACCGAGATGCAAAAGGTTCAGCGCTACGTGGACACCGTCAACCTGATGACCTACGACTACTACGAGCCGGGTTCGGAGTCGATTACCGGAAACCACTCCCCGCTCTATGCGGATCCCGCCGATCCCAAGGCCGCCTCATCCGCCGATACCGTTCGTGCTTTTGAGAAGGCCGGTGTTCCCGCGGAGAAGATTCTTCTTGGCGTGCCTTTCTACGGACACGAGTGGGGCCAGGTGAAAGACCAGAGCCACGGATTGTTTCAGGTAGGCAAACCCGTTCCCGGCGCAAATGCCTCCTTCAACGCAATCGAATCGACCATGCTGGGCCATGGTTTTACGCGTTACTGGGACGATGCCGCGAAGGTTCCCTATCTCTACAATCCGCAGCAGAAGATCTTTGTGTCTTATGAGGATGCGGAGTCGTTGAAGCTGAAGTGCCAGTACGTTCGGACGCAGAAGCTGGGCGGCATTATGTTCTGGGAGTACTCGGGCGACGCGAATGGCAAGCTGCTGGGGACGATCAACAGCGAGCTGCGCAGGCCGTGAATTCATCGGAACCGCGAGAACCGGTGCTCTCACGTTATTCATGCAGGCCTCATCACCCACAGTGCCATTCCAACGCGGCGAAGCGGAGTGGAGGAACCTGCGGTTCGTGCCTGGTCCGTATTGCGAATGTTGATAGGTTTCCGGATAGGCTCCAACTCTTCCGGTATTTATTGGGAGGGTCAGTCTTTGCAACTATGATGCGAATCTGTGGACATCGAAAACGCTGAATCAATCGAACGAATCAAGGCAAAACTCGCGGAGTTGCAAGAACTCGATCCCGCCTGCAAAGTCTTCGGCAGCAGCAGCCATCGCTACCGATCAGGACCTCCACTGACAGCGTCTGAATTGGCTGACTGCGAGAGCAATCTCGGTGTGCGGCTCCCAGCCGGGTATCGAGACTTCATCATGAAAGTCGGTAACGGTGGAGTGGGCCCATTCTACGGCCTGTTTCAACTTGGTGGTTCAGACATGGAGAACCCCACCGACCCAGATCAGATCAAGAAGCCGTTCCGATGGATCGACGCTACCAACCCGGCGGAGTGGCTGGGTTCCGGACCAGAGGACGGCGTTTTGGTCATGAGCGGGGGAGAAGAAGGCGAAAGCTATTTGGAGTGGTGGATCGTTCCGGGCGTCCTCTACATCTGCAACTACGGATGCGCCATACGCTTCTTCCTGGTGGTAAATGGGCCACAAGCAGGCGAGGTTTGGATCGATCGGCAAGCCGAGGACAAGGGAATCATTCCCGAACGAGGGAAGAATGGCGATGCGCTTCACTTCCTGCAGTGGTATGAAAAGTGGCTCGACGAGGAGATATCAAAACTCAGCAAAGAAAAGTCTCAATAGCCAGAAGCGTCGGTTGTGCCCAAATTGCTGGCTTCCCGGAAGGTAGCAACTCCTGAATTTACTGCCGACCTTACTCCTGGCTTGAGTCCAGATTGCCAACTAACATGTTGGCATGAGACCTAGAACTCTGCTGGCCGCTCTTCTGTTTTGTTCATTTGCTTCACTCGATCTTCAAGCCCAGATGGATAAACAGATGGCGGACGGGAAGAGATGGACAACGCACAATCTGGACATAAAGGTGCTCCATTCGTATTGCTATGACGACAAGGAGCAGAACTGCATCCGGTATGGACGCATGTACACGTGGGAATCGGCCAAAGAAGCGTGTCAGAAGCTAGGCAGCGGCTGGCGCCTACCTACCGATGAGGAATGGCGCAATTTGTCCAAACGGTACGGAGGAGTGAGCGCTGACTCCGAAGATCATGGAAAAGCAGCATACGCAGCGCTCTTGATTGGCGGCGAGTCGGGATTCAACGCAACACTTGGAGGGGGCCGCTCCAAGGACGGCGAGTACGAGCGCTTGGATGCACATGGCTTTTACTGGACGGCATCAGAGATCGACGCCTCTAAAGGTTGGTATTACAACTTCGGCAAGGGTGGGCAAGCTCTCCATCGCCAGATCGGCGGCGACGAGAAGTCCAGCGCCTTCTCTGTGCGGTGCGTGCACGATTGATCGCGGAGAGCGATAGATTCCGGATCGCAACTCTTGATCGAGTGGTAGCACCGGCTATTAGGAGGTCGAGAACAACGACCTGGTCATTGCAAGTTTGGAAGGCGCAAAAGGGGCCGCGGATCCTTCGACTCGCCACCCCCAAAGCTGAACAGCGCTTGGGACCCCGTTCGCTCAGGATGACACGCTGCATGGTGGCGTTCCGGCTGTTTGACCGGCCATCACTCCCCAGGGAATCGCACCCCTAGTTCCGTTCGCGCCTCTTCGAGCAATCGCGCCATACCCATCGAGAGCGCGTGCGTGATCACCGAACTCTCGCGCTGTCCGTTCCGGACCAGTTCGCAGAAGTGGTCTGTTTCGTAGTTGAAGCCGCCTGCCGTGAAGGGTTCGTCGAGTTCGACAACCCTGCCATCGATGTAGTGCACCGTGGCTCGTGCGGGGTTCCACCAGTTGGCGTGGAGGAGGACGAACCCACGAGTGGCGGATAGAAGGGCGTCTCCATGGCTCAGCAGATCGATGCCGGTGTGAAGCTGCGCCATTCCGCGCTCATGCTCAGATTGGAAGATCGCAAAGCTGTCGACGCCCGCGGTAGTCACACGGCCCATCGTCTGCACGCGCTTCAGAGGGCCGAGCCAATCCAGCGAGAGAAACGCCTCATAAGGTCCGATGCCAAGGATTCCGCCGCCGCCCAATTCGCGAAAGTGCAGCGGATAGTCCGGCCCTATCGAGGAATCGCAGTGTCCTGCACGGACGAACTTGACGGGACCGATCGGATCCTTCTCCAGATGATCGCGAAGCTTGCGGTAGAGCGGAAAAAAGGGCGGCTTCATCGCCTCCATGAAGAGCCTGTCGTGCGCAATCGCCGCAGAGATCACACGGGCAAGTTGAGAAGTATTCAGTGCCGCCGGCTTTTCGCAGAGCACGTGTTTGCCGGCTTCGATCGCCGCTATGCACAGCTCGGCATGGGTGTCTGGGTGAGTGGCGACATAGATGGCGTCCACCTCTGAATGAAGCAGGGAATCGAGGGCTGGTGCGATCGCCGAGACTGAGAACTTCTCAGCATATGCAGCGGCCCGTTCCGCATTGCGTCCCCAGACTGCGGCGATCTCCGCACCCTCGACTGCCGCAATGCCTTCGGCGAATCGCGCTGCCGCCCTTCCTGGGCCGATGACCCCGAAGCGAATCAATTTGTCGTCCCGCGAGGACATCGATCTATCCTTCGATCTAGCGCAGCAGATCTTCGAGCGTTGTGCTCAGGTCTGTCTTTTCGTCGCGGTACTTCACAATCACCGGCGCATAGAGCGACAGCCCCCAGCCGGCCGAGTTCGGATGACCTTTGCCCGAACCAACTGCACGCGAGCCAGGCACCACGACTGCCTTCTCCGGAATGATCAGGGGCAACTCCGTCGTAGCGCGGAGTGTTTCGCCTTTCACCAGGTCAAATACCGGAGTGCCGCGGGTGAGGATGGTCCCGGGCGCGAGCACTGCGCCTGAGCGCACGATCGTACCTTCATACACGCCGCAGTTTCCGCCTACCATGGCGTCGTCCTCGATGATTACGGGGCTGGCGTTGATGGGCTCCAGCACTCCGCCTATTTGCGCGGCTGCGCTGAGGTGAACGCGCTTGCCGATCTGCGCGCAGGAGCCCACCAGCGCATGCGAGTCCACCATTGTGCCTTCGTCTACCCAGGCACCCGCATTGATGTACATGGGCGGCATGCAGACAACGCCACGGGCGACGTAAGCTCCTGCCCGGATCGAAGACCCTCCCGGAACGACTCGTACGCCGTCCTCTGCTGTGAAGAGGCGGACGGGGTAGGTGTGCTTATCGACGAAGGAGAGGCCGGCTCCTGCCAGATCGTGAAGAGCGCCAAGCCGGAAGCCAAGGAGGATTCCTTTTTTGACCCAGGCGTTCACTCGCCAGCCGGTCGTCGATTGCGGATCGGGCGATGCCGACCGGACGAGCCCTTTTTCGAGAGCGTCGCGAAGTTCCAGGAATGCTGCCATAGCTGCCGGATCGGCCTGAGCAGCGGCGCCTGCAGCAAAATGAGTTTCAATTGCCTGTTGAAGCTGAAGAATTTCCATACCTTGATCGAGTCTATCGAACGCTCGCGGGCATGGAAGCTAGGCAGCGGAAACCGGTGGCATCTTTGCGCGGGATCGGGTCCCCACAGAAAAGGGCTGGAGTTGGAACGAGTTATCAGCGGCGGGAATCATCGCTAGCGGGACTGCTCGATTCGCCGTGCTGTGCAGGTTCTTCGATTCCAGCCAGGCGCACAGCCTGGGATCATGAATCTCGGGTTGACCCTGCCAGAAGTCGGGCTTCAATCCGCACTGAATGCGAAGATGCCCAAGCTGCAGTTCGATGTTTTTCGTTCCCTTGGGGAAATACCGGCGCACGTTGGTCGAACCGACATGCAACCCCGTGACACCATGCCCTTTGCTCTGCGTTTTGACAACCATAAGGTACCTGCTCGTTCTATCGGACACGACGCGGGTCGTCGTGAAAAGATCGGGCGCAGTCGAAAGAGAAAAACTATGCGAATCGTCTAAAGAAGGGAAACAGATTCCCAAAGGAGTCCAGATTGCGCCTTTCCGATAATCAGATTGTTTAATGATCAACAATTTGAGAACAAATTTGATGCGTCCTGCACACGTTCGGTCGACCGCGCTGCTTCGGTCGTTGATAAGCCATTAATCCTCAACCCTATCGGAAATGCATTCGCTGCTTCTGCTCAGCGGTTCGTGTCCTGAGCACCGCTCGCATACACTGAAGAGTTCTCACTTCGTTTTCCGACGTGCCGCAGCAGTGGAGAAAGACTTGGCGAAAAACTACTTTCCGCGACTTGGCTTGCTGACAATTGTTTCCGTATTCCTGCCGGTCGCGGCTGGAGCGGCAGAACGGTTTAACCCCGATGCGATTCGCCTCAATAATCGGGGCGTCGCTCTCATGGGCCAGCAGTTCACGGAAAAGGCGGAACAGGCATTCGCTCAGGCCTTTGAGAAGGACCCCAAATTGGCGCAAGCCGCAGTCAACGAGGGCATTGCGCTAATGACCCTGCAGAAGGTCGACGAGGCAAAGGTCGCGCTGCAGAAGTCGATCGCTCTCGACGCAAACAGCCCTCAAGCCTGGTACAACCTCGGCCTTGCGCAACATGCCAACAATGAGCTCGACGACGCCTTGAAAAGCTTCCAGCAGGCGGTCAAGCTTGATCCGCGGGATGTCGACTCCTACTACTTCGAAGGTGTCTGCTATCGCGAGCTCAAGCAATTCGACAAGGCCATCGAGGTCCTGAAGAAGGCGCTCGCGATCCAGCCTCTCCATGCCTCGTCGGAGTTTGCCTTGGCCCGGGCTTTGCAGGCCACGGGGGACAAAGACGGCGCCAAGGTTCACTTCAAGCTCTTTCAGCACATGACGAGCACCAAGATCTCGGCGGCGATCGGCCTCGCCTACGGCGAGCAGGGCCACTATTCGACCGTGAGTGCGGTTGAAGAGCCTCAGGCTCGACAGCAGGCGATGATTCCGGTAAAGCTGATCGCGCAGCCGATGCTCACAGGAAAAGCAAAGATGGCGCCCACAAGCGGAGGCGCCTGCATGCTCGACGTGACCGGCTCGGGCCAGATGGATCTGATTCTGATGTCAAGCCCCCAGGCCATCCGGGTGCTGCACCGCGAGAGCGATGGCCAATTCAAGGATTTGGACACCGCGGCTGCCGGGTTGACGCTGAGCGGAGCGGGAGTCGCGTGCTCCGTGGGCGACTACGACTCCGACACCCTGAACGACCTGGCTGTCGCAACCGATGACGGGGTTCATCTGTTTCGGAACCTGGGCAAGGGCAAGTTTCAGGATGTGACGGCGGAAGCGGGCCTCGTCCAGCGCAACCATGCTGCCGGGGTTACGTTCATCGACTTCGACCACGATGGCGATCTCGATCTGTTTGTGACTGGCGCTCCGCTCAAGGCCGGCGATCAGTCAAACGTTCTGTGGCGGAACAACGGCAACAAGACCTTCACGGAGTGGACCGAGCAGGCAGGCCTCGGCGGAACGGGAAAAAGTTCGACGGCAATCCTCACCGACTTCAACAACGATCGTGCTGTCGACTTCGCCGTCACCGGAGATGGCCCTTCGCCGGTGTTGTTCGTCAATCCCCGCGAAGGTAAATATCCGCAGCAGCCGCTCTACGACGCCAAACTACCTGCTACCGAAGGCATCGCCGTCTTCGACTTCAACAAAGATGGATGGATGGACATCGCGGTCACGCATGCGGGCGCTCCGGGGCTGACGCTCTGGCGCAATGTGACCGACGCGCAAGGCGGAAACCGCAAATTCGAGCGCGTGCCGCTGACTCTCAGCGGTGCAACCCGCGCATGGGGCCTGACCGCGGTCGACATCGACAACGATGGGTGGATCGATCTGGCTGCCATCGTTGCGACAACTGCCGGCCCACGCGTGAAAGTTTTTCGCAACAAGGGGGACGGGACATTTGAAGATGTTTCGCGCTCTCTCGGGCTTGACTCCGTGGTGTTGACGGCGCCGCGCGGCCTTATCGCCGCCGATGTGGACGGAGATGGTACGGCTGATCTCATCGTCACGCAACTCAACGCTGCGCCGATCCTGCTCCATAACGAGGGCGCGAACAAGAATCATTTTGTCCGGCTCGATCTGATTGGCTACGCGGATAACAAGTCGGCTATCGGCGCCAAGGTTGAAATCTTCGCAGACGGTCAATGGCAGAAGTGGGAGCTCGCAGGCGCCTCAGGTCTTGCGACGCAGGCCCCTCCGCAGCTTCTTATCGGTCTCGGGCAGGCGGATCATGTCGACTTGCTTCGCATCCTCTGGCCAACGGGGGTTCTGCAGGATGAGATCGACCTTCCGCATACTCCGGTGATAGCGATGAAGGAAGCCGATCGTCGCGGAAGCTCATGCCCGGTCCTCTTTGCCTGGGATGGACGTAAATACAAGCTCATCACCGATGTGATTGGCGCCGCAGTTGTTGGCCACTGGTTCACGCCGAAGCGGAGGAACATTCCGAATTCAGGCGAGTGGGTCAAGGTCGATGGGGACCGTCTTGCTCCGGTTGATGGAAAGCTCAGTCTGCGTTTCATCGAGCCGATGGAAGAGGTGAACTACATCGACCAGCTGCGCCTCGTCGCAGTCGATCATCCGCAGGATGTCGATGTGAATCCGGAAGAGCGGTTCCTCGACGATCCGCCGTTTGCTTCGGGCCGCGTAGTCGCTTCGCGCGGCGCACGTTTGCCGGTTGCAGCGTTGGACGGCAACGGCGCGGACGTAACCGAGATTCTCAGCCGTGTCGATCACAAATTTGCGAGCGGGTTCACGCCGACTCCGTACGATGGCTTTGCGAAGACGCACTACCTCACGCTCGATCTCGGGGATGTGAATACGCAGTCGCCGTTGAAGCTGTTGATGACTGGATATGTGAACTACTTCAGCGCGACTTCGCTCTATGCGGCGTGGCAGGCCGGCATCAAGCCGATCTCGCCGTATGTCGAGACTCAACGGGCTGACGGCACATGGGTGCAGATTCCGGGCGAAGCAGGCTTCCCCGCAGGTCTGCAGCGGACTATCGTTGTCGACCTCACCGGCAAGCTGCCGGCGGGCACGCGGACGATCCGCCTCGTCAGCAATCTCGAAATTTTCTGGGACCAGGTTCTGATCGACAACCAGCCTGAAGCAGCGAGCCGCGCGACCGATCTTCCTCTCGCGCTGGCGACGGAGCGCTTCCGCGGCTACCCGACGCAGATTGAGGGCAAGAGCCCTGGCGATCTTGACTACGACTACGATCGCGTGAGCCTCACAGGGCCCTTCCAACATCAGCGCGGAAACTACACGCACCTTGGCGATGTAACGTCGCTCGTGAGTAGCGTGGATGACCGCTATGCCATCTTCGGCAGCGGCGAGGAGATTGCAGTCGAGTTCGATACGGCGAAGCTTCCCGCGTTGCCGCCGAACTGGAAGCGCGACTACTTCTTCTATGCAAACGGGTACGTCAAAGACATGGACTGGTGGGATGCCATGCCGTTCACCGTCTCGCAGTTGCCGTTCCACCAGATGAGCAAGTACCCGTATCCGTCGACCGAAGGATTCCCGGATGACGCTTCTGCGATTAACTACCAGCTCAACTACAACGATCGCTTCGATTCCGGCGAACCGATGCGTGCTTACCGTTTCGACTACAAGATGATGCCGTCCACTCCGGCGGACGATGCTAACTGCGGGGCCGCCAGCCCGGCCTGTCCTTCCGCCTCAGCACAGGCTCCGCATGAATGATCTGGTGCTGCTGCCCGCAACCGAACAGTTGCAGATGTTGCGGGCAGGCAGGATTTCAATTTCAGAGCTTGCTGAAGCGCACATCCGTCAGATCGAGCGATTGAATCCGGCGCTCAATGTCTTCGCAGACTTCGATGCCGACCGGATTCGCGGGCAGGCTCGCCTGCTCGACTCTACGAAGGCGTATGAACGCGGGTCATTGCGTGGTTTGCCGGTCACAGTGAAGTCGTCAATCGCTACGGCCGGCTACAAGTGCGAGATGGGCAGCGTTTTTCATCAGGGCGATACTCCGAGCGAAGATGCAGTCGTCGTCGCGCGCCTTCGGGCGGCGGGAGCTTTGATTCTCGGTACCACCAATTGCCCTGAATTCCTGATGGCCTACGAGACCGCCAACGATCTTCACGGAAGGACAAGCAATCCGTGGGATCTCGAACGAACACCGGGTGGATCAAGCGGTGGAGAATCAGCCGCCATCGCCGCAGGCATGTCTGCTGCCGGTCTGGGTTCTGACAGCGGAGGATCGGTTCGTGTCCCGGCGCATTTCACCGGTATCTGCTCGCTAAAGCCAACGCCGGGCCGGATTCCGGGAAGAGGACATCTGCCTCCTTGCATTGGGCCGTTCGCCACACTGGGCGCGATCGGTCCAATGGCGCGGACCATCGCGGATGTACAGCTCATGTTTGCGACACTCAGCGGACAGGATGACGCCGACCCTGCCAGCCCGCCCATTCCTTTGCGCGCACTGACGCTCGAGGAACTGCGCTCACATAAGATCGGCGTGTTCGAGGACGATGGCCTGGCACCTGTCACGCCGGAGACGCGGGCTGCAGTGAATGCAGCGGCTGACGCATTGCGCGACGCAGGATTTTGCGTCGAGCCGTTTCGTCCGCGCACGCTTGAGCAGCTTCGCAAGCCCTGGTGGACATTCTTCGTGCAGTGCGGCGCCATGTTCTATGAGCCGGAGAGCCGCGGCCGCCGTGAACGTCTGAGCCCCATCTTTCGCGAGTTCCTCGACATCGCCGACAGATCGGGTCCGCTCACATCTACGGAACTGCTGAACGCCTGGGCCGAATCAGATCTGCTGCGCGCGAAAGCGCTGGAGGAGATGCGCAACTATCCGGTTCTGCTTTGTCCCGTCGCCAGCACGCCGGCCTGGAGGCATGGCGAGCGCCAATGGAGCATCGACGGCAAGAGAGTTGAATACCTTGATTCGGTTCGATACACGCAGTGGTTCAACACGCTCGGAGCGCCCGCAGCCGTTGTTCCCGTAGGACGCTCCGCAGAAGGTCTTCCGATCGGCGTACAGATTGCAGCGCGACCCTTCGAAGACGAGGTCGCTCTTGGCATCGCTTCCGTTATCGACAGTGCCTTCGGATTCAAAGCACCCCCAATGGCGCTTGGATCTTGATATCTGGTACGGGACCGCTTTTTCAAAGAGCAAGGGCCGAAATATTTTTGCGTCACGCTTCAGATGTCTATCACACACATCGATCAATCGATTGCGATCTCACACTTGGTTTTGGTTCGGATCTTTCGATCCAGTCATGTTTATCCATCACAGACAGGTGATCACGCACGGGTCTAGAACCAGAGTGGAAGGTGCGGTAAGTCGTTGATTCTGCACCTCAACCTTTGGATGGAGGGCAGGTATGCGCCCTCGGCGCTAGTCTGAGCCTTCCCCGGAATGGAGCGCATACGGGTGCGCGCAAGTTGGCAGGAACGTTTTGCCGAGACCAGTGATGTATTGAAGAGTTCACAACATCAGCAGACGGTTGTGCGGGTGTTGGATCTCGAGATCGGCGGCAGTCAGTTCATCACCATGGCCGGTCCCTGTTCTGTGGAGACCGAACAGCAGATACTCTCCATCGCACATCATGTTCGCGCGCAGGGCGCTCAAGTCCTTCGCGGCGGCGCGTTCAAGCCGCGCAGCTCTCCTTATGCATTTCAGGGCCTCGGGCTCGAAGGCCTGAAACTCCTCGCTAAAGCACGTTCAGAAACCGGCCTCGCCATCGTGACGGAAGTGATGAGCGAAGATGACGTATCGCTCGTCGCCGAATATGCCGACATCCTGCAGATTGGCTCGCGGAGCATGGAGAACTTCACGCTCATCGACGCTGCGGCTAGATCCGGCAGGCCCCTTCTGCTTAAGCGCGGCATGATGGCTACGGTCGACGACCTTCTGCGATCGGCCCAAATAGCGCTCACCGCCGGCAATGCAAATGTGATTCTCTGCGAGCGCGGCATTCGCACGTTCGATTCCACTTTGCGAAACACCTTCGATCCCGCTGCAATCGCGCTGTTGAAGCACATCTCGCATTTGCCAGTGATCGCCGATCCCAGCCACGCATGCGGTCATCGCGAACTGGTTCCGGCATTGGCGCGCATCGGCGTGGCGGCCGGCGCAGACGGCATGATCGTTGAAGTCCATCCGCAGCCGGAACAGGCATGGAGCGATGGTGAGCAATCGCTCACGTTCGCTGAATTCGACGAGATGATGACCATGCTGAAGCCTTACATCAGGCATCGCGCCGCAGCGGTTGGCAACCTGCTGGAGACGGTGGGATGAGGGTCTCGTTTCGAATGCTTCTTGCTGCCGGCTGCTGTGCCCTGACGAGCTTGACCTGCGGGTTCGCAACAGATCCATCACAAGCTGGCAGTGCGGACATCATTGTTACGGCTGCAACATCGTATGAGCCACTCGCTGCGCTGCATGGAGGCGAGCGTTTCCCGGCAGGCTCGCAACTGCTGGTCATTCACAACGGGGCGGCTGCCCCCCTGGTCCGTGACTTCGCAGCGACAGCGGATGCCAGTGTTTCATTCGACGGCAAGAGTGTTCTGTTCTCGGCAAAGAAGAATACCGCGGATCCATGGCAGATCTGGGAACTGAACCTCTTCGATCGCTCTGTTCGTCAGGTCATTCATTCTGATTCGGATGCGATCCGCCCGTTCTATCTGCCCGGATGGCGCTTAGTTTACGCGCGGCGGGCGGGAAGCCACTTCCAGATGTACTCCGCGCGCCTGATCGAATCGAAAACGCTCGACGAGATTGAAGGAAAGGGAGTACAGCCGGTCTTTCCCATCTCTTTTCTCAACTTCAGCGCTATCCCGTCAGACGTGCTTGCCGACGGCCGCATTCTCTTCGAATCGTTGTACCCGCTCGGAGAAGGCAATGCTCCTGAGCTGTTTCGTGTCTACTCCGATGGATCAGGCGTGGAGTCCTACCGGTGCGACCATTCAACAGCGGCGCGATGGGGCGGACGGCAGATTCGATCCGGCGATGTTGTCTTTACGCATGGCTCCTCACTATCGCGGTTTACTTCGCGTCTTGCTGCCGAAGAGCGCGTGACGGCGCCTGCTGCGGAGTATGCGGGCGGTGTCACAGAAACTGCATCGGGAGACTGGCTGTTGAGCGCACGCGGCTCACGGCAAGGCAAATTTCAACTGAAGCTCTGGAAGCCTGGTGCATCTGCCCTGAGGGTGATGCTTGCAAGGCACACGGAGAATCTTGTCGAACCCGTTCTCGTCGCTCCGCGCGAACGCCCCCGTAGGCATCCTTCCGCACTGCACGATTGGTCCTATGCGAATTTGCTCGCTCTGGATGCGCGAATCTCTCGCGATGGCGCGATGCAATCAACACCTGCGAGCGTCCGTCTCGAGGCGCAAGACGCCTCCGGACGCGCCGTCTCGTTGGGAACGGCCCCGGTCGAGTCGGATGGTTCATTTTTTGTTGAGACACCTGCGGATCGCGCCATTCGCTTCGTCTTGCTGGACGCAAAGGGCGAGGTTATTCGAATGGAACATGGCTGGTTCTGGATTCGCCGCGGCGAACAGCGCTATTGCGTCGGCTGCCACGCCGGTCCCGAACATGCGCCGGAGAATCGCGTGCCCGAGGTCCTGACGCGGAGCGCTACGCCCGTCGATCTGACCAGTGCAAGGGGAGGGAACTGACATGCTGTGCCGCTCGATTCTGCTGTGTTTCGTTTCGTCAGTTCTAGCCACTGCACAGACCTCTTCCCCTAGTGCGATCGCAACCGGAGTGTCGCTCCCTTCAACGTCAAAATCGTCCATCCGCTTTGAAGACGCGAGCGACAGAGCCGGCATCAACTTCACGCACAGCTTTGGTTCTGCGAAGCTCGGCTCCCTTCTCGAGGGAACCGGCGCGGGGTGCGTCTGGTTCGACTTCAACAACGACGGTCTACTCGACTTGTATGTTGCCAACGGACGCCCGCTCGATGACGCGACGCATCCCTTCCCGCTCAAAGAGAAGCCTGTTCCGCCTCCGCACAATCATCTCTATCGCAATGACGGGAACGGCCGCTTCACTGACGTCACAGACAAGGCCGGGCTCAATCCGGACATGTATTCGATAGCCGTCACGGCGGCAGACTACGACAACGATGGCTTTGTCGACCTGCTCGTTACCGCCTATGGACGCACGATCCTTTACCACAACGACGGCAATGGTCACTTCACGGATGTAACGGAGAAGGCGAACATCAAGGTTGAAGGCTGGGCGATCAGTTCTACGTGGCTCGATTACGACCGCGATGGCTGCCTCGATCTTTTTGTCGGCCGCTACGTCAAGTTCGATCCCAAGTATCGGGCGTACTACGCTGCCGACAACTATCCTGGCCCACTCGACTACGAAGGCGAGACCAACAAGCTCTTCCACAACGACTGCAACGGCACCTTTGCCGAGGTAAGCGAAAAGTCCGGCATCGGCAACTACATTGGCCGGACTATGGGCGTCACTGCCGCTGACTTTGACAACGATGGCTGGGACGACATCTACGTCGCCAACGACCGCACCGAAAACTTCCTCTTTCACAACAAGCACGATGGGACTTTTGAAGAGATCGGCAACGATTCTGGTACTGCCTACGGCCAGAACGGCGAGTCGACTTCGTCGATGGGACCGGTCTTTGCTGATCTGGAAGGCCGCGGGATGCTTGATCTCTTCGTCTCAGACGGCCATTACAACCGCATGCTGCGCAACACCGGGAAGCTGACCTTCGAAGATATCGGCGCCGGCAACGGCGTCTCGCAGGCGAATGCGCAATATGTCAGCTGGGGAACCAGCGTCTACGACTTCGATAACGATGGTCTGCTCGACGTGCTCATCTTTCACGGTGGCCTTATCCATCTGATTCCCCAGGAGCACACGCTCTTTCAGGGTCTCGGGAACGGCAAGTTTGCTGATGTCTCTGAGAATGCAGGCGCGGTCATCAATGATCGAACCGTGGCTCGTGGCGCATGCTTCGGCGACTACGACAACGACGGCAAGATTGACGCATTCCTTGTGAATCTGGGTGCAAAAGCCAAGCTTGTTCACAACGTGTCGTCGGGAACGGGACATTGGCTCGCGATCAAGCTCGTTGGTACTAGAAGCAATCGCGACGGCATCGGCGCGAAGGTAGAGGTCTTCGCGGGCGCGAAGCACGAACTGCAGGAACGAGTCGCTGAATCAGGGTACCTGTCGCAAAACGATCCTCGACTTCATTTTGGGATTGGGTCTGCCGCGGTTGTCGACAGGATATTGGTGAAGTGGCCGAGCGGCCGCGAGCAGACACTTGAAAATCAGCCTGCAGATCGCGTGCTCACGATCGAGGAGCCGAAGTGAGCGGGCTGCGTGTTTTCTCTGTGCGCATCGGGCTAGCGTCGGCGGCGTTCGCCGTGGTGCTCGCCGCGCATGACCGGACCGGCTTCAACGCGCAGGCCTCAGCGACCAGCGGCTTGACAGGAGAACAGCTCGAGTATGCTTCTCCCGTCGAGCTGCTCTACTCTGCGAGCGGAACGCAGCTTTATGTCCTCTGCCAGGAAAGCGCGGAGGTCCGCGTGCTCGATGCCCGCACCTACAAGGAAATCAAACGAATCGAAGTTGGGCGAGTTCCCAGAGGCTTTTCTCTTTCGCCGCGGGGTGACCGCCTCTACGTAGCGAACTCATGGGACGACACCATCTCGGTCATCGACACTCATTCGCTCGAAGTCATCTCCACATGGCCTGTCGCAGCCGAGCCTTCCAGCGTTGTCGAGGATCGCGAAGGCAAGCATCTCTTCGTTGCGAATCGAATCTCCAACGATGTCGCTGTTCTTGATCCGCAGACGGGAGCGGAAGAGAAGCGTCTCGCGGCAGGTCGAGGAGCCAGCTACATCACGTCTTCGCCCGATGGCGGCAGGGTTTATATCACCCATGTTTATCCGAATCCGACTCCGCATCGAACCGCGCCGCAGTCTGAGATTACGGTGGTCGATGTTCAGCGTGCCGTCGTAGGGGACCGCATTGCTCTCCCTTCTGTCGCTCACGGCTTCCACATCGCATTCTCTGCGGATGGGCGTCTCGGTGTGGCAGCCGGACTGCACCCCAGGAACCTTGTTCCCCTGGCGCATCTGGATCACGCTGGAGCTTTCACTGACACGCTCACGCTATTCGGAGCAGATGTCGGTGCGCCGGTCGAGATTCCATTGGATGAATTGGAGCGCTACGCCGTTCGCCCCTTCGGCGTCGCGATCACGCCTGACAAATCGCGGATCTTCGTCACATGTGGCGGCTCAGAAGAAGTCACAGTCATCGACGTACCGCGACTGCTTCGCTACATCCGCTCACATCCGGGCTCGCACTCTGATGATCTCGCGGCTAGCGCGAACTACGTGATCAGTCGCATTCCTGTAGGTCATGATCCACGAGGAGTTCTACTGACGCGCGACGGAACAAAGCTTCTGGTTGTAAACCGCCTCGACGACTCGATCAGCGTCATTGACACTCGCACCAGCAGATTGACGTCGACTTTTCCCCTCGAAGGGCCGAAACGAATCTCCGTGCTTCGAAAAGGCGAACAGACTTTTTACACCGCGCGGTACTCATTTCAGGGTCAAATTGGGTGCGCGAACTGCCATATCGACTCGACCTTCGACGGACTGCAGTGGGATCTGGAGCCCGACGGTTTTGGGCGCGACATCGTCGACAATCGCCCGATCGAAGCCGTCAAGGACACTGAGCCCTTCAAGTGGAATGGCGGCAATCCCAACCTTCCTACGGAGTGCGGTCCGCGAACGGAGAAATACTTCTGGCGGGCCGAGAACTACGACGACCTTACGCTCACTGATCTCGCGGTCTATGTCCGCAGCCTGCCCCCGCGCCCCAATCGCTTTCGTCTGCCAGGCGGCGAACTGACCGTATCGCAAGAGCGCGGCAAGACTCTCTTCAATCGGAGCGTCGACAAGTTTCGCAATCCGATTCCGGAGACGAATCGCTGCGGATATTGCCATAGCGGCTCGAAGGGCACCAACCAGAAGTCGTTCGATGTTGGCACGAAGAAAACGACCGACAACTCTGGTCTTCTCGATACGCCGCAGCTGACCAACATCGCCATTACCGGACCGTACCTTCACGATGGTTCGGCGAACACACTCGAACAGATCTGGACCGTCTTCAATCCGGAAGACAAGCATGGCCGCACCAACGACCTCACCAAAGACGAACTCAACGACCTGATTCAATACCTGAGGACGCGATGAAAGCTCTACGAACAATCGCAATCGTGACATCGATGCTGATGCTCTCGATCGCAGCGATCTCTACCGCGCAGACTGGCTATGCATCGCCGAAGCTCCACAAGACAGCCTCGGTCAGCATCAAAGGGCAGCTGCCCAGCATGCCGCGCTTCCGTTTTGAAAACTTCACTACGGCCAATGGCCTTCCTGACGATCATGTCTTCAACGTGCTTGTTGACGGAGGGCGAATCTGGGCCGCAACGGAAAACGGTCTTGGCCTGTTCGAGAACGGAAAATGGAAGACTTACAACACCAAGGATGGCCTCGCGCACCGCGCGGTTCTCTCATTGGCGCTCGACAAGCGGACCGGTGATGTGTGGGCGGGCACGATGGGCGGACTGAGCCGCATCTCCGGCGGGCGGATCGACACGTTCACGCAGCTCAACTCCGGCCTCAGCAACGATGTGGTCTATGGAGTGTCGGTCGAAGGCGAGCACGTGTGGGTGGCCACGGCTGCGGGTGCGAGCATGCTCGATCTTCACACCAACCAGTGGTCTCTCTTCAACGAGCGCAACACGCCCATGTTCGAGATCTGGGTCTATGGCGTCTCCGCAACTCCGTCGAAAGTCTACTTCGCTGTCTGGGGAAGCGGCATCCTCGAATACGACCAGCAGAAGAAGACCTGGGACAAGTACGACGACCCTGATGGCGAAACCGAGATGGTGCTCTTCAAAGATCAGGGCTTGATCCATGAGATCACGACGTCGGTGAGTTATCTGGAAAAGGAAAAGATCCTGTGGGCTGCTACTTATTTCGGCGACAGCCACTATGATGGCCGCCGCTGGCACAACTTCCTGACCAAAGATAGCGGCCTTCCTTCCAACTTCACCAACGTCGTCAAAGGCGTCGATGCTAACCGCGCATGGTTCGGTACCGACAAGGGCCTCGCGTATTACGACGGCGTCAACTGGGCCGTCTATCGTCCTTCGCTTACGACGGGCCAGCCTGAGATGACCATCCGCGACAAGAACGGAAACGTCACACCGGTCGAGGTTGCCACAGCGCCGGCACACAACTACGTGCTCGGAATTGATTTTCAGGGTAGCGACATCTGGGTCGCGACAGCCAAAGGTTTAAGCCACGGCATACATCAGCCATAAGGAGTTATAGCGTCATGATCGATCTTTCTGAAGTGCTTGAGACCATCGCAAACGCGCCTGTGCAGAAGCGGGCGATCACCAACCACGGCGTTCTCAACGAAGCATATGCGTATGCAAAGCCGAGCTCGTTTTCGCGGGGAATGCGCATCGACCTCAACGGGCTGACGATTCTTCTGATTTCGGGAACTGCGTCCATTGATGAGAACGGCGTGAGCGTGCACATTGGCGACTTTCGCGCCCAGCTGCGCCGCACCTACGAGAACATCACCGGCCTGCTTGAGAGCGAAGGCTGCACGTGGCATGACATCGTCCGCACCAGCTGTTACCTGCGTGATATCGACCGCGATTATGAAGCATTCAACGAAGAGCGCACCAAATTCTTCGCTGAGCAGGGGCTTGATCCTCTTCCGGCCTCGACGGGCATTCAGGCCCATCTGTGTCGCCCGGAGCTCCTGATCGAGATTGAAGCGATTGCGATGTTTCGGACGGAGAAGAACGCGAAATAAGGGGGCACCACCATGCGCAATCTGATCTTTGTTTGCTTGATCGCCGCATCGGCCGGGGCTGCGGCCCCGGCTCAGGCGCCACGGACATGCGAGTGCGGGAAGCATCCGCCCGGTCCGCCTCGTGATCGAACCGTTACGCCCTACGCCGGAGAGCCGGCGGACCTTAGCCCTTACGAAAAGTTTGCGCAGCCCTACGATCTGAATTACATTCGCCCAAATATCTACGTGGGGTCGGGCCGTGATATCCCTGATCCGAAGGATCTTGAGGAAGTGCGCATCGGGTTTTTCGCTCCCGCCGAGCACAGCCCGGAGAAGCCCTTCGGGCTGCGCATGCTGCACGGCGCTCAGCTAGCTCTCGAAGAAGCGAATGCTCAAGGAGGCTATGGAGGCAAGCCTTTCAAGCTGATGCTTCACAACGACTATGACAACTGGCAGGCAATGACTGTCTCTGGGACAGACCGGCCGACCGATTCCAACATCTGGGGATCATCCTCCGACGAGACCGTGAAGATGGTTTACGGCGACCAGGACTGGGCGATATTCGGCTCTATCAGTTCCGAGTCGACTCACATTGCTTTGCGTGTTGCTCTCAAAGCAGAGATCCCGATCGTAAACTCCGCATCGACAGATCCCACAATTCCTGAAACATATATTCCCTGGTACTTCACCGTGCTGCAGGATGATCGCGTGCAGGGCCTCACGCTGGCTCGGCACATTTACACAGACCTTGGCCTCAAGCGCGTTGCTCTGCTGCGCGTCAACAGCCGCTATGGACGTTTCGGCGTAATCAAGTTCCGCGATGCCTCCCGCCGTCTTGGCCACCCTGTAGTTATCGAACAGAAGTTTTTGCCGGGAGACACGGATTTCACGCGGTCATTGAAGATCATCCAGTCCTCCCACGCCGATGCGATCGTGCTCTGGGCCGACGAGATTCCTGCGGCAAATATTCTGAAGCAGATGAAGGCGCTAGGAATGAAGCAGCGGGTCTTCGGCGCTTACCGGACTCTTGGTCCCGAACTGCTTGCGGAAGCCGGCGATGCGGCTGAGGGATTCCAGGCTGTCTTTCCTTTCGATCCAACGCGCAGCGATTCCAAGTGGCTTGACTTCAATGCTCGCTTCGAGTCTCGTTTTCATGAAAAGCCAGAGCAGTTTGCGTCTCTCGCCTATGACACGATGAGCGCCTTACTCGATTCCATCTGTAAGGCCGGCCTGAATCGCGCGCGCATTCATGACGCGCTGGCCGACATCGAGGAGTACGACGGCGTCACCGGCCACATGATCTTCGATCCCAACCAGAAGAATGTTGCGCATATGTACCTGGCCACGGTTCACGATGGGTCGATCACTTACAAGCCGGCAAGCATGGAGAAGCTTCCGATCGCCTCGCCTGATCGGGCCTCAACTGCCGCGTTGCCACAAGGGACTTATGCACGAGTTGGGGAAGAGGGTGTTGAGTTCAACGGGCCACGTTTGGCTGACGCTAAGGCGAGCGCACCAAAGATCATTGTGTTTGGGAAGAAGGCCGCCGAGTTCGTTGAATCCCCTGAGATGCGATCGAGCCTCAAGGATACCGGAACCGAGTGGGTTTTGCTGCCCGTAGCCAGCGATCAGAATTGGGGAGCTGCTTCCACGCAGCTTGTGCATGGCCTTATGGACGAGCACGCACTTGCCATCCTCGCTCTCGATCGCGATGCGGCGCACCTAGCCGAGCAGCTTGCGCTAAAAGCCTTCGTGCCGGTGCTCGCATTGAGTGACGACAAAAGGCTCACATCGACCAATGTGCCGTGGATATTTCGCCTGCCGGCATCTGTGAGTGCCGCCGACGCGTTTAGATTGATCGAATCTGCCCGCGAGAAGGGAGCAAGCAGTCCACAGAAGCTGCGTGATGCTCTGGCATCGGGAGAAGCTATCAACGGCGTGGCTTTCCTTGCGACCGGTGAGCCGAAGAACCAGAAATAATTCTCAGGGGTGAAAAGCTAAGGGCAGCCATGTAGGCTGCCCTTTCGCGTGTGATTTCAACTTTGTTTACGGCAGGTAGTAGCGAAGAGAAGTAAAGAACATATTGTCGGTACCCTTCGCCCCGTTGCCTGGGTTTGTGGTGCCACCGGCACCGGACCAAAGATCGCGCTCGAACCATGCATACTGCAGTCCGTAGCGCAGGCGGCCCTTCGGACCGTTGTAGAAGTTGTACCAGTACCCTACGGTGAACTCCTGAACGTCTTTGTTGTTTCCGCCGCAGTTTGCGGGAGTGCTGGGGCTGGTGGGACCACCCGCCTTCACTTCAACGTTGCATCCGCTCATGTTGGTTGTCCAGGTTCCGTAGCCAATCTGGGTCGGTCCCACAGTGACGTAATCTCGACCGATATAGTCGCCGCCGTAGTTCGCGTAGATCGAGAGGCGAGGGTTCGGGTTCAGTTCAACAGTGCCGAGAGCCGAGAATCCGTGGAGCGGTCTAATTGTCGCATCCGGACGAAGCGTGATGTCCGCGATAGTAGAAGAACCGTAGCGGCCTACACCCTCGCCGTAGAGGCCTTTCAGGCCAATCGAGAGCTTCTTGTTGAAGAGCGGACCACGGAAGCTGCCGCCCAGTCCGCCGCCCCACTTCGTATCGTTATATGCGGAGCCAGTGGCGGGATAGATGCGGTCGCGGAAGCTGCGCCCGATTCCGAAGAGTTCCCAGTGTCCCCAGCCCGGCTCAGCAGCAACCTTGGCGATGAAGTCCGGCGTGAGGTTGAAGGAGTAGTTGGCGTTGAGGTTGTAGAGACCGCCGCCGTTCCCAGGAGATCCGATCAGCAGGTTTGTCGGCAGTCCGGCGCCTGACGGGAAGAGAGCTTCAGCGTTTTCAACCGAGATTCCAGCGAAGAACTTCTTTCCGAAATCCTTGCTCACGCGGAAGCTGTACTGACGAGCCCATATGAAGCCCGCGGTATATTGTGCGTCGATCGTCTGCGGCAAAATTTCTGTTCCGCGTGTAAGTCCGGCTGTCGTCTCAGTCGCCAGTGACCAGCCCTGGCCGCCAGAGAAGTCCCATCCGTTGGTCAGCTTCGCATCAGCCCACAACTGCCGCTGACGCATCGTGTAGCTGTTCGACTGGTTGTTGTTCGATGTAACGCCGGCGCTCAGCCAATCCAACTCGTAATAGCCTGTGAACGTCACGTGCTCTGTCTTGCCGATCGCCTTGATCGCAAGGCGCGACTGACGGCCTGAACCATAGAACTCGCTCATGTTGTGCGCATCAGCGTAGTTCAAAGGCACGCCAGTGAATTGCGTGTTGATGTCGCCGCCTATTGCACCCTGGCGCCACACTGTTTCCGCGGCCAGGAAGCTTCCGGCAGGCGAGATCGTGACACCCTTGTAATGAATCGCATCCGGATTCGCCAGGCTCTTCTTGATCGCCGAAGTCTCGTCAGAAATGTTGTTCACAATCGAGACATCCGTCGCCTTGATGTCATTCACCGAGCCCTGAAGAGCGGTAACCGCCGACGCATTCTCCGTGACGGCCTGTTGCTGAGCGGTAGCGTCGGTCTGCGCCTTCTGTGCAGCAGCCTGCGCATCAGTGGCGGTCTGTTGAGCCTGCTTCAGTTGTGCATCCTTTGCCGCGAGGTCAGACTTCAGACCGTCGATCTGTGTCTGCATCTCCTGGCGGAGAGCGTTGATCTGATCTTCGACACTCGGCTTGGGCGGTTTCTTGCTTGCGTGTTTCTTTGCAGTGGCGGGGGGATCACCGGCGTAAGCGTTAGAGCCAACGAGACTGGCTGCCAGAAGTGCTGCGGCAACCACTTTCATTTGGGATTTCATTGTGCGTCTTTTCCTCTCAGAGATACGGTTGAAACGTACGGCGCATTCCCATCCACCGCGCCATCACTGGGTTCGAAACAAAGATGAAGATGAAGCCATGAATTCATGTGGTGAGAGCAAGCTTGAGGCAGGGCTCTGGTAGGAGCAGACCAACACAGTTGTAGCTGTTCCTCGTGCTTCTGAATTCACCCTCGCAGATATAGATGAATATTTGACGAATTCACGTATTTTTAACGGGGCGTCGCTGGCAGTATTAAAGCCAAGTAAATTTATGCGCGATTCATGATCGACGCGGAAGGCAAAGGACTTTGCCTGCCTCCGAAATCACGTTGCGGTCGTCTTTCTGGCGTTAGCAGCAATCAATGCGCGGAATTTTCTTCCCTTCCCGCGCTGAGCAGGTTCGCCATGATTCGGTATGCTCCCGGCACTAACTCCGGCAATTGACGATAGAGAGCATAGGCAACATATATATAGGTCCCTTTGCCTTGCCTGGTGACGATCAGGCCGCCTCGTTGGGAGTCCTGGCCGGGGTCGGCGGTTTCGGTGAGAGCTGTGTAGCCTGCATCCCAGGAATCGAGGAAGCCATGTCCGCGCTCCTCAACCCAGTCGTTGAAATCGGCGGATGTGATCTTGTTGGGGGAATTCAGCAGTTGGTCCGACGATGCAATCAACTTCACCGCGGAGTCTTCGTCGACAACGCGCTCGGGCATTCGCCCATTCATCGAGAGCGGCAAAGGGGCAGGGAAGTCGTTGCTCTGATATTGAACGATCAGGGTTCCACCATTGCGAACGAACTCGTCGAGTCGGGGCTGAGCCTTGGTCAGCTCCGGACGAACCGAGTAGGCGCGGATGCCGACGACGATTACGTTGTAGGCGCTGAGATCGCCCGAATTTAGCTCGCTGTTCGAGAGCAAATGCGGCGTGATGCCCATGCTCTCAATTGCTTCGGGCACCAAATCTCCCGGTCCCATCACATAGCCAACCCGAAGCCCCGAAGCGAGTTTCACGTCAATCTTTCTCGCCTTAAGCTGTGCGGGCAGGTACTGGTTATACGGGCGGAGGCCCTGATAACCAACGCTGTGCCAGCCCGATTCATAGCTGCGGCCCGCTGCCTGCGCGACGGCTTTGATGGAATACGCTCCAGCGTGCGCCGCGGCTGGAGTCACTGAAAATACAATCGCGTCGGTATCCCCGGCAGTTTTGCGATGAAACGCGGACTGTTCGGGCTGGCAACGCCATCCGTCCGGCAGCTTCAATGCGACGGTTCCTTCGGTCGGACCCTGCGTGTGTACGGTCACGCGCACCGGAAACGCACTGCCGTCGGGCGGAAGCACGCGCGCCGTCGGGTCGACACTCAGCCCGATCGCCGGAGTCACGACTAATGGCTCGTAATAGCCGCCCGGCCCTGTGATCCGCTGCAGTGTCTGCACCACTTTGCCGAGTCGAATCGGGAGGCCTTCGAAGGAGAACTCCGCCCAGGCATCGAGCGGGTATGGAGCAAAAGGCCGGTCTCGCCACTGCGGATTCGATACGTCGTAGTAGGGCTGCTCAATGTCCGGCCGCGTAAAATATGGCGCCGTTGGACTGGCGTTTTCCGCGACATGCACGGTGAAGACTGGATCCGACACGGGAGAAGCCGGATTGATCGCTCCGCTTGAGATGCTGTTCTTCCATGTATCGCCTGTTCGGCTTTCAAGCCAGACCTTCTCGAGCTTCGTCTCAGAAGTTGCCTGGGAAGCATGGACCTGTACGTAAAATTGCTGGCCGGGATAAACGCTTGTCGCGCTCTCATCCGCAGAAGCTCCTCTAAAACCGGAACCCTGCGAGTGCGGCTCATTGTTTCGGAACGCGACCGCGTCCAGGCCAAGCGCATCGGCGAGCGCCGATTGAAACTCGTTGATCTTTGCATCGAGTTCGAAGAGCAATCCAGCTTTGACACGAGCGTCAAGCTGGCTACCGGCAACCTTCTCATGAAGAGCCAGTGTCTGCCGGTAGATCGGAGCGAGTTGTTTTGCGACAGAGAGGCCGGAATTGCACGGGCATTTCGACTCGAGCTGGCGAGTGTCATCGTCGATCGCTTTCAGGCCTGCGCTCAGCCACTCCGGTGCAGCCTCTTTGTCGAGTCGAGCCAGGCCCGATATGGATGTATCAATCAGAACCCTGGTATTTGAATACAAGCTGCCATTGGTCTTGATCTCGCCGCTTGCCGGACGCGCACTCGGAGCGACTGCCCACAGGTGATAGCTGCCCGTTGCCGGCCCGCTCAGGAGCGGGTTCGCGCCGCCATACTGCGATTTCTGCTCGCCCCATCCCTCGTGTGCAATCTGACCGTATGTGCGACCAAGTGTGAAATCAAAGGATCCTACGGGAAGCTGAACATCGCTCGAAGGGGCGGTTGTCGACCAGTCTCCAGTGACGTAGTTGCGGAACTTTGCGGGAGACCACTTGCCAGTCGCATAGTCAAACATGCCTTTGCTCGTCACCGGCGCGAAGGGCGTGCGGGAGTAGACCGCGAGAGGCTGCCAGGGTTGCAGTCCAAGGCCGCCTTCTGACGCAGGCTTCAACTGATCGGGAAACACGCTCGGGTCTGGTGCAGCTTTGAAAACCTCTTGCGCGATCTCGCCGGAAACCTGGTGTTGTCCATGCCCGTCGGTGATTCCGCCGACAAATGTAGACACGATCACCTGCGGGCGCTCGCGGCGAACGGCCAGCACTGCGTCGTAGAGGACGCGATCGTGGCCCCACTTCTGAAATGCTTCTTCCTGCGTCTTTGAGAATCCGAAGTCGACTTCAGTGCCCCATAGCTGCTTGGCGCCGTAGTACTCATCTGCCTTGAGCAGTTCGTTGGTGCGAATGATGCCGAGCGCGTCGTAGGAGTCGGCAGACATCGCATTCTGGCCGCCTTCGCCACGAGTCAAGGTAAATGCGCTTACCCGCACGCCATTGCCACGCGAAAGGTATGTGAGCAGCGCGCCATCTTCATCGTCGGGGTGCGCGACGATGAACATCATGCTCGCGGTCGTACCCAGCTTCTTTAGAGTCTGCTCGAGCCTCGCCTCTCCTCGATCTTCGGGGAGCGGAATTGCTACAAGCTGCGGTTCCGACGGAGGCAGGTGCCATGCTGGCGCAGCGGTTTGGGCTTGAAGCGCAGACAGAGATCCAGCGATCATTCCCGCCAGAATCGATGCTGCGGAGACGTATTTGACGGAGGCGCGAGAGACTCCCGGAGCGAAGAACATGGTTGTCGTCAGTGTACAATCCGTGCAGCACCGCGGTCCGTAAACCCACCTGTGTCCACGCTCAACGATTCATCCCAAAAGCAACCCGGAGATCTCGAACGGCGGATCGGGCTGCGCTCTGCGGTCCTGTTCAACATGCTTGAGATGATCGGCGTCGGTCCGTTCATCACGCTGCCTCTGATCATCGCTGCGGCAGGATACAAGCTTTCGGTCTGGGCCTGGATTCTGGGCGCGGTTATCGCGGTGGCCGACGGGTTGGTGTGGGCTGAATTGGGGGCGGCATTCCCGCGGGCAGGTGGATCGTACGCGTTTCTCCGTGAGATATATGGACCTGAGCGCGCCGGGAACTGGCTAAGCTTTCTCTACGTGTGGCAGCTGAGTTTCTCGGCTCCGCTGTCGATTGCGTCTGGATGCATAGGCCTTTCCAGCTTTCTCGGGTGGTTCTGGCCGGGGATCAACCATGCGCCGATCGCTGCATTGCCGGGACTGCATTACTCCAACGTCGCTGCGGCTGCAGCCTGTCTTCTCGTCATGTTGCTGCTGTATCGCCGGCTGAGCGTTGTCACAGGAACGGCCTGGGTACTGTTTGTCGGCGTGATAGCGGCAATGGCAGGCGTGATCGTCTCGGGATTCGCGCATGCGTCGACAACGGGAGGATGGCATATGCCACCGTCGCCATCAATGGCAGTTGGCGCGGCGGTGGGAGGACTCGCGCAGGCGACGCTGATCGCGACGTACTGTTACTGGGGCTACTACAACATTACGTTCCTGGGTAGCGAGGTGAAGCAGCCCGAAAAGACAATTCCGAGGGCGATCCTTCTATCGGTCGTCTTTGTGGCGGCGATGTATGTAGTGATGGACCTGTCGGCGCTGCCTTCGATGCATGATGCTGCAGTTCATGTAAAGGAAAGTGCAATCCTGCGGTTGCAGTTAGTGGCTGAGATTGCTCGATCGGCATTCGGTCAATGGGCAGGTTATACCGTGGCTGCGCTGGTTATGTGGACCGCATTCGCTTCGGTATTCTCGCTGCTGCTCGGCTATTCGCGCGTTCCATTTGCCGCTGCGCAGAGCGGAAACTACTTTCGATTCCTTGCGGCAGTTCATCCCAGGCACGGGATACCGCATCGCTCGCTGGTAGCGCTGGGACTGGTTGCGTCAATCTTTTGCTTCTTCAGCCTTCAACAGGTGATTACGATGCTGGTGATCACGCGCATTCTGCTGCAGTTCTTTTTGCAGCACGTCGGCGTGATGGTTTTGCGGGTGAAGCGGCCGGAACTGGAGCGGCCGTTCCGGATTCCGCTCTATCCCCTGCCACCGCTGCTGGCGATGGCTGGATTCGTGTTCATCCTGATCAAGCGCAGTGAGGCCATCGGCGGTCTGGCAGTTGCGGTGGGGATTGGTGTGACCGGCAGCATTATCTACTTTGTTCGAGCAAAGCGCCTTGGGCAGTGGCCTTTTGCTGATGGTCGGGAAATGACATCGAACTGACGTTTCTCGTTGAGCTCGATCTTGCTAAATACTCCTGGTCGCCGGCGCGTTCGGGCGTGCTGTGATTTTCCAGTCAATGGTGCGAGGCCCATCCGAGTCTGTGATCACGAGCTTTTCGATGGGAAGCTCCCCTTCGATCACCTTCACCATGAGATTGCGGCCGTCGAGGGCAACGGTTCCGTAGCCGAATGCGGTCGAGAAGAGGCTCACGAATGGGCGCACTTTCAGTTTTGGTCCGAAGTGCAAGGTGCGATCGACCGCGGAATAGCGAAAACCGGATAGAGCCGCCACAAGGGCATAACTGGACATTGCTCTGGCATACCAATTGCCGCACTCGTACTCGTTCCATGGATTGCGAGTGCGCCCGTCATACCGGCCGCGCAATGCTCGCACAATCGTCAGGCCTTCTTCTACGAATCCCTCATGAATCAAGTGCGAAGCGACCTGGTACTCGATTCCGGTCCATACCTCGTCTGAGTAGACAAACGGCAAAGTGGGTTTGCCGCCGCGCGGCCAACTGCAGAGCAGCAATCCGGGCTCGTGGCCCATCGCGTAGCCGGGTCTTTGGGCGTTTGCGTGCTGGCTCAGATCCGTCTTGAAGTTGTTGCGGAATATTGACTGCAGCGTCGAGTGAACGTTCTTCTGCGCGAGTGGGGTCTCGATGCCGTAGATCGACGCCATCCACGCGCCGATTACTCCGTCGGACAGGCAGCCCGATCCATATTGATACTTCGGTCCTTCGCGTTTGAGCAGTTGTTGCATCTCGCTGCTCTTCTCATCGACATGCGCGATGGATTGCGCGAACGACTGGTCGTGAAGGTCCTGGAACTCCACTTTCTGCTGGTAATACTCGCCGTTGAACAACGTCTCGTCCATGAACTTCGCGCACTTCTGCGCGAGGTCCGAATATTGAGACGCATCTGCGGCTTCACCTACCGCAGTTGCCATCGCCGCCATGGCTGAGAGCGCGCCGAGATAGATGCTCGTGCACATTCCATCCGGGCCCCAGAACTCAATGTCGTAAGTATTGTGGTGAGGTTCGAAGAGACCGCCATGATGATCGGGATCCCAAGTCGCGATGCCGTAATCCATCGACTTCTTCGCAAGCGGATACATGCGCTTGAGCCATGTGGCGTCACCGGATATCTGCCAGTCGCGGCAGACCTTCATGATGCCGCCGAGCTGTCCGTCCGATGCCGCGTGAAACGTGTGGTCGACAGGACCGTCCGGGATAGCTCCGCGAAAAGTTACGTGGCCACGTTCATCCATTGAGCGCAATAGCTCAAGGTCGCGCAGAGTTCGTTCGAGCGCAGGGAAGAGATGCGGCAACGCCTGTGCATAGTTCCACACGTGAGTGCACGATCCGTGACAGCAGCCCGCGTCTGGAAAGCATCCTTCCCATCCCCAGACATTTCCATTCGCTTCGCGCAGAATCGTCGGAGATTTCAAGATTGCAAGGTTCGACGAGACGGCGTCCACCACATAGGACGGAAATGTGGAGTTGAACAGCGCGTTCTTGAACTGGATAGTCCGAGTGCGCAGCGTTGCGAAGTTCTGCTCAACATAGGCGGCCACTTCCCGGGCGTCCTTCCAAAGTGTGGAATAGAACGGACGCCATGGCGCGGATGCGTCAGCAGGAACCGTCCTGCATCCCGGCTCACCCTGAATCGCTGGGTCCTTTGCCGACTCTGCTCCACCTTCCCGCAGGTAGCAATTCGGGAAGTACCAGGAAATCAGAATCGGGTAAGTATGAGATTGTCCGGGGTCGAGGTGACCATCCAGGAGGATCGATGCGCCATTCCGTCCTGCGTTATCGACTGTGTTCGAGCCATCGTTGGTTGTAAATGTGCCGGTAGATACTTCGCGCCACAAGGCTGAGAGGGAATCGAATTCCCACCCGGGGCTTCGGAGCCACATTGCTTTGATCCGCGGCTTTGCGCCGATTGCCGTCAGTGCGGCGCTGCCAAATGCCTCGGCGTTCGCTGCCTCATGGTTGAAGAGGTAAGCGCCTTTCTCCTTGATCAACGCATTGGCGCTCGATGCCTGGTCGGGCTTGCAACCGGGCGCGAGATGCGAGAGGTGATAGGAGAATTCGTAGTCGACAGGTTTGGATGAGGTGTTGTGCAGCGTGTACTCGAGGATGGCGCAAGGGATCCCGGAGTTTTTGTCGTCCAGCGGAATGAAGGGGTTCCACGCGATCAGAGAAACGTCCAACGGTATTGCCTGATCAGCGAATCGGATTTCGGCGAATGGAAACTCCCCGCGGAAGTTGCACTTTTCGAAGCGCGGAAAGCCTTCGGACCCGCTGCGCCGCAAGCCTTGCCCTTGAAGTCCCTGATCGAAGATTTTGAACGGCGGGAAGGGCCCTTCTACTAACTTCGTAACGGGAGCGGCTCCCTTGAT
Organism: Acidobacteriota bacterium; assembly: GCA_018268915.1. Taxonomy (GTDB): domain Bacteria; phylum Acidobacteriota; class Terriglobia; order Terriglobales; family Acidobacteriaceae; genus Telmatobacter. The sequence goes on from JAFDVQ010000007.1 coordinate 79,820, forward strand.
GTGCAGAATTGCGAAGGCCGCTTCGGGAGAGTTCGATGTGAACCCCGCAGGAAGCGCTGTCGTTTCAGGGTGTGTACGGATCGAGAAATCCTGCAATCCACCAACGCCGCTAACGCACACGCATCCGGCTCCAAGGCCGCCGATGGGCATCGCAACCTGTGTTGCTCTGTCGCCGCTGAACGTGCGCTGTTGGCCTGCCTGGAACAGGTCAGTCGTTGGAAAGGGGGCCGATTCTCCCGCGGCTGGCGTCACGCCGGATCCGGAGTTCGGCTCAGAGGCGTTAGCCGGTACAGTGGCGGCCAGGGCAGCGGTTGAACCCGCAACCAGAAATGCGCGGCGCGATGGCTTTTTCATCGACATAGGCAATAGGTGATGAACGGCTGTGGAAAGGTTAACACCGGCGGATAGAGCTCGGCAGTGCGGAGTAAGAACGCGAGACGCGCAGCCCAAGCCGGTCTATTTCAGAAGCCTCGGCGTATGCGCAACTTGGCGTCACTAATGCCGAATTGCTATACTAACCGAGTCGTTGCAGGACACTGTTCGGGTAACCCACCCTCCAACCGGCTAAGCCGGATTCCGCACAGGATTCGCAACTGAAAGTCTTCACTGAGGCCAGGTAGCTCAGTGGTAGAGCGCGGCCCTGAAAAGGCCGGCGTCGGCGGTTCAATCCCGTCCCTGGCCACCACTATTTTGAACAATCTAGAGCGAGTCTCATCGTTTCCTCAGCCCGCAATCAGCCCTCCATGGGACCGTTAGGGCAGAAATCCAGGTAGGGATTGCCCAGCTACGAAGCCACCGGTTTTGTCAAAATATCTCACGTGAACTGGCCATCGCAGTTGTCGCGGAAAGTGCGTCCCTCTTTCCAAATCAGGTGAACACCAATTTCCTTCAACCAGCCTAGCGGTGTTTCATCCGGTCGTTTCGGTAATAGGATCGCCATGTTGGGTTTGTGAAGCTCTTTGCGGCCGGCGAAGGCATAGTCCAGCAACTGTCCGACCGCCATTCTACGTAGATCGACAGTAGCCAGGACCACCACGATCGCCAATCGACCGCGGATTCGCGAGTCGAATCGTCGACAGTAGCAGATCGAGTTGCTGTCGGTGAGTACACTGGCGGGTTATCGCTCGCTGTGGAGTTTGCCAGCTGGGGATTATCACTTGTCCCAGATGCCCGTTCTATGGCAACCTGCCGAGAACGCTGATCGACTTTAGCTCAATGAACGATTTGGGCTGTTATCGCCAGTTAATACCAAACCTATTCCCGCCCCTGTGCGTTATCCCTGTGTCAAATCGAGTGCTGCATGCGATGAGCATTTAGCAGTTGATCGATGGCATCGTATCCAGTAGGTAAATCAATGCCTCCTGAATCGGCACCGGCCGCAAGCAGAGCGACGACCGAGTCGGGCTGTCGACGACTTTTCCAGTACGAATCGGTACAGGCCTTCACGGCGAGTTGAAGCGCAGTCCGGTCGCGCGCGTCCCGAGCGTTGACGGGCGCGCCGGAGGCGATCAACGTGCGGACAACTTCGTGGTGGGCCCGCCATGCGGCGACGTGCAGCGATGTCGAATTCTTAGCCAGTTCCCAGTAGCCGTCTCCTTCAGGCCACAGCGCACCCGGCGAGACGCCGAGAGCAAGCAAGCAGCGAACACCCGCAGCATTGTCTGCGCCGGCAAAACGAGCGAGAAGCGCTCCGCTTATTGAGAGCAGCTGCGCGAGCAGATCAGGATCACGCGCAGTCATAGTACGGGCAAGGTCGAGATCGGCTCGTGCACAAGCAGCGGCGACGGCATCAATGTTTTCGAGCTGAATCTTTACGCCGCGCCGTTCAAAAGTAGCCAGAATATCGCCGCGCCCGTAGTACGAAGCCATTTGCACTGCGTTGCGGTCATCGACCTGATTCGCGAGGTCAGGATCGGCTCCATGATCCAGCAGCATTTCGATCATGGCCAGCCCATTGTCACGACGGATGGAATGCAGGAAGGGCGAGTACTTCCAGACGGTCTGGTAATTAGGATTCGCGCCATACTCGAGAGCGAGCTTCAACCCTTTCTCGTCGTGCCAATCGCATTTGCGCGCGGCGACCGTGGCGAGGCTTCGCTCATTGAATTTTCGAGAGTCGAGCAGTACCTGCAGGACCGTGTTGTCGTAGGTTTCAGGAACATGATAGGGAGTCTCTTCGTCATTAGGATCGGCACCGAAATCAAGCAGCAGCTTGCTCAAGCCAGCATTCTGGGCAATCCCGGCGGCACCGTAGATCACGGTTTCGGGAACCGGTCGCGGTGGGTCATCGATAAATTCTGTCCAACCAGTGTTGGCGCTGGCTCCGCCATTGAGCAGAGCGCGAGCTGCATCGATGAAAGATTCCGACCTCGTCTTGTCGATGCGAAGGTAGCGCGAGAAGCAGAGATAAGTGAGCGCGTCCCAATTGTACGGACCCCCTTTGGCAGTAGCCAGCGAACGGTTGCGGGCGAGATGGACAAGAATGGCTTCCGCATCACCGAGTACTGCTGCGCTGTAAATGTTCGTAGCACCCACTTCCGGATGGCGCGACAGAATCATCTCGGCGTGCTCGAGTGTGCCGCCGCCGTGCCAGCCATGGCGATCGACACAAGCAACTTCGATAAAGGTGCTCACCGGATCATCCAGCTTTTCGAGAGTACGGATAATGCGCAGGGTTTCGATATGTTTCGCGAACTTCGACCAGGATTCGAATCCATGTTCGCGGGCAAGAACAAATTGAGCGTCTGCAAGCGTGATCGCAGATCGTTGATCCAGTGCGAGATTTCGCAATCGCGGATGATGACGATGCATGCGCGCAAGGGCCTCAGGGAGGGCTTTCGCAGCGTCGCGATTGAGTTCTTTGGCTTGCTTTTTGTATTGCTTGAGGTTGGGATGATCGGGGAGGATACGGTCAGGCATAGGGAGCTCCTTTCAAGTTGCGCCTGGAGCGTCCGCATGAATCAGGCTGAAAGAAGTCTCGTCAGACTTGTGTACAACAAAGGTGGGCACGGCCCTTTCCGCGGACTGGATGCGCCCTTCGCGCTAGTGAGTACGGTATAAGGCCGGGGAATTGGGTGTCAACGCAGGCGCCACAGCTATCTATTAGCCAGCGCAATATCGCCGACTCGCAAACCGACAGGCACTCGATCTGCGGCTCTGCTGGACTCGGGTAAGGCCCGGAGTCAACTGTTGAAAACTCCTAAACGCTGCACCGCAAGTTGCCGCATGCAAGCAGAGCACACCGCAATTCCCTCGGCATGAGGAGCACCTATTGCACTCCCATAGTTGCACCTGATATATATATATGGGAGTCCAAGAGGTTTCGCTATGGGAACCAAAAAGGAAGTCTGGCTGGGCACGCTGGCGCTAATGGTGCTCCGCACGCTTACCACCATGGGACCGCAGCACGGATATGGCTTGGCCAAGCGAATTGCGCAAATCAGCGGAGATCGGCTGAGCGTCAACTACGGAACGCTTTATCCGGCTCTTCTGAAACTGGAACAGGATGGGTCGATTCGCTCAGAATGGGTCATCTCCGACACCAACCGCAAAGTAAAGCTCTACAAACTCACACCTGCCGGTCGAAGGCACTTGGAACGCGAAACGCGCGAGTGGCATGAGACAACGGAAATCCTGGCGCGCTTCCTCAAGCCCGCCGAGGAGGCCTGATGAGGAGCTTGCGTGGATTGGGAAAGCGGCTGCGAGCCTGGGTTGCGGATGAGAGCCGCGACCGCGACCTTCGAGACGAACTGGAAAGTGTCGTCCAGATGCATACGGAAGAGTATCTCCGCTCCGGCATGAGTCGAGAGGAAGCAAGGCGGCAAGCCCTGATCGATGTGGGCGGAGTGGAACAGGTGCGGCAAGCGACGCGAGACGACCGGAGCTTTCCATGGCTTGAAGGACTAGCGCGAGATCTTAGGTATGCCACACGCACCCTGTTGCGAACGCCGGGATTCAGTTTGGTGGCAATCGTAGTCATGGGGATCGGCATCGGCGCGAGCGTGGCATTGTTTACTGTCGTTCGATCAGTGGTGCTGCGTCCGCTCCCGTTTCCGCACCCGGAGCGCCTCATCGCAATTTACAGCCAGAGTGATCGCTCGAAACCGGATGCGCTGGGTGAATACAGTTCTTCGGGCGACTTTTACGACTGGCAGAAAGCCTCGCACGGCTACGAGCAGTTGGCCATCTGGCGCTGGAGCGGCTACAACATGTCGGGCACTGCCGGGGAGCTTCCTGAATTTCTCAATGCCGGCAACTGCTCATGGAATCTGTTTACCACGCTTGGCGCCAGCCCTGCAGTTGGTCGACCGTTCACACAAGATGACGATCACGTAGGAGCCGGGCGCGCGGTGATCCTGACCTGGAGTTTTTTTGAACGGCGCTTCAACGGAGATCGCGCAACTATCGGCAAAACGATCCGACTCAACAGCCTTGATTACACGATCATTGGAGTACTACCAGCGTGGTTTCAATATCCGGACCCAAAAATTCAGTTGTGGGTGCCATGGCAGGTCGGAGAGTCTCGAAACGCGGTGTCGAGTCACTACATCCACATTGCACACGTGGTGGCGCGTCTCGAAGCAGGCGTTTCAGCGTCCGCCGCGCTTCAGGAACTGAGCGCAGTCCAGTATGGGCTCTACACACGACTCCGCGGACCCGGTCAAATGGAACAGGGCGTTATCGGAATATCGTTGCTCGAGGATATGGTCGGTAACGCAAAAAGGCCGCTCTATGTGCTGCTGTCGGCAGTGGTCTGTCTGCTCTTGATTGCCTGCCTCAATCTCTCCAACTTGTTGGTGGCGCGTTCCGCGGCACGAAGACGGGAAATGGCCATTCGCAGTGCTCTGGGAGGCGGCCGTCTATCGTTGATCCGGCAGCAACTCGCTGAAAGCGTATTAATCTGCCTGAGCGGAGGTGCATTTGGATTGCTCCTGGCAGTGGGCGCGACCGAGTGGCTTATCAAGCACTGGGCAAAATTGCCGCGCGGGTATGACGTGCATCCTGACGCGCTTGCCGTTGGAGTCGCACTTGGAATCACACTCTTTGCCGGAATTCTGGCGGGCCTGCTGCCAGCGATCTCTTCGACAGGTGGGACGATTGTCACAGGCTTGCAGGAAGGCTCGCGGGGAGTCGGCGGAAGTGTGGGCCACGCGTCGCTGCGCAAAGCACTGCTGACAGCAGAAGTAGCTTTGACAGTAGTTCTGTTAATCGCCGCCGGCCTGCTCTTCAAAAGCTTTCTCCGACTGCGGGCTGTTGACATCGGTTGCACCACAAAGAATGTACTGACCCTGAATTATTTCCTGCGCGGAGATCAATATTCGAAGCCGGAGCAGATCGTAGGTTTCGACACCCGGCTTCTGGAAAGAGTGCGCCATCTTCCCGGAGTTCAGGCTGCTGGGCTGACAAACGTCGTTCCAGGCGATGGGTATTATGGCAACTACGAAGTACGGATTCCAGAGCACCCCGCCGAAGCGCCGGACGAACATCACTTCGTGGCATTTCGCACAGCAGATCCAGGCTATTTTTCCGCGATGGGAATTCCTATCTTGCGTGGACGGTTTTTCTCCGAAGATGAACGGTTAGAACACGACAAGTTCGTCATCATCAATCAAGAGTTAGTGCGGCAGTATTTTCCAAGCGAAGACCCGCTTGGCAAGCATCTGCTCGTCAAGTGGCGCACACCACAGGGAGAAAATTACGAAATCGTCGGCGTGGTTCGGAATACGGCCTATGAGCTTGGCAAGCCCGCGATCCCGATGATGTGGTTTCCGATTCTTTCAGGCATTTCGGGAAATACAGGGGATTCGGTGCTGGTGGTACGTTCAGAACAAGACGTCACGCCGCTGGCGATTCCGATTCAGAGGCTGATTGCTTCGCTCGACACGAATCTACCTGTAAAGAACGTGCTCACCATGGAAGAGATTGTGGGCGAGTCGACGGCAACTTCGAGCTTCAGTGCGACTCTGGTGCTGAGCTTTGCGGGTTTTTCTCTTTTGCTAGCTGCGGTCGGCCTGTATGGCGTGCTCGCCTATCTGGTCACGCAACGAACGGGAGAGATCGGCATCCGCATGGCTCTAGGCGCAAAGCGGGAGCGTGTGTTGCGGCTGGTCCTGATCGATGGAATGCGGCCAGCGCTCCTGGGTTTGGTGATTGGAATTGCTACTAGCGTAGGGGTAACTCGATTAATCGGCACGGTGCTGTACGGAACCAGTCCTCTTGATGCCAGCGTATTCCTGTACGTGGTCGCTACGCTGTTAATCTCCGCGACTGGAGCTTGCCTGATTCCAGCATGGCGAGCCGCGCGTATTGATCCCATGCGCGCACTCCGGGCGGAATAACAAACGGACGAAGGTCTCCGGTTCACATGGGTTTGCAAATTTCTGTGAGCGCTCGATCGTCAACTCGCTCATCGACAACGCATGCCAGTCACTTGGACGAAAAGTCGGCGTCGCGGCCTTGTGCCGCAGCCGCGTGCCATTCCGGAACCTAGAGAGCGCGTCGCCCGTTATTCGACCAGGTGAACTGGATTTGTAAGCCTAGCCGACTTCTCAGGACTGATTCCGATGAGAGGGCCGGCGCAATTCCGAACTCTCCGGTCCGGCCTCCTGAGAAATGTAGAACTCCTGGTAATAGGTCACGCGCGGCCTATTCACAACGTAAAGGCCGCCACCCGCAAACCAGATCTGATCTTTACCATATTCGGTGTCGTAGTACCCGATATCGGGCAGCATCCATTTGCCTCGGATCTGCGTCCATTCCGCGACCCGGTAGGTGATGACGTGAGGATTGGTCATCTGCTCGGCTCCGCGGACCAGAACTACGTTGATTGCTGGGCCAGAAAGGACTTCCGATTCGGCGTGAGAAACGCTCGCCGCGAAGAGTAGACCGATATACAAGCAGAGCTTGTGCTTCATATCTATCGCCAATTGAGACAAGCTATAGGGTATTGCGGTCTTGACAAGATGGCAGTGAGATCCAGCACGCCAAATGCCTTTTAACGTTAAGAATGATACCTATACAACCTAATCGAATTCTGCCACACACGGGCCTTTTGCTTAACGCGATTGCTATACCTGAGGCGCGCCGAATTTTAAGACTTCAGTGGCATATCATCTCAAAGCGACAGTTGCCGACAATACACCAGCAACAATCTTGAGGTACCTCTCAGGTACAATTTCGGCCATGAGTCACCAGGTTCTGCCGTTGATAATCTCCGTGCTATCTGGCTCTCTCTGCGCCCTTCTAGTGATGTCCTTGGTCTCTCGTATTTCGGGTGAGTCGATGCCGATGAACCCGTTCCAGAGACGAGGACAGAAAGCGCGGCTCAACCCAGAACAGCACATCTTCGTTCCCGCATTCGGCTTCAGTGTGTTTGTTGGCATATCTGATCTCACCGATCGATGGCTTCGCTGGAAGTGGTACAGCGAAGGGTCATTTGATCAGTATGTCGTCGGAGGAGCGATCATGGCCGCCCTCATTGCTGGATCGCTGTACGGCTTATGGACGGCGTTTGCTTCGCGCAGAGTTAGCCAAGACTGAGTTGACGCATTCAGATCCATGCCAAGAGGCGCAAACATTCAGCACGGTCCACTGGATTGCGGGAGGATAACCGGCAATCGAGAAGTTGAGGTCAAAATCTTGTCAACCCCCGGTCGGCTGTAGCAATTTCTCGGCTCGCCCTTTTTCTGCTTTCAGCTTTAGGGGGCGGAACAAAGAAATATTCTTGCGGGCCACAGTCGAGCAGATTGGGGTATTTTATTGGGGTATATAAGCAGTCTCATCCGCACTTTTCCCTTGAAATAACGAGCCTGAGGCGTCAATTCAGTAGCGTCCCTGGCCACCATCCTAAAATCTATCTAAACCGTGTTAAATAAAGGGTCTAATGTCAGCACCGTTTTGTGTGCCGTGTGTGATACGTGTGTTGGTGGCCATTGTCATTTTCCAACCGTGGCTACGTTAATTTTTGAGGGAGAGAAGAGATGGCAATCCCAGCGTTGCCTATTGATATTTGTGCTGCTGTGATTGCGACAGACCGATTTTCCGGCTTTGACAGATTCCTCTGTTTGTTGATGTCCGCATTCTGTTTCTGGATGGCGTTGAGGGGCCTGAAAAAGGGCGAAGTCGAACTTGGATTGGCGACTTTTAGCAGGCGGTCTCATGGGCCAATAATTGTTTGGTTCGGAATTTTGATGAACGTCCTAATTGGTGCAATGTGTTTGCTCGGGTTTATCTTTGGGCTGGACATATGGAAATAAAAACTGTTGCCAAGCTGTGTTCCAGCGTTTCGTTTCCATCGCTTCAAAAATCCACAAAAAAGAAAAAGCTCCTGTGTGTAGATACTGCGTTTCTGCCGTTTATGGCGAAACTAGCGTCTCGAAAGATTAATAAGATACGTAGAATCAGCGGTGCCGTACAATTCAATCCGGTCCCTGGCCACCACTCAATTGCAATCCAAGAGACAGACTTGAAGGTCGCGCTCTGGCCTTTACTCGGAGCGCATCAGCATCGCCCGCGGCCGGCCGGCGTTCGTAGCAATTGTTTATTCGTTGATGCGATATTCGTATATAAACATCAGGGGCAGCCGCCTGGAGCTAAGCTGAGATATGTATGGCGAGATTGACCAAATCTGAAGCGGTCGCAGTGCGGGAATCAAGGGCCGAGCGCTATAGCGCTCCGGCTCTTGAAAAAGGGCTTGATATTCTGGAGCTTCTCGCAAAGGAACGCGAGCCAATGTCGCGCGCCAGGATCTGCGAGAGGCTGAATAGATCGCACAGCGAATTGTTCAGAATGATCCAGGTACTCGAATACCGCGGCTTCATTCAACAGGCGCCCGACGGCTCGGGCTTTCTGCCTTCCGACAAGCTGTTTACCTTGGGTATGGAGAAGGCCCCGATCAAGACCATGCTCGAAGTAGCGCTTCCAGTCATGCGCGAATTGACCCACGAGACGGGGCAGTCCTGCCATCTCTCGGTTCGATCCGGCGGAGAGATCGTGGTTGTTGCGAGGATGGAATCTTCAGAACAAATTGGCTTCACGGTGCGGGTTGGGTATCGCATTGTCTTTACCGAGTCCGCCTCCGGAGTCGTTCTATACGCCTTTATGGATGAGAACGATCAACGTCGATGGCTGGAAACGCTTCGCAGAGGTCGGAGCGCGCGGCAGTTCGCAGACTTTACAGAGCGAGCCAGCAGGGTTCGAGGCCGCGGCTATGAGAAGTGGAAAAGCAAATTCATCGCAGGTGTGACGGATATCTCGGTCCCGATTTTGAGGGGCCCTACAGCCGCGGCGGCCCTTGCAATCCCTTTTGTTCATTCGACAAAACTGGCTGTCACTGCGGAAACAGCCCTCAAAGAACTTCGAAATGCCGCACAGGAGATCTCCGCAGCTCTACTTGCGTCTGATCATCGAATCTGAATCAGTTCACTTTCCCTTCCTATCTGAAGACTTGTGTGGTGTTGATTCGCAACTGGAGGCTCGAACAGTTTTGGGCGATCTTAGTCAGCAATTGCAGCAGAGTTGGCCGCGTCCAACACAAGCTCGTCCGATCGTAATTATCGGCGCTGGCGGCATCGTCGAAGATGCTCATCTGCCCGCTTACCGATTGGCATATTTCGACGTCGCCGGAATTTATGATCGCGACCTCTCGCGTGCAGACGCGATTGGCCGGGATTGGGGCATTCCGGTGCTGCCAACGTTAGAGAGTGCGATCGGTGTGCCGAATGCTGTCTTTGATCTGGCCATCCCTCCTCAAGCGCATATCGAGGTTCTTTCAGCGTTGCCTCACGGATCGACCGTTCTGATGCAGAAGCCAATGGGACGGGACCTTGGCGAGGCCAACCGCATTCTCGAGATTGTCGAAGAGCGCCGTTTGATAGCCGCCGTGAATTTCCAGCTTCGATTTGCGCCCATGATGCTTGCCGTGCGCGACGCGCTAAGGCGCGAAGCCCTGGGAAAGCTCACGGACATTGAGGTCCACCTCAATGTGCTCACGCCATGGGATCTGTTTCCGTTTCTCCGTGGCCTGCCCCGAGTGGAGATCGCGGTCCATTCAATTCACTATCTGGATTTGATTCGGCACCTGGCTGGGGAACCTAATTCCGTGATGGCCCGGACTCTGAAACATCCGCTCAGTGGACTTGCACAAACGAGAACGTCGGCAATTCTCGATTACGACGAATTGCGCTGCACGCTTTCCATCAATCATAACCATGCCTACGGACGCCGGTTTCAGGACGCTACGTTTCGATTCGAAGGAACCGAAGGCGCAGCGGTGGTCAAGCTCGGACTACTGATTGACTATCCGCGGGGAGAGCCGGATGAGTTGTGGATCGCCCGGCGCGACGGCGGTGACTGGCAGCAGATAACGCTTGAAGGGGCCTGGTTTCCGCACGCTTTCATCGGCGTGATGTCGAACCTTCAGCGATTTGTGAATGGAGAAGACGAAAACTTGATTACGTCAGCTCAGGACGCGTGGCACACCATGGCGCTCGTTGAAGCGTGCTTTCGCTCAAGCGCCGTGCCGGGCACTCCAGTGCCTCGCTCACCACAGCAGAGCCGGGAGGAATGATGGCCGAATTGAAACCGTCCGCTACAAAAGAATCAAAAACGGAGAGCGCTCCCGCGCGGGTCGCGACGGAGCCCTCGTCTCACGCGGCAGTTCCGATATGGAATGCTGAGAACTGGTACTACGAAGACTGGCCCGTTGGACAAAAAATTCGTTCGCTTCGCCGCACGATCTGTGAAGGCGAGAGCCATCAATTCAATTTGCTCGTTACGGACATCCATCCGTATGTGCAAGACCGGATCTTCGCGGAGTCAGAGGGCAAATTCGGCCAGAGACTTGTCGCGGGTGCATTCGTGTTTTCTGCTGGTCTGGGACTGGTCGCGACGAACTGCGTTAATGCCTTCTCGTACGGGTATGACCGGTTGCGATTTATCAAGCCGGTCTTCATTGGAGACACAATCTACACCATCCGAACGAACATGGAGAAATGGCCGAAATACAGAGATCTCGGAATGATTCGAGCGAGCTATGAAGTTTTCAAGAACGAAGGCGAACTGGTTCTTTATTGTGAGCATCTGCAAACCGTCAAGTACCAGAACCCGGCAGATTTCGCTCAGGCAGCGGCGCAGGCCGGCTGATTGAGCTCGGTGATTGCGTTTTAGAAGAACGGCCCGAGAGTTGTGAAGGATAGCAGGTATGGAGCGATTGCATTACTTCGAGGAAATTCCGGTCGGCGAGACTCGGGAGACATCCGGCAGGACGATAACGGAAACGGACTTCGTCGTTCATGCGGGTCACACCGGCGATTTTTTTCCCCATCACATGGACGCAGAATTCATGAAGAGTTCGCCATTCGGCCAACGAATCGCTCACGGCACAATGACGTTTGCGATTGGCATTGGCCTTACCGCGCGAGAGATCAACCCGGTTGCTTTTACCTATGGGTACGAGCGGCTCCGCTTTCCGAAGCCTGTATTCATTGGGGACACTATTCGGACCCGCGTCACGATCAGTTCAAAGGACGAGGACCCGAAACGCTTAACGCACGGACGTGTGGTGGAGAAATGCGAAGTGTTAAATCAGCGGAATGAGGTGGTCATGGCATGCGAACATATCCTGCTTGTCCAGAAACGGCCGAAATCATGACGGGTGATGAAATCGCTGTCGCCTAGAGGTAAGAATTCCGCCATCCCGATAAGGGGCCGTGAGAGTCGCTAAAGAGGTCAATTTGGCTCAAACATCCGCTGAACGCAAACGAAGCTTTCGCATCGCTGTCCGAAAATATGCGGCGTTCGAATCCGGAATTCAATCGCAGTGGGAGTCTTTTGAAGCCGAATACAACACGGGACTCAAATTGGAGATCGCCTCACTCGATCTGAGTTATTTGCAGGAGACCTTGTTTACGTCGGGTGGCATGGCGAACGGCGACTGGGACATTGCCTTCGTAAACACCGATTGGGCTTCAGCTATCGAGAACCAGGGAATCGCAATGGACCTGGCTCCTCTGCTATCGACTGACCCACCTCCGGATTGGCCCGAGGGCTGGTCGCCTTCCCTCAGGCGATTGCAGCATGTAGGCAAGAAAGTTCTGGGCATTCCGTACCATGATGGACCGGAATGCATGATTCTTCGACGGGATCTATTTGAAGACGATGTGATACGAAGGACCTTCAAATCGCAATTTGAGCGCGAACTAGAGCCGCCGTCAACCTGGTCCGAATTCCGTCAGCTAGCTCGTTTTTTTCACCAGCCGGACAAGAATCTTTACGGCACAGGGTTTGCTGCGTATCCCGACGGCCACAACACTGTATATGATTTTCTGCTGCAACTCTGGACGCGAGGCGGAGAACTCATCGACGCGGAGGGCAATCTTCAGTTCTGCACTCGCGAGGCGGAAGAAGCGCTGTCGTTTTATCGGGAGATCCTGACAGATGATTCGGCCGTTCATCCACTTTGCAGTGAATTGGATTCCGTGCGGCTTGGTGAACGGTTTGCAGCAGGCGAACTTGCGATGGTCATCAACTGGTTTGGATTCGCTACAGCTGCCCACACATCCGAAGATTCTCGCGTGAGGGACCGCGTCGCAATTGCGCCGATCCCATCAGGATCGTCCGGTAGAAGCACTTCGCTGAACGTGTATTGGCTGCTCTCCGTGCCTTCGGGCACCGTTCATCCCGATGTGGCATGGAAGTTTCTGCGTCATGTAATGACACCAGAGATGGATCGCGTCACCACCTTATCTGGCGCCATTGGATGCAGAATGTCGACCTGGAACGATTCTGAGGTGAACTCTCGAATTCCTTTTTACCACCGTCTTGCTGTGCTTCACGAAACAGCCCGTGAGATACCTATGCGAAATGATTGGGATCAGATCGCCCACAAGATCGATCGCCTCGTTACGAGCGCGATCACGACTCGAATTCCCATACGGCAGTTGCTCGAGAGTGCGCAACGGGCAGAGCTCTGAGGGACGGCCTAATTTGAGATCTACGAGTGAGCCTGGTTAAAAGCTCTCAGAATATCCTCGGTTCAAGTCGGAGATAACAACGTCTGCCCGTTCTCGATTCGCCAATCCCTGATTCAGGCGGGTGGAAGCCCAGTGCTGAAACGGAATGTAGCCATTGTGGCGCGGCCGGACCCATGCGCTTTCCAGTGTCGATCGAGTCTGCTTGTAAAAGTCTTCCGTCGTCGAGTTGACCTCAGTCGAGTTCCAGGCGTCGGCATGACCAGGCTGCCCGCCCGAAGCCGCATAGAGATCGCGTTGTGCCGGTCCGCTTGCAACCCAGTAGGAGAAATCCAGCGCTTCCTTTGGAAAGGAGGAGTAGGCGGACACTGCGATGCCAGTGCCGCCAAGAGCAGACCCCTTCGGCTCACCAGATCCGAAAGTTGGAATGTTCCCGAACCGTAGCCTGACTGGCCGAAACCCTGAATGGGAGTAGCTGACGTAGCCGTATATGAGTGGGACACAGGCGATTGTTTCGACAGGATTGGCCATAGCTTCCAGAATCGCGATCGGATCTTTTTGAAAGCAATCCAAATTGATGTGCTCTGTAAGTTTCACAAGGTGATCGTAAGCTTCTATGCCAGCGTCCTCGTGAACGTGAGTTTCTTTTCCTACTCGACACGGTTTCCCGAGATTCGCCGTTAATGTGTAGAGCGACATGAGTGAGTGTGGCGGCTTCATGGGAAGTTGAACAAGCCCTTCGCCAGCCATCGCAAGAACGTCGTCCCAGCTTGTAGCAGGTGCCGTGATGAGGTCCGGCCGCCAAGCCTGCACTTGAGCCGCAACATCGATTGGAAGAGCCCATTGTCGATTGAGCCAGGTGTATGTCGAGAAGGATGGGCCTACGCTGCCTCTGGCCAACTCAGCCAGTTCTGCTGCGTGGTTTTCATCGTCCAGCGGAAGCAGACACCCATCTCCTGTAATTTGCCCGACGTGCGGGTGATCAATGACGATCAGATCGTATTGTCGTGCAAGTTGCTCCACTGGGTACGATTCGAAATCCTGCAGGGATCGGCGATCCCATTGGATATCGACGCCGGTGACTTCGAGCCACTTGGCCGAGCATGCAACCAGCGGATCGTATCCCCTGGGATGGTTCCACGTCATACCCCTAAGCTTCGGTTTGTTCCCAGCATCACTCATAAATTGAACTCAGCTCGGATTGCAGCGCTCTGCTCTCCCACTGTGGGCGCAGCTCGGGAAACGGCAGGCCGCTCACCGTCGATGCGGATCGGCGAACGGGTTGTTGTAATCCGCACGCCGTCCGGACGTTCAACTGTCTGGAGCATGTCGAGAATTTTGAAGCCTTGGCTATCGAGGAACTCAGGCCAACGCAAAACCTCAGCGCACCAAATATCCGCCGGCTGCAGGATTGACAGCCAATGGCTCGTCGGCATCGTGGAAATGCTGTTCGCAATAATCGTTTTGATCTCGTCCCGTCGCGTGAACCACGAGGACGGGTCGGCACATAATGGTGCGAGAGCATCGATCTTCAGGAGCTCGGCAAGCCGATCGATGGGTGTCATGGCGATCGCAAGAAAGCCGTCCTGAGTTGGATACACACCGTACGGCGCGGCGAGATATGCGTGCGCGCTGCGGAAGGAAGAACGGCGGGGAAGCCGCATGCCGTCGTTGAGATAAGTTGTCAGCACTTCGAATTGAAAATCGACGAGAGCCTCGATGAGACTTGTCTCGACATGGCGTCCAGCACCTGTGACACCTCGACCGACGAGGGCTGCGAGAATGCCCTGTGCTGCTGCCGCACCTGCCAACATGTCTGCGATGGCAAGACCGAAGGGGACAGGGCCCTGCGCATCGTCTCCGTTCAACCACATCACACCTGAGAGCGCCTGAGCCAACAGATCTTGTCCGGGCCGCGATGCTAGTGGGCCATCACTTCCATAGCCAGTGATGCTGCAATAAACAAGACGAGGGTTGATGTCTCGCAATGCCTCGTAGCTCAGCCCAAGGCGCTCGATCACTCCCGGACGAAAATTCTGGATTAGCACATCTGCGCGTGCAATCAGGCGCTTCAGCGCGTCCAGATCCTCGGCGTCCTTCAAATTGAGGGCAATGCTTTCTTTGTTTCGGTTTATGGCGTGAAAGATGGTTGAGTCACCGCCAATCTCGGTGTCGCTTAAATACAGACTGCGGCTGAGGTCTCCTCCGTCGGGACGTTCTATCTTGATCACGCGAGCGCCCAGATCCATGAGCCGTAACGATGCGTACGGTCCAGAGAGGAATTGGCTGAGATCAAGAACGAGCAGACCGGACAGTGGCAGGCTCTGAGTGGTCATGCAAAAAGTATCCTCTAGCATTGGGAGTGCCGTTGGTTGTGTCGTCAGGGATGTGTAAATGGTGACGCGAACTGCGTGCGAGAGATCAAGTCACTTTTAGAATTCTTCTCCATCACCAAAGGGCGGATGCCCCTTCAATCCTGGTTCGTAACGATGCAGTGCGGCGAGCTTGTGCTGAGGTACGAAGCGGTCCCACGAGGTAATGAGCTCGGGCGTTCCAACGTCAGAAGCAACGTCAAAGTGCATGGTTACGATTTGCTGCGGCCTGAGCGGAACCTTGTAGCTCGAGCCTCGCGGAAGGGAAGCGAGCTTCTTTCCGGTGAAGTCGACCAGGCTCGCAGTAGAGTGCGGCAAATTGAGGCGTACTGTTGCCTCTCCCGGTAAGCCCAGTGCCTCCACCATGCGCACCTCGATGTGCTTCTGCTCTCTTCGAACGGCCTCGACAATCACATTGTCTGAAGTTTCGAGAAAACTTCTGGCCGCCGAATCTGTGCTCGGCCCAAGCGAGATGAGGCTCTGGTTATACTCCCAGGCCGCTTGCGGCACGCGAGCGAGATGCCACGCTTGATCGCGAGGCAAGATCGAATAAGCGCAGAGATGCCGGCCCTTCCCAGTCAGCCATGGGTTTGGAAATCCATGGTAGGCATCTTCGGCGTTGAGCAGATAGATCATTGCCAGGTTTCCATCCAGCTCGCGGCCACTTATGCCGCGGTCGAGTATGGCTAATCCGGCATCGTCAGACATGGAATGGTCAATCCAGCGAACGGCGGGAACGATTCCTTTTGTCCAGCCGTGGAGTTTCGGATTTGGCACACTGACTGCACCGTGCGAGAAGCCATACGGAATGCCTCGGCGCACCTCATGAACTGGTGTGGCGAGCGGGAAATGCGCCACCACGACGGTATAGTCGGGCACATCATTCAGCTCTGTGACGAAATCGATGCGCTGAGATGAATGGTACAGGCGTATTGTGCGACAGATCGGATTTCCAAGGAAGGTTCCATTGACGGTGATGGTGGTTGCTACGGGGCCTCGAGTGCAAATGATCTTTGACGGTGAGTCGCTCGAAGTCTCAACAGGCTCCCGGTCAGGATGCGCGGCCATGAAGTCGCCCGGATTAGGCTCCTTCTTTTTCGGGCGCTCCGCTACGATCACGTTGCAGGGGCCGCCAAGAAATTCGCGTTCACTGCCGCGCATTTTCAAGCTTACGAGCGCTCCCGTCCTTCCATCGATCCGGGCTGTGTAGTGATCTGTTTGGATCGCATTCGGGAGGGCTATAGTCTCTGGTGATGGCGGTTTTTGATCGGATAGCTTCCACCCAACGACGGAAGCCGAAGGAATTTCGGGCTGGCAAAGCACTGAGCCATCCGGCAAGAGTTCGCTCTTCACGCCTTGCAAGCTCTTGCCCGCAGGAAGCTTCAGTTCAACTGGATCATTTCTTTTCCAGTTCAGTGGATTGAAGAGTCCTACTCCATCTCCCGCGTGCAGCAGGCTTCCCGCCGATTTCTCGGTTGCGTCCGCTACAGCTTTGTCGACCCAGTTGAAGCGATCTTGCGCATCCCAGGATTGGTCGCTCACAAAGACCATTCCTCCTGCGGAGCCCCACAGCGTGTTGCGATCCATGTTCAGGAACATCAATGTCCATGCTTCATGGAGTGCCTGGGTCGGATAAGGATGGGATCCAGTCAAGCTGGCCGCGGCAGCCAGCAACTCCATCGCCTGGAGCCGATGCTCGCTGAATCTATACCTCGACTTGACCTCGTTGTTCTCGATCCAGAATGCATTGAAGTCGTAGGCGGTCCCACCGCGCATGGTGGGAATTTGAATTTTTCCCGATTCGATGCCCGGGCGCACTTCGTCGAGGTAGCTGCTGAGTGTACCGAATCGCAACGCCCGCTTCTCTCCACGAGCTTTCCGCTGGCGCAGCAATTCCGTTGGATATGACTTCAATGCCGGCGCAACGGAATAGTCACCATTTCCAGCGAGGATGAGGATCGGAGCGCCAGCCGGGGTCATCGACTCACGCTTGGCTATGGAAGTCTCGAGCTCATCCAGATCCTTATCGCTAAGAGGAGTGGTCGTCTTGAAGACTTTGTTCTCTTCGCTGTAGTGTCCAGGGGAGACTGAGAGGATGCGCGACCCATCAGGCGACACGGACCAATGGAGCGATTTTCCAGTCGGATTGGCACGGGTGTACACCATTGCTTCCAGGCCGAGACCTGCCACGATTTGAGCCATCTGGTCGTGAGTTCCGCATACGTCAATGGTCCAGGCATATCTCGGAACAATTCCGAAGAACTGTTTATACCAACGGCGCCCTTCCACTCCAAGGCGGACCAGCGCTTCTCCTCCGGAAAGGTTGATCGTCGATTCCAAAAAGAAGGCATTCACGAGCTCCACCCGCCCTTCGGCGATTCGTTGCTTGAGCTCCGGAATGCGATCAGGTTTGAAATTCATCATCGCGATGATGTTGTTTACCTCTGACAGCACAAAGGCATAGTTCGCGTCATCTCTCACGCGATCGAGGTGGTCGAAGTAGCTGTTGGCGCAGTAGACGCGTTCTCGGCTGAACGTCGTCAGCCATCCGCAGCTTGCTGGATGAAAGTTGGAAACGAGCACTGCTTCTGGCGGCTTGGCCTGGAGTTGTCCTGAGGCCTTCAGCGCAAATCCTGCTGTTGCTGCCGCAGATATAAATCGGCGCCGGCTGAGGGTTTGGGGGACGGCAGTCGGTTTTCGGTTCTTCACTCTCACTCTCCCTGAAGCTGGCTCCGAAGTTTAGGTTTCGACGGAAGATCGTGGGGACGACGGCGGTTTTGCCCGCCGCATTCTTATAGTCCAGTAGCGTTCTCTCTGACAACCTGTAAACGACTGTTCATATATGAACAATTTGTAAGAATTGATAGCTTCGGGTTTCCGCGAGGGAAAGCGCAGTTTTTGCGGATCTTCGGTTTACCGATAATTGCTTGAAATTTATTTCAAATGGTTAAGTTTCGGGTGTACCATCCGACCTATCCCCGGCTCTGTAGTTGATCAACCGAAGCATTGAACGTTCCTCTGGAGGCGTACCGTAAATGATCTCTCGTGATTTGCCAGGACCCTTCTGCCCCGCGTTGAGGAGTTGCATCGCAATAGTCTTTGTGATCGTGGCGATCTTCATCTCGCCCGGTCACCTTCGTGCGCAGGCGACCCAAGGCACGATTGTTGGTAACGTCAGCGATCCGAGTGGCTCGGTCATACCGGGGGCCGCCGTCACTCTGACGAACATTCAGGAAGGAGCAGTTCGCACAACAAAATCCAACCGCTCCGGAGATTACCAGTTTCTCGACGTGAAAGCGGGGCAATACTCTATATCGATTTCAGCCAACGGATTCGCCGGCTGGACGGCATCGGATGTATCGCTGAATGTACGCCAGGAACTTCGTGTTGACGCAAAGCTGACGCTCGGGGCGGTGCAGCAAAAGGTAGAGGTGAATGGAGACGCTTTAAGCGCCATACAGACCGACTCACCGACGATCAGCGGTACGTTGACGACGGAAGATGCCCAGAACCTGCCGGTCAATACGCGAGCGAGCTTTAGTGGGACCAGTCCGGCCGGAATCTTCGGCACGCTTCCCGGCGTTCAGATGGACCAGTCGGGAATCTCGTTGCAGGGGGCCTTGCCTTATCAGGTTGAGGTAACGGTTGACGGAGTCACGGCAAAGGATGCCACCGGTGGCAACTTCCTGAACGATGCATTCCCGTCAACCGAATCGATCTCCCAGGTGCGTGCCGATGGAGTGTTGGCGAATGCCGAGTTTGGCGATCCCGGTCAAATCGTAGTCACAACCAAGGGTGGCACGAATTCACTTCACGGGACTGCCTTCTGGTACTACCAGAGCTCAGCGTTCAATGCCATCCCGTACACGTATCCGACGACCACCACCAAACCCAGCATTCACGGCAACACCTTCGGGGCCAGCATTGGTGGTCCTGTCGTGATTCCACATGTCTATAACGGACATAGCAAGAGCTTCTTTTTCGGTACCTATGAAGGATGGCGCCATCCGGCACAGAGCACCATCTTCGAGGTCGTTCCCAGCACGCTGATGAAAAACGGCGACTTCTCGAAATATGTTGAACCGAACGGGTCCGGGGGCAACAGCTTTACGGGCCTGAATAATCCGTTCACTGGTGGCAGTTTCGGCACGTCGATCCCGCAGAGCCAGATCAACCCGATTGCTGTTTCCACTCTCTCGCAGTTCTATCCCGACCCGAACATTGGCGACCCGACGACGTACACCGACGATGGCGTTGCGAACTGGCAGTCAAACGTTGATAGCAGCGGACGCTCGAATCAGTACGACATCCGGGGTGATCAGTACATCGGGAGCAACCAGAAGTTTCTGATTTGGGGCAAGTTCACCTGGAAGAATTTTCCGATTACAAACCCCGAGCCACTCAACATTCCTTCCTCGCTGTCGATAAGCCAGAATCGCCAGATGAAGGTCGATACCAATTGGACCATTCGGCCCAATCTCATCAACGAGGGTGGATTCGGCTTCACGCGATTTACATCGGGTCAAAGCGACCCCTTTGATGGCAATGCCTGGACGCAGCAGCAGGGATGGCAGGGATTGCAGAACCTGTTCTACAACGGCGTCCCCGAAATGGATTTCTACAACATCCAGAGCCTCAACGCCGACCGGCTTACAAGCCTCTCGAAATCGTTTACCAACGAGTACAGCGACGTGCTGATGTGGGTAAAAGGCAAACACACGTTCAGATTCGGCACCGACATTCAGACGCTTGAGGCGGTCACACCGCTTGGATTTAATGGTGCAGACAACTACGGCACCTACCAGTTCAACACCAGTGGCAGTGAAGGCATGTTCACTGGCGTTGACTTTGCCGATTTTCTTCTTGGACTTCCCAACCAAAGCTTCTATGACGTCGTTCGCCAGGACAACGACGGTGTGTCTTCTCACTACCACTTTTTCGGTCAGGATGAGTGGCACATGAATAACAGGTTGACTGTTTCCTATGGCGTTCGCTACGAACTGCATCCGGCCTACTACGACAAATTTGGAGACATCGGGAACTTCGACCCGAGCGTGCCACTTTCCGGACGCGTCATCTATCCCAATGGCAAGCAAGACCTGTTGGCTCAGGGCTACCTGGCAAGCGCAAATGCCTGCGATCCGGACGGCGTGACCAAAACGAACAGCGCAACGGTGAATGGCGCGCCATGCATGGAGGTAGTGGGGAACAGCGCTGCTGGATTTCCGGCTGGTTTGAAGAAGTATCCGCATCTCCGCTTCATGCCTCGTTTCGGGGTGGCGTGGCGTCCATTTGCTGACGATAAGTGGGCAGTCCGCGCTGGATTTGGCATGTACAACATCAATTTGCTGGGGTCCAACTTCTATTCGCTCACTGGCACCATCCAGGCATACACGCAGCAGTTCCAGAATTCGTTGAACACAGCGACCCATACACCGGGCTACCAATGGCCCGCTATTAATCCTGGCTCTGGCGGTAATGGCTGCACCAACTGCTACGGGACAGACTATTTTGGGACTGCGAACAGCACGAACTGGAAGGACCCATATACGGAGCAATGGGCACTGACCATTGACCACGATTTCGGCCAGGGCTTTGCGGGTCGAATTTCTTATATCGGATCAGAGACGCATCAACTTGTCTGGGCTCCCGACGAGAACACGCTTCCTTTTTCCACGACGGTTTCGGCATTCATTGCGCCGATTTCTTCGCGCAAGTTCCCGAACTGGGGCCGCATCAACACACGGGCGACTGGCGCAAACGAGAACTACCATTCTCTGCAATTCGAAGGCCAGCACCGTTTACAGCACGGACTCGAGTTCAATTCGAGCTTTACCTGGGCCAAGGCTCTTGCCGACAATCAAGGGCCAGCCGGCACCGGGTTTGGAGGCGAGGGCGGTGGCGCCCGCGCGACTTCGATTCTCGATCGCCACGCCGATTATGGAAATGCCTATGGGACGCGTCGCCTGCGCTGGGAGACAACCGCTCTCTACGACCTGCCTGTAGGCCGAGGCAAGATGCTCGGAGGAGCCATGTCCCGGTGGGCTGACCTGGCCGTCGGTGGATGGCGCCTGACGAGCATCCTCACCGTACAGAGCGGCCCATTTGAGACACCCTACTTCCCCAGCGGCGAGGGAGATCCTTCCGGTACCGGATCAGGCCTCGACGGAGCGCTTGGGGCCGGCGGGATCAGCTTTGATACCGGCCATCGGGATCAACATGCTGACCGGGTTTCCGGAGCAAGCGTCTCGCCCACTGGCGGCAAAACCCGCTTCCACTGGACGAACGCAAGCGCGTTCTCATGCCCGGGTGACCCCAACTGGCAACCGGGCTACGCCTGCGCGACCGGCAACGCTGGGGCATCTGTGAGTGACAGCGACGGCAATACAATTTGCAACGATTGCGAGCAGATCAACGGCGTTATCTATCAAGTCCCGGATCCGATCGGCCGGTTCGGAAATGCCCAGGTTGGCTCGGTCGAGGGCCCGGGGCTGGTCAATCTCTCTTCAGGCGTGAGCAAGACGTTCGGCATCACGGAAAGATTCAAACTCAAGGCCGAGGGTACGTTTACGAATGTGCTAAACCACACTAATCTTGGCGACCCGGAGATGGACTTAAGTTCGTCCAGCTTTGGGTTGATCACCGGTACTATCGGTTCGTACAACGGTACCAGTTCTGACTTTGGCGGAGCGCGCACAGGGCAGGTCTCTCTGCGCCTTGAGTTCTAGTCAGGCAAGGCTGATCTGGTGCCGCAGGAACGATGCAAGACTACTTGCTCGTGTTCTGCGGCATGCTTTTTCATTCTCAAGCAACCGATCAGGACGTTATGATTCCCTCCTGACGCAAGCATCCAAGCTTCAGTCAGCGGGACGCCAGTCGATTTATGTCGAACACACCATCGTCGAGTGACGAGCAGGATCTCAAACACTTCGGTTACGCACAGGAACTCTTCCGCAGTATGGGAGGGTTTTCGAACTTCGCCATTTCCTTCTCCATCATTTCCATCCTGACGGGCGCTGTCACCCTCTATGGGTACGGTCTGAACCTGGGTGGTCCCCTCGAGATGTCTCTGGGGTGGCCGGTGGCGACACTGTTCACGTTGTTGCTTGCTGCCAGCATGGCGGAGCTGTGTTCCGCCTATCCGACTTCTGGAGCGATGTATCACTGGGCGACCGCGCTCGGTGGACGCGCGCCCGGATGGTTTGTCGCTTCCCTGAACATTGTTGGCCTGATCGCTGCCCTGGCAGGAATCAACTTCAGCGCCGCCCAGTTCGTCTTGCCGTTTCTGGGGATTTCGCCATCGCCGGGTCACGTGTTTCTCATGTTTGCTTTCACACTACTGGTGCACGGCCTGATCAATCATTTTGGTGTGCGGCTTGTCGCATTGCTGAACAACACGAGCGTGGTGATCCACATCATCGGTGTGTTTGCAATTGCTGGCGTGCTCTTCTGGCTTGCGCCGCGCCAGCCCGTCTCATTTCTCGCCAGCACCAGCAACTCGAGCGGGCATCCGTACACCTGGGCGTTTCTTCTGGGATTGCTGCAGGCGCATTGGACCTACACCGGTTTCGATGGATCCGCTCACATGGCAGAGGAAACGCACGACCCGCGCCGCGTCGCTCCCTGGGGCACGGTGATTGCGGTGGCCGTTTCTGGGGTGGTGGGATATATCCTCCTGCTTTCTATTACGTTGGCGATTCGATCGGTCCCCGAAGTCCTCGCAGCGCATGACGCGCAGGGAAACCCGATTCCAGCCGCAATTGCGATTCTCCAGTCCGGCCTGGGATACCGTTTCGGCAATGCTCTCGCGGCCTTCGCTTCGGTAGCGATGTGGTTCTGCGGTCTCTCCTGTGTGACCTCTGCCTCTCGCGCCATCTACTCCCTCGCTCGCGATCACGGCACTCCCTTCGCTGCGACGATGCAGAAGGTCAGTACGAAACATGGAACTCCCGTTGCAGCTATCTGGGCGACGGTAATAGCTGCCCTGGCGGCAATGGCCTGGACGGGCGCCGTTCCGATCGTCACTTCACTCAGCACCGTAGCGTTGTATCTGGCTTATGTTATTCCCGTGGCACTCGGCTTGCGTGCTCGCTTGCGTGGCTCGGACTGGCCCAAGCTGGCGATATGGACATTGGGCAGATGGGGAACAGCCTTGAACAGCATCGCTCTCGTCTATACTCTCTTCATTTGTTTCGTGCTGATGATGCCGCCGAATCAACTGGCCGCCAAAACTCTTGTAGGAGTCCTGATCGTTCTGTCCCTGGTATATATCCTCGAAGTGCGGCGCAAATTTATAACTCCGGGCTGGGTTGCGGAACTGCAGCGCATCCCTGGAGATGCCACGACGCAGGCGGTCGAGAGCGAAGCCGACTGATCTCTTCCAGGCAGATTGCAAACATATCGCAGCATTGTGCAGGAGCATAGGATGTTCGAGAACATCGAGAACTTTTCTTTCCCGACTCGAATCGTTTTTGGTCGCGGAGCAGTCCGGCAACTCCCGATATGTCTGGACGAAATAGGCGTTCGGCGGCCAATGGTTGTGACCGATCCAGGTCTTCGCGCTGCTCCTCCCTTCAAATCGGTTGAAGCGGCATTGCAGGCACGTGGAGTTCAATACGAGGTATTTTATGGCGTTCATCCAAACCCGGTAGAGGAGGATGTGGTTCAGGCCTCCGCGATCTATCGCTCCGCAGGTTGCGATGGGGTGATCGGTGTTGGCGGAGGAAGCGCCATCGATGTGGCAAAAGCCACCGTCATCATGGCTCGGCATGAAGGGTCGCTTGCAGATTTCGAAGCACAGGCCGGTGGGATGGCGCGCCTGACCGGCCCCTACGATCCGATCATCGCGATTCCGACCACTGCAGGCACAGGCAGTGAAGTGGGCAGGTCCTCCGTGATCACTTCCCACAAGTTGAAGCGAAAGATCATCATTTTCAGTCCCTGGCTGATGCCGAAAAGGGCGGTACTCGATCCAGAATTGACCGTCAGTCTTCCTCCGTTTTTAACTGCGGCCACCGGCATGGACGCATTCACGCATTGCCTGGAATCACTGACCTGCCCGGTCTACCACCCCCTCTGCGATGCAATCGCAATACACGGTCTGGAGTTGGTCGTTCGCTACCTGGAGCGAGCGACACGCGATGGCGGAGATATCGAAGCACGCGGCAATATGCTGGTTGCGGCATCGATGGGAGCGATTGCATTTCAGAAGGATCTTGGGGCTACCCATTCGCTGGCGCATCCCTTGTCCACGGAATTCGGCTTGCATCACGGCTTGGCAAATGCGCTTTGTCTTCCAGCCGTGATGAAATTCAACGTGGATGTGGCGGCGCCGCATTATGCGCGGTTGGCTCAAATGTATGGCAGCAGCAGATCCGATAAGACCGATGGTCACCAGGCTGCCGAAGCAGTCGAGAAGGTGGAAGGCATGATCGATCGTCTTGGGATAAAGCGAGGTCTGCGCAATCATGGCGTGCCCAAGGAGAGCCTGAAGGGTTTAGCGGAAAGCGCATTTGCAGATTCCTGTCACAAGACAAATGTGCGGCCGTGCACTCAGGAAGATCTGCTTAAGCTCTATGAGGAGAGTTGGTGATGACGACCTCCTCGATCAGCCTGATCAATCCAGCAACGGAAGAGACTTTTCGGACGCTCGAAATGACTTCCGAAGCGGAAGTTGGTGCCATTCTCGAGCGAATGCGCGCCGCTCAACAGCAGTGGCGTGCAGTTCCTGTAAGTGAACGCGTAGAGATATGCCGAGGATTTGTTGACGCGTTCCGCAAGATGCGGGAGAGCGTGGCGCTTGATGTCACCCGGCAAATGGGAAAGCCTTTGACGCAGGCTCAACGCGAAGTGGACACGATGCTCGATCGCGCTGAGACCATGCTTCGTATTGCTCCATCAGCCTTACAGGACGAGTTACTGGAGCCGCGTGCGGGTTTTCGACGGTTCATTCGCCATGAGCCGCTCGGAATCGTGCTGGATATTCCTGCATGGAATTATCCGCTGTTGATCGCGGTGAATGTCGTTATTCCCGCTCTGCTGGCGGGCAACGCAGTTCTGATCAAGCATGCCCGCCTCACTCCACTGTGCGGCGACGCGTTCATCCATGCGTTCCGCCAGACCAACCTGCCGCGCGACCTGGTCGCTTCCATCCACGTCGGCCATGAAACGATCGCTCGCCTGATCAGGCATCGCGAAGTTGACTTCATCTCTTTTACTGGCTCTGTTGAAGGAGGGCGCGAAGTCTATCGTCAGGCTTCGGCTCAACTGCTCGACATGGGACTGGAGCTTGGAGGCAAAGATCCGGCGTTGGTCTGTGAGGACGCAAACTTCGACTTTGCGGTACCTAACCTCGTCGACGGGGCCTTCTACAACACCGGACAGAGTTGTTGTGCCATAGAGCGGATCTACGTGATGCGCCCCCTGTTCGCAAGATTCGTGGACGCATTTGTCGCGGAAGTAAAGAAGTATTCCGTCGGAGATCCCGAGAATCCTGCAACCGGAATAGGTCCGCTTGCGCAGCCCAAAGCCCTCGACTTTCTGAAGCACCAGGTTGACCGGGCAGTGGAAGCGGGCGCCAGGGTCTTGACCGGCGGAAAGCGGATGCCGGGCAAAGGATACTTCTTTGAGCCTACTGTGCTCGTCGATGTGAACCACGGCATGGAATTGATGAGCGAAGAGAGTTTCGGCCCGGTGATCGGGATTATGGCAGTCGATTCAGAAGAAGAGGGAATTCGATTGATGAACGACAGCCAGTATGGGCTGACCGCCTCGATATGGACCGAGGACGTGGAACGAGGAGAATCGCTTTCGAATGCAGTTGCGGCTGGAACCGTCTACCTGAATCGCTGTGACTACCTTGATCCAGAGCTCGCATGGGTCGGGATCAAAGATAGCGGCCACGGCTGCACTCTATCCAGGTTGGGTTTTCATCACCTTACCCGCCCTAAGAGCTTCAACATGCGGACGCAGACAACAGGCTGAGGAGTTCGATGAAGACGAATGGGATGCTGACTCTCGAAGAGCTTCGAACCGCGACGGAAGAAGGTCGCGTGGATACGGTACTTCTAGCGTTCACCGACATATACGGACGCCAGTTTGGCAAGAGACTGGATGCGCGATTCTTCCTTGAGAATGAGGAGCCCGGAACGCATGCCTGCGATTACCTCCTGACGACCGATATGGAGATGAATCCCGTCGCGGGTTACAAGTTCGCGAACTGGGAGCGAGGCTATGGTGATGTCCATATGCGGGCAGATCTTTCAACCCTTCGTCTTGCATCCTGGCTGGATCGCACCGCTCTCGTTACCTGCGATCTATTGGACTGTCGCTCGCACGAGCTTGTAGAACATGCGCCGCGTTCCATACTTCGCAAACAGATCAATCGGGCCGCGCACCTCGGCTACTCCGCAGCCGCGGGCACTGAATTGGAATACTACATTTTCAACAACTCTTACCGGCACGCAGCAGCCGCCAAATACGACGGTCTCGAAGCGGCGGGATGGTATCTCGAGGACTATCACGTTCTGCAGGGCACTCGAGAAGAAAAGCTGAATGGTGCGGTGCGCCGGCATCTATCGCAGTCCGGCGTCCCGGTGGAATGTTCGAAGGGCGAGTGGGGCAAGGGCCAGCACGAGCTGAATGTGCGATATGCCGACGCCCTCGCGATGGCGGATCGCCACGTCGTCTTCAAGCAGTGTTTCAAGGAAGTTGCAGACAGCCTGGACATGAGTGTCACCTTCATGGCGAAGCCCGATGCAGGCCAGGCCGGCTCAAGTTGTCATCTGCATCTGAGCCTTTGGAAAGATGGCAAGAATGCGATGGCCGGCGATAATCAGTTGGGGCCGATTCGATGCAGCGACACGTTTCGCTGGTTTCTGGGTGGATGGATCGCGCATGTACCCGAGTTCATGGTGTTCTATGCTCCGACCATTAACTCATACAAGCGATTTCAGTCGGGCTCGTGGGCGCCAACGCGACTGGCTTGGTGCTACGACAACCGAACTGCAAGCTTCCGCGTTGTGGGCGCGGGATCGAGCCTCCGCATTGAGTGCCGGATTCCGGGAGCCGACTGCAATCCCTATTTAGCCATCGCAGCTGCATTGGCGTCGGGATTGGATGGTATCGCCAAGAAGACTGATCCGCCACCCATCTTCGAAGGCGATCTTTACGCCGCAACCGACATGCCGTCTATTCCCGCGACGTTGAGAGAAGCAACCGAACTCTTTGCCGGCAGCGAACTCGTTCGAGATACCTTGGGAGCTGAGGTCACTACCCACTACGCTCACTTTTTCCGGTCAGAACAGGCTGCATTCGATGGATCGGTGACAGATTGGGAACGCCGGCGTTATTTCGAGCAGATCTAGGGGTATGTCTAAGCCAGCAGACTGTTAAATCTGGCCACTTGGCAAGGCGTCTGAGTCTCTGCTCGTTGCAAGATTTTACGCATTGAATACTCACGCGCCGCCGATGAGTTCATAGTTCTGTCTCTCCAAGGCTGGCCAGGGTTTGCGTGAGTCGTTTCATCTGCACAAACTCGTATTTTGCGACGGGAAATCGCCGCCCGGACTGCGCGTGTAATTTCCAGAATTTTCAGGGAACTTTATTCGTGCTGTCCGGTAATCATGGATGTCTATGTTTGAGCGGCTCCGACGGACGCGGCGTGATGGCGAATTGACCGACGGCGAGTTGCACCGTGCGGCGCTCAATGGAAGCGGCGACGCCATGTCCGCGTTATATCGCAGACATGGGGGCCTGGTGTACCGATTTACTCTGCAGATGAGCCGGAATGAAGCGGTAGCAGAGGAGATCACGCAGGAAGTTTTTCTCGCATTGCTAACTCACATCGATCGATTCGACGCCGCACGTGGCGCGCTTTCGACGTGGCTTTGCGCTATCGCTCGGCGGCAACTCTGGAAGCATCTGGAACGCGATGGAACAGCAGACCGTTCTGATCGCGACGAAGATATCCCGACGGAAGCGATATGCCCCAGCGACGGACCAGCCGAGATTCTGCTCAGGCGCGAGGCTGTGGATGCAGTGCGTGCAGGGTTGGAACAGTTACCGCTCGCTTTGCGCGAGGCGCTTGTTCTGTGCGCGCTTGAAGAGATGAGCTACGAAGATGCTGCGCAGGTACTTGCGGTACCGGTTGGCACCGTGCGTTCCCGGCTCCATCGAGCCAGGGCGCAACTTGCGGAGTTGCTGCGAGCCGAAATGGCGAATACCTCAAGGAGGCGTGCATGATGGACGATCCGAAGCTGGACGAAATCCTGGCGGAAGTGGGGCGGGACCATCGAGCCGTTAACCCACCGGAGCGACTCGAGCCGATATTGCGTGTTGCAGCCGAGCGCAGGAGGAACGTTTCTACCATTGGGCGGGCGCGGATCAAGTGGACCTGGGCGGCACTCGCGGCCCTGCTGATCGCAGTTGTGGCTCTGGGGACCATTTGGCAAAGTCGAATGAAGCTCCAGACAACAAATCAACAGGTGCGGCCAGTTCGAGTGCCGCAGATCGAAAGAGAAGCGGGGGCCTTATCCAACTCAGGGACAGAGAAGAAGGTTGCGGCTTCGGTTTCCAAGGGAGTGAACAGGCGGAGTATATATCGTCGCGGCCAGCATGCTCCTGCCAAGGAGGCTGCAACCTGGAGTCCCCTCGACGAATTCGTGCCGCTGCCCATGAGCGAAGGGCTGGCGCCCGCCTCGGATTTGAGTGTCGTACGGGTGAAGGTAAAGGGAAGCGATCTTCAACAGTATGGGTTCGAAGCGCCGGCGGATGCCGCTGCGCGAGTGATGCTGGCGGAGTTTGTGATCGGGGAGGATGGGCTCCCACGCGGAATTCGCATTGTCAGGTGATCCAAAAGGAGAGGAGTTGGAGATGAAGATGTTTGCGAGGTTTAGGGAAGCTGCTGTTTTCATGTTCGCTGTAATGGGGCTAATCGGCTGGACGCGCGCGGCCGCGGGACAACAAGAATACAGCCAAGAGGCGAAGCGTGCGGACGAGATGGCTTCAATACAGATGGACTACCTGGCAGGTGGTCCCCAGGAATCGCAGCAGAAGGTAACTCTGGAATTGGTTGCCGCTGATGCGCAGGTTGTGAAGGGAAAGCCATACTCCGCGGACACGACGACAGAGACAGTGCAGACTCTGGCAGACGGCAATCATATTCAGCGCCGCACCGTGAGCAAGATTTACCGAGACAGCGATGGCCGGACGCGGCGCGAGCAGACATTTGGCAACGTGGATCCGGAGCATCCGTCGCCGCATGAAGTGAAGGTGTTCATTGATGATCCGGTGAACGGGACTGCCTTTGTGCTGGACCCAGGATCGAAGACGGCGGATGACGTCAAGCGGAAGCAGACGTTTGTCTTCGACAAGAAAGCAGAGGATGAGGGAAAGCATTCCCTCCAAAAAGATCAAGAGGAAGGCGGCCCCGTCCATATGATGGTCAAGTTCAGAGATGAGCATTCGGCCGATGGACTTGCCGCGGTGGTTCGAGATGAGAAGAGGGAAGTGGTAAATGAAGATCTGGGTCCGCGAAATATCGAAGGCGTTGAGTGCACCGGCACACGGCAGACTACCACGATCCCGGCAGGCGCGATTGGCAACGAAAAGCCCATTGTCATTGTGCGGGAGACATGGTTCGCGCCTGTCATCTCGGCTGTGGTGGAATCAACGACCGACGATCCCCGCTACGGAAAGACGACATATCAATTGAAGAACGTGCAACTGAACGAGCCGTCACGGTCGATGTTCGAGCCGCCCGCTGATTTTAAAATAAGTGTGCGGAAGTAAATATTATTGCGAGGGTCCAGCTGAGGGAAGGTCGATCAGATCTTCCCTCGCTGCTCTCTTCCCGACCAGACCTGAATTCGTATCACTGTCTTTCCCGGACATTCGCGGCCTGTTGTGCGAGGAGCAAGAGACCGCGGCTTTGAGCATCGGCCTGAATAGATGCGAGTGACGCATTTGCCTTGGCGGTGTCGCCCTTCCTCCGATCGAGTTCAGCAGAGACGAGTCTTGCCTTGAATTGGGTCGGCACAAAGCCATGAGCTTTGGCAGTCTCTGTGGCTGCAGCCAGCATTGCTTTGCCTTCTGATGTCTTCCCTGCGAATAGCTTTACCCGCGCAGCCTCGATCTGGAAATTGCAAAGCACGTGCGGATCAGTGGTGTGTTTCGCTGTCTCTTGTATCGAATCTATCGCTTTCAAAGCGTCGGTCGTTTTGTCCTGATCTATGAGCGCATGCGCCAGGTCGCCAACGGCGGCGATCTCCTGATCTTGAGAGTCGACCTTGTGGAACTGGTTGCGAGCCTCCACAAGCAGCTTCTCTGCCAAATCCGGCTTGCCTTGCACGATATGGAGAGAGGCCAGCGAAGCGCGAGATTCACTCAAGCCTAGCTGGTCGCCTGTAGCTTCGCGCAGCGACAGAGCTTCGTCAAAACGGGATCGCGCCTCAGAGAAGTTTGCCTGCGCGAGCCGGACCTCGCCAAGGCTGTTGACCGCTTCGGACAAGAGAGCTCGGTCGCCCATCGCCTGCACAACAGGAACTGCATACTGCAACTGCTTCAGAGCGCTTGCAAGATCACCCTGCTGAAAATAGATATGGGCGATATTGATTGCAGCACCTGCGTCTCCACCCTTGTCTCCGAGCTGCCTGGCGATCGTCTGCGCCTGGGTGTACATCGATCGCGCCGGCTCCAGGTCGCCCTGGGCCCACAGGATGTTTGCGATGTTGTTCAACGCAATGGATTCGGCCAGCTTATTGCCGACTTCGCGCATGATGGACAGCGTCTTCTGATAGCGATCGAGCGCTTCCTGGTGCCGTCCCTGGCGCTCGAGGACCGTTGCGATCTGGTTGATCGCTGCGCCTTCACTGTAGCGGTTTCCGACCTCGCGAGCCATCTTCAGCGAGCTTTGATAACTAGCAAGAGCGGCAGGCAGATCGCCTTGCATCAGGCGAATGGTGCCGAGATTTCGCAGCATGTTCGACTGGCCATTTTTATCGCCGACTTTGGAATAAGTAGCAAGAGCGTCATTTGTCAGCTTGAGCGCATCGGCCATCTCACCCAGGTTCAATGCTGCCCACGCCTGCGCGTACTGCGCCCGTGCGGCAAGAAGCAGTGAGCCGCGACTCTGCGCCTCCTGCACCGCGCGGGATGCGACTTGTTTCTCCTGCTTGAATTCATCAGAGCTTTCGAGCGCCGCTGCCTCGGCAAGATCGATGCGCGGGTCGCCGCTGGCTGGAAGAGGCAGCTTCCTCATGTTCGCGATCGTCTCCAGCGCATCTTTCGGCTTACCCGCCGAGGTTTGCGCCGCAATGAGACGCAAGGCATATTCGGGGTTGTCGGGATATGTCTGGACAAGCGTTCTGTAAATCTCAGTTGCCTGGTCCCATTCGTGATTAGATTCACGGAATCGGCCTTCAACCCACAGCTGTTCGCTTTTTGGAAGCTGGCTTGCGAGCGATCCGGCTTTCCGCGCCTCTGACCGGGATTTCTCATCGAACCCTAACTGGCTCCAGGCTTCCGCAAGGGCCGCGTGAATCAAGGGATGGTCGGGTTCTTTTGAAACTGCCTGCAGAAGTCTGTCGCGCGCTCCACCCGGATCCCACTGGCGCAGCTTCATCAGGCCCTCAGAATAGAGCCGCGCCGCCATCGGATTCTTCGGAATGGTTGCCGCAGCCTGCGCAACCTCATAGCCCTCAACCCCTCGTATCCCAAGTTTTGTACGAAGGTCTGCACCGATTTGCGAAAGCAGAGGGAGCAGCTTGGATTCAGTTCCAGTTTCAGGAATGGAGGCGATCATCTCGCCGGTTCGCGCATCCTGCAAGCGCGCATCAACTCGCAGCTCGGCATTCGATCCCTCTCCTGCGTGGAGGTACGATCCCGTGACTACATAATCGACGCCAAGGTTTTTTCGGAGCCGTCCCAGGGTCTGCGCCGAGAACGCGCGAGTCTCCCCGAGATCGAGATCCTTTCGTGCGTGAGCGACGTCTTCTCCAGAGATGACACGCAGTCGACCGCCCGCGGCGAGCTCAGATGAAAGCACCTCAGAAAAAGCAGTGGACAGCCATTCATGCTGAGGACGGCCAGTGAGGTTTTCGAATCCAAGAACAGCGATAGACGGACGCGCCGCCTCTTGCGACTTCTTAACCGCGGGCGCTCTCAAGAACGTCAGAGTCCTGATGTTCTTCACGTACAGGCCGATTGCGGCCAGGATCACGAGCGCCAGCACCGCCGTCGCGAGGCGCCAAATTGATTTCGAGATAACGCGCTCGGCAGGCGCGACGGCAG
This sequence comes from Acidobacteriota bacterium, assembly GCA_018268915.1. Lineage (GTDB taxonomy): Bacteria > Acidobacteriota > Terriglobia > Terriglobales > Acidobacteriaceae > Telmatobacter. Next base: position 112,449 of record JAFDVQ010000007.1, read on the forward strand.
TTCCAGAGAGCTGTCGTTCGAACTGGCGGAGGTCGGCCAGCATTGCGGTAGAGTCCTGGTAGCGAGCTTCACGATTTTTCTCGAGCGCCCTGGTGATGATGGCTGAAAGCTTTCCGGGAAAAGCCGGATTAAAAGTTGCAATTGGAGCGGGTTCGCGGTTGAGTATCGCGTCCAGGACTAATACCGCGGTCTTGCCTGGGAACGCCTGCTCACCCGTGGCCATCTCGTACAGCAAGGAGCCCACGGAGAAGATGTCCGATCGGCGATCCAGATCTTCTGAGCGGACCTGTTCCGGCGACATGTACGAAAGCGTGCCGATGATCAGGCCTGCAGTTGTGAGGCTCCCTGCCTCCTCATTGGCGTCGCCGCTGTGTGGCAATCTGTCGGCGAAGGCTACCGGGGAGACCTGCTTTGCCAGTCCGAAATCGAGAATCTTGATCTGATTCTTCTCAGTTAGAAATATGTTGGCAGGCTTCAGGTCACGGTGAATAATTCCGTGACTATGCGCCGCATCCATTGCCGACAGGATCGGAATCGCCAGCTCGACCAGACGCTCCAACGGGAGCGGCTTGTGCTCGATCACATCTCCGAGGGATTGGCCTTTCAGCAATTCCAGCGCGATGTAGGGAATGCCCTCGAATTCATCGACGCCGTAAACGGTGCAGATATTTGGATGATTCAAGGTCGACGCCGACCGAGCTTCACGCTCGAATCTCTCAACGGCTCGAGGGTCGCGTTGACGGTCATTACTGAGGAATTTCAGCGCGGCCTCTCGACCTAGGCGCGTATCGATGGCTCGATACACGACACCCATCCCTCCGAAGCCTATGCGCTCGATGATTCGGTAGGATCCAACCTGCTTCGAGACCAGCGAATCCTGTTCCCCGAGGCCAGGCGAGCTTCTTGAATTTGATTGTCCGGCTTGTGAAAGGCGAAATTCGCGCGTCACGTCGATCGAGCGCAGGAACGATTCAACATCGTTCCGAAGGTCAGGATCGCCCCCGCATGCGGAATCAAGAAAACGCGAACGCTCGTCGTGGTGCAGGCCCGATGCGCTATCGGCTATCTGACAGATCTGCTGCCATCTCTCAGACATCACCCAACCGCCTCGCATCCCTTTCGCGCAAAACTGAACCGTACCCCTACAATCAGGTTAAAGGGCCATCTCCACTAAGTCCACCGCACAATGCTAAGAGAAATGGGCATACGGTCGATCTGGAGGACGCGGGTTTACGACAGGCTTTGAGAGCGGAACTCTTGGAGTCGGACTTAGCTATTGCAACTCATATTATTTCGGAGCGGTCCTACATAGGCCGAGAACATCGGGAGAACTACAGAGATGCGGAAAGGGTTTACCAGAAGGCCGCAACCAGACGAGCCCGCAGAACCAATCAAGAACTACATAACGCCAGGCGGGCTGCAGCGCCTCAAAGATGAGCATCGGTTTCTGCTGATGAGAGATCGCCCGGCAGTCGCGGAAATGGTGGCGTGGGCTGCCAGCAATGGTGATCGAAGCGAAAATGCCGACTACCAGTATGGCAAGCGACGGCTTCGTCAGATCGACAGCCGGATTCGCTTTCTCACTAAGCGAATAGAAGCCGCGGAGGTGGTTGATCCGGAAGCTCCAAGGGGAGCTCTGGCAAAGGCCAGGGCATTCTTCGGGGCAACGGTGCGGTATACCAATGCCGCCGGGGACGAGCGAGAGGTGAGCATTGTCGGCACCGACGAGGTTGATCTCAACCGCAATCACATCAGTTGGGTTTCTCCTCTGGGCCGGGCGCTCATGAAGTCGGCGGAGGGAAGCACAGTGATTCTTCAGGCACCCGGTGGAACCGAACACCTGACGCTGTTGGAAGTGCGTTACGAGCGCATTGCGGTTGAACCGTTCCGGGAGCCTCCCGGATCTGTAGCATCGGCAAAGAGCGTCTCTCACTCCCATGGTGGTGATGAGCCACACGATGAACTTCGCTGAACAAGCTTCGACCGGGGCTGCATTCGAATTAGTGTTGGTCCGCAGCCACCTTTGCTGACTGCTGGATCACTTTCACAGGTCCAAGCAGGCCGGATGCCTGAAGCGAGGATGTAGCTCGATACGGCTTGATGGTCGCAAACGTGTATTTCACCTTTGCGTCTGGCTGCTGATCGCCGATCAGCCGGTTGACCCACGCGTTCACGACCTTGATGGACAGGTCGTTAGATCCAGGCTTGAGAGCGCCGGTCACATCGACCCGATAAGGTGTGTGCCAGACAATCCCGAGAGACTTGCCGTTAACGGTCACTTCGGCCAGATTTTTGACATCACCGAGATCGATCAAGAGCTTGCTTCCGCTCGCAAACCAGCTCGAAGGCGCATCAATCTTCCTGGAGTAGGTTCCGGTCCCGGAGAAATACTTCACTCCTACATCAGTGCTATCGCTCCAAGAGATCAGCTTCTCCATCTTAAGGGAGGCTGGCGCGCCTCGATCGGGCTGGAAGCTAAGCTCCCACGTCCCGTCTAGCGTGGCGAGTGTAGTGTCGGCTGCTTTGGGCAGGGTCTTCGAGGCCGCCTTTGTCGGAGTTCGGAAGACTACAAACACAGTGCCCCACGGCTCCAGATGCAGAGGCACAGTAGTGTGGCCGTCTGCAATTGCGTAGGAAGCTGGCGAGACTTTCCCGGTCTCCGAATACCAGAGCTCGGGGGCCTTTCCGGTAACCCGGAACTGCGCATCGATGTTCGTTCCACGATCGCTGCGGTTGTCGACGAAGTAGATATCTCCGGCTGCAAGCTTGCGGTGAACGAACAGCACCTCTGAATCAGTCGCGGGCTTACCATATGAGAAGTCCGGCGCGACACTAGCGGCTTTGAGGGCAGCTTCCGCATTCTGACCTGCGTAGACCTTCCCCTTGCCAACGGCCTTCATGCCCGTGCCATCGCCAAAGAGCTCATCGTTGAGCCGTTTGAACTCTTCCTGGTCATCTGCCTTGCTTGGATCGTCCGTCGGCTTCCGGCCTGCTACAACTGCTCCCTGGTGTACCAGCGCTGACAGGGCTTTCAGCACCGGCAACGACATGTGCTGGCTGTTGGGATCGAGCGCGAGCACTTGATACTCCATGCCGCTCTTCGTGGTGATGCGCCCATTCGAGACGTTTAGTTCGTGGATCAAACCGTCGGCATTGATGTAGTCGAAGTTGTAGCCCGCAGGCAGATCGGGCGCTTTCTTCTCGAACATGATCGTGACATTCGAATCTTCGCCGTAGAAGTAAAGAATGTCCGCGGCAAAATGCCCCTGCTGAAGCAGGAAGGAGTTGCGCGCGAGATATCCAGTCCAGGCGCCAGCCTGCTCTGCCCATGTATCGTTGCGATTAAACCATTGTCCGCAAGGCCCGAGTGTGATTCCGGGAGCCTTTCCGACCAGAGGCTGATGCGCCGACTCGTGGATTACAAAGCGATTGATGCCGTTGAGAAATTCCTGGTCGGCTGTGGGTTTCAGTGTCGCCGGAGACCAGGCCCACGCAGTCGAGGTATCGCAGGTCGTCATCGACTCGGCTGCGGCAATATTCTGGCCGTAAATGTGCGCGACCGAGGCGGACTCGCGGTCATCTGCGTTATAGCCATACGTCGGCTTGTTGACACCCGGCTTCTGGACCCACATCGCGCTCATGGGAATGTCGTTGAGCTTCTTTGCTTCCATGCCATCCGCGATCATTACGCGTCCTGACTCATGCGACTCGCCGTAGTGCCTCATCCCGCGCTCGCGAAGTGAAGTTTGAATCTGGCCGTAATGTTCCTCGGCGATCAGATCTGCGATGGTTTTCCGAAAGTCCCAGAGAAACTGATCGCTGGCTTTGGAACTCTCCACCACTCGCCCAGCCAGCACTGGAAGCCACGGATGCGGATCGTACCCACGGCGCTTCTGGAACTGCGAAAGCATGTCGTCGGTCCAGTTCTGCGAACCGGCTTCCCAGCTGTCGCTAATCACGTACTGGATGCCGCGCTTGCCCATCAAATCGGCACCTACCGTCTCCTTGTAGCTGTCGAGGTAGGCATCCATGTAACTCTTGACGTATGCGCCGTTCAGCTTGTCGACCTCGAGACCAGTAGCTTCCTTTGTGGCCGGGTGATTGGTTACGCCGAGGAGCGAATATCCAATTCGAAGCACAACCCACTTTCCTGGTGGCGGAGTCCAATCCAATTTTCCGTGCGCGCTCATCTTCGATGTCAGGTCGATGACGTCAGAACTCGGTATCGCGTCTGTCGCCGCGAAGTCTGGTGTGGGAAAGCCGTATAGATCCGGAACAGCATCAACGCCAGCCTTCTCCTCAAAGTGGTTGACGCGAGCACCGGGATGCAGAACCAGTTCTGCCAGCGACACCTTCGACTTCGGATTGAAGGTCATGCGGAAATACTTGGCAGTCACAGGCGCAAACGAATAAGTATGCTCTGTCGAGCCGCCCTTAGGCATTGCAAAAACCGTGTGATAACTCTTTCCGTCATCGCTCGCTTCCAGGGCATTGCCGCTGTCTCCCTTGAGCGGAACCCACATCTCGAATGGAGCCCTCGGGGCCGCGACAATCGTCATCCCGCGAATTGTCTGTGGTTGGGAGTATTCAAACTGAACCCAGGGCTTTTCGCCCTCTTTTGCTGCGGGAATCGAAACTCGCTTCACCAGATCGCCATCACTCAGCATCGAGGAGTCGATAGTTCCGCTGCTGACAGTGATCGTTGGCTTTACCTCATTCGCTGCGGCTTCTCCATCGGGGACCTTGAATGCGACTACCGCGCTATCCGCATAGAGTTCCGGAATCGCCGAGTCTTTCATGGCGCCGCCGGCGTCAGAGATCGGCAGGTTCTGGAACTCGCCGGTGGTCGATGGCGGATGGATGACGACGCCCGTGAACGGCTTTCCGCCTTCTACTGGTGTCTCGCTCCACACGTACTTCTTCATCGCCTGTGCCGACTTGACCCACGGTCCTCCGGATTCACTCCACCCCGGCGAGCCCGCAATCGCCATCTCGAGCCCCATCTGATCTGCCAGCGTGGTCGCGTACTTGAACGCGTCTTTCCATTCCGGCGTCATGTAGGCGAGCCGCTTATCCACGATTTGTGGGGTGGACATCGCCGCATCGAAGTTCTGGAAACCCGCCAGGCCTGAGCGCTTCATCCATTCAAGATCGAGCTTGATCCCTTCTTTGGTGATGTTGCCGTTCATCCAATGCCACCAGACTCGCGGGCGCGCAGCCTCCGGCGGATTTTCAAATCCATCCCGCAGGGCATCCTTCTTCTGCGCAGGAGAGAAGGTTGCACTTAAGACCAGCAGGAACATGACGGCTCTTTTCATTCCACTACCTCGAAGATCTGGCGATCAGGATGATGGGTTTCTGACTCTAATGCAGCAAACCTAAAAACGGGAAAGCATTTTCCGTAACCGTTATACACGCTGTCGGCAACGCCTCGGGGAGCGATGACGGAATTGTCAGATTCGACTTCCGATACGCATCCGTCCAAACCAGCTGTTGGATCAGGGCGCTATATTCAATATCTATGAACGGCAACGTTGCCAAAGATGAACTAGCCATCCCCGTCAAAAGAGATTTTCCATCCTCATCAGGACAGATGTTTGAGGATTTCTTCCGTTCTGGGCGAAATGACGCCTACAAGAAGAGCGATCTGATCGACGCCAGGGCCCGGCGGCTGTTTGAGAACACGGCCCTGGCCTGTTCGCTTGACGCTTACCCGTTTCAAGCCCCGCTGAGTACCCGCTCCGGGCCCATCGTGGAGATGAACGGCCATCGCATGCTGATGCTGTCTTCCTATGACTACCTGGGCCTGATTGGCGATCCGCGAGTCGACGAGGCGGCCATCGCGGCTCTCCGAAAATATGGCACCGGGACGGGAGGGGTCCGCCTGCTAACCGGCACGCTGGAACTGCACCAGGAACTGGAGGAGGCTCTCGCGGAGTTCAAGGGGACGGAATCGGCGATTACATTTACTTCGGGATATGCCGCCAATCTCGCGGTGATCAGCGCGCTGTTTGGCCCGGCCGATCGCGTGATCGCCGATTCGCTCTCTCACCGCAGCTTGATGGACGCGTGCCGCCTTGCCGCCGTTCAGGTTCAGAAGTTCGAGCACAACGACATGGCTTCGTTGCGGCACGAATTGAAGAATGGGCCGGAAGCGAACCGTACCCTCATCATTTCTGACGGCGTGTTCTCAATGGACGGGGATATCTGTCCCCTTCCGGAATTGATTGCCATCAAGAAGGAGTTTGGCTGCTTCCTGTTGATGGACGAATCGCACGCCAGCGGCGTACTCGGCAAACACGGTCGCGGAACGGATGAGCATTTCGGCGTTTCTACGGATGATGTCGATATCTGGACAGGATCGCTTGCAAAGGCCATCCCATCCAACGGCGGCTTCGTTGCGGTTTCCCGCCGCCTCGCAATCTTTCTCCAGCACGCTTCTGCTCCGTTTATCTTCTCGGGAGCACTGGCCGCTCCAGCCGCCGCGGCTGTGTGCGAAACGCTCAGGATTCTGAAGCAAGAACCGGAGCGCGTTGCGCGCTTGCGAGCCAACGCCGCGTTTCTGCGTGACGGTCTCCGCAATCTCGGCTACGACACCGGCCTCTCGCAGACCGCAGTCATTCCGGTCATGCTTTACGACGACGCGAAGACGGCCCTCTTCGCACGTAAGCTTCGCGACTACGGAATTCTGGTCTCGCCCGTTTTATTCCCGGCGGTTGCCCAGGGTGCCGCCCGACTTCGTCTCTGTGTGACGGCGGCCCATACGACAAAGAACCTTGAGTTTGCGCTGGATGTATTCGAGAAGATGCGGAGCGTGTAGCGAATGCCGGTACTCGTGACCGGGGCAAGCGGCTTTCTCGGTGGGCGCCTCTCGCAGGTTCTCGCTCTCCAGGGCGAAAAGGTGACTGTCCTGGCGCGGGCAGATTCAGACCTCCGTCATCTCTCCGAATTCCTCGGGAAACAAATCCTGGTCGTCCGAGGAGGTCTTACCGACATCGATTCGGTGCGGACAGCCGTTCGCGATGCGACCCACATCTTCCATTGCGCTGCTGCTTCCACGGACTGGGCTCCGTCGGCAGTCTACTGGGAGAGCAACGTCAGAGGCACTGAGACGCTGTTGCTCGCTGCTCGTGAGGCCCAGGAATTGCAGCGCTTTGTCCATGTCAGCACAACGGACGTCTACGGCTATCCAGAGGTACCCTGCTCGGAATCAGGAGCGATGCGGGACGTAGGCCTTCCGTATAACCGCACCAAGATCATGGCGGAGGAAGCCGTCTGGCGCGCATCGCGAGAAGATGGCTTGCCGGTCACCGTGTTTCGCCCAGCGACGATCTACGGGCCTAGAGGGAAGGCGTTCGTCACGGACATTGCCGGCCTGCTTGAAAAGCGGCAGATGGCTCACATTAGTGGGGGCCGCGCCAAAGGTGGCTTTCTGTATGTCGACAACGCGGTCAGCGCGATGATTGCGGCCGCATGGCTTCCTGATGCACAGGGAGCCGTTTACAACCTGACGGACGCGACCGGAGTCACCTGGAACAAATATGTTGCTGCGCTGGCCGATAGGCTAGGGTTCAAGGCGCCCTGGATCGACCTGACCTATCCAGCCGCGATGGGGTTGGCGCGGGCCATCGAGACTCCCTACCGCTGGTTGAAGTCGCTGCCAGGTCGGCCGATGTTGACCAGACACGCAGTCTTTCTTCTGGGCAGGGACCAGGAGTTCCCGAGCGACAAAGCGCGCTCGGAGCTCGGCAACTTTTCGCGGGTTTCCTTTGAGGAAGGGATTACCCGTTCCGTGGCTTGGTTGAAGAGTCTCGGCTGATCTACGAGAAAGCTCTGAAGGCCAGGACGGCGTTCAGACCGCCAAAAGCGAACGAATTCGAGATGCATGCTTCTACGGCTACCGCGCGCGCCTGATTCGGTATGACATCAAGGTTGCAAGCAGGATCCGGGCTTAGAAAGTTGGCCGTCGGCGGGAGCATTCCGTCTCTCAGGCTGAGGACACTTGCGACGGCTTCCAGGGCGCCGGCTGCGCCGAGGGCATGGCCGTGCATCGATTTCGTAGAGCTCACTGCGATCTTTTCGGCGTGCGGACCGAAGGTGCAGCGTATTGCAGCGGATTCGATCCGGTCGTTCGCTTCCGTGGCGGTCCCGTGGGCATTGACGTAGCCGAACTGTTCGGGAGCCATACCTGAATCGCGGATCGCAAGCCGCATTGCTCGTGTCGGTCCGCTGGCGAGCGGCTGGGTGATATGCCCCGCATCCGCCGACATTCCAAAGCCAACCAGCTCTGCGATCGGGCGAGCGCCGCGAGCGAGCGCAGCATCGAGACTTTCCAGCACCAGCATGCCGGCGCCCTCACCCAGAACCATCCCGCTACGTTCGGCTGAGAAAGGGCGGCAGGTGTCCTTGCTGATGACGCGCATGGCCTCCCACGCCTTCAGGCCGCCGAGAAAAAATGGAGCTTCGCTACCTCCCGCAATCGCCACAGGTGCGGCGCCTGAACGAACCATCCAGAACGCCTGACCGATGGCATGGCTGGAGGAAGCGCAGGCGGTCGATATGGTGAACGCGGGGCCTTCTATGCCAAGTTGCATGCAGATGTGACTGGCTCCGGCATTGCTCATGCTGAGGGGAATGGTCAGAGGCTGCACGCGGTTTTTGCCGTTATGGAAGAGTTCCCAGTAGCCGGCCTCCTCCGCAGCCCGGCCGCCCAGGCAAGATCCCGTGATCACGCATGCTGTTTCGCGCAGTTCCTGGGTCCACTCGATGCCGGCTTCGGCCACAGCTTCGCGCGCGGCCAGGACGGCGAACTGCGCAAACCGGTCCATGAAGGGGATGTCTTTGGCAGAGAAGTGGTCCTCTGGAACATAATCCCGAATCTCTGCACCGTTCTTGAAGCGGATTTGTAAGGCTTCAACGCCCACAATTTCGCGAATGGCAGACGTACCCGAGAGCAATGCCTGCCAGAAACTTGCAGTGTTGTAACCGAAGGGGCTGACGACACCCGTCCCCGTGATGACGACGCGATGCATATTATTCAGCGGACGTGGAAGCGTGCTTCGCCTGGACGAGAAGAGTGACGCCCTCGATCATCTCGTGGATGTTTTTAACCTGTTTGGCCTGCTCGTCGTCGATCTCGATCTCGAATTCACTCTCAAGGTCGAAAAGGATGTTCAGGCGATCGAGCGAATCGATGTTCAGTGCCTCGAAGGTACTGTCGGGTTGCACAGATTCGAGAGGAATGCGCTTCGACGTCGCGATGACTTTCAGAACTCGCTCTTGGATGGTCGGGTTCGACAATGGTGGACTAGTCCTTCGGGATATCAGCCTAAATGTAGGTGTGACTTCAGTCTACCCCTATTTTCCGGCTCCGTCTGCCCTTGTGGGACCCGTCCCAACTCCGTCACCACGAATAACTGGATTCTTCTTTGCCAGGGATCGCGAGTCCTGGTGACGGCAGGCATTCAAAGCGTCAGCACGACGCTCTTAGTTAGCTTAAGAATGGCTTAAGACGCAACAGAAGTCTGAAAGATAGCTTCCTGAAAACACAGAAGGGAACCAACCTCCCCCGAAGTCGGTTCCCAGCTGTGCCTTGGACCAGTTTGGTCTTGAATGCAGCCTACCCTGCGAATTGGGTAACGAGTCAACAGTATCTTTCGTTCGGACCTGGACATTACGGCTTTCGTAATCATTTCCCGGTTTCGGTAACCGCAAACCCGTAATTTGCAAGTTCTCACGCCGAGAGAGATGATCCAGTCACTCTCCTTTGGGATGCAAGTGGTGGATAAGGGCCTCGCTGCCTTAGGGCGGGCGTCGAGGAAGCACGTCCGCACTTCGGAAAGAGCATATGGAAAAGAATGTTCTTGTGATCGACGACAACGAGACCGTCGCCAGCACGATGGCGATGGTGCTTCGCTCGGCTGGATTTCACGCCGTTGCGGCTTACGACCCGGAAGATGCCCTGGCGCTGTTAAAGCGCGAATCGTTCCATCTCCTGCTCAGCGATGTGATGATGCCCAAGATGTCTGGCGTGGAACTGGCGATGGAGGCCAGGGACCACCGCTACGTACCCCAGGTTCTGTTGATGTCGGGCGTGGCAAATACCACCGACCTTCTGGAACCTGCAAGAGATCGCGGATATGCATTCGAGATGCTCCCAAAACCAACCCATCCCATTCAGGTCATCAATAAGGTCCATGAAATGCTGGCCTGTGTTGCCTTAGAAGGCGTGGGAGCTCCCGTGGCTCGATCAGTGTTTGAGCGCAGTCAGCCTGCAATTTCTTGATCCGGCACTGAGTTCTATCACCGAAGTAAGCACTGCCTTGGGTACGGAACCGCCATTGTTCGCCTGCAATTACTGGGTTAACGTCATCAATCAAACAAACCAATCGAAATCCAGAAGCCAATGGCAGCACGAAAGAAATTCTCTCATCGGCGAAACATGGATGGCACTGTCGACTCAGTCTGTCACAAGTGCTTTGCCACCGTTGCGAAAGAGCGACGGGAGTCCGATCTTGAACTCAAAGAGAGCGCACACAACTGCAATCCCTGGCTTGTAGAGTGGTATCATCGTCCTGCTCAGAAGCACGAAAAGCGGACTTGATTCAGGCAGCTCTTCCGGGGATCACTTTCTTTGATCACCAACCTCGTCGTCGACATGATCCGCGCCTCACACTTCGATCGTCGCTGAGAGTGATCGGCCTCGACCTCGTTACTCAATCCCAGCCATCGTCATCTCCGATCGGCATACCCGGCGGAGCTTCGATGGTTTTGGCTGGAACGAACTTCTCCGGCTGACTCTCAAATCTCTCCAGCCGATCGATCATCGCGGTTCGATGTATTGCCTCGGCAAGATCCTGCGGCATTGGAGTCGATTTCCAGTGGTTCAGCAGATCCTTCATATGCCACTGCGCAATGGCCCGCGCCTGGCTGGATGCGGCGGGATCGACCGCAAGGGCCATCTCCGCCTCGAGCGCGCGGAATTCGACGGCCCTCTCAACCTCCGATGACATGGTATGGCCGCCCTCAGGCCGCTCCGCCACCTTGGCCGATATGGCCTCCATCATCTCGCGCAAAGATGTCGAACCGGGAACCCGCATGTGATACTCAATGATCCGGCTCGCGCGCTCGGGGTTCAGCAGCACTTTAAGCGTCAAATCTGCAGCAGACTCCGCAGCCGACACGGGATCGAACGTCAAACCCGTATGCGAAGGGAACGACTCCTTTGTTCGTGGATATCCCGGAGGCACCGGCGGCAGCAGCTTCAAGATAGACTCCGGCAGCGTTAGTGCCTCAGGCGAAAGCGTCTTCAGCACTGCCTGTAGAGCCTTCTTCTGATCCTTCGGATCAACCACCTTGGGATCGGGCAGCCCATCTCCGCGCTGGTTATACCGGTAATCAAGCCCGGCAATCTCCTTGATAGCCGCTTCTGTTTGGTAGCGGTGATAGAGGTATAGCGGGACCAGCGTCTTCTCCAGCTCCGCCATCGGAGTTCCTACCTTGATCGCGTTCTCGCTGAAGTTCTTCAAAGCTGCATCGCGCACCGCAAGCACCCGATCCAACTCGCCGGCAGCGTCGACACCGTTGTCCCACAAATGCGCCTTGGGATGTGCCGACCCGAATGGCCGCGCATCTTCGTCCGTAATAAATACCTGTCCCGCACGATCCGCATCCGAGAGAATTTTCGCGAGGGCAGCGTCCTGAGCTCCGGCATCCATCCCTGGAGAAAATTCGCGGTATCCGTAATCGATCGCGACTTTGTCCCAGTCGCCGATCCCCGCTGCGTACGCGTGAGAAGTGTCGATCTTTCCGTTGCTATCCAGGGTGATCAGGGGATGCGGATAGTCCATAACGCTGTCGCTTTGCTTCACAGTCGAAGCTGCGAAATTGTGCGCCAGTCCGAGCGTGTGTCCGGTCTCATGAGCCGAGAGTTGTCGGATCCGCGCCAAAGCCATCTTCAACATCGGATCGTCTGCCGGCTTTTTGCCATCGGCATAAGGCGACAACAGCGCCTCGGCAATCAGGTAGTCCTGCCGCGCGCGCAGCGAACCGAGCGTCACGTTTCCCTTGATGATTTCTCCCGTACGCGGGTCGGCGATTGCCGAGCCATAGCTCCATCCGCGCGTGTAGCGATGCACCCATTGAATGATGTTGTAGCGGACATCCATGGGATCGGCGCCTTCCGGAAGCAGGTCAACGCGAAATGTGCCTTTGGCCCAGCCTGCAGCCTGAAAGGCGTCGTCCCACCAGCGTGCGCCCTCGAGCAGAGCGGTTCGCACCGGCTCCGGCGCACCGCGGTCCACGTAGTACTGAATCGGCGTGACAGCTTTGCAGTCCGCCTCACACTTCGGATTCTGCTTTACAAGCCGATGGCGAACCAGCAGATGCTGGTCGAGCGGATCTCCGAGAGCAGCCGTGTAATCCCGGAAGCTGCTCGGGAAGAAACCAGCACGGGGCACAAACTTGCGTGGCACAAACCCGGGTCCCGGCAGCTCGATAAAAGAGCTCCGTTCGCGTACCGTCATCGCATGAGGGTCCGGAGTCACGTTGCCGACAAATTCACCGCTCGGCGGAGCGTCTGTGGTGAATGTCAGCTCCGCTTCAACCTCCGTATTCTTAGGGAAAGCCTTCGTGTCATCCAGCGCGATAGCCGATCGCGTGGCATCCACCTTGTATGAGCCCTGTTTGAGCCGGGTCAGAGTGTCAGCCACTCCATGCGAATCGTGGAGAAAGAAGTCTGTGGCATCCAGGAGGATCGCTCCCTCCTGTGACTCGGCGGCGACCGTGAATCCCCACAGCACCGACCGGGCAAACGATTGCTTCACTGCAAGCTGCTCGTCCTCGTCGCTGCTCGATGTGCGGAATGCCAGATTTGGCTCGACTAGCAGGACCTTCGGTCCACGCCGCTCGAAGTGCACGATCCGCCCCTCGGACACCTGCCCGCGATCGAGGCCAAGATCATTGGAGCCAGTCCCAAACGGCAGGGAAGTAGCGAAGAGAAAATCAGCGCTCCTGCCGTCCGCGTCGATGCGCGGAACTTCGAGATACAGTTTCCCGCTGCGCGCATCCCAGTCCAGCGGAATCAAGCCTTCCATGTGTTTCATCCCTGCCGTTTTTTCGCGGACGGTCGGTAACTCCCCCGGCGTTTCTTTCGCCGAAGTCTGTGCGATAGCCACAACTGCCAAGAGGGAACAGAAGACAAGAGTAAAAGGAGGAAGCTTGCGCATTCCTCCTTCTATCACGCCGGATTCATTTTCGAGTCCACTGTGCCCATTCATCGCGGCTTCATCGCGATGAATGGGAATCGGCCCCGGCGCTTCATCTGCACGTCACCGCATCGTACTCAGATCCACTGGATCCATGTCCGAGTAGTCCTGATTCTCTCCGCCCATGCCCCAGCAGAATTTGTAGGCCTGCGTCCCAGCACCTGCGTGGATCGACCACCCCGGTGAAATCACCACCTCGCGATTTGCAACCACGATATGCCGCGTCTCCTCAGGTGGGCCCATCAGGTGAAAGACGCGCGCATTCTCCGCCACATCGAAATAGAGGTAGAGCTCCGACCGGCGCATGTGCGTGTGCGCGGGCATGGTGTTCCAGGTACTACCCTCCTGCAGATGCGTCACTCCCATCACCAGCTGGCAGCTCTTGGCGCCGCCCATGTGGATGTACTTGTAGATTGTTCGCCGGTTGCTGGTCGCCGCTGCCCCAATCTCGGTCGGCTGCGCGTCTGCCTTCCGAACGACAGCGACCGGGTGGGCCGTGTGTGCCGGATAGCTCAGAATGTAGAAAACCGCCGGTGAATGCGCGTTGATCGACTCAAATCGAATCTCCGGATTCCCGCGACCGATATAGATGAGGTCCAGGTTCTCGAGCTCATACTTCACATTTCCCACGTGAACCACACCCGTCCCGCCGATGCTCAGAGCTCCGAGCTCGCGCCGCTCGGTGAAGTACTCGGCCAGCAGCTGTGGGGTACTGCTCAAAGTCAGCGGTCCATCAGTTGGCGCCGCCAAGCCGACCACAGCGCGATCAAGATCAACGTAGCTCAGCCGAATCTCACCTGGCCCGTATAAACCATCAGCCAGAAAGCACTCGCGGAGTTCCTTCGTGGTCATCCGCGGATACCGCACCGGGTCTGAAATCAAAATCGTTTTCATCAAGTTCCCCATGGCAAAGACTGTGCAGGCTTCGTCCCCACCAGCATATCCTTCGAGACTGAATAGGCCGGTTCGATCGCGATAAAATTGCTCTTTGCCGTGCAGGCTAATCCAGCTGTTACACAATGCGCATGAACAGATCACCCTTGAGATCCCGGCTCCTGTTTACAGTTCTTGCGATCTCCTCCTCCTGTTTCTGGTCTGCGGTTGGTCGCGCGCAGATGCAAACCAAAGACATCACCTGCAATAACGGAAGCGGGGAATACACCACCCAATTCTCCTCGGGAATCAACGTCGAAGTGGGACCGGTGCGGAAAGGTGAGTTTGCCGATCGTGCATGTGCCGCCAGGCTTGTCGCGAAAGGGGAAGAAGTTTCTGTTGTCGACGATGCCGGTCAGGTCGGCATCGATGTCCTGGGAGCCGATCTTGGCCTGGGACGGCCTGTCGTTGCGTTCCAAATTGATAGGACTGGGAGCGGCACCAATGTTGTGTATCAGATCTACTCGCTCAAAAAGCCGGCGCAAATGATCTACAAGCTTTCGGGCGGCGACTACTACAGCGCCGCAGACACAGACATGGACGGACGCGTCGAGATCTGGACAGACGATGCATCTGTGATGGATGGATTTGAAGGAGTGCCGGGGGCAGACTTCGACTTCGCGCCGACGATCGTTCTTCGCTTTGAAAATGGACATCCTGTTGATGTCGGATCAGAATTCACGGCACAGTACGACGGCATAATCGCGAAACTTCGTTCTCAACTCAACAAAGACGACCTCGCGGAATTCAAGCGCAGCGATGGCAAACCATCTCTCAAAACCCTGCAGTCAGGTGAGGAACTGCATAGACTGATGCGGACCAAGATCAGCATCATGGAGGTGATTTGGGAATATCTTTACAGCGGGCGCGACAAGCAAGCCTGGGCCGCGCTCGAGGAGTTGTGGCCTTCGCGAGACAGCGATCGCATTCGCAGCGCGATTTCCGACCTTCATAGCCGCGGAGTTCTGCACAATGTCGGGCGGTCACAGCACGTTCACAGCCGCAGATCCCACGCAAGGATCTACGATGAGGTGCTTGATACTCCCGTATTGAACACAGTAAATCCGTACGGAGGAGCACCGCCCTCCTCTGCGCCTGAACCACCTGTCGTACAACCGAAATCCATCCTTCTCCGCCGTCCGCCCAGTTCCGTAAATGGCGGTTTCCCTTCCGAGAACGAAACTCTGGAGCTCGTGGTTGACGCGGCGGGCAAAGTGCGATCTGCGAAGGTCATTAACGCGACGGATGATCTGCTCATACAAGCCAGTTCCGGCTGGCACTTTATCCCTGCATACCGAGAGGGTCTGCCTGTCGCCTGCCGTTTCCGCCTGGCGGTATCGACCTTGAAATAGCACGGAGATCGGCTAGTAAACGCTGCGCGGACAACACTGTCTCGCGAGATTCCATCAAATCAGCGATATAGAGGTGCGGAAGGTTCCTTATGGGAGCAGAGTCATGAGTTCGACAGTACAAGCCGGCCGCGCACATCAGGCTCGTCGCGCTCATAAGGTTCTTCATGCTGCCAAGTCCCGGACGACCCGCAGCACCTTCGCTCACTTCTGCAGCAACGCTTCCAATTGGCTGGGGTCCAAGTGGGCCTTCATCGCCGCAATTCTCATCGTTTTCATCTGGGCGGCCACGGGCCCCATCTTTCACTACTCCAACACATGGCAGCTAGTCATCAACACAGGTACGACCATCGTCACGTTTCTGATGGTCTTTCTGATACAGAACACCCAGAACAGGGACGCCCAGGCCATCAACCTCAAGCTGGATGAGCTGATTCTCTCCATCGGATCTGCCAGCAACCAGATGATGGATATCGAGAACCTGAGCGATGACGAGCTGGGCCTTCTCCACGACCGCTACGAAAAGATCCGTGCAGAGTGCATGAAACGCAACAAAAGAGAGCGAAAGTAGTACCTCGCCACCCCCGCTGCGAGCCCGAGACGGTAGGTTTGGTCTTCGCCTCTTATTCTCTTGGCACTTCCACCTAGGTAATGGCGACCAGCTAGCGGAATCTGATCAATCTGGAGTGTACGGTTACACTGGACAGAGCATCTTATTCACTGATGCGCGATTGCGTTTCGTACGGTCGAATTGTGTCTTCCAATCTCCAAGTCATCGCGCGCGTGGCTGCGCTAGCGTTTTGCGGCACTGCAGCACTGGCAGCCGCACAGAGTGCACCCCCCGCAGTGGCGCCTCAGCAGGGGCCTGCCACTCGTCCTGCCTCTCCCATTCAGAAAGACCCCCGCCGCCCCGAGATCCAGCCGGACCTCGCAGTGGACCGTGACCCGATCCCGTCTCCCGACCCCGAGCCGGTCTCCGAAACTTCGAACGACATTACCGTGAATACGCCCGGCAAGACCGGGGAGATTCAGAAGGGCCAGAACGGCGTCTATACCCTCCACGAAAACGTGGACGAGGTTCTGCTCAATTGCACGGTCATTGACGAGAATGGTCATCCTGTTGAAGGCCTAACCCAGGCTGATTTCCGTGTATGGGAAGACAATGCTCAGCAGCGCGTCAGCTCATTCCGGCACCAGGACCAGCCCGTTTCTCTGGGGCTCCTGATCGATAACTCGGGCTCCATGCGCGACAAGCGCACCGCGATCAATCACGCAGCTATAAACCTCATGCAGCAGTCCAACCATGAGGACACGGCGTTCGTAGTTAACTTCAATGACCATGCCTACCTCGATCAGGGATTTACGACCGACCTCGTCGCCCTCAATCGCGGCCTGGCGCACTTCGACTCCAAGGGAACTACGGCTCTTTACGATGCCGTTGCGGCATCCGCTGACGAGCTGTCGAAGCATGCCAAGTTCCCGAAGCAGGTACTGCTGGTCGTTTCAGATGGAGCCGATAACGCCTCGCATCTGACTGAGCAAAAGACCATTCAGCGTGTGCAGGACCTGGGCGGTCCGGTCATCTACTCCATCGGCCTTCTCTATGACGCCGACGAGCGCGAGTACCAGAAGGCTCACGAGTCCCTTCAGGCGATGTCCAACGATACCGGCGGTATAGCCTACTTCCCACGCTCTCTGGAAGAGGTGAACTCGATCGCCTCCGACGTCGCCCGCGACATTCGCAATCAGTACACGGTCGGTTATCACTCCAACAAGGCTTCCGCGCAGGGAGGGTTCCGCACTGTTCACGTGGAAGCTTACGGCAAAAAGGGTGCAAAGCTCATCGTCAGAACACGCCGCGGCTATTACGCCAAGCCAAGCACTCCGAATCAGACCGCCCAGACCGCTCCGAGCGGACAGGCAACGCCGAGCGCCCAGACAGCTCCGAAACAATAGACAGCTCTTAAGAGATTGAACCTGCAAGAGGTTCATGGATCAGATGCGCGGTCCCTCTTCAAGAGCTCGGTCAAGCTCGTTGCTGCATGGCTTCTTTGCCTGTTGATGCCGGGTATCATAAGGTCCTCTCGAGCCACATGCTGCATCTCTTGCTTGCCAACGGGGAGGGACTCGGATCGGGCCAAGACCCCAACATGACCAGCCGTTCTAGAGATCACATTCGGGGGTTTTTCAGAGCGCCTTAAGAGAGAACTGACGAGGCTTGGACGTGGCCCGCGGATAAAGTAAAAGGGGAGAGCATTCGCTCTCCCCTCTGTGCTTCTAACTATAGCCAGTCTCAGTGCAAGTGGAACTCTACCTCAACCACGATCTGCACCGGCACCGGGTGACCGTCGTACATGGCCGGCTTGAACTTGTACTGCCGAACAGCCTCGATGGCTTTCTCATCAAGGCCCATCGCCAGGTGCTTCGTCACATGCACGTTCTGCGGATTGCCCTGGGCATCGACGATCAGCTGAATCGAGCAAGAGCCCTGGAAACTCGCCTGGCGAGCTTCTTCGGTGAACTCCGGCTGAACTGAATGAACAACCGAAGGCGCGCTGACGCCGCCGCCGACTGTCATGAGGCCGCCGCCGTAGCCGCCGCCCTGGCCGGCACCAACGCCATTGCCTTTGCCGGCGCCGAAACCGCCGCCAAGTCCGTGGCCGAACGATCCGCCCTGCCCGTTACCCTGCGATACAAGCTTGATCTGCGGCGAATCGCTCACTCCCAGATTCGCCATCTTCGGCTGATCGGGCAGAGCCACCGTCGTTGTAGGCTGAATGGCCATCTTCGGATTATCAATCTTCAGCTTCGGAGCGCTCAGCTCAACCTTCGACACCACCACCGGCGGTGTGCCTTTTTGCACTTCGATCGGTTTGGGCTGAGGAATACCGCCGCCGCCGCCGCCGTGCGAAACCTTCGGAACCGGAAGGATCCGTGGAGGAGGAGGCACGGGTGCGAACAGCTTGAAGTCTACGTGGCTCATATTCATCGCGGGCGCGATCACCGGGCGCATTCTCATTCCCAGATACAAAACGCCGCCAATCACGATGACGTGCACGATCGCTGAGATGATGCGCGACTTCGGGTCGCGCTCCTTCAGCGCCGCGTCTAGTCCACCAAAGGTCGGAACGGTCGTTGGCGTCGTCACCCGCTCTGCGACGGGTGTCATCGGAACCAGATAAAGAGTCCGCGGTCTTTCCGCCTCATCTTCACGCAGATCTACTGCGAGCGAGGAAGAGTTATAAAACGTGTTCGAGAAAGGTCTTATCTTCGAACTTGTTTTGCGCGATTTGGACCCAAAGTCTCCCATAATTTTTTCCGGCTATGTACAGCTTCCGGCCTCCCCCATGATGAATAACTGCGACCAAAGAAGCATCGAGGTTGCGTTCCCGGAACGGGTTTACCCGTCCCGGCTGTTGAAGTTAGATCACCAGATCCCCTTGTCACTCCCGGTGATTTTTTGCCCTACCAGCGCTGCTGTGGCGAGCCACGGCAGCAGGCTCAGTCGAGCGCCGCTTTGAATCTGTCGCCGGCGGAAGGTGCCTGCGAGCTGTTTGCCATAAAGCATTGCCGACTGAGGCAGAATCGGAACGCGAAGGAAGTCCTTCGCGAAATAAATCTCCCGCCCGTCGAACTTCGCGGCCTTCAACACCCATTGCGGAATGTCGAGCCCCTGACCGCGGAACCGCTTCACATAATCGGAGACAATGGCCAGGTAAGTAGCCATTCCCTCCCAGATGCCGGCGGTCTTCGCCGCCACATATAGATCGTCGTAGTCCACCATTCCCGTCTCAACCAGCTGCGCGCTGTCGATCACGTCGCACAGTCTGAAATAGAAGTGGCGGTACATGCGCTGCAGGGTTGAGATCATCAAGCGATCCGAAACCGCAGGCACGCGGAACATCATGTCGCCAACCGAAATGCATCTCGTCCGATCGATCAGCGAAGAAGCGATCGCGAACTGTTCGCCTGTCTGTCCGAGCCGCCCGACATGAATCTCAACCAACTCTCCAAGTCCGGGCACGATGAAGTTCCATTTGCCTGCAAGCCGGTCTCCCCAGCTGCGCCCATCGGGAACAGCATTGAACTCTTCGCGCATCAGCCCGATTACCTGAGCCGGCGACGCATTGGTGAACAGATCAAGATCGCTGCCGAGATCCGGCATGTGATCCAGAGACTTGATCACCGCGACATTCAGCCTTCGGTTCGTGAAGGCGTTGGTGATTTGAAAGAGGTGAGGCACGGCATTGTCGATCCGTGCGCGCTCCGCTGTGAGCGCTTCATCCGCCCAGGCTGTCCGCGTCTGGTCCCCGGCTTTTGCGGTGATCTTGCGGAAGTTGTCGAGTCCGCGGACGATTACGTGATTCGTGTCTGCAAGGGCTACCAGGGCATCGAAATCAGTCTTTGAAATCTGCAGCACAGTCCGCTCCAGTTCAGGAGGAAATGTTCCTGCAGCAAGGTGATCGGTCGGCACGATCACGAGCCGTGAGATGAGATCCAGGGATTTGTTTTCAGATAGAGATTGCATTCTTCTTTTTTCTCTCGGAATTCAGGATTAAAACTGCGGACGCGTTTCCAGCTGCGGTTGTGAGGAAGAAGGAGCTGGAGTACTGGGCTCAATCACTCCGCCACGGGGTGTCAACTCTACAGGCGCTTGCTCTTGACGCCGCTTTTGGCTGTAGACCTCCAGTGCGTCATCCACCTTGCCATTGCTGCCTCCGGCTACGTTTTCCAGACTCTGCCCCTGGGCTGCGAGCTGTGTCGCCATGCCCACGCTGGCCGCAGCGTTCTCGGCACGTTGAGCCTTGCTGTAGAAGAACTGTGCTGATTCGAGATCCCCGTCCTGTTCAGCGACGAATCCCCGATTGTTCAGTGTGAACGCGCTATTCGGATCCAGCGAATAGGCCTTCAGGAAATCCTGTCGGGCAGCATCCCGGTCGTTCTGATTCTGCTCGAAGACTCCCCGGATGGTCAGCATGATGGCTTGCGACTCAGCGGAACCCGTATCCCGAATTCGCTTTTGCAGCCTCTTTGCGCTTGCGGCTGCCATGTCGCTGACAGACTTCCCGCGCCACGCGCGATCTGCCGCGACAATCGTCGGCTCGGTAGAGTGGGTTGAAGCCGCGGTCAGGTAATACCGGAGCGCTCCGTTGAAATCGCCAATCGACTCGCTGGCCACACCCAGATTGTTCAGCGTGAACGTATTGTTGGGATCAAGAGGCAGCGTCTTCTTCAGCAGGTCCATCGCCTCGAATCCACGATTCTGCGATAGAAGCCGCATGGCGTTGATGTTTTGCCGGTTCACCTTCATCGTGGCGTCTTGCAGGTTGACGACGGCATCGCGCATGGGCTTGCCCTGCAGGTGCTTGGCGCTGCTGAAATCGATGGTCGCGTTGGATCCCTGTTCCGCTGCGAGCCCGTAGAACTTCTGCGCCTTATCCAGGTCGCCCTCGAGCTCGGAGACATACCCCAGGTTGTTCAGGGTAAACGGATCTGCCGGGTCATAGAGATAAGCCTTGTAGAAGAGAGACTCGGCATTTTTGTAGTCCCGCTTCTTGATCGCATCCACACCGCGGCGGTTCAGTTTCTGTACCGGGGTCAGTTCGCTCCGGCGGGGGATCTTGATCACGTGCGAGTCTGCCGCCCAGCTAATTGAGCCGGCAAGGACGGTAAGTCCCACGATCCGCACTAGATACCTATAACCCACCCGACGTTCTCCTGTCCTTGCCGCTAGAATTGAAGGGGAAGAGGGTAATCCTTCACTTTTAGTTAGATGCCCAATTCCGCGCTGTGTTGCTCTATCGTTGAGTGCCACTTAAGTGGAATGGCTGCATGGGACCAACGATGGCCTTGTTGACGCCATCTAATCGATTCTGACCGTCTTACTGAATAGGTGTGCAAGACCATGAAACGAATCCCTGAATTCGCGTTGCTGGGAGCTGTATCTTTGTCACTCAGCGGACAAATTATTGCCCAGACAGCGCAGCAGGCCCCCGCCGAGCCTGAGACCCCACCCACTCATCTGAAACCGGTAACGACGATACCGCAACTCCCCAAAGGGACCAGCACCATCCTTGGAGGTGCTATTCGCGACATCGATCCGGTGCTTGACCGCTTCAATCTCAATATCGTCGGCGACAAGAAGATGAGGATTCTCTACGACCAGCGCACGCAATTATTTGTCGACGGCAAACGAATCTCGCTCAACAAGCTTCGTCCTGCGGAACATGCCTCGGTGCAGACCACGCTCGACGGCACCAACGTTTTCGCTATCAGCATTCATATCCTTTCCCAGCTTCAGCAGGGCGACTACAGCGGACAGGTCCAGAGCTACGACCCAACCACCGGCGATATTCAGATCGTCGGCGAGCGCGGGGGAGACCCGTTGCGGCTCCGTGTCTCCAGCAGTACCGTCTTCGAGAGAAAGGGGCAGGGAAGCTCCTCCAACACGCCGGCAGGTCCGGGGGACTTGCAACCCGGCTCGCTTGTATCCCTTCAGTTTGACCCCGACGGAAAGGGCAAAGCCATTGCAACAAAGATCACCGTGCTGGCGACTCCGGGCTCGACCTTCGTCTTTACCGGCAATCTGGTTTCAATCGACAACAGTACCGGCACCATGATGGTTCTGGATCCGAGAAACGATGAGACGTACCAGGTGGGCTTTAACCCAGGCACGCTCCCATCTCTGCAGAACATCCATCCCGGCGAGCATGTCCGCATCAGTGCCGCCTACGACGGCAAGCGCTATGTCGCCGAAAGTGTGACCTCGGAGTAGGCCGTTTTTAGGCCCCTCCGAAGCCGTACTCTCATCCAGCACCCAGTTTTCCTTCCAACTCCGCCTATCTTTTACTGCGCGGGAGTTGTCGGAGCCGCCGTGTTCGCCCTTGGTGCAAAGCTGGTCGGCGTGCACGGATTCGTCGGAAACGACCCGGATGTGACCGGTGTCGGCGGGCTTGGCGGTGTCAGCCATGGCGACTTGCTGAAGTCGAAGAACTCCAGCAGGTTCGGCTGTGCCGCATCGCGCGCAGTCAGATGAGCTCCGTTTCCGATAAACCGATCCTCGACAAACTTGATCACCGCCGTGTGATCCATGGGTGTGTGCGAGACGTAGTGTTTCCGGGTGAACGGCGACACGATGAAATTCGGCAGCCGGAATCCCAGTTGCGACGCAAAACCTTGCACAGCGGCGGCGTCTCCGGGATTCGCACCCGGATCGCTAGCTCCGAGGTCACAATGCGTCGTTGGTGTTCCGCCCGGAGCAACGCACGGGAAGTACGGATCCGGGTTCACTGAAATCTGCGCAATGTCCGCCACCGAGCCCAGCGTCGTATCGGTGAAGTCGTTGGAGTGGCCTGGCACCGGCGGCACGTGGTCGTAAGGGCCGCCCCCCTCGTCGTAGCTGAAGAAGAACACCGAGCTGCTCCATGACGGGCTGGTCATCAGCGAATTGATCACGTTAGCGACCTGCGTCTGTCCCGACAGAATCGATTGCCCCGACCCGGGGTGCTCATCGTTGTTGCCATATCCGGCCTCGATGAACGCGAAACTCGGCAGGGTGTTGTTGGTCAGATCTGTGAAGTAGTTAGACAGCGGCGCGATGTGAGTCGGGTCGATGCAGAACGTATTTCCAGAATCCCCCACGACACTGGAGGGCTGAGTTGGAGCCGTGCAGGCCGCACCCGTCGGGTTCGCATACAGCCACCGAGCCGAGTACGCGAAGTTGGAAAAGTCCGTGGCTGGATAGGCTGATCCGCCGCCGGTGCATTCATCGTGGCCAACCAGGCAGAGCCCCTGGGTTGACGTGTAGTAGATCTTCCACGAAACCTTTGCGGTCTCAAGCTCCTCGAAGATGTTCGGAAGGAACAGCTGTGGAAGGTGGTCCTCGCCTGGATCCTTCACCAGACCCTGTGTCGTTCCGCCGCTGAACGTGGCAATACGATTGTCGACGCTCTTGCTGGCTATCGGCGAGAACCAGCGATCAGACAGCGCGAACTGCGATGCCATGTAGTAGTAGTAGTTCAGAAAGTTCTCGTCGTAGTAACCCATGGCGCGTTGTCCGGCAGTGTCCGTGAAATTGCCGGAACAGATCGCAGGGTTCGCGACGCAGCTTTTTGCGTAGCCTTCCGCGGTGTGGACAAATCCGTCCATGGAGATTTTGCGTCCGGTCGAGAAATCAAATCGATTCACATCGCCGAAACTTGCAAGCCAGTCTGAGCTCTCGTCATCGATGCAAGTGCTGGTGAATTTGAACAGCTGGAACGGCGTTCCCTCATCGTTTACGTTCACAATTCCGCCAAGCTTGTCGTCGATGCCGTCGACTTCGTAATCGACCCCGTCATCGCCGATGTTCATCGAGTTCTTCTGTCGATACGGATTCAGCATGCCAAAGTAGTTGTCGAACGAGTGATTCTCCTGCAGCATAAAGATCACGTGCTTGATGGACTGCAAGGTTGCGGCCGGCTGGACTACCACCTCTACTGTGGCTGTTGCAGTACCGCCGGGGCCTGTTGCAGTTGCCGTATAGGTGGTTGATGTGGTCGGATTGACCCCCTGACTTCCTCCATTCGCCTGCAGCTGATAGGTGTTGCCGTCCGTTCCGGTCACCGTTACCTGCGTAGCTGCAGTGGCCGTCACAAACAGTCTCGTATTCGCGCCGCTTGTGATGGATGCAGGATTGGCAGTGATGGTAACGGTCGGTTGCGTAGCTGATACCGTCACCGTTGCGGTGGCAGTCACGGACCCTTTTGCATTGGTAGCCACGGCGGTGTACGTAGTCGTCGTCGCCGGCTTCACGGCCTGGATGCCGCCCGCTACGCCCAGGTTGTAGCTGGTACCGTCGCTCCCGGTGATGGCCAGCGTCACTGCATTGGTCGCTGCGATGGTAAGGACCGAAGTCTGGTTCGCCGCCACGGTGGTCGGGCTGGCAGTGATCGTCACGGTAGGAACCTTCAGGGTGCCGCTTCCCGTAAACACTGCACATCCGGAGATCAGCGTCAAAAATCCAATCGAAGCACAACAGAGAAGGACCCGATAGGTCCTGCAAAATAAAGGCGCTGTCGCCAAGGTTCTCTCCTTAACTTTCAACTTCAAGTTGGACTCGCTTCGTGAGCCATCGGGAATCGAAGCAATATGCACTTTCTGAGCAGCCCTTTAGCGCGTCAAAAAGCCGCACGGGAACGCGGCCCCTCGTCAAGAACCTCGCTCCATCGCCCGCAGAAAACAGACTTACACTTCCGCAGCTCCGCTTCAACTCAACACTCAACTTGCAGGGGATGGATAAATACAACATACCGCTGTCTCCCGGTCAGACACCGATGTTGAGTGGCCTGAATTCAAGCTCGCCTTCATGCCCCGGCAAGTCCATCTTTGAACTCCTCAATGGTCGTTTTCCGGAGCCGGCTTTGCGTTCTCATCCACGATTAGCACTGGGGACCCGCTTTCGCCCTCTTCGGGGAAAGTCTCCTGCAGACCCCAGTGGGGTGAGTTGCCTTTCGACCACGGTGCGTGCGAGGAAGAGAGGCCTCGTCCCATCTTCTTTTTTGCCTGCTGAAGCTTGAACCAGCGCAGATAATTCGCGATCACGTTGCTCATTGTCATCTGCACGCCGGCCGCAAAGTTCTGTTCGGCCATGCTCCTCTGCAGTTCCAGCGACTTCAGGATGCGAATGAGCTGCTGAGCAAGATCTTCATGGTCTCCGACCCGGTAGAAGCGAACCGCCATGTCCTCGTCTGTCACCATGCCGCGAAAATCGGCGAGGTCGGCGCAGACAATCGGCACTCCAAATTCGCAAGCCTGATGCGCCGGCCCGCTGGAACCAGTCGCGGAGTCGTAGGGCAGCACAAGGATTGAGGTCGACTGGAAAAGATCGGGAATATCCTCCTCGGCAACATATCCCTTGAACTCGATGGGAAGCTCAGGTGGTTGCGCATCGCGAATCGATTCCCAGTATCCAGCTCGCGTATGGTGGTTTGCGCCGGCAACGACCAGCTTTGCCTCGGGAACCTCTTTCAGGACGAGCGGGAATGCCGCCATCAACGTCTCAAGCCGCTTGTAGGTTCCCCAATGGCCGATCGCAAGAATGCGCTGGTGGGGATTTCCACGCTTGCTGAAGTCGGGTGGCTCCGGTTCGGATGAGAACGTGCCATGAGTCCCCAGCAAAACGTTCTGCGCGGAGTACTTATTTACGAGGGTGCGGCGATAGCCAGGCAAAAGCACTGACACTGAGTTCGCCCGAAGAAGCGCTCGCGTGGCGAAATCGGAGCCGAGCTGGTAAAGCCTCTCTCGCTTCACTCCGGCCGCTGCAAAGTCAACGTGCTCGATGATGTGGTGAAGCGTGATGTGCGTGTAGAACCCTGCCGCGCGCACCATGGCAGGAATCGAAAGTCCGGCAAAGGCTGCAACAGGGTTCTCTGGTGTTGCGAAAGAGGAGAACACGAGGTTGAACCACACGATGTCTGGCTGCAGGCGGCGGATCGTGTTCAGAAGTCGGATCGGATTCGAAAGGGATGCGAACTTCCAGCAGCGGATGACGTTGAAGCCTGGCAATTCTGGCTGAGCCTCTACATCGATCGGCTTGCCATTCTCGTCGGTAGCGAAGTCGTAGTTCGTCAGCTCATCGGCGAGGATCGTGAGTTCGACATCGGGACGGTTCTTGAGCTCGCGCGCGATGTGAAACGCGTACTCATTGAGCTGTCGACCGCTCGGGGGAAACGTTGCTACCAGACAGATTTTCATCTTAGCTATTGCCTCTAAAAAATACTCACTTGAATGTACGGCCTGATCTGTTGGCTATGTCCGCCCGGGAAATTGAAGAATGTTTCCGTCTGCACCCCGCCCGAGATTCGGATCGGATATTGCAGTACTACTTCACCGGATTCGTCGCGGAACTTTCGCTTGAAAGGCCGCGCGTACGAAACCGAGAAACCGTTCTGGCTCGCGTCATAGACGTGGAAGCTACGCGTGCTCGAGAAAGCTGAACGAGCCTGAATCTCCCAGTTGCGTCTGGGCTTGAAATCAACCGATGCCGCGGGACGAAGATCCTGGGCGATGCCCGATCTTCCGTGCACCACGCGCCATGCTCTGAGATCCTCGACCATGCCTCTCACGCTCAGCCGTTCTGAGAAACGATGCTCCAGACCGATATAGGAGGAGGTAAGGTAGTCTTCGATCTCCGCAGGATGGAAGACCTGGTCGCCTCCACCCCATCCAGTCACCAGAGCCGTCTTTCCCCACGGTGCTCCCACCCGGAAATTCAGGGCAGCAGCGAGGACACGCGAATGTTCATCCGTGTTGGTGAAGGGCCCGCTCTCACGAATCAGATAGCCGCTGGCAGAGAGGGCATTGAAGAACGAACTCGTTTGCATGTAGATGAACGTGCGGAATAGGTTCTGGTTGATCTCGCGGGGAGACAACGAATCGCGCCGGATGGTCGTCTGAACGCCGCCGCTGAAAGTGATGATGTTCCGGCCCAGATTCACACTCGGGTTCAGAGCGAAATTCAGCGTCCAGTCCGTGGTGTTGCGGTTTGCGATCGAGTTGGTCGCGGGCACTGAGATCTGGCCTCTGCTATTTCGAATCTGGAAGAATCCGCCCGGCTCCGGCAGCTTGCCCAGGTGCAGGTGGAATGCATTGGTTGACTGCATTTGAAGTTGCGAGCGCGGCGGGGGAAGCAGCGAGGGATCTGTGCTTGGAACCACGAAACTGGCATCCAGCTTGGAGTCCAGAACGTAAGTCGTCGTGTCCTCGAAGATCGGCGCCACCGTGAAGTCGGAAAGAACGCTGACCTGCGGCGTGACCCTCAAGCCCTCGTTAGCTCCGGCCTGAAGCAGGCTGGTCGAGGCCGACTCATCTTCGCCTCCGATGTTGGAGGCTTGGGCAAACGAAGAGAGCGCCTCAACATTCCGATGCTCCTGGCGATAGAGATTCGCCTGAGCAAGGAGATACTGATAATCCGGAGCGCTGTCGGCGTCGGTCTTGATAGCAGCGAGTTCGGCGTTGGCCTTCGTTGTTTCCCCAAGTGCGAGATATGTGTTCGCCAGGCCGATTCGAACTGACGTTTCGGGAGCGCCGGCGATTTTGGCGTGCCCGATATATGTTTCCGACAGCTGGTAGTCGTGCAGAGACCGAAAGATGTCCGCTGCTTGGATGTACTGCTGACCCGTTGGGGGCAGGGAATCGCCCGCGGCTGCTTCCATCATTGCCAACGCAATTTCGCGCTGGGCATCGTCGTTGCGGTCTTGCTGAGCCATGGTTTGCGCAATCGCCAGCCGTACACTCACGCGATTCGCTTGTGGCATCTCCAGCGCCTTGCGGTAGCGGTCCATTGCCGCGTTCTGGTCGCCCAGTTCCGCCAGCGCCTGCCCGGTCGAAACAAATGTGTCGCTCTGGATCGACTCCGCATACGGGTTGCTCGGAGGCGGAGCAGCCAGTGCCACTTTCTCCGCAATCTCTACGTAGTGGAACGTCTGCTCCCGTTCACCCAGGAACGCATACGAGCGAGCAAGCATCGCCGGGATAGCCGGATTGTCGGGGCCGTATTTCTCCGCCACCTGCAGTTCATCGATCGCGTCGTGATAGCGGCGAGCGCCAAACAGGGTTCCCGCGAGCCCGAGATGGAGCGCTGGATCATCGGGTGTGAACTTCAAAGCTGCCTTGTACTCGGTAGCTGCCTTGGTCAGCATCCCTTCGCGGCCGTAAGCCGTAGCCCGAATTACGTGCACATTCTTCGAGTCGCCCATCAGCTTTTCGGCAATGTCGGCGTGGCGAATTGCCGCCTGCGATCTGTGCAGATTCAAGTCGGCATAAGCCATGCCCAGGTTTGCTTCGCCGTTCTTGGGATCTCGCTTCAACGCTGCATCAAAGTCAGCCGAAGCGCCTTCGGGATTGTGCAGGTCGTTGCGCATGTAACCGCGGTTCACATATGCGGTCACCATGTCAGGATCGCGCTTCAGGGTCTCGGTGAAGTCCTGCTCCGCCTCTTCCGATTTGTTCTGGTGTTTATGAACGTACCCCTGTAGCAGCGGAATATCCGGCTCCTTGGGCAGCACGTCCATGTACTGCTGTGTCAGAGCGAACAGCTCATCGTACCGCTCCATATGAAGCATGTCGTAGCCGAGGTAGACGACGACGTCTCGATCCTTCGGCAGGACTTTGATGGCCTGCTGCCCGATCTTGGCAGATTGTTCGTAGTCGCCCTTAAAACTGAGATACCGTTCTTCCTCACGCAGGAACTGCGGCTCGGCGGCCATCTCCGGAGTCGAACGTGCCAGCCACTTGCCGGCGAGGTCCAGATCATGAGCCTCGATTGCAGCGTTCATCGCTCCTGCAACCACCATCGCGTTCTTCGGAGCAAGCTCGAACGCCTTCGCGTATGCGGTTTCCGCCTTGCTGTAATGCTTGCGAGCCGTATACAGATCGCCGAGAGCGGCGTATCCCACCGAGAGATTCGGTTCAACCTGCGTCAGCCGCTGAAAGTACTTTTCCGCATCGTCGTCCCGGCCCGCCGCTCGCGATGCGTACCCGAGAGATATAAGGGCAAAGCGGTTCTTCGCGTCGATGGCAAGAATCTTCTTATACGTCGTGATGGCTTCTTCGGTGCGCCCCAGCTTCATCAGCACGTCGCCGTTCAGCTGCAGTCCGCCAGGATTTCGGCTATCGATCGCGAGCGCATTCCTCACATCGGCGAGGGCTCCGTTCGGATCGCCCGAAGCAAGCTTGATCTGCGCACGAAGCCTGAGTAGCTGCGGCCGGTTCGGTCCTTGTTCGTCGAGCTTCTCGACTTGCTGCTTCGCGGTCGCAACTTCAGACTGGGAATTCTGATCGTCTCTCTGCGCCTTGTAGAGGTCCGAGAGATTCATGTGGAGCTGAATCCCATAGAGCGGTCCTTCGACCGGCTCGGCCGGCAGGTGTGCAATGGCAATCTTGTATTCGTTGATCGCTTCGGGCCCCTGATCGTGAATGCGGGCAATCTCTCCGCGAATCGCATGAAGCCGGTAGTTGTTGCCGTCGATTCCGGCGGCCCGCTTCAGGAATGCATCCGCCTCTTCCGTCGATCCTGCCGCCACCTGCGCCTGCGCAGCTGACAACTGCAGGTTCAGGTCCTTGGGGACAGAGTTCGCGGCCTTGGCGTACGTCTTTGCAGATTCATCCAGTTTGCCGTCGAGCTGATAGGTGTAAGCAAGTTCGGCGACAACATCCGGTCGAGGATTTTTGATTGATTTCAGCGCTGCGATCGCTTCGGGGTACTTCCCCTCCTGGCGGTAATAGCCGGCCATTGCTCGCTGCACCTCAGGATTATCTGGGGCCCTTTTCCTTGCCGCCTCGAGGTACCTGGTCGCCATATCCGGCTTGTTCAGGTGCTCGTAGCTGATGGCCAGCAGCAGTTCCGACCGTGCGTCCGGGTGAGCACGCTCCGCCTGCCCCAGAGCGTCCACAGCAGAGGCGTAATCCCCACCACGCATATAAATATCGCCGAGAACAAGGGCGTCATTTGCACGTTTCGGATTCGCCGCCAGCACCTGTTTCAGCAGCTTCTGAGCTTCTTCGTTCTTGCCCATCGCGGCATAGGTCTGCGCCAAGCCCGACAGGCCTTCCAGGGAAGAGGGGTTGATCCTTAGCCCGTGTGAATATGCATCGGACGACTGCCCGTAGCGCCCATTTAGGCGGGCTGCGTATCCCACCAGAAACCACAGCTGGGCATCATTAGGTGCAGCCTGCGCGGCGCGCTGGGCGAATTCGAGCGCACGAACCTTATCGCCGCGCTGGAGAGCCTGTTCCGCCGCCCGTCCCAGTCGCGCGTTCTCGATATTCGAGCCAAATCCAAGTTCTGGCTGCTGACCCTGCGCCTGTTTTGGCGCTTGCTTCTGCCCGGGTTTTGCGTTCTGATTAGGAGTTTCAGGTCCGATCTGGTACGTCTGCGCATGAGCAGCGCAGACAGCGGCCAAAAAAACCGCCAGATAGGCAGAATTCAATGGTCTGACTTTCAATTTCAAAGAAGTTTCACCTGGTCCGCTCTTTCACTGCAGGAGTTCACACAGCCGCGAACTCTCGGATACTTGAATTAGATTCCAGAATATGCCGAAAATGTTGGCTGAATTCTGGATGCTGACACGAATGGGTAATGCCACGAAAGTTATATGTTTCTGTGATTTTGGCCCATCATGCAACCGGAGCTGCCCGATTATGAATCGAATGAGGAAAGCTCAAAAAATGTCGGGGTGCTTAGCTGCGCGCTTTGATTTCATGGCACCAAGCTAGATTTTTCCCGCAAGAACAATCCATGAGAGGAACCTGTGCAGAAGTCTGAAGTGCACCTATCAAGGCGGCCCATACCGCTTCCCTTCATCTTAATGGCAGTTTTGCTGGTTCACCTGCCGCTGATGGTGATGAAGCTGCCGTTGAAGTCATACGACACTAACTTCCACATCTTCTTCGCCTCCCACTATCTGCAACACTGGTTCGACCCCTGGAATACCAAATGGTATGCAGGCTTCTCCCAGGCCACCTACCCGCCCTTACCGCAGCAATGGGTAGCCGTCATATCGCACCTGATGGGCCTGGAATATGCCTACATGCTGGTGCAACTGATTGCGATTCTCCTGCTCGCAGTTGGCGTGTATCGTTTCTCGCTCCTGTGGGTATCGCCTCGTGCGGCGTCTCTTGCTGCTCTGGCCAGCGTTTTCCTCGGCTCGGAAAGCTTCCTGGTCTACTCCGCCGGACAGCTCGGCACCACCTCAGCCGCCCCCATCTATCTCAACGCCCTTCCGTTTCTCTTCGAGTGGATTCGATTCGGCCGGTGGCGCGCCTTCCTCAAGGCGACAGCGCTCTTTGCTGCTGCCGCTGCCGCCCATCACGCGACCCTGATCTTCGGCTCATTCTTCTTCGCACTGCCCGTAGTAGCCCTGGCAATCCTGGACCGCCATGAAGGGGAGGAGGATCAGAAGTCCTCTGCCGCTGCTCTCATCGCGCGCACCGTCGGAATCGTAGTCATCGTCACCGCGATCATTGCGGCAGTTCTTCTGCCCTTCTGGATCGCCCTCATTCACAACCCGGTGACGCAGGAGCCGATTCCCCACGCCAGCCGCGCCAACTATATCCTGAGCCCCTTCTGGGGCATAAACTACTTCATCGTCCCCTATGGTGCGCTCATCCTCGCGTTTCCGTTCATCTTCATGCGCGGAGCCTCCGTGCGGCGGCTTCGTCCCCTGCTCATCGGCTTCTGGGTCGCAATGCTTGTCGGGCTGGGTGGCACAACACCTGTCAGCCAGATCGTTCTCCGCCGCGCTGGAGAAGTCATCACCATGGAGCGCTTCAGCTACTGGGCGACGCTTCTGGCGCTGCCGTTCCTTGGCGTCCTCATCACGGAATTGATCGATCGCTACAAGACTCGCGCGGTTGCCGTGGTTTGCACCCTGGCTGCCATGACCTGTGGGCTCGCCGTAGCGTGGTCCACCATCCATCCGCCCGATGCGCAGGAATTTGATACCAAGCCTGTGGCCGACTGGCTCAACCGCGATGGCCACAACAACTACCGCTATGTGACACTCGGCTTCGGCAACAAGATCGCCCGGTTAGCAATGCAAACGGAAGCAGGGAGTGTCGACGGCGAGTGGAACTCTGGCCGCCAGCTTCCCGAGCTTACTGCGCACGGCGCCGGACAGCTTACCAGTTCAAAATTCTTCGGCAAGAACGGCATCGATTCACTGCGAGCAATTCTCGAGCACGCTGACCACTACGGCCTGAAGTGGGTCTTTGTCCGGGATCATTACTACGATCCGCTTCTGGCTTTTGCCGGGTGGCGGCCAGTGGATAATCTCAACGACCGCACCATCATCGTTTGGAGCAAGGATGGAGTTCCGCCGGCAACTCCCATTAACACGCCCCAGATTCCTCCGCATTGGCAAGGTTTGATGTGGGGCATTCTCCCGTTTGGCAGCAGCATTCTGGCATTGCTCGTTTTGTTGATTCCAGAAGGCACTCCCCTGGAGAGCCGAATATCTTTCCCTTCCCCAGCCGAGGAGGAATACGCGTCAGGGAGGCTAGCATCGTGAGCAACGGAAGTCGCCTATTGGCTGTCGTACTCGCCGCCGCAACTGTAGCTCTGGTGACGATTGGAACTCTCTGGCCCAGTAAGTCTGCAGCCGCCTTCGCCAGCGGCGCGCAGTTCACCACCTCGGCAGGTACACCGGAAGCCGCCGTTCGCACGCTTGGCGAGCAGATCCGTGCGAACTCATATGGCCGCGCTTATGAAGCCCTTGCCAACAAGGGCGAATTCAGCGAACAACAGTTCCATCGCGATCTCACCAGTGGCTGGCCTGATCTTCGTACCTATGCAACGCTCAGCGATTTTCAGGTTCAGCCCCTTCACGCCACCGACTCCGAAGCCAGCGTGCGGCTCAAAATGCAGTGGTCCACTGTCGTCGGCCCATCGATCAGCACCCGCGAGCTTCACCTGGTCAGGAATGGCAGCAAGTGGCAAATCGAGTGGCCCATCCAGAAAGAGCCAGTCGTTCCTCCGCAGGTCATCCCTGTCAACTATCTCCGCTGGGATGTGATCAACCGCGGTTCAGCAGATGACTGGGGCGCAAATGACGTCGAAGCGCCCCACGTCCGCATCGTCGACATGCACCCTGTGCAGCGTGCCGAAGGGCTCGTTCTGCTTGGTGAGTTGTTGAACGAAGATGTTATCCCAGCTTACGTGTCTGTCTCCGCTACGCTTTTATCTAAGGATCAGAAGGTCATCGACACAGAAGGCAGTTTCGATAACATCTCGCATCAGCTTCTGCCCAAGCAGGTCACGCCCTTCCTCATTCGCTTCCCGAACGTCACGCTCTCGCAAGTCGGAAGCGTGCGCATGACGCCGTTCTCGACTCTGATTTCGGCATCGGCGGATCCCGTTATCGAAATTCAGGATGAGAAGCTGACGCCTGCACCTGATGCTTCGCTTACGGGACAGCTGGTAAACCAGAGCGGTCAGATTGCCAATGTCGCGCACGTGATGGGTACGTTCTACGACCAATCAGGCCAGGTCGTGTGGGTCGGCGATCAATATGTTGATCACGCGCTCCTTCCAGGAACCCCGATTGCCTTCAACATTCATATCCCGGAAGACCTCGCCCGCAAGGTCAGCAGCCAGCGGACAGTCGTTGCGACTTATAGCTTCGGAGGGGCTCAGTGAGGACAGTTATCCCAACTTTGCTGGGTGGCCTCGCTCTCGGAATCACCACGGCTTTTGCGCAGTCCGGCGATCTCACCATGCCCAAGACCATCGAAGCTGGAGCTGCGTTCTCCATTCAGAGCGCCGGCAGCGGGAAGGGAACGATCTATATCGCTGGCCCTGGTCAGGTGATCAAGCAGGATGTCCAGCTGGGAGCTGGCATATCCATTCCTGCGGGCTCGCTGTACAACGCTGGGCACTATTCGGTCTGGCTGACCTCGGATTCCTCGACGCAGTCAGGGTCGATTGATGTCCTCCCCGCGCAAAAACTTTCTGACATCACTTTTATTGCTAAACCCTCCCGTCTTCCTGTAGCTTTACACAACGCAATCACAGGTTCAGTCTACGTTTTCGATTCCTACGGGAATCTGATCACTAAGCCCATGCAGATTTCTTTTCAGCTTTTGAATCCGGGTAGCGCTCCCCAGACCCGGACGGCGGAGACCCGTCACGGAGCGGCATGGACACAGATGGACTCTGCTGCGCGCGAGGGCAAGGCGCAATTTATTGCCAAGGTCGGGGATATTTCCAGCACTCGAATCGTCGGGCAGGTTCCCGGTGATCCCTGCACTATCAAAATGAACGCGAAAGCGGCGGGCAATAAGATTCAGCTCGTCACCGACCCCGTCAAGGATTGCAGTGGTAACGCTATTCCTGACGGTACCATTGTGACCTTCACCGCATCCTACGGTGATGCCAAGTCCACAGTAGATGTTCCCCTCAAGAAAGGAATCGCATCTACTGTAATACCAGCACACCGTGGAGCCATGATCTCAGTAGCCAGCGGTGTGGTCCTTGGAAACCAGATTAGGTGGGCACAGTGATACCAAAACAGATGTTGCTGATTTCCGCCTTTTCCACCGCTCTCTCGCTCTCAGCCTATGCCGCTGATGAGCCCACAGTACATGTCCAACAGCCTCGTCTGCAGGGTCCTCGCGAACTCCAGGAAGCCACCGCAAAAGCCGTGGTCCAGAACTACCTCGATTCCTGGCAGAGCATGAGCAAGGCCCTCAATCAGAACCGCCCCGATCTCCTCGACCGGGACTTTGTCGGTTCAGCCAAGGAGAAACTCGCGGCCACAATTAAGCAACAGACGGCCGCCGGTGTAAGCACCACCTATCGCGATCGCTCCCACGACGTGCAAATCTTGTTCTATTCGCCGGAAGGGCTCTCTATTCAGCTCGCCGACGATGTCGAATACGATGTGCAATTGTCCAGTGGCGGCAAGTCGTTGGGAACACAGCAGGTAAAAACCAGGTACGTCGTGGTTCTCACCCCTTCTGAAGTTCGCTGGCGGGTGCGTATTTTTCAGGCTGAGGAACAGTGAATTCGAAATTAACTGCATCTAAACAATTTGGGCCGGGTGAAAAACCCTCTTGCGGGACACCCAATGCGATCAAACAGGAGCTGAAATGATCTCAATCGTCATACCGATTTATAACGAAGAAGAGCTGATCGAGCAGCTGAACGAGGCCCTCGCATCTGCCTTGAAGGGGGCGGTGGACGACTACGAAATTGTCTACGTCAACGATGGTTCAACTGACTCATCGCTCGAACTTCTTCGTGGGCTGCAGGCTGTTGATTCGCATGTGGTTGTCGTAGAACTCTCTCGCAATTGGGGTCACATGGGCGCCATTAACGCAGGCCTCCAGACCGCACGCGGGCGTGCCGTCATTCTCATGGACGGTGACTTCCAGGATCCTCCCGAGGTTCTTCCTCGCATGATCGATGCCTGGCGCAAAGGGGCAGAGGTGGTGGTTGGCGTTCGCCGCAGCCGTCAGGAAAGCCGGAAGATGCTGGCATTCCTCTTCCCCCTGTTCTATCGCGTCATGGGCTCGCTCTCCGACTATCCGATTCCGCTCAACGCCGGCATCTTCAGCCTCATGGACCGCAGGGCCCTCGATTCCGTTCTCGCAATGCGGGAAAAGAACCGTTATCTCCCCGGCCTTCGCGCCTGGGTAGGCTATAAGAACGCCATCGTTTACTACGACCGTCAGGATCGTCTCGGCGGAGAAGGCAAACTCTCCTTCATCAGCCGTATCAAGTACGCGATGGATGCGATCACCAGCTTCAGCTACAAGCCGCTCAGGCTGAGCTTCGGACTGTTTGGGTTCACGCTGAGCGTCTCCATGCTGATGCTGCTCTGCATGTTCATCCCCAAGAGTTCCGTAGCTACTGCAGCTTTCGGGCTGGCCAGCGCGATGTTCTTCGTCGGAGGCCTGGTGATGCTCTCAATCGGCATCCTTGGCGAGTATGTCGGCCGAATCTACGACGAAGTTCGCAACCGTCCACTTTCCCTCATCAGCCACGTTCATCGTCCCCAGGTCAGCATCCAGACCGAAACTGGCACGATCGAGGTCCCCGTGGGCAGCTATGGCATCGCAGGCGGTCTGTCGGCAATGCAGGCCGGCAGCTTCCAGGAGCAAGACGCAGCATAACCCTGATGAAAAGTTCATTCCTGACCCCGTCGCTGAGTCGACGGGGTTTTTGTTTTCTGCTGGGGCATTCAACCGGTGCGTCTCTTGCACGGGTCTTCGGCCCAAAAACTGGGTCATCCTGGATTTTTGACCTTTTGCAGATTATTAGCCAGTTTGGGAGGAAAATATACGTAGTCAGCTCCCACAGCTATCGGTGCCAGCTGCCTGAGTTAGTAAATTGAGCAGTAGCAGGAACTTAGAAATAAGTCGTTTCGATAGAAGAATTTCAGAAAAACTAGTTCCACTCTGTTATGAGACGGTCAGGAATTGAGCACGCGGCATGAGAGCTGAGCCTGGCCTGGATTAAGTTGAGCTCTTTGAATAACTTGCAAATAAGTGGCCTGAATAGAATAATTTACAAGAATCTCCTTAGCTCTTAGAAAGCGCTGCCCAGCCCTGCTATATAAGTCCTTGATTTTGTATTAAGTAGCAAATTCACTATCGTTCATGGGCGGTGCGGGGCAGGCCCGAACCACCCACGTCTGATTTTCTCAGTGTCCGCCGCTGGGCCCACCTGAAGGTCCTGCGCCCGCCGTAGACATCGGCTTCATCTGGCCGCCGCCCTTGCCGCAGTTATCAATCCCTTTTTCCATCGCCGTTCCTTCTTCGTAGTCATTCCATGTTTCGAGCAGGATGAACGGGGGGACCTGGTCCGGAGGGAACACTTTTCGCCAGTAATTGAAGGTGTCCTGATAAGTCTGGCCGCAGCGGGCCGAAATGTGCCGGTTGAGCCCCCAGTGGGCCTTGCTGTCGTCGAACGTAGACCACGCCCCGCCCACGATCAGCTTGTCGGGGTGCTTGGTCTTCATCGTCTGATAGAAGTTGCTCAGATATTGTTCGCCCCAGTTGCTGCCGTCTGCGGTCCAGCCCTTTTCACCGGGATTCACCCATGCGTAAAAGCCGTCGAAGGCATTGGCATACTGCCCCGGCAAGTTCTCCTGAATCAGCAGGGGAGCTGGATCCCACGTGTTCACCATGGCACGCACCTTATCCCAGTTCGTGTGGCCGCTCTTCGGGAAGATGAAGATGATCGGGTGACCCTGATAGTTCAGGTAGGCGTCGTACCCCTCCGCCTTAGTTGCCAGGTAGGTGTCATGGAAGACGGTGAAGTCCGCGATCGCCACATCCGTCGCGTCCTCCTCGTGGTCGGTCTCGTCGTACATCATCGCGACCTTGAAGTGGTTCTTCCCGGCCGCCTTCTGCATTTCTGAATAAGCCTGGTTGATAAAAGGCTCGCGATCACCATACCAATCCACTACAAAGCCCGTGATTCCCATTGCCTTAGCGGACTTGATCTGACGGTCGATCACATCGGGATCTTGCGAGGAATAGCCAACAGAAATGTGCCGAGGATGCCCGAACCAGGCCTCATAAAGCGCGAGCACCTGCGGCGCATTGCCCGATGCCCGATACTTAAGTTGTAGGGGCGCATCCGCGGCCGAGCTCAGACACCCGTGCGGGAAGTAGGATAGGAGCAAGAGTACACATAATCGGTTGAGCATCAATACCTAATTAGAAGCCGCTGGAACCCCCTCGGTTGTAGCCAATTAGGCTTGCACTTAGGTCATCATCGAGCAGCTAAGAGGTTGTTTACAGCATCTGATTTAGTAACGGCCGTCTCAAGAGTTTACCCCACATCAGCTGGAGACCGAGACGGCTCCACATCCAATCGAATTCTGGAGTTTAGGTGGCCACTTCCTCAGTGCCAAGTAGAAAGACCCTGCAGGCACGGATTGTCTCAGGCAGCATTGTCCTGTTATCGGGCTCGGGCCTGAACACTGCCATCAATCTTGCGTACAACATTGCGGTCGCCCGCTATCTGGGACCAAAGGGCTTCGGACACGCAACTGTCATCTACACGATCCTCGTCCTCCTGTCGGCAGTTACGCTGGCATTCCAACTCATCGCCACCAAGATCGTCGCTCAGCAGCCCACAGCCGAGGCGAAGTCGGCTGTCTATCGCCTATTCCATCGCGCTTCCTGGATTTGCGGAATTGTAGTTGCTCTCGGCCTCGTCGCTTTCCAGAACGGAATTTCTAACTACCTTAACCTTCCTGCTGCGAGCCTTGTCGGCATCATCGCCATCGGCGCAGCGTTTTACGTGCCACTCGGCGCGCGACGCGGTTACGTTCAAGGCTCGTGTGGATTCCGCAATCTCGCTGCAAACCTCGTTACTGAGCAGCTTGTCCGCCTGGTGGGCTCGCTGGCATTGATCTCGATGGGATGGGGACTCAAGGGCGTCATCGCAGCAAACTCCGCTGCCATCGCCATCGCGTACGTCACGGTGCGGGTCAAGCTGACTGGCCGCGGAACGCTCCCAATCCGCTATTCGCATGCAGCGCATGAGACCTTCCAGGCCGCGGTCTTCTTCGCGGGACAAATGATCATCAACAACGGCGGAATCGTTCTGGTGAATCACTTCTTCCTCGCGCGCGAAGCGGGTTATTACGCAGCGGTTGCGATGGTCGGCCGCGTGATCTTCTCGTTCTCGCAGGCTGTTGTGAACTCCACCTTCCCGCTGGTTGCCGGTACAAGCAACGAAGAGCGAAGGGATTTGCGAGTCATCGCGACTGCATTGGCTCTCGTGGTGGGCGTCGGTGCGGCCATTTCACTTGCGCTCTGCATCGCACCGGCCGAACTCTGGACCCACTTGTTCGGCCCCGATTTCTCGATCGCAGGCAAATACAACTTGCCTTACCTCCTCGCCCTTTACGCTCTTGCGACCGTGATCTATTCACTGGCTGGAGTCATCATCACCTTCGAGATGTCGTACAAGATTGCAAACACCAGCTGGGTTCAGCTGGCGTTCAGCGGCATCCTCCTCGCCGCGTTCTGCTTCTTCCACTCCTCGCTTCGCGAAGTTGTGCTCGTGCAATTGGTGCTGATGGTCCTCCTGTTCATCTTCGTGGCGGTGCCGTTCCTCATCAACTCGCTCACTGATCCCAAGGACATTCTGGAGCCCGGCTCGACTCGCCCGGTGCGCCTGATCCGTCGAATCTCGGAAGACGCAGCTATCGCCGAGTTCCTGAAGAGCGACTTCCATGTTCCGGCCTTTCGCGAGTACCAGAAAACACTCAGCGAGATCGTGCTGAATCCGGATTTTGAGGATGCTGAAGAGAATGCGAAGCGTCGTGCTCTTTTCTTCATCCGTCATTCTTACCTCTGGCGCGAAATCCCGGAAGACACCGAGTGGTATGAAGCGGAGATCAAGTACGAGGATCTCGCGAGCGTTCGCATGTTTCCGCGCGCGCAATGGCGCAAGGTCGCAAATGGACGTTTCTCCTGCATTCACATTGCAGAGGGAATGACAAAAAACGCGGATGTGCTCGACTCCGCATTTGTATCCAAGATCCACGCCATCAGCCGGCTATTTGATACGGAAGACACCGGGCTTAATTCTGTGATCCTGATCGGGACAAGCGAATCGGAACCGCTTACCGTCGTCGATGGCAATCATCGCCTGACAGGCGCCCTGATGCATTCTCCCGAAGCTGTCGGCAAATTGCGATTCATCTGCGGACTCTCGCCGCGCATGACGGAGTGCTGCTGGTACAGGACGAATCTCATCACGCTCTTCCGTTATGCCAAGAACGTGCTAACGCATTCAACCAGGAATCCGGCCGCAGAACTCGCGCGGATGCTTTGAGTTTTTGATCCAGAGGTCGATTGTTTCAACTTGCTTTGCAGCTCTCTAAATCAGTTTCAAAAGGAACAGGGATGAGAACAAAAATCAGATCAGTCGCAGTCAGGAAATTACCTGAGCGAATTTCCGGAGCGCAGCGTCAAGAGCTCTACAAGGCCCTTGAGGGCTGCATCGTCGTGGATCGGCCAGCGGTGGTTCTCGATTGCTCTGAAGTGCGTGAACTGGACCGATCCGCGATTCACCTCCTACTCTGTTGCCTAGAAGAAGCCATGAAACGGAACGGCGATGTTCGCCTTGCCTGCCTCAGCCTCGAAGTGAAGGCAGCATTGAAGGCTGCCGAAGTCAGCACTCTGTTTCATTCGTTCGCGGACATCAGCGATGCGGTCGAAAGCTTTCATAAGCCGCAGCTTGACTTCATCCAACTCCAGAACCCGGTGCTCGGCGACGAAAAATCGGAAATGAACGCGGCATGAAAGTGAGGAGTGAGATGTTGAAATATGGCAGCTTCCGGCGGAACAGCAGTTTCGTTTGCGCCGGACTCAAGGGCCCGCTCGTTATGGCTCTGTGTGCAATGCTGCTCATACAGCCGACTCTCGGAACCGCCCAGGAGCCTGCGAAGAATCCGCAAGCCGCCCCCTCGCTGGTCAGCACGGCGGAGTTCAGCAGTTCGCAGCCTGCTGAAGAGCTTCCTTCCGCTCCGGTGCCGCAGGCGCAGCCCCCTGCGCCGCCGCAGCAGCAAAATCAGCCGGTGCCGCAAGACCAGGCATCGCCACAGCAAAGTCAACCCGCGCAGCAGCCTCCCGTTGGCACGGCCGCTGCACCGTATGAAAAGCCTACCGGTGTGCCGGGATCGCGCCCCGCCGGCGCGGCAATCGCTCCGGCTAAGCAGCGTCGAGTCCGCGCGATTGTGATCAGCCTCGGGCTCATCATTGCTGGAGGAGCCGCAATAGGCGCAATTGCCGGCATGTCGAAGGCGAGCCACAGCACACCTTGATCTTTCTGAGGCCATAAAACAAAAAATGAATACGGCAGCAAAGGTTAGAACCGTTAGCTTCTCAGGCGTGGACGGCGCTGGTAAAACTACTCAAATCGATAACCTGTGCGCATTCCTTACGCAGCAAGGGATTCGCTACCGGGTGTTTCGCTTCTGGGACGATATTGCGCAACTCAAAGACGTCCGTGAGGGCACCGGCCATCGAGTGTTCAAAGGCGAGAAGGGAATCGGCTCGCCAGAAAAACCAATCAACCGACGCGACAAGAATGTGCAGGGTTTTCCCATGACCTGCATTCGGATGTTTCTATATTTCGCGGATGCCCTCTCCACGCGCAGGGTATTCAAGCGCGCCGTGGCGGGCGATGTGGAATTCGTTATCTTCGATCGCTACACCTACGATGAACTCGCGAACATGAAATTGGACAACTTATTTGTCAGAATCTATGTCCGGTTCATCATGGCTCTGGTTCCCCGGCCCGACATCAGCTACCTCCTCGATGCTGATCCCGAAGCTGCGCGCGCGCGAAAACCGGAGTATCCCGTCGACTTCATTCGCCAAAATCGGAAAGCCTATTTTGATATCAACCGCGTGGTGGGTGGCTTGACGGTGATAGCTCCGATGGCGATCGAAGATGCAAAGAGAGCAGTCGTGAGCCACGCCGCTGCCATTCTTCCTGCAACATCCGCGCCAGGGCTCGATCGGAATGTTGAATACGGTCGGACGGGTTCTACGAACACCGATCCAGCTCTCTCTTGATCGGCCAGTTCGCCCATACAGTCAATGAGCTCGCCGGAGTTGATCCGGCGGGCTCATTTTCTTTTTGCCTAGTCGACTGAATCACCATCTATGAATTGTCAGGTTGTCCATGATCAATTCAGCTGATCCGCTTCCGCTCGTCGCGCCGTCGAGCTGAACGTTCACCAGCAGCGTTGGCCTCCACCCCAGCATGAATGCGCCGAGGACGGTCTTGTTGATCGGATGCGACACGCCGTCCACCGCTGCGGATTTGTAAGTGATCCATCCTGTGTCATTTCGCGAACAGGTGAGTTGGATGTGGTGCCATTGATTTTTGCCCCAGCTCTGAACGTTGCAGGGCGCTGACGTGTGAGCCCAGGCGTTCCAGGGCTTTGTGGTCGTTCCCTTGTTGATGGATACGTCCCATGTGCCCGTCCAGCCATCGCATTGCATCCCGTAGAGGACTGTCTGCCCGCCGGAAATCACCTGGTTCATGTCCAACTCCAGATTCTTCAATCCGGTGTCGCCAGCCGGGAGATAGACCCAGGTATCCAGGATGAAGTTCGTTGCTCCCTCATCATCTCCAAACGAAATGCTGTAACGATGGCCGCCAAAGTACTTGTATGTCATCGCGAATTTTCTTGCAGTGCCGGTTCTCGATGGCGAACTCGTCACAGCGGACCAGCCGCTTGAAGTTCCTGGTGTTCCTCCATCGTGGACCGAGTACCAACCGCCAAAGGTCTGGATGCTGCTGACGCTTGAAGCATCCGTAGGAACCACGGATGACGTTCCCACGATGATTGCGACGTCAGTAACGCAATGCGCTCCATCAACTCCCCATGCCTTGACGTGCAGGGTATGGCCTCCTGCTGGGGCCCAGACTGAGGTTGTGATTGCCGGAGTCTTGAAGATGGTGTCGTTCGAACTGTTGTCGAGCGAGTAGCCCGTTGCTGTGACTTGTTGCCCGGAACAGAGAGAGGTGTAAGCCGACAGGCTGAATGGCGACTTCACGGTACTGCCGTTCGCCGGAGCGTTGATGACGACGCTTGCGGATGATGGAATTATTGCCGAGAAAAACAGGAGAATAGCGATACAAATGCTCTGCGGGGTTTTCATCAGTTCCTTCTCGTCGAATGAAAATGGTCGGTGGGGTTTGAGTTGGCAGATCCTCGATTCGATCGGGGGTCTGGGTTTGCGTTGCTCGCGATTTTGCTTCAAGAGTTTCGTTTCATTCGCCTCAGCGGGTGCTGCGTACCAGCTTTCTAAGTGCGAGTTCCATTGCGCTGAAAGAAATGCGCAGCTCTCCCACGCGGATTGCGACTCAAATCCGCTTGCGCCTTCTCACAAGGAGCGTTGTAACTGAATTGTGTAGGGCTGTTCTGAGACACAGGGCGGGGAACCGCCTGAGAGTACTACCCAGCAACCTCTGGTTCAACGTTGCGGAAGAGCCGGATCTTCCGTCTCTGCCACATCACGGCCAAGCTCCTCGTGCTGGAGCCCATCCTGAGTTTCGAAGCGATTCACTTCCTTCAAAAATCGGGCCCGTGAGGCAACCAATCTCTTAAAGCTTTCCAGAAATATTTCATGTTTGATACAGCCCGACAACCCTGTTTCAGCACTAATTCTCCAACCGGGATTGTGACTCGGTGTCAGCCGTGAACTTACTACGCGATTCCAGTAATATTTACCCGGAAACCCCTTGTCCTCAGAGGTTTGTAGACTGTCTTGGTTCACAATCTGGGATCGGCTTTGTAAAACGGCGCGATCGTAAAAAGGCCAACTGTGAATCTTCCGTCACGGGCCGGGCGCGCTCATGACTTCCCGGGCGCACTGTCATGAACTAGCATCCTATTCAGTAGCGGATCTATTCTTCTGCGGCCGCTGGACGACTAAACATGTTCGAAAAAAGGGAATTCTTGCATCGCGCTTTTTTCCTGTCTACGTGTGTGGCCCTTGCCGGTTCCACATTGTGCGCCTACGGCGCGACCTGCACGACTCAGTCTCAGATGAGCCCTGCGCAAAGGTCCACGTTCACTGGAGAGGCTCACACTTTCGGAGCCATCGTTCAAAGCGGCGACACGCAGGCTTTGCGCGCCAAGCTGCTGCCCGCTATCGCCTCCGACTTTGACGGCATTGCTTCAACGGTGACGAGCCTCAAGCCTCTCGTCCAGACGGCCACGATGACGGTCGACTCGGTGTATCTGCTTGACGCCTCGAAGGACGCTCCGGGCGCGGAGCGAACACAGTTCTTCTGCGGCTCTCCAATCGTCGTCCTCACGTTCAACGGAATCCCTCCGGGCACATACGCGCTCGTCATCCTGCACGCGACCGGTGTGAAAGAGCCGCAGCAGATATCGCTCATTCTCGCCAGCGCTCCGGGCAATCAATGGCAGCTTGCAGGCTTCTATGCGAAGCCGATGATCCACGCCGATCACGACGGGCTGTGGTATTGGGTAGAAGCGCGCAAGT
Organism: Acidobacteriota bacterium; assembly: GCA_018268915.1. GTDB lineage: Bacteria > Acidobacteriota > Terriglobia > Terriglobales > Acidobacteriaceae > Telmatobacter. The sequence continues at coordinate 156,529 of JAFDVQ010000007.1, forward strand.
ACGAGCAATCGAAGGACAACTGGACTGCCTGGCTTTACTACCACATCGCCGAAGGGCTGCTGAGCCCAGTCGATTTCATCTCAAGCCCAAACCTGCAGAAGCTGCAGCAGGAGTCTCAGCAGGCGCACCCAAAGGACTTTCCGGCCGATAAGACTCAGGTAAGCCTGAACGCGCAGGGATCTACGTACAGCCTGAGCGCGATCGACACCACCACACAGTTTGGCGGACTCGATCTGGATGTCCACTACATTCCCAATCCCACGCAGGCCGCCCAGCTCAGAACACCGACTGAAGCGCGCAAGCAGGTCACGGACGTGATGACGGCATTGCTCGCGCAGCACCCCGGTTTGCGACAGGCTTTCCACGGAATGTGGGTTCACGCTGATCAGGGTGATTCAAGCCTGTTTGCGCTGGAATTGCCAATGGAGCAGATCACGCCGGGAGCGCAGCCACAGGCATCGAACAACCCGCCTGCACCCCGATAGAGTTCCGCGCTTTAAGCTGTGCGCAGTGTGAAGATCGTAATTTCCGGGCGGCAGTCGAATCGGAACGGCACTCCGACGCTGCCGATGCCGCGGTTCACGTACAACTGCATCGAGCCGACCTGGAACATCCCTTCAACATAATTGCGGCCGCCGGGCGGCAGATGAAGTGGGCCCACGAACGGCAGCCGTATCTGCCCGCCATGCGTGTGGCCGCTCAGCACAAACGATACTGCCCGCCCTGCCGGGTGATCCCGAAGCTCATCCACGAAATCCGGCGCGTGGCACATCAGGATGATTGGTTCGCCGGCCTTATTTCGTATCGACGAAGGAATCGCTTTGTCGGGGTCAGGTCTTCCGCACACGGGATCATCCAGTCCCGCAAGCCACAGTCTGGAGCCGCCTCGCTCCAGGGGAAGGTACGCATTCTTGAGTACGGTTATTCCGTTCGAAGTGAGCGCATCGCCCACATGTTCCTCGCCTGCCCACACATCATGATTCCCGAAGATTGCATAGCGCTCGGCGCACTCGATCTTGCTCAACATGCTTCCACATTGCCAGGTGGCTTTGGCCGTCAGATGACGCGGCAGCACCTCGGCACTGACATAGTCTCCGGTAAGCAACACCATGTCTGGCTTGGCGCGGTTGATCTGGTCAATTGCATCGCGCAGCAGGAAGGGCTCAGTGAACTCATCAAGATGGATGTCACTTAGCTGCGCTACCCGCATCCCGTCGAAGGCTGCCGGAAGGCCACTGATTGCAACATCGGTGTGAACGATCTCAAGCCAGTGGCGTTCGAAAACGCCTGCGTAGAGTGCCAGGCCGCCAGCGCCGAACATCGCTCCTCGAAGAAAAGAGCGCCTTGAGACCTGCTGCCCTACAGCAGTAATGGTTGATTCCATCTATGTGTATCGACCTTTAGATAAGTCTGGATGGCGGTGCGTCCCGCGTTGCGTAAAGAAATCGCTCTACCTGCCGACCTCAACGCTGAGGGACCTGAGTACGCCTGCTGATTGATTGGATGCAGCTGCTTTGGAAGAATGCCTTTTCTTACCCCCACGAAGGTGTCATTGCTTTGCACATAACGGTATGAGATCGCTCTCCGATGACAATTCGATGACTTTGCCGTCGGGGTGAGATGCCAGATAACGCTTCCCAATCGGCGCGATACTCGTAAACTGGAATGCAAACCATGCACGTGCAATCATTTCGAACTCGTTGTGTAGTTTCTTTCGGCCTCATTACCTCGGTGCTGGCACCCGGGGCAGTCTGTGCGGCTCCGGGGCAGCCAGCTACGGCAGGAGCCGAGACTCGCGTGGCGCGCGCGTACCAAGTTGCGGTTCGTCAGGGTCCACTTGCAGTGCAGGCCTTTCTGGCGCAATTCCCCAAGGGCGCAGACCTGCACGTCCATCTGACCGCCGGCGTTTATGCAGAGACGCTGATCCGCATCGCTGCTGAGGACAAGGTGTGCATCGATCCCGTAAAAGCGCAGTTTGCACGCGACGCACAAGGCAAGACCGCTAAAGAACCATGCAAAGCGCCCCTATTATCCGCAGCAGAACTCAATGGCAGCAGTCTTACGCCAAGCCAGCAGGATCGTTACGATCGCGTCATCGACGCTTTCTCGATGCGCAACTACGTTCCAACTCCCGGCTTCAGCGGACATGATCAGTTCTTTTCAACCTTCGATCGCTTTGGCGGACTGGATAAGTCCCACATCGGGCAATGGCTCGACGAGATCACCCGCCGCTCTGACGCGGAGAACAATCAATACCTGGAGCTGATGCACACTCCCCCGTTTGGGCATGCGGCGCGCATTGCGCATGAAATTGGCTGGAATCCCGACTTCGCCCAGATGCGCCAGGCGCTCATCGAGCATGGCCTTCGCGACGAGATCGCATTGGATCGCGAGGAGACCCGGAAGGCGGTCGAAGCGCGCAATGACATTCAAAAATGCGGAACACCCCAGGCCTCATCGGCGTGCCGCGTGCAGGTGCGATTCATTTACCAGGTACTGCGCGCCTTTTCTCCTGAACAGGTTTTTGCCCAGACTCTGCTGGGTTTCGAAACTGTGCAGCAGGCCATTGAGCAGGGTTCAGACGATTGGATCGGGATCAACTTCGTACAGCCTGAGGACTACATGGTTGCGATGCGCGACTACTCGCTGCATATGAAAATGGTTGAATACCTCCATGGCCTGTATCCGAAGGTCCACATCTCGCTGCACGCCGGGGAACTTGCGCCAGGGATGGTGCCGCCAGAAGGCCTGAAGTTTCATGTGCGCCAGGCCGTTGAGGTCGCCCATGCGGAACGCATCGGTCACGGCGTCGACGTCATGTACGAGGACGATGCGCAGGGACTGCTGAAAGAGATGGCGCGCAAGCACGTCATGGTCGAGGTCAACCTGACCTCCAACGATGGCATTCTCGGAATCACCGGCGACCGCCACCCATTTCAGTACTACCGCGCCGCGCATGTCCCTGTGGCGCTATCGACGGATGATCAGGCGGTCAGCCGCATCGACTTGATGCATGAGTATGTCCGCGCCGCGAATGACTATCGCCTGACGTATGCCGATCTGAAGCAGCTTGCGCGAACGGGTATGGAGCATAACTTCCTTCCGGGCACTAGCCTGTGGGCGACTCCAGACGCATTTATGACGCCAGCTACGGCATGCAAGGCGCAGATCCTCGGCGGTTCAAAACCGTCCACTGCCTGCAAAGCTTTCCTCGACGCGAACGAGAAGGCGGCGGCCCAGTGGGAACTGGAGAAACGGTTCCGCGAATTCGAGTCAAAGTTCTAGCAACGCGTCGATGCTCATTCGGCTACTACGGAACTCTGGCAGGTAAGCTGATCCAGTAGCCTAAAGGAACTGATGCCTTCCATCGCTTATCTTGAATGCGCTCGCTGCCACGCCCACATCTCTGCCGACACGCCGCAGACCGTGTGCACGCAATGCCCAACGCAGCCAGCCGGATCGCTCTTCGTTCGATATGATCTTTCGCCTCTTGAAGGCACGAATCCGCGCGAAGTGATCGCGGGCAATGCGGTAGGACCATGGTCAGGCATGTGGCGCTATCGCTCTGTTTTGCCCACGGCCCAGCCCGTGACGCTGGGCGAAGGCTGGACCCCGATGCTCAAGAGCCGACGCCACGAAGGCGCGTTTCTCAAGGAAGAGGGCGCAAACCCGACTGGCACCTTCAAGGCTCGCGGCCTCGCCATGGCAGTCACGATGGCGCGGCACTACAACCTTCGCAAACTCGCCGTGCCTTCGGCGGGAAATGCTGCCGGCGCCCTCGCCGCCTACGCCGCCGCCGCACAGATCGAAGCGCACATTTTCATGCCGCGTGATGTACCCTTTGCCAACTACGTCGAAGCCGTCGCATACGGTGCTCATGTCGAACTCGTGAACGGCCTCATCTCCGACTGTGCGCGCATCGTGCAGGAACGCAAGCAGCACGAGGGCTGGTTTGACATCTCCACTCTCAAAGAGCCGTTTCGCGTCGAGGGTAAAAAGACCATGGGATACGAACTCGTTGAACAACTCGGGTGGGAGTATCCCGACGCTGTCTTCTATCCGACCGGCGGCGGCGTAGGCCTGATAGGTATGTGGAAAGCGTTCGAGGAAATGGAGCAACTGGGCTGGGTACGCCCGGGCAAACGACCGAAGATGATCGCGGTGCAATCTACCGGATGTGCACCCGTTGCGCGCGCATTCGAGCAGGGCGCGAATGTGAGCACCATGTGGCAGGACGCGGCAACATTCGCCGCTGGTCTCCGCGTTCCCAAGCCGTACGGCGACACCATCATTCTCGATATCGTACGCGCGTCGAATGGCCTGGCCATGGCCGTCAGCGATGACGAGATACTCGCTTCGATCCTTGACTGGGGTCGAAACGAGGGCATCTTCCTTTCACCGGAGGGCGCGAGCGTGACCGCGGCCTATGACAAGCTCCTCGCGAATGGATTCCTCAGGCCTGCCGATCGCGTCGTTCTCTTCAACACCGGTGCAGGCCTGAAATACACCGATATGACGGCTGAGGCGATGAAGCTCAAACGTCCGGCAGTGAACTAGCTCTCGATGGCGACTGCGACGAAAACGCGTTCCGTTTCGAAAGACCGAGTGGCGCGTGTGTCGCTTCTGGCTGGCGCTGTTCTTCTGGCAGCCGGAATCGCGCTCGCCTTCGTTCATGCGTCAGAAGTAGCAGCCACCGTCCGCTGGATCGGTATTGCTTCTTTTCTCCTCTACACGGTGCGTCGCTCCTCGCTGATGAGCTGGACTTTCCTGGCGATGCTCGCCGGGATCGAACTCGGCATCGACGCTCCGCACGTGGCCGCGCAGGTTCGCCTTCCCGGGGACCTTTTCCTCCGCCTCATCCGCATGATCGTCGCGCCATTGCTCTTTGCAACGATCACCACGGGTATTGCCGGCCACAGCGAACTCAAATCGGTCGGCCGGGTAGCGATCAAGGCTCTCATCTTGTTCGAGGTAGTAACGACGCTGGGGTTGATCATTGGCGTGGTCGCCATGAATATCTCCGGAGCCGGTTGGGGTGTTGTCATTCCAGCCGCGCTCGAAACGGCGCAACCTGCCGCCGCGCAGGCCCCGCAAACCTGGCAGCAGATCATCCTCAATCTTTTCCCCAACAACATTGCCGAAGCCGTGGCGCAAAACCAGATCCTCCAGGTCGCAATCTTCTCCATCCTGTTCGGGTCGGCTCTTGCCATGATCTCCGATCAGAAGCGAGCTCCTCTGGTGAGTGTTTTGCAGTCATTGGCTGATGTGATGTTCCAGCTCACGCGGTTCATCATGTACCTAGCACCGCTTGCTGCAGGCGCCGCAATAGCCTACACCGTTGGAAACACCGGTATTGCGACCTTGCTGCCGCTTGTCAAGCTGGTCGGCACATACTACGTTGCCCTCACAGCCTTCAGTCTTCTCGTACTGATACCGACGCTCATGCTTTTCCGCGTTCCTGTCGGAAAGTTCATCTCCGCCGTAGGTGAGCCTGCAGCCATAGGGTTCGCGACCACCACATCCGAAGCTGCTCTTCCTCTAGCGATGGAGCGGATGGAGGAATTCGGCGTCCCGCGCTGGATCGTCTCGTTCGTGATCCCCACGGGCTACAGCTTCAACATGACCGGCGGCAGCGTGTACCTCTCCATGGCCGCAATCTTCGTAGCCCAGGCAGCCGGGATGCATCTTGCCTTCGGACGACAACTCGCTATCGTCCTCGTACTCATGGCTGCCAGCAAAGGAATCGCAGGTGTACCCCGCGCCTCATTGGTCGTCCTGCTTGCAACCGCCAGTGCCGTGCACCTGCCCACGGCGCCGATTCTTCTCATCCTGGGCGTCGACACCCTCATGGACATGGGCAGGACCATGATGAACGTAGTGGGCAACTGCGTCGCCGCTGCGGTTATCGGCCGCACGGAAGCCCCGGCTGCGAGCTCTTGAGCTCCGACTACTGCAGGATTGGAATCCCCGCAATCCGTTGCTGCCACTCCGCGGGACCCGTTTGATGCACGCTTGTTCCCTTGGCATCGACTGCAACCGTAACGGGCATGTCTTTGACCTCGAATTCATAGATCCCTTCCATGCCAAGGTCTTCAAAGGCGAGCTGCTTAGCGCCGACAATCGCCTTCGACACAAGGTACGCTGCCCCACCTACTGCCATTAGGTAGACGGCGCCGAATTCCTTGATGGCCTCAATGGCGGTTGGCCCTCGCTCCGCTTTTCCGACCATGCCGAGGAGACCGGTTTCCGCCAACATCTGGCGCGTAAACTTATCCATTCGCGTAGCCGTCGTTGGTCCTGCCGGGCCAATTACCTCTTCGCGAACGGGGTCGACCGGTCCGACATAGTAGATAAAGCGATCCTTGAAATCGACAGGCAATTTCTCGCCACGGCTCAGCATATCCGTCATCCGCTTGTGGGCGGCGTCGCGGCCTGTGAGAAGTTTGCCGTTCAGCAGCAGAACTTCCCCCGGCTTCCACGTATCAGCTTCAGCGCGAGTCACGGTGTCCAGGTTCACGCGTTTAGCTCGCGAAACGTCATAGGTGAGCTTTGGCCACGTATCCAGCGATGGCGGGTCGAGATAGGCAGGGCCCGAGCCATCCAGGACAACGTGTGCATGTCGCGTCGCTGCGCAGTTGGGGATCATAGCTACAGGCAGGTTGGCGGCGTGAGTCGGGGTATCGATAACTTTGACGTCGAGGACAGTGGTGAGCCCCCCAAGCCCCTGGGCACCGATACCGAGGCGATTCACCTTGTCGTAAAGCTCGATGCGAAGCTTCTCAGCCGTTGTTTTGGCGCCCCGGGCAATCAGGTCCTGGATGTCGATCGGATCCATCAGCGATTGCTTTGCCAGCAGCATCGCCTTCTCGGCAGTGCCACCGATGCCAATTCCCAGCATTCCCGGCGGACACCACCCGGCGCCCATCGTTGGCACCGTCTTCAAAACCCATTCGACTACGGAGTCCGATGGGTTCAGCATGACGAACTTGCTCTTGGCCTCGGAGCCGCCGCCCTTCGCCGCTACGGTGATTTCGACCGTATCGCCGCGGACCAGTTCTACATTCACTGCCGAGGGCGTGTTGTCGCGAGTGTTTTTGCGTGCACCGGCCGGGTCGGCCAGCATCGATGCACGCAGAACATTGTCGGGATCGGTGTAGGCGCGCCGGACGCCTTCATCCACCATCCCCTGAACGTCGAGAGTAGGAGCTCCGCCATCGGGCCCTTCGAACCGAACATCCATCCCCACCTTGATGAAGGCGTTGACAATACCCGTGTCCTGGCAGATGGGGCGATGGCCTTCCGCGCACATGCGGCTGTTGATAAGGATCTGCGCCATCGCATCCTTTGCAGCATGAGATTGCTCGCGCTCATAGGCGCGGGCCAGGCTCTCGATGTAGTCAGTCGGGTGGTAGTAGCTGATGTATTGCAGCGCGCCATAGACGCTGGCGATAAAGTCTTCTTGCTTGATGGTGGTCATGCAAACTCCGAAATGATCCAACCTTCTAGGGTAAAACAAAGGCGGTAGTGAGCCGGTCGAGGCATATCAATGATCATCGAACAAGGGTCTTGTTTCGCCCGGATCTGGGTAAGTAGGCTGACCCTTCACATCCACAAGAAATGGTGTGAGTTTGTGTTGAGCAGGCGGAGCAGTCGTCAGAATGTCGCGCACCTCCCAGCCTTTCAAAATAAGAGCATCCGCGATGAGAGATCGATGGCAGCGCCATGGAACGGCCTCGGCGCACATGATGGCTGTCGGAGCCGCTGTGCCAATCTGTATCAATTCCTCAAGTCCTTCGGCGAACTGCGGCGTAGCCATGTAATCCGCATAGCCGCGGAACGAAGTATTGCGCCATCCGGTGTTGATGGAGTCTTTCCGGCTGTGGCGCCGTCCTCCCAGGTTCTTCAGATGCGTGTATGCAATATTTGCGGCTTTGATCGAGTCTGACAACGGCTCCGAGTTGAACTGCGGCACATGCCTCGATTTCGGAATTGATCGAACGTCTACGAGGTGCCGCACTCCGTGAGTTCGAAGAAGCTCGATGAACTCTTCGAGAGAGTGGGTCGAGTGGCCGATGGTGAACAGAACTGGCTGCGTCACACTCCATCGTAATGCGGCTAACATGACAGGAGTTGCCCGCGCATGATTGAGTAGAAAGCGACACCTGATGACTTCCCCCGCGACTGCAAAGAAATCAATCAACACGCCCCGACAGGTTCTGTTCGCAAGCCTCGTCGGAACGGCAGTTGAATTCTTCGACTTTTATATCTACGCGACGGCCGCGGTCCTCGTTTTTCCCAAGCTGTTCTTCCCCAAAAGCGATCCGGCATCCTCAGTTCTGGCGTCGCTGGCCACGTTTGCAATTGCATTTGTCGCCCGGCCCATCGGCTCGGCCCTCTTCGGGCATTTTGGCGATCGCATCGGGCGCAAACGGACACTTGTTCTCGCGCTCTTGACGATGGGTATCTCGACTTTTGTCATTGGGACTTTGCCTTCGTATCAAAAGATCGGGATCGCTGCGCCTCTTCTTCTTGCCCTGTGTCGTTTCGGACAGGGAATCGGGCTTGGAGGCGAGTGGGGAGGCGCCGTTCTGCTTGCGGTAGAGAATGCTCCGCCATCGAAGCGAGCCCTGTATGGAATGTTCCCGCAACTAGGAGCGCCCCTGGGATTTCTGCTCTCGGGCGGCATCTTCCTCGCCCTCTCTCGGTGGTTGACTGATGCACAGTTCTTCGCATTCGGTTGGAGGTTGCCGTTTCTTGCCAGCGCGGTTCTCGTGCTGCTGGGTCTCTACGTTCGGCTGTCAATCACAGAGACGCCAGTCTTCGAGTCCGCCATGAAAAGGGCCCACCCGAAGCAGATCCCGATCGCACAGGTGTTCCGGAAACACACCCGCGATGTGATTGCCGGAATACTCGTGTGCCTGGCTACATTCGTTTTGTTCTATCTCATGACCGTGTTCGCGCTGTCGTGGGGAACGACGGCATTGCATTACCCTCGCGCAGAGTTCCTCGTCATGCAGTTGATCGCCGTTGTCTTCTTCGGGGTCACGATTCCATTGTCGGCTTGGCTCGCGGAGCGCGGAAGAAGGCCGGTGATGTTGGGCGTCTCCGTGCTGATCGCAGTCTTCGGGCTGTTCATGGCGCGGCTGTTCGCCGCGGGCCCAAGCGGCGCATTGTGGATGATGATCCTCGGCCTTGCGTTGATGGGCATTACCTATGGCCCGCTAGGGACAGTTGTGTCCGAACTCTTTCCTACGACGGTGCGATACACCGGGTCATCGCTCGCATTCAGCATGGCGGGAATCCTCGGCGCATCCCTCGCCCCGTATATTGCAACCTGGCTGGCCGAGCGCTATGGCCTCGCTTATGTCGGCTACTACCTTACGGCCTCGGCAGGTCTATCTATCGTGGGATTGTTGATGATTCGCGAAACCAGCGGCGAAGATATCAGCATCGCAGTCGATTGATGGATCAGCTCCTCGGCAGTGAAGTTACGAACGTCCAGAATTCCTTGTTGTTTTTTAGCTTCAGGAGCGAGTCGTCCTTCGCTGGATCAGGCATCGATTCGCCCTGGATCACGTTCCTGCGGCGATCGAAGGCCTGCTGCAGATGGGTTCTGGCGCTCGTCGCGTCGCCTTTCTCAGCATCGGCACAGGCGAGATTGTAGTAATTGATTGGGTAGTCCGGATCGGCCGCAATTGCCTTCTCAGCTTCTGCCCGGCTGTTTTTGAGGTCACCGCTCATGCCTAGCGCCATGACAAGCTGATCGGTAGCGATGCGACGTGGTGTGAGGTAACTCGCGTCGGTCGGCATCGCGGCCAAAGAGGATCTGAAATACGGTACGGCAAGTGCCGGGGAGCTCTTGAAGAGGATCTGAGCGATGCGGAAGTAGTCAATGGCACCTGGTTTGTAGTCGAGAACCGGATGGAATTCCGAGACGATTTCGGTCATCGCCTTCAATCCGCCCGGTTGGTCGCCAACGAAAGATGCGTGCAGTTCGGCGCAGGTGTGTTGGTCTCCTGCGAAAGCAAAGATACTGGTCTCCACTCCGGCATCGCGTTCAGTCAGTCCCAGGAGAGCAGCTGCGGCACTGATGTCAACGACGAGCGTCGATGTAGCGAGGTGCGTACCGTCAGTTAGTGTTTGAATCGCGTCGGCGCGCTTCTTGAGGTTTTTGCCATGTCCTTCGATCAAGGGCGAAATTACGTCCTTGCGGCACCCCTCCGGATTTGGTTCGCCGGATCGGTTTTCGAAAAGGATGTAAGAGACGGATATTTCGCTTTTTGTATGCAAGAACTGCGCGACAGGTCTCATGCCCTTGTCATAAACGGTGATGAGTTCAGGCTTCCATTCTTCGCCGTGCGGAAGCGCAATCGCTCCAGGCCCGAACGTCGTGACCAGGTGCAGTGGCTTGGATGAGGCGCTGTTCTGCCCTTGCATCACGTGGAACGAAGGAACGCAGAGTAGGAGGAAGAGCGCAAAAAACAGCCTGGGAGTTTGCATTTGAGTTGCTGGCGATTGTACCCCATTGTTTGCTGCGCGGCGTCTGGCCAAAATGTGGTATTCGGTCATGGGCGACTCGGTCGAGTACCGCCTCTCGATATCTGGATTTAAGCGGCTGCAAGCTCAGTTTGCCCTGGTCCTTGAGGGGCAAGAAAGGCAGGTGGAAGAGAGCTCTACCGATGGCATGCCCTAATCTGGAGACATGGCAGATTTTCCTGCAGACTCCATCCCCGACTCCCAGCCCTCCTCCATGCTGGAGCGGAACAGAGAAAATCCGTCCGATCGATCCTTTGACGTTCTCGTGATTGGGGCCGGGCCAACCGGCCTGGCCTGCGCTATCGAAGTGCAGAAAGCCGGCTTCAAAGTGGTCGCGGTCGATAAGGGCTGCATCTGCAACTCACTCTTCCACTACCCGTCCCACATGACGTTCTTTACTACGCCCGAGCTGCTCGAGATCGGGAACATCCCATTCCCAAGCCCGAATCCCAAGCCCACGCGCAACGAAGCATTGCAGTATTACCGCCTGGTGGCGGCGCATTACAAGCTCAATGTCCGGCAGTACGAGCGCGTCGAGCGTGTGACTGGCCACGACGGTGAGTTCGTTGTTCACACCGAAGACCGGTTTGGAAGGGCTGGAAAGCTGAGAGCTCGCAAGCTGATCGTCTCAACCGGCTACTACGACCTGCCGAATATGATGTGCATCCCAGGAGAGAACCTGAGCAAGGTCCACCACTACTACGACGATCCGCACCCCTATTTCGACACGGATGTGCTGGTCATCGGCGGCAAGAATTCCGCAGCAATCGCCGCTCTGGAACTGTGGCGAAGTGGAGCTCGCGTCACGCTCGTCCACCGGCACGAGGGCATGCATCGGCACGTCAAGTACTGGATCAAGCCGGACATCGAGAATCGGATCAAGAACCGCGAAATCAAGGCCTACTTCAACACCGACGTCCTGGAGATCGGGGAGGATGCCGTTGTCCTGAAGACACCGGAAGGCCTGACGACAATTCCCAACGATTTCGTCTTCGCGATGACTGGCTATCACCCGGATTTCAGCTTCCTCGAGAGCATGGGTGTGCGCTTCGAAGGGCCCGACAAATTGCCTGCCTGCAACCCGGACACCCTTGAGAGCAATGTGCCAGGTATCTTCCTTGCGGGTGTCATCGTAGCCGGGTCTCGCACCAACGAAATATTCATCGAAAATGGGCGTTTTCACGGTGGACAAATCGCCAGGGCCCTGTTGACCGCATGAAGTTTCTCGACACTTCAGCCTATCTGCCTGACTTTTCGGGTCATGCGACCTTTGGATGCGCCTAAGTGGAGTGCAAATTCTTGCTTTTCCGGTAAACTCTAGGAACAAGGGCTCCCCCCATGATTCTGAGGTTTAGCTAAATGCGCTGGTGGTGGCCGCGCACTGTTCGCTGGCAACTGATCACCTGGCTCATGCTGCTGGAAGCACTGTCTGTCGCCCTTTTCGCTCTGGTCCTCATCCAGATTCAGGGGCGCGAAATACGGCAGCGCGCCATGGAGCGGCTCGAGCACCAGGCGACGTCGCTAGCCGTCCAGGCACAAGAAGCCTACCGCGAGAATCACTCCGAAATTCTTGTTACATCGCTGAAGATGATGGGCGCGGCTCCGAGTGTCGCACACGCCAAAATTACCGACACGGCAGGGAATGTTCTGTACGTGAGCGACGGCGAGCCTTCGAAGTTCCCCCTTGATCCAGCAGAGAAGGCGCAAATCGCAAAGGTGCAGACGCGTAAGCCGCAGGTGTTCTCCTTCGGCAACCATCGCTGGGAAGGTGTCAAGGCCATCTATGACGGAGATCGCCAGACGGGCTATGCATGGGTAGAGACTGATCGCTCATGGGACAACGAGCAGTTGAACACCATTCTCCGTAGCTCCTATTCGTTCGGACTGATCTGGATGGGCGCGTCGGGACTTCTGGTTCTGCTGTTGTCCCGATCAATTTCGCGTCCTCTGAATGTTCTCCATGTAGGAACCCGAGCCTTGATGGAAGGCCCGGAGGCAAGGGCAAAGTTCCCACTTCCAGTTACAACCGACAACGAATTCGGCGAATTGATTGAGGCGTTCAACCGCATGGTTGCCTCTCTCGAGGAACAGAGAGCCGGGCTGAACGACACGCTTTCTCTTCTCGACTCGATGCTGGCGAATGCGCCGATAGGCCTCGTTTTCTTTGACCGCCGCTGCAGAATTGTTCGAGTGAACGAAGTATTTGCCGAAATGACAGGCGTTCCAGTGAATCGGCAGCTGAGTCGCACGATACCCGAGTTCTTGCCCGCCCCGACTGCTCAACGGCTCGAGGAAGCGGTCAAGCATGTCGTCGAAACCGAGATGACGGTTCACGATCTTGAGTTGGAAGGACAAGACGAGGCTCGAGGGGCAAGGACATGGCTGGTCACCGCCTATCCCGTCCGGCCCGCGCAGGAAGAGGTGCGCTGGATCGGCGTCATCGTTATGGACGTCAGCGAGCGAAAGCGCAGCGAAGACGCGCTGCGACGGACGGAGAAGCTGGCAGCAACCGGAAGGCTGGCGGCGTCGATCGCTCACGAGATCAACAACCCGCTCGAGGCTATAACCAATCTGCTCTACTTGCTTCGCAGGTTCTGCAACCTCGACGACTCCGCGATGAATTACGTGAACATCGCCGAGCGTGAGGTTCGCCGCATGTCTGAAATCACCCAGCAGACGCTGCGGTTCTATCGGCAGTCAACGCAGCCTGTACGAGCGACGATGGCCGATCTGCTTGATTCGGTGCTCGACATGTACCACGTACGGTTGAACACGCTGGGGATCACGCTGGAGCGGGAGTACGAGCCGGAACTCGATCTTTATTGCTTCGCAGGAGAACTCCGTCAGGTCATCGCCAATCTGGTCAGCAATGCAATGGATGCGACCGCGGGGGGCGGCAGGCTCATCGTCTGTGCGCGTAAATCAAAGGACTGGGTGCACCCTGAACGCGGCGGGGTTCGGATCACCATCGCCGATACCGGCAGCGGGATGAACTCAGAAGTTCGTGACCGGCTCTTTGAGGCGTTTTTCACTACGAAAGGTGCCACCGGGACCGGCCTGGGCCTGTGGGTGAGCCACGAAATCATCCTGAAGCACCACGGCGTAGTGCACGTGCGCAGCCGCGAGGGCCAGGGTACCGTTTTTCAGCTCTTCTTCCCAGACGACGAGGAACTCACGCGGGGTGTAGCCGCCGAAGCACAGGCCGCCCAGGAACAAGCCGCCGCCGAGGCTTAAATCTCATAAAAATTGGTATTTGACGGCACTCAAGGCCACCTGGGCGCTCGTTACCAGCGGGCGGAACTTTTTCACCGTACCCGTGTTAGTAACGATGACGGCGTTAGTCTTACGTCGTCAGAATAGGTACTTCGGCAGAATGAGCTGCACAGGTGATGCGGGCATGCAGGAGAAGCCAAAGATGAACAGGCAATTGAAGGTTAAAGTTTTCTCCCGCGCAACAGCGTGGGTTGCAGTGATTGCTTTGGGCGGCGCGATCGCGCTTGCGCAAGATACGGCGTCCTCGAACGGGCCCCGGAGCGACGGGCAAATCGAAATGGATGTAGTACATGCGCTGGACGGCTCGCAGGCGCTCAAGAACGACTTGATTACCGCAGCCACTATCCAGAGTGAGGTGACTCTCTCGGGAACGGTTTCCAGTGACTCGTCCAAACAGCTTGCCGAGTCGATTGTGAAGAGTGTTGCAGGTGTTTCAAAGGTTCACAACAACTTGAAGGTCGGCAATCCGGCCGAAGATGCCAATGCGCAGGGTGCAGCCGCAAATGATCCGGCCAACGACGACATGGCAGATGCGCAGGTGGCGCCGCCTCAGGATTCCCCGAATCCGTCATACGACCAGAGCCCGAGCTACGGGGATAATTCGCGGCAGAACCCGCCACCGAGCGTGAATCAAGCTCCGCCTCCGGATTGGGGAAACGGTCAGGATCAGGGACAGCAGTCTCCCAACAACTACCCGCAGAGACCGGCCTACGGACAGAACTATCCTCAGCAACCGCCGCCTTACCGGCAGAACTATCCGCAACAGGATCAGTATGGACAGCAGGGGCCTCCTCCGGGATATGGACAAGCGCCGCCTCCGGGGTATGGTCAGCGTCCTGAGTATTCGCAGGCTCCCCCACGGTATGAAATCCCTCGCGGACCGGTGATGGTCCCGCAAGGAACATTGATCCAGCTTCGCACCAGCGAGGCAGTGAACAGCAAACATGCACGCGGTGGCGAGCCGATTGAGTTCACTGTTATTCAGGACGTGACAGTTCGGGGAGTGCTGGCAATTCCGCGCGGCGCGACAATTCATGGCGTGATCGCGGACGTGAAGCGGCCTGATCCGGGTGCGCTCACAGGCAGCAACGAACTTGCTCTTGAACTGACTTCGCTGGATCTGATGGGGCAGAGCTATCCGCTGCAGTCCGATCTCTTTCGAGTGAAAGGTCCTGGTAAGGGCGGCCGTTCAGCAGGAAATGTCGTCGGCGGTGCGCTGCTCGGAGCCATCATTGGTGGCGCGGTAGGCGGCGGGACAGGTGCTGCGGTCGGTGCGGTTGCCGGTGGTGGAACTGGGGCGGCTGTATCCGGAGCGACCTCGGGACCCGGCGTCTGGATCCCTGCAGAAGCTCTCGTGACATTCCATTTGGCATCGCCGGTGACGGTTGAACCTGTGAACCAGGCAGAGGCCATGCGTCTGGCGCAGGGGCTTTATCCCGGTGGTCCGCAACTGTATCAGCGGCGTGCATACGCATATCCTTACCGGCCCTATCGGCCGTACCCGTATGCGGCCTATTACGGTCCGGTGTATTACCGGCCGTACTACTCAGTTGGCGGCTACTACTACTGGCGGTAAGACCAGCTTCGTAAGCTGGCCAGACTGCAAGACAAAAGTTGAATATGTAAGACAGCGGGCATTCCAACAGGGGTGCCCGTTCTACATGTGTGGTACGGAGGCCGGAGCGACTGCGGTTGCCTGGTAGCCTCCCGCTCCCGACACATCAAGGCAGGCTCGTCTATAATGTGGGTGAATCGCCACGAGCGAAATTGCGCTTTTTCTGAAAGAGCAGCCGAGCCCCTTTGAGTCTGCCGCCAGCAGCGGGCATTTACGGTTCTCCTCGAATGCGCTCAGAGAGTTGAAGGCTACCACCCACCCATGATCCGTTTCCTGCAATCGAAAGACAACCGTCTCGTCAAAGCTCTGTTTATTGTCATCATCGCCGCGGCTTCGGTCTCGATGGTCGTGTATCTGATCCCGGGCCTTGCCGCCGGTGGGACAATCTCGGCTGGTACTTACGCCGTCGTCTATCCGCACTGGTACAGCCGGATCTTTGCCAGCGGCCAGGAGATCAGCGATCAGAAGGTAGAGCAGCAGACGCGCCAGCGGTTGCAGCAGCAGAACCCGCAGTACGCCTCCAATCCCATGATCGTGAACATGTTCAAGCAGCAGATTGGGCAGCAGCTTGTACAGCAGGAGATTCTGCTCGCGGAAGCGGAGAAGCTCGGCATCTCAGCGAACAACGAAGACGTCAAGAACTTTCTCCATCAAGGACAGGCTGGTCAGGTTCTGTTCCCGAATGGAAAGTTCATCGGTCAGGACCAATACACGTCTCTGATCGCGAGTCGCTTCGACATGTCAGTGCCAGACTTCGAAGATAGCGTTCGCCACGACATCATCATTCAGCGTCTCCGGGCTCTGGTCACTGCCGGCACCACGGTAGGCGAAAAGGAAGCACGCGACCAGTACCTGAAGGGCAGCACAAAAATCAAGTTCCAGTACGCAGTGATTTCGTCAGACGATATCCGGAAGTCGATCAACCCAAGCGACTCGGAGCTCGAAGCGTTCTTCAAAAAGAATGCTTCGCGTTACTCCAATGCGGTTCCCGAAGAGCGGACGATCGAGTACTTCGCGTTTACGCCGAACGATGTACCGGGCGGCGTCCAACAGCCGACCCAGCAGGAAATTCAGGCGTATTACAACACGCATAAGAGCGAATATTCGGCACCGGAGCAGGCGAAGGCTCGCCACATCCTGATTCAGCTTGCTGCGGGCGCGGATGCCAAGGCTGACGCCACAGCCAAAGCTAAGGCCGACGACATCCTCAAGCAGCTTCAGAACGGCGGAAACTGGACCGAGCTGGCAAAGAAGAATTCCGACGACCCCGGCAGCAAGGACAACGGCGGCGAGCTCGGATTCGCGCGGCGCGGAATGATGGTTCCCCAGTTCGACAACGCCATCTTCACGCAGAAGATCGGCGACATCAAGATTGTGAAGACGCAGTTTGGCTACCACATCGTTCAGGTGGAAGAGCGGAATGCAGCGCATACCCAGGACCTGAACGAGGTGCTCCCGACAATTCAGGCAACGCTACTTCGGCAGAAGTCCACCGCGTCGCAGGATGCATACGCGAAGGCGCTGACATCGGAAGCGATCAAGAACGGCATTGAAAAGACGGCAGCGGCGCACCACCTGCAGGCTGTCACCACGCCTCCGGTGAATCAGCAAGGGGTGATTCCGGCGCTGCCCGACGGATCGCAGTTGATCTCTCGCGCATTTGGATCGAAGCCAAGTGATCCTCCTCAATCTGCGCCCACCGGTGAAGGCTTCGCGATCTTCCAGGTGAAGAGCGTGACTCCAGCCCATGCACCGACGTTCGCCGACTGGAAGAGCCACGTCCTCGACGACTACAAGAACGATCAGGTTCCAGCTTTGCTTAGCCAGAAAACAGCAGAGCTCGCCGCCAAGGCCAAGGCCGAGAACGATCTCGCCAAGGCTGCGAAGGAAGTGGGAGCTTCGGTAAAGACGAGCGACCTCGTTGACCAGCGCGGGCAAGTGCCCGACTTTGGCTCGGTCGGCCAGGTTGCTCCGCAGTTGTTCGATATGGCGCAGGGGAATATCAGCGGACCGATCAACGCGGGCCGCACCGGCGTTGTCGCCAAGCTGGTAGATAAGCAGCAGCCGAGTGACGCAGACGTTGCCAAGAATCTGGATCAGACAAAGGACCAGCTCCTCGATCAGAAGCGTCAGGAAGCATTTCAGGTATTTGCCAGCAACGTATTCAGCGAATACAAGAAGAAGAACCTGATTCGCGTGAACGCCAAGTCGCCGCAGGGTCCGCTTACCGGCGAATAGTTTAAACAGATCCCTGGGGGGATAAGGCCCGCCTCCGCACTTTGGGGCGGGCCTTGGTGCGTCTGGGTACCAAGGATCAGAGCCGCAATGAATTCCAGAACTGCATCAGAGAGAATAAGCATATGGAGTTTCAGCGGTCATCTGGCGTTCTCTTACATATCAGTTCTCTGCCGTCTTACGGAGGCATCGGGGATTTTGGTCCTGCGGCTCATGAGTTCGTCGAGTTTCTCGCAGCGGCGAAGCAGCACGTCTGGCAGGTATTGCCGTTGTGTCCCACAGGCTACGGGCATTCTCCCTATGCAGGCTCCTCCGCCTTTGCGGGAAATCCGTACCTGATCAGCCTCGAGTATCTGGCAGACTGGGGATGGATCGATGGTGAGCGGATCGCCGGCCTCGCAGGCCGTAGCGGCAACGTCGTCTTCGAAGATATCGAAAGCCGCAAACTGCCGCTCCTGTACGAAGCAGCCGGCAACTTTCTCGATCGCGGACCGCACGACGCTGAGCTCTCCGGACAATGGCAGCGGTTCCAGGATTTCTGCAGCCGCGAGTCGAGCTGGCTAACCGACTACGCACTCTATGCTGAGCTGCGGCGCACACACAAGACGGGCGCATGGACCGCGTGGCCGGAAGCGATCCGTCGCCGTGAACCGAAAGCGCTCGCAAAAGTGGCCGCGGAAGCAGGTCGAACGTTGGCTCAGGAACAGGTGTTGCAGTTTGCCTTCGCGACGCAGTGGACCAACCTTCGTGCGGCTGCCGCGCAGCATGGAATTCGCATTCTGGGCGACGTAGCAATTTTTGTCAGCATGGATTCGGCAGACGTGTGGGCTCATCCCGAAATCTTCGAGCTCGACAAAGAACTCAAGCCGAGTCACATCGCCGGAGTTCCGCCGGATTACTTCTCTCCCACCGGACAGCGCTGGGGAAATCCACTCTATCGATGGGACGTTCTCGAGGAGCGCGGCTTCGACTGGTGGGTCGATCGTATGCGCCGGTCGCGCGAACTCTACGACATCATTCGGCTCGATCACTTCCGCGGATTCGAAGCCTACTGGTCCATCCGCGCCGATGAGGTGACTGCGATCAATGGCGAGTGGGTAAAGGCTCCGGGTATGCAGTTGTTCCGCACGCTGGAAGCAGTGCTCGGTCCACTTCCTCTCGTTGCCGAAGATCTTGGTCTCATCACTCCTGAGGTCGATGCTCTCCGCCTTGCGCTGGCGATGCCCGGTATGCGTGTGTTGCAGTTCGGCTTCAGCGACAAGGGCGCCCACATGCACCTCCCGCATCAGTTCGCGCCTGGAACAGTGGCCTACACTGGGACGCACGACAACGACACAACGCAGGGTTGGTGGAAAGTGTCGGGTAGCGTCGAGCACGCGGCCGTCGAGGCCCTTGTGGGTCCGGTACAGGATCGGCCCACGTGGCCGCTGATCCGTGCCGCTGCCGCCAGCGTCGCCGAGGTTTCAATCTACCCCGTGCAGGATCTGCTTGAACTTGGGTCCGAGGCCCGAATGAACACGCCCGCAGTCCCGCATGGCAACTGGAGCTGGCGTGTCCCTGAAGGTAGCTGGACGAAGGACCTGACCTCGAGGCTGGCGGGCATTGTGGATGTCACCGATCGTGATAACGATCCCCTTCAACGAGCAGCTACTGGCGCCGGCAACTGACTTCCTGCGGGCCTTTGCAGTACGTGCGTGTTGTTGCTCGACACGCACTCCTTGGTATCCTTGCGGCAGATGGAAATTCCGGCGATCCAGACCCGTGGACTGACGCGGACCTTCGGCGAACTGACCGCGGTCCAGGATGTGACATTCACGGTCTCCAGCGGGCAATTCTTCGGCTTCCTCGGGCCGAACGGGGCAGGGAAGTCGACCACGATCAAGATGCTGACCGGGCTTCTGGAGCCGACCGCCGGGTCGATCGAGATACTCGGCAAACCATTCAGTGCCAGCGCGCTTGATCTAAAGCGTCAGATTGGTGTTGTTCCGGAAGGCATGGCCCTCATGGGCCGTCTCACGGCTCCCGAATACCTGCGCTTCGTCGGCCGCATGTATGGCCTTGAACGCGAGACCGTAAACCGCCGCACAGAAGAATTGCTGGAGTTCATGCAGCTTGCCGACGAGCGGCGGAAGCTCATCACAGATTTCTCGCACGGCATGCAGAAAAAGCTGGCACTCGCTGCCGCAGTGATTCATGGTCCACGAGTGTTGTTTTTGGATGAGCCGTTCGAAGGCGTCGATGCGATCGCCGCGGGTATGCTCAAGACCATGCTGCAGGGAATGATCAATCGAGGAGCGACAATTTTTCTCACGTCGCACGTTCTCGAAATTGTCGAGCGCCTCTGCAGCCACGTGGCAATCATCCATCAGGGCCGCCTTGTTGCGAACGGCTCGATTGAAGAACTGCGTGCTGGAGTCGCCAGCGCAGTGCCAGGCATGGACAGCGAGCAACGCTTGACGCTTGAAGAGATCTTCTTGTCTGTTGTCGGAGCAGGCCCCCAGGAAACTCAGCAGGAACTTTCATGGCTGATCTAGCGGCGAACGGACAAAGTGTTTCGTCAAGCGCGATAGGTTCTCTTGCGCTGCGTCAATACTCTGCGATCATCTGGATGCGCTTTCGCATGCTCACTAACAGCATCCGATCTGTACAGGGCGCTTTCGAATTCAGCGCCAAAGGCGTAGCCTTCCTGATCTACTCGATGATGGGGCTGGGGCTTGGGGTCGGCCTCGGCGGCGGCGCTTACTCGCTCGTCAAAACAGAACATTTCCAGTACCTGCCCGCGCTTTTCTGGACAGTATTTCTGGTGTGGCAGGTCTTGCCGGTTGCCCTTGCTTCCTTTCAGGAACAGTTCGATCTCAGCAGTTTGCTGCGATTTCCAGTAAGCTTCGGCTCGTTTTACCTGCTCAGCATTGCGTTTGGCCTGGTGGATGTGCCGGCGATTCTCGGAAGCATCTGCTGCGTTGGTATCTGGACCGGTGTGACGCTCGCACGCCCCGCTCTATGGGGTTGGATGGCCCTAATCCTCGCCATCTACGCAGTCTTCAATATTCTGCTCGGCAGGGCGGTGCTCGCCTGGGTCGACAAGTGGCTTGCCAAACGGAAAACTCGTGAGATCGTCAGTGCGCTTTTTTTGCTGCTTATGCTCAGCCTCCAATTGCTCAATCCTGCATTGCATGAGCAGCGGCATCAGCGGCACGGGCATGGCGGAGCGCAACCCAACGGGCAGGACATGCTCGACGAGCTGCCAAAATGGACCAGGTCTGCCATGGCTGTCGAACCATGGCTGCCGCCCGGGCTTGCTGCGGATAGTGTACTTAGAATTGCCGAAAGTCGGACCCACCTTGTAGCCGTGTCGTTGGCAGGGCTTGGCGTCTATATCCTTGCCGCGGCGGCTGTGCTTGGGATCAGGCTTCGCGCCGAGTACGCAGGGGAACGTCTGAGTGAGGCCCCTGCGGCGCGAAGGCGTACCGCGGAGGATAGCAAATGGCTGCTCGACGGTTCCGGGCCAATTGCCGCGGTTGTGGAAAAGGAGCTGCGCATCGTCCCGCGATCGATGCCTCTGCTGTTCGCGATGGGAGCCCCGCTGCTCACCGTATTGGTGATCAGTTCGGTGTTAAGAAACACGAATGACACTGGCCGCCCGTTTACGTGGGCATTTCCTCTCTGTGTCTGCTACGCCCTGCTCGGTTTTACGCAGATGATCTTCAATAATCTGGGTTCGGAGGGGACCGGAATCCAGATGCTGTTTCTTTCTCCTACACCGATGCGGACGGTTCTCCTCGCCAAGAATCTGCTGCATGGAATCCTATTCTGCATCGTCGCGTTTCTCGCCGCGGCGTTTGCTACCTTTCGGCTCGGCTGGCCCAACGCAACTCTGGCCGCGACCACAGCCGCCTGGGTGCTATTCGCGGTGCCGGCGAATCTGACCGTCGGCAATCTGCTCTCCATCACCATGCCATACCGTGTAAACCTTGGCCGCCTCTCAAGGCAGCGGGGATCTCAGGCCAGCGCGCTGGTGAGCATGTTGATCCAGTTGCTGGTAATTGGCTGCGGGGTGGTTGTTACAGAACTCTGCGCCTTCTTTGGCAGGAACTGGATGGCGATACCAGTACTTCTCTCCCTGGCGGGAATCGCCACGATAGTGTGGTTCCGTGTGCTGGCTCATGCCGATTCGCTGGCTAACCGCAATCGGGAGAACCTGATCGCCACCCTCGCCAAGACCGAATAGGCACCCCCCAACTCCCGGTCGTCCGCCTCCCCGAATCGAGATTTCTGACCGACATCCTGAACCGATCGTCCGCAGTTGGCGTATTTCTCTTCAGCTGGATTAATATTCGGCTGGTTCTCACGTCATCCCTATGAACGGTCAGAAAGGGCAACCCGTGGCAATCGCCATCCCAACCATGCCGGCGGTGGAAACGCGTCAGCGTCTTTCCGACCTGTTCGCAGCGCATCATCGCCGCGTTCTTATGGCTGCATATCGAATCACGGGCAGCATGGCAGACGCGGAAGATGTGGCGCAGAGTGTGTTTCTGCGGCTCACGGCAGGGGACGAGCCTGCCATGAACAACGCTGGCAGCTATCTCTACCGGGCGGCCATCAACGGGGCGCTGGATCTGCTCCGCCGAAGGCTCACCGCAGCAAGCGAGCCTTTGGACTCGGCTTCAGCTGTGGCCTCGCAAGGTCGCGGTTCGCGTCCCGAGGCGGAAGCAGCAGCCGGGCAACTGGTCAGCTGGCTTCGCATAGCGCTAGGTGAGTTGAGCCCGCGGGCTGCCGAGATGTTCACTTTGCGCTACGTGGAAGAGTTGGACAACCGCGAGATTGCCGCCATGATGCACACGTCGCAGGCTGTAGTTGCTGTCACGTTGCACGGCGCGCGATCGAAGCTGAAAAAGCGGCTGAGCGAGATGGAACGGGGGAACCGATGAAGAACCAGGACGAAATTCTGCTGGATCAGGCGACGCAGTCGATGCGTTCCCTGAAGCCCGATGCGAGTCAGCTGTCTGCGTCAGCTGAAAACTTGGCTGCACGGCTTGGAGTCGCGTTCGCCGAAAATACAGACGCGATTGAAAGCTGCGACGAAATGCGCCCGCTGCTCGATGCCTACAGGACAGGCACGCTCCCGCTGACCAGGTCTCTGCTGGTCGAAGCGCATCTGCGTGAGTGCGCGGTGTGCTACCGCCGATTGCGCAGTGGTTCCGGAGCAGTGAACTGGTCGGCTCCCAAAGTCATGCCGGTACGGCCCAAGGTGCGGCCTCTCGCGGTGGCGTGGGCAATGGCGGCTTCGCTGGCAGTAGCTGCCGGCGGATTGTTTGTCTACCAGGCCTACTGGCAGATCCCGCCTGGAGTGCGCGCCGAGGTGCAGTCCATCGATGGGTCAGCTTCTCTGATCACAGATGGGGGCGACAGGCTCCTCACGCCCGGAACGCAGCTACACGAGGGGGATGTCCTTCGCACTGGCGGAGCATCGCACGCTGTCGTGCGGTTGGCCGATGGTTCAACGGTCGAGATGAACGAGCGCAGCGCGCTTGGCTTCAAGGCCCGCGGACACAACGCGACGCTCGATCTCGATCGCGGCGCGCTGATCGTCAAAGCCGCCCACCGCAACACTGGTCACCTGTACGTGCAGACGGAAGATTGCCGCGTTGCTGTGACTGGCACCGTTTTCTCTGTCAACTCCGGCATTAAGGGATCGCGCGTTGCCGTGCTTCAGGGCGCGGTTGAAGTCCGCCATGCCGGCGTTCGCTCAATGGTTCATGCAGGCGATATGTTCACCACGACGGAGAATCTCGCGCCCGAGGCCCTCACTGAGCAGGTATCGTGGAGCCCTAATCGCGATGAATACCTGGAGCTTCTGGCTCAGTTCTCCATGCTGCAGCACAAGATCGAGCAGATCCCGCTGCCGCAGCCTCGCTACGGAAGCGATCTTCTTAACCGCATGCCTGCGGATACACAGCTCTACGTCAGCATCCCCAACCTCGGCGACTTCGTCACGCAAGCCAAGGTCATCTTCGACGATCAGCTGAAACAGAGCCCGGTCCTGCAAAGGTGGTGGAACACAGGCAAGCAGGACAAGACTGCGGAGCTGGATGAACTGGTTAACAAGCTTCACGATCTCAGTCAGTACCTCGGCGAAGAAATGGTGATCGTTGCTCTGAAGCAGGAGCCCGGCCCTGGATTCGCAATCGTTGCGGATGTGCAGCGCCAGGGACTGGCCGATCTGCTCAAACAGGAATTCGCAAAGGAAGGTCATGAAGGCCTGACTGTGCTCGATGAGAGCGGCTTGAACGCAGCTTCTGCAGGCGGCCATGGCGGTTACGCTCTCGTTCGTCAGAAGGAAGTCGTCTTCTCTCCCAGCATCGCAACGCTCAAGACCATCGACGCGCAGCTCAATGCCGGCGCCAGCGGTTTCGCAACCGGAGAGTTTGGCCAGCAGATCACGGCAGCCTACAATCGCGGAGCGGGAATCATTCTCGCTGCAAATCTCCAGAACATGCTAAAAGAGATGGCGGGTCACGGCGGCCAGCACGCGAACAGCTTTATGCAGGAATCGGGCATGACCGGGGTGCGATATCTGATCGCCGAGCATCGCCAGACTAACAACGGGATCGACAACCACCTGAACCTGCAGTTTGCGGGCAACCGTCAGCGCGTAGCGTCGTGGCTCGGTGCTCCTGCTCCAGTTGGATCTCTGGACTTCGTCTCTCCCAATGCGGCTCTCGCTGTTGCGGGAGTGACCAAGGATCCTGCATCGATTGTCGACGACATGATGGCAATGATGTCCGCCGACGGCCGTAAGAACGATGAATTCACCAAGGCGCAAGCTGAACTCGGAATAGATATCCGCAACGACCTTGCTGGAAATCTCGGCGGCGAATTTGCCTTCGCGCTGGATGGCCCCGTGCTGCCGACTCCATCCTGGAAAGCTGTGATTGAGGTCAAGGATTCAGCCCGATTCCAGTCGACGCTCGAGCAACTGGTGCAGGCTGCCGACAGTCACTTCCAGGGCAGAGACAAGCATGGCATCGCGATCAACAAGACCCAGGCGAGCGGCCAGACCTACTATGAAGCCCATGATCCGGCCTCAGGTGCACTGCTTGCCGAATACACTTACGCCAGCGGGTATATGATCATGGCGCCCACGCGGGCATTGCTGATGGAAGCCTTGCAGACACACGCGAGCGGCAATACACTCGCGCACTCGGCGAGCTTCAAGGCGCTGCTGCCCGTAGATCAGAACGAGAACTACTCGGCGGTTGCCTATCAGAACCTCGGGCCAGTCTTGACGCCGCTTCTGTCTCAGCTGAATGGCGGACCCGCGGATGCAATCAAGAAACTGGCGGCTGATTCTCATCCCACCGCGATCTGCGCCTGGGGCAAAGATACACGCATCGAAGCTGCCAGCAACAGCAACCTCTTCGGGTTCGATTTCCTGACGCTGGGTCAACTTCTCAAGGCCCAGAAGCAAGGCAACGCAAACAGTACGGAACTACGGCAGTAAGCAACGCGTAAGGATACGCATGGGCGTGATTGCACTCGATCGGCTGGAGGTGCGGCTTGGCGGCCGCACCGTCCTCAATGGGCTGACAGGGGAACTCCGCGGTCACGCTGTAGGATTGCTAGGCCCGAATGGCGCAGGCAAATCAACACTGATCAACACACTTCTCGGATTCCACGAGCCATCTGGCGGCAATGCAAAAGTGCTCGGGCTGGATGCGCGCACAGACCGCATGCGCATCCGGCAGAGCGTTGGTTACATGCCGGAGAACGATTCCTTCATCGGCAACATGAGCGGAGTTCGTTTCGTGCGCTACATGGCCGAACTCTCCGGCCTTCCGCCCGCCGCCGCGCTTGAGCGCGCTCACGAGGCCCTGTTCTACGTAGGTCTCGGCGAAGTGCGCTATCGCAAAATCAGTACCTACTCCCTCGGCATGAAGCAATTGATCAAGCTGGCTCAAGCCCTGGCGCACGGGCCGAAGCTGTTGATCCTTGACGAGCCTACCAACGGGCTCGATCCCACCGCCCGTCAGCGCATGGTCCAGCTCATCAAGGATATCCGCAAAGAAGGCAGCATGCACATGCTGATTTCTTCGCACCTTCTGCGCGACATCGATGAAACCTGCGACGAGGTGCTCATCCTGAACAAGGGACGTATCGCTGCGATCTCCAATATCGAAGAAGAGCGCCGGTCCCATCGCAACTTTATTGAAATGGAAATGACCGGAAACACCGAAGCCTTCGCAGGCAAGATGCAGGCCATAGGCTGCGAGTGCGCACGCTTTGCAGGAGGTCGAGTCAAAGTCGTCATGCCTGACGCGCTGAGCCAGCGCGATCTGTATATGGCCGCATCGGAGACCGGCGCTGAGATCCGGCGAATTCAGACAAGGCGAGACTCTCTCGAAGATATTTTCCTGCGAGCTATGGAGTATGAAGGCCAGGCCCGTCCATCGCAACCACAGGCCGTCGCAGCTGGGATGAAGGGATAGAGCATGTCAGTCTTCGAGCACGATTACCGGCCCTACGATGGACCAACTACCCCGCTGCGAACCCGTCCGCTGGTCCTCGCGCGCTATGGCCTCTCGGAAGCATGGGGATCGAAGATCACCGTTGGCCTGGCTGTACTTGCCCTCCTGCCCTGCGTCGTCGACCTGGTGCTGATGTACCTGGCAGACAATCCTGTCGCGAAGATGCTTGTCGTCGGCGGCAGCAAAGTGCTCGAGATCAACGAAAAGTTCTTCTTCGGAGTTCTGGAAACGCAATGCTGGTTCGCCCTGGTCCTGGCCGCTTGGATCGCGCCAAGGCTCATCTCCTTCGATCTCGGCGACAACGCTCTGCCAATTCTGCTGAGCCATCCGGTGTCGCGCTTCGGCTACGTGCTCGGAAAGTTCATAGCGCTCGCGCTATCTCTTTCCTATGTCACGTGGATTCCTTTGCTAGTTCTGTTTGTCTATCAGTGCTACGCTTCGCCTGTGCCTTGGGCGATGAGCCATCTCGGAATTGCCTTTGGTCTCGTCGCTGGCGCAGCGGTCTGGATCGTCGTACTCTCGCTGATCGGCCTTGCCGTCTCATCCTGGGTAAAGTGGCGTGTCATCGCGACTGGTGCGATGTTCGCCGTCATCTTCGTTCCTGCCGGAATCGGCGGCATCGCCAGTGCAATCCTGCGCACCAAGTGGGGACTGCTCCTCAACGTTCCCGTGGTCATGTCTGAGCTCTGGCAGCGTCTCATCGGCGCGCCGGATGTGTTCCGCGGCAAGATGGACCTGCCGATGCCTGCCATCGTTGGCGTGTTGATCGCTGCTAGCCTCGCCTGCGTCGCTGTCCTGAATGCGCGTATCCGTGCGCGAGAGGTGGTGCGCGGATGACTGGGATAGACACAATTCGCTTTGACAATGTTTCGAAGTTCTACGGAGAAGTCCTCGGCGTTAATAGAATCTCCCTGACGCTTTCTCCTGGAATCACGACGCTGGTCGGTCCCAACGGCTCAGGAAAGACGACGCTGATGAACCTCATGACCGGCCTCGTTCAGCCATCGCGCGGCAAAGTCTCGGTCCTCGGACTCGAGCCTTCGAACGCAACGGAGTTTTTCTGCAACGTAGGCTACTGCGCGCAGTTTGATTCCTTTCCCCGCGGACTAACAGGTTTCCAGTTTGTGCTGGACACCCTCATGCTTTTCGGCATGAGTGGAGAAGACGCACATGGGCTCGCAGCAGAAGCCTTGGAGCGTGTCCAGCTTGACGCCTCTGCGGCTCACCGCAACATCGCCGGATACAGCAAAGGCATGCGGCAGAAGATTCGTCTGGCGCAGGCCATCGCGCACCACCCGCGCGTGCTTGTTCTCGACGAGCCGCTGAACGGGCTTGACCCGATGGCACGAGCCGAGTCGCTTTCGCTATTCCAAGAACTCGGCCGTCAGGGAATGCACGTTGTCATCTCCAGCCACATCCTCGACGAAGTCGATCGCGTCTCCGACCGCGTCGTCCTTATCACCGGCGGCTACTTGATAGCCCAGGGCAACATCCACGAGGTTCGCCAGGAAGTGCGCGACAAGCCCATGCAGCTTTTCATCCGCTGCGACAGGCCGGACCTGCTCGCCTCAAAAATGTTCGCAGTGAATCACTGCGTCGAGGCGCGGCTCCATGCAGACGGCCGCGGCATCTTCCTTCGCACCGGAGATGTCGACCAGTTCTACCGCCTGTTGAACGAAATTGCTATAGAAGGCGCGGTAAAGATCGAAGCGGTTGCGCCATTCGACGACAACGCCAACGCAATCTACCAATACCTGATTGGCTCAGACGGGAGCTCTCTATGACGGAATTGATTGGTACGCTCCGGCAGCAGCCATGGTCCCTCTGGTGGATTCAGTTCCGGCGGTTCGCCCGGATCGAGATCAGGCGAAACCTGATCACCAAGCGTGCCTGGTGGATTTACTTCCTTGCATTTGTGCCCGCCGTGATCATTTTTATCCATCTATTGATCGACAGGCACCAGCCCTCGTCGATGACCGAAGACACAAACGTGCTCGCCGGAATCGTTCAGTTCTACTACGTTCGGCTGGGAATCTTCTTTGGCTGTCTGGGAATCTTCTCTCGTCTCATTCGCGGTGAAATGATCGAGCGCAGCCTGCACTACTACCTCTTGTCGCCGGTACGTCGCGAAGTGATCCTACTCGCAAAGTTCTTCGCGGGCTCAGTAAGTTCGGTAATCCTCTTCGTCTTTGCAATGACGCTGGACTTCGTGCTCATGTACATCGGGTACGGAGGTGCAGGGCAGGACTTCATGCTGCACGGCCCCGGCTTCGGACAGTTCCAGGCGTATCTGCTCGTCGTCACGCTCGCATGCCTTGGCTATGGATCGATTTTCCTGTTGCTGAGCCTGATGTTTCGTAACCCCATGCCCGGAGCGCTTCTGCTGTGGGGATGGGAGGCAATCAATCCTGTGATGCCCTCGCTGTTGCAAAAGTTCAGCGTCGCATCGTACCTGCGTCACCTCATGCCCGTCAGTGTTCCTGCAGAAGGGATTTTCGCGCTGCTGACAGTTGAAACAGAGCCTGTTTCTGCATGGGTTGCGGTGATCGGATTACTCGGCTTGATCGCGGTCGTCCTTGTCTATTGCTGCTTCCGCATGCGTCGCCTGGAGATCCGCTACGCCACAGAATGATCGGGATTTCTTGCTAGCGCATTTTGCCGCTCGATGTTCTAAGCCATCGCCGATGCCAGTGCTTTTACTCCACGCAGATCGATCTTTCCAGTTCCCAGAATCGGAAGTGCATCTACGTGGAAGAACTGGTTGGCACGCGGTTTCCAGAGCGCAGGCAGATCGCACTGCGCAAACTTCTCGACTACCGGAGCAAGCTTCTCATCGGAAAGCGTCGAAATCACAACAATACGCTCGCCCTTCTTGTCATCGGGCAAGGATGTAACCGCGAAAACCTGCTCCGTCACTCCGGCCAGTTCCTGCAGCTTATCCTCGATCCGAACATGGGGAACCATCTCTCCGCCGATTTTGCTGAAGCGCGAAAGCCGGTCGGTGATCGTCAGAAAACCATCTTCCTCAAGCAGCGCAACATCGCCCGTCGTGTACCAGCCGTCGTGTAGAACCTCAGCCGTTTTCTCCGGGCGGCCGAGATAACCCTTCATCACGTTAGGCCCCTTCACAAGCAACATGCCGGGAGTTCCAGGCGTGACCGGCAGCCCTGTGTCGAGATCGACGACCTTCACCGTGACACCGGGCAGCGGATGTCCAATCTTGCCGCGTCGGGCACCCACCTGTCTGAAGCCAGGAGCGCGAAAATCGCGCGTATTTACCGTGACTACAGGCGAACACTCCGTGCAGCCATAGCCCTCAAGCGGGCGGATCCCGAAGATATCCTCAAATCCCAGCGCGATGCGATCCGGCAATTTTTCGGCGCCTACCAGAACATACTGCAGGCTGCCGAAACTCTCAGGTGAGCAACGGCGCATATAGGCCTGAAGAAAGGTCGGCGTCGCAATCAAAAAAGTGACCCGATATTGAGAGACGAGTTCGCCGATCACCTTGGAATCGAGCGGATTCGGATGATAGACCACGCCGATGCCATTCGCTGCCGGCATCCACAGCGCTGCCATAAATCCAAACGAGTGAAAGAACGGCAAAATCCCAAGAATCCGGTCCCCACTGTCAAGCATGAACACTTGCGAGACCTGATCGATATTCGAGCCCACGTTATAGTGCGTCAGCATTACACCCTTGGGATCGCCGGTGCTTCCACTGGAAAAGATGACCGTAGCCAGATCGTCGATGCTTCTTCGCGTCGGTTTCGCGCCGATGGCTCTTTGCAACAGCCCCTGAGGCATCAAAGCGGCGGACAGAAACGCGAAGAACTTCTCGAAGATGCCCGGCGATTCCAGCACATCTTCGAGAAATAAGGTCCGGCCTGGAATCTCAAGCTTTGGAAACCGCTCGACAAAAGCTTTGGACGTAATGACCACATCCACCTCGCACTGCTTCGCGCAGGAAGCAATCACCTCACTCGATGCGGTGTAGTTCAAATTCACCGGGACGCGCCCGAGCATCGAAAGCGCATAGTTGGTGAGCGCTCCGCCGACAGATGGCGGCAGCAGCAACCCGGTCATCGGCTGATCACCTATTGCCTTGCGAAGCTGGCGTGCGATAAAAATCGTTTTCGTCAGCGCCGAGAAGAAGCGCACCTTCGGCGTCTTGCCTTCCGCCATCATAAAGCGAAGAGGGAACCGTCGTGCGGTACGAACAAAAGCACGATCAAGCGTGCGCATCCTGCTCTTGCGCTGGTGGAACGCTTCGGCTTGCAGATCCTGTACTGCACCGCGAACTTCAAGAGCGGTCGATGTTGGCGGCATCGGCTTCCCGAAACTCACCGTAACTGGATAAGGAATGCGTCTCGGCATCTTCCACAGAAATCTTCCGCGTTCGAAGCTGAAGATACTGCCCCACACGCCGTCCAGGTTCACGGGGATGATCGGAACCTCGATGCCCTTGATGATGCGCTCCAGTCCCCGGCGGAAGGGAAGCATCTGCCCGGTACGCGTGATCTGGCCTTCAGCGAAGATGCAGACAATCTCGTCGTTGCGCAGAGCGTCGCTCGCGGTCCGCAGCGAACGAATCATTTCACGCGGCCGTTGCTCGCCGGAGATCGGAATAGCTTTCAGCATTCGCGCGAACGGGTACACCGCTCGATTCTCGTAGATGCCCTTGTACACGAGAAAACGAATTGGCCGGTCTGTGGATGCGATCAGCAACGCGGCATCTACGAACGACATATGGTTGCAGACCAGAAGCGCGCCTGATTTATCCGGAAAGTTGTCGCGCCCAAGAACCTTCACGCGATAGATGCTGTGCGTGATGAAGAAGAAGATGAGCCGGCCGAACCACTCGGGAAGCAGAACGAGAACGTAGATGGTTCCTGCCGCTGTTATCAGCGACGCCGCCAGAATCACTCCGCTTGGATTCAAGTGAACAAACTTCGTGAAGACGTAATATGCGCCCGAGGAAATCGCGATCCCGACGAACGACAGAAGATTTGCTGCGGCAATAATGCCGCCCTTGTTCTCTTCTGCCGGCCGATGCTGGATCAGCGCGTTGACAGGCACCGCGAAGAAGCCAGCCCAGAACCCGAGCATAGCCAGCAGAACCGCCGATCCCCCCAGGCCGACATGCATCGTGCCGAGCAGAACACCGGTGATCGTCATCCCGATGGACCCGAGCGGGATCAGCCCGTATTCGATCTTGTTACTGCTGACGATGCCCGCAATCATGCTGCCGATGCCAATGCCAATGGCGAGCGCTGCATTCAAGTAGCCGGTCGTGGCTGGCCCGACATGCAGAACGTCAGGTCCATAAACAACAACCGTGGAGAAAAGCAGCGAACCAAGAAACCAGAAGTAGGTATTCCCGAGTACGGCAAGGAATAGAGGCTGATCCTGCCGCATTAGCTTGATCTGCTGCCACAGATCGCCGACAAAGTTCGTACGAAACTTCTTGTCAGGCGCTGCCGGTGGAACGCGATCGATCCCGAAACTCGTCCCGAGCCCGATGCACGCAAGCCCAATGAGCACATATCCCGCGTAGATCTCGTGTCCGACGAACCGTTCCGCCATCGCCGCTCCCGCAACCGTGCCCACGATGATCGCGAGGAAAGTTCCGAGTTCGATCACTCCATTTCCAAATGACAGCCGCTTTGCGGGAAGCAGCTCTGGAAGCAAGCCATATTTCGAAGGCCCAAACAGCGCAGCCTGTGCGGCGACAAGCCCGAGTGCAACCAGGGTCAGCACTCGCATGTGCAGCCCGAGGCCAACAGCGGCAATGGTCATCGCCCCAATTTCCATCACCTTCGTCCAGATGGTCACCTGGCGTTTGCTGAAGTGGTCAGCCAGCCACCCACCCGTCATGCTGAAGAGCACGAATGGCATTGAAAAAAGAAACGTGACCATGGAGACGAAGCTGTCGCGTTCGTCCTTGCCCAGCCCCATGCCGACGATCATCGCCAGCAGAAGATTGCGCAGAATGTTGTCGCTGAATGCGCCCTGAAACTGCGTTGCGATCAGCGCCCAGAAGCCGCGCTCGCTGCGCGGGGCCTCAGAGACGACAGGTGCCAGTAATGCCTCGGAATCTGCTATTTGCATGGTTGTGACCGGTTTAGGTTCCGATGATTATAGTGGCATTCGGCATAGCTGCTACATGCCACCATCGTGACACTCATTCAAGTGCACCAAAAAATCACACATATGTAGAAAAACCGCCCCCGAGAGGGCGGTTCGCTTCCTTTATGTGGTCTGAATCTAGAAGGGAATGTCGTCGTCGGAAATCTCAGCCGACTGTGCATAATCATCCTGATTGGAAGGCGGCCGCTGATCGAAGTTCCCGGATGATCCGGACTGGCGGCTATAGGGGCCCGAACCGGAGCCTCCATCGTCGCGCCCTGAGAGAAGCGACAGGTCATTCACAATGATCTCAGTGCGATAGCGCTTCTGACCGGATTCTTTATCGTCCCAACTGCTCGTCGAGATCCTGCCTTCAACAAAGAGCTTGTGTCCCTTCTTCACATAATCCCGGACAATTTCCGCTGTGCGGCCAAAAGCCTTCAGATTGTGCCACTCGGTGCGGTCCTGCCAGTTGCCCTGCTGGTCCTTCGTGCGATCGCTTGTCGCCAGCGTGAAGCTCGCCACCATGGTCCCGCCACCGGTCGACCGGATCTCCGGATCCTTCCCAACATTCCCCAGTAAAATGACTTTATTTACGGACTTTGCCATAAACGTACTCCCTCTCTTATTCGTTGCCACTGTCTCGCCCAAAGTATATGTGAGCGGGTTGAGGCCGGGCAAAGACGCGGCATTCTTCAGGCTGTCGATCGCGACGCCAATCTACTTCGACTCCTGGACAATCGCCTCCGCCGCATTGCCCGCCACTACCCAGCTCGCCGATCCAGCCACAACGGCTTCGTCCTCAAACCACAGGAACCCGAAGTCGTCGATGCACTCCGGAAAGTCGGGCTTGATGACGATGTATCCCGGAATCACCGCGCCCGGAATGTAAGCATTGTCGGCGCGATTATTGCTGTATGTTTGCGTCTTTGAAACAGTTCCTACTCCGGCTACGTACGATGTGCTCGATACCGGGTGTGTGCCAAGAATGTAATTCACCGCGCGCAGCGTGTACTCAGGGCCAACCAGATCCGGAAACGCCTTATGCAGGAAATACATTCGGATACCCATGTCCACCACAGCACCCGATCCGCCCCAGGTTCCCATGCTCGGCGGAACGCCGAATGGTGTTGCGTTCAGCTTCTTGTCTAATCCCGCCATATACGTCTTCACCGCTCCGCGTAGCTGTTCTTTCTCGCTCGCGTCCAGATAAGGCAGTGCGCGAACGGCCGTCCAGCCAAAAAGCTCCATTGTTTGTTCGCCGATAATCTGAGGGAGAAGTTCCTTCAGCTTCGATTTGTAGGGCTCAGCGCCATGCGTAGCGATCGTCAGTTCGAGCGCCGCGGGCCACTCCATTCCAATACCAAAGGCGCGCCGCCGCGAGTTTGCTGGCGGAGCAGGTGCGGTGCTCGTTGCACCTGCGTTAGTGCCCGCACCTGGCGTGGCCTTTTTGTTGCGACTGCTCTTGCTTCCATTCACAGCACCCTGAGACGCGGCGAGGACCCCGTTCGCGGGAGCAGCCTCCGGATCTCCGCCCCACCCGGCGCCTCCCGGAAACTGCGTCGGATGAGCCTTCTCGTCATTCCAAGCCTTGATCGCCGTGTCCAGGCAATCCTTTGCCAGCGCGTCGTCGTAGCCCTTCAGCGTATCGGCTGCAGCTGCCAGCGCCGCGATTGCCTGCCACTGAAAGAACGGATTGTTTGTCGTGAAGATCCAGCGATCATCCGGCCTGCCGGAGTAGTCGCCCTTCACTTCATTCAGCCCAAGTTTCGGATCGTAGATGCGGCCGTCGGTCTTCGACGCGCCGTCCCCCACCTGCGTGTATTGGCGGAGATCCGGCTCGTGGGTTCCGCGAATCGCATGCCCGATGTTGTGGAACTGCGCCAGGATCAGCAGCGCGCCGTGCTTCACTTGCTGAACGGTGTCAGGCACGCCATCAGGCCGATGCATCTCAACCTGCCGCGCCTTTTCGTCTACCGTCAGCTCATCGTACTTGAGATGGAATTCGCGATAGGCGAGTGCCAGGCTCTGAATCACGCTCAACTGTGCGGGCTCCTCCAGATCGAAGTCGCCTGCGTCGTACCAGCCGCCCACATTCATTCCCGGAATGCGATCGCCGCCCTTCCACTTGCCATCCGTTGCAGTAGCCTGATTCCATCCGTCAAACTGCTCACCGACAACGGGTGCCATGCGGCCGTCATCCAGGTGCGAGGCGCCGTGCCACATGCGGTAGCCCTCACGAACGGCAACATGATCCATCTGCGCTGCGATGTGATGATCGAGGCTGTCCTGCCAGATATTTGCGTATGCGCCCTCGGAAATAGGGAACGGCGCTGTGCGCTGGCCCGCGTACTCAATGACATAGAGCCCGGGGTCCTTCACCTGTGTGAAGTCGAATTTCGAGTAGACATAGCGCAGCCAGGGAGTTGAAGTTGTGATCGGCCCTTCAAACACCTGCTGGTACTTGCCATCCTCCATCAGGCGCAGAACCTTCGCCGTCTTCGGTGCGTCGTACTTCGGATCCAGTTCGAGCACCGCTTCCTTTTGGAACTGCGGCGCATAACCCACCTGGCTGTGCGCGATCACCGGTGGCCGCGTCCAGTTCGGAATCACATCCGGCCTGATGTGCCACACAATCGCGCCGCTTGTCTTTCCTGCGGGAATGAGCGAGCGCAACACAAACCATCCATTGGGCGCTCGATCACGCCCGTCAAACAGCATCAGATCCGCCGTATCGGAAACGACATTGACTCGGGAAAGCGAGTCGTCCACTCCCAGGGTGATGCTCTTGCCCTTCGCAAATGGCAGCGGCTCAGTGTAACCCTTTGCCTTATCCCAGTCTTCGAGGTAGTAGGCCTTCTTCGGCTCATCCGCCAGCGGCATCATTTTTGTCATCGGATCGTTCGGCGTCCGAGGGAAAATTCCGGCGTCTGTTCCATTCACAAGGTAAGCCTTGCCCATGTAGATCGAGGGAAGAAACTCCAAATTGAATCCCGCTCGTCCCGCCAGCTTCTCCGGAAGCGGCTTATCGAGATTGATGCTCACCCTCACGCCGCCCGCTTCAGCCGCAACCTCCAGCGTGTAGCTCACGTCGAATGTCGGAAAAGCGAGCTCAGCCGTCAGCCGATTCTTCTCCTTGTCGGCATGTCGTCCCTTCAATGTCGCCACCAGGTCCCACTGCTCCGGTGTAGGCATCAGTCGAACATCGCCGTTCGTCGCGATCCGCTGCCCGTGCAGAATCATCTCCATCGCCGTGTTCTTCTGATCGACAAAAACAGGATGGTACGTGCTGTCGTATAGGAAGACGCTGAATCCCTGCGTATCGAGATAGTTCTTGTCCGTAACCTTCATCGCGACATCGGCGCCAAACAGGCTTGGGCCGGAAACAAGAGCGGCTAGGAAAATCGCTTTAATTGGGCTCTTCATAAGAGTCTGGGTCCTTTGCCCAACATCATAAGGCATAAACGCAGACGTGTGCTTTGGCCTAAGGTATGAGGAATCAAAACGGCACCTTAACGAGGGGCCAAGACCGCCAACCGAAGGGTAGCCGACATTCATCAAGGCCAAGGAAGAGTAATCGGAGGGGCGACTTCAGGCTGCTGAATGTGCTGTCAACATCGAAACGGCTTCAGCCGTGAATTTCTCAAAGCGTGGAGGGATACAGGCCCTCAGCGAGACCGACGCATGCTCCGATTTCGTGCCCACTTGGCGACGCCCAGCACAAGCAGCAATCCACCAAACGGCAGGCACATCAGCGCGATAATCAGCGCGAACCACCCGGTATTCGAGTGAGCCCCGGTCGGCCCGAATCCGCCCAGGACAGTCTCCAGCAGAATTGCAGCGAAAAGGCCGGCGCCCACCATCGATGATCCCCACCGCAAAAGCTCGCGTGTGCCATCGTTCGGAGCTACGTTAGCTGATTTCGAAAATGTCGGCCTCGGTTCGCTCACGGGTATCCGCTTACCTTCCCTGCGCGAGCCGCAGCATAGCGTAGGTGATCACACCGGTGATGGAGACATAGAGCCATAGGGGGAGCGTCCACCGCGCCACTTTGCGATGCTGCGGAATCCGGCCGCTAAGCGAAAAGAAAAACGTAACCAGCACCAGCGGCAGAGCTGCCGTGGCTAGCACGATATGGCTCGCCAGAAGCGGAAGATAGACCGATCGATAAGCGGCGTGAGCAGGGTACCGCACGTCACCGTGCAGGTAGTGATGCAGGATGTAGCTGACTAGAAACAGCGTAGAGAACAGGAACGCCGTGATCATCGATGCCTTATGAGCAGCGATGTTTCTTGCCCGAATAAACGTGAACCCAATGACCAGTGCCGTCGCGCTGAGCCCGTTCAATACCGCGTTGAGTGCGGGAAGAAAGGGAAGCCTCACGCTTGCGGAATCGGCTGCCGGGTGCTGATAGATCAGCCAGAGCAGAAACAGCGAAGCCGTCGCGCTGATTGCCAGAATAACGGCGATCACCGGCCCCGTCTTCGCCTTCGCTTGTGAACTTGTTGCCGCTGTCCCCATGACGTTCCTTAGTGCTGGGCGATGGCGCAAACCATGAGCGTGGTCAGCAGCAGCGGCAGGTAGATGACACTCACCTTCAGCAGGTCGCGCGCCACCGAGCGGCTCTCTGTCTCCGACGTTATGCGAAGAATGCGTGTGAAGCGGATCGTATAGGCAAGGTAGAAAAGCCCGAGCCCCGTTGCCGGAATCGCATAGGTTGCTCCAGCCATCCCGAGCTTCCATGGAGCAAGGCTCACCGGAATCATGACTACCGCGTAGAACAAAGCTTCGACCACAGTCGACAGTCCGTCTGGTTGCACGACCGGCAGCATGCGAATCCCCGCCCGTCCATAGTCCTCTCTGTACATCCACGCAATCGCCATGAAGTGCGGGAACTGCCACACGAACAGAATCGCGAACAACGCAATCGCCGGCCACTCGATCCTCCCGCGCGCAGCTGTCCATCCCAGTAGTGGCCCCATCGCTCCAGGAAATGCCCCGATGAAAGTTGCCAGCGTCGTCACTCGCTTCAGCGGCGTATAAATCGCGACATAGCAGAACGCAGTAAGTAGCGCGAGCGACACCGTGAGCAGATTCGTATGCAGCAGCAGCCACAATGATCCCAGCCCCAGCGCGCCGAGTCCGGCAATGATTCCCTGGGTGAGCGATATGCGTCCGGAAGCGATCGGCCTGTCGGCAGTTCGCTTCATTTTGGCGTCGACCGACCGCTCCAGCGCCTGGTTCAGAGCACCCGATCCGGCAGACACCAGGCCAATCCCGATCAGCGTATCCAGCAGCCCTCGCTGCACACTCGAGATACCCGACTGCATCGACCCCAGATAGAATCCGGCCCATCCTGTAATGACGACCAGTCCCGTAACCCGAACTTTAAACAGCTCCCGCATGTCGTTGATGAACGTGGCGGTTACGCCAGGCTGCGGAGCATGGATGTGGTGCGCGGCATGACCGGTTTCGGGCGCAGTCAGGCTCGTCTCGTTCGGGGCAAAATCGCGAGTCGTAGCAGCCTGTGTGGCAGGAGTCATAACGACGGAGAGGACCTCGGTGGAAGCACGCAAACGAACCGCGTGCCTGTATCGATGATAACAAGAGGGAACGAACAGCCGTTTCAGCGTAGGCTCCCTTAATCAACTCCAAGATGCTCGCGCGCGATCGCCGCAATCGCCGTTCTGCTTTCGCTCCAACTCTGCCAGACCGACGCGCACCACCGCCCGATCTCCGCATCGCGTTCATGCCCCGGCTTTGCCTTGAGAACGTCCTCGATTCGAACCGTTCCCCGATCCGCAGGAAGCGGCAGCTTGGGCCACGCCTTCGTGCGGTTCGCCATCACCATGTGCGCACGTTGCACCTGTTTACCGGTGTAGCCCTTCTCAATGTGAAGATAAAGTCCGACCAAAGCAAACACGACAGCAATTGCCTTGGTCGACTCGTCCGCGTTCTGCGCCGTATACGCGTCCACCGCGTGCTGATGAATGAAGTCGGGACCGGAGTGGGCCAGAGTGTAGAACGCCAGCTCATCGTAGAGTTTGTCTTCTTTGAGCATCACGCGCACCCAAGCAGAATCAGTATGCCCGCTGGTTGAGGCCCGCTGCGCTCATCACTGCGTCAGCCACCTCTGGCGGTGTCTTGTCGTCGGCTCGTATCGAAACATGTGCAGTTCGATAGAGGGGAAGCCTGCGCTGATACCGCGCGGCGAGATTCGCCTGATCCGCCAGAACAGG
Organism: Acidobacteriota bacterium; assembly: GCA_018268915.1. Taxonomy (GTDB): domain Bacteria; phylum Acidobacteriota; class Terriglobia; order Terriglobales; family Acidobacteriaceae; genus Telmatobacter. The sequence goes on from JAFDVQ010000007.1 coordinate 195,081, forward strand.
TCGCGTGCCTTCTGTTCCGCCGCAGCGAGCGAGCGTAGTCTCCAGTTCAACTTCAAGATGAATCAGCAGAGTCCCTGTCGCGTTCAATAGCAAGCTGCGAGTCTCTTCGCGTTCGATCGCTCCGCCCCCAAGAGCCAGAACGAGATTCTCTTCCTGTGCCAGCCGCTCGATCGTTGCGCGCTCGCGATCGCGGAACGCACTCTCACCCTGTTGCGCAAAGATCTGTGCAATCGTAGTTCCCGCATCCGCCTCGATCACGTCGTCTACATCGATGAATCTCCACCCCAGCCGTTCCGCGATGAGCGGGCCAACCGTGGACTTCCCCGACCCCATGAAGCCGGTGAGAACAATGCGAACGGGCGTGGTTGTAGGCGTAAGGCTCATGTGAAAAAAGCGAATGTCCGAAAATCAGGGAGCTTTCAACAGTATAGGTACGAGGCGCTGAGCGCGCTCATCCCAGCACCATCACAATCGCCCCCGCCGTGATCAGCATACCGCCTGTGATCGTCGGCGCAGTGAGCTTCTCTCCCAGGAGCATCCACGCAAAGACCATCACCAGCGGGACACTCAGCTTGTCCAGTGGCGCGACACGCGAAGCCGGCCCGAGCTGCAGCGCGCGGAAGTAGCACAGCCACGAGAGCCCCGTAGCCATACCGGACAAAACAAGAAACAACATCGTCTTTTTGTCCAGCATCCGCAGCTCGCCATGCTTTCCCAGCGCCAGCGCGATTGCCCACGCAAATACCAGAACCACGGTCGTGCGAACCGCGGTCGCCAGGTTCGAGTCCACATGCGCCACGCCAACTTTTGCCAGCAGCGCAGTGGCTGCGGCGAACATCGCTGAAAGCAGTGCCCATCCAATCCACGTCATGCAGTCAATGCTAGCTGCCGGACCGAACTTCCGGTCCCGCTACAATGGGTCAAGGCATGTTTCGAAAGACCATTCTGGCACCGCTGGCAGCTGTTGCGTTTCTGACTGGCTGCGGATATCACACCGTGGGCGCCGCTACCCATCTCCCTCCCGACGCGCGAACCATGGCCGTTCCAGTTTTTGCGACCCACACCGAGGCCTACCACACAGAGGTAGCGCTTACCGATGCCGTCATCCGCGAATTTGCCGCCCGCTCCCGGATGCGCGTCTCCCCCGGCGAGGGCATGAGTCCCGATGTCGTTCTGCACGGCACCATACTCAACGAAGTCGTAGCTCCGCTTACGTACAACACCACCACGCAGCAATCCTCGAGCTTTCTCATCACCCTCGTCATCTCCGTTACGGTCAATGATCGCGATGGCAAGGTTCTCTATGAGAACAAGAACTACGTCTTTCGCGGGCAGTATCAGTCCACCACCGACCTGCCGACTTTTCTTGACGAAAGCCCCGCGGCCGTCGAGCGCATCTCGCGCGATTTCGCCCGATCGCTTGTGGCCGACGTGCTCGAAGGCCTCTAGGAAGCCCTTTCCGCCTACAACAAACGAGGGTTTGCGGATAAGTTTCGCCCCTTGCTTTCCTCAGGCGCTGCTTGAGTGATGCGCTGTTATCCTGAACATGCATGAGGACTTCGGGTCAGAGCGGTTTTCGCAGGAGCTCGATCGCATGAGTGCTGGACGCTGGGGTGCCGGATTCAGCGCCGTCGGTCGCTTCGTCTCAGAAGTTGAGGCCGCAGCAGTCAGCAATGGATCGCTGAAACCCGGGTACGTTCTCGCTGGAGACGAAATCTTCCTCCTCGACCGCTGCCGCGATGCCGTTTTGAAGGCCTTTGTACCGAGCGATCTCCGCGACTTCTGCCTCTCAGATCTTGATCTCTCCTCCACCCCGATCTTCGAAGTGCTCGATCGCGCCCAGACTCCATCCCTCATGGCGCCTTTTCAGGTCATCTTTGTCCGCAACGTCCGACAGCTCTATACGCGCGGCGCGAAAAAAGATGAGTTTGCCGCCCTCGACCGCTACTTCCGCTCTCCCAATCCTCAGGCCCTTCTCATATTCATCGCCGACTTCCTCCGCATCCCCACGGACACTCGCCGCATGGAACTCGAAGACAAAGGCCGCTTCGAGCGCCTGCAGGAGACGCTCGGCGAACACTGCGGCATGGTTGAACTCGCCCGCGTCGGCGACGAAGACGCAATGCGCTGGGCAACCTCAACCGCTCAGTCCGCCGATTCCAAACTCGATCCCGACGCCGCACGCGAACTCGTCGACGCCCTAGGCTCCGACATGATGCTCATCGCCTCTGAGCTGGAAAAGCTGCTTCTTTACACATCCGGCCGCGGTCGAATCACTCTCGGCGATGTCGAAACCATGGTGCTCGCCGCAAAGCAGCGCTCCCTTTACGAACTCACCGACGCCATCAGTTCTCGCAACACCGCAAAGGCCCTCGCGCTCCTGAATGGCCTGCTTAACAGCTCTGACGCAGGGGAAGATGCAGCCATCGGCCACCTCTACATGCTGGCTCGCACCTTCCGCCAGATGCTCGTGATCCTCGAGAAGAATGTTCGTGACTCGCGCGCTATATGGCAGGCATTGTGGCAGGGCTTCCGCATGCCTCCGTTCGCTGCCGACGATCTCATCCGCCAGGCACGTCGTTATAAAAGCCGCCGCGATCTCACACGCGCCCTGCGTCTCATCGCCCGCGCCGATCTCGAACTGCGATCGTCTCCGCCTGACAAGAGGCTCGTACTCGAGCGGCTCGTCTACGATCTCGCTTCCGAGCCCAAGCCCACGCTTCCGGCATGGGCTTCGACCCAGCTTTCGTTTGAGAGCTAACGCACTCCGCTCTGAGCGACGCACGACCGGTACGCGAAGTCTTCCTTCAGGATGTGGTTGGCAAGCCAGTCACGCAAAACCGTTACAAGGTCGATGTTGATCGACGAGTCACCCTTCTCAAATCGATCGAGGAATCCGGAAATCTGTTGCGTGAAATCCGCGTGCCGCCGGCGATGCTTCGCAAGATCCGGGTACGATGCTCTCGCAAGCATTGCCTCTTCCGCTGAGAAATGATCCCGTGTGTAAGTCAGCAGATTTCGAATGAGCGTGCCGGTCACTTCCTTCGCCTTGCCTTGCAGCATGGCATTATGAAGCTCATTCAGCGAGTCAAACAGCGACATATGCTGCTTGTCGATGTTGGAGATTCCAACCGAGTAGGTGTTGTTCCACGTAAAAAGAGCCATTGCATTCCTGCCTTCTGAGAAGAAAATCGGCAGTTGTGAACGGGACTTGAATGCTGTTAGTAAACGCCGTGCTCGTTGAGCCATTGCCCGTAGGGCTGGTCGACTTGCTCGACATGCTCCTGATACCAGGCAGGAAGGAACTCAAGCACCGTGCTGAAGTGGATAGGCTCTTCGCGGTTTACGTGCTCCAGGGCCGAATAGAGCCGCGAGAGCAGCGCGTGATGCGAAGCCCGGTGCTCAACCGCTCCCGGAAAGCGATGCAGTTCGAGAAGCTGTTCCTCACTCTGAAAGTGCATCTGCGTGAACTCGATCAGCCGCTCGAGCTGCAGAGAGATCTCGCGCCGATTCGAGCCCCGCACGATCATGTGGCGCAGTTCGTTCAGCGTGTCCATCAGGATGCCATGCTGATCATCCATTGCTTGCACTCCGATGATGCAGTCATGGCCCCAAGTCAGAAGCGTCACATTGATCTCCGCAATTAGAGGCAAGTCTACCCCTGCTACGGAATCTCTCAATGGCGCTATCGGGTATTGCTCATGATCCTTTGGATTGATCTGGAGGTGACCTCTGGAGAGTTACCTGCCATAAACTTTCCCGACGGTATCACTCAAGGATCACATCGGGCTGTTCGTGGCCGCGAGTGGTCAGGATTACGGCCGCCGTGAGAATCAGTCCTCCTCCGATCCACGCATGGGGACCCAAATGCTCCCCCAGCAGCCGAACCCCCAGATAAGACCCAAGCGCTGGTTCGATATTCAGAAACACTCCGGCTCGTGATGCTGGAACATGATGCAGGCCCCAGTTCCACAGAAACGTTGTCGTCGCGGTGCATGCCAGGCCGCTCACTGCCAGTGCTATCCACGCCGTCGTGCTCACGTGAGCGAAAGGTGGCGGCGCTACCTTATGTTCGCGAAAAGGATTCAGCAGCAACGGCCCCAGAATCCACAGCGCCAGCATGGCCGTCCCGGTAAGAATGCTGTACGCGGTCACGACGACAGGGCTATGCGATTGCATCAGCTTCTTACTGAGCAGAACCCATGTCAGAGCGATGCTGAGGGAGAGAACCACAAGCAGATCGCCGTACAGCGTCGGCTCCCCTTGAGCCCCGGGGCCTCGATGGCCGCCAAGCACAATCAGCGCCGCGCCAGCCGTCGATCCCACAAGGGCAATCCACCCAACCAGATCAAGTCTCTCTCCCGCAAACAGCACAGCCGCAACTCCAAGCGAGACCGGCATCGTCCCCACCATCAGCGCCGCATGGCTCACCGTGGTGTGTGCAAGGCCGTGGAATTGAAGCAGGAACTGGATCGGGATGCCGAATGCCGCTGAGATGATCAGGATGCGAATCTCGCTTCCAGTCAGTCGAACGCGCTTGAACAGCGCAATCGGCAGCATCCCAACAGTGGCGAACAGGAACCGGTAGAGCACCATGTGCTCCACGCTCATTTCGTTCAGCGCCAGCCGCCCAAAATAGAATCCCGTCCCCCATAGGCAGCCCGCGATTGCGCATGCGCCATAACCGAGAAACGCAGTGCGCGGACTGAGCTGAGGCTTCGTCGTCATCTCTGCTTTTACTCTCGCATACGAGATCCGCCGCGGGATCTTCAGTGCAGCCAGCGTATTCTCTGCAACGATTCGCCGCGCCCAATCACTAGTTGGGCAGAAAAGCGTTTCTATCAGGCCCGGCGCTGCTCTGAGCTCCCACCTCTCTCGATTGGGCTACAACGACTTCCCGAGGAGGATTCAAATGGATCTCAAGGACGATTTTGTATTCCGACCTTTGCCCCCGGTAAAGGACACCATTCACTTTCCCTTTCCGATTCCCAATCCGCTCGGCCCACTGGCTGTCCTCGGTGGGGAGTGGGGAGGAAAAGGTTTCAACATGATCTGGCGTCCTAACCACACGCCCGGTCAGGACCGCTTCCTCGAACTCAATCTGACGCTCGACTCGATCGATTTCAAAGCCATCAGTGGTGCGATTCCCAATCGAGGTCTCCTGCAGCCGGACATCAACATGTTCGGCCTTACCTACATGCAGCAGATCTCCGACGCAAACGTCACAGCTGGCCTTCACATCGAACCCGGAATCTGGGCCGTCGTCCCCGCAACCGCTGACCCCGCCGAGCCGCGCACAGTCGTTCGCATGGCATCCATTCCTCACGGCACCACCATCCTTGCGCAGGGCACTGCAACCTCTGCAGCCGGCCCTCCCGCAATTCCCAACAACAGCATCCTGCCGTTCATCATTAACAACCCCGGGGCTGTCTTCCACTTTCCCGAACAGAACCTTGCGACTCCTACGGCATTTCGTTCCCCAGCAGCTCAGATCGCAGGAATCACGCAGGGCATGGTCGACAATCCGAACTCTGTCCTTCAGGCGGCAATCGCCGGGCAGACCATTCTCTCCACCACCACGCTGCAGATTTCTACGAAACCAACCGCGCCAGTCACCGGTGGAGGCACGGCGAACACAGCCTTCCTCGCTGGTAGTGCTCACGGGCCGAACGCGGTTTCTGCCGAAGTCTTCGCCACCTTCTGGATCGAAGTCGTCAAAGGCACTCCGAACTTCCTGCAGCTCCAGTATTCGCAGACCGTCATGCTCAACTTCAACGGCCTGAGCTGGCCTCACATCACGGTGGCTACTCTCAGAAAGAATGTGCCGGTCATTCCGCCCATCTGGAAGATTGATCCCGACATCCCGCTGAAAGTCCTCAGCGAAATTCACCCTCCAATTCCGCCGGAGATCGGTGCTCCCATCCGTACTCTCGAGCCCGAGAAACCCAGTAGGAAATTCGAAGAGCAATTCGAAAAAGAAGAGCGTGAGCGCCTGAAACCGCCTGCGCACACACCAAAGCCCAGAACCAAAACAGAATAGTAACCAGCACTTCGCGAGCGGGACATCAACCCATGTTCCGCTCGCAATTTAGAATGCGGCTTCCCTTCACCGATATTCGCTCGTCACATTCCTTTGGACGTCGCATAGGAGCACGTGCTACCTTCTTTGCAATGTCCAAAGGAGACGCGATGGCCGATCAGAAATCCGAAGTTTTACAGGGCACGCTGGACCTGATGGTGCTCAAAACGCTCTTTGCCATGGGACCGCTGCATGGTTTTGGGATTGCCCGCCGAATCGAGCAGGTCAGCGATGGCGTTCTCGATTTGAACGAAGGCACGGTCTACACAGCGCTCCTTCGCCTCCAGCAGCAGGGTTGGATCAAGTCCGAGTGGGGCACCAGCGAAAACAACCGTCGCGCCCGCTTCTACTCCGTCACGCGCCAGGGTACCAAGCAACTTGACCGCGAGGCAGAGAACTGGGAACGCGTTGCCGGCGTGATCGAAAAGGTCCTGCGTCTCGAAAGGCAGGGCTGATCTGATGCAGACTCTGAGAACACTATGGGCGAGGTTGAAAGGCCAGGCTGCGCAGCGGCAGGAAGATGAAGCGTTGGATGAAGAGATCCGCGAGCACATTTCATTGCTCGAAGCTCGCTACATCTCTCAGGGAATGAATGCTCGTGATGCCTCCCGTGCCGCGCGCCGCCAGTTCGGAAACGTCACCACACTCAAGGAAAAGCAGCGAGCACTGCGAGGCATTCTCTCGCCGTCGGAGTGGTGGCATGACGTGCGCTTTGGTGCGCGCATGCTGGCCAAGCGGCCTCTTTCGAACGCGGCTGTTGTTGTTGCTCTTGCGCTGGGCATCGGAATGAATGCTGCAGTCTTCACGTTTGTGAATGCTCTCTTGTTGCGTCCGCCTCAGGGGGTAAGTGAAACCAGCAAACTCATCGAGGTCTGGCTGCACAATCCAAAAAGCGGCGGAGTGCAAAGCTACTTTCCTTTTACATTCCCTGACTACGTCTACTACCGCGACCACACAAAATCCCTTGAAGGGCTAATGGCTTTCGATGGCGACGGAACACAGGCCATCTGGAACCGTCAGGGCAATGGAGAAATCCTGCGTGGACAACTCGTCTCCGGCAACATGTTTTCTTTGCTCGGCGTGAACGCAGCGGTGGGACGAACGCTGGTTCAGGACGATGACAGACTCGACAACGCGCGACAGGTGATCGTGCTGAGCTATCCATTCTGGAAGCAGAAGCTGAACGGCGATCCCAACGTAGCCGGCAAGACGATCGTGCTCAACGGCTCAGCCTTCACAATTGCAGGCGTTGCTCCTTCGGGGTTCACGGGCCTGCTGGTCGCGACAAGCCCCGACTTCTGGGCTCCTCTTACTGTTCAGGATCGCTTCAGCCACGACACATCCCGCATGAAGGAACACAACTATTGGTTAATCGTCGCGGGCAAGATGCGAAGCGCCGCAGACCGGCAGGCAGTCCAGGCGGAGATGCATCTCCTGTCCAGGCAGGCTTACTTCACGCACCAGAGCAAGAATGATCCTCATAGTTCGACTCCCGTGCGTCACGAAGAACTGCTCGATGCCATGGTGTATCCGCTGACGCTTGTTCCCGGGCCGTTCAGGATCTATGTCGGCGCATTTACGGGTGGGCTCCTTGCAGTGTTCGCTCTGGTCCTCTTGATCGCGTGCACCAACGCCGCGAGCCTTCTGCTCGCTCGTGCCTCCGGTCGCGCGCGCGAAATGGCAACGCGATCGGCTCTGGGAGCCGGCCGGGCGCGCTTGATCCGGCAGATGCTGGTCGAGAGCCTCATGCTTGCGGGTGTCTCCGGTGCGTCCGGAATAGCCATTGCAGGGGCAACGTCACGATTGCTGATCCAGCTCAAGCCTGCGAGCATTCCCCTGACGCTTGCAATTCCCATGGACTGGCGCGTCGTGCTCTTCACAGCGGCAGTTTCCATGGCGACCGGCATTGTCTTCGGACTCGCACCCGCTTTACGCGCGAGCGCCGTGAAGACCGCGCAGGTCCTCAAGGAAGAGTCGCAAACCGCGGGCCGTAAGAAAGCGCGCATGCGCAACGTTCTGGTCGTCGCACAGATGGCCGCCTGCGTTGTGCTTCTCGCGGGCGCTGCGCTTTGCGTACGCAGCCTGATGAATGCCAACGCCATCGATGCCGGATTCGACACTCACCATATTGCTCTCGCCACACTCGACGCCGGAAGCCTCGGATACCCACCGGAGAAGGTGAACGATTTCTATTCACGCCTGCTGCAGCGAGTACAGCATTTGCCCGGCGTCACCTCGGCCAGCTACGCGCAATTCCTGCCATTGGGAACATCGCGCATATCCACTTCAGTCGGCAAACAGCTGATCAAGGAATCCGACGGCATGCCCGTTGACATCTTCCGCGTAGGCCCCGGTCTGCTCCACACGATGGGGATGCCCTTGCTGCGGGGAAGGGAATTGACTGAGAAAGAAGCCAATAGCGAAAAGCCAGATGCCGTCATCATCAACCAGACCCTTGCCGAGAAGCTGTGGCCGGGAGAAGACGCCGTAGGCAAACGTCTCGCGCTTGGCGATGAAAAGACCATGAGCGAAGTCGTAGGAATCGTCAAAGACGGGAAGTATCACACCCTGGGCGAGGGGCCGATCTCAGTTGTGTTTCTTGGCAAGCTACCGGCGAGACGAACCCTGGTGGTGCGCACGCAGGGTGATTCGCGAGCGCTCCTCGATGAAGTCAAACACGAGATTCCGGTCGTCGACCCGTTGATGGCCGCGACAGACGTTCAGACAATCGAAGAGTACATGGCGCTCCCGTTATTCCCCGCCCGCACTGTCGGTTGGCTTCTCGGCGCATCGGGTCTCATGGCCGTAGTCATGACTGCCATCGGCCTCTTCGGCGTGATCGCCTACATGGTTTCTCAACGTACGCACGAGATCGGCGTCCGTATGGCCCTGGGCGCGAAGCGGAGCGACGTCCTGAAACTCGTCATCGGCCAGGGAATTCTGCTGACAATCATCGGACTCGCAATCGGATTAGCCGCTGCCTTCGGCTCTGCCCGCCTGCTTTCGCCCCTGCTCTACGGAATCGGCGCAAACGATCCGATAATCATGTCGGCGGTTGCAGTGGGCTTGGCCACCATCGCGCTTCTCGCATGCTATCTACCTGCGAGAAAAGCCATGCAGGTTGACCCTTCGATTGCGCTCCGTTACGAGTAAGCTGCAGCGTCTGAGATCTCGACAGCATCAAATTGCGCTTGATATTTGCAGCGATTCTTACCGGTAAAGATTTTCATAATTCAACGAACAGCCGGGTCCGCACCTCGACGGACAAGTGAGCCAATCGGCAGATCGATCACGCGCAGGTCCGTGTCGCGATCCCGTGCGGTCATCAGTATCTTGCCCGTCGCATCTGCCACGAAGCTCGACCCGCCATACGTCCAGCCAGCCCATGGTCCGTGCGTCATCTCCCCAACCAGGTCCACACCCGCCATCGGGCAACGAACCTGCGCCGCTCGGCGGCTCACCAGTTCCTCAAGTTCCTTCGAGTGATCGGGCCACTTGTCGTTAGTCGCGGCCCATCCGTAAGGCACCAGCATTAAGTCTGGCTTCAACGTTTTCATCCGTTCGACAAATGCATCACTGAAGGTATCGGCGCAGATGAGCACCGCGATGCGTCCGAACTCAGTCTCCACCACGCCGATGTCTTCCGGACGCCCTTGTGAATAAGGCGGTGTCATCAGTTCGGGAAGAACATTGATCTTGCGATGCTTCCAAATCAGCCTGCCCGATCGGTCAACCAGGATCGCGGAATCGTAGAGGTGTTCGCCGCCTTTCTCGTCGAGACCGATCGCGATCATGAGTCCATACTTGCGCGCCAGAGAACCGATCCGATCGCTGTCGGCGCCAGGGATGGGCGTTGCCATCTTATGTGCGTCAGGATTCTCCCAGCCAAGGATCGAAGACTCCGGGAAGACCGCAATCTGCGCATGCTGTGTAGCTGCCTGCTCGAGCGCGTATTCGATCCGCCGGAAGTTACCCTCGCGATCGCTGTCAATCACCAGAATCTGGCAGATCGCGAGCCGGACGCTCTGCTGCGATGCTCGTTCAGCAACATTGACAGGTGCTGACAGCAGAAAGAACACTGCGACCGAAAAGACGAGAAGCTTCTTCATCGCGAACAAGTCTACAGCGGCTGCACCTCTTGCGGCAGTGAACCTTCGGTCGATTTACTTCGCAAAAAGCGATAGCTGTTCTTTCGCGGCGGACCTCTTCTTCGCAAACCTGTCGTCCATGACTGTGCGCCCACCCAGAGAAGGCGAGATCTCGCGCTCGTGCGCGATGGACCCGCTGAAATCCGCAAGCGGATCCATCTTTGCTTCGACGTTCCGCGTCAGTCTATCCAGCCGCCGGAACCCATCCAGCTTTTCCGTATGTCCCAGCTTCGCCTCGTTCAATGCGCGCCGAAGGACGCCCAGCGACTCGTCATACGTCTTCAGCGGAACGGGGAAGGGATGCCCATCTTTCCCGCCGTGCGCGAACGAGAACCGCGCCGGATCGGCGAACCGGCTCGGAGCACCGTGAACAACCTCGGCCACAAGGGCCAGCGATTGCAGCGTTCGCGGCCCCAGTCCCTCTACCAGCAGCAGCGACGCAAAGTCGCGAAGCTCCTGCTCATGCGCGACAGCCAGCACTGCTCCTAGGCGCTTGAGGTCGACATCCTCAGTCCTAACATCATGGTGTGCCGGCATTACCAGCTTTCGAATCTCATCCAGCGATTGCTGCACAGGTTCCTGCGCAATCTCGAGCAGCGCATGCTGAGCCTCTGTGGCGCGCGCATCAACAAGGTTGAGAATGGTGCCTTGCGGCTTGCCCACAATCGCCGTGTGAGGTTCCGACACGAAATCGCGCACCGCTGCCGAGTGCCAGTGATACCGGCGTGCGAGAAGGTTGGCTTCGTTCATCCCCTGTTGAACGACTGCCCACTCGCCCGATTTGTGAATGACAAACGAGTGCAGATAAATCTGAAAGCCATCTGCAATCGCGTTGTTGTCGACGCGTGCTGTGAGCCGGCTGGTGCGCGCCAGGTCGTCGCCGTCGAGCCCTGTATGGGAAGCAAAATTCCTGAGTTCGTCAGGCGTCCGGCGCGAGTGCCGTCCGCGGCCGCCGCAAATGGTGAACCCCAACTCCGGGAACCGAGGGTTCAATCCTTTTTTCAGCGCGCCAAGAACTGAAGTTGTGATTCCCGACGAGTGCCAGTCCATGCCCATCACGGCGCCGAGAGCCTGAAACCAGAAGGGATCGCTGAGACGAGTGAGATACTCCGAAGGTCCGTATGCCTGAATTACGCACTCTGAGATGGCCGTGCCGAGCAGCGTCATCCGCTCCGCCAGCCACGCAGGTACACGTCCGCCATGCAGGGGAAGATCGGCGGTTCCGGATCGCTTCACTCCCCCATTTTCTCGCAAACTGCGACGCAGTTGGCGCCGGGACTAGCTGGCTTGCGACACCGCGACGTTCTTTTCCTCAACGGCAGGCGCTTTCTCTGCCTGAACCGGCTTTGCTGGCACTGGCGGCTTGGCCTTTTCCACCGGCACGCGGACATCGATGGTGCCTTGCAACACGGCTCCCTCTTCCACGCAAAGTCGTGTAGTGGAGAGGTTTCCAAGGAGTGAGCCCTCGTTACGAAGCTCCACCCGCTCTTCGCCATGAACCTTACCGCAAACGTCGCCCATGATAACGACTTCGCGGGCGGTGATGTCGGCCTTCACTGTGCCTTCTTTGCCGACAGTGACGCGGTGAGCAGGCGCGCTGATCGTGCCTTCCACCGATCCGTATATATAGATAGGATCGGACGCATCGATCTCGCCCTTGATGCGGATCGACTTACCGATCATCGTGTACTGGTTTTGATTCGTTGAGGCGGAGGGGTTTGAGGTGGGGCTGTCAGCCATTTCGATTGATCCTTTCGTCTGGTCAGAGCATCTGCCTGCTTTTCTAGGGGCTGGATCAATCGCAGTGCCTGTCAGCTAATTGCGGGCCGGTCGTGCCGGTCTTTGAGCCATGCCGGAGTTTCCAAACAAATCCAAGGGATTCCCGATTGTAGCCATACATTGCCTCGTTCGGACGGTTACTCCAGTGTCGAAGGTAACCAAATCACCGGCCTTGTTTGCTGGCCCAAGGGCCAATTCAATCCCTCCATGCTCGCTTAGGGGCAAATCGGGAAAGCCATTCATACCATCGAACTTCTAAGAACTTGAGCTATCGTCAACGCGTCCAAGTTGGTGGTACTATCGTTGGCACGGTGCGTCCGGTTAGAACTCCCGTTCTCGAAGGCGCATATCCTTCAACAAGTTCGCCCCACCGATAGGGAAGGATGCGGACATGAAAAGCGATTTCCTCTTCAAGGCAGTGACCTTCAAGGCAACGGCCCGCAAGGCATTGACCTTAGCAGCAGCTTGTCTGCTGGCCTCCTCGGTCTACGCACAAACAGAAGATGCTGATCAAGCTTCACCGACTCCAGGCGCTTCCAAAGTCCGTATCGTTCGGCTCAGCCAGGTCAGAGGCGTCGTCCAAATCGACCGCCACATCAATCGCGGCTTCGAGAACGCGATTGCCAATCTCCCTGTCGTCGAGCAAAGCCAGATCAAGACAGGTGCGGGCGTCGCCGAAGTCGAGTTTGAAGACAACAGCTCGATGCGAATCGCACCCAACTCGCTCGTCGAGTTCCCGCGCCTTGAGCGCGAAACTTCCGGCGCAACTGCTTCCACTGTCCATGTCATCCAGGGAACGGCATACGTCAGCCTGGTCAAGCGTCAGGACAAGAAAGCGCCCGTGAATCAGTTTGCTCTGATTTTCGGGGAGCGCACCCTGAATCTAGATCCGGCGACCCATGTGCGCCTCGATTTGCGCGGCTCGCAGGCCAACCTTGCGGTGATCGATGGCACAGTTCGTACCGACGGGGAAAACGGCGGCGTCAGCATCCCGAAAAAGAAAACCGCCACCTTCCAGATTTTCGACAAGAATGAGCCGACCGTAGCGAAGGATATCGCGGAAAACATTTTCGATGACTGGGACCACCAGGAAGCGTCCTATCACTCAAACGTCGCATCGCTCAGCCGGTTCAATTCGCCCTATGCGTACGGATTGAGCGACATGAGCTACTACGGCTCCTTCGTTGACTTGCCGGGATGCGGTTCGATGTGGCGGCCCTACTTCGCCACCGCATCGTGGAATCCATATTCGAACGGCACATGGGCGTGGTACGGCGGCTCTGGCTACTCGTGGGTATCACCATATCCTTGGGCTTGGACTCCGTACCATAGCGGAACCTGGATGAGTTGCGGAAACGCAGGTTGGGGCTGGATGCCTGGCGGTGGCTGGTATGGCGTCAACAACGTAGCCTCCACTTCGTTCCCCACCACCGGTTCAGGCTCGGGTGCGGGCAAGTTGGGCGGCGCTCCAATCCGGGCCCCGCACGCTCCGGCTCATTCCCCGGGTCCTCGAGACCCCAGCTTGATCGCCGTAAGTTCAAAGCCCGTTCCAACGTCCGGAATCTCTACCGCGACAAGATCCTTCGTATTTCAGAAGGACTCAGCCGGCATGGGCGTTCCGCGTGAGACTCTCGGCAGGCTCGACAAGTTCTCGCACGAGACGGTCACCCGCGGCGTAGCGCAGACCCCGGTCTACGCGAACGGGCCTCAACAGCAGGCAGGGCGTGCAGGTGGCATGGGCCCTGGCGCTGGTGCTGGTGGACAGCATCAGGGACTCGCAACTTCCATCCATAGAGGGTCGCCCCCGGCACCAGCTTATTCAGGCGGCTCCATGGGTTCATGGTCCGGATCGGGCGGCAGCGCGCGCGGAGGTTCTTCCGTCGGTGGCCCCAGCATGGGCTCCGGCATGGGAAGGTCCGGCGGGGGCCCCCCCGCAAGTGCACCCGCAGCTTCACACAAATAAATCTCCCACCTGCGGAGAACCTACCTGTGCGCATCCCTCGTGGATGCGCACAGTTGTTTCACTGCCCGTATTCAATAACATTCAAGGCTGCCCAGAATTTAATCCCGCTCGACCTGAGGCCGCATTGATCGGCGAAAATATCTAACGATGGTGAAATGCGCATTCGGGCCGGTAGTGAAAGCGGTTGTTCGGCGTGGTCTTCCGGTCCTCACGCTGGGAGCCCTGCTCGCCTCTCTCTCAGCAAGCGGCCAACTCTTCAAGCATCGCGCAAAAGACAAAGATGCCAAGCCGGCTGAAGATCGGAAGCCCGAGTTTCCAGCATCGCAGCCGCCCGCGTTCAGCATTCCTGTCGAGCCTCTCGGATTCTTTGCGCCTGGAGTCATCTATCAGGGGCAGCGTGACAGCCTGGTCTCGCTGGACTTCATCGATGAAGACCATCTGCTCTTTACCTTCCATGCGCCTGGCCTGATCCGTCGACAGGGTAATCCCGCCGCTGCCAATGAGCGGCAAATCCGAGCCGTCGTGCTGACGCTTCCAGGAGGAGCAGTCGCAGCAGAAGCTCTCTGGTCGGTTCACGACCGCGATCGATATCTATGGATGTTGAACGACGGGCATTTTCTCCTCCGCGATCGAGGAGATCTGAAGCTCGGCGATTCGTCGCTGGACTTATCGCCCCTCTTCCATTTCCGAGGCTCACTCCTGTGGATCGAAGTCAATCCATCTCAGGATTTGCTCGTCACCGATTCACGCGAGCCCGCCGACGCAAAAGCTAAGCCCGGAGATGTATTGAGCCCTGCCACTGCGTCAGCCCAAATGACAGTGGATCAGGACGCGCCCTCATCATCCGGCAAAGATAGTGCTACACCCAGTGTGCAGCCCAACTTAAATCCCGATGTGGTTCTGAGAATCCTTCGTCGCAATAACGGTCAGGTCATGCTCATGAGCCGCACGCGTAAGACCATCCATCTTCCCATTAATTCCGATGGCTGGGTCGAAACTCTTCGCGGAAAAAGCCACGAGTGGATTCTCAACATGAACTACTTTCGCGGCGGCAGCCGAATCATCGGAAAGATCGACTCCATGTGCGCCCCCTCAGTGGAATTTATCTCCAACCCTGAGGTGCTCGTCACCACCTGCAATCCCGATGAAAGTCGCTGGATGGTCGCAATGTCCACCGACGGCAAGCGTCTTTGGAATGCAGCCAAGCCCGGAACGCAGATCTGGCCTCGCCTCATCATGGCCCCCAACGGTTTGCGTTTCGCTCGCGAAACCCTGCTTGCGACCCACTCAGTCAGCACCATGTCACCACTGAGCTTTGACGATGTGAAAGCGCAGTGGGTGGAGGTCTACGATGCATCCACGGGCAAGATGGAACTGACAGCTCCCGCTAACCCGATTCTCGATGGCGGAGGCAACGTCGCGATCTCGCCTTCAGCGCGTCGCGTAGCGATTCTTGATTCGGGAGCAATTCGTGTCTATGAATTGCCGGCACCGTCATCGGCGCCACTTTCGGCTCATTGAACCTGAGTGTTCAGGGGTTACCAGCGAAGTGTAAACTTGCCTGCGGAGGTTCTATTGGCCACGGCTGTGGTGCGATATACGGCTGCGGCGGTCACCGACCGCGGGCGTAAACGTCCATCGAATGAAGATGCCTTCGGATTCTCCGTCGAGGCAGGCGTCTACGTCGTTTGCGACGGGATGGGCGGCGCTGCCGCCGGCGAGATTGCCAGCAGTCTGGCCGTGGATGAAGTTCTACGGCTGCTGAAGTCTCGCAGGCAGGAAGAGAGCGAACAGGAACTCCCAGCCGCTGCAGAGAGCGCCGTGACGGCTGCCAACGAAGCAATCTTCTCACGAGCGCAGAGAAATCACCGACTCAATGGCATGGGAACCACTCTGGTTGTAATGACCACGCAAGAGCAACACGTGTGGATTCTCAATATTGGCGACAGCCGTTGCTATCTTATGCGCAATTGCAAGCTGGAGCAGCTGACTCAGGACCACTCCCTCGTAGAAGAGCAAGTCAGAATGGGCCGCATGACACCGCGAGAGGCTCTCCATTCGCCGTTGAAGAACGTCATCACCCGCGCACTAGGGACGCAATCCCAAGTCACGCCTGACGTCTTCAAGCTGGAAGCAGAGCCCGGCGACATCTTCCTCCTCTGCTCTGACGGATTGACGCGCGAACTGCCGGACACTGTCATTCAATCTTTGATGGATTGCGATCTCGCTCTTGATGCGATGGCTGAGCGATTGGTTGAGGCGGCCAAGAAAGCGGGCGGCCACGACAACATCACCTGTATGTTGGTGCGGGCAGAAGCTTGAGAACCAAAACTGACAATCCAGCTCATTGCGCTTGATTGCAATGCCCCGAGCCCTCTGAACAGAGCAATGTCGAAATCGCATTGAGCATGACTGTCGGATGAACCGGCTTCGCCATGACATCGAAGTGGTGGCCATCGTCCTTTGCTTTCTGCATCAGAACTTCTACTGAGGGCTGTCCTGAGAAAAGCAAAGTGTGGCAACTCGGGAGACTATGTCTTAAAGCCAGCGCCAACTCGATTCCATTCATCTTCGGGAGCATCACGTCGAGAATGGCAACGTTAGGCGACCAACTGGAGATGATCTCGACAGCATCCTCGGCGGAATACACAACTCGAATCTCATAACCGTGGGCAGTAAGAATCTGGCCGAGCGTATCCGCTACGACCTTCTCATCCTCGACTATCAAGATTCTTCTTTCTCCCGTGCGCCCTGACATCAACAGCCCATTTCCATGGAGGATTCCGAACCGCCCATCAGTTCTGGAAGATGCGCACGTTTGCTGTCAAGTTGGTTCTAAATACTTCAGAACGAACTCTGTTGGATGGCTTCTGGCGCTAATTGAGGCTCCCCACTTCAATTTATTGACTCGATACTTACCTTTTGTTCTGCGGTAACGAGTCACCATTACCGTTTCCGACCGAAATGTAAGTTCCTTCCGTTGTAGCGATAAGCAGCTCCAATTGCATAGTTTGCAGCATTGTTGTTGCTGCACCCAAGAGCATACCTTTCGGTCAGATGCCAGGAGATAAGACAGTGCACATCCAGGAGCACACCAAAAAACCCATCGACTCGCGCACTCAGTTTGAAGTGCAAACGTCGATGACGGTGAATTTAAATTTCCCCAATCCGCCGGAAGAGCAAACTGCACCCGATCCCGAAGCAAAAACCCAATCCTTCCGGCTGTTCGACTCTATTGCCCCATCAACGTTCGCGGAGAGATTTCCACTGTTAACCTTCTTCGCGATCTCCTGCGCCATCCTCGCTGGCGCCCTCTTCACTGAGATTGAATGTCTCAAAGACTCAGGATATTTCTGGCGCTAGTAAGAAAGGCTGCTGGTTCACGACTCTTCCAGTCGCGAGCGCACAGCATACCGTTGCACGTTAGCTGTGAAGATACCGCCGGCTTCAGCGCGCTGCACGCTTTAACACGAGGCGAAGACCGGAACCAAAGCCTTCAAACGACCCTATTGATGGATCGGACTCATCAGGAGCCGGTCCAATCGCGGGCGGGTTCGTCTGTGCTTTCGGTTCAGGCCGATGCCAGGGAAGCTCGATCTTCCGCTGCAATTCGATTTGATCTCCACTGATCTTGCCTTCAAATGAATTGATCCCAGACTTGAAGGCAATGCGATCGCCCTGGATTGAAGCATCCGAAATCTCCACGGGCAGATCATCTCCGCCAAAGAAACCACCGGTCCCTTCCACGCTGCCGCTCAGCTTGCCCCCGTCCTGCATCAAGGTGAAGGCGCTCAGCGTGCCCAGGAAGCCCGACAGCTCTGAGCCCGGTTCTGGAATTGGCCGCCACAGCCCAGTGATGCCCGACCCCTTCGGTATCGATCGCTCCCACACTGAAATCTGCGGTCGCAACTCCACCTGCTTGCATGCGATCGTTGCACTTGCCGGCGTCAGCCCAGGTGATGTCGCTTCAACGATGATGCTTCCGCCCTTCTTTGCGGACTGCACCAGCGCCATGCAATATCCTGAGAACGCTTTTCTCGAATCGCTCTTGTCTGGCGCCTGATCTGTCGGATCTCCATTGCCCACGCCAATGAGTTTCCCGGGCCCGGTGATCTTGAACGAGATCAGATTTTCGGTGATCGGAGAGGTGCGGCCCTTCGCATCCTGCACCTCAACCGCGAACATTGCGACGTCTTCACCGTCTGCTGAGACAGATTCCCGATCCGCTCGCAGAACAAGCTTTGCCGGAGCATCTGTAGTCTCACGCGAATTGCTCATCACCTGCTTGCCGTTCTTGAATCCACGCGCCTCAATCGAACCCGGAGCGTACTTCACGATCCACGCAACATGCGCGTCCTTCTTCACGTCCTTCGTACCAAGGCTCTGCCCGTTGTGCAGGAGCTCGACCTTGTCGAGGTTGGAGTAGACCCAGACAGCGATCTCCTTGCCTTCGTAGCCTGGCCAATTCCAGTGAGGGAAGAGATGCAGCACCGGCTTCGCCGTCCACCACGACTGATAGTAGAAGAACGAGTCTTTCGGAAATCCGCAAGTATCGATAACGCCGTATTGCGAGCTGATATTCGGCCATCCATTTGGAGAGGGCTCGCCGCGATAATCGAACCCGGTCCATACAAATCCGCCTGAGTTCCACGGACGCGCATTGCAGAAGCTCCACCATCCTTCTGCCGACGCGCGTCCAGTTGTGGTGTACGGATCGTAAGAACTGACGAATCCCTTCTTTGCGTCCGTGATGTAGATCCCGCGCGTGCCCACTGCGCTCACCGTCTCGGTTCCCACCACCGGTTTGTCTGGATGCGCGTTGTGATACGTCTCTGACTGCGGATCCATGTAGTTGTATCCAGCCACATCTCCCACTGCGAGCCCGCCCGTCCCGATCGATCCGATCGGTGCAAGCGACACCGGACGCGAGCCGTCAATTTTCCGCGCCACCTCTTTCATCGCCTTGAGAATCAGCACGCCTCGTTCGCCGTTTGCCTGCGCTTCCTCGTTGCCCATCGACCACATGAAGACGCTGGGGTGATTCCGATCTCGACGGATCAGATTCTCAAACTGCTGCAGCCCTTCCGGATTCGACGACATCATGCGCGTCTCGTCGAACACCAGCATTCCCATCGTGTCGCACGCGTCCAGCAACTCCGGCGTCGGCGGATTATGCGAAGTGCGCAGTGAGTTGCATCCCATCTCCTGCAGTTTGCGAACTCTGTAGTTCTGAACAGCGTCAGGCACCGCTGCCCCCACTCCTGCGTGATCCTGGTGATTGCACGTTCCTCTCAGCTTCACCGGCGTGCCATTCACCAGCAGCCCGCGCTGCGCGTCAAATTTCACCGTGCGAATGCCGAAGGGTGTCTCGTAGCGATCCACCGTTTGCCCATCGACCTGCACTTCTGTCAGCAGCTTGTAGAGATTGCGTTCTTCCAGCGACCACAACTTCGCGTGCGGCACCTCGATGTGCTGGCTGTAATCCTGTTGGTCGCCCGGCTCGATGTTCGCCGCCGCCGCAACGTCCTTTGCTATCGAATTCCCACCAGGATCGACAATCGTCGAGACCACTCGCGTCTTGCTCGCCTCCGCTCCATGATTTGCGAGTTCGGTCAGCACGGAAAGCGTCGCCGAGTCGCCGCGAATCTCAGAGCGCACAAACGTTCCCCATTTCCTCACATGAACCGGGTGGGTCTTGACCAGCCACACATGCCGATAGATTCCCGCACCCTCATAGAACCATCCATCGCTTTCGGTCGCATCCACGCGCACAAGCAGAACGTTTCGCTTGCCGGGATTCGCAAACGTGGTCACATCGAAACTGAAAGGATCGTATCCACCACTGTGTCGCCCGATGTAGAAGCCGTTAAAGACGACCATCGCGTTCCGGTAGGCGCCGTCAAATTCAAGCGTGAGCCGCTTGCCTGCGTCCTCAGCAGGCAGATCGAAAATGCGGCGATACCATCCAACGCTGGTCTCGGGATACTTGCGGCCGAGAGGATGGAATCCCTTGCTCGCGAGTCCGGGATCATTTTGAAAAGGCAGTTCCACTGCCCAGTCGTGAGGCAGATCGATTTCGCGCCAGTCGCCGTCATCGAACGACGCCGACGCAGCCGGCATGAAATTTCCCGTCTTTTGAAAGTTCCCCGCGCCGACCGTCCCATACTCAAAATCCTTCGCAGGATCATTCGCGTGTCCGAAGTGAAAGCGCCATCCGAAATCCAGCAACAATCGTTCCCGTCCTGCGCCCGGCGTCGGAGACGCGGGGCTTCCCGTTGCGCTCAGCGGTCCTGAAAGTTCCTCGTTCACGGCGTTGATCGCTGCGTGCACAGGCGTTCCTTGAGCAGTCGCTACTACAGCAGGAGCGAGCAAGCTTGACTTGAGAATTTCGCGGCGTGAAATCGTTTTCATTCTGCCTCCGGATGGGCTTGGTTCACGAGCCCGGAATGGGTCTGGTTTATTGCACCGACATTATGCACGGCGAGCCCGCGAGTCGTCGCGAGAAATCATCACACTATTTCAGCGAGGCAGAGCGTTTTCCACGTCGAGAATCCATTGGGTGGGAACCCGAAGACGTCCGAATCCCGCCACCCACTAATGCATCAAATATGTAGCAGAATCTCTCAGCTTGATCGAAAGAGCCTCGCCGCTGGCCAAAGCGTTGGATTGACTGGGAATTCTGACCGTTGCTACACTTGAAAGCGTAGCTTCCTGCGTGATTCCAGCAGTTAGCTGCGGCCGCCTTCCAGCCAGCCGTTGCCTGCCTGGTGTTTCCCATGCGGACGTGTCGCTTCTAAGCCAGCTCTCTGGCCCGGAAGCCCCGTCTCTGCGAAACGCCGATGCTCACAGGCTCCCGGCCAACCGGAAGTTTGCGGCACTCCGTATCCTTCGTTCACCGTGACCTTGGATGCGACCCGTCGAATCGCAAGAGCATCGCCGGGCAGGAATCGCGGAGCTTGTTGTCATGCCAAACGTCCTCAATCCAGAACCCGAGAGCATAACCCTGAACACCGAACTTGAAACCCCAACGCTTGATCCTGCGACTGAGCTTGAAGCTCAGCCGTCCGAATCCACGTCCAACCCCGAGACTGCCGAAGCACACAATATTGCTGCCCCAGCGCTGGACGCCGATGCCTCAACCGAGCCTGTAGCCCAGGCCGCCCCTGCAGAGACTCACCACTCCTCTGTAGCCCCGGCCGAACACAGCGCCGAATCAATGGATGATTTTTCAGCTGCCCTCGAGGCTTTCGAGCGCGAGCAGGCTGCTGAAGCTGCTGCCGTCGAAGCCTATGGAGACAAACTCGTCCCCGGCACCGTCATTAAGCAGACTGAAAAGTACCTCGTGGTCGATGTAGGCCTCAAGTCCGAGGGCCTCGTGCCGCTCGAGCAGGTCACCGATCACACTGGCGCAGTCAAGTTCCAGCCCGGCGAAGTCATTGACGTGGTTATCGAACGCGAAGAGCCCGAGGGCGGCTATCTCGTCAGCTACGAGAAGGCCCAGCGCCTCCGCGTGTGGGACACCATCGAAAAGCATGCCAACGACAAAACTCCGATCGTCGGCACCGTTGTCAGCCGCGTCAAGGGTGGCCTCACTGTCGACATCGGCATGAAGGCGTTCCTGCCCGGCTCGCAGCTTGAGATCCGTCCCGTCCGCAACCTCGACGGCTATCTCGGCACGCAGATCGAAGTCCGCGTCATCAAGCTCAATAAGAAGCGCGGCAACGTCGTCGTCTCCCGCAAGGAGATCCTCGAGGAAGAGCAGACCGCCAAGCGCTCTACAACACTCGAGCACCTCGGCGAGGGCGCGGTGCTCACCGGCACCGTTAAGAACCTCACCGATTACGGCGCGTTCGTCGACCTTGGCGGCATCGACGGCCTCCTTCACATCACCGACATGAGCTGGGGACGCCTCACCCATCCCCGCGATTTGGTCAACGTCGGCGACGAGATCCAGGTCAAGGTGCTCAAGTTCGACAAAGACAAGCAGCGCGTCTCGCTCGGCTTCAAGCAGCTCACGCCTGATCCATGGCTCGATGCCTCGGAGCGGTACCCGGTTGGAGCACACGTCCACGGCCGCGTTCTCTCGGTCACCGACTACGGCGCGTTCGTCGAACTGGAGCAGGGAATTGAAGGTCTGGTTCACCTCTCTGAGATGACGTGGTCCAAGCGCCTCAAGCACCCCTCCAAGCTGGTCAAGCCCGGAGACGAGGTCGACACGGTTGTTCTCAGCGTCAACCCCGCCGACCGCCGCATCTCGCTTGGCATGAAGCAGCTTCTCGAGAACCCGTGGGAGAACCTCACCGAGCGCTATCCCGCCGGAACCGTTGTCGAAGGTCGCGTTCGCAACCTCACCGACTTCGGCGCCTTCATCGAAATCGAGGATGGCATCGACGGCCTTGTCCACGTCTCCAACCTGAGCTGGACCAAGCGCGTCAAGCATCCTTCTGAAGTCGTGAAGAAGGGCGAGAAGGTCAAGGCAGTTGTTCTCGGCGTCGAGCCGCAGAATCGCCGCCTGAGCCTCGGCATCAAGCAGCTTCAGCCCGATGTGTGGGAGAGCTTCTTCGCTACCCACCGCGTCGGCGATGTGGTGCACGGCAAGGTCCTCAGGACCGCGCAGTTCGGCGCTTTCGTTGAAATCGCCGAGGGCGTTGAAGGCCTCTGCCACGTCTCGGAAGCCAGCGAAGTGCCCGGCGAGCCATCGAAGCTGGAAGTCGGCCAGGAGCACGAGTTCAAGATCATCAAGATCAACGTCGAAGAGAAGAAGGTGGGTCTCAGCCTTCGCGCGGTCAGCGGCCACGAAGCCAGCCGGGCCCAGGTGGAGAGCTACA
Organism: Acidobacteriota bacterium; assembly: GCA_018268915.1. GTDB lineage: Bacteria > Acidobacteriota > Terriglobia > Terriglobales > Acidobacteriaceae > Telmatobacter. The sequence goes on from JAFDVQ010000007.1 coordinate 217,878, forward strand.
AGGAGCACGCGCACAAACAGCCCGTCTCCAGCTCAACAACGACTCTCGGCGACCTTATCAACTGGCGCAAGAACGAGCGGTAAACTTCCGCACGTCCTAACACGGCACACCAGAACGGCCACCCGCAAGGTGGCCGTTCTGCTTTTGGTGTCATCATGCCTGCACCATGTATCCCCGATGTGGGTGCCCCGTCCAAGCTTTGCTTGGGCGGGAACTAGGATGTTCACGACGGACTTCGGATCTCAACCGACTCGATCATCACAGACAATTCGTTCCTTTCCATCGACTCTACTGTCATGCCTTCGGGACTTCGCCGAATCCAGCAAGCAAGACAACTGCACTTCATCACCTTCAGTTGCTATCACAAGAAGCAGAAACTGGCGACTCCGCAGGCACGATCAGTCTTCGAACGATCACTGGAACTTACACGTATCGCTTATGGATTCTATGTAGCCGGTTATGTCGTCATGCCGGAACACGTTCACCTGCTCCTTACAGAAGCAGATCCAGGGCCGCTATCTACTGCCGTGCAGGCTCTCAAGCAGTCCGTCTCTCGCAAACTCGCGCTCAGAGGAGCCGAACCATTCTGGCAAGCTCGCTACTACGATTTCAATGTCTGGAACGAAGAGAAGCGCGTCGAAAAGCTGCGCTACATCCACCGCAACCCCGTGCGTCGCGGGCTCGTCAAGAACGCCGAGGACTGGCAGTGGTCAAGCTTCGTGCATTACGCAACAGGACTGGAGGGAGTCGTTGAGATCGAGTCAGAGTGGACGACGCAGAGACGTGCGCGGAGCGGTCTTCGGCCAATCGTCCGGATCAGACCCACAATTCAGTTCCCGCCCTAGCAGAGCTAGGACGGGGCACCCTCGGTGTAGTTAGTCGATACAGACGGGAGAGTACTTCGCATCATTCAACATCCACAACCACCTTCCCGGTCGATCCTGATTCCACCGCTGCGTACGCAGCATCGAGGTCCGAAGTTGTAAACCGCTGCGAGTTCAGCAGTGGCTTCAACTTACCTTCGTCCGCGAGTGCTGCGGCTTGTCGAAGAATCTCGCCGTGACGCTCCAGTCCGACGCCGCTCAGCAGGGGATACAGCGTGAAGACTCCCGAATAGGTTGCTCCGCGGAACGACAGCGGCGCCAGCGAGTGCGTACTCCATCCCAGACAACTGACTACGTGACCTGTGTAGCGGCGCACCGCGTTGAACGATGCGTCAATGGTCGATCCGCCAACGGTGTCGTAGACGACGTCGAAGCCTTCGCCGCCTGTGAACTTTTGAACATATTCGCCAACGGTCAGTGCGTGGTAGTCGACAGGCGTTGCACCATACTGCTCGACGAGATGTTTCTTCGACGAGGAGACAGTGGCGTAAACATCCGCGCCAAACGCGCGCGCGATCTGAACACAGACGTGTCCCACGCCGCCCGCGCCCGCATGGATCAAGACCTTCTGCGCCTCATGCACCTGTGCGCGATCAACGAGACCTTCCCATGCCGTGATCGTGCTGAGAGGAAGAACCGCAGCCTCGCGCATCGAGAGCGTCTTCGGCTTGTGAGCAAGCAGCCGGGCATCGGCAGCGACGAATTCAGCAAGAGTCCCCTGCCTGCCGCCGACGCCACCCACCATTCCGAACACTTCGTCACCCGGCCGGAAATCCGTCACTCCGGCACCGACCTCCTCCACCGTCCCCGCCATGTCGAGGCCGAGCACTGCCGGGAGAGGCTGCCTGGCGTGTTCCGCTTTGCCCGCGCGAATTTTGGTGTCCAGGGGATTCACCCCGCTCGCCGCTATTCGCACCAGCACCTCGCCCGGCTGCAATGCCGAGCGGCGAATCTCCGTTTGCCTGAACGGTCCTCCCGCTGCATCAACCTGCCACACTCGGGTCTGCATGCGACCTCCTATGCGCCTAGAGCGGTCTCTGGGCGTAAAAATTCTGATTTCAGACGTTTGCAGCGATCATGGGCCGTAAATATATCTTGCGAATGGGCTTAGCTGCAGATGTATCCAAGGAAAGGGACTTACGAAGGCGGAGGAGCACATAAACTCCAGAAATGCGGGACTTAGGTAGACGTGGAAAGGACCGATTCTCTAAATATTTGCCAGGATTAGACTTAGATTTAGTCGACCCCGAAACAAAGGACTTAGCGAGGGGAGGCAGCAGGTGGGGTGAGCGAGTTTCATCGAGTTGAAAGGTTCCTGAATGCATGGGTTTGTTCGTCGGAACTCAGAGCTGTGAAGGGCAGGCGTGAGGCCAAATGGAAGACCGGCATCCTTTGTTGCACCTTGCTTGATTCAAGTATGAAGAGATCGGTGAATTAATCTGCAAAAATTTGGCGCAGAAACGGAAATTTATTTTTGCCTGCTCGATGCGGTGTGTCCCGGGTCCAAGGCAGGTTCTTCGGAATCGAGGCAAACGAGATGGGGCAGGCCTCAAGAAAATCTGACCTGCCCCTGATGTCCTTTTCCCTTTGTCGTCAAACAGCCAGCGTGAGAACGGAATACGATCGCGCCGGGAACTTTACGCTCATTTTCGATCCGACAGATGGACTCGCAACCGTCTGCGGTACGACCTTCTTCGGATCTGCGAACGTGTTGAGCGCCTTCAGATCACTGCCGGTAATGGTCTCGAATCCGATGACGCGCGACGGGGTGAGATCGTGCCAGTTCAATTCCAGCTCCTGTTCGTGCTCGAGATCGCGATTCAGCACGAAGATCGTCGCTGTCTTCTGCTCGGGCTGATGAGTCGCCATCACATCGAGATAGTTCACATGCCCGAAGCCCGGAGCAGCCAGCCCGATGTCTTCGATCGGCCGGCCAAGGGAAGCGACCTCGTATCCAGGCCCTTCCGGCTGAATGCTCAGCGCGCGTCCACGTCCGTACTTCAGCGCCCACGCATACGGATAGAAGATCGTGTTGCGCAGAATGCCATCCTTGTTCGTCATGATCGGCGCAATGACATTCACAAGCTGCGCCAGGCAAGCCACCTTCACGCGGTCCGAATGACGGATCAGCGAATTCACAAGGCCGCCAACCAGCAGCGCATCTTCCAGGTTGTAAGGCTCCTCAAGCAGGTGCGGAGCTTCAGTCCGATGTCCATTCACCGCATCACCACTGCGCGCGCGATACCAGACGTTCCACTCGTCGAAGGACAGGAACAGCTGCTTTGCCGACCGCTTCTGCGCCCGTACAGAGTCACAGACCGCCACGATCTCCTCAATCTGACGGTCCATCGCCAGATTCATTGCAAGGTACTTCGAGCTCTCGTTGTTGGTCTCTTCGGTGTTTCCCCAGTAGCGATGGAGCGAAATGCCATCGACGTACTCGTAGCACTGCTCCAGCACCGTGCGATCCCAGGTGATGTAGGTCGGCATGAAGGGACCGCTGGACCCGCAGGCGATCAGCTTTACCGACTCATCGACATTGCGCATCTGGCGCGCAGCGTCGGCGGCCTTGATGCCGTACTCGCGAGCCTCCATGTGGCCGATTTGCCATGGCCCATCCATCTCGTTTCCGACGCACCAGAATTTGACATTGTGCGGCTGCTCGTATCCGTGCGACCGACGGAGCTCGCTCCACTTCGTACCCTTGTCGATGTTGCAGTACTCCACCAGGGCCGCAGCATCTTCCGCCGACCCGGTGCCGAAGTTCAACCCGAACAGCGGCTCGGTTCCCACCTTGCGCGCCCATGTGATGAACTCGTCAGTACCGAATTGATTTGTCTCGAGCGTGTTCCATGCGCGATCGAGCACAGCAGGCCTGTCTTTCTTCGGCCCTACGCCATCCAGCCAGTGGTAGCCGGAGACGAAGTTTCCGCCGGGCCAGCGAATGATGGGCACGCCGAGATCGTGAATCTCTTTCATCACATCGGTGCGAAATCCGTCCGCGTCCGCGAATTTCGATTTCGGATCGTAGATGCCCTCGTAAATCGCCCGCCCCAACTGTTCGAGGAACGACCCGAAGAGATGCGGATTGATCTCAGATATCTGTCGACCCGAATCGATTACCACGCGCGTCGCGCGCAGCGTCTGAGCAATACCGAACCGGCCGAGCGCCGATGTTGCGGCAACGGCCAGGCCAGTTTGCCCGGCTTTATTCAGAAACTCTCTGCGAGATACGTTCTTCATGAGATCCCCTCGTTCGCGGACAGCTCCGATGCCGTCCGGTGGTGCGGTTCGAATTTCGTTTCATCGGCGATGAAAACTTCGCGACGTACGATTGCTGGTAAACGTTTGCTCGCAAAGCATAGAAACTGCCCCTAGCTTTGTCAAAACGTAATTTGGCCTACGGCTGAGCCCGGATCGCACTCGAATCTAAGTCAGGTCGGTTTGTGATTTCCGACCGCTCCCGGTCCGCAAAGCGCAAAGGCACTTCGAGAAGCTTCCAGAACAGATTCCGTGAACGTTTCGTACTGTAAGCTGACCTGTGCGGCGTCTCTGAATGGAAGACCTCTTCATCGCGTTATTGGGCTTTGTCGTGGAGCTATTGGGTGAGACGCTTACCGACCTGGCCTTTGCAGCGATTGTCGATGTGGTGTCACGAGCATTCCGAAGCGTTGGTTCTTCGGCACGAGAAGGGGACCCGGTTGCTTCGACGGTGGTGCTGATCGCAGCGGGAGCCGTTCTCGGGTTTCTGAGTGGAGTTATCTTTCCGCATCCGCTAGTTCATCCTTCGAAGTATCACGGGATTAGCTTGTTGATCAGCCCGCTAATCACAGGTCTCATAATGGCGGTAGTCGGTCGCGGAATACGCAGACGCGGTCGCGTTCCCGTCCGAATCGAGAGCTTTGCTTACGGCTTCAGCTTTGCTTTCACCTTCGCCCTCATCCGAATCCTGATGGTCCGCTGAAGCATCTCTTAAGTACCGGGCCATGAGCCCACATCGTAAGGATTGGAAACCGAGTCTCCGCTATACTTGAGGCAAAGCTTCCATCGATCCGCACTACCCTAACCCATGTCAAACACTGCAATTAGCCGCGAAGAAGCTCTGCCCGTAGTGTCGGATAATGCGAGCGCGCGGAACATCATCAGCTTTACGGCTCTCAGCTTTGTGGTTTACCTCGCCATCGGCCTGCCGCTGGCCATCCTTCCTGAGTACGTCCACCTGCGCATGGGCTATCACGCGTCCCTGGCGGGCGCGGTCATCAGCATCCAGTACATTGCCACGTTCCTAAGTCGGCCCTGGGCGGGTCGGATCTCGGATCGCAAGGGAGCGAAGATCTCGGTGTTGTGGGGAATGGGCGCCTGCACGGCCAGCGGAATTCTGCTTTTCGGAGCGGCGGCACTTCACCACAATCCCGCATGGCTCAGCCTCACGATTCTCATCCTGAGCCGCCTTGCGCTGGGAATCGGCGAAAGCCTCGGCTCGACCGGAGCGACCCTGTGGGGCATCTCGAGTGCCGGTCCTGAACACACGGCGAAGGTTATTTCGTACAACGGCGTCAGCACCTACGGCGCACTGGCTCTTGGCGCACCGCTTGGCGTGGTGATGGAGAGCCATTGGGGCTTGTCCTCTGTCGCGCTGCTCACTGTCCTTGTCTGCGCCGTCTCGTACGCCTGGGCGGCGATGAAGCCGCCGCTGCCCGTCACGCCGGGAGAGCATCTTCCATTTCGGAGCGTTCTCGGTCGCGTCATGCCGCATGGGACTGGTCTCGCACTCGGGGGAGTGGGCTACAGCGCTCTGGCGACCTTCGTCACGCTCTTCTACGCGAGCCGCCGCTGGGATGGCGCCGCGCTTTGCCTGACAGCATTCGGATTCGCCTTCATCGCAACGCGTCTCGTCTTCATTCGCACGATCGGCACCTTTGGCGGATTCCCGGTCACCAAGCTATGCCTGATCGTCGAGTCGATTGGGGTGCTGATCCTGTGGCTCTCCGTTTCGCCGTGGATGGCTCTCGCAGGCGCAGCTCTCGCAGGAGCCGGATACTCGCTCGTCTTTCCCGCACTCGGCGTTGAGGCAGTCGCGCGCGTTCCGGTCGAAAACCGTGGAACTGCGCTGAGCGTGTACACCGTCTTTGCGGATGTCTCGTTTTTCATGGTGGGACCTGTTGCCGGCGCTGTGATCGGCGCCTTCGGCTACCGCAGCGTCTTTCTCTTCGCGCTGGTCTGCGTCATCGCCGCGCTCGGAATCGTGTTCGTTCTAGCAGGCAGGAAAAGGCAAAGCTTCGCGCCGGTCAACAAGACGCAGGCTCAAGAAATCGAAGGCTGTACGTCCTAACTCCGCGAACTCGCGCAGCGCGCTAACACCGCTAGCTCCGCTGCTCCAGTAAACTGAGGCTTGTGGCGTCTACCTTCCACATTGAGAATTTTGGCTGCCGTGCTGCTCGCGCAGACGGCGAAGCCATAGCCGCTCTTCTTCGTAAATCCGGAGCCACCGAGGGCGTCGCCAGCAGCGCCGAAGTCGTCATCGTCAACACCTGCAGCGTGACGGCTGAAGCAGATCGCGAGGCGCGCGCCTGGATTCGCCGCGCGCACCGCCATAATCCTGAAGCCCGGATTATTGCTACCGGGTGCTACGCTCAACGCGCTCCCGAAGAACTCGCCGCATTGCCTGGGATCGCAGCCGTCATCGGCAATAGCCATAAGGCACTGGCTCCGGAAATCGCGCTGAGCATGATGCCGGGCTCCGGATCATCGAATGCCCTCGTACAGATTCAGGCGGTTTCAGCCGGGTCTGCCGCACCACAGGTGCTGGCTGACGACGCCTTCGCCCACTCTTTTCTTGAAGAGGCGCCTATTATTCCCGGCGCGCAGACGCGGCCCAATCTCAAAATTCAGGAAGGCTGCTCCAATCGGTGTTCGTTTTGCGTAATCCCGCAAACTCGCGGTAACTCGCGCAGTCTCTCGTCGTCGGCGGTTCTGCAGCACGTTCGAGGCTTTGTCGAAGCTGGCGGCAACGAACTTGTTCTCTCCGGAATCAATCTCGGTCGATGGGGACGCGAGCTGGATCGGTCATCTTCCGAACCGCGAACACTCGCCGCACTCGTCCGTGCGATCTTCGACCGGACCGTCCTTCCTCGTTTAAGGCTCAGCTCTATCGAGCCGATGGACTGGGACGCTGATCTGATCGCGGTCGTGAAGGAGCATGCAAGCAGCCGACTGGCCCAGCATGTTCATCTGCCGCTTCAGTCCGGCTCTGATGCTGTCCTCCGCCGGATGCATCGCCGCTATCGTCCGTGGCACTATGCGGAGAAGGTCGCTGAGTTGATGCGCGCGGCAGGCCCCGGGCTCACCGTTGGCGCTGACGTTATGGCTGGCTTTCCCGGCGAAACCGACCGCGAGTTTCAGGAGTCTTACGATTTCATCAGTTCGCTCCCCTTCGGCTACCTGCATCTCTTTCCGTTCTCGCCCCGCCCTGGCACGCGCGCAGGGATTCTTCACAATGAGAACCCAGTCCCATCTGCGGTCGTGAGAGAGCGCATTGCAGCGCTGCGATCCCTTGCAGCTCAGAAGGCCCATGCACATCGAGCGCAATTCATGGGCACCGAACTCGAGGCGATCACGCTTCACACCCCTGCAGTACTAGCAGCAAGGGGCCGGACGTCAGCTCTCACCGACAACTTCCTTCCCGTTGAACTCGTGGGCGAACTCGACGCCAATCAGCTGGTCAGTATTCGAGTCACCGGTATCGCGCCGGACGACACGCTTCTAGCAAGCCCAACGCTGAGCAACACATCGGTCTGGCTGCAGACCGCAACCACTGAACCCGTTCTGGAAAACGCCTTCTAAGTCCCACCTTTGCAAGGGCAAACCGCATCAAACCAGTGCTATACTCAGGGTGCGTTCGCGCGCCCCGCAAGAATTCCGGAGCGAATCCGGATCCGGGCGTTCGGCCCATTTGGAGGAAGTACCATCGCACTCGATAAACGCTCGGCCAAGTCCTTTATCCGCATCAACGATCGCATTCGCGCCCGCGAAATTCGCGTAATCGACGAAAACGGCGAACAGCTCGGCATCCTGCCGCCCTTTGAAGCGCTCAAAATCGCCCGCGAGCGCGGACTCGACCTGGTCGAGGTTTCTCCCAACGCCGTCCCACCCGTCTGCCGCATCCAGGACTACGGCCGCTTCCTCTACGAGAAGGAGAAGTCGGAACGGGCCGCGCGCAAAAAGCAGAAGGTGATCATCGTCAAGGAAGTGAAATTCTCCGTCACCGTAGACGACCACGACTACCAGACGAAGAAAAACCAGGCAGTCAAATTTCTGCAGGGTGGCGACAAGGTCAAGGCCAGCCTCCGGTTCCGTGGGCGGCAGATGGCTCACCGCGATCTTGGCTACAACATCATCAACCGGCTCATTCAGGACATCGGCGAAATCGCCGTGGTCGAATTCATGCCGCGCATGGAAGGCACGATCCTTCACGCCATTCTTGCGCCAAGCAAGAAGGCCGAGGGCCAGAAGAAGCCGCAACCTCCTGCACCTCAGCCGCAGGCTCCACGACCGCCCGCGCCGCCAGTGCAGTAACGCTCTTTGCAGTCAGGAAGGCCGCCGATCGGGCGGCCTTTCATTTTGAGCAACAGTTTGAGCCCAGCCTCGCTAACGTGCGAAGCATGCTGACTACGCTAATACCGCCCCTGCTGCGCGTTGTATTCTGACGCCATGCTTTCCTTCAGGCGTGCAGTTCTTCCCCTCGCGTGTCTCGCCCTTGCCGCAACACCGCATTTAACAAGTGCGCAAGCGGGTTCAGCGACGTCTGCACCTCAGCAGACCGCACCGCATTTCCCCACCAACGAGGACCTGCGCCACCTGAAGACTCTCGCCAATCCCCAACTCTCGCCGGACGGCAAACAGATTCTTTTCTCCGTCACCAACGCCACTGCTGATGGCGCTGCCAGCCATCTCTGGCTGGTTTCCGTGCCCGGCAACGGCAGCGACAAGCCGCGCCAGCTGACCTTTTCGCCTCCGTCTGACAAACGTGGCGAACATAACGCGCAGTGGGCGCCCGACGGCTCTGCGATTTTCTTTCTTGCCAAGCGCGGCGAACACACTCAACTCTTCCGCCTCGACCTGCGCGGCGGCGAAGCCTCGCCCTACGATCTCAAGATTCTTCCTCCCGTAGACGCCTCCAAGGACAAGGACGCCATCAACCCTCCACCCCCTGCCGTCAATGCAGAAAAGAAAGACGAAAAGAAGGATGAGAAGAAGTCAGACGAAAACAAAGTCGAGCCGCTTCCCATCGACGTCGCCGGATTCTCCTTTAGTGACGACGGCAAGTACATCGCCCTGTGGGCTCACGATCCCGAGACCCCCGGCGAGAAAAAGCAGAAGGACGCCAAGATCGACGCCTCATGGGTCAACCACGATCGCCATCTCACCCGCCTCTACTTCGCTGCTCTCAAAGCCGACGCTGCAATCGATGGCGAATTGAAGGCTGTCGACCTTGCGCCGGATGTTCATGGCGCGGTCTGGTCTCCCGTCGCAGATAAGCTCTTCGTCGTAACCGAGGAGCCTAACGATGTCTCTGACCTTGGGCCTGCAGGCGCAGCCTGGATCGTGGATGTGTCAGCAGGGGCCAAGCCTCAGAAGCTCGATGCAATTCCAGCCACAGTGCAAGCTGCCGAGTGGACCAGCGATGGCAGCGGAGTGGTCTTTTCCGCACAGACATCTGAGGATGCTCCTCCGGGATACGAAGACCTCTTTGTGTTCAATCCGGCGTCACCATCATCCAAGCCGCTTGTTCTGAGTCGCGGGTTCAACGGGCAGCTCAGTGCTCGCGGACTCTACTTCAATTCGGATGGCAGTCTTGTAGCTCCCGCCGCGATCGGCACCCGCAATGCGGTCGTCGGCATCGCACTCGACGGCAAATCCCAACCGAAGCCGATCGATCTCGGCGCCGCGATCATCTCAGGCCTCAACACCAACCGCAAACATACCGGCTGGGCATGGCAGGCTGAATCCGGCGGTCATCCTTCCCAACTTTGTTACGCCGCAAAACTTGGCGACGCGTGCACCCAGGTTCCCACTCCTGACCTTGGCCCCGCCAATCTGCGAACCATCGAACCAAAACTTGTTCAATGGAAGTCCGGCGCGTTCACCGTTGAGGGCCTGCTTTACTTGCCGCCCGACACCGGGGCCGCAAAGACTCCGCTCCTCGTCGACGTTCACGGCGGCCCCTTTGGAGCGTTTGAGAATCGCCACGATCCCTTTGTCGATTTCCTTGTCGGTCACGGATGGGCCGTTTTGCGTCCCAACCCACGTGGTTCATCCAACTACGGAGCCAAGTTCGCCGCGGCCAACAAGAACGACCTCGGCGGAGGCGACTATCAGGACGTCATGTCGGGCGTCGACTATGTTCTCGCGCACTATCCCATCGATTCCGCGCGCATGGCCTTGATGGGCTATAGCTACGGTGGCGAGATGGCCGGGTTTGTTGAAGGTAAGACCGATCGATTCAAAGCCATCATCAGCGGTGCGCCCGTCATCGATCAGTTCAGCGAGTACGGCACCGAGGGCGGCTCGTGGTACGACCGCTGGTACTTTGGCAAGCCGTGGGAGCATATGAATGACGCGTGGCGTCAAAGTCCGCTCTCCGGCGTAGTTCACGCAAAGACACCATTCCTGCTCCTGCAGGGAGAATCCGACACCACCGATCCCGTCGGCCAGGCGCAGGAGATGTACCGCGCACTCCGCCAGGCGGGTGTTCCTGTGGAACTGGTCACCTATCCGCGGGAGAATCATGGCCCGCTCGCGATCGGCATGTTTGGTCGACCATCCCCGGAACCATGGCACGGCTACGACGCGCGACAGCGGATCGTGAAGTTCATCGAAGACGCATTTTCATCAAGTCACTGAGCCTCTTAACAGCGTTTCGCTAACGCCAGTCAGCATCGCTGCGTGGTATTCTCCGTGCGCTATGAGAACGCTTACATTTTCCTCTTTGAAAGTGCTGCTCATTTCGGCGCTTGCCGTTTCATTTGTGTCCGCCCAGCAGACTGCCGCTCCGCACCTTGAGAAGCGCGGCGTAACGACGCAACTCATCGTCGACGGCAAGCCATTCCTCATCCTCGGCGGAGAGCTGCACAATTCGTCCTCTTCCAACCTGGATTACATGAAGCCCATCTGGACCGGACTTTCGGGCATGGGCCTCAATACAGTGATCACTCCGCTCAGCTGGGAACTCGTCGAGCCAACGGAAGGCCACTACGACTTTGCTCTCGTCGACGGACTACTCGCGCAAGCTCGCGAGGCGCACGAGAAGGTCGTCTTCCTCTGGCTCGCTTCCTGGAAGAACGGAATGTCGAGCTACCCACCGGCGTGGGTCAAACAGGATACGAAGCGCTTTCCTCGCGTTGTCATCAAGGGCAGGGAAATCGAGGTACTCAGTCCTGCCGGCGTTGAGACCCAGAAAGCCGATGCCCGCGCATTCACGGCGCTGATGCAACACATCAAGCAAGCCGACACCGATCACACCGTGATCATGATGCAGGTTGAGAACGAAGTCGGGGTCCTCGGCGACTCGCGCGATCGCTCCGCTGCCGCCGATCGCGAATTTAACTCGCCGGTTCCAGCAGAGCTCACGCGCTACCTCAAAGCGCATCACGACACGCTCTATCCTCGCCTCCGTGAGCTGTGGGACGAGGCTGGTGGCAAGACGTCGGGCACCTGGCCTGAAGTTTTCGGCGACAATCTGCACGCCGACGAAGCCTTTATGGCCTGGCACTATGCACGCTTCATCCAGGCGGTCACCGCCGCAGGAAAATCCGCGTACGATCTCCCGATGTACGTAAACACCTGGCTGGGTGACGAGGGTGGCGCTCCCGGCAGCTACCCGAGCGGTGGTCCCGAGCCGTGGGTTACGGACATCTGGCGCGCAGCAGGATCGGCGATCGATGTCTACTCGCCTGATCTCTACGCGCCCAATTTCGTCGAGTGGTCGCAGCGCTACCATCGCGATGGCAACCCTCTTTTCATGCCTGAGACACGCGGCGGCAATCAGGGAGCTGCCAACGTCTTCTATGCCGTCGGCGAAGAGGCGGGCTTTGGCTTCTCACCCTTTGCCATTGAAGACGACATGAACCCGAAGCAGGATCTCGCCGTCAGCTATCGCGCCCTGCAGGCTGTGGCGCCGGTTCTGCTGGAGCATCAGGCGGCGGGAGACGTCCATGGGTTCATGCTCGACCGCCAGCATCCCGATGCAACGTTCACGATTGGCGGTTACGCCGTCCACGTTTCTCTCGACTCCATCTTTGGATCTCATACCGAGTCTGGCTACGGTCTTGTCATGGGCACAGGGCCAGACGAGTTTTTGGGAGTCGGCAAGGGCTTCCGTGTCCTTTTCACGGCTCCCGCACAGAGCAAGACCAAGGTCGGCGTCGGGTCAATCGATGAAGGGAGCTTCGAAGACGGCAAATGGATTCCGGGGCGGCGGCTGAACGGCGATGAGAACGACCAGGGGGCGTACTGGCGATTCGACCCCCGCAAGGTAAACATCGAGAAGGTAAAGCTTTACCGCTACGAATGAGATTCGGCATCCCCGGAGTTGGCTGAAAGGTTGGATCTAGAAGCCCGGGCTTGTTTCCTGTATACTCAGAGGAGCCTCTCAGGGGCAGGGAAGCCCCTGTTCTACAGAGGTTTGCGATCGGGCCGCCAAGGCTCGTCCAGACAACGAGAAGAAAATGCCCAAGTTGAAAACACATACGGGCGCGAAAAAGCGCTTCAAGAAGACTGGTACCGGCAAAATCAAGCGGGGCCAGACCAAGGTGCGCCATATTCTTTCGTCGAAGTCTCCCAAGGTGAAGCGCAAGCTCGGCAAGATCGTGCTTGTCTCCGACGGCGACTACGCCAAAGTAGCGCGCATGATTCCCTACGCCTGAGCACTACGTGCGGCGGATCTTCAAATGAAGGTGTTGCCGAATGCAGTTGGGCCGAATTAGCAGATGGCCCCCGCCGGAATGAAATTCGTCCTGCCGGCGAGAGACGAAGGCTTGATGAGCGAGTGAAGAGGTTCCGAGCGCGAGAGCGCCTCCTGCCTCCAGCCGCCTGATTGACGAAACGCAAAAGGAGAAACACCATGCCCCGTGTAAAACGGAGTACCAAGCGCAGTGACCGGCGCAAAAAGATTCTGAAACGCGCGAGCGGTTACTTCCTCACAAAATCCAAGCTCTATCAGGCAGCGCAGGAAGCCGTCGAGCGCGGACTCAAGTTCGCCTACACGGGCCGCCGCCAGAAGAAGAGGCAGTTCCGCTCTCTGTGGATCGTCCGCATCTCCGCCGCTTGCAAGCTCAACGGCACAAGCTACTCGCAGTTCATCAACGGCCTGAAGAAGGCCGGCGTCGAACTCGACCGCAAGATTCTTTCAGACATCGCCATACACGACGCCGCAGGCTTTACCAAGCTGGTGGAGCAGGCCAAGGCCGCTCTCGCCAGCTCGGCCGCCTAAGCCCGGCGCTGCGTCGCAGCTGCATCTACGGCCCGGAGCTTAGCTTCGGGCCGTTCCTCTTTGTGCCCTGAAATCATTACTCAACCAGTCATTTATCCTTTGGATTACGCAATGACTCAAGATGCAATTCCCGCACTGCCGGAGTACAACGACTCCGCGCTCGATCAGGCCTTTGCCGCACTCGCCAAACAGGCCACCGATGAAGCTGCCGCAGTCGGCTCGCCCGACGATCTCGAAGCGTTCCGTCTTCGCTGGGTAGGTCGCAAGCAAGGGCGCCTCAACGACGTCTCAGCACGCTGGCTCAAAGGGGCGCCGGCTGAGGCGAAGAAATCTGTCGGCGAACGATTCAAGGCACTCAAGGATCTTGTCGAAGGGCTTCTGGATAGAGCCGCCGGTGCGGGTCCCAGTGATGCCGCTCTCGCTGCTGAGGCCATTGACATCACGTTGCCCGGCACGCGCCGCCTTACGGGGGCAGAACACCCCATCACGCGGACACTGAACGAAATCGTCTCAGTCTTCGCGGCACTGGGCTATTCCGTCGGTGTCGGGCCCGAAGTGGAAACCGACTTCTACAACTTCGAATCGATGAATTTCCCGCCGGGTCACCCCGCGCGCGACACGCAGGACACGCTCGTCATCGCCAACCAGGAGCGCCGCCCGCTCCGCGATAGGCTGCTCCTCCGTACGCACACTTCTCCTGTGCAAATGCGCACCATGGAGCAGCAGGCGCCTCCCGTGCGAATTGTGATTCCGGGAAAAGTGCACCGAAATGACGCAATGGACGCAACGCACTCACCGATCTTTCATCAAGTGGAAGGCCTCTGCGTCGATACGAACATCACGTTCTCTGATCTCAAGGGTACGCTCGATCACGCCATGAAGGCGCTGTTCGGATCATCGGTAAAGACACGGTTCTTCCCCTCGTTCTTCCCGTTCACTGAGCCCTCTGCAGACGTGCAGATCAGCTGCATCTTCTGCGGCGGGAAGGGATGCCGCAAATGCAAACACTCCGGCTGGATAGAACTGCTCGGCTGCGGCATGGTTGATCCCGCGGTCTTCGCTTTCGCGCAGGAGAAGCAGCCAGCTTACGACCCGAAGAAGATCAGCGGCTTCGCCTTCGGCATGGGCGTTGAGCGCATCGCAATGATGAAGTACGGCATCAGCGAAATCGGGCAGTTCTATGCGGGAGATATGAGGTTTTTGAATCAGTTCGTTTAGCGAGTTGGCGCGCTTCGCGCGATGGCAAGTTGGCAGGTTCGCATGAGCAGGACGAGGCACTATCGAGATCTGATCGCCTGGCAGAAAGCAATGGAACTGGCGCGTGCGGTGTATTCGGCAACCGAGGAGTTTCCCAAATCCGAAACATTTGGACTGCGGATGCAACTGCGGCGTTCAGCGGTCAGCGCAGCGAGTCGCATAGCGGATGCTCATGGGCGCCTGAATGATGCGGAAATGCGAAAGGGCCTTGGAGCGGCAAGAGCTGCGATCAACGAACTGCAAACACAAATCGAGTTAGCTGCAAGCCTGAGATTCGTTTCCGAATCTTCCGGCGAGCAACTTCTGGACCTTGGCACTAGAGTAGCCAAGCTCATTAATGCTTTGCTTGGTGTACTCGAGCCAGACATCAGCCAACATGCCAACTCGCCACGCGACAGCGCCAACCTGCGAAAAGAGAAATTGGACCAATGAAGATTCTGACAAAGTGGTTGAGAACATACCTGCCAAATCTGTCTGTTGATGATTCCCAATTAGCGGAGGATTTAACTCTTCGCGGTATTGCGGTAGAGGGGATTTTCTCTCTAGGTCCTGGCAACGGCTCCCTCTACGAGATGGACATCACGACGAACCGCGTTGATGCGATGAACCACTACGGTATTGCGCGCGAAGCGGCGACGATCTATGGCGTGGAGCTCAAGGCGCTCGACATCGCGCTTCCAGCCGCGCAGCCTTCCGCTACGGCGTTTTCTGTGAAGATCGAAGCCGAGGATGCATGCGGCCGCTTTACTGCCCGCGTTCTTCGCGACATCACCATTGGGCCTTCACGCGACTGGTTCGCCGGGGCTCAAGTCTCAACTTACTTTGGTCTTCTCGAGCAGAAACAGATCTCCAATGCGGTCGACGCCACCAACTTCGCGTGGCTCGCGATGGGACAGCCTACTCATGCCTTCGACCTCGACAAAATACAAGGCGGCATTATTGTTCGCCGGGCTCGCAAAGGCGAGAAGCTCAAGACACTCGACGGGATGGACCGCATACTCGATGCCGACGACCTAGTCGTCGCAGATCACGTTAAGGCTCTCGGGCTCGCCGGTGTCATGGGCGGCTGGGACACCATGATCACGCCCGAGACAAAGAACGTCCTAGTCGAGGCCGCATGGTTTGAGCCTATGGCAGTCCGCCGTACCGCGCGTCGTCACGGCCTGCACACTGACGCGAGCCATCGCTTCGAGCGCGGAGCCGATTTCAATGCGGCCCCGGTCG
The DNA here is from genome assembly GCA_018268915.1 of Acidobacteriota bacterium. Taxonomy (GTDB): domain Bacteria; phylum Acidobacteriota; class Terriglobia; order Terriglobales; family Acidobacteriaceae; genus Telmatobacter. The sequence continues at coordinate 233,733 of JAFDVQ010000007.1, forward strand.
CGTCGGCTATTGTCAGCCGCATCCTGCTCGCCAACGGCGGCCAAATCGAGGGCGACTTTGTTGACGTGCGCGTAACCTCGTGGGAGGCCCGCACCTCGCATCGCCCTGCGATTACGCTGGCTTTGAGCGAAGTCCATCGCCTCCTTGGCAAAACGGTAGACAAAGAAGGCATCAACGCATCGACAGTCGAGGCGTTCCTCACCGGCCTTGGATGTCAGCTATCGGCCGCTCCCGCGCAAGCACCTTCGTGGCAAGTGATTCTTCCCAGCTGGCGCCTTGACCTGCAACGCGAGATCGATCTAATCGAAGAAGTCGCACGCGTCTACGGCTACAACCGGTTCGCCAACACTCTTCCCGCATTCGGGGAGGGCGTAAAGGCGCTCCCCTGGGCTGAAGCTGAATCTGTAACGCGACGCACCCTGCTCGCCGCTGGCTTCCATGAGGCGATCTCCAGCACCTTCTGCTCGAACGGTGAGGCTGCACTCACCGCACCCACTCCCGGCCAGATCGTTCCGCTTGGCAATCCGCTCAGCGAAGAAGCTGGCGTGATGCGTCCGTCGCTCGTTCCCGGCCTGCTCAACTCCGTCGCAGGCAATCTGAATCGCGATGTCGCCGATGTGCGATTGTTCGAACTTGGAACCGTCTTTAGCGGCACGACAGAAAGGGTGGAAGAACGCCCCGCGCTCGCCTTCGCGGCTGCGGGAAATCTGCCCAGTCAGAGTTCGCTGCACTCGGGACGTGCCATCGAGTTCTACGATCTCAAAGGTGTTGTCGAACAAGTACTCGCGCGATACCAGGTCCGCGACACCTACTTCGATCGTTTTCCGTCCGATTCCGGCCTGACGCCCGCATGGCTGCATCCTTACCGCTGTGCTCGCGTTGCGGCCGACGGCCTCACCATCGGCTGGTTCGGAGAGTTGCATCCTGCCGAGGCTACTGCACGGAAAATCAAAGACGCTGTGCTTATCGGCGAAATTTACATCGACCGCCTCTACAGGCTGCCCCTGCGCAAGCCAGCCGCCCGCGAAATCTCGCGCTTCCAGCCCGTTCGGCGCGACTTTTCTCTGGTGCTCGATCGGAACATTCCATGGGAGTGGATCGATAAGTCTCTCGCTTCGCTGCAGATTCCGGAGCTCGTCGATTGGCGCGCAGCAGAAGTCTTCCGCGATGCGAAACTCGGCGCAAACGACTATTCGCTGCTTGTGAGCACGACTTTTCAGGCGCCTGACCGCACCCTGCGGGAAGAGGAACTTCAATCGTTCCAGTCTCGCGTTGTTGATGCAGTAAGCAAAGCTGGCGCAAGGCTTCGTACTTGATTCTCCAGCGAGTCTGCTGAACCAGATGGACGGTGGGTCCGGGTCTCGATTCTGAGACTCGGAGATTTCTATTTTCTCCTCAGTTTCCCTCAGCCTCCGCCGCCCTTTATCAGAGCTATACTTCCCGAATAAGCGCATTTGCGCGGAGGTTATTATTCATGTCGCCATCATCTCTGGAATCCCAGATCGCGGAACACGTCGAGCACTCTGAAATGGACCACAATCATCAGGGCAATCTCGCACTCAGCAGCGCCGATTTTTCCGCACTCGAAGACCGTGTCTCCCGCGCCGTCAGTCTGGTCAGAAGCGAGCGCCAAGCCCGCACAGCTGCAGAGCATCGCATTACCGACCTCGACGGACAGCTCACGGAACAGCGCGACCTGGTAAAGACTCTGCAGGAAGAAATTCACGCACTCAACGCCGAGCGCGATCAGGTGCGCCAGCGCGTTGAAAAGCTTCTCGGTCAACTGGATTCTCTCGAACTCTGAGGTTCCGCATGGCAAAAGAAATTACGCCCAGCACTCCCGGCTACGTTACCGTCCACATCTACGACCAGGCCTATCACCTGCGCGGTCAGAACTCCGAACATATTCACCGCCTCGCAGACCTGGTCGATAGCAAGATGCGTGCCGTGGCAGCGCAGGGTCGCACCGTCGACTCTCTGCGCGTTGCTGTGCTCGCTGCCCTCAACCTCGCCGACGAGCTCTCGCAAACCTCAGGCGTAGACGCGAGAGAAGGCCGCGCCCGCGCGGCGCATCTCGCCGAGATGCTAGATGAGATTCTGGAAGAAGAGCGCGAGTTCGCTTCTTAGTCTCTACCGCAAATCAAGCTCGATTTGCAGCGGGTGAATTGTCTTCAACTCCCACATTGAGACGCAGGCTCCCACAAGTGACCTTCGGTTCCTAACACAAATCGCCAAGCACCCGCAAGACTTGCAATTCCTCGCCAACACCCATACATTCAGCTGTAGAAACCGGCCTGCAAAGCAGGTGAAGTGGTCAATGCTGGATGAACCAACATTCATTGAACAGGAGACTCGACTCGTCTATACGGTTCTGTGTGCCGTGTCCGCCAGTCCGGAATGCCTAAGGAACCGCGGCGGGTCTCCACCGTCTTAGGACGGGTTCACCAGCACATCACTCACGGCCCCGTGGGTCGGATTTCTATTTGGATTGGTGTGACGCCATGCTAGAGTTGCGCCCCAGCTGCGAGTGCTGCAACAGGGATCTGCCTCCCGACTCCTCTGAAGCCATGATTTGCACTTATGAGTGCACCTTCTGCAGAGATTGCGCTCAGTCCCGCCTGCATGGAATCTGTCCCAACTGCGGTGGCAACCTCGTAGCTCGGCCGATTCGTCCCGCTGGCAAGTTGCTGAAGGATCCGCCATCCACGACGCGCATCTTCAAGCCCTCAGGCTGCGGGCAAGCCGTATCGGCCTGATCTCTCCCGATCGAAGCTGCATGTCCTATCCTTGCTTAAGTGCATCCAGTCCTCTTTCACATCGGCGCGTTAGTGATTCCGTCCTACGGCGCGGTGGCCGCTCTCGGCCTTCTGATTGCACTGATGCTGGCCGTGCGCATCGCGAAGAAAATTGGCATTGATCCCAATCGCATCTGGAACCTTTGCATCCTGATGCTCTTTACTGCGCTCATCGGATCACGGCTCCTGCTGGTCATCGCCAACTGGAAGGTGCTGCACAATCACCCACTCTGGATCCTCAGTATTGCGACCGTACACCACCCGCTGCTTGCGGCGATCGCAGCTCTCATCGCCCTCGTGGTCGCGGCTGTCTACGCAGGACTGCATCGTATGGAGCCTCGTTCGACCGCCGACGTTCTTGCCGCTCCACTCGCTCTCGGACTCGCGTTCGAACAGGCTGGCGCCCTCCTTGCAGGCTCGGGTTACGGAACCGGCACGGGTCTCTCTTGGGCTGTTATTTACACCGACCCGCTTGCAGCGCGGTGGAGCGACGCCCCCCTCGGCATTCCCGTACATCCCGTACAAGCCTATGCGGCAATCTGCTTTTTTCTGATATCCATTGGCGTTCTTTTATGGATTCCGCATCGGCATCAGAACGGCGATCTCGCAGGACTGTTTCTCTTCGCCATCGGAATCGTCCTGTACGTCACGGAGTTCTGGCGCGATCCCATTGGGCGAGGAGCAGTTCTCAACGGAATCCTCAAGGGCCCTCAAATCGCCGCCATCATCCTGGTTCTTGGCGGAGCGGCCCTACTGCTCGATCGGCCAAAGCAGCACCTCGTTAATATCGCCGCTCATGCCGCATCTGAAGGGACATCAACCGCACCTTCCGAGTCCACGCATGCCTGAGCCGCGCGAGATTGCCGTTCCACCCGAGGCTGCTGGGCAGCGTCTCGATCATTTCATCGCCACGCAACTCGAAGGCGTAAGCCGTTCGCGCGTGCAACTGCTCCTCGATCAGGGCGACGTCCTCGTCAACAACGCAGCCGCGAAGCCCTCACTCAAGCTGCGCGGCGGCGAGCGGATCCTCATCACCGGAGAGCCGCATCCTGCGCCACTCCGCGCCACGCCGCAGGACATCCCACTCGACGTCGTCTATGAAGATAAATATCTGGCCGTCATCAATAAGCCTGCGGGCATGATGGTGCACGCGGGAGCCGGCGAAACGGAAGACGCCCGCAACAGCAATACCCTCGTCAACGCACTGCTCTACCGCTTCAACGCGCTTTCTTCTACGGGCGGGGAGCTTCGTCCTGGCATTGTTCACCGTCTCGACAAGGACACCAGCGGCCTGATCGTCGTCGCCAAAAATGACGCCGCTCATGCAAAGCTCGCCGAGCTCTTCTCATCCCGCCAGATTCGCAAGACCTACATCGCCCTCGTTCACGGCCGCGTCGAGCGCGAAAAGGGAAGCATCACCGCCGCCGTCAGCCGGGACCCTGTGCGTCGCACCCGCATGACGACAAAACCCTCTGAAAACTCGCGCACGGCTATCTCGCACTACGAGGTTGTCCAGCGTCTCGATACGCGTTTTGGCAAGTTCACGCTTGTTCGCGTTCGCATCGAAACTGGCCGCACCCATCAGATCCGTGTGCACATGGCTTCGCTCAGCCACCCCGTCGTCGGCGACACGCTCTACGGCGCCCCGGGGGTGCTTTCAGTGCAGGGTGGGGCACAGGCGGTCATCTCTCGAGCAGCCCGCCGCAAAAACGAGCCGGAGCGCCTCAAGCTCGGGCGCAATTTCCTGCACGCGGCCCGTCTTGAGTTCACGCATCCGTTCAACGCTAAACCCTTGGAACTGGAGGCCCCTCTTCCCAAGGAGCTCACAGAATTTCTCGCCCGTATTAACGAATCCTGAACAGAGACAGTCAATACTCGTAACGGCTGGCGGCTCCCGAGCCTGACCGATTGTTAGAATGAACATTGATATGAGGAATAAACTCTCCTGTTTGGCGGCCTTTGCAGCGGCTCTGTGTCTTGGCGCCTCCGGGCAGCAACCGGCACAGACTCCCGCCCCTGCCACTCCAGCTCAGCCGCAGACCACTCCCGCGCCTACCGGCCAACAGCCGTCTGCAGCGGGACAGCAGCCCGCGGATCAGCAGGGTGCCGAGGACACGGGGCAAGTCTTCCGCGTCGGCGTCAACGAAGTGAACCTCATCTTCACCGTGACCGACAAGCACGGGCACTATGTCCCCAATCTCAGGCAGAACGACTTCGCCCTCCTCGATGATCAGAAGGCTCCGGAGAAGGTGACCTCCTTCCGTCAGCAGGTCAATTTGCCTCTTCGCGTCGGCATCGTCATCGACGCCAGCACCTCTATCCGCACCCGCTTCCAGTTCGAGCAGCAGGCCGCGATCGAGTTCCTCCTCCAGATCCTCAAGGCGAAGAGCGACCGGGCGTTCGTGATGGGCTTTGATGTCACACCCGACGTCAAGGCCGACTGGACCAACAATATCGACGCGCTCGAAACAGGAATCAACCGTCTTCGCCCCGGCGGCGGCACTGCGATGTACGACGCTGTCTACACCGCCTGCAAGACCAAGCTGCTTGACTCATCGCGCGGCCAGGAGCCTGTCCGCAAGGCCATGATTCTCATCTCCGACGGTGACGACAACCAGAGCCGGGTGCACCTGGACGAATCTATCAAGATGTGCCAACGGGCTGAGACGATTGTTTATGCCATCAGCACCAACTGGACCCCGAGCCGCGGTAAGGGCGACCAGGTACTGACGCAACTCGCGCAGGACACCGGCGGCCAGGTCTTCTTTCCGCCTTCAGTTGAGCAGATGTCCAACAGCTTCAAAAACATTGAAGAGGAGTTGCGCAGCCAGTACGCACTCACCTATGTCCCGGCCGACTTCAAAGCCAGCGGCCAGTTCCGACCGATCTATCTCTACTGCACAGACCGACGCTATGTTGCACGAGCCAGGAAAGGCTACTTCGCGCCGAAAGACTGAAGCGCGATTGTCCTTCGCAAGTCAAAAACGCGAGCCGACTGGCTCGCGTTTTGTTTGTTACTCGCTGCTCACTACTCACTCTTTACTACCTCTCTCTAACAGCTTCATCAGTCCTGCCTCATCCAGCACGGGCACCTTCAGCTCTTGCGCCTTCTCCAGTTTCGATCCCGCTTCTTCTCCGGCGACCACGTAGCTGGTTTTCTTGCTGACCGAACCAGAGACTTTTCCGCCCGCCGCCTCGATCCTGGCCTTTGCGTCCTCGCGCGAAAGATTCGGGAGCGTTCCCGTCAGTACCAACGTCAGCCCCGCAAGCTGAGTTGTTTTCTGTTTCTTCTCCGCCGTCATCTTCAGTCCGGCCGCTTTTAAATGCTCGATCAATTCGCGGTTTGCGGGTCGCGCAAAGAAATCGGTAATGGCATGCGAGATTCTTCCGCCAATCTCCTCTACACCTTCCAGTTCTTCTTTGCTTGCATTCATGATGGTGTCTATCGAGCCAAACTCCTGCGCGATCGCGTCGGCAGTCCGCTCTCCGACGAAGCGAATGCCCAGCCCCATCAGCACTCGCGCCAGACCTGCGTGTTTGGAGCCCTCGATCTGCTTCAGCAGTTTTTGGATTTCCACCGGTCCGAAGACCCGCTGGTGCTTCTTCACTCCGTTGCGCTCCACTTCCTGGGTCAGCGAAGCCAGTTTCTCTTCAGTCAGCTTGTACAGATCCGCAACGCTCTTCACGGCCTTTGTTTCAAGCAGCGCATACACTGACTGCTCTCCGAGGCCCTCGATGTTCATCACTCCGCGGCTCGCCCAGTGTTCGATAGCACCGTGCAGGAGAGCAGGGCAGTCAATGTTTACGCAGCGATAGTCGGCTTCTCCTTCCTCCCGAACTGCTGCCTGACCACACACCAGACAATGTGTTGGATACTCATACTTTTTTTTTCCGCGAGGGTGGTCGGCATCCTCGACGATTGCCGCCACCTTGGGAATCACGTCTCCACCGCGTTCGATCTTTACCCAGTCGCCGATCCGCAGGCCCATCCGCTCTATCCAGTCCGCATTGTGCAGAGTCGCGCGGCTGATCGTCGCACCGCCTACAAATACAGGATTCAGCATCGCCGTCGGGGTCAACTTTCCGGTGCGTCCGGTCGTGATCATGATGTCGACCATCTGCGTGATCGCCTGCTCAGCGGCAAACTTGTACGCCAGCGCCCATCGCGGCGCACGCCCTGTGTATCCGAGTCGCGCCTGCGTCGCCTGCGAGTTCACCTTGAACACCACGCCGTCGATGTCGTACCCCAGCGTCGGCCTGCGTTTCCCGGTCTGGTCGATGAACTTCATCATTTCCTCGACCTTGTGCATCTTTCCCCGGTGCGGATTCACTCTGAACCCCAGAGCCGTCAGCGCATCGAGTGTCGCATCCTGTCCCAGGTCGAGATACTCCCCGTTCACCAGCAGAAAATACGCGTAGACATCCAGCCGTCGCTGCGCCACGACGCTCGGCTCTTTTGTGCGCAGCGTGCCCGCGGCTGCGTTGCGCGGATTCACGGCCGGCTCAAGTCCTTCCGCCTCCCGAGCCTTATTCATCTGTTCGAATGCCTTCTGGGGCATGACTGTCTCGCCGCGCACCTCGAACGTCGTCGGAACTCCGGCGGTCTTCAGCTTTTCCGCCGAGATCACCAGGGGTACGCTGCGAATGGTTCGGACACTCGTCGTTACGTCCTCGCCGATTTGCCCGTCCCCGCGCGTCAGCCCGCGCACCAGCCGAGAACTACCGTTGTCAGCAGCCTCGTAGTGCAGCGCAATACTCAGGCCGTCCAGCTTCTGCTCTGCCGTGTACTCCACCGGCAGACTCCCCGCCAGCTCATGCACACGACGGTCCCAGTCGCGCAGCTCTTCTTCGGAATAGGCATTGTCCAGGCTCAGCATGGGCCGCGAATGACGAACCTTCTGGAAGCCCTCCGCGGGCTTGCCCCCCACGCGCTGCGAAGGGGAATCCGGAGTCAACAGCTCGGGATGCTCCGCCTCCAGCGCCTTCAGTTCCTTCATCAGCTTGTCGAACTCGGCATCGCTGATCTCAGGCGCATCCATCACGTAGTACAGGTGCTCGTGCCTCCGAAGCTCCGACCGCAGATCCTCGATCCGCTTCGCCGCCTGTCCCTTTTTGTTCACATCACCCATGGGCAGGATTATAGGGCGCTCGATACCCAGCCCTGCCAACCCGGCTAACGTGCGAAGCGCGCTGACTCCGCTACTATGGACACCAACGACATGGAGCCCGTCACGCACTTCTTAACCGGCGCATGCATCGGACGCGCCGGCCTGAACCGCAAAACTGCCTATGCAACGATGGCCGCCGTCCTGGCCGCTGAAGCTGCTGATCTCGACATCATCTGGGGATTTGCCGGTCCGGTTGAGAGCCTCAAGCGCCATCGTGGTATTACTCACACGTTCATCGCCGCGCCCTTAGTCGCCGCTGCAGCGGTCGGGGCAACATGGCTTTATTCCCGCTGGGATCAGCGCCGCCGCGATCGCCGCCTTGCCACTCTCCCTCCGCCGGAACCTGGAGCCCCGCAGCGCAAGCAACTACAGCCAACGCGATGGGCCTGGGTCTACCTCGCCGCGCTGATCTCGTCCTTCAGCCACATACTCCTCGACTGGACCAATAACTACGGCGTGCGCCCGTTCTTTCCTTTCAATCCCCGCTGGTACGCGGGCAGCTTCGTCTTCATTGCCGAACCCGTCATGTGGGCGTTACTCTTCGCCGCACTCATCATTCCCGGCATCCTCGGGCTCGCAGAACGCGAAATCAGCTCCCGTCGCACTTCCAGCCCATTTCGCGGTCGAGGGATGGCCATCTTCGCGCTCTGCGGAATCTTCCTTCTCTGGTGCTTCCGCTATATCGAGCACTCACAAGCGGAAGACCTCGTCCGCAACAATCCCATTACCCTTGATTCGGTCGATCGTATCGGCGTCGAGCCCTACCCCTGGAACCCATTTCGCTGGCACGTTATCGTCGAAACGCCCGGATACTACCAGTTCGCCGAGGTCAACACGCGAACCGGCGACATTGAGAGCGATCCGCAAAATGACCAGATGTTCAAACCCAAGTACACTCCTGCCGTCGAAGCCGCCAAGCAAACGGCCCTCGGGAAGACCTTCCTCGACTGGGGAACATGGGCAGTAGTCTCCGACATCGGACAGGTGCAGGTTGTCGGGATCGATCCGCCCAAGCTACCTCCCGGCCGGTCCTGGACCACTGTCGAGTTCACTGATTTGCGTTTCGGGTACGATTTTCGCGGAACGGGCAACACTCGTCCGCCAAGCGGCCTCACTGGCGCCGTCTACATCGTCGATGGAAAAGAAGAGGCAGGAATGGAGATGGGCGGTCGGGAGCAGAAATAGTGCAACACGCTACCTCCGCTGCCAGCGACTAAGCCCTTTTCCGATTCTTCGTCCGCACCGCAGTCCGCTTCGCCTTCCCAGCTTTGCCGCTCCGATGCTTTGTCGCAGACACCTGCCGGGCCACGGCCCCGCGCCGCGCTCTATGCCGATGCACCACTGCCGGCCGCAGAACCGCACCAACCCGCTTCTCCGCCGCAGTCGGATCGTCGCTGTACGCCGGGTCCAGCATCGCGATCACCGAGATCGCCCGGGTCCGGTACTTATGCGCCCATTGGCTACCCATGAGCGACTGCTGCACGCTCAGCCAGTACTCGGGCGACTGATCCATCACCACTGGCGTCGACGCAACCGCAGCGTCCTGCACCGCCTGCGCAAACATCTGTGAATCCGCGGCTGTCGTAGCCTGAGGAGCTGCCTCAGCATCTGCAGCTACCACCTGCTGCCCCCGTGGCGCAGGTCCGGGATTGATCGTTGTCAGAAACGCATTGAAGTGTTCGAGGTTCACGCCCATCTGGTAGACGAGCTGTGCCATCGCCATCTGCTGCGGCCCATTCAGCTGGTCGAAGTTCCGGCAATAAGCCTTTGCGTTGTAGACCGCCTGAATGGCTCCCACCCGCACCAGCGCAATCGCATCGTCATCCGAAATCTGCGCCGGCAGGCCAAACATCTTTTTTCGCCAGGTCCGCTTGCTCCACGTGCGTCTCCGCTCGTAGAAGGTGTTCAGAATGTCATTCAGCCGAGCCGGGTCAAAACCGGCCGCCTGCCACAGGTCCGCTGACGAAGGCTCCAGAAACGGGTGCGGGTTGTTCGCATCCAGCTGCGGATGCTCGCGCTCTGGCAGATCGAGGCTGAACCCCGCCCCGATCAGGGGCTGAGCCGTCCTCGGGTCAGGATACGCCGCCAGAACCCAGCCTTCGTGCCGCCGGTCGCGCAGGATATCCACCAGCTCGTTCATGTCGAACCTGACGTCTGTGTCCTTGAACTCCTCCATCATCCGCAGCGCGGCGCTGGGCGCAACGATTGGCGTAGGCGCCGTCACGGCAGCCTGCGGCTGTGCTGTGGCTGGGGTCGGCAGTGCAGGCGCATCCTGCGCAAACGCAGGACTTGCGAGACTTGTAGCTACCAAGGCAAACGCGAAGGTTCCAAGAATTCTCACTATGACTGGTCCTGCTCCCAGATTGACTGCTTTTCGCATCTGACGCAATCGTCTCCGTGCCCAAAAAGCGAAAATAGTAATTGTTTTATTCAACCCCAGGGGCACCCCCGTGTTGCTCCCGCAGGATGAAAACTTTTATTCACCCTGCACTTCGCCGAGGTTGACCATCCGGGCTTCAGGTTTGACAATGGTATTTCCGTCCGGTGCCGCCGTAGCCGGTATTCTTCCGTAAAACAGAGGTTCCCATGCCCGCTTACCTGCTGCTGCTTCTCGCCATCCTCACCCGCGTCATGCCGCACCACGACCTGCTGAACTTCACGGCAGTTGGCGGTGCGCTGCTCTTCTTCGGCGCGCGGCGTTCCTGGCGCGAGATGCTGGCTCCGCTTGCGGCCCTCATAGCTACGGACTACTTCCTGACTGTTTACAGCTATCACTATGCTTTTGCATGGAAAGACTACGTCACTACCTGGGCGTGGGCTGTAGCGGTCATGGTGCTCGGCCAGATTCTGCTCAAGTCGCAAACCACCTGGCTTCGTGTCGGCGCTGCCGTGGTACTTGGACCTACATCCTTCTTCCTCATTTCGAACTATGCCGTCTGGGTAGTATCCAGCCACGCGCTACCCGCGGCGAATGACATGTATGCTCATAACTTTTCTGGTTTGATCGCCTGCTTCGCAGCTGGAATCCCGTTCTACCGCAACGATCTTCTTTCTACCGCCATTGTTTCCGGCCTGGCGTTTGGCGTTCCTGTCCTCGTCCGCAAAGCCCGGCTTCAACACAAAGCCGGCGCAGTCGAAGCACGCTAACCAGCGCACGTGAGCGCCACCTGCACCATTTGCCGTACTTGCTGGAACCCAAGGCGCACGCTGAACCGCAACCCCACTCGTTCGAGCGCTCATGCCGGAACCAGGTTCTCAGGTCGACGTTTACGAATACATCTTCGAGAACATTGACAGTGTGCCTCACCTCGAGGCTGTGGTCCTTCTGTGGAACAGCCGCCCGGTAGGCTGGACTGCCGAAGAGCTTGCTTCGCGGATCTACGTTCCCGCAGAGCGAGCTTCTGAAATCATCCAGGATCTCGTTCGTCAGCAACTCGCACAGCAGACTTCGAACTCGCCAGCGCGATTCTCTTATCTGCCTCGGGACGAAGAGCAGAACGAGTGGATGTACCGCGTCGACACCGCCTATCGCCGCGAAATCGTTCGCATCTCGAGCATGCTACATTCGAAGGCGTCACCCTCTGTTCGCGAGTTCGCTCGGGCCTTTCGCTTCAAGAAAGATCGGGATTGATGACCATGGCGCTCGACGTCCTCACTCTCCTGACGACCTTGTTGTGCGCCTTCTTTCTTCTCCGCGCCTATCACAACGTGCGCAAACGCCTGCTGCTCTGGAGCGGGCTCTGCTTCATCGGTCTTGCTGTTGCAAATGCTCTTCGCATCGCCGACTTGCGAATATTCCTGGCAACGGACCTCTATACCTATCGCCTCGGAACCACAGCCGTCGCCATGTGCCTCCTTCTTTGGGGCCTTGTATGGGAGAGCCAATGAGTCCCATCACCAACCCAAATCTCGACTACTTCCTGCTCGGCTTCATTGCCGCCTGCTCGCTCGTCGCCGGCCTCTTCTTCCTGCGCTTCTATCGCGCCACGCGCGACCCACTCTTCCTTGCCTTTCTGATCTTTTTCGTTGTGCAGGGCTGTACCAACGCCGTTGTTCTCGAACTCCCTCAACCCAACATCGGCACGCCGATGATCTTCTTCATCCGCCTGCTCTCAGTGATGGTGGTACTCATCGCCATACTCTGGAAGAATCTGGCCAAGGACTGAACAGTCTTACCCTGACCTTACGGATTGATCAACGCTCCATTCCGTAGATCGAGCGTAAAGGGAAACTCCTTGTCGCTGATCATCTTCCACCCTATTCCGTGCAGAGTGTGTCCCTCGATCGCGACTGCGCTCACACCTTCGTCTGAAAGTTTTGGGGATTGCCAAGCTTCGCCTTCTTCGCCCCACGCGAGGATGGTGTGATGCCCGACATAAAGAAGAAGGCCTGCTTCAACCGCGGGGTGAACCTGCAGAACCGGCCGGTAAGGAAGCATTGTGAACTTGGAAGGTTTCTCGGTATCGATGAGATACGCATAGCCGCCCGCGATAGCACAGATCTCCCGGGGATTCGGCGTGGACCATACTCCGGTCGGAACGATTGGATCCCGGAACCCGAGGGCGCAAGTTGCGAGGAACGGAGCCACGCCCTCCGGGCGCACCAGGACTTCCAGCGCCCCCCGTTCGACCTCTTCTACCTGCAGCGGATAGACAAAATGGCGTGCAGGAAGAATGACAGGGCGGACAGGGAGAATTTCAGCACTCCATGTATGGGGGAAAGGAAACTCGGCGGTCAAGGAGGTCAATCAGTCGCTCCGAAATCAAGAATCCAGTCGCGCTGCTCTTCGGTATCGGGGATGGAGCATCCCCGAGCAACTTCGATCTCGTCAAGAGCACGTTCAGCGGTCCATCCAAGCTTGATGAGAGTCGAGGCAACTACGACAGAAGAGCGGCCGATGCACCCTCGGCAGTGAACACCGATCTTCTCGCCGGCTTGAACGCGCTTGGCAAGTTTGAGAACGAACTCGGTAAAGCCTGCGCGATTCGACGGGACGGAACGATCCCGCAGAGGAAACGAGATGAAATGCATTCCGAGGCGTTCGACCGTGGGGCCCTCGTCAGTGAGGCCCAGATCGCGAGCCTCATGAGGTTCTATAGTGGAGACGATTGTCTGGATCCCAGCCATGCGGATGCGCTGAAGGTCGTTTTCAAGCCAGTCGTCGCCGCGCGGCCTGAGAACAATGGCGAGTCCCGTACCGTCGATCCAGAAAACGTCGTTCATATTTTGATCAGCTCAGAGGAAGGCCGCGAGGCGCTGGCCCACGCTGGGAATGCCAATGTTCAGTGCCGCACCCTGATCGAGTACCGGGATGAGCATTTCGAATTCGGGGCCCAAAGTTGATCCGGTAAGCGCGATCCTGACTGGGTCATAAAGTTCGCTGCCGGAGATTCCGGTTGCACTCTTGATCTCATTCATCCATGTGTTGAAGTCAGCGGCCGTGAGCGGGCCGGGCTTCGTGCGAATGCGCGACGAGAGTTCGCTGAGAACGCGGCGCGATGATTCCGAGGCGATGATGTCAGCATTGTTGTGGTCGGCGCGCGCGAGATTCGGATCCATGTGAAAGATGAAAGCAGCTTTCGCCGGGATCTCTCCCAGTCGATTCACAGACGGCAGAAACATCGCGATCATGTGGAAGAACCAGACCAGGACCGCGTCGGAAGTCTCCTCCTTCTCGGGCAGCAGACCGCCGAAGTAGTCCCAGCAAAGTGCGGCAAGACGGGCCGGCGTAGCAAGCTTGAGATAGTGCCGGTTGAGCATGTTCAACTTTTCGAAGTCGAAAATGGCCGGCTCGGGACTGATCCGCTCCAGCGAGAACGCCAGAACCACCTGGTCGGGCGACAGGATCTCTGATTTGCCATCTTCCGGTTTCCAGCCGAGAAGCGCAATGTAGTTCACCAGGGCTTCGGGCAAATACCCCATCTCCCGGAAGCTCGTCATGGAAGTGGCGCCGTGTCGCTTAGAAAGGCGTTCGCGATCTGGGCCGACAATCGTGGGAAGGTGCACGAACTCCGGAACCGTCCACCCGAAGGCTTCATAGATTGCAACCTGTTTCGGCGTGTTGGCGATATGATCGTCGCCGCGAATCACGTGAGTGATTCCCATGAGCGCGTCGTCGATCGTCACGACGTAGTTGTAGACGGGAGTCCCCGGGCTCGCACCTGCGGTACCTCCTTGCGCAGAACGGACAAGGATCGGGTCGCTGATGGCTTCCGGCGCAAACTCAAGGTCTCCTCGAACAGCATCGTGGCAACGGACGGGCCGGTCGGGAACCTGGAGCCGAATGGAGTAGGTTCTACCGCGCAGCAGGTTCTCTTTGATGTCGAACTTGTTCATTACCCTGCATCGGCCGCTGTAGACCTGTGGCCGTCCCTCGGCGATGGCTAGCTGGCGTTCCTCTTCGAGCTCCTCCGGTGTACAGAAGCAGCGGTAAGCTTTCCCTTCAGCGAGAAGTTGCGCTGTGTGCGTCGCGTAGATATCCATCCGCTTGGACTGGCGGTAAGGTCCCGCATCTCCAGCCTCGCCTAAATCATTCTCATTCGGGCCTTCGTCCCAGTTCAGCCCGAGCCACGCCAGTTCCTGGAGGAGTTGTTTCTCGTAATTTGTCTTGGTGCGATCGAGGTCGGTGTCTTCGATGCGAAGAACAAACTTGCCACCGGAGCGCCTGGCGAAGAGCCAGTTGTACAGAGCCGTCCTCGCATTGCCGACATGAAGCGTGCCGGTCGGAGACGGGGCAAAGCGCACGCGTATGCTTTCGCTTTCCATGCACTTACGATAATACGGCGCAATTTGGCGGCGGGTGAGTAACTACTCTGGTTTGGCGCTGCGGAAGTGCTCCCAGCCCTTCGGCTGCAGTGGCTGCCGCCCGCCGGATGCATCCACCGCGACAACACGCGACCTACCGGCGCCGCGTCTCGTGATGACGCCAATTCGCGTCACTGGAACTCCCGCAACGCTGCGTGGAAGGCGAACGGTGGGATGAGCAGTGAAGAGCAGTTCGTAGTCCTCTCCGCCGTGGAGTGCGTCTTCAAGCTTCGCGCCTGGGAAGAGCGGTAGCAGGGACATATTGACCTCGGCTGAAACGCCCGACTCCTCGCAAAGGTGGTTGAGGTCGGTGGAGAGCCCGTCGCTGATATCGATTGCGGCAGAAGCAGCATGCCGTTGCCGGAGATAAAGTCCCTCAGTGATCCGTGGCTGCGGCCAGAGATGCGCGGTCAGTTCCGAAGACTTTGCGCCTGCTGAGTGAAGCCGCTTGAGACCAAAGGCCGATCCTCCCAGCGCTCCCGTGACGTAGATAAGGTCACCGGGCCGTGCGCCGGATCGGAGCAAAGCTTCGCCGCGAGGTACAGCCCCGATAAGAACGATGTCGGCAAGCGCGATCGGCGATTGAGCCAGGTCGCCGCCTGCCAAAGGAGTCTTGTGCTTCTCCGCCAGCCCCAGAAAGCCATCGTAGAAGCGCTCGATCCAGGACGCGATCTTCTGGTTGGATGGACGGATGAGTTCAGGAGGCACCCCAAGGGAGACGAAGGCGGCAACGGGCCTCGCCCCCATTGCCGCAATGTCGCTTAAACCTCTAGCCAACGCGCGGTGACCGATCGCCTCCGGCGGATGCTGGTCCAGCCGAAAGTGCCGCCCATCGATAGACAGGTCGGTGGTGACGGCAGCCTCCTCACCGGGCCTGAGGCGCAAGAGCGCGCAGTCATCCCCAATCCCGAGGCGAAGGCCGGATCCTGACACGCGGCGAGAACGCTGCCTGATCCGGTCGATCAGAGTGAGTTCGCTGACGGCCTTCGTGACGGCAGATCGGGAGAAGTTCCGCATCTTATTGAGAATAGGCCACCCCGGCCAGATAGGTGTTGAATGGGCATTACTTAGGGACCAAGCGAAGCTGAACCAGGGCTCGATTCCGGGCGCGTTTTCCGTCACAATTCGTTGACCCCCCGGAGGGCCAACTGCTAGCCTAAATTGACGTTCAAGAAGATGCGCTCCATCAAGGGCGTACGCGGTAGGCGGGGCTCCCCCGGCACCTGCATTCATGAGTCAAACTGGCTACGCGGGTAAGTAGCACCTTGCATTTTGTGTTGAGGCAGGATCATGCTGCGAAAGCGCTATTACATCCTTTTTGTTGCCAGAGATGAAGATGGCCGGGTGAGGAAGATACCGCTTCCTCTGCATTATGTGTACGGCTTTGTTGCCGCGGCGCTGGTGGGTGCATTCACCATCGTTGGGCTGGCGGGCTCGTACACACGCATGCTGCTCAAGACGGAACGATTCAATCAGGTCAGAGAAGACAATCAAAAGCTTCGCAAAGATGTGAACCAGCTTGCGAAGGTCGCTCACGATCGCGACGTGCAGGTTGCATCGCTCGGCGCTCTCGCCAGCGAAGTCACCGCGCTTTATGGTCTGCGCTCCCACAAGGTTCTTCCCGCAAAGTCAACGGTGGACGCTGCATCTGGCGCCACCCCCGCAAGCCTCGCTCTAAAGGACGAAGTGAGCAATGCGGATGTGAAGATGACCTTCGATCAATTCAATGCCCTTCGCGATCAGGCTATGTCGGGCCGCGTAACCCGCGCACTTGAAGGCGGGTTGACCCCGGGCTTCCTGGGCGACTGGACACAGATTGCGGACGCTCCGTCGATGTGGCCGGTAGAAGGCCGTGTCGGCTCGGGCTTTGGACAGCGCGAGGATCCTATTAACGGCGAGGGCGCATTCCACCCCGGTATGGACATCGAAGCGGCCTACGGAACCCCCGTGCGCGCGGCGGCAGACGGAAACGTGACTGGCGAAAACATGGGGTCCGGATATGGACGTCAAGTTGTGCTCGATCACGGACACGATCTCATAACTCTCTATGGACATCTTTCCTCGGTCGCAGTGATTGCTGGACAGCACGTGCAGCGCGGGCAGGTGATCGGCTACGTGGGACAAACCGGTCGCGCAACCGGGCCGCACCTTCACTACGAAGTGCGCGTCCACAAGGTCCCAGTAAATCCGCACAAATATCTGCGCACTACCTTCGAGCAGGCGCTTGCGGCGGATACGACACAGCACATTGCAAGTAAATAGAACGGGCTCAGTGAACTGACTGCGAGCGGCTCCGGATGGAGCCGCTTTTGCTTTGTGGGGCAGATAAACGCGTGTCGAGTTCCGAGAAGGAAACTTCGAGTCCGTTCGTCACATAATTGATTCGGAATACTATATCCGGATTACTATCATCGGCATGGGAAAGCAGCCTGAATTCCGCGATCTATTCCCTGGCGCCCTTGAATTGATGATCCTGCAGACCCTGAGCCGCAGGTCCATGCACGGATATGCTCTCGCCCAGCACATCAAGTCCGTTGCGGACGATCTACTTCAGATCGAAGAAGGTTCGTTGTACCCGGCGCTGCAGCGCATGCTGAAGGCTGGCTGGTTGAAATCGGAGATGGGCGTCTCAAGCCGTGAGCGGCCCGTGCGTGTTTACAAGCTGACGCCGGAAGGTCGAAAACGGCTCGAAAAGGAGCGTGTGAGCTTCGAGAAGATGTTTGCCGGGATTCATCGTGTTCTTGCAGCCGCTCAAGGTTAGGAGTTTCCGATGGGCTGGTTCACACAACTTCGGTCGCGCCGTCTCCACTATGACGAATTGGCCGAGTCCATGCGCGAGCACCTCGAAGAGAAGATCGCCGATCTGATGGACAGCGGTTTGACAAAAGTGCAGGCAGAGAGAGCTGCGCGCGTAGAGTTTGGAAACGTGACCGTGATCGAAGAACGCAGCAGGGAAGTGTGGCAGTGGTGGCTGATTGAGACGGTGTGGGCGGATATCAGGTTTGCCGGACGTCAGATGCGGAAAGCGCCTGCCTTCACGTTTACCTGCCTGCTGACGCTTGCGCTCGGGATAGGCGCAAACACTGCTGTCTTCAGCGCCATCAACACGATCCTGCTCCACCCTTTGCCGTACCGCGATCCCAGCGGCCTCGTTCTCGTCTCCGAGAGTCTGCCATTGATGAGCGATGGCAACGATGTCGGCGTTTCCGCGCAGGAGTTTCTCGACTATAAGGGACAGAATACGGTCTTCTCTGAAGTCGCGGCTTTTGAGACAGACGAGTTCAATTTGACCGGGACCGGGCAGCCTCACCGTATTAACGCGGCGCGGATCTCTGCAACGGCTCTACCACTGCTGGGAGTTTCGCCTGAACTTGGTCGCAACTTTACGTCCGAAGAAGATCGTTACGGCTCAGATCACGTTGTGCTTCTGTCTCATGCTCTGTGGCAGAGTCAATTTGGCGCAGATTCGGAGATCGTGGGGCGGACTATCCATCTGGATGAGACCGCATACACTGTCGTCGGAGTGATGCCGTCATCTTTTCGCTTTCCGCTGGATGCTGTGCCGCCATCGGAGCGCGCGAGTCTTTGGCTGCCTCTGACGTTTTCACCAAATCTTCTTGAGCCGGAAAATCGCACCATGGAGTTTGGCGTGGGGCTGATTGGCCGTCTTAAGCCAGATAGCACATTGAAGCAGGCGCAGAATGAGATCGGCCAAATCGCAGCCCGGTTTATGCGCGATTACGGATATGACGGAACTCTCAAAGTTGAGCCACACGTCTATCCATTCGCGTCGCATTCCATTCGAAGTGCCCGCTCGCTGTTGATTCTGATCGCTGCCGCAGTTCTCTGCCTGTTGCTCATCGCGAGTGCGAACATTGCCAACCTGCTACTGGCGCGGGCGACTTCCCGAACACAGGAGATGGCTTTGCGACTGGCAATTGGAGCAAATCGAGGGCGCCTTATCCGCCAGCTTCTCGTCGAGAGCGCGCTCCTTGGTCTACTGGGTTCTGTTGCGGGCATCGCGCTGGCGGTCGCGCTGGTCGCAGCACTCAAGCAATTTGGACCCGCAAGCCTCCCCAGATTGCAGGATGTCACCTTGCATCCAACGGTGCTACTGTTTGCAGTCGCGCTCTCGCTGATCACAAGCTTGTTTTTTGGCTTCGCTCCGGCCTGGCGGCTCTCGCGCGTTCCACCGCAGGGATCCCTGCGAAGCGCGAAGCAGGCTGGAGGAGACCGCGGCAGTCAGCGCTTGCAGAATTCTGTAGCAGCATCAGAAATTGCGCTGGCTTTCGTGCTGCTGATCGCAGGAGGGCTGCTGCTGCGAAGCTTCATGCGACTGCTCGATTCTCCCTTTGGATTCGAGCCGAAGAATGCGTTTGTGGTGCGGACAGTGTTCGACCGCGTACGTTATCCCGATCCTGTCAAGCGGGATGTTATTCAGAAAGGGCTACTCGATAAACTCTCCCGGCTGCCGGGGGTGAGCGCAGTGGCAGAGGCGAGCCACCTTCCGCTGAGCGACACACGCCAGATAGGCTTTCGACTGGAGCACGCCGCAGCGAATGACTACCAGATGGCCGAGAACTCG
The DNA here is from genome assembly GCA_018268915.1 of Acidobacteriota bacterium. Classification (GTDB taxonomy): domain Bacteria; phylum Acidobacteriota; class Terriglobia; order Terriglobales; family Acidobacteriaceae; genus Telmatobacter. Next base: position 253,085 of record JAFDVQ010000007.1, read on the forward strand.
CTCGTGAGTTCGGGCTATTTCCGCGCGATGGGCACCGCACTTATTGCGGGACGTGATTTCAACTCGGGCGATCGACGCGATTCTCCCCCAGTTGCGATCGTCAATCGGGCTCTGAGCCGCAAGTACTTCGCAGGACAGGACCCGATTGGAAAGCACTTTGAATGGGGCGGCCGCGGCATGTTCACGATCGTAGGCGTGGCTGCAGACGTGCACATCTCGTCGCTCGATGCCGATCCTCCTCCGATGATTTACTTCGACATGTTTCAGATTCAAAGCGGAGTCAGCGGGAGAACGGCATTCATCTTTCGCGGGCAAGGCGCTGGACCTGATCTGCTTCCTGCCATTCGGCGCGAAGTATGGTCAGAGGACAACGCTTTGCCGCTCTACGATGCTGCAACGCTGCAATCCTACATCTCGGAGTCTCTTGCGCAGCGTGGTTTCACGCTTCTGTTGCTCGGAGCCTTCGCAGCGATAGCGCTTCTGCTCTCGGCGGTTGGAATCTTCGGAGTTGTTTCGTACCTGGTTGCGCAACGAAGCCGAGAGTTCGGCGTGCGCATGGCGCTGGGTGCCAACCGGACGCAAATCGTCCAACTGGTCCTGGCACGCGGATCCTGGATCGCGATAGCCGGATGCGCTGGTGGGTTGGTGCTTTCAGTCTTTGCATCGCGGCTCCTGCTGTCGAGCCTCTATCAGACGAGTCGCTACGATCCGATCATGCTGTGCGTCGTACCGGTGCTGCTTTTCCTGGTGGTGCTGCTGGCGTCGTGGATTCCGGCGCGGCGCGCTGCAAAAGTAGATCCGATGGATGCGCTGCGGATCGAATAACGACAACATTGCATCTCGCTTGTCTGAGACAACACTGATTTGGACACTCGCGACGTAGTATCGTGTCCTGTTGGATTTTTACTGCTTCCATCAGGAGATAAACTGTGAGACTTTGTGTTCGATCCGGATTTCTTCTCGCCTTGATGACGTTGGCTTTTTCTTCTTCTGCGCAGGACCGTTCCGCTGAAGTCAAACTCGCCTTTGCCCGAGCGCATCACCTGAGGCATGGAATCAACGCCTCCGAGTGGTTTGCGCAGAAGCCGGGCCACTACTCTGCCGCCGAAACGAACTCCTACACCGACGACGCGGACATTGCCCTCATGGCTCAGCTCGGATTCGATAGCGTGAGGCTCAGCATCGATGCGGCTCCGCTCGAGCAAGGCTTGTTTGAACACGACGACGCGAATTTCGTCGGACGTCTGGATCATGCCGTGGACCAGATGCTTGCCAAGGGGCTGGCAGTGCAGATCGATATCCATCCGGAGAGCGAATACAAGAAGAAAGTCAGCACGACCAGCGATGGAGCAGAGCGCTTTGTGATGCTGTGGCGAAAGCTTGCTGCACACTATGCCGATCGCAATCCGGATCTGGTCTTCTACGAGATCATGAACGAACCGGAGGAGCGCGATGCCTATCGTTGGGCCGGCGTGCAGGCTCGCGCTGCGGCGGCGATTCGAGCCGTGGCGCCAAAGAATACGATCATTGCGACTGGTCCGAATTGGTCGAGCATAGCTGATCTGTTGACGCAGGAGCCGCTACCGGACGTCAATGTCATCTATACGTTCCACTTTTATGAGCCGCATGAATTCACGCATCAAGGGGCGAGTTGGGGTGCGGCGTACTGGGTCTACACCCACGACATTCCCTATCCGCCGACGGAAGAGAGCTTGCAGAAGTCTCTAGTGCAGGTTCCCGACGCTTCGAATCGCTATGCGTTTGAGCACTACTGGCTGGACCACTGGGATGCGCATCGGATCAAGCTGCAGATCGACGCTGCCGCGGACTGGGGGAAGCAGCACAATGTACCGCTGCTCTGCAATGAATTCGGAGTGTACCGGGAGAAGGCTCCTAAAGATTCACGCATGCAGTGGATTCGGGATGTGCGATCGGCGCTGGAAGCCGACGACATCGGGTGGACGATGTGGGACTATCGAGGCGGTTTTGGTGTCGTGTGGAAGCAAGACGGCAAGCCCGCGAAGATAGATGACGCAGTCGTCGCAGCGCTGGGCTTGAAGAAGTAGCGGTCACTGCATCGCGGTCACGACTCCGGATTTGCGACGGTTCATGGAGAGTTTTGCAATCCAGTAGACAGGCAGGCCGCTCACCGCGACGATCAGCGCAAATGCAAAGGCCGAGATCCCGGCGACGGTCTCTGATCGAGAAACGTAGAGAGCATAAAAGATCAGAATTGTGGGACTGAGGCCAAGCGCAATTGGCACCCAGTCCGGCCCGGGTATGCGAAACGGCCGGGCAAGAGATGGCTCTTTCTTGCGCAGAAGAATGAGCGCGAGGAACTCGAGGATCACAGAGAAACCCCACAACACCAAATCGATGGTGATGAGGCGCTCGAACGTGAAGCCAAGCGCGAGCGCCCAGCAGAGCCCGCAGACGAGAATCGCAACCCAGGGCGATCCGTTAGCCAGCTTTTTGGTGAAGATCTTTGGAAGAAAACCGTCTTCAGCCAGAGCATGAGGAAGGCGCGTGTAAGAGAGCGTGAGATTGCTGAAGGTGCAGAAGCCGTCCATGAGGCCGGCGAGGACGACTGCGGTGGCGAGCAGCGGGCCACCAAGGACTCGGGCCACATCCACCCATGCACCGGTTGAGAACTTGTCAGCTGAAATTCCGGCCCATGCGATTGCGCTGATCGGGATGGCATAGGTGATCATGACCATCACAATGGCAAGCAGAGCGACGCGCGGGTAGTTGCGCTGCGGATTCTCAACCTCATTCGCGATGGTGGTGGCGTTGTCCCAACCCATGTAGTTCCACATCGTCACAAGGATTGCAGTGGAAAAAGCTGCGCCGGCGGGATGACCCATTGCAGCGTGTCCGCCGAAGGGACCGCGTGATCCCTGCATGGCGGTGTACACGGCAATGCCGACGATTACAAGATAAGGCGAGATGGAGATCAGCCAGAGCTTCACGGACCCCTCACCGACAGAGGCAGCACCCAGCAGGTTCCACAGGACAGCAGCGGCAACAACCACGAGCTTCAGGAGCAGCGCTCTGTGCCCCTGCGTCATAGCGGGGGCGAGCCGTTCCAGGTACAGGACGAACACCGTCGGATAAATCGCCATATCGAAGACTGAGGCTGCGAGAGAAAGCCACGCTTCCTGGAATCCCCAGAACGGTCCCATTGCGCGTGACACCCAGGCATAGAAACCGCCCTCGTTGGGTATGGCAGCGGCAAGTTCGCCCAGCATCAGGCCGGTAGGGAAACTCCAGAACAAGGGGATCACAAGGACAAGGAGCAGTGCGCGTCCGTAGCCGGCGTTTCCAACGATGTCTTCTATGCCATATGGTCCGCCAGAGACCATGAAGTAGGTAGCGGCGAGGAGAGGGAAGAGACGTAGCTTTCGGGGACCTGAAAGAAGTTTGCTGGGCAAATTTCTCCTTGTCATAACAGGTAAAAGTGGCAGAATGGAGTGACTAAATTGAAAACTCTTTGCACATTATCATTTCTGCAATGCTTCAAGTGTCATGGATGTGACTATTTCGGACTTTCTTTCAGATCAGCAGATGGAGAGTGTTGTTTCTTCTCAAGAAAGCCAGTGCGATCCTAATTACCAACGTGACATCCTAGATCAGGGAAACCCCTAGGTGTTTTCCTGCCAGGGGATGCGTTTTCATATACTGCGCTCTGGACGGTTCTGTCGCGTAGCAGCTGGGCCGACCTCGGGTATTTTGGCAGCACCGTCATGAAAATGCTCTCGGCCTGGCTTTGTCTGTCCCGTTCATTGCAGAACCTCGGTCTCTTCTTAAGGATCGTCATCTGCAATCGCTCTTCAGCGACAGCGGCCCTGCTTGAAAGTTAGTCTGGGAGCGTTCTCGTGAAATCCACCAATCCTTGCCAGTCCGACACATCTGCATGCACAACTTGTACCGAAAGGAGGGTTGGCTGGTTTTGTTCTCTGAATCACGAAGAGCTGACAGAACTAGAAGTGCAATCCAGGTCCGCCTCCTACTCTGCAAAGGCTACAGTGTTCATGCAGGGGAGTCTCCCCACTCACCTTTACGTTGTCTGTAGTGGGTTCGTGAAACTAACAGTGAGGCGCAGTGCGGCTCATCAGGCAGTGGTACGCATTGCCGGGCCCGGCAACGCGCTCGGCCTCTTTGCCGTTCTGACCAACTGCAAGTACGAGCTGTCTGCTCATGCACTCACACCGGTGCGACTCAGGTTGATCGAGCGAGACAGCTTTCTCGCCCTCTTAAGCAAAAACCAGGAGCTGCAACGGAGAACGCTGCAGACTCTCGGCCAGGACTACATATCCGCGCACCAGCAGTTTTGTCGAACAGTTCTTTCTGCAACGGTCGATGAGAGGCTCAATCAGTTGTTATGCGATATGGCGGACGCATTCGATTCAGAGTCGAATGATCCAGGTTCTCGTGTCCCACTGCTTCTCACGCAGTCTGAAATTGCAACCATGATTGGCTCAACGCGCGAGACTGTTTCTCGCTCCCTTCGCGAACTTCAGAAGCGCGGATCGATACTGATGACCAACTCTGAAGTTGTGTTGCGAGATCCAAATGCTTTGCGAATCCTTTCCTGATGCTCGCACAAACAATGGCCGGTAACCTGCGTGGTTGAAGTGAAAACCACGTTGCTCCATACGTTGAAGAGCACGCCATGACATCACCTGCATCGGGCCGCGATCCATTTGGAGTCTATTCGATCGGCCTGAAACTCCCAGCCTGCAGCCATCACTGAAAACACTAGCCTCACCAGCTCCTGAGATCCGCGCAAGACTGCCTTCAGGCTAGTGCTGACTGTACTGCTAAGGCCTCTTCTGGAGATCCGGAGTGCGTCGCTCAAGGAAGTTAAACCATCACGAAATACGTTTTCCTCTATCGATGGTTCATCCAGGTTCCACAATGCCGCTTGGGGAAACCCGACTGATCACATCTGACATCTCGCGCCGGCAGCAAGACGTCCTGACAGAATGTAACATTCCCTTCGCATCAGCGATTGGTAAGTTGCACCTGAGCATAGCCTCCGCGAAGGTTGACGACATCATCGAAGCCGCTGCCTTTCAGTGCACAGGCAGCCAGATAGCCGCGCTGACCTTTCTGGCAAAAGACAAGGATCTTGCGATCGCGTGGGAGTTCGTCGAGGTGATCGCGCAGTTCGGTGAGTGGAATGTTAACTGCCTCTAGCAGTCCGCCGAAGCGTGCCACCTCCTCTCGGTCTCGCACGTCGAGAAGAAATTCGCCGTTGCGCTTCCAATCTTCTGGCGAGATCGACGCGATGTCGCCGCGTACGATGTGATCGGCGACAAATCCCGCGACATTGATTGGATCGTTGGCGGAGCCGAAGGGCGGGGCATAGGCGAGATCCAGATTCTCGAGGTCGAAGACGCTCATCCGCCCCAAAATTGCGGTGGAAAGCACGTCGATGCGTTTATCGATACCTTCTTCACCGATGATCTGAGCGCCAAGCAGACGGCCCGTGCCCTCCTCCGCAATGACCTTGATGACAGTTGCTTTTGATCCGGGATAGTAGCCTGCGTGGCTGTTGTCGCGGGTGACGCTGGAGAAGAAGGAGAGCCCTGCCCTGGCAGCCTGGGTAGTCGACAGACCGGTGGTTGCCGCAGTCATGTGCATCATCCGGACGATGGATGTTCCGAGTGCGCCGGTGTACGTGAAGTGTCCCCCTGCCGCGTTGGCGCCGGCGATGCGACCCTGGCGGTTGGCAGGGCCCGCAAGAGGGATACGGGTGCGCGCGCCGGTCAGCGCATGTGTTGTTTCGGCGGCATCGCCAACGGCATAAATGTCAGGGTCGGAGGACTCCATTCGCGCATTTGTTCTGACTCCGCCAGTGACGCCGATTTCGATGCCGGCATCTTTGGCAAGTCCGATCTCCGCTTTCACGCCGACGCTGAGAAGGATCAATTCCGCTGGCACAAAAGTGTCGTCTATATCGACGCCGTGCGAACTTAGGGCCCTAGCCTCGGCTGCGACCTTAAAGTCGACCCCGCGTCCACAAAGATGATTCTGCAAGTCCATCGCCATGTCGTCATCAAGCAGGGGAAGGATGTGAGGGTATTTCTCGATGATCGTGACGTGAATTCCGAGACGATGGAAGGCTTCCGCCATTTCGAGACCGATGAAGCCACCGCCGATAACAGCCGCAGTCTTGGGCTGACGAGTTTCAAGAAAGTCGACGATGCGGTCCATGTCCGGGACGTCACGAAGTGTGAAGACATTGGGAAGTTCGGCACCCGGAATTGGTGGAACGATAGGGCGGGCTCCCTGGCTGAGAATAAGTTTGTCGTACGCGACGTCTTCTTCGCTGCCTTCGGGACGTCGGACGCGAACGGTCTTCAATGCGCGATCGATTGAAATGACTTCACAATTTACATGGGTGTGAACGCGCGAGCGCGCCCACATTTTTTCGGGAGTCATGATGAGGAGGCGGGAGCGGTCTTCAATTTCGCCGCCGATGAAGTAGGGCAGGCCGCAGTTGGCGAACGAGATGTATGGACCGCGCTCGAAAATATGAATCTCGGCGTTTTCATCAACTCTGCGAGCGCGAGCGGCCGCAGATGCTCCGCCGGCGACGCCGCCGACGATGACGATCTTTCTTGAGGTTTTCATGGTCTTTCCGGATTACGACAGAGGTCGAGGCATTCAAGTGAGAGCGGTTCCATGGCATGCGAGTGAGTAGCATGGCCATTCCACAGGCGCCGGTGGTTCCGGCAAAGAGAAGACCGCTGCCAGTAGTAGTGGTATGAGAGCGAACCAGACGCTGACTGTCAAAGCAAGTAACGCGCTGATGACCGAGAGGCTTCCGACGACGATCTGGACCTGACGCACAATCGGAATTACGGTGAATGTGCGGCGGTCGACGGGGAGGCGGGCATCAATCCATGCCTGTGTGCCACCTTCGACTAATACCGCGTCGGAGCAGCAGCACACTTTGAGCTGGTCGATTGCTTTTCGAGCGCGTGCGCCAGACTGGCAGATGATGAAGATGGGGATTCCCGATCGGTGGGGCTCGAGGAAGTTCGATGGGCGGAGGTCGTCGAGCGGAATCAGGGTTGCACCAGGAACATGAGCGGCGGCGAATTCGGGTGGGATGCGAACGTCGATCAGTTCGTGAGGCTGGTTCGTGGCGAGAATGACAGAGAGTTGAGAAGGCGAAACGGATCGCGCTTGCATTTCGTTCCTATTTATGTATGATCATGTCGCCATATAAGAATATGTCAACCGCAATCAAGCCTACAACACTGAGCGATCGGCAGTTGGATCGCGTTGCTCAGCAGTTCAAACTGTTGGGAGAGCCGATGCGCCTGAAGATTCTGCAGACGATCTGCAGGAAGCCCCTGACCGTCAACGAAATTGTGGAAGCGACTGAGGCTAACCAGTCGAACATTTCGAAACATTTGTCCTTGCTGGCGTATGCCGGGATCATCACGCGGCGGAAGGAAGGACAATTTGTGTACTACAGCCTCACGGACCCCATGACGCTGAAGCTTTGCGAACTGGTGCATGGGCAGGTGTCAGAGCGTGATTAGGAGCCCAAGTCTCAAAATCGAGACCCTTCGGCTTCGCTCAGGGCGGGCTCCTGGCACCCAGACTTGGACTGACTTACTTCCCGGTGTAGATGACGTGCCAGATGGAGTTGGTGCCGTCGTCGGAGACGAAGAGAGAACCGTCTTTGCCTTCGGTGATTCCGACCGGGCGTCCCCATACACCACCATCCCCGACAGTGAAGCCAGTCAGGAAGTCTTCGTACTCGCCGGTGGCACGACCATTCTTCATAGGTAGCCGAACAACTTCATAGCCGCTACGCTGGGCGCGGTTCCAGGAACCGTGTTCGCAGGCAAATCCGTCATTCTTGAATTCAGCCGGAAACTGCGAGCCCTGGTAGAAGAGCAACTCGAGCGACGCCATATGCGGGTTCATGAGGATGTCGGGGGTGATCACTTTTGACTGCAGTTCCGGGTGCTTGCCGTTGTGACGCGGGTCTTGGTGTCCGCCCATGTACCACCAGGGCCAGCCGTAGAAGCCGCCTTCCTGGATGTGAGTGACGTAGTCGGGAACGAGGTTGTTACCGAGGCCGTCTCGCTCGTTTGTGGAGCACCAGAGTTCGCCAGTGATGGGATTGATGGCTTCTCCGACGCAATTGCGAATCCCCCAGGCGTAGACTTTGACGAACTTTCCTTCCGGCGTGAATTGGAGGACATCGGCGCGGTGAAACTCCTCCGGATGGGTGTCCGCGTCGTCGATGTTCGAGTGCGATCCAACCGAGGCGAAGAGTTTGGTACCGTCTTTCGAAAAGACCAGATCGCGGGTCCAGTGGCCGCCTCCGCGCAGGCGACCGCCGCCGGGCAATTCGGCGAGGTCTTCAGCGGCTCCGCGTGCTTTCAGATCGCCGCTCTGGTAAGGGAAGCGAACGATGCCGTCGGTGTCGCCGATGTACACGTACTTGGGATTCGGTCCTGAGGGGTAGAAGGCAATGCCGAATGGCTGATGGAGTCCCTCTGCGAAAACGGAGGTTTGCTGGGGTTTGCCGTCGGGTGTGACGCCGCGGAAGACAAGGATCTTGCCGGGCTGGCTTTCCGCAACAAAGATGTCGCCGTTAGGAGCGGTGCGCATGAGGCGCGGGTTGTCGAGGCCGGTGGTGTATTGCTCGACTTTGAATCCTGCAGGGGCTTTCGGCCATGCGTCAGCAGGTTTCGGGATCATGCTTGGCCCGTTATCAACCGATTCGTCCTGCTTGGGCGCTGGGAGATCGTTTGCTGTTAGGTGACGTCGGGTGCCAGGTGACTCGTGGGCTGCGTCGGTGAACGCATTCTGCCCTGTGAGAACCCTGTTTGTAGACTGGGTATCGGATTTGGAGTCTTTCGGATCTTTGGAGTGTCTGGCCGCTGAAGCTCCAATGGAGACCAGGCAGAAAATCATGCAGATCAGAATCTGACTTCTGAGAAAACGGACCATGAGACCTCTTTAAGACAATTCGCGTGGGTTGCGTGAGTTCGAACGCGTCCCAGGGGTAAGGATGCGAAACAGAGGGTATGAGAGGCAAGAGAAATGCAGCCAAAAAAGGAGAAAGGCCGCCAGCGTGAAGTCCATCCCCCAACCCAGGAAGATGCAAACCCAAAACCGGCGACCTGTCGGCAATTCTGTGAGGCAAGACAGGGGAAACCGCTGTCTAACTAGTCTGATGCGTGGTCAGCGGTCCGAGTTGCTGGTGAGTTCGACAAATTTTTGTCGTCCGTGATCTGGCCAAGAAGGCCAGGGGCAAGAGTGGCCGTGGCTGAGACCCTATTTCGCTTCTGGCTTATTTGAGTACTCTTCAGAATCTCGCGCAAAGCGTTGTTTGCGGGATTGCTTGAGAGCTGAATCGAGACATCACGAGCCAGGATCACGATGGTGCTGAGAGCAGCTGCCTGACTGGCGGCTTTGGCTTCATCAGGCGCGATCTCCTCAACACGGAGGCGTACAGAATTTGCAAGCGGAAGCCCCGGGGTGATGCTGGCGATAATGGTGGAGTCGTCTTGAAGCGGCAAAGACAGGCCTAGAACCTTGATTGATCCACTTTCGGAAAAGGGAAGTCCAACTTGACCCACTCCCCAGGCGACCGAGAGAAGCGGAACTTCGCTGTAGTGAGCGCTTAGCAGGGATGATCCGGCAAAGGGCAATGCGGCGGTGCGATGACGGTCGACGATGGAGTGAATCTTTTCCGGAGTGGGATAGTTGGAGACGGCAATCATGTCATATCCAACCTGAACGGCTCGCACCACCCTGTTTTCAGAGGGGATGTCGTAGATGGTGTGGCCCGCGTAGAGTTCGCGGGTTGTAGCGTGCGAATCGAGCCAGCTATTCAGCCGCTTGCCGGTTAGCTTGCCAGTAAGGACCATGGAGTAGGCAACGGGTCCGTTAGGGCCATTCGGATCGGGCATGCGGTGCAGTGCGATCGCGGCCGAGTCAAGATCGCGCTCCCAGTCCACGCCGGTTGCGTCGACAAACTCCTGATATTCCGGGACGCGGGTGGGTGGCTTCAGGTCTTTTTTCAGAAACGTGCGGACCGGCTTCAGATTGAAGTAGATGATGCCATCGGACTCAGGGAGAAGGCGGGCGGCTTCAGGGGGTGCTTTGGAGCGAAGAAAGATGGCGACCGCCAGCAGCGCCAAGACACCGGCTACAACCAAGAGCGTTCTACGCGTGCGTCTGTGCATTCGCCTCGGAACCCGGCTTTCAGGTGCCATGTACAGGATAACGAACCCAAGGGGCTGAGGGGTAAAACACAGCGTGGGTATACGTATTCTTAACAATGAATGCAGTCAAGTGGAAATCTATCTTTGGGTTAGTGGTATACGTATTCCGGACAGGAAATGCTGAATCCAGCGTTCATGAATTTCAAACAGCCAGCGTAATTGGGGGTTCCATGCTTTCCAGATTGAGATGTGCGTTCATATTTGCGGCATTATTTGGCGTGTTGGCCGGTTTATCTGCTGCGGCCGCGGTGGGACAAAGACCAAAGGGTCCTTGCGATATTTATGCAGCAGCTGGGGACGACTGTGTCGCCGCGCATAGCACCACTCGAGCGCTCTACGCGGCCTATGACGGGCCTCTTTATCAGGTCTTGCGGCAGTCGGATATGACGACCCTGGATATTGGCGTGGTGAAGCCGTCCGGATCGGACCCTGGCGGATACGCGGATGCCAAGGCTCAGGACCAGTTCTGTGCAAACACGTATTGCTGGATAGCGAAGATTTATGACCAGTCTCCGAAGCACAACGACCTAGCTCAAGCTCCGCGCGGCGGCTTCAGCGGCCCAGCCATGGGAGGGTTCAATAATCTGCCGATTGCGGATATGGCGCCGATCACCATCATGGGCCACAAGGTCTACGGAGTATTTATCGAGCCCGGCATGGGCCTGCGCATTGACGATCCGCGAGGAACAGCCGTAGACGATCAAGCGGAAGGGCAGTACTGGGTGATCAACGGCCTGCACTTCAACAATGGGTGCTGCTTCGACTATGGCAATGCCGAGATCGACAGCCGCGATGACGATAACGGGACGATGGAGACTGCTTACTTCGGCAACGCCACGCCGTGGTTCCACGGCAGCGGCGTCGGTCCGTGGATCATGACGGATCAGGAAAACAACCTGGTCGGCTGCGTGAATACCGATGCGACCAAGGGCTGTCCGACTCTGCCGTCGATCACCTGGCGGTTTGTGACTGCAATGGCGAAAGGCGAGCCTCATCGCTGGACTTCGATGGGCGGGGATGCGCAAAAAGGTGATCTTGCGGTGATGTTCAGTGGACAGCGCGTGAACTCGACGTATGATCCGATGCGGAAGCAGGGTGCGATCCTGCTGGGCAATGGCGGCGACAACAGCGAGTCATCGCAGGGCACGTTTTACGAAGGGGCGATGACGGCGGCGGGAACTTTCCCGACCGATGCGACTGACCAACTCGTTCAAGCAAATATTGTGGCCGCGCACTACGATGCACCGGCGCTGACGATTGCGCCGGCATCAGCGATCGACAAGGCTCCGGGATTGCAGACGTTCTCGCCGGGAACCTCGCAGGATGTTGCGGTGAAGTTCACGAATAGGAGCGACTCGCCAATCCAAGGGCTCAAGCTGAGTATCGTTGCTCCAAAACAGTGGACCGTGTTGCTTCAGGGGGGCAAGGAAGGTTCGAAGACGATTGCTGAAGCCATTCCGCCAGGCGCGACTGCGAACGCGACCTTCATGGTGAAATCGAGTTCAACGGCATTCAACGGCGACCTGGTAGCCAGCGCCACCTGGACAAATTCAACCGGAAAAGCGCTGGTGGAACATGCGTCTGAAAAGTTGCGGAACGTAAATCCGGTGAAGATCAATGAGGTTCGTATTGGATCGGGATCGACAAATCAGACGGACTCATTCATCGAGCTATTCAATGCGGGAAGCAATAGCGTAGACATCTCCAACTGGAGCTTGACGGAGCATCCCAGCCAGATACCGGCGTCTTCGATCGTGAAGATTCCAGCAGGAACGAAGCTTGCATCGCGTGAGTTTTATGTACTTGGGCTTTCGAACTCTGGGCTGGTTGCCAGCACACGAGCCGGCGACAAGACCATATATGTGAGAAGCACGGAAGGAATGTCGGTTGGAGACAACGTCACGATCGACACGGGCGCGAACGCGGAAACGGGAAAGATCGCAAGCGTTGGCGCTGCAGCCGCTGAGGTCACGACGGTGTTTCAGCCTCTGCCCGACGGTTACATCACCGTTCCGAAAGGCGCAAAGAACGTGCCCGTTTTTAGTACTGTTGGATTCAAGGTCGGGGAGAAGATTGCGCTAGGGTATGGCGGAACTTATCCAGCCGTCGCGAAGGGCCTAGAGAAATATGAGATCGCCACGGTCACGGCAGTCGGCAAGCGAGGAACGCAGGCTTACCTGATAGAAGACGCGGCGGTCGGCGCGACAAATCTGAAGGTGACGTCACTTGCCGATATTTCCGTCGGCGACAAGATCAGGCTCGATATCGACAGCAAGGGGCATGGCATCGAGACAGTCACTGTAAAGAGCGTTGGCACCGAAGCAAAGCACACAAATCTGTCAGCAGGTGCAGGGGCGGGCGCTACGAACATCAAGGTGCGAAACGTGGGCAAGTTCGCAGTGGGCGAAAAGATCACGGTCGGGACACCGGTAAGTCGCGAAACAGTAACGATCTCCGCAGTTGGGAGCGGAGGAAAGAACGGCAGTGGAATCGACTTCTCGCCAGCTCTGGGGAAGGTGCACGGTATCGACGAACTCGTAGAGACTCCGGGGACTGGGCTCGAACTGGAGGAGCCGCTGAAGTTTGCACATGCCGGCAACCTTCCGTTTGCAGATCGCGGGACTGGGATCAGCTTCGAGCCGGCAACGGCCTTCGAACACAAGAGCAACGAGCCGGTGCTTGCGCTGGGCAGCGGCATCACGCTCGATCGTCCACTTGCCAAGGCGCACGACGTTGATGCTGCGGTGCGAGATGAAGCAGTGAAGGGTGCGGGCTACCAGGGAACGACGAAGCCCCATCAGTGGTTCGGAGGACCGGAGCTGACTGCGCATGTGCCCTACTTCGACCGGATCGTTGCGCGGCGCGAAGGCAGCATTGTTCTGCGCGATGCCGCTGGGATGGTTGTTGACAGTCTTAACTACGGTGCTCTGACCGATCCATGGGCCGGCGAGGGTTATCAGGCAGTCTCCGGAACGGACGAGAGCGGCTGTCACACGCCTGCTCCTGGGGCGCTGATGAGCTTCAGTTCGAGCGAAGTTGGGAATGCCGTCAGCACAAGCGTGGGTCGCTTCCCCGATGGCGCTGACACAGACAGCAACTGCAACGATTTTCTAATTCAGGCCGCGGCTTCGTTATCTACCGGGGCAGCGGCGGGAACGAGCAATATCAAAGTCTCGAGCGTGGATGGATTTGAGGACGGCGAGACCGTGATGATCGGTTCGGGTGCAGATCAGGAGAAAGCAACGATCGCGACGGTGGGAACTGCCGGAGCGACCAGAGTTGGCACTGACACAGCCGCCGGTGCGAACGTGATTCCGGTATCGAATGCGAACGGGTTCCGCGACGGGCAGACGATCACGATCGATAGTGGAGAGAATGCCGAGACAGCTGAAGTGCTCTCCATCCGACGCTTTGGAGCAACTTCGATCACGGTGGCTGCACCCCTTACGCATCCGCACGCTGTGAATGCGCAGGTGTCGGGCAGCGGAATCACGCTCTCAGCTCCGTTAGCGAAAGCGCACGATCAGGGAACTCGGGTCAATAGCGATATTCCTACACCGAGTGCGCCGAATCAATATCACCGGACGAAGAAGTGATGTCGTGTGTAGAGGTCGTTTCCCAGGTCTCAGAAACGAGACCTGGGGCACCCAGTGATCAATGAGTGAGAGAGAAGCTGTAGAGTTTGGTGGCGGTGGGGATGGTGTCGCCGACGGCGGTATCTGATGGCGGCAGGAAGCCGTACTCGCCTCGCTCGAACTCTTCATTCATCTCGATGAGATAAACGCGGGGCGCGATTTTTTTCGGGGCGTAGTCGAGGACATCGCGCAGAGCGCCGCCGGCGTCCTTGACGATGCCGCCGTTGGCTGCGCGGAACTCACGGCTGTCGGCATTGGCGTGGAGATGAATCAGCTGATACTCGCCCGGCGCGCGGCCTTCAGGAACATAGAGGATGAATTGCTGAGGAAGCTTGAGGGTGAGCGGGCTGCGATTGCCGCCGACGAGGCCAGTCATTTCGCCTTTGAGAACGCCGGCGCTGGCGAGGTGCTTGAGCGAGCCTTCCTTCTTGAAGTTGACGACCTCGGCAGGAACTTCCTGCCAGTGGGTTCCGCCCTTTTCCAGGAAATAGACGCCAACGCTGTCGACGCCTGCGGGCAGAGTGCCGGGAGCAAGGGAGATTGGTGCAGGGACATCTGCTGTGCCTGCGGCCGTGGATGCTGAAGAGGCGGCGGTTGCAGCAGAGGCGGGTGCGGCGCCTGAGGCCTTGAGGATCATGGCCGATACCACTTTGTCTCCGGCTCCGGCCTTTTTCAGCGCGATGAGCGAATTCACAGAAGTGTCGTAGTTGCCCGGCGACGAATTGATCGTGGTGACAATCAGTTCTTCAGACAGGCCGGCCTTGAGCAGCTTGATGACGGAGTCGTTCGTTAATGTCTCTTGCGCGAAGAGGACAGGGCAGAGCAGAAGAACAAGGCAAGTCAAAAATGCTTTACGCATGAAGGCACCTCAAGCTGAAGGAACGCAATCGTCTGGATACTTAAGAAATGATTTCGCGAGAAGGGCGAGAGGAGCAAGCGGATTCAGTGGAAGTAACGTGACGAGTGGCGAGAGAGGAAACAGGCGCGGCGCGGCCGAAGCTGCGCCGTCCCTGCATGATTTTCAACGTTCTTCAGTTCTTAACCGTCATGGCGTCGGAGTTGACTGCCTTCTTGCCGGTCACACCTTCGAGCCCCGCCAGTAAGCCGCGATAGTCGTTCTTGTCCGCTTGAAATGCGAGACCGCCCTTTTTGCCGGCGTCATCCCATGTGACACCGATGAAGTGCTTCTTTGACTTGGTGAGAGCCAGCAGGGCTCCAACGCCCAGCGAGACGACTGCAACTCCGATGGCTGCTCCGATTCTGCGGTGGACATCCTGCCCATAGCTGATTTCTGTGACGGCTGCAGCCGGGATCGTCACGACTTCAGCTGAATCTTTCATGATTTTGATGTTGGTGCCATCGATGTACAGCTTCATGCTGGTGCCGGCTTTGGCATTCTGCAATGAACCGCCATCATAGGCGACTTTGTATCCGTTATCTCCTGCAAAAACCGAAAGTGGAAACAGGAAACACAAGGCAAATGCGAGCAATCTCTTCACAGGTCCCCCTAAAAAGAACAGCCGTTGATCCAAATTGTTATTGGGAAGCAGAGGCAATGATCTGCCGACAATCAGGCAAAATCAAGCTGGAGAGGTGGAATTTCATGGCCGATGGTCATCGGAGCAGAGGGAGTGATCAAAGGAGGCGGAAAAACGGCCTCGAAAGAAAGTGGAAAACTGGCCGATTTCGCGTCGTCTTTGGCAGTCATAAGTGCCTGCGATAGACTGTGGATACGCCGGTTTGCCGGGGTGTTTCCGGTGTGCTAACCTTAGAAACTGTGCCGTGTTATGTGCGGAGCAGGAGTGTGTCCGCGGATATCCGGTGTTTCCCGGCAATGTTTCGTGGTGGTCGGGCTGGCGTAGCTCAGCTGGTAGAGCATCTGATTTGTAATCAGAGGGTCGGGGGTTCAAATCCCTTCGCCAGCTCCACTTAGAAGCAGGGTTGGGGCATTGGGCGGCAGGCAAGTTTGGGGTTCGGTGGGAGAGTGGAAACGCCGAATCCGTCCTCTGCGGTAATCCCACTGAGGTGCATGCTCCGAGAGCCGGAGGACGTTCCGGCAGGTTCGTATGCGCGGAATGCGGTTTTTGCAAGATTGAGTTGTTGCCGGGACTTTTGAATGCGCCCGGCGCATGATGGGCACAGGTGGCCGAGCGGTTAATGGCAGCAGACTGTAAATCTGCCACTCATTCGAGTTACGGAGGTTCGAATCCTCCCCTGTGCACCATACAGTGATCAGAGATCAGGGATCAGCAGCTTCAGATCGACGATCAGAGTTTCGAATATGGCGGGAACCGGTAATTCGCTGGAGAAGAAGTACCGGGTGGCGCTGGCGCTGTACGCAGGTTTGGCAGTATTGAGTTGGTTTACCCTTGATGCACGAATTCCAGTCGGGGGCAGATTGGTGGAGATGAAGTTTATTCCGCTGATCATTATTGGTGGACTCGCGCTACGCACCATGGTGGCGATGAGAGCGGAGAGAATTCGCCGCAGCGATAAGTAAGACGATGGCGCTCGTATCCCACCCAAGCAGAGCTTGGATGGGGCACCCAGGCGGAGAAGATCCGCAGTGAAGGGCAAGAAGGCGATAAGCCCGAAGGTTTAAAGGGCTGATGTAGCTCAGTTGGTAGAGCACTCCCTTGGTAAGGGAGAGGTCACCGGTTCAATCCCGGTCATCAGCTCCAGAAGAACAGGGAATAGGGACTAGGGGTCAGGGATCAGCAAGTGCATCGAGAGATATTGTGCACATCGGAAAACGACTGATCTATGACCGCTGATTTCTTACCTGCTGTACACAGGCGGGAGTAACTCAGTGGTAGAGTCACAGCCTTCCAAGCTGTTGGTCGCCGGTTCGATCCCGGTCTCCCGCTCCAGAGATTGAAGGCAAGGGCAGAGCAGAGAATGTTTGAACAGGCAGCCATCGCGGTACAAGACGAGAAGACCTATGCGGCGCTTCACTCGCAGATCGACGCCCGATTCGCGGCAAGCGACGTGGAGCCTTTTCTGGATGGCGTGAAGCGCTCCAAGCTCCGCATCCGGGATTTTGAAGGTGTGCTGAATCGTGGTTTGCTGGGCAAGGAAGCGATCGGGCTGTACAAGGCGCTTCCGGTTTCAGACCAGGGACTGACGCGCGAGCGGTATCTGCGACTGGTGGAGAAGGTGCCGGTAGATTTGCGGCAAAGATATTTGAAGGCGTACGCGTACTACTGACAAGTTGTCAGTTTCCAGTTGCCAGTCATCAGTTGAAGCTGTGATGTGCGAGGCCGGAAAAATCTGGAAACTGAGAACTGATGACTGAAAGCTGATTTTGAGGGAAGGGAATCGAGCATGGCGAAGGAAAAGTTTGATCGTTCGAAGCCGCACGTGAACGTGGGGACGATTGGTCACATTGATCACGGCAAGACGACGTTGACGGCGGCGATCACGAAGGTATTGTCGAAGCACAACCCGAA
>JAFDVQ010000008.1 GCA_018268915.1 Acidobacteriota bacterium
CTCGCTTTTGGGAACCGGGGAGAGATCCTGTTAAACATCGGTCACATCACCCATCACCAACTCCACCGGGTGCCCCCGGTCCCTCGCACTTGGGGCCCGGGGAGAGATCTTGTTAAATCGGTCACATCACCCATCATCAACTCCACCGGGTGCCGCCGGTCCCTCGCACTTGGGGACCGGGGAGAGATCTTGTCAGACATCGGTCACATCACCCAACACCAACTCCACCGGGTGCCCCCGGTCCTTTGCTTTTGGGACCGGGGAGAGATCTTGTTAAACATCGATCACATCACCCATCATCAACTCCACCGGGTGCCCCCGGTCCCTCGCACTTGGGGACCGGCGAGAGATCTTGTCAGACATCGGTCACATCACCCAACACCAACTCCACCGGGTGCCCCCGGCCCCTCGCTTTTGGGGACCGGGGAGAGATGCTCGAAGTCAGTATGAGTTCGGGTGCGACAGGCCTCTGAGCGATCAAACAGCCAGGGTAGTCCCTAGTCCCTGGTCCCGATTCTTTCTCTCTCCATCACATGCAGCACGAACGCGCCAGCCCCATATCCCACCATCGGCAAGGCACCTGTCGGATCGCCAATCTTCCCCGGAAACAGCTTGCACGGCACCGCAACATACATCTCAGGAATGATGTTGTGATCGGCCGCAGCCTTCTTCACTATCCGCGCCAGCATTGCATCTGCCTCGGCCTTTCTCCCCAGCCTCCGATAGAGCTCCGCCAGGCTCAGATCTACGAACAGAAACTCCTCCTGCTCATACCAGTACTCATAAATCGCCGGATCCGTGTACGTCCCGCGCACCCGCCTGTATCCGCCCGACACAACCTTCAGCAGGTCCATCCTCTTCACCGTGTCTTGAATGACCGCCCGATCTTTCACAATTCCAAAATTGATGATCGGAATCAGCGCCCCATCGATATCGTTCTTTACACCCGGCTCAAGCGTCCCGCGCAGATGACCTTCGCGTATAAAAGCAGCGTCGAATCCTCTCTGCAATTGATCGATCTTCCCAAGCACGTCGCGCCGAACATTCTCATCTCCCGCCCGCTTTGCCACCTCCGCAAATTCCCTCAAGCCAAAAATCGCCGCTGCCGTCGAGAATGCGAAATGCTTCTTGTCCCTTTGCCGCTCCTCCCAGATAGAAGTGTCCGCATCGACAATGAGCCCGCCACCATAAGCCTCAGTGTTCTCAAGCAGCGGCTTCAAAATGTAGTCACGCGCAGTCTCATACATCTTCCCGCGAAAAGTCTCTTCCTTCAGCAAATCCGGATCGTCGTATCGCTTCAGGTACTCGCCCAGCACCCACAGCGCCTCGCCCCAGTCATCGAATTCGATGTTGGTGCTTCCCTCCTGCGTGAAGAACGGCTCCTCCTCCCCGTTGCCGAAGTACCGCACCACCGAAATCTGATAGTCAGCGCCATTCGTCTCCGCGCGCATCTTCCCCGTCGGCCGCGCGTTGAAGTAAGCCAGCACCGCCGCCCGAGCCTCTTCGCGATGCCCCATCCGCACCAGCGCCACCGTCGCCCATGCCATGTCACGAACCCACGGCGTAAAGAAAACTCCATCCGGCAGCGCAGCCACGATCAACCCGTTCCCGTATCTCCCTTCGCGATTCGTCTCCCGGCTCTGTGCGATCCGCAGCATCACCTCGCTCTGCCGCCAAAGATGCCGCTCCTGCTCCGAAGCAAAATGCACCGCCGGCTTGACCCGCCATTGCTCAAGCTCTTTCAGTTCCCGATGGGCAAGAGCTTTCGCCTCTATTCCATCCCGCCATATGAATAACTCTGCCGCGATCAGCTCTGGATTATCGTCAGGATCGAGCGAGATAAGAGCCCAGGATCTGCTCACTGCGAGTGGCTGTTGTTCGGGTACATCCCGCATAGTGTCGAGTGGAACCAGCAGGAGCCGTTCTTGAACACCGCTGAAACTCAGCACGATCCCTGACGGGCCTCTTGCAAGGGTGCCCGTTTCGATCTTCTTTTGAGACAAAACGCGATGACTCCATTTCACATCGAGCACCGCGCCCCTTCTAGCTGCACTTCCCACGAGAATCAGCGCTGGACGCCCAAACCCGAACGGCATGAAAGCCGTCATTTCCCCGAGAGAAGAACGCACGCGGATCACGTGCGAATCCTCGACGTAGTCTGCCGTTCCGCCTGGACTTGAACCTCCACTCCACCCAAGGCTCTCGATGAAGTTCGCAGTCTCAATTCCTTCGCTCAGCGGCTTCCCCGGCTCCGGCTTCGCAAAGCTATAAGGATGCGCATAAAACTTCGTCACCGCACCCGACTCGGGCGAGACCACTGCAAATCCATGCCCGTTCCCCGTAACCAGATGCGAAGCCGCCAGCGGCGTCGTACGAGCGAGCAAACAGACAATCGCTATCAATCCCAACCACATGCCTGACCAGCATGAAGACGGCAACGCGAGCCGCTTTTTGAAGGGGCACGACTTCAGTCGTGCACAAAACGCGCATGAAAATTTTGGGGCTTTAGCCCCTGAGGAATTTTCCTGTTTGGTTTCTGGAGGCATATGCGAATTCGATTCTAGCCAACTTACGCCGCTACAATCCGTCGCGCAAATCCGCACCGCGCTGGCCCCTGCAGGCCCGCCTCAATACAACGCCGCTTCCCCCGGCGGCCGCGTCTTCCATCTCCGGTGAATCCAAAGCCACTGATCCGGATACCGACGAATCCACGACTCCAGCACGTCATTGCATCGCTGCGTCGCCGCCAGAACATCCGCCTCGCCATCCCCATTGCGCTCGAAGTGCACCTGCGGTCCGAAGTGCAGCACGTACTTTTTCTCATCCGGCTCCCACAGCATGAAGCCCGGCAGTACCGCCGCTCCCGTCTTCAACGCCACGCGCGCCAGTCCCGACGCTGTACACGCCGTGATCCCGAAGAACTTCACAAACTCCCCCTGCGGCGGAGTCATGTTCGTATCCATCAAAATCCCGACAGTGCCGCCCTCGTGCATCGCATGCAGCAGCCCGCGTGCAAAGTCATCTTTGTGCAGCACGTGATTGCCATGCATGCAGCGAATGCGATTCACAAATTCATCGAGCCTGCGATTATCCAGCCTCCGGATCACCATGCCCATCGGGTGTCCCATCAACGAGTGATAAAAGCTCGAGAGTTCCCACGCTCCCAGATGCGCCGTCAGCACCAGCACTCCGTGCCCCAGCGCTTCTGCTGCAAGATAGTGCTCCAGCCCCTCGGTGCGGATGTGCCCCTTCGTGTTCTCGCGTGTATACCGCGGCATGTGGCAGAACTCAACCAGCTGCCGGCCAAGGTTGCGATAGACGCCCTGCAGAACACCCGCTCGCAGCTCCGCAGGCAGCTCCGGCATGGCGAGCTGCAGATTGCGCTCACCCACGCGCCGCAGCCGCCCCATCGCGTGATACACGGCCCATGCCAGTGCATCGGCAAATAGCCGGGCCAGCCAGCGTGGCACCAGCCTGAGCACGCGTGCCACCGCTACCACCAGCCAGTATTCGACCGACTTCTGCATCGTTTGAGGCAAAGACAAGTGTAGGGCACAGATCAGACCTTGTGCCCTGACTACAGACATCCCTATCTTGCAATTTGCAAAAAACAGAAGAGCGGCCCTCATCGAAGGCCGCTCTTACTCAATGCCTGACTCTGTGGCTACTGGGCCTGCTT
Organism: Acidobacteriota bacterium; assembly: GCA_018268915.1. Classification (GTDB taxonomy): domain Bacteria; phylum Acidobacteriota; class Terriglobia; order Terriglobales; family Acidobacteriaceae; genus Telmatobacter. The sequence continues at coordinate 3,680 of JAFDVQ010000008.1, forward strand.
CGCTTCGGTAAAATGCCGGGCGACGTCGCGCACAAACTCTACAGCGCCCTGCGGTACTTCGACATTCCCCTTCAGCACATTCTCAAAGCTCTGGGGTGAACCGTAAAAAGTCTCCGTATCCACCTTGTTCTGCGACACCCCTGTCCCATCCAGGCTGATTCCCGCAAAGACTCCCTTGTTGCGCGAGTAGCTCAGCAACTCGGCATTCATCTTCCAGTCTGTCGCCGCCTGTCCCGCGCGGCCCACCGGCCCCGCCGCGGCCGAGGCATCCGCGCCGATCTTGAATTTGCTCTTCAGCAGATCCTGGAACCCGCGATTGTTCACCGCAACCAGGATCAAGTCAGTCGACTGTCCGCCGATCTGGAGCCCCCACGACCCGCCTGCCATGCGAATGAACACGGGTGCGCTCCATCCGTGGCCGGTCCGGCAGGTCACGACTCCCTGCCCATACTGCGCGCCGAACACAAATGCTCCCTTGATCATTCCCGGCACCACGCCAACACACGTGGCCTGCTCAAGAATGTTCTTCGGAATCGTGTTGTCCTCGGCGTCCATGATCTGGTCGAGCACATTCCGGGCTGCTTCAATGCGCTCCTGCAGGTCCTGCTTGGAAGAAGCGGCATTCGCAAACATCGAAGTCGATAAACAAAGACAAAGGGAAGCAATAATTCTTTTCATCTGGGGATTCCTTTCACGTTGTTGCAAGCAGGACACACGACACCACCTGCTGCATGTATAGGACAGAAATGCGGCGTCAAAGTCGCGCACCACGACGGAACATTTAAGTGAGGGAACAACTCCGTATAACAACTTCTCGTTTAGGCTACAGCAAGCACACCTCGGCAACACACAGAGTCTCCTGCCCGCTGACCGTACAAACAATTATTTATATGGGTCCAGATCGGCTCAATCTTTCCCGTGTCTCGGGAGGGCGAGACGAGAGCAGCCCCCCGGTGAAACCCAGGGGATCGCTGGAACAATTCGCACTTGTGCCGTAGGACCGCCCGACTGTCTGCGTCAACTTGTCTGGGATTTGCGAGAAGATGTGCCGGGGTTTGAGAAGCAAAAAAAAGAGGAGTTCGCAGGCTCATGCTTTACATGCGGCCCGGGAACTCCTTTCCCCAGATCTGCGTTGTTTCTGAAATCTATTATGAGTAACGTATCAATTCGGAACAAGAGTACTAAGGTTTTAGAATATAAGTAATCATTTTTCCGTTGTTTAAATGATTACCTGACACTCGCTATCGCGCCTAAGCCGTGGCAGGTTCCATCGCTTGATACTGGCTTTGCGCCGGTGACGGCTTGTAGGAACCATGCAGAGCGCGCATTGAGAGTTCGATCCTGTTCTCCGCTCCGACCTTCCTCATCAGCTTGCCGACATGAGCCTTCACCGTGCGCTCCTCAATCCCAAGTTCCCCGGCTATCTCGCGATTCGACCTCGCCAGCAGCAGAAGCTGCAGCACCTGCTCCTCACGAGCCGTGAGATGCGGTCGCGGGCTGGTCACGCTCGAATCCTCACCAGAAAGCAATCTGTCGATCAGTTTGGAAAGCAGCTTTCGCGGCGCCCATATCGAGCCGGAGATCACGACGTCCAGCGCCTCGCGCACCAATCGCGGCCCGGCACCCATATCCAGATAAGCCCGCGCGCCCGCGATGATCGTGTCCATCATCACCTGCTCGTTGCTGTCAGGGCCGATCACCACCATGCGCAGCGTTGGCCGCTTCCGGCGAATCCCTTCCAGAACTCCAAGCTTCTTGGTCGAACTGCTCCAGTCGATCAGAACGTATTCAATGGATTCGTTATCGAGATGTTCTTCAAGAGTGCCCACGATCGGAACCAGAGGAACTTCCCCCGGCTTGGCATGATTTTCGAAGATACTTGTGAGGCCTTCGAGCCGCATCGGTTCATTTGCCACGACGCCAATTCGAATTGGATCTGTACTGTACATCGCGGACATCGAGCCTCTCTCCTTGCCTTGCTCCAATGAGCGATGGGGCTTGTTCGCTTTTCCACTGGCTCGAGACGCTCATCGCACCCTGCCAGGGACGCTCTATCCCCTTCATTACTGCAACTTTATCCCAGGGATGGTTACTCTGGGAACCCCAGTTATAGTTACCTGAAACAACAGTATCCGGCAAAGTTACTCTTTCGCCTAGGGTTTACATGCGCTCCGGAGAGGCTTGCCCATCTCCAAAGTCACAACGGCTGCGTCAGTCCGGTCTCCGCACCAACTTTATGCACGGGATGTGAAGTAAATCACAGGAGACACAATCCATGCCCCGTCGCCTTCCAGTCACAATCTGAAAAAATCCTCCTCGCCGGTGTTCCACAAATGAGCCAAACGCTGTACCATCAGTCCGGTAGGGCGTGGTACAGTCTTAAAACAGTCGCGCTAGCGAGGTGACCGCTTTGATTAAACAAGACATCGTCCACCATGTGATCGAGCGCACAGGCCTGCCCCGCACCAAGGCCGAAGCGGCAGTCGACACCGTGTTTGAGGGACTAAAGGAAGCGCTTGCAGCTGGTGAGCGCATTGAACTGCGCGGATTCGGTGTCTTCAGCGTTCGCGCTCGCAAAACCGGCATTGGCCGCAATCCGCGAACCGGCACAGAAGTCAGCATCACGCCCGGCAAAGCCGTCCGCTTCAAACCCGGTAAAGAACTGCATACATTGACCGAAGGCGCTCCCGCAGCCCCTTCGCCCAACACCCACCAATAGCGGACTCAGCCCGCTGCCCCGGTCCCTCGCATTCGGGGACCGGGGACGAAGGCCCAGGAACTAGCCTCCAAGTTTGAGACTGCCGGGTGCCCCCGGTTCCTCGCATCTGGGAACCGGGGACATAGTCCTCCTAGCAGCCTCAACTCGCATTCTTAATCTTCACAATCTTCCTGATCGCCGCCAGGTCCCCCTCCCGCCTCACCAGAAGCCTCACCCCATTCCCCTCCGGATACTTCGGTGCCGCCTCGAGCGCATCCTGAACACTTTTTGCCAGATGAGCTTCTTTCGCCACACGCAGCGCTTTGTCATTCAAAACAAAACTCGCCATGAAGCAGTCTTTCCCCGGGCTGAGATAGATGATGTTCCTGCCCTTCTTCTTCAGTCGCAGACTCCATCCATACTTCTTCACCACCACGCCTTTCCACTCCTGGTCTGAGACTCCCTCCTTCTCGCTCATCCATGCAATGAACTCATCCCAGAGCTTCACCTTCTCACCCAGCGCCTCCGCTACCTCCGCGTGCGTCGGCGTGTCCGACTTGCCGATAAATGCATTGGAATATTCCATCCCACACCTCCCGCGCGCGGATTCTACCGCCGGGAGGTGCAGAATCGATGTGACAGGAACAGAGCGCGGCATTTTCAAATCAGCCGGGGTGCCCCCGGTCCCTCGCATTTGGGGACCGGGGTTCACAAGGATTTGAGTGACTTCACATCAGCCGCTGCGCATCCACATCCACCACGATGTTTCTCCGCGGAATCCCCGCCCCATCCGCATGTGCCAGCGCGCCCCGCAGCGCCGCATTCAGCGCCTTCCGCGAACTCGCCTTCAGAATCAGATGAAATCGATAGACATTCTTGATCCGCGCAATCGGCGCCGTGCACGGCCCCAGCACACGCACACCTTCCGGTGTCGTCTTCTGAAACCACTTCCCGATCTCCGCCGACCATCCCGCCGCCTCTTCCAATTTTTCCGACTGAATCAGCACATTCGCCAGCACGCCAAACGGTGGATAGTGCATCCACCGCCGGTACTTCAGCTCCCGCTCGCCGAACGCAGCAAAGTCGTGCTTGCTCGCCGCCAGAATCGCGTAATGATCCGGATAGTAAGTCTGCACCACAACCCGCCCCGGCAGTTCCCCGCGTCCCGCGCGACCCGACACCTGCGTCATCAACTGAAACACTCGCTCCGCCGCGCGAAAGTCCGGCATCGACAGCGCATGGTCGCATCCCACCACGCCCACCAGCGTCACTCCGTGAATGTCATGCCCCTTCGCAATCATCTGCGTCCCCACCAGCAGGTTGATCTCTCCCGAATGCAGCCGCGCCAGCAGATGTTCCAGATCGTGCCGCCCTCGCACCGTATCGCGATCCATCCGCCCGATCCGCGCACCCGGAAAAATCTCCGCCAGCCTCTCCTCACCCTGCTGCGATCCCGCGCCGAGATAGTACAAGTGCTCGCTATCGCACTCCGGACACTTCGCCGGCACAGTCCGCTTGTACCCGCAGTAGTGGCACTCCAGCCGCTGCCCAGCACGTGCGATCAGATCTAAGCCACTCGGCTTGTGATGCGTCAACGCGATCGCGCAATTCTGGCACTCCAGCTTCTTTCCGCACGCTCTGCAGATCACCGCGAACGAATACCCGCGCCGGTTCAGCAGAATAATCGCCTGCTCGCCGCGCTCCAGCGCCTGTCGCGTCTGCTCCACCAGCGAACGCGAAAACAACTGCTCCTGCCCCGTCTCCTGAAATTCCCGCCGCATGTCGATCAGCTCCACCTCAGGCAGCGGACGGTTTTTCACGCGGTCGTTCATCTCGATGCGCGTGTACTTCCCCTGCACCGAGTTCTGCCAGCTCTCCAGTGACGGCGTTGCCGACCCCAGCACCACTACAGCGCCTGACAGCTTCGCGCGCATCACTGCCACATCGCGCGCGTTATACCGTGGAGTCTCTTCCTGCTTGTAGCTCTGATCGTGCTCTTCATCGACAAGAATCAGTCCGAGATTCGGTACCGGCGCAAAAATCGCCGATCGCGTCCCCACCACAACCGGCGCCTCTCCGCGATGAATGCGGCGCCACTGCTCCGTCCGCTCTTCCGGTGTCAACGCCGAGTGCAGCAGCGCCACGCGCGATCCAAACGCTGCGTCCAGCAGCCCTGCCATCTGCGGTGTCAGCCCTATCTCCGGCACCAGCAAAATCGCCGACTGCCCTCGGTCCAGCGCCCGTTGCATCGCCTTTAGATAAACTGCCGTCTTCCCCGACCCCGTCACGCCGTGCAGCAGAAAGGCGTGAAACTCTCCCAGCTTTGCCACAATCGAAGCCAGTGCATCCAGCTGCGATTCATTCAGCGTCAGAGGTTGCGCCGCCCCTTCAATGCCACCCAGTCGAAACGCCGCCGCGCGCTCCTCAATGCGAACCAGTTCCCGCTTCACCAGTGTCTGCAGCGTCGACGAAGGCAGTTCCTTCTGTCGCAATTCCGCCAGCGAAAGCTCGCCCCCATTCGCCGCCAGCTCCGCCATAATCGCTTGCTGCAGCTTCGTCAGCACCGGCAACCGCGCGTCCGCCTCGAGCACAGCGAATCGCTCCGTCCGCCGAGCATCGCGCTCCACCGCCGACGTCTCCCGCGCAATCAACTTCTTCCGCAGCATCGATGCCAGCACCTGCAGACTCGCCGACGTGGCCAAGCGCAGCGTCGACACCTTCACGCGCTCTCCCGCCGCAAGCCGCTCCAGCACCCTCCGCTCGATACTCTGGCCTGTTCCTCCAGAATCAGGCCGTGCCCCATTCATCGAACGTCTTTTGTTCGATAAGTGGGATTCAGAATCGATCCCCTCATCATTCTCAAACTGTGCCCCATTCATCGCGCGCTTGTTGCGCGATGAATGGGATCCATCCCCATCCAGGCTCTTCGCCAGCACATCCCGCCCAAGATCCGTGATGCGGTAATAAACCGTCCGCCGCACCTCCGCCATGAGTGGCAACATCGTCCGCATCACTTCTCCCAGAGGAGCGAGATAGTACCCCGCGATCCACTCCGCCAGCTCCAGCAGGTGCTCTCCGAGCAGCGGCTCATCATCGAGCACGGCCTCCAGGCTCTTCGCTGCAAACTCCGTCGGCTCCGCAACGCCTGTGGCCGTCACTACCCCAATCAATTTTTCATTTCGAAATGGAGCGATAACGCGCGCTCCTCGCGCCGGCTGCTCAAACTCAGGCACCGCGTACGTAAACGTCCGGTCCAGCGGCACCGGCAGCGCGACTTCGCAAAAAGAAGGCATGAAGCAGTCTTCAGTTTAGCGACTCACGCTCCACCATCTTCTGTGCAATCCGGGCCTAAACTTAATTAAGGCTGTCATCCTGAGCGAACGGGGCCCCGGACGTTTTCTTCAGTCCGGGGGTGGTGAGCGAAGGATCTGCTTCTTTCACTCCCCGGGCTCTCGAATTACTTCGAAGGCGAGAGTCCCAGATCGAGCCCCCCATCAACGCACCAGCACCCCCGCCGCCGGGTACACCTTCCCATTCACCTCAGCATGAATCACCGGCAGCTCCGGCGTCGACGTAAGCCACTCCAATTTCCCGTCGCGCAGAATCACCGTGTCCTCCGCCTTCCCTCCGCGAATGCTCGGATTCCACGCAACAGCCTGACTGTTCACGATCACGTCTTTTCCGTCAGGAGTCGCAATCCACTCACGCTCGCCATATCCGCTCGGCCCGCCTTGATGATGAAGCTGCTCCTCGCCCGGGAAACCCTCCGCCGAATACGCCTCTTGCGCCACCCTGAACAGATCCGCCGACGTCGCGCCAACCTTCGTCGCATCCAGCAACGCCGCATTCACCTGCGCAGCCGACTTGAATCGCGCTCCCAGTTCCGCCGGCAACGCACCAAAGTGCGTAAACCGCGTAATCGAAATCGCCAGCCCCCACTTGCGCGCACACAGATTCAGCATCGCGTACTTCTGCAGCTTCGCCCCACGCGCCGCCGCATGCTTGTACTTGTAAATCCGATCATCCACCGCGTACAGATACACCGAAGGCAGAATCCCGCGCTTCAGCAGATTCCCAGCCGTCAGCGCCTCCAGGTCGTACTCGCTCATCCCCGGCTCAACCTGCTTCAGCGACTCCACCGTAGCCGCCGCCGTTCCTGCGCCTAGCCACCTGTACCGCGCAATCTCGCTCTCGCCAAGCGATGCGCGCAGCGGGTAGAGGTTCACCGCAATCGTTCCCGGAACCGGCGTGTCTGATCCAAGCGGCCCGCCCGCAAGCTTTGCTGCTGTCGCCGCCGTATCATCCGCATACCAGTCAAACAGCACCGGCTCGAAATCAGTCGCGCCGAATTCTTCGTCATGCAACCGCGGCGCTTCGTTCTTCGTCGTGAAGTAGTACCGCTTCCCTTCCGCAGTAATCAGCAACGACGCGACACCTGTCTCGCTCGGCGTCAGCACGCGCACCTCAACCGCCCCGCCCGTCACCCAAGCCACATTCTGATTCCGCCGGATCAGAACGCCGCTAAGCTTTTCGCGCTGCAGCCACTCCACCACCCGCGCGTGCTTCTCATCCAGCTCCGCATTCCACGCCGCCTCGCTGACAATCGTCTCTCCACCAGCAACCAGTGCCTTCCCAATCCTCTTCAACATTTCGATTCATCCCCCAAACATACTCAAGGGACCAGCACTCGACCGCAATCGCGCAGCCACGCTCTGGTCCCTCGTTCCCTAATCCTAATCCCTAGTCCTGATCCCTAGTCCCTAGTCTTCATCTCCCGGATGATAGTAGCTCTCCCATCCCAGGTACCGCGCAGCCTCGTGAATCGACTTCGACACATCGCTGAAGTTTGCCGCCACGTGATGCTCGAATCCCTCGCGGCAAATATGTTTCAGCAACTTTTGCAGCTTTGGAATCTCCGCCACACCCGCTCCGCCGAAAGTCTCCAGCGGATCTTCCGTGAACCGGCCCGCACCCGTATAACCGCGCACAATGCCGCGCCGGTCGTCTGTCGAGTAGCGCGCGTAGCTCATCACGCCCGGCTTCACGCGTCCCACGCATGTTCCAAACGTATTCAGCTTGCCCACGGTGCCTGCAATGATCTCCTGATAGTCCATCTTCACGTCTTTGAAGAAGTGTTTCGGCAGGTTTGAGCAATGGAAGCACACGCACTTGTTAGGATCGCTCCCGTAATTATTGTTCCAGTCCAGCAGTGCCGAAGGAGTCTGGCTCGCCAGTGCCAGCATGTACATGCTCAGCGTTCCCGGCACGTCCACTTCGCACGCCGACGGAATCAGCTCATTCGACATCATGCTCATCACCGTGCAGGGCACGACACCGAAATACTCCTCCATCGATGTCCAGCACTGCACCGCGCTGATCGTCACCGGAGACGTCTTCATCCAGTTCTCGATCACCGCGCCCAGCTTCGCCATCTTCAACAGCGCATCATCCGGAATTCCCGCTGTCGTTACGTATTTCTTGATCGCCGCCAGTTTCGCCTGTGCCGCATCATCGTTGTCCTTCATCCGGTTGATGCGCCCGAAAATCTCTGACAGATCGATGGTCTCGATCGTGATCCCGCTCGTCTCGAAGATCCTCTCCGAATAACGAACAGTGTTGAATGCCGTGGGCCGCGCGCCGATCGCGCCGATCCGCAGGTTCTTCAACCCCTTCACAATCCGGCACACCGCAGAGAACCACTCCAGGTCCGCCTTGAACTCCGCCGAATTCACTGCCTCCGTATGCAGCGTCGTCAGCGAGTAGTTGATCCCGTACTGCATCATGTTGTTGCAGCACGACATTTTTCCGCAGAAGCTGTCGCGCCGCGTCGCGATCGTCATCGCATCTGATCTATCGGGTGTCGCCTGCACCAGCACAGGAACCTTCAACCCCGAAAGCCGGATAGCATCCACAATGCCGCGCTCTTCGCCGAAGTTCGGCAGCGTCACAATGATGCCGTCAATCTTCTCTGCATTCTTCTTGAACAGCTCCGCGCAGTGCTGAGCCTCGGTATACGTCTCCACCGCGCCATACTTCGACTGCTCAGGCCCCAGCACAATCGCGGTAGCTCCAACGCCCTGAAGTACCGAAAGAATCTCCTCCCGTCCCGTCTTCGCCAGATGATCGGGAAAGAACCCCCGGTTCCCAACAATCACGCCGAATGTCATCTTTCTTTCCGCTGCCATCTTTCAAGCTCCTTTGAAATGCCGCACTAATCCGCTAACCGTTGCGGCCCGGGCGAAAGCGAATACCGTAAAAAAGTCCAAGAATCAACATCCCGCCGCCCCACCAAACTGAAGCATGCAGGTTGGCCAGAACCACATTGGCCAGGTGTCCTGTCGCGAGTTCGTACAGGCCGTAGCAGAAAATCATCGCTCCGTACACTGTGAGCAGAATCCCGATAAAGAACCAGATCGAACTATGTCCCGTTGTAGTCATCTCGTCTCCTTACCAGAAATAAACATTCAGCGCGCAGAACATCACGATTGCCACTGCAGTCCAGAACCACTCGTTCTTATAAATCGGAACAGGCTCTTCCTCGGGAATCTTCGTCGCTCCGTAGACCAGCCCTTCCAACTCAGCAGCCGGCTTCGGCTCTGTCGCAAGACTGACACCGAAGTTGACACCCATCGCAACGATCACCGACCACAGCGCGCGGTACATGTTCTCGGCCATGTCCTTCGCGTCCGGCGAAAGCGCCACATACCTCAGCGCGTGCGGATCAGCCTTCACCCACGCCCAAAGCCCAACCGAAGTCAATGTCCCCAGCAGCAATCCCCAGAAGCCGCCGGCCTTCGTCGCCCGCCTCCAGAACATGCCCACCAGCACCACGCCCAGCAGCGGTGAGATGAAGAAGCTGAAGAGCGCCTGCACGTAATCCATAATTCCTGCCGCGCTCATCACCATGTAAGCGGTTCCGATCGAAACCACAACACCCAGAATCGTCGCCCACCGCCCAATCGTCACAAGGTGTTCATCGCTGGCGTTCTTCTTGATCAGCGGCTGATAGATGTCGTAGGTCCACACCGCCGAGAAGGCGCTGACGTTCCCTGCCATGCCGCTCATGAATCCCGCAATCAGCGCCGTTATGCCGAGCCCCAGCAGCCCCGGAGCCATATATCGCACCATCATCAGCGGCAGTACTTCGTTGTAGCTGTGCAGCCCTGAGCCTTCGGTCGCGAGATTCTGCGGAACAAGGTGCATCAGCGTGCCGTTCGGATTCTGCAGCACCACCAGCCCCAGCAATCCTGGAAGAATCACGATGAATGGCACTGCCATCTTGAAGAACGACCCGATTACCGGTGCCATCCGTGCAGCCCGCAGATTGTGCGCCGCCAGAACGCGCTGAACTACGAGGAAGTCCGTCGTCCAGTATCCGAAGCTGATCGCGAACCCCAGTCCGAACACAATCCCCGTCCAGTGAATTCCCATTGGGTTGTCGGTAAAGTGGCCCATGCTGCGCCACATATGCGTGTAGTCACCCTGTGCGGTTGCGCCCGACGCAATGTTCTGCGCCAGCCTTGCCTTGAATCCGCTCCAGCCGCCAGTCTCCACCATGCCGATGATCGGCACCAGCAGCGCGCCGCCCCAGATCAGCATGAACTGCAGCACCTCATTGAAGATGGCCGACCGCAATCCGCCCAGCGCCACATACGCTGCCACCGCCAGCGACGAGACGATGATCGAGAAGTTCAAATCCCAGCCGAGCACCACCTTCATCACCTCGGCCATCGCGAACATGTTCACGCCGCTCATAAGCACCGTCATGAAGGCGAACGAAATCGCCGACACCACGCTCGCGCCCTGCCCATACCGCAGCTTCAGATATCCCGGCACGGAGTGCGTCTTGCACACGTAGTAGAAAGGCATCATCACCATGCCGAGAAACAGCATTGCCGGAATCGCGCCGATCCAATACCAGTGCGCCGCCAGAATTCCGTACTGATACGCCGACCCTGCCCAGCCCATCAGTTCCAGCGATCCCAGGTTCGCCGAAACAAAACTCAGGCCCGCGATCCACGCCGTCATCTCGCGTCCGGCCATGAAGAATTCTTCGCTGGTGTTCGCCTGGCCCTTCAGATAGAAGCCGATCCAGATCACCATCGCGAAATAGATCACAATCACTGCAATATCGAGCGCACCCAGCCTGGCCAGAGGAGAAGTCGCCAGTGCGAGTAACGAATGCGCGTCAATCTGGGGAATAGACATGCCGCCGGTCGGGACTATTTCGTACATTCCGTCACCTGAATGTCATCCATTGAACTCAAAAAACTGTTCCAACATTCGCGCTTAGTAAATGGCTTTAGTCGGTACTTTGTCAAACATTCCTTGCGCCGGCTGCAAAACTCCCGCGCACGCCTCTCAACCCCATACTTCCAACAGGCTGATTTTCCGGGATACGTTTTCTCGACGGAGTCTAACACAGCCGGGCATTCCCGCAATAGGACAGATGGCCTTGGATGCCCGCCTTCTCTAGCTGCGTCAGGCAAGATCTCTTATCACCACATTTCCCTTCATTTCTTCCTTGTTTGTTTATGCATCCGGGCGCTAACTTGAGTCATGAATCTCTTCCCCGGGGTTCCCACAGACGGGTCGTTGTCCGTGGGGTGGTCATTCCCCTACCCAACCAGTTCTGTTTCCCTCGCGCATCCTGACCTGCGCACCCAGTTGATCCCCGCTCACCTCCATTTCCAACCAAAGGAGTCCTGCCGATGTATCCTTCCGTCGATCCACTAGCTCCTTCCGGAATTTCCCGCCGCAACTTCTTCCGCTTCGCCGCCGGTGCCTCTGCTCTCGCCAGCCTGCCCATCCTCACAGAAGCGCACCTCGCCTACGCCGACCGCCCCAAGTTCGCCGACCCCAACAAGGGCATTCACATCGACGCGAACGAAAACCCCATGGGCCCCTCTGAAGCTGCGCGCAAAGCCATCATCGACATCACCCCCCGTGGCGGCCGCTACCTCTTCACCGGAGAAGAAGAACTCTCCGAGCTTTTCGCCCAACAGGAAGGCCTCGCCGTCGACTCCGTCGCTCCCTTCGCCGGGTCCAGCGCTCCGCTCCACTACACCGTCCTCGCCTTCACCAGCAAAGACCGCCCCCTTGTCACTGCCGATCCCGGTTACGAAGCCCCCATGTGGGCCGCCGAGGTCGCTGGGGCTCCCGTCCTCAAAATTCCCCTCGCCGATCCCAAGGGTGAAGCGCGCCACGACATCAAGGCCATGCTCGCCGCCTCCTCCAACCCCGGCGTCATTTACATCTGCAACCCCAACAACCCCACCGGCACCTGCACCCCGCGCAGCGACATCGAATACGCCGTCGCCAACGCGCCCAAGGACACCGTCATCCTCATCGACGAGGCCTACATCCACCTCTGCGATGCGCCCCGCTCCATGGACTTCGTAAAGGAAGGCAAGAACGTCATCGTTCTTCGCACCTTCTCCAAGCTCTATGGAATGGCCGGTATCCGCATGGGCTTCGCCGCCGGCCGCCCCGACCTGCTCAAGAAGATCTCCAGCTTCGGCGGCATGAACGCACTCCCCGTCACCGCCGTCGCAGCTGCCAAAGCGAGCCTGCTCGAAACCGACCTCGTCCCGACGCGCAAGAAGATCATCGCCGATACCCGTGTCGAGACACTTGCCTGGCTAAAGAAAGAGGGCTACGCCTGCACGCCGTCTGAGAGCAATTGCTTCATGCTCGACGTCCGCAAACCTGGCAAGGAAGTTCAGGCCGCTCTCGCTGCCAAGGACATGTACGTCGGCCGCATCTGGCCCGCATGGCCCAACAGCCTCCGCATCACCGTAGGCACTCCGGAAGAAATGAACTCTTTCCGCAAAGACTTCACTGAAGTCATGGCCAGCAACACCGCCGGCCTCGTCGCTCCCAGACTTCCGAAGCGCCTGCAGGAACACCCCTACACTCACCTCTCGTAGAGTAGTCGGCACGCACATACTGGGTGCCCCAGGTCTCGACTCTGAGACCTGGGAACTCATACCGACCTGAACATCGTGGACAACTGAAGACTGGTAACTGATAACTGGCAACTACCCCGGAGTGCTGCCATGCAGACACCGCCCATCCCCACAAACGAAACCGACCGGATCGCCGCACTCCACGCACTCAACATCCTCGACACGCCACGCGAAGAGCGCTTCGACCGGCTCACGCGCCTTGCCCGCCGCGTCTTCAATGTCCCTTACGTCACCATCAGCATGATCGACACGCACCGCCAGTGGTTCAAGTCCGTCCAGGGGCTGACCATCTGCCAGACATCGCGGGATATTTCTTTCTGCGCACACGCAATCCTCTTCGACGACATCCTCTACGTCGAAAACGCCCTCAAAGACAAGCGCTTCTCCGATAACCCCGTCGTAGTCGGCGATCCCAAGATCCGCTTCTATGCAGGCTGCTCTTTAAATGTGAACGGCTTCAAGGCCGGCACCTTCTGCATCTTCGACAAGAAGCCGAGACCCTTCACCGCAGAAGACCACCAGCTACTCAAAGACCTCGCCATCCTCGCCGAAAAAGAACTCGCCGAATCCCCACCAATCATGACCGCCTGACTTCTCCGCCTGCAGAAAGCCGCTGTGCCCCATTCATCGAGCGCACTTTGCTCGATGAGTGGGAAGCCGCCATCTCAACCCATCCATGCTTATCGATAGGCCAGCCCCAGTAGGGGCCTTCGAATCAATCGCACGTCTTGTCCCTTCGGTGCCGCCACTCACTGAATCCGATTCTCGCAAACGCTTCACAATCTCCCGGAGGGAGATCCTTCAGCCCCCGCACCTCCGCCTGTAACGCTCTCCCCCCATTCCTCACTAGTACAGCAGCAGCGGCAAATCATCTCGCCTGAAACTCAACGACACCGACACCGCGACTGACAATCCCGGATTCGCTTCGTCGCGCCTTCAATCGAGATCGCCCCGACACCCCCTCAGGAGCGAATCACCATGGCAAAGATCATCTACAACGGCAACGGCAGCACCAGCGGCAGCGTGCCCACCGACTCCACCAACTACGCAAACGGCGCTTTGGCCACCATCCTCGGCAACACCGGCACCCTCAAGAAAAACAGCGACACCTTCGCCTACTGGAACACCGCCGCCGACGGCTCTGGAACCTTCCTAAATCCCAACGCAACATTCACCATGGGCGCAAGCGACGTCACGCTCTTTGCCATGTGGTACACCACCACCGGTCTCACCAACGGCGGAACCACCACCCATTACCAGTTCGCTTACGATGCCGTGCTCGCCACCGCCGCCTTCAGCAACATCGAACCCGCCCGCACCAACTCCATGCTCGCCAACGCCGCGAACGGCGTCCCGGTCGTCGAGAACGACTTCACCTGGATGCAGCAGCAATTCGCTGGTGTCGACATCACGAAGGCGCGCTCGCTTCCGCTTCAGGTCTTCGTCTCCGCGCCGAACGGTGGCGGCTACGGCGCAAGCTGGTATCCCGTCGTCCTGGTCCCCGGCAACCGTGCTGCAAGCTTGCTCCGCACATTGATGGTCGCCGAAATCGTTGAGATCTTCATGGCTGCGCAGGACAAAGGCTGGGGCTACTCTTCCGGCGTCGGCAATGAAGAAAGCCCAGGTGAAGGCCTCTCTCTCTTCCTCGCCGTACAGTTCCAGATCGCTCAGGGCCTTGGCATCAACTGGCTCAACAACGGCACTCCAGCCGGATGGCTGAATTCTTCGCTCCCTTCGAGCAATCCGAGTTCCACCGAGTTCGATGGCACCACGCACTACGGCTCGCGCGCCGACTACGTCAACTCCGCCCTTCCATTTGCCGGCAACGGCCCCGGAACCGGCTGCTCCGTCGCCTTCCTCTACTACCTCTTCCACCAGCTCGGTTTCTCATCGATTCCCCAGATCGTCGCTGGCGCGCCCGGCGTCGACTCCAGCAACAACATCCTCAAGCCTTGCCTTCGCGGCGTCTATCAGAACCTCACCGGCGACACCGCGGACCCGTTCCCCTTCTTCAAAGCGCTGCTCGACAACGCATACCCACAGAGCTCCGTCTCCTCCATCCCCGGCCCGAACGTTGACGACCCATTCCCCCTCGCCCTCCTCTCCTTCTGGGTCGACAAAAACACCTTCGGCAAAGATGAAGTGCAGGACATCATCAACACTCACGCCGGAAAATTCACCAACGCATTCTGGCTCATCATCGAAGGTTTCTCCATCAACCAGTTCAACGCCCTCGGTGTCACCGTCCCCGACTTCACCGGCGCATTCGCGAACATCCCCGGCGTCTCCATCACTCGCAGCTCCACGCCCATCGACTTCGAAAACCCATCTCAGCCCGGCCGCCTTCAGCGCATCCGCATCGCCTTCGACATCACCTTCACCTCAGCGGCACTCGCGCAGTTCCCCAAATCCGGCAAGCCCGCCAAGGTGCTCGAGCTCGACGGCAA
Source organism: Acidobacteriota bacterium (assembly GCA_018268915.1). Lineage (GTDB taxonomy): Bacteria > Acidobacteriota > Terriglobia > Terriglobales > Acidobacteriaceae > Telmatobacter. Next base: position 18,793 of record JAFDVQ010000008.1, read on the forward strand.
GCTCACCGTCAGTGGATCCACGCCGACAGGTGCCACCTGCGCAACCGTCTTCGAGCTCACCGCCGGCGCCGATCCTTACTTCACCAATATTGACCCAGCGCAGAACAACGTCTTCTATCTCAGCCAGGATCTGCGCGTCTTCAAAGCCACACCCGGCAAGAACAACATCCCGGTCAGCGGTGGCCCATCCTTTGGCTCCGATAACACCGCAGGCGCGTTCAGCTACATCCAGCAGTTGCTCAGCTACCTCAACAGCAACTTCGCCGATCCATCCGGCATCGATCCGTTCTCCACTCTGCTGCCCGGTCAGTCCGGAGCGCTCTCCGGCGATTCATCCGTCTCACCCGTGACGGTCGACATCTCCATTCCGCCCGGCTTCCCGCCTATCCCGAAAATCAACATCTACAACAACTACAACTTCGCCATTGCGCGGGTACGTCTGCGCGGCCTCGCGAACGACGTAGCATCGAACACGAAGGTCTTCTTCCGTCTCTGGTCCACCCAGACAGCGGATACCGACTTCCAACCGTCGACCACTTATCTGAGCACTCAGACCGGCGGTCATCCCTCCGCGCCGTTGGTGGGCGTCGGGAATCACACTCTACCCTTTTTCGCCACCGGCAACTTCGGCTCCAACACCGACTACAACGCCGGCGGTATCAACAACCAGAACATCAAGCTCGATATCGGCGACTCCAAGTGGGCCTACTTCGGCTGCTTCCTCAACATCTACGATTCGACCAACGTCATCAACGGCCAGACCGTCCAGGCACTGCTGAATGGAACGCACCACTGCCTCGTCGCTGAAATCGCCAGTGACAGCGCTCCCATCCTCAATTCCAGTGTCGTGACTCTGGGCCCTGAGAACTCTGACAAGCTCGCCCAGCGCAATCTCCAGTTCACGTCCTCTGACAACCCCGGCGGCGCAGCCTCGCACCGCATCCCACAAACCTTCGACGTCCGGCCCAGTGCCGCTCTCATTGAAGCACCCGGCACTCTGCTCAACTACCCCGACGAGCTGATGATCGACTGGGGCAACACACCAGTCGGCAGCACCGCCAACATCTACTGGCCCCAGGTCAACTCCAGCGATGTGCTGGCGCTCGCAGCAAAGCTCTATAGCCACAGCGAACTTTCTTCGTCCGACCCGCACACCATCACTTGCCCCGTAACCGCCGGCGTCACGTACGTCCCGATTCCCCCGGCAACCGGAGACAACTTCGCAGGACTCATCACCATCGATCTGCCAACCACCGTCGTCGTCGGCCAAGAGTTCAACATCGTCGTCCGCCGCGTCGCAACACGCCGCAGCATGGACGCCGCAACAGGTCGTCAGCCTCAGCTCAATGCAAGAGGCGGAGCAGCCTTCTCCGCTGCGCATCCTGACGCGCTCGCGCTGGCCGCCAACAACGAAGCATTTGCCTCCAATCGCAAAGGCCCCGGCAACTGGCGCTACGTAACCGGCACCTTCCAGATTCGTATTCCCGTCGGTTCGCCTACCACGTTGCTAGGTCCCGAACGCAATACGCTGGCGATCTTCAAGTGGCGTCTGCTCAAAATGTCTCCTGCTAATCGCTGGTATCCGGTCCTGCAGCGTTACATCCAGTACCTCGGCGCGCGCGTCAGCGATCTCGGAGGCGATCCCGATGCAGTTCCTCCTTCGCCGCTCGGCTACTGGGAAACACCAACCGGCGCCAAGGATGATGGAAAGTCCGTCACCGGAAAAATCGTCGAGGTCATCTTCGATTGCCGCGGAAGAATGGAAGGCTTCATCTTGCGCGAGTGCTGCGACAGCGAGCATCGTTTCTCAGTCTGCGACCACGACCTCGTTGATCTCGTACTCCGCGCATGCACCGGACGATACGAAGTCACCGTGCAAACCGGAGCTAAAGACCACTCCGTTCACCGCCTCATCGTCAGAGGCTGACAAGCTCCTTGCTCATCGGGTGCGCAGGTGCCCGGTGAGCATCGACATCAAGAGCAATCTCAATCATCCGCAATCAATTCATGGTGCCACTTCCGTCAGTCAGGCTGTGGCAAGCACCAGGCAGTCACTAACTCGTAGGAGAGAGAGGCGAATATGGGCTTCGCAGGCGTCGGTAGCAACAACAGCATTCTGGTAAACGGTTGCAAGAACCTTCAGAATCTTGAGGTGAACTTTCAGGTCACCGAAGATCTAATCACCGTAGGCGACAAGGGGTTCTCACTGCAGTTGAATTCCTACCCGCAGCCTACAGCGATAACCCCGAATTCCACTCCGGGCACAACCTTCCCTGGCAAAGTTGTCGGCCAGCTTGACTGGTTTCAATACCTGATCATCGTCGCAAACAAGCGGGTCACCTTTGAAATTCAATACTGGGCCAGTGCCAAGTCATTTCAAACAGGCGGGCCGGGTGGGAATCCTCCCGAAATACGGTGGCCCCCGGGCTACACACCAAACCCCGCGGATACGAGTCCCTGGCTTCCGGTCTTTCCTCACTCCGCCCTGGGCGGTACTGTGGTTGGCTCCAGGTCTTCCAATAAGGTACCTGCTGGTTCAGTCATTTCAATCAAACTCGCCACCGACGGCAACGGAAACGTGACGGGAGCAACTTTCGGCATCACTGATCCAAACGGCACTGTTCACTCCGTCAGCACACAGCCGTGGAAGAACTACGCGGGTCAGGCTGAACCTGACAACTACGCCCTGTTTCCGATCTACGGCTTTCAAGCCGACCTGGTTTCTGCGCCCGGCTTGACCTGCACGTTTTCATCCGGCGCCGGCACGTTGACCTATTCGGTTTCTTCAGGAGCCCTCTCCGTGCAAACCGTCAATACGTGCGGCGGTTCTCAGCCCGGTACAGCGGAAACTTCAAATGCTGTTTACGATCAAGTCGCTCCCGCCTCAGGCGCATCCGTGACCCAGGACCTCCACGTCCCTCATCTGCTCTCCTACGGAGACTCCGGAACTCCCGGAAATGTATCCAGTCCGATAGGCGTCGGGTTTGGAGGCTGGTCGAACTTCCGGCTCCTCTTCGCCGCGCAGGACGCTACCGGACAGAGCCGCATCTACGCGGTCAACGAGCAGGCTCAACTACTCTCTTATGGAGATGCCGGAACTGTCGGCAATGTGTCGTCTCCAGTGGTCGTCGGCTTTGGGGGATGGTTGCAGTTCAAATTCCTCTTCGGCGGCTGGAACGACTCAGGACAGGGCCGCATTTACGCGGTAGACGGGCAGGGCCAACTACTCTCTTATGGCGACTCGTCAACTCCCGGCAATGTGTCCGATCCGGTAATTGTCGGCTTTGGTGGATGGTCACAGTTCAAGTTCCTCTTCGGCGGCAAAAATGCAGCTGGACAAGGCCGCATTTACGCGGTGAACCAGCAAGGCCAACTGCTGTCCTACGGAGACGCGGGAACTGCCGGCAATGTGTCTGATCCCGTCATCGTTGGATTCGGCGGCTGGTTGCAGTTCAAATTCCTCTTCGCTGGCAGAAATGCAGCAGGACAAAACCGCATCTACGCAGTGAACAATCAAGGCCAGCTGCTTTCCTACACCGATAATGGATCTCCCGGCAATGTGTCGGCTCCAGATACGGTCGGCTTCGGCGGGTGGACGGATTTCAAGTTCCTCTTTGCCGGCAGGAATGCGGCCGGTCAGGATCGCATCTACGCTGTCTACGCCTGATCCCCTGGATCTTGCGACGGCAGTTGCCAGTCCATGCCCGAAGCCCAGCACGATGAAGCACGACAACTGACGTGACCGAGTGCCCGGCCTCTCTAACAATTGTGTGCATCGGCGATTTGGCTCTCATCGAGTGCCTCATCGCCGATGCACCGATTGAAGTTCGTATGGTCTGTACCCGGTGAATCACCGCTCCACGAAAATAGCTGCAGGATTGCCGGCCACGCTTCGATCCTTCCGCCACGGTTAGTGCACTCTTCAGAGCGTCTGTATATAGATGTCGCTGGCGCCACTGAACCAGTAAGGCGAGCCCGGCCCCAAGGTGATGCTGGTCGGCGTCACGGTGTAGATCCACAGCTTGGTAACGCCGCTCAGGTCGCTGCCCAGCACATACATGTGGTTGGCACTGTCCCAAAGGATCTTGCCAATGTTGTGTTTCGGCAGAAGTGTCTTGTACTTGGTGATGGGGCTGGCGCCATTGAAGTGGAAGAGTAGAACGCCAACACTTCCGCCCGCGGCCAGAATCTTGCCGGAAGGAGACATGCGCAGCGTTGTGCAGGCCAGGCACGACCCCAGGTAATTGTTGTCCACCGGCAGTGTCACCATGTTTTTGTAGGTACTGGTGGTGGTCAGGGTGCCCTTGGAGTCGGCGGTGAATGGCGCGATGTAGATCGGACCGTAGTTGGCGTTGCCGCCATCGCTTCCGCTATCCAGCGCATACATGGTGATGGCCATGTGGTTGGTCGGGTCCGAGGCCAGGTTCCACGGGCAGAAGTATCCGGTGGTCGATCCATTCGGGTTGTAGACGTCGTCTGGCGGCGAAGGAATTGCCGCGCCGTGACCAGCATCACTGAGCTCGCCGTTGCTCAGCCTCTCGAAAGCCTTCACTAACGGGGATGGACTATTGCCGAAATTGGCCGTGCAGCTGGCTGCATACACAAACTTGTTGTTGCCCAGCACGCTCATGTCCGACGGAATGGCCAGATCGTAGTCCGTATTGTTCTGGAAGATCAGGCTGCCGTTGCTGTCGTCGATGCGGAAGGACTGAAAAAACGTGTGGCACCATTCGGTAGGATATTCCTCGTTGTAGACCTCCGTGCCCGCATGGTCGATCTTCATCCGGGTCGCATCCCAGTAGCCGCAGTCGGAATACTCGTTGTACTTGGACGGATCGGTCGCCGCCGCCTTCTTCAACGCGCCCGTCGACGACATCAAGAGCGACTGGATGGTCTGGGTGTTGCCAAGATAGCCGTACAGATAGCGGCCGTTGGCCCCCGAGAGCGAAATATTGAAGTTGAACGGCGATCCCGACACCTTGGTCAGCTTGCCGGCAGAGCTGGCCGAATAGGCCAGAATCTGAGTTCCGCTTTTCACATACACGTGGGCTACAGGCGTTTGACTGAACGCCACTCCCGCAGACAAGGCGAGGCAACAAATTGCAATTTGACTTAGGGATTTCACTGGGCCGACCTCTCAGATACTAGTGTCCAGGTGGGGGAATGCCTGTAGACTCTGACGGAATTCCTAAACGCAAAGGTACACACCAGCAAAATAAAAATCACCAACTGACGAGTTCTACAATCTCCTGGTTTGGTTCCGAGTTGCTGACAATACGACCCAAGGTGCGGATTCAATCAGAAGTCCGACCGATGGTACTGTCAAGACATGAAGTCTCTGGATGAGATCAGAGGCCGCGACCTCTTCATGATTGCCGCCTTTGCCTTAGGTTTTCCTATCGTTGAGCTGGTGGCTAAGGGAATCTACTGGCAGCTCTCCTACGATTGGCTCGACAATTGGAGCTACGTTGAGATTGCCAAGGTCATTCGATTTGGAGGGCCTCAGACAGAGCAGCACTTTTGGGGACTACCCGGTGTCATCGCCTTGACGGAACGCTTGTTTTCCGTCTCCGGATTCGCCGCCATTGCGGCGATATCCCTAGTCAGCTCGATCATCGCCACTTTCCTCATCTATCGCCTTTATGGCGCAGCCGTCGCCGCAGCTTTTGTTATCGTTTGCCCGGAGTGGATACGCTTGTCCGTCTTAGGAGGAAGTGAGCCGCTCTTTCTTTTGTTGCTCTTGTGCGGCTGGTTGCTCTTCAGGAAAGATCAGGTGCTCGTGGCAATGGTGTCGGCATCTTTAGCAACCATCGTACGACCGGTCGGAGCAATTGCAGTTGGTGCCATCGCTTTCGTCTTGCTGTCAAGAAAAGACCTGCGAAGACTCATCATTGCTCTGTGTTGCTCGAGCCTTATCGGGTTGGGATACTTTGCTTGGGTGTGGTACGTGAGCGGAGACCCATTCGTAAATTTCAGGCTCTACTCTGCCGTGGACTGGCCTTCAGGATATCCAGTTTCGTTCCCCCTCGTTCGGATCGTGACGGGCTTCATTCGTCTCTATCAGGAGAACTATTGGACGCGCTTGATGCAGCCGCTATTTTGCGTCACTGTGGTTTCGCTTTGTATATTCTTCGCGCCGAAGCATGCGTCTGCGACGATCCGACGATTTCCTGCTGAACTGACGTTTGTCATTGCCTACTTGGTCTTCTTCGCGTGCTGGAACTATGACGACCTTGCGCGTTTTCTGCCCAGATTTGCAATCCCGGTTTATCCCTTCTTGTTGTTTTCGGTTCAAGATCGGCTTCCCACGAATCGATACTTTCTCTGGCTTCTGGTGATCATTTCGGCTCTTATCGCAAGTGTTGATCTGGTTGGTTTCAAGACGGTATTTGGGTTCACACTTCACAAGTAAGGCGGGTTCCCCGAATGGGCTTGCTTCCCAAGATCGCCTTCCGTCTACCGATTTTGGGCGAGTCACCGGCCACAATCGCTTTGAGGCCAAGAAGTTGTCAACGTCCCCATGGCCGAACATACCCTAGTCACCGACAGAAGGTCGCCTCATCAACAGCACGAGCTTCCTTCTGATATACCCCTTAGAAATCATTTGATCCGGATGGAGAATGCGCGGGCCGAGATGACGACATGCTGGACTTCCGCTTTGGCAGCAGATTTTGGTCCTGTTGTTAGTGCCGCCATGCATGGGTTGCATTTGGTGGATCATGAGCAGAGGTTGGGCAAGCTCATTGCAGGGCGGATAAGTCAGTTCTCAGACAAAGAGCCGTCAACTATTCGAGTTTTGGCTCCTGATCATCGTGCTCTATTTGGGTCTGACCTTCCTCTTCATTTACGCCCACGTTTTCCATGGCTTCCGGACAAAATGAACTACTGAAAACTCCACTCTGAGCGAATCACCGGCAATTCGGAACCAAACAAAATTTGGGGCAGACCTTGCCCAGAACCTAAGGAATTTGAGATGGGGTGTACGGCCCGCTGGATCGCGTCGATACTTCTGCAAGCCGACCCATTCGAGAAACGCGCCACCTGCCCATCTGAAAGCAATCAGCGGTTGACCGCCAATCCAAAAATGTGACCAGTCGTGCGCATCTGCCGCTCCCACCTCTAGTCCAGGTTCCTATAATCGCCTCACGAGACTTGGCACGGCGAATCAGTTTCTTCCCTAACCAGACTCGGCCGTCCCTGTCTAACGCTTGATCGTCTTCTTCCATTCATTCCATTCCGTCCATTTGGTACGCAAATCAGGAGGCCTCACTTGCACGAGTTGCGATTTGCCATTCGAATGCTGCTCAAGCAGCCCGGCTTCAGTCTCATCGCTGCGCTGACACTCGCCCTCGGCATCGGCGCAACATCCGCAATCTTCAGCCTCATCCAGGGAGTCCTGCTCACCCCTCCCCCCTACCAGAAGCCCGCCCAGCTCATGCTCATCCCCACCGCGCGCACCGACGGAAAAGAGATGGAAAGCCCGCGCGGCTGGCCCGCCGAGCAGTGGATGAACTGGGGCAAAGAAGCAAAGTCATTACAAGGCATCGCCGGCTACGGCTGGACTTTCAACTTCCTCATCCACAATGACGGCAGCCACTCCATGCAGGGCATGATTATCACGCGCGACTACATGCGCATGATGGGCCTCCATTCGACATCTGGCCGCAATTTCGCCGACGCCGATTTCCAGCAAGGGCCCACCCGCTCCATCATGATCGGTTACGAATTCTGGCAGCGCGAGTTCGGTGGCGACCCGAACATCATCGGAAAAACCGTCCGTATCAGCCGCTGGCAGGTATCGCCCACCGTCATCGGTGTGATGCAGCCCGATGTGCGATTCCTTCCCTCACCCGGCGCGTCCAAGGAACCCAACTACGACGTCAACGCCAAAGTCGATTTCTGGATTCCCGCCGAACCCGACCCAAAAAATCTCAAAGACCCCGACTGGAACGTAGTCGCCCGCCTCCGCGACGGAGCAACTCCACAACAGGCCCAGCAGGAACTCGCCGTCCTCGCCTCAAGAGAAGCCCAGACCGAAAAAAAGTTTGAAGGCTTCCGCCCGCAACTCCAGTCCGTCACAGACGAAATGAATCGCGACGGCCGCCGAATCCTTCTGCCCCTTCTCGGCGCTGCCGCCCTGGTTCTCCTCATCGCCTGCGGAAACGCCGCCGCACTCCTTCTCGTTCGCGGCCTTCAACGGCAGCAGGAGTACGCGGTCCGCAGCGCAATGGGTATGGGCCGCGTCGCCCTTATTCGCCAGGTGCTGACGGAGAGCCTTCTCCTCGCGGCAATAGGCGGAGCAATAGGAGTCGCCCTCGCCGTCGCCGCCGTAAAAGTCTTCACGCTGATCGCGCGTCACGCCGTCCCCCGCCTCGATGGAGTCACCACCGGCTGGACCGTCCTGGCCTGGGCCCTCGGCGCTGCTCTGCTCTCCGCCTTCTTCGCCGGCGCATTCCCTGCCTTGCGTGCCTTGCGACTCGATCCCATGGAGGTCCTCAAGAACGCCGGCCCCAAAGGAACCGCCGCTGTCGGCGAACGCCGCCTCCTCCAGGGCGTCACCATGCTGCAGACCTCGCTCACTCTCGCACTCCTTGTCGGCGCCGGGTTGCTCATCCGCACCATGGTCAAGATCGCCGATGTCTCCTCCGGCTACAACATGAGCAAGATCCTCACCATGAGCGTCACTGAAGTCCAGAGCCGCGAAACGTGGGGCAGCTTCCACCGCCAGGCTCTCGAACGCGTCGCCGCAATTCCCGGTGTTCAAAACGCGGCCTTCGCCTGGGGAGTTCCACTCACCGGCAACAACTGGCCCGCCACTCTCGACATCGAGGGCCAGCCTCCGCCGGTCAAAGAAAGCGACAAAGCCGCGCTGCCCATGCGCGCCGTCACGCCCGACTACTTCAACCTGATGGGCATGTCCATGCTCGACGGCCGCCAGTTCCGCGCAAACGATGACGACAAGTCACCCACAAAGGTCGCCATCGTCAACGAAGCCTTCGCCCAGCGCTACTTCGCCCACACCAACGTCGTCGGACGAAAGCTCTGGTTCGGCACTCGCGACAAGCCCGGAATCGAGATCGTCGGCGAAATCGCCAACGGACGCACCGACGACCTCACGCAGAAAGCCTCGCCCGAGGTCTACCTTCCCCTCTGGCAGGCACAGGCATTCTCAAAGCACCTTGTCGTCCGCACCGCCTCAGACCCGCGCGCCGTCGTCGTAGAAGTAGAACGCGCATTGCGCTCCGTCGATCCCACCGCGGCCATCGAAAACGTCAGAACGCTGGAGCAGATTCGCGACGATTCCCTCGCCTCCCGCACCTTCGCCATGAACCTTCTCGCAGGTTTCGCCGTCATCGCCAGCATCCTCACCCTCGTCGGAATCTACGGCGTACTTTCGCTATCCGTCGCCTCCCGACGCCGCGAGTTGGCCATCCGAAGCGCAGTCGGAGCTCAACAGAAAGACATCAGCAAACTCATCTTCGGCGAAGGATTCCGCTTGATCTCCGGCGGAGTCATCGTCGGCGTCGTGCTCGCGCTAGTCCTCTCACGCGTACTCCGGTCTTTCCTCTTCGAAGTCCAGCCCGGCGATCCAGTAACGCTCGCTTCAGTAGGAGTGCTCTTCATCGCCGTCGGACTTCTTGCCTGCTGGGTCCCCGTCCGCCGCGCCCAAAAAGTCGATCCCCTCGAGGCCCTCCGCTACGAGTGATCGTCGAACTAGGCGGGTGCCCCAGGTCTCGATTTTGAGACCTGGGAAACGATGACTCATCTCTTTCGGGTGCCCCATCCAAGCTCTGCTTGGGTGGGAACGAAAATGCCAAGTCAATATCAGCAACAGAATCACTGCCTCGTGCCCCAGAGCCTGTCCTGAGTCAATATCACCACCCTTGGGCGGGTGCCTGGGAAACGATGACTCATCTCTTTCGGGTGCCCCATCCAAGCTCTGCTTGGGTGGGAACAAGAATGCCAAATCAATATCAGCAACACAATCACTGCCTCGTGCCCCAGAGCCTGTCCTGAGTCAATATCACCACCCTTGGGCGGGTGCCTGGGAAACGATGACTCATCTCTTCCGGGTGCCCCATCCAAGCTCTGCTTGGGTGGGAACGAAAATGCCAACTCAATATCAGCAACAGAATCACTGCCTCGTGCCCCAGAGCCTGTCCTGAGTCAATATCACCACCCTTGGGCGGGTGCCCCAGGTCTCGATTTTGAGACCTGGGAAACGATGACTCATCTCTTTCGAGTGCCCCATCCAACCTCTGCTTGGGTGGGAACGAAAATGCCAACTCAATTTCGGAAACCGGTCTTAAAATATCTCGGAATCACAGCGTCACCGGCCAAGCTGCCCCGCCAGCCTCTTCATCGCCGCATTCTCAAGAACGACCTCGCCAGTCTCCTGACTGTTCAGCGCAACCTCCGCCGCAATCGATCTTCCCAGCACCTGCTGATCGATATTCCCGTACTTGCCCGGCACCAGGCTCCCCAGCCAGCCTGCCATCGCCGGAGTATGAGCATTCCCCACAATGATCCCCGGCCGAAAAATCGCAAGCCGCCTGAACCCGACACTGCGCACCGTGTCTTCCTTCATGCCCATCACGCGCACATAGCGAAACCGGCTCTTCGCCGTACTCCCCACCGCCGACAGCAGACAGAACTGCGCCACTCCCGCATCATGACAGCTCCGCGCAAACGCCCCCACCACGCCCAGTTCCAGCCGCTTCAGCTCCTCTTCACTCCACTTCATCGAACCCGACCCAACACCCACGCAACTCACCGCGCTCGCAGCGCCCTGCTTCAAAACCTCTCGTGCAACCTCCGCAACACGCCCCGCAAAATCGGCAGCTCCCGTATCCACAACCACATTGCGCACTCGCGATCGCGCCCCAACCGGCTTGCGCGTGATCATCACCACTTCCCGGCATTCCGGAACCGCCAGCAATTCCGCAACCGCCGCCCCGCCCACCTGCCCCGTCCCGCCAATCACAACAGCTGCAAAATTCTGCGTCATAAATCAGCGCCCCTGCCTTCACCAATCCAGCACAATAACGCCGATTCTATCCGCTCTCCATGACGATCCGGATCTCAGCCACACATGGAAATTCAGTTGAGTGCTGCACTTTCTTTCCCGTCTTGCCGCGATCTACCTCATACCTTGACCGAGACTCACACGCACCATCTCCAGGAAGCCGATGACCCCACCGCGAACGTATGCCCGTAGACTGGAAGCGGAGACGAGCACAACTTGCAATACAAAGCAGTGATCGAGCGAAGCCGCTCTGAGATCGAAACTCTCCTGCGCAGCAGTGAAGGCACAGAGATTGCCGATGCTCTGCTCAGTGCAGCCTATTACGACCCGGATTGGAAGTGGGTGCAGGACCACTGCATGACCTTCTCGCGTCACCAGGACAAGAACGTCCGGTGGGCGTCTGCCGTCTGTTTCGGCCATCTCGCCCGCATTCATCGGCAACTGGACTTGGAACCGGTCCTCCAACGGCTTGCTGAAATGAAGTCCGATCCTCTTGTCACCTCGGCAGCAAACGACGCGATGGACGATATCAAGTTCTACCTGCGATTCCAGTGATTCCACTGGCGCACAGCGAATCACTCGCAAACCGCAACCTGAGGTCAATTTCTTGACCTCAGTGTCCCCATAGCCGACAATCCGACCGCACTCCGGAGACAGATCAAGCGGGGCGGGGCGAAACTCGCTGTACTCAGTGCTTTTTCGCATTCACTCGCTTCGGATTGCGCTTGAATGCGTTAAGAAAGATTCTCGTTCCTAGGGCAAGGCAAGGAAGGCCAAAGAGAGCGAGGAATATATCGTGCTTCTCGTATGCACCCAGCTCGCATACTGCTCCTACGCACAAAAAGCATAGGCCCCAAATACCGATTCCAATTCGTTGAACTTTGCTCGCATTGGGGGAACCCTTCCAGAGCAGAGCGTCAACGCCAGTGCTGTTGACCATTGCCTGCGGCCACAAAACATTTTCCTGTCTCGCCCTGACATCCTCGATCAGGTGATCTTGAGCATCTAGCCTCTTCATTTTTCATCGACTATACGCTTTCTCGAATGCACGTGGTACCGCAAGGTCGGTCTGCGCGGTGTTTCGCCGTCCAGTTGCCGGCCATCGTCGAATTGAGAACAAGAACTTGCCAGATTCACCATTGCAGACCACTCACTCAGGACTCAGAATCCGCTTCTGCCTTGCGGTACGATGCTCTCATGAAGAGATGGCTCCAAAAGCGTGGTGTTGCATTGGTGCTCCTCATTGGAGTGATCGTTCCACCATTGGTTGCGTGGAATGCGGTCAAGTCGGACTGGCGATTCTGGATCGCTTACTCCGTGGTGCTGTTCGCGACGGCGGTTTTGATCCTTTCCCGAGCCGTTGACGAGGTGTGGGCACTCTTCCACAGACGTTAGCCGAGTTGAAATTCACCATCGTGGCACGTAACCGGCTACACAAAAGTTAAGGCCATCTTGTTGCCAAGTTCCTCATTAACTGACTTCCATCGGGCTGGGTATCGCGATTAGAACATTGGTTGAAGAAGCACTCGCGATTCCTTGGTCCGATATGGCTACCTGTGCCAAATCCTGAGAACGCCGAGAAGGATGCTCACTACAGCAAGTACTTGCAGCAGGCGAAAATCCTTCTGTCTCCGCCTTTGTCGTTCGGACAACACAAAAGAGGATATCGCCAGAGCGAAGTACAGAATGCAGAAGATAACGCGAGCCGTCATGGCAATCATGCTCTCACGTCAGCTTCATGGGTGAGTCACCGGCCACTATCGCTTTGAAGGCAAAATCTTGTAATCCGTCGCTATTCTTCGCATTTCACGGCCAAGTGGTCGCGATCAGCCAAAACGCAAGTGTGCCGACTGCGCTTGCGGGGGCCTGCCAACGAACCGATCCTTCTCTCCAAATACCGCCGATTGCGAATGCCACTGCGATCACTGAAATAACAACTCCGCGACGAACGAACTTATAAAACAGACCATAGTCCGGTGAATAGCCTTGAGAACTGGTGAGAAATCCACCTCCCACACCGAAGCAGATCATCCAGATGCCATACAGTGCCGAGGCCGTAGCGAGCAGAAACCCGGCGAACGACACGATCGAGAAAATTGTCCAGGATCGCGGTCGCTGCTTGACCCATCTCACCCAACCCCACACCAGCATGCTGGGCGCGACTATATAACCCAAGCCAAAGAGGAACGAATAGAAGACGGTAAAAGCAGGAGTCATCGTAATTAGCTTTTGTTAAAGAGCCTAGCACTATTGCGGAGCAGTTCAGGAGCGTTCTGCGAGGTTGTGAGTGGGTGACCGGCCACTCTTCCCTTTGACGAATTTTCGCCCGTCAACTCCACATTCTCTTGCCCAGATAGCGATCCGACTTGCACAGGTCAACATCTCGCCCCAGACGCTTTAGCCTAACTGCCTCATTCCATTCACAAAATTCCCTGCGCCCATTTTGCAAGTTATTTCCCCTTTTCTGCGCACAATGGAATTGCAGTCAAATCTGAATCAAAATCACCGCAAACGCACCAGAAAC
>JAFDVQ010000009.1 GCA_018268915.1 Acidobacteriota bacterium
ATCTACTTGACTAGGAAGCGTCTGTGAAAAGTAGGTATCGAAGTGTTGCATGAGATCGAGGCTATACAGCAGATGCTTGCGGGCGAAGCGGATCTGCCTATCGTTTCTACGGAGGACGAGCGTTTCACCGTCGCGAGCGAGTTGGTAGCCACCTCGGCGACAACGCAAGGCGGTAAGCGGAAAGTAAATTGACTCCCATCGAGCCAATGCAATGTCCACGGTCAAGCGCAAATCCATAGTTCCATTGTGGCTGGTTTCCGGCAGCAAATGCTGCGTATTCTGCACCAAAAGTCACATTGTGCACCTATCTTCGACTTCAGTAGAATCAACGTGACCGAGTATGTCCAAGAGTGAGGCGGCCGGTTCCCCTGGAGGTTCAAGTCGTGGATCTTGTACAGATTCAGACCGAGGCTGACCGGCCTCAAGAGGCCGTTCGGCAGATAGCGCCCCCTAGCCTGAACGACTCGGTGAAATCGTGCAAGTACATCGAGACCGGCTTCTATTTTGGGGAAGAGGGTGTGCGCTGCTGTACCCACGCTGACATCTTTTCACCACTCATGATCACAGCGGAGGAGATGCGGAAAGGCGCCGGATACGACCTTGCCATACGAAGAAGGCGCGAGCACTTTGAACGAATCAATGGACTGAGAGAGGGGCCGACAGGGTCGTGCCTCGGCTGCGGCCATTTGAAAGTAAAAAAATACAAGGATGTGAACTTCGAGTTCCTAGGTGGTGAACCGATCCCGGGAGGCATGGGGATTCAGCACTTCACTAAATGCAACGAGAGATGCACTTATTGCACGTACACAGTGAACGACAACTTTATCGGTCCGCAGTACGAATTTCTTGAATTTCTTGAACAGTTCCGGAAGAGAGGAAAGTTAAAGGGTAATAACTGGATCGACTTCAGCGGGGGAGAGCCCGCTACGCTCAAGAACTTCGACGAAATCTTAAATTACTTTCTGAGCCACAATCTGGGAACCATCGTTGTCTACTCGAACTCGACCGTTTACAAGCAGAGCATTTATGACGCGTTAAAGAATAACCAGATCATCCTGACAACTTCCCTTGACACCGGACTTCCTTCCACCTACAAGAAGCTCCGAGGACTGGACTTTTATTCGAAAGTGATGGCGAACCTGATCCGGTATCGGAACAGCGGTACAAGCGGATTGTGGTTGAAGTATGTAATCTGCGATACGAACCGAACGGAAGACGATCTATGGAGCTTTATTATGGCGGTGCTTGCCATAAGGCCCGACAAGGTCATGATGTGTCCTGAGTTTGCATATGGCGAAGATCACTTTCCTGAAGAGACGGTCGCATTTGCTGCCAAACTCTGGTATCTGCTGGAAAGGCATTATGGGTTTACGCCTGTCGACTATACGACTGCGTTCAAAGGTCCAAAATGGGATAGGTACCGCGCTGACCTGAGAAGTTCTGTAGAAGCGTTGAAAGCAAAGAAACCTCTTGAAGGCGAATTTAAGCTGAAGGAAAGAGGCTGGGTGCGCGCAGCCATCAACCGCCTGGTTGTGGCAAAAGATCGGGCATTACGGAGCGAGATGCGAGAGCGTATCCTGCCTGATGGAACTGCACGCCTGAAGGTGGCAAGGACCGCGTGGCTAAAAACCGTCGGGCGTGTTCCCTTCTTAAGAACATAGCGAGCTTGGCTTATCGTCGCTGCTATCATCGGCAGCATGCAAGCTCAACTCAGACATTGTAAAAGTCCTGATGCAGAGAAGTAGCCGGAACCGAAAAGCGGTGGCTTCATCGGCAATCGGCGTTATTCAGCGAATCATGCAGGTCGCCTGCACGTTGATTTTGATGCCGGTGCTGCTGCGTGCACTGGGAACAGTTGGATTCGGTGTGTGGGGTGCTGCGGCGTCGCTGGCATGGCTCGCACCATTGGCAGACTTTGGCTCGGGTTCAGCGCTGGTGACGCTGGTGGCGCGGGAGATAGCGCTAAGAAGAGTTCACGAGGCGCGAAGGGAGATCGGGGCGGCGCTGACGCTGAGCGGCGCGCTAGCGCTCATATTCCTACTCTTGATTGGAAGTGTTTGGGGCGCGCGTGCTTGGGGAATAACAGGAACGGTCTATTTGATCGCCGTTGCAGGCCTAGCAGTGAACCTGCCGCTAAACTCAGCCAACAACATCTGGATGGCGCTGCAAGAGGGCTACTTCGCAAGCGCATGGGAGTTGGTGCAGACGATCGCAACAACTGGTTCGCTGCTAACCGCGACTCTTTACACACGCGACGTGCGAGTGTACGTGCTGCTGGTCTATGGTGGGGTTGCCGCGTCGAACCTTGGAAGCCTGGCACATCTCTTATTGCGACATCCGGAATTGCGGCCTGAGCGGCTTCCGGAGCACCAAGCAGCAATGCGCGACCTAGCTGGCAACGGAGTCATGTTCTTCCTGATGGGAATGGCAGGAGGGATCAACTACATGCTGGATACCGTGCTGACGATGCAGTTGCTGGGGGCCGAGGCGGCAGCACAGATGACGGTTGCCATGCGCATCTGCATCAGCGCAGTCACGATGATGGTGGCTATTTCCCAACCGCTCTGGCCCGCGTTCACAGACGCGGCACATACGGCGGATCGCGCGTGGGTCATTCACAAGCTAAAGTGGGGTACGGTGCTGCTGGTCACAATCACCTGCGCTGGGTGCGTGGTGCTTGTGGGTTGGGGAGGGCCACTCCTAAGGCTTTGGATGCAAGCAGACCTCGGCATCGGCCGAGGTCTGCTGATCGCCATCGCGTTCTGGGTACTGGTGCAGGCACTGATCCGGGTGCCGCATCTTCTAATGAACGGACTCCTGATGGTGAAGTATCAAACCGTGGCGTTTACGTTGGCATTGCCGATGGCATTTGTGCTGAAGTTCGCTTTGGCCCGGGAGTTGGGAACGGTAGGAATCCTCTGGGGGACGTCTCTGTCGCTGCTAATCATCTTCTTCCCGGCAGCGGCGTGGCGGATCAGACAATGGGCGAAGCATGCGACTGAGGAACTTCCCGCATAGCTGCATCGCCATAACGAGTTAAGGTTTCGAACCGCAGAGTGCGCGCACGTTGGTCCCGGTGATCCAGCCGAGGTCGATCGGCGTGGTTTCGGCATGGAGTACGGTAAGTCCGGCAGCGTCCACGAGCGCCTTGATCGATGCAAGACAATAGACATTCACGTGTTCGTGGATTGGAAGGCCCTCGAGACGACTGGAACCATTCTTGAGCGCGGCGATCTGCTCCTCCGATAGATCTTGAGGCACCTCGATGTACAGATAGCCCGATGGCTTCATGAACCTTGCGACATGCTTGAGGAGGCCGAGAGGCTCCGAGACGTGCTCCAGCACGTGGGCAATCTGGACATAGGAATAGTTGGTGAGATCTTTCTGGCTTGAAATTCTGACGATGCCCGGCAAAGGAGTTGTATCGGAAATCTCGAATACGAATTTGCTGCCAGAAATCTTGGGAAGGAAGCGGCCGTCAGATCCGCCGAAGTCCAGCATCGAAAAATCGGCGCTGGTTTCCAGTTTTCCCTCCAGCCACCTGTTAAGGCCATCAACGCGGCACTTCATTTCCTGATCGGCTTTGCCTACGTCGTTAGCGATGGGCGCGTAGGTCGGCTCGTAGCGGATTCGCTCGGCGTTGTAGGTTGCTGATCGGTAGTCGACATAGAGCCTACCAAGATCTTCGTCGGAGAACGGTTGCCTCGTCTGGACGAATGAGCATTGCAGGCAGACCTGCATCTCCATGAATGCGCCTGATCCATAAATTTTCTCGAAGATGCCATTTGGGATGGAGCAGACTCGACGCGCGAACTGACGTAGAGGGTGGCGCGAAACTCGCGTCCCGATCTGCATGTTTAGGACACGCTTGAGAAAGAACGGTGCGACTTCTCCAATGAAACCGAGGTCCTTGACGTGGGCCGAACCACAATTCCTGCACCGTGTACTCATCTTCCTCCTTCGTAGGCTCTGGCTAGGCTTGTTCTAGTTTCTATCTGCAGTCCAAGGCGCGGAATTCTGGGTCGGCGACTACGGGGTTCAGTTTCCAGACCCAGCTGTCGGGGTGTTTCCAGACGGGGTCGTAGATGTTGGCGACGAGGTACTGGATCTGGTGTTCGCGGCATGCTTCGAGTGCCTGCTGAGCGGTTGCGTCCTGAAAGAGGGGGACGAGCGCGGCGAGCATGGCGGGGCATCCGCTGGGATCTCCGCCTGCGCCTGCGCCGCAGCCGTCGGAGTCGAATTGCACTGCTACCTGATGGTTCACGTCTTCGGCCTGGATGCTGCTTTGGAGTTGTCCGGGCTCGAGGGGAGCGAACTGCACGATGGCGTTGGGGGGGATGGCGCGGTCGAGGTGGTCGTAGCCGAGCCAGGAGATGTAAGCGTTGTGGCCGAGAGTGCCGGCGAGCGGGCTGTTTTTGCCGCGGTATCCGGATTCGAGGAGTGGGAAGGCGAAGCGCACCATGAAGATGTTGGAGGCGGTGCTGATGAGTCCGATAAGCATGGTGAGTTGCAGGAGGGCGTGGAGGGGTCGGCGCAAGGGTGGGGGCGCGACGGCGGTGCGCCTCTTTGCGCCCCAGGTGGCGATGAGTTCGGAGGCGAGGAGGAGCAGAGGGAGCTGGAGGATCATGGCGGCGCGCCAGCCGAAGTCGTTGCCCTTGAGGACGGTCGATCGCACGAAGGAGATGATGGGCAGGGTGACGAGGACGATGAAGAGGAGCGTGCGGTGCGCGGGGGTGAGAGGGGTTCGATCGCGCCCGGGCCGCCGGTCGGCGCGCCAAGAAGGGATGAGGTAGATGAGCAGTACGACGAGGTAGAAGCCGAATTCGATGATGTAGCTGGGAACGAGCAGGATGAGCTTGGCGAGGTTGCGGGCGGACTGCGGATGCGCGATGGCGACGGAGCGGAGAGGTTCGCGTTGCAGGAGGGGTTCGGGGGGGATCATTTCGCGGACGGCAAGCGTGAATAGGTGGCCGGCTGCACTGCTGCCTCCGCTGACGCTGCCGCCGCCGGGGTTGGCCTGGTTGTGGGTGAGTTCGAAGAGATAGGGGACAAGCAGGACGAGCGAGAGAAGGCCTCCGGCGGCGATGGTGACGACGGGGCGTGGGCTGTTGCGTTCGATGAGAAGCTGCCATGCTGCCCAAGCGAGCATGACGAGGAAGAATCCGAAGGTGACGAAGATGGAGTATCCAAAGGAGCTGGCGAGGGCAGCGCCGATCAGAACTACGTTGGTGGTGAAGGTGGCGCGGGAATTCGGGCTTGGCCTGGACAGGGAGTTCCAGGCGAGCAGGAAAGCGAAGAAGCAGCAGACGAGTCCGGCAACGTGATGAGGCACCCAGAAGAGCGAACTGTACCAGCTGTAGATGGACTCCACCGACCACCATTCAAGGTCCATGGTGAGGGGCTTGTGAAGCATGAGGATATCGACGGCGTTTGCGCAGATGTCGAGGCCGGTGACGCAGAGGAGGCCGATCGCAATGAGAACCTGCTTGCGGAGCCGGGCGCCCGCGTGGAGGAAGTGCTTGAGGTAGAGGCCGATCACTGCGACGAGCGCGAATCCGGACCAGGCGCAGCTGGCAGTCATTACGGCTCGCGCGGGGAGTCCGGAGAACCGGGAGACGACGGCGCAGACGACGTACCAGAAATAGTAGTTACGAAGCGGCGCAGGGTGGCGGAAGTAGTAGAGCGGGTTGTCGGGGGGAACGCCGGTGCGCAGCGCGCTGGCGGTCCAGGCGACGCGTGCGGAGTGGTCGAGGGAAAAGAGGCTCGCGTAGAGGTTTGTGCCCTTTTGGATGTCGACAAGCGTGACGACGACGAGGGCGATCCAGAGGAGGGCTATGAGCAGTGCGGTTAGTCCGAGGGGGCGCAGACCGATGTTCAAGTGCTGGCCGGAGCGTCGGTTCTGCGACCATTCCCAGACGAGTAGGGCGAGACAGAGCGGGAGAGTGGCGAGGATTAGGAACGAAGCTGCGGAGAGCGAGAAGAATTTCCCAACGAGGACTGCGAAGATTGCGGAGACGGAAAAGGATAGCGGGATGCTCCAGAAGAGACGTTCGACCAGGGATCGCTGACGAAAGCCGAGGACGTTGGAACACCAGCCGGCGAGGTAGCCCGTGCATACAAACACGGGGATAAAAGCCGGGACGGCCCAAAGAGTCGCGGTGATCTCCTGGACCGTGATGTTCTGCGTCAATTCAGCCCCCGAAGATGCGGATCACAGTGGCGAGCAGCCAAGTCGAAAATCGTTGTACAAGCGAGTTGATTGTTGCGTCGCTCTAATGCCATTTTCCAATGTGCAGGACTCAATTGCTACTCGCGTTGGTAACGGTAATCTGTTGCGACAATGGCTCCGAGGAGGATTCGCGATGTGTGCCATAACGCCAGAGGTAAAAGGCGGCCATGGCGAGCAGGGCCAGGGGTGTCGGACGGGTGAGAAACAAAGTTGCGAGGTGACTGATCAGGGAGGGCTGAGGGACGACGATGCTGCGGGTGAGCAGAATGCGGATGGCTGAAAAGATGTCTCCGTTGATCAGGATTGCAGCGAGCGTGACGATGAGGGCAACGTTGCCAGTGCGGCCTGCTTTGCTCCAGAGATACGCGCACGCGGGAATGGCAATGAGAATTAGTTTGGCGTCGTGCTGAAAGTGATACGTCGGCAGCATGGTAAGCGGAGCGGCAGCGGCGAGGCCTACCCAGATGGCAGGACCCGCGGGTCGCGCGGCGACAGTACGATACGCCCAGAGCAACAAAAGCGGCGCGCAGATGCACCAGGTGATTACGTCCCAGGTTCGGGAGTTGGTGAAGAAGACGCTCACTGCGGTTTGAAGCTGGACGATGCAATCCATGTTCTTGCCGGCCATGCCGGTGAGACCTGGGTCGACAATCCCTCCGATTCCGGAGAAGGATGCCATGTTGGTGCGCAGTTCTGTGAGCCAGTGGGGAGCAACGTGTGTGACCCAGAACAGAAACGGCAGGCTCAGAGCGACAAGCAAGGAGACAGACTGCAGAGCTCGTTTGCGAAGAGATGGGTTAGCAAGAAGAAAGAAGAACCAAACCAGACCGGAGTCGTTGGGCTTAATTGCAAGGCTGAGGGCGAGGCACAGTACGCCTATCCAGACAAAGCGGTGGCGATAGAAGCTCCACGTTGCGATGATGCAGAGGCTGACCGCGATGGCAGCGGAGTTGCCGATCATCAGAAGCCAGAAACTGCCGGCTAACAGGAGTCCGCAAAGCATTCCGGACAGGAGCGGTGCGAAGTCCGCGGCAACATCGTAGATGAGCACGCCTGCAAGGATGAACGTGCCTGCACAAAGCGCCATCCATAAAAGCTTGCCTGCCGCGAAGCCAAGCAAAGCGAGTGGAACTGTCAGAATGAAAACTGTTGGCGGGTAGAAGAAGCGAGTCTTCACTTCCCTGTCGAGGTCTGGCTCTGATGTTCTCTCACGGCCCTCTGCGTTATACACGCGAAGCACGTCGTGTTCGCTGTAGGGATCGCCATGTTGCAGCAGGCACCGAGCGCTGTAGTAGACAACCTTGAAGTCGCCCTGCTCGATGAGAGCCACGCGCGCCCACGAAAGGCCGACTACGAGGAAGATCAGGGCTCCCATGCACAGGATGATGAGACCGTCTCGTCGCGCCTTGCCCGCGTTGGCCGCCGCTCTGATCAATGCGAGCCTCGCTGAACCGCGATCAGCTCTGATCTCTCAACCGGCGCACGCCGAATATTGATGACGAGAAAAATGATGGCCATCAGCAGCAACGCCAGTGGCGCTGGTCGCAGGATGGGCAAAAGAACGATTCGCCCCGAGATCCCCATTGCTGAAACATGGAATGCACGAATCGCTACAGCGAGTAGAGCCAAGGGCAAGTCGCTAGTAACGAGAACCGCCAGAGTTGCGACGGCAAGAGCCGGATAGCGCCATCGATGACCAACCTGGCTGAGCATTGAGATAGCCGGAATCGCCAGTAGTAGAAGCTTCGCATCGTAGGGGCGATGGTACGAAACAATCATCGTGAGGGCCGCCAGGAAAGCCAATGCGATGAAGCCGTTCCATTGCTCATGGTGAGAGCGCAGGGCCGAGAGGATCCAGACGAGCAACAGGATGGCGCATACAAGATATGTTGCAGAGTTGTAGAAATGCGGTTCGTCCTTCAGGAGACTCAGGACGGTCTGCAGGTCGATGATGATGTCGGCGCTTCCCTGTCGGCTGTTGGAGGCAGGGCCGGGATCGCTGATGTCGCCGTGCGCTGAGGTAGCTGCGAGATTGCCGGAGAGCTCTGTGCGCCAATGCGGCGAAGAATGAGAGACAACCAGCACAGAGGGGATCGCGATGGCTGCGACAAGGACCGCAGTCTGTAGAGCGCGCTTGCGAAGCATCCCGCCAGAGACGAGGAGCCAGAGCCAGACCAGGCCGGAGTCGTGAGGCTTGAGCGCCAGACTGACTGCGAGGGCTATAACGCCAAGCCACGCATATTTCTGCCTGACGAAGCACCAGACCGCAATAACGCAGAGTCCTACAACGACGCCTGCAGTGTTCGCGACCGTGAACAGGACCTGGCAGTTCGCCATCATGAAGCAGATCAGGACCAGAGGCAGGCATGATCCCTCCAAATTTGAGAGGTCATACGCAAGCACAGACGCGGCCGTGAGGCTGATTGCAATGAGAGAGAGCCACAGAACACTCGAAAGCCCCCAGGGCATCATCGCCAGGGGGATGAGAAGGAAGAGGGTAGTCGGCAGGTTTACACAGACCATTACTGCTCTGAGAAACAGCGGTCTTCGAGCAGGATCTCTGGGAAGAGCGCCGCTCTCTGCCATGTACACGCGAGAAAACTCGTCCGGATTGTAGGGGTCTGAGTGCTGGATCAGACAGCGCGCGCCATAGTAGACAGCGCGATAGCTGGAGGTGCCCGCGCCTGAACTCTGATCGAGCAATCTTCCTGTGAAGATGGAAAAAGCGCTGCAGAGCAGAATCAGGATCACACTCTTCGAGCGCACATTCGACATGATCGGGTCCATCACATAGATCAGGAATGGTTGGGGGCTTCCGAGTAGACCTGCTGCGTAACTTTGCGCCCTTTGGCATCGAATCGCGACAAGTGGATGATGCCAAGCTTATGCGCCACAAAGGAAAGAGTGGTTCCTACGACGCCCAGGCCGTACTCGATGCTGCGCTTCAGATTGATGGATGAAGCTTCTTCGAAGTATTTGGTCGGGCAGGATATCTCGCCGATTCTGAAGCCGAACATCACTGCCTGAGCGATCATCTGATTGTCGAAAACGAAGTCGTCGGAGTTCTCAAGAATAGGCAGTGACTCCAACAGCGGCCGTGAGAAAGCGCGAAAGCCGGTGTGATACTCGGAGAGCTTTACGCCGAGGAAGAGGTTCTGGAACGCGGTGAGCAGGCGATTGGAGATGTATTTGTAGACAGGCATGCCGCCTCGCAGGGCGCCGCCGCCGAGGATGCGCGAGGCAAGGACCATGTCATATACGCCGCTCGCGATCATGCCAGCCATGGCGGGCACGAGCAGCGGAGTGTACTGGTAGTCGGGATGCACCATGACGACAATGTCAGCGCCAGCAGCAAGAGCCTCGCGGTAGCAGGTCTGCTGGTTGCGGCCGTAGCCGTAGTTCTGCTCATGAACAAAAGTGGTGATGCCGAGGTCGCGCGAGAGCTGGGCTGTCTGGTCTCTGCTAGAGTCGTCGACAAGGATGCGGATATCGACCACATCCGAAAGCTCGCGGACAGTCATCTCGAGGGTCTTCGCGGCGTTATACGCCGGCATGACCACCGCGACTTTTTTGCCATTGATCATCCCTGGTTCGACCCCCGTTCAACCTATTCTCCCATCTTTCAAGCCTTGTCTAGTCAACGGAGTGGCACTGCAGTAACCTGTTGCGGCAACGGGTATGGGATCACGGTTTCCGAGGATGAGTCTGGCTGAATAAGCCAAGCCTTTCGCTGACTGTAGTGTCGGATCAGTTCGGCGTCACTCGCGGAGTCCATGGCGCGAGCCCAGATGATTTTGGAGCCGTCAATGTCGGCGCCGTTGTACACCCACTCGTCGAGCGGATCATGATCGGGGGCGTAGCGGACGATGGCAAGCTGGCCGCCGCTTCCCTGATCCAACTGGTGTTCTACGAGGGATCGCTGGGTAACGAAATGGTCAGGTCCGAACCAGCTGACGATCCAGGTGGAGACTGGTTTCTCGGGGATGGCACAACCAATCTGCTTGTTGAACGGCCGAATGACAGCCATAAAGACGCAGATCGCGACGAGCGATTGAGTCATTGCGCGCCCGACGGGCTGGCCGCCTGGTCTGCAATGGTAGAGTTGGCGCAAAGCCTGGAGTCCGACCGCGTAGAAGGCTGCCGTAAATGGCGCGAGATAGTGGGGTATGAGGAAGATCTCGATTGCCATGCCTGCCGCGAGCACGCAGAGTGAGATGACAAGGAAGCGGATCCGCCGGTCACGAAGAGCCAATGGCAACAGGAACAGGGGCGGGATTAAGGCGATTCCGGTGAAAAAATAGACGCCGCGAATAGCTTTAACCGTGGTCATCAAGAAGAATCCGCTGATGGAGTGATTGCGGTTGTAGTCGTCCAGCTCGTCTACTTTGTAGAACCGGCGCATTTCGGCGTGACGGTAGTGAGGCTCGGGGCGGGGCTCCTGCCAGACGTAGTAGGGCGCCATGGCGTAGGTTGCGCGGTTGATGGTGTACGGCAGGGTGAGCGGGCTGCCGAAGGCTTTGTAGTCGTAATATCCAAGCCAGCCGATTCCAGCAGTGAGCAGGACCAAGGCAGGGACGGCACGGATCAGGAAATTCCGGGCAGAGAGAAGCTTTGTCGTGACCAGCAAGTGGATCAAGACTATGACCACGGGAAAGCACAGCAGGAGTCCTTCGTACGGGCGGGAGATGGCAAGGATCACGGCTCCCGCAGCCATGACCGTGAGATAACGCGATCCAGGGGACCGCTTGAATCGTGGCAAGGCTCCCAGCACCAGGGCTCCGCCGATGGCGCAAATAGGCCCCGCTGTGTGGTAGGTGCTCGTCCAATAGCTGAAGAGAGCGATGCGCATCACCGCCAGAAAGCCTCCCAGGAGAGCCCAGGAAGGCGGCAGCCAGCCCTGAAGCATCCAGAGCAGTGCCGCGCACATGACGGCGCTGCTAATGAGGACAGCGAACCACGGCTGGCCGAAAAGCAGTTTCCCTCCGGCCATAAGCAGCCCCTGAGCCGGAAAATACATGCTGGCGTAGGTGGGGAGCATGTCCACGTGGATGGTTTCGAAGTGCGTCCACATGGCAGGGGTTGGATTTGCAAGCCTGCCATGAGCGAAGGTGTCTGCAGCTAGCAGGTTGCTGAAGTCGTCGGGCGCGAACGGCATGGGAACCTGATGAATCGGCAGAAGGGCAAGACGGATGATGAGCGGGGCAAGGCCAACGATCAAGAGAGAGAAACGAGGCTTTCGCGCTAGCCGGCTGAAGTGATGTCCGACGAAACCGAATGAACGCTGTCCGAGGCGTGGCCACGCGAAAGATATGGCGACAGCGAGAACTGTAAGGGCGCCTTCGATTCCCATCAAGGAAAATTGGGCTTGGGGCGCGGCCTGCATTGCTAGAAATGCCGTCATCGCTGCCCGGGGCTTGCATGTTTGATTAGCTGCATGTGCCAGCCCTCCGGATTGATCGAAATCGACACTGTGCTTCCAGCAGGTGCCACCTCAAATCGTCGCACCTCGGCGGCGTAGTCGAGGTTCGGGAAGACGGGGCGTCTCCACTGGATGGCGATCCCGAAGCAGACGCAGCACAGTATTGCGCCGCAGAAGATTTTCAAGATTTTGACTTGGACGGTGACTCCGTACAGAAGAAGCCAGATGAAGGTGAGAGTAGGTAAGAACCAGTAGCGTACCGCTCCCGCCTTTGCAATCATCTGCCATTGGCTGGTTCCGGGCGGTGCATACGACGATGGGAGTGCCAGGGCCGCGCAGAGAAGCATTGTGGAATACATCCCGAGCAACTTCATCGGAAATGGCGCGCTGCGCAAGACCGAAGCGACAATAATCAAACCTAGAATCGCTGCAAAGAAGAGAACGACAAATGCTTGACGTCCAGGAATGGCCGCGAAGTTGTTTGCCCCGATCAGGGATCCCAGAAACACATTTCCGCCCAGGATGCGGACAAAAAGATCGAACGTGGCCCCACGGGGTCCCCAGCCCGTACGGGCAGTGGGGCTCACGAGGGTCAGCCCAATCACCTGAATCACGCAGCAGGCAGCAAGTATGCCAGAGGGCATCCAGCGCCATTGTCCAGCTCGTCGCAGGGCAAGTAGGAGAGAAATGGGCAATAGAAAGATGCAGAAAGGCCCTGTGAGGCCGCTAAGGACGACGAGGAACACTTCAACTGCTCGACTAGCCCTTGTGACTGCTGGGGTTCCTGCAAGCAGGAGAAATACGCAAAATGCAAGGACCCACTGCTCGTTTGTGATATTGGCGCAGATCTCAGGACTGCTGGGAAGGGCGATGTAGGCCGTTGCAAGTGCGGCGCGAAGTCGCAGACCACCCCATCCTGAAGAACGATGCGCGAGCATAAGGTTCACCGGCAGCACGTGGATTGCGATGGCGAGGATGTTGAGAACCAGAGGAGCCAGAAGAAGCGGGGCGAGAAGCGACAGATCGGCAGCAATTCGCGGGAGAGTCTGGAAATAGCCTACTTCCGTGCGAAAAAGGGGTCGCCAAGGACCCAGGTTGTAGGCGTCGGCAAACCACCTAGTGCCGTCCTCTGCCCAGAACTGCGCGTGGAAGATGGCATCTGGCTTGCGCGTTATGAGAAGAGCATACGCAAGAAGAAACAGAACAACGTGCTGCCAGAGGTTGAGGTTAAAGCCAAACTCGGCGCGACCCGCTATCTTGGGGCTTTTTTGAACTGCTGGTTGGGGAGCGAGAAGCATGGGAATGGCAACTTCATGATAAAGGGTTGACAAACTCGAATAGAGCGAAGTCGAGTCTATTTATCGAGCCAGAGTAACTCGCTAGTCAGGAGGAGTTATATGAGAGTTCTGCTGTAAGGGCGTTTGCGGAAGAGTACAGAAATACTCGCAAAGGAAAAGCGGAAACAGATTGCCTGTTTCCGCTTTTCACAGCTAGGAGTCACAGGCGGAGACGAGCCCCGCCTGTAGAAACTACACGTTGGAGGTGAGGGTGCTGGCGATGCTCGAGAAGGCCTTGTTCAAGCCCGTCGCGAGGTAGCCCATGCCGGTGATCGCGCCGAACGCGATCAGAGCAACTACGAGGGCGTACTCAACGAGGTCCTGGCCTTCTTCGCGCTCGATCAGCGACTTGGCAACGAGGTACATCTTCATCATGGTGTTGTTCATTTTTGAAAAATCTCCATTTCCTGGGTTGGGGTTCCAGTCTAGGACTGGGTGTCGTGCATGGCTTGAAGCAAGTGTTGTGCTTTTGGTTTTAGCACTTGGTTTAATTTAAAGTCAATCGCTGTCAGAGGGGGATAGCACTTCTGGGGTAACGATAGTTATCAAACGCGGTATTGATCGACCAGGAAGTAAAACATCGAGACATATAACACTAAAGTGTTATTCCCAAACAGCCGGTGTTTACGGGCTGTTTTCACGACCCGTTAAAGCAGTTGAGCTGCAATATCTTGGCACGAAAAAGCTGCTATCAGCAACTCAGATGCGCGTTTGGACCGCACTCCAGCCACCCAGATCCGAACCCGCCCACATCATGATTTTGAAGCATTTCCGACCTGCCGATAGCTACCGTAAATCACCACGTTAGACAGGACCGTACAGACGGCTACCATCAGGACACCGGCGATGACATCAACTCCATAGTGCCAGCCAGTTGTCACGGTGGAGATGGTGATGAGGCTGGCAACGAGGATGGCGGGATAACGAAGGTAACGGAATGAATAGAGCGCCTGCGCCGAAACGATTGCCCAAAAAGCATGAAAAGAGGGCAGGCACACGATGCCTCCGAAATTGTCGTGAATGTCTAGCGACCCATGGCGCAAAGCGTGAATTGTGGCCTCACAGGCCTGTTGCAGTTTGTCGGGAGGGAATCCCCACCCCACCCAGGGCCCGACCGCAGGAAGAAAGATCATCAGCGGCAGGGCTAAAACAAAACTGAATGCATTCGATAGAACAAACCGCTGCGCCGCTTCCCTTCTACCGAGCAGCGCGGGTAGGAGGATCGCGCACAAGACCAGCGGGTGAAGGGTAAATGCATACGATCGGTAGAGCAGAGCTTCTACCGATGGATGACGACGAGCGAGTTGAATGATTCCGGGCACATGGATACCGAGGTGCTGATCCAGACTTCGCCAGAGGTTGTCTCGAAGCGGATATGCGAACGTAGCTGTTATCGGCGCAGCCTGTGCGATGAGCACAGCGATCAATAACGTCCAGGGAAGCATCAGGGAGCTATCGCGATGATTCCATTTCTTACGATCATGGAACAAAACTGCAGGGAGAGTTAACGGGGCACTGAGAACCAGCACCGTAATGATCATTGGTCGGGCCGACTTCATCGCTCCCGGAGGAGCGGCCAGGATGCAGAAAGTCAGCAAGACCAAGCTGGAGAAGGCAAGAGCATATTGCACGCGCGATGACCACTGACCTGGGGGCTGAGGGCTCGGTTCACCAACGGCAGTGTCCGTGATAACTCTGGGGTGCATGCCCCTCTCACTATAACAACGGATAACTCCCTGCTTTCGTCGTGCTATCCGCTTTTCATTACGTTGGTTCGCTGTCCAACTGAACGTTTCTTCTTCACCCTTAGCCGTGTATGAGTGCTGCTTGGCTGGCACTCTGTTCATCAAGCGCTTTACTTCCAGAGAATCGGGCATATGCCCAAACGTAAAAAGCCGCCAAACAGCAGATCACCAGCCCCGGGGGGCGGCCTAGCATCAAGAAGGCGAGTTTGGACAGCGCACTTCCAGTGGGAGGATAGGGCGGTGCGAGGATCTCCATTGCGGCAAACGGGAGATCGGACGTTACCAGCACTCCGAATGAAGTCAGAGTCAGCGCAGTCCAGCCAGAGATGCCGCCTTCCTCCCATAAAGCAGCGCACGCCGGCAGAGTGAGGATCAGAATTTTGGCGTCGTAATATCGGTGATAGACAGGCAGTAATGTGAGACATGCCATTGCTGCGATTCCGAGCCAGATGCCTTTTCTCGTTCTACGGGTATGCAGCGTCACAAGGATCCAAGCTAGGAACAGAACACCCCAGATCGCGAGCGCGGCAAAATTGTAGATTCGCGGCTCGTTGCGAATCAGTGCGAAGAGAGGCTGCAGGTTTACCATTCCCTGCGCTGTAGCCCCGGCGGGATCGTTTCGGGTTCCGCCAGTAGAATAGCCGACGATGTTGGTTTGCAGCTCGTGCATCCAGTGCGGGGAAATCTGGAAGAACCAGATCGAAGCGACGACAACGATCACAGCTAACAAGGCGAGCGACTGGAGAGCTTTTTTTCGCAACGCGCTGCCGGCCAGAAACAGAGCAGCCCAGATGAACAAAGTATCGTGCGGCTTGATGGCAAGGCTAATTGCGAGGCATAACACGCCGATGGCAGTCATACGGTTTTCGATCAGACACCATGCTCCAATGATGCAAAGACTGACTGCGATTCCTGCAGGGTTGGCTGTTGCAAGAATAATGCCGCTGTTCGCAAGAATGATCGCCGTAAGGTAAAACGGCGGATCCGGAGCATATCTACTCGCCACGGTCCAGATTAGAAAGGCGCAGGCGGTCAGGAGAAGGAAGGTGACCCCGACCCATAGTGAGTAGGACATCGACCAGTTGAAAAGCGCAAAAGGAGCGAAGAACAGTTCGGCGGAGGGAGGATACAGCTGCTCGGCAACCAGATAGTAAGTCTCATAGCCCGGGGGCGCAGGAGGCAGTTGCTCTCCCCCTTCGTGGAAGTAAGTCTGGAGAAGCTGGTCGCGATTGTAGGGATCACAATGCCGTAACAGGCATCGAGCACCGATGTAAACAACCTTGTAGTCGACCTCCGTGCCTTTGGCCGCTCGAGCTCGAAGGAGTCCCCAACAGAGCGAAAAGCTGCAAATAAAGGTGAAGATGGCAAGAATTGTGAGATTCCGTTTGACCATACAGTCTGTGCTTGAGTCTCCAGGGATTTGAGGCGGAGGCGTCTGTTTTTAGAAAGATTACTTCTGTCGCAAAAGGAAGCTATGGGCGACACATAACTCCATTTTCTCAGCTATAGTAAGCCAACAAGTACTAAAACTCTGAACAGATTCCACATGCTTGAAGTACAAGGTAATGAACACATAGCACCGTGCATCTCTGTGGTCATGCCAGTTTTCAACGAAGCTGGAACGGTGGTACAGGTTGCTCGGGAGGTGCTCGCCCAGAGACCAGTGCAGCAACTCATCATCGTCGATGATGCTTCAAGCGACGGATCAGACAAGGTTGTGGCGGAGCTAGCTGCGGGAGAGCCTCGCATTTGCTTGATAAGCCATACAGTCAATCAGGGAAAAGGCGCCGCGTTGCGGACTGGAATTGCGAAGGCAGAAGCAGACATCGTCATCATTCAGGATGCAGATCTCGAATATGATCCAGCTGAATACTTTCTGCTGCTCGGCCCGATTCTGTCAGGCAAGGCGGATGTTGTTTACGGTTCACGATTTCTGGGAGGACTTGGGGCTCATCGCGTACTGTATTTCTGGCACTCCGTCGGAAACAAGTTTCTGACGCTCTGTTCCAACATGGCCAGCGACTTGAACCTGACTGATATGGAGACGTGCTACAAAGCGTTCCGACGAGAGGTCATCCAAAAAATTCAGATTCAGGAGAACCGCTTCGGATTTGAACCGGAGATCACCGCGAAGCTTGCAAAAGCCAATTTGCGGATTTACGAGGTCGGAATTTCCTACAGCGGCAGGACATACGCTGAGGGCAAAAAAATCGGTTGGCGCGACGGGGTTCGCGCTTTGTGGTGCATCATTCGATACAAGCTGCAGAATCAATAAGTGTCCCGCAATCGGCGACGACCCTCCAGAGCGGGCTCTGATATGGCTGTCACTAAGGAAGCAGTTCGCTCTGAGCTGCCTTTGGCGGCAACGAACTGAGACGAGTAGCCAGCCATCCAGAGGCGGTCCAGAACAGAAACATGTAGCCATAGCCGAACCGCCCCGCGACATTCGAGATGTAGAGAAGATATCCCAGATTGGTTGCAATGAATGGAATGAGAAATCTCCGACGATGGACTCCCGCATTCGCGAATGCGACGAGCAAAGCGGGAAGAGCAAGGATCTCATCGTAGGGGTAGCTGTAATAACTAACGACAACCGAACACAGTATCACCATTGATCCGTGTTTCCACCAATTCCAGTCGTACGCGTGCTTCCTAAAATAAAAAATAAGCCAGATCACTCCACCCAGTTGCGGAAGTATTCCAAGAGAGTGGTTTCCTGTGACCAGGTAGAGCATGCCCCCGAGATTGGGATAGGCTTCTGTTTCGTGTACCACCTCAGATGTGCGTACTAGAAACTGAGACCAGATATGGGGATTCAACAACTGGATCGCCAAACTCATACTGAAGAGCGCAATTGAAGCAAAGACCAAAACTCGCCATCGCCTTTGCCGGATCGTCCATATAACAACTGCAAGCAGGAACAGCAGCGCGACATGCGGCTTACCCAGCACGAGCACCAAGGATGCACCGGCTATCCAGTCCTGCCGCCGTTCGATCGCGATGAGAAAGACGGAAATTCCAAGAAGCACTAGAATTGTCCACTGCCCCAGCATGAGTTGAACGACTGCAGGCCCGAATAGAAGAGGTAAAAGGATGGGCGTTCTCGATGCGCCGGTGTTCAACTCTCGCCAGATTGCGTGAGTACAGCCAAGCAGAATGATCAAGCTTAAGAGCGTCCAAAATGCGAATGCGATCCGGTAGCTGAAGATTCCAAGAAGCAAAAATGATGGGATTGTCCATGGAGGATTCTTGAGGACAAGGGGTGGATCTACCTGAATGCCGTGAGCACGTTGAAATTGTGACACGAGTTCAGGTGAGTATGGATTCTGCTTCACGAGGTGCGCGGCAGACCAGTATTGAGCAAGGTCCTGAACAGGAAGGGCACCCGCTGCCATGAATGCCGTGAAGAACATCAAGGCGGTGACGATGATCGTGAGAGCTACTGTTGAGAGGCGCTGAGTCATGTCAGAGATTTGAAGTGCTTAAGAGCGGAACACCAATCTCTGCTCTGTTCCCGAGCTTCGGATAGCGATGGATATCTGAAATAAATCATCACGGCCGCATTATCTCAAGGAAATCTCCCCGCTCGGTTCGACTCTTCTGGACAGTTCCTGCTGGCAGTTCGAGGACTGAATGTGCAGACAGACATGCCGACAGCCGCCATGCAGGTACCGCGCTCCTGGTTTTCTTTACGCGATGCTCGCGGTCGAGATAGATGAGGTCGATGGGAAATTGCATGAAGAACGTATGGATCGCTTCACAAGGAATGATCCACATGCCCTCGCCGGGATCGAGGCCTTTCCTCCCCAACAGTCCTTTGGATCGCTTGACATTACTGCCAGCCACTTCAACATGGTTGGCAACTTGTGTGTCGCGCGTTACGTTTCGGATTGAGACGAGCGCGTCGACACTGTTTTCAACCTCCGATGCGCCTCTCGAGTGACCCCGCTGCGATGATTCCATACTGCGCCTTGGATCCTTATGTTTTTCTTAGCAGCTCTGATGAAAGAGCCCCAGCAATGGATAATCACTGGGGCTCGAATAGCTTTCAAATTGCGAGTTTTAGACTATTGTGGACCTGCTTGCTGCTGTCCGCCGCCGCTGCCACCGCCTACTGTCATACCACCCTCGATAGTTAGCGGCTGTTCGGGCTTCATGCTCTCGATCAGCTTCTCCACTGGTATGGTTGCGGGCGGAGGAGCTGGAGCAGAGCCTGCCGGCTTCTGGTCAGGTGTATGCATAGCAATTCCAGAGTTGGGAGGTAGGAAGCCAGCGGGGAACTTGAGTTCCGGCACCGGAGCGCCTGCTTCGATAGGATTCACGAGTTCTGGAGTAACAGTAACGATCAGTTCCGTATTCGTGCGTGATCTCTGCATCGACTGGAAAAACTTGCCCAAAACCGGTATGTCTCCGATAAATGGGATTTTCTGGAAGTTTTCAGTCTCGCGATTATCCATAAGGCCGCCGATAATGAAGGTCTGGCCTTCTGCGAGTTCGACCTCCGTCTTCACGCGACGGATTGTGAGCGCAGGGACGGTTGCGCCACCGATATTGACAGCATTTCCGTAGTCGAGAGCGCTAACCTCAGGCGCAACTTGAAGACGTATGGTACCCCGATTTGTGATTGTAGGAATGAATGCAAGCAGGACGCCGAACTGCTTGTACTGAATGGAAATGGGAGCAACACCGCCAGTCGAGCTTGATTGAGCAACGGGATAAGGATACTCGCCGCCGGCGAGGAAGCTCGCCTGATGGCCATTCTTCGCGAGCACGTTTGGTTCGGCAAGCACCTCAGCAAGACCTCTTGTCTCCAAGGCCTGTATACTCGCGCCCAGCCCGATGCCTGGATAGGTTGCGGAGATGTTCCCTGTCAAGTATTGCCCTGTGCCGATCGATCCTATTGTGTTGCCGAGACCATTAATTGCGAAGTTGATGCCGAGCTGTTTCAGCCTGTTGCGATCGACGCTGGCAAACTTAACCTTTAGAAGGATCTGAGGTTCCGGAGCGGGCACATTCACGTTCAAGAGGTTGACGAACTTTCCTGCGGTTCCAGCAATCTTCTCCGCGCGATCAGAGCTGTTCAGGTTATTAACGGTCCCCCGCAAAAAGATGATGCCATTGTCTTGAGAAACTCTCACGTTCTGGCCGGGGAGTTCTGCTCGCAGCTCGCGGCGAAGACCCTCAAGGGTGTCATTCGAAGCGAAGGAGCTTTGTCTGACCGTGACGTTGAAGAACTGCCGGCCGCCTGTTTGATCCCAGATGATCAGGCTGGTTTCTCCAGGCAATTTTCCATTGAGCAGAATCTGCGTTGGGCTGACGGCTTGTGCTTCCGCGAAGCCTCCAGCGCCTACCACGATACGAGTGACGGGCCGAGCGAGATCAAGGACAACTGATTTGCCGACAGCTAGCGACAAGTCATTTGTGGAATCCTGACTTGTAGCAGCAGCAGGCTGTGCACCCGTTGGGGGCGCCTGGGCCAAAGTGGCCCCACTCGCAAAGAAGACCAGTGTCAATGCGCTGACACAGGTGGTGGCGATCCCAGTCCTAACGTTCACTGTTTACCCCCGGGAGCTGCAAATTTCTCATCTGTTTTTGTGCTGCCATTGATGACGGTTACCGTGAAGGTATCCTGCTTCGGCTTCGGGGCTCTTACCGGCCCTGAGAGCTTCGGCTTGGAGGGAGGCGGAGCCTGCTCTACGAAGAGATTGGTCATCGCTGTTCCCTGCACTTTGATTTCTTTGGTATCGAGCGGATTGCGCAGCACGAGCTGAATGCGAGTCTCGTTGCTGGCCAGCGCGAGCACCTGCGCCTGCTCGGGTGTAACCAGAAGGTTGACCACCTGCACCTGCTGCGGTTTGCCTTCCTGGTCCTTCTGGATGTCTGTACCGGCTGAGATTACTTCGATGTTCTGGAGGACTGTTCTTACCTGGGTGTTGTTGCCGCCGCTGGCTTGCGCGTTTGGCGGGGTGCCCGAAACGAGCACGTCCACATGCATACCCGGAGTAACGAATCCGGCGACGCCGACGACCTGGTCAACGCGAACGGCGATAGCCCGGTATCCGTCCTTGATGGTTGCCGCGAGACCACCTCCTGAGCCGACCGGCGCTAGGCGGTTATCGAGAATCGGCTCTCCCGCGAAGATCGGTGAAGTGACGCCGCGACCGATTGCATTTTTGGCGTCAAGGATGGCGGTCTTCGGCACAGTGCCTTGAATCTGAACCGTGGTCAAATCCGGCGCACTCAGCACCTGTCCGATTTTGATATCGGCAGCGGCGGCAACCACGCGGGTTGCCGGTTGCGGTTTAGCCGCAGCAATGCGCATGCCGACCAACCGGTATACGAGCACGGAGCACAGTGCTGCGACGACGAATGCAGCAAGTAGGATTGTTACCAGTCTTCGGTTCATCAGAATCCTGTCTTCGTGAGGTGAAGCACCCTGTTTCTACTTTCTCCAGCCAACGATGAGCTATGGGCGGGGGAGTAGCGGCCTCTTCACGCAGAGTTAGTGGTCGAAATGGTTAACTGTCTGCACGGGTGAATGCCGCTAGAGTATAGCACTATGCGGCTTTACGTATGCATCGAATTCAACCCCGCTAAACCGAAGTACCTAGAACGCCACACGTAACGGAAATGCGGCTGAATTACGACCTGGTCACACAGGATGATTCACGAGCTTTGCACCAACAATGACCATGCGATTGCGCATGTGTCAATAGTACGAAAGCGTGAAATTCGATAAGCGAGAGAGCTTGCGAGATGCCCCGCGAACGCGCGCCAAAAAAGTGACTCAAGTGACATTCCCGCCGTGATTGCTCTTGTCGAGTTATGAAGCTACGCGCATACTTAAAAGAACGTTTGCCAAAGCAGCCTCTGGATCACGCGACCTTACAGCGTTGACCAAGCCCAAGGTGTAACTCGGTAGCCCTGAGGAGTTAGGGAGGCTGCCGCTATGAGTAACACCTCACCAGAAATACAAAACTGTTCCCCGCGTACAGTGATGATCAGGTAAGCCAAACAGAGAGGGGTTCACCGGGCGAATGAGGTCTTCGCGCACCATCACGCTTTTTACGATGCAGCCCGAAGCGCCACGACGGCCTTCCGCTCTCGTTGCCTCGGCGGTCTTTCATTCAGCTGCGATCGCCTTCATCCTCTCTACGTTCCTGTACGCTCCGCATTTCAGGCTGCCTACGCCAGACGTCTACATGATGCAGCACGTCAGCCTCAACATGCCCCTTCCCCCGATTCCGAAGTCCGGCGGGGCCGGAAGCAGCGCTTATCCGAAAGCCGCTACGGGCCAGGAGAGTTCGGCCGAAGAGAAGATCGCTGCACCAGCCTCCAGCCGTGTTCACTTCATGCATCGCAAGCTTGCGCCACAGACGCTCATCCAGCCGGATGTTGATCCGGACAAGATGCTCCCCAAGGAGACCCCTCTGCCGTCGATGCTGCTGTGGTCGGGACACCGGCCCAAGGTGCAGATGCTCACCCCCCCGAAGCCCCAGCCGCCTTCGATCACGCTGGACAAGCCGAAGTTGAATTTCCCCAACAAGGAAACCCATATCGCCGCGCTCGACATTTCTCCGACCCCGTTCACTTCGAAGATGCCGATGCCCGTGACAAGCAAATCTTCACCAGTGATTCTCAACCGGCAGTTGGAAGTGGAGAGAATTCCGGAAACGGGGTCCATCTCGAGTATTGAGGCCACGCCCGCAGCGGTTCTGTCGGCTTCAGACCTGCACATGAATCAGGGTGTGGTCAGCATGCCGGCAGCAAACCAATCGGCAGAGGGTTCTGAAAAGGGCGGCCTGGGAACCGGAAAAGCCCCGGACCCGCTTCAGAATGGCGCTGGCGACGGCAGCTCAGGATCTGACAAAGCCACCGGGAAGGGCCAGAGCGGAAACGGCGGAAAAGCCACTGGACAGGGCGCAGCCGGGAAGACCGCCGGTGCCGGTTCAGGCAGCGGGAGCGGCGGCAACGGATCGCAATCGGGTTCGGGAAGCGGACAGGGCGCCGGCCACACGCCAGGCGCCGGATCTGGTTCGGGTCCTGCCGACGCGCACGGCTCCGGCGATGGCGACAATGGCACCGTGACGCGGATCAACCTGCCGAAGAACGGGCAGTTCAATGTGGTTGTGGTTGGTTCGACGCTGGATGAGCAGTATCCCGAAACGACGGAAGTGTGGAAGGGACGTCTGGCCTATTCTGTCTACCTGAAGGTCGGACTCGAGAAGAATTGGATACTTCAGTATTCCCTGCCCCGCGCCGCTGACTCAGCGAACTCAGGCAGCGCCCATCTGGATGCGCCCTGGCCTTACTACATCGTCAGGCCGAACCTCAACCCGGATGACGCGACGTCCGACTCGGTGATGGTGCACGGTTTCGTGAACGAGTCCGGCCACTTTGAGAAGCTGGCAGTGGTATTCCCAACGGACATGGGCTACGCTCGTGAGCAGCTCGTTCTGAATGCCTTGCAGCAATGGCAATTTCGTGCGGGCAGCCACGACGGGCAGGTAGCGAAACTGGAAGTTCTGCTGATTATTCCGGAGATCCTGCAATAATCCGCCGCTTTGGGCCCATCTCTTGGCACGGGCTGGGCAAACAAGACCACCTTAACCGGGTTGCTGAACACGCTGAATAAAGCGATGCAGCGCCTTTTTACCGACTCCTGTGTCAGGCAGAGGCTCGCCGCTATTCAGATCGACGGTGTTGGAAGGTACGAAGGTGAGGCCGACTCCGTCGGCTCCCCAGCGAATGACTTTGGTCAGCACCGAGATGAAGTCATCGGGATCATCGCCATCTGTGTTGGTTCTCTGCAGGGTCATGAGGATCATCGTGCCTGGAAACCAGCGCTCGTCAGTGAGCAAGTAGATTCCGACATTGCTGATATCTGCGATATGGAAAGCCTGAGGTGCGCCGCCCGTCCAGTAGTAAGCGACCAGGCCAGGTAGAGGATGTCGCTTCGATGCGCGACGATCGGTAGACAGCCAGCGCAGGAAACGAATGAACCAGGACGCGTTAGAAGGGCTCGAACTCTCAACTTCCATAGCTTCTTTCTCAATCAGGCGCTGATGAGCGGCCAATAATTCCGTGGGGCGATCGAGCTCGGGAGGCGCCTCGGCGACGGCGGTCTGAGACGAGCCGGAGCGGCCTGCCTGTGCTGTCTTCAATGCGGTGCGGCTTCCTTTGCCCGAAGAGCCGAGGCGTTCTTCCATCTCATCTGCGAAGCAGATAAGCATTGAGTCTCCGGCCTGAGTCTGGCTGGAAAAGATGCTGTTTCCTGGAACAATAAGCGCACTCGCCGGCTGCTCTCTCGTCTGTTCAACGGCGTAATTGGGAAAAGACTCGATGGCCTGTATCACCCGATTGTTCTCATCGAGGTAAAGCAGGTCGATTGGAGAAAGGCCTTTCGTGGCAGGAACTCCCCGGAATGGCGAAAGCCAGAGGCCTGCATTGGGGGTCACGGAGAGATCATCGAGCAGGGCCTTCAACTGCATCGCAGCAGAATCGGCCATGATCACGCCTAGACTGAGGAAGCTCTCGCGGGTCTGGTTGTAAACACAGTATTTGCGAGACTCCGTCATCTGCGCCTCTTCCAAAAGCCAACTGCGGGAACATGCATCGAGTGTTGCTTTCGAAATCTCGACCCTGGTCCAACAGAAACGCAGAGGGAATCTGCGTCCGTGTCACCCGAATGACCCGGCTGGTCGACGACTGTACGGTCACACGGAGACGTTAGACTTTATCGAAACTGACACTAGATTACAACGAGGCCGACGGGACAAGAAGAGATTCACCGTCGAGAATGACGGCGTCTGCGGAGGCAGAGGTGCCGAATGACATTCTGGATTGCCTTCCAGAATGTCATCCGGCCCTTTTGACTAACCGGAAGGTATTACTTCACGCGGGTGCGGCGACGCTGAATCAGGATAACCAGCACGATAACAAAAAGCACACCGGATACGATCCGGACAATCGTGGTTTGATCCATTTTGATTCTCTCCCTTCGTTTGAATGGTTGCGGACTTTATTGTCCGAAAAACGTTTTGAATGAATCCGCCATGACCAGCACGGCGGGGCCAAGTACGACCAGAAAGAGTGAGGGGAAAATGAACAACACAAGCGGAAACAGAAGCTTTACCGATAGCTTCGCTGCCTTCTCTTCGATTTCCTGAACTCGCTTCGTGCGCAGAGTGTCGGAATGAACACGAAGAGTCTTACCGATACTCGTTCCGAACTGCTCGGCTTGCACCAGCATCGAAACGAGATTTCTGATGACGTCCACGTCCGTCCGCTCTGCAAGATGCTTCCAGGCATCGGCTCGTGCACGGCCAGCACGCTGCTCAAGAGCAACGATACCAAGCTCGTCACTCAGTGCCGGCTGTGCTTTTTCCAACTCCTGAGCGGTGCGTGCCGTTGCCTGATCAAGGCTGAGGCCAGCTTCGACGCATATTACAAGGAGATCCAGTACATCCGGAAGGCCCTTCTTGATTTCCTTCTGCCGATTTGCAATTTTGCGTCCCAGCCAGAAATCCGGAGCGAGGAAACCTCCGCCCGCCGCAACCGCAAAAACGAACATCGGGCCGAAGTGATAAGCACCGGTCACCCACGCCAGCAGAATGAGTACGCAGGGAGTCATGACCTTCGCGCCGTAGAACATCTTGATCGCGTTCTCTGAACGGATGCCGGCGCGAACGAGCCGCTGCTGAGCCACTGATATTTCCTGCTGGCTCTTGGGCAGCACCTTCTCAAAGTGCTCGACTACTCCGCCAATCACATGGCGGGTCTCCTCCAGGGTTGATGAAATAGATTTCTTCGCTGTCGCGCGAGGATAAAGGGCAGACGAAATTCGATCCTGAATCTTGTCGCGGTAGAAGATCAACAGTCCGCCGCTACCAATCAGAAGAAACGCGACCAGGAAGGCGATGATTGCAAATGTCATTGTTCCCTCTCTAGACGTCCATGTTGACGATCTTGCGGATGATCATACCGCCGATGAAAATCATGGTGCCGGCTGCATAGAGCAGTTTGACACCCATTGGCTTCTTCCAGAGCAAGCTCATGAGGTCGGGATTGACCATATAGAGCAGCACGCCAAGAACGATCGGAAGAAGAGTCAGGATCCATCCCGTCAGTCTGCCTTGCGCGGTATGAGTGAGCACCTGTCTCTTGAGTCGGAACCGTTCCCGGATAACCTGTGCGGTTTTCTCGAGAACTTCGGCGAGGTTACCGCCGCTTTCTCGTTGAATTAAGATGGCGGTGGCCACGATCTTCACATCTTGTATTGGCACCCTCGTCACCATGTTGTCGAGGGCCGATTTGAGCTCAAGACCGTAGTTCATTTCGTCGAAGGTAAGGCGGAACTCGCCGCCCACGGGGTCGGCACATTCGCGCGATACCAGTCCCATGGCGGCATTAAGACTGTGGCCCACGCGCAGAGCACTGACGATCAGTTCGAGTGCTTCCGGGATGCCCTGCTCGAACTTACCCAGCCGTCTCTTGCGCTTTTGAAATACAAAGATGACAGGGCCGGAGCCAGTGACGAGACCGATCAGGAATCCGAAGAGGATCGCGTCTGTGCGGAGGTAGACCAGATACGCAGGGATGATGAAGCAGACTCCGCAGAATAAGGCCAATTGGCCGACCGTCCACTTGACGTTGGCTTGATAAAGGAACCTGCGGATACGGGGCGCGAGCTCCATTTTCGTCAGAGCGCGATCAAGCCACGGGATGGTGCTCATCACGTCGTTCTTGCGAACGTCGACGATGAGATCTGCCATTTCTGGCTTCCCTACTGCGATGGCGGATTCAAGCCTCGTCATGATTGCGCGGGTCTGGTCGGTCGCGCCGGAACCGCTTGCGGCGGCAACCAATACAACGACCAGGAAGACTCCGAGAAAAACGAGACTACCAATGATTAGCATGTTCTACCTCCGCACGGCTCCGGCTCAGTTCACTTCCGTTACTTTCTCAAACAAGCTCGGCGGCAGGAAGATTCCGGCAGTACGTAGCTGTTCGAGGAATTTGGGACGGATGCGGCTGGGGACGAAGGCGCCTTGCACTCTTCCGTTTGGCCCGATGCCCTTCTTCTGGAATGCAAAGATTTCCTGCATACTGATCACGTTCTCTTCCATGCCCGTGATCTCGTGGATGCTGACGCATTTACGGGAACCATCACTCAGGCGCGAAGCCTGGACGACGATGGTAAGCGCAGATGCGATCTGCTGCCGGACTGTCTTTTCCGGCAGGTTGAGGTTGGTCATCGCGACCATGGACTCAAGACGGGTCAAGGCATCGCGAGCCGTGTTGGCGTGGATGGTGGTCATTGATCCTTCGTGACCCGTGTTCATCGCCTGAAGCATGTCGAACGCTTCTTCGCCACGGCACTCACCGATGATGATGCGGTCGGGACGCATACGAAGACAGTTGATAAGCAATTGCCTCTGCCGGATGGCACCCTGGCCTTCCACGTTCGGCGGGCGCGTTTCGAGCCTGACGATGTTTTCCTGCGCAAGCTGAAGTTCGGCCGCGTCTTCGATGGTGATGACGCGCTCGTTCGGTGGAATGTATTGAGACAAAATGTTCAAGAAGGTCGTCTTACCGGCGCCGGTACCACCGGAGATCAAGATGCTGAGGCGGGCGCGGACGGCAGCCGAGAGCAGTTCCATCATTTCTGCTGAGATACTTTTCAGCTGCACCAACTGGTTTGCGGCCAGAGGACCGGTGCCGAAACGGCGGATGGACATCGAAGGTCCATCGAGCGCGAGCGGCGGAATAATGGCGTTCACACGAGAGCCGTCGGGGAGGCGGGCGTCAACCATCGGCGAAGACTCGTCAACGCGGCGTCCTACACGGGAGACAATGCGGTCGATGATCTGCAGCAGGTGTCGGTCGTCGCGGAAGGAGCAGTCGGCGCGTTGAATCAGGCCGCCTTTTTCAATGAACACATGGTCCTTGTCGTTGACCATGATGTCGGAGATCTTTGGATCCTTGAGCAGCGGCTCCAGGGGTCCAAGTCCGAAGACTTCGTCCAGCAGGTCGGTCTGGATCTTCTCCTGCTCGTCAAAGCTGAGCGGAACCCGGCGGTCGCTGATGATCTCGTTGATGATGCTCGAAACCGCCTGCCGAGCCTGGCTGGAGTTGATTCGGGAAAGCTTTTCCAGATCGAGCTTCGAGAGCAGCGTACGGTGTACTTCTGCTTTGAAGTTTTCCAGATTCATTGATTCCACGGTGCGCCGTCCTTCACTTCAGAATCCGTCAAATAACGGGGGACTATTTGAAAAGGCTGAAGCCTTTCCGCTTCTCGGGCTTGGGAGGCATTCCGCACGCCGCCCTTGCCATGTCCTGGAGAACTCTTGCAATGCTTGAATCGTCCAACGCCAGCGGAACAGCCTCATTCTGCATGCGGCGAACGTTGAAGTAGTCGCTTGGAATTTTCCAAGAGATCGGTTTGGTGAGTGCCTTCTCGATATGCTCCTCATCCACACCCATGGAACTCTTCACATATCGATTGAGCACGATTTCGAGTTTTGGAGTTCCGGCTTTGAAAAACTCCGAGATCAGCCGGTGAGAGTTGCGAAGCTCCGGAATGCCGGCCTGCATCACGAGGTAGGCCGTGTCGGCCTGCTCAAACCAGCCCGCGTCCGTCAGATCGAAACGAGAACCAGCGTCGATGACTACATAAGAGAAGTCTTGACGAGCCACGGTGAGCATCTTCTCGATTGCGTCATTGGTGGCTTGAACGTGCGGAAACCTTCCGGGCGCCGCCAGCACGGGAAGTCCCGAGTTATGCTTTGTAAGCAATTTCGAAAAGAAGTTTGTATCGATTCGATCCGCGTTCTGCAGTGCATCCGCGGTAGAGAACTGGGTCGTCAATCCGAGGCTGAGAGCGGCATCTCCGAGGGGTAAGTCGAGGTCGATCAGAACCGCGCTTTGCTGACACTCCTGAACCAGAGCTACAGCGAAGTTACAAGCTACGGTTGTAACTCCCGATCCCCCCTTGCCTCCGAGAAAGACCAGCAGCTTGCCCCCGGTCTTCTTAGCTCCGCCTTTCCCGCCGCTGCGGCGGGAGCCGGCACGCATAAGAGCATCGGAAAGAGCATTGGCGTCGATTGGGTCAGACAGAAACTCGCGAGCCCCGGCGCGCATTGAGCGCACCATGACATTGGGATCGAGCCGCGAGGTGTAGACCATCACGGTGGTGCTGGTGGTAGAGGCAACAAACTCTACGAGTTCGAGAGCATATTCGACGTCTGACTCGAGGTCAATGATGACCGCGTCAAATGCTTTTTCGCCCAGCATTCTGGGCATTTCTTTCAGAGTCGGGGGATAAGAAGAGTATTCCCGCACAATAGCAGCGTGTGAGCTATTCAAAGCGCTCACAATGAGCCTGCGACGCTGCTCACTGGGACAGATCAGCGCGATGGACAGGACATTTCCGCCAAGGGAATCAGAGTCGTGCGAGTTATCAGTCACAGATTGAAAGCTCCCAGGTTCTTGCACCAGACTGCGGTGTAACCGAGTTCAGGGCGTTTGTCAGCATACTTTAGTCGTTCTTGAATCACCTTCTCAACGAGAAAAGAAGGAAATGAGAGTACCAATTGCTATCGCGGGAGCGTAAGGCATCTTTCGTGCCTTTGGGTTGGAAAGGTTGAGATCCGGAGGCGTATGTAACCCGCGCTTTCTCCAGCCAAACACCAAGTCCCCTGCTCCCGAAA
Organism: Acidobacteriota bacterium; assembly: GCA_018268915.1. Taxonomy (GTDB): domain Bacteria; phylum Acidobacteriota; class Terriglobia; order Terriglobales; family Acidobacteriaceae; genus Telmatobacter. The sequence continues at coordinate 29,442 of JAFDVQ010000009.1, forward strand.
ACATTTCGCCCAGGAAGCCCCCGAAGGTGGCCCAGGCCAGTGCCATGATTCCGCCCGCCACTGCGATCATCACCAACGCAAAGACGAGTTGCTGCCACCAAATCCACGCTCCGATAGCGGCGCATAGCTTCACGTCTCCCATGCCCATGCCGCCCATCATTGCTAAAATTCCGTAAACCAGACCGCCTAGTAGCATGCCCACGAGGCTCTGACCGAGCCCATGCCATCCCTCCACCCACGTTGAAACGACCAATCCTCCCAAGAGGAACGGGAAAACCAGCCAGTTTGGGATACGGCGACTGCGGAGGTCAGTTACGGTCGCCACAATCAGCACGGCTAACGTCGGCCACCAGGCATAGGGGTGCTGAATGTGCTGCAAAGCATGTCCTCCAATGCTCCCCCCGTCCTTATGGCTGCAGTTAGAGCAAATCGGCCCCCAAGGATGGACGCATCTTAACTCCCGCAGAATTCAATGCGTTACATTGGGGGTGTCGAGCCAAGTGTACACGGAAGTGCATCTGTGGAGTACCCCGGGCCAATCAGGGGTATACACCGGAGTAATGCCCATCGGCGGCCTTCAAAGATAGAGAAGAACCCGTGTTTTACCATCCTCTCATTTAGGAGTTCAGCCCGCCACAAAGGCGGGATAAAAGTTTTGCGATTGGCAAGATTCTCCCAAAATGGGTGTTCGGCTATTTCGGTACCCGTGGAGCAAGCAAAACCATGGGTGTAACTCGAGTTATGGACCTTTGATAGCTCGATTGGTTCCTTCAAGCCCTCAGAGTTACTCTCGGTTTTCATCGAGCGGCCATCAGCCGTTGTATGCTTCTTTAATGCTCAGGCGACATGCTTTAGTTGAAATCGTTCTTGCTGTGGCTCTGTCGCCCCTTGCAGCGTATGCCCAATTGGAGGCCCCGCCAGTCACACGGTCCACGACTGCGGCGCTCAAAACGAATCAACCCGCCTCACCGACGCCCGAAACTACACCACAAGCTCCACCCCAAATCGTCGTCACAGCACCTCCGGCCCAGCCCGCGCCGTGGTCGTGGCACGACAAAGTGCTCTGGGGAGCCGAAATCATTCTGGTCTTCCTGGGCTATGCGGGCGTCTACCTGGCCCTGAAGACTCTCAAAAACATCCAGCGGCAGACTGAGTTCGGTGTTTCTGCCGCTCAGGCGGCACTGCAATGCGCCAATGCGTCGCTGGAGAGTTCCCAGGCTATTGTTGACTCTGGCCGCCCCTGGATCGTCATCACTGTCGAGCCGTTTCTCAGTGTTGACCATGGCTTCAAGGTAATGGCCACCAACCGAGGACGAACCCCAGCCCGCATCCTTGCCAAAGCCGATTGCGTAAAAATAGCCAAAGACGATACCGAGCTTCCGTCGACGCCGGACTACGACAGCGGCAAATCGGCGACACCGTTCGAGCCAATCATCCTGCTTCCGGGAGAAACAGCAGGTATCCGCCCCTTCCGGCGTTCCGATGTGCGTTCCTACTGCTCCTCAGACGAGCAGGTGAAGAAGCTGGAGCGCTGGGAAGAGAAGCTGTTCGTTTACGGAAAAGTGATCTATCGTGATCTTATCTCGCCAATGGACCAGCCCGACCACGAAACCGACTGGTGCTGCTGGTACGTCTACGGAGATAAAGACGCGCTGGTCCTGGCTGGTCCGCCGGAATACAACAAGCACTCCTAATACCTTCCGCAGAGTTCGCCCGGCCGCAACAACGTATCATTGCGCTAGAAACTCGCAAGATCCTGTTCAAACCCAAGTCAGCCAAAGCCCCAGGGGACTCCATGCCAGTTGTTGAACTCTCAGGAGTGACAAAAGCCTACGAGAGCAAGGTCGCTGTGCGCGATCTCAGCCTGTCGATTGAGGCAGGACAGATGTTCGGGCTTCTCGGACCAAATGGCGCCGGGAAGACAAGCTCGATTCGCATGATGATGGGCATCACGATGCCCGATTCGGGAACGGTAAAGCTCTTCGAAAAGCCATTTTCGCGGGACAGCCTTGAGCGAGTCGGCTATCTACCCGAGGAACGCGGACTCTACAAAAAGATGAAAGTCCTGGAGCAGCTGATATTTTTCGGTCAGCTGCATGGGCTTTCATCCAGCGATGCGGAAAAGCGGGCGACGAGGTGGGCAAAGCGGCTGGAGATCGACGAGGCCCTCACGAAGAAAACCGAAGAGCTGTCAAAGGGGATGCAGCAGAAGATCCAGTTCATCGGCTCCCTGCTACACGATCCGGGGCTGATCGTCATGGATGAGCCCTTCAGCGGGCTCGACCCGGTAAACGCCAAGCTGCTGGAGCAGACCTTGCTCGAGCTCAAGGACGAAGGCCGGGCGATCGTCTTTTCGACCCACCGGATGGACCAGGTAGAGAAGCTCTGCGACTCAATCTGCCTTATCAACAAGGGGCAGGCTGTGCTGTCCGGCCGAGTACGTGAGATCAAGTCGCGCTACGAGCGGAATCACATCATCGTGGAGTTCGATGGTAGCGCCGACTTCCTCTCAAGTTCAGAAGTATCAGAAGCGCAAAACTTCTCGGGCCATGCGGAGATCAAGCTGAAGCCGCACGGCGACGCGCAGAAGCTACTGCACGAAGCGTCGGCCAACGCGAAGATTTACCGATTCGAGATGGTCGAGCCGTCGCTTGAAGAGATCTTCATTGAAACTGTAGGGGGCAGCGTCGATGCGTAATATTCTGCTGGTTGCGAAGCGCGAATATCTGGAGCAGGTCCGCGGCCGAGCATTCAAGATGACGACCTTCGGCGTGCCCCTGATCTTCGCCGCCATACTGGGAATCGCGTTTCTGTCGAGCCGGGGACTGGGCGCGGGCAAGCACCTGGCGATCGGGTCGAGCGACGCGCTGCTGGCAAGCGAGGTCAAAGGGCAGCTCATCGGGGACAAGGACACCAAGACGAAGGTCGACGTCATCTCTCCTGCGACCAGTGCTGACCGGAACACCCTGATCGACGAAGTCAAAACGAAGAAGATCGAAGGTTTTCTGTGGATTGAAACGCCACAAGGCAAGGCCCCGACGGCTACGTATACATCTCAGTCTTCGGGTGATTTCATTACGGGTTCTCGCATGAGAGAGGCGGTGAATCATGCCCTTCTCAACGCCAGCCTGCAGAGTGGCGGCTTGCAGCACCAGGCCGCAGAGGACCTCGTCAAGGGAATCCCGGTCGAAACGTTTCAGGTGAGGAAGGATGGCTCGGTAGTCAAGAGCAATGCAACGGCATCATTCTGGAAAGGCTACGTGATGGCCATCCTGCTCTCAATGACCACCATGGTCTACGGGATGAACGTGGCTCGTTCGGTAATACAGGAGAAGACATCGCGGATCTTTGAAGTGATGTTATCGATTGCTCGTCCTGCCGATATGCTGGCCGGCAAGCTGATCGGCGTGGGTGCGGTTGGCCTGACGCAGATCGGCATCTGGCTTGTGGCGGGAGCCATCATTCTAGGGACGCCTTTCGCTGCCACCATTTTGAGCGGAGACTATGCAGTTCACGTGTCGGCGCTCGAGACGGTGCTGTTCCCTGTTTACTTCCTGCTTGGTTATCTGCTCTACAGCTCCCTGTTCGCGGGGCTTGCGGCAACCTGCGAGACGGAACAAGAACTCCAGATGTTCATGCCCCTGGCCGCCGTGCCGGTGTGGCTGAGCTTCTCACTGATCATGGTGGTGATGAACGATTCGAATTCAGCCTGGGCAGTGGGCGGCTCACTTTTCCCGCCAACTGCGCCGATCATCATGTTTCTGCGTATGGCATCGCAGGTCCCGCCGGCATGGCAGTTCGCCGTTTCGATCGGACTGCTGGTGTTGAGCATTGTATCGGTGCTATGGGTTTCGGCGAAGCTTTATCGGGTGGGAATCCTGATGTACGGCAAGCGCGCGACCCTGCCGGAGTTGGTGCGCTGGCTGCGCTATAGCTGAAGCAAACGAAAGAATCAAGACGAAAAAATGCCCGGACCATGGAGGAACAGCGGACCGGTCCGGGCTAAGAGTTGTTAAGGATGCCCGGAGCGGGAGAACCTGTTCCGGGCATTTCTTGTTTAGAAGTCGAGGCGCAGACCGAACTGCATTCTGCGGAAGGTGTGCGTTCCCAACGTATTGGCATAGAACCCAAACCCGCCATAAGTGAGAGCATTGCCAAACAGCGAATTCCCGTAGGAGCCGGCGTCGAAGCGCACACTGTTGGTGACGTTGTAGACCTCCCAGGCGAACTTCATGCGAGCTCTTTCGCCGAGTTGCCAGTTCTTTGCGAGAGATGAGTCGATGTTGAAGATACCGTCTGAGCGGAACTTATTGCGCTCTCCGGCTTCTCCTGGATACGGCAGCCGCATCGGCGAGCCGGTGTATACCCCATCCTGAATCTCCTGGTCGTTTGCGAAGACCTGGGGCGAACCGCCTTCCATGTGCTTATGGATCTTCACATCGCCGGTGACCACAGCAAAGGCCTGCGTCTCCCAGTTGGTCGTCCATCCGGGCTCGATCACGCCGAACGGAAGTCCGCTAGACCAGCGACCGAGACCCGCCCATTGCCAACCTCCCCAGATGGCTTCGCCCACGCCCCTCGAATTCCCGAGCAGAGCCTTGCCCTTCCCCAACGGTAAGGCGTAGACCCAGTCCGCGGAGATCAGGTGACGAGTATCGAAATCAGAGGTGCCCCTGCTAAGCCGGGGATTCCAAGTGTTCTGAATTCCGCCGTAGGAAGTCGTGGCGCGTTCGGCGTCAGATCCCATGTCGATTGAATGCGACAGGGTGTAGCTGATGTCGAGCGTGAGTCCGTGTTGAGCCGGATGACGGAGCGTGAACTGTCCAGCGTTGTAGTAGCTATTACCGATCGACGAGAGCGCGATCAGGGATGAGAACTGCGGACTCCAGAAAGAACCGCATGGAGGCCCGTAGTAGCAGACGAAATCTACATCTGCAAGTGCGCCGGTTTCTCCGTAGCTGTATCTCTGGGGCGCCCACTCATTGTTGAACATACCGTCCGTGGCGCTCTCACCATCGAAGTCGAGATTCGCCATTTGCGGGAAGACGTCCTCGAAATACTGGATGGTTGGGATGTGCTGCAACACTCCGTCGCAATAGAGGCAAGAGCCGCCAAGAGCATCGGTCGCCTTGGACATCTCGGTTCCTGCGGTGAAGTAGTCGCCTCCACCGAGCGGGTCGTTGTAGTTCACCGGCTCCGCCAGGTCCATCTGCTGGAACAGATGGCGGCCAATTCTTCCCACGTATGCTGAGTCGAGAAGGAAGCCGCCCGGAAGCTGCCGCTGAATCGAGAAGTTGTAGGCGTAGACGTAGGGCGTCTTGACGTGGTTGTCGATGCCCCAGTTAATGCCAAACGTTCCATCGGGAACTGCGTAAGGATACGTCAGGGTGGGAGACGCTTCCGGCAGCGGGATATTGGGCAGGTCGTGCGGTCCGGTAAAGCGGGGAGCCGAATCGAAGTTATACGTGCTCGGGGCGCTGTTGTATTGCGATGACAGGCCGAACGACCCCAAGGTGCTGAACCGGTTGGAGAGGGCTTCTCCGTAATGGTCGTAGTACATCCCAAACCCAGAACGGATGGACGTCTTGGTGTCCGGCGAGTAGACAACTGCCAGGCGCGGTGCCACGTTGAATTTCTGCCGCGGCCAATAGCCTGGTCTGTTGTTTGCCTTGCCTACCGGTTGGAAGAACAAGTCATCTTCGAAAACCCTGCCTTGGGCGGCCGCTTCCCCGCGATTTCTGGCCCACTCACGCGTGTCAACCGTGGGAGCGGATTGCTGACCTTTCGTTTCCCACGGAGTTTGCAGTAGGGTATGGCGCAGTCCAAATGTCACCGTAAGGTTTGGACGCATGCGCCAGGAATCCTGCAGAAAATATTCGAACTCGGTGGATCTGTAATGCCGGGGGATGAGCGATCCGTCAGGTAGAAGCGTGCCGCTTGTAGGGCTGGTGGCGGTGTAATTCAGACTTGCGTCCCGCTCTGCGATGGCGCCGATCATAGTGGCGTACATCTGCTCGAAGGCAGTCCCGTTTTCACCTATGTCCGGCAATCCAAGCGTGGTCGGATCAGGCGCACCTTTACCACTCAAATATGAAGGGTTGGTATCGGCCCCGTTGAAGGACGCGCTGTCCGTGAGAGTATCGTTCTGCACTCTGCGCCAGTTGCCGCCAAATGCGAACGTGTGGTTGCCATGGTTCCAGCTCAACGTGTCGTCAATCGTGTTTACCGGGACGTGAACGATCAGACTGCGGGTTTGAGCTGTTGGCTGCGTCAGGAATCGTACATTGACGTAGTCCCCTTCACCGATGCCGATGGTGGAGTAACCCTGGCGGATGAAGCCGTAGCGAAGATCATTGACGATGTTTGAAGTCGGCGTCCATGTGTGGCCCACCGCCATTCCTTTGGTGTTGTCTTCGAGGAAGCTGGATGCGGGCTGGCCTGGGAAGTTTTGGGGGCCAACAGCGGAGTCCTTTTGCAAGTTGCCGCGAATGAAGAAGTGATTCGATCTGTTGGGCGTGAAGTCGATCTTCCCGATGTTGGTGTTCAGGGAACTGGGAGATGGCGAACTGAAATTGTACGATCCGAAGTTGACATTGTCCCCCGCGGATAGAAGGGTGGCCGGCGGCTCGGTCGAGAGGTAGTCAAGCATGGCCTGATCTACACCTGGTTGTGCACATTGCGTGCAGTGCGAATCGAGCTGAGCAATCTGCGCGCGCGACAGGTATTGGATGTCGCCGTTTACGTCGGTGTAGCCAAGTTGGCCCTGCAGAAATGTCGCTGAAGGCGTGATGGCCGCTACCGTGGTGTTGGTGGCGAGTCTCTGTCCCTCATAGTTATAGAAGAAGAACAACTTGTCTTTGGCGATCGGACCGCCGACTGTTCCACCGAAGGTATTGACGATATATTTGGTAGGCCTGTTCTCACTGCCGTCCGCGGCCTGCTGGTTCTTGATGAACCAGTCGTTGGCCACCATATTCGATGGGCGATGGTACTCATAGAGAGATCCATGGATGGAGTTGGTGCCGCTCTTGGTGACAAGCGAAACTTGAGCTCCGGAAGTACGGCCGGCATCAGCATTTCCATTCGAAGTGGTAACGCGGAATTCCTCTGTGGAATCGAGAGTCGAACGGAGCACGCCGTTAAAGGCATATCCGTTGACCTGATCGTTGTCGTCTACACCGTCCAGGGTGACATTCCCTTGATCCGAGCGAGCGCCAGAGACTGACCCCTGACGGCTATCGAGAGATTGGGGCGTCGTCTTGTCCATCAAGTTGGTGGTCTCACCCAGGTATAGCGCGCCTGGTTGCAGGCTCAACAAAGAAATCGGATCACGGCCGTCCATCGGCATAGCCTCGATCGTCGCATTGCCGACCGAGTTGCCAATGGTAGCGTCGGTGGTGTTGAGCGTCTGAGCCGACGCGCTGACATCGACTGTCTCAGCGGTCGCCTGCACCGTCAGATCGAAGTTGATTGTCGCAGGCTGGTTTACCAAGAGCTCAGCGGTTTTGGATTGGTCACCAAATCCGGCTGCGGTAGCAGTGATGGTGTATCGCGCAGGTGGTATCTGGGGGAAAACGTAGTTGCCGGCGTTGTCGGCGACTGCGCTGAACGTGGTACCTACTGTCTTGTCGGTAATGGTGATTTTCGCTCCGGGGACAAGTGCGCCGGAGGGGTCCTTAATGGTGCCACGGAGAGATGTGGTTGCGGTCTGGCCGAGGGAAAGAGAAACCGTGGAAAGGATGCAGAGTAGCATCCATCCCAATCTTTTTAGTTTCACGGCTTTTGCCTCCAAAAGGTACTGCTTCGTAAATCGATCGTGAATTGATGTTAGTGATTTCGTCACACTTCGATTGGATGTAAATACGCGCGAAACTGCATATTCAGCAACCAAATACGACGCTCGTCCCTGTATATATGCAGTTCGTGGCAAATTCGGCATTGTCTCAGGGACGAACCGGCTGTTCGGGATGCAAGTCGGTATCTGCGCGGGATTTCAACCGGGGATCTGCTGGGATCGCGGCAACCCTATCAATTTGAAGGACGGTACTCGGAGTATTCAGAGCTGAAAAGGCTGGTACGCGTCGAGTAGCCACCCGCGCCCGACTCTCCGTTTGGAACAACGACGAGATTGACGACGGATCGCACGGGAACAACGAACGTGTCTTGACCGACCTTGACCAAGCCGTAGTCCATTCGGGTGGTCACCCCGTGAACTACATCTGACGGCTTCATCTCGGCTTCAATGACCATGCGCAGCACGGTCCCGGAATCGCCATCGATATAGAAGCGTCCATGGTAGGGCACATCGGATCTGAATTCGTTCCAATCTGTATTGGTTTGGAAGTTGCCTGCAACTCCTCCCCCCACGCCCTTCTCTGCACCGAGCACTGGCCCGGTCGTCGAGGAATAGAATCGCGCGACACCCGTCTGGCGCACGTTGGGGAAGCAACAGACGTTTACCTCCAGCTTTGAAATTGGCCTTGGAACCTGAAATGAGAAGGCTGCAGCAGGCTTGCCACCGATCAGTTCCCATCTAGACCATTGGATCGTTCCGCTGGATTGCGCCTCTCTAAAGACGCGCTGAAGACTGGGATCCGTTTCCGGTACCCTGATGAGCCCGTTGGCCCCCCAGCGCACCGAGTCTTTGGCAGTCCGGTGCTTGATGGCTCCCTGTTCCAGGATGATGGAATGAGACTCGGCATTGATGTAATGAAGAAAGGCGTGTGGACCAGATGAGCCGGAGCCTGTGACGGCATCCTTTGCGCCTGAGTGAATCCCTGAACTGGAAGCAATCGCGTCGGTGCTGTCCTGAAAGCGTAGAGTAGTCTGCTTCGCTGAAAAAGACGGCAACCCTTCGTAACTCCTGGCAATGTAACTTTCTGCACGGGCGAGCATGGCCTTCGTTGCATCCGCGTCGGGAGCCTTCTTATCCGGCAAATCGGAGGAAGGGGGCAGGAGAGTAGCGCTTCTTGCCTCGAGAACGAAAAGCTGCTCAGTGGTGAGAGGACCGGGCGCGAGCTGCGTGAAAGCATTCATCGAGCCCCGGGTTAGCTGTTCGCTGAGTTCGACTTGCTGAAGCACCGAAGCAATCTCAGAATCGGACTTCTTTTCTTCCCGTGAGGATTGGAGCAGACCCTGCAACTGCGAGACGGTAATCTTCCTGGCACACCATCCGGGAATTGCAAAGGAGAGAAAGAGCAGAAGGAACGTGCAACACTTCATGAGATCCCGTTTCTCATTGCTCACGGTGCGGCGAAATGCGAATGCAGGTCACCGCTTTCCGATGAGCCTACTTCGGTTTGAAATCCTTGTACTCAATAGTGAATAGTGTGGCGCGAGTCGAGAATTTGCCGGCAGCCTGAGAGTCTCCGTTCGGCACCACTTCAGTGTTGATCACCGTCTTCATGGGCAGGATGAGATCCTTGTCACCAACCTTGGCCGGCCCGTAGTCGACCCTCGTATCCAGTTGGTGAACCACTTCACTCTGCTTCAATTCGAGTTGCGTGATCATGCGAACCACAATGCCTGTGTCGGGATCGATGAAAAACTCCCCGTGATAGGGGACACCATTTGCCTTGAAGTGGTTGACGTAGTCAGTGTTGGTCTGAAAGTTACCCGTTGCTCCTCCCGATCCTCCCGTCGCGCCGGCGATAGCGGCCGAACTGAAGCGGGCCACGCCGGTCTGATCAACGTTGGGGAAACAGCACACGTTTGTATTGATGTGCGACTTCTTCTTCGGGACCTGGAAGGAGAAAACTGCGGCAGCCTTTCCATTGACGTTCTCCCACCGAAGCCAATTGATTGTTCCGCCATTCTGGGCATCCTGGAAGACGGTGCCGACGCTCGGATCGGGCTCCTGAAGACCGATCATCCTGTTCGCTCCCCATTTCGTCTTGTCCTCAGGAAGCTTCTCAATCCCATGATCGCTCGTATAGACGCTTTCAGTTGAGCCGATGTAATGCACAAATTGAAAAGGGCTAACGAAGGATGAGCCTACCGCGACTTCTTTGGCGCCGCCCGCCATTCCCGAGCTTGTTGCAGGAGCTTCTACATTGTCCTGGAAGCGAAGGGTCGTCTTTGTGGCTGTGAGCGCAGGAAGTTGCGCCCAGGTTTTTGTGGCGTAGGCGGAGGCCTTGTCCAGGATCGCCTTCTGTGCTGCCGCGTCGGGCGCGGCGGTGTTAGGCAAATCGGCGGCGGGCGGAGGCATGTTCGCGCTTCGAGCTTCAAGGACGTAAATCTGCTCGTTAGTGAGCGGGCCGGGGGAGTAAGCTGCCCAATTGTTCATCATGTCACGCGACAAAAGCTCACTTAACTGAACCTGTTTGAGAGCTGCTGCCACGTCAGCATCGGGTTTCTGCTGATCATGCATTGACTTCAGCATGTCTGACAGTTCGGCAACAGTTACCTTCTTAGCCGACCAGGCCGGGAGCGCGGAAAGCGCCACCATAAGAATGCAAACAAATCGTTTCATCTGCACATCCTTCTCGATTTAAGCCAATGATTGTTGCGCTCGAATTCTAACGCATTTCTGCCCATTTCGGAGCGCGACAGCGTCACATCCTCACAGCAGGAACGGAGTGGCTCCAGCGATCGGCAGTTAAGCCGGGGGTCTTGCTGAAGAGACGAGTCAAGAATGCGCCGAGTTGTGGCTGAACGGGCTAAAGGACGTTGGACCGCTTCCAAGGAAAAAGGCGGCCCGCCGAAGCGTGACCGCCTTGCTTTGCCTCCGCTGCGATCTTGATCAGGGTTGGGGCTGAGGTAAAGGTAACTTCTTCCTCTGTACCGTGGGTTCGACAAAGTCTCCCTGGGCGGGCACGGCGCCATCTGCTGGCGCGGCCATGGCGGCTAGTTCGGATTTGCGGTATTTCGGCGCACTGACGTATCCGTGAATGTGGTCCTTGCTGACTTCGTTGATGACAATCTCAACAGCCTGAGGACTGTCCGGCGTATAGAACATGACCGGCTGATAAAGATTGACGTGCTTCTGCGAGAGATTGCGATCGTCAACCATCATCTCGAGGTCGGCATATTGATGCTTGTTATTGGCTTTTTTCAGACGGAGCTCGATCGGCCCCTCGCGCTTGAATGTCTTCGATTTTGCGAGATCGAACTCTGCGTAGCTACGCTCCCCCCGCTTCTCGAGGAGAACCAGCTCGTCGTGGGTGTGCGCGATAGAACCGGAAAGCTCGGTGCGCGTGCTGGAAAGGCTGCCTTCGAAGTCTTTCCGGTTTTGCTCGATGGCCTTTCCCTGTGCGTCGAGCTGTGCCTGCAACTTTTTATAGCGAGAGTCCACCCTTGCGCGGGGCTTCGACGAGGCGTGCGGTGATGCCAGTGCACGTGCAGGAGCCTGCGGAGGAGAAGCAAGCGACGCCTGTGCTGCGTTGACGGCTGCCAGCTCATTCACTCGCGTAGCGAGATCGCTAAGTTGATGCTGCGTGGCGTTGATGGTTGCGTTCTGCTGAGCATTCTCAGCGGCAAGTTCCCTTGCTGTGCTGTGCTCGTGGAGGGCATACCCTCCAACTCCGAGGCCAAGTGCCGCGAACGCTACGTATGCAACTAGACGTTTGGGTGCCGATGCCGACGAGGAAGCAAGGTCGTCCATAGGTGCCTCCGGGAAGATGTGTACGGCTGTTCACCCTAGACGGTGCACGTCGAGGTCCAGATCCTCACGAGCGATAAGTAGCTGCATAAGACAGGCATTGCGGGCGCGGGCCGTCTTTTTCAGAAGGAAAGAACTTCCGAAGGACTGTAAATTCTACGCACTGCGGGGGCCTGTCAGCGGTCTTCGGGCACTAAGTTCAGTGGGGAAGGCGCGCCCTCGAGAGTAACGAAAGTACGAGGCTGGCTGCACGCTTTGGTCAGCCGGGCCAGATCGGAGTGCATTTGACGATCGGCGCTGAATGACGCGAGGGCTGCTTCCAGGACAGCGAGAGAACCGGGATCGGATGGCTTGTCGATTTTGTAGTGCATCCACTTCCCTTCCCGGCGCGCAGATACGATGCCGGCGCGGCGCAGGTAGGCCAGATGTCGGGAGATTTTCGGCTGACTCTGACGAAGAATCTCCACGAAATAGCAGACGCAAACCTCTCTCCCATTCATCAGGTTCAGCAGCCGGAGGCGGGTGCGGTCGGCGAGCGCGGAGAAGAGCGGAGTCAGATCTGGGTTGGATACAGGCCGAACCATAGAGAGATTATATACGCCTTGACAGATATGATGCTTGCGGAATACATTCGTTTAGGCATATATGAGGAGTGTAAAGATGAGTTCTCTTAACCAGGTGAAAGAAGAGGTCAGGCAGAAATACGGAAGTGCGGCAAAGGCCGTAGCAGAGAAAGGGAGCGTGCAGGCGTGTTGCGATCCAGGGCTCCGGTGCTGCGATCCGATCACGACAAATCTTTACAGCAAGGACGAGAAGGGCCTGATTCCCGAGAAAGCGGTACTAGCCTCACTGGGATGCGGCAACCCTACTGCACTGATCGACTTGAAGCCGGGCGAAACCGTGCTCGATCTTGGGTCAGGCGGCGGTATCGATGTTCTGCTCTCCGCTAGAAGGGTTGGTCCAACGGGCAAGGCTTACGGCTTGGATATGACCGACGAGATGCTGGCGTTAGCGCGTGAAAATCAGAGGCAAGCCGGGGTACAGAATGCCGAATTCCTGAAAGGCGAAATCGAGAATATTCCCCTGCCGGAAAACTCGGTAGATGTACTGATCTCGAATTGCGTCATCAATCTTTCGGCAGACAAAGACAAGGTCTTGCGCGAAGCATTTCGGGTTCTGAAGCAGGGAGGGCGATTCGCGGTCTCAGATGTCGTGGTGCGCGGCGAAGTTCCAGAAGAAGTACGAAAGAGCATGCTGCTCTGGGTGGGCTGCATTGCAGGCGCCTTAGAAGAGAACGAGTATCTCGCGAAGTTGAAGAGCGCGGGCTTTGCGGATGTCTCGATTGAGCCCACCCGGGAATACGACGTCGAAGATGCTCGCCAGTTCCTGACCGAAGCCGGAGTAGACGTCGATGCGATCGCTCCCCTTGTCCACAAGAAATTCATGAGCGGATTCATCCGGGCCTCGAAGCCGAAGGCTGCCTGTTGCGGTGCAGATTGCTGCGCGGCGTCCTCGATCGCGGCAAAGGCATAGCGATGGCTGACCGCTATAACGTTTTGTTTCTTTGCACAGGAAATTCGGCCCGATCCATCATGGCCGAGGGACTTCTCAACCACAGAGGCAATGGTCGCTTCAGCGCATTCAGCGCCGGGAGTCATCCTACGGGTCAGCCAAGGCCGGAAGCTCTGCGCCAATTGGAGTCCGCCGGGATCAATACGACCGGTCTCAGGAGCAAATCCTGGGATGAGTTCTCCGGACCGGCAGCGCCGCATCTGGATTTTGTGTTTACGGTGTGCGACAACGCAGCGCGAGAAGAGTGCCCCTTCTGGCCAGGGCAGCCCATGACAGCGAATTGGGGAATTGCCGATCCGGCAGCGGTAAAAGGAACCCCCGACGAAATTGCGCAGGCATTTCGCGACGCGTTCGTTGTGCTCGATCGACGGATCGGCCTATTTATGTCGTTGCCACTTGCAACGCTTCAGGAGATGGCGATCAAACAGAAGATAGATGAGATTGGGCGTTCATGAAATCGAAGAGCAGGCTCACATTCCTCGACCGTTATCTGACGGCATGGATATTTGCCGCGATGGCGCTTGGCGTTGTGATGGGGTGGCTTGTGCCCGGCATCGTGCCCTTTCTGAACAGGTTCAGCGTCGGGACCACGTCTATTCCGATAGCGGCTGGCCTGATTGTAATGATGTATCCGCCATTCACAAAAGTCCGCTATGAAGAGCTGCATGAAGTTTTCCGCAACAAGAAGGTGCTTGGACTGTCGCTGCTGCAGAACTGGGTGATCGGGCCGATACTCATGTTCGCATTGGCGATCATCTTTCTACGCGGCTTTCCGGAGTACATGGCCGGGCTGATCATGATTGGGCTGGCCCGTTGTATCGCCATGGTCATCGTTTGGAATGAACTGGCGAAGGGAGACACGGACTACGCTGCCGGACTCGTTGCGTTCAACTCGATCTTTCAAGTGCTGTTCTACTCTGTGTACGCTTGGACCTTCATTACTGTTCTGCCCGGCTGGTTCGGTCTGCGTGGTGTTGCCGTGCATGTAACGATTGCGGAGATCGCCAAGAGTGTCTTCGTATACCTGGGCATACCATTCATCGCCGGATTCCTGACGCGCACGATACTCATCAGACTGAAAGGGACTGAGTGGTACGCGCGCAGCTTTGTGCCACGTGTAAGCCCGCTTACGCTCGTCGCCTTGTTATTCACGATCGTGGTGATGTTCTCGCTGAAGGGCGAACTTATCGTTCGGCTGCCACTTGATGTACTGCGGATAGCTCTGCCATTACTCATCTATTTCGTCGTCATGTTCCTGGTCTCGTTCTACCTGGGGAAAAAACTCGGGGCAGACTACTCGAAAACGACTACCCTCGCATTCACGGCAGCTTCGAACAATTTCGAGTTGGCGATCGCTGTTGCCGTAGCTGTCTTCGGTATCAATTCCGGCGCTGCGTTTGCCGCGGTAATCGGACCGCTTGTTGAGGTTCCAGTAATGATCGGACTCGTTAACGTCGCATTCCATTTTCAGAGGCGGTACTTCCCTGACCCACAATCCCTTCCCGTGGAATCAGTCTGTGTTTCCGCGACTCGAATGAATTGACATGCAATATGACGACCTGATCGCTGCTTTGGCCATACCGCGAATGCCAGTTTATTGATCACACCCCAGCAAAGCCCGAACCTTTAGGATTGTCTTGATGAAGGTTCTCAGCGCAGAAGAGATGCAGGCTTGCGATCGCGTGACCACGGAACGCCATGGCGTGCCGTCGATCGACTTGATGCGCGCTGCTTCAGCTGCTGTGGATGCATTTGCTCGAGAGCAGTTTCCTCATGCGCGGCGCGTAACCGTGCTGTGCGGCAAGGGCAACAATGGCGGCGACGGCATGATGGCGGCACGTCTGCTTGCCAAGGCTGGACTCGAGGTCACGACACTGCTGCTGGGATCGCAGTACGAACTTAAGGGCGATGCGGCCATAGCCTGGCGGGAGCTGAGCGTCTCATCGAACCGTTTTATCTACGAAGTGAATTCTCCGGCTGATTTGCGGACGCACAATGCCGCGCTGGAAACAGACCTGATTGTCGATGCGGTGCTGGGGACCGGATTCAAACCACCAATGCGCGGCCTCGCTGAAGCGGCGCTGGAATGGGCGAGCGCGAGCTCTGCGCCGTTCCTCTCTGTCGATCTGCCATCGGGATGGCCGGCGGATGCCACTGCGAGCAAAGTCGAGGCCAGGACCTTTCCCTCAGATGCCGTCATCACTTTCACTGCCCCCAAACCAGCGCACGTTTTCGGCGAGCTCACGAGGCGTTGGAACCAGCCTGTTGTCGTTGCGCCTATAGGCTCGCCCGACGAGGCGATCGTCTCAGAACAGCAGATCGTGTGGGCAGGCAGTGCGCATACCCTCCTGCAGCAGCCTCGAGCCGCGGATGCAAACAAAGGAAAGTACGGACACGTTCTGGTGATCGGCGGTTCGACCGGAAAATCTGGCGCACCAGCGATGTCGTCAATGGCTGCGATGCGAGTTGGCGCAGGTCTTGTGACGGCAGCAGTGCCGGCTTCGATTGCCGCCGAGATCTCCGGCTTTGCTCCGGAGCTGATGACCTATCCGATGTTGGCGAGCCCCTCTGGAGAGCTGGCCAGCAACGGAATCACAGCACAGCAATTTGAGAAGCTGATCGAGAAGATGTCCGTTCTCGCGGTGGGTCCAGGTCTGGGCCAGGGGCCGGGAGTTGAAATCCTGCTCGAAGCTGCCCTCTCAGACACAAAGCTTCCGCTCGTGATCGATGCTGATGGTTTGAACACCCTTGCGGCCAATCCGCCGCTGATGGAAAAGTTGGCGGAAAGTGGAAAGACAGGACGCATCATCGTGCTCACGCCGCATCCGGGAGAGATGGCACGACTTGCCGGAAAGAGCACGGCCGAGATCCAGGCAAACCGCCTGGATGCCGCTCGCAACTTTGCTCGGAACAGCGGCGTAACGCTGGTGCTGAAAGGTTCGCGAACTTTGATCGCGCATCCGGATGGTCGGGTCGCCGTCAATACCTCTGGAAATCCAGGGATGGCGAAGGGCGGCAGTGGCGATGTGCTGACCGGCATCGTTGCGGGTCTGCTGGCACAGTTTCCTGAAGACGCTGCTCGCGCGATCGAGGCGGCAGTCTACTTACATGGGCTTGCGGCAGATCTGGCGGTGCGTGAAGCAGACGAGCACACCCTGCTCGCGACAGATAGCTTCCAGTATTTTCCCAATGCGTTTCAGTTTCGGGCGAATCGCTTTTGCAAAAGCGGTGAAAGAGGGTATGTTTGGTTGCAGGGGCTGCCGAAGAGGCGCTCCGCGGAGACGGCAGGATGAGCAAGGAAGCGCCGGTGGCCGAGGGTCGCATTCACGAATTCGTAACACATAGCGGCTCCGACACGGTTGAGGTCGGTCGCAAGCTGGTGCAATTGCTCGCGCCGCCGCAGTTGCTGATCTTGCGCGGTGAACTTGGTACCGGCAAAACAACGCTGGTGAAAGGGATCGCGCAGGCGCTTGATGCTGCCGAGCCCGACGAGGTGACCAGTCCTACTTTCACTCTTCTGCATGAATATGACGGCACCCGCGAGGGCAAGCAGCTAAAGCTTTATCACCTTGACGTTTATCGCATTGAGGGCGAGCGGCAGTTGGAGAGCCTCGGCATGGAGGAACTGCTGACCCCGGATGCGCTGGTTCTGGTGGAGTGGGGCGAGAAGTTCAAAAGTATCCGCAAAAAAGCTACTGGCGAGATCTCAATCGCGTCAGCTGGCGGTGATGCGCGCAAAATTACAGTTACGCTCAGAGACTGAACGCGTCAAAAAAAGTAGCTGATGTGCTGTAGTCCTTTGCCCGGTTCGTGCGTGTTCCTGAATGAACGATAAAGGAGATCAGGAATGCGACTGATTCCAGTTTGCCTTTCATTGGTCCTTGCACCGCTGGTTGTGGTCGGCCAGCAGACACAACCCACAACAGCTCAGAAGGCTGCGCAACCAGCCGCCACGAAACATGCGAGCCCGACTGCTCCGCACAAGACGGCGACCCGCCACAGATCCAGACACCGTTCCCGCAAGGCTAGCCGGAGAGCGAAGCACACAGAACCAACCACCATTCCTGTGGACGTAATCAACGGCGGTGAGACTCGCCACGTCAATCTCGACAAGACAATGGCTGCCCCGGAACATGCCAAAGGCAAGTCCGGCCAGGTCAAAGTCGATGTCATCAATGGGTCGTCCACAGACACTCAGTATTTTTCCGATAACAATCAGGAAGCAGCCCACAATCAGTCAGTGGTGGTGGACGTGCAATCGGGCGATACGAAATTCGCGGATGGGAATAAGAGTCCTGTCGTAACCGGAATTGCATCGAGCAGCTCTGTCGATGCCAAAAGCGCGAGTAGCGGCGGACAACCAGTGGCCAGACAGGTCTCGCCGCGACCAAAGCGCCCGGCATATACGCCTGATGGGCACTGATCTCTAACCCTTCTGGGAAAAGAGAAACCGGCTTCTCGAAGGTCTGGTCCTCGTGCTCGATGCGAGGATCAGCGGCCTGGGCTTGTAAGATGTTGGGGCAATCCTGCTGTTCTCAACCGGACTCACATTCGATGTGTGGTGACCGGCGTTCCCGGAGGATCCCTGATGCGTGCGCTACGCCTTCCTGTTCTTTTTTGCCTTACCGCTTTCCTGATAGCAACCGAATGGATTGCTGAAACAGTCCCCGCTTTCGCCGCAACCAAGCCTCATATCTTTCAGCATCCCGCGCTGAGCAAAGATCTGATCGCATTCGGCTACGCGGGCGACCTCTGGACCGTCCCGCGAGCAGGCGGTGTGGCAAGGCGTCTCACTACAGGTATCGGCATCGAAACAGACCCTGTGTTCTCGCCCGACGGCAGCACTATAGCATTCACGGGCGACTACGATGGCAATACAGACGTCTTCACGATCCCTGCTGAAGGCGGAGTTCCCTTTCGTGTGACGTACCACCCAGCCGCGGACTATGCAGTGGCCTGGACCGCGGATGGCAAGGACATCGTCTTCCGCTCGACACGTATTTCGCAGAGCCGTTACACCCAGCTCTACGAGGTTCCTGCAAAGGGTGGCATCGCAAAGGTTCTGCCGCTACCCATGGCCTATCAGGGCAAGTTCTCTTCAGACGGAAAACAGATCGCCTATTCGCCTCTTCCTCCAGCGTACGGATTCGACTACATGTCGTACGTATCCTGGGGCAACTATCACGGCGGAAGAGCCAGCACCATCTGGGTGACGGCCTTGCCGGGACTTGAGTCGACTCAGATTCCGCACGAGGTGTCGTCAGACTTTGCGCCTGTTTTTGCCGGCGGAAGCATCTACTTTCTTTCGGCCCGCAAAGGCAAAGCAACCATCTTCAAATACGATCCCGCTTCGAAGGCCGTCTCGCAGGCTTTTGAAAATGACGGTCCGGATATCCGCTCACTGCAGGGCGAGGGCGACACGCTTGTCTACGACCGGCTCGGCGAGATCTACCTCTACGACACGAAGGCAGGATCAAGCAAACTGGTTCCCATCGAGATCGACGCGGACATGCCGGAGGTACGCTCGCGCATTGAGAGTGTCGGCGATCAACTTGAGAACGCCTCGGTGTCGCCGACGGGCTTGCGCGCGGTCGTCGAGGCGCATGGCGACATCTTCACTGTTCCTGTAAAGCACGGCCCTACCCGGGACATCACCAACACTCCGGGAGCCATGGAACGCGAACCGGCCTGGTCGCCCGACGGACAGTCAATCGCATACTTCTCGGATGAATCGGGAATGTATGCGCTCCACGTTGCGCCGCAAACCGGAAGTGCAGTGGCCGGAACGGCGGCAATAAAGAAGTTCGCGCTTGGCCAGGAGCCTGCCTACTATTTTGGAACCAAGTGGTCTCCCGATTCGAAGAAGATCGCGTTCTACGACAATCACCTGAAGACCTGGGTGCTGGATACAACGAACGGCAAGCTGTCTGTCGTGAACGACAAGAATGTCTACGGCGGCTTTTCGGGCAGCGAATTCGATTTTGCCTGGTCGCCGGATTCAAAATGGCTCGCCTACGCACGGTCGATGCCGAATCATCTGCACGCCATCTTCCTTTATTCTCTCGATTCGGGTCAGTCGACGCAGGTGTCGAGCACGATGGGAGAATCGCGTCTTCCCGCGTTCGACCGCGACGGAAAATATATCTTCTTCGTCGCCAGCACCAATGCAGGAGCCACTTCAGACGGGCTCGATATGACCAGCGACCTTTACCAGGTCACGTCACACATCTACGCTGTGACGCTCGCCGCGGACACCGCCTCTCCCATCGCGCCAGAAATGGACGATGAGAAAAATCCAGCTGACGACAAAGGCAAAGACGCGGACAAATCCAGCGAGAAGAAAGACAGCGATCAGAAGCCCGGCGACGCCAAAGAAGCCGGCGATGAGAAACCCCATGCGAAGCCGGCACCTCCAAAGCCGGTGAAGGTCGACCTGGATGGAATTGAAAGACGGATTATCGCCATGCCTTTACCTGCGAGCGTCTACACAGGATTGGCTGGTGGTTTGAAAGGCAGCATTTACTTCACGGAAGATGCCGCGTCCGGTCGATTCAACGGAGGCGGATCGACGCTGAGCCGCTGGACACCGGAGGAGCGCAAGACCGAGAAGCTGGCTGAACATGTTGAGCACTTCGAACTCACCGCGAACGGCGAGAAGATGCTGCTCGCGCTAGGCCATCCCCGACCGGACGGAAGCGATATGCCTCCAGGCGGAGGACCCAAACCCACATGGGTGATCGTGCCTGCGAGCGCGCCGGTCAAGGCAGGCGAGGGCGTGCTGTCGTTCGGCGATATGAAGATGCGTGTCGATCCGCATGCCGAGTGGGCCCAGATGTACCACGAAGTTTGGCGCATCGAGCGCGCCTTCTTCTACGATCCAAACTTCCACGGCACCAATACCGTTGCGGACGAAAAGAAGTTCGAGCCTTACGTGCAGTCGATGGCCTCTCGCGCCGACCTCAACTACATCTTCCAGGAGATGCTGAGCGCGTTCTCCGTCGGTCACCTGCGCGGGAACGGCGGACAGATCCCCAATGCGAAAAAGGTTCCAGGTGGGCTGCTCGGAGCGGACTACGAGATCAAGGGGAATCGTTACTGCATCGCGAAAATCTACACCGGCGGTGATTTCAATCCGCGCGATAAGGCTCCGCTTGCTCAACCGGGACTCAATGTCAAAGTGGGTGACTGCATACTCGACCTGAATGGCCAGGAACTAACTGCCGACATGGACATCCAGCAGCCGCTCGAAGGTACGGCGGGCAAGGTGATCAGCGTTCGCATCGGCAGCGCTGATGGCAAGAATCCGCGCGACATTTCGATCACGCCGATAGCAAGCGAAGCAGCTCTGCGCAATGTGGACTGGATCGACAGCAATCAGAAGAAGGTAGATCAGCTTTCCGGCGGAAAACTGGCGTATGTCTACCTGCCCGATACGGGCGAAGGCGGATTCACCAACTTCAACCGCTACTACTTCGCGCAGACCGACAAGCAGGGTGCCATCATCGACGAGCGCTTCAACGGCGGCGGCCAGGTCGCCGACTACTTCATCGAGGTGCTGGGCCGTCATATCGAGTCGTACTGGGCGCCGCGAACCGGCAAGATCGAGCACACGCCGAACGCCGGCATCTACGGGCCGAAGGTGATGATCGCGAATGAATTCTCCGGCTCAGGCGGCGATGCCCTTCCTTGGCTCTTCAAGCAGGCTAAGCTTGGTCCGCTGGTCGGCAAGCGCACGTGGGGCGGTCTGGTCGGCATTGGCCCGATCCCCGTGCTTATGGACGGCGGACACGTCACTTCACCCAGCGTCGCGTTCTTCTCTCCCAAGGGCGAGTGGGACGTCGAGAACCATGGCGTCGAGCCGGATTACGCCGTTGAGCAGGATCCGAAGGCTATCAGCGAAGGACACGATCCGCAGTTGGAGAAGGCTGTGTCGCTGGCGATGGATGAACTGAAAAAGGCGCCTGAGCACGAGGTGCAGCGCCCGGTATATCCGAATTACCACAAAGACAGGCAACGGTGATCAGTGGTCAGTGATCAGGCATTGTGATGACTCGGATCGCATTTGAAGAAGTCCATGCTTGCCTTGCCAAAGTTCTGCGCTCGCTTGCATTCAGCGACGAACGCGCGCAACTGTCGGCTCGCTTATTTGCGGAGACGACATGCGATGGCGTGTATTCACATGGGGTCAATCGTTTTGCGCGCTTTGTGGCAATGGTGCGCAACGGCAGTGTCGATCCCGCCGCGGAGCCGCGTGCTGTCGCTCGTTTCTGCGCCCTGGAACGTTGGGACGGGCAGCGTGGGCCTGGCAACCTGAACGCCTTCGCAGCAATGGCTCGAGCGATTGCATTGAGTCGCGAACACGGCATCGGCTCCGTGGCGATGGCAAACACGAATCACTGGATGCGCGGCGGAACCTATGGCTGGCAGGCCGCCGACGCCGGGGTGATTGGCCTCTGCTGGACAAACACCATGCCCAATCTGCCCCCGTGGGGCGGATCGGAGCCGGCAATCGGCAACAATCCGCTCGTGATCGCTGTACCACGTGCGAAGGGGCATGTGGTGCTCGACATGGCAATGTCGCAGTTCTCCTACGGTGCACTTGAGAGCCATCGACGCCGCGGCGAGCAGCTACCCATCGATGGTGGCTTCGATGCTGAGGGCAATCTCACTCGCGATCCTGCTGCGATCGAGAATTCGCAGCGGCTTCTTCCGATCGGCTTCTGGAAAGGATCGGGACTGGCCGTCATGCTGGATCTGATCGCGACAACGACTGCACTTGGGACTGCGACAAATCAGATTGCAAATGACCCGCTGCGCGAAACCGGGCTCTCCCAGGTGTTCATTGCGATTGACCCGCGAACCCTTGGAGAGTCAGCCCGCATGGACCAGATCGCTGACGAGATCGTCTCTTCCCTGCACCTTACCAAACCCGCTGAATCTGACAAACCAGTACGCTATCCCGGCGAGAGCACGCTGCGCCTTCGGGAGGAGAATCGCAAGCTTGGGCTGCCGATCGATGAAGGGGTGTGGACCGAAATCTGCAAAATGTAAAAGAGGCCCCCGCAAAAGCGGGTTGGGATTTGCCGGCCCCTGGGAGTAATCTTCGAAAGCTGACTAAAACGACCAACGTGGAGGCAGTCATGAACCGGGTTCTTTCGGCAGCCATCGTAGCCTCAGGAGCACTTGTGGCAACTTCGTCCTTTGCGCAGCAGCCGGCCATCATAGACCGGGCTGCTTTCTTCGGCGAGATTCAGATCGCCGGCGCGCAGATCTCGCCCGACGGCCAGTACATCTCGTTCTTGAAGCCATACAAAGGCACGCGCAACATCTGGGTGAAGAAGGCTGTCGAACCCTTCAGCGCCGCGCGGCCCATGAGTCATGAGGCGACGCGACCAGTGCGTGGATACTTCTGGAGCCGAGACTCGAAGTA
The DNA here is from genome assembly GCA_018268915.1 of Acidobacteriota bacterium. Taxonomy (GTDB): domain Bacteria; phylum Acidobacteriota; class Terriglobia; order Terriglobales; family Acidobacteriaceae; genus Telmatobacter. Next base: position 52,043 of record JAFDVQ010000009.1, read on the forward strand.
CCTGCTCTACTCGCAGGACGCGGGCGGCGATGAGAATTTCAACGTGTATGCCATCGACCCCACGCAGGCAGCCGATCCTGCGACGGGAACCCCGGCCACCCGCGCCCTGACCAGCTACAAGGGCGTGCGAACCATGATTTACGCGGCCCCAAAGGCGAAGCCCGATTCGCTTTACATTGGCCTCAACGACCGCGACCCGAAGTGGCACGACCTGTATGAGCTCTCAATTTCCAGTGGCGAAAAGAAACTGGTAAAGCAGAATACGGAACAGATTGCCGGCTGGGATTTCGATAATGCCGGAACGCTTCGAATTGCGGAGCGCACCAACAAGGCTGGAGACACCGAGATCTTGCGAGTTGAGCCGGACGGCTTCAAGCTGATCTACAGCTGCACGGTTCTCGAGTCCTGCGGCGTGGCGGGTTTTGACTCTGAGAATAAGCAGGTCTATCTCGTTACAAACAAGGGCGAGGTCGACCTCACCGAGATCCAGACGATGGATCCAGCAACGGGTTCGACGAAAAAGTACGAGAGCGATCCCGAAAACCGTGTCGATTCAGAGGGCCTTTTGCAATCGGAAGTGGACTATCGCGTCCTCTTCACGCGGTATGAAGACGATCGCTCGCGGCTCTACTTCAAAGACAAGGGCTTCGAGAGCGAGTACAAGTGGCTGCAGTCGAAATTACCAAACAAAGAAATCAATTTTGGCGCTCGATCGAAAGACGAAAACATCTGGATCGTGAATGCAAACAGCGATACAGAACCGGGCGAGACGTACGTTTGGAATCGGAAGGCGAAAAAGCTTGATCTGCAGTTCCGAATTCGTGAAGAACTGCCACGCGATGCTCTTTCAGAGCGCAAGCCATATCGGTACAAGTCATCCGACGGCCTTGAGATCCCGGCCTATCTCACGCTGCCGAAGGGCCTGCCTGCAAAGAATCTGCCTCTCGTGGTGTTTCCGCATGGCGGTCCGTGGGGCCGGGATACCTGGGGATACGACACCTTCGCGCAATTCTTCGCAAATCGCGGATACGCAGTTCTGCAGCCTAACTTCCGCGCGTCAACGGGATATGGAAAGAAATTCCTCAACGCCGGAAACGGCGAGTGGGGCCGCAAGATGCAGGATGACCTGACCTGGGGCGTGAAGGCTCTGATCGCGGACGGTACTGTCGATGCGAAAAAGGTCGCCATCGCGGGCGGTTCATACGGTGGATATGCAACGCTTGCAGGCGTAGCCTTTACCCCCGATGTGTATGCGGCAGCAGTAGCAATCGTCGCGCCGTCGAACTTGATCACTCTTCTAGATGCCATTCCGCCCTACTGGGAAGCCGGGCGAAAGCAAATGTATACGCGCATGGCTGATCCCACCACTCCTGAAGGCAAGGCGCTGCTAATGGCGGAGTCGCCGTTGACCAAGGCAAAGGACATTGTGACTCCGCTGATGGTGGTGCAGGGGAAGAACGATCCGCGTGTGAATATTCGCGAGAGCAACCAGATCGTTGCTGCGGTTCGCGACAACGGCAAACCGGTCGAGTACCTGGTCGCTCCTGATGAAGGACACGGATTCGCACGCCCCATCAACAATCTCGCGATGGTCACGGCGATCGAGGAATTCCTCCCGAAATATCTGGGCGGGCGCAACCAGAAAGATGTTCCCACGGACGTCGAAGCAAAACTGAAGGAGCTGATCGTCGACCCGAAAACTGTAAGCGGAGATGTGCAGCTGAAAGGGGCGCTGGCGCCCGACGCGAAATAACTCTACTTGACCGGCCGCGAACCTGCGATGAGGACATCAACAAGTCGTCTTGCGCTTTGCTTCCAGTCAGGTCCGACTTGGACGTAGGCCATGCCGATCAGAGCCCGCATCAGATCAAAGGCATCGACGTCCTTGCGCATCTCCCCGCTCTTTACCGCGCGCCTGACCAGGAGCTCGACTACTTCCTGAACCTGGCCGCGAGATCCCTCATACAAGCGGCCGGGACCTCCGACGATCGAATTCAGCGCCGGCGCGATGATCAGCTTTGCGGCAATGTGGTCGACAAACATCAGCATCCACGCGCGAAGCGCGTCTAATGGCGGCTTCTCTTCCGCGAGTCTTCGCCCTGCAGCCGCGATCTTCTCGACCTCACTCTTGTAAACAGCTTCGATCAGATCATCCCTGTTCGGAAAGTGGCGATAGAGTGTGCCGGCACCAACTTCGGCCTGCTTTGCGATCTCGTCAAGGCTCGCATCCGCCCCGTTTCGCGTAAAAGCCTCCTTCGCAACCTCCAGAATGCGCTCACGATTGCGGGCAGCGTCGGTTCTGGGTTTTCGAGGCCCCGCTTTCGAATACTTTTTTGGCATCTAAAAAAATCCTGCAACCGGAGAGAACCTCCGGTTATCTACTCTTTCGGAGACACTCTCCGTTTTAGTGACCGACGCGGCTAAGAGTCAAGTTGAACCCGCGGCGAGCGATCCAATACGAATCCCGAGGTATCAATATGCCACAAAAACAATCGTCAAACGCCTTCACTTTTGCCGGCACCTCATTGAGCGTGAATCGGATGGGCTATGGCGCCATGCAGTTGGCAGGGCGAGAGGGCAACAAACTGGTTTGGGGTCCCCCGCGCGACGTTGATGCAGCCATTGCAGTGCTGCGAGAGGTAATCGCCAGCGGCGTGAACCATATAGACACGTCCGACTTTTATGGCCCTCACATTACGAACCAGATCATCCGAAAAGCGCTTGCGCCTTATCCAAAAAGCCTAGTGATCGTCACCAAAGTTGGAGCACGGCGTGGCGACGACGGATCTTGGATCCCGGATACTTCCCGCGAAGGTCTGACTTCGGCAATTCACGATAATCTGCGAAATCTGGGTCTCGATGCTTTGGACATAGTGAATCTGAGGCTGACATTCGACATTTATAAGCCGTCCGATGGTTCGATCGAAGAGCCACTCTCCGTGCTCGCGGAACTCCAGCAGAAGGGCCTGATCCGTCACATCGGGTTGAGCAATGCCACACCCAGGCAAGTCGATGACGCACGGCGAATCGTTCCCATTGTTTGCGTTCAGAATCAATACAACCTCGCACATCGGGAAGACGACGCCTTCGTCGATGCATTGAACCAGGACGGGATTGCATATGTGCCCTTCTTTCCGCTGGGCGGCTTCAGTCCCTTACAGTCGGAGGCGTTGTCCCAGGCGGCATCCCGGCTCAAAGCAACTCCCATGCAGCTGGCGTTGGCGTGGCTTCTGCACCGATCACCCAACGTACTGGTAATTCCCGGCACATCCTCGGTGGAACATCTTCGCGAAAACTTGAAGGCTGCCGCATTGCAGATCCCTACCGAGGTACTGGCGGAACTGAACGCAATCACTAGTAAGGAGCCGACAGCACCCTCGTCTGGCCACTGATCCCTAAGTTCATCTCAACTTCACTCAATTCAGACTTGGAGAGTTCATATGCGTGTTTTCATAACAGGGTCGACAGGTTTCATCGGTTCAGCGCTTGTAAAGGATCTGATTGGCGCAGGCCATAGCGTGCTTGGCCTCACTCGCAGCGAGGAGGGTGCACAGGAGCTGGCCGCTTCCGGCGCCGAGGTGCATCGTGGCAGTCTGGAAGATCTAAACAGTCTCCGCAGCGGGGCCGCCGCGGCTGACGCTGTGATCCACACAGCATTCAATCATGACTTTTCGAGGTTCAAGCAGAACTGTGAAGAGGACCAGCGAGCCATCGAAACGTTAGGCGAAGTGTTGGTAGGATCCGACAAGCCGCTGATTGTCACCAGCGGTGTTGCCCTGATTGCCAAAGGGCGCGCGGCGACAGAGGATGATCCGCCGGCACCAATCTCGCCAGCCTTTCCACGAGCGTCGGAACATGCCGCGGCCGCATTGGAGAAACAGGGAGTGAGAACGATAGTCATCCGTCTGCCCCAAGTCCACGATACTCAAAAGCAGGGCCTCGTCTCGTTCTCCATCCAGATCGCCCGCGAGAAAGGCTTCGCTGCTTACATCGGCGATGGGGAAAACCGCTGGGCAGCAGGCCCTCGGCTGGACGCTGCGAGACTATATCGGCTTGCACTGGAGAAGGGCCGTTCCGGAGCTCGTTATCACGCCGTCGCAGAAGAAGGTGTACGGGCCAAAGACATCGCCGAAGCCATCGGGCGCGGTCTTAAAATACCCGTCAAATCCATCTCGCAGGAAGAAGCTGCTGCGTATTTCGGGTTTCTTGCCGGATTTGCGAGCTTGGACATCACGGCCTCCAGCGAGAAGACGCGCAACGACCTGGGTTGGAATCCATCAGGTCCGACCTTGCTCGAAGACCTTCAGAACATGAGGTACCTATAGATCGACTGTGCAACGGACGATTGCATTCAGGTCGCCGGAGTCATCGGCGACCGATTATTTTGCAATCGTGCCTTTGAGATTGACATCGACTGCGACGTCATTCTCCGCCTTCCAAAATAGAAAGCTTGGGTTCTTCAACCCCCATTGAACGTAAGGCACCACAAAATGAATCTTGGCCGTGGCACTGGCGGATTCCAGATGGATCTGCATGGGAACAGTGATCTCGTGAGGTGTTCCAAGCAGAGTAAAAGTTCCGCTCACCTGAATCGATGAATCACCGGAAGGTGCTAAAGTGCCTGCATACGATTTCGGCGCAAAAGAAATAGTGTTGTACCGTTCAACCTCGAGGATGTCCTTGTACATCTTCTTATCCCGGCTGTGATTGCCTGTCTTGCCGCTCGCTGCCAGTACCACGATTGATCCCGAGAGATTTGAAGCGCCTGGATTGAATTTGATCGATCCGGCCTGCAGGCCGAAGGTCCCGTTAACAAGCTCATGTGTTGTCTTGAGCGAGATCTTGACCTCGCTGGCGTTGGTATCGACGACAAACGTCTGGTATTGAGCGAACAGCGAAGGAGCGGATATGACTGCCAGTACAAGAAGGATGCAACGTTTCATTTTCAGACTTCTCCGGTGTGCCGCAGCTTGATTGTTTTTCGAAGCGCCCACCGGTCTCACAGAAGGCGCGGATAGATCGAGACCCGGATGATACTGAAAGAGGCAGAGATCTCAAAGACTGAGATCGGTTGGATATTATCTTGCGATTGCATGTGAAGTAACGGCCGCTGGCTGCGAGATGCGAGTAAGGGCTGCAGTCACCCGCATTACGCCTGGCCATACTCTCAGGCAGAACGGCAGCACCGCCCGTGCGAAAGAATTGTTCAAACCATCAGCAGCGATCCGGGCGAGCAGCATCTGGTTCAGGAGCGCAGATCGCAGTTTGGCTTGGAAGAGCTGTGCTGGCTCTCCAGCAAGATAGGCGGTGGCGGCGCAACGCGCGGTGTGCAATGCGATCGATATGCCATCACCGGTGAAGGATGGAATAACGGCCGCCTGATCTCCGATGCAGTAGAGGCCTTCTTCTGTCACGCTGCGCATGAAACCGTACGGGATATGGGTGACAGCAACAGGCTTGCAAAGCAACTCTTCCGCTTCGGCAAGCCTCATCGCCAGATGCGGGCAATCGTGCTGCATCTTCGCAAGAAAGTTCTCCCAGCGAAAGCCTGCTTTCGCAAGAAATCGCTGTTGAACCACGCAGCAAAGGTTCGCAATTCCTCCCTGAACCGGCTGAAGGCCACCGTAGCCTCCGGGGTAAAGCATCAGCTCAGATGCGTTCGCGAGTTCAGCTGCCTGGTCAGGAGCCAGCCGAAAATATGTTTTGAACGCAATCCACCGCTCAGGATCTTTCGGCCGCGCATGGCCTCGAACGTCGTGCTTACCAGTGGCAAGAAAAACGGCGGGGGCTTCCCGAGTCTCACCGTCGTCAAGCGTGGCTAGCCATGTGTCGCCCTGGCGCCTCAGAGACTGAACACTACGACCTTGTTCGATGCAAACTCCCGCGTCGACAGCTCGTGCAATCAGAGCCGCGTCCAACGTTTTTCTCGTGAGTGAAGCCGCAGGAAACGGCAACGGTGCCTCTGCAGCGCGCCGCGCCGCCGCAAGCCTCACGCAATGGATCGGGGCAGCGCCTAGATCGGCAACGTTGATGCCCAGCAGATCCAGATCCTCGAGCGCCTCACCACTGAGGAACTCGCCGCACACCTTGTGTCGCGGCGTAGGTTCTCGCTCGATGAGCGTAACGCTTCGCCCTTTGCGAGCGAGTGAGATTGCGACAGCGCAACCTGCCACTCCACCACCAAGAATGAGTACTTCGTCTTTCAATGCGGTCCAGTCCAGATTAGACGACAAGGCTGACTTTCTGTAATCACTCGCGCCGGGTGGTTAACTCGTGCCAGTCGATGCCGAGATCTACGAGAAGAAGAGAAGCCAACGTAAAGGCAATGACACCGACAGCCGCAAGGGAGTCGCCAAGATGGCTCCAGTAGCGCGGCCAGAGGTTGAGGACACGGCTGGAGACAAAGGTAAATGTAACAGCATAAGAGCGAGCCATCCATTGCCGATGTTGCGTGATTTGGCGATTGCGAGCGGCAACTAGGGCGGCAACTGTGCAGATAATCCAGACTCCTGCCTGCATTGAGGTGCCCGGTAGGCCTGGCCGGCCGGAGGCGAGAGCAACTCCAGTGAGGGCACCAACAAAGACAGACACGACATAGAGGCGCCCGATGATCCGATGTAATTGCAGATGGCGTTCACGCAATCGCGGCCAGAACTGAGCAGGCCCTGCCAACAAAGCAATGGTGCCGCTCAGAGCATGGGGAATGAGAAGATGACGGTCCGCTATCACCTGCAGGCGATAAGCGTGGTACATAGGGTAGTCCGTTGCAAGCAGAACTTCCGAAGTAACGAAAACAAACGCCGCCGTGAGACCTAGCATGGCCCAGAGAATCAGATAAAATCTAGGTCGCCCGGTCGCGGGCGAAAGAACTGAGGTAGATGCCATTGTGCCTCAATTTATAGACGAGATAGATGAGAAGACGTTGGGGTCCCGGCGCGCAACCCTTCCCTTTCCTGTGCGTTAACGAAGCCCGTTCTCCTTTGCTTTGCCAAGGCGCATATAGACGCCAACCATGGGTCCATACACATTGATTCCGAAATCCTCGTATCGCGGTTCTGACAGGTAGAAGTTAGAGACGTGCATGTACGTCACTCCTGCAGAGACGCCATACCGCGGGCTAAGGTTGTAGCGCGCGCCGCTGCCCACCATGAGAGTGAAGGTCATGTCCTGACCCTGTGCGTAGTACACCCCTCGAGGACCTTTGGCGTTGATGTTGCCGATTCCGCCGCGACCTTCGACATAGGGGACAATGCGTGATCGTGGCGGAATGAAGTTGCGACGAATGCCATAGTCAAATGCAAAATATCGGGTTTCTGCTCCACGTGGTATCGCCGTGTATGAGCCGCTGAAAGAGAAATCTGTGTTGCCTCGAAATATTTTCCATCCCCATATGTTGTCGAGTTGCCAGCGAACGGATGCGATGTTCGGCACGAGTGTGTAGTGCAGAGGCCACTCGTTGTATCGACTGCCCACGAGGAAGTCAAAGACGAATGGGATATTGTTTGGCAGCCAGCCCGTTTCAATCGATTTTTCCAGTTTGTTCTTGTAATAGATATTGCGATTGAAATCGGCTCGTTGCCTAATCCCGACTGGACGGATGGTGGCACTTGCGAATTCTCTCTTGTCTGCATCTGAATCACCCACTTCGAGAAGGTGTGATTCCCTGCTGAGTGTGGCTCCATCTTTCCGATGGCTGGCGACGTCTGGTGATGAAGTAGATTCTTGCCTTTGGCTCAAGGCGGAAGTGGAGCTAAAGACCATGGACGGGATGAGACTGCACCACAAGAGCACTGCTGTCCGCATTGAAAGCAACCGAAAGCACGGTTATACAAACCGAAAACGGCTTGGATGTCGCGGAACTCTGGATGGTTGGAAGGGAGTGGCAGAAGCGTGGTGAACCGGGCGTAGTCAGGTCGCTTGCGCCTGCTCATGAAGCTCTATTTGTCGACACCGTGAAGAGATCCCCAGGGAAGAATTGGCTGCACTGTGTTGATCGAACAGGGCTCCTCCGCTAGAACCCCATGATGTTGTAGCCGCAGTCGACGTACAGCGTCTCGCCCGTCACCGCACTCGACAGGTCGCTGGCGAGGAAGAGAGCTACTCCTCCCACTTCAAGCTGATCGACATTGCGCTTGAGTGGAGCGCGATCAGCGGCCATCTTCAGCATGTCGCCCAACGCGCCGATACCGCGCGCCGCAAGCGTCTTGATAGGTCCGGCTGAAATGGCGTTGACGCGAATGTTCTTAGGACCCAATCCCGCAGCAAGGTATCGAACAGAAGATTCAAGTGACGCCTTAGCCAGCGCCATCACGTTGTAGTTCGGCACGACCTTCTCGGCAGCGAAGTACGTGAGCGTCATGATGCTGCCGCCCTCGGTCATCAGGGGCGCAGCTGCTCGGCAGACAGCAATGAGCGAGTAGACACTGACATCATGCGCGATGCGGAAGCCCTCGCGGCTGGTGTTGATGAAGTCGCCCTTTAGATCTTCAGCGGGCGCAAAGGCCACAGCGTGCACGAGTACATCGAGCTTTCCATACTTCTCCTTAAGCGTGGAGAAAAGCGCAGCAATCTCGCTGTCGACCGAGACATCGCATTGGAAGCCGCTGGCGCCAGGAAGGTCCTTGATCAACTCCTCAGCTTCGATGCGCATGCGCTCGTTCTGGTAGCAAATAGCCAGGGTGGCTCCGGCTGCAGAGAGCTTCTGGGCGATGCCCCAGGCGATGGAACGCTTGTTGGCCAGCCCGAAGACAACAGCCGTTTTGCCCGACAGATTGATCATGCTTTTCCGGTTCCTCCGCGGCTCGCCGCAATTATCCGACCGCTTGCTGAAGCCGAAGTTCAGGATATCAGAGCGGTTTTCAGCATTTCGTCAGAGTGAGAATGCATATTTCTTTAGCGAACGATCTATGGCTTCTCCATACTTTGGTGTCAGTAAACGATGGCGTGAAGGATAGAATGCCAACAAGCTAGCAGATCTCACATACCCTCAGCGTCTCCACCAAGAGGAATTCAGCCTTGTTTGAACATCACGAGGGAAGCTTGCGCGAGAATGCGAGTGAGGCAAGAAAGGGCTCACGCATTCGAGTATCGAAGGTACTTACCGCTGGCTTTCTTCTGCTCGCGCTGGGCTTCGCAGTTCTGCTCGGCGGAGTAGCCATCACTGCCAGTTATGACCACGTCGCCACCCGGGATTTTGTTGAGTATTGGGCGGCGGGCAAGCTATTAGTGCAAGGCAAAGACCCGTATGCGAGCGACGCAGTTTGGAGTCTGGAATATTCAGCTGGCTCGAGGTTCCCGGTGATTCCAATGAATCCACCATTTTTCATGTGGATGGTCGCGCCACTCGGATTTCTAAATTTCGATACTGCCGCCAGGTTCTGGCTCCTGCTACAACTCGCCTCCGTTGGCGTGTCGATTTGGGTCATCGCTAAACTTCACGAAAGGCGGCAAGCGGCTCTTGCCTGGGTGTTGGGACTGAGTTTTTCGCCAATACTCATCAACATACTGATTGGCCAGATCGGCGTGTTCTTGCTGCTTGCCGTTTCGCTATTTTTGTTACTTCACAAGCAGCATCCTTTGCTCGCGGGCATTGCTCTTCTGCCCTGCGCGGCGAAGCCACACTTATTTCTCCCGTTCGGTATCGTGATTCTTTTATGGGCGATCAGAAGCAAAGCCTATGCTGTCCTGGCCGGATTCTTTGCCGCCCTATTTCTGACTTCTGCGGCGGTCTGGTTGGTCAACCACCAGGTGTGGTCCCAGTGGATTGCGTTCGTTCATCTGTCGAAACCCGCGGAGACGCCAATCTGGAATCTGAGCCGGATGTTCCGCCTTGCCGTCGGACCGCAAAAAGCATGGGTTCAGTTTCTACCTGTGTCAGCTGCCTGTATATGGGGAACAGTTTACTTTTTCAAGCGGCGAGACAGGTGGATTTGGCTGGACCATGGATTGTTGCTCTTACTTGTCTCTGTTCTCTGTGCGCCCTACTCATGGTTTACCGATGAAGCGGTACTGCTGCCATGCATTATTGCGGGAGTCGGTAGTGCAGAGAAAGCCGGTCGAACAATTCTTCCACTGGCAGCAATGCTGGCGATCTCATCGTTTGAATTACTTAAGGGCAAATGGATAGACACGGGGGCGCTGGTCTGGACCGCACCAGCATGGCTGGCTTTCTACTTGTATGCCACCCGCAAAGCCGATGCCGATGCAACGAAGACTGAACAGCTAGCGGAATAATCTAGCCGCCGAGGTCCACCAGTTGAACCTTCCCGGTGGTTCTGCCCAGGAACCGTGAACCAAGGCGTTCGAATTTCTCGACCGAGTCCGTTGCAAAACAGTGAATCTCGGTGGGCTCACTCATGCCCCGCGAAGCCGACGGTACAACGGTTTCAATCAGAGCAGCAGCCGCATCAGCAGTGGACTCTGCGGAGTCGATTACGGTAATCCCACGCGGCGCGGCGCGCTCAATCAGCGGGCGCAGCAAAGGATAGTGGGTACAGCCGAGCACCAGCGTGTCAGCGCTCATGCCTGCGGCTGCGGCATCGCTGGTGAGCTCGCCCAGGTAAATGCGGACTACCGCGTCAGTAACGTGGTGGTTGATCCACCCTTCCTCAACAAGAGGGACGAGCAGCGGGCAGGCCTTCTCGTAGGCGCGCAGATTCTTGGCAGCACAGGCGGCCTTGTATGCGTGGCTATGCACGGTTGCGTCCGTCGCGATGACGAGGACATCTCCCGATTGTGAGGCGGCGTGCGCTGCGGCAGCGCCGGGCTCAATCACTCCCAGCACAGGGACCGGAACTGCATCCTGAATGGCATCGAGTGCCAGAGCGCTGGCAGTATTGCAGGCGATGACGAGGAACTCAGCGCCCTGCTCGCGAACCAGGAACTGCGCGCTCTCGGCGGCGTAGCGCGCTACGGTCCGGCGCGACTTTGAGCCATAGGGCAGACGCGCTGTGTCGCCGATGAAGGAGTAGCGCGCGTGAGGCATTCTTCGCATCAGAGCAGCGAGGACAGTGAGCCCGCCGAAGCCGGAGTCGAATACGCCAATGGTGGGAGTCGAACGGGTTTCGCTCAAGGCTTTATTCCTTCTACGGGCGTGGCCTCGCTGGTCAGGTAGGTTCGTGTAAGGTCGGCATGGCCGGCGAGCGTTGGCCGTTCAACACCGTCCACGAGGAAGCGCACCTGCGTGATCGCCGGGAGATTCGCCCGAAGTGTCGCGCAGATCGAAAGAACTGTCAGGGATTCAGTCTCCAGTCCCGCCGGGTGGCTTGCCGCAAAGGTACCAGTCAGGTTCACGACTGCTAACTGGTCACCAGAGTTCTTCGTCCCTTGTGCTCGCAGTAGAAATACCTGATCGACCGAAGCGGCACCCCCCGGGATCTCATGCGTCGATTCAGGCGCAGCGTAGAGATCGAGCAGTTTGCCAAGTACGGCGCGTGCCCGTGCTCCCGGATCAGCCGGCAACGGAAGAGAGTGCATCTGGGGAGCAAGCGAATCATCGAGATCATTGGCCACGACCAGAGTCGCCTGTTCAGCCGGAGCCACAACCGGGGCGGCAGTTGGAGCGAGAGTCTGCCCAGCCAATAGCCTCTTGTGAGCGCGGTCGCGAAGCTGCCATAGCTTGAACCCCATGCCGAGCGCGGCGATGAGGAGAATGACGAACAGCACTTTCTGGTAGCGGGGAATCACGGTTGGCGAGCCCCCGTGCGATTGGGATCGGATCGCCACTCGAGGACGGCGGCTGCCAGCGCGCTGGCAACCTGTGCCTGGTAGTCGGGGCTGTCCGGCTCGGCAGTGACCTTCTTGTCTGCGTCCCGCTGCGGCCCCAGTTCGACCGCGAGGGCAGGACACGTCATGCTCTCAATTCCCGGTAACGGAATGCGGCCAAGAGTGACGGTCAGGCCAGCGTGAGTAAGTGCGGAGTTCACTGCCCCAGCCAGTGCCAGGCTGCGCGTCTCCCAGGCTGCCTGTGCGGTCTTCCAAGGCGTAAATCGGGTCGGATTCGCAGGTGCAAGCGATGACGCGAAGAGATGAACGCCAGAACCACTTTCCGTCGCATGCAGACTTATGCAAGCCGCAGCGTTGGCGTGGTTGGCAAGTTCTGCGCGGCGGTTCAACTCGACGAAGGAATCGTTCTCGCGAGTCGTGATCACCTGGAATCCGCGTGCTGTGAGCAACGAACGCAGACGAACGCTGAGCGCGAGGTTGGCGGCTTTTTCCAGTTGACCGCTGGAGAGATGCGCGCCGGTGTCTTCGCCTCCGTGGGCCGCATCGATGATTACCACGAAGCGAGGTCCCGGAGCCGGAGCGGCGGATTGAGGTGAGGGCGTCTGCTGCGCGGCCGCCGCGAGCGCAAGAGTCACAAGTAGAGCGGATGTACTACTCCAGCGCATAGATGGTGAGGCCGCTCAGCAGCTTCGGGTAGAAGTCAGTTGATTTTTGTGGCATCACCGATCCTGCAAATGCCACTTCGCGCAGTTGCTCCATCGTCACTGGATTGGTCAGGAAGGCGACATCGGCCTCACCGCGCCTCACCTGATCAACTGCTTCGCTCGCATCGCGGAGGTATCGAATGTTGGTTTGTTCGCGAACCTTTTCTGCGTCAAGGCCTAGGATCCTGTCGAGGAGGATGGTGTGCAGCTGGCTGAGGTCGAGCTGGCGCTGGTTCTCTGGCAAAGCCGATAGAGGACATGCGACCGCTTCCGGCTTGGCACGCAGTAGCACGGCGCCTGTTCGAGTCACAGCAACAAACGCGGTTCCCTTTTGCTTGCGAAGAGTCTCCAGGAAACTCGCTGCCGGGGCTTCCGGAAGCATTTCCGTCGAGAAAAACTCTTCCGCTGCCTTGGCGAAATTGGCGGGATCGAAGACCGGCAAGCTGTGCACAACCCGATGCGTCGGGAGAATGACCAGGCCATCAGAGTCCATGTTGACAAATGTCATCATCACCGCACCCTCCGGATAGGGCGGATGCGGCAGCTCATTGGCACTGTGTTCGGTTCTCGCAACGCTGGTTGGGGCGTGTTCTTTTGAATAATTCAGCGCAGTCTCGTAGCGATGGTGACCGTCGGCAATGATCAGCTTTTTGTCGTCCATGGTCGACGCCAGCATGCGGATCACAGCTGGTTCGTTGACTCGCCAGACGCGATGGAGCACCCCATATTCGTCGGTGACCTGGGCGTCTGCCGGTCCGGCTCCGTCATACAAAAGCCTCTCCACCGTGCCTGCCGGGTCAGAGTAGAGCATGAAGATCTGGCCGAAGTGGGCTCGCGTCGCCTTCAGCAGGTTGAGCCGGTCGCTCTTGGGCTTGGAAAGGGTCTGCTCGTGACGGAAGACGACCTGGTCAGCATAATCGTGCAGTTTCCCCAGCGCGATGAAGCCTCGGCGTTCTTTTACCTCGTCTGCCCCGGGGACTTTGAATCGCTGCGAGTAGGCAAAGATGCAGGGATCCTTCTCTCTGACTAGAACCCCCTGCTCGCGCCACGCCTTGAAGTCGCGAGCGGCACGCGAGTACACATTGTCTCCGCCTTCGGCATCAAACAGCTCGGGTAGCCCGAGAATGATTCGGACGAGATTGTAGGGGCTGCGCTGGTAGTAACCCTCCTGCATAGCCGGTGTGATCTTGTCGTACGGCTGAGTAACGACGTCTTCGAGGGGTACAGCCGTTGGGTTGTAGCGCCACGCGCGGAACGGATAAATACTTGCCATGCGAACGGGCTTGCTCCCTGATCTAGAAACGGAAATCTATGCAGAAGTGCCGATGGAACTGTCGCTTAGAGACGATTGTATCCCAATGCAGATGACGGATTTCGGGAAGGCAACGTCAAAGAAAACGAGGGCATCCGTGGAGAAACGCAGGGTTTCCCCCGGGCATGCTAAGATCGCCTTCATTCTCTGGTGCGAGCAAATGAAACCACTCCTCCATCGCTCCGAGGCGTCGCACGGATCGAGTCGCAACCTGCGGCTCACTTTGACCTGCTTCTTGGCGCTGGCCGGCTTTTCTGCTGCCCCCGGTTGGGCTCAGGACGATCCCCTCAACAAAGTGCATGTTCCACCTCCCTCAGCGACCGACACACCGGCCGCAGGTGCCCCTAAGGGTGTTGATGCACCTGCGATTACTGGAGCCCCAAAAGAGAGAGTGAAGCCCGGCTCTGTCATTCGCATGAATGTCGACATGGTCCTCGTGCCCATCACTGTGACCGACCCGATGAACCGGCTAGTTACGGGTCTGGAGAAGGAAGATTTCACGATCCTGGAGAACAACGGCGAGCAGCGCATCAAGAGTTTCGCGGCTGAGGATGCGCCGGTTTCGATCGGAATCATCTTCGACCTTTCGGGCTCGATGAACTCGAAGCTGGTGAGGGCGCGCGAGTCCATCCTGCAGTTCGCCAAGACTGCCAATCCTGAAGATGAGTTCTTTATCATCGGCTTCAACGATCGGCCCGAGCTGATCGAGGACTTTACCAATTCCGTAGAAGAGATCCAGGCGCGCCTGGCCACGGTCCGAAGCGGACACCGCACTGCTCTACTCGATGCAATTTACTTCGGCGTCGCCAAAATGAAAGAGGCCAAGCACGAGCGCAAGGCCCTGCTCGTCGTTTCAGACGGCGGAGATAACCGCTCCCGCTACACTGAGGGTGAAGTTCGTTCCCAGGTCCGCGAGTCAGATGTTGAGATTTACTCCATCGGAATCTTCGACCCCTACGCTGCGACCCCAGAAGAGCGAACCGGTCCGATCCTGCTGAACGAACTCTGCGAAGAAACGGGCGGCCGCCTCTTCCGGGTAGACGACATCGCGGAAATGAGCGACATCGCCGAAAAGATTTCCACCGAGCTGCGTAATCAATACGTGATCGGATACACCTCCAAGAATGCCTCGCGTGACGGCAAGTGGCGTAAAGTGAAGGTTAAGCTTACCCCGCCATCGGGTCTGCCTCCACTAACGGTCCATGCTCGAACCGGATACTATGCGCCTCTGCAATAAATCGGTCCTTTCCGCTCTTATTCTGGTTTCAGCACTCTCCCTTGAGGCACAACAGCCTGCAAAGCCGGCCCCACCCGCCGCACAGACGCAGGCTCCGTCGCTGACTGTGGATCGCGATCCTGTCCGTTCTCCTGATGCTGAAAGCCCAACACCACAAGGTAGTGAGCCGCTGAAAAGAGAGGGAGAGAGCTACGTTCTCCACACCGATGTGGAAGAGGTCATCCTGAATGCTACAGTGCTGTCGAGCAGCAACCAGCTTATTCAGAATCTGAAGAAGGAAAACTTCCAGGTCTTCGAAGACGGTGCGAAGCAAAACATCGTTAGTTTCCAGCACTCCGATTTGCCGGTATCGATCGCGCTGGTAGTCGACAATTCCGGATCGATGTCGAAGAAGCGGCCATCGGTCAACAAGGCTGCGCTCGACCTCGTTGAGGCTTCCAATCCGCAGGATGAAGCTTTCGTCGTCAACTTCTCTGACGAAGCCTATATCGACCAGGAATTCACCTCGAACGTGAACAAACTGCGCGATGGCCTTGCCCACATCGAATCGCGCGGTGGAACCGCCCTCTACGACGCGGTTGTTGCCTCGGCAGACAAGCTCGTATCCGACGCCAATCGGCCTAAGCAGGTCCTTGTGATCGTCACCGACGGCGAAGACAATGCTTCAACCCTTTCTCTGGAACAGACAATCCGTCGCGTTCAGGAGCTCTCGGGTCCGGTGATCTACTCCATCGGTCTTCTTTTTGGTGATGAGATGAGCCGCGCAGAAGTACGGCATGCGAAACGGGCACTGGAAATGCTCTCCGCTGAGACTGGCGGCATTGCCTTCTTTCCAAAAAACATTGAGCAGGTTGATCAGATTGCAGCTGAAGTGGCACGCGACATCCGCAGCCAGTACACCATCGGCTACCGCTCCAACAAGCCTTCGAATCAACCCGGTTTCCGCCGCGTACAGGTTACGGCCGAGGAACCTGGGACCGGCAAGCTGATCGTAAGGACTCGCACTGGGTACTTCCCCGAGAGTCGCGCCAAGAAGGCCGGAGCAGCGAAGAAGTAACAAGGCCAAATACGCTAAACTGGCTTCCGATGGCAGTCGAAAGTCCTTCTACCTACCGCATCGCAGCCGACATTACACAGCTCGTAGGCCACACGCCCATGCTCCAGTTGGGCAGAGTCGTACCGGCAGGTTCCGCCGCCGTTTTTGCGAAGCTCGAATTTCTCAATCCTGGCGGGAGCGTGAAGGACCGCGCCGCCTTGGGCATGATTCTCGACGCCGAGGCAAAAGGCCTTCTGCGGCCGGGATCGACAATTGTGGAAGCAACTGCCGGTAATACCGGCGTCGGCCTCGCGCTGATCGGTGTAAACCGCGGATACAAGGTGAAGCTATTTGTTCCGGAAGGGTTCGCCGAGGAGAAGTGCATCCTCATGCGCGGATTCGGAGCCGATGTGGTTCGTACGCCTGAGGCTGACGGCATGAAGGGCGCGATCGCCGAGGCCAACAAGCTGGCCGAGTCAATACCCGGCGCGTTCATGGCCGGCCAGTTCACCAACCAGGCCAACCCGAAGTTCCACCACGACACGACGGCAGCGGAGCTCTGGGAGCAAATGGAAGGCCGCGTAGACGGATTTGTCGGAGGTGTCGGCACCGGCGGAACCTTCTCGGGAATTGCTCAGTTTCTCAAGGAGAAGAATCCGTCGGTCGTCACTGTGGCGGTAGAGACACAAGGATCCATTCTGCAAGGCGGCCCCCCGGGCAAACACCGCGTAGAGGGAATTGGCGTCAGCTTCATTCCGGATACATTTCATCGCGAGGTTTGCGATCGTGTGATGATGGTGAGCGATGAAGATGCCTTCGCAATGGTGAAGAAGCTCGCAGCACAGGAGGGAGTGCTCGGAGGCTCGAGCGCCGGTGCCGCAGTGCATGCCGCCGTAGAACTCGCGCGAGAGTTGGGTACCGGCAAGCGAGTTGCGACAATTATTCCGGATTCAGCCGAGCGCTACCTCTCGAAGAAGATCTTCGAAGGTGGCGTTTAGGAACGTCTTCAGCTGCATATCCTCAGGACGCGCTTCATCGCCAGCAGGACCTTGTTTGCCGCCCGCTTCTCCGTTGAAGTTTTGTTCTATACCGAACGGATTGAGGCTCAGCCTCGCATGCCTGCGTGAGTGCAGCCGTCGTGTCCGCAGGTGCAGACTATCTCGATCTTCTCGGCAATTCCTTCACAGTGGGCGCTGCAGTATTTTTCCTTGTCCGGCGCGGTGCAGCTGCAGGCAGGATTTGCGCATTTCTTAGGAGTACTGGCCATAGATCCTCCTCGACACCGGAACGGCTTCCGGTGTGTCCGGTTTCGATGCGGCGATTGGCCGAATGGATGCAGGGCCAGTCATCGGTCCGGGCATCGCGGTAAGCTAAAAGCAGTAGAGCCTGGAGTTCGAAGCACAACATGTCAAAGCAGAATTACGCAACATTGGCGGTGCATGCTGGTCAACAGCCTGATCCACTCACTGGCGCGGTCAACGTGCCTGTTTACTTGACTTCTACTTTTGAACTGACCGGGATTGAATCGAGCCGGGGTTACGACTACTCCCGCGCCGGAAACCCTACCCGCGCGCGCGTCGAAGAGGCCCTGGCAGCGCTTGAGGGCGGGACCTGCGGACATGCTTTCGCCAGCGGGATGGCAGCCATCTACGCGCTCGTCGCGACGCTGCATGCCGGCGATCACCTGATCTGCTCCGCTAACGTCTATGGCGGCACCGCGCGGCTCTTCAACCTGATCATCCAGCATTACGGCATTGCAATTGAATACGTCGACACCGCCGATCTGGAAGCGGTGAAAGCGGCGATCAAGCCAAACACCAAGCTGATCCATATTGAGACGCCGACCAATCCACTGATGGTCCTAACCGACATCGCCGCAGTCTGCGAGATCGCCCATGCCAAAGGTGTCGAGGTCAGCGTCGATAACACGTTTATGTCCCCGGCGCTGCAGAGCCCCATCGCCCTCGGCGCGGACGTAGTGATGCATTCAACCACGAAGTTCCTTAACGGCCACTCCGATGGACTGGGTGGCGCGCTGATCGGAACCAAGCCGGAGCACAAAGACCGTTTTCTGCTCGTTCAGAAAGCCGCCGGCGGCATCATGTCGCCATTCGAGTGCTTCCTCGTCTTGCGCGGCATCAAGACACTTGTCCTTCGTATGAAGCAGCATGAAGAGAACGGGCGCGCAGTGGCCGATTTCCTCGCCACTCAAGGCAAGATAACGCGACTGAACTACCCGGGATTGAAGAGCCACCCGCAGCATGAACTTGCCAGGAAACAGCAACGCGGCTTCGGCTCGATGCTGAGTTTCGATCTGGGCTCCCGCGACAAAGTAGCAAAGTTCCTCGGCGGACTCAAGCTCTTCCTCAATGCCGAGTCCCTTGGCGGCGTTGAGTCGCTCGCATCCCACTCGGCCACAACGACACACGCAGCGCTTTCGGCAGAGGATCGCGACAAGGTCGGCATCACCGATGGACTAGTTCGACTCTCAGTCGGCATTGAAGATAAAGAAGATCTCATCGCCGATCTGGAGCAGGCGTTGAAGGCGGTATAGACCGATCGGCTCTTCTCATCGCGAACCCCGCAGGAGGTCCGCATGGTGAACTCAGACGCAGCACTGCGAAAGCTGGTAGTTGCGATTGCGAGTGGGAACTCTGCGGACTCTTCGCACTTGCTGGCTGAAGATCCGGCATTGGCAAAGTCCTGCTTCGAGAACACCAATACAACACGCGCAGCTGCAAAAGAGCATTTCATTGCCCAGGTGGGACGATACATTTACCGCGGAGACACAGCTCTGCACTTCGCTGCCGCAGCTCATGACGCCGGGACGATTCGCGCGCTGATCGTGCAAGGTGCTGACGTTCGCGCCAGAAACCGTCTTGGCGATGAGCCGCTCCATGCAGCCTCGGTTGGAAGCCCTGGTTCTGAGCGATGGAATCCGAAGATGCAATCAGACGCGATTGCCGTCCTCATCAACGCCGGTGCCGACCCGAACAGCGTGAACAAGATGGGCGTGTCACCGCTGCACAAAGCCGTGCGAACTCGGTGCGCCGATGCAGTTCGGACTTTGCTTGAATCAGGAGCAGACCCCGCGAAGAAGAACAAGCGCGGTTCGAACTCGATGCTCCTGGCGCGCATGAATACGGGCCGGGGCGGCGCAGGATCACCGCAGGCGAAAGCAGAGCAGCAACAGATTCTGAAGTTGCTGGGGGCAGTAAAATCGACTGAGTGAACCGCGAGAACAGCCCTGAATTCACACTGGCACAGCGAATCGTGCTGGCAATTGTGCCGCGCATCGTCTGGGCGCTGCTTTGGATTTTTGGGCGGACCTGGCGCTTCGAAATCATCGCGGAAGACGGCGTCACCCCAGTTCTCTTCGGGCAAAAGGCAGGCCCGGAGATTTACTGCTTCTGGCACCAGTGCGTGCTTCCCTGCACCGTCTATTTCCGGAAGTCGAATGCCGTCATTCTCATCAGCCAGAGCTTCGATGGTGAGTTGATCACACGCATCCTCAGGATGTTCGGCTTTGATGCTGTCCGTGGTTCCAGTTCAAGGGGCTCGCGAGAAGGACTGTTGGGGCTGAACCAGGTCATAGAAACTGGTCGCACGGCGATCTTCACCGCCGACGGCCCGCGAGGACCGATTTACCAGACCAAAATGGGGCCCATCAAACTGGCACAGTCAACCGGCGCTCCCATAGGCGCATTCCATCTGCAGCCCGAGAAGGCCTGGGTTATGAATTCGTGGGACCGCTTTCTCGTCCCGAAGCCCTTCACTCGCATCGTGGTCAGCTGGGCACAATGGACGCAGGTCTCCTCGGACTTGTCAGCCGATAAGTTCGACGCAAAACGGCAGGAACTGAACGACGCATTGGAACGGGCACGAATCCGATCTTATGAACACCTGGGGCTGCCGAGTCGATGAACGATCTGCTGGTCACCGATTTCGACTACGACCTGCCCGAAGAATTGATTGCGCAGGAGCCCCCGGCCGAGCGCGGCACCAGCCGCATGCTGGTTATAGATCGTACGAGCGGAGCATTACGCGACAGCCAGTTCACTGAATTCCCTTCTCTGTTACGAGAAGGCGATCTGCTGGTGCTCAACGACAGCCGCGTCATCCCGGCAAGGCTCTACGCCAGGCGAACTCTGCAGCGAGAAAAAGAAAAGCCCACGGGGCGCATCGAGGTGATGCTCACCGGGCCCGCCGGCGAAAACCGTTGGCATGCATTGGTTCGGCCGGGACGCAAAGTCGCCATCGGCGAACGGCTCGTCTTCCCGGCGCACGATGGCTCGATCGCGCTTGAAGCTGAAGTCCTGGAGCGCGGTCAGTTTGGCGACCGGCTGATCGAATTTGCTCCAGTCGATGACTTTTTTGGCGAGCTCGAACGCGTTGGCCACATCCCACTTCCGCCATACATCCACCGCGACGACGCGGCATCAGACCGAGAGCGCTATCAGACTGTCTTTTCGCGAGAGCGCGGCTCCGTCGCTGCTCCGACGGCCGGGCTCCACTTCACACCTCAGACGCTCGATGCGATCGCAGCTCGCGGAGCCAAAATTGCGCGGGTGACCCTGCATGTTGGGCTCGGCACCTTCGCTCCCCTGCGCGTGGAGCGCGTAGATGAAGTGCACCTTCACGGCGAGCGGTATAGCATTTCGGCCGAATCCGCCGCCGCCCTAAACCGCGCCCGCGCCGCGGGCCGTCGGATCGTCGCAGTCGGGACCACAGTGGTCCGTACTCTTGAATCCGCGGCGCTTCAAGCCGGCACCGATCCGATCGCCCCGCACTCCGGCGATACCGATATCTTCATTGCGCCAGGTTTCCAATTCAGGATAGTTAACGGGCTCTTGACCAACTTCCACCTGCCGCAGTCCAGCCTGCTGATGCTCGTGAGCGCCTTTGCGAGGCGCGACCACGTCCTGGCAGCCTACGAACACGCCGTAGAAAACCGGTACCGTTTTTTCAGCTACGGCGACTGTATGTTTCTGGCATAAACCGCATCAAAGCCTGTAAGGGAACCCCTTTCCCGTATTGATTGTTCGCTTAAAGTTCCAACCTGTGGGATGCGATAGACTTACGCCGTACGCACCTATAGAGATTTAAACCAGCGCACAGCCCCGGTCTGAACATCCTCCTCTCGGGCTTAACCAGATTAAGGAAACTATCACGAAATGACTGCTACCAGAGATACGATCCTCGTCACCGGCGGTGCGGGATTCATCGGTTCGAATTTTGTCTTGCGATGGCTCGAGAAGGTTGGGACCCCCGTCGTAAACCTCGACCTGCTTACCTACGCCGGCAATCCTGCAAACCTCGCGTCGGTGGAAGACGATTCCCGCTATCAGTTAGTTCGCGCTGACATCTGCGACGCGGAGGCTGTGGCTGCTGCCATCGCGGAGAATCGCCCTCGCGCAGTTGTCCACTTTGCGGCGGAGAGCCATGTCGACCGCTCCATCATCGATCCAGGAGCCTTCATTCGCACCAACGTGCAGGGCACCTATACGCTCCTCGAGCAGACACGCCGCTACTGGTCCGAGCTCGAGGGTTCTGCCAAAGAGAACTTCCGCTTCCTACATGTTTCGACCGACGAGGTGTATGGAACGCTCGGTCCTGACGATCCTGCATTCTCTGAGACGACCCCCTACGCGCCGAACAGCCCATATGCCGCATCGAAGGCTGGCTCCGACCATCTGGCTCGTGCCTATTTTCATACCTACAAAATGCCCGTACTCACCACGAACTGCTCCAACAACTACGGGCCGTTTCAATTCCCCGAAAAACTCATTCCGCTCATGATTCTCAACGCCCTTGAGGGCAAGCCGCTTCCTGTTTATGGAGACGGACAGAACGTGCGCGACTGGCTCTTCGTTGATGATCACTGCTCTGCTATCCGCACCGTGCTTGACCGCGGCCAACTCGGAGAGACCTACAACGTAGGCGGCAACAGCGAGCGAAACAACATGCATGTGGTGGAAACCATCTGCGACCTGGTCGATGAACTACGGCCTGATGCGAAGATTAGCCCGCGCCGCAAGTTGATCAAATTCGTAACCGACCGCCCCGGCCACGACCGCCGCTACGCCATCGATGCCCGCAAGATTGCCAGCGAACTCGGCTGGCAGCCCTCCGTGAAATTCGAACAGGGCCTGCGCCACACCGTGGAGTGGTATCTGAATCACTCCGAGTGGGTGGAGAACGTGCGCAGCGGCGGCTATCTCAACTGGATCAAGCAGAACTACGAGGAGCGGATCGCGCAATGAAGGGAATCATTCTCGCTGGTGGTTCTGGAACGAGGCTCTATCCGGTCACGCATGTCGTTTCCAAACAGCTTCTCCCCGTGTACGACAAGCCAATGATCTACTACCCGCTGAGCACGCTGATGCTCGCCGGGTTGCGCGACATCCTGATCATCTCTACGCCGGAAGACACGCAGCGCTTCGCCGATCTTCTTGGCGATGGCAAGCGCTGGGGCATCAACCTCAGCTACGCTGTGCAGCCTAAGCCTGAAGGACTTGCCCAGGCCTTCACCATCGGCAAGCAATTCATCGGCGGGGACGCGTGTTCTCTCATCCTCGGCGACAACATCTTCTACGGCCAGTCGTTCTCGCGCGATCTGCAGAAGGCGGCAAAGCTGAGCAGCGGAGCGACTGTCTTTGCTTACCCCGTTCACGATCCAGAACGCTACGGCGTGGTGGAGTTCGACGCATCAGGCCACGCGATCAGCATTGAAGAAAAGCCCAGGCAGCCCAAATCGCGCTACGCCGTTACCGGACTCTACTTCTACGACAACGATGTTGTAAAGCTCGCAGAGAACCTGAAGCCATCTGCTCGCGGCGAGCTTGAAATTACAGACCTTAATCGTCTCTATCTGCAGTCCGGCAAGCTGAAGGTCCAGGTCATGAGTCGTGGTATGGCGTGGCTTGATACCGGTACCCATGATTCTCTCTTTGAAGCTGGGCTTTACATCCAGACCATCGAACGACGACAGGGTCTGATGATCGCCTGTCCCGAGGAGATCGCTTATCACTTCGGCTACATCAACGGCGATCAACTCGAAGAGCTTGCGAAGCCGGTCGCAAAGAGCCATTACGGCCAGTATCTTCTCGCCCTGAAGAATGAGCGTCACATTCCCGGCGGATCGGGCGACACGCTATGAACATTGAAGAAACTTCCCTGCCCGGCGTGCTGCTCATCACGCCGAGAGTGTTCAGCGACAGTCGCGGCGCCTTCTGGGAAACGTGGAATCACAAAGCGTTCGAAGAGGTCGGCATGCCCTGCACGTGGGTGCAGGATAACTTTTCCGTCTCGAAGAAGAACGTCATTCGCGGCCTTCACTATCAAATTACTCAGGCACAGGGAAAGCTGGTGCGAGTTGCCTTCGGTGCCGTGCTCGACGTCGCGGTCGATCTGCGCCGCCACTCTCCATACTTCGGAAAGCACGTCGCAGTGGAGTTGAACGAGGACAATGCCCGGATGCTCTGGGTACCCGAAGGATTTGGACACGGGTTTCTCGTCCTGAGCGAGAAGGCAGGATTTGCCTACAAGGTCACCGACTATTACAACCCAAAGGGCGAGCGCACGATCGTCTGGAATGACCCAGAACTCGCCATCCAATGGCCGGTGAAGCCGGAAGAAGCCATCGTCTCCGATAAAGACGCGCAGGGAGCGACGCTCGCCACCGCAGAGGTCTTTGCTTGAGCAGCCGTCCGCGAGTGCTGGTGACGGGTGCAGACGGGCAGGTGGGACGCGCGCTCCTCTCGCAATTCGGCAACACGTCAGAACTCATCGCATGCAATCGCCAGACACTCGATCTATCCAACGCAGATCAGATTCGCGGTAAGATCCGCGACACCAGGCCAGACATCATCCTCAATGCCGGGGCTTACACCGCGGTCGATCGCGCGGAGACCGAACGCGACCTCGCCATGTCCATCAACGGCCAGGCCCCCGGGTTACTCGCAGAAGAAGCAAAGAGAACTGGAGCACTGCTGATTCATTACTCCACCGACTATGTCTTCGATGGCTCAAAAAACGGCCCCTGGATCGAAGATGATCGCACCAATCCGCTCAGCGTCTACGGCGCAAGCAAGCTGGCCGGAGAAGAGGCGATTCGCTCCGTCGGCGGGCGATACCTGATCTTCCGAACGAGCTGGGTCTACGCCGCTGAGGGCAAGAATTTCTTGCTGACCATGCTGCGGCTCGGGCGTGAACGTGATTCTCTCAACGTGGTCGACGACCAGGTTGGCGCCCCCACCACATCTGCCGAACTTGCCCGCGCCACGCACGAAATCGCAACCGGCATCCCTACTGGCAGTTTCGGCTCCGATTCCGACTGGGCCGGAACCTACCACATGACGTGCGCTGGCAGCGTTTCCTGGTGCGGATTCGCGCGGGCAATCTTCGAGGTTGCTCCGCGATTACTCGACGGAAAGAAACCGTCCGTAAATCCGATCAAGACCAGCGAGTATCCGACCCCCGCCAGGAGGCCGCTCAACTCGCTCTTGTCGAACGAGAAACTGGCAGCTCGATTCGGGGTCAGGCTGGCGGGCTGGCAATCCGCCTTGGACGAGGTGCTCATATCCATCGCCGGGAAGCAGAAGACCTGACTTTTCGGCAAGCCCCTTTCCTTTCAGGCGTGCCGACAGTACCACGGTGTATGCGCCCTCGCTGGGTAACGCTTCCCCGCCTCATCTAGCGGCAGGTACTGTAGAGCCATGGACTCCATCTCAACCCCAGAGAGCCCCGCTCCGGTTCACGCAGAGCCCGTGGAGGCCGCTCCGGAAGCAACGACCCCGTTTCAGCGGCTCCTGGCACGCGTCTTTACCCGGCACGTGATGAACATCGCGATCATTGTGGTTCTGCCGATGATCTTCTCCGTCTCTCTCAATCCACTGTGCCGAAGCCTCGAAGATCCTGATCTCTGGTGGCACCTTGCGGATGCTCGTCAGCTGGTCACCACGCATCACTTCATGCACGCGGAGCCCAATTCCTTCACCGTAGGCGGCAAGCCCTGGGTCAACCCGGAATGGCTCGCAGAACTGCCCTACTGGTTCAGTTACAAGGTCCTGCACTATCAGGGAATCTATCTCGTAGAGTGGCTCGTCCTTTGCGCAAATCTCATTTTCCTGTACTGGCGTGGTTACAAGCGCTCAGGCCATGCTGGTGCTGCATGGTGGGCGGCGGCGTTGGCCTTCGTGCTCGTATCAGTAAATGCCGGACCGCGTACCATCGCGTTCGCATACCTGGCAATGAGCGCGGAACTCGCCATTCTGGAAGCTCATGAGCGGGGAAACTCGCGCGGCCTTTGGCTCTTGCCTCCGCTGTTCTGCTTGTGGATCAACCTGCACGGAAGCTGGCTGATCGGACTGGCCTTATTTGTTCTGTATATTCTTTGCGGAAGCTTCCCTTTCAAAAGGGGCGCGATTGAGCAGGAGGCATTTTCGGCGGCGGCGCGCAATCGGCTTCTGACCGTTCTTGGTCTCTGCGTTGTCGCTTTGCTAATCAATCCGTATGGCTGGCATCTGCCATGGAATCCCATCGACATGATGACCAACCAGAAGCTGAACATCGCCAACGTCGCCGAGTGGAAGCCGCTTAGTCTTAGTACTATCGCTGGAATGTCGGCCTTTGGCGCGATGTGCCTCATGGTTGTCGTGAATGCCTTCAAGGGGCGGAAGTGGCGCATCTACGAACTTGCCTTCGTTTTCTTTGCGTGGTTCGCGGCGCTCGACCATATGCGCTTCCTCTTCCTGGCCGCAGTCCTCACGACACCAATCCTTGCGGTGGACATCCGACGCGGCTTCGATCTCGAATCCGACAAGAAAACCATTCCTGCAGCAAATGCCTTTATGGTTGTCGCCGCGCTCGTGGTGATCGGCATGATCTTCCCCAGTGAAGCGAAGCTTACTCGAAAACTCGGCACGTTCTTCCCGATGAAGACCATCGCGGCCATTCAGCCGACCTGGCGGACATTCAACTCCGACTACGTCGGCGGGATGATGACCTTTCAATCGAAGCCCGAATTCATCGATTCGCGCTTCGACATCTTCGAGCATGAAGGCGTTCTGGCTGACTATTTGAAGGCTATGTACCTCGTCTCGTCATTCGAGGTCCTCGACAAGCACCGCATCGATCACCTCCTTTTGACCGACACCATGCCCCTGAGCTACCTGCTCAAGCACTCGGCGGGATGGACCATCATCAAGCGGGAGCGGACCCACGATGATCTTTACGTGATGTTCGCCCGCACGCCGGGAGCGCCCGCCGGGTCCGTTGCCTCCGATGCCGGAGATGGAGGACCCATCATCAAGGATGAAGAAGACAAGTAGTCAGCTCAGGCTCTTCCCGAACTATGATTCTTGAACAATTTGAGTCAGACCTGGCAATGAATTGTCGCTGGGCGGCAACGAGGCCGTGTTTTCTATCGCGAGTCCGTCCAGTCTCTTGATCTCTGGATGTGACAAGCATCACTGGTGGCGATTTGCATTCATGAAACCATGAGGCGAATTGGTCTTCCAGTGATCGCCATGGCCACACGAACGTTCTGGAGTGCTTCTGTGAATTTTGATTCATCCTCGTTTGTCGCTGAGAAGGAACTCGTGGAAGCCCTGGAGAAACGATCGGCGACAGTGATTTGCGATGAGGATCGAAAGCTCTTCGTTCAGGGGGGTAATCCCAACGGCCTCTATATCTTGCGGAAGGGTACAGCCACACTTTCCATGGAATCGCCCACCGGTGGAGTGTTGATGTCCATCACGCTCTTTCCGGGTTCCCTGATGGGTCTGCCGGCGCTGATCGGGAACGAACCGTATACCCTGACGGGAACCGCGAGAAAGGGTTCGGAGTTCGGATTCGTTTCCCGTGAGGATTTCAACAGCCTCATGCTTACAGATCCCTCCCTCGCAGTCCGAGTCCTGCGTGTACTGGCCGCTGAAGTGCGAACCGCTCGCCACGCTATTTCGGAAATCTGAACACTCGACTATTCGCCAGGCCGGATCCCGGGGCGCGTGAAACGCCATTCGACCGGGTGCGTTAGCATCCGAAGTGTGCTCAGGCTCGACAGTGAAGTGAAGTTTGTGCGCGGCGTGGGTCCGCAAGTCTCAGAGGTGCTGAAAGCCAAGAGCATCGAGACGGCGGAAGATCTGCTTTATCACCTGCCTTTCAGGTACGAAGATCGGCAGAATCCGCGCAGCCTGGACGAGTTGAAGCCCGGCGAGACAGCTAGCGTCATTGCCGAGGTGCGCGGAGCGATGCTGATGCGCACCCGCAAGGGTCCGATCTTTGAGCTCACCGTTGGCCAGGGACGTCACGCCCTCAAGTGCCTCTGGTTTCATGCGCATTACCTGGATGGCAAATTTCACGCCGGGCAGACAGTCGCGCTGTATGGGAAGCTCGAGCCCTCCCGCTCTTCGAGCAATCTCAAAATGATTCAACCGCAATTCGAGATCCTGCCGGACACCAGCGACGACGCTGAAACACGGCTGCTCGAGGTGGGACGAATTACGCCGGTATACGAATCGCTTGGCGGATCGAGGCTGGCTTCGCGCTGGCAGCGCAAGGTTATTTTCAATCTTCTTGAGACGGTGCGTAGCACGGTGGCGGAGAGCCTTCCTGCGCCCATCCTGACC
Organism: Acidobacteriota bacterium; assembly: GCA_018268915.1. Lineage (GTDB taxonomy): Bacteria > Acidobacteriota > Terriglobia > Terriglobales > Acidobacteriaceae > Telmatobacter. The sequence goes on from JAFDVQ010000009.1 coordinate 79,686, forward strand.
AGGCTTGACATGCCTGAACGCGAGGTGGCCCTGCGCGAGGTTCACTACCCGCCGGAAGGCACTTCCCTCACCCAGTTGCAATCCTGGGCCACTCCAGCACAGCGACGACTCATCTTCGAGGAGCTTTTCTATTTGGAGTTGGGCCTCGAATTGAAGCGGCGCCGCATGCGCGAACGACAAGGCATTGCGTTCACCACCGACGAAAAGGTTCGCACAGCGATCCGGGAAGTGTTGCCATTCCACCCCACTGCCGCGCAAAAGAGAACGCTGAGCGAGATCGTCGGCGACATGCGCGCTCCAAACCCAATGCGCCGCCTCCTTCAAGGCGATGTCGGGTCCGGGAAGACTATCGTTGCACTCCAGGCGATGCTCGTAGCAATTGAGAACGGCTATCAGGCCGCGCTGATGGCCCCCACTGAAATTCTGGCAACTCAACACTTTCTCTCAGCTCGCAAGCTGCTGGAGCGTTCTTCACGCAAGTACAAGATCGTCCTGCTCACGGGATCGCTTGACGAGGATCGCAAGCGGACGAATCGCGGAATGATCAATCGGGGCGAGGCGCACCTGGTCATCGGGACTCACGCGCTGATCGAGGAGAAGGTGGAGTTCGCCAATCTCGGTCTCGTCGTTGTCGATGAGCAACATCGCTTCGGTGTTCTACAACGCTTCAGGCTCATGAAGAAGCCCAACCAGCCAGAGCCGGACGTGCTGGTGATGACTGCGACGCCTATTCCGCGAACGCTTGCCCTCTCGCTCTACGGCGATCTGGATGTCAGCGTAATCGATGAGCTCCCGCCTGGGCGAACTCCAATCGTCACGCGCCGCGTGCCTGACGAAAAATCAGGCGAGGTCTGGGAGTTCGTCCGCAAGCAGGCGAGACTGGGCCGTCAGGCATACGTCGTCTATCCCGTGATTGAGGGAAGTAGCAACGACCAGCCCGAACTGGATTTCTCGCACGATGCGGACAAGGTTTCCGCTGACACACCCGCTCCCCAGCCAGCGAAGAAGACACGCAAAGGCAAAACGCCTGATTTGTTTCCGGGCGCTGTCGTAGAAGCGAATTTCTCCGCAAAATCCGGCTTGAAGTCTGCCGTTTCGATGCACGAGAAACTCCGCACAGGTCCGCTGGCGGGACTCAAGGTCGGCCTTCTCCATGGCCGACTGGATGCGGACGAAAAAGAAGTGATTATGCGCAGGTTTCAGCGCGGCGAGATCGATGTGCTCGTTGCTACCACGGTGATCGAGGTCGGCGTGGACGTACCAAATGCGACAGTCATGGTGGTCGAGCACGCCGAGCGATTCGGCCTCGCGCAATTGCATCAGCTTCGCGGCCGCGTGGGGCGCGGGGCCGCAAAAAGCTATTGCATTCTGATCACCGGGGAACGCGTTTCAGAACAAGGCGAGGAACGGCTTAACGCGATGGTCCGCACTCAGGACGGGTTCGAGCTGGCAGAGCTCGACCTCTCCATGCGAGGTCCCGGCGAGATCTTCGGAACGCGTCAAGCCGGCTTGCCAGAGTTTCGCGTAGCCAATCTCGTCCGCGACAAGGCGCTACTCGAACTCGCAAAGCAGGAAGCTGAGTACTTCGTCACCCATCCTGAGAACTTCTCAGAGAACGAGCGTGCCCGCGTTCGCATGCGGCTGAAAGAGGCGTGGCAGCGCCGTTACGGGCTTGTCGAGGCCGGCTGACTCTCATCAGAACCGCTGCGAACTCGTCATTGGCAAATGGCAGGCACGTTTCCGTTCTCTGCCAGCGGCGATGTTTGAATCTCGAGATCGACACTAACGATTTCTTCGCGGCAACCCTTCTGCCCAAATTTGGTGCACTGGCACAGTTCGGTGAACTGCAGATGCGCCTCCCGGCTCAACTCCACTCCAGAGGCGATCAGTACGCTGTAGACTTCCAGGCACGAGCGCCGCTCAAACTCAAACAACAGATCGATCAATCCGGTATCCGTCGCGCTGCGGCTCAGCATCCATCCGCCACTTCCTAGGATTGCCCCCGTTACGTTCTTGACCAACCGGCCGGGCTCCTCGCTTGAAATAGCTCGCATTTGTAAAGCCCAGGGGATTGCAACAGGCTGCAGAGCGTTGAGAGGGTTTGAGGCTGTTCTCACACCAGGCTCATCGGCACTCCATCACGGAACGATTACGCTGTGCGAATGTCGGACTATGACCTCTCGGAGCCCACCGCGAGAAGTATTCAGCCGTGCCGAGGAAAATGTTAGTTTGGTACTCAACATGATCGTCGGAAGCGGAATAGACCTTGTCGAGATCTCCCGAATTCAGCAGTCGGTTCAGCGGTTTGGACAGCGGTTCCTGAATCGGGTCTACACGGCAGCTGAGCAGGCCTATTGCCTGCGCAAGCGCAATTCCGCCGAAAGCCTGGCGGCCCGATTTGCAGCTAAGGAAGCTGCCGCCAAGGCGCTTGGAACCGGAATCAGCCACGGCGTAAGCTGGCTCGAAATTGAGGTCGTTCGCAAGCCGAGCGGTCGCCCCAGCATAAAGTTTCACGGTAGAGCTGCCGAGATCGCCCAGCGCATGGGGATCGATAATGTCGCGCTCTCCATTACCCACACTGGCACCCTCTCCATGGCCAGCGTCGTGGTTGAGAAGCTGCCTTAACGTCTTCTTGTCGCAACCTGCCAAATTTCAGCAGCTTACGCTCATTGAAATCCAGATTCCCACGATGTGCATCCTCGTCTGAGCGCAGGCGGCATAGGAATCGGTAACCCCTGCCGTATCTGCTATTCTCAAGGCGACGAGGCTGGTCGGACATGTCCGCTCTCGTCTAAGGGAAACGCCTTGCCGAGCCGCAAAGAGATTCAGTGGTCCCAGCTGAAAGTTGGCGCATTGGTCCTGGCGGCCATGGCCATTCTGATCTTCGTCATCTTGCTGATGAATTCGGCCGCAGGCGGGGTCTTCTCAAAGAAACTCACCGTTCGCACTTACTTTGACAATGCTGGAGGCCTGAAGAATGGCGCCCCTGTCACCCTGGAAGGCGTAACGATCGGCAACGTCATCCGCATCCGCGTCGTGCCAGAACGCGCCCCCAAGCCAGTCGAAGTGACACTCCGCGTTGGCGGAAACTACGCAGCATTCCTGCACACCGACTCCAAGACCACCATTGCCCAGGCCGGTGTGCTGGGCGACAGCTACGTCGACATCTCCTCGGTTCAAGCCCGCGGCCCGCAGATTGCCAACGGCGCCGAGCTTCCTTCGACCGAAGCCCCAAGCCTCCAGGGCGTTATCACCGCCAGCCAGACGTCGATTGAAGAGATCACGAAGCTGATGCGCAACTCCAACAAGCTGGTCGACACCCTGAACTCCACCAAGGGCACGCTTGGCGGCATCATCAACGATCCCAGGTTCTACGCCAAACTAAACCGCATCGCCGACAACCTCGACAAGCTCACTGCGGCTGTCAGCAACGGTCAAGGAACGCTCGGCAAGCTGGTTAGCGATGACAAGCTCTACACCCATGCCGATACCATGATCGGCCACTTCGACCAGATCGCCGAAGGTATTCAGAACGGCAAAGGCACGGCCGGCAAACTCATAAAGGACGACACCTTCTACAACAACCTGAACGCCTCCGTTGCTAACCTCAACGAGGTTCTCAAAGGAGTAAATGAAGGCAAGGGCGCGTTCGGCAAAATCGCCAAGGATCCCGAGTTCGCTCGTAAACTTGACGATACTTTGACCCGCCTCGACGGGATACTGACCAACATCGACCAGGGCAAAGGTACAGTCGGTCAGTTAATGCAAAATCGCTCCCTCTACGACCACGCCGATGCCACCATGAGTGAGACTCAGCAACTGGTCAAGAGCATCCGCGAGAATCCGAAAAAGTATCTTGTTATCCGGTTGAAGCTGTTTTAAGTCGTCGCCGGATGCCTCTTGCGTCGCTCTGCCGGGGTCTTTATCTTTACACCACATAGTCCCTTCTTCCCTGCGTTCATGGGCGCGGCCACGTTGTTCATTCTGGAGGTCTGGTGTGTCAAAGAAATCTCTAGCTCTTGCGGCAGTGTGCACTGTATTTGCCGCGTCCGGATTGGCCTTGCTTGTGCCCCAACGGCAGGTTGTAAAGGCTGGCGCTTCCGATGAGCCGTCCTATGCCTCCAACGGCGACATGCAGCCTCCCGCCGACTATCGCGAGTGGATCTACCTGAGCACCGGCATCGACATGAGCTACTCGCCGAACGCCATGCAGATGGATCATTCGGTCTTCGACAATGTCTTCGTGAATCCTGCTGCCTACCGCAGCTTTCTGGCAACCGGCACGTGGCCCGACAAGACCGTCATGGTGCTCGAGGTTCGCGGCGCAAAGAGCAAGGGCTCCATCAACCAGCGCGGCCACTTTCAGGACACGGCGACGATGGGCATCGAAGTCCATGTGAGAGACGAGAAGCGCTTCCCCGGCAAGTGGGCCTTCTTCGAATTCGATTCTATGCAGAAGAACGGCACGCTCATCCCTGAGAAAGCGCCCTGCTATACATGCCACGCCGCACACGGCGCAGTCGACACCACGTTCGTCCAGTTCTACCCCACTCTTCTGCCCCTGGCGAAAGAAAAGAACACGCTGAGCGCGAGCTATCTAAAAGAAGAGGGCAGTCGTCCCACGAACTAAGTGATGAGACTAGCACGTGATCTGCGAGAGGGGCCGATCGCGCACTTTCTACCGTCTCTTCCTGACTAGGTGCATCTGCGCGGAACGCTTGTCGCAACCGTTCGTATACGGACACATGCTCGCATTTGCGAACGTTTCCGTCGCATTACGTAATCGATCTCTGAATCTGAAACCGGACTATACTGAGCTTCGTCTCCAGGTAGTTGGCTGGCAACGTGCCTGCAACTACCTGAAAACTCTGTTGAGGAATCGGTATGCAGAAGCTTCTTTTCGACCTTAAATTTGCCCTTCGCCAATTGCGCAACTCGCTCGGTTTCTCCATCACCGCAATCCTCATGCTGGCCTTCGGCATTGGCGCTACAACCGCCATTTTCTCTATCGTCGAAGGAGTCCTTCTGCGTCCGCTTCCATTCCCTGACTCCAACCGATTGATGGTTCTCTCAGACCACCTTGAAGGAGTCAACGTGGGTGGCGGCGACGAAGTCGGTGTCACCGTACAGGACATCATCGCCTACACACGAGATACGCGCTCCTTCTCCGCGCTGGGCGGATACCAGTTCTCAGGCTACGAACTGTCCGGTAGCGGCGATCCCGCTCAGGTCAATGCTTCTCGCCTGACGGCGGGCGTCTTTTCGGCTCTAGGCGTTGCTCCCGCTCTTGGCCGTGTCTTCACGCAAGAGGAAGACGATCATCATCAGCAGGTCGTGGTGCTCAGCTACGCAACCTGGCGCAGCCGTTTTCACGAAGACCCGCACGTTCTCGGCAGCAAAATCCTCCTCGACCGCAAACCGTATATCGTCATCGGCGTCATGCCGCGCGGCTTCGAGTTCCCGCTGGTTGCCGGTCAGCTCAATCACTCCGAATTGTGGGTGCCAATGAGCTTCCCTCCCGAAGATCTCCTGCCATCGCGTGCCGCCAATTGGAGCTACCAGATGATCGCTCGTCTCAAGCCCGGCATCACACCCGCTCAGGCTGAGACCGACGCTAATCGCGTCGCGAAAGAGATCATGGCAGGCTATCCGGCAGATATGGCCAACCTGCACATCAATGCGCTCGTTCGCCCCCTCCAGAAAGACACCGTCCAGCAATCCCGCTCGCTTCTCAACACGCTTTTCCTCGCTGTGGCCGTTGTTCTCCTCATCGCCTGCTTTAATCTCGCAGGCCTTATGCTGGTCCGCGCCATTCGCCGTCAGCGCGAAGTCGCCGTCCGCCTCGCTCTCGGAGCCAGCGGCGCAGCGCTCGTCCGTCAGGCAGTTCTCGAGAGTCTGGTTCTCAGCGTCACGGGAGGCGTACTTGGCCTCATCTGCGCCGGCGTCGTACTCAAAGTGGGCAAAAGCATCCTGCCCGAGAGTCTTCCTCGCGTGAATGAGATCTCGCTTAGCTGGCTGGTCATTGTCTTCGCTCTCGGCCTCGCGGTTCTCACTGGATTGGTCTGCGCACTGGCTCCCGCCTTCGCCGCCATCCGCACTAACGTCAACAACAACCTCAAAGAAGGTGGACGCACCGGCAGCGCCGGCGGTGGGCACGCCCGACTTCGTTCCGCCCTCGTCATCGCTGAAATCGCCATTGCCCTTGTGCTGCTCACGGCCTCCGGTCTTCTCCTGCGCAGCTTCGACAACATGCGCGCCGTCGACCTCGGCTTCACCCCGCAGCACCTCACCACGGCTTCGTATGGCCTTCCGCAGCAGCAATACTCCAAGCAGCCGCAGGTCGATACCTTCGATCGCGAACTCCTGCTCAAGCTCAGCCAGCTTCCCGGCGCTCAATCTGTCGGCCTCACGACCATGTTGCCCTCGCAGGGAGTCAACAACAACCAGACCTTCGTCATCGATGGATATACGCCGCCCGCAGGCGCTGGCATGAACCTGGCCACCGTCTCTCAGGTCGAGGGAAATTTCTTCCAGGCAATGGGAATCCGCCTGATGCGGGGCCGGGTCTTCACTGAATCCGATCATGCCGGAACCCAGCTCGTCATCATCGTCAATCACAAGTTCGCGCAGCACTACTGGCCAAATGCTGACCCAGTCGGTAAGCGCATGCGCATCGGCACTGTGCAGATGCAGACACCGTGGCTGACAGTCATCGGCGAAGTCTCGGACACGCAGTTGCTTTCAGCCGATAACCCTGCCACCGAACAGTACTACGTCCCCGTCACGCAGGCAGAAGAAGGAATCGGGTCTCTCGGCTCACCTGCCGACTTGAATGGCAACTATGGGTACATTGTTCTTCGTTCTGCCGTTCCGCCCGAGCAGATGGAAAACGCCTTGCGCGCAGCCGTCCGCTCCATCGACCCCCTCCTGCCGCTCACCCACGTCCAAACAATGGAACAGGTAGTCTCCGAGTCAGAACAATCGCGCCGCTTCAACACTGCGCTCATCTCCAGCTTCGCTTTCGCCGCGGTTCTGCTCGCAATCCTCGGCATCTACTCGGTGATTGCGTTCTCCGTCGCGTCGCGCGTACAGGAGATGGCTATCCGCATGACACTCGGCTCTCAGCGCTCGGCAATCGTCCGACTGGTTCTGGTATCCGGCGCAAAGCTGGCGGCGATCGGCTGCCTGATCGGGTTGGCCGGAGCGGCTGCGGCTTCCACTCTGCTGCGTTCGATGCTCTTCAACGTCAGCCCGTTCGATCCGTTGGTGCTGGCGCTGGCTGCCATCTGCGTTCTATTGCTTGCAGTCGGTGCCTCTGCTCCTCCAGCATTTCGCGCCGCCTCCGTTCAGCCCATGCAAGCCCTGCGCGGGGAATAACCACGCAGGAGCACCGGACTACGCCTTCTCAAACTCGACGTGCATGCAATGTTCGCTGTTGGTGTTTCGCCGCACCTTGAATCCAAGACTCGTCAGGTCGATCCCTGCAAGGAGACTCTCCCCTGCTCCGAGCAGCGCCGGCGCAAAGACAAGATGCATCTCATCGATGAGTCCAGCCTTGAGGTATTGGCGAATGGTCGCCGGGCCGCCTCCGATCCGGATGTCGCGATCTCCGGCAGCTTGCTTCGCCCGCTCCATCGCCTCATGGATGCCGCCCGTCACGAAATAAAACGTCGTTCCGCCCTCCATCTGCAGCGGCTCGCGAGCGTGATGGGTCAGTACGAATACGGGAACATGGTACGGCGGATCATCGCCCCACCAGCCCTTCCATGAGTCATCAGGCCACTGCCCTCTTACCGGACCAAACATGTTGCGCCCTATGATCCACGCGCCCACATTTGCCATGGCCCTGGAGGCAAACTCATTATCCGTTCCCTGGCTGCCGCCCTCCATTCCCTGCATTGCGCGCCACGTGCGGGTCTCGAAGAACCATTGGAACATCGCCGGACCGCCCTTCCCGAGTGGTTGCTCCAGACTCTGGTCAACTCCAGCCGAAAACCCATCCAGCGAAACCGCAAGACCGCTTACCCGAACCTTTCCCAACGCATCACCTGCTATGACTCGCAAACAAGCGAATCAGAATTTGCTCTCTCCGAAATCGGACTCTTGCAGCCCGAAGAATAGTTGATATCAACCTATCTGTCAATTTGACTATTATCCCCCCTCAGATGGGTGCCCCCGGTCCCTCGCCTTTGGGGACCGGGGTGAGATGTTTGATCTCGGCGTCCCGACTTCGAAAAGAAGATATTCTGATTCACGCCGGATTCTCGCTCTTGTCCGTCTCACGCGGAAATCCTCCGCACCGCCCTCCCCAGCTCTGGCGCAGCCTCTCCCGCTCCTCCGGACTCATCTTCTCCCACCGCTCTTTCCGTCGCGAGCGCCGGTGACCGCCACCGCCTGCCCAACTCCCAAACAGGATCCGGCTTAAGAGCAGAATCCCCAGCGTCTGCCAGAACGTAATCATCTTGAACCCGAACAGCGGCGGAAGCAGCCAGTTCCACAGGTGCATCACCAGCTCGCCAAACAGGAAGACAAACAGAACGATGGCCGGCGGAGCGATCAGTGCAATCCAAACTTTCTTCATAGCAATCCTCATTTCTCCAGAAACTCGTCGTGAATGTTCTGCAATCTCTCTCGCAGGTGCAGCACCGCATAACGCTTGCGCGAGAGCAGCGTGTTCACGTTCACGCCTGTCTCCGCCGCAAGCTCTTTGAAACTTCGTCCTTCCAACTCGTGCGCAACAAAGACTTCGCGCTGCTCCGCCGGAAGCTCCGCGATCGCCCGCCTAAGTTCATCCAGCAGCAGGTTGCGCAGATACTCCGCCTCCGGACCGCCATCCCGCGCCGGCAGCAGGTCCTCCACCTCGAGCAACTCGCCGTTCTCGGTCTCCAGTGCTGCCTCGCTGAACGACTGAGGGCGCTTCTTCCGGAACAGATCCGTGATCCGGTTCCGCGCCACGCGGTATAACCATCCCGTCACGAAGTCGATGGGAAGCAGAAGCCTGTGCGCCCTGACGAGCTCGAAGAAGACCTCCTGCAATAGATCCTCAACATCGGATTCATTCGCTACGCGTCGCCGGATAAAGCTCCGCAGCCGCGGCTGCTCCTTCGCAATGACATCCGCAATTTGCCGGTCTTGCTCCATCATCGCGATCATTTCCGATGCCCCGTCACCTGATCACCTAGACGGATCAGAGCACCCGATATTTTATGCAGCCCTTAAGCTCTGCCTTTAGTCAACTAAAGCATTGATTTCAAAGCATACTGCAACCTTGGCGGTATCGCCCTTACCCAACGGGTGATAGGCAGCAGCGTTCCCGAGGTTCATGCTTTCTTCCATTAGCTGAGTCGCCGGGAAAGAGAGCACAACATGGGCGCATTCCTGATGGTTGTCGTATTTCTGCTGCTGACGATCGCGCCGCCATGCATTATGCTGGCGCCAAGCAGATCAAAATCTCGACGCAAGTAGATTCCTTAAAGTCCTCGCGGAGGCACCAGTCCGTGAAAAGATCTACAAAAGCCGGCATAGTCTCCATAGCTCTTCTGGTCAGCACTTTCCTGCCGCCCTACGCCGACTGGCGCGCCCCCATCAACTTCACCTGTGCAGTTCTTGCCTGTGTTCTCGGCACTCTTGCCGCATTGAGTGGTCGGCGCTGGTGGTTCTTCATTCCCGGATCGATCGTTGCCGGATTCTCACTCGCGATTTACTTATCGGTCTCGGCATTCTGAAGCAGACCTGATCCTATTGCGTCGGCACCGTCAATCCCAGCGCCTTCACATATCCCGAGTTCACCTTCTCGTTTGAGAACTTGATCTTTTCCAGCAGATCGTCAAATGCCGTCTGCGCGTCCTCCGGCGACGGCCTCGCTGCAATTCGCTTCTCCGCATTCCCCGTTCCACCCTGCATCTTGCTCAACTCGACAATCGCGTCCCAGTGCACGGGCCTGTCAAACGTCACTTCGCTCGACGTCGCATCCATCTTCTTGTACGGCCAGAAGCACCATCCGACGTGGTTCTCCTCCAGTGTCTTCACAAACGCCGAAATCCACTCATCCTTGTTCTCGCCCGATTCACCCAGCCAGATGGGCACCTTGTACTTGTCGCGAAAATCCAGATACTCCCTGATCACGCTCGCATCCGTCGCCGTCCAGTACTTGTGAAACGTGTACATCACGTTTGAATCAAACGGCTTCCCAAATACCTTGAAGTTACTGTCCCACTGCGCCCCGCCCAAAATCACAACGTGATTCGGATCAACCTCGCGCACCGCGGCCACCAGACGCTTATAGAGCGGCTCCAGATCAGGATTGAACCTCTGCAGTTGCGCGAAGTGCGGAATCGGCTCGTTCAGCAGATCGTACCCAAGCACGATCGGCTCCTTCGCGTAGTGTGACGCGATGCTTCGCCAGATTGCAATCGTGTGCCGCTGTGCTTCGGGGCTGAGATAAAGCCACGGATACCCATAGCTGTCGTCGATGTTCGTACCCGTCTGCCCGCCCGGCGCGCAGTGTAAATCGATGATCACATAAATGTGATCCTTGCGAGCCCACTCAACCAGCTTGTCCAGCAGCCGATATCCGTCCGCATTTTCACTATTAAAGAGCTTCCAGTGAATCGGCACGCGAACCGAATTGAACCCCATCGCCTTGATGCGATCGATATCTGCTTCAGTAATGTATGACTCGCGCCACTGCTTCCAGAACAGATCCGCCTTCTCCGGCCCGATCAGTTCGTTGCTCAGCTCCTCAATCTCCCGCGGTGACTGAGCCCCATTTTCGAAATGAAACATGTAGCCTTCCGGCTCGAGCCAGTTTCCCAGATTCGTCCCGCGCAGCATCAGCGGCTTCCCCTGCTCATCTACCAGGTTGACTCCCGATGTATGAACGAATCCAGACTGGCCTGAAGCAGCAGAAGTAAGAAGGAGCGCTAACAAAGACAGAGCGAAAAAACATCTCTTCATCATGGCGAGCGAAGTATAAACCGCGGCTGCGTCAATTTCTGGTGATTCAGCTTCGATTAAGCATGGCGCGCCAGAATCAACCGAGGTACCCTCAATGCCCTGCGCCTAACATCGCTCGCGAGTATCCTGAATGAACCGCAGAGCCACACCTACCGCTCTAATCCCTGACCGACCTATTCGCTGGATCGACATGAAATTCTCCCCCGCATTGCTGTACCTGTTGCTCTTCATCGCGGCAACTCTCCAGGCGCAGACTGCAAAGCCGGATCACTCCCTGCACGGAGTTGTTCAGGACCAGAGCGGCGCTGTCATTCCAAACGCAATCGTCGTAGTCCGCTCCCAGAAAGGCAATGAGACCAGCCGGACCAGCACCGACGAGCGCGGCTCGTTCACCGTCCCGGATCTCGCGTCCGGCTCAATGCAATTGGAGGTCGCAAAAGAAGGCTTCCGCACCATGCTCGTTCCCATCAAGGCGGGCTCTTCTCGCCAGCCCCTTCGAATCGTCATGCCGATAGCCTCCGTTGCTGAGAACGTTTCGGTCGCCGCCGACACCTCCGCACAACTCAGCACTGAGATCGGCCAGAACCAGAGCGGCAATGTCATGGACGCCAATGCCCTCGATCGCATCCCCCTCTTCGATCAGGACTACATCACCACCATGTCGCGCTTCCTCGATCCCGACTCCACCGGAACCAGCGGCACTTCCCTCGTTGTCAACGGCGTCGAAGCCAACGGACCCGGCGTTACCGCCTCCGCGATCCAGAGCGTCAAGATCAATCAGAACCCCTACACCGCCCTCTACTCCCGCCCCGGCCGCGCGCGCATCGAGATCACCACGAAAGGCGGCACCCCACAGTTTCACGGCTCCGCCACCTTCCTCACGCGCAACTCCATCTTCGACGCCTCCAATGCATTCGCGGAAACCAGGCCCTCCGAGCAACGAACCTATTTTGAAGGCTCAATCACCGGTCCGCTCTCTCACTCCAGCAAGACCACCTTCCTCGCTTCTCTCGACGCCGATAAGGATGATCAGCAGGAAATCGTAGTTGCCGACACCCCGGGTGGCCCCATCAACCAGAACGTTCCCAATCCAAAGAACCACTACTTCCTATCCGGCCGCGCCTTCCACGACTACGGTCAGGCCAACCAGTTATGGGCGGGGTATTCCTACGAACACGCCACGACGCGAAATGACGGAGTAGGCGGCAACGTACTGCCCGAGTCTGGTTCCGATACCCTCTTCTTCGAACATGAAATAAACGTAGGACACATCTTCATCGCCTCTCCAAAGCTGGTCAACTCGCTTCACTTCCTAGTCGGCCACTACGACTGGCAGCAACACAGCATTAACGACGCCCCGCAAATCGAAGTCTCAGGAGCATTCACCGGCGGCGGTGCGCAAGCCGACGAGCGTCGCACTGAATACCACTTCGACGGCACCGATATCGTCACCTACACCACCGGCCGGCACGAACTCAAGTTTGGCATCGACATCCCGGACATCAGCAGGCGCGGCTTCGACGACTGGTCCAATCAACTCGGCACATACTCTTTCGCTGACCTCAGTGCCTACGCGTCAGGTCAGCCCTTCCTCTATTTGACCCAGCGCGGCGAGGGTCACATCAACTTTCTTGAGACAACCTTCGCCGGAATCTTCGAGGACACGGTTCGTCCGCGGCCCAATCTCTCCCTGTCGCTCGGCGTCCGTTACTACTGGCAAAACTACTTCCACGACATTCCCTACAACTTTGCGCCACGCTTTGGCTTTGCCTGGGCGCCAAAACCCAAAGGCCGAACAGTCGTGCGAGGCGGCGCCGGAGTCTTCTACGACCGCACCGGCCCATCGCCCATCGCCGACCTCCTCCACTTCAACGGTGTTCGTCTCAAGCGGTATCTCGTCGACTCGCCCAGCTACCCCGTTCAGCCCGCACAACTCGCAGCCGTTCCCACCAGCATCGTTACGCTCGACCCGCAGCAGCGTATTCCCTACTCCCTCCAGTACGGCGTCGGCATCGAGCAGCAGCTCAACGCGGCAACATCCGTCTTCGCCAACTACGTCGGCATGCGCGGCATCGACCGCTTCCGCTCCCGCGACGTCAACGCACCCCTTCCGCCAACCTATACTGCGCGACCCAACCTGGCACTCGGCCAGAACCGGCAGATCGAATCCGAAGGCTACCTTAAAAGCAACGCACTTGAAGTCGGCTTCCGAGGTCGCCCTACGAAATACCTCACCGGCCAGGCACGCTACAACCTCGGCAAAACATACAACGACTCGCCCTGGATCGGTGGCTTTCCTGCCAACAGCTATGCTCCGAACGCAGACTGGTCCCGCTCCAACAACGACCAGCGCCACAAGTTCGACATGCTCGCCTCGCTTCAGGCCGGCAAGTGGATCAACTTCGGGACCGCACTGTCCATCTACTCCGGCAAGCCCGTCAACATCACCACGGGCAGCGACGACAACCACGACGGACTCACCATCGATCGTCCTGCAGGCGTCCCGCGCAACATCATGCACGGTCCCTCATTCATCGGCTTCGACCTCAACGCCGGACACGAATTCACTCTGACCAAAGAAGGCAAAAAAGGACCGGTCGCCTCGCTGACGCTGAACGCCTTCAACGTGCTGAACCATCCCAACTACACCACCTACATCGGCGTAGTAGGCTCACCGTTCTACGGACGTCCTGTGCAAGCCGAGCCACCCCGCCGCATGCAACTGAATCTCGAATTTAAGTTCTGATCGCAAGGGTGCCGCCCAGTCCGTCGCTCTTGGGACCATAGAGAATGTCGATCTATCCATCAAATTGGGTGCCCCAGGTCGCTTTTGAGACCTGGGAAGCAATGGACTCCGATCTCATCGCCAAGGGCCCAGTCCCTCGCTCTTGGGACCATAGAGAATGTCGATCTATCCATCAAATTGGGTGCCCCAGAGCCTGTCCTGAGCTTGCCGAAGGATCTCGCTTTTGAGACCTGGGAATACGTCCCAGCCCCCAACCACGAAAGTCGGGGTGCCCTATCCATCTCACAGCTTTATCGTGCGATGGGTCGGAAACAAGACACTACGCGTCTGACTTCGACGCCACTTTCAACCCCAACTCCCGCATCGCAATCTGCAGATCAGCCCACGCTTCCTTCTTCTGTCGCGGGTCGCGCAGCAAAAACGCCGGGTGATACGTCACGATCAACTTGCTTCCGCGCCAGGAGTGAACTCTCCCCCGCAATCCAGCCAGAGGTTGTCGCTGCCCCAGTAGATACGTCGCCGCCGTCGCTCCCAGCGCGACAATCACCTCAGGCTTGATCGTATCGATCTGCCGGAACAAAAACGGCGAGCACGTATTCGCCTCATCCGGTTCGGGAGTTCGATTCTGCGGCGGCCTGCACTTCACAACATTCGCGATGTACACCTGCTCCCGCGTCAGCCCCATCGCACCGATCATGTTGTTGAGCAATTGCCCCGCGCGCCCCACAAACGGCAATCCCTGCGCATCTTCGTCGGCACCCGGCCCTTCGCCAACGAACATCAGCCGAGCCTCGGGATTTCCATCTCCGAACACGATCTTGTTGCGGCCTTTATGCAGCGCGCATCGCGTGCAATCGCCAATGTCTTCCCGAATCAGCTGCAACGCTGCGGTTGGGTCCAGCTCAGCAGATGTCGAAGCCGGCGGTGGCACAAAGATAGGCTTTCTCGGCGGAATGGAAGTAGCCTCCTCGGCATTGAGTTCGATCGATTGCTCTGCCTTCGCATTCCCTATCACTGAGGAATCTTCAATTGCTGAGATCTCAGAGACAGGCACCGGTCTGCGATAAAAGTCCGTCAGCCCCAGCTCGCGATAAAAACGCAGCCGCGCTTCCAATGCTTGCTTTGTCGCAGGATCGAGCGAAGGCACTCTGCGCTACTCCACGATGATCCGCCGGCGTGAACTCGCCGGCACAACTGACTCGCTCAGCACCTTGTCCTGACGGCTGCCCTCGTCCACCTCGAACACCAGCGGCCTCGGCCGGCGCAGCGCCACAATCTCATCCAGAATGCGATCTGCCAGTTTCCGCTTCGGCATCTCCGGCATGTCGATCGACGTCGACGGCGTCAGAAACGTCGCCGCGTTCCGATCCGCATCGATCCCTCTGCCCTCTCCCGAAACATCGTTCACGACGATGGCATCGGCTCCCTTGCGCAAAAGCTTCGCGCGGCCGTTCTCCGTCATGTTTTCAGTCTCTGCCGCGAATCCCACAATGAGTTGGCCCGGCCGCCTCTGCTTCGTGACTTCGGCAAGGATGTCCTCGGTCGGAGCCAGATCCAGCGTCAGTGGCCCCGTCCGCTTTAGCTTTTGCCCCGACACATTTACTGGCCGATAGTCTGCGACTGCCGCTGCCTTGATCACCATCGTCGCTTCGGCCATTCGTCCCAGCACCGCCTTGCGCATCTCCTCCGCAGTCGTCACTCGAACCATTTCGCATCGTGCCGGCGCATGAATTGATGTCGGCCCGCTCACCAGGATGACCTTCGCCCCGCGGCTCTGCGCGGCATCCGCCAGCGCATATCCCATCTTCCCGCTCGAGCGATTCCCGATATACCGCACAGGGTCGAGCGCTTCGCGTGTCCCGCCCGCCGTCACCAGCACAACTTCGCCAGCGAGATCCTTCTTCCGCCCAAGCGAATTGAACACTACATCCGCGATGGCCTCGGGCTCAGCCATCCGCCCCTCCCCGACCATTCCGCAGGCCAGATCTCCCGTTCCCGGATCGATGACCCGCACGCCGCGCTGCCGTAGCGTCTCCAGGTTCGTCTGCACCGCCGGATGCTGCCACATGTTCACGTTCATTGCCGGAGCAACCAGCACCGCGGCAGGAGTCGCCAGGTACATCGTCGTCAGGAAATCATCAGAAATTCCCTGGGCGAACTTCGCCAGAATATTCGCTGTCGCAGGAGCAACTACCAGCGCCTCTGTCCACTGCGCTTCACCGATGTGTTCAATGGAAGATTCGTATGTTGCTTCGCCACCGCCCGCGTCATCCCACAAATTCGAGATCACCTTGTGGCCCGTCAGAGCGGAAAAAGTCAGCGGCTGAACAAAGCGCGTCGCAGCCTCGGTCATCACCACGTGGACTTCGACCCCGCGCCTCTGCAGCGCCCTCACAAGCTCAGCAGCCTTGTAAGCCGCAATACCGCCGGAGACACCGACCGTGACTCGCATGTTTCGATTGTATGACAGGGGAAGATAATCAGTTGCCGCGCTCGCGCAACCTTCGTAACAACCAGGCGTGGAAATCCCGGCTCTCAATCCACAACAGGCACAAAGAGCTCAATTTGCGTTTGCTTGTAGTAAGACCCTTCGGCCAGATAACTACAGGATCGGAATCCCGTTTTCCGCCACCAGCGGCTTCACAACCGGCTGATCCTTCTTGACGTAGGAGATTTTGCCGGCATCCACTTCTTCCTGTGCGATCCGGCAAGCTTTCGTCGAGTGGCTCGGTACCAGCGCGGCGGCTCCACTCTGGATCTGACGGGCGCGGCGTGCCGCAACAAGTACCTTGCGATAGTTCGAATCGAAACTGGTCTCAATCGTCATCAGGGTCATCTCCAAAGGGAAGTTGTTGTTGACCGTTGCCGCCTTCAATTCCAAAGGCCTCCAGCACCGGCTTCAGCCGTTCTCGCGAGTTGGACAACCGGCATCCGGCTGCCACCTCCAACACCCTGCTCGACCGGTAAGCGATCGGCTCGGCGTTGCGATAGTATCGCTCAGCCAGCACGATTGCCTCAAGTTGCGCTACTGCCCTGTCAAGGATGTCGTTGATCAAAATATAGCTGTATTCCCGATAATTCTCAATTTCCTTGGCCGCTTCCGACAGCCGCCGGTACAGTTCTGCTTCATTTACATCACCTTCCGCGCGCATCCGGTTCCGCAACCGGGTTCGCAGTACTTTTGGTGTCGGCGGCAGAACAAAAATGCTTACCGCCTCCGGCATCCTCGATCGGACCTGGGCGGCTCCCTGCACATCGATATCGAGCAGCAGATCGTGCCCAACCCGGCGTGCCTCGTCGAGAGACTGCCGGGCCGTGCCGTAGTAGTGATTGCCAAAGACCTGCGCATGCTCGAGAAATTGCCCCTCCCCGACCATGCGCTCGAACTCCTCTTTGGTCGTGAAGTGGTATTCCCGCCCATTCTCTTCTGAACCACGAGGCGGACGCGTTGTCCAGGAAATCGAAAAGTCTACATCCTTTACCTGCTTGCGCAGCTCGCTCACGAGTGTGCTCTTGCCCGAACCCGACGGCGCCGAAAAAATAAAGAGAATTCCTGCCACGTACCTGTCTTCCCCCAAACTAGTTTCGTTGTTACTTGCCTCTGATCTCCGCACTCCTGAAATGCTCGTCAAGTCAATGCATTAGCTGAAAGCTGGAGGCTGGCAGCTAACAGCCGCTACTGACCCCTGATCACTGAACCCTGACCCCTGTCCTTACTCAGCATTCTGCACCTGTTCCCGCGCCTTCTCGATGTCTGCCTTCATCGCCAGCCCGAGTTCTGTAATCTTCGTTCCCTTGCCGCCAACTCCGCCCGTCTTCGACAGCAGCGTGTTGGCCTCACGGTTCATCTCCTGCAGCAGAAAATCCAGCTTCTTCCCAACCTCACCGCCCGTCGTCAGCACTTCGCGAAAATGCCCGATATGCGTATGCATCCGCTCGATCTCTTCCGAGATATCGCTGCGATCCACCAGCACTGCTACCTCTTCCAGCAGCCTCTGCCGGTT
Organism: Acidobacteriota bacterium; assembly: GCA_018268915.1. GTDB lineage: Bacteria > Acidobacteriota > Terriglobia > Terriglobales > Acidobacteriaceae > Telmatobacter. The sequence continues at coordinate 97,392 of JAFDVQ010000009.1, forward strand.
GAATTCATTCCCTGTGGCGGTCGTCAGTCGCTGCGTCAGACGCTCCTGGTATCGTTGCTCCACCTCGGGCCTCAGCGCTGAAACTCCATCCACAGTCTCCGCGAGTCGATCCAGGCACGCGCGCAGAATGCCTTCCAGCGACTCCCCTTCCCGTCCTCGCATCACCTTCAGCTCTTCCAGCAACGGCCCAATCGCATTCACCGCACTCGCCGTCAGCGCCGCCATATCTTCTTCGCTGTTGCTGCGGCTCTCTGTCTGCAACGCGCCGGGCATCCGCAACACCGCATTCAGATCCGGGTCTCCCTTCACCCGAAACTCCGACCGCGCCTGTCGAAATGCATCGATATATCCCGCAACTATCTCGCGGTTGTATCCCGCCCGCTGCTGCGTCGAGCGCTCTAACGAAAGCGTCAACTCCACATGCCCGCGGATCAGGCTCTCTTTCAATACTCGCCGCAACTCCATCTCCAGAGCATCCAGCCCCGCTGGCAGTCGCAATTGAATGTCGAGAAAACGATGGTTCACGCTTTTGACGCTAAGCGTATACGCGAGTTGATCGTGCACCCGCACCTGTGTGCGGGCAAATCCTGTCATCGAATAGATAGGCATCTTACTGTCCCTCTGCCTCTGCCCAGAGCGTAGGCTGCAACAGCTTTTCGAGAGCCTGCTGTTCGTTCTCCAACGAGTCTTCCTGCTCCGGCACATCCATAAATTGCAGTTGATACAAACGCTGATAAGTCGGCGAAGTTGTAAGCAGCTCTTCATGCGGTCCGATCGCCGTAATCCGCCCGCCCTCCAGTACAGCAATACGGTTGGCCCTGCGAATCGTTCCCAACCGGTGCGCGATAACGAGTGTCGTTCTTCCCTGCATCAAATTCGAAAGTGCTGCCTGCACCAGCGACTCGCTCTCCGCATCCAGCGCCGAAGTTGCTTCATCCAGGATCAGGATTGGCGCATCCTTCAGGATCGCCCGTGCAATTGCCAGTCGCTGTTTCTCTCCGCCGGAGAGCCGGAAACCCTTCTCGCCGATCACCGTTGCATATCCCTGCGGCATCCTCATGATGAAATCATGCGCCAGCGCCGCACGCGCCGCCTGCTCCACCAGATCGTTCTTCACGTCCGGCTGTCCGTAAGCAATGTTATTGCGCACCGTGTCGTTGAACAGGATCGTCTCCTGCGTCACCTGTGCTACCTGCCGACGAAGCGATCCCAGCGTCATCTCCCGGATATCACGTCCATCGATCAGAATCCGACCCGACGTCACGTCGAAGAACCGAGGAATCAGGTTGACCAGTGTCGATTTTCCCGCACCGCTCGGTCCCACCAGAGCCAGCAGCTCGCCGGCACGGACATCCAGATCTACATTGTGCAGAATCTGGCTCTCTCCCTTTTCCGTCGAATACGCAAACCCAACATCATCGAACCGGACCGAATTCGAGAATCGCGGCATCGCAGAGGCGTTCGGGCGCTCCTTCACGTCGTCCTTGGCATCGAAGAACGCGAAGATCGAAAGCGATGCGCCCATCGCCTGCTGGAAGCTATTGTAGAAATAAGCGAACTTCCGCACCGGATCGTACAGCTTGAACAGCAGGAAAATAAATGCGCCGAAAAGCCCCATGGTCATCCGGCCATGCTGAATTTCGTTCCGTCCGATAAACAGAAATAAGGCGATCGCGATCGCACCAATCGCATCCATCAACGGTGAACTGATCGACTGAATCCGCACATTCCTGAGATTTGCGCGGAACAGTCTCTTGGCAGCACGCCGGAACCGCAGAACCTCCCAAATCTCGTTGTTGAATGCCTTGACGATGCGATTCCCAGTCACCGTCTCGTGCAGAATGTTCTGGATCTCCGCGAGCTTGTCCTGTCCGGTCCGTGTGCGCGTGCGTACCTCTCTGCCAATCTTTCGGGCTGACGTAATCACCACGGGTATAAACAGCACCAGCGCCCAGCTAAGGTGCCCACCCAGCCGGATAACGAAAAAGATCCCCACTACAAACGTAAAGAACTGCTGCAGAAACTCGCCGATCACCGAGCTCATCGCCAGTTGCACGCGGTCCACATCGTTAATCAGCGTTGAAAGAATTGTCCCTGTCGCATGCTTGTGAAAGAAGCTCGCCGACCGTCTCAGCGTCGCCTCATAGAGATGATTCCGCAGATCTGTGATCATCCCAAACCCGGCATAATTCACCAGATACGTTCCCACATAATCGCAGACGCCCTTTGCAATCGTAGTCAGCACGATCGACGTCGCAACCACAACGTAGTCGTTGTGCATGTGAATGAAATGCGGAATCAGGGCTCTCAGATCGAACTGCCAGTTGCTGTGCGGCAAGCCCAAAGTGACCGGACCCTCCGGCGCCTCGGGTCGTAGAACCTGGTCGAATACCGGCTGAAGCAACAGCACTCGAAATGTATCTAGAGCCCCCACCGCTGCCAGCAGGACTACACCCGCCACCCACTGAGCCGAGTAGGGTATGCCGTAGCGGATGAGCCTGAAGGAGCTCTTCATGCGGCTCGAACCGCCCGTCGCCACAGGCCTGGCCAGCTATGCTCGGGATGGAAACCCATCTCAACATTGTATCCGCGACGGGGCACGCCGGCTCCGTTCGGCCAACCACATCCCGCTGGCTGGCAATCGAGTTCGAGCCCGCTGTCTACTCCTGCCGGAGCGCTACTATCGGATCAACATTGCTCGCTCGCCATGCAGGTATGACCATCGCGATGAACGCCACAGCCGCCAGCACCGCCGGCACTGTCAAGAATGTCGAAGCATCCGTCGCGCTCACGTTGAACAACAGCGCGGCAATCGCTCGCGTCACCGCCAGCGCCCCTATCAAACCCGCGAAGATTCCCGCCAGCGTCAGCACCATTCCCTGCCGGACGATCAGGCGCAGAATGTTCTCGCGCCGCGCCCCCAGCGCCACCAGTATTCCGATATCGCGGGTGCTCTGCGTGACAAGAAACGACATCACGCCGTACAGCCCAACCGCGGCCAGCAACAAAGCAAATAAAGCAAAGGCACCCAGCATCGTGCTCGCGAACCGCTGGCGAGCCAGCGACTCATACAGGCGATCCTGCATGCTCCGAACTCCGTACACGACAGCCGTAGGGTCGACCGCGTGAATCTCGCTCGTCATCGCACTTGCAAGCCCCGGATTCGATGCGGCTGAACGGGCCACCAGGTACGTGCCTCGGCCGAAGTCCTGAGCCGACGGAAAATACACCGCAATCTTCCCATCTGTATCCAGACCGTATTGCTTAACCGCTCCCACCACGCCGACTATCGTGATTGGCTTTTTCGGGTCGTGCCACAGATGTTTCCCCACGGCATCGCCGCGCGGCCAGAACCGCTGCGCAAACTTCTGATCGATGATCGCCACCTGTCCCGAATCGCCATTGTCCTGATCGGAAAAGAAGCGCCCCGAGATCAAAGGAATCTCCATCGTCCGAAAATAGTTGGTGCTCGCGTCCCGTTGATCCACCTGCAGCTCTTGTCCGGGTGGAGGATGGTAGCCCTCGACGTTGATTCCTCCCCATCCCACCATGCCGGTGAGCGGCAACGCCGACACAGCGCCTTCATTCACCACGCCGGGCAGATGCGCAATGCGAGTCTCCACTTCTCGCCAGAAGCTGGCCGTTATCTTGTCATCGCGGTATTTGGGATCGCTTACCACAACCTCCAGGCTCATCACGTTCTGCGTAGTAAATCCGGGAGGCACATTCTGCAAGCGAACAAAGCTGCGAATCAGCAATCCCGCACCGATCAGCAGAACCAGCGAGATCGCAAGCTCAGAAACCACAAGCAGAGCGCGCAGCCGATGGCGCTTCAGATAGAGTCCACTATCCGCCTGCCCGCTCCTGCCGCCCGCCTTGAGCGAAGAGTTCGGATCCAGCTTGATTGCCCGCCACACCGGCGCCAGCCCAAACAGAATCCCCGTCACGAGCGCAACACCGAACGTAAACAGCAGCACCGTCCCGTCAATTCCAATCTCATCAAGCCTGGGAATATTCCCGGGATTCATTGTGCGCACTGCCCACAGGCTTAGCCGTGCGACAACAAGACCCGCCGCCCCGCCTAGCAGCCCAAGCACGATACTCTCCGTCAGCAGTTGCCGCGCAATCCGCTGCCATCCCGCTCCAAGGGCAGTACGGATCGCCACTTCCTTCTCGCGCCCCGCCGCTCGCGCCAGCAGCAGATTCGCCACATTCGCGCACGCAATCAGCAGCACCAGCGCCACCGACCCCAGCAACACCAGCAACGCACGGCGCACATCTCCCACCACCTGCTTTTGCAGCCCGATAACGTCCATGCCATAGCTGGCGTCTCGCTTGTCCTTGATGCGGATTCCATTGGCGATCACATTCACATCCGCCTGAGCCTGCTCCATGCTCACGCCCGGCTTTAGACGCGCCACGATGTTGTAGTTCTCGTCGCCTCGCCTCTGTGCGGCATCAGGCCCCAGCGGCAAAGGTGTAAAGATATCCACTTTATCCATCGGGCCTTCTGACGGCATCACCTCCGCGTTCAGCATGAAGCGGCGCTCCAGCACCCCCACCACGGTGAATGTCTTTCCATTCATCGTGATGGCCTTCCCTACGATGTTCCGGTCTCCATTGAACAGGCGCTGCCAGGCTCCATAGCTCAAAATCGCCACCCCCGGCCTGCCCGGCTTGTCCTCTTCCGGCAGCAGTGTCCTACCCAGCAGGGGCTTCGCGCCCAGCATCGACAGCAGCGTCGATTGCGTGCTCAGCACATCCACACGTTCCGGCTGCTGGCCACCTGTCAGGATCCACGTGCGGCTCTGGGAAATCGCCATCTCATCGAACGAGTGATTCTGATTCTGAAGATCGACATACTGACCCGGAGACGGCCAGTCTCGCAGAATCCCGATTCCCGGCGAGTGCAGCCAGATCGCCGCAAGCCTGTCCGGATGCGGATACGGCAGCGGGCGCAGAAGCAGTGCATTCACCACGCTGAAGATCGCCGAATTAGCTCCGATCCCGATTCCGAGCGAAGCCAGAATGACCAGGGTTAATACAACATTCTTGCGCAGTACACGAAACGCATATCGCAAATCTTGCAGCAGCAGATTCATCGTCCCTCTCGGTTACGTGATCATAAGCGGCGAGGAAGCCATGTATCTACAAAGGAGTGACGACCGGTGAATGCTGCCACATGCCTGTACTTACTGCGTTTCGCGTCAAAGGGGGATAAAGGAATCTCGATGACTCGGCACAACTCACAAGGAGGCTGTCTTCCTGAGCGCACGGGGCCCCACGCGTAGTCATAAGCGTGGGGGTGGTAAGCGAAGGATCCGCTTCTCGATCTACCAAATCAGAGAGCGCTGCGCTTAATCAGCGGCTGGCAGCACCTTCTCAATACGAGTGGAGTTCCGTAATCGCCTTCAGCACAGTATCAGGCTGCGGCAGGATCGCATCTTCCAGAACCGGCTGATACGCCACAAATGTATCCATCGCGCCTATCCGCTTCACCGGCGCATCCAGATCCTCGAATAACTCATCGGCAATGCGCGCGGCAATCTCCGCTCCGTAACCCCAGCTCAGCATATCCTCGTGTGCAACGATCACGCGGCTCGTCTTCCTCACCGACTCTGCAATCGTCTCCCAGTCATATGGGCTCAGGGTTCGCAGATCGATCACCTCAACCTCGATACCCTTCTCTCGACTCGCCGTCTGCGCTGCTTGCAGTGCGCGAGGCACTAAAGCACCATACGTCACCAGAGTCATCTGTGCGCCGGGACGCACGATCTTTGCCTTCCCAAACGGAATAGCAAAATTCGGCCCCGGATAGGGCGCGCGCCCGTACGACTCGCGATACAGCCTTTTGTGCTCCAGGAATAAGACCGGATCATCGCAGCGAATTGCTGTCCGCAGTAGCCCGTTCGCATCCAGCGCGTTTGACGGGAATACCACGCGCAATCCCGGAATATGCGTGAAGATGCTCTCGCCCGACTGCGAGTGATAGATCGCTCCGCCTGTAAGGTACCCGCCGATGGGCACGCGAATCACCGCCGGTGCAGCCCAGGCCCCATTCGATCTCCATCGCATCAGCGCCAGCTCATTATGAATCTGGTGAACTGCCGGCCAGATGTAATCGAAAAACTGAATTTCCACTACCGGCTTCATGCCGCGAACTGCCAGCCCCACGGCGCGGCCAACGATATTTGCCTCAGCCAGCGGGGAGTTATACACCCGCTCCGACCCGAACTCCGCCTGCAGACCCGAAGTCAGCTTGAAGACACCGCCCTTGCCCTTCACTTCCTGCAGCGCTTCTTCGCGGCTTGCATCCGCAACGTCTTCGCCATAAACCACAATCCGAGGATCACGCCGCATTTCGTCATGAAGGCAGGCGTTGATCAAATCTGCCATTGTCCTCGGCGCAGAGCCTTTCGCGCTCGCCGACTTCCCATTCGCGGAACCCGCCGCCTGCGCCTTCTCCGTTGCGAACGCTGCCCGGCTAGGATCGAGTTCCTCTGAATACACATGTTTCGGAATGCTAGCGATCTCAGGCAGAGGAGCCGCGAGTGCGCGATCCGCGGCCTCAGCCGCTTCACGCTCCAGTTCCTTCTCCAGCGCGTTTACCTGCTCCGTCGTCAGGATGTTCTCGCGCAGCAGCCTCATCTGCAGCTTGTGAATTGGGTCGCGCAGCGCGTCCGCTTCCCGTTCTGCAGCAGACCTGTAAAGCTTGTCGTCATCCGACAATGAGTGCGAATAGACCCGGATGCAGTGCCCATGCACGAACGCAGGTCCAAGCCCTGCCCGGCAGTGCTCCGCCGCCCGTTGAAACGCACGTAGGCTCGCTTCCGGGTCGGTCCCATCTACCTCTTCGAAATGGAAATTCGGAAAATTCGCTACCAGCCGCGAGATGTTTCCTCCCGGCGTATTCACCTCTACCGGAACGCTGATCGCATAGCCGTTGTCCTCGACCATGAAAATCACTGGCAGCTTGCGATTCGACGCGGTGTTCAGCGCCTCCCAGAACTCACCCTGCGACGTGGACCCTTCGCCGATGCAAGTCAGCACTACCTCATCGCCGTGGAACGTCACATCGCGATACGCCCGGTAGTCTCCTTCAAGCCTCGCCGCCGCACCTGGATGATTCGTGAAGTACCGCCCCGCCTCCGCACACCCGACCGCATGAAGCACTTGCGTTGCTGTCGAAGACGAGGTGCTCACAAGATTCAATTCGCGGCTGCTCCAGTGCGTTGGCATTTGCCGGCCGCCGCTCGCCGGATCCGTCCCTGCACCCACCGCCTGCAGAAACATGTCGGTCGGCGACACTCCAAGAGTCAGCGTCAACGCCCGGTCGCGATAGTACGGGAAAAACCAGTCATAACCCGGCTTCAGCGCCAGACCCGCAGCCACCTGAAAAGCCTCATGCCCGGCGGCGGAAATCTGAAAGAACGTCTTCTGTTGTCTCTTAAGCAGGATCTCGCGGTCATCGATACGACGGGACAGGTACATCAACCGATAGATGTGGATCAGCTCCTCTGAGCTCAGTCGACCTGAGGCGTCGACCCCCATCGGCGCATGCGCGCTGGAAACCGCAAGTCCCATTTTTCCACTCCAGAGTTCGGGATGCTGTGTGTCTAATTCAACCCTTTATCTATACCTATCCGACCTCTATCCGACCTTGATTGTAGCAACCCTATCGCAGGGCCGGCCCACGAGGATTTACCATCGGCACCCTGAATTCCGGACCCCCGCCAAATGATTGAGCCATCTTGGTTTTCACGTTGTGAGCCAGCTTCTCAATGGCCAGAAGTTTCTGTACCTCTTCCGGTGTCAGACCATCTGATGAATTGGATGCAACCTCGGCATCAAGTTGCCGGGCCAGCTTGACCAGCTTTTCCGTATCCGAAACCACCGCCTTATGCCGGTCGGCATTCAGAGCCTTCATGCGCTTTTCTTCCGACAATGGATCAAGATCCGGAACATCGCCGAATCCTTGCTGCGAAGGCACCCCGACGCGCGAGCCTGGTGTGCTTGAACTGAATTGCCCCCAGACCAGCCACCCCGCAAACAGGAGCGATCCTATTGTCGCGGCCGTTCTACCCCACCCCACACTCGCACGCATCACCTGGCTCCCTCTAAGCCATCTCAATCAGGGTTCACGGTCAGCTTCATCTTCTCTTTTATATCCTTCGCCAGGAGTTCAATGACGGCTGCCTCGCGCATCATCAACGGCGAGGGCCGCCCCGTCCCCATCGCATCCGTCTTGGCCTTCAGATCTCGCGCAAGAATCAACATCTTGTTCGTCTCGTCGTCGATGTACAGCTTCCGCTTGGCATTCGCCACGCTGTAATCCTTCTTTTGGGTGCTCCGCTCCGCCCGATCTTCCTTGTCTTTAGCCGACACTGGGCGCGAGAAGATCACGATGGGGCACGTAGGACACTTCGGTCCCATGTCATTTGGGGAACCGTCGCCTGTCGACTGCGCTTTAGCCAGAGCGCATGAGAGCAAAGCAAACGCGGCGAGTGCAAACGACAAATTGACTCGCCGTGTGACAATTCCGGCAGGGCCATGCCTTTCTGTCCAGCACTGCAACCAATTCATGTTCACCCCCTCGGTGTCGGCAACCCCTCGAATCCTCGCGCTGCTCCTCGCCCCTTCGTGCTCCGGCCGCCGACATCGCTTCGCTTCGTACTGAGTTCAGCAACACCTAGCTTCCGGAACTCTGCTTCATCTTGTCCTTCACCGATTTCGCCAGCTTCTCAATCTGATCCGCCTTCTTGATCACATTCAGCGACAGAGTGTCTTTAGTGGTCTTGTCCACTTCGGCCTTCAACGCAAGCGCCATATCGAGCAATTGCGCGCTTTCATCCGCAATTTGCTTCTTGCGTTCGGTGTCACCCGCTGCGCCTTTCGCTGGCTTGCTGTTTTTCGTTGAATGCTCTTTAACATCCGCTGCCTGCCCAGCCACCGCGGGTGTTGCTGAGACCTTGCCGTCCTGCGCCATGCACCCAAACGCAACTGCAAGAACGGTGCCGAGACACGTCAGCCGAGACCAGAGTCGGAGTCTGACCGGTATGCAAGAACTTGCTTCAACACCCTGCATTGGGACCTCCTCAATGATGCGACAGCTCGAATCCGAGAGTTGGAACGCTACGGCCCGACGATGTCCAGCTTCATATTCTCCTGACATCATGCGCCAGCTTCTCAGTCTCTCTGGCTTTCCTCACGGTATTAGGAGAAGGCCCTGATTTGCCATCGCGGTCAGGTTCGGCCTTGAGCTCGATGGCTAATGAAAGCAGTTTTCCGCTGGCATCTGCAACGTCTTTTTCCCGCCTGCTACGGAGGCCTCAATGTTGACCCTCAGGCGATCGCTGCACCTTCACCACCGCGATCCCTCGGTATGCGGTACTTCCAATCCCACTTGGCTCGATAGAATTCAGCATGAACAGCTTAGTTTGGGGGTCCCAAGGGCTGGGCCGCGCCCCGCGATATTTTTGCACAATATAGATACTGAATATGGGAGTTTGTATGCCTGCAATCCTCTTGGCCTCATGGTCTCAAATCGCCACCGAAAGCCGTTTCTTCGGAAAAGTCCTCGACGAATGGATCGGCGACACCCAGGAATTCATCCGCATCAAGCTGCCCCACCTCCTGGTCGCGGCCCTCATTGGTTTCGCTCTTTATCGTGTTCTTTCTCTCATAACTTCCCGCATGGTCCGCATCGCCGAACAGCATGCCGTCGGACATGTTCGTATCTCCCAGGTCAGAACCATGGCCGGAGTCATCCGCGCCACAGGCGTCACCATCATCATCGCCATCGTCGCGATGCAATTCCTTGCCGCCATCGGCGTTAATCTCGCGCCCCTCCTCGCCTCAGCCGGAGTTGCCGGTGTAGCCATCGGCCTGGCCGCTCAAAACATCGTCCGCGACATGCTCAACGGCGTCATGATCCTGCTTGAAGACCAATTCAATGTAGGCGACACCATCAAGATCGCCGGCGTGTCCGGCGTCGTCGAATCCATGACCCTCCGCAAAACCATCCTTCGCGACGGCAGCGACGGCACGGTCTACGTCATCCCCAACTCGCAGATCACAACCGTCGCCAACCAGAGCGTCGACTTCTCCGTCGCTACCGTCAACGTCAGCGTCGATTTCTCCGCCAATCCCGACAAGGTGATGGACATGCTCAGGGAGATAGCCATGGACATCCGCATCAGCGAGGTGTTCAAGGATCTCTTCGTCGCCGATCCCCAGATCCTTGGTGTCGACGCGGTCAAAGGGTCCGAACTCATCTTCCCCGTCGTCTTCAAAACCAAGCCGACCAAGCAATGGGGACCCGTGCGCGAATTCAAGCGCCGCGTCCGGCTCGCTCTCGAAGAAAACAATCTGCTCCCCGGTGATCCCTACCGCGTCTACTCCGGTGGTCCCGATTCCATAACACCTCGCAATGCCGCCGCCGATCGACCGAAGCAGGATCCCACCACCATCAAGCCGCAAGAATCAAATCCTTTCGGCGGGACGTAGCCGCAGGGAACGACGGGACCAAACCCGACAACGCTTATAGCAGAGGTAACTTTCGACGGAGTTGCCGGCAATACTCCCGCAATCATCGTTTTGGCTCGATCGGCGATTAGGCGACAAAGCGCTTTTTAACGCGCCTTGGGAGGATCCATCTTGGGGGATCGCGGAAGCCCGTGATCGCTACAACCTGAACCGGCTTCCAATCATTTCTTTAGCGCGCCTGTAAAGTTCTGGACTAAGGTGACCGGCTGAGTGGCAGCGCCTCCGACTGGGATCGACGTCAAGATGCGTTGGCCGTCTTCCGAGACATCGTAAGGGTAGCCGGCAGCGAAAGGGCTGTAACCGGTGATGGTCAAGAGTGCTTGCGGAGGACCTGCCTCCAGGTTCAACTCGCTGATCCGCGTTTCCGTGGCCATCAATTTGCCGTCCAGTGCCACGTAGTACAACTCCTTCCCATCTCGCCGCCAGCGCGGCCTTCCGCCGCCGTTCGTCGAAATGCGGTGCCTTTCGCCTGGCCGTGAGAACGGCGTCACGTAGATTTCACTCTGGCCGGACAAATCGGAACTGTACACCACCCAACGGCCGTCAGGAGAGAACTGCCCGAACATTTCGTTGGAAGTCGTCTTAAGAAATGGTTGTGGCACCGGAGATTTGCGCGTCCGGTCCATCGTGAGCGGCAACACGAATAATTCATTTCGAGGACTACCGCCAGTGAAGTAGAGCAGGGACTTGCCATCAGAGGACCAGCTTGTGGGGACCTTGTCCATCTCATTGGTATAAAGCGCCTCCTCAGTGCCGGCGCTGTTTGCAAGTCCCCGGTACAAGTCATAGTGTCCCTTGCGCGTCGTATTCAGGATGATACTTCTGCTGTCCGGCGACCAGACTCCGTAGAATTCCCCGCCCGGATCGGATGTGTAGCGAGTGGGCAGACCGCTCGCGACATCGTATAACCATAAATCGAAATTCCCGAGCGCATCTGGAGCCGAGGCCGCCAGAGTCCGTCCGTCGGGCGACAACTCAATACTGAAAAACGCACGCGGGTCGCCGAGCGTCTTGATTCGCTTCCCCGTGCGGTCGAACCAGGTGAGTTGTTTCCGTGCGTCAGCCGGACCTGTCTGGTACGCCAGCAATCCAGAATTCGACGCAGTGAACGCCCCGACCGTAACCAGATCCAAAAACCGCTCGACTCCTTCCGCAACCGGCTCCGCTTCTCCGCTCATGCGCAACGATTTCAGGTCGAACGGCTGAGCCATCAAAGAGGTTCCTCTCATGTAAAGGAGGCGCCCAGCCGCATACGTAGCATTGGAGTCTGCTTCAGCGATAACGGTGCTGTTGGTGGAACTCAGGGAGCCAACGCGAATCGCTACATGGCCCGACCCTGCCCAGGCCGCGAAGAGAAAATGTTCTCCATCCGGAAGGAACCACGGGAAGCCGTTGCCACCCGCATAATCGACGGCAGCTTTGGTTTCGCCACCCTCCTGAGAGACCTTCCGCAAAGGAGTAAACGCGGCCGGCCCATATACGATCTCACCTTTCGCGCTCCACGATCCCCCGTAACCAGTTGAAGCGGACACCTCTGCCAATGCAATCGGCGACCCACCTCGGGTATCGACCTTCTTGAGCTTTCCATCCGCGAAGAACGCCACCCACAAGCCATCTGGCGACCAGAACGGAAAAGCCGCACCGTCGGTTCCGGGCAGACGTTGTGCTGTGGGAGAATCCAACGACCGAATCCACAACTGGCTCGTACCATCTTGCCCGGTCGCGGCGAACACCATTCGCTTCCCTTCTGGAGAAAGCGACATAGGCCCGAGATTGGTTGCAAAAGCAAAGGAAGTTGCGGCGGGAGGCAAAATCGTCGAACTAACTACAGCCTGTCTGGGCGCAGCTTCACGAAAATGTACCAGCGCCAGGGAGAACAGCAGAACGGTCGACACTGCAGCAATGGCGGGCCAGACGAACGAGTGCCACCGAGGCTCTGATGCAGCGGACAACAACGACGGATCTTTTTCATGAAGAAGCGGGATTCCGTCGCCTATATCGCGGAGCCGGCGCCTGGGATCTTTTTCGAGACAGCGGTTGAGCAGCCGGCGAACACCGGTCGGGGTTTCGGGCGGGAGTGCTTCAAGGTCAGGCTCGCCTTTTACGATCGCGGCAAGGGTGTCGATCACGTTATCGCGACCAAAGGCGGAACGCCCGGTGAGCATCTGGTAGAGGACGCAGCCGAAGGCCCACAGATCGGTGCGCTTATCTATGGGCTCGCCGCGGGCCTGCTCGGGGCTCATGTAAGCGGGGGTGCCCAGGATCATGCCGACTTCGGTCGTATCGAAGTTCACGGTTTCACGCTGGTTGAGCGGGATCGCAGCGTCAGAGTCGCCAGAGACCGCTTTGGCGAGACCAAAGTCGAGTACCTTGACGACCGATTGGGGTGTGATCTTTATGTTGGCTGGCTTCAGGTCGCGGTGGACTATACCTCTGCAGTGGGCGGCGTCGAGCGCCTCAGCGACCTGGCCCGCAATGAGGATTGTGTCCTTGAGAGGGATGGGACCGAAGCGGAGGCGGTCGGCGAGAGTGTCGCCTTCGACCAATTCGAGGATGAGCGCATGGCGGTCGCCATCGGTCTCAAAACCGTAAATGGCGCCGATGTGAGGATGATTGAGGGTGGCGAGGAGTTGAGCCTCGCGGCGGAACCTGGCAATATGGCTCGGATCATTGATGGAGTTTGGAGAACCACGCCTAAGAACTTTCACTGCGACATCGCGATTGAGACGCGTGTCATGGGCGCGATAGACCTCGCCCATTCCGCCCATGCCGATGCGCTCCTGCACCTGGTAGATACCGAGCTGGCGGCCGGTGAGCGCGAATTCATCAGTGCCGCCTTCGATTTGCGCCACGCAATTACGGTATCACCCAGTGCGGTTACGTTGAGAACTCGCAGAATTGCAATAAGGTGGCGTTCGGCGTGACGAATGCCTGGGAAGCTGCTGCAAAGGTCGGCTATCGTCCGGAGATCGAGTCGAGCCGTTCAAGCTCCAGCAGTTTCCCGCAGCCCAGGAACGCGGTCGTTTGTCGCGGGACGGCTGATGTCTTCTGGGACATCTCCTTACTCCATCGCCTTCAGCAGTCCCTCCGCGTCCCATACAGGTGGCATGCACGTCCTGCTCCGGCACACCAGCGCCCACGCGGGCTGTCCCTCTGGCTGCGGAACCTGCCCTACTGTCTCGGCAAGCGCTTCGGGAAGCGCTCCGGCAGCGATGGTCTCCGCCGTAAGCCGAATCACTGTCTTGTTGACCGCGTACCGGGCCGTCGCCAGCGCCTCAAGCTGGTCCGCCTCCGCGCCGGTGCCCACAACGACCACCTGCATGGGATCGAGGAGCAACCGTTCCGCTGCCAGCCCGTAGCTTCCCGCATAGAGGCCGAAGTGCTCCACGATTCCCGCGAACGACTCAAGCGTGTCCTCCGCAACCTCTCGATACTCTTTGCGCCCGCTCAGCTCTTCGAGCCGCAGGAGAGCTGAAGCTGCTGTCGGATTCCCTGCCGGCGTAGGCGAATCCTGCAGCGGCTTTCGTCTCGCAGTCAGCGCACCCAACGGAACAGCCCCGTCTGCACCGACAGCCGTATCGAAAAACGCGCCCGACGTTCTGTCGTAGAACTTCGCAATCATCGCATCGGCAAGCTTCACCGCGGCCTGGTAGTAACGCATCTGGGCCGTCGCAATCCATCCATCAATGCACGCATGCACGGTCATTGCATAGTCGTCCAGAGTACCCGGCACATCCTCTGACGCACCATCTCCGACTCCACCCCCGTAAGCCACAACATGCCGCAGCGCGCTCTCCCCATCCCAAGCCTCAGCGACGATGCGATCCAGAGTAAGAAGTGCAAACCGGCGCGTCTCGTCTGAGCGCAGGATTCGCGCTGCCTCAAGGTAGGCCGTCACTCCCATTGCATTCCACCCGGTGTAGAGCGTCTCATCGATGAATGGAGTGGGCCGCTCGACGCGCGCAGCGAGCAGCTTGCGGTGCGCGGATGAGAGCAGCCACTTTACTTCGGCTGCGGGCTTTCCGGTCTGCGCCGCAACCTCCTCGATTGTCAGCTTCCGGTGCAATACGTTCTTCGCAGGATTGTGGTGCATATCGCCCAGTTCGCCGATATCCCAGTAGGGCTCCGCTACAGCCAGCTCATCCGCATCGAGTACTACGCGCGCTTCTTCCAGCGTCCATGTGAAGTAATCGCCATCATCATCGAGATTGATATCCGCATCCTGCGATGCATAGAACCCGCCGCGCTCGCGATCCGTCATCACCGCGTCGAGCCACCCGATAATCTCTTCCCCCGTGCTGCGAAAATCCTCGCGCACGAATGTCTGGTAAGCGTGCGCATAGTTCCGCAGCAATTCCGTGTTGTCGTAAATCATCTTTTCGAAGTGCGGGACCACCCAGCGCTCATCCACGCTGTAGCGGTGGAACCCTCCTGCAAGCTGGTCGTACACTCCGCCTCTCGCCATTTGCTCCAATGTCACAGTGAACGCCCGCTTCGCTTCGTCGATACCGCGATTCGTGCCAACCTGCAGCAGCAGATCGAGAATGGCCGGATGCGGGAATTTCGGCTGCGATCCAAACCCGCCATGCCTCGGATCGAATTGCGTCACCGCCGACGCCACAATCTTTTCCACGAGCGCGAGGTTCAAGTCGCCGCCGCGCGACGAGAAAGATTCATTGTGCTCGATTGCCCCCATCACACTCGATGCCGATTCCAGCGCCTCTTCGCGCCGGTCCTGCCACACCTGCGACATCGTCAGCAGAACTCGGCCGAACCCCGGTCGCCCGTACCGGTCATCGCGCGGAAAATAAGTGCCTCCGAAGTACGGTCTTCCATCCGGGGTCAGAAAAGCGGTCAGAGGCCACCCCCCCTGTCCGCTGATCGCCGAGACCGCAGCCTGATATCGCGAGTCCACATCCGGCCGTTCATCCCGATCCACCTTCACCGCAACAAAATGATCGTTGATGATCCGCGCAATCTCCGCATCTTCATACGACTCGCGATCCATCACATGGCACCAGTGGCACCACACGGCTCCAATATCCAGCAGAATCGGCTTGTTCTCCGCCTGAGCCTTTGCAAAGGCTGCTTCGCCCCAGCCATGCCAGTTCACTGGCTGATGTCGTGCCGATCGAAGGTATGACGAGGATGCCGATTGCAGTTGATTCGGCGCGACCGCGGTATCTGATTGTTGATCGTCCATGCGCCGAGGATACACTTCCTCTCGTTTGCGCTTCCAGTTCCGCTTCGCCTACCCTGACATGAGGAATGTTGTGTGAGCGAGAAGAACTTCTCGCGTGTCTCAGACAACCGACGTTAGCAGCCGGGCATCGAAGTGCCGGGTGGCTTCCCCAACGGCCTGAGAACTTAGAATTTGTCTTGATCGCTTTCCCTGTCCCAGATGTGTCTGCGTCGATGAAAAACGAGTAGGCTGACCTGAGCCGGAGACATTTCGATGAAAGACGAGACCCCGTTGTGGGGCGGACAACCGGGCACCATGCAGCCAGGCACGATGAGCGAGTTGATCAGCTCTCATGATTGGTCCAGGACTCCGCTCGGCGACGTGTCCGGCTGGCCTGACAGCCTCAAAGCCGCCGTCCGCATTCTCGTCACTTCACGCTTCCCCATGTGGATGGCGTGGGGTCCGCAGCTTACCTTCCTATACAACGACTCCTACGCTCGAGTGACCCTCGGGAAAAAGCACCCCTGGGCTCTCGGAAAACCCGCTCCCGAAGTCTGGCATGAAATCTGGGCTGATATTGGTCCCCGTGTCGAACGTGTCATGCGCACCGGTGAGGCCTCATGGGATGAGACCCTCGGCCTCATCCTCGAGCGCAGTGGATTCCCTGAAGAAACCTACCACACCTTTTCCTACAGCCCGCTCGCGGGCTCAAATGGCCAAATCGAGGGCATGCTCTGCGTCGTCATGGAAGACACGCAGCGCGTCCGCGGCGAACGTCAGCTCACATCGCTCAGTGCCCTATCCGCCGCCCTTGCCGAAGGCAACACCAGAAAAGAAGTCTTCGCATCCATCGAGCGAGGCCTGGCCAACCACAAAGACATTCCATTCGCCCTCGTCTATTGCTTCGAGGACGCCGGCCCCAATCTGTGCCTGGCTGCTCACAGCGGCATTGAGCCCGGCCATCCCGCAGCCCCAAAGGAAATGGACAGCGAATCTGTATCCGCTCCCTGGCCGGCGCACCTTCTCTTTGAAACTAACCGGGCGATGACGCTCGACCTTCTCGGCGAACGCTTTCCTCATCTTCCAGTCGGAGTTTGGGACAAGCCTCCAACGCAGGCGCAACTCGTCCCCCTCTCTCGCCGCGGGCAGGACAAGCCAGCCGGCGTCTTCATCGCTGCTCTGAATCCTTATCGTCAGTTCGACGCAAGCTATGCCGGTTTCCTTGAGCTCGTCGGCGGGCAGATCTCCGCCAGCATTACCAATGCCGAGGCCTATGAGACCGAGAGACGCCGCGCCGAAGAACTCGCAGACCTTGATCGTGCCAAAACCGCTTTCTTCAGCAATGTCAGCCACGAGTTGCGCACCCCGCTGACTTTGATTCTCGGCCCCATCGAAGATGCGCTGCTTAACAACAAGCCTCCTTCTGCCGAGTCGCTGCAGATGCTGCACCGGAACGCTCTGCGCCTGCTCAAGCTCGTAAACGGAGTTCTCGACTTCGTCCGCATCGAAGTGGGACGCATGCAGGCTACGTACCAGCCGACGGATTTCTCTCTCCTCACCGCCCAACTCGCCAGCGTCTTCCGCTCCGCCGTGGAACGCGCCGGCCTCAAGCTCGTCATCGATTGCCCGCCTCTTCCCGAACCTGTCTACATCGATCGCGACATGTGGGAGAAGATCGTCCTCAATCTACTCTCCAATGCCCTCAAAGCCACTTTCGATGGAGAGATCCGTGTCTCCATCTCCGCCGAAGAAAATAGCGCTCTGCTCACCATTCATGACACCGGTACCGGGATAGCCCAAGAGGATCTTCCCAACCTGTTTGAGCGCTTCCGTCGTATCGAGGGCGCTCGTCGCCGCAGTCATGAAGGCAGCGGCATAGGGCTGGCGCTGGTCCACGAACTCGTCACCATGCATGGCGGAACCATCGAGGTAGAAAGCCACGTCGGCGACGGCACTGACTTCAAGGTGCACATCCCGTTCGGCCATGAACATCTCAAGCACGGCAATGTTGCACGCATCTCCGGCAGCCCTCTCGTCGTCCAGGGCTCGGCCAATGCCTATGTGCAGGAAGCTCTGGGCTGGCTGCCCGGTCTCGATCAGATCGAAAACGAGATAGCAGGGGCTGTCGGGGACGATACACCTGGGGAGGAGCAGCCCGAATCAAGCTCCCGGTCTCTCGTCCTTCTCGTAGACGACAACGCGGATATGCGCGAGTACGTGCGTTCCCTGCTCGCTGCACGCTTCGCGGTCGTCACTGCCGACAACGGACGCACCGCTCTCGAAGAGATCCGCCTTCGCACTCCTGATCTCGTCCTCACCGACGTGATGATGCCAGAGATGGATGGCTTCGGGCTCCTCGAAGCGTTACGCAAGAATCCTGGCACCGCTCTCATCCCCATCATCATGCTCTCTGCACGCGCCGGTGAGGAAGCGCGCATCGAGGGTGTCGAAGCCGGAGCAGACGACTATCTGACGAAACCCTTCGCAGCTCGCGAATTGATTGCCCGCGTTGATGCCCAGATCAAGATGGCGCGCATGCGGCGCGAAGCGAACGAGCAGAAAGCAGCGCTGACACAGGAAATCAATCGCGCCCGCCAGTTCGCCGGAGAAGCGCTCGAACACATCCCCATCGCTTTCTGCACGATGGACCGCGAGTACCGCATCACTTACATGAATGCCACGGCCTCTCAACTCAGCGCCGGCAAATCGATTGTCGGAGCTACATTTTGGGACCTGTACCCAGAGATTATTGGAACTGACGTCGACGTCAATGTCCGCCGCGCCATGGACCAGCGCTTACCCGTCGAATTCGAGCAGTTCTTTAGTGGCGCCGAAGGCGAAGCCTGGTTCCAGTTCAACGTCTACCCGCAGCCGGGCGAAGGCATCATTCTCTACTGCAGCAACACGACAGAAGCGCGAAAATCCGAGCAGGCCCTCCGCCGTTCGGAGCAGCTCGCAGCAGCCGGACGCCTTGCCGCCAGCATCGCGCACGAGATCAACAACCCGCTCGAAGCCGTCACCAATCTCCTCTTCCTCGCCAAGACCGATGAAGGCCTCTCAACAAGCTCCAAAGACCTTCTCGAGATCGCCGACAAGGAACTACAGCGCCTCTCTCACATCACCGCGCGCAGCCTCAAGTTCTATCGTCAGCGCACAGCACCCGCCGCCATCGCGCTGGAAGAAGTTCTGGACTCAGTTGTCTACTTTCACGATCCCGTCATTCGTGTCCGAGGCATTCAGATCGACCGCCGCTTCCGTCCCGCACCCACGGTGCTCTGTCAGCCCGGCGAGATTCAGCAGGTATTTACGAACCTGATCTCAAATGCCCTCGATGCCATCCCCGACAAAGGCCGCCTGATCCTCGAGGTCCGACCCGCGACAACTCGCACAGCAAGTGGAGTCGCCGTCACAGTAGCCGACAACGGTTCGGGCATGGACCGGCAAATGCTTCAGCGCCTGTTCCATCCGTTTGTCACAACAAAGGGCGAAGCTGGTACCGGCCTGGGACTGTGGGTCTCCAAAGGGATCCTCGATAAGCATCACGCAACCGTCGCAGTCCGCACCAGGCCCGGTCGCGGAACCATCTTCCGCATCTTCTTCCCAGTTTCAGCAGACTCATAGGCCAAGCGCGGGCCTCTTAGGCGATGACACGCACACCAAACGGATTGTCGTTGTGCGCCCATCAGGACTGTCATTCCGACCGGAGGTCGCCGCAGGCGACCGCAGCGGAGGAACCCGCAGTTGCTCTTCGGAATCTCAACTTTCATCCCCGCGGGTGCCCCATTCTAAGTTGTCCGTCAGGGCAACTTAGGGTGGGAACGAGAATCATCGACTGGGGTCACTCCGAACCTCGGTGACGACGGACTGAGCTACACCTTCCCCAGCTCTTCCTCGATCGCCGCAACTAGCTCCGGCGCATCAGGCAGCGTATCCGGCGAGAATCTCTTCACCACTTCCCCATTTCGTCCCACCAGGAACTTCTCGAAGTTCCACAGCACCTCAGGGTCGTCATTCGTCTCGATCCCATATCCCTTCAGCTTCTCGCGGAACGGAACCTCAGCCACGCTGATCGCCTTCGGCTGCGCTGTCGTGAGCAGCTTATACAGCGGATGCTTGTCATCGCCCACCACCGAAATCTTGCTGAACATCGGAAACTTCACGCCATAGTTCGACGTGCAGAAATTCTGGATCTCTTCATTCGTTCCCGGCTCCTGGCTCTTGAAGTTGTTCGCCGGAAACCCCGCTACCACCAGCCCCTGCCCCTTGAATTGCTCATACAGGCTCTCGAGACCCTCGTACTGCGGCGTCAGCCCGCACTTCGACGCGACATTCACCACCAGCACGACCTTGCCTTTGAACTCAGCCAGCGACGCGTCATCGCCCGAAATCTTCTTCACCGGAACGTCATATACAGAAGTGCTCATTATTGTCTCCTCGGGTAATCAGAACAAAGATTGGATGCCGACTGTCAGGCCAGCAACTGTTTCGCAACTCGAACATAAAGCTCAACCGCCTCGAGCAGTTCTTTCTTCGCCACCCGCTCATGCGGGGTATGCGCCACATGAATCGATCCCGGCCCCAGCAGCAGCGGCTCACCCCAGTTTGAAAGCTGCGGAATATCTGTCGTGAACTTCGCTACCATCGTCGGCAACCCCTGCACTGCCTTTAGCCGAACAAACGGAATCTCCAGCGTGAAATCCACCTCGGCAAGATCAGCGGCCGCTTCCTCTATCGCCTTCCGCACCGGCGCTGAATCGCCCACCAGCCTCACAAGCACTTGCGCCTCTGCCTTGTCCGCGATCACATTCGGCGCGTGCCCGCCGTGCACCTGCCCGATATTCAAGGTGCTCGGCCCGACGTCTTCCGTCACCGGCAGTTCCAGCTTCAACAGCCGCCCCAGCACCTCAACCAGCTTGTGAACTGCGCTGTCTCCCAGCTCCGGATATGCCGAGTGCGCCATTTTGCCTGCAGCCCTGAACACCGCGCGCAGAGCGCCCTTCGACGCCAGCGCCAGCCGATTGTCCGTTGGCTCGCCGTTGATCAGAAACTTGCTTCCCTTCGGAGCCTCATTCGCCACCTTCGCCCCGGCCGAGTCCCGCTCCTCGCCGGAAACGAATAGCAATCCAACCCGAAACCCTTCTTTGCGCAAAGCCTCAGCCGCCGCAACCTGCGTCGCGATGATTCCCTTTGCGTCGCAGACCCCTCGGCCGTAGAGGAACTCGTCATCCTCGCGAAACGGAATGTACGGCGGAACCGTATCCATGTGCGTCGAGAACACCAGGTCCGGCTTTTGTCCCGCTGGCCCCGCATACACATTCCAGCGCGGCCCTTTTCCAGCACTCTCCTCCGGCTGCGGCACCTGAGTTTGTTCCACATCCCAGCCGCGCCCCGTCAGAAACGCCGCAAGAAAATCGCCCACCTGCCCCTCAAAGTAGGTCGTCGATTCAATCTCACAAAGCTGCTCCGTAAACCGTATCGGATCAATGGGCTCTATCTCATGCATCGTCCTGCCAGAATATCGCAGCTCCCACCTTGAGCGAAGGAGGACCCGCACTGCCGCTGCAGCAACAAACGCGTTCGAATACATTCGCGGAACATCGATCGCATCTCATCACCGACTGTCATCCCGAGCGCAGTCGAGAGACCCGCAGTTCGTGCTCCTAACTAGTCAACCGAATCCCGTCAACACCCCCAACTCCAGACCGCGTAAAATAGACCTTTGAATGAAGTCCCCCGCAGCAGCTTCTGAACCGGCCGCAGCAACCTACCCAACCACGATCCGCAACGTGGATCTCCGCGGTCCCGCCGGACGGCTTGAGGCTCTCCTCAATGAAGGGGCTCCCGGCTCCCGCTACGCCGCACTTGTCTGCCACCCTCACCCCCTCGGCGGCGGTACTCTTCACAACAAGGTCGTCTATCACGCCACAAAAGTTCTTAACGGCGCCGACTTCGGCTTTCGTCTTCCCGTCCTCCGCTTCAACTTCCGCGGCACCGGGCTCAGCGACGGCCGCCACGACGGCTTCGCCGAATCAACTGACGTCTCCTCCGCCCTCGACTGGCTCCACTCCCAATTCAATCTCCCCCTCATCGTCGTGGGATTCAGCTTCGGCGCCGCCATGTCTATATCAGCCTGCTGCGGTCCCGATTCCCCACCTCGCAACATCCACGCCCTCGCGGCCCTCGGTCTTCCAGTCCAGGGCTTTGGTCGGCCATATCAACATTCGGCGCTGAAACATTGCAGCATCCCCAAGCTCCTTCTCAGTGGCGACCGCGACCAGTTTGCTCCCCGTGCCGAACTCGAGAAGATCGCAGACACCGCCGCCAGTCCAAAGCAACTCGCCTTCATTCCCGGAGCCGATCACTTCTTCACCGGCCACCTTGCATCCATGCAGAGCACTCTCGCTGCATGGCTCGTCGCCACGCTCCCATCCTCGCTCACGGAGCAGGATCGATGACCCCTGCCGGCGACACCGCGCTCGACTTTCTTCACGCACGGGCTACAGGCTTCTTCACCGAAGCGCTCGAGGCCAGCAGCATCCAATCGGCGTTCGATCGCCGCCTGCGATTCGAGGGGAACACGCTCAAGCGCCTTCTCCCGGACGGCAGCGGACCCGATGAAATCAACCTGTCGCAGTACAAGCGCATCTTCGTCATCGCCATCGGCAAGGCCGCCGGACCGATGCTCGAAATACTTCTCGATCGCATGAGCCGCCGTAAAGGAATGCGCGGAATCTGCTGTTCCAAGTACCTTCCCAAAAAGCGCAACTGGCGCTTCCGCTACTTTGAAGGTGGCCACCCGCTGCCCAACGAGGAATCTTTCGCCGCCGCACGCGCTGCCCTGGCTCTCCTGAAGAAAGCCAGGCGGGACACACTTGTCTTTTATCTTGTCTCCGGCGGAGGCTCGGCGATGTTCGACCTGCCTCTCGACCCCAGAATTACGCTGGCCGACACCGTCGCCTTCCACGACGCCCTTCTGGGCTGCGGTGCCCCGATCAATGAGATCAACACCCTCCGCAAGCACTTCAGCGCCGTCAAAGGCGGACGCCTCGCGATGGCCTCGGCGGAATCTCTCAAGATTTCTCTGCTGGTGCCGGACGTCCCGCTGCGCACCCTCGACGCCCTCTCTTCCGGCCCGTCATCGCCAGATCACTCCACTGTCTCCGAAGTCCACGAGATCATTGAGAAGTACAATCTCGCCGCCAGATTTCCGGCATCCGTCAACGCGTTCTTCCAGCAGGCCGACCTGCCTGAATCCCCCGGCAACAAAAAATGGAAGCCGCCCTTTCTCTCGCGCTTTGGCCGCACCGAGCCCAATCCGCGACGCGTCACCTCTGCTGCCAGCCTCGATGGTGAAGACGAAGCCTTTCGCGATTCCATCTACGAGGTGCTCCTCTCGGACCTTGACCTCGTCGAGTGCGCTCGCACGCTCGCGCAAAAGGCAGGCTACTTTGTGTCTGTCGACAACTCCTGTGACGACTGGGACTACGCCGACGCTGCCCGCTATCTACTCGACCGCTTTCACGAGCAGCGCATCCATCACCGCCGCTTCTGCCTCATCTCCGGAGGCGAAGTCACCGTCACTCTTAACGACAATCCCGGCGCTGGCGGCCGCAATCAACAATTTGCTCTCGCCTGCGCGCTCGAACTGGCCCACCACCCAGACCAGATGCTCACCGTTCTCAGCGCGGGATCCGACGGCATCGACGGCAATACGCAAAGCGCCGGCGCTATCGCAGATCCCACCACCGTTGCACGCGCCAAGGCCTTCGGTTTTGATCCAGAAGAGAATCTGCGCACATTTGATGCTTGCCCCCTCTTCACCGCTCTTGGCGACACCATCGTCACTGGCCCCACCAGTCATAACCTCCGCGACCTCCGCCTCCTCATCTCCGACAATTCCTGAGCAGCCCTGCACCTGAGAGAAACAGGACTCCTTAACTCACTCCCTATGTTCCGTTATCCTCGCACCCTTGTTGCCTCGGTCCCTTGTTCCCTGGTCTCTAGTCCCGAGTCCCTAGTCCCTAGTCCCTGCTCTATGATGAAAGTTCCCCTTTCATTTATCTTCAGATGTACTTAGGATTCGTTCGTGGCTCGAAAAGCAACTCGCAAGGGCGCTGACAAGACTCCCGATATCCGGGCCGTTGCCGCATTGGCCAAAGTATCCATCGCCACAGTGTCGCGCACTATCAACGGCTCTCCCGTCGTCAGCGAGAAACTTGCCAAGCGCGTCTGGCAGGCCATCGAGCAGCTCAATTACTTTCCCAATACGCACGCGCGGACGCTTGTCTCCGGCCGCAGCCGCCTCTTCGGCATCATCGTTGAAAACATCACCAATCCCTTCTTCCCGGAATTGATTCAGAGCTTCGAAGAAATCGCAGTCGCCAACGGCTATGAGATTCTTGTCAGCTCCTCCAACAGCGACCCGGCGGTTCTGACAAACTGCGTTCGCCGAATGCTGGAGCGCAAAGTGGATGGCGTCGCTGTCCTCACCTTCGGCGAAGAAGAGCCCGTACTCGATCAGCTTTCCTTCCACGACATACCCGTCGTCCTCGCCGAATTCCGCCTCGCTGAGCCTGCCTCCAGCACCATCCTGCTCGACTACAGCACCGGCATTCGCTCCGCGGTTCACCATCTCGCCACCATCGGACATAGCAAGATCGGCTTTCTCGCCGGCCCGCACAAGCTGCACTCCGCCATCACGCGTCAAACCGAGTTCGAAAACTCGATGCGATCGGAAAAGCTTCCTATCGATAAAAACTGGATCATCGAGTGCGACCATACACTGAAAGGCGGCGTGATCGGCTTCGGCAAACTCCAGTCCCTCGTTGGACAACCCACCGCCGTCATCTGCTCCAACGACATGACCGCCATTGGCGTCCTTCGCGCAGCCTACCTCCAGGGCCTCCGGGTTCCCCAGGACCTTTCCGTAATCGGCCTCGACGATATCGACTTCGCAGAATTCACGCTTCCCCCGCTCACCACCATCCGCCTCTCGCGCGCCGACCTCGCTCGAGCAGCCTTTGAGGCACTCCGCCTCCACGCCGAGAACCCCGGCAAATCCGGCCTTCAGCGCGAATTCCTCGTCTCCACTAACTTGGTCGTCCGCGGCTCGACCGCTCCTCCTCCTCTGCCGAACTGAAGTCATTTGAGTTCGGAAATCAAGGCCTGAGAGTTTTGATCGCTAAATATCGGTTGACATTCTTTACAAATCCACTACCCTTTGGTTGTGGATCGACTGGGTACAACCTTTGCGGCTTTGTCAGATCAAACCCGCCGGGCAATGGTAGAGAAACTCTCCCGCGGGCCTGCCTCTGTGCATGTGCTGACGGAGCCGTTTGCACTGTCGCAGCAGATGATCTCAAAACATATTGCCTGCCTTGTGCGGGCTCGGATTGTGATCAAGACGAAGCGCGGACGCGAGAGCATCTGCACGCTCAGGCCGCAGGCGATTAAGGCTGTCAGCGAATGGGCCATCAGCTATCGCCAGTTCTGGGAAGAGAGTTTCGACAAGCTTGAGATGGTTGTGAACCGAATGAAACAGGAGGAGGTTGGGAATGGCAAATAGCACGGTGAATGATACGGAGCGGATGGTAATCACCAGAGTTTTCGACGCTCCGCGCGAATTAGTCTGGAAGGCGTGGACGGATCCGAGATATGTAATGCAGTGGTGGGGGCCCAGGGGATTTACATCCCCTTCCTGCAAGATCGATTTTCGCGTGGGAGGAAAATATCTCTGCTGCATGAAGGGGCCGGACGGCCAGGAAGGGTGGACTGCCGGCGAGTACCGTGAGATCGTTCCGTACGAGAAGATCGTATCGACGATGTACTTCGCCGATTCAGAGGGAAACAGGATCAACCCTGCTGAACTAGGAATCGAACATCAGGCCATCGACGATTCGCCGGACACAGTCCTTTTCGAGGACCTTGGAAACGGCCAGACGAAACTCACCTTCATTGGGAATGAGCCCTTGCAGAGCGCAAAGGAGAGCGGCCAGCTGGAAGGCTGGAAAGAGATGCTCGACAAGCTTGCTGCCGTTGTTGAAGGTTCGACGAGAGGGAGATAGGACGCTGAAGCCTCAGCTATCGCTTGTGCGAACTATCTGAGGAGATGCAAGGCAGGCTACAGCTTCGACTCGGGCTGACACGTGGAACACTCGGCTGCTGTGGCCTGCTTCTTCTCAATCGGTTTAGCAATCGCCCTCTTCGGCAACCCTGCCTAGACCGACTTGGCGTCGACGAGCTGATTTCGCACGACCCTCCCTTCCCTCATGCCGGCAATCTCCAAGGATGTCTCATTTGCCGCTTCACGCCGGCTTTGATACACCCGCTGCTCGCCAAACCGAAGCCGCGCATGAAATCCCGCCGACTTCAGCGTTCGCACCAGGTGCGGAACAAGCTTCTCGTCTCCAAACCAGCACAGCGTTCGCTCCGGCGTTCCGTCATCCATCACGTACCTGATCGCCGCCGCCGTCACCGTCGCTCGCTCACGAATCGCCGGCTCAAACAGACTCGAATGGAATTTCAGCATCGTTCCATCCGTGCTGGTCCCCTCCGGAAAAAACAGCACTGGAACCTGCAACTCCAACCGCTCGCTGATCAGCGCACCAACCTTCTCTGTGCTCGCTTTTCGAGACCGATCAATAAACAGCGTGCCTCCGGCCCGAGCCGCCCGGCCGAAATAAGGCCAGTCATCAATCTCTGACTTCGCAACAAAAAGGCACGGCATCGCCGCGCTCAGAATCACAACATCCAGATAGCTCAGATGATTTGCCACGACCAGCCCGCGTGTCGGGATTTCGCCCTCGACCTCAACCCGGATTCCCATGCTGCGCAGCACGCGAACACAAGTCTCGTGCAGCCACTGGGCGCGCCTCTCCAGCGTGAGAGCCCCCCGCACTCGCCGCATCCAGTAACGAACAACCGCCGCTCCCAGCACCATCCCCAGCGCCACAGCGCGCCGGAGCAACCTCCAGCTCATTGCGTCAGTGGCGCAAGGAACCGATTGCGTGCCGCAGACGACAGCATCTTCAAGTCGAGCAGAGTCAGAAAATCAATTGTGCCGAACTCCCGGTCCCACGCCGGCGGCGCGCAGATTCGCGCACCAATCGTCAGGTACGTCTTCAACAACTTCGGAACCTTCGTCTGCACCGCATCTTCCCCGGCCGCCTCGTGCTGTGAACTCACGACCGTCTGCCCGGCGGGACATTCATAAGCCGCAGTCGGCGCCGTCTCGAACTCCGGCGAAACCCGGTAGCGCGCGAGCTCGCGGTACATCTGCCAGCCCTCCGCCGGATCCTTCGAGTTCAGCGACGAACATCCAACCAGATAGCGAAGCCCCATCTCGCTAGCATACTGCGCAATGCCGCGCCATAGCAGTGTCAACACTTCAGGCGTGCGATGCTCTCGATCGATCGAAGCACGACCCAGCTCCAGAATGTCTCGCCGCAGCGCTTCATACGGTCCAAACTCAAACTCCTGCGCCGAGTAGTAGCCAAGATTCATCCCCGCCGTCACACCCGACTGCATTCGGTACGTCCCAACCACGCGCCCATTGTTCTTGTCTTCTACAAGCAGGTGCTCACAGAAAACATCAAAGTGATCCGTATCGATGCCCGTCTCGTACGATCGCTTCAGGCCCTCTCCAAGCTCAATATTGAACACACGAAAGCGCAACCGATAGGCTGCCTCTCGATCGCGAGCCCCCTCCGCCAATCGGAGCCGGTATCGCCCGACCTCCGCATGGATCCGCGGCCGGCTTGGCGTCGAGGTTAGATTTTGAATCGGGATTGATTCACCAGCATCGACTTGTGGATTCGTCGATGCAAGGAGTGCGTACGGAGCCTTCTGCCCACTTTGCGCAATCACGGGAGTAGTATCCGGCACGCATTGTAAGAGCAAGATGAACCCGGTGCAAAGGGAATGCGAATCTACCAGATACTCAAGTTGCAAACATCAATGAATTCAACCCTTTTTAATCTTCCGAATTCGACACCCGGGTGATTTCGCTCACATCAAAGGAAATTGGTGCCTCCCGGTCCCTCGCATTTGGAGATCGGGGCTCGAGCTTACTCGAGTGACGTTCGTCACCAACATCCCCGTAAACTCGACCCCGAATCGTGGTTCCATAGATACAAAGGTTCCCCAACCCATGAGTAGCATCGCAACCCAGAATCTCATCGACATGCTGAACACCCGGCATCGTCTCGCTGTCCTCCAGGCCACTCTCCGTCGCGTCGAACGCAGCACCGACTTCAACCCCGACGACGAAACCTTCGTCGAAATCAAAGCGATGTTCCAGCGCCGCATCGATCTCGAGTTGTCTACTATCGCCCAACCCGCCGACTAGCGCCCGAACGCCCGTCCGAAATCCATAGCACTCAGCCTGCGAGAAGGTCACTGTGCCCCATCCATTCGTCGCTCTCTGACGAATGGGTGGGATCGACCCCGCGTAGCCTCAAAAACTGCGGGGTACAATCCTCGCATGCTGAAATTTCCCCGTTTCCCCAAGTCTGCAGCGGTCGCTCTGCTGGCTCTTGCCTCGGTCACCTCTCTTTCCGCCGCATCGCCAGTCAAAGCCAAACGCCCCATTCTGCCCGCGGCCGCCCTGAAGCACCACGGCAAGCCGGCAAGCGCATCCGCACACTCCAAAAGCGTCACCACCATCAACATCCCAGGTTCAATAGCCTCCTATGCCATCGGCATCAACAACAAAGGTGAGTCCGTAGGCTATTGGTACGACGAGCAGTTCAACACTCACGGCTTCCTCTTCAGCGGAGGCAAATTCACCAGCGTCGACCTTCCCCACACCCTCGGCTTCAGCTTCACAGGAATCAACAATCAGGGAATCATCGTCGGCAGCTACGCCAACGAAGCCGGCACCATCGCCCACGGATTTCTCTTCTACCGTGGTCATTACGCCCTGCTCGATTATCCCGGCGCTTGGGCCACGCAGCCATACGCCATCAATGATCAAGGTGACGTCGTCGGCAACTACCAGATCACTCCCGAGAGCCCCTTCATCGGTTTCCTCTGGCATAAAGGCACCTTCACCACCATCACGGCCCCAGGCGCTGTCTACACCTTTCCGGCAGGTATCAATGACAAAGGCGAAATCGTCGGCGGCTGGTATGACCAGGACACCTCCCACGCTTTCCTTCTTCGCAAGGGCGTCTACACCACCATCGATCCCAAAGGCAGCTTTTCTGCATTCGCCGGCGGCATCAACAACTCAGGCAAAATCATCATGGCAGCCACGCTCGATGTCGCAAGCGAACTCTTCCTCTACTCCGACGGCAAATACCAGCCAATCACGATTCCTGGCGCAGATCTCTACATCCCCGGCAGCATCAACGCCCGCGGAGAAATCACCGGAGCCTACGCCTTTCCCACCACCAGCCCATTTGCCTTCGTGCTGAAACCGTAGTAGCTTGACCTACCCAAACGGCCCGCAGCTAGCCTCCCCCACCCAACGCTGCGGCACCGTCCAAACAACCTCTTTTACTCGCGTTCATCTTGTGGTTTCTCAAGAACGCAGACGAGGACAGTGAAACGGACCAATAACTCCCCATCCGGAACTTGAGGACAAGTTCTTGACCTCAAGTTCCCCATTGCCGACAATCCACCAACAATGCGAACTTGGTAAGCTCCATCGTGGGCGATTGATGCAGGTCTGAGCAGGCGGAACTAAAATCTCCATAGCTCCAATTTAGGTGTGCGACTGTGAAGAGCTGCCTTTGCTCGTCAATGCTGTGGCTGTGTTGCGGAGTTGCCGCATCTTCCCAAAGTCCGTCGTCCTCATCTTGCATGATGTCGATGGTCCACGTTCATAAGCCCGGTTCTGGCTGGGACGTGTCCATATTCGACCGTGATCACAAGAGCCGTGAAGTGACCTTGCACGGGAAATTTGAGCATGTGGTCAGAACCGACTACGCAACTCTTGGCGACTCCTTTCTCTTCACACAAGTGCTGGCCGACACGTGCCAGCATGAGGCGACGCTGAAGACTCTCTCTCTACACGTCATGCGAGTGTGGGGCTTTGCGGTGAACGGGAAGACATTCGCGCTAACAATGTCCGGAGACGTAGGCGAAATACAGGACGGCCAACGAGTTCCTTGGATGGCTGCGACTGAAATCACGCTGGTCGATACGACAGGGAGTGGCAAATTCGATTTGCTTGAGTGGGGTATGGGACCTGATTCAATTCCAACGTGGGCAAGCACAAATCAAAAGCCTTAATTATCGGATGACCGGCTGCTCAGACACTGAGGCCAATTTCTTGATCTCAGGGTCTCCATGGGCGACAACTCACTCAGCACACGCCAAATTGCCCCGTGGAAAAGCGCGCACGAGCATCCGAACATACTCACAAGGTCCGCGGGGACGTACACTTGACGTGCAATGGATACAAAGCTCTCTTCAGTCGAAGCGACGTCCATCCCCACTGAACTCATCGGTGCTGCATCGTCCAGAAAATTACGGCTAACAGGAAATGGGATCTTGATGGCATTAGTGACTGCGATCATGCTGGCACTCACTGCGGCATTTGCCGTTTCCATTGGAATGGATCGGATACATCAGCTGCAGCACAGAGGCGCGCTGCGCAACGGGGCTCAGGAGGCTATCGGCCAAATCACGCGACTGTGGTCGCCGGGTCGCTCGCATAAAACCAGAGTTGCCTACGCTTTTGTCGCGAATGGAATTTCATTTGCGGGTGAAGCCCAAGTGCCGAAACAATTAGCACTGACTCTCCGAGAGTCCGAAGCCATACCGATCCAGTTTCTCCCTGCAGACCCCGCCATAAACCATCCGGCGACTTGGGAGTGGCCTGCGCTTTTGGATTGGGATTCCCTGGTTGCTCTGGCTCTTGGGTTGACACTTGCCGTATTCCCGCTTTGGGCTTTGCGCTCAGAACGAAAGCCGGTTGCCAGAGGGTCATCTACAGCGGGGAAGATCACGAAATGTGCTCCCTCGGGGAGAGGTGGCTTTTCGGTGAACTTCGATTTTTACACGGAAGATGGGAATATCAGGAATGGCAGCGGGTGGTCGCAATGTCCCCGGGAAATCGGTGAGCAAGTCTGCGTTCTCTATCTCCCAGAGGCACCGCAGCGAAACCTGTCCTATCCGGCACTCAATTACCGCGTCATCTCATAATCACAGCTCACTCAGACATGAAATTCAGAGATGTTCTGGTCGGTTCACCGCCTACCGTGACCTTGAGATCAGATTTTCATCAAATCCCCATCGACGACCATCGATCCAAAGCCCGGAACAAGACCGATTCCCCAAGGTATTGCTGAGAAATGTGCTAAGTTTCGGCTGGTACGGAGAAAACACTTTGCGAATTCTCGAACTGGCTGAAAGGGCGAATTCACGTCGGACATACGGAGTTGGGTCCTTCTTATTTCTGATGTGTCTCACACATGTTTTGCATCCAGTAGCAGGGCAGGTGGAATTCTGGACGTATCTCATACTTGGGGTCGTGGTTGGAGTACCCCAGTCCCTCCTCATGTTTTTCCGCCTTCGATCACTCGGCTGGAGCTTGTGGTGGAGCGGCCCCGTGGTCGCATCGTGGATCGCATATGCTTTGGCTTTAAGGAGCAGAAATCCAACCTTGATGTTGGCACTGGGCGTTCTATTTATCTTGATTCAGCTTCCCCTGATATCGGCGAAAGGCAGGAACTTACCTTCGCGAGCCGCCTCATAGCTGCCTCGTCGAGCTCCCGCGTTGCGAGCCAGTGACCGGCCATCCGGACCTTGAGGCCATTTTCTTGCCAAGTCTCCATACGGAGCTACTCGTACCTCGCCTGTTTTCATGCGCTGTGCTTGCCAGCCCTAGGAGCTCTTTACAAATAGGGTGACCTTCCCGGAAACTGCGAAATCCAGTGCGGTCTTCGCAACGTTCTTTAGTGATGCCCGAATTCAAGGGTCTGGTTTTCACATTCGACGAGCGTCAGCATCCCGTGTCCGCCATATGCCCGTATTGCGGAGAAACGATGCCGCCTCCCGCTTCAGGCTACGAGGCGCCGCTGCATGCGATCTTCTGGGGCACGCAACAATTTCTCAAACACAGGAGGATCACACACCCGAACCCGAATGAAATCGAGTGAGGCGGATTCAGCAAGCTCCCCGTTGCAACCTCCCGCGAGATAGAGATGCGTCGCTTCGATCCTTTTGAGGTCATCACCCGGTCCGGATCATCCGAAGTTCACCAGCACACCCCGAATCCTGTCTGAGCCCTTCGTGTCTCGCTGCAGGGTGCACCTCACGATTTGTCAATAACCTCCGCACACTTCTTCAGCCTAACTTCCTCATTTCAATACAAATTTTCCCCCTCTCCAATTTGCAGGTTGATTACCCTCTTCGGCGCAAACTTAACGCGTAGGGCAAATCTCGATCTGAATCACCGCAAAATCGCCAAACCACGGGCCCGCCCAATCAGCGGAGCCCCAACTACGCCAATGTCAACATCGCACAAGGCCTTACTGCAGATCGGCCTTTGATGCGGCGCGAACGAGCGCCACTATCCACCACTTCACAAGGAAGCGGGGAGGGAGGGGTTCTAATCCCTGTTCGTTGTTCCCTGTCTTTCAAGGAGAACCTATGTCCGCACAATGCCTTCAATCTGGCGATTCCATCACTCTCACTCTGCCAAATCTTCAGGACAAACCTTCCATGCTCGCTGCACTGAATGAAGTTGTCCAGGCGCTGGCGCAGGATCGCATCAAGCGCTCCGTCGCCGAAACTCTCATCTCCGCCATCAAATTCGCCAATCGACTCCTGACCGAAATCGCAGAAGCGGGCCTCGCCCTGTATCCGGCCCGGTTCCCCCTCGGCCAGCCTCTCCCCGATCCATCCGTCAACGTTCCCGCGCGGACGGCAACCAGGGAAGCAGGCGCGGGGAAACGAGCAGTGGCTCTCGCTGCCTCTGCCGATCGCCGAAAGGACGCAACCTCCTTCAGCGCCTCATATCCTTCGGCCTTGTCCGAATCTTTCGTCGATCCATCCCTGGCGGAAGTTGTGAAAGAAATCCTCGCCCAAAGCCGCGATTTTCCCAGACCCCATCAGGCAAAAGCGTAGAACCTCCGCCGCCTAAACCCTTCGCCATGTATTACGAACAAAGGCAATAATATATTTGACGCACAAGGCTTGTGGCGCGAAAATTGTGTTAAGCCATGCGAAAACCTAACCTGCACGAAGAACTTGTGGCAGAGAGAAACCGAAGCGCCAAGCTGGAGAAAACGCTGGCGTTTGTGCAAAAGGAAAAAGACCAGATTCAGATCGATCTTTCCTCCAAGGTGTTGGCTCTATCAAGGGAGACGACAAGGGAAAGAATCTTCGCAATTGTCCTTACAGTGCTATCTGCTGCGCTGGGATTGGGGGTTGCGAACGGTATGCCTATAATCCCTCGAATTTTGTGCTGTGGCGCTTCTTACTGCATCTCGGTTTGGATTGCATATTCGCTATCGAGCTGGCTGCGTGGCGTGGGTATGGTTCGATTTTTGGGAGCCGCGATTGCTTTCGGTATTTGTATTGCATTTCTGGCTTCTGGATATATTCGCAATGAGTTGAAAGCTGAGGAATCTTCTGTTACGCAGGGAGTTCTTGTTCCCTTGATAGACCCTAAGGCTTCGCCCGTTGCGCGAAATACGGTCATGGTGGAGCTTGGCCCGACCTCGACGTTGGAGCGAACCAACAGCACTGATAGCAACCAGGGCTTGTTCAAGATTTTGGATGACATGGGTATAAACGTTAGGCCGGGAGACAATGGGCCCGTGTTGTCAACAACCGTCAAAGACTGGAATGGAAACGTGGTTGCGGAGATAACCGACAATCACTGGCGAGTCATACCTAGACATTGTTCGGACAAGAATTTCGACGCGAATAGTTTGGAAATCAAGGATGATAGCGGGCACGTAATCTTCCAAGCGAGAATCTTTGCAAACAAAATTCAATTGAAGGGCGAATGGCACGACCAGTTTGGTCACGGTGTAAGGCTCGGGCGCACTGGAATAGGGCAATGGGATACCTATGAAAAATGGCGCTCTCTGGAGCCTATTGCCCCGATCTTCAAATATCCATCAGAGAGTTATTTGGGGGAGTTCATTCAACAATGAAACCTGAATACAAAGAAGGAACTGAAGCGCGAAAGAGCTTTGAAGACACAATGCAGAAGCTATTCCGCGCTCCGAAACCAGAACCGAAAAAACCACCTAAGAAGGCAGAGACTTCGAAGTGATTCGCTTGCCACGATGCCAACGCGCTAGGCGTGTGTCAGTCTGCTCCTTGTCCCGTCAGTTGGGTATAGGTGAGGCGACGGCCTACAGCCTGCAGCATGGCGAGAGTAAAGCGATCCTCATCCGTGAGCGGATTGTCCTTCGTGCTCCGATTGTTGAAGCGGAACACTTGCTCACCAACGTAGCGGTCCAAGTGGAACGGTTCGACAGCAACATACGTGCCCTTCAATCCGCGCTTCAAGAGGCTCCAGAAGTTCTCGATGCCGTTCGTGTGGACTTCGCCGCGCACATACTCTTGAACGTGATTCACGGTCTTGTGAACAAAGTTCTTGTGCAGATCGTCATATGTCGAATACGCATCGGTGTGGACCCTCGAACCCTTTTCGATGTTGTTCAGAATCTCATTCTGCAAAGTCTCGCGCTTGACGTTCGGCACTACCTTGGCGCGAACCTGCCGAGCTTCCCGATCCAGCATCCCGAACACTGTGGCCTTGCCATGGGTTCCGCGCGCGTTCTGGAAGCGAATACGACGCGCCGTGTGCATGTTCTTAACCTTGCCACCAATGTACGTCTCGTCAATCTCGATAGGACCGCTGTTGCCCATCTTGGCAGTGATGCCGCCAGACTTCATGGCTTCCCGAATCCTGTGCAGCATGAACCATGCCGACTTCTGAGTGACACCGATAGAGCGGTGCAGTTCGTAGCTGCTGATTCCGTTCTTCGCATTGCAGATCATCCAGACCGCAGCCATCCACTTATCGAGTCCAATGGGCGAGTCTTCGAAGATCGTTCCGACCTTGATGGTGAACTGCTTTTTGCAGCCCTTGCAGAACCAAATCTTGCGCGTACTCACAAACGAATTCGCGTCAGAACCGCAACGAGGGCACGTAACCTTCTCATCCGGCCAACGCAGCCACTTGGCATACTCAAACGCACGGTCTGTGTCACCGAAGTAAACTATTGCCTGCTGGAGAGTTACGGGCTTTTTCATGTTTCTACCTGCCGATCTATAGGCAGAATACTACTTATGGTCTTGTGTGTCAAGTATATTATTGCCCGAACAAAAAACAGGGAAAAATTATTGAGATCGCGTAGGCCTGCCCTAGGTGACTAAGAAGCCTCAGGCTGAGACCAGGCACAACAGAATCCGATGACCAGCAGGCCCTGCTCCCCATCACCCAGGCGTGATCCCTGCAAAAAAACCATCCCAAGATTCCCGTACAGCCTTCACCGTCAAAGGGTGGTCTGTGCCCCATTCATCGCACAGCTTCATCGTGCGATGAGTGGGCGGTGGGCAAGAAAAAAAATGCGCGGCCCAAGGCCGCGCACCGCCATGCACTACTGACCAAACTCAGCAGCATCCACCTGCAATCGACGGGATAACGAGCACCTCGTCGCCTTCCTGGAATGCGTACTTTTCATTTCCGAGGAACCGGATGTCTTCTTCGTTAACGTAGAAATTGATGAACCGCCGAATCTGCCCATCATCTCCGCGCAGGTGCTGGCGCAGCGCCGGGAAGCGGCCTTCAATGTCGTTCACCAGTTCCGGCAGATTCGACGCCGTGCTCGAAATCTCTTTCACGTTGTTCGTGTGCTTCTGAAATGCATTTGGTAACAGAACCTTAACCGCCATAACTTTCCCCCGCCAGGCTGAGTCCCTGGCTTGCCGCATTGCGTTCTTCCACAAAGTTTTCGAAATCTGCGAGCCGAGGACGAATCGCCTGCCTCTGCTCATAAGCGCCATCGAGGCAGTCGGTCGTCTTCAATCCGTTGCCTGTGATGCACGTAACCGTTAGCTCATCCGGCTTGATGCGCCCGTGAGCATAGAGTCTTGCCGTTACCGCAGTCGTCACGCCGCCCGCAGTCTCCGTGAAGATGCCCTCGGTCTCAGCCAGTTCCTGAATCGCCGAAACAATCTCGACGTCCGAAACATCTTCGGCCCATCCGCCCGTTCCGCGAATCACGCGCGACGCATAGATTCCGTCCGCAGGATTGCCAATCGCCAGTGACCGCGCAATCGTGTTCGGCCGCTGTGGCTCGATCACATCCGTGTCGTTCTTCACTGCTTTTGCAATCGGCGAGCAACCGGTAGCCTGCGCGCCAAAGAACTTGACCGGCTTCTCATCCACCAACCCCAGCTCAATGAGCTCATTGAATGCCTTGCGGATTTTCGTGATCAGCGAGCCGCCCGCCATCGGCACAACCACGTTGTCCGGCAAGCGCCAGCCAAGCTGCTCCGCGATCTCAAAGCCAACAGTCTTCGAACCCTCTGCGTAGTAAGGACGCAGGTTCACATTCACAAAGCCCCAGTTGTAACGCTCAGCGATCTGCGAGGAGAGGCGGTTCACATGATCGTAGTTGCCATCAACCCGCACCAGCGTCGCGCCGTAGACCTGCGTATTCAGAATCTTCGCCGGCTCCAGATCCGAAGGAACAAGAATGTATGTCTTCAGTCCGAGCCGCGCCGCGTGAGCAGCCACCGCGTTCGCCAGGTTCCCTGTCGACGAGCAGCCAACCGTATCGAACCCGAAGTCCTGCGCATTCGCCAGAGCCACAGCCACAACTCGATCTTTGAAGCTCAGCGTCGGCATGCAGACGGCATCGTTCTTGATGTACAGGTTCTTTGCGCCGAACTGCGCACCAAGACGCGGAGCCTTCACCAGCGGAGTAAGGCCCGATGGCGTTTGGGGAACATAGGTGTCTTTCACCGGAAGCAGCGCCTTATAGCGCCACATGTTCAGCGGTCCCTGGGAAATCGTCTCGCGGGTGAATCGGGTCTTTGCGAACTCGAGATCGTAAGCCACCTCGAGCGGGGAGAAACACTCATCGCAGATCGAAAGCGGCTGATGACCATAGGTCTTGCCGCATTCCCGACATCGCAACCAATACGCAGTAGTCAAGGTCCCTCGCTTTGCGAGCGACTACGGAACTGCGGGCACGTGACCGGCTCAGCGAACTGAGCGAACCTGATGTGATTCGTTAAACCTTAGAAGCCGTCTAGCGATGACTGCTTGACGACCCCGAATCTCATGTTCCCCGCCTCATTTTGGCGAGCGAGAGTTGACACCATACTCCTGGTTTGCCCAGGCAGGTTGTCGTGGCGTCACAGGGCCCGTCCCTCAGCCACTCTGCATGAAATCCAGGTTTGCCCTTTGGAGGCAAACATGAATGACTAGTTTTTATCACAGGTGCCTTGGCGGTGCAAGTTGCATTGCAGCGAATGGCGACTGAATCCGTTTGAATGGATGAACTTCCGGCCGGAAAAGCGTCTTTTACAGGCCGGGTCTTCAGTCGGGTACAACAGCTTCACCCCAGATCACATCTCAACGTGAAGGCGCTGGTGATCCAGGCTGATCTATATAAAGCCATTCAGGCTTACAATCTTAGCCATTTCAAGGAGTGAACATTATGCCTTCAGATCTTTTGGATAAAGCCCCTTCCGTCGACGAAGTCATCAAAGAAGTTTCCCGGCTCAAGAACACGGTCACTCAGGCCGTAGAAGATGGGTTCAAGTCCGCCGTAAAGGCAGTGGAGCGCGGCCGTCACTCCACCGAGGACATGATCGACGATGGAAAGCGCATGATGCGCCGCAAACCCGTAGAAGCGGCAGGAGTGATATTCGCTGCGGGACTTCTTACGGGAGCGTTCCTAAGCTACATCGCTTCGCGTCGCAGCTAGCTATAACGCAAAACAGTCCGGAGTGATCCGCCGCTAATCGCGGCTCACTCCGGGTGTATCCAGATCGCATTCCCGCCACCCGGCGCCATCTTCACATCCAGGACTGTTCCCCGACTGACTGATTGCTTGTTGAACGCAGTGTGCGTCGCCATCGTGTCTGCGTCAGCCGCATCCGCGTAGATCTCTGCGGTGTACTTCCCTTCACCGAGGAAACTCAGGGGAACCTTCACCGTCCGTGCATCCCAATTCGTAATCGAGCCGACATACCAGTCTTTGCCGCTTCTCCGCGCGACAGTGATGTTCTCCATCGGCTGTCCGGCCACAACACGAATTTCGTCCCACGTCACCGGAACCTGCTTGATGAATTCGAAATCGTGCTGCCCCGCATAGTGCTCGGGATAGTCCGACACCATCATCAGCGGACTTTCCAGCACCACGTACAAAGCCAGCTCGTGCGCGCGTGTGTTGGGTGCCATCGGCATATCGTTGCGGGCCTCAAACTCCGCCCGTGTCGCATTGCCGAATGCGCCCGGCGTGTAGTCCAAAGGCCCCGCCAGCATTCTCGTAAACGGCAAAGTCGCATTGTGTGTTGGAGTCGTTCGCCCGCTCCACTTGAGATACTCCTTGCCCATCACGCCTTCGCGCGTCACCACGTTCGGCCATGTACGGCGCAGCCCATCCGGCTTGAACGCGCCGTGGTAATCGACCATCAGGTGATGCTGTGCTGCAAGCTCCGCCACGTGCCGATACCAGGCCGTCATCTGCTGATCGTCGCGGTCCATGAAGTCGATCTTCACACCGGCCACTCCCCACCGCTCGAAGAGCGGGAAAGCCTGCACCATGTATTTATCCACCGAAGACCAGTGTGACCAGAGCCAGATGCGGACATTCTTCTCTTTGGCATACTTCAGCAGTTCCGGCATGTCGATCTGCGGATCGATCTTCGTAATATCCGCCACCGCCGCATAATCCTGTGCGTTCTTTCGATTCGCCAGCGCCCATCCCGCATCGATCAGCATGTACGGGAATCCAGACGCCGACGCGAAGTCGATGTAGTGCTTCATCGTCGCCGTATTCATCCCCGGCTTGAAGCTGACACCCGGAGCGGCCTCGCCTGACCACCAGTCCCACGCCGACTTGCCAGCTTTGATCCACGATGTATCCGCTATCTTCGAAGGCGGATTCAGATTGAGGACGATGTTCGACTCGACAAGCCGCCCCGGCTCATCACCAATCATCAGCACCCGCCACGGCGTCGTCATCGGAGCATTTGTCTCAACTGCTATGCCCTTTTGATCCACGCGCGGAGAAAGATCGGCCTTCAACCCAAACCGCCCTTCTCCTTTGCGCAAATACATGCCCGAGTAGTTCTCAATGTCAGCCTCCGTCACAGCAACCCATCCTGAACCGGGAACCTCCGCCAACAGCGGCAAGGCAATCAGCCAATCACGATGAATGCCGCTCACCAGTCTCTGCTGATAGTCATCCTCGTAGGACGATTGATATCCCGGCAGGACCAACGGGTACAGAGTGGCGTCTTTGGGATAGTTGACTTCCGTCAGTTCGTTCTCGACGCGCACCGTCGTAGTCCCACCCTGCTGGTGCAGCAAATATCGGAAAGCAACGCCATCATCGTAGGCTCGGACCTCGATCGACATCTTGTGACCCGCAGCGTCGGCGAGATCGACCACCACCGAGTTGTAGTGATCGCGTACCGAGCTGGTCTTGCCTACCGGAATGGTGTAGGTCTCGTCGTGCTGACCTGTGTGGACGTCGACCCTGTGCATTGCGGGGCCGATCGCAGGGACGTTCGACAGCTTGATCCCCAGCCCGCTTTCGTCGACGAGCTTCTTGCCGCTGAGTTCGACCGAATAGTGGATTCCGCTCTTCTTCGCTCCGGCAGCTCCCGTCATTGGCGCGTCGGAGAATGAAAAGACGATCTTGCCATCAGGCGAAGCTACTTTGACCGGGGTGGTTACGGAACTTTGTCCGAAGGACGTGACGGCAAGACTAAGAAGCAGAGAAACGAAGGAAATTCGCAGGCATTTCATGACAGGCGAAAGAATACCACTCCGCTTTTGCGCTCGAGCGCCCAAATCGCCGGTTAGTTAACACATCCTGCAAGAATTCGACCGGGTATGCCCCGCTCTCTGAAAATCACACCGTTTCAGTTGGTGTAAATCCGCACGTAATCGACCTGAAGATCGCCCGGAAACACCGTTGTGGCATCCGGGCTTCCGGGCCAGTCGCCGCCGATCGCAAGGTTCAAAATAATGAACTGCGGACCGGCATCGAACGGCCAGGGATTACCAACACTGGCGGGCGTAAACGTCGCGTACACATTCTGCGGATCGTCAACGTAGAACTGGATCTGTCCCTTAGTCCAGATCATTCCGTAGGTGTGCCATGCAGCCGTCGAGAATCCTGATGGGTTATACCTTTGTGTTCCATCCAGATGCTTGCTCGTGCTGCCTCCGTGCACCGATCCGGCGACCCAGTCGTAGCCCGGCGGTTTTTCACCCACACTGAACGGAGAATTGCTGCCGTTGATGTGCTCCATCACGTCGAGCTCGCCGCAAGCCGGCCAGCTCACCGTTGTGATGTTGTTTCCCAGCAGCCAAAAAGCAGGCCACATGCCCTGGCTCTCCGGCAGTTTCATGCGAGCTTCGACGCGGCCATACAGGAAGCTGAAGACGCCCTGTGTCTTCAACCTGGCTGATGTGTAGGTTGTTCCGGTCGTCTTCCGGCCGATGATATGCAGAATGCCGCTAGTGTCGATCTGCGCATTCGGGTTCGCTGGATCGCAGGGCGCCGTGGCAGAGCCTGCCGCGCAGTAGGTTTCCAGTTCATTGTTGCCGCAGCACTGAAAGCCCGTGTCGTAGGTCCAGACCTTTGCGTCGGGAAGAACGTTCCCTGAGGATGAATTCGCAAACTCATCGCTCCATACCAAAGTCCCCGAAGCGATGTTGGGCGCGAAATCTTTGGACAAGACCGTGCTGTTGAGATACCCCGGAGCACTCGCAATTGCTTTCAAAGTCATGTTCGATGAAACCAGAAACGGCGCAAAGTACTGCATTGATGTGGTTGTGGGGGCTGTCCCATCGAGCGTGTAGTAGATTGTCGCGCCGCTCGTGCTGTCAGACAGACTGACAATCGAAGCCCCATTCTGAGCCGTTGCAGTCGTAAGTGTGGGGGGTGCAGCTGCATTTTGCTCCGGCGGAGGGCCCTGACTACCAGTATTCATCCCCCCACCACAGCCGCACATCAAGGTACTTGCCAGGACAATGACAGCAAACATATGTGACTCCACCCGCACGTGATTTCTCCAGCAGACGACGAGCGACGCCTCTGTCGTACCGACAACATCTAAGCACTCGTCGTTAAATTGGGTCAATCACACTCGCAACTGCGACGTGCCTTCTCACAGCACGAATCGGTGAATTCGCAGCTTGCGATCAGCGGCCGGGATCGTAGTTTAAATTCGGTGCAAGCCAGCGCTCCACCTCGGCCACACTCATACCTTTACGCTCCGCGTAGTCCGCGACCTGCTCGCGATCGATTTTGCCCAACGTGAAATACCGAGATTCAGGATGCGCAAAGTACAGCCCGCTCACGCTCGAACCGGGCCACATTGCATAGGACTCCGTCAGCTTGATGCCGGTCTTCGCTTCGACATCGAGCAGATGCCAGATCGTGCCTTTTTCGGTGTGGTCGGGGCAGGCGGGATAGCCGGGGGCAGGACGAATCCCACGATACTTCTCATGGATAAGGTCCTCGGGGCTGAGGTTCTCGTCTCGACCGTAGCCCCACTCATCGCGCACTCGCTTATGCAGACACTCTGCAAAGGCTTCTGCCAGCCGATCTGCGAGTGCCTCAGCCATGATCGCGTTATAGTCATCGTGCTTCGCACGAAAGCTGTCCGCAAATTCCTTCAATCCGATGCCAGTTGTAACCGCAAACGCGCCAATGTGATCACACATGCCGGTCTCGTGAGGAGCAATAAAATCTGCCAGCGAACGGCAGGGCTCGCTGCCTTCGCGATTGGCCTGCTGCCGGAGAAAGTGCAGCTTTGTGATTGGCTGTGTCCGCGCAGAATCCCCGCAAAGCTCAACGTCATCGCCGTTAGCAATTGCCGGGAAAAGCCCATACACCGCCCGCGCCTTCAGAAGCTTCTCCCTGATGATTCGGTCGAGGAGCGCATTCGCTTCGCTGAACAACTGACGTGCCTGTGCTCCCTGCCTCTCGTCATCCAGGATGCGAGGGTAGACGCCCTTCAACTCCCACGTGTGGAAGAAAGGCGTCCAGTCGATGTAGTCGCGCAGCGTTGCCAATGAAAAGTCATCGAGCACGCGCACACCGGTGAACTCGGGCTGCGGCAAGTCTACTTTCCGCCACTCGATCGGCTGCCGCCGTTTGCGCGCCTCGGCAAGCGGAATCGTCTTCACCTGCGGAGCAGCGTGTGCCTTTCGAACCGCCTCATACTCAGCCCGGTGCTGATCGATGAAGTCTTCGCGGTTCTCGTCGCTCAACAAACTCGTCGTCACCGGCACCGCACGGCTGGCATCCACAATATGCACCACGGGTTCGCTGTAGTGCGGAGCAATCTTCACTGCAGTGTGCGCGCGGCTTGTGGTCGCTCCTCCAATCAGAAGAGGGAGCTTGAACTGCTGGCGCTCCATCTCGCGAGCAACGTGGACCATCTCCTCGAGCGAAGGCGTGATTAACCCGCTCAACCCGATGATGTCGGCCTTCACTTCTTTCGCGCGTTCCAGGATCTTTTCGGCTGGGACCATCACGCCCATATCAATGACTTCGTAGTTGTTGCAGGCGAGCACAACCCCGACGATGTTTTTGCCGATGTCGTGAACGTCACCTTTCACAGTTGCCAACACGATTTTGCCCTGGGCCTTGACCTCGTGCCCTGCGGCGGCAAGGGCAGCCTTCTCTTCCTCCATGAATGGCGTCAAGTATGCGACTGCCTTCTTCATCACTCGAGCAGACTTGACCACCTGCGGCAAAAACATCTTGCCGGCACCGAACAGATCGCCAACGACGCTCATTCCTGCCATGAGTGGGCCTTCGATCACCGCCAGCGGCCGTCCGAGCTTGGCGCGCGCTTCTTCTGTGTCGCCCTCGATGTAGTTGTCGATTCCCTTCACCAAGGCGTGCGTGAGCCGGTCTTCAACAGAGCCGTGCCGCCACTCCTCTTCCTTCTTTTCTGCAACAACGGCGCCCTCGCCCTTCAATGTTTCGCCAAACTCAACCAACCGCTCCGTCGCATCCGGTCGCCGGTTCAGCAGGACGTCCTCAACGAGTTCCTTCAGCTTAGGCTCGATCTCCTCATACACTTCGAGCATGCCGGCATTCACGATGCCCATGTCGAGCCCAGCATTAATTGCGTGATAGAGAAACGCCGCGTGCATCGCCTCGCGCACGCGATTGTTGCCACGGAAGCTGAAAGAGATGTTCGATACGCCGCCACTAACCTTGGCGCTTGGCAAGTTCTCCTTGATCCACTTCGTCGCGCGGATGAAGTCAACGGCGTAATTGTTGTGCTCCTCCATTCCCGTGGCAACCGTGAGGATATTCGGATCGAAGATGATGTCTTCGGCTGGGAAACCAACTTTGTCGACCAGGATTCGATAGGCTCGCTCGCAAACCCGGATCTTATCTGCGAAGTCCGCAGCCTGGCCATTCTCGTCGAAGGCCATAACGACGGCTGCAGCGCCGTACTTAAGAACGGTCGCCGCATGATTACAGAAAGCGTCTTCTCCTTCTTTCAGAGAGATCGAGTTCACAATGCCCTTGCCCTGCATGCACTTAAGCCCGGCCTGGAGCACGGCCCAGTTTGAAGAATCGACCATGAAGGGGACTTTGGCCACCTCGGGTTCGCTGGCGAGCAGTAGCAGAAAGCGAGTCATCGCCGCAACTCCGTCGATCATGCCTTCGTCCATGCAGATATCGAGGACGTTGGCTCCGCTCTCTACCTGCTGGCGCGCTACGCTTACTGCCTCTTCGTACTTGCCGTCCTTGATCAGCCGGGCAAACTTCGGCGAACCGGCAACATTCGTCCGCTCACCGATCATGATGAAGACGCCTTGCTGCTGCGTGAACGGCTGCGAACCTGACAATCGAAGTGGCTTCATGCTGCCACCTCGACAGCATCCTTCTCGCCCAGTTTGCGCGGTGGGAGACCTTCCAGGGCCTTCGCGATCGCTGCGATGTGTTCGGGAGTGTTCCCGCAGCATCCGCCTGCAATGTTGATCAAGCCGGCCTTCGCGAAATCGCTCAGGTACTTCGCCATGTCTTCCGGCCCGAAGTTGAAGCCTGTGGGTGACAGCGGGTTTGGCAAGCCCGCGTTCGGATAGCACGAGACCGCCACGTTTGCCTTTTGGGAAAGCTCTTCCAGGAATGGATACATGAGATCAGGCCCAAGCGAGCAATTCAGCCCCACGGACAATGGCTTCACGTGCTCAACAGCGTTCCAGAACGCCTCCGTGGTCTGCGCCGAAATCAGCGTCTCACCGCCGCGGCCCACCGCAGCGGAGATCATCACCGGC
The DNA here is from genome assembly GCA_018268915.1 of Acidobacteriota bacterium. Taxonomy (GTDB): domain Bacteria; phylum Acidobacteriota; class Terriglobia; order Terriglobales; family Acidobacteriaceae; genus Telmatobacter. Next base: position 141,590 of record JAFDVQ010000009.1, read on the forward strand.
AACTCGATCTTGTCTTCGTCGAAGACTTCGCGAATGGCCACCAGCGCCGCCTTCGCGTTCAGCGAGTCGAAGATCGTCTCGACCAGGAGAAAATCGACGCCGCCTGCGATCAGCGCCCGCGCCTGCTCCGCATAGGCGGTCTTGACCTGATCGAAGGTCACAGAGCGGAATCCCGGATCGTTCGCGTCTGGAGAGTTGGAGAGCGACACCGTCAGCGGTCCAAGAGCGCCAGCGACGAAGCGCTGCCGCCCGGTTGCCTTTCCGATCCTGTCGGCCCACTCGCGGCACTGCTGCGCGGAAGTCTCATTAATCTCCCATGCAAGCTTCTTCAAGAATGGGTCGTCGATGACCTTCTGATAGAAATCCGGATCCTTCCGGCCCCCATGCTCCCGCGGATCATCGACAAAGAACTCGCTCTGCGCAATCGTCGTTGCGCCGAAGGTATTGGTCTCAAGGATGTCCGCTCCAGCCTCAAGGAAGCGCCGATGAATGTCGCCAATCATCTTTGGCTGGGTCAGCGTAAACAGATCTCCGTTGTTGAGGAGGTCCTTCTTCGCGTCCTTGAAGCGTTCTCCGCGGATATCGGCCTCTGTCATACCGTACGTACGGATCGTCGTGCCCATCGCGCCATCGATAATGGCAATGCGCTCCTTGAGAATCTCAACCAGGGGATGTTGGCTTGTTTTCGTCATATCTCTCTTCTTTAATTCTAAGTGTGGCGTCCTCAATGTCAGCCGAAGCCGCATGGAACGGCGACATTTCGCGACCAGACCGCCGCTGAGACACCCCGAACTGATAAGTACCCGGCCTCTAAACTGGTTGAGACCATGCTATTACCGCCAGAACTGCGGAGCGCGATCAGCCATCAGCTTGAGGGCGTCTCCCGCAATCTCCTCAGCGAACGCTCTTCGCAGATTTCGTCGCACTACCGCTCAGGGGGCCAGTCGACCCACGCGATGAATGACGAACTCGACGCCCTCGCATACGCGGTAGTCCGCATGCCAGCGACCTACTCCGCCGTACGCAATGTTCTCTCCCGTCTGCAGGAGCGGTGCCCGGCATTTAGCCCTGCCAGTTTGGTCGACTTTGGCGCCGGACCTGGGACGGCGAGTTGGGCAGCCTCGGACGGTTGGCCGAATATTGCCGCTATCACTCAGCTCGATGCAAACATGCTGCTACTCCAACTTGGACAGAAGCTGAAGGAATCTGCCTCGTCCACTGCACTCCGCAACTCTCGCACGATTCGAACCGACCTCTCAGCGCCTCAACCCATCCTCCCGGCTACCGATCTCGCGATCATCAGCTACACTCTCGCCGAAATGTCGACGGCGGAGATCCGCGCGTTGCTTACCTCAGCCTGGAGTCAATGCCGAGGCGCGCTGGTCATCGTCGAACCTGGCACGCCTGGGGGATGGGAACGCATCCTGCTCGGCCGCGATCTTCTCCTCAGCCATGGGGCGAAGATTCTCGCGCCTTGCCCCCATCAGCTCCCGTGCCCCCTTGTCGCTCCCGACTGGTGTCACTTCGTTCAGCGGGTCCAGCGCTCCCGGGATCACATGCTGCTCAAATCCGCCGATGTTCCGTGGGAAGATGAGAAGTTTTCATATCTGATCGCCGTCTGCGAACACCTCTTCTATTCCGCCCAACGGGACCGGATCCTTGCGCAACCTGAGAAAAGCAAGAACGAGATCCGCATCAAGCTATGTCGGACCAACGGACAAGCAGAGTTCGTACAGGTCCGCAAGCGCGACCTCGCCGCATTCAAAGCACTGAAGAAGAAAGATTGGGGAGACGAGGCCGGTTCTATCGCGCCGGAGCAATCGCGCTGACCGGCAGCAGCATGTCTTCCTTGCGCATCACCAGGTTCGTTGCGTTCAGAGTGGCCAGTTCAAATCCATGTCCGTGCGTAATCGCATCGGTCGGGCAGGCCTCAACGCAGTAGCCGCAGAAGATGCAGCGGTTGTAATCAATGTTGTAGACCTTCGCGTAGCGCTCCGACGATGAGATCCGCTGCTCTTCCGTGTTCTCCGCAGCCTCGATGTAGATGCAATTCGCCGGGCAAGCCGCCGCACACAGGAAACAAGCGACGCACTTTTCCAGCCCATTTTCGTCCCGCTGCAGAACGTGGGCGCCACGAAAGCGCTCTTCGAACTTGGCGCCGCGCATGGGGCCGGGGCCGTCAGGATAATTCTCAACCTGAGTAGGCTGCAGCATCTCGCCAAACGTGATGCTCATGCCCTTCGCGATCGCCGCGATGTTGCGAACTACCGACATGGTTCAAGTATACGATGATGGCCGTGGAGGAGCCAGTCGGCGCAGCTCTATGTCCTCCAAACTGTTGGACTTCACGTCTCGAAAGATCCTGCCGATGAACCAGGTACAGCGGATTCACCAGAGATCAGCCCGCAGAACGACGGCGCCACCCATGTCTACGCTAAACTTCGCTGCCACCTCACTTGGATCCTCAACCGGACCGGGTCCAACCCTCAGCACCGGCGAACCTGATTTCATCGCTGTCAGTGCCGCAATCTGCCGACTTCTGGACCAAGTCGGCGTTGTTGGTCGCCATCTCAGGATTGCCACTATCGAGGGGGAACCTGGTTCGGGTAAGCACACCGTCGCGCGCCTGCTCTACCATCGCTACGCGGCGCACCATCCTGAAGATTTGCCGGTGGGGCTTCAATCGGGTTGACGCCCGTGATTGGCTCGTTTCTCACAACAGTTCGCAATCTCTCACTGGTTTCATGCTGCTCGACCGCGTCGACCTTCTTGCTCCTCCCGGACAGGTGCTGTTCCTTCGCATACTCAAGGGCCTGGAAATTCATCGTCCCGGTACGCTCGTTGTCCTCGCCTCCTCGGAATCGCACCTGCGAGAGCTCGCACGTAACGGACAGTTTTTGAGCGGACTCGCTGCCCGTCTGACAGCTGTTCGCCTGGCGGTGCCGCCACTGCGGGAACGAAAAGAGGACATCGTTCCGCTTGCAAAGCTCTTCCTTACCCGCGTCTTCGCCCGGTACCATCTGATTCCCGCCGTGCTCACCTCCGGCGCGCTCGCCAAGCTTCTCGAATATGACTGGCCGGGGAATCTGCGTGAGCTCTCCAGCACTCTCGAATCCGCCGTCATCGAATGCTCGAACGGAGTTATCCGAGCCGAGGACCTCGCTCTTCCTAATCCCCGCTCCGAAGCGCCTCTCCCCACCAGCTCACCGGAACAGCTCAACCTTGACGCAGTGATCCACAGCCACATTCTGCGCGTACTCGATTTGAACCGGGGGAATAAGCTGAGGACCTCGCGCCAGCTCGGCATCAGCCGCTCTACCCTTTACCGCCTCCTCGAAAAGCGCATCTCGTTCTCCGCCTGAGCCGCCACGCTAGACCGCCCTGCTCCCTCTTGCTCTACACTCAAGCCGATGAGCCACTCTCTGAAACATGCTCGGGGCCGCGTCCGGTTGACCCAATCTGCTCTGCTGCTTGCCGTAGCGTCCCTCGCCTTTCCGGTGCATCTTTCCGCCCAGAACAATGGGTCCACCGGGCCACCCGCATCATCGGAAGACCGCGCCAAGACCCTCCACGCCATCTTTCACGATTACTGGGAAGAGACTCTGAAGCGGCAGCCGGAATTTGCCTCGAGCCTCGGGGACAAGCGCTACAACGACCAGCTCTCCGACTACTCAGTGAAGGCTATCAACGACTGGCTGGCCGTCGAGCAGGACATGCTGCTGAAGCTCGCCGCGGTCGATCCGGCGGGACTATCTGACCAGGATCAGGTGAGCCGCGAACTCCTGATCCATGACCTGACCGAAGATCAGGAAGGCGCGGAATTTAAATCATGGGAGATGCCCGTCAACCAGATGGGCGGCATCTACTCCACATATCCGCAACTCGTCGCACAACTCAGCTTCACCACCGCGAAAGACTACGACGACTGGATCGCCCGCCTGCGCGCGATTCCCCACGCCTTCGACCAGGTCACGTCGAACATGTCCGTCGGCATCGACGACAAGCGCGTTCCTCCGAAGTACCTTCTCGAGAAAACTCTTGAGCAGGTCAAGCAGCTCGCCAATCAGAAACCGGAAGACTCGCCGCTTGCGCTTCCGCTGAAGAAGTTCCCTAGCTCTATCTCCGCCGTTGAGCAGGCTCGGATCAAGACAGAAATGCTCGCCGTGATCTCGAAGCAGGTCCTACCCGCCTATCAACGCTTCGCCCGCTTCCTTGAAGTCGCGTACATTCCTGCAGGCCGCACAGAACCCGGGATCTCATCGATTCCAGACGGTGATCGCTATTACCGCTTCCGCATCAAGGCCAGCACCACAACCAATCTCACCGCAGACCAGATCCATCAGATTGGCCTCGATGAAGTGAAGAAAGATGAAGCCGAGATGCTCGCAATCGCGCAGAAACTTGGCTTTCAAGACCTGAAGAGTTTTCGCGCGAGCCTAAAGTCGAATTCGAAGCTCAAGGCCGCCTCCCGCGAGCAACTGCTCGACACTTATCGCGGCTATCTTGGCCCTATGCAAGCAAAGCTGCCTGAGCTTTTCGGCCGGCTACCAAAATCTCCCTTCGAAGTCGTCCCAGTCCCCGACTATCTGGAGAAGACTTCGGCTCCCGCATACTATGAGGCCGGTACTCCAGATGGCGCGCGGCCCGGCCGGCTCTTCATCGACACTTACAACGCAACCGATCGCGACCTCTACCAGGTCGAGTCAGTTGCCTATCACGAAGGCCTTCCCGGCCATCACCTTCAGATATCGATTTCGCGCGAGCTTCAGGGCGTTCCGGATTTCCGCAAATTCGGCGGCTATTCCGCGTTCGATGAGGGCTGGGGACTCTACTCTGAGCGCCTCGGCAAAGACATCGGCCTATACAAAGATCCCTACTCCGACTACGGTCGCCTGCAAGCCGACATATGGCGGGCGATTCGGCTCGTAGTGGATACAGGCGTTCACTCAAAGCACTGGACACGCCAACAGATGGTCGATTTCTTCCACGATCACTCCACCATCGACGAGACGAGTATTCAAGCTGAGGTTGATCGTTACATCGCATGGCCAGGCCAGGCACTCGCTTACAAAATCGGCCAGCTTGAAATTCTCAAGCTTCGCGATCAGGCGAAAAAAGAACTTGGCGACAAGTTCGACATCCGCGCCTTTCACGACCAGGTGCTCGACTCCGGTGCCATGCCGCTCGATGTTCTCGACGAACGTACGACTGCATGGATTGCGGCTCAGAAGGGTGGCGCCAAGTGAGCTGCAGTGGAAAAATGATTGTGATCCGGTGATCGACTGGAAAGGAGGATCGTGTGACAGATCAGCAACGCGTGATGAGCATTCTGAAGTACACGTTTCTTGTCTCGTTCCTCCTCTTCATCATCGTCGCGACCAAGATTCCCTCAAAGGCGCAGCATCCTCCTCAAAAGGGCATCGAACTTGCGATCATTGTGCTCGCGCTGATCAACCTTGTGCTGGGACTGAATGGGCGCCGAATTTTCGCGAGAATCGCTGTAAGAAATGTCGCATCGCCTCAGGGCAATGTCATAGCCACTCCGACGGGTGATGGTTCACGGCAAATATCTTCAGCCTGGCCATGATTGAATCCTGCGCGCTCTTCGCTTTGGTTCTGCACATGCTTGGAAGTTCGACCAAGCTGGTTGGCATTCTGTTCGCATGCGCGGTCGTAACTCTCCTTATGTGGAGTCCCGGCGTCCCTCCCGCTGCGGATGATAAGAGTGTCGTCTCACCCCGATAGCGTCAGGCCTCACGCCCGGTTTGCAAACATCTCGCGATAGTGCCTGTACCAGTCGCTTTGAAACAGCTCTGTTGGGTCGTACTTGCGCTTCAACTCCAGGAACTTTTCAAAGTTCGGGTAGCAAGCCAGCACCTGGTCGCGACGGGCGAATCGATGATAGGTCAGATAATAGGTTCCATTTCGTCTGACCGCCATGTCAATCAGCCGTCGAAAGGCCTCTGCCGAATGCTCGATCCCTTCCGGGGTATGAACGGTGTGGAGATTGAAGATGGTGCACGCATAGGACTGCGTGGCCCATGGCAAGAAGCTCTCGTCGTCTTTTTCAATGATCCGGATCGTGCCATAGATCAAATGCACGCGGTTCTTGCGAAAGTCTTCGCGCACCTCAGCCAGAAAGGGCTCCAGTTCCTCTCGCGGAACATTTATCTCGGTGATCATCTCAGTGGCACGGCAAGTTGCCTGCTGCCGCTCATCGATCTCTGCGTGATAGCTCGCGGGATAGATGCTCATCTGGTGGCTGTCTGACCAATAGATTTGCCCATCCGTCGACCGGTAGTGATCTGCGTAGCAGCGGAATGCCTGCGTCTTGTCTACGTGCGCAAGATAGAGCAGCTTCCGCCAGTTCTCATCGGACAGGGCATACTGATTGTCTCGTATGGGTGTCTCGGGATCGACTGCGCGATAGCAGGAAAATACCCCGTTATGCAGAAAGTCCTCCGAATTCGAGTCAATGGCAAATTGGAAATCTCCAAACGAGAAGCCGTCGCGGATACGTTGCGCGAAGGCATCCATCAGGCCACCGGTCGTGCGCACTTCGACAACCCTCTGGATCTTCTGTCTTGGCACGAGCCGAAGGGTGACCGAAGAGACCACGCCGAACAGACCGTATCCCCCGATTGCAAGTCGGAAGAGCTCTGAGTTTTCCTGCCGACTGCACGACACCAGGTTGCCGTCAGCATCAACGATCTTGAACGACTCGACATTGCTGATGAAGGGCCGCATTGTCAGCCCCCGACCGTGCGCATTCGCTGCCAGACTTCCGCCAATGCTCACGTCGTCCACGCCTGTCTGTTTCTGGGCGAAGCCCCACTGCACGGGAGCATGCTTCTGAAGACCGAGGTAAGCGCTCATGAATCCAGGCCAGAACATCCCAGCCTCGACTTCGATCAAGCCTCTTACGGAATCGAAGCTGATGACACGATTGAGCCCGCTCATATCGATCAGGTAGTGGCCGCTGCAGAATTGCTGGCCGCCCATGGCGTGACGGCCGCCCGCAATCGACACTGAGCATTTTGCAGCCTTCGCTGCTCGAATTGTTGCCTGAAGTTCTGCGACCGTGGTCGGTCTGAATATCTGCCTGACCTGCGTTTCATTCAGCTGCGAATGAACATCATTCACGATCAGTGAAGTGGCTTGTCCTGCGAATGTCGATTGCGCCATGGAAAGAGACTAGCTGTCGCAATCGATCGAAAACTGCCGATCAATACAGTTCTTGAAGTGTCACAGGGATCTGGATTCCTTGTGAAGGTCTAACAGTTGAGTAGCGCCGAATCTACCTCATTTCGCCGACAGAAACTGAAGAATCTCCGTCATCACCCGCTCAGACTGATCGGTCTGAAACAGGAACTGCGCGTGAGCCGACCCTTCAAGCACGATCAGTTTCTTCGGCTCGGGAGCTTTCTCGTATGCCTCGCGAACGTGAGGCAACCGCGGTCCGTCATCGTTCGCATCGTTCTTCGCAACAATGAACAGCGACGCGCACTTCAGCTTTTCGGCCGGGCCATCGGGATAGGCTCCGAGGAAGACCACGCGATCGATCTCGCCCGGTAGTGAAGTGATCGACGCTGCTCCGGCTGCTCCTCCACCCATGCTGCCGCCAACGATGGAGACATACTTTGCGCCATTCTTGTGCAGATACCGCACAGCCGCGAGCACATCCAGTTGCAACGGCGCGCTCATCGGGGCCGAATCACCCGGTCCTTTCGACTGGCCGTAACCACGAAAGTCGAACGCAAGCACATGGAAACCCGCAGCTTCCAGTTTGAGGGCCTGCGCTTTCCAACTCTCTTTGTTGAACCTTCCCCCGTGCGCAAGCACAACCCCACGGTCGCCACTCCCGTACTCGTCGCCATGGAGAAGAGCCCCATCTTCGGCGCTGAACGTTACGGTCTTTTGCGAGTTGGCTGCTGGCATCGAAAGGAGCGCAAGGCTCAAGACAAGGAGAATGCGCATCCTGAGAAATGTACCACCGGCTCCACGCAATCTACAGACAAATTCGATCTTTCTCCCGGCAGCCACGGTTAAGCTGGATGGATGAAAGTGCCCTATACGAAGAAGTGGCAGAAGGAGACCGACAGGCTCCGCAAGATTGCACTCAACTGCGACCTGACGGAAGAGTTGAAGTGGGGCAAGCCGTGTTTCACCTTTCAGAAGAAAAATGTTGCAATCATCATTCCGCTGAAGGAATCGTGCGCCTTCTCCTTCTTCAAGGGTGCCCTGCTCGAAGATTCTAAGCATGTGCTGGAGAAGATCGGTGAGCACACCCAGGCCGGGCGATGGATCAAGTTCACTTCGGTGAAAGAGATTACCGGTCTTCAGTCCACCCTGACGACGTATCTCTACGAAGCCATCGAACTGGAAGAATCCGGGAAAAAGGTCAAGCTCAAGAAACCGTCCGAGTTTGCCATTCCCGACGAGTTGCAGAACAAGCTTGATGCTGACCCGGCTCTGCGAGCCGCGTTTGAAGCCCTCACGCCGGGACGCAGGAAGTCCTACATCTTCCATATTTCAACGGCGAAGCAGGCCAAGACTCGGGAGACACGCGTGGAGCGCTGCGTCCCGATGATCTTTGAGGGACGCGGTTTCAACGAGTTGCCGAGATGATTGGCAGGTACTAGCCGCTCTACATCAACCGACACTAGCCTCATTCTTGCTAACTTCTCCTAATTCCAGATACCTATTTACAAAATAGGTATTCAGCGCTACTATCCCTTCATGGCAAGGACCTCTGACAACCGCGATCTCTTCCCCGGCGCCCTCGAAATCATGATTTTGCAGTCTCTCAGGCACAAGCAGATGCACGGATACGCACTGGTAAAGCACATCAAGCAAGTTTCCGACGACCTGCTACAGATCGAAGAAGGATCTCTATACCCTGCTCTTCAGCGCTTGCTGCGCGAGGGCCTTCTCGAATCCGAAGAGGGTGTCTCGGCCAAGGGGCGGCCCACACGCATCTATCGCGTGACCGACTCAGGCATCCACCACCTCGAGAAAGAGCTTTCGAGCTTTGGCAAGATGTTCGACGGCATCACTCGCGTGCTCGCCTTTTCCCAATCCTGATCGAACCAGACGGCTCCGTAAAAACAGGCCTCGACGCAAACGAAACAGGAGATCACGATGAACCCCCTTCCCCGCCTCTTTGGTCGCAGCCGCCGCTACAACGACATCGACGTATCCATCGAGGAACACATTCAGGAGCGCGCCGACGAACTTGAAGCGGAAGGAATGCCACGCAAACAGGCAGAGCAGTCAGCTCGGCGCGAATTCGGGAATGTCGGTCTCCTACAGCAGCGCAGCCGCGAGCAGTGGCAGTGGCCGGCACTTGAGTCTCTGCTTGCCGATCTCAAATTCACTTTTCGACGTCTCCGCAAGTCGCCAGGGTTCGCCATCACAGTTTTGCTCACCCTTGCTATTGGCATCGGCGCAAACACCGCGGTTTTCAGCGTCATCAACGGCGTTCTGTTGAAGCCGCTTCCCTACCCCGACTCAAATCAGCTTGTCGCGCTCTGGCTGAATGCGCCCGGCGCTTCCGGGCTTGCCAATTTCGAGAGCGGTCTTCGCCTCTCCGAATCGATGTTCTTCACCTTCTCGGAACATAATCACTCGTTCCAGTCGCTGGGAGTCTGGGTCGAGAACAGAGCCAACGTGACAGGCATCGCGCAACCGGAAGAAGTTCACACCATTCTGGTCAGTAAAGGTCTTCTGGAAACCCTCAACATTCCTCCGACGCTCGGCCGGTGGCTTTCTGCAGCTGATCAGGATCCCCACGGTGCCAAGCGCGTAATGCTTAGCTACGGATATTGGCAGCGCCGTTTCGGAGGAGATAAGGGCGTCGTCGGGCGCAGCTTGCAACTCGATTCTCAAACGCGCGAAATTGTCGGGGTGATGCCTCGAGGATTCCGCGTCGTGGACAATGATTTCGATCTCCTTGTGCCATTGCAATTCGACCGCTCCAAAGCAATCCTCGCCGGTTTCGGATACAACGGAATCGCGAGGCTCAAGCCCGGCATTTCAATCTCTCAAGCAAACGCTGACGTCTCACGCCTTGTCGAGACGTGGATGAGCTCTTTCAGCAACGGACCAGGAACCAATCCGTTCTACTACCGCGTCTGGAAAATTTCCCCCGATTTCCGCTCTTTGAAGCAACAGGTTATCGGGAGCGTGACGGGAGTGCTCTGGGTCGTGATGGCCACGGTCGGGCTGGTGATGCTGATCGCCTGCGTCAATATCGCTAACCTTCTCCTCGTACGTGCAGATTCACGACAGAATGAGCTTGCCGTTCGTGCGGCTCTTGGAGCGGGACGCGGTCGAATCGTTCGTGAGCTGCTTATCGAAAGCGTGACACTGGGCATGGTGGGAGGCCTGTTCGCTCTCGGAGTCGCCTTCGGAGGCCTCAAGCTCCTCGTCGCGCATGGACCCGCGAATCTACCTCGGCTGAGCGAAGTAGCGCTGGACGCGGGCTCATTGACCTTTGCCCTCATTCTTTCCATACTCTCCGGGCTGTTCTTCGGCTCCATCCCTGCGCTCAAATACTCCACAACTCGAGCTATCGCGGCCCTTTCAGGGAGCAATCGCACGGCCAGCGACAGCCGGAGCCGCAATCGTTCCCGAAATGTTCTCGTCGTCGCTCAGGTCGCAATGGCTCTTGTCCTCCTCGTGAGCGCGCTATTGATGATTCGCACATTTACGGCGTTACGAAATGTTGATCCCGGCTTCGATGATCCCGCGCACACTGAGACCGTGCGGATCTACGTGCCGGATCTCCTGATCTCCAATCAGACTCGGGTCACCCAAACTTTGAACGAGCTCTCTGACAAGATCGCAGCCCTCCCCGGTGTACAGTCTGCGGCCTTCGCAGGTGCGGCCCCGATGGAAGGCATCGATCCCAACTGGGATGAAATGGCTGCCGAGGGCAAGGTTTATCCAGGTGGAGAACCACCCTTGCGTCTTTTCAACTATGTGTCGCCCGGCTACTTCAAAACCATGGGCACAAAGATCGTCGCTGGACGCGAGTACACCTGGGACGATGATTACGGTCTGCGCAACAACATCATCGTCTCCGAGAACTTTGCACGCGAGAACTGGGGCTCTTCGCAGGCTGCCGTCGGCAAACGCATTCGCCAGTTTTCGAATATGCCCTGGCAGATCATCATCGGTGTCGCGCAGGATGTTCGCCACAACGGAGTCGATGAGAAGGCTCCGGAGATCGTCTACTGGCCGGCGATATACAACAGCCCTTACACGAGAACACCTACCATCGACGGCCTGCGCGCTGTCACCTTTGTAGTGCGCAGCCATCGCGCCGGTTCTGAAGCGCTTATTGCGGATATCCAAAGGGTGGTCTGGTCAATCAACGCCAACCTGCCCGTCGCAACGCCCGGAACCATGCAAGACATATACGCCAAATCCATGGCACGGACGTCGTTCACTCTAACGATGCTGGCCATCGCGGGCAGCATGGCTCTGCTGCTGGGCATAATCGGCATCTACGGCGTGATCTCGTATGCGGTGTCACAACGCACTCGAGAGATAGGCATCCGCCTCGCCCTTGGAGCACAGAAGTCGGAGTTGAAATGGATGTTTGTACGCTCCGCTCTCTCTCTGACCGTAGCCGGAGTGGCAATAGGACTAGTCAGCGCTGCTGCCGTCACGCAGTCCTTGAAATCGCTGCTCTTTGGGATCAGTCCGATTGATCCGCTCACCTATCTAACCGTGCCGCTTGTCCTGTGTGCGGCTGCAGCTCTCGCAAGCTATTTGCCTGCACGCCGCGCCGCTAGCGTAAATCCTGTTCACGCGCTGAGGGTTGACTGATCTGATGAGTTTACTGTCCGCGGTCGACGTACCCGATCGATGGAGTCCAGCTCACCACGTCATGCGCGTTGTCGCCGTTCGCATGAACCTCGAATCGGACCACATCCCCTCGCGCAACCTGGATCGAATCTACGTCTGTACCGGACCCGGCATTATCTGATCCGGCGATGACTTTTCCGCCACCAGCAGCGGGCCAGATCTGAGCCACCCCTCGCGAAGAAACCAGGTTGATGCTCGCGTAGACGCCATTTCCGCCGCTCGTATCTGACTTCAGAACACGTCCGCGGATACTGATTGTTCCTGCCCGCGGAGCCACCCAGGCCCTCGCAACGCCTCCCCCAGTGCAACTGCCCAGGCAGCTTGCCGGTTGCAGATCGAACGCGCTTACGAACTGCGCGTTGCCCCGCATCCAGGCTCCGTTGCCGATCTCGGACGAGTATTGCGGAAGATCGTTCCATGTCGAATCGGAATTCTCGTAGAGGTAGCGCCACTGGTTCTTCCCCTGGGTCGAGGAGAAGAGTTCGGCCGCGTAGTTCGGACCAATCGCTGTCTCGTGCTGATTCACGCTGGAGATCATCGCGATGTTTTTGCCTGCCAGAAATGGCCCGTGCTTTTCGAAGACCAGGTTGTTACGTATCTTGCCTGATGGCGTCCCGTAGTTTCGCCCGTCGTTGTCTTGCCAGACAGACGCTGCCCCGGGGCGATGCGAGTGCGCATTGTCGGCAAATGTGTTGCCGCAAAAATCGAAGGCGTTGGTGTGGTCGCCGGGGTGAATGTTCAGAATCTCGACCGCAGGCCCAGCATTGCCCTCGAAGAGGTTGGCGTGGAGTTCAACTTCGCTCTCGGACCATTCGAAATCGATCGCAGTTTCATCAGGGCTGCCCGAGTGCGGCACTCCAAAGAAGATGTTGTTCACGATTCTGACTTTGCTTACTCGACCCAGCATCAGTGCGGCGGTTCCGGTCGGCGTGCGGCAGCCTGCCTCGCCCATCAAAACGGAATTCATCAGCGTAACGTTCGTCATGCCAAGGAGCCGGAGCGCATCGCTGCACCCCAACCCCGCCCGTTGGTAGACTTCGGCCTCGTGCCCGTTGTCACTGGCGAGGACCAGGCCATTCATGACTACATCTTGAAACGCGTTATGACCATCCTGGCCCTCGATCGTCGTTCTCTCCGCATCGAATGCCAGGCTGTCCACGTTATTCGCGCCTCGCACATCGCTCACGTTCACGCCTTTTAATACGTACTGCGAGGCAGAAAAGCTGAGGTAGGAAGCAATATTGAATAGAATTCCTGAAGAGAGATTGATGTTTAGGCTGGCAGCAAACGGATCCGGCACTTTCCGCTGCACCGGATATTCGGGCGAAAACCCCGCCCAGATGCCCTTATTGTCGTGTGCGTAAATGTGGCTGATATGGATGCCGTTGTTGAACAGCTGGGTGTAGTGCAGCAAGATCCCAACGCTCGCGCGTCCAACTTCTAGATCGGAGATGTTCCAGTAGCTCGCATCCATCAGCAGGATGCAAATGTCTCCAATGCCCTGGTTCCGGAGAATCTTCGGATCCGCGCCCTCTCCGTATGCTCCTATTGAGATCGGCTCACTCGCGGATCCACGGCCGGCGAGCGTCATCTGCTGATTCCACGAGCCTCCTCGGGCAAGCAGAATTTGATCGCCGGGGGCGAATGTCTTGATCTTGTTGACAGGGGAAAACGTACACCAGGGGTGCGCAATACTGTGCGGACCACTATCGCTGCAGTTTGAGTCCGGACGGTTGTTTACGTAGTAACTTGTCGCTGCGAAAGCCGAGGAAGATAGCCCTAGAAGCGCAGCGCCTACGACAAATATGAAAATGGAGCGATTCCGCTTGCATCTTGATAGAGGCGAAATCACAGCCTCTTGCCGCGTCGAATCACGGACACACTCTGCTCGCTGGTTTCGGAGAAGTCTCGTGGATCGAGACAGGTATGCAGGCGATAAACACAACCAGCCCAAGGCACAACTCCAGCATCCGCCTCATCACGGCGGTCGCGAAAAACAACAGAACTGCCCCTGCGCACGCAAGAATTATCGTTCGCATTCTTCGCAAAGCGTTCAACTGTTGATTGATTAGCTAGAGTCTACACAAGAAGACACTGCGTGTGTAGGTAATCTGAGTGACACACGTGACACCAGTACCGCGTTGTGACTCGCTTTTTAACCTTGCCTTCCGGGCCATCGAGCGGTAACAATCCGACTCACAGGGAACCAGTCAGGAAAAGACACAAACCTCAAGGACCGCGGAGACCCGATGTCGACTGCACCAGCTCAAATTTGGAAAGGCTCCAGCTTTCACATCGAGCGCTCGCAAGGGCAGGCGCCGGGTTCATTGGTCTTCCGTTTTTCCGGCCCATTCACAGCCAGGGACATGTATGCCGCCCTCACGCCTGCGGCGCTCAAGAACCTGTTCGAGGTGGAGCCGGTGCCGGATCAGCCGTCCCGCATTAACATCTTCGATCTCGCTGATGTGCCTTACATGGACTCGTGCGGCCTGGGGCTCATCGTTGGCCACTTTGTCCGCTGCCAGGGCAAGGGCGTTCAATTCGCTGCCGCCGGAGTAAGCCCGAGGGTTCTCCAGCTGTTTCAGATGACGAAAACGGATCACCTTTTTCCCATAAAAGAGACAGTCGATGAAGCCGCCGCAATCTCCGCTCGGAAGATTGCAAACTAGATTCTGAGCGTCACCCGCGGTCCGCTCTTCTTGGATCAGCGCCTCCCATTTTCGCTCACGATTCACACAACTCGGAGCCCGTCCTCCCGCTGGAACCAATGCAGACCCTGTGTTATCCTTTTCAAGGACCGGCGGTGATGTTTCGTCGTTCTGCGCTGTGCAGCAATTCCCTCCGCACAACGGTTCAAATCCTCTGGACGCGTAGCTCAACTGGCAGAGCATTCGGCTCTTAACCGACAGGTTGAAGGTTCGATTCCTTCCGCGTCCACCATCTCGCAAACAATCGACATCTTCCGCGCGCAATCGAACTCGCGTGATTTTGCTCTGTTGTTCTGCTGGGGAACTGAAGGTCGGGCGACGCGCTAGAACGTAAACGCAACGCCTGCGCCGATGCCGCGCTGATCCTGGGCGAAGATGACGGTGCCGGAGTTCGTCAGATAGGGACGATATCCTTCCGCGAGCAGGTTGCTGACGTTCAGAAGCGCCTCAACGTTCACGCCGCCGTTATGCGCAGCGATCGGCTGCCGCAGATGCAGATTAAGATACGGCTCCATCGCCCCGATCGAGTAAGGAGCGATTGCCGTCACCGTATCCGAAGGCTGCCAGCGATAACTCGCGCGCCATTTCGTGCCGGTTCCTTCCAGCGTGCCCGAAAGGGAGATGGCATACATCTGAGCACGCCGCGGTCTGGCTGCTGCAAACATCTGGTTCAACCCAGTTGAGCGCACAGCAGCCGGCATCACCATTGCGTTGCCATTGGCGTATGCCAACTGGACCCGGTTTCCGTTGCCCATTCTGTGATCTATCGTGGCTACGACGCCAGCACTCGAGAAATCCTGACCAGATCCTCGCATCAGGCCGCTTCTGGGATCACGAAGGACGCTGTCTCCCGTAGATGGCCGACCGCTCGCTTCAATGACCGGATTCGCGATCTGATCGGAGTACACCACGAACGAAACGCCGGATGCATCGGTGCGCCGTTCCCACGCAATCTCCTGATGCAGCCCGCGCTCCATAGTCAATTGTCCATCGCGCATGGCAACTCTGGGGAGGAAGTACCCTGCCTGGGACTCGTTGTGTCCCATCGACGGCATGGCACTCGCCATGCGATAGCTGACGGTCGATTTCGGACCATGCCAGCTCACGGTCGCAAACGGAAGGGCCGCCAATATCGTATTCGGCGAGTTCTCGCTGAATCGAGCCAGCACCTGCTGTGCGCCTGCCTCCACCTCAAACTCATCGCCGAGATTTATCGTCTCAGCGCTGCGCATCATGGCTTCGTCAAGGCCTGCGCCATCAGGACCCTCAACCACGGGATGAATCGATATTGCCGCCAGCGACTCAACTGCTCCTGCAAATCCAAGATCCTGCCTGAAGCCGAGCATGGATTCCAGCCCCTCGTTTGTATTCGGAGCGAAATCCACCCGCGCCAGTAATTCGCGGCTATTCGAAGGTGTTTCCTCGACGCTGGCGGTGAAACGTTCTCCACTCTCGCCGAAGGTTCCTTCCTGTCCGGTCGCCATCAGGCGGGCTTTCAGTTTTGGCTTCGCCCCTGAACGGTCTGACACGACGACCAGAGGGCCGTCTTCAAGCCACCGCAGCAGCGGCCTGTTTGCAGCAGATCGTAGCGTCCACTCCCAGTCATCTTTGTTCGCGTTCGTCGCTTTGGATTCAGCGGGAAGCCACTGCATTACTTCATAGAGCGTGTTCAGCGTCAGGTTCACTACCGCAGCGGTGCGAACCTTCACGTTCTCCCGGAGCGATGGAAGAAACGAGGTTCCCATTGCCTTGACTGCATAATGGCCGGGAAGAACATCAGAAAATATGTAGGAGCCTTTGCTGTTTGTGTAAACGGCTGCGACGACCGTCATGTCAGGTCGCAAGAGCTCAACCGCAGCCCCAATCTGAGGAATCCCCGAGGAATCGCGAACGACACCAGAGATGGACCCGTTTGACGAGCCGCTGGCAGGGCTGACCGCAAACGCGATCAACGCGAGCAGGGAGACGAGATGGAGCCTTCGAATCATCAATAACGTTGGTGACCCGGCGGCGTCCTGGCTAAGTCCTGGGAATCAATCCAGCCACGCAGGTCACCGGTCTCGTGCCGATTCACCTATTTCACGAAGCTGTACACCCTATTCCACGACAAAAGGTGCCGATTGTGCAATCTCTTGTTTCGAGATTTCGTCGTTCACCTTGATCGTCACCTTGTACTTGCCCGGTTGCAGGCCAGCAATCGGCATGGTCTTTTCTACCGTAAGCTGGTCGCTATGCTCGCCGAAGTCCTTTGAATCCTGTTGTTTTTCGAACACGACGGTATTAGTCGCCGTGTCAGTTATCTGGTATGTCACCTTGGCTTCGTTGGCCTTGGTCTGATCGTTGATGCCAAGGTTATAGACCTGCATCCAGAAGTTCAACTCCTGATTGCGCTTATAGTTCACCGGGGTTGCCGCATTTGCCGTTACCCGGGGGCAGACGTGGATGTTTCCAATCACGCAGTTGCCCTGGCCGATATCGTGCGAACTGACCGGGTACATTTTGTCCGACAGTATCAGAGACGATGTACCCAACTTTTCGTCGTGATAAGTCGGAACGTCGAGGCTCCGACCATAGATTCCAACGTGATCTGGGTTGTTCACGTCCTTGATCGCGACGTCCAAGCGATAGAGCCCGGGAAGTAGCGGTACGGCCTTCCAGTATATGGACTTACGATCCAATGACGCTTGCAGCAGTTCCGCCGGCTGCTCTACGGAAACCGTGTCTTCGAACGTTTGTACCGTCTTATGCGTGAGGGTGGTTACTTTGCCCAGGATGTTGACGACGCCTTTGGCGACTCCATCCTTAGTCACAAACGTGACATCCCGATTCTTGATCTGGAGGGTGATGGGAACCAAAACAGTACTGGACGTCACCTTTACAAAGTCGGTGCGAACATCGAACGGGAAAATCTGCCCACCCAGGATCTTGTGCTCGCTGATGGCGCTCTCGAGGTCGTGGAACTTGATCGGAGGAGGCGCAAATAGCTTCGCGGCCATCTCGATTCGGTCAAACTGCTTCGACTGATTCGAGCTTTCCAGCGGTCCCGTACCCAGGCTCTCCATTCCGCCCTTGAACCGGTCCGCCTTCTTGGCCATGCCGATCGATTCCCATTGGGTCAGGCCGGCGCCGGGAACCTTGGCAAGCGCGTCCTTTTCCCCGCGGTCGATCGTGAAGTGGTAGTCGCCGCACTGGCAAGTATCAACGAATTCAATATCGATGTTGTCGCCCACACCCTCCAGATACCGATAGTGCCAGACCTCAAACGGGAACGTTGCTGTCTCGCCACCGCCTTCGTCGAGCGGTCGGTTATACGAGCCGCCGGAGGGGTGCGATTCGGTCGAATCCGGAGGTCCGAAGGAGATGTAGATGTGCCCACGGTCGGTCTTCCAGCCGGGCTTTCCGGCGGCATAGTGGTCGTTGGCGTATTGGATCCTGCGGTAATGCTCTTCCCGAAATTCGTTGTCCGGGCTGTCGGGATTGGGATTGCGTCTCAACCAGAACTGCTCGATGAACGCCTCGCGCTCTTCGTCGTTGCCCAGGCTCTTGAATGCCTTCCGCTCCTCATCCGAGATGATGTAAGCCACGTCCTGATCGAGCCATGTCTTGAACGCCCCATGGAGTTCCTGACGTAGTTCCTTCTGCGCCTTGAATTCTGCTGAATCCGAGCGCTTGCGTTTCAGTGGATCCGGTTCATCCGGCGAGCCTTCTTCCTGGCCAGCAGCTGGACGCGCCTTAAGCGCTGGATCGTCAGTCTGTTGGGCGTGAGTCCGAGAGGCGGGAAGAAAGGTTAGGCCGCACCCAAGTGCGACAAAAAGGAACGAACGGCCACTGAAATTCATTGCGTCAAGATGCTCCTACGGTGGCTCTATTCTACGGTTCGCGAGATTGACGGGCAAGACATGACGACCGGGTCGCTGGCGATTCGACGCCCCCGAAGCCAGAATGTCACCTTGCCAGACACTTTTTTCGAGCTAAAGCCCCTGTTTTCCTGAGACAAATGACCCATCTCCTGCGTCCTTTCCAATGAGCGCAATCTTCCCGCAAATCTGCTGTTCCCATCCTGGCTGACCGAAACGGAGTCGCAGTCAGCCCCGTGCATGATCGGCAAGGGAGCAGTGGCAGCTTCGGGCTCTTTCTCCTTGATTCACGATTCCTGTGAATTCCAGGCAGTGGGAACCTTGCGGGACGGTTCTGCGTAGAATTGATTGGATACCCTCGGAGTCCTAGCGCCACATGAAAAAGATTCTCTTGATCGCCGCTGCAGTCGTCGTTGCTGCCGCTTTGGTTGCCGTCTTTGTTTACAAACAGCAGTCGGGCTACACCAAGGTCCTCACCGCCAAGGTTCACAAACAAGACCTGGCGACCGTTGTCAGCGGCACAGGCCAAATCAAACCGACGACTTACGTCAACGTCGGCGCCAATGTGATGGGCCGGGTAACTCACTTCTATGTAAAAGAAGGAGACTCGGTTAAGAAGGGCCAGACGGTGGCTACCATCGAGAACGTCCAGCAAAGGGCCAACGTTGCCGGTCAGGAAGCCGCTATCTCAGCCGCCAAGACCGACATCAATTCCTACATCGCGGCCGAAAAGACTGCCGAAGCAAACGTGGAGCGCGCCAAGGCTGATCTGGAGCAAAAAAAGCTCGACTGGGATCGCGCGCAAAGCCTTTTCAAAGCGGGCATCATGGCTCGGCAGGACTTCGACAGCAAGAAGGCCGCTTACGACACTGACGTCGCGACCGTTGCCCAAATGCAGGCCCAGCTTAACCAGTCCAAGGCGCAGACCGAGTCCGCGCGCGGACATCTACAGACGCAGGTCGCTACTCTTCGCGCTAATCAGGACATGCTCGAGAAGACCATCGCTATCGCACCTTTCGACGGCATCGTGACCAACATGCCTGTGAAAGAAGGTGAGACCGTCGTCACGGGCATCCAGAATACGGCTGGTTCAACCTTGATGACGCTGGCTGACATGAGCCAGATCACTGCCGAAGTGAAAGTCGACGAAACTGACATCGTCAACATCAAGAACGGCCAGCCGGCAGAAGTGACGGTGGACGCCATTCCCGGCAAGGTTTTCAAAGGACACGTGACTCTGGTCGGAGATCAGGCGCTGCTCCGGTCCACTGGTATCGCGACTTCACAGTCCACCACAGGTACTGAAGAAGCAAAGGACTTCAAAGTCGTCGTGACCCTCGATCAGCCATCCGAGGGGTTGCGTCCCGGCCTGTCCACAACGGCGAAGATCACTACTGCGGAAAAGTCGAATGTACTGGCTTTACCGATCCAGGCGTTGACAACATACACGCCGCCTCCGCCGAACTCTGGCAATAGCAACGTCGAAGCTGCGTCATCTTCTTCAGCGGCCAAGGCGCCGCCCGTGCAGGGCGTTTACATCTTGGACAAGGATCCTCACGGCAAGCAGCGTGCCAAGTTCGTACCGGTGACGACCGGCATCACCGGCGCAACCGACATCGAAGTACTCAGTGGCCTGCAGGATGGGCAGGAGATTGTTACCGGTCCATACAAGACGCTGCGAAGCCTGAAGAATGGCGCACTTCTCAAGCGTGATAAGCAGCCTGCAGCGGGACAGCCCGGTGGACCCGGCAGCAATACATAAACAGCTCGAGCGGTCAGACCGAAACGAACAGGCCTCACGCGAAGTCAAAAACAAGGATAGGTTCAAATGGCTCTGAACAGCGTCATATCCGAGGTGGAAGCCCAGCAAACGTCCGGCCCCAACGGCGACATGATCGTCGTGGAGGACCTCTGGCGCACCTACGACATGGGATCGGAGCAGCAGGTCCATGCTCTTCGCGGTGTCAATGTTCGCATCAAGCAGAACGAATATGTCGCCATCATGGGCCCTTCCGGTTCAGGCAAATCGACTCTGATGAACCTGATCGGATGTCTTGATACTCCGTCCAAGGGCAAGTACTGGCTCAACAGCCAACTCGTCAGTGAACTCGACGACGACGAACTGGCCCGCATCCGCAACAAGGAGATCGGATTCGTCTTCCAGACCTTCAACCTGCTCTCACGCGCAACCTCGCTGCACAACGTTGAATTGCCGCTGATCTACAACGGCACGCCCGCTGCGGAACGCATCGAGCGCGCCAGGCAGGCGCTCATCAACGTCGGCCTCGAATCGCGCATGAATCATAAGCCGAATGAGCTATCCGGCGGTCAACGCCAGCGCGTCGCAATCGCCCGCGCCCTAGTCAACAGCCCATCTATCATCCTGGCGGACGAACCCACCGGCAACCTCGACTCCAAGACTGGCGTTGAGATTATGACTCTCTTTGATCAGCTCCAGGCGAAGGGCAACACCATCGTCCTCGTCACGCACGAGCCCGACATCGCTGAGTACGCACACCGCGTGGTTCATATCCGCGACGGCCAGATCTACTCCGACGAGCCTTCAAAGCGCTTCAAGAAGTAGCGGCATCCAGATCTAATGACGAAGGCCATCGCTCAGGGGATCGCCTTTTGACTTCCCCAGAAGGTCTGTTTCTATCTGTTCCCTGTTCTACTGCGGGTGGGACTGTCCTTGATTGTTCTTGGGTGGACTGGTTACCGGCTTTCGTTCGAAGCGCGGCTTCTCCTCTCCTGCCCCTCCACAAAGCGATGAATTCTGACCGCGGCTCAATCCGGGAACAAGATCTTGTCCATGGCAAAGATGCTCCTTCATGCTGATTGCATCGCGCCCGAAGAGCAGTTGGTTGCGCTCGATTCCTGTGCGCGAATCGACATCGAAACGATAGACCGAGTCTTCAGCCGGCTTCTGCTTCCCATATTCGAGATGACTCCAGGTGCCCAACACCTCGTGTCCATTCGAGTCCGCCATCACCGCATATACCTGTGACCGCACCACTCCCGGCGGAGCCTTCACGCTCCACACAGCAATGGTCTTGCCGCCGCCCTGCAGCCACCGAACCGCCCACGCGTGTTGCCGAAGGTCATAATGCAACGTCGTGAAGTAAGTCGTGGTGTCACAGTCACTGCAGTCGTCATACAACACACTCAACTCTCGCGGCGAAGAGGGATCCAGCAGCAGCCAGTCCGTGATTCGTAGGTTCGTTCCGTCAATGAGGTGCACGAGGGCACGGTTGGCGAGGGATACGCTCCAGATCGAAAACGTATCGCGGTTTGGCGCCCCCTGAACAGAATTGCGATTGGTCGTGATCACCAGAGCCTGGTCGTACTCGACGCCGATTTCTCGAATCGCCGTCCACTTCTGCTCCTGCAGAGCGCGCGTCACCCAGTTCACGACATCCTGATCGTTGGGCGAGTGGAAATCAATCCAGCGGAAATTGTCCGGAGCTTGCGCAATCGAGGGACGAGGAACCAATACAAACGCCAGCGCAGCAAAAGCACCAGCCCACCAAAAACGACTACGCATGTGTTTCAGCCTACCAAATGAGGGACGGGACCTCAGATGCCCAGCTTTTCCCAAATCGCATCCACACGCGATTTCGTCTCGCCGTCCATCTCGATCATCGCCGGCCACGGTCTCGCGAACCCCTCTGCTCTCCACTTGCGCGTCGCATCGATTCCCATCTTCGAACCGTAATTTGGAAGCCTCGAGGCATGATCCAGCGAGTCCACCGGCCCCAACGTGAACTGTATATCCCTCTCCGGATCGATGTTGTTAGCGACGCGCAGCACCACCTCGCCAATATCCTGCACGTCGCAGTCCTCATCAAGTACGACAATGCACTTGGTGAACATCGCCTGCCCAAGCGACCAGATCGCGTTCATCACTTTGCGAGCCTGCCCCGGGTAACTCTTTCGGATCGACACCAGCATCAGGTTGTGAAATACGCCCTCGACGGGAAGATTGATGTCCACGATTTCCGGAATCGTCAGCTTCATCGCCGGCAGAAATATCCGCTCCACTGCCTTCCCCATCCACGCATCTTCCATCGGCGGCTTGCCAACAATCGTTGCCGCATAAATGGGATTCTTGCGATGCGTAATGCAGGTTAGATGAAAGACCGGATAGTCCTCCGCCATAGTGTAGAAGCCGGTGTGATCCCCGAATGGACCTTCGCTGCGCATCTCACTCAGCTCAACGTAACCCTCCAGCACAATCTCCGCGCTCGCGGGCACTTCGAGATCCACGGTCTCGCACTTCACAATCTCTACCGGTTTTCCACGCAGAAAGCCGGCGATCATAAACTCCTCAACCTCAGGCGGCGCGGGTACGATCGCCGAGAAGGTCAGCGCCGGCTCCGTGCCGATCGCCACCGCAACTTCAAGCCGCGAACCCTTTAGATTTCCCAATGCAACCTGCGGGATTCCACCGATCGGCCCATCCGGAATTGCAACGGAACCCCCTGCCGACTCCGCCATCGCCGCTACGCTCGCCGCCCGCGGATCGCCAATCGCCGCAGCCTGAGCCTGTGCCCTCAATGCGTTTCGAAAATGCTCCGCCGCCACCTTCTGCCGCTGCCAGTGCATGCCCGTTGTCTGGCCGTCGTACACCTGCATCCGGTACATGCCAATATTTCGCTTTCCATTTCGCGGATCCCGGGTATGCACACATGGCAGCGTGATGAAGCGCCCCCCATCATGCGGCCAGCATTTCAGGATCGGAAACGCATTCAGGTCGAATCCCTCGCGAAGAATTACTTCCTTGCACGGTGCGTCTTTCGCATTCACGGTCTTCGGAAACACGTTGCCTAGCTCCGCCAGTTGCGGCAGCATCTTCAGCTTGTCGAGGAAGCCGCCGCCCGGTGCCTTGACGTTCATCAGTCCCTGAATTCGCTCGGCTATTTCATCCAGCCGCTCAACACCGAGAGCCATCGCCATTCGCCGCTCGCTGCCGAACTGGTTCATCAGAACTTTGTGCCCCGGATGCCCTTTTACGTTTTCGAACAGCAAAGCTGGCCCGCCTGGCGCGTATCTGCCATTCATCGAGGAAGACTGGGCTTTCTCGTTCCCTTGTCCCCTCGTTCCCTTGTTCCCGGCCTTTGAAACTCGATCCGTAATCTCCGTGATCTCCAGCTCAGGCGAGACCTCAGCACTGATCTTCCTCAGTTCGCCGCTCTTCTCGAGTGTCTTGATCCAGTCACGCAGATCGTCGTAGGCCAACGCAGTTCTCCCGGCACACTCGATCTTGCAGTGTGCTCACCGCTTCCATACTAAGGCTTTGGCTCGATGTGACTTTTGTTCGGCTGAAACTATCTAACGCAGCACTGCGTACATCCGTCCGCATCTAAGCAACCAGGAAAGCGCCATTCCAAACCAAAGGACTATCCCCCATGCCAAACACGCCGCGCGTTCCCTGCCATCCATACTTCAAACTCCGCCGTCTCACGCCCCACATCCAGATCGGCCCGCTTGCACCGGCCCCATGGAACGTCCCGAACCTTTGCTCCGCCTACAAGTGGCCCACCGGACTCGCTGGCGGAGGCGTAATCGCGATCGTCGAACTCGGCGGCGGCTGGGTTCAGTCCGACATGGATGCCTACTTCAAGTCCATCAATCAGCCAGTTCCCAGCATCATCGATGTCTCCGTCGACGGCACGAAGAACAGCCCTAATAAGGCGACCGGCTCCAACAGCGACGCCGACGTGGAAGTCGCGCTCGACATCCAGGTCTCGGCCGCGGCCTACTATGCCGCCACCGGTAAGGCGGCAACGATCCGTATGTACTGGGCTCAGGACATCGCCCAGGCAGTGCAAAAAGCCGCGCAGGATGGTTGCGACGTCTGCTCCATCTCCTGGGGAGCCGACGAAAGCAACTGGGGCACGCAGGCCGCTGACGAAATGGATTCCGCCGCGGCCACTGCCACAAGCCTCGGCATGATCGTCTTCGCCGCATCCGGTGATAACAATTCCAGCGATGGAAGCAACACTCCCGCAAACGTCGATTGTCCCGCCTCCTGCCCCCACGTTGTCGGCTGTGGCGGCACCTACAAGATGTCTGGCACAGAGACGGTCTGGAATGACAGCCCGGGCCAGACCAGCGGGGAAGGCACCGGCGGTGGATACTCCACGATTTTTCCCTCGCAGGCATATCAGATCGGCATCCCCAAGCCGCCCGCGGGATCGACCTTCGGCAAAGGGCGCATGGTTCCTGATGTTGCGGCGGACGCCGATCCGAACACCGGCTACAACATTACTGTTCACGGCTCCAACACAGTCGTCGGTGGAACAAGCGCTGTCGCTCCACTGTATGCAGGCCTCTTCGCCGCATTCGGAAAGAAGCTCGGCTTTGTGACGCCTACCCTCTACAAGAATCCAGGCTCATTTAGCGACATCACCTCGGGAGACAATGGATACTACAAGGCTGCCGTCGGACCCGATCCGTGTACCGGCCTGGGCGTCCCCATCGGCAACAAGCTCGCGCCGCTTTTCATTCCCGCTTCTGGCCACAATCCCAACGACCAGATCAGCTCGTAATCGATCCCCGATCAATCGTGGCCTGTCGTCTGTCTTAACTCTTCGGCACAAATCGGATTGCGCAGCCACCCCCGCTTGCTAAATGCAAGGTGAGGGTGTCTGCGCTGTGCACACTTTGTTTCCGGATGGTCACGTTCTTCGGATTGTGGTCTGCGTCCGCCGCGTCCTCGTAGATCTCCGCCTCGTAATTTCCGCTTCCCAGAAAATTCAGCGGAACTCGCAAGTCCCGTGCCGTCCAGTTCGTCAAGCTCCCCAGATACCACTCATGACCATGCCGCCTTGCAATCGTCACAAATTCGCCCGGCAGTCCATTCAGCACGCGAATCTCGTCCCATGCCGTTGGAACATCCTTGATGAACTGGAAACTCGGCTGATTAGCATATGCCTGCGGGGCGTCGGAAACCATCGCCAACGGCTCTTCGAACACGACATAAAGGGCCAGGTGCTGGGCTCGGGTGCCGGTCACCATCGGGCTTTTGTCGCGCGCGACAAAGTCCTCGACCGTAACGTTGTTAAAACCTCCCGGCGTGTAATCCATCGGTCCGCTCAACATGCGGGTGAATGGAAACGTTGTACGAGTCACGGGATCATCGCGGCGTCCCGCCTTGCTTTGCTCCATTCCAAGCACAGCTTCATAGTTCAGCACATTGGGATAGGTTCTCTGGATTCCCCAGGGCTGCGTAGCGCCATGGAAATCAACCATCAGGTGGTGTTCAGCCGCAAGCTTGGCAACGTCGTAATACCACTTGATGCCTTCCTGATCGTTGCGAAGAACGAAGTCGATCTTCACTCCGGCGACTCCCCACTTCTCGTAGAGCGGAAAAGCCTCCTGCATTTGAGCTGTGACGTATTTGGAGTACAGCCAGATCCATACCTTCACGTTCTTTTTCGCGGCGTATTGCACCAGTTCCGGAACGTCGACGTTGCCTCTCATCTTGAGAATGTCCGAACCCGACCAGCCCGCATCGAGCATCATGTAGGGAAATCCCGACTCAGCCGCAAAGTCGACGTAGTACTCCATGTTTTTCGTCGTGTAAGCAGACTGCCCGTCAGGTCCCAGGTCGCCGTTCCACCAGTCCCATGAAGCTTTGCCTGGGCGAATCCAACTTGTGTCGGCAATCTGGCTCGGTGGATTCAGATCAGTAAAGACATTCGACTCAACCAGCGCGCCTGGAGCATCGCCCAGTAGAATCACCCTCCATGCGCTGTCATGTGGAAGAGTCGCATCGATTGCAGGCCCATGCCCGTCTGGCTGCCCATGAACGTCGAGCTGAGGAGAAATTCTGCTGACAAGATGGTGGCCCATCCAATTGCCCGTGGGATTTTCCAGATACATCGCGGCATTTCCTTCGAGGTAGGCTTCACCCACAGCAGCCCAGGCAATTCCCGGCAGGTGCATCAACATCGGCGCGCCGTTCAGAATATGGCTTTCAACTCCGCCTTGATTACTCAACGCACTCAAGACTCCCGGAACGTACTCGCTCTCGTAGCCGCTCTGATAGTTCGGTAAACGAAGTGCCCAGGCCTGCGCATCTGTCACGGGACGGAATTCCGTGTCTTCCTGCGTAAGCTGAAACCGCGATAGTGCAGCCTGCTTCGGGACGTGATATCGAAACGCAACAGCGCTGTTGTAGACGCGCATTTCAATGTCAAACTCGCGCTTCGGATCAGCGCTCTCAGCAGCGTGGACCGTCAGCTTGTTGTATGGGTCGTGCACCGCGGAGACTTTGCCGGCGAGCAGCTTGTAGTCATCCACGCCCGAGCCCGGCGAGCTGCTCTCGATGTGAACAGCCTGACCCAGTGGGAGCTGGCCCGACAGTTCCAGGCGAACAGCCGAATCTTCGAAGGCTTGCTTTCCCTTGAAATCCACGGAATAGACAAGCTGACCATCCCGTCCGGCGGCTTGCCCTTTCTTCACTTGCACTCCCAAGTGCACGACGATCCGATGATCTGGCGAGCTCACGTCCACAGTTGGGGGTTGACCATGAGATGCAGACGCATTGCAAACCGCAAATGCCGAAGCAAGCCAGCAGACATGAGATCTAAGTCGCAACATTCATTTCTCCAAGGAATAGACAAGAATAGACGGGGGGGTTCGGTTGCGTCACTTCTACCGCCGCACTCTCCCTTATACGTACCCTCTCGGCTATCATTCTTGGTGATTGGATTCAGGAGGAGCTCCTTTGATCTCGCGCCGTTCATTTATCGCCACAGGCACACTCGCATCCGTCGCCATCGCATGCTCGCGCACACCATTAGCCTTTGCTGAAACACCGGATCGCCTCGGCGTCCAGCTTTACGTGCTTCGTGACCTGCTTTCGAAAGACTTCGACGGCACGCTGGCTAAAGTCGCCGGGCTAGGGATCAAAAACGTCGAATTCGCTGGCTTCTATAACCGCACCGCCAAGCAGGTCCGTGCCACTCTCGCCAAATCCGGTCTCACCGCCACAGGTGCGCACTGCCTTCAGGCCAGCATGTCCGACGACGAAGTGCAAAAAACGATTGACTTCTGCCATGAGGTCGGTATGCCCTACATGATCGCCGCGGTTCCATCGATCAAGCCCAACTCCTTCGGTAAATCGTCAGGCGATCCCTTCAAGAACATCGCGCTCGAAGACTTTCGATGGAGCGCCGACCGCTTCAACAACATTGGCCGCAAGGTCCGCGACGCCGGCATGCGCTTCGCTTATCACAACCACAACATTGAAGCCCGCAAATACGGCAACGTCTCTGGCCTCGACGAAATCATCCGTCTCACTGACCCTTCAGTCGTTGGTCTCGAGTTCGATACCGGGAACTTCATCGCAGGCGGCGGCGATCCATACCCCTACCTTACGAAGTACCCGCATCGGTTCGAGCTCGCTCACGTCAAAGAGTGGGCCGGGCCATTCACTCCCACTCTCACCGGCAACTTCCCCAAATACGCCAATTTCGGCGAAGGCAAAACAGACTGGAAGAAGATGATGGCTGAGCTGAAGAAGGCTGGGGTCAAACAAACATTCATCGAGCAGGACGGGACCGCGGCCAGTGACGAACTGGGGGCAGTACGCCAGGCGTATCAGTACCTTCTGAAAATCTGAGCAACCCCGATTGCTACGGTTCTTGATCACGAGCAGTCCGTCGCTGGTTCGCGTGCGTCTGCCAGTACTCGCAAGGAATCCAGAATCGATGAATTTCTTCGCCTCAGTGTGTTACAAATGACTGTCCCGCGATCTTAGGGTGAGAATCGCTCTAAAAAATCGCTTTACTGTTCGATGGTTCTAGAGGTTTTTGAGCTCACCGAACTCCACCACGATCCCGGATAGCCAGGAGATTCTCATGCCCGAAACCGTATTCAGTTCTTTAAAGACCATCGCCTACGAAGGCTCTTCATCCGAGAATCCGCTCTCTTATCGCTGGTACGATCCCAATCGCGTTGTACTCGGCAAGCCTCTCAAGGATCACCTCCGCTTCGCCGTAGCCTACTGGCACTCGCTCAACATGCAGGGCAGCGACCCGTTCGGCGGCCCGACCATCCCGCGCCCCTGGTTTAACTCCGGCGATCCGATTGTGCAAGCCAAGGTCAAAGCAGATGCCGCGTTCGAGCTTTTTCGCGTCCTCGATTTTCCCTTCTTCTGCTGGCACGATGCCGATATCGCTCCCGCAGGTGACACCCTCGCCGAGACGATCAAGAACTTCCACATCATGGTTGACTACCTCGAAGAGAAGATGCGCAGTTACTCCACGCGACTCCTTTGGGGGACTGCCAATCTCTTCTCGCATCCGCGCTTCATGGCAGGAGCCTCAACCAACCCGGACCCGGAAGTCTTCGCGTGGAGCGCCGCAACCGTAAAGAACTGCATGGACGCCACCAAGCGGCTCGGCGGTGCCAACTACGTCCTCTGGGGCGGCCGCGAAGGCTACGAGACCCTTCTCAACACCGACATGAAGCAGGAACTCGAGCAGATGGGCCGCTTCCTCACGCTCGTCGTCGAATATAAACACAAGATCGGTTTCAAAGGTCAGATCCTGGTCGAGCCCAAACCGAAGGAACCGACCGCGCATCAGTACGATTTTGATGTTGCCACGGTCTACTCATTCCTCAAGCGCTTCAACCTCGAGAACGAAGTCAAGCTCAACATCGAAGCCAATCACGCACTGCTTGCAGGGCACACCTTCGAGCACGAGATAGCGACCGCCGGCGCTCTTGGCGTTCTCGGATCGCTCGACATCAACCGCGGCGACCCACTTCTGGGATGGGACACGGACCAGTTTCCCAATGATCTCTGGTCAATGACAGTGAGCATGATTCATGTCATCAAGGCAGGAGGTCTCAACCAGGGTGGCTGCAACTTCGACGCCAAGGTCCGCCGCCAGAGCTTCACACCGGAGGACCTTATTCACGCTCACGCGGGCGGCGCAGATCTCTGCGCCCGAGCCTTTCTCACCGCTGCGAAGATCATCGAAGATGGCCGTCTCGAAAAGATCGTCTCCGACCGCTACGCCGGATGGAAGTCATCCGACGCGGAAGCAATCTACGGCGGTAATAGGTCTCTCGACGAAATTGAAAAGTGGGCGCTCGACAAAAACATAAACCCACAACCCAGGTCCGGCCGCCAGGAAGAAATCGAAAATCTGCTCGTCCGCCAGATCTACTCCGACGAGATCTAAATCGATCTTGAGCTGCAAAAGACAAGGGCCACTCTCATTAGAGCGTGGCCCATTTTTGAACCTCGATCGAGTGCGGAAACCATAGGCCTAAGATGCGACTCTATCCCTGAAGCCAAACCGATCAATATTTGGAGCCGCCGCGCCCAAATCTGTAGGTCTCCCCAAATATGAAACCTCTTGGGTTAAGAGAGTGGGTCTTACCGGACTGGGAACTGTAGAAATCGGTGAAGAAGTCGTAGTCGTACTCGACTCGCGTCCACAAACGTCCGTATGTGTGATATTCGAACCCGCCACCGAGGGTGTAGGTCATAGAGGTCTGGTGAGCGTGGCCACTGCCATTCGGCGGGTGCGTTAGACTTCCGATTCCTATTTCGCCTTTGAGCAAAGGTTGGAACCGGCCGTAGTAGCCGGAAGTCCAGACGATGCCACCGCTGCCGTCAACATACTTGAACGGAGGAAACCCTGTCTGTCCCTGAGCGAATTTATTTCCGCCGATGATTGCTGAGTGACCCTCTACGATCACGCTCAGGTCGTGCCATATGGTCGCAGTAGCCCATGCGGAAGGCCCCCAACGATTAATCTTTGCAGCTCCCCAATCGCCGGACATATAGTCCATTCCGAATCCGATCGAGCCGGAGAGCGGCGCATGAGTCACATTGGTCGCAGGCGCCACCTGGGCCGCACACGATATGGAAGTGACAACTAAGGTCACTCCGAGAAGTAGTTTCGTAAACATTGCGAATCTCCTTATCGAGTGTTTGAACCAAGGCCTCAGTAACCCTCTCGCTCCGAAACTCTCGAAGAAAGCTGAAGATCACCAACGATCAAAGCAATAGGCTCAATTCGCCGGACCTTACTTCCATCTAGGCTTGAGCGGCGTCGTTCCGGCAGGGACTTATTCTACACAGAAATGTCGAGATTCTGGGCACAGCAATGATCCTCGACGGTCAGAGGGCTCAAACTAAGAACCTCGCCGTGGCCAGCACCCCGCTAACGTTAGAAAGATTCTCTCAACGCGGTGACGTCCTTTGAAAGATAGTAATTCGAACCGAGGCATTCCCCCCTCTAACCTCCAAAGAGGGAGCTTTCTAGATAACCGAAGGATGGGAGAATCAAACTAAGCTCTGGCGTATCAGACAATGATGGTTGCGATGGCAACAGAAGAATTCAGAGACGATTCCGTTCCGGATGGTTCTATACGAGGTTTTGTGCACCGGGCGGGAAGAACGGACGCACCTGGCCTTGTGCTCACGCACGGCGCAGGTGCAAATTGCCGGTCAGCG
This sequence comes from Acidobacteriota bacterium, assembly GCA_018268915.1. Classification (GTDB taxonomy): domain Bacteria; phylum Acidobacteriota; class Terriglobia; order Terriglobales; family Acidobacteriaceae; genus Telmatobacter. The sequence goes on from JAFDVQ010000009.1 coordinate 172,513, forward strand.
CTGTTGACAGCTCTCGCAGATGCGTTTTGCACTGCGGGCGTGACTGTGCTGAGGTGCGATCTACCGTTCAGGCAGGCTCGCCCTTATGGGCCTCCGCCTCGCGGCAGCGCGCAACGAGACCAGGCCGGGTTGCAGTCGGCCGTCGAAGCATTAAAGAGACAAACATCCGGACGGATATTCTTAGGCGGGCACTCTTACGGTGGACGCCAGGCATCGATACTCGCGGCTCAGGACCCTCAAATCGCTCGAGCTCTTCTCCTCCTTTCGTATCCGCTGCACCCACCGGATAAGCCAGAGATGTTGAGGACCGACCACTTCCCCTCCCTCCGAACTCCGGCCCTTTTCTTGAGTGGCGACAAAGATGGTTTCGGGACTCGCGAAGAACTCGATACAGCTCTGAGGCTGATTCCGTCCAGGACGAAACTGACGCTACTAGCCGGCGTGGGCCATGAGCTGATGAGCAAAAAGAATGCGGGAGAGTTGCCGAACCAGGTAGTAAAGGCCTTTCTGGATTTCGCTTCAGATTAGGGCTTTGCCGGGTAACGGATCAAAGTCTCCCAGACGGCACCGCAAGCCAAGGCACCGATAGATCCGCCTACAATCTCTGTAAGGTTGCCAGATGAAGCTGCGCATCTTTCCCGACGCTACGATTATCGTGCTCGTGCTGCTAGGCGCATTGAGCCTCGCGGACGAACTTTGGGTGGGGCCCACACCGTCGGGAATAGCTCAGTTTCTACAGGCTCATCATCTTTGGGACACCTGGTTGGCATTGAGGTGGGAACATATGTACTCGCATGAGGTTCTTCATTTTCTATCCGGCGTGGTCGGATCAATCGTGGGCTGCTGGATATACTTCGCAGTTCAGAAGAGACGGAGTTGACCCTCTTTGAGATGGCCGGTGTGGATTTGCTGATCGAATCACGTTTGCCGCAGCTCAAAAGCCACGCCGCCAAAGCATATCGAAAACTCCCTTGGTTATGATCGACAGCCAGCAATGGAGCGCAACATGGCAGAATACACCGCGCCAGCTTTACCGACTCTCAGTAGCATCGTGGCAATGGTCCGCGTTGCGAACGTGATGGAGTCGGCAAACTTCTACAGGCATCTTGGCTTTGAGATCGGGAATGCGGTTCCGCATGAACCGCCCCACAACTGGATATGGCTATTTCAACCAAGGTCGCCAAACTGGAAAACCGGCGCGAACCTCATGCTCGTCTCAGGCGAAGTCCCCGGAACAACGGCGGGCAGACAGCACACCGTTCTCTTCTACCTGTACGCACGCGACATGAAGGCGTTGAGAGAAGAATTGCTTTCTAAGGGATACGCAGCCAGCGAAATTACCTACCCCGGCTATTTGCCGGAAGGCGAATTTCGGGTAGACGATCCCGACGGCTACACGCTGATGATTGCCCAGTCAGGACACGACACTCCTTAGTTGTCCCGCTTACAGGAATTGATTGAGATCGGTGTCTGGCGCAGGATAGCCAAGCTCGCGGCACATCGCTACTACCTGACCTTTGTGATGGAAGGCGTGCGTTAAGACGTGGTGAACGATCAGAGCCGGTGTCCTCACAGCTCGATCTCCATCTGGAAAGCGGAGCTCTGTGTCGGTGTTCAGCTGGCTATCAGTAGTGCTCGCGAGATACTGCCGCGTCCTATCGCTGATCTGCTGTTGGAAGGAAACCGCATCCGAAATTGCAGGAAAGTCAGCGGCACTGCGATCGCTATAGCCAAGCCCCTGAAGGATGCTGATCCAGAATCCCTCGCAGTTGAAAATGTGCACAGTTTGCTTCTGAACTGTGCTGAAGCCGAAGTTTGGAAGTTCTCTCGTGTAGGCATTCAACGGCAGTGTTGAGAGATGCTCTAGCAGAAGGGTTAGACTCGCATGAGTCCAGTGGTGGAGCTTGCGAACCCCGTCTACCGTAAACATGTCTGCCTCTTCAATCGATAAGGTGGATAGCTCGCAAGCGGAGAGCAACTAACTCGTAAAGTTATTCCCGGGTCACTTTGTACCCTTGTTTTTCGAGTAAGGCCGGCACGCCGTCTTTGCCCACCAGATGCGCGGCTCCCACCGCCACGAAACTGACACCATCACCTTTGAGTAATTCCTGAATCTGCCTGACAAAGTTTTGATTACGCTTGACGACGAGAAGTTGGAAGAGATCGGGATATTTGTCGCGGAAATCGGCGTTGTTCAGCACATCGAGCCTCGCAGCATCGCCTGAGTACCAGGCCGCGACAAGTTCCTTGAACTTATCCACTGCTTTGTCGGCGTCGTCTAGCTCTGAGGCGAGGAAGTCGAGTTGCGTCTTTTCCGGCAGATCCGCGAAGTAGTGCAGTTGCTGTTCGGCAGTTTCGAATCCCTTGACAGGCTTGTTGGCGCTGGCGAATTCGGGCTTTAGCTGAAGTTCTACAGCGCTGGCGGGATCGTAGCCGGACTGGAGGACAGGGGCAAGACTCAGCATCATGCCGGCGAGCCACGGCTTCATAGGCTCAAGCATGGCGGCGCCTCCAACTGGGGCTGCTGCCTTGTCAAGCTTTGCCAATTGTTCCGGAGTCAGCTTAGTCGAGAGAGGATGAGCCATATCCATTCCTAGTTGAAGGATCATCGGCTGCATCGCAGCGGAATCATCTGGATTCGGAATCTCGAGCCACAGAGTCTGGCTTTGCTTGATCGCTGCCTCGACCTTAACCGTGTGCCAGGGATGATTCTTGTCGAGCGCATGAACCGTGCCGAAAAGATAGACGGTGGCATGCGGCCCTTTGACTACCCACAGTGCGGGTTCTGCGGGAGAGCGAAGTGCGCCGGCAGCCAGGACGAACAGCAAGATCAGGACAGCAGCAAATCTTCGCAGCAGATTCATCGACGGGTCCTTTCGAGGCGGATTCAGGATTGCAAAAATACAGGAAAGGGGCAATATTACTCCGGATTCACATGAACCCCCGGAGAACCGCATTTTGATGAAGGGATCAACCGCTGATCAGGAACCGGCCCTCCCGCATAATCTGTTCTTCGCCTTCCGCATATTCGAGCCATATGTTGAAGCCAAGCCCGACGACGTCGATGTGTGTCGTAGACCGCCAGGGTGCACCAGTGTGTTCGCCGTATGGATTGCCGAAGGCAATGTGGATGCCGGGAAACTTCTCGTCTTGCAGGATGTTACCGATGACGCGTGACACTCCAATGTTGGTTCCAATAGCAAACTCGCCCACCCGATCGGAATTCTCGTCTGTATGCGTGTATGCCCAGAAATCCTGCTCGAGCTGTTTGTTGGTGCTGGAGCAGGAAACGATGCGGTTCTGCGCGATCTCGATGGTGAGCGGTGAAGCCTCCAGCAAACCATAGCGGGCGCAAAGCCAATCTCCCACGACTCCATCGACAACAAATATGCCATTCACTTCGCCGGGCGAGGTGAAGCATTCCCCACCCGGAAGATTGCCCCACTTCTCCGGCGAGATGATGCCGGATGTTTTGAACCACTTATATTCGGGGTTCATATTCGAGACGATGCTGGTACCCGCCGCTGTGGTCGCGCGAATGCGAACAGCGCGGCGAACCCGCTCGAGGACCTGCTGCGACAGGCGATCGACAGCGTCGAAGTCTGCACGCATTCCATCACACATGATCTCGGGTGTGATGTTCACCATGTGAGCGTGGCGCATCCGGCGGCGATTGACGACATCGGTCATCTGCATGCGCGAACGCAATTCATTCTGTTGAACCTGAACAGCAAAAATGGAGACGGCAGACGTTTCCAGGTCTTCAAGAACCGCGGCGGGCATGTCCGCCAGGGGACGCGGCGCGAGGTCTTCAAGGATGAAGGCATTGAAGGGGCAACCGCGCTCTTTCAACTGCGCCGCTAGCGAAGCCGCGATCGGCTCTGAGACAAGGTCAGTGATGAGCGTAACTCTCTCGTCTGGCTGGATTCGCAGGCAGGTGAACACGGCGGAGCGTGCGCCGGGAGTGAATTCAGCGGGGAAGGCCTGCGCCAGCAGATGTGTAGTAGTAGCGGACAAGCTAGAGATGATAGTGCTCCGATTCGGGTTAGGGCTCTTTGAGCGGGGTCCCGGAATGATTGGCCCGACAAAGTCCGCGTGGGAATAGCCTGATATCTATTCAGGTTAGCAAAAGGCGAGCCGAATTGGCCGAAGGGCTCTTGCACGCCATTGCAGCCTCAATAGGCTCACACCCGTCAGATAAGATAACGGACACAGTATTTCCGACTGGTAAATTGATTCCCTAGAGAGTGATAGCGAAGCGCTGGTTCGCTGGCGTCGTCGGTTTTGAGGAGGGGTGAGGATGCGTTGGATCGTTGGTGCAGTGATCTTGATGACGGCAGGCAGCATAGTCGCACAGGGCCCGTCCGAACGACCAGACAAGTACACATGGCTCGAGGATGTCCATGGCGAGAAGCCCCTGGCATGGGTGAAGACAGAGAACGCACGCACGGCGGCAGTGCTGGAAAAGCAGAAGCCATTCGAGGAGTTTCGCGCAGACGCATTGAAGGTGCTCGATTCGCCGGACAAACTGCCCTTCCCCCAGTTCCGGAATGGCATGGTCTACAACACGTGGCGCGATAAGAATCATGTGCGCGGGATCGTTCGGCGCACGACCCTTGAGGGATATCTGTCCGCCGACCCGAAATGGGAGACGGTACTTGATTACGACGCGCTCGGCAAGCAGGACCAGAAGAGCTGGGTCGGCAAGGGCCTGACATGCATGGAACCGGATCAGGAACATTGCATGGTGTCGCTCTCGGTGGGCGGCGAAGATGCCATTACGCTTCGGGAATTTGATCTGACGGCCGGGAAGTTCGTTGAAGGCGGATTTGAGCTGCCGCGCGGCAAGCAGCGAGTGGAATGGCAAGACAAAGACACTCTGCTCATTGCGCGCGAATGGGGTCCGGGAACGATGAGTGAAGCCGGATACCCGATTACGGTGAGGAAATGGAAACGCGGAACCCCGCTAGAGAGTTCAGTCGAGGTATATCGCGGCAGCACAAAAGACAACGGATACGGCGATGATCCCGAGGTCCTGACCGACGGGCAAGGCCATCGTGTTGCGATGGTTCACCGCAGCACTACGACGTTTGAGGCCGAGCACTATCTGCTCTTGTCTAGCGGGCCGAAAAAGCTCGGTTTGCCACTCCAGTCCAGAATCAACGGTCTGCACGATGACCAACTTATCGTTACCCTCGATGAAGACTGGAAACCCGAAGGCGGAACAACGACAGTTGCCAAGGGATCCGTCGTATCCATTGATTCGAAGGCAGCAACGGCAGATCCCGTGCATCTGAAGCCGACGATCCTCTTCGCACCGACGGCGAAGGAATTTGCGCAGGGCGTATCGACGACAAAGAATCACGTGCTGTTGACCACGCTGGAGAACGTGCAAGGCCGCGCGTACGTCTACACGCACAGCAAAGATGGCAAGTGGTCCCGAGTGAAACTGAGTGTTCCAGACAATCTGACAGTGGGAATTGCAAGCACGAATCTTCAGGACGACAGGTTCTTCCTTGCGCAGACTGGGTTCTTGACTCCTTCGAGCGTGTTGCTGGGCAATGCAGCCGACGGATCTTTGAAGCCCGGCAAGACACAGAAGGCACTGTTTGATGGATCACAAGACGTTGTCGAACAGATGGAAGCAACGTCAAAGGACGGAACGAAGGTTCCCTACTTCATTGTTCACCGCAAGGGCATGCCGCTCAACGGAAGCACTCCGACGCTGCTTACAGCCTATGGCGGTTTCCTAGTTTCAAACACCCCTGCGTATAGCGCCGTGATGGGCAAGCTCTGGCTGGAGCGCGGAAATAGTTTTGTGCTCGCGAATATCCGCGGTGGCGGAGAGTTCGGTCCGGCGTGGCATGATGCCGGACTCAAAACTCATCGGCAGCGCATCTATGACGATTTCTATGCAGTCGCGCAAGACCTCGTTGCTCGCAAGTTCACTTCGACTGAGCATCTGGGTATCGAAGGCGGCTCCAATGGCGGCCTCCTTATGGGCGTGGAGTTCGAACAGCATCCGGAGATGTGGAAGGCGGTCATCATTCAGGTTCCGCTTCTGGACATGCTGGGCTACGAGCATATGTCGGCTGGAGCGTCCTGGGTGGGAGAGTACGGTTCAGTAAGCGTACCGGAGGAGCGGGCGTTCCTTGCCTCGATATCGCCCTACAACCAGCTCAAGCCGGATACGAAGTACCCGGAGCCCTTGATCTTCACCACTACGGCGGATGACCGTGTGGGTCCCGTGCATGCTCGGAAGTTCGCCGCGAAGATGGAGGAGTTTCATCTGCCCTTCTATTACGACGAGATTACGGAAGGCGGCCACGGAGCTGGCGCCGACAATCGTCAAGCGGCCCGCACAGAAGCCGAGGAGTTCACGTATCTAATGATGAAGCTGGTGGATTAATTCGACACCCTAAAATAAAACGACAGCCAGTGCGCATCGACAAAGCCGGTGCGCATCGCAGCGAGCTTTGTTGAGTTGGAGGAATAAGCAATGGCATCAGCAACTACTTCGGTGGAACGCACGCACGAACAGAAGCTCGACCTGCTCGCGGAGGTAGCGGTCAAAGTCGGTCTTGGCATGAAGGAAGGCCAGGAGCTTGTAATGACCGCTTCGCTCGATGCGGTTCCGCTCGCGCGGCGGATCACGGAGCAGGCCTATCGCGCTGGTGCGCACCTTGTCACCACGCTTTACGTCGACGATGAAGCATCGCTGATGCGGTACCACCATGCGCCAGATGCGGCTTTCGATAAGGCGGCGAAATGGCTTTACGACGGCATGGGCGAAGCGTTCAAGAGCGGTGCAGCCAGACTGGCGATCGCAGGCGGTAATCCCTCGCTGCTTTCTAACGAAGATCCCGATAAAGTCGGGCGCGCGAACCGAGCAGTTTCTCAAGCGTACCGGCCGGCGCTAGAACTGATCACCCGTCATGAAATCAACTGGACCATCGTCTCCAGTGCGACACCCGCTTGGGCTGCACAGCTCTTTCCGAATGACAAACCAGAGGCCGCGCTGGAAAAGCTTTGGGACGCGATCTTCAAGACGACGAGAATCAATGTCGACGACCCGGTAAGCGATTGGAAGAGACATGATGCGGGCTTGCAGAAGCGCGCGGCCTATCTGAACGAGAAACGGTATTCAGCCTTGAAGTATCGAGGCCCGGGTACCGATTTCACCCTGGGTCTCGCGGATGATCATGTGTGGATGGGCGGCGGAACGACGGCAGGCAACGGAATCTACTGCATTCCCAATATGCCCACCGAAGAAGTCTTCAGCATGCCGCACAAGGATCGCGCTGACGGCACGGTGACAGCAACGAAGCCTCTGTCGCACCAGGGAACCATGATCGAAGGAATCCAGGTGCGATTCGAGAAGGGCCGCATCGTAGAAGCGCGCGCAACCCGCGGCCAGGAAGTCCTGCAGAAGCTCATCGATACCGATGATGGTGCGCGAAGGCTGGGCGAGGTAGCGCTGGTGCCTGCTTCGTCGCCGATTGCAGCGAGCGGAATGGTCTTTCTGAATACCCTGTTCGATGAAAATGCCGCATCGCACATTGCGCTCGGGCAGGCTTACTCCTCGTGCGTTAAGGACGGCGACAAGTTGAGCAAGGAGGGCCTCTCTGCAAAGGGCGCAAATGACAGTCTGATTCATGTGGACTGGATGATAGGGTCAGACAAACTGGATATCGACGGGGTGACTGCAACTGGAACAATCGAGCCGCTGATGCGTGGCGGAGAGTGGGCGTAACACAGGGAACAGCAAACAACGGTCAAAAGCATCACTCGGGGCATGAATAGAATCTCGCAGGTCGGGCGAGGGGCACGATGGCAAAGATCGGAATCATCGGGGCGGGCAGTGTCGGCGCGACTATAGCATACGCTGCCCTCATCCGCGGAGTTGCACGAGAGATCGCTCTGTTTGATATCTCGCGCTCGAAGGTCGACGCGGAGGTCCTGGACCTCAATCACGGACTGCTGTTTGTGCCGCAGGCCGACGTTGACGGCTCCGATGACATTGAGGTACTCCGCGGCGCTGACGTCGTAGTGATGACAGCCGGCGCAAAGCAGAAACCCGGGCAGACGCGCATGGACCTGGCAGAAGCGAATGCAGGCATCTGCAAAAAGCTTTTACCGGAAGTAATGCGCGTGGCGCCTGAAGCGCTATTGCTGATGGTCACCAACCCAGTGGACGTAGTGACAGAGATTGCACTGAAGCTGACTGGCTTGCCGTGGCAGAGCGTCATTGGATCAGGCACGGTGTTGGACAGCTCGCGCTTCCGCTATCTAGTCGCGAAGCATTGCAACGTCGCAGTCCAGAATGTCCATGCCTACATTGCGGGAGAACATGGCGACTCGGAGATTCCGCTGTGGGCGAGCGCAACCATCGGTTCGATCCCGCTCAGCCAATGGAGCGTGCCGGGGCACGGCCGGCTCACATCCGCAGATAAAGATGCGATTGTCAAGAACGTAAAGGAAGCCGCGTATCAGGTCATCCAGGGCAAGGGTGCAACCAACTATGCCGTTGGGCTGGCGGTGTGCAATATCCTCGAAGCGATTCTGCACAACGAGCGGCGCGTGCTCCCGGTAAGCGGCCAACTCTGCCATTTCCGCGACATGGAAGATGTATGCCTGAGTCTTCCGAGAATTGTCGGCCGCAACGGCATGGAAGCGCCCCTACCAATTCCAATGACCGTGGACGAAGAGACCGGGCTGCAAGAGAGCGCAGAGCGGATTCGAAGTGTAGTGCGAGGATTGGGGTACTGAAGACTCTTCGATTCAAATTCGGCAAGTTCTATATGCCGCGTGATAGGCGCAATCGGGGGAACATCATGTTCGAGCGGTACACGGAGAAGGCGCGAAGGGTCATCTTCTACGGAAGGTACGAAGCAAGCCAATTCGGACAGCCATACATCGAGACTGAGCACCTGCTTCTCGGACTTCTGCGAGAAGATAAGGCGCTGGGAAATCGATTCCTGCGTCCTCCGAACACGGTGGAATCAATACGAAGACAGATCGAAAGCCACACCCCGGTTCGCGAGAAGATCTCAACGAGCGTGGATCTGCCGCTCTCGAACGAGTGCAAGAGAGCCATGGCCTACGCGGCGGAAGAAGCTGAGCGGCTGAGGCACAACCACATCGGCACGGAACATCTGCTTCTGGGACTTCTGCGGGAGGAGAATTGCTTCGCGCAGCAGCTTCTTGCTGGCGTGGGGATCACCCTGGCAAAGACTCGCGAGGAGGTCGCGAAAGTCCCCCCAGATAGATCGGGAGAAACTGTAAGCGCGCCGATGACTCAGAGGCTCGGCGAATTGTGTGTAGACCTGACTCAGAGAGCGTTGGATGGTGACCTGGAGCCGGTTTTGGGCAGGGATGTCGAGGTCCAGGCGATAATCGAGGTTCTCTGCCGCAAAGAGCGGCGGAATCCGGTTCTGCTTGGCGGAAAAGGCGTAGGCAAGAGCGCGATCGTGCATGCGTTCGCACAGCGCGTTGCCGACGGCAAGGTGCCGACAGCTCTAGCTGATATGAGAGTGCTGGCTCTTTCGCCGGAAGCCCTGGCAGCATGGAATCCTGGTCGCGAGAAGTTCGAGGAACTTGCAAAGGTTCTGGGCACTGCCGCAGCATCGGAGAACCTCATCCTGTTTGTAGACGGACTTCGCGGTTCCACGGGTGTTGCAAAATCAGTGCCCGGTCAAGAGTTAACCGGAGTGATGCGCTTCATACTGCAGGAGACCAAAACGCTTTGCATAGCCGTAGCCGCGGAGGAGGAGTATAGGGCTGCTTGTGAGAACTACCCTGGACTGGACAAGCTATTCCGTCTCCTGCATGTGAGGCAGTTGGCCGGCGAACAGGTCTTAGCCGTGCTGAGGGTGCACAAAGAAAAGTTTGAGCGGTTCCACGGCGCAGGGTTGAGCGAAGATGCGTTGCAGTGCGCGGTAGCAAATGCGGATCGCTACTTAAAGGAACGTGTTCTGCCGGGCAAGGCACTCGAGCTGCTGGATTCGGCTGCCGCGGCAGTGAAAGCTCGATCCGAGAACGACGAGTCGCTTCCAGGTGAGCTCAAGGCGTGCAAGGCACGGCTGAAATTCATTGCAGCGAGGCTTGAGAATGCCGTCGGAAATCATGAGCTGGAGAAAGTAAGATTCTACACAGAAGAACAGCTCAAGGAGCAAAACAATCTTGCCGAGCTTGAGAAGAAATTCGGATTGGAGAATCAGCCTGTTCCAACGGTGACGTGGGCAGACGTGGAGCAGGTCATTGCAAAATGGAACAGCTATCCGTACTCGGCCTAATCGGAAGTGGACCTCTACCGGCCTGAATGGCCGCCTGCGAATCGAAACTGATAATCGCTGTAGTCGATAGTCACCGCAGTCCGGCCAAACAGAAAGCTCGAAGACTCGGCATGGGCGTGAGTCGCCATCGCATACCCGGTCATCTTGACGTAGCGACGCATCATCTTCGTAGTTCCCGCAAAGACGGATGGCTTCTTTGAAGCGACACCCTCCACCTCGACAAGGGTATGATCTCGCGAATCGACCCACAGCGTTCCCTCAACCATGTTGGGCGCCTTCTGTCGCGGAGAGATGGCAACAGCGAGACAATTGTGACCATCAATGACACGCGTTACACCTGGCCTGAGATGCATCTCGTAGTTTGACGTCGAGAACCAGGAGCGCGCGACTCGATTTGGATCGTTGATGGCCCTCTCATTTTCAAGAAGCGGATGAAGCCCGTATTTCAGGACAACGTTTGAGCCTGACTGATTGACGATCGTATAGCTCTTACCTGCCCCTTTTCGATACGCAACACGGACGGTCATTTCGGCCGCGGGGTGCACCTGGTCTTTGCCGCGAAAGACCTTGTAGTGCTCTGTATTGGTGTACTCGAGCACATCATTGTGGCGCGCGACGTTGGCAGCATCAAGATCGCGAATGACTGCGGACTGATCAGGCTGTTGTGCGCCTAGGCTGGCAATGCCAGACAAAGGCAGGAGCCCAATCGCGATCGCGCTGACTGCCCGGATCTGCATTCGCCTGCCACCTTGTTGAGAGACCGTCATCGACGCTATTGTCGCCTTTCAAGTTCGATGCAGTGTGACCCGATTGTGACACTTCAGAAAATGTTTGAGCGGTTACTGGCGTTTCGCGTCAAGTCTATGTAGATGAACGGCCACTGGAAGCCGGCACCCGTGGAGTTCTCATAAACACTTTGAATTGGAGAGGCTTGCTATGAGTACAAAGACGCAGAAGTGCACCCTGTTGGCTCTGAGTGCGATGGCCACGCTGACATTATGCGGCGTTGAAGCGACAGCACAGACAGCGGAGAGACAGCTGAACAACTACCAATCCTTTTACCTGAAAAACGCCACGAGCCAGACCGCCGCGAATGACATTCAGACCGCAATGCGTAATCTGCTGCCTGGAGCGAAGATCTACTATGCAGCATCCGAGAATGCCCTGATGGTAAGTGGCAGTGCAGACGAACTGGCGCAGGCGCAAAAGATGCTGGCCGATCTGGACAAGCCGCAGAAACTCTATCGCGTGACCTACACGATCAGCGACGGACGCGGTGCGCCAAAACACCTCGCCATGCTCGTGTCGCCCGGTAGAAAAGGGATCTCAAGGCAGGGTACGCGCGTGCCGATTATGACCGGCTCGTACAAAGAGGGTGGCGGGCAAGAGGCGAACACACAGTTTCAATACCAGGACATCGGCTTGAACGTTGATGCGACGATTGAAGGGTATGGCGATGGCTTGCGGCTTCTGTCGAAGATTGAAGAGACCAGTGTATCTGAGCAGAAATCGAGTGTTGGAATCCAAGATCCTATAGTGGATCAGTCAGTGCTGGAGGCACAGTCGGCATTGAATTCTGCGAAGCCGGTGACGCTGGGATCGCTCAGCTTAGGGGACGGGAAACAACTCGATATTCAGGTAACGGTCGTGGCGGTAGAGTAGCGGATAGTGCCTAACCCCTCTGCTCTTCTCCTGCAGTTTTCGGTGGTCATCACCTCGGCCATTGCGACTTGGCCTAATCTCGCCGGCTCAGCGCGGATCGGATCATCTCCGCCGCTTGATCGCCTTGTATAGCTGCTCCCGCGGGATTGAAGTGGACCGTGTCTTGATATAGATCGCTATGTTTGCGCATGAGCGAGAACTGATCGTCGATCGCGAGTTGGGGTCGAACAAACTCAAGAGCAATCCGGTTGCGCTCTTCGACACGAGAATTGGTCGCGCCATCGACGGTATCCGACTTCACGGGTGTAGTGCTGGCCCAGATAAGCTGCGTGTCATTTTTGACGAGTGACCGGATCGCCCGTAGGAACGCTGGGAATTCCCTCTTGTATTGCTGTTCTGAGTAGGCCCATCCGTGCATTCCGTTGTTGAAGTGGACCACCCGAAATCGAACTTTCTCCATCTTCACGAATTGCTCGATTTGCTGCTCAATACGTGGATCGCCGACCGACGTAGAACTGGCCATCAAGTAGACATTTGCGATTCCGGTCAGTCTCTTTTGAACCTCTGGGAAATAGTTACGAGTAATGGAGTCGCCAAGGAGGAGAACATTCGGAAGGGTTGGATTCGGGCGAGGCGGACGTACCTCCCAGGTCCATTCAATCTCTTCAGGAAGTGATACTGGCTTCTGAGCCATTGCCAACGCCGAAACGACAAAGGCAAGCCCAAGAACAACAAGCCTGAGACCTTGACGTGCTCGACGTGATCCGAGTGCTTTTATGCGATTGGTCATTCGATAACCGAAACATTCAGTGTGCGCCGCGCGTTGGGGGATTCAGGACTAACCGTAAAGCACGCTGAGTCGCGTCGCGATCTCGTCTGCTGCACCACGCAGCAACTGAGCGAACTCCGGTATTTGGCGCTTGCTCACCCGGGCAATCGGGCCAGAAATGCTGATGGCGCCAATCACGGTGTGTTTTTGAGTAAGCAGCGGCACAGCGACGCAGCACGCTCCCACCATCACCTCTTCGTAGTCCAAGGAGTAGCCGCGGCGATGCACTTTGAGGAGTTCTTCCTGGAGTTCCTCTTGAGAGGTGATGGTCTGAGGCGTCATCCGCTCGAAGGTTAATGAGCTGATGATCTTGGCCTGCTGTGCGGGAGGGAGATATGCCAGTATTGCCTTACCGAGCGATGTGCAGTGCAAGGGCCTTCGTGCTCCCACTTCTGAGACCATTCGAAATGTATGCTGGCTTTGGAAAACGCTCAGATACAGAATCTCGGTTTGATCCAGGACAGCCAGGTTGACGGTCTCGCCGGATTTGTCGCGTAACTTCTCCAGCAGTTCTTCGCTTGTGCGGCACAAGGTGGCTTGATAGGAAACGCCGTTGCCCAGCTTGGCCAGCTTTGGGCCGACCATGTAGTACCCGTTATGGTCGCGGAAGACATACCCTTCGTTCTCGAGGTGAGACAGGAATCTATACGCAGTGCTTTTGTTGATGCTGGTAAGCACAACTATTTCCCGCAGCAACAAGCCGCCCGGCGATTGATCGAGGCGTTCCAGGATTTGAATTACCTTACCGACAACGCCTACAGGCGCCGACTTTGACCTGCGAACTTTCACGGGCACAGTTGTCTGCGACCCCCTTATTTCGCTCAAGAGGTGCTCCTGGAATCCAGGTGAATGCGAGCTTCAGTGATTCAAGTATAGAGATAAAGGCGACCATGGAGGCGAAGCAAACTCCGCCTCCATGGTCCGCGGGACACTCTAGAAGACAATTTTCCCGCTGAACTGCATTTGTCGAGCAGTATTCGCCGTATAGCTGACCGAGCCAAAACTAGTACTCGATACATCACTATTCGGTGTACCAAAGACTGGGTGGTTGAAAAGATTGAAGGTCTCGGCCCTGAATTCGAATCGTCGCTCGCCAAGAAATGGGAACGATCGAATCACGGACATGTCAAGGTTGATATAGCGCTGAGCTCGAAGATTGTTTCGGTAAGCGTTGCCAAAACTGTATTGAGCAGGTAACGCAAACGCATCGACGTTGAACCACTCTCCAGCAGTTCGATGGGAGAGGTTCGGATTTCCGACTTGATCGGCGCGCTGACTACCGCCTCCGATATTGGCTCGATCCGTCCCATCTTGTGCAGTGAAAGCCTGGCCGTCACGCCAGGTGAGGATGTTGTTCAATTGCCAATTGCCAATGATGTAATCGGTCAAACGATTTCCGGTAGAGAATCGCTTTCCCCGACCGACGGGGACGTCATAGATCCCATTCACGGAAAGAACATTCGGGATATTCGTGCCCGAAAGGCCGCGAGACGCCTTGGGGTTATACGGATCCTGCACCGTCAATCCCTCCACACCAAACCAGCCGTCATCAAGCGAGAATGATTTCGACCATGTGTACGCAACCTGGTATGCGTACCCGTTGGAATAACGCTTGTCGAACTGCAATTGCAAAGCGTTATAGCTTGAGGTTCCGATGCTGCGGTCGTAAAACATCGGAATGCTGTAGGGATAGAGTGCACGCGGCTGAGTGTCACCAGGGCCAGGCGTCAACGCGGTGTTGTACAGGCCTCCGATATTTGTGCGGTGAGAACCCGATCCGACATAGTCTGCGCGCAATGCGAGCTGCGCACCCACCTGTCGCTGGAATCCGAAGTTCCATTGCTCCGAGTATGGGTTCTTGTGGTTTGGATCAAAAAACCATTGATTGCTGCCGAAAGGCGTCGGTGGTGGGAACAGGCTGCTTGATCCCGATCCAAAGGGATTCTGCGAATTCACTGTGGGAGTTGGATTCCCTGATGTCGGATAGTTCGTTGTGGAGGGAGCGATCTGCTGTCCAATGTCCGGCCACGAACCTTCGAAATTCTGGGCCATCTGGGTCACAGCAGCCCACTCGTCGAAAACGATCCCGAATGCGCCATGAGCAACCGTGCTGTTGTTGATCTTATAAGCGAAGCCAAGACGAGGTCCGAAGTTGGTGTGGACGTTGTGGAGTATGTGTTCATACGGCAGAACCACGACATGCTCGGGCAACGTTCCATCTCCGGGAATGCATGGAGCGTGACCTCGGACGTTGCAAGCCGGCGGAAGCTTTTGCAGAAGGAAATTTCCTGTGCCAAAGTCCATGTCTCCGCTTTCAATGCCGCCTTGCTGGCCGATAGTGCTCTCCTTGCCATACGGCGGTAGGAACGCGTAGTCATAGCGCAATCCGTAGTTCACCGTAAGACGAGGCGTCATTTTCCATGAGTCCTGAATGTACGCCGAGAGCAAGCCGCCGGGCCGCTCGGTCTCGTTGACGTTACGTCGGCTTGCACCGCTCGGAACGTTCAAGAGGAACGAGGACAGTGCGTCTCCAGTATTCCCGACGTTTTGCGGATCGCCAGTCTGATTGGCGCTGAAATTGAGGCCGATCTGTGCGAGCGGGCTCGCGAAACCTGCCGTCACATAGCCGCCGCCGATCTTCGCTGTGTGGTTACCGAAGATCTGTGTGTACTCGCCCCTGTACTCGTAGCTGTCGGTCGCCTTCGGAGTGTTATTGACGCTTTCCCCACCGTTAGCGAATCCGCTGATTCCGGGCCCTGGAATCAAGAACCCGCCGCCCGCAGCAAGAAAGTTGTTCGCGAAGGAGTCAGAAAAGCCTACGGCCGAATAGACGTCCTGTGTATTGCCTTTGAAGCGGGTAGCAGAGTTATCAAGCACGGTGGTGCGCGCAAACTGTGCCTGCACCAGCTTTGTCGAGCTGAAGATATGCGTGAAGCTGCCGCCCCAATCCCTTCCCTGAATGGTGAGTGTCGTTGGAAGGCTGGGCAATCCTCCTGAACTGGTTACGGTTTCGTTGATCCAGCTGTAGCGGAACCACGCTGAGTCCTTCGACCCAAACGTCTGGTCACCTCGAATGTTGAACTCGTGCTGAGTCTGCACTAGCGGGGTGCTATCCACAGCGTTGTACTGGAACCCGCCATGCCCATTCGATTGAAAGAACGGACCGGCCGCGGGGAAGACGAATTTCGCATACGCGACCATTCTCGGATCGATCAGATTCGCCGGGATCTGGTTCCCTGCAAATGCCGGCCGCGTAAATGTGCTTCCAACAGCAGTGGTCTGGTACGGGTTATAGATCGGCAATTGGCCATTGTCGGCCTCGTTGCCGGCCAGTTCTTCGTCCGTGGGGACGAGAAGATTGTTGTTGCTGGGTCTAGAGTAGTGCCACCCCTGGAAAGCACCGAAGAAGAATGAGCGATTCCGTCCGTTGTAAAGATGCGGAATCACAACTGGGCCGCCGAAGTCAGCTCCGTATTGGTTTTGGTGAAACGCTGTGCTGCTACCGGGCACGTAGAAATAGTTGAGGGCGTCGAAGACGTCGTTACGAATGTAGTCCCACGCGGCGCCGTGAAAGCTGTTGGTGCCGCTCTTGGTCACAACATTGACGACACCGCCCAGGACCGAACCGTATTCCGCATTATCGGTGTGGGAGACGATCTTGAATTCCTGAATGGCATCGATGATCGGCGGTACGGCGTAAGTGCTCTCAATTGTGCTGTAGTTGTTGAGACCATCCATCAGGAAGTAGTCACTGCGATTGGTTCCGCCGTTGATCGCGGGAAAGGAATAGTCCGTGCCGATCGCGACTGGAGATCCAAAACCACCACTGCCGCTCATGCCGCTGTTCTGGCCGACCATGATGGGAACGACACCCGGCGTGAGTTGCAGCAATGCGGTGAAGTTGCGCCCATCCAGGGGTAGATCGTTCACCTGCTTTGTCTCGATCACCGTGCCAAGATCGGCGCCGGTCACGTTCAACTGCGCGGCCGTGGCTTCGACGTTCACCACCTGGGTGTTGGACCCGACGTTCAACGAGAAATCGAAGGTCGCAATCTGGGAAACGGCGAGGACGAACGGAGCCACCTTTTGAGCTTTGAATCCCGCCGACTGAGCCTCGATGGTGTAGTGGCCGGGGGCGATATTGAAAATGGCGTACGCACCAGTGCCGTTCGAGGTCACCGAGTGCTCCACATTTGTGTCCTGGTTGTGCAGGACCACGGTGGCACCCGGAATCACTGCGCCCGATTGATCACGGATCGTTCCGTTGATGGACGCGGTGGACACCTGTGCTGCTCCATGAGGAGCAGACAGTAGCAGAATTGCGCACGCTAAGCCCAAGAAGGTTAGCCGCATTGCGACACCGAGCACGCTTCTCTCGCGTGTAGACATTTTTCAGACCTCCGGAAAAACACTGTGGGCTGTTCTAGTTTCACTATGTAATCTGCACTTGCAGCAGGCCCAGATCGACTACAGACTTGCTATGCCTCTCGCGCTGGGCACTCAGTCGTCAGTGAAAAACCGATCGCTGAATGCTTGGAAACCCAAGAGGATCTGCTTGTTTTACTCGATGCTTTGAAACACAGGGGATGCAGGCGTGACGGTCAGAATCGTCAACGAGCCAACTTATACTCAATCGAAAGTTGGAGTGTCAAGAAATTTGTGATTCTCTATTTGAATAATAAATTTCAAATATTGAAACTCTAGTTAGTCAATTTGGAAACATCCGGCCACGAAGGACTTACAGACACATCGCTCGTTTCGGAATGCCGCTAGTCAGTCAGAGCGCGTGCTATTCTTCACGCGCTGCGTGTGGCTAAGCTCAAAGGCTCTTTTCGGATTCCAGCGGGCCAGTTCGTAGAGATGGAGGTGAGCGGCGGTTGTCGAAAAGCCTGCACATGTGCGCCCGCACCGCATTTGCGGCTGTCGGGTTGACGATGGTCCTGGCGGTTGGGTCACGGTTGAACGGTGCAAGCTCAACGCAACCGGCAGCCGATCCGATCTCCGAGTATGCAGGTTCGAAAGCCTGCGCTCCTTGTCACGCCGGAATCTACTCCAAGTTCACGAAGACAGCAATGGGCCGTTCCATTCAGCCTGCTGACGACGCAGCTCTGGCTCGGCTTTCGCTCCCTGCCCACTTCACCAACAGCATCATCGGCCGCAGCTTCGATCTTTTCGCCAAAGACGCCACTCTCTATGAAAGCGAGTTTCAGCGATCGGCGGATGGAAGCGAAGTATTTCGTGACACTCGTCCGGTCCGCTGGCTTATCGGCGCGGGAATGAATGGCTATGGACCGGTCGTTGAAGAGCAGAATTATCTCTTTCAGGCGCCGGTCTCGTATTACACCAAAACACAAGAATGGAGCTCATCGCCCGGGTATGAAACGCTCGATCTTGGCTTCAATCGGCCCCTTCTTGAGGGCTGCATCTTCTGTCACTCCGGGCGCGCAAACACCATAACTGGGACGAACGGCCGCTACAGCGATCCACCATTCGCCGAAGCTGCGATCGGTTGCGAAAAATGCCATGGCCCCGGCCAGGCTCATATTCGCACAATGAACAATCCCGCGGGCAGAGCGACGGAAATGAAGATCGTCAATCCCGCAAAGCTAGCGCCCGGCATGGCAGACAACATCTGCATGGCGTGCCATCAAACGGGCGATGCCCGTGTGCTTAAGCCTGGTCGATCCTACAGCGACATACGACCCGGAAAACCGCTGGATGATGTGCTTTCGATTTTTCTGATTCCCCCCACGCCAAATTCGCCTCCAAGCTCCGACCACGTGGAGCATTACTATTCCATGGTTCTCAGCAAGTGCTACCGCGCGTCGAAGGGACGTCTCAGTTGCATCAGTTGTCACGATCCTCACGTCCAGCCCACAGACGCCGAAGCGCCTGCCTACTACAACCGCAAATGCATGGCCTGTCACAACAGCGGTAGCTGTCGCCTTCCCCTCGCGAAGCGAGCGTCGAGTACACCCGCAGACAATTGCATCGGATGTCACATGCCTAAACGGGATATTCAGGTGATCTCGCATTCTTCCGCGACCAATCACCGCATCGTGGCCTCTTCAGATGAACCCTTCCCCGAAGAGACATTCCACATGACCAACGCGGGAACGCCAGACTTAATCCATCTGAACGCTATAAAGACCCGCCAGGACGAGCCACCGCCACTGCTTACCTTGCTTCAGGCCTATGGTGAACTCGCAACGAAGAATCCGCAATATGTCGAGCGCTATCTCGGAGTGCTGAGCCAACTCGAGAAGTCGACGCCGGATAATCCGCTTGTTCAGGCTGCGGCCGGGAGGCGTGATCTCAAGAATGGCGACCTCGACTCTGCAGCCAGCCATCTCAAGCGCTCTCTTGAGCTGGATCCTCGCCAGGCAACTACGTGCGCAGATTTTGCAGAGGTTCTTGCTCGACAAGGCCACGCTGAAGCCTCGATCACGTGGCTCGACAAGTCCATCGATCTCGATCCATTCAATCCATTTACGCAGCGATCGCTTATCCGCGAACTGGTTCAGGACAAAAACTTCACGCGAGTGCGTGATGCACTGGAGCGCTATGTACGGACTTTCCCTCAGGACGAGTACGTCCGCCGTATGCTGGATGCCGCTCCTCCCAGGCCGACGCCCTGATTTCGCGCTTCGAATCGATATACTGCCGTCGGTCGCTATGGCCTTTCGTGCGTATACGGCCGCAGACCGACAATTCCCTTCCCTTCCTCGATGGTGATGACGTTGCCTGCAGAAACTTTTGGGAAGCTTTCGACTTTGCCATCGAGCCATTTCACACGCACTTCGGCCGAGTCCGCTTTTCCCAGTCCAAAGTGCAGGCGGAGGTCATTTTGCGACATGTAGGAGCCGCCGCTGCGCACCTCGTCCATCTGTTGCGTTTTGCCTGTAATGACGGTTACGCGTGCACCGATCGCATCGCGACTCGCGGTCACAGCGCGAATGAGAATTGAGTGCCCTTCGGGCGCAGTTTCATTCGCCAACAGCGACGGTGCTTCGCCCATATTTACAATCACAATCTCTTCTCTGCCATCGTTGTTCAGGTCCCCGACTGCCAGACCGCGCGAGGCATGATGATCTGTGATGCCTGTGCCGGCCTTTGGCGAGAGATCGTAAAACTGCCCGTCCCCTCTGTTCCAGTAGAGCAGCCGCTGTTGCTTGAACGTCTCGCTCGTGTGTCCGGAGTCAACCTCGGGATAGACGTGACCATTGGCAACGACGAGGTCTTTCCAGCCATCGTTATCAGCGTCGATCGCTGCGGTTCCCCAGCCCAGGTAGCGCGTGTTCACCGCGAGCCCGGTGTCGATCGTTGCGTCTTGAAAATCGTCCTTTTCCCTGTTTCGGTAAAGCGTGTGAGTATCGTCAGCGAAGTTCGTCTTGAAGATGTCGAATTTGCCAGTGTGGAACAAATCTGCAGTGGTGACGCCCATGCCCGCCTGTTCGCGCCCTTCGTCGTTGTAGGCTACACCGGCGACTACACCCATCTCCTTGAATTGTTTCCCATCGAGATTGTGAAAATAGAGACTCGCAGTGGAATCGCACGCGACAAAGATATCCGGCCATCCATCATTGTCGAAGTCATCAATTGCAGGACTGAAGCAGTAGTAGTCCTTCGCAGTAGTCACGTGCACAGCATCGGAAACGTCTTTGAAGTTCCCCTTCCCATCATTCTGATAGAGAGAAATTGTTTCGCCCGGCAGCCCGCGCGGTCCGCAAATCACGGGCAAGCCCTTCCACTCGCAGGAGGAGCGCTCGCCCGGATGCGGCGTGTGCTCGCGATCGAATCGAAGATAGTTTGCAACGACAAGGTCCAAGTAGCCATCGCGATTGAAGTCGACGAAGGCGCAACCGGTGCTCCACCGAACTTGGTCCGATCCAAGCCCACGCTCTTTGGTTTCGTCACGAAAAGATTTGCCATCTACATTTCGATAGAGCTTGTTGTGTCCCCAGGCTGTAATGAACAGGTCGATGCGACCGTCATTGTCGATGTCGCCAGCGCAACCACCTTGCTCCCATCCTCGATCTGCTAGCCCTGAATCTTTGGTGACATCTTGAAACTTCAGTCCACCCAGATTGCGATAAAGCACCGGCCCCTGCCCCTTGTTGTCGTCCTTGATCTGCCCGCCGTTCAACAAGAGGATGTCTGGCAGCCCGTCATTGTCGTAGTCAAAAACCACCACGCCGTTGCCCGTGGTTTCCACGATGTACTGCTTGTTCTGTTCGACGCCGGATACATTCGCACTCGTGAGACCGGCCCGTTTCGCGATATCTACATAATTGACGGATGGCGGCTTCATGCCTGGAGGCAACGGCTTCGCCGGAGTGGCGATTCCGTTTCCAGTTGCGACGCCGAGCTGCGCCTTCGCCGTCGCAGACACGATGAAGCAAAACATAAGAAGGATGATGGCTTGCTGGGGAAGAGCACTCTGCCTGCGCATGGCTGGAGGGATTGTAGCATTCGCATTCAACGGAGCCGGCCTCATCAATCGCAGCTTTGCGCGTGATATAAATGGAATCCAGTTGAGCAGGCTTCTGCGTCCCATTCCGCCCATCTGATCAGACAGCAAGCAAATGTTAAGCCGATGACCACTTTCGCATTAAGCCGCTCGCTCCCAAGTCGCGGACTCCTTCAAACTGCTCTCAGACTCTCAGCGAGAGCATGTGCATGCAATCGATTCCCCCTTCTTGGTCTTGCTTTCTCGATAGTCCTGCCAACATGGGCCTTTTCACAAACCCGTTCGGACTGCCAGCCACCGGCAAATCTGCAATCAGCTCTTACAGAGCATCCCACTGCAGCCGTTTACGATGCCATCGGCGCGCATTTCGCATCGCAGAATCGTTTTGCATGTGCGATTCCAGCCTTTGAGGAGGCTGTGCGGCTTGATCCCTCGTCCTGGCAAGGTCACTACAATCTCGGCATCGCCCTATTCTCCTCGGGTAGTAAGGGCCGCGCCGTAGTCGAGCTGAAGAAAGCTGCATCCACCAAAGCCGGTGATCCACAAATCCTGCTTCCGTTAGGCTTCGCTCTAAACGATCTGAGTCGATACGACGAAGCGATTGACGCTTTCCGCAAAATTCTCGATCAAGATCCGCATTCCACGCGCGCCCTCGACGGCCTCACAAAAGCTCTAATTGCCGAGAAGCGCTACAAAACCGCTATCGACGCACTCAAAGACGCTCCCGACGATGAGGTGCTTCGACTGAACCTCGCCATCGCGTTGACCAGGAACAACGAGTTCAACAGGGCGATTGAAGTGCTGAATGCAATTGCGAAAGATCACCCTGACTACGCGCAGGCTCATCTCAACCTCGGCATCGTATATACGCAGATGAACCGATACTCGGAGGCAGCCCAGGCATTTCAGGATGCACTCCGCATCGAACCGTCGAACGATAGCGCTCGTCTCTCGCTCGTCCAATGCCTTGTGATCCTTGCCCAGTTCGGAGCCGCCGAGCCACTTATCAAGGAGTATCGAAAAAAGAGACCACACGATTTTCAGGCTCTGTACTTGTCGGGAGTGGTTGAACGCGGTCTCGGCAACTACACCGAAGCAGCTCCCGACCTGCAGGCCGCCGTTGCGATGAAGCCGACGGACTTCGAGGCCCTCTACAATCTTGGCTACGTGCTCGCCCATCTGAATAAGCCGGCAGAAGCTCGTCCCCCGCTGGAAAAGGCTCTCAAGATCGATCCAAATTCATCCAAGGTGCAATTTCAGCTTGCGGCAGTGCTGCGCGCACTGGGACTTCATCAGGAGGCGCGTCAGGCACTCGACAAATTTGAGAGCGCAAAGGCGCAAGAGCGCGATCAGATGTCGGCAATCGTGCAGGCCAGTCAAGGTAATCAGAATCTCGAGACCGGCGACGCGCACCAGGCAATCGAGCTGTATCAGCAGGCAATCGCGAAGGATCCAAACAATGCGCGCACCTACTATAACCTCGCCCTCGCGCAGGACAAGGTCGGCGACATTGCCGCAGAGCGACAGTCGCTGGAGAAGGCTGAGTCGTTGGACAACAACCTCTCTCTTGTTCACAACCAGCTTGGATTGCTTGATCTGAATGCCGGCAGCCTGGCCGAAGCGGAAAAGGAGCTGAAGTCGGCGATTACTCTCGATCCGCAGTATGCTGAGGCGCAGAGCAATCTCGGCGTGCTTTACGGACAGATGGGCCGAACGAGCGAAGCCGAGGGTCTGTTCCGGCGGGCCACCGAGAACAATCCAAAGTACGGACAGGCCTTTTCTAATCTCGGAATTATTCTGGCCAGTCAGCAGCGATTCGATGAGGCAGCCCGTGCTTTGCAAACGGCAAACCACCTAGAACCACAGAATGCTGGCATCCTGAGTGCGTATGCGATGGTTCTGACCAGACTGAATCGGAGCTCTGATGCTATACCGCTTTTCCGCAAGGCTGTTGAGCTCGCACCTGACTCTTCAGAAACTCATTTGAATCTTGGCATCGCTCTTGCCGATCAGTACAACCTCAATGAGGCCCTGACTGAATTTACCCAAGCCGCTCAACTTGGTCCGAAAGATGCGCGTGCTCACTACAATCGCGGCCGCGTTTTGCTGGATCTGCAGCGGAATGAGGAAGCGAAGCCGGAGTTGGAAGCAGCGACCCGCCTGAATCCGCAACTCGCCGATGCCTGGTATCTGCAGGGCCTCATTGCGCGTCAAGCCAGTCAGCCGGATGCAGCCATTCACGCTTTTCAGCAGTGTCTCGCGGTCAACCCGGATAACCCGGAGGCTCTGTTCATACTGGGTCAGGAATTGCAGCGCAAAGGAGATGTGCAGGGCGCTCAACAAAGCTGGGAGAAGGCGATCGCGCTTCGCCCTCAGTATGGGCAGGCTCTCTACAACCTCTCGCGTCTTCTCGCAAAGGAGAATCCTGCACGATCCGAGCAGCTGCGCCAGCAATTTGAACGATTGCAGACCGAGCAGCATATCCGGGATCGAGCACAAACACTCGGCAATTTCGCGCTAGCGTCAGCGGACGCACACGACTGGCCACAGGCTGTCTCTCAGTTGAAAGAGGCCATTCAGGTCTGCGGTCAATGCAGCGCACTCGCACAGCTACACAAGAACCTGGGATTGATCTATTGCCGTTCAGGCGCGCTGCGCGAGGGCAAAACCGAACTGCTGCAGGCACAGAAGCTGACGCCCGGCGACAAAGACGTTGCCCAGGCACTTCAGATGCTGTCACAGGACAAGAAAAACAACTGACTTTCGTCAGGGTTTGGCGCCACTGGATGGATCTGAATTTGCAGGCTCATCCACGGTGATCTGTCTGTCGGGCTTGAGATCCTGCAGTTTCTGTACGATTCCGCTGGGCCAATGAATCTCAAGCGATAGATTGCCTGGACTTACACCAAGGCCGAAATGCACCCGCGGATCGCTGGAAGACAGATAGCCGCTTGAGGTGGTGACGGTTGCCCACTGCGACGGTCCGGATCCTGTCACCTCTACTACGGCGCCAATTCCATCCCGGTTGCTTTGGTGGCCGATCAAGCGCAGCGTGACCCAATGATTTGGTCCGGCAGTTTCGTTTCGAAGAACATGCGCTTCGCCGTCATTGAGCGTCACTACTGCGTCAATGAGTCCATCGTTGTCCAGATCTCCGATCGCCATGCCCCGAGCCGCCCAGCTTTTCTTGAACACCTCGCCAGAGGTAGACGACACGTCATCGAAGCGACCTTTCATGTTGCGAAGCAACATCATCGGTTCGCGGTAGTGCAACAGCGGATTTTCGAGCTCAACATTGTCCAGATCATGCCCTTGGGCAACGAGCAAGTCCTTCCAACCGTCATTGTCGTAATCGAGGAAGCGCGTGCTCCACCCTGAATGAAGAAGCGAGCTTTTTCCAATTCCACTGGGATTAGTGACGTAATCGAAAGTGGTGTCGTGAAGGTTTCGATAGAGAGCGTATCTCTGATTCGCTAGATCCGTGATGAAAACATCCGACCAGCCGTCGTTATCGTAGTCTTCAAAGTCGACTCCCATTCCCGCGTAGGTTTGCCCGTCTCCATTAACTGCGGCAGTGGACTCCATCGCCACCTCTTCAAAGCTTCCATCGTTCTTCTGGTGGAAGAGAAACTCAGGCATCGAATCGTTAGCAACAAACAGATCGATACGTCCATCATGGTCGTAGTCAGCGATTGCCAAGCCTAGTGCCCGTGCTGGCTTATCGAGTCCCAACCTTTGGGCGACTTCGGTAAATCGACCTCCGCCGTCATTGTGGTAGGCGAGCATCGGGACGGCCGGAAAGATATCCGGATGGCAGTACGCACGATGCCCCGGGAGATGCTCGCCGCACCACTCGTCGTTCCAGTCCCATTTCATGTAGCGAGCAACAACCAGATCAAGACGTCCATCATTATCGAGGTCAACCCATGCCGCTGAAGTGGACCATCCCTCTCCTCCGACATGGGCAGCCGCCGTCACATCTGTGAAGGTACAGTTGCCATTGTTGTGATAGAGCTGATTTCCGCCGTAGCTCGTAACAAACAGATCTTCGTGGCCGTCGTTGTCATAGTCGCCCACTGCCACACCCATGCCAAATCCAATCCCCTGCAGGCCAGACTTCTCTGTGATGTCTTCGAAAGTTCCGTCGGGTTTCTGATGGAAGAGGCGATTCCAGTACTCCGGTCCCGTTTTCTTGGGAATCGTGCCTTTGGGTTCTGGATTGATGATTGGAGCGCCGTTCACGAAGAAGATGTCGAGGCGGCCATCGTTGTCACAGTCAAAGAGCGCGACACCCGAGCCCATCGTCTCGATCAGGTATTTCAGCGGGGTATGTGCTGAACGATGAGTGAAGTCAACTCCAGACTGCTGCGTGATATCCACGAAGTGTCCCGGAACGTTTGGGGAGGGCGCTTCTGTCGATTTGTTCGGCTTCGCGACTTGCCCAAGGGCAGAACCGGCACAGCAAAGCAGCACTGCTGGCAGACAGATCAGGGCTGCAAATGCAGTGCGGGTTCGGGCCGACCTACTCTCTTCTGGACGCTTACTCACAATGCTTAGGATTAGCATCGTGGGTCAGTTTCAGCAAGGAAGCCGCCTCTTCTCAGTAGACGGATCACTAATGATTAGCGTAGGCCAGCAGCGCCGTCGCACTGCCCAGGCACAGAAGGCTTACGCCAAGGAAGTTTCGCGCGGATGGCGGAGCGCTCTTCCACTCACCTGTTATGACGCCGGAGAGCGCTGCCGTCATGATCATGAAGATCTGAAAGAGTCCCCAGCCGATTGAAGTCCCGAATTTTCCAAGGTAGCTCGCGCTCATACCGTAGAGCGCCATTGCTCCCATCCAAAGGATTGCCATCAACGTCGCCCAGAGTACATCTGGGAAGACGGCGTGAAATTGCCGGCCTGTGCGGTTTTTCCGCAGAAGAAAGAAACTGTACCCGAGATTGGGTATTAAACCTCCAGCCAGTCCTATCGGCCAAACGGCATATGCGGCTCTTGCATCGGAGTTGCCGACGTGCGCAGCGGCAACCGCAATGTCCTGCCCAAACGCGAAGGAATAGTTGAGCATTGGAGCAAGAAGACCGCACAGTACTGCCACTACCACTGCAGTACCGTAACGACCCGAGGTTGTGACGCTGACCGCATCAGGCGCTCGTTCGCGAATGTGGCCGGCCCATGCTGAAAGCGTGATGCCTACCAGCATGATCGCGATGCCCGTGAACACCTCAGCAAGCAATGACTTTCCCAGCTGCGCTCTATGCTGAGCGAACAGTGGTACGAGCGTGCCAAGCAGGGTGCCAAGCCCAATGACGATCGCGTATGCAAGCGCCATCCCCAATCGCCGAATCGAAATGCCAAAGAGCACTTGTGCGACACCCCATCCCGCACCGAACAGGATGGGTATTGCAAATTGAATGAGACTCAGTTGCGCATAAGCTCGAAACAAATCATGCACAAGGAAGATGGCGAGCATCCACGGAAGAACGACAAGCGAAACAATGCTGAAGACAAGCCATGTGTTCTCCCACTGCCACCTCGTCGCCCACTTGAGTGGAAGCATGCAGTCTCCGGCCATCACGCCAGCGACGAAAATAAGCAGCATGCCAACCCAGAACGATTGCGGCATTCGTTAGTCCTTCCGCCCCACACGCATATCTGTGGATGCACCGGGCTCCTGAGGAGGCATGTAACACCCTTCCTTCACTTTTGCCGGGAAGATGAAATGCTTTTGCAGATGGGGGATGTGCTCAAGAAAGTGAACTTCGTCATTGAGAGCTATGTGATTGAACAGCACCAGGTGCTGATGGATCTGGCCCATATCCCCAACGTGCGGCACAATCGGAAGGCCAAATTTCTTCGCCATCAGGCTGACCGCCAGAAACTCGCTGACGCCTGCAAGACGCGTACAGTCGGCCTGCAAAAAATGAACCCCGCCATACCGCATCATATTCTTGAACACCACCCGGTTCGGCATGTGCTCTCCAGCTGCGATGCGAACGGGAGCGATGGCGCGCGCTAGCTCCACATGCGCGTGAATATCGTCCGGATGCGTGGGCTCCTCGATCCAAAGCGGCTTGAACTTCGCCAGCGCCTTGCACATCCGCATGGCTTCCGGCGCATCCCATCGCTGGTTGGCGTCGAACATCAGTATTCCTGCTTCGCCAGCCATCTGCCGCAGCATCTCCGCGCGTCTCAGATCACGCTCATCGTCAATCGATCCAACCTTGAGTTTGAACGCTGTGAATCCCCGGTCGATGGCTTGCTGCGTCAACGCTCTCACCTTCGCGTCGTCGTAACCCATCCATCCCACTGAGGTGTCGTAGCCGGGGTAGCCGGTATCGAGAATGCTATTTCGCTCTGGCCTGGAAGCCCGCTGCGCGCGGAGTAGCGCTAAAGCCTCGTCATGGGTGAGCATGTCTTCCAGGTAGCTCAGATCGAGGGTTGCGAGCAGCGCTTCATCCTCGAGATCAAGAAGAAGTTTCCACAGCGGCAGCCCACGACTCTTCGCCCACAGATCCCAGCAGGCATTTGTGATCGATGCCAGAGCCAGATGTACCACACCTTTGTGCGGCCCCAGCCACCGCAAAGTCGGATCATTAGCCATCCCGCGCTGCTCGTCGCCAAAGTGCGCCATCACTTCATCGATCGATCTACCGACCAGCGGCCTCGCTAGCATTCCGATCGCATCACAAACCAGGCGATTGCCTTCGCCGAGAGTCAGCGCCAGACCCGCTCCGGAGGGCCCCCCTACGGTCTTCAGGTGGGTTAGCGCCATTGCATAGACAGGGTTTGTGTGGACCGCGTCGCTTCCTGCACCGGGAGGTAGCGGGTATCGCGCATCGATCGCCTGGATCGACCGAATTACGCAGTTGGGCATAGAAACTTCTCCATCATCGTCTGTAACCCAGCTCGGCTCCGCCGCTAACGGGCAATACGCATCCAGTTATGAAACGTGCGCGTCGGGAAATAAGGAATACCGCGCCATCCGCGATGACATCACCCTGCGGGCACGCTCCCAGCGGGTGGATGTCGTCGAGATACCGGCGGATTCGATCGGGTTCTGGCTGCTCAGCACACCATGTCTCAAGCATTGGCGTCCACACCGCGGCAGGACAAATCGCATTTACGCGAATGCCTTTCGGCGCATAGTCCAGCGCCATGGCTTTTGTCAGCGCGATGACAGCGCCTTTGGTGGCTACGTAAGCCGCATGATTGTCTTGTCCGATCAAACCGACCATGCTGGCGGTATTCAGAATGCAGCCCGTGGTGGCAGCAAGAGCATCTATCGCGAAGCGAGTTGTCCAATAAATCGACTTCAGGTTGACTCGGATCAGCTCATCCCATTCATTCTCAGTAGTCTGGTCGAGCGGTTTTGAAGGGCTCGCAATTCCAGCGTTATTGTGCAAAGCATCGATCTTGCCATGGCGCTGCAACACTGAATCGACAGCCCTCTGCACCGCCTTGCCATCTCCAACATCTGCCTGCAAAGCCATGCAATCAGACCCCAGGGCGGAAGCAGTTCGCTCTGCCTTATCGCCATCGCGATCGACGATTGCGACAACAGCTCCTTCGCGCGCATAAGCCTTTGCGCACTCCAGCCCGATGCCGTCGGCTCCCCCGGTAAGCACAATCACATTTCCACTCAGCTCATTTGCCACTTGCTTCTCGCTTCTCCCAGTTGTCGTACGCGGTTTGAGCGAACCGCTCCATCGCCCTTTTTACGTAGTGTTCGGCGACATCGGCTTCCCCTTCGCTGATCAAGTCGATGATTTTCTGATGCGCAGCGAGATCCTTGTCCCAAGCTGACGGCGATTGACCGCTCGCGGAAACGCGCATTCGCACAAATGCAAAGAGAGGCAACAGGAGCCGACGCGACTGGTCGACGAGAAAGGAATTGCAGGAGAGATTACAAAGCTCAAGATGGAAAAGCAGGTCTCCGTCAATCAATCCTTCGAGATCGCCTGCTTTGGCAGACTTTCTCATGCTGTTCATTGCCGACTGCAGTGCTTTGACGCTTCGCTCTTCGCGTGCCGCGGTTCGCGCTGCCAGACCTTCAATGGCCCCGCGAATCTCGTAGATATGCGACACATCGATCTCACTCAGATGGATCACGCGTGCGCTGCGCCCCGAGGCTTTGGTGACGAAACCAGCTTGCGAAAGAATGTTGATTGCTTCGCGAATGCTCGCCTGGGCTACACCAAATCGGGCTGCCCACTTCCCCTCAACAATCCGCTCTCCCGGCTTGAGATTGCCCGCCAGAATCTGTTGGCGCAGTTTTTCCGCCAGAGTGTTCTTGACCAGATCGTCGGTTGCGAGCGAAGTAAGGAATGGCATTTTAAGCGCTTAAATCTGGTGATGGTCGATCTTATATATCTGCGCTTAAGAGGTCAAGACTTCTTCTGGATTGTCATACTGAAGTCTCTATGGATAGTCTCAAGTGCATTCGCTGCTTGGTTAGGGATGGGCACGCGCTGATAACAAATCAAGTTGAACAGCCCAGGAGTTCTTCGATGAAGAGATATGGAATGACAATCCGGCTCAAAGCTGGATGCGAAGACGAATATCGTCGATACCATGCCGCAGTCTGGCCGGAAGTTCTGGACATGATTCGTCTCTGCAAGATAGCCAATTACTCTATCTACCTGAAAGATAGCATGTTGTTCTCCTACTTTGAATATCACGGAGACGACTTCAAGGCGGATATGGCCCGGATGGCGGCTGATGCCAGGACTCAGGCCTGGTGGGCGATCATGGGCCCAAAGCAAGAGCCGCTAGAGAACCGGGCGGACGGCGAGTGGTGGGCAGACATGGCGGAAGTTTTCCATATGGACTGAGGCAATCGGATTTTCACCCGGAGGTCTTGCCCCGCGTTACCGATATCTGCGCTCCCCTTGAATTCACGCCTTCCACCTTGACAACTGCAATCTCAGATTCTATGGTTGCCTCCGAATGAGCGCTTATCTTTCGAATCGCCGCGGGTTCCTGAAAGCTGCAGCGGCAATCCCTATCTTTAACGCATTGCCTTCCTATCCGTGGGGGAGAGACCTCGCCTTTGACCGCACTGCCTGGTATCGGCAGGCAAAGTTTGGCATGTTCATTCATTGGGGACCGTATTCGCAGGCAAGTGTCGAAGCATCGTGGCCCATCATGGTTCCCAAACCAGGCGGGATCGCGGAGCCCGACTATCGCGCGTTGGCCAAGAAATTTAATCCGACGAAATTCGATCCTCAAGCTTGGATCGATCTGGCGCGGCAGGCAGGGCAGAAGTACATGGTCTTCACGACCAAGCACCATGACGGCTTCTGCATGTTCGACTCATCCTTTACCGACTACAAAATTACCAGCGCGCCTTACGGCAAGGACATCGTCAAGCAGCTGGCAACCGCGTGTCACGAAGATGAGATGCCAATCGGCTTCTATTACTCACCGCCGGACATGCACCACCCAGGCTTTCGCGACACAAGTAAACCTGCGAGCGAAAATTGGCACGGCCAGCCCGAACGGCCTGAATGGCAAAGCTACCTTGCATATATGCAGCAACAACTCCGTGAGCTTCTGACGCACTATGGCCCAGTCGCATTGATCTGGTTCGATGGATTGAACAATCAGGAAAAGTACGACGGGGATCATGTGTTGCGCATGATCCACGAGATACAACCGGCTACCCTGACCAATGATCGAATTGGCGTCGACGGCGACTATGAAACGCCGGAGCAGTTCATACCGACCGCAATTCCTACCAAAGGAATCAAATTGACTGGCGTCGATCCGTCAGTATCGGGTAAGCTGAGCGCCTCCGTTCCCCGCCCCGAAGACTTCCGTCTTTGGGAAACCTGCATGACGATCAACAACACCTGGGCCTATAACAGCAACGACCACGACTACAAGACAGCTCGCGCGCTCATTCGTGGTCTTGTTGAAGTGGCCAGCAGGGGCGGCAACTTCCTGCTGAATGTCGGTCCGCAGCCCGACGGCCAAATCCAGCCCGAATTTCAGGAGCGCCTGAAGGCCATCGGCGCATGGCTCACGCTCAACGGAGACTCGATCTACGGAACGACCTATGGGCCGATTCAAAATGTCGAGGGACTTCGCACCACATCGAATGGCAAAACTCTCTTCGTTCACGTCTTTGATTGGAAGCCGCCGGCTTGCACTATAAAGGGAGTCGAGGCGCGTGTGCTCTCAGCGCGCCTGCTCGCAAACGGCATGCCCCTGAAATTCCGGCAAAATCAAAGCCAAATTGATATCGAAATACCGCAAACAGCGCCTGACTCTAACGTCAGCGTCGTTGCTTTAAACCTTTTCTGAAAGAACGTCCAAACGAGCAGATAATTTCGCCGTATCCGAAGGAGCCACCATTGAAGACTCTTAAGTTCTGCGCCTCTTTATTGTCGATCCTCTCCGCCGCAACAGTAGCCGGCTCCGCCCAGGTTGCGGGTGAGCACTACAACATGGCCGATCAGCATCGTGTTAAAGCCGTGCAGGACACTGAAACTCCGGCTCAGCGTGATGCGCGCATGGCCTGGTGGCGCGAAGCGCGCTTCGGCATGTTCATTCACTGGGGTCTCTACTCCATTCCAGCAGGCACATGGAACGGCAAACAGGTTCCCGGAATCGGCGAATGGATCATGAATCGCGGCACCATTCCTGTTGCCGATTACAAAGCGCTCGCGAGCAAGTTCAATCCGACGGGATTCAACGCGCACGACATCGTAGCCCTCGCCAAGGCGGCGGGGATGAAGTATATCGTCATCACCTCCAAACACCACGATGGCTTCGCGATGTTTGAGTCAAAGGCCGACCCCTTCAACATCGTTGACGCCACGCCTTTCCACCGTGATCCGATCAAGGAACTCGCCGAAGAGTGCCGCAAGCAGGGCGTCAAGCTTGGCTTCTACTACTCGCAGGATCAGGATTGGACGGCACCTGGCGGCGCTGCCTATAAAACCGGCAACCACGATCGTCCTAATCATCACTGGGATACGGCACAAGACGGCAACTTCGCAGAATATCTCCACAAAAAAGCCATTCCGCAGATGAAGGAATTGCTGAGCAACTACGGTGAGTTCCCAGTCGTCATCTGGTTCGACACTCCGACAGACGACATGACACCTGAACTCGCCGGAGAGATTGTCGAACTACTCAATCAGCATCCAAATCTGATCTGGAACAACCGCCTCGGCGGCAGTTACAAGGGCGATACGGAAACCCCGGAACAATACATTCCCGCACAGGGATATCCCGGACGCGATTGGGAAGCCTGCATGACGATGAATGACACCTGGGGCTTCAAGTCTTACGACATGAATTTCAAGTCGACTGAGACCTTGATCCGCAATCTCGTCGACATCGCCAGCAAGGGTGGCAACTACCTGCTCAACATTGGCCCCGACTCAAAGGGAGTAGTGCCTGCCGCCGAAGTTGAGAGATTACATGCGGTCGGCAAATGGCTCGATGTGAACGGCGAAGCAATCTACGGCACCAAGCCCACTCTCTTTGGAGCAGAAGCCGGCAGCTTCAGCAAAACCGAAAAAGACAAGGAAGGCAAACCCAAATTCATTCCGGCCTGGAACTGGCGCTCGACGACAGGACCAGATAAGGTCTATATCGAACTCTTCTCCTGGCCAAAGGGAAGCTTCCATCTCGACAATGTATCGCGCGAAGTCACCGGTGCCTATCTGCTTGCGGACCAGAATCACACGGCTCTAAAGGTCACCAAGTCAGGTAATGGAATCGACGTAGCTCTCCCGGCCAAAGCACTTGATTCGATCGCGACCGTTTTAGTACTTTCGACGAAATAGTGCGCAGGGCTCAGGATGCTTTAGTCTCAACGCCTTTCCGAACGTGTGGATTTCGATTCGGAATGAAATGGCTGAGACTCGCCTCACTATGTCCATGCCTTGTCGCGATGGGTGTAGCGTCATTGCCCGCTATGGCTCGCTGAAACGATGAGAAGGGTCTAATCTATTGATTCGTTATTGGGGCGGCTAGTGGGGATCGAACCCACGACATCCTGAGCCACAGTCAGGCGTTCTGCCTCTGAACTATAGCCGCCGTACCCCTCTGATTGTAGCATCGAACCAGATTAGCCCGAAGTTCGAGCATCTAAGCCGTTTATGCTTCATCCGAAGGTCAACTCGCCGCGCCTTGCCCCTGCCGGAACCGCGTCCAAAGAGGAAAGGATCGTTCCTTCGGATCGCTGGAAAAAGGGCGCCTGGATTTTCCGCGACGATACGCTGCGAGGCCTTGAAATCCTGCTTGATGAAGCGTTTCGCATTCCATTTACTCGTTTCCGCTTTGGCATCGACGGGATCATTGGACTGGTGCCGGGGTTGGGAGATGTGATCGCAGGCGTCTTGTCGCTTGTCATTCCCATCGCCGCGTGGACCCGCGGCGTTCCGTACGTCGCATTAGCGCGCATGACTGTGAACCTTGCAATTGGTGTGCTGGTCGGATCCATCCCGCTGCTTGGCGATGCATTCGATATCGCGTGGAAGCCAAATCGGCGGAACTACCAGGTCATGGAGCGCCACATCGGCCAGCCCCGCCGCCACACATGGAAGGACTGGGCTTATCTGGCGGTTCTCGTTGGCTCGATTGCAATTGTTTTTGCGATCCCGATCGCGGTTTTTCTCTGGCTTCTGGTCTGGCTGAATCGGCACACGATGATTCGGTAACCCGTGCTGCCGCGGTCTTTGGGGCAGAATCCTGTTACGGGATACAATCAAAGAACCACGTCGGGGCGTAGCGCAGTCTGGTAGCGCATCTGCTTTGGGAGCAGAGGGTCGGGGGTTCGAATCCCTCCGCCCCGACCATTCAATTCCCCCCGCGCAATCTTTCCCTCCCAATCTTGTCGAATCAAATTCAAAGCCTTCAGACAAGCTGTGGTAGAAGAGTCGCGGCTGGTTTCCTCTGAATCTCATTCAAAAGACGCTATTGAGGACTCGGACATGCCCTCGACTTGGAGAGCGGATACGGGAATCACACTATACTTGGTGCTTCAGGCGTACGAATGCCTGCGAAGGATCGCGTGAACAATGGAACAGCTCTGGAGCCCGTGGCGGTTTGCATATGTCACAACAGCCGATGGC
The DNA here is from genome assembly GCA_018268915.1 of Acidobacteriota bacterium. GTDB lineage: Bacteria > Acidobacteriota > Terriglobia > Terriglobales > Acidobacteriaceae > Telmatobacter. The sequence continues at coordinate 206,860 of JAFDVQ010000009.1, forward strand.
GCCCCTCGTCCCGGCGTGCCACAGCGACTGAACGCCTGGCCGGGTGATCTGAGCTGCGTTTTTTGCAACTTGATGGCCAGCGTGGACTACGCCATTGAACATGGCATGTCGGCCGATGAGGCAGAAGAAGCCGGCGGGTTAGTGATCCGTGGCAAGAGATGCTTTGTCTGCCTGAATGCTTATCCCTACACGTCTGGGCATGTGATGGTGATGCCCTACCAACATCTCGACCGCATCGCCAAGCTGGATACTGAAACTGCTCACGAATTGATGGATATGGCTCAGCAAACAGAGCGTGCACTGGAACGGTTGTATCGGCCGCATGGATTCAACTTCGGCCTGAACCTGGGACAAGCGGCGGGAGCGGGCGTCGCAGGGCATCTGCACATGCATGCCATGCCCCGCTGGGTTGGAGACACAAACTTCATGACCACAGTAGCCGAGACTCGTGTGCTGCCGGAGGACCTGGGAGCAACATGGAAGCGGCTGCGAGGAACGTTCCGGGAGTTAGAGCAGGAGCACGGCTAACGACGAAACTTCAGCCACGCTGTGCTCAGCAACATTCTTTCTGAGCAGGTCTCATTTCCTACTTTTTCTTGCCGGTAAGCGCTTCGAGCTGACGCGCGAACTCCTGCCATTCATCGACTTGCTGACCCGGCTTGGCGGGCTCGGCGTTAGCTGATTTCGCCGGAACCGAAACGGGAGCAGTAGGAGGAGGAGGAGCGGGACTCAATGGGGCAACCGGCTCCGGCATTCGCGGTGCGGGAGGGGGAGACTGCTGAGGCCGAGACTGCGCCGGGACCCTGTGAGGAACGCTGGGAACGGGAGGAGGCATTGTTCTGGGAGGTTCGGGCGCTTTGGGAGGCGTCGCCGCAGCAACCACAGGCGGTGCGACAGGGGGAGTTGGAGCGACCTGCTTGACGGGCGTAGGCTCGGGTTCGGATGCGGATGCGGCCCCCCCGTCATTCGGCGCGTTGAAGACCTCAAGGGACTGCATCAGTTTCTGAATTGCTTCGTCGGCAGAGACCGCGGGCGGAGCCGCTTCTACCTCGGCCTCAGGATCTTCGTCCAAGGCCTTGGGAGCACCTGTGGCAGCGTTGAATTCTGCCTTCATCTGCCTGTATTTTGTCTGCTCGCGCTCGAGGCGCTTCTGGACGCGGCCTAGCTCCTCAGCCTCAGGACGCAGTTTGGCAAGCTCAGCGATCGCGTCTTCCAACTGCGTGCGCATCGCGAACTCACGCGCATCGAGGGCTACATGTTCCTTTTCGACTGCATCTTCGATCTGAGCTCTTACGTTTGAGCGTCCCCAGGAGAAGCCCGCAAAAAGACAGGTAACAGCAATGGCAAGCGCAACTACAGCATAGGTAATCGCATGGCTCCCCATCGCGTCCACAGTTCCTCTATTACAAGAGTACGGGCAATCCGCGCACAAGAGGCGGAGAGGACGCTAAGGGGACTAAACCTTGGTAAGAGGTGGCAGGTTCGCGCTGAAGCCTAAGTGTTTAACGGCTGTTGCCAAAGCAAAACTGATGCTAGTTCGTACCCTCGCGAACCTCAGTTTCGGCTGTGAGCGCAAGTTCAGCCTGGTCGACTGCAGCTCGGTCCAGCAACTTTCGAGGAATTGACTTGTTGGTCCGGATTCCGAGCTCCTTGAGCTTCTCGACCTGGCCGATGAGATTGCCGGGGCCCTCGGCCAGTTTCTTCATCGCATTGCTGTAACTCTGGTCTGCCTTCCGAATGTTGTCGCCAATGACGTCCATGTCGGTAACGAAACCCGCGAACTTCTCATAAAGCTTCGTTCCGCGATCCATGATCTCTCGCACATTGCGCGCCTGGCGCTCCTGCTGCCAGAGCACATTGATAATGCGGATGACGTAAAGAAGAGTAGTCGGACCGACAAGAAGGATTCCCTGTTTGTAGGCCTCCGACCAGAGTTCGCTGTCCGCCTGAAAGGCCATCAGAAATGCGGGTTCGATCGGAACGAACATCACCACAAAATCAGGAGACTCGATCCCCGGCAGATTGTGATATCCGGCTTTCGCCAATCCGGCAATGTGGCCGCGCATACTGGCGAGGTGAGCCCTCAAAGAAACCTTGCGTCCTTCTTCGTCGGCGGCCCCTACGCAATCGGTATAGGCAGTCAACGAAACCTTGGAATCGATAACGAGGTTGCGGCCACCCGGGAGGTAGACGATGACGTCAGTTCGGATTGAGCGACTGCGGTCACCACTCTCGTTCTCGATGCCCGCGAACGATTGCTGAAACGCGTATTGCTCTCCTTCGCGAAGGCCGGCCTTATCGAGCAGATCGCGAAGAATAAACTCGCCCCAATCGCCTTGCGTCTTCGCCGAGCCCCTAAGCGCTGTAGTGAGGTTGCGTGCCTCTTCTGTGAGTTGCTCATTGAGAGTGCCGAGCGTGCCGATGAGCGTCTCGAGCTTTGTGACGCCGGTCTTTGAATCTGACTGAGCTTCTTCAACCTTTTTTCGGAATTCTTCAATTTGCGCGCGGAGAGGCGTGAACAGATTGCCGAGTTCCTTCTGGCTGCCTTCCGAGAAGGACTTCGATTTCGTCTCGAGGATGTCCGCCGCGAGTGTGTGGAACTGATCCGAGAGGCTCTTCTTGGCAGTTTCAAGAAGTTCGACTTTCTCGCCCAGGTTTTTGCGCTCGTTGTTCAATTCGGCTTCGAGCTGGCTGATGCGTGCGCGAAGGGTGGTCTCACCGGCAGCCTTGTAATCCAGATCGGCCCGAAGGCTCGAGATCTCTTCGTTCAGCTGAGAAATGTTGGCAGCGCGTTCAGTGGCTAGCGATTCGAAGCCGGCGCGCGCTGAGGATTCTGTCTGTGCCTGGGAAAGTTGTCTCTGGAAGGCGTTCAGCGCATCGATAGCTTCGCGGTTACGCTGCTCGAGAAGAGAGGATTCGCGCCGTGCCGAAACAGAACGGACGATGAAACCTAGAATCAAGCCTGCAACGATTGCGATTCCGACGAAAAGAGCCTGCACGGAAATCCTCCAGCCATCTTCGCCTAATCTACGCCTTTTGTCTGTGCATTTGTAGTCTGAAACCTGCCTTTTTCCAGGCCTGTTCCGCATCAGTTACAGATAACCCGCTGCTGCCTCCGTCGCCGCGCAGGTGATTGATTTATTTCCACTCTGGGTCGCTTTACACACCGGGGGTGGCCCTTTAAACTTGGAGTTTCGGGGCTGGCGAAGCTTTTCTTTATCCGGCGGTTGTCTCAGTGTGCCATCTGCCAGTATTGTAGGCAGGCGACTGCGGATATATTTTGTCCCCAGACTATCGGATTTGGTAATTGAAACTGAGGAGAATCAGGCATGGCGGTAGAAGAAAAAGTAAAGCAGATCATCGTGGAACAACTGCAGGTTGATGAAGCTGAAGTTACGCCCGGCGCAAGCTTTCAAGAGGATCTGGGTGCGGACTCGCTGGATGTTGTTGAGCTCGTAATGCAGTTTGAGGAGGCGTTTGACCTCGAGATTCCCGACGAAGACGCTGAGAAGATCAAGACCGTCAAGGACGCGATTGACTACATCGAGAAGAACGCGAAAGGCAAGTAGCCGGTGAACCGAAGAGTTGTGATCACCGGCCTGGGGCTGGTGTGCGGTGTGGGCAATACCGCGCAGGAAGTGTGGAAGAATCTGATCGCGGGCGCCAGTGGTATGGGTCCGATCACAGGTTTTGATACCACAGGCTTCCCTGTCACTTTTGCCGCCGAGGTCAAGAACTTCGACCCGCTGAAATTCCTCGACAAGAAGGAAGCGCGCAAGATGGCGCGTTTCATTCACTTTGCCTTTGCGGCCACGCAAGAGGCACTAGAGCAGTCTGGCCTCAAAATCACGGAAGAGAACGGAGACCGCGTCGGCGTCTTAATCGGCTCGGGAATCGGTGGGTTTGAGGTCATCGAGCGAGAACACGCGACGCTGCTGAAAGACGGTCCTAGAAGGATATCTCCGTTCTTTATTCCGGCAACCATCATCAACATGGCCGCTGGGCAACTGAGCATTCGCTACGGTGCCCGCGGACCAATCTCGGCAACAGCTACGGCGTGCGCCACGAGCGCCAACTCCATTGGCGACTCCGTCCGCATGATCATGCACGGTGACGCAGATGTGATGATTGCGGGGGGCTCCGAGGCGGCTGTCACTTCACTCTCCGTGGGCGGCTTCGCGGCGATGCGGGCTCTGTCGACTCGCAATGATGAGCCGACAAAGGCAAGCCGTCCCTTCGACAAAGATCGCGACGGATTTGTCATCGGCGAAGGCGCGGGGATTCTGATTCTCGAAGAGCTCGAGTTCGCGAAGAAGCGTGGCGCAAACATTCTCGCCGAAGTCATCGGCTATGGAATGAGTGCGGATGCTTATCACATGACAGGCATTGCTCCGGAAGGCGCAGGCGCGCAGCGCAGTATGCGGGCGGCACTGAAGGACGCTGAGATCCAGCCCGAAGAGGTTGGGTATATCAATGCTCACGCGACGTCGACCCCTGCAGGCGATGGAAACGAATCACGCGCGATCGAGCTGGTCTTTGGCGAGCATGCGCTTAGTCATAAGTTGAAGATCAGCGGCACAAAGTCGATGACTGGGCACCTGCTCGGTGGCGCAGGCGGACTCGAAGCGGGCATCGCGGTCCTCTCGCTTATGAACCAGATGCTTCCGCCGACGATCAACCTCGACAACGTCGATCCGGAGTGCAAGCTGGATTACGTGCCGAACAAGGCAATGAGCCATAGCTTCGATGTTGCCCTGTCGAACTCGTTTGGGTTCGGCGGAATCAACGCGACGCTAATCATGCGGAGATGGACGGAGTAATAGACCCAAGCACCTTGGAACAAAACAAACGGCGCACGTCCCAGGATGTGCGCCGTTTCTGTTTGCGTAGCCAGTGTCTAACTGAATGCTGCGGCTATTCCCGCGCCGCCGATCACCAGGAGCGCCCACCATCCGAACGAAGCGATATAGCCTGAGCTGCGTTTGGTCCCTGCGACTATGGCAACTCCGATTCCCACTAGTGCAAGCGTCCAAATTGTGACGAAGTCAATGGAACTCGCGAAGCTGTAAAGGCCAGGGTTGGTGTCCATCGGATTCATAAATGCTCCAAGGTTTGTGGGAGCGAAGTTTTTGATGTTGAATGAGTCCGGCGCGGTTCCGGCAAAAAGCACCACGATTCCCAGTATTGTCTTGATGCACGAGGGCATCATGGCATACATCCAGACTGCAAAGACGCTTCCAAATTTCGCCTTTCCGCCAAAGGCGAAATTGATGGTGCCGAGCAACACCAGAGAAATAACGGCCCCCATCAGCAGGACGAATATTGGACCAGCCAGGAAGATTCCTTGCGTAATGGTGGTCGAGATTTTCATTCGCTGCTCACGCTGCTCGGGTGTAAGCTGGGCCATCTGCTCTTCAGTCTTGGGGCTGAGTTTTACCTGGTTTTCGCTCACCTGGCGCATGCCGACCTTTGAATTCACAACTCCATAGAACGCAAAGCCAAGGACGGCATAAATGACGAAGGGCAGCCACCAGCTTCGGTGGCCGGCCTTGATGTCCAGGAAGGTCTTCGACGGTGCCGTGAACATGTTGGCCAAGCGCTGGCCTTGTGAGAGGCCTGATGTCACTTCCGCCGCTGGTTGAATTGCTGAATCGCTCATATCTGTCCTCGCAGATTTCATTCATTCTTGAAACGGGAAAGCGTTACAACCGCGTTCGCCCGCGATTGTAACGCTTCAGACTAGGATAAGAAATGAAATTGCGTTATGCCTGGTGCGTCGCTACTTATTCCTGGCAGCAGCGTCGTCAGAGACCGTTGCCGTGGATGGGTCGGGTGGAACAGTCTGAGGGACCGGATCGTGATGAGGTCCGCTGGGCGAGGAAGCCGGCGAGTAGTTTTTGTAGACCGTAATGTGGAAGCAGCGCTGGCGGAACTCTTCCTCCACATCAATTACGCCGGCAGTCTGATAGGCGAAAAGGTGATCGCGCATCCACTGCATCTCACGCCGAGAAAGCCCTGATTTGGCAATATCGATGGTTGCACCGGTCAGGTGCGGGCTGACGATGTCACCTTCCGCATCTGCCGCATTGCGATTTACGCGCATCAGGTGCTTCTGATACTCAACCGTCCGCACGGCCGAGCTGACAATCAGAGGCTTGTGAAATTGCGCTTCGTGCGCGCGAGAGAGATCCGAAAGAAAATCAGCGGTCCACTGACGGCAATAACGGCGCTCTTCAGGCAGTCCGGCATTGACCTTGAGACCGGAGGTTTCGGGCACACGCACAAGAGAGCCGCTGGAAATACGATTCTGTAGGTCGATGTCGTCCTCAATGCGCTCGAGAGACTCCAACTCGACGCGTTCGTTCTGACGCACGAGTGAGTCGCGCGTCCCGCGAAGGGCATAGCGACCATAGACACGGGGCACATTCAGCGAAGCAATCTGTCCGACTGCTACTGGCGCAGTCTCACCATCGGGTGGAGTTGCAAGCGGATTCCCCGCGCTGGCCATCGCTGCAGGATTTGCGGCAGCGAGTGACGTCGAGGTCGGCGCGCCGGCATCGGAGACGGGAGGCGAAAAGTCAGATTGCGCGGCGGACCGCCTGATCGGCACCGTCGATAACGGAACGAAGCGCGCTCTTGAGTGACGGCGATACCTTGCTCGACGAAGGTGGCGGCCCGGCACAACTGGTTTGCGGGCAGATGCGGTCGAGCGTGTCGAACGGCGGGCAGTCGTCTTCTTCGCAGTTCTCTTAGCCGACGCAGTTGCGACCTTGCTCCGTGCGGAGTGAGGTGCGGGCTTGGCAGCGCGTTGTGCGTGTTTCGAAGTACGGGCGACGTTAGCATGCGCGCGGTCGCGCGCGGACTTGATTCGCGCAGCACCAGCCGATGATGCGAGTAACAAGAACAGACAACCAGCGATGAAAACAGGGCGCAACATCAGGGGCGCACGGAGAAACCAGAGCATCATCAGTGTAAGACGCCTGTAGGGGGATTTGGAGTGTCGACGGTGGTTCAGGTTTGTCTGATAAGTTGCAGGGGCTTGCGCGATGGTGGCAGGACGCCCAACCCGTCGTGCTGCCGGCAACTGAGGCACACGTCTCATTCCGCTTTGACTATCCTCTCACAGAATCGGAACAATCGGAACAAAGCCGCCTGCACCATAATTTGGGCAGCTGAGCTTCGGGCCACGCTTCCTGAGAGTGACGTGTAAGTTATTTATTTCCAGTACCGGTTCAATATTCTGGCCGGGCCTGACTCTGGAGGTGGGAGATCGCCTCGTCAGCCCTCTCGCGAAGCTGGACCAGTTCATCCTGCGGTTTCCGGTCTAAGGTCCGGTAGGGCATCTGCAGCCGGAAGTTCCCGCCGAGCACGTCACGGTTGCGTTCAAGAAAGGTCCAGTAGAGAGCTGTAAACGGACAGGAGTCAGGCCCAATCGACTTCTTTGGATCGTAACGGCAGTGACCGCAATAGTTCGACATGCGATTGATGTACGCAGCGCCAGAGACATAGGGTTTGGTGGCCGTCACCCCGCCGTCGGCGTATGTGCCCATTCCTAAGACGTTGGTCTCAACGACCCAGTCGTACGCGTCTACGTAGGCAATCCAGAACCAGTCCGTGAGTTCCCGGGCCGAGAAGCCGCAAAGAGTTGCGAGATTCGAGAGCACCATCAAGCGCGTGATGTGATGCGACCATCCCTCATCAATTACCTGGGCGACCACGGTATCCAGGCAATGCAGACCGGATTTGACTCCCCAGTACGCAGCGGGCAGCGGAAGCGACGCGTGCAGTGCTGCTGGAGCCGCTCCAATCAATGGCTCGTGGCTTGTGCTGCGAGGCTTTCCTCTTTCGTGAGCAACATCGAGCAGCCGGTAGCCGTCGGTCTGCTGGTGGATGTGGCGCATGAATTCACGCCAACCGAGGAGCTGCCGGATAAAACCTTCGGCGCTCGCGAGCGGAATCCTTCCGCGATCCGCAGCTGACTCAACATCGCGCACCAGCTCGGCAGGTAACAAGCGGCCCAGGTTCACAAGGGCAGATACGCGGCTGTGAAACAAGCGCGGAGCATCGTCGCGCATGGCATCTTCAAAAGGCCCGAAGTGGGGCAGCAGATTTTCGAGTGAATGCTGCCACATCCGGTCACAGTCTTGCTGCGTGACAGGCAGATTGAAGTCCCCAATATTTCCGAAGTGGCTCGAGTAGGTGGTGCCGACAAGGTTGATCACCTCGCGAGTGATTTCGTCGGGCTCGAACGCCGGTACTTGCGGCTCGGGTGGATCTCCGCGCCACGGCTTCCGGTTGTCCGCATCGAACGAAAACTGCTTGCCGACAGGACGGCCATTTTTCATGAGGATGCCCGTCTTCTGGCGCATCCTGCGATAGAACCGGTCCATCACATAGCTTTTGCCAGGGGAATAGTCGCCATAGACGGACAGGAAGTCGTCAGTGGTTGAAAGCCATGTCGCATCCTCGACAATGTCGATGTTCAGCCCATTTGCGATCGCTTGCTGCAGATCGATGCGCAACTCACGTTCCGCGGGCTTCGTGGTCACGAGTTGTGGAATCTTCTTTTCTCGTTGAAGCTGCAAAAGTGCTTGCCCGTGGCTTAGCTCCGAGAAGTAGTAGATGACCTTGGCGCCACGTTTCGCCTGCTCAAGCGCAAAGTGGCGCATGTTGGAGATGAGTAGAACCAGCTTCTTCTTGTGGTACGCCCTGCGATGCCCTTTGTTGGTCGACTCAACAATGACGATTCCGGTTGAATTCGCATCCTGTTCAGTCAGGGGGCCAACACGATCGTTGAAGCGATCGTAAGGAACAAATATCCAGCGGCGATCAATCAGATCACGCTTTTTTGGCGAAGCAGCCAAGATGAGGTTGCGAAAGGAATCCATCTACCGATGGTAGACAGCTGATAGACGAGTTCCGCGGATGAGTGAAATTGGTTTTGATGATAGGAAATCAGGAAGCCGGCTTTGAAGCGTTCTACGACTTCGGAGGATCTTTTTGCTTTGAAGCGAGCTCGGACTTACGCAGGGACTTCACGTCGAGCAAATCTTGCTCTCTCCCGCTGGCCAGCTTATTGCGTATCAAATCCTCGCGGGAGATCACGCTAGCTGGCACTTCTCCATCAATGAGACCTTCAACACGATTCGGCCACGCCTCATCAAAGTAACGCCGCTGATCTGCTGAATGATGTCGATTCGATCGGGAGGCTGACCGATCTGGAAGGTGGACCCATCACAGAAATCCGCTGCCTCCAAACCTTGGAGCGGCGCTCCAAACTCAGAAAGCGCTCGGAATGCCGCTTTTGCATTCTCTTCGTCCGCGCGAATGAATAGATCCAGATCCTTTGTGGTGCGAGGTTCGGCGTGTACTCCGAATGCATGAGCGCCGATGATGAGGTACTTAACTGCGTTCGCGTTGAACGCGCGGAGTAGATCCTTGAAGTCCTTTGTCATCATTCGCGGACTCTCCTCGAAAATCAGCGGCAAATGCGTAGGCTGTTTCGCTCAATTCGCAGACTGCGATCAAGCGTTCGCCAACTGAACGGCTATGCCAATACCGATACGTCTCCAACTGCTGTTCTTCAACATCTGTGACGCGTTGGATGGTCTTGTCCATATAGCGATTCCGGAGATCCATCCAGTTCATCCTGAGATAAGAACTGGATGGAGCATGACTATTGAATCAGCGTACCCTGCTCGTCTTCCTTGCCGTTCACTTCGTCTGGCGGAATGATCACGGCGGCAGCTACCTTATCGTCTGCTTCGAGGTTCAGCAGGCGCACGCCTTGTGTGTTGCGTCCCGCAGAGCGAACAGTATTCGTATCGATGCGGATGATCTTGCCCCACTGGCTGATTACCATGAGCTCCGAGGTTTCGTTGACCAGAAGTATCGAGCTGGTTTTGCCAACCTTGGGAGTCGCTTTAAGATTCGTTACACCCTGTGCGCCACGTGCAGTGAGGCGATACTCGTCCACGTCTGTGCGCTTGCCGAAGCCATTCTCGGTAACCGTCAGGATGCGCGACTGAGTGACGCAAAGCTTCTCATCAAGGTCCTTGAGCGCCGACCAGGAATCTTCGACAGCCTTCTCCGCCTTCTTCTCTTTCTCCTTCAGTTTCTCGTTATCCGGATCGCCGTTACGGCGGTCTTCGCGAGCCTTCTGCAATGCATCCTTGGCGTCGGAGTAGGCCTTCCGCAGCGACTTGAGCTTGTCCGTAAGGTTGCGAGCCTTGGCGCACTCATCGCGCTCCAGGTCGCGGGCCTCGTCCGAACTGGTGATGGCGGCGCCGATGACGTAGTCGCCCTTCTTCAGCGATATACCCTTATTGCCGGCAGCATTGCGGCCCATCGGGCGCAAGCCAATTCCGCTGCGCTCGGGATCGTACTCCTCCTGGAAACGGATGGCCATGCCTTCGCGGGTTGCGATAAAGATGGTCTGCTTACCGTTGGTGAGCCCTGCCGTGACGAGATCATCGTCCTTGTCGAGGTTGATAGCGATGATGCCCCGAGCCATGACGTTGGAAAAGTCCTTCAGCGGAGTCTTCTTCACGGTGCCGTTGCGGGTGGCGAAAAAGATGTACTTCCCTTCTTCCTCAAGATCGCGAACAGGCAGAATGGTACGGACATTCTCGCCTGGCTGAAGACTGAGGAGGCTGGCAATGGACTTTCCTTTGCCTGCCGCGCCTACGTCCGGAATCTCGTACACCTTGAGCCAATAGACGCGCCCTGTGTTGGTAAAGCACAGCAGGTAGGAGTGCGTCGAGTCGATGATGAGCTGCGAGACGAAATCTTCCTCGCGCGTCTTCATGCCGGTCCGGCCCGTTCCGCCGCGTCGCTGCTGGCGATAGATCGAGATCGGAGTCCGCTTCAGGTAACCCTGATGAGAGACGGTCACTGCAACCTGCTCGTCTGCGATGAGATCTTCGAGTTGAATCTCGGCTGACTCGTCGATGATCTGCGTGCGGCGCTCGTCTCCATACTTATCGCGAACGGCTTCCAGTTCCTTGATGATCACGTTGCGCAGCTTCTTGTCGCTGGCGAGGATGGATTCGAGCTCGGCGATGCGTTCGCGGATTTCGTTGAGGTCGTTCAGAATCTCGTCCACAGAGAGCTGCGTAAGGCGATAAAGTTGCAACTCGAGAATCCAGTCGACCTGGCGCAGTGACAGTCCACGCTCTTCATTCTGCAGCCGCTCACGTCCGAGGTTCACGACGATGTCGGTCCCCTTTGCCCAGGCATACAGGTTCTCGCGGGCTTCGACCCGCGATGCTGATCCGCGGATGATCTTGATCACCTGATCTAGATTGTCGATCGCGATTTTGTAGCCTTCCAACTGGTGCTCGCGCTCCCGAGCCTTGCGCAGCTGGTAGACCGTTCGCCGCTGAACCACATCGATGCGATGATCGATAAAAGCACGAATCGCAGAATCGAGGCCCAGTTCCTTCGGCTGGCCGTTGAGCACCGCGAGCAGAATCATAGAGAAGCTCTCCTGCATCTGCGTGTGCTTGTGAAGCTGATTGAGAATGATTTCAGGCTGCGCGCCGCGCTTGAGTTCGATGACGATGCGCATACCGTCGCGATCGGACTCGTCGCGAACGTCACCGATATCATCGATAATCTTCTCGGTAACAAGCTCGGCAATGCGCTCTATAAGCTTGGACTTGTTGACCTGGTAAGGTATCTCCGTGACGATGATCGCCTGTTTTTCTTTCGTCAGACTCTCGATGGCTGCCTTGGCGCGCATCATGAATCGGCCGCGACCCGTCTTATATGCCTGTGCGATTCCCGCCCTGCCGTAAAGGAAGCCGCCAGTTGGGAAGTCCGGGCCTTGAACGAACTTCAGAATCTCCGCCAGCCCGGCCTTGGGATTCTTCACCAATTCGATCGTCGCGTTCACGATCTCCGTGAGATTATGCGGCGGAATATTCGTCGCCATGCCCACGGCGATGCCGCTCGATCCGTTCACGAGCAAGTTGGGAATGCGCGTGGGAAGGACTGAGGGCTCTTGCGTCGACTCGTCGTAGTTTGGAACGAAGTCGACGGTCTCCATATCGATATCGGCAAGCAGTTCACCGGTTACACGCATCATGCGGCACTCGGTGTAACGCATGGCGGCCGGAGGATCGCCGTCGACTGAACCGAAATTGCCCTGGCCATCAACGAGCGGATAACGCAATGAGAAAGGCTGCGCCATGCGGACCAGCGTGTCGTAGATGGCAGAGTCTCCATGCGGGTGATAGACACCCATCGCCTGGCCGACGACTTTCGCGCACTTTGTGTACTTCTTGTTGTACTCGAGGCCCATCTCGCTCATGGTGTAGAGCACGCGGCGATGTACGGGCTTGAGGCCATCACGCGCATCCGGGAGCGCGCGTCCGATGATGACCGACATCGAGTAGTCGAGATACGAGCGACGCATCTCCTCTTCGATATTGATCGGAATGAGATTCGTATTGTCGCGAGGCGGCGCACCGCCATCGAGAGGGAGCTGGGGGTTCTTATCGTCTGCCATAGAGGTCGTGAGGCCCGCTGAAGAGACGGCAAAAAGTTGACCGGAAAAAGCAGGACCGGATTTCTGCGGGCTACTGCTTTATTTTAACCTCTCAAGCCATCATTCAGCAACACCAGAGGTGCAATCTAAATATATATTTTTCTTGGCTTTGCGTGAGGTTCCCTGTTGGACACGAGGAGTGCTTTTCGAGGGCAGAAAAAAGAGAAGATTTCCAACCGAAAATGCCACCCCCCGGCGGCTTTATGGAGCCACTCTCCAGGGTGATGTAGTGCTCCACTTTGCGAGTTCCTCCCGTGCCCATTTGTTCGATTTGTCTTTGTGGCACGTGGTACATGGATTCGGTATTCCGGACCTCTCGGTGTCATCTGGAGTGATGAAACGGAACGTGTGCGCAGCTACGTAGTTGTCTTTGATGGTCTGCTCAATCCGCGGCATATGACAAGCTGTGCACTGACTACCCGCACTTTTCGCGGCGTGATGTGTATGTTCGCTGACCGTGCCGCGGAGGCCTGCTGGATTCTGTTTCGTGTGGCAGCCGAGACATAACGCATTGCCTCTCACAGGCAAATTGGAGACGGCGTCGCTATGTACTTCGTGGCAATCAAAGCAGCGGAGCTCGCGATGGTACATGTTGCTCTGCACAAAATCATTGCCCTGCATCCGGTTCTTGTGCGAGGTGAGGTCGGCGTACTGGAAGAAATTCGTAGTACCAGGCTTTGTCTCTTCCAGTTGCCAATAATCCGCCAGGCGATCTCCGGCAGTGAAGCCAACGGGCCAATCGAAGTACTTGCCTTCGATCGGATTCTTCAGCGGACGCCCCTGGCTATGGCATTGAATGCAGACGTCGTTGGCGCGCACGAAGTCGAGCGTACCCGGATTGACTATATTGGCCTTTGTGGCATGCGCTACGTGTGTGCTACCCGGTCCGTGACACTTTTCGCAGCCGACGTTCCATTCCGTGACCTGTTTTGTATGAACGTCATAGTTGACCGAGTGGCAGCCGTCGCAGGTCGGCCCGGTAGGACGATCAAAGTTTGTCGGCCCGTAAAACGGAACCCACCAGTCAGTGCCCGCTTTGACGTGATAGGGTAGCCATTTCTTTTTCGCGACATCCCACTGCGCCGGCAATGGAAAGTAGTCCTCGCCACGTTTCGTAAAGTAGCGCTGCTTGAATCGGCTGCCGTAAGTGAACGCGACGTCCTCGAGACTGAAGGTGCGAACAGGATCCGGATGAGCGAAATCGCCAACCACGGCTTCTGGATGCTGTTTTGGATCCAGCAGAATATTCGCCATTCGGCTCTTCTTCCAGCCGCTGTACTGCTCCAGATGGCAGCTCTTGCAGGCTTCTGAACCGACGTAGTGCGGCTTCGGGCCTGGGGCTTGATCCGGTGCGAACTCGGAGGCCGTCTGTGGCGCGGCAGTTGCGACCGAGATCAGAGTAAGCGCTGCCATGACAGCGGAAGGCCAGAACGCGCGCCGAGACGAGAAGCTCATCGAGACCTCGAAGCCATTTCGTATTGCGATGACCTGTTTCAGATAAGCCGCGGAAGACTCATGATGCAAATGGCTATCTGAAGAATAACCAGAGATGCCGCTGCAGTGATAAAGAGCTTGCGGCGTTCGGATTCGAAAGCATCTGCAAAGACTCCACCGATAAACGTCAGCAGGAACGGCAGAGCCCAAAGCGACGGACTGGCTGGGACACCCTTTGTCACCACCAGGGCGATGACGATGAAACAAATGAGAGGCGCCGTATTGCCGAAATAGCGCAAGCGATTTACGCCGAGATACAGCAGCGTAGCTGCACCGGTTGCTACGATGATTCCCGCAATGGCTGGCGACGTGAAGAGGCGTTGCGAGGGCTCGAGCGAGGCCGAGAGAAATGCGGCTCCCGACCGGAATACATAGCTAAAGGCATCCGGTGAAAAACCGTAACAGACGAAGAGCAAAACCAGGGCTCCTGCTGAAGAGAGCAGGACGATCGGGAGGATCTGACTGCGACGCCCTTCTGCGATCCACAGCATCAGGGCAAACCCAAGCAGAGCGGCAATCGGCAATGCAACGATATGAGCAGCCGCTGCGATTCCGAGCACAATAGTGAGGAGAATGATTCGGGGCCGCCATTTGCGCCGTGGGCCCTGCATGGCGTGCGCGACGCCGATACAGGTGTAGATTCCGCCATAAATCCCCAGCGCGGCAAGAATCTCGGGGCTAGGCGAGAGACACGCCTTCAAGACAGGCGGCGAAAAGCAGTAGAGGGCAAGAGCCACATACCCGCCCATATTGCCGTACAAGCGGCGTGTAACCCACCAGAGCCCGCCACCCAGCACGCAACCGGCAGCGAGAAAGGGCAGCCGCAGCAGAAGCAGTACATGGGTGATCTGATGGCGAAGTTCCCACATACTCAAGCCGACGCTTCCCTGCCCGGTCGAGGTCTGGAAAACACGATCCTCCGGCTTGCGGAAAAGGTCAATGCCGCGCTGTGCAAGGACATTGAATGTGAGTGGAAGCCCGGCGAGCCGGTAGGCCAGCAAGCCGTCGCGGATGTTGCCGCAGCTTGTGTAATAGCCGGCGAGGGGCGACGGCTTCTCCCAGGTCTCACGGCCACAGCGCGCATATCGGTAGTCAGCTTCAGAGAGAGTCTGATGCCCTACGACCCACAGGCCCTGCAGGAGGAAGAGCGCAAGCAACACCGCGGCGATGCGCTGTGGCAGATTGAAATGAAAGCGACGGATACGGGCAAATCGGTGGGTCATCAAGCAGACGAATAGACTTATCCAGTCTAAATGCTCGATTCGAGCCCAAATGCCACAGGCCGCCTTGCGGCGGCCTGCGCTTGCATTTGAAGGGTCTGAGGTTAGTTCTGGGCGAGCGAACCGAAATCGACCGTGCCGATCGCGCTGCTGCCGTCCTTGCCTGTGTAGGTTGCGGTCAACGTGGACTTGCCAGCAGTCATCGCGCGGGCGATGCCTGTGGACGCGTCCACTCTCACAGCCTGAGGATTGCTCGATGACCAGACGACCTTTCCGTTGAGCGGAACAAGCATTCCTTCCGCGGCCTTTCCGACCGCCACATACTGCGCGGAACCGATCGAGTTCGAAAGCCTCACAATTGAAAGCGAGACGATGTGCGATGCCGTGGTCGTGGGTTTGGGCTCCACGAGGTTCACTGTTGCGGTTGCCCTAATCACGCCGTGAAATCCTTGCTGGCTCGCGGAGATCAAGGTACTCGCCTGAAAAGATGTATTGTTAGGATCTGCGCATGTCACGACGCTCATGATCCCGCCCGGAGCCATCGTGATCAGCTGCGTGTCGTAGGAATACCATGTGGCCGAATTGGTGATGTCCCTCGTGACCGTCGCGTGATTGGGCCGCGTGTAGTTTCCAGTGGCAGTAAAGTTCGCCACGACCTGCTGTGTTCCGCAAGGTCCCAGGAGAACTGAATATCCGCTCGGCGTAAGCACGATGGACGTAAGCGCCGGATCGACCGCGCAGCTAGTGAAAGGGACTACCGAACCGAGCAGCAACAAGGCACCTAACGAACGATTACGCATGAACATCTCCTGGCGTCTCCGCCTGGCTGACTTACTCCAGTCAGCTCGACCATCTTCGGGTTGTCCGCACCCGAATGAAAGCAATCAGTTAGCAAGCGCTCTATCGAGCATGCGCGTGCCGTCGCAAACACTGTGTTTGAAAGAGGGTACAAAATGCAGAATTTAACCGCACCTGACCGTCAACACACCTATGTCCTCATGAGAGGTGGCCCAAGAATAAGGCAGGTCAAAGCGTCGAATCAATAGCAATCTTGAGTCAAAGAGCCTTTGGCATTACGCGCGTAACTAGCGAACACGACCGGAGTTGTGAGCAATTTCGAGTTATCAGTCCGATGGCAATAACTGGACGAAGCGAGTTATTCAACTTAGTTGTCTTTTATTTCCATCCGTGCTGTTTTGCCGGGGATACCCGCACCCGCTACACTGCTCCCATCATGGCCATCGCACGCGACAACTCCCCTGAACGGCTCGTAAGCGCCTCGCGCGCTGAAGAAGAGCAAGGCTTTGAGCTGAAGCTCAGGCCGCGGTGGCTTAAAGAGTTCATTGGCCAGTCAAGAGCCAAGGAGCAGCTGGCCATAGCGCTAGAGGCGGCAAAGTCGCGAGGCGAGGCCCTCGATCATGTACTACTCTTCGGCCCACCCGGACTCGGCAAGACGACACTCGCCACCATCATCGCCAATGAGCTCGACGTAGGCTTCCAGCAGACCTCAGGGCCGGCTCTCCAGATCCAGGGTGACCTGACCGCAATCCTGACCAATCTACGAGACCGCCAGGTGCTCTTTCTGGATGAAATACACCGTATGCAGCCGGTGCTGGAAGAGAAGCTCTACACCGCCCTCGAAGACTACAAGCTTGACATCATCATCGGCCAGGGACCGGCGGCGCGCACCCACGTCATGGAGATCAAGCCCTTCACGTTCGTCGGAGCAACGACGCGGCCCGGCTTGCTCAGTTCCCCCTTGCGCTCGCGATTCGGTATCTTGCTTCGACTCGAGTTTTATACGGAAGAAGACTTGCGAGTCATCGTGCAGCGCTCAGCCGAAGTGCTCGGAGTTCCCATCGACGCTGACGGGGCCGCGGAGATCGCACTGCGCTCGCGTGGAACTCCGCGTATCGCCAATCGCCTGCTTAGGCGGGTGAGAGACTTTGCACAAGTGCGCGGTACCGGAGTGATCGACAGGCCAATCGCCAACGCGGCCTTGACTATGCTGGAGGTGGACGCGCACGGATTCGACGAGATCGACCGCCGGCTGATGCTCACCATCATGCAGAAATACGACGGTGGACCGGTAGGACTGGGGACTCTTGCCGCGACTCTTGCCGAAGAGGAAGACGCTCTTGAGGAGGTGTATGAGCCATTCCTCATCCAGATCGGCTTTCTGGATCGAACGCCAAGAGGCCGCATTGCAACGCGCTTGGCCTATGAACATTTCGGAGTGCCCATGCCGGGAAGGCAGGGCGGATTGTTCTAAGAATCGGGAAAACTAGAGTGGTCGGCAGCGGCTTCGTGGCTCCTTCCGCTTCTGCGCTGACTCCGAATCTTCGGACGCTGAAAGCAACTTTTGTTCAATCGTAGTGCTCAGGAGTATCTATGGCTTTGACAGAATCGACGATGCTTGAACTTGAAACCGCGGCGCCCGATTTTGCGCTGCGGGATGTAGTCACGGGCAAGACTATCAGTCGCGATGATTTCCGGGGGCAGAAAGGACTGCTCGTGATGTTCATCTGCACGCACTGCCCTTACGTAAAGCACATCGAGAGCGGCCTGGCGCAGCTTGGTTCCGACTACTCAGCGACACTCGGTATTGTGGCGATCAGCAGCAATGATGCGCAAAAGTATCCCGACGACAGCCCTGAAGGGCTCAGGAAGCAGGCACAGCGTCTAGGGTTCAAGTTTCCATACCTCTACGATGAGTCGCAGTCAGTCGCTCATGCATACAACGCCGCCTGCACGCCCGACATTTACCTCTTTGACAAGGATCTCAAGCTCGTATATCGCGGCCAGTTCGATGGAGCGCGGCCCGGCAACAATGTGCCTGTGACTGGTCAGGATTTACGCGCTGCTCTGGATGCGGTTGTTCGAGGCGAAAAGCCGAATCCGGATCAGAAAGCATCGATCGGTTGCAATATCAAGTGGAAGTAGCGGAGCTAGCCGTTCGCTTCGCGAACGTGTTAGCGGGGTTCGCAGAGCTAGGGATACGGGGCAGCATCGCGCGCGATCAAATCGAGAGCCGAACTCCGCAAACAAGCCGCAAAGCGGCTGCTAACTCCGCTAGCTTCGCTCTCAGCAAATCCCCAACCCCTTGAGATATTCCCGGAAGCGATCGCCAAACTCTGGCCGCTTCAACGCAAACTCAACTGTCGCCTGAAGCATTCCGAATTTATCTCCCGCATCAAAGCGCTTGCCCTCAAACGTGTAGCCGAACACCTTCTCTTCCTTGAGCAGAGCCTTGATGCCGTCGGTAAGCTGGATCTCGCCGCCAGCGCCAGGCGTTGTCTCTTCGAGCAATTCAAAGATGCGAGGGGTAAGGATGTAGCGCCCGATAATTGCCTGCTTCGAAGGTGCGTCTTCCAGCTTGGGCTTCTCCACCATCCCTGTGCAGTTGTAGATTCGTGGATCGTCCTTATCGGGCGATCCGGCTAAAACGCCATACGCCGAGATCGCGGAACCTTCCACCGTCTGCGTGGCCAACACCGATCCGCCGCGCTCATTGAACACGTCAATCATCTGCTTCAGACAGGGAGTCTCCGCATCGATTACATCATCGGGCAGAACCACAGCAAACGGCTCATTGCCTACCAGCTCCTTGGCGCATAAGACAGCATGTCCGAGGCCCAGAGGCTCACGCTGGCGAACGTAGCTGACCCGCGCCAGGGTCGCCACGCTGCGTGAAACATGCAGCAGATCCTTCTTCCCACGTCTCTCAAGGGTGTGATCTAGCTCGAAGTTGTGATCGAAATGGTCTTCCATGGCGCCCTTGCCGCGCCCCGTGACGATGATGATGTGCTCAATCCCGGAATCGACAGCTTCTTCCACGCCGTACTGAATGATCGGTTTATCAACCAGCGCCAGCATCTCTTTTGGAATGACCTTGGTAGCGGGCAAAAAGCGCGTGCCCAGACCGCCGGCCGGGAAAACAACTTTACGAACTTCCTGTCTCATCACCACTCCAGACTTTTTCTTCGCGTCTACTATTGTGAAACGTCAGCCCTGTCTCCGTTGATTTCTCTATAGCCAACCCGCTTACTTTAGTCCTATCCGAG
Organism: Acidobacteriota bacterium; assembly: GCA_018268915.1. Lineage (GTDB taxonomy): Bacteria > Acidobacteriota > Terriglobia > Terriglobales > Acidobacteriaceae > Telmatobacter. The sequence continues at coordinate 226,188 of JAFDVQ010000009.1, forward strand.
TGGTGTTAGCGTGCTTTAAAGGGTTGGTGAATCATCACCAAGCATCGCCTCGCGGATAACCTTTATCGGCGGAAACCCCTGGCTGAGGAACTCGTCGTGAAATCTCTGTAACGAGAACGAAGTTCCCTGCTTCTTCATCAGATCTGCGCGCAGCTTCATGATCTCCAGCTTGCCTAACGTGTAGTAAAGGTACGTGGGGTCGCCTGCGCCCCGCTTGGCTTCGACAGTGGCCGTCTCCTTAGGCTGATAGCCTTCGCTATGGAAGAATTCGACGGCCTGATCGTAGGTCATCTTCCCAGTGTGCATTTGGATGCCGACGATGTAGCGTGCGTTGCGCAGCAGGGCGTCCTGAAGCTGGCCCAGACGCAGGAATTTCGCTTCACGCTCGTCTTTTGCACCTGCGCCCGGCTGGCCATAGCCGTTGTCGAGCATCATTTGCTCTGTATAGTGGGCCCACCCCTCAACGTTGGTGTTGGCCTGCAGAGTCTTCCTTACGCGCGTGGGCGCCTTCAGAGAATAGAGATACTGCACGTAGTGGCCCGGATACGCCTCGTGCACCGACGTCGAGATCACCGTGCCGACGTTGTACGAATGCATGTAGCCATCGATCTGCGCCGGCGTCATAGATGGGTCAGGCAAAGTGACATTGAAGTACGACGTAGTCGCCTTGGTTTCGAACGGGCCGGGCGAATCCATGCTGGCCTGCGTGGTCGCGCGCATGAAGGGCGGCGTCTCTTCCAGCTCAGGCGGTACATCCGACGGAATCGTCACGATGTGGTGCGAGCGGATAAAGTCGAGCAGGCTGGAAAAAGTGGCACGGAAAGCGTTGAGAAGCTGGTCGGGAGCGGTGTGCTGATGACCAAGCTCTTCGAGGACTTCACGCGGAGTCTTGTTCGGTTCCAGTTCTTTAGCGACTTCTGCAAAGTGCTTCTGGTTTCGATGCAGGTCGGCATAACCGATTTCGAGTAGCTTCGGAAGCGGAATGTCGACCATCTCGTCATAAGCCAACTTCTTTGAGAACGTCTCGGCGCCGATACGGAAGTCCCCGTTGGAGCGCGGAAGCAAATCCGACTTGATCCATGAAAGATAGCTGTTCAGCTCCGCGATCGTAGCTTCATTGGTCTTCGAGAAGTAGGACTTGAGCGAAGGATCCTGCGCATCTTCGAAGGCGAGAGGAACGTCGTGACGGAAGAATTCGATGATCCCAGGCAGTTGCTCAATCGCGATTTCGGTAAAGATACGCGGAGGATTCTGGACATTCGTCCTCGCCTCGCGAAGGAGAGTCGGCATCTGCTTTTCGCGGGCGATGAGCGAGCGCAGCCGATCGTCGGCAGGCGCAAACTTACGCTCCATCAGCGTGAAGGCTGCATTCGCACAGAGGCTGGAGTATTCGTCTGCGTTCTTCGACCACGGGCGGATAGTGTGTAGAGTAAGCTTCCGAGATCGGATCTGGTTCAACACTATCTCGCGGTCGGCGCGCGTGGTCTGGTCTAAAGATGCTGCGGGGATTGCAGAGATGCGCTTCTCGAAACGGTCGAGCTGGGCGACTTCTGCATCAACGCTGCTCGCCCTTAGATCTTCAAGCTTCGGATCGTACTGGTGATAACCCGCCACTGTTCCCGCAGTCGGCTGGAATGGGAAGTAAACCTGGTCGAAGTATTCGTCCGATGCCTGCTGGAATTGTTGTTGAGCGGTCTTGTCGGATGAAGCAGCGGCTGAAAGCGTCATGCAGGCTCCAAGGGCGAGCAGAGATACGAATTTGGTCACGGTTCCTCTTGTTGTAGGTTCAGATCTAAGCGGTGACAGCATCCGGTGCGAGTTTTTCAAGCAGATCTCGAATTTCGAGCAGAACTTCATCGGGCCGCGTGGCGGCCAGCGGGAACTTGAGCAAGCCTTGTGGAGTGAACTGCGCGCCCCGCTTGGCATTTCTGGCAACAAGACGCATCAGGTGCTGCGGATCTATGCCAGCATTTTCCGTAAAGCGAATCTGCAGCTCAGCGCGCTTTCGATCGATTTGTGCGATGCCCATCCTCTCGCATTCGAGCCGCAGAGTGGCCGCTTCAAGCAAGTACACCGTTGAATCTGGAAGCGTTCCGTAGCGGTCTTCCATCTCGGCGCGAAGATCGGCAATGCCCTTTTCGGTTTCAGCGCCGGCAATCTTCTTGTAAAGACGCAGACGCTGATTCTCTTCGGCCACATAGGCTTCATCGATGCGGAGTGCGATGCCAAGGTTGAGTTGCGTCGTAGGTCGCTCCTCGCCGCCTTCACCCTTCATCTCTTTGACAGCTGCTTCCAGCATCGACGTGTACATTTCGAACCCGATCGCCTCAATGTGCCCGCTTTGTTCTCCGCCCAGCATGTTTCCTGCTCCGCGGAGTTCGAGATCGAGAGCAGCGATCTTGAATCCGGCACCGAGATCGGAAAACTCCTTGAGCGCCGCCAATCGCCGCCTGGCGATGTCGGTAAGCTCACGCTCCGGAGGGATTAAGAGATACGCATATGCGCGGCGATTGGAACGGCCCACACGGCCGCGGAGTTGATAAAGTTCGCTCAAGCCATGGCGGTCAGCACGATTGATGATGATGGTGTTCGCAAGAGGAATGTCGAGGCCGTTCTCAATAATCGTCGTTGCTACCAGCACATCGAACTCGTGATGCATAAAGGCGAGCATCACCTGCTCAAGTTCTTTTTCTCCCATCTGGCCGTGGCCAACGACAACACGTGCGCCCGGCACGAGTTCCTGGATACGTGAAGCAATCTCGTAGATCGATTCGACGCGATTATGGACAAAGTAGACCTGGCCGCCCCGTTCGAGCTCCACTTCTATCGCCGACCGAATGATCTTCTCATCAAACTTCGCAACGACAGTCTGGATTGCCATGCGATCCTTTGGCGGCGTTTCAATCACCGACATATCGCGCAGGCCCACCAGCGACATGTGCAGCGTCCGCGGAATCGGCGTGGCAGACATGGCAAGCACGTCGATCTCTTTGCGGAGCTGCTTCAGCCGCTCCTTGTGCCGAACGCCAAAGCGCTGCTCTTCGTCCACGATGAGCAGTCCAAGGTCCTGAAACTTGATGTCCTTGGAAAGGACGCGATGCGTGCCGATCAGGACGTCGACCTTGCCGGTATCGACCTTTTCCACAATGACCTTTTGTTCCTTCGGTGTGCGGAAGCGCGAGATCATCTCGATCGTGATGGGAAACTGCGAGAAGCGCTTCTTGAATGTCTCAAAATGCTGGAAAGCAAGAACAGTAGTTGGTGTAAGGACCGCTACCTGCTTGCCATCCTGCACCGCTTTGAAGGCCGCGCGCATCGCCACTTCCGTCTTGCCATAGCCCACATCGCCGCACAGAAGCCGATCCATGGGCGTCGTGGATTCCATGTCCTGCTTGACTGCGGAAATGGCGGTTAGCTGATCGTCAGTCTCGCGATAGTCGAATGAGTCCTCGAACTCGCGCTGGAAATCGTTGTCGGGGGAGAACGACGTGCCCTGAGCAGTGTGCCGCTGCGCATAGAGCTTCAGCAGTTCCGCAGCCATGTCCTGCATGGCCTTGCGCACGCGAGCCTTGGTCTTGACCCACTGCGCTGAGCCAAGCTTATTGAGCTGGGGCGCTGGACCCGTATCCGTCGATCGATACTTCTGAATCAGGTCGAGACGGGTTAGGGGAACGTAAAGCTTGGCCTGTTCCGCAAACTCCAGGATCATAAATTCGACCGAAAGCCCGTCTTGAACAATCTCTTTTAGCCCTTGGTACTGCGCGATGCCGTGCTCGACGTGGACAACGTAGTCACCGATTGCCAGATCGCGGAAATCGGAGAGAAATGCAGCAGTCTTGGATTTCTTCGGCTCAGGGCGGGCATGAATGTCCGCATCGTCCGACAGGTCATTCGCGCCAAACAGGATGAGATTTGCATCAGGAAAGCTGACACCCGAAGCAATCTGAGTTCGCACGATGACCGGCACGCGCATGTCTCCGGCCATGTAGCTGGCCTCTTCCAGCTCCGACCCATGTTGTACGACACGACTGCCGAAGCGATAGGGCACCTGGTACTCGCGCAGCATGGTCGCCGTTCGCTCTGCGTCACCCTGCGTGGGCACAGCCAGCACAATGCGCTGATCGGCAGCCATCAGGTTCTTGAGCTGTTCGACCAGTGCGGGAATCGATCCGTGGAACCGCAGGGTAGGCCGGGAGTTCACCGCAATCTCGCCAAGGGTATTGTCGTCCTCGAGCACGTCGACGGCGCCGAGCTGGTCGAGATCGAGGCCGTGATGCGATTCGAGATGCGCTTGCAGAATCTCAGGACGAAGAAAGATATCCTCGGGCCGAATCAGGTTTCCGATCCCCGAGCGCTCATGCCGCTGTTCAACCTTATTCCACCAGCGATCGATCTGGTTGCGCACCATGGCGGGTTCGTCGACGAAGAGCACCGCATTCGGGACGAGCTTCAGCAGATGACTCTCTGCGCCCGCAACCGCCGAGAAAAACTCCCATCCGGGGAATACGCTCACGCCGCCGGCTGCTGCGGCCTCAATCTCCATCTCATCTTCGTCTGATAGTCCTTCGCCATCCGCGACCTGCACTCGCTGTTTGCTGAGCCGCGCGTGCACCGCGGCCAGTAGATGTTCGGTCACCGGCGTCTCGGTCAAGGGAAGTAGCTGTGCCTCGTCCAAACCAGACTGCGAGCGTTGGGTTTCCGGATCGAATTTGCGGATCGTCTCGATCTCGTCGCCGAAAAACTCGATGCGCACTGGACGATCGGCTTCGGGCGAGTAGACATCGAGAATACCGCCGCGCCGAGTGAATTGGCCCGGCATCTCAACCAGGTCCATCTGCGTGTAACCCACGGTTGCCAGGTGCGCAGTGAGGATCTCTACATCAAGCTCTTCGCCGCGGCGCACAGTAACCGCCAGGCTCGCATAGTAATTTCGGTCGAAGAGTCGCAGTGCTGCGGCTTCTGCGGGTGCTATCAGGATCGAGACTCCGCCTGTCGCCAGCTTGTACAAAGCTGCTGCACGCTGCTCCTGCACATCGGGGTGAGGCGAGAGATTCTCAAACGGGAGGACATCATGTGCCGGAATTCTGACCACACGATCAGGATCTACCGCGCCGGTCAACTCGCATCCGGCACGCAGAGCCGGCTCTAGAGCTTCAGCTGCCTTGTTGTCAGCGACGACGACGATAACAGTGTTCTTCGCCGCTCGGGCCAGTAGCGGCAGATACAAAGAGCGAGCTGTATTGGTGAGCCCGGACAGACGTCGACGCCCGACACCTAGGGAGAGGTGCCTGCGAACGCGGTCAAACGAGGAGGACTGCTCCAGTTCCGCAAAAATTTCGCGGACAAACGGGAGGATCATGCAGTCTCAAGTTTATCAGGGGACTACGCGTCCAGCGAATCGCGAACTGCCGCGGGCGACTCTGGCTGATCCGTAACATCTACCGCCGGATATTCAGCTTTCGAAGTTTCGCTGTAGACCAGCAGGCCACCCAGAGTCATCGCTCCGGCGATAGCCCACAGACCAGCTGAATAGTGATGGGTCACATCGTGTAGCCATCCCATGGATGACGGCCCGGCGAAGGCTCCGACAGCGCCGACTGAATTGACCAGCGCGATCGCGGCGCCAGCGGCTTTGCCCGAAAGCCGGCTGGCCGCCAGGCTCCAGAACATAGGCAGTCCAGCCAGGATCCCCATTGCCGAGATGCAGAATCCCGCAGCAGCCATCGGTGCCGAATGCGCCAGGCCTGCGACGACAAAACCTGCAGCTCCGACCAGGAACAACCATGGTAGGGAACGGAAGCTACGGCGTCGGCTCGCCCAATACAGCGCCAGCGCACCAAATCCAAATGTGATCGTCCCCCACCATCCGGTAGCGACTGTGGACGCTCCGTGAGAAGTGAGAATCTTTGGCAGCCAGAAAGTCAGGCCATAGTTTCCGCTACTCCAGAGGAAGTAGATGATGCAGTCGCGGATGACATTGGCGGCCTGCTTGCCGTCTCCCGTCTGCAGTCCATCTTCGTCCTTACGGTCCCGAGCGACCTGATCCTTTTCCGCAGGAGAGAGCCACCGCGCAGACCATGGTCCATCGGCAAGCGCGAACCACGTTGCAATGCCCAGCAGCACGGCCGGGGCGCCTTCAATCAGAAACAGCCACTGCCAGTCTTTCAGCCCGCCAAAGTTGCCAAGCATGAGAATATGCGCCGAGATGGGCGAGCCAATCGAATTGCAGAGCGGCACTGCGAGCAGAAACATTGCGAGAATTCGCGTGCGCAAACCGCGCGGCATCCAGAAAGTGAAGTAGTAGATCACGCCGGGATAGAAGCCGGACTCCGCAATGCCGAGCAAGAATCGCACGGCGATATATGCGGATTGCGTGTGTACGAAGGCTGTCCCCATCGAGACAAATCCCCATACAACCATCAGAATCGCCAGCCAGCGCCGAGCTCCAAGTCGCGCGAGCACCAGGTTCGCCGGCACTTCAAAAAGACAGTAACTGAGAAAGAAAACTCCAGCGGCGAAACCGTAGACGCTTTCGCTGATGCCGAGGTCGCGATTCATCGTAAGCGCGGCAAAGCTGATGTTGACGCGGTCGAGAAACGCGACCATGTAAAGGATGACGAGAAATGGAACGAGCCGCCACGCGATCTTGCGGTAGAGCGGACTCATGGCGATTGCATTCACTCTACGGGAAAGCTCCTCAATCGGGCGCCAACCAGACTACATGCTAGTGCGGACGTCCGGGAAGGATGAAATGCTCCGCGCAGCGAGGCTCATATGCGTCGCCCGGCATCTTGATGGGGCTGTCATACGCTGCGGGCTTGCCATCAATCAGCCTCTGCGAGTAGAGCGCGCGAGCGCCGCAGGTGCAGTAGGCCATGCACTCCGTAATGCTGCCACCGTAGGCGGTGACAAGCCACGAAAGATTCAGCATCTCGCCGAATGGAATCGCCCGGAAGTCGAGATCGAGTCCAGCGACCAGCACATCGTGATTGCCATCGAGCAAGGTTCGCGCGAAGAGAAAAAGATCACTGACAAACTGGCCTTCATCGATGGCAACACACTCAACGCGCTTGCCGATCTCCTGCTCCACTTCGCTGATCTTCTCCAGGATCGGCCACGGGTCGGCGGAGTTGAATTCCAGAGCCTGCATGCGCGAGTGGCCATTTGGATTTCGGCTTTCCACAAGCCCCGGGCCACCTTTGGTGTCATCACTGGGCTTTAGCAGCAGTACATACTGCTTCGCATACTGGCGTCGCATCTCCGCCCGGCGCAGCAACTCTGCGGTCTTGTTGCTGCGCATCGGCCCCATCATCAATTCGATTTTGCCCGGCACTACAGAACTCCCACGAAGGCTACTTCGGTGTTCATGATACTGCTCGGGATCCTGAGAGGGATGTGTCATCACCGCGATCTCATTCGCTACTCGCTGCCGAGTGCCTTCGTGAACGCGTAGAAGAAGTCGAGCGACTTCCAGTATGAGTCGACCGGCAACCGCTCATCCTGTCCGTGCGCGCGATCGTCATCGCGCTCGAGCGCAATCGCCGAGTAGCCGTAAGAGGGAATGCCGACCTCGGCGAAGTGTATGGAATCGCTCGCTCCGTTCTCCATCACCGGAGTCACCGGAATGCCGGGCCAGATCTGCTGCGTGATACGCGTGAGCGGGTCGAACACTTCCTTGATGGGAGGCGGTGGAGCGATCGCCTTCCGATCGGGTGCCGTCTCAGAAACCACATCGCCCTCGGAGATGTACTTCACGGTGAGTTTGGGATCGGAAAACACCTTGATGAGTTCCTGACGGATCTCTTCGGGCGAATGCCCTGGAAAGATGCGGCAGTTTACGTTGGCCTCGGCGGTCTGCGCCAGTGCGTTGCGTGCATGTCCGGCCTTGAGCATTGTCGCCACACACGTCGTGCGGAAGTTCGAGTTGAAATCCGGCTCGGCGCTTAGGCGGGATGCTGCGGCAGCGTCCGGAGGCGTAGCAAGCACACCTTTGATGTCCTGTGCTGTCTGGCCACTCTCCTGCTTCCCGAGATTCTCGAAGTAGGTCCGAGTGACACCGTTAAGCTCAAACGGGAACGAGTAGCCCTGTAGCTTATTGAGAGCGATTGTCAGCTCGTAGATGGCGTTATCGGGTCGAGGCCGCGAACTGTGGCCTCCGGGATTGAGCGCGGTGACCACAAAGTCCGCATAGACCTTCTCAGTGGCTTCTACATCCGCCACGACCGGCCGTCCGTGATCCAGCTCGATGCCACCGGCATCCAGGTTGATGACGAACGCACAATCAACAAGGTCACGATGATTTTTGACAAGCCACTCCGGCCCGTTGAACTTGCCGCCTTCCTCGTCAGCGGTGAGCGCCAGGATCAGGTCGCGCCTCGGCTTGTAGCCCTCTCGATGAAGGCGCAGGAAGGTCCACACCAGCGCAGCGTCGGACTCCTTCATGTCCTGAGTGCCACGACCATAGTAGTAGCCGTCCTTCTCGACGAACTGAAATGGATCGGTGTGCCAGTCGCTGGGCAGAGCTTCGACCACGTCGAGGTGACCGAGGAAAAGGATCGGCTTTTCCGAGGTGGGCGCAGCGGCACGCATCCGGACGATGAGGTTCATCTTGTTCGGATCTGGGCCGAGCAAATGCATATCCTCGGACGCGAAGCCGGCATCGACGAAGCGCTTCTGCATGGCCTTCGCGGCAGCAGTCACGCTGCCCTTCGGCGTGTCGGTCGAATTGATCTCGATCAGCTGCTTGAAAATATCGCGGGCCTCGGCGCGCTGTTCGGAGGACGCGGTTGGGAGCGATCCGGACTGTGCTGCAACCGCTATCGGTGCGGCACAGGCAAAGCAAACCATAAGAGCTGAGAGCGCCTTCTGAGACATGGGTGCATTGTACAAAACCGATGGATTGCCGATTCGCGGAGTGTCGGAGCAGCGAAGACGGTTGCACATCGCGACAAATCGATTTATCGTGATGCCGCCAGCAATTACGAGGTGGATATGAATCGAAAGCTTATGGGGACAGCGGTCATCGCCGCAGTGGGGCTCAGCGCTGTTGCACTCAACGCGCAGGAGCGCCCGAAGATCACGGGTATTTCGCACCTCGCCGTTTACACTTCTGACGCGACTGCGACGGAGCACTACTACACCGCAATTTTGGGAGCCGCAAAGGAAGCCGATCCTGAGAACCCTGCCGGCACGAAATATGCATTCAGCTCGTCGCAGTACGTCGAAGTACTGCCACTGCCCGCGAATGCTGGTATCAATCGCATGGATCACGCAGGATTCAACACTGCAGACGCTGAGGGCATGCGCAAATATCTCGCTGCCAAGGGCTGGAAAGCACCATCATCCGTGACAAAGGGAAAGGATGGGAGCCGGCGGTTCGCCGTGACAGACCCCGAAGGCAACAAGATTGAATTCGTGCAACTTTCCGCGAGCGCGAAAGCAGTCAACGCACCGAAGGTTATCGGCAGCCATCTCATCCACGTCGGCTTCCTCGTCCACAGCCGCGAGGCCGAGGACAAGTTCTATCGCGACCTGCTTGGCTTCCGCCCTTACTGGTTCGGCGGCATGACAGACGAAAAAATCGACTGGGTGAGCCAACAGGTCCCTGATGGACACGACTGGCTCGAGTACATGGTTGCAGGCGGTCCCGGAACGGGTATTCCCAGCACGATGTCGCAGCAGACTCTGGGCGTCCTTGATCACTTTGCTGTCGGCGAAAACTCCGTGCCAGATGCCTTCAAGAAACTGGAAGCCGAAAACCGGCTTGGGACGGGGCGTCACGATCAGGCTCCCAAGATTGGTAAGGACGGCAAATATCAGTTCAACATGTACGACCCCGACGGCATCCGAGCTGAGCTGATGAACTTCAAGGCAACAGAGAAGCCGTGCTGCTCCCCATTTACTGCCGAAGATCCCGCGGAGTAGCAGGTTTAAGTTCGATTCTCGAAGGGCTGCGCCTCGGTGCGGCCCTTCTTCCCGTCCAAGATAAAATTGGATATGGCCGCAACTGCAATTTCTCCTGAAATTCTCGCCAAGTACGAGCCGGTGATCGGCCTCGAAGTCCATGTTCAGCTCCTTACAGCGACCAAAATCTTTTGCGGCTGCGCCAACAAGTTCGGCTCCGAACCTAACACCAACATCTGCCCAGTGTGCATCGGGCTACCCGGAGCTCTGCCTGTGCTCAATGCAAAGGCTGTCGAGTTCGCGACACTGGCGTCGCTGGCATTGAACTGCGAGGTCCGCGAGCGTTCGATCTTCGCCCGAAAGAACTACTTCTACCCCGACCTCCCAAAGGGCTATCAGATTTCGCAGTTCGACAAGCCGATTGCCGAGCACGGCTGGATAGAGGTCCCCATAGCCGACGGCAGCACGAAGAAGATCGGTATCACGCGTCTGCACATGGAAGAGGATGCCGGCAAGAGCATTCACGACGGGTTTTCGGATTCGTCTACACGCACCTATCTCGACCTGAACCGCTGCGGCACTCCGCTGACCGAGATTGTGAGCGAGCCGGACATCCGTACGCCGGATGAGGCATTCGAGTACCTCACCCGCCTCAAAGAGATCCTGCTCTACACCGGCGTATCCGACTGCAACATGGAGGAAGGATCGCTCCGCTGCGACGCCAACGTGAGCGTTCGCCTCAAGGGCGCGGCGAAGTTCGGCACCAAGGCGGAAGTCAAAAACGTCAACAGCTTTCGCTTTGTCCGTGAGGCGCTGGAGTACGAGATCGAGCGCCAGATCGAAGTTCTTGAAGAAGGCGGTCACGTCGTGCAGGAGACGCGTCTCTGGAACGCGAACGAGGGACGCACTTTCTCAATGCGGTCGAAGGAGCAGGCGCACGATTATCGCTATTTTCCTGAGCCCGACCTGCCGCCGCTCGGTCTCTCTCCGGAGTTCATCACGCAAAAGCGAGCCGAGCTGCCGGAGCTTCCGGAAGCACGGCGCAAGAGGATGATTGCGGACTACGACTTGAGCTCGAAGGACGCACACACGCTAACATCATCGAGAGAAAACGCAGATCGGTTTGAGGCAGCCGCAAAGTCAGCGAAAAATCCGCGTCGCGTCGCAAATATTCTGATCAGCGAACTCGGCGGCCGGTTGAATGCCCTCGGCCTCGAACTTGAGCAATCGCCCATCTCCATGGCCGGAGTCGTGTTGGCAGCGGATCTACTGGAAGAAGGCAAGATCAGCTCAAAGCAGATGAAAGGCCTCTTTGACATCTGCTTCGACAAGGGCGAGGACTTCCCGGCCGTCTACGACCGCGAGAAGCCCGAACAGATCACCGACACCTCCGCGATCGAGAAACTCATCGACGAAGTGATTGCAGCCAACCCAAAGCAGGTGGAACAATACCGGGCCGGAAAGAAATCGCTGGCCGGCTTCTTTGTCGGCCAGGTCATGCGCGCCTCCAAAGGACAGGCAAATCCCGCATTGCTGAACGAACTGGTCACGAAGAAGCTGGAAGGCTGATCGCTCTGTTCGGCTCATCGCGATTTCGCCGCGTGCTGACGTGCTGAATCACGCCACGGCATCCGTACCGTGTAAACCGGCGTAGCCGTGCTGCTTTCCTTCTCGACGTTTAGCAGCTTGCGCCTGAGCAGCCAGCGAACCGCGGACTGAGCTGAACTCTTCGAGATTCCGACCGATTCAGCCAACTGCTGATAGCTTGCGCGAATCTCGCGTTTGGTACGCGACTGCTCCGCCGCGAGCCAAAGATACACAAGAAAGCTGACCGGCTTGTGATCGTGACCGACCAGATCACGCATAAGCACGTCTGTGATGTAGTCATCGAGAAGAGGCATAGCTATATCAACAGATACTACAGCACCCGATACCTGATTGTTCTCGGCGGAAGCCCGCGGTATTCTCCCCATCGTGAGGTCGAAATGATCAAGGGCATCAAGTTTGTCGGAGTTCCGGTTCGGGACCAGGACGTTGCTTTAAAGTTCTACACCGAGGCGCTTGGCATGAAGGTAATGACAGATCAACCTTTCACGCCCCAGCAGAGATGGATTGAGCTCAAGATTCCAGGAGCAGACAGTGGCGTCACGCTCTTCACGCCGCAAGGGCACGAGGACCGAATTGGCCAGTTCCAATCCATTTCATTCTGGTGCGATGACGTATTCGCCGAGGCCGACGCCCTGAAGAAGAAGGGCGTTTTCTTCACAAAAGAACCGGCGACCGAGTCCTGGGGCACGGCCGCCGTTTTTCGCGATCCTGATGGGAATCAGTTCGTGCTATCGAGCCGCAAGTAGATTTACTTCAGCTTCAGCTCGGTCTCGTACTCTTTGCTCGCATTCCACGAGCTCACAGTTTTCGTTGGGCTTTTCTTGCCGTCTTTCTCTGCCCAGAGATCGTAGTCGTCAGTCATATTGACCTGGGCAAAGCGGAAGCGGCCATTGCTGGCGGAGGTGTAGCTGCGAATCGCCTTGGTCTTGCTGTTTTTGAGGAACACGGTCGCGCCCTGCACAGGCGCAGATTCGCCATCTACCACCAGGCCGCCCACGCTCCTCTGGCCCACATTCTGGGCATATGCGGCGGAGATAGTGGCGACCGATGGGATAGCACCCAGCGTCAATGCTGCGAACAGGGCCCATGCCGTTACTCGTGCGCGACTGCGTTTCACTCTTCCTCCTCGTCCTCGTCCTTGTAATCATCTTCGTCTTCGTCGATTCCCTCTTCCACTTTCGACAACTCAAGGGGATCGACGCCCACGATTTCGTACTCGCTTCCACACTCATCACAGGCGACCACGTCGCCCTCTTCCACTTCGTCTACGTCGATATCGAGATTGTTTTCGCATTCCGGGCAGCTTGTCATGGCAGCCTCCTCTCTCCAGGCAATATTTGATGTAGGATGACGGTACCCATAGGGTACGAACTCCGGCTAGTTTTAGGCAAACCCTTCGCCCAGGTCAAGTAGCCGAGACCCTTCCTCACCCAGAAGTACCGCATCGGAGAACAGAATGCAGAATGAGCGTGCGCTGTTGTTTTGCGGGATTCTTTTTTCCTGCGGTCTTGCCTTCTCACAGCCCGACTATCAACGTCATGCCACCTCCCTTAAGCCGGCTCCGCCGGACCCGGCAATCGCTCGTGCCCTGGCGTCCATCACAGCTGCCCAAATAGATCAGACGGTAAAAGCGCTGGTTAGTTTCGGTACCCGCAACACATTGACCAGCATGGACAGTAACCTCCCTTCCAGCCAGGGGATCAACGCTGCCGCCGACTGGATTGCCGGCCAATTCCGGGCAATCTCCCAACAGTGCGGAGGCTGTCTGGAGGTAAAACGTGATACTTTCGTCGCCGATCCCGCCAGTGGCGAGGGCTGGGCAAAGCGGATTCCCAAGCCAACGAAGATCACGAACGTATACGCCGTCATGCACGGATCTGACCCCGAACGGGCGAAGCAGATGGTGCTGGTGACCGGCCACTACGATTCGATCAACTCCAATGTCTTCGCCAACTGGTCCGACACCTCCGGCGCAGCTCCCGGTGCCAATGACGATGCATCGGGCGTGGCGGTATCGATCGCATGTGCACGTGCTCTAAGCAAGATCAAGTTTCCATCCACGATTGTCTTCGTTGCGGTGGCGGCAGAAGAGCAGGGCCTGGTTGGCTCGGGTCACCTTGCCAGGCTGGCCAAGTCTGAAGGATGGCAACTTGAGGCTGTATTGAACAACGATATTGTCGGGGGCAACACCACTCCGGGCGACACTCTGCAGCTCAAGGATCGCGTGCGCGTCTTCTCTGAGGGTGTTCCCGTTGCCGCTACACCTCAGGAGCAGCAGCGCATCCGCGCGCTTGGTAAGGAAAGCGATTCGCCTAGCCGTGAAGTTGCACGCGCGGTAGCGGAGGCCGATCGCACTTACTTCGCAGCGGCCGCGCAACAGAATCGATTCGGCGCGTTTCTCGTCGACCGGCCGGACCGCTACCTGCGTGGCGGCGATCATAGTTCATTCAACCGTGAAGGTTTTGCAGCTGTCCGCTTCACCGAGTGGCGCGAAGACTTCAACCATCAGCATAAAAATGTTGTGCGACCGGCTACCGGATCGAACGATCCAGTGCAAGGCGACCTGCCGGAGTTCGTCGATTTCAAATACGTGGCGCAAGTCGCGCGTCTAAATGCAGCGACATTGGCAACCCTGGCTTTTGCACCCGGAGTGCCTCAAAAGGTCGAAATCGAAGCTAAAAATCTCGGAAATGGTACGACTCTCACTTGGGAGGGACCCGCAAGTGGCGGAGTAGCCCACTACGAAGTTCTGTGGCGGGAGACGACTGCTCCCGACTGGCAGTATGTGAAAGAAGTTGCGCCAACAGGCGGGCAAGTATCGGTCAGTTTGCCGATCTCGAAAGACAACGTGATCTTCGGCGTGCGCGCAATCGATGCCAGGGGACATCGCGGCCTGGTTGTCGTCCCGTAGCGGGAAGTCAGAACTTCAGCAGACGGTTGGGCGATGACACGTCTATGCCGTTACGTTTAACCTGTTCAAGACCATGCCACGGATTGGCGCCACCCAACTTTCGTTTCCGAGCTTTCGCGGCGCAACGCGACTGCTGGTCCTCGTCAATCTTGTTACGTTCTTCATCCTGCTCATTCTGCAGTCTGTCAGCTTTGATCTCTACCGGTGGCTGGTGGAGCACACCGCGCTTTGGCCGCAGGCTTTTCTTCATGGGTGGATCTGGCAGCCCCTGACTTACAGCTTTGTTCAGCTGGGCATCTCCTCCACGCTGTTCGCGCTGCTTTCCATCTGGTTCCTCTCCGGTTTCCTGGAGAATCTTCATCCCAGCGACTGGGTTCTCGGGCTCTATGCTACCTCGATAGTTTTCACAGCGATCGCCGGAATCCTGATCTGTGCGGCCTCCCTCATGCTGGGACACCCGATCCCGAATGCTCCGCTCGCCGGTTCATTTGGCGGAATCTTCGGCATGCTGGTCGTGATTGGAGTTCTCTACGGGGACACAGAGTTCATGTTGTTTCCCCTACCGATCAGCATCAAGGCTCGGTACATTGCTATCATCTACGGCTTGGTTGCGATCGCCTACTTCTTTACAGGTTCGTGGATGTACGCCTTTGCTCAAGTCGGAGGAGCATTTGGCGGTTGGCTCTTCACGCGCATGGCATCGAAACGCGGAGTTGCCTTTGCAATGAGCGAATGGTGGTATGGTCTTCGGAACTCCTTTTACCGGAACAAGCGTCGCAAAGCCGCCAAAAAGTTCGAAGTCTACATGAAAGAGCAGGGACGCACTGTTCGATTCGATGGCAGCGGCCGTCAGATCGACGACGACCCCGAAGACAAGACTCGCTGGAATTGACGGCGCTTCGAGGCAAGCTCTAGCGCCGCGATTCCCTTGACTTTCCTGACCACATGTTTCCTAATCCGCTTTCCGATCTTCAATAGTCTCGTCCATTGGTTCATCGAGGTTGCCTTCAAGTACCGTGTCAGATCCCGCAATCGAGCTACCGGGGTTTTGTTGCCGCAACACTCCGCTCGTGTCGTCGCGACCCGGCTCAACGCTGACCGCACCGATATCTTCCTGCAAAGGGCTGGCTTCAGTAAAGCGGGCCAAGCTTTCCTCTGCGACGTCATCAACGATGCGCCCCGAGCCGTCGCGACTGCTGGGCAGATCATCATCCTGAGCCAGATTGACCTGGAGCGCATCCACTTCTTCCTCGGTGCTCGCTGCTAGTTCTGATAGCTTTTCGCTCAAGTCATCGTCTTCCACGTCGTCGCTGTCCTCCGCGCCGGACGCGAGAATCTCAACACGCTCCACATCGCTCTCGTTGTCGAGTTCGTCGGGTGTGGTCGCGATCTGACGCCCAAGGTTTCCGGCCTCTCCTGGCCGGGCATTTTCATTTCGCCGCTCATTCCGATCCGCCATTGTTTGCTCCTGATCTGCTCTGTCACTCGTGCTCTCCTCTCTGATGCATCCTGCAGCGCATCTGCATGTCTGGGGAATGCACAGTGCGAGATCGTCGGCACAATCCTCTGAACCGGGGTGGGATACAATCTCCTCTGAAATGAACAAGAAAATTGCATTTCTCTTTCCAGGTCAGGGATCGCAGGCCGTGGGCATGGGCCGCGAACTTGCGGATCGTTTTCCAGTCGCCCGTCAGACGTTTGAAGAAGCCGATGAGGCCTGTGATTTCGCGCTGTCGAAGCTCTGCTTCGAAGGACCTGAAGAAGAACTGAAGCTCACGGAAAACACGCAACCCGCCATCATGACAGTGAGCGTGGCCGTGCTTCGCGTTCTTGCCGAGCAGAACATAAAGCCTGCGCTGGCCGCTGGGCACTCGCTTGGGGAATGGTCAGCCCACGTCGCAGCAGGAACCTTGTCGTTCGCCGACGCGGTCCGCTCAGTGAAGGCCCGCGGAAAGGCCATGCAGCAGGCTGTGCCTCCCGGTCAGGGAGCCATGGCCGCGGTTCTGCAGCTTGATGCGGAAAAGGTCGCTGAAGCCTGCGGCGCAGCCGCTCAGGACACCGGCCTTGTGGTCGCCGCCGCTAACTTAAACTCGCCAGGACAGACCGTCATCTCCGGCGCAACCGCAGCGGTCGAAAAGGCCGCAGCACTCTGTAAAGAAAGAGGAGCGCGCCGAGCCGTCATGCTTCCCGTCAGCGCTCCATTCCATTGCGCGCTGATGCAACCCGCACAGGAAGAAGTCGCCCGGGTTCTCGCCGGACTCAAGCTGAGCGACCCGCAGATTCCAGTCGCGGCCAACGTCAGCGGCACCATCGTCTCCACCGCTGATGGTGCGCGAGAAGCCCTGACTAAGCAGGTAACCGGCGCAGTGCGCTGGGTTGACTGCATGCGGGCGCTGATCGGTGCCGAGGTCGAACTATTCGTCGAGGTCGGTCCCGGGAAAGTGCTCTGCGGACTGCTTAAGCAGATCGACCCTGCGCAGAAATCCCTGAATGTGGAAGACACTGCGAGCCTCGAAAAAACGCTGGCGGAGCTGGCCTCCGCCTAAGTGTCGTGTCTGGCAGGTCCGACTCGCGATCTACGGTCCGAGGTAGAGTTCCTCGTCCGGCGGCGCGAAGTTCAGAGTGTGGTCTTTCGGAAAATAGGTCAGAAAGAGCGCCTTGCTCTTGCGCCCATTGATGTACATCCCCACCAGTAGGACATTCTTGAACACTCGTGCAGCCGCGATATCGTGGCTCTGAATCACGCCGTATTCGTTCTGGCTGTTGTTCGGGCCCCAGTCGGCCTGGAAGCGGTCAAAGGTGTACATGCCGAACTTGTCGGGATGCTGCTGCCAGTTGGGATCGTGCATCCATATGCCGTACGCCTTCTTGAGGTCGTTCTTCTCCACCGACTCCATAAAGCTGTTGATGGCGTGACGTCCGCGCAGGTGAGTCCACCAGTTCCACGGCCAGTCGGCGGGATGCCCAGAGGCCATCCAGAACCCCACAATCAGAGCCAGAAGCAGCCCTCCGCCGCTATAGACCATCAAGCGATTGCGCCTATCGCGCACTTCGTCAAACTTCGGTGCATCCAGCAGGGTCATTGCAGACGTTCCTCGCAGTCAAGCATAAGGCACAGAAGGGAGTAGGGAACAGTGAGTAAGGAGTGACAGAGCGTGCATGCGTCTTACAGCACTCTCGACTATCAGACTGAATCTACAATCCATCGCTGCATTCTTAGACACCAGAGGGTGCTCTTCTGTTCCCTGTTCCCTGTTCCCTGCCTCATTCCCTGCTGTATCGGTTCCGCTCTTTTTCCTTGTGCCGTTCCTGAGCAAGCTCAATGAGCCTGGAGATCAGATCGCGGTAGCTGATGCCGGTCGCTTCCCACAGTTTTGGATACATGCTGATCTGGGTGAAGCCCGGCAGCGTGTTCACCTCATTGATGTAGATTCGTCGCTTTCCGTCCGGCTCCATCAGGAAATCAACTCGCGCCAGGCCCGCCAGGTCGCAGGCACGAAATGCGGCGATAGCCATCTCGCGGATTTTTTTAGCTTCGGCGCTCGTGAGCTTTGCGGGAATCACGGGCACCGACCCCTCTGAGAGATATTTGGCCTCGTAGTCGTAGAACTCTTTGCCCGGAATAATCTCGCCCACCACGCTTGCTTTTGGGTCGTCGTTGCCGAGTACCGCCACTTCAAGTTCCCGCGCTGGCGACTTCTTTCCGCTCACCCCTTGTTCCACTACCAGCTTGCGGTCGTACTTCGCCGCTTCGTTGAGGGCAGGCGCCAGTTCCTTGCGATCATGCGCCTTGCTGATTCCGACCGACGAGCCTAGATTCGCCGGCTTCACAAAGAGCGGATACTTCAGTGCGGCTTCAATCTGCGCGATGGCTTTGCGCGGCGAGCCCTCCCATTGCGAACGCAATACGGTGACGTGCTTCGTGATGGGCAGCCCTGCTTGCGCAAAGAGCCGCTTCATGACGTCTTTGTCCATGCCGGCCGAGGACCCCAGAACTCCCGATCCGACATAGGCGATTCCCGCAAGTTCGAACAGCCCCTGGATCGTTCCATCCTCACCGAATGTCCCGTGAAGCACCGGAAACACAACATCGATTGCAGCAGCCTTGTCGGAGAGACGGCGCTTGAGTTCGCCTCCAGATGCAGACGCCGGTTGCGGTGCCATCAGCGTGGGCATGCCTTCATGCAGCAGCTTTGCGCCCGGCGCTAGATCCGGATCTCCGGCGCGGAGATTGCGCCCAGTAGCGGCCTGATTGCCCTCAAGCAGACCATGAGCGTCTGCGGCACCCAGCCAGCGACCCTCCTTCGTAATGCCGATCGGCACCACGTCGAACTTATTGCGGTCAATTGCCTTCAGAATCGAAGCAGCCGAGAGCAGCGACACTTCATGCTCACCGCTCCGTCCACCAAACAAAATACCAACACGCAGTTTCTTTGCCATCGCTTCACATTGTCGCTCACGAAGATGTCAAAGAGAATGATGCCGAAGGTACACGACGAGCACCTCGCAGTTCGAGATCGAGAGCTTCCCGAATCAGAGGATCTTCTTCCCAAACGCCGAGCACGCCAGTTCCACCGCCAAGTCCGCGGTACGATTGTGCTCGTCAATGACCGGATTCACTTCGACGATCTCAAAGCTGAGCATGCGCCCATGGTCCGCCAGGATCTCCATCGCCAGGTGCGCCTCACGATAAGTCGCTCCTCCGCGCACCGGCGTTCCGACTCCTGGTGCATCCTCGGGATCGATCCAGTCCATATCGAGCGAAACGTGATAACCAGCTGTCCCACGACCGGCCGCGCGCAGAGCCTCTTCCATCACCGCGCGCATTCCGCGCTCGTCGATGTCACGCATTGTGTAAACCTCAGCCATCCCGGCGCGCTTGATGTTGGCGCGTTCAGCGGCATCAATGTCCCGCACGCCGACGAGCACGGTGTTCTCTGGCGCGATCTTCGGCGAGTAGCCCAGGACGTTTGTCAGTTGCTCCGGGCCCATGCCCAGAAGAGCGGCCAATGGCATTCCGTGAACATTGCCGCTGGGAGAGGTGTCCGGCGTGTTGATATCGGAGTGCGCGTCGATCCAGATAACCCCGATCTTCTGGTTCTGCCGGCGATAAAACTCCGCGACGCCCGACACTGACCCTGCCGCGATGGAGTGATCGCCTCCCAGCACAAAGGGTGTCATCCCCTCCTCCAGCGTCTTGCACACGGCTTTCGCGGTCCGGGTACACGTCTCGGCGATCTGCTTGAGATAGCGCGCCTTCGCGCTGCCAAACTTCAGCGTCTCGGCGACGTCAACAGGCACGTTGCCGCCGTCCTCCACGTGGTGCCCGAGAGCCTCAAGTCGTGCTTCCAGACCCGCCACGCGCATCGCCGAGGGACCCATGTCGACGCCTCGCCGGCTCGCCCCCATATCGAGGGGTACGCCGATCACGCGAATCTTCCTGGTGGGTAGTGCCTGGGTTCCGCTGGGGGGAAAGGATGTAATCAGGGGATTGATTTCAGGGTTGGTCGACATGCAGGGAACGTCTCCGGACTTCGGCCCCAGCCATGATATCGCGCGACCCGCAATTCCTGTCCCGCGATGGCCTGATCGCCGGGTCGAAGCTGCACTCACCGGTGTAGCTGCGATAGCCCAAAAGGTGTACCGGATCCACCCGTTTTCCAGCGTAAGATTGATCGAAATCGCAGCCTGGAATTTCGTGCTAAGTCACTTGGTTTCATTAACTAACACGAAAGCAGTAGAGAAGGAAGCCAGCAATGGGTCTCGGGATCCGCAAGGCGTGTGTTTTGCTCGGTTTGGCGCTTGAGATTACGCCTGCGCCACTGCTCGCCTCCGGAAAGCAGCCATTAGCTGCTGTGCAGGCTGTGGGCACACCTTCATGGCTCAACGTCGCAGACCCCGCGCTGATCATCGGCGTATTGCTCGTGGTGGTACTGCTCGTAGCTGCTTGGGGTTGCGTCCTGCTGGCTAAGGTGAAACGGCAGGCCGCCTCCATCACAGTAAGGTCCGAGACCACCGCGAGACAGGAACGGCATAACGCGCAACTGGAAGCAAAGCGCAGCAGAATTCTCGAAGACATCAACAGCTCTCGTCCGTTGCCTGAGTTGATTGAAGCTATCAACGAGATGGTGGCGTTCAGCCTCGACTGCCCATTTGCCTGGTGCGAGATGCTGGATAGCGGAAGTCTCGGCAATATTCCCGCAAGCTCCAAAGGCCTTCGCATTGCGCATCTTGAAATCCCTGCACGCGCGGGCGGCACGCTGGGCACTCTGTTTGCTGCAACCGAATCTGGTCAGCCCATTCATACCGACGAAAAGGCGATGCTCGAGGCGGGTGTGCGCCTTGCGACCCTTGCCATTGAGACCCGTAAGCTTTGCAAAGACCTCGTATACAGATCGGAGTTCGATTTGTTGACCGATATATACAATCGCTCCTCGCTCGACCGGTATCTCGAGGAGCAAATCGACAAGGCAAACACCGACCGATCCATTTTCGGACTGATCTATGTCGACCTGGATGTATTCAAGGACATTAACGACTTCTACGGCCACCACATCGGCGACCTGTATCTCCACGAAGTCTCCATTCGGATGAAACGTCAGCTTCGGACGGGCGACATGCTCGCCCGGCTGGGCGGCGATGAGTTTGCCGCTCTGGTTCCAGTGGTTCGCAGCCGAGCTGCTCTCGAGGAAGTGGCCCAGAGACTCGAACGATGTTTTGACGCGCCTTTCGCAGTGGAAGGCCGCGTGCTACGCGGAAGCGCCAGCGTAGGTATCGCGCTGTACCCAGAAGATGGGTCAACTGCAGACAGCCTGCTCAGCTCTGCCGATGCGGCCATGTACGTAAACAAACATACCAAGCGGCACAGGACCGAAATGCCGGGTCAATTGCAGAAGGCTCTTTTCAAACCCGGCCGTTGAGTAATCTCCTAACCCGAAGCGCCGATCCCTACGGATCGGCGCTTCGGGTTCCCCCCGTGGTAAATCTTCCCTCTCTATCGAACGTGCAGCTGCGAGATGGTCACCTTGCCTTTGGCCAGGTCCGCCTTACGCCACTGGCTTTTTTCATTGAGAGCCACCCAGCGGCGTTCTTCGCTGCGGTAGTGCCAATCCTTATCCAGCTGGTAGTAGACCATGGTGCCACTGGCTTCCATCACCTTGATGATGCTGTTGTCGTGCGAGTTCTTCTCGTCGTAGTCAGTGCTGGCGCTCTGCCCCATCTCGGAATAGATCTCATTCAGTTCGAAGAGCAGCGCATTCACGTTGTCTTCCATCGGCTCGACGTTGAGGCCGATGCGCTTCGCCTCGCGCAATGTGATCGGATAGTTATGTGATGGGTAGCCGGCATTCAGGTTGTTGCTGATCTCGCGTGCGCGATCCTGATCGTGCATGTGGTACGACAGAATCTCCTCGCAGATGCGCGTCGAAAGTGCGCTCGAGCGATCCACCGCTCCGATCACCAGCGGATGTACATACGGGAACAGCGCCTCATAAGGGTTCGTCGTTGAATCTTTCGCCTGCTCGGTCCAAAGTCGGATCACGCGAAGCAGCTCATCATTGCTGACGCTTACGCGGTCATTGTCGCGGTCGATCGGCGAAAGATCGTGTGTCAAAGAGGTATCGACAGCCGAGAGATGCGCCAGGGGGCCCATCAGAATCTTGTCGGCTCCGAGGGCAAGCATGGTCGCAGCTGATTGGCACTCCAGCGGTGCAAGAACGGTCAGGTGCTTCACGTATCGCCTCAGCAGGTTGACCATTCGCAGCGAGGCCTGCCCGGAGCCGCCGTCTGACTTGACGAACAACGAGAGCCTGTCAATGCTTCCGACATTGCGCAGGAGCGCATATAGGCTTGCCACATCGCTCTGGCAGATCGACCCCTTGCCCGAGATCCAGTAAGTGATGACGGGTTCGCCCAGAAGAGTCGAGAGCTTATCGAGGACCGGCTGGGTGCGCTCGATCAGCATGGGCGGCTTGGTTGCCGCAGGACGAATCACCGCGACTTCAGAGACAGATACAGATACAGATGGGTTAGGCAATTCGGGTACCGCGCAATATTGAATTGTCGTGAATGCCTAGATATTAGCACGACGTTAATTTGCCTCAAGTGAAATGGGCCCGGCTCTTCACCGGACCCATCTACCTTCTTGATTCGTGTCAGATGCAAACCAATCTGCTTGCAGGGACTTGCGGTTTGGTCTGACGCGAAACGCCGCTTCACACTTTAGTAAGTGAGGTTTTCAACGCGGTTGTAGCTGCGGATCGTTCGACTCGTCTTGCGCGTCTGATCCAGGCGGCGGGATCGTCACTCTCACCGTGATCGGAGACTGCAACTGGAAATTGACTAGGGTTTCAGTCTGTATCACCGTCTGCTCGCCGCGCGTGGCTGCATTTACGCCGGTGCCCGCGGCCGCTCCAGCGAGACCGCCGATTGCTGCTCCCTTTCCGCCGCCGGCCAGGGCTCCGATAATTGCGCCGAATGCCGCACCCCCACCGGCCTTGGTAGCCGTATTCTTGCCGCGCGCCGCACCCTGCTTGACGAAGGCATCGGTCGTGACTGGAATCTTCTGGCCGCCCCGCTGAATGTCAGTCAGTTCGAGGCTGAGCATCGACTGCCCCTTGAAGTGTGCTGCTTCTCGAGCCTCAACGATGCGGCCGACGATCGGTGCGCCGCGCCGGAGCGCGATCACACCCTGAGTTCCAAGGTCAGCTGCAAGAGCACCGTGAAAAACGTCGTTGGTCTGAGCTGTCTTGCTGTCGAGTGTCTCGGTAATCCGGACCGGAACCACCGTGCCCGCAGGGATTGTCACATCCCTCACAACAGGCTGCGGTGGAGGCGGAGGAGCAGCCTGCACAGGCGGAGGAGGAGGCGTGTTGTCAGCCTGCGTCGGGCCCGGTTGGTAAGCTGGCGTGACCGGCGCACTCACCGGACCACTATCATCCCGCTGGCGCTCGTGCCGTTTTCTGCGGTCATCGCGCGAATCGCGATCCCGATCTTTAGAACGAGCCGGCTCGGGAGCTGGTTCAGGTGTCACCTGTGCGATCTGCTGAGCGGCCGCAGCTGGCGATGCCGCGGCCGACTGCACGGTGAGATTATTGATCACCGTCTTCACACCGCTGATCGTTCCGCTGTCATTTGCGGCTAACGCGCGCGAAGCGTCATCGCTGACAGTTCCGTTGAGTGTCGCCACCCCGTTCACAACACTGACCTGGATGTTCTGCTGAGCAAGAGCCGATTCGCCCTTGATCTTCGACTGGATGTCACTTGCGATCTGCTGATCGTTTGGCGCGCCGGCCTGCTTCATCTTGCATCCTGCTGCAAGCCCGACCACAACAGCCAGAAGCACTACTCCTGCTTTGGGGAGCATCACCACTGACCACCGCGACTGCATTCTGCCGATGGTTCCTTGCTTCATGACAAACCTCTTACGGATAGAACTCAGGCGGCTGCCCGCCTACATAAGATTTAGACTTCCGGAGTCGAACTTGGATGCGTTTTTCCATCGAATCCAGCACAGGGAACCAACGGAATGACGGTCTGCCCACCCGCTATTTCGATTTACTGAGCCTCCCCACAAAAAGAAAAGGCCCGGCTTTCACCGGGCCTATCTCTTCACATGAAGCTTCAGAAAACGCCGCCTGGACGGCCAGTCCTATTCTGCCGCCATTTCTTCGGCTTCGCCTTCCTGGCGCATCATCTCGAGCTCGCGCTCTTCGGCTTCCTTCTCAGCGTGCACTTCCTGCTGGACTCGGGCTGCCGCTTCCTCAAGCTCCGGAGAGAGCTGGACGTTGCGGTAGTACTCGAGACCCGTGCCTGCCGGGATGAGGCGGCCGACGATCACGTTCTCCTTGAGGCCGCGCAGGTTGTCGATCGCACCGTTGATGCTGGCTTCTGTGAGAACGCGTGTCGTCTCCTGGAAGCTGGCTGCCGAGATGAAACTGTCGGTCGAGAGCGAAGCCTTCGTGATACCAAGCAGGAGTGGACGGCCCAATGCCGGGCGGCCACCCTCGCGCACCACGCGCTCGTTCTCTTCGCGGAAGCGGAACCGATCGACCTGCTGCTCGAGCAAGAAGTTCGTGTCGCCCACTTCGTCGATACGCACCCAGCGCAGCATCTGGCGCACAATCACTTCGATGTGCTTGTCGCTGATGGCCACGCCCTGCAGACGGTAGACTTCCTGGATTTCGTTCACCAGGTAAGCCTGTAGTTCCTTCTCGCCCAACACGGCAAGAATGTCGTGCGGATTCAAAGGACCGTCCATCAGTGGATCGCCGGCGCGCAGGCGTTCACCTTCCTGCACGTTGACGTGAGTGCCGCGAGGTACCGAGTACTCTTTCTCGTCGCCGTTGTCAGCCGTGACGTAAATCTTGCGCTGACCCTTGGTGACTTCGCCGAAGCGAACCACACCATCGATCTCGCTGATGATCGCCGTCTCGCGCGGCTTGCGGGCTTCGAAGAGTTCCACCACGCGCGGCAGACCGCCCGTGATGTCCTTCGTACGCGTCGACTCCTTCGGAATCTTCGCGAGCACATCGCCCGGACCTACCTCGTCGCCATCCTGAATCATCAGGTGAGCGCCGCGAGGCAGCAGATACCGCTTGTGAGCCTTCGCGTTCTTCACGAGGAAGGCAGGCTGGCGCTTCTCATCGGGTGCATCGGCAACCACCCAGCGAGAGAGGCCGGTAACTTCGTCGACTTCTTCGTTGAGCGTGATGCCTTCCTGCAGGTCCTTGAACTGAACCGTGCCGCCGATCTCCGTGAGAATCGAGTAGGTGTACGGATCCCATTCGGCCAGCAGATCGCCAAGCTTTACCGCCTGGCCATCCTTCACCCGCAGACGTGCGCCATAGACCACCACGTAGCGCTCTTTTTCACGCCCTCGTTCATCCACCACGGCAATCGATCCCGAGCGGTTCATCGAAACCAGCGAACCGTCCTTGCTCTCAACCGTGTTCAGGTTGATGAAGCGAACAAAGCCGTTGTTCTTCACATCCAGTCGCGACTTGTCCTGCACACGGCTGGCGGTTCCGCCGACGTGGAAGGTACGCATCGTGAGCTGCGTTCCGGGCTCGCCGATAGACTGCGCTGCGATGACGCCGCAGGTCTCGCCGAGCTCGACCATCCGGCCAGAACCGAGGTTGCGACCGTAGCAGAGCGCGCAGACGCCGCGACGTGATTCGCAAGTGAGCACCGAGCGGATCTTTACCTTCTCGACACCCGCGCCCTGAATCGCCGAGGCGATGTCTTCGTCTACCGGCTGGTTTACTTCGACAACCACGTTGCCGTCGTAATCCTTGATCCTTTCGAGCGAAACGCGTCCAATGATACGGTCACGCATCGGCTCGATGATCTCGCCGGACTCGACAATCGAACCTACGTAGATGCCTTCGCTCGTTCCGCAATCGTACTCCGTGACGATAACGTCCTGCGCCACGTCAACGAGGCGGCGGGTGAGGTAGCCCGAGTCGGCAGTCTTGAGCGCCGTATCGGCCAGACCCTTACGCGCACCGTGCGTCGAGATGAAGTACTCGAGCACCGTCAGACCTTCGCGGAAGTTCGCCGTGATTGGTGTTTCAATAACTTCACCGGACGGCTTGGCCATCAGTCCGCGCATACCGCTGAGCTGACGAATCTGCTGCTTCGAACCGCGGGCGCCCGAGTCGGCCATGATGTAGATCGGGTTCATGGCTCCCTCTTCATCCGCGCGCTTCATGTTGCCGAACATCTCGTCCGCGACCTGATCCGTCACAGCCGACCACATCTGGATGACCTTGTTCGAGCGCTCGCCGTTGGTGATGGCGCCGTCCATGTACTGCTTCTGGACTTCGATCACCTTATGGTCGGCTTCTTCAACCACGGTGTACTTGCTGGCGGGGATGACCATGTCATCCAGGCCGACTGACAGACCCGAACGCGTCGCGTACTGGAAGCCCAGCTGCTTGATGCGATCGAGCATGCCCACCGTCACCTCGAGTCCGAGGTTCTGGTTGCAGTAGTTCACCAGCTGTCCGATGCCCTTCTTCTTGAGCAGGCCATTGATGTACGGCATGCCCGCGGGAAGCGCATCGTTCAGAATCACGCGGCCAACGGTCGTGTTGATGTACTCGTTGTTGAAGTCCACCGGCTCGGTGTGCGTCAGGTCCTGATCGTCATACGCAGTGGTCATGTCGAGAACCTTGCCCGTGTAGCGCAGGCGGATCGGCGTCAGCGTCTCCAGTTCCTTTGCTTCCAGAGCCATCAGGATCTCTTCCGTGTTCGAGAACACGCGGCCTTCGCCACGTCCACCCTTCTTCGCCTTGGTCAGGTAGTAGAGACCGAGAACCATGTCCTGGGTAGGAACGGTGATCGGCTGACCCGATGCGGGCGAAAGAATGTTGTGGGACGCGAGCATCAGCACGCTGGCTTCAATCTGCGCTTCAGGCGACAGCGGAATGTGCACTGCCATCTGGTCGCCGTCGAAGTCTGCGTTGAACGCGGTACAGACCAGCGGGTGAATCTTGATGGCCTTGCCTTCCACTAGCACCGGCTCGAAAGCCTGAATGCCGAGGCGGTGAAGCGTTGGGGCGCGGTTCAGCAGCACCGGGTGATCCTTGATGACCTCTTCAAGGATGTCCCAGACCACCGGCTCCTGCATCTCCACCATTTCTTTTGCCTGCTTGATAGTGGTGCAGTGTCCTGTCTGTTCCAGGCGGTGATAGATGAATGGCTTGAACAGCTCGAGCGCCATCTTCTTCGGCAGACCGCACTGGTGCAGCTTCAATTCCGGCCCGACCACGATGACCGAACGGCCGGAGTAGTCAACGCGCTTGCCGAGCAGGTTCTGGCGGAAGCGTCCCTGCTTGCCCTTCAGTGTGTCCGAGAGCGACTTCAGCGGGCGGTTGTTGGCGCCGCGCAGCACACGACCGCGGCGGCCGTTGTCGAACAGAGCGTCAACAGCCTCCTGCAGCATGCGCTTTTCGTTGCGCACGATGACTTCAGGCGCATGCAGGTCCATCAGCTTCTTCAACCGGTTGTTCCGGTTGATTACGCGACGATAGAGATCGTTCAAGTCCGAAGTCGCAAAACGGCCGCCATCCAGCGGCACCAGGGGACGTAGCTCTGGAGGAATGACCGGCAGCACATCGAGAATCATCCACTGCGGCTTGTTGGCCGACTTGCGGAATGCCTCGACAACCTTCAGGCGCTTTGCATACTTGATCTTCTTCTGCGCTGAGGTCTCGGTCTTCATGCGCTCGCGCAGTTCCAGGGCGAGCTCTTCGATGGTGACGCGCTTCAGCAATTCCTTGATCGCTTCCGCGCCCATCATGGCCTTGAATCCAGAAGGACGATACTGCTGATCGAGCTCGCGGTAGCGGGCTTCGTCCTTGATGATCTCGCGTTCCTTCACGGGCGCGTCACCCACGTCGACCACTACGTAGGACTCGAAGTAAAGAATGCTCTCAAGGTCGCGCAGAGAGATATCAAGCAGGTGGCCGATACGCGAAGGCAGGCCCTTGAAGAACCACACGTGCGAGCACGGGGAAGCGAGCTCGATGTGGCCCATGCGCTCGCGGCGCACTTTGCTCACGGTCACTTCAACACCGCACTTGTCGCAGATCACGCCGCGGTGCTTCATGCGCTTGTACTTGCCGCAGAGACACTCCCAGTCCGTAACTGGTCCGAAGATGCGGGCGCAGAACAGACCGTCGCGCTCCGGCTTGAATGTGCGGTAGTTGATGGTTTCCGGCTTCGTCACCTCGCCATGCGACCACGAGCGGATCTTCTCCGGTGAAGCCAGCATGATGCGGATGGCGTCAAAGTCTGTAATAGGGCTGGTGAGTTCAAACGGGTTTGAACGGAACAAGGCGACCCTCCTTGGCGGGCCTTCCAGCAACCGCCGCGGTATCTCCCGGGATTAACTTCGTCGGGTCCTTCCTTCCCGGGAAGCGGCGTTTACCGCTTTCAAGAAGGACACCGAAAACTTCAAGCTCGTCGGGTGGCCCAGGTCTCGAGTCTGAGACCTGGGGATCACCAGCTAGTCGTCTGCTACCGCTGCCATCTCCGGCGCCGGAGCCTTCTTGATAAGGTCCGCGCGCTTGATCAGTTCCACATCGAGACAGAGCGACTGCAACTCGCGAATCAGCACGTTGAACGACTCAGGCACACCCGGCTCGATTGCCGCTTCGCCCTTGACGATGGCCTCGTAGATCTTGGTACGGCCATAAACGTCGTCAGACTTCGCGGTTAGCAGTTCCTGCAGGATGTACGCAGCGCCGTATGCTTCGAGTGCCCACACTTCCATTTCGCCGAAGCGCTGTCCACCGAACTGCGCCTTGCCGCCCAGCGGCTGCTGGGTGATCAGCGAGTACGGTCCGATCGAGCGAGCGTGGATCTTGTCGTCGACCAGGTGCGAGAGCTTCAGCATGTAGATGTAGCCCACGGTCACCGGCTGTTCGAACTGCTCGCCGGTCATGCCGTCGAACAGAGCCGTCTTTCCGGATGACGGGAGACCTGCTGCGGCAAGAAGCGCTTTGATCTCGTCTTCCTTCGCACCATCGAATACCGCGGTGCCGAACCAGATGCCCCGCTTCATTCCGGCTGCAACACGAAGCAGCGTCTCGTCGTCGAGTTCTTCCAGTTGCCGCAACGTTGCGGTGCCCGCAAACTCCTTGCGCATAAGTTCGCGCGTGGTGTTTACATCGCTGTTAGCGCGAACCAGCTCCGCAATCTTGTTGCCCAGGCTATGAGCAGCCCAGCCGAGGTGCGTTTCCAGAATCTGTCCGACGTTCATACGAGAAGGAACGCCGAGCGGATTGAGGACGATCTCCACGGGAGTGCCATCGGGTAGATACGGCATATCCTCTTCAGGAAGAATGCGCGCGATCACACCCTTGTTACCGTGGCGGCCGGCCATCTTGTCGCCGACCGAAAGCTTGCGCTTCATGGCAACGTAAACCTTGACGAGCTTGATGACGCCCGGAGGCAGTTCGTCGCCCTTCTGCAGCTTTGCGATCTTCTCGTTCGTGATCTTGCGCAGAACTTCGATCTGGCGCGAAGTCATCTCTTCGATCTCGTCGATCTGCTCGTTCACGCGCGGATCCTTGTCGTTATAGCGGATACGCTTCAGGTTCTTCGTCGAGATGCGCTCGATGGTTTCGCGATCCAGCAGCGCGCCCTTGGTGATGAGGCGCTTGTTGGTGCGCTCATCATGCAGGTCGGCCAGAACTTCCTTACCGCCCAGGATGCCTTCGAGTCTCTTCAAACGCTCATCGGTCAGGATTCGAATTTCGTCGCCAAGGTTCTTTTCGAGCTTCGAAACGTATTCCGCTTCGATCTGCTTGGCGCGCTCGTCCTTTTCCTGCCCCTTGCGGCTGAAGATGCGGACGTCAACAACCGTACCCTCAATACCCGGAGGGCACGTCAGCGAAGCGTCGCGAACATCGCCGGCCTTCTCACCGAAGATGGCGCGGAGCAGTTTCTCTTCTGGAGTAAGCTGCGTCTCGCCCTTCGGCGTGACCTTGCCGACAAGAATGTCGCCATGGCTAATCTGGGCGCCGATGCGGATAACACCGCTCTCGTCCAGATCGCGCAGCGCATGCTCGGAGACGTTCGGAATATCACGCGTGATTTCTTCCGGCCCGAGCTTTGTGTCGCGGGCTTCGATTTCAAACTCCTCGATGTGGACCGAGGTGTAGTAATCGTCCTTCACCAGCCGTTCGCTGATCAGGATCGCGTCCTCGAAGTTGTAGCCGCGCCACGGCATGAAGGCCACCAGCACGTTGCGCCCCAGCGCCAACTCGCCCTGCTCGGTGCAAGGACCGTCAGCGATGACCTGTCCTTTGATGACACGCTCGCCTTCCCGCACAACCGGCTTCTGGTTGATGCAGGTGTTTTGGTTCGAGCGCTTGAACTTGATCAGCGTGTAGATGTCCGAACCTACTTCACGCGACAGCTGCGTGGGATGGTGCTCACCCTCAACGCGCACGATGATGCGCTCGGAGTCCACCGAGTCCACGATGCCGTTACGCTTGGCCAGAACCACGGCTCCCGAGTCGCGAGCCGTAACACCTTCCATGCCGGTTCCCACCAGCGGAGCTTCTGCCACAAGCAGCGGCACCGACTGGCGTTGCATGTTGGCGCCCATCAGCGCGCGGTTTGCGTCGTCGTGCTCGAGGAACGGCACCAGCGATGCCGCGACCGAAACGAGCTGCTTCGGCGAGACGTCGATATAGTCGACCTCAGTTCTGTTCACCAGCACGAAGTTGCCCTGCCGGCGGGCATTGACCAGGTCTTCCGTGATCACGCCGTCATCGTTGAACTCAATGTTCGCCTGTGCGATGGTGTGACGGTCCTCTTCCCATGCCGACAGATAGAAGCTGTACGGGATGTAGTCGATGTTCCGCTTGCCCTGCTTCTTCAGCGAGGCATTGAGCTTGATCGCCTCATCCTTCTCGATATGGTCGCCCACACGATGGCCGCTCTCGCCCGCGTTCACCACTTCCACGTAGTCGAGGATTTTCGAATCCTTTACCTTGCGGTAAGGCGACTCGATGAAGCCGTACTCGTTGATACGTGCAAAGCAGCTCAGCGAGCTGATCAGGCCGATGTTCGGACCTTCCGGCGTCTCGATCGGGCAGATACGTCCGTAGTGCGTCGGGTGCACGTCGCGGACCTCAAAGCCTGCGCGCTCACGCGACAGACCGCCCGGTCCAAGTGCCGACAAGCGGCGTTTGTGCGTGATTTCCGACAGCGGGTTGGTCTGATCCATGAACTGCGACAGCTGCGAAGATCCGAAGAACTCGCGAATCGCCGCCATCACCGGCTTGGCGTTGATCAGGTCGTGCGGCATTGCCGTCGACAGCTCCTGGTACACGCTCATCTTTTCCTTGATGGCGCGTTCCATACGGACGAGTCCGATGCGGAACTGATTCTCCATCAGCTCACCGACCGCGCGGACGCGGCGGTTGCCGAGGTGATCGATGTCGTCCACCGCGCCAATGTTCTTGCGCAGCTTCAGTAGATAGCGGATGGTCGCATAGAAGTCTTCGGGCGTCAGCGTCCGGTGATCGAGCTGCGTCGCGTCCTGGTTCTCATAGAGCTTGATGTTGAACTTGAGACGGCCCACGCGCGAGAAGTCATACTTCCGCGGGTCGAAGAACATACCCTCGAACAACGCTGTAGCCGTGTCCAGTGTTGGCGGATCACCCGGACGCAGTTTGCGATAGATCTCGATCAGCGCCTCTTCCGGCTTGTGCACCGAATCACGCTTCAATGTGTTGGTGATGATGTTGCCTACATCGTCGCGCTCAGGGAAGAAGACCTCAACGGTCGTTGCACCGCTCGCCATCACCTTGTGAAGGCGGTCAGCGGTCAGCTCAACGTTGGCTTCCACGATCACTTCGCCGGTATTCAGATCCACGACATCAGCCGCGGTCATCGCACCGTCGAGTTCGGCGTTCTCAATCTCGATCTTCTCGATGCCCGCAGCTCGAATCGCCTTCAGCGTGTTTGCCGTGACTTTGCGGCCAGAGTGCGCGATCTCTTCACCCTTGTGCAGAACGGCATGCGCCGGCTTCGCACCGAGCAGATGCGTCGAACGCTTGACGTCGGACTGCACTGCCCACTGCAGTTTGCCATTCTCAATGTGAATGCGATCGACCGTGTAGAACGTCTTGAGAATCTCTTCGTCCGAACGCAGTCCCAGCGCGCGCAGGAAGATTGTTCCCAGAAATTTGCGCTTGCGGTCGATGCGGACATAGAGCGTGTTCTTCTGGTCGTACTCGAACTCCACCCACGATCCGCGATACGGAATGATCTTGCCGAGGAAGTACGTACGGTTGTTCGCGGTCTCGAAGAAGACGCCAGGCGAGCGGTGGAGCTGCGAAACGATCACGCGCTCGGTACCGTTCACAATGAACGTGCCGTTCGGAGTCATCAGCGGAATGTCGCCGAAGAAGACTTCCTGCTCCTTGATGTCGCGAATGGTCTTGTTGCCCGTCTCCGCGTCCTTGTCGTAAATCGTCAGGCGGACCGTAACCTTCAGCGGGGCGGAGAACGTCATGCCGCGCTCTTCGCACTCCTGCTGGTCATACTTCAGCTGCAGGCCGACTGGGTCGCCGCACTTGTTACAAAAGTCGGGAACGTTCTTGTTGTAGGTTCCGCACTTGTGGCAGAGAACGTCGCCAGGAAGGAACGGATCCGTGATCACCATCGCGCCGCAATGCGTACAGGCAGTACGGAGGTGGTGGAGGCCCTTGAGGTGGCCGCACTTGCACTCCCAGTTGCCGATCGCGTAATCGACGAAGTCGAGCTGCGAAATTCCGCGGAAATCGGTGATGGGGAAAACAGAAACAAACACCGACTGCAGCCCCGAGTCATCGCGCTCGTTGGGCAGCTTGTCCATCTGCAGAAAGCGCTCGTACGAACGGCGCTGCACTTCGATCAGGTTGGGAATCTGGGTGGCTGTAGGAATCTTGGAAAAATCGAGCCGGCTGCGAATCGCGCGCTTCTCGTTAGGCATGCATCACTCCTGAGGCTCATCAAGCCGGCCGATACTCACCTCGGATCGCGCCGGGCCGGCACCCGAGTCTCGAGGCACCAGCAGTTGCTGACGTTACAAACCGAATCGCCTGGACTGGCTCACTGCACATTCCCAGTCCTGCTCCGGAATCCCTGGCGAATGATCAGCCAAAGTTCCGGTGTCCCGCGCCAAGCGTGTTTACTCAGTTGGGGCATTTTGAAATTCGCCCTTCAGGCGTTGTTGATCCTCAAGACAGTGCGCTATAAGAGTCCGAGAGTCGCTGTTATCGAATCCGGTCGTAACATGACCTTCTTCTTGCAGCGGTAGCCTCAAATTCACTTAAACGCATCACAAACTTTGGAATTGCTCGTAGACTATGCACTATCGGAAGCAGACCTCTCCGGTGTACCCCGGCTTGTGCGCCTGCTAACGCAACGTAAATTTCGCCCCGAACGCCTGATCCGCTGCGACAGAGACACAAATGCCCGCGAGGACGCAATTCCTCACGAGCGCGGCTTAAAGCCTGTGCCCCCATCCGATTTTTGTTGAAATCCTGTCGCCGATCCCAAAGCTCGCTTCTGCTGCCCGTCGCCTGCCAATCGACATCCATCAACAGGAAGCCCGCGTATCCTGTTGACACTAGAGCACTTGAACTTCGCGTTAATGTTCGCTCCGAGGCTGCTTGGCCCAGCCGGGGATGCGATCATTGTGCCCTTTGACTCTTATCAAGACGCGCCGTGTGTGGTTTTCGCCCAGATTGCGGATATGCCCGCAGGGCCGAAAAGACGCGCAACGATTATCGTAGCGCGTCCCGGCTGGTCTTGCAAGTCACGTACCAAATTACTTAACTTCGATGGTTGCAACGCCTTCGAACTTCTTCTTGATCGCCTCAGCCTCGTCCTTGGTCGCGCTCTCCTTCAACGGCTTCGGCGCGCCATCGACCAGGTCCTTGGCTTCCTTCAGGCCGAGCGAGGTGACCTCGCGGACAGCCTTGATGGTGTTGATCTTGTTCGCGCCCGCATCCTTGAGGATGACCTGGAACTCAGTCTTCTCCTCAGCTGCCGGGGCCGCTGCGCCACCGCCGCCGCCAGCAACCACAACTGGGGCTGCCGCTGCCGCCGAAACGCCGAGGCGCTCTTCGAGCTTCTTAACCAGGGATGCAGCCTCTAGCAGGCTCAGCCCAACAATCTGTTCTTCCAACTGTGCGAGATCCGCCATGTCTATTCTCCATTCAAATCCGAAATTGATATTCCCGGCCGCAAACCCAAACGGTAAGTTTCCGATGCGCCAGACCAGCGCCCTTCCCGCCCGCTCTACCGCCAAAACCCTTGAATCAGTTCCTAGCCCTAGCCAGAAACCTGGGTGCCCCGGGTCTCGCTTTTGAGACCTGGGATACCTCGAAACCCGCGGCTAGGCCGCGCTGAACTTTTCCTTCTCGACACCCTGGTTCAACACAACGGCCAGATCGCGGCCAGTTGCGTTGAGAACCGTCACCAGGCGCTGAGCCGGAGCATTGATCAAGAACAGCAGCTTCGAGAAGATCTCTTCCTTGCCCGGCATGGTCGCCAGAGCTTTGATCTCTTCCACGTTGATCAGCTTGCCGTCAACGATGCCCAGCTTGAACTGAAACTCAGCGTTGTCGCCAGCCCACTTTGCGAAGACCTTCGCCAGCGCAACCGGGTCGCCCGAAGTGAACGCAACCGAGTTCACGCCTTTCAGGCCCTTCAGCGCCGGGCCAACCTTCGAGTTCTCGCTCGAAACAGCAGCCAGCTTGTTCTTCACCACGCGATACTTGCCACCCGCCTCGCGGATAACCTTACGCAGTTCATAATCCTTGGCAACGGTCAGCTTGCTGAACGTGCCGATAATCGCGGTAGTCGAGGTTTCCAGCTCCTTCGCGAGCTGATTCACCTTCTCCGTCTTCTTCGCCTTCGAAATTGCCATTGCCTTCGCTCCGCTCGGCAGAGGTCAGGGAACAGGGATCAGGGATCAGTAAACCCTGACCGGACTTCCCTCCTCTGCCCTCGCTTTCACGCGCCAACCAGGCGCCATGTCAAATCAATGCCAGATCTGTAAGGATTACATCAGGATCAGGTTCGTTTCCGATCCCTGAACACTGATCCCTAATCCCTGCTTTTAGTGCTTGCCTGCCGCGTCAGCAACTGCTGAATCCAGCGGAACTCCGGGACCCATCGTCGAGCTCAGCGTCACGCTCTTGATGTATTTGCCCTTCGCGGCCGAAGGCTTCGCGCGCACGATCGACGTAATCACGGTCGTCGCGTTGTCAATCAGCTTCTGCGAGTCAAAGCTCAGCTTGCCCACCGGCACGTGCACCAGGCTCGTCTTGTCGGCGCGAAACTCCACCTTACCGGCCTTGATCTCTTTTACCGCCGCAGCCACGTCCTGGGTGACTGTTCCGGTCTTCGGATTGGGCATCAGGCCCTTGGGTCCGAGCACCTTGCCCAGGCGTCCGACCACCTTCATCATGTCGGGCGTCGCGATCAGGGCATCGAAGTCGGTCCAGTTCTCTTTCTGGATCTTCTCCACCATCTCTTCGCCGCCTACGAAATCGGCGCCAGCGTCCTGCGCTTCCTTCTGCCGATCGCCGGTGGCGATCACGGCAACGGTCTTGGTCTTGCCCAGTCCGTGCGGCAGAACCACGGTCCCGCGCACCATCTGGTCGGCATGCCGGGTGTCCACACCCAGACGCATCGTCAGATCAACCGTCTCATCAAACTTGGCGAACTTCACCTGCTGCAGCAGGGTTACCGCTTCTGCAAGCGGATATGCCGGCTTGGTCACAGCCGCGCGCGCCTTCGTAATATTCTTGCTTTGCTTTGCCATCAGATCCTCGTCTCCCACCGCAGTTGCCAGCCCCTTTTCGGGGAACCTGGAGGTTATACGCCTGATACCCCGGCGCTTACCGCCTCGAACAGGTCCAAATGCCGTGGTGCAATTGACGGCCCGGAGCCAGGCTCCGAGCACATTCATAAATCTTAGCGGATTGGAAGCGGAAGTGCAATAAACGTCTAAAACTTGGGCCTTGTATTTAGATAGCTAGCCCGCCCCGAAGGATTCAGGCGCAGTGGGATGGTTGGCCCCCTGCGCCCGCAATCGCTACCTCAGGAACGCTGGAAGCTCCCGGCTCTCCTGAAATTGAGGTACATACGCCGATCCACCCAGATCAGTGTCCCTGAAACCAAAGACAAAAAACTGATTTGGGTTGGCGATCGTGTTGCCATCCGGGTCGAGAACGGTCTCGCTGAAGTCGTTGTCGTTGGCCACCCACAGCGTGTGGATGGTTTCTCCGCCGCCCCTCAGATCCGGCCCGAAACAGATGCCCTCGATTTTGGCGGGAATCTCGGCGGACGAGATTCCCGCCTTGTTCATCGACGCAACCAGGTCGACAAACAGTGTCTTCGCAACCTCATGCGTAGCCGCCGTCTTCCCATCCATCCCGCTCACGTCCGTCGCCCCGGTCAGGTCGATCTTGAAGAGCTGCTTCACCACCGCCAGGCTTCCATCCGCGCGCCCATGACCATCCCGTTCGTCCACCAGAAACTCATGATTGTTCAGCGCCAGAATCTCGCTCACGCCCGACCCCGTCGTCAGGCCGTACGCATACTGGCCGGTCACCTGTCCTGAAGCAATATCAATCGTCACAAGACGAAGAAGCTTTGCCGCCGCGCCCTTCTGCGCCGCATCCTGGATCAGCGATGCCTGCATAACCCCCACCAGCGTCTTGCCATCCGGAGTGATCGCAAGCCCTTCCATACCTTTGTTCGCGGTGCGGCCAGCAGTGTTCCCGCTGATCTCCGTCGCGCCCACCGCCGACAGATTTGTCACATAGAACGAGGCAGGTAGTGCAAAGGTCCGTAGCCGCACTCCGGTGTTGCGATCAAATTGATAGATGTACGGTCCGTACTCGTCCGAGATAAACACACTCTTGCCGTCGTTCGACACGCGAATACCTTCCGTATCGAACCTAGCGTCATTCGGATCGCCCGAATTTTGCTTCGCATCGAACCCGTCAGATCGCCCCGTGAAGTAGTACCGCAGCACACCGTTGATCGGCGGCACACCCGAGCCGTTCACATTTCCGTACACCAGCGGCGTTGCGCTCCACAGCAGTGTCGTCTGCTGCAGCAGCGGCTTGAGTTCGAACGGCAACCCTGATCCGGAATGATTCGGAGTCAGATTCAAATGCACCGTGTGAAATCGATTCACGTATGCGACTGTGTCATCCACGGCAGGATTAAACGGCACTGCGTTCGGCCCGCGGTCAGGAAGAGCCAGAAACTCGTTGCCGCCTGCGTACGTTATTGCCGAGCCGAACCCACCCAGATTGTTGGCCGGCACTCCGTTCTCAAGTGTGTAAGTAAGTCCCGATACGTCAGCCCACGCTCCAGCCCTCGAATCGTTAAGCTCGCCTACGGCCAGAAGGGGAAATTGCTGTGCATGAAGGTGAGGAACCGAAAGAAATACTGCGGCGCAGACCGGGGCGGCCAGACGCATGATTGCCTGTCTCACTAAGCTCTCCTTTGATGTGCTTGCTAGTGGTGTGGTGGGGGAAGTACTGCGTCCTGAATCATCGAAGGGTCTTTACAACAGCTCATAAAAATTCGTTCAAAATTCGATGAATACGCGACGGGTGCGCGAGCGAGATGCGGTTTTCTCGTTGCAGCTGCAATCCGCACGTTGGGCGGGTGTTACCTCACCACCGCAACAAATTCGAGCGTAGAGCATCTAAATACAAGGAAATGGTTAAGAGATAACCCCGCTTAGAGAAGTGACGACCGGGGTAGCAAATTGAGGATTAAGTTTATGAATAGGATCGGAATTGTAGCAATCGCACTTACCGCCGGTACGTTGATGGCGGCTTCTCCCGTTTTCGCCCAGAACAATCAGCAGGGCCAGGGGCGCGCTGTTGTGACAGTTTTGCCCTCAGCCAAGAACGGCAACGTCGGCCAAATCTCCCCTCAGGATCTCAAGGTCAAGGTGAACGGAAAAGAATCCACCGTGACCAGCTTTAATCAGCTGCAGGAAAGCAATAGCCCGGTTGAATTGGTCTTGCTGCTCGATGCAGGCGCTCGCGCCAGCCTCGGCACCCAGTTCAGCGACATTCAGACCTTTGTGAAGGAAATGCCGCCGAACACGCGTATGGCCATCGCTTACATGCAGCAGGGCCGCGCAGCCTTTTCATCGCAGCTCTCGTCGAATGCCGCAGATGTACTGAAAGGCCTGCACCTCAGCACAGGCATACCTGGCGAGAATGCCAGCCCTTACTTCTGTCTCTCCGATCTCGCTAAAAACTGGCCCTCGCACGATCGCACCGCGCGCCGCGAAGTAGTCATGATCACGGACGGTGTCGATAACTACGAGCGCCGTTTCGACCCCGAAGACCCGTATGTGCAGACCGCCATCAAAGACTCTGTCCGCGCTGGGCTGGTGGTCTACTCGATCTATTGGAGGAACACCGGCCGTGCCAACAACACCGGCTACGAAACCAATGCTGGTCAGAACCTGCTGCTGCTGGTCACCCAGGCAACGGGCGGCAACAGCTACTGGCAAGGTCTCGGCAACCCGGTGTCACTGCAGCCGTTCTTCCAGGATCTCCGTCACAGGCTGAGTAGTCAGTACGAGGTCAGCTTCACAGCCCCATCCAACGCCAAGACGGAAGTGAAATCTCTGAAGGTTGACTTGCATGTGCCGTCGGCGAAGGTGGCTGCGCCTCAGCAGGTGCTCGTCACCGCTCCCGTGAGCGCTCGCGGCGAATAACCTTCAAGTCAGCTACAAGCGAAAAGGGCAGGCAATCGCAAGATCGCCTGCCCTCTCATTTTTCGGTGCCTGATTTTTAGATTCCAGCGGTCTGACTATAAGAACTTTCTGGCGAACGATAGCTGGAAAAGCCTTCGCTGTAGCTACTCTCGCCGCGACTCTTATTTCGTCCATCTGAACCGTGCTGCTTGACCATTTTGTTGTAGATGCCCAGCAGTAGGAACGGCGCTGCCCACTGCCCGATGAAGATTGACTCGTGCTTCCGGTTCAGGGCCTGGAATGTTGCCGACACCGCCATGGAGGCCAAAGCCAGCGCAAGGAACGCGCTTGATGGAACTTTGGACGTTGTATTCTCTATGGCTGCAGTGACCTGATCTTCCTGCGATTCACCTCTATTCACTCGATAATCTGTCATAAGCAAACCTCTCCTTGGCGATACATCAAATCGCCTAGGTTGGGATGCGCCAGAGGCAGCGTCAGCGGTCTTGATTGTTCTGATTTTTTGTCTCGCCGAAAATCGACCCGCTGTGGGCTCAGCAGATCACAACGGATCACTCGATGGGCTCTAATCTTTCCATTTCTTGAAGCCTCACTGGATGCCGTATAGTTTTCTCCAAGTTGCATTCCTGAACCGGCTCCACGCTCCTCTTCATTTCCCATGCAAGGTCGTTACTCGGGTTGCCGTTCGGTGCCGTGGCGATCGCCATGATCTCCGCGTCCCGTTCCTGAATGCACAGAACCTAACACGAAGGACATTATGCGCCCAATTCGACTGGCCTTGCTTCTTTGCACCCTTCCTATTTTCAGTGCCGCAGCCCCTCTTCCCGCCCAATCGCTGAACACCAACTTTGCCCGCGATCCCCAACAGCCCGTCGACCAGGAGTACACCGACCACATCCACAAGTACACGACGGATCCGACTTTCACCTCGCCACTTGTCGACTACCTTCCCGCCTCGAAGACCATCCCTACTCCATCCAAAGTCCTCGGCGATGTCTCCGGTGCGCCCGACATCCTGCCTTATGCGGAGGACACTTACAAATACTTCCGGCTGCTCGCCGCAGCTTCACCGCGCGTGAAGGTCTACACCATCGGCCACACTGAGGAAGGCCGCGAGCAGATTGCCGTCGCCGTAGCCGACGTGGAACTGCTCAAGAACGCCGACGCCAACAAGCAGCGACTCGCTCAGCTCGCCGACCCGCGCACCATCAACTTTGACGACTCCAAGGCCCGCGCTCTCATCGACCAGTCCTACCCCGTCTACTACATCACCGGCACGATCCATTCGCCCGAAACCGGCGCGCCCACCGCGCTGATGGAGCTCGCCTACCGCCTGGCCGTCGACGATTCGCCTTACATCAAGTTCATCCGCTCGCACATGATCGTTCTCATCACTCCGGTAGTCGAAGTCGATGGCCGCGATCGGATGGTCGACATCTACCGCTGGCACAAGGCCCACCCCACCGAGAAGTATCCGCACCTCCTCTACTGGGGACACTACGTTGCGCACGACAACAACCGCGATGCGATGGGCATGACGCTCGACCTCACGCGCAACGTTCTGAACACCTATCTCGACTGGCACGCGCAGGTCCTGCACGACCTGCATGAGTCCGTGCCGTTCCTCTACGACAACACCGTCGGCGACGGGCCATACAACGCATGGGTTGACCCGCTGCTTGCCGACGAGTGGGCCGAGCTCGGGTGGAACAACGTCGCCGCAATGCAGAACTTCGGCATGCCCGGGGTCTTCACTCACGGCGACTTCGACACCTGGAGCCCGGGCTACCTGATGTTTCTCGCCTCCATGCACAACGGAATCAGCCGCCTCTATGAGACATTCGGCAATGGAGGCGCCGACACCGAAAAGCGCATCCTCGATCCCGAGGAATATTCGCGCACCTGGTACAGGCAGAATCCCCCGTGGCCCATCGTGAACTGGTCGCAGCGCGACAATAACAACTACGAGCAGTCAGCATTGCTTTCCACCATCTCCTACTTTTCGCAGCACACGCACCACTTCCTCGAGAACTACTACGCGAAGAGCAAACGCGCTGTTCAGAAGCCCACTCTCGAAGGCCCCGCAGCTTACGTGATCGCGCCGGATGCAGGGGCAACCAATCGCGAAGTTGAATTGCTCAAGGTCCTGCAACGCCAGCACGTCGAGATTCAGCAGCTCTCCGACGCGACCACCTCCTCCATCGCCGGCGAGAAACGCGGTGACAAGCCAAAGCAGGAGACCTTCGCGGCCGGCTCCATTGTCATCCGCATGGACCAGCCTTACTCCCGCGCCGCCGATGCGCTCCTCGATCGCCAGTACTGGGCGCCCGACGATCCGCAGAAGCACCCCTACGACGACACCGGCTGGTCATTCACGCACCTTTTCAACCTGAAAATCGTCCGCGTAACAGATCCTGCAATCCTCAAAGCGAGCATGAAACCCGTCGAAGACCCGGCCAAACTTGCGGGCAAACTCGATGGCTCGGGTTCTGTGATCGCAATCAACAACTCGGGCCAGATCTCGCTGCTCTCCGCTATCTACAAGCTCAAAGGCGCAAAAATCCAAGTCGCCGAAAAGCCCTTTGACGCTGACGGCAAGCACTTCGCCGCCGGTTCCCTGCTCATCTCTGGCGCCGACGACAAAGTCGCCGACACACTCCGCAACCTCGCTCTCGACGGCACGAAAATCTCCGCCGCACCCAGCGTGTCCATGCACGACGCCTCCGCTCCCCGCATCGCCATGATGCACACCTGGCTCGCAACGCAAACCGAAGGATGGTGGCGGTACGCATTCGACACCGCCGGAATTCCCTTCGACTACATCAGCACTCAAACCGCCGCCAAAGAAGACGACTTGCGCTCTAAATACGACGTCATCATCTTTGCGCCTGTCGGCCACGGGTCAACACAGGACATCATCAATGGCTTGCCCCGTTGGAACAATCCAATGCCCTGGAAGAAGTCGGACATCACGCCCAATCTTCAAATCGGTGACGATTCAACTGACGACATCCGCCCCGGCCTCGGCTACAACGGTCTCGAACATCTCCGCACCTTCGTCGAAAAAGGCGGTCTTCTCATCACATCCGAAGACACCGCGCAGTTCGCGATCGACACCGGACTTGCTCCAGGTGTCAGCTCGGTTTCGAAGGGTGATGCCCGCGTTGTTGGAACCGTGCTGAACACGACCTTCGTCGCCAAGGACAATCCCGTAGCCTTCGGATACAGCGGCAATCTTCCCGTGATGAGCGCCAACGGCATGGCATTCAACATCAGCAATACCCTCGGTGGAAGAGGTGGGCGTCTCCTGATGGACCCTTACTCACAGCGCCCCACCGGCCGCGGAAGCGTCGAAGATAATGACGAACCGCTTGGCCGCAAAGCTGTCGAGGCCGAGACACTCGAGAAGACCCAGCCGTGGGAAGCTAAGAAGCTGAACGAAGAGCAAATGCGCAACAACTTCTCCGTCATCCCTGAACAAATGCGCCCCGAAGTCATCCTGCGCTTCAATGACAGCAAGACGCTCCTGTTGGACGGCCTTCTCGACAAGGCGAGCTCCATCGCCGAACACGCAGTCGTCATCAACGCACATCTCGGAACCGGCAGCGTTCTACTCTTCGGCAACAATCCCGTCTATCGCGGCGAAACCATCGGCGACTATGCCCTGGTCTTCAACGCCATACTCAACCACGACCATCTTCAGCGCACCGCGGCCGCGCCCGCCACTGAAGAGAAAAAGGTTCCCGCAACGACCTCCGGCAACTGACAACTGGAGACCGGAAACTGAGAACTGTTTGGATTCCCCGGCCTTCCCGGGGAACCCAAACTATGGCACACTGTCACTCATGGGAAGCAAAGACAAAGGTCGCAAAGAAGTCAAGAAAGCTCCGAAGCCGAAACCGAAACCCGAGCCG
Source organism: Acidobacteriota bacterium (assembly GCA_018268915.1). Taxonomy (GTDB): domain Bacteria; phylum Acidobacteriota; class Terriglobia; order Terriglobales; family Acidobacteriaceae; genus Telmatobacter. Next base: position 268,798 of record JAFDVQ010000009.1, read on the forward strand.
AGCAGGCGCGAGATTTTCACGCCGCAGCCTCCTTCGAAATAAGCCGAAGCGATCTGTCCCGGCCGGATTCACAAGACAAAAGCCCTCCGCGGTTCGGAGGGCTTTCCAATTTTTGGAATTCATTCGTTGGAGCGGGTGCCCCCGGTCCCTCGTATTTGGGGACCGGGGAAATGATCCAGTCCCTCCCGCAAAAAGGCTCTCCCATATGGGAGAGCCTTTTTTTGACTACGACGTGTAAGCCAGTCCGGACTTACCCTACGACTTCGATTCCCATGGACCGGGCAGTACCCTTGATGCTCTTGATCGCGGTCTCGATCGATGCGGCATTCAAGTCAGGCATCTTCTGCGTGGCGATCTCGCGAACCTGCTTCTCCGTCACCTTGCCGACCTTGTCCTTGTTGGGAGTGCCGGAGCCCTTCTGCAGGCCCGCAGCCTTCTTCAACAAGATCGAAGCAGGAGGCGTCTTGGTGATGAATGTGAATGAGCGATCGCCATAGACCGTGATGACAACCGGAATAATCAGCCCGGCCATCTCCTTGTTCTGCGTGCGCGCGTTGAACTGCTTGCAGAACTCCATGATGTTGACCTGCGCCTGGCCCAGCGCCGGACCTACCGGCGGTGCAGGCGTAGCCTTACCGGCTTCGATCTGCAGCTTGACCATCGCGCTTACTTTTTTCGGAGGTGCCATTGCGTTCCTTCGGAACCAGCTACTAGCTTCCAGCCGCTAACTACTAGCTGATCTGTTCTCGTGCAAATTTTGGTGTTGCGCCTCAGCGTTCGCTAATAAACCGGAAGTGGCTAGGTTTCGATCCGGCTAGAAGCTAGTAGCTAGTAGCTAGAAGCTGCAACTACTCAATCTTTTCGACTTTGCCGAACTCCAATTCCACCGGCGTCGAGCGGCCGAAGATCGTCACCATCACCTTCAGTGTCTCGCGATCTTCGTTGATTTCATCCACCACACCGTTGAAGTTGGCAAAGGGTCCATCGGTGATTCTGACGGACTCGTTCTTCTCAAACTTGATCTTAAGCCGCGGCTTTTCCTTCGCCGTCTCGCTGCGGAAGAGGATCGAACTCACTTCTTCCTCGCTCAGCGCTACCGGCTTGTCGCCGGTTCCCAGAAAGCCGGTAACCTTTGGCGTGTCCTTCAACACATGCCAGAGGTTGTTGTCGAGATCCATCTCGACCAGTACGTATCCAGGTAGAAAGACCCGCTCCACCGTACGCTTCTTGCCGTTGACAATCTCTGTCACTGGCTCGGTGGGAATCATCACGCGGCCCACCTTGTCTTTCAGACCGAAGGCCTGCACGCGGCTCTCGATCGACTCACGCACCTTGCGCTCAAAACCTGAGTAGGCGTGAAGGATGTACCACTTGAAGCGCTCGTTATGTTCGGGCGTCGGTTGCTGTTCGGCGGAGTTTTCTGTTTCTTCTGCCATTGCTGTCTCGATTCGATCCTGCATTCCTACTGCGCGCCCAGCTTGTGAAGTATCGCCTGAAGGGCCCTGCTGAAGACGCTGTCCGTCACCCAGAAGAAGAACCCGAAGATAAATACCGTGACGATCACGACTGAGGTCGTCGCCTGCACTTCCTTCCGCGTCGGCGTAACGACCTTCTTCATCTCGGCCCGCACGTCGCTCAGAAAGCGATTGAGATTACCCCACATGCCAAGCGCGCCTTCTGACACATTCGCGAGCGCCCCCGGCTGCTGACGCTTGATCGAGCTGTCGTCGCCCTTCTTGATTGCTGACTCTGTTGCCATACTTCAATTCCTTCTCAAAGAACAGTGCTCAGTGATCAGTGATCAGTGATCGTTTTTTCATCGATCGTGGCGGCCATGCGCTTTACTGATCCCAGTTCCCTGATCCCTGTTCCCTGCTTCTCAATCTGGCAGGGGCGGAGGGATTCGAACCCCCAAGTTCGGTTTTGGAGACCGACAGTTTAACCGTTGAGCTTACGCCCCTAAATTCAGGGGTCAGTGATCAGTGGTCAGGGTTCAACTCTCGCCATTCAACTTTCCCGGCGAATCCAAAAATGATCCCTGTTCCCTAATCCCTGTTCCCTGTCTTTTACTTCGTTTCCTTGTGCGGCTGGTGCTTGCGGCAGCGCTTACAGAACTTCTTGAACTCGAGGCGGCCTGTGGTCGTCTTCTTGTTCTTCGTCGTTGAGTAATTCCGCTCCTTGCACTCCGAACACTGCAATGTGACAATATCCCGCATTTTCCAAACTCCAATGATCAGTGTTCAACGAACAGTGATCAGTTTCTTTTCTCTCAGCCCTCAGTGAAGTCGGTCAGTTCTTTCTGATCACTGACCCCTGATCACTGATCTCTGATCCCTTACTTGATGATTTCCGAAATCGTACCCGCGCCTACCGTGCGTCCGCCTTCGCGGATCGCGAACCGCAGGCCCTTTTCCATGGCCACCGGCGTGATCAGCTCAATCTCCA